>NZ_CP045297.1 GCF_009363115.1 Paenibacillus brasilensis | reverse complement strand
TTTTATCGTATGGTTGATAATATCTGTACTGTTGGCTGTCGCTCTTGCCGTGCTGTGCAATACATGATTATTGATTTGGATTTTCACGCCTAAAACTCCGTTCCGTATAGCAAGAACAACAAAAACAATGAACGAATAGAGCGTAAATACAATTATTGTTCTATTCACCAATGAAGATGGCATAAAGGTGTTTCTTATATTCACAAAAAGGACAATCGCAAAAATGGTGGGTATGAAAATAAGAGCATTATGATGCCGGCTTTTTTTTATGATTATATTTGTTTCTTTTCGATAAGCATAAATGATTAAACAGGCCGCGAATAAATCATAGGCCGTTGTCCAATAAAAATAAGAAATCGTTTCAAGTTGTTTAGAATAATCATGCCATGGAGTCAACAAAATGCTGTAGATCAGAGGGGCAAGTAAAAAAAGAGTTAGTGTTTTTTTATATTTGAAAGAAGCTCCTAGCGAATAAATGATCGCATACATCAGCAGTCCATAATGGAAAACGTGATGAGAAAGGAAGTAGAAGCCAAACCTTACGCCATGAACAACCAATGTCCAGAAGCTCTCCGGGTCTAAATCAGGAAGTACGTACAATCGCAACATTCGAGAAAATGAGCCACTTGCAGAACTGGCCATGAAAAAGGTAAGCCATCTAGTGGCTTCATCTTTAGGGTTTCTAAAATAAATAATTGCAGCTGGTATAAGGAGCAGTACAAAAATAAACTCCATATAACATTATCCTCTGACGACCCCATAAACTTCGTAAGGATCGTGTATTATAATTTTGGAGTTACCCTTAGACAATAATTCTTCTGAATCAAATCCCCAAGTCACGCCAACAAACGGAATATTGATTTTATTACATGCCTCCACATCACGCAGCTCGTCGCCAATATACAAAACCTGTTCTTTAGGTAACTGGTAATGATTGATTAGTTTTTTTATGGCTTTATCTTTCCCGAAGAGGTTACTAGCAACATAGACATAATCAAACACTTGGATGTCATTCGTCTTCAAAAAATAATTAATGTTTTCCTCTGTGTTAGATGAAAGTATCCCTAACTGATAACCCTTGCTTTTTAGGCCGTACAACAATTCACTAATACCATCAACTAAATCCAATTCGATAATGTAACTTTTATATAATTGCTTCATCTCTTTAACAAGCATGGGGAATTTCAAAATCGGTACGTTCAATTTTCGAACTCTTTCCATAATAGACAGCTTGGACATTTCTTCAACTTCGTCGTATTCCATCTTTGTATATCCGTATTTATCTGAAAGCTCATTAAATAAATCAACGGCAAGAGTTCTGGATTTTACCAACGTACCGTCAAAATCAAAAATGATATGTTTTATCATGTTGCTCACTCTCCATATCCTAATGAATTTTACCTCTCTCGTTCTTTTTAATATGCTTCTTACCTACTATATAACCTCGATCTCTACGATCCAGAGTAGCTTCAATATCTTTGATTTTGTACAGTTCCATTCTGGATGCATTGAGCCGATCAGTCAGTTGTTTGATTTTCAATTCATATGATGCCTCACGTTGGACGTAAGAGGAGAAATCCTTCTCCTGTATGCCTAGCTTTTTCAATTGATTGAACGCCTTCTCAAAGGTATCCAATTCAGGGCCGTATTTTTTCTTTATAATCATTTTCTTAATGGTTGCAGCCTGGTATTCCTCAAAGATTGGTTTGTATTTGTTGTATGTCTCAATCGTCTGATTAACAAGACCAATTTTATGAACCATTTCGCTTGCTTCTACCATGACAGCATTAACCTGCTGCATTTGTAATTCGATTTTCTGAGTAGCTAGTTTTAAGTCAGCCTTACTTTTTAAATTATGTTCCGTAATATATTGGAGTTGGTTAGACAGTTTAGCTATCTCTATTTCACCAGAAAAGTCCCTTCTTGTATTTCTTCTTTTGGATTCCGCTGCGTTGCGGCTGGCAATAGCACGAATAAGCGCTATGGAGAGCATAAGATTAACAGCTAATGATCCGCGTTTATAACGGTAGCTTCTGGCTACATCAATTAGATGGCTACGGCTTGTTTTAGTTTTGAAACGGTATCTATACTTGCGTTTGGATTCGACAAAATTGAATTGTTTCAACTGAATCCGTTCTTTTATCCGGTCTTCGGTATAATTAGGCCCTAACGTTTTCCCCCGAACTGATCTTTCCATACCGGGAGCTTTAAACGTCATGTATTTGACATGGCCTTGTTTCATCGTGTACCCTAGCTGCTGCATCTTCGACACAAAATCCTCAAAAGATTTGGATGAATCCAGTACGGTGTCGATATCACTTTTTATATGAGCCTTCCATGAGTTGCCGCGCTTTTCCTCGTTCCATTCTTTATAAGACTTAGGAACAGATTCTTTGTTGTAAGGAATAATATTCAGATCATATTCTTTCGAAATTTCATCGGAAAAGTCGCGTGCCTCCTGCAAACTTTTTTTGCAAGCGTTAAATTTCTTCCCTTCTAATGAAACCGAATTTATGATGACATGATTATGGACATGACCTTTGTCCAAATGAGTGCTAATAATAAACTGGTACTTATCCCCGAACATTTTGTCGGCCCACTTCAAACCAATTTCATGAGCTTTGTAAGGATCGCTTATTTCATTTTCTTTGAACGATTGAATGAAGTGGAAGCCTAGTGTCCCACTCTCTTTCTTGAATCTTTTTTTATTGGCAAGCATTTGTTTATAGGCCAGCTTGTCACTTGTGGCACAATTCACGCCAGTAACAAAACAACCGTAATCTGTTTTCTTATCATTAACGATATACTTTAGAGAACGATTCAACGTCGAACGTATTGTAATTTGTTTTACATACGGCAATTGAATCACCCTCCATCGTAAAATCGTTCAATCTGGCTATATATGCCTTCAAGCTGTTTTTTCAAATATTTAATATCATCCAAGCTAACATACTCCACTTCATTAGCTCTCCGGGCAATTTGGTTAATGTTATTTCCTATCTTATTCACTACATAAACTAGGTCATCCACTTGCTTGAAATCCTGTTTAATGATCAGGCCATCAAGCGTCATCTGGCGACAATATTTACTCCGGTCCAATTCAGCAACTTCTGCCTTTTTATCAATCAGTTCAAGTTCAGCAGCAGTAACGAAAAACTTAACTTCTTTATCTCTGATTCTTTTTTTTGCCAAATCTTCACCTTCCGTTCGGGGGTATTAGGGCGCAGCCCTAAATGAATTTTCGGGTCTTAGGGTGAAACCCTAACAAGCAATTTTCTTGGAAGTGTGGCCACACTTCCAATGCTTGCTACCCCAAAACATCCTGTTTCACCTCTCTCCATTCAGTTTATCATTCCCATCATTAGGAATAAAGAAAACCCGTAAAAAGAAGCCTCTAGCACTATAATAAGCGAATAACTCGTAGTACAATTCGCCCTGCCAGATGATGAATAATAACTACTACACACAAAAAAGCCCTCCAACATGGAGGACTTTAGAATAACAAAATCATTTTCGAGGTCATCACGGGCAACTACTGAGAAAATAAAGCTGTAGACTGTAGCGTCGTGAGTTGCAGCAGCTCACGTTCAACCCTTCGGGTCCTTCACTCCGTTCCGGCCGCTATTCGGTGACGGCTTTAGTTAACCTGCTCGAAATACGGTGCTAAATCAGGGTGACTTTCAACGACCTTTCGCCCCACTAAAAAATTTTCAACCACTCGCATTTTTATGGGCCATTTCAGGTTGTTTGTGATTCGTTGTTGTAAGAGTTCCGGACTTGCTACGATCTCTTCTTTGATTGTTTTTGTGAGTGTCTTTATATATTTTTCTACTCTCGCTACATTGGTTCGATCCTCAAACAAAATCCAGCATTGTAGCAACCTACGCCATTTTCTATGTTTTACGTGTAAAGAACCTTTGCCCATTAAGTGACTGCTAAGACGATTTACAATACTTTCGGTCATGCCGACATAAAAACTTCCGTCTTGGCATTCGATGATATAAATCCAAAACGCTTCTCCTTTTTCCACGGCTTAACCTCCTAACACCACTATTGCTGTCGATTTCTCTGAACTTTTTCTCTAGCCTGATCTAGTGTCAAGCCACGACGAACATAATGGTTCTCTTCTAAATACTCCATGTGCCGATCAACTTTTTCAGGCATCGTCTCTGGACTCCAACCCTCCTGAATTGCCCTTCTCAGAAAATTAACTGGAGATTTAACCGGGCGCGGTGACTGTCTCATAATTAACAACAATTCTAAAACACGCTCGAAAGGTAGGGGGTTGAGCAATTCGAATACCTCGTAACTTGGGTAAGTGAGAGTTGCAATTTGATAAGCTGTAGCTATAGCTTTGGCATTCCCTGATTCCATCGGCATGCTCCTTTCATCGAATTGACGAGAGGCTTTCTAACGCCTCCCTGCGTTCTTGGCTGCTCGACTTTGTATAGACCCGGGTATAATTTATATTTGTGTGGCCTAGAATGTCAGCCACTCTTTGGAGAGAATAACCAGTCTCAATAAGATCGTGACCCAATGTATGCCGGGGTACATGAGTGGTAAGATCATCTATACCTGTCTTCTCGCTTAATGTGTCGTACAAATACTCAATCCCACGTTTAGAGAGCTTTTTACCCCCACGGGACGATGTAAACAACTTTTTGGTGTCTGGATCACCGCGCTCCGCTAACCATTCAGCTAACGCCTTTCGTAAATCCTTATTAATTTCAATACGTCTGGCCTTGCCACCTTTACCATCACGCACGAACAAGTAACCCGTTTCAAAAGATATGTCTTCCGGTTCCAAGTCTACAACTTCACTTACCCGTAGCCCTGCATAAAGCTGCACATAAACAATGGCGCGATTACGTGTAAATTTCCAACGGTTCTTTACTGCTGAATTCTCGTCATCAACAATTCGTAGCAGCTTATTTCGTTCTGAACGTTCTAACCATCTTGGGTCTTGGTCAAAATCAGCAGCTATTTTTTGCGTTTTCACCTTCAAGGCAGGATTGTTTTTAATGATGCCCTCATCGCAAAAATACTGAAAAAAAGTTCGGATCGATTTCAAATAATTATTTACTGAGCTGATCGAATATCTTTTTGGCTCTTGGTTCCCACGCTGATAAGTAGCCTCTTCCAATAAATACTTTTTCCAGTCGTTTAAATCACGGCCCGATACATTTAAAGGATCAAAGTCACTATTCTTCATCAGCTTATTGTGCCATTCTATAAAGCTCCTAGCGACAACCATATACCGATCAATAGAATTCTCCGAAAGTCCATTTTCTATCAACCAGCGTTCGAAATCTTGAAGTTCATTACTCATACCTTTTCACACCCCATCAGCTGCTTGAGAGTAGAACCACAATATGTCGTATAAACCTTCATTTACTGCCTACTTCCGTTTCTGAAAGCATCACGAAGCATTACCATTACATTTTTTCTCGTCTCACTCTCCCATCCTGATAACCACTCAACAGTTCCTTTTTCCGAATCTGTAAGAGAACGTCCGATCCATTCTTCAACTTCTTCTGTCATAATCTCCGCATATGTCTTCAAAACACGTTCACACTCCTATTCATTTCATTTTGTAGCGTGTGTATTACACCGATCAGTTACAATAGTTTCAGCTTCCGCTCCAATTCTTCTGCTAATTCTAATTCCGTCATCAATACAAGTAACAACTCTAAATCTGTGTCCGTTTCTTCGTCAGGACATTCTGGATAAAGCATTTCTTTCATTGCATTCTGTCTTTCAGATAAGGCGTTTAACAGCCCTCTCCGTTCCACTTCAGTAATTTCTAAAATATATCTTTCCAACTTAATTCCCCCCTATCCTTCCCATATTCAGCTTAATGAACGATATAAGGCAAATGTGGACTTATCAAGTTTTGGAGAATTCTCGTAGTGATGGAACAGAAATTCAAGGACGGAAGAGTTCTTTTCAAGGCCAAGATCATCTTTGAATTCTGCAAACTTTATCTTGTATTCCTCTCCGATTTCCAAAACCATCTTTTCAATGCGAAGCTTCTCCTGCTTCTGTTCCTGTTTATACTTTTGAAAATCCGTATGACTCTGAATCAACTTCTCAATGACTTCGTACTGTGTTTTCGTTTTAAATTCAGACTGTAAAGTTGTCAGTTTTCCTTTAAGCTCATTAGGAACTTGAACCGTCGCGCGGGACATGTATACACTCCTTTCTCAAATAACGTATTTCTTCGCAGAACAATAAAAAAACTGTACTCAAGATATTCCTTCAGATCTCGCTGGGTCCAAATATTTTGTACACATAATAAGCACTGGACCAGCTCACCAGGAATCATTTTTGTACACAAAGCTCAAAATGACTGCTGCCGATCAATTTCATTAGCTTTTTCTCGGTACTGCTTGTCCTTCACCAGCGTTATTTTGTCATAAGCATCTTTATAAAGGGCAAGCAGATACGCAATAGTTTCTGAATCACTGTCACATTTCAAAGTATCACGTACAATACGTAATTCTGTTTTAACCCCCTTGCTGCAATCCACCCTTGGGCGTGTATCCCCCGATGTTGTCCTCGGCATTGGCAAGCCTCCTTATGGGTCAATTATGTAAATTTTAGGGTCATATAAAAACCGTAAAGGGCCAACTATTTACCTTTCAAAATCCCCTTTTCGGTCTTTTTTTAATTCCTTCTTATCCATTAAAGGTTTAATTTGTTCCAACTTTTCAGATAACGTTGTTCTTTCGCCTTTAAACACACGTTCCGCCCATTCAGGCAGATTTTGAACCAAATAGCGAACCCTTCCTTTATCGACTTCGAGCAGCTGCGTGAACTCGGATGTGTTGTCGAAAACAAAAGACCAATCAGCGATCCCCGAAGCTATTGGCAAATTGTTCAATGAACGATCATAGCGCCGCCTAATATCTTCTTCCGGTATATGGTGTCCTCCTTGGGCCACCCTCATTTCAACACGGCTTATATGGTACTCAACGCTTTTGAGGCCAACATAGTACAGATTTACTTCAAAGCCCGCTGCCTTGGCTTGTTCCATTTGACGTATAGCATTCTTGCCAGCAAGGGTCGTTTCAATGGAAAAACTTATACCTTGCTTAATACACTCCTGAACACGCTTTATAGTCTCTCTCCCTGCTGTGGGCGAGACGGATTCAGGGTTTTCAGGATTAATTCTTTTAGCAATGGCATCCGGGTCGATGACTTCACCGATCCGGTCAACCAGTTGCTTAGTTAGCGTGCTTTTCCCGGCTCCATTTGTCCCGGCAAATACTGTCATAATAGGTCTAAACATTGTACTCAACTTCTCGTTTTCCTTCTTCCGTAAAAACGATCCGTGTTTTTTTACCATCTGGATATTCTTTAATCATCATTCCGTTTTCTTCATAAACAGCAGGAACACCGTTTTTCTTGGCTTCTTGACGCGCCGATTGGGTCGCTCTTCTCAAAACATCTTTCAAATCATTTGTAGAAATTTGGCTCATAAGATAAACCTCCAAGTTCCAAATAGTTATGTTCTTAGTTTATACATTCATTTTAGCATAGTTATGTGCTGAAAATCAAGCTTATTTCATAACTTTTCGGAACATAACTATTGTTATATACTGAAAAAAAACCGCCCAGTTGACAGGACGGTTTATGCCTTCAATATCTTCAATTTCAGAAATTCAACCAACATGTTTATGAAAATAGGCAAGGACAATAGAGCTAATGCAAAAAATTTATCTCCCCAATTTGGAATCGAGCCTGAAAACAGAGTGTAGGCCATCATTCCGAACAAGGCTAAACGTGTTAAAAGGCCAATCAAATTTTTCATAGGATAAAGAAAGCTAGTGACCAGCACGATTATAATAAACTCCTGCATTCTTGCCCCTCCTTTCTCAATGCTTCCTAATTATAACATTTATCTAAGACTAATTACATAGTAACCAAAACCCTGTTTTATTGGTCTTTTAAATACATACGTAAACATTTACGTTTACGTAGGAAAACATAGTATATAAATGTTTATGTATACGTATACGTAAACGTCTGTATGATTCAGTCAATTAAGGGCAGTACCAGCGAACGTGACACCATCCGCAAATTAGTTGCCATCAATTTCCACATGTTTGCACTTCATGACAGCTATGTGGTTCAAATTGAGCCTTGGAAACCATGTTGAACCAGAATAACCAGTGCATTCCGATACCAACAAAAACCAGAACTTATCACTGGTTTACTTTGCGGGGTGTGACAGCTTCGCTGGTACTACCCCTAAAAATGAGCTTCCCCAAGGAAAAATTGTATTCCTTTGTGAAGTATGTTATTTTATGAAATTTCCAAAACGATACTGTATAATAATTGTAAATACAGTGAGGGGAGAAAACGATGCTGAAGAAGCTGAAGAATCCAATTTTTCTTATTTTGATAATTTTCTTGGCTACCCTAACAGTGCGAATTGTATATAACAATCCACCTCATTATATTTATGATTGGTTGATGGGTATATACGCCATCCGTTTGATCAGTCGGACGTTGTACGAAAAATACCAAAACAAGCATAGGACCAGTATTGTAACTGACACGGTTGTAGAAGTTATTATGGTTTTGATCTCAGTCGGAATTATCCTATTCTTGATTATGTCACAAGAAACATGGATGCATAAGTTACTTTTTCTAATCGGAGAAACTCATTTTCTCATTTACAGCGGTTATATTTTTAAAGAGATCATACAAAAAAATAGGGGAGTGAATTGATGAAGTATCGAACTATTAATATTGCTGTTGCTATTGTTTTCGTACTAGCATGGGGTGTTTATGGTACTTATTATTTTCTGAATTTGAATACGTCTATGCAAGAAGTTGTGCTAAATCAAGAAAATGTCGACAAAGTTTATTTACAGATATCCAGAAGACCCTCCGAGTTAACTCCGTCAACCGATCTAGACATGGATGTAATTTTGAAGGATAAGGAGCGAGTTCAAGCAATATTGGACCAATTCTCCAATGTTAAACTTAAAAAAGTCAGTAAAATAGACAACAACATTAAGGTTGCTTATATTTATAATGTTATTATCCATCCGAAGACTGACCAAGATGTTCCAGCGGATTATAGTATAGAAATTTTAAATAGTAAGTTTATTTCTATTTCTGGTTCTGGTGGGCGAAGAAAAAGTTTATATCAAACGTACAAGATAACAGATGGATTTGATTATAATTCATTTAAAACTTCTATGGATACGCTTTTCGTTAAGTAAATTTGCATAACAAGAAGGTCAGCTCCAAGGAGCTGACCTTCTTGTTATGCAAATTTCACATTTCACATTTTAGAAGACTTCCCATCCATTTTCGGAATGTGCTTTGAGTATAACACCGTTACCAGTAATAAAGCGGATGACCGTGTCGTCTTGCAAGGTGTATTCCAGAAATGGAAATTTTATTTGATAAAGATCATATTGTAGATCATTATCAATAATAGTATTAACAATGCGATTCATACCGTTAACACCGTCTTGAAGATAATCGTTAACTCTCGAGCCCGTTCCTGCACCAAGCAGGGAGGATGCAAGCGAGGCAATCCCTGTTGCAATCCCTACTGGAGTGCTAGCAATGAACATTAACCCCAAAATGGTAGCTCCAATTCCCGATAAACCAGCAATCAATGCTGCTACATCAGTACGACCGCTGTCAAAGCCCCCATTTCTAATTACCTCGTCCTGTGCAATTGACATTTTTACTAATTCATTTCGACTAACCGTCACTGTTGCTGCATATTCCCGTGATCTTGCCATAATATATCAACCTCCTGATTTTTTGTGAGAAATTGATGGAGTCGCTGACATCTAAATGGCTCCACATTTATTTGATATCAGTCTTCAATTCTCCTTCACTTATGTAGGTGATTTAAGGCTGTAAATTACAACCAACCTGCGAAGACATAAACTTTTGAGATTCATGTACTTCGTCCGATTTATCCCTACACTTATATAGGAGTCGGGGAGTGTAAATACACAACCGCACAATGAATTTTTTTCTGATCAAAGAAAATGCTTTTTGGGGTACCGCCAACCAAATGACATAAAACCCACGCTAAGAGATTTTGTAGGCGAAAAAAAACCGGTTTTTCCTACGTTACGGAATTACCGGCTTCTGTGTCCTGGATACGGAGTGGTCGTAACGCATTTGGGACAGTCAAATTTTTAGTTTAGCCATGTTTTGAAATAGGCCGGTTCCCTTAAACTGTGTATGGCCTTGAACGATTTGAATATTGTTTCCTGAATCGCATCTGCGCAATCCTCGTCACGCTTCAGATAAGTGCGGGCTAAGCTGTACAGGTCATGCTGATAAACCCGAATCAGTCTACCGAAAGCCTCGGCATCTTACTGAATATCGTGAACATCACTTCCACTTATGGGCGTTTCTCTTCATCGCTTTTTCTTTTCGCCGCCATCACATTTCCTTCTGATATTTACTCATGTAATATAGACCAATCGCTGTATGAGTCAGGAAAACGGCGACCACCGCCAGCGTGACCCATACGGGGGCCGAAATGATGATCGTTAAGTAAGCGATGCCCATAATGAGCCAATGGGTGATGTCGCCGGCTTTTGCTTTGGCCCGATAGCGGATCAGCGCGTTCCGCTCGTCCTTGAGTTCGATTTCCGTCCGCTTCGCGAACTCGGGATGTTTGGATTCAAACCGATTCATGTAGATCTGAGCCACGCTCATGCCGACCAATCCCGCCCCAAAACCGATCAGCAGCCCGGAGACGGCCTTCGCCACCTCATCCCGGAGCAGCAAGCTGGCCACGATGCAGCAAATGCCCCCGATCAGCGCGGCAATATAAACTGGTGTCTTTCTTTTCACGATGATTCCTCCTCGTAAATGAAAATTTCCTCAATGCTCATCCCGAAGTAACGGGCAATTTTGAAGGCCAGGATGATGGACGGGTTGTACCGCCCGTTCTCCAGCGAGCCGATCGTCTGCCGCGATACCTTGAGCGCCTCCGCCAGTTCTTCCTGCTTGATTCCGTGCCGTTTGCGTATTTCCTCTAGCCTGTTTTTCACATATTCACCTCGACTGCTCGACCTGGAAAGTTAACTTTACATCGAAGTTATCATGTATAAACGTTCATGTCAAGCAAGCTTTCCATACTTATTCGCCGCTCACCACCTTCGTGATCTAGCGGAAAGCGAAATCTGAATGCGACAATTTAACAAGCCTTGAGAAACGTAAACCTCGATTTCCATTAGCGTACAGGAAATCGAGGTTTTTATTGCATCCAAGTCCTTAGCGTGGGTTTTATGTCATTTGGTTGGCGGTACCCCTTTTTGAACTGTTTAGCCTATACTAAAGAATATCGAAGCAAAAACTAAATAAGCTGCTTCCGGTAGAGTTCCAGAAACAGCTTTCGATAAAGGATTTCTTATTTTTTCATGATTAGTTCAAGAAGTTGGGTTTTCATACTTTGAATAGCATCCTCTTTTGGCATACGTAAAAGTTTGCTTAATCGTTTAATATCTTGATCGAAATACTGAAAAATTGCATTCATGGCCTCTACATCGGATTGGGTTTGGGCAAGTTTTACTAACTTCATAAACTCATCATCTGAAATAATTCGCGGAGTGCTTTCTTTTTCCATTTGTTCACCGCCTGTTGACTGATTTTAAGTTCTCTGGAAACCTGGGCTTCTGTTTTGTCGTTTATGTAAATTTCATAAATGACTTTTTTGCTTGCTTCACACGCAAATTTATTAATATAAGATTGCAACATCACTCTGTTATCAGATTCATCCGAAAAAGAGGGTCGAAAGAGGTTAGGACTGCATTCCATAGAAACTTCACGTTTGCGATCACGTTTTTCCCGATACTGCATTCGCCAAGCAATTCTATAAAGCTCGCGTCTATAATGTTCAATCGCGCCCAACGAAAATTACCTCCCTTATATTCTTATACGTTTATATAAGGGAGGGAGATATCAAATTCCATTTAACAACCTTAAAAATAGTGAGTATTCCTTCTATGGAAAAAAATATAGCATTATGTGGTTTTTTTGAAACATTTGCAAGCCCCATTACTATCATGCTTTTTCCATTCGGCATAGAAACTTTACTTTGCGGCCTGTGACAGCTTCGCTGGTACTAGCCCTAATTACAAACACAAACGTTTACGTATACATATACGTTTACTTATAATGATCCAAACAAAAAGAGTCATCCGCGATCCAAGCAGATAACTCCATACGTAGTTGTATATCTTTATTGAACGTAAACGTATACGTTTACGTAAGCATGTAAATCAAGAATCATAATGTTCTCAATCATTAACTTTAATCCCCCTAATAATTTTAATGGGTCAGCGAGAAGTAATTCGAAAACGATGAAATATTTACGTATACGTAATCATAAACGTAAATGTATACGTACACCAACCATAATTAGTTGTTAGTTGAAAAGTACCGCCTTAATGCTTCGTTAATAATTCGCGTTTTTTCGCCTCGACCATTTTCGGCGCTTTCTTTATCCAGCCTTTTTTTCAATTCATTCTCGATCCATACGGTATCCCTTGAATGTAATTCTTCAAACTTCTTCTTTTTAGGCTTGGGATTTGGTTGGACTTCCTTAGAAGTATCTATAAGTTCTGGATGAACACTGCTGCCGGATGTGCTTCTAATCTTATTTTTTAACTCGTCCATCTTAGACACGCTCAATCAGCTCCTTAACGAATTCTCTGTACAATTTCAATCCTTGGTTTAATTCTGGATTATCTTTAAAACCATTAATAGATAGCCTTCCTATTGCAGCAGTACGAGTCATAATAGTGTTAAAGCAAAGATCACCGTATTCCTCTTCAATCAGCTCAATCAACGCCTTATTGTCCGTCCGTCTAGCATCTATCAGAGAACGAAGTATACCAGCGATTTTCATATCTTTATTGACTAAATTCTGCACATGAATACATGTCTCCAAAAAGCGGCCAATTGCAGAGTAGCAAAATTTACTTGCTTCGAACATAGCGACAACCGCATCAGAAGCAGCCAAAGCGTTAATCGTCTGATCCCCTAAAGCTGGTGGTGTATCAATGATAATATAATCGTAGTCGTCCTGTACGTTCTGTAGAGTCTCTTTTAAAACAAGCGATCTGTTGCCCCTGTAGGACTCATACAGCCACGAAGGGAAACGGGCCAAATGATCTTCTGCCGAGAGTAGATCGAGGCCAGATGCAACATTATGTACGTATTTTCTGGCATCCTTTTCTTTTAAAGCCTCAAAAACAGTTCTTTCGTGGAAATTGTATATGTCCTGTTGGGTTAGTAACTCGGTTAGATTTCCTTGTGAGTCCAAGTCCACCGCCAAAACCCTTTTATTGTATTCGTGGCTCAAAATATGTGCCACGATCCCCGAAGTCGTAGTTTTACTCGAACCACCTTTTTGAATACCAAAAGAAATAACCTTTGCCATCAATACCCCTCCTAATATTCTAATAATTGGGTATAGTATAACATATGTATACGTAAACGTAAATATAAACGTACACATATTTTTAAAAAATAAAAGGTCGTTGTGCCGCAGGTGCGGCAAACAGGTGTATAATTAGGTCATTAACACATCTATTGTGAATATTTCATATAGTGAAAAATTATAAATAGGAAGCCTAAAAAAGATACATCCTACCGCTAACCAATTATCTTAAAACCTGTGGAAAAGTCCATAAGAGCGAAGAATTATCCACAGCTCCGTAGAAAAGGTGACGAGCTAAAGCTCGTTTTTTATTGAAAACATCCTCCCCACACCCACCCCTACGTTAAGGTGAACTGAAATTTTGTGTTGACAGACGCAGTGATCCGTGGCATGGACCTTGCGGGTTGGACACAGTTCACCTTATCCCGAATCAAAATGATAACAGGATAAGGTGATTAGGGACTTGGCCCTGCCGCCACGCATCGGGGGTCGGCTCCCGGCATTGTTTCTGCCACGCGCTGCTGCGCCTATTGATTCGATTGCTCGGACTGGTTACGGTTCCTATTACCAGTCTGCCACCACAGCATACAATAGCTTCTCAAACCGTGCTCTGCTCTCCCTTGAACGGTTTCCAGCAAGGTTCTGGCGAGCCTGTAACACGTACTTTTCGGAACGGTCACAGCCCCCGATGGAGTCACATCGTATCGGGGCTGTACTTCGTTTTGCCTTACGTTGGACTGGGTTACCCCTGAGTTATGTGTTTGGTTGCACGCCCAACAAGCCCCCGTCCGTGCAATTATCATCACGACAGAGGGTAGACGGGGGCCAAGCCGGCTTCACTTTGCACCTGGTTAGGGTGCTAGTGTAGCCACGGATGAACGTGGCAACCCGGAAATAACCGCACGCTTGGGGTAAGGCTCCCTCCTGTACGATGGACAGTTTTTTTCGTGTTCTCCTGCCTCATTTGAAGCACACCACGCAGCTGGCCCTAGCTGACAGGGCTTAGTCTCTAAAAAAGGCAATAGAAAACTAAGCCTTCACATGCCATTTTCAAAAAAATGGATGCGAACGCCTGTATATTTAGCTATATTTTTTGGAATGACCTTATGTTATGTAATAGATATCACAGGTCTGGAACGCAAAAAAACTCCCTCTTTTCCAAGCCACACCTAAAAAAAGGCATCAGGAAAGAGAGAGTCATTACTTTACTTTAAATTAAGGGGTATAGTATAATAGCCCTATAATATAAGTAAAGGCTCATGCTCTTGAGACACTACAGAATGGCTAAGTTTGGCGACGGAGGCATTCTATAGTGTTGATGTGTGGGCTTTTTTTTATTTTTAAAGTTCATTTTTGTTCTTCTTTGAATCTACTAATATCATAGCTATGGATCATATTTTTGGCAAATTGAAGCAGTTTGCGTTTTCCGTAGTCAAAAGGATGTTTTGAATCTCTTTTCCGTAGTCAAAAGGATGTTTTAATTGAATTTTCCGTAGTTAAAAGGATGTTCTTAGCTTTTCCAATAAATTCTACAAAAGCAACTGGCTAAATTCATACTTTTCAAGTTTTTTTTGCTTATTTTCCGTAGTCAAAAGGATGTTACAGCATATTTTCCGTAGTCAAAAGGATGATTAGCAGAAAAATAAGAAAGACCCCTTAATAGGGGTCTATAGAAAGCTCTATTTGTTCTGGAAGAAACTCACGTGATCGGGCCACTGTATTTAAAAAGATTGGGTTTTTCGTTACCGTTAGGTATCGTTCAACTAATCCCTGCTTCTTGCCTGTAAATTCAAAATGTTCAATGAAGCCCACAGCCTGCAATTCTACACATGCATTCTTGATTCGCTCGATGATTTTATAGACTGGCATAATCGGTTCGCCATTGTCCAAAAAATGAAAATGTCCGGCAAGCGTTGAAAGCTCTAACGTTACAACTGGTTCATCTGCATATGATGACACTAACCAGTATAAACCTTGTGCTAAATACGATTTCAGATCATTCATGAGAATTAATGATATATCAAACAGATTCCCTTCCCGGTTCGCCTCCACTAACCATTCAGGCAGGCGTATTTGAAACTTGTACTGATAGTGATTGGTAGTGCCTACTTTACGTCTAAATACGATTTGGTCAATCAAGCGAGTAAAAGCAATCTCTTCATACTCTGCGTCTTTTGAGCGCTGATATTGCGTTAGTGTTACTTCTATGTTCATCAGCCTCATAAGCGCTTCCTGAATGCGCTTATAGTTTGCCGATCCATCAGTTAAGCCCAATTCACACAAAATATCCGCATATTTCAGTTCCACATATGGCTTACCATCCACATTCTTCTTAAACCATAACGACTGTATAGCCCCCATTACACGCGCCTCATAGGTTGTCAGGACTTCCCCTGTGTTGTTCTTGATGTGAACAGAACGGACACCATGAACTGTCGTCATCATCTGGCTCGATACATTTTTAGGATTTGCTGAAAATAAGGCGTGCTGCGCTATATTAGTATTGATCGGCACGACCTCGCGTAGATATTCGACTGACTTCACGCGCAGCGCTCTTTCTAGAATTTCAATTTTGGCCTTAATTAGCGCATGATTGGCGGTATCGTTATCCTTGTCCAATCTGGTCTTTAATGACTCTATGCTCTGATTGGCATACATAAAAAGAGATTTTACCGGGACGCTCTGAATTAGTTCGGCACTAAGTGCATCGGCTGTTTCTTGGTAAATCGTTGCTGCCTTCAAAGGATCGGCAAGCCTCTGTGTCTTTTTTAGAAACTCCTTTGCTACAGCATCTAACTGCGATTCAACTTGTTGGTCAGACTCGCTCAATGGCTTCACCCCCTACTTATTTTGTTTCTTCCACTATCAACAAAATGTTTACCGTCCCAAATATATCTCGCTTTCTTAATATGATTGTTTGATTGTTTACTCCAATAATGCCTACTACGCTTCTTCATACATTCACCTTACATTCTATAACTGCTATCAGCAAGCGCAAATTAATCCAATTGCCCTCCCGTGTCCTTACATATAGCTCTCCATTTCGTTTCTTGCCGTGAGTATACATAGGTTCCTCCCCCTAACGATTCAAAAGTGACTGGACAATACTTACTGCCCCTGCAAGCTTGGTTATGCTTCCGTTTATACATTTGTGTACATCCCTTTCGTTGGCCGTTCCCGATCCGTAGCATTCGAAAATTATTTGTACACAAAAATGAAGAAACATTTGCGCCAGGAGCTGCTATTTTGTGTACATTTTGTCGCCTTCAGCTGACAACCAGGAGCAAGTTTTGTGTACAAGAATTAGAGATTGTCCAAATCCAACCGGGAGCCTTCCCGGTTGGATTTGGCGCATTTATTTACTATTGGGCAGCATCGTTCTGAAACGTCACACCCAAGATGTGATCTGCGGCCTTCTGTGCTTGTCCTGCGGCCTGAACGATAAGCCTCTTATCTTCTTTAAGCTTCCGCAACCAACTGCCCACATAGGCCGCGCTGTTCTCTATGGTACTGTTATCTATACCAGCTACACCGCAAAGCATTGCTGCCCCTATTTCTGCAACCAATTCCTCTTTGCTGTAACTCTCATCGCCAAAGGCTGCAAGTTCCGTAATCCCCGAACGATTCAAGCGGCTTTCATGGCCTGTACTGTGTACATGCTCGTGAAATAATGTGCTGTAATACTCTTCGGGCTTGCTGTAGTCACAAATAGGTGGCACGCTCACAATATCGTCAGCTGGACGATAAAATGCTCGCCCAGAAGCAAAACGGACAGGCGGAGCGCCCTTATACCCTTCACAAATCCGCTCCGCCTCTTCTATAGGGTCATGGTCGAATGTTTGATCATTCCTTTTACTCTGTAGCCCCTCGCACTGTCTGTTGATCTCAAAGACTCTATAGTATCGGAGGAACGGGATTTTCACGGGTTCCCCATCTTTATCCTCTTTCTCTAGCCATGTCCAAAACACAACAATTTCTGATTTTTCCCCTTTTTTGACTTTTCCTCCAGCTTCGCTAATCTGCTTGAAGGTTGCGTATTCACCGGGTTCAAGTAGCAGGGTATTAATGCCGCGGTATGGCTTCTGAGTTTTCCAGTTCACAGCACCGCCAACCTTCCACGGTCTGCGCCAAGGAACAACCCCTTTTTCCAAAAGCTCTATCATACGATTTGTAATCATTTCATAGATTTTTTCACTCATGTGAACCTCTCCCTTATGTGTTATAATGGAGGGGCGAAGGGGTCTCAAATCTTCGCCCCGGCTCGTTTGTTCTGCTAAACAAACGGGCCTTTTGTCTGTCTTTGAACTTGCCGATCATACTCATTCAGCACTTTGTCCAACTTCTGCGATTTCTCCACAACTTCCATCGCCGTTAAACCCATCCGTTCCGCTAAATCAACGAGTTCTTTACGCAATTCTTCAATTTGATTACGCAACGCCTCAACGCTCATGTCGCCATCACCTCCTTTCAAAATTGCTTATTTAGAGTTGACTTTTTTGGCCCTAACCCTCATTCGGAACCGTTTGCCTGTCTAGCCCTAGCGGCGATGAGCGGATTCCTTTAAGGTTTGTGAGCAGTTATCTTGCTTGCTGTCTTGCCTTGACTTATGAAGTTTTCAAAGAGCAAAACATTCGTATACCGTAGCCGTCGCAGATTTAAGATCATATAGGTTCTCGCAGGGCAAGGTTGCCCGTAGGGACGACAAAAAGTTTTTTGAGCGATTTCCTCAAAAAACTTTTTTCGCCTTGCCCGGAGAGGTTCTATATGGTCCCATACGACTAGATGGCTGCGGTGTACGAATGTTCTGTTTGAAAACGGAATATGGCAAGGCGGCACGCAGAAAACGTCTGCGAACGGCCTTGTTTTTCTTCTTCGAGTTTTCCCGCAAAGGTCTTTGCTTCGAAGGTTTTACTCTCATAGGTTTTGGAACGATGAAGGAATGGAGCGAAGCGCAATGGAGTCATGGTTCCCCTTGGCTTCGTAGTACATGATGGGTATTGTGCAGTGGAGTGATAACGGAACGGAGCAATAGCCATGATGTATGAGCATTGCCCTAGAGGCTTTAGCTTCCCTGCTAGACCCGTTAAGAATCCCAATGGAACCCGGGCGACTTATCCGGGGTCGCTTGGGATTTAGGGTCGGCATACTGGGGGATTCAAACACCTGTTTTCTTTACTTAATTTAGCTTTTGTGTACATAATTTCGCCCTGGTAACAGTTGCAATAAATAATTTGTACACACAAACTATTATGGCCATGGATCTGAAGCCGATAATATGAGTACAGACTACTACTTGTACATAAATGGGTATATTATAATAGAAGGGAGCGTGAAAAAATGGCAATCATCATTACCTTGTCTGTATTGTCCTTTATAGCGTGGCTTCATGCGGTAATCTTGAGGATCAGAAAGAACGACGACTCTTACAACAAAAATGTCTTTATAGCAGCCGTGGTTATATATCTATTTTGCAATTTCATTCAAACGCAAACTTTTGAACATAAGACGATATTCAATCTCTTTTTTTCTGTCTACTCTTTGCTGTCAATCCCGTTTCATATTTGGCTTATCACTTCTTGGACAAAATCCAAAAAAAATGTATCCCGTTAGCGAATAATCCGCAAGCAAAAGGCCACTTGCATACGCAGGTGGCCTTTACTTTTCCGGGTATTATCTTTATCTATTTATTCATAAATCCCCCTTCAATTCAACGATACATTCTTTGCATAAAAATGATTTATTAAAATAGGTTAGTTCTTCTATGGAGCCACATATTTTACAGGAAACATCGTTGCTCTTTTGCAAGGTTACAACTCCCGTTTCATTATCAAAAAAATATTCCACAGAATCACCCAAATTGAATCCCATTGAAACCCGCATTTCTTTGGGTATGACAATGCGACCATAGAAATCTAATGAGCGTCTCATGCCTGTGTTTTTCAAGAGATTTCCTACTTTCTAGCTATTGTTTTTTTTAACGTCTGGACGCTTTAAGAACGATTGTATGAGTTGACTTACACGGGCTTGTGATATTCCAAGCCTATCCGCGTACTGCTGTTGTGTAGCATTTGGATATTCCATCATCAAAAATCTCAGCAGTTGAATCGTTATTTCTTTTGATGGTGCAATTCGTTTTGGTGGAATTCTAGTTTTGGATGTGCCTCCATTTTTAATCAGATACCTACATTCCTCACATATAAGTCTGCTTTTAAAGTAGGTTAATTCCTCTCGTGATCCGCAAAATTTGCAGGATTGGGTGCTATATTCAAAGGCAACTACCCCGTTTTCTTCATCTACAAAAAATTCGATGATATCACAAGGTTGAATATTGCATGTAATTAGTATCTCTTTGGGAATTAAGATGCGCCCTAAAGCATCTATATTTCTCGTCATGCCAATATCTTTCATGTCGAATACTCTCCTAGTATTAATATAAAAATTCAATAAAATAGCAGTATTTATTGTTGTTCCAAGAAATGTTATTATTATAGTTAGTCAAACATTCTATTATATTATAAATTTGTGAACTATCTTATTTACTTTTATAAGTATCATATACCGTGAGTTCACAGTGAAAGGGTGGTATTATTATGAATCCTACACCCACGATCAGAGCAGAATTGGAACAATATCTAGAACGAGAAGGCATGAGCAAGACTGAGTTTGGACACATTACGGGCATGAATCCAGGTACAGTGAGTGGCATTGTAATAGGTAACCGATCCATTTCAGTGAATCAGTTAGATCGTATTACTGCCGGGATGAATTTACCCCCTGACTATTTCTATGACCGATATGTTGAGGAATGTATCGAAGGATCACCTCTCAACTGGCGAAAAATCGGGCCTTTCTTGCGCCGATGCGTGAAGTTGAATAAGCTGGATTGCTTACAGCGAGTGGTATATCTTTCATTGGACAATGTATTCTACCCCCCTTTGCTCTTTAAAGTAGCGGAAGAGTCTTTTAAAGACGGTTACAACGAAGCAGCGGCCTTTCTTTATAAAAAGGTGGCTGGAAACGAGAGGCATCAACATTCAGAAAGGCTCGCTGTGTGCCAATACCGATTGTTCACAATCAACATTGGCGATGATAGGGCTGTCAATCTTCAAGCAGCTATTGAATTTGCCCCTTTTGTTGATCGCTTAGATGAGATAGATCAATTAGATGCTTTAAAAGATTTAGCAAACATACACCGATCACTGAACCATTGGGATACGGTATACGATTTGGCCCGAGAAATGAAACGTAGAGCGAAAATTCAGTATAAATTGAATCGTGACGAACAAAAGAAACCAAGCAGGCCACTTTTTGTATATATAGCTTATGCTGACCTGTTGTGTGCAGCCGTTTGTCATGCTCAGGGGGATTACGTAACAGGTCTTAAATATATCCAGGCTCATGCTGATTTAAGTTGGGTAAAGGAAAGTGATCCGGAAACACAACATTGGATTGGCTTGTTTCAAGGATGGGCAAAAATCAATTTGTGCGTAAATCGACTGATGGCCGGGGATCATACTGTCATACCCGAATATGTAGAGTATATGGAGGCCAAAGACGAAGTTTTTGCCGAACTCTTAAACATCGTAGAAGCTGCCAATCGGTATAATCTGGATGTAGATCATATCCTGGAACGCTTTGAACCTCAAATTGCTGCTTATCAGGAGCCAACGTCTACTGACTTGTATACTCAGCAAGTCTTGCCGGAGGAAGCAGCACGGTTTTGGTACAAGTTAGCCAAGTACAACCTAATTAAAGGAAGATATCCATATGGTTTCAAATGTTTAATATGCGCATTGGCAAAATCTGATAAAATAAATAATGCACAACTCGCTCATACTTGCTCAGGTTTGTTTGATCGTTTCAGAGCTTGTGCAGACCCTGAAATACTGGAGCAATACGAAAAATTGTCACAGGAGGTGTGGGAAAAAAATGATCAAAAAAATGGCTTTACTTTTAGCAATGACTAGCTTCTTATTGGTATTCGCAGTACCAATCCAAGCTCCGACTCAAGGTCATGGAACGATTTCTCCAACTGGAATCATCGGCGGTGCGTAATTCGAGTGTTACCATTTGGGCCAGCTTAAATGCTGGCCTTTTTTTGTTTTCTTTTGTGGAATTTTGACCGAAAAATTCGATAGCTCATATTTGTTCATTCCATCCTAAAATGAAATAGATTAGGAGGGAGTATGAATGAAAACCGATGAAACGTTAAATGAACAGTTAGAAGCTGCACGACAGCAGCTTCATGATTTGTACGAACAGTATGGTTTCGGACATGCTTGCGTACTTGAGCAGTCAATGTTTTTGGACGAACTTATTAATCAGTACAATCGAATCTTCCAACCTAAATCGCCCAGCCCTATGCAAAACTAATTACCCTGACCCATAACGGTTATGATTATATCACGATATCTATAAAATTCCTTATATGAAATAAAAATACATTCGAAAGTCAAAAAATGTAATATTTTATAAGTCAATAAGCTTCATGTGGTGTAAAAAATTTCATCCCGGCTTAAACTTCATGCTTTTAAATGAGTACAAAATAAGAGCTGCCAGTGAGATCTGGACGACTTTTATGTGTACAAAAAACAAGGATGACCACGCCGATCAGTCGTGGCCATCCGGAATATTGAGTACACCGATTAGCCGTTCATTCCGTTTTGGTCAGGAATGGTGGCAAATTGCCCCGGAGAATTTCCGTCAGGTTGCGAATCCTTTTTCAAGTGGTCGAATCTCCCCTGTTTAATCTCTTTGATTACGTCATTTAAACTAATGCCGTAATCACTCAAAACCACTATAGTATCCTCAATATTCCTTACTTTTTGCTGATGTTCAACTTCCTTGATCTGCTTGCCTAACTTCCGTAAGTCTTCCTCAATCTTCTCCTTTTTCACTTTTAGCGACTCTTCTTTCTCCAGAAGCTTTAGCAATTTATCATCCATAAATAATATTCCTCCTAATTTTATTGATCAGCAGTCATAATAATCATGCTTGTAACTGAGTTTCTTATAGAGAAAGACCAAAAGGGCAAGCACAGCGATAATCCCACCCCATATAATCATTTTTAATTTCGTAGGGTCTATTGTAAATTTGGGTTTTGATGGTGTTTCGGCTGGTTTGGTTGCTGCTACTGGTTCCGTAATGTTTTCTTCTGTAGACACCTGAGTATCATTTGTGGTAACAGAACCGGATTCATTAGTCCCGTTCAATAAACGCTCCATACTCTCTTCTGTAGGCTCCTTCGTTTGTTTTTCCGAAGGGATATTCTGCTTCTTGGCAGTCGGTTTTAAGGCCAATTGCATTGTGAATTTTGTTACGGTTCCCTCTTTGACCACTACCTGATGGGAAGCCTCAATATTGTAATCGGTGGCATTCTCTCCAACAATGTTGATGAAATCAACCTTGTAAGTACCTGGCTTAATGTCTTCCTCCGAATACAAGTAACCGTTAGGGCTATCTAGCCGCGCCATTATGTTTTCCTTATCTCCAGAAATGAAATTAACAAGAATCGTCTGCTTGAATTCTACTGGAACAACTGCACTTAATTGAAGAGTAGTGACTGTTTGTTCCTGTCCAACGGATTCCGTCCCTGTAGCTGGCTGCGGCTGCTTGTCGGATGCTTGGGCTGCTGGTTTCTGCGAGGTAGTACCTTTCTTAACAGCCTTCTTCGCCGTAGAAGGCGACGGAACTTCTCCTGCTGCTAGAACAGGTGTAGCAACAATGGCCGAAAATATAATTACTATAAGTGCTGTTAAAAGGACAAAATGCTTTCTCATATTACCCTCCTGAAAATACTATTGGCCTTCTTGGGTACTTAAATCCTTTATATCCGTTTACAATAACGCCTGTTCCACCCTGACAGTGAACATAGATCGGCTTGCCTTTTCCATCCCTACCGATAAATATACCGATATGGTTTATGCCGCCATGTCCCGGTATATTTTTAAATATCAAGTCACCGGGGATCATTTCACTTTCCCTGATGGAGTAGGTTTTACTCCATTGATATGAAGTGCCTCCTGCCGAAAAAGCATTGCCAAGGCCAGCCGATTTAAAAGACCAATCAATAAATCCGCTGCAATCCAACCCATAGGGTTGCAAAGTTCCCGTTTTTTCACTTCCCGGTGCAGTTACCATCACAGGGGTTCCCCATTTGTTATTCCATCCGGGGCTGCTCTTACCTCCCCAGAAATACCCTACCTTTCCTTGCAAAGTTAATGCGGTTTCTATAAGCTTTTTTCGGGCCTCGCTAACATCACCTTCAAATTCAGGCGGTGGCAAGTTTCCCGATCCGGGGTCAGGCACTCCACCCGGAAGTTCCTCTGCCAAGTCAGGGAATTGCTCCTGTATAGCTCCCGAGGTAACAAGTCGCCTAGCCCATTCTTGCTGTTCATCATTAAAGCCGATTTTGTCAAAAACGTCCTCCATGTCATATGAGTAGATTTTAATAATAAGGCGCTTTTTCTTTACAATCGTACAACCGTCTCTATCACACTCTCTGACCGTATACGTCTGTTTACTGGTCTTAATTACGTTAAATTCGTTATAAATTTCCTCCATATACGCGCGCTGCACGTCAGTTATTTCTAAATCCTGTTCGAAATGAACCGCCAAAACTGCGAACAAATCAACCCAATTGACATGTACTGTGCCGTCCTCATTCATGTACTCCGTTCGGATATCATCGTAATCACTACTGTTTTGTAGGTCACGTATCTTTTCTTGAAAATCATTATTTAGCCGTTCGACAGCCTGTTTATACTGTCTAGCATTTTCTTCATCGGTCATAAAAAACGCACCAGCCGATGAAGTCGTCGTCCCTCCTAAACTGTTCGTAAGCATCATCAGGAAAAAGATAACTGCCCCAACTGCGGCCCCGATCAGCCAAGCCTTCGGATTAGCTGCTACAGCTGCAATAAGTTGTTTTACCATCTGTTGAGCAGCAAATTTCAAATATGCAGCAGAAGAGGAAAAAGCCTTTTTCACCCCTGTTTTTAAGCCAAGCGAAGCATACTTCCCTTTTGGAACATACTTGCTGCTTAATGTCTTGATCTTATTGACTCCATTTGCTGCGCTTGCTGAAGGAACCCGATTTCCTTTTATCCTCCGATACGCCGAAACGGTCTCGACTCGATAACGCCGATCTTTAATATATCTATTGACCTGTTGTACACGGTCTGCCGATTTTTTGATATTCAGATAAGCATTTCGGGTTTTCCTAATGCTGTCCTTGGGTAGCTCCAAAGACTTCAAGGTTTCGTGAACTTCTTCATGATCGTGGGGGTCAACGGTCCGGTTAAGCTGCCTCATGGCCTTTCTAGGAACGGCTTTTAGCTTCTCCTTACTCTCTCTCGCAATGTGATGACGTAATGCTGCCCGAACCCCTCCAGTAGTTTGAGAGGGATTCAACGGCGTTTTCCGGTTGAGCTTCATATTGTTATTGAGGCCACGCTTAATGTGTATATTTTTAACGGTAGCATGAGTATTTGGGTTTAGATGGCGGCGAATAATCCTTCTTTTCACGCTGTATTTTCCGCCTCCCTGACTTCATCTACCTTAGTGGTCATCATCTTGTACAATCTTGTGTCTCTTGGGAACTCGTCATGGAAAGGAACTATTCCTTTGCCTTCACCGTTACCAATGAACATTAGCCCCTGACCGCTATCTGCGTTCGTTACGTAACTAAGCTGTGTCTCGGATATATCCAGCAAGGTTGCCAACTCGCGGCGATCTGACTTCGCCTGATTGAGCATCATTAGGAACATAGAATTGGAAAGCATAGTTCGTGCAAGGTCAGATTTAAGCAAGTCCTCGACGTTTTGGGTGATTCCGGTCGGAATCCCTCCCCATTTTCTGGCCCGTTTGTACAGTTCATATAGAAAGGCCGCTGAATATTCATTAGCAAAGAGCAGATAAATTTCATCAATATAAATCCATGTTCTTTTTCCCTTGCCCCGGTTCAATGTAATTCGATTCCAAATTTGGTCCAGCACAATGAGCATCCCCATTGTTTTAAGCTGCTTCCCCAAATCCTTGATGTCAAAGCAAACCAAACGGTTATCTATATTAATGTTTGTTTTATTAGCGAACACGGACAGATTACCCTTAACATACAGCTCAAGCGCAGTAGCTATTTCTATAGCTTCCGGGTCTTCCTGTAGCTTCAATTGCTCATAGAAATCAATGAGCGTCGGTATATCATCTTTGGAAAACGTCTGCAAATATTTGTGGTACGTCAGCTTCAAGCAGCGATCTATGATCGACTTTTCTCGTGGAGTAAGGCCGTATCTCCCTCCGACTATCACCTCGCACAGAGAAAGAACAAAATCCGATTTGAGCATTAACGGATCGTCATCATCGGCATAGTCCATCGTCATATCTAGTGGATTAATATAATTCTTCGATCCAGCGGATATATGAATGACTTCTCCTTTGAAATTGGTAACCAATCGTGTATACTCGCGCTCCGGGTCAATGATGATTACGTCATCGTCGGTATTGAGCAACACATTCACCATTTCCCGTTTAGCAGCAAAAGACTTGCCCGATCCCGGCGTTCCCAAGATGAAGCCATTAGGTGTATCCAGCGAAAGCCGATTAAACATAATGAGCTTCCTCGATACAGCGTTTAGTCCATAGTACATGCCGCCCTCTTGAAATAGTTCTTGATTGGTAAATGGCATGAAAATTGCTGTGCTTTCGGTGGTCAAAGTACGCGAAATTTTAAGCAAATTCAAGCCAAACGGTAGGCATGAGTTCAAAGCATCTTCCTGCTGATAATGCAGCGTGCCAACCTGACATAAAAATTTACTGCCGATGGCTGATATCTCTTTAGTATCCTTATTCAAACCCTCAAGCGTATCCGAAAAATGGACAATAACAATATTCGTCAGGAACATTTTTTGATTCTTGTTTATAAGATCATCCAGCAATTCATTCGCTTCTGTAAGAGAATGCTTTAGCTCATGGGGTATGAACGCCTCCAGATAACCGTTTTTAAGGCTTCGTTTCTGATACTCAATCTTATTGGCTTCCATACCCGTGATCTGCTTCTTAACGATCCTGAGCGCCTTGTATGAGTCTACTGATTTAATGTTCATTGTCGTTAGTAGATTAAAGCTGAAATCTGTAATTTCACTGAGAAACTTGTCATTCAAAAATGTGGGCAAGTCTTTAATATAAATTGCTCGGGCATACTTATCACCTATAATCATGTGGTCACGTTTGAAAGTGAGTGCATCGGCGGCAATAAGGTCTTTTGTAATAAGCCCCTTCCGCTTATGCTCAATCGGATCGTAACTAAAATGACCTTCTTGCCCCATGCGGTACACATCATGCAGCAATTCAAGCCTCTCATGCAGGTTTAATCCGGTAATGGAACTCCCCATCCGTTTAAAGACAGCCTGTGTTTCACGCTCCATACGTATAAAGGTGTTTCGGGCTTCATCGGTTGAAATGGACTCAATTGATACCGTTATAAATTTTTCTTTTTTAATCTCATTTTTGCCGCCTGAAATCTTCCTTTTAATCATTTCGTTAAACTCTTGGCGAAAAGGCTCCATGTGGTCATTCCTTGATTGGACGACTACTTTTTTTTCAAATTCATCTTTATTGAAGCTTTTGTTAACAATAGTTACTTGCAGATTCACGCTATCATCGAAAAAATTAAGGAATTCGCAATACTTCGAGAAAACTTCTTCTTGATCGTCCTGCTTGCCGACCTGATAATTAATGTCCACATAAGAAAATGTTTTAGAATAGCGTTCCTTCCCATGCTGAAAGATACCGTCTTTTGTAACTCCAGAATAGGGAATAGATTGCTGCGAAGACTTAGGAATTCTTGTTTTCTTTTTTGCGTTTTTTTTGTTTAGAAGTAGCACGCTTATTCCCCCTTTTTTTGTTCTCAGTAGTAAGCAGCTCAAACATATTTAAAGTCGTATATTTTCTCTTTTGCGGATAAATAAATTCCTGTTGCAGTACGGATTTAACAAACTGTTCAAACGTCATGCCATTGTAATTAAAATATCCGATTAAGAATAATGGCATCGCAATGAAGATAACCGCCCAACTTGCTGCATCTGCTCCGATAATGTCTTTCCCGAACCAGTACAGCGGAACATTCACGATAAAGGCTATTAATGTGCAAATTAACTGCCTGAGTGTCAATCCAAAAAACAATTTTTCTTTATATGTCCTAATTTCTTTAGGGATTCTTATTTCAATCATAGTACCTCCCGATTACTGGTCATCTGTACATAACAGATTCGGATTATGAAGAGAAAAGGAGGAATGTACACAAACACGTTGGATCTTCCTGGTTGCCGGTTCAGATTATGTGTACATAATTCCGGATTGTGAGCTGTAATGTTAAAGCTTTTTGTGTACATTCCCAGTCAATCGCCCATTATTTTTCTCGCCCAAGCCCCTGATTTAATAACGACTAACAGCAAAGCCAAAGCGGTTAATATGCCTTTCCAAAGTTCCACGTTAGCCCCGTTCCCGGTGAAAAAGCCAAAGTTAACATTAGCTATTATCGCTACGTACACGATACATCCGATAATGATGATGACTCCTTGGAGACAAACGGCAGCATAGTCATAAACAAAACGCTTAGATTTCTCGACAAGCCCATCATGGATGAATGCTGCAATAGGTATAGGAGAAGCAGCCGTATAAATCAGAAGTTGGAACAATCGCCCAAAAACAATCAACGCAATGACCATCTTTATGCCCTGTAGTATCCATTCAAAGGGCATCTGTTTAACCGAATACAGTTTTTTATCGAACCAGCCCATATTGTTGTACTCCGCTTCCATAGCGGAAAAGTCGATTTTATATAATGATGCGTTTGCACCTGTAGTGCCTACCAAACTTGAAATATAAGACGAGACATGGAATATGATCTCCAGAAAGTCTAGCGCATGTTCCATGACGAGTTTAGCGAATACCAGCTTTAGCAAGCAGGAAACTACTGTTTCCATCCGAAAAAATGCAAAGTTCATGGATTTAGTCATGAAGTCAAGCAAGAAATATAGTGTTAGTAAACTGTATCCAACCGGAAGAATGGCTTGATGTATTGCTGTAATTACTGAATAAACGCCGGGATAATCCGCTGGTCCCTGATTCACAAGGCTTGTAACCTCTGTGATAATCCCGGTGAATCCCTCAAACGCCTGTTTTATATCATCTACTGGAGAAGTAGCCAACTTTTCACCACCCACTTTAATAGAGTGAGGGGCAAAGCCCCCCTTTATCTTTTAGGTTTTATTTCAATCCAAACAGAGACAGGGATTCAGTGATACCGAACAGCATAAACCCGGCTGCCAGCGTCTTCATGCCACGCACCTTACCATCTGCATCATCCTGCTTGAATCCTAATGCCAATTGTCCAGCGCCGAAGAACGCGACTACCAAACCGATTCGGCCTAACCATTTAGCGACAACGTCGATAATCGTGTCAAACTTATCCATCCCTGCATCTGCTGCGGCATACGTATGTGAAGTTGCCAGAAATAAAAGGGCAAAAGAGAAAGCAGCAACTTTCATAACCATAGGATTTCTCAAGAAATTCAGAAATTTAGTTTTTGTATTTCTCATTTTCAAATCATCTACTTTCTTTGTTTTATTTTTATTAATTGCATGTGAATACTTGGTTTTTGGATTGTGTGTCATCAGATCATTTCTCCCTCTCACTGTTTTAGCTTTAAATCAAAGCCTCCATTCGTTTTTCAAGATCATCCAACTGGTCCACATCAACAATGTTAATCTCGTCTATGCGGTCCTCTAAACCCTGTTCAGGAATACGCATATTAACCAATCTTGAAACGAGGTCGTCTTTGGCAGCTCGTTTCCATCCCATTGTAGAATCAAAGTAATTAGCTTCATTAGCTTCATAGAGCAGCTTGTAGTTAGGATGGGCTTCCAGCTTATATTTATCTGAATAAAAAGGATCAAGCCCTCGGACGAAGAGAATACATTTATTGTCCGGCATTCGTGCAAGCTCCGATATAGTCATTAGATCGCGGCCTTGGCTTCCGTAGCTGGTGCTAGATGAGCTGTTCCTTCCTCTCGATTGACTTATATTTTTTGTATCAATCGTCTGCTTATCAAGCCCTTTATTAACCCATTCAAGCGTTGAACGCTCTTGACCACCAAGGAACAGAATCGTATCACAGTTACCTATGATCGTTTCATACGTTTCTTTATATAGCGCCTTAAGCTGCGTCATATTTTGTATAATAGGGGCTACCGACATATTCCGGCTTCGCATCGTAGGGATCAGTTTATCAAATTCCGGAATTTGCCCAATATTAGCAAACTCATCAAGCCAGAATTTCACGTGATACTTCAAACTTCCGCCACTCACAAAATCAGCCTGATAATACAAAGCATCAAATAATTGGGCATACATTATAGCAACAAGGAAATTAAAAGTCGTATCACTATCCGGTATCAATACAAACAGTGCTGTCTTCTCGTCCCCTAACGCTTGCAGCTCCAGGTCATCATCACTGAGCAGGCGTTCCACTTCTTCAATACCGAATGGTGATAAACGCACACCTGCTGATATGAGAATACTCTTTGCAGTTTTACCGGAAGCCATTTTGAAAATGTCATATTGCTTGACCGCGATATGGTTAGGGCTTTCTTCCCGTAGCATTTCAAACAGAAAGTCAAATTCACTTCTATATTCTTCTTCATCCTCCTTTACTTCTGCCAACCTTAACATCGTGAACACTGTTTCAAATTTGTGTTCAAAAATTGGCAGCTCATAAAAAATGTAAAGAAATATGGCTTGTAAAAGCGCTCTTTCCGCACTTTCCCAAAATGGATCGGAAGCTCCGTTCTTACTACCATTGGTATTTTTGATCAGATTATTAATGACTTTTAGGATATCAGTCTCCTTTTTGACATAGGCAAAAGGGTTATATCTACAACTTTGCGACATATCTATCAAATTGAACACTTTAACCTTATAGCCTTGCCTTTCCAGTGAATGCCCGGTATCCCGTAATAGTTCTCCCTTAGGGTCTGTTATTACGAAACTTGTATTTGCCTGTAGAATATTAGGCTTTACAACAAACCTACTCTTCCCCGTACCAGCTCCGCCAATAACTAAAAGATTCAAATTTTTCCTAACTTTTTTTGTATCAAGACTAAGCCTCTCCGTCTGAGTTAAAATAACATTTGCAAATTGATCCTTGTTCTTTATTCGATTTCTTTCTACACTCCCTGCCCATTTTGCTGTACCATGTTCTTTCCCCGGTATCAAATTTTTCTGAGTCGTAATCTTATAAAGTGCAAAGACCGATACACCAATCAGCTCAATAAACAATATTTGAAATGTCTTTTTACTTGGCACTACAAAAATATTGTTTATAATGCTTGCTTTAGTGGCCTCACTTAATTGCTCAATATCCAAGTTCCTAATTTCGAATGTCTTCCCTGTACGCTCAATCTCATGGTGTACATGTGAGGTGAAATAAGCGACTATAATATAGAGGATGCAACAGAAAACCAGAAAATTTTTAGTCTGCCTTCTGCGCTTCTCTTGATCGGTCATTAACGATCACCCATGTCTTTATCTTTATTTTTAGATTTATTTAACAGTCTGTGAAGATCAGTTAAACCTTTCTCTCCTTGTCTAAACAGATCATCAGCCACTTGTTTAGCAGTGCCTTCAAACTCGATTGCATAGCGAACGCCTTCTGGACGAATAAGGTATACATCTTTTTCGCGTTTCTCCACATTCATACGGTCAGGATAAGTACCTATTAAGAAATCCTTATTTTCTCTATCCTTCATATTTTCAAGTATCTTCTGCAAGTTGGCCACTGTATCTGCATGTTCTTTGCTTTCAGGATTAGACAAAATTACCTCCCCCCTCTCTCCTTATTTTTGTTTTTTACTGGTGGAGCCTGCTTCTGAGCCTCCACTAATGGCTTAATCTGTTGCCGCCTATCTTCAAGGCTCATTCGCGTATTGAGCCTTTGAAGCAAGTCACGGACGATTAACGTTCTATCATCATCCCCACGATTCGTCCCAACTGCACCAAGCTTTTCAGAAAGCGACTCACGGCCTTTCACTTCCTCCTTTTCAATGACAAGATCAGAAGTTTCTCGCTTAAAATCAATTTCATTGACCTTGATCCCGTAACTTTCAGCCAATTGCCTATGTTCAGGATTTTCCATGTCCAGTGTTACACGTGAAACCCTAATTTTGGTTCCCTCAAGACGCTCGTATTTCCCCTGCTGCTCTTGCTCCGTATTATTCACTTCCAGTTCAGCTTGCCGTTCCTCTCTACGTTTCAGAAATTCAGGAACGGAATCGGTTTGAATTTGAGCATCTTGAGCCGCCTTCTGAGGCTCTACTTCTTTGGTCTGACCTCCAATATATACTTGGGGTTTGCTCCCATCATAGACAGAGACAAGCCCCTCTGTTTCCATCCGATCAATGAGGCTTCTCGCTTCGCCATAACCTATACTCAATTCGTTTTGTAATTTAGGTATCGCTATTTCCCCGGACTGCCTAGCGAGATCCACCGCCTGCCGATAACGTTCATCTTCCGGTTGCTTTTGATCAACAGTAATTTCACTAACGTTAACACCTTCCCGCGCTGCTAAATCGCGTTGAAATCCAACACCGACATCCAATACGGCATTAGGAACCCGAATATTAGACTGTCCAACAACTTCATATTGCGTTTTTTCGTTGTTTGTCGCAATATCATCTTTATTATGTGGCACAAGTTGCAGCTCACTAACATTAATCCCTTGACGCTCCGCAAGCTTTCGTTGAAACTCAACACCCATATCCAACACAGCATTGGGAACCCGGATGCTAGACGCTCCAACTACTTCATACGGCAAATCCTTCTTGGGCTGTTGATCGCCTGGATTCAGTTCTTTTTGAATAAGGTTTTCAATAATGCCCTTTACACGAATTTCATCACTTTGTTTATAAAAAACAGAATGTCGGCCTTCGTCTTCAATTACGGCGTAGGTTACTTCATACTTTTTGGCCTTCTCCGCAAGCTCTTTTAGCTGCCTTTTTTCAATATCAAACATCTTAATTTCATCGTTGCTTTGCAGCAGCTTTTTCAGAGACTTTTCGCCTGGCTTATCCCCTTGTTCCCTTGCCTTGTTTATGAGGAAAACCAACATCTGCTTAACAGACTCGTTCGTCATCTTAGCAGTTTCACGTGATAGGTCGGATGCCATTCGCGTTACAATCGCAGAAACATCACCGCCGATATCTGACATTCTATCGCTCCCTTGTACGTTTCGTTTTTATTGGAACAGTACAGTGTTGCTTTAATTACTGGACATTACAGCGTTATTATATCTTCGTTTTCGTCCTCAAGTTCCTCGATATCAACCCCCAACGCCTTAGCCAATTTTCTAATACTTTCGTGTCTCGGGTACTTACGGTTCCCCTGTTCAATTTCAGATATAGTTGGCTGCGGAACTCCTGACTTCTCCGAAAGCATCAGCTGCGTCCAACCTTTTTCCATTCTCTTTTTTTTAATCTTGTGAATATCGCGCACCTCCTTGATCTCATTATATTCGAATACGAATATTATAGTCAACAATAATTATTCGTATTCAAATAAAAAAGTGTTTAAGAAGATTCCATCCCTATTTTCTGTTATGATTTACGTAAAAAATAAGCACTGGTGCGTGAAAATGATGGAACACTTAAACAGCGTAATAGGGGCTAATATTAAAAAATTCCGTAAAGCAATCAACATGTCTACAACGACATTAGGCGAACTTTCCAATACGTCCCAAGGTACGATAAGTAAAATTGAAAATGGTAGTTCAACAAGCATCGAAGTTCTCTTGAGCATTTGCAAAGCTCTAAAAATCACTCTTTACGACATACTTCCGGCTGGTTCGCTCCCCGATCTCCATAGAGTTGATTCAGGAAACAAGAAGCAGCTTCTTGGTGTCCTAGATGAATTGACAGACGCAGAGATAAGAGCCGTACAAGCTCTACTCACTACAAACATTCTGCCAGCCCTAAAGAATATCAGCCCCCTTGTAACTGCCTTGGATGCACTAGACGAGGATACACGTAATATTCTCGGCAACCTCCTTTATTCGATAACAAATAACAGGTAACACTTAAATCGTACAGGTTATGACAAAAAAGAGGGAGGGGTAAAAATATACCCCTTCCTCTTTTTTGTACAATTTGCTAGTACCAGTTCACACAGTAAGTTTTTGTTTAATTGATCGAATTTGCTTCTTTATGGTTTCTACAGACTTATATAAGACTTGGGAAATCTGCACCTTGTTCATGCCTCTTTTTTTAAGATCAAATATTTCGCGCTCTGTAGGTGTTAAAATCCTAAGTTTCCGTTCAGTTCGATATTCACGGATCATAATTTTGGACACATCAGAATGAAGTCTAATACGGTCAAAAAAAGTATCCCGTATAAAATCAGGAATGTCCGTGCAGGATGATTTGGTAATGTAGTTTATTGCTCCATATTCAAATGCTTCAGCTATGATATGATCTTCATTGTAAGACGTCAGCATAATTATATTTTGGTATCCCTGCGCTGAATATTGTCGTGCAACACCAATACCGTCTAATTCATTTTTACTCAAGCTTATATCCAGCAGAACAACATCAACATCACTTAAATCGGCTCTTAAAGCTTCCTCTTTGGATGATATTGTTCTCACTACATTTATATCTTCATGTAATCCAAGCAGTTCAGTTATATTTTCTTGCCAAAACGGGTCATCCTCTATGAGTAAAACATTAATTATTGTCATTCCTACTCACCTACTTACTCGGGAATATGAGAACTACTGTCGCCCCTTCGTTCTCACTGAAAACCTCAAGATGTCCACCATGTTTTTGCATCACATTTGAACAGAAATTCAAACCCAATCCATAGTTATGCTTATTGTTTTTAGTCGAAAAGAAAGGTTCCTTAACTTTCGCCAATATTGATTCTGGAATTCCACAACCATTATCTGTAACAGATATATAGGTTTTTCTCTTATTCTGATAAATCTCAATTGTGATATGCCCCCCTTTTCCCGTCATAGCTTCAATCGAATTTTTCAGAAGATTCTTCACGACCTCTCGAATGTACATTTGGTCACAATTTAAAGTCCCTGTATACAGAAATCTTTTTTTAATCTTGACCTCATTAATCGTCGCAAGATGTTCGATATCCTCAACGGCCCCTCGAACAATATGGGGTAAAGATACCCTTGCTTTCCGCAACTCGACATCTTGAGTTTGATCCCGAATACGATCTACAAACTCTAAAACTTGGTCGGTTGCAGTATATAATTTTGAAAACTCCGTCAGTATTTCACCTTTTTCTTTATGAGCCGACTCTAACCTCGTCCGGTCAATAATCATCCGAATTTTATTCATTTCATC
>NZ_CP045298.1:3097500-5608532 GCF_009363115.1 Paenibacillus brasilensis | reverse complement strand
TTTCAAGCCATCGGGAAGTCGCTCGTGTACGGTAGTCGGGACGGTTTCGTCAAAGTAGTCGCCGACAAGGGAACGAATGATATTCTCGGCGTACATATGATTGGTACGCATGTGACGGACCTTATTAGCGAGGCGGCGCTTGCACAGCTGCTGGATGCTACGCCTTGGGAAGTCGGACAGCTTATTCACCCACATCCAACGTTGTCGGAGATTTTGGGAGAAGCGATGCTGGCGGTGGATGGACAGGCAATCGGCATATAACCTTCAAATAAATCGTGCTTTTCTTTTTGGGGAGAAAAGGATTATAATGAGGTTAGCCAAAGTTTAGTACCAGGTTTTAAGACAAGATGGTACTAGGTGCTGGGAGTAGGATGTTTTGATACTTAAGGAGGTGCCTCAATGAGTTCAAAGGGCGCTGTAGACGCTGGCTTCAGACATGAACAGCTGGGACTTACCAACGGACAAGTTATTGACATGTACAGATATATGCTGCTTGCAAGAAGATTTGATGAGCGCAACATGCTGCTGCAACGAGCAGGTAAAATTAATTTTCACGTTTCGGGTATTGGTCAGGAGGCGGCACAAGTAGGGGCAGCATTCGGACTGGATCGGGAGAAGGATTATTTCCTTCCGTATTACCGGGATTATGGATTCGTGCTTGCTGTAGGGATGACACCGCGTGAGCTGATGCTGTCGGCATTTGCCAAGGCAGATGATCCGAATAGTGGCGGACGTCAAATGCCAGGCCACTTTGGCAGTAAACGGCTGCGGATTGTGACAGGCTCCAGTCCGGTGACGACGCAGGTTCCGCATGCAGTGGGTGTAGCGCTGGCTGCCAAAATGCAAAAGAAGGATTTTGTATCGTTTGTTACATTCGGGGAAGGCTCCAGCAATCAGGGGGATTTTCATGAAGGCTGTAACTTTGCAGGTGTACAAAAGCTGCCGGTTATCATTATGTGCGAGAACAATCAATATGCGATATCGGTTCCGATTCATAAGCAATTGGCGGGCAAGGTGAGCGATCGTGCTTTGGGCTACGGATTCCCTGGGATTCGGGTCGATGGTAATGATGCGTTGGCCGTATATGCGGCTGTGAAGGAAGCACGCGAACGCGCTGTTCGCGGTGATGGTCCTACGTTGATTGAAGCGATGATGTACCGTCTGTCTCCTCACTCTACCTCGGATAATGATCTGGCTTACCGGACCAAGGAAGAAGTGGATGAGAACTGGACCAAGGACGGCGTAGCCCGCATGAAAAATTACTTGATAGAGTGCGGAATTTGGGATGAGGCCAAGGACGCTGATTTGTCGGCTGAGCTGCTGCTCGAGGTCAAGGAAGCGATAGAATATGCAGATCATGCTCCTTTTCCAAAGCCGGAAGATACGCTGCTGCATGTGTATGCCGACAGTGATGGGGAGGGCCAATAACTATGGCGATTATGGAATATATTGATGCAATTCGCCTGGCCATGAAAGAAGAAATGGAGCAGGATGAAACAGTTTTTGTACTAGGCGAGGATGTCGGTGTGAAGGGCGGCGTCTTCACGACCACCAAGGGCCTTATGGAACAATTCGGTGAGCAGCGTGTCATGGATACGCCACTGGCAGAGTCGGCCATTGCCGGAGTTGCGATTGGTGCAGCCATGTACGGAATGAAGCCGATTGCCGAAATGCAATACTCAGACTTCATGCTTCCGGCGACGAACCAGATTATTAGTGAAGCGGCTAAAATCCGTTATCGCTCTAACAACGACTGGAACTGTCCTGTTGTAATCCGCGCGCCAATCGGCGGGGGCATCTTTGGCGGCTTGTATCATTCGCAGTGTCCGGAATCTATCTTTTTTGGTACACCGGGTCTGAAAATTGTAGCGCCTTATACACCTTATGACGCCAAAGGATTGCTGAAGGCCGCCATTCGTGACCCTGATCCGGTGCTGTTTTTTGAAAACAAAAAATCCTACAAGCTGATCAAGGGTGAAGTGCCTGAGGATGATTATATTGTCCCGATTGGCAAGGCCAATCTATTGCGTGAGGGTGACGATATTACGGTCATTGGGTATAGCCAGCCGCTGCATTTTGTGATGCAGGCTGCTGAGGAATTGGAGAAGGAAGAGGGCATTACTGCACACGTTGTGGATTTGCGCACACTCCAGCCGCTCGACCGCCAGGCCATTATTGAGGCTGCACGCCATACTGGTAAGGTACTTATCGTGCATGAGGACAACAAAACAGGCGGCATCGGCGCTGAGGTATCAGCCATTATTAATGAAGAATGTTTATTCGAGCTGGATGCCCCGATTGAGCGCCTGTGCGCTCCGGATGTGCCTGCTATGCCGATCAGTCCACCCATGGAGAAGTTTTATATGTTGAACAAGGACAAAGTAAAGGAAGCCATGCGTCGTCTTGCCGTGTTTTAAAATGAAGCAGATTGGACGAAAGCATTCCAAAAGTGTAGCGAGGGCAGCGGTAAAACGCGGCCTCCTATGATGTTAAGGAGTTGAAAAAATGCCAGACCAAACACAATGGAACGACGTCACCATGCCTCAATTGGCAGAATCTCTCGTATCGGCGACCATCGCCAAATGGCTGAAAAAACCTGGTGATACAGTGGAGCAGTTTGAGCCGATTTGCGAGGTCATTACAGATAAAGTAAACGCGGAAATCCCATCCACATTGGACGGAATTATGGGTGATCTGTTAGCAGAAGAAGGTCAGACGGTAGCTGTAGGTGAGTTGATTTGCCGTATCCAGACTCAATCGTCTGCACCTGCTACATCAGCGACTTCTGCTGCACCAACAGCCCCGAGCAATGCGCATGCACAATCTCGGCAGGGAGCCGCTTCCGATCAATCCATGCGGGGACGGTTTTCCCCAGCGGTACAAACGCTGGCTGCTGAACACAATGTAGACTTAAGTCGAGTACCAGGCACCGGCATGGGGGGACGAATTACTCGTAAGGATGTCCTGAATTATGTGCAGCAGGGCGGTTCCGCACGGGCTGGAGTATCAGAACAGCCTACCGGAACAGCGCAGGGGCAAGGCTCGCCTTTTACTGGTATCCAGCCTTCTGCCGCTCAGCGTAGTACACCCATTCAAAATATGGACCCAGCTATTCCGGTGCGCAACAGCGGCATTCATTTAACGGAAGCTCCAAAGGTTCCTATGATCGAGGTTGAGGGTAACAGCAATAACAGATCAGAATATTTTATAGATGTGACGCCTATTCGGAGTGCGATTGCCCGCAATATGCGGCAAAGTGTTTCAGAAATTCCACATGCCTGGACGACGATTGAGGTGGATGTGACCAATCTGGTGATGCTCCGCAACAAGATCAAAAACGAGTTCAAACAAAAAGAAGGGATCAACATTACGTACCTCGCTTTCCTCATGAAAGCAGTCGTGAATGCCATCAAGGAATATCCGATCATGAACTCGGTGTGGGCAGTGGATAAAATTATCATCAAAAGAGATATCAATATTTCGCTGGCTGTCGGTACGGAGGATTCAGTCCTCACCCCTGTCATAAAAAAGGCGGATCAGAAAAACATTGCCGGACTGGCTCGTGAAATCGACGAGTTGGCTCGTAAAACACGGGAAGGAACGCTCAAACTGGACGATATGCAGGGCGGAACGTTCACGGTGAACAACACAGGCTCCTTTGGCTCAATTTTGTCTTATCCGGTGATCAACTATCCGCAGGCTGCGATTCTCACCTTTGAATCCATTGTCAAAAGACCGGTGGTCATTGATGATATGATTGCGGTTCGTTCGATGGCCAATCTGTGCTTATCGCTGGATCATCGCATCTTGGACGGTGTGATTTGCGGACGATTCCTGCAACGAGTCAAAGAAAACCTGGAAGGCTACACCTTGGATACGAAGCTGTACTAATTTCCAGAACAGTTGGGGCATCCGATCAGTTGGGTAAATGGACGGAGAGGAAGTGACAGGCCGTGGACAGACGACCGCTTGAAGTAACCTATATTGATAGGATGGAATATGCTCATGCATGGGATGTTCAGAAGGAAATTGTAGGCAAGCTGGATGCTGGAGAAGCAAGGGAGACACTTATGCTTCTCCAACACCCGCCAACCTACACGATTGGCTCTCAGCGGCATCCTGAGCATTTGCTGCTTACACCCGAGCAGCTGGAGGCTCAGGGAATTAGCGTCTTTCAGATTGACCGCGGAGGAGACATTACATATCATGGGCCGGGGCAGCTTGTCGGATACCCTTTGCTTATGCTCGGTAATCAGGAAGCGCTGAATCTGCACGGTTACCTTCGGAGTTTGGAAGAAGTAATCATTCGATTGCTGGCAGCTCATGGGATAGAGGGGAATCGTAAGCCTGAATACACAGGGGTATGGGTCGGGAATCTTAAAATTGCGGCCATTGGTGTGAAATTTAACAAGTGCAAGCACCGGCGGGGCTTTGTAACCAGTCATGGCTTTGCCTTTAACATCAAATCAGGGATTCAGCATGAGGGGTTTAAAGGTATTGTTCCGTGTGGCATACAGGAATACGGCGTGACTTCATTGGAGGACTGTACACAGCAGACTTTTTCGGTGGAGCAGATTGCGAAGGAAATTGTACCGCACTTCGAACAGCAATTTTCGTTTGCTGCGGAATGGCAAGCGCATCCCTAACTTATAAAGGTAAGGCGGGCTATAACGTGATTTACACGAAAGCCCGCCTGTTTGCTTTCACAGCAGCTTGTCCACTCACAGCCTTTACGGAGCCGTGAAACGGCTGTATAGGTTGAATGTAGTTGGCCATTATAACGGCATAATAAATGGTTCAATGACCATAAATAGTGTAGAGCCAATCATAGCGGCAAGCATAACGTAGACGAAAAAACGAACCCATTTTTTGTTCGACATGTGAAACTCCTTTAGTAAAGGTTTAAGTCATAAATAAGACCATCTATTCGTATTGTAGCGTAATCGGGAAAGAGAGGAAAGTTTAATGAAAGCTAAAGCAGTGAGAGACCGAATCGTACAGGAATTTATGGAACTCGTACAGGTGGATAGCGAAACGAAGTATGAGCAGGAAATAGCACGTGTTTTGAAAGGAAAATTTAATGCGCTTGGGCTGGAGGTTACGGAAGACGATTCCCGTGAAAGAACAGGACATGGCTCAGGCAACCTGATCGTCACCTGGAAAGCAGAAGGTGTGGAGAAAGCGCCTAAATTGTTTTTTACCTGCCACATGGATACCGTTACCCCGGGCAAAGGAATTAAGCCACAGCTGGGTGAAGATGGCTGGATTCGTAGTGACGGTTCAACGATTCTGGGATCGGATGACAAGGCGGGAATTGCTGCATTGTTTGAGGCAATTCGCGTCGTGCGTGAGCAGAATATTCCCCATGGTCAAATTCAGTTCGTCATTACCGCTGGAGAGGAATCCGGTTTGATGGGTGCGCGAGCGATGAAGCCGGAAGTGCTGGATTCGGACTTTGGTTATGCATTGGATTCCAATGGGGAAGTAGGTTCCATTTGTATAGCTGCACCTACGCAGGCACGTATTGAAATGAAGATTACAGGGAAATCCGCTCATGCAGGTGTGAATCCTGAAGATGGCATTAGTGCCATTCAAGTCGCATCCAAGGCGATTTCCAATATGAAACTGGGTCGAATTGATAAAGAAACTACTGCAAACATCGGGAGCTTCGAGGGCGGTGGGGCAACGAATGTTGTATGCGATTTTGTACTTATTCGTGCAGAGGCGCGCAGTATTGTGCAGGAGAAGGTTAATCATCAAATCCAGCATATGCGTGAAGCATTGGAAACTACAGCGCGTGATTTTGGCGCACAGGGTGAGTTCCGCAGCGAGGTCATCTATCCGGCATTCAGCTTTACGGAGCATGATGAGATTGTACAGGTGGCGCAGCGTGCAATTCAAGGACTGGGATTGGCAACGTCGACCTTCCATTCCGGTGGTGGCTCAGATGCCAATGTATTCAACGGACTGGGCATTCCAACGGTGAATTTGGCTGTGGGTTACCAGAACATTCATACAACAGAGGAAAAAATCAAGGCTGATGACCTGGTAAAGGTTGCTGAAGTAGTTGTAGCTCTCATTCAGGAGACTACGAAATAAAACTTGGATCTTATACACAAAGAGGTTCAGACTAAAGACAGGAATATCGTTCCTTTGTCTTTAGACCTGAACCTTTTTTGGAACGGACAGTGAAGCAATGGTGGCTGAAGGACCATGTTCCTTTTGCCATTGGCGCAAGAGGGCTTGAATCTGCCAGGCTTTACCGACAATATGGAGGCTGGTTTCGGTACGGTAGCTTTTCATATCAGTATCTCCTTATCACAGGAAGTGTTATATACCACCAGCATATGTCCACATTGGACAAGTTAGACTATCGTTGGCGATAATGGATAAAGAAAGATAGATGACGAAGAAGGAGACATACCGGATGAACGACCAAGTGAATCATCAAACGAGTGACACACATCGCAAGCCTTATTCCAATCCTGCATTGGAGGAAAAGACGGTGTCCACGCAGCCGATTTTTGAAGGAAAGGTCATTACGTTACAGGTGGACACGGTAGAGCTTCCCGACGGCTCCACTGGAAAGCGTGAAATCGTGAAGCATCCGGGTGCGGTGGCTGTATTGGCGCTGCATCAAGGGAAGATGCTGGTCGTGGACCAGTACAGACAGGCTATGGGGCGCTGTGAGATGGAAATCCCAGCAGGCAAGCTGGAACGAGGCGAAGATCCGATGGAAGCGGCGAGACGTGAGCTGAGAGAAGAGACAGGTTATAACGCCAAGTCGTTAAGGCTGCTGCATTCCTTTTATACGTCCCCCGGCTTTGCAGATGAAATCATTCATCTATATGTGGCTGAGGATCTGGAGGCAGGGGAAATGGAGCCGGATGAGGATGAATTTCTGGAGCCGTTTGAGGTGACGCTGGAAGAAGCACAGGCGTTCATTCGTGAAGGACGGATTAGTGACGCGAAAACGATTTTGGCTGTCTATGCATGGCAGCTCCAACAACACACAGGGAGCTTTTAAAAAATATGAACGGAAATAAGGTAGAACTTACAGATTATTTCGCTGACCTCCATATTCATATCGGCAGAACAGAGAAGGGAGATCCGGTCAAAATCAGTGGCAGCCACGATCTCACCTTCGCTAACATCGCCAAGGAAGCCTCCGCTCGCAAGGGGATCGGACTGATCGGAATCATTGATTGCCACGCACCAAATGTACAGGAAGATATTCGAGCCTATTTGCATATGGGGGAAATGACGGAAATCAACGGCGGTGGCATCGCATACCGTGATACAGTGGTTCTTCTAGGCACGGAGCTGGAATTTCGAGCCGAAGGACGTCCTGAAGCGCACGTACTGGCCTATTTTCCTAATCTGGCGGTGATGGAGGATTTTACGCAATGGATGGCCCGGCATATGAAAAATGTCAATCTCAGCTCACAGCGTATCTATGCACCACCACGCGAGTTACAGCAGCAAATTTACGGGCGTGGGGGCATCATGGTGCCTGCGCATGTGTTTACCCCTCATAAGGGCATCTACGGCAGCTCTGCGGCCCGCATGGAAGAACTGCTCGATATGGAGCTCATAAGCGGAGTGGAGCTGGGACTCAGCGCAGATTCATCTATGGCCGGAATGATCTCGGAACTGGATCGTTTCAGTTTTCTAACTAATTCCGATGCCCACTCGCTTGGGAAAATCGGACGAGAATACAACAAATTATCGCTTATGCAGCCGTGCTTTGATGAATTCAGAATGGCTTTGGAGCGGCGGGAAGGACGACGGGTGTGTGCCAACTACGGATTAAACCCCAAGCTGGGCAAATACCACCGTTCTTACTGTCAAAGCTGCGGTACGATTATTGACGAGCAACAGATGGCGAATGAACGTTGTCCAGACTGTGGTCATCCCAAGCTGGTGCGGGGCGTGCTGGATCGAATATGGAGCATTGCCGACCGTGAACAGCCCGTGATTCCCTCACATCGACCGCCGTACATTTACCAGATTCCGCTAGAATTTATCCCTGGTCTGGGCAAAGCCAAGCTGAACCATCTGCTGACCGCGTTTGGAACGGAAATGAATATCCTGCATAAGGTCAGCCAGGGAGAACTGGCAGCAGTTGTCGGCGACGTATTGGCAGAGCAAATCATACTGTCCCGTGAGGGACGGCTTTCTCTCGTGTCCGGCGGAGGCGGAACATACGGCAAAATAGCCAAGTCCTAGCAAGTCACGCCCTGATAAAGTCATATCAGCATCCGCTTGTTCATAACCATAAAATAACCTCAAATATATTTATGCCGCCGCAGGCTTGGCACATCTTTTGTTAATCTTTACTGCCACCATTCATAGCCATCAGCCGTCGGTTTCCGGTTGTTTTTTGGACAAACAAGCAGATGAAAGGGGCACAGACGCCGATGCAATGGTTTCGTCATACGTTAAAGGATCAGACGCCGTATTATGTTTTTTTGGCTGTGCTGTTTCTGGTGGGAGTTGTCTTTGGTGCTCTAATGGTAAATGCGCTCTCGCTGGAGCAGCTACAGGATTTGTCGCGCTACCTGAAGGACTTCTTTGCGACGGTCAATCAAAATGAGCAGGGCTTTGCTGATCCGCAGGCAGTCTCGACCTTTTGGGATAGCGTGTCCTTGCATTTGAAATGGGTCGGGTTAATCTGGGTGTGCGGCCTTTCAGTCATCGGTCTTCCCGGTATTCTCGTGCTGAACTTTCTCAAGGGTGTACTTATCGGATTTTCAGTCGGCTATTTGGTAGGGCAATATTCGTGGAAAGGGCTGTTATTTTCTCTCGTCTCGGTTGCTCCTCATAACCTGCTCGTGATTCCGGTGCTGCTTGTGTGCAGTGTGGCTGCGATGACCTTTTCCATTCATATGATCAAAACTAAAATACTCGCTACCCGTCCGTCTGACGGGATGCTGCGTCCTTTGTTGTCTTACGCAGGACTGACGGCTGTAATGATGCTGCTTCTCGTCGGCAGCGCGTCCTTTGAAACCTGGATCACCCCGGTTATGATGCAATGGGTCACTCCTATGCTGACGGCTTCCCTACCGTCTTAACCTGTTTCAAAATGTTTGACTTTATTTGTATACACCCCCTATAATAATAGGAGTGAAAAAAAGTGCAGTAGGCAGTAGCTTTACAGGGGGAGGGAGACACATGGAAGCACGGATCGAAAAAATTAAGCAGCAGCTGCAATCCCAGGGCTACAAACTAACGCCTCAGCGGGAAGCCACCGTTAGAGTTTTACTTGAGAACGAAGATGATCATCTGAGTGCGGAAGATGTATTTATGCTCGTCAAAGAGAAAGCTCCCGAAATCGGTCTGGCAACCGTATACCGTACCCTAGAACTGCTAAGTGAACTGCATGTCGTGGAGAAAATTAATTTTGGTGATGGCGTGGCACGTTATGATTTGCGTGGCGATACGACCAAACATCATCACCACCATTTGATATGTGTGCAGTGCGGCAGTGTAGATGAAATACTGGAAGATTGGCTTGGGCCTTTGGAAGAGCGTCTGGAACGGGAATATAATTTTACCGTAGTGGATCATCGTTTGGACTTCCACGGTATTTGTTATCGTTGTAAGGCGAAGAACGATACGACCGTTCAAAAGTCTTTGGGCAAAACCAAGAAAAACAAATCTCAGGATTAATAAGCTGACAACCCAAGCTCTCACCGACGAAGACGTGTTCGGGGGAGCTTTTTTGGCTGGGGATTTTTCAGTTAAAGACTTTTTTGTTTTCGGGATGAGCTATACAGGACCAAGCGGTATAAAAAGGAATAGCTTGTCATATCCTTCCCTATAGAGCCTGATCAGGTTCTATATTCTGGGAAAAGGCGGCTGATCCACATGGTAATATCCTTGCGAAAAGGACTTAAATGGCTGCGGTTGGTCATATTGTTCGGGGCTTTGGCATGTATGCTCTTTTATAGCCTCAGATTGTTTACGGATTGGATATCACCTGTAGATCATTACCGGATACCAGAAGGGCATGCAGTTAAGGTATTTGGCGGACAGGAATTGTCTGAGGGAACTGAGCATCAAATGGTGTTGTTGGAGCGTTTACGTTTCTTTTACTGGTATGGGGAATAGCTATGAATCGCTATAGGTAGAACAAGGAGACTTTTACTACTCATGAAAATATATATTCAACCTTTCGTTCGATATATGGAAGAGGAAAAGGGCTTGTCGCACAGCACATTGGAAGCGTATCATCGGGACGTACAGCAGTTTGCCGAGTTTGCAGAAACCTGTGGCCTTGAGCAGCCGGACAACGTCCAGCGGTCACATCTGGTGCTGTATATGGGACATTTGAAGGAACAGGGGAAAGCAGCGGCGACGATGTCTCGCAGCGTTGCCTCCATTCGCTCCTTTTTTCATTTTCTGATTCGGGAGGGGATAGCAGGCCACGATCCGTCTGTTCTGCTAGAGTTGCCGAAAGCGGCCAAAAAGAAGCCATCGGTGCTTACGCAGGCTGAGATAGATCGTTTGCTGTCAGCACCTGATTTGACTGCCCCGCAGGGCGTACGGGATAAGGCGATGCTGGAGCTGCTGTATGCAACAGGTATTCGCGTATCCGAGCTGATTGCCCTGAACGTACGTGATGTGCGTACAGATCTGCGTTTTGTTCACTGTGGCGGCGAGGCAGGCAAGGAGCGTGTAGTGCCGATTAGCCGGGAGGCGGCACACTGGGCGCAGGCCTACATAGAGGAGCAGCGTCCATCGTTGCTGTGCTCCGTGCAGGACGAAGAAGCCCAGGCGGTGCAGGAAGCCTTGTTCTTGAATGTATCCGGACAGCGTCTCAGTAGACAGGGCTTTTGGAAAATAATTAAGAAGTACGGTCAGGAGGCAGGCATAAGCGAGGATATTATGCCGCGTGCGCTGCGGCATTCCTTTGCGGTACATATGCTGGAGGGCGGAGCTGATTTGCGCTCTGTACAGGAAATGCTGGGCCATGCCGATCTGTCCACGACGCAGGTATATGCACAGACGGCCAGACGGAGCATGAAGGAAGTATATGAAAAGCATCACCCGCACGGCAGCAACCGCACTTCTCATGAAAGCAAGGAACATCGGTAAAGAATCGGTACGATGCCCTGCTATCATAAGAAAAGTGTGACGATCACTATAACATAACGAGTGTACAAGTCAGGAGAGATATTGATGTCAACAGCCAACCAAGCTATGATTCAGGAAGCAGCAGAGTATATTTCTTCCAAGAGCGGAATTCGTCCGGAAATTGGTCTTATTCTAGGATCGGGACTCGGGATTCTGGCCGATTTGATTCAGGATGGAATTAGCATTCCCTATCAGGACATTCCCCATTTTCCCGTATCGACGGTAGAAGGACATGAGGGAGAATTATTGCTAGGTTTGATTGAAGGTCGCGCTGTAGTCATGATGAAGGGACGCTTCCACATGTACGAGGGCTATGGCCCGCAGCTTACAGCATTCCCTGTTCGGGTCATGAAGCAACTGGGTATTCAAAGTCTACTGGTGACGAATGCGGCAGGTGGCGTAAATACATCTTACCAGGCAGGCGATCTGATGGTCATTTCGGATCATCTTAATCTGACAGGACAGAATCCGTTGATTGGACCGAATGATGCGGGGCTGGGCGTTCGTTTCCCTGATATGTCAGAGGCATACAGCGGCCGTCTGCGTGAAATTGCCAGACAAACAGCTGCCCAGCAGGGATTCAGCTTGCAGGAAGGTGTATATGCCGGTCTGCTGGGACCAAACTACGAAACGCCTGCTGAAATCGTCATGCTGCGTACACTGGGGGCAGACGCGGTCGGTATGTCGACCGTGTCTGAGGTTATTGTAGCTCGTCATGCGGGCATTGAGGTGCTAGGGTTCTCCTGTATCACGAATATGGCCGCAGGCATTCTGGATCAGCCTTTGTCCCATGATGAAGTGATGGAGACGGCGGAAAAGGTACGAGAGCAATTTTTGAAGCTTGTGTTGGCGATTATTCCACAAATGTAGATAAAGTTATGCCGCTGAGCTAAAGTGGTGGCATGTAAGCAAAGAACCCCATATCCGAGCGCCCGCTGTTGGCCTAGGATATGGGGTTCTTTTTTGCGTCAAATGGTCTGAGTGCGGGGGATATCTTCTAATGAAGCGGAGATGTGCTCAATGCTGTCAAATTTGTTTTATCAGCTACAGCCAGTCTATGCCGCTCCTGTACCTTGATGACAATCACCATAAAAATAATCCAGTAGATGGATAGTGAGTTCAGAAAACGACTGTCCGTTATATTGTTTAATACGATGAATAGGAAAAAGACCACTGCTGTCAGCCATGTATACATATCAGCTTTGCCAATTCTGAATTTAAGTAAGGTGGTTATAACGAGTGTGATCGTGGCGAGGAGTCCTGTGAGGCCCACGTCGATCCACAAATCCCGGAAGCCGCTATGGCTGCTTGTCAGGTCAAATCGGGTTCCGCCCGCATAGATAATGGGCCGGGCTGCCCAGTACGAGCCGTAACCATGACCAAACCAGTAATGGCTCTGAATAGCACCAGTAATCCCCTCCCAGATTTCAGTCCTTCCGGTCAAGGTTGTTGTTTTGCCAAACTCCGATGCAATCGCATCCCCATAAGTAATGGCAACTACCAAGCCCAACAGTGCAATTAGACAGGAAGTGCTGATGAAAAAACCACGTAACGCAACGCTTCCAATTCTTTTAAATAGCAAAATAAACAGAATGAATGCGAACAGCGAGGATGTCAGCACCAACGAGGTGGTAGATTGGCATTTAATGAGCAATAGGGCATTGAGTAAAATAAAGCCAATATGCAATGTTTTGCGTCTCCCTCTGAAGAAGTAAATAACATGTGAAACAAAACTTAATAGAGAGAGGGTCCCGAGAGTGTTTTTGTGACCGGAGATTCCCTTCCACAGCCCAGTATGTTCTACACCTCCATGGATGGCAAAGGAGGGTACGAGTACAACAGCCAATAGGTTAAGTACACTCAAAATACTTAACGTAACAACGAGTAGGCGAATACAGTCCTGTGCTGTGTAGTGAGTCACGAAATAAAGACCGAAGGTAGAGACGGCAAGGAACTTAAGTACCATCAGCATGGACGAGGTCTGCTCCTGCTCAGCCCACAAGCAAGATGCGGCTATGTACATAATGAGCAAAGCCAGTAACGGATTGTCGACTAAAGTTGCGATCACCGTTTTAAGCGAAGGCAGCAGCATAATGTAGCTGAATAACAGAATAAGCAGGGAAATCGTGATGACTCTGGGGGATAGGCCCTGACAGGCGAAAGGAATTGAAAAAGCCATTAAACCGGCCACTGTGAGTATGTGTTTCACGTTTTCACCGCCTAGATACGTTATGTATCTATATTATACAAATTGTATCTTCTTGTACAATAATAAAATATTTGTTTTTCATTTTTTCAAGCCTAGAGCAAGCTCTCTTGTGCATATACTCAGTCCATGCCAATAATATGTTTTTTGTAAAATGGGGGTGTTTGGGTGGCGGATCTTTTTACAGACCGTTTGAAGCTGAATTTGAGTGGTACAGGCAAAGAGTTGACACCACAGCAATTGAACGACAATTTTAAAACCATTGAAAAAGAATTCCTCCAACGCAGTGTAAACGCAAGCTGGTTTGGAGCCGTTGGTGACGGTGTTCAGGATGACACGGCTGCCTTGCAGGAATTGATTAATAAGATCCCCGATTATTCCATTCTTCACATTCCCAGTGGACGGTACAAAATAACCTCAACTCTTAACATTCGCAAGCAGGGCGTTCGCATTTTTGGCATCCATAAGGGCAGATACCGACAAGGCAAGGGAGTTACGTCCATTGAATTTTATGGTACGGGCCCTTGTTTTCAGATTGGAGACGAGAGTCTGCCTTCATTTAGCGGTTTTCAAAATGTACAGTTTCATGACCTGTCGATCCGCTATGAAGGTACCGCTAGAGGCGCATTAAATAATCCGTTTTCACAGTCGGTGAAGCGCGGATATTATGGCAAAGGTACTGTAGGCATTCAGGATTGGAGGGGCGGCGGAGTTATTCTGGATAACGTGTTGATTGAGCATTTTGAAACGGCTTTTTGGGGTTATGAAAGCGATGTGAATTTATTTAATTGCACGGAGATTAATTACAATAAGACAGGGATTCACCTGCAGAATAGAAGCTCACAGTTTACAAGCATTGCGCTTTTTACATTGGGAAACGATACGGCGCTGGATCTTAATAGCTCCAACGGTGCCAGATTTATGGCTAGCCAGCATATCATGGACGGAAGCTCAACGGATATCCCTATTCTAATTAATGATTTTATGAATGCTGAATTTATAGGCTGCTGGTTTGAGGGATTGAGCAGAGAGCATAAGGTGACCGTGCCTTCTTTTATTCAGGTTGGTGCAACCAAGGAAACGAAAAACGTTGCCCTGCGCGACTCTATTTTGGCGATAGCTGACAAATACGATGATATCCAATCTGTGTGTAACTATTTTGTGGATGTGATCATTGGCAAAAAAGTTTTGGTGGACGAGGTGGGTGGTTATCCCCGTAATCTAAAGCAGCTTATTTCGTTTTCCGGCAGCTCATCCACACAGCAGGTGACACTTCGTTCGCATTTGGATTTTAGCTACAGCAATAATCGTTATGATGAGAACAACGGGACAGGGCAGGCTTTGCTGCTGGTGGAGAAATATTCGGATAATGGAATTGAGCATTTGTATGAAACCTTCGTCAAAGCCTATCTGGGAGCAAGGCAATCTCTCCCTGCAGGTAGCTGGCAGAAGGTAAACTTCAATCAAATCAACGATGATGATCTAACCGAATTCGATGCAGCAAGTAGTCGTTGGCGGGCCAAACGGGCTGGGAAATACAGAATACAAGTGTACATTTCGACCGATCCCCAGGTGGATGGAAATCGCACACGGCTCGCACTTCACTTGAATGATGAACAGGTTACAGGAGGCTCTGCTTATGCCTATCTTGATGACAGGATTATGGGTGGAATGAACTATAGCGCTTTGAGCGGGGCTATGGAAATGAAGCTGGAGGCAAATTCTTTTATTGATATACGGGTGTTCAGTCAGAATAAAACAGATATTTTGCCAGGGGGAGGGATTACGTATCTCACCGTTAGCCGAATTTAAACGAAGATTCTACCAGATCATAGATGTTCTGTATATGTAAAATTAGGAAATTTAGCGCCATGCTGACTCAGCTTGGTGCTATTTGATGTTTTTTGCCATATGGAATATTTTTCATCCATTCTGACGACAATGGTTAGCAGCACGCGAATAGGCCGGAGGGATAAGTATACGGGCTCCGGTGCTTTCCGCCAATATGTTGAGGAGGGAACCGATTGTGAAGAAAAAAGTGGTGGCGTTTATTCTGGCTTGTCTCGTGGCCTGGACTGCTGTCCCCGTCGGCGGTTGGGCCGAAGAAAGCAAACCTGAAAGCAAACCCAAAGAGGGCTCAGCGGCGGAACTGGCTCCTGAGGCTCACTCGGCGATCTTGATGGATGCAGATACCGGCACAGTTATTTATGAAAAAAACAGTCGTGAAAAGCTTCCTCCAGCAAGCATCACCAAAATTATGACGATGTTGCTAACGATGGAAGCTATTGATAACGGCAAGCTCAAGCTAACCGATAAAGTGCGGGCCAGTGAATATGCATCTTCAATGGGCGGCTCGCAAATTTTTCTGGAGCCGGGAGAAGAAATGACGGTCGACGAGATGTTGAAGGGAATTGCGATGGCCTCCGGGAACGATGCTTCCGTGGCTATGGCTGAGAAAATTGCAGGGTCTGAGCAGGCTTTTGTCGAGATGATGAATGCCAAGGTACAGCAGCTAGGACTCAAGGATACTCATTTTGCCAATTGCAACGGTTTACCAGTGAAAAATCACTATTCTTCAGCGCATGATATTGCGGTTATGAGCCGGGAGCTGTTGAAATATCCGCAAATTACGAAGTATACAGGAGCATATCAGGACTATTTGCGCAAATCCTCGGTCAAGCCCTTTTGGCTGGTGAATACCAATAAGCTTGTGCGCTTCTATACCGGAGCAGATGGGCTGAAAACAGGCTATACGTCAGAAGCGAAGTTTTGTCTTTCCGCTACTGCAAAACGTGATGGCTTGCGCGTCGTAGCGGTTGTGCTAGGTGAACCGAATACCAAGACACGCAACAATGAAGTATCATCAATGTTCGACTACGCCTTTTCTCAATATACAATGAAATCTATATACAAGCCGGGTGACCTGCTGGGAAGTGTAAAAGTTGAAAAAGGTGTATTGCCGGAATTAAAAATTCAGGCAGATCGCTCCTACAGTGTGCTGGTGAAAAAAGGCGGAACTCAACAAACATTGCGTCATGAACTGCAACTGGCCCCAAGCCTTAAAGCTCCGGTCCGTGCAGGTGATCCGGTTGGCAAGCTGGTCGTCTATCAGGATGGTCAGCGGCTAAAGGAGTTCAACATCACTTCGCCTGTAGCTATCGAGAAGGCCGGATGGTGGAAATTGCTAAAGCGTACCATGTCGAACCTATTTTCTTTGTAGATTTTACGGGGTTTTCTTCTAGTTTTGTCGGAGGGCAGGAATCGTCTGCAACTGCGTAGAAATCCTTGTCCAAGACGGGGAGGAGAGTGAGTAAGCATGAACCTGCAAATTGAAATGGAGCAACATCGGGGGGTACTTATTGTAAGACTGTCCGGTGAGCTTGATCACCATACGTCGGACATGGTCCGCATGCAAATGGATGAGGCGATTCAGCGTCGGCAATGCGAGCATATCGTAATCAGCCTGAAGAATCTTCAGTTTATGGACAGCTCCGGACTTGGCGTTATTCTGGGGCGGTACAAGCTGATCAAGCAAAAGGGCGGGAAAATGGCAGTTTGTGATGTCAATCCGCCAGTATATCGTTTGCTGGAGATGTCGGGGTTGTTTAAGATTATGCCTATCTATGACAACGAGGGAAATGCGCTCGCGGAACTGGAGGTCGTATCATGAGAGAAGGCACGGGAAACAATTTCATGAGCTTGCAGTTTGCCGCCAAATCCGAGAATGAAGCTTTTGCCCGCGTGGCTGTTGCAGCTTTTATTTCCAGGCTTGACCCTACAATGGATGAGTTGAGTGACTTGAAAACCGTGGTGTCTGAAGCGGTGACAAACAGTATTATTCACGGGTATGACAGTGATCCGTCAGGTGTCGTAACGATTAAAGTCGGTATTGAAGCGGACGTGATTACGCTGGTCGTTGAAGATGCAGGACGGGGAATCGAGGATCTGGAGCTGGCCAAGCAGCCTTTGTATACATCCAAGCCTGAGCTGGAACGCTCGGGTATGGGATTTACCATTATGGAAAACTTCATGGATGAGTTTGAGGCAGTCAGTGAGCCGGGCGGAGGCACGTCGGTCCGGATGAAGAAAAGGATTGAATCCAAGAAAGCTTTATACAATTAGGGGTTGATCCTATGGAAGCAGGAGGAAAAAAAACTTCACACAGCTATTTGGAGGATGCGGAAGTCAAGCGGCTCATTGCGTTAAGTCAATCTGGTGACAATGATGCCCGTGAGACGCTGGTCAATAGTAATATCCGGCTCGTTTGGTCTGTCGTGCAGCGCTTTATGAACCGGGGATATGAACCTGACGATCTTTTTCAAATTGGTTGCATCGGTTTGTTAAAATCGGTGGATAAATTTGATCTCAGCTATGAAGTCAAATTTTCAACCTATGCGGTACCCATGATTATTGGCGAGATTCAACGGTTTCTTCGTGATGATGGGACACTCAAGGTTAGCCGTTCCCTGAAGGAGACAGCCAATAAGGTTCGCAAAATGAAGGACGAGCTTTCCAAACGGCTCAACCGCCTGCCTACGGTCAAGGAAGTTGCCGATGAGCTGGGAGTTACGCCAGAGGATGTTGTTTTTGCGCAGGAGGCGAATAAACCGCCTACCTCCATTCACGAAACGGTGTTCGAAAATGACGGTGACCCTATCACGCTCATGGACCAGATTGCTGACGAATCACAGGAACGATGGTTCGACAAGCTGGCACTAAATGAGGCCATCGGCGGACTTTCCGAGCGGGAACGGTTAATTGTCTACCTGCGTTATTACCGCGATCAGACCCAGTCGGAGGTTGCAAGTCGACTTGGTATTTCCCAGGTCCAGGTATCTCGGCTGGAAAAAAAGATTTTGCAGCTGATTCGCGATCAGATTGCCCAATAATAGCAGTCAGGATTTTGTAAAATTCTTTTGCTTACGTGAGTCTAAAGAGTATTCCAAAGCCATTCTAATGGCGTAGGGTACTCTTTTTTGTGTGGGAAAAAGGATGAGCGAAGAATAGGTTTCCTTGCTTCGTTCCATAATAATCGGTAATTACGAGGATAAGGAGGGGATCGGATGACTCATAATCCGGCTCCTACAGTGGCTCCTATAGTTTACTTGCGGCTCCGCAGCCGTGTACGCATGATACAAGGACAGGACTTGCATTTGGGAGATGTAGCCCACCTGCTGGCCGACCCCGAATGGGAAACCGAGCTGCTTGAGCTTGTTCTCAAGCGACCGCAGATGCAGGACGGCAATTTGATACTGGTAGATATGCTGCAAATTATTTCCAAAATCAGAGAACATATTCCGGGTGTCGTAGTTGAATCCCTTGGCAAGCCGCATGTGCTTGTGGAACTCGTGGAGAAGCCCCGCAAGCCATCTAAAATACTGTTTGTTTTGGTATGGGTGCTTCTTTTTTTTGGCTCTGCATTAACGATTATGAATTTTCACGCTGACGTCAGCATGATGGAGGTACAGATTCGGATTGTAGAAATGATTACGGGACATAAGGATGAGCATCCGTACCTGTTTCAAGTTGCCTACTCGATCGGTATCGGTTTTGGAATGATCATATTCTTCAATCATTTGTTCCAAAAAAAATGGAATGAGGAGCCGACACCGCTGGAGGTAGAAATGTATCTGTATCAGGAAAATGTGGATCAGTACGTTGTGGCGGAGGAGTATGAAAAAATGGCCCGCCTGCATACAAAGGATAAGCAGCCATGACATTTGCACAGGGCACGCTGCAGATTATTTTGGGCATGGCTGGAGGTCTGGCAGTAGGTAGTGGCGTAATCGCGTTTTTTATTGTGCTGGACATCATGCCACGATTGGCACAGCTCACCCGCACGTATAAAAAATCACGTGCATACGAAAAGGCGATGGTCTTAGGCTCCGTGGTAGGAACGGTGGCTGATTTTTGGGATATTTACTTGCCATTACCTAAAATAATTACATGGATACCCGGGTTATTTTGCGGATTGTTTATTGGTTTGCTCGCTGCAGCTTTAACAGAGGTATTGAATCTTCTGCCCATACTTGCGAAGAGGCTCCATATGTCCGTGTATATGTTTGGCCTGCTGATGGCGATGGTCCTTGGTAAAGTAACGGGTTCCTTATTTGACTGGTTTGTATACAACCGATGACAACGAAAGCAGAGGGGGCAAATGCTATGGATCAAAGAGCAGATCAAGAACATCAGGAGCGTCAAGAACACAATCAAGTAGACGGGGAGATTGGAAGGGAACAGGAGACGGACCAGGAGAAGTTAGGCTCTAGGAAGCAAAAGAAAGAGCAGAAAGCGAAACATCTTAAGCATAAAAAAGAAAGTGAGCATTCTGATAATGTAGAGGAATCCATTCGTTATTGGCAGATTGAGGATAATATTTCGCCAAAGATGAAGGAAAATCGTGAAACACTCAAAATGGTATTGGGTCTGGGAGAGACCTTTGATGTTGTATTCAGGGAAATGACAACGGGTGGCCGTCATATCGGGTATCTGTTCCTGAATACCTTTGCCAAGGATCAGATCATGCTTGAGGTGCTAAAGCGGCTCACCTATCTGACGCCGGATGATCTGACTTCAGATGGGCTGCAGGCATACTTTGAATATTATATCCCACATATTCAAGTGGAAAAGACGGACAAAATGTCGGTTGTGATCAACAAGGTACTAGCCGGCTATAGCGCCTTTTTTATGGAAGGCGAGCGTTTTTCGATCATACTGGATACCCGTAATTACCCCGTACGTAGTCCGGAGGAGCCCTCCTTGGAACGGGTCGTACGCGGCGCCCGGGACGGGTTTACCGAAACAATGCTTACGAATGTAAGCCTGGTACGCCGTCGTTTGCGGGACCCCGGACTTAAATTTGAGGCTATGCAGGTCGGACGCCGAACCCGGACGGATGTATGCCTTGGCTACATTGATGATATCGTGGATAAGGTGATGGTGGATACCGTACGCGATAAAATTAAAAACGTCAATCTGGACGGAATTCCACTGGCAGATAAGCAATTAGAGGAGACGATTATCAATAAAGGATGGAATCCATATCCATTGGTACGATATTCGGAGCGACCAGATGTCGTGGCTTCGCATATTATGGAAGGAAGACTCGTTATTTTCGTAGATACCTCACCCAGTGTAATGATCTTGCCAACCACTTTTTTTGACTTGTGTCAGCATGCGGAAGAAAATCGCCAGACAGCATTTATGGGAAGCTATTTGCGCTGGGTACGCTTTATTGGGATTTTCGCCTCGATGTTTTTGCTTCCGATGTGGCTGCTTATGGTTATCAATCCTGAACTAAAACCGACATTTCTCGATTTTATCGGTCCTCAAAAGCAAGCTCACCTTCCGCTGATCGCCCAGTTTATCATCGTGGAGCTAGGGGTCGATCTTATGCGTATGGCTGCTGTCCATACACCCACACCGCTAGCTTCCGCAATGGGCTTAATCGCAGCCGTTTTGGTCGGTGATATTGCGGTTAAGTCAGGGCTGTTTGTGAATGAGGTTGTGCTGTACATGGCTGTAGCTGCTATCGGAATGTTCGCAACACCGAGCTATGAGCTGGGACTGGCCAATAGACTGATTCGGCTATTTCTACTGATCGCTGTAGCTATTTTCCATGTTCCAGGCTTTGTTGTAGGCACGACGCTGATCATATTGATGCTGACGCTGCATCGGTCTTACAATTCTTCGTACTTGTGGCCGTTCATCCCTTTTAATGCCAAGGCATTAGCCTCCATTTTGTTCCGCGTGCCTGTACTAGATGCGCCTAACCGCCCGTCATTTAATAAAACAAGGGACAATACGCGTATGCCCCATACGAATGCCAATACAGATTCGGACTCAGGCAATGGACAGGAACATTAATCTAAATGATCTGCATAAAAATCCATTGTTCTTAATGTTTTTTTTGCTATACTGGTGTAAACATTCGATGGAATATGAATAGCTTGTTCCAGAAAGAGAGGCGCCAGAACATGTATTTGCATGGAAGCAGTAAAATTAACAGCAATGGACATTTGGAAATTGGCGGATGTGATACAACGTTTTTGAAAGAGCGTTTTGGAACACCGCTATATATTGTAGATGAACAGTTAGTACGCCGGCGCTGCCGGGAGTTTATAGAAGCTTTTCATGAAACCGGGTTGAAGTTTCAAGTTGCTTATGCAAGCAAAGCATTTTGTGTCATGGCGATGTGCGCTTTGGCAGCAGAAGAAGGGATGTCGCTCGATGTTGTTTCCAGTGGAGAGCTGTTCACTGCGCTTCAAGCAGGATTTCCGGCGGAGCGAATCCATTTTCACGGCAACAACAAAACACCGGAAGAAATTGAAATGGCGCTGGATGCGCAAATTGGCTGCTTCGTGGTCGACAGCGAGATGGAGCTTCATTTGCTGCAGGCCCTTGCCTCCGGGCGGAAACAGCAGGTCAATATTTTATTGCGGGTTACCCCGGGGGTAGAGGCGCACACGCATGAATATATGGCCACAGGCCAGGAGGATTCAAAATTTGGTTTTGACATTGCGAACGGTACAGCGCACCAAGCGGTGGAGAAGGCTATCGGGTTGAATCATCTGAACCTGTTGGGGATACATTCCCATATCGGCTCGCAAATTTTTGAAGTGAACGGCTTCCAAATGGCTGCCGAACGGGTTGCCGTTTTTTCCAGAGAAATCAAGGAACAGCTTCAGTTTTCTTTCAAGGTTATTAATCTGGGTGGAGGATTTGGCATTCGTTACACAGATGAGGACACACCGTTGAAAATTTCCACCTATGTACAGGCTATCGGCGAAGCGGTTAAAACCCATTTTTCCGGGCTTTATGATGAGCTTCCAGAAATTTGGATTGAACCGGGACGCAGTATTGTAGGCGATTCGGGCACAACCTTATACACGGTAGGAAGCATCAAGGATATTCCGCAGGTACGGAAATATGTCTCGGTAGACGGCGGTATGACGGATAATCCGCGTCCGGCGTTATATCAGGCCAAGTATGAAGCGATGCTGGCGAATCGGGCACAGGATGCAAATGAAGAGACCGTGTCCATTGCAGGCAAATGCTGTGAAAGCGGCGATATGCTGATTTGGGATGTGGAGCTGCCTCGCCCGATTAGTGGGGATTTGCTCGCTGTTGCCTCAACCGGAGCCTACAATTACTCCATGGCAAGTAATTATAACCGGATACGCCGCCCGGCGGTGGTATTCGTCAACAATGGCGAAGCCGAACTGGTGGTGCGTCGGGAAACCTACGAGGATATCGTACGCAACGATGTTGTACCGCAGCGCTTGGTTCGTGAACTAGCCAGTCCAGCGGTTCATCCGGGCGCCAAAATTACCGTTTCGTCCTGATTTTTGATATGTGTGAGCAAGCAGACCATTGAGCCGGGGATTATTATACCGGTACAGTGGTCTTTTTTTTGGGACAAGGCTTTGCTAAGCTGAGCAATTCATAGTAAACTGGAACTTGATGTTATTTAGCTTTCAAAACAGGTTGAAAAGGAGATACAAACAATGAAAAAAGGTAGAATAGATCTTGAAAACGGCGGTATCGTCGAAATTGATTTTTTCCCGGAAGAAGCTCCCAATACGGTTGCTAACTTTGAAAAGCTGGCTAACAGCGGCTTCTACAACGGTCTGAGCTTCCACCGTGTCATTCCGGGCTTTGTTGCTCAAGGCGGTTGCCCAATCGGCAATGGCACAGGCGGCCCTGGATACACCATTGACTGTGAAACTGCTACGAATACCACAAAGCATGCCAAAGGCGTTTTGTCCATGGCTCATGCAGGCCGCAACACAGGTGGCAGCCAATTCTTCATCTGCTACGCTCCACAGCCGCATTTGGATGGAGTACATACTGTATTTGGCAAAGTGACCAAAGGTATGGAATTTATTGATGCTGTAAAACAAGGCGACAAAATGAAAGAGGTTAAAGTATTTGACGCATAAAATGCCGTTAACTACTTGATTTCCTTGTATAGCTACATTTAGGCCGTTCTGTCTTTCGACAGGGCGGCTTTTTGTTGTCTTTTGTTTGACGGTTTGCTGTTTTTCACAATAACGCAGTAATTAAAGTGAGTAAGATCACATTCGAAAAGTAAGCGTTATGATAGCCTTCTCATGAGAATGCATTTTTTTAATTTTTTATGAGTATTTAAGCTCAGTCAAGGTGCAAAAGAAGGGGGCTTATCACATTGTCCATTTTAACGCGTACAAATCGACTCGGATTTTTTGAAATCCGGCTGGAATCCATTGGTGGACTCGGTGCTAATCTGGCTGGCAAAATGCTAGCCGAAACCGGGGTGCTTGGTTTGGGGCTGAATGCTTCAAATTTCTCGTCCTACGGTTCAGAAAAGAAAGGAACTCCTGTTAAAAGCTTTGTCCGCTTCTGTGATCCAGAGGTTGACATCCGTGACCACAGTCCGATCGAACAACCACATGTGGTAGGCATTTTCCATGAAACGTTATACAAAACAGTAAAAGTGATCAGCGGACTTCCAGCTGATGGGATTGTTGTAGTCAATTCTACCCGACCGGCAGAGGAAATACGGGCAGATTTGGGACTGGTATCCGGTACACTGGCGGTAGTGGATGCGATGGGCATCGCACTGGAGGAGCGAACCAAACTGAATACGTCCATGCTCGGCGCCTTGTTCCGTGTATGTGATTTTTTGGACCCGGAAGCGATGAGATCGGTTATTCGCAGTACATTTGAAAAGAAAAATCCACAGCTGGTGGAGCCTAATCTGCGTACATTCAACCGTGGTTTTGACGAAATGGAGCTACACGTATATCCAGTTACCAGTGACGCGCAGGATCGGATTTTTGAACGACCACAGCCTTTGCTGGGTTATGAAACACAAGCATTGGGGGGCGTTATTGCCACACAGGGGAACAGTATGACGAGGGATGTTAGTGGCTCGCGTCAAGGTTATGTGCCTGAGTATGAAGCTGATAAATGTACTCAATGTGCCAAATGTGATTCGATTTGCCCGGATTACTGTTTTGTGTGGGAAGAGCAAGCAGATAAACGCGGAAGAATGATGCCATTTTTGCAAGGGATTGATTACCAGTACTGTAAAGGTTGTCTGAAATGCGTAGATATTTGCCCTTCGGGAGCGTTAAGCTCGCGGCGCGAGCAATGGGGATGGGCGGAACAGCATCGAGTTGCCCACCAATTTCCGGTATATGAAGGAGGTCGTATGTAATGGCGAAACTGGAGGAGGAGCTTAAACAAACAGGCGCCGCACAAGTGACCACGTTCGAATCCGGTAATGAAATGGCAGCTACAGCGGCTGCGCAAATCAATTATCATATGATGGGATATTTTCCGATCACTCCGTCGACTGAGGTGGCGCAGTATCTGGATCAGATGAGAACGAGAGGTCAGCATAACATCAAGCTGGTCGCAGCGGATGGAGAACACGGATCGGCGGGGATATGCTATGGTGCCGCAGCAGCGGGTGCAAGAGTGGTCAACGCCACCAGTTCACAGGGCTTTCTGTACATGCTGGAGCAGCTGCCTGTTCAGTCCGGTACCCGTTTCCCTATGGTGATGAATCTGGTGACACGCGCAGTCAGCGGCCCGCTGGATATCCGGGGGGATCATTCGGATCTGTATTACGGTCTGAATACGGGCTGGGTGATTTTGACGGCAAGCACGCCGCAGGCTGTATATGATATGAATATCATGGCCTTGAAAATTGCGGAGCACAGCGATGTTCGTTTGCCTGTGATGGTTGCTTATGACGGTTTTTATACGTCACATCAGAAGCGCAGAGTGCAATATTTTGCCGACGCGGAGACGGTTCGGGATTTTGTGGGGCCGAATCCCAACCTGAATTATGCGAATATTTTGGATTTTGATCATCCGGTCACGGTAGGTGCCCATATGAATGGCGATGATCTGACGAACAATCACGCCCAGCTGTCTGAGGCATTAAGACGGTCTGAAGGAGTATATGAGCAGGTTGCGGCTGAATATGCCTCATTATCCGGTCGGGAATATCCGATTTTGGATCTTTATCATATGGAAGATGCCGAGGTTGCGGTGTTCTTGCTGAATTCGGCGGCTGAATCGGCCAAGGACGTGGCGGATCAGCTCCGTGCGCGCGGCATTAAGGCCGGAGTCGTTCGTCCGAATATCATCCGGCCATTCCCGGCCGCGCAGCTGCGTGAGGCACTGCGCCACGTCAAGGCGCTGGTGGTGGGCGAGCGTGCGGATTCGTATGGCGCCGATGGCGGTAATTTAACGCACGAAATCAAGGCGGCTTTGCAGGAGGACCCGCTGAACCAGACGACTGTATTGTGCCGCATTTTTGGCTTGGGCGGCAAGGATTTTTATGCGGAAGACGCAGAGGCGTTCTTCCAGCTGGCGATCGAGGCGGCAGAGGCCGGTCGTGCGGAGAAGCCATTTGATTATTACGGCATTCATCCGGGTTCACCGGATAAGGTGATGCCGCAGGTCATGCAGCCGCCACGGGGTGATGCGTACCACACGGGACTGATTCAGGTCACGCCGGACGAGGCGACTGGCAAGCTCAAGGTCAAGGTACCACCGTTGCGTTCGCTGACGACCAAACCGCGTCGTCTTACACCGGGTCACGGGGCTTGTCCGGGCTGCGGAGCATTATCTGCGCTCGAGCTGTTTTTCAAAGGGATTGAGGGCGATATTGTTGTATTGTTCCAGACAGGCTGCGTCTATGTGGTCACAACAGGTTATCCTTATACATCACACAAGCAACCGATGATCCACAACCTGTTTCAAAATGGAGCAGCTACACTTTCGGGAGCACTGGAAGCTTACTTGGAGATGAAGCGTCGCAATGAGATTGAGATGTCCGATGATCCGACCTTTATTATGATCAGTGGCGATGGCGGGATGGATATTGGCATGGGCTCCGCGATTGGTGCGGCTCTGCGCAATCATAAGCTGATCATGCTGGAATATGATAACGAGGGATACATGAACACAGGTTCGCAGCAATCGTATTCGACTCCGGTCGGTCATATGACCAGTACGTCGGGTGTAGGGAAGATGCAAAAAGGCAAGCAAGGGCATCACAAGGACACTGTGCAAATCATGGCCGCCTGCAATATCCCGTATGCCTTCACAGCGGCTGAAAGCCATCCGCAGGATATGTTGCGCAAAGCGGCCAAGGCGCAATGGTATGCAAATAATGTGGGAACGGCCTATGGAAAAATCCTGTGTGCCTGCCCGCTGAACTGGAAATCGGAAGATCGGCTGGGCACCAGCATTGTGGGGGCCGCTGTCGAGTCGTGCTTCTTCCCATTGTACGAAATTGAGCAGGGCAGTACGACGATTACGTACAATCCGGAAGACAAGGGAAAACGGATTCCAGCTGCAGAGTGGCTGAAATTAATGGGGAAAACAAAGCATTTACTTAAAGAGGAAGCTACGTTGGTTGCCTTTGAAGCAGAAATTGAACGCCGCTGGACCATTTTGAAAAAGAAACATGAAATTTCGGAGCTTTAATCCGCTTCATTGCATAATCCATTTTAAACATTGTTAGAAGATGTATAGATACCGATTCCAAAAAGATTCTTTGCGCTTGTTGCGTGAAGAATCTTTTTTGTCGTTTATGGGATGAAGCATAAAAAATCAGGTAATGATTTCCGATATAGGAGTGGAGGCCTATATCGGAAATGAATTAATAACAGTCTTCTTCTGAATTTTTAGATGCAATGAGGTGCAGGTATGATTAAGCTGAATACAGTTGAAATAATCGAAATTATAAAAAAGCAAATCCCCAAGGTCATGAACATTAAGCCCGTGGAGCTGAAATTTACAGATGACTTTGGACGGGCATCACTGGCGGGGACAGAACATAAATTTACATTGACTAATCAGCATTATTCCGCCAAGGTGATGGATTGCGTATTGGAAACGCAGGTGCGTCCGATATTAATGTGTGAAATTATTTATTTTCTAAAATGTGAGTTTATTGACGGGCATGTTGAGGTGCGGTTGGATTATGATGCAAGCTCTGAAGGCGGCCACGAACCTACGGCTTCAGCGGTTATAACCTTTGACCATGCTACGCAGCTCGGCCTGGAAGAACTGGCTGACCTGATTGATCTTGCACTTCATATGAATGATAAAGCCTGGTTTGAAGAACTCTCCAGTCAATATGTTAAAACAAAGGCAGGAGCATCTATCCGATAACTTGCTTTTTTTAGAGGTCGGTGCTAATATACGTAACAAGTTTAATGTTAATTCAATTGAATAAGAGCAAGATCCTTCGGGGCGGGGTGAAATTCCCCACCGGCGGTGATGACGTGCTTGTGGATTGCTTTTGCGATAGCAGCACGGCTTAGTCCGTGACCCGGATGCTGAATGATTAGCAGAAGGTGGACCTGGTGCAATTCCGGGACCGACAGTATAGTCTGGATGGGAGAAGGATACAGAGCGCATGTGCATGACGTGACATGTGCCGATTTTTAGCATACGTAAATGTACGTACGGCTTATTTCGTTGTAATGCAGCATCGGACGACGGCTTTTTTAGTTTTCTTTTCCGTAGCTGTTCTGAACGCATTGGCTTGTATCGTAGTCATGCTTTTTATTGGCATACGTATTATTCGTAAGATTTCAATTATGCATATGGATTGCTTCTTGTAGACTGTAATTTGACTCTCATCACTCCCACGACGGATAGATTCCGTGCTGGGGGTTTTTTGCGCTTACGACTGTTGAATTAGGGATAAACTGAAACGAGATGGAAAGGAGTGAAGCTATGTTTACCGGGTTGGTCGAGGAAGTGGGACGCATTCAAACGATTTCAAAAAGCGGAGAAGCGATGGTACTGGGTATTGAGGGCTCCGTTGTCTTGGGTGATTTGAAAATAGGAGACAGTGTTTCCGTGAATGGTGTTTGTCTAACGGCGATACAGATCGGGGTTAAGGATTTTAAGGTTGATGTCATGCCGGAAACCTTTCGCAGCAGCAATCTGAGAGAACTTAAGTCCGGCAGCCGAGTTAATCTGGAACGGGCGATGGCGGCGTATGGAAGGTTCGGAGGACATATTGTACAGGGACATGTGGATGGAACGGGTACGATTCGCCGGGTGACATCAGACCAGAATGCGGTTGTGTTCGAAGTTGCGCCTTCTAATCAAGCATTATTTAAATATATTCTTCTCAAAGGTTCGATCACAATTGATGGCATCAGCCTCACAGTCGCCCAGCGCACAGGAGATACCTTTGCCGTATCCATTATTCCTCATACCTTATCCGAGACAGCCTTACAAGCCAAACGTGAGGGGGACACCGTCAATATTGAATGTGACATATTGGGCAAATATGTGGAACAGCTTTTGAATTACAGAGGCTTAGCGGCGATGGAGGGAGCAGAAAAAGCTCCTATCAGTCTGGACTACTTGGCGAAGCACGGCTTTGCCTGATATGGAATGGTACATCTGTTACGGAGCACTTAAGCACAAGAAATGAGGAGGACAGTGCTATGGATAGAGGGAGTCAAACAAGTTCTACGACTGAAGTAGTGGAACACGATGGGGCGGAGTTGGACGAAGAGATTCGTTTGGATTCCATCGAAGAAGCTTTGGAGGATTTGAAGAACGGTAAAGTAGTTATCGTAGTGGATGATGAACAGCGCGAAAATGAAGGTGATTTTATTGCATTGGCTGAAAAAGCAACCCCCGAGGTCATTAATTTCATGATCACTGCAGGTCGCGGGTTGGTCTGTGTGCCGATTACACAGCAAAGAGCCGAGGCGTTGGAATTGCACCCAATGGTGAAGCAAAATACAGATTTCCACGGCACAGCCTTTACCGTTTCGGTTGATCATATAAAGACAACGACTGGTATTTCGGCAGCCGAGCGTTCCTTAACCGTACGCGCCTTGGCCGACGAAACAGTCGTAGCAGGCGATTTCCGCAAGCCTGGCCACATGTTCCCGCTGATTGCCCGCGATGGCGGTGTTTTGCAGCGTGCAGGTCATACAGAAGCGGCAGTCGATCTGGCCCGACTTAGCGGCTTCAAGCCCGCCGGAGTTATTTGCGAAATTATCAAGGAAGATGGCTCAATGGCCCGTCTGCCAGATTTGATGGTGATCGCCAAGCAGTATGAGCTGAAGCTGATCAGTATTCAAAATTTAATTGACTATCGTCGTCGTTTATCGTTGTAAATCATTTTAAAAAAGAGAGGTTGATAAGCATGGCACGTTTTCTGGAAGGTAATCTTGTATCGGATGGTTTGAAATATGGTATTGTGGTAGGAAGATTTAATGAATTTATTACGAGCAAGCTGTTAAGCGGTGCAATTGACGCACTTCAACGACACGGGGCAAGGGAAGATGAGATTGATGTGGCCTGGGTTCCTGGTGCTTTTGAAATTTCATTGATCGCACAAAAAATGGCTGCAAGCGGCAAATATGATGCTGTTATTACACTGGGCACCGTGATACGTGGTTCTACTTCACATTATGATATTGTCTGCAACGAAGTGGCCAAAGGAGTGGCAGCAATCAATCTGAAAACGGGCATACCCGTTATTTTCGGTGTTGTGACTACAGAAAATATTGAGCAGGCTATTGAGCGTGCAGGAACGAAGGCTGGTAATAAGGGTTGGGATTCTGCACTGGCTGCGATTGAAATGGCGAACTTGGGCAAGCAATTTTAATGATATGAGCAACTGAATAAGAATGGCATAATGCTAAGCGAAAAAGGGATTGGATTGTTAAGCAAGGCGATGACGTATATACTACAGAAAGAGGGATTGATAACGTAAAGCATAAGTGCTATGGGGAAAGGTATTGTTGAATGATGATTGGAGTAAGGCAGGGGGAAGCACATTGACAGTCGTAAATTACAAGCTGGAAACATTCGAAGGTCCGCTGGATCTGCTTTTGCATCTGATTGATAAAGCCGAGATCGACATTCAGGATATTCCGATTAGTGATATTACGGATCAGTATATGGCTTTTTTGCACAGTATGCAGGAGTTGGAACTGGACATTACGAGCGAGTTTCTGGTGATGGCGGCGACACTCTTATCCATTAAGAGTAAATTGCTGCTTCCCAAACCACCTGTGATGGAATATGACGATTTGGACTTTTATGAAGAAGAGGATTATGATCCGCGCGAGGAACTGGTCCGCAAGCTGGTGGAGTACCGTAAATATAAAGGGATTGCTCGCCATCTGAGTGAACGTGAATGGGAACGGAGTCTGATTTACGGTAAAGAGCCGGAAGATCTGAGTACATTCCTGCCCACCGAACCCGTAAATCCGGTGCACGGGCTGCATACAAGCGATTTGGTCGCAGCCTTTCAGCGTGCATTGCGTAAAGCAGAACGACGTACGACGGTAACTCGTGTCCACCGCGATGAAATTTCAGTCAAGGACCGTATCCGCCAGGTTGTCGGGGTGTTAGAGGGACTCGGGACAGGGGGGCGCTTTCTGTTTTCCAAGCTGATGCATGAGGATATGTATCGGCATGAAGTGGTTGTAACCTTTTTGGCTATTCTCGAGCTGATGAAAATGAAGCAAATTTTCTGTTATCAGGAGAAGATTTTCGATGATATTGTAATGGAGTGGAGAGGGGATTTACGGGTTAATGGACTATCTGAAGCTGAAATCAATTATTGAGGGGCTGTTGTTTCTCGCGGGAGAGGAAGGATTGTCCGCCAAGCAGATCGCCGACATTGTAGAGCAGCAGCAAGAGCTTGTTGAAAAAAGTCTGGAGGATTTAAAGCAGGACATGGAGCAGGGAGGAAGAGGTCTGCAACTTGTCCGTATCGCCGGGAATTATCAACTTGCAACATTACCTGAGCATGCACCCTACTTTGAAAAGCTTGCCTACTCTCCGGCACGTGCCTCACTGTCTCAAGCCGCTTTGGAAACACTGGCCATTGTTGCCTATCGCCAGCCCATTACAAGAGTCGAAATCGAAGATATTCGGGGCGTCAAATCCGAGCGGGCCATACATACACTGGTCAACAAGGAGCTTATTGAGGAAAAAGGTCGGGCCGAAGCCATTGGTCGACCGATATTATATGGAACGACGAAATCATTTTTGGATTATTTCGGTCTAGGCTCTCTCACGGATCTACCCCAACCAGAGATATTCGAGGATTCGGACAATTTGGAGGAAGAGACACAATTATTGTTCGAGCGTCTGGAGAGCAGTCAGCCGGCTGCAAACGATTCGGATCTTGAAGCGTGATATAGAAGGAAACAGCCAGTTCTCGCAGAGGGGAACTGGCTGTTTGGCATTTTGGGATGCATGATTTTCCGGGAAAGAGCCATACTATTTTTACCATGGTATATCCATAGAAAAAGGCAGGGAGGACTCGCCAGTGTGGAAATGGATCGGTATCGCCGTCATCGTCATCATATTACTTGTGCTGGCTATTTTGCTCTCTCGTATCCGGTGGAAGCTGGATATTGCCAAGCATGACAATGATGATCGGGCGCATCTGGAGATCAGATTTCTGTACGGGTTAATCAAAATCAATTATGATATTCCAGCTATTCTGATAGCAAGCTTGCAAAAAGGGCTTCTTTATCGGCTTGACCGCAACAAAAACATACATAAAACCGATGCTTCCGTGGATAGTGGAAATATTAATGCAGATAAAATTAAGCAATTTATACACGATGTACGAGTTTTACTCAAAGGAACGAAAGCTCTGCACCGATGGTTGCGGCATACGTTAGCCCATGTGATGATATCCAAAATGGAATGGTCCACCAATATCAGTCTTGCTGACGCTGCCTATACGGCTACCTCAACGGGTGTTCTATGGGGCTTGAAAACAACGCTGATCGGTTATGCATCCAGCTTTGTACGCATGAACTGTACACCCAAGCTGTTTGTTGTACCCTATTGGGCGGATCGCCTGCGTTTTACCACCACATTGACCTGTGAAGGAAATATATCGCTCGGATATTTATCTTTTTCCATGCTCACATTAGCTTATCGTATATGGCGCGTTCCGGGTGGACCGGAGGCCTGGAGACGGGTTTTTTCCAAGAAACCCATTCAGCATGAGGGATGAGCGATACATATTTTCTTAGTGGTCTGCGCACAATAGCGAAAGAAAAGGCAGTCTACGCTTGAGATAAGCAGAGGAGGAATAATCATGTCAGATCACCCGATTCAGGGGCTTATGCAAACCGCGATGGAAAACATCAAAGCCATGGTAGACGTGAATACGATTGTCGGAGAAGCAGTGGAAACACCCGATGGTTCCGTTATTTTGCCAATCAGTAAGGTGGGTTTTGGCTTCGCAGCCGGTGGGAGTGACTTTAATGTAGATGAAGAGGTCCATACTTCCTCAGCAGCGGGAAATCATAGCGGGAAGGAAGGACATCCGTTTGGTGGCGGTAGTGGTGGCGGTGTATCTATTCAACCGATTGCATTTCTGGTTGTTGGCAAACAGGGAGCACAAATCGTTCCTTTGGACAATCAAACACATCTGATTGAGAAGATAATCGATTCCACCCCCTACCTTATTGATAAGGTGCAGTCCATCTTCCAAACTGCGGGCAACGCTCAGCAAAATCCAAAGGTAACTGTAGATGTCACTACAAATCAAGATCACAGTCACTCGGGTCCCGCTTACTTGTAAAAATTATCGGATTAAAGGTTTCTTCAGGAAGGGTTCCAAATGCCCAATTAGGGCTAAGGAATACCTTCCTTTTGCATTTGCTTCTATCTCCGAGCGTACCGCCTTCCACCAATGACTGCATACACACGTCGACCATGTTCCTGTTGATAAGAAGTAGACAGCGATCGTTCAACCTCTCGGTATCCTTCAGGAGCGAACTGGGATAAATAGATGAAGTCTGGATAAATCACTTCATCCGTCATATAAGCAGATATTGTGGCCTCTGGCCGACGATGCTGATTGAGTGAATCAATAATACCTCTTGCTGGCAAGATGCCGATTCCATGTCCATAAAAAAGGTTTTCCTTCAGCTTAACAACATTTTCTCCTTTCCACTCCAAGGTATCAGGTGACACATCTGGATTATTAAAATATAGGATATCGCCCGGAGACGATTTGTGACTTCCCTGCACCTGTATGAGCTTGAGGTCACTGTCATAGTGCCAATCATACAACAGCATATCTGCAAAAATCCGATTAAATTCACTTTCCAGAATGGAATCCAGCACTGCTTTGTACAGTACAATGACCATAGCTGTTGCACATTCAAAGGCATATTGACCACCATTTGTAAAGATATCCCTGATCCCCTGGGCCGGAGTGACACCTGCTTTGATCTGAAATCCACCCTTTGCCGTCAAATCCCAGAACTGCGGATTACAACGCGCGGTCGCAAAAGTGGCAAAGGATACGCCGCTTCGATTTAATCCCTCTGCGGACTCTACAATCCGGGATCTTAAAATTGCTTCAAACTGTAGGCGCTGCATGCTGTACACCCCCATCCATATTCAACATTTAGCTACTCCAGATTTTGCAAATCCTCAACTATATATATGTGATCAGGAGTGTAAATTGCCTGATCGAGCAACCCTGCAGAGGAATTTTCTGTTATAAAGGTGGACATACTTTGAACAGCTTGGACATAGAATGGTACAAGACTTGCTCAAAACCGGAGGAATCCAAATGTTTAAAAAGAAGCAACGCATCCACGCGGGCCAAAACCAGCTTTCGTTTAAAGCATGCGCCTTTGTTTTGCCGCTGGCACTGCTGCTTATTGTGTCATTGCTGCTCGTTTTGCTGAATCCACAGCCCGTTCAGGGAGCGAAGAAGACGGAAACGACCCCGCCTGCATTAAAGACCCATGCACAGGCCTCCTCTTTAATTGATGTCACATCAGGAAGAATCATATATGCTGACGAGGGTGACCGGGAGCTGCGCATTGCCAGTTTGACCAAAATAATGACCGCTATCGTGGCTATTGAGCATGGGCGTTTGCAGGATCGGGTAAAGGTTAGTCCGACGGCGTACGCCAAAGAAGGTTCATCGCTTTTTCTGCGAATGGGGGAAGAAATGACGCTGGAAAATATGTTGTACGGTCTGATGCTCCGTTCCGGTAATGATGCCGCTTCTGCCATTGCCGAGCATGTGGGTGGGACAGAAGAGGGATTCGTTCATTTGATGAATGATAAGGCGGTTCAACTTGGGCTAAGTCATACGCATTTTGCTAATCCTCATGGACTGGATGTCGAAGGGCATTACTCCTCAGCGAATGATATGGCTCGGCTAACCGCCTATGCGCTGCATAATCCAACCTTTGCCCGTATCGTTAAGACTGAACTGAAAAAGGCGCCGAATCCCAACAATTCCTGGGATTACTCGTGGCATAACAAAAACAAAATGCTGCGGCTCTATGAAGGGGCTGACGGTGTGAAAACCGGCTTTACCAAGAAAGCCTTCCGTTGTCTCGTCAGTTCGGCCACGCGGGATGGTCGCCAGCTTGCCGCTGTTACCTTGAATGACGGGGATGATTGGAATGACCATGCCCGTATGCTTGATTACGGGTTTCGATATTATCCACTCATTCCGATTACGGACAAGCAACAACCGATTAACGGGTATCCGCTATTAACGGGTGCTAGCTTTGCTTATCCTCTGCACGACGGTGAGAAGACCCGGCTGCATAAAAGATTAGTACTATACAAAAAGTCCCGTTCTGCAGGGAGAGCGGACGTATCCTTTGGTTTGCGGGGACGTGTCGAGTTTCTGCTGGAAGGCAAACTGATCGGTTCCGTTCCTGTATATGAAAAAGGCAGCAAGCTGCCGAACCCAAGAACGATACAGCCCCAACAGGAAGTTCCGACTGCTCAGGCTCCTTTAAGCGGCACTCAGCAACGCAGCTGGACGAGCGGATGGAGTGTAATTATAAGAAATCTGTTTGGAGTTTAGGGGCAAGCAGGCTTAAATTGCTATGAACCGACATGTGTCACATCATTGATGAAAGGGAGGGATCAATCATGATTCATCTCATATGGGTGGCTTTGATTTGTATCGGATTTGCATTTGCTGCTGCACAGGGAAATATTGAAGTGGTGACCAAGGCTGCTTTTGATGGGGCGGCCACGGGTGTTACAGTGTGCTTTGGACTGATCAGCGTGCTGGTGTTCTGGATGGGCATGATGCGGCTGGCCGAAGACGGAGGGCTCTTGCAGAAAATATCCAGGCTGCTCGCCCCTTTCGTTGCCTTTTTGTTCCCGGATGTTCCGCGTAATCATCCGGCTATGGGCTACATTTTGTCCAATATGAGCGCCAATCTGCTGGGCCTGGGAAATGCAGCGACTCCAATGGGCATCAAGGCAATGCAGGAACTGCAAACGCTCAACCCGGATAAGCAAACTGCTACTCCTGCTATGTGTACGTTACTGGCGTTAAATACAGCCAGTATTACGTTGATTCCCACGACATTGATCGCGATTCGGCTGAATTATCATTCCGCACATCCGGCGGAAATCGTCGGCACGACACTGGTGGCGACAGCGATAGCGACCTTTGCTGCGATAGCGGCAGATCGTTGGTATCGTAGTCGGGAACTGCGACGTCCCCCTGCGAAACCGCCGTCTCAGACAGCATTGAGTCCTCAGCCTCCTCAAACACCTGTGTCCGCTTCGACAGCACCGCCTGTATCTTCACCTGCAGCTCCACGGACGGGAATCACCGTTGCCAAGGGCAGGGATACCACTTGGAAAGGATGAGGGAGGCATGCTTCATTTTATTAACCTCGTATCGACTTGGGCCATTCCGTTTATTCTCGCTTTTATCCCTTTATATGCATATGCCAAAAAGGTACCCGTCTACGATTCCTTTGTGGATGGAGCCAAAGACGGCTTCTCCACCGCAATCAGTATCATTCCTCATCTTGTAGGCATGATGGTAGCGATAAGTATTTTTCGAGCTTCCGGGGCTCTGGATTATTTAATATCCTGGGTCACACCATGGATCAAAGGCTGGGGCGTCCCCGGTGAGGTACTGCCTTTAGGTCTGCTCCGCCCTTTGACGGGCACCGGTTCGCTTGCGTTCACGACTGATCTGATTCGTACCTATGGCCCGGACTCCATGATCGGTCGGATCGCTTCTACAATTCAAGGCAGCACGGATACGACTTTGTATGTACTGACTGTATATTTTGGTGCGGTAGGTATCCGCAATGGGCGATATGCTTTGAAGGTAGGACTATTTTCCGACGTGGTTGGTTTTGTGGCAGCCATTGCCATTTGCCTGCTTGTATTTTGATTCCTGCATCGTTTTTTGAACGGGGGTTGTGATTTTGTTCGTAGATGGGTATCATTAGCATGAGGTGAATTAGCGAACATGGAAAGATTGCAGAAAATATTGGCCCAGGCCGGGGTAGCATCCAGACGGAAATGTGAGGAGCTTATTCAGGCAGGCAGCGTGGAAGTGAACGGGGTTATCGTAACAGAGCTGGGAACGAAGGCGGACCCTGATCAGGATATAATTACGGTAAAGGGTAGACCGATTAAAACCGAGAAAAAAATCTATCTGATGATGAATAAACCTAAAGGGGTTATCACGAGTGCCTCCGATCCGGAGGGCCGTAAAATCGTGTCTGACTACCTGAAAGGTGTTAAGGAACGTGTATATCCGGTAGGTCGTCTGGATTACGATACGGAAGGACTGCTGTTACTTACCAATGACGGCGAGTTCGCCAATTTGCTCACCCATCCCAAGCATCATGTGCCCAAGACATATGTAGCGACTGTTAAAGGTGTTCCGCATGGAACTGAGCTGGACAAGCTGAAAAAAGGGATCGTGCTGGAAGATGGCATTACTGCACCAGCCGAGGTAGAATATAAAGATGTAGACCCGGATGGTAAGGAGTCAGTAATCCAAATTACCATTTATGAAGGCAGAAATCGTCAGGTAAGACGGATGTTTGAGGCTATTTCACACCCGGTTATCAGACTCAAACGAATTGCCTTCGGGGATCTTTTGTTGCAGAACTTGAAGCGTGGTCTGACCAGACCCCTCACCAAGGACGAAATTAACCGTCTCATTCAACTTGCCAAATCAGACAACACGAAAAAGAAACGGACAGGACGGGGGTCATAACCCCGGCCTTTTTGGTGTAAAGAGACTGTTGAACAAGAGTAAAGTTTGACCGCGCACGGGAAAATAGTAAAATAGAGAGAATGCTTTTTTTAGCGAAGGGACTGGGAATATGTCAGAACATAGCAACCGCATATTAATTGTAGATGATGAAGAACGCATTCGCCGCCTTCTGCGGATGTATCTGGAAAAAGAAGGTTATGAAATTGATGAAGCCGAGGACGGAGAGATGGCTCTCCAAAAAGCGACTGCAAGCGATTACAGCATTATTTTGCTGGATGTGATGCTTCCGGGCATGGATGGGATTGAAGTATGTACACGTCTGCGTCAGAACAAAGCAACGCCTGTGATTATGCTGACCGCCAAAGGAGAAGAGGTAAACCGTGTACAGGGCTTTGAAGTTGGGGCCGATGACTATGTGGTCAAGCCTTTTAGTCCACGAGAAGTCATTTATCGGGTTAAGGCGATATTGCGCCGTTCTTCGGAAACTGCCTTTTTAACCAAAGAGGCGGTACCAAGCAATAGCATTGTTTTTCCAAATCTTATTATTGAGCATGATGCACACCGGGTAAGTGCAGGCGGAATTGAGATCAGTCTCACACCTAAAGAATATGAGCTGTTGCACTATTTGGCAGTGTCGCCGGATAAGGTCTTCTCGCGCGAAGAGCTGCTGAAAGATGTATGGAATTATGAATTTTTTGGTGATCTGCGTACCGTCGATACGCATGTGAAGCGGCTTCGTGAAAAACTGAATAAGGTATCCCCAGAGGCAGCGGCTATGATTACAACGGTTTGGGGTGTGGGCTATAAACTGGAGGTTCCAAAATAACGTGAACTTTTGGAGATCGCTGGTAGGCAAGCTGTGGATCACCATCATTTGCCTTGTAGGCTCTGTGCTTATTTTTCTGGGACTTTTTTTGTTGCCGTATATTAACAGGAATTTTGCGGCGTACGAATCGACGGAAATCAAGCATTTGTTCACTTATACATGTATTGTCGGATTTTTATTAACGACCTTTTTTGCTTTATTTCTTTTTACTAAAATCACACAGCCTATGCAGCTGTTGATTCAGGCGGCGAATGCCATTCGTGAGGGAAAGTATGATACCCGGCTTTCACTGGTTACCAGTGATGAGATCGGGGAGCTGGCGAAAACTTTTAATCACATGTCTACGGAATTGGAAGCGACGATCCGCAGTCTGAATGAGGAGAAAAACCATCTATCCAGTGTGCTGCGAAGCATGTCTGACGCTGTCATTACCTTTGACAGAAGCGGGCAAATTATCTTGACGAACCCGCCTGCTCAAAATCTGCTGGATAGCTGGAAAGAGCTGGAATGGCAAGGGCATGATCAGCAGGAGTTCGGAGCATCTGTACCAGACCCGTTGTTGCCACTGTTTCACACGGTTATGGACAAAGGAGAGGACGTGGGAGACCATATTCATGTAAAGAAGGGCTCCTGGTCGGTACAGATGGCTCCTCTGTACACAGATAATGTAATTCGCGGCACGGTAGCTGTGCTCAGGGATATCACGGAAGAAGTGAAGCTGGAGAAGATGAGAAGCGATTTTGTCGCCAATGTATCTCATGAAATCCGTACACCCTTATCTATGATGCAGGGCTACAGTGAAGCGTTGCTTGATGGTATGGCTGGTTCACCGGAGGAATCCGAGGAACTGGTTCAGGTCATTTATGATGAATCACTGCGCATGGGAAGGCTTGTTAAGGATCTGCTTGATCTGGCTCGAATGGAGGCAGGTCATACAGACATGCATCGTCAGGAAGTGAATGTGAACGAGCTGATTGAGCGTGTTCACCGTAAATTTATGGTACGCTCGAAGGAACAGGGGCTGACTCTCGATTATCATGAGCAGGGCCAACAGCTGCTTTTGTCTGATGTGGATGAGGATCGGCTGGAGCAGGTACTAACGAATTTACTGGATAACGCATTCAGACATACACCCGAAGGGAAAAAGGTTACTATTGGGGCGGATCGAATTTTAGGAGAACGACATGAGCTTGTGCGCATCCGGATTAAGGATGAAGGGGTAGGCATTGCCAGCGAGGACTTACCTTACATTTTTGACCGTTTTTACAAGGCTGACAAGGCAAGAGTGCGAGGCGAGGACAAGGGCACGGGCCTGGGACTTGCTATTGTCAAAAATATTGTAGAAGCTCACGGAGGCTCTGTATCTGCTGCCAGCGTTTTAGGAAAGGGGACAGAGTTCACGATTCTGCTGCCAATCTCCAAAAAACAAAGTCAGGCTCTGTCACAGACTAAGTCGATTTAGCTAAATTCCCAGTTCGAAAGCATCCTCGGAAGAGGGTGCTTTTTGTTGAAAAATCAACATTTATCTTGTTCAACGTGGAACATCAGCATCAAGATAGATGTTGACACTGGTATAGGAAAAAGACGCCTGAGTATCCAGGCGCCTCGCTTTTAAGGAGAAAGTAAAATGGACTTTCTCTAGCATTTTCTATTATTAACCCAGCACTACTTCTTGAGCGGTATTCAGCTCCGGCAGTCCAACCAGTTGAACGAGCACATCTTTTGGCACAGCTTTGTCAACCGTGAGAATCATGATGGCTTCGCCACCAACAATTTTACGTCCTACTTGCATGGAGGCGATATTGACGCCATTTTCACCAAGCAGGGTGCCGACACGGCCGATAATGCCTGGTTTATCATTGTGGGAAATGAGCAGGAAATGAGCCTCCGGTGCCACATCTACTGGGAATTGGTTCAACCGGACAATCCGCTCGCCATACCCTGCCAGCAGGGTACCAGCTACGCGTTGCTCTTCGCCGCTTTGTGTTTTAAGCGTAACAGTGATCAGGTTCGTAAAGCCTTTGGTGGCCGGAGCCTGGGATACGACAAGATGGATGTCACGTGTTTTGGCAAGATGGACAGAGTTTACAATGTTCACATCACTGCCCAGGTGACGGCTGAGTACGCCTTTCAAAATATAACGAGTCAGCGGCTGTGTATCTACAGTGGACAAATCGCCAGCGTAATCCACCTGGATTTCACTTACAGCCTGATTCGTCACCTGAACAGCAAAGCTGCCCAGCTTCTCGCCAAGTGAGAAATATGGCTGTAATTGCGTCATCACATTGGATGGTACTGGAGGCATATTGACCGCATTTTTAAACGGCTCATCACGCAAGATATGCAGCACCTGCTCGGATACGTCGATAGCTACGTTCTCTTGAGCTTCGACTGTGGATGCGCCCAGATGCGGTGTAACGATAATTTTCGGATGGCTCAGGAAAGGATGGTCCTGTGCTGGCGGCTCCGACTCGAATACGTCAAAGGCTGCACCGGCAACAATTCCTTCATCAATGGCCTCAACAAGAGCCATCTCATCAATAACACCGCCACGGGCACAGTTAATGATACGCATTCCCTTTTTCATCACTTCAAACTGCGGGCGTGCAATCATATGCTTTGTTTCCGGTGTTAAAGGGGTGTGTACGGTCATGAAATCTGCGTTGCGAATGATTTCGTTCACACTGGCGAGCTTAATGCCCAGCTTCTCGGCACGTTCTTCTGTCAGAAACGGATCATAGCCGAGGATGTTCATGCCAAATGCTTTGGCGCGTTTGGCTACTTCACTGCCGATGCGTCCCATACCGAGGACACCAAGCGTTTTGTTGCGCAGCTCGACACCGAGGAATGTTTTACGATCCCATGTACCGCCGATAGTTTTGGCATACGCCTGTGGAATATGACGGGCCAGAGCCATCATCATGGCAAAAGTATGCTCACAGGTCGTAATTGTGTTGCCGTCAGGAGCGTTAATAACGATAATTCCGCGTTGCGTTGCCGCCTCAAGGTCGATGTTGTCCACACCGACACCAGCGCGTCCGACAACCTTGAGGTTTTTACCTGCGGCCATGATGCGTTCAGTTACCCGGGTTTGGCTGCGGACGAGCAGTGCGTCATAATCACCAATAATTTGAACCAATTCATCCTCGCTGAGACCTGTGTTCTTGTCCACCGTGACATCGTCTGCATCCATCAGCTGCTGAATGCCTAGGTCACTGATCGGATCGGATACTAATACTTTAAACATTTGGTTTCCTCCTCAAAGTTAACTTCTTTTATGGACAGGATGTACTTCAAACTGAAATACATTCCATAAAGAACATGAAAAAACTTGAAATGCTTCTAAAAAGTACAGGAGAGTCGCGGTAAACACTTGTGTGATAACGCATTGACGCAGAAAAGGGATAAAATAGCATTGCGTACCAAGCTGACGGACAAGGGCTGATGAACAGAAGCCTTGAACAAAGCCGCTTTTGCGGTTTTCAGGCATCAAAAAAACTCCCAAATCACATACTATCTCCATAGTAAGGGACGAGAGTTATCGTGGTACCACCCTAATTCGCAGCCATTTCGCAACGGACTGCCTTCAGCGGTCATAAAATGACCGAAAGGATAACGGTTTTCTGCCGATTGCATCTAATGCCGGGAAATAAATTTCCTAGCCTCGGTGCAATAACTCAGGAGCGCTAAAGAACATTACTCCGCCATCGGCTTCCACCCAAGCACCGATTCTCTGAGGACGAAATCAACATCTTTTCTCCATCATGGTTGTTGTCGTTAATAATTTTTTCATAATGTATCACGGCTTACACAGCCATGTCAATAGGAGATACGACATGTGCGGATAGCTGACTAGATAATAGCTATAGCATGCGGAATAATTAGATTTAGGTCTTCTTGAATCCGCCCGACTTTTTGGCTATGATGCTAAAGAAGACTATGCAGAGGACTAACTAAACATGAAAAAGCTCAAAGTGAAATGGAAAAGAGCGCAAATTCACGAGTTGAATGACCGCTTGCTGCTTTACAATTTGTATCTAACCCAGGGGCTTACCCTGCTGGTCGGTGCAATCTGGATTATTTTTCAGAAAAGAAATGTGTTGAATTTGTTTGCATTGCCAAACAGCTTACATGTTCTATGGTGGGGCCTGGGATTGGCTGCCGCTATTCTTCTAGTGGATCTGGTGTTATCCCGAATTATGCCTGAGAATGCCATGGATGACGGCGGTATTAACCAATTACTGTTTCAAAATCGTCCGATTTGGCATATTATTTGTATAGCTGCCGTCGTTTCGATCTGTGAGGAATTTTTGTTCAGAGGTGCAATTCAGTATAGTTTTGGCCCTTATTGGACAAGTATTTTGTTTGCGGTCATCCATATCCGATATTTGCGGCATTGGATTCCAACCGGCTGGGTGTTCCTTAGCAGTTACGGTTTGGGCTATATCTACGTACAGACTGGCAGCCTGTGGGCGCCGATCATTTGTCATTTTGTGATTGACCTTATATCTGGTTTAGCGTTACGGTTTCGGAGGTATGAAGAATGAATCAGGAGCTCAGCAGAGTGCAGACCTATGGTAGTCGTCGAAAGGGTCGCAAAGGCAAGGAGGAGGACAGGCCCGGATCAAAACCAGTCCGTTCCCGTGCCTCACGGCCCGTGCCTGAATTGAGCCACGTTGCCGCTGCACCAGAAATTGCTGTGATGATGGAGGATGACACTCCTGTTAGTGAGTACCGTACGCGGGCAGAAATGTTTCCATCCCGACGTCTCCGGGTAAGCAAGTGGTTTTTGAATTTTTTGAGCACACTTTTTGTACTCATTACAGCAGCACTACTATGGTGGGGCATCAAGGGTGCACCACCTATCAGTAAATTGCTCTGGTGATAAAAGGGTGTATGAAAAAGGTCTTCACCTCCGCACAACGTTATGCGGCGATGAAGGCCTTTTTCACAATCATCTTTCGTTGATTATAGAACATGAACACAAGCTTCTTAGTTGGCAGGAAGCTCAATGTATTGTGGATCAACAAACTGGTAGCCCTTTTGCTCAAGGCGGGTCAAAAGGTCATCGAGCGCCTCGGCTGTCCATGGGAGCTCATGCATCAGAATATTGCTGCCTGGATGTAGCTGCTCCGTTACATTTTTGAGAATTGCATCCGTTTTGTTAGGCTGATTTTTCTTCATAGTCCAGTCCAGTGAACCAACGGACCAGGTCATATACAGAAGTCCGTTTTCCTTGGCAACCTTGCGGCCTACGTCCCCGCCTGCACCATGAGGAGGGCGGAAAAACACCGGTGCTTGACCCGTTGTATCCTTGACAATTTTTTGCACAGTTTCAATCTGTTTTTTGACCTCAGCCTCCGATTTGTTCTTTAGCACGATGTGATCCCAGCTATGGTTGCCGATGGGCTGTCTACGGTCATGGATAAGCTTGAGCAACTCAGGATGCTCCTTCACACGGTAACCATTTACGAAGAAAATAGCCTTGGCCTTGTGCTTGTCGAGTGTATCAATGATTTTATTAATCATTGACGCTTCCTTGGGACCATCGTCAAAGGTAAGCAAAATCACCTTTTTTTCGGCTCCTTTTTGGTTGGGAACCACATTATATGCCTTGTCCAAATGATATGTTTTATCGGTGGCAGACACCGTAGCTGACTCTCCTGTTTTGCTGCTGTCAACGACGGGCTTGTTTAGTTGTACCGTTGCTTTACCTGCTGAGTTATGATCATCACGGTTCGTTTGATTACGATAGCTTGTCTCGGAAGAAACGGTTTTCTGTTCTTTGGTGCTGGTACTTGTGTCAGACGCTGCCGATTCTGGCTTGTTCGCCGTACAAGCACTAAGCAGCAGACATGCAGTCAATAAAATGGCTGCTGTTTTTGTGCCCATTAATTCATCTCACCTTCCTGTATTTATGCCGTATGAGTTTGTCTTTCCTGACGAACACTAAGCTCGATTCTACCACAAAGGGAGGTTCTAATTGTGAAAACATCTTCATTTTTCCTGGGAATCGTTTTGGGCGCTGTCGCAAGCACTCTGATCTCCCGTAACCGCAACATGTTGGGCTTATCCATGGACATGGATGGGAAAAAAGGTGGCAATTTGGTGCAGAAAGCCCGCACCAAAATGATGGACGCTGCGTTTCCTGGAATGGGCGATATTAAGTTGAATAAACAAGACACCCATAAGGATCATGATCATCGTTCCAAAACAGATAATAACGTTCATACGCTCCAAAACAAAGAAGAAAATATGAAGTTGATTAAAGACTTTATTAGCAGCAGTCCTGATGTTAAACGTGAGGTTGAGCAAATACTCAAGGAAACTCATACAGCCGTACCGGGATTATAACCCCGGAACCTCTATCTCGAATCATTTTGCGGCTTTTTTGTGAAAGCCGTTCAAATGATTCTTTTTTTTCTCATTTTTATTTCGTGCATTTACGATTATAAAATGATAACATGATTACATAGAACCATTTTCATCACAGGCACCATAATTGCATCATAATCTGTTAATAACACTCGGCTGCCAGGAGGAGGGTCCAGTATGAAAATAGAAAGATTAAGTCAGGACAAGATACGGATTTTCCTTACCTTTGACGATTTGAGCGAACGCGGTATTCAAAAAGACGACATGTGGCAAGAAATTCCAAGGGTTCATGAGCTGTTTACCGAAATGATGGATCAGGCATACAGCGAGCTGGGCTTCGATGCCACGGGACCGTTAGCTGTCGAAGTCTTTGCGCTTCCTGCTCAGGGAATGGTTGTTATCGTCACTCGGGGTAAATACGATCATCAACAGTATGGTTCTGGTCCTGATGAGGAGCTTCCAGAGGAAGTCTACGAAATGGAAGTCACGCTCGAACACAGTGATTCCATCGTTTACGCGTTTAGTGATTTCGAAGTACTCATAGAAGCGGCTCACATGCTCCGCAGCAACACTACGGAAGCAGGTAAGCTGTATCATTATAGAGGAAAATGGATTCTACATTTGGAGCCGGAAGAGGTAGAGGAGTCCAAGCTTGCGGCCTTGATAGCGGTTCTTGCCGAATTCGGTGAAGGCTCATCGGTAACACCAGCAATGCTGGAGGAGTACGGCAAGCTAATCATTCCTGAACAGGCCGTTGCAGTCATCTGCACTCATTTTGACAGCCGTTCTTAATCGGGCTTTAGAAAGTATATTGATTGAATTTGTCGGCTCTGCGCTGAATGCAGGGCCGACTCATTTTTATGGAGGGATGATCGGTGCTTCTGTTTTCGGTTTTAGCGGCAGCCACAGCGCCTGGTCTCGCCTTATTGATGTATTTTTACTTGAAGGACAGATATGATTCGGAGCCATTGCACATGGTTGTAAAAGTGTTTCTACTCGGCTTTTTGGTGGTACTTCCTGTCATGATTCTCCAACGCGGACTGCTGCTCTGGCTAGGTGATAACACATTAATCCAGGTGTTCGGCATTTCGGCCGGTGTGGAAGAGTTTTTTAAATGGTTTTTGTTGTATCACGTTATATATAATCATACTGAGTTCGATGAGCCTTATGACGGCATTTTGTATGCTACTGCGGTCTCGCTCGGATTTGCAACGGTTGAAAATCTATTGTATGCCTGGGCGGGGCACGCTTCTGTGAGTATGATGTTAATGAGATCACTGCTGCCGGTGTCCGGTCATGCGATGTTTGGAGTAGTGATGGGCTATTACATGGGCAAAGCCAAGTTTTCAGAAGAGTGGAGGAGCAAATACATGCTGCTTCTGTCATTGGTGCTTCCATGGTTTTGGCACGGAGTATATGATCTGATTTTAACGAAATTCAAACATGACTGGGTTTGGTTTATCATACCTCTAATGGCATTTTTGTGGTATGGAGGCATGGCAAAAATCACTCGAGCTAACAACCGTTCTCCTTTTAGATTATTGAAGCGGGAAGAAAAGGTTAATATGTAACAAAAAGGGACACACTGATCTGACAAACCTGTTAGTGAAAGGGGTGTCTTTTTTGCGTATAAAAGTGAGAATTCATTGTAAAAGATGCGGGGAACGCTTTGTGCTTAGAGGACGCATGGAGCAAGGGCAAATTCAGACCGGCTTTAAGCGTTGTATATGCGATCATTGCGAGTTTATTGTTGAACTCATGGAAAACCATGCATAAGAGAGCTTTCTTCTTGTCACACTATCGGTAGTGTAATTGAAGAAAGGAGACTTCCAATATGTATAAGCGACTTAGTTCGGTATTGTTCCCGATTGTTGCCCTGCTCATGATAGGAGCATTTGTGTGGGGTTATCGGGAGAGCCAGATGAGAAAACAGGTATCTCTTCAGGCAAAAAGTATGTCGATTAAAGCGGAAAATCAATATCAGCGTGCGTTTCATGATTTGTCGTTTCATATGGATCAATTGCATTCCCAACTTGGTAATGCGGTTGCTGTCCATAATACTTCACACGCGATGCATCGCAAATGTTTGATGAACGTGTGGAGAATTACAAGTGAGGCCCAAAATGAGGTCAATCAGTTGCCTCTCAATGTGATGCCATTTAACCATGCCAAGGATTTGCTGTCACATGTATCTACATTTTCGTATCAGACTGCCGTGCGTGACCTAGATCACGAGCCTTTGAATGAGAAAGAATTATCCAATCTGAAAACGTTATATAACAATTCCAGAGAAATTTCGAAAAGCATGCACGAAGTTCGAGCAAAGGCCTTGAGTAAAAACTTGCGATGGACTGATGTAGAGCAAGCCCCAGGCGCACAAACCGGTCCAAAGGATAACACGATTATTGATGGCTTCAAAACCGTGGACAAAAAGGTGGAGGGCTACAAGGAGCTGGATTGGGGACCTTCCGTGGCCACCATTTATGCCAAGCGTTCTGTTAAAAAATTGAATCTCCCGGTCGTGAGTGCCGAGCAAATTAAACGGAATGCTGCCGAGTTTACAGGCAAACCGGAAAGCCAGATTCGTGTACAAGAAAACGGTAAAGGAACTGAATGGGCGTCTTATACGGCTACCCTGCTTAACAAGCAGAAAGCTGTGGCCACCATGGATTTTACGAAAAAGGGCGGTAAGCTCATTTCCTATCACGATATGAGAGAAGTAGGTCCCAAAAAAGTCACCCGCAATGAGGCGATTCGGCATGCAAGTGAATTTCTTGCACAAAAGGGCTACAAAGGAATGAAGCCGGTTGCTTATGATGAAAGAACAAATTTAGCCGCCATCACATATGCAAGCGTGCAAGGGGACGTGATTATCTATCCGGAAAAAATCACAGTTAGATCGGGCCTGGATAACGGAACAGTGACTGGGCTTCAAGCGAGCGACTATGTGCATGAGCACAATCCTCACCGTCATATCCCGAAGGCCAAACTGGATTTGAAGGCTGCACGGGCGAAGCTGAATCCTGAGTTTCGTGAAACTTACCACCGCAAAGCATTAATTGAAAATGAACTGTCAAAAGAGGTTCTGTGTTATGAATTTGGCGGTAAAATTAATGGCTCCATTTATCGGATTTACATTAATGCCGATACAGGGATGGAAGAAACGATTGAGCAAGTGAAAGATTCGGATGAGCCTCAGGCTACTGCGAGCAATGTATAATTAGTGCTGTTGTGTGAAGAAATGAATCATTAATCGCTCTAAACCTCCTTGAATTAAGGAGGTTTTTTGCACTTTAGTCATGGTTTTAACAAATAAAATTCTTAAAATAGGAATAAAGTCGTGGTATTATAGACCTTAATTAGAGCGTTTAATGGACAAGGACGGTGAATGGTTTGTTTCCTAAAATTAATGATGTGTTATACATACAAGTGGCTGGTAACGATCACAAGGATGAACTTTTTGAATTCAAATCGCGTATTGCGGAAGAGGACTCACAGAATTTTCTGATTGAAATCCCCATGTCACAAACGAGTGGGCATTTGAAAAAGCTGTTTTTGGGGGAAGAGTTATCCATATTTTTTATGAGTGAGGGCGGAATTAAAAACTATTTTAACACGCATGTCACGGGCTTTAAAGAGGATGTGCTGCGGATGGTTCGCATTCAAAAGCCGGAACCGGACAGCATCAGCAAAATTCAGCGTCGAAACTATCTCCGGGTTAAGGCCAACCTGGAAATTGCGGTAAAGTACGGTGTAAACGAATCAAGGTTTGTAGCAGAGACGCACGATGTAGGAGGCGGGGGCGTTTCTTTTCAGACACAGGAAGCGCAGCAGCTAGAAGAAGGAGAATCCTTGTCCTGCTGGATTTTGGTTCCGTATAAAAACGGCACGCTGGAGCATGTTTCATTCCAGTCTGAAGTTGTACGCATTCAGGAAATGGAAAATGGCCGCAGGCTCATCATGTTGAAATATGAGAAAATTGCTGACCAGGAACGCCAAAAACTGATTAAATATTGCTTCGAGAAACAGCTGGAATTTCGGGAAAGAGCGTAATCCACCAAGCGTCTTCTTTTTCAGTAAACCTGCCGTTCATTTTGCATCGTCTATAAATGTGTGGTATAATTTTCACGTCGCAGGCAATGCCTGCTTTTTTCTTGAGGTTAGGTTAGGAGGAATTCCCCGTTGGCAAGGCAGCATGTATCTTTAAACAATAAAATAAATGTAGCTATTGATGGACCTGCTGGTGCAGGGAAAAGTACAGTGGCCCGCTTGGTGGCGAAAGCACTATCTTATGTATATGTGGACACCGGAGCCATGTACCGGGCAGCAACTTGGTACATGATGTGCAAGGAAATTCCGGCGGAAAATGTAGAAAAAGTGCTTCAACATGTACCTGAGCTGGTGATTGAATTAGTACCGGACCCCGCAGGCCAAAAGGTTTATTGTAACGGGGAAGATGTAACCACAATAATCCGCTCTATGGAAGTGACCAGCAAGGTATCACAGTTTTCAAGTATTGCGGGTTTACGCACACGTTTGACTGAAAACCAGCGTGAAATGGCTGCGCGTAAGGGCGTCGTTATGGACGGGCGGGACATTGGAACAACTGTGCTTCCCGATGCGGAAGTTAAGATATTCATGACCGCAAGTGTTCAGGAACGTGCTTCTCGGCGTTTTAAAGAATTGAACGGAGCTGATGATATCACTCTGGAGCAGCTCGAACGTGACATTGCCGCACGTGACAAGTTTGACGAGGAAAGGGATGTATCCCCACTTCGTTGCAGTGAGGACGCCATCGTACTGGATACGACCCATTTGGGCATTCAGGATGTCGTGGATACGATCGTATCTTATTGCATGGCGAAGAAGGATGGGGAGATCAGCCAATGATATATACGATATGCGCCAGTATTTTGCGTCTCATTTACCGCATTTTGTTTAGACTCGAGGCGGTAGGCAGGGATAATGTCCCTGCTGAAGGCGGAGTATTGTTGTGCTCTAATCATATTAGTAATTTTGACCCTCCTACAGTTGGTATTTTGCTGAAGCGAAAGGTTCACTTTATGGCAAAAGCCGAGCTGTTTAATATTCCCGTGCTGGGTCCACTGATCGACAAGCTGGGAGCTTTTCCAGTCAAACGTGGTGGTGTGAGTAAGGAATCCATCAAGCTGGCATTGAACATTTTGCGTGACGGCAAGGTGATGGGGATCTTCCCCGAAGGCTCAAGGGGAGCTGGAGGAATTGGAAAAAAGGGTGCCGCCAGCTTTGCGCTGCGCAGTGGAGCGGCTGCCGTTCCAGTCGCCATTGTTGGTGATTACAAGCTTTTCCGTAAAACGAAAGTGATATACGGCAAGCCAGTCAATTTGGATGCTTACCAAAAGGGTGCTGATATCGAGGGAGACCCGCTTGAATTGGCGACAGAAGCAATTATGTCACGTATCCGTACGATGAAGGAAACAGGCAAGCCTACGAATAACTGAAAGGCTTGCATGAATTATGTCTAAGCTCGGAAAACTAGGACAAAAGTTTAATTGATGTTTTGAACTCTGCCATGCGCAGGTTTAAATAAATGGTTTTTTTGAATTGAGGAGGGTATTGACATGTCGGAAGAAATTAAAAATCAAGAAGCTGCTGAAGCGGCAAATCAAGACGAGCTCGATCAAATCGTCTCCCTAAAAAAAGGTGATACCGTTAAGGGTACGATCGTGAAATTGGAAGATAACCAAGCGGTAGTAAGCATTGGATATAAATACGATGGAGTTATTCCAATTCGCGAGTTGTCTTCTGGTCTGGATAACGCAGAAGAAGCAGTACAAGTAGGCCAAGAAGTCGAAGCTAGAATCATTAGCATTGATGATGCCAAAGAAAAGCTTGTTCTGTCCAAACGTGCAATCGACAGTGAAAATGCTTGGGAAAAGCTGGAGCAGCTGTTCGAAAGCAAAGAAGTGTTTGAAGTCGTAGTAAACGACGTCGTTAAAGGCGGCATCGTGGTAGACGTGGGTGTTCGTGGATTCATTCCTGCATCCATGGTAGAACGTCATTTCGTTGAAGATTTCAGCGATTACAAAGGCCGCACATTGCGTGTTGTTGTAAAAGAGCTGGATCGCGAAAACAACAAAGTGATTCTTTCTCAAAAAGACGTTCTGGAAGCAGAATTTGAAGCCAACAAGCAAAAAGTAATGGCTGAGCTGAAAGAAGGACAAGAAATCGTAGGTACGGTTCAACGTCTCACTCAGTTTGGTGCTTTTGTAGACGTAGGTGGCGTGGACGGTTTGGTTCACGTATCTGAAATCGCTTGGACTCATGTTGATAAGCCTTCTGATGCTGTTTCTGAAGGAGATCAAGTAAAAGTAAAAGTGCTGAAGGTAGACCCTGAAAAAGGAAAAATCAGCCTGAGCATGAAAGCTGCACAGCCTGGTCCTTGGGAATCCGCTGCTGGACAATTTAACAACAATGATATCGTAACTGGTGTTGTAAAACGTCTGGTTAACTTCGGGGCATTCGTTGAAATCGCTCCTGGCGTAGAAGGTTTGGTTCATATTTCCCAAATTTCCCACAAACACATCGGAACTCCACAAGAGGTTCTGGAAGAAGGACAAGAAGTGAAAGTTAAAATTCTTGAAATGAATCCTTCTGAGAAACGTGTTAGCCTGAGCATCAAAGAAACTGAAGAAGCTCCTGAAGTGGCTCCAAAAGCAGAAAGAGCACCACGTGCAGCTCGTGCGCCTCGTGAGGAACTGAACAATCCTAACGTATCGCTCAACAATTCCGGTCTGAGCATTACGCTTGGCGAACGTTTTGGTGATAAGCTGAACAAATTTAAATGAGTTTGAATCAATACACTTTATAATAAGCATAACGTACACCATCGGCGGACCCAGAGGGTTCGCCGATTGTTGTTACGTGACCAATATCGCCAATAAGAATGTTTTTTGCTATGATGATAGCTGAGAATGTCAGGAGGAGTGAATTTATGGCAAGACCCGTTGTGGCTATCGTTGGTCGCCCGAATGTGGGAAAGTCCACTATTTTTAATCGGATTATCGGGGATCGTTTGTCTATCGTGGAAGATAAACCTGGAATCACCCGTGATCGGATATACGGTATATCGGAATGGAATGGTAAATCCTTCAGTATTATTGATACCGGCGGGATTGAAATTGATGGTGAGGATATCATTTTGAAATCCATCCGTATGCAAGCCGAACTCGCAATAGAAGAAGCAGATGTTATCGTATTCATGAGTGATGCGAAAGCAGGAATTACGCAATCGGATGAAGAGGTAGCTCAAATGCTGTATCGTTCGGGTAAACCGATCATTGTAGCGGTAAACAAAGTGGACAACCTCAATCGTGCCGATCTGATTTATGAGTTTTACTCTTATGGATTTGGAGATCCTATCCCTGTTTCCGGTAGCCACGGTACAGGTATAGGTGATCTGTTAGATGCAATTACGTCCAATTTGCCTGAGCTTGAAGAAGAGCACTATGATGAGGACGTGATTCGTGTCGCTTTGATCGGTCGCCCGAACGTAGGTAAATCTTCACTCGTTAACGCCATTCTGGGAGAAGAACGGGTTATTGTTAGTGATATTGCAGGCACGACACGTGATGCGATTGATACGCCTTTTGAAAAAGACGGCCAGAAATATGTACTGATTGATACGGCTGGAATGCGCAAACGCGGCAAAGTATATGAAACGACAGAAAAATATAGTGTTATGCGTGCCATGCGAGCTATCGAGCGTGCAGATGTTGTGCTGGTCGTAATTAACGGTGAGGAAGGTATTATTGAGCAGGATAAGCACATTGCCGGCTATGCTTATGAGGCGGGTAAAGCATCGCTGTTTGTTGTTAACAAATGGGATGTCGTGGATAAAGACGATAAAACGATGCATCAGTTTGAAACTAAAATCCGCGATCACTTCCTGTTCATGACGTATGCTCCGATTGTATTTTTGTCTGCCAAAACGAAGCAACGCTTGCAAAAGCTGCTTCCGGTTGTACAGCATGTGGCGCAGCAGCATGTCATGCGAATTCAGACGCATTTGCTGAATGATGTCATTTCCGATGCAGTGGCGATCAATCCTCCACCAACAGATAAAGGACGCCGTCTGCGCATTAACTATGTGACCCAGGTTGCTGTCAAGCCGCCTACAATGGTTGTATTTGTTAATGATCCGGAAATCATGCACTTCTCTTATGAGCGTTATCTGGAGAACAAAATTCGCGCCGCCTTCAATTTCGAGGGGACTCCAATTCGTATCTTTACACGGCGCAAGTCTGACGAAAGTTAGGAGCGAATAGGTTGATTTTACAGATCGTTGCTATACTACTCAGTTACCTGCTTGGCTCTGTCAGCTTTAGTTTGCTGTATGGAAAATTAAAAGGAATCGACATTCGCCAGCATGGAAGCGGCAATGCCGGTGCGACGAATACGCTGCGCGTGCTGGGAAAAGGCCCAGCTATTCTGGTACTGCTGCTGGATGTACTTAAAGGGGTTATGGCGGTGCTGTTGGGGCACTGGCTGGGTGGAGAATCTTCCTGGCTATCGGGTTTGTGCGGCATCGCGGCGATTGCGGGCCATAACTGGCCGGTATATTTTCACTTTCGCGGAGGAAAAGGTATTGCTACCGCTATCGGTGTATTAGCATCGCTGACCTTGCTTCCCGCTTTATATGCCGGGATCATTGCGATTCTTGCTATTGTGATCACACGCTATGTGTCCCTTGGATCACTGATTTTTGTCATTCTGACCCCCTGGATTTTGCTTGTACTTGGATATGAATGGCCATTCTTTTGGACAGCTTTAGTCATTTGCTTGTTTGCTGTGTGGAGACACCGTACCAATATCGTCAAGCTGGTCCGGGGAAATGAAAATAAGCTTGGCTCCAAAGGAGGAGATCGTCTTGTCTGAGAAAATAGCTGTGCTGGTCGCGGGTAGCTGGGGAACAGCCCTGGCTTCCGTTCTTGCGGCCAATAACAACGATGTCTCTGTCTGGACGAGAAATGAGCAGCAAGCAGCTGAAATCAATGAAAAGCATACGAATGAGCAATATTTGCCCGGCTCCATTTTGTCGGATCGAATTACAGCTACAACCGATATGGAGGCTGCCGTATCTGGTGCAAAAGCTGTTATTATCGTATCTCCTTCGTCTGCAGCTCGCCAGGTAACACGTAGTCTAAAGGACCACTTTACCAAGGATATGCTGGTGGTACACGCCATTAAAGGCTTTGAAACCGAAACGCTCAAGCGTATGTCCACGGTGATCTCGGAAGAGCTGGAAATCGCGGAGGGTGATATTGCCGTGCTGTCTGGTCCGAGTCATGCGGAGGAAGTGGTGCGAAAATGCCCGACAACGGTCGTTGTAGCTTCCTCCAATGAGAAGGCAGCACAGGTAGCACAGGAGCTGTTCATGAACTCCTATTTTCGGGTATATACAAACCGTGATTTGCTTGGCGTAGAGCTGTCCGGGGCGTTAAAAAATATAATCGCTCTAGGCGCGGGAATGTCAGACGGACTTGGCTTCGGTGATAATGCCAAAGCGGCATTATTGACCCGTGGGTTAGCTGAGATTACCCGTGCCGGGGTTGAGATGGGCGCTAATCCTTTGACCTTTGCTGGCCTGGCTGGCATTGGTGACCTTGTTGTCACTGCAACGAGCCGTCACAGCCGCAACTGGCGCGCAGGTTCGTTATTGGGACAGGGTCAACAGCTTGAGGCTGTGCTGGAATCCATGGGCATGGTGGTAGAGGGCATTCGCACAACAAAAGCGGCATACGCTATCTCACAAAAGCTGGGCGTTCAGATGCCTATTACAGAAGTACTGTATGGGGTGCTGTTCGAAGGACGTGACGTCCGCAAAGCTGTCGAGGCCCTGATGGGTCGTGACCCTAAAACCGAGATGGAAGTCATGCCGCTGCAAACTTGGGAGCAATGGCATTCATAAAGACCGGATGATCCCAAAAGTAATGTATAGTAAAGGCTGTCTCGTAAGTAGATTTTTCTACGAATGAGATAGCCTTTTTTAGTTAGGCATTAGGCATGTCTTTTGTAAGCTTAATCACCTTTTATCTCCACCATTCATAGACTGAGTTGAGCAATGGCGGAGGAGGGGAGATTGTGAATAAAAACTTTCCGAAAGAAGCGTTGAAGGCCATTAACAAAAAAGGCGGCAAAAACATATCCGAGAATGCAGTAAAAAAGCTGGCAGGCACGGTGAAGGCGGACACGCTTCAAAATGAAGCACAGCTGCGTCAGCTTATAAGGCAGGTATCTGCAATGGCCAACATTCCGGTGTCGGAAGATACAGTAAGGGATATTGTCAGTGCCGTCAAAAAGAGCGGAATGAATTCTTCCAACATGGAAGCGTTAATGAAAATGATGATGAAAAAATAAAAAAGATTGGCCGCAAATGGCCAGGTTTTACCGTGAATCGGGCAGGTTCGCGGTTTTTTTTATATATGCAGCAGCTTTTGCCCTCTTTTTCACTACACAAAATATCGAACTACCATGCTGAACATGATATAATGATGCCCAATAGGAAACGGGTTGAAAGACAGTAAGGAGGAAACAATGTTGAAGGAGGCTATATCATCGGCGCTATTAAACAGGCTGCCTCACGATTTGACAGCTGCGCTGAGTCACTTGGCTGATCGTTGGTCAACAGTGTCTGTTCCGTGGATGCTGGGAGGAAGCTGTTCACTACTGGTGCAGGGAGTTGAGCTGGATCGCCTGCCTCGGGACATTGATATTTATGCGGATATTCAGGCAGCAAAGAAGCTTCATGCTCACCCCCTGGGTGTAAATATAGATCAACAGCAGGTTGACCGCAGCGGCTCGTACGTTTCATTGCTAAGCCATTATGAGCTGGAGGGATTTCCAGTTGAGCTGGTGGGGGGATTCGAAGTACTCTGTGGCGGAGCCTTATACCGCTTGGAGATCGAGCGGCTCCTTTGGTCGGCAGGAATCCAGCTTAATTTGGGGCGTGCTTCACTACATCTGATGCCACTCAGTCACGAGTTGCTGTTTAATCTGTTGCGAAATCGCCCTGACCGATATAGAGCGATTGCAGAGGTCATGAAGCGTGATCCACAGCGTCATCTCGTGATACTCAAGCAACTGCTGATCAGTAACATTTGGGCAGAGGAGCAGCTGGACAGGCTGATGGAGCTTTTGCCTTGGCCGGAGTTGCATTCCATCATTCGGATGGGGCATGTTAAATAGCTTCGTGTGTGTTAAGAGGGCAGATAAAGGGAGGATCGTTCTTATGAATGTGCAGATTACGTTCAAGCCGTCAGGCAGGCGTGTACAGGTCGGTCAGGGTACAACATTGCTCCAGGCTGCCCGTAAAGCAGGTGTACATATTCCCACTCGCTGTGACGGGAAAGCGGCCTGCCTCATGTGTAAGGTACATATATCGACGGAATGGGCTGCATTCGCAGGTCGTCCCAATGATGCAGAGCAGCGTAAGCTGGGACCTTTACTGGAAGAAGGCATACGATTGTCCTGTCAGGCTCGCGCTCAAGGTGATGTAGAGGTTACGATACCGGAGGATAAACTTAAGGCTGCTGTCAGGCGGCAACTTGAGCGCCAAGCGATGGATGACGAACTGTGGTAATGTCAAATAAAAAAAATTTTTTCTTTGGGGGCTATGATGAAAACTTATATTTACATGGTAAGGCATGGTGAATCACCAAAGACAGAAGGGAATGAAAGAACAAGAGGGCTTACAGATAAAGGAAAAGTGGATACGAATCGAATAACTGAGCTATTGAAAACTGAGGGGATCGAAATTTTCGTATCAAGTCCATATCAACGAGCAATCCTAACTATTCGGGAGTTAGCACAATGTTCAGGAAAAGAAATTTTAATTTATGAAGATCTTAAAGAAAGAAATTTTTCCGCAGATGATATCCGAATGCCTGATAGTGAATTAATGCCTTTACTAAATCGGTCATTTTCTGATCCAAACTTTACTTTGTCGGGTGGGGAGTCTAATGCGGATTGTCAGAATCGAGCCATAAAGATCCTAAAAGAATTATTAAAGACATATCAAGGACAGAAAATAGCAATTGGCACACATGGAGCCGTAATGACTCTAATGATGGGGTATTACGATAGTCAGTACGATTTGAATTTTCTGCTACATACATCTAAGCCGGATATCTATAAAATGGAATTTAATGGTCAAGAATTAGTAGAAGTTAAAAGATTATGGAGCTTCAATTAACAACAATTTTAAACTAGCGAAAACGATAGTAAATACCGAACATAAGCCCATCAATTTACGGCGGGTTATACTTTGGTGGAAAATAAACAACAAAGGATGTTATCCGACGACTATAAAACGGTCAGTCAGGAGAACGTCCTTTTTTATATGAAGTCTGGCGCCGAAGTCATGGGGGAGTCCCTCTACGCATATATTAGATGAGTGGACCCAAACGTAAAATATTGTTTTGCAGTGATGGCTGTGACCTACTCTATTTTTTCAAAAAAATGAACATATTTTACGGAGGGGATACATATGATGGTATCAGTCCAAATGCATGTACGAGTTTACGCCGTTTCGCCGATTCCATCAGTCTCCTGAATCTCGGCGGCGGACGACTTCCGGGCATTTTAAAGGCTGTTCTGCCGCATCTGGGATCAAGCAGTTGGTTGAACACGAAGCGGATGCTCTTTAAGCATTTTTCCTTCGGAGACTTTTGAGGAGGGGATTTCATTGGAGAAAGTGGACATTTTTAAAGACATTGCCGAACGCACCGGAGGAGATATTTATCTTGGGGTCGTTGGGGCTGTACGAACAGGAAAATCAACGTTTATCAAGCGGTTTATGGAGACGATTGTTCTGCCTAACATTACAAGTGAGGCGGATCGTGCCCGCGCCGTAGATGAGCTGCCGCAAAGTGCAGCAGGCAAGACGATCATGACGACGGAGCCTAAATTCGTACCGAATAATGCCGTCCAGATCAAAGTAACGGAAGGACTGGATGTGAATGTACGTCTGGTCGACTGTGTAGGATACGCAGTAGAAGGAGCGAAGGGTTACGAGGATGAAAATGGTCCTAGGATGATCTCTACACCATGGTTCGAAGAGCCGATTCCATTTCAGGAAGCGGCGGAAATTGGTACACGGAAAGTTATTCAGGAGCATTCGACGCTTGGTGTTGTGGTCACGACAGACGGCACGATTGCTGAAATTCCACGCAGCTCTTACGTGGAATCAGAGGAACGTGTCATTGAGGAGTTGAAGGAAGTTGGCAAGCCATTCGTGCTCGTCATTAACTCCACGCATCCACGCAGTGATGAAACACTCCAGCTTCGCAGTGAGTTGGCTGCCAAGTATGATATTCCGGTCATGACACTCAGCGCAGCGACGATGACGGAAGATGATGTTACAGGCGTGCTTCGTGAAGTATTGTATGAATTTCCAGTGCATGAGGTGAATGTAAATCTGCCGAGCTGGGTTATGGTACTGAACGAAGATCACTGGCTGCGTAGCAATTATGAAAATTCCGTTCGCGATACGGTTAAAGATATCCGACGCCTGCGTGATGTAGATCGGGTGGTCGGCCAGTTTATGGAATATGAGTTCATCGACAGAGCCGGTTTGAGCGGGATGAATATGGGGCAGGGTGTAGCTGAAATTGACTTGTATGCGCCGGATGAGCTGTACGATCAGATTTTGGTTGAGGTTGTAGGGGTGGAGATTCGTGGCAAAGACCATTTGCTGCAAATGATGCAGGATTTTGCCCATGCCAAACGGGAATATGATCGCTTCGCTGAGGCGCTGGAAATGGTCAAGACAACGGGATACGGCATAGCCGCACCGTCGCTGGCCGAGATGGCACTAGATGAACCGCAGTTGATTCGTCAGGGTACGAGGTTTGGGGTGCGCCTCAAGGCGACAGCCCCTTCCATTCACATGATCCGTGTCGATGTAGAATCGGAATTTGCTCCGATTATCGGGACAGAGAAGCAAAGTGAAGAGCTTGTGCGCTATCTGATGCAGGACTTTGAAAATGATCCGATCAAAATTTGGGAGTCAGACATTTTCGGACGTTCGCTGCATTCCATTGTTCGTGAAGGGATTCAGGGCAAGATTGCCATGATGCCGGACAATGCACGCTACAAGCTGCAGGAAACGCTGGGTCGTATCATTAATGAAGGCTCCGGTGGTCTCATTGCTATTATTCTTTAAGCGTAATCCAATGAAAAAGTGCAAGTAAATAAAGTATTAGACTAACTCACAAAACGAAACAGCGGCAGCTACGGACGAGAAATAAAGTCCTAGGCTGCCGCTGTTTTATTGAGCGTACATTTCTCGTTAACGGAATGTAGTTTCTATTGCAACGATACACTTGTAATTAAATCTGCAATAAACGATTTTTTTCTGGAGCGATCATGCAGCGATTTGACTGACTATTGATTGACAGCGTAGTTCTGACACTCGACAGGCCACCCCAAGTATTCAAATACTTTGTGTGCAGAATCGTCAACCGGCAAGAATACTTCAACTCTAGGAAATATGCGCTTGCATACAGAAAGATGAATTTGTTTGTAGCGAATAGGAAAATCGAAGCTAAAAATGACAAGGAGGTCTGTATCTCCGGGATAGCCTTTAAGCAGCAACTGGTATTCAATCAGGAAACGGTTGTTTAATTTTTTCTGTTTTGAATTGGGGGAAGAAGGGCCCTAAACAAGCCGGCTAATACTTTATTTTGTCGGAATCTAAGTTATTTTTCTTATAAAATTGTCGTATTTTGTCGTATAAATTCGGAAAATATTTTTATATTAACAAAACCTATTTACATACTTGGTTTAACGCGATATATTAAGTATCAAATTTGAATCATTTTGTGGATTGAACGAGGGGGAAATGAAATCATGAATATCCGAAAAGAGCTCCAAAGAAACAAAAGGCTAGGGCTGGGGGCCATCATGCTGCTGGTGCTGGTTCTGCTGGTCACTGCATGTGGCGGGCCGAAAACAGAGAGCGGCGCTCAAGGGACAAGCACTGCGGGATCGAATACAGCAGAGGGAAAAACGGGTAGCTCAAATCTAAAAGGTAAACGTGTTGCGCTGATCATGGAGTTTAACACAGGCACATTTTCCCAGCAGTATGTTCAAGGTGTGGAAGAGGAAGTTAAGAAATTTGGTGGAACGCTGACTAAGTTTGTAGCAGATAACGATAAGGCTAAAATGGCCTCCTTGCTTGATAGCGCAATTAACCAGCAGTTTGATGTGATTTTAACCGATCATGGTGATGCGTTGCTGGAGACAGGACTGAAAAAAGCAATTTCCCGCAATATTCCGGTTATCGTGTTCGATGCTGACGTCAACGTTCCGGGCGCGGTAGTGCTCTCGCAGGATGATCAAAACATGGCTGAGCTAACGCTGGAGCAAATGAAAAAGGATATTGGCGGCAAAGGCAACATCGTAAAAGTATGGGTTGCCGGATTTGCACCGATGGAACGTCGTCAGGTTGCTTACGATGCATTTTTGAAATCTAATCCGGATATAAAAGAAATTGCGACTTTTGGTTCTGCGCAGAATCCTGCTTTGGATACACAAGCGAAGATGGAGGCTGTGTTGAAGCAATATCCTAAGGGCGAAATTACAGCTGTCTGGGCCGCCTGGGATGAATTCGCCAAGGGTGCAGCCCGCGCTATCCAACAAGCGGGACGTACGGAAATTAAAGTCTATGGTATTGATATGAGCGACGAGGACTTGCAAATGATTCAGGACCCGAAAAACCCTTGGGTGGCTTCGGCGGCCGTAGACCCAACAGATATCGGGCGCGTACAAGTGCGCTATGCATATCAGAAGCTGCATGGGGATAACCCGGAGGAGAAGGTGGTATTGAAGGCTGTATATGTGCAACGCGAAGCACTGCCAGATAAGCAAATTTCCACATCCGAGCTGTCTCAATATGTGAAGGGATGGGGCCAAAGCGAGCAAGGCTATAAGGATTGGATGAAGGAATATGAAACATCCAAATAAAATGTACGCATCATGCACAGGCGCGCTTCGGCGCGCTTTTATCATAAGCAAGCCGAGGGGGTTACTATGAGTAATGAGTTCACAAGCATATACACTGGAGATGAGGAAAATCAGCAAGCGGTTTGCTGGTGTGGACGCCCTGCGAGCCGTGGATTTTACAGTACATGGCGGCGAAATTCATGCGCTGTTGGGTGCTAACGGGGCAGGCAAAAGCACGTTGATGAAAATTTTGTCCGGCGCATATCGTTCGGATCAGGGAGCCATCGTAGCCGGTGGCGAGGAACTGAGCATTAGCTCACCGTGGGAGGCCAAAAGAGCCGGAATTCACTGTGTATATCAGGAGGTCGATTCGGCGCTTGTACCTCAGTTAAGCGTCGGTGAGAACATTATTTTAGACGATTTGTCAGCACCTGAAGGACGATGGTGGGCCATGCCGGGTTCTATGCGCAGACGAGCTCGTGAGGCCTTGGTACGGCTGGGGGCTGATATTGATGTAAGACAATATGTGTCTGAATTAACGTTGGCAGAGAAGCAGCTTGTACTTATCGCACGTATTTTGACACAGCAAGCGAAGACGATCATTTTTGATGAGCCTACAGCGCCGCTCAGCGAGGAAGAAACGCGGCGCTTGTTCCGTACGATCCATACCCTCAAGGACGAGGGGGTTGCATGCATCCTTATCACACATCGGCTGCCGGAGGTCATTGAGCATAGTGACCGTGTTACGGTGATGCGTGACGGTGAGCGTGTGTTCACGGGTCCTGCCTCTGATTTAAGTGTAGGCGACATTGTTACGTATATGCTTGGGAAAACATTTGAAGAGGAGTTTCCGAAAACAGAGGTTCCTATTGGGGAAGCAATTTTGGAAGCGAGAGGGCTGCGCAAGGGTTTACGAGTTCACGGCGTAGATTTGCAGGTCAGACGTGGAGAAGTTTTGTCTATTGTGGGATTGGTTGGTGCAGGCAAGACGGAACTGTCACGGCTTCTTACAGGGGCAGACAAGCCCGATCGGGGTGAACTGGTCTTTAAAGGCCGCTCCATTCGTTTGAGAGAGCCTGCGGATGCGGTCGTGCAAGGGATTGTGTCTATACCCGAGGAGCGGCGGAAGCAGGGGGTACTAATAGAGGAGAACGTTGAACGAAACCTTAGTCTCCCGCTCTTGGGCCAGCTGAGTGTTCTTGGTTTCATCAGTCGACCCAAAGAACGTGCTAACGGTAATAAGGTCGTCGCATCTCTTGGCATTAAGACATCATCTCTGCGTCAAAATGTTAAATATTTGAGCGGCGGGAATCAGCAAAAGGTAGCAATTGGGAAATGGCTGCATTCCGGGGCGGATGTGTTTGTTTTTGACGAGCCGACCAAAGGTGTGGATATCGGGGCAAAAAGTGATATTTTCCGTATCATTGGTGAATTGGCGGCACAAGGAAAAGCGATCATTTATCTCACCTGTGAATTTGCTGAAGGGATCGGCATTGGGGATCGGATTGCAGTGATGTATGATGGCAAAATAATTAAGGAATTTGCACGGGGCGAAGTGGAACAGGAGCAACTTCTGTTATATGCCAGCGGCGGTGAAGAGGTGCATTCATGAAGGAAAAATGGTTAAACGTCTCATTTCGTTACGGGGCTATCGTTGTAATTATTGGTGTGCTGGCCTTTTTTTCAGCCACATTACCTTATTTCTGGACGTACGATAACTTAATGGACATTCTTGGTTCGATTGCTATCGTAACTTTTGTCGCAATTGGTGTGACGTTGTCACTGATCGTGGACGGTTTTGACCTGTCGGTTGGAGCTACGGTATCTTTGACGACAGTAGTTTCAGCTTCGTTGATGGTTTGGTATGAACAGCCTGTTGCGGTGGTCATCATCGTATCTTTGGCTGTCGGAGCTTTGGTTGGACTATTAAATTCATTGCTGATCATCAAATTACGTATTCCCGATTTGCTGGCAACCCTCGCAATCATGTATATTGTAAGTGGGATTCATAAAACATACGCACAAGGCTACACCATTTACAATCATATGCAGTTTCCTGATGGCAGCAAGGCGTCAGGAGAGATATCTCCTGCATTTCTTCTGTTGGGACAAGGTAAATGGCTGGGTATCCCGATTTCAGTTATTTTGCTGCTGCTGGCCGTAGCGGTGGTGCATACTTTCCTGACTTACACAAAGCATGGGCGTCAAATGTATGTTACTGGAGGCAATGAGGAAGCCGCTCGTTTGTCTGGCATACGGGTAAAAAAAGTCCGCACACTTGCTTACGTGGCTTCGGGCGTGTTTGCGGCGATAGCTGGTATATTGTATGCTTCCCGTGTAGGCTCTGGTCAAATTGACGCAGGCTCTCCATTACTTATGGAGGCCGTCGCTGCTGTTTTCGTTGGTTTTTCGGTCTTTGGAGCCGGCAAACCCAATGTCATCGGTACTTTTATTGGCGCGGTACTGATCGGGGTGCTGGTTAATGGATTGACGATGATGAATGTGCAATATTTCGTTCATGATATCGTCAAAGGCGTAGTGCTGGTGCTTGCGCTGGCTGTTACTTTTTACGTGTTAAACCGTCGCCGTACTTGAAATTGTCTGTGGACTGTATTACTATAAACTTTGTTCCACGCAAGAAGGGTGCCATATAACGCCAGTTTCGGCCTATATTGCGGAGGTTAGGTATATTCTATGTATATTTAACGACGAAACGGAAACAGATGATAACATTATGGAAGGCAGTATGCCGCCCGGGTTATTTTATACAGGCGACTTCGTATCGGGTCTACAGCACCGATAACCTTAATGCTGGACTACACTTGAATTAGGAGGTGAATATTTTGAATAAAACGGATTTGATCAATCAGGTTTCTGAAAGCACCGAGTTGTCCAAAAAGGACGTAACCAAAGCCATTGACGCTGTTTTTGAGGCGATCTCCGGAGCGCTGCAAAGCGGAGATAAGGTGCAGCTGGTAGGTTTTGGTAACTTTGAGGTTCGTGAACGTTCCGCACGCAAAGGACGTAACCCGCAAACAGGAGAAGAAATCGAAATCCCTGCGAGCAAAATTCCGGCATTTAAACCGGGTAAAGCGCTCAAGGACGGAATCAAATAAGATTTCTTACATATTCCCATTGCGCTGGAAAGACCGTGAATTTGATTCACGGCCTTTTCTTTTTGTCCTGTTTGCTACGGGATAGATTACACTAGGGTAGAGGTACTTTGGACAGAAGAAGAGGAAGCTATTTTATCGTTCCGCGAGGCATAAGCGATCAGGATTAGTGGCTCACCTGTCAGCTCGGCAAATTCATGCTCCAGCTGCTGGAGTCGCTCGATTTGGGCAGGATTAAGCTTGGCGGGACGATAGTTTTTCATCTGATTTGGCTCCTTTCGTAAACATATAAGGTTGCACGGATAGTATGGCTCGCGACACGCTAATTGTTGCAGGTAAAGCCGGAAGCATGTGGTTGACAAAACAAGCTCAAATCTCCATCATAAAAAGTATAGCTTCGGCTCTCAGGGGGGAAAAGAAATGGAAGATAACGTGACGGGTAGCAGTGAGTACGTCGTAATAAAAGCAAAAAGTAACGGGTGTCAGGTTTTTGGTCTAACTAGAGGTCAAGATACACGCTTGCATCATTCAGAAAAACTGGACAAGGGTGAGGTGCTAATCGTTCAGTTTACGGATCACACCTCTGCTATTAAAATTCGCGGTAAAGCCGTAGTTATGACCAAACACGGAGTTGTGGATACAGAGGATTAAAATGCAGGCATAGCCTGCTTTTTTTTGTTGTACAATGAGAGTGAGGACCTTTACCATAGCAAGCCCACATTATGGGGTAGGGGTCAGGGGAGGCTCGGATGAAACCTTGGATTGTACTCGCCAGCTCGATTCTCATAACCGCTGCGGCAGCTGTATTGCTGCCGTTCTTACAGGCACTGGATTCGGGAACCGCAGCTGTCCGTGAGACCCAGGCGGCGATATCGCCTCAGCAGCGAGTGCTGCTGACCGATGACAATCTGGTGGATACGCTCAAGGAGCTTCCCTTGACAACACCGATTGCCAGCGTAAGCTGGGAACATTCAGTCCTGACCCTAGATGTAAGGCTGTCAAAGGAAGAAACTGCACCGCTGGAGATTTATCAAAATATGGCGGAGCTTGTTGCCTTTAGCTTTTACGGAACGACAAATGTACGGCAATTGCTGTTCCGGGTGGTGACGCAGGACGAATGGTCGGGTGAACGCCATTTGCTACTGGCATCCGATATACGCCGGAATGAGTGGACGAACGAAGCCCTGGAACAGCTAAGGAGCCGGGAAGGCGCAGAATTACCTGAGCAACTGAAATCCTGTTTCCGCATTACAGTTACACCCATGTGGCAAAAGAGGTTTGACGGTGTATACACAGATTAGAAGTTTTACCTTTGGACCTACGGTGCTTTAGTCGCGAATCATTTTAAATTGTGATATAATATAAGGCATTGCAATTATTTGATACACCAGAAAGTCATGGCTCGGAGGCTTAGGATGAAAGCGTATCGCGTACCCCAATTAGCAAGGAAATATGTGGAATACGACATGATTCAACAACATACGGAAATGCCGGCTTTTCCTGACAGCCGTACCCGTTTGCTATTTGTGTTTTTGAACCGGAATATGCAGGAGCTGCATGCAAGCGAGGATGAGCTGTACGCATTGGTCACCTCGCTTCTGCAGATGGGGCTGGATACGCACGACATGATCGACACTTTATCCGGAATTCGGAGTCCGGAAGAGATGCGTTCCAGGCAGCTGAAAGTGTTGGCTGGGGATTATTTTAGCAGCCGTTTTTATCAATTGCTTGCACTGGCAGGCCGAATTACAATCATTTCAAAGCTGAGTGATGCCGTATGTGAGGTCAATGCCGGTAAGATGAGCCTGTATTGGGAGATGAAGCACCTCCGCCTGGATGCGGCTCAGTATTTATCCCAGATAGTTCGTTTTAAAAAGGAGCTTTTTTTATCGTTGACTTCACTTGTAGCAGAACAGGATCGGGATGTTTGGGAGCAGCTTCTCCACGAATTTGCCCTCTGTGATACGCTGGTGGAGGAATGGGACAAGCGAGCAAAGCCGGACAAGTCCCGTTTCGGATATATGTTCTGGCATGTTTACAATAACGGGGATCAGAGCGAGCTGGCGCTGCTTTCAGAGACTGGTATTGATACGGAAGCATGGCTTAGTCTTGTTCAGAAATACAAAGCCGAGGATGCGATAATGGACAAGCTTCGAACGGCTGTTCTGCACATCCGGCAAATTCTGTCTGATGATCAAAATACGGGGACCGAGGAATTTGGACGCATGCTGGAACCTTTCCTGAAGCTGCTGAATAGTCCGCACCCGGTTGTGAGGGAAGGTTAGGTGAACGTCATGGGAACCAGCGACACCAAGCCGAAAGAGCAATTCGTTCATGGCGTGTTTGAAAGTATAGCAGGTAAATACGATTTGATGAACGATATACTGAGCTTTCGCAGACACAAGGCTTGGCGGAAATTTACGATGAAAAAAATGAATATGCAGCACGGGAAAACGGCAATTGATCTTTGCTGTGGGACATGTGACTGGACGCTTGCGATGGCGCGTGCAAGTGAAAGTGGTCACATCGTGGGATTGGATTTTAGTCAAAACATGCTTAATGTAGGTGAGCACAAGATTAAATCAGAATTCCGGGAAAAGCAGATCAAGCTTGTTCGGGGCAACGCGATGGAACTGCCTTTTGAAGACAATTCATTCGATTATGCGACGATTGGTTTCGGTCTGCGCAATGTGCCAGATATGCGCCGTGTGCTACAGGAAATGCAACGAGTCGTCAAACCTGGTGGACAGGTCGTATGTCTGGAACTGTCCAAGCCAACCTGGCAGCCGTTCAAGGGGATTTATTACGCATATTTTCAACACATCTTGCCCATGCTCGGCAAATTGTTCGCCAAACGTTATGAGCAATACAAATGGCTCCCTGATTCGTTGGCGCTTTTTCCAGGAAGGGATGAGCTGGCCGACATCTTCCGTGAAATCGGATTAAAGGATGTACAGGCTCATTCTCTCACCGGAGGCATCGCGGCATTGCATATTGGAATCAAGGAGAGTCAGCATGTTTAAGAAAATTGCTATTTTTTTGGAAATGATTAAAATTGAACATACGTTATTTGCGCTCCCATTTGCATTTATGGGGGCTGTATTGGGGGCGGTTGTCGTGACAGGCAGCCTTCCCTCATGGCCGCAAATCGGGTGGATTTTACTGGCTATGGTTGGCGCACGTAGTGCGGCCTTTGGCTTCAATCGCATGATTGACCGTGTCATTGACGGGAAAAACCCACGTACAGCAGGACGAGCGATCCCGGCAGGGCTGCTCAAATCAAGCGAAGTGGTTATTTTCATTATCATCAGTTTATTGTTGTTATTCTGGGCATCATTCAAGCTAAGTCCGCTAGCGTTCAAGCTGTTCCCGCTGGCCTTTTTTATGCTTGTTTTTTATTCTTATACCAAGCGTTTCACTTGGCTTTGTCATGTTGTACTGGGCCTAACGATTGGTTTGGCGCCGCTGGGGGCGTGGGTTGCAGTAACGGGACAGATGGATATGACTGCTCTTGTATTGTATCTCACAATTGCATTTTGGACGGCTGGCTTTGATATTATTTATGCTTGTCAGGACATTGATTTTGACCAGAACGAGGGTGTTTATTCCATTCCTGCCCGTTTTGGTATAGCAGGTGCACTCAACATTGCCCGGGCATTCCATGTCATTACGGCAATCGGATTTATTGTCCTTTTCTTTGTTGCAGATTTAAGCTGGTGGTATCTGGCAGGTATGATTATTTCGTACATTATTCTATTTTATGAGCATTATATCCTTTCTCCGAAAGATATGAGCCGTTTGCAGACGGCGTTCTTTACAATGAACGGTGTGCTTAGCATGGTCGTATTTGCTTTTACACTGATTGATTTGGTGGTGCGTCAATACTAATGAATTCTGATCAGGTGAGTAGCCATCAAGGCAAACGAATCGTTATCGGCATTACAGGCGCGAGCGGTAGCATTTATGGTGTACGACTGGTAGAGACACTGCTGGACTTGAAATACACAGTTCACCTGATTGTTTCCAATGCCGGCTGGCGGGTACTGAAAGAGGAATTGGGCTGGAACGTGACTGACCGGGAGGGGGCTTTGGATGAACAATTCGGAGGCCGTCCCGGTTCTCTTGTATACCATCCGTTCACAGATATCGGAGCATCTATTGCGAGCGGCTCCTATCTGGTGGATGCGATGATTATTATGCCGTGCTCCATGGGAACGTTGTCTGCGGTAGCACATGGTTCGTCCGATAATTTGATGGCACGTGCAGCGGATGTCATGATGAAGGAGGGGCGTCCACTGATCCTCGTGCCTCGTGAAACACCGCTTCATGCCATTCATTTGGAAAATATGCTTAAGCTTGCGAGACTAGGCGTCAAAATGATTCCGGCCATGCCGGCTTTTTACTTTCATCCAAAGACACTGGATGATATTGTATTGTTCCTCGTAGGCAAAGTATTAGACAGCTTGCGAATCGAACATCAACTGTTTACGAGATGGGGGGATTCCGATGCCAACGCCAGACACCAAGATGATCACAATCGGAAAAATTAAATATACAAACGCTTGGCCAATTTTTCATTATTTTAATCCTTCAGAGCTTGTTCACCCGGCAGAGATGATCTCAAAAGTTCCGGCGGAATTGAATCGCGGTATGCTGAACGGGAGTCTGGATATCAGCGCGATGTCGTCCTTTGCCTTTGCATCAGGCGCGGAGGAAATGCTGCTGCTGCCGGACTTATCTGTCAGTGCAGATGGTCCTGTGAAATCCATTTTCCTGTTTTCACGCAAGCCGCTTGATGACATCAAAAACGGAACGATTGCATTAACGAATACATCTGCTACATCCGTGAATTTGTTGAAAATTCTGATGCAAAAAGCGTGGGAAGGGCAGCCGTCCTATTTTGACTGTGAACCGGATTTGGATTTGATGCTGGAACAGGCGGATGCGGGGCTGCTGATTGGAGATCACGCGATCAAGGCCTCTTGGCGGAGTGAAGATCTGCATGTAACGGACCTGGGCGAAGAGTGGAAACGCTGGACTGGGCACAGCATGACCTTTGCCGTATGGGCAGTGCGCCGTGCTGTTGCAGCTGAGAATCCCGAAGCCGTAGCTGAAATTACTAATGCGTTCCGTGCAAGCAAGCAGCGCAGTTTGTCTGATTTGACCTCGGTTGTCTCCGAGGCTTGCAAGGAAATTGGTGGCCTGCGAGATTATTGGGAGCGCTACTTTACTAATCTGTGTTATGATTTTGGAGAGAAGCAACAAAAAGGCTTAGAGCTTTATTTTCAATATGCGCATGAACTGGGGCTGCTTGACCGACAAGTGAAGCCGCTTCTCTGGAGTGACAATACGCTGACACGGGTGAAAGAATGAAACGATTGGATTTGTTTGGTTTATTAAAGAAGGATATGAACTTCATAGAGGAAGAGCTGTACCGCAGTATTGATAGTACGGAGCCGTTGATTAATGATACATCGCTCCATCTGCTTAAGGCAGGAGGCAAACGTTTGCGTCCAGTGTTTGTACTGCTGGGAGGCAAGTTTGGAGAATACGATCTGGACAAGCTCAAACACATAGCGGTACCACTCGAATTGATTCATTCTGCCTCTCTCGTTCACGATGATGTGATTGACGATGCCGAAATGAGACGCGGTCAACCCACTGTCAAATCCAAATGGGACAATCGGGTGGCAATGTACACAGGAGACTACATATATGCACGTGCGCTGTCTATAGTTGCTGAATTGCCGAGCCCGGATATTCACCGGGTGCTATCGAAGGCGTTAGTACAGATGTCCATTGGTGAAATGGAACAAATCCGCGATTTTTTTAATGTGGATCAAAGTGTGCGTAATTATTTGCTGCGCATACGGCGTAAAACAGCATTGCTTATTGCGGTTAGCTGCCAATTGGGCGCTATGGCTGCGGGGGCACGGGAAAGAGTCAATTCCCTGTTGTACAGCTATGGCTATAACGTGGGTATGGCTTTTCAAATTCAGGATGACTTGCTCGATCTCTGCGGTACGGAAAAAAAAATCGGCAAGCCGCCAGGCAGCGATATGAGGCAGGGGAATATTACGCTTCCGGTTATTTATGCGCTCAAGCAGCCTGAGCTGCGTGAGGATCTGCTGGCTGAAATAGGTCGTATTCAGGACGGGGATGGGCAAGGAGATACTCGTAAAGCGGTGGATTTGATCAAAAAAAGTGAAGGAATCGCTAAAGCTGAAATTCTCGCTGACCGATATATTAAGAAAGCGCTGAACGCGCTGGACTTACTGCCAGATGTCAAAACGAAAAAAACGCTTCGCGATATTGCTCATTTTGTGACGCGCCGCTCCTACTAAAGTTGTGTTTTGGGTTAGCTGTGACAAAATACTTTAACCGAATCCAAGCTTTCTGTTACAATACAGATTAGTACTGTATAAATACATTAAGACTGGATTGGGAGTGAGCCGATGGATCGCACGTTTTTGATGGTTAAACCTGATGGAGTACAACGCGGGCTGATTGGACGTATTATCAGTCGCCTGGAGGACAAAGGCTTCAAAATGACGGCTGGCAAACTTGTGCAGGTATCTAGAGAACAGGCGGAACGACATTATGCGGAGCATGTGGGCAAGCCCTTTTTTGAAGAGCTTGTAGGCTTTATCACGTCAGGCCCTGTATTTGCCATGATTTGGGAAGGGGACAACATTGTTACGCTTTCCCGCTTGTTGATTGGTAAAACACAAGTAACAGAGGCTCTACCGGGCACGATCCGGGGAGACTTTGCTGCACATACACCGTTTAACCTCATACACGGTTCGGATTCACCGGAGAGCGCGGAACGCGAGATTGCGAATTTTTTCATGCCGGAAGAATCGGTTCGGTATGAGAAAAGTGTGGAGACCTGGGTGTAAGTTTAATCTCGTATGAAGAAGGATGGTAGCATGACGGATCTGGAACTGGGTCAGACGGACCCCGATTATACGGCGTTTATCCGCAAAATTAAGGACAGCACAGGTATTGATCTTGCGCAATACAAAGAAGCACAGATGAAAAGGCGGTTAACGACACTTCGCAACAAAAACGGGTTTCCCAGTTTTGTTTCTTTTTATGATGCCATGATGAAGGAAAAACCCCTGTTTTATGAATTTCTCGATCGCATGACGATCAATGTTTCCGAATTTTGGCGTAATCCCAATCGGTGGGAAGTACTGCGGGATACAATTCTGCCACAGTTGCTTGTAGGCAAGCAGAAGCTCAAGCTGTGGAGTGCGGCCTGCTCGACTGGCGAGGAGCCTTACAGCTTGGCTATGGTTCTGGACGGCAAGGGAATCTTGGACAATTGTTCCATTACGGCTTCCGATATTGATGACGGTGCATTGGCTAAAGCCAAGGAAGGCAGATATTTGGAGCGTTCGCTCAAGGATGTGCCTGAGCAGGTAGCCAGCAAATATTTCAAACCGGATGGTGCAATGTTTCGGGTGGATGACCGTTTGAAACAGGCTGTGAAATTTCAAAAGCAAAATTTGCTGCTGGATACGTTTGAAGATAACTATGACCTCATTATCTGTCGCAATGTTATGATTTATTTTACTGAAGAGGCCAAGCATAAGCTGTACCAGAAGTTTGCAGCTAGTCTTCGTCCCGGTGGTGTACTGTTTGTTGGCAGTACAGAGCAAATTTTTTCTCCCAACCAATATGGTCTGGAATCGACGGAAACCTTTTTTTATCGTAAAAAGGCATAGTTCAGACATATTATCGACAATTCGTAATAAATGTTTTTCAGATAATAGCATATTGATAGCTTGCTTATCGGAAGTGCACGTCCTTTGGCTTTGCCTAAGGGGCGTGTTTTTGTTTATCTGCATAGCTGTGGCTTTTCTTGTCAAAGAAAGGTGCGTATACTATAATGAAGCACAGTTAAAGATTTTAGCGATGCACAGTTTAACAGTTTAAAGGGGGAACGCGTCATGAGTTTACGTTATTTAACCGCGGGGGAAACGCATGGTCCCCAGCTAACTGCAATTGTAGAGGGCATGCCTAGCAATTTAAAATTGGATTTTGAGGAATTGAATTTCCAGCTGCACCGTCGTCAAAAAGGGTATGGACGGGGTCGGCGTATGCAGATTGAAAAGGACACGGCGAGCATTGCCGGAGGCGTGCGTCACGGTTATACCACAGGTGCACCGATTGCACTGATTGTGGAAAATAACGATTGGAAGCACTGGCAGAATATTATGAATATTGAGCCGATCGAAGGCAGTGATGAAGAAAAGCGCCGGGTTCACCGTCCGCGTCCGGGTCATGCCGATTTGAACGGTGGAATGAAATACAACCTGAAGGACCTGCGCAACGTGCTGGAGCGTTCCAGTGCGCGTGAAACTGCGATTCGGGTCGCATGTGGTGGCTTGGCCCGCCAATTGCTGGCAGAGTTCGGAATCAAGGTGGCAGGTCAGGTCATCCGCATTGGGGAAATCGAGGCTCCTTACCGTGAGTTGCCGATTGACGAGCTGATTGCCGTGACGGAGGCCTCTTCCGTGAGAGTGACCGATCCAGAAACCGAAAAGAAAATGGAAGCGTACATTGACCTGATCAAGCAAGAAGGCGATTCGGTCGGTGGGGTAGTGGAATGTATTGTGGAAGGCGTTCCGATTGGTCTGGGCAGTCATGTGCAATATGATCGGAAGCTGGATGCACGTATTTCCCAAGGTGTCATGTCCATAAATGCTTTTAAAGGTGTGGAAATCGGCATCGGGTTTGAAGCAGGAGAACTGCGCGGCTCACAGGTGCATGATGAGATTCTGTATGATGAGGAGCGTGGATATCACCGCCGTACCAATCGTTTGGGCGGTTTTGAAGGTGGCATGACCAATGGAATGCCCGTTGTGGTTCGCGGCGTCATGAAGCCGATCCCGACACTGTATAAGCCCTTGCAAAGCGTCGACATTGATACGAAGGAAGCGTTCACCGCACAGGTTGAGCGTTCGGATGCATGTGCGGTACCCGCGGCAAGCGTAGTGATGGAGCATGTCGTAGCCTGGGAGATTGCGAAGGCTTTGCTTGAAAAATTCGGCGGAGATTCGATTGAAGAGATTCGGGCGAATATTGCATCCTACGAAGAACAACTGGAGAGGTACTAAGATGAGTACGCTGACGGTACAACTTGGAGAACGTTCCTATCCCATTCATATCGGGCGAGGACTGCTGCATCGGGCCGGAGAGCTTTTGAAGGAACGAGGAATTACGCAAAAAAGTCCATTGTTGATTGTCTCTGATCAAAATGTAGCTGCATTGTATTTAGCGACACTGGAGAGCAATCTTCAGGAGTCGGGGTACAAGACGGTATCCTTTGTCGTCAAGCCGGGTGAAACATCCAAGTCGATTGCTGTATTTGAGCAGGTTATAACAGCAGCCATTAAGGGCGGTTTGGATCGCCACTCAGCCGTTATCGCACTTGGTGGTGGTGTAGTGGGCGATCTGGCCGGATTTGTGGCAGCCTCATATATGAGAGGCGTCAAGTTTGTGCAGATTCCTACTACGATCCTCGCCCATGACAGCAGCGTGGGCGGCAAGGTTGGCATCAATCATCCTCTGGCAAAGAATATGATTGGAGCTCTCCATCAACCGGAACTCGTGCTTTACGATGTAGATACGTTGTCTACATTGCCTCCGCGTGAAGTATCCGCCGGACTGGCTGAAATGATCAAGCATGGCTTGATCTGGGATGCTGATTTTGCCCAGTGGTGCCGTGATCATGCGGCAGATTTGCTGGCTCTGGATGCGCAAGCCCTGGAGTACGGGCTGGAGAAGGGCTGCTCCGTGAAAGCCGAAGTGGTCTCACGCGATGAACGAGAAAATGATTTACGTGCTATTTTAAACCTTGGCCATACGATTGGTCATGCTATTGAAGCGATAGCGGGATATGGGGAGTTTTTACACGGGGAGGCCATTTCTATAGGTATGGTCGGCTCTGCGCTTCTGGGTGTGAAGCTGGGAGCAGACACCTCTGTGGTCAAAGAAACAAGAGATATGCTGTCCTCGCTGCGGCTACCAACCTCCCTTCCAGTACAACTCAATACGGATCGGCTGCTGGATGCGATGATGCATGACAAAAAGTTTAAAGAAGGCAGCATTACTTTTATCGTCCCACGCAGCATCGGGCGTGTGGAGGTTGTAAAGGATATTTCCGTCTCTGACATAAGGCAAGTCATTGAACAGTTAAAAGAGGAGGCGTAAATGATGTACAATCGTGGAATTCGTGGTGCGACGACCGTGGCGAATAATGAAGAAAACGAAATTTTGGAAGCGACAAGCCAACTGCTAGATGAAATTGTAGCCTACAATGAAATTCAGCCTGAGGATATTAGTAACGTCTGGATTACGGTGACCCACGATCTGGATACTGCGTTTCCAGCGAAGGCAATACGTCAGCTTGAGGGATGGGATATGGTTCCGCTTATGTGTGCATTGGAAATTCCTGTTGCGGGTAGTTTGCCCAAATGTATCCGTTTAATGGTACAGGTGAACACCCATAAATCGCAGCGGGAAATCAAACATGTATACTTGAACGGAGCGCAGGAGCTAAGACCGGATCTGGCTTCCCAAGGAAAATAATCGCCCATTTTTTTAGATGATGGTTGCCAAAGTGACATCCTATGAGATATAGTGTGTGTAGCAGAGTTGAGTAGAGTTAGCCAGAGCCAGAGTTGAGACGAGAAGAGTGCAGCCTTAGCCAATTCCATATGAGATGACAGAGACCGGGTAGCGGAATGAGCTTTTGCCCTGAAGAGATTTTCTTCGAGAGATAAGCTTATTTGAGGGTACCTGCGATTAAGCAAGGGAAAAGTGTATGCTTTGCTCGTTTGCTGTAGTCATTTTACATATGGCAGCATTCTTATAATTTCAATAACTGACAGCCTCTACCTTCCAGGTAGGGGCTTTTTTATTCTCTCCTTTGGTTCTGCACCAAATTGGAAAGGAAGTGATCTCATGTTAACGCCGCATGTGGAGCAAGTGATAACGATGGCGAATGATTTTAACCTGATTCCTGTGTACAAAAAAGTGCTGGCCGATATGGAGACGCCGATTCGGATTTTCCGTCGGTATGCAGGGCGGGACCGAGCCTTTCTGCTAGAGAGTGTAGAGGGAGGCGAGCAGTGGGCGCGCCATTCATTCATCGGAACCGATCCGTTCCTGATGGTTTCGGGCAAAAAAGGCCGTTTGATTTTGGAACAACATGGTAAACGGCAAATTTTAAACGATAAGCCGCTTGAAGCGCTCAAGGCATTGCTTCGCAAATATCGCAGTCCCAAACTAAAAGAAATGCCTCCATTTACAGGTGGAGCAATCGGATTTTTTGGATATGATCTGCTTCAATACTATGAAAAGCTGCCAGAGCATTCGGTAGATGATTTGAATATGGATGATATTCGTTTTATGTTCTGTGATCAAGTGATTGTTTTTGATCATGTAAAGCAGCAAATTTTGCTGGTTGGTAATGTGCATGTGGGCGAAGGGTTTAGCGATGAGGACATTCGTGCTGCTTATGCTGAGGTGGAGCGCAAGCTGGAGGAGACGGCGCAGTATCTGCGCAAGCAGACACCACCAGAGAGATTGGGATCGGCCTTCATTCCTGATGATGTGGAACTGGGTGAGATTCAATCGAATGTGACGAAGGAGCAGTTTATTGCAAACGTGGAGCAGGCAAAGGAATATATTCGCTCTGGTGATATTTTTCAGGTTGTACTATCCCAGCGTTTTCACATTGATACTGAGGCTTCTCCTTTGCAGGTATACCGCGTGCTGCGCACGATGAATCCGTCGCCATACATGTATTATTTGAAAATGGATGACGAGATCATCGTGGGCACTTCGCCGGAGGCGCTTGTCAAGGTAGAAAACGGTCGGGTAGAAACCCGCCCTATTGCAGGGACGCGGCCACGTGGCGTCATGGAGACAGAGGATGCGGCGCTTGCTGAAGAACTGTTGAAGGATGAAAAAGAACGTGCCGAGCATCTGATGCTGGTCGATTTGGGTAGAAATGATCTGGGCCGCGTATCTCAGTTCGGTACAGTCAAATGCGATACGTTTATGGAGATTGAACGCTATTCCCACGTTATGCACATTGTATCCAATGTGTCGGGTGAACTACGCGAGGATAAAGATTTCTTTGATGCTTTCCTGTCCTGCCTGCCAGCGGGCACCGTATCGGGGGCGCCGAAACTGCGTGCAATGGAAATTATTGCCGAACTTGAACGGGAAGCGCGCGGACCCTATGCAGGGGCTATTGGATATTTGGGCTTTTCGGGCAACATGGATACCTGTATTACTATTCGCACCATCGTGTTTAAAAAGAACCGGGCCTATGTCCAGGCAGGAGCAGGAATTGTGTGGGACTCGGTTCCGGAAAGCGAGTATCAGGAGACGGTGAACAAGGCCAAGGCATTGCTGAAAGCAATCCGTACGGCGGAGGCGATGTTCCCGGCAACGACACAGCCCTACAACAGCGTCATCAACCAGGATTATTTGTATACTCCTTAAGTAAGTATTGATCAGGTAATACTTCATTGCGGGAGACGGAATACACAAAAATCTGATTTAGAGGAGGAGACGGTGATGGAAGGACATAACATGATGCAAGTGGGATTAAGCCGGGTTATCGAGGGACAGCATCTTTCGCGTGCGGAGGCCCGTAGCGTAATGGAGCAGATTATGAGCGGGAGTGCTACACAGGCGCAAATTGGCGGGCTGCTGACAGCTCTGCGCATCAAAGGGGAGACGGTGGATGAAATCACCGGATTTGCCGAGGCGATGCGCAGTTACGCTAGTCCAGTCCAGACTGGAGAAGGTGAAACTCGTCTGCTGGACACATGCGGAACTGGAGGTTCAGGCATTCACAAGTTTAATATTTCTACAGTATCAGCTATCATTGCCGCTTCGGTGTCTGTACGGGTGGCGAAGCATGGCAATCGTTCTGCAAGCGGCCACGCCGGGAGTGCAGATGTGTTAGAAGCTTTGGGAGTCAACATTCACCTGACGAGTGATCAGGCTCGGTCATGTCTGGAACGGATCGGCATCTGCTTTTTGTTCGCGCAGCTATATCATCCTTCGATGAAGCATGCTGCTGCGCCGCGACGTGAGCTTGGAGTGCGGACAGTGTTCAATATGCTAGGTCCGTTGACGAATCCGGCTGGTGCAGATCGACAGCTGCTGGGCATTTATGACGCTGGAAAAACGGAAGTGATTGCCGAGGTGCTGAATCAGCTCGGCTCCAAACGGGCCATGGTTGTCAGCAGTCTGGACGGATTGGATGAAATTAGTATTTCGGCTCCGACGCGAGTCTCTGAGCTGAAGGATGGCAAGGTTCACACGTTTGAGCTTCTGCCGTCGGACCTGGGCTTGCAGATGCATAATCTCGATCAGGTACTGGGTGGTGATGCGCAGGTTAATGCCGACATTATACGGCGGATTCTGAACGGAGAGCGCGGCGCTTACCGGGACGTCGTATTAGCAAATGCTGGCGCGTGTATTTATGTATCGGGCGCGGCAGCTACCTTGGTGGATGGAGTAGCACGGGCGGCGGAAGCCATTGACACCGGGCTGGCACTGTCCAAGATGGATCAATTAATACAGGCGACGGGGGAATATCAATATGTATCTTGATAAAATTGTGGTGACGAAGCGACAGGAAGTGGAGCAGCTAAAGGAGCATTTTAATATCAGTGAAGTGGAACGGCTGGTATCCAATTTGCCTGCAACAAGAGGATTTGAGGACGCAATAGCCGTGCGTCGCAACCGGCCGCTAGGGCTGATTGCTGAAGTGAAAAAGGCTTCACCGTCCAAAGGGCTTATCCGACCGGATTTCCATCCGGTGGACATTGCTCGTGCCTATGAGGGAGCTGGAGCGGATTGTATTTCTGTACTGACAGATGTGACGTATTTTCAGGGCAGCCCTGAATATTTGCACCAAATTCGTGAGCAAGTGAACATTCCGTTGTTGCGAAAGGATTTTATCATTGATGAACGGCAAATTTATGAAGCTCGTCTACTGGGAGCCGATGCGGTGCTGTTAATTGCAGCGATACTGGAGACAAGTGTTTTGGGATCGTTTTTACAGATTGCCAGAGACCTGGGACTGGACGCATTGGTGGAGGTGCATGACAGTGAGGAGCTTAAAGGGGTGCTGGATTTGGGCACAGCAACCTTGATTGGGGTCAATAATCGCAATTTGCGGACGTTCGAGACCCGCCTCCAAACGACGGAAGATCTGATCGCACTGATTCCTAAAGGAGTTACGTTTATTAGTGAAAGCGGCATAGCCGGGCCTGAAGATGTAAAGTACCTGCATTCGGTAGGGGCACACGGTATTCTGGTAGGAGAACATCTGATGCGTAAGAATGATGTGGGTCAAGCTGTAGCGGATTTGATGGACGGGGTTACAACATGAATAAAACGGGCGTAAAAATTTGTGGACTTCAAAGCGTTGAAGTGCTAAAATCTATGATAAACTTACCGGTCGATTATATAGGTTTTGTGTTTGCCGACAGTAAGCGCCGGATTGACGGCGCTCAGGCTGGAGAGCTGCTTCGCGTATTGGATGAATGGACTCCGGGCAGCAGACCGCGCAGCGTGGGTGTATTTGTGAATCCTGATGATGCGCTGTTAAATGACGTGATGGAGCAAGCTCCATTGGATGTCGTTCAGCTGCATGGACAGGAAAGTCCGCAGCGCTGTAGCGAGATCAGGGAGCGTTTTGGTGTGCAGGTATTCAAAGCTTGGTCTGTAGACAGTCATCAGCCGACGGGGAAGGGCCAGACGGAACGCCCGGCAGACGAATTGGAAGCCTATGCAGGTACAATTGACGCTTTACTGCTAGATACATATGATCCCCTGTATGGTGGCGGTTCTGGCAGAACGTTTGCATGGGATCGAATTCCTGCCTATCAGGCTTGGACCCATCAACATGGAATTCCTTTGTTTGTAGCCGGCGGACTGACTGCTGATAATGCGGAAAAGCTGGTTACCGAGTATCATCCCGAAGGGCTGGATGTGTCCAGCGGCGTAGAGACAGATGGAGTCAAGGACATTTCAAAAATCACGGCATTCGTAGAAAGGGTGAAGCAGGCATGACACAATTACCTGATAGCAACGGACGTTTTGGGACATTTGGCGGACGCTTCGTACCGGAAACGTTGATGAACGCACTGATTGAATTAGAGGAATCCTACCGGAAGTACGCAGATGATCCGGAATTTAAAGCAGAGTTGAACGGACTTCTAAAGGACTACTCTGGCCGGGAAACACCACTTTATCATGCAGAGCGTCTGAGTAAGTATCTGGGCGAGGCTAAAATTTACTTGAAACGCGAAGATTTGAATCATACCGGGGCCCACAAAATCAATAATGCATTGGCACAGGGATTGCTGGCAAAACGCATGGGCAAACAGAAGGTCATTGCCGAAACAGGCGCGGGACAGCATGGTGTCGCGACAGCAACCGTGGCTGCGTTGCTCGGATTGGAATGCAAGGTGTTCATGGGCGAAGAGGATACTGTGCGTCAGCAGCTAAACGTATTCCGGATGCAGCTTTTGGGTGCAGAGGTCATTCCGGTGACCTCGGGTACACGTACACTGAAGGACGCCGGGAATGAAGCCTTGCGTTACTGGGTGAGTCATGTCCATGATACCTTCTATATTTTGGGTTCGGCTGTCGGTCCCCATCCGTATCCGATGATGGTGCGGGACTTCCAGCGTGTGATTGGTGATGAAACACGTCGTCAGATTTTGGAAAAGGAAGGCAGACTTCCGGATGTCGTCGTAGCAGCGATTGGTGGCGGAAGCAATGCCATCGGCATGTTTTATCCTTTTATTGAGGATGAGGGCGTTGCTTTGATCGGTGTGGAAGCTGCTGGAAAAGGTGTAGAAACAGAATTCCATGCGGCAACGATGAGCAAGGGAACACAAGGGGTCTTCCAGGGCTCCATGAGTTATCTGCTTCAGGATGAATACGGGCAAGTGCAGCCTGCGCATTCCATCTCGGCCGGACTGGATTATCCAGGCGTTGGACCGGAGCATTCGTATCTGAAAGATATTGAACGGGCCAACTATGTTCCAATTACCGATCAGGAAGCGTTGGATGCACTCCAGCTTCTCTGCCGTACGGAAGGCATACTTCCTGCATTAGAGTCGGCACATGCAATTGCTCAGGTCGTCAAACTGGCACCTACGTTGACGGCAGATGATATTATCGTTATTTGCTTGTCTGGACGCGGGGATAAAGATGTGGACTCCATTATCAAGTATTTGGGAGGAAATCCGTCATGAATTTAATTGATCAGGCGTTTGAACGCCTTAAAAATGAAGGCAAAACGGCATTAATTCCTTTTCTGACGGTGGGCGATCCGGATGTGGAGACTACGGTGGAGATTATTCGGCAGCTGGAGTCTGCCGGAGCCGATATATTGGAGCTAGGTGTTCCGTATTCCGACCCGTTGGCTGACGGTCCTGTCATTCAGCGTGCGTCTGAGCGTGCGCTGAAACGGCAAATCTCGATCCGTACCTGTATGGAGACAGCTTCTCTGGCTAGGGCGGCAGGTTCAAGCCTGCCTTTTATTTTGTTTACGTATTACAATCCTGTTTTACAGATGGGTATGGATGCTTTCTTTGCTGGCCTGCAGAAGCACGGTATCAGCGGTCTGATTATTCCCGACCTTCCGCTTGAGGAAGCGGAAGAACTGGGAACACGGGCGGCAGAGGTAGGGGTGCATCTAATCCCGCTGGTGGCTCCAACTTCTGAGCAGCGGATCGAGCGGATTGTCCGTAATGCCCGTGGATTTGTATATTGTGTATCCTCGCTTGGTGTAACCGGGGAGAGAGCTTCCTTTTTTGAAGGGATAGAGGGCTTTATCACGCAGGTCAAACGGCATACCGACATTCCGGTGGCGATCGGCTTTGGTATTTCAACTCGGGAACAGGTAGTCCGGTTTTCAGACATTTGCGATGGAGTTGTGGTCGGCAGTGCCATTGTGCGTCAGGTGGAGGAAGCTATTCCATTGCTGGAGGATTCTGCGCGCAGAGAAGAAGGGCTTTTGCAAATTCACGATTTTGTGGCACAATTAAAGCAGTAATTTGGCGTCAATATAGAGAGCAATAAATTCAGTTCTGATTGGATAGAGGAGGTAGAGGCATGCAACCTAAACCGCATATTGTACATTTGCCAGTATATCAGCCCGGTAAACCGATTGAAGACGTGAAACGCGAGTTGGGACTTGATGAAGTAATCAAGCTCGCTTCAAATGAAAATCCGTATGGCAGTTCTCCCAAAGTATTGCAGGCGATTCAACAGGAATTTGCCAACATTAGTGTCTATCCTGATGGAAGCGCGGTAGCTTTGACACAGGCGCTGGTCAAACAGACGGGTTTGAAAGAGGAGCAGTTTATTTTTGGCTGTGGCTCTGACGAAATTATTGCGTTAATTGCACGTGCATTTCTTCTTCCCGGAGAAGAAAGCATCATGGCTGATCAGACATTTTCCGTATACAAAAGTAACGTGGAAATTGAGGGAGCGGTTGCAGTTGAGGTGCCTTTGCGCGATGGTGTGCATGATTTGGATGCTATGCTGGCTCAAATCAATGACCGTACAAAAATTATTTGGGTTTGTAATCCGAATAATCCGACAGGCACGATTGTACCCGAAGCAGAGCTGCTTGCGTTTTTGGAGCAGGTGCCTAAGCATGTGATGGTTGTGCTGGATGAAGCTTATGCCGAGTTTGTGACGGATCGCTCGTATCCAGATGGCATCCGCTTGTTGTCAGCGTATGAAAATTTGGTTGTACTTCGTACCTTCTCCAAAATCTATGGTCTGGCTTCGTTGCGTATTGGATATGGTATGGGAGCCGAGTCCACTATCCGTTTGATCAATCAGGTTCGTGAGCCGTTCAATACTTCACGGGTAGCACAGGCTGCGGCGATTGCGGCTTTGGAGGACCAGGAATTTGTTCGGGAATGTCGGGATCGCAACGCAGAGGGCAGAGCTTATTTGCAAAATGAGCTGAAGCGTCTTGGGTTGGAGTCTTTTCCGGCACACGGTAACTTTATTATGCTGGATGTGCGTCGTCCATCCGGTGAGGTATTTCAGGAATTGCTTCGTAAAGGCGTGATCATTCGCGCTGGTCATCATAAATATCCGACTTATATTAGGGTGTCAATTGGATCGCAGCCGCAAAATGAGTTGTTTGTCCGTGCGCTGGAACAGGTCCTGGGGGCGGAAGCGGCGAAAGCACGCCTATAATTTCCGCAGATGGGATTTGATAATTGATGAAGATTGCCATTTTTGGCGTGGGACTGATTGGTGGGTCCCTCGCACTTTGTTTTAAAGGGAAGCCGGACATCACCGTTGTGGGTCATGCTCACCTCCCTGAACTGATGGAACCGATGTTAAGCCGTGGTGTCGTGGACACCGCGACTCTTTCGGTTGCAGAGGCGGCAGAGGATGCCGATTTTATTTTTTTATGCGTCCCTGTTGGTTTACTGGAGTATTATCTGGAGCTGTTAAGTCAGTTGCCGCTTAAAGCAGGTTGTATTATTACTGATGTAGGCAGCACGAAATCCTCGATTGCCAAAAAAGCATCGGAAATTTCTTTGCGTAACGCTTATTTTATCGGCGGTCATCCGATGGCTGGCTCGGAGCGTTCCGGTGTAAAGGCTGCTTCGGCGTTGCTGTTTGAGAACGCTTATTATGTACTCTCCCCCGCTGAGGATGTGCCCGAGGAAGCATACGGCTCGCTGGAGCAGCTCTTAAAATACACAGGGGCTCAGGTTGTGCGCGTCCAACCTGACATGCACGATGATATTGTCGGCGCGATTAGCCATCTTCCGCACATTATTGCAGCCGCACTGGTAAATCAGGTGCGAAAGTACAATGATGAAAATCCGTTGTACCGGACATTGGCTGCTGGTGGGTTCCGTGATATTACGCGGATAGCTTCTAGTGATCCGATTGTGTGGCGGGACATTTTGCTAAGTAATCGTGATGTTTTGCTAGGCCTGTTGGAAGAATGGAACGGGCAAATTGAGCGTTTTACCCATTTGCTGAGAACACAAGACGGAGAGGGAATCGCTGACGAGTTTTTGACGGCTGGGCATTTCCGCAGTGAACTGCCGGAGCGCCGCAAAGGTGTCATCGTCTCAACGTTTGATCTGTATATTGATGTACCGGATACGCCCGGTATTATCGGAAGGATTGCAATGGAGCTGGGAAATCACAGCATTAACCTGAGCAATATGCAAATCATTGAGAGCCGGGAGGACGTCCCCGGTATTATGCGGCTTTCCTTCCGGCAGGAGCAGGATTGGGAGCGTGCCAAGAGCCTGCTAGGTTCGATGGGCTATAAAGTAGTGGTGTGAAGATTGGGGAAAGTGGGTGTGCGTTAAGGAGACCGCTCCGCTTTCCAGATTCAAATGAACCTCTGCGCTACGGACCACCTTAAAAGCACCACACTTTCTGGGAGTGAAGTTGCAGGAAAAGATTTAAAGCGAGCGAAGGTTCTCTTATGCTCGCTTTTTTGTTGCTTAAAGAGCAAATGGAATCATTCTAGGTGTTACTTGGTTACTATGACTTTTCTATACATACCGTCGAACATTATAGGTACATCCTCTTTGATCCGCAATTTTAGTTTTTGTTTTTCATACAGTTCTTCAAAATTCAACCCGATATCGGTTCCTAACACCTTAATAACGGGCCTTAGCGTTTTTTTGAATAATGAGGGCTTTTTTCCTTTAGGAGAAAACTTATCGAAAATAATAAGTTCCCCGTCTTTTTTCAAAACTCGCACCATCTCATCGAAGCATTTATTTGCGTCAGGTACTACCGAGAGAATTAAACTTCCTACTACTATATCAAATTGCTCATCCATAAAATTCATTTGTTGAGCATCCATTTCTAAGAATTGTATGGAGGTATTGGTAAATTTCTTTTTTGCTTTGTTAAGCATTTCAGGTGAATAATCTATGGCAGTAATATCCAGCCCGTAGTGATTTATCAATTCTAAATCTGCCCCAGTTCCTACACCTACAAAAAGTATTTTTTGCGCGCTATGAAATGACTTTTCTTGAAATATGATCTTTCTAGAATTGAGGAAGCTACCTGAATTGAAAAACTTATCATAAATTGGAGACCAAATCTTATATATTGCCTTGTTCCAGTTATTATTCATTTCTTGCCTCCTACCCATTGAAAAAATTTATTATATAATAATGTGTTTTAATAGAATAATCAAATAATTGGTAAATTATTGAAAATCGGAGTTTATCAACCCACATGTGAGGCAACTGAATACTCTAAAGAGGAGTAATTGAAAACAAAAAAAGACCACCCGGGCAAAGCCCCGGGTGGTAGCTACTTTTCTGAAGTAGCTGAGTAGGATAGGAGTGGAGAGAAACCATACTGTACTTTTATTATATGTATACGTTTTCATTTTGTCAATGTTTTTTTAAAACGTTTTCTTTTTGACTGATTATTTAAACCGTGCGTCCAAAAATAAAGCGGGTTCAATAGACCAGTCACTCCATCTACTTTATCTTGAAAAAACATAAAATCAATTGAAAAGTCGTATATTTGAATCTGTTGCCAGCGTTAGGGAGGCAATGATGGAAATCGTGGGGATTTTGGACTTTTTTACTGGCGGGTATTTTGTGGTACAATAGGTAAGTCCATTTGGGATAATGAGTATTGTCGGGGATAGCACTGTTAATGTTGACAGTACATAGGGTAAAAAAATAACAAATGTTCCATGATGCTGTTTCATCATTTGCGCAGAGGGCGCAACTTTTTTTGACCTGTTCGGTATATATAGACAGAATCGGATGGGGAAACAGCACATGTATGGGCGAGGAGGGTCTCACTCGAATGATGACAGATTCCCAGATGATTCAGGAAATCAAACAAGGTAATGTTGAGGTTTATTCAGAATTAATGAGGCGGCACCAACGTAAAATTTTAGCTTTTGTTTATCATATGCTAAAAAGTTCGAACCTGGAAATGATCGCTGAGGACTTATGTTCGGAGACGTTTTACAAAGCGTACCGGAGCCTGCATTCTTTTCGCGAGGTTGACGCATCGTTCTCCACTTGGTTATATACGATTGCACGCAATACAGTGCTAAGCGAGCTTCGCAAGCATCGTAGCGGTCAGGTTCCATTGGAGGAGAGCGGTTATGTACCGGTAGCACCACCGGATGTAATTCCGGAGCAGGCCGTCCTGCGCGGCGAGAAGGTAGAGATGGTCCGTGAAGCGATCAACAGATTGCCTGAAAAGCAGAGATCAGCGCTGATTTTGCGTGAATATGAGCAATTGGATTATCAGGAGATTGCTACTATTTTAGGACAGACGGTCAGTGCGGTGAAGTCGTTGCTTTTCCGGGCCAGAACCAGTGTGAAGACGCAGTTGGAGCCTTATTTTTTTGAGCCTCTCTATGAGGAAAACGAAGGGATGAGCAGCCAATGAAATCCAGGGACGCTGAGGATTTGTTCGCTACAGGCAAAAATGTATCGAAACAGGACTCGGAGCGCAGACGAGCCAAAAGCTCGTCTGACAAGTGGGAGCTTGGTTCGGAAGAAAATGAATGGAATTTATCAAAAGAGGGTCGATCCGCTATCCGCGATATTTCCTTTGAAATAACAGATGAGCAGGTAGAGGCGATGAATCGCCGGGTTATGGATCGCATTTATGAAGAGTCACCGTGGCTTGTTCCCGGCGAGCACCGACGTGCGCGTGTGAACCCGGCAGCCCGTAAGTATATGTCTGTATGGATTGCTGGTTTTTTAGCCGTATTTTTGTGCAGCTTTTTGTTTTTGAATTGGAATGGAAGCTCCTCTCAGGAAACTCCCCCTCAAGCGGCACCTGTCATGGATACAGGCATTTTACCGACAGGCTTGCTGGAAACTACAAGTACATCTCCACAATATCAATATCACATTAAAGATATGAATACAGGCATTATGGAACCGCTGGTTGCAAGCATTGTTCCTACTTACCCGCAATATTGGATCTTGTTGTCTGTGTTGGCGCTTGCGCTTGCTTTATTTTCTCTGGGCTGGATCCATCGGACAAGAAGGGTTAGAAATTAGCCTGAATAACAGAATAGCGGAGGAACGACACAATGCTTATTGGTTTGATCAGACATGGATTGACAGACTGGAATGCGGTGGGTAAAATTCAGGGCCACAGTGATATTCCGTTGAATGAGGAAGGGCGACGGCAGGCACGCCTGCTGGCAGAGCGATTAAGGGAAGAACCCTATCATTGGGACGGGCTTATTACAAGCAGCCTCTCCAGAGCGAAAGAGACGGGGGAAATTATTGCTTCTGCTCTGCAGCTTCCGCTGCTGGGGCCGGATGATCGACTAAGAGAACGTGCTTATGGCCAGGTCGAGGGGATGACACAGGCTGAACGTGAAGAGAAGTGGGGGATCGACTGGCACCTGCTTGATCTTGGGCAGGAGAGCGATGAGGCTCTTCAGCAGCGCGGTTTGGCTTTTATGGAGGCCATCTGGTCGGAAAATCGCGAGAAAAATCTGTTGGTTGTTTCCCACGGGGGTTTTTTGGCTAATTTGTACAAGGCGCTGTATCAGGAAAAATATACGGAACGAATTGGAAATTTGTCATTGAGTATACTTCAGCGTGAAGGTCCTGATTGGACACCCCTTTTGTATAATTGTATGAAGCATTTACAAGAAAAAAGTGAATGTAATTCAAAAAGATAAAGAAAGGCCACGATATTCTACGAACCGTAGAAGTCGTGGTCTTTTTGTTTTTTTAATTATACCTTTACAAAAAATAGGTTTAGAGTCTGAACATTCCGTCAAAGCTGTGGGTACAACAGGTAAGAATCATTTCCGGATGACAGTCCAGTGGCGAGGCGATGGAACGATGAATCTGGCGGATATGCTGACATTTGCGGATATTGTGCACTTGAACAGAATTGCGGTGTATTACGATTGTGACTGTAAGCCCAATTCCAAGCATGAGTTAATCCAGGGTATTTTGACGAAGCTTGGCAGCAGCAGTTTTTTTGAGACGCAGGTTAGGGAGCTGAGGTTGTCAGAAATAAGGTTTTTGAATGCACTGTTGTTCGATGACCGACCTTACTTCAGTATGGAGGAATTGATTGCGATTGCCAAACAATCTGTCGATGGGGACGTGAATAATGGTGAACGGCCACGGGACATCGTGACCCGTCTGCGCTCTAGCGGCTGGCTGTTCAACGGTTCTACGCATAGCACGAGATATTTGTACCAAATTCCGTTGGATATGAAGGAGCGCTTTCGCCGTGTTATGGTGCGTGATCTCCAAAACGGAATGTCCCGGGTAAGTGAACCGTCATCGTACCGGGAAGAGGGACATCTTTTGGCGGAGGATTTACGACTCTTCCTTCAGTACATGGGGGAGCATGAGGTTCCGCTAAATCCCGAGGGGGCATGGTACCGTCGCAATCAGCAGCAACTAATGGAGCATTTGCATATTGCGGAGCCACTGCTGGGCAAGGGAGGCTGGCGTTTCGGATACGGTTCCTCTTTTAAGTTTTATCCAGACCGAATGGCACTACTGTATGATTATGCCCGTCACTCCAGGTACATTGAGGAGAAGGGAGATCGGGTTGTGCTGACGGCAAAGGGGGAGGCGCAAAGAGAGCACGCAATAGAGGATGAAATGATGCAGCTATTCAGGTTTTGGTTAAGATTGTATAAAGGAGCTGTTCCCAATCTGCTTTCTCTAGTCTATTGGATTGGAGAATGTGCCAGGCCCTGGACATCCTCAGAGTCGCTTTTTGTACATATCGGGCCGCTGATCCGACCGTTTTACTATGATACGCCCCGTTCGGTCTTTGATCAGAGGATCCTCCGAATGATGCTACATCTGGGTATGCTTCGTCAAGGTGAGGACCCGATAAAACCATCTGTACAGATGACGGCCTGGGGGCTGAAGCTGGCTGGGGACTGCCGCATTGGGCGGAACGGCCCGGGTATACGGCTCCATTGACAAGCAGCACGCATGTTGATAGAATTCACCCAAAATGAGAGGGTGAAGATAATGCTGATTCACTATAACGGAAATATGCCACAGCTCCATTCATCTGTCTATGTGGCAGAAGGAGCAAAAATTGTCGGAAAGGTAACGATCGGCCAAGATTCCTCCGTATGGTTTAATGCCGTACTGCGCGGGGATATGGCGCCTGTCATCATCGGTGAACGCTGCAATATTCAGGATGGGGTCGTGGGCCATGTGAACACGGACCAGCCTCTAGTGCTGGCGAATGATATTTCGGTGGGACATGCTGCCATTATCCATGGCTGTACGGTAGGCAAAGGCACTTTAATCGGTATGGGGGCCATTGTACTCAACGGAGCGGAGCTTGGTGAATATGCTTTAATAGGAGCAGGGTCGGTCGTTACGGAAAATACTAAAATACCACCCTATACTCTTTCTCTCGGTACACCTGCCAAAGTGGTGCGTGAATTGACCGATGCGGACTTGCAGCGGATGTCACGAACGGCACTCAGCTATGTGGCGAAAGGAAAAGAATATAGGATCTCTTAAACTCATGTTGGAGGTGCATCCTATGGATAAAATGAAGGTTACTTATGAAGTAATGTTGGGGCTGTCTGCTGAAATGGTTTTGGACGAGGCATTACGTAAACACCGGAGTGAAAAGCTCTACAAGGATATTGATGAGGCGCTGGCCTCCGGAGATGAAGTAGCTTTCCGTCATCTTACGGATGAGCTGAGAGCGATGAGTTGAAACGATTTTAGGGAGCTTTAGCTGGGCATTTCAGGCCCATCGTCAGTTCAAGATCATAAATCACAAACCTGACCGTAGCTGCGGCCAGGTTTTTTTGGAGATTATAAATTTTCAGGCGGAGCTGAACAATCCTATAATCGGAGAATAACTTCCGCTAAGCAAGATCGACTTCCGTGAAAGTACGTCGATAGACGTTTTTCTTATACGATTGGATATGATATAGTTTTGGAAGGATGGAGCCTGTGGGGGTTCTATCGTTTGAACGGAGGATGAAGGTCATGTCGTTATCTTATTTGTGGAGCCGGTCGTTCCTGACGAGCCGGCCTTTTTTGTGGCTGTTGTTCTGGTGCAATCTGATTGGAACAGTGTATGGGTACATATGGTATGGAGGACAGCTGGAATATACGCTAAAATTTCACCCGCTGTGGCAAATTGTATTTGTGCCTGATAGCCCGACGGCCAGTCTGTTTTTTACATTCTCTATCATATTTTTGCTTTATCCTCCACGTCTCAAGAGCTTGAGACTGATTCGTCAGGTGATGGAGGCGTTGGCTGTGGTTACGAGTATAAAGTACGGTATCTGGGCCTCGACTATTATTTTTTGGGGTGTGGCGCAGGGGGACCATATGATATGGCAGGATTGGATGCTGGTGGCTTCTCATACGGCCATGGCAGTTGAAGCACTGCTATTCGTACGTTTTTTTACCTGCAATTGGATTGCTTTAGGATTGGCCGCTATATGGACACTGTTAAACGATACGATGGATTATACATTTGGCATTTATCCGTACCTTCCAAAGACACTAACGGATGATGTACCGCAAGTGTGTGCTTTTACCTATATACTGACGTTTTTCAGTATCGTAGCGGGATGGCTGGCTATGCTGGCACGCAATCAAAAGACATCGTATCATCGAGATACAGCTTGAGTCGTAGCCTGGTTTCGAACGATTCACCTAAAGCCAGTTCTAGTCCCGGTAACCTTGCCATACAGTAAGCACCTAAAGCCAGTTCTAGTCCCGGTAACCTTGCCATACAGTAAGGTGAGGAGGGATGTCCCATGATTTGGGGTCGGGGGTTTCGTATTACGTTACGTGTTGTATCGAGTATTGTGTTATCTATGGTCCTGCTGCTGTTCGTCTGCGTCCCTCCAGGTATAGCGGTAGCACGCGATCAGTCAAAACCTACTGTTAATACAAAAGAAATTCAAAAACTGGATCAAGCCGCTGCGATATTGTACCGGGACGTAATGGACGGGAATATTGAAAAAGCGCGCGCGGATGTTGCTGAGGTGAGCCGATGGTTCAGCACTGGGCAGGTACAGGCAGCGCTATCTGTAGAGGCCATTCATGCTTTATCCGGCAGTATCCTTGAGGTGCAGCAGGCTACACAGTCCGTGCAAGCTTCGCCTGATGAGTGGGTGAAGGCAGCGGCCAGTTTGCGGCTTGCGACAGATGCACTTGCACATCCGCGCCAGCCCTTATGGCAGCAGTATTATAAAATTTTAAAAGAAGATGTCAGTGGCCTGAACACCCAGTTTGCTAAAGGTAACATGAAGGGTTTTGCGGCTGGAGCCGCAGTGCTGGAGGATCACTATGAGACGATACGTACAGCAGCCCTCATCCATGGTAAGACAAGCGAGGTCGTACGGACCGATTCATGGATTTCCTACGTAAAAGGATTGGGGGATCAGCAAAGCGTAGATGCTTCAGCGATTAGGGGAGCATTGGAGCAAGGGAACCCGACCTTTAATGCCTTGTTTGGACGTGAAAAAGACGCCACTGCTTTGGCACCATTTATCCCCCGTGAGAGCGAACGCCGAGCGGAATTGGCAATCGGGACGATTGTACTGCTGGTGCTGACTTATGTAGGGTATCGGAAATATCGAACCGGGTTTTCAAGATAACGCTGAGCAGCTGAATTGTCCGAACTGCTCGAGCAGTCGCAGCTGGAGCCTTGGATCTGTTCTATATACGTTTGTCCTCGCCCGGATTTCCGGGCTATTCCTCTTTGAATCCCTCTCCATGTACATCATGCACATCCTGAATGATGATAAACGCTCGAGGATCGACGGACTTCACAATCTGATGCAAACGCCGTATTTCCTGACGAGACACAACGCAGTAGGCAACATGCTTGGCCTGCTTGGAAAATGCTCCTACAGCGGGAATAATCGTAACTCCCCGATCCATGTCCTTTGTAATCATATCGGCAATATCCATCGTATGGTCACTGATAATCATAAAAGCTCTGGCTGAATAAGCCCCCTCCTGTATAAAATCAATAATCTTGGACGCGATGAACACGGCGACTAGTGTATAGAGAATTTTTTCTTTTGGTATGTAAAGTAATGAAGCGCCGATAATGACAATATCAATCACCAGCAGAATCCTTCCCATACTCCAGCCGAAATTTCGATTTAAAATTCGAGCGATAATATCCGAGCCGCCAGTAGTCCCGCCAAAGCGGAATACAATACCTAACCCGGCCCCGAGTGTAACCCCGGCATATAATGAAGAAAGTATAATATCGTGTTCGGTTTGAAAAGTCCCCATCCATCCCCGATGAATCATTTTTTCAAACAGCCACAGAAAAAAAGTGAGCGATCCGATACCTACCCCCGTATATATAATTTGCTTGCCGCCAAGCATTTTCCATCCGATCAAAAATAAAGGAATATTCAGGAGTAATGTGGAGAGCGAGGGGGAAATCGAAAAAGCATAATTCAGCAATAGCGTAATCCCTGTAATGCCGCCTTCCATCAGTTTACTGGGTATAATGAAATACAGCAGACCGAATGCATAGATAGCAGTGCCGAGCAGAATGGGTAAAATGATTTTAAGCTGTTCGATGAATTTGGATATCTTCATATAATCCCTCGCAATAGCAGTTTGGTGATGAACGATTTCTTGTAATTTGGGAAAACCGTAGATCCTTATGTTTAGTATACCTTTTTATGGTAGGTTTAAAAGTCTAATGATTACAAGATGGAGGCGCAAGTTCAATTTAAAAAAAATTTGTTTTAAAATGTGCTTTACGATAACATATGAATAAACCTGCACATAGGGGGATTGTATGCTTCATGGAAAAATCGTTAGATGATATTCAACGTGAGGTAGATCAGTATATATCTCAATTCAAGGAAGGGTATTTTAGCCCTTTGGCGATGCTGGCCCGGATGTCTGAGGAAGTCGGAGAACTGGCGAGGGAAGTGAATCACTCCTTTGGCGAAAAACCGAAAAAAACGGATGAGGCTGACAATTCTATTGAGCTGGAGCTGGGGGATATTTTGTTCATTACGGTTTGCTTTGCGAATTCGCTGGGTATAAATTTGACCGAGGCTCATGACAAGGTCATGCATAAATTTAACACACGTGACGCGAATCGCTGGACCAAAAAGGACACCGATTAGGCGTTTTGTACATATGCTGTACCAAACCGGTTACCCGGAGGTGCAGTGTCATGAAGGCGGAGGAATACGTCCAGAAAGCTTACCAATGCATTTTGCAGAACGATTTTGAGCAGGCCGTGGAATGGTTTGAAAAAGCGATTTCAGCCCAGCCTGATCATGCGGAGCATTATTTCCGGTGTTCGGTGACCTATGCTCGCAGTGGACGTTTGGAGCAGGCGCTCGCCTATGCAGAGCACGCAGTTCGTCTGGCTCCACAGCAGGATGAATATGTGCTTCATCTGCATGCGCAGCAAGCCAGGCAACTCACGGAGAAGGCCAGAAAGATGCTAGATGTAGAAAAAATTACATCACAGCTGCATCGAGATGCGATCTTGCTGCTGGAACAGGCAATTGCTCTTGATCCGCTATGCGGTGATGCATTTATGCTGCTCGCATTGATTTATGATGAATTGAGTGAATATGAGCTGGCTGTGCAGGCTGCCCGTGAGGCGGCTGCATTGTTTCCTCACAATGTACAGCTTGCCAATCTCATGAAGAAGTTATGCCAACAGATGAATGAACAAATCTAGCACAAATTGATGCATAAGGAGTTGTAGGGATATGTCAGAACCAATAAAAGTAGCTGTCGTAGGTGCAGCAGGGCGTATGGGCCGTGAGGTTGTCAAGTTGGTTCTCCAGGATGAGGAACTACAGCTTGTGGCCGCAGTGAACAGAACGCACGCCGGCAGTGATGCCGGCCTTCTCGTCGGACTGAAGGAAGCGGGCATCGCTATTGTAGAGGACGTGGAGCAGGCTTTGCTGGATGGTCGACCAGATGTCATGGTCGATTTTACGGGGCCGCGTTTTGCGTACGCACATACAGCGCTTGCTATCAAGCATGGAGTTCGTCCGGTTATCGGAACCACAGGGTTAACACCCGAGCAGATTGATGAACTGGACAAGCAGTGCCGGGAACAGCAAATCGGTGGTCTGATTGCGCCTAACTTCTCCATTGGAGTCATTTTGATGATGCGCTTTGCGGCTCAGGCTGCAAAATACTTCCCGCATTTGGAAATCATCGAATATCATGGTGACCAAAAATTGGACGCGCCTTCCGGAACAGCCATCAAGACTGCAGAGCTGATTGCGGAGCAACGCCAGGAGCTGCGACAGGGCAATCCGGAAGAGGAGGAAACCCTTGAGGGATCACGTGGCGGTTACTATCAAGGCTTTCGTATCCATAGTGTCCGGCTCCCCGGCGTATTCGCGCAGCAGGAAGTGATATTCGGAGGATTTGGACAATCCCTTAAAATCCGTCAGGACTCTTATGAGCGGGCTGGCTATATGCCTGGTGTCAAAATCGGTATTCAAAAAGTCATGGAGCAGCCGGGACTTGTATACGGGTTTGAGCATTACATTGATTAAGAATAATGCGAATGAATTGACGAACGGAATTATAGAATGAGGCAGGAGGAATTTCGAATGTTAAAGATTGCATTTATAGCGCATGATCGTAAAAAGGATGAAATTGTTAATTTTGCAACGGCATATGAGCATGTGTTTACAGACCATCAATTGTATTCAACAGGCACGACAGGTCTGCGCATTATGGAGCAAACAAAGCTTCAAATTCACCGTTTCATGTCAGGACCGCTTGGGGGAGACCAGCAAATCGGAGCCTTGGTTGCACAAAACGAAATGGATATGATTATATTCTTGCGTGACCCGTTAATGGCACAGCCGCATGAGCCGGATATTAGTGCGTTGCTGCGTCTGTGTGACGTGCAGGGGATCCCTTTGGCAACTAATGTTGCAACGGCTGAAATACTGGTTAAGGCGCTGGATCGCGGCGATTTTGCATGGCGTGAGCTGGTACATAAATATAAACCGGGCATTGACGAGTTGGGTGATGTGAAATGACGCTGGACATCCTGATTTTTGGTGCTCATGCCGACGATGCAGAGATAGGCATGGGGGGCACGATTGCCAAGCATACAGCCGCTGGTTTAAAAGTGGGCGTGTGCGATTTGACACGGGCTGAAATGTCCTCCAATGGGGATGTGGATACTCGTTTGGCAGAAGCTGAGCACGCATCGAAAGTGCTGGGGCTTGCCGTGCGGACGAATCTGGGACTGCCTGACCGTGGATTATATGTGACACCTGAGCATGTAGCTGCAGTTACAGCAGAGATCAGGCGTCATGCACCCAAAATCGTATTTGCTCCATATTGGGAGGATCGGCACCCGGATCATGTTATGTGCAGCAAACTGGTGGAGGAAGCGGTGTTTAACGCCAAGCTACGACGCTTTATGTCAGAAAAACCTGCGGTTCAGGTGGAGCAATTATATTTTTATTTTATTAATGACATCGGCAGAACGGACCTGATCGTGGACATCACCGAGCACTATGAAGCCAAGGAGCAATCGCTGTTAAGCTATGCTTCGCAATTTCAGGCTGCACCAGGTAAGGATACGGTAGCTACGCCGTTAAATCAGGGATATGTAGAGCGTGTGAAAGCCCGGGACTCTTTGTTGGGTCAGCGAAAACTGATTTCATATGCAGAGGGCTTTGCGTCCAAAACGCCTCATCTGGTTAAGCTATTCACATAAGGATTTATAAAATTCTTGACATAAGTGTGCACTGTATTTGGTGTGTGCTATTATTAAAAGTCATTTCCGATGAACGGAAGGGGGCAGCTTAACTTGAATGAAAAATTGAAAATTGGAATTACCTGTTATCCATCGCTGGGAGGTTCCGGTGTAGTGGCGACAGAGCTGGGCAAGTTGCTGGCCGAGAAGGGGCATGAGGTCCATTTTATTGCCAATAGCATTCCGTTCAGATTAGGCGGGGCATTCCAAAAAAATATATTTTATCATGAGGTTGAGGTTAACGACTATTACGTGTTCAGATATCCGCCTTATGATTTGTCGCTGGCCACAAAAATGGCCCAGGTCGCACAAATGAAGAACTTGGATGTACTTCATGTTCATTATGCGGTACCCCATGCGGTCTGCGCTTATTTAGCCAAGGAAATGGTGGGCGATCACCTCAAGGTGGTAACCACGCTGCACGGTACGGACATTACGGTGCTGGCACAGGATGAATCGTTGAAAGACCTGATTCGCCTGGCTATTAACAAAAGCGACGCTGTGACAGCAGTTTCCAAGGATTTGATTCGTGAGACGATAGATGCGCTGGAGATTACTCGGCCCATTGACTTGACCTACAACTTTGTCGACAAACGGGTGTATTATCCAAGAGATGCGGCTGCGCTGCGGAGAGATTTTGCACAGCCGGATGAAAAAATTATGATGCATATTTCCAATTTCCGCCCTGTCAAACGGGTGGGAGACGTATTGGATATATTTGAACGAGTGCAGGAAAAGATACCTTCGAAGCTGCTGCTGGTTGGGGAAGGGCCGGATCTTCCGAAAATCCGCTGTAAAATAGAAAATTTAGGCTTACAGGATAAGGTATTCTTTTTGGGTAAGCAAGATGAGATTGCACAAGTCATTTCCATGGCGGATGTGCTGCTGCTTCCTTCGGAAAAGGAAAGCTTTGGGCTGGTTGCGCTTGAAGCAATGGCTTGCGGAGTGCCGACCGTTGGCTCTCAGGCAGGCGGCATACCTGAACTTGTTGTACATGGAAGTACGGGCTATCTTGCTGAAATTGGCAACACCGAGGCAATGGCTGAATATGCAGTCGAGCTGTTATCCGATGAAGCGATGGCAGAACGTTTCCGTGAAGCCTGTCTGGCACGTGCTCGTACTGTTTTCTGTGATGAGCTGATTAGTCGTCAATATGAAGAAATATATTACCGTGTGTTGGGACGCGAGGTACCGGATCTTAAACCGATCTGCGTTTAAGAAGACGGACTTGCGTCCGTTTTTTTATTGAATATTTGCAAAGGGGGAAACCCTGTGAACACAAATACGTGGCAATATGCTGATCAAGAGATGGCTCTTCATAGCAGAGAGGTCATACATACACTAACGGCAGCAGGTCACGAGACCTACTGGGTAGGTGGCTGTGTACGGGATGAGCTGTTAGGTCGTGCTATTCATGACATGGACCTGACCACTTCGGCTGAGCCTGAACAAGTCATAGCACTGTTCCCTCATGTCATTCCGACAGGAATTCAGCATGGGACGGTTACGGTCATGCAGGGCGGTCATGCATTCGAGGTGACCACATTTCGTACGGAAAGCGGCTATGCTGATCACCGCCGACCCACGGAAGTCGCTTTTGTGAAGGACATCCGGCAGGATCTGATGCGACGTGATTTTACCATGAACGCGATAGCAATGGATAAATATGGAGCGCGAGTGGACCCGTTTGGAGGGGAAGCTGATTTACGGGCTGCTCTCGTCCGTTGTGTGGGCCGTGCCGAGGAACGATTTGAGGAGGACGGACTGCGAATGCTGCGTTGCATCCGTTTTGCCTCTGTTTTCCGTTTCCGTGTCGCCTTCAACACCTGGAAAGGGATGATTCGACGCAGAGAAGGACTTCGATTTATAGCAATGGAGCGCGTACGAGTCGAACTGGAAAAGATGCTATCCGGGCCGGACCCATTGCGTGGGCTGGAAATGCTGAGGCGCAGCGGATTGCTGGCCTGTACAAAGGTGCCTGTTCCCTGGGAGCAATGCGAAAGGGACGCGCTTAGCGGGATCGTGGAGCTGCCGGATGAACTGCGTTGGGGCTTGCTCCTGTTATCTTGCAGACTAACCTCGGAGACAGCCGACGAGCTGCTGAGAGCTTGGACCTTCTCCAACGCTGTACGTCTGCGGCTGGTCCATCTGCTGGAATGGGAGGCCGAGCTAGTCAGCTGTGCTGTGGTGATAGCGGTTGATTCCGCTTCGCACAAAGATGATGAATTCCACGATGAGGCACTGCGTCGCAGCTGGATTCGACTGTTAATTAAACTGGGACGGGATACCGCTTTGGATTGGCTTGAGCTTTATAAGACACTGCCTCCCTCATTCCGTGGATTATCGTCAGGGGCAGACATGCATGTGGCGAGGATGGCAGAACTGGCCAATTCATGGACGAAGCAAGCCGCTGTGATTCGCATTAAGGATTTAAACATTACAGGAAATGTACTGGTTCAAGCGATGAATCGACCGGGTGGGCCTTGGCTAGGGCAGACGCTGGAACAGCTTCTACTGGCTGCCGCCTGCGGAGATATTCCGAATGAAACAGAAGCATTGCTTCAGGAAGCGAAACGGGTGACGAAACGGGTGATAAGTAGTGAATAATCATGAGAGATTGTTAGGCATACTGGAGGAGGGGACATCCGATTATGTCTCAGGGGAGGAAATCAGCCGCCGCCTCTCGGTCAGCCGCACGGCGGTATGGAAGCAGATTAACAAGCTGCGTGAGCTGGGCTACAATATTGAAGCCTCCTCGCGTCGGGGCTACCGAATCGTGTCCCGACCAGATCGACTGGAAGTTTCCAAACTGGCACATTCATTGAATACACAATCGTTTGGCAAGCGTATCGTTATACTGGATTCGACGGTCTCCACTCAGCAGGATGCCATGCGTTTGGCAGAAGAGGGAGCGCCGGAGGGAACGGTAGTGCTGGCAGAGGAGCAGACAGCAGGCCGGGGACGTTTGGGCCGGAGGTGGTTTTCACCTCGCGGCAAAGGCGTCTGGATGAGCATTGTGCTGCGTCCCACCCAGCCCATGGCCTTTACTCCCCAACTGACACTGCTTACAGGTGTGGCGTTGTGCAGGGCCATTCGTCGTCTGACGGGTGTGGAGGCTGGCATAAAGTGGCCGAATGATCTGCTTATTCATGGTCGCAAAGTCTCCGGTATTCTGCTGGAATCTGCAGCAGAGGATCAACGGGTCCGCTATTGTATTGCAGGCATCGGCATTGATGTGAATTTGAATAGGGATGATTACCCCGAAGAGCTATCCCAGGTGGGAACGTCCTTGAAAATAGAGGCAGGGCGTGAAATTGACCGTACTGAATTGATTGCAGCAGTGCTGGGGGAGATGGAGCAGCTATGCAGGTTGTATGCAGAGCAGGGGTTCCAGCCTATAGCCATGCTGTGGGAGGCGCTATCGGTAACGATCAACCGCACTGTACGTGCACACACCGGACAAGGGGTAGCAGTAGAAGGTACTGCCGTTGGCTTGGACCCTTCTGGGGCATTAGTGGTAGAAACAGATCAGGGAGAGCGAATTCAGGTTATTTCAGGCGATATACAATTGTAAGAGCTAGCATAGCTGTGAGTAACGCCCGGAATCGCTATGTTCTCTGTGCAAAACTTCACGTGAAAAAGTGGATGTTTTTTGTTATACTGTGCAGGAGGCGGCATCGGACGGTCCGAGCTGCACTCCAAGGGCACATGCTCTACTTTAGCAAGTTTGTAAAACCATCATAACTTCATTTGAAGGTTACGTTGGATTCTGCTCTGAGCCGAACAGGACCGAGACAGAAGGGACGATCTCAAAATGAGTGTCTTTTTTGGCTGTTCGGACCTTTTAATGACGCACATATGCAGGCGTTCATAAAAGGTTATTTTTTGTGCCAAAAAAAGATGAAGGGAGCCATGCCAAGTGGCCGGAAAACAAGCACTGAATATTGTGAAAATGAAAAAAATGAAGCAGGAGGGCATTCCGCTCAGCATGCTGACCGCGTATGATTATCCATCGGCTAAAATAGCCGAGGAGGCGGGAATTGACATGATTCTCGTGGGTGATTCGCTGGGTAACGTAGTTCTCGGTTACGATTCGACCATTCCCGTAACTTTGGACGATATCGTCTACCATTCCCGGGCGGTAGCAAGAGGTGCGGAGCATACATTTATCGTAGCGGACATGCCTTTTATGACATACCACAGCAGCGTATCGGAAAGCCTTCAGGGTATTCGCCGTCTGATGCAGGGAGGACATGTGCATGCTGTCAAATTGGAAGGCGGAGCAGAAATTGTCGACGTCGTAAAAGCGACTGTTCAGGCAGGTGTACCTGTACTGGGACATATCGGTCTTACACCACAGTCTGTTAATCAGATTGGCGGCTATCGCATTCAGGGTAAGGATGAAGCAGACGCACGTCGGTTGATGGATGACGCCAAGGCGCTGGAGCAAGCGGGTGCATTTGGCATTGTACTGGAATTGGTGACTGAGGAGGTCGCAACGGCGATTTCCAAAGAACTGTCCATTCCGACCATTGGAATTGGTGCTGGACGCGGATGCGATGGTCAGGTGCTGGTCTATCACGACCTGATTCAATATGCATCGCCTTATTACAGCAAGCGCTTTGTTAAAACCTATGCCGATGTAGGCGGCTTGATCCGCAGCAGCATTGAGCAATATGTGAGCGATGTGAAGGGACGCGCCTTTCCAGCTGAAGAGCATGTGTTCAGTGCGGACGATCGTGTCGTGGAAGCTCTGTACGGTAAGGCCAAAGGCCAGGCCAAGGAGCAAGTTAGGCAACAAGCTAAGGAAAAGGTGGAATCCCAGTCATGATCATCGTAAGAGAAGTGGCTCAGCTGCGGCAGGCTATTGCTGAACGGCGGCAGCTTGGCACAAACAGAGCAAAAGCGGAATACGGTTCTGCTGCTATACAGCAACATACAGTCGGCTTTGTGCCGACGATGGGGTACTTGCATGAAGGCCACGCAAGCTTGATGCAAAAGGCGCGTGAACTGTCAGATACAGTGGTGCTCAGCATTTTCGTCAACCCGATTCAATTTGGACCTAATGAAGATCTGGACAGCTACCCTCGTGATGAAGCACGTGATCTGGAGGTAGCGCGGCGCGAGGGTGTGGATATTGTATTTTTGCCAACAGTAGCGGAAATGTACCCGCAGCCAACCCGAACCAAAATTCACGTATCCGCTTTGACGGAACGCTTATGTGGCGCTTCACGTCCGGGACATTTTGATGGTGTGACGACGGTGGTAGCCAAGCTGTTTAACATGGTCAATCCTGATCTGGCCTTCTTTGGTATGAAGGACGCGCAGCAGGTTGCTGTGCTTCAGCAGATGGTGACCGATCTCAATATGAATGTGACCATTGTACCTTGCCCGATCGTCCGAGAGGCTGACGGTTTGGCCCTGAGCTCGCGTAATGTGTATTTGAGTGCAGAGCAGCGGGAGCAGGCGTTGGTACTGTCCCAATCACTGCGCAAGGTGCGTGAAGTGAGCGAAGATGCTGTACAAAACTCGTTTACAATCGGTCAGATACATCAAATGGTAGAGTCCACCATTACCTCCTCACCATTGGCAGACATTGATTATATTGAAATATTAACTTTTCCCGGCTTAGAGCCAATTCTTGCCGAGCAGCGGCTAAGTGATGTTCAAGAGGACATCATTGTAGCGCTGGCTGTGAAATTTGGGAACACCCGACTGATTGACAATATTAGATTACAGAAAGCGGAGGTGCTTTCCCATGTTTAGAACGATGATGAAATCGAAAATTCACCGTGCGACGGTGACTGAAGCCAATCTTAACTATGTGGGGAGTATTACGATTGATGAGGATTTGATGGAGACATCCGATCTGCTGGAAAATGAAATGGTTCAAATTGTGAACAATAACAACGGGGCCCGGTTGGAAACCTATGTTATCCCTGGACCGCGTGGCAGCGGCGTGATTTGCCTCAATGGTGCAGCAGCGCGTCTGGTGCAGCCTGGTGATACGGTCATTATTATTTCCTACGCTTCTATGTCAAATGAAGAGGCAAAAACATACAAACCGACTGTGGTATTCGTTGATGAACATAATAAACCAGCCCAGACGGCGAATAAGGAAGTACACGCTACGATCATGTAATGAATGGGAGTGCGGATGAAACACGTCCTTTAGGCGAAGAATGTGAGTGTATTACTCCATCTTTCGTAAGGGCGGGATGCACATGTTCCAGCATGTATTCGCAGAAATGAACAGCATGTTAGATGATATCGTGAAGCATTACCCATCAGCCCAAGGTTCTCGCAAGCAGGAGCTGCTGCAGCATTGGAGTTTGCTGCGGAAAATGAGTGACAGAATTATGGATGAATGGCTGGCCTTTGAGGAAAAAATGGTTTGCCTGCGAGCGGCCGGCTTTTCCGCAGAGTCCGACATTTCTGACGCAGAGCTTTCTGAAAAGGAACTGCCTGAAAAGGAGCTGCTGGCTTATAATCGGGGACAAGGGTATTACCAACTGCTTATGTACCCTGAGGCCATTCAGCAGTTTGAGCAGGTATTACAGCATTTTCCGAACAGCTGGCAAAGTCGTATGTATTTAGGGATGGCGCATTTTCAACTGGAGGATACAGCGGAGGCTGTACGCCATTTTCAAAAGGTGCTGCACCTGACAGAGCAGCCAGGACTTAAGGCGGCCATCTATAATGCGCTGGGCTGTCTGATGGCCAAACAGGCTGATGTAGAGGCAGCGCAAAAATGTTTTGCTCGCGCGCACCAGCTCGATCCTGCAATGCCCGAGCCGCTGCACAATATGGAAGCCTGTTTGTCCGGTACTAAAATGCTTCGCTACGACAGCTCGATGATGCCCTGGATGTAGTTGTCAGACACCGGGTAAGACGATGCATGCCCACCTCCTCAGGCGGCGTATGCATCGTCTTTTTTGGCTGTCTTAATTTCCAAAAAGGCGATATTCTGCTATGCTGTTATACGGAGTTATTATTTTTGTATGTGTCAAAAGAAAGGATTTAGCCCGAATGAAATTTGCGGTATTGGATTTTGAAACGACAGGCACCCAGTCCGCGGATGACATCATTCAAGTCGGACTTGCAATTATAGATCATGATAACAGCATTTCCCGTGTTTACGGTTCTTATGTGAACCCTGGCAGACCCATTCCGCCTTTTATTACCGGGTTGACCGGAATTACAGACGATGACGTCAAGGATGCCCCAGCACTTGAAGAGATGATGATGGAGCTTGTACCTATGCTGGATGATGTTGTGCTGGTCGGTCATAATGTGGCATTTGATTTTAATTTTTTGCAAAACGCTTTAGATCGGTGTGGATATCTGCCGTTTAGCGGTAGAATTTTGGACACAATGGATTTTCTGAAAATCATGTTTCCATCGCTTTCCTCCTATCAGCTGGGATTTGTATCTTCGGAGTTCGGGCTGGCTCATGACCGTCCCCATCAAGCAGACAGCGACGCGTTGGCTACGGCCGAGGTGTTTTTAAAGTGTGTGGGAGAGCTTCAAGCCTTGCCTTTAATCACGATACAGCGGCTCAGTGATTTGTTCGCAGAGGAAGAAAGTGATCTTGGATGGTTTCTTGACGGGGTACGTGAAGAGAAAGAGCTTGATCCCATTCAGGATTTGGAGGGGCATCAGTTTTATCGCCAGCTTGCACTAAAGGTGGAAGATTGGACAGAGCTAGCTACTCCGCGCAGAGAAGATGATCCAAATCCGCTGTCGGGTGTTTCCTTTGATAAATACATGGATGATGTGCGAGATCATTTACGTTCATCCTTGAGCCAATACGAGGAGCGCGAAGCGCAGGTACAGATGATAGAGGATGTAAATCAGGCGCTGAGTGAAGACAAGCATTTGCTGATCGAGGCGGGTACAGGGACAGGCAAGTCTCTGGGTTATTTGCTTCCATCACTGTATCATAGTGTAAAATATGGTCAGCGAGTCACAGTAAGTACGCATACAATCAACCTGCAGGAGCAATTGCGTGAGCGCGATATTCCGATGCTGACGAAGGTGATTCCGTTCCCGTTCCGGGCTGCCATTTTTAAGGGGCGGAGGCATTATTTGTGTCTGCGCAAGTTTGAACATAAAATAAACAGAAGAGACTTCGCAACACCTAAGGAAGACTTAATTACAGCTGCCCAGATGATCGTCTGGCTGACACTCACGGAAACTGGTGATGATGAAGAATTGAATCTGAGCAACCGTGGCGGAGATTTTTGGGAAACAGTGGCAAGTGATTCCGAGTCCTGTCTTGGCCGTTCATGCCCGTGGTTCCGTAAATGCTTTTATCATCGTGCACGTCATGAGGCCGGAACAGCGGATGTGGTTATAACGAATCACTCCAAGCTGTTTACGGATGTCAAGGCAAGTCATCAGCTATTGCCAAGCTATGAGCATCTGGTCATTGATGAAGCACACCATCTGGAGGAAGTTGCTGGTAAGCATCTGGGCATGCATATGAAATATTTCACACTCGTTCATACGCTGACCCGGCTGTTCAAAGACAGCAAGAATGGACAGCTGCCTTCATTGCGTCAGCAGTTGGTAAAGTCCGGTCATGAGAAGTCGGCAGATTGGGCTTCGATCATCGACCAGGTATATCCACTTGTGCTGGAGGTCAAAGAGACATGGGATTTGTTAAGCGACAAGCTATTTGGTATGCTGCCGGAGCGAAGTGATGCGACACCGGGTGAAACGGGGCAGTTTTCTTCCCGTCTCAAGCCGTCGGCCAAGCCTGCCAAGTGGGATCAAGCGGCTGCGCTGGAAAATCAGCTTAATGTTACGCTAAGCGAAATTTTGCGCAAGGGCGATAAGCTGATGCTGGACGTAAAGGAAGAACATGACGATTATGCGGCTGACAGCCTCATTACCGATATCACGGGACTGCTCAAGGATTTGGCGGGCGTGAAGGAAAATTTGCGCTTCTTTATGCGTCTTGATGATGAAACGACCGTCTACTGGCTTGAGGCAAGCGGGCAATTTCGCAGTAAATCACTGCAATTTTATGCAGTGCCTGTAGATGTGAGCCGCCAGCTGAAAGAAATGTTTTTTGACAAAAAAAGAAGCATTATTCTGACCTCAGCTACCTTATCGGTAGATAAGTCGTTTCAGTACATGACCGATCAGCTTGGTTTGCAGGAAGCTGCAGAAGAGGGGCGGCTTATGACTTCGCAGCTCCCGTCGCCCTTTAACTACAGGGATCAGGTGCTGCTGGTCATTCCCCGGGATTTCCCGAGTGTAAAGGGAAGTGTTGGAGATGCACATTTTGTAAATATGCTCGTTAGCTCGCTAGGCTCGACTGCTCAGGCGACCGGGGGGAGAATGCTCGTTTTATTTACCTCGTACCGGATGCTCCGGCAGGTGTACGAGCCACTCAAAGAGGCATTATCTTCCAGCGATATCACTGTGCTGGGACAGGGTGTAGACAGTGGGAGCCGCAGCAAGCTGACCCGGCGTTTTCAGGAGGCCAAAGCTTCTGTATTGCTGGGAACCAGCAGCTTCTGGGAAGGTGTCGATATTCCAGGCAAGGCGCTGACTTGCTTGGCAATTGTCCGGCTGCCGTTTCAACCGCCAAATCACCCGTTGCTGGAGGCGAAAAGCGAGCTGCTTCAGCAGCAAAAGAAAAATCCATTTATGAAGCTGTCTGTTCCACAGGCGGTCATTCGCTTTAAACAGGGATTTGGGCGTTTGGTACGTACAGCGAGCGACCACGGGGTCGTCATCGTATACGATACACGTGTAATCGAATCCTATTACGGAAAGCACTTTTTGTACTCGTTACCGGGACCAAAAATGGAGCATATGCCGACGGAGCAAATGGTGCCCCGCATCTCTGAATGGCTCCAATCCGCCCCGGAGACTGAGGCATAATGGACGGACACTTAAACATGTCCGTTACAATTAGGGGGAGCAAGTATGAAATCAGATAAAATTTCAGAGGCAGTTGTGCGGAGGTTACCCGTATATTTACGTTATCTGAATGCACTGCACAAAAGGGAGGTGGCCACGGTCTCTTCCCAGGAGCTGGGACAAAGACTGAACTTGAATCCGGCTCAAATTCGCAAGGATCTTGCATATTTTGGAGATTTTGGCCGAAAGGGTATCGGTTATGATGTTACTTATCTTATTGAAAAAATACGTCATATTCTGAAAATTGATCAGCAAATCAACGTCGTATTGGTCGGAGCTGGTAATCTGGGTCAAGCGCTTTCGAATTATAATGCTTACTTAAAAGATAATATGAAAATTGTAGCGGTATTTGATGCGGTTCCAGAGAAGACGGGGACGATGATCAATACGTTGATCGTTCAGCCAATGGATCAATTGGAAGCGACCATAAAAGAAAAAAATATTCGGATCGGGATTATTACCGTACCGGATTTCGAAGCGCAACACGTGGCTGACAAGCTTATTGAGAGTGGTATTGAAGCGATCTTGAACTTTGCACCGATCATTCTGAAAACCCCGGACAACATCCGGGTACATACCACAGATTTTACAACCGATTTGCTTAGCCTCGCTTATTATTTAGAGGATGGAAAGGAAGAATTGCAATATGACGGTGAATAAATGGATGATTAAAAACGGCTCCTTTGCCGTAAACGGACCGGAAGTCGGAGTAATCCATGGCTATATGATTGTAGAGGATAGCCGGATTACTTACATTGGCGAGACTTTGCCTGCGGGAGAGGAAGAGACAGACGCTTTTGACGGTAAAGGCTTGCTCTTTTTGCCAGGTCTGATTAACACTCATGGTCATGCGGCGATGTCATTGCTGCGTGGGTATGGTGATGATTTGGCACTTCAAGTATGGCTTCAGGAGAAAATGTGGCCGATGGAAGCTAAGTTCACATTTTCAGATGTGTACTGGGGTACTTCCTTGTCTGTGCTGGAAATGCTGAAAGGCGGTACGACGACCTTCCTGGACATGTACGATCATATGGATGAGGTGGCTCGTATAGCTGAAGAATCAGGCATTCGTGCGAGTCTGATGCGTGGGGCGATTGGATTATGCTCTGAGGAGGAGCAGCGAATCAAGCTGGCTGAGGCTGTGACTTTTGCACGTAACTGGCATGGTAAGGCAGATGGTCGTATTACAACGATGATGTCTCCGCATGCGCCTTACACATGCCCGCCTGCGTTTATCGAAAAATTTGTACAGGCTGCGCATGATTTGGATTTACCGCTGCACACACACATGTCCGAGACTCTTGCCGAAGTTGAGCAAAACGTACGTGATTATGGCTTGCGTCCAGTTGCACATTTGGATAAGCTCGGCTTTTTCTCCCGTCCTTCACTTGTTGCTCATGCCGTTCATTTGAATGATGAAGAAATAGCTTTGCTGGCTGAACGTGGTGTAGCGATTTCGCATAATCCGGGCAGCAACCTGAAGCTGGCAAGTGGTGTAGCAAGAGTGCCTGAACTGCTGCGTGCAGGGGTTACTGTTTCCCTCGGAACAGATGGTCCTGCCAGCAATAATAATCTGGATATGTTTGAGGAAATGCGTCTGGCTGCGCTCATCCACAAGGGAGTATCCGGTGATCCTACGGCAGTTCCTGCGAATGAAGCGCTGCGTCTGGCAACAGAATACGGCGCGAAGTCGATTGGTTTAAAAGAGGTAGGAGTACTGGCAGCAGGCAACAAGGCTGACTTTATCGCATTAGATCTGAATCAGGCGCACTTCTTGCCGCGTACAGACCTCGTTTCCCATGCCGTATACTCCGCAAGCGCCAAAGATGTGGCTCATGTGTGGGTTGATGGTCGTCAGGTCGTGAAAAACGGTGAGTGCCTGACTATGGACGAGGAACGTATCAAACATGAGGCACAAGCCGCCTTTGAAGGGCTGCTGTCGCGCTAATTCAGGTGTCACATCCCCTTAGAGAGGAAGCACAGGTTTGAAAAATAAGAAAAAATGGATAGCGGTCGCCGTTTTGGCCGTGATACTGATCCTGGTCAGCATGTTCTGGTATTATTCTTATGTTACGCAAGACCAGGTGGCTGAGAGAAATGCCGCTATCATAAAGGCCAAGCAATCGGGTGGTCTGGTCAGCACGACTCGTACATGGAAGTCAGTATGGAGTCAGGTATATTGGGTAGTTCAAGGGAAAAATGCCCAAAATGAAAATATAATGGTGTGGGTTCCCTTTCAAAAAGTGGAGGGACAGCCTAATGTACCTGCCGCAGATAATAGCGGTATCCATACCGAGCTATTGAAAAACGGAGTCGACGAGGAAAAAATGAAGGCAATCATTCAGCAGCAGCTTCCAGATGCAGAGATTGTGAGTCTCCAGCCGAGCGTGTTCAATGGCGAATATGTTTGGCAGCTGTTTTACAATGATGGAAGTCATCATAACTATACCTTTTACCGTTTCTCAGATGGGGGATCGACGGGGGTAAAGTATACATTGCCTAACTACTAGAGTAATGTGGGGAGTGGCTGATGATGGTTTGAAGGGGTAGGAGCGCCTGGGAGCGCTGCGTAGTCCATTTGATCTTACGATCGCTGTTGCCGCCGGATTTTTTTCGATTAGATTCTTATGGGGAAAATCCGGCGGCAAAGGCGAACGCTCCGCTTCTTCAGTTTCAAATGGCCCACTCCGCTGGCTGACCGCCATGGAGTCACTCCAAACACCAGGGAGTTGAGGTAGGAGGGAACGGACGCCGCGCTTATCTCCGTTTTGGGTTTTACATCTGTCAATCTTGTTCCCGGATTTCTCCTCTGACATAGGCTTATTCGAGAAATCTGGAGGCGGCCGATGGAAAGCATCATCCCCTGCGGAGTGGCGCAAAAGGTAACTTTTAAACTCCGTTTATATATCTTGGAATGATTGAAAGTTAAAAAAAAGACGTAAATACGATGAATTCGTATTTACGTCTTTTTGATTTTATGTTTGATTAGAATTTATTATAGCATAACTATTTGAGTATAAAACCGTATCCGCCTGTGCAGTACCTTTATATGTAATTTTAAAAGTTTGGATTACATGTTGTTCATTTACCTTAAACAGGTATAAAGTGAAGTCTATTACATATCTCATAATTTTTTTTTCCTAAAAATGGTTCAATTATAGATATTGACTAACGTAAGCCATAATTTCGTGGCTATGTTATCATGACTACTTATACGCAAAAGGAGATTCATGAACATGGGAAAAATGGATGGGAAAGTTGCATTGGTAACAGGTGGAGGTCAAGGGATTGGTCGGGCTATCGCTTTACGGCTGAGTCAAGATGGCTTTGCCGTTGCAGTCGTGGATTTAAATGAAAGTACAGCTCAAAGTGTTGCTGGAGAGATCGCAAAGGCAGGAGGGCACTCGCTTGCGCTTAAAGTTGATGTCTCCGTCCGGGATCAGGTTTTCGCCGCCGTACAGGAGACAGCTGAGAAACTCGGTGGCTTTGATGTTATCGTGAATAATGCTGGGATTGCTCCTTCCAAGCTATTGGATGATGTTACGCTGGCTGATTTTGACAAGCTGTTTCACATTAATGTGACCAGTGTATTGTGGGGCATGCAGGCGGCCGCAGCCCAATTTAGAGAGTTGGGTCATGGTGGTAAAATCATTAATGCCTCTTCCCAGGCAGGTCATGTCGGTAATGCCAATCTAGGTATTTACTCTGCAACTAAGTTTGCCGTTCGAGCGCTAACACAAACCGCGGCTCAGGAATATGCACAATATGGAATTACGGTTAACGCCTACTGCCCTGGCATTGTACAAACTCCGATGTGGAGCGGAATTGATAAAGAAATTACGGCCTCTAAAGGTGAAGCTATAGGCGATGCTACCAAGGAATTCGGCAGCAAAATTGCTCTGGGTCGTCTCTCAATACCGGAAGATGTATCAGCCTTCGTGTCCTTCCTGGCAGGCCCGGATTCCGATTACATGACAGGACAATCTCCTCTGATCGACGGTGGCATGATGTTTTTATAAAGGATTATGTTATTGTAAAAGCAGGAGTAACTGAAAGAAAGCAAAGAAAGCCGAAATTGGCTAAAGTAAATATAGAGATTTGAAGAAATAGTTAAAAAGACGCAAATACGATTTAATTCGTATTTGCGTCTTTTTAACTACCAACCCTGCGGAGCTCGGCTGAAAGCCAGCGAAGCATCTTTACCTACCCAATTCTCTCCTAGGGCAAATTCATCTTTATGGCTGTGCAGTAGCGGAGTGGAGGATTTGAATCTGGAGAAGCGGAGCGTTCGCCTTTGCCATGGGATTCTAACCCTTAAATGTTTTATATCATCAAGAGAATCCCATGGCAACAGCGATCGTAAGACCAAATCCTACACGCAGCGTCTCCCTCCGCCCACCCATAACCAATGATTTTGCCTTATCGCAACTCCCCCACACATTGCCTTCGATATTCGATATACGTTATGATATACTATATTCCTAAGTGATAGACAAATATGATAGAAAAAGGCTTGCTGTTTTGCAGCAAGACCAAGATCATAAGTCTGTTTGTTGTAGACATTCGTCCCGTTTCTTCTTTGTTTTACATTTTGAGAGGAGGATGTTATTTGAAATTGCGTGCAGTTCCTATCGTTGTTGCAGCAGTTTTGGCAGCATCGCTGCTGTTTGGAGGATGGTTCATTTATCGTCAGGTTACAATGCAAAGTCCTCTGGAAAAATTGGTTTCTCAATATCCCGGCGTGACAAGCGCTCAAATAGATATTAAACCGGAACAGGTTGTATTGAAACTGGATCTCAAACCACAGGCAGATGTGGCCGGACTGGTCGATGCAATTAAGCAAAAAGGGCAGTCCATCATTGGCAGCCGGACCATTAAGCTCGACATCGAAGACCATTCCAATTCAGCACTGAATCAATGGTGGTCTGAGGCTATGTTTCCCGTAGCGGAAGCGATGGAAAATAAAAAATATACTCAAATTTCATCTACTGTTGAGCAGATGAAAAAGAAAAAGACGGGCATCCAGGCTGATACCGATATGGATTCAAACAATGTCTATATCCGACTCAGCGAAGGTAAAGCGACCAAGTTTATCGTTTTGCCACGTCAATCTCAGCAAATGGGGGTATGGCCTAATGCCTAGATGGATCAAGGAAGCACTAATCGGCATTGTGCCGGTAACGATCATATTTCTCATCTTTATCGGGGTGAATATTGTCCCACTGCTGATCGCAGGTATAATGCTCAGCGGCTTGTTAATGCTCATGCATGCGCGCGGTGGCTTGGCTGTAGGTGCCGGGCAAGAGCGTAAACGTAAAAAAAATGGCCCGGACAAGCTGACTTTTGAAGAGATCGGCGGGCAGGAAAGCGCCAAGCAGGAGCTGCGAGAGGCGCTGGACTTTTTGAATCGACATGATGAAATCTCAAAATTTGGCATTCGCCCCTTAAAAGGCGTTTTGCTCACAGGTCCTCCGGGAACCGGGAAAACGCTGATGGCGAAGGCAGCCGCACATTATACTAATTCTGTATTTGTTGCCGCCTCAGGCAGTGAGTTTGTTGAAATGTACGTTGGTGTGGGTGCAGGTCGTGTCCGTGAGCTATTTCGTGAGGCTCGTACTCGTGCAGCCAAGGAAAAGAAGGAAAATGCGATTATTTTTATTGATGAAATTGATGTGATTGGCGGTAAGCGTGAGGGTGGACAGCAACGTGAATATGATCAGACTTTGAACCAGCTGCTGACAGAAATGGATGGCATTTATTCAGCTGATACTCCACGTATTTTGCTTATTGCGGCTACAAACCGTAAAGAAATGCTGGATAGCGCCTTAACACGTCCGGGACGCTTTGACCGTCATATTCAAGTGGATTTGCCTGATAAAAAGGGCCGTCTTCATATTCTGAAAATTCATGCTAAAAACAAACCGATTCAGGAAAATACGAATCTGGACAAAATTGCTGAAGAATCCTATGGTTTTTCAGGCGCACAGCTGGAAAGCGTCATGAATGAAGCGGCAATCTATGCGATGAGACAGGAAGAGAAGATGATTGCCCAAAAACATCTGTCGATGGCCATCGACAAGGTAATGATGGGCGAGAAAACAGACCGTGAATCCACGTTGGAAGAGAAAAAACGTGTAGCCATTCATGAGCTGGGACATGCTATTATGGCCGAAATCGTTCGTCCCGGCAGTGTGAGCCAGGTAGCGCTTAGCCCACGTGGGAAAGCGCTCGGCTATGTGCGACATAATCCACAGCAAGAGCATTATCTATATACCAAGCAGTTCCTGGAGGAGCAGATTATGATTTCCCTCGCTGGGGCTGCAGCAGAAGAAATGTACTATGGCGGTCGCAGTACAGGCTCAAGTAATGATTTTGAGCAGGCACTGAATATCGTTCACACGATGATGACTTCCGGGTTGACGTCACTTGGCATTATTAATATGGATATGGTTACAAAAGAGGAGCTTATGCGTGAAAATGGCCAGATTATGGATGGGCTGCATACCCGAACTTTGGAGCTGCTTGAGAAGCATCGTCCCGTGTTCGACAACTCTCTTGACATCCTGATGAAGGAAGAAACATTGTCCGGAGACCAATTTAGATGTCAATTTAGTGAAAATGCTTTATTACCAGCATAATTTTTTATGCTGGTTATTTTTTTTTACTTTTAGTCCGTGCTAAGATATTATTATCTATTGGGACATAAACATGTATTTTTCGACAAAGAAGGATACAATATATGAGAGTGACCAGGAAAGGGTGGAGTTAAGAACCATGCAATTTAAAAAAATCGGCGTCATCGGCGGCGGCACCATGGGCCAAGGTATTTCTGAAATGCTCGCGTCCAAAGGAATCGATGTGCTGCTGGTAGAGCAGACACCAGAGAAACTAGACTACGCCTATAATATGATTGAAACGAGTCTGGACAAACAATTGGAAAAGTGGGCCATCACACAAGCGGAGAAAAAGTTGATTTTATCCCGCATTCAAAAAGTATCCCATTTGGCGGAGCTTGGCAGCTGTGATATGGTCATTGAGACGATTACAGAAAACCTGGACGAAAAGAAAGCTGTTTTCGAAGAGCTGGACTATGTGTGTCCAAGCAACATTATTCTTGCAAGTAATACATCCACGCTTAGCCTGACCGAGCTTGCCAGCTCGACCAAGTACCCAGAGCGTGTTATTGGCATGCACTTTATTTATCCGGTATCCCGCATTGATCTTGTGGAAATTATTCGTGGATTGAAAACTTCTGATGAGACGTTTGAAAGCACAAAACTGTTTGTTGAAGAAATAGTAGAGAAAAAAGGGGTTATGATTTATGAATCCCCAGGCTTCGTAACAAGCCGTATCATTTGCTTGCTGATCAATGAAGCGGCACACGTGCTTCAAGAGGGTGTAGCTTCAGCTGAAGATATCGACGATGCTATGCGAATCGGTTACAGCTTCCAAAACGGTCCTTTGGAAATGGCCGACCGCTTTGGTCTGGATTCCGTTTTGGCTGCTCTGGAGCGCATGTTCCGTGAATTTGGCGAGTTAAAATATCGTCCGTCCATCGTCCTGAAGAAAATGGTGCGTGCAGGTAATCTGGGTGTAAAATCGGGCGAAGGTTTCTTTAAGTACGACAAGGATGGTGACCGGATATGAAAATTCTCGTAATCAATGCAGGAAGTTCTTCCCTGAAATATCAACTGTATGATATGACGGATGAGTCCGTTTTGGCAAAAGGTTTGGTAGAGCGTATCGGTATGGACTCCTCCATCCTGACGCATAAACCAACAGGCAAAGAAGAACATACTGAGGTTAGCGAAATTCTGGAGCATACCACAGCGGTCCGTAAAGTGCTGAATGCACTCACTGACGCGGAGCATGGTGTAATCTCCGATACAAGCGAAATTCAGGCTGTAGGCCACCGTGTGGTTCATGGAGGCGAAATCTTCAAGCAGTCAGCGCTGATAACGCCTGAAGCGAAGAGTGAAATTCGTCGCTTATTCGACCTTGCGCCGCTGCATAACCCGCCTTCCATGATGGGGATTAGAGCCGCAGAAGCGAATATGCCGGATGTGCCGCAGGCTGTAATATTTGATACCTCGTTCCACCAAACCATGCCTGAGAAAGCATATATGTACGCCATTCCACGAGTGTTGTACAATAAGTACAAGGTACGTCGTTACGGCGCACATGGTACTTCTCATGATTTTGTTAGTAAGGAAGCTGCCAAATTCCTGGGTCGTCCTCTGGAAGATTTGAAGATCATTACTTGTCATATCGGTAATGGCGGTAGTATAACAGCAGTTCAAGGCGGTCTGTCCGTAGATACTTCCATGGGTATGACTCCACTGGAAGGCCTTATGATGGGTACACGTAGTGGTGATTTGGACCCTGCAATCGTGCCTTATGTTATGAACAAAGAAGAACTGACGGTCAATGAAGTGAACTCCATGCTGAACAAGCACAGTGGACTTTTAGCGATTTCCGGTATCAGCAGTGATATGCGTGAAGTCACAGAAGGTATGGAAAAAGGCGAAGCTAATTCTACATTGGCATTCGAAATGTATGAATACCGTCTGCGTAAATACATTGGCTCCTATGCTGCGGCAATGAACGGGGTAGACGTGATTGTATTTACAGCAGGTGTAGGCGAGAATTCCGTCGTGCTGCGTAAGAGAGTGTTGGAGCAACTGACATTCCTCGGTATCGAGCTGGATGATTCGCTTAACGCTATTCGTTCTGGTGAGCCTCGCCGGATTACAACGGCAAACTCCAAGGTAGAAGTATTAGTTATTCCAACGAACGAAGAACTGGTTATTGCCCGTGACACGTTCCGTTTGGTACAATAGTTCAACCGGAAAAAATTAAATTTTATGCATACAGTGTTCTTACTTCAGTCTGTATGTATCAACAGTGAGAACAAACAGCCTGACCCTTGGGAAGGGCTGTTTGATTTTCGGTTAAGAGGAGAGACGGTCATGACGAATAAAAGTACGATTGCCCAAGTGGGTCGCCATGTAGGGGAAACGGTTACAATCGGCGCTTGGGTAAATAATAAACGATCTAGCGGTAAAATCCAGTTCCTGCAATTGCGCGATGGCAGCGGATATATTCAAGGGGTTATCGTGAAAAGCGAAGTGTCCGAGGACATTTGGAATGATGCCAAATCCTTGACGCAGGAAAGCTCCCTGTATGTGACTGGAATCGTGCGTGAGGAACCGCGTAGTCAATCAGGTTTTGAATTAACGGTTACAGGCATTGAAATTATTCATCTGACTGAAAACTACCCGATTACACCAAAAGAGCACGGGGTAGATTTCCTGATGGATCATCGTCACTTGTGGCTGCGCTCCGCCAAGCAACGTGCTGTTCTGATCGTACGGGCGGAAATCATCCGTGCTGTTCAGGAATTTTTTAATGGCAACGGCTTTACGAAGGTGGACCCGCCGGTTTTGACGCCTTCTTCCGCAGAAGGTACAACAGAGTTGTTCCACATCAAATATTTTGACGAAGATGCCTATTTGACACAAAGCGGGCAATTGTATATGGAAGCGGCAGCAATGGCTCTGGGTAAGGTATATTCCTTTGGTCCAACTTTCCGTGCGGAAAAGTCCAAAACACGTCGCCACCTGATCGAGTTCTGGATGATTGAGCCGGAAATGGCTTTTGTCGATCATGAGGAATCCTTGCGCATCCAGGAGCAGTTTGTAAGTCATATCGTACAGTCTGTTCTGAAAAATTGTGCGAAGGAACTTGAAACGATTGGACGCGATGTTTCGAAGCTGGAGCAAATTCAAGGGGAATTCCCACGCATAACGTATGATGAAGCAATTACTTTCCTTCAAGGCGAAGGATTCGATATTCCTTGGGGTGAAGACTTTGGTGCTCCTCATGAAACGGCAATTGCCGAGAGATACAACAAGCCTGTATTCATTACACATTGGCCGACTCACATTAAGGCATTTTATATGAAACCTGACCCAACTCGCCCAGAGGTTGTTCTGTGCGCCGATATGATCGCTCCTGAAGGCTACGGCGAAATTATTGGAGGTTCCCAACGGATAGATGATCCGGCCTTGATGGAAGAGCGCTTTAACGAGCATAACCTGACACGTGAAGCCTACCAATGGTATATGGATCTGCGTACCTATGGTAGCGTTCCGCATTCCGGCTTTGGACTGGGACTGGAGCGTACAGTAGCATGGATTTGCGGGCTCGATCATGTACGTGAAACGATTCCGTTCCCACGTATGCTGTATCGTCTGTATCCGTAACCGATGACCGGATCATTCGACAAAACATCTGCGGCAGAATGGGCGGAGGGAGTAGCCTTTGCGATGGAAGCCGGAATGGTCCAGATTCCCTACGCCCTGCTCAAGCATTATCGGACGCTTCGACTGACGGATGGTGAAATGCTCCTGCTGATGCAGTTACTTGCTTTTAAACAGGCGGAACGTAATGAATTTCCGACATGGGAGCAATTACAGGCTCGTATCGGATGCACTGCGAACGAAATCGCGCTCTATTTCAGTAAGCTTATGAAAGAAGGCTTTCTGCGGATTGATTCTGCGGAGGACCGCAGCTCTTCCGTACAATTTGAACGTTACAACTTGACGGGACTGTACCGTAAGCTGGCGGAATGTATGATTGCCGAGCGTACGGAGCCAAACGATGAAGACGAATTTTTGTTTGGTGGGAAACCGGAAATTCAGAATGGAATAACGGAATCTACGACTACAGAAGAACGAAATTTGTTCATGATTTTTGAAAAAGAATTTGGTCGACCGCTATCTCCGATGGAATACGAGACGATTAACAGTTGGATGGATCAGGATCGTTATCCCGAAGAGCTGATTTTGTTGGCTTTGAAGGAAGCGGTGTTTGCAGGAAAGGTGCACTTCCGTTATATTGACCGCATATTGCTGGAGTGGAGTCGAAACCGTGTACGCAATGCCCAGGATGCAAAAGAATACGCCCAGCGATTCCGTGGTGGCAGACGCAGCTAAAGCATCGGTCTGTGCGTTGTAGGCAGTAGTTTTGGTACTATAGCTCTTACCCTGAGATGGCTATGTCACGGATATCCCGGGGATATCGCCTGTGCACATCAAAACAAGCAGAAAATGAAGCGAGCAAGCAGACTTTAATGATAGAGGACACACCGCTCCGATTGGAGGGTGTGTCCTTTTTAAATATATTTTTTTGAAATATGCAGGGGGAGGAAATTCCCTGACGTCTATAGTATTGGGAAGGGGGAGAGCATCATTGATATAGAGAGAATCATTGAGCGAATCCGGTCTGGTGATCGGCAGGCGTTCCGTGAGATCGTAGAACTGTACAGCAAGCATGTTTTTCATATAGCCTATTCGGTATTGCATGACAGTAAGGAAGCGGAAGATGCCGCGCAGGAAGCGTTCGTTCAGGTGTATAAGTCTCTCCCCCAGTACCGGAACGAAGGTTTCAAAACGTGGCTGAGTCGAATTGCGCTCCACAAAGCGCTGGATATCAAGCGCAAACAGGACAGGCGTCCCACAGAGCTCGTAGACATCGCACAAACCCTTGTACAGTTCCCTTCCCGGGATGAGGATATACTGTCACGCCTGATCCGTGAGGAACGCAATGTGGAACTCTCGGAAAAAATCGCCCAGCTGCCACAGCAGCATCGGGATATTATTCGAGCCTATTATATGCAGGGAAAAACCTATGACCAAATTGCGGATGAGACGCAGGTCGCTTTAAAAACGGTAGAGTCCAGACTTTATCGGGCACGACAGTGGATTCGAAATCACTGGAAGGAGGAAGAATGGCAATGACTGAACAACAGGATAAACCGTGGGTGGAAGGGCAGTTGAAGGACTGGCACGCTTATATAACAGGAACTTGCACGTTAGAAGAGACTGCGCGGCTGGAAAAGCTTTTACTGGAAGACGGACAGGCACTGGATGCATATCTTGCTGCACTGGAGCAGTTGGAACCGACTTTAAAAGATCATGCTGCCCAGATAGATACGGAGCGATTCACAGATCAGGTCATGGCCGCACTCCCCGATATAGATGGAGAAGTGAGTCAAGTTATTTTCAAAAGGCGTCGCTGGTTTGAAAACCCTGTATTTCACTATGTTATAGCGGCAAGCCTAACCTTGATCCTTCTGTCCAGTGGAGCTTTTGATAAAATGATGCTGCAAAATAACGGCAAGCCGCTTCCTCCAAAAGAACGCGTTTCTTACAGTGAAGAGGTCATGCGAGCCACGACAACCTGGCTTGACAAATTTAAGCCTTAAGATGGATTCGTATAAAAATCCCAAGATTAGAAAGGAAGTGTAGCCGTGCCTTATACGGAACGAAGCAAACTGCTGGCATTTCTGCTAAACATCATTCCCGGTGTAGGACACTATTACTGGAAGCGCAAAGCCAATGCGTTTGTATATACAATTTTGTTTTTTGGATGTCTGGCAGGAGGTTTATTTTTTGCGGTGGTAGCGAGCGACGAAGGTCCTTTATTGGCTAGTATTTTTCTGTCCACTCTTTTATGGGGATTGAGTATGCTGCATATCATGATTAGCTTATTGCGTAATGATGCTCGTGCAGTTGTTGCTCCATATCCTTCCCATGCAGGTCCGAACCCGTATAGCTTTTACCCCCAGAGCGCGCCTTATGGAGGTGAAGGCTTGGCGGGAGAAGCACCGGAAGGCGCAACCGATGCAAATACGGATGTGCCGGGAGCAGGAGTAGGCTATGGTCCAGGTTATAACCCTTATGAGCAAGGACACTACGGGGTGCCAGGTTCACCTGTTTATCCAAAAGGATCGGACAATGAACGTTTTTTCACCATATTGCTATCGTTCATCCCGGGATTGGGACACCTTCATCTGGGACTAATGCAGCGTGGTTTATCTTTTCTGATGTCCTTCTTTGGCTTTGGAATGATTCTCATTTTTATTACCAGCGTCACCAATGAATCTGGGTTTATGGCGTTTGCGGGCGTACTGCCGATTATTTGGCTGTATTGCATGTTTGATGCGGTCCAGCATGTACATCGCAAACAAGCTGGAGAAATTCTTCAGGACCGGACTCTGTTTGAGGAACTGGAGCATGGAAGAATTGAGGGGCGACGTAGTAAAATGCTGGCTACCATTTTATCAGTATTTCCCGGAGCGGGGCATATGTATATTGGTCTGCAAAAACGGGGGCTTCAGTTCATGCTGCTGTTTTTAGGAGGAATCTATGTGCTGGATGTGCTACATCTTTCACTCTTTTTGTTCATGATTCCGGTCATCTGGTTTTACAGCTTTTTTGATGCGCTCCAGCAAGTAAGCCGGTATGGTCGGGAACCACTGATTGACAAGCCAGTAATCGGCATGTTTGCACAGTATCATCGTTGGGTAGGCTTGGGATTGCTGGCACTGGGCGCTTATTACATCCTGATCAACGTACTTGTTCCTGGACTGGATCGTCTGTTCCCAGAGGTGAATATTTACTATATCGTTGACAAGTATTTACGAACGATTATTGTATCCTTCTTGTTAATAGGCGGCGGTATTTGGATGATGATCGGTAACTCCAAATCTAAACGGGTAAAGGAGAAATAATAAAATGGATACTGAATTTTCAAAGAGTGAGACTCCCATTAAGGGAGTCCATCATTCTCATAGCGACGGGACAAGCTCTATAGGCTTTTCTGGCCCATCGTCCAATAAGAAGGACTCCCACAAGGCGTCAACTGCTTCAGCAGGGGTATGGAAAGTAGGAAGGCTGTCGATGGGACTTTTTCTCGTCCTGTTAGGGGGCGTAACGTTTGCCTCGAAGTTTTGGGGAGCGGGCATCCTGGAGCAGATTTTAACCTGGTGGCCTGTCGTTTTTGTTTTGCTGGGATTGGAAATTCTGATGTATACAGCGTGGAAAGGGACACGTGAGCGTATTCGTTATGATTTGTTCAGTATGTTCATTACGGCCGTATTGGTTTTTTTCTGTATCGGATTTGCTTTGGTCAGTTCACTGGGACTTACTACGCAAGTCAGGGAAATGATGGGCTCTGTGCAGGAAACAAGGCTTCTTCCCGATTGGCATGAGAAAATGCCTGCCGGAGTGACCAAGGTGATCGTACAGGGAGAAAATCCGTATGCGGTCAAAATTGATACAACCACCTCACCGGAGGTGCATGTGTTCGGAAGCTATGTTTACACAGGCAACGAGAACGAATTTAAAGCACAAGAATTATATCAGACAAAGCAAATCGGAGATACGTTATATGTGCTGCTCAGCGAAATTCCGACACGTTTTATGCAGAATCGGCAGCAGCTTGATGTTACGATTGCTGTACCCAAAGGAATTGCGGTTATTGTTCGCGATAGCCAAGGTAATATCATTGGGCAATAGGGAGAGCCATGGCTCCAGCTCCAGCTTTACATTCTGCATCATTCGCGCGATACTTTATGAGAGAAGCCCTTTAGATTCATTATGGGATTTTCGGGCGGTTCTCCAGGTAAGTAATTGGAGTAAGTGAATTGAAGCGCAAATAGGAATGTCATCTGGAAAGAGGGGAAAACAATGATACCATTAAATCCTGATACGCTTACAGGGCGTGAAAATTACAAATTGTTAAGCGGAAGTATTATCCCAAGGCCGGTAGCCTTTGTAACGACGTTGAGCAGTGAAGGAGTGCTCAATGGAGCACCGTTCAGTTATTTTTCCATTGTTGCCTCTGAGCCGCCGCTTCTGTCCATATCGGTACAACGTGTGGATGGAGTGTCCAAAGATACAGCGCGTAACGCGATGGAGCAAAAAGCTTTTGTCGTACATATCACAGATGAGGACAATGTAGGTGCAGTGAATGTAACGGCTTCTCGTCTGTCGCCAGAAGAGAGTGAAATTACGTTAGCCGGACTTACGCCGATACAAAGTACAAAAATTGCGGTTCCGGCTGTGACCGAAGCGAAAATACGGATGGAATGTGTCCTGGAGCGTGCAATACCGCTGGGCGGTACGGAGAGTGAGCCTGCTTGTGATCTGCTGATTGGACGCGTGGTACAATATCATCTATCTGAGGAAGCGTATCAAAACACTTACGTGATTGCTGACAATCTACGTCCAGTGAGTCGGTTGGCCGGGAATAACTACGCGAAGCTGGGAGAGCAATTCACGCTGGAGCGTCCCCAATAAAAATAGAAAGGCAGTCTGGGATTTTATTTTCACGCCCAGGGCTGCCTTTTCCATATAAAAAGAATGTTCCCGCGCTTTTGCTTAGGCTACGTTCTTGGCATTCTATTAAAATTTTAAATTTTAAATATATGAGTATAAAGTACGCTGTTCTTTATTTTGAACTTTTCAGCAGCAGGGAGCGGTACGTCGTTTCAAACAAAAATTCAAACGCCTCCAGATGCTTTTTAGCTTCAAACACATCTTTCCCCCACGCATAAATGCCATGATTACGCAATAAAATTCCTGGAATCCGCTCATTCAGCACGCCCGGCACCAGCTTGGCAATGGAGGCGATGTCGGCATAATTCGGCAGCACGGGAATCTGGATTGCAGCATTTTCCTCCCATATGTTAAAAGCCTTAATCAGCTCGATTCCTTGCACAGGTACAGAGCCTTGTTCCCCGTAATATTCGGAAATCAGGTTGTTAAACACGGTATGCACATGAAAAACGGCTCCGCAGCCTGTCAGGCGATAAATTTCACAATGAATCAGCGTTTCAGCACTTGGCTTGAGGTTGGTGGTTTCAGCCGCTTTTCCGTGTTGGTCAACAAACAGAAAATCTTCCGGTGTCCGCTTTGTCTTATCCTTGCCACTGGCGGTAACTGCAAAATAGAATTGCTCGGGCTGAAAATCACCGATTCGGATCGACAAATTTCCGCTCGTGCCGGGGAACCAGTTGCGAGCTGCAAATAGCTCTTTAACATCGGCGAGTTCTTCCAATGCGCGGCGTTTTTCTTCCAATGTAATGTCTGCCAAGTCAAAGCTCAATTACAGCACCCCTTACTCTTGTTTTAGCTTTAAATCCTTGATAATGTCGTCAAATGTTTCAAAGGGTACGTGCGGTACGCCAAGCTCTTGACATTTTAATGTCAGGTGCGAGCGGGAGTACACGAGGTCGGCAATTTTGGCTCCTTCAAAATCCGTCAGGCTGTCGCCGATCAAAATTCGTTCGTACTGCTCGGCAGGGTATTGACGTATAATGGTCGTTTTGCACATGCCGCAGTCGTTCGTACACGGCTCCTCACATGGATATGGCCATGTAATCTGTATGTTATCCCCGGAAAAATCCGCTCCGTTGCAGAAGATGTGATCCTGTGGAATATCGAAGGGCTTAAGCAATGGATCAATAAAAAAATCAATGCCGCCACTGGTGACAAAAAATTCAATATTCTGCTCCCGTACATAGGCCAAAAAGCGTGCAAAGCCATCACGTATACCCGCTTGTCCAAGTACATAGGAGATGATTTCGTCCTTTTGTCCCGAAGGCATCAGAGCAAACATGGCACTTACGCCCTCACGAATGGAGATATGTCCGTTTACGATATGTTGCATGATGGGCTCGCAGCCCTCAGGCTGAAAATGCTGCATAATAGCGACAATATTGTCACTGTTCGTAATCGTCCCGTCAAAGTCGCAAAAAATGACGGGTTTCTTGGATGTACTCATTGCTCGCCTCCCCACGTATTAAGTGCGGATCGCAGCTCAGCATGAGAGCGGGCGTATTCTGCCAGCGGTACATGCTGCTGCACCGCTTCAATCGCCTGCACAAAAGCGCGTCCGCCAGCTTCGGTACCCATCGGATGACCGTGAATACCGCCCCCGGCATTGACCACAACGTCAGTACCAAAGTCACGTACAATTAACGGCACCAGGCCGGGGTGAATTCCTGCGGAGGGCACAGGCATGCTGGCCTTCAGCGGCAGCTCCGGGGTGATCAGCTCATCGCGGATCGCCATGTTTTCCTCACGCGGCATCGTCACCGAGCCGTAAGGAGAAGGGAAGAGCACGAGGTCAGCACCAGCCAGACGCATAAGCTGACCGAGCAGTACGGACGCCGAAATACCGTAATGCGGCGACGGATAGGCTGCACCCGCCAACGAAGGGTGGGCAGCAATCGGTACGGAGATGGCAGGATCGCTGCTTAGCTCATGCAGTACATCGTAGCCGTAGGCCAGTACGTTGAACAGCAGCGCATTCGCGCCTGCGTCGATGGCTTTGAGTGCCTGTGCCTTGAGCTGCGAGGTGGGTCCAGTCAAATTCGCTGCATACAGCAGCTTTTTGCCAGTTTCACGCTCAGCCGCCTCGGCGGCTCTGCTGCAGGCTTCGACGCGTTTTTCAATCGGTGTCAGTGCATTTTCAAATAAAATTTCGTCGTCCTTGATCAGATCAACGCCACCGAGGGCCTGGCGGGTAAATTGCTCGCTCAGCTCGTCCAGCTTCAGACCGATTACCGATTTGAAAATGCTCATGAGCAGCGGGCGATCATACACGCCGAGCCGCTCACGCAAGCCGCTGATGCCAAACTTCGGTCCCGGAAAAGCGGAACGGAATGCCTCCGAGAAGCCCAGCTTCGTCAGCTTGATTTGACCGTCCATCGAAATTTTGCCGAAGACGGTCACCAGCAGCGCGGGAATGTCCCGGCTGAAGTTGATGTCCGGGTAAGCGATAGTCAGATCGGCATAACGTTCACCGGGACCCCCATCATAAACCTCCACGGATTGAACGGAGCCAAGGTGCTTTTGCATCTTATCCCGCTTGGCTTGCGGAAGCTCGGTCCAGCTGCCCACCGTCATGCCGATGGCAATAGATTGGGCCTTTTTATTAAAATCGGCTTTGTCATCGTATACCCGGTAGGTCGCCAGGCAATAGCTCATTCAATTCCCTCCTTAAGTACAGCTCCCATCTCACGGGATCGTTCAGCACAGCGCTGCACCGCTGCAACCACGGTTTCGTAGAAATCGCCTTTGTCCAGCGTCTCCAATGCGGCTACCGTCGAGCCATTGGGTGACATGATTTTGTGGCGCAGAGCAGATGGCTCCTCCCCGGTTTGCTGCACCATGCGTGCCGCTCCAAGCGCGGTCTGGACGGTCAGCTCGTGTGCTTGCTCAGGAGTCAAGCCACCACGAATTCCCCCAGCAATCATGGCTTCCATCAAGTAATAGATATAGGCTGGACCGCTTCCGGAGATCCCGGTCAAAATATCCATTTTTTCTTCATCTATTACAGTCACCGTGCCCACAGACTCGAATATGGCAAGCACGTTTTTACGCTGGCCTTCGCTAATCTCCTTGGAAAAGCTGATGCCTGTGGCTCCCAGTCCAATCGAGCTGGACGTGTTCGGCATCGTTCGTGCGATTGGCTGTTTGCGGCCAAGCAGCGTTTGCATTGTACGAATGGACAATCCGGCGATGACCGAAATGATCAGCTGATCCTCCGACAGGAGGGGACCAAGCTGTCCAAGTGCCACAGCAGCGTCCTTGGGCTTCATAGCAAGTACGATGACCGGAGAACGGCGCAACAGCTCGGTTTTGGCGGCATCCTCTGTTTGGAACAGCACCCCATATTGCTGCTGGAGTTCTTCAAGGCGCGCCTGATTACTGCGGTTGATGACAGTTATACCGCCACGCTTGACGACGGAACGAGCTGTCATTCCGCGAATGATAGCTTCCGCCATTGAGCCTGCTCCGAAAAACGTAATTTGCTCGTTAATTAAAAACTTCGACTGTGATTCACACATTGATTCATAACCTCCAAGGATACGGATTGATTTAAGATATTATTCTCTGATTTGTCCAGTCCCGTACACACGATATTTGGTTGAAGTCAGCGCAGGCAGGCCCATGGGACCGCGGGCATGTAATTTCTGGGTACTAATCCCAATCTCGGCACCAAACCCGAATTCAAAACCATCCGTAAAGCGGGTAGAGGCATTGTGGTACACAGCTGCCGCATCTACCTCCTGCAGAAATTGTTCGGCATGGGCTTTATCCTCAGTGACAATACATTCCGAATGCATCGTTCCATAACGGGCAATATGCTCAAGTACGTCGTCCAGATGGTCTACCACCTTGACGTTCATAATGTAATCATTATACTCTGTACCGTAATCCTCTTCTGTGGCTGGAACAGCCCAAGGAACCAATGCACGTGTCCGCGTGCAGCCGCGCAGCTCGACCCCGGCATCACGGAAGCGTTCTGCCAAACTCGTTAAGTGTGCTTGTGCGTAATCGGCGTGAACGAGCAGTGTTTCCATGGAGTTACACACTGACGGTCTTTGCACCTTGGCGTTCAGCGTAATGGCTTCAGCCATCTGTGTATCCGCCGTAGCGTCCAAATACGTATGGCATACGCCAGCGCCAGTTTCGATGACAGGCACGGTAGCGTTCTGAACTACATTTTGAATGAGCGAACGTCCACCACGTGGAATGATCACATCGAGCAGACCGTTCAAGGTCAGCATTTCGTTGACGGAGGCACGATCTGAATCTTCAATCAGTTGAAGCGCCTCGCGTGGTACGGCTGTTGTGTCCAGCGTCTGCTGAAGCACTTCAATGATTTTGCGGTTGGAGGAGAGGGCCGCCGAACCACCGCGCAGGACAACCGGATTACCTGTTTTCAAGCACAGGCCCGCAGCATCTACCGTTACATTCGGACGGGCTTCATAAATGATGCCAATCACGCCCAGCGGCACGCGTATTTTCTCAATCCGCAGACCGTTTGGACGTTCGATATGCTCCAGCGTGTCACCGACCGGATCAGGCAGCTCCGCAATTTGGCGCAGTCCTTCGGCAATAGCCCCGATTCGCTCTTCAGTCAGCTTGAGACGGTCGAGCAGCGATTCCGACGTTCCCAGTTCCCGTCCTCGCTGCAAATCATCATTATTCGCTGTAATCAGCTCTTCCGTATGGCTCACCAGTGCCTCTGCCATAGCGAGCAGTGCTTCATTTTTTTGTGCTGTTGTCAGTCGGTTCATGGCTCCGGCACTTTTTCTCGCAAGCGTCGCTTTGGCCCGTACTTCACTGAACTGGTTTTCCTCTGTAGCAGCTGTATTCGTCGTTAATTTACTCATGTTATGGCCTCCCTACATATATAGTGTAATCCATTCATCCCTGTGGATCACCTCAAGCCGGTGAATGGCACCAATCTTGCCTACAACCTCGCCGCTGGGTAATCCTTGTACGATTCGAAGCTGTTCATCATCATAATTGACAATGCCACGACCTAACACCTTATTTTCCGGCCCCAGCACCTCTACGACATCTCCGGCATGAAAGCTGCCCTCGACACGTCGTACGCCAACGGGAAGCAGACTGTGGCCCCCATGTATCAGCGCTTCCTCGGCCCCATGGTCTACATGCACCGCACCCAGGGGGGTGGACATGAAGCCGAGCCATTGCTTTTTCATCGGCAGCGAAGAGAGGTGGGTGTCAAAATAAGTCCCAGGTCCGTGTCCTTTAACGGCTGCGTCCAGATCCCCATCTGCGCTGACGCGCCCCACATACACAGGCACACCGCCGCGAGTAGCAACCTTGGCAGCTTCGATCTTGGATCGCATGCCGCCAGTCCCTACTGCTGACCCGGAGCCTCCTGCAAGTGCATAAATCTCCTCCGTAATTTCGTCGATACGTTCAAAGCGTACGGCGTTCGGATGCTTGCGCGGGTCTGCCGTATATACGCCATCGGTATCTGTAATAATGATCAAATGCTGTGCTTTGACCAGATTGGCGACCAGCGCTGACAGCATATCGTTATCGCCGAATTTCAACTCGTCAATTGATACGGTATCATTTTCGTTAAAGATCGGGATAACCTGCTGGCGCAGCAATTCTTCCACGGTCATTCCAGCATTATTCATCCTTTTACGGCTCGAAAAGTCACTGCGGGTCAGCAGGATCTGAGCGCTCACCAAGCCAAAATCTTTAAAAGCCTGCTGATAGGCCTGCATAAGAAGAGCTTGACCAACCGCCGCCGCCGCCTGCTTTTCATGCAACAGCTTAGGGCGAAACGGATACCCGATCTCCCGGAACCCGGCGGCTACTGCGCCTGATGTGACCAGCAGCACTTCATGACCTTTTGCACGCAGCAAGCTGATTTCGCGGGCAAAATAAGCGATGGCTTCCCGGTTTAGGCCGCCCTCCACCCCAGTCAGGGAGCTGCTTCCGATTTTAATAACGATTCGTGTTGACAAGACATCCACTTCCTTAATGTGTACTCTTTTTTAATGCAAAAAAACTTCCATCCTTTGTATGCAAAGGACGAAAGTTTGTGCTTCCGCGGTACCACCTTCATTGATGATTCTGGATCATCCCACTTAAAACCTGTTAACGGCAGGCACCGCCTGATTGCGCAGGACGCTCGGGGGTAGGAGTTGGGAGAGGGTCCAGGTAAATTCTTGCAGCCCATCGGAATCTACTCTCTGAACAGGACGGTTCTCTCTTAATAGCCCCTTCAACGCGCTAAATGATATTGGATACAGAATACCACGAAAAGGCCGAGTTTGGCAAAGAAGTTGTGCAGGAAAATACGGCTTAACCAAACAAGCTCAGCTTGCCGATTCGTTCAGCTGCCTCAGTCAGCCTGGCTTCCGAGCTTAGCAGCCCCGCCCGCACATATCCTTCACCGCCGCTGCCAAAGCCGACCCCCGGAGCGACAGCTACCTTGGCCTCACGTAGCAGCAGGTCGGCAAAGGTAGCCGAAGTGTAGCCCTGCGGTACAGGCAGCCAGCTAAAGAAGGAGCCGCTTGGACGCGTCGCCATCCAGCCGATTTGTCCAAGTGCATCAAAAAAAGCATTGCGGCGCGATTCATAGCGGGCAACCAGCTCGCCTACGCAATCCTGCGAGGACGTCAGCGCTGTAGCTGCTGCTGCCTGAATGCCTCCGAACAAGCTTACATAAATATGATCCTGCAGCAGATTAATCATGGAAATGATTTCAGCATTACCAAGCGCAAAACCAACGCGCCAGCCCGCCATATTGTATGTTTTGGACAGGGTATAGAACTCGATTCCTACATCCTTGGCCCCTTCGGCCTGGAGGAAGCTGACCGGACGTTCGCCGTCAAAGCCAATAGCACCATAAGCGAAATCACTGGCAACCACAATCCCGTTACGCTGCGCGAATTCGACTGTTTCCTCGTAGAAGGAAAGTGGGGCGGTTGCCGAGGTCGGATTATTCGGATAGTTAAGGAACATCAGCTTGGCACGGCGGCGTGCTTCTTCAGAGATTGCCTCGTAATCGGGCAGAAAATTATTGTCTTCCTTTAATGGAAGAAAAGACATCTCCGCTTTAGCCAAGGCTACGCCAGACCAGTAATCGGGATAGCCGGGATCAGGCACGAGGCATATATCGCCAGGATTGAGCAAGATTTGCGGTAGCTGCACCAAGCCTGTTTTTCCACCAAACAAGATGGCAACCTCCGTTTCCGGGTCAAGCGTCACACCGTAATCCTCCTGATAGCGCTGGGCTACGGCTTCCTTGAGAAATCCATAGCCGCGAAAAGGCGAATACTTATGATAAAGCGGGTTGTCCGCGGATTCCTGCAAGGCTTTTACAATATGAGGTGGAGTGGGGGTATCCGGGTTCCCTTGTCCGAGATTAATGACGTCATGTCCTGCCGCAATTTCACGGTTAACATTTTGTACAAGCGTCGCAAAAAATTGAGTGGGCAACTGTTTCATCACGTCAGCAGAGGGAATGGAAAAATGACTCATGAATTCACACGACCTTTTGGAATAGTTAATTTAAGCTGAACTGGAAAAGTACATGATGCGCCACTGCGTATGCGGATGGTGCTTCCCATCGCTGTGCCCCCAAATTTCCTGAATGAATTACAAGGGTAGAAATTTGGGGGCAAAGGCGAACGCTACCGCTTGTACAGCACCATTCCGCCTACTCCGTTCTCCATGTAAATTTTTCGAATTAAGCTTATATAGTTTGAGAATTAACTTATCATGATTTTACCGGGTTGTATAGGGGGAATTAAGCTTATATGGTTGCGTGCCAGAGCAGGATCGGGCTATGATGGGGGAAAATACCGGACCCAACAGTCATCGTAAGCTCCGGTTTACAGGGAGGATGAACGATTTTGACATATCATGCAGCTCAGCCGTTCCGTGTTGCACTTATACAGGCTTATATTGAACTGGGGAATCCCCCGGAAAATCGCAGTCATATGCGTACTTTAATGGAACAGGCAGTAACAGCCGCGCAAAAACCGGATCTGATTGTCCTGCCGGAAATGTGGAACACGGGCTATGCCTTGGATCGCATTCATGAGCTGGCGGACAAGGAAGGGGCAGAGACTCGGGAATGGGTAGCTGCATTCGCTGCCACACATCAGGTGAACGTGGTAGCCGGGTCGATTGCAGAGAAAAAAAGTGATGGTCATGTGTACAATACAATGATTGTTTTTGACCGGACAGGAGCCGAGGTGGCTTCGTATTCCAAAATTCATTTGTTCCGTCTTATGGAGGAAGAAAAGTATTTACAGCCTGGTGAGGAAAAGGTTATGTTCACGCTGGATGGCGGGATTCAGGCAGGGGCTGCGATCTGCTATGACATCCGTTTTCCCGAACTGGCCCGTAGTCTGGCCTTGTCCGGTTCCAACCTGCTGATCGTACCCGCGGAATGGCCTCATCCCCGGCTCCATCACTGGCGCACCCTGCTGACCGCACGGGCCATTGAAAATCAAATGTATGTCATGGCCTGTAACCGGGTTGGTCGCAGCGGAGATACCGATTTCTTCGGACACTCCCTTATCATTGATCCGTGGGGAGAGGTTATTGCCGAGGGCGGAGAGCAGGAGGAGATCATTACAGGAACGATGGAATCAGCCTTGGTGCAGGATGTGCGCGGTCGTATCCCGGTATTTGAGGATCGTCGCCCCTCTTTGTATGACCGATAAACGTCGTTCTGTTTAGTCGTCCTGCATAATAGAAAGGAACATTTCATGCTCAAGGAATGAATTTAATTTTTGTGTAAAAAGAAAAAAGTGAGTGAAGCTGATATGGAGCAAGCGTTTGATGCCTCCCGATAAAAAAATTATGGATACCTGTTTCAGATACAGATTGTAAGTGTATTATAATAGTATCCCGACACCAGGAGGTTGATAACGATGGATAACCAAAGTAGATCCGAACTGGCGAATAGGGATGGCCTGTCACGGCCGAGAGGCTTAAACAGACAGGTTGTCGGTAACAATTATGAAATGGGCTATGATCAGGATAAAAGTCCACCTGATTTAGGGCGACCCTGATCACGAACAGGCGAGGACAGGCACTTTGGGATCACACAGCACATTGGAACTGAGGTAGGACATTCTTGGGAAGCCAAGGCTAGAGACCTTAAGGAAAGAAGTGATGCGCGCTGGATAAAGTGGAGTTTCCGAGCAAGTGTCCAAGCAAGATTGTAGTAATCAGGCGAGGCTAACATGGAATTTAAATGAACATGAAATGTGGTTCGTTGAAACCGGATGGAAGCCATATCACAACATTGTGTTCGAACCATAAACTAAACATTAGATCGCTAATATAGGGGCGTAGCCCCGGGACCGTCTTCTTCTCTGGCTTTGACTGGGGAGGAAGACGGTCCCTTTCATATTCGTAGCTACTCTTGAGAAAGCTGTTTGACCGTTTCCCGGAAAGTATCAATAAAAGCTTCGGCGGCTTTGGACAGATAACGTCCGTTGCGATAAGCAATGGCTAAGGTACGGCTTGGCGTCGGTTCGGCCAGAGGCAGTAAAGCCGGAACAAACTCGCTGCTGGCAGCCCGCGCGATAAAACGGGGGACGAGCGTCACACCCATACCTGTCGCCACGAGCGATTGCAGGGTTTCCATGTTGGTGCTTTCAAACACCACATGAGGTTCAAAGCCCGCCTGATGGCACAAATCCATCGTCAGCTTGCGAAAGCCCTGCCCTTTTTTCAGCACGACAAAAGGTTCATCTTTCAGTTCCTCCATATGCACAGGCTGCGGCTGATCACCGTTTTTACGCAGGGCTAGGGGGTGACCCGGTGGAACAGCGAGATCAATCCATTCCTCACCGATAGGCACATAGGAGAGTGTAGGCTCTACTAAGGGGAGAGACAGCAGACTGAGATCGGTATCTCCACTGGCGGTTTTTTTCTCCAGGTTCATGGATGAATCCTCGACCAACACGATTTCAATATCCGGATGAGCTTTTTTGAATACAGGCAATACATGCGGTAGCAAATGAGAGCCTGTGATAGGCATACTACCAACCACGACCTTCCCCTTGCGCAGCTGAGAAATATCGTCCATTTCCTGCCGGAGCTGCTCGACCGCGTCTACGATTTTTTTTGCTTTTTCTACAAAGCTTGCTCCTGCATGCGTTAATTCCACCGTGCTTGTATTTCGTTGAAATAAAAGCACTCCGAGTTCTTTTTCCAATTTGGACAATTGCTGGCTCAGCGAAGGCTGTGCAATGTGCAGCTTTTCTGCTGCGCGTGAGAAGTTTTTTTCCGCCGCAATTTGCAGGGTGTATTGAAGCTGTCTGAATTCCATTGAGTTTTAAGCTCCTTATCTTATAAGCTATACCTATTACATCCTGCACCAATTATACAATATTAAAATCAATTTCCCAATCCCAATCGTTATTATGTGTCACAACTTTTATATAGATGAAGCGTTTTTTTCGCAAACAGGGCTTTTAATAAAGACAGTCAATTCTCTTGACATTTTCCTTATAAAATATAATTAATCTTATTTCTGGCTGTACAATAAAGCGCCTGGGAGGAAAATGAATGCTAAACTGTTGGGGGATACATACGAAAAAGTCGGTAGCTGCACTGATAGCGACTATGATGTTGGCAGTTAGTGGGGGGACGGCGATGGCCGCCGAGAAAGACACGCCAATTAAAAATGTAATTATTCTTATTCCAGATGGGATGGCTAACGACGCCACTGCACTGGCTAGATGGTATAAAGGGTCTTCCTTAACGCTAGACAGCATGGCAAGCGGTATGGTGCGCACACATTCTGCCGATGCTCCGATTGCAGATTCTGCTCCGGCAGGAACTGCTTTTGCCACAGGATATAAATCACATACGGGCTATGTAGGCGTCCTTCCGGACGAAGCGACCATGCCTGGACAACAACCTATCACAGCAGGCGACGCCAAGAAGCCTGTAGCCTCCATTCTTGAGGCTTCCAAGCTGGCAGGTAAATCTACAGGAATCATTGCGACTTCGGAGATTATGCACGCCACTCCGGCTGATTTCACTGCCCATTACCCTGACCGTAAAAATTATGATGCACTCAGCATGCAGCAAGCCTATAACGGTGTTGATGTTGTGCTGGGTGGCGGTGGTAAGTTTCTGGAAACAGCCGAGCGTAAGGACGGGCAGGATTTGATCGCTCAAATTAAAGACCAGGGCTATGACTTTGTCACAACACCTGAAGGGTTAAAAAATTCGACCTCCAGTAAGCTCTGGGGCAGCTTCGCTCCGGAAGCCCTTGCGTACGATCTGGATCGTGATGCATCGAAGGAACCTAGTCTGGCAGAGATGACATCGAAAGCTATTGATATCTTGTCCAAAAACGACAAAGGCTTCTTTTTGATGGTCGAAGGCAGTAAAGTGGATTGGGCAGCGCATGCAAACGACCCAACGGGTATTATCAGTGATGTGCTTTCATTTGACGATGCGGTGAAGGTCGCTTTGGACTACGCCAAGCAGAATCAAAATACGGTTGTTGTAGCAGTAACAGACCACGGAAACGGCGGATTGACGATTGGCAGTAGTAATACCACAAGCAATTACGACAAAACGCCTTTAGCTTCTTTTATAGATCCGCTCAAAAAAGCGAAGCTGACGGGCGAAGGATTGGAAACCAAGCTGAATGCAGATCGCAGCAACATTAAAGATGTATTGTCGGCGTATTTTGGCATTACGGATTTGACGGATGAAGAAGTGAAAACGATCAAAGAAGCCAAAGAGGGCAGCATGAATTATGCTGTTGGACCGATCATTAGTAAGCGCGCGAATATCGGCTGGACGACAGGTGGGCATACAGGTGGGGATGTCGTGTTGTACACATATGCGCCAAATGGAGACCGTCCATCCGGTGTAATCGACAACACGGACGTCAATAAATATATGACACGTGTACTGGGACTGAATCTGGATACGGTGAGCAAGCAGTTGTTTGTTCCTGCGAAAACGGCCTTTGAAGCTAAAGGAGCGAAATTTACGGCGGATACGAAGGTCATTACGGTGACTAAGGGCAGCAACAAGTTGGAGCTTCCTGTATACAAAAACGTCGCTACGCTCAACGGTAAACATTCCACGCTCAACGGTGTAGTCGTATTTAATGGCGTTGATTATTTTGTACCACAGCAAGCGATTGATTTGATTCAATAAAATAAACAGAACGATCAACAGAGCTGTTTCTTCCCTAAAATGAGGAGGCAGCTTTTTTGCGCCGCTTTTGTGCTGCTTTTTGTGCTTGGGTAATTATGTATTTTTTGAGGCAGAGAGTGGAGATGAAATTTAGTGAATGGGATATTCTGTGAAACTAATCACGTTATATCTCCGCTGATATTGCTAGAATTATAATTGTACGATACAAGCTGCTGACGAAGTGAAGTCCGGATGGACGAGGGAAGAAGGGATGAGTCACGGACGAATTATTACTGCGTCTGGCTGACGGCAAGGAATGGACGCATACGGAAATGACAAGGCTGCTGGCACGTCTGGATGAAGATCCAATCGTGCGGGCCCAATTACGGGAGCTGGCAGCTCGCACAAAAATGGAGCGTTATGGCAAGGGTGTTTTTTTACGGGGATTAATTGAATTCTCCAGTATATGTCGTCAGGATTGCATGTACTGTGGGCTGCGTGCCTCCAACAAACAGGCAGATCGCTACCGATTAAAGCCGGAAGAAATTCTGGCCTGCTGTGCGGAGGGATACGAACTGGGTTATCGCACGTTTGTACTGCAAAGCGGTGAAGATACCTGGTTTACGACGGCCAGACTGACGAAACTGATTCGGGAAATTAAAAGCCGTTTTGCAGATGTGGCGGTTACACTGTCCATTGGTGAACGGGATGATGAAACGTATGAGCTATTATACGAGGCGGGGGCAGACCGTTTTTTGCTGCGTCATGAAACAGCTTCACCTCGTTTGTACGCCAAGCTGCATCCAACAATGACGATAGAAAGCAGGCGCAGTCGTTTACTGGCACTGCAGCGAATCGGCTTTCAGATCGGGGCCGGATGTATGGTGGGACTGCCGGGACAAACCAACAGTGAGTTGGCAAACGATCTGGTCTATTTGCATAGTCTGAGCCCGGATATGATCGGGATTGGTCCTTTTTTACCGCATAGCAACACGCCGCTCAGGGATGCCAGTCAGGGGAGTATGGAAAAGGCGCTGGATATGATTTCGTTGTCCCGATTGGTCGTTCCGGATGCGCTCATTCCGGCATCTACGGCGATGGGGACTATTCACCCCCAAGGCAGGGAAAAGGCGCTTCAGGCAGGGGCAAATGTGGTTATGCCCAACTTGTCCCCGCTGGCGGTGAGGCCCAAGTATGCGATTTATGAAAATAAAATATGTTTGGGCGATGAGTCTGCCCAATGCCGACATTGCCTGGAGCTGCGAATCCGTGGAGCTGGTTTTGAGGTGGACATGGGACGAGGTGACAGCTTAAAGGCCCAGCGACAGTTTATGAGACAGGAAACCTAGAGAGGCTATGACGACAACAAATGCAGTAATCATAAATAAGGAGATGGGTATACGTGAGTGGAGTACGGGAGAAAGTGTCGGCGGATTTTATTAATGAAGTAGAGATTATGGCGGCAGTGGAGCAGGGGAAACAAGAGGCAACAGATCGAAAACGTATTTTGGAAATTCTGGAAAAAGGCAGAGCCTGCCGGGGATTGAGTGCAAGTGAAGCAGCGGCTCTTTTACATGTGGATGATCCTGAATTATTGGAAGAGATGTTCAGATCATCACGTGAGGTAAAAGAGCAGATTTACGGCAACCGGATTGTGCTGTTCGCTCCGCTATATGTAAGCAACTACTGCGTTAATAACTGCGAATACTGTGGCTACAAGCATACTAATGACAGCTTTCCCCGCAGCCGCCTGACACCAGAGGAACTGGTCGAGGAAGTTAGAGTGCTTCAGGAAATGGGTCACAAACGGCTTGCACTGGAAGCAGGGGAGGACCCTGTCAATTGTACTATTGATTATATCGTCGATTGTCTGCGTCAGATCTATGATATAAAGGTGGACAACGGGAGTATTCGGCGGGTTAACGTTAATATCGCTGCAACGACGGAGGAGGATTACCGGAGGCTTGTGGAGGTTGGGATCGGTACGTATATTTTGTTTCAGGAAACGTATCATCGCGAAAGCTACCGCAAATATCATCTTCAAGGGCCAAAAAGGGACTATGATTGGCATACCACCGCAATGGACCGAGCCATGCGTGCAGGCATAGATGATGTGGGGATCGGTGTGTTGTACGGTCTGTACGATTTCCGCTATGAAACCGTAGCGATGCTTAAGCATGCCGAGCATCTGGAAGAAGTGTTTGGCTGCGGCCCTCACACGGTTTCTGTTCCCCGGCTTCGTCCGGCTGAAAATGTGGACCCGGAACGCTATCCGTATTTGGTGAGTGACGAGGATTTTATGAAAATTGTAGCGGTTCTTCGGCTGGCTGTACCTTATGCGGGAATGGTCCTGTCTACGCGCGAGGAGTCGGAATTCAGGGACCGTGTCATTGGTTTGGGTGTATCGCAAATCAGTGCTGGTTCTGCTACCGGTGTAGGGGCATATGCAAGAAAAGAGACGAATGATAAGCCTCAGTTCGAGGTCGGGGATCATCGCTCGCCGATGGAAATTATCAAAAGTCTGTGCCGTGGCGGATATATGCCAAGCTACTGTACAGCTTGCTACCGTGAGGGACGGACCGGAGATCGCTTCATGGAGCTTGCCAAATCCGGACAAATTCACAATGTGTGCCAGCCGAATTCGCTTCTGACCTTTCAAGAATATCTGCTGGATTATGGGGATGAGGAGGCACGTGAGCTGGGTGCTGCCGCTCTGCGAGAGAACCTGGAGCGCATACCACGTGAATCGACACGCCGTTTGACGCTTGACAGACTGGAACGACTGGAAGCAGGCGAGCGTGATCTATATTTCTAGTAATTTTTATTTCTGGTAATTTATATTTTGGTAACAGCATTACACGATATAGAGATTCTCATTATTTATATAATAGATGTGGAAAATAAAAAGCAGTCGCGTTGGAACCAGCGCGGCTGCTTTTGTGTGTCTGGAGAAAAAAATATTAATGATGAGATCCTTAGGAATAATTGCTGGCCTCAACAGCTTGCTCCCATGCCAGCATAGCAGATGGAAAGCATTCAATAGCACGGGGAAAGACCCCCTGTACATAAGCGATAAAAATACCGTAGTTCACAATCGGAACCCCTGCGGCTTTCGTTTCCGACATTCGATGAAGCATTGTACGCCGATTGAGCATGCAGGCACCGCAATGAATAACCAGTGCATACTCGCTCAGATCGTCAGGAAAGCTGGAGCCGGATGCATGCTCGATAATGAGGCGTTTGCCTATGGTTTGACGGAGCCAGCGGGGAATTTTCACTCGACCGATATCGTCAGATTGGCACTGGTGCGTGCAGGCCTCGGCTATGAGTACGCGGTCTCCATCCTTGAGTCGATCAATGGCTCTTGCGCCTCGCACCAACTCGTCAAGATCGCCTTTATGACGGGCAAACAGGATGGAAAAGGAGGTAAGGGGCACATCCTTGGGCGTGTCTGCCGCTACCTTCATAAAAACCTGAGAATCGGTAATGACCAAGCGAGGCTTACTTCCCAGTCGCTCCAACGTCAACCGTAATTCATGCTCTTTGGTCACGACTGCGATGGCATCGCTCTCCAGTGTATCGCGGATGGTCTGCTGCTGCGGCAGGATCAATCGACCCTTCGGTGCGGCTTTGTCGATGGGAACGACCAGCACGACAATATCGCCGGGTGACAGCAGATCACCGACAATGCGAAAACGATCCTCGTTTTGGGGGAGGGTACCAGTGATAGCCTTTTTCAGTTCCGCATCTCCCCAGCGCATAGAGGCACTGAAAGGAATCAACGTGAGATCCAGTTCAGCCTGCAGCGTTGTGATCGTTTGTGCTGATTCAGGAAGGGTATCGACTTTATTTAATACCCCGATGACAGGAATCTTTTTGGTGCGGAGCTTTTCGAGCAGCTCGTGCTCGAAGGTTCCGACTCCCACAGTAGCGTCGATAACCAGCAGCGCTAAATCGGTACTGTTTAGTATTTGTAGCGTTTTGTCACGACGCAGTGCCCCGATCTCACCCTCATCGTCCAGTCCGGCGGTATCCACCAGAACGATGGGGCCTGCAGGGAGTAGCTCCATCGGCTTAAAAACCGGGTCCGTAGTCGTTCCTCCTACAGGAGATACCACAGCGGCGGGCTGACCGGTCAAGGTGTTCAGAATACTGGATTTACCCGCGTTGCGGCGACCGAGCAGGGCGATATGTGGTCGGTTGCTACGCGGGGTATCATTCATTCCCATGGTGAGTTCCTTCTTCCTGCCCCGGAATTCCGGGCTTGGTTACTGTATAAGGATGGCACAATTGCTCAATCCGTGAGCGTGTCAGTAGGCCGCGCTCCTCTGCAATATCCTCTGGTGTGCGACTCTGTGCAATAGCTGCTGATGCAATGGAGGCAGCTTCATCATAGCCAAGCTCCGCGACCAGCGTGGAAGCCATCACAGCTGAGTTGCGCAGATTTGCAGAGCAGCGTTCCTCATGTACGACCAGGCCGCGTACACACCGTTCCGTGAACAATTGAACGGCATTGCTGAGAATTTGCAGCGATTCCAGCAGTGATTCGGAAATCAGCGGCAGGAACGCGTTCAGCTCCAGCTGTCCGGAGGCAGCAGCCATCGTGATAGCCGCATCCTCCGCTATCACGCGCATCGCTGTCAATCCGGCCATTTCAGCCATCACCGGATTGACCTTGCCAGGCATAATAGAGGAGCCAGCCTGGACCGGAGGCAGCGTGTATTCCCCGAGACCACCGAAAGGACCAGAGGCCAGCAGGCGAAAATCGCCAGATATTTTAAGCAGGTTCACGGCGGCAGATTTGAGCAGACCCGATACCTCCACGAAAACATCCATATTCTGGATCGGATCCATGGGGTGGTCACTGCGACATAGCCCCAACCCAGTCTCGTCCGCCAGCTTTTCGACCATCCGGTAGCTGTAAGCGCGAGGCGCATTCATACCTGTGCCAATTGCCGTGCCGCCAATAGGAATTTCTCGCAGCCGTTCTTCAGCTTTGTAGAGCCGCCAGCGGTCACGTGCTATGGCCTTGGCGTAGGCACCGAAGCCTTGCCCGGCCATCATGGGCAGGGCATCCATCAGCTGTGTGCGACCCAGCTTGAGCAGGTCGGCATATTCCATTTCTTTATTCTGCAAAGCCTCCTGTAACGAAGACATGGCGTCACATAAAGGCCGAAGCAGCCGTATCGCTGCAATTCGCAGCGCTGTAGGATAGACATCATTCGTAGACTGGCAGCAGTTGACATCATCGAGAGGATGTACAAGCTCGTACTGTCCGGGATGACCCCCAAGCTGTACGATGGCCAGATTAGCAATGACTTCATTCACATTCATATGGGTACTAGTGCCGGCGCCGCCTTGCAGGGCATCGACAGTGAACATATTTTGGTACCGTCCGGCGAGTAATTCGTCGCAGGCATTGATAATGGCAGCAGCACGGTGGGCAGAAAGTCGTTTCTGCTCACTGTTCACTTGAGCGGCTGCTTTTTTGACCAACACAAGAGCCTGAATCAGTTGTTGGTTCACGGGCCTGCCACTGACTGCAAAATTGTTCATCGCGCGTGCCGTGTGAATACCATAAAAGGCATCCGCAGGAATTTCCATGTCTCCTAGCGCATCCCGTTCAGTACGCGTATCTTGGGCCAGAGGAGAAGATGGGTTCATTGACCCGTCGCCGGAATGCGCGTCATATGCAGCAGCTGACGTGCACTTGCAGCGCGTTTCTCCTCAACCCGGGCATGAACGAGATCTGGCTCGACCAGCTTGAGGGCTTTTGTTGGGCATTTTCCAATGCAGGCCGGGCCGCCGTCCACACCTTCGCACAGATCACATTTGCTGGCAATCATGCGCTCTTTGGGTTGCAAACGGCCTGACATATTGGTGTACAGTCCGTCCTGTACAACAGGCTGCCCGTCTTTATATTGGGGCACCATGGTAATTGCGCCGTATGGGCAGGCGATCATACAGGTTTTACAGCCAATGCAGCTTTCGCTGTTAATGAGAATGCAGCCATCTGCGTTCGTAATGGAGCCGTTCGGACAAGCGTTGGCGCATGGGGCGTCCTCGCAGTGACGGCACTGCACCGGTGCGGTGACTCCAAATGATTTGATGACCTTCAGACGAGGGTGAAAATGAAACTCGTCATCCGGCGAGATAAAAGGGTTATTCGTTGAATGTGCGATAACACATGCGATTTCACAGGTACGACAGCCGATACACTGATCGGGATCAGCTAAAACAAAACGATTCATACAACTCGACTCCTCTCTAACTAACGACAAAATATAATTTCTACTGACTAACCTTATGTGTATAACGTACTAATGAAGGGAGTAATCGTTATTCTCTTTAGTGGAAACATCACGGCTGCGGCTCTGCTTGCCGGGTCCGCGTTTGTGAAAGGTCGTGTGCAGCAGATGATGCGATACATGACCTAGCGGCTCACCCAGGAATTCATCATAAAGCTTGATGATAAAAGGGTTCTCATGCGATTTGCGCACCTGAGATGCAGCGTCATGTCCATAGATGGACGATTTACGCGCACGATAAGCCTCAATTTTTTGTTTTTCTAACATGAGCTTGGGTTGCCCACCTCCACTGATACATCCAGCAGGACAGCCCATTACCTCAATAAAATGATAATCACATTCACCCGCCTGTACACGATCCAGCAGCTGATAGGCATGCTGCAAACCGGCGACGACCGCCACCTTGAGGTTCAGCTCGCCGACCTGAACCTCGGCTACACGAATGCCTTCTTCGCCACGTACAAAATCCAGTTGGAGCTTTGGCAGCTTCTCATTCGTCAGCAGCTCGTAGCCTGTACGGATGGCAGCCTCCATTACCCCTCCAGTTACACCAAAAATAGTGCCCGCTCCTGAATATTGTCCTAACGGGGAATCGAACTCTTCATCGGGCAGGCTCATAAAATCAATTCCGCTCTGCTTAATCCAGTATGCAAGCTCACGCGTTGTCAGTACCTCGTCCACATCACGGTAACCGTCAGATTCCATTTCGGGACGATCGCATTCAAATTGTTTACAGGTACATGGCATGATTGCAACGCTGTAAATATTCGCAGGCTCCACCTTATCCAGCTGCGCACCATAAGTTTTGACTAGTGCTCCCACCATTTGCATAGGTGATTTGCAACTGGATAGATGGTCCAGCAGATCGGGATATTCTATCTCCGCAAAACGCACCCATGCTGGACAGCAGGATGTGAACATTGGCAACGGTCCGCCCTCGGTCACGCGGCGAATCAGCTCGGTGCCTTCCTCCATGATGGTTACATCAGCTCCAAAGTTCGTATCATATACCCGATCGAAGCCAAGGCGGCGAAGGGCTGCGGCCATTTTGCCTGGCGTCAGCGTACCGAATGGCATGCCAAATTCCTCCGCAAGTGACACACGAATAGCCGGAGCGCATTGGACGATACGAAGCTGTCCTGGTTTCTTCATCATGTCAGTTACCTTGTTTAGGCTATAGCTATAATAGGCAGCGAACAGTGGTTCGCCGATGTTGGCAGGCATATCGCGTTCAAGCATACGCTCCTGCCGTCTGATGGCGGCTTCCTGTGGAGATACATCCGCCCAATCTGATGCGTATACACTGCATATTTGTACACATTGACCGCAAAAAACACAGCGGTCTGCGTTCACAGTTTGCGGTTCTCCCGGCAGCCCTTCTATGGCACCTACCGGACAAACTCCCGCGCAGCGTCTGCATCCAGTGCACAGCGTAGGGTCGATATGAATGACAGGGTCTGTATGATCAGTCGCCTCCATACAAGGAGGAGAAAAGATCTTGTCTGTTGTAGTTGACATATTTTTCTACCTTTCTGCGGGCTGATTTTGACCTTACAAGCGCGGGAAAAAGACTTCCTTACGACGCTCTGGAGGCGAGTCGACTATGCCTTTGACCAGCCGTAGCACATGATTTGGACAGGCCTCTACACAGGCAGGCTGTCCGTCTGTAGTTTCTGCGCACAAATCGCATTTGCTTGCCGCAGTACGGGGAAGGGCAGCTCGATTTGCACGGTGAGTCAAACCGGACTGTGTCACGACGTGTCCGGCCCGATAGACTGGAGACACCTCAATGGCCCCGAAGGGGCAGGCCAAAACACAGGAAGTACAGCCGATGCACCGTTCCTCATCAATCATGACCACGCCGTCCTCCTGACGAATGGCCTGCACCGGACAGGCATGTGCGCAGGGGGCATTTTCACAATGCCGGCATTGCACCGGCACATACGTATCCCCGGCGCGCACAACATACACCTTGGGGACGACAGGTACGCTGACGGTTCCGACCGAGGCGCCAATGCCGCCCGCCTGACTGTGAACGGCGAAGCACGCCAGTTCACAGGCTTTGCAGCCAATACATTGCCCACCGTCTGCGACTACGAAGGAGGAGGCAACAGTGCTTGTTCTATCTGCTGCTCCCATTCTACTCAACGGACGGTGTAGCGTGTCCCGTGCGCCGCTCATCTCGTCACCTTATCAGCCAAAACAGCTTCATGGACGTTCATCTGTCTACGAATCCGTTGGTATGATTCATGTACATCACGTTCAGCCTGAGCTTGGTCGGCAATCCGTTCCAGACGGATGGCACAGTATTTTAATTCCGGGGTTTTGGATACCGGATCGAGAAAATCAGCGGTCAGCTCATTACATGCTCCAACCCACCAGTGATAAGTCATGTAGGTCGCCCCTTTTTGTACACGATCACTGATTTGTGCCCGGGCCATAATGCGTCCACGACGGGAGGATATGGCGACAATTTCGCCATCCAGTATATTCAGATCTGCTCCGTCTTCCGGGCTAATCTGAATAAAGCCAGGCTCATCAGACAGCTGGCGCAGCGCACGGCAATTGCCAGTCATGGTACGCACGGAGTAATGGCCTACCTCGCGAACTGTAGACAAGACAAGCGGATATTTTGCATCCGGTTGTTCTTGTGGTGGGCGCCATTCGCAGGCGAATAATCGGCCTTTACCACTAGGCGTGGAAAATTGATTGCCTTTGTACAAATACGGTGTGCCTGGATGATCCTCTGTAGGGCAGGGCCATTGCACGCCGCCTTGTTCCTCCATTTTTTGGTAGCTGGCACCAGCGAATAATGGGCTGAGGCTCCGCATTTCATCCCAAATTTCCTCCGTATTTGCATAGGACATAGGGTAGCCCATCGCGGTAGCAACCTCGCTAATAATGGCCCAGTCTGGCTTAACATCGCCCTGCGGCTCGACGGCCTTGCGGATGCGCTGGAAGCCCCGGTCTGCCGAAGAATATACACCGTCATGCTCGCCCCAGGCAGTAGAAGGGAGGATGACATCGGCGTGCAGCGCCGTTTTGTTCATGAAAATATCCTGCACCACGACAAATTCCAATTGGTCTAGCGCTTCACGTAACTCGGCGGCGTTCGGATCACTTTGTACAGGGTCCTCGCCGAAAATATAATAAGCTTTCAGCTTGTTCTCCTTCAGGATGAGGTGTGGCACCTCCGTAAGTGGATATCCTTTTTTACGCGGCAGCTCAACACCCCATGCTTTTTCAAATTTTTTGCGAACGGCGGTGTCCGTTACATCCTGATAGCCAGGATACACATTCGGCAATGCGCCCATGTCGCAGGAGCCCTGAACATTGTTTTGTCCCCGTACAGGTCCAATACCCACATTCGGCTTGCCCAGATTTCCGGTTAACAGTGCAAGGGAAGCAAGCCCTTTCACCACGTCAACGGCCTGTGAAAATTGACATACGCCCATTCCATACAGAATGGTAGCGGTAGGGGCCTTCGCATATTCCCTCATAGCTGCCCGAATGTCAGCCGCCTTGACCCCCGTAATGCCTTCTGCATATTCGGGCGTATATTTTTTAATGCTTTCTACATATTCGGCGAAACCTTCTGTATTTGCTTCCACATATCGTTTGTCGTACAGTCCTTCATGCACAAGCACATGACCAAAGGCATTTACCAAAGCCATGTTTGAACCGCCTTTTAGAGGTAGCCACATATCTGAAATGCGTCCAGTTTCAGTCATGCGCGGATCGCATACAATAATTTTGGCACCTCTTTGCTTGGCAGCGACAATGCGTCTTGCGACGATCGGATGGGTTTCAGGTGCATTATATCCAAACACGAAAAGAAGATCAGAATGTTCAATTTCAGGAATAGAGTTGGACATGGCTCCATCCCCAAGTGAATATGTCAAACCTGCCACTGAAGGTCCGTGACAGACACGGGCGCAATGGTCAATATTGTTTGTGCCAATGACCGCCCGCATGAACTTTTGCATAACATAATTGGCTTCATTTCCCGGACCGCGTGCCGAGCCCGTTCCCATAATGGAGTCAGGTCCGTATTTTTCCTTAATTACAGACAGCCGTTCGGCCGTATATTGAATGGCTTCCTCCCACTCCACTTCCTCCATGACTCCATTTTTGCGAATCATAGGCTTGCGCAAGCGTGCAGTCAGAATCTGCGGGTCATTCAGATAATCCCATCCATAGTGTCCTTTCAGACACAGCGTGCCTTCATTTGTACGACCATTAGCCGGCTCTGCGCCAATTACCTGTCCCTTGTCTACCAGTAAATTAAGCTGGCAACCGCTCCCGCAGTAGGGACATACTGTTAATACCTTGTCTGCCATGTGTGCAGCACCTCTTTTTATATGAAATAGATGAAGCTCGTAACATGAAAAAAAGCCAATACAAAAATGCCGCTTTACGCTGCATCCTGTACTGGCTTATCCGCGAGCGAGGAGACAAGCTCCTTCCCGCTAATCCAACCGGTGTATGTGTTGTAGTTCAAGAGTAATGATAATATGTCCGTCTCCATGGACGGAGGGGCAGACCTCCCAGGTGTAAGTGAAGGGACTGCCGAGTGTTTTTTCCGCTTCGCTCATAAACTCCTTTTCCAGATAGGGACGAAGGACGTTCCAATATTCCCTGACCTTGTCCTCGGCCCCTTCATGAACGAGAATTTCAGACAGGTTGGACAAGGTGCCTCGAATTTCTACCGTAATCCGGAGCGGCGAATCCAGTGAAACCTTAACGTTATCTGGCCCTTTTCCCCGGTAATGCTTAACAATGCATACGGCTAGCTTCCTTATGCGCTCACGGTATTCCCATTCGGTATTCAACATCTGGACACTCCGCTTCGAATCAAAATAAAGGCGTGCTTGCCGCGCATGCCAGACAGCCTGTGTAGCTGGTTTGGGGCAGGACGTAACTGTTCCGACCAAAGTGGTCTGCCCAGCACGGCGTATCACCCCTCTATGGTAGAACAGGTTGACCCGGAAAGATGTGAAATTCATTACACCTAACCAAAAATTTACATAGTTTATATTGTAGATAGGTATACTGGGTATTTGGTGGAAGCTTACTGCTAAAGTAGGTCATTCTCATTCCTAACAAGCAAGAGAGTTATAAAAAGCATTATCCGTTTTTTATTGGCCGATCATGTATTTCGTGAAGCTGAGCGTTTTCTTTTTATTCCCGATAGGTTGTTTGATCAATCTTTATCAGGTGCTAAGGTAAATAAGAAAGAAATCATGCACCTGATTTTTCGCTGGTATTTTCGTACGAGAAAAACTGAACATCTTCATCACCTCTTTCATAGCATATAGCATTTGATAAAGAAAGGTGGCTGCTGATGGAAATACCTATAACAGGATTCGTTGTTCATTCCGACGATTCCAATTCCAATCATTCGCATAAGCTTTTTATTACTTCGTGGGACGGAAGACCAGTTAATGTTCATGTTCACCCTTTTAAAGGTAATACTTCGTTTGATGTTGGGCACTATCACCATTACGCTGGAGTAACACAACCAGCTCCAAGTGGTGTTCCGCATGTTCATCATTATTATGCAGAGACATCACTTAACGATCAACATACGCACATTATTAGAGGAACGACAGGACCCGCAATTCAAATGGCAGGTGGCGGGCATTACCACCAATTTGAAGGGTATACAACGGTAAACGGCAGAATCCCTCACGCTCATAGGTACGGTGGAAATACTGGAGATGAGGAAGGATACCGTTACCAGTCCAATTAAAAAAACTCATCCCCATACCTATAGGGCTTTGACTGCTAGAATGCCTAATGTAGTAATGAATGATATGGGGGTTATCACCTTAATATTACAAAAGGATGAGCTGCTATAGCTTTGTCCTTTTTTTTGTACTTCTATCGGTACGCTACAGCAACTCAGCAGCCTGAAGCAGGCGTAATGCCTACGATGAGATATCAATAACAACCTCATCTTCCTCATCTATAACTTTCTAAGCGTGCTTATAGGTGAAGACTATCACTTCTATAGATATCATATCTTAGACCAATCAAATATGTCATGGTATATTGTTGACATCCAAGAGAGAGCTGTATAGCTTTTCTCCACTAGTTCGAAAAACACAGGGGTGAATGTTGATGAGTAAAAAGACCATGTTCGAGAAAATTTGGGATAACCATGTCATCTATCAAGAAGCGGGAAAGCCGAGTATTTTGTACATTGATCTTCACTTGGTCCATGAGGTAACCTCGCCGCAGGCGTTTGAGGGGCTTCGTCTTAGCGGACGCAAGGTGCGTCGTCCAGAGCTTACATTTGCAACAATGGATCATAATGTACCGACATTTGATCGCTACAATATTACGGATCCGATTTCCAAACAGCAGATTGATACCTTAACTCAAAATTGCCGCGATTTCGGTGTTACACTGTATGATCTGGATACCATTGATCAGGGTGTCGTTCACGTTATGGGACCTGAACTTGGTCTGACTCATCCGGGGAAAACGATTGTTTGTGGTGACAGCCATACCTCCACACACGGTGCGTTCGGGGCGCTTGCTTTTGGTATCGGAACAAGCGAGGTAGAGCACGTGCTGGCAACACAATGTCTCCAGCAGGCGAAGGCAAAAACGATGGAAGTTCGTTTTGTAGGCCGCCGCAAACCAGGTGTAACAGCAAAAGATATGATTTTGGGCGTCATTGCTAAATATGGCACAGATTTCGCTACAGGCTATGTTATTGAGTACACAGGCGAATCTATTCGCGAATTGAGCATGGAAGAGCGTATGACGGTGTGCAACATGTCCATAGAAGGCGGAGCTAGAGCCGGCATGATCGCGCCAGATGAAACCACCTTCAATTACTTGCGTGGACGTGAGCATGTAGCGCAAGGATCTGCTTTCGAGCAGGCGGTTGCTGAGTGGAAGGAACTTGTTACAGATGAAGGCGCTGAGTTTGATGTTGTGCTGGAATTTGACGTGGATTCCTTAATTCCGCAAGTAACTTGGGGCACCAGCCCAGGTATGGGTACAGATATTTCTTCAAACGTACCAATTCCGGCAGAATTGCCGACAGAAAACGAACGTAAAGCGGCTGAAAAAGCCCTTGAATATATGGATTTGAAGCCAGGCACACCGATCACGGATATTGAGATTGACTATGTGTTTATCGGCTCCTGTACTAATGGGCGGATTGAAGATTTGCGCGCTGCGGCTGAGGTTGCCAAAGGCTACCAGGTTTCGGACAGAGTAACGGCAATCGTCGTACCAGGTTCAGGTCGTGTGAAAATTCAGGCTGAACAAGAGGGACTGGACGTTATTTTCAAGGAAGCAGGTTTCGAGTGGCGTGAAGCGGGATGCAGCATGTGCCTTGCGATGAATCCGGACGTGCTCCAACCGGGACAGCGTTGTGCGTCTACCTCTAACCGTAACTTTGAAGGTCGTCAGGGACGCGGAGGACGGACTCACCTCGTATCTCCGGCAATGGCAGCCGCTGCCGCGATTCATGGACGTTTTGTCGATGTACGGGATTGGAAATTCAAGCAGGAAGAAGTAGTCCGCTAGGATACAGAGGAGGAATTTACGATGGAAGCATTCACAACTTTAAAAGGAATCGTAGCGCCTGTGGATCGGGTAAACGTGGATACGGATGCTATTATTCCTAAGCAGTTCTTGAAAAGAATCGAGCGCACGGGCTTTGGACAGTTTTTGTTTTATGAATGGCGTTTTGATGAGGCGGGTAATATCAATCCTGAATTTGAACCGAACAAGCCTCGCTATGAAGGGGCATCTGTGCTGATTTCTCGTGCCAACTTTGGTTGCGGCTCTTCCCGTGAGCATGCGCCGTGGGCGATTATGGACTATGGGTTTCGCTCTGTAATCGCACCGTCTTTTGCGGATATCTTCTATAATAACTGTTTTAAAAACGGTATTTTGCCGATCAAGCTGTCTGAAGAGCAAGTAGAGGATTTATTTCAGCGTACGGCGAAGCATGATAGATACCAATTGAACGTAGATTTGAACGAAAAAACAATTACTGATGATTATGGTTTGCATATTGATTTTGATCTGGATGAGCATCGTCGTCAATTCCTGCTGCAAGGTTTGGATGACATTGGCTTAACGCTCCAGCATGAAGCTGAAATTCTAGCTTATGAACAAAAACGTGCTGCCAAGCAAGGCGCATAACCATCATTTGAACAGAAAGTCCGTAAATGGCAATTCTTTTGCCTGCGGGCTTTTTGTTATTTTTAAAATTAAATTGGTAAATAAGGGGTTGACGGCTCGACTGAGCATGGTATTGTAAAAGTAAAATGGTTGAGAACTATACCTATGCAGGAGCACAAAAATATTACATATATAAGTTAGGGGAATGAGCATGAAAAAATATGGTTGGGTGATATTGGCAGCTATCCTAATCTGGTTGTGGCCATCCTCTACTCATGTGAATGCGGCTGAAGCAGATTTGTTTTTGGACGGCAAAAGGATGGAAGCGCCTGCAGATGCAAAGCCTGAAATGGTCAATGGAAAAGTCATGGTACCGCTTCGGGTAGTGGGTGAGCAGCTTGGATATCAATTCAAATGGGAACCACAAGCCTATAAAATCTCAATTCAAAAAAATAATATGGATATGTCCATGTATGTAGGCCGTACATCGGCTGATGTGAATGGAAAAACAGTTAGTCTGGATGCGCCTCCTGTTCTGCGTGGTAACTCGACGATGGTTCCGTTGCGTTTTGTCGGAGAACAAATGGGACTAAACGTAGATTGGAATAATAAAAGTAAATCCGTAAACCTTAGTCAAAAGGCCACAACTTCACAAACAGATCAGAAGGCCGATTCGCAAAAAACGTCAACACAGAATACGACCAGCAAGCAGACGGAGACTGCACTTTCACCGCCCAAAGATCAGAATGCAGAGAAGCCAAAAGCAAATACGTTGCTTGTGCAGGACATCACTTTTGAACATGAAACATTAAAAATTTCTCTGAATAAGGCTATAACCCCCAAAGTGTCGAAAATGACGGGGCAGGACCGCATTGTTGTAGATTTACCAGAGGCCTCACTGGCGTCTGATTTTTCCAAGCTGTTCCCGGTTCGTAAGGATGGCACACGGGCTTTGACGAACAGTGACAGCGAGGATGTGCAGGAGATCAGATTCGCTCCTGCAGATGGACAAAATGGAGGCGTCCGTGTCGTCATTGCCTTGAACCAAGCACGTGATTACGATCTTTCAACAAATAGCACGGGTGAAATCACCCTCCAATTGCGTGAACGCAGTGAGAATCCGGTAGACACACCAACTCATGTCGAAGAACGCCGGATTGTCGTAATTGATCCTGGTCATGGTGGCAAGGACCCTGGAGCAGCCAGTGTGACAGGACGACGTGAGAAGGAATTTACATTGGCTGTAGCATTAAAGGTTCAACAGCTTTTGCAAAATGACCCAGCTATCCAGGTCATAATGACCCGCAATGGAGATACATATCCAACCCTGGATGAACGTCCCCAGCTTGCGAATGATCAACAGGCAAGCGTGTTTGTTTCCATTCATGGCAACAGTATGCCAGCCTCCAATAACGGAAAAGCCAATGGGTCTGAAACCTATTATGCACGTCAGGAAAGTTTAAGCCTAGCAACGTTGATGCATAAGCACCTTGTAGCAGCTACCGGGTTTAAGGATAATGGCATTAAGGTGGCAAACCATGTGGTAACAAGAAAATCGCAAATGCCGGCGGTACTGCTGGAGTGTGGTTATCTGAGTAATCCGTCTAATGAAGCAGCCATGTTCACGGAAGAAAAACAGGACATGATTGCGCAAGGGATCGTCGGCGGATTAAAAGAGTATTTTGCAACGGAAACGGGGACAACGGAATCGTTTAACGAAGTGATTAATTAAGTGATTAATTAAGTGATTAATTAAGTGATTAATTAAGTGATTAATTAATATAGTTAGAAAAGCTACTTTCTACCTTTGTGGAAATCATGAAGGTGAAAAGTGGCTTTTTTAATATTTTTGACGATGACTATTGATGGGAAGCGAATGAACTATTTTTTTAGCCATAATTCGACAAAAATAGTTCTTAGGCACGTATATTTCTGTTATGATGGAATATATTCGCAACTTTTGGTGTGGAATAACGTCTAAAAGGTTGTCTGATATTACATAAGCGCGTATATCAGGTCGCCGCACCGGAGCATGTGGCAAAAAAAATATGAATGGAAGGGTGACGAATGAAGAAATTTGGTTTTTTGTTGTTATTATTTGTCTTCATGTGGGCGGTTCCGGGTTATGGACATGCGGCTTCGAGTGGAACGCAAATCTATCTCGACGATCAACAGTTAAATGTCCCTAGTAATGCTAAGGCACAAGTGATAGGCGGAAGCACAATGGTTCCGCTACGCGTAATTTCTGAAAATTTAGGATATGACGTGACATGGAAGCAGCAGGCGCGAACCATAACGATTGAGAAGGACAGTACCTCGATCCGAATGAATATCGGAAGTAAGACGGCGACTGTCAATGGAAGTGACATTAGTCTGGATGCTTCGCCTCTGCTGCGTTCCAATTATGCCCTTGTACCGCTTCGTTTTATCGGGGAGCAAATGGGACTGGACGTAAAATGGGACAGTAGCTCCAAGTCCGTAAAATTATATACCCGCAGTAGCGGGTCTGGAAACGGGGAATTTACCCCTCCGAAATCCGGGAATAACAGTTCAAGTACAGGAAGTGTAACTGCACCAGCTAATAATGCGAGCACAGGTGTTACGCCAGTGCAGGAAATCAGTTTCAGTCAAAATCGTTTAACCATCACAACCGCGAGTACAGTCAAGCCAAAAGCATTCACGATGACAGCTCCTGATCGGGTTGTTGTGGATTTGCCAGCAACGGCGTTCGCTGACAATTTTGGAAACCAGCAGAAGCTGGACAACAACTTGAATGGTTCACTGGACATTCAGAATGAAGCGGATGTGTCCGGTATCCGTTATGCTTTGTTCCAAAAGGAACCTTCTACGGTCCGTGTTGTTATTGATTTGAAGCATGCTATGAACTACTCGACATACAATGATGGATCCAATCATGTTATCGTCGATCTGGCATCCAAGGATTCAATTAATACAACGCCTGATGCCACGCTGCCAGATGGTTCAACACCAGATGATACACAGACATCACCAGTGAACAGTAGTGGTAAAAAGGTCGTTGTTATTGATGCAGGTCATGGAGCAAAAGATTCTGGAGCAGTTGGGGCCTCAAGAAAAAATTATGAGAAGGCCTTCAACCTGGCTATGGCTTTGAAAGTAGAAAGCATCTTAAAGCAAAATCCCAACCTTGAGGTCATACTGACACGCAGCGACGATACATTCCTGGAGCTTAAAGAGCGAGTAAAAGTAGCTGAAAATGTTCATGCCAACGTATTCGTGTCCATTCATGCTAACAGCAGCGGCAGTTCAGCTTCCAACGGTACAGAGACGTATTACCAGCGGAGTGCCAGCAAAGCGTTAGCCAACGTTATGCATAAGTACTTTGCTCCTGCGACAGGTCTGACAGACCGAGGCATTCGTTATGGCAATTTCCATGTGATTCGGGAAACGACTATGTCAGCCGTTTTGCTTGAGGTGGGATATTTGAGTAATGCAAAAGAGGAAGCCACACTGTTTGATGAAGATTTTCAAAACCGGGTAGCTCAGGGGATTGCAGATGGCATCACAGAGTATCTTGGTGTAAAATAAATCTTCAACAAGTCGCTTGCCAACGTAAAGCAAGGAGGGGGACATATGAACAAGAAAATTGTAATCGCAGGTTTGCTGGCACTGTTTGCCATAGCAGGTGCAGGCTGTGCCTCCAAGCAGACAGCTGCTCCGACTCAGGAGACACAAACACCTGCTGCACCACATAGTACGTCTGAGCAAACGGCCCCTGATCCATCGGCTCAGCCTACTGAAAATAACGGGGCGGCTCAGACCCCGACATCCCCGTCAACGGAACATACAAAAACCAAGACGGAAACGGAAAAATCAGGAGATCATCAAACGCAGCAGATCACAGTCTACTACACAGATACTCAAGAGAATGGCTTAAAAGAAGAGAAAAAGGAAATTACCTACCCAAGCGAGCTAGAAAAATACCAAAAGGCGTTTGAAGCTCTGCAAAAAAGTGGGAATTCTACTCTGATACCGCTGTGGTCGGATAAAATTTCCGTGCATAAGATCAAATTGGATAACGGAGCATTGACCTTTGATATTTCTTTGCCGGACGAGGCACGTTTGGGTGCTGGTGGCGAGGAATTGGCTATTGATGCCTTAAAGAAAACGATGTTCCAATTCAATGAGATCAAAACACTGGATTTGCTCGTAGATGGTCAATCTCTGGAATCCTTAATGGGGCACGTAGATTTGGATCATCCAATGAGCCGTTAACAGATCAGATGGTAGGAAAATTTCTTGGCAAATTGCACACTTTTCTCGTGCAATTTGTGACAGATAATGATAATATAGGAGTGTATTTCTCGCCTATGCAGGCAGTCATGCACAAATAGTATTCGTTTCTTTCCGGATGATTATTTAGAGTGACCGTCTTGATGCGGGCTATCCCGTATCAGGACGTTTTTTTTGGTGGGAGGTAGAATTCCGTGAATGCAGCAACCGCACGTCATATATTGGACACCATCGGTACGATGTATCCGGATGCCCATTGTGAGCTGAACCATGACAATGCTTTTGAATTAACGATTGCCGTGTTATTGTCGGCTCAGTGCTCCGATCAGATGGTCAATAAAGTAACGGCAGACCTGTTTCAAAAATACAAGACACCCGAGGATTATTTGGCTGTTCCCATTGAGGAACTGGAGCAGGATATTCGCAGAATCGGCTTGTACCGAAACAAGGCCAAGCATATTCATAACCTGTGCCGTATATTGATAGACCAGTACGGGGGAGAAATACCGTCTGAGCACGATCAACTGGTCAAGCTTCCCGGTGTTGGGCGCAAGACGGCTAATGTCGTCGTATCTACCGCTTTCAATGTGCCGGCTATTGCAGTGGATACGCATGTAGAGCGCGTTTCTAAACGACTCGGCTTTGCAGGATGGGATGATTCTGTGCTTGAGGTGGAAAAAAAGCTGTTGAAAAGAGTTCCTAGGGATGAATGGTCTTTGACCCACCACAGGCTTATTTTTTTCGGTCGCTACCATTGCAAAGCTCAAAACCCTCAATGTCAGGTATGTCCATTACTTGATGTGTGCAGGGAAGGCAAGAAACGTATGAAAACGTCTCTTATCAGAAAAGATAAGGAACGTAGAGCTTAAAGACCCATATTGTTTACAAAGGGTTTAACCATTTATGTGTAGAAAAGGATGAAGAGTAATGAAGTGCATTTCGGTATATACAGACAATTTTGAGGCGTTTTCTGATATTTTTGAGCAAATTGTAACAACTGAGTTTGCTGAAAACGAAGAGCGCGATCTTGAGGGAATTACGGTCAGCCATTCCGGAGATGTACCTGAGCACTACCTGGAGCGCATGTCTCAAAAGCCGGAAGTGGTCGTAATGAAGGACAAATCCCGCGGAATTACGATTTTGCAGCATGGTCAAGTGTTTGAAATTTTGCTGCCTGTGCTTGAGACAGCAGCAAATTAAGTGTTATTAGCGGACATGCGCTGCATGTTCCGGTGCAGGCGGCCCGGCTGGTCTAACCAGCCTGGAGGCGCATGATCTGCACGAACCTTGAAAGCCATCATCAAATGCTGGATATGGACGATTCCACATCATTAATTCTGGGATTTTTAATTATATTTCAGAGTGATAAGCAGGCTCATCCGTTGTTTACATATCTTGTTTCGTCGTTGCCCTTTGAGGGCTTTGATAAAACACATTCGGTTGCCAAGATACTGGTATGGAAGATATATTCTAGCATTGCTGTAATAATCCGATTTGGATAAAAGCGTTCCCCAAAGTCAGCTATTGGAGGGGGACGCTTTTTTAGTTTTTTTTAATGTGATGATTCTCACAGTTGCACAAGAGTGCTACAATATAGCTATTTGATGCTCAAGAGACAAGGAGTGGAACCGCAGCTTATGATGCAAACGATTACAGGAGATATAGGAAAGTGGTCGGATACCATTGAACAGATACGAGATACATTGCATAAAGCAGGGAATAGGTCGGGAGCCAACGCTTTAACTGATTTACTAGAGAAGGCGAATGCGGAGGAGCTGACCATTGCCTTTTGTGGACATTTCTCGGCGGGGAAATCAAGCTTGATTAACAGCCTGTGCGGTAAAACGGTGCTGCCCTCCGGACCGGTGCCCACGAGCGCTAATGTGGTGTCCATCCGCCATGGACATTCAAGAGCACTCATTCATCCAGTTACATCATTGGAAAATCCGGAGCAGGAGATCATGGAGACCTCCTTGGCCGAACTGGCTGAATATTGTAAAAATGGCGGGGCCTATGAATCCATTCAGGTATGGGAGGATATTCCGATGCTATCCGGCGGAGGGGTGCTGCTGGATACTCCAGGCGTAGACTCCACAGACCAAGGGCATGCGCTGGCGACACATTCCGCTTTACATTGGGCGGACATTGTTTTTTATGTGATGGATTACAACCATGTCCAATCTGAAAATAACTTGTCCTTTGCTAAAAGCTTATCGGATTGGGGCAAGCCCTTATACTTGATAATCAATCAAATAGATAAACACCGGGAGCGTGAGCTTTCATTTACACATTACCGCAATGAGGTAGAGACCAGCTTTCATGCGTGGCAGGTCCATTATACAGATATATTGTTTACTTCCTTAAAAGAGCCAAATCACCCTTGGAACCAGTGGCAACAGTTGCCGTCGTTGATCCAACAATTACTGAAGCGGAAAACGGAGCTGTTAGCCTACAGTCTGATATCCTCCATGCACCATTTGGTAGAGCAACATGTGGAGGATGTGCGGGCAGCTGAAGAAGAGGAGCTGAACACGCTGCTGCAAGAGGCGGGCGGAAAAGAGGCCATTTCCCGCCTGGAATTGGAGCAGAAAGCCCTACAGCAAGAGGATGAGCAGTGGCGGATACTCCCGGAGCAGGAGCATAAACGGTTGCGTCAAGAGCTGGATCGTCTGCTGGAGCAAGTGCATTTGACGCCTGCGGAGCTGCGTGAAGCAGCGGGCGAATATTTGGAGAGCCGCAAGCCGGGCTTCAAGATGGGGCTGTTGTTTGCCGGAGGCAAGACGGAGCGAGAAAAGGAGCATCGCCTGGAACGGCTGACACGGATGCTGACAGATCAGGTGGAAGGGCAACTGCTTCCGCATGTGCGGGAGCTGCTGAGAACTTGGGGCGAAGGTCATGGGCTGTGGTCTGCTGCGATGGAGCAAGAGCTAGATGGCATTCGTCCAGTGACGAATCGGGAGCTGATTGAGCAGACGGTCAAGGAAACGGCATTGTCGCCGGAGTATACGCTGAACTATTGTAAGGACCTTCGTGCCGCAGTCACGGCGGATTGTCGCCGCAAGGCGCTGGCGCTGGCAGACCGCCTGCTGGCCCAGCTTGCGCTGCAGGCCGAGGATCGTCGCGCGGCTCTCGCGTCCACTCGTCACGCGCTGTTGGCGCAAGCAGACGCAGCGAGCCGCTACAGTGCCCGTATGCGCGCCTCGACCGCACAGGCCAACGCGCTCCGCAGCCTGCTGCCGCAAGCCGTCGCGCCAGGCACACTGCCTCGCGTAGCTGCGCTTAAGGCTGGAGCTGCCGCTGTTTCTCCGATGGCTTCAGTCGCGCCAAAAGATCCGATGCGGCCCGCCATCGCTGGCACACGCGCCGGATCGGCGCTGCCGCAAGCGAGCATGGCGGCAGCACAGCCTGCCGCCGGAGGGCGCCGCACGCGGCTGGATGCAGCAGCGGCTCGGCTGAAAACAGCCGCTGCCTTGATCAATCCGTACCCTGCCATGCAGGCAACGGTACGGGATTTACATGCCCGCGCGGCTGCGCTGGAGGGCGGGCGGTTTACTTTGGCGCTGTTTGGAGCGTTCAGCGCCGGGAAGTCCAGCTTCGCCAATGCTTTGCTGGGCGAAGCGGTGTTACCCGTATCGCCGCATCCAACGACAGCGGCGATTAACCGTATTATGGCGCCTGAAGCTCCTGAGCGCCATGCCACGGCTGACGTCCACATGAAATCAGTGGACGCGTTGCGGGACGATCTTAAATATTCGTTCCGGTTATTGGGATTGGGAGAACCGGAGGCAATAGGCTGGCAGGAAGCCGTACGTGAATTATCTCCAGAAGGAATACATCCTGCCGGAAGGCCGCATTACAGCTTTTTAAAGGCTGCCGCAGCCGGATGGGAAGAAGCTGAAAACCTGCTGGGTCAGCAGCTTCAGGTAAATCTGGGACAGTATCGGGATTTTGTCGCGTCTGAGCACAAGTCATGCTTCGTGGAGCGCATCGACCTTTATTATGATTGCGCTTTGACCCGTCAGGGTATTGTGCTAGTGGATACGCCTGGAGCGGATTCTGTGAATGCACGGCATACGGGTGTGACCTTCAATTATATGAAGCATGCAGACGCACTTGTATTTATCACCTATTACAATCATGCGTTTACCCAAGGAGACCGGCAATTTTTGAACCAATTGGGCCGCGTTAAAGAGACGTTGGCGCTGGACCAAACCTTTTTTATCGTCAATGCCTCAGATTTGGCTTCATCCGAAGAAGAATTGCAGTCCGTGACCCGGCATGTACAGGAACAACTACAGACGAACGGAATCCGTAAGCCACGTATTTATCCGCTGTCCAGTATGCTGGCACTGGAAGCAGCCGAACAGGGAGAGCCCTCGCTGCGTGCGGCTTCACGTTTTGAAGGGTTTGAAAAAGATTTTTCGGACTTCGCAGCTGATGAGCTGGCGGGCTTGTCCATTGCTTCTGCCATGCAGGAGCTGGGGCGGCTGCGAAACCGGATAGAGCAGCATGCCGCTGATGCCCGGTTTGGCGTAGAAGAACGTGCGCTTCGATTAGAGCGATTACAAGGCATTCGTAGCGAGCTGGAGCAGTTGCTCCAAAACCTGTCTGACAGCAGCGGTGCAGCTGTTTTATTAGGTGAAACCGATGAACTGCTGTATCATGTGCGTCAACGGCTTGCCTACCGGATTGGAGAGTTTATGTCCGAGGCGTTTCATCCATCTGTTTTACGCGAAGGAGCAGGGGATCTTCGTTCGGCCTTTGCCTCTTGTGGTCGTGAACTGATGCGATTATTTGAGCTGGAGCTGTCTCAGGAATTATTGGCAACCACTCTCAGGCTGGAAAAAACGGGAAAATCCTTGGTAGGCAAGGCTATACAAGGGTGTGCGGAAGAGATGAACCAGCGGCTGACAGGTTTGGATTGCACAGCACCTGAAGCCAGAGAATGGTCTGTTCCTGAACTGATTGAAATTTCGCTGCAGGACTCCGTCCTTTGGAAGGAGTATTGGAATACCTTTAAAAATCCGAAGCTCTTTTTTGAAGGGGCTGGTCGGGTGAATCTGCAATCCAGTTTGGAGCCAATACTACGCGAGAAAATTGGCGAAGCTGTGGAGGTACAAGGGGAAAGAATGTCTTCTTTTTACGTTAAGCTAATGCAGGAGGAGCAAACGTGGCAGACGGCACAGCTTCGTGAGCAGATGCTGGAAACGCTTGACGGTATGGAGCATGCACTCGCAGGTGATGAGCAGCCGCAGGTTTGGGAAGAGCTGGCAAGTCGTATTGCCGAACTGGAGCAGGAAGAAACGCTGACGTAATCCCATCAACATGGTTATGTATGTAACTCTATACACGATTGCTGGATGCTTCAGGACACCGGGTTGTGGGACAACCCGGTGTTTTGCGCATGCTTCAAAAAGAAAGGAAAACTGAGGAAATAGCCATATTCGATGATAAGAAAGCGATTTAATTTACTTAATCAACCCCCAATTGCGAACCTGCCTGAAAACCGTCCGTTATCCCCTTTGCCCCCTTGGAATGCGAATGGTAAACTTCACTAAGCCATATAACAACGTCGTGCAACTAATGGAGGGACATTGACATGGAAGTGCTCAGGCAACTGCAAGTTTTTTTTCGTGAGAGGAGACATTATCTGTTTCTTTCCATTCTATGCCTTGCGATAGCGACGGCCCTGGGACTGGTGTATCCTAACCTGCTCCAAAGGCTCATTGATAACGCTATCATTCCCGGTGACTTCGAGAAAGTCCCGATGCTGGCTCTGACTGTACTGGGAGTTGTGATCGTCAAAGGGTTTATGCAATTTTTACATGGTTTTTTTGGTGGACGGCTAGGAAACTTTCTGGCGTATCGACTCCGCAATGCCTGTTACGAAAAGCTGCAATTTCTGTCCTTCAGATATTATGACACTGCCAAAACGGGGGATCTGATGTCCCGTTTGACCGGTGATCTGGAGGCGATTCGCAACTTTATCGGGTTTGGTTTTGCCCAGCTCCTCAATGTGGTACTGATGGTCGTATTCGGCTCTATAATGATGCTGTATATCAACTGGCAGCTCACCCTCTTTACGATGATCAGCATGCCTTTGCTGCTCTTCGTCACATTCAAGTTTGAATCCCGAATTCATCCCACCTTTCAGGAAATGCGGATTGCGCTCAGTGCCTTGACGACAGCGGTACAGGAAAATATTACAGGGGTCCGCACCGTCAAATCTTTTGCCCGTGAATCCTATGAAGTTGAAAAATTTTCAATACGAAATGAACAGTACAAAAGTAATCAAATTCAGGCTGCTTCCTTATGGAGTCGTTTCTTCCCCGCCATGGAGCTTATTGCTTCTATCAGTGTGGTCCTTCTTTTAGGCATGGGAGGATATCTGGTCATTGTGAAGTCGATGACTCTGGGACAGCTCGTCGCTTTTTTTAGCTTAATTTGGTATATTATCGGTCCGATCTGGAGCGTTGGTTTTCATATTAATAACTATACGCAGTCTAAAGCTTCCGGTGAACGGGTCCTGGAGCTGTTGAATCAGTCCGTAGATGTAACCGATGAACCTGATGCTCTTACGCTCAATACCGATCAGGTCAAGGGACATATTACGTTTGAACATGTCACATTTGCTTACGGGAATAAGCTGCCCGCTGTTGTTGACATCAATCTGGATGCGCCACCGGGATCAGTCATTGGGATTTTGGGTGGAACAGGATCAGGGAAATCGACCATTATCCAGCTCCTTATGCGGGCTTACAACGTAAACGCAGGAAGCATCAAGCTGGATGGAACAGATATACGTCATTTGAAAATTCGCGATTTACGTGCTCAAATTTCTTCTGTGTTTCAGGAGACGTTTTTGTTCTCATCGTCCATTCGTAACAACATTGCTTATGGTTTAAACCATGTTAGCATGGATGACATCATACGCGTTTCCAAGCTGGCTCAGGCACATGAATTCATCACCGAGCTACCGCTCGGTTACGATACTGTCGTTGGTGAACGTGGACTGGGACTATCTGGGGGACAAAAACAACGAATTGCCATCGCACGTGCCTTGCTCAAAAATCCGAAAATTCTTGTACTTGATGATGCTACCAGTGCGGTCGATATGGAGACGGAGCATGAAATTCAGACCGGTTTTCAAGAGGTAATGCGTGGACGCACAACGTTTATTATTGCCCATCGAATCTCGTCGCTTCGTCATGCCAATGAAATTATGGTGCTTGAGGAAGGAAGAATCGTCCAGCGAGGAACACATGAGCAGCTTATTGTCGCTCCAGGTCCATACCAGGATGTGTATCATATTCAATACGCCGACTACATAGACCAGACTCCAGAGGGTGTATCCGAAAGGCAGGTGAGGCCATGAATATGCCCGTAGAAAAAGCCCATCCGTTGAAAAAGTCGAAAAATGAACGTTTTGTGTACCAGGATGATGATGTCATTGACAAACCGTTTAACTGGTCAGAATTTAAACGTTTGCTTGCATACATGAAGCCTTATGCCCGTCAGATCCTGCCGATCCTCCTGGTGATGATGATTCTAGGTACCATCACCAAGCTGACGGTTCCTTATTTGATCAGTCTGGCCATTGATAAGGCAATTGCTCCCGTAGGGCCAGCACTGCCCAGCGTAAAACTACTTTTGCTTATAACAGGTGCGGTATTGCTGCTATATTTGATTCAATGGGCAGCCAATACGTACCGCATTAAATTCACCAATATTATTGGTCAACGTGTCATTTATGATCTGCGTGAGGATCTGTTTAAGCATATTCAGAAGCTTTCCTTCAATTTTTTTGATAAAAGACCGGCCGGTTCTGTATTAGTACGCGTTACGAATGATATTAACTCGCTCCAGGATCTGTTTACAAATGGTGCAGTAAATGTCCTGATCGACTGCGTTCAGCTCATGGGGATTATTGTCATTTTATTGCTTATTAACTGGAAGCTCGGCTTGGCGGTCATTGTGACCGTTCCTATCATGTTTTTAATCTCGACCAAGCTACGCGTGCGTATCCGCCGCGCCTGGCAGGAAGTACGCATGAAGAACTCGCGTATCAACTCTCATCTGAATGAGTCCATTCAGGGAATCCGTGTGACACAGGCATACACGCAGGAGCAGGAAAACATGGCTTATTTCGATGACATGAACAGCTCCAGCAAAAGGTCGTGGGATAAAGCCTCCGCCATGAATCAGGTCTTTGGTCCACTTATTGATATTACAGGAGGACTGGGTACGCTGGTGCTGTTCTGGTTCGGGGCGCATCTTATTCAGACAGATCAGCTTACGGTAGGTCTGCTGGTTGCGTTTGCCAACTATGTAGGGAACTTTTGGGAGCCGATTAATCGCCTGGGTCAAATGTACAATCAGCTGCTGGTTGCGATGGCTTCATCGGAAAGAATATTTGAGTTTATGGATGAAAAGCCGAATATTGCGAACAAGCCGGGAGCCAAAGAGTTGCCGCTTATTCGGGGCGATATTCAATTTGAAAATGTTGTGTTTGAATATGAAAAAGGCCGTCAGGCGCTGAAAGGGATTAATCTCTCTGTCGAGGCGGGCCAGTCCATTGCACTTGTGGGTCATACCGGATCAGGTAAAAGTACAATTATCAACCTGCTCAGCCGTTTCTATGACATTACATCAGGTCGGCTTACCATTGACGGTTATGATGTGCGTGAGGTGACGGTGGAGAGCTTGCGTAGCCAGATTAGCATCGTGCTTCAGGATACGTTTATATTTTCAGGTACGATTCGCGATAATATTCGTTTTGGCCGTCTAGATGCAACAGATGAGGAAATTGAAATGGCTGCGAAGGCGGTTAATGCTCATGAATTCATCGTTCAATTACCGGGCGGCTATGAAACAGAGGTGGAGGAGCGGGGCGGTATGCTGTCCATGGGCCAGCGCCAGCTCTTATCCTTTGCCCGGGCTTTGCTTGCTAATCCGCGAATTCTTATTTTGGATGAGGCGACAGCCAGCATTGATACGGAAACAGAACTGAAAATTCAGGATGCCCTTCAGGTCCTGCTGAAAGGAAGGACGTCTTTTATGGTCGCCCACCGTTTGTCTACCATTCGGAATGCCGATCATATTGTTGTACTGGACCATGGAGAGATTCAGGAAAGTGGTAATCATGAGCAATTGATGAAAAAACATGGAATATATCGGGGGCTGGTGGAAGCACAGTTCAGATTTTTGTAAAAAAAAGATCAAAAAATCGCGTTTTTTGTAAATTTTAATGCCGAGCACTATTGCATTCTTGAAGCTAAACCCTGAAAATAAAGATGAAAAGAGATCAGAGCAATATCGTCAGAGGGGGAAGAGTTCAAGATGTGGGGTGCTCCTTTTTCTGCCAACGCTAAGAAGATGCTGCTGCTGGGCAGCGGCGAATTGGGAAAAGAAGTCATTATTGAAGCTCAGCGGCTTGGCGTGGAGTGTATTGCTGTGGACCGGTATGAACTGGCTCCAGCAATGCAGGTGGCCCATCGTTCTCACTGTCTGGATATGCAGGATGCTGAGGCGTTGAAGGCACTAATTCGGAAGGAAAAGCCCGACATAATTGTACCTGAAATCGAAGCTATTGCTACGGGTGCTTTGGAAGAATTGGAGCAAGAGGGATTTCACGTAGTACCAACTGCCCGGGCCGCCCGTCTTACGATGGACCGGGAGGGTATTCGCAGGCTAGCTGCCGAGAAATTGCAACTTCCGACTGCCGCTTACCGTTTTGCAGATGATTTTGAGCAGTTGCGGTCAGCGGTTCATGAGCTTGGCACGCCCTATGTGGTTAAGCCATTGATGAGCTCATCGGGTAAAGGGCAGTCTGTATGCCGGACACCTGAAGATGCAGAATCTTGCTGGAATACGGCGCTGGAAGGCGCACGTGCCAAAACAACACGTGTCATTGTTGAAGCTTTTGTCCCATTTGAGAGCGAAATTACTTTATTGACCGTCAGATCGGTTTCAGGTACGACTTTTTGCCCACCGATTGGCCATGTTCAGAAAGATGGGGATTATGTCGAATCCTGGCAACCTCATGGTATGACGGACAAGCAGCTTTCAGAGGCAGAAGACATTGCCCGTACGATTACGGATGAATTGGGTGGTTACGGATTGTTTGGCGTTGAGCTATTTTTAACGGCTGATGGCGTCATATTCAGTGAAGTATCCCCTCGTCCGCATGATACTGGAATGGTAACAATGATTACGCAGGATTTGTCGGAATTTGCGCTTCATGTGCGAGCCATTCTCGGTTTTCCGGTGCCGTCAGTCACGCTGCTTACACCAGGGGCTTCAGCTACCTTGAAGTCCAAAGTGACTACGCGGGATTTCGAAATAAGTGGTATGAATGATGCGTTATTACTACCCCGGACACAGGTGCGAGTGTTCGGGAAGCCTGAAACCAAGCCGGGACGCCGGATGGCTGTAGCGCTTAGCGCTGCCGGAGATGTGGAGACAGCACGGAAGACGGCCAAAGAGGCTGCTAATATGCTGAAAGTGGAGGTAAATCATGTCTAACAATGTGATGATTCCAGTACTGACAATTCGTTCCGTAGAGCTTGGCGATTGCGAAGCCGTAACTGGACTGCTAAGAGAAGTCGGATATCCGATGACTTGTGGCGTAATGAAAGAAGTTATGGGAACAACGCAGGAGGACAGTCAGGCGAATATGATGGTTGCAGAAATGGATGGTCGTGTTGTCGGAGTAATCGGCATGCATACGGCTCAAAGCTTGGCTTATCCTGATCCTGCTGTACAAATCACTATGCTGGTCGTGAGCGGGGAGTATCGCGGCGAGGGCATTGGCAAACGTCTGGTGTCTTGTGGTGAAGAGTGGGGACGTGCGCAAGGATGCTATCATTTATTCATAACCGGAGCGAATAATCGCATCAAACAAGTAGAGGCCAGAGCCTTCTACAACCGAATCGGCTTTGAAAAGCAAGGCTACCGTTTCAGCAAAAAGCTCAAATAGCTGTCTGGTTAAAGCGAAAATTATATAAAGTCTTATTAACCGTATTTCAGTCCCGTGTTTGGCTATTGCCAAGCGGGGCTATTTTTATTTCCAACTTTTATACCATTGATCCTTCTATGAAACATGTTATACTGCTAGAGTAAAGATTACAAAGTTGTAACCGCCCATGTTCAATACGAACATGTAACGCACCAAGAAATGAATACAACAAGGAGATGACGAAATGAAGAATATGTTGAAAAAAACACTGGTGATGGGAAGTCTAAGCGCCGTTTTATCCGCAGGATTCATCGTTCCGGCATCGGCAGCACCGGCTGACGATTTGTCAGCGCAGCTACAACAGTGGCTACAAAATAACGGATATAACGTTCAATTGTCCAATGGGACGACGACAATTACGAAGAACACAACTTCGAAGAACGCAATTACGGATTGTTCTGGACAGGGCAATGCTAACACTCAAACAGCCAATCCTTTCGCGGGCATGCAAGGAACCAAACAGGGGAACCAAAACGCTTCACAGTCAGCTAACAAGCAGCAGAATCAAGCTCAGAACACCAATACAGGTGCAGGCCAGTCCGCAGGATCGGATGCACAGGTCAGTAAGTCTCAATTTGCAGCAGAGGTTGTAAAGCTGGTAAACAACGAGCGCAGCAAAAATGGTCTGAAACCACTGACTTCCGATGCGAAGCTTACCGAAGTGGCTTTGGCTAAAGCGAAGGATATGAGTACTAATAATTACTTTGATCATACGTCTCCGACCTACGGCTCACCCTTTGATATGATGAAGAAATTTGGCGTAAGTTATACGTATGCGGGTGAAAATATTGCAATGGGACAACAATCACCACAAGCAGTGATGAAGGACTGGATGAACAGTCAGGGACACCGTGAAAATATTCTGAAGGCAGAATATACGCAAATCGGTGTGGCTTACTATAATGGATATTGGGTACAGGAGTTCACACGTAACTAAAAACGATAGCAAGACCCATTTGTAGCACTTATATAAAGCGACATCGCGTTAATCCAAAGGCCTGCTGACACGTTCAGCGGGCCTTTGATGTCATTATTTATCGAATAGTATAGAACCATTGCTTGATGCAAAAACAGGCATAAAGGACATCAATATAGTATGATAGCAGCAAGCAGCATAGATAGATACTACTTATAGAAAGCCAGGTGAACAATTGAGCTACGAAATCGTGCATGAAGGTGCCTTTGCCATGCTCAAGGTGCAATTGAGCCCCGGAGAAACCATTAAAGCGGAAATGGGAGCGATGGTTTCCATGTCTTCCAGTGTGGACATCAAAGGAACAGTGGATGGTGGACTGTTGCGTGGTTTGGGTCGGATGCTGAGCGGGGAAAAATTCTTTTTTCAAGAGCTGAGGGCAGCTCGGGGGCCGGCAGAAGTGTTGCTCGCCCCAGCCAGTATAGGGGATGTACAAGCCGTGGAACTGGACGGTTCATACAGACTACTCGTCCAAAAGGACGGTTTTCTGGCATGTACTGAAGGTATCGAGGTTAGTACCAAAATGCAAAACCTAATGAAAGGACTGTTTTCTGGCGAAGGCTTTTTTATCGTTGAAATCAGTGGTCGGGGTACGGTGTTTCTATCTTCTTATGGGGCGATTTATCCCTTGTATGTCGCACCAGGAGAGGAGCGTATTATTGATAATGCTCATCTGGTGGCATGGCCAGACTATATGGATTATAAAATTGAGAAAGCATCGAAAGGATGGCTGTCCAGCGTAACGAGTGGAGAAGCGCTTGTATGCCGGTTCCGTGGTGAAGGAACGGTGTTGATCCAGAGTCGAAATCCAGGCAGTTTCGGCCAATGGATCAGGAGTTTTATACCTGACAGCAAATAGCTTTTCGTCACAGTTTATTTGCAAAATGATATGAGAAGCTTTATGTTTATTTCACTAAGCTATCAGGAGGGAACACGAGTGAATTCATCAAAATGGATATGGCGGTCTGTCGGTTCCATTTCCATCGCCGCCACTCTGCTATTATTATACGGATTTATTGCCGCAGTACAAAGTATCACGGCTCCAGAGCCGATGGTTAGTAATCAACCTGTAAATACCGGTTCATCGCAGACACCAGCTGCGCCATCTGTTGCTACACAGACGGGAGAGTTTCGGGTAGCTGCAATTGGAGATTCGCTGGCCAAAGGAACGGGGGATGACTCCGGCAGTGGTTTTGTACGTCGGTCGGTGAACCTGTTAAACGCCCAGGAAGGTCATAAGGCGCAGTTCATCAATAATCTGGGGATTAATGGACTGACGACTCAAGGACTATTAACCAAGCTGGATGAGCCTGGTGTATCTTATGTATTAAAGAAGGCTAACGTTATTATTGTCTCGATTGGAGGCAATGATTTATTTCAGGGTGCACAGGCTGTCCAAACAGGTAAAGAGCCTCCTACACTTAATGGTTTACGTAAAGCCTTGCCTGATGCCTCCAAACGTCTGCAAGAAGTACTGACCAAAGTCGGAAAAATCAATCCGAAGGCTAAAATTATCTATGTTGGGTTATATAATCCATTCAGTGACCTGCCTGAAATGAAGATTCCCGGCAATCTTGTTGTAACAGAATGGAATTTGGCAGCCATGGCGATTACCAACCAAAGCAGTAACATGACGCTGATTCCAACGTTCGATTTATTCCAGCAAAATCTTCCAGTCTACTTGTCATCGGACCATTTTCATCCCAACGGACAAGGGTATCAAGCGATTGCTGAACGGATAGCGCAGGGGTTTGCAGTTGCAGCGACAAAGGATACTGATCGTGCAGATAGTCAACAATCTACAAGCAGCCAGTCCGCTGAAGTGAAGAAGGGAGGGGACAAGTAATGAGCATCCAATCTGCTGACAAGACCGGTGCTGAAGTAGCAACGGATTCAACATCTGCGGATGTAGCGTCCAGCTTCCATTCCGCGAGCCAGCTTGGCAGCGTAGACCGGGGCAGAAGCGACAACGAAACGGTTCTCTCTGTTCAGCACGTCAAGAAACGTATCAAACGTAAAATGATTATTCATGATGTGACATTCGACGTTCGCGCGGGTGAGATTTTTGGTTTTCTCGGCCCGAATGGAGCTGGAAAAACGACGACGATCCGTATGCTGGTCGACCTAATTAAGCCTACGGAAGGGACGATTACGGTATACGGCCACAATGTGAACCGTGATCCGGAGCAGGCTTTACGGCATATCGGCTCTATCGTGGAAAATCCAGAGGTTTACAGCTATTTGACAGGTTGGGAGAACCTCGAGCATTTTGCCCGGATGCAGCCTGGTGTAGATGAACAGCGTATTCGCGAGGTGGTTGAGCTGGTTCGGCTCGATCGGCGTATCCATGACAAAGTAAGTACATATTCACTGGGGATGCGCCAGCGTCTTGGCATAGCTCAAGCCTTGCTTGGCAGACCGAAGCTGCTTATTCTGGATGAACCGACGAACGGCTTGGACCCCAAGGGAATTAAGGAAATGAGAGCTTTTATCCGTCTGTTGGCTTCCGAGGGCATGGCCGTGTTTGTTTCCAGTCATTTGCTCAGCGAAATCCAGTTGTTATGCGATCGTGTGGCGATTATAAGTCGGGGAAAGGTGCTGGCTGTCGGCGGTGTGCGAGAATTAGTTGAGACGCATTCGCACATGGCTGTATGGCAATTGGAGCCTTATGATCAGGGTCTTGCCCTATTGCAAAAATCACCGTATGTGCACATCATTACAAACGCCGATGAATTAATTGATGACAGCATTGTTGCAGCCAGCGGAGACAATGCCATTTTTACAGAAATGGATGAAGAGCATATTGCGGAGCTGGTTGCACAAATGACAGCTTCCGGTATTTCCGTTAAAGGTGTAACCAAAATTAACCCTACACTGGAGCAGCTATTCCTGAAAATGACGGAAGGTGAGATACTTGAGTAACATTTTACCGCTCATACAAAATGAAACACTGAAAATTATCAAGAAAAAAAGATTTTATGTCATTTTACTTGTTTTGCTTGTGTTAGTGCCGATTTTTACGTACGCTCAATTGAAAGTGGCAGAAAATAATCGTGAAAAATTCGGCAATGATTGGCGGCTGGAGCTGCGTCAGGCGATTACGGATAATCAAAACTCGCTTGGCAGCGACCGGGTTCCCGAGGAATGGAAGACCTACCGACGGGTTTTTGTCCAGCAGATGCAATACTATCTGGAAAATGACGTGAATCCAAATGAGCCGAGTGGTGTAACCTTTACCAGAGAGTTTATGGATAATTCTATCAATCTGTTTGTTCCATTGCTGATTATGGCGATTGCCTCCGATCTGGTTTCAGGAGAACGGACGACAGGCACGATAAAAATGCTGCTGACCCGTCCTGTCAGGCGGTGGAAAATACTGCTGAGCAAGCTGCTGACACTGTACATGTTCGTTTCGCTCATCATTTTGAGTGTATTCGTGATTAGTTACCTCATATCAGGCTTGTTTTTTGGTTTTCGCGGTTTTAACGTGCCAGTATTTACAGGTTTTCAAATTGTCGGCTCGACGGTGGATGTGTCTGCAGTTCATGCGATTCCACAATGGCATTATCTAATGCTGCAAGCCGGCTTGATCTGGTTTGTCAGTCTCGTGGTGGCATCGCTGGCCTTTATGGTATCTGTTTTGGTACGCAGTACGGCGGCCAGCATCGTGGTCATGATGGCTGCGCTCATTTCGGGCACGATTTTAACCAATATGGCTTCATCTTGGCAGAGCGCAAAATATTTATTTATGGTTAACCTCGAATTAACCGATTATTTATCTGGAAGCCCCGCTCCGATTGAGGGAATGAACTTGCCGTTTTCTTTAACTGTACTGGGCATTTGGGGGGCTGTGGCGTTGATTGTTTCATTCGCCGTCTTTACGAAACGGGATATATTGAATTAAAATGGACAAGGTAAAAGAAAACATCTGTTTGCATTTTTGGTGAAAATCATCAAGAATAAGGCAAAACACGGTTATGATTAGACAAAGGGGGAGCATGAATGGTCGACAAAATCGACTTGTCTGCGGAAGCGTCCGGCACTCAGAACGGAGCTTTGGAATATGGCGCGGACGACATTCAAGTGCTCGAAGGGCTTGTGGCAGTTCGCAAACGGCCGGGCATGTACATTGGGAGCACCAGCTCTTCGGGGCTGCATCATTTGGTATGGGAAATTGTAGACAATGCGGTGGATGAACATCTCGCCAAGTTTTGCTCTCGCATTGATATCACAATGCATAAAGACGGTTCCGTTACGGTAACAGACAACGGGCGCGGTATTCCGACCGGAATGCATAAAACGGGAATTCCCACGCCTCAGGTTGTATTCACCATTTTGCACGCCGGGGGTAAGTTTGGCGGTTCGGGATATAAAAAATCCGGAGGTCTGCACGGTGTGGGTGCGTCTGTAACGAACGCTCTTTCGGAATGGCTTGAAGTGGAAATTTACCGAGACGGCAAGATTCACCGTCAGCGGTTCGAATATTGGCAGGACAAGAAAGGCGTGGAGCATGTCGGGGAACCGACCACAGGCCTTGAAGTGCTGGGTAATACCAACAAGACGGGCACTAAAATTACATTTAAACCGGATATTCGCGTTTTCCAGGCAGGCATTCACTTTAACTACGATACGCTGGCTGAGCGTCTTCAGGAAATTGCTTTCTTGAACTCAGGACTTCGTATTCAGCTTAAAGATGAACGCAGCGGGAAGTCAGATGAATACTATTATGAGGGTGGAGCAAGTCAGTTTGTCGCTTTTCTGAATGAGGGCAAGGATGTACTGCATGATGTTATTCACTTTAATGCTGAAAAAGAAGACATTGAAGTGGAAATTGCCATTCAATATAATGCGGGTTATACAGAGACGATTGCTTCGTTTGTTAACTCTATTCCGACACGCGGCGGGGGTACGCACGAGACAGGATTCAAAACCGCTTACACTCGGGTCATGAATGACTATGCGCGCCGGACAGTGATGTTGAAGGAAAAGGACAAGAACCTGGAGGGCAATGATCTGCGTGAGGGCATGATGGCTGTCATCAGTGTCAAGATGGCTGAGGTTGAATTTGTCGGTCAGACAAAGGATCAACTGGGCAGCGCTTCGGCACGGAGTACAGTGGATGCCATTGTATCTGAGCAGATGCAGCGTTTTCTGGAAGAGAATCCGCAGATAGCACAAACCTTGATCAAGAAGGCCATTCAGGCCTCCAGGGCGCGTGAAGCTGCACGTAAGGCGCGAGACGAAATGCGTTCGGGTAAGAAGCGCAGTGAAAGCTCAAATTTGAATGGTAAGTTGTCGCCTGCGCAGTCCAAGGATTTTACACGCAATGAATTGTTTATCGTGGAAGGTGACTCAGCCGGGGGCTCGGCCAAACAGGGACGGGATTCCAAAATTCAGGCCATTTTACCGTTAAAGGGCAAGCCGATGAATCCGGAAAAATCCAAGCTGGCAGAAATCATGAAAAATGATGAGTACCGTGCTATTACAGCAGCGATTGGTGCGGGGGTAGGAACCGAGTTTTCACTCGAAGACAGCAATTATTCCAAAATCATCATTATGACCGATGCAGATACGGATGGTGCACATATTCAAGTTTTGCTTTTGACGTTCTTTTATCGGTATATGAAAGAGCTGATTGATGCAGGACGCATATTTATTGCTCAGCCGCCATTGTATAAAATAACGCGCAAGTCGGGTAAGCTCGAAACAGTACGCTATGCCTGGACTGATGAGCAGCTTGAAAATTACTTAAAAGAATTTGGACGGAATTTTGAGCTTCAACGCTATAAAGGACTCGGAGAGATGAACCCTGATCAGTTATGGGAAACGACAATGAATCCCGAGTCACGCACCCTGTTGCGCGTTCAGATTGAGGATGCTGCCAAGGCTGAACGCCGTGTATCCACATTGATGGGCGACAAGGTAGATCCACGTAAACGCTGGATTGTGGAAAACGTGGATTTCACGGAATACGTAGAGTAGTGCTATTAAATGAGGTGTAGACATGAGCTTATCGGAGCAATTTTTGCCAGCTTTTCTGGAGGAAGTGGTCGGTGACCGCTTTGGCCGATATTCCAAATATATTATTCAGGACCGGGCGATACCGGACGTACGAGACGGTTTAAAACCCGTACAACGTCGGATTCTTTATGCGATGTACGATTCGGGTAATACGCCGGATAAAGCATATCGTAAATCCGCCAAAACCGTTGGGGACGTTATGGGTAATTACCATCCTCACGGTGATTCATCTATTTACGATGGAATGGTACGTATGGCGCAGCCTTGGAAAATGAGCCACGTACTGGTGGACGGTCACGGCAACTGGGGCTCCCAGGACGACGATCCGGCGGCAGCTATGCGATACACGGAGGCACGCTTGTCCCCGATCGCAATGGAAATGCTGCGTGATATTGAAAAACGTACGGTTTTGTTCAAGGATAATTTTGATAACTCGGCAAAGGAACCCGTTGTACTGCCGTCCCGTTATCCAAATCTGTTGGTGAATGGCTCGAGCGGAATTTCCGCGGGATTTGCGACTGAAATTCCAACGCATAGTTTGCGCGAGGTGATTGACGCCACCATCGCAGTGATGGAAAAACCGGAGATTGAACTGGAAGAGATTATGACCTTTATTAAAGGTCCGGATTTCCCGACTGGCGGACTCATTATGGGTGGCGAAGGCATCAAGGAAGCTTACAGGACAGGCAAAGGACGTATTTATGTTCGTTCCAAGACGGAAATTCAGTCTTTGCGTGGAGGTAAGCAGCAGCTGGTCATTACAGAGATTCCTTACCAGATTGTTAAGTCCAGACTCGTAACCGCAATGGAAAATATCCGTCTGGAGAAAAAGGTAGAAGGAATTGCCGAGGTTCGTGACGAGAGTGGACGAAATGGCTTGCGCATTGTTGTGGAGCTGAAGAAGGAAGCTGATGCGGAAGGAATTTTGGCATATCTGCTGAAAAAAACCGATCTCCAGGTGGCTTATAACTTCAATATGGTTGCTATTGTGAACAAGGCACCGCACCAGCTTGGATTAAAGTCCATTTTGGAAGCCTATATCAATCATCAACGCGAAGTTGTTACAAACCGCATCCAGTTTGAACTGGAGAAGGCGGAGGACCGCGCCCATGTATTGGAAGGTTTGGTCAAGGCGCTGAACATTCTGGATGAGGTCATTGCGGCTATTAAAGCTTCTAAAAATCGTCAAGACGCGCAAAATAATTTGCAATGGATGTTTGGCTTTAGTGAACGTCAGGCGGATTCTATCTTGACTCTGCAATTGTACCGTCTTACGAATCTGGAAATTACCACCCTCGAAAAAGAGCTGGCTGATATTCAGAAAAAGATCACCCAATATCGTTCCATTCTGGAAAGTGACCGCAAGCTGGTCAGTCTGATCCGCAAGGAACTGCTGGAAATTCGCGAAAAGTACGGCATTGACCGTCGTTCGGAGATACAGGGTGAGGTAGAAGAGATTAAGGTAAATCTGGAGGTCATGGTTGCAGCAGAGGACGTGCTGCTAACCCTCTCAAAAGATGGCTATGTGAAACGTACAAGTATGCTGTCGTTCACTCGTTCCGGCGGGGATCGTTCAAGTGCCGGTGTTAAAGAAGGGGACTGCATTACCCAATTCCTTGATGTGAATACACTGGATGTGCTGCTCGTCTTTACCCAGCGTGGACAATACTTTTTGCTGCCTGTTCATCAGGTGCCGGAGTATAAGTGGAAAGAGCCTGGCACTCCGATTGTCAATGTCATTTCGCTATCCAGGGAAGATCGTATCGTGAGCGTTATCCCGATCAAAAACATCGAGGAAATCGGTCAAAGTCTGGTGTTTGTCACAAAGAAAGGGCAAGTCAAGCGGACAGAATTGGAAGAATATGCTACAAAACGTTCGAGTGCCGTAGCAGCCTGCAAGGTAGCAGGAGATGATGAGATATTATCAGTCACGCTGAGCGATAGTACCAAAGATATTATGCTGATCACCCGTGCGGGAATGAGCATACGCTTCAAGGAGCAAGAGGTTAATGCCATGGGCCGCGTCTCGGCGGGTGTCAAAGGTATACAACTGGCGGAAGGCGATGAAATTGTCGCAGCGCTGTGGGTGGAAGAGGATGAAGGAGAAGTGCTGGTGCTAACCGAGTCCGGTTACGGCAAGCGTACGCTCCTGCTGGATTACCCTTCTCAGGGAAGAGGCGGTAAAGGTATCGCCACCTTCGAATTCAAAGAAGGCAAGCGGGTACGTTCGAACGGAACTCGCATCGTGGCTGCCTTCTATTGCCGTGAAGCTATTCAGTTACAGGTCATCACTGCCGAAGGGCAAATGCTATCGTTCCTTTCTGAAAAAGCTCCGCTGGCTGACCGCAAGGATACAGGGAAACTGCTGGCTCCTGTGGAAAAGAAAGACGAAATTGTGAACGTGCTGCCGCATCGTGAGCCGCAGACTTCACAGTCAGTAGAATAATGGTAAAAGTCAAGCGCTTATTAGCTCGAAAAACAGAGGTCCTCACGTGCCAATCCGGCACGAATGAGGACCTTTTTGCCGTCATGCTGTCGAACCTTGAAAAGCCTCCAAAACCGGAGTGAGACTTCCTTCCCCTTTTCAATGAATGCCCCAAAAACAGCAGGAAACCAGGGGGAAATGGCGAAAATTTAATGTGATGAAATACAACCCGAACGGTGGCCGATGCGGTAACTTTGTTTTTTTACCGATCCTGTTATTCAAAGGAGTGAGGCAAAATGCAAACGACCGAATTTGCGAAAATCTGGTCCAGAATGGCTAAGGATTACAAGGTTCATATGGAGCAGCAGTTGGCTCCATCACTAACTGAGGCTCAACTTACGGTGCTGGAGGTTCTAAACGAATACGGCCGCATGAAGCCGTCTCAATTGATCCCGTATCTCGCCACCACTCCTGCGGCGGTTACGATGCTGCTGGATCGGATGGAGCGGAATCGACTGGTCACCCGTTTCAGAGACGTAAAGGACCGCCGAGTTGTATGGATTGTCATATCAGATCAAGGTAGAGAAGAGGCGGAACGCGGTTTGCAAATCCGGGATGATTTTTTGGGCTCCGCACTAAATCGGATTTCTCAGCATAATCAAAATTTGCTGGTCTATTTGTTGGGTAAAATCACAACAAAGACGAAAACTTCGGTATCGACAAGTGAAACAGCGACAGAAAGGGAACAAATAGAGCGAGCAGAGTAACGAGAATTGTGAATACATGAAAAGTAGTTAGCTGTACGCTGTTGGTTATCTCTTTAAGGTGAATAGGAATGCGCGGATATAAATACCTATCGTGGTATTCATACCGCGCTTTTTTGTGCTGAAGCATAGGTGTTGTTTGGGTGAATGTTGACATTCAAAAAAGAGATGATAAAATAATAGTTATAAATAAATAACATTTTGTATACGAATAGTTGCACGATTATATATATGAAACGTGAAGTAGCAGTAGGAAGAAGGATGGTTCAAATGGATGGAAGAGAGGAAGAGAGATTTGAGGTGTACCGGATTATCCAATCGGTAAGGGAGGTTAACAAAACGATATTTTATGCTTTCTGGAATGAAGAACGGCATTTGGATCTGACAGCCATTCAGCATTAAGGCCGGGTATGTCGTTCGTGCACGAGATGAGCATGATCGCAGATCATTGGTGCTGTCCCTGACGCCTGCGGGAAAAGATATTATGCAAAAAGTGGATGCGATGTGGATGGAACGCATCCTACCTATTTTGGACATTCCAAAGGAGCAACTGGACATGGTTTTGGATGTCCACAAGCAAATGATTATGAAACTGACATCGAAGGGAATGAATCAACTTGAGTAGTTCTCAAAATACTCTATCGGGTAACGTACGCAGGGCACCGATTGTGGCCGCTCTGTTGATTGGCGCGTTTGTTGCCATTTTAAACCAGACATTAATTAGTGTGGCTCTACCAAAAATGATGAACGATCTGAATATAGATGCTAATGTGGCTCAGTGGCTTAGCACGGGTTTTATGCTCGTAAACGGAGTATTGATCCCGGTAACCGCATTTTTGATTGCCCGTTTCTCCACTCGTAAATTGTTTATCAGCGCGATGATTATTTTTTCATTGGGTACATTGTTATGTGCTATAGCACCGAGCTTTAGCATCCTGCTGATCGGACGGCTCATTCAGGCCGCGGGTGCAGGCATTATGATGCCTTTAATGATGGTCGTTATCTTGAACATTTCTCCGATAGAACGTCGTGGACGGGCGATGGGCACACTCGGGATTGCAATGGGCTTTGCTCCAGCCATTGGACCAACCCTTTCAGGTTATATTGTTCAAAATCATGATTGGCGAGTATTGTTCTGGATCATTCTGCCGATTTCAATCATTTCAGTTATAATTGGAGCCATTTTTCTGAAAAATGTAACGGAGCAGTCTAAACCCAAGCTGGATATTCCGAGCATCATCTTATCCACACTCGGGTTCGGCGGATTGTTATATGGCTTTAGTGATGCGGGAACATCAGGCTGGGGAAGTATCACGGTTTTGTCTACGCTTATCGTCGGGACGATTGCGCTTATTCTGTTTATTGTACGCCGGTATGATATTGCTGCCGATTTATTTGCAAAATATTCGCGGTTTTTCGCCGCTCCAATCCGGTAAGCTTATGTTACCAGGAGCGATTCTGATGGGGATTATGTCTCCGGTTACGGGAGCCATTTTTGACCGAATCGGAGCGCGCTGGTTGTCTGTAATCGGCTTGTTGATTATGGTTGTGACGACTTGGGAATTTACAAGGTTGACCGAATCAACCGCCTATATGACGTTGTTAATTAATTACACGGTACGGATGTTGGGGATGTCATTGCTGATGATGCCAATCCAAACAGCCGGGTTGAATCAGCTTCCGCAACGATTAAATGCGCATGGTACGGCGATGAGTAACACGCTGCGTATGATTTCCGGCTCCATAGGGACGGCAATTCTGGTGACAGTGATGTCGGCCTTAAGCAGCAGCCGTCTGACAACGCTTGTTGCATCCGAGGGAATCAAGGTTACAAACAAAGCGGAGATGCTGGCCGTAGGCAACCAGGCTACGATTTATGGTATTAACTCGGCCTTTATCATTGCAACTTTGCTGAGTGTGGCCGCTCTGATTTTAGCGTTTTTCATCAAAAACACGAATGCTCAGGACGCTCAACCACACCAGCAGCCGGTGAACAGCAAGCAGGGGCAAACCGTGGCTTCCTCATCATAAGGCTGCGGGATATATAAATTTTTCTGCACAAAAGAACCCGCAATGCATGATTGTTTGATACATGCATTGCGGGTTCTTTTGCGTATTGTTTGACACTATTGAAAATTATATGGGACAGGACTTGCCTGCTCAGTTTCCAGCCATAATCATGCTTTCATAAAGCGAAACGGGCCACTCGCTCCACGGAAATTGGGCGGGAGGTAATGAGTGAAAGCTCATATCCTCTTTGCTGACTGGATGCGGTGCACCGGCAAGCAAGGACCAGAGAGCAAGCTGTTGACCGGGGCGGCTCAGACTGCCGCCATATTTTTGATCCCCGTAGAGAGGACAGCCGATTGCCTGCATCTGCACACGTATCTGGTGCGAACGTCCGGTATGCAGTTTAATCTGCACCAGACTGAGTCCATCTACTTGCCCAAGCACGCGATACTCCAAAATAGCTTCCTTGGCGCCAGCCGTGCCGGGACGGACAGCCTGAACGGTGTTCGTGCGGCTATCCTTTAGCAGGTAATGGGTTAGACGGCCTTGTGGAGCTGTGGGAACACCATTCAGGACCGCTGTATACATTTTGCGAAAATGGCGGCCTCGAACCGACTCTGACAACCGAGAAGCAGCTTTGGACGTCTTGGCAAAGATCATGGCTCCGCCTACAGGGCGATCCAGTCTGTGAACCAGACCCAAAAAGACGTTGCCAGGCTTATGGTGTCTGATTTTAAGGTCTTCCTTCAGTAACGACAGCAGATCAGGATCTCCGCTGGCATCCTCTTGTGTCGGAACATTGACGGGCTTTACAACCGCCAAAACATGATTGTCCTCATATAAAACAGGAATGTTCGGCTCTGCAGGCCCCTGTCGGGTAAGTTCATCTGGAGTCATAAGAGGAATTAAGCCTCCCAGCGTCCGAGAATACCGCAAGGTAAATTCAATCCCGAGCGCGTGATCGGTAAGCCGATTTCACCAGCGCTAATTTGCCCGCCGTATTTTTGTTGCATGGTCATGCTCAGCATATTATGCAGTACGGTAGGTGAAATACCAGTGGTATAGGAGTTGATCAGCACAAACAATGGTTGATCCGAGATGATGCTCATGCAGGATTCCAGAAACGGATACAGGCTTTCTTCAAGCTTCCATGTTTCTCCGTTCGGTCCGCGTCCGTAAGAAGGAGGGTCCATAATAATCGCATCATAACGGTTGCCTCTGCGCTGTTCACGTTGCACGAACTTAAACACGTCGTCTGTAATAAAGCGTACCGGACGGTCGGCTAGACCGGACAAATGTACGTTCTCTTTTGCCCACTGTACCATGCCTTTGGCGGCATCCACGTGAACTACGCTGGCTCCGGCATATGCTGCGGCCGTAGTGGCTCCACCTGTGTAGGCAAACAGGTTCAGTACAGAAATCGGTCTGCCTGCACCTTTGATTTTATCCATCATCCAGCTCCAGTTCGCTGCCTGCTCCGGAAAAAGACCGGTATGCTTGAAGCTGGTCGGTTTGATGTGGAATTTAAGGGGGCCGTAGCTGATCGTCCAGCGATCGGGAATAGGCTTCTTCATATCCCATTGACCGCCCCCGGAAGAACTGCGGTGGTAATGCCCATGAACATTACGCCATTCAGCTGTTTCCTGGGTCAAAGGCCATATGATTTGCGGATCGGGACGACGCAGGACAATATCGCCCCAGCGCTCCAGTTTTTCGCCACCGCCAGTATCCATAACTTCATAGTCTTTCCATCCTTGTGCTACATACATGTACAATCCATCCTTCAGCAGTCAATTCAGGATTTTGGCAGCACACTGCACAAAATCCCCATATGGAATCTATTGTACAACAAACCTTAGCAACAATCGAATGATTCCATCAAAGTAACAGTCTGGTGAGGAGGGCGAAAATATTTTTTTCAGATGTACTTGTAATTAGAGCGCTTCCATATTAAAATGAAGTCAATCTCACTTGTACGTACAACTATCTATTTTTCAGTATAATAATGAAAAAATGAGATAGATTGTACGTACATAATAGTTCTATATATTATACAGCTGCAATTATACTTATTTCCTGACAGGAGGAATTTTGAATTATGAAACCGTTTAAATTTTGGTTTGCTACAGGAAGCCAGCATTTATATGGACCTGAAACGCTTGAACAGGTACAAGAGCATTCCCGCAAAATAGTAGAAGGATTGAACCGTAGCGGTCATCTGCCGTTTGAAGTTGTATTGAAACCTGTACTGACGAATTCCGACGCAATCCGTCGTTTGATCATTGATGCGAATGGGGATGACCTGTGCGCAGGGATTATTACCTGGATGCATACGTTTTCTCCAGCGAAGATGTGGATTGCCGGCTTGACGCGTTTGTCGAAGCCTTTGCTGCATCTGCATACTCAATTTAACCGTGATATCCCTTGGGATAGCATCGATATGGATTTTATGAACCTGAACCAATCCGCACATGGTGACCGCGAATTTGGCTTTATCGGTGCCCGTTTGGGTGTAACCCGCAAAGTCGTTGTTGGTTATTGGGAGGAAGAAGGAGTTCAAAAGCGAATTGGCAGCTGGATGTCTACCGCGGCTGCTTATAGCGAAAGCCAAAACCTCAAAGTAGCACGTTTTGGTGATAATATGCGTGAGGTGTCCGTTACTGAAGGTAACAAAGTAACCGCTCAAGCCCAATTAGGCTGGTCGATCAACGGCTACGGCGTGGGTGATCTGGTTGAAATCGTTAATAACGTGACAGAAGGCGAAATTAGCGCCTTGTTCGAAGAATACAATGACCTGTATGAATTATCTGCAGCAGCGAAGCAGCCGGGAGCGGTTCGTGATTCCATTCTGGAACAGGCTCGTATTGAATTAGGCATGAAGAAGTTTCTGGAGGATGGGGGCTTCGGAGCTTTTACAACAACGTTCGAAGATCTGCATGGACTGAAGCAGTTGCCTGGTTTGGCTGTTCAGCGTTTGATGGCTCAAGGCTATGGCTTTGGCGGTGAGGGTGACTGGAAAACAGCAGCATTGACACGCCTGATGAAGCTGATGGCTAACAATGTGGATACTTCCTTTATGGAAGACTATACCTACCATCTGGAGCCGGGCAATGAGCTGATTATGGGATCACATATGCTGGAGGTGTGTCCTACCATTGCTGTAAACAAACCGCGTATTGATGTTCAACCGTTGGGTATTGGCGGTAAAGCCGATCCGGCTCGTCTTATTTTTGAAGGTAAACCGGGTAACGCACTTGCGGCGTCCATCATTGAATTGAAAGGCCGCTTCCGCCTGATCATTAACCAACTTCAGGCTGTGGAAAATAAAAATAAAATGCCTAAGCTGCCTGTAGCCAGTGTTTTGTGGAAGCCGGAGCCTTCGCTCGAGGTATCCGCAGAAGCATGGATTCATGCGGGTGGAGCGCATCATACGGTATTGTCCTATGCTGTAAGCACTGAGCAATTGCTGGATTATGCTGAACTGACAGGCATAGAAGCTGTTGTTATTGATAACAACACGAATATTCGCCAATTCCGTCAGGAGCTGCAATGGAATGAATTGTGCTGGAGAAATAAATAAGTAAAAGCTATCAATAAGCAAGCTCCTTATAAAAGCTGCTTACTCATAGGTTTGATCAGCGAACAGCCGCATGTGATGCGGCTGTTTTGCGTATGTTTTTACTATGGATAAGACTCTTTTCTGAAAATATATTTGACAGTGAGAATCATTATCAAATATTATTTGGGTAATAGGGAATGAAAGCATCCCATATTTCAAGTAAAGGTGAGGGATGAACTTGGGTAAAATTTTGATTGCTTATGCCAGTTTGACAGGTAATACTGAGGAAATTGCGGAATTGATTGCCGAGGGCGTTCGCCAAGCGGGTCATGAGGCAGAATTAAAGGCTTCGTATGATTGCAACGCGCAGGAACTGCTCGATTATGATGGTTTCTTGCTGGGTGTATATACTTGGGGAGATGGTGAGCTTCCTGATGAATTTTTAGATTTTTATGAGGAAATGGACGAACTTGATCTGTCAGGCAAAAAGACGGCTGTATTTGGCAGTGGAGATACTTCTTATGAGCAATTCTGTGGTGCGGTTGATTTGGTGGAAGAAAAAGTTAAAGAACGCGGGGCTTCAGTGATTCAGGAGAGCCTGAAGATTGAATTCAACCCATTGGATGATGACAAGGAAAATTGCCGGGCTTATGGAAGACAATTTGCACAGGCGGGTATTGGAGTGTCCTGAGATGAGAGTGAGGGATAGGTATGCGTAATAGCGATAGCTTAAGCGGTTATCCTCTTCTGCACGACTATCAGCTTGAGGAGATGTGGAGAACGCCGCAGCCAATCCATCCGTCACAGGCAAAACGCGGGCGTGAGGGCTGGAATTGGCGGCAACGGGTTCAATATGCGGTAGGCCATGCGCTGAACGAATACTTTGGAATGGAAGTAGAGGTGCGGCGGGAAGTACCCGTCCAGTATGTGCTGGAGAAGTGGTGGCCCAAGCAGCCAAACGGCTTTGAATCGTTGTTCCACTATTGGGACATCAAAAATAAAGTGTCAGGTGAGTTGTCTAAAATATGTGCTTTAAACAAGGACCTGCTCACGCCAGTGATGCTGTATGAACAATTTTGCACGTCAGTGCCTGAACTCAAGGTTGATATTTCGCTTATTGTCCAGGCTGCCTGGCAGCTATCAGCTGGAGCCGATTCCTTACTGATTCAAAAGTATATTGTGGATTATAATCCTAATGTTATTTTTACATTTCAGCATTTGACGAATGTATTCTGTCATTATGCATTTGGAGATCTCCCACAGCTTATTGAGGTCTATTGTTTGCTGGAAGGCAAGAAGATTCGCTGTATGCCGGGGCCTGCCTCTTTGCAGCAATCATTGGATTACGTACAGCTTTTGCGGGATTCTATGGACGATATCCATAGGAGAACAGAACGCTGCCGTTGTAGGAATTGTATAGGACAGCAAATATCCCAGGATAACGGAACGAATAAGAACAAAAAAGAGGAGCAGGAGGCGAAAAATCGTAAACCGAGTTATTCCATTTCATGAAGGGCCTTGGAAACAAGGTTCTTTTTTGTGAAAAAAAATTATGAAATAAATGAAAATTTGTATTGCCTGAATAGATAAATGTATCTATAATATTTCAATGTACGATATTTATATGAAAATATTTAAATATCAAGAAGACGGGTTGTGGAGCATGGATCAGCTTGTCCTATGTACATAGAATAAGACCTGTCTTTTTGCATGGTATGTAGCCATGCGTTATTTACGTTCTAAATTTGGTTTAATGGCCTAATATTTCAATTTTAAAATATTAGCGTTGAATAATAAAAAAATTTTTTGGACAACAGGGGTGGAGCAAGTGAGTAAGAAAACTGTATTGCCGATTCTCATCGTACTGCTTATTCTGAGCGGTGGAGCTATTGGCTATTATTATTGGTATCAGGCAACACACTTTGTTAAAAGTGACGATGCGCGCATTCAAGCCGATCAGTATAAGGTGATGCCGCAAATCTCCGGAGAGATTAGCCACATTGACGTGGAAGAAGGCGATGTACTGCAGCGCGATGAACCGATTGCCGAGCAGGATGTATCGGGACTGGATGCAAGTATGATCAGCAAGTCTGTACTGCGTGCGCCGATCAGCGGAACTGTTATTAAGATTTATTCCAAGGAGCATGAAATCGGAACACCAGGTAGTGCTGTAGCGACTATGGTTGACATGAACAGCCTGTATGTGTCCACGAATATTGAAGAAACCGATATTAACCGGATTAAACCAGGGCAGCTTGTTGACATTACGCTTGATGCAGCAGGTGATCAGGTCATTCAAGGTAAGGTTCGCAAAGTGGGTGAAGCTTCAAATGCAGTGTTCTCGCTCGTTCCTGCAGTGAACACAAGTGGTAACTTTAATAAGGTAACTCAACGTGTACCTGTAGAAATCGCCGTGAACAAGCCAAAGGATTTGAAGCTCATTCCTGGAACGAACGTGGAAGTAAAAATTCATACATCTTAAAAAGGAGGGGTCCATGTGGCTGCCAATGAAACTGCTGCTGCTCCTTCGACAGATTCCTCCAAAGAACGCTGGCTTGCCTTTTTTGCTATCGTTTTAGGCGCCTTTGTCGCCATTCTGAACAACAGTCTGATCAATGTCGCCATTCCCCGATTGACGACGGATTTAGGATCAACGACGACACGTATTCAGTGGGTTATTACAGGTTACACGCTTGCATCCGGCGTAATCGTCCCGATTACCGGATATATGGAGCAGCGTATCGGCTACAAAAAGTTTTTGATTCTTGCCCTCAGCGTGTTCTCGCTGGGAACAGGAATATGTATTTTTGCATGGAGTGATTCTTCTCTGATCGCGGCGCGTGTGCTGGCTGGTCTGGGAGGCGGTGTCATTATGCCGCTGAGTATGACGATTATTTACAAAATCATGCCGCGTGAACAAATTGGGATGTCCCTTGGTATATGGGGGATCGCTGCAATGGCGGCGCCAGCTGTAGGACCTACGCTGAGCGGATACTTAATTGAATGGTTTAACTGGCGTTTTTTGTTTATTGTCAGTCTGCCTATTGCCTTATTTGCCATTTTAATGGTTATCCTCCTCATCAAAGAGCCGCCTAAAGTAAAGCCAAAGCCGTTTGATCTACCGGGCTTTTTGCTGGCCGCAACTTGTGCTGGAACACTGTTGTACGCACTGACAAACGGTCAGCGTGATGGCTGGACTTCTTTTGGAATTGTATCTCTGCTGTTTATTTCTTTCTGGGCACTTGTCTTTCTCATCTATGTAGAAAGCGGCAAGGATAATGCTGTAATTGAAATTTCATTATTCAAGAATTCAAGATTTACGATTAGTGTTATTGCCTCCAGTCTGGTCATGATGGGGATGTACGGAGGAACGTTTTTGACACCGTTATTTTTGCAAAATATTCAGCGTGTGTCGCCAATTGATACGGGTATTATCCTCATTCCACAAGCCATTGCCATGGCGGTTATGATGCCTATTGCCGGGCGGCTGTTCGATAAGTTCGGTATTGTGCCTTTGGGACTTGTCGGTCTGACACTAACCAGCTTTATGACGTATCATCTTCATCAACTTACGCCAGATACTTCGCATGCCTGGCTGGAAACGGTAATGTCATTACGGGGGCTGGGAATTGGTATTTGTATGATGCCATTGTCCACGGTCGGTATGAACGCTGTTCATCCGAGCAAGGTAGGCAATGCATCTACTGCATCCAATCTGGTACGTACTGTTGCTTCATCTATGGCTATCGCGGTGCTGACCTCGATCATGCAAAGTCGTTCGGCAGCTCATGCCCAACAAATTTCGGAGACTGTTACACCGGACGCGGCTCATACGCTACAAGCGACGTTGGGCAACTCATGGATGTCATCCATAAGTAGTTTAATTACACTGGATGCCACATCGAGAGGAATTGGGGATACATTCCTTATTTCATCCATACCGCTGTTTTGCACGATTCCACTCATCTTTTTGTTTATTCAGAGGAAGAAAGCAAAGACACAGCCGGAAGCTTAATAAAGAGAAGTACAAAAATATCGACTGGATGGCTTACATTATTTCCACGGACAGAAAGAAAGGGAATTATCATGAAAATATTGAGAGTAGAAAGTACATTAGCGGCTTTGGTCCTCAGCGGCGCAGTGTTGGCAGGCTGCTCTAGTAACAGCGGAGCAGCGCAGGACATGGTTGTTCCGGTTAAGATCAGCCAAGCGCAGCAGGGTATCATCGGACAGGGGAACATTTATACAGGTACGGTCACACCTTCGGAGACGGTAAATATCGTGCCTAAAGTAGGCGGTAAAGTGGTTCAATTACCTGTAGATATTGGCTCGGAGGTCAAAGAAGGTCAAGTGCTGTTCAAGCTTGATGATAAGGATATGCGCAACAATGTTGCGAAAGCCCGTGCAGCAGCAGCGGCGGCGGCTGCCGGGGTAAGCAGTGCTGAGGCATCCCATGAGTCGTCCTTGGTTCAAGCCAACTCTGGCGTAGTACAGTCCAAGAGCGGTATGATTCAATCCCAAAGTGCAATCAATCAGGCGCAGGGCGTTATTAACCAGGCCACTACAGCGTTAGAACAAGCGACAAATGGTGTCTCCACGGCGGCCAATACAGTAAAACAAACACAACAAGCCTTGGCAGACGCTCAGAAGAATGTGACACGTACACAAAGCCTGTTTGATGCAGGTGCAAGCACCCAAGCTCAACTAGAACAAGCAAAAACAGCTGCCGTGAACGCGGAAGCGGCCTACAAAAATGCACAAAATGCACAGGCTAATGCTCAAGATCAGCTGGTAGCTGCACAAAAGGCACTCACTACAGCCCGTAACGCCTATGATACAGCAAAAAATAGCTATAGTAATGCCAACAACGGCTACAGCAATGCACAAAATCAGCTTAAGGTATCTCAAAATACTGCGGTCATTGAGTCTAGCCAGCAAACTCTCAAGCAGGCTCAGTTGAATGTAAGTATTGCTCAAGATGCACTGAACGATACTGTAGTTACATCACCAATCAACGGTATTGTTGGGACAAAAAATGCAGAGGTAGGCGAAATGGTATCTGCTCAGGCTCCTGCACTGGTCATTGCCAATCTGAGTACAGTCAATACACTGATCTATGTTCCAGCTGAACAGATCAACAATGTTAAAGTGGGTGACAAGGTACAGGTTCGTGTAGCAGCATCCAATATTGTGACAACTGGTACAGTTAAAAATGTCAGTCCGTTAGACGCTAGCGGTAAAGGCTATCCTGTAAAAATCTCGGTAGCGAACCCGGATATGAAACTGAAATCCGGCATGCTGGCAGATATCAGCTTCGTCGCTGCCAATGCGCAAGAAGGCATTGTCATCCCTACCGCAGCTGTTCAAAAGGAGCAAGGTAAAGAATATGTATATGTTGTAAACGGAGACCATGCAAAACGCAAGGAAGTGAAAACCGTTCAAACGACAGGCTCACAAACACTGGTTACCAGTGGCTTGAGCAATGATGAGAATGTAATTGTGAATAACCTGGCATTGCTGTCCGACAATACACCAATTACAATCAGCCAATAAATTGGTCTAGAGACTAAGTTTTGTTTTTCGTACTATATATTCGTGCTTTATAATAGCGAGATTTATGAAAAAGAATATGAGCAGGACAGACCGCAGCTGTTTATCGGTCTGTCCTGCTTTTATTTTTTCGCATATTTTACATAGGATTAATGTCGGAAAGAGGCTATTTTTGACGAACATTGGTATGATAGGATAGACTGAATTGGAAATAGATAGTCTACTAGATGGGATTTATTACATTCTCAGATGAGCGATCGGAGGAATTGTAAAAATGGAAGTGAAATTAGTAGTTGATTTTGATGCTTATGAGGATGGCCAAACGATGGCTAAATCCATTGAGGAGCTGGCAGCCAAGCCAGAGAGTGCTGAGGTTACGGAGCTAATTATTGGCGATTGGGGCGGAGCCTATGAAAATTCGCCTGAGGATTTTATCCCGGTGCTGGTGCAGCATAAAGATCAATTTCCGAAGTTGCGCAAGCTGTTTATCGGCGATATGGAATATGATGAGTGTGAGGTTTCATGGATAAATCAAACGAATCTGTCCCCGTTGTTAGAAGCGTTTCCAGCACTGGAGTCTTTTTATGTCAAAGGAAGCCAGGACTTGAGCTTGGAGCCGCTTCGCCATAGCCGCCTTCAGGAATTGGTTATTATTTGCGGTGGTCTGCCGGTCAGCGTCCTTCAGCAAATATATCATGCCGAGCTGCCAGAGCTGCGCAAGCTGGAGCTGTATTTGGGTGTGGATCAATACGGTTTTGATGGTAGTCTGAAAGATGTTTTACCGTTTTTGAACAATAATCCATTTCCCAAACTTACATACTTGGGGCTAAAGGATAGCGAAATACAGGATGAAATTGCGATTGCAGCAGCTAATGCCCCAGTCATCGAACAATTGGAAGTGCTGGATCTGTCTCAGGGTACATTATCCGATAAAGGAGCAGAGGCTCTACTGGCTAGTGAAAGTATCAAGGGGTTGAAGCATCTGGATTTGAGCTATCATTATATGTCCAGTGAAATGATGCAACGTTGGAAAAGCTCTGGACTATCTGTGAACGTAGATGATCAGCAGGAAGCAGATGAGGAAGATGATTGGCGTTATCCATCATTGACTGAGTAATCTTATTTGAGGTGGCTTTATGGTTGGAATATCAGACAGTAGTGCCGGCGAGCCATTTATTTTGTTCGGTAATCCGGGGAATCGCCGGACCACGGGTCTACAAGCGGCGCGTAGCAGGTTGAAGCTGTCGCCAGCAGTGGAGGTTACCTATACAGAAGTGCTGCGAGCCATTCGAGAGAAACGCAGTCTGGGTGAGCTGATGGCTCAAATCGCTGCACAAGCTGCACCAGATGGCGTAAATGGTAGTGTGCATGTGCAACAAAGCATCGTTCAGGTACTAACGAGGCAGGCGGACATTAGTCCGCTGCTTCGTCTGGATGCGCCGGGCGAAAGCTTTGAGGTAGAGCGTGAGCTGATCGCTCTTGGCGCCCCGGATGCTGAAGGGGATGATTCTCTGCTGCCAAGCTCGGGATGGACACAAGGCACAGGTATTTCGGCAGCAGAAGCGCGTCGTCTGCAGGAGCAGCACGGCCGTATTTGGCACCCGGAACAATGGTTCCGGGGCTATTGCCGTCTGCTGGCCTGGCTGCGGCATGAAGCGGCGCTGCTATGGCCCTTGTCACGCTGGATGAATGATCCGGCGGAAGTGGCGATGATGTTCGATAAGCGGCGTTGCAGCGTCGTGTTAGGCAAGGCGGGCATAAGGGTTCCACCAGTGCTTTTACCATCAGATGGAGCATTCCGTGACGCTGCCGATCTGCATAGGACCATAAAGGAAAGCAGATTTCACCGTATATTTGTGAAAATATTTTGTGGTTCCGGTGCTTCTGGAGTGATGGCCTATCAGGTACATCCTCGGACACAGGCAGAGCTGGCAGTGACCACAATTGGCACGGAAATTGTACAAGGTCAGCGTGTATTTTACAATGCCGGACGCTTGCGCCGTTATACGGACAAGCAGGACATTCATGCCATCCTGGATTGGCTGTGCATGGAAGGGGTACATGTGGAGCGCTGGATTCCCAAAGCGACCCTGAACGGGCGCGTGTATGATGTACGCCAGCTTGTGTGTGGAGCAGAGGCTTGCCATGCGGTTCTACGTTTGAGCCGCAGTCCCATTACGAATCTGCATTTGCGTAATAAGCGACTTTTGCTGGAGGAGGCCGGCTTGTTACCGGATAAGGTGGAAGCGATCCAATCGACTGCGGAAGCCGCCATGAGTGTTTTTCCGGCCTCCAGTGTCGCTGGACTGGATGTACTGGTTCCGGCTCATGGCGGCCGTCCCTACGTTTTGGATGTAAATCCCTTCGGTGACTTGCTGTACCGGGTTCAATATAAGGGTTGGAATCCGTATGAATGGGAAATGCTCCAGCTCACCAATAGAAGTGCGGCTTTGAAAGGAAAGACTAATGATGACTGATATGAACCAAATTGTCGGCTCTCATGATATTGTCATGATTACGCTTGATACGCTGCGATATGATGTAGCGAAGCTGGAGGAAGAGAACTGTCCGAATTTATGCGGCTCCGGACCGTGGGAAAAGCGCCATACACCCGGCAGCTTTACCTATGCCGCACATCATGCTTTTTTTGGCGGATTTTTGCCGACTCCTGCGAATCCGGATAAAGCATCACACATCCGGCTGTTTCATACAAAGGACACAGGACTGCGCACGCATCCATACACCTGGCTGTTTGATGCTCCGGATATTGTGTCCGGGCTGGAAAACGAGGGCTATCGAACCATCTGCATCGGTGGCGTTATTTTTTTTACGAAGAAAAATAAGCTGGCCAAGGTGCTTCCTGGGTATTTTCAAGAAAGCTACTGGCGTATGACCTTTGGTGTTACAAATCCCCGTTCGACGGAGCATCAGGTGAATCATGCCTTGAAGCTGCTGGAAAAGGCAGACCCGGCACAGCGCTTGTTTTTGTTTCTGAATGTATCAGCGATCCATGGACCTAATCATTATTTTGTAGAGGGTTCTGTTAAGGATTCAGTGGAGTCTCAGCGAGCGGCCTTGCGGTATGTGGACGGGCAACTTGGCCGCTTGTTTGATGCTTTACGGAAGCGGGGCAAGACGTTTTGTATGGCTTTTTCAGATCATGGCACGGCTTATGGTGAGGATGGCTACGAAGGGCATCGTCTGGCGCATGAGGTAGTATGGAATGTGCCTTATCGCGAATTTGTTTTGTAAGGTCAAAGAAATATAAATTGCACTGGTAAAATGCTAAGAAATCAATCCAGCGTGAGGAGGGAGCAGAAATGAAAGCCATAAATCCGAATCATCCGCACCCAACAGGAGCAACTACCGATACCCTTTGGGGAAAGGATGTGATCTCGGCAGCTCCCAGGTTATCGTGGCCTGAGAATCCTGCTGAATGGGCACGCACGATCCGTGAGGCTCCCTACCGCTCCTACTTGTACTCTTATCCGCACAAAACGGCTTATCGAGCGTTTGATACACCGCTTTCATTGCGGGAGTTATGGGAGAAAGAGGAGCTGGAGAGCTACTTTTTGTATATGCATATTCCGTTCTGCGCGGCTCGCTGTGGATTTTGCAACCTATTCACCTTGCCGGACAAGCGGCTGGATGTACATAAGGAGTATGTGGATGCGCTTGAAAGACAAGCCCGGCAATGGGCGCCTATAATGGGCGGACGGCCTTTTTCGCGGTTTGCAATCGGGGGAGGTACACCGACTCTACTGGAGGCACCTTTGGTCGAACGCCTGTTTAACATTGCAGAAAATATAATGGGGCTAGACCCTAAGCGTGCTTCTATTTCGGTGGAAACCTCTCCCGATACGGTGACTGAGGATCGGCTGGAGGTGCTCAAGCGCCGTGGGACAGATCGTGTCAGTATGGGAATCCAGAGCTTTGTAGAATCAGAGAGTACAGCCATTTATCGACCTCAGAAGCCTAAGCTGGTGCGTGAAGCGCTTGCGCGGCTGGTGGAATATAATTTCCCTCTGCTCAACGTAGATCTGATCTATGGACTGCCTGGTCAAACGCTGGAAACCTGGCTATATTCTCTGGAAGAAGCTCTGTCTTACTCGCCGGGAGAGATTTTTCTTTATCCGCTATATATTCGAGAAAATACGATTTTGAAGCCGGGTTATACCGGGCTGGAGCATGATATTCGCCTAAGCTTGTATGAAGCGGCACGTGAAAGACTTAAGCAGGCAGGATATATACAATATTCCATGCGCCGTTTTGCTAAAAATGAGGGTGCGTCTGACAAGGAGCTTTTGCCATATAGCTGTCAGGAGGAAGGCATGGCTGGTTTGGGTTGTGGTGCTCGCTCTTATACGCGCAATGTACACTATGCGAGTCGGTACGGTGTTAGCGCGGCAGCGACTCGCAGTATTATCGCAGATTACGTTGCTGCGGAGCGTCATGATCTGGCAGACTACGGATTTATTTTAAATGCGGAAGAAAGCAAACGGCGTTTTATTCTAAAAGCGCTTCTCCATCGGGAAGGCTTGAACTTATCAGCCTACGCTGAGCGCTTTGGTGTATCTCTGTCTGATGATTTTACAGGAATGTCGTTGCTGCTGGAATCGGATATGGCGGTCGTTGAAGAGGGCATACTGCGACTCACGGAGGAAGGGATGGCCTATTCTGATGCGATTGGGGACTGGTTGATCTCCACGGCTGTACGTGAACGCATGGAAGGGTATGAAGGAGCATGAGAGCAACCCTTTATTATCGTGGTTCGTTGACCTCCTGCAACTATGCTTGTCCTTACTGTCCGTTCAGCAAAAACGTGGATAGTCGGGAGACGTTGGACAAGGATAGGGCCCAGTTGGAGCGTTTTGCCAATTGGGTGCGGGAGCAGGGGGCTTTGGGACATCGACTTTCCATTTTTTTTAATCCGTATGGAGAAGCCTTGATTCATTCCTGGTATCGCAGGACCATGATTGAATTTTCCCATATGGCGCATGTGGAAAAAGTGGCAGTACAGACGAATTTATCGGCTAAGCTGGATTGGGCGAAGGAACTGAATCCGGACACTGCTGCGCTGTGGGCTACATATCACCCTGGAGAGACAAAAGAGCAAGCCTTTATATCACAGGCTATGAAGTTATATGAACTTGGTATTTCCTTTAGTGTCGGTACAGTCGGATTGAGACAGGCATTTCCGGCTATTCGTTCCTTACGATCGCAACTTCCAAAGAATGTTTATATATGGATCAACGCCTACAAGGATCGACCCCATTATTATACGGATGCTGAGGTGGATGAATTGGCCGCAATCGACCCTTATTTTCAATGGAATTTGCAGGATTACAGCAGTCAGGGGCGAGCATGTCGTGCCGGAGAGGAAGTATTTTATGTTCAAGGCGATGGACGTGTAAAGCATTGCTATCAGGATCGACGTGTAATTGGGCATCTGTACAGGGATGGTTTGGAAGGTCTTAGCGCCAAACGCCCGTGTAGGATGAAAGAATGCGGCTGCTATATCGGCTATATCCATATGGAGGAGCAGCCTTTTCGGGAAATGTATGGTAGTGGCTTGCTCGAAAGGGTGCCGCGGGTGCAGGTAAGGTGAATTTGACTTCCCGATTTCAGATAAATACTGGAGTCCCAAGCTATAATAACGAAACGAAACGAGTACTAAAAAAAGAACCGATCCTTGCATTAAGCAAAGGTCGGTTCTTTTATTTTTATAACGTGCTTCATACGACTATTCTGTGTGATATACGTTTAGGTTTGGACAATAGCTGTAATTTCTTCATCCAGATCCAATCTTAATTGCTCGCGGTAAGCGCGAATATTGTATTCAGAATGCAGGTAACGGAGGATAGCCTCAATCATATTCGCCTCTACCAAATACTGACTGCGGCCCTGTACATGTACCTCAGCCGTATAGCCTGTGTCCTCTTCCCAGCTTAGTTCTACAACCACATCGGTGGGCTGAACGCCCTTGCGTTCAGCCATATGCAGACAAATCGCGTTAATAATTTCGTCCATACTCAAAATCATAGCTTAGTAACGGCCTCCACGAGAGTCATCAGGTCTGCGGCGATTTTTGACGGCTCGGTAGATACCTACACCAACCATGATCAGGACGTATATGGCAAGAACGTTGACGGCAAGGCCGAGCAAGCTGCCCAGTGCACCCATGTTGCCGAACAGTCCGCCAAAGAGCATGCCTGCCAAGCCACCCAGCATCATACCTTTGAGGAACCCGCCGCCACCGCCGAGGAATCCACCGGTTCTGCTTGTGTTGCCCGCAGCTGCACTGGATTTGGTTCCGCTATCAGACTTATTGATGCCGCTGCTGTCAGTCGCCTTGCTTGGTGTAGATTGATAAGATCTTGGTCCGGATTTAAATCCGCCACCTCGCCTTGCATCAGCTGTAGACGGTGCAATCATAGCAATCAACAATGTAAAAGCCATCATCAGCATCATCATATTTTTCAAAGTAAATGCCTTCTTCATGTAAATATAATCCCCCTCAGCAATTTGGTTTGTTATAGGTCAAACAACCGCTTACCCGTAATACGAAATGAATGGAAAAGGGTTTCAAAGAATTTGAACCTTTTAAAATTTAAAGATGACGATACCTAAATCCTATGCCTAGATTGACTAATGCATTCAGCCTTGCGATTTAAGCGCAAACGGATTGGTGTCCGGTCTGACGTCCCCGGCAAGCAGCATGCGCAAAACCAACTGGCACCATTCCAAGCCTGCTTTAGCGTTCATAAGCCCTTTTTGCACTAAAATGTAGTCACCGAAGTTCTTACTGCCAAAATGTAAATCTTCCGCGGGAATGCCCTCCAGTATATCCTCCAAATGCCGGATTTTCTGAATGAAATGGCGTTTGCGTTCCTCCAGCATGCGGTTGGCACTGCTTTTGTCCGTCAACCAAAGGCAGAACAGTCGAAGACTTAATTCATCCCGTGTAACCGGAGCGGCCACTGATTCCTGGGACCATTGCTGAAGCATATGGATTCCCTTGTCGGTAATGGTATACATTTTTTTATCAGGCTTGTCGGACTGTTGAATCCATCGGGAGGCTAGCAGTTCCTTGCTCTCCATGCGGGCCAGCAGCGGATAAATCTGGCTGTGCTTGGCCTGCCAAAAGGGCTGGATACGCAACATCAGATCATAACCGGAGGATTCCTCTCTGGCGAGAAGCCCCAACAGACCATACGATAGTAAATTCATCGATTCTTATCTCCTTCATCCATTATAGTAATGGTTGTAACAGCTGTGTGGCAGATATTCTGCTGCTTCATAAAAAGTGTACACTGAAACTGTATGGTTTGACAACTTTCACACAGACCGTCCATAGGGCAGCTCCAAATAGCTCAAACATTTGGCACGTATATATACTTTTTTTTATAAAAAAGGGTAGTTTAAGATCGTAAATACGATCTTAAACTACCTAGATAACATTCAGTCTTGGCTTTGCTGTTACCCCATTTTAGAGGGAAGGTTTACTGCTGATGACCGTCAACGACAAGCGTTAATTCTCCAGTGTCCGGATGAATGACCATTCCGTGAACAGGTGTATTGGGTGGGAGAAGAGGATGGTTTTTAATAAGCTTTACAGTACTTCCGACCCCTTCTTCAATATTGTCAAAACCTTTCAGCCATTTGTTCAGCTTGATTCCCGAATTTTCCAGCGTATTCAGCACTTCTTGCGAAATACCGCGATCCAGCATTTCATTGACCATATGGTCAGCGTTCAGCGCAGCCATACCGCATTCATAGTGTCCTATAACCAGAACCTCGTCCGCTTCAAGCTCATACAGGGCAACCAGTACGCTGCGCATTACACTTCCAAAAGGCTGGGAGATGATTGCACCCGCATTTTTGATAATTTTGACATCGCCGTTGCGCAGATTCATAGCTTTGGGCAGCAGCTCGGTGAGCCGAGTATCCATACACGTTATGATGACCATTCTTTTGTTAGGGAACCTGCCCGTACGATAGGCCTCGTATTCTTTGTTTTCTACGAAAACACGGTTGTACTCCAAAATCTCTTTGATGTGATCCACGGTTGTTCCCTCCGTATACAATTTATTTTTGGTTCATGATTGACGATAGACCAGCATGGAAGAAGCCTAATTCCGGTCCGCACAGGCCGTAAATCAGGCTTTACTCCTTCATTTATATGTACTGGCTGGCGTCTTTAAAGTGTGTACCAGAAGCTGGTCGTGCATGTTGTGTGTTGATTATACTTTTTAAAATCATTATCATCAAGTATAAGCTTTTTAAAGTTTTATCCATTTTTAGTTAAAGAGGTGACTCAATGATGGAGCAACAGACGTTGGATCAATTGACGGCATTAAAGGAGCTTTCCCACAAAATCAGTAGTTATGGCGAGGCTGTAGGGCTGCTGCACTGGGATTTGCGCACAGGTGCTCCACGTAAAGGTGTTGACATTCGTTCGGAAACGCTGGGTATGCTGTCCACTGAAATGTTCAAGCTGATGATTTCGGATGAAATGGGACAATTGCTGCAATTTTTTGCCGCAGAGGACAAGCTGGAGCAATTGGAGGACAATGATCGCAGATTGGTAGAGGAATGCCGTAAAAATTATGATCTGAATCGTTCAGTTCCGGCAGACCGTTACCGGGAATACAGCATTCTTGCTGCGCAGGCAGAGAGCAAATGGGAGGAAGCCAAGGAACATAGCGATTTTGCCGGATTCGAACCGTATCTGTCGAAAATCGTTGATATGAAGCGTGAATTCATCGGTTACTGGGGAATCAAGGACACGGAATATGATACGCTCTTGGATCAATATGAGCCGGATATGACAGTAGAGAAGCTGGATGCCGTGTTTGATCGGCTTAAAAAGCGTCTTGTACCGCTATTGTCCAAAATCCAGGCTTCACCCAACCAGCCAGATAAGAGCTTTCTGGACGGTGTGTTTGATGTCAAGCAGCAAGAGAAGTTCAGCCTGTTTATTTTGGGGCAGATGGGTTATGATTTTGACGCAGGTCGTTTGGATGAAAGTGTACATCCTTTTGCAACAGGATTAAACCCGGGTGATGTACGCATAACAACACATTATCTGCAAGATGATGTGACCAGTGCTATCTTTAGCTCATTGCATGAAGGCGGTCATGCGCTGTATGAGCAAAATATTGCCCCTGAGCTGGCAGGCTCGCTTCTGTCCGGAGGAACCTCCATGGGGATTCATGAATCCCAGTCCCGGTTGTGGGAAAATAAAATCGGACGCAGTCGCGCTTTCTGGGATCGATATTACGAAGACTTGCAAAAGCATTTTCCTGATCGCTTGGCGAAGGTTACGGCAGAGCAATTCTACCGGGCCGTTAACCGTGTGGAAAATTCATTAATTCGGATTGAAGCGGATGAGCTGACATATAATTTACATATCATTATCCGCTATGAAATTGAAAAGATGTTGTTTAATGAAAAGCTGGATGTGAAGCGCCTTCCAGAGGTGTGGAATGCGAAATATAAGGAGTATCTGGGGCTTCTCCCACCCAATGACGGGCTGGGCGTACTTCAGGACGTTCATTGGTCCGGCGGTGATTTCGGCTATTTTGCCTCTTACTCGCTTGGCAATATGTATGCGGCGCAAATTTTGGCGACGTTGCGTAAGGAACTGCCAAACCTGGATGAACTGGTTGCTGCTGGAGAGCTTGAGCCGATCAAGCAATGGCTGACCGAACGGATATACCGTTATGGCAAGAGCCGGACGCCGTCTGAGCTGATCGTAGCCATTACGGGTGAGGATCTGAACCCGGATTATCTTGCCGACTATCTGGAAGAAAAATATACATCCATATACGAGCTCTAATGTGATCCGATATGCATCTACCCCGTGTTCCTGGGCGAACGCGGGGTTTTTGTATGCGATTAACCATTATATAGACAGTTGCATAACAATATATGAAATCAACGATGTAAAAGGTGGGGAGGGAACAAGGATGAAAACCGGCGCTCGTTGCAAAGCTGTGGTGGCTGCGGCACTGCTCGGATTGCTGCTGCTCAGCGGGTGCGCACCCAAGGGGGAGCAGACGATTGAGATTAGACTGGGTGAGGTAGCCCGCACGGTCTTTTATGCGCCGCAGTATGTAGCCTTGAGTCAGGGGATGTTTGCTCAGGAGGGACTGGATGTCCAATTAGCGACCATTCCAGGTGGGGATAAGGCGATGACGGCGCTGCTGTCCAATCAGGCCGATATCGCGCTGATCGGCGCGGAAACATCCATTTATGTGTATCAGCAAGGGGCAGAGGACCCCGTTATTAACTTTGCCCAACTGACACAGAAGGACGGGACGTTTTTGTTTGCTCGTCAAACGCAGGGTAGCTTTAACTGGGAAAAGCTGAGAAAACAAAATTTTCTGGGGCAACGCAAGGGCGGAATGCCACAAATGTCGCTGGAATTTACGCTGCGCAAGCACGGCATTGATCCTCATCAGGATCTGAAGCTGATTCAAAATATTGATTTTGCCAACGTGGCTACTGCATTTGGCTCTGGTACAGGGGATTATGTGCAGTTGTTTGAGCCACAGGCATCTATTTTTGAAAAGGAAGGCCGTGGGCGGGTAGTTGCCTCTATCGGTGTGGAGAGTGGTGAACTGCCGTATACGGTATATATGGCTAAACAAAGCTATCTGAACACAAATGCCGAGACCGCGCAAAAATTTACAAACGCTGTATACCGGGCACAGCAGTGGATTGCTACACATTCACCTGGACAGATTGCCGAGGCGATTACCCCCTATTTCAAGGATACAGAATTGGCGGTTCTGACGAGCAGTATCAAGCGTTACAAGGAACAAGGTACCTATGCTTTGAACCCAATCATTGAGGAAAAGGAATGGAAGAATCTACAGGATGTCATGGCCTCGGCGGGAGAGTTGAAAAGTCCCGTTGCACTCGATAAGCTGGTGAATTCGAGCTTTGCACGGCAGGCAATTGAAAACAACGGTTCGTCTGCGAAAGTGAGCACGACCGAAGCTGCGGATGCAGATGCCGACACTGGAGGTTCGCCATGATCGGGGACCGAAGTACTCCTCCTTCGAGTGTAACAATTCCGATGGTGAGGCTGGAGCAAGTAACACATGTGTATGTAACGGATCGAGAAGCTTCGCTGGCGGTTGAGCATATCGATTTTTCCGTAGCGACAGGGGAGTTCGTCAGTTTGGTCGGTCCGAGCGGTTGTGGCAAAACGACGATTCTGTCCATGATCGCCGGGCTGCTTCGTCCAGCAGCAGGCCAGGTGCTGCTGCAAGGACAGCCGGTAAGCGGCCCGAGCCAAGAGGTCGGCTATATGCTGCAGCAGGACTATCTGTTTCCGTGGCGGACGATTATGGATAACGCCTTGTTGGGTTTGGAGCTGGGCAAGAGGGTTGATGAGGCTTCGCGCGAGCGGACACAGCTGCTGCTGAAGAGCATGGGCCTGGAAGGTAAGGAGCATCTGCATCCGTCTCAGCTGTCTGGAGGAATGCGTCAGCGTGTGGCGCTGGTGAGAACGCTGGCGACCAATCCAGGACTCCTGCTGCTGGATGAGCCGTTTTCTGCGTTGGATTATCAGACCAAGCTGGAGCTGGAAGACCTGATTGCCGAAACCTTGCGTGAGCGGAGAAAGACGGCTATTTTGGTTACACACGATTTGGCTGAGGCGATTGCGGTCAGCGACCGAATTATTGTGCTGGGCCGCAACCCAGGCCACATTCGGCGTACTTTCGAAATTCCGCAATCCATTCGAGAAGCTCAACCTTTTTATGCACGCGAGCAGCCGGGCTTTAATGAGCTTTTTCATGAAATATGGGGTGAACTGGAGGCTTCGGGAGCAAAGGAGTGAGTTAAACCATGAGGGATGAAGCGGATCGGCTTGATGAGCGGCGCTGGATTCAAGAACTGCATCATGAGTATCGGCGTGGCAGACGTTCGCAGCGGCGACTGGTGACAGGTGTACAGACAGCTATTTTATTGTTTTTATTTGTACTATGGGAAATCGCGGGCCGGATGAAGTGGATTGATGTACTGTTGTTCAGCTACCCAAGCAAAATCTTCTCTCAGATTGGCAAGGATGCGGTCAGCGGTGAACTATGGGGGCATGTCGGTGTTACGGTGGGAGAGACCATGGCAGGTTTTTTACTCGGAACGCTGTTAGGCACACTGCTGGCTGTGCTTATTTGGTGGTCACCTTTTTTGTCAAAGGTACTGGACCCCTATATGGTTGTGTTCAATAGTATGCCCAAGGTGGCGCTGGGACCGATTTTTATCGTCATGTTTGGGGCGGGATTTACGGCGATCCTCATGACGACTCTTTCCATTACCGTCATAATTACAACCTTGGTCGTGTATAACAGCTTTCAGGAAGTCGATTCGAATTTGATCAAAGTCGTTCGTACGTTTGGGGGATCGCGGCGCGATACGTTCCAAAAGGTGATTTTACCTGCATCCTTCCCCGCTATCGTCTCTACGCTGAAAGTGAATGTCGGTATGGCATGGGTTGGTGTGATTGTTGGTGAATTTCTGGTCGCCAAAAACGGGCTGGGCTATTTGATCATTTATGGTTTTCAGGTATTCAATTTTACGCTCGTGATGTCCAGTCTACTGATCATTGCCATCGTAGCTACACTGATGTATCAGGCGGTTGTATATGTGGAGCATCGTCTGTTGTCCGGTCGTCCTCACCGGTAAAATAAAATTTCTGAACATTTGTGTAAAACGTGAAAATAAAGTACCATGAAAATGAAAATACTAAAATTTTATGAAAACAGATTTCAACTAGAGAGGACAGAATTTTTTCATGGGCTTTCGTACAATTAAAACGGCTATTGCCGCATTAATGGCAGTACTCATTGCGGATGGTTTTGGCATTCATGGAGCTACATCGGCAGGTCTTTTGGCTATTTTGGGGGTGGATGTCACACGCAAGAGAAGCCTCCGTACCATTTCGGCGAGATTTTTTGCATCCGTTGTGGGGCTTCTTTTTGCTTGTGTTTTATTTGTTGTTTTCGGATTCCATGATTGGGTTCTGGCATTATATATTTTGACGGCGTTCCCGGTCATTGTACGAGTAGGTTTTAAGGAAGGTATTGTCACGGGATCAGTTGTCGTTTTCCGTGTATTCAGCGGCGGTGTGATTGATATGGAGGTGCTTCTGACCCAACTGGCCTTGCTGGTAATAGGACTGGGCTCAGCCATGGTCGTCAATTTGGCCTATATGCCGCGTTCAGATAACACGATGCAGCAAATTCGGCAGGAGGTTGATCGGAAGTTTTCCGTGATATTCACAAATATGGCCAATACGCTGCGCAATCCGGCATACATATGGGATGGCAAGGAAGTTATTGAAGCGAACAGCGTCATCGCCAAAGGGGTAACTGAGGCGGGGCGTTCATTGGAAAATCAGATGCTTCGTCCCCAAGAGGGCTGGAATGTGTATTTTTATATGCGCAGGGAGCAGCTGGATTCGATTCAGAACATGATGCAGCTGATCGCGCAAATGTATCAGCACATGCCGCAGGCCAAGCTTTTGGCCGAGCTGTTCGACCAGCTTAGCCATGACGTTTTGGCCGGTCATTATACGGGGCAGACTGAGAAGCTGCTGCAACAGGTTCGTGGGGAATTTAAAGAAATGGAGCTTCCCGCGACACGGGAGGAGTTCGAGATTCGTTCGGCACTATTGCAGCTCACGCATGAGCTGGATCAGTATTTGAAAATCGCCAAAAAGGACAAGGCCCCTACTCCGGTGAAAAATTAGAGTAAAGGCCTTGAACGGCTACTGTCTAATGATGGACAGTGGCCTTTTCTTGTTCAGTAATGGCAGAGGCTGTAATCGACAGGGTGCGTTTGCGCCGAATACGTCCTGTGATCCATAAGGCCATGCTGATCAGGCAAGGGTACAGCATGGCCCACCCGACAAAGGGAAAAACAACCGCTGTTGAGATGAATGACACTGAGCTGATGGCGACACCCCAGCGACTGCCCCGTAGAAGCTTAATTCCCGCTGCACAGCCACCTAGGTAGGTCAGAATGAAGGTAGCATTCGGGAACTGGATGAGGCTGGTAAGTGAAATGGCGCCACTACTGTACAGTGACATAATGATCACGAAGCAAACGGTAAGAAAAGCGATGCCCCCGATAGGGGTATGGAAACGTCGGGATAACATGCCCATCCAGCGGAAGGCGTGTCCTTGCCGGGATAAAGCAAACGCAACGCGTGATGCGGCACCAGCATAAGCGATAATAGTAGCCGTACAAATAAAGATACCTGTCAAGCCCGCGATTACCGCGCCCCATGGACCGATAGCCCGGCTGATCACCCATACAAGGGAAGCATCTGAGCCTCCGGCAAGATAGCTTTGTGTCCCGACTGTAGCCAGTGCGGTCAGAAAATAAAACAGCCCGACGATAACGGCTGCAATGGTTACACCTTTAACAGCGGCCCGCTGGGGATTGGCGAATTCCTCTGACATATGGGAGACGGCCTCCCAGCCGATGAAGCACCAGAACAAAATCGCGGCCGCCTGACCGACAGGGAGCCAGCCATGAGGAGCGAAGGGTATGAAGTGTACGGTTTTCATTTGTGGAAGTGCTGCGGCAATGGCGAATATCAGGACAGCTACGATAGCAATGACGACAGCAATCTGAATGCGTCCGGCGACCTTCATGCCGATCCAGTTGATCACCAGCCCCACAGTCAGCATGGCAGTGGCCAGCAAAATGCGGCTTTCCTCTCCCCAGCCCATGGCAGCGGTCATATAGCCAGCTCCGGTGAGCGCGGCAACTGGTGCCCCAATCGGAACGGACATGAGAAAAAACCATCCAATATAGGCACCGGCACGTGGTGAAAAGGCCAGCGTGACAAAATGCGATACCCCTCCTGCATTCGGGAATTTGGCGGATAGAAGACCCATAGACAGTGCCATAGGCAGGATGAGCAGGGTCATAAAGCCCCATGCCAGCAGTGATGCCGGCCCCGCCATTTGGGCGGCAAGACCGGGTACAATCAATATCCCCGAACCCAGCACAGCTCCGATATAGAGCGCAATGGCCTGCGGAAGACCAATGGTGGATTGCAGTTTGTGTTCATTTGACATGCAAAAAAATCCTTCTTTCTCTTGTCATTTCCTTCAGCTTATCAGATAATCAATCTATCGGAAAAACGGAATATAATGATAGATTGCATCGGAAAAATCGATTGAAGGAGCGGATTATGGAATCGCGCCATTTGTTTACGTTTTTAAATGTAGTTGAAGCCGGCAGTTTTACACGAGCGGCGCGTATATTGGATTATGCACAGTCAAGTATCACTGCTCAAATCCAAACGCTGGAAACCGAGCTGGGTACGCCACTGTTTGACCGTATTGGCAAGAAAATCATGCTGACGGATGCTGGACGGCGTCTGTTGCCCTATGCGCAGGAGATTTCCAAGATGCATGCCATGGCCAAGGATGCGCTTTGTTCAGAAACGGAGCTAACGGGCACGCTGAAAATCGGAGCGCCAGAGTCGCTGGCTGCTTTTCGGTTACCGGGCCTGATTCGTGAGTACAGGGAGAGATATTCGAGGGTTAAAATCGTACTTAAACCCGGCGAATGCTGGGAATTACGCGACATGGTCCGCTCCGGCGAGCTGGATTTGGCTTTTTTGCTTCAGCCTGAGACGGAGGACAGGGAGCTGCATGTAACTACCCTCATCCACGAGCCGATGGCATTGGTCGCGCCACTTAAGCATTCGCTGGCTACTTATACAAGGGTAGAGCCTGGCGATTTGAAGGATGAAACCATTTTACATACGGAGTCTGGCTGTACGTACCGTATTCTTTTTGAGCAGTATTTGAATAGACACGGTATTTTTGCGGATCCGAGTCTGGAGTTTTGGAGCATTGAAGCCATCAAGCAGTGTGTCATGGCAGGCTTGGGGATTGCGCTGCTTCCGCTCGTTACGGTACAAAATGAGCTGCGTGAAGGTAAAATGGCACGCTTGGCGTGGGATGACAGTGAGCAACAGGTGGCTACCCAGGTCGCTTATCACACGAAAAAGTGGAAATCCCCGGCTCTCAGCGAATTTTTACAGATCGTAGAGCAGCATGTAGCACATTGGCGTGCATGAGTTCAAGCCATCGCGGCATAAGCTTATACAAATAATATTTTTTCCTTTTCGCCTATTCACTCAACATTCGCCCACAACCTGCATACATATGTATGGAATGATTGATTGTATGGAGGAGGTTCAAGAATGGCATTGAGTCATAAAAATCGTAGAGAGATTATTACTAAAGCGATCTGTGGAAAAGGTCGCAGATTCTCTACCGTAACCCATACCGTAACTCCGCCCAATAATCCGACCAGCATTTTGGGGGCATGGATTATTAACCACCAGTATGAAGCTGTGGCGGCTGGGGACGGCATTGAGGTCGTCGGGACGTATGACATCAATATTTGGTACTCATACGATAGAAACTCGCAGACCGATGTGGCTAAGGAAACGGTGTCGTACGTGGAAAATGTGCCGCTTTCGTATCTTGATCCGAAGCATCGGGCTTCAACAGTGGAAGTATCCGCCGAAGCTACACAGGAGCCGAGCTGTGTTGAGGCCAGTGTATCTTCCGGGGGCGGCAGCGTAATGATCCGGGTCGAGCGGGAATTTGCGGTGGAGCTGGTGGCGGAAACGAAGATTGTTGTGGAAGTATTCCCGAATGGCAGCAGTGATGATTTTGAGAAGGATTATGATTTTGGAGCGGAAGAAGGGGACTATGAGGAGCTCGACCCCGACCTCATTGACGACGAGCTCTGACGGAGGTAAACAAAAAGAGGGCCGCTTTACTCTTTGCGCCGGCTGAATCTGCGCAGGGGGCAAAGGCCCTCCTTTTTGTTGTTGTGCAGACATAATACATACGTAAGCCATATATGAGCCGTAGGGAGGGAGCACGATGCAGCAGCCGGGGCAGGCGCTCAGACGCTTTAGACAAATGCCGAATGATGAAAAAAAGGGTAGATTGGAGCGTTCGGGAATTTCGGTTCGTTGGCTGGATGGCAGCACAGCAGATTTTACAATAGGCTATGCAGTGCAGATCCATCAGTTGCAGGTGCTGGAAATTCGAAGACGTACCATTGAAGGACGTTCCGAAGTCCACGCATATGATCCGTCTGCGCTAGATCGTAATTCACAGCTACACATTCGGATGGAGCGACTGGCAGTGCGTGCGCTGTACACGCTTGGTTTGGACAGCGGCGAGGTGGTGCTGACGCTGCTGGGGGAGCGCAGCTGTCAGGTGCGTGATGTTACGGCACAGCCATGGCTGAACGATAAACGGTTGGATGCGCTTTATGAAGCTGCAGCGCGTGAAGAAAAGGTTCAGGAGGAGGGCTTTCTAGCAGAAAGCGGGACAAATCGACTGCTGATCGGCATGGACCCCGAATTTTTGCTGGTCCGAATGCCAGAGGGGCGGATTGTTCCGGCCTCAAGGTATTTGAGCCGTACTGGCGTGGCAGGTTGCGATGCCGTATCACGCCGAGGACGGACGCTATATCCAGTGGCTGAACTTCGTCCTGCCCCGAGTGGCGATCCGACTCTTCTGCTGAAGCATCTGCGTCAAGCTTTTGCAACAGCAGCCAGGCGCATTGCCGACCGAACGCTCATCTGGCAGGCAGGGGGGATGCCACAACCGGGCTTTCCGCTCGGCGGACATCTGCATTTCAGCGGAGTTCCGCTGAACGGGGCGCTGTTGCGGACGCTGGATAACTATTTGGCATTGCCTTTGGCGCTGCTGGAAGACAAGCGTGCAACCCGTCGCAGGCCTCATTATGGCAATTTGGGCGATTTTCGCCGTCAATCGTATGGGGGGTTTGAATATCGAACCTTGCCCAGCTTTCTTGTTTCACCTCAGCTGGCAAAAGGCGTGATAGGAATGGCTTTTCTCATCGCATCTCAATATCCGCGTCTGCAGCGTAAACCGCTGGGGGAGGAGGAGGCTCATCGAGCCTTTTATGAAGGAAACCAGATTTTACTTAAAGAGTATATGGAGCCTCTTATTCCCGATATCGTTTCACTAGAGGTATATCCGCAATATGAAGCTTATATCGAGCCTTTGCTGGATAGCCTCCGCAAGGGAAAGCAATGGGATGAGTCGCGGGATCTGCGCCCATTTTGGAAGCTTTCATAAAAGTAGCCGACGACGACCGGGATGCTTTCATGTTATCGACTGTCATTTTTGCTATAATGAAAGTTATTACTCGTTTAGACGGAACAAAGTGTGGGGGTTAGCAAACGATGTCCAAATATACACCGATGATTGAGCAATATTTATCTATAAAAGAGCAGGCCAAAGATGCATTTTTGTTTTTCCGCCTGGGAGATTTTTACGAGATGTTTTTTGATGATGCCATTCTTGCATCGAAAGAGCTGGAAATTACACTTACCGGCCGTGAGGGTGGCGCCGCGGAAAAAATTCCGATGTGCGGCGTGCCTTATCATTCGGCGGAAAATTACATACAGCGCCTTATTGAGAAGGGCTACAAGGTAGCCATCTGTGAACAAATGGAGGAAGCCTCAGCTACAAAGGGGATGGTGCGGCGGGATATCGTCCGCGTTGTGACTCCGGGTACAGTAATGGAAGGCAAGGCACTGGGCGACAAGTCCAACAACTACATGGTATGTGTTACGGAGACGGACGGGATGCTGGCATTGGCAGCGTGCGACTTGTCAACAGGTGAGCTGTATGTAACCTCCGTGCCGGATTCAAAAGAATGGTTACTGGATGAAATTAACATTTACGAGCCGTCCGAGATGTTAGGGGATGGTCACCTGCTCGATTTCGTGACGTCCCGTCTGTCACCCGTTGGACGGCGAGTTGTCTATACGGCTTGGGACAAATCCAAGGACGATCTTGTGCGGGACCAATTCGGCGAAGCCACGTGGGCAAGGCTTACGGAAGAACGCAGACAGTGTGTATCACGTCTGATTGCTTATTTGAATGAAACGCAAAAAAGATCGTTAGGCCAATTGACCCAAATCTCAGTGTATGAGCCGAATCACTTTATGATCCTGGATCCATTTACCCGTCGCAACCTGGAGCTGGTGGAGACGGTCCGCGAGCGCTCCAAGAAAGGCTCGCTGCTGTGGCTGCTGGATCGGACGGAGACATCAATGGGAGCGCGTCTGCTGCGCCGTTGGATCGACAAGCCGCTGCTGAACAGCCATATGATCGAGGAACGGCTGGAGGCGGTGGACAAGCTATACCACCAGTTCATTTTCCGTGAGGATGTGCGTGATCAGCTCAAAGAGATTTACGATCTGGAGCGCTTGGTTGGACGTATTGCCTTTGGTAGTGCTAATGCACGCGATCTGGTCGCGCTTAAGCTGTCGCTGGCCCGGATTCCGGCATTGCGCGAGCTGTGCGCTGAATCGCCCTCACAGACGCTGAGAAGGATAGCGCAAACGCTGGATAGCTGTACAGATCTATGTGCGTTGATTGAGGAGGCGGTCGCGGATGAGCCGCCAATCTCCGTGAGGGACGGTGGAATCATTAAGGAAGGCTACCATCAGCGTCTGGATGAGCTGCGTGAGGCGAGTGTGAATGGCAAGCGCTGGATCGCCGAACTGGAGGCCAAGGAACGTGCAGCAACTGGCATCCGGTCGCTCAAGATCGGATACAACAAAGTGTTCGGTTATTATATCGAGGTGACCAAATCCAATTTGGCTTCATTACCGGAAGGTCGGTATGAACGCAAACAGACGCTGGCGAATGCGGAACGATATATTACACCAGAGCTGAAGGAAAAGGAATCATTGATTTTGGAAGCCGAGGATAAAATGGTCGACCTGGAGTACACGCTTTTCTCCGAGCTTCGCAGTAAGCTGAACGCGGAAATCCCCCGTCTGCAAAAGCTGGCAGAGCAGGTAGCTGAAATTGACGTATATCAGTCGATGGCATCCGTGAGCGCGGAGCGCGGCTTCGTGAAACCTGAGCTGACAACGGGTTACGATTTCGTGGTTGAGCAGGGACGGCATCCCGTCGTGGAGGCTGTAATGAAGGATGGCAGTTTTATTGCCAACGGTACCGCACTGGAGGAAGCGGATGCCCATATTTTACTGATCACCGGTCCGAACATGGCTGGTAAAAGTACGTATATGCGTCAGGTCGCACTTATTGCAATTATGGCTCAAATTGGTTGCTTCGTCCCGGCTGCACATGCTAAAGTGCCGATGCTGGATCGTATTTTCACACGTATCGGCGCAGCGGATGATCTCATCGGCGGGCAAAGTACGTTTATGGTGGAAATGGCTGATATCCAAGTGATGACGGAGAAGGCCACTCCACGAAGCTTGATCATCATTGATGAACTTGGACGCGGTACGTCCACCAGTGAGGGGATGGCGATTGCACAGGCGGTCATCGAATTTGTCCATGACACCATTGGCTGTAAAGCGCTGGTGTCTACGCATTTTCATGAGCTGGCTCATTTGGAGCAAAGTCTGTCTTCGCTGCGGAATTACTCCATGGCCGTACAGGAAAGCGGCGACAAGGTGAACTTCCTGCGTAAGCTCATACAGGGAGCAGCTAGCAGCAGCTACGGCATTTATTGTGCCCGGCTGGCAGGTTTGCCAAGTAACATTATTGAGCGTGCAAATGGGTTGTTGCATGGCTTTGAGCAAGCTGCAGCTCAAGTAACGGCGGGCACTGAGACCATAGCGGGAGCGAAGGATGGTACAGCTCATCGTACACTCGCTGGGACAGAGGCTGTTTCGTCTGTGAACAGGGACAATGCAGCCCAGACTTTGCGTGAAAAGGGAGCGGTTGTATCACAGACTGAGTCTCTATCGCAGCAGGCCACCCTTGTAAAAGAGGATACTGCGCAGGCTACGGAAGATTTCAGCGCATTAGAGCAGGGAGCAAACGGAGTGATACAGCTGTCTATTTTCGGAGAGCAGGAGCTTGCCCCGGTTAAGTCGCAGTCAGATACGGCTGAGACTAATCCGGTTGTGCGCCAAATTTTACGCAAGGTGAAAAATGCTGATGTCATGAACATGACTCCCTTGCAGGCGATGCAGCTGTTAAATGACTTGAAAAACAAGGCCAACGGCCTGTAGTAAAAAAATTGAGCAGTTTAAATTTTTTTCATCACACTTTAAAGTCAGGAGGAGTTCAGAGGATGTCAAAAATTCGGGTACTGGATGAGCATATTGCGAACCAGATTGCTGCTGGAGAGGTCGTGGAACGTCCGTCCTCCGTCGTGAAGGAGCTGGTGGAAAATGCGATTGATGCAGGCGGTACACGTGTGGACGTGTGGGTAGAGGAAGGCGGATTGCAAAGTATCCGGGTTACGGATAACGGCAGTGGCATTGAGCCTGAAGACGTGGAAACGGCGTTTTATCGCCATGCGACCAGCAAAATCGGACATGGCCGCGACCTGTTTCAGATTACGAGTCTGGGCTTTCGGGGCGAAGCGCTGCCGAGTATCGCCGCTGTATCGAAAGTGGAGCTGCTTACGGCAGCCGGAGATGACGGGCGCGCGCGTAAATTGGTGATCGAGGGCGGCAAGCTGGTACTGCACGAGGATGCAGCCGCCCGCAAAGGGACGGATTTTACCGTTCGGGAGCTGTTTTATAATACGCCGGCACGGCTGAAATATATGAAAACGATCCAGACAGAGCTTGGTCACATTTCGGATGTACTGTACCGAATGGCACTCTCGCACCCGGAAGTGGCCTTTACCTTGCGACATAACGGCAATACATTGCTGCAAACGCTGGGCAATGGTGATCTGCTGCAGGTGATTGCCGCGATTTACGGAACTTCTGCGGCCAAGTCCATGCTGCTGCTGGAAGGAGAGAGCCTCGATTACCGTATAAGCGGCTTTGTCAGCCGTCCGGAGTGGACCAGATCGAATCGGAATGCGATTTCAACCGTAGTGAATGGGCGGTTTGTCCGCAGCTACGGGCTCAATCAGGCGTTGTTGAAGGCTTATCATACCTTGTTGCCAATCAATCGTTATCCGCTGGCTGTGATCCAGCTGGAGATGCACCCCTCATTGGTGGATGTCAACGTTCACCCCGCCAAGCTGGAGGTGAGGTTCAGCAAGGAAGCCGAACTGTTTCAGCTGGTTGAGGATTCGGTAAAAGCTGTTTTAGGCCAACAGGTGCTGATTCCTAAGGCTGTCAAACGCGAAATCGGCGGCAAGGATAGTGGCTCGTTTGTACAAGAGCAGTTCCATTTCTCGAAGGTACATGGTACTGGACATGGTACTGGATACGGCACGGGAAATAATCCGGAAGATTCTGCTTCTTCCGGGGAAGACCGGGGGCAGGCACAGCCGCTTTCCGGGGCCTCGCAAAAGGGACAGGACCCGCGTCAATCCAATCGCTTGAGTGGAAATGAAGAGAGCCGCAGAGTTAGCCCGGATCGTGAACAGCGTCCTTACAGGGATGGCGCTCCTGCTATTGATCGGGCAAAGGCTCTTTCAGGGACAAATGTCAGCGATGAAGAGCTGGATGCAGATTTTGTGGATGAAAACAATGGAAGCGGGGGCGTGTCACTTCCTGATTCTGCTATGCAGTCTCCCGGTGCTCAAGAGATGCAAGGCGATGGGGCTGTAATGGGCACATCTTCAGAATACAGCGGAGGCGTTCAGGAAACGGCTGCTTCTGCTGCCTATCATGCTTCTGTGTCTCCAAGTGCGGGAAACGCTCTGGATTCACGCCATTTTGCCGACCAGAAGCCTCAGTCACGGCTGAATGCTGAGCAGTTGGCAGCGGTGTCTGGTGAAGCTCCCGAGCTGCCCGCTTTTCCTGAGCTGAATTTGATCGGTCAGCATCACGGAACTTATCTTATCGCGCAGAACGATCAGGGCTTGTATTTAATTGATCAGCATGCTGCGCATGAGCGGGTCAATTACGAGTTTTATTATGAAAAATTCGGCAATCCCGAATCTGTATCGCAGGAGCTACTCCTGCCGATTACACTGGATTTTACGCCTTCCGAGACGGAAAAGCTGAAAACGAGGCTACACTGGTTTGAACAGGCGGGAGTGTATTTGGAGCATTTTGGCGGTCAAACCTTCCGTGTCACCTCTTATCCATACTGGCTTCCCAAAGGGGAGGAAGCGGATGTCATTGAGGAAATGGCCGGATGGGTACTGGAGGAAAAGGCCATTGATCTTGCCAAGCTGCGCGAGGCAGCTTCAGTTATGTGCTCTTGCAGAGCTTCGATTAAAGCCAACCAGAAGCTGACCGATCGACAGGCCGTCGTTCTGCTAGAGCGTTTGGCAGCGTGCAAACAGCCATACACTTGCCCTCATGGGCGTCCTATCGTCGTTTCCTTTTCCACGTATGATTTGGAGAAATTGTTTAAAAGAGTAATGTAAGGGAGTATAAATATGTTGCAGGATTGGGAAAACCGTGAAGAAGAGAAGCAGACGAGGCTTCGTGAGAAGCAAGCTGAATTACTGGTGACGACGGGAGATTCTCCCTCGGCTGAGGTTGTGCATCGAGCGGAGCTGCTTGCAGCCGAGCTGGGGGTGCTCTACGCCCCCCGCCGTGGCATATCGGTAGCTAAGCTAATCGCTGCACATAGAGTCCATCAGGCTCTGGTACTGGTGCAGGGCGGAGTGAGGCTGATTGGCCCGGAACAGCCACCGATGGCTTTTCACCCGAGTATGGGCTTCATTCGTGCTAAACGGGTATTAAAAGGTGAGCCTGACCCGATGTTGACTGCCGCCAGGCTCGTTCCGGGCGATACTGTGCTGGATTGCACCGCAGGACTTGGAACGGATTCCCTTCTGTTTTCAATTGGAACCGGAAGTTCAGGACAGGTAACTGCTGTGGAAAGCTCTTTCCCCGTCTATGCATTAATAAAGGGCGGAATGAGACATTACCGTTCCGGTAATTCTGCGGTGGATAAGGCCTTTTCCAGCATTGATGTTCGTTTTGATCATCATCTGCACTATTTGCGAAGCTTGCCGGATCGCAGTATAGATATTATTTATTTTGACCCGATGTTCCGCGATCCTTTGCTCGATTCCAGCGCAATCGGTCCCTTGAGAGGATTGGCTAACCCAGACGCGCTAGATGAGGAAAGTATTGTTCAGGCCAAGCGGATTGCACGGAAAACAATTGTATTGAAGGAAAAACGGGGCAGTGGGGAATTTACCCGCCTCGGCTTCCATGTGGAGCAACGGGGCACAACGAAAACAGTGTACGGAGTGATTGATATTGACAGCGGCATCTAAGCCTAAACTACTTGTTCTTGTTGGCCCGACGGCAGTCGGCAAGACGAAACTAAGCATTGAGATGGCACGACAATTTGATGCGGAAATTATTTCCGGCGATTCCATGCAGGTGTACCGTCATATGGACATTGGAACAGCCAAAATTTCCAAACAGGAAATGGAAGGAATCAAGCACCATTTAATTGATATTCATGAGCCTGAATACCCATATTCAGTAGCTGCATTTCAGGAAGATTGCCGTCGTCTCATACCGGATATTCATGCTAGAGGAAAATTGCCGTTTATCGTAGGCGGAACAGGTTTATATGTGGAATCGGTCTGCTATGAATACCAGTTTTCCGAGGTGGGTGCAGATGAAGCATTTCGTCAGGAACAGCTTGACTATGCCGACCAGTTTGGAGCCGAAGCGCTACATGCCCGACTACAGGCGGTTGATCCCGAAAGTGCACGTCGTTTGCACCCCAATGACCGTCGTCGTGTCGTTCGGGCATTGGAAATTTACCATGTTAGCGGAACGACACTCAGCTCGCAACTGGCCAGTCAAAAAAAGGAATCTCCCTACCAATTGTGCATCGTAGGTTTGACAATGGATAGGCAAATGCTTTATAAACGTATTGAAGACCGAATCGACGGGATGCTCGATCAAGGGCTTGTAGCTGAGGTAGCCTCCTTAATGGAACGGGGAGTGCGAAGCGATGCCATCTCCATGCAAGGTCTAGGCTATAAAGAGATATCCTCCTGCCTGCGGGGAGAGGTGTCTTTGGAAGAAGCGGTGACTTGGCTAAAACGGGATACGCGTCATTTTGCGAAGCGACAGCTCTCGTGGTTTCGCCATATGAAGGATATCCAGTGGGTAGATGTCACTGATTTCGGAAATTTTTCTGCTCATGCAGCCCAAATACACGAAATCATAGCAGGAAAGTTCCGGACAGACCTTGAATATACTTCAAAACAATCCAAATGATTATTGGGGGTACGGCTAAAATGAACAAGTCTATTAATATCCAAGATACGTTTCTGAATCAATTGCGCAAGGATTCTATACCTGTCACGGTATACCTCATCAATGGATTTCAGGTGCGGGGAACCATTAAGGCCTTTGACAACTTCACAATTGTTATCGACTCCGATGGGAAGCAACAGCTGATTTACAAGCATGCTATATCCACCTTTTCACCGCAACGGAATGTATCGCTTGTACAGCAACAGGATAATATCAGCGAAAACTGATTAGGGCTTGACGGTCGCCGGGATTGATGAAACTTTTCGAGCGTCCGTCTCGTCTAACTGTATAGGAATGTGACCGGGAGCAACCTGAACAGGGTTGTTCTTTTCATTCCGTTTTGATTTGATGCTGCCGACAGAAAGGTACACGTTCGGCAACGTATGATTATTCGCGAAAGGGAGTCAGGGGAATGCCAAACGATTCATTGTCCAGGTCCGGCAATCGCAATAGAAACACACCTAAAGAGAAGCCGAAGGGCAAGAAAAAGAAAATTACAGGTAAGCGAATTGGGTGGACGCTGTTTATTACGGCGGCGTTAGCCATATTTTGCGCACTTGCCGGATACTTGTTCGTCATGGTCAATGGCGAGCAGATTTACAAAGCCAACAAGGATAAAATTACAGTGAATGAGACATCGAAGGTGTATGATCGCAACAATGTGCTCATGGGTGAGCTGTCTGTACAAAAAAGCGATCCTGTCAAAAGTGAAGAAATTCCAGATTTGCTTAAAAAAGCTTTTGTGGCCACTGAGGATAAACGATTCTATGAGCATCAGGGTGTCGATATTTGGTCTATTGGGCGGGCGGCTGTTAAGGATATCGTAGCCCGTTCAGCAGTGGAGGGCGGTAGTACGCTGACCCAGCAGTTGGCCAAAAACCTGTTTCTGTCGCGTGACAAAACCTTTTTCCGTAAAGCGACCGAGGTATCCATTGCAATGGCGTTGGAGCGGAATTTGAATAAGGATCAAATTATTACGCTTTATTTGAACCGGATTTGGTTTGGACGCTCGTATTCAGGAATTAAAGCAGCGTCAGAAGGTTATTTTGGAGTGTCAGATTTAAATCAATTAAAGTTGTGGCAGATCGCTACATTGGCAGCTATTCCTAAAGGGCCTTCCAAATACAACCCGATCAGTAATCCGGAAAGCTCTAAGGCCCGGCGTGCGGTGGTTCTCCAGTTGATGTTCGAACAGGGAATGATTGGCAAGCAAGAGATGGAAGAGGCAAAGGCTGTAAATTACGATTACAAGCAGCCGGAAAAAGTGCAGAAGTATCAGAATTTTATGGAGTATGTGATGAATGAGGCAGAGGATGCTCTGCCAGGAGTTAGCGGAAATGATCTGATTACTGGGGGCTATAAAATTCATACAACCATGGATGCCCAGGCTCAAAATGCACTGGATCAGGCGATGGCGGATGATAATATGTTCGAAAAAAGTCCGGACGATCAGCCTGTTCAAGCCTCTATGGTGATTATCAACAACCAAACGGGCGGAATAGCCGCAATGGCACCCGGACGGGATTACAAAAAGGGAACCTTTAACCGCGCAACGCAAAGCCGTAGGCAGCCAGGCTCGGCCTTTAAACCTATTGCGGCGTATGCGCCGGCTCTTGAATCCGGCAAATTTACCATGGATACCCCTTTAAGCAATGAACGACAGAGCTTTAACGGGTACAGCCCGAAAAACTTGCACGGTTACTCATCGACCATCAGTATGACCGATGCGATTACAACTTCTGAAAATATTCCGCCAGTGTGGCTGCTGAACCAAATCGGCGTGGAAAAAGGGGTTCAATTCGCTGAAAGCCTGGGCATTCCGATGGATAAGAATGATCACTCGCTGGCTATTGCATTGGGTGGATTAAGCAAAGGGACCAATACCCTTGAAATGGCACAGGCGTATAGCGCTTTTGCCAATAAAGGACAATTCCAAAAGGCTTACTCCATTAAGCAAATCAACAATAGTGATGATCAAGTGGTTTATACTCACGAAGAGCAAACTAAACCTGTAATGAGTGAGAAAACGGCCTATGAAATGACACAAATGATGCAAAATGTAGTTAATAGCGGCACAGGACGCAAAGCGCGTATTGACTGGCCTGTAGCTGGTAAGACGGGTACGACCCAAAGTGGAATTAGCGGCAACAGTGGCAACCGGGACATCTGGTTTGTCGGTTATACACCAGAGTATACCGGAGCCGTATGGATGGGATATGACAAGCCGGATAGTAGGCATATGCTAAGAAACTACAGCGGACAATCTGCAGCCTTCTTTGGCAGGGTCATGAGTGAAGCTCTCAAAGGACATCCGGTTACGCAATTCTCCCAGCCGAAGGGATATGAACCGCCAGTCCAGGAGAAACCGACGGAGACTGTTCAGGCTACTGCCCCAAGCGGTTTGAACGGATCTTATAGTCAGGATACGCAAATTGTATCTCTATCCTGGACTGCAGCGACTGGAGATAATGTACAATACCGTGTGTATCGTAAAGGTAGCTCCGATGCAGGCTTTACGCCGATTATGGAGGCTATGAAAGGTACGAGCGGTGAAGATACCTCTCCTGTACCTGGAAATACGTATGAATATTATGTAGTCGCCTATGGGGCGGATGGTAAAGAATCCGAAGCTTCCAATACGATTCGTGTGGAAGTGCCTGCAGAGACGACCCCGGTAGATCCAAATCAGGGAACCGATCCCAGTCAGGGGGAATCCTTACCGGACAACGGTGGAGTTACTGATGGCCAAAATGGCACGGATCAGGGAAATACATTTCCTGGTGGTAATGATAACGGCACCGGCACGGATCAAACTCCAACGATTCCTGGGGACACCGGTGGAAATGGTACTGGGGGCACAGGCAATGGCGGCCCTGGTAACGGAAGTGATATGAACCAAGGGAATGGTCAGACAACTATACCGGATACAGGGACTACCAATAGTGATACGACGGTTAATCCGAATGATATTGGTACATCTACTACAGGAATCCCGGTGGACGGAAGCCAGGAAAATAATTCCAATGGTCATTCGAACTCCAATCGTGGGCATCGCAACCGAAATGATTAAGCTATGCTTGATGTAAGTTGACTTGTTTTAAGCTAAAGGTATTTTCGGACCGTTTTAAGGTCTGAGAATACCTTTTTTGTTGTAGCAAGATTATCTTTTTTGAGTGTAAAGTTTAAATATGGTAAGCTGGTTTTACCAATGTTGGAGAGGAACATCATTTATGAAGCGCAAATTCGGAGACCGGGCCAACTGGCGCAGAATAACGAATCGCAAGTTTGCTTGCCGGTATGTTGAAAGTGACGCGTTTACAGGATATGTGACCCTGTATACCATTTTGAGTCTCAAGGAGCCGTTATGGAAAAGCTACGGTGGTCATACGTTTTGCATAGCCGATAAAGGTTATTCCTGGCTGCAATATTATCCAAAAGGTGAGCATTATGTAGTGACGGCTATGTTTGACAATCGGGATCAGATTGTGGAATGGTACATTGATACCTGCCGAAATCAGGGTGTAACCGACCAGGGTGTGCCTTGGTTTGACGATTTGTATTTGGATGTCGTAGTGCTTAAAAATGGTGAAATCTTTTTGGTGGATGAGGATGAGCTTGAGGAAGCGTTGCAACGTGGTCATATTTCAACGCAAGAGGCAGAATTGGCTAATCGTACAGCGGCTGATGTACTGCGTCGGATAGATGCCCACATGTTCCCCTATTTTAAAATGTCATTGAAACACCGTGCAGAATGGTTTCACAACGGTGATTTCAAGAGGGATCGGTGAAGGTTTTGCAGTGGAATGGTAATATCGGGCCAAAACGCGCTGATCCTCCAAACAGGCTAAGAAGCTCGAGGAAAAGATTTATCCTACTCAAGCGCCTTGTGCTTTGCTTACTGATTGTTCTGCTGATCGGATTGGTATGGGCAGGCGCCCAAGTTTGGAAAATGAATACAGCCGCCTCCACCAGTCCGCTTCAGCAAGCGCAAATCGGAATTGTGCTGGGGGCTTCCATGTGGGGAGCAGAGCCCAGCCCCGGATTAAAGGAGAGGCTGGAAGAAGCCTTGCGGCTATACCGCAACGGGACCGTAAAGCGTCTGATTGTAAGTGGAGGGCTGGATAAGCCCGATTTTCCATATACAGAGGCCGAAGGCATGCAACGCTATTTGGTAGATAGGGGTATCCCTGCCCAGCATATTGTACTGGAGAACCATGCGACCAGCACCTTTGAAAATCTGCTGTACAGCCAGCGAATTATGAATGAGTATGGCTGGACCTCGACTGTGATCATTACCCATAGCTATCATGGCCCTCGCGCGATGGAGATCGCTCAATTTTTGAATTTCGACCATCCTCAGCTGGCTTTGACGGAATCCAAAGTTCTGAACATGCCGCTTCATCAATCGAGAGAAGTACTGGCTCACGCTAAATGGACGCTGCAACGGTGGTGGACCAGCGTTCAAACTTGGCTGGCCTGAGCGGGCAGAAATGCTTGTGTGTATTCCCGTTGCTTTTGTGCTAATAAGGACATGCCGGACCGAATACATTAATAGGGTAAGCTGTGCCTGAAGAAATGTTGAGGTGATGGATGCATGAACGGACGGGGAATCGCCGCGGGCAAGCGGTCGGAGGAGAGACCTTCCAGACAAATCAATGTCGTGCTGCGTAGCCCGGAGCCGATAGCTTCGGTGACTGTGGACGAGAAGGAAGCAGCAGCTTCAACCAAGTCGCAGGCGCTACCGCAGTATCTCAGTCTTTATCAGGAAATTCAGAAAGAACTCGATCATCTCGTTGGCTTGGATAACATCAAAGACCTGGTATTTGAAGTATATGCTTTTTTGCAAATTACCCATATGCGCACGGATGCGGGATTGCTGAGTAATGCACACGTATATCACATGATTTTCAAAGGGAATCCTGGTACGGGGAAAACGACGGTAGCCCGCATTATCGCTAAAATGCTGCAAAAAATGGGAGTGCTGAGCAAAGGTCATCTGATTGAGGTAGAAAGAGCTGATCTGGTAGGGGAGTATATTGGACACACTGCGCAAAAAACACGGGATTTGGTGAAGAAATCTCTCGGCGGGGTGCTTTTTATTGATGAGGCCTACAGTTTGGCACGCGGAGGGGAAAAGGATTTCGGCAAAGAAGCGATTGATACCCTGGTAAAGGCTATGGAAGACCAAAAAAATCAATTTATTCTGATTCTCGCTGGGTATTCGGGGGAAATGGACTTTTTTTTGCGAACAAATCCAGGTTTGCCTTCTCGCTTTCCGATCCAGTTGGATTTTCCTGACTATACCGTCGATCAGCTTATTCAAATCTCCGAGATGATGGCTAAGGAACGGGATTATATTCTTATGCCCCAATCCATACTCAAAATGAAGGAGCATTTGCTAAACGAGCGCAATGACAGTCTTCATGCATTCAGTAATGCACGTTATGTCCGTAACGTGATTGAAAAAGCAATTCGTCATCAGGCTGTCAGGCTGCTCAATCAGTACAGAAGCGGGCAGCCCGGAAAGCAGGAATTGATGACACTGCGTCCAGAGGATTTGAAATTGGACAAAAGATAGGCGATAATGGGAATCTGAATCTTTAAATCACATCGAATTGCACGACATTGAACGGGGCCGGCCTGAATATCAGGTCGGTCTCTGTTCGAGGGTTGATATGAAAATAAAGGAGCAAACAAAATGGCGAACTCCACTCATGATACACAAACCGAAATACAGGATAAGGCGGTACTGGTCAGTCTGATTACGGACGAAGTCAAACGTTCTGGCATCAATACGGAATATTCGCTGGATGAGCTGGTGAAGCTGGCTGAGACAGCGGGGGTTGAAGTGCTTAGCGTCCTGACCCAGAACAAGGAGACGAAAGACTCCAAATGGTTTATTGGTAAAGGGAAAGTAGAGGAATTACGTGCGGTGGCCGAGGAACTCGGGGCAAATACAGCTATTTTTGACCAAGAGCTATCGGGGGCCCAGGTACGAAATCTGGAAGAAAGCCTGGATCTCAAAATTATTGATCGGACACAACTTATTCTGGACATTTTTGCCCTGCGTGCGAAAACACGTGAAGGTATTATTCAGGTTGAACTGGCACAGCTGTCATATTTGCTGCCGCGTCTGTCTGGACATGGTAAAAACCTATCACGGCTGGGGGGCGGAATCGGAACGCGTGGTCCTGGTGAAAGCAAGCTGGAAACAGACCGTCGTCATATCCGCGACCGTATCAGTGATCTGAAACGTCAGCTGGAAGAGGTAACCCGACATCGCTATTTACACAGAGAGCGTAGACAGAAGAGTGGTATCGTGCAGGTAGCGCTGGTTGGCTATACTAATGCAGGCAAATCAACGCTGTTAAAGCAACTGACGGCAGCTGACGTATATATTGAAAACCAGCTGTTTGCAACGCTGGATCCTACCTCCAGAACGATGGAACTGCCAAGTGGCAAGGAGGTTATTCTTACAGATACGGTCGGATTTATTCAAAATCTGCCTCATGATTTGGTAGCTTCCTTCCGGGCTACTCTGGAGGAGGCTAATGAAGCTCATCTTATTTTACATGTCGTGGACGCCTCTTCGGACATGCGCGACGAACAGATGAAAGTTGTAGAGACGATCTTGCAGCAGCTGGGTGCTGCGGACAAGCCTCAGATTGTCTTGTTTAACAAAAAGGACGCTTGTACCCCTGAGCAATTGGAAATGCTTCCTTCAGGGGAAGGCTATTTGAAAATCAGCTCCTTCGATGAAGGAGATTTGCTGCGTATCCGTGAGCTGGTTCAAGAGCATTTGAGTGGAGATACACTGAGATTCCGCATTCCTGCGGGACGTGGCGACCTGACATCGGTGCTGTACCGAATCGGAGACGTGCTGCTGACAGAGTATGACGGTAATGATGTCATATATGAGGTAGAAATTCAAAGAGGCGAATATGAAAAGTATGGTCATGCGCTTAGCGAGTTCACAGAAGCTTAACATCTGATGACGTTTTTGGCTCAATGAATGATTAGAATGGATCATCGTTCAAAGCGAGCAGTAATATAACAATAATAGCCTAAGTCTGGGTAAGAGAGAGGGTCAAGCAGGTAAAATGGTAGTTTTTAGTCCGGAAATTCAGCAAATTCAGGAATCGGTAGAACGAAAAATACAGGAACGTATACAGCACATAGATTATATCGTTGATGCAAATCAGTGGAAGGTTATTCAGTCTTTCCAGCGGAAGCAAGTGAGTGATTTTCATTTTGCAGGTTCTACGGGATATGCCTACAATGACCGGGGGCGTGAGGTGCTGGAAGAGGTTTATGCCGATGTATTCGGTGCGGAAGCAGCGTTGGTGCGTCCGCATTTTGCATCGGGAACCCATACGATCGCAACAGCTCTATTTGGTGTGTTGCGTCCGGGGGATGAACTATTGTATATCACCGGGCGGCCTTATGATACGCTGCACAAGGTGATTGGCAAGCCCGGCGATGGAACAGGGTCATTACAGGATTTTGGTGTTACTTATGGAGAAACAGCCTTAACAGCGGAAGGAAAAGTGGACTGGGAAGCGGTGGAGGCTGCAATTCATGCCAATACCAAGGTGATCGGTATCCAGCGTTCACGTGGTTATGATTGGAGAGCTTCCTTTAGTGTAGCCGATATCAAGGAAATGACAGCGCGTGTAAAGGCGATAAAACCTGACGTCATTGTCTTTGTAGACAATTGCTATGGAGAATTTACCGAAAAGCTGGAGCCTACTCAGGTTGGTGTCGATTTGATGGCAGGTTCGCTGATTAAAAATCCCGGTGGCGGCATTGCCGAAACGGGTGGTTATATCTGCGGTAAACAAGAGTATGTAGAGCTGGCAGCCTATCGACTAACAGCACCTGGAATTGGCGGAGAAGTAGGAGCGATGCTGGGCACCACACGAGGTATTTTTCAGGGCTTATTCCTTGCTCCAACACTGGTTGGGCAGGCGATTAAAGGCAGTGTATTTGCAGCTGCGGTTTTTGAAGAAATGGGCTTTGAGACTAAGCCGGCTTGGCATGAGGAGCGCACAGATTTGATTCAGGCAATCTCTTTTAGCGGACCAGAGCATCTCATCGCTTTTGTGCAGGGAATTCAGCGTGCTGCCGCTGTGGATAGCCATGTGGTACCTGAGCCGTGGAATATGCCAGGCTATGAGCATCCGGTTATCATGGCGGCCGGTACCTTTATACAAGGGGGAAGTCTGGAATTATCCGCAGATGCACCGATTCGTGAACCCTATATTGGTTACATGCAAGGGGGCTTAACCTACTCTCATGTGAAATATGGAGTACTTATGGCCCTGCAAACAATGAAAGAACGTAAATTATTGTGAGTTTTTCTAACATGTCATTGACACTTTGCATCAGCTAAATGTACAATAAGGTGAATAAAAGATCACTGGAAGGTTGATGACAAATGGGCGACGAAATTCGCAGAAATATGGCCTTGTTTCCAATAGGTATTGTCATGAAGCTAACGGACTTGTCAGCACGTCAGATTCGTTATTATGAACAGCATAACTTGATAGTTCCTGCCCGTACATCGGGTAACCAACGTCTTTTTTCTTTTAATGACGTAGAGCGATTGCTTGAAATCAAGGCGTTGATTGAAAAGGGTGTTAACATTGCGGGAATTAAACAAGTCATGAATCCGGTTACCAAAGAATCGGAGGAGGCTACGGTTATTACGGCAGACACGGAAGTCAAACGTCGTGAAATGTCCGATACTCAGCTTCACCGCTTGCTGAAGCAACAGCTTGTGGCAGGCAAAAGACCGGGACAGGTATCCCTGATCCAAGGTGAATTATCACGTTTTTTCAATAAAAGATAATGCTATATCTTGCATCTTGAACTTATCATTTAAGAAATTTATGGAATAGCTGAATACTGTCGCTACAGAAAGGGAGAGGTTAGTGTGAGTTACACCAGAGAAGATATCCTTCGGATTGCGAAAGAAGAAAATGTTCGCTTTATTCGTTTGCAGTTTACAGACTTGCTGGGCACAATTAAAAACGTTGAAATTCCGGTTAGCCAACTCGAAAAAGCATTGGATAACAAAATGATGTTTGACGGTTCTTCCATTGAAGGTTATGTGCGTATCGAGGAATCTGACATGTACTTATATCCAGATTTGGACACCTGGGTTGTGTTCCCTTGGGTAACTTCAGATCGTGTAGCTCGCTTGATCTGTGATATTTACAAACCTGATGGAGTTCCATTTGCAGGTGACCCACGCGGTATTTTGAAACGTGTACTTAAGGAAGCGGAAGAGTTGGGATATACTTCGATGAATGTTGGACCTGAGCCGGAATTCTTCCTGTTTAAAACAGATGAAAAAGGCGAGCCGACCACAGAACTGAATGACCAAGGCGGATATTTTGACCTGGCACCGATGGATCTGGGCGAAAACTGCCGTCGTGAAATTGTTCTTAAGCTTGAAGAAATGGGCTTCGAAATTGAAGCATCCCACCATGAGGTTGCACCTGGTCAGCATGAAATTGATTTTAAATATGCGGATGCAATCAAAGCTGCCGATCAGATTCAAACGTTCAAGCTTGTTGTCAAAACGATTGCGCGTCAGCATGGTCTGCATGCTACCTTTATGCCAAAACCATTGTTTGGTGTGAATGGCTCCGGTATGCACTGTAATCAGTCGTTGTTCAAGGAAAATGAGAATGTATTTTATGATGAAACGGACGAACTCGGATTGAGTCAAACAGCCCGCCACTATATGGCTGGTATTCTCAAGCACGCACGTGCAATGGCCGCAATCACGAATCCAACAGTGAATTCATATAAGCGTCTTGTACCAGGTTATGAAGCGCCTTGTTACGTTGCCTGGTCTGCAAGTAACCGCAGTCCGATGATTCGGATTCCTGCATCTCGTGGCCTGAGTACACGTGTCGAGGTTCGTAATCCTGATCCGGCTGCAAATCCTTATTTGGCCTTGGCTGTGATGCTGAGAGCTGGTTTGGATGGCATCAAGCGCCAGTTGCCTCTGCCAGCTCCGATTGACCGTAACATCTATGTTATGTCCGAGGAAGAGCGTATCGAAGAAGGCATTCCAAGCCTGCCCGCGGACTTGAAGGAAGCTTTGTCTGAGCTCATTCGGAGCGAAGTTATCTCCGACGCACTGGGCGACCATGCTCTGGCTTACTTTTACGAGCTTAAAGAAATTGAATGGGACATGTATCGCACACAGGTTCACCAGTGGGAACGTGATCAATATCTGACGCTTTATTAATCTTGGAGTCCCTTGACACATCTGGTGTTGAGGGATTTTCTGTTATGTGGGTGATTTGAATTATTCATCAAAGAAGAGGAGGGCGCCCACAAAATGCCCACAAATTATTTACCAAGAATGCCTTTTGTATATTCCTCGAACTGATCTATATTTTTTGCCTCGAGCTTTTTTGAAATGTGGGAATATACGTCAAGCGTTATCTGACTGCTGCCGTGTCCGAGCTGCTCCTGAACGAATTTCACGTCCATTCCGGCTTCTAGGGCAAGAACTGTGTATGTGTGCCTTAGGGAATGGATTGGCAACTTCGGCAGACCGGCACGCGGGCAGATGCGCTCAAAGGCATTAAATAAGCTAGATTTGGGCATCGGGCTACCATCATTCCGGCAAAGGACCAAATTCAAATCGTGTCTATACAGTCCGTCTCCCAGGCTGATTTTGTTTTGATTCTGCCAATTGGCATGATATCTCAAATCGTTAGCCAATGATTGACTGATTGTGATGATACGATCCGAGCGGAATGTTTTAGGATCGCCAAATAGTTCTTCATCGCTTTCGGGTTGGAAATCCAGTGTTTCGTCAATCGTGATAGTTCGATTCTTTAAATCTATATCAGACCATTTTAACGCGGCTGCTTCCCCTTTTCGCATGCCGGTTTCGATAAGAACCTTAAAAAATATCCAATACACATAACCATATTTATGGGCCTGCCGTAAAAACGTCGGTATGTGAGTGGAATCGATAAATTTAACAGCGCGTTTTTTCTTCTCACCTTTAATCTCGACCCCGATACACGGATTCTTCTCTACCTTACCGATCGTTGTTGCTTTCTGCAGGGCATTATGCATGGTTGAGTGAACGATTTCAACGGTTCGTTTACTTAACTCTTTTTCGTTGAGCAGATGATTTAAAAACGTCTGATACATCTCGGGTTTAAGGTCTCGTAACATAAGCTTCTGAAAATAAGGGGTAATGTGGTTTTTAATGTTGTTCCAATGCAGTTTGATAGTGTTCTTTCGTACAGAGCCTTCCTTGTATTTATCCATCCAGGCATTCAGGTAATCAATCAGCGGAACGTCTGCAATCTCCAAGCCTCGCGCTAATTGACGCTCGAATTCCTGCGCGGCAAGCTCGGCCTCTTTTTTCGTCTTAAATCCACGCCCTGACTTTTCTCTAAACTTCTGCGTGAAAGGGTCTTTGTACCTTAACCGATATTCCCATCCAGTACCGTGTTTTTTGAAACTTGCCACTTTAAATCCTCCTAAAGTTTTATGATTATGGTTTTCAATTTACCGATAATCTTAGCCTCTGCAGGCGGGCAAACGATTGGTGGATATTTCGGATTCTCGCTCTGCAGAATCAAAGTGTCGTTGCTTCTAAAAACGCGTTTAAGATATGCTTCTTCTCCTATAAGCACTGCTGCTATCTCTCCATTTTCAATCTCTTCCTGCTTCCGAATCAAAAGTAGGTCGCCCTCGAAAATCCTTGCGCCTGTCATACTGTCTCCCTTGGCTCTCAAATAAAAATACTCACCTCCTTGAACCCATTGATTCAACGTCGGTTCATACCCCTCAATCTCTTGGTATGCAATCTCTCCGGCGCCGCAGGATATCTTTCCGACAATAGGCAGCTCGACCATATCCGATTCTTTGACTGGTTGGAGATCGTATTCTTCGGTCTCGAAAAATCTTGTGATTGGCACATTAAAAATTTCAGCCAGTACAGTTAGCTTGTCCATCAATGGACGATTTTCGTTCCTTTCCCATGCGGACACGGCTGTAGGGGCGACACTCAGCTTTCTCGCCAAATCGGCCTGTGTCATTTTATGGGTTTTCCTTAAACTTTTAATGATATCTCCGACCTTCACAATATTGACCTCCAAGCGTGATCGCTATTTCTTAGCATTATCATACACCAATACTGTAATTATGTACAGTTTTTCTGTATACAAAACAAAAAAAGAATACAAAAATACAGAAAATCTGAATTTATGACTTGAAACTACAGAAAATCTGTAGTAGATTGATAGCACGGAGGTGATGTTATGAAATTTACAATCGAGCAGGCTCGTATTTTAGGCGGCTATACACAGGTTCAAATGGCGGCTAAGCTCGGGATGTCCGAAAAAACCTATATCCAATACGAAAAATACCGTAAGATATTTAGGATGAACACAGCCGCTCGTTTTGTCGAGCTGACAAAATTGAACATGCAGGACATTATTTTTTTTGATAAGAAACTACAGAAAATCTGTAGTTGATTCGAGAGAAGGGGGATTGAGACATGCTTTCCGTTAAAGTCGATGAAATTGAGATTAAAAAAATTGCACGTGAGCAAATTACAGAATTGGTAAAGGAAGTCGATTCAGAATTTGTATTCTGGGACACGGCGGAACTGAAGAAGCGTACTTGCATGAGTTGGGATACGATTCAGTCTACTTTCTTCCATGATTCACGTTTTAAGAAAAGGAAAATCGGCGGAAAATGGTATTTTCCGGCCAAGGAAACAAGAGCGTTTTTAGAAGCGTGGCTCAAAGAACAAACCTACTGAAAGGAGAGACAATATGACTACACCCAATATAGAACAACTGGATAACAGACTGCCTGATTTAAAGAATGTAAGCGCGGATGATTTGATCAATGAACTGGCAACTAGACCAGGAGTCAAAAAAATATCCGTAGGGCTGTATCAACCCTACGAACTTAAAAGGAAATACCATAAAAATCAATTATCTAATGATGATGTCTATGTGGAAGCAAAAGAAGTTCTAGTTATTAAAAATTAATTTACGTACTTGCTTGGTAGAAATTCCAAACAAGTTTGAATGTTTCCAATATATCAGGATCGTTTGTTTGTGATTGTAAATACTCAAATATTTCATTAAATGAATCATTATCAGGAAAATTCTTATCTCTCAATATATCTACTGCTAAAGATCCTATGGGAAGTTCTGCTTTTTTAAAATTAGATAACCAAATTTTAAACGTCCAAGGAATTTCTACTCCATCAACAACTAACGAACGAGAATACCTATTCAAAATAACACCTCTTTCCTTTGATGAGTTGATAAGCTTCAACAACTTTCATTTTATCACAGAGGGGATGTAAAGAAAGGAGAATCCAACTTGCAAATTGACATTAACAAAATCAAAGTCAATGACCGAATCCGCAAAGATTTTGGTGGAATTGAAGAACTGGCTCAAGATATAGAACAAAACGGACTCATTAACCCTATTGTAGTAACACCAGATTATCAGTTGATTGCAGGAGAGCGGCGGTTGAGAGCGCACCAATTTCTCGGACGAACGGAAGTAACGGTCAGAGTCATGGAAATAAAGGATTTTGAACATCAACTCCAGCTTGAGATCAGCGAGAACGAACATCGCAAGGAATTCACGTTTAGCGAGCGAGTCGAGTGGGCCAGACGGCTTGAGGAAGTCGAGCGAATGAAAGCGAAGGAACGGATGGCTGGGGGGAAGGAAAATTTGCCTGACCAACCAACCGGACAAGTACGGGACATTGTAGCAGATCAAGCAGGCTTTGGTTCTGGTAGGCAATATGACAAGGCAAAATTTATCGCTGAAAATGCCACGCCTGAGATTATCCAGCAGCTTGATGAGGGATTGATTAGCACTCACAAAGCGTTCGTGGAGACGAAAGCCCGCTTGGAGGCCGCTGTCCGTGAAGCCGAGGAGAGAGCAGAGCAAGCAGAACTTGACAAGCTTGAGCTGCAAAGACAGTACAAAGATGCCATTCCTGCGGACCAACTTGAAGAGGCCGTATCTGCCGCTGTAGAGCGTCATGAGGAAGAAACCACCGTGTTCATCCGGCAGAAGGAAAAAGAGGCTGAGGTGCAGCTTAAACAACGTGATGAATACTGGAAAAACAAAATCAATGAAGATTTGGAAAAAGAACGTTTAAAGATCGAACAATTGAAATTAGGCTACCAACAGAAAAAAGAAGAGTTGGAAGCGATGAAATTGCAGAAGACAGATGATTTTGATGAGCAGCAAGCGGAATTGAAAATGAAGAAGCTTCGCTCCGAGTCCAATATCAACGCCTTACAACTAAATACCCATGTAAAAAGATTTCTTGAAACGGTTGGAATCACATCATTTATGCTAGGCGCAATTGGAGCCGCAAGCATGGGTGAGAAAAAGAGATTGGGGGAAAGCCTTGATATGTTACAACGTTTTATAGACCAAGTTAGACCAGCTGTAAACGGCAGAAAGGCGGTAGAAGTATATGACATTGATAAACAATAATCAACAACCGGATTACATGATGCTGGTGGAAAAGCAACTTCAACTTACAGAGTCTCAAGGGATTGCCATTCGTGGCCTGTGGGACGGAATGAAGAAGATGCAGCAGGATGTTAATGAAAAGGTTGAAGAAGTCCAGCTAATGGTCCAAGAGGTTCGGGACAGTGTTACTTTGACTGATACCGAGTGCTATCAATTGCAACAAGGGGTTAGAACCCGTTCCATTGCGCTCACAAAGGATCGTTACAAGGAAGCGGATGGCAAATTTAACGAAACAGTTGGGAAATATCGACGCATGATCTGGAGTAAGTTGAAAGTTTTGTTTTCTGTGGCAAAGTATAGCCACATCCGCCGAATTGATTTTGACGATGCAATTTACTTCGTCCAAGAGTTTCGTCCAGAAGACTATATCTGAGAATTGAGGTGACCAGCTATGACGCTGCCTGAGCTGGCTCGGTTATGGTTTAGTAATCCATTACAGCATGCCATTATCGTCCGTAATATCCAGCGTGAGGCGAAATCGAAATGAGCAGCCAGACGCAAACCATTTATTCAATTCCGATCATCGACGATGAGGGCCAAAAGTTTACGTTGGATCAACCAGCAGATTCACTTATATCCGCTGTACTACTCATGCACCGCTGGTTGAATTGTCAACATTCAGTAGATATTGAGACGCTAGAGCTGACAGAGAAGGATAAGAAAAAGCTTTCTCTTCAAAAGGAAAAAGAACTTACTGAACAAAAGCTTCAGGCCATTTATAAAACTCAATATGCTATTACAGATAGTCCATGGCCTAATCATGTTTGTGTTCAGAAGATGAAGCCTTTAAAGGAACAAGAAAGGCGATTAAAAACTAGAATATCCGAACTTGAAGCGGAGATATGGAGCTGAGAGAGTTGGACAAGCAAAAAGAAAGTAGGGCGTTGAGAGCGCAACTGCGGGAATTATATGAGGACAGCATTGACGCTGCTAACTTCGGGCTGCCCGATAACGAAATCCATGCCGAGATAATTCGTCTTAGTAGTCAGTTGCAACAGTTGGAACAATCAATAGGCAAAAACGAAGAATATGAAGGCCTAGAGGCCCCTAAGCCATCGGGATACAAAATTTCCGGGAAAGGAATAGGGATCTGTGAGCATTGCGGGAAAGAAGTCTTTTCGGCTCAAAAGTTCCCCATTCAAACAGAAGAAGGGCTTTTCTGTAATTACTATTGCCGTGACCGCAATAGAAAAATTAGAAAAGCCCAAGAAAAAAATCGTGTTGGTAGCACGATCTGATTAATACAACTAGCGGAATTATATCATATCTTGAATTTATTGCAAATGTCCATAGAAGGAAGTGGCTGCATTGTCTCTACAAAAACAATATACGCTCGGAGAGCTTTATAGTCTTGCGGATCAGTGCAGTCATGATTACCCTGCTACCCTGGCTCGCAAGATTGAATTGCTGACCGAAGTCCAGATTATCCTGGGGCGCAAGGCAGCGGAAGCCGTAAGGGATTATAAGAAGAAATATGCTGAGAGGAAACGCGTTTATGCTGAAGCATATATAGCGGCAGAGAATCTTAGGGAGCAGCGAGCGGAATTAGCGGTAATTGAACTTCGCCTCCAAGAAGCAGACGCAGAAGCTGATAAGGTCCGCTGGAGTAATGCTGTAGAAAGTAATGACCAGGTAATAAACTCTTTAAAATACAGCCTAAAGGTGCTGCTGGCGGAGTTTGGAAACAACGCCAGCGCAAACAGGTAGGTTTATGATTCAAAAGCTGAGAAGAGGTTGAAACATGGCAGAAATAAAATGGATCAAGCTCAGTACTGGCATGTTTGACGACGAAAAAATTAAAATCATCGAAGATATGCCCGAAGCTGACACGATCATTGTTATATGGCTCAAGCTAATGACTATGACTGGTAGATCCAATATGGGCGGTTACATCATGCTGACCGAAACCATTCCATATACAGAGGATATGTTGATTTCAGTGATCAAGAGGCCACTGCCGGTTATAAAAATGGCTCTATCCATCTTTGAAAGATTTGGGATGCTGGAAGTATCTGAGCAAGGAGCTTTCTTTCTACCTAACTGGGAGAAGCATCAGAATGTAGACGGAATGGAGAAGGTCAGGGAACAAACTAAAAAGAGGGTTCAGAAATATCGGGATAAGCAGAAGCAGCTTGGTTCAGGTGAAGCAAATCACCATGTTACAGGAAACGCTACAAGTAACGTTACAGTAACGGGCAGTAACGAAACAGATAAAGAACTAGATTTAGAACAAGAAAAAGAAAGTAGTTGTTGTTTAACGCCTGAGGCTGAAATCAATTCCAAAGATGAGGGGATACCGTCTTCCCGGCAAGGTGCCGATCCTGCCACTCCTGAAACAGATACTGACTCTGGACAGGATGAAATATCATCTTCGGATATTGATTATCGCAACGCTGTTGCCAACAAATACCTTCAGCGCAGGGGGAAGGGATTGGACATTACAGCAGCCGACGAAACAAGCATTGACGAGTTACAGGCTGCGGGCGTTCCCCTCCAAACCGCTTTAGATGGCATTGACCAGTCCTTTGACAAATTTAAACCAAAGCATCGGCGCGATGAGATACGGAGCCTGAGCTATTGCACGACTATCATTTTCTCCTTGCATGCATTGCGAGAAGTTGTCAGCAAGAGCAAGAAGGTTGAAACACCTTCACCGGATAAAGCGGAACCACAAATAGAAGTCCCTCCAAGCGAATATACCGAAGAGGACATTCAGAGCATGCTTGCAAAACTAAGGGCTAAACAGGGAGGTTGATGCCATATGGAGAGCTTCGGCAAAGAACTAAAGGCATTAATACCCGCTGGTTTTGCTAAAAGACAGGCTACGGTGCTGGAACGTCTAGCAAACCATCCTGAGGTTCAGCGATTAAAAAGTGAATTCCCTGAACAAACCGAGGATTTGACCGAACCAAAACGATATAGAGACTTGTCGCAGCATATATCCTATTGCGATAGATGCAGCGAGTGTCCAGGGTTACTTGCTTGCCAGAACGAACAGAAGGGACATACAAGCGTTGCGGAACCTAATCCAACCAAAGGTGACGAACTAGTCTTCCGACTTCGGAAATGTCCATTGTTGGTCGCTCACGAAAGAGAACAAGGAATAGGTCAGAGGATCAAGAGCCATTACATCCCGGATCACATCCTGAATGCCACCTTCGAAGACATTGAACCTGACCCGCAGCGGATATCTGCAATTGCGGCGGCAATAAACTTTTGTGATGAATTTGTACCAGGTGAAACAACAAAAGGTTTGTACTTTTACGGTCAAATGGGTGTAGGCAAAAGTCGTATTGTTGGAGCCATTGCCCAAGAGTTGGCTAAGCGTGACGTAAGCGTACTGATGGTCTATGTTCCTGATTTTCTACTGGAGATCAAGGATGCGATTGGATCAAAGACAGAGAGCGTTGAAAGCAAACTTGATGCTTTGAGGACAGTTCCTGTGTTGATATTGGACGATATTGGAGCCGAGTCATTAACGACTTGGACAAGGGATGAAGTGCTGGGACCGATACTTCAGCGACGTATGGAACGCCTAACGACGATCTACACATCTAATTTAACCATGAGTGAGCTGAAACAGCACTTGGCGAATGTGAAAGACAGCAAGCCGAGTGAACAGAATGACAAAAAAGCGGCCCGGATCTTTGAGCGAATAGAACCATTTGTAAAGATACTGCCGGTGGGTGGTAGAAATAGACGGAGGGATTAAGGGTATGTGTAGAACTTGCAGCGGCAGTAAGGTAGCATATCAGTTCAAAGGCTCCATCGTAATGCTGGGACCTTGCCCGGAGTGCAATCCTAATGCGAAAAAGGAGGTCAAACCTTATGAATATAGTAGTGGACAGTGCATTACTGGTTGAAGCTCTGGAAGATGCCAGTAAAGCTATTTCAGCTAAAAGTATTATGCCAATACTTGGTTGTTTCTTAATCGAAGCCAATCAAGAGGGCTTAACTGTGACTGGTACTGACGATAGAGCAACGATACAGTCATATATTTTCGAGGAACATGTTCAAATAGAACGAGATGGAAAGGTAGTTTTGCCTAAATTGTTCTTAGAAATGCTCAAGAAAATAAATGGCGAGGTTCGGATAGAGTCTAAAGATGGCATGAATGTGATTATCACGTCTCGGAATAAAGAAATTGAAATGGCCGGGTTAGATCCAGAAGAGTTCCCCTCACCGCCTACTATTATTGAGAACGAGCATATCGAAATTACAGGAAAAGACTTAAAGGGGTTATTCAAAAAGGTTGTTTTTGCAGCAAATATAGATGGGAAAGATATGCCGATCATCACAGGAGCCAATGTTTATCTCAAAGATGGGAAAGTAGGAATGCAAGCTACTAATCGGCATCGGCTATCAAAAACCGAAAAGGAAATTGTGTCAGGCGAGTTCGGAAATGCCGTAATTGAGGCAAGAGGGCTTGTGGAGCTTCAAAAGATCATAACAGATAAGGATAATGTAGAATTCGGATTCTCAAAGTCTGATGATGGTCAAGTGGTATATGCATTTGCACGGACGGAGAGGTTCACATTTTATTCTCGTGTTCTGGAAGGTGTCTATCCAGACACGCAGCGGATGAGTGTTGTTCCTGAAGGTATTACAAAAGTCGAGGTAAATAAACAGGAATTCTTGGATTCCATTGAACTTATCTATACTTTAGCAAAAGAAGAAAAGAGCAATATGATTAGACTTGACATTGCCGAAAAGGAAGTAAGCATTCGAGGTAAAGGTAAGCAAACTGGCAAAGCGAGTGAGAGTATTGTTCCTATCAATTTTACTGGACAGAACTTTGTAATCTCTTTGAATGCCAAATATGCAATGGACGCTCTGAAAGCTTTGGATGGAGAAAGAGTAATGCTGATCTTTTCTGGGAAAATGCAGCCTATTTTCTTTTTGAGTAGAGAGGACAAGCAAAGCGTCCATGTGGTGCTGCCGTATAGGACGGTAGATTCATGAGTAAATATAATGCTAAAAAGGTCATTGTCACGGAGGATGGAACGTTATTTGAGGAATGGATCGTAAAAAGGTATGAACTAGATGTGATAGGTACTCTCTTTGATAGCAAAGCAGAGGGAGAGTATTGCCAAGAACTCCTTCGGCAGCGCAAGTATGGAGAAATCAAAGACTTCAAGTGCCATCCTGTATTTATACTACAGGAGAAACCAAAAGTGACCTACATTGCTGATTTTTTGGTCACTAATCTGGACGATACTCAGCGAGTAATAGATATCAAGGGTATTGAGACACCGACATTCCGTGTCAAACTGAAACTATTCCAAGCAAAATATCCAACTTTACCCATAGATATACTCATAAAAAAACGAGGGGAATTTATTCCGATCAAGCAGTTTAAGAAAGAAAAAGCGGATCGGAAACGAGCTATCAATAAACTTTTAAAACAAGCAGAAGGGAAGATGAAACATGCCAGAACTGACCGGAATGCAAGTCAAATTCACCGTATTAAAAAATGAGGATATCAATATATACCTTGATGAACGTGAGAAAAGTGATCTATCTCGTATTCTTTGGAAGATTCAGGAGTTGCGGATTCTGGACGGAAAGCCTCCACTTAATACCTATCTGGTAGTTAACACAGACGAACCATATGCCACTGATATTGTTCGTATCATGCAAGCTAATAACCATTGGGGGCCAATAAGTGACTCAAATCAAGCGGAGATGAAATTTGAGGGTAATGCGCTTATTCTTGCGGAAGCGGAGGAGGAGATAAAATGAAACACTCCCAAAATGAAATTGTACGTCCAGAAGTAACACGACGGATCATAGAATTGCTGGATAAACAAAATGAGAAAGGCCTAAAGAAGTATGGAACCACCATAGACCAGGTATCAGATATGGCCTATGACTGGAAGCTCATGGCGCTGGAGGAGGCAACTGATTTGATTCAGTACCTCCAGAAAGAGGTTATGCGGCTCGAAAGGCTTCTTAATCCAATCTAAGCGGGAAACAAAAAGGAGCATAGAGGTTATTTCTCCTCTTGCTCCGTCCTTAACTCTATTAATTGATTTGCATCCGTTAAACCGAAAGCATCCGCTATCTTCTCTAAGTGGTCACGATTTATAGAACGCCTCATATTATTACATATTTCACTTATAGCAGCGGTACGAAGATTAGTCCTTTCTGCTAAATATTTTTGGGTCCAACCTCGTTCATCAAGTAATTCTTGAACTCTGATATATATTTCTGACATTGATTTGCACCTCCGTATTAAAAATACTAACATACACTAGAATATTACGCAATTTCGTATTTATTGTTGACATTACGAAGAAGCGTAATTATAATTGAAATATGAAATAACGAAGAAGCGAAATAACGTAATTAAATTATAGCCGTAGGGCTTTAACCTTGGAGGAAAAATGAGAATTTCAATAAGTAGAAAATTTGTAGAAGGTCTTGGTTACAGAGTCGTAACGAAAAAGGGTGGAGTTCTTGTAGGGTATTACGGAAGCATACTGGATCGGTTACTCTTAGTTGGACAGAAAAAATAAGGGCTAGTAGAATGAAAACATTAGAATTAGGAGCGGATCTACTATGCCAAGACAAAGACGTACATTTACAGCAGATTTTAAGAAACAAATGGTTCAGTTATACGACAACGGAAAGCCGAGAGCAGCCATTGCGAGAGAGTATGAGCTTAGCCCATCGGCTCTAGATCGCTGGATCAAGCAGGCTCAAACCTCAGGTTCATTCGCTGAAAAAGATAACCGAACTGCAGAAGAGAATGAACTCCTTGCGCTCCGTAAAGAAAATGAGCGACTCAAGATAGAGAATGATATTTTAAAGCAAGCCGCGCTGATCATGGGACGAAAGTAAAAATCATTAAGCAAAACAGTGATAAATACTCGGTATCAGCATTGTGTGAAGTCCTGCAAATCGCTAGAAGCACGTTCTACTATGAAGCGAAAGAAAAAGACAACGAAGACGAAGTAACTACGGCTATCGTAGAGATCTTTCATACCAATCGAAAGGCGTATGGAACGCGCAAGTTGAAAGTCAAACTTCAGGAGCAAGGATACACCGTTTCCAGACGTCGAATTGGACGGATTATGAAAGAGCAGGGCCTCGTGTCCACGTACACGATAGCGCAGTATAAGCCGCACAAGACCGCTTGTAACGAAGCAACAACGGCGAATGTGTTGAAGCGTGAATTTGATCAAACCGAAGCTAAACGTTTCGTAGTCAGCGATCTAACTTATGTGAAAGTTCAGCACAAGTGGCACTACATTTGCGTACTGATCGACTTATTTAATCGTGAAATCATTGGCCATAGTGCAGGTCCCAACAAAGATGCTGCTCTGATTTCCCGTGCCTTTGCCACGGTAGAGGGCGATTTGAGCGACATTCAGTGGTTTCATACGGATCGTGGAAGCGAATTTAGGAACCAAACCATGGACGAACTGCTAGAGACCTTTGACATTGGCCGTTCCCTAAGTATGAAAGGCTGTCCCTACGACAATGCCGTGGCCGAAGCCACCTACAAAGTGATGAAAACAGAATTTGTAAACCAAATGAATTTCCAGAGTCTTCATCATCTAAAACTAGAATTATATGATTATGTGAACTGGTTCAACAAGCATCGTATTCACGGCACATTAAGATACATGACGCCAGTCCAGTACAAAGCTGCAGCCCTTAAAAAAGTTGTCTGATTTACTGTTGACAGTCCATACCGCATACGATAAAGGGTTTTGGAGATATGGAAGGTGTGGAGATATACAGACCTTCACGCAAAGCGGTGACAGAAGCTTTTAATGACGCTTACCTTAAAATGCAAGCTGAAACGCGCAATAGTTTATAACCGCCTGATGATTCGGGATAGCTACCCGATGAAATACATTCCGCTTCAGCGGTGTGTATAGCGGTAAGCTGCAAATAAAAATTGGAGGTAATGAAGATGAAAATAACATACATCAAAATATTGTTTGGAGGTTGGGAACTTCATGACTGGTGTATAGAATTAATCCCCTTCACCATTTGGGTAACTGCTTTAAAAGTTCGTCTGAGCGAACGCAAACAGGCCATTAAGCTCAGAGCGTTCACCGGGATCATCCGGTGAGGTTGGCACAAGCCAAGTAAACAGCGAAGGAAAATTTTCCTGAACCCAACGGAGGGATATCAATGAAGAATCACAGTATCGCAACAGTAATGAGAAGGGAATTAGAGAAAGTTCTTCCTAAAGACTTGACCGCTGAACAAGTCAAAATTTTGGACCAAGCAGAGAATCTTTTCAAGCAAGCTTACCAAGCGGGTTTTAATGAAGCTCGGTTATCTGGTGGAGAAGAATGGAGTAATAACGCCTGCCTTGGATACGCAATCCTTGGGGCAGAAAAACTAAAGTACAGCGAAGAGCAGACGCGAAAGCTCGTCCGATCCATGTATGGGGTATTTGACCTTACTTCAGTAGGGGAAGCCAGAGAAGTCTATAACAAATCATCGTATTGATAAATAGCGCAACACTGTATCCGAACGAGCGACATTGTACTGGAACCGAAAAACATACAGGAGGGGTGGATATGACGAAACAAGAGGCTGATGAATTTACCACAGCTTTATCAGAACGTTACGTTCAGATTCAAAAATATAATTCTTATAACAATGAATTGCTAAGTTTATGGGACGATGTTATTGAAACCTTGCCGCCAGATATAAAGCGTGGATTTGAAGAAAAATATGATCACCTTGTAAGGGAGAGTAGTATGTGAAAAAGCTCGACTTGAACAAGCTCGATGAAGAACCTATCGAAGTACAGCAGGCCGTAGCCTTTTATGCCTCGCATACAATAAACGAAGTGCGTTTAACAACGAAAGAGAGGTACAGATATTATTCCGTTTTAGAGGAAGCTGGACTGCTTGAACCTCTAAAATCCGTAGTGAAACCGTAATGGGGTGGTAGCAGATTAGGTACAAAATATAAGCATAAGCATAGGGAATACGAATCAATCTGTTGGAAAGGTGGCGAGGGATAATGTCTCATCAAACATTCTGGAAACCGGAGAAAAAAGTTAAAGAGAAAAAGTCGTATAGCAGCCTTGGACAGCGAAAGAAAAGCAAAAAAACGATTCCAGATTGGAAGAAAGACATTTTCGCTCATCACCAATCACGTCCGTCACGAGCTGACCGAGCAGAATTTCCACTCGAAGTAATTTCTGAATTAATAGATGAGACACAAGGCCTCTGCCAATGTGGATGTGGTCGTAAATCCACTCAAACCCATCATGTCATGCCAAGAGGCAGAAGCGGACGCGGTGTAAAGACAAATGCAATGCGTGTTTGCGATACCTGTCATGATCGTATCCAGACAAACGAGGAAGAGCTTCAAGGATGGATATCAACATACTCTATGATTCACGGTCCTAGATTTTGGTTTGACGAGCAAGATTGGGAAGAGTTCAACCGCAAGCAGGCGGCACAGGAGCGTTTAGAAGCCCAAAAGCAGGAACGATTGGAATCTATAAAGCCAGTCATGGAATTGCTTGCTACAGCGGCGGGACGCTCATTGAAAAGCAAGGAGATTCGGTTGCTAGAGTCTATGGATACTAAGCAAATGAGCGTATTTAGCGTTATGATATCCGACGCCTTGAACAACTACAGTAGACCAGCTCCATCGTATGGTTACGGAGAGCGCTTTGAGGATTAAATATATAGCCCCCAAGGGCAGAGAGGACAAACACATGGGTTTGAGTGACAAGGCCTTGCAGATATGCAAGGACAACTACAAGAAGAATTGTGGCCGCTGCCCTATCCGAACGGAATGTATATATCCGATTGGACCCGGAAAAGAAGCATGGGAAAGATGGACAAAAAATGTTAACACTGCGGCTGAAAATATAGCCCCATAGGGGATAAGAAGGAGGGAACAGCATGACTCCTAAACGCACAGGATGCTTCCGCGATGAAGAATGTACGTGCGAATGCGGAAATAAACACGAATTATATGGCGGTGCAGGTTATAAGACGGTAGCATGTGAAGCCTATTCCGACGGTAAAGTAGGCGGAGGTCGTTACATCCACACGGTGGAGTGTAATAAATGCGGCGTGACCAGTGAGCTTGTACTTTAGATAGATTTATTTAGGAGGGAACAGCAACAGAGTGATTACAGCGAAGAGTTACTTTAGCGGAGCCGGAGGCCTGGACCTTGGAATGATCGAGGCAGGGATAAATGTCATAGAGTCTTTTGAAATAGACAGAATTGCTTGTGAGACATTGCGGCAGAACTTTGATCATCAAGTAAATGAGGCTGATATAACCAAAATCACTGTTCTGGATCAGCATGACGCAGATGTGTATATAGGAACATTCCCTTGCACCAAGTACAGCACAATTGCGGATATCCATGGTACGCGGACTGGAGACGACTTATTCCTCCACTTCTTTCGGCATGTGGCGCTGGCACAGCCAGAGGTATATGTCGTCGAAAATGTTCCAGGAATGAAGAAATTTCAAGTGGTCATGGAGTGCCTGACCAAACTACCAAACTATTATGTCAGGGTTGAATGCCCGGTGAATGCAAACATGTGGCTACCGCAGGAGCGGAAAAGGTTGATTGTAATAGGCACTAAGAAACCTCTTAACCACTTGCCCTATCCAGAGGAGAACCCAATAGCCATGAGAGATATCATAGATGTCGGGGCAGAAGTATACGCCCCTGAGTACGTCCAGAAGAGATTGAATGGCGGATACAGGGATTTACCCATTATCACTGATTTGGACGGCAGAGCGCCGACCTGTGTGGCTCATTATGCCAAGGACAGGTCGACACGTCTTGTCAACGATGGGGTTTCAATCAGACCTTACTCAGTGCAAGAATATGCCCGATTACAAGGGTTCCCGGATTGGTTCAAGTTTTCTGGAAGCGATAACGATGCATACAGGCAGATCGGTAATGCCGTCGCTGTGCCGATGGGCAGATGGGTTGGAAAGGCGATTAAAAAGTATTTTCAAACGGCTTAATTTAGGAGGGTTAGCCCTTCATAAGGGGGATACACCCCCTACTACCTATAAAGGAGAGATATAAAATGCCTAATCACATAACTAATGTCGTTACAATCCATGCCCCAGAGGGACGCACATATCAAGAAGTATTGAACCATTTGAAGTCAGTTGAAAGAGATGTTGATTTCAACACATTGGTTCCTATGCCAAAAGCAATTGAAGCATCCTATGGAGAATCAGGACTTAGACCAGCATGGTACCAATGGAGCCTAGACAACTGGGGGACCAAATGGAATGCCTATGATATCTCTATTACTGAAAATGTCATCCGGTTTGACACTGCTTGGAATGCGCCGGGTCCGATATTCCAAGCCCTGTATAATCGTTTCCCTGACTATACGTTTGACATCAAATACGCTGATGAAGATTTAGGCTATAACTTTGGTCATTTAATCATTAGTCCAGAGGGTGAAATGTCCAGAAGGATGCCCGAGAGTGGGACGGCAGAAGCGCGGATTTGGGTTTGCTCAAATGTAAAGGATGAATGGCCGGAATATATGGATAAACACGGCAACTTTATCGAGGATTGAGGCATAACAGCCTCTTACCCTACCCAACAGAAAGGAGAAAGCAACATGGAACGGATATACAGAACTTATGCTGATACCGAAGTCACTCAATTATCTACATCTGTAAAATGCCCTTATTGCGGTGAAGAGTGGATGGAGCCGGATACGGACGAATGCGGAACGACTTATAAATTAAGATGTGAAAATGAGGACTGTGAACGGGAATTTGAGATGCACTTTGATGCTTCATAGCCTCTTACCCTATACCCCTATATACCATCTATAAGGAGAGTGAATGAAAATGCTAATTGAATGGAAAATGTCTATCGGCTATCCTACCGCATGTCGGGAGGGAGAAATAGAAATAGATGATGAAGATTTTGAAGGCAAGACGCGTGAAGAGATTCGGGCATTGATAGACGCGGAGATATGGGAAGATGCCGCGCAGCATGTGGATGCATACCCGACCAACATGGATGAAATCGAGGAAGCTATTAAAAAACTGACTGGAGGCGGTAAAGGTGAGTGAACGGACATATAAGCTACAAAAGGGCGATCAGGTTGTAATGCATACCTGTATGGAACATGACCACCCGGACAACTTCGGCAAGATTTGGACATGCCGATCGGATGAATTCCAGCATAAAGGACACGATTACGGTTCTATATTTCTTGAGGGTTTTAGCGGATCGTTTTCAACCGAGTTTCTACAGAAGGTAGATGTATCCGCTTTGGTAGACTCACTTCAGCAACAGCTAGCAGAGAGGGCTCAGACAATAGCCGAACAACGGGAGACACTGGAATTTTACGCGGAAGATGGCAATTACCTCGAACATATAATTGGTTGGGGTCCAGAAATACCAGTTATTAGAGATGGAGGGCGTCGTGCTCGTAAATCGTTAGGAGAGTAACCACCAATACAATACGCTCTGAGCGTTGGAAGGATGATAGATATGTTGGATATGATAGACGAGAAATTAGATTTTGCTCTTGCTGGTTTGTTAGGCTGGGTAAATTGGTGGGATGGTGTGAGACTTATATGGGTTGATGGAGCCACAAAAGAGTTTCGACGTAAGGTTACGGATTGGCAACCATCATCCGACCCTGTCGCCTCTCTGGAGGTACAGGCAAAGGCAGGAAAGATAGATAGAGAGATATATGTGCACAATCTACAAATCGTGAAATGGGGGAAAATATTTCCAAAGATTAGTGGTAAGGTAGCATTTGATTTAATTAACGCCAGCCCCCGAGAGAGGGCAGAGGCTGCTTATATGACATTATCCAGTCAGGATTAAACCAATACAGGGTGTCCTACACCCACTAAGGGAGGATATAAATGGAGATTGATAATGTAGCAAAAGTTGTTCATGAAATGGCGCAGATGTTCGAGAAGTCATACTGGATGATCTGGACTGAGTACACGCATCCAGCCATTTCAGAAAAATTCAAGTTTGAGGAAGTATCGGAATGCTTAGACTACATGTACCCAGATAGGGAGGATATATAGATATGGCAAGAGTTTGCTACAACTGTAAAACAGACCTGCCGCCAGAAACGGCGCATTATGAAATTAATGATGAAGTATACTGCACGGATTGCGTCACTGCCCATCCATACACATCGTACAGCTATTACATTAACGACGAGTATGTAGGCGATTCGGAAGACGATCATACACGGTATGTAGAGTCTTTGGATGATGAATACGAAGGTGAAGAGGATGGGGAGGAAGAACAATGACAGATAAACCACGTAACTGGCAAGAGGATATGAAACTGTTAAAGAGGTATGGGGATAGCGATATTCCATATAACGCATCTGAGTTTTCTAATGCTCTTCCTTACTGGCTCCAACAATATGACATAGAGTTGAGAGGACGTAAGCGCTGGGCAGAGGTTGCTAAGGGCTTAGGGGACGATATAGAACAACAAGGCAAGGAAATGATCAGATTACAAAAGGTTATACAACAAAAGGATGCAGAGATAGCCGAATTAAAACGCCTGGCTGAATTCTGGGAGTCGCAATATAGCGATGCTTCTACACATGGAGATGAAACAGAAGAGCGCCTGAATGCAGAGCTAAATCGACTTAACTCTCTCCTGCAAGATGAAGGAGACACCCCATGATAAGAGCCTATACCTCTATATTAGCAGCATTACTGTTATATGTGGGTGTGGTCAGTATAGATAGGTATATGTTGATTGAGCAGATTATACCGGATACATTTAGTTTTGCAAGGAGTGAACAAATATGGATAACGAACAGTCTGTAATTATACGTAGCAAAGAAGATGATTCTGCCGATACTCAGAAGATAATCCAGGTAAATTTTTTCGATGATCTTGAACAAGATGATATTCGAAAAACGAAATGGTTGCTGGGCAAATACGCTGATTTAGTCGATGTGATAAAAAATTATGAATATTCCCTCCAACAGATTGAAAATGGAATGTCGGCCTATGATATACTCGCGGCTGAAGGATCGGTTGCTAAACGGGTAACTGGGCAAGAATTAACGGCAGATGTGACAGCTAATACGGTTATCCTCAAGGATCAGCGTCACGTGAACTATAAATTTTATAAATTCATCACAAATAACGTTAAATTTGCAGTAAACAATATGCGCGACAAGCACGAGGGATTGATAGCCAAACTGTTGTTTCTAGATGGCATGAAATATCTCAAAGCACAACAGTACATGAAAAACGGTTATCGCAGTGATATTCCAAGTATTTCAGAAACTACTTTTGCGGACAAGCGGCGCAGAGCCATTGCCAATATAGCAAACAGTCTGAAAATAAACCGCACTTTGGATCTTGTGGTTATAGACTACGGGAGAGGGCGTAACCGGGAAGGTGAAATTGGACTTAGGATGCCAGAAGTAAATTAGACCGTAAGGGCTTAAGCCTTTGCGGTCTTTGCTTGTTGTTAGAACCAAAGGGAAATCCGTAGTAGGTACGGAGTAGAAAGGATTTACACTTTATTCAGGAACAAATTAAATCAATTCTAGGAGGCAACAAACATGGCACAAAGTTATGCATTTTTAGACAACACGGGGATTTTACACCTTCATTCCTTGGAAAGTGAAGCAGCCAAGCATGGCAAGTATGTAGGTACAAATCTGGATTACGACGAAAGCGGCTTTCCGGTTATCGGCGGCGAAGGTGTAGTCTATTATGTAGACAAAGACACAGCTTATGTAAACGGAAATGAACACGATGGTAAACAAATCGCTGTACCAAGCGGACTTAAGGCACTAGCCAGTCAGCTTCTGTAATCATTGATATTTAAATGTGGTGGCGGAAGATAGACGCACTTTGTCGGGGTATTGCTTGGGTGAAAGGCCCATGGATTTATCGGTATGTCCCACACGCCCGAAGAGAACCGATATGCAAGGGTGGAAGCCCCTTGTCCACATCGAACTAATTACAATAAATTGGAGACAGCCGTAAAGAGGGTCATAATACCCCATCAATAAGGGCGGCAGATTGTTCCGCACGTAATGCGGACTATAGCGATTAACGGTAATCGCTGTGAAATAATTACCGTTAATATAAGTGAGAGAGCGACGGGAAACCGACGCTTTTTTGCATTCAAAAAGGGGGGTTCTACATTGCAACCTGTTAATACGTACGCTTCTGCTCAGGCCCGGGAACTATACAGCTATTTACTCGGCATCTCAGGGGAAAAAATAATCACAGGTCAGCATGATTATTTGGAAAGCCCGGATGAATTAAGTAACAAGGTCCAAAAAATAAGTCAGGCTTATGTAGGTGTACATGGCTACGAGATGGGGGCCATCTCCGGTCAGTCCGCCGCTACGGAGGCGGCACAACGTAAAAATGTCGTCGATAGCGCCATCCGTTGGAGCAGGGCCGGCGGCATTGTGACGATGACTTTTCATGAAGCGCTGCCGGGCAGGCCGCTGACATGGGCCAATGTGCAGACGAAATTAAGTCAGACGGAGTTCGATAAATATGTGACGCCGGATACTACGCAGAATAATCTTCTTATAGCCGATCTGGATAAGGTCGCTATATCGTTAAAGCAGCTCCGTGATGCAGGTGTTCCAGTGTTATGGAGACCTTACCATGAAATGAATGGGGACTGGTTCTGGTGGGGAAACAAAAACAATTTCACTCAACTGTGGAACATTATGTATGACCGCTTTGTAAACACACACCAATTGAACAACTTGCTTTGGGTATGGAGCCCGAACGCCCCGAATTCGTACACCTTCCCTTATCCCCCTAAATATCCGGGGGATGACAAAGTGGATATCTTGGCTATGGATATTTACAACAATGATTTTAAACAAAGTCATTACGAAGGACTGCTCGGACTGGCACAAAGCAAGCCGATTGCCATTGGGGAACACGGCGAGATGCCCAGTTCCGAGGTAATGCAGGCTCAGCCCAAATGGGTGTATTCCATGACTTGGGGCAAGATGCTGACCGAGAATAATACAACGGATCAAATTCAGGATTATATGAATGATTCGAGGAGCTTAACGCGAGATGATGTGAAAAAAGGGTTGGCAGCCATTCAACAACCTAAAGAGACGTGAGGGTCGTAAGGGTGAAGGTCCCTTGTCCAAATCAAAAATGATATCTGTACAGAGAGGGTAACGGGTAACCGTTGCTCTTTTTGTTTTATAGAGATGAGGAGGAAGATAAATGCTGAATTTCGGGCAAGCGATTGAAGCGTTGAAGGAAGGGAAGAAGGTAGCACGTGCTGGATGGAATGGTAAAGGTATGTGGGTAGTGCTAATGCCATCCTTGCAGTTACCGCCACACTCCACACAGAAACCTGGGCCGAAAGTAAACGATCGCACAGCGAAGCATATTGGCGTAGACACACCACTGGATTCCCAACCCTACATTGCCATGTGGACTGCTGCAAAACAATGGCAACCGGGCTGGCTTGCTTCACAGACAGATATCCTTGCAGAAGATTGGGAGGTTGTCGAATGAAACCAACAGTAGGACGCAATGTCCACTACAAGGACACGGAGGGTAAGACACTTGCTGCGGTAGTGGTTTACGTAAATCCTGATACGACAGGAATGGTGAATTTGGCCGTGTGGAATGAATTCGGTAAGCAATTCAACGCATTGAACGTTTGTCAAGGAGACGGGCTGGAGCAATGGAACTGGCCGCCACGTCAGTAGCAAACTTTTCCCGGCTTAGTCCGGGAATATGACATATACAGGAAAACAGCGGTTCGATTCCGCTGTGTGTCTTAATAGCTGTTTACGATTATAAGAAACGTGATGTAAAATGTCGGTTAAACACACCTTAGAGGATGGTACAGCCGATGATAATGGATCGTGAACAATTTAGAATGCGTTTGAAAGAGGGTAATCGCAAAGACTTGCCTCTTGTAAAAATAATCGCATTCAAAGCAAAATACGCAAAAATAGAAGAAATGAACTTCAAGACACGGTTCGATAATCTAATGTCCGTACGGCTTAGTAACGCCCTGGCAAAAGAGTTTCAAGGAAAATCATTTCTAGAATTTGCTAACTATAAACCGTCTTATTATTCGGGGATCAGTAATATGGGCAAGTTGACGTTTAATGAATTTCTGGATGTGCTGTACGAAATGGCGGTTCCAATACAGTTAGACTACAAAAGCAGTGATTACTATACTGTTGCTCAGCTATCTAAAATACTGGTGGCTAAAGAAGAGGAGATAATAAGACAGTTAGAATCAGGTCGTTACAAAGATGCATTCATTAATGAAAAAGGCGAATGGCTGAAGCCGAAGCCGCCTGAAACTGAAATTTAACTTAGTAGTCGCCAATAGGCGGCTTCTTTTTGTATGTCAGGAAACTTTTCCTTAGCTTCAGATACATTATCAAAAGGGGTGAATAATAAGATATGGGACGAAAGAGAGATCCTAAACGGGATGAAGCATTTGAATTATACAAAGCCAGTTCCGGCAACATACGTCTCACAGAAATAGCCTCTCAACTTAGTGTATCTGAAGGTACGGTAAGAGGATGGAAGGCTAAAGATAAGTGGGAGAGTTTGATTGCTGGAGAAGCGGAACATACGGAAAGTTCCGATGAAGATGGAACTGATCAAAAAAAGGAACCTCCAAATGAAGATAAAGAACCAACATCATATTCGGATGAGCTTTTTCTAAAAGCTGTCCAAATTGTAGCCGAGGCCAAACAAGCCTCGGTTTCTTTATTGCAGCGAAGAATGAGGATAGGTTATAGCAGAGCGGCCCGACTGATTGATGAAATGGAACGGCGTAAATTTGTCGGTACATATCAAGGTGATAAGCCAAGAGAGGTATATGCTACCCTGCTAACAGTTGATGCGCTCTCTAAAGAGCTAAAAGTCGCTGCTCCAGAAATACGGAACGTTCCGAAAAAAATACCGAAACGCTCTAATGATATGGAGCGTTCCAAAACAAAAAAGAACATTCCAGTAATCGAGGAGAAGCCAGAGCCGGAAATTCCGGACGAAGAGGGGTTAACGCCGAAACAGCGGATCTTCATAATGGAATACCTCAGAGATTTCAACGCCACAAGGGCGGCAATGGCTGCTGGATATAGTAAGAAAACAGCATATTCAATTGGATGGGAATTATTGAGGAAACCTGAAATTAAGGCTGCGATACAGAATTACAACGAATCCCTGATGGATGGGGTTGGTTTAAATGCTCAGCGGGTTCTAATGGAGTACATGAAGATTGCTTTTGCAGACATTACGGATTACGTAGAATTCGGTCAAAAGGAAGAGGATGTTCTTGGCTTAGAAGGAGATCCCGTGTTTGATCCTGACACTGGAGAAACGAAGAAGTACAGATATAATTATGTCTCTTTTAAAAATAGTGACGAAATTGATGGAACTCTGGTTTCAGAAGTCAAGCAGGGTAAGGACGGAGTGAGTGTAAAGCTACACGACAAAACCAAAGCATTGGATGTGCTAACTAAATACATGGATCTGCTTCCAGACAAACATAAACGGATGGTTGAAGACGAGAAACTTAAGATGCAACGTGAGAAACTTGAGCTTGAAAGGGCAAAGGTTACGGGAGAAGGCAATACAGAAGACGATCTAATTGACGACTGGGTAGAGGCGGTGGTAGGTGATGAAGCAGAAGGACTCGCCGGAGACGAAACGGAGACTTCAAGCATTCAAGAAACGGATTCCTGAGTATCGTAAGAATCCCACATTGTTTTGCCAAGAGATGCTTAAGTTCTATCCTGATGATTGGCAGGCAAGCACTCTAATGGATTTAGCTAATAATCCGCGCGTTTCAGTACGTTCAGGTCAAGGCGTAGGAAAAACTGGGCTGGAAGCTGCAACAGCCCTTTGGTTTCTGTCCTGCTTCCCTTATCCAAAAGTAATTTGTACCGCTCCTACAAGACAGCAGCTACATGACGTATTATGGGCTGAGATTAATAAATGGCAATCTAAAAGTCCGGTGCTGAAACGAATCCTTAAGTGGACTAAGACCAAAATATACATGAAGAATTATGAGGAACGATGGTTCGCTACAGCTCGGACAGCAACCAAGCCTGAGAATATGCAGGGTTTTCATGAGGACTATATGCTTTTCATTGTGGATGAAGCATCAGGCGTTGCCGATCCAATTATGGAGGCTATCTTGGGTACGTTGTCTGGTGAGTTCAATAAAATATTGATGTGCGGCAACCCGACAAAAACGTCGGGTGTTTTTTATGATTCGCACAATAAGGATAGAGCGGATTATAAAACACGCAAGGTGTCATGCTTAGACAGCCCAAGAACCAGCAAGGATAATATCGCTATGCTCAAGCGGAAGTATGGCGAAGGCAGTGATGTATGGAGAGTCCGGGTTGAAGGTGAATTCCCCCGTGGAGAATCGGATACATTTATTTCATTGGAAGTGGCTGAATTTGCAGCTAAAGAAGTGAGGATGGAACCCGCCGGAGACATGCTAACTATAGGCGTTGACGTTGCGCGTTTTGGTGATGATGAGACCTCAATGTTTGCTGGCATAGGGCCAAGAGTTGTAGGAGAACACCATCATTTCAAGAAAGACACAATGGTTACTGCTGGTTGGGTAATCAGCCTGGCTAAAGAGCTACATAAAGCTCATCCATATTTAAATCGAATCAGAATAAGAGTAGATGATAGCGGTGTAGGTGGAGGAGTAACGGATCGACTAAATGAAGTCCTAGCTGAAGAAGGACTACCATATGAAATCATTCCAATTAACAATGGTTCTTCATCTTTAGATGAGCACTATGGGAACCTGGTTACTGAAATGTGGGCATCCATAAAGGAACAATTAGAACAGAATATGAGCAATTTTATAAATGGAGATACGAGTGTTCTACAATTGCCTGATGACGATGTTCTTATAACCCAACTTACAGCACGTAAATGGAACATGACCAGTAAGGGTAAAATGCTGCTTGAAAGTAAGAAGGATATGAAAAAGCGTGGGCTCAAATCACCAGACAGAGCTGACGCTTTTGTTTTGACATTTGGAGAATATTTAATGGAACCAGATACACATATTATGCTTCCTTCAATAGGTAGTGTAGCAGTAAAAAAATAATTAATGATAATTAATAAACCTCGTGGTGGAAGGATATTTCGAGATAGTTCAGTGGTATCAGCAGATTAATTTTGTTCGACGCAAGGCGGCGATTACGTAGTTATATACTTATAGAGAGCATCAATCCACCAATGCGATCAGCAAGCAGACGGAGGACATTGCCACTTATAACGTAGATAAAGAGGCGGAGCTTAAAAGCAAAGGATAAGCTGCTGGAACTGGCGATGAGCAAGCTGTCCAGCATTCAGCGGGAGGTTATTCGACGGAGCTACCTGGACGACGAGGGCGAATTTGACTATATCATTGCCGGGGAACTGCACATGAGTGATCGCCGGTTAAGAGAGATCAAACAGGCAGCTCTGGACACACTCGCCGGGATGCTCCGTTTAACCGTTTTTATTAAGAGCTCAGTTCCAACCAGCTCAGTCGTGTAAAAAGGGGTTCCGGTTTTTTGCTGGAATCTTGCCGCTTTGTTGCCGTTCATTGGACTTTTTATGTGGTAAATTTGTATCATGGAAAATCAAATAAGGAACGAACCGCAGCTTTCCAGCCTCGGTGATCAGGTCGGCCAATGTGCCGGCCTTTTTGATTTCCTCTTTATTTTTAATGTGGTGGCGAAAGAGAGACACGGATAATCCCATTACGCAAACAAAGGGAGTAAATAACAAAGTTTGTATGCAGGGGGAGAGTGGCCCCCGCCCACATTATTCATGGCACGCTCAGGCGGCAAGGCAACAGATATCCGGCGGAAACGTCATACAGACCCGGACAGAACCCTTGCGCGGTTCAATTCCGCAGCGTGCCTCATAATAGACTGGTAGGATTGCCCATGTTTTTGTTGAAAAATTACAATTAGAAACTTATAATGTAAGAGGAGACAAACAAATGGGAAAAACATCTATTTAATTTATAATAGCTGTTTTTGAACATGCTTTATTAGTCACAAGTACATAAACCGTAGTCTTACATAATCAGCTTGATTAATGGAGGGAATTGTATTGAAAAGAAACCTTAAATCTGTAATGTCTCTAGCTGTTGCATCTGTGGCGTTAGTAGGTAGTCTCGGGCTTGCAAGCATAGCAAGTGCCAGTTATGCTTACGATGGTTTTACTGGTTTCCCTACATTGCGCCAAGGTGACAGTGGGGGATATGTGAGAGCGCTGCAAGCAAATTTATGGGCCTATGGACAAAAGGGTGACGTGGGAAAGATTGATGGGAGCTTTGGAAGCGGTGTGAAAACAGGGCTCCAAAATTTCCAAAGAAATAAAGGGCTGCCGGCAGACGGAACAGCTGGTTCGGGGACTTGGAATAGAATGACCTATAATGTTTCTATTGAAGTTCCGGGAAGATCTTTCACCTTATCTTCGTCTGACAGTTCGACTTATTACGTGTTTTATGGGAGAAACGATAATAATAGAGGTCTGAGATACTCTGTTTTGTACAAATCCAATAATAAGGCCATTACTGAAGGCACAGTATTTTACGATTAATAGGAGGGGTTTAAATTGAAGAAACAATTAGTTGCTGTAGCATTAGGTGGTGCACTCGTAATAGGTGGTGGTGCATATGCATATAATTCATATGCTGCCGAATCAGAAACGCCTGCACAGATTCCGGTTGAAACGAAAGCAGAAGCGATTGATGCTTCAACAGTGCAAGCGCCGACTGAAACACCAGAAGAGACAGGAGTTGATATCAAAGGTCTCATAAATATATCTGATGTACCGGCAGAAGATATCCATATTCCTAATCTAGCGCAGGGAGCCTCGCTTAGAATTGCAACGCTTGAAAAGCACAGCTTGAAGCCATTAAACACAACAGCTTTGAAAGGCGAGGATGGTTTGGTAATCAGGCAGTCATATCGTGGCAGTGACGGCACTGAAATTATGGTTACTCAAGCAGAATCCCAAATGGATGAACAGACTACTATTGATTATGTGAAAAAAACATATAATATGGAAAAAGTTGAGTTGACTAAAATCAACAATCATACTGTAGCTTATGTTGACGGGCAAGAAAGAAGGGTTGTTCATTTGATTACGAAAGACCACTTCTATACTGTTTCTTCTTTCAATTCCACTCTTGACGAATTGATGGAAATTGCAAAAAAAATTCAAGAGTAATCTGATATGCTGCATTAAAACACAAGCGCGATGCTTGTGTTTTTTTATTACTTTCTTTCTGTTGGGAGGGATTGACCTTGTTCCACGATCAGAAAACAGGAAAAACGAAACGCTTTATAAAAGGTAAATGTTTGATCTGCAATGATCCGAATCCAGAATTTCACACCACATTCGGTGCTTCCTTTTGTGATACGTGCTGAGAAACCATGAAGTCCGGTGATGAGGATAAACTAGGTGAGAGAATTGTCTGGGACGAGTGTTTGATGGAAATAAAGTGTTTGACCGTGAAAATATAGTTCTAGACTGGCAGCGGCGGCGTTAAGCCAACGGACACGATGGTAGATAAAATATGTTATTATTGGATTGTGCAAAGCTTATTCCGCCTATTCGAAGGGAGATTAGTAGAAATGCAAAGTGCTCAACAGGTGCTAACAAATTACTTTCAAGCATTAGGAAGCAAACAGATTGATAAAGTGATCGAATTGGTTCATGATGAAGCGAAATTTATTATTCTTAAAAAAGAGCCTTCTAATAGAATTCCTTTATACGGCACATTTCATGGAAAAGAAGGTGTAAGAAATTATTTAAGCTTATTAGAAGAAGCAGAACAAATAGAGAGTTTTGTCCTTCACAAACTCATCGGTAATCAGGAAGCAGCGTGTGCATGGGGGAATTTCCGCATCAAAGTCAATGTAACCGGGAAAGTGTTCGAGAGTGATTGGGCAATTATTTGCGAAGTAGAACAGGAGAAGATAAGGTTTTTTCAAATCTTCGAAGATACTGCTGCACTTGAAGAAGCTTTTGATTAAGAGACTGTTGATATGTTAGTGCAGCTACACATCACTATGCTGAGTAATCATACGAAAACGTAGGTTACTGACCGGCAACATATCGAATTTGGTCAAGTAATGCGTTACGCTAACGAAGAACGTTAGTTGGATGATAACAGTGGCAGTCTAAGACTTTATTTTTACTTAATAGCGAGTAATATCGAGAAAGTGAGCAAAAGCCAGCTTATAATGGTTTAATTGCCCATTTTCCGGTATTGTTCGGTCTTAGTTCTTTGACGGCCATTTTCGGTAATCAGTAAAATGGTCTTGTTCTTCTTCTTTAGTTACTAAGTACAAATGCTTTTATGCAACAGCGCAGCGTTTTGCATCCCGCTTGCGGGAATAGGTCTTATCGCTGTTTATTTTTTCGGGTTTTAAATAAGCGCCTGTGTCAATTTGGTGCTGTAAATAACATAGGCAGATACAAGTCACTCATTTGGGTGGCTTTTTTTATTGCCTTTTGAAAGGAATTTTGGTTTGAAGCAGAAGAAAGGAATTTTGCTACACATGAAAGGCCCACCAAAACAGCCGAAAAAATGCAAAGGTTGTGTTTGGGGTAGATGGGATGGGATAGCGCAGTTTTGCTTACGGCCACGCCCATGTGTTAAAGAGGATAATTCTTCCTGAATGTCGAAATTTGATGCTTAGGAGGGGAAGAAGAAATGGAAGGACAACAAATTCCCATTAATGAATTTAATGGTATGCTATTCCAGAGTTTTAAAGTTCTCGGATTTGTTTTAATTAGTGCGATAATTCTGAGGTACATCTTCAAGGTGAGAAGTGATCTATTTGATAAAGCCCTGATTTTTTTAAAATTCTTAGGGTACACCGGGCTTGCTCTAGGCGCGTATTTTTTGACCTATCAGGATGGAAAGTTAGTACCAGGAATGCCTGAATCTCTTTCATTGTCTCAATGTTTCGTTATTATTCTAGCGGTATTTGAAGCAATATCCAACTTAGTGGCATTGTTTAAAATCGAAGTTGAAGTTGAAAGGCAAGAATATTATTAAGCACCATGATGGGTGCTTTTTCTTTTGTCCTCATAAAGTGCTAAGTTTTCGAGGAACATTTTCAAACACGTAACTACACAAATTGACAACATATAACAACGAGTGATATAAAGGTATTAAGAACATACATTCTATATGGTGGAGGAGATTTTTATATTAAAATCAATATACTATCAAGCGATTGAACATGAAATCAGGTGGACTTATTGGTTATTTATTGCAACGGCTTTAACAGCTGGGTATTTTTCGTGGGAAATGATATTGAATCTCCCTAAGCCTGAAACATTTTTGGAATTGGGGAAATATTACTTCACTGATACAGCAGCTTACTTGAGGGCTACTGCATTGTCCTTAATCACCGGACTAATGCTTCTTGTTGGTTGTTTTATAGGTCTGGTTTCCGCCATATCGAATGAAGCAGAATATTCGAATTTATATAGAGTATTCATCATAATTGTTGGACTGTTAACAGGTTTAGCTTCATTGTACTTTCTTTATTACGGAGTTTACTTGTTGTTTGTCCTCGCAATCATAGCTTTGATTGCTGTAGTAGCTTTGAATTCTGGGACAAGTAACGGTAGAAGAAAGTAGGGAGGTAGATATACTTGGAAAATAGTATTCCATGGACACAAATAGTTACTGCCGTAGTTGCAATATATGCCGCCTTTATGTCTACAGTTACATTTATTGTGAATAAAAATGAAAAATCGAGAAAAGTTAGCCTCGCATTTTCTTACGGTTTTCTTGATACCTATAATGGGTTAAGCGATGCCGCGGTAATTGTTACAGTCTCCAATCCCGGATACCAACACGTTGTAATAAACATACCTTATCTGATTCTTCCAGATAATAAAACACTAGTTTTTCCTCGACCACAATCTAATGTTAGTTATCCACATAAACTTGAAGCAGGCAGTAGTTGTACTATTTGGATTGGATTGAATGAGTTAAAAGAGACATTGTTTACTAACGGATATAACGGAAAAGTACATCTAGATGCTGGTGTAGATGATGGTTCTGGAAGAAAACACTTAACTAAAAAGAGTCTAATTTTAAACTTGGATGTTAGCTAAAAACCGTAGTAACACCGAATGAAACCAATGATATTATTCAGACATAGAAATATGAACATTAAGAAGGTCAGGAAACTTTTCCTACCTTCTTTTTTATTGCGGGATTGAAAGAAGATGTTTAAGTGGTCGAAAATCAGTAGTAAATCCGAATAAAACAGGTGTTATCCTGTATTCATAGAAGTTTGCCAAGAAAGGCGGTGAAATCTTGAAATGGTATCATAAAGCCATATATTCATTTGCGAATGCAGTTCTTCCGGCAACGGTAAAGCGGCAGATGATGGGTATAGGCAGAACGACAGTTCCCAAGAACTCCAACCCGTGGGGGATATTTAATTGGTTGCCTAAAAAGTATCAACAGGTCCACAATATTGACCTTACTAAACTACAGAGTTACACCGCAGAGGAATTACTTGAGCTATTGATATCTGTCCATCCAGACGTTTCCTATGCCCTATACACATACTTACGTATGGGAGATACCGAATTAACATTTACAGCTAAGAAGCCAAACGGGAATGCAGATAAGGGTGGACAACGGGTACTGGACGAACTCAAAGCTATGCTAAACACACCGCTACCTTCGCCGGGATACCAGCACGGACGCTCATTAGATAAACTGGACACGATCCAGCGGATGATGATTATGGTCCGTGGTGCGTGTGCTGGAGAGGTAGTCTTGAATGAACAGTGCAATGATGTGATTGATATTGTTCCAGTTGATCCGGCTTTAATTTGGTTTCGTAGGGAGCCGGAGACTAATCGCCTTACACCGTGGCAATACGTGAAGAACCCGCGAAGGAACGCGAATGAGGAGTGGTTCGGTAATTACAAGAAGATTGACACACCAACGTTCATCTATGAAGAGTTCGATCCGATGGTCGATGATCCTTATGGACGAACGCCCATGCTTCCAGTGTTGCAAGTAGTGTTCTTTCATCTTCAAGTGTTGGCTGACCTGAAAGCAGTAGTGCATAACCAAGGCTATCCAAGGCTTGATATCTCTATGCTGGAAGAAATCATGCTGAAGAACATGCCAAACAACTTGAAAAGTAATCCCGATGGTCAACAGAAATGGCTTAAAGAGCGAATGGAAGAGATGATAAACCATTTCAACTCACTCAATCCAGACGATGCCCTTGTCCACTGGGATAGTGTAAAAGTCGAATATCTCAAAGGCGGTAATTCAGGGCCGATGATTGATATTAAAAAGCTCATCGACATTATTGATACCCAAATGGCGACTTCACTCAAGACGCTGCTCACCATCCTTTCCAGGCATCAAGGATCAACCGAAACATACAGTTCGATTGACACTCAAATATATATCAAAAATGTAGAGTCCGCGCGGAGCGTAACCAAACGTTTCTGGCAGCGGTCTTTTTCGTTGTCTGCAAGAGTAAAGGGGACTCAAACAAAAGTTGAAGCTGACTATCTCCCTATTGATCTACGCTCAGAAAATGAGATTGAACGTGACCGACGTTCAAAGATCGACAACTACATCACAGCGGAGAAGAATTTCTACATCACACCGTTGGAAGCTGCTGAGGAAATACGTTGGACACTTGGTATTAATGCCAAAATACCTGCTGAATTACTTCCTTTGCTTGTAAAGAAGCATGAATCTGATTCGAATGAAGAAAATACTCCATCGGAGGGAGGTGAATAAAAAAATGGCTAAACCTACACCCGAACAATTGGCGAAAATCAATCAAAAAGCATTGGTCCCTTTAACCGATGAACAAACTCATGTGTTTCAAGCAAGAATCATAGGAACCAAGCGTATTGATAAGTACAAAATGAAAATTACCCCAAACTTTCTACGCAAAATGGCAGATCAGGTTAAAGAAGGAGTCGCCTTGCTGGTTGACCATCCGTGGCAGAAGTGGGAAGCCTTATCTTTCCCATATGGCAGAACTTTTGACAGTCGAATTATCGAAGAGGGAGGGGAACTGGAACTCTACGGTGATCATTATATGGCAAAAGGGTTAGAGGCCAATGGAATCTCAACGGATCAACTGGCTACCGGTATTGATTCAGGAACTATATTTGACACCTCGGCAGGATTTGTAACAACGAAACATATTTGTGGTATTTGTGGGGGTGACTACTACGGACCTTCAGCATGCTCTCACATCCGTGGACAAATGTATGACGACAAAGAATGTCTTGTTCTAGCTGATGACGGATACATCATGGAGAACTCTATCGTGTTTGATGGAGGTTACGAAGGAGCTGGAATTACACGTGAATCTCTCTCAATGAAACAACATGGTGAATCTGAACAGCCGAAACAAACTGAATACGAACCGTTACCTTTAGATGCGAAGTCGCTTGATGGCGATGGACGCATCTTTTATTTTTTTAGCAACAAAGGTGGCATGTCTGCTTTTGTATCTAAACAGCATCAAACAAAAGAACAGGCCGAGACATTGGCCCAAGGAGATGACACTATGAACGAAGAACAAAAAGCTGCTTTAGTAGCAGCGCAAACCCAAGCAACTGCGTTGGCAGCGGCTAATAATGTACTTGGACAAATCCGGGCAGCGCTAAGTGTGGAAAACGATACTGACATCTTGAGCAAACTCACATCGTTGAGCGCTCAGGCTGCTGATGGAGTGACATACAAGATCAAAGTTACTGAACAAGCATGTGGAGCTGGTGTCCGTGCTCTTGGTGAAGCTTTTAATGTAGAAGCCATGAAAACGGCATTATCTCATCTGCCAGTATCTGAAATTGAAAAGATCGGCGCAACGTATGAGGCGCAGGCACAAGCTGCTTTGGGTGGCGGTGGTCGCCATACACAAGGTGACGATGTAAACCTTCCTGAGGGAGCACTGAATGGAACACCACCAACTAACTCACAAAATGATGGTGGCGAGAAAACGCCAGAACAACTTAAAGTATTAGCTCGTGAAGAAGCTCGGGCGGCACTTAAGAATACAGGCAGGGGTAATCTGTTGAAGGAGGATAAATAATTATGATGCAATCTCAGTATAATGGCGCTCCTGGTCCCGGTCAGGTTATTACTCAAGAGTTTACAGAGGTTCTTGCATCTACCGATCTTCAGGCAAAGCTTCCCGGAGGTATTTTGCTGAAACAAGGACAAGGAATCCTGAAAAAAGGGACAGTTATCGGCAAAATAACAGCGGCTGGGGCGGATAAGGATAAAGCGGTGGCGTATAGCGCATCGGCAACCAATGGTTCCGAAGTAGCCTTGTGCATTTTGGATAACGACCATGATACAACAATCTCAGATGTTGGCGCTTCGGCGTGGATCGCTGGCATTTTCCATGAATCTAAATTGACAGGCATTGATGCAGCGGCTAAGACAGCGCTGAAGCTTTGCTACTTTGTATAAGGGGGATAAACATAAATGGCAAACGTACTTGATCCATATTTCCTTACGGAAGTCGTTCAGAACATTCGGACGGATATTAACAGTTTTCGCGGGGCTCAACTACTGACAAATGGCGCTGACTTCAAACCTGAACTTGGACTCACCATCGAATATGACATTACTTATGATGACACGGGGATGACACCTGCTACCGGGCTGAATGATCCTTCACCAATTCATACGTCTCCTGTGGTGAAACATATGAATTTTACGAACCAAGAATGGAGAGAAAAGTCCATTATTGATCGTGAAAAGATTGCCACTTTGAGAAAGCCAGGTAATAACTTGCAGCAACAGTGGGCAGAGGAGTATATGGTGGATCAATTGGTCAACTTGAACATGAGGCTTGAGACACGTTTTGAGTGGATGCGTTGGCAGTCCCTGACCGGCAATCTTATCGTTCCAGCAACTGCAAACAAACCTGCCAGAACGATTGATTACGGCGTCCCTGCCACTAACAAGCCAACGGCAGATGTGCTCTGGAGCAATACGGCAACCGCTGATCCGCTGAAAAACTTGGATGAGTGGCTCCTTCTATTCCGGGGAAGTGGTGCAAGAGGAGTTAAGATTCTGGCAAATAAAAAGGTAGACAGCTACATGAAGCAAAATGAGAAAATTCGCGAATTGATCAGATACACATATGGCAAGGATGTTGTAACGGATGGCTCACTTTCTGAAATTGTCAGCCAAAACTTGAGTGGCCTTCAGTACGAAGTGTACGATGGTGGCTACATTGACGATACCGGAACGTTCTATCCTTTCATTCCTGACAATGCCGTAATTATCATCGGTCAAGGCATGACAGGCTCCATTATGGATCTTGTTACAAGCCCGAATAACTATGAAGACATTTTCACGGGCCATACAGGGAAGTTTGCTCTCACCAAGCTAATTCAAGGTGACCCCGATCAATGGCAAGTGATTAACGGTGCTACTGTTCTGCCGCGACTGAAATACGTCAACTGGCATATCTTCGCTACAGTGGCGTAAGGGGGAGAACTCAATTTATGACAACTGTAAAAGTATTAGTTGATGCTGTTGGGCAATACAATGCCGGGGACATCGTAACAGATGCCCCTGACGGTCTTGTAGATATCGCAAAGAAAAAAATTCGCAATGCGGCAACCGGACAATTGCTTGCGGAAATTGTAGATGGTAACGGGGCTGTCGACGGTTCACCTTCAGAACGAGAGTTGCAACTTCAGGCTGAATTAGAACAGTCCAAAGCGCGAGAAGCTGAATTACTTGAGCAAATTGATATTCTTCAGTCCGACGGTGAATTGAAAGAATTGAAAGCCTCAGCTAAGGAATTGAAAATACCTGGATACACCAAAATGAGTATTGAAGAATTGAAACAGGCTATCAGTGCTGCTGGCGGTGCAGCAGATGGCAAATAAGATACTCATTACTGAAACATATCATGAGGAAATTAGAGGGCGTTTAGGAGTTGGTGAGGATGTAATATCCGATGCTGACATAGACGCTCTTTCTGTTTTACCCATTGGAGAATCGAGGATTGTAAAAGCCGTTCCTAATTTTGCTGAGTTAACTGGTGATGATCAAACTTATGTGTATGCAGCAGCCGTTTGTATGGTTGCTGCCATACTGGCCCCTTCTATGACAGCGAGAATCAAGAAGTCTAAAAAGGACTTTGACTTCTTTTTTGAAAATCAGATTGTTGATTGGAAAAAGTACGCTGTTCAGCTTGTTGATGAAGCCTTTGAGTTTATCGAGTCCATATCAACAGTACAGCATGGGACAGATGTTCCGGTACTCAGTGTAGCTGGGCCGACCCGGGCGAGAGAAAGGCGGTGTCACTGATGTTTAAAGACTTCGCTCATAGGCATTCACCTTGTACTGTCAGTGGTGAGCCCGATGTCGTTATACTGTCTAGGGAAACGAAAGCCACAACGGTTATCGGAAAAGAGTATATGTATAATGGTTTGTTTTCTTCGAAATCATTTGTAAAGCCGGGAGATATAGTTCAGAACGAATCGTCGTATTTGGTACAGACTCTACGTACAACAACTGAGAAGGACAAGTACTGCTCTCTGATTAAAACGAACGCTTTAATCGAGGTTCAGAGATACCAGCAAGCATACGATGCAAACGATAATCCGGTGGGCGATGCTGAATTTACATCGGTCGCTGCTAATGTTGTTTGCTTCGCACAGTACGTCACAGCACAACTGCGGCAGCAGGAACCGGGATTACTACCGAGTACCGTTTTTGTTTTGCAGATGCAAACGATTGTTGATGTAAAGAGGCCAGAGGAGACAAGTACTTCCATTCCTGACCGAATCGTAATGGGCGGGAAGACATACCAGGTAGATGTAGTTGATAGGATTAAGTATCCAAATCTGCTGCATGTGCAACTATCTGAGGACCGGATATGATTACGGGCTATGATGCGGCTCGGGCAACCAAGGATTTGGAGAATAAGTTGGTTGTAGAAATCACTGGACTAACGAAACTGGTCATGCTGGCAGCTAAAAGCGGTATTCGGTATTATCCAGCAGTACGGGATCATTTAGAGATGCACATGTTCGTGCTTGCTAATCAAATGATTTCAGGAGATATCACCGCGGATTATTGGCAAGCATGGCTTGAACAGTTTGGCAAAGGCTCCAAGATGGCAGACAGTAGTCAAAACCCTGGTCTTATAACCTACATGAACAGCGAAGCGTGGAACCGTCTGAGGTCCAAAGGTGATCGTATTATTGTAGGTCGTTCCCGTGGAAAGTACCTGGCAATTGACGGCACCGTGAAGGAATCAGGCGGGGGCTATGCTGGAGTGGATTTAGAGGAGTTGGCGGAACGCGGCGATATTGATGCGTCATTCAAAGCTACACCGCCGACCTACTTCCTGCGTATTGCAATCCAATCCAACCGCAAGCGTATCTTGGACGGTATTAGCCATGTCATAACTGAGTTTCCGTATCACAGATACTTCAAGGAGGTTAAGGAGTGAGCTTACAGTTAATTGACGCTGTTCAGAGTGCTTTGAAGGCAGATACAGAGCTTATGTCCATGCTGAAGCTTACTCCTTCTTCGCCATCTGCCGAGGTCGTGAAGCGATTTACGAAAGGCATGGAACCTGAGATAACAGTCAGCAAGGATACCGTTCCACATATTTGTCAATACGTTATGCCGGGACGATACGCAGCTAATCCATTGGTATTCGAAGGTAAGTTCTGTATCGACTTTTATGGTAAGACGGCATATGAAGCAAAGCTTCTATTCGAAAGAGCATTCAAAACTTTGCACGAGAAAAGGTTGTTTGCACAGGAATTTATGTCTTATCTTTGTGTGCTGGCTTATGACTCTGATTTTGCAACAGGCATACAGGGTGCAAAGGGCTATAAGGCAATTTTTGATGTTGATTACTTGAGAATGAATTGAGGTGAGAATAATGGCTGATGAAGTAGCTCAACAACCAGCGGTAGCGCAGGTTAATATCGAAAAACCATTGCCAGAGTTGGACAAACTAATTTCGGAGAAGGTCAACCTTGCTAAAAAACTGGGCATCATGGGTAACTTGGAGCAGATTCAGGGTTACAGCGACACCGATGAATATCGGCGCATCAACGAAATAGATAACCGCTTATGGGAACTGGTCAAATAATCTGGCTGGTTATTTTTTGTTTTCACAAATGAGGAGGATGAATCATGGAACCATTAGTTTTTGATGGAGTAGGCACTATCCAGGTGTACGAGCCGGGAGGAAAACTTAAATTTTTGGATGACAAAATCACAAAGGTAACGCTTCAACTCCAATTTGATTGGGACAAAGTCATGGGTGGAGATAGTGGCTATGCATTCCACTACACAGCGAAGGATCTGGCTGACAAAGCCAGTATCGAAATTCCCCGTTACTCAGATATTTTGGCTGAATTGTCTCAGGGCGCAGAGTCAGAAAAGGGAGCAGTTACGTTTGATGAGACAGAGCAAGGATTCTTAGATGTAACGAACGGTTATAAGATCAAAGCTCTTTCGAAATTCGGCGGGACTTTAGTTTCCCTTAGCGAAAAAGTTTACTTGAAAGATACAGATACAGGAAAACTTACGGAACTAACGCGTGTGGCAACCACACCAACAGCAGAGCAGTACGTTATTTCTGCCGACGGTAAGATCACATCCGACACAGCGAATGACAACAAGTTGATTATTATTACATTTAAATGGACAAAAGAGAATGGCACACGAAGCGGATTGAGTGGTAAGCGCCGTCCGAAGCCGTTTAAATTTGTTCACCGTTTCTCATTGACTGATGACCGAAATGGCGGGGAGGTACCTTGCCAATTGACAATTTGGAAAGCGCTAGGCGGAGGTACATTGGACGTATCTCAAGAACGTAAAAAACCAACTAGTAACTCATTGGCGTTGGAAATCATGGAACCGGACATCACCCCTGATAATCCAGAAGGATATGCTGCTGAATTGATCTTTGGTATCTAAATAAAAAAACATAGCCCTCTACCGCTAAAGGTAGGGGGGTTACATACATTGAGGAGGAAATTTAATGAGTACAGACAAACAGTTGGATAAAACGCTTAATATCGGAGATGAAATCACGCTTGGTGAAGGAATTGTAAAGCATGTAAAAATCGGAACTATCGCTTTGATCCGTCAAGTACGACAACTCATGAGCGGAAATGAATATAAATTTTCTTTTTCAATCGGTCGTGAGAAATGGGAAGCTACAAAAGAACGGGCCGAGGTCGATTGGCCTAAAGTTGAGGCATTGCATAAGGAAGCCTTTAATCTTGTGTTGGTAGAAGGACTGGCGGAGGAAGAATACGAGAAAGTAGACGAAGAGGGCATTAAGAAGTTGGACGGACTCTTGGAACGATTTCTATAAGGAGTCGTTTCCGCCTGATGAAGATTATGAGCCTGACGACGAAGAAGACCAAGAGATTCCTGAGGATGATCAGGAAACGGACTGGATAGAACTTTGGGCTTTATGCGTGAGTAATGGTATTTCTGATTCAGAATGGCCTAATATGACCATACCAAAGATTAGAGCGCTCATGAAAGCCAAGAACAGAAACCGGGAATTTGAAATTATTCTTCACGGTGGCAATGTGGAAAACAAAAAGCCAAAGAAGGTCAAGACGTTATCTGATCTTGGTTTCTTCGCCAAGTAAAATATCATTGTTTTAAGAGGCATCCGCAATTATGCAGGATGCCTCTTTTTCTGTATTCAGGGCAGGAAAAGTTTCCTGAACCATATGAGAGGTGAGCAAAGTGGCAGATTTGAGTAAAGATGTAGTGGGCGCGCGGATAAGCTTGGATACAACCAAGATTTTGCCTGCTTTCAAGGCTATAGATAACGGGGCAAGGGCGAATGCAGAATCCTTTAAAGTTCTAAATTCCGAACTGGGGCTTAGCGAGAAGAATTTTAAATCTTTAGCCAGCAGCGCAGATAAGTTCGCTTTGAGCGCAGAAGATAGAAGAAAGAAGATCCTTGCTGAATCCGAAGCTCTTGTTAAACAGCGAACCGCGCAAGCCGAATTGAATACAGCCCGAAAGAATCAATTAGATCAGGTTAATAAAATCACTGATGAGAAGCTTAGGGCGCAACAAGCCATTGTCAAAAAGCGCGAAGACGCGATAGAGCAGCAGGAACGTGAACACCTGAAGCGTATGGAGGCTTTGCAGAATAAAGCTTCATTGACGGGTCAGAGATCGGCAAAGGTTTCAGGGGCTGGGACTGACGACAGGACGCGTGAACGTGTCTTAATGGAAGAACAGTCCATACGGATGAAGATATCTCAACTGGCAGAGAAAGAAGCACAGCAGGCACGTAAGAACGCACAGGACTACGAAAAGTTTTGGGTGAATGCATTACGTGCCAGGGAGCAAAAAGAGGCACAAGTCCGTGAGAAAGTCATTCAGGAAGAACAGAAGATCCGGCGCTCTTTGAGCCAAACCGAAGCGCAAATGAAGCAGACTTTTAATACAACTCCTAACTGGATTAGCCGAGTAGGAGATATGGCTACACATGCCCTGGTATTTAATACAGCGTATGCAGCTATGCATAAAACACAGGAAGCCCTTGAACAGGGATTAGTCGGAATTGAATCCAATATGGCAGGCTACGTGCAAACGAATGAACATTATTTCCTTGAGTACAACGAAGGCACCAAGGAAATGGTTATGAACACCGAGAAGCTGCACGACGAGACAACCAAGTTTATCCGGACGGCTCATGATCTTGGATCTGAAATCATGGACGTTACCGAATCGGCTCGACTTTGGGGTCGGATGTATAAGGATGCAGGCGTTGTTCAGGAAATGGTGCGTAAATCCACAATGCTCAGCACCGTTGACCTTGTATCCTTGGAAGACGCTACGAAATCTATGGAGTCTACCTTTGCTCAGTACGGTGTACAGATTAAGGACAGCAATGATGCCATGGTACTTGGTGGACGTGTTTTGGATTCTTGGTCAAAGGTTGCCCATGATACCATGGCACCGGCTAGGGACCTGGGAGCAGCCTTCGAGCGTACAGGTAAGATCGCCGCCGAAACAGGCGTAAGTTTTGACTTCATGAATGGTCTTATTTCAGCCGGTGTACGTAATACGGCACTGAGCGGAGAGAACCTGGGCAACATGTGGAAGACGGTACTGGGTACGATCCGCACAAATAAAGCGGTTGCAGAGATTGAAAGATTAGGCGTTCAAACAAAAGAAGTTGTAAATGGCACAGAGCAATGGAGAAAAGCCGAAGATATTTTGTTGGACTTGTCGACGAAAGTGATTGACAAGAATTATGACCTCACAAAGTCCTATGCAGATATCTCGCGCGGTGTGTACCAATACGCTAAATTAGCCGCTTCTCTGAATGCTGGGGACATTTTGCTCGGTACAGCAGCATCCATCGGATCTACAGGCTCCACAATGGAGTATCTTAAAGTCCAGATGGATACCATTCAGCGTAAAGCGGCGCAAACTAAGGCTTCTTTACTGGAAATATTCAATAACGCTGGTGATGATGGACTACGGCGCATGATCAAGAATGTACTGGACACTATTGACCAATTGCTGATCGGGCTTACAAAAGTACCTTCTGGCGTGTTTGAGGGAACGGCTGCTATCGGTGGGCTACTGCTTGCTTATAAAGCTCTAAGCGGTCCGATCATGAATGTAATTGCTGCTGTGAAAGTGTTAACCACAGCGAAGGCAGCGGAAACCGCTGCTATCGGCGCTAATACGATAGCTAACAACGTTAATATTGTTTCCTCACAAGGAGCAACTCTTTCAACAGTTCAGAGAGTTGCCGCTACCGAAGGAGCTACAGTAGCACAAGGAGCTTTAACGGTAGCAACCGAGGGAGCTACAGTTGCTACGAAATCATTGTCTGTCGCCCAAGCAACGGCAACCGTCACAACAGCAGCCGCTACAGCAGGATTGAGCTTACTTGTTGGCGCAATAGCGCTTGTAGCGATGAATAGTGGTAAGGAAGAAAAGGCTGCGAGGGATCGGATTCAAAACTTAAAGGATCAGGAATCAGCATCACAACAAATGGTTAGCCAGTACCAACGACAGATAGAATTGTTACCGAAATTGGCTAATGCACATCGTTCTCTTGAACAGTCGTTAAAACAAAGCAGTGGTTCAGTAGAAAAGGAAACAAAAGTAAAAAAACAACTCGAAGAGGTTTCTAAAGCGCTGGTCATCACTCTTGGAAAAGAGGGAGCCAAACAACTTGAAGCTGCTGGTTATACCGATGAAGCTGTGCAGGTGCAAGTTGATGCCTTGAACAAACTCATCGAGAAGCAGAATGAAGCCCGGAAAAATGTATTGAAAGATCAGCAAGCGCAATTAATCGAACAACAAAAACAAAAAATAAATGAAATCACAGAAGCTACAAAAGAACTGGAACGAGTAAAAAAGATCATTGCTAATCCAATTGGAAATTTTTTAGGGACAGGCGAATTTAAGGAAGATGCTGCGAAGTTAGAAGAAAAAATAAAAACGTTAGAACAAGAGAATAACAAACTCACTTTATCTGTAACAGAAGTAGGAGTAGCTTTAGGCCAAGCAACTATTGAAACTGACCAATTTGCTGGGAAAGCTGGAACAGCAACCGAAAGCGTTAAATCACAGGAGGAAGCTCTTGCCGATTTAAGAGAGCAGATTCAGGGTAACGGCAAGGCTATTTCTGAGATGAACACTGTTTTAAATGATCTTGCCAATAAACAGTCCATGAACGCCGAAGCTGCGGCAGAGTTAATCATCAAATACCCTCAATTAGCTTCGGAGATTTACAAAACATCTGAGGGATGGGCTTTCGAAAAGAATGCACTCGAAGTTGTTCGTAAAGCTAAAATACAAAAGGCTATAGATGATCTAAAGTCTGAAAAAGCGTCCAGTTTAAGTACAAAACTTGAGTCTGATGATCGTATCGCAGTTTACATCAAAGAGGCTGGAGCGATTAAAAGTCTTGCTGAGTTAAAAGCTAGATTGAATGGAGTTATGGCTCAAAGTTCACTAGACGTTTTTAATAAACAAAAAGAACTAAACAATATGACTGGAGTAAAATCTTTCCTAAGTACTCCTTTTCAGAACCAGTTAAACCAAGATAAGAAAAACATGGAGCAAAGCAAAAAAGATATAGGCGAGATATATAGCGGATACGAGAAAGATATGAAACAGTATGACACTCAGATTAATGCTTTAACCAAGCTATATAATGATCCTAAATTTGGTGTGAGTTCTTCTGGTTCAAAAAAATCGAAGGGAAGCGGGGGCAAAAAAGGAAAGAGCGATGCGGAACGTGCAGCTAAAAAAGCAGCTAAGGACGCATCTGCGGCACGAAAAGATAGTTATGATAACGAACTTGATAATTTTAAGTACATCGCTGAACGAAATGAATGGTCTGTAGACCAGCAAATTGCTGGATACAAACGATTGGCTCAGCGACATAAGCAGTACCTATCGGAAGATAAGGACGCAATGAAGCAATGGAGTCGAGATGTTCATAAACTGAATGATTCCAGATTTCAGGAAGATGTCGAGAATCTTGAACGAAGAACCGAGCGCATGCGGCAGGCCAATAAACAGGAAATCGAGATGGTTAAAACCAGCCTGGATTTTTACAAGAAGGAACAATCTAAATCTTACTTGCTACCAGCAAATAGGCGTGAAATCCAAAAGCAAATTTATGATCTGACCGTGAAGTATAACGAGCTTCGATACCAAAACTCGGAAAAATGGATTGATAAAGAAACTTCCAAAATGGAAATGGCAGGGCAAACCCAAATTGATATCCTCAAAATGGAATATGACGCTTATATGCGTATGAGTAAAGCAAAGGATCGTACCGCCGAACAAAGTTTTGAATTGCAACAGAAGATTTATGAGAAACGTAAAGCTCTGGAAGATGAGTTCCTATCCGACTTCCAAAAAAGAATCAATTACCAAAAGAGTATGGAAGCCGTATCTGTTTCCGATCAGCTCAATTTATGGACAAAAATGCAGGCTCTTTATAAAGAAGGATCAGAACAGCGGATAGAGATTGATGTACAGGTCCATGATTTGAAGAAGCAACTATTGGAGGACCAGAGGAAGGCTACTGCTGAAGCTGCCAAGAAGGAAAAGGAAGCGCTTGAAAAGACTCGGGATGAGGAAGTAAAGCGTATCGAGGCAGAACGGGATGCTTTTATCGAGGCTCAGGACGCTAAAATTAAGGCCATAGACGACTTGCTTGCCAAAATGCAGACAGCTAATGAAGACGAGGATTATGATCGTGCTATGGCGGAGAAGCAAGCTCGTCTTGCCCTGTTACAATCTGCTGTCGGTCCTGAAGGCATTGCCGAACGTAAGCAGACTGAAAAAGACATTGAGGATATGCAACGGGAACATAACCGGGCGCTGGCGAAGCGTGGCTTGGAGGATCAAAAGAAAAAGCTTCAAGATGAGAAGACTGAGCGAGAAAAGGATTACAATGACCAGATTGAAGCTGCCAAGCAGCATTATGATCAGCTAGCCGAGAGATATGATGAGTATTCAGATGGTGTTGAATCCAAGGCCGAAGATCTAAAAAACACGCAAATCAGTAAGGAATCTGAGAAGAACGCGGAAATTTTGCGACAATTAGATCAGTTTATCGCTGACTATCAGATGAAGATGGCCGAGATTAATGCAACCTCGTTGTCTGCTTCTTTGGATACAGGTTCCTCAATCTCTGAAAAGGACAGCGATCTGGCACGATACAATTCCAACATAGATAAATGGTACTCGGCAGGCACCGCCGACAAAGCAAAACTGCATGAGGAAAATGCTGCTCTGCGGAATAAGTATGGCATTAAAAAGGATACAGGAAAGCTTCAAAAATTCCATTCAGGTGGCGTTGTCGAAGGGGACCGAGGTGCAGAGGTTCCAGTAATAGCTCGGGCTGGAGAAATGTATCTAAATGATCAACAGCAAAGCAACTTGTTCAAAATTATCAATTTCAAAATGCCAGCGCTTAATTTCTCCATGCCAGACTTCTCTATGCCAATGGCTTCGGGCGGTTCAAATCCGCAGCAAATCAGCAACCAGTTCGTAATAAAAACTGGCGATACTTATATTGAAGACGAATCGGCAGCAAAGGTTTTCTGGACCGAACGAGATAACCTGGTGCGGAGGTTGCAAGCGAGGGGAGGTAAATCCTAAATGATTGATGCTACTGTCGATGGTAAGTCCTTTAAATCCATTGGATTAGGGCTTAAAACTCACAATATACCTGTGTTACCGCCGACAAAAGACCATAGCCTTGAGATAGCTGAGAGGGATGGAGAGTTGGATTTTGGCAGCACTTATGGAGCACGGTTAATCAATCTCGAATGCGTCATCATGGCAGATGATACAACCCTTGATTACCATAGGAGAGTCGCCCAAGTGGCGGCTCTTTTTAATGCCAAAAAAGGGGATATCGTATTCACATTTTCTGATTTGCCGGGAAGAAGGTATATAGGACGGTACGCAGGAACCTTGGACATTGAAAAAATACTTTGGGATGGAGAGCTGACTATCCCGATTAAGATGGGTGAGCATCCGTTTCCAGAGTCGGAGGAGAACATAAAAGAGGTAATTATCACACAGTCTCCACAAACAGTGTCAGTTATTTCTACAGGAGATGAACGGGCGAGTCCTGTAATAGTACTTACCAACATAGGAAACAACGACATACGGAATTTTCGTATAGCAAATGAGTATCAAGTAGAATAGGAGGTCTTTATATTGGCAGACATAATTTTGAGCAAAAGCAACTGGTGGAAAACAGCCTGTATTAATGCAGCCTTGCGCGGGATTAACTTTGCATCCCCTCAGACGCTATACATCGCCTTGTACACCAGTAGCCCAACAGATGCAGACACAGGACAGGAGGTAAGCGGAGGGGGCTATGCGCGCCGTGCTGTGACGTTTTCTGAACCAGTTATAGCGGATCGGTGGGCAGTTGTAGCCAGCATATCCGACGTGGTTTTTCCCATTGCGTCGGCCAAATGGGGGTTAATCACTCATGTCGGCATAAGGGACGCTGCAACAGGTGGCAACCTGATCTATTATGGGGCTATCACCACGCCGCGCACAGCGGAAACAAATGATACGCTGCGGTTTTTAGCCGGACAACTTAAAGTTAACGAGGGGTGAGGAACTTGGAAAAAATGTATCCACCAGTTGTAAATAGCCCAAAAACTGAGCTTGTGGAATTGATCACAGACACGCAAACAGAAATTACCGTGGCTAATGCGTCTGTGCTGCTTCAGGGGGAGGGTATTGCTGTTTTGGGCAACGGGGATGTAGCGGAAACGATTACGTATACAACTGTAGAGGATAACGTCCTTAAAGGGTGTGTACGTGGATTTGAGGGTGTGGCGAGGGCCTGGCCTGCTGGCACGCGGGTTGCCCGTAATTTTACGGCGGCAGATTGGAGAGCTGCGATAAATAACATTCAAGCTCTGTACGAAGAATCCAGTATAGAAGTCCGTAAAACAGTTACTTTACAACCGGGTGTACAGATTGTTAAAGCTGAGCGTCAGGCCGCATTTAGTCTAACTGGTTTGAAAGGACAAATGGTTATCGACTATGGGGGACAGAAGGGGATATTCGGTGTCCGTAACCCTTATGTAATTCGGTATGGAGAAAATTTGTTGCCGAGTTTTTATGAGTGGTCTGCCACTACACAGGCAGGCACAGCAACGATTACAGGTCCTAATCAGGTAAGGCTAGATAAATCGGCGGGGCTATCAGGGTTTAATACACAGGCGTATAACGTCAATGCGGTACCAGCGACAGACTATACATTATCGGTCACGGTTGATGTGTCTAACATAGGTGGGACCGTTGGAGCGGGGGCGTACTGGAACCTGCAAGCTATTGGGAAGAATGGTGAAGTGTTGGCAGACTTAACAACTGGACCGTTCGTCACATCCAACGGGACAAAAACGATGGTTAAGACCTTTACAACGCCAGCCAACACATCATATTTAAGAGTTGTCGTAGGGCTTGATATCGCCACAACAGGTACGGCTGTATTCCGTGATGTTTCTATTAACATCGGCAGCACAGCCAAGCCATTCAAACCGCGCGAGGATTCTATGTTGGCATTGCAAACGGATCTGTACGCCGATCCAGTTACAGGAGCTAATGCAGATACAGTGTTTGAGCGTGACGGACAATACTTCAAGTCCAAACGATGGCAGGGGCTAACGCTTGATGGTAGTAGAGCATGGGTACAAGGCGAGGCGGGCGCTACAAACGGAAACAGGCAAGTGAAAGTGCCAGGTCTGGCGACTGGAGCGATAGCGGGTAGCGGCATTGGTACAAAGTTTGACGGTAAGATATTGCCGCAAGGTAGTACAGGAAATACACCTGACTCGAATGCTGTTACGGCAGCCGGAGAAATTTATTTTGGTATTCCAGTTGCAGACAGTGGGTGGGCAGACAGTTACGGACCATCGCAAGATGACATCAAAGCCTACTTCTACGGATACAAGGCGTACGATGCTAATACCATAACGCCAGCGCAAGCGCAGGCAGCGACAGCAGCTACGTGGAATGGTACAGGCACTAAGTATTGGGTTCAGCGTGTGGGCGCACCTAACTTCACGCAATCCGTACCGCAACAATCATATGCAGGGTACACGCCGTATCAACTCGTATATCAACTTGCAACGCCTACCGTGGAGCCTATCATTTCAGAAGGACAGATAACCTTTACTGAGGGTGATAATCAGGTTGAAGTAGGCACAGGGTTAGTGATTCGTGAAAAGGCCAAACTCTACCAAGAGGCAGATACGAAGCGCTGGAACCTCAACAATGGTAGCCCGGGTGAGTATCAAGCATCGCTAACGGCATATCGCATTGATAGATTAATTGGCATTTACCGAAATTCGCAGCGTGACAATTGGATACTGTACCCTAACACTACAACCCCTGCTGGTGCTATGGCACAGTTACCAGGCGCAGCCTATGATGCTAACGCCGCTTATACCGTATCGTACCTAGCCTTTATAACTTCGCCTGTTGTCCCGTTCACAGGCTCGTATGCAGCCAACGAAAAATCGCTGCTGTTGGACTTGGTAGACACCGTACAGCAGAACACGACACGTGTGTCAGTACTGGAAAATAAGAAGGCAGAGAAGGATAGCCCGGCATGGATTTCTCCGGCTGGACTGAGGAACGGATGGGTTAAATACACGCTTTCGTCTGGAGCTACATTAGATGTCAGCTATTATCGGGATAGTACAGGTGTGGTCTATTTACGCGGAGCGGTAAAAAATGGGTTGACAAGTGTGGGGAATGATATTTTTGTGCTTCCAGAGGGTTACCGCCCAAAGTTCAATCGGAACTTTTCCGTTATTTCGGGGGCAGAATCCGGTCCGGTTATAGCTCGGATAGAGGTTAGGCCAAATGGTATCGTCGCCTTTATATACGGGGGCAACAGTCTTTTAAGCTTCGACGGTATTACGTTCTTGGCTGAACAATAAAGGAGGAATAAAGCATATGGCTAAAGCAGTATGTAGAGTAGATACGTCCGGCTTAGTAGTAGATGAGGTTCTAGTGGACGATGCCTTTAGTGGTGTCGTCCCTTTTTATTCGGAAAACTCAGAACAAGATTCTGAGAAAACCGAGCAGGACGCTGCGGACGTACCACAGGAACCAGTAATAGCCGGATACATTGTTGGCGTTCCCTTTCCCGAGGGATTCAGTGCATACGTGACAGAGGATAAGGCATTTCGTTTTAACCTAGAAACTTTGCGGTGGGAAGAAGGCCTTACTGTCGAAGAGATAGCGGTGTTGACCAAACCTACGGATCAAGTTCAGGATGAATCGGAGATTGTAGGCCAGCAGCTTGCGGAGATGAAGGTTCAGACCGTGCAGCAAACCCAACTTTTAGCCAGCATGGGAGCAGAACTAGCGGCAGCTAAACTTGAAATTATTGACTTGAAGGGAGCTAATCAATCATGAATTTCTGGAGCCTTGCTTTTAAATTGAACTGGGTAACCGCAGAAAAGTTGAAGGGTGCAGTCAAAACGGAGGACAACCCTTTCGGGGAGATCAGCCCGGAAGAGTATAAAGAAATAACAGGCGTGGACTTCCAGTAAGGAAAATTTTCCTTAGCCGGTTAGGAGGACGCTATGTTTAATGGTGGATTTAATAGCCTTGGTTTTAATACAGGGGATGTAGAAGGGAACATTATTGACCTTTCTGCATCTCTTTCTGGTTCAGGACAAATGTATTCACGGAAGGTGGAGACAGCTGGAGCAGAAAACGATAATGCGTTTAATCTCATGTCTTTTAATGTGGACGAACCGGGTACCGTAACGGAATACATTTTGGAGTTTGTTTTGGACATGACAGCAGCGGCTAATCTGTCCGGTGAAGGACAGGCGCAGGCTGATTTTGTCCGTGAGTATGCCTTGGAAGCCATTCCTATGTCTGGCGAGGGACGCATAACTAACGCAGAATACGTTCGAGAAATTCCGATGCAAGCAGTACCCATGTCTGGGGAAGGAAGGATATCGGCGGAACTGTCGAAATTCCATACCGACTACATTGAGTTTACAGATGTGTTCAGGCCAGGAGAGGTAATTGTCATTGACTCAGGAAAATTCAAAATAACGAGAAATGGTCAGAATGTTTCCCATCTGTATAACGGAGACTTTTTCGATCTGAATCTCGGAAACAACAACCTGACCTGGACAGACCCAGAGACAGGCCGGACGGTTTTGTTCCGTATTACACACCGAGATAAATTCTTATATTAAGAGAGGTGGACTATGCCTACTCCAACTATGCAAGTCTTTGATAAGAACATGCGGCGTGTCGGTACGCTGGTGGACTCTTATGACATTCAGCGGCGGCGCAGGATCAACAGCGACTATGAATTAACCTTTATGGTCCCAATGACCAGCGATGATTACCGTGAAAAGATAGCAATCAAGGGACATGTTCGAGATGAGCGTGGCCAATTTTATGTAATTCAGTCTCGGAGCCGTTCAAGGGAAGGCCGAAAGCTGACGGCGAATATCTATTGCAATCACGTCCTGTTCAAGTTAAACGATTACAAGTTTCCGTATGCTTCATACATTGCTGAAGCTTATGGTATCCATATCAACCAGCTTACAGACTTGATTACGGCTGCTACAGGCGGACGGTTTAAGTTTGTTATTCACGACACATTCGATCTGCACGATGTTAAGGACTTTGGGCGAGGTACTTGTCTTGAAGCGCTTAATAAAATCATTCAGATGTATGAGTGTGAAGTCGAGCCAGACAACTTCACAATTAATCTAAGAAAAAAGATCGGGACTGACAACGGATTACAATATCGGCTTAAAAAGAATATCGTTTCTAGTTCCTTTAAAGATAAAGGCGAATCCTTGGTGACCAGGATGTTCGCTCAGATGAAGGATGGACGTACATTCATAGGTATGGATGCTTCGAAGCTAACAGAAGAAGAACGAAGCTTGCTGTCCGGCGTACCAGGAACCATTGTAAACGGAAAGCTGGCAGTGAACTATTTAATATCGCCATACGCTCAATATTGGGCCAGTGATTCCGTACCGTTTTATGATGGCGAGATTATAGAGCAGGACATTGAGGAACCGGAGGACTTGTTGAAGGCTACACGGAAGGCTCTTGCTGAACAGGAGAATGTAACACTGGAGGTAACAGTATCAACGGCAGACTTGTTTAAAATTGATAACTCGGAACCAGAGCCACATTTGGGTGATGCTGTAATGTGTATTGACCCAGCAATGGATATGAACAAACTCAAAGCCCGAATCACAGAGCTTACAGAGTATCCATATAGCCGTGACAAACATAGTGAACCTACGATATCCAATGTCAATTTACGAGACTATGCGGACATTATCAGTGACCTGGAACGGAATAAGAATATTATCAATAATTTGTTTTCCAATGGTAAGATCCGGACGGAGGTTTTTGAGTCTTTTGCCAAGCAGGCTGTGATAGATATTGATAATTCCAAAACGGAAATCAAGTACGATCAGCGCGGCATTGTCTTGCAAGATCAGACCAATGCACTGAATCAGGTTATCATGACTTCAAACGGTGTTGTTCTGACAACAGATGGGGGCAAAACGGCAAGAACGGCTATTACAGCGCGCGGGGTGGTAGCTGAGCAGATTGTCGGGCAACTTGGCAACTTTGTATCCTTAGTAATTGGTAGCGGTAATAATGTTACCAAAATCAATACCAACGGAATTAGTGCCGGAAACGACGATTATACTATTGCGCCGTTCAGGGTAGACATGCAGGGCAATGTAGTAGCTAGATCAATTAAGCTCACAGGTCAGATCGACAACTCAGAAATGAATGCTTCAGATATTAAAGCCAGTACAGTTAATGCAAGTACAATACGAGGGAGTAAGTTAATCGGTAATGAGATCGAGGGTGGTATTATTACAGGAGCCTTGTTCCGTACAGCCAAGGAAGGCCGCAGGATTGAAATCAACTCTACCGGATTGACAGCCTATAACTCATCTGGCGGGGAAGCTATTTCCTTAGGGCAATCAGGAGACGGAGGCGCTTTGCTGTTTATGGACAATGGTAGCCCAAGGGGATCGGTTTATGGGGATTCAGAGGGCTTTCACTTAGGAAACATGGCATCTATTATTATTCGGTCCGTAGACGATGCTACGTATTTTCAAGGGGAAGTTGATTTCAATTACGCAACTGTGACCGGACTTGATTTAAAAATGCAGAGTATATCTGGTTTGTCTGATAAATTATCAGATATTGATAAGCGAATCTCAGAAATTTATAGTGAATTATTCACTGATATGATTACAAACGCATCATTCGATCCGTCAAGCCGAAACCTGAAACTGTACAGTGCCGCCCGTACTGTAGCTACGGTAAATATACCAGCTGGAGGAAGCTCAAGTAGTTCGTCAGCATAATGTTTACTGCACCTTCTACTGATGGTAATATTAGGACATATATACTACATAGGAGGCACGGTTCATGAAAAAATGGTCTTATTTACTTAGTGGTGTGTTGATCGGTGCAGTTGTTGCTACGGCTGGTAGTGCATTTGCGGATCAAATTAAATCTTTGGTCGGGGAGAAGGTCGCAGGGGAATATTCTGTCAAGGTTAACGGCAATTCGCTCGTTGAAAATGCGATTGTTGTTGACGGAAAAGCACATGTACCTTTACGAGCCGTTTCCGACTCTTTAGGAGCTGGTTTAAAGGTGGACGGAAAAACGATTCAAATTACTACTAACTCAAATACATCTTCTGAAGAAAATGTTGCGCCAGTTGCGACTTCGACGGATGACAGCAACAACAAGTATGAACAAAAGCTATTGGATAGAAAAAAAGAATTGGAACAAACAATTACTACCACACAAAAAGGAATTGAGGATCAGTTAGCAAACCTCCAAACTGCACAAAAAAGCCGAGAAAAAGTATCTGATGAACGCTTTTTGTCCATCGGGGACCAAAAGATTCAAGGATATAAAGATCAAATCACTCAACTTGAAAATATTATAGAAAAATCAAAAAAAGAGATTGAAGAGATTGATAAAACTCTTTCAAGCAAGAAATAATCCGTAGTAACCTAGTAATAAACAAATTATATACTGTATACACAAAAGCCCTCTTAAGCTGGAGGGCTTTTTCTTTTATAAGAAAGAATGATTTTTGGAAGGAAAACAGCTCTCTCCTTCGAATTAGTAATTTAGAAGGCGGTTACATGAAAGTGGATACTAAACAAAAGGTGTTGATTGCAATATACACTGAATATCAAAAGGATATACGTTTAGTCTTATATTATTTGTACTGGGGGATGATTCGGCATGGGCAAAAATTCTGATTGTAGAACAAACATTATAGGCGCTGGCGAGGTTGGTAGCGCCGTCTCGGTCGACATGGACAAGAATTCTATACATAAAATAAACAGCGTCTTTTGGGACACATAAGGAAATGAAATATTAGGAGCAACTGCACTCCCTTTCTATGGAGCATTTGTCTCAGAAGAAAAACTCCAACTTTTTGGCGATGTCTCAGGAAAAAAGATGCTGGAAATAGGCTGTGGAAGCGGTCATTCCTTGCAATATCTGGGAGAATGTAAAGTATCTGAACTATGGGGTACAGATATATCAGAAAAACAAATTGAAAAGACAACGCAACATTTGACGTCGTGCGGTCTGTCAGCAAAATTGATTTGTTCTCCCATGGAAGAAGAATGTGGTATACCTGAGGATTATTTTGACTTCGTTTATTCAATTTATGCCATAGGCTGGACCACCGACCTTGAGGGTACTTTTTGCCGGATCGCTTCTTATCTGAAAAAAGACGGTGTATTTATTTTTAGTTGGTCTCATCCTATACACAAATGTGTTGTTGCAGAAAATAATATGCTTACTTTTAAAAAATGTTACTTTGATGAATCTTGGTATTCAGTATCACTTGGTGAAGGTACGCTGGCATTATCGGACCGTAAACTATCAACCTATGTGAATGCGTTGGCAAAAGCGGGATTTGTAGTTGAGCAAATGATTGAGCAATCTGATGATGAAATTATGCAATCGTGGGATGATAACAGTGAATTCGCAAAAAAGGCAAAGATGCTTCCTGTAACTTTTGTAGTCAAAGCAAGAAAACTATAGTAGCTTATATTCACCAAACAATATTTTCCTTTAAAATCCGTAGCGTTATAGTAACAGAACCCATTTAAGATATAAGTATGAAAGCCTCTGATAACTCAGGGGCTTATTTTGCGTCTCAAAATAAATTAATGGAGTGATAAAGCATGAATAATGGTTTAGCTGTTTTTGAAAACCAGCATGAAGTGACAATACTGACAAGGGAGGACGTAGGAATTGATTTCAAAGGTGACTTTTTAATAAGTGCAAAAGATGTTGCTTCAATCCTGGAGTATCAAGGAGAGAAAGCGACTAATAATGTATTGAAATTCTGCAAAGAATCTCATATATATCGAGTAAAGAATTCGGACATTCTGAATCGGAATGTCCGAAAAATGAATAATGCAGGAGAGGCTTTTATAACGAGTTTTGCTTTGAATCGTGTACTTGGACAATCTGGTCAGTCCAAGGCTGAGACGTTTCAAGATTGGTTATATGAAGATATTCTTCCTTCGATCCAAAAACATGGTGTTTATGCAACAGATGACGTAATGGATAAAATACTAAACAATCCTGACTTCGGAATTGAACTCTTGACTAAACTCAAAGAGGAGCGCACTGCCAGAGTAGAGGCTGAAAGAACAAATGCAATTCTGATGCACGTTAACAAGACCTATACTGCTACTGAGATTGCAAAAGAACTTGGATTCAAGTCGGCAATTGCTCTGAATAATGATTTAGGGAGTCGTAAGATTCAATTCAGACAAAATGACACTTGGCTGCTTTATAGCCGATATGCTGATTGCGGATATGTTGAAATCAAACAAGAAGTTCTTGATAACGGAAAAGTGATCTATCACCGTAGATTTACTCAGTTAGGGCGTGAATGGCTTTTGAAAATTTATAATAAGGAGCAATTAAAGGCATCTGTAAACTAAAGGTGTCTTTTTTTGTGTCTGAGGGAGGTGATGAAACCCATGGCAAAGATAAAACCCACATTGGATATACAACTGGATCTAACCAGACCTGTTGAGGACTTAACTGAGGTCATTTCCGCTGTAATCGCTTCACAGCCAGCACGCCGGAAAGAAATACTTAAGGGATTGGATATAGCCGTCGGAAATGCTTTGGCAGAGATACAGTCCCAAGAAGAAAAAAATCAGAAACCTAACGACGATAGCTCAGGAAAAGTTTCCTGAACGGAGAGAGGAGAGCAATTAGTGAGCCAAATAAAATTGTTTGGCAGCACTGTATGGACCGCAATGGTCGGAGCAACGGAAAAGGAGGCGGCGGCAGGGGGATTGTCTGCGCTTGTTGGACTTCTGGTTACGTTTCTTGGTGGGTGGGATAAACCGCTGCAGGTGCTGCTTACGATGATGGTGTTGGATTATATTTTTGGGGTTGCCGCAGCTATTAAAAACAAAAAAATGGACAGTGATGTGATGTTTTGGGGAGGCATCCGCAAGGCTACGGTGCTGACGGTGGTGGGATTGTCTGCACAATTGGACAATTGGCTACAACCAGGCGCACCGATCTTCCGGACGGCGGCTATTTACTTCTACGCTGGCCGTGAAGGACTTTCCTTGGCCGAAAACTGGGGAACAATGGGAATACCACTGCCCTTCAAGCTTAAAAGTTTCTTACAGCAGTTAAAAGACAAGGGAGATGGAAAAGATGCTGACGCTGGAACAACTAAGGAAAAAATCTGAGCAGCGGTTAAGCGGGCTTCATCCGGTTTTCAAGCAAGTTATGGAAAAGCTCATTGAACGTTGCTATGCCCGTGGAGTATGGGTGCTAATTACCCAAGGTTTACGAACATATGCGGAGCAGGATACTTTATATGCTCAAGGGCGCACGAAGCCGGGGAAGGTGGTCACGAAAGCACGGGGCGGATACAGCAATCATAACTTTGGATTTGCGGCCGACTTCGCGTTGCTGCTTCGGGATGGCCGCACGGTGTCCTGGGACACATTGAAGGATGATGATAAGGACTCGCTGCCTGATTGGAGCGAGGTAGTAGAGGAAGCAAAGAAACTAGGACTTGAGTGGGGCGGAGATTGGCGGAGCTTTAAAGATATGCCCCACCTTCAGATGGTATTTGGACTCACGACGGCTCAATTTCGGGCGGGCATACGACCAACTCAGGCGCAACTTGACACAGTTTTAGCCAAGATTAATAAAACGGGGGATGAGGAAATGACAGTAGAAGAAAAGGCAGCATTTAAGGAATTGCAAAGCACTGTACAAAAGCAGGATGACCGCATCAAAACGTTGGAGACAGCAGCCAAACAGCCTAAAGTACCAGCGTGGGCAGAACAAGCCTGTATTAATGCCAAAGCTGCGGGAGTGCTGGACACGGCGAATGACGGAAGCTATGACTTTTACCGCATGGTCACGCTACTTGATCGAACCGGGATTTTCAACGCGAAAGGGGATAAATAATCATGCAAACTCAAACTATTATCGAAACCGTACAACCATATGTAAGTACCATCGTCACAGCCGCTGCGGGTGTGCTTACAGCGTTTGCTTTAGGTGGTCTGAATGCACTTAAAACTAAGGTAAATACATGGCTGGAAGCCCGTACAACGGCGGCACAGCGGGAAGTAATCCATAAGATTGCTGGAGAGGGCTTCGCCTTTGCTCAAACGGCATTCAAACAGGCTGGAGGCGAACGTAAGCTTCAGGAGGCTTTACAATACGCTACACTTCGATTAGCGGAACAAGGAATTACTGTGTCAGTTGTGGAGCTTCAGGCCGCAATTGAGAAGGCATACTTGGAATATAAGGCCAAGACAAAGACAGTGCTGGCTACCGAAGCGCAGCCGAGTGAAGAGGTAACACAGGCAGCAGCTAAGGAAGCTGTATCGGGTCTAGCTGCAAAGCTTAATGATTTCTTAGCGCAGGCTACGGCAGAGGTAACGCCAGTTGCTCCGGTTCAACCTGAACCAGACCCTATTTCGACACCAACTGAACCTGCACAAACGCCTACTTCAGCGGAATAAAACTATAAGTAAATACCCTGCTGGCTTCGGCTGGTGGGGTTATTTTTTTGGTTGTAAATTGGTTTGTTAATTTACCTATAAATGTAGTGTCACTAGTAGTCGTACTAATTGGACTATTCATTTAAAAATAGCATAGCATGTCAAATACTGATCTTGCTGGTAAGAGGTCTTTGTTTTTATCATGAACAACAAATTAATTATTCCTTCAACAAGAAAATGGCATTTTTTTACGATATATACTATAATAAGCCCGAAAGTTCTGCGTCTAAAGTAGCATTGAGGGGGATTATTATGTCAAATATACTATTTATTCCTGGTATCAAGGGTACAGAATTGTTTTTAGATACTAATAAGAAATGGTTTCCTAAAAACAAGGATGATCTTAAGGATTTGCATATTAAGAACGAATCATTAATTGAAGGTAATCCTATAAGCTCAGTAACAGCATTCACTAAAGTAACTGTCAATATATATAAAGGTATATATGACAATTTTTCTGCGGAGAGTGGGGAGATTGATTACTTCGGTTACGACTGGCGTAAAGATATCCAGGCCCACATCCCTAGGCTAGTTAATAGAATAGTGGAGCTATCTATTAGTGGTGGGAATGTCACTCTAATAGCTCATAGTATGGGTGGAATGCTAGCAAAAATGGCAGTTATAGAATTGGAAAAAGTCGGGCTAACTAATATCATTGATAAATTAATAACAATTGGAACTCCTTGGGGCGGCTCCCCAGATGCTTATAAAGCACTTGCCTATGGGGAACCAGGCTTTTATTCAGATCTTAAACCCTTTTTTGGGTTAATTTATTCTTATGGTGATACAAGAAAGCTTGCCCGGCAATGTCCATCGGTTTATCAGTTATTGCCATCTGAAGGCTACTTTAAAAGTGAAATTGGGAAATTTATTAAATATAGAGAAGCCAAAGATGAGGAACAGTACATTGACGTCATTCAGAAAGCTCAAACTTTTTTTAATGAAGAGTATATAGCAAATAATCCAGACTACACAAATGTACCGGATGTATGGAATTTGTACATGAAACCTGTTCAGGAAGCAATGCAGAGACCTTTATCTAACGAAATAAAGCATCACTGTATTATTGGTCATAGGTTTCCTACATTGTATCGACTCCCTGATGGCGCCAGTGAAAAGTTCAATAGATTCAAGTTTAAATCAGAATTCACAAATGGAGATTCGGTAGTCCCTATTTTAAGTGGAATACCGAAACACGAGGCGGAGCTCTATTATGTTGAAGGTGAGCATTCTGAACTATGTTCTAACGATGTTGTTATTACTCTTTTAAAGTCTATCTTAAATGACGAAATAAAAGACATGCCTTTAGGAGTTTCAAAAGAATGTGAATTAAAATTAAAATGGGGAGTGAAAACTAGATTTTTGTGTCCGATTGAAACAACTATCATGGATTCAGAGGGAAGATATGTTGCCGGGGCTTTTGACACAGACATTTCGGAAGAGAGCCCATTACTAAATGAAACAGACGTTAAATATGTAAGTGTTGGAGAGTCACAATACATATTTTTCTCGGAGTTCAAGAAAGATCTTACTGTGCAAATCAATTCATTTGAGGCAGGTGTTGCAGATATATCAGTAGAATATTTGGAAGAAGACAATGAAAACGTTACTGTGTTAGAGTTCGAGCCCCTTCCAGTGGATAAAGGTCTTACAGCGATGGTTACAATTCCGGTTAGAGAAAGAATTGAAACGGCTCATATTGAACGTAGAGGCAGCATAATTAATAAAAAACGTATCAAAACACATTCTCAAAACAACAAAAAATTCTTGGAAGAAAAACAACCAGAGCGGATTGACTTGAAAATTAATATAAGCGCAGCTGAAGAATCTAAAAAGGCATATCGTCGTGATGTATTTAGTGGTCAAATATTGTTAACTATTAATTCTAGTGACGACCAGTTAGTGGATAGGCTGTTCTTTTCCATAGATGGTGAAAAGCCACAAGAATATACAGAACCAATCACCCTAGATCTACCTTCAGGCGTCTACGGACTACAAGTGTTCGGTAAAGATAAACTTGATAGACCAATTAAATCAAAGACAAGTAAATTTACAATTGATAACGCTAAACCCGTAACACAACTTAATTTTATAGCAACGCCTGACGGTATGAACATTAGTTTCCAACCGCATACAGTTGGCTCTAAAGTGAACGCTACTTCTTATAAAATAACAATTGATGAAAAGGTTCTAGAGGGGGATTGGGAAGATGAACCATTGGGACTCACCTGGGGTACTCTTAGTATAAATCAAAATTCTAAAATCAAAATAGAATATTATTCTACTTCTGAATTTGGTGTAACTGAAGATCCAAAGTCGATTGAATTATCTTTAGGTAATATTCCTCAATTAATGTGGGACGAAAATGTTGGGTTTGTCACACCTGAAATGATATTGAATAATTTATTGAAGCATACTTCAATTGACTTCAATTCTTTTGAAATTTTTGCTAACATAAAAAATACAGATAACATAATGTCAAATAAAAATAATCAAAAAATAACATTAAATGAGGGCATTAAGGATAATGTTAAAAGTGTTCGCTTTATATCTGAGTTGATCAACTTGGAAGTACTCTTCTTGGAAAAGTACGGATTGTATTTTATTGATTTTCCAACAGAGAAACTTAAGGCAGGAAAATCTTATAGCTTCTCATTTGAACTTCTTCCGGATCGTGGTGAGGATCCAATTACCAATACGAATCCTCAAGCTAGGATTAAGGCTCCCAAATCGAGCAAAATTCCCGACAAACATTTGGAAGTAACTTTGAGGAATGGTACATTTTACAGTTCCTTTTATGTTGATGAATCATTTGTTCAATTTAAGAACAAGCTAGTTATTACAGACATAAAAAATACACAGCCAGCTCTGCGCGAAATCCCCTTAATCACAAAAGAAGAATAAGAAAGGAAAGGTGATAATTGTGCCAAATTGGTTAATGCTTCAGCTCGTATTGCTGCTGGTTTGGATAATTATTACTTTAATTTCCTATTTCGGAGGTCTGTGGGGTTCTTCTGGTCTTATTGGTCGTAAAAAAATATTTCAATTTTTAATGTTTAGGTTTTTACCATCAGCATGGCTTATTTCTTCTTTATTTATAGGTTTGTTTTTGGTTGTTAAAGTCCCTAAGCAATTAACGAACTTTTCTGTATTGATGACAATAGTCTTACCAATGGTTGCATTGCTTACAATTCTGTTCTCTTTAGCTAATGAGAACAGAAAGTTAAAACAAAAACAAAGGGAAGAAAAAGACAAAATGGAATTGAAAAGGAGTGAATGTCAAGAATGGCTTCGCTCTATATCATTTATAAATTCAAAGGATGTTACTCTAAAATTGTATTTAAGTAACAACAAGGCTACTGGGAGAATGATTATTACAAACGTTACTAAAGAGCAAAACGAGATTATCAGAAAAGAATATTTAGAATCTTTACCAAATGAAATATTTCTAGAGATAATCACTGAAAACAATGGGTTGTTTCACTAAACGATTCATAGAAATTTTGAATATTAAACAATTTTTTTGTGGGTATTCAAAAGTTGACTATAAGGTAACATAGGCCTTTTAATAGTGTATCAAGCAGATAGAGCACTGTAGCCAGTTATCAGGCAGTTGATGAAATCCAAAACATCGGTGACACCCTACTGGCTAAGCTGGTGGGGTGTTTTTTACGTTTAGGGAGGTATACATATGTTTAGATGGATAGTGACGTTGTTGGCCACAGTCCTAATAGCAGGCTGCAGCGTGCAGCAAGACGTCGTAAAGACCGCTAAGATCGACCCTGCAGCCGTTCCGGTAACCCAGGTATCGGCAGACATGGCTAAGCTGGAATTTCCGTCGTCAAAGTATCCCGAGACAGCGCAGCACATTAAAAAGGCCATTGCAGCCGGGAAGTCTCCAGTATGCACGATTGATCGCGAAGGGGCCGAGCATAACCGTGAGCTGTCTCTTAAAGACGTACCAACCAAGAAGGGCAAAGATCGCGATGAATGGCCTATGGCGATGTGCTCCGAAGGTGGAGAGGGTGCAGATATAAAGTACATATCACCCAAAGATAATCGTGGAGCTGGATCGTGGGTTGGTCATAAGTTGGACGACTACGCGGACGGCACAAAGGTTGAATTTATCGTTAAATAGTTAAAGCCCGCTTACCTTATGGTCGGCGGGTATTTTTTTGTTGAAGGTATTACCACGCAATTCACCGAATATCTATCCTGAGGTGATCAGCATGAACTATACATATAAAGTGTTAAAGTCAGATATAGAACTGTTGTAGTTACGTTAAGTCAGGTAAAAGTGTATCAGAGTATAGCTCATCTTTGAAATTTATGGTATATTGTAGTTGGTATTGCGACTAGGCCTCTGATCTTGGTTAAGGGGTCAGATAATGATGAAATTTACTGAAGAATTTATTCTTAAAATGGTAAGAACAACTTTTGGAATGTGTAAGTTGATAATTTTGGTTTTGCTAATATTGATTCTTTTTAAGTAGTTGGTTAGTAACATATTGTAATGGACTGAAATAATTTTTAATAACGATAAATTTTGAGTTTTGCTTTTCTAAATTAACAGAGTACTAGTCGCCTTCCCTTAATTGGGAGGCGATAAGTGTTAAATAAAGTAGTGCACAAAAAAGGCATTTTCTCTTTCTAGAGAAGATGCCATTTTTGTGCTATCTGATAATTAAATAAGGTAAAGGAGATGGAGTTATCTTTATCGAGAATAGTTGATAATTTTTTTAAAAGCTAATGGTTCAATAGTAATAGTTCTTGTTGACTAATTCGTTTAATGTTGCAATAATCTAAATAGGGAATATAAGTAAATACATATGCAGGGTGATAAATTGGAATATACAAAGAAAACTATTGAAGAGAAGTTAAATATACTTTTAGAAGAATCATTTAGGTCTGATCCTGAAGCAAAGAAACTAAAGGTTCTAAAAGATATAACAAAGGTATATAAAAAACTCTCTAGAATCAAAGATGATGATCAAGCGAAGTTGTATCTCTTGAATTTAAAAATTGATGAAATTAGGATAAAAGCCAATTCTTTTATATCTAATAAGATACACAACTTGTACATGCTTTTTTCAATTTTGCTAATTGTTTATGCCATAATTTTTATAATGAATTCAGGAAATAATTTTTTTGAGGAGACCAGAATATACCTTAAATATGTTGGTATAAGTTTATATGGAGCGTTACTATTTTTAGTTACGACCTCATTAAAAGAAATTAATGAGGTTGGCAATAAACTTTTAGTTGCCATGATTATTCCATTTATTTTTATAAGTGTTTTATTTATAGATAAAAATGAACCTTTTTCACTCTCAAATGAGAATGTATATGTATTCTTACTTGGTTATAGTTCTGATATGCTCACTCACATTTTGAATAAAATGATTGAAAAAGTAAAAGCCGTTTTTAATTGAAAAATTCAACAGATAGTTTTTTGGGAGGAGTAATATGAGTAAACTTAAAGAAGATTTAATTGAAAAGTTGATGCAAATTTCGGAGAATGCAGATGAATATGACGAAGTTGGAATGGCTGTAATTAGAAGATGTAAAAAGTTATTTACAAAACTTAATTCCATTAATCCTGATGACCAGAATAAGCTGTTTAAAATCAAATTTGAAATTGATGAGTTTATTCTTATATTAAAAGAACATAAATCAGGTAAAGTCTTCGCACATGGAAGACTGGCCTCTAAATTTACGATTGTAACAACACCATATATGTTTATTATTTTAATTATGATTTACTCTTTAATGTATATAACAATTGATAACGTAGGAATGGACAACAGCACTGAATATCTTTATATTAAATATCTAGTGTTAAGTATGCTAGGGGCTATGTTCTTTTTTATAACTACGTATTATGAGAAATTTAATAAATCATTGACTAAATTACTAATAGCTTGTTTTGTACCAATTTTATTTGTGGGAGTTTTGTTTACAAAAAAAGATGGAAATATAGATTTTGCGAATGCCCAACTTGTTGTCTTTCTGCTCGGATATGGTTCAAACCTTGTTGTATTAATTATCAACAAGGCGACCGAGAAGTTTAAAGCAACATTAAATATTTAGTTTCTAAAGGAGAATTTAGTTGGGAAACATATATAAAGTGCTTAGTATGGATGCCGATTTTCTGGGAGCAGCTCTATCACAGTCCCAAGTATGCGTAGTTAGACCACTGAACGACGAAATGGTGGAGATTGTAGATTATGGTGGTATGATAGAAAAATATACACCTGATTCCATTAAGGTTAATGGAAGCTATTTTATGAGAAAGCAGTTTGAATTTAGAGTAGATGTAAAAAAGGACTCCGCTGGTATATAGCCGGTATAGATAAAGAGAGAGCCGGAGAGAGGATTGCATCCTCTTTTTCCGGCTCTTTGGCATGGCGGCAATCAGAACGATTACTTGTTCAGCAGGATGAAGTTATTGATAAAACCCTCTTCTTGTATGAAAATGGGGTTTGGATTTTCGATGTGAAATCATAATAATATACGCCGCGTCCTTCTTCCTGATTTTTCTGAGAAGTGCTACCTAATAATAAACTCCCTGTGTCTCGAACATAGCCACTAGATGTTCCGCGAATTTTAATTTTATTATCGTATTCTCCGTATGTATAAGTCCCAGTTGATTTCCTTTTGATCAGGCAAGATAAAATCTTTGATAAAACCTTCGCCGTCATAAATTACTTTTAAACCAGGCTGAGGGTCAGGGTTATCAATATGATATACCGGCAGTGATTTGGTTGCTTCTTCGATCTCTTTATCCTCTTGTTTTTCTTTTTCTAGCTCAGCCTGTTGTTCAGCAGTAAGTGGGGCAATAGCAGCTTTAGATTTTTGCTGTTCAGGGACCGGAGTTCCTTTTTCCAATACAACCATGTTATTGTTCTCATCATATTGGATGATTGTACCCGCTAACATTTGGTCAGGGATTTTCTCTCCTTTCTCAGCATGAGAGATTGCCGGACTGACGCCCCCCCAAGAAATGAGTAACGTTACAGCTAGAAAAGCTTGTGGTAGAAATTTTACTTTCATACAAAGTACCTCCTTGAAAAATTTGTAAATGCATAATCAGCGTAAAGGACTCTGCTATTATTGATATAGTCCTTTTTATAGCATATATGAATATATTTAGTTTTTTTAGATTAGGTAAAGGCTGGCGGAGAATGTTTTTTTTACGTCATTTCATGCCACTGATTATGCCGAAATTCTTTTAAAAAAATGCCAAAAAAAAATCCAAAAAAGTTATTGACAGCTGTTAAATTATGGACAACAATAGAATGCAAGAATATAAAAATCTTGGAATTTTTATGTGAAGGGTGGATATGACATGAAGCATACACCTACGATTCGAACGGAATTAGACAGTTACCTCCAACAAGAAGGTTTGAGCCTAACGCAATTTGGGCAAATTGCAGGCATGAATAGGGGAGCGGTAAGTGCTATTGTGTCAGGAAATAAGCCTATGTCCATTAACCAGCTTGACCTAATTACGGAGGCTATGGGTTTACCGGAAGGCCACTTTTACGACTTGTTTATAGATAACTACATCATCGACTTACAACCGAATATGAGGCGGATCGAGCCATTTTTGTATCGCTGTGCGGAGTTGGACAAGTTGGATACGATCCGTCGTGTGGTGGGAGTCATCATGGATAATCTACTCTATTCGTCAAAACTATTTGACATTGCGGAAGATCTATTTGCACAGGGACGACATGAAGCGGCACTGGTACTCTATGAGAACGTGGCAGAAGTGGAGAAGTACCAGCACTCTGAGCGTTTGGCAGTCTGTCAATATCGTATATTTACGATTCAAGTTGGAGACGATCAAAGCCGGAATCTCAAAGCTGCAACGCTATTTGAACCCTTCGTGGAACGTCTGGATGAAATAGACCAGCTTGACGCATTGAAGGATTTGGCTAATGTGTACAGGTCTTTACGTAAATGGGACAAGGTTGACGAAATGGCAAGGAAAATGAGAGCTAAAGCCGAAATCCAATATACACTGAAACATCAACAGAATGGCCGAGAACGCCCTGAATCTACTGATAAGCTAAGCCGTCCTTTGTTTGTATACATTTCCTATGCTGACCTGCTGTGTGCAGGTGTCTACGAAGCCCAAGGCGATTACCACCAAGCTCTACAATATACATACGCCTACGATAATTTAGATTGGGTTAAAGAGACAGACGGACATACCCAACACTGGATTGGTTTGTTTAAGCACTGGGCAAAAGCTAATAGTATCGTGAATAAACTTTTATCTGGGGATATAAGCGTACTTTCGGATTATGTTGAATACATTGATGCAGCGGAGGATACAACTCAAGAAGATAAGGTCATCCAACTGCTGAATATTATGATAGCGGCTAACCAATATGATATTGATGTTAGTAACATAATTAAACGCTTTGAAGCGGACATTGTATCAATATCTGATCACTCACCAAGTGATATGTATACTCAACAAGTGGTACCAGATTATTTTGCGTGGTGTGGTTACGAGTTGGCTCATTATTATTTACATCGAAGTTCTTACGATGATGGTTTTAAACATTTGATGTATTCAATGGTAAGTTATCATACACTAAATAATGAGACTAATTTCATAAATTGTATGGGGCTATTTCTACATTTTCGAGAACATGCGACTCCTGAAACCAAAGCAAATTTTTTAAATCTTATTGAAAAGGTGTGGATGAACAATGTTAAAAAAAATGGCACTGTTGATCGTCGCAGCTAGCTTTTTGTTAATTGTTACTGTACCTATTCACTCGCATGGTATAGAGCCTCAAGTACAGCATGGAGGTGCTTAAACGTAAGTAAAGCAAAAGCCTCGCTAACATTAATTGGTCAGCGGGGCTTGTTTAAATTTGTCTATTAATGGCTTGTGATATTTCTCTTCTAGCGTCCTTCTTTTTTCTATCGCACCCTCTAAGGTTGTCGCTGTAGCATACCTCCTTTTGCCTTTTACAGTTATGTTTACCTCGTAGTATTCACGTCCCTTTTTTACCCGCTTATGCACCCCTTTATGTCCCGTCTTACTATCAGACCTTACCTTTTTAGTTAGTAGGGGGAGCGGGACTCCGTCGACTGACATCTCCGTTTGCAGAATCTCCCGGGCCTTCCGGGCTTGTTCTGGCCGCTGACACCCGCAGGACACTGCCTCACCCCGTCGGAGGGTTGTACCGTTCACTGGTATCTCTTTGCCGCAGTCGCAGCGACATAACCAGGTAGCGTTATCCTTGTCCGTGCGTCCAGCACGTGCAATAACCGTCAACATACCGTATCTATTGCCCGCTATATCAATCATATTAGGCGGGGATTTTCGGCGCAAACACCCGCATGATTTTTTTGTCTTGTATTTAAGCTGCGTAGTAGAAGCAAAGGTGGAATTTCCGCAATCACATACGCATTTCCACCGATCGTCATCCCGCTTGCCTCTGACGGTTAACATTTCGAATTTGTCGCCTATTTGTATCATGACTCAATTCCGAATCGACTTTTGAGCCAAAGTGGTCGCCCCTCGACTAACGCATCTGGACGGGGGAATGAACCTCTGTACCCGTCTTTCAGTGCGCTCTTTGCGGATTTGCCGACGCTCTGCTTGGTAGTTTCCCGGCGACGAGACAACCAAGCAGCGTCAACGTACTCAAGGGGCGGCGTTACTTTTTTTCTACGTAAATGGTGTTTCCGTTGCCATCTTCCCAGCCGTTCACATCTTCGCCAGCGTCAAGTTCGGCGATAATTTGCGCCTGACTATCCAAATCTGGAGGCGTGATAGTGAAGATCGTTTCCCCGTCTTGTACTACTTCAAATTGGTGCAGATCGTGGTCGAATGCAATTTCTACTACTTCATAACCTTCGCGTGTCCATTTCTTCATTGTTTATCTATCCTTTCGTCCGCATCCGGTATTTCCGGCTTGTTGGTCGTGTATGTATTGTCCCTTGCTGTGATTTAAATATAGCACAAATGGTTTACTTAGTAAACCGAACAATATAGGAACAGAAAGTGAACAAAAATAGTAGGGGAGCAGGTTGGAAAAATAAAAAAGCTCCGCTGACCACGAAGGTAACGGAGCTTTCTTGCTATACGATAAATTCCGTGAATACCGGACTTCGCAGCAGACCCGCCTTTGTCCAGTTCCGTATTTTAACACGGGCTCTTATACGCGGCTCCACATAAACATACTCTCGGTCCTCACCGGTTATCAATGATTTAGACACTCCATAAAATGCCTTCTTATGTGTCGGCGTTGCACCCAGCTCAATGATACCGGAAGGACGAATTTTACCACTCTCATTCGGTACGCCTGCAAGCCACCCGAATTCCCCTTTGCGATAACCTGTTATAAATACGTCAGCATAGGACCAGTTAATCACCTTCTGCCACGCAGCTGACCGGCGGCTTACATACACACTATCTTTCCGTTTAGCTACTACGCCTTCCATATTCCGTGCTTGAATCTGCTCAAATAAAGCTACGCCAGCTTCTTCAACATACGGAACCATCCCGAATGAACTGGACGGAAGTTGAAGTTTAAACATCAGTTCCTTACGCTCCATTAGAGGCCGTTTACGCATGTCTATGCCTTTATACTGTAAGACATCAAATATGGCGTAATAAACAGGGAGGGAAACTATTAGACGCTGTATCTTGTCTGATCGCTTGGCCTGAAACCTGGACATTATCGATTCAAAATCGGATATACCTGTCACCGGGTCAACGCAGGCAATCTCACCGTCTAGGATGATGTCATCCTCAAATGGTAGCTGAAGCTCTGGATATTGTCGGGTACAGTCATTGTTGTGTCTTGTATATAAACGGATCGTGCCATTTTGTTGCGAAAATATAAGTCGATGCCCATCAATCTTTGGCTCAAATATATACTGTGGATCTGAAAATGCTGTATCTGATGTTGCAAGTAACATTGGAGAAATGAACAAATAGACCACCTCAAATTAATTATAACGCTCAGTTGTGCAGTAGTGAGGCGGTAAGTATTGGAGAGGAAAAGCCCTGATAAGAGATTTTTTCATTGATCCAGTTTGAATTTAATCGAAAAGTGTCTTTCTTGTTTTATATTTAGCTGAATACTCTCTATTTCAAACGTGAGATTTTTGTTGAATTATTTGTAGGCTTTAGGGTACATAATGTATAGCAATCTATTAACAGAGTTGTTCTTCATAAATTTTAGAAATATATCTATGTATAATTTTGTCTAAATCTGAAAAGTTATTTCTACTTTTGTCTAAAAACACATTAAATAAAATATTTGTGTTACGATGTATTTGTTACATAAATTCATTAAATTGGAGGTATTTACTATGAAAAAATTATTGTCTGTTGCTGCTACATCTATTCTAGCTGTTACTATGGTAACTCCAGCTTTTGCTTCGGAAGAAGTTAATGAGGCTGTAGTTCCAGCTCAATCTGCAGACACAACATACAACATAGAATCTGTAACTCCATTTGCAAATGTAACCTATACTGTCACAATAGAGACTAGCAATGATGACGATGCAGGAACCAACTCAGTTCTCAAGATAGCTTTGTATGGATCAAGTGGTAATACTGAACCAACTGTTCTTTCTGGTTCATATGAACAAGGAGATACTGACACAACGAGAATTAGTAGTAGCAATATTGGTAATATAAGAAAGGTTGTTCTATACACTGATGGTGGTGGTTATAAACCTGGATGGAGAGTCAGCAGTGTTAGAGTATCAAATCCAGACGGATCAGTTTCGAATTTTGGAGCACCTAATAGATGGTTAGGAGACGGTGGCACTAAAGATGAGATTACTCTTCTTAGAACCAATTAATTAATAATAGGAGCTCTGCTAACCTTAATTGGTCGGCAGAGCTTTTTGTTTTTTTCAGAAGCATTTTTTGATTAACGTTTTATATATTTTTTCATCAACTTCAATAAGGCTGCGTTTTCCATCTTTAAACTGTAGGGCAATCGTATGTACCCCTATTTGTTTAGCAGAAAGACCGGCAAGCAATCCTACTGGGCCAAGTAAGAAACCTCCAACTAAGCCTCTACCTACTGCGCTGGCTGCACTCTTTGTATGCGTTTCGTCCATAACTTCATATTTTTCAATCGTTTCCTTATCCAAATTAAAAGACGAAAAAAGGCCTGTAGATAACATTACCATTCCGAAATTCTGTGAAATCATTTTACCGTTGTAATCTCCCGCAATTACACGATTTTTAGCCCCCATCTCACTTTCACCCCTACATAAGTAAATATTTGTATTTAGTCTATCAGACCTAGGGATATTTTTCTAGTACAAAAGTTTTAGAAGTGAATACAAAAATCCTTGTAAGGAACGTATGTTCTCTATATAATTTGTATATCAGTATACAGGAGGCGGTTAAGGTGAGTAAAAAGCTAAAGGGAAATGGATTATGGGAAAGTTCACGCATTATCATACCGGAACATAAAGAGGCTTATTTAAAGCTCATGAAGGATCGCCAGCGCCGTGGGAAACCGGAGCTGGATGACCAAGAGGTACAATTGATCGAGCAGGCGCTAATAGACTCTTACAATACACGTACAGCCGTGACAGTGACCATATTTAGCCCATTTGACGATACGGACATGACTGGTGTAGTAACGTCAATTAACACCGCTAGACGTGAAGTAAAACTGTTTCGTGGGGAAGATGATTTTAGTTGGTTTAAGTTGGAGGATATTGTGTCGGCAAGATGAGAATAATTACCTCACATAATGCATAAAATATTCCATTTAGATTGGTAATTGGATTGCCACGCATTGATAACAAATGTAGTATTAAAAGTGTGCTGGTTACCAATTATATGAAGGGGATATGTGTTATGTGGGAGCCTATTAGGTTCTTGCTTTTTTCAACAATGGAGTCCTATGCAGCCTTTGCACTCATGCTTTCTATTTTCCGGTTAAAGGCAATTGATTACGCTTGGCAAGCTATTATTATTATGTTCATTATTAGTGCTCAGAGTTATGTTTTGAGGGAAGAATTATCTTTAGCTGTTTTTGTGCCGATAATAAGTATGTTGCTGTACATTTTCCTTATTACTACGGTAGTAAAAGTCCCTATTTTGTGGTCCAGTATTATAACTATAATCGGATTCTCAATATATGGCGTTATGCAGTCGATAATTCTAAAGATTCTTTTTCAAAATGTGCCTACGGAACAATTTCAAGGATCGGCCCAAGGTGCCTTATTGCAGGCTATAACAAGCGCTGTAGTTCTACTTTTGTCATGGGTACTTTACAAATTCGGGATAGGTTTCATGGCGGATTTCGAACGGCTTAGATTCAAATGGGAACATTTCATTGTGAGCGGCTTAATTGCGTTTTCTTTAATCGCAGTCACGATTATGTTGTATTACAACGATGTATGGCTAAATATCGTTTTTTTTGCTTTAGCTTCTGGTATGTTCCTTTACTACGCTTTCAAAAAGGAGGATGAAATTTGATCGAAGCTTTATCAAATAAGATTGCAGTTCATATAAAGAAAAACGTTCCGGATCACCCGGCATCTGTGGCCGTTTTAAAGCACGCTCTGGCTGTAATATTAAATATGGTATTTATCACTGGGTTAACCATCGCTATCTCTGTTTTCACGGGTCGCATAAGAGAAGTGCTTACGATAATGGCAGCATTCGCTTTTCTGCGGCAAATGACAGGAGGGCTACACCTTAAAAGTGGAATGGGCTGCGTGGCTGTTTCCACACTGCTGTTTACTGGCTTATCTTTTGTACATTTGGACTACAGGTGGTCGATGATCGCGACGGTGATAAGTATGATCTTGATCCTAATTTTTGCCCCCGCAGGAATAGAAAAACAAACACGTATACCACCACGCTATTTCCCATTACTAAAAGCTGGTGCATTTATTGTGGTGAGCTTTAATCTATGGGTTGCTAATCCATTTATAGCCGTAAGTTTTTTTGCACAAAGTCTACTATTGATCAGTATAAGGAGGTGAAAACTATCATGATGAAAAACATCTATAGCACAATTGCGTCGAGCCTTGCTGCAATCGCGGTAATGTCTGTCAGCGTTGCTAGTCTCATCTATGTTTATAACCCAGAACCGCCGAAAGAATTACTTAAGTAAAGTTGGTGATTAAAAATGCTCACGGTTTCGAAGGATATTGATGGTAAAGGTGGAAAGGTGGATTTGCCCATAAAAGACATACTCTATATGTCTTATGATAGATGGCAAGAAAGAGTCATTATCCACACATTCAGAGGAATATTTTACTTGGTAGGTACACTTAAGTTTTGGGAAACGTTACTTAATAATAGTGGACATAATTTTCTTAATGTAGACAGGAGCAACACTATTAATATGGAAAACGTTGTGCTTATGAACAGCGTTTACAGGGTGGCTTATTTCTCGAAAGAGATAGTCAAGAATTCTCCTAAATGCCAAATAGCAATACGGAGATACGAGGAAGTAGCTCGCACACTTAATCTTTTTAATCCAAATATCGTGTTTGCTACCTGAACCGCGACAATGCGGTTCTTTTTTTGTCGATGAAATTAGAGAAAAATGTCGAATAAAGTAGTTTTATAGGACGAATTCATCCCGACGAATTTTTGTTGCCAAAGAACCTAATATTGGGATTTAATATAGGTATAAGGTTTGATTTTGAAAATAAAGGGAGGCGGTTAGGCCTAGATAATTACATAGATCGGGTGTAACAAAAAACGCCTCCCATAAGAGAGGCGCATAGTGTGGGTTGGCATCCCTGCCAGGATAGCTAAATAAGCCCCACTGATATTGATTCACAGCGAGTATAAAGACAAAAGGTGGGAGAAATAATGGAACTGATAAAAAAGACAACATATTTTTATTTTCATGCTAAAAATGCAATCGACCGGATTCTAGTCGGAGATTTGGTTCTGATAAATATGGCGGAAAGCATTAACGCAGAGAATGTAATAGTTTTAACGCTACCCGATCTTACTTTGCAAAGAACCAACGGTGTGGCTCAAGGGGATATAATAGGCGTTGTTGTGGGCATTGCCGTGAATTCTATAGATGCCCACAACAACGCCCACAAAACGCCCACAAATAAAACAGATCATACCGAACCATCCCGAAACAACATATATAACATCGGCTCTAAATCAGTACTTTCTGGATAATTACCCCCTATCCCGAAGTGTGGAACTTAAATCGCACACAGGTTCACCAGTGGGAACGTGATCAGTATCTGACGCTTTATTAATAGATTAAACCCTGTACAGACGCGGTTTTTTAGGGGTTGTAATGGGGGACATTTCAGAGGAGGGTATCAATTCTTCTGAGGCGTCCCCCAAACGTCCCCCGACTTTAAATTGTTTGAACCGAGAATATTGGCTGTGTACTCCTCATACCTATCTATGTTACGTTTTTCTAACTTTTTAGAAATGTGTGCGTATACATCAGATGTAATTTGTACACTACCATGACCAAGTTGCTCCTGGACAAACTTTATATCAGCTCCAGCTTCAAGCATGAGAACTGCGTAGGTGTGACGAAGAGAGTGGATACGTAAACCTTCATCCAGGCAAGCACGTTTCAAGATACGTTTAAATGTGTTAAATAGTGTTGACTTCGGCATAGGACGCCCGTCATTCCGGCATAGAATGAGATTTAAATCATGTCGGTACATTGTTTCCCCGAATAGCTCGTCCTCGTTATCAGGTTAGAAATCCAAAGTTTCATCAATTTGGATTTTTTTCTCCTTAAAATTAATATCAGACCACTTCAAAGCAGCGGCTTCACCTTTACGCATGTTGTTTCCTCTTTCCCTTAATGATTAATCCTATACAAGGATTACGTTCTAACTTTCCCTGAATTACTGCGAGCTCTAAAGCACCGTAAACTGTTGAGTTAATTATTTCAACTGTTCTCCGGCTTAAGCCTCTCGCTAAACAAGCATCTAGAAATTTTTGGTACATATCTGGTTTTAAATCTTTTATCATTAATTACTTAAAATAAGGCTTGATGTGTGTTTTTAGATATTCTCATGTTGTTTACGTGTGTTTTTTCGAACCGCCCCTTCTTTATAGTTGCTGATCCAACTTTGTATATAATCAACGAGAGGCATATCAATCTGTTCGTAACCTTGTCTTATTTTCCTTAAAAATTCTGCTGCAGCTAACTCAGCTTCCGGTTTTGTGCGGAACCCCCCGTTCTGATTTTTCCCTTTGCTCTTGGGTAAAAACGTCAGTGTACTTTAATCGGTATCGCCAACCACTCTTTAACTTCTTGAAATTTTCCACACTTCTCCCTCTGAAAGAACATATGCTCTATTTAAGGAAGTGCGCTTGCTGGAAGCTATGGATGAAAAACAAATTTCTGTATTTGAGAACATGCTAAATGATATTTTAGGGGCTTCAGCTAAACAGCAAGTGCCTTTTGGATATGGGTATTTTGATGATTAATAAAGGGTAGTGGATCTTACAGGAATATAACCAAAAGTCCACAGGCTAAAAAGAAAGAGCCAGTGAGTATTGATACAGAGCCTCTAAATTTCATGTCATTAATGTAAGCATCACTTGGTTCTGAGTCACCTTTGATCTTCCAGGCTTCGTTTGCACGCCATCCCCAAGTGGGATTTCGTTTACTTAAAATACCAAGCGCGAAAAAAATAATTGCAAAAAGTATAAGTACGAAACCAAGCATTTTATCAACTCCTTTAAATAAATTATACCAAAAAATAACGATGGAAAGTATAGCCCCCAAGGGCAGAGAGGACATAACACAGCTTTGGGGATAAGAAGGAGGGGACAGCAGGATGAACCGGATAGACGCAGTTACAGCAATTGGTGATCTACTGGAGCAAAAATGTTCAAATTGCCAAACACGGGACGAATTTAATTGGAAGTATGGCAGTGTTACATCCAAGCTGGACAAGCATTGCAAAATCAACTGTCCTGTAGGTCACCAATTACAAGACTATGGAAAGCAGCTCGGCAGAAAGGGCGATGAACATGGAACGGATTATCTAGGTCGCCGGGGTAAATCGGAAGCACCTTGCGGAGCAGGCCAGCAGCGTACCGTACTGGCTCCTGAGCGCGACCCTGCTGCGGAAATACCCGTCTTGGCTTGAGCCATACATGCGTAATCGTATGGTGATATGGAACCCTGGCACGTTTACGGAGGATTGCATATCTTATCAAGGCTATCGGGCATACATTGATCGGAACGTTAAATCTCGCCATCAATACATGCAGTATGACGAGATTGGCAACCTAGAAGCTACAGCATGGTATTTGCAGGATATGCGGCGGCGTGGATACAATCCGGTTCCTATCTTACAGCCTGGCGGAGATACGAGGTTACTGCAAACGGAACAACTGGTATTTATCGGCGGGACCATGCGAATGTCTGAGGAAGAACGAATTCGTTACCTTGATGGCTTGCTGTGCGGCCCTGTCAGAGCTCGCGTGCATCTGTTAGGAATGATGCTACCCAAATGGTTTGCCCCTTACAACGCTGCTGTGCAGGGAGATAACACAAGCTGGATACCACGAAGCGAATGGAACCGCCGTAAGAGTGTGGCTGAGTGGATGCAGGAATACGGCAAGCAATGGATACCACCCGAGCCAAGACGTTCGGTGCAACTGATACTATTTTAAGGGGGATACACCGACTACTATCTATACCAAAGGAGAGATAAGCATGAGAGAGATTAAATTCCGTGGTAAACGGCTTGATAACGGCGAGTGGTTTCATGGTTATCTGATAGGCGAAGACGTAATTGTCGGTGAGAAGTGGAGTGGGATAGTGAATATTTTTGTACGGAATTTTGGTGGAAAGTCGATCCTGAAACAGTAGGCCAATTTATAGATTTACCGAATTACGGTGTATGGGAAGACGACATTTACGAGTTTACAAGACCGTGGTCAAACGGTGCGCTGGAGCGTGGAGTTGTAAAATGTACAGAACATGCAGAGTGGGCAGTAAACGCTTGGATGTTGACAGGTATATATGAGTATGGAAAACCTATCGGCAACATACACGATAACCCGGAGCTGCTACAACCCCAAGGAGGGAACAAGGAATGAATGTGTTAACTGAAAACGAAAAATTCAACGTTGAATTGGTTGGATATCCAGTTTACGTGACTGGAGAAGATTTGGACGGTCAAATATGGTCGAGATTCTTTTTAGTGGACGGGGTTAGAAAAGAACACCTTAGTTTGACAAACTCCTACGGCGGACATGTAACTCTGTGGTTGGATGAAGTTGTTTCTGGTCGCTTAAAGGTAACGGTATGGGATGGAGGCGGTAAAGGTGAGTGAACGGACATATAAGTTGCAAAAGGCGATCAGGTTATAACCACGGTTGCTATGAAGCCCGTAAGGAGAAGTACAGGGAAAAGGTTTGGACAGTAGAATCCGAGCCTTGGGACTTGTGTGGTTCGGAGGTTGTGCGGCTTGAAGGGTACGGCGGAGGATTTGCTACGGAATATTTGAAGAGGGTTGAGACGTAACAGCCTTTACCCCCGTACTCTAAATCCCTTCAGATTTATAAAACTACTTGCAATTACCAATTCAATTATAACTGAGAGAGGTATTCTATACCTTCTGTAATTATAAAAAATCCCAAAACGATAAATATAAAGTAAGCAAAAAAGGTTAGAGCTTTTAGTGTCGTTTTTGGGATTCTTTTTTTTTGCTTCTGGATCACGAGTGATTATAAAAGCTCTAAATGCAGCGTAAAGCGGAATACACATAAGAAGTACGGTTACAAAGTCCATGTTTTTTCTCCTAATTTTTTGAATTTAATTTTATCAGATTTAATTGAGGTTAACAATATGTTAAGCGAAGCGCCAGCCAAATGTAAAGTCAAAATGGAGCGCATAAAGAACAACCCCCTATGGTGAAGGTGTAGGGGAGTAACACCCTCATGCTTTGAGACGTGCAATAGAGGCTGAATCCCTTATACAACAAAAGGATGCAGAGTCAGCCGCGATTAAAAGCATGCTACTTGATACGATTGGTTGCCTGACCATGTTCGGAAATGAAAAATGCGAAGAACAGGCCCGGAGGATTGCTCGGAATCTTAGAAAATTAACGAATGTGCAATCTGAACATGCGTCAGGAGACATCCTTGGTGTAGTATAAAAATACTAAATTAAGGAGGGGACATCTATTGTTTGTTCGAAAATTCTATGAGACGGATATTGACCAGATTATCACTCTATTTTATGAGACAGTACATGAAATAAATAAGCATGATTACACCAAAGAGCAACTTGATGCTTGGGCTAACAGAGCAGAGTTGAGTCAGAAGAGAGAGGCTTGGTTGAAGGGCCTAAGTTCTAATATTTCATATGTAGTGGAAATGGATAATCGTATCGCGGGTTTCTCAGATATGAATCGGGATGGTTATCTTGATAGACTATTTGTCCATAAAGATTATCAAGGTCAGGGTATTGCATCGGCGCTGGTGAGTACTCTTGAATCTGAGGCAAAAAAATTATGTCTCGTTGATATAGACACAAATGCAAGCATCACTGCCAAATTATTTTTTGAAAGAAAAGGGTACAGAGTATTAAAATCGCAAATTGTTGAGCGTAATGGTGTTCAGCTAATAAATTACAGAATGAAGAAATGTTTGCGCTAGGGTGACGATGGACCGACTTATTTTAGGGAATATGTATATTGGGATAATAACTTTTAAAATTGTAGATTCAATCACTCTTATATACTATTTGATGTTGCAAGAATAACGAAAATTAATAATTAGATTTTCTTTGAAGGGATGAACGTTTATGGAACATACTCAGTCTGTAATTTTGCGCGCTCATTCTGATGAAGACTCATCTGATACACAGAAGATAATTCAAGTAAACTTCTTTGACGATGTAGATGCAGTAGATATAAGAAAAACAAAGTGGCTGCTAAACAGATATACTGACTTAATTGATGTAATCAAAAACTATGAATACTCACTTCAACAGTTGGAAAACGGTATGGCTGCATATGATTTGCTTTCGGCAGAAGGATCAGTTGCGAAGCGAGTTTCTGGTCAAGAACTGACAGCAGATGTGACAGCCAACGCCGTTCTACTAAAAGACCAGCGCTATATTAATTATAAATTTTATCAATTCCTCACGAATAATATTAAATTTGCAATAAATAATATGCGTGATAAGCACGAGGGATTGATAGCGAAGCTGTTATTTTTGGATGGATGAAATACCTCAAAGCTCAACAATATTTGGAAAAAGGTTATCGTAAGGACATTCCACCTATCTCGGCAACTACATTTGCAGATAAACGGCGCAGGGCTATTGTTAACATAGCAAATAGCCTAAAAACAAACCGAACATTGGATTTTGTCACCATCGACTATGAACGGGGGCGCAACAAGGAAGGTGAAATTGGACTCAGGATGCCAGAAGTAAATTAGACCGTAAGGGCTTAAGCCTTTGCGGTCTTTATTGTAGGTGTCTAAAGTTCTAGACTGAAAAATAAAGTAATAGTCTTGACGATGCTTCATTAAGCTATACCAGCTAATAGCTTGTCAACATTTCCAGCAAAACAACTCGAGAGCTTGTGTTATATTTATTAATCCAAGTCTAAATGGAAGATTATACCATAAATTTGCTATACCGAACGGAACGATTTCTTACTTTTTAAAATGGCATACAACCAATGAACTCGCTTATTCGCACATGCTACTAATGCCACTTTGTGAGGTTTTCCTTCAGCTCTTTTGCGTTCATAGAATTCTTTAATTCGAGTGTTGCGAGATCGGATCAGGCCACACTGTACCGCCATAACAAGTGCGTACCGAAGCTGCCTGGAACCACGTTTGGTGATTCGATTCCAAGTTGCTGTAAACTTACCTGAAGCAAAAACACTGGGGTCTATGCCTGCAAAGGCAACCAGTTTCTTTGGATGGTCAAATCGGTCGACTTCCCCAATTTCCGATAAAATTGTTGCAGCAATTTTAGGGCCAATACCGGGAATCGACTGGATTAAATCATACTCTTCAATCTCAGTAGCCAGGGCATCTATGGTCTGTTCCAACATAGCAAGGTACTCCTGGTACTGAAGAATAAGGCTGATTAAGATCTTAAGGTTGATGAGGTGGCTCTCATACATGGTCTCCCGAAATGGGTTTTGTTTTACAGCCTCGATCAATCGTTGAACTCGTTCATTCATCCACTTCTCAGATCGCCCTCGTTTTGAAGATAGAAGAGCATGAATGGTCATTTTGAGTGTCTCTTCACTAGCTTCTAGAACCGAGGATGAGGTCGGAAACCCATGTAGGAAGCGAAGAGATACGTTAGAATACATAGCCCCAAAAACACCTCTATACGCTGGGAAAACCTGATCCAAAACAGCTTGGAATTGCAGCTTCGTCTGCACGCACATCTTAGAGAAGGACTCATGTTGTCGCGTCAGATACCGCATATTGAGCAGTTGGACACCTCTTTTTTTGATGGGTTCGAATTCCTCTCTATAGTACAGTTCGCCGAGAAGAAAAACGTCGGCAGCATCATGTTTTCACTTTACGAAGATTTGTTTTTCGAAACCGATTAGAAATGAGCGGATTGATTACGATAAATACATAGTGATGTTCCTCTAGAAATTGAACGACAGGGCTTTGATAGTGCCCGGTTGCTTCCAGAATTATTGTAGGCCGATGACCTGATTCACGTTCGATGTCCTGAATAACTTGAAGCAATATCTCAAGCCCATCCCGTGTATGTTGGAAATAGAAAATCCCTTGGTATGGTTTTCCTCGTTCTAAGAAAGCTTGTCCGTGGCTTTCTTCTTTAGATATGTCTAGCCCGATAACAGGATTCATTTTATCTCTCCTCGAAATCAATTAACCGGTAGCCCCAACGAACTCCTTGTCGCTCCACAGCATCGCATGTGATACGGGATCGATGTCCCAACCAGCCTCAATCATGGTCATGACAAGTAGGGGTGAACATTATAGCGCTCGAGATCTGGTCCCACGGGCAGGTACGTTCGACCCGGCTACCCTTAATCCTCGAAGTTAATGCAAAAAGGATCAACCAGAAAGAATTGGTTGATCTCATAATACGAACGGGCAGGATAGTTAACAACAAACCAAGTCAATAATATGATATATTGAATATCAAAAAAAGGAATAATTATCATTAATTACCAATCTATTAATCTGAATGAGAAATTATCTAAGTTCAATGAACATTGGTCTCCGAAAGTCATTGGTGAAATGAATGACTATCAATTTAAATTGGTCAAGATAGATGGGGATTTTGTATGGCACGATCATCAAGATACCGACGAGGTGTTTATCGTGCTCGAAGGGAAGATGTTCATTGATTTCCGCGATGGCCAAGTAAAGATTTCCCAAGGAGAGATGTTTATTATACCAAGGGTGCCGAACACAAAACTTTCGCTAACCAGGAGTGTCATATCATGTTGGTAGAGCCCAGAGAAGTAGTAAACACTGGCGAGACTGAGTCAGAATTAACTGCAGTCAATGATATTTGGATCTAATGCATTTAGCTTCAGTTCGATTACATCGCTAAAGTAACGGGAAACGATAGTTCAACTTCACTTGCTGCTATGACGAGAACCGGATTCCCCTGTAAGGGTCCGGGTTTTTTCTGCAACGTATTGCTTAGCATACGATTTTTTCCGTTTCGTGAGGTGACCCCCATATCGTGAGTACCATCGGGAAATTCTTTAGCTACACGATATTCTTCATTCGCGCCATTTCTATTGCTTCTTCGCGGTTGTTGACACCAAGTTTCGAGTAGAGAATCGAGCAGTAATTGCGGATCGTTCCCTCCGATAAAAATAGCTTGGCGGCGATCAATTTGTAGCGCAGTCCGCTCGACAGATGCTCCAGAATCTCCATCTCGCGTTTCGTAAGCCCGTACGGGTAGTTTCCCTGACTTGAACCGATTTTCTCCAACTGCTCACGTTGACGCTTCATCTCTTCGAAAACTCGCGTAGCGACCGATTGGTCGATCCAGGTTCCTCCATTATAAATAAGTTTCAAGGCTTCCTTCATCTCCCGCGGATGAATCGACTTCAGCATGTAGCCTTCTGCCCCGCGCTCCAATGCAGTTGCTGCCTGCAAGGAATCCTCAAACGTTGTCATGAACACAACCTTCATATCAGGCCATCGTTGTTTCATCTCAAGTAAAGCTTCAATCCCGCCCATTCCCTGCATACGAATATCCATTAGCACGATATCTGGTTGGGAGCGATCACAATGTTCTAATGCTTCGCGCCCGTCCCCGGCTGTACCAACGACGTTAAAATCAGCATGCTGATCAAAAATTTGCTTCAAGCTGTCGGTAATGATCACCTGGTCATCAACGATTAGCAGGCGGATCGCATCATGTACAGGCTCTGTCTGCAACGGAATATTACATATGACGAAAGTTCCTTGTCCTGACTCGGAATGCACGGACACCGTGCCGTGAAATAGTTCAAGTCGTTCCTTCATTCCATTGAGCCCAAATCCAAATTGGATTTCTTCCATTCCGATGCCATTATCTTCGATCTGTAATCGAAGCTGCTGACTATTGAAATGTAACTGAACGGATATCACGCTCGCCTTGCCGTGCCGAACCACGTTGGTTAGAGACTCTTGAAGGCAACGATATAAACAAATGTTTATTTTCTGCATAACGAGAGTCTCACTGCCGATCACACGGAATTTGACCGTTATACCTGTTGACTTCATAAAATCTTCAGTTAGTTGCCGCAGCGATTCACTTAACGAATGGTTCAACGGAGTATGAGAGAGCTGATGCAGATGCTTTCGGATATCAACCAGACTGTGTTGGGCAATTCCGACAAGCGAATCGATCCTCTCTATTTGCGCATCTGGTAAGGACGATCGCAGTGATTCGACGCCGACGATGAGCGAGGTAAGCGTATGGCCAATCGTGTCATTCAGCTCATGTGACAGCCGGCTGCGCTCCTCTATCAGCGTAAGTTCCTCAATCCGCTTAATATGCTGCTCCAGCAACAGCTTTTGCTCTTGAATAATTCGGCCTTGCTTATGGGACTGAATTAAAATATTAAACGCGAAGCCGATGGCAAAACCAAGGCTGCAGCTAACGATAAGCTCATACGGGAGACGATCAGCAATCCAACTGTTCAATACTGGGAATACGATTCCGCTAAGGATACCTGTCCACACATAGGTTCTTCGACTGCTCGTCAAGCCGATAGTTATCACGAGTAAAACAAAAGACCAAAGCAATCCCGGGGCTGCGTAGGCTAAATAAAGATAAAAAAGCCCGTTACCGTGACTTCGATTGTCAGATACCAGTCTTCTTTCCTATAGAGGATGATTAATGGAACGAGATAAACGACGAAAGCAAGAGAAAGTACAACCCAAAGCGACACAACGGTTAATGACGGATCGACAAAACCAGCGCTTGCGATAATGACCAGCCAAAGCGTTCGTATGGCCACAAGTATCCAATCATACCAGACCCTTTTTTTCATTATCGAGAACACGAATTACACACACCTTCTTATATTTTTTTGCAAACCAATTTCCGAATGATTCAGACCTATCATGCAATATAACTTCCCGATCCGTCAAGCGAAAGAGGGTGGGGTAACAGCGGTTAGAACGTAGCTTAGCAAGCACGTCATATAAGACAGTTGACAGTTTGTCATGCGGTATATGTGACAGGTCCAAGTACGATGTCATCAAAAGCTTGGCGGTTTTATCACTGTTCGATTTAACAATATCGGAGGTAAGGTGAGGGGGTAAAGCAGAACAACATACTAAAATAATAGGAGCGATTGCGTTATGAAATCATTCACCATTCGAAAAGGAGTGGCACTTACTTTAATAGCTATATTGGCGGGTACACTGGCTTATGGAACTGTCCACGCAGAGGGTCAGACGGCAACTTATCAAGCTATCGATAAAGCTGCCACTACCGACAATATTTTATCGTCGGAGCTCGCAAAAGAACCAAAAAAGGAACTCAACGAGAAAGAAAAGAAAAGAAAGCATCGGGAAGAAGTCAAACGCGTCATGGCAGGCGGGCTACAGGATGGGGAACGCTGGTCCTACGCTACGGGTACAGCCAGTTTCGGAGTACCACGCCCGGTAGAGCCGGATTTTTCATTCCGTATTGGAAGCATCACGAAGACATTAAGGTGGCAGACGGATTCCTAACGATGCTCTTTAACGATTCGCTACTTCAGGGATTTGGACTCACGTTCTTATTCAGCTGTATATTTCTGACAGGCGGTTGGTTGTTTACCAGGAGACAGACGATCTAAATTCGACCTTGAGGCAGGAGACGAGTGAAAGTTCTTTGACTTGTAATTCAATCAAAAAATGCGGGAGCTGTTACCTTAGGAGGAACCATGGATAATCAGAGAAAATTAAGAAAAGAAATCGCCCCTTACGAAACATCGAATATCAGAAATTAGTATATGGCAGATTTTCAATACCATTCCGACCTTTGCTACTCTGATACTTACCTTACCAAAGTTTAAGTGTTTCTGGAAGCGTATAGGCTACCGGCTTTATCGATATGTGTTGCTGACCGATACCGGCACATTGTTCACAACGCTGATCAAAAAGTTTACCGCCGCTCCTTATACCATGCCTCTCTGGCAATTGACGCAGAACTGAACGAATTGTTTAGCTTCGGCCGTAAGAGGGCGACGAATCCTTAGGTTGTAGGGTTTGTTGAAGAAGATGTCTATGAGGGGACTTTCCGTCATTTTCCCGGCACGTGCTGCACACTGCTTTAATTGAAGGTTTCCGATGCGCATCGTACCGATGTTGTTCGGATCATCCGGACTTTTCAGAAGGAGAAGCCATCCTAACAGTATTACCTGATTTGATTGTTAGGAGTGCAAATGAATCTCAACTAGCATGTAACGAAATTATTTTTGGTCGCACTTATATATCAAATTAAACTTGAGCGATCAGCGATTTGCATCAAATTGAGTGACGGACCCCCAACCCCAAACGAAAATTAACCTTTTCTTAAGAATTTCTTTACGTTTAATTATGCTTTGTTTTTCATACTTAATCATATACAGTAGGCAACCGGATGTATCCGGCCCCGTCTCAAGACGGGCCACCAACCAGTAGCTCAGCCCGTATGCTCTTTTGGTTAAATCCTCTATCATAAAATTAACAGAAATAAGGAATTCACATAGAAATATTATTTCAGTTTTGACAATTTCAATGGAATTTGTCGATTAAAATAAGAATGAAGGATGGTTGGATCAATGTTGCTTCGTTTACGCAAATCTTCAATGCAGGCGGTCTGGATGGTGTGGGAAAGAGGGTTCGATTGGATTTCACGCTTTCGCGGCTCGCATACATCGCACTTTGGAATTTGCAAAGTCATGATTAAGAAACACCGAGGGGAGAGCATCGTCTGTGCGGACTCCACCATCATCAATAAAGGCGATCTGGTCGGGGAACTCCATCTCAATAATGAAACGATTCTGATGCTGATCAAATCCGAAGACTCAGACCGCGCGGCGCTCATGACGGCCCGGCTTACACGGAAATCCATGCAGCAGATCAGCGAGGCATTCGCAAGTCAGCCGGAGTTCAGAGAGGTGAAGGCGTTAGTCGGCATTACGCTGCTTCATCGTGGTTTGATACATGGTCTTGGTTTCGAACAACAACCGATGAAGTCCGATCTGTTCCAACGCATTACAACGGCTTATCTACGATTATTGTTATCCGTCATGCACCCTGAAGGCAAGAAGCGGATTGGCCGCAAGACCGAACAATTGATACCGATGATGCTGATTCACTCCCGCAGCTCGCTGAGGAACCGATTTATGACGATGAAGAGACAGTCCGTTTCAAAGGAGTTATGTCCACCCAAATCAAGCTCCAATTAATTAAAACAAAAGAAACTAAGAGCGTGGTGAGTAAGTTCCTGGAGGGCGGTATGGAGTTGGAACACAGCGATTGGAAACCCATACCACCCAGAGGCAACCTATTTTTCATCATGCTCTGTAACAAAGGCGGGTAGGCATTCATGGATAAAATTATGGAATTTTTACAGAACTTCGGAGCGACGGGACTTTTTATTCACGCTATGCTCGATGCGATTATCTTCCCCATCCCGGCGTTCTTCCTGCAGCTTTCTTTAAGCGCGGTGCAACCGGAGTCGGCTTTATGGCTCGCTACGGTTGGCTTTGCCGGAAGCCTGCTTGGGACACCGATCGGTTATTGGATCGGCAAGGTGTCGGGAAAGCATATTTTGGGCAGTGTAATGAAGAAAAAATGGCTGGATTCGGCAAGCGACTTATTTGCCCGCCGCGGCGAGGCCGCAATCCTGATCGGATCGTTCACTCCGATCCCGTTTAAAATATTTACGATTTTATCCGGATGCATGAATTATACGTTATGGAAGCTGCTCAGCTATGCCGCCATTGGTCGGGCGGTGAAGTTTTATGTAGTCGGTTTTCTCTTCTATATATATGGCCGCGCGGCAGAGAATATGGTGAACCAAGTTCTCACGATTATGCTGGTGGGCGTTGGTGTAGCGATTGCGGCAATATGGTTCTTGATACGGAAGCTGTCTGAGCGGAGGAAGATAAGGGATGAACATCAACTTATCGAAAAAACAGGGAACGGAGGTGGAAAGCAGGATGCAGTGGATAAGGCGAATTGATCAAACGATGTTCTTCTGGTGCAACCATCGGCTGAGTAGTCGGACCCTGGACCGATTGTTCGGATGGATTACCCATTTGGGCGGAGCTTTGTTTACCATCATTTGCGCAGTGTCCTTGGCATGGTTCGCCGAGGGGGAGTTCAGCAGAATCGGGCTGCAAAGCTTGATCGCACTGGCCGTTAGCCATATCGTTGCTGTCCTGATCAAGAGAAAGGTGCGCAGAGACCGGCCTTTCCGCAAGCTGGAGCAGGTAAAGGTAGGCAAATTCCCGTTGAAGGATTATTCCTTCCCATCCGGCCATACAACCGCTATTTTCGCCCTGGTTACACCTTTTGTGTTGGCCTCATCGCCGGCAATTATGCTTGTCTTGATTGGTCTGGCCTTGTTGGTGGCCATATCCCGGGTTTATTGGGGCTATCACTATCCAATCGATTGTGTGGCTGGTGGGATGGTCGGATTCCTAACGGCGGTGCTGGTAGTTTTGTTCATGCATAGTTAAATTTCACGAAGGAGGCGATTGTTGATGAATAGCATGAAACGGGAAAAGCTGCTGATTCTGTCCGGCGCGCTCGGGGATGGACATATGCAGGCGGCCAAGGCGATTTTGGAGGCATCGGTGCTGTACAAACTGGGAGTAGAGGTGGTCGACTTTATGCAATGGATCCATCCCCGCATGCATGTGGTTGAACGGTATTGCTTCCTGCAATGGGTGAAGCATTTTCCCTCCTCATACGGATATATGTATCAGAAGACCCGGACGGACAGTACACTTACTTTCTTCCTGAAGCATTTTCTCACGACCAGCCTGCAGCGGCTGCTCAAACTTCTGAATGAGGAACAGCCGACGTTGATTGTCAGCACGTTCCCGCTGGCATCAGCCGCCATTTCCTTGCTTAAGGAAAAAGGGATGACGGATCTGCCTGCGGCAACGGTCATTACCGACCATTCCGATCACAGCTATTGGATACATCCGTTTACGGATCTGTATCTGGTTGGCTCCGAAGGCGTGCGTGCAGCTCTGCAGAGAAAAGGCGTTGCTGACCACAAAATTGCTGTAACGGGCATCCCTGTTCGCCCATCCTACAGTCAGACCGACAATAAAGACCGGCTGCGCGAGAAGCTGGCTTTGGCTCTTGACGCCTTTGTCGTGCTGGTGATGGGCGGCGGCTGCGGGATTATCGATAAATCCTTCATCGAGCAAATGCAATCTGACTCTTTTCCCCCTAACGTGCAATTTGTCATCGTATGCGGACGCAATGTGAAGCTGCTGAACCGCCTGCATGAAGCGTTGGGAGACAGGGATAACGTCATGCTGACAGGCTTCCTGGAGGGAATCCATGAATGGATGGCGTCCGCAGACGTATTGATTACCAAGCCGGGCGGACTGACGACCTCCGAAGCGCTGGCGCTTCAGCTTCCCATGCTGCTGCTGGAGCCACGGCTGGGGCAGGAAAAGGATAATGCCGATTATTTGATTCAAGCGGGAGTAGCGTATCTATGTCAGATTGACAATTTGCAGGATCAGCTTCAGCGGCTGGTTCAACAGCCTTCCCTATTGAAAGAAATGAGGGAGAAAGCAGGGCTGTGCAGACAGCAGGATTCCGCCAGACATGCGGTCATGCAAATTCTGAGCATGCAGAGCGATACACAGGAAGAAAAATGGGTTTGCTCCTTGCAGCAGTATGCTTAAGCTTAATTTTCACTAAGGGGGATAAAGACGTTGCTTGTTAAATATTTGTTGATTGGGCTCATAGGCTTCATCAGTCTGTATATGCTAATTCCTAGTTTTTTGCCACGAATGATCAAATTTGGAGCCTTTCGTAAGGGAACGACCAAGAACCAGGTAGCGTTCACGTTCGATGATGGGCCGCATCCGAGGTATACACCGGAATTATTGGATTTATTGCAGGACTATCAAGTGAAGGCCACATTCTTCGTGCTTGGCTCGCAGGCGGAACTGCACCCGGATCTGATCAGAAGAATGGATCGTGAAGGTCATCAGATTGGAATCCACAATTACTATCACACCTCCAATTGGCTGATGCTTCCTTGGACGGTGCGGCGTGATCATATGAAACGGACCGCAGATATTATTGAATCCATAATCGGAAAAAGGCCGGATCACTATCGTCCGCCATGGGGGCTCATGAACGCTTTCGATTTCTTTCATCCCAAATCGTACCGCATCGTACTCTGGTCCTTGAAGGCGGGGGACTGGCGCAGCAAAAGCTGCCGCAAGAAGCTGAAGGCAACGCTGCTGAACGGAATTACGGACGGATCTGTTATTTTGCTGCATGACAGCGGAGATTCGCCGGGAGCGGACCGTCACGCGCCATATTTTATGCTTCGGGCTCTGGAGGAAGTACTGCATCAATTACAGGGACGCAACCTGCAATTCGTTCGTCTGGATGAAATGGCTTGACAAGTGAAATGAGGTGACAATAGTGGGACAGGAACCACAAATTTTAATTTTAACGGCCGATTACGGAGAAGGTCATCATCAGGTGTCCAAGGTGTTGCAGCAAAGATTGATTCGCAATGGTTATAGCCAGGTGGCGGTTGTCGACTTGTTCCGGGAAGCTTATCCTGTGCTGAACAAAATAATCCGCTTTCTGTACCGGCAAAGCCCGCATGCAGCCAGCCTGGGCATTCCCTATTACGGATGGACCTACCATCTGACCAACCAGCTTCCCATGAAGGGAAAGATCGCAACCTGGATGAACAGTCTTGGTGGCGAGAGGCTCAAGAAAATCATCCTCCAGTACCAGCCGGAAGTCATCATTTATACATTCCCGTTCGGCAGCTTGCCAAGCAGCGAGGCATTATCTGCGATCAGTCCCCGGACTGCTGTTGTCATAACGGACTTTGACGTTCACCGAAGATGGCTGTTCGCCAAGCCGGATCATTATTTTGTCCCTGCCAGCGACGTGAAAGAGGCTATGGTCAGGCAGGGCGTCCCCGAGAGTCGTATTACCGTGACCGGAATTCCGGTCAGGGAGTCATTTTATGATGCGGCAATGATCGGTTCCGGCTCCGTTAAAGAAGCAGATGAGCATGTGATTCTGCTTATGGCCAACGTCTGCGGCACATTGCAATCGCTATCGAGGCTCATCGGGAAGCTGCTGCTCTTGTCAGGCGTCCGCATTCAAGTGATTTGCGGCCGGCAGGAAGGATGGAGACGGAGGCTTGCGGAGAGCTGGGCGGATGATGCAAGAGTGGATGTATTCGGCTTCACCGATCAATTGCATGTTCTGATGAGCAGTGCCTGCTGCGTCATCACGAAAGCGGGAGGCGTTACACTATCCGAGACGATTCAGGCCGGGGTTCCGATTTTCATCCTAAATCCGTTTCTGGGGCAGGAGAAGGAAAATGCCCTGTATTTGCAGCGCAAAGGAGCGGCAGTCGTGGCCTTTACGATTCATGATCTGGTGTTGCAGATACAAGCGATGATCTCCTCTGAGCCGATCAAGCAGTCGATGATGAACGGGCTGCTCGCAGCAAGGCAGAAAACGTCTGCGGACCATATTGTTCGGCATTTGTTTCCTGAGGCAAGTCCCTTAAGAAGGGGTGGAATATGATGAGCGGGAGGAGCGCGTTCAAGCTTTCTACTCTGACGCTGTTCACGGTGCTTTTTTGCACAGAGTTTGTCCGAAGCGCTTTCTTGTTCTCGTTCCTACCGAACTTTGCCGTCAACGAGTCCGGGCAAACCGTTGCTTTGGTCGGTCTTGCCGTCTCGCTTCATTATACAGCCGATACGCTGATTAAATGTGTGGCTGGATATTTGCTGGACAGGTTTTCGCTGCGCTGGCTGCTGCCCGCCACTTTCGTCCTGATGCTGTCCGGACTAGCCGCTGTGTTCTTTAGTCCGTATGCCTGGGGGCTCGTTGCTGGTTCCGTGATGCTTGGGATGGGGGCGTCGCCTATATGGCTCATTTGTCTGGAGAAAATCCGGCTGACGGAGCGGGCGGCCCAGATTGGGGCGATATACACCGTGTGGCTGGCCTGCATCGGCCTGGGGCCGGTCACAATCAATCTCACCTTCGATTATGGCTTCGAACCTGCCTTCCGGCTGATGGTTGCGCTGCTCGCCGTCGGCTGCATCGCATCGTTCGGGATTAACAGAACAACCCCCTTGCATCTCCAGAACGTCAGCTTTGCCGAACAAGCGACAGGACTGCGAAGAAGACTCGTTCAGCTGAAATGGCTGCTGCCAGGCATGGTCCTGCAGATGACCGCCGCAGGACTGCTGCTGCCGATACTGCCCGGTTTTGCCGCTGACAATCTCGGTCTGAGCCAGCCGCAATATTCGCTAATGCTCATATTAGGCGGGGCCGGCGCGATGCTGTTTCTTGTCCCGATGGGGAAGCTGGCCGATCGATGGGGGCACAAGCAAATGCTGTTCGCCGGTTTCGTATCGCTTACGGTCGTATTGGCTCTGTTAATCGTATCCATGCCGCCGCCTGCATTAACGATGCTGTTTGCCTTTATGCTGGGATTGTCTTACTCAGCCGTGCTTCCGGCCTGGAATGCGGTGCTGTCGTACCTTGTTCCGGAGGATCAGAAGGGGACCGGGTGGGGAGTACTCTCCGGGATTGAAGGGCTCGGTATTATGATTGGCCCGGTCATCGGGGGATGGATAGCCAGCCAGTATACGAATGCCGCTGCCATTAGCATCAGCGTTGCTTTACTGGCGGTTCTTGCACTTTTTTATTTGATTTTGCCGGAAAACAAGCTTGTCTCGGCTGGCGGGACTTTGCAGCACAAGAGGGAGAATGCTCATGGACCTGATCGGGTTAGTTGAACAATTGTTTAACGAATATGGATACCTGGTCTTGCTCATCGGCTTGCCGCTGGACTTCATCGCGCTCCCCGTTCCGCCGGGCAACAGCACCTTGACCTATACCGGTTTCTTAGCCTCTAAAGATGTGCTTCATGGGCTGTTGGCTTTTGCGATGGCCCTGACGGAATTATAGGGTCACCATCACGTACGTGATTGGCTACAAGGCAAGTATGCCTGTGATCGAGCGTTACGGCCGCTGGCTCTTCCTCAAGCAGGACTTCTATATGCCTATACCGGTGGCGCTCTATGGGTCATTGCATTTTTTCAATCGGCTATTTCTTCGGGGAGCAGTGGCAATATATGTTCAGCATCATTGAGCAATATTTGAAGTTCTTTTTTATCGGAGTGGCTTTTCACGCGGGGGTGTGGTTGCTGGTTCAAGTTCGAAGCGCGAGGGGGAGTCGCAGTAAAGGGAACGTAAGGAGCGGAGGGAAGTGAATCACGGCGATATGATGATGCGGAAGAAGCTACCGGACGGCAAAACCGTGTTGGAGAAGTCGGACTTGGCCGCCCATCTTCTCCTGCCGAATGGGGACGCAGTAGTTCAATTCAGCGCAACGATCGTCATAACATAGTCCAGCCAGATGCAATTAGCTAAAGTCGAAGTAATTATAAGGGGGTGTCCCAAGCAGCCATTTAAGGCTGTTGGTACACCCCCCTTTTTTTATGCAAAATAATGCCCTTCTTCGAGATCGGCGATCAGTCCGGGCTGCATCGGTTTCCAGCCCAGAAGCTCCCGTGTTGCCAGACTCGCCTGCGCAGTGTTGAACACGCCTGCGCTGTCGAATGCTGCAATGGGGCCTAGAAAGCCGAAATGGGTAGCAGCTTCTTCAGGTGTGGTGCTGACCGTCGGCACGTTCAATTGCCGCCCGATGACCTCGGCGATCTCGCGGAACAGAATGCCCACATCGCCGACGCCAAGAGCAATGAATTTGGAGATTGCTGCTAAATGAATTGCTGGAATTTCCAGTGAAGTCTTCTTGTTTAATTGTCGTGGTAGTTTAGTTTATCCATTGCTAACTAAGTTGTATGAGCTCTATCAATAACATAGTTAGAACAACAACTCATTCTGGGTATGTTTTTTGCCTATCGGTAAAGGTTGTTGTCCTAACACCTTTTGTACTAGCGATCCTCTATCTTAACAAGCACGTCATATAAGACAGTTGACAGTTTGTCATGCGGTATATGTGACAGGTGCCAAGTACGGTGTCATCAAAAGCTTGGCGGTTTTATCACTGTTCGATTTAACAATATCGGAGGTAAGGTGAGGGGGTAAAGCAGAACAACATACTAAAATAATAGGAGCGATTCGTTATGAAATCATTCACCATTCGAAAAGGAGTTACACTTACTTTAATAGCTATATTGGCGGGTACACTGGCTTATGGAACTGTCCACGCAGAGGGTCAGACGGCAACTTATCAAGCTATCGATAAAGCTGCCACTACCGACAATATTTTATCGTCGGAATCCGCAAAAGAACCCAACGAGAAAGAAAAGAAAAGAAAGCATCGGGAAGAAGTCAAACGCGTCATGGATCAAGTAGTTACCAACAAAAGAGTTCCAAGTGTCGTGGCAGGCGGGCTACAGGATGGGGAACGCTGGTCCTACGCTACGGGTACAGCCAGTTTCGAAGTACCACGCCCGGTGGAGCCGGATTTTTCATTCCGTATTGGAAGCATCACGAAGACATTCACTGCTACCGTTGTATTGCAGTTGGCTCAGGAGAAAAAATTGAACCTGGATGATTCGGTCGAAAAATGGCTGCCGGGGGTCATAAAGGGTAATGGGTATGACGGCAACAAAATTACGATTCGTCAGTTATTGAACCATACAAGCGGGCTTGCGAGCTATACTGATCTTGATTTTCGAGATATTACCTTGCCTCAAAATCCATTCCGTTACTATTCGTCCGACGAGCTTATCAGCATGGGACTAGCAAAGCCGCCTGTATATGCGCCAGGGAAGGGCTGGAACTATTCGAACATGAATACTTTACTAGCCGGTCAAATTATTCAGAAGGTAACAGGAGATACGTATGCGGAGCAGATCAGGAAAAGGTTGATCGAACCGCTCGGGATGACAGGGACATTTGTAATGGAAAATAGTCACGATATTCCGGGTAAGCATGCCACAGGATATAATATGGACAGATCGGGTCATTTGTACGATTTAACAGAAATAAGCCAATCATGGGCAAATGCAGCCGGAGATATGGTCTCAACAACCAAAGATTTGACCACCTTTTTCAGTTCGCTGTTGGGCGGAAAACTTCTAAATCAAGAGATGATGGACCAGATGCTCACGACAGTAGATTCACCTATAGGTAAAGTCGGACTAGGGATTTATGAAATAAAAACAGCTGACGGGCAATCATACTGGGGGCATGCCGGCGGTACTTTCGGATTTGAATCGAGAGCCTTCGGATCTCTAGGCGGGCAGCATATTTTGGTAACGTGCATCAACTCGGTAGCCCAGGAAGTGACGCCGGCTCACAATAAAATAATCGATAAGGAGTTTGGCCGTTAAGTTTAAAGCCGACATCGCGCCCTTTATTTGAGGGCGGATGTCGGTTTCTGCTATAATTAACCGTCGTTTCATGCAATCGAGGCACATATGTCCGCATTCAGAATAAAACGACTTCAAAATAGATAAGATGCACGAGGGACATAACGACGGCGTATTTTATATTCGGCCGGTGAGCTCTACTATCGACTTCTTTACCACTCCCGCCAACAGATTGTTTACCGCCGAAATCGGTAAAATAGGCTAGATGCAAATTCGATATAGAGATTAAGAATATATATGAATTTTAGGAAATACATAGTAGGTATAGACAACGTAATATTACTAACCTACACATTGCACCAGCCTACAATTTCTATTTAAAAAAGACTTCAAGGAAAATCAAACATTAAGACTGTTGTACAAAAATATCAGAATTTCGTATATATTATTCCGCTAACGGGATACGTTAGAATTCCTGTAAAACGAATAATTTGCTCTTTGCATAAAAACGAGCGCCTCGGTACGATGGGGTTGCGCACGAGGTCATAGCCTCAAAAAGCCCATCCAGGAGGTCGCTCTACTATGAAGTTTAAAGCCCAGGACAAGCAAAATCAACTCATTGAAAACTACATCTAGCTATAGGCGTAGATATTGCCCAGGGAGCTCACGTAGCTCGTGCGGTTAGCTACCGGGGAATTGCTCTCGGATCTCCACTCGAATTTGGCAGCCATGACGAGGGTTTTCAGTTGTTCAGCCGCTGGATTCAAGATCTGCTTAAGTTGTACAAGCTGAACAAAATCATCGTCGGTGTGGAACCAACCTGCCACTACTGGCTAAGCCTGGCTCGTTGGCTTTCAGCCAAAGGAATTGAGGCTGTTCTCGTAAATCCTCATCTCGTCAAAAAGAACAAGGAAAACCGGGATAATACCCCATCCAAAAGTGACCGTAAAGATGCACTTGTCATCGCGGATAGGGTCAAAAACGGATACTATTCCCCTGTACGCTTTAATCCGGAAGTCTACGAGGAACTTCGGATTCTCATGGCTCATCGCGACACGGTTGCCAAACGTCTTAACAGCGCCGTTAATCAAATTCACCGCTGGGTAGATATTGTGTTTCCAGAACTTCGTCATGTCTTTAAAATCCTTACCTGCACCAGTGCCATTGCCACGTTAAGGCTATTTCCTCTCCCGGAGGAAATTAGTCGGTTAACGACGGAGCAAGTCATTGCCGGCTGGAAGCAATACGTGAAGCGTCATGCAGGGGTGCATCGAGCCGAGCAACTCATTGCACTGGCTAAACGCAGCGTGGGCGTTACGCAGGCGCTGCACGCCTACAAGCTGCACTTGGGTCAACTGCTCGAAGAACACGACTTGGCGCAGCGACAGCTTGAGCAGATTGAACACGAGCTTCATCACATCCTGGAGCGTATTCCATACGCTCAGAAAATGCTCGCCATTCGGGGCGTAAATGCAACGAGCTTAGCTGGGGTTCTAGGCGAAGCCGGTGATCTGAGCGGTTATGCGCACGGAAACGCATTACTACGACATGCGGGTTTAAACCTGGCTGAGGCTTGCTCGGGGAAGTGGAGTGGAAAAATGGTGCTCAGCAAGCGCGGACGCCCCGTCTCCGGCGTTTTCTCTATCTCATGACGATGTGTATGATCATGACCAATCCAGATATTCGAGCCCTGCACCACCACAATGTCGATTTTGAGTTGAATTTTTTTGTATCTCCAAATAATTCTTTTCACTTTGGGTATCGCTAGGCCAGAGAACTGGCATAAGATGCTGTTCCTGATCCAGATTGCTTACCTTTGTACCATGCTTAAAGGAGTTTACTTCCTTCATGATAAGATCGAATTCCTTAAAAGATTTGCAATTTAGTAATTGACTAATCAATAATAGGGCGATAAAATGAATTTAAGTTAGTAATTGATCAATAACAAATAAAACGAAATGAGCTGAGGAAAATGGAAAAAGCGATGGTAATTGGAGCAACGGGCGGGACGGGAGCAGCAATCACGGAAGAACTTGTCAAACGGGGGGTACGCACCATTGCTTTTGGACGTTCACGTCAGAAGTTGGAACAGTTTGCTGGAAAGCTTGGAAATCCTGAGCATTTGACGCTCGCCATTGGGAACGCAATGTCCCCTGACGACATTGTAGCTCAAGCAGGTGGTGCTGACGTATTGTTCCATTGCGCGAACGTACCCTACCATGAGATGGTTGACAAACTGATTCCGCTAGGGGAATCAGTGCTGGAGGCGGCAGAACGGCTTGCGATTAAAGTAGTAGCAATCGATGGAATCTACCCTTATGGGAGAAGACAAATGGAACTTGTCACGGAAGAACATCCAAAGGAGCCTCATACGATAAAAGGAAAAGTCCGCCTGGACTATGAACGGATGTTGTTTAGCGAGCGGTGGACTAAGGCAAAAGTTATGATTGTTCGCTTGCCCGATTATTATGGGCCTACAGCTAATCAAGCCTCGTATTTAGGTTCAACTCTGGAAGCGATCGCTGCTGGTAAAATGGCTTTTTTCGTCGGTAATATGCATGTTCCCCGCGAGTTTGTGTATTTACCGGATGCTGCTGAGATGGTCGCCGAACTGGCAGACAAAGACTTTGCTTATGGACAGAACTGGAACATACCGGGTGCTGGGCTTATATCGGGGCGAGAGATCGTACGGATTGCACAAACAGCAAGCGGCCATGCTAAACCGGTCATACCCCTGAAGAAATTAGGCTTGTCGCTTATAGGTATGAGCGTGCCTGTAATGAAAGAAGTCGTCGAGATGCTCTATTTAACCGAAGAGCCGCTGACTCTAAGCGGAGAAAAATACAAACGGTTCATCGGACCGATCACCGCAACGCCGTTCGAGGAAGGTATTACCGCGACTGTGTTGGCATTGCAGGAGAGTCAGTCAGCTATTGTGCAATAGTTATTGATTGATCAATCATATGTGTCGATCGAAATGCCTAGGTCATATTCGATCTTTCCATTGAAATTGATGCACCGCAGTAGACCGTATGGCGAATACAGACTGGCATTGACTAGTGGCCAACCTGGCAGAGAAACGTCTCCCAGGTGCGGTTATCCGGTCCAATCGCAGTGGGAAGCACCTTTCAGTAGGAGACGTAGGGGCTACCCATCGTCTCCACCATCCGCGAGGTTAACCCCATACGACGCATCGTTTGGGGGGACCAGCACAAGGCATCGACGGTGTCCACGTATGGACCATTACTTCCACCATCAAAGGAGTCGTCGTACATACCACGGAGTCCTGGGGACGGTCCGCCAGTAGCGACCGACCTCGACGGCATGCGCGCGGCACTCACGTCCCCGCTCAATGTCTGGCTCGCCGACCTCAAGATGACTGCCAAGGCGGCGAACTGAAAGGTAGCCTTTATTAACCGAGAGACAGCTAATGAGATTATAAGGTATTGATCTAACTCAAGCCAGAGGGGGTTAATCCGATTTTTTGTTTACCTAGAAGTCCATTCCTTAAACAAGACCTCGCATAGCCTGTGGGGGACTCTAGAAACAAAGGAGGCGTTAAGTGTGTGGGAAATAGAAAGAAGTTACGGAAGAACTGCCGGGAAAGTTTGGACATCGGTAGCAGCTGTCTTAGCACTGTTCATTTTGCTGGTGATCATCTTGAGATTAATTCTTTTATAAAGATTCTTAGGCACTGCCGACATTTTTGCAAATTGTCGTTTAGCCCTGCCAATATCTTTAATGACACATACTGTATACCCTATCTAAAGGAGGAGTTCAAGTGAGTGAATGGATATGAGCATAAGGTTAACATTTAGGCCGCTATATAAGTGGTAAGTGGTATTGCCTTATTTCCTCCTCTTTTTTTCTTTTGATACCTTATAATAGGATGAATTTATCGTTAAATAATAACAGCCCCGTCAACCATCAAAGTAGGACGGGGTATTTGCTCATTTTTCGAAATATTTTGAATACAGTGGAAAGGTGGGGAATTGTGCTGCTCTTCTCATTATTATGCGATAAACAGTTGGGTCTACTCTCGGTTTAGTGATTTCCTATGATGCTTGATTACATAGGCCTAATATCTTTCCTATAATAAAATACATATAATTGTGTTAGAAAAATGAAATGTACTAACGGGTGAACATAATGTATTGGACTCCATTATTTGAAAACGGTGTACCAGTAGCACATTTCTGCTCTTAGTGGAGTGAAGGTGACTACATCTCTCCGTTAGGGGCATTTTTGACCTAATTAAAAAGCGGGGGGTATATAGAATGAAAAACACCTTATTAGGTTCTTTATATTTAATTTTAGCCTCCAGTATCTGGGGTGGTATGTACGTTGTTATTAAAATTGTAGTATCGGTCATACTTCCACTAGAACTTGTGTGGATGCGATATTTAGTAGCAATTGTTGTATTTCTAGTTATCGGCTTCATAACACGACAAAATTGGCGAATTAAGAAACGTTATTTCTTATTAATCGTAGCTATTGGGGTCATTGGTAATGCCGTTTCAATTGTTGCTCAGGAAGCTGTCCCAGAAGTCATTGAAGTTGGCTTAGGGCCGGCCCCTTTTTTCAATTCTGTCAAACCAAAAGAAGCCGTTCCTTAGTAAAATGGAAGTGACGAACAACCATTTGAAGGAGGACTCCTTTTGTACATTCAATATACTATGGACCAACTCTACCTGCCAATGGATTTAGAAGAAAATATTCCGGAAAATCACCTGGTTCGTGAACGCAAATTCGGATAGACGACAAGATTTTTGCAGCGGTCTACAAAGGCGGGGGGACGCGACAACTACCACCCAAAAATGCTTACTAAAGTCATCATCTACGCGTATGCTCAGCGCTTCTACTCCTCCCGCCAGATTGCTAAAGTGGTCCGTGAAAATATCATGATCATGTGGATTCCCGTCGCCAACGTCCAGATTTCCGCACCGAGCGAATAAAGAAGTGTTAGAAACGATTTTTACAACGGTTCTGCAATTTCTAGCCGAAGAAAAGTACATCCAACTGGAGCATTACTTCCTCGATGGCACCAAGATTGAGGCTAATACGAACCGCTACACGTTTGTTTGGGGAAAAGCTGTGGTCAAACACAAGGCGAAGCTGGATGAAAAGGTACGTGTCCGCTGTTTCATGGGAGAAATGGATTTAGTTGGATTAAACTGAGGATGATCTGTATATACAGAAAATATTCACCTTACATATAGCACAAAAATTTCCAATTGTACGGTTAATTGCATTGCCACGCGCCGAGAATTAAATATACAATATTATAGTAGCCTAAATTCGAGGACGGTGTTTCAATTGTTATCTGCTTTGTTTTATATCTTACTCGGTGTATTTGATGCCATAGCATCTGTTACTTTGGTTCTAAAGCTTTATATGCTGCCTCTTTGGGAATATCGAAAAAAAATACTTATTTATGCAATAGTTATTGCTATATTCTCCTATCTGATGCGTGTAATTATTGGGATGCCAAAGTTAGATTTGCCACTTCAATATATTTTTATGATTTTATTTTTTAGATTTGGATTGGGTATGAAAACACATTTGGCAGCCTTCTCAACTGGAGCTGGGTTGACTGCATATATAAACTTACAACTATTTGTATTCTTATTTGCAAATTTCTTCGGAATAGCACAGCCTGAGGTTATACAAGATACAGATGGACTCCCAATTTACTCTATACAATTGATCTCCATCGTTGTTGTTTATTTAATTTCTTTTGTTATAAGTAAATATAATTTCGGGTTTTCGTTTATCGTACAACCTCCGCATGATTTTCTGAGGGTAGAAAATTACTTTTCATCATTAAATAAATTGTTAATCTTTGGCGCGTTAATTTCTGCGACTACTATCTCTATTACTTTATACATGCTCTACAACGCTAATGCAATCGGGCTTCTTTCACTTTCTTTATTAACATTCGGTATTTCTTATTTTTTTTCAGAGAAAGGGGAAAATGAGGATGCTAGAAGCACTCTCCAGACGTATCGCGGCAGAAATAAAGAAAGCTGATCCTGATGGACCAACGAGCGTAGAGGTGATGGAGTATGCGCTTGCAATAAAACTTACAGAAATCTCAACGATATTTTTTGTCTCAATTACAGGATGGCTTACTGGACATTTTTTCGGTTCATTATTAGCTCTTGGAAGCCTAATGCTAATTAGAAGGTTCTCAGGAGGAATTCACTTTTCCAACCTTACGCTCTGTGTTTTTTTTACAACGATAGTATGCATAATCATTCCTTTTATTACGCTAAGTTTATCTGCGATCTTAATTACTAATGTTTGCTCATTACTGATGTTAATTGCTTATGCACCGAATCATTTTATTTATATTCATAAGACTAAAAATCACAGCTATTATAAACTTATATGCATTTTTATGTGTTTGTTGAATTTTTTTATACAATCACCCATAATATGCTTATCTTTAGCGATACAATCTTTCAGTATCCTACCTTTATGGAGAGGAGGTGAACGTAAATGGATATGAAATTGGCGAGATTCTTAAATGTAAAATTGGGTAAATATGCTAATGAATCAACAAAAAAGGAAAAAACTATTTTCGGCGCTAAGCCAGTGCCTGCAGAGTTGAGAAAAAAAGAAAAGAACTAATTATATGTATGATGGAAAGAGAAGCCTAGCCACTAAGTTACTTTAAGCTACATGTTCGGATTGAGTAGTACTGGCTATTTTAATACGGAACTTTAAGTAGTCATCCTCCGGACAATATTAGCCCATGTCCTGGTCTCCTTTTTAGCAGGGAAGGAGAAAATGGAACGCGGTCATATGAAATTATACCGAGATATGGAATCCTTTGGCGCTCTGAGCGTTGAGGGATTTCTTTTCGAGCAAGCACGATATATTTGAACAGTAGCATGAGGAAGCCTGTGGCAGAGTAGAGAGGGTGACACAAAAAAAGCAGGAAGAATTCTTCCCGCTTTTTACTGAACAATGACTATTAGCGTCTGCGTTGTCTATCATTTACGCTAAACAGATTAACAGCCAGCGCATTACCTCTTGCCCGTGCATTGGCTCTTTGATTGGAACGGATGTTTAATCTTCTTCTTCTTAAGTCGCGCTTACAATTTCTTCTGCTCATCATATCACCTCCCTTCAATATAATGAAGGTACGGTTGAATCTTAGCTGTTTTAATGCTTACGTTTGCGTTTGGAAATTTTGATATTCAATGCATTGGTTGCCAAGGCATTCCCGCTTCTTGCTTTAGCAGCTGCGGCCTGGAAGACTTTAACGACCAGATATTTGTTTTTTCCGATGCGATGCCTATACGTTTTGACTTTGTTTTTGATCATCTGGCATATCTCCTTTGCTTAGGTCTTCTTTATACATATGTCAATAGCGCTAGTAATGTATGAGCATAAATCTATTAAAAGCAAAAAGAAGCTAATACCTATGCTTCTAAGATCTAAGATTTATGACAAAACGTATAGCAGATAAAATAGTTTAACCCAATGGCATGCGGAAAAGGGAAGAATAGCCTTAGTTACATATATGAACATAAAATCAATACAAAACCGGCTTGCCCTAGGCAGCCGGTTTTTGAGGTAGTGGATAGAATAACGGGGAAGAAAGAGCGAAAAGTCAGTGGAAGTCCCGGAAGAGTCCTACAACCTTGCCCAAAATGCTGACGTGTGTCAGGCGAAGTGGTTCAAAGGCTGGATTTTCCGGTTGAAGCCGGATATGGTCTTTTTCTTTGTAGAAGGTTTTAACTGTTGCCTCATCTTCATCTGTCATGGCTACAACAATGTCACCGTTATCGGCAGTCTGTTGCTGACGTACAATTACATAGTCACCGTTAGCAATACCAGCTTCAATCATACTTTCGCCTACAACAGATAACATGAATATTTTATCCTCACCAACGAAATGTTGGGGAAGAGGAAAGTAATCTTCAATATTTTCTGTCGCCGTAATAGGAAGACCGGCAGTTACTTTGCCAACAACAGGAACACGACTAATGGAATAATTAATCAAGTTGCTGTTATCCGCCTCGTCTTGACCAAGTAACTCAATGGCCCGTGGTTTCGTTGGATCGCGGCGGATAAGTCCTTTTTTCTCTAAACGATCCAAATGACCGTGAACCGTAGAGCTGGAGGCTAGTCCGACCGCCTCGCCTATTTCGCGTACAGAAGGGGGATAGCCCTTTAGACGCACTTCATTGCGGATAAATTCAAGAATGGCCTGCTGGCGGCTCGAAATCTTAGACATACCGTATCAACCCCATTTAGTAACGTTTGGGAAAATTATAGCATAGAACCTCCGTTCGTACAAACGTAAGTTCTAAATAATCCCTAAAAAATATTCACGAACTTTTGTTCTCTTTTCTATTGAACAAAACAAATGTTCGTGTTATATTGTGAAAAAACATAAGAACAAACGTTTGGAGGACCGGCCAATGACGAGATATAGCACATACCAAAGTATTTTTTCGATGAATTTAGATAAGATGCAGGAGACTCAAAAGAAAGGGAGCAAAGGATTTGCAATGATGACTGCACAGATGATTACCAATACTCTCTTACTCAAGCTTCTTATTCTAGTGATTGTTGTTTGGATTGCAGGTGCGGGCGTACTGACAGTTTTCGCAGCACCTTCAGTTTCAAAGATAGAGGTAACTAAGCTGACGGTACAACCTGGAGATACCTTATGGCAAATTGCAGTCAAACATAAACCGGAACGAATGGATACACGGGTATACATAGAAGGAATTGTGCGGATTAATGGACTGGAAGATCGGGGAGTGCAGGCAGGTCAGGTGCTTAAGCTTCCGCACTTCTGATCTATACACCTTTAGAGCTTGTCAAAGGCGTGATGTGGGAACCTTGACAAGCTCTTTTCTACATGTCAAAGTGTATTATATCTTTGCATTTATGGAGGGGACACAATTTGGATATAGACAGCTTGGTACAGCGAATTAACGAATTAGCGCGCAAAGCAAAATCCGAGGGATTAACGGAAGAAGAAACTACAGAGCGTGCCAATCTTCGGGAAATTTATTTAGGTAACATTCGCCGTAATTTCCGGCAACAGCTTGAAACGATTGAATTCGTGGACGATGATACCTCGAAAGGAAATGGCGGGCCGAAGCATTAATGTCGCTCAAGCGACTTAACCTGCATAATTTGCCTTTTGTTTTAGATATCTTTCTCGATATCTATATAGATTAGCTTTTAGGCAATCGTTTTATAGTATTGTGCAATATAATTGGGAAGGGAATTGAGAGATGGCCCGATCATTTGAAAGAAAAGTACGCAAAAACACAGCGCATTTAAACAAAACGCGCAAAAAACAAGGCATGCAAACCATTAACGGTACAGGTTCTGCAATGGACATTTTCCGTGGCCGTAATATTACTGCGCCTATCATGCTGGCTGGCCTTGCCGTATTATACATGCTCATGAGTTACTTTTTGACCAAAACCAGTATGAGAGGTATGGACTGGCTTATATTCGGCTTGTACTTGATGCTGGCTGTTATCTTTTTCATCCGTCGTCCTTATTTGAAGGTCGGGAAGAATTCGCTGTATATGCTAAAAGGCGGCAGAGAACGTCCCATGACGGCAGAGGATATGAAAGCCATTAAGATTGAAAAGGGCTACGTAACGATTGAAAGAAAAGGTAAGGGCGGAAACTTTATTTTAACAAAAACATTGGGTCGCTATGACACGGATGCCATTGCAGAGCGACTTGAGAAGTTTGCGCTATCCAATCAGGTGCAGGTTGAGAAGAAATAACAGATATCACCTGTAGCTCTGTATGTAAGGCCGCATGATGTTATTTCATATAACACATTGCGGCTACTTGCTTAATATGGGGACATCATATCGGAATGCTTGTGCGACGTAACTACGCAGAACAGGTGTACATATAACGTGGAAAGAGAGTGGATAATTCAGATGGCAATTCAGGCGGTAATGTTTGATCTTGATGATACGCTTTTGTGGGATGAACGTAGTGTAGAAGAGGCATTTGACGCAGCATGCCAAGCGGGCTCCCAGGAAGCAGGCGTTGATCCGAAGGCTTTGGAGGAAGCAGTCCGCAAGGAAGCACGTGCTTTGTATGAATCTTATGAGACCTTTAGTTTTACTCAGATGATCGGCATTAATCCGTTTGAAGGGTTATGGGCGAATTTTACGGCAGGTGAACAGCCTGAGTTCCGTCAGTTGGAACAGCTGGCTCCTGTTTATCGCAAGGAGTCATGGCGCAGAGGTCTTCAGCAACTGGGGATAGATAATGAGGGGCTTGCACAAAAGCTGGCCACCCAATTTGCTGCGGAAAGACGGGCACGTCCCCATGTATATGAAGAAACATTTGAAATTCTGGAGCATTTAAAAGGAGATTACAAGCTATTATTGTTGACAAACGGCTCCCCTGATTTACAACAGGAAAAATTGAATGGAGTACCTCAATTAGCTCCTTTTTTTGATCATGTTGTCATTTCAGGTTCGTTTGGAAAAGGAAAGCCTGATCCGTCTATATTTCAGCATGCTTTAGGGCTTCTTGGTATCAAGCCTGAACATGCTTTAATGGTAGGAGACAAGCTGACAACTGATATTCAAGGAGCTTTGGCAGCTGGGGTGCACTCCGTATGGTTGAACCGAAATTCCAAAACGAATACCACAGAGATCAAGCCAAAGTTCGAAATCAAGCATTTGACTGAATTGGACGGTATTATTCAATCGTTAAAGTAAGAAATTCATAGCTTTTTCCATAGAAGCAAGTATTAAAAAAACTCCCTCTGCTCAGTATACTCTGAGCAGAGGGAGTTGCTTTATCTCAGGTAGGATAATTTCGCGTTATGCTTTAATAAATGATGGATCTTCAAAAGGTTCGGCAATCCACCCATTTTCTTCGATGAACAAGCGGATGGCGACGATCTTCTGATTTTCCATTAAGGTGAAGAAATGAGGGATATTTTCAGGTACGGAAATAACGTCCCCTGGTGAAAGCTCTACATTGAAATAGCCAATCTCTTCAGGACCTTTAATGATAAAAATACCTTTACCAGCCACGATCGCACGGATTTCATCCTCGGTATGGGTGTGAATTTGCTCAAATTTGGCTAGAAGCTCGTCCAGATTCGGTGTTGCTTCGGATAAGGTGATAACGTCCCATATTTTATATCCGCGGCGGGCAGCCAAATCCTTGATTTCAGGATCAAAGGTTTTGAGAACAGCGGCTTTTTGCTCATCTGTCAGTAAAAAATTTTCTTGCAGTTCCCCGGTCAGCTTGGAAACATCCCAATGTTCATATAATACTTCGTGGCTTTCCAAAAATTCACGAACCTGATCTTCACCGCTAATTCGTTCATTGGTATTGCGAATTAAGATTTCAGCCATGAGTTTATCCCTCTTTTCCACTTGGTTTAATGTTGTATTCAGGATATCATGTCTTGAATCGTTGCACAATACAGGATTACAACATTTATGCTAAACATGACCTAGCTAAAAAAATACGCAATTAAGTATTCTTTTTAATACTTCAAATTATAAAATAGATTTACAAGAGCAGCTATTGCAAAGAGCAGGCTGTATAAAACGTATGTCTTTACTCCAATCTATCTAAATGATACGGTTTCTGCTAAACTAGGATTTAACGTTTTGCGGGGGGGAAGAGATTTTGGACAAAATTAGCTTGCAGGAAGCGTTACAACAACGAATACTTCTTCTTGACGGAGCTATGGGCACGATGATTCAGCAGGAGGACCTTTCCCCCGATGATTTTGGTGGGGAAGAGCTGGAGGGCTGCAACGAGATGCTGGTCTTAACAAGACCGGACGTTATTCAGGGCATCCATGAAGCATACTTGGAGGCTGGGGCAGACCTGATTGAAACGAACACATTTGGAGCTACATCTGTCGTTTTGGCGGATTATGATATACCAGAACGTGCCCGTGAGATTAATCTGGTTGCGGCCAAGCTGGCACGTAACGCGGTGGATAAGTTCAACTCTGCGGACAAGCCCCGTTTTGTTGTAGGAGCAATGGGACCGACGACGAAGACCTTGTCTGTAACGGGTGGTGTTACGTTTGCGGAACTGATTGAGAGCTATCAGGAGCAGGCCTTGGCGCTTATTGAAGGCGGCGTGGATGCACTGCTGCTGGAGACGTCACAGGATACGCTTAATGTCAAAGCGGGAAGCATCGGAATCCGCCAGGCTTTTGAGCAAACGGGTATTGAACTTCCACTAATGATTTCAGGCACGATTGAGCCTATGGGCACGACGTTGGCCGGGCAAAATATCGAATCCTTTTGTATATCGCTAGAACACTTGCATCCGGTGTCGATCGGTCTGAATTGTGCAACAGGTCCAGAGTTTATGCGGGATCATATTCGTTCTCTTTCCGAAATGTCCTCTGCAGCTATTAGCTGTTATCCAAATGCCGGCTTGCCCGACGAAAATGGTCAATACCATGAATCACCTGATTCATTAGCACGTAAAATGGCTGCATTCGCTGAAAAGGGTTGGCTCAATATTGCAGGGGGATGCTGCGGTACCACGCCTGAGCATATTCGGGTTATGAGTGAACGGATGGCGCAATTTGAGCCGCGTCCGCTGGTGGGTCATCATCCCCCTGCTGTGTCCGGCATTGAGCCTGTATATATTGAACAGGATAATCGTCCATATATGGTTGGTGAGCGAACGAATGTTCTGGGCTCCCGCAAATTCAAGCGTTTGATCGTGGAAGGCAAATATGAAGAGGCATCTGAAATTGCTCGTGCTCAGGTAAAAAGTGGGGCACATGTCATTGATATTTGTGTACAGGACCCGGACCGCGATGAGATGACGGATATGGAAGCATTTTTGAAGTTGGTTGTAAACAAGGTAAAAGTACCTTTGGTAATTGATACTACGGATATCGGCGTCATTGATAAAGCGCTGCAATATTCGCAAGGTAAGGCAATTATTAACTCCATTAATTTGGAGGACGGCGAAGAGAAATTTGAGAAAATGGCCCCGCTTATTCATAAATACGGCGCGGCTGTTGTAGTAGGAACGATTGATGAACGTGGGCAGGCTATTTCGCGTGAGGACAAGCTGGAGGTAGCCAAACGCTCTTATGACCTGCTGGTGAACCGTTACGGTCTGGCAGCCGAGGATATCATTTTTGATACGCTCGTATTTCCAGTGGGCACAGGTGATGAGCAATACATTGGTTCAGCAAAGGAGACGATTGAGGGCATTCGCATCATTAAAGAAGCCCTTCCCGGGGTTCATACCATCCTGGGCATCAGTAACGTATCCTTTGGTTTGCCGGAAGCGGGCCGTGAAGTGCTTAATTCTGTCTATTTGTATGAATGCACCAAGGCAGGTCTGGACTATGCGATTGTAAACACGGAGAAGCTTGAACGTTATGCATCGATTCCTGAGCATGAGCGGAAGCTTGCCGAAGATCTGATTTATAGAACGAATGACGATACTTTATCTGCTTTTGTGGCAGCTTTCCGTAACAAGAAAGTAGAGAAAAAAGAAAAGGTATCCAATCTTTCGCTCGAAGAACGCTTGGCTTCTTATGTAGTGGAGGGAAGCAAGGAGGGACTGATTCCGGATCTGGAGCAGGCACTCGCCAAATATTCCTCGCTGGAAATCATTAACGGCCCGCTCATGAAAGGGATGGAAGAGGTAGGACGCCTGTTCAACAACAATGAGTTGATTGTTGCGGAGGTGTTGCAAAGCGCCGAAGTGATGAAAGCATCGGTAGCCTATTTGGAACCGTTCATGGAGAAAAATGAATCCTCGGTAAAAGGAAAGATTTTGTTGGCTACGGTTAAAGGTGATGTCCATGATATTGGTAAAAATTTGGTGGAGATTATTCTATCCAACAATGGTTACCAAATCGTGAATCTGGGCATAAAAGTACCACCAGAACGCATTATTGAAGCATACCGCGAAGAAAAGGCGGATTTGATTGGCTTATCAGGCTTGCTTGTTAAATCGGCCCAACAAATGGTACTGACCGCCCAGGATTTGAAAAATGCGAATATTGATATTCCAATCATGGTTGGCGGAGCTGCTTTGACACGTAAGTTTACTAAAAACCGTATCCGTCCTGAGTACGATGGTCTGGTAGCCTATGCGAAGGATGCTATGGATGGTTTGGATATTGCCAATAAGCTGATGGACCCTGAGTCCCGCAAAAAAATGGCGGAGGATATGGAGGCTGAACGAGAGGCTGAAGCGGCAACAGTCGTGGAAACCAAGCAGCTCCCTAAGCTTACTCGGGCGGTGCGCTCTAACATTGCACAGGATTTGCCGGTCTATATTCCGCCAGATACGGATCGCCATGTACTGCGTAACTACCCGTTAAATTACATTTTGCCTTATGTAAATATGCAGATGCTGATGGGGCATCACCTTGGCTTGAGAGGCAACGTTGAGAAGCTGCTGGCGGAGGGCGATCCCAAAGCGACTCAGCTCAAGGATACGGTGGATAGCATCATGTTTGAAGCAGTTACAGACGGGATTATTCAGGCCCATGCCATGTATCGCTTCTTCCCGGCGCAATCGCAAGGAGATCAAATCCTGATCTACGATCCGTCGGATGTGAGTAAGGTATTGCATACCTTTACGTTTCCACGTCAGCAGGTGGAGCCATATCTGTGCTTGGCTGACTTCCTGAAATCTGTAGAGTCGGGAGTTATGGATTATGTAGGCTTTATGGTTGTGACTGCCGGCCACGGAATACAGCAGCTCTCTACCGAGTGGAAGGAACAAGGGGATTATTTACGCTCTCATGCGGTTCAAGCGGTAGCGCTCGAAGTGGCAGAAGGTCTGGCGGAGCGGCTTCATCATATTATCAGGGACAGCTGGGGCTTCCCGGACCCTGCCGATATGACGATGAAGCAGCGGCATGGAGCCAGATATCAGGGCATACGGGTATCCTTTGGTTATCCGGCATGTCCGGATCTGGAGGATCAGGGGCCGTTGTTCCAATTGTTAAAACCTGAGGACATTGGCGTTGAGCTGACAGAAGGGTTTATGATGGAACCGGAGGCTTCTGTATCAGCCATGGTGTTCAGCCACCCTCAGGCGCAATATTTTAACGTCGAAAAGGTTTAACACCTCTATCAGATAGGATAGCAAAGACCCTCCGAGCTTCGGAGGTTTTTTGCTGGTCAGTAGGAAGAAGGTTAAGTTATGGAATTTTATTTTCTTGGTACGAATGCAGGGGTGCCGACGATTCAGCGGAATGTAACGTCCATCGCTCTTCGTTTACTGGAAGAACGAAGAAGCATGTGGTTGTTCGATTGCGGTGAAGGCACTCAGCAGGAGGTGCTGCGTTCGCCACTCAAACTTAGCAGGCTTGAAAAGATATTTATCACCCATTTGCATGGAGATCATCTTTTTGGTCTACCGGGTCTTCTGTCGAGTAGGGCGTATCAGGGAGGTACGGCACCGCTGACAGTATATGGACCACCAGGGCTCAAGCAATACATTGAACTATCTTTAGGAATAAGCCAATCCCGGATCAATTACCAGCTGCATATTGTGGAGCACACGGGCGGGGTGTTGTTTGATGATGGGCAATTCAGGGTGGAATCAGCTTTGCTGGATCATCGGATCGATAGCTATGGTTATCGAATTGTAGAAATGGATAAGCCCGGCAAGCTCAAGCAGGAGTTGCTGGAACAGTTCGGAATCAAGCCCGGCCCAATCTATGGTAAATTAAAGCGTGGTGAAAGCGTAGAGCTGGAGGGGGGAGTCATTCTTCGTCCTCAAGATGTTTTGGGTACACCGAAAAAAGGACGCATTATCACAGTTCTTGGTGATACGCGACCTTGTCCCAATACAGTAGTGCTGGCTCAAGATGCAACAGTTGTCGTTCATGAAGCGACATTTCTGCATGAGCTGGCGGATACAGCGTACGAATATCATCACAGTACAGCGCTTCAAGCAGCGGAAGCCGCAAAAGCCGCAGGTGCGGGACAGTTAATTATGACGCATTTTAGTTCCCGATATAAAGATCAGGAACAGCTTGTGCCATTGCTGGAAGAAGCGAAGAGCATATTTCCCAATTCATTGCTTGCAGAGCAGCATGTGCTGTTACCAGTACCTGATATAGTTAATTAACGCCTGGATTGTAGATATGCTTGTAGGGTGCCGGGGCTTGCTCCGGTGCCTTTGTTTTTCACCCGAAATTATTTTCCGGGAAAGCGCAGGATGCGACAAGAGGCGAGAATAGCCACTTGTTGTGATGGAGTGAATTTGTGCTACTACATATGGAGACGTGTTATATTTGATTTTCTATATATCGAATTTGAAGGATTCTATTTCTTTGAGAGGGTGAGGAAATACAGGGAAATTTCTTTGAAGATGTGATCACTTCGATGGATTTCGACGATAATGTAAGCTTATTTTATGTGAAAGAGACGGCTTTTATCGAGGAATGACACTATTTTGGACGGTTAACCAGCAATTTATAGACTTCATTAGCATTTTTGACTTAAGATAGATAAGATGAAATGGAGGTGCCAACTTATTTTATGACCTAAATGATTAAGGTGGTTAAATAAGTGGGGGGAACATTCTTCATAGGATGAAATATCACTTTTCAACGTTATGATGATTGATTTGAAGTGGGGGAGGGGATTGCGATAAAATCGTTACTGATTGATCTGGATGGCACACTATATCATGGAGATCGGATGATCAAAGGTGCGGACCTATTTATATCCCAATTACGCACAGACCAGATACCCTATGCGTATGTCACAAACAATGCTTCACGCACACCCGAATTGGTAGCAGAGCATTTGGTTGGTATGGGAATTGAAGCAGTCAGTCATGAAGTATATACTTCGGCATTGGCAGCTGCACAATATGTTGCACAGCAAAGTCCGGGAGCACGTGTATATTGTATTGGCGAAACCGGCTTGCGCCAGGCGTTCACAGAGGCCGGGTTGCTGCTTGTTCAGGAGCAGCCTGATTATGTCGTACAGGGGATAGATCGTCAATTTACATATAAAACACTGGCCGCTGCCATGCGCTGGATTCGGGAGGGAGCGACTTTTATTTTGACTAACCCGGATCTACAATTGCCCTCACATGATGGGTTAACGCCAGGAGCAGGAACGATTGGCGCTGCGATTGAAGCGGCTTCACAGGTCAAGCCAGTGGTTATCGGCAAGCCTTCGAGCGTGTTGATGAACTATGCGCTGAAACGCTTGAATATTAGAGCGGATGAAGCTCTGGTTGTAGGCGATAATATGCTTACTGATATTGCAGCAGGAGCAGCCGCAGGTTGTAAAACAGCTCTGATTCTGTCAGGTGTTACGACCCGCGCGAATATGGAAGAACATATGCGTGCTATTGGGGTAAAGCCTGACCTGATATTTGAAAATCTGGATGAACTGCAGGACTGGATCAAGGAAGAGTTGAAATGATAACCAACATACATTTGATAAATGGTGAGAATTAAAAGCTATGTAGCTACGAAAGGAAAGATGTTGATATGCCGGAACTTCCTGAAATGGAAAACTACAGAATGTTATTGTCAAAACAAATTTTGGACATTCCGATTACTGGAGTGACGGTTAACCGTGTAAAATCCATTAATACTGACGTGGACACGTTTGAAAAGCATTTGCTGGGAACGACTGTTGTATATTTAGAGCGCCGAGGCAAGCATTTGATTTTTCATTTAAACACGGGTGGGCGGCTTGTGCTGCACCTGATGCTGGGAGGATTGCTGTACCTGGGAACGGAGGAGCAGCGTCCGAACCGTACGGTTCAGATCGAATTGGATTTTAGCGGTGTGAAGCTTTATTTTATGGGGCTGCGCTTAGGTTACTTGCACTTGCTGACAGCTAAAGAAACAGATGAGGCATTGTCAGAACTCGGACCCGACCCGTTGGACCATCGCATGACGTTGGAAAAGTTCACAGCACGTCTAAAGGGACGACGGGGAATTTTGAAGACAACGCTAGTGAATCAACAGATATTTTCGGGTATTGGCAATTGTTATTCGGATGAAATTGCTTATATCGCTGGATTTACACCGGGCTCCAAAGTACAAAACATCGTACAGTCACCGGAAAAAGTGGAAAAGCTGTATCATGCCACTCAATCCGTGCTTCGTGAAGCTACTGCGCAAGGTGGTTATATGGAAATGCCTCTGATGGAGGGAGATACATTAACGGGTGGCTTCGATCAGCAGTGCCGAGTATATGACCGTGAAGGTGAACAATCTCCAAGTGGCGGAAAAATTGTTAGGGTTGAGCTGGCTGGGAAAAAAGCATTTTATTGCCCGGTACAGCAGCATGATGCCTAAATTACTCATTGGCGCCCACGTGAGTACGCGTGGTGGCTTTTCCAAAGCTGCTATACGTGCACAAGAGCAGGGGGGACGTTCTTTTCAGTATTTCCCGAAAAATCCTCGCAGTCTCAGATTAAAAGAATGGAGTGCTACGGATGCTGCTGCTTGTAAAGCTTATTGTTCAAGGCACCAGCTTGAATCCATCGCCCATTCACCGTATCCTGTGAATCCGGCTCTTGGGCGTGAGCGTGGTCAGGAACTTTATGAGCTGATGGTTGCCTCATTGCGGAACGATCTGGATATTGCTGAAGCCTGTGGCTCGAAAGGAATTGTTGTTCATTTCGGGCATATGCATTCGGCTGATCCACTGGAGGGCTACCGAAATATCATTGGCTGTCTGGACGATGTGCTGAAGGACTGGCAGGGAAATGCCAAAATACTGATTGAAAATCAGGCGGGGGATCACGGACCCATGGGGACTACGCTGGAGGAAATGGTGCAAATTCGCCAGTTGTGCCAATATCCTGACAGTATCGGCTTTTGTCTGGACACCTGTCATGCGTATGCAGCAGGATTGTGGAACGGCGGAACGGACGAGGCATTGATTGAGAAAGGCGAGCGACTCGGCTATTGGTCAGCCCTGGGTGGAGTTCATTTAAACGATTCCAAATATCCGTATGGATCTAAAAAAGACAGGCATGCGCGTGTTGGGCAAGGCTGCATCGGTTTTGAGGGCATGCGTTGGATGACAGAGCAGGAGCCTGTAAAAGGCATTCCTGTCGTCCTGGAAAGTGAAGCGGGAGCTGATGGGACTCATCGGGAGGATATTCAATGGATTCAAAGCTGGGGATAAATCAGGCTGACGAAATCATGGTTATCTTTGAAGCTTATGCAGCTTACTTTAGGGGAAAAGGAGGAGATGTTGATGTATTTGTTTATGGACGATTACCGGCCTTGTCCTCCGGGCTTTAAGCTGGCAAGGGACGCGGAGGAGTGTCTGTTACTGCTTCAGGAATATCCGATTTCAGTGCTATCGCTGGACTATGATCTGGGTCCGGGTCAGCTCACTGGAAAAGATGTGGCTGCGGCCATTGCGGGTAAACAGTTATATCCGTCCGAAATTTACCTGCATTCCTCCAGTCTGGAGGGTCGGCGTGTCATGTATGAACTGCTTTATGCCAACAAGCCAGAAGGAGTCACCGTACATAACGGCCCGGTACCCGAGGAACGTATGCGCCAGATCAGAAAAGAGTCGAAACGATGAGGGAAATAGGGCAAAAAGAGGCACGTCGTGCCATATGGGAGGGATGCAAGCTCGCTTTGTTTGTGTACACTCCCATGTGCGGAACCTGCGCGGCTGCCCGCCGGATGCTGGAGGTAGCTGAGCATTTGCTTCCCGAAGGAGCAGTTGTGCAAAGCAACATAAACTATATTCCTGAACTAGTGCAGGAATACCGGATTTCCAGTGTACCTGCGCTTCTTGTATATAACGGCGAAAATGAAATTCCAGAAATCATCTACAAAATGGAATCTGTGGAACATTTGCTGAACAGGATAAGGAGCGTGATGGAGTGATTTCCATAAAGAACATCACATTGCAGCGGGAAGAAAATAAAATTTTGGACGATGTAAGTCTTGAAATACGGGAAGGCGAACATTGGGCAATTTTGGGGCGCAACGGTTCTGGTAAAACAACATTATTGGAAATGATGACAGGATACATGTTTCCAAGTCGTGGCACGGTCGAGGTGCTCGGCCAAACATATGGTCAATGTGATGTGCGGGAAGTTCGCAAGCAGATCGGTTATATTAGCCAGACATTGTTGGAAAAGCTAGCGTTAAAAGATCCGGTATGGGAAGTGGTCGCTACTGGTGCTTATGCTTTTTTGCGTTTTTATCAAGAGATTCCGACAGAGACAAAGGAAAAAGCCGTATCTATGTTGGAGGGGATGAATTTGGGTCCTCTGATGCATCAGCCACTAGGAACATTATCTCAAGGAGAGCGTAAAAAGGTTATGCTGGCTCGTTCACTGATGGCGGAGCCTCGTTTGCTGATAATGGACGAGCCTTGTGCCGGGCTGGATCTATTTGAACGGGAAAAAATGCTGGTTGAGATTGATCGGCTCCGTAAACAGGATTTGTCAGTGGTCTACGTAACTCATCACATTGAGGAGATTGTTCCCCTCTTTACGCATGTTGCGTTGATCCGTGACGGCAAGGTAGCAGCAGCGGGACCCAAAAAAGAAGTTTTGACGAAAGAATTGATAATGCACACGTATGAAGTTCCAGTTGAACTGGATTGGGATGGAGAACGTCCCTGGATTCGAGTGTGCACTGGAGGTTAATGTTACTTTGGAGGAATTAAACATGCGTACAGATGAACAGGGTGGGGCCACTCTATCATCGTCAAGATTTGTTTGCACGGCCAATCATGGCTTTGCACCCTATGCTCAAGAGGAGCTAAGAAGATTATTTGGCTCGGTGAAAAGCACAGTAATTGTACCTGGTGAAATTTTTTTGGTTACATTGCCTGCGGAAGCCAGTGAGGCTGTAGGGGCAATTACAGGTCAGCCGCCGATGTTTTTGCGGCACTTGTTCCCTGTGCATTTTCAGGAGGAAGGGACGGACTTGGCTCAGGTGCTGGAGCGTCTGGTTGCATTTATCCGTAACCGCCGGGAACTGATAGATCAACGTGTTTCTTTGCAAGTGCGCAAAGGAGCTAATAGTAGTTGGACTGAAAGCGCAGGCGCGCTCAAGCAGGCTTTAAGTGAACAATTAAGCGATTTACCTATGGAACAAACAGTACAAGAGGCTGACGTCATTGTGTCCGTATTTGCGGATACGGATACTTGGTATGCAGGCGTATCACACCCTCAGGACAATCTTTCAGATTGGAGCGGAGGTGCGGTTCGTTTTCAGAAGGAGGAGGGACAAATCTCTCGTGCCAAATTCAAGCTTTTGGAAGCAGAAGCGACATTCGGCATTGATTTTAGTGCTTTCCATCAGGGGCTGGATATTGGGGCAGCACCGGGTGGCTGGACTTCCTTTTTACTGGAGCGAGGACTTAAGGTAACGGCGGTTGATCCGGCTAAGATGGAACCCTCGCTGATGAAGTATGCCAATCTGACTTTTTTACGCAAAAATGCGAGTGAAGTCAAATTTAAAGAGAATACGTTCGACCTGCTGGTTTGTGATATGAGCTGGAGTCCGAAACAGATGGCAAGGCTCGTAACTGACTTGCTGTATAGTTTGCGGAGTGGTGGTACTGCTATCGTAACAGTCAAGCTCATGCATAAAAAGCCTTTGGCGCTCATTCATGATGTGATGGCTTCATTCGAGCAGTCCGGCATGCAGATTCAGCGAGCTAAGCAGCTGTTCCATAACCGAGATGAGATTACCCTGTACATGATCAAGTATGGAAAATAATACTTTACAATGAGCACAGGTCTGTATATAATAAAACCAAATTGTTCCTCAAAAATAATAATCACGTTTAAATAAAGGGAAAGCATCCCGCGAAAATCATTTTCATGGTAACATGAAGATTTTGTTTTGCGGCGGCTTTCCCTTTTTTGCGTTGTTTGCTTATAGAAGGGAGGTAGAAGGATGATGCAGAAACCATCACGATTGGAATACGGGTCTATTGTAGGTGAGCGTTACCGAATTGTTCGCACGTTGGGTACAGGGGGAATGAGCCGTGTATTCATGGCAGAGGATTTGAAGCTGCCTGGCAAGCAATGGGCGGTGAAGGAGTCGATTACCGAGCCGCAAATGATGAGGCTTATACGGACAGAAGCAGAAATGCTGATTTCATTAAGCCATCCACGCCTACCGAGAATTGTTGATTTCTTCGAGCATCCGCCATCGGGTGCAGTATTTCTGGTTATGGATTACATTGAAGGAATGACGCTGGAAGCGTATATGAAAGGTTACCAAGGCCATATTCCACAGGAGCAAATTGTTCCATTCGCTTTGCAGGTGCTGGATGTGCTGGATTACTTGCACACTCGTCAGACGCCTGTCATTTACCGTGATTTGAAACCGACCAATATTATGCTGACCCCGGAAATGGAATTTAAGCTGATTGATTTTGGGATCGCGCGTAGCTATAAGGCTGAACTGAATCAGGATACGGTAAAGCTGGGAACTGTGGGCTTTGCAGCCCCGGAGCAATATGGAGCAGGTCAAACGGATGCTCGCTCAGACTTATACAGTTTAGGAGCGTTACTGCTGTATCTCTGTACAGGTGGAAAATATAGCGAGTGGACTGCGGGAGTAGAAGGATATATTCGCGGGGAACTCTCCCGCCATTTGATTCCAGTGATTCGAAAGCTGCTACGTCAGCATCCTGAGGAACGATTTCAATCTGCCGCAGAGGTCATTGGAGAACTGCGACGTAGTGCAGATTTTCAGCCTTCTCAACATAGAGTACCCGTTGGTGATACTTCAATTACTTCATTGGAATACGCAGGTACAAGGGTAGTGGCTGTGCTCGGTGTGTCTTCCGGTTCAGGTGCTACACATACGGCCATTGCGGTGAGCCACTATCTATCCCGAAGATCCCGTTCCGTAGCTTTGGTTGAGCTGCATAGTACAGCCAAAGCGTTTGCCCGACTTCAAGCGGTGGTGGAGGGCGTACCTGCTGGACGAACGAATTCAAATCGGCGTTTTGAGGTTGACGGAGTACATTATTGGCGGAAGACATCTCGCGCAGATGTCATTTCTTTGCTGGGCGGCTCCTATAGATTTCTCGTTCTGGATTTGGGGAGTGGGCAGGATAATGAGCGACTGGAAGAATTTTTGAGAGCCGATTACCCGCTTGTTGTTGGTTCAGGAGCTGAATGGAGAGTTCAGGAGATAATCGGGCTGGCCCGATCGCTTCAGCGCCATCCGCAGCATAAATGGAATTACTGTTTGCCGTTGGCATCCTCGGAGGCGGTTCGCAGGCTACGTAAGGAACTGGATCATGATAAAGTATTTGCGTTACCGTTCCATTCCGACCCATTCGAGCGAGATGGTGAGATGGATCAGGTGCTGGACGAGCTGTTTCGCGGAGCTATTCCGGATACCCGGAAAAAACGCTTCAGATTTCTTAGACGGCAGCGCTAAATTAAAGATATATATCAAAAAAGGCAGGGGAGAAGCTGTGTGTCCAAGCTAAGAAAAAGCAGTAAGCAAAAGCTATACGCCGGTTGTATTGGCGCGGGTATCGTTGGCATTATTTTTGCGGGCTACCTTATGGTTAACACCCATCAATTGAATGAGGTCAGGAAACAGGCCGAAGTAGATGCAGAACTAAAATGGAAAGTGTACGAACAAGAGCAACGCACCGCGAAAAAAGGCTGGGCTGTTATTCGTGACATATCTCCAGGTGAACAGATTATATCTAATGATTTAAAGGCAGTTACGGTCCCTGGATCTCAGGCTCCAGCAAATTTGGTGGCAGATAAAAATAAAGCTTCTGGGACCACAGCCAAAATTGAACTGAAAAAAGGGTCTGTACTTACGTTAGCTATGATGACTGTTGATGAGCCTACACCTAAAGATTTACGAAATCGTGAGTTAAAGGTAGTGGTATTGCCCAACAGCCTGAAGCAGGGGGACGAAGTGGATATCCGTATTCAATTTCCAACGGGTCAGGATTACATTCTATTATCCAAAAAGAAAATTTCCAGGCTGGAAGGTCCCGTCGTCTGGGTAACTATGAATGAGCAGGAAATACTATCGTTTTCAAGCGCAATTGTTGATGCCTATCTGCATAAAGCATCCATCTATGCGCTGACATATGTCGATCCCCAATTTCAGCCGAAGGCGATCCCGACTTATCCGCCTAATGCTCAAGTGTTAGCATTAATGAATAGTGATCCGAATTTGATACAGGTAGCAGAACAAAAGCTGTCCAAGCAGCTGCGGGATTCTCTTGAACATGCAATTCATTCATCAAACAATGTAATTTCAACACCCGTAGAAAGAAGTCTGAGTGAGGAAATTGCAGCTCAGCATACGGATACGACTATAGAGGATGCATCTGGTGGGAGTGAGGGTATAGGGAATGGATATGAGGGCAGGCAGGATCACGAAGAACAGACAGAAATTTTGACGCAGGGCGGAAGCTCTGATCCGTATGTCAAATAAATAAAAGAAAAGGAACGGAAGTATGAAAACTTGGATATTTGCCGGACTTTGTGACAAAAGCGACACCTTGTTATACATCAGCAGCATATTAGCAGCCTCCGGCCAACAGGTACTTCTTGTGGATGCTACACTGCGGGGACAGTATCGGTATAGCATAGGGCTGCTTGACAAACCACTACCCATTACACAGTTTAGTGGTTTGGATGTGGCGACTGGCTATACAGCATGGGAAGATTTGAGCATCGGTATGATGGCTGATCAAAAGACAGAGCATGCTTATGACATTGTTATTTTGGATGTAGAGTCAGCGGATTTTTGCCCAATATCTGTTTGGAAAAGGGCGGAACGGCGGATTTGGGTCAGTGATTATAGCCGAATGCAGATGCATAACGGACGGATGTGGCTCGAGCATTTGTTCGGTCAACCTGAATTCCCCAAAGATCTTGCATTTGACAAATTATTTTTACAAGCCGTGGATTGTGGTGTAGAGGAGCCGTATTTGTGGGAATACATGAACGGCTTTCCTGCCTCTTGGCAGCAAGAACCATATGTATTGCCATGGGATGAGGGAAATCTTGCCCTAAAATTGGAAAATGAGCATAAGCAGCAGCTTCAACTAAAACCACTATCCAGAATGTATAAGAAAGAATTGTGCCGTTGCATTGGAGACTGGATGGGCTGGGAATTGAAAGAGAGCCAACGTGCGCTAAAGCGTGCGGAAAGGAGGAGAGCATGAGCACCGTTTTGTTTTGGAGTCCTATTAAAGGAGCGAGTGGAAGTAGCTCATTGGCGGCAGCTATAGCAGTTACTATAGGCAATCTATATAGAGGAAGATTACTATTGACCCATCTAGGGCGGAGACATACGGGAATTGAAACAGGATTCCCTATACAGGATCATCGTATGGATGATCCAAGTTTGCGGCTTCAGGAAGGGGGTTGGGATGCTGTCGAACGGTTAGTTTTGCGAGGAACATTGTCTAGAGAAAATATTTGCAACTATACGACACCTGTTCTGGAACAGACTCTGGATGTGCTTGAGGGAACCTCCAGCTTTGGAGTTGCTCCACCACTGTTATCTCAGGGACTTGTACGGACAGTCTTGGACACGGCGGATCAATATTATGATTTGACGCTGGTTGATGCAGGAAGTGGAGCAGGGTGGGGATCTGTACAGCATGAAGCATGTACGCGAGCCAAGCTGGCTGTTCTTTCGCTGACTCAGAATATGCGAGAGCTGGATGCTTTTTTTGAATCTGTGTCTCCGTTATCCACTTACCCGACATTGCCGTTAATGCTGGTGCTTGGGAGATATGATGTGTATTCTCAAGCAAATGTAGCGAATATCCGCAGGAGATATGGGTACAAGGGGGCACTACATGCGGTCCCTTATAGTACCGAATTTATGGACGCGTGGAACCGCAGGGATGTAGTAGGACATGTGCAGCGTGGTGTACGAAGCGGGAAGGAGCCGCATCGCAAGCTTTTTACGCCTATCGAATGGGAGCAGAGCATACGGCAAATCAGTAAAGCTATTCTGGAGGCGGCAGAATCCGATCTTCGGCTCAAGGCTTTAGAAAGGGGCGCTTGATGCTGTACGCTCAATTGATCAATGGAATAATACTTACTTGTATTGTACTACTGGGTATCGTACTGATTATCGTTAAATATCGAGGAAATATTCACTCCCGTCATTCAATCTCACGAGACGGTAAAGAGAATGAAGAGGCTACATTGGAGACTCTGATGGAGTATATCAAAAATGCGCTTCATGAACTAAGCCATAGTCAAATGGCGGATGCCGGGTTGCATGAGGAGGAATATAGAAGACGTATCCATCAAAGAGCGGAGCTGCGCAGGGCACTAAAAGACTGTGCCAATGGCAGTAGTGGTGATAAACGTTTTGTTAAAAATCTGATGGTTGAGCTGCTGATTAATGGCTATGGCATAAACGAGAAAATCGTAGATTCCGTCATGCCATTTTCCAGGCCTGAATTGTTAAATATACAGGATCAATTCGAAATTGTATTTTACCAATACCAGCAAAAGTATGGTGCTGATGCCCTATCGCGTTTACTGGATACTTATGACTTGGCCGAAATGAGATATTCACAGTCACATGAAGAGGATGGGAGCTATCTCGTCACGGAAGAGGATATCCGTTATGTCTATGAATGTGAGCACCGCCCCCTTTCGTTTCTGGAGAAGGTGGATATTATTGTGCAGCGGATTTATCAGCATTACAAAGGCTTTTCCGTCATTGATGATATACGCGATCAGCGGATTGACGGTGTAAGTGGGGGCGTTAGTGGTATGCCGCAAGGAGGGAATCCTCCATCGGCGGACTGGCCTTCGGATCGGTATACATTAGAGCAAGTGTCTGAACCTACTGCAAATGGTTATGAGAGCGTGTGGATTTTTTATAAAGGAAAAACGATTCATCTTCCATTTCTTTCCTTTGGTTCAGAACGTGAGCTTAAAAGAGTGTGCCAAAATATTTACAAATACAATTACCCGGGACAGCTTTCCGAAGCCAATGGTTATAAGGTAAACGAAATGAAGGACGGGTCACGAGTAGTGGTAGTCAGACCTCCTTTTTCCGAATCGTGGGCTTTCTTTGTCCGGAAATTTGATATTCAAAGTGCTTCGCTGGAGCAGTTAATTAAAGGTGAAAATGCTGATTTTCCGATCCAGCTCCTTTCTTATTTAATGAAAGGCAGCCGGATTACTGCAATTACAGGTGCACAGGGTTCTGGTAAGACGACGCTATTGATGGCGATGGTTAAGCATATCTATGCTTCGTATACGCTTCGTGTACAGGAAATGGCCTTTGAGTTGCATTTGCGTAGCATCTACAGTCGACGTAACATTCTTACCTTTCGGGAAACGGATCATATTTCAGGGCAACAAGGGCTTGATTTGCAGAAAAAGACGGATGGAACCGTCAATATTCTTGGCGAAGTAGCGAGTGATGAAGTCGCCGCTTGGATGATCCAGATGTCGCAGGTTGCAAGTCTGTTCACCATTTTTACTCATCATGCCAAAACATTTCGTGATCTTGTATTCTCACTCCGTAATTCATTGCTCAAAACTGGAGTATTTCAGCATGAAGGCATCGCTGAGGAACAGGTAGTTCATGTCATTAATTTTGATGTGCATCTCAAGCGTGATGCGGAAGGGCGACGCTATATTGAACGGATTACAGAATGTGTGCCGCATAACCCGGATCATATAGATGCTGGCACGAATACTTTGGCGAATTATAGCTATCGGCATGTTATGGAATACCGGAATGGGTGTTATATACCGGTGGAACCGATAACCGCCAAAAGCGCAAAGGAGATGTGTGAGCAGATGAATGCCAAGGATGCCAGTGGTTTCCGCAGTTTTTTGGCCCGTTATTGGGAGGGAGACTATGAGTCTTAAAGTGATGTTATTGTGGATTTTAATCATTTCTGGCGGGGGCTTTGTAATTCTATATATAGCTTTGTGGTGGCTGCACAAACGCAATACTCATGCAATCCGCAGTGGACGAGTTTATTCTGTGCGGGAAGGACGGAAGGGAAAAGCGTTACTGCAACGGGAGATACAAGCCTTATTGCACAAGCTATACACGCTGGGCATGGGAGTGCCAATCATATCCGAATACCTCAGAGGTATACGTAAGAGGCTATCCAGTTTGCATGCCTACGATGAATACAAGCTACGCCTACAGACAATCAAGATGACGCTGCTCATCTGGGGGACTTTTATTTGCAGCGGCATTGTGCTGCTGATGATGAAACCCGGATTAGAGTTTGCTGTATTGGCGCTTCTATGTGGAGTGGTAATCAATAGCCTCATTTTAGATGTGACAATTAGCCGGATGGAAAAAAGGCTGCTTGCACAGATGATCGAATTGTTCGCCAATGTACGCCACCATTATCATCAGCATGGCATGGTAGAGGAGGCCATTTCTGAAGCGACCGATTTGACGGGAGCTGAGGCTGGAAGACACGCACGACTCATTCATGAAGCGCTGACAGATGTTGATCCGCATGAAGCACTGGAAAGATACTATGAGTCTGCTCCTAACCGATTTTTAAAAGCCTTTGCTGGTATCTCATATATGGTGATGGAGTTTGGTGACCGGATTGAGGAGGGTGGCTCCATCTATTTGAAGGGACTTGGCAGTCTTGCGCGCGAAATCCAACTGGAGCTGCTACGGAGAAATAAACTGGATTATTTGCTCAAAAGTTTGAACGTGATCGCACTGGCCCCCGTTTTTTTTACGATGCCGATCGAAAAATGGGCGAGATCCAGCTTTCCATCCATGGATAATTTTTACCAAGGAAAATTGGGATATATTACAAAATTGACCGTCTATATTGTAATTATCGTATCTTACTTTCTGTTACAAAAGCTGCAACAGACCAACGAAACAGGTTATCGTGCGGGTAGGGGCCGTTATATCTGGGAGCAAAAGCTATATCGTTTTCCTATCATTCATCATGTGGTAGATACTTTAATTCCGCGGCAGCAGGTATCCTCTTATTTCCAGATAATCCGCCTGCTAAAGGAGAGTGGTGCGGAGATAAAACTGGAATGGCTGTACGTACGGAGGATTATTCTTTTTATTACAGGATTGGTGCTCAGCATCAGCACGGTATTTGTTTTACATGAAGCCGAGAAAACACATATTCTTTACGCTCCTGCCCAATCAGGTCAAATGTTCGGACGTTTAAAGCCCACAGAGGAAAAAGAAGCTTTAAAGCAGAGTGAGGTTGACCGCAAAGTCATGCATGCACTGAATATGAGGGCGGGAAGCACATATGCGCAGACGTATGCAGCCCTCGAGCGTGATACTGTTGGCATAGCTAGTGCGGATCAGCTATCTAAAAATACTCGTCGTATCCTCCAAAAGCTGGAAGCGTGGAACGAGGAATACATCAAATGGTGGGAAGTGCTGATCAGTTTGGTTGCTGGATATGTAGCCTACCAAATGCCGATGCTTCTGTTATATGTGCAGCGAAAAATGCGGCGTTTGGATATGAGGCATGAGGTGTATCAGTTTCAAACGGTCATTTCTATTTTGCGGGCCATGGAACGAATGTCTGTCGAGGAAATATTGGAGTGGTTGAATCGCTTTTCGGTTATTTTCAAGAGACCACTGCAAAAATGCTTGCTCCATTATGAACACGGACCCGAGGCAGCTCTCGAATTGTTGAAAGAAGAAGCGCCTTTGCCGGAATTTCAACGTCTAGTGGACAAGCTCCATTTGTCTTTGGGCAAAATTACGATTCGTGAAGCCTTTGACGATTTGGATTCCCATATGTCCTACTATTTTGAACAAAGAAAGCAGGAGTATGAAAAAATGATAGACAGCAAGGCCATCTGGGGTAGGATGATTGGTTTTGCTCCAATATACGGTCTTATCTTTTTATATTTGGTGATTCCATTGATCGGCATGAGCTTTGTTCAAATGGATAGCTATTATGAGCAAATACAAAAAATTCAGTAAGTAAGTTCTATTATGGCTAATACGATTTAACAAGCTAAGGAGAGAAGAATAATGAATAACGCATCAACTGCTTTAAAGGTAGCCGCCGGTATATTTTTGACCATCGCCCTCATTACCATTGTAGTCATTCTGTTTATTTCAGCACAGGAGGCCACCAAAACGGCACAAAATAATTTTGCTGATATTCAGACCGAATTGTCTCAAGCCTCATTTACAGTATATGACGGTACAACGATTAGCGGGTCTCAGGTAACCAATGCGCTACGCAAGTTTCAGGGGAAAGACCAATTCGGTATTCAGATTAAAACCGGCAAAAATATGGCAGGCCAGTGGTACGGTAATGCTTTGAACATTAGCATGGACAGTGAACAGTATGGTGCAGTGAACGGTGGAAGTGAAAAGACAGGGAAAATAGCGAATACGCTGAATGAGAAAGAAAACGAATACGTGAATCCAAGCGGTAAATTCAAGGCTGAAATTGTCAAAGACAAATCGAATGTTGTACGTGGGTTGCTGTTTACCCAGTCCTGAGCACAAAAGTAAAGATCATAACGATTAGGAGATGGGCATATGTCTGATCACGCTTCAAGCATGCTGCGGCTCGGTGTGTCAACTATTTTGTTTATAACCGCATGTATAACAGCAGCAGACTTGTCCAGTCAGATGAGTACCACATTGGAATTAAGATCGCAACAGGAGGAGCATTCCGAGGGACGGATATCCCGGAATGCGGAGGTGGACATACCGGAACGGATTAAAGGGACTCAGGTCATTCAGGCAATTCGCATGAACTTACAGGATGGAATATCGGTTCAAGTCGACGGAACGGAGTACGATGAATATTCCGAACCATTTGAGCCTGGTGTATCGGCCTTGAATGCTTTCTCTTTGTATTCCATGTACCCACAACGTAATCAACGCGGAGAGATAATATCTGTACGTTTTGAGAAATTGGAGGAGGACTGAAGTGGTTCAATCAATATCCAAGCTGTTGGGGGCCCTGCTCGCTGTATTGCTTTTGTACATCGTACCCGCAGTTCAAGCCGCTGAACGGCAGGATGATATATCGGGGTTAAATGTGTATCACTCAACCGTACGTTTTGTTGATATGGTAAGGACCAAGGGCTACATTACACCGACGATGTATAACGATTTTATGCGTGAACTGGAGCTTACAGGCAATCAGTACGAGGTTGACTTGGAGCATACGCACAAAAAATATGTACCGGAATATGCAGATGCCTCGAAGCCGGACAGTTTTCTGGGCAATTATGAAACGGTATATGATGGGTACTACAATGCGCAAATCTTGCCTGTCCTTTTTCCTGACAACCAGCAGTCAAAGTCTGATCAGACACGTCGATATACTTTGATGGCCGGAGATTATTTTACAGTGCGGGTACATAACACGAATCGGACTCCTGCGGATTTGTACAAATCATGGCTTCTTGGCGGGGCCGATAGCGGAAAGCCAGCAGTTACAGCATCATACGGAGGCATGGTTTTGAATGAAGATTACTGATTTTGCAGTTATATTTATTCTGCTGTTTTTGCCCTTTGGTGTAATCGGTGACTTGCGGGTACAAAATCAGCGTGAAGTGCAGCGATTGGAAATGAAATACACATCGGCTCTCCATACCGCAGTTCAGGATGCAGGTGCCGTGCTTTCCCAGAACGAGCGTCAGGAACGGGAGGCCGGGTATGGATCGGACAAGTTTTTTCGTGTCGATAAAGAAGAAGCGCTAAGCACGTTCCTGCATACCCTTTTTCTTAATGTAGGTATTGATGGGGATACAGTAGCACAACGCGCATTACTGGACTACATACCTGTTATTGTGATTCTGGATTATGACGGTTATTATACGTTTGCCTCAGAAACTTACATAGATGGGGATGGACAAACTGCTATAGGTTCCAAATGGAGTGAAAAAAAGCCTTTTGCATATGCCGATTCAGTAGGTAATAGTGTGGGATTCACCTTGGATAATTATGTGCACGCATATGATGCCCAGAATCACAGATGGGTGGAGGGTTTTCAAAAGGAGCTTCAGGGTCAAACTGGTATTTCGTTGCTAAATAATCCCGAAACTTTTGAGCAAATACGACGTTCCACCATCGTTCATAGTGTTCAGGAGGACCTGGCTCGCCTGATTAATCTCCATAATCAAAAGGCAGCACGCAACGGCGTAGCCTATAGGTTTACACTGCCGACTATTCCGCAAGAAGAGTGGTATAACACGGTAGATGATGTGGGGCTAATGGCGTTTATCCAAGGCATTCCGGTTGGTGACAGGTTTTACAATAACTATGGGTTTGGTGGTGGAAGAGTCGTGAGAAGGCAAGCTATAATTGGTGGCCTAGAACCGGATACCGGAATGAAATATTTTTACAGAGATTCCTGTCCAGCACCCTTTCAAGCGAGAGAACGTTTTTCAGATGAAAAATCTGCGGCTGCTGCGGGGTACTTCGAGTTTAAATGTAATAACGGCTTACAATAATCACTCTGACGAGTGGTTTTTCTTTTTTTATAGGCAAGCCTGCATAAAAACATTAAAATTAGCTGTTTTCAATATTCCGATAAGGTTGCTGAATGTGCTACAATAAGGCTTTGAAAGAAAACAATGATATATGAAATAACAACAGTCGGCATCGCCGATGACAATAAGGAGCCAAAAACAGCGTATGAGTTTATTGACTGTAGAAAATGTATCCCACAATTTTGGGGACCGCGCGTTATTTAAAAATGTTTCCTTTCGATTACTTGCGGGGGAACGTGTAGGTTTGGTAGGAGCTAACGGAGTCGGTAAATCGACACTCATGAACATTTTGACTGGAAAATTGCTTAAGGACGAAGGTAAAGTGGAATGGACTCCACGTGTACGTTACGGCTATTTGGATCAGCACACCAAGATGACACCGGGCAAAACGGTACGCGATGTATTGAAGGATGCTTTCCTTCCTTTGTTGGAATTGGAAAAGGAATTAATGCAGATTACGGAAAAAATGGGAGATGCTTCTCCCGAAGAATTAGAAGTACTGCTGGAACAGATGGGTGAAATTCAGGAGCAGCTGGATATGGGGGATTTTTACCTCATTGATGTGAAGGTTGAAGAAATGGCGAACGGGCTGGGTCTCTCGGCCATCGGTTTGGATCGGGATGTATCTGCGCTTAGCGGTGGACAACGGACTAAGGTGCTTCTTGCGAAGCTGTTGTTGGAAAAGCCAAACGTCCTGCTGCTGGACGAGCCTACCAACTATTTGGACGTAGAGCATATTGAGTGGCTTACGCGTTATTTGAAGGATTATCCCTATGCATTTATTCTTATTTCACATGATACGGAGTTCATGAACCAGGTCGTTAATGTTATTTATCACCTTGAATTTGCAAAGATGACCCGCTATTCAGCTAACTATGAAAAATTCCTTGAAATGGCGGATCTGAACAAAGCGCAGCATATTGATGCTTATGAGAAGCAGCAGGAATATATTAAGAAGCAGGAAGACTTTATTCAGCGCAACAAGGCGCGTGCATCCACATCAGGCCGGGCGAAGAGCCGTGAAAAGCAGCTTGATCGGATCGAACGTATTGATAAGCCTGAAGAAGCTGCCAAGCCAACCTTTCAATTTAAAGAAGCGCGTGCGAGCGGGAAAACGGTATTTGAGGGAATTGATTTTGAAATTGGCTATACTCATGCCCTTTTGCCCAAAATGACCATGACGATTGAACGTGGCGAAAAAATTGCGATTGTAGGCTGCAACGGTGTCGGTAAATCGACATTGCTCAAAACCATTCTGGGGAAAATACCGCCAATCAGCGGAAAAACCTATCAAGGCGATTTCTTGCAGCCGGCTTATTTTGAGCAGGAAGTCAAGGCAGGCAAAATTACACCGATTGACGATGTGTGGAATGAGTTCCCGCATTTAAATCAGCATGAAGTAAGAGCACATTTGGCACGTTGCGGTTTAAAAAATGAGCATATCACACGTCCTCTATCCGCGCTTAGTGGTGGTGAGCAGGCAAAAGTACGTCTGTGCAAATTGTTAATGCGGGAAAGCAACTGGGTTCTGTTTGACGAGCCTACCAATCACTTGGATGTCAAAGCAAAGGACGAGCTTAAACGTGCCTTGAAGGAATATAAAGGGACTGTATTGCTTGTATCTCACGAACCGGATTTTTACGAGGATTGGGTAACAAAAACGTGGAATGTAGAAGAGTGGTCAACTAAAGTCGACTAAAGTCGACTAAAGTCAAAGAAATTCAGTTCTGTCATGCTTCAAAAAAGTGGGGTTTGCAGAATTAGAAAAATATGCTAAGCTATCTTTAGCTGATACAATAAAATAGTCACACTAGGGGAGCCGCCCATGCGGCTGAGACGAAATAAATGGATTTCGGACCCTTTGTACCTGATCTGGGTTATGCCAGCGTAGGGAAGTGAGCGCCGCACAAGCAAGGTAACCACATCATTACTTTTGTTTGTACGTGGGACGATATACGTATACGGATATGATTGTCCGTTCGATTATTGGACGTTCGTAAAACCACTTCCTCTGGGAAGTGGTTTTTTTGCGTTACGTTCGGTTTTACCTATTGAATTTCCGTATCCGGATCACATATGATCTCCTTCATTATTGCTGGCACAAGTGGCTGGCTCCGTCTGATATTTTGTGATGTGGGGCCACAATGATATTGGTTCAGCTTATAGGATTAGTTTAAGCCCTTAGTTCAATGTGAGGTGAACATGAGATCGAATTACACGTAATTACGATGGAAAATGACTCCCATGCATATGTAGCCCAAGTGGCTGCTGCTATTTATCCGTATGTTCATTTTGTGCATGCACGTCTAAAGCAGAAGGGGGCCTCAGAATTACTCGGGTTGACCCGAAGCATGGTGGAGCAGGGGATTCCTTTGCAGCAAATTGTAGTCAATGACCGTGTTGATGTAGCTTTACTTACCTTGGCTGGAGCTGTCCAGCTACCGGCAAATGGGCTACCAGCTCAGGATGTTAAGGGCCTACTTCCAAAGGGGACACGCTGTGGAGTGTCTGTGCATTCCTTGGAAGAGGCGCAGATTGCCGAGCGGGCTGGGGCGGACTATGTACTCTACGGTCATGTATATGAGACCCACTGTAAGCCCGGGGTTGTGCCGCGGGGTACAGCTCAGCTTGAACGCATATGCAGGTTGTCCAACATTCCAGTGATTGCACTTGGCGGTATACAACCGCATCATATTCCGGAGCTTTATCATGCTGGAGCAAGTGGAATTGCAGTGATGTCCGGTATATGGGAAGCTGAGTCGCCAATCGCGGCTGCGATGGAATATAGACAAATGGTAGATCAGATAGTCTGCAGCCGTTGTAAGGAAACGAGAGTAGAAGAATTTCGAAAGAAGTATGGTCAGGTCAGTGGAGAGGAGATATAACATATGCCTAAAATACACACAGAGGCTACAGTTATAGGACATGCTGAATGCTTGGTTATAGGTGGAGGTGTGATCGGCAGCTCCATTGCTTATCATGTGGCTAGGGAAGGGCGCAGTACGATCATGCTGGAGCGAACGATGCCGGGTGAGGGAGCCTCGGGAGCAGCGGCCGGAATGCTTGCAGCAGAGAGTGAAGAGTTCATCGACTCTGATCTGGAGCAATTGGCTCGTACAAGTCGGGACGAATTCCCTGAGCTTGTTCGTGAACTGGAGCGGTTGTCCGGTGTTTCAGTAGAATTTCGTACAGAGGGATTTGTAGCTCCTTTCCGTTCGGAAGCTGAGGGTGAAAGACGATGGAAAGCTGCTAACATGCGCGAGGATAATCAGCCTGAGTGGTGGAATGCCAAGGAATTGGCCAGACGGATTCCGGGCATAGATCGTCAAGCGATCGGAGCTATATATCGGTCAAAGGAGACGCAGCTCGTTCCAGTACAGCTATGTCGTGCTTATGCGGGAGCAGCATCTGTGTTGGGAGCTACAATATGGTCCTGTACCCATGCGGAGCAGCTGGTCGTACAGAATGGCCGGGTTTGTGGGGTGGTAACGGACAGGGGATTTTTTTCTTGCGATCAGGTCATTATTGCCGGAGGCCTGGATAGCATGAATTTGCTAGACCAAGCAGGCTTTCATTACCCGCTTTATCCGGTCAAAGGTGAAGCAGTTGCAGTTTCCTTAAAGGATCACCCTTTGGAATATACCATTTATGCCGATGATATTTACCTTGTGCCTAAACAGAAGAACGAGGTTTGGATTGGGGCAACGAGTCTTCCAAACCTCTATGACAAAGAAGTGACTGTTGAAGGTTTGGAGGGGCTACTGGCACGTGCTGCTGCCTGGCTACCGCGCGTCCGTGAAGCTTCTTTTGTACGTACCTGGGCGGGCCTGCGTCCGCAGGCAGCAGCGGGACGTCCTTTTATAGGGGCTGTTCCCGGCTTGGAAGGGGTATATGCAGCAGTCGGGCATTATCGCAACGGTGTCCTGTTGAGTGAAGCTACCGGACGTGCGATGGCAGGACTGCTTAAAGGGGCTGATGCCGAAGAGCTTGGAATAAGCAACTTTTCTTCTGTTCGTATCAAGGAGGAAAGCTTATGAGGCTGACGATTAACGGCCAGAACATGAACTTTTCTAACCGGATCACTCATGTGGAGCAATTGCTGCATGAGCTTGATTTAAAGGTGAAAACCGTTGTGGTCGAGCTGAATCGCCACATATTGACTCGTGAAGAACATGAAGAAGCGATCCTGAAAGACGGAGACAGCTTGGAAATTGTACATTTTGTAGGAGGCGGTTGATGATGTTAACCATTGGAAAAGCATCTTTTACATCAAGGCTGTTACTGGGAACGGGAAAATTCTCGAATCTGGATATCCAATCCCAAGCTGTAGAGGCTGCTGAGGCCGAAATATTGACCTTTGCTGTGCGGAGATTAAATTTGGAGGAACGAGATAAGCAACATTTTCTGGATACGCTGGATTTGAGCCGCTATACACTTCTTCCCAATACGGCAGGAGCGACGACAGCGGAGGAGGCTGTTCGTATTGCAAAATTGGCAAGGGCCTCAGGCCTGTGCGATATGATTAAGGTGGAGGTCATTGGGGACGATAAGACGCTGTTGCCTGATCCCTTTGAAACGCTGAAAGCAAGCGAAAAGCTGCTGGAGGAAGGCTTTATTGTGCTGCCCTACATATCCGATGATGTCATTCTGGCCAAGAGGCTGCAAGAGCTTGGAGTGCATGCCGTTATGCCTGGAGCTTCACCGATTGGTACAGGACGCGGCCTGCTTAATCCGTTTGCATTGGAGTTAATTATTGAACAAGCAGAGATTCCGGTCATTGTCGATGCAGGTATTCGCTCACCGAGTGATGCGGCAATGGCGATGCAACTGGGAGCAGATGCTGTTCTGTTGAACACACCCGTCTCGGGAGCGAAGGATCCTGTAAAAATGGCAGAGGCCATGAAACTGGCTGTTCGCGCGGGTAGATATGGTTTTGAGGCGGGGCTGATTCCCGTAAAACGTTATGCTTCAGCAAGCAGTCCCACAGAAGGTATGGTTCAGGCATGATGGAAACAGAAAAATCCTGTGAAGTCGTACAAGCAAGTGACCGCTATTCCAGACAGGAAAGATTCGCTCCCTTTGGGTCAGAAGGACAACGCAGGCTCGCTTCTTCTCATGTACTGATCATAGGTGTCGGAGCGCTCGGCACAGGTATTGCAGAAACCCTTGTCCGTGCAGGTGTAGGTACGGTTAGCATCGTAGACCGCGATTATGTGGAGTGGAGCAACTTGCAGCGTCAGCAGCTTTTTCAGGAGAGTGACGCCGCAGAGAGATGCCCCAAAGCAGTGGCTGCCCAGCGAAGATTAAAAGACATTAATTCGGAAACGGTCATACACGCACATGTACTGGATGTCGGGGTAGCGGAACTGGAAGAGCTGATCCAGGGAGTTGACCTGATGATGGACGCAACCGATAATTTCGATACCCGATTGCTCATGAACGACATGGCACTAAAGCATCGCATACCGTGGATTTATGGGGGATGTGTAGGAAGCTATGGTGTGACTTATACCATTTTACCAGGGCAAACGCCTTGTCTTCATTGTCTGCTGGGAACCGTTCCGTTTGGAGGCGAGACCTGTGATACCGCCGGGATTATACCACAAGCAGTACAAATGGTCACGGCCAATCAGACAACGGAAGCCTTCAAGCTTCTTGGCGGATATAAGAAAGAACTGCGAGGGAAGCTGTTTTCGTTTGATTTGTGGCGAAACGAGTATGCAGCAATAGCCGTAGACAGCTTGAAAAAAGCGGATTGTCCTTCCTGCGGCAGTCACCCGACGTATCCCTATTTGTCAGCCTCACATCGGCAAAAAACAGAAGTGTTGTGCGGTCGCGATACCGTTCAGATAAGACCAGCCAAACCGATACAGCTGAATCTTAAGGAAACCGCAGATCGGCTTGCTGCTGTGGGAGAGGGAAAAGTAGAGCAGAATCCGTTTTTGGTTTCCTATAGTACGGGCGTGCATCGCTTGGTCATTTTTGCTGATGGGCGAGCGTTGATTCACGGAACAAAGGACGTGGCAGAAGCAAAAAGTCTATATCACCGTTATTTGGGCTAACTATAAAAAGCAGAAAATCATTCCTGTAAGAATGGTTTTCTGCTTTTTTGTTACAATAAATATAAATATGTTTTAATGACTTACAAACAAATTGATCATTTTCCATATCACAATGCGATGTCCAAACCAGGTGGGTGAAAAGATGAGTCCGTTAATTTTACTTGTGGATGAAAATGAAGCGTTGCCTGTAATTGTACATCTATTGGAGCAAGCAGGCTATCAGGTGGGGCATGTCCGATATATGTCAGAGGGAAGCTCCTACGCAGCCGATCATGCTGTGAATATGCTGCTTCTGAACGTTGATGAAGAGCAAGGGGATGCACAAGGAATGATTCGTACCGTCCAGCAAAACCATCCTCGTGTACCGTTATTCGTCTTGACCTCATCTAACGATGAGAACCATATCGTTGCCTGTTTTGAGCAGGGAGCACACGATGTGATGGTATTCCCCTTTCCTCCCAAAGTGTTTCTGGCCAGAGTAGCTAATTTATTGCGAATTTTTGGTGCTGCTCATGATGTAGCAAGGGTAATCGAGGCGGGTGATCTACATATAGACCATGCAAGCAGAATGGTAAGTAGAGGGGGACAGAAGCTGGAATTAACTCCAAAGGAATTCGATCTCTTGCTTCATCTGGCTATACATCTCAATCAGGTTTGCAGCAGACAGCAAATCCTAAAGGATGTTTGGAAACATGATTATATCGTAGATACGAACGTAGTAGACGTGTATATCAGGCATTTGAGAGTTAAAATAGATAAGGGGCAAAAATTCAAAATGATTCGCACGGAACGAGGCATTGGCTATTCTCTCAAAACACCACCTGAAGTAGAGTAGCATAAACGCATATAAAAAAGCCGGGAGCTGTTTGTCCCGGCTTACATATATTAAACGAGTTTCATATTAAAGCACGCGGCGTGCTTTAATGTATGTTCTTTTCCAGTTTCCAGAGTTCAAATCGGAGATGGTAACGCCAGGTTCCCCGTAAGTGTGCAGAATCTTACCGCCGCCCATATAGACTGCTACATGGGTAATATTGTGACCTGTAGCGCGGCTACCGCTCGAGAAGAACACTAAGTCACCTTTTCTCAAATTGGACTTGGATACAGCACGTCCGACTTTGGACTGTTCGACAGATGTGCGCGGCAAATCCACTCCGTATTTTTTGAAAATATGTTTCATAAAAGAAGAACAGTCAAAATTACGAGTGGTGCTTGTAGAAGCTCCAAACTTATAAGGAGTTCCCATATATTTTTCGCCATAGTTAATTACTTTTTGGGCTACCGTAGTAGTAGCAGTGGCAGCTTGTACTGTATTTGTTGCCTCAATTGCAAAAGTTCCAAAACCGATAGTGGTTGCGACTCCTGCGATAATTACCTTTTTTATGATTTTATGCATGTTCATGTTGTAAGTACCTCCAAAAATTGTTTGTGCAAAATCTTGCTGAGTTGCTAACTTGCCCACAGAAGTATAACAGTTTTGAAGCCACCTAATAGTTGGAAAACTACTCGCAAATGCTTGAGGGACAAGGCTTAACATAGCAATTATTAAAAAACGATTAAAAATTACAAATTGTAAAAAAAATAGCGCTTCACAATCAGGAAGAAAGAAAGAAACGCTTGTAAATCAAGCGCTTGAGCAATAAAAGGATATTTATAAAAGTTACAATAGTGTCATAACTAATCTTTACTTTGAATAACAAGCAGTAGTCCGCTTTCGATGGAAATCGTCCCTTTTAAAGCGGTTAGCTTGTTGCTGACAGCACGTGATTGTCCCATCTTGAGGGTGGCATTTTGTAATGGGTACATAAATCCATCCAGGTTTATCCCTGTTACCTCAGCAGTCATAGGAAGCAGCGATGTATATGTATATCCCATGGGCTTGACCTCCAGCGTGGACCCTGTGAGTTCGATATAGTTATGTGCGTCCATAATTGCGCAACTAATATGATGCTGCATCGCGCGTACCAATATTTGAACATTAGCCAGTGTGTGGTCCATTCTGGTGCCGGTCACACCAAGCATGAGTACATGATCTGCCTGTTCGTCTATAGCAATCTCCAAGGCAAGCTCCGTATCTGTCAGATCCTTCAGTACAGGATCACACGCAAGCATGCGTTTGCTAGCCGATTCAACCCGTTCTTTTTCCTGTGGTGTTATCGAATCAAAATCACCTACAGAGATATGCGGTGTGATGCCATGCTCAATCAGAAAAAGAGCACCTTTATCCGCACCTATAATAAAATCTTCAGGTTGTATTTGTTGTAGATCTACTTCACTAAGACGACCACCGGAAAATACAATGGCGCGCTTCTTCGTCATATCCAACATCCTTTCTTTCTGTCATACGGACTATATGGTACCATCAGCTTTTAAGTATAACGCGTTAAATATGGCTTGCACAATTTTGGAGAGCGCGACTACAATGAAACAGAAAAAGGGAGTGTAACAATGCATAGGAAGGAGAACAACATGATTAACGTTTTATTTGTGTGTCTGGGCAATATATGCCGCTCTCCTATGGGAGAAGCGGTATTAAGACATAAGGTGCAGGAACGGGGACTAAGCGCGCAAATTCAGGTAGACTCGGCTGGAACAGGCGACTGGCATATCGGGAATCCTCCACATGAGGGAACACTAAAGCAGCTCAAGCTGCACGGGATTAGCGAGAAGGGCTTAAAGGCGCGGCAAATAGGAGGCCGTGATTTTGAGGCGTTTGATTATATTGTGTGCATGGATGATTCCAATGAACGAAACATGCGTAAGCTGGCAGGTGGAGCGGACGCTGATATTCTAAAATTCATGGACCTACTTCCCAAAGAACAGCTGAGAGAAGTGCCAGACCCTTATTTCACTGGGAATTTTGAAGAAACCTATCAATTAATGGATGCGGGGTGCGAGGCCTTGCTGGACAAAATCATAGAAGAAAAGCTATAATGTGAACGACAGAAGACGGCAATTATTGCCGTTTTTCATTATATAATTTTGAAAGCGTAATCATTTTGTAGAAAGAGAAAAGAGCATAATGACCTGATCTGGTCGATCCATGCCCAATTCCCACTTCCTAATAGTTGTTTAGTTTTGAACAAGGACACTCATGCGCGATCCAAAAAATACATGAGCGCGTCAGGCAGCTCGTTTTGCCAAAAGCCCCACAAATGCTTGCCATCCTTTTCACGGTAGGAAACCTCGGCGTTCCGTTGGCGCAGTAAATCTGCGCATTGGCGGTTAAGCTCTACAAAGTTATAAATGCCTGTATCGCTCTCAAATGCATCCTCCTGAAGGCCGACAATCATCCATATCCGCAGATGGGACAGATCCTTCTCACGGGCGATGATTTCCTGCGAAGCCTCATAGTAAGCGCCAGACAGGCTAATGATGCGGTTGAACAGCTGCGGATACAACAAGGCCAAATGCAGAGACACACTGCCTCCCAGTGAATCCCCTGCCAAAATGCGGGATGATGCATCACTTCTTATAGGATACTTTTGTTCTACATAGGGAATAATCTCTTCTGCAAAACAGGCGGTGTACGCCTCGAAACGATGGCCAAAGGGAGCATATTCCTGTGTTCTGATTTTGGTGTTCACTTCGACGCCGACAATAATGAAGGGCTCGATGCCTTCATCAAGGATGAGACGGTTTGCATGAGTTGCAATGCGGCCAAAGTTGAAGAATTCTTCTCCATCCTGACAGTATACGACCGGATAGCTCAATAATTCATTATAGCCTGGCGGCAAGTAAATACGGAGCGTTCTGGTTTCGCCAAGAAAGCGGCTTTCTACTTCGTCTTTAAGGATGGTTCGTTTTAAATACCGGGAATCCGTCATTTTTCGTCACCTTTCTCGGTGTATTATTTTGCATTCGGGATCACAATAAGTTAAGATTACCCTGATTGCAATAGATGTTTAAAATTTCAATCATGTACTAAGCTGTTATAGTAAAAACAATCACCTGTTACATGCACAAAAATGTGGCAAACTCAAAAAAAATAACTAAATCTTTGACGCAAGCAATATAACAGGTGTATAATAATCCTATAACAGCGGAGCTTGATATTCAAATTTTTTTGTTGAGGTGAAGAAAATGAGCAAGGTTCCTTATGAAGTGTACACAGAGGAAGTTGAGGCTCTGTCCGTACTTTCTCCGGATGGTGAAATTATCAATAAAGATAAATTGCCTAAACTTACAGATGATCAATTGAAAGAAATTATGTATCGCATGGTATTTACTCGTACTTGGGATGATCGTGCCGTTAACTTGGGCCGTCAAGGACGTCTCGGCTTCTACGCTCCGGTATCCGGACAAGAAGCAACAATGGTTGGTAGTGAATTTGCACTCCAAAAAGAAGACTTTATTGCTCCAGGCTACCGCGATATTCCGCAACTCGTTTGGCATGGCCTGCCTTTATACCAAGCTTTCTTGTATTCCCGTGGTCATCAACACGGCGGTCAAGTACCGGACGGTGTTAACGTATTGATGCCGCAAATCATTATTGGCGCGCAAATTCTGCACGCTATGGGTATTGCGATGGGCTACAAGCTGAAAAAACAAAAACAAGTCGTCATTACATATACAGGTGACGGCGGTTCTTCTGAAGGCGACTTCTACGAAGGTCTGAACTATGCTGGTGTATACAAGCTGCCAGTTATTTTCTTCGTGCAAAACAATGGCTACGCCATCACGACTCCATTTGCGAAGCAAACCGCTGCTCTTTCGATCGCTCACAAAGCGGTTGCTGCTGGTATTAAAGGCGTGAAAATTGACGGTATGGACGTGCTTGCAGTTATCAAGGCTGTTCAAGAAGCCGCAGAGCGTGGACGCAACGGCGAAGGTGCTACACTGATTGAAGCGGTAACATATCGTTTCCGCCCGCATTCCCTTTCTGATGATGCAACGAAATATCGTACCAAAGAAGAAGAAGGCGAATGGAACGCAAAAGATCCAATTGCCCGTTTTGCGAAATACCTTGAGAAAAAAGGTCTGTGGACTGAAGAAGATACAGCTCGTGTAAAAGAAGAAGCTAAAGCGAAAGTGAACGAAGAGATCAAAAAAGCCGAGAAAACAGAAAAAATGACCATCCCAGGCCTGATCGACAGCATGTTCGAAAAAACGCCTAAGCATCTGGAAGAACAAAAGGCTGATTTTAAATAATTGAGCTTGAAAAAGACCGGGCCGCATCCCGTTCCGGTCTGCTTTTCAATTGGACCTGAACTGAAACTGATCTGTCAATGTTTAAGGAGGAAATGAAGCAAATGGCACAAATGAACATGAAAGAAGCGATTCGTGACGCACTGCGCGTAGAGTTGAAACGCGACCCTAACGTCCTGCTTTTCGGTGAAGACGTAGGTCATGTAGGTGGCGTATTCCGCGCAACAGAAGGTTTGCAAAAAGAGTTTGGCGAAGAACGTGTATTCGATACTCCGCTGGCGGAATCCGCAATCGGGGGTCTTGCTGTGGGTCTGGGTATCCAAGGCTTCCGCCCTGTAGCTGAAATCCAGTTCGTAGGCTTTATCTTTGAAGCACTCGACCAAATGGCGATTCAAGCATCTCGTATGCGTTACCGTTCCGGTGGACGCTACAATTCTCCAATCGTATTCCGTACGCCTTTCGGTGGCGGTGTTAAGGCAGCCGAGCTGCATACAGATTCCCTGGAAGGGCTTTTGGCTCAAACACCTGGTATCAAGGTTGTTGTTCCTTCCAACCCTTATGATGCAAAAGGCCTTATGATTGCGTCTATTCGCGATAACGATCCAGTATTTTTCATGGAGCATTTGAACCTGTACCATGCATTCCGTGCTGAGGTTCCTGAGAATGATTACACCGTTGAACTGGGCAAAGCTAACGTGGTTCGTGAAGGCTCCGATGTGACGATCATTACTTACGGTATGATGGTACACACTTCGATCAAAGCTGCTGATGAGCTGGAAAAAACAAAAGGCATCAAAGTGGAAATCATTGATTTGCGTACGATTAGCCCGATTGACATTGATACGATCGTTGCGTCCATTCAAAAAACAAATCGTGCTATCGTTGTTCAGGAAGCGCAAAAGAGCTCCGGCGTAGCTGCTGAAGTAATTGCACAAATTAACGAAAAAGCAATTCTGCACCTGGAAGCACCAGTTCTGCGTGTAGCAGGTCCAGATACCGTTTATCCTTTTGCTCAAATTGAAGATACTTGGTTGCCAACGCCAACACGTATCATTGATGCGGTTAATAAAGTATTGGAATTTTAATTAAAGCACACCGTAAATTTGGGAGGTTTTAAATGTGGCAAAATTTGAATATAAATTCCCGGAGCTGGGTGAAGGTCTTCACGAAGGCGAAATCATCAAGATGCACATCAAGCCCGGCGACAAAGTAACAGATGAAGATATCATCATGGAAGTACAAAATGACAAGGCTGTAGTTGAAGTTCCATGTCCAGTCAACGGCACAGTTCAAGAAGTATTTGCCAAAGACGGAGATATCTTCAATGTAGGTCAAGTCGTAGCTGTAATTGATGCAGAAGGTGAACTTCCTGAACAAGAAGATGCACCAGAAGCACCAGCTGCAGCAACTGCCAGTCCTGAGCCAAGTGCTGCTGCACAAGGCGGAGCTGCAGGTACAGCTAGATTTGAATATAAATTCCCTGAACTGGGCGAAGGTCTTCACGAAGGCGAAATCATCAAGATGCACATCAAGCCTGGCGACAAAGTAACAGATGAAGATATCATCATGGAAGTACAAAATGACAAGGCTGTAGTTGAAGTTCCATGTCCAGTCAACGGCACAGTTCAAGAAGTATTTGCTAAAGACGGAGACATCTTTAACGTAGGTCAAGTCGTAGCTGTAATTGCTGCAGAGGGTGAGCTTCCTGAACAAGAAGAAGCACCAGCTGCTGCTAAACAAGAACAGGATGCTGCACAAGGCGGAGCTAACACAAAACCAGCTGCAACTCCTGCTGCAACAAACAAAGACGTGCTGGCTACTCCTAGCGTACGCAAATTTGCACGTGAGCAAGGTGTAAACATCGCTCAAGTGAGCGGCTCCGGCAAAAACGGTAAAATCACTAGAGAAGATGTAGAAGCTTTCAAAAATGGTGGGGGCCAAGCGGCTGCACCAGTAGCGAAAGAAGCTGCAAAAGCACAAGAGCCAGCTAAAAAAGAGGCGAAAGCTGCAGCGCCATCCGCACCAGCAGCAGATCCACGTGCTGAGGAAGAGCGCGTACCGTTTAAAGGTATCCGTAAAGCTATTTCCAATGCCATGGTTAAATCGGCCTACACGGCTCCACACGTTACAATTATGGACGAAGTGGATGTAACTGAGCTGGTTGCTTTCCGTACTCGTATGAAACCAATTGCTGAGAAGAAAGGCACAAAAGTAACATACTTGCCATTCATCGTAAAAGCTTTGGTTGCCGCTTCCCGTCAATTCCCGGCTCTGAATGCCTCGATCGACGAAGAAGCAAACGAAATCGTCTACAAAAAATACTACAACATCGGTATTGCTACAGATACAGACAACGGCTTAATCGTTCCTGTTATCAAAGATGCTGATCGTAAGAGTATCTGGATGATCGCTGATTCCATTCGTGATCTGGCTGTACGCGGTCGTGATGGAAAATTGGCTGCGAACGAAATGAGAGGAAGCACCATTTCCATCACGAACATCGGTTCTGCAGGCGGTATGTTCTTTACTCCAATCATCAACTTCCCTGAAGTTGCGATTTTGGGAACTGGTCGTATCAGTGAAAAAGCAGTTGTGAAAAACGGTGAAATTGTTGCTGCTCCAGTAATGGCTCTTTCTCTGAGCTTTGACCACCGTATTATTGACGGTGCAACTGCTCAAAACTTCATGAACTATATCAAACAGCTGCTCGCTAACCCTGAGCTGCTTGTTATGGAGGTGTAATCAATGGTAGTAGGAGACGCTTCTCTGGATATTGACACATTGGTTATCGGTGCGGGTCCTGGCGGCTATGTAGCTGCCATCCGTGCCGCACAATTGGGACAAAGCGTATTGATCGTTGACAAATCTGAGCTGGGCGGTGTCTGTCTGAACCGTGGATGTATTCCATCCAAAGCTTTGATCTCTGCAGCTCACCAATACGAAGCTGCTAAACACGGCGAGTCCTTCGGTATTACGGCTGAGAATGTAAAAGTAGATTTCGCTAAAACACAAGAATTTAAAAACGGTGTTGTTAAAAAAATGACAGGCGGCGTAAGCGGCTTGCTCAAAGGCAACAAAGTTGAAGTTTTCAATGGTGAGTGCATGTTCATCAACGAAAACGAAGCTCGTGTATTCAATGAACATGAATCACCACGTTACCGTTTTAAAAACGCCATTATCGCAACAGGTTCCCGTCCAATCGAACTGAAACCATTCCCGTTTGGCGGACGCATTCTGTCTTCTACAGAAGCATTGAACTTGCCTGAAATTCCGAAAAGCCTGATCGTTATCGGTGGTGGATACATTGGTGCAGAGCTTGGCCAAATGTACTCCAAATTCGGTTCCAAAGTAACCATCATTGAAGGTATGGATACTGTTCTTCCTGGCTTTGACAAAGATATGACTTCGATCGTTGCGAAAAGCATGAAGAAAACAGGCATTGAAATCTTCACTGGCGCTAAAGCGGAAAGTGCGGAACAAACAGATAAAGACGTAACGGTGAAATTCTCCGTTAACGGCGAAAGCAAAGAAGTAACTGCGGATTACCTGCTTGTAACCGTTGGACGTCGTCCAAACACAGACGGTGAGCTGGGTCTGGATCTGATCGGCGTAGAACTGGATGAGCGCGGAATGGTGAAAGTTGACCACCAAGGACGCACTAGCATTCCTCATATCTTTGCAATCGGCGATATCGTTGCTGGTCTTGCGCTGGCTCACAAAGCTTCTTACGAAGGCAAAGTGGCCGCTGAAGCAATTGCAGGAGAACCATCTGTTGTAGACTACAAATGTATGCCGGCTGTTGTGTTCACAGATCCAGAGTGCTCCAGCGTAGGTTACACAGAGGCTCAAGCCAAAGAAAAAGGCTACAATGTCAAAGTTGGCAAGTTCTCTTATGGAGCAAACGGTCGTGCCGTTTCCCTGAACGCTGCTGAAGGCTTTGTGAAAATCGTAGCTGACGCAGATACGGGTCTGGTACTAGGTACGCAAATCGTAGGTTTGGAAGCTTCCAACCTGATTGCTGAGCTGGGTCTGGCGATTGAAATGGGTGCTACACTCGAAGACATCTCCCTGACTATTCATGCTCACCCTACATTGGGCGAAATCGTTATGGAAGCAGCGGAAGTCGTGCTGGGTCATCCGATCCACGCATTGGCACCACGTCGCTAATCCCATTTCATTATCTCGTTTTTGGTTTTCATACATCTTCAAGAGAGGCAAGGAGCGCAATATCTGCGTTCTTTGTCTCTTTTTTAATGATTTAGGATTTTCAGGACTACCATGAAAATTCAAACAGTACATGGTCAACGAAGTGTCGTACATGATAAACTAAATATAGCTATGGTATAGAGCGAATTTTTCAAGATTAGATTCTAGCGCTGCTAGGTCTTTAAATCATGCCTAAAGGAGAGAAAAGAAGTGCGCAACTATTTGGAATTGCTGGAGGATATTTTAGAGAATGGCGTAAAAAAAGAGGATCGCACAGGGACGGGAACACTATCTGTTTTCGGAAGACAGCTTCGGTTTGACCTGGCCAAGGGCTTTCCCTTGGTAACCACCAAAAGAGTACATTTAAAATCGGTTATCCACGAGCTGCTGTGGTTTTTGCGGGGGGATACGAATATTTCTTATCTTAAGGAAAACGGAGTTACCATTTGGGATGAATGGGCGGATGAGCATGGCAATCTGGGCCCCGTATATGGTTCGCAATGGCGCTCGTGGGAAACGCCAGACGGGCAGTATATTGACCAGATTTCCAATGTCATTGAGTCGATTAAAAGCAATCCGGATTCACGCCGACACATTGTCAGTGCCTGGAATGTGGCCCAAATCGAATCGATGAAGCTGCCGCCTTGTCATTTCGTATTTCAGTTCTACGTGGCTGGAGGAAAGCTTTCCTGCATGCTGACCATGCGTTCAGTAGATACCTTTCTTGGACTGCCATTCAACATTGCGAGTTATGCATTATTAACGCATATGGTTGCACAGCAATGCGGTTTGGAGCCGGGGGAATTTATTTGGTCAGGCGGGGATGTGCATATTTATTCAAATCATATGCAGCAAGTGCATACACAGCTGGAGCGTGAGCCTTATCCGTTGCCTCAGCTGAAAATTCTGCGCAAGCCGGATTCTATTTTTGATTACACTTACGAGGATTTTGTTTTTGAAAATTATAAGTATCACCCAGGGATCAAGGCGCCTGTCGCTATCTGATTAGAGGAGGGAAAGCATGGGGATTTCGATGATATGGGCAATGGCACAAAATGGTGTGATTGGCCGGGACAATAAGCTTCCTTGGCGTATCCCAAGAGACATGGCCTTTTTCAAAGAGCAGACGACGGGCAAAACTGTACTTATGGGACGTAAGACGTGGGAATCCTTTGGAGGAAAAAGCCTGCCAAACCGACGTAACGTGGTTTTAACCCGGGATCAGAACTACCAGGCAGAAGGTGCGGAAGTGATCCATTTACTCGAAGAGGGACTCCGATTGGCAGCGGAAGAAGAACTGATGGTCATCGGGGGAGCAGAGATTTATTCACTATTTTGGCCCCATGCTGATCGGCTGATCGTGACCCGAATTGAGGAGGATTTTGAAGGGGACACCACCTTTCCTGAGCTGGATTGGAATGGCTGGCAGGTAGTCAGTGAGACTCCTGGAGTCAAGGATGAAAGAAACCCGTATGACTATCGCTTTATCGTTTATGAAAGAAAGAAGTAAGAATGGAAATCATTTGACCTCAGCGATTTGAAAATTTAATGAACCATATAAAAAATCCTTTTGGCTGTTGATGCAGAAAGTTGCATAAGTTTTCATCACTTTTGTGCTGTATTGTGATACAATAAATCAAATTCAACGAGAATAGACCCTTTCATGATACAAACAGACAAATTCGAATTTGCATAAATTCTGAATGGATGAACGGGGTTCATAAGCGAAGAGATGGGGGAACGTAACATGTCTACACCAACTGGATTTATGGAATACACACGACAGCTTCCTACAGACCGGGACCCGGCAGAGCGTATTAAGGATTGGGAAGAATTCCATAAGCATATGTCTGAAGAAGAGCTGCGTACCCAAGGGGCACGTTGTATGGACTGCGGAACTCCTTATTGTCATACGGGGATGGATATCATGGGAGCAACTTTAGGCTGCCCGGTCCATAATCTTATTCCGGAATGGAACAATCTCGTATATCGTGGTTTATGGAAGGAAGCGCTAGAACGGCTGCACAAAACGAATAACTTCCCGGAATTTACAGGCCGTGTCTGTCCAGCGCCATGTGAAGGCTCCTGTACAGTCGGTCTGATCGGGGAGTCTGTTACCATTAAGACGATTGAGGAAGCCATTATCGAAAAAGGTTTTGAGGAAGGCTGGGTTGTCCCTAATCCACCAGAAAAGCGTACAGGCAAACGAGTGGCTATTGTTGGCTCGGGTCCGGCAGGACTAGCTGCTGCTGCTCAGCTTAACAAAGCAGGACACAGCGTAACTGTATATGAGCGTGCAGATCGTGTGGGTGGATTGCTGATGTACGGAATCCCATCCATGAAGCTGGATAAGAAGGTTGTACAGCGTCGTGTGGATTTGCTGGAGGCGGAAGGTATCCAATTCATCACAAATACGGAAATCGGCAAAGATATCCCCACTGAGCAGTTAATTGCTGAGTATGATGCAGTTGTACTGTGTGGTGGATCTACGAAGCCAAGAGAATTCAATATTGAAGGCAGCGATTTGAATGGTGTTCATTATGCAATGGATTATTTGAATGGCACCATCAAGAGCTATCTGGATTCCAATCTCGAAGATGGCAACTATTTGTCCTCTAAAGATAAGGATGTCATTGTAATCGGCGGCGGTGATACGGGTTCGGACTGTGTAGCTACATCTCTGCGTCATGGTTGTCGGAGTGTCACTCAATTTGGTACCCATGCTAAAGCTCCTTTGGAACGTGATCCGATTGGCAACCCTTGGCCGCAATTTCCGAATGTGTATTCTCTCGATTATGCACAGGAGGAAGCGAAGGCGTTGTTTGGGGAAGATCCGCGTGAGTTCTCCATCATGACGACTAAATTTGTAGGTGACGAAAACGGGAATTTGAAAGAGTTGCATACCATCCAAATTCAACGTATTGTCGATGAAACAGGACGTAAAATCTATCAACCGATTCCGGGTACAGAGCGCATATTCCCGGCACAGATTGCGCTGATTGCAATTGGATTTGATGGACCTGAGCAAACGATCGTCGAGGAAATCGGTTTGGAAACGGACCGTCGCTCCAACGTTAAAGCACGTTATGGGAAATATGTTACGAATGTGGATAAGGTTTTTGCTGCGGGTGATATGCGTCGTGGACAAAGTCTTGTCGTGTGGGCTATCAATGAAGGTCGGGAAGCTGCGCGTGAGGTTGATAAATACCTCATGGGTGCTACCGTTTTGGTGTAAATCCAAGCTCTATTATATAGCTCATGTCAAAGCTCCATCTTCGGATGGGGCTTTGTTGTATTTGCAAGGTAAAGAGCCATTATTGTGTTGTTACTATAATGTAATTAAAATTAACACATAAATTAAATGAACTGAATATATATTTATTATCTATAGAGATCATAACATAAAAGCAGGAGAAAAGTGTAGCTTTTTTATTGAATTATGAAATTATTTTGCGGATAAAAATAATAATTCGATTTTAATGTTATATAATTTAACGTAAACATGACTCAAAGTAATTGTTGTGCAAGTTTGTTGGTTTTTTACATAGCTTCACAAAATCATAGCCTGAGAGAACAATGATATCTATGGTATAATACACATATATTGTTGAAGCGTTTAGACTAAATGAATTTACAAAGGAGCTTTCGTCGGGAGAAAGCTCCTTTTGCATGAGGCCATGCTACCTGTGTTTCCTGTACATCCATGTATATGTATGACTTGAAGAAGGAAAACAGAAGGCCGTCAGGAAGGAATGGAATATGAATGAAGACGTTGATTATTGCTGAGAAACCAGATATGGGGCGGACAATTGCCGCTGTTATCGAGCCACGTGCTAAAAATAACCGCACCTATTTGGAAGGGGAAAAATACATTGTAACCTGGGCAATCGGTCATTTACTGGGTCTGGCTGAGCCGGATGCATACGATGACAAGTACAAAAGATGGAATATTCGGGACCTACCCATTATCCCTGAGCAGTTCAAAATAGTACCGAATCCCAAAACAAAGGATCAGCTAAAAATGATTGGTGAGCTGGCCAAACGCTGCAATGCCATTGTCAATGCTTGTGATGCCGGGCGGGAAGGGCAGTATATTTTTGCGTTGATTCAGCAGCAGTTGAAGCTGCGTCAGCCGGTCAAGCGACTATGGATCTCAGATTTGACGGCAGAAAGTATTGCGACAGGCTTCGAACGGCTGCGAGATGCTTCAGAGTTTGAATTTTTGACTCAGGCTGCGCGGGCACGAAGTGAAGCAGACTGGCTGATCGGTATGAACGCCTCCAGAGCCTTTACAACACGCCATAACACGCTGCTATCGGTAGGGCGGGTCCAGACTCCTGTGCTGGCATTAATCCATGATCGGGAAAAGGAAATTGAGGCATTTCAGTCTCAAACCTTTTATGATGTATGGGCTGAGTTCAAGCAAGACCAGATCAAGTACAAAGGTGCGTGGCAGGGGGATCGACTAACTAAACCCGAAGAAGCCGAGGAGATAGCTGCAGCGGTTCGCGGCAAAACTGGCAGCATTACAAAGTATGATACGAAGCAAACGAAGGAGTATCCTTTTAAACTGTATGATTTGACGCTGCTTCAACGCGAGGCGAATGCCAAGTATGGTTATTCGGCCAAAAAAACATTGGATGTGGCACAAGCTCTTTATGAGCGGCATAAGGTCATTTCTTATCCGCGTACCAACTCTAATTATGCGACAGAACAAAATATAGACGGGATGCACAAGGCGCTGCGTATGTTAGGCACAGGGCCTTATGCTGAGCTGGTACAACAAGCAAACCCTAATTTGGTCCATAAACAGAATAAATCGGTCTGTAATCCGTCTCGTGTTGAGGATCACCATGCTATTTTGCCAACCTTGAAAAGGCCAGGAACGCTTAGCAAGGAGGAACAAAATATATATGACCTGATTATTCGCAGGTTTTTGTCACATTTTTTTCCTCCTGCTGAATATAAAATGCATACCGTGATGACGCAGGTGGACAAGCATCTGTTTAAAACAAGTATCAAAGAGCTTCTTTCTTTGGGATGGAAAGTCGTTTTGAGTAAGGCTGACCAGGAAAAAGGAAAAAAGAGCAAATCATCCAAGAAAGAGGAAGAAGAAGAGACGGACGAATGGACGGACAAGAAATTTGAGATTGATGCAGGTCGTCAAGTGGACTGTATTCGTGCGGAGATGAAGGAAAAGGCGACTCAGCCTCCTAAAAGTTATACGGAGGGTACATTGCTGAAAGCGATGGAAAGCGCGGGCAAGCAGATGGAGAATGAGGAATTACGCGAGGTTATGAAGGATGCCGGATTAGGAACACCTGCAACACGTGCCGCCACCATTGAACGATTAAAGAAGGTCGGCTACATTGAAATGAAAGGCAAAAAGATTCTCATTACGGATAAGGGGAAAATGGCCATTGACCTGATCCGTAACGCAGGGGTCGATCTGTTGGCTTCGCCGGAGATGACAGGACAATGGGAACGCCGCTTGCATCAAATTTCCAAGGGTGAGGCAGCTCAGGAGAAGTTTATGGATAACGTTAAGAGATTTACGTTGTCCATCATTGACAAGGTGAGGCAGCAGCCACCAGCTCCGGCAAATGCTTTTGGCGAGGAAGCGAGGGGCAAACGTGCGGCTGGAAAAGGGAGCCCCCGCAGTGCAGGTGCGAGTGGACGCACAGCCTCCAAAGGAACGCGCGTCTCATCAGGTCGCGGTAGCAGCGTTGGAAGCGCAACGTTGGAGCGTGCCTCCGATGCGGCAGCCTCAACCGCTGGAGCTACGCGCAGCTCCTCCAACGGTCCGTCAGGCGCTTCACCGAGCCGACGGGAAGCTCTGGGCAGCTGCCCACGCTCCAGTTGCGGCGGAAGCATTATTGAAGGCCGCAAGGGGTACGGGTGTAGCCACTACAAGCAGGGGTGCGGCTTTGTCGTCTGGAAGGAATATGCTGGCAAGCAGATTACGGAAACGATGCTCAAGTCTCTGTTGACGAAGGGACAGACACAGCTGTTGTCTTTTAAGCGTAAAGATGGATCAACCGTCAAAGCCCGAATTGTGCTGAATGAACCAGGTACAGGGCAACTTAGCGTTCGTGAGGAAGGCTGAAAAAAGTCCAGATGATGATTCAGACAGACTGAGCAGGCTAATATGTTTTAATCACAAAAAAGGACCCTATCCGAGAGAGCCCTGCAAAACGAATACAGTTTCTGTAAAAACAAAACCAGTACCGCGTTGGTACTGGTTTTGTTGTATACTGGAAGAAAAGGAAAAGCGAGTTGAGTCGTTTTGCTGCAACCAGCCAAACAATTAATGCTGTCGTTTCATGCGGAGTTATATACACTTGTACCCGAAAACCACATGCTGCGTAAGATTCATGCGGCGGTGGACTTTGGATTTATTCACAAGCTCGTGGAACAATCATACTGCACGTATTACGGCAGACCCGCAAACGAGCCGGAATTGCTCTTTCGTCTGCTATTTTTGCAAACTTTGTATACCCTCTCTGACGAGCGGGTGGTACAAGAAGCACAAGTGAACCTTGCCTACAAGTGGTTTATCGGAATCAAACCGGAGGATTCAGTGCCGGATGCATTTCAGTTGTCGCGGTTCCGTAATCACCGGCTGGGGGCGAGTCAGGTAGGAGATGTCCTGAAACATGTGATCAGCCAGTGCATCGAAAGAGGCTTGGTGAAAAGCCAAACCATTATCATGGATGCGACTCAGGTAATCCCAAGCAAAGACCACTCGACGTGCTGCGAGACGCGGCTAAGCGTCTGTTTCGTGTCGTCACCAAACGCCATCCGAAGCTGGAGAAGAAGCTACCCATGCTACCCCGCGTCAAAAGTGAACAGACAGATGCCGAGCCCATCATGCTGGCTTACCTGGCGCTACTTGGCGAGACGGTAGAAGAACTGTTGCCGGATCATGAAGGCGCGGTGAGTGAGAAACTTGGCATTGCCAAGCAAATCGTTGAGGATGAGCGGCTGTTGTCCCACAAAGGCATCTTGTCGGCCATCGACCCGGATGCACGCTTTGGTTGGAAGAGCAACTCGAAATCGTTTTTTGGTTATAAAGAACATATCGCCATGACGGAAGAAGAGATCATCACCGCTTTGGTTGTTACACCGGGCAGTACAGATGACGGAAAACAGTTGCCTGTGCTGCTAGAACAGACCACAGCAAACGGCGTGAGTGTGAACGAAATCATGGCCGATAAAGCTTATTCTAGTAAAGGGAACTTAGCGAAGATGAAGACGGAAAACATAAGCCCCATGGTACCGTTGCATCCCATTGTTCATGAAGGAGGCGAGCGACAGAAAGGTTTTGAGTATAACAAGGATGCCGATTTCGTTGTCTGCCCGGCTGGCGAGCGCAGCAGACGCAAGGCCATTCAAGGCAGTAAGAGCAGCGGAGGAAGCCGTTCACTCGTGTACTACTTTGATGTAGAGAGGTGTAAAACCTGCCCTTTACGTGAAGGATGCTACAAACCAGGTGCTCGAAGTAAGACGTACTCGATTCGGATCTTGGCAGAACATTTCAAGAAGCAGATCGAGTTTGAACTCAGCGACACGTTTAAGGAGCGGATCAAGCGCAGACCGATCATTGAACATAAAAATGCAGAGATGAAGAGATTCTACGGTATGGGAAGAGCCAAATACCGGGGTCTTTTCGGCATGCGAATACAAGCTTACCTCACGGCATTCGTTGTAAATGTAAAACGAATGGTGAAGCTAATAGAGAAAAAGGAGCCCATCCTCGCTTGAGAATGGGCTCCTTTTGCATTTTTCGGCATCTGTTTTCCAGTTCGGAGTCCTGATTTAAACAAAAGCAAGGCTTTTGCAGGGCTCTCTATCCGAGGGTCCTTTTTTGTTGATGCAATTGTATGCTTTCATGTATCACTCGTGGTACTTCTGTTAGCTTTTGAATCGTGTACATCACGGAATTCGCGTTTTTTTGCAGTTCAACCATATTGTAAATCCATTCCTTGGGCTGCTTGAGATATACAGCATGAATACCTGCCGCAAGAGCTGGAGATACATCGGTACGCAGGGAGTTTCCGATCATCCAGGTGATACTTCGGTCCAGGCGATTCATCTGAATGATTTCTTCCAGTGCTTCAACATTTTTATGCTGGCGAATGTAAATACGCTCATCAAAATAATTAGCCAACTTCATTTGTTCAATCTTTCTTTCCTGAATAATTTGCTCACCGCCGGTGTAGAGATGCAGGGAATGTCCGGCTTTTTGGAGTGAGTTCAATGTTTCGATCATTCCTGGATACGGTTCGATTTCCTGCTCGTACACACTTCGTCCAAGGGAGCGAAGCTCCTGCTCGTCCCGAGAATCTATACGACGTCCGAATTGCTCCGAGAAAAAATGGTACGTATCAATCAACGATTGTGGGAAATGCTCGCTGGCAAAGCCCAGCTGATGAACACCAGCCACATCAATTTCGATTTGTTTCTCACGAATTGTATTTTCCTTCAGGTTATGGGCTGCAAACCATTCCTGAAGCAAATCGAAAAAGTGGTTGAGAATCTGGTCAAAATACTTATTGCAGTGGACCAAAGTGTCATCAAGATCAAATAAAATGTGTTGCTTCGGATACGACATGCTACATACTCCTTCCAAGCCAAAGCTTAACGGTGTTCCGTATAACTAAAGGTTCAGTTTAACTATAATCCAATATAGGATTCCAAAAATACCTGTAAATCAGCCGCTCCGTCGGGACGGATGCTGAATTTTTCTTTGTGATAGCGTCCGATGTGAATACGAAGCAGACCAGCCACTCGCAAAATCATCATATCAGACATAAGTGTATCTTCCAATCGGCTCAAATCATGGCGCATTTCTTCCAGAGATTTGGGGCCTTGAGCCACATAACGCAAAATTCGCAGTCGTTGCGGATCATTGACCGCACGTGTAAGCCGCAGCAGGAGCGTAGGTGGTTCTTCCTCGTTTTCCTCGGGTATATCTACCGGATACTGGATCAGCAGCATGCGCGAATAAAAACAGTAAGAATTAATCGGGCGATTATGAACGACTGGAAACAGGACAACCGTATCCAAATCTTCCATATGTGGAACGATCAATCCAGCTGTGGCGTATTCAACCAATGCTTCCGGCTCCATCTTGCTTAAAAGCATACGCTTCTCCGCAGCGTCTTCCTCTGCCAGTGCGCGCAGCTCACCTTCCAAGGCCCGAAAATAATCGCGGTCCCATAATTTGAGGAGTGGTGCATATACCTTACGTATGCGTAAAGATTCTTCAAGGGTTAAAAAAGGGATGTGCGGAACAAGCAACTCAAACATATCTTTATCCGGGCCGTGCTCCAAATAAGAGATATAGTCGGATATTTCATCCGACTCCGGTCGAAGCAAAGCCCAGGCATAGAGTGCGTCATAATCGCTAAATGGGCAATCCTGGGCTATAGCAAGCTCGGTACGAACCTCGTGTTGCAGCCGAGCATCCACCTTGTCGATCCATTCATGTCCCAGGTCCATATCGTGTACCCACTTTTTAGTTACATAGGCCATGAAGCTGCCCAATAATTCGTAAATTGGAGAAGTGTCTATTTTAATTTGATAACTCATGGAATCAAATGCCTCCTATTCTGTCTTCGAGCCCAGAGCGGTGAACGAATTAAGCCCGTCCATAAGCACAACATGAGCATTTTGAAGTTGCTCACTTATTTATTATGGCTTGTTCTGCCGGGCATTGTCCACTATAATATGAATTAATGCGCTGTGACATGAAGAGGTTCGGATTGAACATACGTGACTCCTTAACGAATGGAGTCGGATTACATATCAGACAAGCTCTTTTCCGTAAAATCGTCATCTCAGATGACGATTTTTTCTTCTTTTCTGCAATACGTTAAAATCACCAGATTTTGCATGTTTTTAGCTGTTTTTTTATGACGACGCAACATGTATATAGATAAGAATTATTATTGATTATGGTATGAAATGCAAATCATTCTCTAAGACTCATTTTTACTGTTGATATTTTATTGTTTTTACCAGGAGGAACCATGATGTCATCGTCGTTACGTGTTCATTATTTTATTTTAATTGCGGTTATTGTCGTTGCCGGATTATGTCAAGGTTTGCTATTACCTATTTTGTCTATCTCGTTGGAGCAAATGGGGGTATCATCTTCGCTAAATGGAATGAACGCAGCTGCATTATATATAGGTTCGTTCGCTATGACGCTGGTGGCTGAACGTACACTAGGATGGTTGGGTTTCAAAAAGCTGATGGCTGGAGGGTTGGTACTTGTACTCGTGACGTTGCTGCTATTTCCGCTAATCCCTGATATTCGAGTGTGGTTCGTACTGCGGCTGCTGGTTGGCATAGGTGACAGTGCGCTCCACTACTCAGCCCAACTGTGGATTTTGCTAGTAACTCCACCTGAAAACCGTGGCCGCAACATCTCCTTTTATGGAATGTCCTACGGTCTGGGCTTTGCAATGGGACCACTGGGATTATGGCTGCTTGATTATGGAATGATGGTTCCGTTTGCCGCACTGTCCTTGCTGTGCCTGCTTGTTTTACTGCTGGTGCTAATGAAGCTGCCGGATTCCAAGCCGGAGAAGCAGGCAACCGAAGCACGTCCCGCACTAAGATTCCGGCGCAGCTACAGCTGGGCATGGTACGCTTTATTGCCTGCGTTTCTCTACGGCTATATGGAAGCCAGTCTGAACAGCAACTTTCCAGTCTATGGCCTGCGTATTGGCTTCGATACCGCTGAAATTGCTGCATTGCTGCCGTTTGTCAGCTTGGGTGGGTTGGTGCTACAGCTGCCGCTAGGTATATTAAGTGACCGTTGGGGACGTAAAAAGGTGCTAATGAGCGTAGGTATAGCAGGTGGCTTGACCTTTATGCTGTTAGCTTGGAGCGGCAATCATTTTATGTTCACTTTGGTCCTGTTGACCATAGCGGGTGGATTGGTCGGCTCTTTTTTCTCCCTTGGCTTGGCTTATGCCGCCGATCTGCTGCCCAAATCATTTTTGGCAGCCGCCAATGTACTGGCATCCTTTCATTTTAATCTGGGAAGCGTGATCGGACCTAATATTAGTGGAGGGCTGCTGGACTTCGGGACTCAAGGCAGTATGTTTCTGGTTCTAGGAGGTAGCTACGTTGTTTTTGGCTTGCTGGGACTGTTGACCAGAAAAAGAGTATTGACAGCTTAAAACTGTGGTATGCATGGTATTTGTTTTATATTTGCTATAAACTATAGACAGTATTGATGGCGGACAAAGGGGAATCACATAGATGATTAGAATTCAGAAGCTGACCAAGCAAGTGGGGCCGGAACGGACCCCGTTACTTCGAGGAATTGATGCCGATATTCATCAGGGCGAGCTCATTGCCGTAGTGGGGCCAAGTGGAAGCGGCAAAACAACGCTGCTTCGTTGTCTTGCTTTGCAAGAGCCGTGGCAAGAAGGCAGTTTAATTGTTGACGGTAATGATGTGCTGAAATCCGGCTGGACGGGCAAGATGAAAATAAAGCGGGAATGGGCATACCTCGAGCAAAATCCGCATCTAAATATGAATCGGACCGCTCTCAAAAATGTGCTCATTGGCAGATCAGGTCAAACTCCATGGTGGAGAATGGTGACGGGTATGGTGCGTTCTGATGATTATATGGGAGCGATGGACGTACTTGAGGAATTGGGACTGCTGGATAAGGCGCATGATAAATGCGACAAGCTCAGCGGCGGCGAACGGCAGCGGGTAGCGACAGCGCGTGCCCTCGTTCACGGAGCCAAGGTAATTTTGGCTGATGAGCCTGTTAATGGCCTCGATCCAACTTCAGCGGCACATGTAATGGATACCTTCCGCAAGCTGTCTTCTGATGAACGGGTGACAGTTATTACTGTACTGCCGCTGGAAATGGCTGAACGCTTTGCGACCCGTATATGGGGACTGAACAATGGCAAGCTGGTGTTTGATATCCAGGGCAGACGGTTGACACAAGCAGAAAAGAACAAATTATGAAGGGGACGGCAAGAGAAGTGAAAATATTGCTGTTGAGAATGTTGACTTGCTGCTGCACATTGCTGCTCCTTGCTGGATTTTTGAGCGGGTGCAATGTCATTAACGATCCGGTTTCGCTGATGCAGACACCGACGATGTCTGACGAAAAACAGCAGCTGAATGGTGCGGTGGCTACGCAACTAGGAGGAATGCAGCCGCTAAGACCGAATGATCCGGATGATCCAACACCAATCCGGACGGGGGATTTGAACAATGATGGCACGGATGAGGCCGTCCTATTTTATGAAACGCCGGATGAAAGTGTAAAAATACACGGTGCCTTGTTTGTGGATCAGGGAGGTACGTGGGTAAAGCAGCTAACATTTGATGGAGAAGGCACCTTATTGGAATCATTTAAACTTGTGGACTTAACCAATGACGGCACGCTTGATATTGTTGCCGGTTTTTCGAATGGAGATAGTGACGAGAACGGGGATCAGAAGGGACTGATCGTGTATTCCTACACTGGAGGATCCATAGAGAAATTATACGCTACAGGCTATACGGATTTTGTCGTAGACGATCATAAGCATAACAAGATGGATTTGAACGGGGATAATCTGAATGATTTGACGATTATTTTGTTGCGTCGCAATGAATTTTTTACGGTCAAAACATTCCAATTTAGCGGGGGAACCTTTAAGGAAATCGGATCGTTGGATTTGGACAGTCAGGTCTTAAGTGTCTATAATATCGTTGCTGGCAAGGTAGCGAAGGATAGGCAGGGGATCATTATTGACACCCAAATTGCCCAGACCACTACCGTTTCCAATGTTATTGTGATGGATCATGGCAAGCTTAGAAAGCTTAACCTTATGGATGTTACCTTCAAGGATGCGACCATCGCCAGTAGTGATGTGGATGGTGACGGTATTCTGGAATTTGGTAATTTGGAGAAACCTAAAGGCTGGAGCAACAAGCCACTGGATGAGGTTCCGTATTTTGTATCGTTCTACCAGTGGGACGGGGCAAAAGGGACGATTTTCAAGCAGCAGCAGTATCGTGATTCCAATGAGCAGGTCTATTTCAGGCTACCTAAGGAGCTGCACGGGAAGGTGACCATTGATCCGAAGGTTTCAAAAAAGGACAGCTATTTGCGGTTCATTTTGGACGATACAGACAAAACAATAGCGGAAATAAAATATTTCTCGTTATCCCAATGGGAACGAAACAACGAAGGTTATAGCCAACTATGGCGAACGAATGCACAGGTGATTGGCATTAAGCGATCCAGTGAGCTGGAACCAAATAAATCAATTAAAAACAAATTGGGGGAAAGGCAGGTAGAGTAGAGTGAGTAAAGTATTAATTATGGAGGATGAAGAATCCATCCGCAGTTTTATCGTTATTAATTTAAAACGCAACGGTTTTGAAGTATTGGAGGCATCGGAAGGAAATGAGGCACTAAATATTTTGAATACGGTGCGGGATATTGATATCGCGCTGCTTGATGTGATGGTGCCTGGAATGGATGGCTTCGAGGTTTGTCGGAGAATTCGGGAAACGAATGAGCGCATTGGCATTATCTTTCTCACGGCCAAGGTACAGGAGCAGGATAAGGTGTATGCCTTATCTGTAGGAGCCGATGATCATGTGAGCAAGCCTTTCAGCCCGACGGAACTGATTGCACGCATTCAGTCGTTGCTGCGCAGGGTGAATGTGCATCGCGAAACGGCAGCCAAGGTGTCCTTCCAGTCCGGCCCGTTCTCACTGGATTTGATTGCCAAGCAATTTAAGAAAAACGGTCAGCTGATTGAGCTGACACCGACAGAGTTTTCCTTGATTCAATTTTTCCTGGAAAAAGAAAACACGCCGCTCAGCCGAGACGTTCTGCTTGACCACGTATGGGGAAAGGAATATATGGGCGATCCGAAAATTGTGGATGTGAACATCCGACGCTTGCGGCAGAAAATCGAAAACAATCCTTCCGAGCCCGCTTTTTTACAAACAGTATGGGGTCACGGATATAAATGGAAAGGTCAGTCTCAATGATCAAAAAGGGGATTCGCAGACAGATTGTGCTTCACTATTTTTTCGTAGTGTTCCTGGCACTTCTGTTAGTTGAGGTCATTTTCATGATTCTCATCCGGTCATATTATTATGACTCCATTTATAAAAAAATCGAGAATCGTATCTCATCGGTAAGTGAATTTGCATCCAAATTCAAACAGCCGGAACAGTCCTTGCAATCGTATTTGTTAGATTTTTCTCTGCCAAACACCGAACTGCAATTGCTCGATGAACAGGGAAATGTAATTGATAACTCGACGAATTTTGCAGCAGATCTAAGTGTGCAGACGAGTGATGTGACGCAAGCGCTGACTGGAGATACAGGCAAATGGATTGGGAAGCAACCGGGCACGGGGCAGCAGGTAATGGCGGTATCCAAAAAACTGGACAATATCGTCGGAGATCAGGTGTACATTATCCGGTATACAACCTCGCTGGAATTGGTAAATGACAAGTTATTCACTATTACGGTGTTTTCGGTGGGAATCATGGCAGCTGTATTGATTATCGTGTTTGTAGTAAGTACAGGGCTCGCGAATTCCATTGTCAGACCGATTAACAATATCCGCGATGTATCCGCTCAGATGGCGCAGGGACGTTTTGATGCACGCATCAAAGGCGATTATCGTTATGAGCTGGGTGAGCTGGCTTCGACGCTGAACTATATGGCTCAGGAAATTGTCAGAACGAATCAAATCAAGGATGATTTTATTTCATCCATATCCCATGAGCTGCGTACCCCGCTTACTTCTATTAAAGGCTGGAGTGAAACGTTAAATTCTGGCGGCTATGACCCGGAAGAGACGAAGATTGGAATGCAGATTATTTCCAAGGAGACGGATCGGTTGATCGGCTTGGTAGAGGAGATTCTTGATTTTTCCAAGCTGGAGCAAAACGCCATGAAGCTCGTGATGGGAACGGTAGACCTGCGGGAGCTGCTGCAGGAAATTATGCTGAACGTATGGGCCAAGGCTGAAATGAAGCAAATTAAGCTCCATCTGGACTCAGAGGAGACTGCATATCTCGTTCATGGAGATGGAAACCGTCTGAAACAGGTGTTTTTGAACATTGTGGATAATGCAATCAAGTTTTCGCATGAAAGCTCCATTATTTTTCTATCCCTGCAACGAGTTGCGGACAATATTGAGATATCCGTCCAAGATACAGGGATTGGGATTAGTGAGGAAAATCTGGCCAGAGTAAGAGATCGTTTTTTCCAGGTGGATCATCAGAATGGCGGTACAGGACTGGGATTGGCAATTTCACAGCAGTTTGTAGAACTTCACCATGGTCAGATGCTCATCAGAAGTGAACTTGGGGCAGGAACGACCATTACAGTCTCACTGCCTGCTCTGCAAGCTGAGCAGCTCACGGAGCCATCACAGCTCACGCAAGGTTAGAATGTATTCCTAAAGTCAGTTACAGATTTCATGAAAACAGCCAGTCCTCGCTATTTCGGAGGGCTGGCTGTATTAAATTATGCGTACTGTTTATGAAGTAAAGCCTTCAGCGCGCAGCCGTGTATTGCGCTCATATGCTTCTTTTAGCATACGGGCTGTTTGAGGTCGTACCGGCATTTTGCCAAATACCGTTTCATTGGGCCCGATGACCATAATTTCGCTCGGATTTCCTTTGATGACGGCTCCGTCACGAATGACAGCACCCTCGCCGATAATCGCATGCTCAATGTGCACGTTGCGCCCTATACGCGAGTCAGGCATTACAATACTATCCTTAATGGCCGTACCTTTACCTACCTCGACACCACTAAATACGACAGAGCGTTCAATTTGGCCTTCTACCTGGCAAGAGTCATGCAACAAGCTGCACATCGAGTGTGTTTTACGGTTAGGTACTTTATGTGCGCTCAGCCTTGTGCGCCGTTCACGCGTATACATCGGCCAGTCCGTCCGTTGAAGATCAATTGCGCAATTCTCTTGCAACAGATCCATGTGGGAGTCCCATAGGCTTTTAACGGTACCTACGTCCTTCCAGTAACCCTGAAATTCATAGACGTATAATGATTCTCGATCCGCGAGCATTTTGGGAATGATGTCTTTACCAAAATCGTGGCTGGATTGAGCATCCTGTGCGTCTTCCAGTAGATAACTTTTCAGGTAATCCCATTTGAAAAGATAAATCCCCATGGAGGCCAAATTACTTTCCGGTTTCTCCGGTTTTTCAGCAAATTCAGTAACGCGCAAATCTGCATCGGCACTCATCACTCCAAAGCGGTGTGCCTCATCCCAGGGAACCTCCATAACAGAAATCGTAGCCGCTGCTCCTTTGTCCTTATGATAGTCCAGCATTTCACGATAATTCATGTAATAAATATGGTCACCGGATAAAATAAGAACATGCTCCGGATTTTGGCTGTCTATATATTCGATATTTTTATGAATAGCATCTGCAGTTCCCAAATATTCAGCGTTACCTGTATTATAGGATGGAAGCAGAGTAATTCCTTTGTCATCCGTTTTTGTAAGACCCCAAGGTGTCCCATCTCCAATATGCTCATGTAAGGATTCCGCCTCATATTGCGTTAGTACACCCACAGTATCAATATTTGAATTTACGCAATTGCTGAGAGGAAAATCGATAATCCGGTAATGACCGCCAAAAGGTACAGCGGGTTTTGCAATCGTTGAAGTAAGGGGAGCAAGACGGCGTCCCTCTCCGCCTGCCAGCAGCATGGCAATGCATTCTTTATTAAACATTTCGTTTCCCTCCCGGTTTAGTTGTCTGTTGTAGTACATACATAAACGGTATGGGGTGCTCTTGAAACCATCAGGTGTATAAGATACCCCAAAAAACTAAGGTTTATTTTTTTCGTAGTCATTTTTCTGTTCATTGTGGCTAGAATGGGGTAATAACTCAGGTCAGCTTTGACCGAAAAGCGAATGCATTTTTCGAATCATACATTTCGTATGATACAAACATATAAGGGTGGTGACGTGATGACAGAGCAAATTCTTCCGCAGCAGGCTGTATCACCGGAAGATATTTATTTGTTTCATGAAGGAACGCTATACTTCAGCTACCGATCTTTGGGTTCCCACCTTACTGTGGAGAACGGAGAACAGGGCGTCCGTTTTACGGTCTGGGCTCCTCATGCTCTCCATGTCGGGCTTGCTACAGATCGTAACAACTGGAATGGGGAACAGGATTCCTTATATAGGGTTCCCAAATCCGGTTTTTGGAGTCGTTTTTTTCCGGGGATATCCCAAGGAACTTTTTACAAATACGATATTACGGGTGCAAACGGTGAACGTTTTCTGAAAGCAGATCCTTATGCGATTCGTGCTGAGGTAAGACCAGCAACTGCTTCTGTGGTTGCTTCATTGGATGGATATGAATGGAATGACGCGGTTTGGCGCCGAAAACGCAGAGCACCTTATGGAAAACCTCTTCATATATATGAGGTTCATCTGGGTACTTGGAGGCAAAAAGAAGACGGTACGTTTTATACATACAGGGAAATGGCTGAGCTTCTTGTGCCTTATGTGACCGATATGGGGTATACGCATATTGAGCTGATGCCGCTGAGCGAGCATCCATATGACCTTTCTTGGGGGTATCAGCTCACCGGCTACTTTGCACTGACAAGCCGTTACGGTGAACCGCACGATTTTATGTATTTGGTGGATCGTTGTCATCAGGCGGGAATTGGAGTGCTCATGGATTGGGTTCCGGCTCATTTTGCCAAGGATGCCCATGGATTGAGATTATTTGACGGGTCACCCCTGTTTGAATATGCGGACCCGCTAATAGCAGAGAAACCTGGCTGGGGAACATTGACGTTTGATTATAGCAAGCCGGAAGTGCGTTCTTTTTTGATCTCCAATGCGCTGTTCTGGATGGAGGTGTACCATATTGACGGCCTGCGCGTGGATGCGGTGACGAGTATGTTACGTCTGGATTTTGAAAAGCAGGATGGGCAATATCGTATGAACTCCAAAGGAGGCGTCGAAAATGAGGAAGCCATCGCTTTCCTTCAACAACTGAATGAGACCGTATTCCGCTATTATCCCTATGCGCTCATGATGGCAGAAGAGTCCAGTGCCTGGCCAATGGTGACCTCCCCGGTAAGCGATGGGGGGCTCGGTTTTAATTATAAATGGAACATGGGCTGGATGAATGATACGCTCGATTATGTTCAAACGGATTTCGACCATCGACCGGAGCGCCATAATTTACTGACGTTCCCCATAGCCTATGCATATAGCGAAAATTTTACACTGCCGTTGTCGCATGATGAGGTCGTCCATGGTAAAAAGTCACTGCTTGATAAAATGCCAGGTACTTATGAACAAAAATTTGCCGGGCTACGCGCGCTTCTTGGCTACCAAATGACCTCACCGGGTAAGAAGCTCTTATTTATGGGCGGGGAATTTGGCCAATTTATTGAATGGAAGGATGAGGAACAGCTCGATTGGTTTTTGCTTGATTATGACAGTCACCGGTCTGTGCATGCCTATACGAAAGCGCTGAATCATTTGTATATGCAGGAAAGGGCATTATGGGAGCTGGATCATTCGTGGGACGGCTATCAGTGGATTGAGGCGGAAGACCGTGGACAGAGCGTAATTACGTATTTACGTAAAGGGAAAAAGCCGGGAGATACACTGGTTGTCCTTATCAATTTTCAGCCGGTGCAGAGAGAAAATTATCGAATTGGACTGCAAAAGGCAGGAAGCTATATTGAGATGCTGAACAGCGATCATAAGGACTTTGGTGGGAGTGGGCAGTTGAACTTCGGAGTAATACGGACCGCAAAAATTCCTTGCCATGGACAGCTTTACAGTTTGGAGGTGACTATTCCACCGCTAAGTATTGTTATACTCAAGAAGGCGCCCCGGAGGCCTAAAAAAGCAGATTAACCACATAGGGAGGAAGCTCATATGAATATTTTGTTTGCGGCAGCAGAAGCACATCCATTTATAAAAACAGGTGGGTTGGCTGACGTCATTGGCGCATTGCCGAAGGCACTTCGTCAGGCGGGGGGTGACGTCCGAATCATTTTACCTAAATATGCGGGGATTCCTGATACGTATAAGCGTTCTTTGCGCCCGGTAACGGTAAAGCACGTAGCCGTAGGGTGGCGTGACCAATATTGTGGAGTAGAGGAACTGACATTGGATGAAATCAAGGTCTATTTTATAGATAACGAATATTACTTCGGTCGTGAAGGCATTTACGGCTATATGGATGATGGCGAACGCTTCTCCTTTTTTAACCGGGCCATATTGGAAACACTGCCTGATCTGGATTTTCGCCCGGATATTCTGCATTGTCATGACTGGCATACAGCAATGGTACCATTACTTTTAAATGCCGATTATGGCCATTTGCCCTTTTACAGTGAAATTCGCACGGTGTTTACGATACATAATCTGCTGTATCAAGGGGATTTTCCATATGAGGTCTTAACAGATCTGCTTAACCTGGATGGGAGCTATTTTACCCCCGAGGGTGTGGAGTATTATGGCAGATTGAATTTTATGAAGGGGGGACTTACTTACTCGGATCATGTCACAACCGTGAGCCCAACCTATGCAAAGGAGATTCAGACAGAATTTTACGGATACGGGTTAGAGGGTCTGCTTCGTAAGCTGGGAGAGCAGGGACGCTTGTCAGGGATTGTGAATGGAATTGATACCACAAGCTATAATCCTGCCACGGACAATCGTATTTATACGCAGTACCGTACCAGTTTGGCAAAGAAGAGGGAAAACAAAATAGGCCTGCAGAAGGAGCTGGGGTTACCGATCCGGGCGGACGTACCTTTAATGGCCATGGTAACCCGGCTTGTCGACATGAAGGGACTCGACCTGGTAACCAGAGTGCTTGACGAGCTCTTATCTTATGATGATATTCAATTTGTCGTGCTGGGTACAGGAGATCCTGCTTTTGAACACTGGTTCCGGGAAGCGGCGGGGCGCTATCCTCTGAAAATGTCAGCGCAGCTCACTTTCAGTGAACCTTTGTCACGAAAAATATATGCTGCAAGCGATATGTACTTGATGCCATCGAGATTTGAGCCTTGCGGAATCAGCCAATTGCTGGCACTTCGTTATGGAAGTATACCCATTGTGCGTGAAACAGGTGGGCTGAACGATACCGTGCAGGCTTACAATGAATCCACAGGGGAAGGAAACGGCTTTAGTTTTACGAACTATAACGCGCATGACATGCTGCATACGATTCGTCGTGCTGTTGATTTTTATCGCCAACCTGAGCATTGGTCCAAACTTACACAGACGGCTTTTGCAGGAGAGTATAGCTGGGATGTGTCAGCCGAAGCGTATATGGATATTTACCGTTCGTTAACAAAGTCCGATTGATTGGATTTGACTAAAAAAGGGCATTCCTTTAGCCAACGATGGCTGAGGAATGTCCTTTTTTATGATCAGTCGCCTCCGCAGCTGCTTCCGCATGAGGAACCGCTGCTGCATGAAGAATGGCTGCCGGAATCTCCTGAATGATGGGGAGAAGAGCCTCCATCATGAGAGCTTTCATGAGAGGAATGGTGGTGCGAGAGGTTCGTATCCCAGTTCGAACAGCCGCTTGCCGAGCTGCATCCGGATGAGCTGGCTAATGCAGCACTGCCTGTAGCATCCGGGTGCATGTGGAGGGCAAACTGCTCAGGTTGATACCAGGAATACCATATGGCAGCCAGCAACAGGGTATCTATTTGCAAATAGTTGACCCTGGGCAGCTGCTTGCCTTCAGGATCATCTACAGCTGTATTCACTCGCTCACGCAGCTGCTCCACAATCTGGTGAACCGCATGCTGTGCCTGCTGTGAAATGCTCGTATTTGACTGAGTATTCCAGCGGTCACCTGCTGGCTGCGCTGAAGCTGTCATTTTGTAATAGTGTGAGAGCTCGTCGCTTGGTAACGGATGATTAAAAAAAGTTCCCCATAAGCTGGCACTATAGCGGTTCCAGCCAAAACATTCCACGTACAACCAGTCAAACCATGCCCGCTCTTCTGGCATAGGCTGTGAGCCCCCGGAATGGGGTGCATGATGGAGCATACGACCAAAAAAGGCCTCTGAGAATTGCTGGTATTCGCGAGTAAACATCAGCATTTCATGCCATAGTTCATCCACATCATGACTAAACATCGGCACTCGATTCATAATCGCGCACAGCATAAAATATCGCTGGAGCTCATTCCAGCGCCAATCATATTCTTGCTCCGTCAGCTCAGGGTGGGCTTCCATCATACGTCGCCTAACGCTATGAGCATAAGAGACTGGAATGGAGCGTTCCAATAGCTGTTTCAGCTCCGTAATCTCTCGATAACGCTCATCTGAAAGGGACGAAGGAGAAGGGGCGCTGCGGAAAAATGCATTCCGCCGGCGCACTTTTCGGTTACCCCGTTTTTTTCGATTTTTAGCACCAAATAAAATCCAAAAAATAAGAATAATGACAAAAAACAACACCCAAAAGCTGCTCATTGGATCCATATGACTGCTCCTTTCTGGAAAGAAAGCGGATTAAATTAAGAAACTCTGTTTTTCAGCAGAGCGAATTCTTCTTTAATTTGTGCCAGCAATTCAGGATTTGTGATGACATCACAGGCAGTCCATGCCAAGGTTCTCGCCGCCAGCAGCATTCCTTCCATAGCCCGGTCCTGCATCGCCAAATCGCGGAATTCAGGCGTATGCAAGGCGTGCTTCTCGTCAATAACTTGAATGTAGGGATGAATGGCAGGACAATGCAGCGACACATTTCCAATATCCATGGAGCCGTGATCTTCGCCTTCCGTTATGTCCTTCTGCGCAATGCCGGCTGCGATTAAATTGGCAGTAAAGGTATCGGAAAGCGCTCGGTTAGTCACCATTTCGTCATAAGAAGTCTCATAATTGGAGGTCTCGAGGCGACATCCGGCTTGTAGAGCCGCTCCTTCGGCAATTTGAATAACTCGGCGAGTCAGCGGGTCCAGTTCTTGACGTGTAGCGGCCCGCACATAAAACTGAGCAGAGGCGTAATCAGGAATGATGTTGGCTGCCTGCCCACCATGATTAATAATGCCATGGATACGCACTGTACTTTTCACCTGTTGGCGAAACGCATTGATGCCGTTGAACGTTTGAATTACAGCGTCCAGAGCATTGATACCTTCATGCGGACTGGCGGCCGCGTGAGCAGATTGACCAAAAAATTCGAACTGTACAGCGTCCATGGCCAGCGATTTGCCTGATTTCTCATAGTGGTCATAAGGATGTGTCATAAGCGCTATATCGCAATCATCAAGTAATCCGGCAGCCGCCATCGGAACCTTTGCCCCGCTTGTTTCTTCGGCAGGTGTACCATATACCCGTACTTCCCCGCCAATCTCATCAATGACCGATTTGAGTCCAACGGCAGCTCCGGTACTCATCATACAGATCAAATGGTGTCCGCAGGCGTGTCCGAGGCCTTTAAGGGCGTCATATTCCGCCAGAAAAGCGACGACCGGTCCGGGCTTTGCTGCTTTATAAGTCGCAATAAAGGCTGTTTCTATACCCAGCACAGGGGCCTGAACCTCAAATCCGTGATAGGCGAGTTCTTCTTTTAAACGGGCAGCGGCCAGAAATTCCTCGTTACCAAGCTCAGGATTCGCGCCAATATATAACGAAATGTCCTTAAAGCGCCCGGCATGCTGCTCAATAGTTTGCTGAATGCTCTGTTTAAAATCCATGTAAAAAACCCCTTTATATAGGCTGTAATGTAGGTACTGCGTAAGGTATGCTGAAATTGTAATATAACATTCATTGCATAATCATGCATATTCATTTATAATGACACAATCTTATTTATTATAAAGAATTTAAGGAGAGAAAAAAAGATTGAAAAAGCTATATCGTTTTACCGCCCTGGTTATGACGGCGGTTATCTTGCTGTTGGCTGGTCTTCCCATGCTCACCGCATACGGAACGGAAGCAAAGCCACAGAAAAAACTTGTAGTGGGCATGAGTGCCGACTTTCCGCCGTATGAGTTTCATAAAGTCGTTAACGGCAAGGATACCATTGTGGGATTTGACGTGGATATCGCCAAGGAAATCGCCAAGGATTTGGGTGCGGAGATGGTCCCTGAGGACATGAGTTTTGACTCTTTGCTGCCTGCTCTGCAAAGTGGTCGCGTAGACTTGGTACTGTCCGGTATGACACCAACGGATGAACGCAGAAAGAGCATTGATTTTTCAGATGTGTATTATCACTCCAAGCAAGTCATTATGGTACGTCCGGAGGATAAGGACAAATATCCGACAATGGCTACTCTGAAAGGCGAGAAGCTCGGCGCGCAAAAGGGCAGTATCCAGGAAGAAATTGCTCAAAGAGTGCCCAATGCGACTGTAACTTCGCTGGATAAAATATCCGACCTGGTGCTTCAGCTTCGGACACAGCGTATCAACGCTGTCGTGATTGAAGATACAGTTGCTAAAGGATACACACTGGACGGCACTGTAACTCTCGCCAAGGCGGTGCCTGAGGATAAGGGGGCAGAGACAGCCGTAGGTATTCGCAAGGGGAATACGGAACTGCTAGCCTCTGTAAATAAAACGCTGGCCCGTTTGAAAGCAGACGGCTCCATTGAGAAGTTTTCGACGGAGGCTAGTGCATTGTCTGCCGATCGTCAGGTTTCTTCCCACAATGTTTTTGATATATTTTGGAAATTCCGCAGCTTATACGTCACGGGTATCGGCTACACGCTGTTGCTGTCTGCACTCGGAGTACTGTTCGGATTTATCATTGGTTTGATTATATCCTTGCTGCGGATGAGCGGTGTACGTATTATTGAATGGTTGGGTACGACTTACGTAGAGGTACTGCGGGGTACACCTATGCTGGTGCAGCTCATGATCATCCACTACGGGGTTGCTCTGACGCTGGGCGTCAATTTTACACCACTTCAATCCGGAATACTGACATTGTCACTGAATAGCTCGGCATATCTGGCTGAAATTTTCCGTGCAGGTATCCAGGGTGTGGATCGTGGTCAGATGGAAGCTGCCCGTTCATTGGGTATGGGACGAGGCAAGGCTATGCGTCATGTCATTTTACCGCAAGCCTTTAAGTCTATTTTACCTGCAATAGGTAATGAATTTATTACCATTATTAAAGAATCATCCATTATTTCTACCATTGGTATGGTGGATATTATGTATCAGGCCCAGGTTATTAAGAACATTACCTATGAAGGATTAAGTCCGTTCGTCATCGCGGCTGCTATTTATTTTGTAATGACATTCAGCTTGTCCAAGCTGCTGGGTTTATGGGAAAGGAAGTTGAGAGCCAGTGATCACCGTTAAACAACTGCGTAAATCGTTCGGCAAGAATGAAATTTTAACAGGTATTGATATAGATATTGCCAAAGGGGAAGTTGTCGTTATCATCGGTCCCAGTGGTTCGGGGAAAAGCACGTTTTTGCGTTGCATTAATCTGCTGGAGCAGCCGACAAATGGGGAGATTTTGTTTGAGGGCGAGCCGATAACGGCTCGTGGTCATAATATTAATGCGACTCGTGAGAAAATGGGCATGGTGTTTCAGCATTTTAATTTGTTCCCGCATAAAACAGTACTACAGAACCTGACACTCGCACCAACACAGGTTAAAGGGCAGTCAGGCAAAGAAGCTGAAAAAATTGCGTTAGAGCTTTTGCGTACCGTTGGGCTTGAGGATAAAAAGAATACCTATCCGAACCAGTTATCCGGCGGTCAAAAGCAACGGATTGCGATTGCACGCGCCTTGGCGATGCAGCCGCATGTGATGCTGTTCGATGAGCCGACTTCTGCCTTGGACCCTGAAATGGTCGGAGAGGTGCTGGATGTAATGAAGAAGCTCGCTGAGAGAGGCATGACAATGGTGATCGTCACGCATGAAATGGGTTTTGCACGTGAGGTAGGGGATCGGATCATTTTTATGGATAAGGGCCAAATCGTGGAGCAAGGTACACCTGAACAGGTTTTTGGTACTCCAAGCCATGACCGTACCCGAGATTTTCTTGCCAAAGTACTGTAACGAATTGATTGTATAAGTTATAAAGTAAGCCCTCCATAGTCCATGGGTTCTTGACCAAAGTCTCATGTCTGGCCGGAGGGTCTTTCTTTTTTTGTCACTATTTCACCATGTTTTCGTAACAGATAGCGATTTCATGATGACAAAATTGTAATGATTATAGTATGATATTCAAGGTTCCCAACATTTTCATGCAGATAAGGTTACAGAATTGTGATATTATGCAATAAGCCAAAACTTGCCGGGACAGCATAAGGCTTAGATCTACGCTGAATGCTTGGACCAAAACCATGGAAGTGCGGGGGACGTAACAACGGCAGTCATTCCGATTCGTCTTAAGACGATCAGATTGGAAGCTGCCTAGGGGTGAATTGCGCAAGCATAGGGCTTCTTCTGAGTCCGAATCCGACAGCTAACTTCGCAGGCATAACAGAGGAGGTACATATCTTTTGAAACAACTGAAACATATTGGACAAGCCATGAAATTTGCGGTGCTTGCTGCTGCTATTGCAGGACTGGCACAAACAGCCGGGGTAGCGGATGCCGCTTCGCTTCATACTGCCAAAGAGGGCGATACCTTCTTTTTGCTTGCTCAACGTTATGGAGTATCGGTAGACGAGCTAACGAAGGCGAACCCGAATATTGCCCCTAGCAACATATATGCAGGGTTGCAAATTAAGGTGCCTGGAGAAACAAGTGTGAAGGCTGCTTCAGATTCGGAGCCACAGCTTCTTAAGGGGACAGCACCTGCGAATGAGGGGCAAACGATTGAAGCATGGGGCAAAACATTTAATTACAGTAAAGTAGTTGACGTTAAAGCTACAGCGTATTCTGCCGCAGCTGATGAAAATGGTAAGTGGGGGGCGGTAGACTACTATGGCAATCCGCTTAAGCTAGGTACGATTGCGGTAGACCCGAATGTAATTCCGATGGGAACGAAGGTGTTGGTTACAGGGTATTCTCACCCCGGCCTGCCGGATCATTCATTTGTGGCCGTTGCCCGCGATCAGGGAAGTGCCATTACAGGCAAGCGAATTGATATCTTTATTCCTGGCAACAAATCATTTGTGAACGACTTTGGCTTTCAAAATGTGAAATTATACGTTATTGATAAATGAACATAATATATATTATGTAAACCATATGCATGCATGATACATTTTAATAAAATGGGCCAAAATTTAAAACAGGTCCGCACAGAAAAAAGCTGTCTTGACGAGCAGAGCACATCTGCTGGAAAGACAGCTTTTTTCTGTTAATCTAGTTTGGTATTAGCTTTTAAACGCCCCTTTATTTTCGTTCCGATGTGTGGAGCAGCCGGGGAACTGTAACGAATTTGTAGCCCTTGGTCTTTAGGGACTGAATTAGACCCGGAAGGGCCCGGACTGTGCCTTGCAGGTTGGAACTTTGACCTCCGCCTGCGTGCATTAAAATTATGGAGCCGGGCCCGGTAGCAGGAATCACATTGCGCTGGATTTGCGTTTTACTTAGTCCCTTCCAGTCGAGGGAGTCTACATTCCAATTGACAATCATGTAGCCATGGCGACGCGCCCACTGGATTTGAGGCTCTGTAATTTCGCCATAAGGCGGTCGAATCAATTTCGGACGAAAACCGGCGCTGGCTTGTAAAATGCGTTCTGTTTTCGTAATCTGATTGCGAAAGCGTTCTGGTGTAGCCTTCCTGAAATCCGGATGGGTATAAGAATGGTTCCCTATGGCATGACCCTCACGGACAATACGTCGAATGATGCCCGGATGCTTCTCCGCGCGGTGACCTACGATAAAAAAGGTGGCTTTGATGCCGTTCGCGTGCAAAACATCCAAAACCTGCGGTGTATACCTCGAATCGGGTACATCATCAAAGGTTAAGGCAATTTGGCGGGTATGCGGGCCGCACATTTTAAAAATATCCGCATGTTTTTTTCGCAGCATGCCTAAGGTAGGAGCAGTCTGTTCTGTACTTTGATGTACAGAAGAAGTAACAGCCGCTTCCTTGGGATGGGGCGCTCCGGTGATGGAAGGCGCATCCGCGTGAACAGGAAAACTCGAAAAAGCTAGTAACAGTGCCATACTGGGTAACACTCCTCTGTACGGCATATGTATTCCCCCTTTCCGTCCAGTGGTACGTGGTACCTAGTGGTGCTCTCAGCTATTATGTACCTGCCCTATTAAAATTATGCCGCTGATCGGAGCATGCTCATAATGCAATGGGATGCTAGTATACGGTCAAACGGATATGAATGAAGTTGACGTTCTAAACGTACATATTTGCTTAAACCAGACAGAAAACAATGTATTTTCGCAGGTTTTAGCCCGATAACGGATTCGGTATACCGTGACAACTGGTGTATAATGGGGATGCAACGCATAATTGTACAGACATGGAATTGAAGGAAGGATGGATAAAAGTGACCGACTTGTTTACTCCTTATCAGTTAAAGGGGCTGGCCTTAAAAAATCGAATTGTAATGCCCCCGATGTGCCAATACAGTGTGGAGGCCAAGGACGGGAAGCCGACGGATTGGCATCATGTCCATTACGTTAGCCGAGCGGTAGGGGGTACGGGACTCATTATTGTGGAAATGACAGCGGTTCATCCGGATGGTCGCATTACGGATCGTGATTTGGGCATTTGGAGTGACGATCATATTCCTGTATATCGTAAAATTGTGGAGGAAGCTCACAAATACGGTGCCAAAATTGGAATTCAATTGGGCCATGCTGGTCGTAAGGCAGAGGATGCTGAGCAGCCTGTGGCTCCGTCCTCGATTCCCTTTAGTGAACGCTTTAAAGTGCCGCATGCCTTGACGACAGTTGAAGCCAGGGAACTGGTTCAAGCTTACAAAGAAGGTGCACGTCGCGCAGTAGAAGCCGGCTTTGACACGATAGAGATTCATGGCGCTCACGGCTACCTGATCCATCAATTTCATTCCCCTTTAACCAATACCAGAGAAGATGAGTATGGGCAGGATTTGTCTTTGTTCGGTGTGGAGGTTGTATGTGCTGTTAAAGAGGTTATTCCTGCTGATATGCCTATGATCATGCGGATATCTGCCAAAGAATATGTCGAGGACGGTTATGATGTGGAATACATATCAGGCATAGGGGAACGCTATCGTGATGCAGGTGTAGATATTTTTCATATTTCTTCTGGTGGCGAGGGGCCGATTGGTTCGGGCGGAGGTCCGTCTGCGCGTGCTGGCTATCAGGTGGATTTGGCTCATCACATCCGGGAAAAGCTCAATGTGCCCGTAATTGCTGTCGGCTTACTGGATGATTATGAGGATGCCAGCCGGGTTGTTCGGCAGAAAGAAGCGGATTTGGTAGCCATAGGCCGTGCCATGCTGCGTGATCCCTATTGGGCACTGCATGCATCAAGGGAGTTGAAAGTACAGGCAGATATTCCGGAGCCTTACCTGCGCGGTTTTTAGATTTTTTTGAAACCGTCATTGCAAACCTTGCGTAAACATGTGTACAGAGCTTAAAATTTAAGCATTCAACTCTAGGAGGAACTTCACATGTCTATTTTCAAACGATTAAGAGATCTTACGATGTCCAATATTAACGCTATTATCGACAAGGCAGAAGATCCAGTCAAAATGACCGATCAATACATTCGTGATATGCAAGAGGATCTGGAAGATGCAGAGAAAGCGGTAGCCGCTCAAATTGCTATTGAAAAGAGATTCAAGCAGCAATACGAAGAGCAAGCAGCCTTGGTAAAAAAACGTGAAGAGCAGGCTCATACCGCAGCGAAAGCACAAAATGTGGATCTGGCCCGTCGCGCGTTGGAAGAAAAGAAATCTGCCGAGCAAAAAATGAACGAGTTCAAGGCTGGTTACGAGCAGAACAAAGCCGCCGCCGATAACCTGCGCGGCAAGCTGGATGAAATGCGCAGACAGCTGACAGAAATGAAGAACAAGCGCGAGACACTGGTTGCCCGTTATAACGCAGCTAAAGCGCAAACTGAAATTAACAAAGCAATGAACGGTTTTAGCTCAGATACGGCAACTGCCGGGTTGAAGCGTATGGAAGAAAAAATGCTGCAGGCGGAAGCACGTGCTGAAGCGAGCAACGAAATGTCCTCCAAGGAAAAGTCCCTGGATGAGGAGTTCAAGGAGCTGGATAAGAAGAGCGCCGTGGACGACGAGCTTGCTGCTTTGTTGAAGCAATACGAAAATAAATAAGAAGTGTGAGCATTGCCATCAGCGTAATTGTTAGAAGCGAAGGAGAAACCTTTTCTCCTTCGCTTTTCCCTGCCTGAGGCGAGGCATAAATCAAAAATCAATATAAATGAAAGTCAAGAAGATGTGGAGGATGGGATGAAATGCATTTTTTAGAAACGATGAAAGCGATGCTTGTATGGACTGGCGCGGGCGCCGTTTTGCTGTTCGTATTGATGTATGTCGACTCTTTATTTACAAAATATAAGGATTTTGCCGAAGTGAAAGCCGGTAATATGGCAGTAACGGTACGATTGATTATGAAGCTGATTGCACAGGGGTATATTTTGTCAGGTTCCATCGCTACAGCTAACAATTTGCTAGAGGCGCTTGTGTACTCTGTAATCGCCTTTGTCATCCTGTTTATTTTGGAAATTATCGTACGTCTGTTGTTGCGGTACTGGGCGCAGTTTGATCTGGATAAAGGCACACAGGAAGGCAAAATTGGTTTCGGGCTGTTTTCAGGGACGCTGCATCTGGTTGGCGCCTTGATTATTACAGCATGCTTCTAGGCTAGGAAAGGCAGGGAAAGTTATCATGGGTGTATGGAAACGAATTTCAAATCTATTTGCCAAGCCTGAGCCGCCAAAAGCGGAGAAGAGTATGCTTCAGTTAAATCCGGGTGATATCTGTGAAGTGTCGCTTGTCACCTATGAAGTGGTGGGCCGAGTACATAATCGTGCCCGAAATGCCGTTGTTTTGACGCTGCAGGATGGTAATCAAGTCAGCTATCTTCATATTGAGGAACGGGAAACACTCCAATTTGGACTATATCAGGCGATCGATGGCCGGCTGGACAACCCGGAGGAAGTGCCGACTATTTTGGAATTAGATGATACAACGTATCATTTGGAGGAGCAATATTTTGGGCATGTTACGGTTATGGGGCGTGCGCCTTTTCGACAGGGTGGAGAACAGCATGTTTGGCAATACCAGTCGGATGACTATCATCTGTTGCGGGTAGAGTGGCAGGATGGTCGCTTTATGCTTTATGAAGGTGAAGAAGTGATTACTGGAGACGTCAAGGTTATTCGGGCAAGCTAGGAGAGGGTTACACATGAGCAAACGCACCTGGCAGTATGCATTAAAGGTCATTGTGGCGCTGAGCCTGTTTGTATCCGTGCTAAGCGGCTGCGGTGCGCCAAATGTGAAAGATACGTACCCGCTGGAATCGGTAAGCGGTAGCGGAAACTCAACCTCATACGTGTACCGGGCCGCTGGCAAAACGGTTCCAGAAGTAGCAGAGGAATTGAAAGAGCAGCGTACACCGGAGCAAATGTCGCCCCAGAGCAATGAGCGGATGTTTCTGGTATATAACGATGAATGGTACCATTTGCAGCAAGACCCAGCCAAGAAGGAAGATACGCTAATTGAAGTCGACAGTAAACAGTATGTCGAACAAAATTACAGCTCCAGCTTTCTAAAAGGATACTTAACCGCAACTGTGCTGGATGCTCTCTTTGACTCGTTGCGTGGATCAGGTTCTTACCGTGGCTATTCAAGCAGGGATGTATATCGGCCTTCTCAGGGGCAATACCGAGCCCCTACAGTGCAGGAAAAGAAAGCCATTCCCCCAATTACAGTGGAACGAAAAGGCTCGGTTACTCGTCGAGGGAAGGGATCAGACTCCACTGTCGGATCAGGCGGAAGCTTGTTCGACAGAGGCTCCAGCAGCAGTTCACCAAGCAGAGGCTCGATTTCACGTGATCAGGGCAGCAGCGGTTCCGGCATATTTGGTTCACCGCGTAAGTCCTACAGCAAGCCTAAAACACGTAGTGGCTCAGGCAAAATCAGCCGACGAAGTCGACGATGATTGTCATTTTACGCAAACAGCTCGGGAATAAGATCCCGGGCTGTTTTTTTGTTTAATATCAGGAAGCCTATTTGCCAGAAAACGGTTTTAGGGTTATAACAGAAAGAGGGAACTTTAGAAGAACGGAGTGAGGTTATGAATCAGACAACATTAAACGCGGGAAAATTCCAGCGTAAAGCGGTTCAGGTGGATGAGGCACAGAGAATAATAGCTAACCATGTCAAACAGGGAGAACGGGAGGAAGTAGGGCTGGAGCAGGCACATGGACGTTATTTAGCGATGAATTTGACTGCACCACATCCGTATCCCCGTTTTCGTCGCTCTGGTATGGACGGTTATGCGATCCTTGGTTCGGACACCGAGGTTTGTTCATCTGGCCAGGAAATCTGGCTGCGCGTAGTGGACGAAATTCCATGCGGCACCGTATCGGACAAGCGGGTAGAAACGGGATTGGCGGCCCGCATTATGACGGGAGCGCAATTACCGGAGGGAGCCGACACCGTTGTCATGCTGGAGGCAACACAGCTGCGTGAGGAGGAGGGACAGACATACGTCGGCTTGAAGAAGCGTATGGAGATCGGCAAAAATGTAACACAGATCGGTCATGAGATTCAGGAAGGTCAGCTCTTGCTCAGTAAAGGAACCTGCCTGGGAGCGGGACATATCTCGGTTCTGGCTACCTTTGGTGTACATCGGGTTCCTGTTTACAGGAAGCCACGGGTGGCCGTTTTTTCGACAGGATCGGAATTGCTTGCGGTGGATGAATCGCTACAACCGGGAAAAATACGAAACAGTAATACATATATGCTGGCCTCTCAAATTAGGGAGGCAGGAGGAGAGCCCTTCATCCTGCAAGCCATTCATGATGAGCTGGATGTTGCGCGTGCTTCTGTACGTGAAGCAATCGCAGCCTATGATATCGTCGTTACGAGCGGCGGCGTATCGGTAGGGGATTATGATATTATGGGTGACCTGGTGCGGCAGGAGGATGTAGATATGCTGTTCAACAAGGTCACGATGCGTCCGGGCAGTGTGACAACAGCCGCTGTAATTGACGGCAAGCTGTTATTTGCGCTATCGGGCAATCCCGGTGCATGCTTTGTAGGCTGTGAGCTGTTTGTGCGGCCTACCATTCAAATGATGCTGTCTTCGGAACAGCCGTATTTACAAACCTGGACGGTATTGCTGGGGGCAGATTATACGAAGGTGAACAATTTTACCCGATTTGTGCGCAGCTCACTGGAAATACGCGACGGTCAAGTGTATGCCATTCCTGCGCGAGCGGATGAATCCAGTGTCATGGTGACGATTAAGGACAGCGACTGTCTGATCGTGCTTCCTCCAACAACAGATGGCTTGCGTGCAGGGGAAGAGGTGCGTGTACTGGTACTTCAAGGCGGAAAGATCAAGTGAATACGAAGCAGCCGTATGTGTGTCAGATCGTCGGTTACAAAAATACGGGGAAAACGACCTTCCTCGGAGGATTGATTCGTTATTTGCGGGATTCTGGATTACGCGTGGCGGTGGTCAAGCATGATGGACATGAGTTTGAGATGGATCATGAGGGGACAGATACATACAAGCACAGGCAAGCAGGCGCCGAAGGCGTGGCTATTATTTCTGCTGGAAGAACAGCCATATTAGAAGAGCAGAGTCGACCTGTCAGCGGACTGATCCGGCATTTTCAGGCATATGACTGTGTATTGCTTGAAGGCTTTAAACAGGAACATTACCCAAAACTCGTCATGCTACGTGAATCAACAGATGCCCATCTTGCCGCTACGCTGTCAAATGTTCAGGGAGTAGCGGTTTGGAAGCATCTAATGGAATGGGCTCAAGATCACTATTCGGATCAAACGATACAAATATTTGCTGCCGATGCCAACGACCAGGCAGGTCGCTGGCTGATCGGTCAGATGCAGCAGTAAAGTGATGATGTGCCGGATGAACGGAGCTGAGACATCAATCGGATGATTCAGTCTGGGGCTCCAACCGCCGCTCAATCGCTTTAGACATGGTTTTGTCGGTCAGATGGGCATAGACTTCAGTCGTTTCTGTCGAAGCGTGCCCAAGCTGTTCCTTGGTTTTGTAGATGTCATTTTGCAAATAATAGTCGGTGGCAAACGAATGGCGAAGCTTGTGAACGGTCAGGTAAGGCTTGCCGAACCGTTTGGCGTACTTGATGATCATTGCCTGAATCGCTCTTTTGGTCATCCGTTTGCCCTCCGTGCTGCCGTTGGGACGGGCGATAAAGAGAGCTTTTTCTTTTTTCGGAGCGCGATAACGGGTATGTCTCAAGGACAAATAGAGTACGAGATCATCTTTGGATTGCTCGCGGAAATACACTGGTGTTTTAAACGTTTCATCGTTATTGCCTTTGCGGTACACATATAGTAATTTATTGTTTAGATCCAGATCGTCTATGTTCAGATTGACAATTTCGGACACGCGCAGACCCGAGTTCAGGATGAGACTGGCAATACAGGCATCCCGTTCCTTGTTCAGCTCATAGGAGTAAAGTGCCTGCTTGTTACCGGCCAGATCGTGTCCATAGCCTTCATAAATATAGCCGATAAATTCAAGCAGCTCTTCCTCTTCCAATATTTTTCCCTTGAGCTTGGCGGCTGTATCCTTGGGTTTATGTATGCGCTTGATTTCGACCTTGGCCATAATGTTGCGTTTGAGCAACGGATAAAAATTTTCATCCTCAGCGATCTGGCTTAAATAATGAAAGAGGGAACGGAGAGATGATAGCTTGCGTGAAATTGTAATGCGGGAGTTGGAGCCTTCACGCTTAGTGGACAGGAACAAACGAAAACCCGTAATACTGTCCATATGAAGCGTCTCCAATTCTTCCAGCGTAACTTGGGCGTTCGTTTCTCCGGCAGACAAGCCTTCTGAGCGAAGCCATGAAAAAAATGCTTCATAATCCCGTACATATTCCAGCAATGTTGAGGGGGATAGGTCAGGTAGCTTGTAATCCATAAATTGCTGTACGTACCATGGTAGCTCCGGCATTTTTTCATCCAGTTTGCGCCGGTCGATGATCTTTTGAATATTCATTGGGTTCCACCTCGTCCGGTCATAATGTATATGTATTTTAACATATTTTGAGCAGCACTGGACGGGATGTAATCAAAGTAAAGAACGCATGGAACTGCCAAGAGGGGTGAAAGTATGGGGTATAATATCAAATCCGAACTTAAGCTATCCATAAAAAGTGTACCAGAGTCGCAGAAGGACATTATTGTTCAGCTCATGCAATTTTATTTATATGATTTTACAGCCTATCTTCGAATTGATGTTACTGAGAAGGGTACATTCCCGGCTTATCCGGATTTGTATCAATATTGGACAAGCGGTGAACAGAAGCTGCCTTTTTTAATATGGAGACAGGACATCCCTGTGGGCTTCGCGCTGGTTGACCGAATGTCCAACAATCGGGAGGCTGACTACTATATGGCTGAGTTCTTTGTGCTTCGTCCTTATCGGCATAATGGTGTTGGAACTTGGGCAGCTCATGAGCTGTTTGGACGCTTCGCCGGGCGTTGGAAGGTGACCCAGATGAGCACGAATAGACCGGCACAATCCTTCTGGCGCAAGGTGATAGATCGTTATACAAACGGGGAGTACAGGGAACAGACACATCCGGTACGGGGGAATATAAGTCAGTTTTTCAATACATGAAAAATTCATGATAGTATATTATTAACAAAAAAGAGTCGAGGAGATGATCAAGTCGACTCTTTTTTGTTGTCAATTCAAGTCTTCTATCCATCCATAGATCATTCCAATTAGAACCTGCATTGACACTATAAAAACGCAGGTATACAGTTATTTGTATAATTTATATATAACTTATTGGAATTATCGACAATGGAACATCGGCCTCAAAAATGCAATGCATTTATAACATTCACCCTAAGATTGGAGCGTGTTTTACAGGTGAAACGAACAAGTCGATATACAAAGATGGTAGCTCTAACTCTCTCACTGGTGCTGGTATTATCGGCATGCTCGGGCAATGGTGGAGTCAGTACTTGGCATTTTAGAGGGGAGTCAGCCGGGTAGAACGATTGCATTTCGTGCCGATTTTGATGCGCTTCCCATTCAGGATGAAAAGGATACGCCTTATAAATCAACAGTCTCCGGTGTTATGCATGTATGCGGACATGATGGTCATACGGCTGCCCTTCTGGGAGTGGCCCGCGCATTGCGCGGTTTTTTGCTATATATCAAAGTATTTTGACAGCTAAAGAGAAGGAGAAATAAAGTAATTAATTCACTATATGAAAAATTCATAATAATGTTAAGTAAGGAGTAATAACGGTCAGAAGGAGGCTTACATCCTTAGTGGAGGCTGTGCTGCAGGTGTTAATATTACATTATCTTGATTTTTTACACAAGGAACTGGGAAAAAGATGACGAATCTATTGAGCAAGGCACAAATGAAAGCGCTAACATAAATGGAAGTCGCGACATATTTTATCGACAAATGATTGGAGGTGAGAGCTTCTTTCATCTGGTATGGCCTGCATATTCAAATGAAAATGAAGAAGGAGGTTGAATTCATTGAGTAAAGCAAAAAGCAGGTTGAGAAATGCATGTTTGGCGCTAGTCGTAGCGAGTGCTTCCTGGACGGGGATGATAGCGCCGACCCACGCGGCTCCAAGTGACGATTACACTTGGAAAAGTGTCGTTACGGGTGGAGGCGGCGGTTTTGTACCTGGTATCATTTTTAATGAAAAGGAAAAGAATCTGATCAATGCCCGGACAGATATCGGGGGGGCTTACCGCTGGGATGCTGCCAATGAAAGTTGGATTCCGTTGACGGATTCTGTGGGCTGGGAGGATTGGAACAAAAATGGTGTGGATGCACTGGCCACCGATCCTGTTGATCCAAATCGTGTATATATAGCTACAGGTACGTATACGAATTCATGGGATAAACAAAACGGGCAAATTATGCGTTCTACCGACCGGGGCAATACGTGGCAGACGACGAAGCTTCCTTTTAAGGTAGGAGGCAACATGCCGGGGCGCTCGATGGGTGAACGTCTGGTCATTGATCCGAACAAGAATAATATACTGTTCTTTGGAGCACGTAGTGGTAATGGATTATGGAAAAGCTCGGATTATGGGGCAACCTGGAGCAAGGTGAGCAGCTTCCCGAATCCGGGAACGTATGTGCAGGACCCTTCAAATGAGTATACGAGTGATATTGTCGGCTTGGCCTGGATTACTTTTGACAAAAAGACGGGCTCTGACAGTAAAGCAACACAGACGATCTATGCAGGTGTTGCGGATAAAAAGCAGAGTGTCTATCGAAGTGCAGATGGTGGGACAACCTAGTCTGCTATCGCAGGACAACCAATGGGCTATTTGCCGCATCATGGGGTGTTATCGTCGGATGGTAATCTGTACATCTCGTATAGCGATGGAGTAGGGCCATACGATGGGACAAAGGGCGAAGTGTGGAAACTGAATACAGCAAGTGGGCAATGGAGCAACATTAGCCCCGTTGCCAGTAGCAGCGCGGACAATTATTTCGGTTATGGCGGATTGACATTGGATACACAGAAGCCAGGTACGCTTATGGTGGCTACGCTGAATTCCTGGTGGCCTGATGCAATAATTTATCGCAGTACCGACAGCGGAGCAACCTGGAGTCCGATTTGGGAATTCGATGGATATCCGACTCGTAAGCTAAAATACAATTTGGATATAACAGCTGCGCCTTGGCTAACCTTTAATGCCAATCCTGCCCCACCCGAGGTATCTCCGAAACTGGGCTGGATGATCGGTGATCTGGAGATTGATCCATTTAATTCAGACCATATGCTGTACGGCACGGGAGCTACGATCTACGGCTCTAAAAATCTGACCAACTGGGATAAAGGCGGCAAGCTTGACATTTCGGTAGCCGCTAAGGGAATAGAGGAAGCGGCAATCCTGGATCTGGTGAGTCCTCCAGCCGATGCTCCTTTGGTGAGCGCAGTAGGTGATGTTTCCGGTTTTAGACACGATGACTTGTTCAAGGCTCCAGCTAAAATGCTGGATAATCCGACCTTTACAAGCAGCGAAAGCATTGATTATGCCGAGCTGAATCCTGCTTTTATGGCACGGGTGGGCAAAGCGGATTACAAAAAAGATCCAAATGCCAAATCCATCGGATTTTCCAATGATGGCGGAGCAAATTGGTATAAAGCTAACAGTGAGCCGTCTGGTACAGCAGGAGGGGGCAGCATCGCGGTTGCGGCTGACGGCAATGGCTTGCTCTGGAGTACATCGGATAAGGGTGTATTCTACTCCAAAACGGGGGGCAACTCATGGACAGCAAGCACGGGCATTCCCGCAAATGCGAAAATCGCCTCTGATCGGGTGAATCCTAACAAATATTACGCATTTGCTTCTGGAAAAATATATGTGAGCACCAATGGAGGTGCATCATTTATCGCATCGGCGGCAACTGGCTTGCCAACAGAAGGTAATGCGGACATTGATGCTGTACGAGGAACAGAAGGAGAGGTGTGGTTCGCTGGAGGTTCCGAGGACGGAGGCCCATACGGCTTATGGCATTCCAAGGATTCCGGTGTTACATTCACCAAGCTCTCTAATGTACAGGAGGCAGATTCCATAGGCTTTGGTAAAGCAGCGCCCAACCACGCGAATGAAGCGGTATTTATTGTTGGTAAAATTGACGGTACACGCGGATTTTACCGTTCAGACGATGCAGGGACAAATTGGGTGCGTATTAATGATGACAAGCACAAATATGCTCGTGTAACTACAATTATTGGTGATCCGCGAATTTATGGACGTGCTTATCTGGGAACGAATGGCTGTGGCATTTTGGTAGCGGATAGAGTAGGCGGTGACCAGCCATCTACCGGACAAGCAAGCATTACACCGATAGCTGCAACCTATGGAATGGATAGTAACAATACCGATATTGCCGTCAAACTTACACTTAACGGTAATACGCTGGAAGCCATCCAGCAGGGAAGCTTGGTGTTGAAAAAAGGTGAGGATTATACACTTAGCGGGGAGACGGTCGTTCTGACCAATCAGTATTTATCCAAACTGCCAAAAGGAGAGACAGCGCTGAACTTCCACTTTAGTACAGGCGACGATGCAGTATTCACAATTACGGTAAAAGGAGATAAGCCCGGTGAACCGGGAACTGAGGAGGGTGTTCTGAAGGTACAAGTCTTTAATGGAAATATATCTGCAACAAGTAATACGATCAGTTCCAAGTTTAAAATAACCAATACCGGAACCTCATCCATTTCCCTTGCAGACGTAACACTACGATATTACTACACCATTGACGGGGATAAAGGCCAAAATTTCTTTACGGATTGGTCAAGTGTTGGAACAGAGAACGTGATTGCCAGCTTTAAAACGCTATCCAATACGAAGCCAGGGGCAGATTCTTACGCACAAATTGGTTTTAAGCCTGCTGCGGGTTCTTTACAGCCCGGTCAAAGTGTGGAGTGCAAACCCGGATATCCAAAATGAATTGGAGCAATTACACACAAAACGATGACTATTCATTTGATCCCACAGCGAACAGCTTAAAAGATTCCACTAAGGTAACCGCTTACTTGTCTGGAAGCAAGCAATGGGGGATCGAGCCTTAAAACCGTAAGCCCCAAAATTGAAGGAAATCGGAGCGTTACATGCCAGCCACTTTTAAAAGAGTGAGCTGGCTTTATTTTAGTGGTATCGACAACTCTCAATCCGTCAGAAAACGGACCAAAGATAAGGTAAAGCAGCAACCAATCCGCTTCAATAGCATATTTTTATAAATATTTCACTATATGAAAAATTCAAAATAGATAAACAGTTTTTTCTCGCCTACTATCCCTCTATAACATACCAACCACTTCGACCAGGAAAAAGACAAACATACCGAACATATGTTTTGATTCCCTGCGAAAAAATGCTCCTACCATTTAGGCAGAAGCGTTTTCGACTCCATTTATAATGGACAATCTTATCAAACCATATGCCGGGATACTGAAATTAACAGTGTCATCGTAATAACATTTACAATTGTAGAAAGTAGTACCGTTTGTGCGGCAAAATCAGGTTCATTTTTATATTCTTCCGCCAGAATACTTGTATTAACACCGGTAGGCATACCGGATGCAATGAGCAGCGCCTGAGCCGGAATTCCTTTAAGGCCAAGCAGTGATACAAGCAGGAACCCGACTATGGGACCTGCGATCAGGCGCAATACCATACTGATGTACACGGCTGTACGACGCAAGCGAAAGGGGTATTGCACAATTTGCGCGCCTAAAGTTAGCAGAGCAACGGCTACCATCGACTGGCTGATATAATTCAAGGGCTCAGTTAATAAATGGGGCAATGGACTATGCAACACATTCAGCAGCAAGCCCAGCGCAAGCGCGTATGGCACAGGCATTTTTAAAAAATTAATTAAAATCTTTCGCGTATTGGCCTTGCCATTTTGTACAACAAAAGTACCGTATGTAAACGTAACAAAGCTTTGAAAGGTCATAATCAGAGCTTGAACGGAAATGGCAAGTGGATCACCTTTGAATACCAATTGGTTAATCGGCAGACCATAATTCCCCGAATTATCCAGCATAACGCTGTTTGTAAAGGCACCCCGCATCCCGGGGTTATATTTCAAAGATCGGGCGATGGTTGTACTGATCACGTACAGAATAGCTATGTATAAGGCATAAAAAAGCGAAACCTCACCCATTAGCATTAAGGATATTTCTGAGTTATAGAGGCCTGTAAACACTACCGCAGGGGTGATATAGTAAAAATTGATTTTAGCTAAGGTGTACAAATCCAGTCGAAAATAATATTGCATGATACACCCCAAGCCAATGAGTACAAAAATAGGTAAAACAACTTCCAAAAGAATGGTGCCGAACATGTCTGTTTCATCTTCTTTCTATGATGCGAATATAAAGGCTAACTCATAAAAATGCATGTGTATGATTCATTATACTTCGGAATTAGGTTAGACGTATAATAAAAAATTTTATAGTGGATTTGCAATCAGAACTGCAGCTCTAACGGTGTTTCACACATGAGTTAAAGAATAGATAAAAAATCAGCTTATAGAAGCCGTTAATACACCTAGGGACATTTGAGCCCGGTCTTACTATAAGGAGGAATCGCATCATGAGAAACACTTGGACAGCCTTATTAGCGTGTATATTGGTCTTGGGATTGACAGCGGGAACCGCTGCGGCCAAGCCAGGACGCGGAAATGATCAAGAGAGAAAACGGGAAGCAAAGATGTCCTTTAAAGACGAGAATGAAAAGAGTACGGAAAAGGCAATCAAACCGCATGATTCAGACAATGATCAATTCAGGAAACGGAAGGACGAAACAGCTGGCAAAAAGGGTGAAACTGCACTTGCTACAGTAACTGCAGTAACGTATGACACATACGGGGAGTCTAAAGGCCATAACGGTCACAAGGGACACAACGGATACAAGGGTCTGCTTAATGCGGTAGAAAATAAGAAGGACAAACCGGCAGGCGCAGTTATTGCGAACCTGCTGCTTACAAAATACCCGGACCGATTGACACAGGAGCAGGTTGCTGCAGCAGATTTGCTGGCTGAAAACGGAAATGTAACGGATGCCGTTTACATGCAGGAGGAGGCGGTACTAGCTGATGTGTCCAATCTGGACAGCTACAAAAAGCTGGGCGAATTCGCGAAGAAGGCTGGACGGAAGTCGGGTATGAAGCTGTTTGTGAACGGTGAAGAATACGATATCAAACCGATTAATCGCAATGGTACCACACTTGTTCCGTTTAGAACAGCCTCCGAAGCCCTGGATGCGAAGGTCTCCTGGGATCCAAAGGAAAAGGCGGTTACTGTAACTCGTAACGGCGTATCCGTCAAATTATTTGTTAACAGTGCCAAAGCATATATTAATGATCAGCCGTATTCAATCGAGCAGCCGGCATCCATCGTGGACGGGACGACAATGGTGCCTGTAAGGGTAATCGGTGAGGCCTTAGGGACAAATGTGAAATGGGAGCCTGAGAGCCAGTCCGTGGTTGTATACGAGCAGCCAACATTATCAACGCCTACATCAACACCTTAATGTGCTGTGAACAACAAGTTTTTGTAAAAGCGAAAAGGCTCTTGACTAAATCGTCAGAGCCTTTTCCATTTGACCTTGGAATCAAGAATTGATTTCGTCATTCCCACTACGTGAGAAAGTAGTTCGGCATCATAGCATTTTGGTGCTCGTAAGGAAAGGATACTCGCATTACTTGCCCGGCATGTGTACAATTAAATAGAGATGACAGAAAAAGGGAGTGGTATAGATGGATTTAGGTTTAGCGGGAAAGGCTGCCTTTGTCGCAGGCTCCAGTAAAGGGCTTGGCAAGGCAAGCGCACGGGAGCTGGCGCGTGAAGGAGCGAATGTCATGATTTCGGGACGGAACGAAGCAGAGCTTCAGCAGACACAGGCAGAATTACAGGCAACGGCGAGTGGACGTGTTGAATATGTAGTTTGTGATGTAACGAAACCAGATCATATTTCTAAAGCCATCCAGCGCACAGTGGAATTGTATGGTACCGTCGATATTTTGGTTAACAATGCGGGCGGGCCTCCTGCGGGAACCTTTGATGACTTTACGGATGAAGTTTGGCTGCAGGCCTTTGAGCAAAATTTACTTAGTCATATCCGGTTGATTCGCGAGGCTCTGCCATATATGAAAAAACAGCAAAGCGGCAGAATTTTAAATATTGCCTCTTCTTCGGTGAAGCAGCCGATTCCTGGCCTGATTATCTCGAATACGCTGCGTACTGGAGTTGCTGGACTGGCGAAGACATTGTCTATGGAATTAGCTCCTTACAATATTCTGGTACATACTGTAGCACCGGGGAGAATTGCAACGGATCGCGTTCGCAGCCTGGACGAGCTTCGGGCAGAGAAAACCCGGCAGACAGCGGATCAGGTTCGCCAAAAAGCAGAAGAGGGCATTCCGCTGGGACGATATGGGGAGCCCGAGGAGTTTGGTAAAGTCGTTGCTTTTCTGGCGTCGACAGCTTCATCCTATTTGACAGGGAGTACCATTCTTGTTGACGGCGGAATGATTAAATCGTTATAAATAAAGAAGCGTGCCAGCAGCGAAGTTCATCGGCTGTTAGGCACGCTTTTTTTGAAGCTTTATTTCTGGCGAGGAATTTCACAACCGTCGTCAGTACAAACACCGCCAGCATCATGTTCGGAGGAGCTTGCGCTTACCATGGTAAACGGAGAGCGTTCGTCCCATGCTTTTTGCAGAGCATCATGGAACACTTCATCCGGCTGAGCGCCCGAAACTGCAAATTTCCGATCAAACACAAAGAACGGTACACCCCGAACGCCCAACTCAGCGCCTTCGGATTCATCGGCTCTAACTTCGTCCGTAAAGCGGTCACTGGCCAATATAACAGCGGCTTCTTTCTGATCCAAACCAACCTCGGCAGCCAATGCCGCCAGCACTTCATGGTCGCCGGTATGCTGGCCTTCTATAAAGACAGCTTGGAATAAACGTTCGCTTAGCTCCAGCATTTTGCCCTGTGTTTGAGCCCAATGTGTCAAACGGTGAGCATCAAGAGAATTGGTCGGCACCATCGCGTGAATGTTGTATTCCAAACCTGCAGAGCGTGCATTTTCATTCATCCGGTCATTCATCGCTTGTGCTTCTTGCAGACTGACGCCATATTTAGCAGACAGCTCTTCATTAATCGTTTTACCACTATCTTTTACAGCATCAGGATTTAGCTCAAAGCTCTTAAACGTCAACTTCACCTCATCACGGTGTGGAAATTGCTGTAGCACTTGTTCCAAACGGCGTTTGCCGATATAACAGAACGGGCACATAAAATCAGACCAAACTTCAATATTCATAAGGAAAAGCCTCCATGTTTTATTGAGTAAGCGGAAATGGGTCAGCTCACTTTTACAATGTGTATCAAAGATGAAACTTATTCGGTTACAATATGGATTATAAGCCCACTGCGTTTAATGTGCAAATAAATAATGCTTGTAAAAAAATAAATGCTGTGATATTTTATATCTGTAACCGGTTACACATTGGAGTTGAAACTACATTATGACAACAATTAAACAGGTCGCCAGCTATGCAGGTGTTTCGGTAGCGACCGTATCCAGAGTTATTAATGAAACAGGATATGTGCATGAGGACACACGCCGGAAGGTTGAGGCGGCTGTCAAGCAGCTGAATTACAAACCCAACGAGGTCGCTCGTTCTTTGTATAAAAAGAAATCCAGATTAATTGGTCTGCTTTTGCCGGACATTACGAATCCTTACTTTCCCTTGCTGGCTCGCGGGGTGGAGGATCGAATGCAGGAAAATGATTTTCGAATTATTTTTGGCAACAGCGATGAAGATCGCCAAAAAGAACTGGACTACATGGACACGTTTACGCAAAATAATGTTGTTGGAGTCATTTCATCTACCAATGATCCAGACGCCGACTGCTATGCCAAGCTGAAAATTCCTGTCGTTTTTCTCGATCGGACTTCCAGTGACAGCCTCTCCGTATATGCGGATGGAGCCTATGGCGGTCGATTGGCAGCTCAGGAAATGGTTGCCCGTGGCAGCAAACAAATTACAGTCTTGCAGGGCCCCACACATATTCGTCCAGCGCAGGATCGTTTTCGCGGGGCGGTTGAAGAGCTTCAGCAATCGAACATTACTTATCATGTCGTCGAAACAACGTCCTTTTCGTTTAAAGATGCGGAGTCATGGGCCAAAGAGCTGTTCAGAAAGCACCCGGATACGGATGGAGTTATTGCCAGTAACGATATTGTAGCTACAGCGGTAATACATGAGGCACATCGATTAGGAAAGAAAATCCCGGATGATGTTCAAATTATCGGGTTTGATGATATACCATTAAGCAGCTTGTTATTCCCGCCTTTGTCAACGATCCGTCAGCCTGCCTATGAAATGGGCTGGGAAGCAGCAGGTCTGCTGATTCAACTGATTGAGCAATCGCAAGCAACGAAGTCAAGCACACCGAATCTTCATTCGAAGATACTTACTCATTCAAGCATACAGTTGCCCGTCAAATTTATTGAACGGGAAACGACAAGAAAGGTGGATTATCATGGCTAAAATTTCGGTTATCGGAAGCAGTTCAATGGATCTTGTAGTTACTTCAACCAAGCGCCCCGGTGCAGGGGAAACTGTATTGGGCGAAAGCTTTACAACCGTGCCTGGAGGCAAAGGCGCCAATCAGGCGGTAGCCGCAGCCCGGCTCGGAGCAGATGTCACGATGATTGGACGTGTAGGGGATGACCATTTTGGACAACAGATTTTACGCAACTTTGAAGAAAATCATGTTCGTATCGGCTATGTGAAACCGGTTACACATATGGAAAGCGGCACAGCACATATTGTGCTGGCTGAGGGCGATAACAGTATTGTCGTGGTAAAAGCAGCGAATAATGAAGTGACACCCGCCTATGTGGAAGAAGCGCTCGATGCCATCCGAAGCTCTGATATCGTGTTGATTCAACAGGAAATACCGGCGGAAACGGTTGTTTATGTAAGCGAAATTTGTGCAAAGTACCAAATACCGTTCTTGCTCAATCCTGCTCCGGCTCGTGAAGTGGAAAAAAGCGTGATTGAGAATGCGACATACATTACGCCGAATGAGCATGAAGCTGCTATCATGTTCAAGAATATGAGTCTTCAAGAGGCCTTGCGCAAATATCCGCACAAGCTGTTTGTTACGGAGGGCAGTAATGGCGTGCGGTTCTTCGACGGTGAACAGGAGGTTGTGGTTCCTACTTATAAAGTAGAAGCTGTGGATACAACTGGTGCTGGAGATACATTTAACGCTGCATTTGCTGTGGCGCTGGCTGATGGGAAATCGCTGGCAGATAGTGTGAAGTTCGCTAATCGTGCTGCCTCATTGTCCGTTACCAAATTTGGGGCCCAGGGTGGCATGCCGACCCGCCGTGAAGTGGAGGAGCAATTATAATATGAAAAAACATGGAATCCTGAACAGTCATATATCGAAAGTACTGTCGGATCTCGGCCACATGGACTATATTGTCGTGGCCGATGCCGGTCTACCTGTTCCTGAAGGCGTTACCAAAATTGATTTGGCCCTTAAACTAGGGGTTCCCTCCTTTCAGGACGTAGTAGATGTCATCGCTGCAGATATGGTGATCGAAAAGGTGATGTTGGCTGAAGAAATCAAACAAGGAAATGAACAGGCACTACAGTATATTACACGCACCTTTGCAGGGGAGAAGCCGGGAAATTCGCAGGTTACAGAGCAGGCTGGCGTCATTGAGTTTTGTTCGCATGAACAATTCAAGGAGTTGACCCGGCATGCCAAGGCGGTCATTCGTACAGGTGAAGCCAAGCCGTATGCCAATTGTATTTTGCAGGCTGGGGTTTACTTTTGATGAAAAAGTTATTTTTTGAATAAGAAGGAGGGTGCAGCATGCAGATTCAAATGAAGGGAATTTACAAAGCCTTTGGAACCAATCAGGTGCTGAGTGGTGTAGATTTTGATCTCCGTGAAGGAGAAGTACATGCCCTCATGGGTGAAAATGGCGCAGGTAAATCAACGCTGATGAATATTTTAATCGGATTGCATCGGCGTGATGATGGAACGATCGTGATCGACGGTCAGGAAACGTACTTTGCGAGCCCTAAGGAGGCCGAGCAAAAGGGAATTGCTTTTATTCACCAGGAATTGAATGTGTGGCCGGAAATGACGGTGCTGGAAAATTTGTTTATTGGCAAGGAAATGACATCCAAGTGGGGATTACTGGACAGCACTAAAATGAAAGCGTTAGCAAACGAGCAATTCGCTAAGCTTGCGGTAAATCTTCCTTTGAATGGTGAGGCAGGCGACTGCTCCGTAGGTCAACAGCAAATGATTGAAATAGCCAAAGCATTGATGACGGATGCAAAAGTGATCGTGATGGATGAGCCTACGGCTGCGTTAACCGAACGGGAAATTCAAAAGCTGTTCGAGGTTATTACTTCCTTGAAAAAGGAAGGCGTTTCGATTGTGTATATATCACACCGGATGGAGGAAATATTTGCGATCTGCGACCGGATTACCGTCATGCGTGACGGTAAAACAGTGGATACCCAAGTCATTCCCGACACAAATTTTGATGAGGTTGTACGTAAAATGGTCGGAAGAGAACTGACCGAACGTTACCCGACAAGAATACCTGCTTTAGGGGAAGTGGTACTGGAGGTTAAAAACGCGTCGCATAAAGGTCTATTTGAAAATGTGAATTTTTCGGTAAGATCGGGTGAAATTGTAGGTTTCTCAGGTTTGATGGGCTCGGGACGGACCGAGATCATGCGGGCACTTTTTGGACTGGATGCTTTGGACAGTGGCGAGATACATGTACGTGGAAAAAAGGTGTCTATCCGCAAGCCGGATGACGCTGTGAAGCTGGGAATTGGCTTTATTACAGAAGACCGTAAAGATGAGGGCTTGGTGCTGGATTTTTCGATCCGGGAAAACATGGTGCTGCCTAATCTGTTCAGCTTTACATCAAAAGGATTGATCTCAGGCAAAAAAGAACTGGATTTTGTTAACACATTAATTAAGCGTTTACAAATTAAAACCCAATCGGGCGAAACGCCTGTCCGCAGCCTGTCAGGTGGGAATCAGCAAAAGGTAGTTATCGCCAAATGGGTAGGCATTGGACCCAACGTTCTCATCCTCGATGAACCAACGCGAGGTGTGGATGTGGGAGCCAAACGGGAAATTTACCAGTTGATGAACGAGCTGACTGAACGCGGAGTTGCCATTATCATGGTATCCTCAGAGCTCCCCGAGGTACTCGGCATGAGCGACCGTATTGTCGTGGTGCATGAGGGAAAGATCAGCGGGGAGCTAAGCAGGGAAGAGGCCACACAAGAAAACATTATGACGCTAGCTACAGGAGGACAGTAATATGACAACTATGAATGAAGCAAAAGGCAGCAAAGGCTTTGCGATGTCACAAATCACGCAAAAGCTTGGTCCGTTGTTGGGACTGATTATTTTGGTGATCATCGTCTCTGTGTTGAATCCCAGCTTTTTGGAACCGCTTAATATTTTGAATTTGTTACGCCAGGTGTCCATTAATGCGCTGATTGCATTTGGTATGACCTTCGTTATTCTCACAGGTGGAATTGATTTGTCAGTCGGCTCCATATTAGCACTGTCCAGCGCATTTGTCGCCAATATGATGCTGGCCGGGTTTGATCCCATTCTGGCAATTATCATTGGCTGTGCATTGGGTGGTGTGATGGGGATGGTCAATGGCTTGATGATCACTAAGGGTAAAATGGCTCCGTTCATCGCTACACTTGCAACCATGACCATTTTCAGAGGATTGACACTGGTCTATACAGACGGGAATCCCATTACAGGACTCGGAGACAGTCTGGTATTTCAATTGTTTGGTCGTGGCTATCAGTTTGGTATTCCAGTTCCAGCGATTACGATGCTTATTACTTTTGTAGTCCTCTGGATCATTTTGCATAAAACGCCGTTTGGACGTAAAACGTACGCCATCGGGGGAAATGAGAAAGCCTCCATCGTATCTGGTATTAAAGTACCGCGCGTAAAAATTTGGATTTACTCTCTCGCTGGAATGCTGTCCGCTTTGGCGGGTGCTATTCTGACCTCACGTTTGAACTCGGCGCAACCGACAGCAGGTACTTCTTATGAACTGGATGCCATTGCAGCCGTCGTTTTGGGTGGAACAAGCCTGTCAGGAGGACGGGGGCGCATCGTAGGTACGTTGATTGGTGTGCTTATTATCGGTACGTTAAATAATGGCTTGAATTTGCTAGGGGTAAACTCCTTTTATCAAATGGTGGTAAAAGGGATCGTAATCGCCATTGCTGTATTGATTGACCGTAAGAAATCCGCATAATACACCAAATCTGCATAAAAGGAGACCACAACTATGAAAAAGCTTACATTACTCGTGACAGCCTTGCTGCTCCTGCTTATGACAGGCTGTTCTCTGGAACCGCCCGAATGGGCGAAACCGAAAGCGGCGGCTAGCTTAAAGGACATTAAAATCGGCTTGTCGATCTCAACGCTGAATAATCCATTCTTTGTATCTCTCAAAGACGGAGTCGTCGCAGAAGCTAAAAAACAAGGATTGCAGGTTATTGTCGTCGATGCACAAAATGATTCAGCAAAACAAAGCAATGACGTGGACGATCTGATTCAGCAGGGCGTAAACGCCTTGCTCATTAATCCGACAGATTCGTCGGCAATCTCTACCGTGGTACAATCTGCAAATGCTTTGAACATTCCTGTTATTACGCTGGATCGTTCTGCTGACAAAGGAGATGTGAAAGCGCTCGTTGCCTCCGACAATGTTGAGGGAGGACGGATGGCAGCTAGATACGTGATTGATCAAGTCGGGAAAGGTGCCAAGGTCATTGAGCTGGAAGGCGTACCAGGCGCATCGGCTACACGTGAACGGGGGAAAGGCTTCCACGAAGTAGCGGACAAGGAATTGAAGGTTATTGCCAAGCAGTCGGCCGATTTTGACCGGACGAAAGGCTTGAATGTAATGGAAAATCTGCTGCAAGGCAACCCGGATGTTCAAGCCGTATTTGCCCATAATGATGAAATGGCGCTAGGGGCGATCGAAGCAATCCAAAGTTCAGGTAAGAAGATTCCTGTCATCGGCTTTGACGGTAACGAGGATGCTCTTAAATCTATTAAGGAGGGCAAGCTGACAGCCACAGTAGCTCAGCAACCCGAGCTAATTGGACAATTGGCTGTTCAGGCAGCCAAGGATGTGCTCCAAGGGAAAACCGTGAAAAAATCAATTCCCGCCAAGCTGGAGTTAGTGGATCAATCGAAATAAAACGGGTGTATGCTCAACATAATTAAGGCTTCGGACTGATGCAAACATGCGCATCAGTCCTTTTTATGTGTAAGAACCGGATTTGCGCTTGTTTTTCATGAAGTGATCACCTTTTCAATTGTGTCAGGCTGGACTCTAAAATTTATATTGTAAGAAGAGTCGGTAAAAGATAGAATAACAGTTATGTGATAATGAGAATCACTATCATTATATATTTAAGGAGGGTATATCGTGCAGCAAAATAACAGATCGAAATTGGGAGTTACGATTTGTCTGATCGTACTTTTGACGCTAGCCTTGGGCGCATGCGGGAACGCAGGTAACAACACTCAGACGAACAAAGAGACAGGTACTAATGATTCTTCCGAGCAATCGAAAACGGTTGCTATGCGTGAATATACAGATGCTGCTGGCAATAAGATGAGTATTCCTGTAAATCCGCAGCGAGTAGTCACGACACAATATTTGGATGCTATGCTGGCTCTGGGTGTCAAACCAGTAGGCGTTGGTTCTCATCTGTTAGAAGGTGAGTATTTAAAAGGAAAATTGACGGCATTGCTGATATAGGGAGCCCAACCAATGTTGAAAAGGTGCTGGAGCTACAACCGGACCTGATCATAGCAACAGAAGATACCACACCGGAAGTAAAAGAGCAGCTGGAAAAGATTGCTCCAACTGTGGTCGTTTCTTTTGGAAACGGGGATGTATTTAAGCAACTGCGAGATGTTGCAGCCGTGCTGGGTAAGGATAAGGAAGCCGAGCAGTGGATCGCTAGCCTCGACAAAAAGGCTGAAGAAGGACGAAAGAAGCTGGCTGGGAAATTTAAGAAAAATGAAACAGTTACAATTTACATGACAAATGTAATGAATGTGCTTAACCTGAGAGATCAGACTGCATCCGGGTTAGGTACCCCTATCGAAAGGGAGCGTATCCTTCTCCTGGCTGCTGCAGTTGGACTGGCCAGTTCCAGTGTGTCAGTTAGCGGTGGTATCGGTTTTGTTGGTTTGGTTGCTCCGCATTTGGCGAGAAAGCTGGTAGGGCCAAAGCATAAAATGCTGCTGGTAACGTGTGCTTTAGCCGGAGCGCTCTTGGTGCTCGTAGCAGATACGATCACACGCTCCTTACCTTTGCAGAAAGAAATTCCGACAGGCTTGATCGTGGCCATTATTGGTGCGCCCTACTTCCTATATTTGCGGGGCCGCTCCAAGGGATAGCATTGTGAAACAAATAACCTTCAACACCACTAAGAAAAGTGGAGTTGAAGGTTATTTTCCATTTGTGCCTTAGTAGTCTTGCATCTCAACGGGAAGTGTTCAAGGCATGAGAGGTTTGATGCAGCTCTCTGATCATTTTGTGCAACGTGTAATTTTCTTGACGTGTCACGCCGTGTTGATTTTCCTGAACCAGCAACTGATGGATGTTACGTTTTAGAATTTCACTTCGACGTTCCAGCATTTCGGTACTCATAAATAGATGAACACTCCCTTTGTCATGATAAACCCATATCATTGGAATGAGCATAGGCTGTAAATAAGCTTGGCTTTCGACTTCTTTAAGTATATCGTGCTGGATGATCAAGGGAAAACGGAGCAAGACAGCAAAATGCTTTATCTCATCACCCTTGTCGTGCCAACGGCTACTCACCCCATGGGTTCTTAGATATGCTTCCTAATGCTGGTGATAACAGACGCTTAGGTTATTTTTTTTATTTGATGAAAAAGAGTTTTGAATGGAGCGCTAGACAAGGCTATAGGGTTTTATTTATACTTAAAAAGTGCCCAAAATAACTGCGTATAATATAAATTATACGCAGTTTAGGTTTAAAACGACTTTACATCTCCTAGTTGCATAAGATGTCGATTGAATTGTCGATAAAAAGCAGACAAAATTGAACGTTTTACAGCATATTTCAGAATATGAATGGAAAAGGAGGCCACTGGTGTGAGAAAAGAGCTGCGTCATATGGAGTCGGTCACGGTAGATGAAACGGATGAAGTTTATGCTGAGGAGTTGGAAGCCTTTTTGATTTGGATGAAGGATGCGGGATATACAATACATACGCAAAAAAATTATATGGGGGATGTAAAGCAGTTTTTACGCACGTTGCGGGATAAACCACTCGATCAGGTGAAAAAGATTCACGTTATGTCCTATCTGTCCAAAGCTCGGGAGGGAGGAGCTGGGGATAGTACCCGGAATCGCAAGCATGCAGCGGTGAGCAGCTTTTTCAAAGCACTGCAGGAGTTTGAATTATGCAGTACAAATCCGGCATCGGGAATTAAAAAAGCAAAGACAGTAAAAAATCGAATGCCCGTATACCTGGATGAAAATGAAATCAGGCCATTTTTACTTGCAGTGGAAGGAAAATATGCTAATCGGAATATGGCTATTTTTCTGCTCATGGTATATATGGGATTGCGGGTAGGGGAGGTTCACTCATTGAATATCTCTGATTATAGCCGGGAACGACGTACTTTGGATGTGTTCGGAAAAGGACGGAAGTGGCGTACGCTTCCAGTGCCGGAGGCTGTATGTGATATTTTAGACCGTGCATTGGAGGAAAGATTAACGCCGTGGAGAGGGAAGGAGGATGCTATGTTCGTATCGCAAAAAGGCCGCCGACTGGCAGTGCGCTCTATCCAGCAGATCGCAACAGAAACGTTCGAGCGATTCCAACAGGATAAAGGTGCACAGGGTCGGGTAGCCTACTCCAGCCATAAACTGCGGCATACGTTTGCGACAATGCTTTTGCGTAAGGGGGCCGATCTACGTACGGTGCAGGAGTTGTTAGGGCACTCATCCATTCAGACGACGACTGTATATACGCATGTCACGGATCGGGAGAAGGAAAAGGCGATGGATAAGCTGGATATTCAGATACCAACAGCATAGTTGTAAGTATATACCATGAGTGCATGTGATGAAGCACATACTGACATAGCCATTCGAGGTAGTGGAAGATCAAAAAAAGAACCTGGACAGTTTTACCAGGTTCTTTTATATTGCACATGAACAGACACAATGATATAATCGGTTTACTACTGCATCAATTTAAAATTTCATAAGTAACACATCTTACATTTTGATTGTATCATGCCAGTAAACTCTTGTCAAATGTTTTTTCTCAATTTAATGGTTAGGAGAGATATTGAATGAGTTCTTTGGTTCTCGGTTTTCAGGAAATTGAAAAAACGCAGCTTTTGCTCGTTGGCGGAAAAGGGTTAAATTTAGGGAGATTATCAAAAATTCAAGGAATAGAAGTACCAGAAGGATTTTGTGTTACAACAGTGGGATATCAAAAAGCCATCGAACAAAACGAAACGGTTCATGCTTTGTTGGACCGACTAACCATGCTAAAAGCAGAAGATCGAGATCAAATTGGTGAAATCAGCAGGAAGATTCGACAAATCATTATGGAAGTAGAAATTCCTTCCGATGTTGTAAAAGCAGTTACTCACTATCTTTCCCAGTTTGGTGAAGAACATGCTTATGCAGTGCGTTCTAGTGCGACTGCTGAAGATTTACCACATGCCTCTTTTGCTGGTCAGCAAGACACCTATTTAAATATTATCGGCAAAGAAGCAATCTTGCAACATATCAGCAAATGTTGGGCTTCCCTATTTACGGATCGCGCGGTAATCTACCGTATGCAAAATGGATTTGACCACAGTCAAGTTTATTTGTCTGTTATCGTTCAAAGGATGGTTTTCCCACAGGCTTCAGGGATTTTATTTACCGCTGATCCGATTACTTCCAACCGAAAGCTGCTATCAATTGATGCCAGTTTTGGACTTGGAGAAGCGCTGGTCTCTGGCTTGGTATCTGCTGATAGTTATAAAGTACAGGAAGGGGAGATCGTCGATAAGAGGATAGCAACTAAGAAATTGGCTATCTATGGACTAAAAGAAGGCGGAACAGAGACTCGGCAGATCGATCCTAATCAGCAAAAGACTCAAACACTTACGGATCAACAAATTTTACAACTGGCACGCATCGGAAGACAGATCGAAGCATATTTTGGTTGCCCACAAGATATCGAATGGTGTTTGGCCCATGATAAATTTTATATTGTCCAGAGTCGGCCAATTACTACTTTATACCCGATCCCCGAAGCGAATGATCAAGAAAATCACGTCTATCTATCTGTTGGTCATCAACAAATGATGACAGATCCCATAAAACCATTGGGGTTGTCTTTTTACCTGTTAATTACTCCTGCACCTATGCGTAAAGCCGGTGGGAGGTTGTTTGTTGATGTTGCACCTATACTGGCTTCACCTGTCAGAAGGGAAACTTTTTTAAGTACCCTGGGATCCGATCCGCTCACGCAAGGCGCACTCATGACCATAACAGAGCGAGATTTTATAAAATTTTTACCAAATGATCAAACAGCACCGGTTCCCAGCAGAAGTAATACAGATACGCCGGCACAATTCGAAAACGATCCGACAATCGTTTCTGATTTGATTAAGCGTAGTCAAACATCGATAGAAGAGTTAAAACAAAATATCCAAACGAAATCAGGATCGGATTTGTTTGATTTTATTCTGGAAGATATCCAGGAATTAAAGAAGATTTTATTTGAACCACAAAGTACGGCTGTGTTTATGGCTGCTATGAATGCTTCATCATGGATCAATGAGAAAATGAACGAGTGGTTGGGTGAAAAGAACGCAGCAGATACGCTTTCTCAATCTGTACCCCACAATATTACTTCGGAAATGGGTCTGGGGCTATTGGATGTCGCAGATGTGATTCGCCCTTATCCGGAAGTAATTGATTATTTGCAGCATGCAAAAGAAGATAACTTTCTGGATGAACTGCTTAAGTTTGATGGCGGACAGGAAACCAGGGACGCGATCAATGTTTATCTCAACAAGTACGGAATGCGATGTGCCGGAGAAATCGATATTACTCGAACTCGTTGGAGCGAAAAACCGATTACACTTGTCCCGTTGATTCTGGGTAACGTCAAAAACCTTGAGCCTAATGCAAGCAATCGGAAATTTGAGCAAGGGCGACAGGAAGCTTTGGCAAAAGAACAAGAGTTATTAGATCGATTGAAGCAATTGCCGGACGGTGAACAAAAAGCCAAAGAAGCCAAACGAATGATCGACCTCATCCGGAATTTCATCGGTTATCGGGAATATCCAAAATACGGCTATATTAATCGCTACTTCGTGTATAGGCAGGCTCTACTGAAAGAAGCCGAACAACTTGCACAAGCGGGCGTTATCCATGACAAAGAAGACGTGTACTATCTCACTTTTGAGGAATTTCACGAAGTCGTACGCACAAATAAACTGGATTACCAGATCATTAGCAAACGAAAAGACGATTACAATTTTTTTGAAAAACTAACTCCACCACGCGTTATCACGTCTGATGGTGAAATCATTACAGGTGAGTACAAACGAGAAAATCTCCCAGCCGAAGCTATTGTAGGTCTGCCTGTTTCTTCTGGAGTTATAGAGGGACGGGCACGTGTCATCTTAAACATGGAAAATGCCGATCTGGAAGATGGAGATATATTAGTCACCTCCTTTACTGACCCTGGCTGGACACCATTATTTGTATCCATTAAAGGTCTAGTCACCGAGGTTGGCGGACTGATGACCCATGGAGCGGTTATCGCGCGTGAATATGGCTTGCCGGCAGTTGTCGGAGTGGAAAATGCCACCAGACTGATCAAAGACGGGCAACGAATTCGCGTGAATGGAACAGAAGGGTATATTGAAATATTGTAATGGCTGAATACGTCAAGTAAGAACCTCTGTCATAATGGACGGCACTAAATGAAATCTGTCATGGATAAAAGGACGGTTACCCTTTAACAAACGGGCTGCAATTGGTACATTGATTTTGGATTATTAATATATATCGTGAACGTTTATCCTTTATCTAACGCTTAGTCATGAAGTACAGGAGTTCAACACATGTATGATTTGCTTATTCAAAAGCTTCCAAAGATGTATGACATCCATGTGAGAGAACGCGTCCTGATACTGATTGGCAGCAACCCAATCATTTTGTGCACATGATTCAATTTTTACTGGGGACGTTGAATGCTTAATGATTATAAATCTTAGATGGTTATTCGAGGCGGAGTCACACAGATGCCCAAGTATTTCCTTTTTAGACCATTTCTCCGGGAGAGGCTTGGCATTAAATTCATGTTCTGAGATTGAAAAGAGTTCTTTTTCATAAGAGTCAGAACGTCCCATTGTTGTCTTTAAATAAATGATAAATAACACCTTGACTTGGAACGCGTTTCATCAATTAAAGTTAATGTATAACTTAAAAGAGAAAGCGAGGGGCACTCTTATGATCTCACTGATTTTATTATGCTCAGTGATTTGGGGTGGTACTTTTTTGAATAAGTAACACTTTCGATGTCTTATTAACGATAAAGAAAATGATGGAGTTACAAAACAATTAAAATTAATTAGTGTTATTGAAAGAAGCACTCCAAACTCCACTATGAAAGGAATATACGTAGCATGAAAAATAAAATACTGGTTTTTGATATTGGTGGCTCTTTTATAAAATCCAGTTTGTATTTTCAAGGTGAATTTATGAATAAAGGTAAAGTTGCGACACCCTTAGACTCACTTGAGGACCTGCTTGTAGCTTTGAAGCAAATTCATAATGAGTTTATAGATGAATGTGAAGGTGTAGCCGTCAGTATGCCAGGTATTGTGAATTCGGCCAGCGATCATATGGTGCATGGAGGCTCTTTAATGATATAAATATGATCGCAGTTTTTGAGAAAACGCTTCATTTACCCGTAGCGATTGAAAATGATGGAAAGTGCGCTGCTCTCGGAGAAGTATGGCGTGGTTCATTACAAGGGGTCACCGATGGTGTTGTTCTGGTAGTTGGAACAGGGATGGGCGGTGGAATCATCTCTCAAGGGAAATTGCTGAAAGGCCATCATTTATCGGCCGGGGAGTTTTCTTTCATTAGAACTAATAACGAACATGCAGACAATGTTGATTATCTGCTTGGTATGCAAGGGAGTAGTTTTGTTTTAACTAAAACTGTTGCGAAAGCCAAAGGACTTCCTGCAGATTCTATGACAGGTGAAAAGGTATTCCAGTTCATTGAAGAAGGTGATCACACGTTCCAAAAGATTTTTCAAGAATACTGTAGGAACATTGCAACACAAATCATTAATTTGCAGGCGATTCTTGACCCTGAAAAGTTTGTCATTGGGGGAGGCATATCTGCAAATCCTTTGCTAGTCATTACCATAAGGAAAGAGCTAGAGAAACTATATATGCGTTCGTTCTTAAATGTTGTGGATGCAAATATTGAACGAAGCAAATTAGGCAATGAAGCAAATTTGCTGGGTGCTGTATATAACTATAAGCAATCGTTTCATCTTGAATGATTGGCATCTAAGCTTGTTTGACATCAAGTAGTTTACATAATAAATATTACGTTATTTAAATGTTTTGGATTTATGAGTCCTCATAATGGAAGCAAATGACAACAAGTAAAATCAGCAAGTGGATTACTCTTATCGAAGTGTCCGCTTGCTGATTAAAGTTGCAAGTGTATTTACATTTCATTTTCCGGAGGAGATTCAATAATCAATCCTTGAACATGCTTGCGTCCCAGAAGCTTCCGTTTTTTGCGGTTTTCTTTGGTCTCTAAAACAATGTCCAGATCGTAGTCAGCAGGATACAATTCAGTAGCAGCGATGTGAAGGACGAGCCTTTTTTTATTTATGGTCAGCTTTTGTCCTTGGATCAAAATCCCTACATTCCCCCGTTCATCCTCTGTTTTATAGACAATTCCAGTGCGATTCAGGTAGCCTACATACACACTATCACCAAGGGCAAATGGCGCGGCTGAAGGGTTTAAAGTCTCTTTTTTAGGGAAAGGTTTACTTGCAGCAACTGGCTTTTCCTTATCAAGAGCAGGGGGCATAATAAACGGTTCCTGTGTATTCTGGGACGTTCTGCCTTCAGAAATGGCTTGAGAGCGCTCGATAATACGATTCCACATCCCCAGCTTCAAGGCAATTGCGTATGCGTAGCTTTCTCCAGCCTCGCCGATTCGAAGGCGGTACAAGGGCTGCAGTGTTTCAGTATCAAACTCCATACGAGCATTTTGGAATCCCGGTGTATTTTCGGCAAAATGCTTGATTTCGCTAAAGTGTGTTGTAGCTATAACTGTTGCCTGGCGACGGTGGAATTCCTCCAATAGCGCGATAGAGAGTCCTACGCCTTCTCCCGGATCGGTACCGGATGCCATTTCATCGATCAGAATCAGAGTGGAGCTGCCCGCCGTTTCCAAAATGCCGATCATGTTGCGAATATGTGCTGAAAAGGTGCTCAACGCATGTTCAATGCTTTGACCGTCCCCGATGTCTACCTCAATTTCCTCAAATACAGCCATTCGGCTGCCTTCCAAAACAGGTACGAGCAATCCGGATTGTACCATTAGTGTTAACAGGCCGACGCTTTTGAGAGCCATCGTTTTTCCGCCTGTATTCGGACCGGTAATAATGAGCGAGGAATAGCCTTGGCCGATGGAAAAATCAAGCGGAACCATGGTATTCGCCATCAACGGGTGACGAGCACCATGGATATCTATTATCCCGTCATGGTTAAGCTCGACAGGCACAGCATCCAGAGTCATGGCATATTTAGCCTTGGCCAATAAAAAATCCAGGACACCTACCGTTTCTGTGTTGATATTAAACTCCCGAGTGTATGATTCGGCGAGGGCTGTAAGTTCTCCCAGCACTTTCATTTCTTCTTTTGATTCTTCCGCCATGTTCGCGCTCTGATCAAATTGCAGGCTAACAATTTCAGCAGGTTCAACATAAACCGTTTGACCGCTTCCTGATTCATCAAGGACGCTGCCCTTTACTTGTTTACGGAATTCTTTTTTGATTGGAAGCACATAACGGCCGCCGCGCTGACTAACCATATTTTCCTGCATGATGGATTGATGGCGGCTGATAAGAGAATCAAGTTTCCTCTTTATGCGTTCTTCAGTAACCGTTATTTTTTTGCGGATTTTTGCCAGCTCTTTACTGGCCATATCCGTCACTCGTCCCGAATAAATACATTTGTCGATTTCGGACAGAAGAGGTTCCATACCATACATGGAGGAAGCATAGGCACTGACAGTTGGAGCGACATCTGCCTTGGAATTCATGTATTTTATGAGTTGGCTGCAACTTCTTATAAACTGAGCCATGTGAGAAAAATCGCGCTCGCTGAACAAATAGCCGGTTCCCAACAAGTGGAGGATGTATTCCATCCCTACCAGCGATGGGATGGGGACGCTTGCTCCGTGGCGTATTAACTGCAAGGCTTCGTTTGTTTCATTTAGGCGAGTCCTGATTGTACGAATATCTGTAATGGGAAGCATGGAAGCGGCATGCTGCTTACCAAGGTAAGAAAAGGCGCATTCGGAGACTCTTGTTTTGATTCGGTCGTATTCCAAACGCTGCATCGTGGTTTCATTCATGAGAAATCTCTCCTTTGGTTGTTTGTTCAGGATTTTTGGAACCTTGCTGCAAAAGAAAAAAGGGCGGAGAATGAACAAATCGTTCATTCTCCGCCCATAAGGAAAGAGGGAAATTATCGACAAATAAGCCTGGAATTCAGCTGTTGTAATTCCAAATTCAAGCCTCCGATTTATTCACGCATTAGCCCATTTGTAAGCTATTCGTCTTATGAATAAAGGAAGGATAAAAGGAAAGTTACAAAACCTGAAAACAAAAAACCGCGCTGAACACAGCACGGAATAAGGCCTAAATGTAAATAATCCCTAAGGCGATTTATGATATCCGCATGTTCTTAACTAATACCAGGGTAAAAAAACAGCAGCAAACAAACCTATCCCCGAAGGGTACAAGGTGCCTGATGGTCTTCCCTGAATATGCAATTGCTTAGTTAAGAACGTTCACCGACATTAAAATCTCTCCCTTAATTGAAGATATATCCATACTATACGATCAGACAGGTATTGAAGTCAAGGCCGACTTCTTCAATTCGATACAAAAGTGATCATGAGAACAAAGAAATAAAATATACGTAATATATATTACGTTAACTTAATGAAAACTGGGCAGTTATTATCTTTTAATTGAGAATAATAATCATTAAAATTGTAATGATGAATGGAACTCGTATATACTGCGAATCCATCGTAGATATTAATCTGTTCAGTCCTTTATTGAGCATTAGAAAACTTACGAGAGATATTCCTATATTTTGTAGGTGATATCCCTTTTTTAGCTTTAAACTGCTTGATAAAGTATGTGTCGTACTCGAATCCCGTAGCGTGCGCTATTTCATTCAGCTTCATACCTGTATGCGTAAGAAGATCACATGCAACTTTCAAACGATATTCAAGCATGTAACCTATTGCCGTATTTCCGCATCTCTCTTTAAATAATTTATTGAGAGTTACACGGTTCAAATGGACACAATTCGTCAAATCCTCCAAAGAAATCTTCCTTGAGTAGTTCGTTTGTATATATTCTATTGCTAAATCCACAGGAGACCGTTCACTGGTCAGGCATAAATCCTCAAGTAACCCCAAAATTTGTATAAGATACTTTTTTATTCTGCATACCCAGTTTGAATCGCTTTGCGCCTGAACTTCCATACCAAGTATAAAAAACCATTCAAATAAACTCGGATATGCTTTTTCGGTTACATGGGGGACGCTTAAAAAGAGAGGATCACGTTGAAACAGCGAAAGACCTGTTTGTATTCTCGGACTAGTTGGAAAATAACCTTGCGTTTCGGACAGTGCTATGGTGTTGAGAAATTGGGAATCATAACAAAAGGATTGCGCCGCTACGCTAACCTTCTCGTTGACTTGGATAACATCATATTCAGTCAAGCAAAGGACACCCGGAGCGACAATAGTTATGGGAAACTCGTTGAATATCCCTTTCAAGGTTCCTGAAGTAATTAAGATAATTGTAAAACGTTGAGGATAAGGAAGGTTACTAAAGTCCTCCACGGCGAAAAATTCAATGTTCACTGAACGTTTTTTGTAACGGTCGGTCTGCGGCATAATGGTCACCTATCAAATAGTATAGTTAGATGCTTCGTTTTTAGCATAGTACCACAGAAGTTCAAGGGATATCATTAAGATGTGCACAAAAAAGGAGGAGAAATATAATGTCTGTTGAACGTTTTCATATTCACATTGCAGATGAAGTCCTTGTTGATTTAAAGAGAAGATTACAGCACATCCGCTGGCCGGATCAATTGGAAAACTCAGGCTGGGATCGAGGTGCTGATTTAACTTATTTAAAATCCCTTGTTTCGTATTGGCGGGAACAGTATGATTGGCGCGAACATGAATCTCAGTTAAACCGTTTTTCCCAGTTTTGCTGCAACATCAATGGAATTGATGTGCACTTTGTTCATGAGTGCGGCAAGGGTCCCAATCCCATACCCATTATTCTAACCCACGGATGGCCAGATAGTTACCTTAGATATCAGAAAATTATTCCTCTTCTTACAGATCCAGCTAGCTATGGAGGTGATCCTAAGGATTCTTTCGATGTCATTGTCCCTTCATTACCTGGTTTCGGGTTCTCTAGCTCTCCTGACCATCCTGGTGTCAACAATTATCAGGTTTCCGAGATGTGGGCTAAATTAATGACAAAAGAATTAGGATACGGTAAGTTTGCTGCAGCAGGTGGGGATATAGGTTCCGGAGTTACAAGATATCTGGCATCAAATCATCCTGAACTTTTATTCGGGATTCACCTAACAGATATTGGTATCATAAGAGATCTCCTTACGTCCCATGAGCAGGTAAAACTTTCAGAGGAAGAACTTCAATACAAGAAAAGAGCATTAGAATGGATTTCTCTAGAAGGAGGGTATATGTCGATACAATCGACACGTCCACAGACTCTTGCGTATGGACTTTCTGATTCACCAGTAGGCTTAGCCGGTTGGATTATTGAGAAATTCCGAGCTTGGAGTGATTGTGGAGGTGACCTTTGTCAAAGATTTAGCGAAGATGAACTCATTACGCATATCATGGTTTATTGGCTTACTAACACAATTGGGTCGTCAACACGGATGTATTACGAAAATTCACATTCTCTGCCGCCATTAGGCTATATAAAAGTACCAACTGGGGTTGCATTATTCCCAGCAGATATAGTATTACCACCAAAAGACTGGGCAGTACGCAATTTAAATATAACTCGCTGGACTAACATGGCTCGCGGTGGGCATTTTACGGCCATGGAAGAGCCAGAGCTTTTAGCCCAAGAAATTCGTGCCTTCTACAAGCCTTATAGAGTGGAAAAGTGAGTGTTTCTGATGGAGCAGATACCTTAGAATAATTATTCAAAAGCGAAGAGACCTTTTGAGTACGCGAACATCGAATGGATTCAGCGTTTGTTTGATGAAAAAGCTACGGATAAAATCTTTTTTTTTGAATGCTATTAAATGGCATTTTTAAATAATTTTAATATGCACACTGATAGCTAACGAAGAACTATAGTATAGCCTTATTATTTCTGTACAATAATGGGAGGGAGGCTATTTTAAAAAAAGAAAAATGCTCCCGTACCTTTGGCTAGGATTTACGGGAGCCATTCCAATCAATTGTTGAAGTAGTGAGACTGTTCGAGGTCGGGGATCAGTGCAAACCAGGGGTTTATTCCAATGTCTATTCTAAGGGGTGCACTTCAATGGCAGATCATATCTCCAGAGGCGCTTTCTTGTGCTGTTATTCAGAATCATCGGCTATGACAGTTTGTACAGGCTGCCTGTTACGAAGCAATGGTAACAACAGCATCGCTCCGACTAAAAACAAGCCGGCGCTCACGGTATATACGGTGTTCAGGGAGGATTCGCGTTTGAGTGTTCCGCCGATACTCATACCGACGACCATCATCCCGGAGAACAAGGGAGAGAGGGCGCCACCGACGCGGCCGATAAAAGCAGCTTCGGCATTTTTCATCATCATCGTGTTGATACCGATATGGATGCAAGGATAAAATAGGCCACTGAATACTTGTAATGCCATTGTCAGCATAATATTGTGCGACCATCCGACTCCAAAGGTTGCCAGTGTGCTTACCAAAAGTCCGGTTACCAGCAGTAATTGTGGCTGTACTTTTTTGGCAACCCCCATAATCAGGCCGCCTCCCACCAGCATAGCCGCTCCGTTCGCCATTAACGGCCATTGCAGAAATTCCTTGTTTTGTCCAAGGTTCTCGATGGCGACAAAAACCATTAATGGTTGAATAAGCCCGACCGCCAGCCCAATTACAGTAAATGTTCCCCCAAGCGTGCGAAGTGTACGGTTATTCCATACATAACGTATCCCTTCTTTAAGCTCTTGAATGAAATGAGTTGGTTGATCATCTATCCCAAGCGCTTGTTCATCTTGTGGAATACGAGTTAGAACAAGCGCCGAGATGAGAAACAATATTCCTGTTATAGACAATGAAACGAAAATTCCAAAGTGTTGATAAATAAATGTACCGATAACGGGGCCGATAACCATAAATAACGCCATAAGAGACTGAAAAAGGGCCATCACTCCCTGAAGCTGTTCTGGTGCTACATGCTGCTTAAATATCTTCATCGCAGACGGCTGAGAAAATTGAGATAGAATGGCCGAAAAGAATGTAGACAGCAAAAGCACCTGCCATGATCCGTGCCACATTGCCAGCAACACGATAAAAATAGACGCAGCCGACAGCAGATCGCAACTAACCATGGTCCGTTTAGGCCGCCAACGGTCCGCAAACGTACCTCCAATGATGGCAAACAGAAAGATAGGCGCAAATTCAGCAACCGAGATGAGTGACACGTATATGGGATCATTATGAGTCAGATCTGTTACATACAACAATATGGCAAAGTTCCGCACCCAGATGCCCAAATTGAGCAGCGCATTGGAGGCGATAATGGTCCTTATATATGGATTTTTTAACAACAATAAACTCTCCCTTTCTGATTTAGGCGTAATTCACCCAGACTTATTTTTTTGTTTATATAAACAAAATGTATTTTTGTCTATGCAACAATAGATAATATAATGAATTAGCTACTATTTAGTCAACTGTTTTTTTTTGAATTAAGAAGATCAGTATGATACAGAAATTATTTTCAATAAAATACATAATAAATATTATGTAAACTTACGTGTATCTTAACGATCAGGATGTGAATCGGATGTACCTTTTAAATCCATAGTGATATAATTACGCGTACATGCCTGAAAAGGAGCGTATGGAACGTAAATGAACTTTCAAGTGGACTTTTTATCTTTTTTTGTAATCCAGGTAGATGGAAAGGAAGGACAAGGCGGTAAGTCCTACAAGCATTACGCTACGATGGATGACTATGATTATGACGAAAGCGATGTTAAAAAATTTCTCGATGGGGAATTTGCCCGTATCAGTAAACGGAAGGTCGAGAAAAACCCAAGCACTGAGCAGGCTCCAACCAAAATCGGTCGCTTTATCGTTGAGCCAGAGCATGATCTGAGCAGTAATCCGAATTTCAATATGTTCGCTCGGCTGCGGGCGGCAGAGAATAAGGATGATTTTAAAAATGCCTGCGACGATCTGGTGCGAATGTATCTGGATACAAGCGCGGTACGCGGTGGAGCGTTGATCGTTGTACAGGCTACCTTAAATACACACTCGGATGATCCGTTTATTTTTGTGCTCAAATGCGACTTTGAACCCAAAATTGCCCGGATCACGGAAAGCAGCCTGGTTAGTGAAGTCGAAATGGCCATTTCAGCGCGTAATATGAAATCCATCATGTATCCTTACATGCTGGAGGAGGGCATGCACGATGAATGGGAGCTTAAAATTCACCAGTCCTCACATGCCCGCTATTTTGAGGATTTTCTGAAATTTGTGACCTATGAGCAATCCATGCCGGAAATCGTCAATGAGCATGTCATGGGCTTCGTTCAGAACTATGTGGAAACCAAATGGCCAGATGCTTCTAATGAGGAAAGACAGCAGGAAGAACGTGAACTGGAGCTTTGGGCGGCCAGTGAAAAGCGGGATTTGCAAGGAAAATGGGAACCTCTGCAGGTCGCAGAGGCTGCACAGCACATTGTTGAGCTGAAACCAGAAATTGAAGTTCGCTTTAAGCTGGATGATACGGTTGTGCGCGGACTGCTGTCCGACTTTGGGGCCAAGCTGCATATCACGAAGCTGCATGACAGATATGCGCTGATTATTGAAGGTGATGCATTTACGTTTGAAAAGGGGTTTTCACCGATAGAGCTGCTTCAACCTGAATCATTTGAAACGGTGGCTGAGCGATTGAAAGACAAACGCCGCCAAGAAGCTGAGGCAGCAGATGGTGATACTCCGCCTTGGTAATTCGATTACCGTGTGTGATACCAATTGAACTCTTATATAAAATGATCAAAAAACGGGCCTCTCAAAACGGATATTTCCGCTGCGGAGGCCAGTTTTTGTTTAGCTTTTATTTTGCCTGATTTACAAGTGCACTTTACTGATTTGATCTTTTAACTTGTCCGCCGATTGGAGCAGTTTTGCACGTTCCTCATCATTAAGTGGAAGATCCAAAATTTCGCGTACCCCGTTGTGATCTACGATACTTGGGACACCCAAATATACGTCGGATACTCCGTTATAATCTTCCAGCAAGGTGGACACATTAAGTACAGAACCTTCGTCGCCGAGGATGGCAGCTACGATGCGATCCAGAGCCAGCCCGATCGCGTAAGACGTTGCGCCTTTGGCATCTATAATTTCATAGGCTGCATTTTTGGTACTTTCGAAAATTTCATTTTTCGTGTCTTCTTCCAGCTCCAGTGGAGTTCCCGCAACATTGGCTGTACTCCATACAGGCAGCTCAGAGTCACCATGTTCACCAATAATATGAGCGTGGATACTGCGTGGATCTATGCCTTTTTGCTTACCGATTAAATAACGGAAGCGCGCACTGTCCAATAGCGTACCTGAGCCGATGACCCTGCTTGAAGGCCAACCGCTGCGTTTCCAGGAGATATAGGAGAGAATGTCTACCGGATTGGTTGCAATCAGCAATATACCGTGTGTGTTCACCTTAACGATATTATCAATAATGCTCTCAAAAATTTCAGCATTACGCTTGAGCAGATCAATACGCGTTTCTCCCGGCTTTTGTGAAGCACCCGCTGTAACAATAATGATGTCCGCATCACGGCAATCTTCATAATCACCGGCCCACACTTTGACACCACCGAGAAAAGGAAGCCCATGATTCATATCGAGCATTTCCCCCTTCGCCTTTTTGACGTTAACATCAATAAAGACAAGTTCTGACATGCGTTGGCGCAGTAGTAGAGTATAACCGGTCGTTGTACCGACCGCTCCCATGCCGACAATGGCTACTCTGCTTCGTTTGTAAGGTTTTAAGCTCATAAAATCCTCATCTCCTTCTCGGGTTGTATACCTTTTCATTTTAGAATAATCATTTAAAATTTAGCTTTCCAACTTAGTGTAACGCATATGTGTACCTCACTGCAAAAAAATATGACATTTCTCCTTGACTTCAAAGCTGGACTCGCTAATAATTAATCGAATGCTGGGAACATGCACTAAAGCGTTGCAGCAACGATATTGACGTATGAAATTAGGGAAAGAGGATTATGATATGGACTTATTTCGAAAAAAAACAGGACTACTCCCGCATGAGGAAAGCGGATCGACAGGACGCTTAAAGAGAACGATGAGCGCCTTTGACCTTACGATGCTAGGTGTAGGTTGTATCATCGGTACCGGGATATTTGTTATTACTGGCAAAGCAGCAGCAGAAAATGCAGGTCCCGGATTGATGCTTTCATTTGTAATTGCAGGGATTGCCTGTGTGCTGGCAGCCTTGTGCTATGCGGAGCTTTCATCTACAGTTCCCGCAGCGGGCAGTGCTTATGCATATAGTTATATTGTATTTGGAGAGATTCTGGCCTGGGTGCTAGGCTGGGACTTGATTCTGGAATACGGAGTGGCGGCCGCCTCTGTGAGCAGTGGCTGGTCTGCGTATTTTCAAGGTCTATTAGCAGGGTTCGATATACATCTGCCTCTAGCTCTAACCGCAGCCTACGATTCGACCAAGGGGACCATTATTGATCTGCCTGCCGTGTGCATTATTATGTTAATTACGCTATTGCTGAGTCTCGGGGCGAGGGAGACCGTTCGATTTAATTTTATAATGGTTTGTGTCAAAGTCGGAGTTGTACTCCTATTTATCGGGATCGGCATCTTTTATGTTAAACCTGCCAACTGGACGCCATTTTTGCCTTATGGATTTTCCGGTGTTCTAAGTGCAGCAGCCATCGTATTTTTTGCGTATCTGGGCTTCGATGCCATCTCAACCGCAGCCGAAGAGGTACGCAATCCGCAGCGTACTATGCCAATCGGCATTATTTCTTCGTTAGCGATTTGTACGGTGCTATATATAGCGGTTTCCATCGTATTAACAGGAATGGTGCCTTACACGCAACTCGGAATAAGTGATCCTGTTGCATTTGCCTTACGCTTTATTCACCAGGATTTTGTCGCTGGATTGATTTCAGTCGGCGCGATTGCAGGGATGACTACCGTTCTATTGGTGCTGCTGTATGGTCAGACACGGTTAATTTTCTCTATGTCACGTGATGGGCTTTTACCGCTATTTTTGTCCAAAGTAAATACCAAAACTCAAACACCGATCCGAAGCACCTGGCTGGTCGGCAGCATTATCGCTTTGGCCAGTGGTTTGTTTCCGTTACATGCATTGACTAATCTGACAAGTATTGGAACTCTGTTCGCTTTTGCGGTGGTATCACTTGGAGTCATCGTTCTGCGTAAGAAACGGCCGGATTTAAAAAGAGGATTTGTCGTGCCATGGGTTCCGTTGATTCCAATTTTGAGTGCTCTCGTGTGCATCGGTCTGATGCTTCAGCTTCATATTAGCACGTGGATCGGATTCCTCGTGTGGCTCCTGCTCGGGCTGTTGATTTATTTCTTTTATGGTTATCACAAAAGTTTGTTGAATCGTAAATCTTGATCGAATTCGTATGGAAAAAGCCGGCATTCTGCACTTATGTGCAGATCCGGTTTTTTTTGTCATAAGCGCGAAAAGTGTCACATAAGGTCGTTTATGTTATAATTCTGTTTCAGATAAGCTGTTGGCACGGGATTACCGCATGCCATCGAGGGAGGATATTTATTTATGAAACTGCGCTGGCGTGCGCTTCTGGGGGGAGTGATGCTGTTGACTGGTATCCTGTTGACTTCCTGTTCGTCCGAGCCCCCAAAAACTGTGAACAACCCCCCGGTAGAGGAACCAGATGACCAGGGACAGACAATCACGATTAATCCACCATTAACTCCAAAGGTGGGCGATCCAAACGCCAAATATGTAGTACAGACACGAATAGCAGATTTTCATTTGATTGATAACAATAAAGGCCTGGTTTGGGGAGTTACCCGTAATGAGCTTCGCCTTTACTATACGCATGATGGTGGAAAGACCTGGAATAATATTTCTCCTTCTGAAAATGTTCAATTTCAAGATAAGCTTGAATATGGTAAAGACATTAGCTTCACTGATTCCCGCCACGGTTGGGTTGTCCGTCAGAATTTGGACAAAACAGCAACCGTTATTCTCCGAACGGCCGATGGAGGACAGAGCTGGGATGTGTCAGCACTGCCAAACGGTGACTATGTCAGTTCTATTCAATATGTGAATCCGTCTACAGGCTGGATTATGGCATATGTAAACCTGAATAAGCAGGATCAGCAAAAGTTGCTGTATCACACTACGGATGGGGGAGCCACCTGGAAAAAGGTTGCGCAGAGTTCCGGCATGACGTCCAGTGAATCAGGCTCGGGGCTACCCGACCAGGGCAGTGTCGTGGGGATGGGCTTTTCTTCTGGCAATCAAGGTTTTGTTGCAATCAATCTGGATAGCCGTGTTAAGCTGTATAGAACCTCGAATCAAGGGAGAACCTGGACTCCAGCAGTTAACAGGATGCAGGGTTGCCCGCAGGCCCAAGCAGAAGCTCAGCAGTCTCTTCAAGGAAGCAGCTCCTCATATTGGATTCCAGTCAATTGCTATGTGGGTAACGGTACCCAATATAGCGGGCTGTTTACTGCTGATGCAGGTACACAATGGAACGCTGTGTCGTTGGGTCTGAGCAGCAAAAGTAAATCTATTATCCCAGGGCGTACTTTTCTAAACAAAAAGGAAGGCTGGATTATAAGCCAAACTGGAATGAGCCGCACGTTGGATGGGGGAAAGACGTGGGCAAGTCTTACAGGCAACAAGGTACTGCCTTCGAAACTAAAAGATTACCCTCGATCGGTCAAGCTCCGTTTTGCTTCATCTTCGGTAGGCTGGCTACTTTTGGAGCGTCTGGATGATAAGAAATCACTGTTGCTGAAAACGACTGACGGCGGTGCAAACTGGAGAATTCTATAACTTTTCCAAAGGTGATTGCCCTAGGCATTTTTTCTAACTTTGCAGGTTCTCATAGACATGCAGACTCAGGAAAAATGCGTGGGGCGTTTTACTTTTAAAAAATTTAAATTTTATATGACAATATGTGAAAAAAATCACAAGGTAACAACTGCAGCGCTGTTATACTAACCCTGTAAACAACGATAGGAGTGATAATCATGAGAGCGAATCAGGATCATATGTTAACCCAATACTACCTTCAATTCTGTTACACTTGCCAAGATGCCTATGGTTGTACGACTGAAGAGGACTGCAAGCAGTGTGCAGAGCGTTACGCTGAAGCCGAAGATTATGAAGTTCTGGATGAGACGCAACGTTATCTCCAGCTTGTACATGTGTAAATCAATGTACCATTCTGATATCGCCATATTTTGAGCCTCCCGGATTATTCCGTGGAGGCTCTTGGCGTTCTTAAGGGTTGCTATCAAATTTGGGCAGGAACCTACATATACTATTACGGAAAGCTTAGGTCATATGAGGATGCCCGGCGATTTCCCTGTGGAATGCTTGGCGGAGAGGAGTGCGGTGCATGGGATTTGAGTCATTATGGATGTTCGATTGGCTGGGTACGGTACTGCCCGTATTTTTCGTAGTCGTGTTAGGTATTGTCGTGTTGTCTGCGGGCAAGGAAGTCATGGAATGGAGCCGAAATAAAAGGCAGCCTGTATTGACAGTCGGTTCCCGAATTACGGCCAGAAGGACACATCTCCAGCAGAGGCGGCAGGAGGAGCAAGGGACTCGTACCTATACTTTCTATTACGTAACCTTTGAGGTGGAGAGCGGCGACCGGATGGAGTTTAAGGTAACCGGAGAAGAGTATGGTCAATGTTCCGAAGGAGATGAAGGACGGCTTACCTTTCAGGGGACACGATATATCGGATTTCAACGTCTAAATCGCTATAGCTTGGAACGGGTTAAAATGTAACCACAGCCTACATCATTTGATCATTTACGGCCTTCTGCGATGCAACAGTGTAGGGGGCTGTGAGTGTTTCTTGTACGACACATTTTGGTACATATAAGAAGTTTGGAGGGAGGAATGAATCGTGTCATTTGAAGGACAAGTTGTTATTGTAACAGGAGCAGCGCATGGAATCGGGAGAGAGGTCGCTTTCACCTACGCTGCTGAGGGTGCCCGAGTCGTATTTGCAGACCATAATGAAGAAGAGGGCGCGCCGCAGCCGCTGCAGCGGCACGTAATGAAGGATATCAGGCCATTTTTATTCCTTGTGATGTGCGAAAGGAAGAAGATATTGTAACGCTAATTCGTACCACGGAGGAAGAGTACGGTACTATTCATACACTGATCAACAACGCAGGTGTGTCCAAATGGAAGTCCCCGTATGAGTTAACGGTAGCAGAATGGGATGACATTTTGAATACCAACGTACGCAGTTGTTTTATTGCGACACGGGAAGCGGCCAAGGTGATGAAACGAAACCCGGAGGGTGGTTCGGTGGTCAATATGACCTCTACACGGGCTTTTATATCGGAGCCGGATACAGAAGCCTACGCGGCGTCAAAAGGTGCCATTGCTTCCCTAACACACGCGATGGCCATATCGCTAGGAAAGGATGGGATTCAGGTCAATTGCATCAGTCCAGGGTGGATTGAAACTGGGAATTACAAGCAATTGCGCACAAAAGACCATCAGCAGCATCCGTTCGAACGTGTGGGAAACCCTCAAGATTTTGCACGGGCCTGTCTGTATTTGACCCAACCTGGCAATGATTTTGTAACAGGTACGAATCTGGTGGTAGACGGTGGCATGACGCGCAAAATGATTTACGAGCCATAAGACTGTTCGAAAAAGTAGTCCCCAATATCGAGACTATTTTCTTTATTTGATTTTATTGGAGCTGTCACCCATTGGGCATTTGTACCATACGATAAGGTATATGATTGAGCAGCAGCAAGGAGGGAATACATTGGCTGTTATTAACGTCAACTCGGCGGATGTAAGGACACTCGCCCGGCTTATGCGGGCGGAAGCCGAAGGAGAAGGAGAGCTCGGGATGCTCATGGTCGGCAATGTTGGAGTAAATCGGATTTTGGCCAACTGTCTGGATTTTCAGGGAATTCGCCTCATGAATGACATGGTCTTTCAAAGTCCTGGCGGATTTGAAGCTACGCAAAAGGGGTACTTTTACCAAAGAGCCCGTGACCGTGACATTCGTCTTGCCCGGCGTGTCATTAATGGTGAAAAAATACGCCCGGCTTCGAATGCATTGTGGTTTTTCAGACCTTCCGGGGAATGTCCGGATACCTGGTATAACCAGACTAACACTGGGCGCTACAAGGCGCATTGCTTCTTTAGCCCGACTGCACAGGATTGCCCGGCCGTCTATTAGCAGTGTTTCAACATGAATTTAAATAATTAAAACCATTTTAGGAGGAATTTACATGATTTCACAGCAAGCATACCGTCCCGCAGCTTATTCTTCAGGTAGCGGTTATCCCGAATGGCCAAGAGGGATGACTCCAGTTGGAACCATGCAGCCTATGACTGGCTTTCCGCCACAAGTAAGTAGCGGCGGCGCCATGACACCGACTGGTACAGTGATGCAGGTCCAGACTCCGCAATACGAGCAATCATACATTGAAAATATTTTACGCTTGAACTTGGGTAAAACAGGAACCTTTTATATGACGTATGAAAATAACCGCGAATGGAACGCGAAAATATTCAAAGGCATTCTGGAAGCAGCAGGCCGTGACCACATTATTATCAGTGATCCGGCAACGGGCAAGCGGACGGTCTTGCTGATGGTGAATCTGGACTATGCTACTTTTGATGAGCCTTTGCTGTATCAATATCCCGGCGTCGTCGGGAATCCGGGCGTATCCCCGGTTCGCTGATGCCTTCATATATATTGGTCTACATCCTCTGCCTGAAGGCAGGGGATGTCTTTTATTTATATTCTTTCTCAAATATAGTTGCTTCCCTTGTGGTAAGAGGCGAAAAATGAAGCTTTTTGATCTAAATGACAGGGGAAACTAATTTTTCTGACATTGCTCGTGGTTTGACTGTATAGAGTATAGTTATATAATTGAATATAAGCTGATAAAGATCTAATCAATCATGCGGAATCATGCTTTTGGAAGCAGAAAGGAGTGAACGTGTTGGGAAGTTGACGCTGCTTATGATGTGTTATCGTTCTGTCTATGATGAAATTATCCGAAGGAGGTGCGCCTGTCTGCCGTAACGACGGCTGATGGGGAGCATATTGAGTGACCCTTTACCGAGTATGTTTAACATAATTATTGTTTTTGCATTAGTATTATTAAATGGTTTTTTTGTATCCGCGGAATTTGCCATTGTCAAGGTCAGAGGCAGCCGTATTGAAACATTGGTGGAGGCGGGCAATAAAAAGGCCGTGTACGCTGCGAATATGCTACACAATTTGGATGCTTATCTGTCAGCCTGCCAGTTGGGTATTACACTAGCATCGTTGGGACTGGGGTGGATCGGAGAGCCGGCCATCGCACATTTGATCGAACCTGTATTTACGGCCGTTGGATTGGGAGCGGCATATGTGCACGGAACTGCCGTGGTCATTGCATTTATTGTCATTACGATTTTGCATATTGTGTTGGGTGAATTGGCGCCCAAAACGATAGCCATTCGTAAATCTGAAACCATTACGCTGTATTCAGCCATGCTGATGACTTGGTTTTACAAGCTGATGTATCCATTCATCTGGGTGTTGAATGGCATGGCGAACAGCCTGTTGCGTTTATTCCGTATGGAACCGGTATCGGAATATGACGATTCCGCGCATACGGGAGATGAAATACGCATTCTGATGAAAGAAAGCAATAAGAGCGGACTAATTGACAATACGGAATTGGCGCTTGTTGATAATATATTTGATTTTACTGATACGACCGCCAGGGAAATTATGATTCCGCGTACCGAGATGATCTGTTTGTACAGCAATGAGTCCAGAGAAGAAAATCTCGCGATTGCGACGGAAAGCATGAGAACCCGTTATCCAATCTGCGCCGAAGATAAGGACCATATTATTGGCTTTATCCACATTAAGGATCTTCTGCGGGCGAACACACTGGATACCCGTACGATGATTCGACCGATTCTGGCTGTTCCTGAATCTACGCAAATTAGTGACCTGCTTAAGCGCATGCAGCGTAGCAAGACGCAAATTGCGATTCTGATTGATGAATATGGCGGGACATCGGGCATGGTGACGCTGGAAGACATTATGGAAGAAATCGTAGGTGAAATTCAGGATGAATTTGATCAGGAACGTCCTGGATGTGAGCAGATTAATGACGAGGAATTTTCCATTGACGGTATGTTATTAATTGATGAAGTGAACGATCGCTTCGGACTGGAACTTGATCATGAGGATTATGATACGGTAGGGGGCTGGCTATACTCACATGTTGAGGTTATTCCTCCACAGCCAGGTCAGTCTGTCGTGTTTGAAGAGTGTATGTTCGTTGTAGAAGAGGTTGAAAACAAGCGAATTTCACGTATTCGGCTCATAAAGCAGCCCATCATCGTGGAGGAAGCAGGAGTCTCCTAATGGAATAATACCTTGCAAGCGACCTTTAATGATTTAGGGTCGCTTTTTATTTTGTCTTCTTTACAGAAAGGATATGAATTGATATGATGTTCGTATTATTGTCAACCTAAATGAAATATATTAAGTTGACAATTAAAGAATGAAATTAAATGATCCTGAGTATTTTATTATTTTTCATGATCAAAATGATGGAGGTATGAAGTGTGAAATTATTTAATGAGGGTTTAGATTGGTACTCGTTGGCAGATAAAGCGATCCAAGGCAGCAGGCTGACACTAAAGGAAGGCACCGCGATATTGGAAGCGGACGATGGGGACATATTGTCGATTATGCAAGCTGCTTTTCGGATACGGCATCACTTTTACGGCAAAAAGGTTAAGCTTAATATGATCATGAACGCTAAAAGCGGCCTGTGCCCGGAGGATTGTGGTTATTGCTCACAATCTATTGTATCCACGGCTCCTGTCAGCAAGTATAGTATGCTGGACAAGGAGTCTCTGCTGGCTGGGGCGCGTGAAGCGTTGGCACGAAAAGCGGGAACGTATTGTATTGTCGCTTCCGGCAAAGGCCCAACGAATCGAGAACTGGATCAGGTGATTGAGGCAGTCCAGGAAATTACCCGTACGATGCCGCTCAAAATTTGCGCTTGCCTGGGAATTCTCAAGGGAGATCAGGCCCAAAGACTGGCAGAGGCTGGGGTACATCGTTATAACCACAATTTAAATACGAGCAAGGACAATTATCCGTCCATTACCACCACACATACGTATGATCAACGGATCGAAACTGTTAAAATAGCTCAATCTCACGGAATGTCTCCATGCTCTGGCGTTATTATAGGTATGGGGGAAACGAATGAGGAAATCGTCGAAATGGCCTATGCCTTGCGGGAACTTGCTGCTGATTCTATTCCGGTTAACTTTCTGATTCCGATTCCCGGAACCCCGCTGGAAGGAGCAAAGCGAGTAACTCCGATCAGAGCGCTAAAGGTACTGGCATTGTTCAGATTTATCTGCCCATCCAAAGAAATACGTGTCGCTGGCGGTCGGGAGCTAAATCTGCGTTCGCTACAACCTCTTTCTTTATATGCAGCTAATTCGATTTTTGTAGGGGATTATTTGACGACAGAAGGGGAAGAAGTCACAGTTGATCATCAAATGATTGAAGATCTCGGGTTTGAAATTGAGATGTGTGCCCTTCCAGCCGTATAATAAAAGTTGTACAACTTGGAAGGAGAGATGAACGATGAGCGAAAAAGTATTTATTAGTCCAGGTAAATATGTGCAAGGGAAAAATGTGATTAATAAAACGGGGGAGTATGTTAAGCCATTAGGTCATTCTGCCCTGGTTATTGCAGATAAGCTGGTTTGGGGCATTGCAGCCGAACGGGTCGTAAAAAGTCTGGAGCAGGTCGGGATAACTGCGGTAAAGGTTGAGTTTCAAGGAGAAGCGTCCAAAAATGAAGTGAACCGTATTGCTGATCAGGGACGAAGCGGTGATGTTGACATTGTCATCGGTGTTGGTGGTGGTAAAACGCTGGATACTGCCAAAGCCGTTAATGAGCTGCTCGGTGCTTCGGTTGTGATTATTCCTACGACTGCTTCCACAGATGCACCGACCAGTGCGCTATCTGTCTTGTACACGGATGAAGGTGCGTTTGATACGTATTCCTTTTTTAGTAAAAATCCGAGCTTGATCCTGGTCGATACGAAAGTCATTTCCCAAGCACCGCCACTCTTTCTCTCCTCAGGTATTGCGGATGCCATGGCGACTTGGATTGAAGCCCGTGCGGTCATCGAGGCTCGTGCAACGACGATGGCTGGCGGTCTGCCAACCTTGGCAGCCGAAGCCATTGCGTCCAAGTGCGAGGAGGTTCTCTTTGATTATGGACTGCAGGCTTATGAATCTGTAAAACGCAAAGTTGTCACACCTGCGCTGGAAGCGGTGGTGGAAGCCAATACGTTATTAAGCGGTTTAGGTTTTGAAAGCGGCGGCTTGGCGGGTGCACATGCGATTCACAATGGCTTTACCGTGCTGGAAGGGGACATTCATCACCTGACGCATGGTCAGAAGGTAGCTTTTGGCACCTTGGTTCAGCTTGCTCTGGAAAAAAGACCTCTGATCGAGGTGGAGCGATATATCGACTTTTATCTCAAGCTGGATCTACCCGTAACGCTGGAAGACGTTAAGCTCCAGGAAGCTTCCCGTGAGGATTTGTACCGAGTAGCTCAGGCAGCTACGAAAGAAGGCGAAACGGCTCACAATCTGCCGTTTGCCGTCACAGCCGATGATGTGCTTGATGCAATTTTAGCGGCTGATCAATATTCACAAGCCTATAAGGCCAAAATGGGGTATAAGAATTAACCTTATATGATATAAAGTAAATGAAAAGACCGCTGACAAGCGGTCTTTTGGAAGTAAGAAGGCTCCCACGCGTAAAGCGGCGAGAGCCTTTTTTGTCATTTTAGATCGCCCAATTTCCTTTGCGGAAGATGGGCTCCTCCGTACCGTCCTCTGTAACACCGTTAATGTCCATTTCACCTGAACCGATCATAAAGTCGACGTGTGTCAGACTGGAATTCAGACCGTTCGCCACCAGTTCTTCTGCAGTCATATCCTTGCCACCCTTAAGGTTAAATGCATAGGCATTACCAATGGCCAAATGGTTGGATGCATTTTCATCAAACAACGTATTATAGAACAAAATGTTTTTGTCAGAGATCGGTGACTTGTGAGGCACGAGAGCAACCTCGCCCAAGTAGTGGGAACCTTCATCCATTTCTACGAGGTGCTGAAGAGTCTCCAAGCCTGTTTCGGCCTGTACATCGACAATGCGTCCATTTTCAAAGGTCAACGTAAAGTTGTCGATAATATTGCCACTGTAGCTAAGTGGCTTGGTACTGCTGACTTTGCCGTTCACACCTGTTTTGAGTGGAGCTGTAAATACTTCTTCGGTAGGCATGTTGGCTACAAAGCTATGTCCCTGTTGGTTCACGCTTTCAGCAGCTACCCAGAGGTGATCCTTGGCCAATTCGATGGTAAGATCGGTTCCCGGAGCCAAATAATGAAGCTTTTTATAGCGTTTGGCGTTTAAAATATCGGATTTGCTGGAAAGGGTTTTCAAATGCTCTTTCCACGCTTCTACCGGATTGTCCAAATCCACACGCACAGTGCTGAAAATGGCTTCCCACAGCTTATCTATTTGTTCGGAAGCAGGCAGATTCGGGAATACTTTGGCAGCCCACTCTACAGAAGGATAAGCGACCAGAGACCAGCTGAATTTGTCGGCCATTTGATATTCACGGTATTGACGTAATTCATGTGACCGGACCCGCTGAGCAGCAGTGATTCGAGTGGACAGGATGCCTTGAAGCAAATCTGGATTTTCGGCAATAATATGGAGTACCGCCGCACCATTTTCGACCTCTTCTGTCATTTCGGCTGCGTACCATTTGGGAGCGATATTAAAAGTTTCATCTGGAGCCAGTTCATACTGTAACCGGGTAATAGTCTCATCGCTCCATTTTACTTTAACCAGCTTTGCTCCGACCGTATAGGCTGACTTAACAATCAGTCGCACGAGTTCGGCGGACAAAATGGGAGCATGAACGATCAGGGTCTGCCCAGGCTGGACATTGACGCCCACTCGAACGGCTAATTCGGCATATTTTTGCAATTTTTGTTGAAAATCTGACATGTTACTTTCCTCCATTTCACGAAAAAGCCTTAAAAGGCTTAGGTTGCTTGCACATTTTTTTGCAAATTCTACACTTAGCTTATATATTGTACAATGTAACGAAAAGGTTCACAAATCAGTTTTGGCACATTTTGGTAAAAAATGAAAGGGCGGATCAATAAATGACAGAGCAAAATTCACCTGGGGAAGTAAAGGAAGTACATATTCAACAGGCACAAATGACGCGAGATGAAAACGGTGTTTATTTAGGCCAAGTTGTATTTGGAGTAAATGGACATCAGTCCGTATATGAAATTACATTCCACAGTAAAAGGGGCAAGGAATGGGACTACAGTCTCCATTTTGCGGGGGAGTCGCGGGTAGAGGAAGAAATGCTGGAGATGGATAGCTGGATTGAAGAAAATGATGATTTGTTCGATCATTTGCTGGATGCGGCCTGGAGCAAATTACCCGAGTAATGTAAACAGGTCTATTTTCGTGACAAGCGGATTATATTTAGCAGTGTCCGCATAATCTGCTGACATGGGGGAAGCCTATAGGTTGTGAATGACAGGAAATTCCATGTGAATGGGAGGGTGACGCTTTGGCAAATCATCTGTTCACCGAAGGAATGACGGCAAATGAAGAGGCTGCTCCCGATCTCTTGAGCTTACGGACACTGTTTGTAAATGTATTTTTTATCGGGGAGCCGGGAAGCCGATCCTGGGTGCTGGTGGATACGGGGATGACAGGATTTACAGACTCGATTATTCGTCAGGCTGAGGAACGGTTTACTGGTCCTCCGGTTGCTATTGTGCTTACTCACGGTCATTTTGATCATGTAGGCTCCGTTATTGAGCTGGTACAGCATTGGGGAGCTCCTGTTTATGCACATCCGCTGGAATTGCCTTTTTTGACGGGAATGCAGGATTATCAGAAACCTGATCCCGGTGTGGGTGGAGGTTTGTTGTCGGGTATTTCTTTTCTATACCCCAATGATGCTATAGATCTTGATGATCGTATTGCTCCCTTGCCTCAGGACGGCAGTGTACCAGGTGCTCCCGGCTGGAAGTGGCTGCACACGCCTGGACATACGCCGGGACATGTATCGCTTTTTCATGAGCATAGACGGTTGCTGGTTGCTGGTGACGCTTTTATTACGGTGAAGCAGGAATCGGCGCTGGCCGTTATTTTACAGGAAAAAGAAATACACGGGCCGCCTGCATATTTTACGACAGATTGGCAGGCTGCTCAGCAGTCGGTGGAAATGCTGGCCGGATTAAAGCCCAAGATTGCAGTTACAGGGCACGGTCATTACATGCATGGAACGGAGCTGAGAGATCAGCTGGATCGACTGGCTGGAGATTTTGAGCGCATGGCTGTCCCCAAACAGGGGCGCTATGTTTAGTGGTGTGAGAAGGACGATGCCTTGTCAGGCGTCGTTTTTTTGTGTCGACGTGGAATTTTTTTGCTGAGCATGGTATAGTCAAGCCAAAAGAAAAACGCTTTCATTAACCATCGTCATTTCATCAAGGAGGATTATTGATGACACAACAGCATGCTGCAATTGGTGATCTTTATTATGGAATACCCGCGATTCGTCTTAAATTTGGGCGATATGAAGCGGTAGCCCTGCCGGGAAACGGTGCGAATCTGATTTCTTTTCGTGACAATGAATTGGGATATTCTTTTTTGCGTGAGCCGGATGCAGACAGCATAGAGGCTTTTAAGCAAAGCCCGTCTGTTTATGGCATTCCTTTCCTATACCCTCCGAATCGGTATGAGGATGGAAAATTCCTATGGAATGGTGTTACATATGAGTTGCCGATTAACGAAGAGGCGACTCACAACCATTTGCACGGCTTTTTACACACCGTTCGGTGGGAGGTAGAGGATTACGGTTCCGGTGAGCAGGGCAGCTATGTGGTAATGAATCAGCGCGTAAGGGAAGGGCATCCCATGTTCCGGTACTTGCCGTTCACCTTTACCATGAAGTTGACGTACAGCCTGGATGAACTCGGCCTACATCAGCGTTATGTGATCCATAACGAGGACAATCAACCGATCCCTAACCTATTTGCCTTTCACACGGCGATTCGTGTACCATTCGTACCCGATAGCTCGCCTGAGGATTACAAGATTAAGGTCACAATCGGTCAACGTCGTGAGCTGACAGAGCGGCTGTTGGCCACCGGACAGTTCCAGCCATTATCCCCGGAAGAGGAACTGCTGAAGACAACGGGAGTTAGTCCTTATTTTGCCTCTATGGATAATCATTACACGGCAGCTCCACAAAATGGACGCAACTACATGGAGCTGACACACAGTAAGACAGGTGCTACTCTCGTATACGATGTAGGCACAGCCTATAAGCATTGGATGATCTGGAACAACAAAGCGAACAAGGAATTTATCTGTCCCGAACCGCAAATGAACATGATCAACGCACCGAATCGTCCGGACTTGCTTGCGGAAGACATCGGTTTAATTGCACTTGCGCCAGGTCATATCTTTGAAACAACCAGCCGTTTGTATTGTGTTACACCTAATAAATCGAAATCCTAGCATTATTGTACCCCAAATAAGCCTACATCGTGTCTAACGGTGTAGGCTTATTTGGGTGGACAAAAAGCTGAAGGTGGCGAGTCCGAATCCAGGGCAGTAGCGTGGTGCAGAAGGAGATTGAAAAACAGTTGCAAAATGAGAACCAGTCATAGTATGATACGAAACAGGAGATGATCAGATGAATCATGATATGGTGCCTTTCCAAGCCGTCAAACGCAAGCAAATTGCCGATGAAGTGGCTGAACAGTTGCAGCGAAAAATAGCTGCTGGTGAATGGAACGTGGGCACAAAGATTCCAACAGAGCCTGAGCTCATGAAGCTCTTTGGGGTCGGACGATCCACTGTGCGTGAAGCGGTTAGCGTTCTGGTACATGCCGGTCTGTTAGAGAAAAAGCAAGGACACGGAACTTTTGTTTGCCAACCGACAACCTCTCAAGAGCCATTGGATTACCGCCTAAGCCGAGCAGAAATCATCGAGGTGTATGAGGTACGGAGTGTGCTGGAGCTTGAGATTGCCAGATTGGCTGCCTTACGCCGTAATGATGAGGATTTACACTTGATGCGGGAGGCGCTGGATCGGCGTGCTGCGACATTGGCCGCTGGAGATATGAATGGGTATCTTGATGCGGATATCGCTTTTCACTTGGCTGTTGCCGGGGCTACACGCAATAAGGTGCTTACAGACGTATATCGCAGCTTTGTAGAGGCGATTCGGAAAGCGCTGAACAACCTCATTACCGATCCAGTAATGCAAAATCATTTTACATTGCAGCATGAGAAAATTTATGAAGCGATCCGGGATCGGGATGGTAAGGCTGCCGAACTGTATAGTATTCAACATTTGGACGGCACCAAGCTGGAGTTGCAGAAGCATATGGCTAGTTCATAATTTTTTTAAGTTTAAACATCTGATGATCGGATGAATATATGGCGATCTGCAAACCTGTTTTTGAGCATCTCCTAATACTAAAGCAAAGGTGGTAACTGTATGCGCAAAATATGGGTGTTGGACACAACGTTAAGAGATGGAGAACAATCACCAGGAGTCAGCCTGACCAGCTCGGAAAAGGTGGAAATTGCCCTTCAGCTTCAAAAGTTGGGTATAGATCGGATTGAGACCGGCTTTCCGGCTACCTCGCCTGGTGAGATATTCAGCATGCAGGAGATTGCCAAACAGGTTACCCAGGCCACACTGGTTGGTTTTGCACGCTCCAAAGAGCAGGATATTGATGCGGTAAGAGAGGCGCTGCGAGGAGCCGAGGATGCCTGTCTTCATTTGTTCCTGGCTACTTCACCTATTCACCGCCAGCATAAGCTGCGGATGGATAAGGAAAAAGTACTAGAGACCGCAGCCGCTGCCATTCGTTATGGACGCAATTATTTCAGCAAGGTAGAATTTTCGGCGGAGGACGCCAGTCGTACCGAGCTGGACTTTATTTGTGAGGTCGTGGATATGGCAATTCGCGCTGGGGCGACAGTCGTCAATCTGCCGGATACGGTGGGATATGCCTCGCCTGACCAGTTCGGTGAAATGTTTAGAGTTGTAAAGCAACAAGTGCCCAGCATCGAGAAAATACAGCTCAGCACGCACTGTCATGATGATCTTGGCATGGCCACGGCCAACACACTGGCGGCTATTCGTAACGGTGTAGATCAATTTGAAGGTACCATCAATGGTATCGGTGAGCGAGCAGGGAATACACCGATCGAGGAGGTTGCATTGGCCCTCGATACGAGAACCGAGCTTTATAACGCACAGACGAGTCTGGTTCTGGAGGAACTGTATGCTACCAGCCGATTGGTGAGCAAGCGAACGGGGATGTCAGTACCAGGGAACAAGGCCATCGTTGGAGCCAATGCTTTTGCACATGAATCCGGCATACACCAGGACGGAATGCTTAAGGAGCGCACAACGTATGAGATCGTATCCCCTGAGCGTATTGGCTTGAAGACGAGTAAGCTTGTGTTGGGCAAGCATTCCGGTCGACATGCGTTCAAGGAAAAGCTGGCGGACATGGGATTTGATAGTCTGACAGAGGAGCAGCTGCAGGAGGCGTTCCACAAATTCAAAGCCTTGACCGACAAGAAAAAGCAGGTGCTGGATGAGGATTTGCTTGTCCTGATGGACGAAAGCCGCAATGTTTCCCCTCAGATTTACACCCTGGACTCCATTCAAGTATCCTACGGCAATCAGTCTGTTCCGGTAGCCTCTATTCGATTGAGTAAACAGGATGGAACAGCCATTGATGAAGTCGCGATGGGTAACGGTTCCGTAGATGCGATTTTCAATGCTATAGATAAAGCAAGTGGTGAAGAGGTGGAACTGGAGGATTATTCAATCCAGTCCGTGACGTATGGCAAGGACGCACAGGGGGAAGTGCATGCCATCTTGAGACAAGGAGAGTACACAGCTCGAGGAAGAGGTACAAGTACAGATATTTTGGAAGCCAGCGCGAAAGCCTACATCGACGCACTGAACAAGCTGCTGGGCAGAAAAGAAGTTCGTGCCAAAGGCAATATTACCATTAGCTGACTTAAAGAGCAGGTTTGTAAGCAATATTCCTTCTCTCCTCTGACCTTATCGTAAAAAAGCGTTTGCAAAATATATGATAACATTTGAAATTTAATGTATAATAGGCAAAGAAGATCACCATATTTTGTCTGAATTTCATAGGCTAAGAGGAGGAAATGAGTTGAACTACCGCATTGAAAAGGATACGTTGGGCGAAATCAAGGTACCGGCAGACCGTCTGTGGGGAGCGCAAACACAGCGAAGCAAGGAAAATTTTCCGATTGGCTCGGAGAAAATGCCGCTAGAGGTTATTCAGGCGTTCGCGGTGCTTAAAAAGAGTGCGGCGATCAGCAACTATAAGCTGGGCAAGCTGTCACAGGAGAAGCAGAACGCCATTATTTATGCAGCGGATGAAATTCTCGCTGGACGGGTCGATGACCATTTCCCACTGGTTGTATGGCAGACAGGGAGCGGTACGCAGTCCAACATGAATGTGAATGAAGTGATTGCTCATCTGGGAAGCCAATGGCTGCAGGAGCAGGGGGAAGATGTAAAACTGCATCCTAATGACGATGTGAACATGTCACAAAGTTCAAACGATACGTTTCCTACGGCGCTTCATGTAGCCGGCGTTATTGCAGTTGAGGATCGCTTGTTGCCTGCCATTGACAAGCTGAAAGAAACCTTCCAACAGAAGTCAGAGCAATTTAAGGATATTATTAAAATCGGACGGACTCACCTGCAGGATGCCACGCCGCTTACACTGGGTCAGGAAATTAGCGGCTGGTATGCCATGCTGGACAAAAGCAAGCGAATCATCATAGACACGGTTCAATACATGAAGGAGCTGGCGATTGGCGGCACAGCTGTAGGTACAGGAATTAACGCTCATCCAGAGTTCGGTACCCGAACGTCTACCGAAATTTCCAACATTACTGGCAAGTCTTTTACTTCCGCACCGAACAAATTCCATGCACTCACCAGCCATGATGAAGTTGTAGCTGTACACGGAGCAATCAAAGCGCTCGCTGCCGATTTGATGAAAATCGCCAATGATGTCCGGTGGCTGGCAAGTGGTCCACGCAGTGGCTTGGGTGAAATTACGATCCCTGCTAACGAGCCGGGCAGCTCAATCATGCCAGGCAAGGTGAATCCGACCCAGAGCGAGGCGCTGACGATGGTCGTTACGCAGGTTATGGGTAATGATGCAGCGATTGGCTTTGCTGCGAGTCAGGGGAATTTTGAACTGAACGTGTTTAAGCCGGTTATTATTTATAATTTCCTGCAATCCGTGAACCTGCTAGCCGATTCAATTGTGGCCTTTAATGATAACTGTGCGGTCGGCATCGAGCCAGACCTCGCTAGAATTGAGCATAATTTGAACAATTCGCTGATGCTGGTGACGGCATTGAATCCATATATCGGATATGAGAATGCCGCTAAAATTGCCAAACTTGCGCATGCGGAAGGATTGTCACTTAAAGAAGCGGCTCTTCGTAGCGGCCTGCTGACCGAGGAACAATTTGACCAGTATGTCGTACCGGCTCATATGATTCACCCTAAAGCATAAAACGCGACTTTTATCGCAGCTAAGTCTACAAAAAACATATATCCAGCTCATGAAGTGCTAAATTAGCACAGACCGTGAGCTGGATTTTTAATTTTCAAATATTTTTTATCCCAGGATTAGTATTCTGCATGATTTGAGGGTATATAGATAGAAGGCGAAGCTGGTGGGTATTCTCGCGCTCATTGTGATCCTGTTTGAAGGCGGGATGCAGACGAAGTTTGCAGATATTAAGCCGGTCATTCGACCTGCGTTGTCGTTATCCACGCTTGGGGTCATCATTACGACTGTAGTCATTGGTGTCTGCGCCAAGTTTATTTTAGGCGTAGGCTGGATGGAATCTATACTGTTTGGGGCTATTGTCGGATCGACGGATGCGGCGGCTGTGTTTTCCGTTTTGGGAGGGAAAAATATCAAGAAACGAATTACCTCTACGCTCGAAGCGGAGTCCGGCAGCAATGACCCGATGGCTGTATTTCTCACAGTTACATTAATTGAGCTGATACACCACCCTGAACAATCCATTTGGATACATATTTTATTGTTTTTATGGGAAATGGGTTTTGGTCTGATCATTGGTTTTGCACTCGGTCGCTTAGGGGTATATGCGATTAATAAAATGAATTTTGACTCATCCGGATTGTATCCAGTGATGGCCTTGGCATTTGCAGTGCTAACGTATGCGGCGGCATCCTTGCTGGAGGCAAGCGGACTACTGGCGGTATATGTCATGGCCATTGTGCTGGGCAACTCCGACTTGACCTACAAGCGGTCCATTATTCATTTTAACAATGGCTTCGCCTGGATGGTGCAGATTATGATGTTCGTCCTGCTCGGACTGCTGGTTTTCCCTGATCAGCTGCTGGGCATTGCGTGGCAAAGTTTGGCGCTTTCCTTTATCCTGATGCTCGTGGCTCGACCGATTGGCGTTTTTCTGAGCTTACTTTTCTCCAGATACTCCATGCGCGAAAAGACGTTGTTATCCTGGGCAGGACTACGGGGAGCAGTTCCTATTGTACTGGCCACCTATCCTTTACTGGACGAGATGGATGTAGGGCCCATGTTTTTTAATGTTGTATTTTTCGTCGTGCTGACCTCTGCGATTATTCAAGGTACGACCATTTCGTGGCTGGCTGTGAAGCTTGGCTTAATGGACCCTAACGAGACGTCGTCGCCTTCATTGCTGGAGCTGGTTTCTCTGGGGAAAACCACTTCGGAAATTAATCATATTCAGGTGCAAAAGGGAATGTCAATTGCGGGCAAAGCGATCCAGGATATGCAGCTGCCTGATGACATTTTATTCACCGCCATTATCCGGAACGAGCAAATTATTGCCCCGAGAGGTACGACTGTGATTGAGCCGGGGGATACATTATATGTGCTCAGCCCCAAACTCAAGCGACAGCAAATGAAAGAACTGTTTATGCTGCTTGAACCGGAGGCAGAACCGTAAAAAGGGGATATGCCAAGCGAATACGGACGTAGTTTAAATAAAGTAAATTGCGAAAACAGTCCTTCACATCTGTGTGGAGGGCTGTTTGTTGTGTTATTTTATAAGGTTGGGAATCTGTTAAAAAATTGACACTATCATTCTACAAAATTAGATTATTATATTGTCGTTAGATGTTGATGTATAATGGATAACAGTGAGTTTTTAAGATTGAAGTCACCATAACGGGAGAGATGTTGAATGAAACCGGAAGTTTTGCCACAGCGTGCAGCAACTCGCAGGCAGAAAAATAAAAAGAAGAAGAAACGAAAAGGTAGATTCGGTCGCTTTATACTGCGACTTTTTATAGTCTTCCTGCTAGCAGGAGTAGGGGGCACGGCTTGGTTATTTTTAACCCCCTCTGGCAAGGATATGCGCTATTTGGCCGCCGATACGCTGATTACTACTCAACATCGCCATTGGGCGAAATATTTTATCGGTGAAGAAGAGGCGCAAAAACGTGTGGCCGAATACTCGGCTCGTTTTGAGCAGATGGGTGAGGAGAGGGACAGACATACGATCAAGCTGCCTGATCTGAAACCGACCAAGTTGCAGCAAACGCCGCTGGTTGAAGTGGAAGAGGTGTCCGGTCGGAATTATCATGGCTATGTAATGACAGTGCATGACCCCACTAAAATCAGACTCGGAATTCCTGCCAAGGCTGGCAGGGGAGAACGAGTATCCAGCATGGTCGAGCGCTTAGGGGCTATTGCTGGCGTAAATGGCGGCGGCTTTGCCGATCCCAACTGGAACGGAAATGGCTTTAAACCGATCGGCGTTGTCATCTCCCAAGGACAGATATACTACAACGATATGGGGAAAAATGCTTCAGTCCAAATCGTAGGTATTGATAAGCAGGGAAAAATGATTGCCGGGCACTATTCACTATCTGAATTGTCCAAAATGAACGTGCAAGAAGCAGTCACCTTTCAGCCACGTTTAATCGTGAATGGTAAAGGTCTGATTCGCAATGCCAGTGAAGGATGGGGAATTGCTCCTCGCACTGCAATGGGGCAAAGAGCAGACGGCGCGATTCTTTTCGTGACCATTGACGGGCGTCAGCCGGGTTACAGCATTGGCGCTAATTTGTACGATATGCAAAATATTCTACTTAAACACGGAGCGGTTATTGGTGCTAATCTGGATGGTGGATCGTCAACCGTGCTCGTTAAAGACCATGCCATAGTCAATAAACCTTCTTCTGAATATGGCGAGCGGTATTTGCCGACAGCGTTTCTCGTATTTGAGCATCCAGAGACCGTCAGTATTCCGAACGTTTGGGCAGGTCTGAATCCTGGAGACATTGACGCAGCCAAAAAGAGATAGATCCGAAACCCAAGAAATGAACGGAGAATGATGATGAAGCTAAAACGAGGAAGATTCCAACGATTGCTTGCCGCCTTGTTTACGTTATCTCTACTTCTTACGGCTATGCAACAAGGAATTGTCGAAGCTGCCGGACAGGGAGACACTGTAACTCCATCAACCCAATCGACGCAGGTAACAAATGTTGTCGTCAATGGGCAGCCATTAAACGCAAAGACAAAACCCATGTTGATCAACGGAAAGCTGATGGTTCCACTTAAACCTTTTGCCGAAGCTGTGGGTGCGACTTATCAGTGGGATGTCAAAAAGAAGCTGGTTACGCTGAAAAAGTGGGCAGAACCCGTGCAGCTTAAGGAACGGTCACGTAAGAATGAGCAGCGACTCACCTATGAGGTGTCAGGTAAAGAAGTGTATATCCCACTGCGGGATGTGTCGGTTGATTTGGGTTATACATTGGAGAAGACAAACGCACAGATACAGGTACAGCCGCCGATCCATGGTGCAATAAAAAAACAAATATATGAGGGGGATCTGGTGACAGCGCGTGATGCGTTCATCCGTTTAAGCGGATATTCTGTCCATCCTTATATCGAAGCTCATTTTCCCAACACCGAGCTCCTGTCTAGTGTCTATATGTTTCCTCAAGGTGAAGCATTGCGTTATTTTACAGTGAATGGGGATGTGCTGAGTCTGGTTGAAGTGAAGGACGGTTTTCCGCTTGTCACCTATCAAGGGTATGTAGGAGCCCCCTTTGGCAAAGAATTTACGATGGAATACGATCCGCTGGAGCTTTTTTTAAAAAATAAAGCCAAAAATCAGTGGGGAGCTTATCCGAAATTAAATAAGCCGCTGGTCTATGAGTTTACTACAGGATGGGGAGACAGCAGCACCACTTATTACGGGCGTATTACAATAGATCATAAAGAAGAATTGCTGGGTACTGCGGGTGATCCGGTAACTGGGCTCCCAACTGATACCAAGCAGATCATGAAAGCCTTCAAGCTGCCATGGGAATCACGGACGGATGCCCAACAGGCGCTGGAATAAGTTAAGAGTCGCACTGATAGATGTAAAAATACAAAAAGCGTGTATCGTTGAAGTTAACATAACTTCCCGGTACGCGCTTTTTTGATGAAATGGGTGATGATATTCCGTTGTTTTCAGGCTTTGATTAAGCGTCATTTTCTGCTTCGAGAAACACGGAGATGAGAACGCGAGCGCTGCTTTCTCCCACGTTTTTGACATAATGGGGAATGGCTGCTCTCCAGCTAAAGGAATCTCCTGCTTCGAGGGTAGCTGAATCCTCACCTTGCTCTACATACACCGTGCCCTCCAATATATAATGAATTTCATCTCCCGCATGAGCATGCTCTTCTTCTGTCGATGAACCTGGTGGCATGTCCACCAGCATCATTTTAACGTTACCCTGGCCACCTAAATGGTCGATCTGAAGGTTGTTTTTACCATACACTGTTTTACGACGCTCGTCCTTGCGAATCACCTGCATCCGCTCTTCATCCTTAAGAAGCAGAAAAGCGAGGGGGACCTTGAGCGCATTAGCGATGCTGTCCAGTGTAGCGATGGAAGGAGAGGTTTTATTGTTTTCCACCTGGCTCATAAACCCTTGAGATAATCCGGTTCTTTCACATATTTGCTGAATGGATAAATTTTTACGTTTACGTGCTGCCCTTATGTTGCATCCTATACCCATAGAGCATTCCTCCTTTAGAAAAATATAATGTATACTAATTTAATATTCATCATACCAAATATTTTGTTGACAGACTATAATTGTTATGATAAATTCACATTACAAAATAATTATTCCTATTACTAATAATTTGTCTTTGTGAGTACTTATATAAGTTACAGCTTAGAACGATATCATTTTATTTTTTTAGTCAAATTATTAGTAATATAAAATAATTATTAATATGTGCTTATACAGGTACGATAATATATTCAGAATGGAGAGATAGACATGAGTTCAGCAAGCAGAAATATTTCTACAATTATGAGGGTGGCGCTAGGGATTTTGTTTTTGGCACACGGAATTGCTAAATTCCAAATGGGCTTGGATAATGTGGCAGGCTGGTTTTCCAGCATTGGCGTTCCAGGATTTTTAGGTTATGTTGTTGCGGTGATTGAATTGGTCGGCGGGATTGCATTAATCCTTGGAGTGCTTACCCGTTATGTAGCCGGAATTTTTGTTATTGTATTGATCGGCGCGATTCTCACGGCCAAATTGTCCGGCGGGTTGATGGGGAATGGTCAAGGTGCGGGCTATGAGCTGGATATTGCTTTTATTTTGGTAGCTCTTCATCTGGTGTTTGCACCGACGACCCGCTTGTCTGTGGATTCTTTATTCAGCCGTCGTACGTCAACAGAACAATAATGTTTGATTAGCCAAGTCGTCCAATCCATGTAGAAAGAGGGAAATCCCATGACAGCACATCTTCCTGACAATACTAAAATCGGGCAGGTTTCATTAAAGGTTAGTAACTTGGAGCGCTCGATTCAATTTTATACTGAGGTGGTTGGTTTCCAACTGCTGCGTGAAACGGCGAATACTGCTGAATTGACTGTCGGCGGAAAGCATACGCTGCTGACCCTAAAATATATTGAAAATGCAGTTATTCTTCCGCGCCAATCCACAGCTGGACTATACCACTTTGCTATTCTTCTACCGAACCGTGTGGCTCTAGGGCTGTCCTTACGTAATCTGCTGGCTCATGAGATTGAAATCGGACAGGGAGACCATGATGTAAGTGAAGCACTATATATCCATGACCCTGATAATAACGGGATTGAAATCTATGCAGATCGTCCTCGCGAGCAGTGGAAAAAAGATACCAATGGATTTTATATTATGGGTACAGATCCTGTGGATGCCGAAGACTTGGTAGCAATTTCTCAGAACTTACCTTGGCAGGGACTACCGCAGGGAACGGTCATCGGACACGTTCACTTCCATGTGTCTAATTTGCTCAAAGCGCAGCAATTTTATTGCGATGTGCTTGGCTTTGACATTACGTCCCGATATGGTTCCTCGGCAATGTTCATCTCCGCAGGAGGCTACCACCATCACATGGGCTTGAATATATGGGCAGGGGAAGGAGCACCTCCAGCTCCCGAGAACGCAGCAGGCTTGGATTTTTTTGAATTGATTGTACCGGATCAGAGGGAATTGGATGCCGTTGTCGCTCGTTTGACAGCAGCAGGCTATGGAGTGCAGGAACTCAATGGAGCCAAGTATGTAGCTGACCCGTTCCGTATTCAAATTAAACTGGCTAACGGCCAAACCTCGTAACATAACAGGAATGCAGGCAGAAAAGGGTATTCTCATAAGCCATTAGGCTGGGAATACCCTTTTTTTGTTTACTAGAACAAGCTCCAATCCAAATCCCGAGACATGGTCTCCAGCAAATGTACACCTGCTGTACTGTTGCCCATACGGTTCAGGGAAGGTCCAACCAATCCAATGCCGTATCGTCCAGGCACCATCGTCATAATTCCGCCGGATACACCGCTTTTGGCAGGCAGTCCAACCTGAATAGCGAACTCTCCTGAAGCGTCATACATACCGCATGTCGTCATAAATGTTTTGGCAATCTGCACATAACGGCGGGGGACCAGAGGTACGCCCGTAACCGGATCACGGCCGTTGTAGGCCAGAACGAGTCCCATGCGTGCCAAATCCGTACAGTTCATTTTTACAGCACAATGTCTGAAATAAACCTCCAGCACGTCCTCGACATGACCTCTCAGAATCCCTTTTTCCATCAGAAAATAAGCAAGGGAACGGTTCAGATGACCTGTGGCAGATTCCGAATCGTAGACATCCTGGTCATATTCCAGCGTGTCATTACTGGCAAGCAGTCGGAAGAATTGCAGAACGCGGGCAAACCTTTCTTCGGGGCTATTTCCGCGAATCAGAGAGGAGACGGCGATGGCTCCAGCATTAATAAGCGGATTAAATGGAATACCTGGCTCGACCAGTTCCAGCTTCAACATGGAATTAAAACGATCGCCCGTAGGCTCCATACCCACTTTGGAAAAGACAACGTCTTCTCCATTATCCATCAGGGCCAGAATGAGCGTAAATACTTTTGAGATGCTTTGCATTGTAAATTGGAGTTCCGTGTCCCCGGCTACCACGGTCTCACCCGCACCGTTCATGACAACAACACCCAGCGCTTCAGCGGGCGCTTTGGACAATTCGGGAATATACGCCGCTACCTTGCCATGAATATACTCGTGACGGCTTTGTTCCACCCATTCCGGCAGTTTGGTTTGTAGTCTCTGCCACTCCGATGTCATTTCTTTTCCTCCAGTCGAGTAACCATCCTGTGGTATTGTTATTGTAGAGCATTAAGTGATAGCTATACACTTATTCTAAAGAAATTTTCGGTCGAAAGACAAGCTCTAATTGGATTGGATGAAAGGAGGTAGATGACTTGTCATCTAACAATAACTCAAATTTTGATGAAGACTACTGAGGCGTTAACACAATGGCCGCAGCTAAGAAGCGATACCTTTTTGGAATATCGGATTCAATATTTGATTGCTCATGGCGAACTTGAATTTCTAGGGATGCCGGGAATGCTACACCTGATGTCATTTCTTCTCCTCCAGCTAAATTCCCATTTTAATGTAAAGTTGTGATTATAGTTTATCCATAAATGACTTCTACGCCTCATGGAGCAAGCCTTAATTGATATGAATGTTAATGGGAGAGGGAGATGAAGTTAAGCATGTTACACGGTACATTAGCGGATTACCCACGGGATCAAACAATTCATCAATTGTTTGAGGAGCAGGTCGAGCGCTCACCGGAGCAAGTGGCAGTCGTATTTGGAGACAAGCACTTGACGTATGCTGATCTAAACAAACAGGCCAATCAACTTGCACGCGTTCTGCGGGCCAAAGGCGTAGATACAGACGAGCCTGTAGGGATTATAGCCGAGTGCTCATTGGAGATGATCGTCGGGATTTTTGGGATTTTAAAAGCCGGGGGAGCCTATGTGCCCATTGACCCCGAATATCCCAAGGAACGTCTACGCTATATGCTGACAGATTCTGGCGCAAAGCTTCTGCTAACCCGGCTGCCAATTAACCAACAAGTGGGGCTTGATGCTCTTGTGCTGGATTTAACGAACCAGCAAAATTATGGAGAAGAAACAGAGAATCTCACATCTATTCATAGTTCAGATGCGCTGGCTTGCATTATGTACACGTCTGGCTCTACGGGCGAGCCTAAGGGAAACCTGACAATGCATTATAATATTACTCGGGTTGTTAAAAAGACGAATTACATCCAATTTGCGACTAAAGATCGTATATCACAAATGGCCAGTTTTTCGTTTGATGGTTCTACATTTGGTATATACGGGGCTCTGCTTAATGGAGCCACCCTCGTTTTGACCCCACAAGCTCAAATCATGAATGCACGTGAGCTGTCACGCGTACTACGGACACAACAAATCACGAAATGCTTCATTACGACAGCGCTTTTTAATGCATTGGTGGATATTGATCCCGATTGCTTTGCAACACTTGAAGCCTTGCTATTCGGCGGTGAAAAGGTGTCGGTCAGCCATGTGCGTAAAGCATTTACCCACCTAGGCCCCGGTCGTTTAATTCATGTCTACGGACCGACTGAGAGCACGGTATTTGCAACTTTTTACCGGATTGATCATTTGGACGAAAATGCCAATACCATCCCGATTGGCAAACCAATCAGTAATACGTCGGTTTACATTCTGGATCATGATCAGCACCTTCTGCCACAAGGAGTTGCAGGTGAACTATGCATTGCCGGGGATGGATTAGTTAGAGGTTATTTGAACCGCCCCGAGTTGACACAGGAAAGGTTTATTCAGTCTCCATGGGTGCCGGGAGGCAGGTTGTACCGAACCGGAGATTGGGTAAAAGAGCAAACGGACGGAAATATCGAATATATCGGACGGATCGACGATCAAGTAAAAATAAGAGGCTTCCGAATTGAGCCAGGAGAAGTAGAGTCACATCTATTAAAAATTAATGATATCCAGGAAGCCGCTGTTATCGCGCGTGAAGATGAGACGGGTCAGAAGCAGCTGGCAGCGTACTTTACTGCGAACCAAATGCTGACATCAGATGAACTTAAAAACACTCTCTCTGCAAAGCTGCCGAGCTATATGATTCCATCTTTTTTTATGCAATTAGAACAGATGCCGCTGACACTGAATGGAAAGCTGGATCGCAAGGCACTGTTGGCTCTTAAAGGTAATTTGCATACTGGAGCAGCATACGTGTCCCCTGAGCCAGGGCTGGAAGCCAAGCTGATGGAAATCTGGCAGGATGTGTTAGGTATTCAGCAGTTCAGTGTTTTAGATAGCTTCTTTGACCTCGGCGGACATTCTATTCATGCACTTACGCTGATGTCGAGAATGGAGCGGGCAGGATTTCATACCACTTTGACAGATATATACCACTATAAAACGATCCGGGCCCTCGCTGCTTATCTTCATTCGGCTTATCATGATGAACGCTCCAAAAAGCAACAGGGCATCATAGAAACCAAACAAGAAATGATTTCTTGGCTGCACCAAGAAACAGGGGGTGTTTACGAGCTGGTGAAATATCAGGTGCGAGATTTCCTTCACGAAGTTAGAGATATTCAGGTGCTTTACTCGGGCCCTGACGCTGACATTGACGTTAACCATATCATACGGATCATGGATGGGAAAATTGCTAAAGAACTATTACCACACTATATTGTACCAATGCATCAAAAATCTAAAATGGATGATCAATACTGGACCATCAATGAAGAGGTGTTTTTCCAGTGTCTGGACTTGAAAGGCATGGATACGGATAAAGTAGCAAGGTTTCGCAAGCAGCTGGAGGACGATTATTGGAGAAAAGATCAATGGGTTCTAACGGGACAAGTGGCACAAGAATATCCACTCAGTGGAATTCAACAAATGCAAATTTCGTTTCATACACCACCCAGTGTAGGCATTTTTCGGCTGGACGAGTATGTGAATTATGATTTTCTGAATCAGGCCTACGCTCAATTTGTACAAAGTCAAGGATTACTGAGAAGCGTCCCTGTCCCAAGAGATGGGTGGACATTTTGGAGAGAGTATGTACTTCCTGACGCTAACCTGCCAAAACTTAAGATCATCGACGTGTCGGATAGCAGTCCCTGTGGGCCCTTTTCGGAAATGATAAATGATTACATTACAAATACCCGATACATCGGAGAGCATACTTTGTTTCACATGTTTGTGCTGAAACGAAATCTGCGTGAGCATTACGTCATAACTCTTTATCATCATGCTATATGTGATCGGGTGACCTCGGAGGTGGCTGAACGACAGATGCTTGCTTGCTACAGAAGCCTGCTTCAGAACCAATCCTTTCCTACCGATGAAGGGAAGCCCTATGCAGAGTATGTGAAACAAATCCAAAGTGGGCCCAAACGAATTACGGAACAAGAATTGATGACATCCTTTCAGCTGGAAGCGTTTCAAAAAAGCAAGCAGGACCTTTTACGATCCCTCAAGCTAAGAACGAGCACCGAAGCCTATCTGTTTAGCGTGAGCATCCCGGCTGAAAACCCATCTTTAGAGTTGGCGCTTTCTGTCTATACAAGGGGCTTGCAAACTTATTTAGGCATGGATAAGCTGCCATTGTTATTTTTATATGATGGAAGAAGGTATGACGAGGCGGCGTATTATAACACGGTTGGTGAATTTATTGATTTTGTGCCTATGTTGATGGATATGAAGCAGAATCCAGATGAAATGCTGCAGTCTGTCAGAAGCAGGCTGGATTTATTAAAACGCCATACTATCAATTTTATGGATCTACTTACAAGCCCTGCTTACAAAAAACAGTGGGAGCGGACCCGAAAACTTGTACAGTTTGGGAAGCAGTATGAGCACCTAGATGTATTCATGTTTAACTATTTAGCCAATAGTACCAGGGAAGGCCTGAAGTACAGTCATTATTACGATGATGCTGTCATAAAGCAACCGAATCCGCTCCCGATCTATTCACTGTTCAACTGCATTGCTTCCTCCTACATGGACGGTCTTATTTTTTCTATGCGCTGCAGCTACGAGATAGAGGTTGAGGAAGTCAGGACTGCTTTTTATCAAGCGGCTGGTATAGCATCCCAGATAGGAGAGGTTTAATAAATGATCGAATCTTCCATTACTGCTATTCAGAGTTTGTCTGGTATGCCGGACAATAACCCACGGTACTTGCCTTTATTTTCTCATTGCAGGGGGAATACGGGACAGCCTAAAGATAAAGATCAAATACTTTACAAAATTCGTTTGAGAACAAGTCAGGTCAAAGCGATTATAGAATTTGTACAGCAGCATCAGCTGGGCATGCCTGCTTTTATAACATCCATATGGTCTGTACTTCTATCCCATTACGCCAATCAATATGCTGTACCTGTTTTATATTCCGTGATATCAGACAAAGAGGGGGGAGCATGTCGTCGGGATTATCCACTTTTTATCCATATTCAGAGGGAAGATCATCTTCTTTCCTTAATGCAAAGGGTAAAGGCAGAATGGGTCAAACGACATAGTAACGAGCGGATAGAGGCTTTTTCACAGCCAACGAAGGTCGATTCCCCATCAGGAATAGATGAAGATTATTTCAATGTGGGCATCGTAGAAACGTGTGGTGACTTCTCGTATCCAAGTTCGAACACAAAAACGCCAGCTCCCTTGTGCAGTGTAAATCAACCAGAGATTGCATTCTGCTACCGTTATGGTCCAGATATATTGGAGTGTACAATACAGTATAATGGCAGACATTTCGGAAAAAGACAGATGGCTAGACTCGCAGACCATTTTCAAATCCTACTGGAAAATATACTCCATCTTCCGGCGAAAAAGGTACTCTTTCACCCCATGCTGACCACAAAAGAATACAAGCAGATGCAACAATGGAATGATACAGAACAAGCATATCCCTTGGATAAAACTGTGGTTCATCTGATAGAGGAGCAGGCTGCCAGAACACCCGAGACGATTGCATTGGAGTTTGGAGAGCTCAAGTTGACCTACTTTGAGTTAAATCAACGGGCAAATCAAATCAGCCGCGCGATTTTGGAGTCGCTTTCGATACAGGAGCATGAAGTTTTGCCGCCTGGCACGTTAATTGCCATTTTCATGGATAGAAGTTTGGATGTAATCCCGGTGATGATAGGGGTTATGAAGGCGGGAGCCGCTTATCTTCCGATAGATCCCCAATATCCTGGAGAACGGATTCGATTTATTTTAGAAGATGCGCAGGCGAAAATGATTATAACGCATAGCAAACTAGTGACCAAACTGAATCCGTTTATTTCTCGAAATAGTATGGAAACGCATTCGCTGATTTGTGTGGATGAATGCCTGATGCAGCCGCGTTATCATCCCGATGAGAACTTAAATATTCGCGTTAAACCGCGGGTGAAACAGAATGACCTGGCTTATGTTATATACACATCCGGTTCCACTGGAAATCCGAAGGGGACCCTTATTGAACACGCTGGACTTGTTACTCTAATCCCTTACCTTGTTGAAAAGTTCGGTATTAGCCCTGACTCCAGAGTCATGCAATTCGCCTCCATCAGTTTCGACGCTTCAGTCTACGAATGGATTGGAACGTTAACCGTAGGCGGGACACTTGTTGTGCTATCGGATAAGGAGCTGCCGCCTTATGCGGATATTTCAGACGTTCTTGAAGAGAAGAATATCAACATTGCCATGCTGACACCGTCTGTGCTGCGAACGATGAAACAAAGAGATCTGCCTGAACTGCGCACAATCGTATCTGCGGGAGAGCCCTGTACATCGGATATTGTGGACTATTGGGGAAAAGGAAGACTGTTTGTGAACGCTTACGGTCCGACCGAAGTCACGGTCATTTGTTCCACATCTGTATGCAAGCCTGGGAAAGGAATTACGATCGGCAAACCCGTTTATAACAAACGATTGTTTGTATTGAATTCATTTGGCAATCCTGTACCAGTCGGTGTTCCTGGCGAGCTGTGGGTGGGTGGAATAGGACTTGCCAGAGGATACTTGAATCGTGATGAGCTGACCCAGGAACGCTTCGTTCACAAACAGATTGTCATGGGCAGGGAGTATCCAGCACAGACAGAGCGGTTATATAAAACCGGAGACATTGTGAAATGGACGCCGAACGGTGAACTGGTATTTATCGGCCGCAGTGATGAACAGATCAAAATCAGAGGCTATCGTATCGAACTGGGAGAAATAGAGCATTGGCTTCGCCAGTATCCTGGCATTGGACAATGTGTTGTGAAAGCATGGAAGGATGAATCATACCATAAACTGGTGGCGTATTTTACTGCCATAAAAAGGCTGAAAGAGGCCGAGCTGGCGCAGTATTTAAGCTCTGTTTTACCTGCTTATATGGTTCCAGCTTATTTTTGTCAGCTGGATTCATTACCAGTAAATACAAACGGAAAAGTTGATCGTAGAGCTCTTCCCGATCCGAAAGCCACCTTATTTGTCCCTGCTGAGGAAGCTGCGGAAGCAGGTGAGGCTGGGTTTGAACAGCGCCTGCTTCGAATTTGGCGGCAGATCTTAAAAAGAGGCGATATCGGTGTTAACGATCATTTTTACGCGGTTGGGGGAGATTCGATTCTTGCCATTCAGGTCGTATCAATGGCCAGGGATGATGGTATTATGCTTACTCCAAGACAAGTTGCAGAGTACCCAACCATTAAGGATTTAGCTGCTGTGGCTACTTGGGCAGACTGTGAGAAGAAGGAAGAGTGTATCGCTGATTTGACGGGCGAATTTGGTCTGACGCCGATCCAGCACTGGTTTTTCGAGCAGCAGTTCGTAGAACCGGATTATTTCAATCAATCCCAGCTGTTTTTACTACTCCGTGATTGTGACCCCGCACAGCTGGAAACGGCCATCAACCAATTGATTCGACTGCATCCAGAGCTTTCGATGGAGATCTCAGCCAGAGAGCATACGTATTCACAGCGCTACCGAGCAGATACCTCCATTCAACTTGCCAGCCACACTATTCAACAAATCAATTGCCCCGAATCTGAAATTACAAGCATATGCAATGCATGGAACAGACAACTGAATTATGAGACAGGCACGATGATGTATGCAGGAATCATCCAAGGTCATCCTGATGGTAATGCTCGTCTTTTTATAACGATTCATCATCTGGTCATTGATGGAGTGTCTTGGAGAATATTAGTTCAGGAATTATATCAATTGTATCACGGTACAGCGTTGCCTCCTGTTTCAAACCCATATAAAAACTGGCAGTCCGCATTGATGGATTATGCCAAAAATAAAAATATTCTAAATCATCTAGAGTACTGGAAGCAAGTACAGCTTCAAAGCTCGGCATTTGTGCTGCCGGTAGATCGTTGCCCAGATCACAAAAAGAGCGGCGAATCTTCGGAATTCGTGACAATGCTTACTCAAAGCGATACGCAGTTGCTTTTGCACCATTGCTCTCAGGCTTATCATACCGAGATTAACGACCTGCTGCTTACGGCCTGGTCGCTGGCACTTTCCGCTTGGTCTGGACAGAAGACGATTGCGTTTCGGTTAGAAGGTCATGGACGTGAGCATTTTGTATCCGATATGGATCTGACAAGAACCATCGGTTGGTTTACCTCCATATTTCCGGTATGTATTCAGGTTAGGGACAGTTGCTCCTTGGGAGAGACGATTAAATCCGTCAAAGAGCAGTTGCGCTGTATTCCTCACCGTGGTATATCATACGGTGCTTTGAGATATTGCCATCCGAACGAAGAGGTCCGTACCAAGTTAGCAGCCTCCGAACCTCTGGCTTTATTTAATTATTTGGGTCAATTTGATCAGGCAAATACGAGTGGTCTAAACGAGTGGTTAGGTTTTACACGTGACGCTGCGCAGGATCATAGCTCGCCGCTTAATCATGGAACAAGCCTATTGGAGCTCAACTGTTCCATTGTTCATGGAAAACTGCATTTATTTATGAAATTTAGCAAACGTCACTATGCAGAAGCGACCATTTCTCGATTGATAAATGCTTTCAAGTCATATCTGCTTGCCATTATCGAGGATTGCAGCCAGACGGAACATGAGGAGTTTACACCAAGTGATTTTCCGTCGGTTTCATTGGAGCAGCATACGCTGGATCAGATCGTATACAAGTACCACATGCAATATGGTCTGGATAAAATGATGTATTTAAGTCCCTTACAGAAAGGTCTGCTATTCCATTATTTAGAACATCCCGCTTCTGATCAATACTTCGTGCAGGTTCGTTGGAAATACCATGGCAGGCTGGAGGTAAGCCGTTACCTGGAAGCATGGAACAGTGTGATTGCCGAAAATGATTGCTTGCGGACATGTTACGTTTGGGAATCGCTGGACAAGCCCTTGCAATGCATTGTCCGAACAGCAGAATTGGATGGGACGTTCCTGGATTTTGCGGCAGAGCAGCCAGAACGGCAACAGGAATATATTGAACGATGGATGGCACAGGATCGTAATCGCCGTTTTGATCTGAGCAAGCCTGCATATCGCCTAGCACTGATTCAGACTGCCCCGGAAGCGTGGATGGTGATCTGGAGCTATCATCATATATTGCTGGACGGTTGGAGCCTACCCTTGCTGCTGAATCGGGTTCATGAGCTCTATGATTGTAGCCTGCAAAATATAATGCCACGTCGTAGCTTGTCCCATTCTTGTGACGCTTTCATTCGTTGGTTGAACGGTAAGGATCGAACGGAGGCTGGGTTATTCTGGAATGATTATTTGGCAGATGTAACGGAGCCAACTCTTCTGCCTGTAAAGAAGGGAGGCATACTTCCCGATGTTCATCAACCGATTGAGAACCAGCAAATCGAGACTCTGTATATTGATTCAAGCCTAACCAATCGTATCGCTGCTTTTGTACAGCAAACACAAGTTTCATTAAACACGTTGGTACAGTTCGCATGGGGGAAAGTGCTGCAGGTCTATCATGATGCAGATACAACCGTTTTTGGCCTGGTCGTGTCCGGGAGGGGATCGGATCTGGCAAAAGCAGATCGAATCACAGGCATGTTGATTAATACGTTGCCTCTGGTCATGCACTGGAATGTGGAGCAAACCATTACAGCATATCTAGAGGAGCTGCACCAAACCATTCAGAAGCTGAATGACTACAGCTATGTGAGTCTGAACGAACTGAAGGGCTGGAGTGCTATTCAGGGACATGCCATGTTTTACAGCATCGTGGCATTCGAGAATTATATGAACGACTATCGGCAGCCTGAAAATGGATTAAACATGTCAGGTATGGAGGAGCGTGAAAAAACCAACTATCCGATGACCCTCACGATTGCCAACGACGGAGAACAGATAACCATCAAGTTTATTTACGATGCGGATCAATTAGAGCAAGAAACGATTTGCCGGTTGGAAGAGCACCTGCTGAATACATTGCAATATGTGCTGGACCATCCGAATCATAAAGTAGGAGATGTGTGTTTTATAAGCAAAGACGAATATGATCGAGTCGTCTACGACTGGAACAATACGTATACAGCATATCCCAGAGATCGTTCTATTGTTGACTTGTTTCAGGAACAAGCGAAGCTGCGGCCTTCACAGCCTGCAATTGTTACGTACAACCAGGTTATGACTTACCACGACCTAAACCTAATGTCCCAGCAGATTGCCAATAAGCTAACGGATGATGCAGACAGTCGATGCGACACCAAACCGTTTAGAAATGGGAGGTTTATTGGAGTATACTTGCCACGCTCTCCCGAATTCATTGTCTCCATCCTGGCGATTATGAAAGCAGGATATGCCTACGTTCCCATCGACCCCGATTTTCCGGCAGCAAGAACGCGTGAATTGGTCGAGGACGCCAGACTGGACACCATCATCACCTCGCAGCAAGGAGCGGAGAGTATCTTGGAGGCCTGTGAGGGAATCCATTTAAAGCTAATGTATACAGAGCATTTTGACCAGGCTGAAGTTGTACCACATGAAGAGAAAAGGAATATAACTGCTCCTGCTCCTAATGACCTTGCTTACCTGCTATATACTTCCGGCTCGACGGGAAAACCCAAAGGCGTTATGGTAGAACATCGCAATGTCATCCGCTTGGTCAAAAACACCAGCTATTTCTCGTTTTCCTCTGATATCAGGCTGCTCTATACGGGTTCGCCCGTTTTTGACGCTTCTACGTTTGAAATTTGGGGGACATTGCTGAATGGAGGCCAGCTGTTTGTCGTATCAAAGGATGATCTTCTTAACATCCATATGCTGGAGCAGCGGATGAAGTTATGGGAAATTAATACACTATGGCTAAGTTCCGCACTGTGCAACCACTGGATTGAAGAAAATGAAAGGATGTTTGCTGGACTCAGATCGCTGGCTGTAGGTGGGAACGTTTTATCGGTTAAGCATATCAATCGCATCCGGCTTGCCTATCCGGAACTTTCGATCCTCAATCTGTACGGCCCAACGGAGAATACTACATTTTCGACGAGCTACCGGATCGAAGAGCCTTTTGAGCAGAATATTCCCATTGGCAAACCCATTAGTAATTCAACCTGCTATATTTTGGACAAAAGGGGCCGAATCCAGCCTGTCGGGGCAGTCGGAGAATTATATGTGGGAGGGGACGGGGTTGCAAGAGGGTATTGGCAGCAAAACCAGCTGACACAGCGTGTCTTTATTCTAAATCCATATACCTCTGCCAAGGACCGTGAAAGAGGAGTGAATCTGGTTCTCTACCGCACGGGAGATCAAGCAAGATGGTTGCCGGATGGTAATATCGAATTTATTGGACGAATTGACGATCAGGTGAAGCTTCGTGGCTATCGAATCGAGCCCGGCGAAATTGAATTCCGTCTTGGCAGTTACCCTGTTGTGAAAGAATGCCTGGTCGTTGCCCGGGAGCTTTACGGGGAATTGCGGCTGATTGCTTACTATACAGCAGAAGAGGAAGAGCCGGAGGGGCAGCTTCAATCTTTTATGGCTGATGGTCTTCCATCATATATGCTACCCTTTCGTTACGTTTGGCTGAGGTCTTTCCCATTAACGATTAACGGGAAAATCAATCGTAAAAAGCTGCCTTTGCCAGCAATCCAAAACAGCGGTATCGAATCAAATTCCGGACCACTGACCGAAATAGAACAAATCATAAAAGAGATTTGGAGTCGAGTTCTGAAGCTTGATCAGATCGGCAAGGCTGATCACTTTTACGCGTTGGGAGGGCATTCGCTTTCTGCGCTGCGTATAGCCAGCCTGCTGCAAAAAAGCGGTTATCCAGTTACAGTCAACCAAATATTTCGCGAGCAAACCATCGAACGGTTGGCCCTTTCATTGAGCAGAGAATTGGCGGATACAGGAGCTGTTCTTTGTCCAAATAAAAATATCCCATCTAGTCAGTCCACAAAGAAGGGTTATCCTAATAATGGATTTCCGCTGTCTGCCGTACAAAGACGTTTTTTTCAAAGAGACCTGACGAATCGCAACATGTTTAATGTGCCTTACCTCGCTCTGCTCAAGAAATACATCTCCAGAGAGTTGCTAAACACGTCGCTGGAGGCACTATGGAATAAACATGTGGCGCTACGCCTGTCATTTTCCCCACTGGATCATGATGAATGGTATCAGTATGAGCAGAACATGAGCGTAGAACAGGTTGTTTCTTACGTGGATCTGCAAGTGATCCCAGGATCACATGACGCCTTCCTTTCGGAATACTGCGCGAAGGTTCAGCATGAATTTAACATCGAGGAGGGCCCTTTATGGAAGGTGGTGCTGTTTGACCACTATGGCCAAGAGAAACGTCAGGTGATATTACTCCTGTTCCATCATTTAATTTTTGACGGCATATCGTTAAACATTTTATTAGAGGATTTGAAGCATCTTCTCTTGCCGGGAATGGGAAGTGATTTGGCGTTACATGGGGGGGAGGAAAGCAGCTATCGGGATTGGTGCATGGCGTTAACACAATATACGGCAAAAGACATTCCTTCTAAAGCAGCAATCTACTGGAGAAGGGTTGTGGAAGGTGGTAAGTCTTTAGAGGTCGACAGGGATTCGGAGATCGAGCCTTTACACTGCCACATGACAACAATTACACAGGATTTACTTGAAGGAGAGGGGCATATTAGCCTTTTAAAATCATTGGCTGTGAAGCAGCATACTACACCGCTAAGCATCCTGCTAACAGCCTTGTCACAGGCTTGCTTTCAGCTGAAAAAGCAATCCGATTTGCTGCTGCATGTAATGTCTTATCAACGCGAGTCTTTTTTGCCGGGGATTGTGATTGATCGTACGATTGGTTTTTTTGCCGGAGCTTACCCCATTCGAATCCAAACTCCCGAAGAGGAGCTGTCAAAAAATTGGGAAACTATGCTGGGAGATGTCAAGCAGACGTTACAGCATATTCCATCTGAAGGACTGGATTACTTTATTTTACGGTACATGATACAGGATATGTATCCAAATACAGAGCCACTACAAGACGGGACACACATGCTTTTCCATTATCAATCGGAGGAAATGGACGGGCTGGCAGATGATTTGTACGAGCCTTTGACCCTTCCCTACGGAAATACCAACGCGCCGGACAATCCCTCTGCTTACAAGCTAAATATGACAGCAAGTCTTAAACATGATCGTTTAAGCTTAACCTGCTATTACAGTTCACTTCACTATGAAGACCAAACAATTGCTAAGCTTGTACGCTTAATATCCGGGTGGCTGCGCCAAAGCATGGGTGCTCATCCCAATACTATGATAGTGGAGAGGAGTTTCCGGCTATGAAAATATACGAATCTTGCCCTTTTTTTAATGAAAATCGGATTGCAGATATTAAAATCAAAGAAAATGCCCGCTGGATTGACGAGCTACATGTGGTCGAAGCCAACAAGACGTTTAGCTATTTGGATAAGCCACGCAACTTTAATCCGGATTATGTTGGTCCAAAGGTCATTCATCATTCATTGCATGCGAATCATCTGTTTCGCGAGCCTGAGAAGAATTCATTGTATTTTGATGTGGCTAGCTGTGGTGCGGAACACTTTGACCGCTGGTACTGGCGTCTGCTCAGCTATAACAGCGCGTTTCATAATGAAGCTTGCCAAAGAAACAGGAGTACCTCTATCTTGCGGGATCGGGTTGAGGACGATGATGTGATCATATTGGCCGACTTCGATGAGATCGTGGATAGCCGGATGGCGGACCGGATTGTGTCGGAAGTGAAGAAGCACCAGATTATTACGATTAAAATGCATTATTCTGTCTTCTTTCTGAATCTGTTTTGTCAATCTAATCATGGTGCTCCTCATTGGAGCTATCGCGTGTTCGCCATGACAGGGCGGTACTTCAAAAGTATGCCATTCTCATCTGACTATCTCAGGAAGAAAGGGATTGCTGAAGCGTTGTATCAAGACATCTATTGCTTGGAGGAACCAGCCGGATTCCATCATTCATGGCTTGAATATCAGAAAACCGCGCTTCCCAAGTTGCAGGCATTTGCCGCCAATGTAGAGGATAAAAGTATCTTGAATGCAGATTATATTGATCAATGTTTACATGATAAAAAACTATATTATATCGACACCGAACTTTATGTTGATAACTCAAAATCGTTTTTGAGCAGTCTACAGGAGCTTGAAATAGATGATCTTTGGTATAAATAAAGGAAGCTATGCTTTAGCTGTCCGAGAAACCCGGTCCATACAAGACTAGGGTTTTTCTTTTGTTTTCAATCAGTGAAGTGCAAAGCTCTTCACTGATTGAATATGGATTTCATGGAGAAGATGTTGACAAAGCCAAATTCATTTATTACCATATTGATATTAACATTTTGTTTTTATCATAACAATAATAACTTATATCAATATAAGAACAGGCGGGTGACGCAAGTGACAGAAACACCAAAATACAATCCTGACGGCTTGACGGAGGAGCAATTTCTGGCCGCTTATGATGCAACACAATACGAACGTCCGTCAGTAACGGTAGATATGCTGCTCTTTACTGTAATGGACCAGCTCCAGCATAATTATCGCAAGCTGCCTGAGAAGACACTCCAGCTTCTTTTGATCCAAAGAGGCGAGCACCCTTTTATAGGGCAATGGGCGTTGCCCGGTGGTTTTGTAGGTATGGATGAAAGCCTCGAAGAAGCTGCGCAACGCGAGCTTAAAACCGAAACGAATGTGGATCAGATTTATATGGAGCAGCTATACACTTGGGGAGATGTAGCACGTGATCCGCGGATGCGGGTTATCAGCTGCGCTTACATGGCATTGGTAGACCATGATTCCTTGGAGGTACAGGCCGGGGACGATGCCGCAGATGCCCGATGGTTTGAGCTGGATTACAGTGTGGTTCAGGAGACGCGGACGAATCAGCCGGAGGGTTACACGTGGGAGCAAGACATTGACGTTACCCTGAAGCATGGGGACATTCGTCTGTCTGCCAAAGTAAAATTGACCGAACTGCTGAAGGGGAAAACCATTGAAATCAAGCGGGAAGTGCTGGAGTCAGAGGGAATTGCCTTTGACCATGCCAAAATTATTGCGTATGGGATCGAGCGTCTGCGCAGCAAAATTGAATATGCAGATATCGCATTTCATCTGATGCCCTACCTGTTTACATTGGGTGAGCTTCAACAGGTGTATGAAATTATTTTGGGTAAGGAGCTATTGGCTGCGGCTTTCCGCCGTAAAATAGCGGATCTCGTGGAAGAAACGAATGAATATAGAAAGGCGGCTGGACATCGTCCATCCAAGCTATACCGATTCAAGCCCAGGTCGCGTTTTATATAAAGGAATATGAAATGAGGAATTATCATGGAAAAGTTTACATTTTTTTATCGCAGCCATTCGCCATTTTCGCAATGGTATCCTTCTGATTTTGTTGTGGAGGGTTTGGAGTTTAACTGCGCTGAGCAATATATGATGTTTAAAAAAGCGCAGCTTTTTGGGGACGAGGAGGCGGCCCGGAAAATTATGCTGGCATCCACCCCTCGAGAGCAAAAGGCCCGTGGTCGTAGTGTACGCGGATTTGATCAATCCTTGTGGGACAAGAATTGCCGACAATTTGTGTATGACGGTAACAATGCCAAATTTACGCAAAATCCGAATCTGCTTAAATATCTGCTTAAGACGAAGGGGACCACACTGGTTGAAGCTAGTCCGACAGACACCATTTGGGGTGTTGGCTTGGCTGAAAATGATGCCCGCATAAAGAACCGCAAGTTATGGCGAGGCACAAATTGGCTAGGGGAAATATTGACGAATTTACGTGAGGAACTATTGCAAAAGGAGGAATTGTCATCATGACAAATACGATGAATCACCGGAGCAACCGGGTTACTCGATCACAGATGGCGCAGGAAACGCTATCTATTTTGGAGAATAGATATTACACAAATACCAAACAAGTACAAGTGAATATAGCAAAAGAAATGGATAACGCGATCGCAGGCTCGAAGCTATATACACCTTCTCAACTGGTGGCTTTAAAACAAGAGGCAGAGCAAAGGATACAAGGTGCATTGGAGTCCTCTTCACACATAGACAAACGGGCGCATACTGCTGCAATGATGGAAATTACGGGCGAAAGCACATTACAGGCGGCATTTAGACTCCAGGTTGAGGAGAAGCTGGAGCACATAGCGTGTTTGAATTTTGCATCAGCCAAAAACCCGGGAGGCGGGTTTCTTGGAGGCAGCCAGGCCCAAGAGGAAAGCTTGGCTCGTTCGTCAGCGTTGTATCCCTGCATTTCACAAATGGAAGAAATGTACCAGCATAACCGAAAACTGCGAAGCTGTTTTTACTCGGACTATATGATTTATTCGCCTGAGGTTCCGGTATTTCGGGATGATCAGGGAACATTGCTAGAAAAGCCATATCAGGTCGATTTCCTGACTGCGCCTGCTGTTAATGCTGGAGTCGTGCGAGAACGGGAGCCAGAGCAGGTCAACCGGATAAGCGAAGTGATGTTGGAGCGTATTCGTTACATTCTCGGAATGGCCAAGCAAAACGGGGTAGAGCATCTCGTACTGGGAGCCTATGGTTGCGGGGTATTCCGCAATAAGCCGGAAGAGGTTGCGGACTGGTTTAAGCAAGTGCTTCTAGATGAGGGCTATGCCTTGTTGTTCGAACGGGTTGTTTTTGCCGTATTGGATCATACAGCAGGTCAACGTACCTTAAGCAGTTTTAAAAAACTTCTTTCCTGAAGCCGGGGGCTATCTTACAAAAAGCTTGTTATAATATCTCGTGAAAAGTAATATGTCATGAAAAGGAGAGTGCTGAATGAATCCATCTTCGAACATTACCTGGCATATGTCAGAGGTTAATAAGCAAGCGCGTCAGCTTCTGAATGGACATAAAAGTCCGGTGCTTTGGTTTACGGGGCTATCTGGCTCAGGAAAATCAACGGTGTCCTCCACATTGGAAAAAGCATTATATGCACGCGGCATACGCACGTTTATTTTGGATGGGGATAATGTTCGACATGGCTTAAATCGTAACCTGGGCTTCCTGCCTACTGACCGTAAGGAAAATATCCGTCGTATTGCTGAAGTGTCAAAGCTAATGGCCCATGCTGGTGTTCTTACGATTTGCGCCACCATTTCCCCTTATCGTGAGGACCGTGAAATGGTAAAGGAAATTTTACAGGAGGAAGGCTGCTATGAGATCTATATTCAATGCAGTCTGGAGGAATGCGAGCGGCGTGATCCAAAAGGGATGTACAAGAAAGCGCGAGCGGGAGAAATTCGCCATTTTACGGGGATTGATGCTCCTTATGAAGCACCGCTGGAGCCTGATCTCCTCGTATCTACTGAAGGTCGGGAGGTAGCCCAGTCTGTTCAAGATATCCTGGATTTTCTCGACAGAGAATCATTGCTGCTCTAATCTTCGTCAAACTTTTTTCAAATCTTCCTGAAATCTTCCTGAAATCTTCATTATTTAGTTAAGGAATTCATGTTTAAATAGAATAGACCTCTCATCTTGAAGCCGTCTGAATCTTTCCCTGGTTCTTTCATATATACAGTGTCAGAGGTGAGAGGCCTTTTTGATTACAACATATCGTCAACCAATTCATTGAAGAGGTGATTTTAAACATGAGTAAACAACCAACCAACCTGACTACAAGCTGGGGGGCTCCTGTCGGTGATAATCAAAATTCCATCACTGCCGGATCACGCGGGCCTACACTGATTCAGGATGTGCATTTGCTGGAGAAACTGGCGCATTTTAACCGGGAGCGTGTGCCGGAGCGTGTTGTTCATGCCAAAGGTGCGGGAGCGCACGGATATTTTGAAGTCACTAATGATTTATCTGCATATACCAAAGCAAGCTTCTTGTCCGAGGTAGGCAAGCGTACACCGATGTTTATCCGCTTTTCTACCGTTGCGGGTGAGCTGGGCTCGTCTGATACAGTGCGCGATCCGCGCGGGTTTGCGGTGAAGTTTTACACCGAGGAAGGTAACTATGATCTCGTAGGCAATAATACGCCTGTCTTTTTTATTCGGGATGCCATTAAATTCCCAGACTTTATTCATACGCAAAAACGTCATCCCCAAACTCATCTGAAAAATCCGAATGCAGTGTGGGATTTCTGGTCCTTATCTCCTGAATCACTGCACCAGGTAAGTATTCTCATGTCTGACCGCGGCATTCCCGCCACACTTAGACATATGCACGGTTTCGGTAGTCACACGTTCAAGTGGGTGAATGCCGAGGGTCAAGCCGTATGGGTAAAATATCATTTTAAAACAGAGCAGGGCGTCCAAAATCTCAATGTCGATCTGGCAGCGAAAATTGCTGGTGAAAATCCGGATTATCATACAGAAGATTTATTTAATGCCATTGAGAAGGGCGATTTTCCTGCATGGAGACTACATGTACAGATCATGCCAGTAGAGGATGCGAACACATACCGCTTTGACCCATTTGATGTAACAAAAGTATGGTCGCAAAAGGATTATCCGCTGATCGAGGTAGGACGTATGGTACTGAATCGTAATCCTGAGAACTATTTTGCAGAAGTAGAGCAGGCGACGTTCTCTCCGGGTTCATTTGTGCCAGGTATTGAAGCCTCTCCGGATAAAATGCTGCAAGGACGCCTGTTTGCCTACGGTGACGCACATCGCTACCGTGTAGGCGCTAATCACAATTCACTCCCGATCAACCGCCCGCATGCGGAAGTACACAACTATCAACGTGATGGTGCATTACGCAGTGACAGCAATGGTGGTGGCTCTGTCTACTACGAGCCTAACAGCCTCGGTGGACCGAAAGAATCCCCAGCACACAAAATCGCTCCTTTTGAAGTGTCTGGCGAAGCTCAAAGTGTAGCCTACGATCATCATGATCACTACACACAGCCAGGAGACCTGTACCGCTTGCTCAGTGAAGATGAGCGTGCACGTCTGGTTCGAAATATCGTAAATGCGATGAAACCCGTAGAAAGCGACGAAATTAAGCTGCGCCAGATCGGACATTTCTACAAGGCTGATCCTGAATATGGACGCCGTGTAGCCGAAGGCTTGGGATTGACCGTGCCTCAAGGCGAATAGAGGTATCGACAAGCTCCTAACAGAAAGTTCCACGAATATATAAAAAGGATGTCTCCAACGCCATGTATGTGGTTGATGGGACATCCTTTACTTTTGAGTGTGAGGCAAAGCAGATGAGGTTCATACTGAAAAAAGGCTGCTTGACCGTGGAAATAAGGTCAGCAGCCTTTATATAGGCTTGTCAGTTAGTGCATCGGAGCTTGGGCTGCCCCTTTTTTGACATGAACTCTGCGGATAAAAAAGGCAAGGATTAGCCCGATCACACTGACAATCATGGCAAAGAAAAATGAATGCTGGGATCCGAACACCATGGCATTCGCCATTTCGTTTACGGATTCAGGCATGCTGGATTGGCTCAAATAGCTTTCCATGCCTTTGGAGAGAATGCTTACTGCTATGGCTGTACCAATAGCACCAGCAACTTGCTGGAGCGTGCTCATAATGGCTGTTCCATCCGGGTACAGCTCCAGAGGCAGCTGGTTTAGACCATTCGTCTGAGCTGGCATCATGATCATGGATATCCCGATCATCAGGCAGCAATGAAGCACGATAATGAGTACGATAGCTGATGTCGTTGTAATGCCGGACAGGAAAAACAAAACAGCGACAACGATCGCAAGCCCTGGGATGACGAGCCATTTGGGACCGAATTTATCGAACAGGGAGCCCATAATGGGAGACAAAAGACCATTGATAATCCCACCTGGCAGAAGCACCAAACCTGCTGTCAAAGCGGACAGGGCCAGCCCTTTTTGCAAAAAGAGCGGAAGAATTAACATCGTAGAAAGGATGGTCATCATACACAGGAAGATCATCACGACACCAATGACAAACATCGGATATTTAAAAACACGCAAATTCAGCATTGGCTGCTTCATTTTTAACTGGCGCATAGAAAACAGAATCAACGCGATCAACCCGATGATCGCAGGCAGCAAAACAACCGGGCTGGCCCAGCCTTCGCCGCCTTCTCCGGATTTACTGAAACCGAACACGACACCGCCGAAGCCGATGGAAGACAATAGGATAGACAAAATGTCAATTTTCGGCTTGGTAATTTTCGAAACATTTTGCATAAAGAAAATACCGAAGATTAACGAGAATACCAGGAACGGAAGGGAGATCCAGAAAATCCAGTGCCAGGACAGATTTTGCAGCACCAATCCTGCAATCGTAGGCCCAACCGCAGGTGCAAACATAATCACCAATCCGATGATCCCCATCGCCGCGCCTCTCTTTTCAGCCGGGAAAATGATCAGGATGGTATTAAACATCAACGGCAATAACAGCGCCGTACCAACGGCCTGAAGAATGCGTGCGATCAGTAGCACTGAAAATGTAGGTGCGAGCGCAGCAACAAGACAACCTGCAATAGAAAATAGTAACGATGCAACAAACAGCTGTCTTGTCGTGAAGGTTTGCAGCAGCAATCCAGATACAGGTACCAAAATACCAAGTGTCAGCAGAAAAGCTGTAGTCAGCCATTGGGCTGTTGTTGTCGTAATGTGCAAAATCTGCATTAAATCATTCAGCGCAATGTTCAGCGCCGTCTCACTAAACATTCCGATAAAACCACTAAGCAGCAGGGCAATCATAATAGGCAGCACCTTGAACGTTGTGGGTTCAGAAGGAGTGCTTGTTTGACTCATTGTACTCATGTTGTTTTTGTTCCTCCAATATATTGATGGGTATTGAATTATAACGATCGGTCTATATATAATAAACATGCTATTATTTTTTTGTCAAAATAAAATTTAAATATCATACAACGAAGGATGCTGTATATGGCTGCTAAACCCGAATCATATGAGAATATCGTACAAACCGCGTCGAGGCTCTTTTTTCATCAAGGGTATCACGCTACTGGGCTTAATCAGATTCTTGCAGAAAGTGGATCACCTAAGGGTTCTCTCTATTATTATTTTCCACGTGGCAAGGAAGAGCTGGCGTTAGAGTGTATTAGAAGAGGGAACGAGTTTATTAAGCAAAAACTGAAAGAGACTCTGGCAGAGAACGATGACCCCGTGAGGGCCATTCAGGAATTTATTCGCAATACAGCTGAGGAGGCAGATCGCGTCAGCTTTAACGGATTTATGCCGATTGGCTTTTGGACTGCTGCAGAAACTTCCTGCATTAGTGAATCTCTCCGCCATGCCTGTGTGAATACGTTTACAGATTGGCAGCATCTCTATATGGAGCGTCTTCAAGCGGATGGATGGATGGAAGAAAAAGCGCGCAGTCTGGCAGTGCTCATTATATCCATGTTGGAAGGAGCTTTAATACTGGCTGTTACTCAACAGAGCAGTGAACCCATTTATAATGTGGTGGATTATATTCCACAGCTGATTAAATAATCTGAGCCTTCAAAACACTCCGAATAAGCTAGAACAGCCGCTTTGAGAGCCGAATTTCTTGTCTTGAGAAATCGGCTCCTTTTTATATATCCGTGGATAAATTTTTACTCGGATTACCAGTACCAAATGATGAAAAGTATGGTAAAATAGAATGAATTTGATTTGTACGCAAGGAAGGGTGAACGCAAGTGGCAAAGGCGAAGGTGGCCAAACGGCCTACTCGGGATGAATTTGTGCTGGAGGAAATCGGGAATCAGCTTGTAGAGGCACAACAAGAGCAATCAGAAGTCGTATTGACCGTTTGGGGGCGTGAAGAAGCAGTTCGCGGACAGATTGTCAAAATGGACCCAAGAACAGGGAGAGTTCATGTAGAGAATAATGGTGAGACGGATAAAGTTCCTTTTATGGACATCATGAGTGTCAATTACCCAAGAGATTAGTTAAGCTTACATAGTTAAGAAGAAGGAAAACCTAGATAATTAGTATCTTTACAATCTCTATACAAAAAACAACCGAGTGGTTTGAAGCCATCGGTTGTTTTTTTGTATAGAGGGCACATGAGAGAGGAAGAGGAAGAAACCCCGTACATGCTTATGTAGCCTTTATTGGAGTAGTGCTATTGCCCCGTGCTTCAGCTTTTTTTAATACTTTACGATCAAAAATGAACGGCCCGAACGGCAGCAGTGAGGCAATCAAAGCCATGAGCCCTTGCAGTATTGTTATTTTCCGTAAAATCAGCATGACTACAATCGCAGCCACATAAGCCACGAACAGTACCCCATGAATCATCCCCACCCAGCTTACCATTTGCGGCATTCCGGCTGCGTATTTAAGCGGCATGGCAATACATATGAGCAGTAAATATGAAATCGCTTCAATATTACCGATGAGACCAAAGGTCTTAAATGCATTTTTAAACATCATAAACCTCCTTTATTTTATTAGTTAAAATTTAATATAACCTACAAATTGATACGGCAAGACGATAAAAAGTTACGAAATATCGAATATTTACAGCATCCCCAAGCGGATGTCTGAGTTCTCACTTATCATCAAAGAATGTGAAGCCCTAAACATTTTCTATGATAATTCCGATAACAGTTAAATGAACATGTAACCATTATGGTATACATTTTAAAAGCTAGGCTACAGCAGGAGGATTTGTAGGCTTATTTATAATTATGAAAATTAAAATTTCTATACTGTTATCAAGGAGAGCATTGACCATGAATAAGAAGCATTTGCGCCAATGGATGGCTCCGTTCGCAACAGCTACACTGATTTTAAATACGGGATATGGAATTTGGGGAGGAACAGATGCGTTGGCGAGCCAAGCCGCTGCTCTGAGTGTTGCACTAGCAGAGGTAAGCAATCTGAATGCGGCTGCGTTAGATACAACAAGGGTGAATTTGTTTTGGGCTAATCCGTCGGACATTAATTTTGACCATGTAAAGTTGATCGGTGTCAGCAACGATGTGTATGTAGATAATATTAGAAGTAACTCTTATACGTTGAGCGGCTTACAGCCGGATACGACATATACCTTCCGAGTGAAGACGGTGAATAAGAGTGGAGATGAATCTCAAGGTACTACAATACAGGCCAAGACTGCTTCTACAAGCGCTCCTGTAGATAAGACACCCCCGGGAGAGGTAAGCGGATTGACAGTGGCGAATTTAGGGTATAACGCTTTTACCGTAAATTACATAATGCCCAAGGACGCTGACTTGAGCCAAGCCATTATCTATTTAAATGGCAATGAAGTGCAGCGTACTACAGGGACGTCCTATACGTTCAGTGGATTAATTGCTTCCACAAACTATACAGTGATGATCAGGACTATAGACAAATCCGGTAACATATCCGGAGGAATCAGTATTCCGGTTACGACCTCAGCGCTCACCGTCGATACAGTGCCGGAAGTGACAGGAGCTACAGTAACATCGGTTAATAACTATAGCGTTACCGTTTCCTGGACGAGTCCTAGCGGAATTAGTACGGTAAGCTTATATCGGGATGGAACGCTGATAACAGACTCAACAGGAACATCCTATACATTCAACAATCTTTCGGCAAGCCAGACATACACGTTTATGATCAGGTCCAAGCGAAGCACAGGTGCATTGTCCTCCGGTGTGAGGCTGACTGCCACAACGAACAGCACGTCCTCCAATTCGTCAGAAGTATCCAATCTTGAAGTAGATAGCAAGAGCGATACCTGGATTAAAATCACCTACGATATGCCGAGTTCGGCTGAAAAAGTGAAAATATATGTTGATGGTGATTACAAGGGGACTACCTCCTCTGAATCCTACAAAATTACGGATTTGCGTGAAGGACGCTGGTATGAGATTAAGGTTACAACCGTTAATAGCAATGGAAGAGAATCTAGCGGTGTAAAGATTTCGGAACGTGCAGATAGCTACTCTTCGTCGTCGTCCAGCTCATCGAATTATGAGAAAGCAAGGGATTTGATGCGGATTGCGGAAAATAGTTTGAATGCCTCCGACTGGCGTTCTGCCAGAGATGCAATCAGTGATTTGCCGAGCGGGTCACGTAAAAGCGATCTGCTGGATCGGCTGGAAGCTATTCGCAATAGAGCGATTGGTACCAGCAGTTCATCGTCCGGGACGAGCCCAACTACAACGACTTCCGGTACAACGAACTCATACACGAACAATGCGTTTGCCTCATATTCAAGCTCATTTATCCTGACACCAGGAGCTAGATCAGCTTATGTCGATGGTCGTGCTACAACGATAGCTCAGGCTCCGCGAACCATAAATGGGGTAACGATGGTTCCGCTGCGCTTTATTGGTGAACATGTGGGCTATCAGGTAAGCTATGATAAAGCAACTAAAAAGATCATTCTGAACCGTCCTGATGACGGCAAACAGGTGGTGCTTCAAGTCAAGAATACGACCCTTGCGGTGTACGAATTAAACAACTCCCGGAATTACTCGACGAACATCACAGCTCCGGTTATTATTAACGGCTACACGCTGGTTCCACTACGAGTTATTAGCGAGCTTTCGGGTTATCAAGTGAACTATAACACTGCATCCAAACAAATTACGATTACAAAATAAATGTATCTGTAAAAAAGAGTTCCACAGTGAAAACTATGGAACTCTTTTTATAAATTTATTTAAACAATACACTGCCTATAGGACAGTTTTTTTGCAAACCCAACAATTAGTTACTCTGTTGGTCGATATAATCAATAAATCGCTTGGCTGCTGGAGATACATAGCGGTCTTTTCTCCATTTTAATCCTACTTCCCATTCCCAGCCCTCCTCCTGAATCGGAACCCATACAAGTCCATCGAGCATTAAGCCAAAGGTTTTGGGAAGTACAGATACCCCAAGCCCGGCTTTAATAAACCCCGCCACAGTGGGTAAATCTTCTGCATCAAAAGTGGAATCCAGCATAAAACCTGTATTTTCGAACCGGGAGGTTATGGTGGCTTTTAATCCGCAATTTTTCTTGAGACCAACGAAGGGTTCACCGGATAAATCAAACAAACTTAAAGAGGATCGGTTGGCAAAAGGATGCTGATCAGAAACAACAATATACAAAGGCGTTTTCCGAATGACAATCCATTCATGATCATCCACAGTGGACTCTCTTGAAGTAATCATTAAATCGGAATGACCTTTATCGAAGTGCTCGTTGATATCGCCCAGATTACCTTGTGTCAAATCAAAGCGTACACTTGGATTTGTGATCTGATAATCCCTGATTAACGCTGGAACCAGATCAATACCCAAAATGTTCAAATAAGAAATATGAATGACACCTTTATCAGGATTAGACCATTCGTTAATCTCCTGTTTTCCCTTTTCAAGATTTTTAAGCGCTTCTTCAACCCACTTGCTAAATATTCTCCCGTATCGGTTAAGCTCTACATTCCGGCCATTCCGCTCGAATAGAGGAATTCCGAGTTCATTCTCCAGCTTGGAAATCGCATGGCTTAATGCGGGTTGGGTTATGTTGAGCGCCTTGGATGCACTAGTCATATGCTGAAGACGCGCAACTGTTAAAAAATACTGCAATTGTGTAAGCTCCACTAGGAACACCTCTTAAAATATGAATAATAATAATAGATTTTATTAAAACTATAAATTAGACAATCAATTCACGTCAAGATTACAATAAGCTTGAATTTGAGAGCCTTAACAAATAACAAAAGGAGATGTAATCCAATATGACGGCTTATGTAATTTTTATACGAGAGAAGACCAATGATCCGGAAGAACTCAAGATGTATTCCTCTAAAGCTCCAGCAGGGTTGGAAGGCCACCCTGTTACACCACTTGCTGTGTATGGCAAGAATGAAGTCATCGAGGGTCCTGAAGCAGAAGGGGCTGCATTGCTGGAGTTTCCCAGTTTTGAAGCAGCAAAAGTTTGGTATTATAGTCCCGCCTATCAGGATGCCGTGCAGCACCGATTGAAGGGCGGAACCTACCGTGGAATGATTATTGAAGGAATTTCGTAAAAGGAGGAAATCAAATTTAATGGCTATTACTTATGCAAACCCAATGACTGAATTCGAAGATAAGAAACTGCTTGTAACAGGCGGTACGAAAGGGATGGGAGAGAAGATTGCTCAAAGATTCGCGGCGGCTGGTGCAACCGTCCTGACGACTGCACGTTCTATTCCGGCTGAACTTGCTGATCCTAACCTGTTTGTTCAAGCAGACATTTCAACCCCTGAAGGTGTAGAAAAGGTTATTGAGGCAGTGAAAGAGCGTTTTGGAACCATTGACATTTTGGTAAATAACGTTGGGGCTCTAATACGCCTCCAGGTGGTGCACTGGAAGTAACGGATGAGAACTGGATTGAAACCTTGAATTGGAATTTACTGGCTGCTGTGCGTTTGGATCGTGGATTGCTTCCAATGATGCTGGATAAGGGCAAAGGTGTAATTATTCATATTTCATCTATTCAAAGAAAATTGCCGTTGTACGAGTCTACTGTACCATATGCTGCTGCCAAAGCCGCTTTGACTAACTATAGCAAAAGCTTGTCCAAGGAGTTTTCTCCCAAAGGCATCCGTATTAATACCGTATCACCAGGGTTCATTCAAACCATTGCTGCTGACGCGATGATGGTGAATATTGCTAAGGTAACAGGCAGTGTGGAGAGTGTGCTTCAATCCGTAATGGATGCTTTGGGCGGCATACCTTTAGGCCGCCCTGGTTATCCGGAAGAAGTTGGCGAATTGGTGGCATTCTTGGCTTCAGATCGTGCGGGTTCCATTACAGGCGCCGATTATGTCATCGACGGTGGAACGGTTCCTACTGTCTAAGGCTATAATCATAGCCGAGAGTTACAGCAAAATGTCATGGAGGATATGATTAATATGGCAGGGTTATCCACGATTGTGGTGAACGTCAAGGTGGAGGGAGTTGCTATTCAAAATAGTAGATAAAATGAAAGCCGAGCTGTTATTTTAGCCCGGCTTTTTAGATTTTTAAAATTGCTATGCCATTTTAGGAAGCAGATGAAGGAGAGGAGCTTGGTAAAACCCCGCTTCGCAGGAATAGGACCAGTGACATACTGAAACAAAGCACAGTAAAAAGACTGACGGAAATAAAACCACCCGTGTGAGCATACAGAATCCCCGCAGTGAAAGAGCCAACGGTCGTTCCGAAATACATCGAGGAGTTGGCGAGTGAAGAGATGGTTCCACGTGCTGTGGCAGACAGAGTTTGAAGCAAACTCATCATAAGCGGAAAAATCATTCCAAGGATGAAGAAGATCAGAAAATATGTAATTTCAACATAGGTTACACTAGGCAAGTATGGAAGCAGTAAATAAAGCAGGACGATGAAGATTACACCATACATAAAAGAGTGTCTAGGCCCCACTTTGTTAACCAGGCTGCTGCCGAAAAAACTGCTAATCGTATTTCCCAAACCCAGGAATAGAATCACGGTACCAATACTTGCAGTATTTAAGTTAAATTTGTCAGAAAGCCAGATGCCAATAAAAGAGAATGCAGCAAAATTTCCAAGTTGAAAGAGGAAATAGGCGAGAAAAGCAACCTTGGATGTCGAACTGTGCAGTAAAGAACGATATCTGCTCCCAATCGCGGCTGCTTTATGCTGTTGTTGAGCAGCAGGCATAGAAGGTAATAGAACAAAAGTAAGTAAAACGAGCAGGAAGGTGCAGCTGCCAATTATGATAAATGGTGTTTGCCATTTGACGGTAGCAAGATAGCTGCCGATGGGCACGCCCAGCATTTGGGAAATGGCCAATCCTGCGGTGACCACTCCCATGGCTTTTAAAATTTTATGCGGTTGAACCAGCTGCGGAATGGCGGCCCAGACTTGAGGCGAGGCAAAAGCGGCACTAATCCCAGCCAGAAAGCGAAAAGCAAACATGGTCCAAAAGTCAGCAGCAAAACCGCATAGCAGTGTGAACACACCGAAACCAAGCAAGCCCAATAGCAGCACTTTTTTTCGATTCCATCCATCTGACAGAGGCCCTGCAATCAAGGCAAACACGGCATAACCCAAAGCATAAGCCGCAACGATCCAACCCGACTGTTCGACAGAAATACCGAAAGTCTCGCGGAGGATCGGTAAAAGCGGAGATACAATAAACGTATCAGTTCCGATGAAAAACATAATAAAGAAAAACAAGGTGATAATTTTGTTCAAAGCGGAAACCTCCATAATTTCGTTTATTCGAATATTTTCGAACATTAGAAATATAGCACCACTTATGCTATAATGCAACTATAATTCTTGTACGGGCAGGTGAAGGATTTTGAGAACGATGTATCATCCCAATGTTAATGAAATAAACCTATCCACCGTTTTATATGCGCTTAGTGACCAGATCCGGCTTAACATCATCAAAATTTTGGACAAAAACGGGGAGCAATCATGCAGCTCGTTAGATATTTCAGCTCCAAAGTCAACCTTGTCCCATCATTTCAAGGTTCTCCGGGAATCAGGAGTCATTCATACGAGATTGGTGGGAACCCAGCGATTCATTTCTATCCGATACGACGATTTGAATTCACGCTTTCCCGGTTTGCTGTCGGCTGTATTGCTGGGTATGGAGCAATAAAAAGCAGTCTGTCGATGGACAGCCTGCTTTTCGTTTAACGGACAAAATAACGAAGCTATAGAAGAAAACAAACGTTATTATTATATTTATTCGTTCTTTTATTTAAGCTCGTCTTCGGCGGGAGGGATTCAACCATTCAGGTTTCCAGATTTGTTCATTCTCATCTATTCTTATACCGGGAGATACTATTGTATCGATGGCATCCAGCAAATCTGGGCTAAGGCGCAAGGCCATTCCATCCAAAAACTGACTTAACTGCTCTGGCCCGCATCTAAAGCTTGGTGTATGATCTGTATACTGTCCTCTTTAGGGAATAATATATAATGGATTAAATTGGGAAGTAATATTATTCGGAAACGGGCAGATAACGGAATTATCCGTCTAATGATTAAACAAGGCAGGCCGATTATCCGGTCTGCCTTGTTTACATTTTTATATCGTCACTTTATGCTACTGGCTGGATCCGTTATCTGCGTGGGATAGCCTTAAGACGGAAGGTAGAGCTGGCAAAATCTCCCGTCAGATCCGAGACAACAAGTCCAATTTTCATTAGGCGGTCACCTCCAAAGATTTCGCCGCCGAACGCTGCACGGAAGGGGGAACCGCCGTCTTCCATCAAGGTATTACCCCCATGATCTGTAGTGTTGCCCGTCGCTCCGCTTTCGATTGTATACTTTTTCTTCGGATCAAGTCCTTTTAGAGTTAATCGCCGGATTGGTCCGTTCGGCTCAGCCAGCACGCGGAAATAAGCGACAAACGCTTCAGATTGGTCCTCGCTAACAAACATCCATGCCGTATCGCCTCGGCCTTCAAAAGGGCTAAGAAGCCGATACATATTCCCCTGCTGTACTAGGGAGCGAATTTCCTTGTACTGGGCGATTTGTTTGGCAGCGAGCTCTTTTTCCTCCTTTGTAAATGCAGTAAGGTCAAGCTCGTAGCCAAAGTTGCCGCTCATTGCCACGTCGCCGCGTATGGCCAAGGAGGTGATTCGTTCCACCTGGTGGTTCGGCACGCTCGATACGTGTGCCCCCATGGTGCTGGCCGGATACACGATGCTTGTTCCGTACTGGATAGCCAATCTTTCAATCGCATCGGTATCGTCGCTGGTCCATGTTTGCGGCATATAGTAGAGCATTCCGGGATCGAATCGACCGCCTCCTCCGGAACAGCTTTCGAACAAGATGTCCGGGAACCGGGAGGTGAGGCGTTCCAGCAGATCGTAAAGTCCAAGCATATAACGATGCGCGGTTTCCTTTTGCCGTTCGCTTGAAGCTGTAGCCGATGCAATCTCCGTCATATTACGGTTCATGTCCCACTTGACATAAGTAATCGGAGCGATCGAAAAAACAGAGCTAAGTGTATCGTATAAATAGTCGCATACTTCCTTGCGCGAAAGATCGAGCACCAGCTGAGATCTACCTTCAGTCCGCCGCCGACCCTCGGCATGCAGACACCAATCGGGATGCTTGCGGTACAATTCACTATCAGGAGACACCATCTCCGGCTCTACCCATAGCCCGAACTGTAATCCTTGTTCATTAACTCGTTTGGCCAGGTCGGCAAGACCCCCGGGCAGCTTGCGGCGGTCTTCAAACCAGTCTCCAAGTGAATTATCGTCGTTGTCGCGTTTGCCAAACCAACCGTCATCAAGAACAAACAGTTCAATTCCAAGGGGTCCTGCTTCCTTGGCAATCGCCTCGATTTTATCGGCATCGAAGTCGAAATATGTGGCTTCCCAATTGTTCACGAGAATCGGACGTTCTTTGTCACGGTAAGCCCCCCGGCACAGACGTGTGCGGTAGAGTCGATGATAGGTACGCGACATGCCCCCAAGACCTTCTTCTGAAAAGACCAGTACGGCTTCGGGGGTCTGGAATGACTGATCTGGTTCAAGTCGCCAAGAGAAATCAAAGGGATTGATTCCAATACTTACACGGGTCTGGTTGAACTGCTCTACTTCTGCCTGTGCGACAAAGTTGCTGCTATAGACCAGACTGAAGCCGTATACATCTCCACGATCTTCAGTTGCATCAGGACGAAGCAGTGCCAGAAAGGGATTCATCTGGTGACTACTGGAGCCCCTGCGACTTTCCAACCGAATGGCCCCGGGTCCGAGGTCGCGACGCTGGATATGTCTTTCCCGCACCCAAGCTCCGGACAGGTAGAGAGCTTGGTAGTTGGAATCGGCGAAATCGACAGAGGCGCTCATGGCTTGCTCAATATTTATGATAGCGCTTCCTTTATGCTCAAAAAGAGTAGACCGGGCAATAGCGCTGTGATTGGCAAATACAGTATAGAGCAGTGTGGTCTTAAGGCCCGAGTATTGGTCTTCAAGGATCAGAAAGAGAGTTGTCGCTTCATCATCTGATTCGGTATAGACGGCAGGAAGTCCCTCTAGCTTTGGTTTACCCTGTACAATGCGGTAGCCACTATATTTTAGCTCCGTAATCCGAGTTCCGTCCGCAAGTGCAGCCTGGTAAGCAGGCTGACGAAAATCACTTGTTCCATACTGAGGATATTCCTGGGGAAGCGTGTCCAAAGAAATCGTGCGGTTGGAAGGAACAGGATTGGGAGAGAAGGAGCAGCGCTCTCTAAGTTCCAGTACACTTGCCAGATTTTTGTCATGATGAAGCTGAGCTCCCCAATAGACATGTGCGGGATATCCTTCTACAAGTTGGATAATATAACTGCAATCCTTGGACTGCAGGTGAAACAAGCCAAGCGTCTCGTCTACATGAATATTCATGGTATTCACTCCTTGAGGATTAATAATATCAATTTGTTTTAACGTAAGGATATTTATCAAAGAGGTTAAGACTTTCAGGTGCCTATTTTAGCTGTTTCTGCACGAGCTCTCCCGTATGACAAGCTTAGTGCCAATCACGCTGTGCGCAGGAGGTTCACGTCCCTCAAACCGCTCAGAGAGCAGTTGAACGGCAGCCTTTCCCATTTGTTCGGGATAGGCGCGTACAGTGGTTAGCGGAGGCTGAACGAAGGCCGCCATCTCAATGTCGTCGAAACCGACGATAGCCATATCCTCTGGTACCTTGACTCCATGTCCATGAAGGGCGCGAAGAGCACCGATGGCAAGCGGGTCGCTTGCAGCGAAGCAGGCTGTTGGTCTTTGCTCTTCGGCAAGGAGATCGTTCATCATCAGATATCCATCCGCGGTACTCCAGGCGCCTACACGGACGAATTGAGGATTGTACAACCCCTGGTCCCGCATGAACCGTTCAAAATAATGCGCCCGTCGCTCTCCGTCGCTCTTGCCGCCGATAAACCCGATTTGTCGGTGGCCCAGCTCGATCAGATGTCCGAGCGCCTGATCAACAGCTTGTCGGAAATGGAGGCGTACGGAATCGTACTCCAGCTGTTCATCGTACTGATCGACAAGGACAATGGTGTTCTTGTCGGGATGCAGCTTGATCACCTCATCAGGATCAACTCCACCCACAACAATCAGACCGTCCGTCTTCTGCAAGGTTGCGATAGAAGAGCGGCCTCGCAAGGTCTGTCCCAACGTCAGGCCGAGCTCTTCACAGCGCAGCTCGATTCCACGGCGAATCGAGGCGTAATACGGATCATCCCTTTCCTCTTCAATAGAACACCACAGCAAGAGGGAGACTGTTTTCCCGGCACGTTCCGTGTTCCGCTTTAACTGCCTCAGCCGGGAAGGCTTATATCTGAGCTGCTCTGCAATCGAAAAAATTCTGTTCTTGGTGTCTGGGCTCACGGACAGTGACAGATCGTTATTTAAAACCCGTGAAACGGTTGCGGCAGACACACCCGCTTCACGGGCAATGTCTTTAATGGTTGCCAAAGAGTTCACACCTTTTTAGTTAATAATTTTACTAAAATTCGACTTTATCCTAACATATCCCTAGTATACTTTCAAGGTGGTGGTTGAATCTTTAGGATTAATTTTGATCTATTACTGTGCTGATAAGTTGTGTTAACATGATGAATATTCTGTCACTAGCTCGTAAGTGGTTTGGTCGTCTTCGCTAGATTGGGGGGCAATGGGGGCCGTTATGATTATCGCTTCTCTGCCGATGGTACTCGTCTATCTATTCTTGAGTGAACAAGTAGAGCGTGCAATGACGGTAGGTTCCGCCGTAAAAAGATAAGGATTTGTGCGCAATCTGCCTAGGCTTGACCCCGACATCTAATAATAAGGAAATGAACGGAAAACATTCGTCCAGTCCCTTATTATCTTCACTTTATCAGATCAAACCGCTTAGGAGGCGACCTTCATCCGATTCACGTATTCTTTGAACGTCAGATTATTTCTGAAATATTTATTCAGCAACTTGTTGCCCTACATAACGCAGATGCCATAATGAATCTTGGCTGGTCTATATGACATTACTTGTATTCCAGCCGCTGTAAAGTTGGCGATACAAAGTTTTCGCGGTAAACTGATTGTAATTGAACTGTTTGGAAGGAGAGCGTCTGATGTCCAAAGCAGACCATATGTTATCCATTCTCTGGATGCTAAAGCAGCGTAAACGCACCGCAGGGGAATTAGCTGAAGTTCTGGAGATCAGCGTTCGTTCGGTATACCGCTATATAGATGCGCTGTGCGTCAGTGGAGTTCCAGTTATTGCGGATTCCGGACCCGGTGGTGGCTACTGCCTGCCTGATCATTTCGTAGAAGCACCGCTGTTCTTCGACGCCGAAGAGCAGAAGGCGCTTGTCCAAGCAGCCGCCTTCGTCCGTGGGACGGGATATCCGTATGTCCAAGCGCTTGACCGAGCGCTGGATAAGCTGAAGCGTTACAGCAACGACCAACAAATGGAACGGATGGAGAGTCATAAGCGCGGGATTGAAACGCTGTATACATCTAATGCGGCAATAACGGAAATTCTGCAAGAGCTTGAATCAGGCATTGCGAACGGAGACACTCTGGAAATGGAGTACCGCAAGGGAAATGAAAAAACGGTCTCCTCACGTTTCATTGACCCTTATGGGCTTGTACTTTGGAAGGGGCAGTGGTACTGCATCGGGTATTGCCACTATCGGCAGGAGATCCGTAGCTTCCGTGTCGACAGAATTACCAGACTCCGTTGTAGCGGCGCAAGTTTCATACGTCCTGACGATTTCTCTGCACGCGATTTTCTCCTGCAGAGTTTGGTTCCTGCCCGTGAACAAGAGCGGGCGCTGATTGCCGTGGTGATTGAGTCATCCGAGGTGATATTAAATGATCTTTGCGGTCACTGGCTATTCGGCCATACCTTAGAGCAACGGCAGGAGGGATGGGCCCGGTTTCTACTGGACGAAAGCTCGTTATTCACCTACGTTCCGTATTTCCTCTTGCCTTATGGAAAATCGCTGCATATTCGGGAGCCAGCAGCATTGAAGCAGCGGTTGGTGGTGGTTGCCTCGGAAATGGCTCGCCATTACGAAAATTAATTCTATTTTCTCGGGAACACTGACTGTAGCTGTCAGTGTTCTTTTTGTATAGTGTAAGCGAGTCTTAAGTATAAATGTAAGTAAGTACAAGCAAACAATTATGATTAGGGAGGAATATAGCATGAAAGAACTGAAATATGAGATCTACATTGGGGGGACACCAGAGCAAGTATGGGCCTGCCTGGTCTCTCCAGAGTACGTGCAGCAAATCTATTACGCAAGCATAATCCGTTCCAGCTTCAAGGAGGGGGAACTGCTGGAGTATGTCGGACCGGGCCCTGAAGGTGAAGAAATCGTACATGTGTACGGGACGCTGCTGGAGTATACTCCATTAAAACATCTGTGTTTTACGCATAAGGTTGGTCCAGCTTACCTGAAAGAAGGACAAGAGAACTATGAATCCCGGATTTCCTGGCGTCTAGAGCCAGTGGGTGGATGCACGAAGCTGTCTCTTATCCATGATCAGTGGCATCCTGACGATCCTTCCTATGAACCCAGCGATAGTGCCTGGTGGCATGTTCTAAGTAACACAAAAACGTTAATAGAGACTGGCCACACGCTTGATTTCGGAAGCAACAAATAACAAAGGCTGCACGGAATACAGGAATAGAAGCAGTCGATATTGATTGAACATTCGCTGGAATAACAGCGTATAGGTTTCAATTGTCGATAAATACAATAGATTTATTATTAAAGCCAGAATGTGCTGAAGCACATCCTGGCTTTAATGCTGTATGAAAAATAACAGTTAAACATAAACATTATAAAAATCATTTCTTTACTGATCGTTCTCAATATATTATATTGATAACACAAGAAAGGGAATTTCAATGGCAAGAAGGTGGGAACAGGGTTACGAAAGGACATTTTTTATATTTTTATTAGAATGATCGTTCTTTATTGTTGGTCGAGGCATATAAACAAGGAGGAACATGTTAATGTCTAACAAGATTGCACTTGTAACAGGAGCGATAAAGGGATCGGTTTCGAGGTCGCCAGACAATTAGGTCGTCAAGGAATTACGGTATTAGTTGGTGCACGCACAAAAACGAAGGCAGATGGAGCAGTAACGGCAGTTCGTTTAGCGACTTTGCCCGATAACGGTCCGACCGGCGAATTCTATTATATGGACACACAATGTCCGTGGTAGCATCTAACTTATCCTGACTCGGGACACTGGTTCTTATTCAAGCACTCAGACTTATTTCTTGAGCATATATCATTATTCCTAAGATCAAACTTCAATTGAACCAGCTAAATGTTACATTGATCAGAAATCATTTTTCCACAACGTGTGCTTCCCCCCAAGTAGTTGCGGTGTTGTACAGAGGAGGAAGATTCTTTCACTCTGTCCTCGAATAGGAATTTGTTATTTTCCATGGAGTCCGCTTGCTAGATGATCATAAACGATGAGGAACTATAAGGAGTTGGACGGTATGAAAAATACTTCAATCTTAGTTAAGCCATTAATACTTAAAAATGGAGTGAGCATAAAAAATCGATTTTTTAAAGCGGCGATGAGTGAAACTTTGGCTGAGAAAGATGCTAATCCTACTCAGCTATTAGTTAATCTCTACCGAACGTGGGCAAGAGGAGGAGCAGGACTTGTTTTAACAGGAAACGTTATGATCGACAGACGAGCACTAGGAGAACCAGGAAACGTCGTGGTTGAAGATGAGCGTGATCTGGTTCTGCTCGAAGAATGGGCTAGAGCTGGTACTGAAAATGGAACACACCTTTGGATGCAGCTAAATCACCCTGGAAAACAATCGCCCAAGATGTTATCCAAAGAACCAGTCGCCCCAAGTTCTTCCCCACTTTCTGGAAATCTAAAAAACTTCTTCAATCCCCCTCGAGCTCTTACAGTCGAAGAGATTGAAGAGTTAATTACACGTTTTGGGAATTCCGCAAGAATTGCAAAAAAAGCAGGGTTTTCCGGTGTGCAATTCACGCTGCCCATGGATATCTGATCAATCAATTTTTATCTCCAAATCATAATCAACGCAGTGATGAGTGGGGCGGCAGCTTAGAGAATCGAATGAGATTCCTTGTACGGGTGTATCAAGAAATTAGAAAACAGGTCGGTGAACAGTTTCCGATAGGTATAAAATTGAATTCTGCCGATTTTCAACGAGGAGGCTTTACAGAAGAGGAATCCATGAAAGTTGCTCAAAAAATATCCGAATTAGGCGTAGATTTAATTGAGATCTCTGGTGGCAGCTATGAAAACCCTAAAATGTTGGTCTCAGAAGTGAGAGAAAGCACGAAGAAACGAGAAGCCTATTTTTTTAGAATACGCAGTGAAGGTAAGAAAATTGACTACTACCCCGTTAGTTGTAACTGGTGGATTTAGATCTTTAGACGGAATGACTCATGCCTTAACTGATGGTGGAATCGATATGGTTGGCGTAGGAAAGCCATTTGCTATAGTACCAGACCTTCCCAATAGAGTTTTTCAAGGCAGCTTTACAAACATCACGCTGAAGCCGATAAGAACCGGAAATAGGAGTATTGATAAAAGTGCTGCAATGTTAGAACTTGGGTGGTATGAGCAACAGTTAAAAAGGCTTGGGAAAGGAAAATTGCCAAAACCTGATTATAGTGTATGGCTTTCTCTTATTTATAGCATCCTGACACAAGGTATTTCTGTGTTTAAAAAAAGAAGAGGCTAAAAATATATCTAATTACATTAATTCATAAAAGAGACTTATAAACAATAAAATCAAGCGACAACGCTTGATTTTATTCACGTTTTACTCTCTAGTTTGCCGATCGTTCACTTAAATGTATAATGGTTGCTTGGGGTGATTACAATGGCAAGATCCAAAGAATTTGAAATTAATGAGGTATTAGATAAAGCGGTACAACTGTTTTGGGTTTAAGGTTACGAAAAAACTTCAATGCAGGAATTAGTTGACTTTATGGGAATCCACAGAAGCCGAGCTTAAAACTTGCCAATATAAGTCGTTTAGCACTAAGATACTTCGTCATGAAGTTACTTCTGCACAATCTGAATAAGGTTGCCGCATTTATCGTCGAAGACAGCTATTGTGAGTTCGCCCATTTTTGTCGGCTCCATAGTAAACTTGACGCCGTTTTCCAATAATCGTTTATACTCTTTATTAATATCTGCAACGCCAAACATTGTTGCTGGGATGCCATCGGCAAATATCTTCTTTTGATACTCTTTGGCGGCAGGATGGTCATTCGGTTCGAGTAAAAGCTCGGTACTGTCTTGCTCATCGGGAGAAACAAGCGTTATCCACCTAAATTCTCCGACGGGAACGTCATGCTTTTTTACAAAGTCCAGCGTTTCTGTATAAAACTCCAATGCCTTGTCTTGATCTTGAACGAATATACTGGTAACAATGATTTTCATAATGTTTTGCCCCCTTTGATATTTTCGACGTTGGTGCTCGGCTAACAATCTGGCTCCAATCAGAAAAGCTCATAATACATTCGTAAAAAGTTATTATTAAAATTATTCTACCCATCCTTTCAGCAAATTTTTAAGTGGTTTGTTGTTAAATATAACCACTCGATTCGTGAAATATGGTGTCATGCCCAGTGTACAACCCCCTTGGCTTTCACATGAATGACAAAAGCCGAGGGAATTGTTTACATAATAAATTAACAGCAGATTAAGATTTGGCGTAATTGGCAAGTAGAATGTCGCCTTCTGCTAGTTACAGAGCGACATTGGGGAGGTACTATAAGAGTTGTCCCATCAACAAGGCAGGACACCCAATCACAACCAAAACTAATGAATATAAAAATAGCTAAAGGAGATCCATATGCATGAGTTCTCTTACCTCTGACCGTATTAAAATCCCGCCAGGATTTTGGACAGGATTACTTCAATTAGGGATTGCCGCCCATGACGTAGCTCGCGAAGCACGACTGCCGCTCACTATTATCACTGAACCAGTAGTCACCACCGCCCAATATTTCGCAATCTGGCAGGCTTATTCCGATCTCATTGGTGACACTTCCCAAGGAATCATCGAGCTTGCGACCGTCTTTGAAACAGCAAAGTACCCACCGACCGTCTTGGCGACTTACCACGCTCGTGATTACCGTGACGCTCTAAACCGAATGGCTCGGTATAAACAACTGTGCCCCCCGGAAAGCTTACGTATCTCCGAGGAGGGTGAGCATTGTACAATCGAACTGGAATGGCTGGATACCGAGCAACCCGGTCCGCCGATGCTGGTTGGTATCACGCTGGCATGCCTTCTGGAGCTTGGGCGCCGGGGCACAGGTCAACCTTTGACAGCGCGGTTCGTCGAATTTTCGCACTCAATGGGCGATGTACAGGCCCTCGAAGCTTACTTTGGTTGCCGTATCGGGACTGGTGCAAATTGTAACCGGTTGACGCTACATCGAAGAGATCTGGACCGCCCCTTTGTTTCGTACAACGAAGAGTTGCTGGAGATCCTGACTCCCGTTCTGGACCGATCGCTGGATGAACAGCAACGCAGCCGGTCAATTACCGAAACGGTCAAATGGATCATGAAACGTAGCCTCACAGGAGGGCGCCCTGACATTCAGGCTGTCGCGAAGGAACTCGGTATGAGCGATCGTACCTTGCAGCGCCGGCTTACTGATGAAAACACGAGCTTCAAGCATCTGTTGACACAGGCGAGACATGAGCAGGCACTAGAGTACTTGGCAGACCCTTCGCTCGATATTAAAGAAGTGGCATTCTTGATTGGATATGAAGACCAGAACTCGTTCTACCGCGCCTTCCGTCTTTGGGAAGGTGATACTCCTTCAAATTGGCGTACTGAACATTTAAACTGAACAATCCAGAAGGGAGAAATGTATTATGGATATGGGGTTAAACAATAAAATAGCTTTAGTTACAGGATCAACGAAAGGTATAGGTAAAGCAATTGCCATAGAACTTGCCAAGGAAGGTGTTAATGTACTAATTAATGGACGAAGTTATGAAGAAGTACAACAAACTGTAAATGAAATTAAGTCAGATTTCCCAGCCACATCTCCTCAAAATGCAACAGCCGATATTGTGGATATAGGGCAAAGAGAAGCCTTATTTGAAAAATACCCCAATATTGATATTTTAGTTAACAATATGGGTATTTATGAAATTATGCAATATGAGGAGATTAACGATGAAGTATGGGAAAAATACTTCCGTACGAATGTTCTGGCTGCAAATGGATTATCTAAATTTTATTTACCTAAAATGTTGAAAAATGATTATGGCCGCATTATCTTTATTGCGAGTGAAGAAGCAATCATGCCTTCAGGACAAATGCCTCAGTATTGTATGACAAAATCAATGCTATTATCATTGTCAAAAAGCCTATCTAAATTAACAAAAGGAACAGAAGTTACTGTCAATACAATCATGCCAGGACCAACGCTCTCTGAAAATGTGCATCAAATAATTGAGGGTATGTACCCTAATGAAAATATGACTTTTTCAGAAAAAGAGAAAGAATTTATGACTACAAACCTGCCCCAATCTGAAATACAGCGATTTATCAAGCCTATTGAAATAGGTAGATTAGCTGCATTTGTATGTAGTCCTTATGCATCTGCATTTAAAGGTGCTCCAATCCGTATAGATGGGGGAATGGTACCGACTATTTTTTAAAACTTTTCTATTTCAAATATTGTACGAAATTCTGTTTCCCCTAAAGCAATGTGCTGTATCAACGAAAATAGAGGGAACCTGACATAAGTCAAGTTCCCTCTTTTATTATTTAGATGGGGCGGCCGATGATGTCCTTCGTCATTGGGGTAAAACGACAGACTTGACTTGAGCAGAGGTATTTCCGTAAATATCCTTGGCCAGCACAAGAATATGCAGCGTATCGGCTTGGAAGGCGCCAGCCTGCTTGTATTTAGAAGTTGGAAGCGTTGCTGACCAATTGGCTTTATCTTCTGTAGTTACGACACGAATGCCATTGACATAAACTTTGAGTTGTGCGATAGCGCTTTGATCTGTGACTGAACCTTCCAAAGAGAGGACATCGTCCTTGATTAAGGCATTCAATTTGAGCACAGGCACGTCTGTTTCCTTGCGTTTAGAGGGTGGGAGCGTAGTTTTCGGGTTATAGGAAAAGGTTTCATCCTCAAGCGCTGGCGTACGCGTTGCAATAGGACGGTTTTTTGTCGCCTGCTCATAGGAATAAGCATAACGCAACAGGTCATTATCGGTGTATGCGGCACCCGCCATCGTTAGATTAACGGGCATACCGGTATCCTTCATAGCGCCCATGCTCACGGACACACTTGGGATCCCGTACTCGCGTAGAATGAAATTCGTATTGGAGAAATAGTTGCCATTTTCCCAAGCTTCCTCATAGGACGTTTCATTCACATCGGAGTCGGCTTTGCCGATATTGGAATTTGCCGGGAATACAATAAAATCAAGATTGTTTTGCTTCATCCAATCTTCAAAATCAATCTTCCGTACATTTTCAAGCCCCCGCAGCCCTTCATGAAACTGTGGAATTTGTTCGTATGGGGTGACGCCTTTCTTTATGGTATCAATGAATACGTCATAATGGCCAAGGTCTCTGCCACGTTTGGCATCTACCGAACCGGGCGGATTCGGGAAGACGGTTGCAGGGTCGATATTAGCCCATGACGGGAAGTTTGGATCGCCCACACTTTTGAGGAATTCCTCAGCCGCATAAGGATTAAGCAGCCCAAATTCCTTTTCGGCCCATTTTGCTGGCATCAGTCCACGCTCCTCAGGTGTTTTCGCTGTTGCCCGGTCCTTCTCGCTGTTCGCCTGCAGGGGGAAGTCAACTTCCACAACCTCAGCTCCGAGAGCAGTTAAATCTTTTACAGCTTTTTCCCATAATGCCTGTATCGAAGGTCTGAATTTGATCGGAGTTGTGGTTTCATGGTCCTTACCGATATAGATTTTCGGAACGCCAATGCGTTTGCCCTTCAAAGCGTGGGTGTCTCGCAGTTCTAAATAGGATTTTGGACGGACACTGTTGACAGAAGGCAGCCGAACGGCTTTCTGTTCTCGCCAGAAATCGCCTTTGGTGATCTTATCCTCTACAACGATCACGTTAAGCAAGCGGAGCATGTCCTCGACAGTTCTCGTATGTGGGACAACGACATCCCGTATTGGGAAGAGCGGCCAATTCCCCCGAATGGAGATTAGGCCCCGCGATGGCGTGTAGGCAATTAAACCATTGTTAGATGCTGGAGATCTTCCAGAAGATACCGTTTCTTCCCCCATACCGAAGGCAGCGAGGTTGGCGGCTGTTGAGACGCCAGATCCGTTAGAGGAGCCAGAATACCAGGCTGCAGCCAGATAATCTGGATTGTACGGACTTTCAGCACGGCCATAAACCCCTCTTTGCATTCCCCCCGCTGCCATTGGCGGCATGTTGGTTTTACCAATCAGAACTCCGCCGGATTTGCGTATCTTTTCTACTGTAAAGGCATCATCCTTTGCCATCAGGTTTTTGAAAGCCGGAGATCCAGAAGCAACAGTGAGTCCCTTAACCTTGTAGCTGTCTTTAACCGTGTAGGGGATGCCTTGCAGAGGCCCGGTCTTGATGCCCTGCGCCCTTAGTTGATCAGCCTGAGCGGCTTCTTTTAGTACATCAGGGTTCAGAACAGGGATGGAATTGAGCCGAATGCCACTGGAATCATAGGCATATACCCGGTTAAGGTACATGGCGGTAAGCTCGACACTCGACAGTGCCCCTGACTTCATCGCGTCCTGCATCTGAGCAATCGTAGCCTCTTGCAATTGAAATGTAACCAGGGAGGAGGCGGGTTTACTATTAGTTTCACTTGAGGATGAGGGCGAAGGAGCTGCGGATGCAAGCGAGCATCCCGTGAAAGTTAAAATCATACCAGTTGCGATCCATTTGCAATAACTGCCGATTACATTCCTTGTATTCGCTTTTACCGTTCGTGCGTACATAGCATTTTCACTCCTTAGATGGATAGGATTTTATTCTATTACTTATTTTTGTGGGTATTATTATGGAGACCAACGCCTGTTAACACCACCATTTTTAAAGTTGCGGAGATTTGAATAGGTTTAAGTTATCCGTAAAGAGAAGATGATGCTTTTACATAATATACACTATTTTCCTACCTGCGTGTCAATATATTTTACTCTAAATCCTTCTGCAATAACATAAAATTATCCATGGAAATGTTTGAAAAATTATTCGTATGAGAAAAGAGAAGGGAGAATCAGGTATTGGGGATGTTAAGCCGATTGTATTAAAGCAATTTGACTATGACAAACATAATTTCCGTTTTTACTACTTGTTTAGAATAGGTATTTCTCCAAGCAGATTTTTCAAGTTAATAGAATCCCACGGCATATGCTCCGTTATACCTAATCCAACTACATCTGTTTCTTCAGACAGTTCTTTAATCAGATGAAGTAGTTGAGGCATTTGCATTGTTCCCGCAGGAGAATAATTATAAGGTGCTTCAGGGTTGGCGAACAATAAAGAACGAAATGCCTTGGGATCAAGCACATCTAAATCAAGGTGAATAGCTAGGTGCTTAATGCCACTTTCTTTAATCCACTCTTTTATAGATGCAGTACTGTTCGTTAACTCTTTGGTTCCTGCAGTTTTAATACCCAGTCTTTGAATCATTTCTGTATCTTGTTCTGCAGGAGCTATACCTAATGTTTGAAACGCTTCGGAAATCACTTTTGTTTCTTCTTCTGTAGGAGCTGCTAATCCAGCGATAAAGACATTTTCAGGTTTAAGAGGAATTTTTACATGTTTTGCGAACTCCTCATCTCCTTCTCCCAAAAGATTCCCAAGCGGTAATGTATGTCCGTTATCATAGCCAACATATCTAACTAAATCACTGTGAGCATCGATCCAGATTAAACCTAATTTACCCCCGTATCGTTCGTTTAAATAGGCAAACGGGGCTTGTTCGACTAAGCAGTCACCACCAAACATTACAATGCGATCTGGCTTATGTGCGTCAATGATATGTTGAGCAGCCTCTAATTGCTCAAGTAGCTGTTTTCTCCCATTCATACCGTTCTCATTTTGAAGCGGAATTCCATCAAAAGTTTGAACTGGAACATGAATAAGAGGTTGATCATTGTCAGGAGCTAGCCAAGCAAGCAATTCGGCTCCAAAAGAGTAGTTAGGGTTGTTTCCCCCTTGCCACTGTGGCATTAAAAGACGTATTGTTTTTTTAGTCATGCTGTTCTCTCCTTTACTTTAAAGTGAGGTTAGTATAAACTGAACGCGAATAAAAACGTAGTACGCACTTTTTTGATATGTACTACCCGAAAGGATAGTGTGAATATGAGTATGACCGAATTTAAAGGTAAAGTTAAAAATATTCAAGATACACCTTTTGGTTATACATTGTCAGTTATTGGTGGTAAATGGAAAATGGTTATTATTTACCTCCTAGCAGAAAACGAACCGGTTCGCTTTAATGATTTGAAAAGACAGATAGGAGCTATTACCTATAAAATATTGAGTTCACAACTTAAAGAATTGGAAGCGGATGGTATGGTGAAACGAAAAGAGTATCCTCAAGTTCCCCCTAAAGTCGAATACAGTCTCACCGATAAAGCAAAAACACTATTACCCGTTTTGGAAGAGTTATGTGAGTGGGGAACAAAAAACCAAAATAATTAAATCCAGTTTTCTAAATGCTCAGCATGACTCTCAATAATAGCAGGTGGACTGTCAACAGTAAATCAGACAACTTTTTTAAGGGCTGCAGCTTTGTACTGGACTGGCGTCATGTATCTTAATGTGCCGTGAATACGATGCTTGTTGAACCAGTTCACATAATCATATAATTCTAGTTTTAGATGATGAAGACTCTGGAAATTCATTTGGTTTACAAATTCTGTTTTCATCACTTTGTAGGTGGCTTCGGCCACGGCATTGTCGTAGGGACAGCCTTTCATACTTAGGGAACGGCCAATGTCAAAGGTCTCTAGCAGTTCGTCCATGGTTTGGTTCCTAAATTCGCTTCCACGATCCGTATGAAACCACTGAATGTCGCTCAAATCGCCCTCTACCGTGGCAAAGGCACGGGAAATCAGAGCAGCATCTTTGTTGGGACCTGCACTATGGCCAATGATTTCACGATTAAATAAGTCGATCAGTACGCAAATGTAGTGCCACTTGTGCTGAACTTTCACATAAGTTAGATCGCTGACTACGAAACGTTTAGCTTCGGTTTGATCAAATTCACGCTTCAACACATTCGCCGTTGTTGCTTCGTTACAAGCGGTCTTGTGCGGCTTATACTGCGCTATCGTGTACGTGGACACGAGGCCCTGCTCTTTCATAATCCGTCCAATTCGACGTCTGGAAACGGTGTATCCTTGCTCCTGAAGTTTGACTTTCAACTTGCGCGTTCCATACGCCTTTCGATTGGTATGAAAGATCTCTACGATAGCCGTAGTTACTTCGTCTTCGTTGTCTTTTTCTTTCGCTTCATAGTAGAACGTGCTTCTAGCGATTTGCAGGACTTCACACAATGCTGATACCGAGTATTTATCACTGTTTTGCTTAATGATTTTTACTTTCGTCCCATGATCAGCGCGGCTTGCTTTAAAATATCATTCTCTATCTTGAGTCGCTCATTTTCTTTACGGAGCGCAAGGAGTTCATTCTCTTCTGCAGTTCGGTTATCTTTTTCAGCGAATGAACCTGAGGTTTGAGCCTGCTTGATCCAGCGATCTAGAGCCGATGGGCTAAGCTCATACTCTCTCGCAATGGCTGCTCTCGGCTTTCCGTTGTCGTATAACTGAACCATTTGTTTCTTAAAATCTGCTGTAAATGTACGTCTTTGTCTTGGCATAGTAGATCCGCTCCTAATTCTAATGTTTTCATTCTACTAGCCCTTATTTTTTCTGTCCAACTAAGAGTAACCGATCCAAGGTAATATTTTTATTATTTTTATGATAATATGGTTAGGTAGTTTTGACTAAACTGATTTTTACTTTTGGAGGCGTTAGAATGAAGTACATAGTGAAAAGAAGGGCACAAAATAAAGGGGACATTGCATCACTGGCCCTATAAACTGCGTGTTCCCCTGGCATTTTTAAGGGGTTTGCATGATGGAAAAATCGGTTGAGGAACGTATATCTAAATCCTTGATTTGGCTGTGTGTGCTTGCATTTTTCAGCGTATTGAATGAGACGGTGTTCAACGTATCGTTGCCCGATATTGCCGCTCAATTTGGAATTGAGCCATCCGTCGCAAATTACATCAATACCAGCTTCATTCTTTCTTTTGCAGTAGGAACGGCCGTTTACGGAAAAATATCGGACATCTATGGCATAAAAAAACTGTTTTTCATCAGTGTGCTGATATACGGCGGGGGATCGCTAATCGGCTTGCTGTTTCATTTCTGGTTTCCGGCTTTACTTGCCGCGCGATTTATTCAAGGAGCGGGTGCTTCTGCCGTTCCCGGGCTGATTATGGTCATTGTTACCAGAAGTATCGAAAAGCAGCATCAAGGAAAGGCTTTTGGAATGATCGGATCGACCGTTGCTTTGGGAGAAGGTTTTGGTCCGGTACTTGGAGGATGGATCGCAGACTATATACACTGGTCCTATCTGTTTTTCCTGCCGATGATGACGCTAGTAACACTGCCGTTTTTCTTACGGACGCTACCCGACGAGCCTGTGAAAAAAGGTGGGCTTGATGTTCCGGGATGCCTGCTCTTTGTGCTTGGAATTGCTTCGTTTACTTTATTTACGACGCATTACGAGTGGTGGTATTTGATCATCAGCGTCATTCTATTCATAGGATTTGTGCTGAGAATTCGAGGAGCTAAGGAACCTTTCTTGGAACCGGCTTTATTCAAGAGGAAAAGATTTATCGTCGGAGTACTTGTAGGGGGAATACTTCTAGGAACCGTCGCAGGATTTATGTCCATGATCCCTTACATGATGAGAGAAGTACATCAGATGTCGACAAGCCTCATTGGCGGCAGTGTTCTGTTTCCTGGAACGATTGGCGTGATTTTTTTCGGGATCGTTGGTGGTTCTTTAGTCGACAGGCGGGGAGCTCGTTTTGTCATGATTGCCGGACTATTGCTGCTCGGTGCGGGACTTTTGATCGTTTCACTTTTCGCGGATAGTACTCCCTGGATCATCTCGGGAGCCTTGGTTTTGATTTTTGGTGGACTATCCTTTGTCAAAACGGTTATCTCAACCATTGTGGCAGGCTCGCTAAGCGCTGACGAATCAGGCTCAGGTATGGGTTTTTTGAATTTTTCCTGTTTTTTGGCAGAAGGGCTCGGTATCGCAATTGTAGGTGGACTGCTTACACAACTCAGGCTCAACTTTCCTATTCTCCCGATGGTTACTGACGTTGCAGCGTATCTGTACAGCAATTTGACGCTACTGCTTCTAGCTGCAGTAATTATAGGCGGGGCTATTTTCCTGATCGCATTCAGAGAAGGAAAGGCTTCCTTAGATAAGTAATTATCGTTTTTCACTGCTGTTCCAAAACCAAAAATGATATTCCGAATAGTTATACAAAAATGACTTGAGTCCCTATTGTTGGGTCTCCAGTCGTTTTTGTATTTATTGGACAGATGATGACTCGGATATAATAATAAAGAGATGATCATAATGCTGTTGAACTGAAGGGATTGAAGATGAAGTGACACTACCTATTTCTTTGCCGGATATTTCACAAAGACCGTCTAATCTAACAGTGGAACGAAAAATGGAAGCGTCACCCAATGTTCTGTATCAAGCGTGGACCAAACGGTTTGACCATTGGTTTGCAGCCCCAGGGTCTGTAATCATGGAGGCCCGAGTGAATACGGCTTTCTTTTTCGAAACACATTTTGAGGGGGAACGCCATCCGCACTACGGACGATTTCTGAGACTAGAACAAGATCGCCTTATCGAACTGACCTGGGTTACCGGGGAAGGAGGCACCAAGGGATATGAAACGGTGCTTACCGTTGAGCTTGAACTTAGTGGAAATGGCACGTTACTTCGATTAACCCACGCAGGTTTTCCAGATGAGAATTCGAGAAATCAGCATGAACAGGCATGGCCGTTTGTACTTGAGCAGCTCGATAAGAGGATGATGACAAATAGCTAATGAAAAGCCTGCCTACTCTTCGAAAACAATCTATAAAGCATTTTTGTACCAAGGCGGCCGGTAACCGCAAAATCCAGGTCAGTCTACTGTACTTCCAGTATAAACGGAAGATGAGGGCAACACTGTTTCCCTTGCCCATAATCTGCTAAAAAAGCACAAAATGGACGAAAAAAACAACCGAACCAGACAAGGATGACCTCCTTGCCCGGTTTGGTGTTTTTTTCATTTAGGAGACTGTCCTTATTTAATGAAAAAGCTGCTTTTGGGACAGCCCCTTCTTCTACGTTATGATTGGGAAGTCTGAGACAAGTTGATTTATCAGGATACGATCGAATTCAGGAGACCCTGCTTCACCTGATCCGACAGCGGCATAAGTGGCAGACGCAATTGCTCGGCGGCAATAATCTCTTGCTGGGCAAGCCACCACTTGATCGCGGCCGGGGCTGGCTCTGCAAATACATGCTGGATCATCGGCTCCAGTAGCATGAAACTGTCTCGCGCCCCGTTCATGTCACCAGTCACAAAACGTTGGTATATCTCCACATACTTCTGGATGTTGATATGAGCGGATGCAAGCATACCGCCAGCAGCCCCCTGACATAGCATGGCATGAAAATAGGCATCCTCTCCGCAGAGGATAGGCTTAGTCTCGTACTGGGTCAATTTCAAGAGCAGATCAAGATCGCCCGTGCTGTCCTTGAGCCCAATTACGCCATCCAGGTCGAGTACTTTGCGTATTGTATCTATTGTCATGCGACTGCCAGTGCGAACCGGAATCTCGTATACAAGCACAGGCAGGCCTACACGAGATACGACGCGGAAATGCTCCAAGATTCCTTCCTGAGTCGGCCGATTGTAATACGGAGTGACCACCATGGCTGCATCCGCTCCTAAATCAGCTGCCATTTCCGTCCGATGCACCGTTGAATAGGTATCGTTCGTTCCCGTGCCAATGATGATCGGAATAGTTTTGTTCATGCTCTTCAGAACATCCTGCGTCACCTGTACCATCTGCTTGACTTCATCCCAGGATACGGTCGGCGATTCTCCCGTCGTACCGTTAACCACCAGACCCTGGATGTCATGGCCTGCAAGATAGGTAACATACTTCCGGTACGAATTGATGTCCAGCTTATAGTCACGCGAAAAAGGTGTAATCAGCGGTATAAAAATCCCATGAATATGTTGTTCGTTCATCATCATCAGTTATCCCTTCCCGTTGAATTAAATCTAATGTAACATAGGAGATAGTATCAGAGTTATCTATAATAAATGATAATTCTCATCAATAATTTCGATGGAGTGATCAGCTTGGATTTCATCTATCTTCAGACATTTCGGGAAGTTGCCATTCGTGAAAGCTTTACGAGAGCAGCAGAAGTGCTCGGTTACGCACAATCCAGTGTCACGACCCAGATTCAGAAGCTGGAGAAAGCGTATCAAGTCAAATTGTTCGATCGCTACAGCAACAACAAGATTCGTCTTACCTCCGCCGGGGAAGAGCTGTTCAAGCTTGCCGGACAAATGCTGGAGCTCTTCGAGCAATCTAAAGAAAAATTGGCCAAGCAGGGTGGGGGTTCCATGATGATCGGTACCATGGATTCCATTGCTTCGTATTTTCTGCCGCCGTATATGCAGGCGACCCGCAAAGAATATCCTGATCTGAACATACGGTTGCATACGGATCGCGAAGAGATGATTTTGCACCAGGTCAGGGAAGGGGAGGCTGATGTCGGGCTGATCCTCGCGGACGATTCATGCGATCCGGCCTTACAGTGGATTAGGATCCGCGAAGAACCGCTTGTGCTGATTGTCCATCCGAACCATCCGCTTACCGCTAAAGAGCGAATCAGGCTGGACGATCTGGTGGATGCGGAGTGGATCATGCCCGAGCATACGTGCAACTACAGGCAGCTGCTGGAGAGGGTGCTTCGCGCAAATGGAATCGCCTATCGAGTGGGCCTGGAGTTGGGTAATCCGGAAGCGATCAAGCGGAGCATCAAGACCGGAGAAGGTATATCCATTCTACCGCTAATGGCCGCGCTGGAGGAGATTGAACGGGAAGAGCTAAAGGTGTTACCCTTTGAGCATACCGAGCTCAAGCTGGAGATCCAGCTTGTTCTTCATCCCAAAAAGTGGGTGTCCAACGCATTGAGCTTTTTTATGGAGAGTCTGAGGATATAGATTTTCGTCCAAATAAGAAATGGGGAGCGATAACTGGAATCCGAAGTAGAAATTCGCAGATGAGTCGAACATCGGAAAGCAGCAGTTTTCATATTTTCTGGAAGCTAACGGCAGTTCCAGCTACTTTGGAATTGTAAAAGCGGGGCAGGTATCACCCTAAAGTTATAACAAAAATCCAACAAATTTAGTTTTATGAATGAACAGAGCCGAGAAATGACAACTTAAGGTAGTGGTATACATCACAATTTCCAAAGGAGGATATCTGTTATGGCTCACCAGAAGAGAAGGAAAGAAGCTGCCTGGAAGTCACGAAAGCAAGAACAGCATCCCCATGGTAAAATCAAATCGCTCAAGGAATTATCCAGCGAATAGGATTGAGGAGTATACTACTTGGAAGAGAAGGACTGTCGGTGAAATTTATCGGCAGTCTTCTTTATTGTAATAATCTTTCCACTACCGGAAAGGGCGAATTGCTATTTCATGGTGCGAGAGCATAATGGCCCAAATACTGCTACTGGATTTGATAACAACCATCCAGCCAATCTATGATAATGAGGGAATTAACCAAGAAGAACTATCGAACATGCTATTTTGGGATAAAGTTGCTACTGCAAGGGCTGTAAAGTTACCTATGCCTATCTCCATATTGCAAATGCAACAAAATTAGAGTAAATTAAATACAAACCATTTTTATTGCATTTACAACAAAATAGGGACAAAGGAGTTAATTATGAAGGAAGTACTTCGTGAAATTGGAATGATAGCAAGGGCATTAGATTCTATAAGTAATATCGAATTTAAGGAATATGACCTTACAAAAGGGCAGTATTTGTATCTTGTGCGAATATGCGAAAACCCAGGAATCATTCAAGAAAAGTTAGCTGAGATGATAAAAGTAGATCGAACAACAGCATCTCGTGCCATAAAGAAACTTGTAATTAATGGATTTATTGAAAAGAAAGAGGATAACCATAACAAAAAAATCAAAAAACTCTTTCCAACAGAGAAAGGGGACAATGTTTATCCTTTTATAAAAAGAGAAAATGATTATTCCAATAACGTTGCATTAGAGGGATTTTCGGAAAGAGAAGTAGAAACCATTTTCAATCTTCTTCAAAGAATAAGAGAAAATATAGGAAAAAACTGGGAATTTGTGAAAAAGGGGAACAAAAGAAATTATTGATTTATATAAGGAGCGATACCTAAAAATGACTGTAAAAATAATAAAGTGCAGCCGTGAAGATTTACAAATACTCCAAGAAATAAGTATTGAAACATTCAACGATACTTTTAAAGATCAGAATTCACATGAAAATATGAAAGCCTATCTGGAAAGAGCATTTAACTCTAAACAGTTGGAGGAGGAATTGTCCAATGTCTCTTCAGAAATCTTTTTCATCTATTTCAATGAAGAACTTGCTGGATATTTAAAAGTAAATATGAATGATGCCCAATCCGAAAATATGGGTGATGAGTCACTCGAAATTGAGAGAATCTATATAAAGAACAAATTTCAAAAACATGGACTTGGTAAGTATCTGCTAAATAAAGCTATCGAAATTGCAATGGAACAAAATAAAAACAAAATCTGGCTCGGCGTATGGGAAAAAAATGAAAACGCTATTGCTTTTTATAAGAAAATGGGGTTTGTTCAAACTGGAGCACACTCTTTTTATATGGGTGATGAAGAACAAATTGATTTCATAATGACCAAAACAGAGCATCAGGAATAAGCCATCAAATGGTTTTAATCATACAATTGCAACAATGATGCATAAAAAAACTGCTTTGGTAAATAGCAAATCTGACTCAAGATCCTCCCAACCATTAAAAATTTAGTCCAGAGCAATATCCTGACTCTCTCTTGAATCTACTTTTTAATTGGAAGCAACCTTAGCACGGTGGAATACCGAACTGAGGTTGCTTCAGTTAACTAAAACATATTGCCATTTACTTCAGATAGGTTCCCGTTTCTCCAATTCCGCCTCTGCCATTCAATACATATACCCTTGCATTACCTTTGCCGGAGCATGTCAGGGTAATCTTGCCATCAGTAACAGTTTTGGAATCACCGGTCACCGCATCCACATAGGTTCCGTTGGGAATGCCAGTAAACGTAGCGTTTCCGGAAATCGTGACCAATGCAAAGCTGTCAATGCCTTTGTCAGCGTCGGTATATCTTCTCTTAAATGCCAGATTGCCTGTTACATTCTCTGTGGAATACTGGCCTTTTTGCAAGGCGGGAACAGCTCTTCTGATTAAATTAAGCTGTCTGATATGTTTCGCCAGAGGATGGTTGAGCGATTCCGCAAGTGTTCCGGTAGCATTGGTGTATTTGCCGTAATCTTGTACCGTAACATTGCCTTCTATATGATCGCCGTAATAAGCCCGTCCCGTTTTGCTTAGTGGTGCGTTTGGACCCGGATCAATGACTGCCCCCTTTTGAAATTCAATTTCGGAACCATAGAAAATAGCGGGTATTCCGCGGAAGGTGAACATCAGATCGAGATTCTCAGCCCAAGTATCCTGTGTACCCGCGAATCTTTGATTTTCTGGAGCCTGGTCAGGCGCATAGTCATGCGAGTCGACATAGGTTACATTCCACGTAGCATCATTATAGTATTGGTCGCCACTTCTCATATTGAATGCTTCATGTGCGGTCTTTATAGTATTTATTGAAAATTTAGCATGAGGAGGAAGACAAGCCCCGTTTTGAGACGTACCTGGAGTATTGTTCTCTTTGTCGTATTGTTGTTACAAACGATTGGGTTTACTCCCGTAGCACAGGCGAATGCTGATGTTCAGCAGTTAGGCGGTTCAGACTCGAAGCTAACAGCTGCCACAAACTACGAACTTCCGGAAAGGACGAAGGATGGTCTTATTTTTCATGCTTGGAACTGGTCTTTTGACAACATCACCAGGAACCTTCCTGAACTGGCCCAGGCGGGATTTAAAGCGATGCAAACTTCACCAATCCAAGCCAACAAGGAAGGGTTGACAGAAGGCAGCAAGTGGTGGATTTTATACCAACCCATCAACTTTAATATCGGTAACTCTCAATTGGGAAGCAGGGAGGATTTCAGACAGCTTTGCCAGGAAGCGCATAAGTACGGCATAAGTGTTATCGTTGATGTTGTCGCTAATCATACGGGGAATGCGGGTGGTGGAAATCAGCAGTATCAGCCTGCGCATAATGTTGATCCGGTGATCAAGAATAACCGCAATTTCTGGCATGAGGCCAGAGGCGTGGAAAACTGGAATGACCGTTGGCAAGTCACGCAGTGGGGAATTGGTCTGCCCGACCTCAACACGTCTAATCAGGAATTGCAAGATATCATTATCGGCTTCCTAAATGACGCCATTTCCTTGGGCGCCGACGGCTTCAGATTTGACGCCGCTAAGCATATTGAGCTGCCTAACGATCCAGGGGGCTCCAACTTCTGGCCCCGGGTACTGGGCTCGTTGAACAATAAAGACAAACTGTTTGATTACGGGGAAGTGCTTCAAGGCGGAGCTGACAACTTTGCTGGCTATGCCAATTACCTCAGTTTGAGCGCCTCCAGCTACTGGAGCAGTGTCAGAAGCGCTGTTGGCTATCACGGTGGCATCAATGTTGATGCGCCAAATCTTTTAACGCTAATAATGTAAGCCCTTCCAAATTGGTTACCTGGGTGGAATCGCATGACACTTATGCAAACGACAACAGCGAATCGACGGGGTTGAACGATTGGCAGATCAAAATGGGCTGGGCAATTATCGCCTCCCGGGCGGAGACGACCTCTCTATTCTTCAACAGACCTGCAGGAAGTGGAAAGTTTGCGAACCGACTCGGCGACGCGGGGAATACGCTTTGGAAGGACCCGGACATCGTTGCCGTTAACAAGTTTCACAATGCAATGGTAGGTCAAGACGAATACCTTAGGACTCAAGGGAATCAAATTATGCAGGTTGAACGCGGAACCAAAGGTATGACGATTGTAAATCTTGGAGGCAATGCTCAAATCAACTCCCCTACCAGACTGGAGGAGGGCGTTTACCAGAACAAGGCCAGCGGCGGTGGATCGTTTACGGTATCGAACGGCAGAATTACTGGTCATCTGGACGGAGGCAAGATCGCCGTACTGTATAATGTGGCGCAGCAAACTCCGACAGTATCCGTCGTTCCCGGAGAAGGCCCTTTCTATACAGATTCTGTTAACGTGAGAATAAACTATTCCAATGCAAACTCGGCAACCTACACTTTGAACGGGGGGCCGGCAATTCCGTTCAAATCAGGGGATATGGTCAGCATTGGCGCTGGGACTCCAATCGGATCAACGTTTGTTCTGAAGATTGTCGCCGCGAATTTGTCCGGTCAAACAGAGAAGACTTTTAGGTATACGAAGGAGGAACCGAGCTCGGGTGTAACCGTTCATTTCTACAAGCCTTCTGGCTGGGGAGCACCAAACATCTACTACTACGATGATTCCGTAACTCCGCTCAGGGAAGGCTCTGCTTGGCCGGGTGTGGCCATGCAGGATGAAGGTTACGGCTGGTATGTATATAGAGCTCCGGGCTGGAAACAGGCAAAGGTCATATTCAACTCAAACGGAAATCAGGTGCCCGGATCGCAAATGCCTGGATATGCTGTAAGTGGCGAGAAATGGATCAAGGAAGGGCAGATTACTTCGCAAAATCCCCAAGAGACAAAAACGTCGGCTACGACCGATAAACCGGAAAGTGCATTCCACGGGGATAGTCTGGAGATCACGCCTAATTACAGCGATGCCGACAGTGATAATTACAAACTGAACGATGGTCTTCTTTCCTCCAGCCATAAACACGGGCAATCCGCTCATTGCCCGCTATATGCTGTAAGTGACAGCAAGCAGCAAAATGTGCCTGGCCGGGAGTTCCGATGCAAAGCTAGGGGAACGGCTTGTTTTCCCACCATCTCCGGTTGAGTAGGAGCCCTGCAGGCTACCGAGAGAACACACGGGACATCGGCGTTGCTGATATGGCCTACCATGTTTGGGGGGCAATGTTGGCTTTTATGGTTCCTCCAATGAGCAGACGTTCTATCTGATGCAGAGCAAATGCTTGCGCCCAGCGGCTTTGCCGGAGAACCTGTCCTTGTATATGTTGGATGCGTAAAGTAAGCATGAACCATTCCGGTTGGGCTGGAGATTTGACACCAGCTCAAAGAGAAACCGCTTTTGGCAATGGCAATAATCAGTTGGGGCTTACTGTACTAAGAATTCCTATTGACGAAAATAAAAATAATTGGAAAAGGGAAGTCGCAACAGCAAAAAAGGCGATTGAAAACGGTGCAATCGTTTTTGCTACGCCTTGGAATCCTCCAAGCGACATGGTTGAGACCTTTACGCTCGGAACAAACTCAGGTACAGGCACTACATATGAAGCGGAAACAGGTACCACACTCACCAATGCAAGAGAGGAGCGTACGAATTCGGGCTACACAGGTACCGGGTATGTCAAGTTTCAAAATACAACCAATTCTGCTGTCCAATTCAATACAATTCTCATCGGCAGTACAGGAACGAAAAATGTGAAAATTCGCTATGCCCTGCCGAATGGAACAAGCAAGCTAGACGTCTATGTGAAGGGGTAGTACCAGCGTCGCTGTCACCAGGGGCAAAGTAGATGGATAAATATGTTAAATATAAGTGCTGGGAATTTCGCTATGATTGGAGAAATACCAGCGTCTCAAACGTATGGAATAAACCTACATTTATCTTGTTGGGTTGTTTACGTTAATGGCCAAAGACAGAGCTAGGCTGCCGACATTGATCGGCAGCCTAGTCTTAGTTGGAGATTGAACTATCGTGCGCGTTAGCTTAATGACCTAAGATTTTGTTTCATAAGAAAGGAGATTTTTTGCTCGTCTGTATTTTCGATTTTCTCTAGCTGTTGAATAATCAATTCCTGTCGTTGTATTGGATGATTTTGGCTTAACTTTGCTTTCCCTTCTATTCTGTTTATTTTCATTTTAAAGCCCTGAACTCCTTTATTCAAATCACTTAGAAAGTCAGGGTCTACATCCTGCAACCTGTAGGAACTATTAGGGGTTTCATACTTCAATACCATATCATTAAAGGAAACCATTAACTCATTTTCGTCTTCTATAAGTTCGACTTCCCCGTATACGTGAACGGTCACATAGTTCCATGTTGGAGCTGCCTTATCCGTCTCATACCAAGAAGGAGAGATATAACAATGAGGACCATGAAAAACTGCTAACACAATTTGATTCCTAATATCTTTCCATTGAGGATTTGGACGAGCAAAATGCCCGAATAGGTACATATGATTTTTATCGAGAATTAATGGCAAATGGGTAGCATATGGTGTCCCATCATGTTGAGAAAACAAAGTAGCAAAACTATTTTCTCTCATAATCTTGTAGGCAGTTGATATATCCGTAATTTTAAAATGCGTAGGTATATACATATGATTTTCTCCTCTCAAAAATTTTATCTTTTAATAAAAAATAAGCAAAAGAGCGGACTGGTGGAAGAACCAATTTCAACAATTATTATTGTACCAATTTGTCATGTCTTTTGTATAAATTGCAAAGATATTAAGCGAAAGGCTGCCGATTGCCGGCAGCCATGTTTGAGTAATCGTTCCCCGTCGTATTATGAGGTCAGCCAGTTTTTACTGGTTGACCTCTTTTGTTTTTGTGGTGTATCTGTGAGTAGCCGGGGCAGATCGGTCGTTCCCCTGGGTCCATAACCCGACGCTAAAACTGATCACCCCCTACTCGTAGACCATGTTTGAGCTGGTTGAGACGAATAGATCTCACATAACAAGCGATGTTATGGAACTATGAGCTGTGCTTAGGGGTACCGGCAATTTCATATAAAAGGAGAGTGCTTAATGATCCGTAATTCTAACAATGATACGGCTCACCGTATCATCTATACTTCTGGGCCAGCTCCTTATTAATGGCGAATTTGCGGTGAATACGGTATTTAACCTTTTCAAGGAGTCCAGGCAATTAAAAAGGACATCAAGCTCGACAATTACAATCCGTCGTTTTTCATCGGCTGCAAGAACAGTGAATTGCCTCCAAGTTCAACGAAAAGAAAACGTACTTTCACGCTTGATTTCGCTTTTTTGATAAGATTAGGGGCATGTTCAATGGCTTAACGGCAATAAAACCGAGCAGCACAAGGATAACCAAAATTGCAATATAAACGACGCGATATTTCATGTATAGTAAAAGTCACCTATTTATGCTGTCTGCTTCATGTGAATCAGTAGTATAAGCAAAGTCATACTTAACCCGCGCATCTACAACTTGAGTATAATTTACTCTTCCCCACTGCCTTAGCTCTTTCATCGGCTGAAGCAATGTTTCCCCTAATGTTGTTAGTGAATACTCGACGCTTGGAGGTACTGTAGGAGTTATGTGTCGTTGGACCAATCCATCACGTTCCAACTTGCGTACCGTCTGGGTAAGCATTTTTTTGGATATACCCTCAACCCTCTTGAGCATTTCTCCATATCGGATTTTACCGTTTTCCATGGCATATATAATAAGTGCAGTCCACTTGTTAGAGATAATGTCAAGAACTTTGCTATAACCGCAATTGGATAACGAAATATCAGATTGTTTAGTTGTGGATGAATGTGCCAAATAGTTCCCCTCCTATGCACTACGAAGTTCCCAGGACACTTTAAAGTGCCTACTTATATCATTCTATTTTTTATATTACAGTATGTCTATACCAGTACTGTAGCAGCTTGCGCAAGATCTGCCATAGCAAAGACACCGCTTAAGGGCGATCCGGATGTTCCAAGAGCAAGAAAATGCGCCCCCGAAAAGGGGTTACCTTGTACTGGATTCTTCGATGGGTAGGTATAAACATGACAAATATTGTTAAAATGCATCCCAAGCTGTATGTATTGGATAACGGTCGAATGAGCATGGATAAAAATTGGATAATCTCCATGCATAATCCAGCTACAATTAATAATCCGAATGCCCCGACACAATTTGTGGAATTTCCAATTTATACGGTATTGATTGATCATCCTGAGGGAAAAATCTTGTTTGATACAGCCTGCAACCCAAACTCAATGGGCATTGGAGGGCGTTGGGCACAATCGACCCAACTGTCGTCTCCATGGGTGGCGAGCGAGGAATGTTACCTGCATAATCGGCTGGAGCAGCTTAAAGTTAGACCCGAGGAAATCAAGTATGTCGTTGCCTCACACTTGCATCTGGACCATGCAGGATGCCTCGAAATGTTCACGAACGCGACCATTATCGTCCATGAGGATGAGTTTAATGGAGCACTGCAGACCTACGCCCGCAATGAAAAAGAAGGAGCCTATGTTTGGGCTGATATCGATGCATGGATCAAAAACCAGCTGCATTGGAAAACAATCAAACCGGGCGAAGACAACTTGGATCTGGTGGATGGTATCAAAATCTTGAATTTGGGAAGCGGTCATGCATGGGGAATGTTAGGTCTCCAGATCGAAATGCCAGAAACAGGCGGAATAATTCTAGCTTCCGATGCCATCTATACCGCGGAAAGTTTTGGTCCTCCGGTCAAGCCGCCTGGTATTATTTATGATTTGATCGGCTACCGAAACGCAGTGGAGAAAATTCGCACTTTGGCTACCCGCACGAAATCCCAAGTGTGGTTCGGGCATGATGCGAATCAGTTCAGAACTTTGAGAAAATCTACTGAAGGATATTATGAATAACTCAACTTTCGGTGCGACCAAGCCTAGGTTGTGAAGTTTAGCAGGTGGAAACCCTGCTTGGAAAGGCTAAAGCCAAGCCACCAATAGCGAGCCTTGGACGGCTGGAAGTAATTTCAGACGTTAAGCGTAGACAGTTAGGTAGTAGGCCTGAAAGTGATTGAGCCTCGAAAAGAGTAAAACGGAGAGGTCGACGTTTTCGAAAGTACGGAAGACAGCACTCATTTATGCGTTAAAGGTGAGGATGAATGAGCTCTCCCGGGGTCGAAGAGCCAGGCATGCTATACAATGACTTCACAGTAACCAATGACTTCACAGTAACTTGGGAGACCCTGCCCATTCTTTGGAAAAGAAGTATGACAAACAACCGATCACAAGGGAGAATGTCAAATGATGGACAGGGAGTCGGATCACTGCGTACTACCGATGAAACCGAGTAATGTCGGCAGAGGGGAGGCAGTGACATATCACCGATCTTGCTAAAACGGCTGCCATATTAGCATTTGGAGGGGACTTACGTAAGCTGTCTCACGGAAAACAGTTATTACGAAAAGCAGGATTGAACTTAGCAGAACGAAGTTCTGGCAAGTATAAGGGACAAATTAAGCTCACCAAACGAGGCAACTCATTACTGCGTAAGCATTTGTACTTCACGGTGTTTCACCTGTTATCTTTCAATGGGGCATTCCAAGCCATGCATGCACACAATATTGAAGTGAAACGAATGACGAAATGATGAAGCTGATTGGGAAACTGGCTCGAATCCTTGTAGCCATGGCGAGAGAAGGACAAACATTCTCCACGGATAAGGCCCAGCCACCATTCGCGATTTTACAAAGAAAGCACGGAGTACCGAGATTTTTACGCTTTAGGGCTTAGACCCGTTCCGTTAACGTTGATCGGACTCCACACCTTGGATAGATAGGACGAAGGAATGTGAGGGCATAGACCCGTCGAGATTTGGGAGAGTGAATCCCCAAGGACTTTGTGGAGAGAGGCGTGCTACATAACTTTTTATGGAATATGTTGTAAAATTGGTCAGCACCTTCTGTTCCCGCATGCGCTCAAACGGAACTGTCTAGCCCACACTATCCACTCATTTAAATTCCTATTTAAAACAACACATGAAATCCTGCGAATGAGCGAGCATTTGTGAGAAAATCCTTATTCTCTGAGGGAGCTTAACGTCTCCGCGTTTATGTGCAAGCCAAGAATTTCAATCACCTCGCTTGTCCCAGCCCGAATTTGAAATGACTTACGATCGTGGCAACAATATGTATGAAATGGAAGTGTGGATTCCTATCGTTAAGAAGTCTGCATCTTGCGGACTAACCCCATAACTTATGCAAGAAGGCGACCCTATCTTGGTCGCCTTTCGAGCTTCCAAGGGTAATTCCCGTCGGGCCTATATGGTCAAAATTAGCCGGTACAGCATTCAGGCTGAAAGACAGTAAAGGAGGGAGGTCGAAGTCGGGGAACAAAGACGAACGCTCCGCTTCTTCAGCAGCAGTCGTCGATACGGACAACGCGAACATGATCGACGCTAACGCGAACGGCAGTGCGGTCACCCGAAGCAATAAGAGAGCAACATTTCAAAACGGCTCCTATGTTAAAACTATAGAGAAACAGAGAATAAGGAGCTGAGTACTGATGAGCAAATTGACAGGAAAAATAGCGTTAGTAACGGGGGCCAGCCGGGGGATCGGGCGCAGCGTCGCGTTACGTCTGGCGCAGGAGGGCGCTTTTGTCGCCGTACATTACGGTCAACGCCGCCATGAAGCGGAAGCGGTCGTGCAACAAATCGCCCAAAACGGAGGAAACGCCTGTGCAATTGGCGCCAATTTGAGCATGCCTGACGGCATTCGCGAGTTGATCGCGGCGCTGGACGAAGCAATTCGAGAGCACGGGGACGGCGGCGGATTCGATATTTTGGTCAACAACGCGGGAATCGGGCAAATTCTTACTTTCGAAGAAGCGACGGAAGCTACTTTTGACGAAGTGATGACGATTAACGTCAAAGCGCCGTTTTTTGTAATGCAGCAAGCTTTGCCGCGGTTGAAGGACGGCGGGCGCATCATCAACATTTCTTCCTTCGTGACACGGGTAGCTTCCCCGGGTGTCTTCACCTACAGCATGACAAAAGGAGCGATCAATACCTTTACACTGCTGCTGGCCAAGCAGTTGGGGAGCAGAAATATTACGGTCAACTCTATCCAACCCGGCATCATCAACACCGAGATGAATGAAGGAACTTTGAGTGATCCAGACGGACAAAAATATGCGGCAGGCCTGTCCGTTTTCAACCGTTGGGGAGAACCCGGAGACGTTGCGGATATCGCCGCCTTCCTCGCTTCTCCGGACAGCCGCTGGGTAACGGGTCAGTTGATCGACGCAAGCGGCGGTTCGCATCTTTAATAGCCGGGCAAGCCTATCTAGCAACAACATATATGTTATATAAAAGTATGGATATTAAAACATGGAAAGCAACACGAGTGCATATCGCACTACGTGTTGCTTTCTTCGTTTGCATTGGACTATTCCTGTTGATCGTATTGTTAGGTCACTTTCCACAACAAAATTTTTCGCCGTCACTTATGGTATGGTTCACCGTGTATGTTCTTTAACTATCCTGCCAGTTCGTATTATGAGGTCAACCAGTTTTTACTGGTTGATCCTTTTTTATATTGGGTCAACGATTGTAGGTAGCCGGGTCGAACGTACCTGCCAGTGGGATTCGATCCCGTCAGCTATAATGTTCACCCCCTACTTGTTACTACCATGTTTGAGGCTGGTTGGGACTCAGATCCCGTATAACAAGCGATGCTATGGAACACAAGAAGGTCTAGGGGCTGTCGGCCAATTAAGTAAAGGGAGAGATTTATGAAACCAGTTATCGGCCTAGATATTTCAAAAGCGGAAAGTCATGGACAGGCTTTTTTAGATCGTGGTAAGCCTCATGGAAGGGGCTTCTGCTTTACACATACAGTAGAAGGGCTAGCGATTCTACTTGAAAGGATTCGGGTGTCAGAAGAAAATAAAGTATTAGACTGAAAAATAAAGTGTTAGACTCGGAAAATAAAGTTGTAGACTGAGAAAATAAAGAATTAGACTGGCGGGTGCTTCATTACGCTAATGGGCAGGATTGTTGAAGATCAAGCACAGTGAGCCGTCCCATAAGTGAGGCGAAAATCTTTGCCTTGTCCGCTTATGGGACGCGAATACTTTCCCCCGAGGGGGCAGGTGGGAGAATGCCACCTGTCGAAAAGTTGTCTGTACAGAGCGGTTGTGCGGGTTCAGGTTTGGAGCCAATAACTTGATCTAAATGCAACGTGATACTTATCCGCCCTGGTTCATGCTGAGAGTCATAAGAATTAGTTGCCGATACCGAAGAGGCGGCGGGCATTGCCGTGACAGAACTTGTTACGGTCTTCATCGTTGGCAAAACCGGTCAGGAACCGTTGAAGTTGATTCGGGTCCGGGCTTTGGAAGGGATAGTCCGTTGAGAAGAGCAACTGGTCGATCGCAGTCGCTGCGAGAGCATGTTGGAGCAGTGCCGGGTTGAACATGCCGGAACTTGTAATGAAGATGTTCGATCGCGTATAGTCCGATACCTTCCGCTCCAAGTTGGCGATGCGCGACAGGCTGTCTGTCCGGTCCTGCCAGAATAGTAGCAGTTCCCCCCAGTGACCGAGAATAATCTTGAGATCGAGGTGCCGGTCAAAGATGCCTCGGGCGATTAAGCGCAGCACGGCGATCGCAGCTTCGAGATGCCATCCCCATGAGAAGGTAGAAAGCGCCAGGTCGGTCATCGTACCTAATCCCGAATAGTGCGCCTGACGGATAGTGTTCGAAGGGATCTGAGGGTGAATAAAGATCGGCTGGCCGAGCGCCGCTGCAGCTGCGAACAGGTCGTCGTAGCAAGGGTCGTCTAGCGGCGTTTCGCCCGTTCGTCCATAAACCATAGCCCCGACAAAGCCGATCCCGGCCGAACGTTCGAGCTCGGCCGCAACGGCTGTCGGCTCGGCCATCGGCAACGTGGACATGGCACGAAGACGAGATGGATGGCGGCGTACCGCTTCTGCTGCGATGTCGTTCGTCTCCCGGCTGAGCGCGACCGCCTCCGCGGGAGAGAGCGGGCCTGTCGCTGGCGGGGCTAGCGAAATGATGTGCATGTCGATGCCCTGCTCATCCATCGCCGCGATCCGTGCGTCGCCGATATCCTCCAGTTTGGCGAGTTTGTCGCCCATTTCATTGAGCGCGAGACTCTCGTCGCGGCGCCCCTCCGGCAGCCTCTTGAGCGCTGCGGTCAGTTCGGTTGTTGTCCAGTGCTCTTCAATCGCTATGAAACTCGGTTTATTAAGCATGCGTATGCCTCCTTAAATCGCTTGAATCCATCGTAAATCGATTTTAAAATAGAGTCCAACGCATTCATAATCATCAATATATGTACTACAAGGAATGGATGGTGTGACAGAATGGAGCTTCTTCAACTGCAATATTTTCAAATGGTAGCCAGACTGGAGCATATGACTGCATCCGCTCAGCGTCTGCACGTCACGCAGTCCTCCCTAAGCAAAACCATCCAACGTCTCGAAGAATCTGGGCGTTCCTCTTTTTGAACGGAGCGGACGAACCCTTCAGCTGAACAAGTTTGGCCGCACGTTCCTTAACCGCGTGGACAAGGCTCTTTTTGAATTGGAGCAGGGGCGGCAGGAGATTAGAGATTTATTCAGTCCTGAAAGCGGCTCGGTGGAATTAGCCGTCACGATGTCCAGTACATTGTCAAAAATTTTGCGAAATTTCCGTGCCAAGCAACCTCACGTGCGCTTTACTGTCCAAATGGTTAAGCCGGAGGAAATGGTCCAGCTTCTCCATCGAGGTGAGGTCGACTTCTGTTTATCTTCGCCGCTTCTGCAGGGTGAGGAAATCGTAAGTAAAAGGATGGGGCTTGATTCCATCTTGGTGGCTGTTCCCAAAAGGCACCGTTTAGCAGACCGAATCAGCGTCTGTCTTTCCGAACTGAAGGATGAGTGGTTCGTGGGCTTAAAACAAGGTTATCCAACGCGTGATTTGACCGACCGCATTTGCCAATCCGTTGACTTTACATCTGTTTACGTATACGAGGGGGATGAACCTGCTCGGCTGCGTTCACTTGTGGAAGCTGAAATTGGCATAACCTTTGTTCCGGAGACCTCAACATGGAACTCTTCAAAGGAGGAGAATATTAAAATTCTTAAGGTTGACCATTTAAAATCGGTGCGGGAAATTGGCCTGACATGGCACAAAAGCCGTTACTTCTCACAGGCCGCTCTGGAATTCCGGGAAACCGTAATCGAATACTTTCTGAGGTTGCATAGGGATTCGAATTAGGGCCTGTACGCAAACTGTACAACCCATAAAAATCTAGTAAAATAAGGAATATGAGACGAAGATATGAGTTAACAGATGAAGAATGGAATATCCTTGAACCCTTGCTGCCCCCGGCCCGAAAAAAACAAGGAGGACGTCCACCTAAAGATCGGCGTCAGATGCTAAATGCCGTGCTATGGGTTGCTCGAACGGGAGCGCCATGGCGAGATTTACCGAGTACGTATGGTCCTTGGTCTTCTGCCTATAGTTTTTTCTGGCGGTTGCAAAAAGCGAATATTTGGAATGAAATCTTGAAGCATGTCGCCATCGAACCCGATTGGGAGCAAGTGATGATTGATGCTACCATCGTTCGCGTCCATCAGCATGGAGCGGGCGCAAAAGGGGGCAGGATCGACAAGCCATCGGGCGTTCGCGCGGAGGATTAACCACCAAAATTCATGCGATGGTGGATGCGCTTGGCTATCCGCTGCGTTTCGAATTGACGCCAGGACAAGACCACGATTCGGTCACGGGCTATCGCTTTCTTCATGGACTGGACGTTTGCCCGGGAGAAGTGTTAGCGGATCGCGCCTACGATACTAATGCCATTTTAGAACTTTTGCAAAGCCGATCCATTACTCCGGTGATCCCATGCAAACGCAATCGGCGGGTAAAGCGTCCGCTAGATTCGGAGACGTATAAAGAGCGACACTTAGTTGAATGCTTTTTCAACAAAGTTAAAAACTATCGACGCCTGGCTACTCGCTATGAAAAAACAGCGAACATGTTCATGGCTTTTTTGGTGCTGCTTTCCATTCGTTTATGGCTCAAATAGGTTTGCGTACAGGCCCTAGTGATTTCGCCTTCAGAGTGATATGCAGAAGCGCATTATAAGTAACGGAAAAGTTATTGAGCTAACTGGGAACGTTAGTTGAATAGCAGCGGCAGTCTAATTCTTTATTAACCAGGTCTTGGTCCGCCGCTGCTTTTGTTATGGGGTTAGTCTATAACTTATTTTTTAAAAGTTGACGATTCTTCAATTCAAAAATCGCGTTAAATCAATGACTCCAGTCTATCCTGAAAATATCGCTCCGTAGAACACCTAAAAAAGGCAACAAGAAAGCGACCCTCCGGCAAACAAAAAAATAGCCAGGGGCATTAGTAATGTATGGTTTGCATAACGATCAGGAAGCTGCCGTATTCACAGTAATGTTTAAAGAAGACGCTTCGAAAGGAATTTCACTTTCTCAAGCTGATCGAGATAAAATGTCCAAATTATATGAAGAAATATCAGTGCAACTTGAAGAAATGTCTAATAATGGCGCGAACTCTTGGTAAGGAATATAAGGAATATGAAAATCAAAATGCTGATATTTTTACCATAAAAAAGAAAAATGATTCGAATGGAGGCATAAATGCTGCTGTAGCTATTCATTTTATGCCATGCTATTTTGGCTGTTATGATTATGAAGAGGGTGTTTGTCGCCCATGTAGACCTGGCGATCATGGATAAAATAAATTTGGTAGCAGGGGGGGGCGGGTACCTATTTTAATAGATCACCCTTTGAACGCCGTTAGATACATTCATAATTTACTTATTACTGAAGATATTTACACACTCTCATTTTCTAACATTAAGGCTAACTCTATGAGAGATAAAATTGATTATGATGGCTATATTACATTCGAGACACACGAATTTTTACTGAAAATGATTCAACTAGTGACCGGAGAAAAATCATGATTTCTTTTAAAGCAATAGAATATGCACGTTTATTAAATTTTAAAAAGCTATTCAGGAAATAAGCAGAAGCGTCGTTGGAATAAGTGAAAAAGAAGAGCATTAGAAATCATTCAGCAGATGCTATCTGAATATCCTACGTACAAGGATGAACCTATCCAAAAATTGTATGTGAAGATTGTGAGCCTAAATATAGATATACCAGTAATCGCAATAAGGAAAAAACCAACCCAAATAGAGATCTTTTATAAAAGCAAAAAATATTCAGAACTTGCTTTATTGATTCAGAACCAAGAAAATCATGGTTCGACCGAACAATTCATCAAGCAAAAGGAAATGAATTTAAAAATGTACTGGTTAATGTTCTTCCAAATAAGCAAAAATATTCTGAAAAGAGAAACTCGGTTTCCTTTTGAATCCTGATGTTCAGAGAAGAGGCTCTTATTATTTATACGGGACGGGCAGGTTTTGCTTCTTATAACGAATATGTTATACTAATGTACAAAATACGAGTTTTGTGAATTAGTCCCGGCCCAACCGGTCCAGGGCATCTATGTAAACCAAATCACCTTCCCGCAGTGTCCAGTGACAACAAGTTTACTCCTTTATTGACAACAAGTTTGCCGTATTAGAGATTATGACAACAAGTTTATCCCTTTTCCTATATGATTTTTGTTGGAACAAGCTAAAAAATATTTTTGAACTTCATATTTCTGGTATCATCCTTCTTGAAAGGTATAAACTTGTTGTCACTTTCCTCGTGAGGGGTAAACTTGTTATCATTTTCTTCGAGAGGCATAAACTTGTTGTCATTCTCCTCGGAAGGTATAAACTTGTTGTCACATTTCCAAAAAAATTATTATTATAAGTAGCTATAAATTACTTTTGTTTTCTATCAAGGTTTACATCACTTATCCATATTGTTAACTGCTTCCCTCATTTCTTCATCAGTTAAATGTGTATAGATCATTGTTGTTTGTATTGAGGAATGTCCTAATTGGTTTTTCAACCTAGGAACATCATTGTTCTCTAAGTGATAACGCGTTGCAAATGAATGTCTCAGAGAATGCACGGTTAAAGCCGGTTTTCCAAAAGCTGAAGCATACTTTTCAATCAGTTTTTCAATGGATCTCTGCGTTAAGCGTCGGCTTTTTCCCTTGCGACCAACAGGAGCTGCAATAAATAAAAAGCTTTCGTTTTTTTCTGGGATATATCTGGATTCTCTAATCTGCAGATAATTTTCTAAATCTAGTAACGCTTGCTTGCTGAAATATACATATTGCTCTTTATTACCTTTTCGTATAACACGAACTAAAGCTTTATTCATATCCAGATCCTCGACGTTAATGCCTGCAACCTCAGATAGTCTAAGGCCTGATCCTAAAATGAGGGAAACAATAGCTGTATCTCGTTCACGGTTAAATTGATGGAAATTGTAAATACGTTTATTTTCTTTATTCATTTCTCCGAAATCATAAGCTATAAACTGCCTAAATGACTCAAAATCGTCCTCCCTAAGAATTTTCCCATCAATACGATTGGCAATGGTTTCTTGGCTTTCTTTAACCACATTTAAATCCATTTTGGCCATAACATTGCGCTGGATATATGGCTTTAAGTCACTTGTTTCAGCTTTGTTCTGTAAGTAATCAAATAAGGATTTTAGCGAGGACAATTTACGGTTAATGGTTAGCTTGGTATTGCCAAGTTGATACTCCAAAAAAGATAGGAAATTTTCCACTTCACGAATCGTTAGTTTCTCCAAAGCAGCTAAATTAATGTTTTTACGGCTTTCTTCATTAAAGTTTTCTGCAACTAACCAATCAAAAAATATAATATAGTCATGGCAATAGTTCAGAAGCGTTGTGGGAGAAAGTTTTCGTTTTCTGCTATCAATAAATTCCATAACAAACCACGGAAGATCAGACAATTTTTCATCGATTCGATTCATGTAATGCATTTTCATTTGTTTATCCATAGTAAATTATTATACTTCAGTTATAAATATTCGTCAAAATCATATTTTACGTAATTATATATGGATGGCTAAATCATTTGTCTCTTGTCATCCCCACTTGTAAAACGTTGAAGCAAAACACATTGCATTAATGAAACAAATGCCATTGCATTCACTTCTGTTGAAGCAAAACACATTGCAATATCATATCAGTATTAACAGTGATCAATTTTCTTGCAATGGGATTTGCTTCAATGGATTTATTTAAATATACAGTGAATGAAGCAAAACCCATTGCATAACTAACAGTATCGATTTTTATTGAAGCAAAACATATTGCATTCATTCAATGTCAAATACTTTTATCATTTTTGTTTGAAACCTAACCCACTCAGGGATATAGCTTCTATCAGTGCATGAAAAAAAATTTTACGTTGAGGTTATCTCCAAGCATATGAAAATACTCGAAAAATTTATGTGATTCACTATTATTAAGTGACCTCAGATCGTCAATCATAATCAACTTAATACCTCTTACTCGGATCAGGTTTTCGACCTTTGTTATTATTTCATCTAACCCTACTCTTTTTAATGGATTCTGATAATAATCAAATGTTCTAAGGATCGAGTTGTTCATTTGCTTAATAAGTGTTGCCGTATTCGTTGCTAAAGATAATGGGAAGTATATCTTCAAAGAAAAGTGATTCTCAGTACAGTAACGATCCATAAAAGAAGTCTTACCTGCGCGATTTGGAGCTGCAATACAAGAATATCTGTAACGATCATCTAATAGAAATTTTTCGACTAGTTTTTTCGTTATGTAATAGTTCATGCTGTCTCCCTCCAACATAACTTGGGTTTCATTTTAGCTGTGTATTCTTTATATTGATTCTAACGGATTTGATGTTACAATTTTTCGCATCTTTTCTATATTTACTTTTGTATAGATCGTCGTTGTTTTTGGATCCGCATGTCCCAAAAGTTCGGCGATAGCCAGTAAGTCCGCCCCTTCACCATCATTATACAATACCGTTGCACATGTATGTCGCAATTTATGGGGCGTAACTTTGTAATTATTTGCTCGTACACCTGCAGCCTTAGCAATCCCCTCAATTATTAATTCGACGGCTCTTCTTGTTAATCTTTGGCCTCGTTTTTCGGAAATAAATAATGCCGTTTCCTCTGTTCGGTTGCGTTTTTGAAGGATATTATATATTACTGATTCATGTCCTGCGTGACTTCCGAAGCGGTTAAAGCACGCGTATAGATGCGGAAGTTATCCATCAGTCCGTTCAAATAGGGATCGGCGGACCATTGGGATCGGCCGATCCAATTCTGCGAGGTGAAAGCGAGATCGGACGCTTTATACATGGCGGTATTGCTGCCTACCTGTACGCCATCGACGTAAAGCGTTGCCGTGTAACCGTTCAAGGTTATCGCCACATGATGCCATCCGCCCGTCGGCAGCGCCGCGGTCCCGTCGAGGTCTTTTTCGCTTGAACCATTCTCCTTCATCGCGAAGCGGATTTTGCCGTTGATCCCGTTTTGCGGCGACAGGTACATGTAGTTGCTCGTTCCGGTACCGAAATCGAAGATCCGCATCCAGTTGGTCTCGGCAAAACATCCATATTTAAATAAGTGGGAACCGCCTGTTTTCGCTTCTCCTGCTTATAGTTCTCGTCAATGATTTCTTCTGCGGTCGTATTTTCGAAGAGTTCTTCTTGTTCTTTGATGGCATGAAATCTTTTTGCGAATTCCATATCGAATGCTTCTTTGTCTGGAGCTTTCTTTCGCTAAGTGGGGAAGTCCTTAATCAACACTTCTCTGCTCAAATCACGCCGTATTTTGGCTATGTCCTTAACAAGTTGATTTTGAACGGAAATACTACTTTAGCACGGTAAATCACTAAACTCCGTGTCTACTATTTGAATGAGGTCCATGCTTCGCCAGCCAACATGGTATTATGCCGCCTGTTCCGGGATTTGTCTTCCAGTCCTCCGCCCCCTTCCTCGCGGTCAGAGCACTACTGATCGACTATGCGCTTCCGCCACTTCGCGGAGCGCTCGGAACTCTCACCCGTTTGAACGATGCACTGCCAAGCGCACAAAAATAAACAACCGGATTTAGTCCGCTTGTTTATTTTTCGTAAGCATTTTTTCCTTTACCGTAAAGAATTTAATCAACTTCCGACAGCCATTGAATCGCCTCATCCATGTTATCAAATTCCTCTGAAGGATTTGTGTTATCTATTTCAGTAACCACTCTCTTTGCACTCGATTTAGCTACTGCTTTTTCGGGGGTTACAATCGCCGAATATTTCAGTCCCGCTTTGATTGACTTTGCATTCAAATCTTCGACGAGCCATGTCTAGTCATCCAGCGAAATGACTGACATTTTGCGACAATCAAACAATACCTTCTTGCCCTTCTTTTGCACTAATAATTCTAAAAACTTGTTTAAGGGAGTTCGATATTGTTCGCCTTGGGCAAAGCCTTTTCACTCGAAGATAACTGCTTTAATCGATTCGTTCCATGAAACAGTTGCTTGAGGAGATTCATAATAAATCAAGATGGGTCACGCTCCTTATTTTTTGAGGAATGGCTTCAGGCACATCCCTTAAAGCAAAAAAATAATTAACTTCAGAGAGCCATTGAATAGCTTCTCGTCCATGTTATCAAATTCCTCGTTGGATTCTGGCTTTCTGCTGCTGCAGATACTCTGCTTATGCTCGATTTGGCTACCGCTTTTTCAGATTTTATGATCGCAGAATATTTGAGCCCTTCCTCGATAGACCTTGCATACCAATCCTCAACGAGCCATGTCTGGTCATTCTGCGAAATGACAGACACTTACGGCAATCATACAATACCTTAATGATCATTTCGAAGTTCCTCATAAACACCAGGGTTCTCCAGAATACTGGATACAGCATTAGAAATCAGGTTGCCGCCAAAACTACAGCTACTTTGCTTGCTTTCTTCACTACTAAACACTCTCCCATTTTTTAATATGTCTAAGAATGCAATTTGTAAATTATTTCTTAGACACAAATGTTAGAATTTCTTTGCCAATTCAGTAGCTTCCGACAATGCTTTACTTTTTATTTCATCAGCTTGGTCTTTATACTGTGCCATACCTTCTACATAAATAGTTTGGAAGTCTTCAATGCCTAGCATTGTAAGTACTGCTCTTAGGTAACTATCACCGAAGTTTAATTTTTCAAACTCACCATATGATAAAATGGTCCCAGAAGCTTGAATATGAACAACCTTCTTACCTTGTGCTGTTCCTACTAGACCGCCTAAACCTCTCAGACCGTTATTAGCTGGCTTAATAGTTATACCTGGAACGAAAATAGTATCGATATAAGATTTCAGAACAGGAGGAAACATCAAGTTCCAAACTGGATTAGCGATTATAATTTTATCAGCAGCAACAAATTGCTCGACCAATTCTCTCATACTGCTCGACCAATTCTCTCATACGTACAGCTTTTACTTTGGATTCGTCGCTCAATCCATCAAATGACTCTCCGCTTGGCGGTTGTCCCCAACGTCTCAATAGATCGAAATCAATTTCAGGAATATCTTCCTTATACAAATCTAGATGTACGATTTCATCTTCAGGATTTGCTTCACGATATGTTTCAATAAATTTGTTTCCAACTGTAACGCTGTTCGAATAGCTGTTAATCGGATGTGCTGTGATATAAAGCAATGTTTTCATGATAATTACCTCTTTTCATTTTTGTGAATTCATATTATGACAATATAGACAGGTCTGTCTCGTATTGGGACCGATCAGTACAAAAAAGTCATAAAAATAGCCGGTAAACTCAGGCTTTAGCCGCGTTAGACGCTCCCCAAAGCGATCCAGGATTAGCCCTGTTCGGGTAAATCTCCATCATTCTGTTAAAAAGATCCTCAGCAGTCGTCGTGACCTCGTTTAATCGTATGAAATCCATGATATATTGACGTGTCTTACCGATATTGTCTGGACTGTCGTCGTTCTCTGGTTTTTTATGCCCGGCGATAACCGCTGTTGGTTTCAGTGCTTCTATTCTATCTAGTGCCGCGAGCCAATCGAGTCTGGTTTGTTCGTTCGTCTCGGACAGTAAAGGATGAATGTCGTTATACACCGCATCACCTGCGACAACCAAACCGATTGATGGTACATGCAGCGCCGTTGTGCTGACTGTATCTGTAAACCCTGTATCAACTACCACCAGTTTGTGTCCTTCCAGCTCGAACTCATTGCCTTCCAGTGCCTCTGCTGATACAAGTTTATCTGGTATTTGACCTGGGAAAAGTTTGTTCCAGAATGTGTCAAGCGCTACCTGAGAAAACTGATATGGCATCGTACTTACAGCTTCCGGTGTCGCGATGGCTCTTGCATTCGGGAAACGTTCCTGCAGCATATTGATGCCGAAGAAGTGATCGCCATGACCATGCGTGATATAGATCGTCGTTAAGTTTTTGCCACTCGCTACAACCCAATCCACCAACGCTTGATTTTGTTCAACGGTTGTGAACGTATCGACGAGAACAGCATCATTTTCACCATAAATCAATGTTGCCGTATTTGCTACCCATTGCAGCGATTCGTCGATTCCAGCAGGCAAATTACGAGTCATACCTTGACGCTTGATAACAAGCGTTTCATATTTCAATTCAGTCATTGTTTTTATCTCCTTTTTATATGCTCGTTGCAGCTAATGCCGCAGACCAAGCGTTGATTTCGTTACTTTAGTAATTGAAACATCATGGACAATGACTCATCGATGAATTGCCGCTCAGGCTTTGTCTTCAAAGTGACCAAGAGACCGTTCATAAAGATGATGAGCGAATGCGAGACGGCTAAAGCATCCAGGTCGCGCGAGAATTCTCCAGCTAGAATTCCCTTTTCAAGCGCCTGCCGAACAAGAATTTGCAACTGCTCTTGATAACGGCTCGTTATCTGGGAGAATTGAGAATCGTGAGGTGCGAGTTCCACAATGGTATTGACGCAGAAACATCCGAAGGACGGATTCGTTTGATAGGCAATATCGATGATGTCTTTGAAACACGATTTGATGGATTCTCGCACCGACGCATGGCCTTGAAGTTTGGCCTTCAAATAAGCGATCCTGGTTTCCGAATATTTTTGGAGCGCGGTCGTAAACAACGACCTCTTGTCGCCATACGTCGCGTAGAAGCTGGATCGTTGAAGCCCCATTCTCTCCGTCAAAGCGCTCAGAGACGTCGCTTCGTACCCTTTTTCCCAAAACAACTGCATGGCTGCGTCTAATGCCTTCCGTTCGTCGAATTCCTTGGTTCTGGCCATCGATATACCTTCCTCCTTTCTGTGTCGATCGGTACAGAATAATCATACTACCTCTAATTCTGTATTGTCAAGATGGTCACGAGATGTAATTTGCGGAGGTTCCAATTTGAACATCCGGTAGTCTCGGCAATCCGAAACCGGCAGCGAACAAGAGTCTTCTTGCGTGCCGGATCTCGCATGAATGCTGCATGTCAAGGTCGAACGCCTATGTCGCGGCCAGGCTGCAGAATCGATCGCCAGGTACGCTTGCCGCGCGAGCTGCTGTCCGATGAAAATTAAGAAATAAAGTGGAACCGTTGCGGTATCCTAATTCTGTAGCACTGGCTTAATGCCCCGGCAGTCTATCCTGAAAATATCGCTCCGTAGAACACCTAAAAAAGGCAACAAGAAAGCGACCCTCCGGCAAACAAAAAATAGCCAGGGGCATTAGTAATGTATGGTTTGCATAACGATCAGGAAGCTGCCGTATTCACAGTAATTGATACACCTAATGACTCCAGTTTCTTAATGGAATGCTTGATGATCACATCCCGTTTTCGTTCCTCGTAGTAGGTTGGACCTAGCTCGATGTAGGGTTGTTTCCGCTTAAGAATATAGTAAACCATAGATAATATACTGTGTGCTACTGCAACCGTCGCTCGGTTAGCTCCCCGACGCGCGGAAATCCGATGATACTGGCTGGATAAATACGTTTCTTTTGTTCTAGCCGCAGCCTTCGCAGCTTCTACAAGCGTACTTCGGAGTTTCTTATTTCCTTTTCGCGTCTTGCCGGACAATCGTTTTCCGGCGCTTTCATTCTGACCCGGACACAGCCCTGCCCAAGAACATAAATGGGCGGCGGAAGGATACTGATTCATATTAGAGCCAATTTCGGCTAGAATAGTCTCTGCTGTTCTTCGTGCCACACCTGGGATGGTGTCAAGCAGTTCCAAGTCTTCATCAAAAGGGAGCATGCGCTTTTTAATTTCCTCATCCAACCTGCCAATCTCTTCGTCCAAATAATCGACGTGACGGAGCTGAGCTCCCAGCATCAGTTTCTGATGAGGGCCCATTAAGCCGTTCAATGCTCGCTTCAAATCCGCTTTTTTGCTTTTCAACTTTCGTTTTGCAAGATCAGATAAAGCTTCAGGATTGGTTTCGCCAGCAATCATCGCCTCAATCATTGCACGTCCTGATTTCCCAAGCACATTGCTGGCAACCGAGGAAAGCTTGATGTTTGCTCCTTCCAGCACCTTTTGAATGCGGCTGACTTCCCGAGCTCGCTCTTCGATGAGACTACGGCGGTAGCGAATCAATTCCCTCAGCTCTCTTTGCTCGCGATTTGGGATAAAGCTACCCTTCAATAGACCATGCCGGAGCAATCCAGCAATCCATTCCGCGTCTTTGACGTCAGTCTTGCGTCCCGGAACATTCTTGATGTGCTGGGCATTCACAACAAGAGTCTCAATCTCCTCAAGCTCCAACAGGTTGTAGATTGGTTTCCAATATGCTCCAGTGCTTTCCATCGCTACATGAGTGCATTCCTTGACTTTGAGCCAATCTACAAGCAAAATTAAATCGTCGGTCATCGTGCCAAACGTACGGATTTCTTTACCTTCAGGCGTGATGGTGCAGGCAACGATGTTCTTTTTATGAACGTCAAGTCCGCACACATGACTGTAAACAACGTCCATTCGTAGCCTTCTCCTTACGGCAGCAAGATTGAAGGGGCTGGTGCAACAACCACATATGGTTATTCTATCCTGCGTGCTTCCAAATTCGGAGCAACAATCTGTGGTGCACCTGGTCGTTAGGGTCAGTCTAATACTCGGGCTCGAAGCACCATTGACTGCCGACCTGCCTTCGCCAGCCGTAAGTAAATTATATCGCATGCCTACCATTTTCATCATCTGATGGTGCTGCGTTAGCGGCATGGGCGTCTAATACTTTATTTTGTTTTGACAGCAGTTTCAAATTACGGGAGGCAAGCCGGGGTCGATCCCTGTCATGTCGACGGATACATCCCACAGTCGCTTGGCAAGCTTCGGATCTCGCGCCTGCTCGGAGCAGGAGCATTCGCGGGAAGGTCCCCGCAACTCGCGTAATCCTGACGGCCCGTAATAGCCGCTTGGCTTTATCTTCCCGGTGGCTGCGTGCAACGCGCCCCAGGCACCCATGGCCGGCGTGGCAAAGAACAGGCCGATCAACGGCATCAGTACTTTGCCAGCCATGCTATCGCGTCCGAGGTCCGTTCCCACAAGGCCCGGGTGGCAGGCCACGACTGTTACTGGCGCTCCCGCCGCCCGCAGCCGCCGGTCCAGCTCGAAGACGAAGAGCAAATTCGCGAGCTTGCTGGCGCTATAGCGCGGGAGCCATTTGTAGCTCTTTTCTGCGTTAAGGTCTTCCCATTCGATCTTCGCGTCTTTGTGTTGACCGCTGCTCGTGACGACGATGCGCGACCCAGGCGTTTCCATGAGCTTGGGCAGCAACAGCGCGGTGAACGCGAAGCAGCCAAGGTGATTGACGCCGAACGTCAGCTCGAAGCCTTGCACAGTGTGCCTCAGCTTCGAACCCTGCACGCCGGCATTGTTGATCAATACATCGATGCGCGGCTCCTTGGCGGCCAATTCGGCTGCGCTCCGCACACTCGCCAGATCCGCCAGGTCGAGCGGCAGGAAAGCGAGGTCAGCTCCGGGGGTCTTCCTCCGAATCCGATCCATGGCGGCTTTCGCCTTCGCTTGGTTGCGGCAGGCCAGCAGCACCCGCGCACCCCGCGCTGCCAGCACTTGCGACACTTCGAAGCCAATTCCAGTATTGGCCCCGGTGACGATGATGCATTTGCCCGACTGGTCAGGTACATTGGCATCCGTAAATCCTGTGTGACCGATTTCTCCGCTTTTGCCCGTTTGGCGTGCCAAATAAATCACTCCTCTAATTTTTAGGCTGAGTTCAGCGTCTTTGTTACTTAGGAACATTCTTTCTTGTATTCTTTTTAGTTAAAACTTCTGTTTCATTATTTGAATCTCCATCCCCCATGAAGTTGTTATATAGAAAAATCCAAGAGGGCTCAGCTCTCTAACTTTAACATCAGACTGTTCTGCAAAATATTTCAAAGCCTCTTCTAAATTGGTAACTGTAATAGCTAGATGAGCTACACCGATATCACTGGGTTTTAGGTGAACATTCTGTTGATCTGGCGTCGACCATTGAACCAGTTCGATCTTTCTACCGCCGTATTGCAAAAATGCCGCCCCTTCTACAACTGAATTATCGTGAACCCCAAAGTACCTTTTTAAACTATCGTCTTCAAACTGCATCCGTCTTGGCCGGAACAAGACTTCAAAACCCAAAATGTTAGTGAAGAATTCAACTGCTACTTCGATATTGGTACTACAAATCCTGAATGCTCTATTGTGCCTTGAAAAATTGTGTTTTTCATATCGCGAAACCCCTTTGATTTTTTATTTGGAAATAAACGATTCATTATAAAGTGGTATTTAATGTAGTCATATAACACAAGCACCGATTAGGTTCAATACAAGTGTTTTGGAACTAAAAACTAGTTAGTTTAAAATGTACCGAAAATCGATAGTTTTTAGTTCCGAAACTTATTCCCCATAAACAAAGTTCCATCAAAACAAATCTAAAACCTTTTTGAAAAGTCTTTAGCGGACTCAAAAACAGTCCATTACCTTCTTAAAATCTGCATAGGATAAAAAATTCCAAAATGATGTTGGCACTACTTCAAGATTTAGAACAACAATACCTGAGCCTTGAAATACTATATTATTCTTTTGAGATTTCTGTATCTTTTTTTGAATATTCATTAAAATTCACATGTTCCATCTGAACAATAATCATCGAGCGACGGCTCTAATTTATGCTCTTCAACCTTAGCATTCGCGTACTCTTCTTTCCAAACCCGTTGTAATGTTTCTAAAAATACTTTGCTAGGTTGTGCTCCTGAGATGACATATTTATCATTCACTACGTAAAAGGGCACGCCCTGAATCCCAATTTTTGATCCCTCGGCTCTATCAGCTGCAATATTCTCGCTATATTTATCATTTGCTAAAACATCCAAAGCTTCGTTGCCATCAAGACCTATCTCACTTGTAAGTTGAGCAAGTGTTGCATGGTCACCGATATCTAGTGAATCCGTGAAATGAGCTTTCATAATACGCTCCATAAACTCCTGTATCTTCCCTTTCTCTTTTGCATAATAAGAAAGACGAAGTGCATCATATGAATTCGTAGGAATCATTGTATCAAATTGATAATCTAACCCAACCTCTTTTGCTTTCTGTTTCAATTGATTGTTCAGTGCTTTTGCTTTTTCATATGGGATACCATGCTTGGAAGATAATACTTGATGGATATCCATTCCTGTATTTTTTTTCGCATATGGATCTAATTGAAAATTACGAAATAAGACTTCTACCTCTTCTTTATGTTTAAACTGTTCTAACCCTATTTCAAATTGACGTTTGCCAATATAACAAAACGGGCAAACAAAATCAGACCAAATTTCTACTTTCATCATATGTTCCCCCTTTATTATTTTGATGAATGTGTTTTATCTATTCCCTATTACGCTTGACAGTTTTAATTGTATAACGTAATTTGATATTACTTAGCAAGAATAGTTTTTAAATTTTTGTCCTCTTGATTCTATAGAAAAATCCTCTCCATTATTATGTACAATTTAACGTTCTTTTTGTACTAGTCTACTGTGAGGGGATTATGTTAATAAAAATCTTTTTAACTAATCCCACCAATGCTCTTTTTAAAAAGTTCGTGCTACCACTTTTGCCTTTTCAATTGCTGCAGCAACAATTTCTTCTTCTTTAGTTGGATCATAGTCAATACCTTCAACAAAAATCGTTGGAACCACTTCAATCCCAACAAACTTTAGCGCACCTTTCACGTAAGAATCGGAATGCTCCATTCCAATTGCCTGCGAATAAAACCCTCCCATTCCATGAATATGGATTGCTTTTTTCCCTTTCATCAATCCTTCTGGACCTTCTGGTGTATATTTAAACGTTTTTCCAGCACTCATGATTGTATCAATATAGGCTTTTAATAACGGTTGGATTCCTAATTCCACATTGAAGACTGAATGATGTATTTATCTACTTCCATAAATTGCTTTGTGAATGCATTAACTGCTTCTACTTTCTGTGCTTCAACATCTGTTAGCGCTTCCCCACTTCTTAACTTCTTTTGTCCAGTTAAAAAATCAGCATCAATTAATGGCACATTTGCATAATAGACATCCACCTCAATTATTTCATCCGTTGGATTTACTTCCTTATATTCATTGATAAATGCTCTTGCAACTTGCGTACTTCTTGATTGCTCCTCACTTTGAGGTGTTCCTTTAACAAATAATACTTTTGACATGATAATTGTCTCCTTTATGATTTTGATGAATGTTTTTTATTCCCAAACATTTTTTGAATACTCATTAAAAGAATTTACACGTTTCATCTGAACAATATTTTCGGTATGATTCTAAATGATCCCTACAATTTTTGCTGAATCAACACCCTCACACAAAAACGTGTGTTATTTAAACGACTAGTGTTGTTTATCTATTAACAACCACCAAAATGGCTTATATGTTGTTTACACAACACTTATATTGTATTGTTGTTTTTAAACACCAAATCCGACCTATATCTCAATTTTCATTTTGAATGCTCCCTTTAAAGCTGATTTAATTATTATAGACAATGGGCATTTTTCCGATTAATTGGCTTTGCCGAGCGGCGGCATACATGAGTTTAGCCACATTTTCCCTAGAGACGGACATTTTAGCTGGCTGATCGCCGAATGAATAATCATAAGATTGCCCTTTGTATTTGACATTAGGATTAATGATTCGAACGACTGTCCAATCCAGGTTCGATTGTTTAATAATTTCTCCTATCTTCTTCATTTCGGCATAACCATTTGGCATTAAAAGTTTAGGCAATATTCTCGGCAATATCGTCGATAAGCTTTTCTTATCGTCGTCAGATTGCAAGGCTGGTGTCGCGAGTGTAATCAACCTTTTTTTGGTGAACTTCTTCATCGCTTTGACAATCCGGTAATGTCCGTCGGCGATCGGTGTGCCTTTTAGTTTTCGCGACATATCAACCCCGGGGCCTAAGGTGCTTAACACGACATCTGCTTCTGAAACTGCCGTTTCAATGGCTGAAGTGTTCGATAGTTCCCCCGTTACAATGCGTAAATTGGAATGCTTTAGCTTGATTTTCTCAGGGTTTCTAACATATACCGTAACGAAATCTCCGTTTTCTAATGCAAACCGCGTTAGAAGTTGACCGATTGCACCAGTTGCCCCAAAAATAGTTATGTTCACGGTCTTCTACCTCCTTGTGTTATAGTGTCCTGAATAAAATCCTCCGATTCACACTTTATCTTCCGTAATAAATTCTTCGACTCGATCTCTTTTGGTGTACATGTCATACCAAATGTCGGCGATTTTGTCTTGAACTCCCGAATTCGGCTGCATCCAGATTCCAATCGAAACATGCCCGGCATAAATACCCTTGTCCTTTAATTCGCTGTTCAAATTGATGATATAATTACGAAGACCAGAAACAGCTATTCCGACATTGCCCATCATTGGTACTGGATCGATTGCGGCACCACCCGTCGTAAATAACAAAGCTCCGCTTTGTTTATCCAGCATATCCGGAAGCACTTCTCGAATACTCGATATCGCACCTAAAACGTTGAATTGAAATTGGTATAGCGCATTTTCTTCTGTTACATCTAATGCGGTTGCTACTGTATCGATACTTGGAGTTGGACTGTATTCAACCACATCAATAAATCCGTATTTCTCCTTGATCGCTGCGAAAGCTAAACTAATTTGGGCTTTATTTAATATATCTGCTTGAAATGATGCTGCTTCAATGCCTAATTGTTCTAGTTCACTAACTAGTTGGTTCAACTTTTCTTCATTACGGGCTATAAGTGCTACACGAAATCCGTTTTTTCCGAACTTCTTCGCAATAGACATTCCTAATCCTGGTCCTGCCCCAACAATTACAATATTTTTCATAATATAATTCCCTCCATAACTTCTTAGCTAAATATTTTTTTATAGAGCTCATTTGTTACGATAGGTACTGCTTTATTTATTAAGAACCAATCGCCTTTTCAATCTTTTGAGTATGATTCTGAATGATCACAACTATTTGCTTGATCAAAACTCTTCCACAAAAACATGTGTTATTTAAGCAACGCTCGTTGTATAATTGATGATAAGATGAAAAAGAACTATTAACAACCACCAAAATGGCTAATATGTTGTTTACACAACACTTCTATAGTATTGTGGGTTTTTAAACACCATTATGTACCCTAAAAAGGAGAAGAAAAAATTGATTATGCCAAAAAAAGATCCGAGAATACTTCGTACGAGACAATTGATTGTAGACTCTTTTCTTTCGTTAGCTAGTGAAAAAGATTTCAACAATATAACGGTACGTGATATCACAGAAATGGCTACTATTAACCGCGCTACATTTTATGCGCACTTTGACGATAAATTTGATTTATTACATTCTACAATCACCAATACTTTTACAGACAAATTGAAAAAAAGACTAAATGATCACGAGGGATTCAATGAAAAAGTCATTGCAAATATTTTTCTAGCCATGTGTGATCACCATAAAGAGTTAAGCGACCTATGTCCTAAAGGTTATAATTCTTTAGGAACTATTATAGAAAGTAAAATTAAAGAAGAGTTACAGAAGCTAATAGCTGATCTTGTGCTAAAAGGAACTAAAAATACCATTGAATTAGAGGATAAACAATTGGTAACAACCCTATCTACTATGCTAAGTTGGAGTATATACGGAGCTGCATACACATGGAATAAGGATGGAAGACCTATTTCACCAGAAGAGCTAGTGACTAAGACCCTGCCTATATTTAAAAATGGCATGAGTAAGTATTTCCTTTAATGAAACTCATGTTAAATTTCAAATCTTTTTCGCCATTTTAAAGTAGCCTTTACTATTAAATTACGCAACAAAAACGAACGTTTCTGTTACGCTGGTTCGTACCAATTCTTTCAGCTTGTAACTTTACATTTTATTTTGCGCACTTTTGACACGAATAGTTGCGCAGATCCATGTAAGGGACTGAGTGACTAATTACTATTAATCTATCAATAGGGTATACTCTATTGATAGATGCTCAAGTGTTGATTTTCTTGTACAATCTAACTATCATATACACCTGTCTTTGATTACGTGTTTTTGGGAGGGATTTTATGATTTTTGGGTATGCGCGTGTTTCTTCGTTTGATCAGAACTTGGATTCACAAATTGAACAATTGCGAAATGCAAACGTAGATCGAATTGTTCAGGAAAAAGTATCAGGTGTACAAAATCAGAAAGAGGAATTGCAACAACTACTGAATCGATTAGTTAAAGGGGATACACTCATTGTTACAAGGATGGATCGTCTGGGAAGAAATACAAAGCAGTTGTTAGAGCTCATTGAAGAGTTAGAAGGACGTGGCATTCATTTGGTCATATTGAATCTGGGGATTGATACGAGAACTCCTTCAGGAAAATTCATTTTAACGGTTATGTCGGCGTTTAGTGAACTCGATCGCACGATGATCAAAGAAAAACAACAAGCTGGCATTGCAATTGCAAAAAGGAAAGGGACATACAAAGGGAAGAAACAGAAGTTTACCTTAAGGCATGACGGTGTCAAACATGCAATCGAATTACATGAAACCACGAATAAACCCATAAAAGAGATCTGTAAGATCACCAATATAAGCGAAGCTACCTTTTATCGTCGATGGAGAGAATATAAGAAACAGAAAGAAAATATACCTACATCTACACACTAAAATGCCTCTTAAAATCCTTGGCAGGTTGCGTATAGACGTGGCCTAGCCAGCTCTACCAAGATATATTTTCATCATTTATTATAATCTTACGTATTTTATATCTTGTCTTACCGTACAGGTAACTGGATAAAATGTGTCTAAATTGTGTCTAAACGTACAATTTTTCACTTTTGGTAACGTGACCCCTTTTATATCAGTTATGCTCCATCCTGGATATCGGAGTAATGCTAATTGGACGGCAAAACCTAACCGGTTGTAGTCTCGACGGTGACGATTAATTGTGTCCAAATCATGTTGTGTGAAGGTGTAGTATGTAGCAAGCTCCCACTCGGTGGTGGGAGTACTCATCCATTCTAGTCGCTGATCTAACGTTAGTAACTCTTTTCCTCTCATCGAAAAACACCTTCCGTTATTAAAGCTCAATTTTGCGTTTCAGCTTGACCTTATCCGGGTTTCGTGTAGAGTGGAGTCATGTTGATATTGGAATGTACTGTTGTTTTTCCTGTCCGAACTCAAATATTATGAGGATGGCACTTCGTGGCAGCTTCGCAGGCACTGGTACTGCTTCCATTTCTTCTAACTTTTTTGTTTAAATTCACGTGCTTGTAATTCTAAGTATCTATATAAAGAAGTTTTACTGATTCCTGTCATTTCATTAATTTCTTTCAATGAATAGTCTTTTGACCGATAGAGCTTGATTGCTTTTTCAATGTCATTACTATTTTTTGGAGGCCTTCCACCTTTTCTTCCTCTGGCACGAGCGCTATCTAAGCCTTCCTTGGTCCTTTGACTAATTAAGTCTCTTTCAAACTGGCTTATCCCTGCAAATATGGTGAACATTAATTTTCCCTGTGGTGTAGTCGTATCTAACCAAGTCTCTTTCAGGCTTTTAATGTTTGCTCCATTTTTCTCGATTAGTTCAACCAACTGAAATAAGTCCTTCGTAGATCTGCTTAGTCTAGTAAGCTCGCAAATGACAACCGTATCACCTGATCTCAGATGATCTAACATTTTTTCTAACTCAGGACGTTCTTTTTTTGAGCCTGTTATTTTTTCTTGATAAAAACGCTCACAACCGAATGATTGCAATTGGTCCAGTTGTCTATAATCCGGATGCGTGTAGTGAGTCCCTTGATCGGAATGAATCAAAGCTTCTGAAGTCTTCTTAAAACTTCGATTCTTCTTTAATTTGAGCAACGTTTCTATCGCCAGATCCATGGTGATTCGCTCAGACACATGGTAATCTAGAATTTCGTTTGTGGAACCATCCTTAATCGTGGATAAATATGCTCGTTGACCTTTCCCAATTGAAACAGTGACAATCAAGGACGAGAAAATAAAGTCCTAGACTGTCGATGCGTCATTGAACTAACGTATCCGTTAGTTTAGTCAATAAGTGTAACAACTCACGGTCAGATTCATAAATAACGCCTGTAGAAGGGTTCTCTCCTCTTACCATTAAACCGCCCATTAGTTAAGCGATTTTGCCTACACCAAAACAAGCAATGGATCAGTTCCATTCTTTAATCGATAATAATTACCTCTCTCCTACATCAAATCAAGAAATTTCAATTCCTTTATTTATAAAATCCTTATAAACTGTAATTTTATGTTCAAGCATTTTATCCGCAGCTTGTAATGTATAAATTTGTTTCTTAATCGATCGTTTATGTTCTTCTAATAGGTCTAATCGCTCTTGCGTGGTATACTCCCCTTCTAAAGCTAATGAAGCATATTTCTTAATCGTTGCGATTGGCATTTGTGTTTCTTTTAATTTGATCACGAATTGTAGCCATCTGAGATGTGAATCATCGTATCGCCTATCGCCGGTTGAATCCCGATCGGGAATAATAATTTTTTCTTTTTCGTAATAGCGCAAGGTATGCGTACTAATCTTTAATATTTCGGCCACTTCCCCAATCGTGTACATGAGAAACCTCCAATTGAATTTATCACTTGACTTAGAGTTTACTCTAACCAGTATAATCAACTCATTGTTCATCCACAAGAAACAACATGAATAAAAATTCAGGAGGAATTTATATGAAATATACGGTTATTACAGGTGCGAGTTCAGGAATTGGGTATGAATCAGCTCTTGCTTTGGCGGCTCGCGGAAAAAATTTGATCCTGGCAGCCCGAAGAACAGAAGAATTAGAGAATTTAAAATCAAAAGTGATGGAAATTAACCCGGATCTCGATGTTGTCATACGAACGGTCGATTTATCGATCTCAGCGAATGTTTATGAATTTTACGAAAGTCTACAGCAATATCAGATCGAAACTTGGATTAATAATGCCGGTTTTGGAAACTTTGCTTCTGTTGGAGAGCAAAATTTAAATAAAATCGAGACGATGCTTCACTTAAATATAGAGGCTTTAACGATACTCTCCTCCCTTTATGTCCGTGATTACTCACAGGTGGCCGGAACGCAAATCATTAATGTTTCATCTGGAGGGGGGTACTTGATCGTTGCCAATGCCGTGACCTACTGTGCCTCTAAGTTCTATGTCAGTGCCTTCACGGAAGGTCTAGCACATGAATTGAGAGGAAATGGTTCACCTTTAAAAGCCAAAGTTTTAGCACCTGGTGCAACTGAAACGGGATTTGCTAAACGTGCTTTAGATTTGGAAGATATTCAATATGAAGGCGCAATTCCTAAATATCATACTGCAAAAGAAATGGCTGGATTTATGTTAAAACTGTATGATAGCGACAAAATTGTGGGTCTTGTGAATCCTGAAACGTATGAGTTCCAATTAAAAGATGCATTATATCCTCATACGATGAAAACAAGTAAATAATAGGAGTATAATGAGATGGATAAATTTAAATCAATTCAGAATAGTCATTTAGCTTTAACACAATACTATCGTTGGTATCAAGTCTATGAAGTCCCTTTTAACAAAGCACGTATTGACAATCAATTAGATATTTTAGCAGAGGACGTCGAAATATTATCGCAAGTTGGTTCGTCTAAAGGGAAAAATGGAATCGCAGAGCGATTAAAAGTGTTTGAAGGATGGCAAAATGCACATCATGTTAAACATACATCCATCAAACAAATAAGTGATGAAGAGCTTTCATTAGAGGCGGATATCCTTTATCAAAACATACGTCCAGATCTCAGCAGATACAGTTATACCATTCATTATTCAACAATTTTGAAGCTTCGTGACAACGAATTGCCTCTATTTACAAAGGTTCATATGGAACCAACAGGAAGTATTGAAAACCCGCAATTTCAAAGTGCCTATGCTGAAAATCGAGCAAAATCATTTATGCACTATTGGTTATATGCAATGGAAACAGTATCAGTGAACAGCGGAAAATTCAAAGAACTTTTAGCTGAGCAATTCGAGTTGAATTTGAGCACGGGTTCAAAAATTACTAATCACGAAAGATTCTATGAATGGTTGGCAACTATTCCTAATCAAGTCAAACAAAGCGGGCATGTCCCAAAAAACTTCACAGTGACAGAAAATACGGATCATACACTTTCTGTTTCTGTAGATTTTGAATGGGAAGGTATTTCTAGTGAAAATAAGCCTATGATTGCCGAAACACATCATGAATGGATACTTGAAAATAATTTGGATGAGCGATTTGCTCGTATGAAAATGATGAAAGTCACGCAAACAAAACCTTTTCAAATCGTAGAATAAAATAGTAGAAAAAGACTAAGTGTATGTATTTCAGCATTTAGTCTTTTTTATGTTATCTCTTAAGCCCCGAAATTGGATTTGAGTCTAGGTTACTTAACGTAGTAAGCTAGATGAAGAACCAGTGGAGGGGATTTTTTATGCAACGGAGACGTTTTACGATGGAGTTCAAACAGCAAGTGATTCAAGAAGCCAGAGAAGTTGGGAATGCTTCACAAGTAGCGCGCCGCCATAACATAAATCCAAAGATGTTATACCGTTGGATGGATCAAGCGGAGCATACGGATTGGAAAACAACCGATATCTCTGCTAAAGCGATTAGTGCCTATGCACCATCCCCACAAGAGTTTCGCGCACTTGAAGGTGAAAACAAACAACTGAAGGAGATCTTGGGTGAGAAGGATCTGGAGATTGCTGTTCTTCGTGACTTATTAAAAAAGCAGAACCCAGCTTATCGGACAAAATTGAAATAGCCGACAAATGGATTAAGCTGGGGCATGCAGTGAGCCGCATTCTGCGGATCGTCGGTGTGAGCGAACAGATTTATTATTACCGTAAGAAACATCATAAAATACTTGTTTCCGAAGAAGCCGTAGAAGAATTTCTCCGTTTTGTAGCTTACGATTATGGCAAGCAACCTGAACTCAATAAAAGACATCTATCTTGGTACGAAGATAACCGCGAACGGGACACTGCCATTGTAAGCCTCATATTAGGCTCAGGACTTCGCGTAAATGAAGTAGTTAACTTAATCCTTAAAGACATCGATTGGGAAGCGAGATGCGTCCTTGTGACCCGCAAAGGAAAAAAAATGCAATCAGTCCCCTTCTTGATGCGTTCAAAGCTGGATCTTGAAGAATACCTGAGGATCCGCAATTCTAGATACCAACCGACGGTTTCGGAAACGGCCCTGTTTCTAACTAAAGGCGGTAAACCTATGACGAAAAACGCAATGCAAAAAATGGTGAATAAATATTCTCGTGCCTATGGAAAACCTTTGAGTGTCCATATACTAAGGCACACTTTTGGAACTCAACTGTATAAAAGAAAAAGAATCTGAGACTTGTCCAAGATATACTCGGTCATTCTGATCCCAAAACAACCACACTTTACACCCATATTAGAAACGACGAGCAACATCATACGGTTGATGATATGGATTCATTCGAATAAGCAGGTATTTACGCGGCATTTTGATGCCTTTAATCTTCATTTTAGGACAAATAGTATAAAAGTTACGGTAGACCGAATTTTTTTATACTTTCATAGTAGTGGATGATAGAACATGTATCTTCTTCACTTTAATTGGACAGAAAAATTAAATGTAGCAGATACAAAGCATCGATATGTATTGTAGATTGGAACAAAAAATAATTATGTCTTTCCACAAAGTAACTCTAACTATAGCCGCCGCTTTAAATATTACAAACTCCTCGAAAGAGGTAAACTTGTTGTCGCAATTTAGTGACAACAAGTCTCCCCTAAATATAAAAAAATCCTGATAATATCAGGACTTAGTAGGGGTAAACTTGTTGTCACTGTACACGCAGCATGAGCCGCATCGCCTGATAGCGTGGACGATCAAAATCTTTGCCGCTCTGCTTATCAACAAAAACAAACCGTTCTTCAATCCCTAATTCCCGGAACTTTAAAAGCTGCCGCTCTATATTTTGCTCCTTGGTCGATACTCTTCCGTATGCAATCTTCAATGGAACCCCAATTGATTTTATGACTTTTTGAAACGAACTAATGACCAGCCATTCCGCTGTCTCAAAAAGCATGCGATTTGAGGGTAGATTTTAAAAAATTCTAAGAATTGATAAAAGATAATTTGTAAAATATAAGTTGTAATAATTGAACCGAGATAATCATTGCAATCAATGTAGAATATAAAACAATTTAATGCGCTTACCCTTACTAATTGCTTACTTTTATAAATGTAAGGACTTCCTGCTTGATTGCCTGTTCTTTCATTGATCTTACCTTTACAGGGATACATGGCTGTATTTTTAATAATTAGATACATGTCAAATCGGCAATAGTACCAAGTTCTTGTCCTGAGCAAAGGACTAGAACTTGGTCCCTTAAAATAAAAAAACCGCGCTGGGCGCGGGCACTTATGGGACTATGTTCTTGTCCACCGACACCCTTATTTGCAACTTGTCATTGTAAGAAAAGAATAGAGACCTGGCCATGCCGAAGCATGCCAGGTCTCTATTCTCACTGGTGAATTCAACGGGACTGCTGATGGGCAGCCCCTATCGTGGAGTGTGGATCAGGAGAGGAATTAATGGCCAACCATGGATAACGTCTAATGTAACGAGCGCAAAGCTTTCCTTTTCACGTTCCGTCAACGGCATGTCGGCCTCTCATCCCTCTCCAAATAATCATAGAGACGATCCAGATCAAAATCAGAAATCCTGCCAGAGCGTAGCCAAGGTGATCGATTCCGAGCCTATTGATCCACTGGGCAGGCTGCGGCCATTTCGCTTCAATTAAATGAACGAGCTGAACGGCGCCGATAAAAAACGCGGATACAACCGAGACACCGGTAACGATCAGGTTATAGGCTGTTTTTTTCTTGTAGGAAATGAATGCCCACCGGTAAGCTCTTGTCATGATCGCGCCGTCGATTGTGTCCATCAAGCTCATTCCGGCAGCAAACAACAGCGGCAGGGACAAGATGCTGATAAAGGAGGACGATTCGTTCGCGGTACTTGCCGAAATAGCAAGCAGACTCACTTCCGTCGCCGTATCAAAGCCAAGCCCGAACAGAAATCCGAGCGGATACATATGCCAGCTTTTGTTGATCATTCGAAATGCAGGAGCCAAAAATCGGGTAAACATCCCCCTGGGTCCATGCATATGACCCGTTTCGAAATTCCTGCCTGTTCGGTTCGCCGCTCCCCGGGCTCTGCCCCAAAGATTCACAAGTGTAAACACATTAATCAGTCCAACGAAGATCAGGAAGAAACCGGATACCAACGTCCCGATCAGGCCGCCGATTTCACGTACTTTTGGATTATCGAGCACAAATGTGTTCATTGAGAGCGCGATCCCCAGCACCATGAGAAAGACGACCGTCGAGTGGCCGAGGGAAAAATACATGCCAACCCCTAAAGGGTTTCTCTTCCGTTCGATCAGCTTCCGGATCGTATTGTCAATGGCCGAAATATGATCGGCGTCAAAAGCGTGACGCAGGCCGAACGTATAAGCCAAAAGGCCAAGCCCCCACAACTTCGGTTCGCGGGCCGTTGCCATGAGAAATCCGGCTCCCCCCAACACATGCAGCGCCAATACAACAAGAAAGTAGACGTAGCCGTTACTGGCGGAAATTCTCCTCATTAATACACCTTCTCCTGGTAACAGCGCCTCGCGCTTCATTTTTACAAATATTCCTGCAGTCTCGGACCGTTGATCGAATTGCGCAACCGGGGATAAGGCCCTTCTTTAAAATAGGGTTATCCCGCCGTTTAACAAATTCGGGGCAGTTGGTCGCCTACCAACATATCGATGATGCGGTGGCCTCCGGCCAGCGTGCGCATATATACCTTTCCCGGATGATCTGCGACAACTTCGCCGATCACGGCGGCGTCCCGCCCGCAGGGGTGACTGCGTAGCCGTTCAATCACTCGGTCCGCCTGGGCCCCGTCAACCACCAGAATGGCTTTGCCCTCGTTGGCTATGTACAACGGGTCCATCCCCAGCATGCCGCATAGACCGCGCACTTCCCCTTTTACGGGAAGTGCATTCTCCTCCAGCCGGATGCCAAAGCTCTGCCCTTCCGTAAATTCGTTCAGCGTAGTGGCTACGCCGCCCCGGGTCGGGTCCCGCATAAGTCTTACAGCACCGCCCATTGAAGCCGTTACCAGCTCCAGCATTCCGTTGAGCGGCGCACAGTCGCTTCCAAGTCCGGTTTCCACCTGCAGCTGTTCCCGCTCAATCAGAATCGCTGTGCCGTGATCCCCGATCGTACCGGTGACGATCACACGATCCCCAGGCCGGATTAAAGCGGGGGACAGCCGAAGACCTTCCGGAATAAAACCCACTCCGGAGGTGTTAATGAATAGCTTGTCCACACAGCCTCTCGGAACGACCTTTGTGTCGCCGGTTACTATCACTACTCCGGCTTCCTTTGCGGTCGCCGCCATGGACTCCGCAATCTCCTCCAGTTCCCCAAGAGCAAACCCTTCTTCAATGATCCAAGCGCAACTAATATACCTGGGAATTGCTCCACATACGGCCAGATCGTTAACGGTCCCGCAAATGGCCAACTTCCCAATGTTCCCTCCGCGGAAAAAAAGCGGATGAATCACATAGGAATCCGTCGTGAACGCCAATTGTCCCGGAAGAGTTTCCAGTACTGCCGAATCGCCGCCCTCAAGGAGCCAATCATTTCGGAAGTGCTTCTGAAATATCCCATGGATCAGTTGATGGGTCAGTTTCCCTCCGCTGCCGTGGGCTAAAGTAATGATTTCGCTCACTGGTCTCCCTCCCCCTATTGGTATCGGTAATATGCCGTGCAAGTACCCTCGCTCGATACCATACAGGAACCGACCGGGGTTTCGGGCGTGCACGCCTTTCCAAACAATTTACAATCGGATGGGAGGCATTTTCCCTTCAGAATATCGCCACAGCGGCAGCCGCGCGCTTCCTCGTCCCACTCCTCCACGGAGCCGTTGATCAGGCCCCATGCATCAAAGGCCCTGTATTTCTCGCGAAGCCGTAGGCCTGAGCCTGGGATCTGTCCGAGTCCCCGCCATACGGCATCCGAAGGCTCGAATACCTCGTCCATTTTCTCCCGGGCAATCGGATTCCCTCCCGGCTGAACCACCTTGGAATACAAGTTGGCGACTGTGGCTTTATTGCCCCGGATTTGCTCCAGAACGTATAGGATCGAGCCCAGAATATCCGCCGGGTCGAACCCGGTGATAGCTCCCGGAATCCCATACGCCTTAGCCAGTTCCTCGTACAGGCCGGAGCCAATCACAGCACTGACATGGCCGGGATACATGAACCCGTCAACGGAAACTTCAGGGTCCGAAGACAGCAGGTGCATCGCTGCCGGAATCGTTTTATTAGCCGATAAAATCATGAAATTCTCAAGCCCCTGCTGCGCCGCTTCCAGAACGGCAATGGCTGTGACCGGTACCGTCGTCTCAAACCCGACTGACAGAAAAATGACCTTCTTGTCCGGATGCTGACGAGCGATATCCAGACTGTCCAGCGGGGAGTATACCATACGGATATCCCTGCCCAGCGCCTTCTCGGTCAGCAAGCTGACGCCCTTATACGGAATCCGCATCATGTCGCCGAAAGTGGCCAGGATGGTATCCTCTCTCCTGCCGAGCTCCAAAGCCGATTTCAGGTAAAAGCTCGGGGTTACGCAGACCGGACAGCCCGGCCCCGAAATAAGCCTAACGTTCGGCGGAAGCAATTCCCGAATCCCATGACGGGAGATCGCCATCGTATGGGTGCCGCATACCTCCATGATCGAAACGGGCTTTCCGTCATAGCGCTGGATTGCCTTCACCAGGCCTTCAACCAACGTTTGGTTTTGAATTTTTTCCAATTCGCTAATCATGGATATTCCCCGCCAACTGATGGAGCAGTTCCATCGTCTCCATGGCTTCCTGCTTATCGATGATCGCAATCGCACAGCCCGCATGAACGAGCAGGTAATCCCCCACATTCACCCGGTCGACCAGGGCAATGGACACTTGCCTCCGGATACCGGTAATATCGATTACCGCCTTGTCGCCACATACGCTTTCTACTTCTCCGGGTATTGCCAAACACATGATTCCCGCATCCCTTCCTGTGTGAGATATTTGCCCAGCGCTATTGCCGCCTGGCCCAGTGAAAGCCCCCCATCATTGGCAGGCACCTTGCTGTGGAGCCATACGCGAAACCCATTCCGCTCCAATTCGTCGACCGTAAAGGCAAGCAGCAAGCGGTTTTGAAACACACCGCCGCTGAGTGCCACCTCATTCAGACCCCGTTCGGATCGAATCCGTATGCAGATATCCCCTACAATTGCAGCCAATGTCCGGTGAAACGCTCCGGAAATTCCGGAAATACTCCTTCCGTCCCGAATCTCGAGAACCAGTTCCCGGATTAGAGGCGCAGCGCCAATCTCAAGCCTGCCTTGCACAGCCTTCACTTCGTACGGATAAATCCGTGACGTCTCCCGATCTGCCGCTCTTTCCAAACGAATGGCCGCCTGGCCTTCGTACTCAGCATAATGACATAAACCGGTCAGAGACGACACGGCGTCAAACAGCCTGCCGACGCTGCTGGTGAGCGGCGTGTTGATGCGCTGCAGAATTTGGCGATTGACGATGTCCCTTTTGTACGGCTCGATGGTACTCAGCCAATGGGCCGGCAGCTCAGTCCCTTCGTCATTCAGAAGATAGCTTAAAGCCATCCTCCAAGGCTCCTTGACGGCCGCATCCCCACCGGGAAGCGGGACATACCCAAAGTGGGCCATGCGCTCAAATCCGCCATAGTCCCCAGCGAAAAATTCTCCGCCCCAGACGTGTCCGTCTTCGCCCAGTCCCGTTCCGTCGAAGGCGACTCCGATCACTGGACCGGAAATGCCGTTCTCCGCCATACAGGAAGCGATATGGGCGTGATGATGCTGAACAGGGATCTTGACGATGTTCTTGTGTACGGACGCATATTGGGAGGAACGGTATCCAGGATGCATATCGTAGGCCAAAACCCCGGCTTCCGCTGCGAAAATGCGCCCAAAATGCGCCACTCCGTCTATAAGGGAATCCAGCGTTTCCAGGTTATCCAGATCACCGATATGATGGCTGACAAAGGCTTTGCGGTCCTTGACCAAACAAAACGTATTCTTTAATTCTCCCCCCAACGCCAATATGGGAGAATTCCCGGACTTGTACGGCTTCACTTCCGCCGATTGAACGACAGCAGTCAAGTCAAAGGGATAAGGGACATAGCCCCGTGATCTGCGGATGATGTACTCCCGTTCCCGAAACACACTGGTTACCGTATCATCCGTCCTCATATGGATAGGCAGGTCCCCAACCAGGTAATAGTCGGCGATTCCTTGAAGAGCCGATGTCACCTCCTTGTCACGGTACACAATAGGCTCGCCGGAACGGTTGCCGCTCGTCATGACCATAAGCTCCAAACCGTCCTGAAACAAAAGATGCTGCAGCGGCGTATACGGCAGCATCACGCCTAGCATATTATTGTCGGGGGAAAGGGTATCTGCCGGAAGAAGCTTGCGTGCCTCTGTCTTCAAGGGAAGCAGGACGATCGGCCGCTTGGGGCTAGTGAGAAGCTCCCGCTCTTTCTCCGTTACGGCGCAGATGCGAAGAACCGTCTCGAGCGTATCCGCCATAACTGCGAACGGTTTGCCGTCCCTGCGCTTTCGCGACCGCAGCTCTCGTACCGCCGTCTCCTGCGTCGCATCGCAAGCCAGATGATAGCCGCCGAGGCCCTTGACTGCCAGAATGGCGCCCGACTTCAAACGTTCGGCGGCACACGCGGCCGCGTCAGCCAAATCCACCCTTTTCCCGGAAGCGTCCAGCAGCGAAACCGACGGACCGCATACTGGACAAGCTACTGGCTGGGCATGAAATCGCCGATCCGTCGGATCATGGTATTCCTTCGCACAATCCGGGCATAACTGGAAATCCCGCATTGTCGTATGCTTCCGGTCGTATGGGACTTGAACCGTAATGGTAAACCGGGGCCCGCAGTTGGTACAGTTGATGTACGGGTAGCGGAACCTCCGGTTATCAGGATCCTTCAACTCTGCAAGACAATCTTCACACACGCAAATGTCCGGCGAGAGGTACACCTCATGAGAGCTGGCGCCGGCGCTTTCTTTTATACGGAATTCCGCGTATCCAATCGGTGAGTGCACTTCCGCGGTCAGTTCCTCGATATGGGAGAGAGGCGGAGGGGACGCTCGCAATGAAAGCAAAAAAGCGTCGATATCTGGACTGCGGCCCTCCGCCTCCAGTCTGACGCCGCTTGCGTCATTAGTGACCCACCCTTTGAGATCATGCTGATGCGCAAGCCGATATACAAAAGGGCGGAACCCTACTCCCTGCACAATGCCCTTCACTTGGACATCCACCCGGATGACCTCACTCAACATAGCTTTTCGCCTCCATTCCATTCCTAGATGTTATAGTGACGCTGCCTCCCTGCGTTTCTCCATCCGTATGACGACTCTCAGGCTAATTTCGTAAATAAGAATCAGAGGAATGGCAAGCAGGATTACCGAGGTAATGTCAGCCGCAAACAAACCTTCTCCGATCAACACGGAGAGTACAATGGAGACCCTTACTTTTTTCATCCAGGAGGAACGCAGAAGTCCCAGCTTCCCAAGCGCGATGAGCGGAAAAGGAAGAGTGAATACAAGACCGAAAACGACGCACAGCATGGCAATGAAGCTGATGTATTCCTCGCCCGACAAGGCCGCCTTCATATAAGAGTTTCCGTATGTGAGAAGTGCGTGCAACACAGAAGGAACGACCACTACATAACTTAGAACGACGCCCAAAACGAAACAGGGAACCATATAAAACACCGCCGAAAGCAACACTTTTCGTTCCTTGGCAGTTAGGCCGGGACCGATAAATGCAAACAGCTGGTAACCGATAAGCGGGGACAGCGCGATGAGGGACGCAATAAAAGACAGCTTGACCCTTAGGACAAAAGCTCCAGTTAACGAAAAAAAGGCCAGATCCAGCCACTCGTTCCCGACGGATCTTTTTAGAACCTCCACGATCAGGAACGCTTTTGAATAAATGACAGCAGTCAGAACGATGACGGAAGCCACTGTCACAATCAATCTTCTACGCAGCTCCGCCAAATGCTCCACCACCGGTCGATCTGTATCTTGCTGCAAACGGTTTTGATTAATCATCGGTAGTCACACGCTTCATCCTTGACATGCCCTTTCGCTCCAGAAGGTAAATCGTCCAAATGCTGATTTCGTACAGTGCCACCACCGGTATCGATTCCGCCAGAAGCGAGAACGCATCAGGAGTTGGAGACAAAAGCGCCAGTATGATCACGATTCCCAGCACGGCGAATTTCCGTTTTCTCATCAGCATCTTGGAATGAATCAGGCCAATTCTCGACAGCGCAACCATCACGATCGGCAGTTCAAAAACCAGTGCCACCGAGATCAAAAAGAATGCTATAAACGACACATAAGCACTCCCGGAAATCATCGGCTTCAGAACTCCTTCTCCGCTCTGGATCAGGAAGTCGACGGTGTTCGGCAAAATAAACTCGTAGGCAAATGCGATCCCCCCCGCAAAAAGAACGACAGCTAACGGAATGGTCAAAAAATAAATTTTGAGACGAATGCTGCGGTCCAGCAAGGAGGCGAACATGGACACGAGCAGGCAGGCCAGAACGGGAAACGACGCCAGAACTCCTCCGAACATCGCCACCCACAGCTTCGTCATCACTCCATCCACAGGCGTCATAAAGAACAGCGGCTGATCCTGAAGCGGCCGGCACAAAAGCTTCAGAAGCGGGTCCGACACCGCATATACGGCCGTCGCTGCGGCAATGACAACCAGCACTCCGGCGAGGATGCGGGCGCGAAATTTGCCCAGCCAGCGAACGGCGCTAACGATATTTTCGCTCTCCCACATCAATATTCACCGATGAGCGGATTACGATTTAACTTCATTGGTTTCTTGAGAAACGGCTGCTTGAACCGGAACAGGCTCGTTAGCAGCGGAAGAATTGGCACCCTCGCCGGTTAACTCCTTAGATGGCTCGTTAGCAGCGGAAGAATTAGCACCCTCGCCGGTTAATTCCTTAGATGCTTTCCGAAATTCAGAGAAGGCTTTACCGATGGCTCCGCCCACGGAGGGAAGCTTACCGGGACCGAACACAATTAACGCGATGACCAAAATAACAACAAGTTCGCCAAAACCAATATGAGGCATAGTTTAACTCTCCTTTTTTATACTGGATTCGAGATCGAGATCGTTTTCTTCAACCAGGCGCACAGCTCATCAATCCCCTGGCCGGTCATGCAGGAAGTTTCAATAACCTTCGCCTTAGGATTGATTTCCCGGATATCTTTGTGAAATTCATCCTTGTCAAAGTTCGTATGGGGCACCAAATCGATTTTATTCAAAATGACGATGCCGGACTTTTCAAACATGCGCGGATATTTCTGCGGCTTGTCGTTTCCTTCCGTCGTACTTAATACGGTGATGATCAGATCCTCCCCCAGCTCGAAGGATGCAGGACAAATCAGGTTGCCGACATTCTCGATAATCAGCAGGTTCGTTTCGTCCAAGTTCAAATGAGTTAAGGCGTTCCGGATCATCTGCCCATCCAGGTGACATCCTCCCTCGGTGTTGATTTGCACGACCTGCACTCCGTGGGCCTCGATTCTTTCAGCATCCTTTGTCGTATAGAGGTCACCCTCGATCACCGCAATTTTCACTTCATCCTTCAGCTTGGCAATCACTTTCTCCAGAATGGAAGTTTTGCCCGACCCCGGGGAGCTCATCAAATTGATGACATACAGCCCCTTCTCATTCATCAGCTTCTTGTTCTGCTGGGTTAGCTCGTCATTCACCTTCAGGATGCTAGTAACCACTTTAATGCTGCTCATTTAATCACCCTCCATCGTATCGATATACAGCTCATAACCTGTGAGGACCTGGTTGTCCAGCCCGCCGCACGAAGGGCACACGGGATGGTAATAACGGATGGGAAACGTAATGTCGCAGCTCCCGCATGAGGCTGTTGCTTCCACATGTTCGATGATGAAATCCGACCCTTCCGCAATCGTGCCTTGCGACGCGTTCTGAAAAACGAATTGCATGGCTTCCGGAAGGGCACCCGACAGTTCTCCCACCTTGGCCGTGATGCGCCTGATTTTTGTCAAATGGTGCTCTTCGGCTTTGACGAGGATTAATTCCAAGGCGCTTTCTACAATGGCCGCTTCATGCAAAGTTCTTCTCCTCCTGACTTGCGAAGCCCAATTCTTGCTTGATGAGCCCGATAATCTCGGGAATTTTGCTCCTCATGAGATCCGACATTTCGAGTTCAAAACCGATCTCCTGCGGCTCAATGCCGAATATAATGACGTTCGGAGCGGCGCCGAGCATGCGGGCCATTTGGACCACATCTAAAATTTGAGTATCGTGAATGGATAAGTTCCCCTTCTCGTAGCCCGCAATATCCTCCGGGCTGATCCGGTAAATCGTTCCCGGATCCAAGCCGGCCTTCAACGCATCGATAACGATAATTCTCCGGGACTCCAGAAAATAGCTCAGCATAGCCAGGGTAGAAGTCCCCCCATCCACCAGTTCAACTGTGGACGGGAGGTCTTCGTTCTCCAATTCGCGGATCGTATGGACGCCGATGCCGTCATCCTTCAAGAGAATGTTGCCGATTCCAATGACCACCGTGTCCTTCATCGTTATTTGCCAAGAGGCTGGACGATAAATTTGGACATTTCCCCGCCTTCCGGAGACATGACATGCACGGAACAACCTGTGCAGGGGTCAAAGGAATGCACAATGCGGAGCAGTTCCACAGGCTGGGCCGGATCCGCCAGCTGGGTGCCAATCAGAGCTTTTTCGACAGGACCCGGATTGCCGGAGTCGTCCATCGGAGAGGCGTTCCAGCAGGTTGGCGTAATAATTTGGTACTTGGAAATTTGGGAGCTGGATACCGATAGCCAGTGGCCAATCGCGCCCCGTGGAGCTTCCGTTAAGCCGGAGGCGCTGCCCGAAACCGGATCGCCGATATTCGTAAAGCCGCTGGCTCCTGGTGTTAATTGATCCAGCCAAGTTTGCATATTGCTTACGAGTTTGGCCATTTCCACGTAACGTGCCATATGCCGGTCCATAACGGATACGCCCCTGCGGTAGTCGCCGCTAACCCATGCTCTGGCCAGCGGTCCCGCTTCAAATGGCGTGTTGTTGTACCGGGGAGATTTCAACCAGGTGTAAGCTCCGCTCTTTCCGTAGCTCGCCGTTGTGGTGCCGCTTGCCGGGGCTTGTCCGCTTGGAGAGGAGTAGTAAGAATATTTATTGAATTCCTTAATGTTCGTTTCGTTAAATGCGCCAACGGTTCCGCCTGTGACAGTGCCTGCCGGGAATAACAAGCCCCCTGAAGTATTCGTGTCAAAGGCGCCGAAGGTGATTAGGTTGCCGTAACCTGTGCCCATGCTATAGTAATCGCTATAAGCCGAAGCCAGCATGTTGACGTCAGCTTGATAAGTACTCGAAATGAAGGACTGAATATCGTTCAAATAGTTCCGGAAATTATTTATTTCCGTTGCCGAAGGCAAGGCCGTTACACCGCCTGGAACAATATTCGCGGCATGGGGAAGCTTACCGCTGAAGATGGCCGCCATTTCGTTGGCCTTTCTGCGGATTTGCAGCGCCGAAATATAGTGATCCGTCAGCGTTTGGGTATCGGCGGCACTGAACCTTAGATCCTGCGTGTAGCCTCCTACCCATGGACTTATCTGCGGACCTTGAATATAGTCTAGTAACGATAAATGGTAAAAATGAGTGATTCCGCTGTCCAGGAAATTCGCTCCTTGAATCAGATTCCGAAGCATCAGCCCCTGGAGATTTGGTTTAAAGCCCTTTATTTTCTCAACCGCCTTTACGGAAGCAACGGCCTGGGGAACCGGGCATACCCCGCAAATCCGCTGAGTCAGGAAAGCAGCATCCCTTGGAGGCCGATTCAGCAGCATGTTCTCGAAATCCCGGAACAGCATACCGGCGACGGCGGCGGAAACCACCTTATTATTGGCGTCCAGCGTGACTTCAACCTTCAAATGTCCTTCCAGACGAGTTACCGGATCCAGCTTGATCGTGCTCATCATTATTCACCCTTTCTTAGTCGCCGCTTAAACGGTAATGATCGGATTTAGAGGAAATACAGGTGCTGTACAACCGATACACGGATAATCCGATTGGATGCACCAGCCTTGTTTGTTGTTCCACATGAGCGACGGGCACGGCGATTGGTTTCCAGGGCCTTTACAGCCGATATTCTTATAGCAGCCGTAAATTCCGGGCTGGGAAACCTGGGTTTGCCCTTTTCTCGGACACACACTATGTATAGTTGTGCCGAAAAATTTACTCGGGCGGCTGTTACTGTCAAGAGAAGGTAGGCCAGTTAAGATTAAATCAAGCAGCGTCTGCACCATTACTGTCGCATTCACCGGACACCCCGCCAAATTGACGACCGGGTTCGGGGTTTTGCCGCTCAGCAGCGACTTCACGGATACGCAACCTGTGCTGTTGGGAGCTGCGGCCGCCACGCCGCCAAAGGAGGCGCAGGTGCCTGACGCCACGACATATTTTGCTTTCGGTCCATATTTGAGCACTGCATCATACATAGTGAGCGGAACCCCGTTCTGCTCACCGATAATACAGTAGTTCTTGGAGGCTCCCCCGGGAATGGCACCCTCGATCACGAGAATGAATTGTCCGTTATACTGGTTCGCCGCATTTTCAAGCGCCTGCATCGCACTTTCACCTGACGCCGCCATGATCGTGCTGTCATACTTCATACTGATTTTGTTCTGAAGCACATCCTCGATGGTGGTCGGGTTCGTCACGTTAAGCGTAGATATGCTGCATCCTGAACAACCTGACCCGAGCAGCCAAATGACTGGAGGGTCCGTCTCCGCCGCCATAACCATGTTGAGCTTGTCCATATCCATCTCCAACTTCAGCGCTGCCACAGCCGCCGCCGACCACTTGAGAAAATCTCTCCTGTTGATTCTCATCAAATCTCTCCTTTTCGCGGTTTGGGAGTCTCCTATCCATGGAACACTTTCTTTTTATGACAAATCCACCCATATTATAGGGGACAGTGTAAGAAAGAACAATGGACAAAATGAAAACTTTTTGGATAAATTTCCTGAAAACTTGACTGATTTTTTCACCGATCGGGGTGATACTCATAAGTGGGTTGGTGGGAAACTGGAGTAAGGTGTAATTGAAATCGCTTACGATTTTGAGGTTAATCGGGTGAATATGGAGGGTTAACAACAAAAGAAAAACCGCTCCAAAAGAAGCGGCAGACTGTCATTATGCGTCTATCGACCCTACTGTTCAATTTGTCTCAGAAGAAACCTTTGCTCTTGAAATGAATAACGAGTCATGAGACCTAGGCCTTTCGAAGGAAACAGATGAACATACTATGTCAGGAGACGTGCTGATCCTCTTTCGTCTCCTTCCTTATCCTCAGTTTTACTTTGAGGATATAAACAGACGATACTTTAGATTCGAATTCAATCGGGAATAAGATAAAGTTCTTGTCGTGAGCATTTGACAAGAACTTTATCTAATAAAATTTTGGTGAAGTCCCATTTGAATGTCTCATTATACATGTCTTTTAAAGCCTCAGTCAATTCCGTTTTCCTCCGTCAAAAGAATCTTTTGTAATTAGAAATTCTTTTTTCATCCAGTATATAGAGGCAGCATGAATATTGGGGAACTTAAATTATACCCGTTTACATTAGATACTTATATAAATTAATGATATAACTTTGTCATGAGACCTAAAACTCATACTACTAACCTCAATGTCGCCGATGTCGCCGTGGTGATCGAAGACTTGACGAGGATACTCATTCGGTTACCATCAATTGAAAAACTAAGCTTTACAACGCTGTCTGTCCTGCACACATTGTCTCACAATAGCCCCATGCGGCTGACTGAGTTGACAGCCACTAAGCAAGTTACACAGTCGGCAATCATACAATTGGTGACCCGACTTGAACGAGACGGACTCGTCGAGCGCGGGCCAGCTCCGAATGATGGCCGGGTAGTTCAAGTGCATATTACCGCTCTTGGCGCAAATGTTATCAATTCGCGTCGCATGGATCGCACCGCACAGCTCTCGAAATTCGTTGAAGAACTCAACTTGGGAAAAACAGGCAATTGCATCCGCATTATCCGCATTGAGGCATCTGGTCGAACTGGGAAACGATGCCTAATCCCTTCCTTCGATATTGAAATCAAATGGATTGGATAGGTTAGTACATTCCTTTCGTACAAGGAGGAACACTTATGACAACAGCTCCGTTCGTGCTTGAACCGAGTCCGATCCACGTATCGGATGAGAAACTAACTGATCTTCAAATTCGTTTGAAGTCTACCAGATGGCCTCTCGATGCCGGTAATGATGACTGTTTTTACAGCGTTAGCCGGAACTATCTGGAGTGTCTCGTCGATTACTGGATTAACAAGTTTGACTGGCGCAAATCCGAGAAGGCAACGCCTACGAGTACTATAAAGTAAATGTTGACGGAGTTTCTGTGCACTTTATGCGTAAACCGGGCATAGGGCCCCCTAAACCATTGATCCTGTCCAACGGTTGGCCATGGACATTCTAGCATTGGTCCAAGGTGATCGATCCCCTGGCGGACCCTGGTGCATTCAGAGGCGATCCAGCTGAAGCCTTTGACGTAATCGTGCCCTCTCTTCCAGGCTTCGGATTTTCGACGACGCTGCTAAACCACCCGGACATGAACTTTTGGAAAATCGCCGATCTCTGGCAAACACTCATGACCGATATACTCGGCTATGATAAATACGCTGCAGCGGGATGCGATGTAGGTGCTCTCGTAACCGGTCAACTGGGACATAAATATAGTGACGAACTCTACGCCATTCATATCGGGTCTGCTCAAAAACTGAGCTTGTTTAACGGGGATCGCGCTTGGGATCTCGCCGGAGGCCGCCCTCTTCCAGACAATATCCCTGAGAGAATCAGGTCGGAGATGTTGAAGTTTGATCGCTGTTTTGCATCGCATCTCGCCGTTCACGTACTTGATTCCGGCACTCGCCTACGGCCTGAGCGACTCTCCGGTGGGAATGCTCGCATGGATCTTGGAACGATGGGCCAGCTGGAGCGACAATATGGTAATGTCGAAGAATGTCTTTTCGAAGGACGACATCCTTACACACGCAACAATCTTCTGGGTCAACAACGTCATCGAAACCTCGATGCGCGTCTATGCGAACGCCAACCGCTATCCATGGACACCCTCTCATCATCGCTGGCCTGTCGTTGAGGCATCAACCGGAATAACCTTCGTGGGCTACGAAAATCCGCCGGGTATCACGACCGAAAATCGCGCACGGAATTTTCTCGACAGCGACCGCGCTCCTTGGTATAACCATGTCAACATCACAGCTCACGCAGAAGGTGGACACTTTATCCCTTGGGAAATTTCGGACAAGTGGGCCCAGGACTTGCGCCGAACTTTCCGAGGTCGCCGATGAGTGCATACTGTCAGGTTTTCATCCTATTGAAAGGAACCGGACGCGAAATGTTAAAGATCAGCGTTTTTTCTAAGCTTAGCAGAGTATCGGTAAAAACCTTGCGATTTTACGATGAGCTTGGATTACTAAAACCTGCCACTGTCGATAAAAAGCATTCTGCAAACTTAAATACAACTTGTTGTTCCGTTTTATTTTTGCCAAACGTGTAAAATGGCCTGAATACAAGTAATAGCGCGCGCAAATACTGTAGACAGATTCATCTGGGTATAACCTCAATTTCATTCTATGAAATTCTTCCATATCCAATAATTCGTTTATCTTCAATTGTTACATCCCCAGTTTACACGGCGTCTTTTAGCCTTTCCGTAATATAGCACTCCATTTCCTTCGAATATTTTTGGCCTATACCAGCTTTCCTTATTATGAACCCTTTTCTTAAAGGCAGCTTCTGCAATGTGCATTGTTTAATGATCCAATCGATTCTTCTTTTCTGGTGCTGCTCCAAAGTTTCCACATGCCTTTGGAGTGTTTCCTTGCACAATGGAAGTAGATCCAGCTTTTTTTCTAAAATAGCTAATTGACCTATTGTACGACCTATTCGGGCTTTAGTAATCTTTATAGGCTTACCCTCTTGTTGTTTAATTTTTTTATAGCATCCTTAATAAGCATGTTTATTTCCTGATCTCGTATTGCCCAATCCACCCTTACGGGGGTTACGTTCGATTTTTTAGTAGTGGGAGTAGCTTTTCTTTTTTTCTTCCTTTGTTGAAAGTTAGTTAAATTATTCACTTCGTTCTTAAGGCTTATAGATCCGATTAAGTAACGTTTTATCGTTTTTGGGTCACATTTCATCAACCTGCTCAGTTCTCTCAGACCTAGCGCATGATCCTTAGACAATTGTTCTAACTGACTTATCCAAATTGGTCCAAATTTTTTTATCCTGCCTATTGTATAGATAGCACTTCTGTCTTGATCCGGGCCCCTTCTTGAATAGGTAAATCCACAGCTTGGACATTCGAAAGTTCCAACTGGTCTCCGGGTATTCGAACATCTTTTTATTTTTACATGGGGAATGACATTCACGTGGTGATGATCAGAAATTGGATTTAAGCATGGCCACGGCCCGAAGCCAAAGGGTGAGCTTGCTCCTTCTAACTTTATGCTTTCTGGTGAATCCCACAGTAATTGAATGATTAATATGTGCAGAAGCGGATGTTGAGATCTTCTTGATTTACGGAGGATGGTTGACAACCAATTGAAATCGTTATCTTCCGGAAGTTTCACAGCGATCTGGGTTAAAAATTGAGGATTATATTGGCTCAAAAAAAACTCCCTTACTTCTCTTTGCTTGACTCTTCCTGTCGCTGTACAGTAACCAAGCCGGATCAAGCGTTGTATATATTTATCATACATTTGTTCCTTGTTATATTCACTATATCCACCTTTCAAGATATAGTTGCTAAAATCTGATAGCCCAATCAAACGCAGGTCTTCGACAATACGAACCATCTCACTTAAAGCATGATGATTTCTACAGAATGCAGTAGGTAAAGCAGGATACTGTATGCGCTGATCCATAAAATCCTCGTTACATTGGTGGCATTTTTCTAACAATAAGCAGTTATGAATAGGACACACTAAAACTCCCGGCAATTGATGCGTTCTGTGCCAGTAAGCTTCACCAAATTGATCTAGATCCGCTTGTAAACATAATGGGCAAATTTTCAGAACTTTATGGATACGAATGATGCTAGCCATTACTCCAGCTATCATTTGAATCCGCTGACTTTTGTCCGCTGCCATTTCTTCTTTCACTTGTCTACATTGCTGTATTGAACAGAAAGGCTTGTAATAAAGATACAGAGTGTGAAAGTGAATGAGCTCACACCATACGTGAAATCCGACATCTCTTGTACATCTTGAAAGGTATCCACTCAAAGCCCGAAAAATTCTCGGATTTAAGCTCGATGGTATTTAATCATTGGGCTGTTCAAATCGTACTGCGCATACAGCACTGCCGATACATCAATTTGCTTGGCAATGTATGAAATGATGGCTTTAGGAAATTCAAATTATGGATCATCGGTAAATTTTGGATTTTGGGCATATCTGAACTTTTATAACAAATCCACAGTCTTTTTAATTTAGATGATCACCAAAGTTAAGCAACTTTCGGTAATCCAAGTAAAAGAGAAAGGAGCATGATCTTTTGGGCACTTCATGAATTATCCTTTTATCATGGCCTTGGCATCTATACTACTAGCACAATTGATTAAAGTCCCTATTAATTTCGTGACTAAACATTCATGGAACACCAGGGATTCGGAAAATCAAAGTGTTAAAAGAATTACTTGATCATCGCCCAATCGAAGCCGCCATCGGCGGATTGTTTGGCATAGCAGTGAGTATTGTTCTGTACCTCTTCTTTTATCGTTGAATCATTTCCATCTAAAGGGAAACAATTATGGTTCGAAAGAAGAGACAACATCGATGAATAAGGAGAAATCAGCAATGGACTATACGTTGTTTCAAATGATAAATCGTCTGGCGGGCATATATACGTTTTTAAACCCACTAATGAAATTTTTAGCCGAGGATGCACAGTATCTGTTTTATGGGGGGGTCATTATTTATTGGTTTACACGCACGAATCGAAATCGAAGAATGGTTATTGAAGCCTTTGCTTCCGCGTGTCTGGCTCTAGGCTTCGGCGGAATTTTAGCGCTCCTGTTTTACCGCGATCGTCCCTTTGTAGCCCATCACGTCATTCAATTAATCAATCATCCAGCAAATGCGTCTTTTCCAAGTGACCATGCAACCGGAGCTTTTGTTATTGCAGCTGCGATTTGGATGTTCCGGAAAAAAGATGGACTGGTTTGGTTAATATTGGCGGCTAGTATTTCGATTTCACGGATTTGGACTGGTGTTCATTATCCAAGCGACGTAGTAACTGGGGCCATCATTGGGATGGTATCTGCCATTTTCGTGCACCGCTTATTTACCCGTTGGTATTTTGCCGATAAATGCATGAGTTACGGGCTTGAAATGTATGAGAAAATCGAACAAAAGATTTGGGCTAAAATGCAAAGCCCGCAAGGGAAAACACGTTGATAAACTAGCCCCTGTCCTTTTATTTTGATGATAAGGAGTAGAACGCACCATTTTCTAAACAGTTTCCTGGTCGTCCGGTACTATACACATTCAGCCGCAAATGTAATATTCCGCTATACCCTTGAGCTATAGATACTCAAGGGTATTTTTATCTAAAGAAAGTACAAACTACCTTTGCATGATCTGAACTTTATCGAAAAATAATAAGTCTTTTTATTTATAAATGATTTCCTTTCGTGGAGGTAAGACGTGACACATTTCATACAGCAACTAATGGATCAGCATGGGTACTTGGTTTTAGGAATTGCCCTGACGCTCGAGCTTCTCGCTCTCCCCTTGCCAGGAGAAGTTCTCATGACATATACAGGGCTTTTGGTTTTCCAAGGACATTTAAATTGGATGGTAAGTATCCTTACAGCAGGTCTAGGCACTTCGATGGGTATGACCATTTCTTATTGGATCGGATATAAACTAGGCAAGCCGTTTTTTCAAAAGCATGGCTCCAAATTCCATCTTGGCCCCGAAAAGTTAGAGAAGACTTCACTATGGTTTGAGCGTTATGGAAACAAGCTGCTCCTCTTTGCCTATTTCATTCCTGGAGTTCGGCACTTGACTGGTTATTTTTCGGGAATCACACGCCTGCCGTTTCGAACCTATATGATATTTGCTTATACCGGGGCATTTTTATGGACAAGCATGTTTATATCGCTTGGAAAAATTCTCGGTCCAAAATGGGAACTGTTCCATCATACAATCACCAAATATTTGATTATTGCAGGACTTATCGCTGCGGTGGTTTTCGCTTGTGTGTACGTATACAAAAAGTACCGAGACCAAATATATGACGCGACTTTAGCGGGGCTTCGTAAAGGAGTTAAAATATTTCATACGTTAGGAAGGGTCCGTTTTTTGCTTCTCACCTCTTTCGGAGTGTTTCTGATACTTTTTATGGTAATGGCAAGCCTGATTCAAGACTTGCTCGCCAATGAATTTGCCGATTTTGATGTGGTCACCTCCTATATCGTCCATGCCCTATTCGATGAAAGCTGGGCATTTTGGATGAATCTCTTTGCATATTTAGCATCGTTTCAGGTGCTTTTCACTGTCGCTGTCTTGGCTCTGATCATGATTTTGATAAAGGGAGAAGATCGACTGCTGGAATGGACATTCTTATTGTTTGTCTTTGTCGGCGGCGAACTTTGGGACGAGGGATTGCGAAGACTTTTTCATCGCATAGGGCCTTCTAGCCTGATCAATACGTTTCCAAGCGAGCAGACCTTGATTACCGTTATCTTCTTGGGTTTCGCGGCGTATCTCATCGTACGGCATGTGAAAATGGCTGGGGTCCAAACGGGCGCCTCTCTGCTTGTTCTTACTGTTGCCTTTCTGGTTGGAATCAGCCGTATTTATTTCAACATTCAATATCCCAGCGACGTTGTTGCAGGTTATGTATTTGGAGGAGTTTGGCTTAGCCTTAATGTCGTGTTGTTAGAGGTACTTCGACTTATGAAACACAACAAGTTGAACTTTTCAACGTAATCGGAAGTCTTTTTGATTGAGATACTTCGGGGGGAAGATTATGCGTGGACCAGGAACTGTTTAGATTAATAGGCAAGGCTAAAAGCGGCGAGACAGAAGCATTTGCCTTGCTTGTAAAGCAATATAAAGATCGGGTTTTTCGCTTTGCCTTCGGTATGCTTTCAGACCGCATGGAAGCAGAAGACGTTTCTCAAGAAGCATTTATTAAAGCCTATTATTCGTTATCAAATCTCGAGAATAGCTATGCTTTCTCCTCTTGGTTGACACGAATTGTTTCCAATCTCTGCTATGATCGCATTCAAAAGCGAAAAAAAGAAAACATCGTATCGAGTGATCAGATTGAAGCCGGCATTTCCACCCAGGGAATCGAACGGAGGGATCTTCATTTGACCATCGAAGAAGCCATGAAAACATTAAGCCCCGAACACAGAGAAGCCATCTTACTTCGAGACGTGGAAGGTTATACGTATGACGAGATTGCCGGTATGCTCCATATTCCTTTAGGTACCGTGAAATCCCGTATTAATGCGGCGAGGGTCCAGTTGCGAAAAGAATTGAAAAAGGGAGTGGAAGAATAGCATGTCTGATCACATTGTAGACCTTATCTCCGCTTATATGGATAACGAATTGACTAAGCATGAACGACAACAGGTAGAAGAGCATTTATACAATTGCCCGGAGTGTTTTGCCATCTTTAACGATTTTATGATGTTAAAGAATGATGTTTTACAAACGTTCCGTTCGATCGAAGCGCCGGAAACGGTCGAAGAAACGGTGCTTCAAGCGATCCGAAACCCGGTCCCTTCCAATCCTTCAAGGGAGCGCTACTGGATTTTCGTGCCATTGTTAATTTCGCTGCTGATCTTTGTGATCGTTTTTACATTAGTAGGTTCGTTCACATTCAAATTAGCTTCCGTTGGATGGAAAGTCTTCATGAATTTGATGTTTGCAGTTGGCAGCCTGCTCGCTTCTGACCCCTATTTGACAGCAGGTTTAATTGGATTCTCGCTGATGCTTATGATTGGTTCAGGATTTTCACTAACACTTCTACTCAAACAAAATCAGTTCAGGAGGAATCAAATTTGAAACGACGCCATTCAATGATATATGTGGCTCTTTTGATCATGACATTATTTTTTTGGGTACCTGCAAATGCAATGGCAAAAGGAATATTTGAACATCAAAATACCACCGTTCCGGTGAATCAGACGACCGATGATGTTGTCGTTGTCGGTGGCGATGCGACCATTTTAGGAACAGTGAAAAATTCCGTTATCGTGTTCAATGGTGATCTGGATTTGAAAGCATCCGCTAAAATCAATGGTTTTGTTGTGGTGGTAGGCGGACAAGTTTTGCAGGAACCTGGATCATTTATAAGGGACGAAATCATTAATCTTTCTTTTGACCATGCGACACTGAACAGTTTGATGATCGGCGGAGGGTTAGTCATCGGAACTTGGCTTCTGCAGCTCGCTGTAAGCGTACTGCTTGTTATCTTACCTGTTATAGCCGTTTTCCTTAGCAAGGGACGTATTCATCTCTTTGTAGAACGAGCGCGGCGGACTCCAGGGCATTTCATTTACATCGGCTTCTTTAGCACACTCATCTTAGTTGCTCTATCGGTTCTGTTGTTAATTACCGTTATCGGCATTCCGATTGCGCTGCTCATCATGTTATTCGTGGGTCTGGCATCTGTTTTTGGTTTAGCTGTGCTAAGTATGTTAGTTGGAGAACGAATTCAGGTGGCAATGGGTCGGTCTGACTGGAGTATCGCATTAACAGGCTCAATTGTGTTGGTTTCCCTGTTGAATGTTCCGTTTGTTGGGGGACTACTTTTGTTAGGAATCGTAATTTTCTCTACTGGGGTCATGACTTTGTGGATATTGGAAAAGCTAAAGAGAAAAACCACAACCTAGAGGTGAAATATCTCATGTTTCAGCATAAGCTTTTATGGTTCATTGCACACTATGGCTATTTAGGTATCTTCGGTGCCTTGGTGCTTGGAATTGTAGGGTTGCCGGTACCGGACGAGATTTTAATGACGTTCTCGGGATACTTAATATCGAAGGGGAGGCTTTATTATATCCCTACTGTGTTGGTTTCGGTATTGGGTAGCTTTATCGGCATGTCGGTCAGTTATTTTGTCGGACACAAATTCGGGTATCCACTTTTAGAAAAATACGGTCAAAAACTTCACATCACAAAAGAGAGGTTGGACCACACCCAAATTTGGTTTAAGCGTTTTGGGAAATTCGCGCTCACGATCGGGTACTTCATTCCGGGGGTCCGCCATTTAACGGCTTACAGCGCTGGAATCAGCAAGTGGTCTTATCGAAGTTTTAGTTTGTTTGCAGTGCCCGGAGCCATGCTCTGGGTGGTTACATTTATTACATTAGGCACATATGTAGGCGAGCATTGGCGCATCGTGACCGAGACGATCCATCGGTATCTCTTGATAATGGTCGTTATTTTAATTGTTGCGGGGCTCGCTTTTTGGTACATAAGATCGGCCAAAGCTAAGAAGATGACGGCTAAATAATCGCTGCTGTTTAAACCATGGAGTGCAAGGGATATACACTTGAAGAAAGGGTTCAAAGTCAGTTCGGCAAGCTCTATAATTAAAGGAGAATGCGTACCCAAAACATGAGGTGATGACGTGGAACCAGTGTCCAAACCGAAAAAAAGAAGGCTTTTCGCCATGAATCCGGTCATCGTGGTTCTTGGTCTTGTGAGTTTATTTACCGATCTTTCCAGCAACATGATCGTACCTGTTTTGCCGCTATACCTAACTTCAGTCCTGCATGTTCAGGTTGAATCGATTGGCATCATTGAAGGAATAGCCGAAAGCACCGCGAGCATATTAAAATTATTCTCCGGATGGATTACCGACCGCACCCGCAAATATAAGCTTTTGATGTTAATTGGTTATGGGTTGTCTAATTTAACAAAACCCTTCTTTGCGTTAAGCGCCTCTTGGGGACAGGTGCTTCTGATTCGATTTTCCGACCGTTTCGGAAAAGGGATTCGTACGTCGCCGCGTGATGCCTTAGTCGCCGATTCCACGACAAAAGAAGAACGCGGGAAGGCATTTGGGTTTCGCCGCGCTATGGATGCATTAGGAGCTGCTTTAGGTCCATTAGTGGCTTTTGGTGTGCTTGCCATATTCACAAACAATTATCGCCTTGTATTTTGGCTATCCGTGATCCCAGGTCTTATCGCGATTGTCTTGATCCTCTTTTTCTTAAAGGAAAAAGAATCACATGGCACCGGAAAACAGGCTAAACTCCCTCAAATCGGGTTTAGGAACTTAAACCGTCGGTTTGTATGGTTCTCCTTGATTTCAACCCTGTTTACGGTCGGCAATTTCTCTGATGCGTTTCTGGCTTTGCGGGCACAAGACGCGGGAATGCTTCCTGCTCTTATTCCACTTGCTTTTTTCACGTTTAATTTAAGCAGTAGTATTTTCTCCATGCCAGTAGGCATGCTGTCGGATCGCATTGGCCGTCGGCCGGTACTGATCTCGGGATTTGTGATCTTTGCTCTCATTTATTTTGGATTTGGCATTGCGAAGAACGTCACATGGGTATGGATACTGTTCATCTTGTACGGGCTTTATTATGCGTTTACGGAAGGTATACAGAAGGCTTATATTGCCGACATTGTACCTGAAGGGCAGCGAGGTATCGCTATGGGCACATACAATGCGATGACCGGCATCGCCGCATTACCAGCCAGTATCCTCGCAGGATTTTTGTGGCAGACATATGGCCCTGTAGTTGCATTTGGCACAAGCAGTGTGATTGCTGTATTAGCTGCCATGTTTATGATGGTCTTCCGCATTTAAGGAAAGGATTGACCCATGTAAATGAATCTGAAATTGCAGCTTACTCGCGCTTTATTCATAAGCTTTTTGTGTGCTATTGGGTTCGGGGGAATAGCTCTCCTCGTATCGGATAAAAAAATAGTTCAATTTGACAACGTGATCATTTCCTTTGTTCAAGGGCTGGAATCACCAGCTTTGACGACCATCATGAAATTCTTTACTTTCATCGGGAGTGGAATACCGGTCGCGGTTATTTCGATTGCTATTTTCTTCATTCTGTATAAAATTCTACACCACCGAAGAGAATTGATCTTATTTATCTGGGTCGTCACCGGGTCAGCTCTCTTGAACGGAACGCTAAAGCTCGTTTTTCATCGTGCAAGACCAACTCTACACCGTATTGTTAATGCAAATGGGTTTAGTTTTCCCAGTGGACATTCTATGGCCGCTTTTAGTTTGTATGGAGTGATTGCTTTTTTACTGTGGCGGCATATTTCAACATCCACGGGGCGAGGCATATTGATTGTATGTAGTTCAGCGATGATCCTTATGATTGGGGTTAGTCGAATTTATTTGGGAGTTCACTATCCGAGTGATGTTCTTGGGGGACTCTTAGCTAGTGGAAGTTGGCTGGCCATTTCAATTTGGTTTTATCAGCGATATCAGGAAAGACGCTGATATGAAAGGTCTAGGTAATTGCAAATATCGTTAAAATTCATTCGATGGTCAGCTACGCGAGTCCTTCCAAAGTAAGAAAAACAACAAGAATTAAAAACCCGATGATACTTACTCATCGGGTTTTTATTAACAAATATGACTTATTTAATTAAAATATCACGCCTGTTGAATAACCACAAAATGGTAGAAAAAAGATCGTCTTTTCTGTAGAATCGTTGGTACCATCCAAACGAATCCGAAAGAAGACGATCTCATGAAAAATTCTATCACGATTACATCTATCCTTCAATCCCTGCTGACTCCTGAAGAAGTTCAAAGGGTTGTGAAGTTAATAGGTTATGAAGACAAAGCCCGCAAGTTTACGGTGTACCATTTACTCCAATACTGGTGCATGGCTGCGTTGGAACAATGGGGTAGCTATCGATCCAGCGTAGATTATGCGGCTCTCTGTGGCTTGCCTGTCGTCCACTACTCACGCTTTTCAACCAAAGCCGCCGAAGTCCCGTTTTCCGTATTTAAGGAACTTTTCCATCTACTTGTTTGCAAATGTAACCGGGAAGCACGTCGGAAACTGACTTTCCCCAAAGAATTATTACTCATCGATTCAACCACGATGACGGTGGGAAAAACGCGTTTGCCTTGGGCTCCTTATCACGGGGAGCGTGCAGGTATTAAACTTCATGTCGCTTTACGAGCAGAAAATGGGCAACCCCTTCAGGTGGTCGAAACGCTGGGCTCCAAGCATGATGGCCCCATGAGTGAAGCGTTGGCTCAACCGGACTACATTTTGGTGATGGATCGTGCTTATGGGAAACTGGAGCGTCTGGATCACTTCAAAACCCATGGACAATCGTTTGTCATTCGGCTTCGCGATAACGTCCATTTGGAAAAGCCTCATGCGCTACGTCGCCTTACGAAGCCAGATTCATCCGTCATTCGGGATATCACTTGCCAGTTGGGAACCCCTCCGTGTCGTTCCACACAACGTCATCGTGTGGTGATGTTTCGGGATTTTGAAGGTCGGGAAATTCGGGTGGTTACCGATTTAATGCAGGTGACCGCAGAACAAATCGCACAGATCTATAAGGCTCGATGGCAGATTGAAGTCTTCTTTCGTTGGATCAAGCAACATTTGAATATCCCAACGCTGTTTGGTACGACTGAAAATGCGGTCTATGGGCAATTATTCTGTGCTCTAATCGTCTATGTCCTGCTCAATTGGCTATTTGTTGCTGCTCAGACTTCATGGCCCCAACATGCCGTTCTTTCCTTTGCGCGATTTTCTCGTCTATTTCTTCTTCAAAACTTACCTGTTGAATGGCTGATTCAGATTCAGCGCGTTCTTCTTCAGTGCACCTCTTGTTTCATGAATTGAGTTACTTATTTTGGTTATTCAACAGGCGTGATATAATATTGATTATTATCTTAATTATATTAGGAGTGTTATTATGAAGTACTTCTTTTCTATTTTTATTCCCCCACTAGCTATCATTCTATGCGGAAAGCCTTGGCAGGCATTTTTAAATGTCATTTTGTGCTGTATTGGCTGGGTTCCTGCAGTAATTCATGCAGTGGTAGTAGTGAACAATTATAATGCTGATCCTCGAAACGAGGAACTTATTAGAGCGGTAAAACAAGCCAGACAATTCCCTAGATACTAGAAATCCCCGAGAAATCCGGGGTTTTAATATCCTGTAAAACATCTAAGATTAAGCCACAGAATTGTTTTCGGCTACTTTTAGGATCCCCTTTATTTAAGAACGAATATTATGGCTCAACACCAAAGTCAGTGCTTGCGGCATCGAGCCCTTTTTGTTAAGGACTATAGCGCGCCTGATTACATTCTACTAAAAGTCCATAAACATAATGCTCGCGATTCCGAGTAAAATAGTGCCTACGTTGAAAGGCTTTCATTCGGTTGTTTCTGCCTTCAACTACGGCGTTGGTCCATCGACAGAGGTGGTAATTAATGATTTCCTCTCGCCAGTTTCGAATGGTCTTCAGACACTCCGAAATAGCGGGATGCTGGAAACGTTCCCCTTGCTCAAGCCAGTGCTCTAATCGAATTTGTGCCGTTTTTACATCTGGAGAGCGGTCATACCATTCACCGAATGCTTCCTTCCATTCATAAGCTTGCTGGAGTAAGGGCGAGATTTTCAGAATCTCTCTCAGCTCATGCTGCTGTTCAGCCGGTAAAGAAGCCTGCTGAGTATTGAACAGTCGATGCCTGGCTTTCAGATTCGCTTTTGCTCGGGAAGACAGCGTCTGCGATACGGTTTTTCGGACCGCTTGAACGGCCTCTACCACATAGCGATGAACATGAAACCGATCTGCATTTCGAAGGGCTGTGAGAAAGCACTCCGCAATCCAGGTGTAATAATATGGCGCTAAATCCATCACGACCACTTTCGGGCGAAGGGATAAAAACAATGGATGCTGACGGGCATAGGCCCTAAGCTCTTCCAGCTTTGTTTGACGGTAACTACTGTTGCTGTACGGAGCGCTTGCTTTTCAAATGCGCTGCTATATCGTTTACCTGGAGCTACAAAACCATATTGCCAAACAAAGCCGCACTGGCAGTCGTTGCAAAACAAGCGAATAGCCGGGGCTAAGATATAAATGGTTTTCTCGAAAGCATCACAATGACGGATTTTCCGTGGCTAGTTTTTCCCTTTCCAATCACAGCAAGGCTAGTTCCACAAACCGGGCAATCCTGCTGATGAGTTGTAGGCGTGCCCTCAATCTGAATCGTTTGAGCGTCTATTTCCAACACTTGTAATATATTTAATTCTGACAAATCAAGCAAAAGATCGATATACTGATTGTGCATCTGTCATTCCCTAAAGTTGGATTGGTAGCACAACCATCTTAGGGAATGTACAGATGTTTTTCTATATTTTAGACCTATGCATAGTTAAGCATAAATTTCAAGCACTATGTTTGGTGTAGAGCCTTGAATTTACTCGAAATTATTGACATACCATTTACTTGGCTTATTTGAATCTTTCTAAACCATGATATGGATTCGAAATATTTTCACCAACTTCATCAATTGTTTCTATTATTTCTTTTAATATTAATTCATCTATATCCCTATTTTGATTTATTGAATCTTTAATTTTTTGAAAGCAATTTTTTAGTCCAAGGTTTACAACGATTGAAAGAATGATATCTACATCATCATAAGGATCAGTATTCCATAACTTGTAAAGAACCTTATCTATACTATTTCTTACTTCACTTTCCAATAACTCATAGGTCATAACTTGTCTATCTGTTAATTGGCTAAGAATTATTAAAAAATCCTTTTCCTCAATTTTCCCTTCATAAAATTCATTCAATACGTTTTGAAAAATCAATGCTAACGTTTCTGTTGGTAATACATCAGGTAAATTCTCAATTTCTTTAAGATTCATTTTTTTATTTCCCCTCTATTGGAATGTGAACTTCATTTAAGGATTGATTTTTAGTCCAAGTTCCATCTGTTTTTAATTGTCTATTACCTATTTTTATTTGTGCAGTCCAACGTGTGCCTGATACTGTGTCACCAGATTCCTTGCTTACACAATAACAATCGCTACAACTTCCAGATTTATTGCGGATATTGTTCAGATACACCCTGACAATATTAATGGTCGGACTATCTATCTCAAAAGATGCTTTGCCTTTCATCCTCCCTATCGGGGCGGCGTATTCTACAGTTGCGCAGCATTTTGAAAATCCTGTGAGAAAGCGATCATAACAAAAAACAGGTCAATCATGGTAGTATCTGACCATAATCGACCTGTTCAATGTAACGAAATAGCATTATTTAGGGTATAAAATTCAAGCTTTTCGTACGTACAACCAAAATGACGAAATCTTTATACGGGTATTACATCGTTATATGTGTTATTGGTTGAATGATGGGTTCATTCAGCACTGGGTTGTCCAAATAATACAAAATTATAAATCCTGTTGTTGTTACTCAATAGCACCCATCATTTCAGTAATTAATTGGATGTGTTCCAAAACCCTTACTTTTTGTAGATTTTCCACTTTTTCCGCGCCGCCCAAGCCCAATAAAGGAACATAACCAAAACCATCAGTATATGTAGGAACGCCTAATTTTTCTACAGCCCCCTCATATTGACCCCAGTCCAGATGTCTGTTACAAAAAGCCTCATCCAACAAATCAGAAAGAAACAAATTAAAACTTGTAGGTATTATTGAAAAATTGCCTCTTCTATATTTCACTAACCTTAAATATTTATTTTCCTCAAACGTGATAATATCACACATCGATGTAGTAAATATCGGAACAGAAATTTCACTTCTGAAATAGGAAGTATTTAACACATCAATAAAATCATCTGGGTTTATTAATTTTAGATATCCTTTTTTAATACTACCAGCTCCAAATTTTTCCCAGATATTTAACAGTTCATCCGGAACTTTACCACGATATTTTGTTATAGTTTTTCCTTCAATTTTATCATATGGTATAAAATCACTTGAAAATATATCCATCATACATATAACCTCCAGTTCATTGTGTTAGTTTTATATTTAAATATGTGCTTTGCTTCTCTGCCTCGGACATTCCCTCAGCCGCTTTTTCAATTTGCTCATCAACAGCATCAATCCTATATCTCCATTGTGCGCCCAATGACGAGTTTACTCTTCTGTCACCCATTCCACCAATTGACGAAGCATTTCCGCCTGCTATTTGATCAGGATTGTGAAGAGCGGCTTGAGTATCCATCCATTTCGACGCTTCTTTCTCAGCTGCTTCAGAAGAGAGTCCCTTTTCTCTTAATTCTATAACTTTATCAGTATATGCTTGTTCTCTAGCAGCTTGTTGAGCTAAATCACCTTCTATAGCTCTACCCTCGTCTATATATTTTTGTCTATTTTTCAAATACTCGTCAACTGTAAGTTTGTTCATGCCCTCTTCCTGAGCTTTCAGTTGCCTTGTAAATTCAGCAGAATTATGCTTTGGATTATATTTAAACTTAACTTCAGTTTCAGGAAGCCTTGTAACTTCACCCGTCCCCTCAGTTTCAGGAAGCTTCTCGTTCGGTTTGCTTGGTTTCTGTGAGGCAGGTGTTCCTTCGCTCTTGCCTGACTTTACACTGGAAGGTTTAGACGGCGTTGAGCTATTAGGACTTGGCCCCTCGCTTTCAAACATTCGATAAAGATCCTTTGTACTTTTCACACTATTGGATGCTCCGGTATACGTTACCGCTGCCCCCAGTGCTCCCTTCAAGGACAGATTCTGCTATAGCAAGAACGCCTACAGGTGCTCCTACTCCTGTAGCTGTTACCACAGCACCTGAGATTCCTTCCGTCACAGCACCAGCCGTTTCTACGGCTCCGGTTACAGTTGTCAAACAATGTCCGATCACTTCACCTGTTTTGCGCGCCTTCGGATGTTTTGATGCGTATTCCTTACTCATGATTCCAAACGTATAATCTTCTACAACTGCTGTTCCCGCTCCTGATATAACTTCTCCGACTACATCTGCGACATACTTTCCCGCCGCGACTTGGGCTTCCGCATTCTGAAGCTGGGCTTCACCCAGAATAGCCACCCACGACCGGGATTGTTCTTGCTTCGGCTTCGGCTGCTCTGCCATGTAACGATCGTAGTTCGCCCTCCAGCGTTTCCTCAGTTCGGATGGAATCTGATGGTATGCCCGCTCTAACTCACTAGCAGACTGGGCCATACGTCGGACATAAGAAGCTATATCTTTGTATCGCACGGGCAAAAAAAGCTCATTCCTACTCATGGTTCAAGTGGGAAAGAGCTTTTGAAAGTTTATCAAGTGTTTGAATCATTTAGTGTTTGGTTTGTTGGTTGTATTGTACGATCTTGTTGTGGGGTTTGTAAATTCTAAGCAAAAAAGATTATAAGCTTAGTTCACGAACTTCATTTTCTAATATTTGTATATTTTTACTTTTTAATAATTGAGGGTTTAACACAGAAATGAAATTTAATAGTTTCTGTGCATTTATTATTATTTCCTCATTAAAAGAAGCTGCGCTTACCATGCTTCCCTTCCAATGTGAATATCTAAACTCGTTATATGGTTTATAAACAAATAAATCCATTAATAATTCTCTATCCACATCTTCTACTAGGCTCACACATAACTCTTTATCCTGCAAAATAAACTCAAGCCACAGATTTGCACTATCTGGAATTCTATACGCAACATAATTATGCGCTTTTATTTTCTTTGCAATAGTTAATAAATCGACAAACCATCTAATGAGCCTTTCCTCACCAAATGGGCAATCATCAAAGAAGACACCGTATTTACTGCCATTAAAATTCAACTCAATTATCCCTTCTATATCTTGTTTTGTTTGATCAAACTGTTCAGCAGACATTTGTTTAAGATCGTCAAAGTTATCATATGCTTTGAAATAAATAGTAAAAATATCTCGTCACCCCTAATCTAATAAATCACTCATTTTATAAATATTTGTTCCATAAACAGAATCAACATTTCCATTTCTAATAAACACTTTAATCTTTTCACCGAAAACAGTAACTGTATGCAATCCGTCGCTTACTCCCTGCTGTTTTATTTGGTTGACGGCCCTTGTAGAAGCATCAATAATTTGTTCATCCGACCACTCTTTATTAAAAAAAGATTTTTTACTTAAAATTTCATCAATTTGCTTATCCGACATTTTCTTTTGAAGATATGGGAGCTGTTTCTTTGTGCTATTTACAGAATGCCTATTAACAATGTGGTCAACTAAATTCTGACTCAAATCAGTACTTGACGTTCCAGCTTGTCCCGTCCCCTCAGTTGTTGTTCTTTCATTTGGTTGTGGTTTGTAGCCTTTGGATTCGGGAGTTTGTGTAGCTATGTTTTCTCTAGCTTCTATTTCTTGTCTCGCTAATATCTCCTTGACTCTTGCTTTTGCACTTGCTCCAGAAGAAATACTAATCTCCCTTGCCTGCTGATCCTGTTGTTTATATTGGTTTTTCGTTGTTGTAGCTTCTATTTCTTGTCTCGCTAACATTTCCTGGACTCTTGCTTTTGCACTTACTCCAGAAGAAATACTAAAGAGCCCTTTTCCTCTACCTAGTTGTGAAAGTATCCCCTCTAATTCCTCAGTATTTTCCACACCCCCTCGACCTTCAATTATAAGAGGGTTTTCTATGGTAATAGCATAGAACATCCACCTTTTTTCTTCTTCGGTTATACCTTGCTTCCTAGTTTGCATGAAGAACAAATCGCCATCGCCGGGATAATTATGTTTCCATTCACTATAGTATTGGACATCGGGTTTACCGTCACGAGTACGTACAACACCATCTTCTCCTCGATAACTCCCCGGTTTAAGTTTGGGCCTACGGTCTTCGGTATATATGTCCCTTTGATAATCCTGCCAGATCTTTTCGTATTCTTCCTCTGTAAGCTCTGGTGGTGCAGCTTCTTTTTTTGCTTTAAGGGCAGCTTTAGCTCTTGCTTTTTCTTGTTCTTTATATTCCCTCAGCATTCTATCTTTAACACTTTTAGGTACCTGTTGATAGGCATGAACCATGGTTTTCGATGTTGTCAGCAAGTTTTGGATCAGCTCTAATCGGCTGCCGGAATGTACTATTTGACGTGCGCTTGTATACACTTTCCCCAGAATCCATTTGCTATAGTAGGCATGTCTCGCTTGCTCATGTTCATACTGAGTAATTAACCCTTGTAATGCTAGACCAGCCAAGTGTTTCAACGGATGAATGCCGTTCCCCTTTCTGCCTCCAACGGTAGGGGTTCCCTTGCTCCGAACAGGGATCGCTGCGGTTGCTCTCAGAATCACACCTCCTGCAGGTCCACTTAGCGCTCCTGCAACAACGCCACCCACTTTTCCCATCACTGGAATGGAGCCTAATAGCTTGGATACTGTCCCCATCATAGCATTCGCTTGTTGAAGCTTTGCTGGACTGGTGACTTTTGCTTTAGGGGTAGAGGCTTGGCTGCTAGATGAATCTTTGGCTGCTGATTGAGCTGCTTCATACGCTTTGATGCTCATGAGTGGCGGCTCAGGTACAGGAGGGAGGCCAGCTACGAAAACAGGAGCTTTCACCGTTCCTTCCTGATAAATCACTGGAGCTTTGGTATCCGTCTCACCATCCAGTACCATGCTGCTGGCTCCGCCTTTCAGATACAGCGCCGTTCCAGCTTCGAGCGAAAGTTCCTCACCTGCATCAAGCTTCACGTGACCACCCTGAATCTGCACATTCCCCGGACTGTTGATGGTGATGCCGTTAACTTCATGCAGTGTAATCGAAAATTCCCCAGAGGTGGACAGGGTTAGTTCTTGCTCAGACATTTCTACGCCGCTACCTTGCACATGTTGCCATACCTTCACATTCGGCTGTCCATTCGCGTGGCGTTGTTGTCGTAGCGAATCTGTCACATAGGCATCTTGTTCGCGGTGGGTAGGCAGATACAATTCCACCTGTTCCCCGATTTCAGGCATATCGTACCAGCCACTGTGTTCTTCGGCGACATATCTAGTCGCCACAGGGAACCAGCAGGCTTTGGCAGGATCTTGCTTCGGATCAATATCCAGTTGAAGCTGCACAAAGTCCTGCTGTACCTTGAGTACCGTTCCTGTCAGTGAAATTCCGGTGGCCTGATCGTTCTCATACCGGGCATAACGGATATCCTGCTCGACTTGGAGATCATAACGAGTACGCAGTAAGCCATCTGCTAGTGTGGTCACTGCCCGAACCACGACCAGTTCTTTACCTTGTCCGATCGGTAACGTGATGAGATCACCCAGCGCATAGTATTGCAGACTTTCGATCATATAGGTGACATACGATCCAGCATGTTCTCCCGGCTTTTCCGCATCCAGTTCATGAAACGTTTTCCGTACTCGATAGAATACATCCCGTTCCACCTTATGCTGCTTGCCTTCTGGCATCCCGAAGAAGACTTTGGGCGAAGCTGCGGTTACCTCTGGCACAAGTACGGAACCAAAGCGAGAAGCGAGACGCTTTAAAAACGCCCAATCGGTCTCCTCATATTGTAAAACAAAAGTGTCCAGTTTGGCATAATTCGTTACGGTATCAATGGCATCTCCGTACTGATACTTCCGTATCATCGTAGTGACCAGATCATCATAAGTGCGGTGAATATCCTGATAGGAGCGTCTTTTTACCTTGATATCCATCTGGTACGAATGGGAAGCGGCCTCTAGTTCAAATGTATATACGCCTCGCACACATTGTACGGACATACTCGTTACAACCCCATGGAACAGCCGTCTTAGCGATTGTCCCTGATCATCCAACTGACGAATCACAATCGGCTCTTGCTCCATATTTTGACCGATACAGGCTGCTCCTTGTTCTTCGGAGAGCAACCCACTGATATGTAAATAGGCATGATCATTAATGGTACGTGTTATTTGAAGTTGTTCGATGTGTTGTGGCTGAAAGGGACCATAAAAGCGTAGGCTTTCATAGCTGATCCCGTCTGTTAATATGCTCAAGTGAGTTCATGTCTCCTTTCCAGATGTGATGGCAGTTCCAACCCCTAAGCGTTAATCCAGTTCCTGTCCGTCATTTTCGATTTGAATATGTCCACAATATAGACACTGATGTGTACAGTTTTGGGTTAAAGCGGGCTGACCTTCGATCCTCATGTCGCTTTTCCCGTTCAGCCAAGGCATCGTAAGGGCAGGAATACATGGAGCTTTTTTCACTCCATAAATATCAACCATCTGACTGGCTTGTACAGCCGGATTCAGCGGACTGGAGCAATTTCCAAAAGATTTAATATTTACTCCAGGTATATAATCCCCGATATTCATCTGTGCTTTATTTTTGACATACACGCCGTGGCTAAAAGGGCGCTTCAAACGGGTAGGCTGTGTACCATAACTACAGCTTAAAATCGCACCTGCCACCACGTAGCTTTTTTTCGAGCCTGTTCCAGGCTGCACACTAGCTTCTTTCATCCGCATTATTCCTCCTTCGTTGCCATTTCCACCTTTTGCACTCGAACACCCGTGAATGGACGGCGTAGCAGACTTTCCGCCACAGCCAGATCAATATAGATATGGGCTTCCAATAAGCCGGCGATCCGAAAGATAGGCGATTCGATTTTCTCGCGCCTGAGAACCAAATGCTTCAAGGTATGATCGGGATACCACTCGGTTTGTGCAGATAGACAATCTACCGCCAGAGGACGCAGCACCCAATACACATCCTGCCTGGCTTGCTGAAAATCGGTAAGTATAGCAGCTTTCCATTCCAATCCCGGCATATATTTTTCCAGCAATGCTTTCATTGCATCGGAAACCAGCGGCAAAGGGAACTCGAGGAAATCCGGATAGACGGTTCGTGAATCCGTATGTACAGCTAAAAACAGGGGAGTGTCTTCCGTCTGCATATTGTTGTTGTGATCCGAAAGGATATCTTCCACCTGCAACGGAGACAGGGAAGCAGGCTCCACCCGATGCTTGATGCGCTCGTCCACCATAAGCCGAAAATATCTCATTACATCCCGCCTCCTTTACTTACGGTATCTGTTGCCTGTGAAGCTATCAGGGAAGATGGGGAGGGAGAAGGCATTTCCACAGCAGACAGACCAATAGCTTCATTCAGTTGTTCTCTTGTAACATCCAGCCCTTCGTAGTCCTTGCCAATCTGCTCCAGCATTTGAGGAATCGTCATTTTCGTATATTGAAAAGAACGGGTGCGCTGCTTGATGTCCATCCGGTAAGTATGGGAAATCGCCTCCACTTCCAGATAGTACACGTCCCGTACGACCTTTACTTCGACCGATAGGGCAATCCCGCTGAACAGCGGCTTGCTTTCACCAGATTCGTCCCGTTGGCTCACCTGGATGACGGTGTTCTTTTCCGTCGTTTCCACATAGCTGTCTTGCAGGTCCTCCGGAATCACACCTGTAAAATAAAGCCGGGTATGCTCATTGATTTTCTTCGTGAGGACAAGCTGTTCCAGATCGACCATGACATATGGATAGATTTGAATTTGATCGTATCCTAGACTCATCGCGAACCTACTCCTTTCTCAAATGGGGAATCTGAAGAAAACGGAACGATATGGAGCGATTGCACTGTATTTTCTGCCACAGACAGCCATTCTTCCCTATCCGATTCCATACAATTAAACGTACCCATCGCCACCTGTCCCTCATAGACAAACAGCAACATTTCGTTGTACAAATTCGTATCCACGCCTGCGGCTACAAAACGGATCAGCCCGATGGGCAGACCGGAACGATTCACGATCATTTCAGTACCCATCCAGTTACGAATCGGTTGTACAGACCGCAAAACATCTGCCATTTGCTCCACAAACTCGGAAAGCTCGTCCACAGCTAAAAAAGTTTCCGTCCGATTAAAGGTGATATTCACCGTCCCGTCCAAAGAGGTATAAATCACCTCAGGGCGATGTTGCGAAGGATATTTAAATTTGGCTTGCTCCAGCGGCATCAGGCTAAAAGATTTCGGAACGCTAACCTCCATTTGACCGTCCAGAATCGCTCTCCATTCCAACGGGATCAGCTCATCACCTATCCGCAACACCGTGTCTTTTTCAGCAACGGAGTTGGCCTGGTTAGGTACAGCGGTTTGAGATAGGTTCGTATTTACGCTATTAGATGCAACATCATGATTAAGCTTGTGTTTGAGACTTAGAATATGCTCGTCCATATAATTCATTGGGTTAGTCCCTTTCTTCTTAAAAACATGAAAGTTTATTTTCAAAATTTGAAATTAAGAGGGATATTTAACAATAGCCCATCTTATGTATGTATCGGTCAGAATAGAGATTTTGTTTACAGAAAGAACCATCCCATGCGTTATTTTCAATGTATATTTCTGAAATTAACTCATTTTTCTCCAATTAAAAGTGGGTCTCAGATCGTTTTAAATCGATTTCTGTTTTAAAAGTTGAGTGGCTCCCCAAATAAAAAAAGTGTCGGAAAGTCCGCCGGACCTTCTCGACACTCTGATAAACCGAGATGGACTCGGTTTATTTTTTCGTATTTTGACGTGTCAGGAAATTTTATATATTATTATCATCTGCATCAATATAGTGAATAGATGCAGACAATCTATTATTTTCTGGAATACTATTTAGACTTTTGCCTATTAATTGGTGTTCATCTTTAGATTTGAAACTGTTCCCCAACTAACAGAAATTCATGCTTTAGGAAAATAGAGTCGTACACGTCTCCATGTTACAACTCTCCTCTCTTCCATTCACTTTTTCCCTGAATCATGGATTCGGAAATTCCATCTGTAACGGAAACTGCTCCATATCCTTCAACATCAAACCAAATCGCTTAGCAACAAATCCTTTACTAGTAGCCCCTTTCTGGTAAAGCTGACCATATGGGCTATCAACAGAGTAGCGACCAATCAGGAACGACTCAGACCAGGAGTTTTCAAGCGCATAATCCACCACTTGAAAGAGGCTTCCAACATGGACCTTCTTTAGCACCTTTCTCTGGGTCTGATCCCAATTACGGAATGCAGTATCCATAAAGTCAATCTTGTGTTCAATTAACTCTGTTACCGAGGCTGGGACCTCATCCAAGTTCGAGATGAACTGATTCAAACTAGCTCCCCGAAAATCAATGTCCTGATTGGAAGCTGAAGCAATAAACTGCCAGATCAGTTGCTCATCCACATAGCGATTGCGGTCCGCATTGGTAAAGGCGATCTTTTCAAAGAACAAATGCTGTCCTAACTCCTGCACCGTTTCACGGACAGCAGGACTTACTTTGACTCTCGTCTTCTCCGTGGAAGTCAACGGTACGGATTGATTTACCCTGTAGAACATTTCCTCCACTTCTTCAAAGCTACATTCACGAAATTCCGTCACTGTGAAGTTGTAGGTGAGGAATTCAAATTGTGCTTCAGAAGACAATTCATCGTATCGCTTGCCAGCAATGGCTTCACCATTGAAATCCGCAGTACCCTTGCTCAACTTATAGTTGCGTTGCCATCGTTAAAAAAGAAAATAGACTCCTAGCGCTGCCTTCCATCAATGACCCAGATATACCCATCCCCATTGTCCCAAACGAGAATGTTGGGGATATAACGATCTCGAATGACTGAATCTACGAGATACGAACGACGATCATTTTTCCACACGCTGTTGCGCTGAAAAGGAAGATCAAAACGAATACGCTCCCGCATATTCAAAAGGCTTTTTGTTGTACGCTGAATACTTGATCTTTTCATGAATAAATCCTCCTTAAAATAAAGAAACAGGACAGCAAGATTCTGTCCTGTTCATCATTAAATTTCAAAAGCTTGATATACAGATTCATCTTCAAAAGAAGAAGCTTTAACAATTCGGTCTGAGAACCCCTGCACTCCTTGGATTGACTCCGTGCCAAGCAACATGGAAAGGACTGAGAAGCCCTTCTCCTTTTTTAACTCATTCCAATAATCAATAAATTGATCATTCACATGAGCTTCACCATCTGTAACAAAGATAATGTCTGCTTGGTGGAATCGGCTCTGCTTAATCACTTCGGCCGCTTTCGTCAACGGTGCTACGAATTTTGTTCCACCGTCCAAAAAGACTGTAGCAAGCTGAATCATATTCTTAACACTAATTTTCCCTCGCTCATAGATCAGAGGATCTGAAGCATGTGAGGAGAAAGGAATCCAGGCAAAATCTCTACGCTGCTTCCGAGCGATACTCATGAGGGCAAGAGCAAATCCCTTAGAGATCGTGTCCTGATCCCTCATACTTCCTGATTGGTCCAAGCAAAGAATAATCGGCCCTTTCCCAAGCTGCTCATTTCCATTCGTATCATACTGAAGAGTTTGACCTTCGGCATATCGGCGTAGAAAATCCATTTTACTAATAGGGCTGGCGTAACTCCCAAGTTCCATTGGCAGCAATTGCTCAATATCATTTCCTTGCCGAATACCGTTTCGACTGATCGCATCCTTATGCTTCGAACGTTGCTTGCGGTTTGCAATCACCTTCATACGTCCGGCCCATGCTGCAATCTCCCGAAGCCTTCTATCAGTGCTCAATTTTTCAGCTAGAAACAGTTGGTCTTTTAATGGAACCTTTTTCATCTCCCCGTCACCACTTCCAGCCTGTATACCTCCCAAGAGGGATTTCACATTCTCTTTGGCTTCCACAGCTTCCTGTGCTGCTCTGGAGAGCATACGGGATAAGGATTTACCATTCTGACTCAGGGCTGTGGACAGAGCATCTGCTGCCTGCTGAGAAGCGCCCTGTTCTCCATCCATGAGCTGCTGCAATGCTTCTGCTAAATCCTGATCCTGTTTGGTTTGTTCCTTCACCCAGCCCAGAACTGTCTCGCTATATTTCGTTGTTCCAAGAGCTGCGGCCAAGTCATCCAAACAAGTGAATTCACGAAAATCGGTATATCCGTCATCTGCCATCACCTTCTCCATGAGCTGACGATTCATCGTCAGTTTTTCACCGACATCTTCTAGCAGCTCAGGCTTCATTTTAAACAATCCGGCCCAGAGGTCACCCATTAATGGCTGAAAAGAAGGGAACAGCTTGTTCCCCTCTTCTTCAACCTCCTTAAGCTTGTCAGACATCTCCAATCGGATTAACCCCCTAAGTTTGGACATTAACTCTCTCTTGCTCATCCAGACTTCGTTTTTGAAATTATACACGAACTTCTCGGATCGGAATCGGTTTTGTCTTGTTTTTCTCATAAAACTGAGACGGCGACAAATCGCAAATGCTGGAATGAATTCTTCGTTCATTATAAAAATGAATGAATTCCGTGACGGCTTCATAAGCTTCGCTGTACGTTTCAAAGTCGTAGCGAGCCAAGCATTCATCCTGCAATAACCTATGAAAAGATTCAATATGTGCGTTCATATTCGGTGTTCGTGGAGGAATGCGTTCATGCTCCACTCCAAAGCTTTTACAGGCAGCTTCAAACCCATGAGAAATAAACTGAGGGCCATTGTCTGAACGAATCACAGGTTTGGTTTGCACCTCAAATAATTGTCTCTTAAACAAGGCCATTTGTAGCGTTCGGATCACATCTTTGGCCTCGCACCGCAATCCTATATGGTAAGCGACCACAGAACGGTCGTAAACATCAAGGCAAGACTGAATGAAGAAGAATCGGTCTTCTCCTGCAATATAACCGTACTTAATGTCCGTCTCAAACCGTTGGTTCGAATTCGTAATCATCCGATTTCGTACCAGTTTCCGTGGGTAAGATGAGTTCACTTTTCGCTGTGGTCGCAGGATGCTCAATTCTCTGCACAATCGGTAGACCTTCTTTTTGTTAATAATTAGGCCATCATCTCGGCGTAAAGCGACGGTTAATTTTCGGTATCCATACGCATGGCCGTCTGCAGAAATCAACTCCATAATCCGTTCCATAATCTGAGCATCCGGTACTTTTACGCCGTCCGAACGCAGCGAATATCCTGGCTTTTGTCGTCCCCCACTTGCTGTTTTCTCGATCAATTTTCTATTTTTATGGTAGTAGTAACTAGATCTCGGGATGTTGGCCAGTCGTAGCACAAGCGTGACGGCATATCCTTCACAAATGTAGTGTTCTGCTACTTCCACTTTTTCAGCAAATGAGGGTTTTTCTTTTTTATCAAGTCACGCAGTATCGCAATCTCTAGTGCCTGTTCACCCAGTAGTTTCTTCAATTGATCATTTTCTTGGGAAAGCACTTTGGAATCTAGTCCATGTATGGTTTCCAGTGAAGTTTCACCATATTTACCTTCTTCAAATTCCTTTACCCAACGGTGAAGCATATTGACGGCAATTTCATATCTCCGGGCTACAGCTGCCTTATTCCCGGTTTCGATGGCTTCCTTGACGATTTGGCATTTAAATTCTCTAGAATGTTTATTTCGTGTCATTTCCTCAGCCCCTTATCACTAGTAGTGTAATCCATATACACTCTTAGTGTCCAAGTTCACTAAGGGGCTAAAGAGATATATTTACATCGTACCGTATCGAAGAAATAGTGAAAGTATAGATAAATAAAGGGATTTATAAAGAATTGCTTTGCATCGTGGTATCAATCGTAGGTAAGAGAAGTAATGCGTAAAAAAGCTTGATGTATCAAGGGATTTTTAAGTTTTATAAATTAAATTGCGAAAAACATAAAATTGAAAAATTGTTCATTTATCTAGCTTTTGTATCGTAGCTCAATCGAATCGTAGGAATAAGAAGAGGAGCGGAGTGGAAGTGTTAATTGTCATTTCGAATATATCAACAGGGAAATTAATCCAGACATTCTATCACACTTACACTCCTGAACATAATACAATTTGTCTCAGCGTTGAGTCATACACGCTACAACTCACGCACAGTCATTTCTTCAACGGTTTTCGTCTCACCAGTCGATGGGACAGTGTGTCCCTGCGTGATAAACTCTAAACGGTCTACAGATTCAGGCAAAGATAGCATTTCAAATATTTTACTGTTTGCCAAAAGCGACGACGTCGTCGCTTTTCCGAAATTGTTCAAATGCTTTAATCATTCTTTGTGCTGTTCTGGGAGTAAAATCGACTGTCTTTAACCACTCACCATGTACCAAGTCATTCTCTTTCACATGCTTCACTCGTCGCCCAATCTTAAATAACGACTGCCCAGCAATTTGCTTGTAGCTTATAGAAGATGAAAACAGCGCTGGATGGTATGCAAAATGGGGAGCAGTGAGATAAAACTCCTTGCTTCCCATTATGCTTAATTTGCGAATAAATGTTCTTTCAACCACTGCCTATAAAACTGCAGTTGCTCCTTGGTGTGAAAATAATGTTTTCCATGCTTCATCACTTTTAGATGGCAATGAAATCGGCTTGCAAATGTAGATATTACATCATATTCACATAAGTCATCTTCAGAACCATAAAGAATGGCAGTTGGCTTATTCCATGTATCAACCGGATGTGATTTAACATAGCAGTAATAATCCCAATAAAGTGTTTGTCCAATGGGTGTAGATATTTCTCTTTCAACTTTTAATCTATCCTCACTTACACTGAACCATGTCATCATATTTTTGATTATTCTCTCCATATCTAGCACTGGAGAAAGAAACAGGCATTGTTTAAGTGGGAAATTATTATAAGCAAGCAAACTAAAATACGCACCCATGCTACAAGCGAAGATACTGATGTCATCCGATTGCTTTTGTGTGTAACGCATGATTATGTCAAGATCATGAACACAATTTTGAACTTTACAGGCGTATGCTTCTTCTTTGCGGTCACCATGTTCAGGCAAATCAAAACTAATGACTTGATACCCTTGTACCGTTGCTTCTTCAGCAAATATAACGATCACATCATCTGCCTTGTTTGACATATTACCGTGGATAGCTATAAATATCTTATCTGATTTACCACCCCACAAAATTGCCGGGATACCCTCTATTTTCAATTCTTGTTTTATCATTACTTTATCCTCGCTTAAAACAGCCAGTTGTATGTTGTCTCCCTGTTCAAAATGTTCTTTGCGATTCCACTGCTCCAAATTTATTTTGTTAGAATTCATGATTATCCTCCTAAAAGTAGTAGTATGTGTTTTTAACTTTTAGGAGCTGTCTTGTCTGTCAGTACCATACTTTCACCCGATTCCGAATTTTTTAATTGAGTGCTATACCATATGATATTACAATGGTAAGAAAAACCAAACCGCAAATAGCCCCACAGGAGGATGTTAGTACCCAAGAATTACATGACTGCACTCTCTATCATCAAATTCAATACCGACCATTTTATCTGTGGTAACACCTATCGCTGTGTCTGGGCTTTGCGTGAGTATCTTACCCGTAACTGTTAATATGAGAATAGCTGAAGCTGGAACTCAGGCTTTCTACATTATGCCATAACCCTTGATATCACTGAGTTTAACGCTATGTTAAATGTTCACCTCTCCACAAAATACCTATTGGTCATATACCAAGCCTTACCCTTTACTGTATCCACCATGCCTTTCTTGCTATCCAAGAACACAATCTCACCACATTCTTTACATCCCCATTTATTCCTTTTGTACGCTGACTCTTCTATATATGAAGCTCCACATTTACATTCTACCTGAATCAATATCTTATGTTGGTTATATGCTTCTGCTAACTGTTCATTGACTTTGCTTGCTGCTGTAGGCTGCTGTATCACTGCTACATATTCCCTCTGCTCAGAATCATTATGTACCTTAAATCTGCTACAAGCTCAGGATTCAATCCAAAATGCTCTTTGCCTACTGTAGTCACATATTTACTGCCTACACGATATGATTCTATCAATTCCTGTATTACTTTCTGGATAGATTGCCTTCCACAGTTTAGTATGTAGGTCATTATGTGATGCTAGTTTAGATCCATATGTATCGTTGCTCCTTTTTTAATCTAACAAACGGTTACACTAATTTGGATAGAAAATACAAGGGCTAGTAGAATGAATAGATAAGCAGAAGAAGCGTATCAAGACAGTTTAATGATTATAGTAGTGTTGTACAACCAATTGTTGAGACATACATTAATACAGATAAATCATCTTTAATAATCAGCTAGACTTTCAAAATGACGTTTCTTCACAAACTCTGTTTTGAAAATTTTAAAAGTGGCTTCTGCAACAGCATTGTCATAGAGACAGCCTTTCATGCTCAAAGAACGCTCAATCTGAAAAGCCTCCAGAGCATCGTCGATGAGCTTATTCTTGAATTCATTACCTCGGTCGGTATGGAAGAGCTGGATGTCATTCAGGTTGCCCTTAATTGAAGCCAAAGCACGGTAAACTAACTTGGCATCCTTGTGGGGGCCTGCACTGTAGCTGATTATCTCGCGATTAAACAGATCTACAAATAAGCATACGTAGTTCCCATATGAACCCACTCGGACGTACGTCAGATCGCTTACGACGACAGATAACTCCTGCTCTTGTTCAAATTTCCGGTCCAATACATTCGCTTGCTTGGCTTCATTGCATCTCGTGGAATGAGGCTTGTACTGAGCGACCGTATACGACGAAACCATTCCGTATTCCTTCATGATTCGTCCAATTCTCCGCCTGGATACCGTAAAGCCTTGCTGGTGCAACGCTTTTTTGATCTTACGCGTACCGTAGTTTTGACGACTGGTTTGAAAAATGTCTATAACGATAGAGGAAGTCTCATCCTCCGATGTAGCCTCGTCCTTGCCCTCTTCATAATAGTAGGTGCTTCTTGGGATTTTTAGGACGTCGCACATTGCTGATACCGAGTATTTATGTTTATTCTGGCGAATGACATTTACTTTCGTCCCATGATCAGCGCGGCTTGCTTTAAAATGTCATTCTCCATGAGCAGTTGCTTGTTCTGTTTTCGAAGTTCGATCAGCTCTAATTCCTCTGGAGTCCGGTTGTCTTTCTCTTTGAAGGATCCTGATGTGGCACTCTGTTTCACCCATTTATCCAACGATGAAGGATTTAAATCATATTCCTGAATGATATCTTTTCGGGGTTTGCCACTCTGATAGAGCTGAACCATCTGCGCCTTAAATTCAGCGCTGAAAGTACGTCTTTCTTTTTTAGTCATGATCCGTTTGCACCTTCTAGGTTGATCTGTAGTCTACTATATTAGACCACAATTTTTCTGTCTACAAGAGTGTAGCCGATCCATGTAATACCGGTTAAACACCCGAACTTTTGAGTCTAAGTCACTTAATATAGCGATGGCTTAGTTTTTCATGGTTTTCTCACACTTTAACGGTCTTAGCCTGCACTTGCTGCATAGCTATGGCTTGGCGGAACTGCTTCGGTGCTAAATCATAGAGGCTTCCGTGCATTCGCCGCTCATTGTAAAATCGAATATAGCTCGTCACCGTTTCGTATGCCTCTCGGTAGCTACTGAACTCGTACCGCTGCAGACATTCCGCTTCCAACAAACTGTGGAAGGGTTCAATATGTGCATTCTTGTTAGGCGTCTTTGGAGGGATTCTCTCGTGTGTCACGTCATGTGTTACACACGCCTCCTCAAAGACGTGGGAAATGAATTGCGGTCCGTTGTCGGTACGAATCACGGGGCGCTGTTCGGTCTCAAAGAGCTGTCGCTGCCACAAGGTGCGCTGAATCAAACCTGCTGCATGTTTACCTTCACAGGACAGTCCCATGTAGAAATCGATGACCTCACGGTCTAAGACATCTATGACGCACAGTAAGTAGAAGAAGCGCTGCTCTCCTGCGATGTAGCCATACTTAATGTCCATTTCCCAGAGCTCGTTTGAGGTCTTAATCTCGCGGTTATTCGCCAGTTTGCGCGGATGTTTCAGGCGCTTTCTTCGTTGTGGCTGAAGCATCTTCATTTTAGCAAGCAACCGGTATACTTTCTTCTTGTTAATGACCAAGTGATGCTCACGCTGTAAGCAGATCGTCAGCTTGCGATAACCATAGACCTCCGTTTCGTCGTTTAGCAGCTCACAGAGCCATTCCTGGATCTGGCCGTCACTCATCGGTACGCCAGTCTTGGTCATGGAGAAACCAGGCACAGGACGACCGCCTTTGTGTTTCACAGAGGTCTGGTTGCTTGGCTGTTTCTTACGGTAATAATAAATCTGTTCGCTCACACCGACGATCCGCAGAATGCGGCTCACTGCATGCCCCAGCTTAATCCATTTGTCGGCTATTTCAATTTTGTCCGATAAGCTGGGTTCTGCTTTTTTAATAAGTCACGAAGAACAGCAATCTCCAGATCCTTCTCACCCAAGATCTCCTTCAGTTGTTTGTTTTCACCTTCAAGTGCGCGAAACTCTTGTGGGGATGGTGCATAGGCACTAATCGCTTTAGCAGAGATATCGGTTGTTTTCCAATCCGTATGCTCCGCTTGATCCATCCAACGGTATAACATCTTTGGATTTATGTTATGGCGGCGCGCTACTTGTGAAGCATTCCCAACTTCTCTGGCTTCTTGAATCACTTGCTGTTTGAACTCCATCGTAAAACGTCTCCGTTGCATAAAAAATCCCCTCCACTGGTTCTTCATCTAGCTTACTACGTTAAGTAACCTAGACTCAAATCCAATTTCGGGGCTTAAGAGATACCTTTTCGCTTCTTGTCACATCTCCCCTTACATGGACAGCATCTGGAGCAATACTCCCTATTAAGAAACTAGAAGATGGAGTTCGCGAGCAAAGTTCTAAATCTATCGCAAAATGGACCATCGGATAAGGCATTCTTGATAACCTCCTTAGTTAAGAAATCATTCGATGAGCTGTATACCTGCATACTACAACATATTGAAACTAACCCGCCCATTAGCTGAATATACTGCCTAATCATGCGGAAGTCTTATACATTATTTGAGCTATTGTGTCCCATTAAATCAATAAATTTATGCGTAATATCCATCCTTAGAAGGATATTCGTTATTTTCAAGATAGTGCTTATATATTTTTCCAAATACTCTGTTGACCATAGCTTGAGATTGGCTGTTATTCTTTAGTCTAACTACTTCATTGATGGGCGCTTCCATCGATATTTCCCCACCTATCAACTTAGGTAGATCAATCTCAAAGATTCCATCTAAATCACTCAAGCAATTTCCAAATCTATACTCAGCAACGGTTCCTCTTATTTTAACTAATTCGTAGTTTAAACAAATAGCCATTCTCATACCCTCACCTTAAAATAAAATAGTCACAAAAACAAAAGTTTTCCATTAGCGTACGAACAACCTCAATAGCCGACAAATGGCCAAATGTTGTCTGGTATCCACCAGCACGATCTATCCAAATGAACTGGCCTTCCTCTTTTTTCGGGTTACAGACATCCTTCCATCCGGCAAAATGACATTAGCGAACCGGTTCATGATGCGGCTTGCCTCCATCAATTCTGTCCCACAGCTTCTCGTTATTACGAGGCTCGGAATGTAGAGCTACTAGGCCAGGCTACTCCCCCTGATCTAGTCTACTTAGACGTTTCTTGAAATCACGTTGTAGCCCAAAAAAAACAAAAAAATTATATTGCGTTACGTAGAGAGACGATATCCTAATTCTAGAATGCATTAGAAGATATCACCCCCCTCCTTGTATCTATTAATTAATATCTCCCATTCTCACCATTAAAAATCATGACGTTCGCTTTCTTCACTTAGGGTAACCTATAATAGGATACCAACTTATTACTGGATTTTATAGACTTATACTTATCATGCATTAAACCTTATTGCTCCTTCTGCATCCACTCGGTTAGCTGTTTTTTTCTTGATTATAGATTAGCAGCTATACCTGGTGCGAATGCCAAGCTCACATGATTTCCCCGAGTTATTCGCACCTCAGATTTTGTCGAAATCGCATTGAATGTGAACAACACCTGAACTTTAATCAGTGATTTTAGTATAATCTAGGGCCTGTACGCAAACTGTACAACTCATAAAAATCTAGTAAAATAAGGAATATGAGACGAAGATATGAGTTAACAGATGAAGAATGGAATATCCTTGAACCCTTGCTGCCCCCGGCCCGAAAAAAACAAGGAGGACGTCCACCTAAAGATCGGCGTCAGATGCTGAATGCCGTGCTATGGGTTGCTCGAACGGGAGCGCCATGGCGAGATTTACCGAGTACGTATGGTCCCTGGTCTTCTGCCTATAGTTTTTTCTGGCGGTTGCAAAAAGCGAATATTTGGAATGAAATCTTGAAGCATGTCGCCATCGAACCCGATTGGGAGCAAGTGATGATTGATGCTACCATCGTTCGCGTCCATCAGCATGGAGCGGGCGCAAAAGGGGGCAGGATCGGCAAGCCATCGGGCGTTCGCGCGGAGGATTAACCACCAAAATTCATGCGATGGTGGATGCGCTTGGCTATCCGCTGCGTTTCGAATTGACGCCAGGACAAGACCACGATTCGGTCACGGGCTATCGCCTTCTTCATGGACTGGACGTTTGCCCGGGAGAAGTGTTAGCGGATCGCGCCTACGATACCAATGCGATTTTAGAGCTTTTGCAAAGCCGATCCATTACTCCGGTGATCCCATGCAAACGCAATCGGCGGGTAAAGCGTCCGTTAGATTCGGAGACGTATAAAGAGCGACACTTAGTTGAATGCTTTTTCAACAAAGTTAAAAACTATCGACGCCTGGCTACTCGCTATGAAAAAACAGCAAACATGTTCATGGCTTTTTTGACGCTACTTTCTATTCGTTTATGGCTTAAATAGGTTTGCGTACAGGCCCTAGTTACCATATTTACTGGTGTACGCTACAATAGAGATAAAGGCACTTGATACGTAGTTTTTTGCTGTCGCACTCTATATGAGTGTGTGGATTGAAACGGCACCAATTTCGGCACCAGTTTTATAGAACATAGTCGCACTCTATATGAGTGTGTGGATTGAAACAGCTCCAACATGCGCGGCATCCGCCGGTGAATAGAGTCGCACTCTATATGAGTGTGTGGATTGAAACGCTTTCCAAAACTAGCTTTGTGGTATAATCGTCTGTCGCACTCTATATGAGTGTGTGGATTGAAACATGAAATTCGTGCGCCAGTAAAAAATCAAACTGATTTTATGCCCCTTCAATTAAATTGTGTGAATCTGGAGTTTTAGCCTTCTTGAAATTGAAGCCAATTAACGTCGTGCTTCCATCCTGTGAAGGTTGAGTCTGCGTTTTATTTAATCCACAAAGGTAAATGTGATACTTATCAGGTACTATCTCACAGCAACACACAGCAGTCGAAATAGGAGCCCGGTTGAATTTTAGGAGACGGTTTCCGCTTCTGGTACTCCATCCAAAACATTAGGAACATCTAAACCAATGCCAGTGTGTACTTGTTGGTTCCGAAAGTTGATTGTGCACTCGGATTTGTACATAATCGCCAGGATGAACTATGATTGTGGGTCCTGGAGAGCTCCCGTTATAACCCAAAGCATTTATGAATGAACCAGGTAACAGTTCTTGTTTTACATGCTCGGCTACAAGTTCAAAATATTTGACTCCGTTTCTTTCGGAAAACGACAAGTTTTGTAAATATGGAGTAATAACCATATGACGGATTGTAATATGAAGTGCGACACCTGCTGGAAATAAATAAAAAAGGGCCCATGGCCGGATTCGTGTAGAATGAAAGTTCCTACACCCACATTCACACAAGGAGAATCCACCATGAGCTACTCACATCTTAGCATAATCGAACGAAGCAAGCTTGAAATCCTGCATCAGCAGGGGAAAAGTTCAAGAACCATCGCTGAGGAGCTGGGGCGACATCATGCGACCATTTGCCGGGAAATTCGTCGGAATGCTGAGCTAGAGCCCTACGATGCACAGCGCTCCCAACATGCTTACGAGCAGCGCCGTAGAGCCTCTGTACTCCAAGGCAAATGGACAGAGGAACAAGCGGTAGAGCTCGAAGAGAAGTTGCATGCGACATGGTCACCTGAGCAGATCGTGGAGCATTTTAGAGCAGAAGGCCAGCCCACCGTGTGCTACAAAACCATCTTATCGCTGGCTCTATGCAGGCCGCCTTGCCCAAGCGGACGTGAAGGTGCTACGGCACAAAGGTAAACGGCAACAGCCTGCTGAAAAACGAGGGAAGTTTGCCGTGGGTAAGTCGATTTCCGAACGCCCCAAGGAGATCCGTTCCCGGGACACCTTTGGACACTGGGAGCTAGATACGGTGGTGTCTGGTCGTGGGAAAAACAAAGGCTGTGTGGCAACCTTCATTGAACGGAAAACCCGTTTGTACACCGCGATTCAAATGCCCGATCGAACGGCATTGTCGATGGAGATTGCCTTTGGCATAGCGGCTTCTCAGTACCCTGTTGGGGTGTTTCAAACAGCGACTGCAGATCGAGGCAAAGAGTTCGCCTGTTACGATTTTTGTAAAATTGCTCTCTCCCTAATAAACTTTGCTTCCAAAATACATAAGGCATATGCATATGGACAAATGGGAGGAAACTCTTCATTTTCATTCTTCCTAAGTTCTTGAAGCATTCTACTATATAAACCGCAATTAAGATCATAACCTGACAAGCAGGCGATCTATCGTTTCCATCGGATGCTTATTGATTCGCTTCATAAATTGGCTGACATGAAGCTTAATTTTATAGAATTTCTCGAAAAAGACGTTGTTAACTACATCGGCTTTGAGCCACAGCCATAATCCTTCGACCGGATTGAGGTTGGGGCTGTAAGGCGGCAGAAAAACCAGTTGCAGACGTGGATGCTCCTTTAAAAAGGGCTGTAACTCGGTAGCATGGTGGATCTGGCTATTGTCCAGAATCATAGCGATCTTTCCGTTGGGGTACGCCAAGAGAAGATCTTGCAAAAATCGGATAAAAGACGCCACAACGGCTTTTTCTTCTTCTCGATGATGCACTTGTCCCGTTTCATAGTTTATCGCTCCGAACAACTTCGCTCCTTCGTGTTTGCCGTACGTCGGCACTTAGCGTTGTCTACCGCGCGGGAACCAGTTGTATTGCAACGCCTGATAGGAGCGAATCATCGATTCGTCTTCAAAAAGCAGATGATCGATATCTTCCGCTTCCACCTGCTTCTTGAGCTTAGCAAATGTTGTGTTTGCGAAAAAGCTCTTGGGCGTCCTCGTCGGCTTGGGCTAATGTATAGGTTGCTTTGGTAAAGCTGAAGTTCATCCGTTCGAGCATCGTGGCTAACTGACTACGCTGCTCCTCCGTGAGCTTAGTCGGTTGCCCGGGAGAGTGATCCATCTCCAGGCCAGCAAGACCATGCTTTTGGTAGTTCTGCCAATAGAGACTGATCGTTTGACGAACGCGACCGAGCAGATCGCCGATCTCAGCAAACGAGTGACCTTCCAGACGAAGACGGACAGCCAGGTACCTTTCGTAAAGGCGTTTATCTGATGTTTCTTTCATGGCTGTATTCAATCGCTCGATTTCTTCGCTTTTCATGTTCATCGCCACCTTAGGTTGAAGTTACTATTCATTACCCGATTTAGCGACTTGATTGACATCGTTAATTTCTTATTTGCGTCTTATATAGGAGAAATCTTTGATGACGGTATTAAATTCTATATTAACTATAACATTACATAGTAAATATGGATTTATATCGTGAGACTCGGCTTTGTAAATAACTAAAAGGCAGTTTTAACACAGAAAGCTTTCAGTTAATCGTTTATAGATTTATCAATTAACAAATGAAAAGCCTTGAGTTTTAATATATATGAAACATCAGTAATAAAGACGTGACTGGACCGATTATTCATTACAACTAAGGAAACCAGTACACGCCTCAAACTTACCGAAATGTGGTACCGTATCTTTTGCTTAAACTGGTAACCTCACCGATTCAATGAGAACAAAGAACAAGCAAAAAAATAATCAGTGATTGATTCATAAATTAGGTCATACAAGTATTTTAAGAAGTGAATAGAGTCCAATACTCTATTTAATAAAGTAATCCAAGCTCTCTCCCCCGCTCTACAGCCTCTACTCGGTTAGATACCTGGAGTTTCGCGTAAATATTGATGACGTGAGATTTAACTGTAGCTAATGAAATACACAGCATAACTCCTATCTCTTTGTTACTACATCCCGTGGCTAACACTTGAAGTACCTCAAGCTCACGCTCACTGAGAATGGCTTTTTCACGCTCCTTAGGTGATACGGGCAAAGATACTTGCATTTTTGATTGTTCCAAGAGTGTCTGTATAAGCTGTGCAAAGCATTTTTCTTTGGAATTTAATTCCTGATCCGGATCTTTCAAAAATAGACCGAAATAAGGGCGAAGTCTTTCCATCTCCAAACAAAAAGGAGACAGGTACTCGTTTTCATATCCGTAATGAACAGCTTCTCGGAGTACTTGAAACAATTCTTTTCCCGGCACGCTTGATGCAGAAGCTATCAGAGTCATCTTTAATAATAACCCTTCTACCAGAATGGTTCGAATTCCATGTTTTCTTGCATGAGGCAGTAATACGTCAAGGTGCTGATAGGCAAGCTCTTTTTCTCCTCTTGCTACGCGAATCCGAGCACACGCCAAACGATCTTCCAAGCGTATAAAAGCTTTGGAGTGTGGTTCTTCGACTCTATTCAATAGTTCATTTTCCATTTCAATGTTACTCAATCCATACCTGAGCATGTATTTTAAAATAGACGTAAAATAGGTAGGACTTTGATAAAGGGGAAATTTCTTAAGTTCCTCCAGTAATTCAATCGCGCGTGTGTTATCGCCGTGAAGTACTCGAAGTTCCATTTCGTTATATAAATATGCACTTTTTAATTGACTGTCATCGTCGAAAAATATTTGTTTAGCCGTAGCAATTGACTCTTCAGCCAATTCAAGCTTCATCATCTTTAATTGGATGCCAGTTAGCCCGATCCAGTTGATAACTTTCATTGGATGTAGCATAGGATAATTCTCACAAAGATCAAACATGATTTCATACAGTGACAGACATGCCGAAAATTCACCTAACGTTTCCAGCACTTGGGCTTGGCTGCTCAAGATAGAAAAGCGCAAAAAAGGATTTGGCGACAATTTTTCCAACCGTTTTGCTTGATTGAGCCAATTCATGGCTGTCGCAAATTGATCTTTAAGCGACAACATTGTTCCACCAGTTACCAAAATAATGGCACGCGTAACTGCATCCATTTCAAAAGATTCCCAGTTTTCTAGCCATTCCATTCCAACAGGTAGATCAAAAACTTCATCTCCTAGCATAAAACGACACAACTGAAACAAGCTCCCTAATCCATCTTCCTCTTGCTGTGGTGTTAAATTTATGATTTGCCTCATATCTTCAATTTCTAAGTTACAAAAGTGATAAAACAACCGCTGAAACATAAGTGGGCGACTGGAAGATAAAATGTCCAGCGGAATTTGCCGAAGGTACGACCAATTTGGGAAGTGATGTCCTGTTGCTAATAATAAACGTATAGCTTCTTCATAGGCCTCAGCCCACAAATAATGCTGGAGGCTCTCTTCACTACTTCCCATTCGTTCATAAACTTCTGCTGCTCTAAGATGGAGCGATCGTACTGTATCTTCTCCTTGCTCGCGAAGCTTTGCCCTTAAAAAATCCCCAAATACCTGATGATAACGATATAAACCTTCTTCCTCATCCACGGTGATCACAAACAAATGCTTTTCTACCAACTTTGTGATAATCACCGCCGCATCATTAATGTCGAGCATCCAATTACATATCTTTTCATTGAAATATGCAAGCACAGATGTCTGAAGCATGAACTGTTGCTCCCAATCTGATACCGACCGCAAAATCTCATTAGATAAATAATCAACCATGTATCTGTTCAAGGTTCCGACTGGCTCCGTCAAAGTATGCGTATGGTGAACAACCGCAAGAGCAGACAGTTGTAAGCCGCCCACCCACCCTTCAGCCCATTGATACAACTTGTGAACAGTTGAAGGTTCGAGTGTTAAACCAAGCGTTTGAGTCAGAAATAAATTCGCTTCTTCGTGGGTAAATGCTAATTCGCGTTCGTTAACCTCCAGGTATTGTCCCGACATGGCAAGCTCCCCCAAATATAACTTTGGAGTTTCTCTGGTCAGTAGAACAATGCGGATTGTTTCGGGACTGAAGCGAAGAAAAAATGTCAGACTTTGAAGTAAGGTCGTGTCATCAATAAAGTGAAAATCATCTAATACCAGCGTTCCTACTGCTCTGCATTCCTCTAACCGATTGACTAGTAGCACAAGCAGGTGATCCAAATTAGGCTTTTGGGATAGTGCGTCAAACATTGTACGCAAGTGCTCTGGCTCTTGTCCAAACAGTCCCTTTAACGCTTCTAAAACGTAATACCAAAAAGAACGCGCATCGTTATTCGCTTCGTCAAGCGTAATCCAATACCATCCAAGATCTGGCCGCTCGCTCATGTAGGATGTCATAAGTGTGGTTTTTCCACTTCCTGCTGAGCCCTGCACGACCAAAACCTTGTGATCGGAGAGTCTATCAAGTTTCCGATACAATTCAGGACGCGGGACATATTGCTTACGTAATGCGGGTGCTTTCAATTTGGCGGAAAGCAGCTGAAAACTACCCATCTTTTCTTTTCACCTGCCTTAGTTCGTGTGAAAATATCTAATTCTACTATAACACGAAATTCCGAAGTTACCCGTAGAATCCTTTGCGAAAACGATTCTTACAAATGAGCCACCCTGCCGCCGCCAACACTGCGGACGCTACAATCACATAAAGTGCGTGCTCCCAATACAACCCTACTGCTCCTTTTAACTCCATTTCTTGAACGAGCGTTATAAAATGCTGTTGTGGGAAAACACTTGTAATAACCTTCATAATACCGTTCTCATGAGCAATTGTGTAAAAGCTGCCCGAAAGCACTGAACTTAAAAGAATAATGGCTGAAGATAATGATAGCCCATTATCAGAATTCTCGATCCACGCTGCCATAAACAGAGCAAAAGATACTGCTAACAGCGCAGGCAAGACAAGAAGTAAAGAGTATGTGCCAAGACCAAATCCGATATTGATTCCTACAGCTTTCGCTAGGGCTAACACTAGCCATGTCGGCACATAAACAGCCATAAATCCAAATAGACATTGTGCTGACAAATAGGGAACAATTCCTGCAGGAGATACGGCAGTCCGTCGAAACGTGCCCGTTTTTTTGTCATCCGAAAACAACTGTAAATAGAACAAAGCTTGAATAAGCAGGAACATGGTAAGGTAACCCAATATGTTGGTCCCAATTCCTCTTTGAGGCATTACAGGCAACGGCGCATGCGGGTGGACAATCGCTTGCTCTAGCTGCTGCTTAAATTCATCTGATTTCAATGATTCAATACGATGAGAGCCGTCGCTATTGAAAGTAACCACTGCATCATATCTATTTTTTACCAGCTCAGATTTAGGTGGCGGCTGCTGCAAATATTGAATCCGATACTGCTCTGAGCTGAGGGTCAAACTCACTTTTTGGCTTGTTACCACTGCTAAGGTGCCTTTCAATTCTGATTGAGCTGTAAAATAGATTGCCAGCGCCATTGATGCCAACGTCATTATTAGGGTAATCACAATAACATTCCTGCGGTTCCACATACGAAGGGAATGATTGCAAAAAATTCGAAAGGTCGCTTTCATATATAGTCCTCCGTTTTGAAAGTTCGTTTACAGCCCCATAAGAGTAGTAGGGACGCTATAACAAAGCTTAACAGTGTTGGTAGAAACAAGCTGAAATCTCCGTCGTAAACGATACGTAACACAGTTTCAACGACCCATTTGACTGGGGAGAAAAAGGATATGACTTCCGCCGTCCTACCGAGGCCGTCTAATTGGAAAAACAAACCACCCAGTATTGCGAGCACGCTGTTTATTATCGAAAGAATTTTGTTTGTTAATTCCTCACCTTTAAAGAGACAACAGAATAGGACACCGAGTGCAGATGAAAACAAATCGAAACAAAGAAGTACAACAGCTGTGTAAACTGCGGAGGTTCCACCTAGCCGAATGTTAAACACGAGTTGAAGTAGTGCTACAAGTACAATGGAGCAAAGGCCTGTAAATAGGAACGTGGCCGCAGTTTTGGACAAGTAAATGAACGACTTTGGGATCGGTGCGTACAATATGCGAAGATTGCTACGTTTCACATTTTGATCCATAAAACTATTTGCTGCCGTCATGGATACGTTTAAAGCGCTGTAAATTAGAATCGTCACGCCATAGTAATCGTAAGAGGTAACGTCACTTCCACCATATAGCCCTCCACCCAAATAACCAAGCACAAAGATTAAAAGTAGTGGAAAAATAGTGTTACTCAAGATAAGTGAGACATTCGTAGCCAAGTTGATAAAATCCCGCTTAAGAATAATGGAAAATGGAAATAGCAGCCCCGTTTTTTTTCTCGAATCGGTCATTGTCTTTTCCTCCTAATCCCGAAGCGTACGACCAGTCAAATTGAGAAAAACCATTTCCAGACTGGGCGAAAAGCCTGTCAGATTAATAATTTTAAGTCCATTTGAGGTTATGTTCACAATGATTTGGTCCAGATTTTCAATCCCTTTTAGAGTTGAGATGTGAATCCGGTTTCCGACGATGTCTACTTTCTTAACGCCGTCGATTCGGTATAGATCAATATCAGGCATTTCATTTATTTCTTCAACCTCTACTTCGTAACGTTTCTCATCGGCAAGCCGTTCCTTTAATTCTTCTTTGGTACCGGAAGCGATAACCTCGCCGTGATCAATAATCAATATTCGAGTAGATATTTCCTCCACTTCTTCCATGTAGTGTGTCGTATAGATGATCGTTGCTCCCTCGTCTCTCAGCTTGCGGATTGATCCAAGAATATGATTTCGAGACTGGGGATCAATACCTACCGTCGGTTCGTCCATAATAATCATTTTAGGACGATGCGCGATGGCACAAGCCATGTTGAGCCTCCGCTTCATTCCTCCAGAGAATGTCTTCGGTTTATCTTTACGGCGGTCCGTCAATCCGACGATTTCAAGCGCTTCATTTGTACCTTGCTCTAGTTCCGTACCCGTCATACCATATAGCGAAGCAAAAAAACGAACGTTAGCTTCGGCTGATATGTCCTCATACACCGCTAAATCCTGTGGAACAATTCCAAGTTCACGTTTGTATTGGCTCATTAGCCGTTCCACTGGCTCTCCACAGTATCGGATATTTCCCTGGTCCCCGCGCAGCGAGGTAGACAAAATATTGATTGTTGTAGTCTTTCCTGCCCCATTAGGGCCAAGAAAACATAAAATTTCACCTTGATGCACATCGAACGTTACATTGTTCAGCGATGTGCGGCTACCAAAGCTTTTGCTTAGCTCGCTTACTTCGATGATAGGTGAATTAGAGATCATAACAGCACCACTCCTCTTATTTTATGTTCTCATCTTACCGCGCAAGCCAATATAATAAATCAACCAAAGGGTCGATTCATAAGGTTGATTTTCCCCTCTAAGACAGTTTCATCCTCTGATGTTTATCGACTCATGCTCCACCAATATTCCATATCAAACCGTTTGAAGCATTTCATCATCTTCCTACGTTTTTGTCCAGTTCCGTACTTCAACAGAATATATCTCGAAATTTTTGCTTGTGGTACCCACATGGTCGGATTAAAGGCGTATAATTATTGAAGGAGCTTGCCGTTTTGCAAGCTCCTTCAATAATTCATACCCTACTGCCAATGTTTTATGTCAAACGTACCTATACCGATAACTCCCGAGATTTCTGACCCTGTATGTGTTGTTATCCGCTTGGCGCGTGGGAGAAATCCTTGATCAAGAACTGTGGTTTCTATAGCAGGTAAGAGTATGTCAATCCCTCCGGTCCCGCAATGAACATTAATTCGCTCCCTACCTGTTAGTTCAGTCCAGCCCAATGTAGCGCTTCCTGCCGTCAGCCGGATATCCGCATCACCACGAAGCTCATTCATTGAGACATCTCCAGTACTTAACTTTATCTGTACGTTAGAGGACTCTGTAATCCCAGCCACCTCTCCGGATGTACCCTCAACATTGATAGTGCCTCGTCCTCCATCTAAAACTAGAACTCCGGCCGTGAATTTAGCTTGTACATTCGTTTCTAGAGGTACATGAACCTCTATGAAGATTTTTTGATTCTCTCCCTGTTTCCAATATGATCTCAAGTTACTTCCCTGGAGCAGGAATGTGCCGCCAGAGCAAATTCGTTGAGGAGCAGATGTTTTTCGCCGGAAGCCACAAAGCTAATCTCTTTCTCTGCATCAAAACAAATCAACATATTTTCGAGTGTATGGACATCAATACGAAACTCAGTAATCCCTATGGCTGGAAAACGTTGATGGATCTGAGCATTCTTGATGGCTCCTTTAGGAAAGGTCTGAAGAGATTTAGGCATTCTCAATACCATATGTTTCACTCCTTTGTGAGACGTGACCACAAGTGTTCCACGTCCTTACTCAGTACACAAATTTCCTAACTGTCTGTATTGTATTCGAACGAAAGCTCAAGATCTCTGGCAATTTCCTGCTGAATTTTCAAAACACTCTGAATATGAGCTTTCGTTGTTAACGGATTCGCCAAAATAACCCTTAGTACGACAACAGAGTTCGGCATCCCTTCAATTCCGCACAGCGTTGTCCGGGAAACGAACGAATCTCCCTGCTGGCTTTGCATTTCTTGAAGGAGCTCATTGAAGTGATTAATTCGGTCGTGCTCTTCAGGACGCAGGGTACAGCTTCGAACAGCCTCGCGAAGGGATGCAGGAATGTAACGATAAGTTAAAATATTGATTTCTGGCTCGCCAATCAGCTCGAAGGCAGGATGACTAGCCAGCAGCTTAACCATCCAGTGATTTTTTCGGATACCTTCATCCAACAAATAGCCATAACCTTCACGCCCCGCTGGTACCCATTTTTATGTAATGCGAGGGCGTAACCATCCCGTTCCACGTCGGTATCTTGGTTATGCAACGCCACGTTGCGTGCAATCCACAAGGCAGTCAAGTTGGACAGCGTCCTCCCGAAGTCACAACCCCCAACGTGCTTGGTAGATTTTGCCCATGTTCGGTGTAAAAAGATTCACAACGGCTGTACACCAAGCGATACATAAACGCAAGTGTTTGGCGCTCAAGCACTGTAAATGACTTGGATGTTTCCACCTTCACCATGTTTTGGTTTAGTGCTACTAAAAGGCGGCTAAGCGATATGGAAAATATTGGCAACGCCGAGGTCATATGGCCGATAAGTTGGGAGAAGATGTATTGATACAATGGTGTACGACTTCTCGAATCAGATGGCTAATGTACTGCTCTGGGTGTATCGGAACTCCAGGAATAATTAATGCCTGGGCCTCCTCATCGGCTTTGGCCAGCGTATAGGTTGCTTTTGTGAAACTGAAGTTCATTCGTTTGAGCATTGCGCTGATTCCGCGCACACTCATCGTGATGCCAAACTCTCGCTTGATCCATTCTGCTACGAGCGGTAGGGTCCAGGTATAGCGAGCGTCAAAGCCCACATCGGCTGGTTGTTGCTGCTCCAGCATAGCGGCTAATTGGTTGCGTTGCTCTTTTGTGAGCTTAGTAGCTTTGCCAATAGATACTGATGGTTTGACGAATGCGACCGAGCAAATCACCGATCTCTGCAAACGAGTGTCCTTCCAAACGAAGACGTACGGCCAGGTACCTTTCGTAAAGCCGTTTATCCGTTGTTTCTTTCATGGCTGTATGCAATCGCTCGATTTCTTCGTTCTTCATTTTTATCGCCACCTTGAGTTGATCTTACTGTGTATTACCCGATTTGGCGATTTGAGTGGTGATGTTCGTTTGTTAATTCCGCTTTAAATAATTTATTTTATTTAAGTACTGCATGCATGTAATAAAAAAACAAAGTAAAAGACGCTAGTGGTTGAACCCGACCTTCGTGTACTAAAAGTAGCAGATATCGATACGAGTAAGTGTTGAAGAAAATAAAGGATTAGTCTCTCTAAAAATAAAAAAAGCGGTAAGTTTTGGACGAGAAAACAAAGTCCTAGACTACCGCTATTTTAATTGAATTAACATTCTTCGTTAGTGCAATGACTTCACTTTGTGTTTCGATATGGTGGAAAAACGTTAGGAGCTAATGTAAAATTAGAATTTTAAATAGAAGGATATTTCATTTTCATCCTTGTAACTTGAGTTTGAATACATCATAGTATCCACACCGCCAATTTCAAACCCATTCTTTAAATAAAATCGGCAAGCGAGTAAATTAACATCCTGCGTCTCAAGCGAAAATCCTTTCATTTCTTTTTGTAAAACCCATTCCTTTGCCTTGTTCAGTAAGGCAGTTCCTATTCCTATTCCTATTCCTATTCCTATTCCTATTCCTATTCCTTTTCCTCTGCTACCTTCGAATACAATAAGTCTGTCAATAGAAGCAAATTTATATTCGTAACCTATGCTTAATCTGATGTGTCCCAAGCATTTTCCTTCGGAATAACATAAGAAAGCAATGCAATCATCGCTATTCATATATTTATCAAGCTCTTCGTGTTCCGGCTATGTTGACATATAGGATTGTTCATAAAGTTCTTCTCGGTAACCCCACGTTCGATTTTCTAATTTGGGTATAAGCCTGCCTATGACTGTGAAAAGATAATCTTTGCATTCATAAATTTGTAGCACTGCCAAATCCATATGTTCTGGACTCCGGGTCGCCTATGTCGTATTTAATGAAGCTTTCAAAGATAAAATGTTGAAAGCCGTATACAACGTTAATGTTAAGACATCCTCATTAGATGTAGAAATCATCACCGAATTGAATCTGTCTGGAAGCGCAAATGCAATCGTTGCAAAGAAAAAAGATTGGCTCAGACAGCCAATGAGATGTTTGCTGAATTATTTCACAGTGCTCCTCAAACGGGGCATCCACTTAGCTTTTTTCGATGGCTTCCTTTAACTAAGCACATAGACGAAAACTATTCCGAAACGTTTTTTCTAAACAAAGGAGTGCGTGTGTTTCATTCCAATCGGTTTTTGAGTGGAACCCATACTGGAGCCAATTTCCTCAGAGTAGCCCTATCCTCGACTCATTCTTTGGAAGAATTAAGAATCGGTTTGGAGATGTTAAAAAGCACTATAGAACCAAATTTTTCAAACTGATAGATAACGGTCCATCGGCATTCATAAGTAGATTCTAGCTGCCGCCCGGTTGCGATTACCCTTGAGCGGGCGGCAGTACCAGAGATATTAGGTAACTTTGTGTCGATGTACAAGTGTCGATGACATCCGAATAAGTTGACTGACGTACACCTGGGAAAACTTACCAGATATACTTAAAAGCCGCCCTCGGGTGAGGGCTCTTGGTACCTTTAGCAATTGTTTCATTTCATGTAGCGATATTCCAGGAGATTCTTCAAATTTGAGATTTTCTGCAGCAGCTTCTCCCCGACATTGGTTTCCCTCACCAGCTTCCGCTCCAGTTCTTTGTCCACCAGTCTTTTTACAGATAATACGTCCGTTCCGTTACATAACACATCTTCTTTTGAATTAAATTTCTTATGGGCGACGAGCTGCATGCCAAAGGAATTATACAACAAGGTATATCCGGCGATGCCCGTTGTGGATTGATAGGCTTTGGAAAAACCGCCGTCAATGACGACCATTTTCCCGTTTGCTTTAACGGGGTTCTCTCCACGAATTTCTTTAACTGGCGTGTGGCCGTTAATGACATGTCCATGATCCGGATTCAAATCAAACTCCAGCAGGATTTTCCGACAGATCTCTTCATTTTCACGCAAATGGTAGTAAGGGTTCTTTCTCTCCTTATGGGTTTCTTTATCTTGGATAAAGTACCGTTCAAAAGTGGTCATTTCTCTCTTTCCAAAGAGCGAGGAACATTCCCCTGTCCAGATGTACCATACCATATCCGTCGCTAGATCATCTGTCTCTTCCGGATGCGCAAAGGCGTAACGTAAATAATCTTCAAAAACATCGAGCAACTGACGGCCCGAATACGTCTTGTCATTAATCTGCATTTCTTGCATGTTTCCTTCTTCATCCAGAGGAATACAGCCGTGAATTAACAGATTCCCGTTGTATTTTAAATAAAGGCTGCCCTTTTTCATAAGAAAATTCATATGTCTGGCCAGCTTTTCGGAATGCTGAACGGAGAACAGCAGCTTTTCCATCACCTGCTGTTCTTCTTCCAGCAATTGTCCAGGCTGCTGCGGATTTACGGTTGCGAAACAGGTGTTTTCCAGCGGGTAAGTTTTTCCGCCGATCTTGATTTCATTTTTGTCGTAATCGATCTGCTCAAGCAAAAGCCTTTCAGACATATTAAAGTATGGGCGTCTCTTGATAATCGGGATTTCAAGCTTAAACTGGATCAAGGCAATGGCTTGATGAATTTTGGTAATCTGCAGGATTTCCTGCTCCGATGCGTTATGGTCGACCTGCAGCTTCGGTCTGAAGGCCGGATTGTCGTCATAGTATTTCTCCGCCAAGTTCAGAAGTGGGCGAAGATTGATTCCGTATACGTCTTCAACGATGTCCAAATTGTCGTATCTGGCGCAGATCCGGATAATATTCGCAAGGCAGACCAGGGAACCCGCATAGGCGCCTATCCACAGGACATCATGGTTCCCCCACTGAATGTCTACAGAATGGTAGTTGATCAGCGTGTCCATAATTTTGTCTGGGTCAGGCCCGCGGTCATAGATATCTCCGACCACATGAAGATGGTCAACCACTAGGGACTGGGTCGTATAAGCAAGGCCGATAATGAGCTTGTCCGCCTGGCCCAAGGAGATAATTTGCTGGTATATCTCCTCATAATAAGAATCCTTATTGTTGGTCAAATCCGTCTTGTATAGAAGCTCTTCTACAATATATACAAACTGCTCCGGCAGAGCTTTACGCAATTTCGAGCGCGTATATTTGGAAGAGGCATAAGAAATGAGCTTAAGCATTTGTTCAATCGTTTGTCTATGCCACCGGTTCAAGGCTTGTTTATTGCACAGATCCGCTTTAACCAGCTGTATTTTTTCTTCCGGATAATAAACTAACGCCGCAAAATCATTGATTTCATTATCTGTCCAAACCTCACGGAATAAATCCTTGATTTTCTCCTTTACATTACCCGAACCGTTTCTTAGTACATGCTGAAAAGCATGGAACTCCCCATGCAAATCACTGACATAATGCTCAGTTCCCTTGGGAAGATTGGAGATCGCTTCAAGGTTGATGATCTCTGTTATGACTTTTTCTTCCGTATCATATTTCTCGGCCAATAAATCTAGAAACTGCTCATCCAAAACAGATGTCCCCCTTAAAGGAAGTATGGTGATGTACAGCGGGTCCAAAAGCTTTATTCAACCTACAATTCAGCATTGATTTTAACGGATTTCCAATTCGAAAAATATCTAAAGGGAAAAACATTAGGTTTTTGATACCTCTTCACCTGTATGGTTAACAATAAAAATAAAATTATTTATGTGGTGATATCAGCATCGCCTTCCCCCATCATACTCCAGTTCCTCATGAATGAACAAACTTCATCCAACATCTGAGCAATTTAGGTGTGGCACGAAGAACAGCAGAGACTATTCTAGCCGAAATTGGCTCTAATATGAATCAGTATCCTTCCGCCGCCCATTTATGTTCTTGGGCAGGGCTGTGTCCGGGTCAGAATGAAAGCGCCGGAACGATTGTCCGGCAAGACGCGAAAAGGAAATAAGAAACTCCGAAGTACGCTTGTAGAAGCTGCGAAGGCTGCGGCTAGAACAAAAGAAACGTATTTATCCAGCCAGTATCATCGGATTTCCGCGCGTCGGGGAGCTAACCGAGCGACGGTTGCAGTAGCACACAGTATATTATCTATGGTTTACTATATCCTTAAGCGGAAACAACCCTACATCGAGCTAGGTCCAACCTACTACGAGAAACGAAAACGGGACGTGATCATCAAGCATTCCATTAAGAAACTGGAGTCATTAGGTGTATCAATTACTGTGAATACGGCAGCTTCCTGATCGTTATGCAAACCATACATTACTAATGCCCCTGGCTATTTTTTTGTTTGCCGGAGGGTCGCTTTCTTGTTGCCTTTTTTAGGTGTTCTACGGAGCGATATTTTCAGGATAGACCGACAATGCTTCATAATACGAACGGGCAGGATAGTTAAAGCTGACGATTAATCGTGTGGCCTTACGACTACAAAAAAAAGCGCCGGCTCACGATGATATCATGGAACTGGCGCTTATTCGATTGTTTCCATATATACGTTCAAATAGAGCTGCTAACAACCGTTCCAAGAGCACCGCCGCTTCCACCCCCAAGGGTGCAAACTGATCAGCGCTGCGCCCCTGGGCCTACTCGTCCCATTGGGCACTGCGGGACTCCGGCTGGTTGCTATTCAGGAAGCGCGTGTCAATTGCGATGAGCCGTTCGCTCTATGCCATCAGCAGTTACTTTGTACAGTTGGTGCGGCAGGTCGTGTCCCATGCCGTCAACCAACATTAGCTCGGCTCCCGGGATGGAAGAAGCCGTGTCCTCACCACACGCCGGGACGAACAGGGGATCGTCCATCCCATGAATGACAAGTGCTGGTACTTTTATGGTCGCCAGCCGCGGACGACGGTCACCGGAGACAGCGATCGCAGCAATTTGTCGTCCGACACTGCCTGGATCGTAGGCTCGCTGGACTTCCTCCAGAATGAGTGCCCGATAAGCGTCTTCTTCAAACGGATAGCCAGCGCCGGCGATGCGTTTGGCAAAAGAGAGGCTGTGCGCCAAAAATCCTGCTTCATCCTCAAATGGGCTCGGCGCCGGTTTAGTCATCATCCCCATGACATCCGGGGAAGCTTGCGGAAGAGTGGGATTACCGGAACTAGACATAATGGAGGTGAGTGATAAAACCCGTTCAGGGTACTCACTGGCTGCAATCTGGGCGATCATTCCGCCCATTGACCTGCCAACGAAATGTGCCCGGTCAATTGAAAGGGCGTCGAGCAGTCCGATAGCGTCGTTGGACATGTCATCGAGAGTGTAAGGGATGTCCGGTCGCTGTCCCGACATGAGAGCGGTCGCTAATGCGTCAAAATCCAGTGCCCGATAATGGCTGAAGTGTGTTGAGCAACCTACGTCGCGATTGTCAAAGCGGATCACCCGAAAGCCCCGCGCTGCCAATAGTTCACAAAACGGAACCGTCCAGCGGATCATCTGGGTTCCAAGCCCGGCGATTAGGATAATAGCCTCGTCATTTTCGTTACCGAAACTATCATAGGCCAACTCAACACCGTTAACTTTTAGAATGTTCATGGTCATGCTCTCCTTTAATTAATTCGGTTTCGGAAGTTCTGCCATAGGCAGAAGGCGTGAATCTTCTATCGCTGCAGTCCGGTGACCGATACCGGCCAGGTAGTCTTGATGACTTGAAAAAGCTAGAAATGACTGCGTGCTACTCTGGCGGATCAGCATGACAAGATCCCATTTCTCGTCTTCGGGTCCAATAAGAAACTCTCCGCCATCGCCAAGAAACACGATTTCACCTCCGCTTTCACGGAGATATGGGAGGGTGTGCTCAATATAGCGGTTGAAAGCTTCGGCACCGCTAATAGGGACTTCCGGTGTTAGTTCAGGATTGGCTGTGTAATCAGCAACATCGCGAAAACGCAGTAGGTTCAACATGACGATGCTGCCCTCAATGCCTCGTTGCATGAACCTCATGCCAGCGCGTTGCGTTGGTTCAATGTAACGAATAGATTCTAACTCAGTCATAGTGACTCCTTTCGCAATTCCTTTTTAATTCTTTAAGCCCCCATATGTTTCATTCATAAGTTCTCTTCAGGGAATGCATTGGCGGCTAATCTCTTGACATGGTTTCTGATATCAGGTACCCAGTCATCGATGAAGTGGTAAAAACGATCCAAATCACCGGCATACAGTGCCCGCAGAGCTTCTTCGTATTGATTGAAGTCCCCGGCCATAGCTGTCATAAAGTTATATGTTGCTTCTTGTGACTCTCGTATTGTGCTCTGTTGATCTCCAGCACGACGAGCTTCATCAATGAGTTTTCGTAATGTTACCGACGCCCCTCCAGGTTGACTCTTGAGCCATTCCCAATGCCGAGGCAATAACGTAACCTCACCGGATACAACACCCAGCTTGGGTCGACCGACCCGGCGTGTAGTCTGGTGATTCACTTCTGTACCGGATGAGTCACCAAACTGTTCTCCTAATCGTTTAAGCACCTCATCTGTCTTCCCACGAAAATCAACATCTATTGGCTTCCCCGTGGAATCGTCAAATATAAGCAGCTGTGTGAGTTCTCTGTCACTCAGAGCATCCTTCACTGTAGTAACAACGTGCTGTAAGGAACCACTGGCGACGACTCCTACACCCAAAAATGCCGTGCAGTAAAAGCGTGTTAGGGCATTACTCATGTAGACCTCCTTTCTGCTCGTCTCAATTATACCCGGGTAAAAATAAAAAATCAATATTACCCGGGTAAAATATGCTTTCCCGTTCGTAATGTAGGGAATAAATGCAAAAGATATGGCCTAAGAGGAACCGCGTTGTTGAAGGCGGAACTGGCAAAGTATTTGCTCAGCGAGCGGCCAGACTACGCGTACTTGAAAAGCTTATTCCAGCACTTGAGAGTGGAGCGACGAAATAATCAATGTTACTGTCGAGTGGAAAGGTATTATAAAAGAGCTACAGCTTTCAACTAACGAGGAACGTTAGTTGAACGACAACTGCGGCAGTCTATCCTGAAAATATCGCTCCGTAGAACACCTAAAAAAGGCAACAAGAAAGCGACCCTCCGGCAAACAAAAAAATAGCCAGGGGCATTAGTAATGTATGGTTTGCATAACGATCAGGAAGCTGCCGTATTCACAGTAATTGATACACCTAATGACTCCAGTTTCTTAATGGAATGCTTGATGATCACATCCCGTTTTCGTTTCTCGTAGTAGGTTGGACCTAGCTCGATGTAGGGTTGTTTCCGCTTAAGAATATAGTAAACCATAGATAATATACTGTGTGCTACTGCAACGGTCGCTCGGTTAGCTCCCCGACGCGCGGAAATCCGGTGATACTGGCTGGATAAATACGTTTCTTTTGTTCTAGCCGCAGCCTTCGCAGCTTCTACAAGCGTACTTCGGAGTTTCTTATTTCCTTTTCGCGTCTTGCCGGACAATCGTTTTCCGGCGCTTTCATTCTGACCCGGACACAGCCCTGCCCAAGAACATAAATGGGCGGCGGAAGGATACTGATTCATATTAGAGCCAATTTCGGCTAGAATAGTCTCTGCTGTTCTTCGTGCCACACCTGGGATGGTGTCAAGCAGTTCCAAGTCTTCATCAAAAGGGAGCATGCGCTTTTTAATTTCCTCATCCAACCTGCCAATCTCTTCGTCCAAATAATCGACGTGACGGAGCTGAGCTCCCAGCATCAGTTTCTGATGAGGGCCCATTAAGCCGTTCAATGCTCGCTTCAAATCCGCTTTTTTGCTTTTCAACTTTCGTTTTGCCAGATCAGATAAAGCTTCAGGATCGGTTTCGCCAGCAATCATCGCCTCAATCATTGCACGTCCTGATTTCCCAAGCACATTGCTGGCAACCGAGGAAAGCTTGATGTTTGCTCCTTCCAGCACCTTTTGAATGCGGCTGACTTCCCGAGCTCGCTCTTCGATGAGACTACGGCGGTAGCGAATCAATTCCCTCAGCTCTCTTTGCTCGCGATTTGGGATAAAGCTACCCTTCAATAGACCATGCCGGAGCAATCCAGCAATCCATTCCGTGTCTTTGACGTCAGTCTTGCGTCCCGGAACATTCTTGATGTGCTGGGCATTCACAACAAGAGTCTCAATCTCCTCAAGCTCCAACAGGTTGTAGATTGGTTTCCAATATGCTCCAGTGCTTTCCATCGCTACATGAGTGCATTCCTTGACTTTGAGCCAATCTACAAGCAAAATTAAATCGTCGGTCATCGTGCCAAACGTACGGATTTCTTTACCTTCAGGCGTGATGGCGCAGGCAACGATGTTCTTTTTATGAACGTCAAGTCCGCACACATGACTGTAAACAACGTCCATTCGTAGCCTTCTCCTTACGGCAGCAAGATTGAAGGGGCTGGTGCAACAACCACATATGGTTATTCTATCCTGCGTGCTTCCAAATTCGGAGCAACAATCTGTGGTGCACCTGGTCGTTAGGGTCAGTCTAATACTCGGGCTCGAAGCACCATTGACTGCCGACCTGCCTTCGCCAGCCGTAAGTAAATTATATCGCATGCCTACCATTTTCATCATCTGATGGTGCTGCGTTAGCGGCATGGGCGTCTAATACTTTATTTTCGCCGAACATCAGGAGATGATAAACCATTTTAATCCTTATATCGCGAGTTTTATCGTACGATTCTTATTAAAAGTGTCGGAATATGTGCTTTAGACAAAACGGCTTTATCATATCAACTTCAATCAAAACCGGATGGTAAGTGTCTCTTTTTTCTCAAGCGTCATTTGGGATACGATGTCCTTTATCTTGTCCAAGGATTTCATCACCTTCGTTCACTTTAAGCACTTCGCCTTCGGTGATCCCTGTTTCATTAAAAGCATCTACTCTAACATAAATCGGCTGACCTTTGATTAAAGAACTTAATGTAACCCGATTACAGCCGGAAATCAGATAACTGTGATACAGTTTATCCGGTGCAAAACCCCAAATTACGTTATGAACAATAGCATCATCCTCTTCCCATGTAACCGGAAGATCAAGCTCGCTTATTAGAGTAGTTTGGATTCCGCTAGTTTGTTTAGGCAGTGAACCTGTTCCGCCCCCCAAACACTCTTAGCCCGGAAATACATGCGTTTTGGCTATAAGGGAGTTCTTTAACTGGGCACCTGATATACCTTGCCTTAATTCCATCCTCTTTTACGATAAGATCATGTGACAAATTGGAAGTCGATAAAATTAGAAGCTGCTCTCCACCATGTTTGAACATTCTCATCCGTGGCCCTCGTTGCATCTCCTCCCTCTTCATAGGAAGATGCCTTAGCCGGCTTCCCATAAAAAAGCAGCATCCATTCGGGATTCTTCCATGGATTTATGTTTGCCTGTTCGATATTGAAGGGCCAGTCTCCATATCGCTGATTGCAAAATAATTCCCCATCTTGATCGAAACCCGCCGGCCATAGCCCCAACCGTCTTTCGAATGCGTGGTTAACACTAATTCTCATGGTCGCTGCATGCCAAAGGTTACCGTGACAATCTTCCACGGTAGACCCATGACCGGCACCTGAAATAAAGCCCCTTGGTTTATAAGAATAAGGATTATTTAGGGCCAGGGTATACGGTCCGAGTGGTTTGTCCGATACGTAAACCCCATCCGAGTAAACGTTGTATTCCGTTCCAGGACTGGCGTACTGAAGATAGTATTTACCATTGTGCTTATTCATCCATGCTCCCTCTGTAAAGGGATTGTTGCTGATAGCGCTTTCTCAATATTTGAAGATATCTTCCGGAATACCGGGGTAACGGACCTGAACGATTTCTTCAAGCTGTTCCGGCGATTTGGCGATATGATTTTCAAAGTTTCTTTCAAAGCCATGTTCTTTAATATTTCCATAAATGAGAGCGACCGGCTCCCCTTTAGGTTTCATATCCTCCGGATGAAGTTCGACTCCAAAGATGGGGGTTTGGTTGGAACATCCCCAATAGAAATAAATTTTACCATCCTCATCTTCGAACAGATGTGGATCCCAGAATGAAAAAGTCCCCCTCTATTGCTTCTCCAAAACTTCAGCTGCTATTTTGTTGGAAAGTAGTTCGCCTATGTTGAGTTTTCAGAAAATGCCATTCTTCGCCGGTCCTTCTGCAGCAGGATCGAACCCAGTAGCAAAGAAAAGTAACATTCCGGCACCAGCAAGTCGTTTAAGGCAGATGTTCGAACGACGCTTCTTTCACATCGCGGGAACTCGATCCGATATAAACCTTGAACTTCCCCGGTTCGGCCTCATATTTTCGATCCAAATTCCAAAAAGCCAAATCGGACTCGGTAATGGTGAAGCTGATTTCTTGTGCTTCGCCTGCGGCTAATGTCACCTTTTTGAACCCCTTAAGCTCTTTCACCGGACGAACTACACTGCCATAAAGGTCCTGAATGTACAACTGGACGATTTCCTCTCCCTGTACCGAACCTGTATTGGTAACCGTCACGTTGGCAGTATTTATCTCTGAAACATTCATCTGCAATTGAGATAACCGAATTTCCGAATACTCGAACGTAGTATAGCTTAGCCCGTAACCGAAAGGATACAACGGGTCATTGGAACCATCGATATACTTGGAAAAGAACTTTAAATGCTTATTACTTTCCGTTACAGGTCTTCCGGTGCTAAAGTAATTGTAGTATACCGGTACTTGTCCGATATGAGCGGGGAAACTCATCGTCAGTTTGCCGGACGGATTATAATTGCCAAAGAGCACATCTGCTATGGCATACCCGGCTTGAGATCTCAGGAACCATGTCTCCACGATGGCGTCCATATGATGCTCAAACCAATCCAGCACAAGAGGACGTCCATTTGTTAGAACCAATACGGTCGGTTTGCCTGCCTTAACAACTGCTTCCGCCAGTTTCTGTTGAACCTTCGGTAATGTAATATCCATACGGGATGCAGCCTCGCCAGACATTTCACTGTTCTCACCAAGGGCAAGAATAACGATGTCGGCTTGTTCCGCCGCAGAAACTGCCCGCTCCAGTCCTCCTACAATCGGCTCTTCAACCTTGCATCCTTCTTCGAGCAAAAGATTTGCCGCCGGTACTCCCTGTTCTTCAATCCCTTGCCGGAACGTAACGGTTTCATTCGCATATCGGGACCACTGCCACGGTCCCAGCAGATCCTTGCTGTCACCGAATGGACCAATCACAGGCTATTTTCCGTTCCTTGCTTGTAATCGGGAGCAAACCGTTATTTTTCAACATAACGATGGATTTCTGCGCCAGACTACGACTCGCTGCTAAATGACTTGGATGGAAGTGATATTCCTCTTCCATTTCCGGGCGTACATAACGGAACGGGTCGTCTATAATGCCGATCTTATACTTAAAGGTCAAAATCCGACGTACCGCTTGGTCCAATTGCTCTTCCGTAACGAGTCCCTGTTCGATCAATTCATGCAAATGATCATAAGAACGAGTCACCATTTCAATATCCAACGTTGCATCAAGAGCCTTTTTTGCTGCTTCTTTACTGTCCCTTGCGTTCCCGTGAGCGACGATTTCGTCAATGGAGCCGTAGTCGGAAATCAGTATACCGTCAAAGCCTAGTTCTCCTCTCAGCAAATCGTTAAGGAGGTAGCGGTTTCCGGCCACTGGAACACCCTGGTAAGTATTAAAGGCATTCATCACCGACCCGGCGCCCGATTCAATCCCCGCTTTGAAGGGCGGTAAGTAGACATTCCGCAGGGTGCCTTCCGAAATATTTACCGTATTGTAATCCCTTCCAGCTTCGGCAACTCCGTATGCGATGGAATGCTTTAAATAAGCAATAAGTGTCTCAGGGTCGTGTAAGCTGTTACCTTGGTAGCCTTCTACTTGAGCTTTGGCGATTAGACTTCCCAGGTAAGGATCTTCGCCTGCCCCTTCTACAACGCGGCCCCATCTAGGATCCCTCGTAACATCGACCATCGGGCCGTGGTTATACGTGATACCGCTGGCAGTAGCCTCTTTGGCGGCAATCGCACAAGCTTCCTTGATAGATTCCAAGTCCCAACTGCAGGACCAAGCAAGCGGCACGGGAAATACTGTCTGAAACCCATGTATAACGTCAAAATTAAACAGCAACGGAATACCATGCGGGGATTGCTCTACCGCTATTTTTTGGAGTTCGTACACGCGGCGACCGGTTACGGCCGACAGAACCGAACCAGCCCGGCCTTCCGCAACCAGTTTCTCCGGTGAGTCAGACGCAAGCTCTGATCCAAGCGAGAGGTTTGTAGACATACACTGACTCAATTGACCAATCTTATCAGTAATGGACATCTTGCTGAGAAGAGCTTCAACGGCTAGATAAATCTCTTTATCGTCGCGTTGCTTTACATCATGCTTCCGATAAGGAGCTATTTCGGAAATGAGCGTATCCGCGAGCGATGGACCAGGCCCTTTCGCACCTTTTACGAAGAATGCTTCCTGGAAGGGAAGCTTGATCCTACCCTGGAACTCTTCATCTTTAAAAGTCAGTTCAAATTCAAGCGTTTCATTTGGCACAAATGATGATGTCCCCTTAGCCTGCAGCGTGTTGCCTTCTACAGTCAACTCAGTGATATCGATGGGGAACGGAAACGGTTCCAGGACGACCGATAAGACATAAGTTTCTTTCTTTTCTATGACAAACTGCATTTTAATAGTGGATTGTGGCGTTTGATGCAGAAAACTCCAAGTACCAATCATACAATTCAACTCTCTCTCATTTTTTAAAATCAACCTTTCACCGCGCCGATAGCCAAACCTTTCACGAAATACTTTTGGAAGAAAGGGTAAGCCATCATGATCGGAGCGATGCTGATCACAGCAATCGCCATACGGAAGGCTTCGCTGGGAATCTGCTTCATTGACTCGGAGGCCAGTGAACTTACAGAACTATTGTTGGCCAAAAATTGAATGTTGCTCATCAGTTGATTCATCACGTTTTGCAAGCTGAGTAGTTTAGGATTCGTGATGTAAATCAAGCCATTGAGGCAGTCATATTTTTTGCAGGTTTTTCGGATGAATTTACCATCGTCTCTTCTTTATTATTACTACAAGCCGACAATAGTAACATGAAGATGATGAGCAATGCACTAAACAACTTCAGCCTTTTCTTCATGGTTATCCCACATTTACATTAGACTTCCCACTTGCGAAACCGTTATCAAAAGCTAACAATTAGCGGGTAACTACAGTTTACTTTAGCCGAAACCTCGGCACTGCTCCCATAACGACTTCCCGTTATTCATATGACGACTTTCGTGTTCAAAGGTATACGGGAGTCACACCTCCCGAATATCTTATTAATGGCTAAGAAAAACGATTGGACGTAGGGGGATGCACCACATGTCCAATCGTTTTTCAATCCTCTTCTAGTTGCGAACTACTGGCTGATAGGCTTAAGAACAACTTCCACACGATGGATCCGGTCATCTGGAAAGAGAGGCAACAGATTTCCACTGATGTGGCTTCCGTCCACCTGTATCTCCGGTTGTCCTATGGACAACCGTGATGGGTTCCGGATGGTGATTTCATAACGCGTGCCACGGAATTCCCTAAACACCTGGGCTTCTTCCCAATCTGCCGGGAAGCACGGGTCAATCCGGAGGCCATCATAGTCCCGCTTTATCCCCATAATTCCGTCCAAGAGGGACATGAGTCCCCATGCCGAGGTTCCGGTTGTCCATGATTGGTAGGACTTCCCATAATATTTGGGGTGAACTGAATAACAATTAGTGAAGACATACGGCTCCGCTCCAGATTGTGTGGATGGATTTGCTTCACTGTCTGGAATGATCTTCAGCAAAGTGCGTAGGGCTTCTACTCCCCTGCCTGCCTTGCAATCCGCCATAAATTTGAAACCGGTTGCGTGGCAGTAAACTCCGCCGTTCTCGAATAGCCCGGGAAGCATGCCGGCCATTCTGCCTACATGGGGAGAATATTCCGTATAGGGAGGCATATTGATCGGGAAACCAAAATCATGCTCCATGCTGACCATGGAATCCAGCACCTTGGGCAGCTTCTCTTCATCCGGAATATCAGCTAGTACGGCCCACGATTGTGCGTTAATATAGATTTTGCTCCCCTTGCTGTCTTTGGAGCCGATATTCTCTTCTTTGCTAAGAGCGCGCATATACCAGCTTCCGTCCCAAGCCATTTCGTTAATCGCATTGCGGAGGATATGGTACTGTTCATCCAAGTACCCAGCATAACCTGTGTCGACCAATCGCCGGATCAACGCTGACAACTCTTTCAGTGCATAACAGAACTGCTGGGATAGCATGACAGATTCCGCATCCGGGTCCGTTGTAATATTCAAGGCATCGTTCCAATCCGCGAAGAAAATCCGCACCAGGCCATGCTTCCCTTTGTCTTCAATCAACCGGTTGACTGCAGCCTTTACATGCTCCAGCATCGTTGCCGAGCCTTCATCCTGATATTCGATCTCCATATCCAGAAGAGAATAATCCCCGGTTTCTTTAATCAACTCACACACCGCCCAGATAATCCAGAACGGCTGGTCCGAATAACGGATAGCATCATATGGATACCAAGTCAGCACAGCATGTCCTGCCTTAAACTGATGCCGTAAGCATTCAATGATTTCCTCTTTTGCCCTATCCTGCCTGTAATTTAGAAGAGCTACTGCAATCTGGAGATTGTCCCGAACCCCCTTCTTGCCAACAATGCAGAAGTCAATCTGTTTTTTCACCCATTCGTTCATAAGCACGTTCAGCTTCTCATGAGGCGTAACAATATGGAGGCCAGCGTATTTGCACTTCTGGTACTCCTTTGTTTCCAGTAATGCTTGTTCGATACGGTCCCTGTTGCTGTATTGCTCCATCGTTTGAACCGCTTCTTCCAACGATTCACTGACCCCCAGCACATAATACAGCTCCTTCTCTTCACCAGCTGCCAGTACCAGCTTGTTCTGCAAGACCCCACCGAGGTTAACAAGCGTAGTTAAAGAATTCGTACAATCTTTCCCCTTCACTACAACGTCCGGCCGCTGGAACAACGGTGCTGGCATGGCTCCAACCTAGTATATGACCCCAGATCTCCCAAAAACTCTCCCAGATTGCCATCAAAGGCGTGGACGGTTTCCGAGCAGGCGATATAACTGTTGTATCTGTTATGGGGCGCGAAGGGATGTTTGGACTGGCAGTAAATACCGTTCAGCCTCTCATCAAAGAAGGTTTCACAGCTCCTGTACATTTCGTAATACCGCGGGTAATTAAAGCCTTCAAGCTCAAAGCTCACGGTAGAAAATACGCTGATATTCTTAACTTTATCCGTATTATTCCTGACCTTGACTACCATACCTCGTTATAGCCTTCATGCGGGACCAAAAGCTTCCAGGAAGCATGGACGCCGTTCTTTTGTGATTGGAGAATGGAATATCCAATATTGTGCTCACATGAGAAATCCTCGACTTCTTCATTTAATGGGCCTTCCCCTATATTCCAGTACACATTGGCGTCATCATCGCGCAAGTACAGGTATTTGGCATCCTGATTATTGATCATACACATGTCTACTTTTGAATTGATATAATAGCTTCGGCCATGCCCAATTTGGGAAACTTGTGTGCAATATCCTTGCTCGCTCCACAAATAATTGTACCAATGCCTCGGAGGCCGTGGCGTATTAATAATACAAGAGTTACCTTTATCAGAAAAATGATGAATTTTATCTACTTTCATTTTCTCACTCCTAGTAAACGGTTATGGAAATAGAGGAATTGTTATCTCCTTTGGGAGAATCCCGACAATGGAGGTCTGATTGGTATTACCTATTACCGCTTTCTCTTCGAGATGATATTTTAGCGTTTCAGTTCTGTAATCGTTACATTTGATGAAAATGCCTTTCGTTCAACAATAGTTTTTTCACCTATAATCTCAAAGGTACCTTATTATACAAAATATGATGAATTCCACAAACAAAGAGTTGATAACTCTCAAATATAAATAATTGAACGACAATAAACATGAATCCTATGTTATCATGCCTAGACTCGGATCACTCTTACTTCATGGTTGTTTAGCTTGCAGCACAGACAGATGATAGCTTTATTCAAACGGCCCGTACAAGGTATATCAAGCGGCGAAGTGTATATCGTACGTAACTTAGCTGCGGAACCCTGTGCCAGCGGTTAAAAAGACTGAAGATATGGAAGACAACAGAGACGTTTCTTATTGTATAAATGTATGAAATCTTCAATTCGTCTATCCGCTTCTCAATACTTCCGATGATGATCCTGAGATTATAGATCGTTCACTTTCTGCCGTGAACGATCAAGCCTGTGATTTAAGGATTGCTCCTGTGATAGTGACTGCTCGCTCGTGAAATGATTCCCATAACCCGGATTGATTCGTCGGAAATGAGATCAAGTTCTTGTAATTTGGCTTTGACAAGAACTTGATCTCATATAATAAAAAAAGCCGCAATTACGCGGCCCTTAAAGAGATAATGCTCTTGTCACCCGACACAAATTGTCCAGTGTCACAAAGTTTATCCCCTTTTCCATAAACAATCATTCCCGGCCCACTATCTTTAATTTACTAAACCGATTATTGCAAAGGGAACTTTCATCATGTAGTATATCAATTAATGGAATGGTCAATTCACCCATAAAGAAACGGTTTGAACAGTCCATATTTTAGTATTTAATAACACCCGAGGTGAATCTGATGTTAATAGTTAACCGAGACGACGGACGCCCCATTTGGCAACAACTTCTGGATCAATCAATCCATAATATCACAACCGGGAAATGGCCTCCCGGCGAGTTGCTGCTCCCTTCTCGTGAACTCGCTCAATTGGTTGGTGTTTCGCGTTCAACCATACAGATCGTTTATGAGGAATTATTCAGCCGAGGGTACACTGTGACATCTCGTCGTGGCGGTACAAGAGTTAGTGAATGGGCGTACAAGCCCCATTCTTTAGAGGAAGTATCACCTCAAGGGCCCGTGCTCCCCGAATTGCCTTTATTAAACGTTTCGGTCGGTCATTTGCACAATTGGATCAGAGGCAAAGAAAATCAAAATGTAGAAATTGATTTCAGCCCTCATGAACCGTATTTGGATGAACATTTTCAAAAAAATTGGAGACAATCGTTTTTACAAGCCTCCACAGAAATAGATCTGGACAGTTGGGCTTACGGCAATCCCTACGGGTTCGTGCCGCTGCGTGAACAGATTCAACGATACTTGTCCCTTGAACGAGGCGTCCACGTGCATCTCGATCAAATACTACTAACCTCGGGTGCACAGCATAGCATCGATTTGATCGCCCAGGCCCTTTTAAATGAAGGAGAAACGGTTTCTGTTGAAGATCCTGGCTTTCCTGCTGCCTGGATGGCAATGAAATATCGACGTATGCATGTTGTTCCCGTTCCTGTTGACGAATCCGGTCTACAAGTAGATCGTATCCACCCGCAATCCAAGCTTGTTTTTGTCACACCTTCGCACCAGTGTGCGGTTGGAGTCATTATGTCGGAACTCCGCAGGCAACAATTGTTGCACATGGCCGCTCAACATCCATTTTGGATTGTTGAGGACGATTACGATAGCGAATTTCGATATCGCGGCGACCCGCTTCCAACTTTATTCAGCCAGCAACCTCAGAACATATTGTATATGATGAGTTTTTCCAAGATGGTTGCTCCGGGTATACGGATATCGGCGATCGTGGGTCCCAATGAAGCCATTCGCCAACTTAGCCATGTCCATGAATTAACCTATCGCCACCTTCCGATTATGGAGCAATTAACGCTTGCTCATTTTATCGAAAATGGTCATTTCACACGACATATGAGAAGAATTCGAAATGTATACCGACGTAGACACGAAGCCATGACGAAAGCCATCACCGCGACAGGTCTGGGCGAACGATTCACACTAAGCGGCGTAGAAACAGGATTGCATATGTTTCTTGAAGCTGAAAAGCCGTTCGACGAAGAAGTCTTGACGTACCAAGCGCTCGAAAAAGGCATCCGTGTGTATCCGCTTAGCACGTACTGCTTGGAAAGCGATCGAAAAGGATGGGTGCTGGGTTTTTCCAAAGTAGATGAAGCAGCCATTGAGGAAGGTATTTATCGGCTTGCGGAGATGCTTTTATAACACAAGCATCCCCGCCCCAGATTGATCTATTATGCAGGTCTTTCTTCTGGAAAGGAGGACCTTGTACTTCCCTCAAACATGACCCATTATATCAATGGCATTATCTATTTTATCGTTAGTAAGCATGGTATAAACTTTTTCAGCTCGTTCAAACAATCGGTCCTCGATCAGAATTTCATTTGAAGGATTTAAAATAGAACCCGATGTCTCCGTTCCGATTACTGCCGCACAAAAATTGACCGCCACTGCAGCAGCGGAGCCAAAGCTTGATCCACCCGTTGAAAAGGAGCGGTGGATTGAGAAACCTGACCCCCTTGGGAGCTATAGCCTGTGGCATTCTTATGGTCATAAAATTTCCGAATTCCGTCATGTTGGTTTTCCCCCTAATAACGGCGCCCTGCGCTCTTAACATTTTAATTACAAATACATCGTCTTGCGTCGCATACGAGTCAGCTAAAGCCAATGAGCCCGCACTTGTATGCATACCTGCTGTATGGATCTAACACCTCTGCGATAAAAAATACGTCCGGATTGAGTTTGCACGGCCCCATCGGTCATTTGGGCAAGCGATTTTCCAAGTTGTTCGCACAATGTAAAGTAGGGTTGTAATTTGTTCAGCAAATCGTTCGGAATCGCCGGGATATTGACTGCATTTTTAAACGGTTCATTCCTTAAGATACGATGACTTGCTCAGAAACATCGGTGGCTACATTATCTTGCGCTTCCAAAGTGGACGCGCCCAAATGCGGGGTAACAATTATTTTGGGATGCCTTAGGAATGGGTGATCTGGTGCTGGCGGTTCATTTTCAAATAGCATCGAAAGCTGCGCCTGAGCAACGCATCATATGGACGGATGATTGATATGAGTTCCTCCTCGCTCAGTCCCGTTATTTTTGCGACCTCCACATCCACTGCACGAGTCATTTTTTGCAATCCAAAATCACTAATGGGGTCCGATACCAAAATTTTGAACATCGCTCCCTCCTTATTTATGTGAAAAGTTACAGCAGTTCGAATAACAGGTCTGCATTTTCAATGATCTACTCAGCTTGTATAACATTGCATGGTACGGATAATTTCATTTCAACATATTAACAGGCAAGGATGCGAATTGATGAAAGTAGATCGCACTGACTAAAGACCCATATGGCAACAATTGCTCGATCAAGCCATCGATCATATTACGAATGGCGTTTGGAAGCCAGGTGAGCTTCTGACACCTTCTCGGGAGCTCGCTCAGCAGCTAGGAGTATCTCGTTCAACCGTGCAAATTGTTTATGAAGAGCTACTCAGCCGTGGTTATACAGTAACATCACGCCGCGGGGGAACGCGTATCAATGATTGGAATCTGTTTGCGGGTAAACAGAAAGATGGTACTGCTCTCCCTGTTCCGCCGCAACTCCCTGAGCTGCCTCGATTTGTTGATCGGTCGCAACAGTGGTTCAGAAGTAAAGATAATCGGAATTCGGTCATCGATTTTAGTCCCTATCAACCTTATTTGGATGTGCAGTTTCAAAAAATGTGGCGCAAATCGTATTTGAATGTCTCCTCGGAATTAGACTTATCCACTTGGTCATACGGCGATGCTTATGGTTTCGAACCTTTGTGCAAACAGATCCAACGTTATTTATCGCTTGAACGTGGTATTCACGTTCAGACGAATCAAATTTTGTTGACTTCCGGAGCCCAGCAAAGCATTGATCTTATCGCCCAAGCGCTTTTGACCAAAGGAGACACTGTGTCGGTCGAAGATCCTGGTTATCCTGTCGCTTGGATGACGATGAAATACCGAGAAATGAAGATTGCTCCAATTCCTGTTGATGAGTACGGCCTTGTGGTAGAAAGGGTGCCGTCTGAAGCCAAACTTATTTTCGTTACCCCCGCTCATCAATGCGCCGTAGGTGTGATGTTATCAATACCGCGCAGGCAGCAACTTTTACTTAAAGCCGCACAGCAACGAGCCTGGATTATCGAAGATGATTATGACAGCGAATTTCGATATCGCGGAGATCCGGTGCCTACTTTATATAGCCAGCTACCACAAAATTATCTCTACTTAATGAGTGTTTTTCTAAGTTGACTGCGCCTGGTATTCGAATATCTGCTGTTAGGGGTCCCGCCAACATTTTAACGAAAATATACGCTAAGCCTTCGGAAGCGACCGGCTCAGCGTTTTTTCTTACTCTTAGCAAAAGCAATCCACGATTTCTGATGACCCAATAGTTGGTGATAAGTACTAGCGCCTAAAAATACCGCCGGTACAATTCTCTTCGCCGTTCTCAACGAAGCTGAGCATAAATTTGTGTGGTGGATGCTTTTTCATGCCCAAGCATTCCCTGGATAAACTCCAGCGGTGCACCGTTATCTAGTAACTGGCAGGCGTAAGTGTGACGAAAACGATGCGGGTAGACGTTAACAGCAACATTAGTCCGGCTTGCCAGCTTTTTTAATGAGTGACGAATCGTAGGTATCGACATACGGCGAGCAGGCTGAGTTTCCGTAACAAATAGAGCTGTACAGGAATCATCACGGCTCTCCAAATATCTTTTTATCCATATTTTGCATTCGGTCGTAAAATAAATCTCCCTTTGTTTTGCCCCTTTTCCATTCACAATGACTGAACAGTCTTCCAAGTTGATGTCTTCAATATCTTGTTTCTGCACTTCGTCAACACGGCAACCCGTACTATAAAGAAATTCAAGCATTGCATATTCCCGTGGAGACTCACAAGAAATTTTCAGAAGAATAACATCTTCTTCAATTTAAGAATTTGGGAATGCGCTTATCTGTTGTTGGCTCTCTCAGTTTTAGGATATAAGTTTGCCAAGAATACAAAATTACCGTTGAATTTATCGGATCATTATAATGAATCCACCTTGAGATGTCCGCAAATATCTCCAATAACTGTGGCAAACTTATGCTTCCAAAACAAAAAAGCCCTTGAATATCAAGGACTTGACCAATGGACATAAACGTTGTTTACACGTTAATGGACTCTAAGGTATTTCGAGGGAGCGCAATGAATTAATTTATAACGTCTCTCTTAAGAACCTTCCTTGGGCAATCTTACGACCGCTCTACTTCGGGCTTCTTGCCACACCTATGGATATAGGCATATACCCCCCATCTGATGGCTCAAGGACAGTACTGCTACCCCGTTGGACTTAAGTTTATTTTTTGTAGTAGCTCAAATCGCAAGTATGAATTGCAGAATCATCATTAATGACCTGAAAGTTATAATTAGCAATATCTACATGAGTTGCAAGACTAAACTTTGTTCGATCTCTTTTTAATATTCCTTTCGAAGGACCGTCTGAGATTATGCCTGCCCTATGCACAATCCAATCCACATCTTGTGCTTCTTCAACTAAATATTCAATTACAGTTTCATTATCTTTATGCTGACCGAGAAGACCGTTATATCTAGCTACAGTATTTCTAAGAATCCAAGTCACAAAAGGGAGTCTTTCTTTATATCGACGCGTGAGTCCTCCGGCCTGATATAGGAAACGTTTTACACCTTGTCGCCGCATAGCTGGGATAAGCTTCTTAATAAAGATAGTATTGATCGGCGCCTTATTTTGTTCCTGAGCATTTCCAAGCATACAAATTACAAAGTCGACTCCATCTAATAATTCGTCAATATTTTCATAATTTGTGATGGAACCTTTGATTAGCTCTAAATTTATATTTTGTATTTTAATTTTTTCTGGATTTCTAACTAAGGCTTTTACTTTATGACCCTCTTTAAGCGCTATGGAAACAAAGTGTTGGCCAGTTCTACCAGTTGCACCAAATACTAAGAATGTTGAATTCGAATTTTTCATTGATAATGATCCCTTCAAAAAGAGATTCAGAATGTACGGCTTATTTGTTCCCTTGAAGGCTGAAGCCATCACACGCTCAAATTTGCCCCAGTGAACCGTCAACTAACTTTCCATTCGTATAAAGCCCATGACAACAGCAATCAGACAAGAGGCTTCATGCTCCCGTGAGTTTGTGCGACATATCAATAAGAGCCTTTTGATCCTCTTTATTCACTTCGATGGCAAACTTGCGTTGAAAATTACCAGGCTTGTTCCACATGTAAGCCGATGTCCCTTTGCCCTTCAGGAGTGCCTGAACAGGGTTACGAGCCGCTAATTCGACTGAGTTGAGAAAAGGTCGTGCCACTGCGACGCAAGCTCTGAAATACCATGGCGCATTTTTAAAGATATCCGTTCGAGCAACTCCTGGGGTTGTACATCCCGTGAAAATCTTAGGTTGAGTCTTGGCAAGATAGTCTGCATAATACATGCATGCGCCAACGATCGGAAGCGTCATCGTCCAGAAATTGAATTTTTCGAAGGATTGGAACTTCTTGATGTCGAATTTGGGAACCTTACTCACTGTGCCCACCATCATTATTACCCGAGGATGGTCTGCCTTAAGAAGTTTCGGCAGCAGGAGCTGAGTTAGGTGATAACGGCTTAAGTAAGCCAACGCGAAAAAAAGTGGGAGACCGTCCTTTGTTCTGATGTCTCTCGGATCAAAAATACCCGCCGAGTGTAACAGTCCGTCGATCTTGTCGGTTATTTCATTGATCTGTCGTGCCGCATCTTTGACTCCATCGTGAGTCGCGAGGTCCACCGAGAGAAAAATCGCTCGATTGCGGGCTACTCCAAAAGATGCCATTGCGTTCTCACCTTTTTGTTTATCACGCCCCAAAATAATCACGCGATTGCCCCCGTCAATAAGTTCGTGAGCCGACTGCAGGCCAACACCGCTATTCCCTCCCGTAATTACAAAAGTATTTATACTCTTTCACTCCCTTATCTTTATTGACAATCTTAATGCATATATGGGGGAAGGTTTGAAATTACTGCGACCGCTCGATGTCCGAGATCAGTAAAGGCCCCGCTCGGATAGAGGGACTAAGCAATAACAGGTTCTTTTGTGACCTTCTTCATTTAACTAACGCTATTTTGAGAAATAATGTCCTTGCTCCAGATCTGCGAGAAGCCCCTGTTGGACAGGCTTCCAGCCGAGCAGTTCCTTCGTCCCTTCACTTGATCTTGCTAAGTCAAGCGACGCGACCATGCCTAGAAAACCGAAGATTGCTTGTGCTTCTTCACGCGGGATGCTGACAACCGGCACATCCAAGTGACGACCGATGACGCCGGCAATGTCGCTGAACGGAATGCCTTCGTCGTCCACGCCATCCAGTCGTGAGCCTGCAGGCGCAGATTCTACAGCAAGGCGGAACAAAACTGCCGCATCCAAGCGATGAATCGCTGGCCAACGGTTGGTGCCGTCTCCAATGTAAGCCGAAGAGCCTCTTTCCTGAGCGATCCGGATTAATTGTGGTACGAAGCCTTTATCTCCTTCTCCATGAACGGAAGGTGCAAGCGAGACGATCGATGCTCTCACGCCTTGTTCTATAAACGCAAGTGCTGCATCCTCCGATGCTTTGCCATTAGCATGAGCTGTGATAACAAGTGGTTTACCAGAGCCTGCAAGCCCCTCTCCTAATGCTTTGATGGCACGAAGATCAGTTTCTAATGATGCGGCGAAATTAGAGAAATCGTGGTTAAATGCCAGATGAATAACACCGTCTGAATTGGCTGCACTGCTGCGCAGTAAATCCAGATCCTCCAAAACACCACGAGTCACCTCAGCTCCCAAGCTTTCTAATACGTGAGCACCACTCTCTGAACGGGTCAGACCAACTACCTGATGGCCCGCACCGATGAGTTCGTGGACAACAGCTGTACCAATATAACCTGCTGCACCTGTAACGAATATACGCATAATCGTTTTACGCCTCCTTAAGCATTTGACGAAGATATGACTCCAGTTTAAACTATGAAGTAAACTCTAAGGCAAGCGTTTGGAGGTATGATTTCATATGAAAATTCAAGAATTAGCAGACTTGATGGGTCTAACACCCCACACCATACGTTTTTATGAGAAGGAAGGCTTGCTTGACAGCAGGCATATTCAGCGAGAGAAGAATAATTACCGCAACTACTCAGACGAAGCAATTGGGCGGTTAAAGCTGATTAAGAAATTTCAAGGCATCGGCTGCTCGTTAGCTGAACTGAAGACGATTTTGCAGGATCACGATACGAACGCACGCACGAACCAAGAAGTAATAGAATGGATTCTTCAGAAGATCAATGAGATCGAGCGCAAGAAGGACGAATACGATCATATGCTTGTAACGCTGAATTGGATGCTGACATACAGGAAGCTGCTGAATGAAGATCCCCAGCAAGCTGAGGCTATGATGGCGGAATTACGCCTTAGAATTAGCATCTAGCTGTATACACGTGAAAAAGCTCTATGGACGTAAATTCCGTCACAAAGAGCTTTTCGCGGCTCACAACAAATAACCATCGCTTATTTCAAGGCATCGGCTGCTCGTTAGCTAGGCTGAAGACGATTTTGCAGGATCACGGTACAATTGCGATTTTGAGAAGCAGATTGGACTTCCCCAGGTGACGTTGACCAGTTTCAGTGACGACATCACAAGGTTCGTAATCGGTCTCGGCCGGCTCATACTGCTAACTCATGTCCCGATCCGATCATTGCGGTAAGTGAGCATGAGCCGATCATCACTCAAGACTTGTGGGACATGGTTCAAACTGCCCCGATATCATTCGTAGTCACAATATTCCTCCTCACCCAACCGGGTGATAAACATTAATACTTAATTTCGATATTCATCAGTATTCCCTGCTACCTTAAGTTTAATTTATTCCCTACGTTACAGTTGATTTCCCCAAAAAGATTCGAGCAAATACCCAATTCTTCGCCCTACTTATGATACGGTTCAGCTTAACAGATTTATTGGCGAAAAGTTAGAAGGAGCTTTTTGTGGCACGATAGCTTCATTGAGGTCCGCTTGTGTTGCCAGCCGGCAACGAATAAAAACGTGATGATTCCCTAACTTTATGAAGGGATCATCACGTTATTTTGTACGATGAGGTTCGGTTCATCTCCAGGCAGAGAGTGATGATTATTGGGCCGAAGAAGCTTCTCTGAATCCGCATGTTTTATGAGTAGCATCGCAAAATGGCTGTGTCTTTGATTGTCCGCAGCGGCAAACGGCAATCGTATCGCTGGTTTGAAAAGCATTTCCACTTCCGTCAACCAGTTCGAAGTTTCCTTGAATGACAAAAGGTCCTTCATCGTACTTTGTAATTTTTACTTTAGACATGTTTCGTTTCACCTCCTTTTCCAGAAGTCATCCAAACTTGCTTAAGCGAATTCGGGCTAGTCACGGTTACATGTAAACAGACGATCATCAGCAGTAGGTCGAACTCATAGCCAGTGTTCGTATTCGAGATGAAACCGGTGGCGATCTTCACCTTAAATAAAGCGACCAGAAGAATAAGACTAAATAAGATGGCTAGATAACGCGTACCGATTCCAATAATCATGATGATGCCTCCAAGCAGTTCAATCCATGGCAGTACATGAGCGAAAAATGCTGCCAGTGGAAATCCCTGACTATGCAACCATTCCGACAAATTAGAATAACCCCATTCTAATTTGAATTTCCCATGCATGAAAAAAATGACTCCCGTCAATATGCGCAGAACGGTATTGGCGTAAAAACTCATGCTGTGCATTGGAACATCGTACCTCCTTTCATAAATTGTTTCAAAATCAACAATTGATTGCGCAACTAAATATAGCATCGTTTAGTTGTTCGGTCAACAAATATTTCGTTGATTGCGCAACAAAAATGATTTATATTGTTATTAACGAATGGAGGATGGGCTATGGAAAGGGTATCGGAAAAAGAGTTGACTGCTTGGCGGTTGTTTATAAAAGCACATGCCAAAATCATGGAATTCATTGAGCGGGATTTGGCAGCACAGAAGAAAGTCCCGCTAACCACATACGATGTTTTGATCGCTTTGTTTGAGGCACCCGATCGCAGGCTTCGCTTTTCAGAATTAAATCGGAAGGTGGTCTTGAGTAAAAGCGGCTTAACAAGGATGATCGACCGACTGGAGCGCGAAGGATTGATTCAAAGAGAAAAAAGCGAAGAGGACCGACGGGGAGCATATGCTGTTCTCACGGATGAAGGGGAAAACCAGCTGCGTAAAGCTTGGCCTGTATATGCAAGGGGGATCAAGCAGTATTTTGCCGCCTCTTTATCCGATGAGGAAGTAGAGATTCTGACACGTTCTTTTGGCTTGATCTATAAAGAGCTGCAATCTTCGCAGGAAAAGGAGGGAAATGAATCATGAGCGAAAGTAGCGCTACAGTTGAAAGGGTAATGGTGGCTGAAGAGCCGACAACATTCGTTACTCGCTCCGTGCCCTATATTCAGATTGAATTAGGAGGGATTCCGGGAGATCGTCATTACGGCTTGTTACGTCCTGCGGATTCCAGGCAAAAAATTTATCCTCGTGGTGTGCTGATTGCCAACAGACGTCAAATCAGTATCGTTTCGAAAGAGGAATGTGAGTGCATCGCCAATAGACTGGATCTCCCTGAAATAAAGCCGGAATGGCTAGGGGCCAACATTATCATTAGCGGATTTGACAAGCTTACAGAACTGCATCAAGGGGCCAGGTTGATTTTCCCAGATGGTACAGGATTGATTTGTGAAGGAGAAAACCTGCCCTGCATTGGACCCGGAAGGGTGATTGAAAAAATTTATAATGAGAGCGGGCTTAGTCAGAAATTTGTGCCTGCTGCTAAAAAGTTGAGAGGTATCGTTTGTTCCGTGGAGAGGGAAGGTCGGATTTCGAAAGGCGACACGATCGCATTTCTTTAACTCTCAGCACGCAGATCACCACTAGCGGACTAGCCTCAATCGCTTCGGTTACCATGCTCACGCGACCACCGCTCCCTGAGCCACAAGCGCATCAGCTTAACGGCTGATCGGTTCCAGACGGTCGTCCGATAGCCTTCCTTCCACTATAGTATTATGCTCAAATCTGATGGTTCAAAGCTACCGATTCCACTCGTATTTCAAATCTCTGCTTTACCAGTATGTGCGATACGGTTCATCGTGCTATCTATAACGGCAAGTTTGAAGGCTATCCTGGCGGGATAGCCGACATCCGATCGGGTGTCCTTCGAAGCTCACAGTACGTCTGCGGGACCTTTTGCGGCACAATGACCGGTGCTTTGACATTCGATTCATACGATTTTTATGGTCTTAATAAAATTTTCCCTGTGCTTTTGCGGCTTTCCAGAAATTGATGCGCTTTTCGGCCATCTCGTAGTGCAAATACCGTAGGCTCAGATACCGTTATTTTCCCATCTTCTATCCAGCGGAACAACTCGGCTGAACGGGCTGCCCGTTCCTCGTGGGAAGTAAGGAAATTCCAAAGATCCCCACCAGTCAAAGTCTTTGACGTATCCATCAACATCCTTGGGTTAACTGGAGCAGGGTCTCCCCCTGCCATTCCAAAAAATACGACCGTTCCCCCAATGCGAGTTGCTGCAAAACTATCTTCGAGCGTGGAGCCTACTGAGTCATAGACAACATCCACACCTTTTCCGTTTGTTTCCTCCATAACTTTTCTCTTCCAATCATCCGAGTACAAAAAAACCTGATTCACTCCAGCATTCTTAACTGCCGACGCCTTCTCCATAGAGGAGGTTAAACCAATGACCCTCCCACCGAGGAGCTGGGCAATTTGGACAAGCAGCTGTCCAACGCCCCCTGCTGCCGCATGAACTAGAATTACATCATTCTCCTTAACCGCATAACTATCTTTTGTTAAATAGTGGGCAGTCAAGCCTTGCAGTAAACCAGAAGCCGCCTTTTCAAATGAAATGGTCTCTGGAAGAGGAATTGCCTTTTCTATAGGAACAGCCACTTTTTCCGCGTTAGCATGGGGGACATCGGCAAATGCAACAGGGTCGCCAACACTGATTCCTTGGACATTAGCCCCGGTCTTTTCAACGACTCCCGCCCCTTCATAACCTAAAATAAACGGGGAATTTCCAGTAAGATGATAGTTCCCTTTCCTTCTATAAATATCTGCAAAATTCAATCCAATTGCTTTCATCCTTACTAATATTTCGTCAGGCCCGATAACCGGATCCGAAATTTCAAGATATTCTAGTACTTCCGGTCCTCCGAATTTATTAAATACAAGTGCTTTCAAATGAACGACCTCCTCTTATATATTTTAAGAACTCACTTATTTATGATCCGTTGGAATATCACCCAGTATTGTTTAGTATAGCCGCATGTAGGGCTTAGACCTCAGCATGTTCCGAAGCCAACTTAGCAATTACGTTGAAATGATCATCATAAGCCCTTCGTATCCAATTTGGCCATGTCGCACGAGACAAGTTGAACCTCCTCTTCTGTAATATTTTAACATTAATATAGGAACGTATGCTTGGTTCCCGAGTATAAAAAAAGTCTTTCCGCATACTACGCAGCCAGATCATGAATTTGAGTTGTTACGCCATTCCGCGATAAGGTCATCGCGCATTGTTTTTAAGCTCTGAATTTCTTCGATGATCTGCCTCCGCCGCTCTACCGTGGTACTGGCTCTGCCATGCTCCACGCCGAGCCTGCAATGAAGTCTCGTGATGGACAAAAGCATCTGCTCCTGCGTGTCATCCAGTTCAAGACCGATCAAAGAGCTGCTTCGGCATCCAGCATTCGTTGTAGAACGGTGTTGCTGATCACAAGAATAAGTAGTAACGTGCAATGTAAATCCCTCCCAAGTCAACAACAAGTTACTTGATGTTATAACTTGTGTGGGCTTCCTTTGGCAACGATCTTGTAGATATTTTTGTCTATAAATCGAGTAGGAGGGGGCGGCTAACCCCCGTCCTCTCACACCACCGTACATGCGGGTCCGCATACGGCGGTTCCAAAAGGTTAACAAAGTTCCAGATATCGAGAAAGCAAACTTTTCAGCCCTCTTGCTTCCCAGTAGGAAGGGCATTATTTGTGTTCCTAGACATTTCCCAGGGGCCGCGACGCGAGTTTGCCATAATTCGTGCCGCCCATTCGGGCACTCCTAGGGCACGGAGGTTGCGTAGTCTTGCCTTGGGGGCTTTCCACTGCTTCCATAGACACATTCGAAGTCTTCTTCGAATCCATTGGTCAAGGGTTCGGCAATGGTTCTTTGCTGCAGCTAGCCGGAAATATCCAATCCAGCCTAGGACAAATCGGTTTAGACGTTGAATGCGTTCCTCCCTTGGCATAGTCTTGGTGCGGTCCGTTAATTCTCGGACTTTCTCTTTGAATCGAGTGAGAGTCTTCAGGGCCAGCCGAATTGTCGCCTGTTTGTTGGGCAGGAAGCTAAAGCCAAGGAACTTGCGATTCCACGGCCGGTCGACTGCACTCTTCACCCGATTCACTTTCAGTTTCAGCTTTCCTTCTACAAAGCGAATCACTGACTCCATGACACGTTTTCCAGCGCGTTTGCTCGCGACGAATATGTTGCAGTCATCCGCGTAGCGGACAAACCGCAACCCGCGTTTGGTTAGTTCCCTATCCAAATCGTCCAGCAAAATGTTTGCAAGGAGCGGACTTAAGGGACCGCCTTGCGGCGTGCCTTCTTCCGTTCTCTCCCGCGTCCCCTCTACAACAGCTCCAACATTCAGGTAGGAGCGAATAAGTTTCAGGACACGCTTGTCCGTCACCTTTCGTGCTACCCTTGCCATGAGCATGTCGTGGTTTACTCGGTCAAAGAACTTCTCAAGGTCCATATCCACTCCCCATCTCAAGCCGCTTTGGATATATCGTTGGGCTTGTTTCACTGCATCGTGCGCTCTCTTTCCGGGTCTAAAACCGTAGCTATTCCATGAAAAGTGAGCATCAAAAATCGGGTTCATCACTTGCAGAAGCGCTTGCTGGAGAAAGCGATCCATCACGGTCGGGATGCCCAGTAGCCGTACTCCGCCTCCGGGTTTGGGATTTCCACCCGTTTGACTGGCATCGGTTTGTAGGTTCCCGTCAGGAGTTCGGTTTTCACCATTTCCCAGTGCATTTTCAGGTAAGCCTGTAGCTCTGCTACCGCTACACCGTCCATACCAGGTGCTCCTCCATTTTGGACCACCCGCTTGTAAGCGAGCCGAAGGTTATCTCCTTCGAGCATGCGCTCCAGCAAGTCGTTCTGGTCTTCGCGAGAGGAAGGGGCGACTTGTGCCGGCGAAGGGCTCGGCACTCCAGCATACCCTGGCGGCTTCACCGCTTCTCTTTGCTGACAGTTCCCTTTCGGGATATTCGGCTGTCTCTGCTCTTCACTCGAACGCATCGGTTTCCTCTCTCCTTTCGGTTTGGCCCTTCCGCTTTTCAGCGTCCCGTACTCGCGTACTATGGCCTCTGCTGACTCCTGCGGGTTCAGCGTAACCTTCCGGTTACGGTTACGAAGTAACTTCGCATTTTTTTTCCTCCCACAGGCCTCCCCAGATAAGAGCGTCATCTGTCTGCCCGCGACCACCCAAGTTTACTGCTGCAGCCCTTGGCGGCTTGAGATTTCGTCTTGGTGTGGAGACTCATCCGGCTGCAACAGCCTCGAATTGGGTTCGTATACCTTGGCCCGTGCATTTGCCTCCGGCTTCCTTCAGATTCCGCCTCGCGACGGACACCCTTGCCCTTGGCTACGGTAGGCGCTCGCCAGCCCCCGTTCGGGACTCACACCCTAAAGATGACGCCCATGCTGGGCGTACACAAGCAAAAGCCCGACCTCATGCGGTCGGGCTTCTCGTGATGGACGATTCACTACACGAGGGCTATATTCTCATTGCGATGCATTTGACCCGAGTCAAAAAATAGATTGACGATCTCATATATCTAGGAAAATAATGGTTTTATTAGAGAGGGAGAACTGGAGGAATCGTTCGCATGATTTACCGTGCTACTTTAAGTGCGCTTGGCATTGTTGTGGTTTGTTTTGTTATATACTTCGCATTATTTCACCACTATGACCCAACGGAAAACAATCTCTTTGCATACGAGTTGAAGAAACAGGGGAACAATCACAGCAACGATTGGAAGAAGCTTTGGTATTTTTGAAAAATAAAGAATATGAGAAAGCAAAGAACGCTGTCTTGCTGGATTTCGAACATTTCAAAAATGCGGACTCGGGTCTATATCGAACAGAACGCAGTGTGTACGATTACACCGTTTTTATGCTCACGGCAGATAACAACCCAATAACAAAGTACTCGTATATCCAATTTGCAAAGCCAATTGAGGGAGTTTTGACTCAACAGCAACTTGACCAATACATCGCAGAGTGGAAGCCGAAGTCGGAAGCTGCGTCTATGAACGTTCAAAAGCAAATTGACGAAGCGTTAGCTGGATTGTCTTTGGAGGAGAAGTCGTTCGTCAAAGGCTATGTAATTGGTTCAATCAACGGAAAAAAACCTGATCCAAACGTTGTGGCTGCGCAGGCGACAATGGTACGGTCGAGCAAGCCAAGAAAAAAGCGGAAAAGTGGATGCAGGACACACGCATTTTGGAGGCAATTGAAAAATACAAAAACGTGAGCATGAAGTATGAATCGGAATAAAAACCGTATTGTCTACACTTCTGCTCGTAACATGCAAATGCCCGACCTTATGCGGTCGGGCTACTCGTGATGGGGGAGAGCAAATTTGACCTCCTCCTTGACATGCTGACAATAATATTATGCTTCCAACTGCAGACTTAACATCGTAGCTTCAACCTTCAATTCGACTCTCTGCTTTACCACTAGCGATGATACGGTTCACTGCGAATAATCTTCAACTTTCCTGCTGCCAGTTAGCGCAGCAAAGCTGCCGTTTGGTCCCGCGACAGCCTCGAGGTGTAGTATTTTTATATCAGGTGTTGGAAATATGCAATGAGACATTAATAATATTGTTCATTTATAGTTCACCTTCGATTATCATTCTGTATAACATGACAATGCTAAACTGTTAACAGATGTGGAAGGTAACAAATTGCTAAAATCAAAACTCGTTTGTCGAGTGGATCTCGCAAAAGTGAAAAAACGCTGTTCCATCGCCGAGCTATCGTATCCGTTCAAAGAGTCGCGACATGCGGCTCCTACGCGAACGTGCCCGTTAATAAGTAGCTTTTATGCTTGCCAATATTCTTGTGTGATACTGTATAGATTATGATGTTCCCAAACACCATTGATTTTAAGATAGTATTCCGCAAAACCGTCATATCGAAACCCTACTTTCTCCAAAACTCGAATAGAGCCCTTGTTTCGAGGCATAACCCTAGCTTGTACCCTACGTAAACCTCCAGGGGTCCAAAAGCGAATTTTAGTGCCAAGCGAACAGCCTCCGTGGTAAATCCTTGCCCGTTATACTGCTCATCCAGGAAATAGCCCAGTGTATAACTTTCCCATGCTCCACAGACTACATTGCTTAAATTGACTCGTCCAAGCCGCCGTTTGATCAATCCCGCGGCAGCCTCTCGTTGTTGGTATTGAACTAACGTGTCCGTTAGCGGAGGCAACGACCGACTTCATGATCCGTGACTCGGCCAACGCTGACAAACATTGTATGGCTGGATTCGAAGCTTTTTGGCGAATGCTCTTTTGAAATTTATAATCAGTTAATGACTGTCTAGTTATACATTGAAGAGGGAATTGAAATGACACCATCATGAATAAAACTACCATGTCACTTTTATCTAAGAGTCGGAAGGCCCAAGAAGAAATCCAGAAACAAAATGGTATATCCATCAATGAAAAAGTCGTTCAGTTCGCCTATCTAGGGAAGGCATTCATAAAAGTGCGCCACGAAGGGATTGATCCCTTCGTGGCGCTAGAGGCCGTGATGCCTGGGATAAACTTGTAACCTCTATTGAAGTGCTCGAACGTGACGATTGTAACGAAATTTTGTCCTATCGGAGAGGCTGTGTAAATCATTAAGCTAGCCCTATGTAACTAAAGTACCAGTCGAAGTAGTACCACTGACAGAGCTTGATGTTTCTAGCCTCTCAACTGAATCTCATAATCTGTAACAATCTTTCCATCGTACTGAATAATTTGGCCATTTTGATTCTTATCAGACAGGATAATGTCGGTACTCATCTGCCCAGCGGCTTCGGTAGACTTGACGAATCCGCCGTGTGCACCAGCTTCCATGCCGTTCAAGTCGGTTGCGACAGCGCCAGGCATGATGCCGAAAATCTGGCGATGGCTGCCCATTTTTTCAAACTCGTAAGCGTAAGTCAGTGTCATCACGTTGAGTGCTGCTTTGCTCGTAATGTAAGCGAGCGGGTGCCAAAAGTCGGTCGGCGAAATCGGAACGGTGATGTTGACGATTTTCGCGTTGTCTGTCAGAGATGACAGCAGACTTTTGATGAGTTCATGTGTGCCGAGAAAATTCGTTTCCATCGTCGTGCGTAAATCCTCAGTTGTATAGTCAAATGTGCGCTTTGCGAGGTCGAGCGCCGCGCGCCCAGGCTTGACACTATCAGGAATTCCAGCATTATTGACCAAAATATCGAGCGAATTAACCATTTTAGCCGCTGCGAGCAAGCTGTCAAGATTATTCAAATCAATCTTGATGAACGTCGCTGATATGTCTTCTGCGGCAAGTTTTTCGACTGCTGCCTGCCCACGGTCTTCATCACGCGCTCCAACGAGAATGTCATAGCCACGCTTACCAAGACTTCGAGCGATTTCGAAACCGATTCCTTTATTTGCGCCAGTGACGAGTGCTTTCATAGTGAGCTCCTTTTCGTTTTTTACTTGATACAAGCACATTATAATTTTTAGAGCCGGATTCCGTGAAATGTGGCCTTCTTCAAATGCAAACCGAAAAAGAGATCTTACAAAACGAATCCGATGCCCTAAGCTGCTCGGTTTTAGCCGGTCCGATTGCTTGGACAAGTAGCCTTTAAGCAAATCTAATGTGATCACTTCAATTTCTAGATCACCGATACCACCGATCAACATCTTTAGCTGCAGCGCGTACGCATTCAAAGTGTGGGTACTGAATCCCTGAATACGCTTGTCAGCATCATACAAAACCCATAATTCAGTCAATTTCATAAAATCACCCTCCCGTCGTCTTTAGCTCTAGTTTCAACTAGAAACGGATGGGTTTAGTCTTTAATGGCGGGCTCCCCTTTCAATAAACTATCGTTCTCCGTTAGTTGAATTATTTTACTCTTTCTTAGAGATCCTTTTGTAATTTAAGACTTTCGGAACTCCAGTCCCACAACTCGATGGCACGATTCTGATTGTAAGATTCCTCTGAAGAATTGATTGGCTTTGGACCATCCCAGTAAGACCCACTTTTTATGGAGTTAGCGAGTATAAGCTTTGCAAGATCATTTCCGGATTGTTTGGTTGTCCGGATGCTCGAACGAACGAATCGTAATAACGGCATTACATTGTTCCACATAAACCGAAGGAACGGTTTATAATCTCTGGCTAGAGCAGAACCTTTGCCCGGCATCATCCCGGGGTTAAACGCTACAACCGCAATTGAACGTTTTGTTTTATTAATTCTACGAGACAGTTCGTAGGTAAAGTATAAGTTGCATAGCTTTGAAGTTGTATATCGAACCTGGCCTTTGGCTAAGTCGTTCAGATCTTTTAAAAGCTGGTCTGATGCATTAGGATCAGCGAGTGTTTGTGGTATCGCGTAACGGGGAGCTGGCATTCCGGTTTTCTTACTTGGATCATGGGTATCACTGCTTACAACAACAATTCGTCCGTTTTCGTTTAATTGGTTAAGCAGAAGACGAACAAGCAAGAAATGACCAAGATGATTCACGCCAAAGGCCGCTTCAATACCATCGGCAGTCATTTGCGTGCCTTGGACAAATTGAGCTCCCGCATTACAGACTACTCCATGAAGAGAGGGGAGACCTGCGCTAGTAAATTGTTCAACAAAGCTTTTAATGGAGGAAATCGAAGATAAATCTAAAACTATCTCGGAGATGTTTGGATTGTTTGAGTTATGAATCAGTTCTTGAACAGCCTCTTTCCCTCTTTGTTCACTTCGCGATGCTATGACAATGTGCCATTCCTTTGATGTACTTGCTATGACTTTTGCAGCCTCAAACCCCAATCCTGTATTACCACCTGTAATAATAACTGTTTTCGTGGCCTTGTTCACAGTATCCACTCCCACTTGAATTATAATATCTATACGATACGATACGTCATCGTATCGTATATGTCAAATAAATTAGGTCTTGTAGCAATACTCTACAAGACCTAATCAGGTTTTCTTATCCCTTTTACAATCATTTCAATCCCTTGTTTTAGGGATGAATCCAAGTCTTCAGTGGGCGGTTTAAATAGCAGCTGATACATAATAAAACCAATCATAAGATCAGCAGCCAGATCAACATTCGCATCTTCACTTAGGCGTTCATTTTGGCGGTAACGATCAATAATACTCGAAATTTCCTTCGTCTTTGGTAAGGAATGGTTCTCCCAAAAAGCTTCAGAGATCTGTGAGCTGCCGGCTAAAGTGGAGATCAATAACGAGAGCATTTGCTTACCCAGCGGTGTATTCATTCGCTGAACAAAATGACTTGCCAGCTCATATAAATCTCCGTTCAGGTTCCCTTGTGATGGCATATTAAATTCAGGTTTTATTTGTTCAAGTGCATCAACAATTAAAGCTTCTTTATTTGCCCATCTTCGATATATGGAAGCTTTACCGACTCCTGCCCGTTGCGCCACCATTTCTATGCTTAGTTTCTCCACACCTACCTCAGCAAGCAAATATAATGTGGTATCCAAAATATTCCGGTGAACCTCATTACTTCGCGGCCGACCACGGGCCCCAGACACATTATTTTGATTTGAATCCATAATTAATTCATTCCTCGCAATGCAAATGATTTCAACGTGTAATCGATTATATCACAAAGAAGGCTTCGATGAATTTTACGTTATCCTGCCCGTTCGTATTATCGAAGAAGCTAAACGACTAGCGCGGCCCGTAGATTACGACTATTTGGACTTGCTGGAAAAGAAATTCTATGCACTCCGGAAATACACGCCAACGTTGTTAAAATCGTTGGAGTTTCGGTCAACCAAGTCGGCAGAGCCGCTAATGAAGGCAGTCGATATCATCCGGGATATGAATGAAACCGGAAAGCGAAAGGTTCCGGAAGGAGCACGGTTGAACTTCGTTTCGAACCGCTGGCAAAAAAGCACGTTTACGACGATGATGGAACCATCAACCGGCATTACTACGAAATGGCTGTCCTGACAGAGCTGCGGAATTACGTTCGTTCCGGGGACGTATCCATTGTCCGAAGCCGTCAGCATAAGGACTTCGAGGAATACCTTGTACCGAAATCTGATTGGAATGGTATCGATCCTAACGCTACAAAGCTTGCCGTTAGCTTGTCCGCGAAGGAATATCTTGAAGAACGGACAGAATCACTTCTTCAAAGATTAAACTGGGTTTCGGACCACATCGACGAGCTGGACGGCGTTAATTTGGAGAATGGAAAATTGCACATAGAGCGATTGGAGAAAGATGTTCCCGATGAATCCCCGAATTTCAGCCTTTCCCTCTATGAGCTGCTGCCAAGAATCAAGCTAACGGATCTACTCATGGAAGTAGCCAACTGGACGCATTTCATGAACAGTTTATTCACGCTTCCAGTAACCGCGCTCCGAACGAGGAAGAAACGACAACCCTTATGGCTACCCTAATGGCAATGGGAACGAACATTGGGCTTACAAAGATGGCTGAAGCCACGCCGAGCATTTCATATCGGCAAATGGCCAATACAGCGCAATGGCGGCTGTACGAAGATGCAATGAATAAAGCGCAGGCTGTTCTTGTTATTTTCATCATAAGCTGACGCTGCCCTCATATTGGGGGAACGGCACGACATCATCATCTGATGGAATGCGCGTCCAGATCGGAGTTTCGTCGCTTCACGCAGATGCGAACCCCCACTACGGAACCGGAAAAGGAGCTACGATTTATCGGTTCGTGAGCGACCAATTTTCCACGTTCTACACGAAAGTCATCAATACGAACGCTCGGGATGTCGTGCACGTCATCGACGGTTTGCTCCACCATGAAACGGACTTGGCCATCGAGGAGCATTATACGGATACAGCCGGCTACACCGATCAAGTCTTTGGTTTAACACATCTGCTTGGATTTCGCTTTGCGCCTCGCTTACGCGACTTAGCTGATTCTAAGCTCTACGCTATTGGGAAACCTTCCGATTTTCCTAAATTGGAGAAGCTGCTGAGCAGCCAGATTAATAAAAAGATCATTCAGGAAATCCTACGCTTGATCATAAAACCATTCTCTATTTTTTCAAAGCCTACTTTAGGATAGTATGTCATTGCACTTGGTGCGGCTAATAGAATTAGTGCGACTTCTTTTCCAATTTCCTCTTGTACCTTGGTAATGAGTTTCCGTCCTACTCCAGAATTCTGAAATTCTTTGTCAACAGCCAGATCAGATAGATAACAACAAAAACTCCAATCGGTTAGAGCACGGGCCACTCCGATCATTCTATTCCCAAGCCAGGCGCTCAGCAGGATATCCGCGTTTTTTATCATCGTTTGGATCCGTTCGGGTTGATTAATGGGTCGAACAATCCCGCTATTTCTAAACACCTCAATCATATCTTCAACTTCTACGTCTTTATCATTCCTGTATGTGATATTCAATCTTTTTCGTCTCCTCTTAGCTATGAAAAAGTGGTTTATCTATTCTTCGCGTTCATTTTATGCTGCTATTACAGCATTAAGCAGCAGTATTATCAGAATCAACCAATAATGTTATCCTCAAGAATTCGATTATTTGATTATGCACAGGAAGTATATGTTCAAAACAGTTTTTACATTTTCAATCTGATTAACATTGTAATTTAAAACTTAAGTATAACAAGACTTGCTCTTCTTTCGCTTTCTGTGCACTTAACATCTTTTCACCTACCTTCCAAAGTTCATTCATTTCGCTTTTGAAAATCAGCAAGAAAATCCGCTAATACTTTGCAATGCTCATAGGGTACAGCATTATAAATGGAAGCACGAAGATGTCCAGCATCTCGATGTCCTTTTAAATCCATAAAACCTTCTTGCCCCAACTCTTCAAGTAACTTATTTTCGAGTTTCAGGCTAGATGCACCGAACGTAATGTTCATCATGGATCTGCTGTCATCATGAGCCAATCCTCTATAAAAACCGCCGCTATTATCAAGTAAATGATAGATCAATTCCGCTTTTTCCCGATTACGTACAGCCATCCCCTGTAATCCTCCGTGTTTTACAATCCACTTCAGTACAAGATTCATGATATAGACTGAGAAAACGGGCGGTGTATTAATTAATGAATTATGTTTGGATACCTCCAATCGTTTCATTTGATGCTAGATGGACATACGCTAATTCCTTCTGGATATCCAGACTATTTAGATCAGGCAACCGTTTAAATTATTCTTTTTCTCCACTTGCTAAAACCATGCTCTTCCCTAGTTTTTGCGCTTCTTTCCACGCCTTTCCTGACCAAGTACCGCTGTGTACATACCCCGCTGTTTTTCCTTGTGTCAAAAAGTTTATAGGCACCATAGAAAATTGAACGCTGGCTCCACCCTGTAGAAATAAAACATCGTATTCAGATGAAAGCTTCAGTAGATTTTTAATCAAATGCTGCGCTTCATTATGAATGGCTTCGTATTGTTTGCTTCGATGGGATATTTCCAGAATCGACACACCGATCCCATGAATATTTTGAAGCTCTTCCTGTGCTTCTTGCAATACTTCCGAAGGCAATGCTCCCGGGCCGGCATTGAAATTATACATGTAGGTCATCGATCGTCACTCCTGTAATGAAGCGAATTTACGTGCTGTTATACTATTAAAGCCCTTCATATAAAGGAAATTGAGACGTGATTTCATTCACACTTCCTAATATGTGATTTTTAACCATCAAATTCTTGGGATTTTTAAAGGCAAGTCCAATAAGCTGAGCGATTTCCTTCATTTCTTTGGGTCCTAATCCTCTTGTTGTCATAGCTGAGGTCCCGAAGCGGATGCCACTCGTTACATGTGGGCTCGCTGCATCATGAGGAACGGAATTTTTATTAGCGGTGATTCCCACTTCATCGAGTAGTGTTTCAGCTTCTTTACCGGTAAGCCCAATAGTGCGCAAATCAAGCAGTACAAGATGATTATCTGTTCCTCCCGAAACGACCGTTAACCCTTCATTCATCAAACTCTCAGCAAACACTTTGGCGTTTTCAAGCACTTTTTCCATATACGTTTTGAAATCCGGTTGCAGCGCCTCGCCTAGCGCAACCGCTTTTGCTGCGATGACATGCATAAACGGGCCGCCTTGTGATCCGGGGAACATCGCTCTATCAATCGCTTGCGCCCACGATTTACGGCACATAACGATACCACCTCTTGGCCCTCGCAACGTTTTATGTGTTGTCGTCGTGACAAAGTGAGCGTGCGGCAATGGGTTTGGATGCAAGCCCGCCGCGACAATTCCTGCAATATGGGCCATATCTACAAAGAAAAGAGCCCCGACTTCGTCTGCAATTTGGGCAAACAACTTAAACTCGATCGTGCGTGGGTAGGCACTGGCGCCAGCAACAATCATACGCGGACGATGCTTATGAGCAAGCTTGCGCACCTGATCATAGTCAATGCGTCCCGTTTGTTCATCCACGCCGTAGGGCACAAAGTTGTAGAGTCTTCCTGAAAAATTCACTGGGCTCCCGTGTGTAAGATGGCCGCCATGGGATAAATTCATGCCCAAAATGGTGTCACCGGGCTCAACTGCTGCAAAATAAACCGCCATATTCGACTGCGCGCCTGAATGAGGCTGAACATTCGCATGCTCAGCACCAAAAAGCTCTCTGACCCGCTTCATGGCAAGTTCTTCGACAATATCTACATAATCACAACCGCCATAATATCTTCTTCCCGGATACCCTTCAGCGTACTTATTGGCCAGTACCGTAGTCGTAGCTTCCATCACAGCCTGACTTACGAAATTTTCCGAAGCAATCAGTTCTATTTTATTTCGCTGCCGTATAAGCTCTTGCCGAATAGCTTCGGCCACTACTTTGTCTTGCTGTTCCAAGTTCTTCATGAAAATTTTCCTTTCTATCTACTTATTCGTTGCCCAGTTCTCACAATACAAAGAAAAGAGTTGATTTTTCCTCGATCTGATTAAGTAAACAACTGTTTATTCCTGTCGTCTCTTATAAGCGCAACTATTGTCACGATAGTGTATCAATTAATGGTATGTTGTAAAACATCCATAATAAAAGGATTCGGGCAATCCATATACTTAATACAGAACCATCTATATGGAGCGGAATCGAATGGGTGGATTGCACTTAGGGCTCTCGAGCCCGCTACAACTCCCTGTTTGGATTAAGCTAATTTCAATTACTTCACTACTTCAAATGGCTCAGATTCCACGGAGTAAGCATTATTTACCGGATAAACTTATTTGGCGAGAAGCTATACATGTCAGCTATGTTATTTGTTTAACGGGGATTTGAACGTTTGGATGATAAGGATACGTTTCTTATACATTCAGATCAAGGCTGGCATTACCAAACACCTCAATACAAGCAGGCTTAAAGAAACGCGGAATTACGCAGAGTACGTCACGAAAAGAAAATTGTTATGATAATGCAGTCATTGAAAATTTCTTTGGTATCTAAAAATCCGAGTTTTTATATACACAGGAATTTGAAAATATTGAAGAGTTTAAAACCGAACTTGAGAAATACATCGAATATTACAACCACAAACGGATTAAAGCACAACTAAAGGGCATGAGCCCAGTACAGTACCGGACTCATGCCCTTCAAGCAGCCTAACTATATCCACTGTCTAACTTTATGGGGTCACTTCACTTTCGAGACGGTTCCTTCCTTGTTAATGAGGCTTTTTCTGTAAATAGCGATGAGTCAATTTGTCTAAAAAGGAAAATAGGTTATTATTCATTGTTACATAATCATTATTTCTTAACTGTTCTGGTTGCTGTACAAAACGATGATTATTATTCTCAGATAGTTCCGCTTCTGAATGCTTGATCAAAAGCTCTATTAATTCGCGATTGAATTCCATATGACACTGAAATCCGTAAACAAGGTCTTGATATTCCACAATCTGTCTTGGGCAACCTTCGCTGTAAGCCATTACTTTACTTCTTTCTGTCAATCCAGGCATATCATTATGCCAATGCCCTACAACACTGGTTGTACCAAAATGAGAAAACATCTCACTGTTCTTTCCTTCATCTGTAAGAGTAATGGGAAAGCAACCTATTTCCTTTTCCGGACTATGATCATATCTCGCACCCAAGGCTTCTCCAATGAGCTGAGCTCCCAGACATACTCCGATAACAGCCTTATCTGATTCGATACATTTGTTGATTAAGGCTATTTCTGCAGCAGCATCAAAATGAGAACACATTTCAGTGGTTGTACTTGGATCTTGAGGTCCACCCAGCACGATTAATAAATCAATTTTCTCCACGGAATGTGGAAGTTCCTCACCAGCATACACTTTTGAATATCCGATGCTGTATCCGTTGCTCTCAGCCCACGTCCGAAAAGCACCTGGCCCTTCAAAAACTTCATGGACAACAAAATGAATGTGCATTATAAAACTCCTTCTTATCTACTTATCAAATTTAAATCAATTTCATATTTATACTTATAATGATTGGTTTAGCCTATGAAATCACTTTGCCTATAATAAAAATGAATTATTTATTACGTTTTAATCATTCTTTAATACTTTATGGCAGTATGCAGGGAACTACATTTCACTCGAGCGGCCGAAAAACTTGGCATTGCTCAGACTTGGTTAAGCCAACAAATCCGATTACTGGAGAACGAAATTGGAACTCCACTTTTGGACTGGATTGGTAAGAAAACCGTCATCACAGAAGCAGGTAAAATACTGCAGCAATATGGTTACAAAGTGTTTCATGAACTCTTACAGGCTCGGTCGACAATAAACGAACTACAAGGTCTAGAATATTGTAATGCTGCTCATGGAGCACGATGACCTGGAATCAATTCCTCTGTACAAGGAGGAACTTGCTTTGGCGGCTCCAATCGATCATCCCGTTTCACAGCAACCTTTTGTGAGTCTTGATATTCTAGCATGATAAAAGCGATGATTATAGGGATTTTTGAACTATAATGACTCCCCCTAGAACCAAAAGCGCCCCTAACAAGCGGGGGAAAGTATGTGTAGTTGCACCAATCAAACCAAAATGATCTATTAAAATGGAGGCCAATACTTGCCCAGCCAAAACATACCCAACTGTGGCAGCTGCACCTATTCTAGGCATAAGTATAGTCGTTGCTAACACATAAGAAGCACCTAATAATCCCTTTGTCCACATCCACCAAGGAGCTTCATCCATTCCTTCTTGATGTAAATACCCTTCCAAAATAACGACATAACTGTTAAGGCCACAGCTCCAACAATAAATGAAATAACAGAAGCTATAATTGGTGACCCAACTACGGTTCTTAATTGTGCATTAACACTAAATTGGGTGGGAAGAGCCATCCCTGCTAATATAGCAAGTAGCACTAGTATTATAGCCATAATAAAACATAACTCCTTTTCTCTAAAAAAATATCAATTTTCTCTAAAATATAGTACTTCAAAGTAAACGTTCACCTATAGAAGACTTGAAAATGTCCGTAGGAACTCTTCGTTGTTAAATTATACCTGCATGGTAATTGAAAGGATTTCAAACATGATTCAAAAGAGATCACCTCTACTTCGACCTTTTGCTTCAAGAACCATTTTGTAAAAAATAGAAGTGTAAAGATGTATCGTCCCTATCCTCGCCATTGCTTCCTTCTTGCCACATGCCACGCTTCTGTATTCATATCTCATTCCTCCACGATATCATTCGATGATTAAATTAGTTTTGCGACATATTATTCCTCTTTCTCAACTATCTTTTTCAATGCTTTGTAGTGGCTCTGAATTGTATACTCTATATCCTCATCAGAGTGTGCGGCTGACACGAACATGACTTCATAAGGGGAGGGGGGCATTAATATTCCAAAATCTAACATGGCGGCGTAGTACTTTTGAAACAGTTGTTTATTGGATTGTTTAGCTGATTCGTAGTCCATAACGTCAAGTTCCGAAAAGAAAGCGGTAAGCATGGAACCTACCCTGTTAACCTTCAACGGTACCCCCAGATTTAAGCTGTTTTTTTCAAAGCCTTCAGCTAATTTGGCTGATTTCCTTTCTAACTCATCATAGATAGTTGATTCAGAAAGTAATTGCAAAGTCTTATATCCAGCTGACATGGCGAGAGGATTACCAGCTAAAGTTCCCGCTTGGTAGATGGGCCCAGCAGGAGCGATTTGTTTCATGATTTGGTGCTTACCTCCATAAGCACCAACCGGTAGCCCTCCCCCAATTATCTTTCCGAGACATGTCAGATCTGGTTCTATTTCGTATAATCCCTGAGCTCCATGATAGTCTACACGATAACCCGTCATCACCTCATCGAATATAAGCAGGCTTCCATACCGTGAGGTAGTCTCTCTCAGTCCCTGGAGGAATCCAGGCAAAGGTGGCACGACTCCCATATTGCCGGCAACAGGTTCAACAATAATGGCAGCAATTTGATCGCCAAACTGCTCGAAGGCAGTACGGACGCTATCAAGATTATTATAAGGAAGTGTTATCGTATCGGCAGTAACACTTTCTGGCACACCAGGACTGTCAGGTAGGCCCAATGTTGCCACGCCGGAGCCGGATTTGATCAACAAAGCATCAGCGTGTCCGTGGTAGCCCCCTTGAAACTTCACAATCTTTTGTCGCTTTGTATATCCTCTGGCCAACCGAAGAGCGCTCATAGTGGCCTCAGTACCCGAATTAACCATACGCACCATGTCAACAGTTGAAATACTATCGCATATTTGTCTCGCCAACTTGGTCTCAATTTCGGTAGGCAGCCCAAAGCTGGTCCCCAGTATTGCCACTTTCTGTATGGTATGGACGATTTCCGGGTGTGCATGTCCCAATATAAGTGGCCCCCAGGACCCAATGTAATCAATAAATTCGTTACCGTCGATATCAGTTACATGAGCCCCTTGTGCGCTTAATGCAAATACAGGTGTTAATCCAACAGATGAAAAGGCACGAACAGGACTATTTACCCCACCAGGAATCACTTCTTGTGACTTATAAAATGCTTCTTTAGAATGTGAATCTTCCCTTCCGGTATTGAATCTCATATTCTAATCCCCCTTCACTTCCATTCTCTTCATAGAAAGCAAATTTCCAGTTTACTTCTTTACGAAGGAGTTAACAAGAAATACGTTAGTATTTCATTTCCCTCCAAAATATACAATTCAACATTAAATTATAGTATAGAAGGAACTGATTGATTACTCAATTGTATAATCATTATGGTTTTGATAGGAAATTCCTATTATTTAAATGGCCCTTCTTTACTTAATCGTTCTTCCCACATACATTTTCATTTCGCCAAAATACCCCTCTGCCTTCTCAGGCAGAGGATCCTCAATACTATACAAGAGGTGAGGATTAAGACAAACGATTGCTGTAATCCTCATATTTGAATTGACGTACTACCTTGATTCCTTCCTCTTCGTTATATGTTGCAATTGAAGGAAGATTCACACCGTTAAACATATGATTTTTTACCATAGTATAGTGGGCCATGTCCAAAAAAACCAGTTTATCGCCCGCTTGCAGCGGCTTCTCGAAAGAATAGTCGCCGATCACTGAATCCAGTACTTCCAGGTTACGCTTCAGCAGTCTCTCGTCAACGATGTAACTGGGTGAAGGCAGCTGAGTGTTATCGAAATTTTGTACTCCCATAAATGGATCTGGATTTTATCTTTAAGCCTTTTGAAGCAACGTGGGAATATTAATACCGTTATCACCGAGCAAAGGTTCCGGCATACTTGATGAGGCCTAGCCGATCCTTCTATAAGATCAACAAACCATATCCTTCAGGGAAAAAACTTCAATTGAATAAGGAACGATTCGGACAAGGTGTCCTCAAAACGCTGTTCATCTCTTTTCAATGTCTGTCTTTAGACGAATCGTGATCTCGCTTGACCCCGCTTTTAGTTGATAGAGAATTTGGCATCGTTAGGTAAACATTACAAATAAATTGTAAATTCACGATATTCACTTGCCCCGCATCAAGATGGCAAGAAAGTATGCGCTTAAACACTTAGAGGGCAGTGGTGATGTGTCCAGTTCAGCAAGTTCGCCTGAATATTCTATTGTAACTTCACAAGAGTTTTACTCATTGTTCGTCAACGCGTAGTAGGGCTGTAATTTATTTAGCTGTTTGGTTGGAACAACCGGCATATTGGCTGCATTTTTAAACAGCCTCTTGGCGCAGAATATTAATAACATGCTCAGTGATATCAAGAGACGGCGGAACCGTCATGCTGTGCAGTCCTGGCCGCCATATGAAGCAACTCTGCCATCGAACCATTCAAAACAATTATACATAAGCTACTCCAATTCTGAGCGATACCAGTGGATATTAAAAAGATGACCCCTGACGACGAGTTCAGAGGATTAGCCTCTCGTCCACTATGCAAATCGCTCAATAGTGTACATTCTCAAGCACTTCGCCTCTCAATTCATGAACCAGTTCAGTGAATTCCATCCAAAATTCCTCCTTCATTAAAGTCAAATAGCACGTGCGCCCCCCCCCCCGAAATGAACGGTCATGGCAGCTCGCCAGCTTGCCCAAATCTATGAACTAACATATCATCTTCCGATTATGGAGCATTTAATGCTTGCTCATTTTATCAAGCATTAAATGCTCCACATGAGAAGAGTTCGTAATGTATATTGATGCAGACACGAAGCCGTGACGGACCAAGCGCTAGATAAAGGGATTCGTGTGTACCCACTTAGCACATATTGCTTGAAAAGCGATCAAAAATCATGGGTGCTAGGCTTTGCTAAAGTAGATGAGGCGATCATTGAAGATCGTCTTGCAGGATGCTTACATAACTATAAGCATCCCTGATATATGTGAGCGTATAATTCATCGGCCCATTCTATTTGGTTTCATTTCCCCACTGCAAACAAAGCCGAATTCACGCTCCTCGAGCAACGTTAAGATCTTCAGCTCTGCTACTGACCGCGTTCCTGCATCCGTTCATGCTCCCGTAGACTGGATATTTCAATCCCTTTCATAGGGGTTCCCAGATTTTTGGATACTCGCGCAATTAATGCGTAATCTTCATAATGTGTTGTGGCTTCAACAATCGCACGCGCAAATTTCTCGGGACTATCCGATTTGAAGATGCCCGATCCGACAAAGACGCCGTCAGCACCAAGATGCATCATCAAAGCTGCGTCAGCTGGTGTCGCTACCCCACCAGCAGCAAAATTGACCACTGGCAGCTTGCCGGATTCATGAACTAGCAGCAGTTGATCATACGGGACACCAAGCAACTTTGCTTCGTTGTACAGCTCATCCTTCGACAAGCCTTGTACTTTGCGGATTTGACCGTTGATCAGACGAAGGTGTCGTACCGCTTCTACTATGTTGCCTGTCCCGGGTTCGCCTTTTGTACGCAGCATTGCCGCGCCTTCTTGGATACGGCGAAGCGCTTCCCCGAAATCTTTCGCTCCGCATACAAACGGAACTGTAAACTCGTTCTTGCTGATATGGAACACTTCGTCCGCAGGCGTCAGCACTTCGCTTTCGTCAATGTAGTCAACACCCATTGATTCAAGAACTTTCGCTTCGAGGTAATGGCCGATGCGAGCCTTCGCCATAACTGGAATGGAAACAACCTTCATTACTTCCTCTACAATCGTCGGATCAGCCATACGAGCTACGCCCCCAGCTGCTCGAATATCCGATGGAACGCGCTCCAGCGCCATAACGGCGGTAGCCCCTGCCGCTTCCGCGATTTTTGCTTGCTCGGCGTTCATCACATCCATGATGACACCACCTTTTTGCATTTCTGCCATCCCTCTTTTGACCCGCTCTGTACCTGTCTCCATTTTTTATGCCCTCCTAATTTTTTTTCGACTTTTTGTATTTGACTTGGCTCGTATTGCTCTTGAAGATTTTGAAGAGATTTCCCTGAATCAACACAAGTAGAGTCAACCTGCTAGAGGTTACATCCACGTCAATAGTGGTTAACCATTTCCATGACCTTTCCTCTAATCCTCCTGGCGCATATTCTCGTTCCAATAATACTCGTCCGGCAAATAACGCGGGCCGAATACACTTGTCCCTACACGAATGATAGTAGCTCCTTCTTCAATAGCCACCTTGAAATCCCCGGACATTCCCATTGAAAGAATATCCATTTCTACACGCGGAAACTTTTTCTCCTTAATTTGTGTTTGAATAGATTTTAATAATTGGAAACAGTGCCGGGTCTCATCGTTTGTGGCATTTAATTTTCCAATTGTCATCAAGCCTTTTATGTTTAACGTTTCGAACTGAGACAATTGCTTCACCAATTCCAATGCCAATTCTGGCGGAGCACCAAATTTGCTTTCCTCGTAGGAGGTATTGATCTGTACCAGTATATCCATGGTCTTGTTCTCTTTGACGATATAGTTATGCAACGCTTGCCCCAACTTCAAACGGTCCACAGAATGAATGAGCGTGACATATTTGACAACATCTTTTATTTTATTCGTTTGCAAATGTCCGATAAAATGCCATTCTACCTGTTTGAACTGCTCCATAAGTGGAAATTTGCCCCGAAGTTCTTGCGCTTTGTTTTCGCCAAATAAAGTTTCACCAGCCTGCATGGCTATGTAAAGTTTTTCGATCGGCACCGTTTTTGTCGCTAACAGCAATTTTACATCTTCTACCTTACGCCCTGATGACAGGCATGCCAATTCCATCTGTTGCCTCACGGTATTGAGATTCTCTTCGACTAAATGCCCCACGTTCTACCCTCTTTCTGCTCTTTATATGTTTTTGTATTGATCTTTTTAATTGTAGTTCACTTTGGATTATAAAAAAACATCCAAAAACCATCTAATCCACCAATCCATAATTTAACCTGACGTGAACATCCATGGACCCGAAAATAGTTGGGCTGCTTTGCCATTACCAAGAAGGAAACCGTTTGATTGTAAATGGTACTGATAGTCGATCAGGAATTTGTAGATCCAAAATACTATATGAAAAATATCCTTGCCACCAACCATGATCGGTTGTACTCCCACTGGTTTTCAGCTTTTCTTAGATCGCGATAATTCATGATGGTTTTAAAGCAGACTGCAGGTTTTCCTTCTACGCGAAAACGTTCTGTGAGCTACTCTGGAGACCACGTCGCTTGAAGCTTTTCCTCCAAAGAAACTGCCATAGCGCTGGACCATTTTCCGGAAGAGACGGAAGCCTTACGGCGTTCCTCATAAGCGTGCTGTGCGCTTTTTGCTTGTTAGGGTTGCAACGTAGCAACACGCTTCAACTCACGGTCGAACAAGAGCCCGTTTCCCATTACTCCCTGTCTCCACCGTGGAGGGCAAGGTTTAGTAAACTCCGCTTGGTTAAATACGTACTGGATATCATCCCTCACTTGGGATACGCTCTCCAAAGCGCTTGTACCGGTTCCTTCATTGAAGGCCCAATACATGATCAATCCCCGATTATCGATTGCATGGCTCATGCCTCAACCCTCCTTGATGTCTGCTCCGTTGGGCCACTGGGAATATGAATGGAGTTAAGAGCATGCATATGAAACGAGTTCAGTACAACTTCCCCTGATTTCGCACTTATCTCAATACGATCCATCGGAGCATCAGGGAATATTTGATCCGTCAGTGCAACCAAGCCCTCATTCGCGTACACTTCAACCGCGTTGCGATCCAGCCAGATATGCAGCTTGATCTTCCCATTCTCCGAAACCATTCTAGCGCCGTGCTTGCACGCAAACGATGGGTGGAAATCACTAAGGCCCGATTTCGAACGGTCGATGAATAGCCATTGACGCACAGGATCATAACCGATAATAGTCTCACTTTGCCCAGAGGACTTCATTTTGAGATGAACCTCGCCCCCGGAACGAATGTCGATATCCGCTTCAATCTCAAGCAGAACATCATTCATTTTTTGCGTAAACGGCACCGCCGACGTAACCTTGACCTCATTCCAGCAGAGCGTTCCTTTCCGCAGCTGCACTATTTCCCGAACAGGCATTTGGGTCAGGACTACGTCCTCGTCTCGGCTGGTTAATGATAAGACGCGAGGCAGAGTCATTGCGCCTCTCCAGGCTCCGGTAGGCGTTTGGTTGGCATATTTCCAGTTGCTCATCCATCCGATGATCACGCGCCGTCCGTCTTGCTCAGCTATATCCGACCAAGTGACCCCCGCATAATTGTCCCGGCCATAATCCAGCCACAGGATATGATCGGCCGGATTGTCATTGATGAACGTATTTCCGTCGAACTCTCCGATAAAGTATTGCGTGCGTGAGCCTTCCGGACAGTTGGGATTATCCCCGATGCTTATGATAAGTACCCATTTTTTGTGTTTATCAAGACTTAATTTTGAATTGCCCAGTAAGATAGGGGCATGAATCACAAAGAACATATATTCATAGAAAGAATGCCAGCACAGAAATAAGGATGGCTGAACCATCCTCGGTATATTCCAGATATCAAACAGAAATTAAACTCCTAGACTGTCACTGTCTCATTTAACTATCGTTCTCCGTTAGTGAAGTGAATCAACTTTATGATCATCGTAATCGACGGGATGTAAGAGATACAATTATAGCTACCATCCTGCCTTCGTTCACTTGGCAGCTAGACTACAATTGCAAAGTCATTGCATGCCTTAGTAGCGACTTAACAGCTCGGAAAGTCTCTTCCTTATCGCTTCTTTCAATTCCTCCGGCTCATCCAGAATAACCTCATCTCCTAATCCAATGAAAAACTCCGCATAAAAGGAAAGATGGGCTCGGGACACAACCTTGTCAATAAAGCCGCTTCCGTCTGCATTCAATTGCAGAGAGAGCCAAATCTCTGCCTCGCAGTGTTGCACGCCTTTGCGACTCAGATAAGCCCGAAGGTGGATGGGATCTTTCACTAGCTCCTCTTCTTCTCGCCATGTAAGATGGATACCGCCAAGCTCAAGCGGCTCTATGCCTGATGTATCATAGACAGCTGATCGAATCCGGTCGCACCGGAACAATCGATAGCCTCGGCGCAGGAAGCAATACGCCAAGCAATACCAGTACCCTTGGTTAGCATAGAGCAAGACTGGTTGAATCTGACGGCTGCTTTCCCCTTTCTCATCCGATTCGTAATCGATAGCGAGTACCTTTTGCTCCACAGCGGCTTCCAGCACAATAGCCAAGTATGGAGCATCCCCCCGCCTTGTCGGTGCAATGAAATCGAGCCGGCCTTTCATGCTGTCGATGCGATTCCTGACATCTCCAGGCATATGCAAATAAAATTTTTTCAGCGCAGAAACCGACTCCGCTTCGAACGGCAGCGAGGAATAATGACGTAAGGCATGCACCGCAAAAAACATCGCCACCGCCTCCATTTCCGTAAATGCGATAGGCGGCAGAACCCTTTCTCTTACTACTTGATACCCTCCATGCGGGCCTACTTCCGAATACAGTGGAACCCCCAGCTCGCTCAATTCCTGCAGATCTCTCAAGATGGTGCGTGTGGACACCCCGAATTCATCGGCAAGCTCTCGAGCCTTGAACTGCCGCTTTCGATTAACGGTCATCATCAGTTCCATCAGTCTTTTGGACTTGGGCAATTCAGATTTTGGCATATTAATTCCCCATCTTGTTTCAAATTAAAGTTCATGACAATCCCTGTCACCATTATTTCTTATTATAGTCTCAGAGGGCAATACCAAACTTTAAAAATGATGGAGGAATGACGAATGTCAACATATGACAAGAATCAAAAAGCCGAATTCGTACCAATGAGAGACGGAGTCAATCTGAACACGATTGTTACACTTCCGGAAGAGGGAAGCCCTTGGCCAGTCATTCTCAATCGTAATCCGTACCCGTTCATGCAGGCGGATTTTCTGGAGCAGGCAAAGTTCTGGGCTGGGCACGGATTTGCCTTCGTTCTGCAGGAATGCCGAGGCCGGGGGCAATCTGAAGGAGAATGGATTCCCTTTGTCCATGAGATAGAGGATGGGTTGGATACGCTCAATTGGGTGATCGAGCAATCTTGGTCGAACGACCGCATCGGCACTTACGGTTCCTCTTACTCGGGGATCCTTCAGTGGAGCATGGCCGAGCACTTGCCTCCGGAAGTCAAAACGATGTTTATCGCCGTCGCCGGAATCGAGCGGTACAAACAACTTTACATGAACGGCATGTTTCGGCACGACCTCTTCACCGCTTGGGCGATTTGGAACGCCGGCTATGAACCGCTTTTGCCGCAAGATACGCTTTATCGGGAAGCGCTGTCCGTGAAACCCCACATCGAGATGGACCAACATCTGTTTGGACATACGCTGCCCTGGTATCGGGATTGGGTAACAGAGATCGATCCCGACAGACCTTTTTGGAATACCGGTTTTTGGGCCGATTTGAAAGAAGTTCCCTGTAAGACGAAGATTCCGGTCATGATCATTGAAGGATGGTTCGACCATAATCTCAATTCGTCCGTCCTGAGCTACAACAAACTTCCCGAATCCGTCCGATCGGAAAGTTGTTTTCTCATCGGGCCTTGGGTGCATACAGAAGATGTTGCCGGCGACCTGGATTATACAAATCATGAATTATGGGTGCCGAAGCAGCATCGAGCCGCTTTGCAGTGGTTTAATCATCATTTGAAAGGCGAGCCGTTCGAGAACGTTGATCTTAAGGGAAAGGTTCAAACTTATGTGATCGGGGAAGGACGTTGGAAAAGCTGGGACGGATGGATCAAAAACAATAGCGTTGCGCGATACGAACTGGCATGCACGCAGGGACCCATTCATGGCTTGACGCTCGAAAAACCGTTTGCGGGAACTTCCGTTTCCTATGCATACGATCCTTCCAATCCCGTATCGACGAAGGGGGGAGCCGCTTTGATGAATTATTTGTCCCGGGCACCTGACGCTTGCAGGCCGGCCAGCGTCTATCAAGACGCGCCAGGTACAAGAACGGACGTCATTTCTTTCTTGTCGGAAGAACTGGAGGCCCCCTTGCAGATCTCTGGTCCAATTACAACGCATCTGACCGTAAGCTCGGATGCCGAGGATACTTCGTTCACGGTATGCATCATGGAGCAGTTTGCCGACGGTACCACGTGCAACATTCGCGATGGCATCACTAGCTTGCGTTTTCGCAATGACCGTACATCACCCTACACGCCAAACGAGATCGTAGAGATCGAAATCGAATTGTGGCCGATCCTCTGGACGCTCCGCAAAGGTTCGATATTGAGGGTTGACATCTCCTCATCCAATTTTCCGGCTTACCATGCGCACCCTAACATCGCCGGATCTTGGGCGCTTCAAGAAGAGATGAAAATCGCGAAGCAAACGATATATACTGGTGATATTCGTTCATCCTGGATTGAAATTCCGGTTCAATAGACCTATAGGCTGGAACTAACAACATCGCTGATCTGCCTGTTTCCGGCAAGACGTCCCGATCAGAATACAGCAATAGCGGATTCTTAATGCATGCTATTTGCCGTTTACCCCATCCTCCCTCATATTGGCAATTGGATGGTGTCATGTTTGCCTATTTGTAATAATAAAACTAAAATAAGTCTCCATGCTCTCAAATCATGCATGGAGATTTGCCCTTTAAATCTGGCCTTGTTAGCCGCATCGGTTTTATATGGCTGTGGCTAGCCGCAAGGTACAAGTTGTACCTATATAAATTCACAATCGTGCTCTACTGCCCGTTAGCTTAATGAAGAAACGTCAGTCTATCCTGAAAATATCGCTCCGTAGAACACCTAAAAAAGGCAACAAGAAAGCGACCCTCCGGCAAACAAAAAATAGCCAGGGGCATTAGTAATGTATGGTTTGCATAACGATCAGGAAGCTGCCGTATTCACAGTAATTGATACACCTAATGACTCCAGTTTCTTAATGGAATGCTTGATGATCACATCCCGTTTTCGTTCCTCGTAGTAGGTTGGACCTAGCTCGATGTAGGGTTGTTTCCGCTTAAGAATATAGTAAACCATAGATAATATACTGTGTGCTACTGCAACCGTCGCTCGGTTAGCTCCCCGACGCGCGGAAATCCGATGATACTGGCTGGATAAATACGTTTCTTTTGTTCTAGCCGCAGCCTTCGCAGCTTCTACAAGCGTACTTCGGAGTTTCTTATTTCCTTTTCGCGTCTTGCCGGACAATCGTTTTCCGGCGCTTTCATTCTGACCCGGACACAGCCCTGCCCAAGAACATAAATGGGCGGCGGAAGGATACTGATTCATATTAGAGCCAATTTCGGCTAGAATAGTCTCTGCTGTTCTTCGTGCCACACCTGGGATGGTGTCAAGCAGTTCCAAGTCTTCATCAAAAGGGAGCATGCGCTTTTTAATTTCCTCATCCAACCTGCCAATCTCTTCGTCCAAATAATCGACGTGACGGAGCTGAGCTCCCAGCATCAGTTTCTGATGAGGGCCCATTAAGCCGTTCAATGCTCGCTTCAAATCCGCTTTTTTGCTTTTCAACTTTCGTTTTGCAAGATCAGATAAAGCTTCAGGATTGGTTTCGCCAGCAATCATCGCCTCAATCATTGCACGTCCTGATTTCCCAAGCACATTGCTGGCAACCGAGGAAAGCTTGATGTTTGCTCCTTCCAGCACCTTTTGAATGCGGCTGACTTCCCGAGCTCGCTCTTCGATGAGACTACGGCGGTAGCGAATCAATTCCCTCAGCTCTCTTTGCTCGCGATTTGGGATAAAGCTACCCTTCAATAGACCATGCCGGAGCAATCCAGCAATCCATTCCGCGTCTTTGACGTCAGTCTTGCGTCCCGGAACATTCTTGATGTGCTGGGCATTCACAACAAGAGTCTCAATCTCCTCAAGCTCCAACAGGTTGTAGATTGGTTTCCAATATGCTCCAGTGCTTTCCATCGCTACATGAGTGCATTCCTTGGCTTTGAGCCAATCTACAAGCAAAATTAAATCGTCGGTCATCGTGCCAAACGTACGGATTTCTTTACCTTCAGGCGTGATGGTGCAGGCAACGATGTTCTTTTTATGAACGTCAAGTCCGCACACATGACTGTAAACAACGTCCATTCGTAGCCTTCTCCTTACGGCAGCAAGATTGAAGGGGCTGGTGCAACAACCACATATGGTTATTCTATCCTGCGTGCTTCCAAATTCGGAGCAACAATCTGTGGTGCACCTGGTCGTTAGGGTCAGTCTAATACTCGGGCTCGAAGCACCATTGACTGCCGACCTGCCTTCGCCAGCCGTAAGTAAATTATATCGCATGCCTACCATTTTCATCATCTGATGGTGCTGCGTTAGCGGCATGGGCGTCTAATACTTTTATTTCCCAGTCTAGAACTTTATTTTCTTCATATAAACATCATTTTCATTTGTGCTGCATTCATTAACGTACCGAAAAGATGCTATTTTACTGAATTCTTCTCTTTAGCCTACGAACTCTGCGTTTTGTTGGCGGAACCTCTCTAACCTTAGAGCCAGTACGCCCCTACTGGGACGCTGTGCTCACGGTCTTCTTATGTTGTAATACGATTCCAGCATTCCGGCTTTAAGGAACCGTGGCGCATCCTTCTCTCGGCATTCGCATATTACGAGATAATACATCCATATCCTCTTCAAACAAAACAAGGAAAGAAAATCAAGCATAGCTTGTATAATTTTACTTGGGCTCAACTTCAGAAGATAATCGTATTGATAACACCTCGCTCAAGAGGAGGCGTTTAAAATCTTGGCCAAGATTCTGGAGAGTTAGAATACCGCTTATTGGATCACATTTTATCAAATACCCTGTGATACGATGAATTGCTTTCTGCCGATAATAGGTAATCTCTACGGCACAACGCTCATTTAAATATTGAAGCACCGCATAATTTAGTTCTTCTAATTCATCAGAGCTTAATGCAGGCTGGGGAACATCGTTTTGGGATAAATAAAATTCATTAATGCGTTTGCGATGCTCTGGTAATATGAAAGCACTGTTCCATTTCTTTCGTTCATCACGCCTTGATCCCGGATAATTTTCCATGGTGCACATCCTGTCTTAGTTGATTTTTAAAATGATCACAAGTTTTCATAGCTGTCACTTAAGTTGCTCAACGCCCGCCATTGCGGCTATCAGCGGGCGCTAGACCTCGTAAACGTCCAATTTCTGTGCGTAACTCAGAATGTCCATAAAGGAATGACTTAGAAACACCTGAGTGATTTGAAACTGAACTAAAATTAACCTGAACACCTTCTGCTTGCAGTGATCTTACAGCAGCCCACCCACGAGCTATAGCAAGTTCTCTTTTTTGTATTGCATTATTTTTAACCCGGATACATCCGGATGTTTATTGGCCATGACGTTCACTCCCGACATATTCCCGCTTATCTTTTTCTATCCCCATAATCGGCTTGTCAGCCAAAAGTGAATCCCTGATCTCCTTATAACGCTTTATTTTAAGCTGTACCAGCTCTATGGAGCGTGTTCTACCTTTAGCCATATATACAGCTACGTCGCTCTCCAATTGATCAATCTGACTCGTGTAATAGTCCAAGAATGTAGTATCCACATGGAAGCTCCGACAATTATTTTTAATACAGGGTGGTTCCAAAGTCTGTTCTAGAAAATCACAGTGTAACTTGGGGCTTTTAATGCAAAATCCATGATCCATCCGGACGGAATCCAAATGATGTCGTATCCAATCTAGCTCAAGCCCGTTTTCCTCGGCTTGTACTGAAATATCTACCATGACGGGTTTGCCGGTTACATTCAGGCGGATAGAGGTATGAGCTTTTTCCCACTCTTTACGAAGGGTATCATCCAGAATACGAGCATACGTAAGAGTCATTTCTGGACTCGTTTGAGCCATGAGCTTTTGAACGTGTAGAATTTGCATTCCGTTGTTGATCAAATTCACTCCATAACGATGCCTGAAAGCATGGTTTCTAAAATTGTATATGTTCCCGGCAGTATCACGAAGGTCAAGTTTCTCTGCTAGACGGTCAAGAGCTGTACTAACCGTTTTCTGAGACATTGCTTTACCAGACGCTTTGCCAATGACATGGGGAAATAGAAAACGATATGGGTTATAGATTTCTTCAGTCTGAAGGTATTCCTGCTGGGGTTTTACGACTGATACAATTTCTTCGGATATGGGAACCAGGTGATCTATATGATTGACCTTACGCTGGTCACCTTTAAGCCACCAACCATTAGATTTGTATACCAGGCAATCCACATCTAATTGACATACATCGGACACTCGGAAACCGCTGGCTTCCATTACAAGTACCAATCGAGCTAAAGATGAATGGAGCAGATGCAGATTATTCTGTACCTGCTCCCATATATGGTCAGGTATGTGCTTGATGTGACATAATAATTCTTTCTTTCCCTTCTTGGCATATCTTCTTTCACTATTAATAGGTGAACAGGCTCCGTAGGAGCTTCATTCCATCCATAAATCTGAGCATATTCCAATATCCTTCTAGCATTTGCTATACACTCGCTAACATGCCGGCTGCTGGGCGTTCTAATTTTGATATGATTGTTACCACCCATATCAACTTTCCATATATGCTCTAAAAATGCTTCAATGTCAGTTCTCTGAAGGTTTCTAGTATCAGTCCAATCCGGATGTCTCTCAGCAATAAAATTAAAAAATAGATACACTTTTTTCAAAATATTAAATGCAGTGGCAATGCTGATTTGTCGTTGAAGAATCAAAACGTGATAGAAATATTTTTTTACAAACCCCCTGTAAGTAGCGTGTATATTTGTGAAATTAATTTGTGTTTCTCTACGAGACATATTGTAAGGTAAGCCTAGCTTTTCAATACTCCATATATCTTTCTCTTCTTCGGACCGATCATCATATAAATCAAATAGAAATTTATAGACTTGATCAACAACTGAGTAGAAATATCTGTATGAGGAGCTCATTCGTGACGGTTTACTGGAAGTAACTCTTGCCTTTTTATGGTTCTTTAAATGTACGAGATATAATTTCCTGACCTTTTCCTGAGGACAATCCAGGATACTTATTGCTTCAGGATAAATATCCGATATGAACTTACTGAAGAAGAGAGCAGAGGTATAAGTTTGACCAACCATCGTTGCAAGGCACCAGCGACCGTTTATTAAATTGGTGTAGAAGTATCGTTTTACTTCCTCTCTAAAATTAGGATTTTCAATCATATCGAATCGAAAATTTCTATTATAGTTAGGAAAATGCTTCAGGTGAAGGATCTCAGCCATAGCATTGCTTTCCCAAATATCATTCGTAAAATATTCCGGTAGCGGCAAGAGTGAATTGATCTTCTTATTAGGGCCTGTACGCAAACCTATTTAAGCCATAAACGAATAGAAAGTAGCGTCAAAAAAGCCATGAACATGTTTGCTGTTTTTTCATAGCGAGGGAGCCAGGCGTCGATAGTTTTTAACTTTGTTGAAAAAGCATTCAACTAAGTGTCGCTCTTTATACGTCTCCGAATCTAACGGACGCTTTACCCGCCGATTGCGTTTGCATGGGATCACCGGAGTAATGGATCGGCTTTGCAAAAGCTCTAAAATCGCATTGGTATCGTAGGCGCGATCCGCTAACACTTCTCCCGGGCAAACGTCCAGTCCATGAAGAAGGCGATAGCCCGTGACCGAATCGTGGTCTTGTCCTGGCGTCAATTCGAAACGCAGCGGATAGCCAAGCGCATCCACCATCGCATGAATTTTGGTGGTTAATCCTCCGCGCGAACGCCCGATGGCTTGCCGATCCTGCCCCCTTTTGCGCCCGCTCCATGCTGATGGACGCGAACGATGGTAGCATCAATCATCACTTGCTCCCAATCGGGTTCGATGGCGACATGCTTCAAGATTTCATTCCAAATATTCGCTTTTTGCAACCGCCAGAAAAAACTATAGGCAGAAGACCAGGGACCATACGTACTCGGTAAATCTCGCCATGGCGCTCCCGTTCGAGCAACCCATAGCACGGCATTCAGCATCTGACGCCGATCTTTAGGTGGACGTCCTCCTTGTTTTTTTCGGGCCGGGGGCAGCAAGGGTTCAAGGATATTCCATTCTTCATCTGTTAACTCATATCTTCGTCTCATATTCCTTATTTTACTAGATTTTTATGAGTTGTACAGTTTGCGTACAGGCCCTAGCTAATTGTTGAATAACTTGATTCATGCATTACTCCTTACTTTCATGAGAAATAGCTTGTTCCCAGTGCTTCCGGATAGTCTCGTCAGAAGGATGGACGTACATTTGGAGAGTAGTTTGGATGTGGGCATGCCCTAATAAATTTTTCAGTGAGACAGCACTGATACCTTTATCGTTTAATTGTGTTGCACATGTATGACGAAACATGTGGGCGGTGAAGTCTACCTCAGCTTTCCGATTTAAACGCTTTATCAGCGCCTGCAAACCCCAATAGGACATCTGCTCACCTTTATTTTTACCACTTAAATTAAAAAAAACGTGATCAATACTGGTTTGTGAACTGTGAAATTCAATAATATAATCCTGGAATAAATTGATCGTATCAGAAGTAACATAGACGGTTCGATTTTCCCCGGCTCTGGTTTTCGAAACCCTCACTAGGATACTCTTCTTCACAATTCCGCTGTTTGGAGACAGAAAAACATTAAGCATACCGACGAGCACTACGGTAGAAATAAAGTGTGGGGCATAAATTACAGTCTGTACAATTTTCTTGTATCTCTTGGCCAGCATCTGATTGAGCATAATCGCTATAATAATCGGAGCTGGGAAGCTAAACACAAGCGATAGAGCACTGAGTGTAAGCGTATTGGTCATGATCGTCCAGAAGTTATAGGAATCGAAAAAATCAATAAAGTGCTTAAATCCTACCCACTCGCTTCCCCAGATTCCCCGACTTGGTGAAAAATCCTTAAAAGCAATTTGTATTCCATACATCGGATAGTACTTAAATACGAGATAAATAATAATGATTGGCAGCAAAAACAGATATAGTTCATAGTCACGTTTGATCTGGTTCCATATTTTGCGATTTGGCTTGATCGTGGAATGATCTAACTCGCTAATTCTTGAATTCACCATTACACTCCCTTTCTTGTCATAGGATATTTTCATTTTTGAAACGTTTCCAATTTGCTATAAGAAAAACGTCAGTCGGCAGATTCATACATGAACCGACCGAATAAATTGAAGTTTTTCTAAAATCAAAAACAATCTTGCCTTAAAATAACAGGAAGACGATGCATTTGTTGATCCAAACTTATTCCTTTGATCTTTTAACAGAGTAGTTTGATTTCCAAATGAAACGTTTCCAATTTATTATAAGAAAAAGTCGAGTTTGTAGATCCAGACTGAGATCCAACTGAATGAGCTAATACTTTACAATAAAAATCATGTCGTTTCGCCTTGCCTGAAAATAACGGGGAGACGATACACTTGCTGATCTAAAGTTTTACCCTCTATCTTTTTATACAGCAGTCTGATTGTCATACGTGCCATTTCCTCCACTGGCTGCCTGATGGTAGACAATACCGGATGAAAATAAGGATGATCCTGAATGCCATCGTAACCAATGACCTTTGCATCCTCTGGAACGCGAATACCCTGCCTACCTGCTCTTTCTATATATTTGGCGGCTAACATATCGGTAATAGCGAAAATGCCGTCCACATCCTGATGCTTAGATAGAAATTCGCCAAAATAGGCATCGTCGTCCACAATCTGGTTTCTCGTATACAACATAGTCGACACCTAATTTTTTCGCCTCATCAATGAAACCTTTTCTTCGATTCATGGTTTCACTAAAAACGGAAGTTACACTTCCCATAAAAGCCGGTCTCTGGGCTCCTGCTTTAACAAGTTCCTTCAAAGCCAGACGCCCTCCCTCATAATTATCCGAGGTCACACAGGTAATTTTTTTGTTGAAATGCCTGTCAATACTTAGAATCGGAATATCATTGCTTACGCTGTTCTCTATATCATTGTAAGTAATGCCAACAATACCAGCCACTTTGTATGACCATTGGGAAACTCCACTCTTCACCTTCTGATGACTGAGCATACGAGGAGAGGCAGGCCCGAAAACCGGGCCTGCCTCTCCTCACATCCGTTTACCGCTGACCTTCCTACCGTTCCATCAAATAAAACATATAATCGGTCGGGACCCCGGCATACCCTTGCTGCCTCAGCATCGCGGTCACATTGCCCCGGTGATATGTCCCGTGGTTGACCACATGACGCAGGATGTCGGAGAAATACGTATCGAGACGGCCGTAACTCGGATGCTCGATTGTCATAGCCTTGTCCGTGTCGGGCGTCCGCCTCAGCAAATCGCGAAACTGTTCAGCACCGCCGGCGAACAGCCTCCGCATTTGATCAACCGTTATGTCTTGCGCTTCCTCCCTCCAACCCGGGATCTTCGGGAAAATGCCCTCGTTAGGAACTTCCGCAAGCACGTACATATAGAGCTGTTCGAACATGTACATATGCCCGAACGTTTGCGACACGGACGGGATCACGCTCGTCACTTCCGCATGAAACGCATCCTTCGGAAGCAGCTCCAGATGGGTGAACAGCTGGTCATTCGCCCAAACATGATATTTCGTACAATTGATGCAGGTGTTGACGCATTGGATGAATCCACCTCTCCCTTTATTCATCGTTTGGCTGCCACTGCCTCAGCATTTTCTCTATCGTATAACAGGCTCACTGACAATCGTTGTCAGCGAAGTTAATCGGGATCTGCGCAGGTGAAATCATTTTTTTTTCTTCGTCTGCCGCCATCATAAGCTGATATATTTTTCGTGTCGTATTCAAATTCCTGATCGTCATCTGTCGATACAATTCCGAACCAATCAACTTTGTCATGCTGCCTTTAGTCACGTTTATTTTATCAATCGCCCATATTATCGCGCTTGGAGCATATTTCATCGTTTCGATCTCCGGTTTGAAGATCAACTTATCGAGAACGGAAGCGTCATTGATATCTTCCCATAAATAAAGGACGTCGCATCTCAATTTATCATTGTTCATCCATGATTCGGGGAGCGTGGACATCACTTTTTTCATGTCTTCTAAACTAATTACCAGCACCTTGATTTGCAAACCGAAGGTATCCGTAATCGCTTTTTCGAGAATTTGCGCTATATCCATTTTGGAGTGGCCGGTGGTTGTGAAAATGATATTGCCCGAATTGATATAGGTAACGACGTTTTTCATACCAGCCTGCTCAAATGATTTTTTAAGTATTTTCATATCTACTTTGTTGTTTCCGCCGACATTGATCCCGCGAAGCAGAGCCGTATAGACCATACATATTTAGTCTTTATCTTCAATGACTGCAATTCCATCTATTTCAAGAAGGCAAGATGGACGCGATGCAAATTCCGAGACGAATAACACGGTGACCAGTGGGGGATTATCTAATGAACCAGCCATCTCTTGGAATGCTTTGTAACCAATAAGCGGGTCGCTTCCGCTAACTAAATAAATATTGAGTTTGACCAGATTGGCGAAACTTGCATTTTCAGTAGCTAAAATGGTTTTGATATTATGAAGTGCCTGTTTTGTCTGCAACTCCAAATCACCAACTCCAATCAGCTCACCTTTTGAATTTATAGCATTTTGCCCGCCAATATAAATTGTTTTTGCCTTCCCTGTTACGGTAATCGCTTGACTAAATGCTTTTGATTTGAATAAACCTTCCGGGTTTATATGCTTCATTTTAAAAGTAGGCATTTGTCTCCTCCTTCATGATTTGATTTGAATTCTATATCTAATAATAAAGCAACTTCACTGACAGTTATCGTCAGCGAACTTCAATCGGAATCAATTTCGTAATGATGTGCGATTGCCGATGACATCTCCTGGACCCGGCGCTTCAGCGCCAGCGGCTCACGAATTCGAATGGCTGTGCCAAACGTCATCAGATACATCGGAAGATACTTGTTCATCGTCGGGACGTCGAGCAGAAACCGCGCTTCCCGATCGGTCCGTTCCATCAAATAGTGGCGCATATGCCAGTGGCCGCAAACCGCATTCAACGTATCGGACTCTCCCTCGATGCGGATGACAGTCAGCGGCCCGTCCGCCTCACGTTCCCGTTCGGACTGGTCTCGGAAATAGACCGCCGCGGAGAAACGCTCTGGCTTTTGGAACCACGCTTCGGTCGGCTCTAGCAGAGTGATACGATCCACACGGAACGTCCGCACCGCCTGCGACCGATGACAGAACGCGACAGCGTACCATTCATTTCGGTCGTAGGCCAACCCGTACGGATCGACTTCACGTTCATCGGCCTGCTCCATATTCGCTTTTCGATAAACGATGCGCACCGTTCTCCCGTCATTCACCGCCTGCTCCAGGTCCCGCAACAACGGAACAACGGAAGGCGGACGCGCCGGAGAAATCACATCCAAGCCTCCCGTCTGGCGGGACAGATCATCGCGCTGCTCTTCGTGCAGCCCGTTCTCCACCTTCTTCAACGCGCTTTCCAGCTCCTTCGTATACGGATAGCCAGCGCCTTGCGCAAACTTAAACGCGTCCACAAGTGCCTTCAACTCTACAGAGTTGAAGAACAATGGCGTCTCCTGGAAGCTTTTTAGAATGCGAATGCCTCCGTCATGGCCTGATTCCGTAACGATCGGAACACCACTGACGCATAATGCGTCGATATACCGGTACACGGTACGGATGCTAATCTCCAAACTGTCTGCAATCCGCGCAGCGGTGAGCTTCCTTCCGGATTGTAGCATCCAAATTATGGATAGCATATTATCCCATTTTGCCATCGGGAGCACCCTCTTTTTCTTATAAAATGAGACTGATTTTAGTGGTAGCATAATTATGTATTGGGGTAAGGAACCTAAGTAATGAATTCAAAATCTCAAAAATCACTCTATTCCGTATAATTACAGTACGCTTCATACTTTCCCAATTAAATTTTCGCTCTATTTGTGATATGGTTCACAGTGAATGATCTTAAACTATCCTGCGCGTTCGTACCTCTTCATAAAATAAGAAGTTCCGAATCTATTTATGTAAATGGAACATCGGAAATTGTGAGACTCATATTGTCTAAAATATACAGCTTGGATATACTTATTTCAAGTCCAAAGTTCCGATACTCACTGTTATAGGAACTTTACTTTGGAGTGGATTACTTGAAACGGAATTGGGAACTGGATGAATTAATCGAGCATTTTACGATCCTGCCGAACGAGATGAGATTGATCGAGAACAAGACCGGGGAAACCAGGATTGGATTTGCCGTGCTACTCAAGTTTTTTCAAAATGAAGCCCGTTTTCCAACTCATAAGTACGAAGTTCCCAAAGCGGTGATCGCGTACATTGCAAAACAAATCTTCTCTGAGCCAGAATCATATGCTCAGTACGATTGGACCGGTCGTTCAATCACCTACCACCGAACACAGATCCGGGAGTTCTTCGAATTCCGCGAGGATACGATAGAGGATGCTCAGGAAATGGCAGAATGGCTATGCCAACATGTTCTGCATTACGATCATGAATTTGAGCATTTAAAGGAACGCGTTTACCGTCGATTCCATGAATTAAAAATCGTGCCGCCCACGCCGGACCGCATTGAGCGTTTGATCCGTTCAGCCATTCATACATATGAAGAATCCTTCTTCCAAGCGACATACCAAAAGTTGCCTTCCACGTCTCTAACTCAGCTAGACTCTCTGATTGATAGCATTTCTTATTTAGAGATTGACGAAGAAGAAACCGCCAGCGACAGCAGCATACAAATATCATTTAATGAGTTAAAAGCAGATCCTGGTCGTGCTGGGGTGGATAGCGTGCTGAAGGAAGTTAACAAATTGCGGACAATTCGCAATTTGGAGCTTCCGGATGATTTATTTCGAGACATTCCCCATAAGGTGTTGAAAAAGTATCGGCAGCGCGTTTCTACTGAGGATCTACGTGAGCTTCGCCGACATCCAGATTCGATTCGATATACGCTGTTGTCAACTTTCTTTTGGTTTCGCTGCATGGAAATATCGGACAACCTGGTCGATCTGCTTATTCAAATTATTCACCGTATCGGAGTACGCGCCGAACGAAAGATCGAAAAGGAAATTCTGAACGATCTACGACGAGTCGGCAACAAGTATGGCATTTTATTTAACATGGCGCAGACGGCCATCGAGCATCCGGAGGGAATCATTAAAGATGTCCTGTACCCAGTTGTAAACGAACAAACACTGAAAGATTTGGTCAACGAATTTAAACATACTAGACCGGCATACCGCGAAAAAATCCATACGGTCATTCGCGCCTCCTATGGTAGCCATTACCGGCGGATAGTTCCTGAAATTCTTAGCATTCTTGATTTTCGTTCTAATAACGACGTTCACCGTCCAGTTATCCTCGCGCTCGAACTAATCAAGAAATGCACTCAAACGGGAATGCACTATTTTCCCTTAACCGACGAAATTCCGATCAATGGGGGGATCCGCAATAACTGGGGTACCGCCACATGCCCATCAAGCTAAGAACAAAGTAAAAGTATCAGATGCTACAGTTCATCATTTGATTCAAATCTTGAGGTTAGAATTGGATTTTGAACAAGCTTAAATAAGCCTTTGTGACTTCGTTTAAAAATCAATTTCTTCTATGCAGCCCGTCGAGATTTCTGTCTACTTTCATAGATTACACCCAGAATGTCAAATACGGTTTTCTTCTCATATCGATGTGACTTGCGCCCATTCTTCTCAATCATCCGAAAGAGTTGAAGAAGCACTTGCTGGATATCATCCGCTTGTTTTTTTATGGCCTCATGTAGGGAAAGCAAGTAGTCTTTTAAGATACAGATGACTTTAAACTCACTGGCTTCTTGTTTTTTCTTTATCAACAAAAGTCTACGCATCTGAAACATAAGAGAAGAACTAAGCAATATAGCGATCAACTGCCCGTAAACATGACATTCGAAGCGTTCGGTTTTGATCGATTTGCACTGGTCGATATGGAAGATGGATTTCCAAGTTTTAAACAAAATCTCTATCTGCCAGCGGAGGGAATAAAGGTCATGGATATACTCTTTTTTCAAGTATACGTCTGGCGTATTCGTCATGTAGATATTGATGGCACTTAAGCGCTTTGTTCGCTCTTTATAGGTTATGTTTTTCTTTTTCTCCTGTTTAGCACGTATCATGAGCCGCTTTTGAGTCTGTTCCGGTGTAAGTTTATAGATGAGAAGCCGTGTGCGAAATTTGTTATAGCGACCGAGATACACTTCGGGAAGTTCCACAATCTCCCCGGGCTGAAGGCGACCCATGATCTCTTCGAGGTCGAGTTCTCTGAACAACGATTGCTTTTTTACCCTGCCATCTTTGGACTGTTCAACTTCCTTATTTTTTTCATATACACGGATATTTAATTTTAAGCGTGAAACGTAAAAAGCTCCTTGGCGCTCCATTTCTTCGAAGTCATCTAAACAAAAGTATCCTAAATCTCGAATACAAAGATCGTTCTTTTCCACAGTTTTCGCTCGTTTTGTACCATATAGACCATCATTGTTTTTTCCGGGCCCAACATCTACTTGTAAAAATTCTCCGGTTATTAGCTCGTATTCGAGTTGAATTTTCATACCTGCCGTATGAGAACTTCCTCCGGATCCCTGGTAACGATCGGCATAGGGATCAGGAAGTTGAAACACAGTCGAATCCAGAATTCGGATTCGATGAAAATAGGAGTTACATTCACAAGGCAGTGAGAAGGAAGTCGAGATTTTTTCTTGGAGAAGCGTTGAAAAAAGGGATTGCAGGAAGGCAATTGCAGAAGAATTGAAACGCTGGTTCAATCCTTCTGCGCTCATCGATAGATGATTTGAGGCATCAAGTTGGCTACATAATCTCGTGAGGGGAGTCACAGATACATCATCATTTAAAAAGACACATAAGGAAATTAAATCCTGCGGGGTATATTTGCTTTTTCGTTGGACGAAGCCAGCTTTTCTGGCAAGCTCCTCAAGCTGGGCAGGAGAAAAATGATGATGAAGCTGTTGGGCTAGTAAATGCATTTCTTCGCTGATAGAAAGAGAAATAGATTTCATGGGAAAACCATCCTTTCTATGGAAAAATGCTATCATAAAAAGTATAACTTATTTTTCCATTTTGGGGCATGGTTTCATCATAGCTTGATGGGCATGTGGCGGAACCCCTCTAAGCCTAATCGGAAGTTAACCCAACCAAAATATTTCCTTTCGTCGTATAAGTCTTAAGAGACGATCATGAGCATGAAACTGGGAACGGTGTAATCGGAACGCCTGCAGATTCTTTCTTTGCTTCAATGCCGATATGGAAAGGGCGCGTACATTTCGAGTATTTAATCTTACTGGCGGCACAAAGGCTCCCTTGAATGACGGCCATTTCGGAAAGTGAATCAAGTAGCTAAGGATAAGAGGTTTCATTCTCGTACGGCGGAGTGCGTCCATTAGGAAAATTCTGGCTGCTCGATGGTCTGGATTTGTATCATCTGCTCGGTTTACAATGATCGTTTTAGGTTTTACTTTTTTAAGAATTTCCGTAAATAAAGAAATAGCTGTTTTTCTTGTATAAGGTGCATTTCTATGAAAGGAAAATGAATATCTGGCACGGTCCCATAACGTAACAGGAGAGCGAAACACTTGGTTTTCATTTGTACTTTTAGCTATAGGGAGTGAATGAGCATCTGGAAAACCGAAGAAGTATAACCTTTTTGATGACACGCCTAAAAATGCTGCCGCTCTAAGAGCTTCCAAATGCCGAATGCGCCCAAGTCTGCGAAAAGAGGCCGGAATAAATGGTGCATGAAGGAAATTTCGGATGGAATCTGTGTTTGCATCGCCATTGGTTAAATAAACAATGTGGACTGGTTTGCCGGTTTGGACGGCTTTTTGAATGACTCCTCCGGAGGATAGAACATCATCATCCGGATGTGGTGCAACAATCAAAATGGGACCCCGCAACTCCTTAAACGTAATAGGCGTCATAGGCTACGAATCGTCTCCTTCATCAAAGTAGTGGATGTACTCAGCTTTTTAAGATAATCGAGATAATTGTATTCGTCAATCGTCTTTGTGTGTAACATTTTAACCAAAATAAATATAAATCATCATTTGTCCGGTCATATCGTTTTCCGAAAGCATAAGCTATGCAAGCAGAAATGAAAATCGTGGAAGGGGTGGTTGAAGAAGTGAAGGTCTTGATGTTAATTGATCGCCTTAAAACCGGTGGGACCGAGAGACATGTCTTGTCTTTGTCTAAATTTTTGCTTACTAAAGGTATTCGGGTTGGGATTGCAACAATAGGAGGCCCGCTAACCTCTGCTGCACGAAAAATGGGGATATCCGTGCATATACTACCCATGCAAAAAGAAAAGTTGTTGAACCAGATACAAGGCTTGTACAAGATTGTTAACCGAAACAAGTACGGCATTATTCATGCTAATACTAGGCTTAGATTGGCCAATCGTTTTCAACGCGCGCATCCTGGCATTCCCCTTATAGTTACAGTGCATGGTACCTATGAATCAAAGAACGATCTAAGAGCTTCAGTCGTTTCCTCCAAAAAAATCGTTTCGGTTTCACCGGGGCTGTCACAATGGTTACGGAAGAGTGGAATCCCTGCGTATAAAATTCAACTTATTTCGAACGGAATCAATACTATGCAGTTTCAGGCCAATCAGCCTAAAAAAAGATGGAGAAAAGCCCTCGGCTTGCCACAAGATGCTCAGCTTTTAGTCTATGCCGCAAGGTTCGAAAGGGATAAATATCCGATAGCCCAAAAAGTCATCTTGGCTGCAGAAAAGGTTGCGCGAAGCAACAAAAAATTTGCGGCAGTGTTATATGGTCCAGGTCCTTTTCGACGACAGCTTTCACAGTTGGCCCAGAAAGTGAACCAACGTCTTGGACGAAGAGTTATTCTTGTTAAGGGACCACTGACTTCGATTCAAAATGCCTATTATGCAGCAGATATCGTCGTAGGAACTGGGCGTGTCGCGCTTGAAGCAATGGCATGCGCCAGACCGGTTATCGCAGCTGGAGTATCTGGATATTGCGGGATCGTTGGACCCGAGTCCATTGCTATGATGAAAAGTTATAATTTTGGCGACCATGGTTCCATGATATCTCTCCATGCAAACAGACTTGTGAAAGATATAAATTTCCTCCTGAAACACCCTCAACGGTTACGGATATTAGGTGAATTTAGTTCGAAAATGGTTAGGAGGGAATTCTCGATAAGTAAAGTAGGGGGACAGTATATTGTACTTTACCGAAAATTTTCAAAAACGGCATAATGATGATCGCAGCAGGCCGGAGGCATGTTACGCATGAATGGAGCAGCGGGCGCGGCAGCTGCTCCTTTTGATTTATTCAACGATTGGACAGGATAACGTTAATTAGTAATGTACAATCTTTCCCACAACGAAGCAGCGTACATCTTATATTGGACACCGGAGCAAGGGCATGCGTTGCTGGGGTTTTTATATTGTACTGGCTGCCGTGTCGGAGAGGTGCATAGATTAAATCTTGGGGTACCGCCACATGTCCCTCAACCTAAGAAAATATTGCACCCCCAAAAGGAAGAAAATTAGATTTTCTCCTGTTTGGGGATATTTTAAATCCTTAACTTGATGGGCATGGGGTACCGCCAACATTTCGGAAATTTTGTACGCTAAGCAGTTTTTTCAAGAAAAAAGCCGATTTCCTGTACGCTGAACTGTGACCCTATTTGTGGACACATAAAAGAAAAGAGTTAGATTATGCTGTTAATAGATGGTTCCTGTATTCATCAGGAGTCATCTTTTTTAATGTCCATTGATACCGATCGGTGTTGTAGTAATCCATGTATTCCTTAATGCGTGCCCGTAATTCTTGGAGAGTAACGCTGTCCCTATACTCGAGTTCATCCTTCATATGACCGAAGAAAGACTCCATGGAGGCATTGTCCCAGCAGTTACTCTTTCGCGACATGGACTGCTGGAAGCCTATCTCTTTAACTCGAGCTTGGAACCTCGGATTCGTGTAGTGAAAACCTTGGTCAGAATGGATGATGGCTTCGGGGTGAATGTTGCCATCCAGTCGTTGAATCAACCTGTCCAAGGTTCGATCTACGATCGTCATTTCTAAGGACGAGGATACATAATGAGCAAGAATCTGTTTGCTTGCACCGTCCTTTACACAGGACAAATACGCGCATTGCCCCTGACCATAGTGCAGGTATGTGATGTCTGTGAGAAAGACTTTCTCCGGCTCGCCCTGGTCAAACTGACGTTTAAGGTGATTAGGGAGTGTCTGGTGCTCTTGTGTGGCCTTTGCAAGCTTACGGTACGGATTGGCCTGGCGTATCTTGGCCACCAACCCGTATTTACGCATGATACGGCGAATTTTCTTATGGTTCATGATGACGCCACTCTTATGCTCCAAGCACATTTTTAAAACAAGTGCTCCCACTTTCCCATTCCGTTTTTCAAAATGTTCCCTGATGAGTAACAGATCCTGTTCGTCCGCTTCTTCTCTCAGCTGTCGTGCTTGTTCAGCGGCTAACCACCGGTAGTACCCGCTTTTACTGACATTCGCCATCTTACAAAGATGATGAGTCATCTTCTCAAGTTGATGCTTACGGAGGGTACGATTGATGAGTTCGAAGCGTTCAGAGGGTGTCAGCGTTGGTTCTGCTGGGCTTGTCTCTCGAGCGCCTCGAGCTTTTTTAGGAAGTCGTTCTCCGCTTCCAGAAGCTTTATACGTGCCTCAGCTTGTGCAAGCTTCTTCTCCATCGACTGTTCTGCTGCGGGCCTTCCCGTGCTGCCTTTTCCTCGTTGCTCTTCCAGAAGACCTGCTTCACCTTGAGAAGCAAAGGTTTTTCTCCAACGTTTTAAGCATCTATTCGGATTCTCCCGTCCGATCATATCTAAGTTGAATCCTGCCTCCCTGAAGATTTCTGCAGGAGTTTTCCCCTCCTGATAGGCCTTTAGAGCAGCCAACTTGAATGTGGGTTGGTAAGCAATAGAACGCTCTGTAATATGCAATACGTTAGCATGATCCTCCATCTGGCGGATCTGACTTTCACTAAACCTTTGTTCACCGGTAGACCAACGGTTCCCCATTTTGTATCCCCAACCTTTCGTGTATATCGATTATAAACGCAAAGAGACCCGAGAGAGGTCACTTTTTTTCAAAGTGTCCATCTTTCGGGTCACAGTTCACGCTAAGGACTGTTCGGCTTTTTTGATGTTTACAGACTACCGTTAAGTGGTCGTAATGAATTATTACCAGGTATCCTTTTTAGATCGAATGTGTACTCTCCTAGAAAATTAATATGTTCCCAACCGAGTGGCGATATATGTTGTAGAAGATCTTCTCGAAATCCGCTTTTTGATTGCAGTAATTTAATAGCTTCTCCTAAATAAACAGTATTCCAGACACTAATCGCATTAATCAATATGTTCAATGCACTGGCCCTTTGCAATTGATCTTGTAGTCCGCGTTCACGTAATTCTCCACGTTTCTAAAAAAACAACGCTCTGGCCAACCCATTCATTGCTTCCCCTTTATTCAAACCTCGTTGTATACGACGCCGCAAGGCTTCATTAGAGATATAATCCAGTATGAAAATCGTTTTTTCAATTCGCCCCATCTCACGTAATGCAGTCGCTACTTTATTCTGTCTTGCATACGACCCCAACTTTCCCATGATAAGCGATCCTGAGACTTTTCCTTCACGTATGGAATGGGCCAATTGTAAGACATCATCGTAATTGTCCATGATCAATTTTGTATTAATTCGCCCTCGAAGCATAGCCTCTAATTTCGGATAATTGTTTGATTGATCTATTGTGTAGAGCTTACTATCTGCTAGATCTCGTAATCTTGGTGCAAAACGAAAACCTAGGATGTGACTTAATCCGAAAACTTGATCGGTGTACCCGGTTGTATCTGTATAGTGTTCTTCAATTCGTAAATCTGATTCGTGATGGAGAAGACCATCGATCACATGAACAGCATCCCGAGCATTTGTATTGATAACTTTTGTGTAAAAACTTGCATATTGATCGCCAACAAATCGGTAAATAGTCGCACCTTTTCCTGAGCCATAATGAGGGTTAGAATCGGCGTGTAGTGATGAAACTCCTATTGGCACACGCATACCATCCGAAGATGATGTTGTTCCGTCACCCCAGTATGATGACAGGGTGAGTCTATGCTGAAAATTTACAAGTTTAGCTTGGGCGCGTGTCATTGCATCTTCGTATAACCTCCATTGTGCAGCATTTGCTAATTGATGGTATGTTATATCAGGAGTGGCATCTGCCATTTTAGTCAACCCAATATTTGTCCCCATCGCCATCAATGCAGCCATTAGTATAGCTTTTTCTTCTCCTTTTGGCGGTCGATTCGTTGAACCATGCATAAATTGTTCGTCAAATCCTGTCCAACTTGCTACTTCCATCAGTAAATCAGTTAATTTTATACGCGGTAACATGTCATAAAGGGACAGACTAAAAGACCTGGCTTCTTCAGGTGTATCTCTTTCAAGGCGATCCACACGGATCTTTTCCTTATCCGCATTTATCCCCTCCAATGAGTTTATATTATTAGAAATCCATGTAAGACGATGATGTAATGTATCTGTCCGTTCAGATAAGTATTCTTCTGATGAAGGACTAACAGCTAACCTAGTGCCGGCTGCCTTGGCTTGAAGCCAGTCTTCTTTGGAAATCAGATATTCCTCAAAATCTTTATGTAATCTGCTACCAACTACCCATATATCACCGGAGCGAATATGATTTTTCAATTCGGTTAATGCTGCCATTTCATAATATTGCCGATTAATGTTACCATCCTCGTCATACACATGTTTTTGCCAACGCTTTGGGACAAAATCAAGAGGCGCATTTTCTGGTACTTTTCGTTTTCCATTTTTATTGACGTCACGTAATACCTCAATGGAGCGCAACAAAGGTTCGGCAGCTTGTGTAGAACGAAATTCTAATGATTCGATTAATACTGGAGTATACTTTCTGAGGTAGGAATACCGAGTGCTTAGCAAGTCAAGGTAATCATAATCCATAGGTCTGGCTAATCTTTTTGCTTCTTCAATCGATTCAACGATTTTTTCCCAAGGCATAACTTTTTCCAATGTCTCAAATGGATTTAGTCCTTCTTCCCTCGCTTTTATGAGAGCTGAACCGATATCTGCATAATGTATCACTTTTTCGTTTTAGCGTGTCTCTTCAGATCATCAAATCTACGAAAGGAATGTGGTTCATACCTGGCTCCCATTCGCGCAAGTTGGAGTAAACGGTTCGGGTGGATATTCGCAGTATTAACAGACAATTCAAGTTGCCTAATATACTTTAGACGTTCAATCACCTTTAGAAATGCTTCAGGTGATGATTGACCTGGAACTTCTCTAAGCCATGCAAGAGGAGTTTTCTTATTTTCTACAAAAGGGTCAGTCAGTTTTTCTAGCTTCGATTTTTGCCAATTAGAAAGTGTTTGTGTAAGAGATGAAAATACTCGTTTCTCCGCACGTCGCGTTTCCCACACAAGCCTCTCTATAGTAGAAACCACAGGGAGAATGATTTTCTTTTCACGCAAAATTCCAATAGTTGATTGTATAAGATACATGGAATTCCCATTCTCCATGGCGTGTTTTAACAGGAGCTGAGATGCTGTTCGATAGGCATGCATATCAAAATTGCGATACCCAAATACCTGCCTCAATTCCTCAAGGTGTTCACGTCGGGTAGGATCACGTCTAGCGTATAAGAAGTATGTTTCCGGATCAATATCTAGCTGCAAGGCGACATATTTTATTAAGCTCTCCGGAACTTCTGGTAAATCGACAACGGAGCATCCTGGATTCCGTAATGTACATAATTGGATAGCAAAACCAAGCCTGTTATGGTCTCTTCGATGTTGGTTAATAATTTCGATATCATATTCCGTTAAAGTATAATGTGTAGCTAAATCATGTTCAGTAATATTTGAGATATTAAGCAATTCGTTCCGCTGCTCTGGGGTAAGGAGCTCTTTAGCACTCAATTATGATCAACCCTTTGTATTTGCAATATTCTTTTACCATATTCTGTTATCGTGAACTAATATATCTATAAAGTGTTGTTTTCCCTAGACCTGTTGCACTTATTATCTGTGCAATACTTTAATCCTTGCTATCGTACATTTTAAACGCCATTTCAACTTTATCTGCCTGCTTGGATGGCCTGCCTCCTTTTTTTCCTCTAGCTCTAGCAGCTTGTAATCCGGCTCTCGTACGTTCACTAATAATATCTCGTTCAAGTTCAGCAATACTTGCCAAAGTTCGAAAAAAGAATTTCCCCACTGCAGTTGATGTATCTATACTGTCGCTAATAGAGACGAAATCGACTTCCATTTCGTCAAAATGTTCACTAAGCTCGATGAGATGCTTTGTGGAACGCGAGATGCGATCTAACTTATAAACAACAACCTTGTCTCCTTTACGTAACAGCTTATGTAATTCATCGAGTTGTGGGCGATCTTTTTTTGTCCCAGTCATTTTTCTTGGAAAATTCTCTCCACTCCATATTTATTGAGAGCATCTATCTGCATATCTAAATGTTGATCTTCTGTGCTTACACGAGCGTATCCGAAAATCAAGTATATCCCCCCAAGTAGAATAAAATAATTACAAAAATAGTACCATAAAAGGTCTATACATACTATAAAAGAACTTTGTTTTAGGTACTGGGTTTGGGTACGGAATAACAGTGTGTTTTGAATCGTTTTTAACTGCGAATCGAAAAGTCCCATAAACGTTCGTTTATGGGATAAACGGAGAAAATAAAGCTGTATACTGAGAACTTGTAGTGTTAGACTGAATTGGTCATTGAGCTAACGGGCAGATTAGTTATAAAAAAATATTGAATAGATAAGAGGTCAATATGACAATTGGAAAGTACGGAATTGACATTCAAGAAAATTTAATGAATTCGATGGTACCAATAGAAGGTGGGACTGTCGAATTACGCGATTATATTAATCTCAACAAGTGGCTTAGTTCTGATTACACTTTATCGGATCCTGGAAGAGGAAGCGATAAAAAGGTTATTACATGGACTGAAACGATTGAACCTTTCTATGTAATGAAATATCCGGTAACACAGGAGTTGTATCATTTTGTCATGCATACACAAGAAGTAGACCCTAAAGTGAATAACCTGCCAATTACGGAAGTTTCGTGGTTAGATTCGCTAGTCTTTTGTAACAAATTGTCCAGAATACTTGATAGGACTGAATGCTACACAATCACTGATGAAAGTGAGAACACTGTATATAACAAAAAAGCGAATGGCTTTCGATTACTATCAGACGCTGAATGGCAGTATGCGTGCAAAGCGGGAACCAAGGGATATCGGTATGAAAAAATTAATAAGATTGCATGGTATCGAGAAAACTCCAATGGTTCAGCTCAAATGGTCGGGAAACTGCTACCTAATCCATGGGGACTTTACGATATGATTGGAAACGTCTGGGAATGGTGTTGGGATTTATATGATCCTGAACGATATGGGAACTATAGAGTCTTCCGGGGAGGCAGTTGGGCTGAAATTGAAAATAATTGCGGTTCTACGATTAGAAGGAAAAGCATGCCTAATTTCAAGATAGATGACCTTGGCTTTAGAATAGCATTTACAAATCAATAAGATTGCATGCCTCGCACATATCAGGGCCAGAGATTCGCGGTAATACTTCATTGGTCAAACTAAAGGAATCAATAGTATATTTCCACTAACGGAGACGATAGCGTGGCGATGGAGCCGATCCATCGCTGATTTCATTGCTGCTAGCCCCGTTCCGATAACTGGCATAACGCAATATACTAATTGGATGTGATAGATGATGGAAAAGATAAGACTTCGCGCTTGTGCATTAATAATTGAAAACGATGCAATCTTATTAGTCGAGTTCAAAAATGATAATGATGATGGCGTACATTACAATCTTCCAGCAGGTGGCCTTGGGCCTGGTGAAACATTGATTGAAGCTGCGCAACGGGAAGCAAAAGAAGAGACTTGTGTTGAGGTAAAAGTTGGTCCAGTTGCTTTTGTTTACGAATATCAACCAACGAAAAACAACTACATTTACGGAGATACTCATTCAGTAGGAGTTACATTTAGATGTAAGTTGAAATCAGGATCGCTTCCCAAACTTCCTGAAAATCCAGATCCTCACCAGATTGGTGTCAAATGGATCCCTATTTCGGAGTTGCATTCCATTCAACTATATCCAGAGATTAATAAAGATATTGTTGATTACTTTAGTGGTGAAAATTACCGCAATTATGTTGAGGAACATGAAATTCAACTGAGCAAGTCATTGTGCTAAGAAGACGATAGTTGAATCATTAAATATCTGGCTGCCGCGGGTCTGATCGGGCTACCTTGTTACGCTTTTTGCGCTGTTTTCGTAAATATTGTTGCAGTAGTAACCTGAATGGGTTTGCTGTTGGAGATACTATCCATAATGTAACCCATTTTTACATGATCTCGGTCGTACCCCTAAAATACATATATCAAAAAAGCTGACCATCCTTAGCGTACAGGAAATCGGCTTTTTTCATACGAAAAACTGCTTAGCGTACAAAATTTCCGAAATGTTGGCGGTACCCCAGCATTTAAGAAGGGAGCTTGAAGTTGAGATTCCAAAATCAAATAAAAAGCTACCTTACGTACCCTCAGAGGAAGAATTAAAAAGATACTATGAAGTAGTTTGGAAGGCCAAGAATTTTCAAGACATGATGATCGTGAAGACCCTCATGTATACAGGTGTCCGGGTCAGTGAGTTAATCAGCATTAAGCTGGCGGACATCGATTTTATTTACTGTCAGATCCGGATCAACAAAGGAAAGGGCAGCAAAGACCGCATTGTTCCATTTCCTCAGACTTTCGAAGAGCTACTGGCCATGCATGCTGATTCGATGAAAAAGAAGCAAGCGGCCTATCTGTTTGAGTCCTCATGGAAGAATAAGTACACGGACAGGGGAATACGCAAGATTTTAGCTAAATATTCAGAGGAGGCCAAGTTATCTCAAAACCTTTCTCCTCATAAACTACGTCACTTTCTATTAACCTGGCTAAAAAAGCAGGGCATTGATGACGCGCTGATTCAACCCTATTCCGGCCATGAAAGCAGAAAATCTTTGGAAGTATACTCAAAGCTGTCAATTACCGATGCTCAAAATGAATATAACGAGGTTATTAATAAATCACCAATTTAATCCATACGTTTGCGGGTGGTGTCAGCTACGCTGGTATAACCCCTATTTGACTAAGCTAAGAACACTTGTCGCTTCCGGTGAAGCTCCAGAATTCATCGATATGGACGCCGATCCGTACGCTCAACAGTTGGCAGATGCTGGAATGCTGGTTGATATGAAGAAATTCCTGAATGAACAAGGACTGTACGATCAGTTCTACGAACCCGCGCTGAAATATCAGCAATTACCTGATGGGAGCCTGTACCTTTTCCCTTTGGAGTATCATCTGGAAATGACTTGGTATAACAAGAAAATATTTAAAGAAAATAACCTTGCCGTTCCCAAAACCATAGATGATATGCTTTCGGTTAGCAAGGCGCTTAAGGACAAGGGTATCACCCCGATCGCCGTTGACGGTGTTGACGTTAGGCCCTTGCTGCGCTATGCAGCCATGATTCCGTTCAGAGCTACCGGAAATGAATTTGCCCGGAACCTGAGCCAAGGTAAGGCCAAAATGACCGACGAGGTCGGAATGAAGGCGGCGAATTTTGCCTACGAGATCGGCCAATATTTCCAGGAGGGATTTGCCACGACAGATTATACAACAGCGAAGAACATGTTCCTCAACGGTGAAGCTGCTATGTATAACATGGGTACCTGGGAGATCCCCTCTTTCGTAGACAAAAATTTGCCGGAAAACCTTAAAGGCAACGTCGACTATTTCTATCTGCCAACCATCAATAACGCCAAAACGCCGGATAACGAGTTTTTCGGAAACAGTGGGATCGGCCTTGCCGCCACGACCAGCAAATTCGACGAAACCACCAGGGACTTCCTAAGTTACGTCTTGAAAAATTACAGTGACGTCTACGTAGCTAAACAGCAGATGTCACCGCTCAAATTTACGATTAAAGACGAGTCCCAATTCTCCAAACTGTTCCTGCGAATCAAAAAGGATATGGATAACTACGGTTCAGAATTTGCCAAGCCTTGGGATGCCTTGCTGGATGCCAATACGAGCTCCGTCATGAGTGATTTAATTATCAAATTGACGATGAGGGCCACGACGCCGGAAGAATTCGCCAAGCAAGTCGGCGACACTATTACCCAAAACGTCACCAACTAGTCGTTACATCCAGACAAACTGCCACCCACCTGACCATTCAGGGTGAAGCCCCACCGCGATCGTTTTATATTGCTTGTCGCTCGTAAAGGTGTTGGAAAAAATAAAATCATTCCAAATGAGATGGTTCGTATTGCGTGACCTGGTATTGCGGATGTATTGGGATGATAAACAGCCCCCTTCCGTGGAAGTTCCGCTGGGCGATTTCTTCTGCAACGGCTTCGGTGCCAGAGCGATCTTCAATTCCTTGCCCATCGTGGTGAATCCGGTCGGCGGTATGAACAGTTACTTTGCGATGCCTTTCAAAAAAGCCGCCAAAGTAACCATAACGAATGAGCATCCCCAGGAGATCGAAGCGTTCTTCTACCAGTTTGATTACGTATTGGTCGATGAACTCCCTGAGGATACAGAATATTTTCACGCCCAATTCCGCAGAGAAAATCCTACCAAGCTCAAGCAGGATTATACGATTATTGATGGGATTAAAGGAAGAGGCAAATATGTTGGCACCTATATTGCATGGACTTCTTTATCGCGTTACTGGTACGGCGAAGGCGAAGTGAAATTTTATCTCGACGGCGACCGGGATTGGCCAACCATCTGCGGAACAGGGACGGAGGATTACTTCGGCGGTGCTTGGGGCTTCGTGAATTACGACAACGGGAACCCGGTGCAGGAACAGACGTACTCGACTCCCTTTATAGGTTTTCCGCATTTCCAGGTGACAGACAACACCAGATCGCATATTTATGATGGAGCTGCTTGTCCGATGCGCGGCTTCTATCGTTGGCATATACTTGACCCCATTTTGTTTGAAGAGGATTTACGGGTCACCGTTCAACAGATCGGGCATGATGGAAAAGCGTTATTTGAAAGAAGCGACGACGTGAGTTCCGTATGCTATTGGTACCAGACCGAACCGCATCAAGTGTTTCCCGCATTACCTGATGTACTGGAAAGACGTCCTCGCTAATATAGGAAAAGCCGCAATAAAAAAAGTAGAGGTAAAAAATGGGCTTGCAGACGAAAGAAAAAATCAGTCTCTCGATCACAAAGTTAGGTTACCAAGTGAACCCTGTTGCGAAAAGCCTTATTACCGGCAAAATGTACACGATTGGGCTCGTTTTATCCGACAGTACCTACGACGGTTATTTTGAGGACTTATACTTCCTCCATTTTGCCCAAGTTATTAAGCAGCAGTTAAAGATGCTGGGATATAAAATAATGCTGTTGGACTTTGAAGAAATCTTCATGAATATCCAGATGGTCGACGGGATCATCGTCAAAGCGACCAAAAAATTTATGCCCAAGTTGATGGATCTCAACGTACCGGTCATTACTATTGGGCCCCACAATTTATCCTATGGAGCGCACGTGTTGCGTGTCAACGGCTACCAAAGCGGTCAGACCGGGGTAAATCACTTATTATCCCGTGGTTATCACAAACTGGTTATTTTAACTTATCCGCACGGTCACGTGCCCGGATTTGACGACCGACTAAACGGTGCTAGCGATACCTTACAGCAAAACGGAAGACTAACGACCGTGATCACAGGAGATATGACGGAGAAATTTGGTTACGATACTGTGATAAATCTGGCCCAAACTAACCAACTTCCGCAAGCGTTGTTTTGTTTAAGCGACATATCCGCCATCGGGGCCTTAAAGGCCTGCAAAGATTTAGAGTTGTCCGTTCCGCAAGACCTTGCCGTTTTGGGTGTCGACGATATGCCGACCGTCTCCGAACTGCTGAGCTTATCGACCATTCGGCATCCCATCAACGAATTGGCCGAGGCTGCATCCAAGTTGATGATACAATCCATCGAGTCCGACGGGCAGCGCATCGAGCCTGCCGAAGAAGTGTTTTCTACAGAATTAATGGTCCGGCGCACCAGCTAATATTGTAATACGCTTTTAGGGTGTGTCTTCAAACCGTTTAAATGGTAATACATGGGTTAAATACACGATACGAAATACAAGAGGCACAATGACAGCGAATTCAAGACCTGTTTCCACCTGAACGAAAACCACAAGGAGGACGCCCCGCAATAGACAATCGAATCATGTTAAAAGCGATGCTTTGGGTTGCTCGTTCAGGCGTCCCATGGGATCCACCTGACCACTTTCCCCATTGGAAATCCGTTTACACCGCTTTCGACGCTGGCAGAAAGCGGGTATTTAGGATGAGGTGCTAAAGTGTGTTTCCCTGGATGTTGACGAGGAAAGCGTGATGATTGATGCCACGATTGTGCGCGTTCACCAGCATGGATCGGGCGCAAAAGGGAGCAAAACAAGCACGATCGGACGTTCCCACGGCGGATTAAGCACTAAAATATATGCCGTAGGATGCATTAGGGAATCCACTTCGATTCGAATTGACCGGAGACGAAGCTCACGACTCCGGTCAGGGTTATGAGCTTCTTCAAGCCATAACTGACGATGAAGCAAGTGTTGGCCGACCGAGCGTATTATACGAATGCGATCGTCGCGCCAAGGCAACGACAACTGGTACATGCTCGACATGGACGAGTGTCGTGCGCTGATGCGCAGACACGGATTAATCGGACAGAAATGCGCCCGCAAAGTGAAGCAGATCATTACCGGCTCGGTCAGCTTCGACAACTGGGAATGGGGCGTAACGCTCTTCGCGAATGACGCACTGGAATTCAAGAAGCTGTTCTACGAGATGCGGTTCGACGAAGTTAGCGCACGATACGGTGATTTCGGCGATTTCTACGTCGGCGACCTGTTGACGGAAGAGAGAGTCGCTCATATGTTACGGGTATAGAAAAAATAACGTCAAGGCAGCATTGCTCCTTGACGTTATTCATTTAAGTAGGGGCCTTTTCGTGCATGATACACTGCCCCGGTATCCGGTTCGACGTGTCAAGATACCATTCTCCAATCAGGAACGCAACCCAGGAGCGTATTTCTCTTGAATGACATGGATATGGTGAATTTCGTGCCCTGTCAGGATGTATGCCCACGCGGCTGCGGTGAATTCGTTCCCACTCACGGTGCTTCTCCGGGTCCAGGCTTCCTCCGGAATGCTCCGTAGCAACGTCAGCGCGGACCTGCGTACCGCCGTATAGTCCTCCAGCAGCTCATCGACCAACAGCCCGGAGAAACCTGCCCTTTCCACTAGTGCATCCTCGTTGTAGCCTAGACAGCGGCGTAGCATCCCCTCTGGCGATTCGGAGCAGCCTATAGCCCATGATGCGCTCATTGTCCGTGATGTGGCCCAGCACCTCCTTCAGGCTCCATTTGTCAGACGCATAGCGATAATTTCCGTCTTCTTCCGTCAGACCGTCGTATAATTCGGTCGTCCGGTTCAGCGACTGCATCAAAATATCCCGAAGATCCCCCTCGGGTACTCGGCGGACATAAGTGTCGAAAAATTCGTTATAATCCGCTTTACTCGGCCGAAACGGCACATAAACCACCTCCACTTTTTAATGACCATAAAGCAGCGTTCCATTTTTCTTTACCGTGACGGTGGAAACAGATAACTGGGACAAGAAACGCTTCACGCAAAGTTAATTAAGAAGCAAACCTGCAGGTTAATGTGCCTTCAAGCAACATTGCTGTAAAAAGGAAGAGAAGCTGGCTGTATTCATTTGCATGTGCCTGTTATTCCCTTCCAACTTGCTCAACAAAATGCCCCCCTCCAACAAGGAAAATGCAAACGAAGCTAGGGCATCTGGATTCAGATCTTCCTTGAATTCCCCCGTTTGAATCCCTTCACAAATAATACTCTTCATCATGTCCAAGATGGTATGCAGCCCTTGTTGGGCTCTATCACGCAGCGCGGGGTGAGTATCGTCACTTTCTACGGCGTTATTCTGCATAGGGCATCCGCCGATAAACGGGGGATTGTTCACAACATCTTCATAAACGAGAAAAAACGCGATCAATCGACCTGACGCAGACTGCTCTTGATCGACCGCTTCAGAGAATTTTCCGCAAACCAAACTGGCTGCGTAATTATAGGCTTCAAGCGCAATCTCGTCTTTACTGGCAAAATGTCGATAGATGCCCCCCTTCTTAATTCCGGTGTCGGCAATAATATCGTTTAGCGATGTACCGGCATACCCTCTTTGGTTAAAGATTTCAGCCGATTTCATAATGATGTGTTCCCGTGTTCTATCTCCTTTTTTCATGAGCTCCTCCGTATGAACCTTATTCTAATCATTTATTATAGCAAATTTTACGATTGCGGCCTTGCTATTCAATAGAATCATGCTACAATAAAAGATACCATTCGGTATCTTTTATTGTACAACAAGCCGGTACAGAAGGAAATAGTGTCGAGCATCCGCCCAGTGCTTACATTTGGGCACGTAGGACATCCTGATCATGGAAGAGTTAATTGCGAACGAATTCTTCCCTGGAACTCCAGGTGTTAACCCATTCTTTTGATTTCATGACAGGCATTCGTCTGTTTTGAATAAATAAAACTTGCAGGAGGACTATTCAATGAGTGTAAAAGTAGGCATTAACGGTTTTGGACGGATCGGGCGACTCGCTTTTCGCCGCATTCAAGATGTGGAAGGCGTCGAGGTTGTAGCGATTAACGACCTTACGAACGCTAAAATGTTGGCTCATCTGCTCAAATATGATACAACACAAGGCACTTTTCATGGTGACATTGAAGTTCATGATGGAACCTTCAAAGTAAACGGCAAAGAGGTTAAGGTTCTGGCGAACCGCAACCCTGAAGAACTCCCTTGGGGCGAGCTTGGCGTTGACATCGTTCTCGAATGTACAGGCTTCTTCACCACGAAAGAAAAAGCCGAGCTTCACTTGAAAGGCGGAGCGAAGAAAGTCGTCATCTCCGCCCCTGCTACAGGTGACATGAAAACAATCGTATACAACGTGAACCATGAGACGCTGGACGGAACGGAAACCGTCATTTCCGGTGCTTCCTGCACAACGAACTGTTTGGCTCCCATGGCTAAAGCTTTGCACGACAAGTTTGGTATTCAATCCGGGCTAATGACGACAGTCCACGCTTACACGGGCAACCAAAACACACTTGACGCTCCGAATCCAAAAGGCGACTTCCGCGGTGCGCGAGCCGCTGCGGAGAACATCGTTCCCTACTCCACCGGTGCTGCAAAAGCAATTGGTCTGGTTCTTCCGGAACTGAAGGGCAAACTTGATGGTGCATCTCAACGTGTACCTGTACCAACAGGTTCCGTGACTGAACTCGTTGCCGTTCTGAACACCACGGTAACGGTTGAGGAAGTCAACGCTGCCATGAAAGAGGCTTCCGATTCAGAAACTTACGGATACACGGAAGACGAAATCGTATCTTCTGATATCAAAGGCATCACATTCGGATCGCTCTTCGACGCCACTCAAACTAAAGTTCTGACGGTCGGGGACCAGCAACTGGTGAAAACTGTAGCTTGGTACGATAACGAAATGTCTTACACAGCCCAATTGGTTCGCACTCTGCAGCATTTTGCTAAGATCGCTAGGTAATTAACTTTCCAAAATTAAAAGATAGAAAGAAGGAAAACTCCGTGAAAGATGCACTCAACCACACGATGATCGAAAAAAACGAAGTGCTCCTTCTTCCTCGTGAAGGCGTCATTATTACGTTGCTAGGCATTACCGTTGTGTTGGTCACTATGAATACGGCCATGTTTAATTTGGCGTTAAACGATTTAAGCCATTTTTTTAACTTGCCTTCATCCATCATTTCGTTGACGGTCACCGGTTATTCGATCATGTTCGCCATCTCCTCAATCACCTACAGCCGGTTGTCTGATTCTGTTCCCTTGAACCGATTGTTCGCTATTAGTCTGGTTTTGACAGGAGCTGCCTCGGTTATAGCCATGCTCAGCAACCAGTTCTGGCTACTGCTTGTCGCCCGCGTTGTGCAAGCTGCCGGTGCTGGAGCAGCGCTCTCCCTGTCCATCGTGCTTCTGACCCGTTACGTGCCGCAGGCTCGCCGGGGAAAATCAATGACGTTCATCATGTCCTCCGTATCGCTGGGGTTTGGGCTAGGTCCGGTGATAGGCGGATTGGTGGTGCAGTATCTGGGTTGGAGATATCTTTTTGCCATTACATCCCTGCTGCTATGCATTGCTCCACTGCTTGTGCGCTATATTCCACAAGAGTCACTGCCCAAACGACCTTTCGATTTGCTGGGAGCCATATCACTGAGCGCTGGTACGGCAGGTCTGTTGTTGTTTTTGACCAACAATCATCCTATTGCCTTATTGATCGGAATCTTGGGGCTGCTCGTCTTTGTTATGCGTATCCGCCGAGCGAAGCACCCGTTTGTGCTGCCGTTGTTATTGGCCAACAAAACCTATCTTGTGCTGGCCTTTATCGGGGTTCTATCCTATTTATGCAACTTCGCCACGCTGTTTTTATTGCCACAAATGCTATTGAAGCATTTTGGTTTGAGCGCGGGTCATTCCGGTTTTGTTATTTTTCCGGGCGCCATTTTGTCCATGCTGCTATCAAGAATGGTTGGAGCGATGATCGACAAGCGGGGAAACAGCAGTATGTTGCGTGCGGCTCCTATGCTCATACTGATGGCAGCCGTATTGTTCGCAGGAGTGGGTACCCAATATTGGGTAGCGAATATTTTCGTGTACATGCTGATGAACTTGGGCTTTGCTATCATCAACAGCAGTGTTTTAAACGAAATTTCGTGCATATTGCCCTCCTCCCAGATTGGCTCAGGCGCGGGGTTGTTTCAACTGATGCAGATTATCAGCGGCGCATTCGGCATTGCCGTGTTGTCTAGCGCGCTGGAATGGCAACATAGCCATGCGTATGCAAACCTATTCTGGGCAGTGGCCGCGGTAGCGGTTTTAGCCAATCTGTGTGCTTTTTTGTACGTGAGAGGACTAGCCCAAAATACCGTGTAGCTTATACTGGCAATACATTCTATTACACGTATGCCGCACTGCGGAAAAAGCTGAGCTGGCTGGAGGTCACCAAACTGTGGATTACCAGCTATGTTGGCAATCTGCTCGGCGCCGGCGACATTCGCCCTGCTCAGCGTGGTGGAACACAAGATGGAGGCCCCCGCGATGAAGCTGTTCTTCCGGGCATCCTCTGTAACTGGCTCGTCTGTCTCGCCTTCTTCATACCCATGTTCATGAAGGAGAACGGAGCGAAGATGTTCGCTATGATGTTGTTCGTCTTCTGCTTCTTCATTTCCGGTTATGAGCATAGATGCGAATATGTGTACCTTCGCCATCGCTCTCGTGCTGAGTCATCAGGGGACGATCTCGCTAGAGGGTTTCATTCATAATCTCGTTCCGGTCACGCTCGGCAACCTGGTTGGCGGCGTGCTGCTTATGGGCGTCATGTATTATTATACGGTCAACCGGCCGTTCCTTGATGAGATAAAGGATTAGGAACCATCGCCTGGATAAGAGCCAAAAGAACCAGCCCAAGTCCCTCACATCAACGACTCATTCACCGATGCAGAGATACTTGGGCTGAACAGGATTGCCTAGAGCCGCTCGGCTGCCAGATGCCCCCACAGATAGAAGGTCGGATGCGGCGGCTGATTAAAGTATACTTTACTAGGGCGTGTCTTCAAACCAAGCAAGCCATACGAAAATGGAAGCCAGCGTTAAAAAAGCCTGGAAAGTGCAGGCTTTTTTATCATGGCGAGTAGCAAGTCGACGATATTTTTTCACCTTGTTAAAAAAGCATTCCACCAAATAACGCTCTTTGTAGAGATCGCGGTCGTATTTCGGTTTCACCCGCCGGTTTTTCTTCCCTGGGATCACCGGGATCGCTTCTTGCTCTTTCAAAAGAGCTCGGATAGCGTTGGTGTCATACGCCCGGTCAGCTAAGACTTGCTTCATGGTTAGTTCAATGGTTTGGAGTATTTCGTATCCCTGGACAGAATCATGGGCCTGTCCTCCCGTCAATTCGAAACGAAGTGGATTGCCCAACGCATCAACCACGGCATGAATTTTCGTGCTTAGTCCGCCTCAGGATCGTCCGATTGCTTGTCTTGCCCCCTTTTGCGCCTGATCCATGCTGATGGACCGGCACGATCGTGGCATCAATCCTTATACTTTCCTCGTCGAGATCAAGCGAAACATGCTCTAGAACCTTATCCCAAATCCCTGCTTTCTGCCAGCGCCGAAAGCGAGTATATACCGATTTCCAATGGGGGAAGGGGTCTGGTAGATCCCGCCATGGGGCACCCGAACGAGCGACCCAAAGCATGGCATTTAACATCCATCGGTTGTCCACAGCGGGACGTCCTCCTTGTGGTTTTCGTTCGGGTGGAAACAGATTTTGAATCAACCGCCATTGTTGATCTTGGATTTCGTATCGTGTACTCAATTACATGAAGAAAAATCCTGTAACCGTAATTCTCCGCCATCGAACAATTCAAAAAAATTATATTTCTCAGTTACATTTTCAAATGCAAGCAAATGAAAATTAGATAAATAGTAAATCTTATAACCATCATTTTTCAGCTCTTTGAGTACATCAACTGATTCCTCAATTAGAGTAAAAAGTTCGTACCAATTCTCAAAGGCCAGTTCTATCAAATGTCCATTTTTACTGCTCCTGTTAACTAAAATGCTTTTTGCTTCTTCTTCTGTGATTGCCCCAATATCAAGCATTCGCCATTCTTTGCTTAGGAATAGTTCCTCATGAACTTCTAAAATTTTATCAGCATCAATATTTCTTAATTTTAAATATTCCTCTGGGTTATAATTCAGTAGTACATTCCCTAAATCAAATATAATGTTTTAATCATCATTGGCTCTCCCACTAGGTGCAGTATTTTATTTCTCAATAATATCACCTACTTGCCTAAGCCATCTAGATGCTATTAGATTTTAGACCTTACACCTAGCATCCGATCCATACACGAACCGATATCTGTACCCGGACGAAAAGGCCATTTAAAAAAATGCTGCGTTCACGAGGCTTGATGTCTTCAACTTGGCCGGTTCTCCTCCTGTCACATTTACATTCTGATATGAGACAGAGCCGCCAAAGACATGAAGTCCGAAATGACCTTCGGCAAAGGTCCCATCCTTCAGATCCATTATTTTCAGCCCTTCCACATACACCACGATATGCGGGCCTTCCGCTTGAATCTTTATTTTATAGGTTTGGCCTGGCTGGATGAAGGCCGGGACCTTGGCCAGAACCTGCCGTTCCTCGAATCGTCCATTGATTTTGTAGAACAGGCGAATAGACTTCATGTTAGGATCCAAATTCAGGTAGTAGCCGCTGTGCCCATCCTCGCTTGCACGGAACAGAAGTGAACCAGCCCCGCCGGATGTGCCAAGCTTCAGTTCAGCTTCATAAGTAAAATCCCCCGCCTGCTCCTGAGCCATATAATTCGCGTCGCTGGAGTACCTCCCACGAATTCCATCCTCGCTGACTACCCATGAAGCCATGGACGGATCTTGGGTCCAGCCGCTGAGACTGGTATGGAACTCGCCGCCGGAGACTTTTACAAGAAGGCTGGTGGATGCCTTTCCATTCGGGGTGGATACAGTAATGATGGACTCGCCTTCTTTTTTGGCCATAAGGGTTGCCTGGGAAGAGCTGGCTCCTTTTATGCCTACCACCTTGGCATTGCTGGATTTCCATTTCAGCGGGTGAACACCGTTGCCGGGCCCATTCTCCACTACCGCCCGCAGCGTTTCGCTTTGCCCTATCCCCAGTTCACGGTCACCGGTATCCATTGCAATCCGTGTTGCCGAATCCCTGTCCGAATTCCACACCGATCCAAGCTTGTTTACCGTGAGAGAAACAACCTTCACATTGCCGCCCTGGGTATAGAAGCTCATCTCCCTGCTGGCAGGATCAGGAAATATGACCTCGGAGAAAACCACCTTGCCTCCATTAGCGAAAACCTCAACAGAGGATTCATCCACCAAAATCCGCATCTGGATCCGCTTGTTCTCGGCTTTCATCCCCGTTTCATGTCTTGTGGTAAACAGATTGGAGAAATCCGTAACTCCAGAAGCAGAACGGTCCACGAACAATTTGCTTTCGCCTGGCTTATAACCCACCACAGTCTTCTGATTCGCACCTTCACGTACATTAAAACCAAACTCTGTTACGTTACTTCCAGCCGGAATCTCCAGTTCGGCTTCAATCTCATATGCTCCAGAAACAAGTCCCTTCAGCAGGTTTGGAGAAGATGGATTGATCATCTTGTCAGTTGCAGAGAACAGCCTGCTGCGCAGATGCTCCATCTCCTTGAGCGGACCCTGGGCGAGACGGAGTCCGTCCGGGGTCATGACCAGAGTAACCTCTCTCGGAACAGTCAGTTCCCCCTTCCAGCCCAAAGTCGGGAAAGCGAACGGATAATCCCAGTTGGACATCCACGCCAACATCACTCTGCGCCCATCCGTCATGTCCGAGAAAGACATGGATGCATAATACTCCTTGCCAAAATCCGTTCTCAGCACCTTTCCTGCCGGATTGTCATTTACGAATTTCCCCTCTGCAGTCAGACTTCCCACAAAATATTCAGAATCTGAACCTCCTGTTGCCGGATTCGCGCCTGTACTGATCATGAGAACCCACTTCTTCTCTGACGTTTCCTGCACGACCAGCGGGAACAGGTCAGGGCATTCCCACACACCGCCACGAACATAATCTCCATAACCCCAATTGTCGGTCAACGTCCAGTCCAGCAAATTGACCGATGTAAAGAACCGGATATGATCTCCACCGGACACTACCATGACCCAACGATTATGCTCGTCGTCGCGAATCACCTTAGGATCGCGGAAATCCCATCCCCCCGGTTCTTCCCCGTTCTTGCCAGGGTTCTCAACCACAATCGGACGATCCTTGGCGTATTGCCACGTACGCCCCTGATCCTTGCTGAAAGCAAGACCAATGCGCTGGTTGCCATTTGGACCATCCGGGTTATAGGAGGTATAATAGGCAATCAGACCTTTGCCGCCCGAATCCGCGAACAAGCCTGATGTATTCGTTACATCCGCCACAGCAGATCCGGACCAGATATGCCCGTAATCATTCCACGGAAGTGCAATCGGCAGACGTTTCCAGCTCAGCATATCCTTGCTGACGGCATGAGCCCATGTGCCTCCATCCTGATGAAAAAGATGGTACTCACCTTCGAAATAGACCAACCCGTTCGGATCACTGGCGTAACCACGGATCGGTGTATAGTGATACTGGGGACGGTAGGTTTCAGTATAATAACTGTTAGCTTCCGTGATATAAGCTTCTTGAAAGTAAGCACTTCCCTCTTTCACAACAAGACCAGCGTTTCCTGTTAAATACGAATGATCCGTTACATCGACTGCTGGCGGAGTATAACCGTCAACGAAAATTTGAATCCGGTTGCCCATCGCCTTTACTTCCACATAATGCTTTGCCCCCGCTAAGCTCGGATAAGATCGTTCTGAACCTGCAATTGCCGTTCCATCCGCTTTCGTCAGGGATACGCGGACCTGCTCTCCTTCCTTTACCAGTGTGGCTTCATATCCACGGGCTCCATCGGTAGAGGAGCGGAAAGCAAGGGCAGCGGCAGCATCGGAGCGGAAAGCGATTGTTCCTTCATATACAAAGTCAGCAGCTTGCCTGCTATAGATTTGCTGGGCCTTTCTCTGGTCCACAGACGTTCCTTTTTGGCCGCTGAGGTCAGGCTGCCACTGTCCTTTTTTTACAAGCACCATACCCAGATTTCCTTTGAGATCACTAACGGTTATGTTCTGGAACAAGGCAGACCCATTCCAGACGTGGAGTCCAAGGCGGCCGGAGCGGTATAAACTGTCTTGAATATCAATCACAGGCTTGTATTGAGTTCCCCAATAAACTTTCAGCGAGGTCCCTTCAGCCTTTACCTTGAGATGATAGATCTCCCCTGCCCTGAGAGAAACCTGATGCGCTTCATTTAATTTACCTGTCCCACTGACCGCATCTTTTAAACGGATAATACCGGACTGCGGTGAAATTTGAAGCATATACGAATTCAACCCATCTTCATTAGAACGGAAGAGCAAAGAAGCATCCGCTTGCATATCCTTGATCATAACGTCGGCTTCATACAGGAAATCATCTGCTATTGTTTCCGAGATGGCCATCACATTCTCCTGTGGATCAGATGTCAGCAGGAGCCCTTTTTCGGTATCTCCCCACTTGCCTTTTCCCTTTACCTGCCATCCTGTCAAATTTGTATTTACATTGATAGCGTTTTTTAAAATAGAAAGACCCTCCTTTTCCGATTTTCCTGCGCCACCTTCCGATACTGCAGCCCAGTCGGTATCGGGACTAGCTGCACAAACTCCAGATGAAGTCATAATCATAGCCAACACCATGAGGATGTATAGTGCAGCATTGAATTTCTTTTTCATCAATTAACCTCCATTTCTACTCTATCGAATAATCATCTTCTACCTGAAAAGCAGAAGGTGGCCTGTATAGAAGGTCTTCCATCTCCCGTGCAATATGATTCGGAGGCATTACCAAGCTCATTTTGGTTTACCTCCAGCCTCATCATCAAAATATTTGTGCATTTATTTGTTTTTTCATTTACATTTATAACTATTTATATAAACGATAATTTATATAATGTAAAGTGTAGCGCTTTCAAGAGCAAAAATCAATGAAAATTTAACCTCGCCAGAAGGGATCTAGCTCCTTCCTTTTCTTAAGGGAGCACCGATTTATCCTATATATTATAGAGTTCTTTGCTTATGTACCCCATACTACAAAAAAAGGTAGAGAGTAGTGTAGTGAAGTATAATAGAGAACTGTTTATTCTCTGAATCGAACATATTTTTAATAGTAGGCAAAATCAGTGAATTTTACCCAAGATAAAGTTACATTAATGTTTACAATTAAACATTTTTTTGTTTATATTTTAAAACCGTTCATCTCGAGGCAAGCATTGTTCATAGAGGTTCCACCAAGTTTTCCCAATTGAGTTGTCTATAGCAAAGAGAGGGGGAAGCTATAGTCCATTCGAATGACGATCATCTACTTCATTTTGTGGAATGCCTTCCCTTTGCCAAAAGTATAGAGTTTTTCGCGATTACAGTACCCGCAGGATCAGTTCCTACGACAATATAATCAAAAATTATTTTATTTAACATAAAGCCCTCCTTATGTTAAATGGGCTAATTTAGAGTATTACTCTGTTTTATCTCATGTGCTGCCTATAACAAAAAAAATCCGCCAAAGCGGATCTCTCGCATTTATTGATCGCTTATTTTTTTTTGTTAACCGGCCGTACGGGCTTCGTTGTCAAAACATTAAGCGCATCACGCACTTCTGTGGCGAAAACAAGCGGCTTTTCTACTTTTTCGAAGTGAATGTACCAAAGATTGGGGTTATCGAAGAGCCAGTGATTGTGCAGTGCCGTCACTTTGACGCCGTGTTTACGGAGTCGAGAGATAAACGGATTAATTTCTGCGGTCAAAATCACGGTTTCGCCAAGACATAATCCTTTTCCGTTACGACCAATACTTTCAAAAGAAAAAGCTTGGGGGATTGCAAGAAAGGACTTGGCCTTTTTCCCCAAAATAATCGGCTTGATGTTATTTCTAACCGTAGATGCCGTGCAGACTCCATTAATAATTTGAGGTGTTGCCTTTAATATAGCGGCAAACTGTTTACAAAGCGGACTAATTGCCATACCTATTCACTCCATTCCTTTAGATTCACTAACATCATATGAAAAAATAAGAGAACGGTAAGGGCAAATAATCTTTATCATTAATCTAATCTTCTATATTATCAATGGCCTAACGATGTATTATTGCGGCCCCTCACGATTAAATTGTCTGTTGGGATATCGCCCCGAAATATTCTACAACTACCTCACGGAATTCCAGAGCAGCCCGCGAAATGTACCGACTCTTGTGCCATAATAAAGCGATTTCTCTTGCCAATTCGTGATTATCAACCGGAATATATTGGATATATTCTCGCAAATTCCTTGCCGTGCTTGGTATGAAAGCTATGCCAATTTCTGCTTCCACAAGAGCGCTTAGCCTTGCAGGTTCATCTCCCTCATACACATATCGGGGTACAAATCCAACCGATTTGCATACAGAGTCCACTAAATCGCGAGTACCGTAGCCTCTTTTTACACCGACAAACCATTCATCCCTTAGTTCTATCAAAGATACGCTTTTTCGGTTAGCCAGGCGATGCCCCTTTGGAACAGCGACAAGGATCGGGTCGATGCACACGATTTGACATTCAATATCATCCCCTTGTATCGGAGGTGACGACAAGCAGAAATCGACCTCTCCTCTATGAAGAAGCGTAACCATTTCCTGCGTGGCAAGCATTTGTACATGAAAATGGATATTAGGCATCTTTTTCCGAAACTCTCGAAGGATATTAGGCAACGTGCTTGCGGTGGTTACCGCCAATTCGAGTGTGCTATGTTCCAGGATAGATAGATCCCTAATCTCCTGCTTCCCCTGTTCCAATTCAAACAAAGCCTTTTCCGCACGACGAAGGAATCTGCTTCCGAACTCATTCAATCGCAGTTTCCTCCCTGTTCGATCGAATAAAGGAGCCCCCAGATCCTCCTCCAGGCGTTGAATCGTTTTGCTCAGTGACGATTGAGTAACATGCAGACTTCGTGCAGCTTCGGTCACATGTTCCAATCGAGCTACCGCGATAAAATATTGCAATTGAAGAAGTTCCATTTCCTACCCTCACATCCATTCCCTCAAGTCAATGGAATCATAACACGTAATGCGTTGGAGTAAATACCTTATTTCAAGTACGATATCATTAAAATACTTTGGAGGGACTTAAAAATGAATGCCCGTAGCTGGTGGTTGATGATTTCCGTTGGATTGGGGATACTCTTGAACCCATTAAATTCTTCGATGGTTTCTGTTGCTATTCCAAGGTTGCAAAATGTGTTCCAACTTAACTTTACAGTAGTTTCTTGGATTATTTTTTCTTTCTACATTGCAAGTGCTATTGCTCAACCAGTCATGGGAAAGGCCAGTGATTTATTCGGTCGCAAGAAGTTATTTCTTACCGGGCTTTTGGTAGCCTTCTTTGCCTCATTATTAGCTCCGCTCTCACCAAACTTTGGATGGCTCATCGTGTTCCGTATTGTGCAATCCATCGGAACAAGCATGATAGTTGCGGTTGGAATAGCCATTGTACGAATTCATATTACAGAGAAGCAAGCGACTGCGCTATCTGTTTTGTCCATATTCCTGTCTGGGGCAGCAGCAATTGGACCTTTTATTGGCGGGGTCTTGATTCATTGGTGGGGTTGGCATGCTATCTTTTTCGTCAATATTCCATTTGTGGTGGCAAGCTTTCTATTAGCCTGGAGGACGATCCCTAAGGACGAACCGCCAATATCCGTTGCAAGCAACATGTCCTTTCGTAAATGGATTAATATGATTGACGCGTCAGGCATCCTGCTTTTCACAGTGGGTCTGGTTGCCCTGCTCGTTGGATTACTGTCAGCAAAATCATCCGGACATGTCTCATTATTAAGTATCATTGTCGGATTGATAGGCCTCATGCTACTTTTGGTTTTCGTACGTCATGAGTTAAAAACGACGTCACCCTTTATTCCTTTACATACATTCGCCAAATATCCTGCGATGACTTGGGTCAATATCGAATTTATGCTCGTTAACGTTCTTTTTTACTCGCTCTTTTTCGGGCTTCCTTCCTACTTGCAAATGGTACGTCATGTCAGCGAATTCCATACAGGGATTCTTATGCTAAGTTTAGGCTTGTGCTCACTCGTTGCTTCTCCATTGGCAGGACGATGGATCGATAAATCGGGACCCAGGCCAGCGTTGTTAGTGTCCGCAATGTTAATGACATTGGGGTCAGTGTGGATCGTGACATTGAATCAAACTTCGCCGGTGATCAGTGTGTGTTTGGCTTTAGCTGCCTTCGGAATTAGTAACGGGTTGAACAATGTCGGTATGCAGGCGGCCTTATTCAAAAGTTCACCGAAAGAAATAATCGGTGTAGCATCCGGATTATTTAGTACTTCAAGATACTTTGGAACCATTCTCTCTTCATTGTTGATAGGCATCGTTATGGGAGGTAAGTTCAGCTTCGAGGGATTTCGGTTGCTTGGGATTATCCTCACGGCAATTGCTTTGTCCTTGGTTTTCATAAGCCGACGTCGCCGGGAGTCAGGGCAATTGCAAGAGTCGTAGGTTCATCAAGTTCAATACTTGGACTCTTCTAAGTGATGCCTAGTGGAAAGCCAAGATATATCTGGTTAAAAGCGAGACTGCACTTAAACGCAACTAACACTGAACGTACGAAACTGATTTTCACAAGAGAAAATAACCGATCCCGATTTAGCGAGGATTACTCAAGTCTTGTAATAAAAATAGCCACAACATATTAATATTAAGCTATGATTACTTCCCAACTACCCTGAGCCTCATCGGTAATGTACTCAAAGAAATCAAAAATCCGCATAGTACCGACGAATTGCAGCCCGCAAAGGAAAACAGCGAGCAACTGTAGCTGCCAAGTCGTCTCTGCTTATATAGATTTCAAAACAACCGTTCCCCAGTAGAATACCGAGAAACGGCTGCTGATTAAAAGATATCTTTTTAGTTCTGTCTACTTAACAAGGGTATGTCCAGTTCATCTTACGCGCATCCACAAAGTCTGAGGATTTCCCGGAGGAATGATTGATTTTTGGAAAAAGCTTGTGAAACATATGTACAAATTCCGCTTTCGTTATGGTTTTGCCTGGTTTGAAGGTCCCATCCGCATAGCCGTTGATAACGCCCTTGTCAACCATTGAACGGATAGATTCGGCAGCCCATTCATATTTTGTCCCATTCACATCAGAGAACGTATTTGCCGCGAATGCGGATTGACTGAAACACAGTGTCACTGCCCTGATGGAATGAGCCGAAAGAGCATAATATTCACGTAGGCTGTAAAGAAACAGTAAAAACACCCTGATCAAGGAATGAAAACAGTTGCCTTCCCGATCAGGGCGCTTCTAATGTGCACTATTATTGTCACTCCATTTTATTTTTTATAAATTTACAAAAGCCCTCCATTAAAGGAAGGCTCTTGTTAGACGCTGAGTATGGCAACTCATACCAATTATGAATGGGGTAAGTCATAAAGTCAAGTATTATGGACTTACCTTATTTGGTGGCACTTGGAGGTTGTTAGCCGACTATAAGGTGAATAAGTAGCACACAAGGATGAATGCTAAGATAACACCTACTATAGTAAAAAACAGTTTTCTTCCTCATTAGCTGCCCTTTGATTGACTATTTTTACTCCAGCTATACAGGATGCGTCCAATAACGAGAGCAGAACCAAGCACGAGGACTGTAGTGTGCCAAGTCCACTCTTGTATGCCACTGAGAAAGACAGGAGCGATGCCTAACGCCAGTCCGATAGCTAATCCTATAATTGTTACTACATCAGGCGCTTTACTACCTTCTCCTTGTCTTTTCTTGAAGTTATTAAATAGTATGTTGCCAGCAATGATTGCAACAAAAAGGACAAGCAAATACATATTCATACTATGCTCCTTAGTTACTTGTTATTTCGAAGTATCCGGGGTGAAAATTAATAGTTTCACCTCTTCCGTAATCGTGTTCCTTCATGCGATTTAGCACTAAACTCATGCCACTACTAAGTATCACCGATGGTACGATTGTTCCTTGCAAGCTGGGGATTGCGGCAAGAATTGCAAATACAAAATTAGCGGTATCTTTTGTATTCTCAATCACTGCTATTTGGTGCTTCGTCTCGTAATCCGAGAGAGTTAACGCATACCCCCACCAGTGCCAACTACCATACATATTCGTGCCAATCTCTTCGTAGTTAGGATTTGCGACAAGTGCCCCATTTTTTGTTTGCAGAATACCATTTTTCAGCTGATCATTTACAGATTCGACAGCTTTAGAATAGTTATTAAATACCCTTTCGCTTACCACTTCTTTTGCAGCAGGATCAAGACATAATGATCCCCATCCAGCTTTATGAACTTTTCAATATCCGTGATAGCATTTAAGGTTTCGGCGTCTACGCTCAATTGTTTAACCTCTTTGTTTGCTTCTGCTTGTTCCGATTGTTGAATAGGTGCGGCAGATGCTGCCATTGGAGCTACTGCCGTAAGAGCCAAAACACCTGTAAGGATTACTGCTGTGTTTTTGAACTTCAATTGACACACATCCTTTTCATTTTTTTAATGGTGTGTGTTGTTAGTTCATGATGTGCTAGACTTAACCATTACACCACAATAAAAGGAAATGTTTGTATAAATTATAATAATTTTGGAAAATAATTCTTTGGAACCATTTTTCCAAATAAAAACCCCTTCGTTGTGGAAGGGGTTTCAAGGTGATTTAATTTCTAGTAATTCGCTCCATGATTGTTAGGCTGAAAGCTATTCGCTCCATGATTGTTCGGGGCGACTAACGCTCCTATGTTGCTCACGCTACCGAGCAGAAACAAAGCTACTGCCATCATACATAATGCCTTTTTCATCTTTTAACACCCTTTCTAGAATAGTTTTGTTCAATACATTATATTCATTTAGCTGTTCTTTAGATGCATGTTCGCTAAACGAAATAAATAATGCATTAATCTTTTTGAATCCCGTATCATCTTTGAGTTTATCAGACATTCTCAAAGCTTTGAGCACTATATTTAGTGCATTGGAATATTTCCCATTTTTGAGGTTATATAGAGCCATAAGATAGAGATGATCTATATAATAACGTATATTGGCTTCCGTTTCATACTCTCCGTCTAAAGAGTCCAGCGTAGGTTCAAATTCTTTCAATGCCCAATCAACGTTATAGTCGTATTTTATAGCTGCTTCCAAGATCGTTATGGTTCCCGGCAACAACTCTTCTTCACTTTGATGTATAAATTGAACATATTCAGGAAGCGTATCCATCTTTCCTTCCAACAAGTCAAGGACGTATGTATTTGCTCGTGCAAACATCCTGAAATGAGCCACATCAGCTTGCCCTTCCTCGTCCAATCCGTATATCCAGCCCAACTCAGTGTACTTTTCGATGCAATCTCTGGCTGCTGCGTAATCGCCCATCTTCTGTAATGCAATACCTTTCATGACCATTGCATATCCAAAATAAAAGGCAATACTTCGTTTAAGTCTTCTAGTATCAACTCTTGGCTGCCCTTTTGCTTGTCTAAGTTGGTCTTCCTCATACAATTCTTTGATTGAGTGGTGGAGTTTATCCGCAATATGCACCATAGCATCCCAATCTTCTAGTGAAAATTCTGCTCGTAACATGTCTGTCAAAAGGTTTATGTCAGTTATTGATTCCAAAACAGATGCATTAAACATATAGCTACCTCCTGATTACATTTTTAACCATACTATAACATATTTGGTCGTTGGTCAATTACGTAGTTAAGTATTATGTGGAAAAAGGTCATGTCCCGTTCCTGGCTCACCAGCCGATGGCCGCTCCATCGCAGCGGGGGTCCGTGCCGCCGATCCGGAAGCCGCTGTCATCAATCAAAATAGCATGCGCGTGCCCCATGGCTCCGGCAAAATCCTCAACCGGTTTTACCGCGTGCCCGGCCAGCTTCAAACGCCGCTGCACTTCTTTATTAATCCGTCCTTCCAGTCTCAGCTCCTGCGTTTCTTCTCCCCATGTTCTGCCCCACACCCAGCGCGGTTCATGCACGGCGGTCTGTGGGTCCATGCCGTAATCGACCACGCGGGTCAGCAGCGCGGTCTGCGTCTGCGGCTGGCCTTCGCCTCCCTGGGTGCCGTATAAAATATACGGCTTCCCATTGCGACAGGCCACCGCCGGCATCAGCGTATGAAACGTTCTCTTGTCCGGTTCAAGCCTGTTCACATGCGAAGGCCGCTAAACCGCAGGCGAACAGGTAAGGAGTTTGCAGGCGGGTTGCCGCAACGGTAATTCCGTATCCGAGTCCACCCTGTCCGCCACCAATGCCTGCAATGTATTCACCCACGATCGCTCCGACAACGGAACTGGAGCATGAAATTTTCAGCCCTGCCATGATGTACGGGAGTGCCGCCGGAAATCGCAGCCTCCAGATTGTTTGCAGTTTGCTCGCATTATACAAATAGAATAAATTTTTCATATTCTGATCCGTTGAGTTCAATCCAATCAGTGTATTCGATAAAATCGGGAAAAAGCTGATCAAGAATGAGATGATCACAATGGCATTGATTCCTGCTCCGAACCAGATCACAATGATCGGCGCTACCGCTACGACCAGAATAGTTTGCAGAATAATGGCGTACGGATATACGCTTTTTTCCACCGTTTTGGACAGCGCAGCAGAATGGCTAATGAAATACCGAGCACTACACTGATCGCAAAACCGATCAACGCCTCTACAATGGTTGTGCTTACCGACGTAATCAGATTCGTGCTGTTGTCGGCAGCGGCTGCCGCAATATCGGATGGCTTGGGCAAAATATACGGAGGCATTCCGAGCATCCGCACGACCATCTCCCATCCGCCGATAAACAGGACAAACACGACTAATGGCGGCAGAATTTTCTTCAGCAGGCCCAGAACCTGATTCTCGCCTGCCAGATAACCGCTGCGGGCAGTTCCCTTTTTGGAAGCCCGGATACCTGCTGCCGTTTCAACGGCTGGATTAGCTGCCATCTCTTCCATTTTCCTTCCCTCTCCTCTCATTGCTGGCTATCAATGCTTCAGCACAGCGGACACGCTGCGTACATATTCACCGAATTCAGGACGGGTCCGGAATTCATCATCCCTCGGATAAGCAAACGGAATATTGATAAAATCCGAAATTTTACCGGTACGGGGCGTCATCACCACTACTTTTGTCGATAGGAATACACTTTCAAACACGTTATGCGTAATGAACAGGACCGACATCTTTTTGTCCTGTTCCCAAATATTCAGCAGTTCATCCTGCAGCGTTGCCTGGTAATTTCATCAAGGGCGCCAAACGGTTCATCCATTAACAGCAACTTGGGTCTGGATATCAACGCTCGTGCAATCGATACCCTCATCTTCATTCCGCCTGACAACTCCCGGGGCAGCACCTTCATATAATCCTTCAGGCCTACCAGCTCAAGAACCCGCTCCCCTTCGGTAATACGCTCCTTTCTGGATACGCCGTGCAAAGTAAGAGGCATGGTGACATTATCAATCAGCTTGGCCCATGGCAGCAGGGTATGCTCCTGAAACACAAAGGCAATCTCATTCTGCTTGCGCGCTTCCTTTGGTGAGGTGCCCAGCACGGACAGATGACCCGAGGTCGGTTCCGTCAAACCGGCAATCATATTAAAAATGGTCGATTTACCGCAACCGGAAGGGCCGACAAAACAGAGAAATTCCCCTTCCCCCACATGCAGATCCGCATGCTGCACGGCTACAGTGCCATTGGGGTAGATTTTGCCGACATCATCGATAACAAGCATGGAGCGGCTGTCCTTTTCGGCCGCAGCCTGTTGATTTTGGGTAAGCTGCATCTGAATCCCCCTCTTCTCTTTGAAGTTGTGTCCTATCATAAAGCTAAAAAATATATATGTAAATATCCCTTACACATTTTTGACTTTTAATCTAACGATATGGGCTTTTTATTGGTTTAAAAACAGAATTATCAGTAAATTGTGTTAACTTATATAACATAAAAAGACAAAAAGGATTGCAGAAATTCGACAAAGGCCTATATAATTGCTTAAAAAGTTACCTCGTGTCCGGGACCTGAATTATATACGCATCATGGGAGTGATTTAATATGCATTTAACTGTAGAAGATGCCTTGACGGTCTATCCGTTATCGGAAGGGAAGCTGGCAGCCGGTAAAAAAGGAATTTCCCGAACAATCAGCTCCATTAATTTGATGGATGCGCCGGATGTGATCAATTGGATGAAAGAAGAGGAGCTGCTGCTGACTACGGCTTATGCGATCAGGGATTCACCCGAGGAATTTGTCAATTTGCTGCAAAAGCTGAATGAACGGGGAGCCTCCGGGCTTGGCATCAAGCTTGGCCGCTACTGGGTGGAAATTCCAGAGATTGCCCTGATTGAAGCCGATCGGTTGGGCTTCCCCCTAATTGAGCTCCCTTTTGAATTCACCTTCTCCGAGCAGATCACCGCTCTCTTCCAATCTGAGTTCCAACGCGATACCCGCAGGCTGAATGAATTGCTTGAAACGCAGAAGAAGCTGGTTGATTTTGCGATGCAGGCGGATGAGTACACCAATTATTTTCAAAGCATCACAAGCATTTTGGGGCGCCCTGTAGCCATCGTCACCTCTTAGGGACAGACCTTGTATAACGTGACACACTGTTCCGAAATGGAGCTGTTGAGCGACTGGCCCTGGCATCAGGACCATCGGTTTTATAAGGCAGCCAACAACCTGTTGTATCGGGTCCCCCTGCTGAAGAATGGAAAATCATACGGTTACTTGCTTGTTCAGACCGAAAATCTGCTGGAAGTACATGACATGGAGGGAATTTTTCACCAGGCTGCCGTTATTCTTTCTTATCATCTGGAGGTCATCCGGAATCAGGAGGCTTCTGCGGCAGGCAGTCGTCTTGGCACGGCCATGGAACGTTACTTGAAGGGAAACGCCTCCCGAAAAACGGTGCTCGAATTTGCCGAAGCGTTGGGAAGCACATTTTGGAGCACTCCCTACGTATGCATGGTATCTTCCACAAGAGCTGATGCATGGGACCATGAGAGTCAGCGCCGCAGACTGAGGGAGATTCAGGATAAGCTTCAGGACCATCCCAAGACGGCCTCCTTGGAATCCCATCATTTCTATGTGATGAACCGCGTATATTCCCTCTTTCCCATTCCGGAAGAGGAGGCCAAGGAGCGCAGGCAGTATGAGAATTACGCACGTTTGTGTGCGGATTTGATGTATGCATGGGAGCACGGAGCAGGAGCAGGGACATGTTATATCAGCAAAGTCAGAATGCGTATGGAGGAGTTTATCGACGGCTTCCGGGAGTGCGCCGAGGCCGAGAGAATCAGCACGGAGCTTGGTTTAAGCGAACCGGTTGTCATGTTTGCCGACCTGGAATTCATTTATCTCTTCAAGCATATTCCGCAGGAGGTTATGAGCAGGTACTGCTCTTATTTATTCCGTCCACTGCTGGACAAGGACGGGGAGTACGCCGGCGAGATGATGCACACGCTTGAAACCTATTTCGTCAACAACGGCCAGGTGAATGAAACCCCGCGTGAGCTGTTTATCCATCGCAACACGGTGTTATACAGGCTGGAGAAAATTTCGGGGCTGCTGAATCTGGATTTGAAGAATACCGACCACCTGCTGCTGTTAAAGCTGGGGCTTATGTTCAGGCATTTGATGCCGCCCGACAGACAGGCTTGATTTGAAAATAGCCCGAATGCACTCCTTGTACATCGAAACGAAGAATGTTCCAGAAGTTGGACTAAGGAGACTCTAAAACCACGGTCAAAGTGGAGCTGGAGTCTCCTTTTTCTTAGGAATGAACATTCAAAGCGGGATGTGAAAAATTCAAAAAACGACTTTTGGGACAGCCCTTTCAGTCTTGTAAGTTTTGATGCCGCGGATCAGTATCAGGCTGACATTACTTTACGTATCCAACGTATACAAGGGCAGGTTATCCGGCAAAGCCGCCGGGCGCAGGCATGTGCTCTGCATCGGATAGAATGTCTGCTCATCGGAGGAATCATGGAACGCCCACATCGCCTCCAGCACATGGTAGGCCAATTCACCGCTGGCGCGATGAGGCCGTCCGCTACGGACAGCGTAGGCCATATCGGCAACCCCGATGCCCCGTGTGTTCTCCTGGTAGCCCGGCAGCAGCGGCGCCTCTGTCCATTTCTGCTCGCCCAGCAGCCTGTAGCGAACTGGCCCTCCGAATGTGTTCGGGTCAGGCACCTGCAGCGTTCCATGAGTACCATATACCTCGATCGGTGGCAAAGTGCTTCCACCAAAGATGTCAAAGCTGGTAATCAGCGTACCGACAGCTCCCTGCTCGAAGCGCAGCAATCCGGCCACATGAGTTGGAATGTCAACAGGGATGGTCTGGCCTCTCTTTTTCTCGCTCGTAATCGTTCGCTGATCCATCGCCTTGCTCGTCATGCCGGAGATGGTGGCAATCGGACCAAGCAATTGCACCAGCGCCGTCAAATAATAAGGCCCCATATCAAACATCGGGCCGCCGCCGACAGCATAATAAAATTCAGGATCAGGATGCCAATGTTCATGTCCACGGCTCATCATGAAGGCCGTAGCGGCTACCGGACTGCCAATAATCCCGTCCTCTATCAGCTTCAATGACGTCTGTATGCCAGAGCCGAAGAAGGTCTCCGGCGCACAGCCGACAAGCAGGCCCTTGCGGCGCGCCAGCTCCAAGACAGACTGGCCTTGCTCACGGGTGACCGCAAGCGGCTTCTCCACATAGACATGCTTGCCTGCCTCAAGGGCTTTGAGGCTTACATCGGCGTGAACAGCCGGAATGGTCAAATTAATGATGAGTTCGATCTCCGGATCAGCTAGAATCTCATCTACCGAGTATACGTTTGGAACGTTGTATGCTGCCGCCTGCTCCTCTGCTCGGCCCTGGTCCAGATCCGCTACTGCGGATAGCTCCAGAATATCGAAGCGATGGCAATTTTCCATGTAAATTCCGCTGATTTTACCACAACCGATAATGCCCACTTTCATTTTGTTCATGCCTGGACTCCCTTCATCTTCAGAAAAATGGATAATGGCACATCCCTTACTGCATCCGACACCATCCTGTCCGCGCTACCGCTGCTGGCTGTCTGCCATGCCCGTATAAGCCTTTGCCAGAGAGCTGCCCCGGGCAGCCGCGGTTTGTTTGCCTGCCGCAGCCCACAGGAACCCGCTACGCATCATCTTGGTCACTTGAGGCATATCTATGATATCCGCGTGGTGTCCCAGCGAATTATAGAAAACGCGGCCGTTCCCCCAGCGCTTCGTCCATACAACGGGCATATCCACCGGCCCATTGGCCGAATGCGGTCCCGGTACGACCGGGAAGCATGTGGTTGCCAGCACTTCAACTGCCGGGTCTATGTGGAGATAGTACTGCTCGCTTTTGACTTGAAAATCCTCAATATGGTCCAGCAACGGGCTGGAGCCGCGCTTCATATTCACCATATACTCCACCCCGTCATTGCCAGGATGTGCAACCCATTGCCCGCCTGTCATAAACTGCCAGTCCACATTGTTCCGGAAGGCATCACACATGCCGCCATGGCAGCCTGCCAGGCCTACGCCGCTCTGAACCGCTGCTGAAACATTATCGACCAGCTCCTGCTTAATCTGTCCCATGGTCCACAACGGAACAATCAGATCCAGGCCAAGCAGCTTCTCTGCATCCTGATAGGCTTCAAGGGTGTCAGACACCTCCACCTCGAACTGCTCTTCCTTCAGAATCCGTTCCAAAATGGCCGCCACCTGCTCCGGCTCATGTCCGTCCCAACCGCCCCATACAATCAGCGCCTTGCTCATCTATAATCCACTCACCTTTCAGAATGTGATGTTATTTTACATTTCTTCAATGGATACCCAGCGGCGTTCCTCTATGGATCGTTCCACTGCTTCAAGCACGGCCTGGCATGCGACCCCGTCGTGGAAGTTCGGTACAGGTTGCCGTCCTTCGGAGATGGCATTCAACATCTCAAGCATCTCGTGGGTGAAGGTATGCTCGAATCCGATCGTATGTCCGGAAGGCCACCAGGCCTCGGAGTACTTATGTGCCGGATCGGTGGCGAGTACGCGGCGGAAGCCCTGAACACTCTCCTCATCCTGCGTGAAATACACTTCCAGTTCGTTCATCCGTTCAAAGTCAAACCGCACACTGCCAAGACTACCGTTAATCTCGAATGAATTTGTGCTCCGGTGTCCGGCCGCAAACCGTGTGGCCTCGAAGCTGCCTAGCGCACCTCCGGCGAAACGTGCCAGGAACAGCGTGGCATCATCGACCTTTACTTCCCCCATCGGCGCATTCGCCCCGGCACTGCCCTTGGCGCTCAATCCGGTCATCTCCAAAGCCAGCGGGCGCTGCTTGATGAACGTCTCGCTCATGCCGATCACTTCATGGAACTCGCCGACCAGGAAACGGGCGAGATCAATCAGATGGGCGCCAAGATCACCATGAGAGCCAGAACCGGCCACTTCCTTTTGCAACCGCCAGACCAGCGGGAAAGACGGGTCCATGATCCAGTCCTGAAGGAAAAAGGCTCGGAAGTGATAGATTTTGCCTAGGCGACCGCTCTCGACTAGCTGCTTCGCCAGCTGGACAGCCGGGGAGAAGCGGTAATTGAAGCCGATCATATGGCTGACGCCCGCCTCCTCCGCTGCCTGCAGCATGTCACGGGAATCCGCCAGCGAGAGTGCAAGCGGCTTCTCACAGAACAGATGCTTGCCATGGAGGGCAGCCTCAACGACAATTTCCTTATGAACATCACTTGGTGCGTTGATATCAATGAGATCAATATCGTTACGTTTCACCAGATCACGCCAATCGGTAACACTCTCGCTCCAGCCGAACTGGCGAGCGGCCACCTGAACCCCCTGTTCGTTGCGTCCACAGATGACGGACATCTCCGGCTGTAGCGGGGCACTTGGGAAGAACATAGGCAGACTGCGGTAAGCGTTGCTGTGCGCCTTGCCCATAAATTTATAGCCAACCATTCCGATACGAAGACGATTAGACATGTCGATACCCTCCTTTTGGATCTGAGTTCCAACCCATTGTTGACGGTGCGGTTATTGACGAATGGATGACGCCCTGATAATCAGCTCCGTGGACAAAAGCTCTCTTATCGAGGCGCACCTGGTCAGCGCCAGGGCTGGAATTCGGTCCTGAGAATCCGGTATAAGCTTCGAAGCGGCAAGCTCCCCCATCGCATAAAAGGGAACACGAACACTGCTCAGCGGCGGAACGACCATCTCGGCCGCATCCGAATCATCATAGCCCACAAACGCCGGGAATCGGTCTACTCCCAGTCCGCGCTCGCGCAGACCCTGCATCACTCCGATCGCCATCCGGTCATTCGCTGCAAATACGGCATCAATATCATTTAGCCTGCCTGCGATTGTAGCCGATGCTTCGAGCCCGCTTCGACGGCTGTAATTGCCCTCCAGAAGCAGATCGTGATCATATTCAATACCCGCCTCCTGAAGCGCGGTGCGGTACCCCTTCAATCGTTCAGTACTGTTGGAATAGATATCCGGGCCGTTGAGAAAGGCAATCCGCTTGCACCCCTGCTCAATGAGGTGACTAACAGCCGTCCGGCTTCCCTCCACATGGTTTGCATCCACTTCACAGAACGACTGTCCTGTAAAATGATGATTCGTGACGCAGAACGGACGACCTTCTTCCTGAAGTCTCTTAAGCGCTTCCAATTCATCGTGGTCATCCCTGGCTCCAAGAATGATACAGGCATCGACCTTTTGCTGGCGGAAAAGACCGCTGTAATCCATCCCTTCCCCTGGCTTCCGGAACAATAGTAGCAGATCGTGCCCGCTGTCCCTGGCCTTGCTTCCGATGCCACTCAGCATCTCGGAAAAAAAATAGGCTGAGAACAGGTGCGCCTTTGGTACATAAGGCATAACCACACCAAGATGACCACTCTTGCTTCGGGCAAAGTTGCGGGCAAGCGCACTGGGAACATATCCAAGCTGATTGGCTGCGTCCAGAACCCTTCTCCGCGTCTCTTCCTTGATGGGACCGGCCGCGTTCAGTACCCGCGACACCGTCGCTTCAGACACGCCGGCGAACTCTGCTACTTCCTTGCGCGATGCGATATTACCCACCTCCAGTTATTCAATGTACGCGCGTACATTTTTTCATGCAGTCATCACTCTGTCAATCCCAAAGTTATCCGTTAACCATCTCTCGTTCTTTTTTGTACTGCTTTTGACCTTAACGTGATCGTATTTCTTTTCCCATTTTTATTTCTCCTTGTTTTAGGCACAAAAACAAGAGAACGCAAAAAAATATTCATACCCTGTAAAATTTTTTTTGCGTTCTCATTTGTAACGATAGTTTTAAAAATATAGTTTTTTCCAGCTTCATCCATTTCTGTATTTTACATCAGCTTTGTGGATGTTCAGCTCTTTCTATCTTCTTTGGTAATCAGAGAACTATAGGCTGGAATTTCGATCGTTCCTTTCTTCACCTTTACATCCTCCGATGTGGAGAAGACCACTTTCCATTTGCCCTTAACCAAATCTTTAATCTGCAGGGTAACCGACTCTCCGGACAGGTTATGAAATACATGTAATGTTTCTTTGCCTGAAGTGCGTTTATATGCGGTTACGCTGGCAGTTCCTGTTTGGATCGTTTCCAGACTGTCGCTGCGGAGAGATTCATGTTCTTCCCTCAGACGGATGAGCGTGCGGTAGCTTTGTAGCAGAGAATCATCATTCCGAAACTGCGCTTCAACCGATACCTCGCCTGTGTTGTATTTGGGTTTCTCCCACGTCGTTTGACCGGGGCCATCTCCCTTGTACCAGCGCATAGGCTCTCGTAAATACTCATCAGGCTTTTCACCCTTCATCCCGATTTCTTCCCCGTAATAAAGGAACGGCTGCCCTGGCAACGTCAAAAGAATCGAAGCGGCCAGCTTGGCTTTTCGCACATCCCCGCCCAGTTCGCTCATGACACGGGTCTGATCATGGTTGCTCAGGAATGGAGCATCGAGTGCCGCCTTATTGTACGATTTGTACAATTTCAGCGTTTTCTCGGCGAATGTCGCAATCCCCTGATCCCGACCATTTTTTATGGAATTCAACATCGTTCCGCCCAGGTCAAAATTAAAGAGGGAGTGAAGCGGTCCGAAGTAAGGAGCTATCGTCTCCGGTTTGTCCCATACCTCCCCTGCGAGATATACATTTGGATTTACCTTCTCCATCTCAGAGCGGAACTCATTCCACCAGGCGATGTTTTTATCGGCCCCCTCCTTTGTCTGTCCTTTAAAAATATGCATCGCTGCGTCAAGCCGGAACCCGTCTGCACCCTGCTGCAGCCAATACTTGCCGACCTTGATCATTTCTTCACGAACCTCGGGATTGTCAAAGTTCAAATCCGGCATTCCTGACCAGAATGTTCCGTAGAAATACCCTTCACCATTCGTATTCTTATGCCATACCTGTTGTCCCCATGAGCCTTTTTCATCTAGATCAGTGTTCTTATCTGCCCATACGTAATAGTCGCGATATTTGCTTTGCGGGTTGGCGCTGGCCTCCTTGAACCAAGGATGATCGCTACTCGAATGATTGATAACAAGATCCATGATCACCTTGATGCCTTTTCGGTGCGCTTCTTTCATCAAGGTGCGGAAATCATTCAGATTTCCATACTGAGGATCCACTTGATAGTAGTCGGTTACATCGTATTTATGGTAGCTTGGGGACGGATTGAGTGGCATGAGCCAGAGACCGCTGATCTGTAGATCCTGACCCGAGCTTGGCTTGCCGTCGTTTAGGTAATCAAGCTTTTGTGTAATCCCTTTCAAGTCACCATGCCCGTCTCCATTCGAATCATAAAAAGAATTAATATAAATTTCATAAAACACGCCGCTTCCAGTAGAAACTGGAGGCTTATGCCCGTTCATTTCCTGCTCGGCCATTGCACCTGAAGCGAACATCATGAGCATAGGCACCGTTAACATGGCGGTGGACAATTTTCTTAAGCGTTTGTTGCGTGTCAAAACATATCAACTCCTTTAATCGTTATGGATGCGTCTCCATTATAAAGAGAAAAAATCCAAAAAAGGAGGATGTTATTATCTGCTTTGGTGGAAAATATCGATCTTTTTGTTTTATTTCTGTTCAGATCCGCTATATATCTCTCTTGTGGCAGAACTAAAAATAGAGCTGATTTAAATCGTTCTTTGAATCACGCTTTTGGTTGCTGCCGCCTCAAAAATCGTCTCAATCAACACCAGCACACGGTGTACTTCTTCGCTTTTGATCGCAAGCTCGGCTTTTCCTTCGATAGAGGAGACAAAATTTTCATAAAAGCTTTCTGTTGCAGCAGTTAATTCTTGAATCGGGAACTTAAGGGTGGATTCCTCAGACGGTGGCGCCATCGTTTTTGTCAATCCTTGACCTGCTCGAATCGGTTTGGGTTCCACATGAGCAACATCGGGATTTCGGGTGACGATTTCTCCACTTAAATCCCAATCCCTGATCACTGCGGTCCCTTCGGTTCCTTTAATATACCAACGTGGCAGCTTTACGTAATTGGTCGTCCCCACTTCAATGACTGCTGTCAGACCGTCCTTGAACTCAATAAAGCTGGTAAAGCCGTCATCCACTTCGGTCCCCAAAATATAGCTTAAGGTTGCAGTAACGCTCTCTATTTGGCTATCTGTAATCAGAAGCAGCTGGTCCAACAGATGAACTCCCCAATCCAGCAGCATTCCTCCTCCATAAGCCTTTAGTTGCCGCCAATCCCCTGGAATACCGTTTGCCCCCTGAACCCGTGATTCCAGATGGAAAAGCTCACCCACGTTCTTCTTGCTGATTATATCTTTGATAATCCGGAAATCTTCATCCCATCGGCGGTTCTGGTGAACCGTAAACGCGCGGTTTTCTTTCTTCGCCACCTCGACAATGTCCAGAAAATCCGCGCTCGTTATCGTAACCGGCTTTTCACATATGACATGCTTTCCGGCTTGCAGTGCCTGGATTGCGATTTCTTTATGCACGTCATTAGGCGTTGCTATCAAAACAATATCCACAGCCTGATCGGTCAGAACGGCATCCAGACTGGCGTAGGTTTTATAGCCGGCAGCCGCCGCCAATTCCATACGGTAGTCGACAATATCATACACACCGGCTATGGCAAGTTGCTGAACAGGTTCGATCAGTTGAACATGGTAGCTTCCCATGCCTCCATAACCGATAATGACTACATTATATATCCGATTTTCCATTTTCATTTTCCTTTCACTCCTGAATTAGCCCACCAGATATCAAGCGGTTGCTACGGATCGAAAACGATTGTAGATTGATTGCAATATAATATGCCCATAAATCCGCAAAGCTTTGATTATGTCATCGTAGATCTCCTTTCACTTCGTGGATAGCTCTATCATACAAATCTCATGAAAAGCTTTCTTCCTCATTTCTTGCCGTTTTATTCCCGAATATTGTCCTGCGGTATTTCAATGGTGATGTGCCTGTTGCTTCCTTAAAAAGATGATGAAATGTCTTCACGCTGCTGAAACCTGCAGCCTCTGCAACCTCGGTGATCGGATTGTTTTCATTCAGCAAAATCCATTTGGCCTTATTCAGCCTGTATTCATTCAAAAATGATACAAAGGTCATCCCCGTATTCTTCTTAAACAGCCTAGCGAAATAATGGGGACTGAACCCCATATATTCAGCTACATTCCTCAGCGAAATGGTTTCATGAAAATGGCATTCCACATATTCAAAAATACGCTCCAGTTTGTAAAGCATGTCCTTAGATTGTGTTAAGTTTCTTTCAGAGATTGCGGGAAGTCTTGTCACTCTTCTCGGTACTTCCCGCAAAATAAGAGTCAACATCTCAAACAGTTTGGCTTTGATCATATAGGCATAACCTTCTCGGCGGCGGACATTCTCATCATAAATACTTTGAATCAGCGGAAGCATCTTAGCTGCTGTTTCTTTTGACCATTTCCAACTCGATTGTTCCATCTCCGTAAATATAGATCTAAGAGAGCGCTTCTGATCCCTTAATGTGGATACCTCCTGAAAAAAGCTCAAATCAAATTGAATAACCACCCGTTCGCTGTCAGGAGAAGCCAAAAAATAATGAACATCACCACCATTTATAAATTGTACTTCGCCCTGTTTCATACGTATCGAAATATCGTTAATTCCCAGATCCAAGGTTCCCTGGGTGACATAAATAATTTCAATTTCTTTATGCCAATGAGGATCACATAGCACGTCGCCTTTATTAATAAAACTCCGGAAAGGAAAATGTCTATCAAGCTCCGGAATCTCTAAGTACAAATTCATTTTGGTAGACTCCTTTTGTCGTAAAATTAATTCAAAAAAATTCTCTTCTCAATTCTCTCCCCTTTGAATTGTAAGCGTTTTATATTCTTTTTTCCATCACAATAGTTACAGCTACTATCAAGCAAAAACAATTGGTATTCATAAAAATATGACAATTTTTTTTACATTTTTTATATAAATACATATATACTTTTCCATATAAATGGTATAATCTAGTAAGAGGACAGCATTCATTAAATATAACTATGGAGGGAGAGGCCTTGAAGAGACTATTCGCTTTAAGTTGTGCTTTCTATCTGTTAATCGGCGTCACCAGCGTGCTTCTAGGAGCATTACTGCCGGTTCTGCTGCCTCACTATGGACGGGGATACAGCGATGGCGGATTACTGCTGTTTCTGCAGTTTTTCGGATTCCTTGTCGGCGTTCTCCTCTCCCCTTTGATGGCTCTGCATATCGGTCGCAAGTCGGTGCTGTCCATTGCTCTGGTCAGTATCTTAACAGCTTGTGCCATCCTGGGTCTACTTCCCTCATGGACCTGGGTCATCGTAATGACCATCTGGGTTGGCTTCGGCTCAGGTATCATTGAATCATCCATCGGAGCATTCACGATTGAGTTCACTGAGGAGCAGAAAGCCGTGGCCATGTCCAAGCTGGATGTTTATTTTGCACTTGGTGCACTGCTCATTCCGGCAGTAGTAAGCCTGTATATCTGGCTTGGAATGTGGTATCTGACCTTCTACACCATCTCCCTTCTAACGCTTATCATAGCGCTGTTCTGGCTTACAATGCCTGCCTCCTCCTCTTCCCATCTTGCCCAAGCAGATCTCCGAACCTCTGAACGTTCTGTCGAACAAGCCCGGTACTCGGGACAGCACCGTATGTTGCTGGGCATCTTCATTGTATTCTTCTTTGTATATATGGGTCTTGAACTGGGGCTCATGAACTTCCTGCCCTCTATTCTGATCGAGACGCTGCAGCTTCGGGAATCCGTAGCCTCGCTGGGTGTCAGCCTGCTCTGGATTGCAATGATCATCGGCCGTATGTTCTCAGGAAGGATTGCAGAGTCATCAGGATATATTCCTTTCCTGCTGTGGAGCGTAATCGGAACTTTCTGCTTCTTAGTTGCCATGGTGTTTGTAACCAACCAGTGGGCTACATATCTTCTGGTTTTTGGTGCAGGGTTATTCATGTCCGGTCTCTTCTGTATCGCGCTTGTCTATGCGAACATGCTGATTCCCGGAATGACCGAGCGAACCACCAGCATTCTAATTGCTTCGGGCGGAATTGGCGGTTCGGTGCTTCAATATGTAATAGGCTGGAGCATGAGCGAATGGCCGGTGACTGCTACCCTCTGGATTCTTGGGGCTTTTAGTCTAATTCTACTGCTTGCGGTTATTCTTTCACATCTGTGGAATGGCAGGAGCAGCCGGGTAGTTGAATCCCTTGGTCATCAGGGCAAGGAAGGATGAGATCATTTTATCTTTGGGGGAGGTGAGGCCTGCCGCGTCATACTGCAACAAAGGCTGAGATCGCTTTGTTATTGGGGGAGGTGATGTCTGCTGCGTTTCGCTGCAACAGGGGCTGTACTTTTAAAGATGTACTTATATGAGAAATGTATATCTGATATGGAGGGAAAGTATTGTGCAAACCTTAACCAAAGAACGCTTCAGATACGGAAATGGCATTACTCTGATTGACGATTCAGGTAAGGAGTATTTGGATGGTGTATCCGGCACCTTCAACCTGTCGCTCGGTTATAATCACCCTCATGTCGTTACCAAAGTACAGGAACAAGTCGCCAATCTTGCCCATATGTCCTCATCCTTTACCGAGCCTTACGTCGAGGAGGTCCTGGATCATTTGATCCAGTATACGCCGAACGGCATCGACGCGGGATGGATGAGAGATATTACCGGCTCCACGGCGAACGAATGTGCTGTGAAGCTCGCCCAGAAATATACCGGAGAACTGGATATAATCAGCCTGTATCTTTCTCATCATGGGCAGACCCAGTTTGCAACAGGCATATCCGGTAACGCCTTCCGGCGGAGGAAATTTCCCAACTCGGCTGCAGCAAACTCCCTCCATGTGCCTGCTCCCTACTGCTATCGCTGCCCGTTTAATTCTTCACCTGACAAATGTGGACATCAATGCGTCGAAGCCATATCGGATGCCATTGAATATGCAAGCTCAGGCTCTGTGGCTTGCATGATTATTGAACCCATCCTAGGCAATGGAGGCAATATCATCCCTCCTCCGGGATATTTCAAGCGTCTCCGTCAGTTGTGCAACGAGTACGGGCTGATTCTGATCGCTGACGAGGTACAGACAGGGATTGGGCGGACAGGCTACATGTTCGCAAGTGAGCTGTTTGATATCCAGCCGGATATCATTACCCTCGCCAAGGGTCTGGGCGGCATCGGTGTTCCGGTTGCAGCAGTACTGATGCAGTCTCGTCTCAATGTTCTGGAGAAACACGAGCACTCATTCACCTCGGGCAGCAATCTGATCTCAGTCACGGCAGCCAAATCCACGCTGGAGGTTGTGTCCGAGCCTGGTTTTCTGGAAGCCGTTCGCTCGAAAGGAAGCCTGCTCGGGACCCTGCTGACAGAGTTGGCCGACAAGCATGACTGCATCGGGGAGGCTCGCGGCGTCGGACTGATGTGGGGATTGGAGATTGTCGACAAGGATGATGCCCCGGACGCAATCAAGTGCAATGGGATTATCGACCGAGCTTTTGCAGAACAACAGCTGATTCTCAGAGGTTCCCGTTATGGTTACGGCAATGTGGTCAAAGTGAGACCTTCTCTCACAGTTACGGAAGACGAGATTGTCGAAATTGTCAAGCGGCTTGACGCCGTTTTGGCCACCCTTCACTAACTATCTGCCGAACAGGCAAAAGGAGGACTATTCATGCTTGCACTGGTATACAAATCAGCCTGGGATGTGGCTCTTGAGGAAAGACCCGTCCCGGAAATTACCAAGGATAACCATGTTCTCGTCCGGATTCGGGCGACAGGTGTATGCGGTACGGATCTAGGCATCATCAGCGGCAAATATCATGCCGTGCCATCCACTATCCTGGGCCACGAATCAGCGGGGGAAGTGATCGCTGTAGGATCAGCCGTCAGTTCAATGAAGCCTGGGGACCGGGTGGTGATTGATCCGACGTACTACTGCGGTCAATGCGATATGTGCCGGACAGGAAGACAGAACCATTGTACACATAAATCCGTAACGGAGACTGGAGTTAGCGCCGACGGCACGTTCACTGATTATTATGTGACCGAGGATCGGTTTCTCTACAAGCTGAAGGATCATATCAGCTACGAAGAAGCGACACTGACCGAACCGCTGAGCTGCATGCTAACCGGAATCAACCAGATTCACCTGCTGCCAAACTTTACAACCGTCATTTTGGGCGCAGGACCGATTGGGATTCTGTACAGTTATGCTCTTGCTTCCAAAGGCGTAACTGGCTGCCTTGTTGACATCTCGAAGGAGCGGCTCGCCATAGCAGATTCCGTTGCCCCCGAGCGGTGGTCCGTGCACGCCACACTGGAGTCAGCCATTCATGAGCTGGCACCGCTAAAGAATCAGGTAGATATGATTGTAGATACCACAGGCGTAGTTGGCACCCAGGTACTATCCCGCCTTACGAGCGGCGGATATCTGATGCTGGTGGGACTAAGAGACGGGACAAGCTCGTTTAATCCGAAGGAGGTAGTTGACCGTAGCCTTAAAATCATCGGTTCGATTGACTCCCTGGGCACGTTCTCCACTGCTCATTACCTGATTGAGCAGCAAATCGTTCCTGCCAAAAAAATCATTACCCACTCCTATCCGCTGGAAGACTACCAGGAGGCCTTTTTAACCCTCGGATGCAATATCAACGAGCGGACACTTCAGCCTTCTTCACAGGCGATCAAGGTTGTGCTGCAATCGAACGGCTCCGGTAACTAATCCGGGTACTAACAAGGGGGATATTGGACATGACAACCATTCATCATGATGCACAGCCGAATAACGAATCCGTAAGAAGCCCATCAGCATCCGTTCCGATCAAGGCAGTCATTTTCGACATGGACGGGGTGCTGGTAGACAGCGAACCGATTTATTTTGAGATCGAGCGCAGTTCCTTTGCCCATTTCGGTGCGCCCATGACGGAAGAAGAGCACCACACCTATGTCGGAGTGACACTCGAATCCATGTGGCGTCAAGTACTGGACAGACATCGTCTCACCAATTCGGTGGAAGAGGTGCTGTCCTATCACCGGAAAAATGTGATGCAGACGATGACTGCACACGAAGGTCTTGTGGCGATCGACGGACTTGAGCGGTGGCTGGACTGGCTGCAGGAGAATGGGATTCCGGTCGCGGTGGCCTCTTCCTCTCCGCGGGCACTGATTGATCTCATCATGGAAAAGACAGGGCTTGGCCGCTACTTCAATATTCGAATCACTGGAGAAGAAGTGTCGCAGGGTAAGCCGGCCCCGGATATTTTCCTACATGCCGCCGAGCAGCTTGGTATTGCCCCGGCCCATTGCATCGTTATTGAGGATTCACGGAACGGTGTCCAGGCAGCCAAGAGTGCGGGCATGCGCTGTATCGGCTTCCATAACCCGGGCTCGGGCCAGCAGGACCTGTCCAGAGCCGATCGCCGAATTATCAGCTATGACGACCTGTGGGCGATTAAAGAGGGCCTGCCATTCGAGGAGCAGCTGCCTGCTAAAAACAAGAGTCGAAATGCACCAGAAGGCATAATAATGCCCCTTGGAATACACACTGGAGAATATCATTTATCCTGCCCTGTGTGTACTCTAAGGGGCGTGCTTTACATCGAATTGGTCTGACTGAATCGAATACGTTCCTCAGTTGATTCCTCAGCTTAGAAAAAGGCTTGGGTCACGACTTCACGCTAAATACGACCAACGTTATATAGATGATTCACAATCTCTTCGATAGTTTTATCATCATTCTCCTCCTATTTCAAAGATTTATGGCCCTCTCCTATACTCGGAATCTTCATAATTTTTATCTTTATTCCCTTTATGTTTAATATTAAACTTCAAACTTAGTTATCTTAGAAATTGTTTCATGGTAGCCTTCTAATACATCATTTATGATATCTTTTACACTCTTAATCTCAGTTATTAGTGGTACTATTTGCCCCACCATAACAGCGCCCTTCTCTTCAACGTCGCCCTCCAGCATTGCCTTTTTTAAAGAACTTTCAGCAACTTCTTTTAGTTTTACTGCGGCCTCTCTTTTGCTATATTTGTTTTCAATTTCAGTCATTTCCTCCGAAAGCTTGTTCTTCAATTGTCTGCATGGCTCATCAGTAGAATACCCTGTTATGACAGTCTCCATATCACCAGCTTTTAACATGGCATCTTTTACATTTGCATGTACTACTGTTTCCTCTGCGCACATAAAAATGGTTCCCATTTCAATGCCATCAGCACCAAGAGCGATAGCTGCTGCCATTCCTCTTCCATCTGCAATACCACCAGAGGCGATCACTGGTACAGATAAGCAGTTCGCTGCTTGTGGAACAAGAACCGTTGTTGCTTCATAAGTAGTATGTCCGCCACCTTCCCAGCCTTTTACAATAACTGCATCTGCACCAGCCTTCTCCGCAGTAATGGCATCTTGAATTGTACTTGCTTTAACGATTACTTTTATTCCTAATTCATGCCATATAGAAAAGTATTTTTGGGATAACTCTAAATCAAGGCCCACGAGCGTATCTGCATAAATGACTGGTGGCTTTTCCTCTGAAGCAACTTTTGTTACATGATCTAATAATTCAGAAGTCATAATTACATTGATTGCAAAGGGTTTATTCATCATATTTCTTGTAGCAATAATCTGGTCCCTTATAAAATCTAATGGAGCAAATCCTACTCCTAATACACCAAGACCTCCACTTTCAGAAACCGCTGCAACTAATGGTACTGTTGAAACCCAAGCCATAGGTCCTTGAATAATTGGTTTTTCAATCCCTAAAACTTTACATAAACGATTGTTTGACATGAAAGATTCTCCTTTTCATACTATGTTTTTCTTTTTTGGCGTTAGAGTGTCGACAGTATCTTGTGATCAACGTGGATACCATTTTAAACAAAACACTTTTTATATTAAGATTATAATAAAGAAAAAAGACCCAGAATATCAGTAAGCTTTACCCTGAATGTTGCTTAAACAACAGTTCCAATAGCTTTTGTTGTTTTCAAATAAATGAATACTAATTAAATGAATGAATTGGAGTGTGACAAATATTGAATGAGATAACAGACTTACGTGTTGTGAAAACACTCGAAAATATAAAACATGGCTTTACTAAATGTATTAGTCAAAAAACCTTCTCATCTATTTCCGTAAAAGATATTACTACTGCGGCGAGAATTAATCGTTCTACATTCTACAAATATTACGAGGATAAATATCAACTAAGAGAATCACTGATAAAATCGACCTTGGAAGAACTTTCAAACAATATCAATCTGGCATCTTTTAATTTGGAAAATAATAAAATGAATGAATCTTTGGAGGCGTTAAGAAAACAACTCCAATTTATGTATGATCATAAAGACTGGTACCTCATATTGTGGAATAAAAATATGGAGTTATATGTATATGAAGATATGGCACGTATATTTGAAAGGAGAACCGGGGAATGTCTTCGTGAAAATAGCAATGGAACAGAAATTACGAGGAAGGAACTTTCAGAAAAACAGGAGCTATTAACTCGCTTGTTTGCATCATCTGCAATGACAACGGTTAAATGGTGGTACGAATATTCACCCAATATGACTCCAAAAGATGTGGCAAATATAATTATGGATAATATCAAATTTGGAATGCATCGTACCTTTTTTCAAGTTACATGAACTGGCTAATACATATAGAGAGGATACCCTTCATCGATGTCGCTACCAACATGAATGGCAACCCGAAACCTGCTGCGTACATCTTTCTTCAACCGGCAGGGGCAATGAGTACGCACAGGCTTAAGGGCCGCTCACAGCAAGCGAATGGGACCGCAATCATTAAGTAAAAGCGGTGACCTCTGTTGGTTTGATGGCTACGATGCGCAATCGACGGGTGTCGGCCATCCATTGACCTCCCTGGTCAAGTTGTGGCTTAACCTTTGCCTCAATGGCGCGATAGATGGATGCTTTGTCGGCGGAGGTGACGTCCGAGAAGAAATAATCAGCAAACTTGTCCAGCCAGTCCCGCAGCCCAGTATCTGCCTTGAGCGGAGTGGGTCTGTCGAAGTGTTGTGCCAACGTGACACGGAAGCCGGTCTGCTCCAGCAGGCTGGCGTATTCCCCAATGGTGGGAAAATACCACGGATTCCGTCCCGCCCATGTATAACCATGCGCCTCCAGCGCCTGCTGCATGGCAGTAGTCAGCATGGCGACATTGCCGTTGCCCGCGAATTCGGCCACGAATCGCCCACCCTCCCGGAGGGCCAGCCAGATGGAGCGGGCGACAGCTTCAGCATCCTTGATCCAGTGCAAAACTGCATTCGAGAACACAGCGTCAAAGGGGACATTTGTCCGGTAATGACAAGCGTCTTCCACCTGGACATTCAGAAAAGGGTACTTCTGTTTAGCCCGCATCACCATCTCCTCCGACAGGTCGAGACCTGTGGGTATTGCTCCGGCGGCTGCAATCTCGGCGGTCAAGTCCCCATTCCCGCAGCCTACATCCAGGATTCGTTCTCCGGCTCGGGGCTGCAGTAAGGACAAGAGCCCGGCTCCCAGGCCGGCTACTAAATGCAGCCTATCATCATTCGTTCCCGTATTCCAGTGATTGGTAGAGGGTTTGCTGCACATAGTTTCAGTCTCCTTTTACACAAATATTATAAAGACTTTGCAGATACATGTTATCTACAAATAACCAAAGCTTGGCATGGTCCTTTGCAAGCACAAGGACCATGCAGCTTGATTCGTAAGCTCAAGCATTCTAAAGCTAAGGACTTATTTACGGAAATGTATTACAGATCTAATGTATCCATGATAACTATTATACTACCGTGCTGTCAAGAAGCCTTTCGAAGAAGCTGTTTGACTTTTTTGTTAATGATGTTCAATATGACACTGGAATCCCGGTCTATCAATCTGTATTGTAATATGCTTGATCTCGTATTGTTCATTCAACAACCTCTGTGCCTGTTCCATCACAACACTGCTGTAGATTGGATCTTGAATGATAATATGGCAACTCAGCAACGGAACATCCGAGGATAACGCCCATACATGAAGATCGTGCACTTCAATAACATGCTCAAGATCAAGCAGGGATTGCTTAATTTGATCTGTGTTCATATTCAGCGGCGTACCTTCCATCAAAATATGAATGGAGTCCCGGGTCACCCGATAAGCACTGATAATTACCAGAATCGCGACCAATATACTGGCAATCGGATCAGCCAAATTCCAGCCAAAGAACATAATCAACAGTGCGGCTACAATCGCACCTACAGAGCCTAACAGATCCCCTATTACATGTAGAAAAGCACTGCGAATATTGAGATTTTCAGATGTATCTCCTCTCATTAGAATCAAAGCAGCAGCTATATTGACGAGCAGGCCAAGCACTGCGATGGTCAGCATTCCTGAAGTCATGATTCCAGGTGGGTCAGAGAGCCGTTCGAAAGCTTCCCAGAAAATATAAATCGATATCAGGGCAAGCGCTAAGCCATTGATAAAAGCGGCCAGTACTTCAAAGCGCTTGTAGCCAAACGTCTTTGACTTACTTGCTTGCCGTTGTCCCCAGGTCATCGCCAGATAACTTAACCCCAATGCACCCGCATCACTGAGCATATGCCCCGCATCAGATAACAGCGCCAGGCTATTAGTCAGTAATCCACCAATAAATTCAATGATCATATAACCAGCAATTAGAAAAAATGATAACTTCAAAGCATTTTTGTTCGCTCCATGTCCATGAGAATGCCCGTGGCTATGGGAGTGCCCATGTCCGTGAGCATCTGAATGCTTACTGCCTTTAGAATGATCGTGTTGATGATGCTGGTTGGAATCATGTTCGCATGCCGTATTATGGTTATGCGGGTGACTCTTCTTATTCATCTACATGCCTCTCTTCTTTGTAAATTTTGGTGATACACATTTCAAATTAATATATGAGCACTTATTCATATATTATAAATAGTCCGAGTGTAATCTGCAAGAATAATATCAAAATGCTAGCTGTAGTCCCTACGAAAAAAGCTTGAGGACTTGCCCTCAAGCTTCACGGAACAACATATGCGTTTAATTAATCCTTTCATTAACAGCCAAAGTAACCAACTCCACTACTTACATTAGAGGATTTACATGCAAATCCTGGTCTGCTTCAGTGAAAACCCAGCGGGTAAAGGTAACTTCCAGGCCGTCTCGAGTCGGTGAACAAGTAAAGGGCCCTGCTTGATTACCGGAATTATACGGGAAACGGGCTACTCGAATGGTTCTCCATCCGTGGTTCTCCGTGCGTGCCCGAATAATCACAGCATCCTTCATAATAGAAGCGCGGATGGTCACCTCTTCCCCCTTCCATTCCGGTACAGCAGTCAAAGACCAGTCGGAATAACCGTCCGTTACCACTGCAGACAGCTGAGGAACTCCATCGTTGATTTCAATTCCTGCTTTAATCCACTGCTCTGGTCCCTGATATAATAAAATACCCGCTTGATCATAAAGCTCTGTAAAGGATGTCAGCAGAAACGACACCTCCACTGCGTTGTCCGTTTGCCAATCAGCTAACAGAGCAGCACCATCTTCAAATTCAAAACCGTATAATGTCTTTTTCCAAAAATCTCTTCCCTTTTCCGGTACAACCTTTAGATGGTTGCCCTCTTGCCGCACTGACAAAGGCTGGTTAATCCACTTGCCTGTCTCCCAATTTATCATGTTTTTGAACACGTGCTAGATCCTCCTTTACCATTCCCTTCCACATCTTGATTGTATCACAAATGACTAGCAATTACGGAGTAAAGGCGACTACCCACGCCCCAATTTTGCACAATCATCACTTGAGATAGACAGATATTAAACCATATTTTAAAAAGCTTTTATAAAGTCCGTCTGCCTCAACGTGGTCTGTAATATCATCTGCAATTTCCATCAAACCTGGTTTTGCATTGCCCATAGCAATGCCTACAGCGCAATATTCGAGCATCTCGGCATCGTTCATTCCGTCTCCAATGGCAATCGTCTGTTCCCGAGGTAGACCCAAATAGTTTAGCAAATCAGCAATGGCAATGGCCTTGTGAATGCCAGGAATCATCATTTCCCCGCTGTCCTTACCAAAAATCGGAACGGTGCACTGGATGACCTCAAATTTTCCCTGGAATTCAGCCTTAATGCGTTCAAAGGGGACATCACTTTCCAGAAAGCAAACCTTATTGACATCGTCTTTATATAGATCAGCCTCTCCATATGTCAAACCCGCGATAAATGGGTGAGGGGAACGCTCCATTTTTTCTCTGGCCACAGGGTCGTTCTCAACATCTCCATAGATTCTTCTCTCCAGATGAGGTTTTAAATTCTGGCTGGCATAAAGTGCCGAATTGGACTCCAGATAAAAATCAATCCCATGTGTATTAAAGAAATCCACCATATATCGAACACCCTCAGGTGTGACTTTTTTATGATAAAGAATCTCATCACCGAATTCTACATATCCCCCTCCTGCACCAATGAGACCATCAAATCCAATATCCCAAATGGCGTCATAAATTTCAGCTTTCGAACGACCTGTGCACAGATATAGCAGATGACCATTCTCGCGTGCTATTTTGCAGGCTTTTTGTGCCGAATCAGGCACCATGCCGTCATCACCAACAAGTGTTCCGTCTATATCAATAAACACAATTTTCTGAGTAGCTCTATCCATTAGTGTGCTGTCTCCCTTGTTTCAACGAATGATGTATTAATGAGATGGTTGTTGTTATGTTCTACAATTACACTGTAATTTGTGTAACGCATTACATGTCAAGTTTTTTTGATGAAATGAAGCTCTTTCCTCAGGCTTGGAGAAGAAGCTTATATTGTTAAAACAAAAAAGCCGCCGATATGGCGACCTCTTATATGCTTAAAACCTGCTATCCTCATCGGGAAGTGTTAAGTTTAAATATTTGAAATTGACACTGCAACCTGATCCCATCGGTGACTGGGCTACAACACCAGCAATAAACTGAGCAGAATGTTCCATTCCAAAGTAACGGATTAACTTCCAATCCTCACCATCAGGTGAATAATAAAAAGAAATAGTCCTTCCAATCTTCGTGATCCTCAAATGTGGGTTATCGACCACAACACGCTCAGAATTACAATCATCAGAGGAGCCATTCTTGGTGACAACAGATACAATCGTAGCATATTCACCGTTAAACTCATAACATAATTTAGCCCAATTGTTCTCGTCAGCCATCAACATCAAGCACCCTGAATCATAAAGATGGCGCATGTCTACCTGAAGCTGTGTTGTAAGCTGAAAAGATGAATCAACTTGGAGATGTAGAAAAGGAGCCGAATGAGCTACATGTTTTCCACCAGGATCCTTGAAAAAATCAACTTTAGCCGATGCATCAATGATCAATCCATCCTCTTTGGTGTACTCCCAGTGCTCAGGTTCGTTCATCCATCTCAATTTTTCTCTTACTTTTGGTTGAAACAAATTATCACTCATATGCACTCCTCCATTTGGATTAACTAGAGCTTACTATAAATATAATGTCATTATAATTGCTTAAGTTTCGCCTTTAAATATAATATAAGTGTAAGTTAATATAATAATAAGGAACAAAAGAGACATTTTATTTTGGGAAATGAATCTGTGGTTGCTATGTTCAGATAGTTCAGCTTCCGAATTCCCGATTAGAAGCTCTACCAATTCGTGATTAAACTCCAGATGGCAGCCTATTTCCTTTTCTGGACTATGCTCATGCTTCGCTCCCAGAGCCTCCCCGATGAGCTGTGCTCCCAAGCAAACGGCCACCTAGCACAATTAATAAATCGATTTCAGCAAACGAAAACAGCTTCTTACTTCGTCTTGATTGGCCGACAATTTTCCAATGGTCATCAACCCTTTTATTCCTCATTTCTTCCGAGGGAAAGTTAGTCTTTCCCTCTCTTATCTCCCCCCCCCTAAGTCAGTTCAATTTCATATTTTTACTGATAATGATTGGTTTTACCTATGGAATTGCTACCACTATTGAATTTGTGTAATCCAATTCCATTAGATATTTTAAATGATTTATCTTACAATGATTCAAATAGCCTATTGTTATAGAACGTGAAGGAGGAAGACCCTTGGAATTGAAACAGTTGGAGTACTTTATGGCCGTATGCAAGGAACTGCATTTTACCCGCGCGGCCGAGAAACTCGGCATTGCCCAGCCCTCTCTAAGCCAACAAATTCGTTTACTGGAGCACGAAATTGGAACTCCCCTATTTGATCGTATAGGTAAGAAGACCGTTATAACAGAAGCAGGAAAAACGTTGCAGCGTCATGGCTATAACATTCTTCATGAGCTTTTGCAGGCACGTACCGCGATAAGCGAACTACAGGGACTAGAAAGAGGTACGTTGAAAATTGGTGCTCTACAGACGGTTGTCAATTATTTGCTTCCACCGACAGTTATTGAGTTTCACCGTAAATATCCTAATATCGAGCTGTCTATCTTTGGCCTACGAACCGGAGATATATACAACGCGCTGCTTCAAAATGAGCTTGATTTAGGTATCGTAATGTTACCGATGAAGCATGATGGCTTGGAATCGATCCCTCTCTACAAAGAAGACCTTGCCCTTGCGGCCCCTGTCGATCATCCCGTTGCCCAGCAACCTTTTGTAACGCTTGACATCCTCCAGCGAGTTCCTTCCGTCCTATTGCCGGGTACGTATTTCATGAGACAACTGATTAATGAAAAGTGTAGCTCGTATGATTTTACGCCCCAACCGGTACTGGAAATGACAACCATGGAGTCGATCGTCAATATGGTCAGCAAAGGTATTGGCGTCACTATTCTACCGAAGGCATATCTCGATTACATTGACAACCAGCATATTCAAACAATTCCGATTCAGAACCCAGCATTAACCACACAAATCGGTGTCGTTTACCGAAGAAACAAATATTTAAGCGCGGCCAGCCGTATTTTTATGGAACAATTAATAACTACGATTAAAAATGAGCGTTTTGAGTAATCACACTTTTAATCGTTAAAAGGCGGAGCTCCGCAAGGGCTTCTTGTTTAAATATCGATTCATATCTGCATCAATACAGCGGTTCTAACTTCCAATCATAGCTTTCGAGGTGGTGGGTTATTGCTCGCAAAAAGGCCGTGATGAAAATTTTCATCACAGCCTCTAGTGTTATACATACAAATCTGATGACTTTCACTATATATTAGAAATTCTTCAATACATGACCTTCTGAAAGTATAATATTCTCTAGCTCCATCAGATTTTTTATCTCATAGGTTGGTTGAATTTCAGATGTGTTTGTTTTCCCGCTAGGGTTGAACCAGCAGCTATCAATTCCGTAATTGTTCCCTCCCTGGATATCCGAAGTCAGAGAATCACCGATCATAAGAACTTTACTTTTATCCGAAATAGCCAGCTTGGTAAATGCATAATCAAAAATAGCGGCTTGTGGTTTTTGGCAACCCACTTCCTCGGAAATAATCACCTGTTCAAACACACTACGCAGTGGCGAAAGCTGAATTCGGGAGGTTTGCACCTCTTTGATTCCGTTCGTAATGATCGCCAAGCGACGGTCGGACAGCTTCTCACATATTTCAACCGCTCCGTCAATCAAAAAGGCTCCTTCACCCAAATAACGTAAATAAGCAGCACTAAAGGCATCCGGATTGAAATCCAGCTCATGAACAGCAAACAATCGCTTGAATCTCTCCACTCGCAGATCCGCCGGGCTAATATGTCCTTCCTCTGCTTCCCGCCACAGCGCACTATTGATTTCATCATAGCTGGCCTTATACTCAGTGGCCCCTTCCGGCAAGCCGAATTGGGTAAAAGTGTTCTGTAGTGCATGACGCTCTGCTTTTTTAAAATCAAATAGTGTATCGTCCACATCAAACAAAATAACTTCGTATTTCATGATTACCTCCATGCCATTCCCTCATTATATTATCCTTACTATATTATTCAGTTACCGTTCCTTAGAGCTGTTCCAGCTGGAAGCATCAAAAACCGGGAGTAAACTAGAAATGTAGTTTGATCTCCCGGTTATTATACAGAACCTGGTTGAGCCGTCAAGTCACGGACAGTAGAACCAGAATATTTTCATAATTACCTGACAATACAGTCCATGCTGCAATCGACCTCCTCAATGTTTTTTTTCAGTGAAGAAGTACAGCAGAGATAACAGTGGTAAAGCAACCCCAAGAAGTGCTGTGAAACTCCAGCCGCTATAAGCATAGGCCCATCCTCCCAAAGAGGAACCAACAGCTCCGCCAATAAAGAATATGGACATGAACAGACCGTTCAGACGACCTCTTGCCTCACTTCCCAATGAATAAATGGCACGTTGTCCAAGCACAAGATTACCCGATACGGCCATATCCAGCGTAATTGCTGATATAAACAGTATCACGAGGGCAACGATCGAATGGTCTTGAAAAAGATAAATCATCAAAAAGGAGATCGTTGCTATGACCATAGCCAATCCAGTTAACAATCTGGTCAAGCCCTTATCCGCCAGTTTACCGGCAATTGGTGCTGCGACTGCCCCACCCACGCCAACTAAAGCGAACAATGCAATACCCTGCTGAGACATCCCGAAGTCATCTGCCAATCGTAAAGGGACTGTCGTCCAAAAAAGGCTAAAGGAACCGAATAAACAAGCTTGGTAAAAAGCACGACGACGCAGCACAGGTGTTTGTTTGAAAAGAGCTCCCAATGAGAAAATTAATTCACCGTAGTTCATCGTAGGCGTAGGCTTACGCTCCGGAAGAGTGCGCGACAACAGAATCGCCAGCAGTGTGGTAACAATGGCTGATAAGGAAAATACAGCCTGCCAGCCCCAGATGCTGGTGATTAAACTAGCTACCGGCCGGGCAAACATGATTCCGAGCAAAAGTCCGCTCATCACATTACCTACAACACGCCCGCGCTGCTCCTCGGCTGCCAAATAGGTGGCATAAGGTACCAGGATTTGAGCTACCACTGAACCCAGTCCAATAAACAGTGACGCAATCAGAAATAACGCTCCGCCGGGGGCAAATGTTGCTGTCAGCAAAGCACATACCACCACGATTAGAGACACAACCGCCAGACGCCGATTCTCAATGATATCGCTAAGTGGCACAATAAACAGCAATCCTGCAACATAACCGATTTGGGTCAAGGTCACAATTAATCCAGCTACTGCAGAAGAAAGCCCCATCGCGGCACCAATAGGACCGACCAATGTTTGGGCATAATACAAATTGGCAACGATAAGACCGCATGCTGATGCCAACAGGAACATCATCCACTTAGAAATCCCTTTACTCTCATTGAATGAACTTTTTTGCATGATCATCATTCTCCTCTTTTGTTTACGAATGTGCGACAGAATAACATGTTAGACCTTGCCGCATTCCAACAATTATTTACTAAACGTTAAGTTCAGTAATTCGATAAACAAATAATATACTGAACGTATCGTTTTGTAAATAGGTAATTTCAATTTATTTTATTTTCGTTCGAATTTTAGTATACTGAACGTATCGTTTTTATTAGAGGGGAGGATTTTTATGCAACGCAAAAGAGGACGGCCACGGAATGTTGAAACGCACAAGTCTATACTGTCCGCTTCCTATGATTTGTTGCTGGAAAATGGCTTTGGCGCGGTCACTGTAGAAAAAATTGCGGAACGCGCTGGAGTGAGCAAAGCCACAATTTATAAATGGTGGCCTAATAAGGCCGCTGTGGTCATCGACGGCTTCCTGGCTGCGGCTGCAGACAGGCTGCCCATACCCGACACGGGTACGGCTTTCCAGGACATACTCATCCATGCTACCAATGTAACTCTATTTATGATTAGCCGTGAGGGAAAAATCATTGCGGAGCTGATTGGTGAAGGGCAATTTGATGCAGGGCTGGCTGAGGCATACCAAACTCGATATATCCATCCACGCCGACTTGAGGCCCGGCAGCTTTTGGAACGGGGAGTTCAGAGTGGGGAATTACGGGGGGATCTTGATATCGAATTAAGTATTGATCTCATATATGGGCCGATTTTCTATCGATTGCTGGTCACCGGCGGTCTATTGGACGATGTGTATATACACAAATTAGTGGATTCAGCCTTTCAAGGAATTAGAACGGAATGATGAAAAACCAGAGGATAGCCATTTTTAGTAGCCTGAGAATCGCCATCCTCTAGTCTTTTTCGTTTATTTCATATAACGAATGGGAATTTCATATACGAGAACATGCTAACAGACTTGATATTAGCTATGGGCTGCTCTGCCTTTTCATTCCAGCCAGCCATTGTTGTATGACTGTTAACCACTGTTTTTTGCCTGGGGAAATATGATGGTTGGCTACATGCGCAGTCCTGCCTGTAACGTATGGTCATTACCACCTAGCTCCACCACAAAGACGTTTACGATTCTGATGAAGGGTTATACAATTGAACCTTGACCTCGATATATGCTTTGTTCGGGTGTAGTATGAGACCAGCTGCCATTTTTGTACCATACATCGGGTTATGACCACTATGCTCAAAAATAACTTTCTTCACGTTTTCATAGGAGTAGTCAATCGAATCGCATAATGAAACAGGCGCGACCAAATAATCATACCTTCCTAAACCTATAAAAACTGGTTTATGGATATCAGCCAAGGATTGTATCAGATTAAGCTGTCCGAATGCTTCTCCCCATAAATAATCGATTATGGGCATATTCGTGTAGACATCATTCCACATGTAAGCCGCATCAAAGGTATAATCATAAAAGCTTTGCGCACCCATACGTATACACATATGAACAAATCGTCTATCAGGATCTCTCTTGATATCTTCCTCCAATAAAACAATATCCTTTTCAAAACGCGCCTTTCTTTCTGAACAGGCTGTCTCATTAAAAAACAAAAAGCTTTGGCGCTGTCTCTCTTCGCTGTTCGTAGGTGCTGAATTTAATAACACTACTTTGTGAACATGATCAGGGTATTGTTTGGCATATTCCAAGGCCATAAAAGCGTGCCCGGAATGACCTAATATAATAAAGTGATCCAAATGAAGGCATTGTCTTGCTGTTTCTATATCATTGATGACTTTATCCAAAGTATAGTCTTCCGCTTTTAAAGCTCTGGTTGGTTTTCCAAATCCCCTATGATCAAGGAAAATGAAATTAAAATATCACTCCCTTTCCTTTGTTCAATTCCCATGTATTCTCCATAGAACGTTCCAACGTTCCAACATTCCAACTCACCTCTGAAAGTTAGGCTTTATCGAGTAAATTTAACATATTATGCCAATGTATTGAGCTGTGCACTTGGCTACTGATGATCAACCTTGAATTTAAACTCCATTCTGTTAATAGTTCACGTGCTTTGTGCAATCGCATTTTAACTTCAGCTTCATCTATATTAAGTACATAAGAGATTTGTTTGATCGATAACTTTTGAAAATAAGAAAGATGAATCACAATCCGAAAATCCTTTTCCAGCTGGTTGACCGCCTCTCGCAACTTCATCTGTTGGACATTCACAGCTTGAGTAGATTTTTCGAAGTCGTGGGGTGATTCTTTAATAGTATCTGTTCCCCGTAAAGAATGCATGCCTCTATAGACTTGAAGAATCGTTTTTTGAAAAGCAATCATAAAATCTTCGTCATGTTCGATAATAGCTTTTGCCAAGCCGTAAAGCTCAAACTCCAGCCTCCGACATAGCTGAATCAATGCCTCACGATCACCTCGCTGTGCTCTATTGTATTCCTGTTCCATGTTATACACGATGATGCCCTCTTCTTTCTTCATAAAGTAGTTTCTTGCGTGTATATAATAAATAGATATGTACTTATGTATATTTTTTTATACTCGAGTTTATTTATTTTAATGCTATAATAAAGCGATATAAAATTACTGTCAAATTGTTTGGTAGGAGAAACAGATATATGACCAAAAAAGAACAAATTATTGAAGCTGCCAAGTCCTTATTCCGTGACATTGGTTATCATCATACTTCCATCCAGGATATATTGGAGAAGTCGGGTGTCTCAAAAGGCACTTTTTATAATTATTTTTCTTCTAAACCTCAACTGATACTTAATATCATTCAAAATGTCGATGCAAAAGTGGAAGAACAGCAGAAACAGTTACTGGCAGAGGGCGATCCTCACAGCAAGGAGATTTTATATTCCCAGTTGGGGCTAAAGCACGCTATTTATAGCCGAGAAAATATTTTGGAGCTGTACAATATTTCGATGGCCGAGAATGACGAAGCGTTAAGAAAATATATAGTGACAAGTCATTATAAGGAGCTAAACTGGTTAGCCAGACGTTTAATCGAGGTTTATGGTGTTGAAATTGAAGCCAGTGCTATGGATTTATCCACTCATTTCATCGGGGGAATCGGATACCAGTTCAGATATTCCAATCAGATGAGCCTGGACACGAATAGTTCAGATATACTGTCTTACAATATCGTTCGGTTAGAAAAAAATATAGAAATAACCAAGCAGCATAAGCATGTACTTTTTCCATTTCATATTGAAAATAACGCTGAAGATCAAGAGGTAGTTGTAGCACACATTAGAAATCTATTAGCTCAAGAAGATACGGATCGAGCTTCTGAAGAACAAGAGTTAATCGACTTTATTTTGGACGAATGTCAAAACCCTCGTATTAGATGGAGCATTTGTGAAGGAATAGCAAGGCAGCTTAAAGTTCTATCTTCCTCCTCTTCTACTAAAGACCGGAATTACAATGAGCTTTTTAATATGGTTTACAAACAAGCGAGAAAGAGTAGCTCCCACCTATAGTTCCTTAGCAAGCAATTGCAGCGAGAGACGACAAAAAAAACGAAAGCATGGCTTCGTTATATTGCATCCATGCTTTCGTTTTCATGCTAGTGAATGCGTTCTATAAGTAAACAGTAAAAAAAGCCCGCTACCACTAGAGGTAGCGAACTTTTGTATTACGGCTATTACATGATCCTAGTCTTTTAGATGTTTATCAAAAAACTTCTTAACCACATCTAATGTATGTGGCTGAGTAAAGGCAATGTGTCCAGCTCCCGTAATTTTGTACATGGTGACATCATTACCCGCTTGCTTAAGTGCTCGGTAGAACTCCAAGCTTTGTTCGTAAGGAACCACGTCATCCTGATCCCCGTGCATAATTAAAATAGGTGGTGCTTCCGAGTGAATATATTGCATTGGACTAGCCTTTCTTGCTTTATCTTTGTTCTCCTGAATAGCGCCTCCCACTAGCTTGGACTCTGGAGAATGAGGTGAATCGTGGTCAAAAACGGATGGATACTGGCTCATGGTCAGAAAATCCGTCGGACCAAACCAGTCTGCAACTGCTTGAATACTGCTGGACTCATTTGGGTATTCCCTGTCTCCTGTAAACTCTTCATTACCTTCTGTTAATCCCAACAGTAGTGCAAGATGGGCGCCAGATGAATCTCCCCATACGCCTACTCTTTCTGGATCGATATTATATAAAGACGCATTAGCCTTCAGGAAGCGTACAGCTGCTTTTACATCTTGAATTTGAGCCGGAAATATAGCACTGTCACTGGTTCTATACTGCACACTTGCGATAACATATCCCATTTTTGCAAATTCGCTCAGCTGTGGCACAAAAGCAAAGGTATCCTGTTTTGACCACCCCCATCCACAACCTTGTAAATATATAATCAAGGGATATTTCTCCTGATTTCCCTCTCTGTTGAATAATTCGTCCATAGGGTCACGGTAAATCAACAGATTTAATTTCAATGAATTACCTTCGGCATTGGAGAACTCTATATTCGGAATGAATTGTATGTAAGAGTTCACCTCCTCTTCCCAACGCAGCTCTTTTACTTCTTCTTTAATTTTACTGTTATTTATCATCTGTTTAATCCTCCTCATGAAGAACATTTTTGAGATTCGTTCTTTTAATTAATTTATTTACAGTCACATTTACCTCACCTCCTATAATGTTCTTCAACATTCCAAGATCGAAAATCTTCATCATAGTCGACGTTGTAATGATAATCATTACAACAGTTATAAAAAAAGATGCCTCCTAATTAAGAAGCATGATTTTTTTGAATGATAAGCTCAGTGATTTCTTGTATAGAAACATTTTGCAATATACTTTCCATCGCATGTTGAGCTTTAATGAGTATAAGCTCAAGAACCTGATTGATATTAGCACCAACCCAACAATTGGGATTAGGATTTTCATGAGTATTAAACAATTGATCATTCTCAATAGCCTCTACTGCTTTATACACATTATATAAGGAGATCTCAGCCGCTTCTTTTAATAGAAACGAGCCCCCAGTTCCTCTGCGAACACCGATTAATCCGGATTTTTTAAGTAATCGGGTTATTTGCCGTATAATCACCGGGTTTGTATTTACGCTATCGGCAATTTGGTCAGAAGTAAGATAATCAGCACGTACGTGTATAAGGGACAGCATATGAACTGCAATTGAAAATCGGCTGCTAATTTGCATTAGGATCACCTTCCGTTGTAAACATTATATTTACAACGGTTTTTTTTGTCAACACCATTTACGATGCATAAATTTTTTCACTTTAAATAACAAATAAACATTTTTATTATGATTAGCGGCTTTTTACAAGTAGCTGAATGGCTTCTTTAACCAGCTTATCCGTATCCCCTCCAGCCTCTTGCTCTTCCAAAATACAACGCTGCAGATTCTCTGCCACAATTTGAGCAATCGCTTTATCTGATGCATTGCGTACAGCTGATAGCTGGCTGACTACATCCTTGCATGACTTTCCCTCATCCATTAAACGAAGTACTCCACGTACCTGACCCTCAATCCTTCTCAGGCGTGTTTTCAGTTCATCACTATAATTGTAATCCATAAGCAATGCAACTCCTTTTTTGACTTACCATATACACGTATAGGTATATTATAAACCAAAAAAATAAATAGCACACCCTAGATAAATAGATTTACCTTCCCTTGCGAAGCCTCACCCAGGTAGGCGGCAACTCCGGCATATTCCAAACCGTCAATTAACTCTTCTTGTTGCAGTCCTAACAGATCCATTGACATGGTACAGGCTATGAGCTTAATCCCCTGCTCTCGCGCCAGCTCTATAAGCTGTGGAAGGGATAGCGCATTATGCCTTTTCATGACATGTTTAATCATCCGTGGGCCGAGTCCAGCAAAATTCATTTTGGACAATGCAAGTTTTTGAGGGCCGCGGGGCATCATCCAGCCAAAGGCTTTTTCGAGCAATCCCTTTTTCGTTCGTACAAGTTCATCTTTACGCAGCATGTTTAGACCCCAAAACGTAAAAAATATAGTTACTTCATGATCATATGCCGCCGCCCCGTTCGCAATAATGAATGCAGCAATCGCCTTATCCAGCTCCCCACTGAATAATACAATCGTTGTTTTTTGCTGGGCATGCTCCTGATTCATCGCAACATTTCCTCCTGTTGTAATCATATGGATTGGCGCCCCTTCGTCTCTCCTGTCCATTCGGATATGCCTAAAAGCACAGATTTGACGTTATTAGCGCCTTTAGCTGCTAATAACTGGCAAGCTCTTTCACTGCGTCCCCCAGCTTGGCAAATCACTGCGATTTCTTCATCCAGATTCAGCTCGTTGAGCCTGTTCTCCAGTTCACCGAGAGGGATGGATTTTGATCCAGGAATATGTCGAAGCTCAAATTCCGCAGATTCCCGAACATCCAGCAGTAATATGTTCTGCTTTCCGGACAATTTCGTCTGCAGCTCTTCGTGGCTAATTGTTGAAGGAAGCATTAGTTCTGCCTTCACTTGTGCAGAATTCGATTTGCGCAGATAATGATGTATTACATCTCCTTTTTGAAGCGTGCCTACATATTGATGCCCGGTGTTCTGTGCCCAGCTCTGAAAATCGGCTAATGAACCCTTGTCAGTTGCCTGAACTTCCATAACCTGCCCTGGATTGAGCTCATTCATAGCCCGTTTTGTTTTTACAATAGGCATAGGACAAGCCAGGCCTTTACAATCAAGAATATAGTCTGCTTGGATGCTATTTGATGACATTGTGTATACCTCCTATTTTTGAACGGGTATTGATTCAATTCGTATATACATATACCCCTATATGTATAAAGATAACGAAGCTCACTCCTATTGTCAACCTATTTAGCGGTTTATGCTCACAAGCAAAAAAAGCCGCGCCAAGGCGCGACTCCAGTTTGCATAAACCAAAATTAATCGTCTATTTTCATCAGTTCCGGTAGATCCAGAGACATCGAGATATTACAGAGCATCCCTCTGGCAAGAAAGAGCATCGTTCTTTGCGATGCATGTTCAATACCTGCATGACGAAATGCACCAAATACGATCGAATGAATATCACGGAATCCCTGCTGCATCACGCTCACAACCACATCCTCCCCGATGGTCTGCGCCTGCATTTGTAAAAGTATCTCATTGCGGTATTCCGTCATAATTTGCGAATAAGCCGTAATCAGCTCCTGCTCTAGCTGTTCAGACGGGGCCGAATGAATAACCTGCTGAAAGGATTCTTGGATGCGCGCAAAGGAAACCTTCAGAGCCTCGACAAGTAATGCTTCCTTGGTAGCAAAAAAGCGGAAAACATACGGCTGGGAAATATTGGCCCGTTCTGCCACTTTAGCTGTTGTAGCTCGATAGTAGCCCATCTCTGCAAACACTTCAATAGCAGCGGATATGATTTCGTTTGGGCGATTTATTGATGTTGACGTAGTTTTAGCCATGACTTATTCATCCTTTTTACTTATCGAGAATTTCCGATAAGTGATTAATCAATTACTGATATAAGTATAAACATCCTCTCATAAAAATGCAACGCCATTGTAAAAAGTCGCTTCTGTCATTGTGACGAAAACGACTTAATTGTAGACACTATTTACGAATGTAAGCTCCCAATTGTTGTTTAGAAAAAGAGTAAGGGGAGTCCTCTCTCTTCAACCACATATTCCCTTTAATGATGAAAATATATACAGCAAGAACAAAGTAAATCGTTCCCAATATCCAGTCCATTCCGGTTGACATGTCGTGCTTTACCACTTCATGAATATACCAAATTCCGACGGGAACATGGACGAGAAGCGCTGTAACCAGGCCAGGATTATATAAGGTTTTTGCTTTGATATTAACAACAATGCCGTGCCAGACGACCTGGAAGAATCCCATAAAAACGGGAGCGAGTCCAAGCCAGATTACTTGTGGAAAACATACGGGGAGCAAATAAAATATATAGGCAATCGCCACATTAATAATCATGGCTGAATGGGTATTTAAGGGATAATGATCCGGTGCTTTACTTTTAAACATCGTACTATTAAATAAACCGGGAAAATATCCAGGCCATCGGTACTCCTCAAATTGATGGAACAGTATAGCTACAAAGCTTAGCCAGAGTATCCCCGTGATATCAAAAAGGATAGCCCTGTTCATAAGTAGCCCAATGCATATAACCAAACCAATAATTGCACCTGCATCTTGCCAATATTTTCTTATGAAATTCATAATAGTCACTCCTATGATTGACTTATTTTTGATCAAAATATCTTTCAAATAACAGGTTTAATTGTTCCTCAATTGACGGTATTTTCGCAACTGCTCCGGATTCAAGTATCGGGCTCATTAGCGCAGGTAGAAAAATCGCTCCGAATAATTGCAGCATCATCGCCAGTAATCGTTCTGGCTGTTCCTCACCTGTCAGCTCCTTAATCGTGCCCTGAACCTTCGGAAACCCCATAATACTTAAAAACCTTCCGTATTCCTGCTGAGATGTAAAGGGCGTACTACCCATGGCAATAATCCGCGAGAGAAGCTCCGGGTATTGGCGAATGACCTGTAAATAATCAAACAAAAATTGTTTCAGTCTATCCTGAGGCGGTATTGCTGTATTGTCCAAGGTAGAAAACGTGTGTTGAAAGCCATTCAAAATGACTTCAATAGCTTCACTCAGCAGATTTTCTTTTGAACCAAAATAATAATTAACCAGAGAAATATTAGTGGCCGATAGGTCAGCAATTTTTCTGATAGTAACCGCCTCAAAACCTTCTTTTTTAATGAATTCCAGCGCAGCTTCTAATATCTTTTCTTTGGTTTGTTGTTTTTTGTCTGCCTGATTCATGCATGCTTCTCCTCCTCTTATTTAGTCCACTCAGTGCCAATCAAAGGAACTGAATCCCTTAATCAATCATATATTTAAACAACGTTTTAAACATTGTTTAAATTTAGTTTAGCACTTTACACTTCACAATACAAGGGACAATTTTACAATTGGGATACAGAAAAACCCGCAAAACGAAGGGATCGTTTGCGGGTTGCTTGAATTAGATTGAGAAAAAGACTAAATGGCCCAATTTCCTTTGCGAAACACTGCTTCTTTGCTTCCGTCTTGCAGCTCGCCGTCAATATCCAGCTCGGCTGAACCAATCATAAAATCAACATGAGTCAGGCTGACATTAGCACCGTTCCTCAACAATTCCTCCCGACTCATTTGTGTTCCTTTTTCCATATTAAAAGGATACGCACTGCCCAGAGCTAAATGACAGGAGGCATTTTCGTCAATTCCCGTATTGTAAAAAATACGATTGAGATTTGAAATTGGTGAAGCGTGCGGAACCAATGCAACTTCACCCAAATAGCTGGCCCCTTCATCCGTAGCGAGTAAATGAGTCAGATGCTGCTCGCCGGATTCCGCTGTATACTCGGTGACTTTGCCGTCCTTAAAGGTAAAAGTAATGCGATCCACTAGCTGCCCGTTCAAATTTAACGGCATGGTGCTGGTAACATAACCATTCACACCTGTGCGCTTAGGCATCGTGAACACTTCTTCTGTCGGCATATTGGCCACAAAATAATCTCCACGTTCGTTTTCACCACCACCACTGCGCCAGATATGCCCGTCAGCTAGTTCAATTTTTAAATCTGTTCCGGGTGCACGGTAGTGCAAGCTTTTATATTTTTTATGATTCAGCTTGTTTTGCAGCTGTTCAAGATTCTTCAAATGCTCCTGCCAATTTTGAACAGGATCTGAGCCGTCTACACGGTTCATTTGGAAAATCGTATCCCACATGACACGAATGCGATCCTCTTCTGCCACATCGGCAAATACTTTATCAGCCCAAGCCTTCGTTGGCGCTTTAATTAGACACCAGCTAATTTTATGATTCCGGGTATATTGGGAAAAGCCTTCTCTCGCAGTGACTGCCGCCTTCGTTGCACGTGAAACCTTTTGTGGATCAATGTCTTGATACAGATCGGGATTCGGTACCTTGATGGTTAGCGTAGCTCCACCCTCTTCCGCGAGTTTTTCCATCATTTCCGCCTTCCATGCCGGGTAATAATCAAAGCAAGCTTCTTCACCCTGTTCAAAGCGACTGCGTGTAATCTGATCGTCCTCAAACTCTACCTGTACGTATTTGGCCCCTGCTTCATAGGCTTTACTGACAATCAAGCGCGTAAAATCAATGGTTTCCAGCGGTGCTGTAACCAAAAATACCTGTCCGGGCTGAATGTTGACCCCTACTCTCACGACAAGCTCTGCATATTGCTCCAGCAATGTTTCGAATGTACTCATGTTCCCACGCTCCTGTTCCATTTTCATCATATTTAATTTTATAATTACAGTACAGATTGCTTTTCCAATTCACGCAGCACCATTCTTCGAATTTTGCCCGAACTGGTTTTGGGAAGTTCCTGAATAAACTCTATTTTTCGTGGATACTTGTAGGGTGCAGTCCATGCTTTAACATGCTGCTGCAGCTCCTTCACCAGTTCCGGTGATTCTTTTACTCCGGCTTTGAGTACAACGAATGCCTTTACGATATGTCCACGCATGGGGTCAGGACTTGCTACAACAGCACATTCCTGCACGGAGTCATGCTTCATAAGCGCTTCCTCTACTTCAAACGGGCCAATGGTATAACCAGAGCTAATAATGATATCATCACCGCGTCCTTCAAACCAGAAATATCCATCCTCGTCTTTGCGAGCCCGATCTCCTGTCACAAAATAGTCACCACGGAGACTGGTTGCTTTGCGTTCCGGATCAAGATAATACGTATGAAATAATGCCGGAAGATCAGCACGCACTGCAATATCACCGACTTGACCTGGCTCCAGTGGAATGCCGTCCTCGTCTATGACCTCAACAAGTCCCGGCGCAATGGATTTACCCATCGAGCCTGTACGCAGAGGTTCGTCCTTCAAGTTACCAATAATTAATGTGCTTTCCGTCTGTCCGTAACCGTCACGAATCGTAATGTTGAACTGCTCCTGAAACTTGTTAATGACCTCCTGATTAAGAGGTTCTCCCGCAGAAACAGCGCTGCGCAATTCAGACAGATCGTACTGATCCAAACCATCCGTCTTCGCCATAATCCGATACTCCGTAGGCGTGCAACATAATACCTGAATCCCATATTCCTGCAGGAAGTGCAAATAACGACCTGGACGAAACGGGCCATTATATACGAATCCGGTCGCCCCATTCCCCAGTACGGATAAAAAAGGACTCCAAATCCATTTTTGCCACCCCGGTGCTGCCGTAGCCCATACAACATCTGAAGCTTGGATATCCAGCCATGGGGATGTGATTCGCAGATGAGCATACCCCCAGCCATGGCTATGTACAACACCTTTAGGATTCCCTGTAGTACCTGAGGTATAGGCCATAATCGCCATATCGTCCCGATGTGTCTTCACAGCTTTAAAAGTATCGCGCTGTCCGTCCATCAATTCATCCAGCTCAAGCCAGCCGGGTGCAGGTGCCGGGTTGTCACCGGAAACCATGATCCGATAATCCAGGTCAGGCAAATCATCATTTATTTTGTCCACTTCACCAGTTACTCCGGTCCATGCAACAATTCCGCGTGCTTGTGAATGGCGAAGACGATACGCAATATCCTTAGCCCGCAGCATTTCCGAAGAAGGAATAACGGCGAGTCCCAGCTTCAAGCACGCCAGGTAAATCACATATGCAATAATACGCCGTGGTACTACGACCAGAACTCTGTCTCCTTTATTAAATCCCAGACTCATAAGTCCACCAGCCAGTCGATTAGCCTTTTTTAACAGCTCTCCATAAGTGATCTCCTCGTATTCTCCTGTTTCGCTCAACCACTTGAGTGCTGTTTTACCAGCATTATGGTGTTCCATTTCCGAAGTTATATTGTAATATTCAGGCGCAAGCCACTGCTGCTGATCTGTCAAATTATATTTCCCCTTTGTACATAAGATGAGAGCCATATCTTATTGTAGTATATCACGTCCTAGTACCTGGTTCTAATACCACCATTAATTTTTTTGAAAAAAAATAAATTATATGAACAAACAACAAAAAAAGAGCCTCGTTTCAGACTCTTTTTCTTTCTGCTATAGAGCTTTTAAAACTGGAGTTCCACTATTGTAGATGCAGCTTCTTGCCCGTTCACAAGCAGTATAATACGGTGTGCGCCGGGGTAATGGCGGCGGGTCGTCAGGTCTGCAAAACGGTGTGTACGCACACCTGTAAGACGGGTTCCTCCGGGAACGGTTTTGTCGGAAAGCAGAAATAATTTACGCGAGGCTTGTCCTCTCGCCTTTATAAAGTCGATGCCGTATTCGATGCGGACTCGCACAGGGTCACCTTCCCGAAGTTGAAGTGCATAACTCAGCTCACAGCTATCACCGAGCTTTAACACAGCCGGATCGACGGTAAAAAACGCTTCCGTAACTAGCGGTGATCCGTTCGTTTCTTCGGCATAGCCGAACATGGCCATCACTTCAGGGATGGATTTGCGAATCAAAGTCCGGCAGCCGTGACGCACAATCCAGTCCGTATCAGGGTGCGTGCCTTTCCAGCGCCTAGCCGTAGCTATGACCGTATCGGGATGGTCCTTGGCGATGTCGTTCAGGTTATTGGCTACACTTTTACGTACATACAGTGACGGATCGGCTTTTAGTAATTCCAATACGTTCAATACTGGAGCAGGATCGTGTTTAAACATGGGCAGTGCCTGCCCCCAGGGTAATCTTGGACGGCAGCCTTCACTCGCAAGACGACGGACGTGCTCGCTTCGGTGTCCTGCCCAAGCCGTCATCTGCCGCATCATTCTTTCCGGTTCACGGAGTAGAAAGGGTCTCACAGCAAACTCTGCAGAGGATTTTGATGTAAAACGCTCCAGTGCCTTCATGGAGAGGTCCCAATGCTCTTCTCCCTGCCCGTACACCTCTACAAAGTCCGGGAAGAATAAGTACGGAAAACCGCTGCAATGCTCGTCTATGGCAAACAGGATAGCCAAGGCTTCTTCATAGCGATTTGGCAAGTACGTTCCCAATGTTAGTGAAATCCGTCGCATCCGGGCTTTTAGCTCCAGTTCGTCCCATTTTTCATCCATAACTTGGCGGATAAATCCGCTGGTATCAAACGAGCTGTAAGCAGTTTGTACTCTTTCACCGAAAAGGCAAAGAAATTCCTGTGTGTACATATTTTTTAAAGGCTCAGCCATCATATATCTCCTTTGTATCCGAATGCAACGATAAATTTATACCTTTGTCTATGATAACCAAAAACCGTAACGCAACACCAGGACCAAAATGAAGTACATCATTATAACTGAACAATACAAATTTCATTTTAACCATACCCCTTTCAGCGGACGAATCGGCTTCGTTCCCGGTGATCGGCTCTAATTTCGGTTTGCTGTCTCTGCCTCATCTTTTTCACGAATGTAGGCATCAAATAATTCAGGATTCACTACTTTGCGCAGTAAATGCATCGTCCCATCCCCTGTTCCACGGTCAAAAGCTTGAATACGTTCATATCCCCAGCGCTCGTACATAGATAGCAGATATGGATGCTTCTCCGCTGTCGCCAGTGTCACCGCAGGGGCACCCACCTGATCACGAATAATCGCCTGCTCTACCCAATTCAGCAGTTTTCTCCCATATTCTTTGCCCTGTGCAGCCGGGTCCACGGCGAACCACATCACAAACGGTAAATCGGTTATAAAATCAAGAGCTCTATTTTTCAGATGGCTAACCGTAGCCTGGATGACGCCATCCACTTCCAGCACATAGCAGTCATTATTTTTAATGTTCTCCTGAATGAGAGCAACGTTTGCCTGAGCGGCAGGCCACTGCAGCCCCAACTGCCGAATCGTTTCGTATGCCTCATACGTCACATACTGCAATCTTTCGGAGTCCTTCTGTTGTGCTAGACGATAGATTTCGCTCATATTAACCCGCCTCACTATATTGTTGTTTATAATGTTCTAAGTTGCTTAAAAAATAATTAATCCTATCTATTTAATCAGATATAAAGAATAATATTACTGTAGCATGCTTACTATCGCAGCGACTAATTAATTTTTTCTATAACTACATTTAAAATAACAATGATCTTGTAACACAGTCATTAAAAAAGCCGAGAGCGATACACCAGCTATTCGGGGTAACGCTTTCGGCTTATAGCTTATACACGGATGCGGCTATGGCAACCGATAAAACGCGAACGGCTCGCCACTGCGGAAGGAAAGGCTGGCTTGTTCCAGTTTGTCCAGCGTTGGTGCATCCAGATGAATGGAAACACTGTGCAGATTATGCTGCACCTGCTCTACCTGGGTGGCTCCAACAATAACGGTAGAAACGGCGGGTCTGGTCATCAGCCAGGCCAATGACAGCGCCGTGGGCGAAGTGCCCAACTCTTCAGCGATTTCATTTACTTGGTTGCCGAGTTCAATTCGCTCGGGGGTAAGGAAGCGGCTGAAGCTTGGATCGGTTTCGACTCTGGAGCCAGCAGGTACGGCACCACCCCCGGCATATTTGCCGGTGAGAATACCACCGGCAAGCGGGAAGTAAGGAATGATTCCGACTCCTTGATCGAAGCAGAGCGGAAGCAACTCTTTCTCTGGCGTACGGTCGGCGAGGGAGTAGCTGCACTGGATCGAGACGTACTTGACCAGATTCCGCGCTTCGCTAATCCCGAGCGCCTTCATCATTTCCCAAGCCGCGTAATTGGAAGCACCGATATAACGCACTTTACCTGCGGAGACCATATCGTCAAGCGTGCGCAGCGTTTCCTCTAGCGGGGTGTAGGGATCAAATGTGTGAATCTGGTACAGATCAACATAATCCGTCTTCAAACGGCGCAAGCTGCCCTCAAGCTCCTGCATCAGGTGATGGCGGGAAGATCCGCTCCCTCCCGGTCCTTCGTGTTTCGGTAGGCCCGCTTTGGTGGCAAGAACGACAGATTGCCGTCTACCTTCCAACGCCAGCCCGATGATTCGTTCCGATTCCGAACCAGCATAAATATTGGCAGTATCCATAAAATTTATTCCCTGATCGAGCGCAGCATGGATGATATCCATCGAAGTCTGCTGATCCGCTCTCTTGCCGAAAGAATTGGTGCCAAGGCCAAGTGCGGACACCTGAAGCCCACTGTTTCCCAAACGATTATATTTCACGTTGTTCATCAGTCCTCTTCCTGTGGTTAATTGTATCTTGGCGGTAAATGGCATTCATACCTTTGGGAAGCAGACTGTACAAGTTTAAATAAAACTAGTACAGTCTGTATTATTCCGCAGGGACTGTAAAGCTGCGTTTGGCAAACTCGCTGTCCAGCATATAAAAAGCGTTGCTGTCTCTTTCAATGCGCTTAAGCTTTTGGATAACACTGTCGAACAGCGCTTCCTCTTCCACTTGCTCATCAATAAACCATTTCAGGAAATGGATTGTCGCATGCTCACGCTCGTCCAGAGCCAGGTCAGCCAAATGATAAAATTTCTGTGTGTTTTGCTGCTCATGCTTATAGCCGTGCTCAAATACGTCCAGCATGGAAGCGTAGCTATTATTTGGCTCCGGTAATGCTGCCAAAGTAGCGCGTCCTCTGCGGTCATTAATATATTTGTACAGCTTCATCGCATGAAAGCGTTCCTCCTCCGCTTGTACCAGGAAGAAGTTCGCAAACCCATCCAGACTTTCACTGGAGCAATAAGCAGCCATCGCCAGATACACATGAGCGGAGTAAAATTCAAAATTCATTTGCTCATTCAAAGCCTGTGCCAATTTGTCATTCATGTCTCAGGTCACCTCGGTCATGTATATTATATGTAACGTTCCTAGTGTACCACGAATCCAACCACAAAAAAACGGGCGGAATATGAGGCTTAATTCCCTCTCTCACTCCGCCCGTCTCACTCCAATTAGCCTACAATCAAGGCTCCAGACCCCAGACACGCTTGTCGTTTACGTACAGAGGTGTCTTATCCCAATCCGTATATGATGTCTTGGTTGCATCATAGGAAAAATCATCACTTTCGTTATAATTGCTCCAATCCGTTTTGTTCATGCGTATCTGAATATCCCCTGTATTTGCCCCTGCTGGCAAACTTCCCGCACCAGCTCCAAAGGAAATCTCCAGATAATAATCTGCGCCCGTAACCGCCTTATCCAGTTTGACAAAGCGTCCCTGGACATTGTCGCTACCCAGCTGTGCATAGTCACAATGGAATTCCTGTGACTTATCACCATCTACAGTAAAGTAGTACCGCAGCTTGACATTTTTCAGATCAACTGCTTCTTTCCCCTTGTTGACCACACGGAACAGCGGACGTATCTGATTATCTCCCGGGTTCGTATCGCCCACACGGTATTGGGCAATTACATCGCCCGTTGCCGGAAGCGGCGCTGCTGTCGGCTTGGCGCTGACCTCGGCAGAATCCGGACTGGTTCCTAAAGAATTAGTTGCACTTGCTACATAATAATAAGTGGTTTCATTCACCACCCCTGTATCTTTGTAAGTGCTGTCTGTTACCGTTGCTACAGTCGCATAAGGTCCTCCACTGGTTGTGGACCGCTTAACTGTATAGCTATCCACGCCCGTTGCTTTGTTCCAGGTCAGTGTAACCTGAGCATCCCCCGCACTTGCCTTCACATTCGCAGGTGCTTTGGGAGCTGTCGGCTCGGCTGGTCCGCTGCCGTTAATGAGACGGTCATATTCGGCATAAGCTGTCGCCATATCAACTAGAGACCAGAAACGGTGATACGTAAATTCTGGAGCGCCCTTATCCCATTTTTTCGTCTGATTATTCCAGGATGTCGTGTATTTATCCTTCAAATAGGACCATTGCGGGTCCTTAGTAATGTTAGGCCGGATATCGGTATAGCTGGAGTATGTGCCGTTCCCACCTTTGGACGGGTCAGAAGCAGTCGCGTCTGTACCTGGGATAGTGCTGCCTTGCCCTGTTTTACCACTCCAGCCGTTCGGAATATACACTTCTTTGGTGAAATAGCGATAATAATCCTCACGTGCTTCCTTCGTTGTAATACCTACGCCATCATTATAACCCCATGCAGCGTCAAGCAAAGCTTTGAACAAATCCTTGGCTTCCTTGCCCAGTTCGGTGTAGTCGCCTTTTTCAGCTTTCGTTCCAGCAGCAAAGAAAGTAAGCGCTTTAACATAACTGCCCAGTACTCCGGCATCCTGCCCCGGTTTCTTCGTTACGACATGGAGATTCGCATTCCCTTTATGATTGGCAAAGCCGGTCCAGGTTTCTGGCTTCCCGCTCCATTCCAGATTGCCTGGCAACCAGAACTCGCCTTTAGCCGCTTTAGTGGCTACCTTCGGATTTTTACCACCCAGAATGCGCTTGCCTTGAGCGTCCAAATAGTATCCCTCTGCGTCTGTCACAGGGCGTTCATTGGCAAATACATAGCTCTTGGACCACGCTACCCAGTTTTCAATCACTTGCTTAGCCATTTTAAACTGATCGGACGAAGTATCGCCCTTCTGGGCTAAAATGTAGTACAGCTCAGCAATCCGCTCAACCGGCCATGCCTGCATTCCAAACCAGTTGTTGGACGATGGATCTTGGTATACAGGAGCACCTGTATAAGCCATTCCATAGAAGGTGCTTGTGCCAGACGGATACGCCTTATAGGCACCATCCCAGCTATTCGTTGCTCCACCTGCAATGGCTCCCTCATCGGATTGCAACCAGGCATAAAATTCCAGTTGGCGCTTCAGCGAGGTTGCCCAATCCTGTCCTGCCGTTGGTGAATTGGGTATTAATCCGCCATCCTTATCGGATAACGCGTAGGCAGCAACGACATTTTGGTAGCCCTGGTGCGCATGACTTGCGCCAATCCGCCAAGCCCAGTTGCCGCTTTGGCCTAGTCCACCGCCCCATGCCGTATACCATGCCATTAGACAATGGCTGGCGTCCTTGCCGGAACCAGCGCTCGGAGTCCCATTGGAAGCGCTTCCTATTTTTTGGAAGTATTTATCGTACATACCGTAACGCAAGTAGTCTCCCATCTTTTTCGCTTTATCCAAATATACCGGGTTGTCATATCCCAGTTCTTTTGCCCAGTACATGGCTTGAACCGCCCGTGCGTCCGCATCGGTCGCATTCGTATAGCGCCATTGCTGTGCAGGAGCATTATTTTCCTTGGTGAACAGGCTCATGAAGCCTTCATTAGGTTTACCAAATTTTTGATTATCCTGCGATGGATGCGGGACGGCTTCCCAAACCGATTCCTGTTCTCCACGTTGGAAGGTGTTCACATAGGTGGCCGTGTGCGACGGATTCAGCAGGTTGCCAAAACCGTACCAATTATCCACATCCAGCAGCCAATGCATCAGATAGGTCTGATTGTTGCCATAGGCTGCCTTCAACTCTGCATCCAGCGGGTCCTTGCCGCCACTATACTGACCACTCAGACGGCTTGGATATTGATCCGGCTGCGGATACTCAGCCGCATAAGTGGCGGGGCTGTTGGGGTTGTAGTTACTCATCGTAGGCTGTTCTTCCTTCCCGTCCCCTTCATTAACTGGAATAATGTATTTCTCCATGTTGTCCCAAGCGGATTCCTAGTGTCCCCAATCCCCGGTATAATGACCATATAACACTTCCAGCCACATCCAGTAACTATAGGCCTCCGAGGTCGTTAAATGCCCGTAGTCCGGGGCCTCACTCATGAGTGTTTCAACGGAATGATAAGGAATGCCTTCCTTTGAAAAATATCCGCTGGCCGGGTCCTTCAGTTGTTTATACAATTGAAGGAAGCGTGTCGATTCTAGTGTTGCAACCGAGGCACGATCAGGCTCAGCCTGAAATATGCCCAAGGTTAGCGGAAGCACCAAAATGGCTGACATGACCATAGAGACGGATTTCCTGAACACAGATTTTTTTCTAGTCACTTTTGCAGTCATCCTCTCCATTATCAATTTTGGCCCTGCACAAGATTTTGTTCCGAAAAACGGCAGCACAAAAAAACAGCACCATCACCTCACTTTCCCGTAAAAAAGGTGGAGGACGTGCTGTCCATAGCTCCAAATGCTTCACATTGGCCCTGGAAAAAATATAACATATTAGCTCACCAATGAGAGTCGAAAAATTCAATAAGTTTGGAGTTAAACTAGGAAAATTGACGAAATCGGTTCAAATCGGTACTATTTCACAAGGAGGCGTTGAAACATGAAAATTTTGCTGCTGCTGGGTTGTATCATTATGTTTTTAGCTGTAGCTCTCGGCGCGTTTGGGGCACATGCTTTGAAAAAGAGACTTTCCGCAGACATGATGAGCATATTCCAAACGGGCATTCAATATCAGATCGCTCATGGACTGGGTCTGCTTCTGCTTGGAGCGATTGCAGGGAATTTTGTTCATTCCGCTCTCATTGTAACCGCAGGTTGGGTTATGCTAGTGGGCATTCTTCTGTTCTCCGGCAGTCTGTATGCACTTAGCTTGTCTAGCGTCAAAAAGCTTGGAGCGATCACCCCGTTTGGCGGGCTTGCTTTTTTGGCAAGCTGGGTGCTTGTCATCGTGGCGGTTGTGCAAGGCTAAGCCCTACCCAACACAAGAGACTTGGAAAAGTAGACGCTTCCAAGTCTTTTAACAGTTTCTGTAATATAAAGGAAATAATTACTTCGTCTGTACTTCCTGCGCTTTCTGAGCCGCTAACCGATGGCCTTCGATATAGCGTTTGGATTTGGCCATTTGATGCTCCTGCGCTGCTTCCATAATGATGTGAACCCCCGGCTTATACTGCTCCAGCAGTTCCATATAGAGGCCATAGTTCATGTCACCAAATCTCGGTGGTACCGTCTCGATCTCACCTGATGATGATAACCGACGGTCTTTGGCATGTGCTGCGATAATCCGAGGTCCCAGCAGTCGGAAAGCTTCGCGAATAATCTCATCCTGCTGTGCCAGGTTTTCCGTCTTCAACAGATTCCCCGGATCAATGACAACACCGATTTGTGACGAAGGTACTTCCTCCAGCAAGGCTGCCAGTTCTGCAGCTGTTCCGACCAAATGATCGTTAGCGGCTTCCAATCCTACGAATACGCCCCATTTTTCCGCTTCCTCTGCCAATTCACGCACAACCTCTTTGACAACTCTCCAATCACGTTCCGTATAAGCGCTGCCATCCTCATTGCGCCCGACTTCTGCGGCGACGATGGGTGCTCCTAACAGACTCGCGTATCGAATCAGCTCTTTGAAGCGCTCTACATTTTCACGCAACAATTGCTCATCCTGTACAAAAAAATGCAGATAGCACCCGAGCACCGATATGGATACTCCATGCCCTGCGAAACTCCTCTGCGATAGACAATGCCAATCCTGGGCTAAACTTGCCCGGTTTATTAAAATCCACATCACTGATCGCTCTCCACGGAGCCAACTGAACATGGGTAAAGCCCGCTGCGCCTACCTTGGCAGCCAACTCGCGATATGGCAACTTGCCAAATAAATGTGCCAATACACCTACAGTCACTACCATTACCTCTTCTTTTTAATGTTGTATTCTGTTTGCCACTGCACTGCGTTCCAAATTCTCATTGATGATCTGTGTAATCCGTTCCATTTCATCATGAATAAAAAAATGTCCCCCATCAAAGGTGAACATACGAAAATCCTGATCCGTATGCTGCGCCCACGCTTCCACATCCTGCAAGGCCAACGTATTATCAGCCAGTCCTGTCAAAGCGGTAATTGGACAGTGTAAAGGCTCGGGCTTGGCCGTGTATTTATACGTCTCAACGGCTTTGAAATCCGCTCTCAGCACCGGCATGAAATAGTCGTATAATTCTCGATTGTCAAAAATTGCCTCGGAAAGCTGACCATACCGCTGCAAATGTGTCCTGAACTGATCTGCTGGCAGATCATGTGACCACGGGAAATTTCTTGGGACATGCGGTGCTCGTCCACCGGAAACAAATAAATGAGCAGGCTCGCCAAATCCGCCAGCCACCAGCTTGTAGTACAACTCGAAGGCAATCATCGTCCCCATACTGTGACCGTATATGGCATAAGGGTCGCCGTGGGCTATCTCTTGCCCGATCTTATGCAGTAGATCATCACTTATCTCCTCGATGCTATCCTTTAGTGGTTCTCCGGAACGAATCCCTCTGCCCGCCAGTTCCAGTGGAACAAGCTTAATCTGTGGCAACAACAGCTTTTTCCATTTGAAGCTGACTGACGCCGATCCACCTGCATATGGAATGAAAAACAATGTAATAGATGCCATTTTGCAACCTCCCGCCTTGCTGAATCCTAACTTTTTTATTTTAGCATAAAAAGGTATATTTACCCATTTCGAATATTTTGCAAATTCAAGAAAAATAGTCGGGAAAATCAAGTGTTAGGTCTTATTTTTCTATCGAGAGGAGTTCTAAGCATGAAGTACGGCTTTTTTGATGATTCCAAGAGAACGCAGCGGTGTTCGGGCTACGCAACTGGCTTTTGTGCCGTTATCCTTTGATGGTGAAGTACATCAATCAAGCTTCTGAACACCACTTCACAAACTAAAAAGATCAAGCGATATGACCAACTTTCAGTGCAACTTGAGCACAGGCGAGGTCGAAATACAGGACTCTGTTCCGATCAGGGAATACCCCCTAAAAAATTAGCTTCAACTTCATCACATAGTATCTTATAATACGAGAATGGCTAAAGATACGTTAAGTGTGGTGACATCATGAATAGAACAAAACGGGTTACTCAAACGATGGATTACAAAACAAAGCAAGGCCGCTGGGTACGTAAAATGCTATTGCTTTATTGGATGATTATAGCAGTACATTTCATTGCCCAGCTAGGCAGTTATTTATTTCTCGATTATTCTGCTACACCTTATGAATTTTACGTGAGAATCCTTTTTGTTCCCACACTAATCATGTGCGGTTCCAACTTTCTTGCAGAACTGGCTTATTATAAATTCAACAGATTATCTTTCGTAATCTTGTTTATAGCAAGTACGGTTATTTGCTGGATGATTATTCGTTTGAACTATGATATCCGGATTATTACGGCATTGTGCTTGTTACCTATTTTCTCATCCATCCTGTTTTTCACTCGTCACCTGATATGGCTTTCCTATGTCTTACAAGTTGTAGTCTTTTTTTCCTTACTGGCAATTGATGGCTCCTTCCGTGCCTACTTGTCGGCCTTTGACATCGTAGCTATTCCGGCTTTTTTGACGATGTCCACCTTTCTTGCACTTATAATTCAGGCCAGTGGCCGTGATCTGCTAGTGGATTTGCATAAAACACAGCGCGCCCAGCAAGAGTTAATGATCAGTAACGCGATTATAAGCAAAATGTCAATGACTGATGGACTGACAAAGCTCTACAATCATTTATCGTTTCAAACTTTTTATGAGAAAGCACTTGAATATGCTGAGCAAGGTGCTATTATCCATTTAGCGGTAGTAGATATTGATAATTTCAAGAAAATTAATGACACCTACGGACACCAGTTTGGAGATAAAATATTGGAGAGCATCTCGCAAATCATTACAGAGCAGATTACAGCCAATGACATTGCAGCCCGGTATGGCGGTGAGGAATTTGCTATTCTGATGTTCGAGCATACTTTTGAGGAAGCTTATCAGATTGTCGAGTGCATCCGGCGTGAAGTCGAGAAGAAGACCTTTGACGAAAAAATGCAACGTGTTTCCGTGACCGTAAGCATCGGATTAAAAAGCTATTCGGAAGAAATGAACAAAGATACATTTTTCCAGGGTGCGGATGATTATCTGTATCAGGCCAAGCGTTCTGGAAAAAATAAGATTGTTGCTGAGCTTAACCATATCGCTTAATATAAAAAACACTTCATTGATGAAATTCCGGCATGAGCTTGCCGGAGTTTTTTTATGTAGAGTTTGAATATTTAAAGAGTTGACAATATTATTAGTTGAAACTAAAATGATTACATATATATTGGTAATTTACTTACAAAAAATTAGTTTTAAGGAGATGTTTTTCATAATGTCAACACTCGTAATTGTTGTCCACCCTAATCTTGCGGAGTCTCGCATTAACAAAAGATGGGTGCAAGAGCTCAAGAAGCAACCCGGCGTGACGATTCACAACTTGTATGAAGTATACCCGGACGAGCAAATTAACGTCGCTCAGGAGCAGGAACTGCTGGAGCAGCATGACCGCATCGTACTGCAATTCCCTTTGTACTGGTACAGCACTCCTTCCCTGCTGAAAAAATGGCAGGATCAGGTTCTAACCTACGGCTGGGCCTTTGGAAGCGAAGGCGGCAAGCTGCAGGGTAAAGAGCTGTTGATCGCCTTGTCTGCTGCCAGCGTTGAGGAAAACTACCAACATGACGGACAGAATAGATATACAATTGAAGAGTTATTGAGACCTCTGGAAGCAACAGGCCATATGGTTGGTACCAAGTTGCTGCCTTATTTCGTACAATATGGTGCCGGGGTTCTGACCGATGAGCAGCTCGAGCAATCCGCGCAGAAATACGCACAAACGGTTATTTCTTAATCTTCACGATAAAATCCCCTTGGACGGTAGCTGCCATGTTCTGCTTCCTAGCAGACGACAGCTCCAGCCAAGGGGATTTACTCATCGCTTTACAATGGTTTACAAAAAATATTATAAAGCAACTAAAGTACTGGACACCTGAACCATGCTTTCTTTAATAATGTTGCAGCCCTTGCGAAGGTTTTCCAAACTTATGGTTAACGCAGGCATAATTTTAATGACGGTATCGTTACGTCCAGCCCGTTCAATAATAAGGCCATTTTTAAAGCAGAGAGTAGCTACTTCCTTGGCGAATGCTTCTCCCTGGTGGGATACATCAATCCCCCAGATCAGACCCAAGCCGCGAATTGCGATGAGAGGATCCATGGTTTGAATTTGCTCACGCAAAAACTGCTGGACAAAAGCCTCTTTTTCCTTCACCTGTGCTTCCAGCCCTACCGTATCCCTAAATTCCAGCGCTGCTTTGGCAGCGACAAAGGCAAGCTGATTGCCACGGAAGGTACCATTATGCTCACCAGGACCCCAGATATCCAATTCGGGCTTAAGCAGCAGCAGGGACATCGGCAATCCGTAACCACTGATTGACTTGGACAAAACAACCATATCAGGAACGATACCTGCACGCTCGAACGAGAAGAACGAGCCAACTCGGCCGCAGCCGACCTGTATATCGTCAATAATCAGTAAAATATCATGATCATTGCACAACTGCCGCAAATCACGCAGCCATTCGGTATCTGCAATGTTAATACCGCCTTCAGCTTGTACCGTTTCCAGAATGATCGCAGCTGGCTTTTCTACCCCGGAATGGGTATCCGTTAAAAGCTGCTCCATATACAAAATGGTATCCATTCCATTAAACGTACTGTTAAAAGGAATAAAGGTGACGTTATCCAAAGATACGCCAGCGCTCTCACGCATGGAATTGTTACTGGTAATAGACAAACTGCCCAGCGACATGCCATGGAACGCGCCCATAAAAGCAAAAATACCATTTCTTTTTTTGACCTTGCGTGCAAGCTTTAGCGCGGCCTCTACTGCATTGGTTCCCGTTGGTCCGCAAAATTACAGCTTATAATTTAAACTCTTAGGCTGGAGAATACGCTCTGGAGAATACGCTCTGAAAAAGACTCTATGAATTCCTGCTTTGCTGTCGTATACATATCCAGACCGTGCATGATCCGATCGGAGGTTACTCATAAAATCGTTGTTATGCCCATAGTTCAACGCCCCTGCTCCGGCAAAAAAGTCGATATATCCCTCTCCTGCCTCTGTGTACAGCACATCGTTTTTTGCTTTGTTGAATACAACCGGAAAGCTTCTGCAATAAGATCTTACATTGGACTCCAATGCTTCGAATGTGTTCATGAATTCTCGTCCTCCCGCTGACCTGATTTGGAAAAACACAAGCATCGAAAGCAAAAAAAAGTTTAAATATGTAATCTAAAATGAGCAAACAGTCTGAATCGCGATGAGGCTGCCACACCAAAGAATGCATGAATACGATCATGAGAACGAATAGAGTACGAAAAAATAGTACAGATTAGCATGTTGTAAGTAGTATTACATTCAGAAGATGAGTGGTGGGGTTTTCTAAGGGGCCTATCAGAGGATGTCACTCCTATGTAATAAAATACCATAAATTTTCTTGAAGTCAATGCATGTTTCTGGTGTGATTTGTTAATTTTTTGTAATCGAGGGCGATAGACTTGCAGTTTATTGTTAAAACCATTCGAAAATTGTCGTATTATGGAGACAAATATCGAAAATAGTACATTCCCATATCAAATAGATATAAATTCGCGCTTCTTGACTATAAGGTTACCACAATCTATCTGATCTTTTGACAGACTGTCCAAAGGAGTTTACTCTATTCAGAAAGAAGATGACAAATTTAAAAAATAGATAAGGAAACATCAATATGTCTAATGTTTTAATTATTGAAGATGATAATATGCTGGGCGACACTCTTTCCTTATATTTGACAGGAGAAGGCTATAGCGTTACCAGAGTGGCACAAGCGACTGAGGGGATTACCCGGCTCGATATCGTACAGCCTGATATTATTTTGCTAGATTTGTTGCTTCCAGACCTGGACGGCGTGAATCCCTGCCCACTGATACGCAAGCATACGGATGTGCCAATTGTCGTGATTTCTTCGGAAAACAACATCTCAGAGCGCATTCGTACACTTACGTTGGGAGCAGACGATTATATTTGCAAGCCTTTTAGTATGCAGGAGCTAAAGGCACGAATCGAGGCTCTTTTCCGACGTATTGAAATTACACGACTAAAGGGAAGAGGCCTTGCGCCAGAAGCCGAGTCTGATACGGACATTGTTTTGGATCTGGCGCGAAGAATGGTTACCGTAAGTGGGCAGATTGTGGAGATGACATTTTCGGAATTTGAGCTTATGAAGCTTTTTTATTTGAACCGGGGAATTGTATTCAGTCGATATGCCTTGATTCAAGCTCTTCGTGGCACAGACTCCTTTATTAATGAGAGGGCTGTAGACGTACATACCAACCATTTACGCAGAAAAATCGAAAAAGACCCTAAAAATCCAAAATTGATCAGGACCATCTGGGGGATTGGATATAAATTTATGCAGTAATACGATCAGCTCCAGGGAACCGATGACTTGATTTGGTTAATCTCCTTTTGAACTAACCTCAATTGCTCTCGCCAGTCTGGGTACAACTCCCTTGCTGAGGTTCCATGGCTACGCTTCAATCCCTTTTCCAGCTCCATAACCTTTGCCAACAGCCTGGACGCGCACAGGTTCCCTGCGCCTCCCTTGAGTGAGTGGATTAATCGGAGAGCAGCAGATAACTGGCCGTTGTCCATTTTCATGGTCACTCTTTTATCGAGGTGCTGGTATTCCTGAATCCATTTGTAAAGGGCAAATTGAAAAATATATACCTTTCCATCCATACCAGCTATCGCCTGTTCTGCGTGAAGACCTTGTAATTTTTGCAGCCACGCTAAATGAATCCAGCTATTTAACACTTTTACAGCATCCAGTTCATGGACAGGCTTGAGCAGCACAGCATTAATGCCTGAACGAAGACAAACCTCCTGTTCATGCTGCGCAGCATCGGCCGTAAAAGCGATAATTGGAAGTCTGTTAAAAGCTTTCCTTCTACGAATATGTCTGACCGTCTCAAAGCCATCCATCTCCGGCATATGCAGGTCAAGCATGACCATATCCCAAAAACGCAGCTCCAGTGACTCTAACAGCTCTCTTCCGTTGGCAACCATGGTTACTTCAAAACCTCGCTCTTCCAGAAACTCGGTAATCACCACCTGATTAATTTCATTGTCCTCCGCTATGAGAATTTGATACTTCTGCGCTGCAATCTCTCCTTCATAAGGAAAACTCATCATCGTATGTGTATCCATAGAATTAACATTTACAGACACTGGATTTTCCTTTTCCAGTCTCCAGCCGATAACCTCCAATAGAGCATTCCGAGTCACGGGCTTGGACAAAAAGGCATCTACCCTACTATCCTCATCTCCAGCCGCCATCTCTTCCATCTGGAACACTGTTGTAAGTCCAATGACCTGAGTCATCTGTCTATCGAGTAATTGAAGCCAATGTCTCCTTGCCTCCAGCTCTCTAAAGCCATCCATCCTCATGTCAACCATAACCAAATTAAATGCTTTGCCATTTTCAAAAGCCTCCACACATTCCTGAAAGGATGAAATGGTGTATGTTTCTAATCCTGTGCTTTGAAGTAATTCCTTCAGGCTATATCCCAGCAGCTCGTGCTGCACAACCATTAAGGCTTTGCCGTTTATTTGTCTTCCTACCGGTGTGCCTTCCGTATGTAATTCCCCGATTTCCAGCTCGACATTGAAGTAAAATCGACTATATTCCCCTAATCGACTTTCCACCTCTATATTTCCACCCATCGCTTCAGCCAAATGCTTGCTGATGGCTAAACCCAGCCCCGAGCCCCCATAGCGGCGGCTAGTTGATGGTTTCGCTTGGGTAAAAGGAATAAACAGCTTGTCCATACACACCTCGGAAATACCTATGCCTGTATCCTCCACCATAAAAGACAACGCTACCCGTCCGTTCTGGTGGCTTAGCAGCTTGACTTGAAATAATACATGCCCCTGATCCGTAAACTTGACGGCATTGGTTAGCAGATTTAAAAGCACCTGCTCCATCCGCAATGGATCACCTTTAACGCTTTGGGGTAAATTGGGGTCCGTTATAAATACAACCTCTATTTCTTTGTGTTCCAGCAAAGCACCCACCGTATCCGCAAGATGCCGAAGCATTGTTTCCGGTTCAAATTCAACCCTTTCCAGATCCAGACTGCCTGCTTCCATTTTGGAAAAGTCCAGTACGTTATTGAGCATGGACGAAAGAGTACGCGAGGAGGCTAGGAGCTTATGGAGGTAGTCTTTTTGAACGTCAGTCAGTTCCGTCTTGTTCAACAGCTTCGACAGACCCATGATCCCACTCAGCGGCGTGCGAATTTCGTGACTCATATGAGCCAAAAAAACACTTTTGGCATGGTTAGCCTCGTCGATCTCCTTTCTTTTCTTCTCTAAAGCTTTATACTCTGTTATATCCATTGCATGTCCTGTGACATGCTTGGTAATCCCGTCCTCCCTGACCGGATGTAATGTAACTAAAGCCGAGTATTCCCAAAACTCAAGTTCAAATACCGTCCGGTCTCCGAACCATGCCTGTTTGCAATGTTCGATAAGCTGCTCAAGTGTTTCAGAGGATAGCTCAAAAATGTCCCCGAGTCTCTCTACATGCTCCCTTCGATTGTAGCTGACTTGCAGATCCAGACCCATGCGCTCCAGCAAGCCTCCTTCGAGCAGCCTATAATAAAATTCGTCGCCGCTTTTCTCCAGCCTGAAGGTAAAGCCAGGTTGAATCCGAAGCAGGCTTAGAAGATCTCGGTTTTGGTCCTGTAAACGTCGTTCATATGTAGATTGAATGATCCAAACGCGTATAATCAAAAGGATGAATATCAAGCCAATCGCTAGCTCCAGCAGATAAGTCATTCTCGCTCTATCATGTATACCAAAATATAAAAACAGCATTCCGGCCACTCCATAAATAATACGCGTGATCCCCCGCCGAAAGAGCTGAAAAGTCAAAACATTTAATAATATCACGATAAAATAAAGCATCAAATCTCGAACCAAATGCTCACCCACCTGTAATCTCCCCTACTTTGTAAGCTAAATTGAAAATATAAAAAACTCAGGACAGATTCCTTATGCCATAAGGCTTAAAGAACTGTCCCGAGCATTCATTGTACTATAGATTCCATAGGGTTCAAGTTCGTTTTAATATTTAAAACGACTGATCATCGACTTTAACTCAGCAGCCATTGTGGATAACATCTGAGCAGAAGCTGATATTTCCTCCATGGAAGCCAGCTGCTCTTGCGAGGAAGCAGCGACTTCCTCAGATGTAGCAGCATTACTGGTTGCAATCGTCGTCAGCTCGTTGGCCGTCGCTGCAATCTCTTGTACACTGGCTGATATCTGTTGGGCAATGCCTGCGACCTCCTCTACCTGAGGTGTTGTCTCTCGAATACCTTCCATCGCGTGCCCCAGCTTGACTATGGTTGCTTTGGAAATCTGCAGCCCGTCCTGTACCTCAGTCGTAACTTGGTTCATCGTCTGAACCGTGGCTTCCGTTTCCTGCTGAATTTCGGCAATCAATGTGGCAATCTGTGTTGCAGATGACTGCGACTGCTCTGCCAGCTTGCGCACCTCATCGGCAACGATGGCAAAGCCCTTGCCATGATCACCTGCTCTGGCTGCCTCAATTGCTGCATTCAAAGCCAACAGGTTCGTCTGATTGGATATATCACCGATAACTTTCGTAATTTCACCGATTTCCTGAGAGCGGGCTTGCAAGGTTTGAATCATCCGATTAGATCGCTCTACCGATTGGTGAATGGAATTCATTTGTTCGCCTGTCTGCTCAACAGACTTCCTTCCTTCCTCAGCTTGCAATGAGGATCGTCTGGCCAGATCCGCTACCGAGATTGAGCGTTCCGCGATTTGTGTAACCCCCTGTGCAATTTCATCAAGCGCAACTGAGTTATTTTCCAGACCTGTAGTCTGCTTCTCTGCTCCGCTGGCAATTTCCTGAACAGCCTGGGACACCTGCTCACTTGCAGCACTGGTTTGTTCTGCGCTTACCGTCAGTTCGTTCGAGGATCTGGCGACATGATTTGCACTATCCCCTACGTTCTGAATGACAGCTCGCAAGTTATCCTGCATATTTCGGAAAGCTCGTCCCAATTCTCCAATCTCATCCTCACTCTTCACTTCAATGTCCTGCGTCAGATCCCCCGCGCTCACATTCACCGCTTGTTCCTTCAATTTTGAAATAGGCTTGATAATGGAACGGATCAGGAAGTAGACAATGATTATGCCTACCACCAGACACCCGACGACCGTAAGCAAGGTACTGATCAAAATCGGTCGTGCTGCATCATCCACTTCAGATAAATACAGCGTCCCTCCTATTTTCCAACCTGTCAGCTTGTTAGTCGCGTAATTCATATATTTGAGCTGACCTTCATACTGATACTCGTATTCACCAGCATCGCTCTCATACATGCGTGATTCAACATCTGAAATTTTGCTGCCTGATGCCTTCGTCGGATGAACAATGTAAGTACGCTTGCTATCCAGCAATATGGCATAACCTTCACGACCTATTTTAATCTTGTTCAATGTCTCTTTAATACTGCTAATTCTCAAGTCGATGCCAATAACACCTGATCCATCTGCCGTTGCCCTGGACACCGTAACCGTCACATGCTTCGAGGTGTTGGAAAGATAGGGTGAACTAATCGCTGTCTTTGTTTGTTCCTTTATCGCCTTATCGTACCAAGATCGGACCCGGGGATCATAATTACCCGATGATTGATTCTGTGGATAGGTTATAAACTTACCATCCTTTGTAGCATAAAAAATGGATTCGGCTTCAGGATGGAGTGCAGCATATTGCTTAAAGAATTCTTCTAAATTCGCCGCTTCTTCCTCCGTCTCCACCCGATTGCCATTTAGCTTTTCAGCAGAATATTCTGCATCATGCACCTTGGGGGCAATGGCGCTATCAATGATAAAATTAGTACGGATAATGGCCTGCCTGGCGCTTTCTTCAATTTGTTTTCGAATCTCCTGGCTGGCGCTCACAAACGACAGAGCCCCAACAATCATAGACGGTATAATCAAAAAGGCAATAAAGGCGATTATCAGCTTCGTTTTAAAATTTTTGCTGAGCCCCCTTCCCACGAGCCATGGTATTCCCGCGAGCTTCTTCATCAGTCAACATCTCCATTTCATCACTTGGGTTGCTTGCATAATGTGAACTGCTTCATTTTGCCAATAATTATCCACTCGACAAATCCTCTTTCCCGTTGCATAGGTATATGTACTTAGTTATGAATGCGGCAAGGCTCCCTGGAACCGATTCCTTAATGTAATATACCTAAAAAATATTAAAAAAAAAATGCACTGAACATGTTAAGAAAATGTTAGTTTCAATTCACTAGACCTATCTCCAAACATGAAATAATCCCCTTGTAGGTGGCATGCATAAGGTCATTGTTCGAAAATCACCATATGCTTACTACCCCAAGGGGATCAAGTTTGTTTAGGATAGGCTATTCAATTCAGTAAAGCCTTAAGGTCGTCGAGAGTAACCACAGGTGCTTGGCAGGCAAAATGCTCGCACACATATACACCCGGTTTACCATTGACGAGCTTGTAATCACGGATATAAGGGACTATGTCTACGATTGCCGGCTGCCCTTCATCCTTCACAATCACCACTGTATTCGGCCTGAATCCAGCTTGAATCGCCCGAATGAATTGGAGCGTTTGCGGGTCGTCGCGCTGGCCTACAATCACAATCTCCTTCGTCGTTCCGGTCGCGTACAACAACGAGCTTAACAATGCCGAATATCCTGGCGGATAATGAGAAACCATGCCGCCAAAAGCCTTGAACTGCTTCGCTGCATAGTCCTCCAATCGGGATTCACCCGTCAACCGTGCCAGCCTTACAAAATTGTGGGCCGCAATGCTATTGCCGGACGGGATCGCACCGTCGTAGATTTCCTTAGGCTTGGCAATGAGTTGCTCACTATCCTTTCCATAAAAGAACAAACCATGTCGCTCCTCATCCCAAAATAGATGAATCATATCCTGGTTTAATGTCAGCGCCCGTTGCAGATATTGTACATCAAAGGTCGCCTGATACAGTTCGATCAAGCCCCACACATAAAAAGCATAGTCATCCAGATAGCCAGGATAAGCCGCTTCACCATCCCGATAACGCGCCAGCAGTCGCCCGTCTGCCCGTCTCAGGTGGCTCCACAGGAACGACTCCGCCTTCTGTGCCTGTTCCGTATAAGTGACGTCTCCAAAAGCCTGTCCTGCCTTGGCCAAAGCAGCGATCATCAGCCCATTCCACGAGGTCAAAATTTTGTCATCCTTGTGAGGATGAACCCGCTTTTCCCTGGCGACAAACAGCTTCTCTCGCAGCTCACGTACCCGGTCTTCTAACTCTTGTTTAGTCAGGTCATGCTTATTCCCGTAAGCCTCCAGATTGATATCGATCAGATTGGGGATATTATGTCCTTCAAAATTACCATACGGCGTAATCCCGTATAAATCGTTAAAAAATGCAGCGTCCCGATCACCCAGTACTGCCCTTATTTCAGTCTCATTCCAGACGTAGAACCTGCCTTCTTCTCCTTCGGAATCGGCATCCTCCGCCGAATAGAAGGCTCCCCCCGCATCCGTCATGTCCCTTGAAATATATGTAAAAATTTGTTCTGCAATCTGCCGATACAGCTCCTTGCCCGTCATTTGCCAAGCCTCTATATAAGCAATAGCAAGCAGTGCATTATCGTACAGCATTTTTTCAAAATGCGGCACTAACCACTTCTCATCTACTGCATACCGTGAAAACCCCATGCCCACATGGTCGTAAATTCCACCACGATACATTGCATCCAGCGTCTTCTCTGCCATTTCCAGTGCCTGCTGATTTCCAGTGTGCTGTGCATATCGCAGCAAAAAGGACAAGTTATGCGGAGAGGGAAACTTGGGTGCTTCTCCAAAGCCGCCATATTCCTTGTCGAAGGTGTGGCTGTATTGATGGAAGGCTTTATTCAAGCTCTGTTCATCCAATTCACCGCGATATCCTGCAAGCATGTCCTGCCGTTCATGCTCTGTCAGCACTTGCTCACTCAGCTCCACAAGCTCTTCGTGCTGCTCCTTCCAGCGGGTTCCCACCTTGTCCAACAATTCCAACAGACCAACGCGGCCAAATTTTTGCTCCTTGGGTAAATACGTACCCGCAAAAAAAGGCTTCTGATCCGGTGTCATCAGAATCGTCAGCGGCCAGCCCCCATGCCCGGTCATCGTCTGGCAGATGGACATATAAATATGATCCACATCTGGACGTTCCTCCCGATCCACCTTAATGGATACATAGTCCCGATTTAAAACCTCTGCAACCTCTTCATCCTCGAAAGATTCTCTTTCCATTACATGACACCAATGACAAGTTGAATAGCCAATAGATAAGAAAATAGGCTTGTTATCACGCTTAGCAATTTCAAAAGCCTCATCTGACCAAGGGAACCAGTTTACCGGATTGTGGGCATGTTGTAACAAATACGGTGATTTTTCCTTGGCTAATCTATTCGGTTTGCTGCTCGTTGACATGGGGCATCACCACTTCCGTAGTTGGATTTTATACTCGGTATTATTTTACCCTAAATAGGTGGTAAAAGTCGGAAGGAATGAAAAAAGATAATATCATCCCCTCACCCACTCAACCAGCACGATCAACTTGGGTTTTTAACGCAATCGCCTTGAAGGCTGGACGCCGCTAAACTGATGACTCTCAACCGAATCTATCAATAAATTTTTTATTCAGATCATAAGTAGGTATGAAAAAGCACTGATGGATATTCTCCAACAGTGCTTTATTTGCTGCAGTCGTACCTCATTAGCGTTTAGCATTATACTCATTAGAATCTATATCAAATATCTCTAGAGCTTTCAGTAAGGCGTATTCACTTGTTCTGGCCCCTTCTTTTGAAAAATGTGCATCCGGAAACGCAGGAGACATATGATGGTACCCGGGATAGACATGTAATTCCACTAAGACACCATCAAAGGCCAGTTGTTTTGCAAAAAATAAGGCTTCATCAATGAATAAATCAATGGTACCTATATTTATATAAGTCGGTGGTAACCCGGCCAATGACTTAGCACGGGCCGGCACATAATACTCACTTATCTCCTCCTGACCCGGTTCATCCCCCAATATAGATTTCCAGCCAAAATAATTACTTTGTTTTGTCCAAATAAACTCTCCTGCGTATGGATGCTCTGGTGCAATACTTGTACGGTCATCTAGCATTGGCCTCATTAATCTTAGATGATGGATTTCGAATTCTTTCTGATCACGAATGTACAAGGCTAGGCCAGCCGCCAAACCACCGCCAGCGCTGCTGCCCCCAACGGCAACTTTCTGAATATCTATCCCTAACTCTTCCGCATGCTCAATACACCATTTTAGGCCCGAATAACAATCCTGTAACTGACTTGGCTGTACATGCTCCGGTGCTAGGCGATAGTACACAGATACACAACAGAAACCATGTTGTGCAGCAAGAGATGCATTAGCAGGACGATCCACGACTGGACTTCCTAAGACCATCCCGCCTCCGTGTATCGAATAGTATAGAGGCATCTTATTACGCTTTGATTGTTTGGGCTTAATGATTTCTATTTGAATATCTGGACCACTAAAATAACTTGGCACAACCTTTTTTTCTAATGTAACAGGGAACATCTGCGTTACATCTATTTGTTGCATCATTTGAGATTGATTTTTACGTACTTCCATTAGTGTAGATTCGGTTAGATCGGTTGTTGGTATTAAATCAACTGCACTGATAATTTCTGGATCAATCAGATGTCTACTTCTACTTTTTTGCTCCCCCATAGAAATTGTTTCCTCACTTTCTTGTTTTAAAGACCATTTATCCATACATATTTCCCTTCATTATTCAGAAATGGTCCCCATCCAAATTCGTTGTTCCTGTCGTTTATATTCATATTTTAGAGATTAAAATAAACTTAATAAATGAAAACAACGATTTAGAATCATTTTTGGCATAAAAACGTTTATGAAAAAATGGAATACAGTCTGTTTAAAAGAATTGATCTGTTGGATTATCAGGGAGAACGAGCAGAATTTCTTGGAATCTGGATGTGAGAGATAACACGAAGTTGAAACGACAACCACCGATTAGGTCAACGATGGCTTTGTCTATTGGCAGTAGAATCAAATCTTTTTCCAAACAAAAAGACGTGACCGGATTGGTTACACCGCCATCATCCGGTCACGTCCTAACACGCCATCCTACTTTTTATGTGAATAAACAATTTTCTTAATGGTTTCGGTAGAGAGGAAAAACTCCTTGGCTAATTGCTCGATACTGCTGCTATTTTGAAAAGCATTTCTGATTGCGGCATTTCGCTGTTCGAGCAGCCTTCTCCCCCCACTCAAACTGCCCCAATCCATATATTCCGTTTTTGGCTTAGGGATATACAGAGTCTCTCCCTGAACATATTTTTGGATTTCCGTAATTAGTTTTTGGGGTAAAACTTTTGTAGCATTCGTATATCTCAATTATACTCGCCCCTTATTCTGATTGTTTAAAATAAGGTGCAAAGCCAGTAAGATTAAAAAAGCTTGTTCAGCGTTAAAAAAGATTTCGCCCCACACAAAGTAACGCTTTTCCAATAATTGGCTTTGCATGAGTGTAAGAAGTCACAGACAATCCTAACAGATTCTCCATCAGTAGGCACCCCCTTTTACCTCGCAAGTATAGCATAACTTCTATTCACCTGGGACCAGCAAATAATATCGACCAAAAGCAAGCGATTAGCATTTGGGTTGATAGGTAGCTGATTTTATACACTATCCATGAATGCTAACCACATAAAACCGAAAATTAAAGCAACTAGCCCTACAATGCCCAACAAGCAAAAAAGTAAAAGCAAAAGAACAAATTTTTTACCATCCATAACAAACACCTCAGTAAACAATATAACACTATAAATAGCAACCTTTTCAAACCAAATGTAAGAATTTCTAAAACCGAGTCGAGCTAATGATGTACAATATAAAAATATAAATCTTGTAAAGGAGTATATGAATCAGATGAGCAATTTTCTGAATGAATTTGAGGAAAGATTTAGAACAGGATTTCTGGATGATCTTAAAAGCATACTGGAAGAAGTGAAGGATGAGAAGGTTTACGCATGCGCGTTTGGCACAGACAGCGATTTTGTCACCTTGTTTCTAGCTGTTAATACAGAGGAATCACTAGTTAGACATATCACAAACATGAAAGCCCAAGACCTGTGCAACAGTAAGGAAGATGAAATTTATTACAGATGGGGATTAAGCGAATATCAATATGGCGATACAACACACCTTAATCATATTAGCAAATTTCTGTATGCAACTGACAATGTGTTGGACTATAAAGATGAAATGATAAAAATTATGACCAAGGTAGTTAAAGAAACCGACGAGGTACTTTTTACTCAATTCGGCCAATCCAAAGAAAATATTACCTTTTTCGTGTCCATGACGGATGATGATATGGCCGAGGAATTGGAAAATCAGTCCGTAATCCAGATGACCAATGCCCAATTAGTTGATGGCTTCTTGCGTCGTTATCAATAGAAGTCGGTTAAAGCAACTTACGAACAGGCATCTCCTCCACTGTTTTTTCACCAGTTAAAATGGGAAGCAGGGAGATCAACTACTTACTTCCCATTATGCTTATTGTGCGGTTACATGTTCTTTCAACCACTGCCTATAAAACTGCAATTGCTCTGTGGTGTGAAAATAATGTTGTCCATGTTCCATCACTTTTAGCTGGCAATGAAATCGACTTGCAAACGTAGATATGACATCATATTCACACAAGTCATCTTCAGAACCATAAAGAATGGCAGTTGGCTTATTCCATGTATCAATTGGATGTGATTTAACATAGCAGTAATAATCCCAATAAAGTGTTTGCCCAATGGGGGTGGATATTTCTTTTTCAACTTTCAATCTATCCTCACTTACACTGAACCATGTCATCATATTTTTGATTATTCTCTCCATATCCAGCACTGGAGAAAGAAACAGGCATTGTCTAAGTGGGAAGTGATTATAAGCAAGCAAACTAAAATAGGCCCCCATGCTGCAAGCGAAAATACTAATGTCCTCCCGGGATAGCTATAAATATCTTATCCGATTCACCGCCCCACAAAATTTCCGGAATACCCTCTATTTTCAACTTTTGCTTTATCAATTACTTTACCCTCGCTTAAAACAGCCTATTGTATCTTGCCTTCCGGGTCAAAAAACAAACTACGCCGCCATCATACTTATTGTATGGGATTCAACTCGTTTTTCTGAGGTGTGACTCCAAAGCAGCTTATTATTGACGATACCAATCATCACGTCTGGCTCTACCACATCCTGATAAGAGAGCATAACCAATGTTGCAATATCTCCCATCTGATATGCAGCCGTCAACGCCCTTAGAAAAGTTTTCGATTTTTCACTTTCCGGTAAGGATAAGTCTCCTTTTAGAAATTCCTCCTGAACGGCTCCTAGCGATTTTCGTGCCCGATGAAGTGCAACTTTTACCGCTCCCTCCGTTGTACCCAGTATGTCAGATGTTTCATTAATCGAATATCCAAACACATCTCGCAGCACAAAAACAGTCCTCTGAAGCGGAGATAGATGTTTTATTAAGGACTGTAACGCGACTTCGATTTCAAAAGATCCGTAATCCGGCGCAGTTACTTTCGCTTCTTCCTTGTTCAATATCCGAGTGAAGACTGCTTTTCTTCGCATATCATCAATCCAGGTATTTTTAGCAATCCGCAGCAAAAGCGCTTTGGGATTTGTATGCTCGAATTTGTTTAACTTTCCTAATGCTTTTACCCAAGTGTCCTGAGCCAATTCTTCCGCATCCCAATTTGATTTCGTAAGTGACAGACAGTAGCGCTTCAGGACCGCCTGTAATTCCTCAAAGTTGTGGATGCTCACTGTATTGTCAGTCATATGAATAGAATCATCTATGTTCATAGGCCTTCTCCTCCACGGTCTTATTCTGCCCTTTGCTAAAGCAAAGCCATTTGCTACCTTCATTGTAAACGAACAAGAAGTTGGAGAAGTTACACCATCTACGCAAATCGTTTTCCCATTAAAACTCCGTATCTTTTTACGATCTCGGTTCGTTTACAAGAAGAAATCAACTGAACCAAGAAAATGGGGGTATCACAAATGAGTGCTTATGTTCCTTATGTTGTTGAGCAAACTGCTCAAGGTGAAAGATCGTACGATATCTATTCCAGACTGTTAAAGGATCGTATTGTGTTTGTAGGAGCAGCCATCGACGATCAATTAGCTAACAATATTATTGCTCAGTTATTATTTCTGGCGGCAGAAGATCCGGAAAAAGAAATTTATATGTATATCAACAGCCCAGGGGGCTCTACCTCCGCAGGATTTGCCATTTATGATACGATGCAGTACATCAAACCTGATGTGCATACGATATGTATGGGATTTGCTGCTTCGTTCGGCGCAATTCTTTTGTTGGCTGGCGCCAAAGAGAAACGTTCGGCACTGCCGAACAGTGAAATTATGATCCATCAGCCACATGGCGGCGCACAAGGGCAGGCCAGCGATATTGCGATCAGCGCCAAACGAATTTTATTAACTCGTGAAAAGGCAAACCGCATCACAGCTGAACGGACCGGCCAACCTTTGGAAAAGGTCGAAAAAGATATGGACCGGGATTTTTACATGTCCGCTCAGGAGGCATTGGAGTATGGGATCATCGATCAAGTGATAACTTCTTTTGAAGAGTATGCATAGGACTTGATGATTCCCCGATCCAGCTAAGAAACTACAAGAAAAAATACGAGGTGATTTCATGTTAGCAAGCTTGCAAGGCAAGGAAGTTACTATTCATTTCATCGATGGAACATGTGCATGCGACGGGGTATTGGATCAGATTGACGACAAGTTCGTTAAATACCTTACGCAATATCAGATGCTTGTCATTCCAATCACGTCCATTCGTACCGTATCCATAGACACTAAAGAAAGACAGCCATATAGAGTTGGATTTGCCCCATAATTCTATTTTAACATTACTGGCACTCGCCGATCCGACAAGTAAAGTGACCCTTTCATGACTTGTGGAATCAACGAACCGCATGGGTGTAAATTATTTATGGAGGCATGATATTATGGAAATCTCAAAGGAAGTAGAAATGCTTCAGCTAGATTTTCATGGGAATATGATTCACCCCATTCTTTTATGGGGTCAAGAAATGGCTGTTTTAATAGACACAGGATTCCCTGGACAAATGGAAGATTTACGCGTGGCTATGGAAAAGGTAGGCGTATCGTTCGACAAGCTAAAAGCTGTGATTTTGACACATCAGGATGTGGATCATATAGGTTGTCTTCCTGAGATTTTGCAGGAGTGTGGCAACAATATTAAAGTATATGCACATGAGCTGGATAAGCCGTATATTCAGGGAGAGCTCCCTCTTTTAAAAGATAGTCATCTTGAGAATCCTCCGAAGGGTAAAGTGGACGTTACCTTAATAGACGGCCAGGAATTACCGTTTTGCGGAAGGATTCAGATCATTCATACGCCTGGACATACACCTGGTCATATCAGCCTTTATTTAGAGCAAAGTAAGATTCTCATTGCTGGGGATTCGATGTATAGTGAAAACGGGATTCTCGCGGGAATTCATGCACCGACCACACCGGATATGAGTGAAGCTCGTATCTCATTGAGAAAGTATTTAGAACTCGACATAGCATCGGTAGTTTGTTATCACGGGGGATTAAGTAATGTACATGTGAATGACCAGATATTAAGACTTAGTCAAGGATTATAAAGTTAAAATTAAAGTTCCGGTAAGCTACAAATAAAAGCGATCATGCATACTAAGCATGGTCGCTTTGTTATTTCACCATTGCAAAAAAAGTGTCCGTTATTATTATGGAATCCTCCTTTCCAACTCTACACTTACCCAAAGAAAGACTTACAAGCAATCAAAATAATAATAACTCCGCTTAAGACCGTGCTGAACTGACCTAATGTGAAAGAGCCGATACGTATCGCCGACACTTTTTGTCCCAGCATCACGCCAAGCCAGACCGTGATATAGCTTCCAATTGCCGCAGTCAGAGAGATCGCAAGCGGGGACAGTCCCATCAGGCCGGCACCGATCCCATTCGTAATGGCATTAGCGGCAAGTGCAATCCCCAGCACCGCTGCCTCAAAGTATCCTATAGACCCTGATTTATCTTTATCTACCATTTCAGGATTTTGCAGAATTCCTTTGAGTGATCCGTCTGAGGCAGCCTCCCTAGCTCCTTCACCGTCCTGGCTAGATTCTTGTTTTTTACGCGGTACTGCCAGCAGAATGATGCGGACACCAACAATGAACAGCAATAACGCTCCAATCAGGACGGGTAATACGCCCGGAAGAATCTTCGCTAGCCACTGGCCGGATATGATCCCTGTCATGCTAAGGATGAAACAGATAACCGCAATGATTAAATTTGATAAATAGTTAATACGGATACCCCGAATCCCATAAGATATTCCAACACCCAAATTATCCAGACTGGATGATATGGCAAAGCCAAGAATTAAAAGCCAAGCAACCATGGGTCTCTCACTCCTTGTTGTTTGTTTACAGCCATACTATTGAGCATATTGCAAAAAGGTGCTCATCATCTCTAAAAATGTTGAGATTCCCTCAACATTCGATACAACATCAACACAAAGTGAGGTGAACTGCAAATGTCTGATGAGAAAAGAAACGTTACACTGGGCGAGACACTGGTCTCCTTGCTGAAAGAACGCTCTTTATCTATGCGTAAGCTAAGCGCCGCTACCGGCATAGATACGGCCACAATATCGCGGATTGTTAACGGGAAGCAAAGAGCCAAGCCAGAACATTTGGAGGCTTTTGCCCTTCATCTTGATGTTCCCTCCGCTCCACTCTTCCAAGCTGCTGGTTATGGCGCCTCCGCTCCACCAATTTATCATAACCAATCAAACGATATTTTCTCCTCCATCAACAGTATTAAAGAAACCCTTCAAGCCTCCAACCTCATGGACCACCAGTTTACTGCCGACCAGGTTCAGAAGGAACTGAGCAAATACGAGCCCTATGTCCTAACCGAAGAAGGAGCACGGATTATCCACAATGACTTTCCCGGTAAAGTAAAAAGCGTTAACGGCGCAGGCCCATTCATTGAAGAGCTCAAAAGAATGTATCAGCTCTACAGTAGCGATAACATTACTCCGGAGGAGCGCTCGATTCTCGGCAGCGGCTTGCTTTACTTTGTCTCTGCCACAGATATCATCCCCGATTATGTATTTCCATTAGGCTATTTGGACGATGCAATCGCCGTACAAATTGTACTGGATCGCCTCCAGGATACCAAGAACAACAAGCCTCAGCCTTGACCCATGACCTGTTAGAGTATGATTGATCGTTCAAGAACTTATGCATGGGCTAACAAAAAGAGGCTCCTCTTTGCAGAAAATACTCCGCATAGGGGACAGCCTCTTTTTCTTTATCATACTTTTTGTTCCACATACGGTTGAAAAAAATCATCTATAGAGTTGCTCAATGGAGAAGTTCATAATATTGTTTATATCTGTTGGTCCAGGCGATGCTCTTACAGGATTGACAACCATTCATTTATCCAAATCGGAGATACATATAACAGGTGTTGATATTTCTTCATCAATGCTAGAATATGCGCGGGTTAAAGCTCAAGGTTTGCCTGTGGATTTTATTGAAGCTAATGCTCGTACATTCGATTCCGAAAAGCGTTTTTCCATGATTTATCTGACAGGAAATGCATTCCAGGTATTTTTGAGCGATGAGGATCAACGAGCCTTAGTCGAAACCGTCTGCAAGCACCTAGAGCCAAATGGGATGTTTGTTTTTGAAACTCGAAACCCCTTAGGAACCGATTTATCCAACCAAGAGGAAAGCATCTGGGGAAAATTTATCGATAAGGATGGAATTAAAGTCAAGATTTCTGGGACACAGTCGTATGATTCAAGTAACCAGATCATGCACTGGGTCACGTTCCGTGATTGGGGATCGAAGATAGCAACTTATCGAATTGCATCGCTTTACTAATAATGACACGCTTCAGCGTTTATTAACGAGCCAGCGGATTAACCCCCTAAGTTTGGACACTAACTCTCTCTTGCTCATCGAGACTTCGTTTTTGAAATTATACACGAACTTCTCGGATCGGAATCGGTTTTATCTGGTTTTTCTCATAAAACTGAGACGGCGACAAATCGCGAATGCTGGAATGAATTCTTCGTTCATTATAAAAATGAATGAATTCCGTGACGGCTTCATAAGCTTCGCTGTACGTTTCAAAGTCGTAGCGAGCCAAGCATTCATCCTGCAATAACCTATGAAAAGATTCAATATGTGCGTTCATATTCGGTGTTCGTGGAGGAATGCGTTCGTGCTCCACTCCAAAGCTTTCACAGGCAGCTTCAAACCCATGAGAAATAAACTGAGGGCCATTGTCTGTACGAATCGCAGGTTTGGTTTGCGCCTTAAATAATTGTCTCTTAAACAAGGCCGTTTGTAGCGTTCGGATCACATCGTTGGCCTCGCACCGCAATCCTATGTGGTAAGCGACCACAGAACGGTCGTAAACATCGAGGCAAGACTGAATGAAGAAGAATCGGTCTTCTCCTTCAATATAACCGTACTTAATGTCCGTCTCAAACAGTTGGTTCGAATTCGTAATGATCCGATTTCGTGCCAGTTTCCGTGGGTAAGACAAGTTCACTTTTCGCTGTGGTCGCAGGATGTCCAGTTCTCTGCACAATCGGTAAACCTTCTTCTTGTTAATGATTAGGCCATCATCTCGGCGTAAAGCGACGGTTAATTTTCGGTATCCATACGCATGGCCATCTGCAGAAACCAGTTCCATAATCCGTTCCATAATCTGAGCATCCGGTACTTTTACGCCGTCCGAACGCAGCGAATATCCTAGCTTTTGTCGTCCCTCACTTGCTGTTTTCTCGATTACTTTTCCATTTTTATGGTAGTAGTAACTAGATCTCGGGATGTTGGCCAGTCGTAGCACAAGCGTGACGGCATATCCTTCACAAATGTAGTGTTCTGCTACTTCCACTTTTTCAGCAAATGAGGGTTTTTCTTTTTTATCAAGTCACGCAGTATCGCAATCTCTAGTGCCTGTTCACCCAGTAGTTTCTTCAATTGATCATTTTCCTGGGAAAGCACTTTAAAATCCAGTCCATGTATGGTTTCCAGTGAAGTTTCACCATATTTACCTTCTTCAAATTCCTTTACCCAACGGTGAAGCATATTGACGGCAATTTCATGTCTCCGGGCTACAGCCGCCTTATTCCCGGTTTCGATGGCTTCCTTGACGATTTGGCGTTTAAATTCTCTAGAATGTTTATTTCGTGTCATTTCCTCAGCCCCTTATCACTAGTAGTGTAATCCATATACAACTCTTAGTGTCCAAGTTCACTAGGGGGCTAAAGAGCCAGGCTTTTGTATCGAAATCAGTATTCAGACTGGGAGAAAACACCTTTCACTCCTTTATCTCCTTCCATCATTAGTATTTGTTAAAAAAACATGGAGCCTAGGAATAATCACGGATGTTCATCTAGCGCGTATGCTATCCATGCCATTCGCATGTTTTTGAAGGAACAGCAGGCTATTCAGATGATTCCCGGAAAAACTCGCCAAAGTCATCCTAAAATAGGATCACCATTATGTTTTGGCTTGCCTAAGTTTGGAGACACGCCCTAATTCATGAAAAATTCTATTGTTTTCTGCCAAGAATCTGATTGACCAAAAGAATTTCCTTTTAAAGTACCACCACAAGTAAAAACGCCTCCACCCATTTTTAAGTTCAATGTTTCGCTTAAAGGTATTACAAACGGTATTGGTAATGGGTGACCTAAATCCTTATAGTCTAAAAGATTGTATTTGTATTTATAATTGTTTTTTTTCAAAATACTCATTATTTCTACACATGCATCGTGAGTATTCCAAATATTATCTTGCTGACCTGCAATCAGCAATAAATTTGCATTTGCATTCTCTATTTTTATTCGAGCCTCCTCTTTATTTCTTGCCCTTTCCACACTTTTTTTATATGTAGTAGTAAACCCAAAAGGGATATTCTTTGCTAAGCAATCACGCTGATGCTCATAAAAAATGTCATTATCAACTGGTATAAATGGTAATGATCTCCCTTCATATGACCATGATGAAACATTTTTACCACTCATCAAACCATCCAACGCTTGAAAACAATATGCATGAGGTGCAGAAGCCACAACTTTAGCAATGAAATCATATCGTGATGCCAAAAGTAACGCCAATTCTCCACCTTTAGATGTACCATGTACATATATTTCATTAGTACGTGTTAATGGATTCCTTTTAAGCCAAGAGAACACCTTTTCAAAATATTCAAGAGGAATTTCCTCAAGCTTTTTAGGCAATCCCTTTTCATTGAAATATCCAACGGTTAAAACATTAAAACCTCTAGATGCCAATGGTCCCGACAAAAGCGAAAGACCACTTCGTTCACCATCAGCTCCACCTAATACTACAATCGTTTTATAATTTGAGTTTTCAGTAAAAAACAACTCACCCACAAATTCATCAGTAATCTGATGTCTTTTCACTTCCGGTAACTTAAACATACGCTCTAGTCTTATGCATTCTCGATCTTGTCCATTTTCACATACTATGTCAATAAATACACTATCATCTATTGAAATATTATGAGCGATATTCCCTCCCTCACTATTAACCTTTTGTAAAGAAGCTATAAGCCCCATAGTATCTATATAATCATAAGTTCCAGAATCAGGCTTGTGTTTTGATAAATCAACACTACCGTTTGAATCCGCAGTAAACCAAGCAAATGATTGATACTTTTCACTGACTGCCCATGGAAAATGCATGGATGCAGTTATTTTCAATTTGCTCTCTGGTGGTAACCCTGTGACACAAAAATCGATTTTTTCATCAATAAGTGCAACTCTTGATTGTACTTTTAATTTCATCTCGCAACCCCCAAAGATAGTATAGGATTTTGATGGAGAAATGTTATCCATTTCAATTCCCATCATTTAAAAATGTTTTCTCCGTATAATAAAACTATCTAAAGCTCGAATTTGTGCTTCTTGAAACCCTTCCAAGTCTTCAAATTTATAATTTACATCTTCCTCAAAACCAACGTACTCTTCGTTGTTGGTACCATATATTCTTTTCAATAAACTCCATAACACTTCCAATTCTTCAGTTGTGAATTCATTAAAAATATCTGCCATTAGGCATATTGCTTTCTCACCACATTCCAGCATGACTCTTTTCCCTAATTCCGTGATTTCTACGTTAATGGCACGTTTGTCCCGTTTGCTCGGTGCCGTAATCAGGTATCCTTTATTCTCTAAATTGACTATAAGCTTTTGTGCACTTTGTTTGCTTGTTTCTAACTTTCTTGCAATATTAACAAGTGTTGTTTCCTCCTCTGGCAAATGAGCTATTGCCAGCATGATCATGTACTGTCGTGATGTTAATTTCTCAAAATAGTTATCGCCTTGTATTTGCAACTTATTAGTAACGGAAAAAAAAGTAGCGTAAGTTTGTTGCATTATATATAACTCTCTAAACGCTTTAGAATATTCCATAAATATATCCTTTCTTTTTATTGTCACCATACTGACTATAATTACAATAACAGCATTCTACATTATAGTCAATATGATGACTATAATGTAGAATAGAAATTTCAAATATTTAATAAACAATTTCTATTTTAGTACTGGGTTCCCTAATCGTTATGAACGGTCATTCCGCTCATGTATCTTTTGCCTTGGCAACCATTTGAGAGTACAAGTTAAATATCATTAGGTCCTCCACTCTCGCCAGCAATTAGCTCATAATCAAACATTTATCGCAGAAAGATACACCTAGCGTTCCACTCAATATGCCGTAATAATCTGTTACTTATTATGGTTATCCTCTAGAGAGACGTATCCAGCAATTCTGACCTTAATCAAACTCTCAAAATAAATTGAGACAAATGCACTACAGCCTGATTAAGCATCCTGTTCATTTGTTTTTTTTCCATTTAGATATGACGGATTGTAATATGAAGTGCGACACCTGCTGGAAATAAATAAAAAAGGGCCCATGGCCGGATTCGTGTAGAATGAAAGTTCCTACACCCACATTCACACAAGGAGAATCCACCATGAGCTACTCACATCTTAGCATAATCGAACGAAGCAAGCTAGAAATCCTGCATCAGCAAGGGAAAAGTTCAAGAGCCATCGCTGAGGAGCTGGGGCGACATCATGCGACCATTTGCCGGGAAATTCGTCGGAATGCTGAGCTAGAGCCCTACGATGCACAGCGCTCCCAACATGCTTACGAGCAGCGCCGTAGAGCCTCTGTACCCCGAGGCAAATGGACAGAGGAACAAGCGGTAGAGCTCGAAGAGAAGTTGCATGCGACATGGTCACCTGAGCAGATCGTGGAGCGTTTTAGAGCAGAAGGCCAGCCCACCGTGTGCTGCAAAACCATCTATCGCTGGCTCTATGCAGGCCGCCTTGCCCAAGCGGACGTGAAGGTGCTACGGCACAAAGGTAAACGGCAACAGCCTGCTGAAAAACGAGGGAAGTTTGCCGTGGGTAAGTCGATTTCCGAACGCCCCAAGGAGATCCGTTCCCGGGACACCTTTGGACACTGGGAGCTAGATACGGTGGTGTCTGGTCGTGGGAAAAGCAAAGGCTGTGTGGCAACCTTCATTGAACGGAAAACCCGTTTGTACACCGCGATTCAAATGCCCGATCGAACGGCATTGTCGATGGAGATTGCCTTTGGCGTAGCGGCTTCTCAGTACCCTGTTGGGGTGTTTCAAACAGCAACTGCAGATCGAGGCAAAGAGTTCGCCTGTTACGAGAACCTGGAAACCACACATGGCGTGCAGATCTACTTTGCTGACCCATACTCTTCCTGGCAAAGAGGATCGAATGAGAATGCGAACGGTTTGCTTCGAGAGTTCTTTCCTAAAGGCACAGACTTTGCCCAAGTATCCGATGTGGCATTGGAGCGCTCGCTAGATTTAATCAACCATCGCCCCCGAAAATGCCTGGGGTGGAAAACCGCTCACGAATCTTTCACACAGGAACTGTCGCACTTGGCTTGACAATCCGTCAAAACAAAAAAACGCAGAATATTAGTCTGTGTTTACAGTATAATCGAAAAATAATTTAGAAATGAACACAATAGTGATGGATTCGCAGTCACTTAACTCCATAAAGTACCTTCAGTTCCTCTTCCTTCATCGTAAATGTATGTTTTTCTTCACATCAGCAGTATAAGCTTGAATGGACTCCAATATAAACGGATTCAGCGAATGGTATTGTTTCACAAACTTAGGGAGCCGTTCAACACCATAGCCTAAAATACATGATATACGAGAACCTGGGCATCCACATCCAATCCCTCCTCCTCAATTTAAATGTGACATATATTCAAATGCGGTTGTCCCATATACACTTTTAAAGTGTTTATTTAAATGGGTTAAATCAACAAAACCACATTTAGCTACTGCTGAATAAGTATCTCTATTTTTTTCTATTAACTGCTTTGCACGTTCGATCTTGCAGTTAAGAAAATATTGGTATGGTGAAATTCCGGTATGAGCATTGAATACACGGATAAACTGAAATTTCGATAAATTTAGCTCTTTACATATCTCGTCAAGTTAAGTACATGTTCTAAGTTGGTATGAATCATATCCTTCGCTGTTCGAATTTGAACCTTCTCTTTCTTAATTGTCTGTAGAAAGATTGGTTTAAAAAAGGCTATCCGCCAAGGATAAAAGTAATTCGCTACACAAAGTCTCATCTTTTTCGCTTAAGACAGCATTAGAAAGACTTAGTATTTTTTGTTCAACTCTATAGTCATACACAATTGGCGTTGAATTCATGAGGAAAACTCCTTTTAGTGTATTCTCATGAAATATTACATCTGAAGATAAATGGCATATAGTATATTATTCCATGTATTGAATCCTTCGTAGCAACTTCGGCTGGCCCTAACTAGGCCCCAGATATGGATTTTAGTGTTTTCGTAGTTAAACCGATGTTTTCAACAAATAAAAGTACCCCTATGTAATTACATCTACTTTACGGGTGGTGTCAGCTTCGCTGGTACTATCTCTGATAACGAATTTGTCCTTATCATACAAAGCTTTCAAAAAAAGAGAATAGACACACAATTGGTTTCTTTCATGCTGTTTGCTATATCAGAATATCCCTTATCCAAGAGTTGCATCGTCAGTTTCTTGTTGTTCGCAGCTGTTCAAAAATTACTTAGCCCGAATCCTCCACTATTGAAGATGTCATTGACCTTCTCGCTTCGTTCAATTTGTTTGCCTTTCCCTACCTTGAGGCAATTCTGTATCTTTTTTTGCACAGTACATCCCTGATCCAAAAAAGTGGAGAAAGACAGTCTTTTTTTATTTGGCCAAACATGCAATTTTTAATCAAGTTTTTTCAGTATGGCCTTTTTACGCCATGATTTTCGGTATTGTGTTTCCTTTTGTGCTATGGCTGGTGGGTAAGGTAGGCGGCCCGTTGAAATTACGTAAAAAGTATCACTAAAGTGCGTTGGCTGTATGAACATACTGTCCTCAAATAAACTTTTGTTGTACTCATTATTGCAATTTAGCAAAAAGTAACTCCAGTTCCTCCCTCTCAAGATGTCTCCATTGTCCACGTTCCAGATGATCTAAGGTAATATTCATAATTCGAATACGTTCCAGTTTTAGCACTCTATACCCCAAGGCCTTGCACATTCTGCGAATTTGCAAGTTCAGACCCTGCGTCAAAATAATGCGGAACTCGTATTCACTTGTACGATCAACCTTGCACGGTTTGGTAAAGACGTTCAATATTTCAACGCCACGAGACATGGCCTGCGTAAACTCGTTTGTAACAGGTTTGTCTACAGTCACTACATATTCCTTCTCATGACCATACTCGGAACGCATCATTTGATTGACAATACTGCCATCGTTGGTTAATAGAATGAGTCCCTCTGACGCTTTATCCAGCCTGCCAATGGCAAAAACACGTGAAGGATAATTGACATAACGAATAATATTGCCCTCCACTTGTTCCGCTGCCGTACATACAACGCCGATAGGCTTATTTAGCGCCAAATATACAGGTTCACTACGGTTAACTGGAATAGCTTCCCCATCAATTAACACGATATCCTGTGGCTCTACTTCCGCACCCGCTTCACATACGCTGCCATTAATTGTAATTCGTCCTGCTGCAATCAGCCTGTTCGTTTCCCGACGTGAGCAGAATCCTGTCTCGCTGATGTACTTGTTAATTCTCATGATCCACCTGCTTCTGATAGTAATTAATTAAAAAAACACCTGATTGTTCTTGCTTAATCAGATGTTCGCCGTTTACTACAACTTATACTTTCCCGGCTTATTTGCTACTGTTGCCGCCGCTTTTATTCCTTGTTGGTCTAGCAGTACCGCCTTTTGTGCCACTTGCCGCTTTGCTTCCCGGTGCGCTTGTAGAAGCGCTTTTTGTCCTTACTGGCTTCGCTGTTTTATTCCAGCGTGTCCAACCCTTACTACCTGTACCTCTGCCGGTCCCGCCGCCCTTGCTTTTTCCACCCATATGATCACTCCATTACTTGTCGTTCAGATTTAACTAAGCTATCATACCATTACTTTGATCATAATGCCCATTTGTTTTAAAAATTGAACATGTTAAGCCGCAAATACTTTCGCAAAACGGATTGTATTTTTGTTTGTTTGCAGGTAAATAATGAAATAAGGTCGTATAGTATGGAAAAATGATGATCCTTGAAGGAGTGAAACACATGTCTGTTGATGTTTATCTTAACTTTAATGGAAACTGTCGTGAAGCAGCGGAGTTTTATGCAGAGGTTTTTGGGACTGAGAAACCACAAATCATGACGTTCGGTGAAGCACCGCCCAACCCCGAGTATCCTCTACCGGAAGAAGCTAAAAATTTGGTCATGCACACGCGACTTCATATTGATGGAAGTAATGTGATGTTTTCAGATGTTTTTCCTGGCATGCCTTTTATTGCGGGAAATAACATCAGCCTCGCCATCGTCAATAAGGACGAAGAGAGAATTCGATCGTACTTTCATAAGTTAAAAGAAGGTGGGACCGTAAACATGGAGCTTCAGGAAACATTCTGGAGCAAATGCTATGGTAGCCTGAAAGATAAGTTCGGAATTGAATGGCAATTGAGCTATGACAGTGAAGCACTACGCGATGAACACTAAAAAAGACGTTAACCCTGTCTTATTTTGCATGGGCATGGGTTAGCGTCTTTTCATTCATCGTGCATTTAACTGGCTTTCTAGCATTTTTTACATTAATGGGTTCTCCAGCCTCCCCCTTCTATTCGCTTCATGCCATTCCTGATAAATCCCTCCGATTTGCTGAAATGCTTTATTAATAGCGGTCGTCAGCTCTCTTCTAATCTCCTTGGTTTATTACAAAGGGGGAGTTGTATGATCCACTTTATATTTGCGAAGCAGGTTCAGATGAGCAATGATGTGAATGGTATCTTCGATGATACAATACATCACATCCTCTACATCTGTCGTAAGCTTATTGAGCATTTGTACGCCCTTTCACACATCTGAAGCGTATAACCCTGTTTACCAACCTGCACATAGGGACTTAGGTCATCATAAATCGAGGTTTGTTTAAGCAGCTCTGCATGTATAACTAGCAAATATCATTACATCATAAGTGATGCAATAAGAAGTAAAATTCATTTTTTACCAACCATTAACAATTGTTTGTGTAGCATACGATAAAAAGATTAGAGGGGGTTTTCCCTTCGATATATCAAACTGAAGGAGACAGGAGAATGAGAATGTATAGAACGTGGACGAAAGCATCGGCTATTCTATTCGTCGTGGTATCCCTGTTATTCAACGGAACGTATGCGCTCGCAGCATCGGCAACATCAACCTATGTCGTAACGTTTCAGCAGGCAACCCCGGTATCCAATGATCATGTTGGCAACGATTGGGCGATTGCTGCTCAGGTGGCTGGCAAGTCCATTAGTGAAGGTAACAGCGTAAAGGTGAAGGTCAAATCAGGTGGCAGCATCAAGCTGTATGCGTATGCTGAGGAACAGGACAAGGTTCCTGACGAAGGCGAAGCCAGCAAAAATGTAAAGGTCTCCACGATCTCTGCCAAAGGTTCTACCATTAAATTAAAGGTCACGGTTACTGAAAACCGTGGACGTTATTCAGGTAATCAAGCTGTTTGGGAATTTACGTACAAGATCAAGAAGCAATAATGGAACATGTATAAATAGACCGTCACTCTTTGGAGCGGCGGTCTTCATTTTTTAAAAGGGAACTTTTGCTTTTTTTTTAATCGCGGTAACTCGGCAAATACCATTTGGGGATATAGGTTTGAAAATCATCATATGCATTCAGTACCTCTTCAGCCCGCTGAACCATATCGTCAACCTCTTTTTGTCCAAACGAAATTGCCCAGAGGATGGATGAAATTTGGTTGCTTGCAATATACAAAGCCATTAATTTAAAAAATAAATCAGGTACATCGTTGTTAAAGTAACCGTGGGTACGACCCGACGCGAATGAAGGGCTTAATGCCGCACACCAGGTAATACGATTGAATTCCTCCCAAGGGTCTCCATAATCCAATCTATTAAAATCAATGATCCCCAGTTCATCGGATTGCGTAACCACCATATTGCCTACATGATAATCACCGTGCTGAAACGTTTGAGGACGATGTTCTAATAGATGGCGATGCTGCTCAATAAAGCGAATGGTTTGATCTGCTCCCTTAAAAGGAATGCCGCTTCCCTTATAGTTGCTAATGTATCTGCTGATTTTGGCGTTATAATATTCGGCCCATGGCTCTTGGTCTTGCTTCGCCGGGTTTTCGTGCATTTTTCTTAGTATTTCTCCTGCTCGAAACCCGAATCGGTACTGGTCGTTAGCGTTTAAGGTGGGAATAATCTTCTCTGCATTTTCTCCCTCAATCCAGGTGAATAAAGAGTATACAGACTGTTCGTTGTTGCAAATCCCAAAACCAAGCGGCCGGGACATTAAAATTCCCTCCAAATGATCCAGCTTTTTTACGGCTTCAAACTCATGTTGTTTTCTTTCAAATTGGGTTATGTCTGATATTTTCAGCAGCAATTCTCTGTCGTCATTGGTTTGAACATAATATTTCTTATCGTTTGACCAGCCTTTATGAATCTCTTCCACATGGCTCCACGTCCTGGAGCCCGGAATGTCACTAAAGATTTGATTCACATGACACCTCCCACTGTTCCCCCTATTCCTCCATAGCTTACCTTTAATTTCGCAAGAAAATCAATACTTTCAATGATAGCGTGCGCCCAATAAAAAAGGTTGAAAAGACAATGCTGTCTCGAGGTTTTGCTGAGCACGATCATTCCTTATGGCTTGATTTTTTATCCTACAATGCATAAATTCTAACGCTATTTTATGTACTAAGTCATAGTTTTAATCTATAGGTCCAATGAAGTCAGACATAAAAAAGGAACAAACCTGTGAGGAATGTTCCTTATTATGCAGACAAAGATTATACTTCTATTTTTATTCCACTACAATTTCAATTCACCATCATAGGTCGCAATCATTTTGTATAGCTCTGGGCGACGATCGCGGAAAATGCCCCATTCAATCCGTCCCACTTCCAGCTCATCCAAATCAAATTCGGCAGTGAGCACTTCCTCATCGGTGCGGCCAGCCTCAGCAATCTTGTTACCTTGAGGCCCAGCAATAAAGGACGAGCCGTAGAAGTTGATACTCGAATCCTCATCTGTTTCAGTTCCAATACGATTGGAGGCAATGACGGGAATCAGGTTGGAAGCAGCATGACCGAGCATGCAGGTCTGCCAGTGATCCTTGGAGTCAATGGAAGAATCCTGCGGCTCTGAACCAATCGCTGTCGGATAGAACAAAATTTCTGCGCCCATCAGCGCCATACAACGAGCTGCCTCAGGATACCATTGATCCCAGCACACGCCGACTCCAATTTTGGCATAACGTGTATTCCATACTTTAAAACCGGTATCGCCCGGATTAAAATAAAATTTTTCCTCATACCCCGGACCATCCGGGATGTGACTTTTGCGGTATTTACCCAACACTTCGCCATCCGCGTCAATTACAGCAAGACTGTTGTAGCGAGCGTAGTTCTTCTTCTCATAAAAACTGATTGGCAGCACCACCTGCAATTCCTTGGCAATCTTCTTGAAATGATTAATCGCCTTGTTGTGCTCAAGCTCAGTTGCATATACATAATAATCAGACTTCTCCTTCTGGCAGAAGTACGGAGTCTCGAACAATTCCTGCAGCAAAATAATTTGCGCGCCTTGCGCAGCCGCTTCACGCACCAGCTTTTCAGCTTTGCTAATATTTTCGTCGATATTGGTAGAGCAGCTCATTTGGGTTGCTGCTACTTTTACTTTTCTCACTTTAGTCCTCCTCTTTGATGTTGTATTGCTTAACGTTTTACAGCAGGCATCTGCTGAGTTGTGCAGTGTACGTTTCCACCTTCACGGATAACTGCCATACCATCTACGGTGCGGATCTTGCGATCTGGAAAAACCTTTGCCAGCACCTGCTGGGCTGCAAGATCGCTCTCAACGGCAGTGCCGCCAAACACTGGTAAAATAATACCACCGTTCACAAAGTAGAAGTTAATATAGCTCAGTGTCAATCGGCTATCTTCATAATCCACTCGCGGCGGCTGACCGATCCGAATTACTTCCAGCTTGCGACCCTTGGCATCTGTTGCTTGCTCCAAAATGCGCAGATTTTCTTGTGTAATTTCGTAATTTTCATCCTCAGGATCATCGCATACTTGCATAATAACCTTGCCTGGAGCAGCGAAGCAAGCAATATTGTCCACATGACCATCTGTTTCGTCGCCACTCAGTCCGCGTTTCAGCCAGATGATTTTCTCGGCACCTGTATACTCGCATACGTACCGTTCAATGTCTTCTCTGCTTAGCTCCGGATTACGGTTCGGATTTAACAGGCATTCTTCCGTTGTAATCAGTGTGCCCTCGCCATCTACATGCAATGAGCCGCCTTCCATCACAAGCGGTGCATCAAACCGCGGAATGCCAAGCTTGTCCAAAATTTGCGGTGCAACCTGATCATCCAGGTCCCAAGGAGCGTATTTGCCGCCCCAGGCGTTAAACTTCCAGTTCACACCTGCCAGCTGGCCATGCTCGTTCGTGAGAAAGGTAGGACCGTTATCGCGCAGCCATGCATCACTGTGCTCAATCGGCAGCAGCTCCACCCTTTCCCCGAGTTCAAGCGCCTGAACGCTCTGCAGATCAGCCGGATTTACGACCACAGTAACCGGTTCAAATTCTGCCATAGCGCGTACTATTCCGGCGTAGCCCGTGCATACATCGACATGCATATCCGGGTAAACCATAGAAGACTGTACTGGCCAGGAAATATACGTACGTTCATGTGGCGCCCATTCAGGCGGCATCTTATAATGTGAATCCTTAATTTGCATGGATTGAAGCTCTCTTTCTTTTTCATAATATGGAGCCTTATCTATAGCTGAACAACGATGTCTAATAAACAAGACGGACAGACTCCGCTCCTATCATACAATAATATGATCTTTCTCTCAATCAGAGCCTAAAAGTTTTGAATGTTTTACATTCATATGGGAGTAATTACTTTGAAAATGTGATGGCTTTAAGCGTTTTTCCTTCAAAATCCTTCACTGTAAACTGTGCTTCTTCCAGTACAGCATAAGATGGCGGATAGTTTTCCTTTGGCAACGAGATAGAGCCCGGATTTAGAACAAATACGCCTTTTTCTACATCCGCTACTGGAATATGGGTATGTCCCTGTATGAATACATCCCCTGCTTCCAGTGGAGGTAAATTTCCGATACTGAAGCCGTGTCCGTGGGTGACATAGATGCGCCGCCCTTCATGGTATAACAAGGCATAATCGCCCATCATCGGAAATTCAAGCAGCATTTGATCCACTTCTGCATCGCAATTCCCGCGGACAGACACCGCAATATGCGGCTTGTACTGATTCAGCAAAGCAGCCACTTCTGCTGGGTTATATCCTTCTGGCAGCTGATTGCGCGGCCCATGGTACATATAGTCTCCGAGCAGGACAAGACGGTCAGCTTTCTCCTCCCTGAATTTTTCCAGCGCCAATTGCAACCAGTGCAGGGAGCCGTGAATATCTGATATACACATCAATTTCATGATTGTTCTTTCCTTTCTGAATAGGCTGTTGTAATTTGCTGTATAATTAGAAAATATCCCTCTTAAGCCCATTATTACATTATTCCCTGAACAAATCTGTGCAAAAATGTTTCTTCCGTTGGGTAATATTCTTTTAAGACACAAAACTACAGCTCCCAATGAGCTGTAGTTTATTATTAATGCCTTCTATACTTGTGCTTATCATCTTATTTCTAGGATGGAGATGATTATATTCATGGCAGATACCTTTGGCGTATAAACGCTCCTCAATAACTCTTCATCATAATAGCATTGTACAGGAGCCTGTCCTCACTCCGTTTATCTAGGTATTACATTGAAATTTCTATCAAATTACCCTCTGGATCTTTAATTACGCTTTCATAATAACCGTCACCTGTTAATCTTGGCTGACCCACTACTTCATATCCTGCATGCATGAGCTGCTCTGTCTTTTCATTCACCAGTTCTTTACTTCCAACGGAAAATGCCACATGAGCCCAGCCTGTAGTATTGATCTGTGGTGAATGATCTACTCCTGTTTGACGCATAACCTCTAACCTTGCTCCATCCTTAAAGGTGATAAAATAGGACTCAAATCCTTTTGTCGCATTATAATACTTATCGTTAGATTTCCCGTCAAAGTACTGCTCGTAAAAGCTCTTCATTTTCTCTAAGTCTCTGACCCAGATCGCTACATGCTCAATCTTCACTATTTTCCTCCTTCTGTGGCCCTCATCATAAAACCTTCATTTATACTGGGCTCAGCTTTTCAATGCTTTTTCAGTAGCTTTCTGCGAAATTCATGGTCTACTTCTCGTGGCTTATATAGTTATTATTGATGTTTTAATAAGTCCTAATATATCTCAGTAATTTACTTTTGTCCAATCTATTTATCACCAATTATCAATAAAATGTCGCTTACGAATCATTCATGAAAGCTCTGTCGTACTTAGCTTGACAATTCGGTTGCTAATGCCCTAAAAAATTAGCGACCGCTTCCCGTAAAAGAGCAGAAGCGGTCGCTACGTATTCGTTGTATATTTAAAACTTAATCACTAGTTTATTTATAAATTAACGTTTAAGGCTTTTGCCGTTCGTGGCAATAACCTCTTTGTACCAGTGGAACGATTTTTTGCGATATCTTTCCAGTGTACCGCTGCCATCATCATGACGGTCTACATAAATGTAACCATAACGCTTTTTAAGCTGAGCAGTCGATGCGCTGACAAGGTCGATACAGCCCCAAGACGTGTAGCCCATAACTTCTACTCCGTCCTCAATCGCTTCTCCAACTTGAACCAAATGATCATTCAGGTAATTGATGCGGTAGTCATCTTCAACGGTTCTCTCGCCTTTTTCATTGGTGATAAGCTCGTCAACGGCGCCTAAACCATTTTCAACGATAAATAGTGGTTTTTGGAAGCGATCGTAGAACGTATTCAGTACATAACGCAGACCTTGCGGATCAATTTGCCAGCCCCACTCACTAGCCTCAAGATGCGGATTGCTAACACCACCAAGGATGTTACCTTCACCTTTCGTTTTCTTGGCTTCGTCTGCTGTTTCACAAGTGCTCATGTAATAGCTGAACGAGATAAAATCAACGGTATGCTTCAAATCTTCAGCGTCACCTGGTTCAAAATGAATCGTGATTCCTTTTTCTTTAAAGAAACGTTTCATGTAGCCTGGGTATTGACCTCTTGCATGAATATCCGCGAAGGCCATGTTTCTGTGATCAAACTCCATTGCAGCGATCACATCGTCTGGATTAGGTGTCAGCGGATACGTAGGCATGCTCAGCACCATACAACCGATTTTGAAATCAGGGTTGATTTGATGACCGATTTTTACCGCTCTTGCACTCGCCACAAGCTCATGGTGAATGGCTTGATAAAGATCTTGCTCACTTAGCTGATCTTTTGGTGTGCTAATCCCGCCACTCATGAATGGTGCTTCAAGAATGGAGTTAATTTCATTAAAGGTCAACCAGTATTTTACTTTATTTTTGTAGCGTTTAAATACAGTTGTAGCATAGCGCTCATAAAAATCAACCAGCTTGCGGTTTACCCAACCGTCATATTCTCTGGACAGATGTAAAGGTGTTTCATAGTGAGACAATGTAACGAGAGGTTCAATCCCGTATTTATGAAGTTCGTCAAACAAATCATCATAAAATTGCAAGCCCTTTTCGTTAGGCTCCAGTTCATCCCCTTTAGGGAAAATACGCGACCAAGCGATGGACGTACGGAACACTTTAAAGCCCATTTCGGCAAAAAGCTTGATATCTTCCTTATAATTATGATAAAAATAAATACCGATCAGCTTCATGTTATCTTCTGTTGGCACATCCGTAATCGGTCCCCAACCACCGCGAGGAGTTACATCCTGAATGGACCAGCCTTTTCCATCCTCTTGATAAGCGCCTTCGAGCTGATTCGCAGCAACTGCTCCGCCCCACAGGAAATCTTTTGGAAACTGTGTACTCATATTTTCTCCGCCTTTGCTGATGTTTTTTCATGAACTAGGATAGAAATACGTTACCTCTATGCTGATGTGTTATAAAGTACTTCTAATTGAATCTTAAGATTTGTAACGCGTTTCATGTCAAGTATTTTTTTCAGCGGCAGTGATTATCACAGTACATGTGAACACTACACTTTCAGAGCCTATAATGGTATGATTTCCAAAATTTAACTTCTCTATTTTCTTTTTTCCACTAATTGCAAATGGTATGTCAGACTTTCGAGGGTAACCGAAATCAACCCGTTCATGTACTCTTCATAGGTATCGTTTTTCACAAAAATCTCTGGCATATGTTCTTTGGGGATGTCCTTTAAACAGCCGTTATAAATATCGTCCAGCAAAGCCGGCTTGGATAGCTCTCCGGTCAAAGCGATAGATACAGGATCAATAATCGCAATAATGGAAGTTATCGTTTTGACTGCCAGTGGAACAAACCCTTGAGTGCTATTAAGCTGTTTAAGCTGTTCTTCTCTCGTCACATCAAAAGGTAAAAATGAAACTTCCCCGGCAAATTTGGTATTTCCCTTTAACAAATGTCCGTCAACAATAAAACCTGCTCCCGGAAAATGGTCCTTGGGAAAGTTAACAATGGCGAAGGTTTTATCCTCATCATAATTTTGCATGTTATAAAACCCGTAAACTGTCAGATTCATATCATTTTCCATGGTAACTTCCAACCCATATTTGTCTTGAAGACGCGGCCCAACCGGGACTCCGATGAGCAGGTCAATATCACAAACATCAATCACCCCTTGATGGACAACCCCTGGAACGCCAATACCAATGGCTTTGACATTTCCATAGTTATGAATCAGTTCTCCAATTTGGGTTTCTATTACCTCGTAATCAATCTGAGACACAATTGAGGTCTTTTCTGCAATGATCTCACCCAGTAAATTGGCAACAGCGTAAGTAAGAGAAAACACTCCGCCTTCCGTTTTTACGTTTAAACAGATGATATAGGAATAATCGGCGTTATATTTGTACCGTCTTGCCGGACGTCCACCGTTGGATTCTTCCAATTCCATCTCTAATACTTCTCCCGTTTGAAGCAGCTCTTTCAAAATATTCCCGCAGGTTGCCACACTAAGTCCTGTAATGCTGGCTATGGACGATTTGGTCGCATATTCCTTGGATTTTAGTGTGTTTTTGACTAACTCTACATTTATTTGTTTGACCCGAATGGTATTATTGGAGACTGGCTGGATTGTAATACACTCCTTTTCAAGGTTTTATTAAAACGGTTATAATAAGCTGTAATATAGCTTTTGGTTTACAAAAAGTCAATTTGCAGTCTTATTTGACACATATAGAGATGTGCATCTCCCTATTCCTTTAAATCATTTGCTATACTATTCAGAAGTAACTGATGTTCAGTGTGCCATTTCTGAAGAAATCAAGTGAAATAGGGGGAATTCTGGTGTCAACTTTGAGAACAGCTAGGGCTCACTCTTTAAAAGAAGCAAAAAATTACGTGGATGCCTTGGAACGACTCTAGTTGCAACGATTACCTCGCACGAGTTAGGAAAGGAAGAAATAAGATGAGTACCAGCAAAACAAACGCTATGCGCATATTGGACGGGCAGCATATAAGCTACAATATTTTGAGCTATGATCATCAAGATGGCAAAATAGACGGTATGAACGTAGCCGAAAAGATCAAAAGAGCGCCCGAAGCGGTTTTTAAAACGTTGGTTGCACACAGCAAACAGAATCTGTTTGTTTTTGTGATTCCTGTACATAAAGAGCTTGATCTTAAAAAGGCTGCCAAGTCCGCGGGAGAGAAAAAAATCGAAATGCTTCCTGTTAAAGACCTGCAAAAGCATACAGGATATATTCGCGGCGGCTGCTCGCCGATCGGAATGAAAAAGCTCTATCCTACTTTTATCGACCAGCCCGCACTTGAATTGGAAACCATTGTTGTAAGCGCCGGGAAAATTGGAACCCAACTGGAGTTGAATCCGCAGAATTTGGCTCAAATTACTCAGGCACAGTTTGCAGATCTGACGCATACAGCATAAAACTCACCATACGGTCATAAAATCTTTATGCGTATTTTCTCTTATCCTTAGCTTCAACCTGGAGAGGAAGATCAAATCATGCATAATGATGGCTTGAAAAATAGCGGAGTCCCACAGCCCATCAGAAGCGATGGGGCTGGAGGCATCGACAAGGGCCCCCGTGATGTGATGAGGGATTTGCAAAATCCCGATATGCTGGTTCCCCCCATAACAGATAATGGACTCATTCCGAACATGAGATTTTCTTTTTCAGACGCCCATATGCAGCTTAATTATGGTGGATGGTCCAGAGAAATAACTGTCAGGGAATTACCGATTGCGACAACCCTAGCCGGGGTAAATATGAGTTTGACGCCTGGAGGTGTCCGTGAGCTTCACTGGCATCAGCAAGCAGAATGGTCCTATATGCTGCTGGGAAGTGCCCGTATTACAGCAGTCGACCAGTACGGGCGTAATTTTATTGCTGATGTGGGCCCAGGCGATCTCTGGTATTTCCCACCCGGCATTCCCCACTCTATACAGGGTCTTGAGGACGGCTGCGAATTTTTGCTGGTCTTTGATGATGGCAGCTTCTCGGATTTAAACACCCTATCCATCTCCGATTGGTTCGCACATACCCCCAAAGATGTACTGTCTGCCAATTTTGGTGTTCCAGAAGCTGATTTTGCGTCGATTCCTCAAGATCAAGTATACATCTATCAGGATGCCGTTCCCGGTTCTCTTCAAAGCCAAGCGGTTTCCTCTCCCTATGGTGCGGCACCTCAATCCTTTAAGTATAAATTACTAGCTCAGCCCCCAATTAAAACACCAGGGGGAAGCGTACGAATCGTCGATTCCTCCAATTTTCCAATATCCAAAACCATCGCAGCTGCTCTTGTTGAGATTGAGCCAGGAGCTATGCGGGAAATGCACTGGCACCCTAATAATGACGAATGGCAATACTATCTTGCCGGGCAAGGAAGAATGACTGTCTTTGGCGGTAATGGTGCAGCCCGTACGTTTGATTTCAGAGCCGGAGATGTTGGATATGTGCCTTTTGCTTACGGTCATTACATTCAAAATACAGGCACCAGCACACTTTGGTTTCTAGAAATGTTTAAAAGTGACCGTTTTGCAGATGTTTCCTTGAATCAATGGATGGCTCTCACCCCAACAGAACTGATTCAGAGCAATTTACATGTTGGCACCGATGTGACCTCTCAATTGCGCAAAGAAAAATGGCCTGTCGTCAAGTATCCCGGGTATTCTTTTTACCCGAAGGGGTAACCCCTGAAGAAGCGGTGAACGTGCGTCTTGTGCATGCATTCAGAAAAAAACATATCCTCATTCATTTCTTACTGCTTTCTAATGCGAATTTAATGATCTCCGGATATAGTTACGCAAATGGCATTTTATAAAAATAAAATGCTGTAAAATTCGGGGAGTGAGAAATAAAGATGCAAAAAATCGCACAAGTTACAGCCATTTTTTGGATTATGAAGATTTGTGCTACTACGCTGGGTGAAACCGCAGGTGACTTATTGTCACAAACTCTTAATGTGGGCTATGCCATTAGTTCCATGATTTTGTTTAGTATTTTTTTAATTAGTCTTATTTTTCAACTTTTTTCCAAGAAGTATCATCCATTTCTTTATTGGACTGTTATTCTTACAACGAGCACTGCTGGTACAACCATGTCAGACTACATGGATCGTAGCCTAGGGTTGGGTTATGCAACCGGATCATTCATTTTAATTTGTATATTGTTAGCCATTTTTTCATTTTGGTATTTTAGTGAGCGATCATTGAATGTCAATAATATTACTACACGGAAAGTAGAAGTAATTTATTGGATTGCCATCTTGTTCTCGAACACTTTGGGTACTGCTTTAGGTGATTTTTTGGCGGATAGTTCCGGCCTTGGATTTGTAGGAGGAGCGGTTTTAATAGGTAGTTTGCTGGGTATTATTTTACTATTAACTTATTTTACAAATGTTTCACGAGTATTTCTATTCTGGATAGCATTTGTATTAACACGTCCTTTTGGAGCGACATTTGGAGACCTTCTTACCAAATCACACGCAAAGGGAGGTTTGGATTTAGGCACTATGGGATCTTCGCTGGTACTGGTTACAATTCTTATAGCTTTAATTATCTACATTACTCTAAATGCTTCTAAAATGAAACAATCACCGGAGTTAAACGCAAGTTAATCATTTGTACCGATTCGTTATCCATAGCTGCTTATATACAAAGATATAGGCCTCCGGCTTTAGCCGAGCCTATATCTTTTTTAGCATTGTCTGTTCACAATATAGTAATTCGCATCACTACTCCTCATCATTTTCTAATCTAAATTTAAATTTTCTAGGTTTTTTCACATCTAGTTCTCACTACCGATTCATGTTCTTTATGTACACTGCTCAGTAGGAACAAGCATTTAATAAGGTTCCCTAGTTCATGAGGAGGATTAGAAATGAAAAATGAGGACTCATCCATTAGTTTGCAAATGCTAAACAAGGTGCCGGAGATCACCATTTTCTTCTGGATCATTAAGATTATGACGACTACCGTGGGAGAAACAGCCGCCGACTTTCTTAACTTTAATTTGCATTGGGGGTTGACTCGTACAACTTTGATCATGGTTGTTCTCTTACTTGTCACACTTCTATTTCAGTTTAGGTCACGCAAATATATACCCGGAATCTACTGGCTCGTGGTGACTCTCATCAGCGTAGTGGGCACGCTCGTCTCAGATAACCTTGTGGATCATATAGGGATTTCGCTGCAAGTAACCACAACCGTCTTTGCACTAGCTCTCCTGGTGACTTTCACGCTATGGTATGGGAGTGAGAAAACATTATCCATTCATTCTATTTACACAACCAAACGGGAAATATTCTACTGGGCAACGATTTTCTTTACTTTTGCCTTGGGTACGGCGGCTGGTGATCTCATATCAGAGGGCCTTGACTTAGGTTATTGGAGGTCAGCGCTTATGTTCGCGTCACTGATTGGTATTTTAACGATTGCCCGCTATCGGTTTAAATTTAATGCCGTGTGGTCCTTCTGGATGGCGTACATCGTGACCCGACCTCTCGGTGCCTCACTTGGGGATTATCTGTCACAATCTCACACCGATGGCGGACTTGGCCTAGGTACGGCTGGAACCAGCATGATTTTTCTTGTAATTATTTTAACTTTGGTAATCTACCTGACAAAATCCGGAAAAGATCAAACCCAACCATTATAATCGACACAATGTAGCCTATCTTTTGTATCCTCATGACTGGAACGGACTTATTTACATCCCTCAACATATAATGTAGAAAATTTCTGTAAAGAGGTAGGCATGTGAAGCAGTTTGATATCAAACTCGTCTTGTTTCAGAGAGATTATTTTGTACGAAGAAGAAGAGTGTTCAACCATGTACGCTTGATAAACCAAAATAATATAAACTATCTTCCCTTTAGCAGTGTACTGGAGATTCTGGAGTATGATATTTTAAGGTCAAATCGGAAAGATCTTTCGATTGCTGAATACAACGGTCAAGCAGCTCTTATCCGTCAATAAGAATCTGAAAGAACCCATTACGCCCGGAACCAAAGTAAGGATACCTACCATCCGCTTTAATAATGCTCCTCTTCCCAATCATCACGTAAAAAAAAGGGTGAAGATCAAGCAGAATCAGGAACTGGCACCCGCTATCATTGCTTTGGGTAGACAACTGAGGGGAACACCATATATGTTCGGCGCTGATCCCTATCCACAGTCCAAAAAGTTCGATTGCTCTTCCTATATACAATATATTTTCGGAAGGAACGGTGTGGCGCTGCCAAGAACAAGCCGTGCCCAGGCAGGAGCAGGGAGAAACATTAACTTAAACTTAGCTCCAATCGAGTTTATTTTTTAAGACCAAACATTTTTTCAGACTGTTTGGTCTTAATTTTTTAAAAATAAACGCTCTACAGCGTTTAGCGTCTATTTTTCATTAATTCAAAATCAAGAGCGTCGTACGAACGATGTCGCTAAGCACCTCCGGACTTGCACCTGTTTTGGCAGTAAACGTTAATGACAAGCGGGCGTGATTTAAAAATCGGGCCAGCGACAAAAGCTCAGACTCTGGTCGAACAACTCTCAAAATACAGTCATGGCTTTACGGAGAACGTGTTCTGTATCAATTCTTTTGCTCTTCCCAACTGCACATTCACCGCCTTGCCTAAAATAATACTTTTATAAGACTGATCAGTCAGAAAAAAACTGTATAACAAAAAAACATCGTATCGAAATACAATGTTTTTATAATCTGTTTAACAGAAGCTATTCCCCGGAATCTACATTGTGGTATACCTGTTGAACATCCTCCAAATCTTCTAATGCATCAATCAATTTATCAAATTGCACCTGTGCATCCTCTGGAAGTGAGATGTCATTTTGGGCAAGCATGGTAAGCTCGGCCACTGTAAACTCAGTCACTCCTGCCTGCTTGAAAGCTTCTTGCACAGCGTGGAATTGGTCAGGCTCTGCATATACGATGACGGCTTCATCTTCCTCAATGATGTCACGTACCTCTACGTCTGCCTCCATCAGCAGCTCCAGCACTTCATCTGCCGTTTTGCCTACCAAACCAATAACTGCTGTTGAATCAAACATGTAAGCTACTGATCCACTCACACCCAGGCTGCCACCATTTTTAGTAAAAGCAGAACGCACATCCGATGCTGTACGATTTACGTTATTAGTCAGTGCATCTACAATAACCATAGAACCGTTAGGCCCGAAGCCTTCATAACGAAGCTCTACGTAGTTTTCATCGCCGGCACCTTTTGCTTTTTCAATAGCGCGGTCAATGATCGCTTTCGGTACATTGTACGTTTTTGCACGTTCCAATACGACTCTTAACACCCGATTAGATTCAGGATCGGGCTCACCCTGTTTGGCTGCTACATAAATTTCCACACCGAATTTAGCATATATACGACTCGTATTAGCATCCTTGGATGCCTTCTTTTCTTTAATGTTATTCCACTTACGTCCCATAATATCCCGCTCTCTTCCTGTATGAATATACACAACGAACTTCATTATATCCTTGTATATTATATCTCCTAAAGGACACCTGGACAAGTTCCAACGATGTAGTCATGTCAAGAAAGCGTTTTCTCATGAAATTTTAATTTTCATCTAAAAGTCCTCCCATATTAATAAGTTAAGATCATATTACTTTCGAATCACATTAGAAAAGGAGTAATCCCTAACATGTTATCCAACCTGGACTATCAAATTTTTCACCTCATCAATGAACAAGCGAATACTTTTGCTTTTCTGAATGGAGTCATGCGTTTTTTCGCCGAAGATTTCCAATATGTATTCGCCTTGGCTCTAATCCTATACTGGTTTTCAAGAAATAAACTCAACCGGAAAATGATCGTGTCCGCAGTCGTATCTACATGTCTGGGTATGGGGATCAGCTTTATCATCGGGCATCTCATGTACCGGGATCGTCCCTTCGTCACCCACGCTGTCATTCAGCTAATCAAGCACCCGGCAAATGCCTCTTTCCCGAGTGACCACGCTATTGGAGCTTTTGCGCTGGCGGTCACGTTTTGGCTATATGGTAAGAAGTTTAGATTGTTCTGGCTCGCCGCAGCTTTACTTATCAGCTTTTCTCGTATCTGGGCTGGTGTCCATTATCCGTCGGATATTGCAGTTGGTGCGCTGATCGGTACCTTATGTGCAGTTAGTACCCGCTATCTGCTCCTGCATTTCAAACGTCCTCAGCAATTGGTAAATTTATGTCTGGAGCTGTACGAAAAAGCAGAACATAAAATTTGGAATAAATCAACCAAACCACAATCTGACGATGCTTGAGTGTGAAAGAAGCTCCGTAAACCAATATCCATGGTTTAGGAGCTTCTTTGATTTATCCAACATATCTAGACTCTGGCATTGGAAAAGCAAGTGTTACGGTTGTCCCGATATTTTCAATACTGCTCACTCTGATGTCACCGTTATATCGCTTGACAAGCTGCTTGGCTATAGCCAGGCCCAGACCTGTTCCGCCCTGTTCGCGGCTTCTTGCCTTATCCACCCGATAAAATCGGTCGAACAAATAAGGCAAGTCCTCTGTCGGAATCCCGATTCCGTAATCAGTAATATGAATGCAAACCTCGTTTCGTTCCAACGTGCCGGTTACAAGAATTTCTTTTGAAGAGCCTGCATATTTGACGGCGTTATCCAGCATGATCAGCAACAGCTGTTCCAAATGCTGTGGCGTGATCTTGACCTGTACCTTTTCGAGGGGATTCAGTTCCTCACGGAATTTCATATCAGGATGCAGCATCGCAAAATTGGTGAGCGTATACTGAACGGTGTGACGAGTATCTATTGCAGGCACATCCTGGTCTGAGGTTCTTGACTCGGCTCGGGTCAACTCTAGAAGATCGTTTACAATACCTTTCAAGCGTTCAAGCTCCAGAATGGACACACTAAGCGACTCGTCCAATATGGCCGGGTCGTGTTTACCCCAACGGTTCAATAAGGAGATATGACCTTCAATAATCGAAATGGGTGTGCGTAATTCATGGGAGGCATCTTCGACAAACTGTTTTTGCTGTAAGAATGAACGCTCTAACTGGTCCATCAGCCCATTAAACACTCTTCCCAGATTTGACAGCTCGTCATTGTTATCGGATACTTGCACACGTTCCTCGTGTATCCCTTTTTTCCGTATTCTTGTCATCGTATCCGTCATGGATTGAATCGGACGAATTAACTGGCGTGAAAGAAAAATTCCTCCCAAGGCGCTCAATAGAATAGCACCTATACCTCCTGCAATCATGACACCTTTTATTTTGTCACTCACCTTCTCTAAATTTTCCATGTTGTTGATAATTTCAATCGTTCCCGTAAAACGGCCTGAATGCAGCGGACTTCGCATGATCAGGACCTGATCCTCCAAATGCCAGGCCGTCATAATCCGGGTGCTTTGAACTGTTTGGGGCAAAAACCAATCCTCAGGCAGCTCGTTGCTGACGCTGAGCAGTGGGATTCCTTGCTGGTTCAAAATGCGAATGATTTGATGCGGATCATTCATATCCTCAACAAATCGCCGACTGTTCACTATTTCCTGTGCTGACATCTGTTTTTCCTGAAAAAAGCTTTGGAGTTCATTCATACTCTTGCGGATGCTCACTTCTCCCTCACTGACCATCCACTGGTTAATCGTAAAATATTGGACACTATTGTACAATACAAACAAAATACATAACAGCAACGAGGACCACACCGCCAATTTCCAACGGATGGGCAGCCTGGAGAATACGGATTTTAAAGTTGCCATTATCGAATCACATATCCTAGTCCGCGTAATGTCTGAATAAAGCTTGGTTCTCCAGGCTCGTCGATTTTGCTGCGCAAGTAACGAATATACACGTCGACAACATTCGTTTCGACCTCCGAATCATAGCCCCATATAAGCTCCAGCAGTCTCTCCCGAGTCATGACGCGTCCAATGTTATGCATCAATATGGAGAGCAGATCAAATTCACGCTTCGTTAATTCAACAATCTGTTGGTTTTTTGTCAAAATGCGCGCCTCGCTATCCAGTACCAGCTCTTTGTAGGTAATTTGCTTGGTATCCTCAACACTTCCACTGCGTCGGAGCAAAGAACGCATCCGGGCCAAAAGTTCTTCAATAGCAAAAGGCTTTGGAATATAATCATCGGCCCCACTGTCCAATCCCATCACTTTGTCCATCACACCGTCTCTTGCAGTTAGCATAATGATCGGGGTTTGCTTTGTTTTGCGAATCCGCCGGCACACTTCAATTCCATTGATGCCTGGTAGCATTAAATCCAGCAGAATGATGTCCCATTCCTCGCTTAACGCAGACTCCAACCCTTTCCGCCCCTCGTACTCGACAGTCACCTCGTAAGATTCATGCTTTAGTTCAAGCTCAATGAAACGGGCCAAGTTTTTCTCATCCTCAATCAGGAGTATCTTTTTCATAGCTTTCCTTTCCAGGCGCAAGAGCGTCTTTTTCTAAACGCTTGATATAGAAATCAGTTTACTCTATGTACATTAAAAAATAATGATCTTTTCAATTTATTTTTCTCATGATATTTTAATGTGCCCTGTGTAAGCTGAGTCATGACTCTATGAACATGGCCCTGTTAGCCGTTCATCATGAAAGAAGGTTGTATTCTTGAAAATGAAAACACTGATAACCTCCATCACTCTATCGGTAGCTTTCTGTATGTTGTCTCATGCCGGTAAGTTTATTGTCCGTTCTGATGCTATGGCGGCTCAAGCCTTAACCCGGGCTGACTCGTCTGTGAAGGTTAAAGCATCGCAGCCCAATGCTATCGAATCTCCGCAACGTATTGACCATATTGTTATTGTGGTAGAAGAAAATCATTCGTCGAAAAAAATCTCAGGTAATCCCTCCGCTCCATTTATGAACGATTTAATGAAAAACGGTGTCAATCTGATGAATCATTATGCGATTGAGCATCCAAGTCAGCCCAACTACCTGGATCTGTTTTCAGGTTCTAATCAGGGCGTCCACAATGATTTGACTCCAAAGAAAATGAACACCAGCAATCTGGCTTTAGAGCTTATACAGCATGGATATACGTTTGGGGGCTATTCGGAGGGGCTGCCTCGAACCGGATTTACCGGTCCATATGATCTGGAAACCCTGTATGCGAGAAAACATAATCCGTGGGTAAATTTCAACAATCTGCCTGCCTCAATCAATATGCCTTTGACCCGTTTCCCGCAAAACTTTAATCAGCTGCCGACGGTTTCCTTTGTCATTCCTAACCTGCAACACGATATGCACGACGGCACAATCCGGGAAGCTGATCAATGGCTGCAGGCCCACTTATCTTCTTATGCTCGATGGGCACCGCAGCATAACAGTCTTTTGATCGTAACATGGGACGAAGATGATATGAGCAGCAACAACAAAATTCCGACTATGATCATAGGCGCTCATTTGAAAAAGGGCCTGTATAATGAAAAAAGCAATCATTTTTCCATGCTACGCATGATTGAACAATTTTACGGATTGAACTTGCTAGGCAAGAGCAGAACGGCCCCGCCGCTGAATCTATGGACAACAGGCTCATAAATGTCTAATATGGTGGTGAAGTACGACTTGAAGGAGATTAGTCACTTGGATGTATTGTATAGCAAGCGCAGTAATAACCATGAGATTATGGTGTACGACACCCCGGAACTAGACGGTGAAAAGGGGTCCTTCCGTGTGATGCAATTTTCGAATGCGGCTGTCCAAGGTGCGTTGGATTTGAATGATCCGCAACGTATCCTGTTCGAATACCCGAGGGCTATCATCCATCTGATGGAGCTGAACGATCCTTCATTCGAGGACGTATTTGTCATCGGACATGGAATCGGAACGATTGCGGGCCATTTTAGAGAAAAACACTTTAAGATTGCAGAGCTGGATGCCCTGGTCGTGAAGTTAAGCCAAACCTTCTTTGGGTACGATAAAGACAATGTGACGATTGGGGATGGACGTCACATCTTGGAGCAAGAAGCATCGGATGCTTATGACTATATTATTTTGGACGCCTTTACGGAGCAGGGTACGCCATTGCATTTAGTATCCAGAGAATTTTTTAAGCTGGTCAAAGAAAAGCTGGATGCCGAGGGCTCTATTATCATGAACTTAATGGGTAAAAGGGAACACGATCACGTGATAAATGCTATTCATACGACATTACGTGAGGAATTCGCCTATGTTACTGCTTTTTCGCTACCCCCGGAGGGCACTGCTGATATTCAAAATGTCATCATCATAGGGCGGCACAAAGCGATCCGTTTTCAGACACGTCAAATGGTCGGCTTTTATGAGATTACACTTGGTGAAGGTCATATTTTACGAGACACTAATGCTTGAATGTCCAAAATCCGTTTGCTTGCTTCCGTGATATGAATCGTCTCCTTGTTGCTGGCGCCTCGCTCTATCCACTCTATTTTTCCATGCTCAGCATCTTTACCAACGACGATCCTCACTGGAATACCTATCAAATCTGAATCTTTTTTTAAACACATGTCCAATCTCAATACCACGATAAAGCTTCAACTCCCCTTCGTCACAGCGAGGGCATCTGTCCCCTTCTGTGACATTACGTAAATCCGTCACATGGCGAAGATCCATATCGCGTCCTGGATTCACATGCCGATAATGGGTTTCCAGCTCGTTCGCGCCGGCGATGCTGTTTGACATTTGAGCAACTGTGCAATCCACCCATACAGGAATCCTCAATCCAAACAGGCCTATATACCCGGAAGGGGTCCCGGTTACCGTTGATACGATATCTGCACTTGCTATTTCGAATTTTTCACTACCTAAAATATGTTGATCTTTCACTTCGTTGACGTCATGATCTCCTCTAACCACTATAGCGATGGGTTGATCATCAGCCATGTAAATCAGTGTTTAGATGATGTCTTTTGCCTCTATATGAAGCCCTTCAACCAGTTGATCTATCGTGCGCAGACCTGGAGTATGAAATTTCTCCATTGGCTCTGTGCTGAGAGAAGAAGAATAGCTGACATGTTCCTGTGACTCGGCTTTTTCAAGATTGGCCGCGTATTCACAGCAGGTACATGCTGCTATCGTATCCTCTCCTATGTCAGCAAGCGCCATAAATTCATGAGTTCCTCCTTCACCGCCAATAGCGCCCGCATCTGCCTCTACTGCGCGAAAGTTTAGACCGCAGCGTGTGAAAATACGATGATACGTCTCGAACATGGTCCAGTAGGTTTGGTCTAATCCCTCCCAATCCGTATCAAAAGAATAGGCATCCTTCATCAAAAATTCCCTGCCACGAAAGAGCCTCCCTTTAAAAACAAATACAGGCAGAACAGTGGTAGAAAAACGATGGCGTATCTCAGATGATTCATTAAGCAACCTGCTCCCTTTACAGTTTCAGCAACAAAAAGTGGGTAAGATTCTTTTCTTTATTTATGTATCTTTCTCCTTAAAATACACACCTTTAAAAAACACAAAATTTTGCGGATGTGTGCCGTACAGCTCCTTGAACATGGAATGAAGCTTATTTAGAGAAATAGTCTCTGAAACCGTCCGATCTGTTTGAATGGTTAAGGCGACACAGCTGATTCCGAATTGGCATACCTGCTCCATTGGATATCCTTGGATAATTCCATATATCATTCCGGCAATAAAAGCATCGTCAGCACCCGTGACATCAATGACTTCCTGATCGTGCTGTATAGAAATTTGCCCATACGCTCCATCCTGGGAGGTAAATAGGACACTGTCAGTTCCCCGGATCAGAATTACGTTTTGAACCCCGAGTTGGTGAAAAATTCGGGTTGCGTCCAGTAGTTGCTGATCATCTGTAAGTTGTATTCCCAAATAGGATTCAGCTTCCATCTGCTTACATACCAGCCAGCCTACCCCGTTTAAATTTCGAGGAAGTTTTCTCATTTTGAAGGCTGATACGGAAGAAACGATAAGCGGGATTCGATGTTCTTGGCATAGCCGTATGGTTGAAGCAATTACGTTCATTGAGAAATTAGTATCCAACAGCACCAGCTGAGATGAGGTGATTAAGGGGATATTTTCAAGGATAGCTGAAGGACGAATCTGATCATAAATCTCCATCTCTGCTGTCGCTACAATCAGCTTACCACACTCGTTCAGCAAAGCGGTGTAAACCCCGGTTGACGGTTCTCCCTTGACCTGCAGCGGAATCACATTCATGTAAAGTCTAGACTGCTCGACTATAAATTCACCTTCGGCATCATCGCCAACTGCGGTCAACAGGCTGACCTGCTGGCTTAGCCTCCCCAAATTTTCGGCTACATTTCGAGCCACCCCACCGCAGGATTGCTTTCTGGTGCTGCTCGGGTTGGAGGTGTGAAGCTGAAATGTACCTTTAATCATAATTTTACGGTCTAGATTTGCTCCCCCGATACATAGTATTTGTTGTCTAGTGGGCCAAGGCTCGTTCAGTTCATTATTGCGGTTCAGTTTTAATTTCATCATTTGACCCCTTTCGCGAGTCTGTTCGCGCCGAATGATTTAAAATTTGTAAAACAATAGGTACTCTATAAAATTAACATGTTCCAAATGTCAATTTCCCAAGAATCGTGTCGAATCCGTAAAATATCCTAAACATATATCTACTCTCTACAACAAAAAAATCACCCTATCGCAGATGCCATCCTACGGTAGGGTGATTTGGTAGAATACTGCTTATATCCTTCGTTGCATCACACTATTTTAAAATACCCTTTTTATTTCCACTTTTTATACATTTATGTTGACTAACTTAAAGAATGTGGTACATTTAAAATTGGTGTTAAAAACTTTGACTTGAATCAGAGGGTGATTTTACGTGTGTAAGCATGCTTATCGAATTTTGTTGTTTTACAAATATGTAAATATTGAAGATCCTGCCACCTTTACGGCAGAGCATCTGGCTTATTGCAAGGAGCTGGGCGTCAAGGGAAGAATCTTGATTGCTGAGGAAGGTATTAACGGAACATTGTCTGGTACGGTAGAGCAAACAGAGCAGTATATTCGTGATTTGCGCGCCAATCCGAAATTCCACGATATCGTTTTTAAAATAGATGATTCTGACGGTCATGCGTTCAAGAAAATATTCGTACGTCATCGTCAGGAGCTTGTTACGCTGCGTCATGAGGATGAGCTCGACCCTAATGAAATTAGCGGCAAGCGTTTGTCACCGAAGGATTTTTATGAGCAGCTTCAAGATGAAGATGTAGTTGTACTGGACGGTCGTAACGACTATGAATATGACATCGGACATTTCCGCGGAGCTATTCGCCCGGAAGTTGAATCGTTCCGTGAATTTCCACAGTGGATTCGCGACAATATGAGCCAGTTTAAGGACAAGAAAATCCTGACGTATTGCACCGGAGGTATTCGTTGCGAAAAGCTGTCCGGTCTTCTGATCAAAGAAGGCTTTAACGATGTAGCCCAACTGGATGGCGGCATTGTGACTTACAGCAAGGACCCGGAAGTACAAGGACGCTTGTTTGACGGTAAATGCTATGTGTTTGACGAACGGATTTCGATTCCAATCAACCACACCGACGAGGACGTTATTGTAGGCAAATGCTTCCATTGTGAAACGCCAAACGATCATTATATCAACTGCCCGGTATGTAATCTCCAGCATATCGTATGTCCAGACTGCGAAGAGCAGCATCAACACTATTGCTCTGATGAGTGCCGGACTAAAGCGGAAGCTGTTGTTTCTGCTTAACTCAGCAGGAAAATTTGTTTTCATCATAATAAAAGGGATGTTCCACCAGCCTTTCAACATGGCTGTGGGCATCCCTTTTGTTGTTCTACTCAATGCATATTTAGAATAACTACCAGAAGCTTCATAGTATATACCTATGAGCTTGATCGTATTTACATCTTGGACGGGCTAGAAAGCCACATCTTATAATAAAAATTGTTATTACAGAAAGGATGAGTGGATTTCATGATTCAAATTGTACTTTCAACTCTTTTATCTGTTATCGTTCCGCTGTCCCTTCCAGTGATTGCCGGGTTTTTACTCGGCAAATTCATGAAGCTGGAAACTAAGCCGCTCTCAACTTTATACTTGTACTTTTTAATTCCTGCAGTGATTCTGGACACGCTGCTCAAGGCTCAGCTTTCCTGGCATGATGTGGCGCAGACTATCGCCTTTTCCATATTGAATCTACTGTTGTTATGGGGAATTGCTCAATTAGCAGGGAAAATCTTAAAGCTGAGTGCTCCTGAAACCGCTGGACTTACCCTGATCTCCACACTGACCAATAGTGCGAATTATGGGTTGCCGCTCATTTTACTTGCCTTTGGGCAGCTTGGATTGGATAGGGCCTCTGTGTATGTGGTCATCCAGATGATCCTGGTCAATACCCTTGGAGTTTACTTTGCAGCCCGCTCTGAATTTTCTGTTCAAAGCGCCGTCAAGTCGGTATTCTCACTGCCTGCGATCTATGCAGCCCTACTTGCCCTGGGGCTTCGGCTGCTGGATTGGCATCTGCCCTCCGGGATTCAATCGGGCGTCTCGATGATTGCTGCAGCCTATTCTCCGGTCGTGCTGGCGATCCTTGGAACCCAGATGGCTTATGTAAAAATCTCCAAGCTGGAGCCGTCTATTAAAAAAGCCAGCTATGCAGGACTCATCATACGGCTTCTGCTCTCTCCGTTTGCAGCCTGCCTTTCCATGCTGATACTGGGGATATCTGGCCTTTTATTCTCCGTTCTTTTTATTCTGGCCTCCATGCCGGTTGCCGTGAATGCCGTCATCTTAGCACAAAAATTCAATGCATCGCCCAAACTCGTGTCCACCTGTATCCTGTGGAGCACGTTAGCCTCATTCCTGATTTTGCCTATCCTCATTATGATCGTAACATGATAGCTAGAAAAAAAGACTCTCTATGGTGTAGAGAATCCAGTATGCAGCCTGCTGTTGAATGAGGCTGCATACACTCTATTAGCGTATTCTTGGAAAACTGATCCAGCCCAGCAGATTTAACCTTGATTTTTTCCCCTTTTCCCGGATTTGTCCCATAAACTCCCCAAGAAATCGTTCCCACTTTAAACCTATTTCTTTTTTCGCGCTATCATTCTCAAGCACGCATCTTACGCTTTGGTTTAAGGCCAATTCCAGGTGTGTTAAGGCTTCGCGTAAATGATTATCTATATTTTGTTCGCTCATCTATCCATTCTCCTCATTTTTGGGTTCGTCAAGCAATGCGATTTCTTGGTCCAACTGCTTTTTCATTCTTTCAAATTGGGCTTCGGCGATGATATCTTCCATTTCCTCCCTTGCTAATTGAAGGTAAGATTTGCCCCGGTTGATCAAGCTGACTCCGCCTTGCTTTCCAGCTTCGGCAAGAGGACGAAAAGTAGTTTTAGCAATGGGAAGCAAAGCGGAAGCGGCAAAGGCAAGCACAGTGCCAACTACAATTTTATTAATATTGTTATTTTGCAGCATCGTGATCCTCCTTGTAATTAAGTATTACTGCGGCCGTTTAAGCCGCAGCAAAGGTTTGGGTTGCATGAGAAGCCCTGATTGCCTGCTTTTTTGTAATCAGAGCCAAAATCGGTTTGGATAAAAGAGATACCGAGCTGGCTACGCCAAGGATGGGAGCCCAATATTGGAGCGGCAGACGGGCGGTATGGAAAAACCCGGCCAATGGCGGGATATATATGGCTCCTAGTAGAGCCAGCCAGGAAACGCAAAGGGCCCCGATCAAAAAGCGATCTTTTGTCCAATCGCGTACTGTTTCTTCAGAGCCTTCCTGACGCCACGAAAAGGTTTGTATCAATTGCCCCGCAACCAAGGTTGCAAAAGCAACGCTTCGGGCCACAGGCATAGGCGCACCGACTGCAAGGCTTGCGGCAAACAAGCCGAGCGATCCCAATCCCAGCAGAACCCCTCTTGTAATCACTTTCTGGTACAGGTCTTTATCGACGATATCCGTTCGTTTCTGCTGCTTCGTTTTCTGGCCTGGATTGACAGCGAGAACCATTGCTGGCAAAGCATCGGTCAACAAATTCATCAGCAGAATTTGAATAGGAACCAGAGGGATCGGCAATCCAACCATCACGGCAACGCTCGTGACAATGATCTCGGCCAGATTTCCAGTTAATAAACAGCCAAGTGCCTTACGAATATTTCCAATAATTGTTCGGCCTTCTTTGACCCCCTCTATAATCGTGCCGAAATGGTCCTCCGTTAGCACCATATCCGCAGTTTCCTTCGTTACCTCCGTTCCTGTTCTTCCCATTGCGATACCAACGTTGGCTTGTTTAATAGCAGGCGTATCGTTGACGCCATCGCCAGTCATGGCAACGATTTGTCCTCGTTTTTGCAGCGCCGTTACAATGCGAAGTTTGTGCTCAGGCGTGACCCGGGCAAAAATGGATACTTCGTCCACAATTTGGCTTAACTCTTCGTCTGTTATACGGTCAAGCTCATGTCCAGTTACAACACTCTGCGTATCACTGTAAATTCCGAGTTGCTTCGCAATGGCAATGGCTGTAATCGGGTGGTCACCGGTAATCATCACAGGCTTTATCCCGAGTGCAAAGGCTTCCTGAATATTTTGTTCTACTTCAGGTTTGGGAGGGTCCATCATGCCGGTCATGCCGACATAAATTAATTCACATTCGTCGTCAATGGACTCATTGTCGATGCTCTCATCCAAGGGTCGATACGCGAAAGCAAGCACACGCAACGCTGCGGCTGAAAACTTTTCATTTTGCTGTATAATGTGCTGCTTCTGTTCTTCAGATAGAGGCAGTATCTCCCCGTTCTTTTGATATCGATTGCAATGGCCGAGAATCGTCTCTACGGCTCCTTTGGAAAAGAGATAGCATTCCTGCTGCGACTGAACGTCCTTGCAAACCACGCTCATTTTCGCGGTTTTCGAATCAAATGGAATTTCATGTCCACGATGCCAATGGGTCATATCTTTAAGCCACAGTCCGTTTTTGGCCGCGAGCGTCAAAAGCGCGCCCTCAGTCGGATCCCCTTTGGTCATCCACTGCCCTTCCTGCTGCTCAAGCTTGCTGTTATTGCATAACAAGCAGATTTGCAGCAAGCGAGTCAAATCAGGATGGGTTGAGGGGTTTTCGTAACTTTCAACATTTTTGATCCCCGCAGCTGCTGCAGCAGCCTCGGGAGCAAGCTCTTCCAATGCTCCCCTCGGCTCGTAGCCATTGCCTGTTACAGTCCACGCGCGATCCGCAGTAGAGAGCGCTTTTACCGTCATTTCATTTTTGGTTAACGTGCCCGTCTTGTCTGTGCAAATAACTGTAGTTCTCCCTAATGTTTCCAATGAGGAGAGCTTTCGGATCAGCGCGTTTTTCTTCGCCATACGGAAGATGCCTGCGCTGAGGGCAATGGTGATGGTAACCGGAAGCCCTTCAGGAATGGCAGAGGCTGCCAGTGTGATCGAAGTCGAAATCATTTGTGGAAAAGGGATGCCACGGAGCATACCAATTGCGAATACGATTCCGCCCACGATGAGAGCGCCTTTCACAAATTTTTTGCTAATTGACGTTACTTTTTCCTGTAAAGGGGTTACTTCTTTTTCCTGCTGCTTCAAAAGGGACATTAAATGCCCCATCTCGGTATTCATCCCGGTTTGTACAACAATACCCATCCCCTTGCCTCCGCACACGTCGGTTCCCATAAAGAGCATGTTGGTTCTCTCAGATAAAGCACAATCTTCAGGCAAAGAGGACTCGTTCTTTTCGACGGGAAGAGATTCCCCAGTCAGGGTCGACTCGTTCACTCGCATATTCCATGAGTTGATCAACCGGATATCGGCTGGAACGCGGTCCCCTGCTTCCAGGGAAACGATATCGCCGGGCACCAATTCCACAGCGTTTAGCTCTACGTGCTGGCCCTGTCTGATGGCTTTACATACCGGGGGTTGAAATTGATTCAGCTTGTCCACAACTTTTTCCGCTTTGCGTTCCTGAATTGTGCCAATTGCGGCATTCGCGAGCAGAATTGCCCCCATTGCAAGTCCATCGAATAATCCACCTGTAAGAAAGGCCAGTGCACTTGTACCAAGGAGAATCAGAGTTGTGAATTCCTTGAATTGACCCAAATATGCAATGAGCCAAGGAGTAGGCTTTTTACTCTCAAGCTGATTTGAACCATATCGGCTTCGAATTGAAAGTACCTGATCAGACGTCAACCCGCTTTGTAGGTTTGTTTGAAACTTCGTGATAATCTGTTCGCCAGGCAGCTGATGCCAGGCAAAGGCTTCGGAAGCAACCGCAGCCTCGTCCTTATACGCAATTCCCGTTGGACATGGCAAGGCTTCACTCCTGTTTTTGGTTCTGGATGTAAAAACAAGTGATAAAGCATCCCCGATCAAACTGGCCAATGGCGCACTGATCATGCCTAATGTAGCAAAAGCGGATCCTATAAGATTCCACTTTTTAGCGATTGAAGCATGCTCGTTTACGATTCGCTCTGTTCTTTCGGCGTACAGAGCGCTTTCCTGAATAGGTTGCAGCTCATGAATGGAAATCGTCTGGACTCCAGCTTCCTTATAAAACTCATTGAGTGGATTTTGCTCCAGACCGGCGACAAATAAAACCTCTTCGCCTTGCTGCTTGAGCACTACGATCCGTTCAATCACTTCGCCTTGTTCAAAAGAGGACCAGCTTGTATCCATACCGTATTGCGAAAGCTCGTCAGCACTGATATGCAGACTGTTATTCAACAGTCCAAGCCTCCAGCCTTTTTCGCTGAATGATAAGGCGGTAGAGCCGTATTCGTTAACCGTTGATGGCCGATGTCTGGCAATTAACCCAAGACATTCGCCTTTGCCATTTCCTTGGCTTCCGACAAAAAGAACATCGTATTCTTTTCTTGTAAGCCTCTTTGATTTAAGCTCATAGGAACTGCAATCAATACCGTGCTCCTCCATATATGTGTAGCTGCCAATGATAACCTGTATATCATTGACTTTTCCTTTTATACCCTGTAGCTCTTCTTCCACATGAAAAGCTGTGCGGATCGTCCGGCAGGTTTGTTTTGCCTTGCTAAACACCTCTTCTTTCCATGGATGTTCTGTTTTCTCCATTAATGAAGCCGCCAAACATATCACTTTATCCGCATCTTGCTCCTTCTCTGCCATGCATTGAATTTCTTCAATCTCCGGACGGTTAAACAGGAGTGACGAGTCTTCGAATAAAATCGTTTTCGTTCGAGCGAGTTGGGATAATGATCCTTTTTCCGGAACTACGTATTTTCTTTCTTCTGAAACGAGCTCAGCCTGCTTCCAGGCATACTCGGCAGGTACGGTCACCACGCGCGGATTTGCTGCCAGAAGGACGGCGATTGCACGGAACGGGTTCCGGGTAACGGCCCAAGTCATTCCGGCTGCAATAAACCCTAATTTGCCTGCTTTATCGCTATATGCTTGAATTTCCGGTGACAAAGAAGCCCCTTGCTGTCCATTTAATGCAGAGTGGCTTCGCTTCCAGTTCACATATTGCAAAATGCTGTGTCCGGCAAGTGCTACAAGATTTTCGCCCATAAGTGCAAGAGCGAGAGCGCTTGTACCTAATATGAGATCTGAGTTTATTTTTCTCTTATCCGAATAGGTCTGAATTCCTCGCTTGAGAAAAGGGTAGCCGGTTACGACAGATACGAGCGACGATAAAAAGAACGTTGCCGGACTCCTTGCCAGGGCTGAACGTCCTAAAAAGATCTGCTTGATTCCCAGCACGGCTAAACCGCTCATGGAAACAGCCAATGCAATGGGAATTTTCTCCTTCGGCTCCCCCGTATTGGTCTTAGGTGCCGTAGGGTTAATCGGGAGAGGGCAAGGAATATTCAATTCAGCTTGAGTAGCAGCAGCTTCGCGCTCCGCTTCCTTCGACAAGGTAGCCTCGTTCCGAATATCCGGGCGGGGTGTTAAATTAGCCGAACACATCCGTTCTTCTGTTTCACAGAGTATATGGATAATGTGCTGCTCAGAAACAAGCTTTACATCATAATGCACCAGCACTCTGCCCGTCACTGTACAAGGTTCCGCTCTGTTAATTCCACTACAAGCTGACAGACTTTTGGCCAAAAGCTCTGCGGCAGCTTCGCTTCCCTGCAAGCTGTAGATTTCCATTCGTATCCTTCCTGGTAGAACATGAAGAAACCTGTTCTTGTTTCGCAGCGTCACCATATTTAACCTCCCTTGTCCATAATTAAAATCAACTCCACTTATGATTAACAACAGTTAACAAAATATGCATTTTGTTTTCTGAATGTAATCTGGTATAAAAATTTCATATTAAGGAATTATTTTATTAACAACTTTTTTGAGGAGAGGATTTTTGTGGCCAAATCACCGCTTGGTATTATTTTTGCTGCTGCGGCCTTAGTACTTGCTGTGTCCCCCGAAGCCCGAAAAGCTGCACGTAAACTTGCCGTTAAAGGAGCAGGAATTGCGCTTGAGCTCGCAGATCAAGTCAAAGACCGTACTAAAGAGCCGCCATCCGCAGAAGCAATAAAAAATGAGAAAAAAAATACAGAACATCATTTGCTACCGTAACAGTTGGTAAATGTTCAATAATTTAAAAAGTGCATAGTGGGGAATTACTATCCTGGAGTAACAAAATAAATTAAACAAAGGAGAGATCAGCATGCTACAAGGCAATTCATTATGGGGAGGTCTTATTTCCGGAGGTATAACCCAGCTGCAGGATACCATTAGCTTGACGAAAGGACAAATGGATAACAAAGATTATATGGTTCATACGTCAGGGAATTTGACTGGAGCACTCGGGGTCATGGCCGGTATTGAGTATGGGGCAATCCTCGGAACTTCGCTGCTGCCAGGCGTAGGGACCGTACTTGGGTCCGTTGTTGGTGGGCTGTTAGGGAACAGTGTGGGTCATACAGTGGGAACGCAAGCAGGCAGTATGCTTGTTAACAGCCGTTTGGTGTGCAACCTGACACAATCCGCAGCAAAAGGAGCGGAGTCATCAACACCAGGCCCGGTCGTGGATGCAATGCAGACAACAACATCTCACGAATAAATAAAAAATATCCATATCGCTCGCTAACCTCGTTTAGCGAGTTTTCCCTATTTTAATAACGAGAGGAACCTAACCATATGACTAAAAACGATGAGAATATTCCCGACACGATCACGATTCGCCTCAGTGCCACATGGCAATTGTTCCAAAAAATACGGTATTTATTATTTAGAAAAAAAGAATAGGCAGATGGAGGCGTGCGCCGTGAACTATATTAATCGTGAAATAAGCTGGCTTCAATTTAACAGACGTGTTCTTGAGGAAGCACAGGACGAAAGCACTCCTCTGTTGGAGCGAACAAAGTTCATATCAATTGTTTCCACCAATCTGGATGAGTTTGTCAGTGTCAGGGTCGCAGGACTTATGGATAAAATTAGAGCTGGCAATCAAGAGGTCGATTTCACTGGCTTTACTCCACAACAGCTACAGCATAAAGTAATTGTCATGATTGAGCAATTAGTAGCAGATCAGTATTCAACCTATGCCCGGATTATTCAACTGCTAAAGGAAGAGGGCCTTGCTTTTACTACTTATGGCGAGCTTAATTCTGTGCAGAAGAGGGAAATGGAGACCTATTATCTTGAAAAAGTATTTCCCGTGCTAACTCCTCTAGCTATTGATAAAAGCCGTCCTTTCCCTCTGATTCGTTCAAAAAGTGTATATTTGGCCGTCGGTTTGAAGCCGCCTTCCGATGCATCGGGCAAGGAAGTTTATATTGCCTTGGTTGAAATTCCATCCAATCTGCCTCGTTATATTAAAGTTCCGTCTCTATCGGATCATGATCAATGGCAGTTTATTTTGCTCGAAGATTTGATTAAGCAGCATATTCACACTTTGTTTACTACCTATACGCCTATTACTTTCCATACATTCCGTTTAACTCGAAATGCAGATCTTGATTTAAATGAGGAAGAAGCGGAGGATATCCTTGATGAAGTGGAAAAAGTATTGCGCGCAAGAAAATGGGGCACTCCGATTCGTTTGGAAATAGAAAAGGGTTTTGATCCTTTTGCATTGGAATGGCTAGAAAAAGAACTGGAAATAGAAAGCCAGTTTTTAATTACGAATGATGGACCTATTGACTTGAGCTACTTTATGTCATTCGCCAATTCGGTTGAGGGCTTTGAGCATCTCAAGCATTCAAGATTTGATCCTCTTTATCCGTTGGAGTTTACGAAGACGGACGATTTTTTTTCAGTGCTGCGAAAAAGAGATGTTCTCTTACTTCATCCTTATGAATCGTTTGACGTTGTTAACGATTTTGTCGAACATTCAGCGGTCGATCCATCCGTTATGGCTATTAAAATGACCTTGTATCGCGTAAATGGTAATTCACGGATTATCCGATCTTTGAATCGAGCTGCCGAATTAGGAAAGCAGGTCACAGTAGTCGTTGAGTTGAAAGCACGCTTCGATGAAGCCCGAAATATCGAATGGGCAAAAGAATTGGAAAAAGCAGGATGCCATGTCGTTTATGGCCTGCCCGGGTTGAAAATTCATGCCAAAATGGTTTTGGTTGTACGTAAGGAAGCAGATTCTCTTAGACGTTACATTCATGTCGCCACTGGAAATTACAATGAAGTGTCGGCACAAATATTTACAGATATCGGACTGTTCTCTTCCTATCCGGAGATCGGCGAAGATGTCTCCAATTTATTCAATAAAATCACAGGATTTTCCGCCCCGAGCCAGTGGCATTACCTCAGCGTAGCTCCAGCGCATTTGAAACAACAGTTGGTAGACTGCATTCAGCGTGAAGTGGAAAATGCATTGAGCGGTAAACCTGCAAGGATTATAGCCAAAATGAACTCGTTATCGAATAAACAGTTGGTCGACCAACTATATTCTGCTTCCCAGGCAGGCGTCCGAATTGATCTGATCGTTCGTGGTATCTGCTGCTTGCGTCCAGGAATTCCCGGACTGAGCGACAATATTACCGTTCGCAGCATTGTCGGCCGATTTTTGGAGCACTCCCGTATTTTTTATTTTGAAAATGCTGGCACGCCCCAATTGTGGCTGTCCAGTGCAGACTGGATGACCCGAAATATGGACAAGCGGATTGAATTAATGTGTCCGCTATTAAATGAAGAGCATCAATCTGTCATCATCCAATATTTATTGCTGTTGCTAGATGATAATATTAAAGCCCGACAGCTGCTTCCCGATGGCCAATATGTCATGGTGCACAATGAACAGCCCCCCTGCTGTAGCCAATTAGAGGCCAAAAATCTTGTAATAAGGAAAAATAACGCTTTTCCAATTCAAAACGACCGCATAACCCCGTTGGCATCTTTTGCATACACAAACGAGTCAGACCTGATTCACTGACTATTATCACCTTCTTCTGTATGGTATTCCTTGATAAGTTTATGTAATTTATCCAATAGATGTGGCGCCATGTCCAAAATCTTGTCATATACCGTAGGAGAGTTATCCAGATAGACTGTTTGAACGCCCATTTTGCCGATAATTATAATGGCGAGAGGTGTTACAGACGCACCTCCGCCCATACCTCCGCCGAATGAGGGCATCCCCCTTGTGGATTCCTGGTTGCGTTTGTCCAAATCGCGGCCACCTGCCGCAAATCCATAGCTTACTTTACAAACAGGGATGATAATGGTGCCGTCAGACACGACAACCGGTTCTCCAATGGTCGTATTGACGTTCACCATGTCCTTTAAGTGATCTTTGACCGTTTCCATAAAAGATTGTAATGGATGCTCTGACATTCCATTCACCTCTCTACAATGATTCTCTTATGTCATTGTAGTCAGGATTGGAAGAGAATAAACCGAATTGACTCTCTACACCATAGATAGCCATGCACGCTCCTGTCTCCATTCTACTTGCACAGGGGTTTCAAAAAAGGCACTAAGCGTTTCACTGCTCAGAATGTCTGTCGTTTTACCTTTAGCGAAAACAGTCCCCCGGCGTATCAGAATCGTATGCGTGTACATTGGTAAAATTTCCTCGATATGATGTGTGACATATAATAAATTCGGGGAACCTGGCGATTCGGACAGCTGATGAATGCTAGTAAGTAAGGATTCCCGGGAAAAGAAGTCCAAGCCGTTACACGCCTCGTCCAAAATCAGCAGCTTGGGTGAGGCCATGAGCGCGCGGGCAATAAGCACTTTTTGCTTCTCCCCCTGTGAACATCCTTGATACAATCGGTCCACGAGGTGAGCACAGCCCAGTTGGGTCATGAGGTGTACGGCCTGCTCAAAATCCGAATCCGTTGTTTGATCATAAAGTCCAATGGAGGCAAATTTGCCGCTAATGACAACATCCTGCGTGCGCTGACTACCATTGATTCTCTCCTGTAAAGAGGAGCTGACCCAGCCGATAGATTTGCGCAGCTCCCTCAGATCCACGTCCCCGAACGTATGTCCCAACACACTCACACTACCTGTAGTTGGCCATATGTAACCATTGATCATATTCAGCATCGTTGTTTTACCCGATCCATTCAGTCCAAGCACAGCCCAGTGCTCACCTTCGGCTACCTTCCAGTTGATTTGATCCAGTATGGTACGATTGTCTCTTTTCCAGCTCACATTGTTAAGTTCAATGAAAGAACACATGTTTATCCCTCCTATTGATCATATCATCTGACGTTTATGGGCGCAGAAATTAAATATTACTATATTTATTCTCTATTAATACATAAGGATAGCATAGAGTTACAGGTTGTTCAATTAGCCCGCTTTCTGCTCCCCCATATATGCGGGGAACAAAAAGCGGGCTGTTTCGCTGACTTATGATTTAGATTTTGGAGCGATGAAGACTGATTTATGAGGCAGTTTATTCGCTATTTCTCTCGGAAGGCCCAGATTCGTTGCTAATACATCAACTGGGTTACCAGCCATCCACTCACTCAGATCAATGGCTTCGTAATGACCGCTGTTAAAACCAATCAAAATACGGCATATCTCTGATCCGGTATTTTTAATATAATGCCCGGCTCCCATGGGTACGTATCCTACATCTCCGGCTTCAAACTGCTCTGTGACGGCATTCCCTTCAGCGAGAAACACAGTCATTTCTGCATGACCATCCAAATAGTATTGCCATTCGTCCGCATTGGGATGCCAGTGCATTTCTCGTAATCCGCCCGGCTCCAGCTCAATCACAGATCCTGCCATTGTCGAAGAAATCGGAAAATCTTCTACCGTAACTGTCCGCTGTGTCCCACCACCCGGTGCTAATCTGGGCTGTTTGGCCATTAAAGGATACCGATGCTTAGTGATCAGATCGGAGGAAATGCGAGGAAATGCATCATGAGATCCGTTAGAAGGTACAGGTCCTTTTGCAAAATAGGCTTCCTTATCTGGCAAAAGAGCCAGTTCGTCGGCTGCAAGTCCCAGGTTCTGCCTTACAACCTCCGCAGGAGTCTGTGCGATGAAATCAGTTATACTGAACGTGTGATCCTCCGAAAAATCTCCATTATCAAAAATCAATATAAAATGACACTCTCCAGGACCAATACCTTGAATCGAATGACCATAACCACGCGGAAAATACCATACATCACCTGGATTAAAAATATCGACATACGAAGAACCGTCCGGATGGATAACGGTTGTCCGGCAGGAGCCGCTAACCACATAAGCCCATTCAGCCGCATTGGCATGCCAGTGAAGCTCACGCATTCCACCCGGTTCCAATCGCATGGACACCCCTGCTATTCCTTCCGATACAGGAAAATCATGGACCGAAGCCCCACGTGTGATGCCTCCCGGTCCGGTTCTGGGTTCCTTTTTCTCCAATGCATACTTAAATGATTTCATAGCGATTCCTCCTTAAAATCATTTCATATGTCTATGTTTACTTAATTGTGTATACCTATTATATACCTTTAATGTTAATGAAATCAAATTCATTCATTCTTTATCAACCGGATGCTTGATTCGATCCTTATATTCATCAAAAAATATACTACCATCAGAACTGATTACGGCATAATTGATGTTCTCAATCGAAAGCCCCTTCTTTTTTATCTGTGCATGCAGCCAATCTGTTGTAATGTTATTGTCCTTCAAATTAGCTTCAATGATGCTCCCGTCCATCATCAATTCAATAGGAAAAATATGCTCGGAACGATCGTCCAAATGCAAATCTTTTCTGGTTACAGGTTTACTTTCCCACTTGGGTAATACGGAAATGGCTCCATTCATTTCGAGTACGGCGTAATGAACGTCTTGAATATTAAAAATATTTTTACTTCTTAGCTCCTGATTCAGTGTATCCAGTGTAATCCTAAGCTTTTTCATATTACTCTCCAAAATTTTCCCTTCCTGAATTAACACGGTTGGTTTCCCCGATAACCAACTTCTCAGCTTTCGGTTCTTCATGGCGAGAAACATTAGCAAGTAAGCAATTCCCGAAAATATAAGTAAAGAAGTTATTAAATTCCATACCCCTACTGAGCTATTAAAGGAAAGATTCGCGGTAATGGAGCCCAATGTAATGGCAGCCACAAAATCATGGTAGGTCATTTGGGAAATAGTCGGTTTGCCCAATATACGTGCTACAATCATCATTAGGGTAAATGCAAATATTGATCTTAACATGGTTTCCCATAATTCCATATACCAAGACCTCAGTTCTGATTGTTTTCATATAGTTTTTCCAATTCCACTGTTTTCATTACATTCACAAAACCGTTTCGAGCGATTCCGGGTATCGCCGTAAAATTTCCAGCGTCAATCGGCATATCGCAGATGTGAATTCGGGTACCCCCGCTATTTATGTAAGAAGGATGAATCAATAAGATATTCATCCTTTTATTTCTCTCAGAGCTTCAGTCACTGAACCGATTCCTCACTTATGAGCTTTTTGCTTTTTTAGAGCCTGTAATTTTCACCTTGTCTTTTAACTTATCTTTATCTTTATCTTTATCTTTATCCTTATCCTTATCTTTGCTCGGACCTGTAGCTTTATTCTTTTGATTGGCTAGTCGCCAATAGCTTAATACTTTGCGGTACATCGACTTGTCTTTTAACTGGTTAAAAATATACGGGTCAGGCTTCGTGTTCACCTCAATAATCCATGGGGTCAAGCTGCGATCGAGTCCAATGTCCACTCCAATTTGCCGGAAATTGGGATATGTTTTTTGCAGTTGGACGGCAATGGTAGTGCCCAGGGCATTCAGTTTCTTTACCAGCTCAGCCTGTTTGTTTTTGGGTGAATGAGACTGCAGCAGTTCCTCCAGTGCCGTCGGCTTGCCGCCGCTATGATAATTGGTTACGATTTTACGGGGATGACCGAGTCGGCCAATAATTCCGGTTGATTCCCACGGCCCTTTTGCATTGCGTTGCACCATGACCCGGATATCAAAGTAGCGTTTCTGATGACGCAGTAAATGGATCCCCTTTTGAATGAGATAGACTTTCTTCCCTATTTTCTTCGACAGGCTGACATATAGTGCCTCTACGTTTTTGAACTCCAAACGCTTTTCCTCATGTTGATAGGCAAAACGCGAACCCTCCCCCTGCTCTACCCTCATCACACCTTTACCGAATGTTCCTCCATCGGGTTTTACATAGACCATCCCGTACTTCTCCAGCATTGACTTTAAATTGGCTTTGGTATATTTCCGGGTATCCGGTATAAAAGGCTTGATCCCCTGATTCCTGAGCAGCAATTGGGTCTTATGCCACTTGCTGCGTACAGCCTGTGTTCGTGAAGTATTCACTTCCCCTTCTCCCCTCTATTTTCAAAGTAAAACGCTTCTGTTAAAAAGATCAATCCATCATATGCACTATCCCCCCATCTGAAAGCTGCATTCGCCCTGTCTTTGCTTAGAAATATTCAACCGACCTTGCCCGGTCGAAATCGCTTGTCCGGGCATATGATAATGCAATACACGAATACGTACATTTGCATAAATAGGGAGTGAATAGCATTGTCAGCGCAATCGGATGGGTCACAGAAGGGTTCTTTTACAATTGATGTTTTGATTCCTGCCATTGATAAAGATATGGGCACATTACCGCTGGTAATTGACAGTCTGCGCCGTTACGTGCAGCACCGAATTGGGACCATTTATATCATTTCACCCCAAAGCGACGGCATTCGTCGGCTGTGTGCAAGCAAGAGCTGTACATTTGTTGATGAGAAGACGGTACTGCCTATCACAAAAAAACAAATCCGTTACGGTACGGCACGCTGGGACCGCTCAGGCTGGCTGTATCAGCAATTGCTCAAAATGAACGGTGATAAAATTAGCAAAGCCTCTTTTTTTCTCGTTATTGATGCGGATACGATTTTGATTCGTCCCCATGTGTTTCGAAAGGATGGCAAAACGATATTTTATTATCGGAGCTGGAGCCAGCCTGAGTATTTCCGCACCTACCGCAAGCTGATGGGCGTTAAAGCTCCCTCACCGAAGTCCTTTGTTACTCACTATATGCTGTTTGAAAAAGCGCGGCTCTCGCGACTTAAACAGGTCATTGAGGCCCGTCACGGGAAACCCTGGTATAACGCGATTATCCAAAATATAAACCGCAAAAAACAGTTTGGTTTTTCCGAATATGAGACATATGCCAACTATCTGTACAGCATGCAGCCCTCTCGGATGATTTTACGCAAGTCACTTAATAAAGCGCTTCATAGTCGGGCATCTTCCCTCTCTCAAAAACAATTAGGAACCTTTGCTAAAAGCCATCGTTCTTTATCCTTTCATCAACGTAAGGTGTATCAAATAGCTAAAAATCAACAACATTCCGCAAAATGATACGGTCCACATTGGATCTGGATCGAAGGAGGAAGTGCCCGTGCACATCGTATTGCTATGCGGTGGTGCTGGAAAACGGCTGTGGCCATTGTCCAACGATATCCGCTCGAAGCTGTTTCTCCGATTGTTGCCTGCCCCTGACGGGCAAAAGGAATCTATGCTCAGTCGAGTGTATCGACAGCTTACTGTAGCCGGGCTGGATTCCTCTGCCCTGCTGCTGACTCATCGGAGTCAGGTAAATTTAGCCTTTCGTCATACGGAAGGTCGTCTGCCCGTTCTAGGTGAGCCTGCCAAACGGGGAACCTTCACCGCAGCTGCATTGGCAGCTGCTCATTTTCACGCCAATGGCGTGGGGTTGGACGAAATTGTTTGTATCGCTCCAGCGGATATGTTTGCGGGAGAGGATTTCTTCCATAGTGTAGCGGCACTCCCCGGTCTGTTGCTCGATAGTGGAGCCGATCTGGCCATGCTTGGGACAAGGCCCACTCATCCTTCCGACCAATACGGTTATATCGTTCCAGGTCAGCGAATGATAAGAAAGGGAAAACCCTCCCATGCGTCAGTTGCCCGCTTCACAGAAAAGCCGGATCGCATGGGAGCGCAACTGCTTATTAGCCAAGGCGCGCTCTGGAACTGCGGCATTTACGCTTTTAAGCTACAGTATATACTGGCCTGCATGGAGCGTAGTGATTTGCCGCTGAACGATAAGGCATTATGCGCGATGTACGACAGCCTCCCTGTTCGCAGCTTCGACGAGGAGATTGCGGAGCGTGCCGAACGTGCCGTCGTCCTCCCCTACGAGGGTGAATGGCGTGACATCGGCAACTGGCAGGCATTAACGGAACAACTCGGCAACCAGGTGATTGGGCGCGGACAGATCAGTGGTCCCGCTCATGGCACGCATATCGTCAATGAGCTGCCCTATCCACTCCATGTCATTGGCGTGGAGGATATTATTGCTGCTGCCAGCCCTGATGGCATCCTCATTGCCGCCAAGAGTCATGCCCACGCGATCAAGGAGAAGCTGGGAACACTTCAGCTACGCCCTATGCATGGGGAAGCCTCCTGGGGCAGCTACCGGGTGCTGGACGAATTTGATCATCGGAGTTTGAACGATATTCTAGCGATACGCTTGACGGTGCTCCCGGATCACCGCTTAAACGGACATTGTCACGGTAGTGGGCTGAAAGTGTGGACGATCGTTTCCGGCCGGGGGGAGGTCATGCTGAACGGAGAACGTTTTACGGCAGCAAGTGGTTCCGTCTTTCGTATCCCGGTCGATACGCATCACACGATCCGTTCCGATCTGGATAAGCCATTGGAGCTGATCGAGGTTCGCCTGGGGGAAAGCTTGGTGAGCGCGTTCTATAAATCCGAATCCTGACGCATAGAGATGTCACATAAGCCCAAAATAATTTGTGCACGAGAATGGCAAATAAAAAAAATCGCTCTTGAGTATGGGAGAGGAAAATCCCTAGCTCTAGAAGCGATTTTTATTTTGTAATGTTACATTTCATGGAGTAACAGTTCTAACCTTGGCAGCTAAATATACTCCATTGGCCTTGACCAGTCCGGCTTCTCTTAAAAAATGCTGCACGATCTCCAAATGATACTTTATACGTACCTTCTTGGGTAGACTCCAGCATGTTTCCACCGTGACCGCGCGTGCGCCTAAGATTCGGGCTGCTGCCGTACGGGAGGAGCCGGAAAGTTCGCGCAGCCGAATATTGAAATGTTGGTCTTGCAGCTTGATGGAACGATTCATTAGCTTTATAACCCTACGAACAGCAGGGACCGCCGGATTGCCGCTATTGGAAATTATCGTCTGGCCGAGTACCTTGTTGTCCTTTTGAGACAGTCCGTTGGCCTCATGCAGGTCCAAATACCACTCGGGTTGATGCTTCTGTGCCAACTCGAATACAGCAGCGGAAAGTCGATTGGATGCCGCCTGCTTTTTTTTGCGTGGAAAGGTTCGATTGAGATCGGGTACGCCCCTGATTCGTTTGCGATAAGCTTCTTGATTCACAATAGGCACGATGATAAGCTTGCCCTGGCTGATGTGCAGCTTCTGCTGATTCAACAGCTCCACCAGCTTCTCAGCCGCGCGAATGCTTGCGATTTCCTTGCCGTGGATGCCCGCGACCACCATCACATGCGGACCTCCCTGCTCCCCTGTGGCTATATAATAAGGAGTAGCCCAAGAATAACCCTTTCCAAGCATATACTGTTTGACCTGCATCCCTTTCACCTCCGCTTAGGCAATCCCTGGCTTTTCTTCTGGCCTTGCCGACGGATGATTTCACGGTATAGCCTTACATATTTATCGGTCATCTGTTTGTTGGTAAATCTTTGTGTGACATACTGGCGAAGTTTGGCTGGTGACGGGTATTTTTTTTGCTTCACTTTTCGTGCCATTTGGTCAACCGATTTGCAAATTAGCTGTGGAAAGCCCGACAGCACCTCGGGAACGGAGCCATTTTTTAAAGCGAGTACGGGTGTTCCACATGCCATCGCCTCTACCATCACAAGTCCGAAAGGCTCTTCCCACAGTGTCGGAAACAACAGACATTCAGCATGCTTTAGCAACTTCTGCTTCTGTTCCCCTCCCACCGCCCCTACATAGCGGATTTTGGGATTGTGCTGAATTCGCTTTTGAATCTCTTGGCGAAAAAATATCGGGGCTTTGATAGGTCCGGCAATAAGCAGTCTTTTTCCTGTTTGTTCTGCAACCTGAATGGCTTGCAATACACCTTTATCTCGTATAATTCTGCCCATGAACAGCAAATAGCCGTGCTTCTCGCTGCTGAACTCGTATTCATGTGTGTTGATACCGTTATAGACATAAAATCCTTTGCCATCGCCCATAAGCTGGCGCGCCCGCTTACTTACAAATACTGGATTTTCACCATATCTCTTCACTGGAAGATGAACTGTGCATATCGACGGACAAGGCAGCTTCCTGCGTCCCACAGCAGTGCGAAAGGTATGATCGTGAATGATTTGTGTGCCGGGAGGCATGTGCTGAAGAACGTACTGGTGGATCTGATCGTGCTTCATACCCTTAGGATAGGTAATCAGTCGCGCACTGCTCCTACTCCCACGGGCGGCAAACAAAGATACATGATGTCCTCGTCTTACCAGTTCCTCCGTCAATTCATACACGACCTTTTCCGTTCCACCCTTGATGGAAGGGACCGGTTGTGCATTGGGATAGTTGGAAATGACCTGAACAATGCTTAGACGTTGACCTTTGGGCATTTTAATCTGTTTTGAAGCCATATGAATCCTCCTTCCTGACCGGAAAAGCGGTGTGATCTTTACGATATGAACGGGAACCTAAGCTTGTTCCCGTACAAGTTATTAACTCTAGTATATAGGTATGTATATTTTGCGTGCTTGCTTGTGCGAATCGTCTGCAAGTCGCTTTTTGTCATACGGACCCAGTGATAAGGGGGAAATGCACGTTCTGTCAATCAAAATTTCAGGTGAAAATTCTCATCGTTTTCTAATAAATGAGGAAAAAGCGTTGGGGTAACAGGATTGTAACCTTGAGTGGTAAATTCCGGATATTATATTTGTGTTATTGTCATCTCAGGACATCACGACAAGATACAAAATACGAAATAACGGAGGAATGTTTAAATGAAACACACTTCAAAAAAATTATGGATGGGAATTTGCTTTACAATGACTTTGGCCTTCGGCGCAGGAAGCTTTATCGTTGGACCAGACACTACTCATGCCGCTTCTGTCAGCACAGCTGATCGGATTATTTCTACAGGTTCCCAGTTTATGGGTGTACGCTATCAACATGGAGCACCCGCAGGCAACACAAGCTCTTTTGATTGCTCTTCATTTACTCAATATGTATTTGGACAAAATGGAGTCAAGCTCCCGCGTTCGTCCAGAGAGCAATCGACCGTCGGTACTTTTGTACCACGTAGTCAGCTGCAAAAAGGCGATTTGGTCTTTTTCTATGCGCCAATTCACCATGTAGCCATTTATATGGGAGACGGCAAGATTCTACACACATTTGGTAAAGGTGGCGTAACGATCACGGATCTTAATTCAGGCTGGTGGAATTCCCATTACACTACAGCTCGTCGTGTCCTCTAGGACAAGCATAGATAAGAGTCCATTTCATTATGTCCACTTATAAATATCAACACAAAGGGCTGTTCCGCGAGTAGATATGTCTACCGGAGGGACAGCCCTTCCTGTTGTCTTCGAGGCAATGTGACGGTCACCTGTGTTCCTTCTCCTTCTACGCTTTCCATACATATCGTACCTTGATGTGCGTCTGTAATCGCCTTGGCAATGGGCAGCCCAAGCCCGGTTCCTCCGGTTTTACGATGCCTGGAGCTATCTACACGATAAAATCGTTCAAAGACTCGCTTGATCTCGCTCTCTGGTATCCCGATTCCATAATCCTTGACCTGGATGTGCACATCTTTTTCATCTGTAGACAACCGGATATCAATTGGATCTGAGCTGTACTTTAGAGCATTATCGAGCAAGATAAGCAGCAGCTGCTTGATTTTTGCAAGGCTGGCATCAAGCCAGATTTCTTTTTCATCTGTAAAAATAGTAATCTGACGATCATGTACAGGCTTGAGATGTGCAACCACCTGTTGACAGCACCCGATCAGCTCTATTCGCTCATACGGCTCCGAGTCTTTCTGCTGTGAGGAAGCCAAAGTCAGTAATTGCTGTGTCATCGTTCGCATTCGCTGAGTTTCTTCATAGATTGATTCAATGGATTCCTTATGAATATCCTCATCACGTGTGCCCCACCGTCGCAGCATATTAGCATAGCCCTCAATGATCATTAATGTCGTATTCAGCTCATGCGAAGCATCTGATACGAATTGTTGCTGGCTCTGAAAGCTCTCTTCCAATCTGTCCATCATTCGATTAAAGGTTGCGGTCATTTGGGACAATTCATCTTGATTGTGGGTGCGAGCAGGGATTTTTTTAAATTTAAGGCTTCTTTCAATTTCCTGCATCGTCTGAATACTGCTCGAAATAGGTAGCAATATGGCATTTGCTAAAATCGTGCTACCTACAAGACTAAGTAACATGGCTCCTGTAGTCGAGGTGATGAGGATCGTATTTAAAATATTAAGATTATTTTCGAGCGCATCCCATTTTTCCACGATCTCCAGCGTTCCCTCTTGATTTCCTTCAGCAGAAAGCATCGGAAGATGAATTACCAGGATCTTATGACCCTGTACCTCTGTCAGCTGTGAGCTTTGAGAAGTGTTAAAACGTAAGTTACCCAGCTTGAAGCGGGACTGACGACTTACTTCATACAAAAGGCGGGATTGCTGGTCAAAAACCCTCAAAATTGTGTCTCCTGCAAGCTCATCCTTCAACTCAGGTCCCCATGCATTTTTTAGAATCATCTTGGAACCGGTCTCGGTAATGATATCAGTCCACTTATTTTGCAGCACTTCTCTTTCATTGCGAGTGGCGATTTTGACAAACAACAGATGAACGGTAACGTCAACAAACAGGAGAATGGTCATCACTAGAATTGAGCTGAGCAGTGTAATTTTGGTCCGCAGCTTCAACGGTCTTCCTCCCTGATACAATATCCTACGCCACGTACGGTTTTAATCAGCTTTTTTTTGTAGCCATGATCCACCTTTTTACGAACGTATCGGATATACACATCGACTACATTCGTATCCCCCACAAAATCAAACCCCCACACATCCTGAATCAGTTGATTGCGCTGCAATACTTGATTTTTATGCTCCATGAGGTAGTGAAGCAGATCAAATTCTTTGGGCGTAAGCTCGATTCGCTTCCCTTCCCGCATTACAGAGCGTGTTTTGGATTCAAGCACCAGGCTATCGACCTGAAGACACGGGAGCTTCTCCCCTTCTTGTGAAGGAGTGGCTTTAGGCTCCAATTGATGCCTCATACTGGCCCGCATCCGCGCTAATAGCTCCTCGATTTCAAAAGGCTTCGTAATATAATCATTCGCACCTTCATCCAGACCGGAGACCTTATCAGTCGTTCTGTTACGTGCAGTGACCATAATAATGGGCGTATGATTGTCCACTTTTCGAAACTGCTTCAACACCTCGACTCCGTTAAGCTCCGGCAGCATCACATCCAAAATGATGATATCCCATGTCTGTGCCAAAGCCTTTTCCAATCCTTCTTTGCCCGTCTGCGCAATTTCAACTGCATATCCTTCGTGGGATAATTCCAATTGGAGTAATCTGGATATTTTTTCTTCGTCATCAATGACCAGTACCGATTTTTTCACCGCAAAACCACCTATTTTTTATAGAAAAACAAATTGAGGAATGGGAAAGACATGCATTTTTTATTTGATTTTAAGCTTTTATTCGTTGAGACCCTCTATAATGTAATTTTGTAATTCATTTTTTGATGTTAAGGAGTAATTTATTCATGTTAATTAATGTAGACTATGCTTTATTTCACTGGATCAATGAACTGGCTAATCACCTTTCCTTTTTAAATGGAATCATGCGTTTCTTGGCTCAATATGCACCTTATTTGTTTGGAGTGGCTTTGCTGATTTACTGGTTCTCCTTTAAAATGCCACATCGGATGATGGTTATAGAAGCTGTTGTCACTATTAGCATTGGCTTTGCAATCAGTTGGGGCCTGGGGCATTTGTTTTACAGGGATCGTCCTTTCGTCGGACATGCTGTTATCCAGCTTATTCACCACGAGGCTAACGCTTCATTTCCGAGTAATCATGCCCTTGGAGCTTTTGCTCTGGCCGCAATTTTGTGGCTTCATCGTCAAAAATATCGCGTGCTTTGGGTTTTCCTGGCGATTCTCATTGCTGTATCTCGAGTCTGGACCGGTGTACATTATCCTTCGGATATATTGGCAGGTGCGGTCATTGGGGCAGGGTGCGCTGTCGGCATTCATACATTCATACGGCGTCGGAAGCTTCCTGGTATCTTCATACAGGCGGCTATTATTTTTTATGAAAATGGGGAGAAAAAACTGGGGCTCAAGCCTGCTGTACAGGCCAGGACTCACATCACTGGTCCCACTTCCTCTGCCCAAATAAAAAGCAGGCGCTAATGCGTCTGCTTTTTTACAGCTTTATGGGTCTGTCACCGGTTATGCTTTCGATTTAGAGCGAAGTGGCGGCTTTCGTTCTTCATAACGCTGATAAAACCAAATACAGGCCGCCAACCAGCAGGCACTCATAAAATAACCGCCCAGAACATCGCTTGGATAATGCACGCCTAAATAAATACGGCTTGTCTCGATCGCTACAATCAGTAGGCTGCTGAGCGCGGTCAGCAGGATGCGTCCCAGCCTGGAAGGAATATGCTTCCACACTATAAAGGCCAGTGCCGTATACATACTGAAAGCAGTCATGGAATGTCCACTTGGAAAGCTATATCCATTCGCCTCAATAATACGGTTAATTTCGGGACGCGCACGGTGAAAGAGCAGCTTTAGCACCGTATTCAGCAGCACCGAACCCAGCACAGCAATTACTAAAAACAACAGTTCTCTACGGTGTCCCAATACTCTGTTCAGCACAAACATGGCGATTAAAATAATGATTATAATCGGAATCCCGCTACCGATTATGGTGAAAAACTTCATTATATGAGTCATTGCTGGGGACTCCAGCTGTTGAATATCCGTTATGATCATGTAGTCAAAATGCCGCACCTGATGGTCGCTGACCCATAATGCGATTAAAGCAAAGCCAAGTGCACATACCATACATGTAAGCAGGGCTATAGAGATGGGTAGCTTTGCTGGTGCTTGTTTCATGTCTTGTTGGCCCTCCGTGATGTTCGTTTACTGTTCTTACACTTCTTTAATATTTTCACCCAAAGAATCAGCTTTTATATACATGATTTCGGGCTCTATACCCACAGTCTCTGCCGCTTCAATCACATTTTGCGTGGCAATCTCCAAATAGGGGCATTGATGAGTTCGGAAGATGGTTAAGCCTTCACGAAAACGCTCCAGCCGCTGCGCCCAGTTATTTGGAAAATAAGGATCAGAGTGATTGCTGTTCAGCTTATAAACATACAACTGAAAGGAAAAAGGTGCGTTCTCCACATGCTGAAACCCGTTCTTTAGAAAAATATCGGGACCAGGCGCCCACGATGTATCAGTGTTAGTAACCACTGCGACCCCCTTTTTACCCAACCTGACAGCGTCCTCGATGCAACGTTGAATAAGTTTGGAGCCTAGCCCTAATCTGGTCACACCCATCCATAAGCAATGAATCAGAAGATATCCGTCGGCATGAACTGCCCTCCATGCCTGTTCACCCAACGCATACTCAATAAATCCTGCTGGTTTATTGTCTTTTCTTATCTGTATGTAAGTCAAACCTTGGGAAAATTCATTTTCTGTCCAATTCAGCTTTTGTATATAGCCTGGTGCTTTTTGCATACTTCTCATGCAATAGCAGCCGTCCTCCCTGATTTGATTTTCATACCATTCAATGGACATGGTTGAATTCTCCATATGTCCTCTCCCAACGTTAAAAATTAACTTTATCCAATAAGGATTTCATAATGACTAAAATAATGCAAGCGAATTGTGCACAATAGCATAGAACCCTCCACTCGTGTTATAGGAAGGATCAGCATAAAAAAAGCCACTCAAGCCTTATTAACGGCTCGAATGGCATCCTGTCATTACACAAGACATACTGGAACGCAATGAAGATGTTAAACACTCATTATCTTCTTTTAGGTCGGTGTGACTTTTCCAAGCTTAGCCTTAGTCTCTACTTCCTCCGTTGGATAACGTTTACGGAACCATAAGGACTGGAGCAGCAAAAAGGTGCCGCTGACTGTCCAGTATAGTGGCATGGCTGCAGGGGCGTTGAAGGAAAAGACCGCCATCATAATGGGTGAAAGATATCCCATGATGGCAAATTGCTTGCGCTGGTCAGCCGTCATTTGAAGCTGAGAAAGCTTGGCCTGTGCCAAGTAAACGACTGCGACGATCACTGCCAAAATCCAGTCCGGCCGTCCGAGCCGGAACCATAGGAAGGAGTGAGAGGCCAGCTCCGGGGTTAACCGGATCGCAGTGTACATGCCACTCAATATCGGGAGCTGAATGAGAATAGGCAAACAGCCGATATTGAGCGGATTGAACTGATGCTCTTTGTAAAGTGCCATCATTTCCTGCTGCATACTTTGCTGGCTGGCAGCATCTTTCTTATTTTCGTACTTTTTCTTAATTCGGTCCAAGTCGGGCTGCATGGCGCTCATCTTGCGCTTCATCCCCTGTTGAGCACGTGTTTGACGCATCATTAGCGGCAGTAACGCCAGACGGACAATTAACGTCAATGTCATGATGGCCAGTCCAAAGCTTCCACCAAACCATTGCGCCAATTGCTGGATGAGCCAAGAAAGCGGGAATACTACATAATGATTAAAAAATCCGGGTGTCTGTGCATTAATCTCTCCAGCAGTCGCACCGCATCCAGATAACAGCATGACCACCGCCAATGATACCATCATTCCTAATATCCGTTCTTTTTTACCCCAAAAGGTGAATCCCTTGAAACGTTTCATATGTTCCTCCTCGTTGATTGGCTGTACTATCGTTCAACGAGGGGAAACAATCTGACGTGTCTTCATCCGGCGCTTCCTTGCGCCGAATATGGCGTGCCAGTCGGACAGGCATGTCCTGTCCACGGGCAGATATCGGCATCAGTGAAGAAGCATGCGACCGCACAGCCCCGCCTTCTACCCAGCATTCGGGTACACTGCCGTGCAAATGAGTGAGATACGCATAGGTTACGGTACACAGCAAGCCGATTGTAAATAAATAGGGGAGCAGGTCCTGAAGCTCAAACAAGGGATTCACCTCCTTCGGTTCGTTGCTACGATTATAGCACGAAACCGGGTCAACGACTAATCTTTAATTAGAGATACAGCCTGGTTCACAAGCAACTGGTTTTAGTGTCTGGACTCAAGAAAAACTAAAATGTAAACATATCATGAAACTTTTGGCTTTATTTACAGTCTAATCAAAAAGGAATTTCATGTAAAACCTTACTCCACTACTAACTATTAAAGGAGCAAGCACGTATGAGAAAAACGATACATTACTCATTGTTAACAGGATTGGCGGTAGCCATCATTGGACTGCCTCTGATCAGCGGCAGGTTCGCTGAAAAAGCAAGTGCAGAGCAATCTGTCGTCTCGATGAGCAACGGAGCTTATAGCAGCTCAATCCAAGCACCTGTGATCAAGCCTTCCTGGTCTTTTCCCGTTATCCCAATCGATAGAAATCAGTATTCAGAGCAGGCGGTTGCAGTAGCGGAAAACGGTAAGGTATTCGCAATTGATTCGAACCACAGACTGGTTGCCCTAGAGGGCAGCTCGGGCCGGAAATTGTGGCAATATGGTGATCAGCTTACCCCTGTTTTGATTCATAGCAATGGCACCATCTACGGAATGGCACAGAACGGCTCCATCTATGCCGTTACAGAATCAGGCAAGAAAGTATGGACCACTTCGTTAGGATTTACGAAGGCAGGTAACATTTATCGAATCGGCTCTACAGTATACATTACACAGTCGGAGCAAACGGCTGCTGTCGATGCTGCCAGCGGCAAACTCAAATGGAAGATCAGTGAGGATAAGGACTCATACCATGGTCTGAACAACCTGATGGAGACTGATGGTGTCCTTATCCGCAATTATAACGTACAGGGCAGCCTGACCTTTGAACAGATCAATGCCTATGACGCTAAAACCGGCAAAAAGCTTTGGGACAGCTTCAGAACTTCCTTTCCACTGGCCGTTAAAGACGGGGTGGTCTACTCTCTTGCCAATACGGTTATGATTGATGATGACCCGGTAAATCGCAAAGTTACGATAGCCCAGTACGACCTCAAGACAGGTGAATCCAAAGGAGATCGTCAGTACCGATGGACCGAAGCTGAAAATAAAGATGGCACTTTCCAATCTGGAGGCATATATGGTTCTGCTTTTCTGCACGGTAAAGACCTTTATGTCTTTCAGGGAAAGGCACTGGCTTCCTATGACTTCTGGAACTACAAAGCAGACAGCAAACCTGCTCGCAAGTGGTCGCAGGAAGGCTATGAACAACTTTTTCCTTTATCGTCCATTTATGAAGGTCGCATGTTTTATCAAGATTTTAGAACAGGCGGACTGATTGCCATGAAGCTGGCCTCCGGGCAATTCATCCATTACGATTACGGTGATAATCCGACCGTTCAAGCTGACGTGTTTGGCAAAGGTGTTTACGTCGGACAATCAGATGGCGTATTTCACGGCTATGACCTGATGACCTTGAAGCCCGTGTTTACTGTCAACACAGGCTCACGCTCCTTCGGTCCAACGCTCAAATCCGGTGGGATGATATTTATTCAAAGCGGCAACCGTTTGCTTGCCGTCAAGCTCCCTGCTTCTCTAAAATAAGTCCACAGATTTCAAGAAGGAATCTCGCTGGAACGGCAAAAGTTTAACGAATAGCCAGCATGCGATTCAGCGCCAGTACAGCCTCCTGTCTGACCTGATCATCCACACGAATCACACCCACAGGCTCTCCTCGATCAATCTGCTCCATTGACCACAGCAGATGTGGAAGATCAATCCGGTTCATGGTCAGACAAGGGCACATATCAGGATTGAGCGATTCGATCTGCTGTTCAGGGTACTGCTGCTTGATTCGTTGCACGAGATTCATCTCTGTGCCAACGGCCCATCGGGTCCCCGGCTCTGCCGCACGGATCGTATCAATGATGAATTTTGTGGATCCCGCGCAATCTGCGAGCTGTACGACCTCATAAGAGCATTCGGGATGAACGATGACCCGGATGTTCTTGTCACGCTCACGGACGTTGCGAATATGATCTATCGTAAACTTTTCATGTACAGAGCAATGCCCTTTCCATAAAATAATTTTCACGGTTGCAGGGTCCCGTTCAGTCTCCAGTTGATCTGTCATCGGATTCCATACGGCCATTTCATCCAGTGGAATTCCAAGATCGTAGGCTGTATTGCGACCCAAATGCTGATCCGGTAAAAACAAAATGCGTTCCTTTTGCTTCAGCGCCCATTCCAGCACTTGCTTGGCATTCGAAGAAGTCACGGTAGCCCCGCCATGCCGTCCTACAAAGGCTTTGATCTCCGCTGTGGAATTCACATAGGTTAACGGAATCATCGTGTCTCCAACAAGCTCCTGCAAATGCTTCCAGGCCCGTTCGGTTTGCTCCATATTCGCCATATCTGCCATCGAACAGCCTGCGCGCATATCCGGCAGCACGACCGTTTGTCGGTCGGCAGTCAGCATATCCGCCGTTTCAGCCATAAAATGAACTCCGCAAAACACAATAAACTCTGCTTCCTGATTTTGTGCGGCCATTTGGGCAAGCTGTAGAGAATCTCCTGTTATATCAGCGAACTGAATGACTTCATCCTTCTGATAGTGATGGCCCGGTATGAGCAGCTTTGGACCCCATTTTTGCTTCAGCTCTGCGACACGATGCTCCATGTCTGCAACAATCAGTGTCTTATAGTGCTCCGGCATCAGCCCTCGATTTCCCTGTAAAACGTCAAGTATAGACATCCCAATCCCTCCATTATCTTTGCGGCTGTCTGTCTCTGCTTTTATTAACAGATAACCGTCGTGCTCCTGCTATTTACAAGTGTCTTGACACTTATATTTACACATGCCTACAATAATCTCAAGGATTTTTGTAATGGAATTATTTTTAAACAGGGAGGATTGGCTGTGATTTATCTGGACTATGCCGCTTCTACACCAATGTGTGACGAAGCTTTGAATATGTATAACGAAGTAAATAAAAAAATGTTCGGAAATTCCAGCAGCCTCCATGATGCAGGCGGCCAAGCAGCTTATGTGCTCGATTACAGCAGACAGCGGATGGCGGATATGATTGGCGGGCAAAAGGAAGGCGTTTATTTTACAGCAGGAGGAACGGAATCCAATATGTTGGTTGTGCAGTCAATTCTGAACGGATTGCCAGAGCACAAAAAACATTGGATTATGAGCGCACTGGAGCATCATTCTATGTACAATCTTGCCATTTTGCTGGAGAGTCAGGGCTATGAGCTGACGATTGTACAGCCGGACAAGAATGGACAAATAACCGTCGAGGCTCTCTTGCCTCATCTCAGAGAAACCACGGGTCTCGTATCCGTGCAGCACGCCAATTCGGAAACTGGACTGATTCAGGATCTTGCCGCCTTGTCTCCCCTACTGCGAGAACGTGGTATTTTGCTGCACAGCGATGCGGTACAGACCTTTGGAAACATTCCTGTTGATGTAGCTGCCTTGGGAGTGGACGCCCTCTCCATATCAAGCCATAAAGTGTACGGCCCGAAAGGTGTCGGTGCTGCATATCTCAAGCCGGGGACCCCGTGGCGTCCCGTGTACCCCGACACACTGCATGAGAACGGATTCCGTCCCGGAACGGTTAATGTTCCCGGTATTGCAGCGTTTGTCGCAGCAGCAGAAATGATGACTGAACAAATGGAGCTGCATCAGCAGCGGTATGCTATGTTAAGGCAATATTTTATTAGCCAAGTTCAAAAAGAATCCATTCCGTTGCGTTTGGTCATACAGGAAAGCGGCACAGAAACTGCGCTCAGCCATATCGTGGGATGTTTTTTTCACGGTTATGAGGGACAATATGTTATGCTGGAGTGTAACCGCAGCGGTGTCTGCATATCTACCGGCAGCGCATGTGCCGCTGGACACCACGAGCCTTCGCCTGCGCTCCAAGCGCTTGGAGCCTCTGATCGTGAAGCATTACAATTTATCCGTATTTCTTTCGGAAGGACGACTACAATCGAGGATCTGGATGTACTGGCAGGTATTTTGGCAGATTTGACGCATCGACAAGAAAGGAGCTTATCTCATTGACTGAATCTTCAAAATGGTCAGGAACGGATCGCCGCAAGCAGCTGCTGCAGTGGCTCAAGAACGAATCTCCGCTGACCGGGAGCGAGCTGGCACGAAGAGCCTCCGTCTCCAGACAAGTAGTTGTACAGGATATTTCCCTGTTAAAAGCAAGCCAAGAGCCTATTTTGGCAACGAGCCAAGGATACATTTACATGGAGCCTGCGGGGCAGGCTGCTCCCATAGCCTCACGTATTATCGTGTGCAATCACCGACCTGAACAGACAGAAGAGGAATTAAAGCTCATTGTGGACTATGGTGTAAGTGTGCAGGATGTTATTGTGGAGCATCCGGTATATGGCGATCTGACGGCTCCGATACGGGTCGGAAATCGCAGGGAAGTGGAGGATTTTATCCGTAAAATCAACTCCACCCAGGCCACTTATTTGTCCCAGCTGACCGGCGGCATTCATCTTCATACCTTGCATGCCTCGGATGAAGCTAAAATTAATGATGCCTGTGCTGCATTGGAGCAAGCCGGCTTTCTGATGACGGACTAGCTCATTATCACTACTGCAACTATAACGAGCATTTTGTCCAGCATATGGAGCGCAGACAATGCTCCGTAAGGCTGGTATGCAAGCAGCGAGAAAATAAAAAATCCCGGCTCCCTTATCAAGGGAATCGGGAATGAACTACGTGAGCTTAATTTCGAGCAGCTCATATTTAATGACAGCCATGGGTGCATCTACGTGAATGATACTTCCCACTTCTTTTCCCAAAAGCGCCTTGCCTAAAGGGCTCTCATAGGAAATTTTATTATCCAGAACGTCTGCCTCAGCAGGACTTACAATTTTGTACTCCATCTTCTCCGAAAATTCGATATCATTGAGAATGACGGTTGAACCGATACTAACGGTTCCAAGGTCCAGATTACTTTCATCCACCAACCGAGCTTTGGTCAACATTTTCTCCAATACCATGATTCGCGTTTCCATGAACGCCTGATCGTCCTTGGCGGAGTGATACTCACTATTTTCCTTCAGGTCCCCGTAGCTGATTGCGAGCTTGAGACGTTCAGCCAGTTCCTTGCGTTTTACGGTCTTTAGTTCCTTAAGCTCATCCTCCAGCTTGGCTAATCCCTCTTTGGTTAACAATACTTCTTCGTTTGACATATATTATTCACAACTCCTAATTAGCTCACTTTATTGTAGTTTACTCTAAATTGAACCAACATGCGAAAAGAAATTACAAAGTGATAAGAGTCCGGGGTACTCAGTCAGGGTTATTCTTACAGTAACCGATACTTTCTTTTCGCATATTATATGAATATAACGGCAATTTGAATGAGCACACGCAGTTCCGTTGTCCTTATCCTGCAATGGCATAAAAGACGGGCAAGGGCAACTATGGCGGGAGGAAGATTCAATGACTTCCTTAGGAAAGAATGGAAACCGTAATCGTAATCAAAAATACAAATCATCCCCTAACCCCAAGGGACAAAAGAAAAACGGATTAAACAGTAACTCGGCTATCTTCTCCGCCCTGCATGGAAAAAATGTGGAGATTATTGTAGCAGCCCTGCTATTAACAGGAAGGCTACACGTCGATTCCGTTACTTTATACAGACAAGCAACTCTGCTTGTGGGATTAACGGGAAAATACAAAACATTAGCAGCAGACCCTTCCAATGTCGATAACATGGTGAAATTTTTAAATGATAACGGGAATATGACGCTAGATCAAGTGATACAAGCCTTTCAAAAGAAAATGGGAAAATAAAATGCCGATTGCGAAAGGGGTAATTTACGGTGAATGAGCTTGCGGCAAGTGAGTTTGATGGAGAGCATTTTGCAGAGGCTATCATTATCACAATTCTGATTGTTTTATTTTTCTTTGGCTCCACCAATATAGATAATCTCTCGGCTCAACCAACCCAATCTTAAATGGGCCGTTCCCCTTTCCCGTTTTTTTGTAATGACCAATATTCGGGATGGGGCACCGATAGACAAGCATACGGAGCGACAGCCTAGAAAAAAATAAAAAAGGAGCATCTATTGACTCATGTTAAGACAATAGATGCTCTTACGATTTAGCGATCCTTCACTTCGACGTTTATGGTCTGGCTGGAAATTTGACCTGAGCCATTGATCAGCTCCGCCCGATACTCATATGTGCCTGGCTTTCGAGCTTGAATGTCGGTGGCTGCGCTTTGAGCCTGCGGAGTTTGGCTCGGCAGCTCTTGCGTGTCGATCAGCTCACCATTTTCATATAAATTGTATTTTGTCGCATTCGTGCCCCACCACATGTTCATGGAAATCGTATAGTTGCCATCACCGTCCCAGTTGTCATGAGACAGCACCGGCAGGCCGGGTGAAGCATCTGTCACTTTGACGACTAGCGGAGCACTGGTCGCTTTGCCGTAAGCGTTGATCAGCTCAGCAGTATACGTGTAGGTACCATTGGCCTTCCCTGTTACTGGAATGACTGCACTTTGTGCTCCAGGGGAAGCAGCTTGCAAAGGTAGAGTCCCGATCAGCTCACCGTTTTCGTACAGCTTGAGTTCATCACCGTTCGTGCCCCACCACAGATTCATAGTGATATGATAATTACCATCCTTCAGGCCATTATCCTGCCCGTTATCATCTGAAAGTACAGGTTTGCCTGGCACTTCACCAGCTGCAGCTTTTCCGACGATAACCGTCACAGGATTGGATACGACGGTTTTGCCCTGGAGCGTGACGCTCGCTGTAATCTCGGCACTCCCCTCTTTTGCTGCTCGAAGCTCTCCGTAAGTATCCAGCGTGACAGTCTCATGACTGCTTGTATACTGAACAGAAGCTTTACTTAAATCAGCTTCGCTGCCATCTGTCAACGTACCTTTAAGAGATGCAGTTGCGGTATCTCCTACATTGAGGTTCTGGTGGTCCAGCGAAAGCTATACTTGTTGAATCAGATATCCTCCGTACACAATGACCAAAATAATCGGTGTTGCCAGCATCATCACACCTACCGGAGTAATGGATGCATAGCGCTTTTCCAGCCCCAGGCCGCGTCTGACGACCTCCTCCATAATCACCATATACTTCTTCAACAGCACGGCCTGCATATTGAATGCCTTGACGATAGGAATTCCTCCGATCGCATCCTGTCCGACCGCGTTCAAATGGGCCATTTTCTCCTGAAGCTGCTCGGAATATTTTTCAATCGGTCTGCTCATCAGTGATGTGATGATCATTCCTACAGGCATAAGCGCTAGACTGGCCAAAACCAGCTTCCAGCTTGTCATTAAAAGCAACGTTAAGGATGCCGTAAACACAAGTGGTAAATAAAACAGATTGGCAAACTGCTCGATAAAAAAATTCTGTAACAGCGCTGTATTGTTCGTAAGACGGGATACCAAATCTCCGGTAAATTTCCTCTCTACACGGGAAACCGGTAAATCGCAAAACTTATGTACGAGGTCGCCTCTCAGGTCACGTAGAGCGCTAACGCTAAATCGCGCTGAAGCGTACCTCATCACAAACTTACAGGGCATTCCAATGAGGGTCATACCAACAACCAGATAGATCATGTTTTCGGTGGACGAAAAGGTTCCCTCTGCCATTTGCTCGATGGCCTTACCCAAAATAATGTCAATGGCTGCCAAACATAAGGAGGCGAGCACTGTTATGAAAACCCATAGATTGTACGGTCTTACATAACATGCGAGTCTCCGAAAAGCAGAATTTGATCGAAACAAGGACATCCCTCTTTTTCGTTGCTCACACTTTCGCAGTGCGAACTTTTTTAAGATGCAATGGACATGGTGAGATAAACTCTGGCTCTGGATGTATGAATGCTTGCATGGAATGAAATCGTTCTTGAATTATGCTGAGAGTTGCATCTTGGTGGTAGGTTAATTATTGATTGGTTGCCGAGATGTTAATAACGTAGTGTATCGTGATGTGTGGGTCATTTAACTCTGCCTGAATCGTGGTTGTAGGGTATTGGTGCTGTATGATGCATGAGCTGCGGCAGCGTGGTTCAGGGCTGAGGGTGCGGACAAAATATTCACGACTGCGCTGATAACTTCCTGCTCTTGTTCATGAATGAAAAAGTGATTGCCCTCGAATATTTGCACATCTATGGGCAGTGTGGTGTGCTGCTGCCAGGCATGCAGTGAATCGGTGGTCACCTCGTAATCCTTCATGCCGCCAAAGATGGTCATCGGGCAAGCCAACGGATTCCCAGGCTGATAAGCATACGTTTCACATGCTTTAAAGTCCGCACGCAGACGAGGCATAATAATTTGCATTAACTCTGCATTTTGCAAGACTTCTTCAGGTGTTCCCTGCATTAAACGAAGCTCTTCGGTGAAAGGCTCATCTGCTAAATCATGAAGTTGTTTTTTGGAATACGGAAGATGTGGTGCGGATTTACCGGACGCGATGATGTGGATAGGCAATCTTCCGGTTTTGCTGTACAACTGCCGTGCTGTTTCAAATGCAATCAGTGCTCCCATACTGTGTCCGAAAAAAGCAAAAGGCTTATGTACGTAGGAAGCCATAGCAGGAAGCAGCGAGTGTACAATGTCCTGAATGGTGTCCATTGGGGCTTCTGTTGAACGGCTTTCACGTCCCGGGAGCTGTACTGGTAAAACCGTAATGTCGGGCGCAAGTCTAGACTTCCATGGACCAAATATGGAAGCGCCACCACCGGCATAAGGGAAGCAAAATAGTTGGAGCTTCTCAGCCGGATGGACCGCGGTTTTCGCAAACCAAGATTGTGACCGAGTCGTCATATGAATTCCTCCATCCTCTATGCAGTTCAGGATTTTACAGTAAATCCTTATATCGCTTTTTTTCTTCCAACACTTTCTAGCTGTTTTTAAATATACAAACTTTAAAACCGCTTGGCATGGGACAAAAGGGCTAAATTGATTGAATTCATAAAAATAAAATATAATCCAGATTATTCTATTTATTTTCAGTCTTTAAAAACAACAATTTCACTTTTTGGATGATTTGCCTGCTAATCATGATCTGTTAATTTGATTCAAAGCGAGCTTTCAGATTTTCATGGATTTTGTAAAATCAAAATTATTATGATTTGCAATAAAGCTCCAAAGCCTTGTGCTACAACAATTTTACCTTTACATGCCATTAACATAAATGTAACAAATTCATCCTGATATCATCCGACAAATTCCGCCTTTTTCCGCAACAGCCTTTAACATCCTATTTTATGGGATTTAATTTCATCAAGCTCACATCAATCCAAATTAATAACTCTTTAATTTTTTAATAAATCATGCTATTTTATAGTTCTATAGAACTATTTTGAGATGAATTTTTTTGGCTCTCCGTCTAAAAATTTCATCTGAAATTGAATTTTTCTCTTCTAAAACTATGAATTTTCTTTTCAAACTTTAATAGAAACCTTTTATCTTCCTTCAAAAGTGTCAATTTTCAGGAAATTTATAACTTTTGTTATAAACTTTCTGCAATCGGTAAACAAACCGGAAACGCCAAACAGCAAGTCTCCAAGTAGTGTGAGACTTGCTGTTTTTTAAGCCTATGATGAGTTTGTCTTGCATTTAGCTGTGAAGACTTAAGAGGATGCAGCCGCAGCGAGCGTACCGGACGCATCAGTAGTATGGTGAATACTACGCACGAAGCGAATCGTTTTTGTTTCCGAGTGCATCACGACCGAGTGAGTTTCCGCCCTGTGGCCAGGGAGTGAACGAACCCCCTGCAACCACTCGCCAGGTGTCACGCCAGTAGCCACAAACATCACACCTTGACGTCCAACCATATCAGCCATGGATAGCAGTGCCCCTGGATCCGTGATCCCCATACGTTTGCAACGCTCAATTTCTTCTTCGCCATGAGGCAGCAGACGGCCCTGTATTTCTCCGCCCATGCATTTCAGTGCTGCCGCGGCCAATACACCCTCGGGAGCGCCGCCGGAGCCGATATGCAAATCTACGCCACTATCCAGGCAAGTTTCAATCGCCCCCATCACATCTCCGTGACCAAGCAGCTTGATTCGAACGCCGCTTTCCCGCAGAAGCTTGATGATTCCAGCGTGCCGTGTACGGTCCAGAATGGATACCGTAAGATCGGGTAAAGACTTGCCCAGTATCCGTGCAGCTTTTGACAATGTAGCCGGGATCGGATCATCAAGAGACAGCTTTCCAGCCAAGTCCGGGCCAACAGCCATTTTTTGCATGTACATATCTGGAGCGTGGAGCAAACCTCCACGAGGTGCAGCAGCAATGACCGAGAGAGCATTGTTCAAACCATTTGCCACTGTTTCGGTTCCCTCCAGCGGGTCGACAGCGATATCTATAGCCGGTCCTCTGCGATTGCCTACTCTTTCCCCGATGTACAGCATGGGAGCCTCATCCATTTCTCCTTCGCCAATGACGACCGTACCATCCATGGATACCGCATTAAAATGGGTGCGGATGGCTACCGTAGCTGCCTCGTCTGCGCTATTCTTATCTCCACGTCCTGTCCATTGCGCCGATTGCAGCGCTGCCGCCTCTGTTACGCGAACGAATTCCAATGCCAATTGACTCTCCATACTATCCCTCCACCTCTCCTATATCATTGTTATCCCATGGCAAATCATTATTTTAAAGTAGCTTCGTGTTGCCATTTATCTATTTGTCTATTTATCTATTTTTATATAATCTCCTATATCCTACGGCCGATCTTTTCTTTAGAGCAGTTTTTACTGCTATTTATCTATTCACTCCGGTATCCTGTAGCTCATATTTTCTCTATAAGAATTACTACGCTACTGCAACATTCTAATAATCAGACCTGCTGTTTCTTCAATCGCTTTATCCGTGACATCAATAACCGGGCAACTCAGTTCCTTGAACAAAGACTGCGCATAAGCAATCTCGTCCTCCACCCGCGCCGATGTGGCATACTGCACATTGTTGGGAAGCCCCATAACCTTTAGTCGCTCACTGCGTATTTTTAGCAGCAGCTCCGGCTGGATCGTCAGCCCGAACACCCGACCGTGCTGCACATCCTTCAACTGTGCGGGTGGCGTTAGCTCCGGTACAATCGGAATGTTGACTGTCTTATAACCTTTGTGTGCCAGAAACATCGATAAAGGGGTTTTGGAAATACGGGATACCCCGAGCAATACAATATCTGCTTTGAGAATGGCGCTGACATCTTTGCCATCATCGTATTGAACCGCAAAATCCAAGGCTTCCACACGGCGAAAATAGTTGTCGTCCATCCGATGCAGCAGACCGGGTTTCTCCTTCGGATCATTATGAAACGTGTCTGCAAATGCCTGCATCATCGGCCCCATAATATCCACAGCCCGTACATTCAGCCGAACAGCCTCCTCTTTCATCGCCTCTCTCAATTCTGGCTGAACCAGCGTATAAGCAACAAAACCTCTCCGCTCGGCGACCTCCTCCATCACCCGGCTCAACTCGTCTTCATCCCTTACATTCATAAATCTTTTGATCTCTGTGTCCGGTAGCTCAAATTGGCGCATGGTCGCCTGGACGACAGCTTCCGCCGTCTCACCAATCGAGTCTGAACAGATCGCTATAAAATGACTGCTCGCCTGAACCATTCGATTCCTCCCATTAATCTTCTGCTACCATATCGAGCAACATTTTAATAATATTCGTTTTCGTAATGCGTCCCACAACTTTCCAGTGTTCCCCTGGTTTGTCGGAGTCAGAAGGGACGACGACGGGTAAGCTGTCGATTTGACGGGCAATAATTTTGCGGGCTGCCTCCAGAACGGTGTCCTCCGGGGAAACCGTGACGACATTCGCCTGACGGGTCATTACGAGACTGACAGGAATGGTCGCCGCATTCGGATTGCCTAACGTAACCTTGAGCAAATCCTTGCGGGAAGCTACACCCGCCAAATCCCCATCTTCATCGGTGACGATCAAATTGCTCACATTTTCCAAAAAAAGTGCCACCACAGCTTCCTGAATCGTTGTTGTTTCTCGTACGATAACCGGAACCCCGTGAAGATCGCCAACCTTCATTTGCATGAGCCGGAATTTTTCCTCCCGGTTCGGCGTACCCCGCTTTCCGACAAAATAGCCAACCTTGGGCTTTGCATCTATGTAATCCAGAATACCCAGCTTGGATAGGTCGGTCCGAATGGTCGCCTTGCTGAGATTAAGCATTTCCGCAATCTGATCACCGGTAATCGGGGCATGCTTTTGTACTATATTTAAAATTTCCAGTTGTCTTTCCGTAAGATCGATGATGAACGCCCCTCCTTTTTTTCTTGTCATCTGATATTGAATATAATACGTCATATATATTTATAAATCAACCTTTAAAAGTATATAAAACATCACATATATAAAAATAAGGCAGTTATTCATGGTCTTTTATCGTTTAAAACGCTTATTCAACACGGAAAAGCGGATACTTTCACCATACTCTTGCGAGTAATGGGAAGTATCCGCTCCCTTATTCGTATCTTAAAGCATCAATCGGACGCAGCTTGGACGCCTTCCGCGCCGGATAGACTCCGAACAACACACCGACTCCCATGCAGCACAGAAAAGAGTACAGCACCGGCTCCATCGAATACACAATCGGCATTTGGACGAATTTTTCGAGCAGCTTTGCGCCCCCAAGACCCGCCATAACGCCAACCAATCCACCCATTAGACTGAGAAAAACGGACTCAGCCAGAAACTGCAGCATGATATCACTGCGCTGCGCACCAATCGCCTTGCGAATCCCAATTTCCCTCGTCCGTTCCGTAACAGACACCAGCATAATATTCATAATGCCGACACCGCCGACGCCAAGCGCAATCGCAGCCACACCGATCAACAGCATATTCATAACCTTGTCCACACCTGAAACCGTTTCAAGAATGTCCGTTTGGGTCGTAATCTGAAAATCATCCCCCTCGGAAGGCTTCAGCTCATGCCGTATACGCAACGTCTGCCTGATTTCATTACGCGCCTGGTCAATCTTATCCTCTGTTGTCGCAGAAGCGTTGACCTGCTGAATGCTCATATTCCCCAGCCGTTCCATCCCCGTCGTAATCGGTATATACACCTGCTGCGAACTATTGCTCATATTGGAGTTGGAATTTGTTAGTACCCCGACCACCTTAAAAGGGAGCTGCTTGATCATGATCGTCTCACCAACTGCCTTGGATGTATCCGGTCCAAAAATATTTCGGGCCGCGTCGCTCCCCAGCACCACAACATTTAACCGTTTATCCACTTCATAATGAGTAAACGACCTGCCCTGAGCGAGCGACAGCTTTCTCACATGAACGAATGCCAGCGAAGTCCCCTCAATTTGCCCGCTGACCTTATTGCGACTCCACGTAATATCCGCATTGGTCATGGCACTTGGCGCTACCTCTGCTACCGATTTTTGCTGTTCCAGTGCTTCAATATCCTCAAGTGAAATTCCTTTGGTCTGAGTAAAGGACATAGAGCTGGAGCCATCATACGGAGCATAAGGATAAATCATAAGCAGGTTATTTCCCATACTGTTAATCTGCGACGTAATCGTTGCGGTAGAGCCTTTTCCGATAGCTACAATCGTAATTACGGCAGCCACTCCAATAATAATTCCCAACATGGTCAGCAAGGAACGCAGCATATTGGTTCGCAAACTATTAAGCGATACCCGGATAATTTCCCGAAATTTCATGCTCTCACTTCCTCCGCCGCCATTGTTCGTTTCCCAACAGGCTCATCCTCTTCAATCCGCCCATCACGAAAATGAATCAGACGCTTGGCGTATTCTGCCACCTCCTGATCATGCGTAACCAGTACAACCGTCTTCCCCTGATCGTTTAGACGCTGAAAAATCCCCATAATTTCAACGCTGGTTTTGGAGTCCAATGCGCCTGTCGGTTCGTCCGCTAAAAGAATAACCGGATTGTTCACAAGCGCGCGCGCAATGGATACCCGTTGCTGCTGACCGCCTGACAATTCGTTGGGCCTGTTGTTCATCCGATCGCCTAATCCCACGCTAGTGAGGGCCTCCATTGCCCGCAAACGCCGTTCCTTGGCAGGAACACCCGCATAGATCATAGGCAGCTCCACGTTCTCCAAAGCCGTTGCGCGCGGGAGTAAATGAAATTTCTGAAATACAAATCCGATTTTCTGATTGCGTATAATAGCCAGTTCATCCTCACGGGCATCCAATATCGAATAACCGTCCAAGTAAAATTGCCCCGATGTGGGCAAATCCAGACAGCCGATGACATTCATCATCGTTGATTTTCCTGATCCAGACGGTCCCATGATGGCAACAAAATCACCGTCAGCAATGTCGAGCTGCACATCACGCAGGGCATGAATTTCCTGATCCCCGACCTGATACACCTTTTTCAGATTTCCAATTTGAATAACGTATCTCATAGCCTATTAAAATCCTCCCTGCATGCCACCCATGTTGGAAGGGTTTGGAGGTGCTTCAGGAGCTGGTATGACAATCGTGTCACCCTCCTTTACACCCGATTTCAATTCAACCCGGTCTGGCGTGTAAAATCCGAGCTCTACGGGCTTGAACGTGCGCGTCCCTGGATTTGCAGGATTCGCAGCAAGATAGACGCCGTCCTGTCCCCCTTCGGATCTCAGCGCAGTTGCAGGTACGAACAGTACATTTTTGTGCACTCCCAATATAACGGCCACATTCATAATCATACCTGTTTTAAGCTTCCCTTTCGGGTCATGAACGGACAGCTCCATCAGATACGTCGTCATCCCTTCATCTGTAGATGCTTCCGGTGAGACAAACTGCACCTTCCCCGGAAACGATTCGCCCGGATATGCATTGGTAGATAACACCGCCGAAAGGCCTTTTTTCACTTTGACAATGTCGGTTTGACTAACCTTCACAACCACCTTAAGATCGTTGGAATCCGAGTTATTCATGACAATAAATGGAGCCGTCGGACTGGTTCCGACATCCCCGTTCACCTTCAAGATCACTCCGTCCCACGGTGCCGTGACCTGAAGCTTGTTAAGTTCATTTTTTTTCTGCTCCAGCTCAGTCGCCAGTCTTCGAACCTCTATCCGCGAGGCTTGAATATTGGAAGCATCAGCCGGAACCTGAGTTTTGCGTAGCTCAGCCTTTGCCGAACGGTAGCCGATTTCAGCCTCTGAGAGGGCGCGACGCTTTTGCGACATGATTTTGCGGAACTGTAGATCCAGACCATCATAGTCTGTCTGTGCTTTATTTAGCGCTTGCTCTGCCTGCTCCAATTCACTGTTGGACACCGCCCCGGCATCATGTAAAAACTTTTGATCATCGTATGCCTTCTGTGCCTGCTCCAGTTGCTTTTGGGAAGCTTTCTTCTGACTTTCAGCTTCTTCCAGCTCAAATGATTCCTTGGCTGTATCGACAGCCATTTTGGCCCGAAGTACGTTTGTCTCCTGTATTTCAATATCCTCCGCCTTTGGCCCTTTCTCCAATTCAGCCAACTTGGATTTGGATATCTCCAAGCTATCAGACGCACTCTGGATCTGCATTTTAATTTCAGAGCTGTCCAGAAGCGCTAACACCTGTCCTTTTTTCACCTTATCCCCGGCTTTTACGTGTACTGCTGCCAGCTTATTTTCACCTGCGCTCGTGAAGTTCAGCTTTACTTCCTTGGACGCTTGCACTGTACCGGACGTATCCAGCTTCTCGCTCACATCCCCGCGCTCCACTTTAAGTGTCTCGTCCTGAACCATTGGGGCGGCCTGCTCCTTGGGCAGATTCAGATAAACAGCCGTTCCGCCCCCGCCTACAACCAACAGAACAATTGCAGTCCAGATCCACTTCTTTCTCCGTTTTCTCCGTAACTTGATTAATGCATCGTTTAAAACCGTTTCTGCCAACGCCGTTTCCTCCCTATGTGCTCCATGGCTTGTTCAACGTATACTCATTCTGATTCAACTCAATCGCCAGTTCTTCCATTTGCCGTTCAATTTGGTCTACCTTCAACTGGCTATTTTTCAGCTCCAACTCAATAATTAAGCCTCTGGCCCACTTTTTGCGTGCCAGCTCCAGTCCCTCTTTGGCCGTACGCAGACTTTCTTCCAGTTGTACGTATTTTTTTTGGTTTTCCTTGACCGTGGCATAAAGATTGCGGAGCGATTCGGCAAAATCCTTTTGTCCCTTGTCCAGCTCGTCTTTAGCTGTATCGATATCCAACTTGGCCAGATCATAAGCACTGGCGCCGCTGTTAAAGTCAAAATATCTTACATTGAGTTCCGAAGTCTTGATGTTGTCTTCCAGCTTCCATAAATTCGGATTCATATCCATCAGCTGTTGTATATGTATTTCTATATCCAGTTTCTTCGGTTCCTTGTACACAGGCCGATCCACTAACTCATAGACTGTTCCGTTAGGCTGACCCATGAGAAAATTCAGTGCATCCCGTGATTTTTGCAACGCTATCTTGCTCTGCTCTACGGTCTGCTGTGCCTGACTTCTAGCCTGCACGCTCTCGTTTTTCGCATACTCAGACAGCTTCCCGCGAGCAAATTTGGCGAGTGCAATCTGTTCCTCCGCTTTTGCAATTTCAAGCGCTTCCAGATCATTTTTCACCTGATTCTCTGCTACAAACACGCTCTGGTAGCTTTTCATCACGTTAAAATAAATCTGATCTTTGGCGTACTGGGCTTGTTTTTTACTAGCTAGATAAGATAACGTCGACGAATTATAATTTCTCCAGGAAACGTCATCATCAACAAATTCACCGTCTATAAAATCGACGAATGGATTTCCCAGACTCTTTTCCGCATTCTTAAACTCGATTCTGCGACGCTCCACATCCCGCTCGGTGGTACGCGTGTTGTAGCTGTTGGTCTGTGCCCATTCCACTGCCTGCTTAAGTGTCAATGTTGGCAAAGCCTGGCCCGTTGCGGATGTTGTCTTGGATGTCACCTCAGAAGATGAAGCACCTGACGTACTTGCTGATGTATTTCCGGGCGCACTGTCGGCTTGGACAGTCGAGACCAGACCTGCTGATAAGGACAATACAAGCAGCGTGGCAGCCGCTTTTTGCTTCATAGATGGATTTCTCCCCTTTCTGTGCGTTATTCGCATCATTTCAATAGATTTCGACAGAAATTTCCACTCTCTATCGAAATCTATTGTACTTTCCTGTTTATGTAGGTACAAGGTGTAAAAACAATACATTTTTGTAACCTTTGCTTTAACGCCAGTCGTACCTAAGCCCCGCCGTGCACATGAAAATATCAGAATTAGACTGTTTTTACCTGAACTTTACCTGATTTTCAGCTAATTTTAAGGAAAACAACAGCATCTATTAAGGTTTGGGACATATACTAGAGAAAGAATAACAGCCGCTCACTAGGAGGGTTAATAGATGATAAAAGAATCTCGCATGACAACTACCAACGAACCGTCTGATTTGTGGATGACCCGTTTTTTACGTGAATCGGAACAGCAAAAGATGCAATTGATCCGGGAAGCGCGGAAAAATAACGATATACCGCTGATGAACAGTATTTCTTTTCATCTTGCCCAGCGGAATCAGCAGCACCTGATTGGATAAGCCGACAGGCGAAATTTAGCTATAAATGAACGGGCATGCCCATCGCCGCATGACGTGCTAGATTAAAAAGAGCCAGGACAAATCAAACTACGATTTGTCCTGGCTCTTTTGGTGATGACCCAATCTTTGCTTTACCTCGCCTATTCTTCCATCTCCGCCTGCGGATCATATAAATATTGATCAAGCGGGATACGTCCGTTTGCATTAAAATGTATGCCTTCTTCCTCCAAATACAGACGCTGCAGTGAGGCGGCCCCGTCCTCCTGCAAAGCAATCTCGCCCAAACGGTTGACTACTCTATGCCAGGGAAGCCGATGTTTTTGGCTTAGTGAATGCAAAATGCGGACTACCTGCCTGGCTCCTCTCGGACTGCCGGCTTCTGCCGCAATTTGCCCATAAGTCATTACTTTTCCCTCAGGGATCAGCAATATAATTTGAAGCACACGGGCAGTGAAAGGCTGCATGTTCTATTCCTCCTGCATTACTATTGCTTTCCTATGATTATATCACCCTCCTTGTTTTTCGAGTAGGATGTACGTTGACGCTCGTGTGGACGCTTTCGCAAACGGACCGTTGTTCCAATCGCTGTAATGTAAGCTCAGAATCCGTTCAGACCCTGTCTTTTTAAATCCTGCGCTACCAATCGTGCCAGCTCCCTTGCACCCGCAAAGTTCGGATGAAGCGTGTCACCATTCATATAGAGGGCGAGTGTAGCCTCTTTGCCAATAGAAGTGAAATAAGCTGAGCTCAGAACGTTCAGATCGACCAAAGGGGTTTGTTCCTCTTGAGCCAACGCTAAAATAGCACTTCTATACCATCTGTTTTCAGCGTTGTGTACATTATTCGCATTAAAATCAGTGGCTCGGCCTTGCGGTGCCGATAGCACTACAGTCGCCCCCTTGGCCTTAACCTGACGGATCATATCCCGCATCCAGTCCTTAAACTCCGCTTTGCTTTCATTATGCTTTGGATTGGTATCATTAATGCCTAACTGTAGAATAAAATAATCCCCCGGCTTAATATATCTCACAATGGCCTCCAACTGGCCATCCTGATGGAAGCCTCTAGCAATTTGGCCGCCTGACGCCATGTTGCGAATTTGAAAAGTTTTCGTGTTCACAAACGCTGGCAGCAGTTGCCCCCACCCGGCCTGCACGCTGCTATCTAGCGGATAGTAGTTACATACGGTAGAATCCCCGCCGATATAAATCGTTCGATTGGTGACCGGGCTGCTAGACAATTGCCTGACTTCCAATGCACTGAGTGTAAAAGCTGCACCCTCTTTGCCTTCTGTAGCCAGCAGGTTGAGCTGTCCGTCTGTCACCGGAATTTGAAAGCGATCCTTGGCTCCGTTTCCTGTCATATTAATAACCTGATACACACCCTCAGCGGCTATACTCGAACGCGAAGTATTCCCTAACGTAACCGATACCTCATACAATCCGGGAGGAAGATCAACATCAAAGGTGTTTTTACTTTTTGTTCCGGTAGCCATAAATTGTACCGCATCACTAGCCACTCCAGTCCCGGAGGCACTGACATTGCGCATATTCTCAGGAGTACGGAAGCCATAGCCACGCGACTTGTCGTAGGAAAGCGAAGCGCTCACTCCGGTATAGCCTGCTTCGACCGTGCCTCCCCCAAAATCAAACTTGTACTCGCCAGTGGCCGCATATGCCGGGGGAGCTACGCCCAAGCCTGGTCCACCACATAAAAAAGCAGCTAAAAGCATACCTGTCAATCCTTTTTTCCACTTCAATCTTCATTCCTCCTTCAAAAATTAAATTGTACTAGAAGAATATTCCAAATTTATTGTAAGCGCATACATTATTTTACCATATGAATACAGGTTTGTACTCATTTGATTTCTATGCAAAAGAAAAGAAGCACAAAAAAGCCTCGCAGGTATATCTGCGAAGCTTCGTGAATCCAAATCTCATTATTTCATAATTCGATATTCATTCACAACATTAGTCCCCTGCCAGAATACCGTCGAAACTCTCTGGACCTACCCGTATCGTAGCCAGTGCGTCTGAAGAAACAAAAGCGGTATACACCAGCTGTGGCGTAACCGGCGGGTTAAAGTCATCAGCCGAGAACGTGATGACCTGCGGAGCCAATACACTCAAGCTAAAAGTAGAAGTTGCCGAATAAACAACAGGGTCAGTTATAAGGGTACCTCTTACAATGGTGATCGTAATTCCGACTAAAGCAAGCGGAAGCTGGAGCGATATGGTTCCTTTAAGCAGAACCCGTGGCGTACCTGTAATTCCCAGTGTGTTTAATCCGATCTGCCCAAACAATTCTGGCGTATTCAAGACAGTAATCGGAATGGCAATAGAGTTGGCTGTCGAAGCATTTTGGGATGTTCTTCCATCAATAAATGTTCCCATGGTTCCCCCTCCTCTCTCTATCAGATACTCATAGACTATGAAAAAGAATTGTTTTGTGCTTGGACTGAATCACTTGCAAAACACACTACTTCTTATGAATAGGCGAATGTGCAGCCCTTTCTTTAGCTCTATGAATGCACTAAAACAACACTGGGAAAGGAGGGGTGTAATGTCTAATAAGTTTAAAGCTATTTTAAAGGGAGCTAATGAAGTACCTCCGGTCAGAACTAATGCGACAGGAACCGCCGAATTTCGTTACCGTCAAGCTAGCCAACAATTAAGCTTCGAGCTGACTGTGCGCAATATCTCACGGGTAACCCGAGCGAATATCCATCTGGGACGCAGAGATGAAAATGGCCCTATTGTTGCTACACTGTTTGGCCCTTCGAAGTTTGGGATAACCGTTAAAAGAGGTGTCGTTAGCGGCGTGCTACGTGCATGTGATCTCACCGGTCCGCTCAGAGGCAAAACCATTTATGATTTGGTATGCCAAATCAGAGAGGGCAATGCTTACGTCAATGTTTACACCATTCGTCATCCAAACGGAGCCATTCGTGGACAAATCAAACGTGAACAAACCAGACGTTGCAAATAACAAATGGACATGAGTATTAAAAAAGAACTTCCTTACCACTCATATTGAGGCTATGGAAGTTCTTTTTCTTGATACTTAACCAATGTTAAGAAGTTGATAAGCGTTTCTTAAGCCCTACCCTTTCAGGTTGTTAAGAACTTTATCTTTTAATAGAGGAAGTTCAATAAGATCCAGTTCACTGCCGAAAAAAATGAAGCTTATGCAGCCTATTAGCCGTTATTATGGTCCACGCCACTTCCTATGCAACAGTTCAACTTACAGATTCCAGCCTTTATGTTATACATAATGCGCCCAATGTGCTGACGGAGTATGGAACACCTAGTATTTTCGCAACCCCCCTAGCCGATCAACAGCGTATAAACAATACCCGGCCCGTGCACGCCGATGGTCAGATCATTTTCAATATCCGATGAACGGCTGGGTCCAGTAATAAAATGAATGCCTGCGGGCAATTGCTCACGCCCAGCTTCGTCAAAACGGCTTAAAATTTCACCGAGTCGCGTTCGCAGACGCTCCACTGGCAGAAGAATGATCAGTACGGTCGGCAGCAGGCTGACCGAGCGGCCCTTCTCCGGCGAGGACAGCACCGCTACCGAGCCGGTGTAGGCGGCGGCCTCATCGGCCATGACGAGGCCGATATCCGCCTCGGCGGCGCGCGCCTTCCAGTCTTCGGCGGGATCGGTGTTCCACACCGACAGCCGGACTTCCGGCAGCGCGGCTTCCAGCTGGAGCGCATCCAGGTCCGGCTCATTCTGCCGGACAATATAGGCCGCTCCCAGTTCCTGCGCCTTGCGCGCGATCCAGTCTGCCGTCTGCTCCCAATCCGGCAGACGCGCGACATGCCCGCCAACATCTGTAAAGTTGGCGGTAAACTCCTGGATGCGCTGCTCCACGCTCCATTCGAAATCATGCCAAAACGCAGGTGCGCCGCGAAACGGCTGCACGGGCGGCTCTGTCTGTCGCGGACGTTTAAGCTTCGCTGCAATGCCATCCATAAAGCGTACCTGCTTGGCGCGGGATTCTGCTTCCATTTGATGAAGCCACGCTTCATGAGCTGCTTTTGTTTGCGTAGAAGAATTACGCTCTTCACTCATGCTGCGACCCTCCTTTATTTCTATCGGCCAAAATCGCCTCCATGCGGCTACGCACATCCGCTTGCATAACGCTTCGTTCCTGCTCCAGCTCACGTTCGAGTGTGCTCCATTGCTGGCGGAAGGACTTTTTGGCCAGCGACGGGGCCACACGGTACGTATTCCAGCCCTTTAGCGGACCAAGCTTGAGCGTAACTTCGCCCTTTCGGACGACCACCTTCTGGGCAATCTGCCCCAGCCTTATCGCTGCTGCGAATCGCTTCGAGCTGGAAACCACTGTCGCGAACCCCTTCATTCCTGCCGTTTCCAGCCGATCTCCTTGTCCTGCCTCCACCTTGCGTCTACGCAAATAAACCAGCATGTCATGCAATGGTATTTTGACTGGACAGGCTTCATAACACGCACCACACAGACTGGACGCACTCGCAATATCATTCCACTCTTCGATGTTGCCGTGCAGAGCAGGTGTAAGTACCGCTCCAATAGGGCCGCTATATGTCCCGCCATACGCGTGTCCACCAATGTGCCGGTAAACCGGACACGCATTAAGGCAAGCCCCGCAGCGAATACAATTCAGCAGCTCTTGAAACTCGGGGTTGCCCAGTTGGAGCGAACGTCCGTTATCCACGATGATGATGTGCATTTCCTCCGGCCCATCAGCATCCTGGCTGCGCCGCGGGCCTGAAATACCGGACATGTACATGGTCAGCTTTTGTCCGGTAGCGGAGCGTGGCAGCAAGGTAGCCATCACTTCCAAATCCGTCCAGGATGGAATAATCCGCTCCATGCCCATCAGTGTAATCTGCGTTTTGGGCAAGGTTGATACCATCCGCGCATTGCCTTCATTTTCAAACAGGACCATGGAGCCTGTCTCCGCGATGGCAAAATTACAGCCTGTCATGCCAATATCTGCCGCCAGAAACTTTTCACGCAGCTTTTTGCGGACAAAACCCGCCAATACCGTCGTATCTGCGGACAGTTCCTCCCCCGCTTCTTTGGACAGCAGCTCGGCAATCTGATAACGGTTTTTATGAATCGCAGGAATAACGATGTGAGATGGGGCTTCCCCGGCCAGTTGAATAATATATTCGCCGAGGTCACTTTCAATCGTCTCAATGTCAGCCGCTTCCAGCGCCTGATTTAAATGCAGCTCCTCCGACACCATCGACTTGGATTTGACGACAGAGCGGGCCTGACTGTGTGCAGCAATATCCAGTGTAATTCGTACCGCGTCGGCGGCTGTATCGGCAAAATGGATATGCACCCCGTTGGCACGGGCATTTTCCACGAATAGATTTAAGTAATAATCCAGATGGGCAATGGTATGCAAACGAATTTGACGGCCCCGTTCACGCCATTCCTCCCAATTTCCGTGCTGCGTTGAAGCCACCTGCTTGCCGTTACGCAGCCGCTCTGTTGTAAAACGAACAGCCTTGCGCAGAAAATCGTCATTCAGGGCCAAGTCCGCGCGTTTACGGACCTTTTGACTCATGGAATGCGAATGTACAGCGGTCATGCGTGCTTCACTCCTTCATACAGCAGCTCAGCCAAATGCATCACCCGAACCGGCTCATCCCGATACCGAAGATTTCCGGCAATGTTCATTAGGCAGGCCATGTCCAGTCCGACCAGGACCTCAGCCTCCGTCTCCCTGATATGATCCACCTTTTCCGTTACCATCGCTCCTGAAATATCCGGCATTTTCACCGCAAAAGTGCCCCCAAAGCCACAGCAGTCCTCGGCAAAAGGGAGCGGCACCAATTGCAAGCCTTTTACGCTGCCAAGCAGCTGCATCGGCTCCTCCTTTACGCCGAGCAAACGCGTGCCATGGCAAGACGGATGGTAGGTTACCGTATGCGGAAAAGACGCGCCCACATCGGTCACGCCAAGCACCTGCACCATAAATTGTGTAAACTCATACGTCTTTTGCTCCAGCCTCCGCGCCGAGTCCAGCCATTCGGGCTCCCCCTTGAAAAGCTCGGGGTAATGGTGAAGCATATATGTGCAGGAACCGGAGGGAGATACGACAAAATCGCTGTCATCAAACGCTCTCAGAATCGTTTTGGCCGCTGCCCTCGTTTCATCCCAGTAACCGCTGTTATAGGACGGCTGGCCGCAGCATGTCTGCACCCTCGGAAAATCCAGTTCGACACCATATCTGGCAAGCAAGCGTACCATCGCTTCCCCCACCTTGGGATAAATCGCATCACTCAGACAGGTAATAAATAAAGATACCTTCATACGAAACACCCCTCCCGTCCATGGAATAGCTATTATATAAACTGAGCTTAAAAAGTTGCCTGCTGCGCCACTACGCAGTCGGATGGTGCTTCCCATAGCTACCGCTTGTACAGCACCATTCCGCCTACTCCGTTGTCGTGTACATTTTACAAGTTCATCTTAAATAGATAGTAAAGAGGGCAGTAGCGGAGCGGTTTCATTTGAATCTGGAGAAGCGTCAGCTTTCGCCCTTGCAGTGGGATTCTCACCTATACATGTTTTACATCATCAGAGAATCCCGCTGCAACAGCGATCGTAAGATCAAATCAAATGCGGAGCAGCCTTCACCCCGGAAACTACACGCTTTACACAACCGTAACCGGAATCGACTGTTCCTCAAGCTGACTGTGAATCGGACCCGACAACCGCGAATCCGTGATGATTTCGGACACTTGCGACAGGTTTACAACATGCGTGAATGCCTGCTGTCCAAATTTGCTCGCATCTGCCAGTAAAATCACACGGTCTGCGATACTGACCATTTTCTGCTTGAGACGAGCTTGCAGTTCATTCGATTCACTAATGCCACGATCCAGATGAACCCCCTGGCTGGAAAAAAACAACTTATCCACATAATAGGTTTCTAAAGAACGCTCCGCGAGCGGGCCTACGAACGATAGCGAGCGCTGAAGCAACTGCCCACCCGTGGAAATAACCTCGATTTTTTCCTTACCCGCCAACTCTGTAGCGACCCGAATCGAATTCGTCAATATCGTCAACGGAATATCCGGCAGACTGGATGCCATATACCAGGCGGTCGTGCTGGCATCCAGCAAAATACGATCATGCGGCTGAATCAGCTTGACCGCTTCCTCGGCAATCCGGCGCTTTTCCTCTGCGTTCATAATTTCTCGTACCGCATAGGGTGTTTCAGGCTGCTCGTTTTTGACGCTGACGGCTCCCCCATGCGAACGACGCAATCGTCCCGCCTGCTCCAGACGGTCCAGATCGCGGCGGATCGTTTCCTCTGTTACTTTGCACAGCTCGCTTAATTCCGACACCCGTATGCTGCCTTTTTCATTAACGAGCTGTACAATCATTTCATATCTTTCTGCGACCAGCATGGCAATCTCACTCCACATCTTTAATGTACAAAAAGTCTCGCCACCTGCCGGAATCGTCCGTAGGCATCCTCCCACGCCTCTGAATCGGCAGGTTCATAACCCTCGACGGTAATAGAATCCGCAATGACCCGGCGTGCTTCCCATATATCGGCGAACTTTCCCTGTGCCATCCATTGTACCGCAAGATTGCCGATTGCGCTCGCTTCTGCCGGTCCCGCCCACACAGGTTTTTGAATCGAATTGGCCGTCCACTGGCACAACAGCCGATTTTGAATGCCACCCCCAACCATATGCAGCCCGTTAAACTGTTGCCCTGATACACGCTCCGTAAGCTCCAAAACGTAACGGTACTTCAAGGCCAGACTTTCCAAAATACAGCGTGTGATCTCGCCCGGCGTCTCTGGCAAGGGCTGCCCGGTATTGCGGCAGTATTGGCGTATACGTGTTTTCATATCCCCGGCATGCAGAAACAGTTCATCATCCGGGTCAATCAAACAGTTGAACGCCGGAGCCTGCTCCGCCATATGAACCAATTCAGGAAAGGAATAGGAGCTTCCCTGCCGCTCCCACTCTCTGCACGCCTCCTGTAAAATCCACAGTCCCATGATATTTTTCAGCAGCCTGTAGGTCCGCCCTACTCCGCCTTCGTTCGTAAAATTGTATCGAAGCGTATCGTCATTGATTACAAGCTGTGATGTTTCCGTCCCCATCAAGGACCATGTTCCGCAGCTCAAGTACGCAAATGAGCGCTCCAGCGCAGGTACGGCAGCCACAGCAGATCCTGTATCATGCTCTGCTACTGCAATCACAGGAATCGCTTCGATGCCCAAATCGGTCATGACTGATGAGCGGACGGTTCCCGCGACACTTCCCGGCTCCAATACCTTGCCAAACCAGGAACGTGGAATGTCGATTCCAGCCAGAAGCTCATGATCCCAATCTTGCTGGAACGGATGATATAATTGCGTGCTGGTCGCATTAGAAAACTCGCTATACATTTCACCTGTTAGAAAATACCGCAGCAGATCAGGAATCATCAGGAAATGCTCTGCCTGCTCCAGCAAGGGTGAGCTCATTTTGCGCATTGCAGCCAATTGATAAATGGTGTTAAACGTCAAAAACTGAATGCCTGTGCGTTGAAAAATAAACGCTTTTCCCAGCCGTTCCTATACTTCCTCCATCACCCCGTGAGTATGCCAATCGCGATAATGATAAGGGCTGCCCAGCAGTTCTCCGTTTCCTCCGATCAATCCAAAATCGACCGCCCAGGAGTCAATCGCCAGGCTGGACGGATTCCCCCCCATATGCTTGGCTTTGAGCAGCCCTTGCTGAACCTCGTGATATAGACGCAACATATCCCAGTGCAGGCGTTCGCCAACCTTGACCGGATCATTCGAAAAGCGATGGATTTCCTCCACCTCTATACGTGAATCTGTCAGTCGTCCGAGCAGGACCCTGCCGCTGCTTGCCCCCAAATCATACGCGAGGATGCTCACCAGCTTGCACCGCCCTTGCCTCTTTGCAAAATCTGCGTACTATAATCAGACGCCAGGTAGGCCTTCATCGGATCAGGGAGTGACGAACCAGCCTGTGCATATAGCAGAAGGCAAAAACACAAGTCCTGTCATCATGGCGTCATAGCCATATACTTGTTGAACCAGCATCGGAACCAGAAAAATGCTGCCAAACATCGCAATCGCCTGTACACTCGCCACGATCACGCTGAGGCTGTAGGTAGGTATTTTAAAAATGTGTACATTCAGCAAGGGCTGTTCCTTGATCAGCTCCATTCGTACAAACACCACCAGCAAAATCGCTCCAGCAAGGAACAGCAACATATGCAGCGGGTCAACTACATCTGCCGCCGTCGTTGTTCTGCCCAGCGCAAACAGAATGAATCCCACCCCCAAGGTGGTCGTTATAAATCCGCTGCGATCAAAGGTGCGAGACAGATTGCCACGCGTGGCGGTCAAGTAGCGTATTCCCAGCAGCAATCCCAGCAATCCAGTTGGCACATTCATAAGGAAAAGTACCTGCCAGCTGCTGAACGACAGAACAACTCCGCCCACTGTAGGCCCGAGCATCGGAGCGGCCATAATCGCAATCCCCCATATTCCCGTAACCCTGCCTCGTTCCTCCTTAGGGAAGGCTTCAAAAATCAGCGCCAGCGACAACGGAATCATCAGTCCGCCCGCTATCCCTTGCAGTCCACGACAAATGATTACAGCGGTAAGCCCGCTTGATATCGAACCGAGCAAGGAGCCTGTAACAAAAAGTGCAAGTCCACTCAGGTAGATTTTCTTTTTTCCAAAGCGATCCGCCAAATACCCGGTTAAAGGCATAGTCATCCCCATCGTGATTAGAAAAATGGTGATGAGCCAGCTCGCCGTAGCAGCGTTTGTATCGAACACCTTAATGAAGGACGGAATCGCCGGATTCAGCGAACTGTTATTCAGTAAAACCGTAAAGGTGCCGAGCATCACAGTGATGACGACCTTCCATTGATCAGCCACAGCATGGTTTTTCATCCCGCAGCCTGCTTAGTCGTGTTCGTGCTGCAATCCGGCATAAGCTGCATGCACCGCTTCACTGAAAATAAGGAATATGTCGTCGATCTGACGCTCCGTTATAATTAGCGGCGGCAAAAAGCGAATCACCGCAGAATGTCTTCCTCCAACTTCCAAAATGAGTCCGCGTTGCAGGCATTCCTGCTGTATTCGAGCAGCCAGCTTCTTGTGGGCAGGATGATGTCCCAATTGATCCACCGGCTGCCTGTCGTCCACAATCTCTACTCCGATCATAAGCCCACGGCCACGTACATCACCGATGCAGCCTGCTTGCTGCTTCAATACATTCAGACGGCTCATGAATTGTTCGCCTCGGGCTGCGGCATGTTCGGGTATATGGTTGTGCTTTATATATTTCAGGGTCGCAAGCCCGGCGGCCATGGCCATTTGATTACCACGAAATGTACCAATATGCGCCCCCGGATTCCAGACATCCAGCGCTTCGTTATAAATCACAACCGACAGCGGCAGACTGCCGCCAATCGCTTTGGACAAGATCAGCACATCGGGGATAATATCCGCATGCTCAAAAGCAAACAGCTTGCCTGTGCGTCCAAGTCCGGTCTGCACCTCATCAATAATTAACGGGATGTTCCGTTCCTGCGTGATACGGCGGATTTCGCGAATCCACTCGACCGGTGCGGGAATCGAGCCACCCTCCCCTTGAACAACCTCCAGAATAAAAGCACATGGCGTAACAATTCCGCTCTCAGGATCATCCAGCAGGTTCTCAATATAACGACTGCTAAGCGCATGCGTCTGCTCTCCACCTACACCAAATGGGCACCGATACGCATAGGGATAAGGCATAAAATGAACATCCGGTATCAACCCCTGCACCCGCTCTTTTTTCCTAAAGTACCGCTGAGACTCATCGTAGCGTGGGTCGAACCATGATAACCGCCTTGGAAGGAAAAAATGCTTCGACGACCCGTGGCCGTTTTGACCAGCTTGATCGCAGCTTCCACCGCATCGCCTCCGGTCGGACCACAAAATTGGATTTTGGCCTGACGGGCAAATTCAGGAGGCAGACTGGCGAATAGCTCTTCTACAAATTGCTCCTTCACTGGCGTGGTCAAATCCAGCGTATGCAGGGGGCGTTTTTGATCCAGCAGCTCTCTGATCGCTTCCAAGACTACTGGATGATTATGACCGAGTGCCAAAGTTCCGGCCCCGGCCAGACAGTCGATATAGTTTTTTCCATCCATGTCCTTGACATAGATGCCTTCTGCTTCGGCGATGGCAATCGGGATGCGGCGGGGGTAGGATCTGGCATTGGATTCCCGCGCAGCCTGGCTTTCCAGGTAACGGGTGTTTTGCGAGATAGCAGTGGCGGCTTTGGACAACTCAAATCATTCCTTTGATATTGATAATCATTTTCAATTAATTCACTCCTTATTATATGGAATAAATATCCTGATTCCATGGACATTTCATACCAAAATTTGGACAAAGACTATTTTTAATTCCTAAAATAGAATAAAAAACCATAGTAAAAATAGTCATTTCGACCATTTAATACTGTGGTTCCCTGGCTTTCCTTCCTGAAAAATCAGGAACGTGGTTTTTTATATGAGATTTTCGCTATGGCATCATGCAGATGAATGGATTCTTCATTTCGACACTCCACCGTGAAGGCACGAACGGCCTTCAGCTCGACCAAATCAGCAGCGATTAGCCTCACCATATCCTCAACAAAACGCGGATTTTCATACGCTTTTTCAGTTACCGCCTTCTCGTCCGGGCGCTTAAGAATCGGATGTAGCGGAGCGCTGGCATTGGATTCTGCTGCATTCAGCAGCATGACCTTCCAGTCCTTCTCCATGTCCAGTTCATCTATGTGCGCTTCCATCGTTACCACGCCACGCTGATTGTGGGCGCTGTACTCGCTGATTTCCTTGGAGCACGGACACAAGGTTGTTACCACCACTGTCAGGCCAACCACGACACGGCTTTCCCGTCCTTCCTCATAGCTGATTCGGATTAGCCCCTCAGCATGGTTTAGCCCCGTTTTCCCCAGCATAGGGGAACGCCGTTCGTAGAACCACGGGAACGAAAGCTCCAGCTCAGCCCGTTCCTGATTCATCCGCGCAGTCAAACCTTTTGCAAAACGGACGAGCTGTGCCAAATCCGTTGTTCCACCCTGCTGCCGATACTCCTCCAAGTGCTCTGTCAGGCGGCTCATGTTAATTCCTTTGGCCTCACGATTCAATGAGGTTGTTAGCTTAAAGGTTCCGATGCTTACCTGTGAAGCAGGGGCTAAACCCGCCTCCACGGTAATGGGGTGCTTTACTCTGGCGATACCCACCTGTTCAATGTCGAACAAATAGTTGCGCTGCTCATTTTGCAAATCGGACATATACTCTTTCGATGTGGGTTTATCTCCCGGAGTAGGGTCCACCGAACCGAACAGCCGATGACGCTCTGCCTTGGAAGGCAGTTTCGAGGTTACTCTGTTTTCTCTCACGCTAATGACTCCTTCAATTATGATTGCCAAGGCTCCCGGAAGCTGTTCTCATCATTCCGTCTTTTAATTGTAATTATTACGATTAGTCTATATTACTACAAAATAAACACACGGTAAACCTTCATAATCCTCTCTCCAACGAAAAAAGCCGCCAATATGGCGACCTCCTCTATGCACTCTATGATTTTATTTAACGGACCCGGAAAGAACATCGGTAATCTGCTCAATGTGCTGCTTTAGCCAGTGCGCTGTTTGCTTCGGCTGCGAGATCGGAAAATGATGTGCTGCCGGAATATGCAGCGTGTGCAAGCCATGAAATTGTTCAGGCAGCGTATAAATTTGATCCTTCATTCCCCATACAATCGAAACCTTCTCCTTGGACGGTAACCCGGGGATCTCGGATGCAAACCGGAAGCTATCCGACCTTGTTAACATGGCCAACGCTTCCGCAGTCGTCTTTTTTACGCGGGGAGAACGCAATTCCTCAAGGACATACGTGATGTATGCTGGCGGAATGGCCTCCATACTTTCAAAACAAGTCTGCGACAGCAATTGCTTGCGCAAGCCTGACTCGCTGAGTCTGCCCAGCACGCTCTCCGTAATTCGTGCACTCCGATATCTGCGCGGAGCGGGGTGGAATACTGGCTGCAACAGATGCAAGCTGCTAATGCGTTCAGGTAGGCGTTCCCACACTTTGGCAGTCAATAATCCGCCGAAGGAATGACCAACAAGGCGGATCGGTGTTTTAAAAGTTTGAATAGCTTGTACTAACGATTCGATGTGCCCCTCCAGTATATCCTCCTGATGATGGTAAGGAGAGCGCCCAAACCCGGGGAGATCCACCAGGCAAACGGAGGATTCCGGAAACTGCTCGGCCAGCGGTATCAGGCAATCTGCCCCACTCAAAGTACCGTGAACAAACACTATCGGAGGATTTACATTGTCCACTCTTCGTTCTAGCGTAGCCAAAGGCCCGCGCCTGCTGCGGACAAATCCATCTGTATCCATGCGGGAATGTGCAATTCTGTAATCAAGGTCCGTAATAACAAATGGGAGAACGTCCGTATTTACCGCCTGTGTCAATCCGTGTTTATGCTGAATTGCTCGCGTCGTATCCAGTGGGTAGTCCACATCCACAATAAAATCGAGTGACTCCTTTGGAATCCCCAGCTTTCGCCCTATTGGAGTGCCCAGGATGCTGGATAGCCAAGCGGGTGAAATGGAGCCCCACGGTTTCCGAACTCGAAGCTCCTTCGCCATATTCGTTCCCAGTTCCATCATCGTTGGGCTCTGCTGCCTTTCATCCATTAGGTAGTATGTTTCACTGACAGGGTGTGTTTCCTTGGCAAGCACACTGATGAATTCGGCTGCATGATCTACGTGAACCATCGGAAGCCAATGAGACTTGCCGCCCGGAATGAGACCCGTGAGCTTGCGCGCTGTAGAAGCCACAAGAATGCCAAGCCCAACGGTTTGAGGTGTATCCCCGTGCGCTGAGTCACCAATGACCACGCTCAAATGGATAACCGACAGCGGAAATCCTTCTTTGTGCGCTCCCTGACGGATACGCAGATCAGCCAGGAATTTCATACGTTCATAAGGAGGAGCCTGTTCCGAATGAGCAATGACAGGCTCCGGGGCGTTCCAGTTATGATGATTAAAAGGGCTTTTGAATCCAACCAAATGGATAAAATGTCGTAACCCCTTGCTTGCATGAATATGTGCAGCCAACGTCAGCATCTCTTCTGCTGCTTGTAAAAAAGCGCCTCTGGCCTCCTCCTCTCCCAGCAATATATCCATCGGTCCTCCTGCGTGAATCACCACATCTGCTGTCTCAACCCGCTTCCTGTCAGAAGGACTCAGCCCCAGAGCGGGTGCACTTAAGTCACCGATAACCGGTGTTAACTTCCCTGTATGCCATGCGGTCTCCAGATTCATTTGCCTGCATATTTGTTCCCACTTCTTCAGCGAGCGAACAAGAACGGTAACGGTATGCTCCTCCCGGGAAAGTTGCTGTAGCGTATGCATGCCGATAAAACCTGTACCGCCCGTGATCAAGATATGTGCCATAAATATAACCTGCTTTCTATATTTTTTAGTACTATATAGTGCTAATCATGATTAAAAAAATCACTTTAGCAGAAACGCTAAAGTCATTTTTAAATTTACAAGTATGCCCGGGTCTTGACCTGCATGTTGTAAAAAGAGTGCGCCTTCGATAGCTGAGACAATGAATTCAGCCGTCGATCTGGCAGGAAGTTCAGCCCGAATCTCCAAACTCTCCATCCCCTCGTTCAACAACGCTTCCATCGTGGTGATTTGGTCTTGAAAAAATCGGCTCACTTTCTCTCGAAACAAGGGAATATCCTGAGGCATTTGCGTGTACAGAGTAACAAAGGGACAGCCGCCTAAATAATCTGTCTCTTGTTGAGTCAGCAACAGAAGAAGGGTCTCCAGACGTTCCTGCACGGATTGATCCTTACGTGAAACCACCTCAAAAATCAGCTCGTTATACGTTCGAATCAGTTGGTCCAGAATAGCTGACAGCAGCTCTTCTTTGCTTTTAAAATAATAGTAAATGTTCGTTTTGGATACATTGCTGACAGCCACAATTTCGTCCATGCTTGTTGTATGATAGCCTTTAGTAAGAAACAATGAAGTCGCAATGCTCAGAATAACATCCCGATTGGTTGTTTTATTTTTTTTCATCATAATTAGCACTATACAGTACTAAAACATACTTGTCAAACTTCACTACAATCCTATTGTTGCTATATATTCGCCTCGATAATTTCCTCCAGCTTAATCCAGCTAAAGTCCTCTTCTCCACGGGACAGCTTCACTTCTCGCCGACTCGTGTTAATCACCGTTACAAGCCCACACAACTCCTCGTCATCAAACGGATTAAATACCCGCAGCGTAATAGACTTCCGTTTATTATAGGAAATAATAAGGGCCTGTTCAATCTGCCACATCTCCTGATCGTCCAGTGTCGGCTTGTCACGTCTGCCCTGCTCCTTCATTAGTCTCAGATACGCATCCCGATGCTCAGGCAAGATCATGCGCGAGCTTTCCCATATGCCATTCCCTTCAAGCTTTTTCCCCATCGTAAACGCCTCCTATGCTGTTTGGGTTACAGGATGCCATGCCAGTACATGATCTAATCGAAAAACGCGCGGCTGGCCTGTCAGTAAACAGGCAGCCCGTATCAAACCATTTTGCACACGATGCACCTCAATGCGCCGATGAGACAGTTTGCCCTTCCGGTCCATATACACGATTTCCACGATCTGCCCCACGTATTTTTCCAGCATGATCCTTCACTCCTTATTCGAACGTTTGTTTGTATTATATGCGAACATGCGTTTGATTATCAATGTAAAAAATCCCCTGAGGGATTTGACTCTCTCAAGGGATTTCATACCTATATAAGCTGAACTTAAAAGTTACCTATCGAAAGGCATTGCCAAACTCGCTGCTCCTCATCCTTACTATAGCTTTAAAATTCATAGGTGGACAGCTTGATATCCTCTTTATTCAAATCTTTTAACGGATAAACAGGTCCATTCCAATAAGTCAAAATATCAACGGGCTCACTCGTGCCATGTTTTTTTAAAGTAAGCGCCAGCTCAAGCAACAAATGAGGAAGCTGATAAGAGCTTGTTATAAACTGAACCTCTTCCGGACTTTCACAGTCCTCTGCTCGGTAGAACACAAAATAACCCTCGGTATGATCGCCCATAAGTACAATATAACGTGCCAGAAATACAATTTCACCATTGGAAAAAGGAATGGAATGCGTCGAGGCAGAAACCAAATCTGTCTCTAATCCCTCTATACGCATCGTAAGCTCATTGTTAAGAGCATCCATTCTTTCTCTATGTTCATTTATGAGCTGTTCATAATTTACAGGAACAAGCCCACCATTCCTGATCGTAGTGATCAGTTCATCTATAAATACCTTTTGAGACAATACCCGATTGCTCATCCTCTTCATCTCCATATTCGTGAAAATATCCATGGATTTCTTATTTCAAATTGTTCAATTTTTATGTATTAAAATCTGTATTCATTAACTACCAAGCATTTTTGAGACTGCATTTACGACCCTTTCCATCTCAAATGGCTTAACAATAAAGTCTTTTGCGCCTGCCTGAAATGCTTTGATAATCGCTTCGTGCTGGCCCAAAGCAGAACACATTAAAATGTTGGCCTGTGGATCAAGCTCGACAATCTTTTTAACGGCCTCAAGTCCATCCATCTTAGGCATATTGATATCCATGGTAATTAAGTCCGGACGAAAGTGCGCGTATTTCAAGACTGCATCATACCCATTTTCTGCCTCTGCAATCACAGAGTGACCTAAATCCAAAAAGATATCTTTAAGCACAGAACGCATAAATAAAGAATCATCCACTATTATAACTGTTGCCAAAATAATCGCCCCAATCCGTTGTAGATTATATGCCACACTCAAGTTTCAATATCGGTGAAAAAACAAACAATATTAATAGAAAAAATCTGTAAAAATAAAAACGCTACCAATGAATTATAAAAGCAATTTGAAACTAGCTACTACAGAATTAGTTTTCAAAAAAACGTTTCACAATGACGTAATTCATTCCTGTAGTATGAAGATCACAAAGTACTAGGTATCCACTGAAACCTTAGCACTATGTAAGTTGAATTTAAAAGTCATCAATCGTGCTACTCCGCAGGAGGTGATGATCTTTGGCGATAAACATAAAGTTAGAAGAAACATTGGGCAAAGCAGGAATCACAAAAAATGCCTTGGCTCGCAAAGCAAAAGTTCGATCGAACTTAATTTACGATATGTGCGATGGTAAGACCAAACGCATAGATCTGAGCGATGTTCTGGAATATATCCCACGCAATGAAAAAAACGATCATTCTCCTGTCTAATGGAGATAGATCGTTTTTTTATGCTCTGCATATAGAAAAAATGCTTACAGTAATAAGCAAATATAATCATAAAGTTGTAAAACACGACTAACAAGTGTACAAATTGTGATATTTACTCTAAACAGCAGCCTTGGAATTCTTCCAAAACCTTGGATTTGTCTCCATGAATCTTTTCCAGGTGGTCCTCTCCCCAATAGCATAAATGGTCTAGCGCGGGTTTTAATCCCCAGCCGTAGTGCGTTAACCCATACTCCACTTTAGGAGGGATCTCATTATAAACCTTTCGTGTAACGATCTCATCCTTTTCCAGGCCTCTGAGCTGAGTGGTCAGCATTTTTTGAGTAATGCCAGGCATTAACCGACGAAGCTCAGACGTTCGTTTCCGCCCTGTCATCAAATGGTAGATAATTAAAGGCTTCCATTTTCCTCCCATTACTTCTAAAGCCGCCTCCACTCCAACTTGATACTTTTTTTGAACGCTATTTTTCATCTGTTCAGTCATCTCTTAAACCTCCGTTAAAAGGCTACGTTTGCTTAGAACAACCCATCACTTCAATCCGTTACTCAGGTCAGTTTCTAGGGAATCTACCTAGGGTACTTCCATGTTCCTATGGCACCTGTATCATCCTATAGAACTTAAAAGTGCGTACTTCCAGATCATTTTCCTACTGTTTATAATAGCATCAGCCATTGATCATGGCTAGAAATTAGCTGTTGAGAAAGGTAGTGAAGATACAAGCATGAAAGTATTAAGCGTTGTTTCACACCCGAGAAAAGATTCCTTGACCTTTGAGGTGGCCGGTCGTTTCGTACAAGGTCTTGCCGAGGCTGGCCACGACTATGAGATATTGGATTTGCACGGGATTGGTTTTGATCCTGTTTTAAAAGGAGCAGATGAACCCGATTGGTCCGTTGCGGAACAGTCCTTTTCCCCTGAAGTAGAAATGGAAATAAGGCGGATGAAGGAACATGATGCTTTGGCATTTATTTTTCCACTTTGGTGGTGGCATTTGCCAGCTATGCTAAAGGGGTATATTGACCGTGTATGGAACAATGGGTTTGCGTACGGTTCGAACCATCTTCATCATCAGCATGTCTTGTGGATTGGTTTGGCTGGCGTTTCGAAAGAACAGATGAAAAAGCGTAACTATGATGAAATGATTACTCATCTGCTGAATGTGGGAATTGCAGATTATTGCGGTGTTTCCAATTCCAAGGTTGAATTCTTATATGAGACCCTAGATTCAAATCCCGGTCATTACGAAATGCTGCTGAATCAAGCTTATCGCTTAGGTTTGAATTATGGCAAGGATCATTAAGCTCGCTTCGGAAGCATTACTTCCCCGGATTTCTACCCTGACTAAAGGCTTTATTCAAGAAACCCGGGGGCGGTGGCGATGGGAAGCACCATCCGGGTGCGCAGTGGCACGATAAGTAACTTTTAAGTCCAGTTTATATAGACATAAAAAACTGACACCGTGGTCATACCGATGTCAGTTTACAGACTTTATTCATTCAGAGCTTTCTTCAAAGCCTCCAGATTGTTTTTCATCACACCAAGGTAGTCCAGGTTGTTTTGCTTGTCTTCATCCGTCAATCCTTCGAGCGGATTCAGAACATCCGTTTTTGCACCGATTTCAGTGGCTACGGTCTGAGCAACCTTCGGATCTACGAGGGTTTCAAAGAAAATGGTCTTTACATTGTTTGCTTTGGAAAATTTGATAATATCCGCCAGTTTGTCCGGTGTAGGCTCTTGCTCCGGAGAAAGTCCGGCAATCGGTACTTGAGTCAGACCGTATTGCTTGGCCAAATAGCTAAAAGCAGCATGCTGTGTAATAAAGTCTTTGCGTTTTACATCCTTCAGACCTGTTTTGAACGCTGTATCCAGATCTTTCAGCTTGGCGATATAAGCATCTGCATTTTTTTCATAATCGGCTTTGTTGGCAGGATCGGCTTGTGCAAGACCCGCTTCAATAGACTCTACTTCCTTTTGCGCCAATACGGGATCAAGCCATACATGAGGGTCCAGCACATGATCATGACTATGACCTTCCTCTGCGTGTGCCTCGCCTTCTTCCTCCTCAGCAGTACCTTCCATCAGGTTCAGCCCTTTGCTTGCTTCGACCACAACACGCTTGTCATTAGACGCGCTGCTCAAAGCCTGCTCTGCCCAGCCTTCGACGATACCGTTATATACAAAAACGTCAGCGTCCTTGACCTGTGCCATATCCTTGGCGCTTGGTTCCCAGTCATGTGGCTCGGCACCGGCTGGAATCAAGGCTGTTACGTTCGCATGATCTCCGGCGACTTGCCTTGTAAATTCATACATCGGATAAAAAGTGGTGACCACGTTCAGCTTTTTTGCCGTATTCGGCTCGGTTGGGGAAGCATTTGTAGCCGCATTATCGGATTTGGCACCACAGCCGGACAAAATAAGTGCCAGTCCCGCAGACAATACGAATGATTTTTTGAACCATGTATTCATGTTCATAACTCCTTTAACTGTTTATTTTTAATTACTATTTTTAATTGTTCTCACTGCGTACCGCATTTTTCCGCCCGGAAGTCTGCTGTTTACTCAGCTTGCGTACCAGCTTTTGAATAACCACTCCCAAGATCAGGCATAATAATAGCACCATGGCAATGGTTCCCCCTGGGGGCGTGCTCAGCTCATACGAGGCAGTTAAACCCGTAAATACACCGATCAGAGCGGTTACCATAGATATCCAAATGGCTGCCGCGAAGCTCGGTGCAATTCGTATGGCCAGCGCAGCAGGGAGTACGATTAGTGAAGAGACCAGCAGCACGCCAACAATCGGCATTGCAGCGGCAACAATCATCCCCGTCAAAATACTAAACGCAAATGAAATAGACTTGACGGGAAGGCCGTTTGTCTTCGCCGTTTCTTCATCAAAGGTAATTTGGTACAAAGGGCGTCGGAAGACAAAAAAGAAAATACCTCCGATCACAGCCACAACGATCATCAACATCAATTCTGTCTGATTGACCGCTACCACCGAACCGAACAAATAAGCAGAAAACCCTTTATTAATGCTCTGATTCAGATTCATTAAAATAACAGCCGTCGATAAGCCGCCGACCATAATAATAGCCACAGAAATCTCACTATACGTTTTATACGATCTGCGGACATATTCAACGATAATCGCACCGATCACAGCTACAATAAAACCGGTGATTGTCGGGTTCATGCCCAAATAGGCGCCCGCTGCCACCCCTGCCAGCGATACATGCGAAAGCATGTCCGCCATCAGAGCCTGACGCCGCAGCATCAGGTACACTCCAAGCACCGAGGCCAGCAGTGCAATTACCCCACCGGCACAAAATGCCCGCTGCATGAAGTCGTAGTGCAGCATTTCCATCCGCCATCTTCCTTTCTCTCAAGCTCAATAATACGATCCAAATAATGTTGCACTTCCGATAGTCCATGCGTGACCATGACTACCGTTCTTCCATATTCCTTGACCTGCTGATTCATCAAGTCATAGAAATGATGGCGGCTTTCCTGATCCATACCTGTGGTAGGCTCATCCAAAATAAGCAAATCCGATTCCTGCGCAAGCGCGCGTGCAACACAAATGCGCTGCTTCTGTCCACCGGACAATTCGCCAATCTTGCGATGGCGCAAATCCCACATCCCTACCTGACGAAGCGCCTGCTCCGTCAATGCATGATCCTCAGGCCGCATCCGGCGCAGCCAGGAGCCATGCGTGTATCTTCCTGAACGGACAAATTCCAGAATCGTACTTGGAAATCCACCATTGAAGGCAGCGATTTGTTGCGATACAAATCCAACAACAAGCTTTTTGCCTTCACCTGTGCGATCAGACATAAACACCTTGCCCCGCCAAGGCTGAAGCAAACCCAGCAACAGCTTAAGCATGGTTGATTTGGAAGCACCATTCGGTCCGGTAATTGCCACAAATTCTCCGGAAAAAATTTCAACATTGGCATCCACCAAGTTAGGAACATCTCCGTAGCCAAAAGTGACTTGTTCCAATGAGGCCAATAACATGACGCAAATCTCCCTTTCCTTTAAAAAGCCTGGAGCCATCCGAGCAATCCTCATTGCGCAGATCCTCCAGGTCGTTTATGATCATTAAACCATCTACCGTAATTATTACGATTTGGCATTAAAAAAAGAAGCGTTCGATAAACGTAACCTTTACGCATTAGCAAGTTTAACAGTTTAGGTAAGGTTCGTCAATGCTTTGACAACTCTTTTGTTTACTTCACTTTGTCCGGGTACAGACCTACAGCCAAGGTTTTCAATGCAATTGGTGCGCGTATGCCTTCAGCCGCTGCGGACAGGGGCAGCACCACAAATCGTTTGTTTTTGATCGCTTCCACACCTGCCAGTGCAGGCTTGCTCAAAAGCAGCTTCTCTTTATCCTCCAGCGAGGTGTCTCCGTAGTCCAGAATTACAATGACGTCAGGGTTACGGCTCACAACCTCTTCCCAGCTTACCTCAGCAAAACTTTTGTTAATATCATCAAAAATATTTTTCGCCTTTACACTTTTAATCAACGAGGTCAGATAATTGTTGGCAGCCGTAAAAGGCTTATCTTCGCCGCTATCATAAACAAACACCTTCGGTGCCTTCTCGACAGTACCAATTTGAGTCTGAATGGACTGCACTTGTCCACGAATGTCACCTACCAGCTTGTCTGCCCGGTCTTCAACCCGGAAAATGCGTCCAATATTTAGTATATCCAGATATACATCTTCTAACGTTGAACCCGGCATATTGGATGATTCCTGTACATAGGTCGCCACTCCCTGCTCGGCAAGCTCCTCACGGGAACCAAGATTTTTATCATTAAAGGCGCTCTTCCAGCCTGCATAAGCAAAATCCGGCGCAGCAGCCATAAATACCTCTTTAGACGGATACTGCTTGGCCAGTACCGGGATTTTATCATATTGAGCCTTATATTCTGGCAAAATCTGATCATCCAAATACGCAGTTCCTACCATGGAGGACTCCAGTCCAAGGGCCAGCATCACCTCTGTTGCGTGCTGGTTCAGTGTAACTGCGCGTTTGGGAGCTTCGGGAAATATTATCGTAACGCCCATATTCTCAAGTTCTACCTGCGTCTCCTTGGTCGCCGATTGCGATGCGGCAGGCTGCTGTCCGTTTGTGGCTGAATCGGTTGTTTGAGCTGTGTTCCCTGAACCGCAAGCTGATAGCAGCACCGTCGCCAAAGCAAGCATAAGCCATGATATTGCGCGGTTGCTATATTTTTTCATATGTACCGCTCCTCTTTCATAAATAGGTGCATTCTGTTTACGTCATAAATCGTCATCTTCTCTAAGAGAATCTGGTAAAAAGGTAATGTTCGGCTTTCCGGTTCTCGGATGGATGCAGACTTCCGTCTTCACTCCGAAGACACTGCGCAGCAGATTCGGCTGAAGTATATCCTCTGTTCTACCGCAGGCAACCACCTTGCCCTCTTGTAATACATATATTCGATCACAATACAAAGCCGCCAAATTCAAATCATGCAGTGCAGCGAGCGTAGTTACCTGAAGCGCTTTGACCAAATCAAGAATTTGCAGCTGATACCGGATATCCAAATGATTCGTTGGCTCATCCAGCATAAGAAATTTCGCCTGTCCGGCAAGCGCTCTGGCAATCAGCACCCGTTGTTTTTCACCACCGGACAAGGTAGCAAAGCTCTGATCGGCCTGAATGTCCATGCCTACCCGTTCCAACGCCTGTTCTACCAATTCATAATCGACAGTGGTATCCGCTTCGAACAGTTTTTTATGCGGATGGCGGCCCATCAAAACGATGTCCCGTACTGAAAAATCAAACGTCTGAGGTGCATCCTGACTCACCACCGCCATGTGCCGGGCCGTTTCCTTATACTTCATGCGCAGCATATCCCGGCCATCCAGTGTTATCCATCCGTTGTCAGGCTTAAGTACACGGTACATATTTTTGAGCAGCGTTGATTTGCCGCTGCCATTTGGACCAATCAGACCGACCAGCTCTCCCATTTTGACCTGAAGGCAGATGTCTTCAATCAGCCGCTTATCGTGAATACTGAAGGTGATGTGCTTGACTTCTATATTCATTTTTCGCCTCCAAATGAATAGGAACTACGCCGCAGCAGCCACACAAAAAAGGGACCTCCGCAAACGGCTGTCACAATGCCGATCGGCAGCTCTTGCGGAGCCAGTACGAGCCGGGCACAAACGTCTGCCCACACAACAAAAATAGCTCCCGCCAACAGACTGACCGGCAAAACACGTCGATGATCCGATCCGACCATCAGTCTTACGATATGCGGAATCATCAGCCCGACAAAGCCAATGGAGCCACTAACGGCCACAACCGTCCCGGTTAGAAGCGAGGCTATAATGACGATAAGCATGCGAAACGTCTGTACGTTCACACCGAGCGTTACTGCTGCCTCTTCGCCTGTCAGCAGAGCGTTCAGTGAGCGGTATTGAGTCAGCAGGATCATCGTCCCGCCAGCTATAATAAGGGTCGGAATAAGAAGCGTATCCCACTGTGCGCCTGCCAGACTGCCCATCATCCAATACATCGCGTCACGGATACCCTTTTCATTAGGAGCCATCGTAACGATAAAGCTGGTCACAGCCGACAGCATCATGGACACCGCCACGCCTGCCAGCAGTAATCGGGTCGTCGAAATTCGTCCGGCCACACGGGCTAATGCGAACACCATAAGCATCGCTGCCAGCGAACCTAAAAAAGCAGACAAAGGCAGCGCGAACCGTCCAAGGATACCAAAGGCTCCAAACACAATAACCAGGGTCGCTGTAACTGAAGCCCCGGACGAGACTCCTAAAATATAGGGGTCTGCTAACGAATTACGAATTAATGCCTGAATAGCGGCCCCTGTAACGGCTAACCCTCCCCCTACGATAACGCCCAGCAGCACGCGTGGAAAACGGATTTCCCAGACGATATATTGCTCCGGCCTGGTCCATGTCACAGGTATCCACTGGTCCAGCCCGGGAAGATGGGACAGAGCAATTCGCCATACCGTTCCCGGTGCGACAGCCACAGGACCAAGCATGACTGCGACTGTAATCGACAGCACCAACCCTGCCACCAGTAACAGCAGAATGGTGGTAAATCCCATAGTCGATTTTCCAGCTATATGGGCGTGAGAATTATGTTTTGACGGGCTATTTTTTGATGGATAAAAACTACTCGTTCCTGAGGTCATGAACTAATCCATGGCTTTTCGGCCGTTTCCAGCGTTCTCAATCGTTCTTCGATCTCAGAAGCGGAGAAATTTTCGCCCATAAGGACCGCAACATCGTTCACCGGCTTTTGCGGGCGAATCGGAATAATTTCCAACTCTCGGTAAGCAAACTGGAACATCATCTGACCCTCTGTTTCAAGAAAACGTACAATTCCTTTGGCACGGTAAATTTCAGCGGGCAAGCTGCGAAACAGCTGTTCAAACCTGGAACGCGGGACAGGTTGCCCGAAGAAATGCGTATGTACGACAACATGGTCGTAGGAATGATAATGCTCCCTGTGGCCGTGGTCATGGTCGAGGTCGTGATTATGATGGTCATGATCTGCAGGGTCATCATGAGCGTGCAGATGACTTTCCGAATGATGATCATTCCCGTTATCGGCTATGGACTCCTTTGAATGCAAGACATCTATACGATCCTCTCTTTGAATGGAGAAAAATACATCCGCCTCTACGTCGCTCCGTTGTGTACTCACAGTCAGGGCATAAGGATTTAATTCCTTGACAAGGACTTGTACTTTCTGCAACTCTCCCGCAGCCAGTAAATCAGTCTTATTAATAATCAGCTTGGAAGCGCATCGAAGCTGATCCTGCATCAAACGAAACGACTTGCTTCTCACGTTACCTGAGGCAAAATCCAAAAATTGACGCGCATCCATCACTGTAATAACGGATTGTAAAACCATAGCGGAATACATAGAAGCATCTGTCACGGCATCTACAATTTCCATTGGATTGGCTACTCCGGTACATTCGACGATAATCACGTCCGGTTTATATTCTTCGGCAAGATTCATTAATTCAACGCCCAGGTCCTCGCGAATCGTACAGCAGATACAACCACTGAGCATTTCCTTCATGGGAGCTTGACCGTTCACCAAACTGCCGTCCAGATTAACATCGCCCAACTCATTCATCAAAATAGCCGGCTTGAGGCCCTGCCCTTTATAGTAAGCCAGTGCATGCTGAAGAAGAGTTGTTTTACCACTGCCCAAAAACCCGGATAAAACAACAATCGGTATCATATAACCCTCCTTGTCTTTACAACATTAATATGGATCGTACCGTAAAAATTTCCTTCTTGCAATCATTTATCGAATTTTAATCGTAATAATTACGAATTTATACAAATTTTTTTATCCAATGAACAAAACAATTATATAAATGACACGCTTGACTTGTCCAAAAGGGGGAATCCAAACGCTATTCAGCGGGCATGTTTGTCCTGTAGCAGGCATAGGATGTAGACAACAACCCTTATTTCCGAGGAGACGTGTAATGAAAAACAGTACGCTGTTGAAGATGCTGCCTTTTATGATTCCATTCGCCTTTCTAATCCCAGTGCTTATTATGCTGTCTCCCCGGTGGCTTCGCTTGATGGATATGAGTCAGATGCAGTCGTTAAAAACAGTATTTATGGGCATTTTCCTGGAAGCCATGCCGTTTCTTCTTATCGGCGTCCTTGTCTCTTCCCTTTTACAATGGCTTGTACCAGAAGCATGGATACGTAAAATGGCACCTGCGCATCCTGTACCAGGTGTCCTGCTGGCCTCCTTGCTGGGGCTGATGTTTCCGATCTGTGAATGCGGCATGATCCCTGTCGTTCGCCAATTGATGCTCAAGGGAATGCCTGCCTATATGGGCATCACCTTTATATTAAGCGGGCCCATTATCAATCCCGTCGTGCTGGCTGCAACGATGATGGCGTTCCCATCCCATCCCGAAATAACGGCCGTTCGCATGGGGCTGGCCTTCGTTGTTTCCGCAATTATTGGGCTAATCGTATATACCTTTGTACGTGTACACCCGCTCAAACGATCATTACTGTCTTTTAATCAGCAGAAGCAGAACGACCAAACTCATCGGCATCAGCGCACCATGCGAGGCTTTTTTGTGCATGCTGGCGATGAATTTTTGGACATGAGCAAATATCTTATTATTGGCGCATTATTGACATCCTCTATTCAAACATTCATCCCGCGCGATGAAATGCTTTCGTTAAGCGGTGGAGCGGCTGGCTCCTATGCCTTCATGATGGGCTTTGCCTATGTACTTTCGCTGTGCTCAACCTCCGATGCCTTTGTCGCTACTGCTTTTTCGCATACCTTTACATTAGGTCCGCTGGCAGCCTTTCTTGTGCTCGGTCCGATGCTTGATTTCAAAGGTACACTTATGCTGCTAAGCACCTTCCGTACCAAATTTGTCGCTGTCTTGTGTCTGCTCATTATTTCGCTTGTCCTGGTTGGCTCTATAGCTGCTGAATGGTTATTCGGGAGGTGAATACTGGCGTGAATACAGCCTTTAGCATCCGCTGGCAGTATGGTATGCGTTCCTTGCTCATGATCGGATTGGCGCTGCATATTATCCTATTAAGCCGCACAAACGCACTTCATTACTACTTGGCGCCACACATGCAAAAGCTGCTTCTGCTCTGCCCTGTGCCATTGTTGTTCATCGCTTTGGCAATGGCATGGCATGGAATAGTTGGGGAGCGAGACGGTGAGGATATGTGTGATTGCAAGCATCCATTACCTCAAAGCGGGTTCAAAAAAATGCTGGTATATGGAATGCTGCTCATTCCGCTGCTGTTCGGCGCTCTACTGCCCAACCAGGCGCTTGGTAGTGATATGGCGGCCAAAAAGGGAATGTCCTTCACCTACCCTAACCCGGATATCCGGCGCAAAACAGATTTACAGCCCACCCAAGTCCCCGCATCCCGTATTTTATCAACATCGTCTTCTGTGTCCGCTTCGCATCCAGCAAAGAGCAAGTGGAATCAAGAAATGCTGGATAAGCTGTTCGTTCCGCCTGACAAGTACAATACTGAATTCGCCGAGCTGGCAAAACGTCTATATCAGCAGCCCATCATACAGATCAAGCCGGAAATTTTCTCTGAAACCATCGGAGCCATCGAATTATACAAGCACGCTTTTGAAGGAAAAAAGGTACAGGTGACCGGCTTTGTCTATAAAGACAGTAGTCTGCGGGGTAGAGGTCTATTTGCGGTAGGAAGGTTCCTCGTCATGTGTTGTACTGCTGATGCCATGCCCTTCGGGATCATTGTTCAATCCCACAAGCCCTCATCCTTTGACAAGGATACCTGGGTGACCATTGAAGGAACCTTACATGCCACGCAAAAGGACAATGCTCCTATACTTGAAATTCGATCCGACAAGATAACCGAAGTCAGGCAGCCGAAATCTCCTTATGTCTACACCCAAGCAGACTCGGTAGCTGCTTTTGATCGCTTGAATGCAGCACACTAACCCTAGCAAGGAGGATAAAGGATGAACAAGGTTCCTGTGATTTTAATCAGCGGTTTTCTCGGCAGCGGCAAAACGACCCTGCTTCTGCGCCTGCTGGCCTATACCCGCCAAATTCCGCTTCGTGCTGCGGTATTAATGAATGAAATGGGTGAAGTTGACGTAGACGGTGCCATCATTTCAGAAGAAATGCCTGACGTAACTGTGGAAGGATTGCTGGAGGGCTGCATTTGTTGCAGCAGAAAAAGCGAGCTGGCAGGTGCTCTGCATAACCTTCTCAGTCAGGAGCCAGATTTGATTTTTATGGAAACGACAGGAGTAGCTAACCCTGAGCAAGTGCTGGAAGAGCTGCGCTCCCCGCTGCTGGCCAATCGTCTCTATCTGGTTCATAGCATCAGTGTTGTGGACGCAGAGCTTTTTCATGAATACAACAGCCGCTTCACCGCTGACAAGGAGCTGGTACGAACGCTGCACGGGCAGCTTCGCACCGCAGACTTCATTGTGGTGAACAAGACGGATGCCGCAAGTAGCCGTGAAGTGACGAAGGTCATCAAGAGTATTCGCAAGCACAACGATACCGCCAAGCTGCAAACGACTGCATATAGCCGGGTTGACCTTGAGCCACTGCTGGAGCCTGTCCTGGCCCCTTTATCCGTTGCTCCCAAACCTAAGCAGGTGCCTCAACCCGCCCCCGTACAGGCACAGCCAACCGATGCAGTCGCAACGTTCATTCCCACTACGATCAAAGAGATTGGACGACCTGCCCATATTTCCAGAAGTACGGCATTCAAAGTTATTTCTGCGCACAGCCATAGCCATGATCTTCATCAGTCGCCTTCGTTTTCCCGTCTGGAGAGCTTAACCCTGCATCAACATTCTCCACAGCAGCTGGAAAAACAGCGCTTGGAAAATTTCCTGACTGGGCTTGGCTCCTCACTGCTTCGGGCGAAAGGATATTGCGTGCTTCCAGAGGAAGGTACAATGCTTTTGCAATTTGCGGGAAATCACTTCGAATGGCAGCCTACAGCCCTTCCGATAAGTCAGGGGTATGTCACGCTTATTGGGGAGGAACTGGACAAGGTATCTATTGCCGATCAATGGGAGCAATGCTTCGTTTCGCTGTAACCGTTAAAAAAGCTGTTCCTTTGGCCTTTAAAAGTCATGGAACAGCCTTTTTGCGGAGGATTTTATCTGTAGATAATAAAAAAAGCGTTGTTCGCGAATTATTGGCATAATCCGCGAACACAACGCTCGACTAGTTCTTAAGGTTATATTTTTTGTTAAAGCGATCCACACGACCACCGATATCCACGTTTCTTTGTTTACCAGTGAAGAACGGGTGGGAAGCGGAGCTAGTATCTACACGGATAACCGGGTATGTGTTGCCATCTTCCCATTCCATCGTTTCTTGCGAATGTTTAGTGGAAGCACTCAGGAAAGTGAAGCCACAGCTAGGGTCCAAAAAGATAACTTTGTTCAATGTTGGATGAATATCTTTTTTCATTTGTTTCACCTAATCTTTCATGTAGTTTTAGTTTCAAACTCAAACGAACAGGCGCAATACTCCATCAGTTGGCAAAAGGAACGGTTATGTCCCAGAAAAAAAGACGATAGATCGTAATGGTTGCGCTCAGGCTCGTAAACGACAAGCAAACGATGCTCCATATATCGCATCGCCCATTGTACGAACGCCCCAGATCTTTCGTCAGCCTTCATCGTTATATAAGCATATAGTGAATGGCCCTCCGGCTCGTCCCAAATGCTGACACCAGCACAGGAGAACTCGGTAGCCACGTGCTTTCGATTCAAAAGGCAAAGCGTGCCATATAGCTCAGCATCTATCACACAGCCATGAAAAAAAGCCGTCCTCTTAGGTGCAAACTTTAACTTTGGACGCTCTATCCACTGGACTAATTCAAGTTTTCGCCGGTTCCATAACGCAGGCTTTTGCAAACTTAACACGATTTCTTCATCATTAACCAGAGAGATCATGCCGCTGCTCCTTTCATGAAGCCCTATACTCATTAGAATTACAGGCTCCGTTCAGGCTGCAGGATAATTCAGGTTGCTATATAGCAGACCTCAAATTATCTAGTTTCACGATGGATCGTGTACTTTTTCAGACGCGGAGAGTATTTTTTCATTTCAAGACGGTCCGGATGATTTCTTTTGTTCTTGGTTGTTGTATAGTTGCGATCACCGGATTCGGTGCATGCCAGGGTAACAATTACGCGCATTTCTCTTCCTCCTTAATTGGAATACATGGTATACAATTACAATAGTAATTTTTACGATTAGTTCTATTCTATTATTCACGCTGCTCTTTGTCAACCTTAGCGTGACGGCTTACCGCTTCTTCTATCGTGTTCCAGCGATTGCGATACTGTTCGAGCCTCGGATGCAGCTCTATTGGTTCGCTTGAAAGCACCAATCTGACGTTTCGGATCCATTCCTCAAACGATGCATAGGTAGCGCACAGATTTGCAATTTCAGGACTCATGTATAAAAAAAGCGGAGTCGTATATTTTTCCATCAAAAAACGGATAGCTGCCTCAATCGGTGTATATTTTTTACGCTTGCCTTCCCAGTTTTCAATCACAACAGCGCTCATAGCCTGCTCCCGTTGCCACTCACCCAGCTCGTCCACCCGCTTGTAATACGAGCGTACCGGCTGCTTCCACATTCTTCTGGCTGTTTCTTCGTGCAGCGGATACAGCACCAGTTTTGTAAAAGATAGTGTTGCCCCCGTTTCGGCAAAAAGCTCCAGTTCTCTCACTGTAGTCTGCTCAAACGTATCATAGTAGACCATGGTCCCTTTATGCGTCTCAATCGGAGGCTCATAGCCATAGGGTACATATTGAAGGTTTCTTGTCATACCGCACACTCCGTCCTTCCGTAGATGAACTTTTCTTTCTATATTATACCCTTGTTTTGGCATGAGTTTACATAAAATGATTATCCTTGTTCAACAGCAGGCGTATTACGACGTGAACCCCGCTGGAACTGCAACGCATAAAGTCCCATCGTCACAAGTGCAATCAGCGCAAGAACCGTAAATATATTGCTAAAATTAAATACCTGTACGTTGGATACGACAGGATTCAAATGAAAAGTAGATGAGCTATCGAGTGTTTTGCCCAAAATGCTGGTGGTCATCGCCCCGGAGATAAAGTTCAGCAGAGACAACAGCCCCATGCCAACCCCTACCTGCTCTCTCGCCAAGGTACGGGAAATCGTGTTGGACATGGCGATTTGCATGAAGGTCTGACCTACATTTCCGAAAATCAGCAAAAATAAGATCAGGTAAGGAGACGCACCCACAAATGTGGATAAGCTGATAAAGCAGATGAACATTAGCGTAACCGCCGTATAGACGAGGAATGAATTGCCTTTGCTATCCGCCAAACGCCCACCACTTTTGCCCAACAGAGCCGACGCAATAGCAGCCGGAAACATGATCAGTCCAATCGTTGCCGGCATAAGCTGATTGAGACTGTTCAAGAACTGCGGTGCCAGGTACGGCAGCCCAAAGCTAATCCCCGCCCCCAAAAAGGCGATAAGCAGCCCGTACGAATATTGCTTGTTACGGAACAGCTTCGGCTGGATAAATGGATCATTTGCGGTGTTTATGCGCCATATAAATAATGCAAATAACACAACACCAAGCCCCAAAAACATCATGTTCGCTTGCGAAATCGAAAGTAATAGGAAGGCAACTGTTCCGCCTAGCAATAACCCTCCCAGAAAATCGAACTTCTGATCCGCTCCACGCTGGTCGTCCAGGTATTTGCGAAAGAATGGCAAGGCGATAAGGGGCAGCATGGAAATAATGAACAAAAAGCGCCAGCTTGCAAAGCCTGTAATCAAACCGGAAATAATCGGAGCCAGCGCAGTACCTAATGCCAGACCGATTGCCATGACGCCCAAGGCCTGTCCTCTTTTTTCAGCCGAGAAATAGCGGGCAGGCACGATCATAGCCGTTGCCGGAATGACGGCAGCCCCGGTAGCCTGAAGCAAACGAGCTATAATTAGCATCCAAAATTGATGTGCCAACAGACCTATAAACGAGCCTAGCGCAAAAAAGATAATCCCAAACGTAAGCAAATCCTTGAGACGATATTTATCTGCCAGCTTGCCGTAGGTCACCGAGCCAACCGCATATACGATCATATAGCCCGTCAGCAGCCAGCTTACATCGGAAGCACCAATATGAAATTCCTTGCGAATTACAGGCATTACTACATTAAACATAAAGGCGTTCATCACTGAAAAAACAAGTGTGAAGGCCAGCACACGCATAAGCTTATCCGCATTCGGATAAGTTTGTTCTTGGTTCATATGGTTTCTTCCTCTCCTGTAAAATGCCCTCTATGCTGAAAGCACTTAGCTCTATAAATTTTTGAAATACCCTATCCAAGCAATTTTCTCTATGGATCCACTCAAGCACCAGTGTTCGCAGGACGATAATCACGAAGTATTTTTTTTAACAAACCGCGCAGCGTCTCTGATTCACTAGTAGAAAGCGTTTCGCCTACCGAGCTTTTAATTTGCTCGATGGTGTGTTCAGCTACCTTGTGAATTTTCAAGCCTTCCTCGGTCAAATAAATTTGTTTCATTCGTGCATCTTCCGGGTGACTTTGGCGTACTGCCCAGCTTTTCTTAACAATCCCGTTAACCAAGCTGGTAACACTTGATTTATCAATGAGCAGTAGCTTTTCTAAATCGGTGTTGGTCACTCCAGGTGACATCGCCAGTACATAGAGCGTCTGCGATTGTGAGGAGGTCAGACCCAAAGGGCGCAGTGCCGCTTCAATTTCGCGCCGGACAGTGGTAAAGATCCATTTAATTAAATACATCGTACTTTCTTCCTCACGCGGAAGACAAACGGGATACACCTCACTTCCCATCTCATTAGCAACCTCCACATCCGTCAATTTTTAATAGTTTGAATTCCAACTAAGTTTAAACAGTCGCCTATCTAGTGTCAATCCCTTTACTGAACTTAAATGAATGATTCTCCACTATGCATAACAAAAAGACGAGCCTGTAAAGGAACTCGTCTCTTTGTTTATAGACTATATACAATTGCTTGCTTATTCATGAAAAATGATTAAAATCGTTTAATCAGCTGATTTCACTTGAACCAACGGATATTCTTTCCCATCGACCGTAACGGTGCTAGCATCGTTCAGCTCCAGCCGTTGCCAAATGGTCAGCAACGTACGATAAGGATACTTTTTCAAATCATACTCAGTTGGCGCGTTAGCATCTGTGTTTGCTTCAACGTCTGAACCGGTACCTTGGTTAGCTGTTGTTTCAGGAGTAGCATCGGGCGTTGTACCGCCTGTGGCTTTCTTAGCTGTTACACCGTTACCCTCTACAGAAGCCTCGGTTGTTGTGCCTCCGCTCGTGCTGCCTGTCGATGTCCCATTCTGATCAGTACTTTTTCCGCTGGATACACCATCAGAGGTTGTTGAGCCACTACCTATGGATTCTCCAGCCGGTGTCGTGCTTCCTGTAGCGGCTTTGCCGGCCTTACCGATCGCTCCCTTGTCGTTCTGTTCAGCAAGGGTAAAATTTTCGTATGAATGCTCCTGTTGATCCGCACCGACAAGGACGAGCTGTTCAGGCTTAAACGCCGCCTGCTCCGTCGGTGTTTGAAACGCAAACAACAGCTTGACCATTTTCGTAGTCGACTTGGTGTTAGGTATATGAGTCACTATCGTCGTTGGTTCCTCTTTTACAGGCACTGTAGGCTCTACTACAGGCTGTTGTACAGGCTTCTGAGCGGCAGGCGCAGGTGTGTCGCCAGATCCGATCACCCCGGCAGCTTTCAGGCCGCCCAGCGTACCCGCAATGATAATCAGCACGATCCCCGAAATGATGCCGCCTTTACGAAAGCGGCGCAGCGTTTTGACCAAAGACGTATCCGTCTCGCGCTTCGCTGTCAGATAAAAATTTTTGAAGACCGAATTTGCAGGTTCAAAATATTGACGCCACAACGTTTTTTTATGCAGCCCTTCGCGCCCTTCCTTTTGGAAAAACAAAAGCAGCGCGCGTCGGTAGGCCGGTTCAAAGCCGCCCCGTGGTGTAGCAAATTCAGGTTGTCCCTCGGACCATCGGATAAAGCGGTACATCGTATCGTTATCCTTCGCCCATTTGCGGATAGAGCTAACGAGACGGGCAAAATCCAATATTCCTTCGCCCGTGCCGTCAGAACGATAAAACGCAGGCAACAGACGAGCAAAATGGCCCTCCGCCAGCTGCTGGGGCAGCCAGCCGTAAGCCCAGTCCTGCACTTTCTCTATTTCGCCTGGCTCCAGACCGTCCAGCACTGACGGTTCCGGGTCCTCCGTGCTAAACCAATCGTAAGCCGCTATCAAGCGCACCGCTTGTCCCTTGAGAGGAGCAGGCAGCTTGCCAACCCACTGTACCAGATCAGGCCGGGTGAAGAACGGAATCTGTACGAGCTGATCAGGTGATATTTCTTTTAGCTCTACTTCGGTAAGTAAATACCGATCTGCCGCTTCCTGCAAGCGCTCTGTCAATCCGGATTGCTCCAACGGGGAAAGCTTCCCTCCCGCTGAGCTGCTATCCCATTGGCGCAAGCGCTGATGAATGGCAGCAACTGCCTCTACCGGCTTTCGCTCGGCACGTAGTCTGCCCATCAATGCGGATTCAGCCAAAAGCTGAAAATCGGCATTGGCAGACACTTCGATATACCGACTTCCCCATTCATGCACGACAGCCAGCAGTCCCTTTACATCCGGTGTTCTTTTCATCTGACCGTCCATGTAGGGAATGAACAGCATTTTGGTAAGCGCAGGATTACCCAGCACCTTTGTAAAATATGCCTTACCTAATGACGGATTTTCTTCAATCGTATGATAAATATACGTAACTGCTTCTGTATTTCTGGCAGAATAAGCGTTATTCAGCGAGCGGATTAAATATTCTACCAGTCGATTTTCGCTGGTGCGAGTATGGATTTTATAATACTCCTTAAAGCAACTGACTAGCCCCGCCTCTGGAATATATCCATCCTTCACCCGGTCAAATTCGTGATCAAAAAATGACAGAAGCAGATCATTCAGCTGCATTTTACGTGGCAGCGCATCAGGTGACGATAAATAATCGGTCAAGCTTCGCAGCACAGCGACTCGTCGTTCGTTGTATAATTCACGCTCTCCCTGCTCAATTCTGTACAGTGTAATGAGCTCATGATAGCTGGATAATGTCAGATCCCGCCCTGCATCCATCCCTGTAAACATCTGCTCGGCAAATTTGAAAAAATCGTCCGGCGACCCGCCACCAAGCAGTGTACGGACAATCCAGTCAAAGTAAGGCTGTTTTACCTGCTCTGCATCCACATTAAGTATTCGGCTATTGTTCGACAGGTCAAATACAAAATCCTTATCCACATTCCGATCACCGGGCCGCAAACTGAAAGGCTCCACGAACATCAAGTGAATGCCTTTCCTGCTGTTCGGTTCCAGCGCATATGTAAGAAATCCGATCCTGTTACGAAATGTATAAGGCAATGCCGCATATAACACACCAAGCAGCAACTTGGCTGAAGATGCTACCGCTTCTACAGGGACATTCAGCGCAACATATACTTTTTTGCGACCTGTGGCCGACATCATAACTGCATACAGCAGCTGCTTGAACACTTCTTCGCTGAGCTTCAATTGAGTCAGCACCGCAGAAGGATCAACGGACGGAAATACGCTTCCACCCGGTAATCGCTCCAATTCCGGCAGCTCCGTTCCCTGCTCAATATCATAGGCATCAACAAAGGATGTATTCAGCCACTGCTTGTAATCAGACGGAGATTCACCATGTCCGGCCGGAATTACATAATTATGCGTGAAAAAGGCGCTTCGCAGCCCGGTAAAATCCGCAGCTTTATAGATGCTCCGTCCCAAAACCACATCCCCGGACTCTGTCCGTACCAGATGTATGGCTTCAGGATAGACACTCTCTTGCTTCTCGCCACGGGCCGTCAAGGCAGCAGGAGCATCATATACGCATAAAGGATGCAGCACCTTTTTTATAAAAGAAGCATCCAGTCCTTTTGAATTAGCCACCGTATCGAAGCCTTCCGTGGAACGGAAAATTCCACGCCGTTCCCGTGTGTACATCTGCTGCTGTATCAAATGAGAGGTTGAATGACTCACTGTGATTCTCTCCCCTCAATGTACTTCAGCTTGTAGAGCAGCCAAATGAATGGCTCATCCACACGGATCGGACTAACCAGCCCTTGCAACTTTTGCTCGACCGGATTGCTCCCCAAAGCGGAAACCGCGAAATAGGCCGTATCTGTAAAATACACATCCATCGTGCCCTTGAACGGCTTATCCACCTTTTCGATAAAGCGTCGGACTTCGCCGTCAATGTTCGCGAACTCATCCAGATCCAGATACTTGCGGTGCTCCATCGGATTAAAAATGTTGCTGTTCGTCTTGATATATGTGCCTTCCTCATCTGCCAGTGCAGTAAGCATGTCACTTTTGGTCAGGACGACTGCGGTCGGAATGTCCGTCTTCCCTTTATCCTGGTATGCAATAAAATCACCGAACATCGTAAGTACGACATCACGCGGTTCATCATACTGCGAAACCCATTCGCCCGGCTTGTCGCCAAGGTTGATCTTAATACGCTCCCGAATCGAGCGAATTTGCAACGGATCGACCATAAACAAAATACCCGCTGAATTTTTAATATGCTGGCCATGCAGCCCCAGATAGTCCTGATCGACCATCCCCTCACCGGCAACATCAAAAAACACCAGCGTCAGTGGCGGCTTTTCCTCATCCTTAAATACAAATTGGAAGATAAAAGGCTCCTGCATCTTTTCTTTTTGTGTGGATGTAAGCAGGTCTCCTCGCTCAAACAGCGGTTCCTCATACATACTGCGGAACTTGCGACTGATCTCCGCATTCAATGGCATGCAAGCCGCATCAAAATGATCGGCCGTAACATGCTGCAACGTGTGAATCAGTGAAGTCATATAAACCGATTTTCCCGCCTGCGAAGCTCCGATAATCGAAATGATATTACTCGGTACTTTACCTGCAGTCACCGGTAGTTCGTTATGGCAGTACGGGCACAATCGGTGACGTGTCAGCTCGCCATAACGGTCCGTCAGGCCTGTCAGCACATGATCTGAATACAATCGATGTTCCTCAGGAACATCATGGGGATGAAGAATCGCCTCCATGTCATGCACGCTATCCAAACCAAACCGTTCCCGATATTTGTTCAACAGCTCATCTTCACCCAAAGCATAATCCTCGTCATCTTCACGATGATGAGAAGCACGGAATACCACTTCCTCCGGGGAAAATTTACTAAAGCAATACGGGCACACAATATCATAAAATAATGGCCTTGGCGCTGCCTGCGGCTTTCTTCTGAATAAATTGCTAAGAAAACTCATCGGTTGCGGCCTCCTTTCATTCAGGAACTAATTCATAGATCGTGCCATATTTCTGGCCGTCCGTAAAAAACAACCGCACATATTCATCTCCGCCCACTTCAATAGCGGGTAAAACATTTCGTCCCGCGGCAAAAGATGCCGTGAACGGGTATAAGGTTCCATCCTCGCGGTCCGCCGGGTAACCTCCACGTTTCTTCACGTAGCAAAGCGCATCCTGCGGAACGGGAACCTCGGCTGTCACCTGAATCTGAACTGTTTTACGGCTGCGAAACCAGCCTTTTTTATGGTGAACCGCATATCTGATTTTAGCTCTGCCCGTGCTCAGCTCCAGCTGGTTGGCTCCATCTTGCTGACAAATCACAAAAGTATCGCCATCCTCACGTACAGCCGGATACACGGTGTAGCGCACGCGTCCAAACCCTTCCACTCGGTCACGATAGCTGCCTGCTGCCTTATATTCTTCACGTGTAAATAGTTTCAGGCTTGAAAAAGGCGGTAAACCTCCAATCTCATTTGGCCCCTCTACACTCGGATCAGATGTTTGCTTCGCAATATATACCACGGCTGCGTCTTCAGGCCACTGCCAGCGAAGCACAACCCGGTTGTCGTCGATTTTGTGGCTCAGCTCCGAAATGACAGGATCACCGGGCTGTGCATCCCTATACTGCATAAATTTCAGCCCCCGTTCTAAAATCCACTGTTGCGTCGATTGCGCTGTGGGCCTTCCGGTGCGCCTCTTCGCCGCCCTGACGGTCCACTTGGGCTTCCCCCACCGGAAGATCTCCGCGTATTTTCGGCAATCGGGAGAACAAGCGAAAAGACAGCGATAAGAGCCGCCAGTACAAGCGCTGCTAACAAACGAATCATCAGATCACCGATAGACGAGCCGGAAAGTCCCTTTTCCAAAATGAAACCGGCAAGCAATCCGGCAGGAACTCCACCAATCGCAAAATTTCGTGCCAGAAAACGATTATCAAACATCAATCCGAGAGCCAATCCTAGCAGTGCTCCGATAATAACCAGAGCCGTTACGCGATAAATAGCAAAATACAAACTGTCCGCATATTCGCCTGTCCGCTCTGTAACCAGTGTACGGTCACCTATTTTGTTATAAATTTGGCCAAACGCCTGAGTAAGACCCTGAGCATTAGCTACATTAGAATAAGTTCCACCTGTCAGCTGAGCGATATTTTGTAATAAAGCTATACCATCCGATTCAGCCAGTTTCAGACCGATTGTATTAATCGGAATCTGGCGGGCAATAAAAGGAGCCAGGGCTGTCTGGGTATCCAGCTCGCTAAAGCCGTCAGACAGCATGATAACGAGCGAACCTTTTTCCGCATTTCCCTGGGTCTCGATCTCTTTCATCGTTTCGTCCAAAGCAAGTCCGATCTCTGTGCCGCCTGACATGATGGTCTGCATACTATCAATTTTGGCATAAACCGCCTGCTTCTCTGCCTCCGTGCCAATCGGGGTAAACGGCTGAACCAATTGCGCGGTGGATTCAAAGGAAACAATGGCCACCCGCTTGTCTCCATCCATTTGTCCAATCAGACTCTTGGCAGCCGATAGCCGTTCGTTATCAGGATCTGTTTGCTGCATACTCCCGGAATTATCAATCACAAGCACAAGGTCCTGTACGCTTTTACGACCTTCCGGGTTTACCTGATAGCCCAGTTCCAGCAGCAGACCTGCCACAAATAGCATCACCAGTGTAGCAGGCACCAGCAGCTTCCAGGATAGTCCTGAGTAACGTTGCCGCCACGAGTGTCCGTTTAGCTGCGGTGAAACCAATTCGCCGATAAGACATCCCAGACCAATGCACAGCGCCAGGATGCCAAAGTACAGCCCAATTACGACGATATGCGGCCAGTGTCCCATCCATTTGTGAAGAATAATCTCTCCTAAAATGAAACCCACTACAGCGCCCAGCAAGCCGAACAGCAGCAGGAGGACATTAAATTTACGCTGCTTCATAAGAATCGTTGCTTCCTTCCATCATTAAAGTAGGATAAATATAAGGCTACCGCAATTCCGGCAACCGATCCGCGGCGATTCCGTGAAACTCGAAACCGTTCGCAGTATATGTCTCATAATACGTCTTACCGTTGCGATACACCATCAGATCCTCCAGATGGAAGCCACCCATCAAATGCAGCTTTTCCACCCCGCTGCTGCGACGTTCATGTACAAAGCCCAGCTTGTAAATACGCGAGGTAATGTCAACGTCCATCGCATAAGGAAGAAATTCGCCTTCGTAGTCACCAAAGAAATACTTTTCCTCATACCGATGCTCATGGGTATAGTCGAGCAGGCGCACATTAATTCCGCCATGCTGCTCTAATGTTTGGTACAGCTTTTTAAACAGCTCATCCTTTGGAACTACCAGCCGATTTTCATATGCAGCGGCTACATTGGCACGCCGTAGCAGTTCCTCTTCAAATGTCTGATTAAACGGCTGTGAGCTGAGGATTAAGGTGCGGCAGGTCTGTGTAAGTCGATCCACGAGTAGGGACAAACCTCCATCCAGCAATCCGGACACAGGACCCATATGGCGGGGATCAAAGAATACTGATTTCCCCCGTTTGGTTTCCAGCTCGTGCATTACATCCTCTGTCACACGCTCGTAATACTCGAACAGGTTTTGACCCGTGTAGCTGTCAGCCTGACGAATACTGTCTGTTACGGCTTGATGCAGTTCACGCTCCAGACTGGCAAGCTGTGCCGTAATATGCTTTGCCTGCGCATGCCATTTTTCAAGCGCCAGCTCATAGCGGCGCAATAGCTCCAAATCCGCTTGAATCCGCAGCATATGCAGCTTATGTCCGTAGACTGTCTCTGTCAGGTAACGGATCAAGCTGCGCACATTATGCTTATCCAAGAGCGGCAGCCGTTGAAAGGGCTGATCCTCCACTCGCCCGCTATACAGGGTATCCAGCTCGGCAGCACTGATCTGCAAATCATTAGTCATATCACGAATCAGTCCCCGTATAGCTGTGAGCACATTCCCCGGTTTATTCTCATCCGTCCAGTCCGCCAGCTCGAATAAACCGATTTCGGGATGCTCCTTGGCAGCTGTGTTCACAGCCGACTGCAGATGTAATTCCGCCTGAAAATCGCCCAGATGTTTGTGTACGATTCGCTCACAGTTATCGCGGAAAAAGGCTTCGCAGCCCTGACCAAACAAGGCTTCCTCTGCCTCACGCAATGTCATTCGCTTCAACAAGCCATAGCTGGCTCCACTGGTCATCAGCGCGCTCATGTCCGCGATCGCCTCATTACCAGGCACAAGATCATTTCGCGTGCGGCTGCGTGCGGCTGCATCCAAACCAAAATAAGTCAGCTTATCGCGCACGTCCCACTCCCGCTCCGTTCTCATACGTGCCAGCAGCTTCACATAAAAGTGATACAGCACCGTAAGCGCGATCGACTCGTTAGGGCGCTTGACCCGGGAAAATCCGGCCGACACATAACCCTGCCGCCCGGATTCTGTCATGATGTTGTTCTTAAACGATGTATTGTTGTAGCCCCCATCCTGTGACCGATAGGAATCTCCTGCCTGATAACGGTTTTTGAGAAGCTGAATGTGACAAATGATGTCGCAGCTCTCGCGCAGGCTATTTGGCACCGTTATGCCGCGCTCGTTCTTGTCGGACAGCACATAAACAAGATCGAACAACGGCGATGGAGCATGGGATACCGGGATGGTCAATTTGTCCTCGGTCATATGGAGCGGTGCCATAAACGTAAACTCCGGGCTCTGAATATAGTCCAGCTCCCGCATAAAAGCAACGGATGCTGCACTACGGTAGCCGAATTGAGCTGCCTGATCGCCTTCACTCACCAGCACATACAAATCCATTTGTACTGATTTGAAGGATTGTGCAAAAATATATTCCGCCAACAACGTAATCTCGGGAACCAATACATTCATCGGATCATCGGCTGTCGTCAAGATCGACAAATGGACACGCTCGAACGAGGAATACAATCGACCGTAATCCGCCAAATGCCCACTTGCACGGCGCAATGCGGTGTTAAGTTCAATCAGCTGCGATTCATGTGTATAAAAAGCCTGATGCAAATCACGGCGTATCGTTTGATGGCTGCTATCCTCCGGCACTGCTACCGTATGCATTATAGCATCCACAGAATGGTCTACGGCCGTCTGCTCTTCCTGCGAACGAATCTGAATATACGTTACCCCTGTGCTGTTATCCCACTTGGTCCGATTGATATCTGCAATGGTGTTCATCACCGATCCCATACCGTCACCGATAAAAAGAAACACGGACGGGAAATGGATGCTGCTGCGTCCATCCCCGCTTCCGATTAATTGGTCCTCTGCGGCTGCATAGTCAGCCGCATAACGTAACAACTGCTCTCTCATACTTTTACTTCAACTTTCTGCGGATGTCGTTTAATTTCCCGGCCATTTGAGCATAAAACGCATAAAGTTCCGCTCCGTTGGCCAGCTCCACCTTTTCATATTCCAATTGGTTACGAGCTTCTGTATAAGTCGCAGCGAGTTCATCCAGCTTCGTCAGCAAGGGTGTGATATCCTCCGATGAAGTCAACACAGCATCACGGCGATCCGCCTTACGCATCAGGGCTGCAAGTTTTTTCTCTTCCAGACCGCGGAAGTTTGTAAACACTTCAAACTCCACATAATTTCGGCTCTTCATGACATTGGCAAACGGCTCCCAAGCCTCTTCCTCTTCGTCACGGTCATAGACGTACAAAGCGCCTTTTTTCGTAATCGTGTCGGTATAAAGAGCCTGAATGAACTGATCCAGCCATTTTTCCTCATCCTGATATTTGCCCAGCAAAGCTTCCAGCTCCGCAGCCTTCGCTTCGATCTGGGTATACTTCGCCAATTCTTCACGAACTACCTGCGTTAACTCCGGTGAACGGATCAGGTTTTCCTTTGCCATCTCTTCATTGATGCTGCCAAAGATGTCTTTGCTTCCCGTCTGCTCCAGTCCCTCTGCCAGTAGACGTTTCAGCTCGGACCATGCTCTCTTCACCTCACCCAGATTGGGTTTGGATTCCTGCAAACGCATATCGTAGCTTGCCAGCAGTGCGTTCAAATCCAGCGCGCGTGAACGCAGCACGGTAAAGCGGCTGCTCGTATTCTGATCGACGTCCTTCTCACGGATAACGCCAAGTGTCTTCGCTTGGTCAAAGTCATTACGGATACGGGCATTGTATGCCTGCACACGCGGGTTAACATAGGTTTCTCCCCATGATTTTTCAGGAATCGGCGAAGGCAGATTGGTCCAGTTGTTCTGACCTGTCTGTACCAAATGACGGCCGATACCTTCGCGGTCAAGAATCGTTTTTTCATAGCTCTCTTCATACACTTTGAGCGGTGTATATACAAACAGCGGGACACCATTGCGCGTATTGAGCCAGAAAATACGGTTACGGACTTCACTCTCTTTAATCGTAAAGTGCGATTTGCCAATTGCATTATTTTGATAATTGCGAACACCCTTCAAAATGTTAGGCGACTGAACAGGTACTGATACAAATCCCCATGACGGGAAGTACAAATTACCTGAGCTATTACTCAGATGGAAGACAGGTACGGCCTCCTCATCCAGCTTGCTCGCGATGTAGCGCTCCACAAATTTTTCAATCGCTTCATCCTGCCCGTATTTCATGACAAGGAAATCCTCCATGGAACGGATAATGAGATCACCGAACTTATCAGTTAAGAAATTGGAAATCGAGCTGATGATGTCCATATCCTGATCTTTGACCCATTGATCTGAATTTTCCAGCAATTCTTGGGCAAAATCACGAATCAAATCATCACCGTTACGCTTATCCAGCAGCTTGGTCACGACTTCAGAAATATCCGGGACACTTACCAAATTCCAGTAGTATGTTTTGTTGCCTTTATGATCGGACTGTTCCTCGCCATTGATCAGCAGGTCGCCGTTCTTTTCGAAAATGGCACTCAGTGCGTTCAAAATTTCAGTAAATACATTATAAATGCGGTTGTTTTCTTTATTAAGCAGGTCATACAGGTCTTCATAAAATTCAATAAGCTGCTCTGTACGCTCCACATCAGCCCGCAGCCAATATTCGTTAATTTTTGCTTCAATATACGCATTTTTCTTCTTATCCTTAGACACAAACGCGCTCTTGGCATCGCCCAGCTTCTCATTTGCCTGCTCCCGCGCCCATTCGATATCCGTAGGGATACGGTGCAGTGATTCACGTAACGTCTCGATATAAGAAAGCAGCATTTTCAGCAAACTGAATCCTTTTTCAGTATAAATCATGCGAGATACATAGAACGGTCCTTGCTCGGGATGCAGGAACATCCGGCGAATCTGATCTGTAAACTGCCCGGTAATTTCGCCTGGAAGCTGTTTTTTCGCCTTGATATATTCTTCGCGGGCACGTGTCAGAAACGTTTGCTCCAGCTCAGTGTCCATATTGACAACTTGCATTTTCACAACATTGCTATAGCTTAATCGTTCACTATTTTCAAATCCCGGCAGTGGCTCTGGTACGCGTGATTCAAAGTTTTTGATCATGCTATCCAGATCAACACCCAACTTGCGGGCAAACTTCTCTACATCCTCTTGATTCGGCGATTGTTCAAACATCTTGGACATTTTACCAAACATCCGGTAAGCCAGATACGTTGTCATTTCCTCCATAGGCAATACTGCCGAGGAGGCCCCGATAATATTGTAGTCGTAGTTTGCCGGATAGGTCTTATTCATTTGTGCAATGTTCGTACGAATGTTACTGATATAGTCATGAATGGCGAACTCCTCGCCCGACTGTTTTTCCTCACTCGCCATAAAGTTGGTGATGTTCTCGGCGGTGACATTCATGCAATAATCATAAGCATTTTCCAGCAGCTTGCCTTCCGTATTCGTAGCCGAAATAAGGTGACACAGGTTAAACGGCGGCAGCGGCGAGTTTACGGTTAGAATGTTACCGTACTGCTGCTTAAAGCGTTCCCCACGGCTATCCACATTCATCCAGTAGTCCAGCTCTTTCAGAGCAGCATAGCCGTTCTTTTTAATATATTCACGTGTATGCTCGCTCAGGCTTTTGTTGGCCAGATTAATATCCGGTGTAAACAGATAACCTAATGTGTTCACACGGTCCACACCTGCCGAGCCGTAGTCGCGCTCAATAATTCCCCGGACGATATATGAGATATCAAGGAAGGTACCACTTCCAGTACCCCCAGACAAACCGGACAGCAGGAACACCATCAGCTTCTTGTTGGTCCCTTCAGACAGGGTTTTGATTTTTTTGTCAATGCTTTGTACGACCTGATTGATCTTGGTAAACAGCAGCAAGCGTCCAGCCTGACGTACCCCTGCGGCTCCGTTCATTCCATCGGTAATGCTCAGCTCAGGAGATAGCCAATCGGTAATGTAAGGCTCCAAGATGCTGCGATTTTGCAGTAATCCGCCGATTTCGGCATTGGACAACAATACAAACTCATTGATCGGGTCCAAACCAATCCCTTTGTATTTTTTGTTGCGGTCTTGCTCGTTTGTTTCAAAAGCGAGAAATTCCACATTGTCCGGCTTTTCGCTCTTTTTCTTGGAAATCGGATCTGCCGGAAGCTTGAATCTGCGATTAATTTGATATTTCAAGCGGAGGAGGGCATCAATCCCCGTACCTCCAAGTCCGATAATTAATATAGGATTATCAATGGTATCAACTCTAATCTTATCGCTTACGATCCCCCCACCGAGTGATACGTCTAATTGTTGGATATGCTCTCTAACTACTGGTTTCATAGATTTGACCTCCTAAGGGTTCGTTTAGCTGTTCACTGAAATGAATTCCAGTAAAATGGTTTTGTCCACACTAGCCAGCGGGATCGTCAGACGATCACCGTTTTTCAGTTCAAGACCGCTGCCTGTGTCTACAGCTCGCCCGGATTTTTCAATCGTAATCTCCGCGGTGCTGCGCACCATGATGCGATCCTGATTGGCTGGCGTGAACACCACCTTATCGGTTCCGGCAAATTCTGGTGCCAGTTGCAGCAACTGGTGCAGATTGAATTTGCCCCGAAAGGTGTTCAGCTTCTTGTATTGCGGGTACGTTTTTTCTCCGGTATTTTCATCCCGGATTTCCAGTACAATTTGGCCGACAAAGCCACGATTGGCTTTTTTGACAGCCTTCCAGATGAAAAATGCAGCAATCAGCAGCACAAGCAGTCCCAGCCCTGCAAGAATGAGTGGCAGCAGCTTGGTTTTTTCAGCAGGTGCTGTCGATCCCGCCGTGCCTCTATTCGTACCACTGCCCGCCCCAGCCTTGGCACTGATGGTTAGCGGCTGGGTTTCACGGTAAAAGCTCTTTTCCTCTGCTCTGACGGTCAGTTCATAATCATGCTCATCCGGAATCGTGTAGGAGCCGGTAAAGGCATCCCCCGTATTGGTTAGCGGCACCTCTTTCGTTGTACCGGAATCAAGGTCCTTGACTTTCAGAACAGCATTCATATTCGCATACAATTCCTGATCCTGAAGCTGCTGGTTATTACTCGTCAGATAAGAACGAATTTGAACCGTGTCACCTTTTTTGTACGATTTGGCAGGCGGAGCGTCCATCTTCAACTCCAAATCATAGTTAAATATCAGATTAATATCAATCTGATCCTGCCGGACTCCCTTGACCTGAAGCTTCCAGTCGCCAGCTACAGGCTTGAGCAGTTTGATCAGTGAGTAGCTTTTCGACTTGGACAACAGTACATCGCTCGAAGGAATAGGCTTGGTGTTACCCGACGGGTCTATCAATCTTGCATCCACCGGCTTCGAGGACATAATCGAAATGTTAGCCTCCAGCACGCTATCGTTCGGCACGGTTACCGTAACGTCCTGATAGTTGCCGTTAGCCGTAATGGACTGCAAGGGCACAACCTTCAATTTCAAATTGCTGGCGAAAATTTCACTCAAAATGTTCGGTAGATCATCCGCCGAGCTTGTAATAAAGGACTTGCCCCCCGTTTGCTGCGCAATGTCGGCGAGCTTGTTTTTATTCAGCTTTCCGTCCGCATTCAAACCGATGGTGTAGATCGGAACGCCGTTATTTTTAGCTTCGGCTACAGCCTTCGCCATATCCTGTTCGGACTGGCTTTCGGTTCTGCCTGTCGTTTTATTAAAATCGTTATTGCCATCAGCCAACATAACGATCATAGGCGCATGTCCGGCTGTTTTGCCATCCTGCAAAATGCGGATCGCTTCCTTGACTCCTACGGAGGTGTCAGTATACGCCCCCCGGTTCAGTCCGTCAATAAATGCCTTCAATTCCTGCTTATCCGCTTCAGACGTAATATTAAGCAGGGCTTTTTCGCGTTGTACAACATCCGTGTACGCTACGATCCCAACCTTGTCATTTTTCGTCGACAGCATATCAATAAACATTTTCATGGCTTCATTGCCAATTTTTCCAGGATCACTGGTGTTCATGGAATTACTTACATCGACGACCAGCACCGCATCTACCTTAGAGGCAGAGGGTGAAGCGGCATTCGCCGTCTGCGGCTGCCATGCCGAAATCGAAGTCATGATCATTGCACATATAATTCCGATGACCAATAACCATTTTCTGTCTCTACTAAACATCGCTTGTACCCCTTTGCCGGTTAATTCTCATTCTTGAAACTTCCCATTCTAAGTTACAGTTGTACTCCCCTACTATTAAATTATAATGAGTTTTACATGAACGCCAGCTGAAAATACTGCCCGAAGGGTCTTGATGTCACCAAAAAAGCCTGTTATACCGCAAGATTTTACCAATATCCTGCAGTAATGATATAATTATACCCCAACAAGGGCAATCGGGCACCAGCCTTCTCCTTTATACGACAAAAATAACAGCAGCGAAACCTGCCCATGTAAAATTTCGCACTAAAAATCTAAGCAGAAAGAGGAAGTACACTATGATCTCATACGGATGTCTGGCGATTTTGTTTCTTTTTGTCGCTATTAAATTAATCATTTACTATATACATAAAAAACGTGCACCGTCGATTACGCAAATCGACACTGAGCTTCTGGCACTGCTGAACCGGAGAAGTGAGCGCAATGAATAGTTCCAAACAGACAGTACAATTCCGCCCATTTGCCCGCACAGAGCATGCCTTTCAGAAGCTGAGAATCTGCAAGCGTTGTGGACAATTCACCGCCCTTTGGGAAGAGAAGTGTACATCCTGCGGGCGGGATGCGCTGGTTCCTGTAGAGCAATACGCCAAGCTTAGTGCCAAACGTTATTTCCGTAAAGACCTCGCCGTTGGCATTGTGCTGTTGGCCGCTGCTGTCTTTTTTGGTCATTCAACGCAGCAAATGCTTCTGTGTGGTATTGTCGGTGCACTTCTCCTGCTGCCCTTGGTGCTTCTGCAGCAGCGTATTTACCCTTTTGAAAAGCGCAGACAGCTTATACGCCTGTTCAGAGGACGCATAGCACAGATCCAGGAGGGGCTAAACGTCAATCATAAAAATGCAGTTGCTCTGCGACAGCTCAGTGAGCGTGTCTCCTATGAGATGCTGCGTGAGATTGCCGTTCTCATTCATAACGACCGGATAAGGCTTCAGCAGGTCGCCCTGCTGCAATCTTTTGTTCTTCGCAAAGACATGGAGCTGACACTAGACCCTCTCCTGATCAAAAGCTTTGAGCCGCTTATGGTCAGATATATCGGAGAGATTGCCAGATTGAAGCGTGAGCTGATCAAGGATCGAACCTTCCGGTACGTCGTCTTTTATGAGCGTCGCATATTGGAAATGGCAGGGGGTGAGGATATTCTCGTCCGCGTAGCCAATGCGGCTGTCCGCAAAAAGCGTTACGTGGTCACCCATGCCGCATTTATTTCCAGATATGCTCGCAAGTTACCCAAGGAACGAGTCCAACGATTATATCATATCATTCAGGAATATCCGTTAGAACCCTTCGGAGATTTGGCCGATGAAGTGAAGATCCTGTATCTGATGGAGCAGTATAAAAGCTGATTGGCTACAACACCCTTTTATATATGACGTCATATCGAGCACAAATCACTGCAACAAATCAGAAAAAAACCGTCAGGATCGCCAATGTGCCTCCGGACGGTTTTTAATTTCTGGACTTTAACAGGATATATGTGTCTCATTAGCTTGTCTTCATTATTGACCTTGTAGCTTGTGACACGCATCTTGAATGGAAGTAAAATTAAAAGCACGCACACCCTTGCTATCATACACAATAATCTCCTTATTCAAATACGGGTGTAGACCATTAAAATAACCGGGCATAATCAGCTTGCGCATAAACAGGTTTTTGCCTAGCATTCGGGGGGAATTGGTCGCTACGACAAGCATTTGCCGGCATGCAGACCAAGGGCTGGGTTGAATATATGACAGACCATATTCCCCTGCTATGAAATCACCGCCCAGTGTGTATCCTTCCTCCGTACATTCGAGGTGCAGATTTCCCTGGTGTCGCTGAAGCAGCTCATGTCTGGCCAAGCCCGAAACGATACAGATCACGTTACTGTCAGCGAGCTCCTCCTCCGATATATCACTAGCAGACACTACAGGATAATGGACACCGATATAGGGATTCCAGGTCGCTGTCCGCGGGTTGGCCAAGGCGTTCGCTGTCCGTTTCATCGCCTGTTCTTCCTCCGGTGTAGCGTAACTGGATGGAAGGACAATATGAAGTCGATCCATATAAACGTCAAGCACGCCCATGCCGTGGCTTCGAGCATTTCTTCCTGCGCTGCCTATTCCGTTTATTTCCTGCTCGACCTCTGTTTCTTTTGTAGAGCTTACACCGCTTTCTTTCCCCCGTTCAGCAATCAAACGGTATTCAGGTGAGGGGCGCTTCTGTGACTCCATTTTAACAAAGCGAAAACGACTGTATTCCAGCAGATCCAGCACGAAAATACGAGCACCGATACGAACCTGGGCCAGCTCCAAGGCCATGACCTCATGAGAAAGGTGAATGATAAATTCGTCAGCATGAACGGCTGTAACGTCCAATTTGCCCGTTGTGCTCATTTCACCGTACAGCTCAGCATATTCCTCATGTTCATCCATTCGTGTCAGTTCCAGCCAATAAGCACGATTATGTCTGTCCCGTTCCGTCCGGTAAGCAATACGCTGAGGTGCGGCATCTCTTTTCCATTGCATAAGCCAGCCCAGCACGCCGTCCAAAAGCCTCAGCTCATGCGTATCCCAATGATTAGAGCCCTGCTCCACCACACCTTTGAAATGACTGGATGCAAGTTCGGCCGCAGGAGCCTCATAGGCTTGGGCAAACAGATAATCTTGCTCGCCAACGATGTTTAATATAGGCAAATTGGACAGATTCATTAGCTGTTTGGGATGTGGCGCACCTGCGATTACAGCAATAGCCGCAAAACGCGAAGGATACGCCTGTGCCATTGCCCAGGCAGCATATGCTCCGTTAGAATAACCCGTCAGATAGATTCGGTCTTCATGTACTGGGTACGCTTGCAGAATGACCTCTAACGCCTCCAGAAAAGCAGCCTCGCCAATATAGCTGCCCAATGTCACGCCACGACACGAAAAAGTCACGAATAACGCCTCCTCCTCCCAGTCCCGCCCGAAATTACGTTGCTGGAAGTCCGGCAGACCCAGCTCATACCGCTTGCCCGGCATCAGGACAATCAATGGATACTGCTGTTCTGGCGAATAGCTTCTTGGAAGCTGTACGGTATAGCGCTGTATACTGTTATCCAAACGGGAGACAAAAAAGCCTTCACCAAGTCCGTCAGGAGACAAAAAGATGCTGTTTTCCTGAAATGAAAACGGATGCTGAGACTGTTCGGCGAATCCATATGTGAAAATTTGTTTTAATAGCTGGATATATTCACGTACAACCCTATAATCCCAGATTTCAAAAGGATCTTCCGGCAAGGCCGTTAACCTTTTTAATTCCTCTAGTAGTCCTTCAATCTGTATTTTTTGTACAGCATTAGTATCCTTGGCATGAGCTTGCTTGTAATGGTCATATTCTTCTTGCAAACCTTGCACAACGTCAGACAAAGGACGTACAAGTACCGAGTATACAAAACGATGCTCTCCTGCCTTTTGATCCTGATATGTAACCGTAAAATGCAGCATCCCCGTGTTCTCGATCATTTCCTTATCCCAGGCGTATCTTTGCTCCTGCTCCCAGGTTACTGGAAACCGATCCAGCTTCGTTCCCGCATCATTCGTTACCTCAACCCATACCATTTGATCTGCTGGAAGATCCACACGATCCTTACGCAGCAAATAAAACGAGATCGAGCTTTTCTCCCCCTCCCTCTCCGCACTGTTCTCAACCTCCAGCCAAGCCATATGAAAACGTATATTACGCTCTACAAATTCACGATGCAGTTCTGCCACATCTGGATGATCGCATATCTGATTTCCGCTAATACGAATAGAACGGGCTTCATCGGGAATAAACGCTGCGATGATGATCACTGTATGATCGCCTTCCTCCATATACAAGCGAAAAGGACCGGATTCCGCATATACCAGTATGCCGTCTATCCAAATCTGTCCTGTCCCTTCAAACGGTCTGATAACGACTTCCTGTGCTGTCATACAACGAAGGTTGGAAACCAATAAAAGCCTTTCTTGCTCGGCCAAAGGCGGAAAAACACCTAAATTCAGTTCCACATTCCGGGGGTCAAGCTCGGTTAATAATCGGCAGGCTACCTTTCCCCCGGCTGCGAGCTCTAGTCCCTCTTCACATGCCTTTTCCAAATTCCAGTCTTCATGGGTGAAATGATTCGACCATTCCCTGCCCACACCGCAATTTTCCGACAGCTCTACCGGACCAATTGCATAAGCAGACGTCAAGCGAACCGGATGATCCGACAGCACAGTTGTTGCTTTTTCCAGATGTGTGAACCTCATAACATTCCCCCTCCAGGTTTTTGTTTCCTCGAAAGACGTAACCACGATATTCTTCCAGAAATTTTTCCGTTAACCTTAAAAGCAACTATATAAAACTATTCGTTATCATTTCTATTTACTCCTCTGTTTTTCCAAAAAAAGAAGCTGTGATAAACCAAAAAACCGAAGAAAGCAGAGCGCTCCACGAGTTTCGCTCCGCCGAGCATTATACTCGGTTTTCGAGGAAAGCAATAAGATCGGAACAAAAAAGAAAAAGAGACAGCCTCAGCCGCCTCTTTTGATCTTTATACCTTTTTTAGTCCTACAATGCTGCCTGTAAATCCTCAATCAAATCCTCTATATCTTCAATCCCCACTGAGATCCGCACCAAACCTTCAGTAATACCCAGCTCTGCACGGCGTTCTACCGGGATGGAGGCATGTGTCATACGTGCTGGAACGCTAATCAGACTTTCAACCGCCCCCAAGCTCTCAGCCAGCGTAAAATATTTCACCTTTTTCAGGAGTGCAACCGCATTGGCATCGCTGCCTACATCAAAGGAAATAATGCCGCCAAAGCCATCTGCCTGTGTTTTGGACAGCTCATGCTGCGCGTGGCTTTCCAGTCCAGGGTAGTATACTTTGCTAACCTTCGGATGCTCTTCCAAAAAGGCTGCAATTGCCTTCGCATTTTGCTCGATCGCTTCCATACGCAGACCCAAAGTTTTGATACCACGGATCAATAACCATGAATCCTGCGGGCCGAGAATACCGCCAATGGCGTTTTGCACAAAATGAAGCTGCTCTCCCAGCTCGTCGCTGTTTACTACAGCCAGCCCGGCTACAACATCGCTGTGTCCACCCAAATATTTGGTAGCAGAGTGAACGACGATATCCGCTCCGAGTGTAATAGGTGTCTGCCAATAAGGAGTGGCAAATGTATTGTCAACAATCAACAACAGATTATTTTTTTTCACCAGCTCCGAAACTGCACGAATGTCTGTAACCTTCAACAGCGGATTCGTTGGCGTTTCCACATACAGTGCCTTCGTATTCGGACGGATTGCTTTGGAGATGGCCTCCAGGTCAGTCGTATCCACGAATGTGGACTCGATCCCGATCCGACTGAGCACCTTGCTTACGATACGATAGGTGCCCCCGTATACATCATCCGTCAGCAGAATATGATCTCCTGCATTGAACAGTGAAAATACCGCATGGATCGCTGCCATCCCGGAGCCAAATGCAAAACCACGTTTGCCTTCCTCCAGCTCCTTGATCAGCTCTTCCAGTGCAAACCGGGTCGGATTGCCTGTACGCGAATATTCGTAGCCCTTGTGAACACCAATCTCCTCTTGCTCATAAGTGCTTACCTGATAAATAGGAACGTTAACCGCACCTGTATGGGGATCGGTAGGAAGACCACCGTGAATCAGTTTTGTTTTGCGTTTCATTTTATATCCCGCCTTCATATATTTTTTTGCTCAGATAACGTTCGCTGCTATCCGGGAAAATGGTTACAATATGTGCGCCGTCCGGTGCACTCTCTGCTTCCAGTAAAGCAGCATGCAAAGCAGACCCTGAAGAACTGCCAACGAGAATTCCTTCACGTGCGGCCAGTTCCTTGACACGGTTAAATGCATCAACATCGCTAATCGTATGAATGGCATTAAAATACCCTTTATCCACAAACTCAGGGATCAATTCCATGCCAATTCCTTCTGTTTTATGCGGACCTGACTCGCCGCCATTCAAAATGGACCCTTCCGGCTCCACGATTACCGTTTTAATGGCTGCGTTTTGCTCCTTAAGATAACGCGAGGTTCCCATAAATGTTCCCCCCGAGCCTGCTCCTGCCACAAATACGTCGACTTTTCCATCCAGATCGTTCCAAATTTCAGGGCCCATTGTCGTATAATATGCCTCTGGATTATCCGGATTGCTGAATTGACGTGGCAAGTAAGCATCTTTAATTTCAGCAGCCAATTCTTTTGTTTTCTCGATGGCTCCCTTCATTCCCTCACTTGTCGGGGTATGAACGATGCGTGCTCCCAATGCCTTCATCAGGTCCTGTTTCTCTTGGCTGAACTTCTCAGGTACAGCAAAAATAACCGAGATATTGTAATGAAGCGCCGCCATCGCAAGGCCAATACCTGCATTACCTGCTGTTGCTTCAATTAAAGTCCCGCCTGGCTTCAACTGACCTGTCTTTAATGCTTTTTCAATGAGAGCCTTACCCACCCGGTCCTTCACACTACCGCCGGGATTCATAAACTCCAGCTTGGCGAACAAACGAATTCCTCTCGGTAGAGAATAGCTGTTCAGCTCCACGAGTGGCGTGCGTCCAATAAGTTCAAGAGTATTGTGATATACATTCATAATTTCAAGCTCCTTTTAATGGCGAATCCAAAATAAATCAATGGTCAAAAATAACACCCATTGTCGGAGAAGTTCGCTATCATCTCCGTAAAAACATAGTAATACGGTAAGTATTGATGCAATAAGATTTTATGTGTAATTCAAGCATTTGTCAAATAATATCCCCTTGTCTGGTCATGAAAAAAAGGAGCCTGATCAAGCCAGGACTCCTTTATACATCATGAATCGTTATAGGTTAGCTATATCAGCTAAATGTTCCATTCTATTACTTTGTAGTCCCGTCCTCTACATGCTCTTTACAAAAGCTCTCAACGGCCTGCAACTCATCTTCTTCAAGTTCAAGATCAATGTAACGATTCGTTGCTTTTTCAATCAGCTCATACTTCAACAATTTGGATTTTCCCTCGTCTACTAAATAAAGGGCGCGAATATGCAGTCCGTTTTCGGTGTAGAGCTCGTCGTCCTCTTCAACTTCAACCTCAATGATAAATTCATACCGCTGCCCGCTCAAAATACCAAAAGCGTCTTTAATCTGCTCCACCGTGTACGATGTAAAATTTAACATGTCTTTATTCCCTCCGGATTTCCTTCAACTACTGTGCATTTTACGCCCGCAGGCAGTAGCTGTTCAACTTGAGTACGTACTTCTTGACGATTTAAATCCTCACCCATAATTGAGATCCAGCCCCGATCATTGCGCGAGCGAACTAAACGTCCTATGCCTTGTCTAAGTCTAAGCGCCATATGAGGCATATCTATCTGCATAAATGGATCCGCCGCATCCTTGCGCAAAGACGTGAACACTGGATCATTTGGAGGAAAAGGCAGCGACCAGATGATGACATGCGACAGAGACGGTCCAGGGATATCCAGTCCTTCCCATAAAGTAACAGCGCACAAGACACTTTCCTCATCATTCTGAAAAGCCGAGATCAGATGGCTGATTTCAGCCGAACCTTCGTACAGAAAACGATAAGCAGATGCCTCCGGATAAGCAGTGAGGCCCGTTTGAAATATAACCAGTTCCTCCTGTGAAGGAAACAGGATAAGTGCTCTGCCTTGCGATTTCTCCAGTAGCGCCAGCACCCTTTCGACAGGATTATGCCCCGGTTGTGACGGATACAGCGCCGCCTGCATCTGATCAGCATACTCATAAGGTGAAGCCACGGAAAATGTCAGCGGATTTTCAATTCCGAGGCTCTGCGCCATGTAGTCAAAGGAGTTCTCCACGGAAAGGGTAGCTGACGAGAATACGATAGGCATATGCTGGGCAAATACCCGCTCCTTGAGAATCTCTTTTACCATTTTGGGCATAACCACGAGCGTTAATCCATCCTGATCCTCAATCACCCACGAAATCAAACGTTCAGGGCGTTTGAACAAAGCCAGGGCCGTCTGGATCATTTCAAGATGCTCTTCCACGATCTTGAGCTGGTACTCATCCAACGAGAATAGTCCGCTTTCAAAGACAAGCTCCTCTTCAATGGTACCGATCAAGTCGCTGAAACGGTTCACCTCTCGAATCAGTGACTCATCCAGACTAAATTCCTTGCGATCCGAGCCATGTACAGCTTGGCTGTTCTTTTGAAGCACAGCAAACAAAGCCTCACTTTGGGATATCGCATCTTCAATCGTCATTGCCAGGGATTCCCGTATTTCTCCCTCGAGCAGACGGGTAATAATCGCTTCGAATTGTGTATGCTTCAGTTTGTAGGTGAGCGCATTCTGTGCTGCTGTCTCCAGCAAATGACCTTCGTCAAAGACAACAGAGCTGTGCTCCGGTAGCAACGGGAGCTGTCCCTCACGTTTTCTCGCCTCATAGGTCCATACATGCTCCATATAAAAATCATGTGAGCAGATCACTAAATCTACCGCCTTGCGGTAATGATCACGGGACAACGTCTGCCCGCAGCGATGACGCTGATGACAAACGAGACAGTCTTGAAAAACATCCCATCCCAGTCTGCTCCATTGTCTGTCTGTTAGCTCAGGATATTCTTTGCGGTTCCCGTAAGGGATGAAGGACTGCAACGTGTCTGGAAAATGGACAAAATCCGGCAAGTCCTGATAAATATCACGAAAGACATCCGCATCCTCGTCCAGCCCGCTTCGAGCCTCGTCCAGCTTGTTTAGGCAGATATACTGATCCGGCGACTTGCCCAGTCTGGCATCAATCGTCAGATTCAAATGCCGTGCCAGCTTGGCGATATCCCCTTCCGGCTTCACCAATTGTTCGATCAGTGACTCGTCCGCACAGGCGATAATCGCAGGTTTTCTCATGTACCGTGCATATGCAATCGCGTACAGCAGGTATACCAGCGTTTTGCCCGTGCCCACACCTGCTTCCGCAAAAATGGTCTTTTTCTCCTTATAGGCACGCTCCAGCTGAAATGCCATATAAATTTGTTCATCCCGAACCTCAAAACCGACTTCAGGCAAAACTTCATAAAATACATCCGCAATCCAGTCACTTGCCTGCTCAATAAACGGCTTGGACGGATCAAAGGCAAAAGGGTAAGTAGTCAATCGGGCTGTGCCTCCAATTCGTTCATAATGTGCATCCTTTCATTATAACCCAAAACGACCTAAAAGGAATATGTAAACTGTAAGAACAGGCTGCATTTTTTTATGTCGAAATAAGAATCTCTTTAAAATAAAGGACGAATCAATGGTCTTTACATCCCAATCACTAAAAAGAAATGAGATCCGGATTCAGCATCGTCACTTTTTCCAAACAGCAGTTCAACAAGATTATGCATTTTTAGAATGCGTCGAGAATTATCGCACCATCATTTGGGTGATAAATGTCTTCATTGCAGCACTGAGATAGGAGGTTTTGCGATAAACCAGACCAATCTTCCGTGTGGGAGCAGGATCTTTGAGGCAGATTTTGCTGATAGCAGGCTGGTTAACTGTTTGGAGGTAAGATCGTGGCAGTATGGCTGCACCAACACCTGACATCGCGACCTGCAGCAATGATTCCAAAGTGGAGAGTTCCAGGATCGGCTTGGCTTGGAAGCCTGCATTCTCGCAATACCTGTCGAAGAACTGGCGTACGAGAAACTTGGGCTGAAGCATGGCGATAGGATGTGCTTGAAGCTCGACGAGTGGGACGACATCCGCCGCGGCGAGTGGGTGTCCTGCCGTGACGGCAAGTTGCAGCTCGTCCTCGAACAGCTCAATGCTCTCTTGCTGCTTGTGCTCTAGCGGTAGATAGACAATACCGAGATCGACCCGATTGGTGAGCAGCCCCTCCTTGACTTCCTCGGTCGCCAATTCTTGAACAGACAGCTCAATCTCCGGATACCGCCGATAAAACGCAGTGATGGCAGGCAAAAGTAGATGATTGCCCGCACAGCCAATCCGCAGGCGGCCTCGCTTCATGCCTCTAAGCTCTTCGATGGCTACCCGAGCTTGGTCCAACTCGTGAAAGGCGTTTAACGCATGGCTTCGCAAAATATATCCCGCCTCGGACAAATAAATCTTCTTACCAATGCGGGTAAACAACGGCATACCTAGCTGGTGCTCTAGCAATTGGATCTGATGGCTGAGCGTCGGCTGGCTGATCAACAACCGTTCGGCCGCTCGCGTAAAATGAAGCTCTTCGCAGACCATTAAGAAATAAGTCAATAATCGATGTTCCATTAGTTGCCACCGTCCAATCATAGATATTATCTATGATCATAATCAAATAATCGACATTGATCAATTATTCGATTTTTTCTATAGTGGAAGTAGACTATACAAATGGAGGTAATAGCATGCTTGAAACAGTGCTCACGATCACTTCAATGCAGACGCCCGAAGAAGCTCGGGCATTCAAAACAATTAATGAGGAATGGATCGATCGCCTCTTCGCCATCGAAGAAGCGGACCGTGCCATCCTCGATGACCCGGTGGTGAACATCTTGAACCGAGGAGGAGACGTACTCATCGCGCGCGCTGGCGAGTCAATCGTTGGATGCGTTGCACTCGTTCCGACCGGAGCTGGCGTGTTCGAGCTTTCGAAAATGGGCGTTACACCCGAGTCGCGAGGGCGCGGATACGGACGGAGAATCATCCATGCCGCCATTAACCGCGCACGCGTGCTTGGCGCAACTTCTCTCTTTTTGGGCAGTAGCACCAGGCTACCAAACGCTGTTCATCTTTACGAATCGGTTGGGTTCAAGCACGTTCCTATTGAGCAACTCGGGCCCATGCCCTATGTAAGAGCGGATGTGTTTATGGAGTTGGAACTAAAATGAATAGGGAGACAAAATTTTCGAAGATCCAGCTTTAACGGGAGACGATGGCACAACAAAAGCAGCGGCAGTCTAGACTTTATTTTTTCAAGTCCTGGTCCACCGCTGTTTCATTTTCAGGGCTAGCCTAATACTTTATTTCCGAAGAAACTTGGTGAGGTCCCAGACACGATTTGGGATTGGATGACGCTTAGGCTTGCACCCACTAGATGTACACCCAAGGTAAGCAAATCCCCCGGCTCAATACCCACATACATGATTCTCTGAGGATTTACCGAAATCAGAGCTTTACGTTTTGAGCGTCAGTGTATTCTCGGGTAGTCAGTGTTGTGGAGACAGCTTCCTTATGGGCCACGCTATTCGCAGCCTGCTCTGACGCATTGGAAGTATTCACAACTAAGGTGTTGGCACAAAGATCGTAGACTCCCTGTTTTTTCGCAGTAAAAGCGACCACAATGTAAATGATATAAATAGTCACAAAAGAAATAGCTTCAATCCAGTTACGCCCGGAGGCGTGCCAGAATCCAAGCCGCTTTCCTTCGCTGTTCATTTCAATTAGAGAAAATACAAGCTTCCCTAGTGTTGCTTTTATTTTGCCCAACTTTACGCACTATATTGTTTTGCTTTCAACACTAAACAAACCTTCTTCTCCGCGCAGCTTTGCCAATGCCTCAACAAAGAAATAATCGCCGTAGATAATGGGAACGTTGATGTATTTTTGCTCAGGATAATGTACCGTTCCGTTCATCAGCAATCCCTCGCGGTCCTCGCCCCACGCCGTGCATGTGTGATGCAAGCCCATAAGAATGGACTCTGCCGCTTGGGTAAAATGCTCTGCACGCGTCGAATATTTTGCCAGTTCCAGCAAACCGCTTGCCGCAATGGCCGCAGCAGATGAATCCCATGCTTCGCGATGTTCCTCTCCGGCTCTAAAATCCCACACAGGCAGACAAGCATCTCCCAGTTGGGACAGGAAAAAGTCTGCTGTGTTCTCAGCTACCTTTAAATAGCGCGAATCGCGCGTGTATCCGTACGAAAGCGTAAAACCGTACAGAGCCCATGCCGTGCCACGTGCCCAGGCAGAACCGGGAGCGAACCCCTGCCCGCCATGCTCGGTGACCCTTTTTCCAATCTCCGGATCAAATTCGACCACATGTGCGATGGAGCCATCCGCACGGACAAATTCACGGGCCACGGTATCCGCATGCTGCACAGCCAGGGCAGCAAAGCGAGGATCTCCGCTTTCCTCCGAGGCCCAATAGAGCAAGGGAAGATTCATCATGCTGTCTATAATCGCAACACCCCGTGTATCCATGTCCTTCGATTGGAAATTCCACGCGCGAATAAAGCGACCGTTCACGTTAAAACGAGCGGCCAGCAGATTGGCAGCCAGCAGCCCCCGTCTTCTGGACTCTGCATCTCCGGTCAAGCAATAGGCGGCTACACCGCTCAGCATCCAAATAAAGCCAAGATCATGGTCTACTGCTTCACTGTTAAAGAGCACTTTTTCCAAACGACTCTCGCACCGCTGCGCAATCCCGGCGGCTCCGCTGTCAGGGCGAGCCCGGTTTACAAGCCATAGCAGTCCCGGATAAAAGCCTGCTGTCCACCACGCTTCCTCACGCTTGTCATAGCGTCCGCCCTCCGCAACATGGGGAAAAGCGTCCCCCAGCCTTGCCGCCAAGGCAAGCGTTTTGTCCAAAGCCAGCTCCCACGATTGCTCCAGCCACGCTTCTGTTTTTGTCATTTACTTTACCTCTCCCCTTTTCCACCAGTTAAAAAATGTCTATCGCTTCAGCCCTAATTATTCAGGCAGGCGTACGATAAAGGAAATACGACTTCCTGTGCATTCCAGGCGCGCCCCCTTGAGTAAGCCATTCCGGCAGGCTACGGAAGTTAATTCCTCTGGCCAGACCACGTTCGTTCCTTCCGTTGTCGGGATGACTTCAAGGCTTGCGCCTGCGTATTCCACCCGAATGCTTTCCGTTTCTTCTCCCGCTAACATAACATGATGAATTACGCTGCGCTCCCGGCCGTCATACGCCATTAAGGGAATAAGTGCCCCCACATGCTGAATATTGCCTTGAAGCTCATATCTCACCTCAATTTTTCCACGCACCTGACGATAATGTGTCCGGATTTCCCTTACCCCGGGGAACGGGCCTCTCCATAGCAGTGTAAAATCCGTTGCTCCATCAGTTGCTGAGCTTTGCTCCACCTGTACGGACCCGCCACCATCCTGCGGATCAATCCCTCCATCCCGGTCGAATTCCAGCGTTCCGGGGATGCCTTCTGACAGACTGTGCCATTTCCCGTCCTCCGTTTGCCAGGCCGGAGTATAGCTTAGCGGGAAAATGTCCCCTTCCGTAAAGCCTGTAAAGCCGCGGTCTGCATGGCCCGCTGAGGACGGACCGATCAGTGGCGGTAGTGAAGACTGTTGAATACGCACGATACCAGGAATATTGTACGGGTCGTTGACCGACGTCTGCACAAGCATTTGCTGCCCGTCTACGGCTGCAATAACTGTCTGGAACCAGCCGTCCGTTTCCAGCACCCGGCTACCAATCTCAGCTGGGATCAAGGTTGGAGAAATATCATCCAACTCTTCACTATGCAGAAGGGTATACGCCAGTGCAGCAGCTGTCCACAGACTGTAGCAGGTGTGGTTCGAGTACACCTCGAAGCCATGTCGTGCCTCAGACGGATAATGATTACGGACAATATGCAGCTTGCCGTCATCGACCTGCCAGCGGCTAATCGCCTGCCAGCACAGGTCCGCTGCTCGCCGGAACGCACCCGCAAGCCCGTGCTCGCCTGCTGCATTAGCCTGCTGTGCATGGGTCGTAAAGACAAAGGCCGCAGCCGCTTCGTTCCACTGATGCTGCGCGCTTCGACCACGCGGCGGAATTTCCCCGTGCGGGGATAACGCCAGCAGTGAGCTGAGCGCCCCTCTGCGAAGATGATCACGAAGCTCCAGAGCGCAGCCGCCATCATATCCGTTCTCCAGCATCACGCCCAAATGAAAGCGAGTGACGATATCGTAGGCGAACGGGCTATTGGGTCGGTCCAGCGGACCGTCCTGGTACAGTCCCAAGCCGGTAAAGCGAGGCAAATGGTAGCTGCGGATATACGTCTCCATCCACTCGGTATCGGCTGCAAGCCCTTCGGCAGCACGCAAAAACTCGCCGGAAATCATAATCGCATTCCAGTTGATCATCCGGTTCGGATTTTTCATTTTGCTCATCGTAAAAATGTAAGTCTGCTCCGGCTCAATTCTGCTCAGCTGCTGCTTCCAGGCTGTGGCTTGTTCTGGCAGCAAATTTTTCAGAAGCCGGTACGTCCCATCATCATGATGGGAAAAAAGTCCGGGTGCTGATCCGGCGCTTTTTCCTCCACTACACAAGCGATGCTATGCGTCAAAGCTGCAGCAGCAGATTCGAGTAAATCATGCCGACCTTCTTTAACCAGCACCGCCGCAGCCAGCGCATAGGCTGGGGTAGAGTAATACCGTTCACTTTCAGAATGGGGGTCAATGATAGCTCCGGTTTCATCCTGATGCGGGGTATATGCACGAACCAGCTTTTCCAGCATGGCAAGCTTACGTTGGCGTGTCCATTCGTCCTCCACTCGATTCAGTGTGGTTTCCAGTTGCTCTATAAATCTCTCCAGCTCTGTCTGCCAAGGATACACGCTACCTGTATGCAGTTTATTCATCCTGTCTGCCTCCCATTAACATGAAGATTGATAGATGATAAAAAACAGATTGCAATCTACGCTTGCAGAACCGTTCCAGCGATCTGAAGACCATTTCAGCGATGTTTTATAAAATACAAAGGATACTCCGTCATGATCCACATGCTTCACAGCCTCTATCCTTGGACGAAGCATATTGGCATCATAATCCAGCCTGACCGCAGCCTTCGTGCCCTGCCATTCCACGAAGCCCGCTCCTGTCATGGGCTGAAAACGGCTGATCAAAAGCTCCTCCACATCCCATGGCTTCATACTCACGCCGGACGATTCAAACTCAAAATGATCGGTGATGGTAAGCCTTGCTCCCTCGTTTCCCTCCAGCACAGTCCATGCAAAGGAGCGGGTGAAAACCGTTAATTCTTCTGCCGGATACGCAGATGTCAAATCAAGCTTTAACCTTGTACCCGTCCGGGCCTCCTTCTGTTCATCCACAGCAATATCGAGTACAACCGCCTTTGCTCTTGCACCCGATTGCTGCATGGTCCCATTGACTACGGGCACGGAATGACCGCCCGAGGATATATTGACGATCGACTCTCGTCCCGGTGAAAAATAGGCTTTCGTATACAAGCCCGCTCCCAGATCACACAGCAGATTTTCGCCATCGCCATGAAGAATAAAATGTCCAAGATCGTTATGGTTGTGAGGTCCATTGTTATGCCCACCCTTGGCTGAAAATGCAAGCATTGCGCCTGATCCAGCCTTTGTCCTTGCAGCTCTGCCATGGCTAGAACTATGGCTAGAGCTACGGCTACGGCACATCATCCATCCTAGCTGTGGCAAATAATCGACGGCTGCCTCACCGCTTCCAAAGGCCAAAGGATTTGTCCATACCAGGTTGCGCAATACGTGAGCCCAGCGACGACAAGGGTCCTCCAGCAGACCAGATACATGAAAAGGGAGGGCCGATCGTCGCCCTTGCAAATCATTCAAATAAGAGACAAGACCAGAGGGCAGGCGTTCGGTTTCACTGCTGTCCGAATAATTGGCAAAAATGCCATCCGACAGATGCACCCGTTCCGCAAAGGCGGCGATTTCCCCAATCTTCTCCGAGGTTAGAATATTTACGGCTTCCCCGCTAAACGCACGCAGCATATCGGCAAAATAAATGAAATAACCAAAGCCGTACACCCAGTAGCCAACGCCCTCAGGGCACCCCCCATCTTCCCCGTAGCCTTCCAGGAAGTAATCCAGCGTCCCGAGCATTTTCTCGATTGCTACCGCTTTGCCCTGACTGTCTTCCGCCAGCAGCAATGCAGCGATTCCGCACCCGGAAGCGCATACGGCCGCCCAGTTATGCTCTGCTGTCTCCCATTCGAAATGGCGAGGCTGCCAAAAAACAGGCTCGAGCACCCGGCGCTCGACCTCTTCACGTACCCCTGCAACCACATGTCCGTTCAGTTCCTCGCCAAGCAGCAATAGAATTTCAGCCAGCATCTGCGCTGTTTCGGACGCGAATAAATCCACCTGCTGCCAAGGTGGTGTCACCGTGTCCTCTTCCCTGACATGTGCAGGAAGCGCCCATGTGTACTCCTGACATATTTCCAGCAGGCCGTTTTCCACCTCTTTCAACCGCCATGGCTCCGAATCGGCAACAGCTGCCAGCACCAAGGCAGCCAGTCGTCCACGCCGTTCAAAGTACACATCCTCATACGGCTTGCGTTCTCCCATATGTGCAAATTGTTGAAACAGGGGTAATGAGGGCTCAGGCCAAGGTGTTTCCCGGCTATTCTTACAGACACGTTCGATGTCCATCCAAAGCTCGGCGTATACCGGTTCAGCGACAGTTGCACGCAGCCTTTTTGTCCATTCACTCCTTAACCGTTGCCTTGCTGTGTCCTGCACCCCGTCAGACAGCACCATAACGAGCCGCGAAGCAGGCCAAGCCTCCTTCAGAAGACTCATTCGTATTTCCTCCCCATAAGAAGCATTCGTTTCAAATCAGTTGGTCTTGCTCTTTGTCAGATAATCTTGCTTGTATGCGTTTTGATAGCGTTTGCACATATACAGGCAAAACATTCTCCAACAACTTCTCACTTACATCCGTCATCTGTACGAGAATCCGTCTGCGGTTAGAACTATCTACCCTGCGACTCACGAGACAATTACTTTCTAACGTATTCAGCAAACCACTTATATTGGCTCTAGTTAAGGATAAAGCATCGCTAAGCTCAGAGGGCTGAGCAGTCTTTCCAAGACGCTTGAGCGATATAAGCAGGTACAACTTTCCAAGAGTTAAATTAAAGAACTGCAGCTGCTCCTCAACTTCTTTAACTATTAAATGGTTTGTTTTATACATTGTGGAGAACAATCTCATGGATCGTTCCGGACTTACAAATTGATCGCTCTCTTGCAATATCATTCACTTCCCCTACCCGTTTTTCTCATATCGTTTGTCTTCGAGCAGTTTCCGCAGATTTCCGGTTCGTTTGATGCCGAAGCGATTAAATCCTTCCTGCCCTGGTCAGACTCGCCTCCCGCCGACTGTCAGATGAAGAAAAATAAACTACAGCATAACCGAGGTAGCGGGGGCCATTTGACGCTCACGATTAGAATAAAAGTCAGTCAAGGTGTCGAAGTGTGGCTTCACCTTGACTGACTCTTTAGTTCGGGATTTCATTTTATCTCTGATCTCTTTGCATATTCCTTTAACGGAACCGTATTCTCCGATGTTTTGTTGTCAAATATTTCATGTAATTAATCAGAAAAAACCAACTTCCCCAAGCTAACAACATGAGTGGCATTCCCACTAGCAAGGAGACGGGGAAACTAAGCAGTCTAGGAACTTCCATGCCAAACCAAGACATATTCGCCCAATTTGCGCCAAAAGTACGTGCTAAACCTCCGAAAACTGCTAGCAGAGAACCAACTGCAAATCCAATGCTTAACGTAGTGAAAATAGGAATGACAAACATGCTTATGAAGCTTGCAGAAAAATAGAATCCTATCTTCCCCAATATTGCCAACGGGTTTGATGAATTCCGTTTCAGGTACCCCCCCCAAATAAAAGATCTAGCTAAATCGGAGGGTTTTCCTAAATTTTTGAAAATAACCTGTTCTTCGTACCCTTTACGTAAACCTTCCTCAATATGGCTTCGGATTTCGTTAACAGAGTCCTCTCGTTCATCTCTTGGTAGTTTATGCAGATAATCATTTAGCTCTCTTAAATATTTTTCTGCTGTAGAACTAAGTTTCTTATCCATTTTTTTCCTCCCTATAATTACCGCTTTTAATATCATTGATGGCTGATACGATTGATTCCCACTCATTTGTCATTTCATTCATTAATTTTACTCCATACGGGGTAATCCTATAGTACTTTCTAGGCGGACCTGAATTAGACTGCTGCCAATAAGACTCAATATAATTTTCTTTTTGCAATCTTCTTAAGAGTGGATATATCGTTCCGTCTGTAATAGTGAGAGATCCCCATTGTTGAAAAATATGCAAGATGTCGTATCCATACCTTGTTTTTTGTTCAATTAAGTGAAGAATACATAGCTCGAGAATTCCTCTCCTTATCTGAGAAGTCCACTCCATCACTCCGTGTTCACCTCTTTTCGACAATGTAAACCTGCTGCTTTTTGACAGTCGTTTGCATCCGGGAAATCGTTGGTTCAAACAGACATTACCTAAGCATAGGGCAACGCGAAGCTCAGTATTTAATTGGATTGGATGATAAAATAAACCTTTTTTAACATCTTATCATACACTATTGTGTTATGCAAGGTACCTTCTTCTGCATAATACTTATTCAAGCTTCTGCCCGATGTTTTATCTTATGCCGTTTCGATAAGCTTGCTTTCCCCAAATATGCCCCACGCTTGGTTGCCGACAAACGTGGGGGGAATGTCAGTTAACCGCTAAACAACATGATTAGAACTAATTAGCTTGAACATTGCGCTGTTCTGTCGCCTGCTTACTCACATTGTCCACATCGTGATTAGGCACTTCCTGATCGACATAGCGTACTTTAGAAAAGATAAAAAATAAGGTGCAGCATACGAAACTCAAGCTTCCCGCTCCGAACAGCAACTGACTTGGATTCAAGAAGTCACTTAATACGCTAACGATGTACAGCCCCACCGGATAAGTAAGCTGAGCCAGTAGCGAAATCAGCGACAATACTCGGCCTTGCAACTCCGGGAGGGTTTTACTAAGATAGATAGCTTGAGCAGTTGCATTGCAAAGAGGCCCGGCAAGACCAGTGAGGAATAACGACACAGCGGCAATCCAGATGTTGCTCACCGACACGCAAGCTTCAAAAACAATTGCTAGCAGCAAAGCGACGACAACATTCCAAATTCGTTCTTTAAAACCTCCCCAACTGGCAATCAACAAACCGCCTGAAATGGAACCTAAAAAAAGTACGGCTTGCATAGTCCCGCTAATCTGCGCATCAAGCAGATTACCAGATGATCTCCCTACTATCTCAAACATTCGTAATAGAACAGACGCATCCGGATTATATTTCCATACAGTTGACGACATGGGAATCAGGAGTACAACGAGAAAAGACCCAAACAAGTTGAAAACCGTGCTGGATGCAATTAATGAAACAAGTGTCGGTTTTTGCCAAAGAAACTGCGCACCCGTTTTGATCTCTTTATATACGTTTAGTTTTATTCCACTTCTAGGCGGGCTAGGAATAGCGACTACCAGGGCACCAACAGCTGAAATTAAGAAGGTAGCGGCATTAATCAGCAACAAGGTTGCACTTCCGTGAAGGCCCATCAATATCGCACCGATTAAGGGACCACAGATGAAGGCTGTAGCATTTAAAGATTGAGTCAAACCATTGACTCTGGCCATTTTCTCCTTGTCAACCATCATGCCCAGCGTAGCGTTAAGTGTTGGATTGCGGAACGTGGTGCAGCAGGAGTGGAAGAAAGCCGTTACGTAAATATGCCAAAGCTGGAGTTGATCCGAAGCCATCAGTGCCGTCAGCAGCAGCAGGATCAATACCAAAATCATGTTGGTGACGACAAAAACTGCTTTTCGGTTCCACCGATCGATTAGAACACCTGCAAGGGGGGAAAGAACAATCATTGGCAAAAAAAGGACGATTTACGGCTAGTAACGTAATCGTCCACATGTAGCTTCTTTTATCCTACACGCCCAGTTTCATTCTCAATAGGAAGAGTAGAAACGCTTCATGAAAGCCTCAAAAATCTCCATTCTATTACCATTACTTTTATTGCAAACGAAAAACGCACCCACGTTATCTTCCGGCAGCAACCACAGTAATGCTTGAAAGCCATGAAGGTCTCCGCTCTTGCTCCTAATACCTTTATTTACGTAGTCAGGATGCATATTCATTTCAAAGCCAAAACCACTGCGTGGGAATGCGGAATTTGATACAGGATTACCTGTAGACATCTGATTGATGGAATCTGGATGCAGGATTCTAGTATTGCCGAGTATCCCTTTTTGCAAGATAGCCATCATAAATGCAGCAATATCACTGCCCGTTGAGATCATGTTGCCTGCCGCATAATCAACATGGTGCAACTCATGAAACGGGACAGACGCATTACTCATATCGTAGCCGGTAGCAAGGATGAGACTTGAGTTAAGAGCCGTATGGAAACTGCTGTTATTCATACCAAGGGGCAGCAATATCTTCTCTTTCGCATATTGATGAAAAGCGACACCCGTTTGTTTCTCTATGATATGTCCTAGCAGTGCATAGGAGAAATTATCGTATTTGTAATGCTCTCCTGGCGTATGCACAGCTACCAACCCGCTCTGTTGTATCATTTCCTTCAAAGAAGCAGTTGGATCATACCTTCTCTGGCTGATTCCCGCTGTGAAATCAAGCCCTGACGTGTAGCTCATCAGATGTCCTACAGTCAATGGAACCTGATGTTTTCGAGGAATATCAATATCATCGGTATATGCCCGAATATCTTCATGCAAGTTGATCTTTCCTTGCTCAATTAGCTGCATAATCGCGGTGGAAGTAAATAACTTTGTTATAGAACCGACTCTCATGGGCGTTTTCTCAGCATCCATCTTTCGCTTATGCTCTACATCAGCATAGCCGTACGACTTGTTGAGAAGAACCTGATTACCTCTAACTACAACAAAGGTGCAACCTGGAACGTCTGCCAGATATTCATCGTTAAAAATTTGATCTGCAAATTCCGTGACTTCCCTTGCGTCCACAGGCCCCCTGAGCTCAGACGCATAAACCGTTACCTGCTCTCTGGACAAGCAATGCTCAATGATTGCATGCAAGCTCGTCCGAAGCTGTTCCGCCAAGCCCTCGATCGTTTCTCTGCGATACTGCTTCTGACAGTAGCTGATGTCGAGCAACAATTGTCCGTTAGAGATTAAGCCGTTAATATCAAGCACATGAGGCTTCGGATGACTAGGGCTTACCGCTACACCGCCGGAATACGGGGATAGCTGCAGTGAATTATTATGTAAGTCTTCATCAAATTGCCCCAGATAGTTAAAACCAATTTCCGGCTTTATGTTCCACATGTGCTGAGAAGATGCCGTTAGATATCGAATCATTCCGTATCCAATTCCTTTATTCGGAACGTTACGCAGCGCTTCTCTGGTCGCTCCAATCCATGTCGATACATCTTCTCCAGCTTTTATCGGGATAACAACCGGATATTGACTAGTAAACCATCCCACTGTACGTGATATATCGATATCTGGTATCACTTGTTCGCGTCCATGCCCCTCTAAATTTACCAAAACGTTTTCGACCCCTGTCCAGGAATGAATGGCCATCCCCAATGCAGTGAGTAAAAGATCGTTTATTTCTGTCTGATATGTGCGATTGATTTGCTTTAATAATTGATCCGTTTCATCTTTCGTAAACAGGAGCGTGATGTTCTCGTTATCTTCCATAAGCAGGTCGTCTTCGGCATAATCATTGGGCAGCGCCTTCGTCTTACCCTGTTCGATTTCTCTCCAGTACTCGTACTCTTGCTCCATTCCTCCCGCTTCCACGTACTGCTTCATTTTTTCTGCCCATAACTGAAAGGAATCTGTTTTCGGAGCGAACTGAATGTCAAGTCCATTTATTGCTTGTTCATAACCTGTACGGATATCTTCAAACAGGATTCGCCATGATACCATGTCTACAACCAAATGGTGAATGGCTACTAGTAGATGATCGCCATCCGCACATTGGAACAAACCAAGCTTTATCAATGGACCGACCTGCAAATCCATACTGCTTTGAATCTGGCTTGCTTTTCTCTCTATCTCGATCGCAAGATTCTTCTCATCACGCAATGGAATAACTTCCATACTAACGGATTTACTGTCTTTGACTCCAAGATTAACTGCTTCGTATCCGTCTTTTCCCAGACAGAAAACCATACGGAGCGCATCATGATGCTCAACAATTTTCTGCATGACGCCAAGAAGCAAAGTCTCATCAAAACCTTGAGGCTGATAGAACATAAATGATTGATTGAAATGGTGCGGCTCCGTCATCTTTTGCTCGAATAACCAGCGCTGAATCGGTGTTAATGGTACTTTTCCTGTTACTTCTCCTTGCTCAGACGTTCTGGTGATTGGCTCGATGTACGGGCTTAATTGAGCTATCGTTGGATATTTAAACAAATGCTTCATTTTCATTTGGTAACCCGTCTGAAGCAGTCTTGACGATACCTGAATGGATTTGATCGAATCTCCTCCCAGATCAAAAAAATTATCCAGGATACCAACATCAGCAACACCCAAAATAACCTGCCAAATGGAGATTAATACCTCCTCTATTTCATTTCTAGGAAAGGCGTACTCTGTTCCCCTGTCGACATGGCTTTTCGGATCAGGCAACGCTTTGTGATCAACCTTTCCATTTGGAGTCAGCGGCATCTTCTCTATGAATACAAAGAAAGATGGGATCATGTAGGGCGGGAGTTCTTGCGCCAGTACTTCTTTTAATTGTGCTGCTGGGACAGATTGAACTGCTACCAAATAGGCACATAATTGCTTCGATCCATCCCCTCCCTCGATCGGAACTACCACCGCCTCTTGAATGGATTCCATCCTTACAAGGGCTGCTTCCACTTCTCCAAGCTCAATCCGGTAACCCCTGATTTTGACCTGATTGTCGATTCGTCCCACATATTCAATACTTCCATCAGGCAACCATCGCGCCAGATCCCCCGTCTTGTACATACGCTCTTCTGGAACCAGAGGGTTCTTCACAAACTTCTGCACTGTCAAATCCGGGCGATTCAGATATCCGCGCGCCAATCCTACTCCTGCTATGCATAATTCGCCAGCCACACCAACGGGCAGTAATGTATACGATTTATCCATGATATAAGCCCGATGATTATGGATAGGACGACCAATAGGAATGATTTTTTCATTCGTTGCGCTAGTTGTGTATTCCCACGTAGTCGAGCAAATAGAATCTTCCGTAGGACCGTATGCGTTAAAGTATACGACTGAATCCTTCCATTTATTGACCAACTCGTCTGAAGAAGCAGAGCCTGCTGTGACTAATCTCTGTAAGGAAGGAACTTGATTAGGGTCCAAATAGATCACATAAGACGGAGGCAGCGTCGCTGTCGTAATGCCATGCTTGCTGATGAACTGCTCGAATAAACGGTAGTCTAGAATTTCCGCCTGGGTCGGGATATACAGGGTTGCACCTAAGAATAAAGAACTAACGATTTCCCAAATCGAAGCGTCAAAAGATATACTTGCAAACTGAACTATTCTATCGTTTTGGCTCAACTGCAAAGTTTCAAGGAAATACCTTTTTAAATTGCATATGCCGCGATGCTCAAGCATTACTCCCTTCGGCTTGCCTGTTGTACCAGAGGTGTAAATCACATATGCCAAGTGATTTGGATCAACGACTTTACCACAATCGGTTCCTTCTGCAACATAGGAACCACTATCATTAAGATCCAGTATCTGACCAGAAAAAGAAGCAGGCTTTTGTAAGTGATTCTGCTGCAACAGTAATTTTGCACCAGAATCCTCCAGCATATAGCGGATACGCTCTTCCGGGTATTCCGGATCAATAGGTAGATAGACCCCACCAGCCTTTAACACAGCAAGTAATCCGATAATCGTCTCAAATGAACGTTCCGTCATAACGCCGACGATCTGCTCTGACTGCAGCTCTTCGTTTATTAATTTGCGAGCTAATTGATTGGCTTTCTGGTTTAACTCTTTATACGTGAGCTGCTTGCCTTCACATACAAGCGCTATTTGCTCCGGCAGCCGTTCAACCTGTTCTTCAAACAACTGGTGAATGGTCTTCTCACTCGGATATTCCGCTCTCGTATTGTTGAATCGCTTGAGAATGACGGATTTCTCTTCTTCAGTGACTACCTCTATCTCTTTTATAGCTACCTGAGGATTTTGCACAACTTGCTTGAGGATACGGACCAGGTGACCACTGATTCTCTCCACACTTTCGCGATCGTAAGCATTGGCATTGTAACCAAAATGAACTTCCATCTGCTCACCAGGCAAAACAATCAAATTAAAATCGTAATTGATATGCTCCGCTACCTCTACATGTTCAATTCGTAAAAGGTTTTCATCCGAATCCCCGATGCTTTCCAGTTGTTCACCTGCCGGATAGTTTTCAAATACCATGATGTGTGAGAGCAGATCTTGCTTTTGCTCCGTTTGTTTTTGTATCTCATATAACGGATACGTTTCGTACTGATGAGAGGCCAAAGCCAGATCCTGAGTCTTTTGGAGCAACTCTGCAAATGTTGTATGTTCTTCCGATTGAACGCGTACGAGAATGGTGTTAATAAATAGCCCAATCATGCTTTCTATGCCTGGTATCCCCTCTGGCCTTCCCGATACAACACTGCCAAACAACACATCATGGCTGTTGTTGTATTTCTGCAGTAGAATTCCCCAAACCGTCTGTATCAGAGTATTGGCGGTTACTTGATTCGAGCCCGCCACCTGCTTGATCTGTTGCGTCAGTTTTTCTCCAAACTGACAAATTACCTTTTTCGAAACATACCCTTCGTCTGAATAGAGAGACTTTTCAAGCGGCAATACGGTCTGTTCCTCGTAACCTTTCAGATATTCACTCCAGTACCTTGAAGCTTCAGCCTGATCCCGTTCAACCAACCATTCAATGTAGTGGCTATAGGGCGTTGGAATGTCCTGTTCCAATGGTTTTTGTTGCTGAATGGCGTAATAATGATCAAAGAGTTCTCTGATAACCAGCGGCATGCACCAGCCATCCATGACGATATGATGAAAACTCCAAATAAAACGATAGGTTTGGTCATCCGTTCGCAAGATAAGCATTCGCATTAATGAATCTCGGGAAAGATCAAATCCCCTGAAGCTATTCTCTTTCAAATAACCTTCATAGAATTCCTCAACTTGCTGTTCAGTAGCATCGCGCAAATTCTTGTAAGTAAATTCTATTTTCTTATCCCGGTATACAATCTGTAAGGGTGAATGATTCCAAAGGTTATTGAAATTCGTTCGAAATGCAGCATGTCTTTGTACCAAAGCCTCTACACTTTTTTCAAATGCTGCTACATCCAAATTCCCCCTTACATGAAACGTCACCAGCTCGAAATACGCACTGGAATTCGGTTCTAATAAACTGTGAAACAGCATTCCTTTTTGCATAGGGGATAAAGGATATATATTCTCTATGGCACCTAGGTGCTGTGTTTGCTCTAACAGATTATCCAGTTCGGCTATTGTCATTCCCTTTACGGAAAGATCACTCGGTGTCAGCTCAGGCTGCTCTTTTGTTACACAATGCGCAATAATTTCCTGCATACTTGCTTTCATGAGCTCTGACAAGACTTCCATTGTTTCTCTTTTATATTGTTTTCCATTATAGCTTATGGACAGCAACAGTTTTCCGTTTGATATCATACCATTCAGATCTAATGCATATAGTCTTCGGTGTGCTTGACTTATGGAATCGCCAACCGAATAAGGCGACATTTGTATATCGTTGTTTTGCAAATCTTGGTCGAATTGTCCTAAATAGTTGAAGCTGATCTCTGGTTGACCCTTGAAGACTTCTTCTTTTGGCAGCTCCGATAAGTACCTGAGAATGCCATAACCTGTACCCTTGTTCGGGATTTGGCGCAGTCCTTCCTTGGTTCTCTTGATATGCTTGGAGATGTCCTGATCAGCTTCGATTTGGAGGACAACTGGATACTGGCTGGTAAACCACCCTACCGTCCGTGTAATGTCCCGTTCAGGAAGTAATTGTTCCCTGCCGTGTCCTTCCAGATTGACAACTATTTGTTCCATGCCCGTCCATTTGTGTACCGCCATTCCTAGTGCCGTTAACAACAGATCGTTGATTTCCGTGTGATACGCGCGATGTGTTTGTTTTACCAGTTGTTCCGTTTCTTGCGCGGTCCATTCTATCGTGATGGTTTCGCTGTCCTTGACGAGTCCGTAGTCCTGGTCGTAATCCTTTGGCAGCGGACCTGTTTCAACCTCTTCGATTTGCTTCCAATAGGCAAGTTCTTGTTTCAATTCCTCACTGTTTGCATATTGGGACAATTGTTCGGCCCATAATTTAAAGGAGTCTGTTTTTTGAGGCAGTTGAATTTCTTTGCCCGCTAACGCCTGGTCATAGCCCGAACTGATATCTTCGAGTAAAATTCGCCAAGAAACCCCGTCTACAACCATATGATGAATAGCGATTAACAGGTGATCTCCATCTGCACAAGTAAATAACCCCAGCTTCATTAGTGGTCCTTCACTTACATCAATACTTCCTTGAATCTGGCTTGATTTATTTGAAATGACTTTGGCTGGGTCCGCAACCGAGTGTACATCGATCACTTCAAGACTGTACAGCTCTCGCTCTTCATTTGGATACGCCCAAGCTTCAACGCTATGCTCTGTTTTACGATAGACTGTGCGGAATACGTCGTGATGCGCAGTGAGCTTCTTCAAAACCTTTCGAAGAGCAGGCTCATCAAAACCTTCCCTGCGATATAACATTAACGCTTGATTAAAGTGGTGAGCATCCTTATCTGTGTTTTCCAAGAACCAACGCTGGATTGGTGTTAGCATTAGCTGTCCAGTTACATCTCCTTGTTCTGCTACTCTATTGATCCGCTCCACATAAGGACTTAATTCGGCAATGGTTGAATGCTTGAATAAATGCTTCATTTCCACACGATAACCAGCTTGGAACAATCTCGAAGAAACTTGAATCGATTTTATTGAGTCACCCCCAAGATCGAAGAAATTATCAAAAACACCTACTCTCGTTACACCTAATACCGTTTGCCACACCGCCACTATGATTTCTTCAACCGTGTTTCGAGGCGCTGCGTACGCCGTTCCCGGTTGATAGTTTTTTTCTGGGGACGGCAGTGATTTAAGATCGACCTTCCCATTCGATGTTAAAGGCATGCGACTAAGCTGCACAAAGTGTGAAGGAACCATGTAAGAAGGGAGCTCTTGTCGCAATCTTTCTCTCATGTGCTCAATCGATATTGGATGAACCCCTACATAGTAGGCGCATAATTGCTTTAATTCATCTTCGCCTTCCCGTGCGACAACTACTGCCTCTTGGACGGACTCTATTTTCAGTACCGCTGTTTTCACCTCATCCAACTCGATTCTATACCCACGAATTTTAACTTGGTGATCACAGCGTCCTACATATTCCAGGTTTCCGTCCGGCAACAGTCGAGCCAAATCTCCCGATTTATACATCTTTTTGCCCTGTTCAAACGGGTTATCAACAAACCTCTCGGCAGTTAAGCCAGGTCTGTTCAAGTAGCCTCTGGCCAAACCATCGCCCGAAATATATAGTTCTCCTTGTACTCCCACAGGTTGAAGTCGCAGGAATTTATCAAGTATATATGCCTTTAATGTTGGAATTGGCTTTCCAATATTACTTTTCCCATCAGCAATCTCAACTTCTGAAATTTGCTTGTACGTGACGTGAACCGTTGTTTCCGTTATTCCATACATATTAATAAGCTGTGTGGATGGGTATTTTTCCTTCCATTCTTTCAATAACAATGGACTAAGTGCCTCTCCACCGAAAATAATACTTCTTATCTCTGAATTTTTACTGGATTCCTTCATCTCTTCCTGAATCAGTTGGTAGAAATAAGTTGGGGTCTGATTTAATATAGTAACCTTTTGGGCTTTTAATAATTCCAGGAACTGTTTCGGATTTCTTGCCGTCATCTGAGGAACGACAACTAGTTTTCCGCCATAAAGCAGTGCACCGTACATTTCCCATACGGAGAAATCAAAACAAAAGGAATGAAACATCGTCCATATATCAGAAGCGTTAAAATCAAACAAACTTTTACTGTTAAATAACAGGCGAACGACATTTTTATGCTCGATTAAAGTACCTTTTGGCTTTCCGGTTGTCCCGGAGGTATAAATCACGTAGGCAAGATCATACGGCTCCGTCATAACACCTAGGTTAGAATCCCCTGCTTGATAAGTTTTTTCATCATCAAGTATGATGGTACTGCCAGTAAACGTGACACTCTCTTGCAGGTGATGCTGAATTAATAAAATAGCTGTGCCAGAATCATCGAGCATATATTGGATACGTTCTGTCGGATAGTCTGGATCAATTGGCACATACGCACCGCCGGCTTTTAGAATCGCCAGCATTCCAATAACCATCTCGATTGAGCGTTCCGTTATGATCGCAACCAGTTGATCTCTCTCTACGCCCATAGCTACCAATGTTCGTGCCAATTGATTGGCGCGCCCATTGAGTTCACGATAAGTCAGGTGCTTGTCTTCAAACACAACTGCTACATGTTCAGGCGTCCGCTCCACTTGTTCTTCAAAGAGAGTATTAATGCTTGTCCAGGGATATTCGGCTACTGAATTATTGAATTCAACAAGCAACTGATTGATTTCTGGCTCCGACAGTACTTCCAGTTGTTGGAATTCTACTTCTGTTTGATACAAAATTACAGAAAGTATGTTTGTAAGATGTTCTACTCCTTGCGACATGTACACGCTATCGTAAAGATTTTCGTCATAGATCAATTTCAAGTGAATCAGATTGTCTTCTATATAGAATTGAAATATAACCTCTGAATGTACGTCCTGACTATAATCGGTAGAATGAATTTCATTCAGTGAGACCATTGTATTTATGATGGGGAGATGGTTGGCATCTAATTCTACGTTGAGATAACTAACCATTTTATGGAAGGGAATGTTCTGATATTTCATTGCCTCACTCAAAGATAACTTCACTTGATTGAACAAGGAGATAAACGTACTTGTATCGTCCACGTTATTTTTCAAGAGAATTACATTATTTAAATGAGAGTGATCAGCTTTTTCTTTACTTGGAGGAACTCCAATAATGACATTGTTCTCGCCAGTATATCTATGAAGCAAGCAGTTAACGCCCGTCAACAAAAGTAAATAGATAGCCATATTCGACTTGTTGGCGACTTGCATGATCCTTTGTGATAAAGCAGACGGAAATGTACAAGAAATGTAAGGTTTCCTGTTATGCGAATGGTCCGATCTATCCTTTTTCTTGGCTCTAAAATAAGGTAGCGAACTAATATTGTCATCAATATCAAATGTACGGTTTAAATATACTTCCTGCGGCTGATATATGGACATAACTCTCTCCTCATATGATTTGACTTTTGTAGTACGGAGTGCACATCAGCGTTTGTGCACTCCGTATAAAACAACCCTGAACTATAAATGCAGCTCGATTAACTCTATCGAATTGTCACTGGCTGTTAACTCTTCACCTAGCTCAATATCCTTGATTGGAATGTAAGGATTTTGAGAAACAACCGTTAAAATAGACATGAAATGTTTTGCCATAAGCTCCATGGATGATTTCTTAAACAGTTTGGTGCAATATTCGATGCCACCAGTCACCTCATGTTGATTGGCAAACACGTACAATGTGAAATCAAACTTAGAAGTCACGTGCTCTTGATCAAAGGGTTTCATACGGAAGGAATCAATTTGAATCTGTGAATTCTCGGTATTCAAATAGGAGAACATCGTATCGAATAAAGCATTCCGATTTTTATCCTTTTTCATCGCTACTTGTTGAATCAATTCTTCTAGAGGATAGTCTTGATTTTCAAATCCTCTTAACACGTTTTCTTTTACCTCATGTAAAAACTCGTAAAAGGTTTTATCTGCGGACAGCTTGTTCCGTATCGCTAACGTATTGACAAACAGACCAACAATGGATTGCACATCGGAATGGGTTCTACCAGAGACTGGTGTTCCAACAATAATGTCATCTTGCCCGGTGTATTTTGATAGAAGAATCTTGTAGGCGGCGAATAATACCATGTACATGGTTGTGCCTGTTTGTTTCTCCATTTCCTTAATGGCGTGGATCATTTGCTCATCAAATGCGAACGTTAGCATCTCACCCTCATAGCTCCGAACGGATGGTCTCGCATAATTCGTAGGCATATCAAGCAAGGTAATGTCCTCACGAAAGACATCCAGCCAATACGCTTCCTGCTTTTTCATCTGTTCGGACTGAAGCTGGGATTGTTGCCACACCGCATAATCCTTATATTGTATAGTAAGAGCAGGAAGCCCCTTGCCTTCATATAACTGACTGAATTCCTTCAATAAAATGTCTATAGAGACACCGTCCGAAATAATATGATGGATATCTAACAGCAACACATATCTTGTACGTCCAAGCTCAATCAATCCTATTCGCATGAGCGGAGCTTGCTTCAAATCAAACGGACGGACAAATTGCTGAACCAAGCCTGCTGCTTCCCTTTCGTTGGCAAACATGTACTCTACGTCGAATGATACCTCATGATGCACCCGCTGCATGGGCTCGCCATTGATGATCTCAAATCCTGTGCGCAAAGAATCATGGCGTTTGATCAGTGCTTTGAAAGCTTCTTCTAAACGCGTGAGATCTATTTCTCCTTCAATTGTCATAGCCCCTGACATATTGTAACTATTCTCTCCACCTTCAAGCTGATTAAGGATGTACATCCGTTTTTGCGCAGACGAAACGGGGTAGTACGCTCTCTCCTCAATAATAGGAATGGATGCATGCTTATCCTTTCTCAATCCATCAATGATTTCAGCTAACTGCTCAATGGTGGGGAATTGAAACACTTCTCGCAAAGACACAGTAACATCCAGTTGTTTATGAAACTTGGATACCAGAGTTGTTGCGTGTAAAGAATGGCCTCCAATGTCAAAGAAGTTATCCTTTACACCAATCTGTGAAACATCCAGAACTTCTTCAAAGATAGCAGCCACTCGTTTCTCCAGAGGGGTTCGCGGCGAAACATAAGGCGTGCCCGTTTTCATACTGCTTTCTGGAGCTGGCAAGGCTTTGCGATCAATTTTTCCGTTTGAGGATAACGGCATTTTGTCCAACTGCACATAATAGGACGGGATCATATACTCAGGAAGCTCTTTAGACAATTCTCTTCTCAACTGACCTACCGTTATTGAGACATTCCCCACAAAGTAGGCACACAATTGCTTTTGTCCTGCTTTATCTTCTCTAGCTATTACTACAGTTTCTGTAATATATTCTGTTCTTAAAAGCGCCTCTTCTACCTCTCCCAATTCGATTCGATAGCCGCGGATTTTGACTTGATGATCAATACGCCCCAAATACTCGATATTGCCGTCTGGCAGCCACCTTGCCAAGTCGCCGGTTCTGTACATTTTCGTACCATGATCAAACGGATTGTGTACAAATTTTTCCGCTGTTAGGTCAGGACGGTTTACGTATCCCCGAGCCAATCCTTCTCCCGATATGCAAAGTTCTCCGGCAACACCAACAGGCTGTAAGCGATCTGCACGGTCTATGATATACAGTTTTATATTTCCTAACGGTTTTCCAATAGGTATGCTCGATGTTTCTTCCATTTCCCCATCTGTGGAATAATACGACGCATAGATCGTTGATTCTGTTGGCCCATAGATATTCTCTAGCTTCGCAGTTAATGAAGTTGCTTTAAATCTCTTAACTGCCTTTGACAAAAGCGCCTCTCCTGCAACAAATAAATATTTCAATGCTTGAATTCTTTCATAACCGCTTTCGTCCAACTCATCCATGTAAACTAGAAATGCTTGCAGCATAGAAGGGACAAAGTTAATATGAGTAATCTGCTGCTCATGTATGGTGGTAACCAATGACGCCGGATCTTTCTCCAATCCGTGCTCTAAGATGACTAATTTACCTTGTCCAAAGAACCAGCCGAACAGCTCGCAAACGGAAACATCAAACGTATAATTCGTTTTCAACAGATACGAATCTGTAACTGCCATAGGATATTTCTTTTCCAGTTGATGCAAGATATTGACTACCGATTTATGTTCTACCATGACACCTTTAGGTTTGCCAGTTGTGCCAGACGTGTAAATAACATACGCTAATGCGTCAGTCGGCACATGTGGCAAGTTTCTATCATTGTCGCTGTATATGCTTTCATCTTCCAAGAGAAGGGGGTTTCCGGCAAATACAATACGATCCTGCAAATGCTCCTGTACTAGCAGAAGATTAGCCCCTGAATCCTCCAGAATATAGCTGATCCGCTCTTGTGGAAACTCTGGATGGATTGGCACATAAGCTCCGCCGGCTTTTAGAATAGCCAAGATGCCAATGACCATATCCACCGAGCGTTCAACCATGATTCCAACGGGTTGATCTTTTTGAACTCCTTTGGCTTTGAGTGTCCAAGCCAGTTGATTCGCCCGCCTATTCAGCTCCCGATATGTAAGCTGTTTGTACTCACCTATAACAGCAATGAATTCCGGTGTTCGTTCGGCCTGTTCTTCGAACCATTGACAAATCGCTTTCTCACTCTCGTATTCTGTTTGCGTATCATTGAAGACATGGAGAATCTGGTCCTTCTCCTCTTTCGTCAGCAGTTCGATTTCCTTTGCACCGATCCGGGGATGATTGACTAGTTGCTCCATGACTTGAACCAGATGACCCCAAATTTGCTTGACACTGGCTTGATCGAACAGCTTCGCATTGTAACCCATATTAATCTTGATCTCTTTGTCAGGGATCACAATCAGATGTAAATCATAGTTTGTTACCTCATCTGCTTTGAGTTTGGTGATCTCCAACAGAGTATCGTCCTGGCCCGATTGGTTCAATTCTTGGTCAACCGGATAGTTTTCAAACACCATAATATGGTTGATCAGGTTTTGCTTTTGCTCCATTTTCGCCTGCACTTCATAGAGCGGATAGGTTTCATATGGGCGGGAAGCTATGAAAGCTTCTTGATTTCTCTTCATAACGTCCGCCAGTGGTTCTTCCGCTCCACATCTTATGCGCACTGGAATTGTATTAATAAAGAGACCCATCATGTTTTCGATTCCTGGAATTTCTGTCGGTCTTCCCGATACCACACTTCCAAAAACAACATCTTCACTGTTGTTATATTTTTGCAGCAGAACTCCCCATGCCGTCTGAATCAATGTATTGACAGTTACTTGATTGAGACTTGCCACCTGTTGCATCTGCTGAGTCAGTTCTTTTCCAAAGTTGCAAAGCAGATGTTCTGCTACGATGCCTTTGTCATTGCGCGGCGTTTTGGCTTGTGGCAATATCGTCTGCCCATCATAACCAGCCAGATAGTCACTCCAGTAGTTTGACGCCTCCTGCTGATCTTGCTTTTGCAGCCACTCTATATAGTCACTGTACGGCGTTACAACAGCCAGTACAGGTTCTCTCTGCTGCAAACTCGCATAATATTGATCAAGCAATTCCTTGAAGAAGAGAGGAATGCACCAACCATCCATCAAGATATGATGGAAACTCCATATGAACTGGTATTTCTTTTCTTCCACTCGAATAACAGTCATTCTCAACAGCGCATCTTGACTAAGGTTAAATCCACGCAGCTTATCTTCTTTCATGCGTGTTTCTATAAGGGCCGCTTTCATGCTGTCATTGTCTCCACGCAAGTCTTCATAAATAAAATCAACCTCTTTGTTCCGGTAGACAACTTGCAATGGCACATTTCTCCAACCGTTGTAAAAGTTCGTTTTAAAGATGGCGTGTCTTTGTACCAAAGCTTCCAGACTCGCAACAAATGCTCCTGCATCTAAAGATCCTCTTACATCGAATGTGACCTGTTCAAAATAGGCTTCCGAGTTGGGATCATACAAGCTGTGGAAGTACATGCCCTTCTGCATCGGTGTTAATTCATAGACATTCTCGATTGTTCCTATATGCCGTGTTTGCTGCTCCAGCAGCTTTAATTCCTCAATCGTCATTCCTTTTACCAAAATATCGCTTGGCGTTAATTCGGTATCTTCTTTGCTTGTACAATGAGCAATGATTTCCTGAAGGCTGGTTCTCAAACATTCAACGAACCGCTCCAAAGTCTCTCTGCGATATTGATTTACGCTGTAGTTTATTGAAAACATCAACTTGCCGCCAGAAACCACACCGATGATATCCAAATCGTACAGCCTTGTTTCGTCATCGTTGAAATCTCTTCCACTAAAGTAAGACGACAGCGTTAAGCCGTTATTTTGCAAATCTTGATCAAGCTGGCCCAAATAATTAAAGCTAGTCTCTGCTTTTCTGCCAAAGTTGCCTTCTTCAATAAACGGAGACAGGTATTTCATGATGCCATAACCAATTCCTTTATTCGGGATTTTTCGCAATTGTTCTTTTGTTCTCTTTATCTGTTTAGCTACGTCTCCGTCTCCGTCCAGCTTCAGGAGAACAGGGTACTGACTTGTAAACCATCCTACTGTACGAGAAACATCAATCTTAGGAATAATTTGTTCTCTTCCATGACCTTCCACATTCACTTTGATTTCCTGTAAGCCCATCCATTTGTGAATTCCCATTCCAAGTGCGGTTAGTAAAAGATCATTAATTTCTGTGTTATAGGCCCGGTTCGAATGTTTAAGCAATTGTTCCGTTTCCTGCTTTGACCATTCTATGGATATTTGTTGACTATCTTTGATGAATGAATTGCCTACCTGATAATCTTTGGGAAGCAACCCGACCGCAGATTCAACTTCCATCCAATACGCGACTTCCTGCTCCATCTCCTTACTGGACGCGTACTCAAGCAATTGCTTGGACCAAACCTGATAAGAATCCGTTTTTGACGGGAATTGAATCTCTTCTCCTCTTGCCGCCTGCTCGTATCCTGTATTCAAATCTTCAAACAGAATTCGCCATGAAACCATATCTACCACCAGATGATGAATGGCCAGCAATAAGTGATCACCGTCTGCACATTGGAATAATCCCAATTTTAGCAACGGTCCTTGACTAATGTCGATACTGCTCTGAATTTGGTTCGCATTCTTCTCAATCGCAGCAGTCGGATTCGCCTCTGCTCTCAGATCAATCAGGCTGAGGCTATAAAACTCTCCTTCCTCTATCCCAAGGTTCCATGCCTCGTACCCGATTTCCGTTTGGCGATATACCGAGCGAAGTACATCATGATGCTCGACTATCCTCTGGATCACCCTGCGAAGCACAAATACGTCAAAGCCTTGCTCGCGATATACCATGAAGGATTGATTGAAATGATGGACATGCTTCATTTTTTGTTCAAAAAACCATTGTTGAATCGGGGTTAATGCTAGCTCTCCCGTTACCTCTTCTTGTGAAGCAATTGTAACAAGAGGTTCAACATAAGGACTTAACTGCGCTATTGTTGGATGTCTCAATAAATCCTTCATTCCGACCTGATAGCCCTCTTGAAACAGCTTGGAAGAAACCTGGATAAACTTGATCGAGTCTCCACCGAGATCGTAGAAATTATCCAGCACTCCGATCTTGGATACCCCTAACACCGTTTTCCAGATAGAAACCAGTATCTCTTCCACCTCAGTTCTTGGGGCTACATACTGCGTTCCCGCACCCATACTTTCTTTTATAACAGGCAACGCTTTGCGATCTATTTTACCGTTTGGTGTCAACGGCATTTGTTCCATTTGATGAAACATGGCGGGAATCATGTAGTTGGGAAGCGTTTTGGATAAATCATTTCGCATCTCTACTAGAGACAATGCTCGCTCTGCCACAAAATAAGCGCATAAGTGTTTTGATCCTTCTTCTTCTTCCCTAACTACAACGATCGCTTCCTGAACTGATTCAACTTTTAACAGCGCTTCTTCGATTTCGCCTAGTTCAATCCGGTAGCCTCGGATTTTCACTTGATGATCTATTCGACCGACATAATCGATATTGCCGTCGGGCAGCCATCTGGCCAAGTCACCTGTTCTGTACATTCTTTGCCCTGGTTGAAATGGATTTTCCACAAACTTTTCCTTTGTCAATTCCGGCCGATTTAAATAGCCACGCGCAACTCCGATTCCAGACAGGCACAGCTCCCCTGCTACTCCGATAGGAAGCAGTTGGTTTGACTGATTAAGTATATAAGCATGATGATTATCGATCGTTTTGCCGATAGGAATTGATTGATAGTTCATAGGTTCTGAATAGCTGTGCCAGAGCGTCGCTATCATCGAATCCTCTGTAGGACCATAAGCATTTACATGAAACGTTTTTTCTCTCCATCGTTTAGCTAATGCAACAGGTGTAACACTCCCGCCTGTCAGTACCTTCTTGAAAGCTGGCATATGGTCAGGATTTAAATAGGCTGCATACGCCGGAGGCAGCAAAGCTGTTGTAACCTTATGTTCATCTATAAATTTCTCGAAAGAACGGTAATCGAGAATGACTTCTTTCGATGGAATACATAAAGTAGCTCCAAAGAAGAGCGCCATCAGGATTTCCCAAATTGAAGCATCAAAAGAGAAGCTGGCAAATTGAACAACTTTGTCTTCCGCATTCATTTGCAGGGCGCGACCAAAAGTTGCTTTTACATTGCACGGCCCCAGATGCTCAATCATAACTCCTTTCGGCTTGCCCGTTGTTCCCGATGTATATATAACATATGCCAAGTCATTGCTAGAAACCTTTACTTCCAGGTTAGATCCGTCTTCATGGTAAGATGATTCATCATTGAGATTGATACATTTTCCTAGGAAAGAAATGCGATCCAGCAAATGCTGCTGCAGTAATAAAATCTTGGTGCCCGAATCCTCCAACGTATAACGAATCCGTTCCTCAGGGTACTCCGGGTCAATGGGTATATAGGCACAGCCTGCTTTTAACACGGCAAGTATCGCGACCACCATTTCGATAGAACGGAACGTCATAATGCCAATGAGCTGTTCTGCCTCCAGCCCCTCTTCCTTCAGTCTTCGAGCGAGTTGATTAGCTCTTTCGTTCAGCTTACGATAGGTTATCTTTTGATTTTCATACACCACCGCCACTTGCTCAGGCGTTTCCTTAACTTGCTGCTCAAACAATTGATGAATTGTCATCTGCAGCGGAATTTCTGATTTCACACCACTAAAACCCAGTATTTTGCTTCTTTCGTGCCCTGACTGGATTTCCATTCTATGAATTTCCAGTTCGGAATCATTCAAAGTGACGGACAAAATGTAGTTTAGATTCTCTGTCATCTGAAGCAAAAAATCCTGATCATAAAGCTTCTCATTATATTGCACCTTCAGGTTAATGAGATCCTCCCCTGCATCAAAGCGAAATGCGGTATCAAAGACAACCGCTTCATCAAAATCAAATGTATGAATTTGATCTAGCGAAACGATTGTATGAATGATTGGAAGATTATTTTCATCATAACGCAAGTCTAATTGCTGTACGATCTTGCTGAAGGGAACGTTTTGATTATCAATAGCGCCCCTTATTGCTTGCTTCGTTTGATGTAATAACGATTTGAAGGTGCTTTGCTTGTTCGTTTTACTTTTCAGAGCCAATACTTTTTTATGGCTGAAAAAAAGGTCATTTTCTAAGGCAAAGGAGGGTGTCCCTAAGATAATCGTCTCTGTGCCTGCATATTTGTGAAAGAGACATTGAATGCCAGACAACAGAATAATATAGAGCGCCATGTCGGATCCGTTAGCTATTGCTCTCACTCGCTGAGATACGTCAGAAGACAAAGAGGTGGAAATAACGCTGCGACGCATCCCGGTACTGTCACTGCTATTTGCAGGTGTGGGTTTAAAATAAGGCAGCGTATCTATCGTTTCTCCCTCGTCAAATGCTTGTTGCCAATACAATTCCTGCGTTTTGAATTCCGACAAAGTAAAGCACCCCGTTTCAATAATAATTACTTCCGTCAATCATCTGCGTTCAGGCTCTTGTTAGAGCCGGCTAAAAATGGAACTCCAGTACATCAAGCATGCTGCTCGCTTTTACAGTTTTTTCACTTAGCTTGATATCGCTAATTTTGATGCACGGATCTTGGCAGACGCTCGATAAGATGCTTACATAATCCTGTGACAGTAGAGCTATCAATTCTCTGCTGAATAGCTTGATGCAATATTCAAAATTGGCTTTGACTTGTCTATTGTCGAGGGTTACATACAAAGATAGATCAAACTTGGAGATGGAGTGATCTTCTTTATAGTCTTCAAACGTCAAGGAATTGATAGCAAATTCGATGGCTTCAATATTTTGCAGAGTAAACATCGTATCGAATATTGCGTTTCGACTGGCATCTTTTTTGGAATTCACTTTCTGCATAAGCAAATCAAACGGATAATTTTGATGCTCGTATGCTCGCAGCATGTTTTCTTTCACTTCATTTACATATTGGATAAATGTCTTTTCTCCAGATGGAGCACTCCGAATTGCTAATGTATTTACAAACATTCCAACAATTCCATCTAAATCAGCATGATTTCTCCCAGCGATAGGTGTACCAATGATGATGTCGTCTTGTCCGCTATATTTCGCCAGAAGGATTGTATAGGCTGCGAACAAGATCATAAATTGTGTGGATTCAGTCTGAATTTCAATCTCTCGAACCCCTTGAATCAAGTGATCGTCAATGACAACCTCCACTATGTCTCCCTCGTAGGCTCGTACCGATGGTCTCTCGTAATCCATTGGCATATCCAACTGCGGTATTTCTCCACTTAATACCTCCAGCCAATACTCTTCTTGCTTTTGCATGAGATTGCTCTGGATCTCAGATTGTTGCCATACCGCATAATCTTTATAGTGAATTGAAATTGGCAGGAGTTCATTTCCTTCATATAGTTGGCTAAATTCGTTCATCAGAATGTTCATGGATACGCCATCAGAGATAATGTGATGCATATCAAGCAATAAAATATGATGATCAATATTCAGCTCAAGCAATCCTACTCTCATTAGCGGTGCTTTCTCGAAATCAAACGATCTGGCAAAAGAGCGAACACAATCTCTCACTTCATGTTCCCCTACCAAGAACTGCTCCACAGTAAATTCCACTTCAGGGTAGATACGCTGCATCGGCTCTCCATCTACAATCTCGAAACCGGTTCGGAGCGACTCATGGCGACGTATCAAGCTTTGAAACGCTGCTTCCAAGCGTCCACGATCAAGCGGTCCATTTATGATAATACGATACGTGATGTTATAACTCAGCTCTCCGCCATCAACTTGGCTTAATAAATACATCCGTTTCTGCGCTGAAGAGACGGGATAGTGTTCTCTCTCATCGGCCACCGGAATGCTTGTATAGGCCTGCTGTTCCTTGCCCGATATTACTCCGGAGATCTCTTCGATTGTCGGATGCCGGAATAAATCTTTCACTGAAATGTGATAACCCATCTCTTTATGCAGCTTAGCCACCAAGGTTGTTGCACGTAAGGAATGTCCTCCTACGTCGAAAAAATTATCATTGATGGAGATTTTGGATAAGCCTAACACCTCTTTCCAAATCTTTGCCATCTGGTCTTCAATAAGCGTTCGAGGTGCTACATAACTCGAACCGGTATGCAAATCGGCTGCCGGAAGCGGCAACGCTTTGCGGTCAATCTTGCCGTTTTGCGTAAGCGGCATTTTATTCAGTTTGATCAGATAAGCGGGCACCATATGAGAAGGAAGCTCTTGCGATAATTGATGTTTGATCTGTCCTACAGTTACTGAGTTATCCCCTACGTAATAAGCACATAGCTGCTTTAAGCCGTCTTCATCCTCACGAGCAATTACAATCGCTTCTCCAATGGAATCCAATCTCAGGAGAGCAGCCTCCACCTCGCCTAATTCAATCCGGAATCCACGGATTTTCACCTGATGATCGATCCGTCCTTTAATTTCAATCAAGCCATCGGCAGTCCATCTCACCAGATCCCCTGTCCTGTAACCGCGTTGCCCGCTTTTTAAGAAGGAGCATTCTACAAACTTCTCTTTCGTTAATTCAGGCTGATTCAAATATCCGCGAGCTACACCATCTCCGCTAACGAGTAATTCACCCCATACTCCGACAGGTTGCAAATTCATCCACTTGTCTACAACGTAAGCAGTAGAATTACGAATCGGTCTGCCGATCGGAACATCTTCTGTTTGTTCGGTCTCAAGCGGATACCAGGTAGAGAAGGTTGTATTTTCTGTCGGCCCATATATATTGGCGAGGTTTACATTTGGATTATCCTGCAATACTTGGTTAATGATTGGTAAGGACAGCATCTCTCCACCAACCAGTACCCTCTTGAGATTTCCAAGCCATTTACTGTCTTGTTTGGAAAGCTGGTTGAATAAGGCCGTGGTGATAAACATAGTATTAATCTCAAGCTGCTCGATCACGTTTTTCATACGCACTTCATCCAGTACAGCTTCTTTTTCTACAAAACATACTCTTCCGCCATTCAATAAAGCTCCCCAAATTTCGAATGTCAGAGCATCAAACACAAGCGATCCGGTTTGTAAGATACACGTTCTTTGGTTTAGCCCCACATAATTTGTATTTTTCACCAGTCGCACCACATTGCGATGCTCTACCATGACTCCTTTAGGCTTGCCAGTCGTTCCGGAAGTAAAGATGATATATGCCAAGTCGGTTGGTCCCAATATGCATTCCAGATTGGAGCAGTCATGGTGGTAAGACTGGACGTCATCCAAGATGATCCTTTTACCGTTAAAAGATACACGATCGTGCAAATATTGATTTGCCAGCAGCAGCTTTGCACACGAGTTTTCCAATAAATAGCTTGGGAATTTCGGATCAATCGGCACATAAGCTCCACCCGCTTTCAAAATGGCGACAATTCCAATCAACATCTCGGCGGAGCGATCCATCATAATTCCAACCAATTGATCAGCCTGAAGTCCCTCGGCTCTCAGTGTTCGCGCTAGTTGGTTGGCGCGTTCATTTAATTCCCGATATGTCAGTTGCTTATTTTCGAATACGACAGCTATTTGTTCTGGTACGAGGTCCACCTGCTCTTCGAACAAATGGGAAATTGTCTTCTCACTCGGGTATTCAGCCGTTGTGTCGTTAAATTCGTGAAGAATTTGTTTCTTTTCCAATTCAGTCAAAAGCGTGATATCTTTCATACGAATGTAAGGATCACCCACAACCTGCTTCATGATTTGGATGAAATGCTCCTTAATTTGCATGACACTTGCATGATCATACGTATTGGCATTATAAGAAAACTCAACTTTCATTTCTCCCTCAGGATCAACAATCACGTTAAAATCGTAGTTGGTTTGTTCTTCAACCATGACATTGCCAATACGTAGTACATCCTGTTCATCCGATTGCACATGGTTTTTTTGCTGCTCAACAGGATAGTTTTCAAAAATCATAATATTGGATATCAACTGCTGTTGCTGATCTACGTTTGCTTGTATCTCATACAATGGGTACATATCGTATTGATGAGACACGATTGCCGTTTCCTGAATTCTTTTCATTACTTCCGTAAATGTTTCATCGGCCTCACAATGAATGCGTACAGGAATTGTATTGATAAACAATCCGATCATCGTCTCTATACCCGGTATCTCCTCGCGTCTTCCGGACACTACGGTTCCAAACACGACATCTTCACTGTTGTTATATTTCTGCAATAAAATTCCCCAAGCAGCCTGCATCAACGTATTGATCGTCACCCGATTAACAGTTGTCGTCTGTTTTATACGCTGTGTCAGTTCTTCATCGAATTTGCAAACGACTTTCTCAGAAACATAGCCTTCAATTATTTCCTGACTATTTTTCTTCGGCAATACGGTCTGACCCTCATAGCCGGACAAGTAATCAAGCCAGTATGAAGACGCCTCGTTTGGATTCTGGTTAACTAGCCATTCAATAAAGTGACTGTATGGTGTTTCCTTCGTTTGCATCGGCTGTCTAGATTGCTGGATAGCATAATAGGTATCAAACAATTCTTTAAAAATAAGCGGTGTGCACCAACCGTCCATTACAATATGATGGAAGCTCCAAATCATAAGGTACTTTTCTTCTTCCAACCGTATAATAGACATTCGCATCAAGCTTTCCTGTGCTAGATCGAAACCTTTTTCCATGTCCGATCTTTTGTACCCTCTCACGAAATCTTCTCTCTGTGCCGCATTTCGTCCTCGTAAATCTAGAAAAGCACACTCAGGTTTTTTATCCTGATAGACGACTTGTACAGGCGAGTCCAATAATTCACTATAGAAGTTCGTTCGGAATACAGCATGCTTTCGCACTAGAATTTGCAAGCTGTTTACAAAAAAGTCAACATTTACACTGCCATGTACTTCGAAAGAAGACTGTTGAAAATAAGCCCTTGATTGTGGCTCTAGCAAGTGGTGGAACAGCATCCCCTTTTGCATAGGGGTCAACGGATATACATTCTCGATTGCTCCTATATGTCGTGTTTGCTCAACAAGCTGATCCAACTCTTCCATTGTTATATTTATCAACGAGAAATCACTTGGTGTTGATTCAGCTTCTTCCTTTGTCACACAATGTCCAATGACCTGCTGCAGGTTTGCTCGCAACAATTCAGTTAGTTGTTGCATAGTTCCCATGCGGTACTGGTTGCGACTGTAGGTAACGGTAAACGACAACACCCCTTTGGAAATACCTCCGTTTATTTCTAACGGAAACAGTTTAGACTGGTTACCGCTTATCGTTTGCCCCTCTGAATAGGACGAGATTTGCACGTCATTGTTTTGAAGGTCCTGATCAAACTGTCCCAAATAATTAAAGCTAATCTCAGGCTGGACTGTATAGGGAGGTTTGTCTGGAAATGCTGATAAATACCTGAGAATTCCATAACCTATACCCTTGTTCGGAATTTGGCGCAGTCCTTCCTTGATTCTCTTGATGTGCTTGGAGATGTTCTGATCAGCTTCGATCTGGAGGACAACTGGATACTGGCTGGTAAACCACCCTACCGTCCGTGTAATGTCCAGCCCGGGAAGTATTTGTTCCCTGCCGTGCCCTTCCAGATTGACAACTATTTGTTCCATGCCCGTCCATTTGTGTACCGCCATTCCTAGTGCCGTCAACAACAGATCGTTGATTTCCGTGTGATACGCGCGATGTGTTTGTTTTACCAGTTGTTCCGTTTCTTGCGCGGTCCATTCTATCGTGATGGTTTCGCTGTCTTTGACGAGTCCGCAATCCCGGTCGTAATCCTTTGGCAGCGGACCTGTTTCACCCCCTTCGATTTGCTTCCAGTAGGCGAGCTCTTGTTTTACTTCTTCACTGTCTGCATATTGGGACAACTGTTCAGCCCATAGCTTAAAGGAATCTGTTTTTTGAGGCAGTTGGATTTCTTTGCCCGCTAACGCCTGGCCATAGCCGTCGTTGATATCTTCGAATAAAATTCGCCACGAAACCCCGTCTACCACCAAATGGTGAATCACGATTAACAGATGGTCCCCATCTGTGCATGTAAATAGACCAAGCTTTACCAACGGCCCCTGCGTTATGTCTATACTTGCTTGAATCTGATTGGCCTTCGCTTCAATTACCTCGGCAGCGTTGGACTCCGCTCGCAAATCAACTACGTCTAAGCTATAGAGCTTTCCGTCTTCCGTGCCCCTGTTCCATGCTTCATAACCGCTTGCAGTTGGTCGATATACCGTGCGGAGCACATCATGATGCTCTAGAACCTTCGTCATCACTTTGGCTAGAGCCGCTTCGTCAAATCTTTGTTCTCGGTATAACATAAACGACTGGTTAAAGTGATGAGCCTTCGTGATGAAGTTTTCATAGAACCAGTGCTGAATAGGTGTCAGTATGGCACTGCCCGTTACCTCACCCTGTTCGATATTTCTACCAATTGGCTCCACGTATTGACTTAACAGAGCTACAGTTGGATATTTAAACAATTGCTTCATGCTTACTCGATACCCTGCCTGGAACAATCTTGACGAAACCTGAATCGATTTAATCGAGTCGCCTCCAAGATCAAAGAAATTATCTGCAACTCCTACTTTGGCAACGCCTAACACAGCTTGCCAAATCTCAACCAGTAATTCTTCAACCTTCGTTCGCGGAGCTACGTACTCCACTCCGCTCTCAATGCTCACCGGTATAGCCAGTAACGCCTTGCGATCAATTTTATCGTTCGTGGTTAACGGCATCTTCGCCAGTCTTACAAAATAAGCGGGAATCATATAGGAAGGCAGCCATTTTGACAGCTCGTTTCTGATTTGCACTATCGTCATACGGTCATCCGCCACGAAGAAAACACACAGCTTGTTCATGCCCTGTTCATCCTTAACCGCAATTACCACCGCTTCTTGTATTTCATCTATGCTCAATAGCACGGATTCTATCTCGCCCGTTTCAATCCGATTCCCCATGATTTTGATCTGGAAATCCATTCGGCCCACATATTCAATATTTCCATCTGGCAACCACCTTGCCAAATCACCTGTCCGGTACATTCTCTCTTTCGGACAAAACGGATTTGTTACAAATTTCTCTGCTGTCAACTCGGAGTGATTTAAATACCCTCGAGCCAATCCTGCACCAGCTACACATAACTCACCGATTACTCCGATAGGAAGCAGGTGGTCAGATTTATCAATAATGTACACGGATGTATTCGTGATCGGCTTTCCAATTGAAATTTTCTGATTCGAACTTGTGATTAAAAGGAAGGTGGACACCACGCTATTTTCCGTTGGTCCGTATTCGTTATAAATCACAACGTTATCGTTCATGCTCGTCAGCTTTTGGATTAAAGTAGGTGTAGCTTTGTCTCCCCCTATGGTCACATGGGTGACGAAGCTCATATCCTCTGGATTCATGTTTTCGAGTATCGTCATCAGGAAGCTCGGCGGGCTTTGCAGATGAGTAATTTTTTGTGAAGCAACAACAGATTTGATCGCCATGGGATCTTTACATTTCTCATCATTGAGTAATATGACGGTTGCACCTGAGACAATCGGACCAAAAAAATGCGTAATAAATGCGTCAAACACATAGGGAGTCATCATCAAAACTCGATCTTTGCTTGAGAAACCGTAACATTCCTTTTTCCACAAAATCGTATTAAGAATGCTGCTGTGCTCTACCATGACACCTTTTGGCTCCCCGGTAGTTCCCGATGTATAGATGACATAGGCCAACTGATTCGGTTCTGTTCCCTTCTTCAAATTAGACGCGTCGTTTTCAAATGAACGCGGATCATCCAAACTGATTTTCTCTACATAAGGGACCCGCTCTACTAAATGTTGTTGCCCTAATAAAAGCTTCACTCTGGAATTTTTTACGATGTATTCGATCCGTTCCTCAGGATAATCCGGATCAATCGGGACATAGGCTCCTCCTGCTTTCAAAATAGCCAATAGTCCAATTACCATCTCTAATGAACGTTCTGTCATAATGCCAATCAACTGATTGGACGACACTCCCGCCTTTTGCAACGTTCGCGCTATCTGATTGCTGCGATCATTTAGTTCACGATATGTTAATTGTCTGTCTTCAAATACAAAAGCGATTTGTTCAGGTGTGCGCTCTACTTGTTCTTCAAACAATTGGTGAATCGTTTGATCATGTGGGTAGTCAACGAAAGTACTGGCAAACTCTTCTATAATCTGTTCTCTTTCCTGAGAGGTAATGATTTCAAGTGTTGATATTTTCGCTTCAGAATGATTAAGTGCCTTATCAATGAGCTGCAAAAGATGCCCGGCCATCCGTTGAATCGTCTCCTGTGTGTACAAAGCCGTCGCATATTCGAAGCTGCAGCAAATTTGGCCTCCCCGTTCTTCAACCAGCAAAGCCAAATCCATTTTTGCTACCGTGTGTTCACTCACGTAAGAGCTAAGCTGCAATTCGTTGATGGGTGATGGCATTTGATCCATGTTTTGCAGCACAAGCATCGTATCAAATAACGGATTTCGACTCCGATCCCTTTTAAGGTTTAATTTTTCTACCATTTCTTCAAATGGATAAGACATGTTTTCAAATGCCCGGAGTACATTTTCTTTCACGTCCTGCACATATTCGGAGAATAGCTTCTCCCCTAATGGCTCATTTCTTAAAGCCAAGGTGTTTACAAACATCCCGATCGTATTCTCAAGACCTGCATGCTTCCTTCCCGCTACAGGGCTGCCTACAATAATATCTTCTTGACCCGAATATTTAGACAATAAAATGGTATAGGCGGACAACAAAACCATGTACAAGGTGGAGTCCATTTGTACAGCCATTTGCTTTAGCCGTCTGCTTCTTTCTTCATCAATAACAAATCGGTGGGTTTCACCCAAAAAATTTCTTTCCGATGGTCGAACAAAATCGGTCGGCATTTCTAATATAGGTAATTCACCATGAAATACCTCTAGCCAATAAGCTTCCTGACTTTTCATCTGTTCGCTTTGCATGTCACCTTGCTGCCACACCGCATAGTCCCTATATTGAATGCGCAATGGCTCCAGCGTTTTCCCTTCATACAGCTGAAATAATTCCTTCATGAAAATGTTCATAGATTCGCCATCAAAAATGATGTGATGCATGTCGAACACTACTAAATGGTCGTCTGAGTCTAGCTCTACCACTCCCACTCGCATAAGCGGTGCTTTCTCAAAATCAAATGGACGTACAAAATTTTGAATTAACTCATCCGTTTTTTCTCTGCCAGCTTTTGTATACTCTACAGAAAATTCCACTTTATCGTGTATTAGCTGTACGGGTTCTCCATTCCTTAACTCAAAAGACGTTCTCAAGGACTCATGACGCTGAATCAAGCCTTGGAAAGCTTCTTGTAACCGCAGAAGATGCAGAGGACCTTTAATAGCTATAACTTCTGGTATGTTATAACTGATTTCGCCTCCCTCTAATTGGCTTAGTATGTACATCCGTTTCTGCGCCGAGGATACGGGGTAGTACTCTCTCTCGTCCGCGATTGGAATAGACTCATAGGCCTCGTGATCCGGCATGTTTGCGCAGGATGAAAGATTGGCCAAGAAGAACTCAATCGTCGGATACCGGAACAGATGAGTGATGTTTGCCTTTTGTCCAATTGTATGCTCCATCCTAGCGCTCAGACGGATCGCTTTCATTGAGTCCCCACCTAGCTCGAAGAAATTATCTTGGATTCCAACTTGTCCGATTCGGAGCACGTCCTGCCAAATCGCTGCCAGCGTCTTCTCCGTCTCATTGCGCGGCGCCACGTATTCGCTTCCTGCCTGCACCAGCCCTTGCGGCTCCGGCAGCGCCTTCCGGTCCACCTTGCCGTTAGCTGTCAGCGGAATCCGCGCCACTTCCACCAGATACGACGGCACCATATAATCCGGCAAGCTCTCCCTCAAATACGCACGCAATTTGGATGCATCGAATGCCCCGCCGCTTACCACGTACGCGCACAGGTACGCTTCGTCATCCTCATCTTTCCGGGCGACGACCACCGCTTCCTTCACGTCCACGTGCTGCACCAGACGGTACACGATTTCGCCTGTCTCGATCCGGTACCCTCGGATTTTCACCTGCTCGTCGATCCGGCCCATGTACTCCAGGTTCCCGTCCGGCAACCATCTTGCCAGGTCTCCCGTCCGGTACATCCGCTCGCTAGGTTCAAACGGATTGTCCACGAACTTCTCCGCCGTCAGTTCCGGACGGTTCAAATACCCGCGCGTCACGCCTGCCCCGGCCACGTACATTTCCCCGGCTACGCCCAAAGGGGCAAGGCGTCCGTTCTTGTCTAGAATCATGACCGACAACGTAGGGATCGGTTTGCCGATGTTGCTGATGTTCGTCCGGATATCTTCGGCGGTAATTTCCTTGTATGTCACGTGCACAGTCGTTTCCGTAATGCCGTACATGTTGATCAGAAGGGCATCGGGATACGCCTTCGCCCACGGTTCCAGTTGTGCGGGAGATAGCGCTTCCCCGCCGAATATGACTTTGCGGACAGATAGATTCCCCTTCGTTTCCTGGTCGCACACTTCGTGGATCAGACTGTAGAACGCCGTTGGCGTTTGGTTCAAAATCGTCACGCGTTCGCGATCCAGCAGCTCGGCGAACAACCGCGGTTCCTGGGCCGTCCGTTTCGGCACGATAACCAGCTTGCCTCCGTACAACAACGCGCCGTACATTTCCCATACCGAGAAATCGAAGCAGAACGAATGGAACATCGTCCAGACGTCGCTCGCGCCGAAGTCGAACAGGTTATTGTCGTTAAAGAGCAGCCGCACGACGTTGCGATGCTCCACCATGACCCCTTTCGGCTTGCCCGTCGATCCCGACGTATAGATCACGTACGCCAGATCGTTCGGCCCGTTTGCCGCAGACAGGTTCACGGTGTCGCACGCATGCAACGGCACGTTCGTCAGGTTCAGCACGGTTCCTTCGTAATCTTGAGGTACTTCCGCGTCCCCGTATACAAGCAACAGTCTTGCGCCGCTGTCTTCCAGCATGTACGCAATCCGCTCCGCCGGGTACGCTGGATCGATCGGCAAGTACGCGCCGCCCGCCTTGAGGATCGCGAGAATTCCCGCGATCATCTCTGTCGACCGCTCCGCCATGATCCCCACGATCCGGTCGGCTCCTATGCCTCGTGCCTGGAGCGCATGCGCCAGTTGGTTCGCCTTCGCGTTCAGCTCCCCATACGTCAACCATTGAGACTCGAATACGACCGCCGCTGCATCCGGCGTCCGCTCCGCCTGTTCCTCGAACAGCGCGTGGATCGTCTTGTCATTCGGATAGCCCGCCTTCGTATCGTTAAAATCGATCAACAATTTTGTTCTTTCGTCAGGAGTCATCAAATCGAGTTCATCGATCGATTGGTGGGGATCTTGGATAATCTGTTGAATCAGATTAGAGATATGGGAATACATCAGGCTAATATCATCGTCAGAGAATACATTGGTGCGATAATCGAAGTCCATTCTCAAATGTTTTTTTGCCTTCGTATGCTGCACCCTTACCAATAATTCGTTCTCTTCGTGACCGCCGAATACCAGGTCCATTTCGTATTCGAACAAATCGTTCGCAAAAATGGAAGATCTTTGGAAATTCATAGCTGCACGAAATAATGGATTGGTATGATTGTAGTTTTGACGCAACTCATGAACAAGCAGGTTAAAAGGGTATTTCTGATGCTCTGCGATAACGGATTTTTTCTCAGAAACAGCCTGAATAAAGGACAACACGTCTTGTTTACCCTCGATAGACATTCGAAACGGCACGGTACTTACAAACATGCCGAGCATTTCTTGTTCATTGGCATTTGTTCGATTGGCGTAGTACGTTCCGATCACTTGATCATTGTTCGAGGTCACTTTATACAGGTATAAGTGCAATGCCGAAAAAAACATAGTAAAAGTAGTAATCTTATGTTCATCGCCAAATCTTCTGATGTCATCATGCATCTCAGGCGCAATAGAAAAAGACTTTCTTTCGCCTGCCGTGCATGCAGACCGTTTGCCATGTAGAATATCCTGACTGTCGTAGGAAAAGGATTGGAATTCTTGCAGCCAGAATTCTCTATCCTGAACAAAACGATCGGAATTTTCGTACTCCGATTCGCTTTTGATAAATTCTATGTAAGATGGCCTTATTTGAGAGGGAACGCTACCTCGCAATAACCCGTCGTAAATATCCATGATTTCCTTTGCGATCAGTTCCATCGTATAACCATCGCAAATAATATGATGTATTCGAAACAGAATGACACATTCAACTTGGCTTATTAAAATAAATCGAATTTGAACCAAGTCTAAGTCATTCAGAGTCATTATTTTTCTAGACTCTTCAAAGATGTATGAACCAACATCCATCGTTGATCCATCGATCACTTTCAAATCAGCGACGCTAGAACTTCGAAAATATTGTTCAGGCTCATCTTCTCCAAAGACTTGGGTGCGAAGGGAAGGATTTCGTTCAATCAAAAGGAAGATTGCATTTTTCAACAGTCCGTAATCTATGGAGCCCGTTTGAGATTGCAATTTCAAGGAAAACAAAGGGGCACTTAATCCCGTGTTCGGCAGTAATTTTTCGGTATTCCAAATTCTCTTCTGCGCATTTGTTAATGGATATTTGGTTGAATCTAACATGGTTGGAATCCCCCCTAAAATATTTATTGAATGGCTTACACTGCCTCTACCTTTTCTGGTTTCTTGGTGACCAAGGAGTAGAACACCCCCGACTGATCCATCAGTTGCTGGTGATTGCCTTTCTCCGCGACTTTCCCTTCTTTTAACAAGTAAATGCAGTCGGCATCCGCATGAACGGCTTAAACAACATTTCGAGAAGTGCATCTTTGTGGGCAAGGTCGCTCATTTGAACGACAGACGAACAGCCGGAGACCAAGCCGATGACATACATAATACAAAGAATGCAAGCCGGTGCACCGCTGCGTTTAAAAATTCCAGACTGTGTCAGAAGTAATGAAAAATCGAACTTGTCCCAGAGAGTACGCAAAATCGGCGCATTCCCCCTATGAAAGCTTTCGGAACCGTAGCTACTCAAGGTTTGTCTCAAAACGATCACCTATAATCTGAAAGATATACCTTGAAGAAGGTATCCTTCGCGATTCTTGGTGCAACATCAAAAAGTCAAGTGTTTTCGATAAATATTCAGAGATTTCAGCTCTCGTTTCCAACTTTGTGATGTTCGCGTTTTAAAAAATGTGTGACGACAAATTGTTAACGAGTCGACACGTTACGCTTTACCTGCGAAATGATAAGCGCATTTGAACAAACACATGGTGACATCCCTCCATGCCAAACCATATCCCTCCATTTTCTTACATGTGTCTACATTCGATCATTCCAGTAAACAGAACAGCGGCGTATCTAGGCACACTGCTTGAATCCGAAGCTCCTCCACGATCATGCTTTGGGTTAGGTTCAATCCACGAAAGCCCTCCACGCGTCGAAATAGAAACAGTTGGAACAGGTTGAACGCCATGACGATGAAGAGAAGAATCGCTTCTATGGCTCTGGTCTGATGCATGAAGCAGTGGTCCAGATGCCATTTGGTTTTCAGTTCCCGGAACCCATTGTTCTCGATATCCCAACGCTGGTGAATCATCTCCCAAATCACGCTTGCCGGAACGTGCTTGCCTAACGTGGTGACGACCCAGACTTCTTGGGTCGCCGTTTGTTCCTTCGCCCTGTCGCCAACATATACGGTTTCCGTGATCGTCTTCACAAAGCGCAGGAACCGAATCTTGCGCTTCAAACCTGTCGTCTCGAACCCTTCTTCATCCCACGCCTGTACTTCCACGCGCCTTGCCCGGCGCTTCTTGCGAGCCTCTTGCGGCTCGGCGTCTTTCACGATCCAACTCTGATCCGCTGGCCGTTATCGAAACAAACCCATCGCATCTTTGACAATATGCAGACGCTTGTCCTTAATTCGCACAAACACATCCATCTTGATCTCCAGCACGGCTTTGATGAACGGGGCATTCGAATAGAGCGCGTCGGCTACCACCTCATCAGCAAAGTGATGATAATCCTGATACAACCGTTTGAGCAACCGCTTCGCACCCGTTAATTCGCCTTCATCTTTGTCAGAATCGTCTGTCTTCGGGCGCAGTTCTTCCAAACCGAGTAGCAGATGAGGGTCAGAACCAATACCCATGCAGCCCACAGCTCGATGAAAATAATTCGTCACCCCATCCTTCTCACGCGTCAAACAATGCTCGCAACATTTTTTCGTACTTTCGAAAAGCTCCACGCCGTTCAGCCCTACCACGACCAGACCGCCTATCGTCCCTTGACGAAATACATGGTTGCGCCGCGCCTTTTGGATGATGTGCCGATGAGTTTGCCGCAAGACGCTCAGGTCATAGCTAGCCAGAGATTCCCGGATCGCGTTCGATGAGCGGGAAACGCACATTCGGCGGCAATTTTCGAAACCGCCCGCCTCGCAGCCATCCGTTTAATTGGTTAAAGCTCTCCATGCGAAACAGAAATCCAAGGAGCATGACGCAGAAGACAGTCGAAGCCATGATTTGGGGCTTCTTTTTTCCGTCTTTCGCCAGCTTGATTTTTTTCCCAATTCCGTATACTGTTGAAACATAGGTGAGAGCAGCTAACCAAGCCAAGGTCTACTCACTGAAAACACCTCCCTATCTCCGGATAAGGAGGCGTTCTACATCTTTTTGGAAATTTCTTTTAAATCTATAAATTTCATCCAAATTGAAAATTTCTTCCATTTTCCGTCTATCTCTTCAAACCCTTGCTCCTTCTTGTCTTTTCAGCCTTCGAAAATGTCAGTCCCGAAAGTCCTGGATAATATTCAAAATAAGCCGACCATAGTTACCATGTTATGGAGTAAATTACACAAAAAGATGATATAGTTGAATTATACATTATTATGTATCTTTTTGGAATAACGTGCAATGTTATTCATAGGGGTTAAACACCCTTATTATAGACACTGCACCTCTTATTTGACATCAATCGTAGAATTGCTTTAATTTGCTTCGTTTTTCATTTGTGTCGACGCTTAAACCTTAATCTGCTTTGGCTTAACAGTGCCATGCTTTACCGCTTTCATATATTCATACGGGGATAAATCGTAGATACTGCCGTGGATACGCATGCGATTATTATCCTGGATAAACTGGCTTACGATTTCATAAGCTTGTGGATAAGACTCAAACTCATGACGCTGAAAGCATTCGGTTTCGATGATCGAATGATAGGATTCAATATGGAACTAGACCGGTTCGAAGACACCTGGGGAGCGAAATATCAGCTGCTGGTGAAGTCCTGGCCGCAGAACTGAGAGAAGTTGTCCACTTTTTTCGCCATCCGCCGGAGCTTCGCAAGCTGATTTACCTGACAGTTCTCTTGCCCCATGCGCTTTTTGTATCATTAGCTCTGGAAACCGACTCTTTAGCTTGAATAAACTTTTTTGTCATTTTTGCAAATGTAAGCACAATATCATCTACATCTTCAGAAGCTTCTACTCTGACCTCTCACAACTTTCAAAAAATATCATCCGCTCTTGGATCAAGCATCCGCCCAAGAAATAACGCTGCAATGGCATTTTGATAAGATATTCCCGCCTGTGTTGTGGATCCTCCAGATTCACGATTGCCATGAGACATCCTCCTGTAAAATCTATAGCCTCTCTTGTGGTACAAAGATTTCCTTGCAACACTAAACTTGTATTACTCCTACTTTCGTAGGGGGGGTTTTTATTTCAACCACATCTCAAATTGGAAAAAATACTTGAAAAATGCGGCTTATTTCTCGAAAAAGCACTTGATAAATTCTATAATTCCCCAAATTCGTGAAAAGGGGTATGCCCTAACTACTCGTGATTGAAGCGTGTTGTACTTGCAACCTGTTCTTGTTCCGCATTCAGATTATCAGGCTTTTGTTCTCCAGCAACTTCGTACTCATTGCGGTCCCAGCATCGTCCTCATCAACAAGGATTGGCCGCTCGCAGCCAAACTTTGAATGACAGATTTCTCCGCCATTACAACTTTTCTAGAAGTCGACTACTCGGATCGAGGCCCTGAACCTCGGGATCCAGTGTTCTTGTTTCGTTCCTACATCGTCCTTCTCATGACCAATCCCGAGATGGAACTAACCGAGTGGATCAACGAAATGACGTACCCCGAGGTAGCCAAGTCATTTTAAAAATGCAAAAGAACCTCCACGCCACATTTTCGTAGTCATGAAAGTTCTTGTTTTACACTACTTCCAGTTTTTAACCCCATCATCTTCCAAAATACCTAATGCAGCGTCTGAAATATGAGGGTCACGCAGCAAAGCATCCTCGACTCTGAACTTGATGTCATCTGCATCTGCCAGCGTCATTCCCGGTGTAAGCTCAATCAGCCCTTCCACGTGATAGTAGCCGTCCCTCCTGCAAAATACGCATTTGATAAATATCCGTTACATGCGAATCGGCAAGAATAATAGAAGCCACACGTTCTTCGATATCCGGGGGAGCCGATACACCAATCAAGCCCACCATATTATCGTAGCCGGCCCGGAAAGCAACACCGACCATCAGACAACCGATAAGAATACTCGAAATCCCGTCCAGCAGCTTAAAATCTGTCAGCGATGTGACCACAACAGCCAGCAGAGCCAGCACCCCACCCGTTGTTGCTACCAAATCCTCATAAAACACCAGACGAGTTGGCGGGGCAGCACGTCCCACATAACGGAACGCAGACGTAAAAATGCCGAGTCCCTTGGCTTCCACTCTGGATTCATGCAGCACTTCTTTCATCGCTTTGCTCCAAACAAACCCGTCAACCACCATTCGGTTACGTGAAATCCTTCTTTACTTAAATAAATTCGCAGAAGATTTCGCATATTCCATTTGTCATCGATCACGAGCACTCTTAACTGACCCACGCCTATTCCCCTACCTTAGTGAAGTCGTTGTTCCTACATTAGCATAACAAACATGAGAACAAGATGCATATTCTTCTGACCCTTGTTCCAGCACAGGCAACCAACTCCAATCCATGCTGATCACTCCTCTCCGGATGCCTTGAGTATAGCCCTCGCTTGTGTGGTTTTTATGAGGAAATTCTTATAATTAAAATTTGTGGCAACTTCATACTTTCCACAATATTGTGACCTATAATGCGTCTTATTAATAATAGAAGGAGGAACATGTGTCATGAATAAAGTATTACTCGGAAAGACAATCCTGGGTATATTTGCGCTCATGAGCATCTTGGCTGGTTGTTCAACTGCTAAAGATGTTAAACCTACAGCAGCTTCATCTAAAGAAACCACGGCCGAAGCAGTATCGTTAAAACGAACCGTCAAGCCCACTGAATTAAATGGTGAACTGGCAACCTTGACGGCCGAAGCCAGCAACCTGGAAGTAGAAAAGGGAACATCCCTCCCGGTTTGGACGTTTAATAACTCAGTGCCAGGACCGCAAATCCGGATTAAAAAAGGAAAAACTGTAAACATTACCGTGAAAAATCAGTTAACAGTGCCCATTTCTTTGCATATCCATGGATATCCTGTGCCTTTTAAAATGGATGGTGTTCCAGGGATCACGCAAAATGCGATTGCTCCAGGCAAGAGCTTTACTTATACCTTTAAAGCGACGGTTCCCGGCACGTACTGGTATCATTCTCATCAGGACAGCGTCAATCAGGTCGATAAGGGGCTTTATGGTTCCTTTATTGTGGAAGATGAACTGGTGAAAGCAGACCGGGATTATACGTTAATGTTGGATGAGTGGATGAGTTCAAGCCCGGAACATGGTCACGAAGGCATGAAGAATATGAACATGGACATGAGCATGCACGGCATGGATCATTCCTCAAGCGAAACCGATGCAAATGGCCAACATAAACAATCAGCATCTACTCCGTCGGGACATGATATGAGTATGTATGATCTCTATACGATAAACGGCCAAACTATTAATAGCTCGCAGCCGCTGCAGGTCACCCAAGGAGGCACCGTTCGTCTACGCTTGATTAACGCCGGGTATTTGAGTCATTCGCTTCATTTGCATGGACATCGTTACCGTATCATTGCTACCGATGGCAATCCTGCCTCTGATCCGAAGTGGGTTAAGGACAATCTGCTTTCGATTGCCCCCGGTGAACGGGTGGATATTGAATTCCAGGCTCTTTCATCTGAGTTATTGTAAAAAGAAAGTATGTAGAAATTGTGTAGAAATTGTGCGAATGACATAAAAACCCAAAAAAGATGATATTTCAAGACATATTTGAATTCCTCTAGCCACATCAAAAAGCCGTTGAATCAGCAGAACCGCTTCTTTGTGATGAGCGGTCTGCCGTTTCGACGGCTTCGAATTTTGCTGATGCACCCTTCTTCATTCAACCAAATGGCAAGACACCCAGTGATCTGGTCGAGCCTCGCAGTAAAGCGGAGCCTCTTGGGAGCAACGGTCGATCGCAAAGGGACAGCGGGTATGGAACTTGCAGCCTGAAGGAGGGTTAACCGGACTCGGGGTATCCCCTTTGAGCAAAATGCGTTCCCTTTTCAGCTTCGGCACCGGAACAGGCACAGCGGACAGTAACGCCTTCGTATATGGATGCAGCGGGTTTTCGAATAGCTCATCACGCGAAGCTGTTTCGACCATCGAACCCAGGTACATCACTCCAATACGGGAACACAGATGCTCTACCACACTCAAGTCATGCGAGATAAAAAGATATGTCAGCCCCCGCTCGGCCTGCAATTTGGCAAATAGGTTAATAATCTGCGCCTGTATGGACACATCCAGCGCTGATACCGGCTCATCCGCGATGATCAGATCCGGCTGGAGTGCCAGGGCACGGGCAATGCCAATCCGCTGACGTTGTCCTCCCGAAAATTCATGTGGAAAACGGTCGATATGATACTCCGACAATCCGCACAGCTTGAGCACATCCAGTACAATGGACCGGACCTCCTCCTTTCGTCGCCAGACCGTGGTCAAGCAGCGCCTCACCAATCGCATCACCGATCCGCACCCGCGGATTCAGCGAACTGTACGGGTCCTGGAAGATCAGCTGAATTTTGGGACGAAGCTCCTGCATCCCTTTTGCGGACAAGCTCTGCAGGTCAACTCCTTTGTATTTTACAGTACCGTCCGTTTTGTCCGTCAATCTGATAATCGTTCGGCCCACCGTGCTTTTGCCGCTCCCCGACTCGCCCACCAGGCCAAAGGTTTCTCCTTGACGGATGGTAAAGCTGATATCGTCCACTGCCCGCACATGTCCTGAAGTACGATTCATAAACCCGGATTTGACCGGAAAGTACGTTTTTAAGCGGTCTATTTCCAACAACGGCTCAGCCATGAACAACCGCCTCCTCATATAACCAGCAGGATGCTTTCTGCTGAGCTGAAATTTCTTTTAATGTAGGTTCCTTCAGGCGACAAATGTCCATACAATGCTCGCAGCGGTCATGAAAGTAGCAGGAAGCCGTCAGCTCCAGCGGATTAGGGACCTGTCCGGGGATGGAATACAGCTCCTTTTGGCGCTGATTAAGCACTGGCTTGGATTTGAGCAAGCCTTGTGTGTAAGGATGTTTGGGTTGATTGAATAGCTGTACCACTTCGCCTTCCTCGACAATCTTGCCCGCATACATCACAATCACGTAATCTGCCATTTCCGCAACCACACCCAGATCATGGGTGATCAACAGCAACGACATATTGGATTGGGCTTTAAAATCACGCAGCATGTCGAGGATTTGTGCTTGTATTGTCACATCCAGCGCCGTAGTTGGCTCATCCGCGATAAGCAGCTTGGGACCGCAGGACACAGCGATGGCGATCATGATACGTTGCAGCATTCCCCCGCTCAGCTCATGCGGATAGCTTTTCAAAATCTGCTCCGGTCGGGATATGCCAACCTGTTCGATCAGCTCCAGTGCCCGCTTGCGAGCTTCCTTGCGGCCTAGCTTCAAATGCTCAATCAGCGGCTCAGACAATTGTTCACCAATGGTCATAACCGGATTCAGTGAAGACATCGGTTCCTGAAAAATCATAGATATCTCATGTCCGCGAATCGTGCGCATCTCATTTCTGCCAAGCTCCAGCAAATCAGTACCCTCAAAGCGGATGCTTCCCCTGGCCACCTTACCACCTGGACTCTGGATCAGGCCCATGATCGACATGGCGGTAATGCTTTTGCCACAGCCTGATTCACCGACAATACACACCGTTTCCCCTGGCTTCACGCGAAAGCTGATATCATCCACCGCTTTAACCGTTCCTTCTTCTGTATAAAAATGAGTGCTTAAATGCTCAATGGAAAGTAAATTGTTCATGGTGTATGATCACCTACCTTCTATGTTTCGGATCAAGTACATCCCGTAGCCCGTCACCAAAAATATTAATAGCGATAACTGTAGCAAAAATAGACAAGCCTGGCGGTATCCACAGCCACGGACGCTGCTGAAAATCCAGCACATTGTTGGCGGCATCAATCATATTGCCCCAGGTCGGTGTCGTGGGCAGCACGCCAAGTCCAAAGAAGCTAAGGACAGATTCACTCAAAATAGCTCCGCCGATGTTCAATGTAGCGATCACGATCAGCAACGGCAAAATATTCGGCAGCAGATGCTTGAACAGCTTACGGCGATTGGATAGTCCCAATACCGTCGCGGCCTGCATAAATTCACGCTCCCGTAAACTCAGCATCTGACCTCTCACCATCCGTGCAATCCCCGGCCAGTTGACCAAACTAAGCATCAGCATGACAATATACATCCGCTGATCGGGCGGAACCTTCCAGTCAGATAGCAGTGCGCCCATAATAAAGAGCAGCGGCAAACTGGGAATCGTCAGCAGCAAATCAGCCACGCGCATAATAATCTGATCGGCGATCCCGCGAAAATAGGCAGATATGACTCCCAGCGTAGCCCCCAAAACGACAGACAGCACCATAGAAGCCAAGCCCACCGTCAGAGAAATTTGCCCTGCCTGCATCACACGGGTCAGCACATCCCGTCCCAGCTTGTCTGTTCCCAGCCAGTGATGGATGTTCGGCGGCTTGTTCATCATCAATATATTTGTTTTGTTATCGGCATAGGGAGAAAATAACGGGCCGATAAAACAGAGCAAAAACATAAATACCACGACAGCAGACCAGCCATAGCCAGCTTGTTTCTAAACAGCTGCCTGAGCGCTTGTTGCCATATCGAGGATTTGGCAGCTGATCGCAGTCTGGCACTGCTTTTACTCAAATTACTGCTAACAGATGACATTCCTTCGCCCCCTCCTTACACTTTCACACGCGGGTCTGCAATGCGATACAAAATATCGGACAACAGCGTCCCGATGACGCTCAATATGGCAATCAGCATCGTGAAGCCCATGAGCAGCGGATAATCCCGAAGCGAAAAGGATAGCATATACAGCTGACCGATGCCCGGCCAGTTAAAAATCTTTTCAATAATAAGTGATCCGCCAAACAGCGCTGGCAATTCGAAGCCAACGAGCGTAATGGCCGGCAGTAGTGCATTTCTCAGTGCGTGCGTAAAAAGCACCTTTCTTTCCTTTAGTCCCTTTGCACGAGCTGTGCGGATATAATCCTGCTGGATCACGTCGATCATATTGCTACGGAAGTAGCGGGTCAACGACCCCAGTCCCAGTAGCGTCATAACGATCACGGGCAAGGTCATATGCTGGAGAACCTCCTTCACATACTCCAAGCCTGTAGCGTTACTGCCTGTATTGAGCATGCCGCCCGGTGGCAGCCACTTTAGGTCAACAGCAGCAATTTTAATCAGATACAGCCCGATAAAAAAAGACGGAACGGACATTGCAGCAAAAATCACCACCATAACCAACGTATCGAACCATGAATACTGCTTGTAAGCCGCAACCACACCAATAATGACCGCGATAAGCCAGGTCAGGAAGGTCGATACAATAGCCAGCAAAAACGAGTTCCAGATATACTCATTAAACAAGGTCAGCACCGGCTTCTGCTGGGCAAGCGAATAACCAAAATTGCCATGCAGCGCATTTTCCAGCCAGTTGCCGTACCGTTCAAGAACAGGCTTGTTCAGGCCATAGATTTCTCTCAGCTCTGCCTTTCTCTCCGGCGACAGCTTCAGATTGCCGCTAATGAAATCTCCCGGTGTCATGGCGTACAGGAAAAAAATCATCATCGAAGCGGCCAATAAAATAATAATCATATATGTCAGTCTTTTCGTTAAAAATGAGCTCATGACAGACTCCTTTCACCTCAGGATCGGGCTGCTCAAACTGCATTTCCCATTTGGCGAGGCCCCTTGATCCGAACCTGATGTTCTTCACAAGGGGCCGCAGGCGTTACTTATTTAAGGGACCATTCGAACAGATTACCAGATAAGCCAATGAACGGACTGGCCTTTACATGTTCCATCCGACCATTATAGGCATACACTGTCTTCTTGTAGTTGGTGAAAATGACGGGCAATTCATCATTTAGCAGCACATATAACTCTTTATATACTTTCTTGCGTTCTTCAATATTCGTCGTAGACAAGCCTTTTTCATATAACTCTTTGAGCTTTGGATTGTTATATCCCTTGATTTCTCCATTGACGAATGGCTCGATCCCATCCGATGGATCTGTCAGCATCCCTGTCGAGAAGGCGGCCAGATCATAATCCTTGCCTTCTACTTTGGCGACCATGGCATTAAAGTCTGCGAAGATTTCCGGTTGCAAATCTACACCAATTGCTTTGTAATTTTCAGCCGCAAGCGCAATAAAAGTATCTGTTTCGGGACGCTTGGAGGTCAGCAAGTGAATGGTCAGCTTCTGACCGTTTTTCTCACGGATACCGTCACTGCCTTCTACCCAGCCCGCTTCATCCAGCAGCTTTTTTGCTTTTTCCGTGTCATAGTTATAGGGGTTGATTCCGTCTGTCGTGTAAGACCAGGATATTGGGGAAGCTGGAATGTTAGCCACCGCCCCTGCCCCCTGAGCTGCGTCGACATAAATGCTTTTACGATCCAGTCCATAGGTCAACGCTTGCCGAACCTTTTTATCCTTCAGCTTTTCATTTTCCAGATTGACCTGCAAATATCCGTAAGTGCTTGGGGTGTAGGGCAAAATGTTCAAAAAGCCAAGCCCTTTTAGCTTGTCGATATTTTCCTGCGTTGCGGTGAAGGAAGCAAAGTCGGTATCGCCCGTTTCAATGAACGGCCAAGCATCGCCCTCTGCTGTTTTGTAGATGAAGTGCTGCGTTTTCGGCTTGCCTTTGAAGAAGTAGTCATTGGCCTCCAGACGAACCTCTTGTCCTGGTATGAACTTTTCCAGCTTATAAGCTCCGTTACCCAGAGGACTGCCATGCAGATTTTTAAAATAATCCAGCTGTCCGAACTTGTAATCCTTGCCATAGTAAGCTTTGGACAGCACATACTCACCTAGAATTGTCAGTGCCAGCGCATTTGGTTTCTCTAACGTCACAGAAATGGTCTGCGGATCAATCACCTTAATTCCGTCAATTTGTTGTGCTTTGCCTTCTGTATAGGCATTGCCGCCTTTAATGTTCAGCTTTCGGATTTGGCTGTCGCCAGGATAGGCTTTGTCATAGATCAACGTCCAAGTAAACGCAACATCCTCTGCTGTCAAAAGGGAGCCATCACTGAATTTGGTACCTGGAACCAGATGAAACGTGTACGTTAGATTATCCTTGGAAATATCCCAGCTCTTCGCCAGATTTGGTAGTGGAAGCCCCTTCTCGTCTACCGTAACCAGCGGAGTCCACAACTGCGAGATCACATTGCCGTCATAACCGCTTTGGTTAAAATACGGCGTGAACACGCCTGCCGGGTCGGTCAGACCGACAATAATCGTGTCGTTTCTTTTTTGCGACACCTCCGGCAATTTGGACAGATCAGAAGCTTGCACCAGGCTCGTTAATGGCTGCGCTGTACCAGCCGTCTGCGTGTTCTCATTATTTTGCGCCGTCGTATTGTCAGCACTGTCCGCCCCCCCCCCCCCGTTAGAGCAAGCAGCCAACAAGACAGAGCCCGCCAGAAGCAGACTGCCAAGCCGAATCATTTCCTTTTTCAAAATAATCCCCCCAAGTTAATTCAGTATATTCCGATATAACAAGTCGTGATTAATAAGATAAATCTCATTATAGGAATTTAATGGGGTTCTGTAAAGGGAGAACTGCATTATTCTTATATAAAGTGACTGGAGTTAAAAAAAACTCTCAATCCTAAGCATAGATTGAGAGGCGAGTCTGTTATGAGCGGTACTATTATTTTTTTATAGCATGGATATAATGAATCGTTTCAAATGCAGTCAAATAATCTGTCCTATTCTCAAAGAAAAGGTCATTTATTGTAGCTGGTGATAGATGTTCATAAATTAGTAAATCTGATTTCTCCAGCATATTTTCAATTTCATAATAATTGAAACATGCTTTCATTGGTTCTCCACCGGCGGAAGCCATTTTCACCATATTATCAACTCGGTTAGACATTCCTTTCTCTTTAAAAAGATTTTCGTCTGCATAATCAAACACAATTGAGCTTCCCGATGGGACTTGGGCAAACAAATGATTTATTAATTTTGCATTTTCCTCTTTAGTTAAATAATAAGAAACACCCAGAAGGCTAAAGAACGTTTTTTGGTGTTCAAACCCTTGAGCTAATAGATTTTGAAAAGACAAATGATGGGTGAAGTCCATCGGAACAAAATGAAGATGGCTCGGGATTTTTAAATTTGCGTCATCTAGCCTTTGCTTTTTATGTTCCTGTGTAGCCGGATAATCGACTTCAAATATTTCCAGGCTGTTTCGCAATTCTGGATACCGGAAACAAAAAGTATCCAACCCAGCTCCAAGGATGACATACTGTTTTAATCCTAACCTGACTTCATTAAGTAATACTTTTTCACAATACGCAGCACGTGCTAAGGTCGTTGGAGAAAGCTGGACTTGGGTAATCCATTTTAAAATTTCATCTGGATCGTCCTGGAACCTTTGAGCAATATCTGTATTAAAAAATGCTATCCCTTGAATCATATTCTCTTTGATGTCTGAAAACTCTTTTTGGGAGATTAGATCTTTTGCGATAAAATCATCAAAAATTTTGGGTGTGTCATATTGACTGTGGTATGCTCTGCCAAAAGCTGATATTAGGGAAGTTAAACTGGATTCATTTTGCTTCATACCTTTATCCTCCTAGTGATAAACAAAAAAAGATTCCCCTGGCCAGGAGAATCTCATTATAAACACAAATTCCATAAAAGTAAATTATAGCATAAATAAATATTTTTGTCAAGAGAAAAATGATCTAATTTCGCTCCATATAGTCAAGGATACTCGCGTGCATTTCATCCACGGCCGAAAGCCGCGCGCTGTAACCAAGCAATGTTTCGCCATCAAAATGAGCATGAATGAAACCAGAAGCACGAAGCTTGAAAATATGGTCGTGTGTGATTCCCTTGGACAGCTTGAGATAACGGACAATCTCAATGAAGCTACGCAGATTCTGGCTTTGGTACAAATATTTTAAAATTTTGAGCCTGCTCTTCTCCCCCAGGCTTCGAATCATTCGGTATTCCTGTGGGGATAAAAAGTCTTCCTCCTGAACATAAATCCCCGCCGAATAATGACATAACAGAAGCGAACCAAACCGGTAAATGATATTAATCGGTTGAAAATGATATTGCGGGACCAGCAGCACCCGCGTCAGTCCCTCGGAAGGCTCAAACCGGAAGCCATTGGTTGTACGATCCACCCATTCCATAGTACTATATGCATCCTTTTCCTTATTTCTGCGTTCAGCTTCCTGTTTCAGCCCGCTTAGAATGCTCGTATCCACGTGACGAAAATACTCCTCATACCAGCCGGATAACAGCCGCAAAGTAAGCCTGCGAAGCTTCTCCATATCGTCAGGCAACAGGATACCATAGGCCAATGCCTGGTCGTTCAATTCCTGTGCAGTCTGGCTCTCCAGACGATCTACAACCTCATCAATACCTCCTTGATCGGTAAGCATGCAGACGAGTCCGTAGATGACCTTCCAGTCTGCATTGATTTCCATCGTCTCCAGCAATCCGGACAAACCTGGAGACAGCGTGCCACGTACCTGCTCCGCCCATTCCGATGATAAATCGGTCTTCTTGTAAGCCTTGCGGCAAATAAAGGTATGCAAGCTGCTGAGCAGCTCAAACACCGGTCCATATGCTACATGCACATCATAAGGAGCATTCACGTCATAACACATCGCTCTCTGTCCTCTTTTCTTTCATGTCTGACGTTTATTATACATATTATCGTACACTCGTTCATTCCCTGTGATCCTTGCATACAAATATGAACGAAACAAGCGCTATAATCAAGAAGATGCAAAAAAGCCTGATATGATCGGACTCCAGTGGTTCCGGCTATGAATAAAAAAAGGCTGTCTCCTGCGATATCGCAAGAAACAACCTTTAGAATAACTTATTGCTTGGCCGCTACTTTCCACTCTAAAATCCCTGTGGATGCCGAACCTCTGGATACCATTTCAATTTTTAATTTTGTTGTTTTTACAGGTGTGAAGGTGGTCGTATTATATTGATCTACCGCAGTGCCCAGTCCTTTGGCCTGCTTAACATTAGACCAGCCTTGACCGTTCCAGTACTTTATCTTGTAAGACTTGGGAACATCAATGCCAGAGCCATCTTTGAACCAATATACATCGGTTTGGGATATCGTTTGCTCTTGATCAAAATCATATTGAACCCATTGTGTTCCCGTTTCTGGCCAGTTTCCGTACACGGCGTGACTTCTGTCATTGGAGCTGGTTGGAACAAAGTCATCATTGAGTGCGCTTACATTTTCCCAAGGTGAAGTATAGGAAGTGCTGACTTTTGCAGCTGGCGCAATGTTTACGTTTTCATCAGGCGATGTGTCGATGGGGCCCTCGTCGCCGTTAGTTGTACTTGGGAAACGGGAAGTATCTTGTTTGAGCTGACTCCAGGTATAACGCAGCATCCAAATATCCCAGTCCGTGATATGATCGGAATTGCCGGCCCACATAATGGTGTTGGTTGGGAAGCCACCAGGTGGACGCTCGTGCTCTTCATAAAAGTCGTTTAATCCAAAGCCATGTCCAATTTCGTGTTCCGTGATTTCGATCTCATCAGCGTTCACCGTGCTCAGAACATATTCGTCACTCATACGCTGTCCCCAGTCGCCGCCGGCTCCCCCACCGAAATTTTCTGTAGCCCAAAGATACATATCAAAGCGTTTATCCAATCCCCCCGGGTACGAATAGTCTGGGTCAGAAAAATGCTCAAATCTGGATATTTCATTAGGCGCAACGGGAAGTGCAGCAGGAATTTCCGGTTGTTCGGAAGCTAACACATCTGTAATGGTATCTGTATAAACGACCTCGTCAGGCTGCTTGTCAAGCAGCAGTGAAGGATCGGCAACAGCCCAGCCTACCACGTTCACTTTAATATCCTTGTAGGGCCAGCCATCATATCCCTGGAGATGCTCTGTCCAATGGTTCATCTGCCGACCTAGCATTCTAGCAATATCCTGACGCTGTTGAAGCGTAACCGGCTTAGAAGACTGCCAGCGTATAACATAATTAAGAGTGCCTTTTCCCGCAAAAATTTGATCGAATATTAAATTTTTGCGGTTAGTCGAGCCTTCGGTCAGCATTCTATTCTTCCAAACCCACTCCACCGATGATTTGAGATAAGCTGGCATATCAGCCAGTGTCGAATCACCCGTTGCAACAACCACTGCACGCTCATTTTCCAAAGAAGCTGCGGACATCATCGCAGCATTTCCTGTCAGTAATGAACTGGCGATCACCACTGAAAGAGAAGCCCTCATCATTCCTTTTTTGTTTATCATGAAATATACCTCCATATCTATTTATTGTAAATAACCACAAATCATATTATCACTAGGTTATTGTATCGTCAATATTTTCCTTAACGATTTAAATTAGGTATTTTAATCGTATATTGGAACGAAGGCATCCCTTCATATGCAAGAGAGAACCAAAAAAAGGAACCTTGATAGAGAGCCCTGCAAAAGCCTTGCTTTTGTTTAAATCAGGACTCCGAACTGGAAAACAGATGCCGAAAAATGCAAAAGAAGCCCATTCTCAAGCGAGGATGGGCTCCTTTTTCTCTATTAGCTTCACCATTCGTTTTACATTTACAACGAATGCCGTGAGGTAAGCTTGTATTCGCATGCCGAAAAGACCCCGGTATTTGGCTCTTCCCATACCGTGGAATCTCTTCATCTCTGCATTTTTATGTTCAATGATCGGTCTGCGCTTGATCCGCTCCTTAAACGTGTCGCCTGTCGCTCGCCTCCTTCATGAACAATGGGATGCAACGGTACCATGGGGCTTATGTTTTCCGTCTTCATCTTTGCTAAGTTCCCTTTACTAGAATAAGCTTTATCGGCCATGATTTCGTTCACACTCACGCCGTTTGCTGTGGCCTGTTCTAGCAGCACAGGCAACTGTTTTCCGTCATCTGTACTGCCCGGTGTAACAACCAAAGCGGTGATGATCTCTTCTTCCGTCATGGCGATATGTTCTTTATAACCAAAAAACGATTTCGAGTTGCTCTTCCAACCAAAGCGTGCATCCGGGTCGATGGCCGACAAGATGCCTTTGTGGGACAACAGCCGCTCATCCTCAACGATTTGCTTGGCAATGCCAAGTTTCTCACTCACCGCACCTTCATGATCCGGCAACAGTTCTTCTACCGTCTCGCCAAGTAGCGCCAGGTAAGCCAGCATGATGGGCTCGGCATCTGTCTGTTCACTTTTGACGTGGGGTAGCTTGGGTAGCTTCTTCTCCAGCTTCGGATGGCGTTTGGTGACGACACGAAACAGACGCTTAGCCGCGTCTCGCAGCACGTCGAGTGGTCTTTGCTTGGGATTACCTGCCTGCGTGCTTTTCACCAAGCCTCTTTCGATGCACTGGCTGACCACATGTTTCAGGACATCTCCTACCTGACTCGCCCCCAGCCGGTGATTACGGAACCGCGACAACTGAGAGGCATCCGGCACTGAATCCTCCGGGTTGATTTCGATAAACCACTTGTAGGCAAGATTCACTTGTGCTTCTTGTACCACCCGTTCGTCAGAGAGGGTATACAAAGTTTGCAAAAATAGCAGACGAAAGAGCAATTCCGGCTCGTTTGCGGGTCTGCCGTAATACGTGCAGTATGATTGTTCCACGAGCTTGTGAATAAATCCAAAGTCCACCGCCGCATGAATCTTACGCAGCATGTGGTTTTCGGGTACAAGTGTATATAACTCCGCATGAAACGACAGCGTTAATTGTTTGGCTGGTTGCAGCAAAACGACTCAACTCGCTTTTCCTTTTCTTCCAGTATACAACAAACCCAGTACCAACGCGGTACTGGGTTTGTTTTTACAGAAACTGTATTCGTTTTGCAGGGCTCTCGAGAGAGGTCACTTTTTTTCAAAGTGTCCATCTTTCGGGTCACAGTTCAGAAGCGAGTCCATTGGGCTTTTGTTCTCATTCCAACCCAAATCTGCATATTTAGCTATGCACTCTCCACCCCGATCAAAAGAACCCTGGACTGTCAACAGTAAATCAGACACTACTAGCCCTTATTTTTTCTGTCCAACTAAGTGTAACCGATCCAGTTTCCATATCCTATTTTTAAATATCTAATTCCGAAAAAGATAAAAGAGAGCACAGCCCATTAAGGTTGTGCTCTCTTATCGTGCTTGGCGACGTCCTACTCTCCCAGGACCCTGCGGTCCAAGTACCATCGGCGCTGGAGGGCTTAACGGTCGTGTTCGGGATGGGTACGTGTGGAACCCCTCCGCTATCGCCACCAAACATGAACTTGCATCGCAAATTCTTTTTCAGGTATCAGCATCGCCAAATGCTGTGTGTTCGCTTGTCCAGCCTAAGCTACTTGAGCTTACGCTACATCAAACTTACACCCTGAAAACTGGATCCGAAACTTCATTGCGTTTTATCTTTAGGATAAGCCCTCGACCGATTAGTATTGGTCAGCTCCATGCATTACTGCACTTCCACCCCCAACCTATCTACCTCGTCGTCTTCAAGGGGTCTTACATACTGGGAAATCTCATCTTGAGGGGGGCTTCACGCTTAGATGCTTTCAGCGTTTATCCCTTCCGTACATAGCTACCCAGCGGTGCTCCTGGCGGAACAACTGGTACACCAGCGGTACGTCCATCCCGGTCCTCTCGTACTAAGGACAGCTCCTCTCAAATTTCCTACGCCCACGACAGATAGGGACCGAACTGTCTCACGACGTTCTGAACCCAGCTCGCGTACCGCTTTAATGGGCGAACAGCCCAACCCTTGGGACCTACTTCAGCCCCAGGATGCGATGAGCCGACATCGAGGTGCCAAACCTCCCCGTCGATGTGGACTCTTGGGGGAGATAAGCCTGTTATCCCCAGGGTAGCTTTTATCCGTTGAGCGATGGCCCTTCCATGCGGTACCACCGGATCACTAAGCCCGACTTTCGTCCCTGCTCGACTTGTAGGTCTCGCAGTCAAGCTCCCTTCTGCCTTTGCACTCTTCGAATGATTTCCAACCATTCTGAGGGAACCTTGGGGCGCCTCCGTTACTCTTTAGGAGGCGACCGCCCCAGTCAAACTGCCCACCTGACACTGTCCTCGTACCGGATCACGGTACCAAGTTAGAACCTAGATACGATCAGGGTGGTATCCCAAGGATGCCTCCCCTCAAGCTGGCGCTCAAGGTTCAACGGCTCCCACCTATCCTGTACAGATCGTACCCAAATTCAATATCAAGCTGCAGTAAAGCTCCATGGGGTCTTTCCGTCTTGTCGCGGGTAACCTGCATCTTCACAGGTATTAAAATTTCACCGGATCTCTCGTTGAGACAGCGCCCAAGTCGTTACGCCATTCGTGCGGGTCAGAATTTACCTGACAAGGAATTTCGCTACCTTAGGACCGTTATAGTTACGGCCGCCGTTTACTGGGGCTTCGGTTCATAGCTTCGCCCCGAAGGGCTTACCACTCCCCTTAACCTTCCAGCACCGGGCAGGCGTCAGCCCGTATACTTCGCCTTGCGGCTTCGCACAGACCTGTGTTTTTGCTAAACAGTCGCTTGGGCCTTTTCACTGCGGCCCCCTCGGGCTATTCACCCTACCGAGGCACCCCTTCTCCCGAAGTTACGGGGTCATTTTGCCGAGTTCCTTAACGAGAGTTCTTCCGCGCGCCTTAGAATTCTCTTCTCGCCTACCTGTGTCGGTTTGCGGTACGGGCACCTTCTCCTGGCTAGAGGCTTTTCTTGGCAGTCTGAGATCATGACCTTCGCTACTACAATTTTCGCTCCCCATCACAGCCCAGCCTTACGATGTGCGGATTTGCCTACACACCAGCCTCACTGCTTAGACGGACATCCATCAGTCCGCGTCACTACCCTACTGCGTCACCCCATCGCTCATAACGGATTACGGTGGTACAGGAATTTCGACCTGTTGTCCTTCGACTACGCCTATCGGCCTCGCCTTAGGTCCCGACTTACCCTGAGCGGACGAACCTTCCTCAGGAACCCTTAGGCTTTCGGCGGATCTGATTCTCACAGATCTTTTCGTTACTCATACCGGCATTCTCACTTGAATGCAGTCCAGCGCTCCTTCCGGTACACCTTCAACCCGCATTCAACGCTCCCCTACCCCTGATGCAAAGCATCAAGCCATAGCTTCGGTGGTGTGTTTAGCCCCGTTACATTTTCGGCGCAGAGTCACTCGACCAGTGAGCTATTACGCACTCTTTCAATGGTGGCTGCTTCTAAGCCAACATCCTGGTTGTCTGTGCAACTCCACATCCTTTCCCACTTAACACACACTTGGGGACCTTAGCTGATGGTCTGGGCTGTTTCCCTTTTGACAATGGATCTTAGCACTCACTGTCTGACTCCCGGAACTAAATCCATGGCATTCGGAGTTTGACTGAGCTTGGTAACCCTTGCGGGCCCCGCACCCAATCAGTGCTCTACCTCCACGATTCTTCTTTCCGAGGCTAGCCCTAAAGCTATTTCGGGGAGAACCAGCTATCTCCGGGTTCGATTGGAATTTCTCCGCTACCCCCACCTCATCCCCGCATTTTTCAACATGCGTGGGTTCGGGCCTCCAGTGCGTGTTACCGCACCTTCACCCTGGACAGGGGTAGATCACCCGGTTTCGGGTCTACGTCCACGTACTCATTCGCCCTATTCAGACTCGCTTTCGCTGCGGCTTCAGCTCTTCACCTTAACCTTGCACGGGAACGTAACTCGCCGGTTCATTCTACAAAAGGCACGCCATCACCCCTAAATTGGGCTCTGACTTCTTGTAAGCACACGGTTTCAGGATCTATTTCACTCCCCTTCCGGGGTGCTTTTCACCTTTCCCTCACGGTACTGCTTCACTATCGGTCGCCAGGGAGTATTTAGCCTTGGCAGATGGTCCTGCCGGATTCATACGGGGTTTCACGTGCCCCGCACTACTCGGGATCCGTCTCGGAGGGAACCAGTTTTGAACTACAGGGCTTTTACCTTCTCTGGCGGGCCTTTCCAGACCTCTTCATCTAACCGGTTCCTTTGTAACTCCATGTGAGACGTCCCACAACCCCAGGGAGCAAGCTCCCTGGTTTGGGCTAATCCGCGTTCGCTCGCCGCTACTGACGGAATCACTATTGTTTTCTCTTCCTCAGGGTACTTAGATGTTTCAGTTCCCCTGGTCTGCCTCTCACTCACCTATGAATTCAGTGAGTAGTGGCTGTCGATGAAGACAGCCGGGTTTCCCCATTCGGACATCCCCGGATCAAAGCTTGCTTACAGCTCCCCGAGGCTTTATCGTTGTTCGCCACGTCCTTCGTCGGCTCCTGGCGCCTAGGCATCCTCCGTGTGCTCTTTGTAGCTTAACCTAGTATTTACATCGTAAATACGATTTGCTTTGAATTTCGGTTCGACACGAATGTGTGAATAAAATTCAAGGCTGCTACCTTTATTTCACTTGTTTACACAAGATCAGCTTAAAGGAATATTCTAAAACGCAATTTCGTTTCGGTATCCAGTTTTCAAGGTGCACGTTCTCCGGTGTAAACCCGGAAAAAGATCATATCATGTTCAACTGTACTTGACTACAAGCACATGTTGGAAATGATACTTGAGAGTTTGAGCTCTCAAAACTGAGCAACGAGTGAGTAAGTTTGAAGCTTGCGCTTCATATTTGAATGTTTCCATCGCAGGAAACGATTCTCCATAGAAAGGAGGTGATCCAGCCGCACCTTCCGATACGGCTACCTTGTTACGACTTCACCCCAATCATCTACCCCACCTTCGGCGGCTGGCCCCCTTGCGGGTTACCCCACCGACTTCGGGTGTTGTAAACTCTCGTGGTGTGACGGGCGGTGTGTACAAGACCCGGGAACGTATTCACCGCGGCATGCTGATCCGCGATTACTAGCAATTCCGACTTCATGCAGGCGAGTTGCAGCCTGCAATCCGAACTGAGACCGGCTTTTCTAGGATTCGCTCCAGATCGCTCCTTCGCTTCCCGTTGTACCGGCCATTGTAGTACGTGTGTAGCCCAGGTCATAAGGGGCATGATGATTTGACGTCATCCCCACCTTCCTCCGGTTTGTCACCGGCAGTCTGCTTAGAGTGCCCAGCTTGACCTGCTGGCAACTAAGCATAAGGGTTGCGCTCGTTGCGGGACTTAACCCAACATCTCACGACACGAGCTGACGACAACCATGCACCACCTGTCTCCTCTGTCCCGAAGGAAAGGCCTATCTCTAGACCGGTCAGAGGGATGTCAAGACCTGGTAAGGTTCTTCGCGTTGCTTCGAATTAAACCACATACTCCACTGCTTGTGCGGGTCCCCGTCAATTCCTTTGAGTTTCAGTCTTGCGACCGTACTCCCCAGGCGGAATGCTTAATGTGTTAACTTCGGCACCAAGGGTATCGAAACCCCTAACACCTAGCATTCATCGTTTACGGCGTGGACTACCAGGGTATCTAATCCTGTTTGCTCCCCACGCTTTCGCGCCTCAGCGTCAGTTACAGCCCAGAGAGTCGCCTTCGCCACTGGTGTTCCTCCACATCTCTACGCATTTCACCGCTACACGTGGAATTCCACTCTCCTCTTCTGCACTCAAGCTCCCCAGTTTCCAGTGCGACCCGAAGTTGAGCCTCGGGATTAAACACCAGACTTAAAGAGCCGCCTGCGCGCGCTTTACGCCCAATAATTCCGGACAACGCTTGCCCCCTACGTATTACCGCGGCTGCTGGCACGTAGTTAGCCGGGGCTTTCTTCTCAGGTACCGTCACTCTTGTAGCAGTTACTCTACAAGACGTTCTTCCCTGGCAACAGAGCTTTACGATCCGAAAACCTTCATCACTCACGCGGCGTTGCTCCGTCAGGCTTTCGCCCATTGCGGAAGATTCCCTACTGCTGCCTCCCGTAGGAGTCTGGGCCGTGTCTCAGTCCCAGTGTGGCCGATCACCCTCTCAGGTCGGCTACGCATCGTCGCCTTGGTAGGCCTTTACCCCACCAACTAGCTAATGCGCCGCAGGCCCATCCACAAGTGACAGATTACTCCGTCTTTCCTCCTTCTCCCATGCAGGAAAAGGATGTATCGGGTATTAGCTACCGTTTCCGGTAGTTATCCCTGTCTTGTGGGCAGGTTGCCTACGTGTTACTCACCCGTCCGCCGCTAGGTGATGTAGAAGCAAGCTTCTACATCACCCCGCTCGACTTGCATGTATTAGGCACGCCGCCAGCGTTCGTCCTGAGCCAGGATCAAACTCTCCATTAAAGACCAACCGAAGCTGGTTTATAGAAAGAGCGATTCGCTCATTTTGAAACTGACGAGATAAAATATCTCTTTTTGCTCCAGCTCTGTTCAGCCTTGCGGCATGACCGAAACCTTCGCAGTTTACTCACTCGTTGTTCAGTTTTCAAAGATCAAACATTTCTTTTTCGCTGACTCAGCTCGTCGCCTTATCAAGTATTATATCTTATCATGTCCGAACCAACTTCGCAAGCATTTTTTTAAAAATCTTTTTTTGTAACACTCGCTCGCAATATTGTATTTCTTGGCCGGAATTAGAATATATCATACTAGATATTTAAATGCAACCTTTTTTATTAAATTGTTTATAACCTCCCGTATTACTCATTACAATTCAATTCAAAGTCTGATTTTCCTTTAATATTAATGATTTGACAAGGAAAGGATGGGTAAACATGATAAGAGAACGCCATCGCCATAACCACCCACCCTCTAATAGAGAATAGTCGGATATTACAGAACTCCATTTTGATGGTTTACATGAATCTTCAGCAAGTCACAAACCACACAAAAGAAATTTTGTTTCATATGACATTAGCTGATGATTAATTATAACACTATAGAGGAGTAGATCTTCAAATGAAGCAACGAAGGCGAACATGGACGAGAATTGTGTTTTTTGTCATCTCTTGCTTACTACTTGTCGTTATCTCTGGGTTTGTTTATGAGTGGATTGCATCCAAACAGGATAAATTGCAATATCCTCCTCTGGGGAAAATGGTTGACGTCGGAGGCTATCGACTCCATATTCGCAAACTTGGTAGCGGCACTCCGACAATACTGCTTGAATCGGGAAGCGGGGAAAGCAGCTTGTCCTGGAGGGATATTCCCGAAAATCTGTCATCATTCGCCACCGTTGTATCCTATGACCGGGCAGGCTATGCCTGGAGCGAGGAGGCTGCTACTCCACGCACCGGGGAAAACATCGTTCGAGAGCTTCATGTCGCCTTAAAGAATGCAGACGTCCAAGCTCCTTATATCCTGGTAGGCCATTCCCTCGGGGGGATGTACTCAAGGCTGTACGCACAAACGCACAGAGATGAAGTGGCAGGGTTGGTCCTGGTGGATGCTAGGCCTGAGAATGACGCTCGCCGGACAAATGAGATCTATGCCAAGGAACAACCTAAGGTCAATCCCTCGCCGTTAGTGTCCATTCTTCTAGAAAAGTCGGGAGCTTTTCGTCTGTTCCCTAATTTTATGCTAGCTGGTCGTGTAGAATATCAGGATAGAAAAGCGTTTGTGAATATTGTCGCTTCCCCCAAATACTTTCGATCTGTTGCCGAGGAGGGGGATCTGGCGAACACTACCGAAAATGCCATACGCGGTCAGCATTTGGGAAATCTCCCTGTGCGTGTGATTGCCCGGGGCATCCAGCAAAATTTGACTCAGTTCGGAATTAGCAAGAGCGGAAATGATCAGATCGAACAAAGCTGGCAGATCGGGCAACGGGAGATGCTCAATATCTCTACAAACAGCAAATTTATTGTTGCTAAGAAGAGCGAGCATATGATTATCCATGATCAACCAGAGCTTGTCATTCAGGTAATCCGTGAGCTCATCTCCAATATCAATCACCCTCAACCAACCGTTTCTAAAACAAACACAGATGATTAGGGGCTTTATATGTTGATGGTTGCATAAAACTCAAAAAGTTTCTACAGACAATAAAGTTATGTACTAAACAATAAAGTTGTGTACTAATCGAGGAATAGACAATAAAGTTGTGTACTAAATATTAAGGAAACATAATAAAAGAATCACTTTTAGTAAAATCAAAAGCCTGATGAACAAGTGTCATCAGGCTTTGTTAAAATCAGGACAGCTGCTTTGGTTTAAATAGAGACCGATATTATGGTAAAGTAATATTAGAAAAGTTAATGACAGGTGTTCGGTGAAAATAAAGTATTAGACGCCCATGCCGCTAACGCAGCACCAACAGATGATGAAAATGGTAGGTATGCGATATAATTTACTTACGGCTGGCGAAGGCAGGTCGGCAGTCAATGGTGCTTCGAGCCCGAGTATTAGACTGACCCTAACGACCAGGTGCACCACAGATTGTTGCTCCGAATTTGGAAGCACGCAGGATAGAATAACCATATGTGGTTGTTGCACCAGCCCCTTCAATCTTGCTGCCGTAAGGAGAAGGCTACGAATGGACGTTGTTTACAGTCATGTGTGCGGACTTGACGTTCATAAAAAGAACATCGTTGCCTGCACCATCACGCCTGAAGGTAAAGAAATCCGTACGTTTGGCACGATGACCGACGATTTAATTTTGCTTGTAGATTGGCTCAAAGTCAAGGAATGCACTCATGTAGCGATGGAAAGCACTGGATCATATTGGAAACCAATCTACAACCTGTTGGAGCTTGAGGAGATTGAGACTCTTGTTGTGAATGCCCAGCACATCAAGAATGTTCCGGGACGCAAGACTGACGTCAAAGACGCGGAATGGATTGCTGGATTGCTCCGGCATGGTCTATTGAAGGGTAGCTTTATCCCAAATCGCGAGCAAAGAGAGCTGAGGGAATTGATTCGCTACCGCCGTAGTCTCATCGAAGAGCGAGCTCGGGAAGTCAGCCGCATTCAAAAGGTGCTGGAAGGAGCAAACATCAAGCTTTCCTCGGTTGCCAGCAATGTGCTTGGGAAATCAGGACGTGCAATGATTGAGGCGATGATTGCTGGCGAAACCGATCCTGAAGCTTTATCTGATCTTGCAAAACGAAAGTTGAAAAGCAAAAAAGCGGATTTGAAGCGAGCATTGAACGGCTTAATGGGCCCTCATCAGAAACTGATGCTGGGAGCTCAGCTCCGTCACGTCGATTATTTGGACGAAGAGATTGGCAGGTTGGATGAGGAAATTAAAAAGCGCATGCTCCCTTTTGATGAAGACTTGGAACTGCTTGACACCATCCCAGGTGTGGCACGAAGAACAGCAGAGACTATTCTAGCCGAAATTGGCTCTAATATGAATCAGTATCCTTCCGCCGCCCATTTATGTTCTTGGGCAGGGCTGTGTCCGGGTCAGAATGAAAGCGCCGGAAAACGATTGTCCGGCAAGACGCGAAAAGGAAATAAGAAACTCCGAAGTACGCTTGTAGAAGCTGCGAAGGCTGCGGCTAGAACAAAAGAAACGTATTTATCCAGCCAGTATCATCGGATTTCCGCGCGTCGGGGAGCTAACCGAGCGACGGTTGCAGTAGCACACAGTATATTGTCTATGGTTTACTATATCCTTAAGCGGAAACAACCCTACATCGAGCTAGGTCCAACCTACTACGAGGAACGAAAACGGGACGTGATCATCAAGCATTCCATTAAGAAACTGGAGTCATTAGGTGTATCAATTACTGTGAATACGGCAGCTTCCTGATCGTTATGCAAACCATACATTACTAATGCCCCTGGCTATTTTTTTGTTTGCCGGAGGGTCGCTTTCTTGTTGCCTTTTTTAGGTGTTCTACGGAGCGATATTTTCAGGATAGACTAGAGTTGTTGATTTAGCGAGGTTTTTGAACTGAAGAATCGGCAGCTTTTGAAAAATGAGTTTTAGACTGAACAATTAATATAAAGCAGCGGCAGACCAAGACTTGATAAATAAAGCCTTAGACTGCCGCTGTTGTCATTCAACTAACAACCACCTATTCTGAATTATCAGCTACCAATAACTTTTCGATTCCATCCTCTTGTAAATGTCGGATTAGACAAATGCACAATCAGCTGGACATCCCAGGTTCTCGAAAACTGTGCGCGCAGCAGAATCTACCGGCAGGAAAACCTCAATTTGCGGATATAAGCGGCCGCCTGCGGAAATCGAAACCTGTCTGTAGCGTACGGGAATAAGGTCTCCGGAGCTGTCCATTCTGGCTAGAATTGTTTGTATTTGATCAACATTTCCCCCTACATCCGGCACACTCAGATATTCGCACGCGTTATATTTCTGAACTCTATCCAGCAATTTTTGATACCACGCATCATAACGCGAGAGCATGTGCTCACTCTTAAAGGCTTGTATTCCGTTTATGATGTGCTCCTCCCACTGCTTAAACGACGCCTTGTCAAACGTGGAGCGGGACCGGATAGGAAAACCAGAATTAAAATGTAAATCGACCCTATTCATTAAACCGTCATATGAACGGTCGAGAGGGATTTCGAACAATTGATGAAACGGCTCATTTAATCCCTTGATGTCCTGAGTATGTGTTACGACCATGGCGGGAAAAGGAATACTCCTCATCGTTTGCTGAGCCCACTCTAATGCACGCTCTAACGACCGTCCATACAATTCGGTCTGAATTGGAAGAAAACCGGCTGCCAAAAGCAAATCGTTACGCTCTTCGGATGTACACTCAAGATATTCTGCAATATTTATTATCGTCTGGCGGGTCGGTATACGGCGGGTACGTCCAACCAGCAAATTTTTATACGAAGGAAAAGCCTCGTCGTTTAGCTCTTGTTGAGTAAATCGTTTCAAGGACGGTTGAGGTTGATCGACAAGCTTTTGCTGGCGTTTTATCCGCAGGGCTTCAATTTCTCCCATTACGATTCTATGTCTGGAATTCTCCGTATCTATATCCATCTTCTCTTCCCTTCTCTTATGAAGTGTAGTTCTACACTTGGGCCGAACCTTTATCTAAAGTATACTCCTCATTGAAATGAAGGTCATCTAATGACCATAACCAACATGGAGGAAAACCGATATGATTCGTACTATTGTTGTTGATCCGCATGCCCCGTCTCTTTTGGCCTTCAAGGAAGTTGACGCCCCGCAGCCTAAGCCATGGGAAGCGCTTGTGCAAGTGAAGGCCGTCTCACTCAACCGCGGTGAAGTGAGTGACGCTAAAAATCAGGAAATATCTAGCCGTCCTGGCTGGGATTTCGCCGGGATTGTCATCGAGCCGGCAGAGAACGGCGCAGGACCGCAAAAAGGGGCCAGGGTTGTTGGTTTGCTCCCGATGGGAGCCTGGAGCGAGCAAGTGGCTGCTCCCGTATCGTTGTTGGCCGAAATCCCAGACAAACTCACTTTTACGGAGGCGGCTACCCTCCCCGTAGCAGGGCTCACGGCTCTTTATGCACTTCGAAAAGGCGGCATGCTGCTTGGCAAACGGATTTTCATTACAGGCTCTAGCGGCGGAGTTGGGTTATTCGCCCATCAGCTTGCAGTCCAATCCGGCGCATACGTTGTAGGTACGGCAAGCACGGAAGAGAAGGCTGAGCTTGTTCGGGAGGTCGGATCCGACGAAGTGATCATTGGATATTCCACAATTTCATCAGCCAGCAAATTTGGGCCGTACGATCTGATCATCGATTCAGTAGGCGGCAATGCACTGGCGGCGTTGCTGCCGCAGCTAGCGCCCCAAGGGATTTGCGTTGCGGTAGGATTTTCCTCTTCAAATACCGCAATGATCGATATGAAGAATATGGTGACCAGCGGAGGAAGAACCTTGTACAGCTTCTTTTTAGGTGAGGAACTCACTCGTCAATCAGCCGCGGACGATCTGAGTTTGCTGGCCCGGCTGGTCACAGATGAGCGGTTAATCCCACGAATCCAAGTGGAGGCGCCTTGGACCGAAATTGACACCGTTGCCCGTAATCTTATGGAACGGAAATTCTCGGGCAAAGCCGTGCTTCACTTAGATTGATTATATAAGTTTGCAACTATAATCCCAGGAATCTAAAAACGAATCTGAAAAAGAAACGGCAGTAGTACACCCTTACTCGTTTGAGTGGGAGTACCGCTGCCTTTCAATGAACCCGGCTATTTGACCTTTATATTTCGTATAGTAATCCATCCAGCTTTAATAGCAACACAGTTATTCCTCTACCCTCAGTGACACCGCTTTAAGAATGTTCATTTTCTCTCACTATTCTGCCAGTTGGCTTAATGAAGTGCTCAGCAGTCTAACACTTTATTTTCTTCGGACAACAGGACAACATATTTATAAGGAATTAACGTTCATATTTTTAGAATTTTAATAAAAAATATAAATCACATATATTGGATTTTTGTACACAACTTTATTGTATATCGCACAGGTGAAATTATTTGTAATTGACTGCTAGTACACAACTTTATTGTCCGAAATCGAGTAGGAGGCTACCCATTAGTTGAGTAGCCGACCTCTCACACCACCGTACGTACCGTTCGGTATACGGCGGTTCAACCGTTTAAGTACAATTGACGTAGACGCTCGTACTGCGCAGGGAAGTCATAATACCCTGCCTGTACGAGCCTTTTGTTTGTAACCGAGCGTTGCATTATCGCACTTCCGGCAATGCGCCAGTACCCCAGACGGGTGTTTCCCCATGGGTAGGCCTGCCCCTCCGGTACTCCCAGCTTTCGCAGGTTCCGTACCTTCGTTCTCGGTTTCTTCCACTCTTTCCAGATGTACATGCGCATTCGTCTTCGCAGCCATTCATTCCAACTTTGCAGGATTCGCTTCATGTCGGCTACATAGAAATAACCAATCCATCCGCGAATGTAGACCTTGACGTTTTCCATCACCTGCCTGGCATTCCTGCCTTGACTCCGGCTCGTTAGCTCTTTCAGTTTCCTCTTTGCCTTCGTGAGGGATTGCGGGTGAACCCGAATGTACATCCCGTTTCTGTTCTTTCCCAAGGCGAATCCAAGAAATTTGAAGTGCTTTCGTGCCACGGCACTGACGACCTTGCTTTTCTGCGCATTCATCTGGAGTTTTAGCTTGTTCTCCAGATACGTCCGGCTTGATTTCAATAGCCGCGTTGCTGCTCGTTTGCTCTTTGCTAGTACCACGATGTCATCCGCGTACCGAATGAACCTCACGCTCGGCTTTGCATCTCCTGATCGAATTCGTTCAGATAGATGTTCGCTAAAAGCGGCGACAGCGGCCCACCCTGCGGAGAACCTTCTTCTGTTTTGCGGCGTATTCCGTTTTCCATCACTCCGCTCTTCAGGTACTTTTTAATCAGGCCCGTCACGCGCTTGTCCTGAATTTGCTTGCGCAGGAGGTTCATGAGCAGTTCATGGTTCAGCGTATCGAAATACTTCGAGAGGTCGATTTCTACCGCATGGCTATAACCCTGCTCCGCATAAGTCTTCACTTTTCGAATCGCTTGCTGGGCACTTCGCCTTGGGCGATAGCCGTAGCTTCCTTCCGAAAAGAGCGGCTCAAACAGCGGTTGCAGTTGCTGGGCAATGGCTTGCTGGATGATGCGATCTACGACCGTCGGGATGCCGAGCTTTCGGACTCCGCTTCCATCTGGTTTGGGGATGTTCTTGCGTCGTACCGGGCTTGGCTTGTATTTTCCATCCCGGATGCTTCCCAAGAGTTCCACTCTGTTCTCCCGCAGCCACGGCAATGCCGCCTCGACGGTCATTCCGTCGATTCCCGGCGCTCCGTGATTGCGCTTGACTTGCTGGTAGGCTCTGTTCAGGTTGTTCCTGTCCAGTATCTTTTCCAGCACGTCGCTTGCACCGCCTCTTTCCCTACTTTCCCGAGTGCCGATGCTCCGCGCTCCTGCATACTCTTCGCGTTCCACGCTATCCCTTTGCAGGTAGCCCTTTCGGTATTCTGCTTTCATCACACCGACTCTCCTTCCTGTTTGTACTCAAGACCTACGATTGTTCAGCCCTTTCCGAAAAAAAACTTCCGGTACTATGGCCTCTGCTGACTTCTCACAGCAAGCTTTACTCCGTCTTTCAGATAATATTTTTTTTCCTACACAACGTCTGTGAGACCTCCCCGGGTAAGAGCGATAACCTTCCCCTCATCTATCTGTCACATTTACATCATGGAATTCGGGCAGTATTGGACTTCACTTTGTCTCGCAAGCTCGTCCGTTCCATCATGCCTTCTATGTGATTTCTGTTCGTCAGACCGAGGGTTTGCCTCCGGCTTCCTTCAGATTCTGCCTCGCGGCAGACACCCTTGCCCTTGGCTAACAGTTCCTACTGCCAAGCCTGTAGCGGACTTTCACCGCCAAGTTATCGCCCATGCCGGGCGCACGAGAAAAAGACGCCCGGGTTCCTTCTATATAAAGGAACCCGGGCGTCTTTGCTACCCAACACTTATTCTCGTTGATTGATCTTAGGACAAAATGGACTTATTTTCAGGTGATGCTTCTGCGACCTTGCGAAGAATCTGTCTCAGTACTTTAGCATTTTCGCCAACATAACCGGAATCAAGCAGCACATCGTGCGTACCGATGACTCCGTACTCCTCGTATTGACCAAGCGTCGTCTGTTGCCATAGCAGTTTATCTGATGATGTCACCGGACCGATGCTATCGTCTTCTGCAATCAAGGCATGGATATTCGCTCGAACTTCACCCGCGTTAATAAGCTCATTTCGGTAGATGGAGTAGATCAACATTTTGTCTTTGACTCGCTCCCTGTCAGATGGTTCAGCCAAGAATGCTTTGTACTGATCCCCAATGCTGTCCAGCACCGCCTCGACGATCTCTTCAAGCTGCTCCGGCGTCGATTCATCCTTGGACATCTTTCTCATAGCATCCACCATAATGATGTCGCTGACATGGTGACCTCGGCTTTCCATGGCTTTGGCCACCTCGAAGGCTAGATTTCCTCCAAGTGAGTATCCCAGGAAGACATATGGTCCTTCAGCCTGAATACCCACGATGGCATCCCTGTATCGATCCAGCATGTCTTGACCCTGGAAACGATCGCCGATGAATTCCAGCCCGTATACCTCGCAATGTCCTTCCAGCTCCTTAGCCATCTCATAGTACCCCAGAGAGTAGCCGACCCGAGGAGGGAAGCAAAACACTTTGAGCGTTCCTTTCCCTGGGAAGTGGATAATTTCCATTTCTTCTTCGTCAGGAGCATCTTTTGCCCGCTGCTTGGAAATTTCATGTGCCATTTCTTCCACAGTCGGAAGATTGAACACGAGCTGCAGCGGGAGCTGGACACCCATCCCGGACGAGATCTTCTGGATCAATCCCAATACTTTCAGGGAATGGCCCCCAAGTTCGAAGAAATTATCTTTGACTCCGATTTCCTGCACGCCGAGTACCTCGGACCAAATCTGCACCAGTTCTACTTCAGTCTGCGTACGCGGCGGGATATACTCCGCTGTGCTCCGCAGGAGTGATTCCGGTGCTGGCAGCGCTTTGCGATCCAATTTGCCATTCGGATTCAGCGGCATATGTGCCAACTGTACGAAAGCAGACGGAATCATGTAGCTCGGCAGCTCGCTGGCCAGCGCCTCGCGTAACACGCCCGCTGCAAGCCCCTCCTCAGCCACAAAGTACGCGCAAAGCTGAGTACTTCCAGTTGCATCAGCCAGTGCAAGAACGACTGCTTCCTGCACAGATGGCACTTTAAGAATTTGTGCTTCCACTTCTCCCAGTTCAATGCGATAACCCCGGATTTTTACCTGGTGATCGATCCGTCCCAAATACTCAATATTCCCGTCTGGCAGCCATCGGGCCAAATCGCCCGTCCGGTAAATCCGTGCTCCCGGTTTGTACGGGTGAGGAATGAACTTCTCTGCCGTCAGGTCCGGCTGGTTGAAGTACCCTCGCGCTACCCCTTCGCCTGCAATGCAGAGTTCTCCCGGTACACCCACAGGTGATACCTGAGCAGCACTGTCCATCATCCATACTTGGACGTTAGCGTACGGTTTACCGATAGGCACATACGTTAGAGCAGCAGTCTCAAGGCTCGTTGTATATCGGGTCGCATATACGGCCGCTTCGGTAGGACCATAGATGTTCTCCAGCACTGCGTATGGAGATACTTTATAGTACTCTTCCACAAGTTTGGCAGGCAGCGTCTCGCCGCAGGCAAACAGGTATTTCAAAGTAAGGAATCCTTGGCTGCCGCTTTCTTTCAAATATTGAACAAGAACACTGAGCATCGACGGCACCAGATTGAGATGCGTGATACGGCTCGTATCCACGGCCTCCAGCAGTGCCACCGGATCTTTGTCCACGCCCTGCGGCAGGATCACGAGGGTTCCCTGCCCAAAGAACCAGCAGAACAGCTCCGGCACGGAGAAGTCAAATGTGAATGTCGTTTTAAGCAGGAATCGGTCGCCTGCCAACATCGGATATTCAGCTTCCAACTGGCTCAGCGTATGGACGGCAGAGCGATGCTCAATCATTACACCTTTCGGCTTGCCCGTTGAACCTGACGTGTAAATGATATACGCCAGATGCTCCGGCCCCGCGAGTAGCTCCAGATTCGAGTCATCCGCATGATACGCCTGCGGGTCATCAAGTGCCAGGAGCGTGCCAGCAAACGGAAAACGATCTTTGAGATGATTTTTCGTCAGCAGAAGCTTCGCACCCGAATCCTCCAGCATGTGGCGAATACGATCTTCCGGGAATTCCGGATCAATCGGTACATAGGCCCCACCCGCTTTTAGAATGGCATGGATGCCGATGATCATCTCAAGCGAGCGCTCAACCATGATGCCGACCGGCTGGTCCGGTTTGACCCCTTGGTCACACAACGTACGTGCGAGGCGGTTCGCCTGCCGATGAAGTTCTCCGTAGGTAAGCTTCGTTTCGCCATAGATAAGTGCTGTACGATCCGGTGTGAGCGCCGCTTTTTCCTCAAATATGCCGTGAAGGGTCTTCTCACGCGGATAAGGAGCTGCTGTATCGCCCCACACCTCTATAATCTGCGATTTCTCTTCCGGCGTGATCAGCTCCAGCTCATCAATGCGGATGGCAGGATGAACAGATACATTTTCCAGAATTTTCATTAAGTGCCCTTGAATCCGTTCCACGCTCTCCTGATCATAGACACGGGCATTGTAACGGTACAAGAACTCCAGATTACGGCCCGGCAGCACAATAAGGTTAAAATCATAATTCGTCTGTTCAAACATCTGAACATCCGTAATTTTGTATTCAGCCTCTTCACTGGCAATTTTCTCTTCCAGATGCTCCTCTACCGGGTAATTCTCGAATACCATAATATGAGAAATTAAATCTTGCTTCTGTTCGCTCTGTGCTTGAATCTCATAGAGCGGATAGGAATCGTAAGCATGTCCTGCCAAATATAATTCCTGCTGTCTTTTCATCACATGGGAGAACGTATCGCTTCCCTCTGCCTGTACCCGAACCGGAACCGTATTAATGAAGAGACCGATCATGCTTTCGATACCCGGAATCTCGGCAGGTCTTCCCGATACCACACTTCCGAAGACGACATCCTGACTTCTATTGTAGCGCTGCAACACGATTCCCCAGGCTGCTTGCATCAGCGTGTTCATCGTTACCTGGTTCTGCTTGGCCACTTGTTCCAACCGCTCGGTCAGTTCCGCATCCAACGTGAATACAAGCTTCTCCGATACGTAGGCTTCCGCTTTTGCTAGTGGCTGTGCTATCGCCTGCGGCAGCTTCGTCTGCTGTTCGTAGCCTTCCAGATACCCTCTCCAGTAAGAGGATGCCTCTTCCTCACCTTGCTCCTCCAGCCATTGAATATACTGGCTGTACGATACAGCAGCAGGAAGTTCAGGCTCCCTTTGCTCACGCAGAACCCCGTACGTTTCAAACACTTCCTGAAGCACAAGAGGCATACTCCAGCCATCCAAAATGATGTGATGAGAGCTCCACAGCAGATGGTAAGCCTCTTTTGCCGTCCGTAGAATGGTCACACGCAGCAATGCTCCTTCGGCAAGATCAAAGCCTCTTGCTTTGTCCTGAGCAGTATAAGCTGCAAGACGCGCTTCAATTTCACCGGATTCCAGCTCGTGCAGGTCCTCGTATACGAAGTCACACGCTCTTTCTTTGAACACAATCTGTATAGGGAAATCGCCCCATCCGGCATGGAAATTCGTTCTCAATATGGCATGCCGTTTCATCAGATGCTTTAAGCTGCGTTTGAAATCCTCAGGATAGAATGCTCCTTGAATTTCAAATTTGGCCTGCTCAAAGTAGACTTCCGAATGAGGCTCCAGCAAGTTGTGGAACAACATTCCCTTTTGCATCGGTGTCAGTTTATACATATTTTCAATGCTGCCGATATGCCGTGTCTGCTCTTCCAGCTCCTCGATTTTTTCCAGGCTGATATCTTTGAGGAGTACATCACTTGGTGTAAGTTCCGTTCTTTCCTTGCGTACACAATGTCCAATGACTTCGCTGAGACGGTCCTTCAGGATGCCGACAAACTTCGCTACCGACTCCGTGTGGAACTGCTGACGGTTATAGCTGACCGAAAGGTGCAGTTGTCCTTCGGCAATCAGTCCATTAATGTTCAACGCCTGATGCTGCACCATCTGCTCACTGACCGCAGGTCCTACCGAGTAAGGGGATACCTCCATCGTCCCCCCCGCAAGATCCTGGTCGAACTGTCCCAGGTAGTTGAAGATAATCTCCGGTTCAGCCGAGAAGGAGGAGACATCGGATACGTCGCTCAAATATTTCAAAATACCATATCCGACACCTTTGTTAGGAATACGACGCAAACCTTCCTTGACGCGCTTGATTCTGGCGCCGATCTCCAGTTTCTCTCCCATCTCAAGGGCGACAGGGTATTGACTTGTAAACCAGCCTATTGTGCGAGTGATATCCAGTTCCGGTACAATAGGCTCCCGTCCATGCCCTTCCAGAAGGATGCCTACACGTTCGATCCCCGTCCACTCGTGAACAGCCATGCCGAGTGCCGTCAGGAGCAGATCGTTAACTTCCGTGTTGTAAGTGCGGTTCGCCTCTTTCAGGAACTGCTCTGTCTCTTCTGGTGACCATCTTACTGTAACAGCCTCGCTGTCTTTGATGAGAAGATCGCCGTCTACCTTGTCTTTTGGAAGAGGGACAAAGCCATCTCCTTCTACCTCTGCCCAATAGCTGCGTTCTTGTTCAGCCTCCGGACTGTTCGCATATTGTGTGATTCCCTGGGCCCATGCACGGTACGAATCCGTCTTCTGCGGAAGCTTGACAGCTTCTCCGCGTGCTGCCTGCTCGTAGCCTTCCTGCAGGTCCTCAAAGAGGATGCGCCAGGATACGCCATCAACAGCCAGATGATGAATAACGATTAACAGATGTTCCCCGTCCGCGCAGCGGAACAGGCCCAATCTTAAGAGAGGTCCATTACCGAGAGAGATGCTGCGCTGAATGGCTTCCGCACCTGCTTCTATTGCCGAAGCCGGGTCTGTTTCATCCCGCAGATCGTGGATCTGAAGGCTATAAAGCTCACCCTCACCTAAGCTGCGGTTCCAGGCTTCAAAGCCCCGCTCTCCTTGGCGGAACACCAGTCGCAGTGCATCATGATGTTCTGCAATTTTCCGAACAACCTTGGCGAGCGCATCAGTATTGAAGCCTTCCCGTCTGTACAACATGACCGACTGATTAAAGTGGTGCAGGTCCGTCGACTGCTCGTCGAAAAATCTGCGCTGGGCAGGTCCCGGTCTTACCGCTCCGTGTACCTCGCTCTGATCTGCAATTCGGCTGACTGCGTTAACGCGCTGGGCCAGCTCTGCAATGGTTGGATAGCCGAGCAAATCCTTCATGTCAAGTTTATAGCCTGCGTGGAGAAGCCTTGATGATACTTGAATGGATTTGATCGAGTCGCCTCCGAGCTCAAAAAAATTGTCATGGATGCCGACAAGCGGCACACCTAGCACACCTTGCCAAATCGATGCCAAAATGGTCTCCACATCCGTCCGCGGAGCGGTAAAGTCTGCTCCTGCCTTTACACCTGAGTTTGGTTCAGGCAATGCCTTACGATCCAGCTTGCCATTCGGTGTCAAAGGCATCACGTCTAGTTGGACGAAGTAAGACGGGATCATATATGCAGGCAGTTCAGCAGACAGTTCGTTTCTGAGCTCACTGACAGACATTTCCTGGTCAGCTACGAAGTAGGCGCATAGCGATTTCTGCCCTTGGGCATCTGCCCACGCGACAACGAGAGCTTCATCGACAAGTGGAATATCCAGCAGCTTGGCTTCAATCTCACCAAGCTCAATACGATAGCCCCGTATTTTAACTTGATGGTCAATACGCCCAATGTACTCAATGTCTCCATTAGGAAGGCGACGAGCCAAATCCCCGGTTCGATACATATTTCCTTCCGAAGCGAACGGATTTCTAATGAATTTTTCTGCGGTAAGCTCAGGCCGGTTCAGATATCCACGGGCTACCCCGTCCCCGGCGATGTACATTTCGCCTTCCACACCTAACGGTACGAGACGGAGCTGTTCATCCAGGATATGGATATATATATTGTCTGCTGGCAATCCAATCGGCACGGATTCACGCGTATCCTTCGCAGGATCGTAGAGGTGAATCATACAGCCGACGACCGTCTCGGTTGGACCGTATTCATTGTAGATTTTGATGTTGCCACCAAAGAGATCTGTGATGGTTTTCGATAAATATGTGGTCAAATTCTCTCCACCCACAATGAGCTGCTGAATGCGACTTTCCGCCGGGATGGCCATATCTTTAATAAGACTGAGATGAGTCGGCGTCAGCTTGAGGATATCCACCGCATTTTCGCGCAAAATATGCTGTACAACCTCCGCTTTATCTATACCATCATATATCCGTACTAATCCTCCATTCATTAATGGAGTAAAGATCGACGTCAGTGTCAGGTCAAACGAAATGGATGAGTAAAGCGGGAAATCCGTTGGTTTTCCAGCACAATAGACCTTATTGGCCCACCAGATGTAGTTCACGATCCCCTTGTGGTTAATCATGGTTCCCTTCGGATTGCCGGTTGTACCCGATGTATAGATTAAATACACCAGATCGTTTCCTCCAACAGGAATATTAGGATTATCCACTCCGGTTCCGTAGATGTGCGGGGAATCCAATTCCATAACCGTTCCATCAAAGGAAGCCAGCTCCGTCAGGTGGCTCTGTGTAAGCAGAATCTCAGCGCCGGAATCCTTGAGAATATATTGAATCCGTTCCTGCGGATATTCAGGATCAATAGGTACATAGGCTCCGCCCGCTTTGAGCACACCCATGATGGCAACAAGCAGCTCCACAGAACGGTCTGCCAACAGACCTATCACTTGTTCACTTCGTAGTCCCTGAGCTATCAAGGTGGAGGCCAGCCTGTTCGCCTGCTCGTTCAGCTCCCGATACGTGATCTGGATGTCGCCGTTTACAGCCGCAATCTTATCCGGCGTACGGACAACCTGCTCTTCAAACAAGGTATGCAGACCCTGATCACTTGGATAGGTTTGGGCCTTGCCGCCCCAGTCAAGCAGTTTCGTGCGTTCCTCAGGCGTTACAATCTCCAGTTCCTGTATCGTCGCTTGCGGACGAGTAGCTACCTGATCGAGCATTTGCAACAAATGATCTCCGATCCGCGCAATACTTTCTTGCTCATAGACCAAAGCGTTGTAACGAATGCAGACCTTGATATCCTCGCCTGGAATCACAACCAGGTTAAAGTCATAGTTCGTTTGTTCAAACATGGTGAAGTTCGCGACTTCGAGATTGTCTTCATTTTGATTACCCGATTGCTCCACCTGTTCGTCGAGCGGATAATTTTCAAAGATCATAATATGAGAAATCAGGTCCTGCTTTTGGGTTGTTTTCCCCTGAATCTCATACAGTGGGTAGGTATCGTAAGCACGTCCTGCCAGTGATTGTGCCTGTGTGCGTTTCATGATCTCGACAAAGGCTTCGTCTTTGGAGGACTGCACACGGATAGGTACTGTATTAATGAACAGACCCACCATATTTTCGATACCTGCAATCTCAGCCGGTCTACCTGATACAACACCGCCGAAAACCACATCCGAGCTGGCATTGTAACGTTGAAGAATCAGTCCCCAGGCTGTCTGCATGAGCGTGTTGACGGTCACGTGATTGCGCTTCGCGACAACATCCATTTTACCGGTCAAGGATGCACCCAGATGGAGAACATGCTCATTCAGAACATAGCCCGCTTCTTTGGCTTGAGATTTCGTTTTGCCTTCCGGCAATACGGTATTCCCGTCATAATCCTCGAGGTATCGGCTCCAATACGTTGAAGCTTCTCCATTATCCTGTGCATCAAGCCACTCAATATAACGGCTATAAGACTGAGCTGGCGGCAGCACAGGCTGCATTTGCTGGCGCAGGGCAGAATAATAATCGAACAGCTCCTGGGTAATGATCGGGATGCACCAGCCATCCATAACAATATGATGGAAGCTCCATAATACCAGGGAACTCTGCTCCGTTTGCAGGACGGTTACTCGCATCAGCGGGTCCTCCGACAAACTGAAACCTTTAGCCATATCCTCAGCAGTGTAAGCCTTGATCTGAGCTTCTTGCTCCTGCAACGTAGCGGAACGCAGATCTACGTAGCGCAGAGGGATTGACCGTTGCTTAAAGACAACTTGCAGCGGTACATCAGCGATATTGTTGTAAAAGCCGGTACGGAGTATGGCATGTCTTTGTGCCAGAGCCTGGAAGCTCTCGAAGAAGATATCTACATCGAAGCTGCCTCGCAGCTCGAACGTAGCCTGCTCGAAGTATGAAGAGGAGTCCGGCTCCAGCAGACTGTGAAACAGCATCCCCTTCTGCATCGGCGTCAGCTTGTACACATCCTCAATCTCTCCAATGTGGGCCGTTTGCGTCGTGAGTTGATCAAGCTGCTCCAGTGTTAATCCCTGGAACAGAATATCACTTGGCGTAAGCTGTGAGCACTCCTGAGCCACACAATGTCGGATGACCTCGCTTAAACTCGACTGTAATAATTCGGCAAAATGACTCACCGTTTCCTCGCGATACTGCCTGCTGCTGTACGTAATCGTCAGTGATAGCTGGCCTTCGGCAATCATGCCATTCACATCCAAAGCATATTGCTGTGGTGTGTGATCACTGAGCGCCTTACCGACGGAATGTGTGGATAGGCTAAGGGCATTACCCTCCAAGTCCTGATCAAACTGTCCGAGATAATTGAAGGAAATCTCAGGCTTTATGCCGAATCCGACACTTTTCTCCGGTGCCATATACTTCAGAAGACCGTAGCCGATTCCCTTGTGCGGAACCTGGCGCAAATTCTCCTTAATACGCTTGATTCGTGCAGATACTTCCTGTCCGTCTTGCAGGTTCAGCAGAACCGGATACTGGGTTGTAAACCAGCCCACGGTACGGGTAATATCCAGTTCCGGTATGATCATTTCCCGTCCATGCCCTTCAAGATTGACCAGAACCTGTCCCATGCCTGTCCAGCGCTGGATTGCTGCTCTCAGAGCAGTCAAAAGCAAATCATTCGTCTCCGTATGATACGCCCGGTTCGCTTGTCGCAGCAGCAGGTCTGTTTCTTGCGCAGACCACGTTACCGTTACCGACTCGGTATCCCGAATGGTGCCCGGCTCCTGATCTTCATCTTTTGGCAGTGGGGCCAGAATTGTATCCTCGATCTGCTGCCAGTATGCACGCTCCTTGTCCAGAGCAGGCCCTGCTGCATACTTCGCCGCTTGTTCAGACCATACAAGATACGAATCTGTCTTTTGTGGAAGGACAATCGCTTGTCCATTCAACGCCTGCTCGTATCCCGTTGCGATGTCCTCAAACAGGATGCGCCAGGATACCCCGTCAACTAGAAGGTGATGGATAACAATTAATAGATGATCCCCATCTTCACAATGGAACAAGCCTAGCTTGAACAGTGGGCCGTCTTCCAAGTGGAAGCTTGCCTGGATGGCATCGGCTTTGGCTTGAACGGCAGCAGCCTGATCATCCGCCTGTCGCACATCAGCTATATCCAAGGTATAGAGCTCGCCTTCATCCGTTCCACGATTCCAGGCTGTATAACCAGCTTCTGTAGATCGGAAGATCATACGCAGCGCGTCATGGTGGGTAGCAATTTGGGTCATCGTCAACCGGAGTGCAGCCTCATCAAAGCCGTCTTTCCGATAGAGCATGACGGCATGATTGTAATGATGCGGCTCCTCTGTATGACGTTCAAAGAACCATCGCTGAATTGGCATCAACTCTGCTGCGCCTTTAATTTCACCCTGTTCTGCTGTGCGTCCGGCTGCTTGAAGATACGGGCTTAGCTCAGCAATTGTCGGACATTTGAAGAGATCCTTCATCTCTAGCTTATACCCGGCTTGGAACAATCTCGAGGATACCTGGATCGCCTTGATGGAGTCACCACCCAGATCGAAGAAATGATCATGGATGCCGACCTGCTGTGCTCCCAGCACCCCTTGCCATACGGACACCAAGGCTTCCTCAGCCTTCGTCCTTGGCGGTTCATAAACTGCTCCAGTCTGCACATTGGCTTCCGGAGCCGGAAGTGCTTTGCGATCCAGCTTGCCATTTGGCGTCAAAGGCATCTGTTCCAATTGCATAAAGTAAGACGGAATCATATAAGCTGGCAGCTCTGCCGCCAAGGCTTGTCTCAATTCGCCTACCGTCAGCATCTGATCGGCTGTAAAATAGCCGACAAGCACCTTTTGTCCACTTCCATCCTCCTGAGCGAGCACTACAGCCTCCCTTACAGACGGAGCATGGAGCAACTTCGCTTCCACTTCGCCCAGCTCGATGCGGTAACCCCGGATTTTAACCTGGTGGTCAATCCGTCCCAAATACTCCATGCTGCCATCCGGCAGCCAGCGTGCCAGGTCACCCGAGCGGTACATACGCTCGCCTTCTTCAAACGGATGAGCGACAAACTTCTCTTCCGTCAATTCCGGTCGGTTCAGGTAGCCGCGTGCCAGGCCTTCGCCCGCCACGTAGAGTTCACCTGGAATGCCAATCGGCTGTGGACGGCGTTGTTCATCCAGAATGTATGCACGCAGCGTCGGAATCGTGGTACCGATATTGCTGCGGCCCTGTTCAATTTCCAGATCCGTAATTTCTTTGTATGTTACATGCACGGTTGTTTCGGTAATGCCGTACATGTTGATGAGCTGCACTTGCGGGTACTTCGTTCTCCAGTCCTTGAGCAAGGCCGGGCTTAATGCCTCGCCACCGAAGATAATCATACGGAGACTCAGTTCTGCCGCATGATGACCAAGCTCTTCCTGTAGTAACTGATAGAAATATGTCGGCGTCTGGTTCAAAACGGTGACCTTCTGGTCCTTAAGCAATTGCAAGAAACGATCTGGACTCTTCGCGGTAAGCGATGGAACGATGACCAGACGTCCTCCATTCAGCAATGCCCCGTACATTTCCCATACGGAGAAGTCAAAGCAGAATGAATGGAACAGGGTCCACGTATCCTGAGGACCGAAATCAAACATATTTTTATCATTAAAGAGCAGGCAAACTACATTTTTGTGCTCGATCAGCGTTCCCTTTGGCTTGCCTGTCGTACCCGATGTATAGATGACGTAGGCAAGATTGCTCGCCCCCGAAATGCTCTCCAGATTTGAAGTGTCCCCTTTATACGATGCAACTTCGTCCAGATTCACAAGCTTTCCGCCAAATGTGGTGCACTCCCATAGATGGCTTTGGGTGAGCAACAGATGGACTCCCGAATCCTCCAGCATATAATGGATACGTTCTTCGGGATAATCGGGATCAATGGGCACATAGGCTCCTCCCGCCTTCAAAACCGCCAGCATGCCGACGACCATCTCCAAGGAACGATCAGCCATAATCCCGACGAGTACATCTGCACCAACGCCTTCGGTGCGCAAATATCTCGCGAGCTGGTTAGCCTGCTCGTTTAGAGCTAGGTATGTAATGCTCTGCTCGTCCATCTGAACGGCTATGTGATCTGGCGTGCGCTCAGCTTGTTCTTCGAATAAGCCATGGATTGTCTTCTCACGCGGATAATCGACTGCAACGCCTTCCGAAAGAGCCAAAATGGATTGCTCTTCTGCTTCACCCAATAAGTGTACCTCTGCAATGGAAAGCTGCGGTGCATGAATGATCTGCTCGGCGATCGTAAGCAACTGGGAAACCATGTCCTTTACTTCACTGGGTTCAAACAGCTTCGTCCGATAAACGACATCCAGTACCAGCTCGCCTTCATCCAGGATCTCCACGATATGAAGCACGAAATCGTTCACTTCGTCGTCGCAGAAATCATAATCCATCAAAATGCACACGTCATCCAAATCAACCCAATTGATAAGGCGGTATTCCATTGAAACGCCAAAAAGCCGCTGAATATCCTTGTTACCATGCATTTCTCTAAGATCCTGAATTAAGTGATTATATGGATACTTCTGATGCCGCAGGACCGACATCTGATCCCTGGCTACATCCTGCAGGAAGCTCAACACATCCATATCCTTTTCGACGTATGCTCTGGCTGCAACCGTGCTGACGAACATACCTATCTTTTGCTTCTCTTTTTTGTTCCCCCGGTTAGCGAGCGAAGTACCAATCACCACATCCGGCTGATTCGTCACTTTGTGTATGTAGATATACATCGCACCCATGAGGAACTGGAACAGAGAAATCCTGTTCTGTTGGCAAAATGCCTGTAGCTCGTGATATAGCACCTCTGGCACGGTAAAATGCTCCCGAACGGCGTGGGTACTCAGAGATAACGGATTATATGACTTCCAACCCGTAAGTTCAGGCAAATCAGAAAATTTATCCAGCCAGTATGCCTTATCCTTTTGGTATCTGTCCGAAAGCTCGTATGCGTTCTCTTCTGCAATATATTGAATATAAGAGCAATCGTCGTTCAGCTTCGGTTCATTTCCTTGAATTAAATCCATGTAAAACGCTGTTAGCTGATTGCCATAGACCACCATTGAGATCCCGTCAGAAATAATATGGTGCATCTTGGTGTTAATCCAATACTCATCCTCGCTAATCTTCACAATTAAAAACTGGAAGAGTTCAGAATCCAGCAGTGGCAAGGGTTTGCTTTTGTGTTGCTCAAGTAAGGCTTCCACCTCAGAGATACTTTCATAGTGGGTAAGATCCAGGTACTCAAACTGTCTCTCTTCATAAGGAACGACATACTGCTGAGGCACTCCATCCACTGAGGTAATACGAATGCGGAACGCATCATACTGTTTGATAATCAAATTATTGGACTGCATGAAGGCAGCGATATTTATATGACCCTTCATCTTAGCTGTACCGGAAAGCTGTGACACTGACGTACCTGGGTAGAGTAATTCGGTATACCATATACGCTTCTGCGCATTTGTTAAATCATATAACTGCATGTCATTCATCTCATTCACTCCTATTCCGTGATGTGAATATCCTCCCGCTGCTACTGGCAGTCAGGAGGACAAAAGGACAGTTCAACGTGCGCTTCCACCCCGTCATTGACCAAGTGAAACAATTTCTTCCGCCTCAGCCACCAATCGATCGCCTACGGAAGCCCGACCACTTCCGAGTACATAACCCCGCCGACGCTTGATCACTTCAAAATAAAGATCAATTCGGTCCCCTGGCTTTGCCAAGCTGTGGAATCGAATTCCATTGAGGTTGGTCAGGTATGCAATACCTTTTTTATCAATCGCAGCGAATGCCGCCAATTGTGCGAGCGACTCCACGATCAACATAGGAGGCATGTATGGACTAGCCTCTGTAATAAACCATTCACTCCAGGTAACAAACTTGTACCCCTTCGCCCATTGCGACGTTTCGTATCCAGTCACGCCATCCAGCAGAAGAAACGGATACCTGTGCGGAAGCACATCCGGGATATGGATTAGCTCTTCGCTCACAGGCTATACCCCCTCCCACTTGCGAACAGCAAGACAGACATTGTGCCCCCCGAAACCAAAGGAATTACTAATCGCCGCATGGACCTCGCGTTCCTGATATACGTGCGGTACAAAATTCAGTTCAGGGGCTTCAGGGTTGTCGCAATTGAGTGTCGGTGGTACCTTGTTGTGGAGCAAGCTCTGTACAGTGGCGATTAATTCAACTGCCCCTGCTCCGCCCATTAAATGGCCTGTCATCGATTTAATAGATGATATCGCCAAACGGGGAGCATGCGCTCCGAATACGCTCTGAATCGCATTGATCTCCATACGGTCGTTAAACGGCGTACTCGTACCATGGGCATTGACATAGTCGATTTCCTGCGGTGTCAAACCGCCATCCTGCAGAGCGATGCTGATCGCTTCCGCCGGACCGGAGCCCGAGGGATCAGGAGCCGTGATATGGTACGCATCGGTCGTGCATCCATAACCCGCAACCTCGGCCAAAATCGTGGCTCCGCGGTTCAAGGCATGCTCTAGCTCCTCCAGCACCAACACCCCTGCTCCTCCGCCGATGACGAATCCGTCGCGGTCCACATCAAACGGACGACTGGCCTTCTGCGGCTCTTCATTGCATCTGGAGAGCGCATGGATATTCGCAAAGGATGCTAAATCAAGCTGACTGAAATTCGCTTCTGCTCCTCCAGCGACCACGACATCAGCCGTGCCGTACTGGATCGTACGTAATGCTTCACCGATGGCATTACTTCCAGTAGCACAAGCCGTAACCACGGCAAACGAAGGTCCCTTGGCTCCGATAGCAATGGAGATTTCACCAGGCGCAGAATTAATCATCATCGAGGAAACAAAATAAGGAGAAACCCTTTTGGGACCAAGCTTTGTTAATTTCCCATAGTTCTCCTCTATGACGTCGAGGCCGCCTGCTCCAGAGCCGACAATAACCCCCACGCGGCTTGCATTCCGCTCGTCAATCACTAATTTAGATTGCTCGACTGCCTGACGGGCAGCCGCCAAGGCAAATTGGGTGAACTGTGCTACTTTATTAGCTTCCTTCTTGCTCATATATTGCAACGGATCAAAGCCCGTAACATGTGCACCAATTTTTGTCGGAATGTCCGCTGTATCAAAAGCAGTGACAGGTCCGATTCCGCTCTTTCCTTCCAACAGTGAATTCCAGAAATCTGGAAGATTAAGCCCGACCGGCGTTACGACTCCCTGTCCTGTCACTACAACACGTCTTCTCACTGTACCCACGTCCTTCGCTGAAATTAATTCTTGGAAGCCTGTTGCTCGTAGAGAGGAAAGTCGCCATACACATGACTGATTTTCTCATGCACATCAGCAAGATCAGCATATACCTCGACGACCACAAGCTTGTTCTCCTGATACTTTTGCCAAGCAAGCTGAAGCTGTTCCCGGGCCTCCCCCTTGCTCCGGATCGCAAGACTTTCCACAAACTCATACTGTGGAATTTGGATTCCTGCCTTGGCCTCCTCGGAGACAAATGGCAAGGATTGATCCGAAAGATGCTTATAATTCATCTGATTTTGCAGCCAACCGTAGCCGCCATTATTGAGTACGATATAGATTAACGGTATTTGATACTGCACCGCCGTCATAAAATCCGAATAGAAGAGATTGAACGCACCGTCCCCTACCAGTGCCACTACTGGACGTTCTGTTGCCACACTTGCCCCCAGAGCAGCAGCCGCACCGAATCCAAGGCTCGTTTGGTCACTGGGAACAATTGAAAGAGAACCTTGCATGAAGCAAAAATATGGATAAAAGTAAGACCACATATCCTGTAATCCATTTTCCTGAACAAGCACCATTTTTTCTGGAAATTCTGTCTGAATGATCTCCAGCAGCTCTGGAACGTGAATTCCAGGAGCCTTTTTCAGTTCCTCCATATAAATGGCTCTATTAGAGAATGCCTTCTGCTTACACCTTCTGATCGTTTCAAGCCACACTCCATCAGGTTTATGTCTGTACCGTTGAACCCACTGCTCTAATGCTGCATATCCATCTCCAAGCACTTTGACGCCCCGGTATTCGTGTGCAAAATCCTCCAGCTCGACATTGACTTGAATTAAGGGTGTATCCTCTAGAAAAATATCCCACTCAAACGTAGCCGTTTCTTCCAATCGGCTGCCCAGCGCAATCACCACATCAGATTCCTTCCAGATTTGTCTCAGACTGAGATCCGTATAGAGCCCGGCAACACCACAGAAGAGTTCATCGTCTTCATCAATTGCACTCCGTCCCGAGGCGGTTGCGAACAAGGCTGCTCCTCGCAGATTAGCGAATATCTCAATTACATCATTTTTAACTGACTTCATCCCGCCTCCGACCAAAATGACAGGCCTGCGAGCAGTCTTGATAATCTCCCATGCCGCATCCAGCTCCCGAAGAGACGGAGAGCACGAAAGCTTTTCTGGCGGAATAAACTGAAGCTCTGTCGGCACAGGCTGGTCCATCAGGTTTTCGGGTAGTTCAATATAGACAGGACCTGGGGCCCCATTGATGGCCAAAAAAGCCGCTCGCTCCATCGCCCATACAAGCCGATCCACATGCTCGACACGGTAAGCCCATTTTACGAGCGGCTTCACGAGTAAGATTTGATCTGCCTCCTGAAAGGATCGGGTACCCAGCTTGTCTCCTCCGGTGCCAAGCGCCAAAAGTAAAAGCGGAGCACCAAGGTTCTTCGCTTCCAGCAGCCCCGTGAGTGTATTACTGAGCGCAGGGCCTTTACCCACAACACATACAGACATCTGGTTGGTTGTGAGCGCATAGCCTGCTGCCATGAACACAGCATTACGTTGATCTTTGCACAGAATAAAATCCATACCCGACGAGGGGAGTGACGATACGATTTTGAGATCATCACTTGGTAATCCAAAGAGATGCCGAACCCCAGCCGATTTTAAGTAGCCAATGATGGCATCCCAGGGGAGTAAGCTCGCAGTCATACCAAACTCCTCTTTTCCGACAAATATTCTGCGACAATTTCTGAAATCAAAATGGGCTTCGAAACGAGCTTAAAATCGTAAAAAATATAGTTCGACATCGTGCCATAGCCACCAAAGGGCTTATTGCCCTGATCCACATCCTCAAGCGTCTCATTAATGGTCAGCGTGTGCTTCTTTCGCAGGACGTCCGCCAGGTGATTAGATCCGTATAAGCTGCAGCCCATCGCACGTTCACTGAAATAACTGGAGGAAATACGCTTGATCAGTTGCTCGTCGTCTCGGTAGCTAACCACGTTGAAGACTGGTGAAAAATACTCGATAATCTCCAAATCCTGATCTAGTTCGCTATATACAATCGTCGGCTCCATCTTTTTCGTACGGAAATCGATGCCACCGCCATAAATAATAAACTTATCATTTGTATTAAAATATTCAGAAACCGAATACAGCGTGTCTTTATAGAAAATAGGGGAATAGTTCGCGTTCGGATCATTGTTGGCTCCAAACACGAGTTGGTCAAGCCGCTCAATCAGCAGGTTTTTAAAGCTCTCCCTCACATCCTGATGCACCAGAATGATGTCAGGTCCCAGGCAATCCTGTCCGGAGTTGTACAATCTCATTCGAGTCACATCGGTAACCGCCAATTCCAGATCGGCATCGGGTCCGATAATGAAAGGATTTATCCCTTGTCCGTAGAAAATGTAGAGTTGCTCTTTTCGGATTTGTTTTTTGATCTTCTCCGCATTGGTATAGCTCCCAGTGAACACCACAATATCAGCTGGCATAACTGAATTCTCCAAGAACTCCTTCTGGCTAACTTTACGAATACAGATGGGTAATCCATGTACAGCATGAAGCTTCTCATGCAGCATATTAACGTACTCGTTTACGTGAGAAGAAGGGCGAAAGTCTATCTTTTCAACGTACAGAGACGGAAGCAAAAGGTATAATGCATAGGAGTACAAAACGACGTTGGAAGGCATGAATACAGCCATAGATCGTTGCCAGCTTGGCTGATAGGTCTGCACTTCTTGCAAAGCACCTTGGAGTGTGAGGATCGTGGAATCAATTTCTGCATCGGCGGCCCGATAGGATGAAAATTGCGTGAGAATATCCATCACTTCCTGCCGATACTCCATCAAATAATTAAGGCACTTCAGAATTGCCTCATGCCTTTCCAAAAAAAGCGTATTTTTTTCCAGTTCCGGATTCATACTCATGATACATCCTCCCTTTCCTTTATGCGGTTTTTGGTAAATATCTTGTTACACTTTGCGAGAAGCAACTTTCTCCAGGGCAATGCGCTCCATTTCCAGCCGGTTTACTTTTCCATTCCGATTTAATGGAAAATGGGCAAGCGGAAGCAACAGATCGGGAAACATGTATGAGGGAAGTACCCGATTCATTTCTTTGCGGAGTACAGACAAGGCCTGCGAGGATTCGCCTTCGATGTATGCGATAAGCAATGTTCCTTTAGCCTCGTCCTCCAGGGTGATCACGCAGGATCGGTATCCTAGCGAACCAATCCGGTCCTCGATATAGACCGGAGATACCATATAGCCCATCCGGTTGACCGTCTTACCGCTGCGGCCAATGACATACAGCATTTCGTCATCCAGATAGCCCAGATCCCCTGTCTTGAACCAGCCGTCCTGTAGAACGGACTGCGTCAGGTCTGGACGATTCAGGTAACCTTCCATACATCCGGCACTGCGTATCCACACTTCGCCTACGATGCCATCCGCCTGCTGGCTACCAGCAGCATCAAGTATTTTCAGGTCCACACCAGGCAACGGTTTGCCACAGCCTTGCGGACACTCCAGCGTCCCCAGCGTAACGTTGCCCAATTCAGAAAGGCCGTAACCATTCAGCAGGGGCTGTCCAAATATGTTGTTAAATTTCTCTTCGAGGTCTTGGGTAAGTGGGGAACCGCCTACGCACCACATGCGCACCGGAGATTCCTTGACCATTTCCAGTTGTTCGGGTTTTCGGCTTAACATACGCAACAAGGTGTAAAAAGCAGAGGGGTTGGCGTCTACGACCGTCGCCCGGTCTTTCGTAATACTTGCAATGACGCTCCAGAGGTTTTTAGGATTGCAGATAATTAGAGAACATGAGGTTAACCACCAGGAGAAGATGAGTGAAATACCATAGAAGTGAGAAAACGGTACAACGGGGAGCATATGGTCAGACGGTAAGTAATTCATGGCGTGTATAGAGTGCCTGATATTCTCCATGAAAGCTGAACCAGCTTTCACGATTCCCTTGGGTTTTCCCGTCGTACCAGAAGAATACAGAATGAGGGCATCCGGCCTCTCGCACCACTTGTTAAAGTCGAGGGCTTCAATCTCTGGCTCTCCCACCCAATGCGGGTGTACGGCTTCTTCTTGAATTAGATCTTGAATCAGAATAACGAGCGCATGAGGAAGTTCTAGATCGCAATCCGTCAGGATGCAGCAGGCAGCCGCTTCATCATAGATTTGGGCTACCTCATCGAGCACAGTCTGCTCGTCCACTACAGTCACCGAAACAGCAATGTTGCACAGGGAGAACAGAGACACAACAAAATAATAAGAATTGGCCGCCTTCAGAATCACTCTGCCTTCTTCAGGAATTCCTCGGAGAGCCAACATACGGGAGAAGATCGTAACATCCCGCTCCAGACGCTCCCTTGTCATAATCCCTTCAGGTGAGATAATACGGCAATCCGTATGCGTAACAAGCACAGCGTTCCCTCCTTACATCCCCGTAATATGGTATCCTGCATCAACATGGATAACTTCTCCCGTAATGCCTCTCGATAAATGGGAAAATAGGAATAACGCGGTATCTCCAACTTCGGACGTATCAACCGTCTTGCGTAGGGGCGTAGTTTCTTCAATATGCTTTAGCATCGTGCTAAAATCCTTAATACCATAGGCGGCCAAAGTCCGTATGGGACCCGCCGAAATCGCATTTACCCGAATGCCATAAGTACCCAGATCGTTCGATAGATAGCGCATGCTTGCTTCCAGTGAAGCCTTCGCCACACCCATAACGTTGTAATTCTTGATCGCTCGTTCTGCGCCAATATACGTCATGGTGACGATACTTCCCCCCTCCGTCATCAGCGGGTAAATTCGTTGGGAAACAGCAGCGAGAGAGTAGGCACTGATTTCTTGAGCAATGGCGAATCCCTCGCGAGAAGTGTCGACGAACAAGCCATCCAAATCCTCAGCCTTAGCATAGGCAACACTGTGAAAATAACCATGCAGAACGCCTACTTTCTCCTTTAGGAAATCCGCCAGTGTATCCAATTCTTCATCGCTTTGTACATTACAAGGACAGACAATGGACCCCGGAATCGTTTCAACGAGCTTTAGCACGCGATCTGCAACCCTCTCATTTTCGTAAGTAAAAATAAGCCTTGCTCCTTCAGCAGCTAAAGATTGGGCTGTCCCCCAGGCAATACTCCTGTTATTAGCCACCCCCATAATCAAAATGTTCTTACCACTCAGCAGCGTTGTCACAGAAACCACCTTTCTTTTTTTACATTTTTCAACAAAAAACAACTTAATTGCGTATGTCTATGTATAGACATATGTAATCTTTTCTGGAATATTATCATGTTAGTTGCCAAAGTTAAACAATAGACGTTTTAGGCAATTGCAAGAATTAACTTTAAAATTCATGAGGATTGGCAGGACTATTCCACAGATAGCGACGGACTCATCAAACTACCGGAAGTGACAACTTTATTTTTTACCATCAACGACCCTCCCGATTCGAACATCCTGAGTGACCGGCCTTATTTCATCCAAGTGTGAAGCCTTATATCCCTGAGGCTACGCCTTATGTTTCCTTGGAGACAAGGTATAGCTAAAGGAGACAATAAAGTCGATTGCCAGAACGAGTGCCCATGTTGTTATAATGCCCTCCAAAGAAACCGTACGCTGTGGATCATCTACATACACAATGATGGCGAGCAACAGACCGTTGCCGATGGCCCAGCCCAAGAGGTGAAGCAACAACCAATCCGTTCCTCTTTTGCATGAGCAGCACCATACTTGCGTTCAGGCTTCGGCCCCTTACCAAACCAATGAGAGAACTGCATATCTGCTCATTTAATTAACCTATGACCAAATGCTACCGTAATGCCAAAATAGCAGGCCGCCAGGCCAGTAGCGGTCGTAATCTCCATGCCGCTGCTCACCGTGATGAACACCGCAAGCAGTAACAGGATATCAATATAGGAGTAAATAGTAAAAGAAGACCGCCTAATTTCTTCAAGCCAAACATATACCTTGCGATCAACCCTGCAACAACAAAAACCTAGAATAAAACTTCAGCACTAATAATAAATAAATAAATAAATACATAATGGATGATTCCTTTCGAAATTAGAAATTGGTATTGCCCTCCGCTATCCCTCTTCCATGCCCACTATCATACAATATTATACATAATATTCCTAGTATATTGTCTATAATTACATAAAAGGAAACAAATAGCCTTTATTCTACAAAAAACAGTATCTGTCAAGTCCATTGCCTCTCATTCTCAAATTGGGTATTTTTCATGATATGCTGCAAATTAGATTATAATGATGTGAAATGAAAAAAAGATGCACCCGTGTCACATTGAGACCAAAGTATCCTTCTTTATAAGTTTGATCTTTTGTGTCGATAACTAATTTATTGTTCAAATAAACCTTTGTGATATCGCCTTGCGCTATTTGCCATTTACAACTTTCCATTTTGATAAGTTGTTTGCAAAGTTAGAGGTATTCTTAAATTCTACATTTCGAAAGGCAGCTGTTGAATTCCAGGCTGTTAACCCATAATAACCGTAATTAAATTCAGTATCTATTTTCTCAATAATAGGCTTATCGTTTACAAATACCTGAATATGATCGCCTTCTGCGTTCACCCGCACATTGTAAGTAGATGAGGTTTCGAGGGTTAAGGAGTTTCTCGCTATTTCCTGGTTCGATCCATTTATATTCTTATTTAATGTTACGACATCATTTTTTGCATCTAAGCTGACAACATAGCCGTTTTTCGCATTCTTATCAGCACGAAAAACTAGACCACCTGCTCCCTCCCGGCCATTCTTTTCGTTAAGGGTAATATTCCCTTCATAAGTAAATGATCCACCAGTTTGTGAAGACATGGCATAAGAAGTTCTATCAAGGCTATTTGCTTGTATCCCGCCATCTTGGCCAAATTCACTTGCGTAATTCCACTCTTTTAAATTGGGTGAGGTATAAAACATCATTTTATCCTTTACAGCTAATAACATGACCCATTGATGGGAGTCTTCATGCCAAAATACTTTTGGATCACGCCAATCCGGCAAAGGTGGATTTGGCATTATTGGATTTTTTTATACATCTTCCATGTTCTGCCTTTGTATAGGCTGTAGGCAATACTTTGAACTTGGCCTTTTTCTCCTGCATGAGTAAAGATAGCCACCATCGCTTCTTTTCCAAATCCTGCTGTGTTGTTCCAATCAATCACAGCACTGCCTGAGAAAATTTGCCCTTTTTCATCAGGAGATAATGCGATCGGTAAATGTTTCCAATGAACAAGATCTTTACTTACGGCATGACCCCAATGCAACGATCCCCATGTCGTCCCGTAGGGATTGTGTTGATAAAACAAGTGATATTCACCCTTGTAATAAACCATTCCATTCGGGTCATTCATCCAGTTAGTCTCGGGGGAAAAATGAATCTGATTACGGTATGGTTCATCATAATAACCAGAGTCCGCAGCAAAGGCGGGAGTTAAAAGTAAACCCATTACCATAAAACAAATAAGCAGCACACTTAACTTCCTCTTCACAATCTTTCACATCCTTTTTTGAAATTTTACAACTTCTCTGTTGTACTACAATGGCAAAAAATAAAGCGTTTACATTTTCTCCGTAGCTCAATTCTATGGATTCAAGCTGTATACGTCACAAAATTCTGGTCTCCCCCCTTTCGTCTCTCTCATTTATATTAGTATTGCAAGTTCCGTGCCAAACATCTGTATCCATCCGGTATATTTCTATAAACAACAAAAGCCCCCGGGCCATCGGAGGTTTTTGCCAGTCTGAACTAATCATTATTTATCATTTTCGCTGCTTCCATATTCATGCGAAAGCGCTTTATATTGTTTCTCCCTTACTGTGAAACAAAATTATATACTTCGCTCAACATTTCGCAAATATAATATTTTTCGTCATCAGACAGTGTCAGGTTCATACCGGAAACAAATATCCCGGAGGCACGGTTTACCTCTTCGAATATAAGCTGGTCGAGCAGTTCCACTTCCCCTCGATAAACCAATCCATCGCGAATGACCATGCGTTCCAGCGCATAAGCCGTGTGAACGGCAATTTGAACTTTTGTTGCATAACCAAAATTGACTTCCAATCCCTGTTCCAGCGCTTGCACGAATCTCATCACCATTCCCAAAACTTTGTGGGGATTCAAATAAGTCAAAAATTCTTTTAGACTGTCCTCGCACAACTCTCTAATGCCTATGCTTCGATCCGCAGCAGAAGGAAGCTGATTATTGTTCAGCAGTAGTTCTCTCAATGTCTGCTCACCGCTTGCTTCGATCAGCTTTTCCAAGGGAATGAACGGGATATCCGGCTGGCTTGGTCGCTTTACTCCAACCACGGCGAGAATTGCATGCTTGGACCGCATATCCTTGACCACTTGATCCAACTCCCTTACGCTGGCCGGGACAACCAATATTTTCTGTATATTCGGCTCAGTTCTTTTTCGACCATTTCCTTTACCTGCTCAGCGAATTCGAGGATGTCTTTATCCACAATTTTCAGGATCCGTTCCCTGCTCCCCTTAGTGTTATAAAACCGGTTATAAAAACTTTTAATATGGTTATTGACATCCATAGTTATAAATCTGTTGATGTAGCTGTCGTCGAGCCCTTCTTCCTTCAGCATGCCAATCTTATCCTCAATCAGTCTGTAAAGATTAAACGGCAGCTCGGAATCAACCTCTTCTTCCAATTCTATTTTTCCTTCGGGAGTAAAATACAAGTATGAGGGAAGAATTCCCACTTCATCCCTCTCTCCCCTTGTTTTACCGATATTGAATAAGCCCTCTCGGATGTTTCCCGGCAGGTTTTTAAAATCAAGTCCTATTTCTTCCTTGTTTTCATGAATGGTGTTTAAAAATCCTTTAGCACAGACCAGTTGGATGTTGGACTTTAACTGGCCGATATTGCCGAAGGTTACGCTTCCGATCAGTGCTTTCACTACCTCTGATTCAGCCCTGATTGGCTTTTTTACCCGATGGGCCTCGCTATTGAACAAATGCTTTAAGATCAACAACCGCCCCTCAATAGTACGCTCCTGAAAGGAAGGAATATTGATCGTAATGGGTATGCGCCTGATGAAGGTTTTCAGCATGGAAGATGCGGGGTCTTCCGTTGTTGCTCCAATTAACAACACATTCGCGTCTCTGTTCCGGTCCGTTTCGCCCAATTTGTTATAGCTGTGGGTATCCATGAAATAGAATATCATTTCCTGGCCTTCCGGGGGCAAACGGTGAATCTCATCCAAAAATATGATCCCTCCGTCAGCCTTCTCCACCAGACCTGCTTTTTCCTGATCTGCTCCGGTAAACGCTCCTTTCACATGACCAAAAATGTGGGAAAGTAACAGTTGGGGATTATTGAAATAATCAGCGCAGTTAAAAACGATAAATGGCGCATGCTCTGCAAATCGCTTCATATGCTTGCCATAATGGTACATCAACCTGGCAAACATAGTTTTTCCAACACCTGTCTGTCCCACTATCAGCGTATGCAGGCCTCTTGGAGGATACAGAATTGCCGCCTTCCCCTGCTCAACCTGGTTTCGCATGCTGCCCCTGAAACCGATCAAGGCGTGGAACGGATCGACCTGTTCACCAGGCAGCAGTACATCCTTAATACTTTTAACCTCAATTTGTTTCTCTTTCATCCGGACCCGAAAGGTGTCTTCTATAACCTGCTTGTGCAGAAACTTGACCGGTCTTCCTTTGATTTTAAGGACTAGACCGGCACGCAGGAGATTGTTCAACTCTTTGCTCACATTGTTTCTAAGCATTTTTTGATTGTCAGCAATTTCCGTAACCGTAATCCCTTCTCTGTCAAGCAAAGCCTCTTCGGAAATTTTCTTGGTGTTTTCGGCAATATACTCCAATATCTATTCGTTTCACCTGTTTTCCTCCAGTCGGAATCAGTCCTTGAAAATTGATTTCAACCTGCTTGTTCAGTGAACAGAACATTTTTATCAGCGCATGAGCTACTCCATCCTCATCATTCGATAGAGTTACGGTGTCCGAAGCCGCTTTGACCTCAAGGGGAGCATTTTCTATCTTCTATAGGTCTTCAAACGCTTTCGAGGAATAAGCGCTCAATACCCCCAGAAGTTGCCGAACTCATCTAACTCTAAGCAACGCGTAATAAAATTAATTAGATAAGCTACCATCTTGGATTTGCTCATTAACCCTCGGACAGATTCTTACGTTTTTCGACTTCTGCTAACTTTCAAAGGATACGAAAACACCCGATACGGTTGTGAGCCGACCGGGTGTTATGTGTCCAGGCAGAAGATGTTACTTTATTCTGTGTTAAACAGTCTCATTTCCCCAAATGCTTACCAGATCATTGATTTGAAGCGACACAACCTTTAGTTCTCCACCAACGGCATAGAGTTCTAGCCCCATGCTTTCCAATTCAGGAAAAATCATGTCCGAAATGATTGTTTTTCCATGATTGCCGAAGACCTCGACACTTGACCAATCCACGTAAATGCTCAACTGTATCCGTTCATGCTCTGGCTTCATAGGAGCTTTGTGTTTTGCTGTAAAATCGGTATGGAAATCAATGGTGCTCGCCTTCGTCCGATCAACGAACAACTCCCCATTCGAGATATTATATCCGATGATCGTCTCCTGATCGGAAGACTTCCGTACTTTAAACCCGAATTCCACGGCAGTACCGATTTCAAATTCTGCAATAATTTCTGCCTTTGCAGCGGAAATATCAGACAATACGTTCATACCTGGCTTAATCGTCAAGTCTTGCAGAGACAAAATTGGTTTTCTTAGCTGACTTAATTCACTAATGGGTGCTTGGATTAAGCGAAGTCCCTCCGGATAAGTCCTAAGCTGTAGCTCCCGGGGAATTGATGTCTTGCCACGCCATTCCTCCGAAGGCAGCGTGGTAGCATAACGCCAATTGTTCATCCAGCCGACCCAAATCTTTCGTCCGTTCTCGTTTGGAATGCCATTCCAGGTCACGGCCGCGTAAAAATCTGATCCGTAGTCTACCCATTTGATGCTATCAAAAGATTCCAATGTTTCATCCAGAGTAAATGCCTTACCGTCAAAGTTGCCTATAAAATACATCATGCCCGAACCGCCTGCCGGTGGTTCTGGATCGTTTGGATTCACACCATTTCTATCCCCGACGCTTAGCATCAGAATCCACTTCATGGTATTCGGATCCTCATCCACTGGAATTCGAAATACATCAGGACATTCAAATACCCCTCGGTGGATACCCGGAATGTCGGCACCGAATTCGCTTGCAAAAGTCCATTCTTTCAAATTTGGAGACGAGTAAAATTCTACACGATCTCTTACGGCAAGAACCATGATCCACATCGACGACTCATCATGCCAAAACACCTTCGGATCACGAAAGTCTAGCGTGTCCGTTGGGAATAAAACCGGGTTACCTTCATATTTTGTCCAGGTTCGGCCTTGATCCTTGCTGTAAGCAATACTTTGCACCTGCGACTTGCCAGGCTGAGCCTTGTTGCCCTCATTCGTATAAATTGCAACCAATCCTGATCCTTCTTCGTTGAAAAATCCGCTGGTATTGTTCTTATCCACTACCGCACTTCCCGAGAAAATCGCACCGTCCTCCCCAGGCGGAATTGCCGGTGGGAGTTCATCCCAATGCACTAGATCCTTGCTTACCGCATGCCCCCAATGCATCCTACCAAAGTCAGGCCGTGTATCATGGGGCGTATGCTGGTAGAACAAGTGGTACTCTCCTTCGTAGTAAACCATGCCGTTGGGATCGTTCATCCAATTTTTCTCTGGTGAATAATGAAATTGAGGTCTGTATGTCTCTCTATAATAATCGCTTCGTGATCCTTTTCTGCTGCTATTGTCGTCCGTTAGATTCATTCCTTTAATGGTGTCCACTCTCCTCTTGTTAAATGTTTCAGCCTTGATCTTTAAGGTATCTGTCATAGCCTTTTTGTTTAATTTCCAGCCATTTGTCGAGTCCCAGTCTGGACAGCTCGGTCTTATATTCCGCCCACTCTTCTTCCACTTTGCCCGTTTTGATCCATTCCGCCCGTTTGCGGTTAACGTAAGCAAACAAATCGGTTTCCAGTGTGGAGATCTGCTTCTGATCCTCCAGCGAGAAGAAGACTTTCGGGAAATTATGGTCAGCCTTCATATAAGGAACGAGTCTTTCTTTCATGAGCTTGAGCCGTCCCACTGCATCGGCGGGCTTGGTCGTCACGGTTCCGTAATACTCGTCAAGAATTGCCAATGGACCACCGATATTCGTTTTTTGCCGCAGCTCGACAGGGGCAGTTCCGTTAAGCGGAAGATGCTTCAGCATATGACTCGCTTCATCGTACTCAAAAATGTTCTGCTGAGTTTTATCGCCGTAGGTGCCCCAATTGTCCTGTACGGACTGGATGGGATCATACAGCTGGTCAATCCATTTTGCCGTAAGCTCGAGATTTTTGTTGGCGCTGGTAATCACCATTCTCCCCCGGTCAAAGCCGAGATTGTTTGTCCGGGTTACATTGACTTCACCGCTTGGTCCCGCGAGCGGATTCATCAAATCATATTTATCGTTGTCTCCTGAAATATTCGCCTTATCCCATTGGAAGTAGAGGCCATATCTTTCACTCTGGCCTTTGGCCAGATACGTGTTATAATCCTGCTCGAATGATTCCTCGTCGATCAGGTTCAGTTTATACAGCTCATTAAGGTATTTAATCCCCTCTTTGTAACCATCCTGATCGGCGGTGAAGACCACTTTCCCCTCATTGGTGACTACCGTATGATCGCCGTTGTCCCCAAGACCGAATGATCCGAACAGAAAATTCAGGTCCTCATTGCCATTATTGAGTATGAAGGACAGCGGAATTTCATCTGCTTTGCCATTTCCGTTAGGATCGCCATTTTTAAATGCGAGCAGGACGTTTTTTAAATCCTCGGTGGTTTTTGGCATTTTAAGCCCCAGCTTTTTCAGCCACTCCACATTGATCCATGGCATGTCGTTTACAGAATGAATGCTTTCCTTCCCGGCCCCCAGTTCCTCAATCCAAGGAAAAGCATAAATATGCCCATCCTGTGCGGTCATCATGGATCTGTACTCAGGCGCTGCCTTCAATACCTTCTGCAAATTCGGCATATATTTATCAATCAAATCCTCCAGCGGGATAATGGTTCCATCCTTTCCGAGGTTCAACAAATCGTAGTCGGAATAGCCGGCATCCAGTATGGCATCTGGAAGATCCCCGCTGGCAACCGCCAGGTTTCTTTTCTCAATGAAAGAATCAGAGGTGAAGTTGGTAAAGTCGATATGCACACCCGTTTTTTCTTCCAGTCTTTTATATATCAGCTTTTCATTTGGATCGGAAGGTGCCAGCGGCGAGCTTTGAGTCATAAAATGCAAGCTAACTTTCTCTTTAAGCGGCAGAGTGACGTTGTTTAGCTTGTAATCTTCGGATGCAGCAGAATTATTGTCTGCACCGCCGCATCCAGCAAGCAATGAAGTAGAAAGTACCAGCACTGACAAGGTTAGTAATGTTTTTTTCATCTCTATTCCCCCGGTGTGTTATTTGATCGACCCTACCATGGCACCCTTTTCGAAATACTTCTGGAAGAATGGATACATGACAATCAAAGGCAAACTTGATATGACAATAGCAGAGTATTTTATCATTTCGGACAATTTCTTAAGCTCCGCTTGCGCCAGTGCATCGGCAATCATACCGGGCTGAACCTGATTCTGTATCAGAATGGAGCGCAGCACCAGTTGAAGCGGAAACAGCTTCGGATCATCGAGATAAATCATGGCGTCGAAATAAGAGTTCCACTGCCCGACAAAAGCGTATAAAGCCAGAACAAAAATAATAGGCTTCGACAACGGCAGGACGATTTTAAAGAAAATACTGAGCTCGGAAGCTCCGTCTATACTCGCCGCCTGGAACATCTCTTTGGGAAGCCCCTGGAAGTAAGTCTTTGCCAAAATAATATTGAATACGCTGATCGAGCCGGGGAGAATTATGGCCCACACCGTATTCAACATGCCTAAATCCTTAACCACGAGATAGGTCGGAATCAGACCGCCCCCGAAAAACATCGTAATCAGGAAAAAGATCATAATCGGCCGTTTCCCGACCAGCCCTTCAATCGCAAGCGGGTAAGCCGCGAAGACGGAAAAAAATACGGTTGCGAACGCAAAGGCTGCTGAATAAAAAATAGCATTAAAAAAACCGCGGACCATGGCACTGTTGTTTAGGATTTTGGCATATCCCGTGACTGTCCAGTCAGATGATGTAATGGCCAGTGCTTTGGTAATCAGGGTGTTTGGAGTCAAAAAGGACGCAAGCACCACATAAATCAGCGGTAACAGAATAGCGAGAACAAACAATCCAAGCAAAATATAATTGATGATGAGCAGAATCCGGTCCTTCCCGGTGTATTGAATATTCATTGAGTACCTCCTTCTTTAATACAGCCCTTCCCCTTCGTTCAACTTCTTGACGACGGTATTTACGAAAATCAGCAGGACTACATTAATCACGGAATTGAATAACCCGATTGCCGTAGAATAAGCATAATCACCGGATTGCAACCCCACCTTGTATACATAAGTCGCGATGATTTCCGAGGTTGGCGTGTTCAGAGCTGTTTGCATCAGGAAAGCCTTTTCATAACCGATCGACATGATGCCCCCTGCAGCGAGAATGAACAGGACGGCCATAACGGGTTTGAGAGCCGGCAGATCAATGTGCAAGATTCTCTTGATCAAAGAAGCGCCATCAATTGTTGCAGCGTCATGCAACTGCGGGTCCACATTCGACAAGGTGGCTACATAAATGATTGAGGACCAGCCCGCTGTTTGCCATATACCGGACAAAATATATACCGTTCGGAAATAGGCGGGATCAGTCATAAAAGAAATCGGCTTGCCGGTGAAGGTTGTGATCATAACGTTCACTATTCCAGTCGGCGATAGAAAAACAAACAGCATGCCGGCAACAACAACAACCGAGATAAAGTTAGGTGCGTATACAATAAGTTGAATATTCTTTTTGAGCTTCGCTCCTCGGATCAGATTGAGCATCAAAGCCAGAATGATGGGTACTGGGAAACCGAGAATAAGACCGTAAGCGCTTAATTTAAGCGTATTCATTAAAATGTCATAAAAATTTGGTGATGAAAGAAACCGTTGAAAATGTTCGAATCCAACCCATTCGCTGCCCATGATGCCTTTTCTTGGACTGAAATTTTTAAACGCAATGATCGAGCCATACATGGGAACATACTTGAAAATGACGGTAAGAATTATGGACGGAACCAGAAACAAATATAATATATAATTTCGAACCATGTAGCTTAGCCAATGGTTTCTTTTTTTTGTTTCTGAAGCCCTAACTCCCCTTTTTTGAACGATCAAGTTTGCCAATCTTTTCCCTCCTACTGTTCACGGCTTGTTATAAAAGACAATTTATAAGCCATGTTATGTCATCTCTCTGACATAATTCACCAAGATGTTTTTCAAATGCTTTGCTGGTTATATCCCCACCTCCAACAGAACTAGCAGTTTACACTTTCACAAAATGAATGGGCTTACATTTTACATTTGAACATTATTTTCTCTTACAATTTAACAGATGGACATTTAATAAGTCAATATATTTCGGGCAAATAAATTCGTCATAAATGCATGAACTAAGATAAAATATATTATTTTTAGCATTCATCTCTTAAAAATGCACTATTTAAATGAATAAATGTAAACTTTTTTTGTTCATTTGGATAAATTCATTGTTAAAAGCATGAAAGTACTATATATTTAGAAATATGAAGAATCTTAATTCGGAGAATAAGGTGGAACAATATGATGAGAAAGTCAAAGGTTACTATTCAGGATATCGCTGATGCCTTGGGGATTTCCAGAAACACTGCATCCAAGGCGCTTAATGGAGTGGAGAATATTCCTGCCGTTACCAGGGACAAGGTGATCAAAAAAGCGATGGAGCTTAAATACAAACAATTTTCTTATATGGAAACAGCCTCTGAAAAACAAGGCAATATCGCACTTTTGACCTGTAATCTTCCCAATAGCTCACACTTTGGATCGCTGCTGATCAGCGGGCTCGAGAAGGAAATCAGCAACCAGGGCTATACTTTATCCATTTTCTTTGTTCGTGAGAACGATATCAATACGATGACCCTACCTGGTAATTTCGAGCCTTCGAATGTAGCTGGCATCTTCTGCATCGAAATGTTCAGTAAGGAATACAGCAAGCTGATCATGAATCTTGGTATCCCAACCATTTTCATTGATTGCGCTGCGGATATGATGTATCCGGAATTAAAGGCGGATCTCGTATTAATGGAAAATGAGCACAGCACATACTGTGTTACCCGGAAATTAATCAATCATGGCTATAAAAGCTTCGGTTTTGTAGGCGATTACAATCATTGCAAAAGCTTCAATGAACGCTGGACCGGATTCAATAAGGCCCTGGCAGAAGCCGGAGTCACCCCGAATCCTGCCCATAGTATTGTAGCGCCGGACCGCAACTTCTTTATAGAGGAGAGCTGGATGGAGCAGCAATTGGATGCCCTCAAGGAGTACCCCTCCGTCTTTATTTGCGCCAATGATTTCATTGCCATCAGCGTGATCAAATCGTTGAAGAACAAGGGGATTATAGTTCCAGAAGATGTTGCTGTCTGCGGGTTCGATGATGCTTCGGAATCCCGGGTTGTCGAGCCCCATCTTACAACCGTGCATATTTACAGTAGACAAATGGGTATTATTTCAGCCAAAATGTTATTGTCCAGAATCAAAGAGAATACCATGCCATACCGAGTGACCCATGTGGCAACGGATATCGTATACAGGGACTCGACGCCTGTTCTAAACTAAATCTATCAAGAGGTGAAGCAAAGTGAAAAATAACGGAACGATTCTTTGTGTGGGAGAGCTGCTCATTGATTTTTTCTGTACAGATATTGACGTCAATCTTGCCAAGGGTCAGCATTTCTCCAAGCAGGCTGGCGGCGCTCCGGCAAATGTAAGCGCAGCCGTAGCCAAGCTCGGAGGAAAAGCGTCATTCTTGGGGAAAGTCGGAGCTGATCCCTTCGGCATGTACCTGAAGCAAACACTGGATGAGCAGCATGTGGATACGTCCATGCTCCTTTTTGATCCGGCAACACCGACTACACTGGCCTTTGTTTCCCTTACCGCTAACGGCGAACGGGATTTCGTTTTCAACCGCGGAGCTGACCGTCAGCTGTCTCTGCAGGACATTGATAAAGAATGGGTCCGGCAGGCTGCCATTCTGCATTTTGGCTCGGCAACGGCCTTGCTCGCCGATCCTTTCCGTGAAGCGTATTTATCTTTATTGGACGAAGCGAAAGCCAATGGGCAATTCACCTCCTTTGATCCCAATTACCGGGGGGACCTCTGGAAAGACAGGCTTGAGGAATTTATCGCACTGTCCAGAAGAGGAATACACAATGCGGATTTCGTAAAGGTAAGTGAAGAGGAATTAAGCATCATTACAGGGCTGACTGACCGCCATGCTTCATTGGATCTTTTGCATGGGTTGGGAGCCAAGACAGTAGCAGTTACCTTGGGGAAAGAAGGAACCCTCATCTCAAGCGGTGCCTCCCGTTCGCTAATCAGCAGTATTACTGTTAAATCGATCGACTCTACCGGAGCCGGAGATGCCTTCGTCGGAGCTATGCTGTATCAAATCAGCCAGCTGAGTCAGCCTAAGGCATTTACCTCCAACGCGAAGCAGCAGCAGGAATTTGTAACACTTGCCAATCAAGTCGGCGCTATCGTGTGCACCAAAGTTGGAGCGATTGCAGCCTTGCCGTCGTTGGAAGAAGTTAAGCGTTTCGTAGAGCAACAGGGTGAATCAAAAATTGAAGCGTAAGAACAGAAAAGGTGTCCAACGATCCCAGGGTCGCCGGGCACCTTTTTAGTTATTCTTTGGAAGGTAATGCTGATCAGGGTGATCTTTCGCTTATCTGACGGGAAGCTTGATGAAGATTAAAACTTATTATTTATGAAGCGGATTCTTGTTATTCACGATTAATAAAATAAAACGGGAGCATCGCGTCTTTAGTGGATATTTTTATATCGCAAAATGCAAAAAAATATTCGCGAAATTCTAGAAGTTAGCAGCAGGTTGTGCAACCAAGCCTATAGAAATAGAGTGGCTACAGTAAGTCGATTTACACATAGTCTGATTATTTTCTGATTTTGCTGATGAAAAACGGATATTCAGGGAACACATTCCTTAACTTGGGACAAGAACTTACATCGTTAAAACAAAAAAGCCGCCAATATGGTGACTTCGGAAGAAACGGTCCTATTCATCAGCTTTTTTCGCTATTCTAAATATTTTTATCGAGTAGGAAAACGGGAAGCATCCTTCTTGATCTGGCTCCAGGTATAACGCAGCATCCAGGTATCCCACTCTGTTATCTTGGAAGAATTTCCGGCCCACATAATGGTTGGCGTAGGGAATCCACCGGGGGGATGATCATTTTCTTCATAGAAATCAGGCAAGCCGAATCCATGCCCCATCTCATGCTCCGTAACATGAACTTCATCAGAGTTCAGGGTGCTCAGGATATAATCATCAGACATACGTTGCCCCCAGTCGCCACCGGCCCCACCGCCGCAATCCGTATAAACGGGATTGTGTTGACGGACTGCCTGACAGGATAATAGCCTTCGACATACCGTTCCCTCCTTTATTACGCGTCTACCTTCACTTTGGCTCTAGCTGCGGTGTAGCGGTTTTCTGGAATGGGCACGCCCAGGTTTTCACGGAGTGTGCTAAATTCATAATCCTGACGATAAATCCCGCGCTCCTGCAAAATAGGCACAACCAGATTTACAAAGTCATGCAGACCCGATGGCACATCAGAGCCGATAATAAACCCGTCTGCTCCTTTTCTTTCAATCCACTCCTGCACCCGATCCGCCACCTGCTTAGCAGTCCCGATAAAAGAGGTTCTAGGTGTTGCTGAACGCAATGCAACCTCACGCAAAGTCAGATTTTGCTCTTTGGCTGTCCGTTTGATTTTATCTGTACCGCTGCGGAACGCATTGCTGCCAATACCCTCAAGCTCAGGGAATGGCTCATCCAGCGGATATTGTGAGAAATCATGATGATCGAAGAAACGTCCCAAATATTTTAGTGCGGCCTCAATGGTCACCAGATTGGTGATTTCCTTATACTTCCGTTCCGCTTCTTCCGCTGTGCTGCCGATAATCGGTGAAATGCCCGGTAAAATGACGATATCCTCTTCCGATCTGCCATAGCGGACCGCACGTTCCTTCACATCACGATAAAACTGCTGCGCTTCCTCCAACGTTTCATGTCCCGTAAACACAGCGTCCGCTTCCTTCGCAGCCAAGTTTTTGCCATCCTCCGAGGAACCTGCCTGGAAAATAACCGGCTGTCCCTGCTTGGAACGCCCAATATTCAATGGACCCTGCACAGAGAAGAACTCGCCTTGATGATTCAGTGTATGAAGCTTTTCAGGGTCAAAGAATACACCGGTTTCCTTATCACGAATGAACGCATCCTCTTCCCATGAATCCCACAGCCCTTTGGTTACCTGCAAATATTCATCGGCAATCTTATAGCGCTGCGGATGCGACGGATGCTCGCCTTTGTTAAAGTTGAGGGCAGAGCCTTCCAGCGGAGAAGTCACCACGTTCCAGCCTGCACGACCGCCGCTGATATGATCAATGGAAGAAAATTGGCGTGCTACCGTAAACGGCTCGCTATAGGAAGTCGACAATGTGCCGACCAGTCCGATATGTTTCGTCACCCCGGCCAAAGCGGACAAAATCGTAATAGGTTCAAAACGGTTCAGAAAGTGGGGAATGGATTTTTCGTTAATAAACAGGCCATCTGCGATAAATACGAGGTCAAACTTGCCTTCCTCCGCCTTTTGCGCCTGTGTTTTATAAAATTCAAAATTAACACTCGCGTCTGCAGGCACGTCGGGGTGACGCCAAGTCGTCATGCTTCCCCCAACACCATGAATAATTGCACCAAATTTGATTTGTCTATTCTTAGCCATGAATTCATCCACCTCTCTTGAACATAATGATTTCCCGTCGGCTTATACCGCTTGATTGTAACTTTCCAGCACTTTAGCCAACGCTTCCAGATCCGGGTTGAGCAGAGCTTCATATTTGTTATCCCCACCTACCTCTACGACAGGGACATAACGAATACCATATATCCTTGGCAGTATGGGTCCTAGTAACATTAGCAATTGAAATATTGCAAATTAAAAGCAAGAAAGTCAGGGATTTTGCGGATGGAAAAACCAGGACCCTGATCAAAGACGGCAAAATCCTAGAGGATAATCTGAAAAAGGAACGACTTACCCTGGATGAGCTTATGGAGCAGCTACGGAGTAAAAATGTATTCAAGGTATCTGACGTGGAGTTTGCCATTATGGAGACCAGCGGTGAGATCAACGTTCTGCTGACCAAAGACAAGCAGCCTGTGACGCTTAAGGATCTTAATATGCTGCAACTGCCGGAGAAGGAACCAACGGCTATTATTATGGATGGAAAAGTTATGGAGCAGCAAATGGCATACATGGGCATTACTCAACAATGGCTGGATGCCAAGCTGAAAGAAAAAAGTCTGACGGTCAAAGACGTATTTTTCGCGCAGGTGGACCCGCAAGGGGAGCTATACATTGACCAGTACAGTGATAACGTACAGATGTCCAAGGTACAGGACTCTAATCAAGCGGTGCTGACGCTGCTGGAGCAATGTACAACAGAGCTGCAAAAGTTGGCCTCGAATTCCAGTGAGCAGCAAAGAAAGCAACTGTATGAGTTATGCTCACACAACTTGAAGGAAGCTATTCAGGAAATGCAGCCTATCAATTCAACTAACCCCTGAGCTATACGTCGTAGATGACATAAGAATATGAGTACACAACCAAAAGGGAGCGTCCTTTCAGCCGTTTATGGCTTTGAAGACGCTCCCTTTAGCCTGTCATGATTTCCTTTATGTTTACAGTAATCATACCGAATGCCAGCATTTTTTCTTTGAATGCGGGTCATCGACCTTTTATTATCTGTGCCGATGTGCAGTCAGCAGTTGCTGCTGCCTTTCTTTGCTTCCTGGTACAATGGCAGCAAAACTGTAACTGCCGTTCCTTCTCCCATCTTGCTGGATACAGATATAGATCCGCAATGCATCTCCGTAATTTTGTGGGCTATGGAAAGTCCCAAGCCGCTGCCGCCTTCGGTTCGAGCCCGTGACTTGTCTGCTTTATAAAATCGTTCAAAAATGCGCTGCTGATCCTGTTCGTCGATGCCCGGTCCCGTATCGGCAATGCAGACAACCGCCTGATCACCGTTACTTGAAAGAGAAACAGATATGCTTCCACCCTGTGGTGTAAATTTAATGGCATTGTGAAGGAGATTCACCCAAACCTGGCCCAACAGATCCTCGTCCGCGTTGACCTCAACTTTATCCGCCTCCACAATCATGTCGATTTTTTTCCCCTCCCATTGCGGTTCGCAGGCGAGGATAAGCGATATCAACTGCTTATCCAGCCGATAACGGGACGGACGAAACGGATACCGCTCCGAATCCAGAACCGCCAGCTTCATGAGATTATCGCTCAGCTTGGACAGACGTATACACTCCGTCTCGATGATCGTCAAATACCGGTCTCGCTGCTCCTGATCCAGATTCTCATCCTTGAGCGCCTTCGCGAATCCGATGATCGAGGTCAGTGGTGAGCCGATTTCATGGGATACGTTCGAAATAAACTCCTCCCGCAGCTCTTCCATAGCCTTCAGATTTGCCGCCATATCATTGATGCTGTCCACCAGCTGTATATAAGGATGCGGCCTCCGATTTTTACCGTTCCTCCCGCCGAGGTCCCAATCCAGATTAATGTGAAAGTCCCCTTGAGAGATGCGTTTTAAAGCGTCGATCATTTCGGTAAAAACGTGCTGCTCTCTAGGCCGAATGAAGCGCTTTACAGTCATGCTGATGATACCGAAGAAGAAAAAGCCCAGCGTCGCATTAATAAGAAAGACAAACAAATCATGGGGAGCCCATAACATGCGCGAATAGATCGCCGCCGTAATAAAAAACGCCGCAGCCCAGCTAAGATACAACACCAATAATACCAGCAGGACTCTCGCGAGGATATGGAGGAACCCCGGTTCCCGCTTCATTGCTGCACCTCCAGCCGATAACCCAAGCCCCGGATCGTACGGATCCGGAAGGAGTGGTTGGCCTCCGGAAACCGTACCCGAAGGCGCTTGATATGCACATCAACCGTTCTTTCATCTCCCTCGTAATCATAACCCCAGATCTGTTCGATCAACTGGTCGCGGGTAAAGGTTTTTCCAGGATAGCTGGCAAGCTTGAAGAGCAGTTCAAATTCCTTGCGCGGCAAGGTAATCTCCTTCGCCCCAGCCCGGCACTCAAATGTATCGCTGCGCAGGACAAGCTCTCCGACAGTCACCGATTTTGAAGCCATGATACGATAGCGTTTTAATAAAGCCTTCACGCGTGCGACAAGCACCATGGGGTCGAAGGGCTTGACAAGATAGTCGTCCGTTCCGAGCGCGAAGCCTTTTACGATCTGTGATGTCTCGCCTTTGGCTGTAAGCATAAGCAGCGGCAGGTCGGTCTGCTCGCGCAGCTTACGACACAGCTCCCAGCCATCCATTCCCGGCATCATGATATCAAGAACAAGCAAATCGAGCTTGATTTCGTCAAAAATTCGCAGCGCGTTCAAACCATCCACCGCCTCAACTACTTCCAGACCTTCCAGTCGCAAAAAGTGTCCGACCAGTTCACGAATATGCGGATCATCATCAACGACCAATACACGCGTCATTACAATCTCCCCTAACTAACTCTGCCTTAAACCTCTCGTCCTCGTCAAGAAGAACGCTATCTTAAGCTTTACGCATATAAGCACGCACCGTAAGCGGCGCGAAGATCGCCACAATAACTGCAGCACCAAACAGGGAGATCGCCAGTTCCCCGCCAATCACTCCCGTATTCGCAAGCTCCCTGACCGCATTCACCAGATGCGAAATCGGGTTGACGTTCACAAACCACTGCAGCCAGCCAGGCATTGTGTCCACAGGCACAAATGCGTTGGAAACAAAAGTGAGCGGAAACAAAACAATCATGGATATGCCCTGTACACTTGAAGCCGTGCGGGCAATCACGCCAAAAAAGGCGAAAATCCAGCTGACTGCCCAGGAACACACGATGACCAGAAGCGCGGCGATAGCGACACTCAGTAGTCCTCCTTCTGGCCGATACCCCAATATATACCCCATAGTGAAGGTAAGTACAGTCGCAATCGTATATCGAATGCTGTCGGCCAGCAGAGCTCCAGCCAAGGGCGCAATACGCGCGATCGGGAGTGACTTGAACCTGTCGAACACGCCCTTGTCCATATCCTCCCGCAGTTGAACGCCGGTAACGACGGAAGTCGAGATTACAGTCTGTACGAGGATACCTGGAATGATGACCGGCAAATAATGCTGCACGTCTCCTGAGATGGCGCCGCCAAAGATATAGGTAAACATAAGGGTGAAAATGATCGGCTGGAGCGTGACATCAAACAATTGCTCGGGAGTATGCCGGATCTTCAGAATGCCCCGGTAGGCCATCGTCATGGAGTTGGCAAACGCCTGGCCGAAACTCACAGACTTTTTCAGTGTGCGATCAGAACCTGTCATAACAGCAGCGTTCTTCATGCTCTCACCCCCTCCACAGCATGCGCTCCTTGGGCCGTCTGCTGCTCATTTACTTGTCCCCCTTGGCCAGTGATGGACAGAAACACCTCGTCAAGCGTTGGCTTCTGCACACTCATCTCTACCAGGTGAATTTCTCCGGTACGGAGGGCGATCAGCAGGTCCGTCACCCGATCAACATTGGCCATCGGAGAAACGATCTTTCCATCCTCCACCGACACGTTAGGCTTAACTGAAAGCACCTGTTCCACGATCTGAGCAGCCCTCTCGATGTCGTGTTGATTTTGCACTTTGAGTTGCAGAGTCGATGCCCCCACTGCTGCTTTCAGTTCGTCCACTGTACCCTCGGCAACTACCCGACCATGGTCGATCACCGCGATTCGGTCAGCAAGTTGATCCGCCTCGTCAAGGTACTGGGTAGTGAGCAGTACAGTGGAACCTGTCTTGACCAGACGCCGGATCGTGTCCCACATCTGGGCACGCGTGCGCGGATCCAGCCCGGTAGTCGGCTCATCCAGGAAGATCAACGGCGGCTTGGCAATGAGACTGGCGGCCAAATCCAGCCGGCGGCGCATGCCCCCAGAGAAATACTTTAACGGTCGCTTGGCCGCGTCTGTCAAGCCAAATTCCTCCAGTAGCTCCGCTGCCTTATGACGTGCCTCGGCACGCCCCAGTCCGAGCAGTCTGGAGAAGATAATCAAATTCTCGGTAGCGCTAAGCGACTCATCGACCGATGCGTACTGGCCTGTCACGCCGATCAATTGACGAACAACCTGTGGCTCCTTTACTGCATCATGCCCGAAGATGCGCGCCGATCCCCCATCAGGCCGCAATAACGTTGACAGCATCCGGATGGTCGTCGTCTTGCCTGCTCCATTAGGACCAAGCACGCCGTAGATCGTTCCAACACGCACATTCAGATCGACACCGTTAACCGCGTGCTTGTTGCCAAATACTTTAACGAGTCCCCTTGCTTCAATGGCCAAGGCCTCTTTTCTGTCTGTATAATCCACTATCATTTCCTCCCTATAACGGTTTCTATAGAGAGGATAACCCACATTTATGAACTGAATATGAATAGAACCGTTTACTCTCCTTTTTACCTTCTTAGGGAAGGACCTATCCTCTCGAGAATTGACAGATGCACAACCAGCATACCGATCCCCAGATTCGACTTGATGCCTCAAGCACTAACTTTTTGGTATTGAACCTATTTATATCGTAAAAAAATAATCTCGTTCTACCTTGCTGACTCTTAAACCAAACGTTTTATACCATTCGGCTTTCCCTTTCTCCTGTGCTGCCTTGTGCAGCTCGTTATGCTTCCAATTTTTTATAGCGTCTAAGGACTCCCAATAGGAAACCGTGATGCCTACTCCGTTTTGGTCACGAACACTTTCCACGCCCAGAAAACCAGGTTGTTCAGCAGCCAGTGTTTCCATTAGGTCTCCCATCTTTCCGTATCCGCCATCTCCTTCAGTACGTTCAGAAGTAAAGATAACGGCATAATAAGGGGGTTGTGGCGTTTTTGCAATTGAATTCATAGGTACCTCCCAGAAATTAAATGGTTTTTTTCTTAAGTTCGATTATAACTACAAGACTGAGATAAAAAAAATGAATATATATGATACTATGTATGAATATATTTCATTTAACGTAGGAGGACACATGAATTTGTTTAAATATAAGGTCTTTCTTAGTGTTGTAGAAACAGGAAGCTTTACCAAAGCGGGAGAACTTCTCAACCTTACACAATCCGCCATTAGCCATGCTGTTTCCGGTTTGGAACATGAATTGGGCTTGACTCTGCTGATCAGAGGACGTTCAGGCATCAAATTGACCAGCAACGGAGAACGTCTGATGAGGCATTTCAGAGAGATTGTACAAATGAACGAAAGGCTTTATCAAGAGGTTGCTCTAATCAAAGGACTGGAGACCGGAACCGTAAAGATAGGTACGTTCTCAAGTGTATCCATCCAGTGGTTGCCCGGTATTATTCATAAATTTAACGAGCAGTTCCCACTTATTGAACTGAAACTGCTCGACGGTAACTACCATGAGATTGAGAATTGGATAGCCAGCGGAGAAGCTGATTTTGGCTTCGTTAATCTGCCTACTTTAGACGTACTGGAAGTACTGCCGCTAAAAAAAGAAAGAATGCTGTGTGTACTGCCATCTAATCACATGCTTCGGGAGCAAACAACCATTCGCGTGGATCAACTCCTCGATGAGCCCTTCATTATGCCTGCTTCTGGCTGCGACACCGATGTATGGAGAATTTTTTCTCAGCACAAGCTTGCTCCGACAATCAAATATGAATTAGAAGATGATCATGCCATTATGGCTATGGTGCAAAACGGACTGGGCGTAAGTATTCTTCCGGAAATGATTTTAGTTCAAAATCCTTATGAACTTTGTATTCGACCTTTGGATGGGCCATATTCACGTTCCATTGGTATTGCCGCTGCTTCTTTAAAGAGCATGGCTCCAGCCGCCAAAAAATGTATGAACTTCATTGCTGAATGGATTCGCTAATATCAATATGTTAATAGCTATACATCCTGTTTAATTCAGAGACGAAGAATTGTCGTCTGTCGGCCATGGCAAGGGATTTTCAAAGCCTGACCAGTCCATGTCCATTTCCTTATCGCTTAGCAGACATTGATCCAGTTCGACTTCCAGGTCCGATTGCTTCATTCCGATGCCGATCATGACAATTTCGTTCATGCGGTCGCCCCATTGATCATCCCAATGGTCCATAGCTTCAGGATTGGCTGCGACGATCTCCTGCCGTTCTTCCTCCGACAACGCCGCAAGCCAGCTTCCCGCCGGTCCGAACTGAATGGATGGGCCTGCCTGGCTAATACTGGCCGCCCAATCCTGAGGGGTTGCAATCCAGGCTAAACCTTTCGCACGAACGACCTCCTCCGGCCAATAGCTCATAAATTCAGCCAATCTGGCTGGATGAAACGGTCTTCTGCGCCGATACACAAAGGAGTGAATACCATATTCGTCCGTTTCCGGGGTATGGCTTTCCAGCTCCAGCTCACGAATCCATCCGGCGGATTGGCTGGCCTTGTCAAAGTTAAACAATCCCGTGTTTAAAATGTCCGCAGGAGCCACCTGTCCCTTGGAAGTACGGATGATTCTGGCTTCAGGCTGCAATCTGCGCAGTACACCCTCCAGCTTGTCCAGCTCCACAGGCTGAACCAGATCGCATTTATTCAGAATCAGTACATCGCACGTTTCAATCTGGTCAATCAGCAAATCCGAGATATCACGCGTGTCGTCTTCACCAGTAGCCTGCCTGCGGTCCAGCAGCGTTTCTCCCGATTCAAAATCATGCCAGAAGCGGTTCGCATCGACCACGGTCACCATGCAATCCAGTTTTGCCAAGGAGGCCAAATCAATGCCCGTTTCTTCATCAATGTACGTAAAGGTTTGAGCGATGGGCACAGGCTCACTAATTCCTGTTGATTCAATTAAAATATAATCAAACTCACCCTGTTCTGACAGCTTCTTAGCCTCCAGTAATAAATCCTCACGCAATGTACAGCATATACAGCCATTAGACAACTCGACCAGTTTTTCCTCTGTTCTGGACAGGCCTCCTTCTTTTTTAACCAGTTCGGCATCTATATTTACTTCACTCATGTCATTGACGATTACCGCCACTTTCATTCCGTCCCGATTGTTTAATACATGATTCAAAATCGTCGTTTTCCCTGCACCCAAATATCCGCTCAGCACAGTTACCGGTATTGCTTTCTTATTCATTGATGATATGCTCCTTTTATGATTGGTTTTTCATTCTCTTTTTTAATCGTAATAATTACTATTAAATCTGGTATGTAGTAATATACAGTATCCGTTTTGCCTTGTCAACGATGAAGAAGCTCTTGAAATAAAACGATTCAAAGTTATTATTATGGGTAATAACGAAATTTAAAGAATAAGGTGAATATATTGCGATCTATTTCGCTAGGTGTGTTGGCTGCTTTCTTTTTTGCTTTTACATTTGTTCTCAATCGGTCTATGGAGCTGTCTGGCGGGAGCTGGATTTGGAGTGCTTCATTGCGGTATGTGTTTATGGTTCCTATTTTATTCGTCATTGTTTTGAGCCAACAGAAGCTTAGGCTTCTGTTGGACGTTATGAAGGAACGACCGGGAACGTGGCTGTTGTGGAGCTTCATCGGATTTGGCTTATTTTATGCTCCATTATGCTTCGCATCGGCTTATTCGCCGGGTTGGCTGATCGCGGGTACTTGGCAAATTACTATTATTTCGGGTTCTCTGCTTGTGCCATTATTTACAGAGGTTGTACAAACGGAGAACGGCCCAGTAAAAACACGCGGGAAAATTCCCATCCAGGGACTTATGATGTCTCTGATTATTCTCATTGGAATTCTTCTCATGCAAGTTGAGCATGCACAATCCATTTCTACGCAGGATTTTTTATTTGGCCTCCTGCCGGTCATCATTGCCTCCTTCGCATATCCATTGGGTAATCGCAAAATGATGGAGGTCTGTGCAGGACGGTTAGATGCCTATCAACGTGTGCTCGGGATGACTTTAGCCAGTTTGCCCTTCTGGATACTGCTTTCGATATATGGAGTGTTCAGTGCAGGAATGCCAAGCATGGATCAGACAATACAGTCTGCTCTGGTGGCCATATTTTCAGGAGTGATTGCAACAGTTTTATTTTTTAAAGCTACGGATCAGGTTCGCGGAAATATGCAAAAGCTGGCGACAGTTGAAGCAACACAATCTCTGGAAGTTCTGTTCGCATTAATGGGAGAACTGATCTTTTTATCCATACCTTTTCCGTCACTTCTATCTTGGCTGGGTATGTTTGTCGTCATCCTCGGCATGGTTCTGCACAGCTATGTTACACATCAGAAGAAACCAGACCCTCAAATGATACCCACAAAGATAGACACTGTTTAGCGTTTACTGTTATGTATAAAAAAAGACAGCTAATTAAGGAGATAACTCCTAATCTGCTGCCTTTTTGCGATGATTGTGCTCAGATTACCAAGCGTAAGCTTCCGGTGCAGGTTTGCCCGGGCCAGGGAAAATCTCGTTCAGCTTGGCAAGAACATCGTCAGTCAATTTGACCTCAGGCACCCGCAGAGCATCCTCCAGCTGTTCCAAGGTCCGCGGGCCAATAATTGGAGCGGTTACAGCCGGATGGGACAATACCCAGGCCAGTGCAATCACGTCCTCCTTCTCGCCCAGTTCGCGGGACAATGCTGCAAACTGCTCCAGCTTTGCACGGTTCTGTTCCACTTTTTCCTTGGCGCGTGCGCTACGGGAGCCTGTACCTGCTAACGCATTACGTCCCAATAGTCCACCTGCCAACGGGCTCCAAGGAATCACTCCAAGTCCCAGTTCCTGAGCCGCCGGCAATACTTCAAGCTCAGCAGAGCGTTCATTCAGATTGTACAGATGCTGCTCGGATACAAGACCTAAAAAGCGTCGTGCCTTTGCTTCGGCCTGCGCCACCGCAATGTGCCAGCCCGCAAAGTTACTGGAACCGATATAATCCACTTGTCCCCGATCCACAACGGATTCAAATACGCCCCACAGTTCATCCCAGGACACGTTACGATCAACGTGATGCATTTGGTATAGCTCAATGTGATCGGTCTGCAAACGTTGCAGAGAAGCATCCAAATGACGGCGAATTTTGTATGCAGACAAGCCTGAGCCTGCGTTCGGTCCGTCATTTTCATTTTTCATATCCCCGTATACCTTCGTCGCCAGCACGACCTTCTCACGTCTTCCACCACCCTGCTGGAACCAGCGTCCAATAATTTCCTCTGTCCATCCTTTGCGGTCATGCCCGTATACATTGGCTGTATCAAAGAAGTTAATGCCCGCATCCAGCGCGGCATCCATGATTTTAAACGCATCCTTTTCTTCGGTTTCCGGTCCGAAATTCATCGTGCCCAGACATAACCGACTAACCTTCAAACCTGACTTACCCAAGTATGAATATTCCATACTGCCTCCCGCCTTTGCCTAAGGATTTTAAAATTCAGCAAAAATTCCATTAAAAAGACCATACCCATTTCATTCACCAGAAAAAACCACTTTGAAACACCCTTGAACACAAATTACTTCTCTATGTATAGCAAAAAGCCCTCGCATTATGCCGAAGCATTACATGCGGAGGCCATCCCCTCGTACTACCCGCCGAATGTTAAAAGAAAGTGACTTTACGGTGGTTGCCAGCGGAGCGGAGGATTTGAATCTGGAGAAGCGGAGCGTTCGCCTTTGCCACGGGATTCTTACCTTTTCATGTCCTATCCCATCCAAAGAATCCCGTGGCAACAGCGATCATAAGATCAAATCCTTCGCGGAGCCCGCTCACTTCAACCACCGTAAATCTCTCTTTTTTTAACAATCAAGGAATTAATTTCGTTTCTTTCGCGCGCTCGGCCATTTTTTTCGTATGCTTGCTGAGCGGCTTTTTAAGCACCAATCCAAACAGGGAGCAAACTCCGATAAATACAATCAGCATCACCACATCTCGTGTTACCGTTGAAGGCAGCATCCCTCCTACCGTTTCCCGTAGCAGACTAACCGCATAGGTAAATGGTACGAACGGATTCAGCGCCTGGAAAAACGGTGTACTCGTCGCAACCGGGAATGTCCCTCCTGAACTAGAGAATTGAAGCACCAGCAGAATGACCGCCAGCCCCTTCCCGATATTGCCGAACACAGAAACCAACGTATAGGTCATCGCCGTAAACACCAGACTGATCAGCATAGACGATAGTACAAATGCTACTTTGGCATCCACATACGCCCCGAGCAGGAACAAATCACCTAAAGACACGCTCAGCGCCTGAAAAATACCAATCGTAGAGAACGTCATCAGCCGTCCGAAATATACTTGGTAGCTTTTATATTGGCCTTCCGGGTCCTCCACATCGACCCTGAACATCGAGACCAGCAGCATCGCACCTACCCAAATAGATAATGTAGTGTAAAAAGGGGACATCGCAGAGCCATAGTTCGGGATCGGGTATATTCGCTCCTGCTTCAACGCTACCGGACTGCCGAGAAAATCACTTTCCTTCTTCACATCCCCTTTGAGCAATGCGATCGCTCGTCCGAGTGCGTTTTCACCTCTCAGCTTACGAATCGTGTCAGCCGCGTGACGTATCGAATCCTCGGCAGCTGGAAGATCCGTTCTCACAAAATTAGCAACCTGGTGTACCGCTTTTTCTGCTTCGGGGAACTTGTTTTCAATCAAGTCAGCCATTTTGACAAACTGTTGCTCCGCCTTCGGTAAATCGTTACGTACAAATTCTGCCGCCTGATGAATTTTACCTTTAACCGTCGGCAAATCGTTTTTTACGAAATCTGCCGCTTTGTTGACAGCAGTCGTGAATTCGCCCATGCGCCCCTGAATCGTCGTAGCCGCTTCATGCAGCTTCTGCCTATATTGTGGCAAATCCTGCTGGAGACGAGTCAGCTCTTCCTGACCGAATACCGCAGCAGCCTGTGCATCATTTAATATCTTTTCAATATTCGGCAGTTGCTCTTGAGCGGTTTTCAGTACATTGGCAGAATTGCGCGCAATGGTTTTAATTTGATCCAGTGCCTTTTGGATAGCGGGCGCATACTCCGTATCATAATTGCTCAAAATGCTGTCAATTCCGCTGCTTACCTCTGCGGCCAAGCGGTCAGCGTCATCCAGCAAATTTTGTGCAGGCTTCTCGCCACGCTGTATGGCATCTCCAATGCTTGTCACCGTGCTGTTCAGGCGACCAAGACGATCCTTCAACCCGTTCACGCGGGAAATAAGCGAATTCAGAGGCTGACTAGGCAAATACCCGTTCACACGGTTCAACAACTGAGAAATATGATCCAGCACACCTACGGCAGTCGTCAGCCTGCCGCTAACCCGATTCGCCGCAGCTTGTGCTGCTTTAGGATCAAAATCCACACCACGAATGATGCCTGTGATCTCGGAAACTTCATTCGCAATTTGCTGTACGAGCTGCAGGTCCTCTTTGACCAGCGTTCCAATGGAGTCGAGTGCACCGTCGTTTTTATCCAGAAATTCAAGTAAGCCGGTTGTAAAATCCTTGCCTGTATCCGCAATCTTCTGTACTTCCGGTAGTGCTTTCTGTGCAGCATTAATGACCTTAAGAGACGTTTGTGTATCCTCCAGGGCAGTGGCCAACGCGCTTTCCACCTTGCCAAAGTTTTGATCCAGCTCAACAATCCGGTCTCCGGCCTTTTGAATGTCTGGCAGTCTTTTTTGTATATCCAAAATAACCGCCGCTACCTTATCCAGCTCAGGCAGGTTTTTGTCTATTTTAAGCACCAGATCGCCGGCGCGGTTAATTTCTTGAATTTTCTCCTTTAGGGCAATGATTTTTTGCCCCTGCGCCTTAATTTTGGGCAAATTCTGCTCCAGCTCAATAGCCTGTTTGCCTAATTTGTCGATATCCGGCAGGCGATTGTTCAGCTCCAGCACCCGGTTCTCAATGTTGCGAATGGTAGGCAGTTCCTCCTCCAGCTTGACCCCGGCTTCCTTGAGCTTAGTCAACACGGCCTGACTGGCTGTTTCAATAAAGTTTTGACTAATCTGGTTGGTCAGAGAGGTTGCCCCCGAGGAGGTAATTTTCGGAGCAACTGCATTGATTTTTTCATTTACAGCGTAATCAATCTCAGGCTTTTGCGGATTTTCCGTAAGCACGCTCGTAATTTTCTTTGAAAAATCCTTGGGGATGAGCAGGCTGGCATAATAATCACCGTTTAGGACACCTTTTCGTGCCTCTGCTTCATTCACAAACGTCCAGCCCAGCTTCTTGTTATTTTGAAGGTTATGCAAAACCTCGTCGCCGATATTAATTTTCTTCCCGTTCACCTCAGCACCCTGGTCCTGGCTCGTTACTGCAATTTTAATACCTGATGTATTTGCGTACGGGTCCCACATTGCTTTCAAATTCACCCATGCATAGACGGAAGGCAAAAGAATGATGCCAATGACTAATAAAGTCCCGGTCGATACTTTGAATACATTCTTCCAGTCTGTTAAGTAGATTTGCCATATCTTCCGCAACCTCACCACTCCTTGTATGTACATTAACCTATCGTCCAGTGTTGTATGCACACGTATTGTAAACGATTTGAGTGGATGAAGCCAATTAGGGGAACTATGATCTTACTTAATTTCGAACACCGTTTGCAGGTTTAGCCTCCAGTGAATAAAATGCTCCTTTTTTATTGATTTTTCCCACAACGGTAATTGCGCCCTTTTTGGAGAATGTATACACGTTATCTTTAATTTTTACGGTGTACCCTTTCAGGTTAATTCCAAAAAGGGATTGTACTTTCGACTTGGCGGCTGCAAGCACCTGGGTTTTGCTGAGCTTTGGCTTGGCAAATGCTTTGGCAAAGTCCTTGTCCCCATCCCAGTCCATGCCATACTCACTTTTTACGGACCATACTTTACCGGTTTTTATGCCAATCAGTACGTTGTTTAATTCATTATCATCCCGAAAGTTCCAGACAGTATCCTTGCCTTCCTGCTGACGAAGCACATATTCAAATGGCTTAATTGTGGTCATACCAAGTGTTTTAAGGGAACGGTGTGCTTTGTTGGTCAGGGCAGCTTTAAAGTCTTTGAGCGAATACATAAAGCTGGCCGTTATTTGAAGATGGCTTCCGTTTTAAAAACCTTATCGGTATCGAATGATTTCAGGAACGATGCAACCTTGCTGCGCAGGTTATGATCCATAACCTTATCCAGATCAGCGGCACCATAGATGATGCTGGTGGACTGCACGATTCCTTTCTTCGTATCATAATTTTGGATAAAATCTGCATTCGCTATCCCGCTCAAGATACCGTTTACAGTCCATGCGTTAAAAGAAGTGTCTGCACTTGTAAACTTTATCGTTTGTTTCCCTGCTAATGTGTTCAGGACCTCCGTTAAACGCTTGGTAACGGTTTGGTCTAGGTTAACAGAAGTTTGTGCGTTTTGAGCTGTGGCAGCAGCGGGCTGCTATGCCATTGCAACCGGAGCTGTTCCCAAAAGGATTGATATTGCGCGGCGGTTGCAGTGATAGAATTCTATTTTTTCATTTAGTCGATTCCTCCTGTGTCTACGTAAAATGCTGATATGATGAAGTTCACATATTCCTTAGACGTAACACAAAAGAAAAAAGGGTTCTACGGATTTTATGGTGGAATGACGATTTAATGGAACCCAAAATTACAAGAAACTGGTTATGGCGGTGTGTGCATTATAAGGGAAGGTGTCGGTTGGCCAGAACTTGATGTCATAAATGACAAGAACTTTATCGCATTCCCGAGCACGCCTAAAAAGAGCCTTCAAATGCTGCAAACCTCAGATAGTCGTACGCAGATCAAAGAGAGTGAAAAAATCTAAGTACACGAATGAATAATATTCCTCAACTGGATGACCAGACTTTTAAGCTCCTTCTCTCTTTCCAAATAGTAAAGCGAAGCTTGTACCAACGGGAGATTCGGTTCCGCTTTTTTGATCTCCGTCTGTATAAAATGGCAAAGCTCTTTCAGCTCCGAGCGATGTCCGGCGCCGGACGGAATAGTGTCAAGGGCCGAATCCATCTCCCGGAACAGCTCGGTAAGGATCTGCTCCGTTTCCCCATGGCGATCCACGAGCCCCCAGCTTAAATACCTCTCGAACGAAGCTTGTTTCAGCAGAGGCTTCACATTGCAAGCCTTCAAATGCTTAATTAGCACATTGAGCTTGTCCAAAATGAAATTTGCCGTTTCCTCTAGCGATAACGATTTTTCCTCATAAACAATCCAAAATAAATACTCCTTCAGAATCGCTCGGTAGATGGAAACCATATCCCACAGATAAGGATGGATTTCTTCGCCGTACACTTGCAGCAAGCACTCACTATGCCATCGGATGAGCCGCCCCCTAACCTTGTGTCTAAGCGGTTGGAACTTGGGATCCTGTTGGATCGGGAGCTCCGTAAATTCGACCAGAATATGCTTGTGCTCTATAAAATAACGGAATCGCAGAATAATCTGCTGCAGAAACTGCTCCTCCGGCGAGAGTCCGGGAAGGCGCTTCAACTCCTCGACTTGATCAAAATAGGTGTTATGGCATTGATCAAACACCTCGCTGAACAGGTCATCCTTGGAAGGGAAATATTTGTATACGGATCCTTTGGCAATGCCGCAATCCTCGGCAATATCCTGTATCGTCGTCGAAAGAAACCCCCGTTCCTTAAAAAGCTTCGTCGCCGATTTCACAACCTCTTCCCTTGTTACGCTCATAAACAAAATCTCCCCACTTGACTATTTATGAATTATGGTACAAAATATAAGACATCAAGTCAAATGACCTTAAGTTTAATATTTATAACTATAGGTCATATTTAAAGGGTGAGGAGAACATACGAAATGGAAAAGTTGTTGGATCCGCAAAAAACAGCGTTGGTTGTCATTGATTTGCAAAAATGGCTAGGCAATCAATACGCTCCTTATTCCGCCGAGCAGGTGGTATCTAACGCTGCCGCCTTGGCAGATGCTTTCCGTGAGCAAGGCTCGATGGTTGCACTGGTCCGGGTATCGAGCAAGGATCTGAAGGATATCCCGAGGCCGAAGTTGGATTCACCTGCGCCTCCACTAAATTTGCCCGAGGCATGGGATCAAATTGTCCCGGAAATGCGAGTGGCCGAGACGGACCACGTCATCACCAAGAAGCAATGGGGAGCTTTTTACGGAACTGAGCTCGACCTGCAGCTGCGCCGCCGGGGAATCGACACCATCGTCTTATGCGGCATCGCTACCGGGCTTGGCGTGGATACGACCGCGCGGGAAGCGTTTATGCATGGGTATCAGCTGATTTTGGCGATCGATGCCATGACCGGATTTTCCCAAGCCGAGCACGATCACGTGAAAAATTTTATTTTTCCACGCATCGGGCGTACTCGCACAACGCAGGAAATCATCTCTGCCCTTGCGGAAGCTTGAACCTAATGAGATGTACCCTTGGATCTATCAGGTTCCAGGGGGCGTTTTTTATTTGGCTATGTTTATCTTGAATGTTGATATTTGAACAATGCGAACATTTGTTCTGTGATGAGGGTAATCATATGACTCGGAGCTGATTACCCTATGGATTTAAAGGAACTGATAAAACTCGCCAAGGGCTTGGACAGTAAGGACAAGCAAGAGCTTATTCTCTCTTTGCAGTCAGGAACCAACGGTGCGGCACCTATCCGAGTGATAGATGAAATTCATGAACAAAAGCATAAAGATGGGCTGGTTTGCCCCCATTGCCATAGTCATACCGTTGTTCGCTTCGGAAAGTACACAATTACAACACGAGCTGGCGAGGTAAAGCGTCAGCGTTATCGCTGCAAATCTTGCCTCCAAACGTTCAATGACCTGACAAATACGTCTCTCCAGCGGACGCGGCGACCTCATCTGTGGGTTCGTTTTATAGAACTGATGATTGAAGGATTTTCGCTGCGAAAATGCGCCGAACTGATGTATGAAGACGTTACATTCGTGACCTTGTTTTACTGGCGGCATAAAATTCTCGCTGCGTTAAAGCAGGTTCCAACTGATGCATTCCACGGTATTGTCGAAATGGACGAGACCTACTTCCTGTACTCGGAAAAGGGCAGGCGGAACATAACCGAGCGCAAGCCGCGAAAGCGCGGGGGAAAAGTGAAGCACCGAGGTATCAGCAACGACCAAATCTGTGTGCTGGTCGCCCGAGACCGTCAGAAGATGACCTTCTCAGGCGTTCTTGGACGCGGGCACATTCGCACTTCGAAACTGGATGAAGCAATTGGGTCTCACCTTTCAAACTCCAATGTGCTTTGCACGGATTCTTGGCGGGCATTCAGTTCCTATGCCAATCAAAAGGGTTTGGCACATTATCGTTTCAAATCCGATGGGAAACAGCGCGTCAAAGGTGTGTATCATATCCAGAACGTCAACAGCTACCATAGCCGACTGAAACGATGGATGGACCGTTTCAACGGGGTGGCAACAAAGTACCTGGAGCATTACTTGGCGTGGTTCCGCTACCTCGACAGCAAGGAGTATGAGAATACAACGTCGAATAAGAAAAACATGTTGGTGTCCTCATGCCTGTTTTCTGTGAAAGATACGAACGCCAGACTTCGACGGATAGACTTACTGTTGAGCTAAACGGAGGGACGGGCAGGAATTTTTAATTTGCGGAGGTAAAATATGGACTACATTTCACGGAAGGAAGCGGTGTTTGAGACGAATCGATTGCGTAACGATACCATAGCGGCGGGTCGTCGTCATACCGTTGGTCTTAAAACTGACGGAACGGTAACGGCAGTGGGTGATAATAAATACGGTCAATGTAATGTAAGCGATTGGTGCCATATCGTCTCGGTTGTTGCTGGCAATGTTCATATGGCGACGAACACGGGTAATGCTCATACAATCGGTCTTAAATCTGACGGTACTGTGACAGCTGTGGGTTGGAATAGGCATGACCAATGCGATGTAAGTGATTGGCACGACATTAGGGCTGTTGCGGCGGGGTGTGCCCATACTCTCGGACTTAAATCTGACGGTACGGTGGTTGCTGTGGGTGATAATGATTATGGACAATGTGATGTAAGCGGATGGAGCAGCATCATCAATAAACCGCCCTTAACAGAGAGATTATATTTTTGGCTGGGTAATCAACATTGAGATTTAACATAGCCTTTTATTTAAGGGAGGTTGGTCTCTATGGCCCAAAGGAGAAGTTCCAAGGCCGATAGGTTGTACCCCTGGTTTGTCTTATCTGTAACCAGTCCGCCCGGCAGGTATATCGATATCCATCGATGATTTCGCGCAGCAGTACATCCGAAAGTCCGACCTCCGCTTCGTCACGGTGGAGGGTCAGGGGAACGCATCCAACTCACTAAATAATCTAAAGGCGAAGAGGTTGGCTTCTTGCAGGGGATTACCTGCCAAAACGGAATGATGTCATACGGTCAAAATAAGGTTGATGAATACCACCGAACCGAGATACAGATGATAGCAACTGGAAATCGTCATTTCGTTTTCCACCATAAAATCCGAATACCCGAAAAAAGTTGCTTTAATTCAAAAGAAGCCCCTCAGGCCTAATTATTAGGCTTAAGGAGCTTCTTATTCACTACGTTATCCATTTTTCAGCAGTCTGGCCGCTGAAAAGGCTGCACCATGACGCAATTTCCGTTTTTCCAGCCGTTTGTGCAGCGAACGATTATACAAGACTTGAATGACAAAATACGAGATAATGCCTAGTACCACACCGAAAATCGACATCCCAATCAGAATGTGCAGCCCTCCGTGCAGCAAGTCTCTGAATACAGACCAGTTGCCATGAAACAGCTCCATAAAAGAATGCTCATGAAGTCGACCGCCTCTGACGTGTCCTGGAAAATGGGATGGATAAATCCAAGCCCCAATCTGCTTGGCGAACGGCATCAGCACAATCGGTAAAAAGGTCAGCTTGCCTACGACGTTACCTACAATGGCCGCAGGCATCGAACCGCCGGACAACCGAACAATGGGATAAAACACAAGGTAGATCAGAGAAGCTGTGGAAATCACAACCATCTCCAGCCCGAAGCCAATGGCAAAGCCCAAGGAGATTTTTTTGACGCCACCGGGCGCACGCAACAGCTTGATAAAATTCAGACGAATCGCCCGCCATATATTTTGGAACATATTATATTTCTTCTTGGATTTATCAGGTTTGAGCCTGTTCGGATTGAGCTTTATCAATAGGAGGACTCCTTTAACAGTACTATTCAAGTTCGGGAATGAGGTTATACAGCCCCCCAACCTTACTTAGGTTTATACTGTCATTATAACCCTCAGCGGTCGAAAAGCAATGCTATTCCGCCTGTTTTGCTTTTTTAGGACAAGATTCGCTTGTTGACATCGGTTTCAAGAGGCACAATGTCCCAAATTTCCGCCGCGTACTGCTGAATCGTGCAATCGCTGGAAAATTTGCCGGAGTGAGCCATATTCACAATCACTCGCCGCGTCCACTCGGACGGATTCCGGTACACCTGCTCCACATAAACCTGCGTATCCACATAGGCTGCGAAGTCTTTGAGCACAAAGTATTCATCATTGTGATCAATCAGGGATTGATAAATGGCCTCAAATTCTCGTTCATGCCGCGTAAAAGGGGCATCGTTCACCAGTTGATCCAGCACCTCGCGCAGTCTTTCGTCACTGTTGGCTGTTTTACGTGCTGAATACTGGCCGTCCTGAACATATGCTTCGATCTGATCCACCTTTAATCCAAAAATGAACATGTTGGCATCGCCCACCATTTCATGCATTTCAACATTGGCTCCATCCAATGTCCCCAGGGTGAGTGCGCCGTTCATCATAAATTTCATATTTCCTGTGCCTGAGGCTTCCTTGCCTGCCGTAGAGATCTGCTCACTGACATCCGCTGCAGGAATGATCAGCTCTGCCAACGAAACGGAATAATTTTCAAGGAAAACCACTTTCAGCTTGTCCCTGACATCCACATCCCGGTTGATCGTATCCGCCACATTGTTAATCAGCTTAATCGTCTGTTTGGCGAGAAAATAGCCCGGAGCTGCTTTAGCCCCGAAAATAAACGTGCGTGGCACCATATCCAGCGCAGGATTATTTTTGAGCTGGCTGTACAGATGCATAACATGCAAAATATTAAGCAACTGTCGCTTGTAGCCATGCAGCCGTTTGACTTGTACATCAAAAATGGAGGACGTATCCAGTCGGACACCGTGTTTGGCAAACACATGCTCGGACAGCCTGATTTTATTATCTCTCTTAATTATCTGAATTCGTTCTTTGAACGACTCGTCCCCACTGTAACGAAGCAGGTCGATTAGCTCGCGTGGACGGGTTCTCCAGCGTGTACCGATCGTTTCATCATACAAGCTTGCCAGCTCGGGGTTCGCGTGCATCAGCCAGCGGCGATGGGCAATCCCGTTCGTTTTATTGTTAAAACGCCCCGGGTACAGCTCGTGAAACGACCTCATTTCCCGTTCCTTCAAAATTTGTGTGTGCAAGGCAGCTACCCCGTTGACGCTATAGCTGCCGACAATAGCCAAATGGGCCATACGGATTTGTTCACCGTGAATGATTGCCATCTGTCCAATTTTGATGTCCTGACCTGGATAACGCTCCAGTAGCATAGCGCAATAACGCTTGTTCATTTCTTCAATAATTAAACAAATACGAGGGAGCAGCTCCCGCACCATATTGACAGGCCATTGTTCCAAGGCCTCGCTTAATATCGTATGGTTGGTATACGAAACCGTCCGGGTCGTAATATCCCATGCTTCGTCCCAGCCCAAGCCCTTCACGTCGATTAGAATACGCATCAGTTCGGGTATAACCAGCGTTGGATGTGTATCGTTAATGTGCAGCGCAATCTTGTCAGGCAATTGGCTGTACGGTAAACGAAGCTTTTCGAACGTACGCAAAATACTTTGCAATCCAGCCGAGCACAAGAAATACTGCTGCTTCAGACGAAGCAGCTTGCCCTCATAATTGGAGTCATCCGGGTAGAGAAAGGCCGAGATGGACTCCACCGAGCGGTTATAGTCGAGAAAGCGATAATAGCCACCCTCGCCCCGAATCGGTCCCCGGATGGGGTCAAGCGCCGACTCGGCGCTCCAAATCCGCAGCGTGTTCACCTGCGCGTGTCCATAGCCCACCAGCGGAATATCATACGGAACAGCCCAGACCGTTTCGGCATCCTGAGTCTCGAATATAAGACGGCCATCCTGCTCACGAGTCTCCACTCGTCCCCAAAAATGAACCTCGACCTTCTTGTCAGGGCGGCGTTCCTCCCATACATTCCCCTTTTGCAGCCAATAATCCGGCAGCTCTACCTGATTTCCGTCTACAATCCGCTGCTCAAACAGACCGTACTTATACCGGATACCACAGCCATGTCCTGCATAGCCGAGAGATGCCAGCGAATCCATAAAGCAAGCAGCCAGACGACCAAGACCGCCATTCCCCAGCCCGGCATCCGCCTCCTGCTCTTCGATTTCTTCCAAGTCCCAGCCCAATTCTCCCAAGGCCTGCCGAACCATATCCAATACGCCCAAATTCAGCAAATTGTTGCCCAGCAGACGGCCTATCAAAAACTCCAAGGAAAAGTAATAGACCTGCTTCTCTTGTCCTTCTTTATAGGCTTGGTTCGTTTCCGCCCATTTCTTGCCGACCTGTTCGCGGATCATACCGCCCAAAACCTTGTATACGTCTTCCGCCTGAGCTTCCTGCATCGGTTTGCCCAGCCTTCCGACCAATTGCTCTCGAAAAGCCTGCTTGAATGCTTCTTTATTGCTGAACAAAGGTGTAACCTCCTGTATTTCGGTTTTAAATGCACTCTATGTCTTCTAAATGACGCTGTTCTTGGCAATGACATAAGGAACCTTACTGTCTCCAATCAGAGTACGTTCCGGTGAAAGCTGCACATCCTTATCCAAAATGACATTCTGGACAATTGCACCCTTACGAATCGTGCATTTTTGCATAATAATCGAGTTGCTTACCCGCGCGCCTTCCTCTATCCGTACCCCGCGAAAAAGAATGCTGTTCTCAACCCTGCCCCCAATCGTGCAGCCATTGGCGACAAGTGAATGATCCACCTCGGCGCTCTGCGTATAGCGGGTCGGGGCTTCATACTTGATTTTGGTATGCACCAGCTGATCCTGGAACAGTGCTTGATACTGCTGCTGATCCAGCAGCTTCATGCTATTTTTATAGTAACTCTCGACGGAATTAATGACCGCATGATACCCTTCATAGGGATATGCATAAATGCGTAGTCCACTTGGGTTTTTCTGGATCGCATCCCGGAAGAAGTGGCTATCCTGATGGGCGATGCAATGCTTCACTTGATCCAGATACAAGCTTTTGTCCATCACGAACATTTCCAGATAAATATTATGATGATCCTGCTCCTGATGAATGCCGGTCACTCGTCCGTCCTCGGCAATCTCCAACCGCACGCAAGACGCATGCTCAGCTTCGAGCTGCTCTGTAGCTTTGTAGACGAGGGTAACGTCTGCATTCTTTTCCCGATGATAACGATGCACATCCTCAATATTAACCTTGTTGACATGCTGCGTTCCTGCGTGTATAACAGTCTGCCCGGCTGAGCGATGAAAAAAGTCCAGGTTGTTGTGCACATGCTGCAAATCCCCGCGTGAACCATCTGTCGGATCATTCCAGTCCGGCGGCAAAATAAACAGCCCTCCTCGTCTGCGGTCCAAATCCCAAGGCCGTCCTTCGCCCAGATGATCCAGCAGCGAACGGTATTTGCGGCGGATGAACAATGCAATATCATGCACCCCTGCATGCATCATGTTGGATAAGGTAAAATCAATGAGCCGGTATCGACTGGCAAAGGGAACTGCGGCCCCGCACCGGAAATAGGTCAACTCCTTCAACTGATCCAATTCGTGATCCAGGTTGATCACTCCAATGAGTCGGCTCATAGCGGACACCGTCCTTATCCGGGTTATATTCGTGCATGAAGCTTGCTTTCCTGATCGAACAAAATAACCTCATTCGAGCTATCCTCAGATCCAATGACCGTATTGTCATCAATAATGACGTTTTCGTTCACGATAGCCCGGTGAATGCGTACATTGCGTCCAATTTTTACATTCGGCATAATGACAGACTCGGTAATAACGCTGTCCCTGCCTACTTCGACCCCATAGAACAGCACAGAATGCCTTACTTCTCCATCCACCGTGCAGCCTTCATTTACGATGCTGTTTTTCAGCACCGCTCGCTGGGTGATGTACTGAGCCGGTTGATTGGGACTGCGAGTATAGATACGCCAGAAAGGGTCATTCAAATCCAATGGCGGGTCCTGAGCCAGAAGATCCATGTTAGCCTCCCACAAGCTCTGAATCGTACCCACATCCTTCCAGTAGCTGGCAAACGGATATGCATACAGCGACCGCCCATGCTGGAGCAGCATCGGAATGATATCCTTGCCAAAATCATGCGAGGATTCAGAATCGCTTGCACTTTCCAGCAGATAGCGACGCAGTACCTCCCATTTGAACAAATAAATGCCCATCGAGGCCAATGTACTTTTCGGCTGTTCCGGCTTCTCCTCAAAGTCGTATATTTTCAGGTCATCGTCCGCGTTTAGTATCCCGAATCGTTTGGCTTCCTGAATCGTGACGTCGATGACAGAAATCGTGCAATCTGCTCCCTTTTCCTTGTGAAAGTCAAGCATGAGACTGTAGTCCATTTTATAGATGTGATCCCCTGACAAAATCAGTACGTGCTCCGGGTCATATTGATCCAAAAAATGCAGGTTACGGTAAATCGCATCCGCAGTACCTCTATACCAATTATTCCCGTCTTCTTTTTCATGCGGGGGCAACACAAAAACTCCTCCATCCAGGCGATCCAAATCCCAGTCACTGCCTACGCCGATGTACGAATGAAGCACCAACGGTTCGTACTGGGTTAATACACCTACTGTGTCAATACCAGAATGGGCGCAATTACTAAGGGGGAAATCAATGATGCGGTAGGTTCCTCCAAAAAATACAGCCGGTTTGGCAAGTGTCCGGGTCAGTCCTTTGAGTCTTTTGCCCTGCCCGCCGGCAAGCAGCATGGCCACCACTTCCTTCTTTCTCATCACAAAGACCTCCCTGTCAGGTACGTCTGAAGCAACTGCGGCTGGATATTTTGATAATATCCATTAAACGTGAATAGACACTCATAATCGTTTCATTGCCGATGGAGCGGGTAAGATTTCATGGAAAGGGTAAAATCATAGTTATGCGGAATGACCGCAAGGAAGCACTAAATCGTAAAATCTAGTTCATCAATTCACATTTTGGATTCATTTACATCGTTGGTGTTATAACAGCATGATCATTAAGGAGGTGTTATTCATGAAAAATAAAAAATGGGTGATAGCCGCATTGGGAATGGGTGTTACGTATCTGATGAGAAATAAAGGGGCACGCGATAAGATGCTGAACAAGGTACAGACATTCGTCAGCCGCGCGAAAACATCTACAAAATCTTAAAGCTTTAAAGCAAGAAAAGTGAGCCTCTCTGAGTAGATTTATTCAGGGAGGCTTTGGGCTGTCCAGAACCGTATCGGAAGACGGTCAGGCATTCTCCTTGTGTTTTTCTACTTCCATGATATGTTCAACGGTAAAGGTTCGATGCCTCCATTCGGAGGAACGGTAGGCTTGCAGAAGACCTGAAGTATGAATTTGCTCTTTGTCCACCTGCTTAAAGGTATGAGTAATCCCCACCTTCCCTTTAAAAGGAAAATAGGAAAGACCCACCGTCTGAACTGATAACCATTCGGCCCGAACCCGCCCGCCTTCATGTCGTACAGTCGGGAAACTCAAACCATCAGCAAACCACTCATAATCTGCCGCAGGTGTCCCTGGCTGCCGGCTGCACAGAAACAGACTCAATTCATCGCAGAACAACATTCTGCGCACATCTGTACGCACCTGATGTTCGAAGGTAACGCCGCCTGCCAGCTCCTGTTTGAGCCTGTGTCGACGCTGTTCCTCCACCTCCTGATAAGCACGCGTAATCTGCTTGTCCTGAGTATTTTCATGCTCAGTCCGTCCGACCAGCTCCTTGTACATCAAGCTGCACAGCAGCGCCGCATACGAATTCACTTGCTCCACTTCATCAATCCCCAAATGATAGAACACAAAACGAGGACTGAGCGGAAAATCAATAAATGTATAAGGTGCAGATACATGATCATTCCAGAAAGGAGCAGCGTCTAACTTCATCCAACCTCGGTCATGCTCCTTAGCTGCATATACAAAATCCTGCTTATGCCGTCGATTCTTAAAGGCATTCTCTTCCCATTGTGAAGCCAGCTCACCTGAAATGTGGGCATGGTCATGCTGCGTCGTCATTACATAAGCTTGGTCCGTTTCATAAATAACCATATGCTCTCCCCTTCCGTTTGGCGATTCATCTCATATGTGTACAAACTTTCTGATCGAAGGACATGGTTATACTTACACTCATTATATCAGGATAAGGGTAAAAAGGCAGTGAAGTTTTCTCCACCCTTACTTCCCATTACCGCTTAATTCCTCACTCAAAACTGCTACTTTATGATCCCTTCCATTTTCAGAACCATGTTGTTAAAAAACACGACTTGGACACTAAATATTCATAAATATAATATCGTTTGAATGAATTTACGAAAAAAGACTATCAGATGATACGATAAGACTATATGATATTCCAATCATTACCTATGTACCTAAATCAGGAGGATTACAAAATGGAAGAATTAGTTCGTTCGATTCAAAAAAAGATGCGATTCAAAAAGGTTGTTTGCTGGCTGGCGATCATTATGTTTGGTCTGTGCACCTTGGTTGGCGTTGCAGCTCAAGAATGGCTTCTGACGCTCCTCTCGCTGGGAATGACAGTTCTAGGGATCTATGCTTTAACACTGATGCGTGGTATGTCAAAGTTCACCAAGGAGTATCAGCCGGGAAAAGGCTATGGTTATTATCGCCGTACAGTTCAACAGAAGCTTCGTTATCTCACTTGGGCGCAGTGGCTGGCGGGTGCCTTTATCATCTTGATGATCTTTGTGTTCGACACGCGGCCAACCTCTTTTCTCATAGTCATCCTTGCTATTCTGACGATTCAGTTCAGTATTAAGAAACGGATTAAAAATCATCAGGAGCCGGATGCCGCCGAACTGGATGGGTTTGTACGGATGGGGATGATTTCTCCGCAGGAACAACCGATTGGAGTGTATAAGGATTTTGTACATCTAACCCATACATTTCGCGGTAATCAAATTGTTATCGTTACGGACAAGCGACTGATTTCTGTGTTTGTGGAGGAGCAGGGACGTGCGGTGAAAACAGAAATGCTGCTCTCGGGTATAAACAAGGTACGAGTAATCGGTACCGGCTTTCAGGGAAAAGGAATATTGCTGTCTGTGAGCAACCGTGACCATAACGAGCTTCACATCCATATGGTCGGGAAAAGTATTTTCTTTTCTCCAGAGCAGTTCATAGGCTCCTTATTGCGAGCACTGGATACAGCACTAAAAATTGGGACATATCGTACAGAAGAAACATTCCCAGCTTACCAACAAACGCGGATTTCATTGCACCCCTCAGAACAGGGTCTCCTGCATAAGTCTACAACGGCTTAAATAAACGCCAAATAGCAAGTAAACCCTGATTATAATGAGCTTGCTTGCTATTTGGTATGCCTTACGTCAAATTTTTCACTTCAAACTCTTTGCATCTAATCCATATCTGCTAAAAAATTTTTTGGTCTACTTAACTCTACCTGCTAATGATTGGCTCCATGATAAAATACCGAGATGAGGTCATGACTTGTAACAAACACCAGCAAGCTAAACAGACTGAGCGACAACGGCCGTGAAATCAATTTTTTCATCCTTTAACACTCCTTTTAGAATAGTTATATATTGGTCTTGCTGTGTTGCTGTAGCTTGGGTTCGGAAAACCTCAAATATAGCGGTGCATTTTCTAAACTCATGCTCATGTTCCATACCCAGGGTATCTGACAGCATGAGGGATTGCAGAATATAATCCAATGCGGCTGTAACCTGTTGCTGCTTGATATAGTAGAGAGCCAGTTGATAGCAGAAGCGAAAATAATAAGATACGTTTACAGGCTCTTCAAAATATTTGAAATCATCAATTTGTTCGGCAAATGATTGAAGTATATCCTCTAAAGGGTAGTCATACCTGTACGCTCCCTCTACGATGGAAAGAAGCCCCGGTAACAGCTCTTCCGGATTGTCTCGAAGAAATTGGACGTAATCCTCTAGCGCTTCAGAATGACCGGACAAAATATCAAGGGCATACAGATTGGCTCTGGCGGCATGCCGATAATATTCGACCTCTGCTTCACCATACGGATCAAGCCCATTAAACCAGCCCAATTCCGCATATTTTTCGATACAATCGCGGGCGGCTTCATAATTGCCCTGTTTTTGGAAGGCCATGCCTTTCATAAGATGACTGTAGCCGTAATAATATACTAGCGGCCGTTTGTTATGTATGAGTTGTACAGGCTTCTTGCGCGCTTTATAAAGCTGCAGCTCCTGATACTTTTGGCTGGCCTGGTTATACAGATGATCACATAAAGCAATCATGTCGGCTCCGTCTGCAAATGAAAATGACAGCTTAATCATGTTAACAAGTGTGTCCAGATCTGTGATATGGGAGTGAACGAGATCATCCACCCTCCCCACCTCCTTGTCCGACTTTTAGTACTCATCAAACAAAAGCATGATCTACGTTCCATCTAAAATATAACTTAATTACGTATTTATTACGTAATTAAGTTATATCATAAAATCAAATGTGTGGCAACAAAATTATGATAATATATTCCAGTTATGAACATGGGGGCGGATATCCTTCGTTTACTGGTTCCACTCCATATGAAGCAAAGGAAATGCCCGACCTGATCCATCCAGTTCGGATCGTCCTGTTTGGACAAAGCCGAGATGCTTGTAAAATGCATGTGCTTTCTCATTTTGCTCATTTACGTCCACTTTGAGGTGTGTACCTTTTATTTTCCCGGCATGCTGGATGAGCCGACTGCCTATGCCCTGCCCATGAAACTCAGGATCGACAAATAGCATCTCTATTTTGGGCCCGTCCAGCCCGATAAACCCTGTTGGACCTTGACTTTCATTCCATGCCATCCAAATTTCGACTTCTCTAAGGGCGCCATTGCGCACGATATGATGATAAAATTGGATATCCTCTTCCTCTAAAAAAGTGTGTGTCCGGCGTACAGCCCGGTGCCAAATATCTACGAGCTGATCATGATTTTCTTCACGATAAGCTATAATTGCATTTTGCACTGTATTCCCTCCTATTCTAACGCGATTCGGCGTGTTTCCCCTAAAGTCTAGCACACCTATTTAGAGATATACAGCGTAAAAAGGAAGCGGAATAAATTCCGCCTCCCGATGTGTTCCAAGCTTCTATAACGTAACGCCGTTTTTAAAAATAGCAAGCTCCCTGAAATTGTTTTTCTCATTATTCACCCAGGTTCCGCTGGCTACATCGACAATATAATCCACAAAGTTGCGGAGCGCATCTTCCATACTGACATCCTCCACCAACGAACCGGCGTTGTAGTCGATCCAATGGGGCTTAGCCTGATAGAGAGGTGAGTTGGTCGATACCTTCATCGTCGGAACAAAGGAGCCAAAAGGCGTGCCGCGTCCGGTTGTGAAAATAACGAGCTGGCAGCCCGCTGCTGCGAGTGCCGAAGAAGCAACCAGATCGTTCCCCGGTGCGCTGAGCAGGTTGAGTCCTTTGGTCTTGAGACGCTCCCCGTATTGAATAACATCGGTGACCGTAGAGGACCCGGATTTTTGCGTACAGCCCAGTGATTTATCCTCTAGTGTCGTGATGCCCCCTGCTTTATTGCCCGGTGACGGGTTTTCGTATACTGGCTGCTTGTAATCCAGAAAATATTGCTTAAAATCGTTAATCAGATGTACAATCTTTCCGAATACTTGCTCATCGGCGGCACGCTCCATTAAAATGGTCTCTGCACCGAACATTTCAGGCACCTCAGTCAGCACCGTTGTTCCACCCTGCGCTGCCATATAATCCGACAATCGTCCGAGCAGTGGATTGGCAGTAATGCCTGACAGGCCGTCAGAGCCGCCGCATTTCAAGCCAATATTCAGCTCGGATAAAGGCACAGGCTCACGCCGACCCTCTTGGACAGCCGCAAAAATTCCATGCAGCAGCCGTACCCCTTCCTCCACCTCATCCGATACTTCCTGAGACAGCAAAAATTTTACCCGCTCCGTATCATATTCACTGATAGCTTCCTTGAATTCCTTCATCTCGTTGTTCTCGCAGCCCAAACCAAGAACAAGTACACCGCCTGCGTTCGCGTGCTTCACGGCATCAACTAAAATTGTGCGTGTATAGGCATGATCATCCCCAAGCTGAGAACAACCGTAGTTATGCTTGAGCACAAGTGCATTTTCAAAAGGCGAAATATCGCCCACTTCCTGCTTGAAGCGGTTCAAAATAAGCTCGGCAATCCCGTTCACACAACCGATCGTTGGGACAATCCACAACTCATTGCGAATCCCCACACGACCGTCTTTACGGCGAAAGCCTTGAAACGTCCGGTTCTCCTGTTCATATAAAAGGGGCGCTGGCTTAGGGCTGTAGGTATATTCCTCGACGCCTGTCAGATTTGTCTTCGTATTATGCGTGTGCACATGCTGCCCGGCCTGAATGGGCTGAGTGGCATGACCGATGGGATATCCGTATTTCAGCACATGCTCACCTTCAGATATGTTCTGTAGCGCAATTTTATGCCCGCGCGCAACATCGTCGGACAGCTCTACGCGCTGATCTTCTTGTTCTCCCCACGCCAGTGTCTCTCCCCGCTTATAATCACGCAGAGCGACAGCCACGTTATCTTAATCATGTATTTGAATGAATTCCAGCATTCCGGTTTCCTCCTTGCTTATGCTCTAGGCACGCCGTTCCCGGTTAGAGATTCCAGCGTCTCCTTTATTCCTCTGCTTGTCATTTCATACACGTGCTGTGCCGTCTGTTCAGTCAGCCCTTCGACCTGGTTCAGGTCTTGCCCCCACCATGCCTGCTTGCCAAGTACCTGTTCAGTTAATTGCTGCGCTTCGGCAAGGCTTCCGTCATATCTACTCCACAGCTCACCAAACGCACCCAATACTTCCGCTTCGTCTGCCAGGGCGATTGGCTCACCGTTTCTGTCTCCCCGGTAAAATACGAGCAGGGACGCCAGCGAAAATACCATTTTGGCAGGCAGTGCCTTATGCTGCTTCACATACTGTAGCAAGGACGGCAAGTTCCGTGTCTTGAACTTGGACACCGAATTCAGAGCGATGCTCATGACATAATGATTTACATATGGATTACGGAAACGTTCAATAACATCGTCGGCATATAGATCCAATTCCGCTTCCGGGGAGTCCAGTGTCGAAATAATTTCTTCTCGAATCAGCGCTTGGATAAAAACGCCCATAACATCATGCTCGACCGCCTGCCCCACCGTATCCAGGCCATATAAATAAGCGACAGGTGTAAGCGCCATATGCGCCCCATTCAAAATACGCACCTTACGTGTACGGTAAGGCGACATGTCGTCAACAATCAGCACATTCAATCCCGCCAAATGAGCTGGCAATTCCTCCTTCAGCCATTGCGGTCCTTCAATGACCCACAGATGATACTGTTCGCCCACAACCACCAAATCGTCCTTGTAGCCCAATTCGGCTTGAATTTCATGAATCCGGTCTCTGGGATAACCAGGTACAATCCGGTCTACCAAACTGTTGCAGAATGTATTTGCTTCCTCAAGCCATGCTGTAAATTCGGCCCCAAGCCCCCATTGATCAGCATATCTCAGCACAATCTCCTTGAGCGCATCACCATTGCGGTCGATCAGCTCGCACGGAATGATCACCAGTCCTTTATTTTGATCGCCTCCGAAAAATTGAAAGCGCTTGTACAGGAAAGCAGCCAGCTTCCCTGGAAAGCTCTTTTGCGGACGATCTTCCAGCCGATCCTCTGGCATATAAGTGATCCCTGCCTCCGTCGTGTTCGATACGACAAAGCGCAGTTCAGGCTTTTGGGATAACGCCTCATATTCAACATAATCTGAGCCGTACGGATTGAGCCCGCGGGTTACACACTCCACAACCGTGTGCTCCTTCATGGCTTGACCGTCCTTAATCCCTTCGAGAATGACCGTATACAGGCCATCCTGCTCGTTCAGCTTCTCCACCATGCCTCCTGGCTGCGGCTGTACGATCACAACGCCCGTATTCCATTCTGCCAGTTTATTCATTTTGTCGAATTGCCAGTCTACAAACGCACGCAGGAAGTTTCCTTCCCCGAATTGCAGCACCCTCTCAGGATACGGTTCTGCTACAATAAAGCTTTTTCTGTTTAATTGGTCTAAATCATCTACTTGTTTCATCCGGAGTAACCTCCCACTATTACCATTATGATTGCAAGGTTATTTTACCACAATGCACACGTGAACAAAATAGTTTTCTCAACATTTTTAGTTTTTATAAATTTTAATGACAATAATATGAACACGTTAACATACATGATTATACAACAAACATCAGTCCAGCCCTCCCTTCTGCTGTTTCACACTGATACAAGACGGTTAAGGCTAACTATCCCCTCTCCCGCGAGCTTGCCCTGATATACATTTCAGCAGAATAAATACAAAAAGGCACGGGCAGGATAACGTTACTTACTAGACAATAGCTGGCTAGACAAAAGCTGAGCAGGAGGAACTTCTATGAAGACAATCGCAGATACCATCGTACAAGTTTTGGTCAACGCAGGAATCAAACGAATTTATGGCATCGTAGGAGATTCTTTAAATAATATGGTTGATTCCATCCGCAGTAATGGTCAAATTGAATGGATTCATGTAAGGCACGAAGAGGTCGCTGCCTTTGCAGCCGGAGCGGATGCTAACCTTAGTGGAAGCATTGCTGTATGTGCCGGAAGCAGTGGTCCCGGAAACCTGCATCTGATTAACGGATTATATGATTGCCACCGCAATCGGGTACCTGTACTCGCTATTGCAGCCCATATTCCAAGCGACGAGATCGGAAGCGAATACTTTCAGGCTACACATCCCGAGCATCTTTTCGGAGAATGCAGCCACTTCTGTGAGGTGATTACGACACCACGGCAAGTTCCAAGAATCGTGACCATGGCCCTTCAACAGGCAGTTTCACGTTCAGGTGTATCCGTCATTGTTCTTCCTGGTGATGTAGCAGCCTTGGAGGCGGAAAAGGTACCTGTACCCGAACATGTCTACCATCCCACTGCACCTGTTGTGCATCCATCACCTTCCGAAATTTCCCGGCTAGCCGAGTATTTGAATAAAGGCAAACGAATTACTTTACTCTGCGGGGCCGGCTGTTCACAATCTCACGAATTGCTTATGCAGCTGTGCGACAAGCTACAATCACCTATGGTATCCGCTTTGCGGGGCAAGGAATACCTCGAATATAACAATCCTTATTATGCAGGCTTGACCGGGCTGATCGGATATTCCTCCGGGTACCATGCGATGATGGATTGTGACGTCCTGCTCATGCTCGGAACTGATTTTCCTTACAGACAATTTTATCCCGAAAATGCGATTATACTGCAGGTAGATATAGAGCCCGCCCACCTTGGCAGACGCACTGCTTTAACCTATGGTTTATGCGGGGATGTCAAAGCAACACTAGAGATGCTGCTTCCTCATTTAACGACGGAGCATGAGTCCAGGCATCTGGAAAAAGCCGTTTCACACTATACCAAGGTCCGTCGGGAGCTGGATGAACTGGCGGCTGGTAAACCAGGCCATACATCGATCCATCCGCAATACCTCACCAGAGTCATTAGTGATGCCGCTCAGGAAAATGCCATTTTTACCTGTGATGTCGGTACACCCACGGTGTGGGCAACACGTTATTTGCAGATGAACGGCCAACGGCGACTGATCGGTTCCTTCAACCACGGTTCGATGGCAAACGCATTGCCGCAAGCGATCGGTGCACAGGCCACTGAGCCTGGTCGGCAGGTTATTTCCCTATCGGGCGATGGCGGACTCACGATGCTGATGGGCGATCTGCTTACCCTAAAGCAGCATCAATTGCCTGTAAAAGTCATTGTGTTCAATAATGGTGCTCTTGGCTTTGTCGAGCTGGAAATGAAAGCGGCCGGGTTCCTGGAAAGTGGCACCGAGTTGATTAACCCTGATTTTGGCGCTGTAGCGCAAGCCATGGGACTCATGGGCATTCGAGTTGAAGATCCATCCATGCTGGAGGATGCCATTCAGCAAGCATTAGCCTATGATGACCCTGTGGTGGTGGATGTGGTGGTGAACCGTCAGGAGCTATCCATGCCGCCTAAAATTAATCTAAAACAAGCACAAGGCTTTACACTGTGGATGATGAAAGCAGTGCTGAACGGACGCGGTGACGAGATTATTGAACTTGCGAAAACCAATCTCTTACGTTAAATACCGGCAAAGCAGCACGATGTCAACAAAAAAAGGGGCGGGAACAGCGCTTGATGCACTGAACCTGCCCCTTTTGCCCTGCCTGGATTCAAAAACGATACTCAGCGTAATCTCTCTGCTGTTGATTTCCGCTTCATAAGCGTAGTCTCCATAAATATAAGCTCACCCTCATTCGACGGCGACTGAATCCGCTCGAGAATGCACTCAGCTCCGCGTTCGCTAATCTGTTCGATCGGCCTTTTGACCGTCGTTAACGGCGGGGTCGTATACATAGAGAAGCCAATATCGTCAAAGCCAATAACAGATACATCCTCAGGTACCTTCAAGCCGTACTCAAATACGGCGTTCATCGCCCCGATGGCCATATCATCGTTCGAGCAAAATACCGCGGTCGGCGGCTCCTGCAAGGAAAGCAGCCGCTTCATCGCCTGGCTTCCGCTTTCGGTATCATAATGACCCTGTACGATGTATTCGTGTCGAATCGGCTTACCCTTATCAATCAGCGCATTCATAAAACCCTCGCGGCGTTGCTGGGTAGACTTGAAGCCTTCCACCCCTTCAATGATCGCAATACGTTCATGTCCACTTTCGATAAGAAAGGAAACCGCCGCATAGGACCCTTCCTTATCATTGGAAATCACGTTCACGATGCCAGCTCCAGACACCTGCCGGTTCAGCACAACAAGCGGGATGCCCTGACCAAGCACATGATAAATAAACGGGTTGTCCGCTTCGCTTTGACTCATCAGAATGATGCCATCAAAACGCTTGCGATGAATAGCCGAAAAGTCGGTGTAGTCGTCAATGCCCCGCACAAACAAATTGTAATCCACCCCGATAACATGATTCACTCCACGGATGGTATCCGCAAAGAAGCTGGAGCTGGTGCCTTCTGAAATACTGGTAAAAAACAAGCCTATCGTATGCGAGCGCTGGAGAACAAGGCTCTTCGCGTTAAAGTTTGGAATGTAATTCAGTTGCTCTGCCAATTCCATAATTTTGCGTTTCGTATCTTCTTTAATCAGCGGACTATTGTTAAGCGCCCGGGAGACGGTTGTATGGGAAACATTAGCTAATTTGGCAATATCTTTAATGGTAGCTGCCATATACGTATCCTTTCTTTAGTGAGGCTCTAAAAAAATTATATACTCACCATACCACAGGAGCCGCCCGGAAAAGAAGACTTTCACAAATTATACGCGGTTTTCCGCATGTCGACGCTGTAAGTCTTGAACCATTTCTGCATGTCTGCTGTCAGTCAGCTTATACATCTTACCGATAACCAGCATGGCCAAAGCCAGGGCAACAGCCGGATAGAGACAAAGCAAGGCCTTGATCCCGACCAATGTACCAGAAGACTGAACCACATTCGGTACATATCCAACTAGCGCCAGCCCAATACCCGATAGAAAGCCGGACAAGGATTGAGCCAGCTTGCGCGAAAAGCTAAAAAGTGAATACGTAATCCCTTACTTCCGCTCTCCGGATGACCATTCGCCGTAATCAATGATATCGGAGACAAATGCCCAGGTAACTCCGTTAGGAATACTAATACCAATGAACGAAATGCTGGACAGAATTGTAAAAATATACACATTTGAAGGCATAAAAAAGTTCACGGAGTCGGCGATGACACTAACCAGCATCCCGAATATAGCTGTTTTCCGTTTACCAAAACGCCGCACCAGCTTGGGCAGGAATAACACACCCAGCAACGACGAGCCGATAATAATAAAATTCATATAAGACATTAACTCTACATGCCCCAAATTATATTCGGCAAAATAGATCAGCAGTGCGGACTTGATATTGTACGCGGATATGGTGAAAATCGTCATTAAAACGAGTACCAGCAAAGGCTTGTTATTCGTAAAGGTGTGTACGATAACGCCTATAGATAGCTTTTCTTTTGGTCCGGACTGACTAATAATGCGTTCTTTCGTTCCTCGATAACAAATGATGAAAGCGATCACACCAATGAGTGACATAATTCCCATCACAACCGGATATCCAACATGATGGTTGGGAAACAGCAAAATCAGCGGCATGACAATGACACTGGTTACAAATAATGCGCCCAGTGAGCCCGCCTGACGGAAAGAAGACAAGGAGGCCCGCTGAATGGTATCCTGCGTAATGGCCGCACCCAGTGAGCCATATGGAATATTGACAATAGAATAGCCAATTCCCCAGATCATATAGGACGCATAAGCGTAAATAAGTTTGCCTGTAGGTGAAATATTGGGCGAAACAAAGGTGAGAATCGTAAGAATCGCAAGGATAACGCTTCCAATGATGAGAAAAGGTCTGAATTTTCCACGTGAACCGATATGCTTGCGAGAATCAACAAAGGACCCGACAACCGGATCACATACAGCGGCAAACAGCTTGCTGACCAAAAAAATGCCTGCTGCTGCGGCTGAAACACCTGCTACATCCGTAAAAAATTTCAGTAGATGCAACTGCCCCAAATCAAACATGAATCCGTTCCCAAAATCACCCATACCGTAAGAAATCTTTTCTTTCAGGCTAATGTGCTCGCCAGTCTTGTTGTCAGCTAGGACGCTCTCCTGTACGATAGGCGCTCCCATACCTACTCACTCCTCTTCATTTGTGATTTAATTCACATGGTTGTTTGATATTTATCCTGTTGTTAATCGCTCTTACCAGGTCTTTGGATACAGCTTCCTGGCAAGTGCACTTTTTTATGAAGTTTGTAAGCTATTACCTTGGCTTAACAGTGTCACTTGCTATGAACAACAGTAGGGAAATTAAAATATTGCTCGGCGTTATTGTAGCAAATATTTTGTACCATGCCTCCGAGCAGCTCCAGATCTTCAGGAGCCTTGCCCTTCTGAACCCACGTTCCGATCAGATCACAGAGTATACGTCGGAAGTATTCGTGGCGTGTGTAGGAAGGAAGCTGCGAGAATCCGTTAGCATCCCGATAAAACGGGACAGCACCCCGTGGTTGGCCAGCAGTTCCATCTGCTCCTGCATGCCTTCGATATGGTCATTAAACCACCATGCAGTGCCAAACTGAATTTTCCCCACGCTTCCACCGGATTGGAAGCAGCCCGCGAGACTTGCCAGCACGGGGTAATCACCCGAATTAAGCGAGTACAAAATCGTTCGCGGCAACCCTCCTGCCAGCTCCTGTGCGTCCAGCAATGCCGCCAGCGAATGAGCGATGGAGCCGTCATTTACGGCATCATAGCCGGTATCCGGTCCCAAACGACGGAACATCGCGGTGTTATTGTTGCGCAGCGCGTGAATATGGTACTGCATGGCCCAGCCCAGCTCTGCATACTGCTTCCCGAGGAATACCAGCACGTATGATTTGTATTTTGCCTCCTCTAACGGGGTCACACGACCTTCCGTCAGCGCCTTGTTGAATATGGCTGCCGCTTCTTCCCGTGTCGCTTCCTCGTAGACTACTGTATCCAGCGCATGATCGGATACCCGTCCTCCAGCAGCGTGAAAATGGCGAACCCCGCTTGCCAGCGCATTCAAAAATCCTTCAAAGCCGGAAACATTCAGACCGCTAACCTCGCCCAACCGGGCCACCCAAGGCTGGAAGGTTTCACGATTAATTTCCAGTGCTTTGTCTGGACGGAAGCTTGGCAGTACAGCTACTGGGAAATCGCTCAGCTTGCTGATTTGCTTATGGTATTCAAGATGGTCCGTTGGATCATCTGTGGTGCACACAACAGTTACCTTCGAATTCATAATCAGATCACGTGCCCCAAAGCCCTGTCCCTGCAGCTGTTGGTTTACTTTCTGCCAGATCAAAGGCGCGTTCTGTTCATTTAACAGTTCATAGACACCGAAAAAGCGTTGAAGCTCCAAATGTGTCCAATGATACAGTGGATTACCGATCAGTGTAGGTACAGTTTTGGCCCAGGCCAAAAACTTGTCATAATCTTCAGCATCCCCCGTAATCAGGCGTTCCTCTACCCCATTGGCCCGCATAAGTCTCCACTTGTAATGATCTCTGTACAGCCAAGCTTCTGTAATATTCTTGAATTTCTTATTTTCGTAAATTTCCTGTGGACTTAAATGACAATGATAGTCGATAATCGGCATATCCTTGGCATACTGATGATACAAAATTTCAGCTGTGGGATTGCTTAACAAAAGGTTTTCATCTAAAAATGCTTTAGTCACGACTCTCTCATCCCTTCTATGGTCATCTTTCCAACTATATTGTTAACGTTAACAAATCTCTCTTCACTCTACCTAATTATTTAGCAATAGCATTCTGAATAAATTAACAGGTCACGTTATTATACAAGATGATGCAGCTATATTACGATTCTTGCTTGTCATATCACCCTGGATCGTTTCCCTCAAATTTAATGTTTACGTTAACAACAATTACATTGTAACCGCTATCCTTTGTAGAGGAAAGTGATTTTTATCATGTGGAATGACAAAAAATAAACAGCCCCCCTTCATCCTTCACCTAAATAAAAAAACTCTTTCTGCTACAAGGCGTAACGCATTATTTTAAATCCTTTGAAACGACATTTTGAAATCGTTTTCATTGTTTTTGTCAATTTTCAGAAAATTTTCTCTTGAAAATACCAGTTATTGTATTATAATTGTCATATACAGTCATTGTTTTACATTGAAAGTATATCACATATTTCATAGACAAAAAGAAGAGGTGATGGCATTGAGTACAAAAGTGAAAGATGTCCAAACAAAAACCGATACCAAAGGAGCTGACCTTGTTGTCGATTGTTTGATCCAGCAAGGTGTAACGCACATTTTTGGCATTCCGGGTGCCAAGATTGATTCCGTTTTTGATGTTCTTCAAGATCGGGGTCCAGAATTGATCATATGCCGTCATGAACAAAATGCCGCCTTTATGGCAGCCGCAGTCGGTCGTCTAACCGGAAAACCAGGTGTATGCCTTGTTACTTCCGGCCCCGGCGCATCAAATTTGGCGACTGGACTTGTCACGGCTAATGCGGAAAGTGATCCCGTCGTCGCTCTCGCTGGTGCAGTTCCAAGATCCGAACGCTTGAAACGAACTCATCAATCTATGGATAATGCTGGGCTATTTGAACCCATCACCAAATACAGCGTCGAAGTAGAACATCCTGATAATGTACCAGAAGCTATTACCAATGCATTTCGGATTGCGACCTCAGCCCAGCCTGGAGCAACCTTTGTCAGCTTGCCGCAGGACGTGTTGACTTCGTCATCTGAAGTAACTGCGATTGAAAAGATTTCTCTTCCACAGCTTGGAATTGCACCCGCGGGGCTAATCCAACAAGTCGCAGGCCAAATCAAAAGGGCCAAACTGCCCGTACTTCTTCTCGGTATGAAAGCCAGCACTCCCAAAGTCACAGCAGCTATCCGCGAACTCATTCGAAACACGGATTTGCCTGTAGTTGAAACCTTTCAGGCCGCTGGGGCCATCTCTCGCGAACTGGAAAGTCACTATTTCGGAAGAGTGGGTCTGTTCCACAATCAACCGGGCGACATGCTTCTTGCGGCCGCAGATCTGGTGTTGACAATTGGCTATGATCCGATCGAATACGATCCAAAAAACTGGAACATTCCTGCAAATCGAACCCTTATTCACCTGGATGATCATCAAGCAGATATCGACCATGATTATCAACCGGATTACGAGCTTATCGGTAATATAGCCCTGATCGTAAGCAGCCTCGCAGAGGAAATACCTGCATTAAAGCTGCCTGAAGCCTCATGCGCCAAGATGAACCGTCTTCGCCAAGATTTGAATGACCAAGCTGAGGTTCCTGCACGCAAACATAACTATCTGATTCATCCATTGCAATTCATTCGTACATTACGCAGCCTGATTGATGATAACGTCACGGTCACCTGTGATGTGGGCTCACACTATATTTGGATGGCCCGATATTTCCGTTCCTATGAGCCGCGCCGCCTTCTGTTCAGCAACGGGATGCAAACATTAGGTGTAGCTCTGCCCTGGGGGATTGCTGCCACACTTGTCAATCCTGGTCAAAAGGTCGTTTCTATTTCTGGTGATGGAGGATTTCTTTTTTCATCCATGGAGCTCGAAACCGCCGTTCGTCTCAACTCCCCGCTCGTGCATATCGTATGGAGAGATGGAACCTACGACATGGTCGCTTTTCAGCAAAAGCTTAAATACGGCAGAACTTCCGGTGTAGAATTCGGAAATGTAGATATTGTGAAATATGCTGAAAGCTTTGGGGCAACCGGATTGCGTGTACATGGTCCAGATGAACTGGAAGGTGTGCTGCAGCAGGCACTCCTTTCCGAGGGTCCCGTAGTCGTCGATATTCCGATTGATTATCAGGATAATATCCAGCTGGGACGTAAACTGCTTCCTAATCAATTAAACTAGCCTTAACTGTTGCTAAGTCGTAACAGCTTCGTGACAATGAAGGAGTTTAACGTTTTTTTATGCTTTTTTTGAGTTGTTTATGTTATTTACAGAGAATTTACGTTTATTATTGAAAAGAAAAGAAAATAAATGAATAAAATCACAAAAGGAAGTGTATTGCCATGACCGTTGCGGAACTGGAAAACAAGGAAGAAACTGATCATGATATTTACCAAACATCCACCATGCTCGCTTTATTAGATGGTCTTTATGACGGGGTCGTTGCCTTCAAGGAACTGCAAAAGCACGGGGATTTCGGGCTCGGTACCTTTGATCAACTCAATGGTGAAATGATCGCGTTTGATGGTGAATTTTATCACTTGCTTCCAGACGGTACGGCCCATCGTGTAAAACCGGAAGAGACCACTCCTTTTTCCACAGTCACCTTTTTTCGTGAAGATTTCACATATACTATTGATCGTCCCATGCGTCGCGATGAACTGGAAGCCCTGCTGCTCAAGCTATTCCCAAGCCGCAATTTATTCTACGCCTTCCGTTTAGATGGCACCTTCCGTGAAGTAAAGACACGAACCGTGCCTCACCAAGTGAAACCCTATAAGCCTTTTATCGAAGCAACCAAGTCACAGCCTACCTTTACCTTTAATGAGACTTCCGGCGTGGTCACGGGCTTCTGGACACCTGCCTATGCCCAAGGTATCGGCGTAGCTGGATTTCACCTGCATTTTATTAACGATGAACGCACCGGAGGCGGTCACGTTTTTGATTTAATCGCCGAAAAGTGCACCATCCGCCTTTGTCAAAAATCCAATCTGCATCTCGTGCTACCCGATACACCGGATTACTTGGCCGCCAACCTGTCCAGAGAAAACCTGGATAAGGAAATCGCTGTTACCGAGGGTGCGCAATAATCGCAGCATATGACTTATCAAGGCTCCTATAGGTAGACACTAAAAGATCACAGTCAGGGAGAGAAGCTTGCAGCTTTCCGACTGTGATCTTTTTTTTGTACGGCCTAACCCCAGAATAGCTCCTTTCCTTGATTCTGCGGACAACGTCAACCCTAGACTTTTTTCATAAAAAGAGACCGCTTCCCTCTCCAGACCTAAAGCATCATGCGTCCAAGCTGTCTGATACCATAGCTCTGCAGCATTTGGCTCCTGTTCCAGTGCCTTCAATAGAAGCTCACGCGCTTCCTCTGCCTGTCCTGTACGTCTTAGCTCGCTGGCTTTTGCAATAATATGATCCATGCTGAACCTCCACCTCTTTTTTTCGTCTATATCCTTGAGGTACATGTTACCTGACATTTGAATACAATGTAAATGAAGGCTTTCAAAGAACTGAAGTACAAAAAACGACTCTCCATTTAGGAGAGCCGCTATAAATCCGTTGTTACGGCTTATTTAAACTTAAATGATCCTGCACTCTGTATTCCTGCTACACGCTGTGCATCGAAAACACGGGAAAGCTCCTCCACGGCTGTCAGGTACAATAGACCGTTGCCTTCCAGCTTAGGGGAATTGCCGAGTGGAATCGTGCGTTTGATGAGCTGTGCGTACAGCTCCGGTTCGGTGAGATTACGCTCAAAGCTCGCATTTGCCAGCTGCTTAATCAATGCCAAAGCACCTGCTACGTGCGGGGTAGCCATCGAAGTTCCGCTAAAGGTCGCATATTTGCCGCCCGGAACGGTGGACAATATACCCTCACCTGGTGCAACCAAATCCACCTCATTATTAGAGTTGCTGAATTCCGAGGCATGTCTGTCAAAGTTTACTGCGCCTACACTGATCACTTCATTGTAGCAGCCGGGATAGCCAAGCTCGTCCGTTCTATCGTCACCGTCTCCCTCATTTCCAGCTGCACAGATGACCAGAATTTGGCTGGCCACTGCCTTTTGCACCGCTTCATGCAGCTCAGGCACATCCTCAGGGCCGCCAAGCGACATCGAGATGATATCTGCCTTTTGCTCAATCGCATAATAGATGCCTTGAATAATCCAGTCATATTGGCCTGAGCCCTGCTTGTTCAGCACTTTGATAATGAGCAGATCCGCCTCAGGGGCGACACCCACGACACCATGCTCATTTTCCGCTGCTGCGATGGTTCCTGCCACATGCGTACCGTGACCGTTGTAATCCTTGAAGATCTCCGGATCACCTTCATCATCATCCGTGAAATTCCGGCCGCCAATAATGCGATCCTTCAAATCAGGATGGTCCGAATCACAGCCCGTGTCCAGCACTGCCACCTTTACTCCTTGGCCTCGAGTCTGGTTCCATACCGCAGGAGCCTGAATCAGCTCTACACCCCGCGGTATTTCATTCACTTGTTGCTCCTGCTTGATCACCTGGTAAGGAATGATATGCACTTTACGTTCCATCCTATTCCCTCCTCCATGGATACAATCGGAAACCATCCGTCTATGAAACTTTGAAGCCCTCTACGAAGTGTATCGTTCGAGGTTACTATATTCTAGCAATTTTTGAAAAGTTTGAACATCCCCATTTTGCTTATTTTTGTAAAAAAACAGACATCCCCCACCATTTTACTGGAGAATGTCTGTTGTAGACTATTTTTTATAGGATGCATTTTCTGGAATTTCCGTCAGCCTGACACCGATTCCGCCTGAAGTTCAGCCTTAGATAACAGCGATTTGTACTGCCATTTCCGACCTTTCCAGCGTAAATAATGAAAAATACCTCGTACCCATTCATCGCAGGCATGGGCAATCCATACCCCAAGCACGCCATATCCCATATGAATGCCCAGTGCATATGCCAGCGGGATTTTAATCCCCCACATTGAGATCATGGCCATCATTAACGGGAACTGAACATCTCCCGCTGCCCGCAAGGAGTTAATGACCACGTGATTGAACACACGCCCCGGCTCCAGCAATATACAGAACAGCAAAATTGCTGCCCCCAATGGATGATTGCTGGCTCATCCGTAAAAATCGCCATCACTTCATATCGGTAAAAGGAAAGGAGGAAATCGCGACTTACAATAAACATCAAACTCAGCGCCAGACCAAATACCAGATTGAAGATGAGAGCTGAAGCCGTAACACGGCTTGCATCCACATGCTTTTGCGCGCCCAATAACTGAGCAATGATGACACCTACTCCAAGACCAAGCAGATTGAACAGTATGATCGTAAATTCAATCAACTGTCTCGATATCCCTACAGCCGATACAACCTCGTCTGAAACATGGCTGAGCATGAACGTATCCACGCTACCCATCAAAATATGAAACAGCATTTCTATAAAGATCGGCCAAGTAATCGCAAAAACCGTCATCGTTTTAACGTCTTTTGCTTGCCTGGAACCGCTTTCCTGTGACATGACATGCTTCTGTATTCCTCCCAAATGCGAACCCAAGCATTACTTATGACGTACACATTTATAGCGATAACAATTACTCATTCATAGAAAGTCATATGCTTCTTCTCATTTTTATAATATTCCAGGCGATCCTGTAATTGTCCTGTGTGGAATTCAAACTTATGTCCGTCTGGATCTGTAAAATAGACCGATCTTTTGTCCTGTTCATTCCGTTCTCGTCCGGGCAAAATGGTGACATTGAAAGTTTTCAGCTTGATAAGCATATCCTCAAAATCCGCTTCGGCTACCGAAAATGCCATATGCGTATAGGAATGATGAATTTCACTTCTCGGGATATCCTCCTCCACATTGAGAGCCAGCCACATTCCCAGACAGTCCAGATAAGCCAGCTTACGTCCTTTTACGAGCAACCTTCCATCTAGTACATTTTGATAAAAATGTATTGACTGTTCCAAATCTGACACCGAAAAGCAAATATGATTCCATCCTTGTATGCTCATAATCCCTCCTCCTTTCAGCGAGCCCTGTTCAGCCAATAGGTCCACGCTGCTGCATATTGATCGAGATCTTCCGGATGATGACGAATACAGGTAGCTATACGAAAATATAATCCCTGCAGCACTTCCTTGTTCAGTTCATATTCCCTAGTCAGCTCTGGCCCAAGCCTCTCTGCCGCAGGTAAAATAGCATCGAAGGTCAAGCTATCCGGTGATGAACAGAAGGCGTATATCAGATCATATAGAGGTTCTCCCACCACTGGATCAGGATCAATAATACCCGTCAACGTACCATTTTCAGCAAACACAAAATTATGTACTCCGAGGTCGCCATGAAGCAAATACTTCATATTCCTTGGCGGCATTCCGGCCACTAGTGCTTGAACAAAACGATGATCCTCTTGGGGTAAAACGTCCTGTATGATTTCTTCGGACTCCTTCGTTCTGTACAGCAGAAAATCTCTCCATTTCATAAACGGATGATCTGGATAGCCGTAATGGCGTTCCGATTCAAGCGGCTTGTAATGTGCAATGACCTCGGTCGCCAGACTGAGCAGCAAATCAGCTTTATTTGTTTTACGATATTGCCCGGCGATTCCTGGCTTGAACGTATATACCAGATAACGATGCAACGAATCTACATAAACCAAACGCGATAGCTTCTCAATCTGTGCATAGGTATGTAAAAATTCCGCTTCGACTTCTATCATTGCGGGATCATTTTGCTTGATTACATATCGCGGATGGGTTCCATCCATGACAGCTACTACCTCGCTCGAGGTTCCGCCGGTCAGCGGTTTGAGCTTTTGAACATGGCTTTCAAGCACGCCTGCTTCATAAAGCTCATTCAGGATCAGTTGAATGTCCATATAAAACCTCCCTCATGTCTGATCCATAATGCGGCTGGCGCTTTGGAATGTTCATCTAACCCACCTGTTCGCCAGCCGTTCTTCCCTTTAAAAATATATCTTTTCATGCTCCGCATAGATTTCAAGCGCGCGTTCCATCTTATGCACGTAGGCTTCATCCTGACTGGAACATAGAAATGTAACGTGCCCCTCCTGCGATTGACCCGCTTTTACCGGAGTTGCCAGCAAATTACGCTCGGACAGCACCTGTTTCAATCGTCTAACTGTTCCCTGACTCCCATCAATTAGCTGGATGTGAGCTGGCAGTAGTTCCTTCAGAATTTCCTTATAAAATGGATAATGCGTACAGCCCAAAACGACCGTCCCATAGATATCCAGGTTAAACGAAGACAGCTTACGGTTAAAATATTCGAACAATTCTCTCCGCTCAAAGTTTAACTGCTCACAATATTGCACAAGCTCCGGCAAAGGTAGGGAGTCCACACTTCCATGATCATCAACTCTCGATACCAGCGCTGCATAACCGGATTGCTTTAATGTCAGCGGTGTGGCTAAAACCAATACTCTTTTTCCATTCGCTCGATTCATCTCTACCGCAGGCTTCACTGCCGGCTCCATGCCAATAATCGGGATAGCATATTCTTTCCTCAGCTCCGCAGCCGCAATACTCGTCGCGGTATTGCAAGCAATGACCAAGGCCTTAACCTCCTCTTTCAGGATCGTTTGTACTGAAGCTTTGACATATCCGAGTACCTCTTGCGGTGTTTTCGTCCCGTATGGAACATGAAGGGTATCTGCCATGTATACAAAGTCCTCATTCGGCAGCCTTCTTAACGCCTCGGATAATACCGTAATTCCGCCTAATCCTGAATCAAAAAAACCAATTTTCAAGCTGCTCACCTTTTTCGTTCAACTGTTGTGTCCCATCTTGCAGACAACCGTAACTTCATTTTATGACTATTAAATCCTGCTCTTCACTGCTCATATTTAAATTTTACCGCAAAACTGATAATTTGCAAAAGAAACACATGAATTTTACGGTGTGAAAAATAAAGTAGCTTATCAAAATAAATTTAATATAAAAGCGTTGACAGATATTATCTTTATACTGTAATATTGCGAGGTAACTTACTAACTTAACTTACTTATTCAATTTACTTAGGGGGAAATATTTCATGTCTAAAGTATTGTTTGTTAAAGCTAATGATCGTACAGCTGAAGAATCTGCAACTGTTAAATTGTATAATGCCTTCGTGGAAAGCTACAAATCTTCCCACCCATCTGATGAAATCACTGAGCTGGACCTGTTCTCCGTCGAGCTTCCTTATTTGAACGCCAACATGATTAACGGTACATTCAAATCCGCTAGAGGCATGGAACTGAACGCTGAAGAAGCTCGCCTGGCCAGCATTGCTAATGGCTACCTGGATCAATTCCTGGCAGCAGACAAAGTTGTATTTGCTTTCCCGCTCTGGAACATGACAATTCCAGCAGTTCTGCATACGTACATTGACTACCTGAACCAAGCTGGTAAAACTTTCAAATACACTGCTGAGGGTCCAGTTGGTCTCGTAACTGAAACTAAAGTTGCCCTGTTGAATGCAAGAGGCGGCGTATATTCCGAAGGACCAGCTGCTGCTGCTGAAATGTCTTTGAACTATATGAGCAACATCTTATCCTTCTTCGGTGTAAAAGACATCGTGAAGGTTGTACTGGAAGGACATAACCAGGCTCCGGATCAAGCACAAGAGATCGTTGCATCTGCTGTACAACGTGCAACAGAAGCAGCAAAATCATTCTAATACCATATATATGATCAAAAGAGGATATCCGCACCCTATTGGGGCTGGATATCCTCTTTTTTTGTTATAACGTATGAAAAACACGTGACCATCCTGCGCGAGGGATGATATCGAATCCCGCTATTTATTTGTTGTTACTGTTAAAGCATCTCTCTACATAGTTGGCGTAATCTGTGGCATACTTCTCGAGCTGTTCATCGCTCACTTCGCGAATGCCACTCACAACAAAGTGCGGGCGATAGATCATTCCGGTGTAATTAGCGGTCTGCTGGAACGGGCGTAGCAACTCGCTGTACGAGTAATTATGAAGGCCTCCGGCTTGGTACATGCTTTGAGCGCCTCCCGTAGAGATGGCGATGAGGAGCTCCTTGCCTTTCAGCTTATCGCCTCCTTTGCCGTGAGCAAAACCGAGCTCGAATACTTCATCCAGCCATTTTTTCAGCAAAGCGGGTGAGTTGTACCAGAACAGTGGAAATTGAAGCACAATACGGTCGTGGGTCATCAATAGCGCCTGCTCATGCGCAACGTCGATCTTTTCGTCCGGGTAAGTCTCGTACAGTCGATGAACAGTGACATTGCCTCTTCGCTCAAGCTCTACCGTCAATCGTTTGTTAATGCGGGAAGCCTCCAAATCCGGATGCGCAACGATAACGAGTGTTTTAGCACTTCCGGACGGGCAGGAATGGTTAGACATATGGAACAGCTCCTTTTTTAGGGTAAATTTTAGGCAGTCTCTAAGAACGCCTGCTTCATATAACCTGTTAACTCCGTTAGCATTAAAAAAATGTCACCCCCATCATTGATACAATTCGAGATATGTCGATTTGTTGTATAAAATAAAAGAGATGAATTCACAAATCACGAATTATCGATTTATTTTTTATATAAAAACTGGATTCAAATGGTTTGAATCCAGTTTTTATGACTAGAGGTCTTGCTGAATGTAGGAAGCAATTTGTTTTATAGCGTCTTCATCTCTTTTGTAATATGTCCATTTTCCTATTCGAGTCGCTTGTATAAGTCCCGCCCGCTGGAGGACAGACAAATATTGAGATGTTGTGGATTGGGTCATATTCAGTTTTGCTGTAATCTGACTAACACATACCCCAATCTCGATAAGATCGACCCCTTCCTGAGAACCAAAATGGGCTTTAGGGTCTTTTAACCACTCTAAGATTTGAAGACGTGCCTCATTAGACAGTGCTTTAAATACTTCAATTGGGTCCATTGGTTTCATATAATCATTATATCGACGTTTCACAATATGTCAACTCATTGTTATGCAATACCTTTTATTTAAGGAATAAACTGCTGCACGATTTTAACGATCTTGCCGTCACGCAGCGTCACATGGTACGGAAATTGGCTAAGGTCCAGTACATCTTTTTTGCCGAAATCCTGTTCAAACTGTTTCAGTGGAATCGACTCGTTCCATTTCACGTCTGTGTCTTCCATACGACCGGTATGATCATAAATTTGTACCTCTACCGAAGCATCCGGCGCAACCTGATATACATCATTTTGAACGGAATTGTTTACGATGTAGTAGCCATCTGGTGCTCCGTCCAATCCTGTATTTCCTTCATGCTCCAAAAATGCCTTGTCCGCTGCCTTGCCTTCATACCATTCAATCGGATCTGCCGACAAATAGATTTGTCCGTTACGCATCTCCATTTGGTTTATATATACGGTCTCCTGATTCTCAGCAGGTGTTACGGGCGTGTAGCCTTGCGCTGTTGCTGTTGCTCCCGCCGCCATCAGCATTATCATTAAAGCCAATACTGTCCATTTCGAAGCTAGTCTCATCATGTCTGATCTCTCCTTACCGTCTGGGTATGTATACGGTGTCTGTAAGCTTCATTACCCTTATACATGTATCATAAACGTTGTACGGTCAAAAAGTGTATCAGAACCATAAAAAAGAAGTTACGATTTTTTAAGACTTGGTCTTAAAACTTGATGACATGTCCTGCCTACTTCTCGTCATCTTATCAAGCCGACGTGACGTGCTTGTTCCTCGGTGAGAATAAACTCCTCATTTCCCCACACCTCGTCCTCTTTGGTTACACCAAACATTCCCATAATCTCTGTCCAGATTCCTTTGTCGACGGCTTCCTTTTGTGTAATGATAATCTTCATGTGAATCCCTCCTCGTGTAAAATATGTGCAATCCGCAAGCTTGTCCTGAATTTGCCTAATCATTGTTCTGTTTATAGCATATGTACCCTTTTTCAGTCGAGATTATTCGTATCTTAATTAGAAGAACATACAGAAAAACATGCTAATGAAGTGTTCATACGATTATGCACCATAAAAAGCCACCATCGAACTTCAACCAATGGTAGCAATAATGTTGACTTATGATTTAAAGGATACTAATTGCTTAGTAAGCATTTTGCAGCATGACAGTACATGACAGTATTAATATTCTATTTTTTGAACTGATGTGCTCCATGTTTCAAAAGGCAGCTTGCTTTTGGGCGGGTATATTTGACTCATAATTATTGAACGATCTTCCATAGGCAAAGCAATTTGTTCATATATAAATTGGTCGTCAAATCCTATGATTGCTGCTTCTTCTTTTGTACATGCGTAGTAGACTGCATCCGGTCTTGCCCAATAAATGGCCCCAATACACATTGGGCATGGTTCACAACTTGTATAGATCACACAACCATTTAATTGAAAATCATTTAAATGCTTACACGCTTCTCGTATAGCCTGTACTTCTGCATGTGCTGTAGGATCGCAGGACGAGGTAACTTCATTAACTCCACTTCCGATAATTTTTCCATCCTTAACTACAATGGCACCGAATGGGCCACCATGACCAGAAACAACATTTTGCTGGGCTAACTGGATTGCTTGATTCATTAAGTTTTCGTTACTCACGGGATCATCCTCCTGCTATTCATTTCAAGGTCATTCATCCAATAAAAACAATATTATCAGCCGTGTGTGAGTTTTAACCCTTGGTTCATGCCTTTTTCGGCCACTCGCCAACAAATTCAGCCTTATCATAGGCAAAGAAGTCTTTCAGAATCTCTTCGCGATCATCGAGGAAGAGCTGATCTGCTACTGCCGACGCGAGCTTGGGTATAGCAAATCTCATGCCAGAAATCGCAGAAGCCGAGAGCCCGCAACTGACCAAAGCAGCATAGTTAAAAGCAAAAAGTCCGTTCAGCAGTTTTGGGTCCTTGTCATCGCGGCTCAAGAAAGCAAAGCCCGGACTCAAATAAGGATGTGCATCAAGCAAAGGATTAGTTACCGCTTTCGGGGCCTTATAGCGGTCTTCCCAGCGCGCAATGTGGCTTTCGACAAGACTCAACTCCGGTCGCAAAGCCGGATCGGAGAGGAGACCTGTGCTGATAACGAGAAAATCGAAGGTGAATTTGCCTTGAGGCACAGTCACTGTCGCCCCTTCGTCCGCAGCCTCCACATCAAGCCATGGCGCACCCAAATGCAATTGGAAACCGGGCCATGAAACCGCGCGTTCAAAGGTGTCATTGGTCGGCGGCTGACTGTGCTTGAAAAAATGGGCGATCACCGCATATTTCTCGGCATCCGACAGCGTAGCAAACCGTTCAATCATGCCGGACAATTCCATTTGACGGATCGGGTTGATCCTAGGCAGTTCCTTTCGGCGGACAAAAATATGGACCTCAGCCACTTCTTCGGCTAGTGCGAAATTGGCATTATCAAAGGCCGAAGCCCCACCGCCCAATATAGCGATTCTCTTGCCTTTCAGCGAATCAAAATCAATGGTTTCCGAGGTGTGGGCATATAGGTGGTGCGGCAGTTTATTAGCAATCACGGGAGGAACATACCATTCTCCACCGCCCTGAATACCGGTGACCAACACAACCTTGCGTGCCAGCAATTGAGCAGATGGTGCTCTCGCCCCTTCGATATGCAGGCGGTGAATCCCGCCCTCCACGGGCTCAATCAGCTTCAGCCTGACCTCATTAACGACAGGCAGATCAAGGACCTTTCGATACCAGCGTAAGTAATTCATCCAGTCGCCCCGCGGAATCTTGACCACCTCTTCCCAGCCTTTCTGCCCGGCTCGTGCCTCCCACCAGGAGCGAAAGGTCAGCGAAGGAATCCCCAGGTCGATGGAGGTCAAATACTTGGGTGTTCTCAACGTCACCATGCGGGCATAGGTTTCCCACGGTCCTTCGGAGCCTTCCTTGTTTTCGTCGATAACGAGAATGTTGGAAACACGTTCTCGCAAAAGGCCGAAGGATGCGCCCAAGCCGCATTGTCCGCCGCCGACGATCACAACGTCATAGACATGCCCCTCAGGATGGCTCAGTGGGCGAACCCAGTTAGGTCCCCTGAAGTTGAGATACGAAAGATCGGTTATTACTCGTTCATTTAAAGCCTCTAGGCTCATGATTGCTCATTCCTTTCAGCGGTCGGTAAGACGAAAGAGAGAGCGATCGGGCTGACGACCATGGCTTTGGTTCCGATTTCCGGTTTATTCATACGTATTCGCCTTTCTGCGATAAACGTCCAATGCGGCCTGTGAAGCAGCTCCAATATGAACGGGGACGCGATGACGGAGCAATGCGGCCTCAAGCGCTCCAAGCAAGTGCAGTACATTTTTTTTATTACAGCTATATCCCATAGTGCCGATCCGCCATATTTTCCCTTTGAGAGCCCCGAACGAGCTGGCGATTTCAATGCCGAATTCGTGAAGAAGCATCGCACGAACAGATTCGCCGTCAACGCCGTCCGGTATATTTACGCACGTAACCATCGGCATCTTGCAGTCAGGATCGCCGAACAGCGTTAATCCCATCGCACGAATTCCAGCCACCAATGCCGCTTCATGCTCGAGATGGCGGGCAAAACGCTGCTCCAACCCTTCTTCCAATACGAGACGCAAGCCTTCACGCAGGGCGTACAGCATCGAAGTCGCTTCGGTATGATGGTTTAAACGGACTGGACTCCAATAGTCCTGAAGCTGACTTAAATCCAGATAATTACTTTGAATTCCTTTACCGCTCCAACCGGTTTCCGTCTGGGGATCGCGAAGCCCACGTTCGATTCGTTTTCGCTTCAATATTTTCGCTTCTGCCCGCTCATTATAGGTAACAGGTGCCATGCCTGCCGGAACGGAAAGACATTTTTGTGTTCCTCCGATCACGGCATCCAGCATCCACTCATCCGTCGCAACCTTCGTTCCACCGACCGTCGCAACCGCATCGACGACGAGAAGAACATCCAGCTCCCGGCAAGCTTTCCCTATTTCCTTCAGCGGCTGCATACGTCCTGTCGATGTCTCACCGTGGACGATCGCCACAATATCCGGACGCTCTTGACGGATCCTTTTCACCACTTGCTCCGGATCAAAAACTTGCCCCCATTCCTGCTCCATGGTAGAGATATCGGCTCCGCAGCGTTCCGCAATTTCTACCAACAAATGGCCGAATCTGCCGTAGATCGGAACCAATACACGGTCTCCCGGTTCAATTAAGCTCGTCAGCACAGCTTCGATACCGGAACGAGATGTACCGTCAACCGAAAATGCCCAGTGATTGTTCGTTTGGAACAACACCCTGATCATGTCCATCGTTTCATTCATGATGTCGGTAAATTCTGGATCAAACTGCCCCAAAATCGAAAACGACATCGCCCGCAATACACGTGGATCCACCTCCACCGGTCCGGGGGTCATGATTGTACGAGGGGACGGTGACAGATCACGATACGTTTTCAAAGCGCTCCCCCCTGTCATAGGCCAATACATACAAGAAATCAGTTAGGACGGAAACACCAGTAGCAAGCTCCTTCGTGGACGTGTATTCATCGGGAGAGTGGCTGATGCCGCCGCGGCTAGGAACAAATACAAGTGCGGTTGGACAGACGGACTGCATCACTTGCGTATCGTGACCGGCACCGCTGAACATGCTGAGAAAGCTCAAATTTCTATGCATACAAATATGTTCCACCATTCGAGTCAGTTCTACGTCCATCATGACCGGCTCTGCGTTCATCCATTGGCTGAGGATCAGCATAAGCCCCCGTCTGGCTGCAACTTCTTCGAAGCTTATTTTCACGGCTTGACAAAAAGCGGATAATGCCACAATTCCCGCGTCCTGCTCGATCACCCGCTTTTGAAAATCCCGAAAATATTCGTCAGACTGGTCTAATGCATAATTTCTAGAAATAAGTGCAAAAACAGTTGTTTTTCTCTCTTTGTGGGGAAGCGCCGTAAATAACATGGATAGAATCTGCTTGTTTTCATAGTTCACTTTTTTGAGTCTTGCCGTCATAGGCCGCAAAATTTCAAACGTATAGTAAATCGTTGCGTAATTTCCCGAGCCATCCGCATCGGCGTAAATGGCGATTTCGTCGGAAACGTAGCGGTTTTCATGCCAATAAACGCTGTAATGTGGTATTTCAGGAAAATCAGAGTCGCCCAATAGTCTGTCGTGAACGAAAGCCAAATGGCTTGCATCCAGAAAATTTTCAACAACTCTCGGCGCAGTTGCATGCAGGATATACGGCTTCGCATGTACCGTTTGAAAAGTTGGATCCTCATATTCCTCATAAAAGGGGACCGGAGCTTCGTTCCCGGAACCAGCATCAAGTTTCACCCAGATAATGCCGTATTGCTCCGTGCAGGAATAAACCACTGCTTTAGCTTTAGGCGGAATGGTTTGTCCTGCTGGCTGCTGAGGGATTTTGACGCATTTTCCTTCTGCATCATACTTCCAGCCGTGGTAAGGACAAACGATACAATCATCTGCCACTTTGCCCAGCGACAACGCCGCCCCCCGGTGTATGCATAAATCTTTAAATGCCTGAACTCCGTCCCGGGTTCGGAAAAAGACGACCCTCTCTTCCAAAATCGTAACAGGTACCGGTTCGCTTCCGATATCCTGAGAATAAATTGCTGCTATCCAATCTTTTGCCAATATGTGATCTTTCATCACAGTCACCTTCTCCTTTTAAAATCCGCGCAAAGTATCAGCACTACAGATTTTTTTCAGGTTCATTGATGTCCGCTCCACATATGTTAGTTTTAATCACATTTAATTTGTTTATTTTTCTCATTATAAGACTCATCTAGAAAACGTGTCAATATAATTAACACTAAAAAGAATCATAAGCAGAAATTATGATCCTATGATCCTATATTCCTTAAACTTGACATACTTAGGTCAGAAAAATTACACTTCGCGGCTCATACATACTAATTGCAGAAGAAGATAAACCTGCTTTATGAGCAAGCTCTTCCAGAACAAATCCCGCCCCTAATTTGATGTCACTTTATTTAACTCGAAATTATAAATTATAGATTTTTTTCTATGTTTCAATTAAAATCATGTCAGATAATATACATTAATCAACTGAAATAAGATACGTGCCAATGAGTAAAGAGAAGCTGAGTATAAGCGAGATGGCAAAACTTCGTGGAATATCCGTGGACACACTGAGGTATTATGACAAGATTGATTTGTTCAAGCCTTCACAGGTCGCGCTTCAAGCTGGATTACAGGAAATCGGATATCATCCTGCGAAAACTCCCTGAAAGACGTTACATCCCTTTCCCGGCTGTTTTGAATATAATGGATTCAGAATCGTTATCCTATGTTTTTTTGAAGCTTGAACAAATGGTAAATGAAGCAATTCCGATTCTGGCCAGCAACTGGATGGGGCATTACATTGAACCCGATTTTTTCGAGGGTATTCTGAATTCAACCGAAGCAATCCCTTCCGGTACGTATGTGTGCTCTTATTACACCGGGCTCAATCATGTGAATTGTATGGGATGTCTTGAAAAACTGCTTATGTATTGCAAAAAAATCGGCCTGCTATGAAATCCAGATTCTTGTTGAACAGATGGTGTGATTCCCACAACAGGACTTGCAGAAAATCAAGGAAAAGGGACTCACATAAGTGAGCCCCGGATTGCTATACGAAAAAGTAAAAAGGCTGTACGCATACCGGCTTGGATACGCTTACTTGTTGTCCGGTGTAGGTTAAGCGGCCGCTTGCCTTGTCCACTTTGAATGTAACAATGTTGTTGGTGTCACGGTTTGCCACCAGCAGGTGATCACCGTTTGGAGTCAAAGCAAAATGGCGCGGATGCTCGCCTTCGGCAGATACATGCTCCACCAGGCTCAGCTTGCCAGTTGCACCGTCAACAGCGTACACCACGATGCTGTCGTGACCGCGGTTAGAGCCGTATAGATAAGCGCCATCCTGCGAAATCGCAATTTCAGCGGTTGTGTTTTCACCAGTAAAATCAGACGGCAACGTTGGTACGCTCTCAAGCTCAGTGAGCTTGCCAGCTTCTGCATCATATGCAAAAGAAGTAATGGAAGAATCCACTTCGTTAATAACAAAAGCGAACTTACCGTTCGGATGGAACGTCAAGTGGCGTGGACCTGCACCTGCATGGATTTTCGTTTCACCATGAAGCACCAGCTGGTCTTTGCTATCATCAATAGTATAGATACGGATCAGATCCAGACCAAGGTCTTGTACGAACAGGAATCGACCGTCAGGACTAAAGAAGCTGGAGTGAGGATGTGGACGATCCTGACGCTCAGGATGCGCTCCCTTGCCTTCATGTTGCTTAACATCCAGCAGCTCACCGATACGTCCATCCTCAGTCAGAGACACCAATCCCACCATACCTCCGTGGTAGCTGACCACAATAAGGTAACGGTCGGATGGATCACGCTGAATGTGGCAGGTTGTTGAGCCCACGTTTTCCGCGCGATTCAGCAATGTAAATGTTCCTTTGACCGGGTCAATTTCAAAAGCAGCAGCTTCGCCAACCTTTGCTCCATCAGCAGAAGTGGTCTCACCAATGGAATACAGCTTCCGATTTTTGGCGTCCACATTCAGGAATGTAGGGTTTTTCAAGCCGGAGAACTCATCCTGTAATGTAAGGGCTCCTGTCTCTTCATTAAAAGTGTACGAATACACTCCGTTACCTTCCAGTTCGGCGTAAGAGCCTGCGAATACGAGCAATTTTTGTTGTGCTGTAATGGTTGTCTCCTCCTTGAATTAGAAAATAATGGGCAATTGGAATGGTTGCTCCTGGTTCAAATATCGCTTTAAGAGGCGCGTTCCACGACAGGCTCTGTAGACAAAGCCACGTTTCCCGCGACGGCACGCGAGATCATGCAGGATGTTTCTGCCTGCTCTGCCAGCCGTAATGCTTGTTCGATTTGCGATTCTGACGCATCGGCGGTCAATTGAACCCGCGGGCGATGCACAATCCGACGATATGTAAAAATATTGTTCGTAACATCGACAATCCCTTCGGATTCCAGTCCCAGTGATGCCACGGGAAGACTGGCACGCTCCATCATCGCTGCCAACGTAATCAAGTAGCAGGTAGCGGCAGCACCGAGCAGCATTTCATCCGGATTGGTACCCACACCGGGACCACCCATCTCAGCCGGAATCGAAATTGCAGTCCGCAGCTGTCCGGCTTCAATACGTCCGTCGCTGTTGCGCCCCCCGTTCCAGTCTGCCTTGAGCAGAAAGGTATGCTCCATTTCAGGTCACTTCTCTCTCTTGTATTATGAATCTTTACCCAGGTGAATGTAAAGTTAGTCGATCTCCTGATTTTTGGTTTCAGTCCCCAGCAACCCTACAGCGACTGCTCCAATCAGGATAGCAACGAAGAAAATCGCAAAAATAGCGGGTAATCCAATGCCCTGCCCTACCAGTATACCGACCACCAATGGCCCGATTACGCCTCCAATACGGCCAAACGCAGCCGCCATACCCACACCGGTAGAACGAACGGATGTTGGATACAATTCCGGCGTATAAGCATACATCGCCCCCCATGCACCGAGGTTGAAAAAGGACAAGCAAATCCCAGCGGCCAATAGCATTCCAGCCGTTTCCGAGGTTCCGAACCAAATGGCGGACACCGCCGTCAGCAGTAAGTAAATGATGAGGACGAATTTGCGGCCCAGCTTTTCAATCAGATACGCAGCGGTAAAGTAACCTGGTAATTGTGCAAGTGTCATGATCAGGACGTACTCAAAGCTTTTAACCAGCTCAAACCCTTTCATAAACATCATGCTCGGCAGCCACAGGAACATGCCGTAATATGAAAACACAACCGTAAACCATAAAATCCATAGCATTAACGTAGACTTGCGATTTGCCGCCGACCAAATAGAAGCCAACCGTTCACGCAGTGGGAGCTTGACGCTCTGCTGCTTATAACGCGGTGAATCCTCAACAGCCCTGCGCAAATAAAGAGCGTACAGCGCAGGTATTGCGCCGAGAATAAAGGCCATCTGCCAACCATACTTTGGAATCACAAAATAGGCAATAAGAGCCGAAAGAATCCAGCCTGCAGCCCAAAAGCTTTCCAGCAGTACGACTGCTCTTCCTCGCTCCTTCACAGGTACAGATTCCGACACCAGTGTCGAAGCTACAGGCAATTCTCCGCCCAAGCCTGCGCCTGCAATAAAACGCAGCACCAGCAGCATTCCAAGACCCGTTGCAAAAGCAGACAGGCCGCTAGCAATGGAAAAAATCAGCAGCGTCCACACTAATATGGCGCGCCTGCCGTAGCGATCAGCTAAAATCCCAGCCAACGCGGCCCCAAACACCATTCCTATTGAATTCATCGAGGTCACCAGACCAATTTGCTCTGATCCCAGATGCCACTCCTTGGCCAGTGCTGCGACTATAAATGAAAGCAGCCCCACATCCATGGCATCAAAAAGCCAACTGAGCCCCGCGCTAAACAGCAGCTTCCTCTTCTTAGCTGGTGGTAATGATGAAGTTAATTCACTCATGATTCGCTCTCCCTTAAATGCATCGTATACAGCCGTATATTCAGATGTCTTGTCATCTGTAGCCTGGCATCTATTGTACCGCAAGCTTCCTTAATCTGCGAGTATTTTTAACGCAGAAAAAACGGAAGATTGCCTACGGCAATTCTCCCGCCTTCTGGAACCTGACACTTACCGGTTTTGGACCAGACCGATGATCGTCACCATGAGCACCAGCAGCTGGATGAGTGTATCGTTACTCATTCCAATCGCCTCCATCCCATATGAGATACTCCTTCGGCCGTTTCCCCTCTCCCCGGATCATGACGCTTGTTCCCCAATACATACCTATGCAGGTGGCGGGAAGCTTATGATCAATAATGGATAAAAATCTTCATACGTTTAAGGTTTAATCCAGGAATATTGCAAATCCATTTCCTGAATGCATTCGCGGTTATCGTGTTCATCATTAGCCACCAGCGGCGTTACCGGATAGATGCTCATGTCGCCTTGCTCATACGTACGCAGGATTGGCAGCAGTTCATCTACGTTCTGGATGGATGGATTCAGCCAAGCATTGATATGTTCAGCTTCGAGAATAGCCGGCATACGACTATCGAATTCACGTATATCCGCATTGGCTTGGACTGTCATCATCGTACAGGTACGCAGCGGCTCTTTACGACTATCCTGCCATATTTCATATAATCCCGCGACCGCAAACATTTTCTGTTCCGGCAGTACCACGCGTACAGCGCACATGCGTTTACCCCATTTGCGCCAATAATAAAATCCGTTGCATGGAATGATACAACGCCGGGTTTCCGCCATCTTGCGATAGCTCGGATTTACCCACAGCGAATTTAAATCAGCGTTAACACAATCCTTGCCCCAATAGGGTATAAATCCCCACCGAAATTCATCAAGCACCCGTTCTCCATCCTGATGCAGCACAATCGGGATATGCTGGGTGGGACTCATGTTATAACGTGTTTTGTAATAATACATCACCCGTTGTATGCCAAAATGATCCCTTACCTCATCCAAATCAGCTGATAACGAAAATCTTTTGCACATATATTCTTCTTCCTTCCGCCTTTTTCAACTATTGTGCGGATATACAAGGAAAAATATGCATACAGCAACAGACCATACCAAAACATATAGCAATATCCCCGCAGTGAGTGAGGCTACGGGGACAGATGCTAGCTTATATCGTTCTTACTTCTTTTCTACCGCGTGACCGCCAAATTCATTACGCAGTGCAGCAACCACTTTTCCGTTGAACGTATCCGTATCCAGAGAACGGTAACGCATCAGCAGGGACAAAGCAATGACTGGAGTCGCTGCCTGAATATCGAGCGCTTCCTCAACGGTCCATTTACCTTCACCAGAGGAGTGCATAACCCCACGGATTTCATCCAGATTCGCATCCTTGGAGAATGCACGTTCAGTCAAGCCCATCAGCCATGAGCGAATAACGGAGCCGTTGTTCCAAACACGCGCTACTTGCTCATAGTCAAAGTCAAAGCTGCTTTTCTCGAGCACTTCAAAGCCTTCACCAATGGAAGCCATCATGCCGTATTCCACACCGTTGTGAACCATTTTGAGAAAATGTCCGCTACCGGATTTACCTGCATACAGATAACCATTTTCCACCGCTGTATCACGGAAAATAGGTTCAACAACAGCCCAGGCTTCGGGATCGCCGCCGATCATGTAACATGCACCATTGCGTGCGCCTTCCATACCGCCGGAAGTTCCTGCATCCATGAAGCGGATGCCGTATTCCTTCAGACGGGCATGACGAGCAATGGACTCTTTGTAATGAGAGTTACCCCCTTCAATAATGATGTCCCCTTTGGACAGCATCGGTTGAAGCTGATCCAGCACAGTATCAACAATTTGATGGGGAACCATAATCCACAGGACTCTAGGGGATTGGGTTGCTTGTACAAGCTCTTCCAATGTGGCAGCACCTGTAGCACCATAATCCTTCATTTCTTGAATCGCTGCTGCATTCACGTCGTAAGCAACAACTTCATGTTGATGGTCGATCAAGTTTTTTCCGAGATTCAAGCCCATTTTTCCCAAACCAATTAGTCCAACTTGCATTGTAAAGGCCTCCTGCCGTAGCAAAAATATATTGTCTGTTTGTTAATGTTTAAGCACGAACAACTGCTTTTTCAGAAGTTTCGGACTTTTGATCCAGCCACCATGTAAAGCCCTGTTTCTCCAACAATTGGTCTGAAGCTTCTGGACCATAGGAGCCTGCTGCATAAGAATGAAGCGGAACTTCTCCACGAGCAAAAGCCTCCAGTACGGGCTGTACCCACATCCATGAAAGCTCAACTTCATTCCAGTGAGCAAAAAAGGTGGAGTCGCCGCGCAGCGCATCAAAGATAAGGCGCTCATAAGCTTCCGGGACAGCCTTGTCCTCTGAATCATAGTTCATCAGGACCGTTTCCAGTTGACCATTGTTCATCGGGTCTTTACTGTTCAGACGAAGGGTTACTTTTTCATCCGGATTTACATGAATGATAAGTAAGTTTGGTTCAGATGGCTGCCCTTGAGCAGCATATGGATCGGTGGTGTCCTTCTTGAATTCCACAACGATACGTGTGGATTTTTCCTTCATGCGTTTGCCGGTACGAATATAGAATGGCACACCTGACCATTGCTCATTGTCGATCCATAGGCGAGCTGAAATAAATGTATCGTTATGCGAATCAGGTTCAATACCCGGTTCTTCTTTATAGGAAGGAACTGCGTTTCCGTTAATCTCACCACTCGTATATTGCCCTCTAACAACACTGGAAGCAATATCCGAAGGATCAAGCGGACGCAACGCCTGCATGACCTTGCTTTTTTCGTCACGCACCTGATCAGCCGTTACATGTACAGGCTTGTTCATGGCTGTCATCATCAGCACCTGCAGCATGTGATTTTGTACCATGTCACGAATAGCTCCGGAATGATCGTAGTACCCAGCGCGCTCTTCAACCCCAACGATCTCGGAAGCGGTAATTTGCACATTGGCAATGTACTGATTGTTCCAAACTCCTTGAAGCAATGGATTAGCAAACTTCAGAGCTTCCAGGTTTTGCACCATCGGCTTGCCCAAGTAGTGGTCAATACGATAAATCTCATCCTCAGCAAATGTTCTGCTCAAACGATCATTCAACTCACGTGCCGATTCCAGATCATGTCCAAACGGTTTTTCGATAATAAGCCGTTTCCATCCCTTAGTTTCGGCTAAACCACTTTCCCGAATGTTGAGGGCAATCACATCAAAAAATTCCGGTGCCACCGATAAGTAAAACATGCGGTTCCCCGGAATTCCCAAATCATTTTCACGTTGCTCAGCAAGCTGCAGCAGCTTTTTATAATCTTCCGGGTGATTGACATTCAAAGCACTGTAGCGGAAAGCACTCAAGAATTGATCCATTTGTGCACGGTCATCATTCACGCGTCTGGAAAAATCCCTAATGGATTGCTCCACATTACTTTGAAATTGCTCGTCAGCCACTTCACGACGCCCCATCCCAATTACAGAAAAGGAAGCCGGAATTTTACCTTCTACAAACAAATTATACAAGGCAGGGTAAATTTTGCGTTTCGCCAAATCCCCTGTCGCTCCAAATAAGACAAAAGTCATTGAATCCATGAATTATTCCTTCTTCCCATTATAAAAGATGAGGTTATTAAAAGTTACCTGAGGAATTAACGTAACCCATAATACACCCAAAATAAGGGGCAAGTCAATCAAATTTTAGCGAAATCGTGAACACTCGATATATCCTGTAATGATAATGTTTTCTGTGGTATGATTGACGAAAGGAATGAGAAAAAAATGTTAAAAATGTCACAGTTGCTACAACATGATATAGTTACTATTGGTATACACAGTTACTTTTAGTATACTGTTTAAAACAACAATGAAATTGAGGGGATTCAGATGAGCGACGACAGGCAGCCTAAGCTTTTGTGCGGTAAGGTGGAACAGTCCTTTCAGATCATCAGCAAAAAATGGACCGCTCTTATCATTCATACTTTAATGGAACATCCCAAACGATTCAGTGAAATTCACGTCTCCATACCTGATCTTAGCAAACGTATGCTGAACGAACGCATCAAGGAACTAGAGCTTTCCGGCCTGATCCTTCGCAATGTCATCACAGAGCGACCTGTGCGTACCGAGTATTCGCTGACACGCAAGGGGAAGGAACTCGGTGATGCATTGAATGGTGTCGAGAGCTGGGCCGAAAGATGGCTTTAACCGCCTTCAGGAGAGCGTCCTACACGGTCTCCTGTTATTGTGTTGCTTTGTAAGGATCATAATACAAGCAATCGCATACAAAATAATGGTACAACTACTCAGCAGCCCACGCTTTTGGGATGAGCCATGAAAGGATGAGACTGATGGCATTTGGTATTACCCGCCAGGAGCTTGCAGCCTGGAAAAGAGAGGTCGACCGCGGTGAAATTGCTTTTCTGACGCACTACTGGCTGGACGAACGATTTCCAAGAATTACAACTGTTACCAAGGTGGGCTGTTCTGATTTGGACAAGCTGAGCTTATGGTGCAGCAATAACGGTTTGGACCCGCGATATATTCATCAGCGTCAGCCCTATCCCCATTTTGATCTGATTGGCAGCAAGCAAACTGAGATTTTACGTAAATACGGCATGAGTGATCAGTTGAAACGCTTCGGTCAGCATGTACAAACGGGGACATATCCCTCCTTTTAAGCCGCAGCTCTTAGAGTTGCGGTACTTTTGTTTGCATACCGGACAACACCTTGTGTATCCAAATGGCCGCTGTCGCCCCTTCCCCCATCGCTACAGTCGCTTGCTCGGCATGAGCTCCCAAATCGCCGGCTACCCATACATTTTCGATATTTGTCATTTTGCTGCGAGGATGCGTCTCGATATGCTTGTTATGCAGCAAATGGACACCCAACTGCTCTGCCAGCTCTGAATGAACATGATTTCCACCAAAGGCCAAAAAGCCCCGTTCCGCGCGAACTACATCTCCCCCATCCAGCCGAACTCCTTCAAACCCCCCAGGCTTCCCGGTTATGATTTGGGAAATCGCTGCTTCTCGATATCCAATTCCTTTCTCCCGCAGCTTGGTCATAAGCTCGTTCGGAACTTCCGACCGCTCGTGATTGACATAAACCAACTGATCGGTACGTGCTGATAAAATCAGAGCCATGGACGCTCCCGCTTTCCCCGCTCCGATCACCACCGTGCTCCGATCCTGAACCTCATAGCCATCACAATCCGGGCAGACATACACACTGTTGCCCAAGCAGGCCTCAAGTCCTTCCAGCTTGGGAAAACGGTCAGTTAGTCCCGTGGCCAGCAGTAACGTTCTGGAGGAGTATACCGTTCCCTCTTCAATTTCAATGTCAAAAAGCTCCTCCTGTTTACGCGCTTGTATCGCCTTCCCCTTAACCAATTCGACTCCCAGTCTAGTGGCCTCATGTCGTCCAAGCCGCCTTAGCTCTTCACCAGCTATACCGTCAGGAAAGCCTAGAATATTATGATATTGACGGCACAGCGTAGATCGACCATATCCTGAATCTATTACCAGAACGCGATGGCTGCTGTATCTTCCCAATTGAATGGCTGCTTGCAGCCCGGCAATCCCTCCACCAATAATAATGCAATCATAGGTCACGCGCTGTTACCTCCTTCATAATGACTTGTAAACAACACCCCTGTTGTTTTTTCATGAGTATTCTTCTCATGTGTAACCTTCTCATATGATTTTAAACGTAGCATCACCTTCCGGCATCCGAATTAATCCCAAAATCAGCGCATTTCCAGAGATTAATCACGTAATCGAATGGAATGACAAAAAGCACTGTGGATACCACAGCGCTCTGCTCAGTATGAAACCTGTTCGTTTGTATTTTCTGACTTATTTAAACGTTTTTACGCGTTCTTCAACAGGTTGGAATTCTTTGTCACCTGGTTGGAAGGTTGGTTTACCGAACGGCATTTCAGCAATCAGTTTCCAATGTTCTGGGATGTTCCATTCATTTTTTACTTTTTCGTCGATCAAAGGGTTGTAATGCTGAAGGGATGCGCCCAGTCCTTCTTGCTCCAGAGCTGTCCACACCACCAGTTGCAGCATACCATTCGATTGGTTAGACCAGATTGGGAAATTGTCTGCATACGCTTCAAATTGTTGCTGCAGACCCGCTACAACGTTATTGTCTTCAAAGAACAAGACCGTTCCGTAGCCGCTGCGGAAGCCGTTCATTTTCTCAGCAGTAGATTTGAATTGTTCCTCATTGCCTACAACCTCACGCAAAATATCCTCCGTAATATTCCACAGTTTGTCATGGTGCTCTCCGAGCAATACAACCGCGCGTGAAGTTTGGGAGTTAAACGAGGTAGGTGTATATTTAACAGCTTCCTCTACAATCTCTTGAATCTTTTGATCGGAAATTACTTGTTCTTTGCTGATACCGTAATAGGAGCGTCTTTCTTTCAGAGCTGTAAAGAAGTCTTTAGACATTTTTGTTACCTCCTGAGAAAAATTAATTACTTTTCGTAACTAAATATATTATACACATATCTTAATGTCAAGATATTTCTTTTTAAATATTACCAGTTGCCTGCTATTTTATGCATCACCTTTGTATTTTTTCTCGCTGGAAGAGGTGTGCTTGGTTACATCCTTGTCGAATTCCTCCTGACGTTCCATCTTTAAATCCTCTACAGGGATCGCATCTACCGTCTGCTCACTCTCAAAACGGTCGAACAAGCTCTCCCGCTCCGTCGGATACTGCTCCGCATGATCCCGGCTTAGGGTCTGCTCCTGTACATCATGCTCTGCCGGTTCTCTCCCTGTCCGTTCCTTTTTTTCATCCTGATCGTGCAGATCATTGTCAAATCGGGTCATTTGTTTCCCTCCCTCTCGGCTTGTTGTCCATAGTATACTTTTACCTTCCAAGACAGAGATTAAACGCAAAAAAGAGAAAATCTCCGTAAAGATTTTCCCTACTTTTCGTATTTATTTTATGTTCTAATCTTACTTATTTTACGTTGCTGGATGATTCCGAACGGGATTTGCCTGTACACTCATGAAAAAGATGGGTTTCCAGCTTTTCTCCCTCCACGAGCTTCTGTACCAGCTGTGTCCCCGCAGCAGGCGTCATCTGACCATACCAGTCACCTTGAGGGTATACGATCACAACCGCAGCATCGTGACAACGGCCATTACAGCGAGTGCGGGTCGTATGAATATAAGTGTCTGCGTTTTGTTTACGGATTTCATCCCGGATTGCCTGTGTTACTTCTTCACCCTCATGCCGCATACATGTACCTCCATTACAGATCAATACATGATGCTTCATCGGTTCCAATTCAAATATAGCCATAACTTCCCCTTTAATCAACGGTTGTTGATTGCTTAATGTTTATCTGGATAAAGAACAAGCTGTGCTTTTAACTGCCCAGTTTCAAGGTTCAGCACGATAAATGAATATTCGTCCTCACCACGTTTGTCCGTCGGAGAACCGGGATTCAGAACAAGCAGCTCTCCCACCCTTTTGACCACCGGAATATGCGAATGTCCGTAAATCAGGCAATCCAGCGTTTCTCCCTTAAACGTATTCAGCGCAATATTCTCTGTCGAGCCGCGCCAGCCATGACCATGAACCATACCAATCCGTTTGCCCCGGACTTCAACGATTCGCTGATAGCCCAAACGTTCTACGATATCTATTCCATCATTGTTCCCGGCAATTCCTTGCACAGGCGCAAATTCCGCCAGGCGTTCATATACGAACCAGTCCGTCCAGTCTCCGGCATGGAGAATGAGATCACTGTCTTTTAACTCCTGTACAAGCCGACTCGGAAGCGCCTTGCTTCGGTACGGCATATGAGTATCTGATAGTACGACGATTTTCATATTAGATGCTCCTTACCGGCGTCTCTACACAGACGAACTCTGCTGTCCAACCCGCTGCTGGAGCGCCTGTTCCAGATCTCGCAGCGTAACGGTCTCGAAAAACGCCTGTATTTTCTCTTCTGCCACGGTATATAAACCGTCTAACAAAGCGTCTATGTTCTTGCCGACCTCACAATTATGATTGCTGTCGGTATGAATGGAGAACAACGGCCCTTCATCCTTGGTCGCTTCATATATCATTTTAAGATTAATGTTTGAGCTCGACATGCTCAAACGAAAGCCGCGTGCTCCCGGCGATGAATCAACCAAACCCACTTGCTTGAGTCGGCTCATAATTCTTCTCACGACAACCGGATTCGTATTGATACTGGATGCGATCAGCGTCGAAGTCATTCGCTCCGGCGCTCCTTCTGCCAGTAGAAGCAGACAATGGATACTAACGGAAAAATGGGTACTCATGTTAACCACCTTTATATGTGTGCCTCATTTAATGTTGTGCAAAATGCGTACTTCCATCATACCACATTAAAGAGGCATCGACACAGAACCTACTGCACCTTACTCCGGAAAATAGTCATTTTCAGGACGCAATCGTACTTTCAACTGGCGTACGCTATATTCGAGCTGCTTGACGATATCCTCCAGTTGACGACGATCAAGTCCGCTGAAATCGGCGGCAGGCTTGGGTGCATTTTTCAAATCACGTATCGTTGCCTGCTGCTCCTGCCACTTGTCCATCAAGTCGGCTATATTCGCATAAAAGCGTTCATAATCCTTGATCACTTCGTCCAGGAAAGCATCTACCTCGTCCGGATCATAGCCACGTATTTTGTTTTTAAACTGTTTTTCATGAATGGAGAGCGCGTCCAGCTGAATGCCCAGTTGTTTAAATAACTGTTTTTGCTTATCCAGACGACGCTTCATATGTTCATCCATCGGTTATTCCCTCCTTAACACACTATTCTTTTTATATCACATTCTAGGCTGGTAATAAAAGTCTCTGCTGATTGCCCAGTCCTGTGAGCGGGTATAAACAAAGCATATGTACAACTACATCCAGACGACGAAGGAGAGATAAAATCATGAACCATTTGAGCGAATCACAGCTTGCTGAGCTGAAACATATGTTGCTGGAGCAGATCAATGCAGCCCTTCAACGCATGAAGAAAGGAACGTACGGAATATGCGTGGAGAGCGGGGAAGAAATCCCTTTTGAACGTCTGCAAGCCATTCCATACACCGCGTATACAGTCGAGCATACACCAAATCGGGAGCTATCGAATGACTGCCCTATAGAGGAGCAGGTCATGACTCCCCCACCCAAGGGTGCAGGTGAAGTGCGACAACGAAATGCTGGACGTTTTGACGATGCGGGTTCATGGGATGCAGTTGAAGAATACGGCACATCCAACTCGCCTGCAACAGCTGCCAAGCGCGATGCTGCAAGCTATGATGAAGGTATGTGAGGCGCAACGCAAAGGCTCGAAGGCTGTCTGTATGCGTATGTATTCGTTGAACTAAAAAGCAGCTTGTCCTTGTGACAGGCTGCTTTTCTTAACCTTTTTGCAATACGGTTAATACTTCTATCCGATTACTCTTATTCAATCTACCCGATTTCCACCCGTTTCCGACTGTGAGCCGATTCAATACATGCGTCGATCACTTTCATATTGCTGACCGCATCTTCTGGCTCGTAAGGCAGCGGAACACCGTCAAGCACGGCCTCGGCAAAAGCATTCACTTGCAGCTCAAAGGAATTAAAGCCTTTAAGACGTTCCTCGCGCGTAACCGAACCGACGTGGACGAAGATTTGTGGTACAACAGATGTTCTTTCCCAGCCGAACATTTTGGGCATCGCGATTGTGCCTTTGCTGCCGAGAATTTCCATATTGGAGCGGTTCGCGGCCCACATGCCGCAATCGAAGGTGAGATTGACCCCGCCCGGAAACTCCAGCAAGCCGGAAGCCATCATATCAACGTTGTCATGCTCTGGAGAAAATAAGGCATGTACCGTCACTGCCTCAGGCTCCCGATCCAAATACATACGAGCCGCTGATATCGGATACACACCTACATCATATAACGAGCCGCCGCCCATCCCTTTATTAAAACGCACATTATTTGCCTGATCGGCATTGTTAAACGTAAATGTGCAATGAATGCCGCGAATGTCGCCAATTTCCCCGCTATTGATGATTTCCTTAATTCTTCGATGCTTTGGATGATAGCGATACATAAAGGCTTCTGCAAAAATTACGCCTGCATTTTTACAGGCTTCAATCATACGGCTAGTCCCGGCCGAACTGAGAGAAGATGGTTTTTCGCATAAAACATGCTTTCCTGCCTCCGCCGCCCGAATCGTCCACTCTTCATGCAGATGGTTTGGCAACGGGATATACACCGCCCCGATTTCGGGATCAGCCAACAGCTCCTCATAGCTTCCATAGCTTTTCGGAATATCGAATTCCCGGGCGATCTCGGCGGCTTTGTCAGCATTACGACTAGCAATTCCAAGCACTTCTCCGCGTTCAGATTGCTGAACTGCCGGAATTACAGCGATTCGGGCAATCTCCGCAGTACCCAAAATTCCCCATTTCAGCTTTCTACCCATCATTCTCATCCTTTCGTGGTTAGGAATAGTTGTCTTGTTCCGCTTTATGCAGCATACCTAAGCAGCGGTCCAAATCGGCTTTAACCTGCTTTTTATAAAGTCGGGCCTTCTCCTCCCCATCATCTGTAAAATGATAGAGCACAATTTCCTGGAAATCCACGCGCGGGTCTGTCCCTTTTAATCGCTTGGTACGGTAAAAAACACCTTCCTGTACCAGCTCATGCAGCGCTCGGTAGACCTCACTCTGAGGCGGAACATATCCGAAGCCGCTAAACTCATCCTTCATAGATTCGAGCATCTGATATCCATAACCGCGATGCCTCTCCACCATTGTGATCAGATAAATTTTGATAAAAGCCCGCTGGGATATCATAAACGCCATTGTACAGCCTCCTCCACACCTTATTCATATACCTCTTATCTTCCATTATAAACCACTCTGTGTCCATACACTATTTCCTTTCATAATGTGAGTGCGCATGAGAAATTCCGCCCCTTGTGACGGGTTGTAAGATGGCGAAAGATATAACATGACGCATTGTTAGGCAGGTTGCGAATGGCGGGTCATGGTCTTTTCTATTATGAATTTTTCATATAATGAAATTATATAATTAAATCTTAAAAATAAGTTCCTTCTCTGATTTCAATCTTGGGATGGACCACTTTATTTTTTCGTTTTTAAATGTAAAAATCTCGCCGTGGATTTAAGCAGCATCCACAGCGAGATCATTAGAAGCGTGAGAAACCCGCAAGCTCAGGCTTGCTTTTGCAAGGTTGATGAACCTCCGGCCCGGCGAGGACGAACCCTCAGCCCCACAATCCATTTGCCTAGAGGCATACGAGCCAGCAGCCATGTTCCGGCAATGGAAAAGACCACACAGAGCACGAACGAGGCCAGCGTACGAAGCACGTGGCTCCAGTCTGCAAACAGCGTTTCGTCAAAATAGTAGGTTACACGCAGCATAAAGGCATGCATCAAATACGCTCCGTAGGACAACGTTCCGATGGCCGTCAGCATACTCGCCACTTGTCCACCCTTATGGGCAATCCACACAGCTACCCGATAAGCCACAAAAATAGACACAACACAAAATACAGCCATAATTGGACGCAGCAGGGACAAGTAATTAAAGGAAAGCACCGTACCTCGCGGCGTCTGGAACAGATCGGTCATCTCATACAGCAAATATCCTGTAAGCACGCAAAACAGTGGCCAGTAGATCATCTGCGCCTTGGTTACCCAGTCATTCCAGCGTTGGACGTTCATCCCGGCTGCCGCTCCTAGCACAAAATAAAAGAAAAAGTAGATCACATTCCGGTCAGCATATAGGGTAAACCAAGAGGTAATGACCGGGAGCTGGAGCTTGTCCATTGCGTGGTATACAGGCCCAACTGCGAACATGAGCAAAAAATATAATACGCCCACTCCAGCCAATGCAGCGGGGTGCCATCGTGACGGCAGCAGCGCAGACAAGCGGCGCACTACATACCGAAACACAGGAAATAACACATAGCATTGGATAATCATAACGATGTACCACAGATGATAGCTGCTTTTTCCGTTCAAAAGCTTCTGTAAAAAATCCAGCGGGTGAATAGTTCCTCCACTTTGGACAAGCTGATTTCCCAATTCGTATAAAAGAGACCATATGATATAAGGCACGATGATGTCCATGAATCTTTTACGTAAAAACGTTCCATACTTGAAGGCTCCATCATAATTGTAAAACAACACCATCCCGGTGATAAATACAAACACGGGCACTGCGAATTTGGAACACAGCAGTAAAAGTGTCATCAAAACCCCGTCCTGGATGCGCGCCCCCTGCGCAACCGCATAATGTGCGACGGAATGCTGAAGAACAACGGCGACAAAAGCCAGTCCTCTCAGCAAAGCAACTTCGGAAATTCTCTCTTTTTGACTCATGTCACTCTCCTGTTATGTCTAGCAAAGTATAAATCTATTATAACGACAATTCTGTAAAAATACATAGAAGGATAAACGTGTTAGCGGCAGATCAAGTCCGATTCTTCAACACGTATTTACTTATAAGAAAAGCAGCCTTCCCGCTTGGGAAGACCGCTGCTCGTTAAACCTATTAGATGTAAGATGAATAATCTCTACAAAATAGCCTACAGATTCCTTCTGGTATCTGTATATGCATCTGTGCGGGTATCCGTCACCGGACCATCAACTGTTTCGTAACGATCCGCATTCAGGGAACGGTTGGTACGGAAAATATCATAGACATTTCTGCGATGCTCAGTGGAATCTACCAGCACTAAAATCTTGCCCTGATCGACGTAGGTCTCGTATTGCTGTGCATCATCTCGTCCTCAGATCTTCACGGTCACGGGTGATGACAGAAATCTCACTGCTCGGGATACCTCTTGCCTGCAATTGTCCAATCGCCCGAGACGCCTCCTGCTCTGTATCAAAAACACCGACAATTTTCTTTTCGTTATAATCGTTTAAGTTATTCGCCATGATAGTTACCTCCCAAGATTTTGGTGTTGAGTGGTTCGTCCTTCATTACCCCGCTATTCTGACGTTTAAACGATTTTTCCGAAAATTTAAAATGCTTTAGCCTTTAAATTAAACCATTCTATACAAGTTACATATGGAGCCCCTACGTAGTCAGATGGTACTTCCCATCGCTTGTACAGCACCATACTACCTGCTCCGTTTTGATGTAATTTTTGAGTTTAGCGTTGATGGGACAAGCAGCTGCTGTTCAACGCTTTGGCTTGGCTCGGCTGGTCGGCACGGCTTCCAACGGATCATCCGGCCAATAATGCTTGGGATATCGACCTTTCAGGTCCTTTTTGACTTCAAAATATGCCTCGCTCCAGAAGCTGGAGAGGTCGGAGGTCACCTGCACAGGACGCTGAGCAGGTGACAGCAGATGCAGCACGAGCGGCACACGTCCGCGACCAATCCGCGGTGTTTCCCTCATGCCGAACAGCTCTTGCAGCCGCACTGCCAGCGCAGGTGCCTCGGGATTCGAATAATCGACAGGAATACGGGAACCACTGGGTACACGTATATGCGTCGGTGCTTCCTGCTCAAGCTGCTGCCGTTGTTCCCAATTCAGCCTGCCGAGCAGCAATTCGCTACCATCCAGTCGTTGCAGGTCAGACATATTTTTGGCTCCAAGCGCGAAAGGCAGCAGCCACGATTCCAGTGAATCCAGCAGCGCGGATTCCGAGCTGTCCGGCCAATCCTCGGGTGCCGAGAAGTGCATAAAAATCAAACGCGCCTGCAACTGAAGGGTTTGTCGATTCCAGGACAACAGCTTTAGACCACGTTCACGGACGCCCTGCATCAAGGCGGCAGCTATTTCCTCTGCCGGAGGCCGCTCGTAGGACGTTTCCTTTACAACGAGTGAGCCAAGCTGTAACACCTTGCGGGCTCTCACGGCTGAGGCTGAATTATCCCAGTATACGTTGGCTTTTTCCAGCAGCAGTTCACCACAATGCTCGATCAGTTCTTGCAGCTCAACCGGTGCCGCCAGCTGAATGACACCGTCTGCTCCCTCGTCGTCCACTTCGGCGGCGACGAGATAGGATGAGCGCGACATCCATTCCACTTGTCGGAGTCGCGCGCCCCGGCCGCCGCTGAGCAAAAAGCGGCCGTCCCCCCGGCCTTGCGCGATCCGATCCGGATACGCAAAGGCCAGCAGCAGCCCGCAGGATGCGGAGCCGTCAGGCTCGTCCTGCGCTGCGGCTGCTGTCGGCAGCGTGGCTAATAGCTGCCTGCTTTCCTGCACGATACGGCGAATGACCGTATCGTCTGCCGTCCGCAGCAGACTGTGCGTGCTGCGGGCATGAGCTGCCTCGCGCAGGGCATCCAGCCGCGGGCGCAAATCCGTTCCGCCATGGGCGCGGAACGGGTCGCGTTCTTGCAGCAGCGCAGCCAGACGGCTGGCGGCTGGCGCCAGACCGAGGGCGGCCGCGCGCAGCAGCATGTGCCCGAGGCGCGGATGCACGCCCAGGGCGGATACCTCGCGTCCATGCGCGGTAATGCCGCCTGCGCCGCCGTCGGCTGCGGTATGCAGGCAACCGAGCTGGCGCAGCAGACCCGTGGCCTGGCGGTACGCCGCCTCAGGCGGGGTATCCAGCCAGGCCAGCTCGGCAGGCTCGCGCACGCCCCAGGCGGCCAGCTCCAGCGCGAGCGGAGCCAGATCTGCCGCCGCGATTTCCGGGCGGCTCGCATCCGGGAGCGCGGCGTGCTCCTGCGCGCTCCACAGCCGGTAGCATACGCCCGGCTGAAGTCTGCCCGCCCGACCACGGCGCTGGTCGGCAGAGGCTTTGGACACCTTGACGGTGGTCAGACGGCTCATGCCGGTTCGCGCGGAAAACACCGATTCCCGCGACAATCCGCTGTCTATTACCACCGTAATCCCGGCGATCGTCAGACTGGACTCGGCTATCGAGGTTGCCAAAACGACTTTGCGGCTGCCCAAAGACGACGGGCGTATCGCCTCATCCTGCTGCTCCAGCTTCATACTGCCATACAGCGGAATCACCTTGACATGTACAGGCAAATTCCTCGAAGCCAGCTCACGCTCCGTGCGATGAATCTCCCTCGCCCCGGGCAGGAATACCAGCAGATCCCCTTCATGCGCATGCAGCGCTTTTTCCACGGTTTCTGCTGTAAAATCTTCTAATATAGCCGATGCAGGCTTGGACCTATAAAAAGTCTCTACCGGAAATACCGTGCCTGGACATTCCAGCAATGGGGCATCTCCCAGCAGACCACAGACCGGCTCGGCCTCCAATGTGGCAGACATAATTAATATTTTTAAATCCGGGCGCAGCAATGCCTGACTTTGCAGAGCAAGCGCCAATCCTAAATCTGCATGCAGGCTGCGTTCATGAAACTCATCAAAAATAATCAGGCCCACTCCCTCCAAAGCCTGATCATGCTGCAGCATCCGGGTCAGTACGCCCTCAGTAACCACTTCAATCCGCGTGCTTGGCCCTACTTTTGTATCCATACGAACCCGGTAACCCACTGTCTTTCCGGTGGGCTCGCCCAGCGCTTTCGCCATCTGCGCCGCTGCTGCACGTGCTGCCAAACGCCTCGGCTCCAGCATGATCATCTTTTGTCCTGCCAGCCACGGCTCATGCAGCAGCTCCAGCGGTGTAACCGTCGTTTTCCCTGCTCCTGGCTGTGCAATCAGTACAGCCGCCGGCTGAGATTGCAGGGTATTTTTAAGCTCAGGTATAACTTGTATGATAGGCAGTTGTTTATCTGTCAAATGAAATTCTGTCAATTGAAATCTCTCCAATGATACGCGAAATGCGTAGAATCTGGGTTTTGCTTCTTTTATTATTGTGAATTTTTCATCACCTGTAATTATTATGGTAGGATATCATTCTCCATCTATTATACAGATATTTAAATTTTCCGTCTGGCTATCGCAGGTATGCCAAGCCGTATGCAAGCTCCCGATGTCAGCTTCGTGACCTGTCGGGATGCACTCGCTGCAGGATCGTTTTATAATAGGGTTTATATGGATTGTAAAGGACGGAATATAGAAACGAGGTAACTTTCGTATGGAATTACAGGCCCAACCCATCAGAGGACGCTTTGCCCCAACCCCATCGGGATGGATACACTTGGGAAACGCCCGCACTGCGTTATTATCTTGGCTGCATGTTCGTTCTCTGGGCGGAACCTATGTTTTACGTATGGAGGATATTGATATGACTCGGGCTCGCAGCCCATTGGCCCAAGGAATTATGGAGGATTTGCGCTGGATCGGGCTGGAATGGGATGAAGGACCAGACGTAGGCGGTTCCTACGGTCCCTATACCCAAAGCCAACGGCTGGAACGCTTCCAAGCTGCATTAGAGAAACTACAGGGGCAGGATTTGCTGTACCCTTGCTTTTGCAGCCGGGCGGATATTGTGGCTGCCGCCAGTGCTCCACATGGACTGTCTGGTGAAGGACCAGCCTATTCGGGGACGTGTCGCAGTCTTAGCCCTCAGGAAGCAGAGGCCAAATCACAACATAAACTCCCTTCCCTTCGCTTCAAAGTGCCGCAAAATCAGGATTCCGTGATTTCATTTCAGGATCAGGTAGCAGGCAATGTGACCTTCGGCGCGGCGGAGGGGGGCGATTTTATCGTCAAACGGGCAGACGGCATGTTTTCTTATCAGCTTGCCGTCGTTGTCGATGATGCGGATATGCATATTACCGATGTACTGCGCGGGTATGATCTTCTCGATTCGACCCCCCGTCAGCTTTTGCTATACCAAGCCCTGGGCTTGCAGCCGCCGCGCTTCGCACACGTCCCCCTCGTCTTGGGGCCTGATGGACGGCGGCTCGCCAAACGACACGGCGGAGTAGCACTTCGAGCCATGCGTCGGCAAGGAATCACACCGGAAGCAGTCATTGGCTGGCTCGCCTATTTTTCCGGGCTGCTGGATTCGCCTGAGCCTGTGAAGGCTGTGGATTTAATTGATGGCTTTCATTTGGACAAGCTACCCAATCAGCCTGTCATCCTGACGAAGCAATTCCTCAGAAGGCTGTCTGAGCTGCAACGTTAATGAGGTGAAGCGTGGAAATTAAAGTATACGGGCAAGGGCATTCCGCCCTCTGCTCCTTTCGCTTCTATTCCCCCAGCCGCTTACGCACAGCCGACTCATATTCATAAAATACAGACGACGTATTCAGACCTCTTTCCTCCAGCAGCATGCGGAGACGAAGTGATTTTTCAGTCAGCCTGCGACTGATCCGCTGTTGCTCTCCTGCCTCATGGCAAGCGTGAAGCAGATCACGTAGCTGGACACATTCCTTTTGCAGCTGAAGTTCCTCTGGTAAAATGCCCGCATTTTTCAACAGCTTGTACGACATCCGCAGCTCCTCTGGAACATGTGATAAATCCTCGATCACCAGTGGCTTGCCCGCTCCCGGCAAATGATCAAACTCACCTTTCGCCATCGCCTCGGCAATCTTCTGCTCTGCCATTCTGGAGAACATTCCCATCGATCCTATCCACTCCTTGTATAAGCATCCTATGTACAATCTATTTTAAATAAACAAGGGGTCCATTACCACTGTAGCCTACATATTATGAGGATGTTCTGCGTCCATGGAGAGAAAAGAGGATTATTCTTCAATGCCAAGTAGCGTAGATACTTGTTTTCTATATTTTTTGGCCTTACGTGTTCCGTGAATGAGATTGGACAAGCGGCTAGCAGGAACACGATAGGTGTCACAAAAAGTTCTCTGATCCATTTGAATTTCGACTAGCCTTTGTTTGATTTTCCAGCCAAAAGGGGTTACAGGATTTCGTTTGTTCATCAACGTTACCACCTCTTCATAGTATAGGAGTTAGAACTTTTTTTGGAGTTCGGGTTTAGAGATTAGGTTTCGCTTTCTGCCTTCAGCAGCACGTTATGCACACACATTAGCTAAGATTTCATTTTGCAGGTTTGGTATTGATTCAATAGTTCATCCAGTTTCATGGATTGTTCAATCACTTTGGGATGCGTTAAAAATCCGTATTTCTTCTGGACTTGGTACAGTCTTTTTCTGGCCCGTTCGACACGAAGTAAAGTCACACCTGTATTCATCAGCATGATCCCCCCTTCTGTGTCATATCCTAATATAAAACGTAAACTTTTGGATTTTCCGAGAATTTGCTCGACAAAAAAATGCTTCTGGAGCATTCCAGAGGCACTTTTTGACGTTTTATGTTTAATTTCGATAGTGCTAGGTTGCTCAGAGTCAACTTTCAACCAACAATATCCGCCATCCGTAAGGTTGCGAGCTTATTGGTTAGCCTTCTGTTTAATAACCTTCATGTTGGTCAAGAAGCTAAATACTATGGTAGTAGTTAAGGTTCACGATAAACAAAAAGCTAGCTACGACTATTAAAAGAATCATTTTCATTGTCTAACCATACGTTTAAAAATACCTATATAGAGGGCATGGAATCTAGCACTAAAAAAGTTAGATGACATTAATAATAAAATAATCTTTCTCTTTGCCCTTTACTAGCTAAACTTTCATACTTTGCAAAAGATCTAACGTCCGCAAATTGTTTGAATTGCTCAAATAATCTTATGCATCTAATGAAAAAGGACTCTTTGTTATTGGCTAATGATTTAGATAGAACATCTAACAGGTAGTTGAAACCATATGAGTAGTTGCCACTATTCAAGTAGTATTTAGCAAGTTCATATTTAAAACGTGTTGTTTGCTCCGGTACTACTTGATAAGTGTACATATTAACTGGTTGTTGCTGAATAATAGACCCAATCTCTATTTCAAAATGCTGGAGTATGTCATTCACATCAACCTGATATCGGTTAGCTGCCATCATAATGTTCAGCAGTTGAGTAACCCTATCTTCTTCGGTTGTTTTTGATGATACACTAATATATTCAACATAATCGTGCAGCACACTTATATCACCGGACAGGAGTTTATTTACATACGTATTTCCCTTTGCCCAATACTTGAACATGTTGACCCAGTGTTGAGTACTCTCATCCTTCTCTATGACCCAATCCAAATTAGCGTAGGCGTATGTATATTGTAAAGCTTGTTGATAATCGCCTTGGGCTTCACAGACACTTGCACACAGTAAATCAGAATAGGTGATGTACACAAACATAGGTCGACTCAGCCTCTTATCAAGTTCCGCCCCTTTTGGTTTCTTCTGTTGATGCTTCAATGTATATTGAATTTTTGCTTTCTCCCTCATTTTTCTCGCCGTTTCATCCAACCTGTCCCATTTACGCAGGGACCTATACACGTTAGCCAAATCCTTTAATGCATCAAGCTGATCTATTTCATCCAGACGTTCGACAAAGGGCTCAAACAGCGTAGCTGCCTTAAGATTGTGGCTTTGATCGTCTCCAACCTGAATCGTGAATATACGATATTGGCACATTGCCAACCGTTCCGAATGCTGGTATTTTTCCACTTCTGCCACATTCTCATAGAGTGGCAGTGCGGCAGCACGTCGTCCCTGTGCAAATAATGTTTCTGCAATTTCAAATAGTCTAGGAGAGTACATAAGCTTGTCCATGATATGTCCAACCATTCGACGGATCGCATCCAGCTTATCAAGCTCCGCACAACGATACAACAATGGTTCAATTCGTCTCATGTTAGGGGGGATGTTAATGATGTAGTTTTCTATGTATAAATCGTAAAAATAGCCTTCCGGTAAACCCATAGCCACAGTGATTCGGTCAAGCTGCTGTACGGAAACAGGACGATGCTGAGTAACCCAATTACTAAGCGTTCTTTGATGAACACCTGAATATTCCGCAAATTGAGCCAATGTCATGTCATTTTGTGTTAGATAAGCTTCAAACTCCGCCGAAATCGTAGGTGTATGCTTCAAGTCATAACCACCCTTCACATAAAAATCCCATTATTTTAAAAAACATACTTTATTCTTCTCCAAAATTAACCATCTGTCAATATATTATGCAACTAATGTTTGTAATAAATAAATTGCATAACTCACACATAAGGAGAGATTGTGGAACGAGTAGCAAAAGTAGAATTGGATTGCCTAAATAAAAGATTTCACAATGTTGACATGACTATTTCATTTCTCCATATACATTACCACCAGTAAATGATGTAGAGGTTGCAGGTAGTAATTCTATGACCTTTTTAATTTAATGAAAAATCCCCTGATTTTGATCAATCAAGGGATGCATAAGTTCATTTCTCTCGCTTTGATAATACGAAGTTGATTATTTCTCCAGTCACAATTCCTACCAAAATTGCATAGATACCCATAGCACTCATCTTATATCCCAAAGCGTAAAATAACCCTATGGACGGTAAGTCTACGGGATCTGATAGTCAATTTCAATCCACGCACTCACATGGAGTGCGACTTAGTCTTTCCTCCCAACTTTTGTGTTATATTTGGAATTTCAATCCACGCACTCACATGGAGTGCGACGCGACTCCGTTAAATATTCTCTTAATTATTCCGGTGCAGAATTTCAATCCACGCACTCACATGGAGTGCGACTTCGTCCGTTTAACTGCTAATGCACCTGCAGCAGTTATTTCAATCCACGCACTCACATGGAGTGCGACTGTTCCAGGTATCCTATCGCCTGCATCTGGCGTGGTATTTCAATCCACGCACTCACATGGAGTGCGACCTGCATATGTCATGGTATTGACCGGATTCATGGTCAATTTCAATCCACGCACTCACATGGAGTGCGACGCTCGATTCGCTCGTCGTACACTGGGACACCCGTTTATTTCAATCCACGCACTCACATGGAGTGCGACATGGGACAGCACAAAATATAACCAACCAGAATTTATTTCAATCCACGCACTCACATGGAGTGCGACTTGCTCGATGCTGCCACAGCATCCGGATAACATATGGATTTCAATCCACGCACTCACATGGAGTGCGACAGTAAACTCAGGTATTTCCGGCATCTCGTAAAAATTTCAATCCACGCACTCACATGGAGTGCGACTTATTCGGGGTCAATGTCCGCAGTGTGGGAAGTAATTTCAATCCACGCACTCACATGGAGTGCGACTGCAAAAGGGCTTACTGAGCTTCAGCATGGGAGCAGATTTCAATCCACGCACTCACATGGAGTGCGACGTTGCTTGCGTACCTCCGCGATGGTCAGCAATCCAATTTCAATCCACGCACTCACATGGAGTGCGACTGCGCTTGGCATGATTATGCTGATAGCACTCATATTTCAATCCACGCACTCACATGGAGTGCGACATATCAAAAAAGTGCAAATTTTTAGAGATACATATTTCAATCCACGCACTCACATGGAGTGCGACTTGCTTGGCGGCAGTTACATGCAAGTTGGTATCAATTTCAATCCACGCACTCACATGGAGTGCGACGAAAACGATCGGAAGGCTAAGGACGGTAAGGGAGAGATTTCAATCCACGCACTCACATGGAGTGCGACCTGATTGAGAGGGTAGAACTAAGCGAGGTGAGGATTATTTCAATCCACGCACTCACATGGAGTGCGACTTGAATGAAAGCATCTCGGACAGCGACTTCCTTGAAATTTCAATCCACGCACTCACATGGAGTGCGACACAAGCTGGGACTTTTGGCAGTATAGCGATGGGGAATTTCAATCCACGCACTCACATGGAGTGCGACGAGAATTTACGCCCTGCGGTTACGCCGAAATATTTCAATCCACGCACTCACATGGAGTGCGACGAAATGATTTCTTAGATTAAATTTAAATTAAACTAAATTTCAATCCACGCACTCACATGGAGTGCGACCCTGACATGCTCAGCTCAGGAGAGGTTGATTTAAATTTCAATCCACGCACTCACATGGAGTGCGACGCGATATTTGTAGGTCGTTAGCCGATGATCCGTTTCGTATTTCAATCCACGCACTCACATGGAGTGCGACGATGGCTCCCATCTCATAGCCGTGCACACCCACATACATTTCAATCCACGCACTCACATGGAGTGCGACTTCATTCGATTGTATAAAATCGTATAAAGGTTTATTTCAATCCACGCACTCACATGGAGTGCGACAGCGAAAATGCAGCAATTCATACCCTAATGATATCAATCCCACAACATAATCGCAAAAAATGATTCCAAATAAGCTTGGATCAGCTATTGACTTTTACGGATAAATAGCAAATTTAATATTTTTCGACATTTTTCGAGGTGCGAAGAACCTGGGGTTTTTATGTGAGCTTCACATTCGCACCTTATAAAATAAGTAAGCTTTCCATAAAAACACAGGCTGTCTTCCAATCCACACACTCCATACAGAGTACGACAGGCCGATTATAAAATGTGACTTGTGATTGCCAAAAATTTCAATCCACGTACTCATATAGAGTGCGACGACTCTGCAAGTTGTCGCCATACCACAATAGGAATAATTTCAATCCACGCACTCATATAGAGTGCGACGCTGAAGACGAGCATGAAGGAGTCAGTGTTAATATTTCAATCCACGCACTCATATAGAGTGCGACTGTTTCTGGGTACTTGGCTGCTGGAAACTCCAATTATTTCAATCCACGCACTCATATAGAGTGCGACGATATTTGCTTCAGTTTCTCCGCTGATTGCAGTACAATTTCAATCCACGCACCCATATAGAGTGCGACTAAGTTTACTCATGACGGCACAAATTGGATAACAGATTTCAATCCACGCACCCATATAGAGTGCGACCCTCAACCAGTTTGCAGAGCCTGCAACAGCTGGAATTTCAATCCACGCACCCATATAGAGTGCGACTTAAAGCGTGCTTCATCCGACAATGTTTGTGCGATTTCAATCCACGCACCCATATAGAGTGCGACGTTATAGCTTAGCAATATTGCGTGTTCTTCCATTAAGTATTTCAATCCACGCACCCATATAGAGTGCGACGAGTAAATCACTTCGGACGGACATAGCCAACTGGAAATTTCAATCCACGCACCCATATAGAGTGCGACGTGGACGAGGCAAACCTTATTATAGATCGTCTTCGGATTTCAATCCACGCACCCATATAGAGTGCGACGACAATTTCGAGTACCTTTCGCGCGGCCTAAAGATTTCAATCCACGCACCCATATAGAGTGCGACCTGCACATTGTCCTCATAATGGGGAATCGTTGTGATTTCAATCCACGCACCCATATAGAGTGCGACCTCACTCGCCAAAGTTTCTCGGGACTTAGGATTAATTTCAATCCACGCACCCATATAGAGTGCGACGTACGCCGCTTGAACACCAAGCATAGTTTTTATATTTCAATCCACGCACCCATATAGAGTGCGACCAGACCTAATGGTTTCATCGGATGGCGATCTAATGATTTCAATCCACGCACCCATATAGAGTGCGACGCGGCGTTTCTCCGGGTTGTCCGGGTCCGGGAAATAGTATTTCAATCCACGCACCCATATAGAGTGCGACAAGGATCAGGCCGAGAAAACGTCGGCCCGTGTGCAAATTTCAATCCACGCACCCATATAGAGTGCGACTTTAGCTTTATGATAGGCTGGTTATCGTATCTCAAATTTCAATCCACGCACCCATATAGAGTGCGACTTCACTGGTGGAGTCGACGAGAAATTATACGAGATTTCAATCCACGCACCCATATAGAGTGCGACGTACTGGCTCGATCTCAAAATGAGCTAAGTACGTTATTTCAATCCACGCACCCATATAGAGTGCGACTTATCGTAGGGATCGCAGACCACACGTTTACTGGTATTTCAATCCACGCACCCATATAGAGTGCGACTGAAACCTGACACTGAAAAAGCCATCTCTGCGGCATTTCAATCCACGCACCCATATAGAGTGCGACGACATGTAGATACCGATCCCGTCCCAAAAGGAAAATATTTCAATCCACGCACCCATATAGAGTGCGACCGCGAAAATGGGTCTAATCTCCCCTATTTAAGTAATATTCTAGCGTTATTTCAGCAAAAACGCATCTATTATTACCTCATCCCCTTGCGATCATTTACAACTTGTTCACATTCGACACGCTATCGACAAAATCTGAGGTGCGAATCCCCCGGGGAATTCATGTGAGCTTCACATTCGCACCTGAACAGATCGCTTTCAAAAAATTATTTTGCCATAGCAGCAGATACCTGCCTGAACTTATTTCAATTCTGCCAGTTCCACCACCTACGAAGAGACAGCGCACATTCAAATATATTTAATTCATCGATAGCGCATTTAAAAGCAGGGTCCCAGCAGTTAACACCTAGGCTGAACGTTCCGGCTTTGGATGTATATACATTCGGAAATATCCACTGCATTAATCAGAAAAATACTTATGTTTTCGAAAATCATAAAGGTATTTATAAAATATATTATGAAGACGTTCGGCAAAAGTTGAGTTATTAACCCTGTTCATCATACCGGCTGCATTACCTGCATAAACCTTCCCATCCGCCCCAGCGCCTTCTCCAAATCGACGAGCGAGGCTGCATATGAGCAGCGAATAAAGCCCTCTCCGCCTGATCCGAATACATGTCCCGGTACGAGCGCCACCTTCGCTTCTTTCAGCATTCGAAGTGCAAACTGCTCAGATGACATGCCAGTAGAAGTAATTGAAGGGAAGGCATAGAAAGCCCCCTCAGGCTCGTGACAGGCAAGCCCGATTGCATTCAAGCCGGCCACAAACAGCTTGCGGCGTTCATTGTAACTCGCCATCATCTCATCCTTGGCAGCCAAGCCATGACGCAATGATTCGAGCGCGGCAATCTGTGCAATGGTGGGCGCACACATGGCTGTGTACTGGTGGATTTTCAGCATGCCGGCAATCAGCTCACGCGGACCGCACGCATAGCCCACCCGCCAGCCTGTCATCGCAAATGCTTTGGAAAAACCGCTGATGACAATCGTACGCTCCTTCATGCCCGGCAAGGAAGCGATACTGACATGCTTTCTACCGTAAGTCAGCTCGGCATACACTTCATCCGAAATGACGACCAGATTATGTTGGATAATAAGCTCTGCAATCGGCAACCAATCCTGCTCCGTCATAACTGTTCCGGTCGGATTGCACGGATAATTGATCATTAAAGCCTTAGAATGAGGCGTAATTGCCGCTTGCAGCGCTTGCGGGGTCAGCTTGAACTGCTCCTCTGCCGTAGCCGCTACCTCTATAATTTTACCGCCATGCAGATGGGTAATTGGTTCATAGGCAATATAGCTTGGGGCCGGAATCAGCACCTCGTCACCCGGCTCTATTACTGCCCGCAGTGCCAGGTCGACGGCTTCACTGCTTCCCACCGTCACGATCATTTCCTGCTCGGGGTCATAAGAAAGCGCAAAGCTGCCGGAAAAATAAGCAGAGATCTCTTCACGCAGCTCCATTAAGCCGGCATTTGAAGTATATTTCGTCTGTCCTTCACGCAATGCCTGAATGCAAGCTTCACGTACCTTTTCCGGTGTAATGAAATCAGGCTCTCCGACCCCAAGGGCGATTATATCTCCTTCTCCGCCTGCTGCATTCAGATCAAAAAAAGCGCGAATTCCCGATGGCCGAATATCCCGTACACGCGAAGATACAAACCGCCCTATACCCTTTTCAATAAACATATTACGCCATCCCCCATTCCTGTTTCCGCTCATGAAGCGAGATGGCAATAATATGGTCCAGCAGTTGTGTAAAGGTTATACCCGCAGCTGCCGCACTCTTTGGAAGCAGGCTGTTGGCGGTCATTCCCGGTAATGTGTTCACTTCCAGCACGTAAGGCCTATCTTGACACAAAATCATATCGACCCTTGCATAGACCTTGCATTGCAGCAGTCGGTAGCTGGCCAGTGCCGCCTCGCGCACACGTTGCTCAATAACGGGAGGAAGCTCGATCACCTCCTCCTTAGCGCCACCGACCTCATATTTCGCTTTGTAGTCGAACCACTTCGAACGAGCGGAGCTAATACTAATAATCGGCAATACCTCGCCGTCTACGATCGAGCAGGTAATCTCCGTCCCTTTATAATAGGGCTCAATCAAGATCGCTTGATCCAAGCTGCAAGCCTCCTGTATAGCCGGTAGCAGATCCTTCTCATTCTGTACAAGCTGGATACCAATGCTTGATCCCCCCGTATTCGGCTTCACAATAACCGGGTAGCCCAAACGCTCCACCACCTGCGGATCATAATCGTCCATCCCCTGCCAGCAAAGACCTGCAGGCGTATGCACACCCGTTGCCTTCAGCAGCGTCTTGGACAACTGCTTATTCATGCATAAGCTGCTTGCCAAGACACCGCTGCCTGTATACGGAATGCCCAGTGTTTCCAGCGCTCCCTGCACCGTACCGTCCTCGCCATACTGACCATGCAGTGCCAGCAGCGCGATATCGATGCCTGCCTGCTGGACCTGCACGATTAAATCCGCTCGCTGCTCGATCACAATTGGAATCACTTCATAACGGCTGCGATCCAAATGATTGATCATCTCTTGACCTGTTTGCAGAGAAATCTCACGCTCAGAGGAAATACCACCCATAATAACGCCAATTTTCATCATGACACCTCATTTTTCTTCAAAATCATTATGTGGATACGGATTGTTCTTTCGATCGCTGGTACTTCTCCAGAACAATATTTCATCTCTATAGCTCTTTTCTTAATCCTTATGCCTTAGGAAAGCTACGCGCCTGTTTGCCGATTATTTGAATACCCCGTTCGATATTTTCGTCCGTTACTCGTGAAAAACCAAGCCGCAATGTATTCGTCCCTTCGCCTTCTTGAATAAAAAACCTGTCTCCCGGTGTAAAAATGACGCCCTGTTCTGTGCAATCTTCTAGCAGTTGGCGTGTATTCACGCCTGCCGGGAAGGTAAGGAACAAATGCAAGCCCCCGTCACCAGACACCTGCGTCTCAGGAAGATGTGCTTCACAGCATGCCTTTGTCAGCTCATACTTGCGCTTATACTCTGTACGTGCTTTTTTTACATGTTTATCGAAATTTCCATTAAGCATATACTGGTATAAAATCGATTGATCGATTGTTGAGGTATGAATGGTGCGCGCACGCTTAATGCTTTCCAGAGTATCAATCAGCGCTCGGTCCCCAAGTACCCAGCCTACTCGCAATCCAGGGAACAGCACCTTGGAGAAGCTGCCAATATAGATTACTCCGTTCCCATGCCCTGCTGACGCTATTAAGGGCGCAACATGCGCTCCCGAGTAGCGCAGCTCCTCATTGAATCCATCCTCGATTATCGGAATCTGATAGCGCGTCATTAATTTCATAACGGCGCTGCGCTTTGCCGGCGACATGACAATGCCTGTCGGATTGTGATAGGAAGGTGTCAAATAGGCCAGATCGAAGCTATTGGTCTGCAGTACCGCTTCTAGCCGCTCCACATCAATACCGTCACGCTCCATCGGAATACCGGTAATCTCAAATCCTTGCAGCTTCAAATTTTTGATCGCTGTGTAATGGGTCGGATTTTCACAAATTGCTGCTCCGCGGCGTCCAGAAGGGCGTAAAGCCGACAGCACAATGTCAAAGCCTTCTGTAAACCCGCCTGTAATCAGCATATCCTTGCCGCTTATATCGACGCCCTTGTTCTCCATATAATGCATCAGGTAATCAATCAGCGGCTTGTAGCCCTTGGCATAGCCGTAGTTGAGCAGCACCTGCCCTTCGATTGCCATCCGGTCCATAAAGGCTCGCCTTACATCCCCCAGATCAAACAGCTGCTCATCCGGAGCGATGCTTGTAAACGAGATAGTTCCTTTTTGGGCACGAATGCCCTGCTTCATCATATCCAAATCAACAGCCGATACAGCATACTCGTTCATTCTCATCTTCCAGTCGATCTCCCAGGTGGCAGAGCTATCAGACCCTCCGTTATCTACATCCGACTGGCCCATCATTGCGGCCACATAACTACCCTTTCCGGGAATCGCATACGTAAATCCGTCATCCTCCAAACCTTCATAGGCTGCAATGACTGTATTTCGGCTCACCTTAAGCAGAACGCTCATTTCTCGTGTGGAGGGCAGCTTCTGATCCGCCTGAAGCACCCCTTTTATAATTAAACGATTGACGTATTCTTTTACTTGTATCGAGACCGGACGGTCACTGACGAGCTTGAAATCCTGGAACATCCTTCATCGCCTCCCCCTATAATGATGGCATACAAGACGAGTGAAAAAAAAGAACCACCGTACTGGATTTTTCATCCTTCGGTGGTTCTTCCGCATTTTATCCTCTGTACGGTCTCATATCCTTGCCTTATTCCACCGCCTAACCAGCCGAGCAAAACTATATGCCGTAACGACCAACCGTGAATCCTGCCGCATCGTCAATTTGTCACATGGAGTGCGACTTAAAGGCCTTCAAATCTTCCACATGCTGGACAAATTTGAACTCATATAGAGTGCGACCAGATCATTGGGTATCCTGGAGGACGAAAAGCTATGATTTCAATCCACGCACTCATATAGAGTGCGACAATTATCCACAGCCCAACGCCACCGGACGAGCTAATATTTCAATCCACGCACTCATATAGAGTGCGACCCGAGCTTGGTTATTCTTTTCCCATCCTGATATAAGATATTTCAATCCACGCACTCATATAGAGTGCGACAGCTGGGTAAAGGTGATGCCTACGTTAAGAAGATGATTTCAATCCACGCACTCATATAGAGTGCGACGATGATCTGGAGTATCCCCAGGATAACAATGCCCGCTAATTTCAATCCACGCACTCATATAGAGTGCGACCCAAACGTACCAGGTTAGATGTTTATTATCTGGAACAATTTCAATCCACGCACTCATATAGAGTGCGACGAAAGTACATTCGCGAACTCGTATGTTGCCGCGTCTGATTTCAATCCACGCACTCATATAGAGTGCGACAGCGTTCACTGGGTTATCGACTTACATTACTGTAAATTTCAATCCACGCACTCATATAGAGTGCGACCTGGCCGACCTTTTTCACATCTCGACCAAAGCGAGAGAATTTCAATCCACGCACTCATATAGAGTGCGACGGCGCTTAACAAGGTGTCCGGCCAGTGGGATGATATTTCAATCCACGCACTCATATAGAGTGCGACTCTGGACTGTCAACAGTAAATCAGACAACTTTTTTAAGGGCTGCAGCTTTGTACTGGACTGGCGTCATGTATCTTAATGTGCCGTGAATACGATGCTTGTTGAACCAGTTCACATAATCATATAATTCTAGTTTTAGATGATGAAGACTCTGGAAATTCATTTGGTTTACAAATTCTGTTTTCATCACTTTGTAGGTGGCTTCGGCCACGGCATTGTCGTAGGGACAGCCTTTCATACTTAGGGAACGGCCAATGTCAAAGGTCTCTAGCAGTTCGTCCATGGTTTGGTTCCTAAATTCGCTTCCACGATCCGTATGAAACCACTGAATGTCGCTCAAATCGCCCTCTACCGTGGCAAAGGCACGGGAAATCAGAGCAGCATCTTTGTTGGGACCTGCACTATGGCCAATGATTTCACGATTAAATAAGTCGATCAGTACGCAAATGTAGTGCCACTTGTGCTGAACTTTCACATAAGTTAGATCGCTGACTACGAAACGTTTAGCTTCGGTTTGATCAAATTCACGCTTCAACACATTCGCCGTTGTTGCTTCGTTACAAGCGGTCTTGTGCGGCTTATACTGCGCTATCGTGTACGTGGACACGAGGCCCTGCTCTTTCATAATCCGTCCAATTCGACGTCTGGAAACGGTGTATCCTTGCTCCTGAAGTTTGACTTTCAACTTGCGCGTTCCATACGCCTTTCGATTGGTATGAAAGATCTCTACGATAGCCGTAGTTACTTCGTCTTCGTTGTCTTTTTCTTTCGCTTCATAGTAGAACGTGCTTCTAGCGATTTGCAGGACTTCACACAATGCTGATACCGAGTATTTATCACTGTTTTGCTTAATGATTTTTACTTTCGTCCCATGATCAGCGCGGCTTGCTTTAAAATATCATTCTCTATCTTGAGTCGCTCATTTTCTTTACGGAGCGCAAGGAGTTCATTCTCTTCTGCAGTTCGGTTATCTTTTTCAGCGAATGAACCTGAGGTTTGAGCCTGCTTGATCCAGCGATCTAGAGCCGATGGGCTAAGCTCATACTCTCTCGCAATGGCTGCTCTCGGCTTTCCGTTGTCGTATAACTGAACCATTTGTTTCTTAAAATCTGCTGTAAATGTACGTCTTTGTCTTGGCATAGTAGATCCGCTCCTAATTCTAATGTTTTCATTCTACTAGCCCTTATTTTTTCTGTCCAACTAAGAGTAACCGATCCACTCACCTAAAAAGCCAGCTAATAAAAAAAACTGAGGGATTTCAATCCACGCACTCATATAGAGTGCGACAACGACTATTAATAATTTCGAAGTGATAGACAGATTTCAATCCACGCACTCATATAGAGTGCGACCTCGCCGGGAGCGACAGTCGGCGGTCATGCGAGATTTCAATCCACGCACTCATATAGAGTGCGACTTAAAACGACGTGGTTCAACGAGCGCATCGCACTTATTTCAATCCACGCACTCATATAGAGTGCGACCCTACCTGAGCGATAGGGGGTTACATACATTGAGGAGATTTCAATCCACGCACTCATATAGAGTGCGACATGATCGGGATAAAAGTGAGTTGTCCCGTATTCTTTGATTTCAATCCACGCACTCATATAGAGTGCGACGAGCGCAGACTACAGAAATATCACGGAGGGAGGTGAATTTCAATCCACGCACTCATATAGAGTGCGACTATGCAGCAGCATAAGATATGCACTGTATGCGGTATTTCAATCCACGCACTCATATAGAGTGCGACTACGTTGTTTTGCGGCTATACGTTATGAGGAAGTAATTTCAATCCACGCACTCATATAGAGTGCGACGGCGTCCGGGAGGCGACTCCGGCGTTTTTGTCAATTTCAATCCACGCACTCATATAGAGTGCGACACAATTGGAAGAAACAACTTCCGAGTTCGACAAAATTTCAATCCACGCACTCATATAGAGTGCGACGGCAGCGATGACAACGACCAATGACCAGAGCGCCATGATTTCAATCCACGCACTCATATAGAGTGCGACAGCGAAAATGCAGTAATTCATACCCTTATGATATCAATTCCACACATTGTCGCAAAAACTGATGCCAAAAAAGCTTGAATCAACCATTGACTTTTACTAAAGGTAATTGATTCAATTGATTTTCGACAATTTTCGAGGTGCGAAGGACCCGGGGTTTTTATGTGAGCTTCACATTCGCACCTTATAAAATAAGTAGACTCTCCATATCGTAAGCCTCTTTGGTCCCTATATGCTCTACTTTCTTTTTGTAGTTATCGCCTAAGTTGTAGAAACGCAGGCTGTCTTCCTTTTTGTCTATCAACTCTTCTAATTCATATTTTAAACGGCGGAACTGGGCCGAATCCAAAATACATTCAAATACGGAGTTTTGTACCCTTTGTCCGTGATCAACACACTTTTTCGCAACCTTTGCCAATCTCTTTCTGCCTTCTCTGTCTACTGTACTTACATCATAAGTAATCAATATGAGCAAGTGTTCACACCTACTTCCACAAAAATGGAGGATACTCGTCCAAGTCTCCCCGAATATGCCTGGCCAAGAGCAGAGCCTGTGAATAAGGCACCAATCCCCAGGACATTTTCTCATTCAGATAAGGATGAATAATCTTGTCCTGCTTCCGTTCCTGCCAGGCCTTCAATACGATTTTCCTCGTATCATCGTCCATCATAACAGCCCCGTTTTCTTTCTTGTAAAATCCTTTGCCGTGAATCAGCTTTTTGTTAATCAGGGACAGCACAAAACGGTCGGCATATACGCCTCGAAGTTCTTCCATCACATCCAGTGCCAAGGAGGCTCTTCCCGGACGATCTCGATGCAAAAAACCTACATACGCATCCAAGCCTACAGCCTCCAGGGCTGATTTCATATCGTTGGACAGCAGTGTATAGGCAAAGGATAACAGAGCGTTCACATTATCTAATGGCGGGCGCTTATGGCGTCCATGGAAATAAAAATTATCTTTTTGCTGTAAGATCAGCTCATCGAAAACAGAATTGTACTGAACCGCCGCCGTACCTTCCAAGCCCCGTAAAATGTCTAGCTCCTCCACTTCACGGACCTGCTTCATGATCTCTGTTAAAGATGTGCTCACCTTCTTCAAGCGATCCGTGTCAATCCGAAGTTGGTGGTCCCTCGTCGCCCGTTCCAAAATCCACTTATGGTTGTAGATCTTACCTGTAATCATATTCCTGGCTACCAGAGCGCTTCTTCTATCATCATCGGAAATCCGATACTGTTCTTTTCTCAGCACTACATTTCCCCGGCTTTCCCCCGTAACTCGTGCCAAAAAACGTCCGCTTCGCGTCATAAAAGTTAAGTCTATATTGCGTGTTGCACAAGCTCCCATTAGGCCTGGACTAACCCCTGAGTAGCCAAAAGTGCAAACCGCCTCCAAATTATGCAAAGGATACCGTGCAAGAATGGACTCTTCTTGTTTAATTACGATATTTTCCCCATCTAGTGACAAGTACGTATCCGGCATGGTCACAAATAATGTGTTCAGTAATTTTTTCATTCAGCCAGCCTGCTTTCAATAAAGCTCGAAACTGATTTTTTATTCAGTATTTCGGGAACACATATGTTATGTAGTGAGCAGCTCAGGCAGTGTGGTCCCGCTTTGGCTTTAGGTGTATGGTTTTGCTCAAAATAATGCCGCATCTCCTGCAAGCTTGTGCGAACACGCTCTCGGTCAGCCGCCGTGATGATGACCTCTACGCGATGTTTGATCTCGTCGTAATAAAAGTAGCCCTTTGAAATCTCGCATACGAGCATTTCTTCCAGACACATCACTTGTGCGACTAACTGAGCATGATCCGAATCATTTCGTTTCGGTTTACCACGCTTGTATTCAACAGGAAAGGGAAGGTACGTACCTTCCTCCCCTGCAAGCGGAACGCCGAGTGGATCTCGCGCAAACTCTACCACGTCACAGATTCCAGTGATCCCAAGCTCTCTGGAATGTACAGGTAATGCGCGTACGACGAGCTTATCCCCTCTTTTTTCACGAATCATCGGCTGATCCGCTTTTCTGTGCAAATGATTACCCTCAATCGTCCGCACGTTTTCTTCCCATTGCTGCTCTATATGAATTAACGCCCACTGTCTTCTACAGAAATTAAAATGCTGTATACCGGATAGCAGCAAATAATCTTCTTCATTATAGCCCTGCATACTCTTGGACCTCTAAGCCTTCGAGCGGAGTGAGGATGCATTCATAATGTGTATCAAAAGATTTGTCGGCCGCATTTACATTTTCTTTCGGTTTCACTTCCAAAGATCGGTGTACTTTAGCAGATGAGTATTTTCCGAGTTTGGAATTGTGCTCCCACCAATAGACCTTATGTACCTCCATACTACCGTCAGGACGGGCGGAGGATACGTCATTTTCAAACAAGGAAATCAGTGCTTCCCTGATCTTTCCAGCATCTTCGTTGGTAAACCCTGTTTTTTCAGCTAGTTGTGTATTGATGCTTCCCTTGAATACGTACACGCCAAAATCCACACGGTGCTTCATCCCCATCGTGTCGGAACCTTTTTCACTTCCTGGCTCGGAGTTTACACTTTTGGTAATTTGCATGCTGGTAATATCAATAGGAAGAACACTGGTTGCCGTATGTATAGATACAGGACCTCTTATCCCCACAGATACCCCTGCCCCTTTACCCGCCGCTTTGAATGCGAAAACTTGACCAAAACTACGAACATCCATCCACTCCTGACAGGCCATTTTGGCAAACTCCTCGCTTGAACCTTCCTTGCTCTTAAAAATTTTTCCCAGCTCAGGGTTCGCTTCGGCACGTTCTCTTAAACTATGAAATGAATCCAGTTTCCGATCATTCGATTGAACAAAGATAGATTCGCCCATATCCTGCAGACGATTTCTTATTTTCCGTTTCAGAGCCACATCTGAAATTTCGCCATAACCATCGTAATTTTGCCGCGGGCGATTGCCATTCAGGGGATCTCCATTGGGATTGGCTTTCGCGACAGACAATACAACGGCAAAATCAATTTTATGATCCAGTATAGACATATGATGATTCTCCTTTTCATGTAACCTTATATTTTAAAAGATTGTTACGACCCACCACTATTCATTCACATGCCTGGGATGTTGTCGTCTTGGTTGTTTTCATCTCCTGCGTTATTGCCCTCATGTCTCTTTTTATCCGTGTTATGATAGATTTCATAGCGCTGGCTGTAAAATCCGAGCAAATACTTCCCGGTCAGCGGTTCGTTATTAAATTCGTCAAATGGGATTTTTGAAGCGACCTCATCAATCATAATGGAATAATAGTTTAGTTGTTTGCCGAATTTAGCTTGGTGTGGCTGCAAGGCATTCTGAATCGTTCTCCAGGTTCTTTCCGGATGCTGTGAAAATACACTCATATAGCGTATGGCATTGGTGGAACGCTTTTTATCCCTATCCTGCCCACTTCGCTCCAGTGCATTTCGTTCCAGTACATCAGCAATGGCCAACAGTCTGCCGAATAAATAGCTGCGATCCCTAATCTCTTCATCTAATGACACGTTGTATCCCTCCTGTGTGTTAATCAATGCACATGTTATACTCAATGTTTTCTCCCATTCCCATTTGTCCATAGCTACCGGGTTAGAGGCACGGTGAGTAGCACTCCTCACAATATCCTGCGGAACGGGTCGACCATCTACGATACACGGAAGCATTCGTTCCATTAGACCTTTAACGAGTTTATCATTTGCCTTAGGGCCGTATGTCGCGAAAGCAATGTCTTTGGTCGCCGGGGCCCCAAAGAATTGTAATAGCTCACCTTGCTCGTCCTTCTGGTAACGGTGTAACCAGGCACATTTTGAATGCCAATCAATAAGCTTGTCAAAGTACAATTTTTTATCCAAATTCCGATAATACAGAACAGCCATGCGCCCTGTTGTTGCTGAGTCAAGCACTAGAATGTTGACGTTTGCTTTGGACGTCGATTTGACGGCCAGTTTATTGCGATAGCCCGACAGGGCTTTGGCCAGATCAAAAGCAAGCTCCTCGTTCGTATGACTTTTGATTGCTGTCGGCCGGGATGATTCAGGACCAAAATCCATTGCAAAGATGTTGTCATTGTTGGTAAAGCTCAGCACATCCGGGTCATCATTACCCCAGACGAGAAAAACACGATTATCCATAATTTTACCTTGACGATGAATCAGCCATTTTAAGGCATTATGAGCTTTTTGGGATACTTCATAGCTGATGCTTGCTGCTTCATGGCTATCGGCAAACCGTCCTCTGAATGTGAACCCGCTTGTATCATTAGCAGAAATCAGCTTTGCTTTATCTCCGGAATTTCTGATTTTGTTTGCATGCTTGTCTGTGCTCGGGAGTTGCTTTCCGGTGACATAACAAATGTCTTCCTCACCCAGCAACTGACTGTAGTAACTAATAAATGAATCATATAGTTCTGTATCCAGCCACACTTTAGTTAACGCTTTATCTGGTGAATATACATTAAAACGAATAAAAGCACTCTCCAGTTCCCCGGGAACTGCCGTAAATATACGTGGTTTTTCCCCAGGTGAACGCTCATACTTCTTGTCCCATTTGGTTATTAGCTGTTGATTCTCATCAAGGTATAAAATAGAATGATCCGATAAATCCTTAATCAGTTGGCGCTTGCTAAGATAACGATAGATGCTTTTCAGCTTGGGAGTGGCATATTCTGAATTAGCCCACCCTTCTAACTGCTGAATGTAAGTCGCAAAGGGCTCTTCTTTTTTGACTTTTCCACCATATGCTACAAAATCTCCGGCCACATAACTTAATTTATCGTGCAGCGGATAAGGCGCTACGACAGAGCCAGCCCGACTGGCCGATTTCTCTGTGCAAGGAATTAATGTGCTGAACTCGTCCTTGTCCAGCACCCTGGCTGAATGAAAATCACCTTGTTCCGTAATTTCCACTTCAATTTGTGCATTTTGAGTTGTATGAGAGATGGGCAACAGCGTGTATTCACGACCGTCACGCTTTTTCTCGGGCACACCCACACGGCCAAGATTCGATTTATATGTTTCATATAAATTTAGCAGCCAGCTCATTTCATGCCCCACCCCTCCCACTCTGCAAGCAGCTCATCAGCGGATTGAACATTATTTTCATCAAACCGTTTGGGCTGCATCTCTGCTATGACGCGAACTTGTGGGCATTTCTCCGGTGGAATAAATTCAATAACTCCATCCTTCATCACCGGATTCCACAAACGTACCTCCAGCTGATTCCTGCCTGTCTCATCCGGGTAGTTAATACCGTGTACCATGTTTCCTAGATGAATCTCGCCATAACTATCATAGAAACCGGGTGCTTCACCAAAAACACAAGGCTCCACATAAGCTTGGCATTCTCGTGTACCGAGGAAAATATCTCTGCGTCCACCCGCAAGCAACGAGCGTTTGAGGATGTTATGATGCTTGTTTTCATTACGGTCATATTCCATCTCGGGACGATGCAGATTAAAAATAAAATGGGCTTGAACCTCATAGCAAGGATCTTTGAGATAAGTATAATTAGCAAGCGTATTACCGCCGCCGTATTCAATGGGCCGAATTCCCTTGGATTCCATTCGGATCGCGTTTAGAACACGAACCTTGTCCACAACCATCGTAATCGTAGGTTTCCAGTAAATACTTTCTACGATCCCTTTTAATGCCTGATAGGTAGGGACATTGTATGTTAGTTTCTCCCCCCCCAGTTTGGTTAGCGGGTCTGTGAACAGCGCATAATCTCCATACACTCTAAATTCAATTGAATTTCTCAACTGGTAGCTTCCTCCTTTCAAGGTCTTTTTTCTAAATATAATACCAGAATATTACTTTTGGCATATTCAGTCAACGCAAAAAACAAGCCCTAAGTCCCAGATGAAAGCTTTCTTAAATAAAAAACCCACCATGCGGACTATCATTTTCAAGGTTAAGCCCATAAGAATCATGATAGGCCCCCTCGGTCAAAGCCAATATTTTACCATCCAGAAAAGAAACCAGCGCCTTATTCTGATCCAATTGTTTTTTCTCATAATGGAATATATTAATGGTGAATTGCTGCGCTCTGCGCAGTAGGCTTGTTAGATCCTCTATGCTTTGCTGTCCATTTAGATCAGCGATGATCTCCTTTCCTTCTTTGTCTCCATCCCCATATGGAACAATAATGGCAGTCGTATGATCCTCAATGACTTGAAAATGTTCTGCTGCTGTCTTATAGCAATTCGCTAAGAATAAGGGAAGAATTGTACCTTTTTCATCGTAATAAGAACGATAATACGTATTCTCTCTGCGGTTAGCAGATAATAGTTCAGTCATGTTTCTTCTTAGCTGAGGTATAAAGTAATTCAAGTCTGTTTCCAGCTCGGTATAATATTTTTTAAAATATATTTCCATGGCCTGTGCAGATAATACGTTACCACCGTAGCAGGTTTCATCACGTTTTAAGTCAATGAACATTTTCCTGGTTATCTCTTTGCCGATTTTGATTTCTTTGAGACGCTTGAGATCTTCTTCTTCATGATCAATGACATACACCTGCTTCGTTCCATCTCTTCCATGGCGATTACATCGACCTGCTGCCTGAGCAATGGAATCCATACCAGCCAAGGATCGAATGACACAATCAAAGCTAATATCCACTCCCGCCTCGATGAGTTGCGTGCTAATACAAACGACAGGTTTTTTATGCTCCAGATGTTGTTTTACTTCCTCCAATATGCGATTGCGATGAGCCGGACACATGGAGGTACTTAAATGGTAAACCGGGATGGTACCGTTTCCTTCTGTTAATCGGTGATATAGATTTTTGACCACTGCTTTTGTATTGAGAATAACGAGTATGCTTGATTCATCGGCAAGTATTTGCTCAACAAAATCGGCAAGTTTTTCGGTATCCAAAGTATCATCCGTCGCCTTATCAACAATTTCAACCCGCTTAAACTTTTCGATAACATGATCGAGATCATGTACCATTTCGGTATCCGGTTCAATGTCCAGCTTGTTGTGTACAAAATCCAATTCCGGTTGGGTAGCGGTGCAAAGAACAATACTTGAAGAGGCATATGTTTTCAAAAAATTCAGTGCTTGATTAAACAAAGAAATACAATGTGTGGGGACTTTTTGGACTTCATCAAAAATAATGACGGACTCACTCAAATTGTGAAGCCTACGGATATTTCTGCTGCCATCTGCGTAAAACACATTTAAAAATTGCACCATAGTCGTGAAAATGATTGGCGAATCCCAATTATCCTTAGCCAGCTTTAATTTTTGATGCGTATTCACAACAACATCTTCAAGCTCATGATCCTCACCATCTATGTCCTCTACTTCGTTCATGACCACATTGGAATGATGCTCCAGAAGGTTAGCGTCATCCCGTATAATTTCACGAACCTCCTGAGCGTTTTGTTCGATAATCGTTGTGAATGGAACGACGTAGATGATATGCTTCTTTTCAAATGTGACTGCATGCTTTAGGGCATAACGCAGACTGGCTAGCGTTTTCCCACCCCCTGTAGGTATGGAGAGTGTTAATATTCCGGAAGGCTTGTCTGCAAATTGCTCACATTGCTCGGACATTTGTTTTCTAAGTAGATTAATGGTTGTGTCGGCGTTCTCTCCTGATTGCAGATCGTTAATACGCTCCATTAGTCTTTCGTAATACGTTTGAAATAGCTGTTGGCGATTCATCGGTGCATTGCTGTTCTTCTCGTTTTTAGCATTATTTTCTTCAAAACAACGGGTATTCGTGCGATCGGCATCAATCAAAGCACTGAAAACAAACTTGGATAAGAACATCATTTTGAGTTCAATGTCTGTCTTATCCTCTCGTTTCATATAATGAGCCAACTCGGTTCCAGCTTGATTCACATATCGAAAAAATGCAGATTTCTCCATCACCTGTTCATAAAAAAGGGAGACTGCATGATCAAACCCCTCTAATTCGCGGTCACGCACCCGATCCAAAAATTTTGATTCCAGGGTAGGATCTAAAAAATCCTGTAAATAGGCATGGTGTGAAATAATCGCATTCCCTACAACTTCGGATAATAAAGCTTTGTTCATGAAATCCTGCTGATCAAATGCCCCCTGAGGCTGGATATGAAAGAGTTTGTACAACAACTTCCCACCAGCGGTAGAATGATCCACGCTTCCTCGTTTCGGTGGATTGTCAGGATTTTGTACGGCTAAACGTATGTAATGCTGGAATTCTTCTGTGTATTTCCCCAAGTCATGCAGCATACCAGCGAGTCCGGTAATATGTCGTATGCCTATTTTATCACCAAAGGCCTCTGCTAATTGTCGAGTTTCCAATAGATGTTCAGCAACCGTCTGAATCACTTGGTCACTTTCCCGTATGTGGGCGATATACTCCATTTTTTCACTCCTTTAATTTCGGCCTATATGAGCCTATACATTCCACTGAATGAGTCTCTTGAACTAAGACTTATTTACTTTTTTCGACATTGATTTGCATTTTCCTCCCAAACAAATTATTTTAGAGAAAAATTCAATATTTTGAGCGAATCAAGCACTCATAAAAAAATCCCCAGAGCTCTTTCTCTGAGGATTCTTGACATACACCAAAATTAAATATTTTAAGTTCGAATTACACTTACAAAATGAGTTTTAAAAATACATCTTCATGTAGAGTGGACATGGATTGCCAGTTACATGCAACCCGCGCCCCGATTTTAACCCACGCACTCATATAGAGTGCGACGAGACTAGCGACACTGACAGACATTACTGCGATAGCAATTTCAATCCACGCACTCATATAGAGTGCGACCTTAACCGCCTTACCGACGCGGTCAAGTTCGAAATTTCAATCCACGCACTCATATAGAGTGCGACTTTGGTACGACGCTCGCTTCAGATAAAGGCGGAACAGATTTCAATCCACGCACTCATATAGAGTGCGACCATCGTCACCGTCATCAAAGTCCGGAATTCTTCCAATTTCAATCCACGCACTCATATAGAGTGCGACGTCAATACCAGCGTTTTCGGCATCCTCCCGCAACATTTCAATCCACGCACTCATATAGAGTGCGACATAACAAAAAAGGATTCTTCTTGCTTCATTGTGAATTTCAATCCACGCACTCATATAGAGTGCGACGCCAAGCGCTCTATGAGGTTTCCAAGTGGCCCGAGCTATTTCAATCCACGCACTCATATAGAGTGCGACAGATTCATTTTGATTACATCGTATACAAATGGAAATTATTTCAATCCACGCACTCATATAGAGTGCGACCGCTTCCTCCGCCTCCCTTGCGTAATTGCTCCAATTTCAATCCACGCACTCATATAGAGTGCGACTAGATGATCGTTAGTTGGATTATATTCAACTGGCTATTTCAATCCACGCACTCATATAGAGTGCGACGGCGTCCCGACGAAGAAGGGGTTTGATCGAGATATTTCAATCCACGCACTCATATAGAGTGCGACATTAGTGAATACCCAAAAAACAGCAAGAGTAGGAGGATTTCAATCCACGCACTCATATAGAGTGCGACCATAAGCGCGGGGAGTTTTTTAAGGTGGTTGAGATTTCAATCCACGCACTCATATAGAGTGCGACAGCTGAATCTGAAGAGGATATTGACGGCGACGCAATTTCAATCCACGCACTCATATAGAGTGCGACCCCTGAACAAGATGCTTCTTTGCCGTTAGTCATTGATTTCAATCCACGCACTCATATAGAGTGCGACGAACTCAACCGCTATACTCGCGTAACAAAGGAAACGATTTCAATCCACGCACTCATATAGAGTGCGACGTACCTGATGCTTCTGTGAGAGCGTGCCTGCTGCAGCTATTTCAATCCACGCACTCATATAGAGTGCGACAATACAGTCCCGTACAATTATTTTTGTGTTGTATGATTTCAATCCACGCACTCATATAGAGTGCGACGAAGTTCACTATAAGCCTTCGCTTTAAACATTAGTATTTCAATCCACGCACTCATATAGAGTGCGACTACAGTGACCTGGTTGAATCCTACTCGATTGATATTTCAATCCACGCACTCATATAGAGTGCGACATTCCGTTCGATAACTGATTCCAAGGGTCTATATATTTCAATCCACGCACTCATATAGAGTGCGACATTCCGTTCGATAACTGATTCCAAGGGTCTATATATTTCAATCCACGCACTCATATAGAGTGCGACATCGTTCTCCCAGCTTTGCACCGGGCATTTCAAGGCTATTTCAATCCACGCACTCATATAGAGTGCGACCTAAATTTCTTCATGGCAATGAACTGGTCGTAGTTATTTCAATCCACGCACTCATATAGAGTGCGACGACCCTTTGGCATACTTTCCTTGCGAACAGAAATGTCATTTCAATCCACGCACTCATATAGAGTGCGACACTGACGGTGACGCAGATCAGGACGAGATTGAGAGAATTTCAATCCACGCACTCATATAGAGTGCGACCAATAAACATCTGTACAGCAGGATTACTGTTCACAGATTTCAATCCACGCACTCATATAGAGTGCGACAGTGTACGACGAGCGAATCGAGCAGGGTTTCAAGATTTCAATCCACGCACTCATATAGAGTGCGACGGTCACACAAGCCCAGTACCTCTGGCAGCTCGGATATTTCAATCCACGCACTCATATAGAGTGCGACAGCGAAAATGTACCCAATTGATCCAGAAAAGATATCAATTCTGTACATTTTCATAAAAACGATACCAAAAAAGCTTGAATCTAGGATTGACTTTAATCAATGAAGGCTGATTTGGTTCTTTTTCGACAAGTTTCGAGGTGCGAAGGATCTAGGGATTTTATGTGAGCTTCACATTCGCACCAAACAATAGAGAGAGAAAATTCGCTTTATCTTCCTTTATACATATACCATAAATAAGCATCATAACCAAGACCATACACTCAAACACCATTCATCATTTTTTTATCACCAAAAATCCATCAGCGCTAAAACAATAAGGATTCCGCCCCATCAATCACAATTTGTGCGCCAGTAATGTGACGCGAATGATCGGAGGCCAAAAAGGTGACTAAATCAGCTACCTGCTCGGGTTGACCCGGCCCATTAGCCAACGGCTGCCCTCCTTCGGGAAACTTTACAGGGATGGTAATCTGCTTTAACCTTTCCGCTTTCTCCGTTGTTTCATCAATATTGGTCGAAATGGCACCCGGATAGATGACATTGACACGGATACGGAATTTGGCAAGCTCCAGTGCAGCCATTTTAGCAAACCCGGTTTGACCTGCCTTCGAAGTGCTGTAAGCAGACATCCCAAAGCTGGTAAAACGCTGATTTCCATTAATGGAGCTGGTAATGATAATGCTGCCGCCCCCGTTCTTTTTCAAGTGGGGTACCGTGTACTTCACCGTCAGAAAGGTACCATCCAGATTTGTAGATAATGTTTGCCGCCAATCCTCAATGCTCAAATCCTCAATCGGTCCAACTACTCCGTTAATTCCGGCATTGGCAAAAACGATGTGCAGCCCGCCAAACAATTCTACGGCTTCCAAAACTGCTTTTTCCACACGCACCGGATCGGCAATATCCACATCAAAAGCCCGTGCCGAGCCTTCACGTATAGCATTAATCTCTTTTTCTGTCTCCAAAATCCGCTCATTACTTACGTCAAAGAGGGCGACATTCGCTCCTTCTCTCGCCATTTGAATGGCCGTTGCCTTGCCAATACCAGAACCAGCCCCCGTGATTAGAGCCGTTTTGCCTTCAAAGCGCGCATTCCCTGCAGATGTGTAGCTCATATGTATCTCTCCCTTCAGTTTCCTGTATAATCACAAGATTACCCAAAAGGGGATACTTTATAATCACCATTTTTACGCGTTTTTTGCTATTCCTTTGCAATATGGAGGAAAAGAACGAATATTACGCGAATTAGCGCATCTTTCTTCTTGTATCTCGATTGCATTCCAAATCTATCTTAACTGTTTGTTTTTTTTGTATGTATGCATCAAAAAAGGACGTCCTACAGCCATTGGCATGGATGCAAGCGTCCTTTTGCTCATTCATTTACCACTGCAATTCAATAAATGCAGCATCATCATCAAGTCCCCCGGTATGGGATGCATCCAGCAATACTTGTATCTGCTCATCAGGGACAGGCTCGCAAATAGGGTCCAAATCGGATAAACCGTCACTATATACCTGTAGTCTCATCGGCATATCTGCGGGTATGCTTCTTTCGTACCAATGAGGCTTACCTCCGATCGGTCCACGGCTTGTGGACCAGCGCTCTGCTGTAGAGAAGGTATGAGCAAACAGATCGCTGATTTCCTCCGCACCGTTCCATAGTCGCAAGCGTGAATCTCCCTGCCAGGCAAGTCTAAGACGCCCACGCGCACCGCGCTTCGGCAGTTCGATTTTACCGCAAATATACATGGACTGGCTTCCCTGGCGACGTTTATCCTCCAATACCGAACGCATCAAGCCTGATTCGTGATTCAAAGGCTGCCGATCCAGTTCCACCGTAGCTGTATCCGCCAAGCGTTCGAGATACATCCTCAATTGTTCAGCAGACAGATCTCGTCCCTCTTCCAGCCAATCCAGTAAAGAAGAGCCCAAATAACGGGCTGCAAAATCTCCTCGATAACTGAGCCCGACACCGTCACAAAGGACAAAGCAACAGACGGTTTTATGAATACGCACTGCGGCAAAATCCTGTCCGCTTTCCCCCATGCTGGCAGATTCGGCAGACCTTCCATAGCCATAACGACACTTAAAACGACTGTGATGAGATGATAAAGGCTGATCGCCGGTCTGAGAGCTTATATAATCAAAATGCTGAGCCAGCCTTGCATTCATTCCCTTTCTTTTGCTCGCGGGGAGCAGGGACAGCAGTGGATTCATGCTTTTACCTCCTTACCGTACAGGCGTTGCTGCCGACATTTGAAAACCGATGGACACCAGTTCCGCACAGGTTCCAGGCAACATCATAATCGCCCCTTCACCCAGCTGATAATCTGCCTCAAACAGCATTTCCCGATAGCTTTCAGGGAGTACAGAAGACATATTACGCAATTTCACAGCATGCTCATCCTGCAGCGGTGTAGTGTGCGTCAAGCCTTTCCAGCGACGAGGGTCCTGAATAGGTGTCTCCAGCAGTCTGTCAGATAAAAATATATTTTCTACCAGCACATTGCCATCCGGTACGCTCATGCTCATAATGCGCTTGGCAATCGGCTCCGGATCATCGCCTGTAGATACCCCATCTGTCATATGGCAAACCAAAGGAGCAGGACAATCCTGCATCCCTGGCAGCTCCGCCTGTAAAATACGCTCGGCTTGCAAGAAAGCCTTTGCCGAATCTGAAAACCGTTTGGGCGTCAAATCAGGCAACGAACCAATGGCCGCAATTTCATCAATCCCTTTTACACCGTTCAACAGATCATACACATCATCACTGTAAGCCAAAATCGCAATCCGATAGCGTGCAGTCAGACGATTTCCTTTGGTTGAACGGAAAACCATCTGCCGAATCGCCAGCGATATAGCCTCATACACAACGTCAATACGCCGTCGCCCTTCCATCAGCATGTTCATCGACGCGCTGATGTCAATCAGGTAAATGATCAGGGCGGGGGTACGTTGTGAAGCCTGTATTGTATAATTCATGGTTTGTACATGCTCCCCTCAGTTACCTTGTATCTCTATCTATCAGCCTATCTATCATGAATAGTTCAAAATTAAATTTTAGGCAGTCTAAAATTCGTATCGCTTAAAAAGTTATAGATAGAAGAAGCCCGATATCCTACTTCACCTACCTTACGATAATAGGATGGATTACTATCGTATAATGCTCTAAAACGATTGGCAAAGCTCTTTGCCTTCGCCGTGCTCCCCCCCTCCTGGGAGGCATAAGCCTTGTTATACAGCGAAATAAGCTGGAGAACATTCTCCTTGTTACGGGCATGCATCGACGCTTCTTGCTTGTGTGCTGCCTCAGCTGCCGCCTTACGCGCTGCCTCTTCCTGGGCTGCACGGGCTTCCTGGTCCTTTTTCCAGGCCAAATACTTTTCATACTTTGCCTGCTGATCATATGCTTTTTGCTTGGCCAGCTTGGCAGCCGCCTGCTTATCCTTTTCCTTTTGGGCAAGATAAGCTTCATATTTGATCTGCTGATCAATAAGAGCCTGTTGTTTTTTCTGCTCTTCCTGCTGCTTTTGAGTAAGAGCCTGTTGTTTGGCCTGCTCCTCCGCTTCCTGCCGCTGCTTCTCAGCCAACACCTTTTGAGCGGCCTCCTGTTCTGCAGCCAGCTTGGCTTGTGCCGCCTTCACGGCTTCTTCCTGTTTAGCTGCCTCAATTTGCCGTTGATTGGACTGATCCGCAAGAATCTTAACGGTTGGAATTCCAGCCGCTAAGAGAACGACCGCAGCCGCTGTCGATGCGATAAACGTTTTCGAGCGGTACCAAGCTGCCGATTTTTCAGGCTGCTCTGGTGTCATAGGATTTAACTGCTCCTCCAGCCCTGTAATAGCAGCCGATACCTCGACATGCAGAGGACTGCCGTCTTCTACAAAATGATATAACGACCGATATACTTCCAGCGCTGCAGCAGGCTTGTTTTGCTGCTCCAGATCACGGGCCTGTCGGAACAGCTTGTCCGTTACCCCACGCTGCCCCTGCTCCTCAGCGGCCTGATTAAGCAGCGCAGCCTGCTCAGCTTCGAGCGGTGCAACTAAAGAGGATGCTGTCTGAAAGGAAGAACTACCCGCGGCGGCTTGTGCAGTTTCTGTCGCCTCAAGCTCCGTCGCTTCTACTTCAACAGGAATTTCCTGTTCAGTAATGCCATTAAGCACAACCAGCCATTCGCCAAAGGTAGGGCAACTGCTTAAATCCTGGCTATCCCAGGCACGACTGAACAGCTCTACCACTTTGCTTCCCCAGCGGGATTCCAGCGATTTTCGTAAAATAAAATATCGTTCGCAAGGCGTCTGCATTTCGTGCTGGTCAAAATAGCTTTCACCCCACGCTTTATCTACGATTACACGGTCAGACCAGCCCAGCATTTCTCCAATAATAATGGCCCCTGCAAAACGGTCTGCGTATGCGCTCCATAACCCGCTGTGAACGGTACGGTGTGCGGCATATCCTGGTGAACCTGCCAACAGAGCGTCTGGACGATCCATTTTGGTACTATACATTTGCTCCACGTCCACCAATTCTACAGCTGACGTGCCTTCAGGCAGTTCCACTTCAGAAAAAAACGGAAGCATGACATTTGGCGCTGATAAATCACAGTGCGCCAGTCCTTTTTGCTCCATAGCCGAACCAATCCCTGCCAGTGCTCTGGCTAAAGCCAGACTATCGGAAGCCTCAAGCTGACGTTGATCTGTGAGGCAATCGAACCACGTCGTGCCATGAACCCATGGCATCAGTACCGCATACAGCAAATCAGGCTGCTCGGCGATCAGACTTCCGTTTCTTTCTGGAGTGAGCACATCACGCTTGCACACCTGCAAACCGGGAATATCCCCGTATGCTTCCATATGCTCAGATTGATAAACCATAGCCGGGATACGGAACTTCGGAAAAAACACTTTAAGGGCTTTAGCCTCATGTGGCGCTCCACTTTTAGCATTCAACTGATATACAATGCCTTGGCGCCCCGCTTGAGCATAGGCCAAACCGGGTGCAACTGGATGTCGTCCAACCACATAAGCTGTGCCGTTTATGATCAATTCGTCTCCCGGATTCGGTTGAAAAGACATGAAACATCCCTCTCCTTATATCGTTCAGTATGCTAGTTTCCTCACTTTATTATAAACATCTGTGGATGGCAAGAAAACCGGGTGTCCTAAGATCGCCCGGTTTTCTTAAAATATTAAGAAAGTATACGTTTGACGTTATCCTCTGTTCTTATATTTATCTCAGAAATGGATATCATCCTGATAAAGGACAGCCAAACCGTTTCTACTTGGAACCATCTATACTAAACCGTGAGGAATGGTTCACATATTGCTTCTTCATAGAGTGGTAAAGTTATAGAGAAATGCCTGGCTGGCAGCTTACTTCGCTTGGTCAACCGTACGGAATTTGTTAGCGATAGCCGTCAATTCCTGGCTGATGCTATTCAAAGTCGTTACGAAAGCTTGCATTTGTTTGCTAGCTTCCTGAAACTCTTGGAAGAAACGTTGCTTGGTCATACCTTCCCATTGACCTTCCATACCTGAGATGGACTGTGTCAGACTGGAAACGATTTGCTGGCTTTGCTCACCGCTTTGTTTAAATTGGTTAGCCACCTGATCAACCTGTTCTGGTGTAATTAAAATGCGTCCTGCCATTTTTATGAGTCCTCCTTGATGATAAAAAATTTTTATTGTTTAACTGGTTCAAATTGTACTATGGTTATTGAATTCCCTACAAAAGGCAAAGGTCCTAAATGCAATTATCCCACTTTTCAACTATATAACAGCATCTAACAGTACGATCCTGACAAAACAACACCTAATAAGTCCCAAAAAGCCGGGAATAATGATATTATTCATTCGAACCTCGCAATCGAACAAGATCATCACGGAATTAAACCTGCTATGCGACAGGTTGATCTCTCACTACAGACGGGTCCGTAAAATACCAATCCTGTGGGCTGCCAGAGGATGCCTGCTCCAGAATATCCTGATTCAGTGTTCCTACATCCGAAGACGGTATGCCGGTAATGGCATGTACGACAGACTGCGGGTTTGAAATCAGACCGCTTCCTTCCGAAGTTTGCCCGGGCAAAATAGACGGGGATTGCTGATTCGACCAATCGAGCATCGTGACAGGTCGTCCCAATGACTGACTGGCAAATGACAGTATTGTTTGATAGTTGTGGTCAACAGACTGAAACTCCTCTGCCTTTCGGTTCAGTTGTGCACCTGATGTATGGAGGTAAGCATGAATCTGCTCCGACATTCGCTTGGCCTGCATCCAATGATCCAAGACCGTCTCACGTGCAGATACATCCCAATCCAGCGATTGTAACGCCTGCTCCAAACCTGCTGTCAACTGTTGAATTTGCTCCGCCGCATGCTGTAGCTGCCCGCTAAGCCCCCGAAGCACATCCGGTTCAACTCGAATGCGCATATCCATCACCCCTCTTCTGTCGCTTCTTCAGTTACTGTCGACTGTCTCAGCCAATTTAATAATAAATCCACAAACTGATCCCTCGAAGTCATAGCCGCAATAAGCCAGTCTCCATTACCATTAGAGCTCATACGAAATATCCAGCTCATTGCAGGACACAGGACAAAAGCTGCCCGTTGTGATTCCCACTCTCTGCCGTTCCAAACCAGCAATTGCAGTTCTCCTTCAGCTACTCGAGAGCTTAAAGACTGAGCCAGCTTGGCAGCCCCCTCCGCATCTCCGCTAGCTTCGGTCAGTTTACTGCTGATTAGAGACACATTCTCTCCTTCAGATTGCTTATAAATTTCATTAAATGCCTGCTTGGAGAACATGAGCGCAGGAGATTCAGGCACAAGCCGATCGACCCAGCCCATTTCATCAATCAATGATTCACATGCCTTTTCCACATTACCCAGATCGTACAGGCGATACTCATCGGGTTCATCAGCGGATTTCACAAGCTCCACCACACGCTCGTTCGTGCAATGAAGGTAGCCTTCAAACCGCTTGCCTCCCCGTGTATAGCGTATGTGGCAAGCCCTGTTGGATAATCCGGCGATAGCAACCCTCGAAAAAACAGTAGGGGGCATTGCCAACTCTTTGCCCTTATCTACCCGTTTTAGATAACCCTTTTCCAGAAGAGCAGCTTTTACCTGTTCCCACTCTTCTGCCAACTCCTCCGCTAGATAGCCCTTAAACGGATCTTCCACCCCAAGCAATCTGTCAGAACCCAGCACGCCTGCCAGAAAAAACAGTTCCTTCGACTTGAGGGTTATTAACTTCTGCTTGGAAGCTTGAAACGTTAACATTATGAGCCACCTCCCTTCAAACTACAACATGCCATCGGTCACGAATTTTCGTTATCCAATCCTCACAGCTCACTTGCTCTGAGAAAGGAATTGCCGCTTTTATCCTGGTAAATTTGCGCCGTACGTAGTATCCCTGTCCAGGCGGCAGGACTTTTAGGCCACCGGCAGCGGCATTCGCTTCCGAATAGGGGATACGAAAGAACGATAAATCATTCGAATCCAGCGTTCCAAAAAGCACACCGCTTTGACTTGCTTTGACATCATTGAACCAGTCTACCCCAAAGGTTGGGAAATCAGATGGCACACCCGATAGCACGACATGCACATTACGATCACGTCCCAACCGTACAATGGCGGAGAGCTGATCCTTTATTATAAAATCGTTCAGCTGTTTGCTTAACATATCCGCATCATCAATAACCAGCAGTAACTCGGGATCATTACCATCCTTGCTCCGCTGTTGAACAATATCATGCACTTGCTGTACCAGAGGCCCAATTTCTTCCTCGCTTTCAGCCGCAGCCTTGACATGAGGAAGATGCCGCAACCGCGATAGTCCACCGCCTCCATAGCGGGTATCAAGCGTAAAGACTTCCAACTGTCCCGGTGAGGTGTAATAAGCCAGCGACAGGATCCAACTCATGAGAAAGGAAGTTTTTCCTCCCTCCATAGGACTGCCGACGATAAAATTAGGACCCTCTTTCAGATTCAGGAGGAAAGGCTCAAGATCGTCACTCTGTAGACCTACAGGCACCTCATAAGGGAGCGCACCGGAAGGCCCACTTGTTCGATCCCACTGCTGTAGCAGTTCCGCTAGCGGAATACGCTCAGGTAACGGGAGAATGGCTGGAGCGTGCGCTCCTTTCCATTCCTGCACAATGCTCGCGATATTGCGGCGCAGCTGTGCCGAACGTTCCGTCTCATCTCCTCCCGGTGAAGGCAATGCCGTCTGGAACTCAAGTGGTGGAATATGCCCTTTTACCAGGGCACGGCCCGGAATTAAAGATCCTGGCGTTTTCGCCGGTCGTCCTACCGCGTAATAATAATCACTCGGGTCAGACAATTCAAAAGAAACAGCATTCGGAATGTTACTGCGGAATTTCTCAAACACATCCGTAATCCGATTGGCAGTGATGATGAACGTGATACCCAAACTGCCACCTTCACGCAAAAGTGATTCCAGCAGTTCATTTTCATCCGGATAAGCATTACGGAAATTAAGGTAGCCATCAATAGCTACGACAATTTGCGGTACATCCTCGACCGCAGAACGACGATACGAGCTTATCGTTTTGACGCCAGCTTCGGAAATCATTTCCTTGCGTAAAGCAACCAGCTTGAACAGATAACGGAACAACCGCTTGATCCGGTCGTCCTCCTCTGCCATCATAACAGCACCGATTTGCGGAAGGTCCCCAAAGTCGCGCATCGTCCGACCCATGTCAATGATATAACCGTTCCACCGGTTCGCATCAAAGCGCTGAGCTGTCGACATCAGCAGTGTCTGTAAAAAGGTCGTTTTCCCCATGCCCGGCATGCCGTACACCGCCCAATGGCCATGATCCAGTGCTGCATAAATCGACTCCTGGCGCTGATTCGGCAAATCGTCGACCAGTCCGATGAGCGCCTTTAGCTCCTCTGGAGCTGATGCACTATCCATTTGTGTACATGGAGACAAATGAGTTAAATCAAGCAATTCAGGCAGTGGAGGAAGCCACGGTCCCTGAAGCCGCTCAATTCCTGCTTTAGCAGCCTCATTTGCAATATAATCAATGAAGATTTGAAGCTGCTTGGGAGCCTCTTCTCCTTTTAAGCCTGAGCTTGCACGTTCGCCGCCCGTCAATAGCGCTTCACGTTTCCCGTTCAGTCTCACTTCATGTACAGGCAGTGCAGAAGAAATATCGCTGTTGCCTATATACGGTGCCCCGCTCCAGGCAAACTGCATCTCTTCAAACACCTCGTCGCTGCCGACTTGAAAATACCCTCGTCCCGGCTTGGTAATCCACGCCGCATTCGGTATTTTCAGCATATCACGGCTATCGCCTTCGCTCTGCACCCGAAGACAGATACGGAATCTGGAGTTACTCCAGATTTTATCATCAACGACCCCGGCGGGCTTTTGGGTTGCCAAGATCAGATGGACACCCAACGTCCGCCCAATCGCTGCAATACTGATTAGCTCGTCCATAAACTCTGGCTGATCCCGTTTTAGTTGTGCAAATTCATCAATTATAATAACCAGATGAGGCAGCGGCTGTTCGTGCCGCTGCCGGAGTAATCTATAATACTCATCAATATGCTGTAAATTGCCTGCATCGTTCAATATTTTCTGTCGACGAACCAGTTCTGCCTTGAGAGATATTTTGGCACGTTCGATCAAGTTATTGTCCAAATTCGTAATCGTACCCACAACATGCGGCAGGTTGACGAACGTATTGGACATGCCGCCGCCCTTGTAGTCGATCAGCATAAAAGCAAGATCATGCGGGTGAAACTCAGCCGCAAGCGAGGCCACGATAGACTGAATAACCTCACTCTTCCCTGAACCCGTCGTCCCTGCGATCAGACCGTGGGGGCCATGTCCCTGACGTTCTATTTTATCATGTAGATTAATCATAATCTTCTTGCCGCCTGCTCGCACACCCATCGGTACGGGTAAAGTATCAGGGTGACGGTTGCGCCGCCACCGCTCTGTTACATCCAGTTCCTCCACATCCGCTACGCTCATCATATCAAACAAAGGCAGTACAGACGGAATATCCGAAGCCGAGGAGCGCTTCAAGCGAATAGGAGCCATATACCGTGCCAATGCATCAGCTTCCTCTTTGGACAAACGATCCGGCTTAAAACTCTGTTGTTCAACCTCTGCCGATTCTGATTTACGGGCATATACTCCCTGCTCCTTGGAAGCCTCCACAATCAGCTGACACTGCATCGGCAATGCTTCCTTACGGGAAGCCAGCACGATCGTGCATGCATCAATGGCCCGTCCGTCCTCTAGTAATAATGGAAGCAAGGGCTCTTCCTCAATGAGCTGACTGTCGGACAAAACAATCACATAGCAAGGGACTTCCATCCCTTTACCGTGACGCTCGCTGCGATTGTTTTTACGGCGGTTCAGCCTGGCAAACAGAAAATCAGCTAATTGATGGGCGCTGCTGCTACGGTCTGACATCATCCGCTGGGTTCTGTCATCATCCCACACATGCGGAAGCCAGCGCATCCAGGCCCATTCACTTTCCTCCCGCTCATCATAAAAGGATGCGATTTTCACTTCATCCGGCGAGTGACGCACAGCCACCTGCGCCAGAATCACTCTTAAGGCAGCAAGAGTGTGCTCTCGCTCACCGACCAGTCCTACCACTTTGGATTGAAACAACGGTAATGCGATGGAAGCAGCATCCACCAGACGGAACTCTTCCTCCAGCTCATCCGCAGCCCCGAGCAGAGGGTCACGGTCGTAGCCGTCCGGACGCGGGATTTGCAATTTAATATGAAAGGGAACTTGTCCAGTCCCGATACGGACTTGTAAAAAATCCTCATCCTCCGGGGATCGTTCCCAAAGAGAACTGTTGCGGTTTTTGACGATTTGAGCGCATATTTGTGGATCACCGTGAATTTCATACAGCGTGCGAATTTGTTCCTCACGCTTCAATTCAAGCTCTTCACGATGCTTCTGAAGCTGTTCCCGGTACATCCGGTCACGTTCCTCCAGCTTGCGCTTGTATTCCTTCTTATTATTTAGGTATACGAAAAAAGGAATCGTATACGACGTTAGCATCATGACCACCGTAACCATCTGAAACATCAGATAGTTACTATTGCCCATTTTGCCCGTTCTGCTCATATATACATAAAAACCTACAGTCACCAACGTCATCATTAACGGAATAAGTATAGATATAATAGAAAAAGACGGCTTGCTCGGCTCAGCCGGAGGCCGTAAAATCTCCAGCTTCTCCTCTCGGAGCGCCGGCCTTAATCTCGGGGATCGCTGGTATAATACATTCAAGACAAAAGTCCCCCTTTTCGCTTACTATTTCATTTTACCAAGGTTTCATATAATTTCATGTGTGTATTTACCCATTTTTTTCGTTTTGAAACAGCGAACGCCGTCCATATACAGGTGCTTCGTCCTGGGTTGTCGAAAAGGCACGCTGAATACGCACCGTACAGCCTTCCCGCAAGCCTGCCCCTGTAAGTAGCTGGTCGTCCTCCACTCTGAACCAAAGCCCCTCCGGGAACTTTGCTTCCATAATATACTGCATTCCCTCTGCCGGAGGCTCCCCAAAAATGCGCACACCCAGCATCAGCTTCAAGTGCTCCACCGAATATTCATCAGCTACCTCGATGTCAAACCACTCTGTTTCCTGTCGTCCTGAAAGCACGGTCAGGATCATCTGTCATCCCTCCCGATCCTTAATTTATACAGTAAAGTTCACACAAAAAGCCTATTTTCGATAGAAAGATGGCTATCGTAACTGTAGCATTCACCTATTAGACTGTCAATTTGTTACAAAATGCCCACTCTCAAAATAATATAAAGCCTTTAGTCGCATTTTACCAAATGATAAAGAGCCAATTGTATCACAAATTCATATTTAATAGTTTTAAATAGTCGTATCTACGTCATTTTGTCAATTGGATAGAACTAAACTCGATTGTTATCCAGATTATTGTGAACACTTTGTAAATTTCTCAGACCTTTATGTTTTTATAAGGTGTTTTTAAGGTAATTTTAAGAAACGGGCTCTACAATAAAGCCATGAAATAACTCAGGCGAGGTGATTTTTGTGAGAACATTAATTACATTTCAAAACAAACGTATTCCCGTTTACTTCAATCAAGATAACAAGCAGCCTATGCAAAAAACATTGAAACTTCTAAGCAACACTTTGGAGAACAAAATCTCCAGCGGCAAGCGTGCCCTTCAGAAATGTCTTAACTCTTTGATCAGCATAGAGATTATTGGCTGTGAAGCCATCCTGCATAGCGTTAGTGAAAATGATTCATTGGCACTGTCCCTCTACTAAGAGGGACTATTTTTTGTCTGAATACAGACAAAAAAAAGAGAGTGCTCTCGAGCACCCTCTCCATATCAGCGAATTTGAAACATGAACGATGTGACTTTGCCGTCATCTGTGCATTTTGATCTGATTCTGCTTATAAAACTCTGCGATAGCCTTTTTTAGCGCCTCGTTCCTTCTTCTGCGCCTTCTCTATTCTTATTCTAAACAGTTCCAGTAAGTTAGCGCGTGTATATTCTTCCCGGCAGTTGTCCAGCTTTTTCAAAATAAAACGGTCAATGGACATATGACTCAGGCTCCTTTACAGCATGCTGTCCCTGCTATTCTGGGGATGATCAGGCTATCCATTTTTAACCATTCTACTGGTTGTTTAAACATGTACGCTTCTTGTAGGATACGGCAGGAGGTAGATTACATCCCCTTTAAATCGGGTAAATACATAGAGTTTCAAAAGTTTGATACCACTTAAGCTGATAGCTACAGACAAGGAGCGAGCAGAAATCATGAGCACACGCCGAATGATCAAAATAGGTTGTAACCTGATATACATTTTATTACTTCTAATTATTCTGGCTGCGTGCAGCAGGGAAAAGGCATCTACCCGGAGTATCGCACAGCATGAAACAGAAGCACGCGCTTATACTGTCACCGGCAATCCGAATCAGAGTGCATTAACCCTGGATGAGCGAGCTGCCAGCCGTTCCCCCGTGCATCAGCAAGGCAGCAGCTATGTCGAAATATCGGGGAACGTGAGTATAGACGAAAATACCGTCAAGGTTACAGGACACTCCAACCTCCCCGCCGGAGCACGGATTAAAGGGAATCTCGCGCTCAAAAACTCCCTGTTAACCGGATACACAGATGAGACAGCGATCCAAAAGGACGGAAGTTTTGTACTCCGAGTGCAACGACCTGGCATACAGGGCAGTATGGATCTGACCGTTCTGTTTCGCCCGGACGATCAAGTCGATGCGATACGAAATCTTTATGGCAGCGGCGGTAACAAGCTGGAAGGACCATATGTATATCAATACGAGGAAAAGGAACGGCTATTGCAAGAAGTGCGGATTGGCGCTGAGCTTGATCCCGAGCAGGATCGCACTACTCCACTGGTTAAACCTGTCTGGAACAAACCAGAAGACTACGGCAGCCCTCAGGTGTGGATTAAGCCTGATGTGAAACAAGAAGGCAATTATTATCATGTCTATGCACGCAGCAATTTGCTGGAGGGTTCCGATGTCAAGCTCACGATTGATTTCCCGGGGCGATGGCAGTTTGGCTACGACGACCAAACTAAAGTCATGCCTGACGGCTCCTTCAGCATGAGGGTCAAAAAACCGAGCCTTGCCAACCGTTACACCCTGGTCATAAGCTATGAGCCGAACGAAGATATATGGATCAACGCCAAGCAGGTATATGGTACACGGGGAGAACGTCTTTCGGGATCGTTAGTCAAAGCTGCGAACGACAAAGAGGGCTCCCAAGCGGATTGAAGCCCGTATCCCTATCCAGCCCAAATCGTAATGGGCCAGCGCACATAGCTAAAAGTCGAACTCTTTGTCGGTCAGTAATCCGCTAAGACTGGATCGTGACAGGTGTGCCCACGCTTACCTTCTCCTGAAGCTCAAGCACATCCTTGTTCTGCATTCGGATGCAGCCATGTGACACCATCTGGCCAATAGATGAAGGATCATTGGTGCCGTGAATGCCATAATGCGGCTTGGACAGCCCCATCCAGAACGCTCCGAAAGGGCCCCCAGGATTGGGCTGTTTGTTAATGATCGTAAATTGTCCATACGGTGTCTGTGTAGCCAACTTACCGATACCGACCGGATAACTTTGCACGATCTGACTGCCATCTTTTAAATACAAACGACGCTCCGATAGATCCACCAAAATGCTGTAATTCGGCATATGCTCACCCCTTTACACCATATGCCGATTAGTTCATCAATTTTCTTGTATTTTTACAAATGATATTTCAATGCAGCTTGGCTTACCACTCCACATCCCGTCGCCAACCACTTCGCTGATCCCTTCGGCCCGTGGTTGTGCTGGTACGGCTATCCTTTCTCCGCCGATCCGCTTCCTTGCGTGCCTGATATTCCAGCTCTCGCTGCATCTTGCGATAATTGTTCACCCTCGATTCTGACAGTCCCCCCGTCTGCACAGCTTCCTCCACTGCGCATCCAGCTTCCCCCTTGTGCTTGCAATCCGCAAACCGACAATTTTGCGCTATGTCGGTAATATCGGCAAAGGTATGAGCGACGCCCGTGGAATCATCCCACAGATTAAGCTCACGCATGCCGGGCGTATCCAGCAGGACAGCTTGCTTGGCGATGGGAAAAAGCTGTCGGTGAGTTGTCGTATGCCGTCCCCGGCTGTCTTCCTCCCTCACATCCTGTGTAAGCTGAACTTCGGCCCCGGACAGCCAGTTCACAATCGTTGATTTACCGCTACCGGAAGAGCCCGTCAAGGCAATGGTACAGCCGGGTTGAAGAAACGCCTCCAACTGCTCCCTACCTTCGTTTTGCAGAGCAGAAATAACGATGACAGGGACACCGGGAGCTACCCCCTCCGCTTCTGCGATCCGTGCTTCAACATCGTCACATAGGTCGCTCTTACTCAACACGACCACCGGGTTCACCCCACTGTTCCAAGCCATAATCAAATACCGTTCCAATCTGCGCACATTAAAATCATGATTCAACGCATTTACGAGAAAGAGGGTATCCACATTAGTCGCTATCAGCTGCTCCTTTGTCTCAAAGCCCGCAGCCTGCCGGGATATTCGGCTTTTGCGCGGCAGGACGGCATGAATCACAGCATCCGACACTTCATCCGGTGTAGTGATCGCCACCCAATCCCCGACAGCCGGCATTTCGGCGGGATCATCAATGATATGACGCAGCTTGCCAGAAGCGGCTCCCCAGCGTTCCCCATCCATCGTGATAAGCTTGACTTTTTGACCATAATCGGCGATCAAGCGGGCAGGCCGTAGCTGTGAATGTCCTGCACTCTCCTCAAAACTTTGCTTCCATTGGTCCCAATGACCGTTCCAATAATCAGACCAACCGTATTCATGTATACTCATCGTTTTCCTCCTGAGAGTTATCTTTGTTTTTTTGATCTTTGTGTTGTTCGAAAATAGCGTTGTTCGAGATGTGAACCTTTTTTCCCGCAAGCAAACAATGCAAAAAATCCGCAGGGAAATCCCTGCGGAGGATGTATTGTATGGCTAAGGCCCATATGATCCGTCGTCCGTTCATTCAAGCAGTCTTACACACGGACCACTTCCCGGAACCAACAACCGTAAAAGGACACCTAACCATAAAAAATCCGCAGGAAAGCACTCCCTGCGGATTTCGTTGGTTCTACTGTCCAACCAACTGCTGAGCCAAAACTATATATTATATAGTCTTAGCTGAGCATCGCCCGTGCGGGAGACAAGTCATTCTGCTGCTGAACCCATCCGTTCTTGTTCGTATGCATATAACATCGCCTCCTCCTAAAATTTCCTTTATCATACAAGTCGATAAATCGTCTGTCAAGCCTGCCGCGAAACTTTTTTCAGTTTTTTAGTTTCGTTTAGGGCACCTGATCCCAGCGCGTCCACATCTCACGTGGATTCAATTCGTACATTTCCCGTTCCCTGTACATAAACTGATGCATAATCAGCTCACGTCGAATCGTCGCAAAATCCTCATGGTACTGTTTTATCCGCTCGTTTAATTCACGTTCAGGATAAATGCGGCCCGGCTCCAGCTTTTCTGCCAGCATCTGAAGCACGATCAGCTTTTTCTTGTACTGTGCAGGAATTTGGCGCAGCTTGCCGTCCTTGGCAAAAAAATTACGTAAAACCGTCGCCTCCAATGTTTCATTAAGCTCTGACATTTCTTCCTCACCCTCTCCCTTTTCGAAGATAAAACGTACTGTCGCCTCGGCATGCTGCCGGATCAGCTCCGGGTTCAATGTAAAATAAACCGTATTTTTCTCCCGTCGTTCTTTGATTAATCCAGCCTCACGGAGTTTGGAAGCATGATGCGTAACAGTTGGTTGGGATAAATTCAGCTTTTTTGCCAACGCTTGACCATGCATCTCTCCACGGGACAAAAGGAGTAATATACGCATATGCGTCGGATCAGCAAGCGCAATCATATCCCTCCATTACTTCTTCCTGAAATCGGCTGGATATTATGTGCGCATTGCGGTAGGATTATTATTTGAAAACTTCTTACATACCTGTGTATTTTTCATCCATTTAGAGAGCAGTTTTCATGGATCAAAATGCAAATCGGAATGATTCGAAAGTGATGCACAATGCTGATCCTGCGATAAATTAACGCAGTACACCAATACATTGGAGGTTCACCTATATGCACGACGTAATCGTTATCGGTGGCGGTCCATGCGGGCTATCCGCTGCCATCGAATGCAGCCGCAAAGGTTTGCAAACCGTTATTATTGAAAAAAGCAACATTGTCCACTCTATTTTTCTGTATCCGACGAACATGCAGTTTTTTAGCACCGCCGAACTGCTGGAGATCGGTGATGTTCCGTTCAGCACCCCTAATGACAAGCCTTTTCGTCATGAAGCCTTGGCGTATTACCGTAAAGTAGCGACACACTATAACCTGAACATTCAGCATTATGAGGAGGCTCGATCCATTGCTCGTCAGGATGACGGTACATTTACTGTTCATACCATGAGTAAGCGTGGAAAATCCCAAACATATTCGTCCCGCTATGTCGTAGTGGCTACAGGATATTTTGACCATCCGAACTATTTGGGCATTCCTGGGGAAGAATTAGATAAAGTCACTCACTATTTCAGCGAAGCCCATCCTTACACAGGAACCCGGGTCGCAGTCATCGGTGGCAGTAACTCCGCAGTAGATGCAGCGATGGAATTGGTACGGGTTGGGGCTACGATTGATATGGTATATCGTCGGACCGAGCTTTCTCCATACATTAAGCCGTGGGTGCGCCCACTGTTTGACAGCATGGTACAAAAAGGAAAAATCACGCTGCACTTAGGTGCTCGTATTACGGAAATTCATCCAGATCATGTAGTAGTCACTCCGCAGGATGCAGAAGCATTCCGATTGGAAAATGATTTTGTGCTGGCACTGACCGGGTTTCACCCGGAACGAAAACTACTGGAATCTGTCGGCGTCCATATGGCCGAAGATATGGATAAACCCGAGTTTGATCCTGCCACGATGGAAACGAATATACCAGGTATCTATGTCGCAGGCGTGATCGCTTCCGGCAGCAATGCCAATGAGGTATTCATTGAAACAGGTCGCTGGCATGGACGTCAAATTGCTGAGCATATACGAAGCCAAACGAACTAAGGAGAACACTGAAATGGATTACAGCTCACTTATTTTACTGGCGCTAGCTGGTCTTGGAATTATCAGCGGCAATTCCACCGTAACCATCGCCATGGTTGTATTATTGCTGTTGCGGGTAACCAGTTTTCATTCTGCTTTCCCTTGGCTCGAAAAGTACGGCTTGACGATTGGAATTATTATTCTGACGATTGGGGTCATGACTCCGCTAGCCAGCGGTAAAATCAGCATTAATCAAGTGATGGACTCCTTTATGCACTGGAAGTCGCTGCTTGCGATTGCCATCGGCATCCTGGTAGCCTATCTTGGCGGTCGCGGTGCAATCCTGATGTCTGGTCAGCCTATTATTGTGACAGGTCTGCTTATCGGGACTGTCATTGGCGTTGCCTTTTTTAAAGGAGTTCCTGTAGGGCCACTTATTGCCGCCGGATTGCTGTCTTTGTTGATCGGCCGCTCCTAAATCCTTGGCTGAGGTCATATATAAAGCAATCTGCATGTCGGACTGAATTTAGTCCCGCTTTTGTGTTATACTCTTATCGCATAATTTGGTAAATGCAGGAGGCTTGACCGATGTCTCGACAATTTGTAACGGAAGCTGTAATGGTGGCCATATACGGCCAGTTGCTTACATCTCCCGCCCCTGTGGAATATATAGTGCCTTATACATCGCTGCTGGAGCTATACGAGTTTCAGGATAGCGCGGAGCCTCTTATGGATAATCCTATGGACGATCAGCATGTGAAGCGAAAGGTAAGTGAGCTTATCAGCTATTTTGAAGAACCATTGAATCAGAAAAAAATACGGCGTGCCCTTCAGATGCCCTGGGCCAAAAGCTTGCCCATTCTTTTCGATGCCAACACCTCGCTCATTGTTATTAATGCTGTGGATACGGCGCACTATGGGGAATATTTTGATCCAATCGAAACCGAGCTGGTACTGACCGCCCAGCGTGAAGCATTGCCCATTTTGACAGATCAATTGGACTGGATTCACCGCATTATTGAAGCTTCTGTACCTGTACATGTATATGACATTGATGATTTTGATTTTGCGGTCGACGATCCGATGTTTAACAACCCTTAACATACGCCTCATCGCCTTAAACACAATAAAGCGGCGAAGTATCTTACGCAGGTTAACCCCTGCAGCACGATGCTCCGCCGCTTTTTCATGTCGATGAACAGCTCTTGTATACTATTTTTGTCGTTGGGACATTACACTTGCGCTTCCTCGGTGTAGGTGTAAATAATGTCATCATGTTCCTCTAAATACTTGACTTGCAGATCATGACCCTTCAGATACCAGTAATCCTGATCCTCCATATAAAACGTAATGCCAGCCGCTTTATGCTGCAATACGGGATGCTGCGGAGGCTCTACGGAAATTCCCAGAGAAAAGCCTGGATGCAACCCGCCGCCAGAACTGTAGCGAACAAAAAAACGGATCGCATCTCCTTCATTCAAGCCAAGCTCCTTAATGTACCACTGTGCCGCAGGTTCAGTTACCTGTATACTCATGCGTTGCGCTCATCTCCTTGTACAATGAAATCCTGTTAACTATATCATAGCATCTTTTGGAATGACCACCAACCGCCCTGCTCAAGCTGGTCTTTGGATACAGTCATATACATTTTTTTGAAAAAGGTTTGACAATTCGCAAAAAAGGGTGTTAAGATTCAACCATACGAGATCCATTTTGAAATTTATTACAATTTGAACGCTTACTCGCGTAAGAATGAACCCAATTTGAGGAAGAAAGGAGTGTTTCCGGTGCTAAAATTCCATATTACATTTTACCCACATCTACACACACAACAACTTCATACCGGAGCATCTCCCCTGTCGCACCTTTCGGAATTGGGCCATTTACGTTGTATGGTTTAATGCGAGTGGTTGTCTGTGCTTGAGCAGTTTTTCAGTGGTGAGTGTGCTGAAAATACCTGCGCGCCATATGATATTGAGATTTAAGGCATATCGTCTGCGGACGGTATGCCTTTTTTGTGCCTGTTGCCCGATGAAGTTCGTGGCAACAAGCTACTGTTGTTTTTTCAAAATGGTACACAACTCTCGAATGAGCTTGTTATGAAAGGATGGGATTCCTCTTGTTTTCGGTATTCAAAAATTTAGGTTGGTTTTTTAAAAGAGAACGAAGCCGATATTTCATTGGATTGTTTATGCTGATAGCCGTTGGTATTGTAGAGCTGGCTCCTCCTCGGCTGCTAGGCAGCGCCATTGATGAGATCGTGCGCGGTACCATTTCCTGGTCCTCCCTTTGGCGTTATATTTTTATGATTTTGGGTATTCTCGCCGTCATCTACTACGTTACGTACATATGGATGCACAAGCTGTTCGGTGGTGCCAATCTGGTGGAGCGTCTGCTTCGCACGCGCTTCATGAATCATCTGCTGCGGATGACGCCGCCTTTTTTTGAGCGTAATCGCACAGGTGATTTAATGGCTCGAGCCACGAACGATCTGCGCTCCGTAGCCAGTACAGCAGGCTTCGGCATGCTGACACTGACTGACTCCACGGTCTACCTGACCGTTGTACTCGTTGCCATGGGCACCCTGATTAGCTGGAAGCTGACACTGGCGGCGATCCTGCCATTGCCTTTTATTGCGCTGGCCATGAGCATTTACGGCAAAGCCGTTCACGAGCGCTACACACTCGCACAGGATGCATTTGGCGATATGAACGACCAGGTGCTGGAATCAGTGGCAGGTATCCGGGTCATTCGCGCCTATGTCCAGGAGCGGATGGATGAAAAGCGTTTTGCAGATATTACCGAGGATGTATTTCGCAAAAATTTGGCAGTCGCCCGAATGGACGCCCTCTTTGAACCCACAATCCGCTTATGCGTAGGACTTAGTTACGTCATCGGTCTCGGCTATGGAATTTATCTGGTATTTCATAACGATATCACGCTGGGCGAGCTGGTCTCCTTTAATATGTATCTGGGGATGATGATTTGGCCGATGTTTGCCATCGGCGAGCTGATTAACATCATGCAGCGCGGTAGCGCATCTCTGGATCGGGTCAATGAAACGCTCCATGTCCAGCCAGACGTACAGGATGCAGCCCATCCCGTATCGGTTAATCGTCCTGAGTCCATTACGATAAAAGACGTTACCTTCCGTTATCCCACCTCCACTGTCGATAATTTGTCGCATGTGAGCCTGAATTTGAAACGTGGTGAAACGCTAGGCGTTGTCGGTCGGACCGGCAGCGGGAAGTCCACCTTGCTCAAACAACTTTTACATGAGTACCCCACAGGCAGCGGTGATATTTTAATTTCTGGCACAAGGCTGGAGGACATTGCCGTCGAACAACTGCACAGCTGGATCGGATATGTGCCACAGGAGCAAATTTTGTTCTCCAAATCGGTACGTGAGAACATTCAGTTCGGTAAACCTGGTGCAGATGATGACGACATTATGGAAGCGATCCGTACTGCCGCCTTTGATCAGGATCTGGGCACCCTCTCCGATGGACTGGATACACTGGTTGGGGAAAAAGGTATTGCCCTGTCCGGCGGCCAGAAGCAACGGGTCTCGCTGGCGCGCGCCTTTATCGGTGACCCGGATATTTTGTTGCTCGACGATGCACTGTCAGCAGTAGATGCCCGAACGGAAGCACGTATTATTGAAAATATCCGACGTAAGCGCTCGGGTAAAACAACCCTGATCTCCACTCACCGTCTCTCGGCTGTCGAACATGCAGACCGGATCGTCGTGCTGGAGCAAGGACGCATTATTGAGGAAGGAACCCACAGCGAGCTGCTTGAGGCTGGCGGCTGGTACCGGCAGCAGTATGAACGGCAACAAGTGGAATCTGATCTGACCTCAGGGGAGGTATCTTAATGAAACCCAATATCGGCAAAAGGCTGTTCCAGTACGCCCTGACGAGCAAAGCAGGTTTTATCGCTGCACTCATCGCACTGGCTATAGGAGTAGCCGCCGAGCTGGCCGGACCCTTCATCGCCAAAACGATGATCGACGACCATATGCTCGCTATAGAAAAACCATTTTATGAAACAACGAGTGTGGACGGCACTGTGAGCTTTGACGGAACCCATTTTAAGCGTGAAGACCGCTTTGAGCCCGGAGAAGCCAAAGGTCGCGAAGCGAGAATTTTGCAAGTTGACAAATCCTTTGTATTTGTTGATGGCTCGGTCCAAGTGGCTGACGGCAACCGCGCCTTTGCCAACGGTACACTGACAGTGACACGCGGCTCCGACACCTTTCGCTATGAAGCCAAGGCTTTGACTGCTGATGAGCTGTATAGCTTTTACAAACCGGAAATGCCCGGCATCTTTCAGCTGATTGGCTGGTATTGCTTCTTTCTGGTCGTTTCGATCTTTGCCGAGTTTGGCAAGACGTACTGGCTGCAATCCTCTGCCAACAAGGTCATTCAGAGGCTTCGGCTGGACCTCTACGCGCACATTCAGCGGCTGCCGGTTTACTTTTTTGACAACCTGCCCGCAGGCAAGGTCGTATCGCGTGTTACGAATGACACTGAAGCGGTCAAAGACTTGTTCGTAGCCGTACTGTCAAACTTCACCTCCGGTATTGTGACAATGACAGGGGTATATGTTGCACTCTTCCTGCTGGATTTCAGACTGGGTCTGATCTCCTTGTTCATTGTGCCGCTGCTGATCTTGTGGATTGTGTTATACCGAAAGGTTGCCACACGCTACAATACAATCATTCGATCCAGGCTCAGTGAAATCAATGCGATTATCAATGAATCTATTCAGGGGATGTCCATTATTCGTGTATTCCGGCATCAGAAGCAAACGCAAACCGAGTTCGAAGCATTGAATGATGACTATATGAAGCATCAGAATAAAATGCTGAATTTGAACGCTTTTACTTCGCACAATTTAGTCAACGTGTTGAGAAACCTCGCCTTTGCTGTGGTGTTGTGGTATTTCGGTTCTAAGGCACTCGGCACAACAGACAGTGTGATATCGCTAGGTGTCCTGTATGCCTTCGTCGATGTGCTCGGACGACTGTTCCAGCCTATGACAGGTATGGTCAACCAACTCGCTGTACTGGATTCGTCCATCGTGTCCTCAGGTCGGGTATTTGAACTGATGGATGAAACCGGAGAACCCGTGACAGACGGCACTATGCCGCGCTACAAAGGCCAAGTAGAATTTGACGACGTATCTTTTGCGTATAAAAAGGATGATGTGCTTAAGCATATTTCCTTTACAGCACAGCCCGGTCAAACGGTTGCCCTGGTCGGACATACCGGATCAGGAAAAAGTTCGATTATTAATCTGCTGTTCCGCTTCTATGATCCGCAGAAAGGTACGATCACCATTGACGGAACGCCTGTCAAGGAAATCCCTAAGCAATGGCTTCGCCATCATATGGGCATTGTTCTTCAAGATCCGTATTTATTTACAGGTACGGTAGCCTCCAATGTCAGTCTTGGAGACAGCCGCATCACCAGAGAACAGGTCGAGAAAGCGCTGCATGACGTTGGAGCTGACAAACTGTTAGCCCATTTGCCGCAAGGCTTTGATGAACCCGTTATTGAAAAAGGCAGCACGTTATCTGCCGGACAACGCCAGCTTATTTCCTTTGCGCGTGCGCTGGCCTTCGATCCAGCCATTTTGATTCTGGATGAAGCTACTGCCAATATTGATACCGAAACGGAGGCGCTCATTCAATCCGCCCTTGAGGTACTCAAAAAGGGGCGCACGACCTTTATCATCGCTCACCGTTTGTCGACCATTCGCAGTGCAGATCAAATTTTGGTGCTGCATCGGGGTGAAATTGTGGAGCGTGGTAGCCATGACGAGCTTATGGCTCATGGCGGTCGTTATTTCCAAATGTATCAGCTGCAGTCGGGAACGGTTGGAACAGATACAGACTCATCGTCTGCTGCACCTTCCGTGCAAGATGGCTTGCTTGCCGGCAAGATGCTGTAGCAGCCAGCAATGGCTGCGCGACCTCTGTAACATCCGGCAACCGGGCAGGTTCTTGCGCTTCGCAGAATGCGGTCTCCGGCCAAAGTGGACCCGGCTTGGCTGGCGGAAACGCTTAAGCCGGCTCATAAAGCTTGAAATAAACGATGTTTCCTTAGCAAAAGACCAGCATGATGCATTAAAAAACCAGCAAGTTTCTGTTGTAAATAGGAAACTTGCTGGTTTTATTTTTTTATATTATATTCCTCAAATCGGCTGCAGAGTCTTATTTAGCTACCGATGAACCTGTTCCTACGGGCGGAGATACTGTTCCTTCTACAGCTTTCAGCGTAACTTTATATTTGCTGTCCACCAATGTACTTGTATGGGTATCCGTAATGACCTGGATGTTCATTTCCCCTGGCTTTGGACTTGTTAACTTGTAATAAATGACTGCATTCGTATCATCTACATAGTCGATATGATCTACTTCAATACCGTAACCCGGATTAGGTGCCTGCAAACGGGTGATTGTCACCTTGTTCTGCTGGTCATTCGCCTTCTCTATGCTCATACTAACGTTGTTCTGCTGAACCGTATCTGAAGGCTCGACGGGAGTTTCAGGAGTAGCTTCAACCGGCTTATGATTTTGCACAAATTCAGATGCATTATAGACCATTTCCGCTGCCTCCATTCGAGTTACTTTACGATCCGGATTAAACTTGCTCTGTTCGTCTAACTTTGCAATTTTGGTCAACAGCAGAAATTGAACCGCTTCGCTTGAAGCATGATCCAGCTTTTTGCCGTCTGCTACATTAATGTACATACGGATAGTTGGGTATTCCCCTGTGGCACTCACAGCTTTATACAGAATATTTGCGAATTGTTCCCTTGTCATGCGAGTGCTCGGGTTAATATCCGGTGACAATGGGATTTGATGTTGGACTGCAATCCGGTAGGATTGGGCATACCAAGCTGAAGCGGGAATGTTTTCAAAGGAACCCGTTGTGAAATCAGGCATAACCTGAAGATCCATGGCATTAACAACCAAATGCACTCCTTGTGCATACGTGAGGGTTTGATCTGGTGCAAACTTGTCCTTGGTTATTCCCTGAATAATACCCTTCTCCTGAAGCGAATTAACGATTTTCTCCTGTTCAGCTCCTTTTATATCACGAAAAGCAGAAGCTGACGTAGCCACTGCCAATGAGCAGATGACGAGCAGAGCAGCTGCCACACTTTTATTTTTGTTCATGAGGGTACACCTCCATTTTTAACTATGTTCTATACTTATCGACGCAATAGAAGCTGCAAATGTTTCACATATGCACAAAAGGATTGCAAAACAGCACCGTTCTTGCGATTAGTGTAACCCGTTAAGCTCTTTTCTGCTCACAATCTTTATGTACACACCGATCAGCACAAAAGCATATAACACAGGAAACAGCAACGACCAAACAACCTCTCCTGTCGGTATTTGTCCGAGATTCATCACTGCATTTACAGTCATATGAGCAGGTGGAAGAATCCATATCATCCATTCAGCTCCCACCGGAAGCAACTCCGCTAGGCGTGGTCCGGCAAGTGATAAAGTGAGCGCGATGATAACCAATGACAGGCTGCGATTCGTTTTCGCTATAAAAATCCGCTGGCAAAACAGTGATAGGGACAACCCTAGTAATGCAAGCGATAAATGACCTATAATACCCACCACCCATTGCAGCACAGAAGGAACGTGCACAAACATTTTGAAAACTACCGGATAAATCACGGCAACCCCTGTCATAAAAACAAGCATAATATATGCTGCTATTAACTCGGCACTAAAATAAATCCAATGCTGGCGATTATGTTGAACTGACAACTGCTTTTGTACGGGGTGCTCGTGGTTCAACAGACTGATTCCCAGCCATGCGGAAGCAAAAAATAATAAAAGGGCAGTAACACTGTAGCTGTCAGCTATAGGGCTGGGCTTGTAAGAATAGATCAGCATCATGGCAAAAAAATAGATCACTACAGGCGGTACATAACGCCGTGAACGCGTATAGCTTTGTAATACGTAACGGATAGCAAAAATCATAAGATCGTTCCCTCTTCCTCACGCCTGCAAATTGCAGCAGTATTAGCAGCGTCAAAAATATCATCGGACCATTGTGCGTCCTGATGTACAGAAACAATAGAGGCTCCCGATTGTATCAAATTCAGCAGCAGCCGATCTCCCGCCTCCTTCTCCACAGACACGCGAATATGATCACCTTGATTAATGACCATCCACTCCGTCTGCTCACTAGCGAGCAAACTCTCTGCCTCCAACGTTGATATCCCTGTGCATACAATCTGCTGCGTTGTCCGTAGTACACGTTGCGGATCGTACTGTGCTACAAGACGACCATGATCCAACACAAGCACTTGCCGTGCCGCCTGCTGCACTAGCTCCGGCTCATGGCTGGATGCCAGTATTGTAATGCCCTGTTCACTTAATTCGGACAACAGCTTAATCATTGATGCTTGCGTGTCCACATCCACGCCACCAAGCGGCTCGTCCAGCAACAATAACTCCGGCCTACCCAAAAGTGCCTGTGTCAGGTTAACCTTTTGCAGCATCCCTTTAGAAAAACCACGCATATCACGATCAGCAGCATGCATTAACGCAAATTGCTCCAGCCGAAAATCAATTTCCCGTCTTAATTCGTCCCGCTGCACTCCCTGCATGAGGCCCATATGCTGTAAATACTGCCGAGGTGTAAAATTCAGCTGCGGCAACCGATCAGGTGCATAGCCGACATGTATCGAAGCTCCGGACCGCCACTCAATTGACCCGGAGCTGGGGCTTAGCAAACCCGCCAGTAAAAGCAGCAGTGTACTTTTACCGGAACCATTTTTCCCTACAATTGTAATCCAGTCTCCCTGCTTAATAGTAAAAGTAAAATCGTCCAAGGCCGCTACATTCTTATATCGTTTACTTACACTGCGCATTGTTGCAAGAATACTCACCTGTATCTCGCTCTCCTTTATTCGCTTTGTTTACATCTGATTAGGTGCTTTCAGCCCAAGGAGCTGCAGCGTTCTTGCCAGAATATCCGCGGTTTGTTCCGCCAGCTGAATACGCCACTGTCCACCATCAACAATCCGCTCCTTGGCGTAAAAACGGTTGAACGCCTGGGCCGTATCCAACGCAAATCTCGCCATAATCGAAGGCTCCAGCTGCCGAACCGCACGTATCAGTTGCCCTTGATAGTGATCCAGCTGCTTAAGCAGTGCCCAGCCTGCATCACCGAGCATTTCACTTGATACGTCGTCAGTCAAGTCAGACGAATGCCTCTCCTGCACAGGTGCGATGTCACTAGAATTTGAATGAGCACCAGTACGAGCATGGGCTTTTTCCAGAAGACTGCGTATGCGCGCATGAGTGTACTGCACATAAGGCCCCGTCTCGCCCTCAAAGGTCAGTGCTTCCTCTAATGAAAAATCCACATCATTTAGACGATTGTTTTTTAAATCACCAAAAATAATCGCCCCGATACCAACGTCCTCAGCTATTTCCTGTTGATCCTGCAAATTAGGGTTCTTCTGGGTGATAATAGCTTGAGCACGTGCTACAGCTTCATCCAGCACCTCCTCCAGCTTCACAACCTTGCCGCGTCTGGTAGACATTTTCTTTCCTGCAAACCGCATCAATCCAAACGGCACGTGCTCACATTGTTCCGCCCATGCCTCCCCTGCACGCTTCAGTACGGCAAATACCTGCTGGAAATGCAACCTCTGCTCCCCGCCAACGACGTAAAGCAACCGATCAGCCTTCATCACTTCACGACGATAGACCGCTGTTGCCAGATCACGTGTCGGATAAATGGTGGTCCCATCCTTTTTCAAAATAAGACACGGTGGCAGCTCCTCTTCTTCCAGACGAACCACGAGTGCCCCGTCGCTTTCCTCCAGCAGTTCTTTCGCTCTTAATTGGGCAACAACTGCCTGCATCTTATCATTGTAAAAGCTTTCCCCTAGCACATGGTCGAACGTAATGTTCAAGCGCTGGTACATACGATCAAATTCACTCAGACTGACCTTAACGAAAAACTCCCACAGTCGCTGAGCCTCGGCATCCCCATTCTCCAAACGCCGGAACCACTCGCGCCCTTCATCCTCCAAAGACGAGTCATGCTCAGCCTCCTGGTGAAAACGCACATATAGCTTAAGCGACTCTCCAATCGGATCCTGTTGTAGCTGCTCCTCATTTCCCCATCTTTTATAAGCTGCAATTTGCTTGCCAAATTGCGTTCCCCAATCCCCTAGATGATTTACGCTGATGGGAACATGTCCTGTTTCCCCCAGAATGCGATACAAGGCAGCACCGATGACGGTAGAGCGAAGATGGCCGATACCAAACGGTTTGGCAATGTTAGGTGAGGACATATCAATCACTACCCGCTGCCCATGTCCGATATCTGGCTTGAGGAAATCAGGCTTGCTCAATTCAGCCAGCATAAGCGGAATATGAACAGATCGATTCAAAGTTATATTAACATAGGCACCAGCAGCCGAAGCACTTAAGCCTTCCCCATGGCTTATTGCCTCCGCCAATTCAAGCGCAATTTGCTGTGGAGATTTGCGAAGCCTTTTAGCCAACACAAAACACGGAAACGCCAAATCTCCCCATTCCGGCTGCGGGGGTATCTCCAATAAAGATAAAACTTCCTTCTCTTCCAGGCCCGTATGGGCCAATAAAACTTTAGCAGCAGTTACCAACAACATGTTTTCTCTCTCCTTTTCATAAGATCTCCTGATTTTGCAAAATCCTTGTCTAATAAAAAAAGCCCCCGCCTCTTGAACTGATTCAAGAGACGAGAACTTCAATATCCCCGCGGTACCACTCTTCGTAAATCGGGTTGCACAGCTAAAGCTAGCTACACAAATCGCCGATTTCACTCCAATGACCAATAACGGTGTCTGCCGGGCTGATCTACTAGAGGAAATTTCGCTAAAAGGAATTCCTCGTTGGACCAGCCGTCTCCCGGGTGCGCTTCACATCAAACCTCATACCGGCTTCCACCATTTCCGGCTCGCTGTAATGATAGCTTCAATGCTACTCTCCCATTCCACGACGTTAATTCCCATCATTATACAAATTCATTTAGTAGAAAGCAACTTTTTTCTTCTACCGGCCCAGCTCACTATATGTAATTACACAGCTACCAATTGGCGGCAGGCCTGAACGCAACGGCGGCAGGCTTCTGCGCATTGTTTGCAGTGATCATGTCCATGCTTGCTGCATTCGGCAGCGCATACTTCACAAGCTTTAGCGCACAGCTCACAAATTTGCTCGGCAAAATCGGTTCCTCGTTCCAGCATTTGAGCAGCAAACCCGCATATTTCTGCACATTCTCTACTCACTCGAATACATTCACGCAGCATGGCCAGATCATATTCCTTCAAACTCGCAACGTAGCAAACATTGCAAGCGTTCATACATTCTAGGCAAGCATCTACACATTGTTGGTATGAATGATTCATATTACATTACCTCCCAGTTGTTGATCCTGCTGACTATTACCCACTAATCATTGAGATTAATCATTTGATGCGTACGCTTCCAGCAAAACAAAACCAGAAAATCCCGACTTATGTAAGGAAGTGTACTATATTCCAATGCATGAAAGCAAGGACATTCATCACAACGCTTTATATCCTCCACTCCCGACTTGCATACGGACAACCATTCCTCTATTGTAAAAAAGAGTGTGTAAAACAGTATGCTTAACCACTAATCAAGGAGTGAACATGGTAATGAATATGACTTCTGTAGAGGAGCACCGACGGGAATCTCCGCAGCGGGTTAGCTGCATGGTTGTAACCGTCTCAGACACACGCACCGTGGAAACGGATACCGGCGGACGATTGCTCATGGATTTGCTGGAAACCAGCGGCTACGAGGTTGCTCGTTATGTCATCGTCAAGGATGACTATGAAGGTATCCGGCAATTGGTGTCCGAGGCTGCAGCACAGGATGGCATCGAAGCTGTGCTTTTGACAGGTGGCACCGGTATTTCCCCTCGCGATACCACATATGAAGCAGTCTCCTCCCTATTGGATAAGGAACTGCCTGGGTTTGGGGAAATTTTCCGATATTTAAGCTTTGCTGAGGATATTGGTTCAGCGGCTATATTAAGCCGTGCTGTGGCCGGTACTATAGGACGAACAGCTGTATTTTCCATGCCTGGCTCACGTGGGGCTGTACGTTTGGCAATGGAACGTATTATTGTACCTGAGCTGAGACATGTCATGAGAGAAATATATAAATAAGCACGCCTGTTGAATAACCAAAATAAGTAACTCAATTCATGAAACAAGAGGTGCACTGAAGAAGAACGCGCTGAATCTGAATCAGCCATTCAACAGGTAAGTTTTGAAGAAGAAATAGACGAGAAAATCGCACAAAGGAAAGAACGGCATGTTGGGGCCATGAAGTCTGAGCAGCAACAAATAGCCAATTGAGCAGGACATAGACGATTAGAGCACAGAATAATTGCCCATAGACCGCATTTTCAGTCGTACCAAACAGCGTTGGGATATTCAAATGTTGCTTGATCCAACGAAAGAAGACTTCAATCTGCCATCGAGCCTTATAGATCTGTGCGATTTGTTCTGCGGTCACCTGCATTAAATCGGTAACCACCCGAATTTCCCGACCTTCAAAATCCCGAAACATCACCACACGATGACGTTGTGTGGAACGACACTGAGGGGTTCCCAACTGGCAAGTGATATCCCGAATGACGGATGAATCTGGCTTCGTAAGGCGGCGTAGCGCATGAGGCTTTTCCAAATGGACGTTGTCGCGAAGCCGAATGACAAACGATTGTCCATGGGTTTTGAAGTGATCCAGACGCTCCAGTTTCCCATAAGCACGGTCCATCACCAAAATGTAGTCCGGTTGAGCCAACGCTTCACTCATGGGGCCATCATGCTTGGAGCCCAGCGTTTCGACCACCTGAAGGGGTTGCCCATTTTCTGCTCGTAAAGCGACATGAAGTTTAATACCTGCACGCTCCTCGGGATAAGGAGCCCAAGGCAAACGCGTTTTTCCCACCGTCATCGTGGTTGAATCGATGAGTAATAATTCTTTGGGGAAAGTCAGTTTCCGACGTGCTTCCCGGTTACATTTGCAAACAAGTAGATGGAAAAGTTCCTTAAATACGGAAAACGGGACTTCGGCGGCTTTGGTTGAAAAGCGTGAGTAGTGGACGACAGGCAAGCCACAGAGAGCCGCATAATCTACGCTGGATCGATAGCTACCCCATTGTTCCAACGCAGCCATGCACCAGTATTGGAGTAAATGGTACACCGTAAACTTGCGGGCTTTGTCTTCATAACCTATTAACTTCACAACCCTTTGAACTTCTTCAGGAGTCAGCATGGATTGAAGGATAGATGTAATCGTGATAGAATTTTTCATGAGATCGTCTTCTTTCGGATTCGTTTGGATGGTACCAACGATTCTACAGAAAAGACGATCTTTTTTCTACCATTTTGTGGTTATTCAACAGGCGTGATAAATAAGTTCTCTTTTTCCATACTCGCCACAATAGAAAAAGGCACCTCATACATTCATGAGGTGCCTTTTTGTACTACTCCTTTTCTTCCACTTCAGGCTGCATGTAGCTGTCGATCAGCTTTTGCTTCAGTCCCCACACCTTTTCGCTGAGATTAACACGATAAATTTCAGGGTTCATCTTCCGCAAATATTCTGGCCAAAACAGCTTCAGCTGTGAAGCATGATAAGCTCGAATTTCATCCAGTTCGGGAAGCTCATATACCTTCTGTCCGTTTTTGAAAATGGGCTCGAGCATTGGTACAGCTTCATAATTTTCTACATATTTTTTCATATAAGGATGCAAGGGATTAAAGAGTTTCAGACGTTTTCCATTTCGCGGACGCTCTTCATCTGGAAAAGAAATATAATCTGCAACAGCTCTTCCCTTCTTTTTATCCACGATACGGTATACATCCTTTTTGCCCGGTGTGGATACTTTTTCCGGATTGCCCGAAATCTTAATCGTTGGCAGCATTTCACCATCGACTTCACGTTCAACCAGCTTGTACACTCCGCCAAGTGAAGGTTGATCCGAAGCTGTAATAAGCTGTGTTCCCACACCCCATACATCAATACGCGCCCCTTGGGCTTTCAAATTAAAAATCGTATTTTCATCCAAATCATTAGAAGCTACAATTTGTACGTAATCCAGACCTTCAGCATCAAGCATTTCCCGCGCCTGGATAGATAGATAAGCTAAATCACCGCTATCCAGACGAATTGAATTCATGCGCTTGCCCTGGCTCTCCAGCATCTTTGCTGTGCGAATCGCATGAGGTACGCCGCTTTCCAGCGTGTCAAAGGTGTCTACCAGGAGCGTGACCTGATCTGGTAAAACCTTGGCATACACGTCAAAAGCCTCCTGCTCGGACATAAAGGTCTGCACCCAGGAATGAGCATGCGTTCCCTTCGTCGGAATCCCAAAGTGCTCTCCTGCCAGCATGTTGGATGTCGCGTCAAAGCCTGCTACATAAGCTGCGCGTGCTCCCCATATTGCCGCATCTGCTTCCTGTGCACGCCGTGTGCCAAATTCAAGCAGCGTGTCGTTATTTGCCACCTGTTTAATGCGTGATGCCTTGGTAGCGATCAGTGTCTGATAATTCATAAAATTCAGTATCGCCGTCTCCACCAGCTGCGTTTCCATAATCGTTCCTTCGACGCGTATCAGAGGCTCGTTCGGAAAAACAAGCGCTCCTTCCTTCATCGAATGAACTGTTCCGCCAAATCTAAACTGCCGCAAAGCCTCCAGAAACATAGGATCATACTTCTCCTCCTGTTCTGACAGGTAGCGAATATCCTCTTCTGTAAAACGCAAATTTGAGATGTAATTCACAATGCGCTCCAGACCAGCGAACACCGCATAACCGTTGCCAAAGGGCAGCTTACGGAAATACGCCTCGAACACAGCTTTACGCTGATGACTTCCGTTCACCCAGTGGGCGTACATCATATTAATCTGATATTTATCTGTATGTAACGCGAGGCTCGTTGACTGCATCGTATTCATCCTCTCTGACTGTCCCCCGGTTTTGCGATTGCGACGGCGTACCGCCTCATCTACCCAGCCCACTAATATCCGACTCCATTTTGTTATCGGATATTAGTGCACAATCGTTAAGTTATTCACTTCTTGTGTAGTAAAATCGTATCCTGAGCCGACCATACGGCAGCTCCCAAACTTTCCTCAAAATGACCCAAAGCCCAATCATGTCCTGCCTGATTAAAGCTCGCCACAGCATCCTTGTATACAGTAATAGCAAAGCCTTTGTTATAAGCGTCTACAGCCGTATGGAGCACACATATATCTGTACATACACCAATCAGATGAACTTGCAAAATGCCTCGTTCGCGCAGCCTGAGCTCCAGATCGGTCCCAGCGAACGCACTATACCGTGTTTTATCCAGCCAATAGATGGAAGCACTTTGTTGCTCATAGAGGGTTTGGAGCTTGCCATATAAATGTCGTCCCTCCGTTCCACGTATATTATGTGGGGGAAACAGCTTACTCTCCGGATGATAAGGGTCGCTTTCCTCATGCAAATCCACAGCCATGACAACAAAGTCCCCCTGTTCCACATACGCCTGTGTGATTGCTGCAATCCGATCATCCAAATCAATCGCCGGTTGACCTACAGGCAAGCTACCATCTACAAAATCCTTCGTGTAATCAATAACAATGAGTGCCTTCATCGTACAGTCAGCTCCTTCATCGACAAAGTTGGGGATTGTGCGTTCTTTATGACCTATCCCGTCACATTATGTGTAGATAGACAACCTCGGTACTCTGTCACTAAAACGGTACAGCTGAGCCGGTCTTTGTGAATACTGATTGGAGCTGAGCGGTTTACCGGCCTCATCCCGTACTTCTTCCAGTATCCCTTGCCTGCTGCGGGTCGATGTTATTTTACGGATAAAATTCGGTTCTTCAAAATCCGGTACGACACTCTGAATCACCTGGTAAAGCTCACCCAATGTAAAATGTAGCGGCAAAAACTGTTTGGCTATCGTAGTCTGCAGCATTTGCAACTGAATTTTCCGATAGGCATCGACTATGATGTCCCGGTGATCGAACGCCAGCTCCAATTCCTCCAGCGCCTCACGGATCGTGAACAGCCCTACCTCGGAAGCATCATCCGCTGCCTGCCGCTGCTCCAGCATCCATTCCTCTACCAATGCAAAAAATGCATGCGATATAATCCAGCCACGCGGATCACGCCCCGGTCCGCTGTATACACCTAAATACTCCAGATGTCCGCCGTCCACACCGGTTTCCTCTAACAGCTCCCGCTTGGCCGCTCCATATATAGACTCATCTTCCTGACAAAATCCTCCGGGCAAGGCCCAGAGTCCCTCAAACGGCCATCTGCGGCGCTTGATGAGCATAACCTTCAGTTCCCGGATCGGCAATGTCTTCGTCACCGTCTTGCGTTCCCGCTTCGTTAAGGTGAACATAACGATATCGGCTGGAGCACCATCCGGGGTACGATATTTCTTAATGTTGTACGACGCCTTCTGCGCCTCTTCGTTCGTACGATTGTTATCCATTCGCATCACCATATTATATCGTTTTGATAAATTCATTATGACATAATAAAAAGTTTTGTCAAGCATTAGGCCTTGTCTGAGTCATTTGGTTGTTTATGCAACACTCGAAAGGTTGCCGTAGACATGCATCCGAGTGTCCCTTCACTATTCCTTACTTCTGCTTCCGTAGTGATGGTGCGGCCTGCCTGATGAAGAATCCTGGCTTTCACTTGCAGTGCCCCCTGCCTCATTGCTGACAAAAAATGAACATTCAGGTTCGTCGTTACACATGACTGCATTTGACGCGAGCCCATGGCGACCATTCCCATTGCCTGGTCCATTAACGAAGTCAGCACGCCCCCATGTACAATACCCATTACATTCGTATGCTGCGGGCCAGCCTGCAAAGCGATGTGTACCTCGTTCTCATCCGCACCGACCAGCTCACATCCTAGGTAACTCCAGAAAGTATTTCCTTCCCCCTCTATCATCTTACGCAACTGATCCATTCTTTTGTATTCATCCCTTCTTCGATGTCACTTACTCCTCATGTCTGGCGAGTATACATAGTTCGGTAAGCACGCCTCCGATTGCCTTCTAAAAAAAGGCGTGGAAGCTAAGCCTCCACACCTTACACCTCATTTTAGTCACTACAATTAGAGGCAGAAGTACTTTTTCCCTCTTCTACATTTACCTTTTCTGCAACCGTATCACGGATAGCCATGATCACCATTTGCAGCAACTCGTTAATTTCCACCTGACTTTGCTGGAACTCCGTTACAATTGGAATACCGTCAAGCTCTTCCTGCAGCTCCTGAAGCTCAGCCTCTATTTTGGCAATCATTTTTTGATTCTTCAAGGATTCAAATGCTACAATTTCCTTTTGCTTTTTCTTCATTGTTGCAATCAGTTGCTGGATGCGCCCATGATCCCGAACCTTCTCTTCAGCCTTCCGAAATATCTGCACTTCCTCACTGTTGCCCAAAATACCAGCTAACTCTTTGGCTTTTGCCAATATCATATCGCGATTGACCAAATGATCATGCTGGCGCGCCGCCGATTGAAGTTCTGTCTGTTGCAACCGCTCCTCTGTCACTGTCCATCGCTCCTTTTCTCACATAGGCGATCTGCATACGATAGTCATCCCCATGCAGTTCGCTAGAATTTCTTTTTTATCCGTTAACCGCCACTGCGGTTTGAACCAAATCACCCTTGATATAGAAGGTCATCGGCTCTGTAATTTTCACTTGAACAAATGTACCGATCAGATCCTTGGAACCTTCAAAATGCACGAGCTTATTGGATCGGGTCCGTCCGGCGAGCACCTCACTGTTATTTTTGCTCTCGCCTTCTACCAACACCTCTACAACCTCGCCCCGCAGTCGACTATTAAAGCGGAGACTGTTCTCATTCACAACCTTGTTAAGTCGCTGAAGACGCTCTTTTTTGACCTCCATAGGTACATTGTCTTCCATCGAAGCAGCTGGCGTACCTTCACGTGGTGAATAGATGAATGTGTAGGCAAAGTCGTAGCCGACCTCTCGCACAAGCGATAGTGTATCTTCAAACTGTTCGTCCGTTTCACCCGGGAATCCTACAATAATATCCGTTGTCAGAGAAACATGCGGAACAGCCGCTTTGATCTTCGCTGCCAGCTCCAAAACACGCTCACGAGTATATTTTCGGTTCATTTTCTTCAATATATCCGTATTACCCGATTGTACAGGCAGATGAATATGCTCCACCAAATTGCCGCCCTTACCGAGCACTTCAACCAAATGGTCATCAAAATCACGTGGATGTGATGTGGTAAATCGTACACGCGGGATATTGATCTTGCGCATATCATCCATCAGATCTCCGAATCTGTAATTCATATCCTTCAAATCCTTGCCATAGGCATTAACGTTCTGACCCAGCAAGGTAATTTCCTTAAAGCCTTGACGTGCCAAATCCCGTACCTCTGCAATAACATCCTCTGGCCGACGGCTTCTTTCCTTCCCACGTGTGAAGGGAACAATGCAATAGGTGCAAAATTTATCACAGCCGTACATGATATTTACCCAAGCCCGCATTCCCTCACGCTTCTTCGGCAGGTTTTCGATAATGTCGCCTTCCTTGGACCACACTTCGACCACCATCTCTTTGCTGAAGAGTGCTTCCTTGACGAGTTGAGGCAAACGATGAATATTATGGGTTCCAAAAATCATATCGACAAAACCATGTTTTTGCATAATCCGGTTAACGACATTCTCTTCCTGTGACATGCAGCCACACACGCCGAGCAGCAGCCCTGGCTTTTCTGTTTTGAGATGCTTGAGGTGACCCAGCTCGCCAAACACTTTATCCTCCGCATTTTCACGGATGGCGCAAGTATTCAGTAAAATGATGTCCGCTTCCTTCCGATCCTCGGTTGCCTGGTAGCCCATTTGCTCCAGTAAGCCTTTTATGGTTTCAGAATCATGTTCGTTCATCTGGCAACCGAATGTATATACAACATAATGCTTTCCCTCACCGATATGTTTCAGCTCATCCGGGACTGCGTTATCATACAATACCTGTACGTCCTCTTTACCGCGCTGCTTTTCTTTTCTATGGTTCGGCTCCGCCATAATGTTGATTTCACGTCCGCGAATACGGATCTTTTTGCTATGCTCGTCTTCAGAAATAATCTTTGCATCCGAGAAATCAAAATATTTGGAGTAATCTTTTGTTTCCTTAGCCATTCCTGGTCACTCCTTACACCATCTATTTCACGCCATTCGCGCTTTTGCTAATCCTTATCCATGTATATCCTTTTAAGCCCATTAAAATCCTTTGAAAAAGGCATTACACTAAATTATAGCATGATTTATAAGCCATAGCCATAGATCAGCCTCAGAGACCAACGGGCTGCAATTTGAACGAGTGACTATACGTATATACAGGGATTTGTAAATTTTCTATATATGTAAAAAAGCCCGATTCCTTTGCAAGAATCGAGCTCCCAAAGCCTTCCGGCATCCAATACGTATATTAGTCTACGATTTCAGCGCTGTCGCCGTTTTTCACACCGGCTCCGTTCGCTTCATCCGTATCAATGTGCATATCCAAAGCAAAGGAGTCAGATACACGTGCAATAACATTTTCAAACACAAGACCACGTTCGCCGCCTACACGCACTTTCAGCAACTGCTTGTCTTTAATGTCCCATTTAGCTGCATCAGTTGTATGGAAGTGAATATGGCGAGCTGCTACAATAACACCCTCTTGCAGTTCCACTTCTCCTGCTGGTCCTTTTACCGTAATTCCTGGTGTACCCTCAATGTTGCCAGATTCGCGTACAGGTGCTTTTACACCAATAGCAAAGGAATCTGTACGGGAGATTTCGAGCTGGGAAGCTGGACGAGCGGGTCCCAAAATGCGAACCTTATCAAATTGGCCCTTAGAACCAATTACAGCCACCGTTTCATTTGCGGCAAATTGTCCCGGTTGGGACAAAGGTTTAAATTCAGTCAATTGATAGCCTGCTCCGAACAAAATTTCAATATGCTCTTGGGTCAGGTGAATATGACGGGCGGAAACGCCGACAGGTACGATTTTACTCATCGTGTTGTCACTCCTTTTTCTCTATACAAAACTTACACATCTATGCTATTATACTCCTATTTCGTCAAGAAAGAAAAGGAAAGCACACAAAGTTCCCTTTTTCGCCCTAATCAGTCTTGAGTTTCGTCCAATTACTGCTTCCTTTCCGATAATCGGACTTAAAAGTTTTTTGTGTATACATAAAATAAGCTTATAGGAAAACCTTATATGAATAAATATTCAAGAAGACATTCTAGAGGGTAGATTGGTTTGCAAATAACAGAGCGCATTTCCTCCCAACCAGCCTTTGACCAGTTCCTCAGGATAATGCTTTAACAGCAATTCTGCGAACTCGCGGTATTTTCCCGGGTGCTCCAATCCCTGTACATGACGTTCGATACCATCAAAATCGGAGCCAAACATCATATGTCGCGCACCGCCTAAGGCACAAATATGCTCGATATGCGGTAGCAGGTCCTCAGCGCTCACTGAACCTTGCTCTTGGATAAACATCGTGACAAAAGTCAACCCGATTCGGCCGTCACATGCGATCAACGCCCGAATCTGATCATCCCGCAGATTGCGTGGATGAGAGCAAACGGCAAAAGCGTTCGAATGCGAGGCAATTGGCGGTAATGTTGCCTCCTCAAGTACCTCCCAGAAACCTCGTACAGACAAATGCGATACGTCCAGCAGCAATCCCAACTCATTACAGCGCTTGACCAGCTCATGCCCTTTGTTGGTCAAGCCGCCCCCCCGCTGCTCCATAATCCCGTCAGCCGCCCAATTTGCATAATTCCACGTCAGCCCAATTAACCGTATTCCCATGGCATAGCACAGTTCGGCATAAAACGGGTTCCCTTCCAGCGCGTCTGCTCCCTCTAGTGAGAGCAAAGCCCAGGGGGAGTGGGTCTGATCCACCTCATTACCTTCCAAATACGTCAGCTTTTTTGTCGGTGAGCCTTGTTCTTGCAGGTCTTCCCGCCATAGCAAGGCTCTAAGTCCACCTAAGGGAGATACGACATGCTGCCTGAACAGCTCAATTTGACGAACTACATGCTCCATTCTTGGCCTGCCCAATACCTGTGATATATATATGGCGAACGTTTGCAGTTGTACATCACCTTCCAGCAATCGCTCTTTTGTAACATCAAGTGATGAATGACTAAAATCCACCTGCCGATTGAGCTGCATTTTACACAGTACATCACAATGAAAGTCAACAACTGGCCGTTTGGTATTTGACTTACCGTCCATGCACTTTCCCCCATTCATAGCTGAAGCACGAAATGTATTTTAAAAATCATATCGCAACAAGCCACAAAGCAAAAAAGCCCGTTTACGAAGCGTAAACAGGCTCAGGCAACGTTCATTTATTATCTCGGCTCTACAATCAATTTAATTGCGGTCCGATCTTCTCCGTCTATAACAATGTCTGTAAAAGCAGGAATACAAATCAAATCCACTCCGCTTGGTGCGACAAATCCCCGGGCAATGGCTACCGCTTTAATGGCTTGGTTTAGTGCACCGGCTCCAATCGCCTGCAATTCTGCATTTCCGCGTTCACGCAGTACTCCTGCAAGCGCGCCTGCAACTGAATTGGGATTGGATTTTGCTGATACTTTTAATACATCCATAGTAAGTACCTCCCCTGGGAATGATGATGGTTTGATTCCACTATTAGATGTTATTCGAGGGTCAGCAAAAAATTCCTGCTTTTTAGTGACAGTTTTCCATATTGTTTCCTTGAGTAGCTTGTAAGAAGGTCAATCCATCCGCCATTCATCTTCTTTAAGTCTAATTTTCTGAATTTTGCGGGCTTTTCCATTGCTATCATCCAACTCTACGCTAATGGCATGAAAATGCCATTTGCCCATGTCCACTTGAAAACGTACCGGAAGCTGCGTCTGGAATTTCTGTAACACAGCCTCCTTCTGCATACCAAGCACTCCCTCATAGGGACCTACCATTCCCGCATCTGTCTGATATGCAGTTCCTTGCGGCAAAATGGTATCATCATTACTCTGTACATGTGTGTGTGTACCAACCACAATGGAAGCACGTCCATCCAGATGCCAGCCCATGGCGATCTTTTCCGACGTTGCTTCAGCATGAAAATCGACCAGAATATGCTTGTGCTTTTTACGCAGCTCATCTACAATGTCATCTGCTGCGCGAAACGGACAATCAATAGCTGGCAAAAAGGTTCTGCCCTGCAAATTAACGATGGCCAGCTCTTTACCTCCACCCTTTACAACGGTATACCCCCGTCCTGGTGTTCCCGGCGGAAAGTTAGCCGGGCGTATAATACGCGGCTCATCATCTATAAAATCAAATATTTCCTTATTGTCCCAAGTATGATTCCCCATCGTAATCCCATGAACGCCCCAATCAAAAAACTCTCTGGCGATGGCTGGAGTAATCCCTCTTCCCGAAGCCGCATTTTCTCCATTGACAATAATAATATGCGGGTTATATTTTGACTTTAACGAAGGGAGATTTTCCCTCAGTGCCTTTCTGCCTACACTGCCGACGATGTCTCCAATAAATAATACGTTGATAGAAAACCCTCCCTAGTCTGCCCTACATAATGAAAAGTGGCCCTACAAGCAGCGGCCACTTTTCATTGAAATGCTTTTATTTTGCGTATTCTACCGCACGGGTCTCGCGAATGACGGTAACCTTGATATGACCAGGATAGTCCAGTTCATTTTCAATCGTTTTCGTTATATCGCGGGCCAGTCGGAATGCTTCCGCATCATCAATTTTCTCTGGCTGTACCATGACACGTACTTCGCGTCCCGCTTGAATTGCGTATGATTTTTCAACGCCTTCAAAAGACTCGGAGATGCGTTCCAGCTTCTCAAGACGACGGATGTACGTCTCTAGCGTTTCACGCCGCGCTCCCGGCCTTGCAGCTGACAGTGCATCTGCTGCTCCGACCAGCATGGCGATTACTGAAGTCGCTTCGCAGTCGCCGTGATGTGAAGCAATGCTGTTGATGACGACCGGGTGTTCCTTGTACTTCTTCGCCAGTTCCACGCCAATTTCAACGTGTGATCCTTCCACTTCGTGATCCAGCGCCTTCCCGATGTCATGCAGCAATCCTGCCCGTCTTGCCAGTACAACATCCTCGCCCAGTTCCCCGGCCATCAGACCTGTCAAGTATGCAACTTCCATCGAGTGCTTCAATACGTTCTGTCCATAACTTGTACGGAACTTGAGACGCCCCAAAATTTTGATTAAATCCGGATGCAGGCTATGCACGCCTACTTCAAAGGTGGCCTGTTCGCCATACTCGCGGATTCGTTCGTCCACTTCTTTACGGGATTTTTCAACCATCTCTTCAATACGTGCCGGATGTATCCGTCCGTCCGCTACGAGCTTCTCAAGCGCAGTACGCGCAATCTCTCTACGAATCGGATCAAATCCGGACAAAATAACAGCTTCCGGCGTATCATCAATAATGAGGTCAATTCCCGTAAGGGTTTCAAGTGCACGGATATTACGGCCTTCACGCCCGATAATCCGGCCTTTCATTTCTTCGTTTGGCAACGTGACAACAGAAACCGTCGTTTCTGCTACATGGTCTGCTGCACAGCGTTGGATGGCCAGTGTGATGATTTCACGAGACTTTTTGTCCGCCTCTTCTTTGGCCTGCTGTTCAATTTCCTTAATCATCTGAGCTGTTTCATGACGAACTTCCTGCTCTACGTTGGTCAGAATAATACTTCTTGCATCCTCCATCGTCAGATTGGAAATACGCTCCAGCTCAGTTACCTGGCTCTTGTAAATCAAATCAATTTGCTGCTGGGTTTCATCGATTCGTTTCTCTTTGTTGGCCACTTGTTCTTCTTTGCGTTCCAGCGATTCCAATTTTTTATCCAGCGATTCTTCTTTTTGCAGCAATCTTCGTTCCTGTCGTTGAATTTCATTACGACGTTCACGAGTTTCTTTTTCAGCTTCGGCACGGATGCGGTGGATTTCATCTTTCGCTTCCAATACCGTTTCCTTCTTCAGTGCTTCCGCCTCTTTTTTCGCGTTCTCCACGATTTGCGCGGCAGCTTCTTCCGCACTGGAGATTTTAGCTTCTGCAATAGATTTGCGAATAAAATAACCAATCCCGAACCCAAAGAATAACGCGGCTACAGCAACGAGAACGAACCAGATCGCAGTCATCATACTGTTCACCTCCCCGTTGGTTCCTCCAAGGCATTCCTTGGGACTTTTTGCAATTGTCACATTTACTTTAATCGTCAAACTAAGATAACGACACAAGGTCGCTTCATTTCATATGCACATGCTCTCACATGTACAATTCCGCCTGGCATAGCGGCATCACTTGTTATTTGGCGATGAGAACTTACCGTGGATTCCGCTTTTTTGGAAGGAAAAAGGGCATTCCACAAGTATCGTTTCATATATATTTTATTATTTGACAAATGGCATTGTCAAGGGAATGCAAACTTTAGTAAGTTGCCGTGTTGTTTCCATGTAATAACCTGCTTGCCCTGACCAGTCAGGTCATCATCCGATGAATGACCGACAGTTAACAACTATTCATCCCACTGCGATAATTCCTCGTCTTCATAAGCTCCGTTTTGCTCAGCCGCAGTGAGATGATTGACTACTCGGCGTGTCATGTCACCCGAGTATCCGCGTCTCATGAGAAAAGGATACGTTTTTCGTTTTTTCTCCGTCACATCACCACGTACCTGTTCCCATTTCTTGCGTCCAATAACTAAAGCGCTCTCCCATTCTTCGTTATCGGTGATCTCTCCTAAAGCTTCACCGATAGAGGCTTTAGAGATGCCCTTCTGACGAAGTTCCTGCCTTACCCACATCTTCCCCTTACGTTGGCTCGTTATACGCTGCCTTGCCCACTGGCGGGCGTACAAATCATCATCCACGAGCCGTTCCCTTTCCAGTCGCGCCAACACTTCTTCTATAACAGCCTGATTCAGTTCCTTTTGCACCAATCGCTGTGCAATTTCCTGACGTGTACGCGGCTTTCGCCCCAAATAGTGGAGCGCATATACGTAACCCTGCTGCTTTTCATCTGCTAGAACGATATCTTCCAATTCTTTTTTGTCGAATGACGTTCCTTTAAACATATTGTACTTGATCATTACATCTTCCAACACGGACAGTGAATACGGGCCGAAGTGAATAATATATCTTCCCCGTTTGCGCCCCTGTCCCTGCTCCACCTTGGTAATCATCAATCCTTCGTTATCCGGAAAATGAGAAATACCTTGCTGTTCATTTTCTTCCGAGCTATATTCATCTTCATTCTGCAATTGCAATGTGCTTCCCTCACTTTGAAATTCACGAAGGCAAGCTGAGAGCGCTTGCCACGCAAAAGTTAGATTCCACTGACAGAACAGGCCGCGTTCGATGCAAAAATGCCCTGCACAACTGTGCAGGGCATCAGAATTATGCTATTCAAACGGACTGTGCCATAATCCCCAGGCTCCAGTTCACATGACAGAACAGAAACCAAGATTCAGCCAAGCTTATTCAAGCTCTAGCAATTCCTGCTCTTCTTTAGCTTCCTTCGCCAACTCTTCTTCTGTCGGTGGAGCAACCGTCGTAATTAAATTACTCGCCACCCGAATTTTTTGCTCGATTGTGCTAGCAATGTTCGGATTTTCCTTCAAAAATTGTTTCGCATTCTCACGTCCTTGACCGAGGCGCTCGCCCTCGTAGGAATACCAGGCTCCGCTCTTGTCGACAATGTCATGCTCCGTACCGATGTCGATCAAGCTGCCTTCTTTGGAAATACCCTCACCGTACATAATGTCCACTTCCGCCTGACGGAAAGGAGGGGCAACTTTATTCTTCACGACTTTAATACGTGTGCGGTTACCCACAATGTCGTTCCCCATCTTCAAGCTTTCAATACGGCGGACATCCAAGCGTACTGTTGAGTAAAACTTCAATGCACGTCCACCTGGTGTGGTTTCAGGGTTACCGAACATAACGCCTACTTTTTCACGCAGCTGGTTAATAAAGATAGCAATGGTTTTCGATTTATTAATGGCTCCAGACAGCTTACGCAATGCCTGCGACATCAAGCGTGCTTGAAGACCGACGTGGGAATCTCCCATTTCGCCTTCAATCTCTGCCTTCGGCACAAGTGCCGCTACAGAGTCAATGACGATAATGTCTACTGCTCCACTACGTACAAGAGCTTCGGCAATCTCCAGCGCCTGTTCTCCTGTATCTGGTTGTGAGAGTAACAGTTCATCAATATTGACACCCAGCTTGCTCGCATACGACGGATCAAGCGCATGCTCGGCATCGATAAAGGCGGCTTGTCCGCCTGTTTTTTGCACCTCTGCGATAGCATGAAGAGCTACTGTCGTTTTACCGGATGATTCCGGTCCATAAACTTCAATAATCCGGCCTCTTGGAAAGCCGCCCGTTCCTAACGCAATATCCAAAGCAATTGAACCACTGGGGATCGTTTCCACTTGCATGTGAGTGGACTCACCCAACTTCATAATGGAACCTTTACCGAATTGCTTTTCTATTTGACGGAGCGCCATATCCAGCGCAGCACGACGATCTGACAATAAACTCACATCCTTCATTGTTTGTACTTTAATAATACCTTGTTTTGACACGCTTGCCAAGCATTTTTTCGAACATACATTCGTTTTTTTGCTCAGCCGGTTCTCTACTATAATTGCATCCGTCTCTTAAAATAAAAAAAGAACCGCAGGCAAAAAGCTTTGCAACGGTTCTTCCGATACTATAATTATATCATGAATAGTCTATCAAAAACAACTCTACGATTCGCCATTTCTACATCATTAGGAGAGCTTCTCGTTCTCCACCAATCTTCGCCACAATCTGTACAGGATTGCTTTGACAGATCGCAGACGAATTGTTTCACGGTTTCCGCTGAGATTCAGCTCATATACTTCCGTTTCCTTGTCCCGTTCAGCAATGCTGATATATACCAAGCCCACAGGCTTTCGTTCGGAAAATCCGGGTCCGGCTACACCTGTGACTGAAAGTCCGAAATCGCTGTCCATGACCATTCTTGCCTGTTCTGCAAGCACAAGGGCCACTTCCTTGCTCACTGCGCCGGGCGCATGATCCCCTTCCAAATAATCATAAGGAACGTTAAGCAGCTTCATCTTCATTTCATTGGAATAACACACGATGCCACCTTGAAACATTACAGAGCTGCCCGGTATGGAAGTAATGTGTTCCATCAGCATCCCGCCTGTACAGCTTTCCGCAGCACTAACCGTTAGCCCGCGTTTGGACATCAGATCCACGATGACCTTCTCCAGCGTGACATCCTCGCTTGCATACATGTGTTCGGAAAGACGTTGTTGAATCTCTGCTTCCGTAGCCGTCAGCTTGATTAACGCTTCACTTTCACTAGCCGCCTTGGTGGATATGCGGATCGTGACTTCCCCTTCCTTGGCATAAGGAGCAATCGTCGGGTCCGTCTGAGATTGAATCAGATCTAGAAGCCGGGTTTCCAGCGCGGACTCACCAATCCCTGCAAATTTTAGCATTTTCGAATAAATCGGCATTTCCTTACCGCTTAATGCCTGCTGAAGCAGCCAAGGCTTCGCTTGATTTTCAAACATCGGTTTAAGTTCCTTAGGAGGACCAGGTAAAACCACATAAAATTTACCATCCTGCGCGATGGCATCCCCTATAGCCAACCCTGTCTCATTTTCAAGTGGGGTAGCCCCTTCAATAGAAAGCGCCTGCCGGCGGTTGTTCTCGGTCATTTCTACCCCACGGTTGCGGAAAAACTGTTCAAGCTTGTCCATGGCAAGACGATCTATGTGCAATTTCCGTCCGAGTACAGCAGCTATCGCATCTTTGGTCAAATCATCCTGAGTTGGTCCCAAACCACCGGAAAACAAAATAATATCTGCACGCTTCTGAGCCAGCCGTACCGCTTCCTGAAGCCGATCCATGTTATCGCCAACTACAGTCTGAAAATATACATCAATTCCGATTGCGGCCAACTCTTGGGACAGATATTGAGCATTTGTGTTCACGATTTGTCCAAGCAATAATTCTGTTCCTACTGCGATGATTTCAGCTTTCATTATCATTTTCCTCCTGTACTTCAAATGTTGTGGGAATTATGTAAAGAAACAGCAATAAGTGTGGTCCCTATTGCTGCTTCCATTAAAATGTATCCTGTTAAACTTTGGAGGAACTCAGCAAATGAATATTCTTCACAAAGTAATCTATACCCGAATAAATGGTAACTAACGCAGCCGCCCACATCGCTATTAAATCAAACGGAATACCCAGAAAAACAAACGGGAAATTATTAATGAGCAGCGCTACAATGGCAACAATCTGAATGATCGTCTTTAATTTGCCCCAATTGCTTGCAGCGACCACTGAACCGTCCAGCAAGGCAATCTGACGCAGACCCGTAACCGCGAACTCACGGCTAACAATCACAACAACAATCCACGAATCAATCTTGCCCATTTCTACCAAAGAAACCAAAATGGCGGTTACCAAAAGCTTATCAGCAAGGGGGTCCAACAGCTTGCCCAAATTGGTGACCATGTTATTTTTACGGGCCAAGTATCCGTCAAGACCATCCGTGCTGGCTGCTATGAGGAAAATGATAGCCGCAATCAGCTGATTGTACGGCAACTTAAAAGCTCCGATCTCAATCGGCGGCGGATAAAAATCAAAATCCACCAGCAAAGCCAGCATCATCACCGGAATTAGGCAAATCCGCGTAATTGTAATTCTGTTGGGTAAATTCACAACACACTCTCCCCTGATTATCGTACTTGATTACAAATGGCAGTTTTCGGATTGAATTCAATCCTATGTAAATCGCTTCCGACAAGCGCTGTACACCTGAATTGTCTGCATTTTCGTTACAAGTATAATATGGTGCAAAACGCATGTCAAAATAACCTGCCTCACATCAAGCAACGTTTTTTCCTACACAAAGCCTGAGGGAAAACGGCTTTATTTCATGTTCGTAAATTGGAGCTCCAATGGCAAATCAGCTTTACGCAGCAATTGAATGATCGCCTGTAAATCATCCCTGTTTTTTCCGGTCACGCGAATTTGATCACCTTGAATCTGACTTTTCACTTTTAGCTTGGAATCCCGAATCAGAATGTTAATTTTTTTGGCATTATCCTGGTCAATCCCTTGCTTGAGCGTAAGACGTTGGCGCACTGAACCTAAAGAAGCTGGTTCCAACTTGCCAAACTCCACATTTTTAAGAGACAATCCCCGCTTGACCATTTTAGATTGTAAAATATCAATCACCGCATTCAGCTTGTATTCGTCTTCCGATGCAATCGTAAGAGCTTCTTTCTCAAGCTTTAGGCTACTTTTACTCCCCTTGAAATCAAACCGTGTTTCAATTTCACGCTCCGTCTGATGAACGGCATTCGTTAACTCCTGCATATCCATTTTGGAGACGATATCAAATGAATTTTCTGAAGCCATCGTTTCACTTCCCTTTCCACAACAAAGTTCAATATCTAATTATAGGCTAGTCATTTGCAAAAATCCAATAATCCGCTCACTAAAAAGGCGCTCTTGCCAGTTTCACTGACAAAAACGCCTTTATTTCATTTCACGATTCCAAATGTCTAATAGTGGACGCGGGTTGGAGTTCGGAACATATCCAAAACTCCAAGCACAATGTGAGCAAGGCCAAAGCCCAGTATGCCATAGCCCCAAGCACTCGGTGTCAGATAATAGCCAAGCAAGCTTACAATTATCCCCAGTCCGGTCACAATCCAGCTGACGGTCATAACGTATACACCTCACTTTGCGGAAATAAAATGACTGGCATCCCAAGAATTACAGTCATTAGTATTTACTCGCACGAAGATGTTTATTCGCCGTTCGTAGTTGTAGAGTCTGTACTGCTTTGCGCAGAATCCGTATTACTGCCTGTCGTCGAATCTGTAGGTGAACCCGTCACCCCAGCACTTGTTCCGGTAGAAGAAGGTTCTCCTTGCTGTATCAGTACACGAGTAGTCGATTTGTTATCGGTTATCGGCTGGCCAGCTACAGAAATGTCTGTGGCAGAAGAACGTCCTGATTTGATATATAAACCTTCGGGACCAATATCAAAAGACATGGCATCCCCGCTTTTAGTCATACCATAGCTCAGCTTTTCACCACGGGAGTTTTGTCCCTTGTACACCTCAAGCCAGCTTTCGCCCGTTGCTTTAATATCAACCTTGACCGTGGCCCCAGTCGCACTAGAGACCTTGAAAATCGTCGTTTTGCCTTGCTTGCCGTCCTGTGCCACAGTTACACCTTGTTGTGGCGCAGTCGTATTCGGCTGCTGGCTGTTGTCAGGTGAGGTTCCATTGGGATTATCAGTTACCGTACCACCTGGCTGAGTCTGTCCTGTCTGTCCTGTATCAGAGGTTTTCCCGCCACCACCGTTAGGAGCCGTCGTTTGGTTATTCGGTTGAGCTGTTGTTGTGTCCTGCGGTTGCGTCGTAGTTCCACCCTTCGTAGTATCAGGAGTAGACGAACTTGGTGTTGTGATCGGTGTTGTGTTTTCTGCTGTTTTTGGAGCTGTATGATTGTTGCTTACCCAATAAGCATAAATAACCCCACCAATAAGAACTAGAAAAAGCCACATTAACGCGGTAGGCAACCACTTAAGATTCCCAATTGTAGCGGGACGGCTAGAGCGTTTCTGTGTAACAGGCTCCATGACCGCTTCCGGTTCTGGTTCAGGTACATTGCTTTGATGTCCTTCCAAAATCTCATCGGGATTTAAACCGACCGTTTCGGCGTACGTTTTAATAAAAGCTTTGACATAAAAGCTTCCCGGCAGCACTTTGTAATCGCCCGTCTCAATGGCTTCCAGATAACGTTTGCGTATCTTCGTCATTTCCTGAACATCGTCAAGGCTCAATCCTTTTTGCAGCCGGGCCTCCTTTAATTGCTGACCCAGTTCTGACATGTCATCATCTCCTTGTATAATTACGCTTTTTTTTAAAGCTCTTCTGTATAACTGGCTGTAAAGGTATCATAGATAATTTCTTCAGCCGGATTATTGCGGAGTTCAATAATGAAATTAAAATCGTCAAAGCTGTATCCCGATTCACGCACAAATACGTCAGGATGCTCAATTACTTTAGTGCTTGGCATGCTCATAATTTCCTGAAGCAGGTGATAATGTCTTTCATTTGATCGAATCGTACTCACAATCCCGTCAATAATAAATACGTTGTTCGGGTTCATTTCCTCTTCGGAAAGCTGACTACGCACTGTCTGACGCAGAAGCGTCGAGGATACAAAAGTCCAGCGCTTCATGGCGCATACACTACTGGCAATTATAGATTCCGTTTTACCTACACGCGGCATTCCACGAAGGCCAATGACCTGATTGCCGTCCCTCTTTAATACTTCACCCAAAAAATCGACCAGCAACCCAAGCTCATCGCGAGTAAAGCGAAATGTTTTACGATCATCCGAGTCCCGGTCAATGTAACGACCATGTCTTACTGCCAATATATCGACCAGTCTCGGAGCACGCAAGGCCGTGACTGTAATGTTGCTGGCTTTTTTCAACGTGTCTCCGAGAATGCGTATTTTCTCATCATCGTCCGTTTCCAGTAACATTCCCCGTCTTTCGCCTTCAACACCATTGATCGTCAGTATATTAACCCCCAGAATACCAAGCATGGAAGCAATGTCCCCTAGCAGTCCGGGTCGATTTTTATGTATCTTGTACTCCATGTACCACTGTTTCGTTTCCTCCGTCACGTTAGCACCTCATTCAGATTCAAACCATCAAAAATTCCAATCAAAGCATTATTGTATCATAAAATAACATCATTCGACAAAACCAATTATTGAGACCTGAAAGGTATCCATTAAGTTGTATGCTTCAATCACGTTTATGATATATAAATTACAATGGAATTACAAGAACAGGTCTGTAACCATTACAGAAAAGCCCCCCAAAAGGGAGCTTTTCATGTGGGATTCCTGCTTTATGCGTTGCTTTTGGCTAATTTGACCATTAACCGGGCGATGGTGTGACGCTCATTTTCATCGGCAACTTCCCACAGTTCTTTCAGTGCGCGGTTGGAATGGTTGGCTGGATCGACCTTTTCATCCAGAAAGTCACCAATTTCATAAGCAAGCTCTGCAATGGTATCCTGACTGATTCCCAGCTTCTCCGCTTGCTCTACACGCTGACCGAGGAACTTTTTCCAAACATCAAAATCCTTTACGACTGTTGACATGCTTAAATCCTCCTTAGATGATTCAGATTTAAAATCAACAGTTGTAATATTCTCTTCTCAGACGCTTACTATACTGGTGGATTCCTCCAAGCGCTGTTTTCCTTAAGTCACCCATCCTCCATTAGGACTTATGACCTGACCATTTATATAACCTGACTCAGGAAGTGCGAGAAAATATACCAGGGACGAAATTTCATCAGGTCGAGCCAATCGCCCGGCAGGAATTTCTTCTTCCAAACTGGTAATTTCCCCCTCATCCAAATGATCCAGCATCGGGGTATCCACTGCACCCGGAGCTACAGCATTTACTGTTACCCCGGAAGGTGCAACCTCTTGAGCCAACGCTTTCGTGAAAGCGTTAATTCCTCCTTTGGTGGTGGAGTACAGCACTTCGCACGAAGCACCACATATTCCCCACACGGATGACACATTTACAATGCGGCCATAGCGTTGAGAAATCATATGGGGCATAAAAGCCTGCGAGCACAAAAAGGTTCCCTTAACGTTGACGGCCATCACTTCGTCCCATTCCGCTTCCGACACATCCGATAGCAGTCCATAATGAGATAATCCAGCATTATTTACCAGAATATCCGGCTTCATTCCGTGATTTTCAAGCTTTTCCCGCATACGTTCGATCTGCTCCTTGCTGCGCAAATCAGCCGACACGGTCATTACCTTGCCCGAATAAACCATACAACGACGGGCAACTTCGTTCGCTTTTTCATGGGACTTCATGTAGTGAATGACAACGTTCATCCCTACCGAGGCAAAACGCTCGGCAATAGCCGCCCCAATTCCCCCACTCGCTCCTGTAATCAGCACGGTCGTATCGCCTATGGCTTTTAATGCTCCGTTCTTGATGGTCATCGGGTTCCTCTCCCTAGACATTACGGACTCACCACCAGAGATATTGCCATTTGATCCCACTGGATATGATTTTTGAGACGGCGATTTACATCCTCTAGTGTAATGCTTTCATAGACCGGAAGCAGCTGAAAAAAATCACTCCCCCGAAAACGATGCCTTGTAAATTCGTGTGCGATATTTTCGGGTGAGTTGAGTGTACGCAAATAACCACCGATTTTCTTTTTGCGTGCCCGTTCAAAATGCTCTGCAACGAAACCATGCTTCTGGATGGACTCCACCTCTTCACGTATTCGCGCCAGCAACCGATCAGGATCTTTGGTATCCCCGCCGATTGCAGAGAAAGCATACTGAGTCGTACAGTTATATTCATGACCAAAACTGTCCGAAATCAAATCCTCATCGTAAAGCTTTTGATACAGCTCTGTACTGGAACCGAAAAGGAGATCAAGCATCAGCTTGGTTTCCAAATCATCACGCAGCAACTCTTCACCCGTCAGACCAACCTTGGCTTCCTTGAATCCGAACAGCAGCTTCGGCAGAGAAACCGCCAGCTTCACCTCACGGCGCGGTTCTGCAACTGTGGTAGGTTCCTCATCAAAAATCCGCTCGATTTCTCCTTGCGGCTTATAGTCCTTTTTCGCCTGATTGTTACGCACCAGCTCTATCACTTCCGCCGGGTCCACCCCGCCGACCACAAAAAGAATCATATTGCTTGGGTGATAAAAAGCTTCATAGCAGCTATACAGCGTTTCCTTTGTGATCGTGCTGATGGATTCAACAGTACCCGCAATGTCAATATGCACCGGATGAACTTTGTATAATGCTTCAATCAGACCAAAGTAGCTCCGCCAGTCCGGATTATCCCCATACATATTGATTTCCTGGCCAATAATGCCTTTTTCCTTCTCTACATTTTCATCTGTGAAGTAAGGATGCTGCACAAAATTGACCAGCGTGGTCAAGTTCTCCTGAATACGCTCGGTTGCGGAAAAAAGATATACGGTCTGATCAAAGCTCGTAAATGCGTTAGCCGATGCCCCATTGGAAGAAAAGGTAGCAAAAATATCGCCCTCAGGCTCTTCAAACATTTTATGCTCCAAAAAATGTGCGATGCCATCTGGCACCTTGATCGGCTGTTGACCTTCCACACGAAAATGATTATCAACTGAACCGTATTTTGTCGCAAAAGTAGCATAGGTCTTCTGAAAACCTGGTTTGGGCAACACATAGACGTGTAAGCCGTTATCCATTACTTCATAGTACAGCGTTTCCTGCAAATGCTCATAAGGTATGTGCTCCACCCGTTATTCCCCCTTCTGGTCTCTCAAAAAATAAATAGTGTCCAGTCGGAACGTCCGGGCGGCATCCTGAACATCCTGCACCTTGACAGCCTCCACCTGGCTCAGCAGCTCATCTACCGTCCGCTCTTTACCGGAAAGCTGTCTGTTAAAATCATAGGCAATCATTTCAAAAGCGGAGTCCTGCATTTCCTTGAGCAAGTTGCGAATCATCGCCTGCGTTTGAGTCATTTCCAGCTCGGTAATCGCTCCATTTTGCGTATCTTCCAATTGCTTGCGAATAATCGTAACCGCTTTTTCATAATTAGGAATTTCAATTCCGGACTGAATCGTGCCAATGCCTTTATGACCATCGTAACGCGAAGAGGCATAGTAGGCCAAGCTTTCCTTCTCCCGCACGTTGACGAACAGCTTTGAATGCGGATACCCGCCCAAAATTCCATTGTACATCAGAGCAGAAGCATAACGATCATCACCATACGTAATCGGGGTACGTAAACCCATGTTGAGCTTACCCTGATTCACATCAAGACGCTCTACCACTGTTTGAATATCGCGCTCCACCGACTTGGGCTGTTCGGGAGCATACCCTGTTTCCGCTGAACGGTTTAACTGAAAATACCGATCAACATACTTCTCAACTTCATCCAGCGTTGTATCTCCTACAACGTATAAATCCATGCTGGCATGATTTAGCCATTCTCCGTAAGCCTGATACAAGCCCTGTGCATCTATATGTTCGAGATCGGATCGCTGACCGAGAGGGTACAGACGATAAGGCTCATCTTTACACATTTCCTCCAAGCAGCGTTCTGCGGCATAACGCATTTTATCGTTAACTATAGATTCCAGCTTCTTCCGAACATTTTCTCGTTCCTGCTGAACATATCCACTTTGAAAAGCGCCATTTTCCAGGGCTGGCTTTGTTAATACTTCTCCGAGAAAAGCAAACGAACGATCCAGCAAGCTGTCCGAGCTGTTTACAAAGCTGTCATTAATCGTATCCATACGAAATTGTACGATCTGATAGTCACCGCGCTTATAAACATCAAATCCAAAGCCCGCGCCATACAATTGTTCTAATTGCTCTCTGAATTGTGTAGTCTGCGGATATGATTCTGTACCCCGGCGCAGTACGAATGGTGTCAGTCCCACTCGGGTTACAGTTTCCTCTCGGAGTGGAGTACCTACATACAACGATATGGCAAACGTCTTAAAGCGTTTGGTCGGCAGTACATGAATCCTTAATTGTCTGCGCGTGCCACGCTCGAAACCTGTTTTGTTCAAGTCCAAAACTCCTTTGTGGCGTCAATTTCGTCTAGCCTTTTATTAGCATGAGCCGCTATGAACCATTTTCCTGTAAAGAGGTAAAGTGTGCCAATCTTTATTCTAACCATGCAAAAGCCAAGAAGCAACCGGAGACAAGCTTCCGGCTGCTTCGGCGATTTACATGCAAAAAATATGCTCACCAATCGTCTTCACCTGCGGACGGCTCCAAATCCATTTGGAGGTGGCTGTTTTCGGATTAAAATAATAGAGGCAGCCTCCGCTTGGGTCCCAGCCGTTCAGTGCCTGGCGTACTGCCTTCTGCGCAGTTTCATTCGGCGTGAGCCAGATTTGGCCATCAGCTACAGCTGTAAAGGCTCCCGGTTGGAAAATCACCCCAGACGGTGTGTTTGGAAAACTAGGGGATTTGACCCGGTTCAAAATAACTGCCGCTACGGCCACTTGACCTTCAAACGGCTCGCCACGGGATTCACCATAGACCGCATTGGCCATGATTTTAAGATCATTTTCAGATAGTCCCATCGTGTTGGCCGAGCCCATCGTTTCATCATTTTGATCATTATTAGCCGTCGTCTGTCCCTTTGCAGAGCCTTGGTTGCTACGGTGCAAAGGAGTTTCTGTTGGCTTCCAATTCGGAGTTGCGTTCACCAGCCTCAATTTTGTTTTCGCTCCGACCACTCCGTCTGGAGTCATACCAAATTCCTTTTGGAAACCTTTGACAGCCTTTAATGTACTGCTACCGAAATGGCTGTCCACTTGAGCGCCGAAAAAGCCCAGGAACTTCAATCGTGATTGCAACTCATATACATCCTGACCGTAAGAACCAAAATTGATCGCTTCTGAGCTAAATGTCGGCTGAGAAGGCTGGGCCGCTTGTACTTTCTGTTGTGCGTGCTGCTGTACAGATTCATTTTTTAAAAGCCCTGTGTACGTAATAGCCGAGGCTACGAGAATACCCGTGCAAATCCAGACCATTGTCTTTTTCATATGCTGTGATCTACCTTTCTTTTGTGGGATTAACAGGATGGCTACGTTTATTATGACAAGCTCCGCTTGAAGCTATTCACCCTTTTAATCTTCTTTCAACAAGCAGCCGCAACACCTGAAAAAACAGCACAAAAAAACGCTGTCTGTACGGATGAAGTTGCCACATTGAAGCAACCACCCAAGCGTACAAACAGCGATTTAATGTTGTTCTGGATAAAAGCGAATAATCAGGAGCTAACTTTATTTTGCTGATATTGCTCTATTGAGATTAATACCTCCCGTGGCTTGCTGCCCTCGTAAGGGCCAATTACTCCGCGAGCCTCCATAGAGTCAATTAGTCGTGCAGCACGTGTATAACCGATTCTCATCCGGCGCTGAAGAAGAGATACAGAGGCCTGCTTAGCTTCCAAAATGATGTTGACGGCTTGATCATACAGCTCATCCAGCATTTCATCTGCATCAGCCGATACCTCCTCCACCTCCGGCACCAGCGTTTCATCATACTGCGCTTCACCCTGTTCACGCACGTAGTTAACGATGTTCTCCACTTCCTGATCACTCATGAACGCCCCCTGAACGCGAACCGGCTTGGAGGCTCCCATCGGCATGAACAGCATATCACCGCGTCCAAGCAGCTTCTCGGCTCCGCCCATGTCCAGTATGGTACGGGAATCCACCTGCGAAGAAACACCGAAGGCAATACGTGAGGGGATATTGGCTTTAATAACTCCAGTGATTACATCAACCGAAGGTCTCTGCGTTGCAATGATAAGATGAATGCCTGCGGCACGCGCCATTTGGGCAAGCCGGGCAATCGCATCCTCCACATCTCCGGCAGCTACCATCATCAGATCCGCCAGCTCGTCGACAATAACGACAATGTATGGCAGAAATGCAGCCGGATTATCTTTCATCAGATTGTTATAGCCTTCTATATTACGTGTTCCTGATTTGGAAAATAACTCGTAGCGTTTTTCCATTTCAACTACGATTTTTTTCAAAGCAAGTGAGGCACGCTTCGGATCAGTCACGACTGGAGCCAACAAATGCGGAATTCCGTTGTACACGTTCAACTCCACCATTTTAGGATCGACCATCAAGAATTTGACCTCATCTGGCTTTGCTTTGTACAAGATGCTTGTGATAATCCCATTAATACACACTGATTTACCCGAGCCTGTTGCTCCGGCTACAAGCAAATGGGGCATCTTGGCTAAATTACCGACAATCGTCTGACCTGCAATATCACGTCCGAATGCAATAGATAAATTGGAAGCTGATTCCTGGAAAACGGTCGTCTCCATTACCTCACGCATCGTTACGATGGAAACTTCATTATTCGGAACCTCAATTCCGATAGCAGATTTGCCAGGAATCGGAGCCTCCATACGGATATCTTTTGCAGCAAGCGCAAGCGCAATATCATCCGTCAGGCTCACAATCCGGCTGACCTTCACACCAATGTCCGGCTGAATTTCATAACGTGTTACGGCAGGTCCACGGACAACCTCCAGTACCTTCGCCCGCACACCGAAGCTTTCCAGCGTTGCCTCCAGCTTGCGTGCCGTCTGCATGTAATCCTTCTGCCCCATACCTTTGCCCGTATTTTGCGGTTTGGCCAGCAAACGAAACGATGGAAGCTTATACGGTTTAGGCGGCGGTGGAGCAGGCATAGCTGTATCGACATCTTCAGTCTCTACACCAGTTAGCCCGGTCGCAGTCGTCTGAGCTTGTCCTTCAATACCTCCCGTTGGACTCTGGGCCGCTGATGCATCATCCATATCTGTGTTCACAGCAGCATCCGTGAAGTTATCATCCAGCCGCTCATCATAGACAGAATCCGACTGCTCTGCCCCTGCCAAAGACTCCTCAGATTCAGCTGCTGATCTTCTTTCCTCATGCTTCACCTGTTCAAAGAAATCCCGAATAATCGGTGACCTTTTTACCGGATTTGAAGCTTCCTCCTCAGCATGCTCGACCATATCAGGCCGCTCTTCCCCATGACCTGCGTTTCTCCAATGGGATTGTGCAACCTCAGCTTCATATGGAGGCTCATGATCATCCTCATTCATGTGGACGGAATGCTCTTCCTTGTCAGCTTTATCTGATTTTTTAAGACCAAACAACTGAAAGAAAATCGGCTGCTTGCCTGCCGGAGGCTGCATTTCTTCAAAGTCATCATCCATATCCTCCTCATAAGGAGGAATGGGCTCGGACTTAACTTTTCTATTGCTTCTGCCAGATGCCGAAAGTGGAGTAGCTTTACCATTCCACTTTTTTCGTATGATCCCCCCTGCTGCCAGTAGCTTGGTTCGTACAATCCGTACCAAATCCACATAAGACAGCTGGGTCAAGAGCATGAAGCAAATAACAAACATTACAATCATAATCAGCTTGGCTCCTGTAAGTCCGAACAGCCACAACAGAACGGTAAGCTGCAATGCGCCGACATACCCGCCGCTAATATCCTTGTTCAGCATGGAGGTATGACCTTGCTTGTCAGGCGACAGCAACTGCTCACGCATATCTATATGTATTTGGCTCATCACTCCGCCCGGCTGAAGCGCGTTAATCGGCCCCAAACGCTGCTCCATGGATGATATAGAACTCATAAGTGTAAAGGCAAATACCAGTAACAGCAATCCCGTTTTACGGGAGTTCCACTGGTTCGGCCATTTACGGTGAATCATCACCATCAGACCGTAATAAATGCCAATCAGAGGGATAACAAAATAGAATTTTCCCAGTACAAGCCCGAACATCTTGGATAGCGACCGACCAACCGCCGCTTCACCCGATAGCGCAATGACCGCCAATGTAATCAGCACAATGCCGTAAATTTCAAATTTTAGTACTCCGCCAAACACTGCTTTCTTTTTCTTTTTTCTTCTTCTGGACATACAAGGTCACCCCCCAGAAGAATATTATACCACGTCACTCGGTATCCGCACATATGTTCTTTTTCAACAATACACGACCTATTTTTGTGTTATTCGACACCTTCTACGACCACTCGATGACTTTCCCTGGCTCATAACGCGGATTCAGGTAGGCTTCCAGTGGACAGTCCAACAATCGGACAATGACTCCTCGGCGACTTTCGAGAGGCTGCACCTGCATAAGCAAACCATCCACCCGAACCTCAGCAACCCCCTCTGGCTCCTTCCACATACCTTCCCACACCATTTCCATTGGCATCACAGTATATAAGGTCATTGGGGCATCCCCCCATTATGCTCACCTGAAAGTGTCCCTGTAGGGCTACCCGTAGCATTGGGTGAAAAAGAAGCAAATGGGGCCTGCTGCTGAGTCCCTGGCATCCCGTTTTGCTGGCGTCGTGTTTCAATGATGGTGTTCAACTGTTTCAGTGCCTCTCCGATGCCACCAACCGCATCCATCAATCCATATTTTACTGCATCAGCTCCACCAACTGCTGTACCAATATCGCGGTTTAATTCCCCGGTTTTGAACATCAGTTCCTTGAACTTCTCTTCCGTGATACGGGAATGGGAAACGACGAAACGCACGACACGCTCCTGCATTTTCTCCATATACTCAAACGTTTGCGGTACTCCGATGACCAGTCCGCTCATACGAATGGGGTGAATGGTCATTGTCGCACTCTCGGCAATATAGGAATAGGTAGATGATACGGCAATCGGCACACCGATACTATGTCCTCCGCCAATGACGATGGTCACCGTTGGTTTACTCATGGAAGCGATCATTTCAGCAATAGCCAGCCCTGCCTCTACATCACCACCAACTGTGTTGAGCAATATCATTAAGCCTTCGATCCGTTGATTTTGCTCTGCCGCGACCAGTTGAGGAATGATATGCTCATATTTTGTCGTTTTGTTTTGAGGTGGTAAAATGAGATGTCCTTCAATTTGGCCGATAATCGTCATGCAAAAAATATTGGATTCGCTTCCAGGCATGGAGGTTTGTCCCAACTGCTGTAAGGCCTCCATTGCAGGTAAAGCAGGTCTTTGCCCAACTTCCGGTTGATCCGGCGCTTCCGTTTCCTCGTTGCCAGATGATAAGTTGCTGTATTGTTCCATATTGGGTGATCTTCCTTTCGCTTTACGCATCTATGTGACCCGTATTCACCCTATAGTATGGGATGAAAATGGAATCTTTTATACCCACTCCCATGCGTTCGACTCAGCTAAAAAAGCCAAAAAAGCCTCTCAACCCGCGGAAACCGTCCAATATTTCCTGCGGGAGAGAGGCGACTGTGTGCCTGTGACTTAAGTTTTTAATTCAGGTTTTCCAACAAATTTCAATTGACTCACACTTCCATTATAATTGGCAGGATCATCGGTCTGCGACGAGTTTGCTCGTACAAGAAGCGACCCAGTGCATCCTTGACATTTGTCTTGAGGGAAGCCCATTCATTTACATTTTCACTCATGAGCTTATGCAATGTACTTGAGACAATACGATTGGCTTCATCCAACAAGCCTTCCGATTCACGAACATATACGAAACCACGGGAAATGATATCCGGGCCCGATTTAATCGTGCCATCTTGCTTGCTCAGCGTTACAACAACAACCAGAATACCGTCCTGTGAGAGCAATTTACGGTCACGCAATACGATATTTCCTACATCCCCTACACCCAGTCCGTCGATTAGGACGTTGCCTGCTGTAACTTTACCAGCTCTGCGTGCCCCGCCGTTCTGAATTTCAATGACTTCACCTATATCTGTGATGAAGATATTTTCAGGCTCTACACCTACTCCTTCAGCAAGAAGAGCATGACGGCGTTGCATCCTAAACTCACCGTGAATTGGCAGGAAGAATTTAGGTTTCATCAGGTTCAACATCAGCTTGAGTTCTTCCTGGCTTCCGTGCCCAGATACGTGGATCCCCGGATTAGCTGCGCTGTAATATACATTGGCACCTAAACGGAACAATTCATCAATCGTGCGACCCACATATTTTTCATTACCAGGTACCGGAGTAGCTGCAATAATAACCGAATCTCCCGGAAGAATATCTACTTTACGATGTGTAGAACGAGCCATTCTTGTCAAAGCGGACATTGGCTCGCCCTGACTGCCTGTGCAGAGAATAACTACGCGATCTGCCGACATTTTGCCAACTTCTTCAGGCTCGATCAGCATTCCATCTGGAATTTCCAAATAGCCCAGATCAGAAGCAATTCCTACGACATTAACCATGCTGCGACCGATAACCGTCACTTTGCGTCCTGTCGCTTCCGCAGCATTAATAACCTGCTGAATACGGTGTACGTTGGAAGCAAAAGTTGCTACAACCACACGCTGTCTCGACTTACGGAAAATATCTTCCAGCACGATGCCAACGCTCTTTTCCGAAGGTGTAAAGCCCGGTTTCTCAGCATTGGTACTATCTGACAAAAGAGCCAGTACGCCACGTGCACCGATTTCAGCCATACGCTGTAAATCTGCATATTGTCCGTTAACCGGAGTATGATCAAACTTGAAGTCGCCTGTATGAACAACAGCACCTTCAGGAGTATCAATGCATACACCTACAGAATCCGGAATACTATGGTTTGTTTTGAAGAATGTGGCCTTCAGCGTGGAACCCAGCTTGATTTCGGAATCAGCATTGATCAAAATACGTTTGGTTTCGCCAAGCAGATTCGCTTCCTTCAGCTTGTTCTCCACCAATCCCAGCGTCAATTTGGTACCGTATACCGGTACATTCAAATGTTTCAGCACGTAAGGCAAACCGCCGATATGGTCCTCGTGACCATGAGTCAGCACAATGCCTCTTACTTTGTCGCGGTTCTCTGTAAGGTAGGAAATATCAGGAATAACGATATCAATGCCAAGCATGTCCTCTTCCGGAAATTTCAGACCGGAATCCACCACGACAATGTCATTGCCGTATTGAACGACATACATATTTTTCCCGATTTCACCGACGCCGCCCAAAGCGAAAATCATCAATTTATCGTTGTTTGTTTTTTTAGACAAATGAATCTAAACCTCCTATGGTAGTTGGACGTCGTACCTTGATTTGTTTATTTAATTTTCAAAAAAATACCGCACCCAGTCACTTGACCCCATTATACATGATTAAAATACGAAAAAACAAGTCATCCTGTCTGTTACGTTAGGTTTCCCATCGCTGTTTAAAAGCATTAGTCCAGTCCATTTATCTAGACAGATGGTTAAAAGCACGACAAAAAGGGCGCTCCATAAGAACGCCCTTCATGCCGAAGGATCTTCAGGCTATAAATTCTCTCGGTTTTGCTGATAGGATTACCTCTGACAATATACTCCTACTATGAGTCAACTCTCACTGCGGGATTTTTAATTATCGAGTAAATAACTTCTTAATAAACTCCGCTTCCTCCTCGGTAGGAGGAATAAGCGGCAGCCGAACCGAACCTACCTTAACATCCCGCAATTCCAATGCGTATTTTACAGCGACTGGATTAGGCAGAGGATGAGGACAGCCAAACAAGCCTTTGAAAACCGGAAACAACTGCTGATGCAACTTTGTTGCCTCCTGCGCACGCCCTTCAACAAGTGCTTCGATCATCTGCTTCATTTCTGCGCCTACCACGTGGCTGGCTACGCTGATAATACCGTATGCGCCTACAGCCATAGCGGGTAGTCCAGACGCATCATCACCTGAATAAACTACAAAGCCTTCTGGGGCTGCCGCTGCAATCTGTGTAACCTGCGCGAGTGATGCGCATTCTTTGGTGCCCACAATGTTCGGGATTTGTGCAAGACGCAGCGTCGTTTCAGTTGTCAGACTCGCTGCGGTACGACTTGGAACATTATACAATAAAGCTGGAAGGGAAGTAGAGTTCGCTATGCTTTCAAAATGCCGGAACATCCCTTCCTGATTCGGTTTGTTATAATAAGGCACTACCAGAAGCACACCGTCTGCTCCTGCCTGCTCCGCGGCACGGGTCAGGTGTATGGAATGACGTGTATTATTACTTCCAGTTCCGGCAATGATTTTACATCGTCCGGCTGCCTTTTCTACAACAAATGCAAATAGCTTGATTTTTTCATCATCACTCAGAGTAGGGGACTCCCCTGTTGTCCCTGATACGACCAGTGACTCTGAATGTTGTTCTTCTATTAAATAATCAATTAACGAGGACAATGCAGCCCAGTCAATCTCTCCTTGCTGATCAAAAGGTGTCACCATCGCGGTAATCAGTCTGCCGAAGTTCACCATGCTGCCTCCTTTTTTTGCAAGTCCGAGCACGGACATGCACCTACTGATGGAGTTCAAATTTATTATGCAATGCGCGTACAGCCTGCACCATATCATCTTTTTTTACAAGTACCCAGATGGTCGTATTGGAATCTGCCGATTGAAGAATCTGTACATCTGAATCTGCTAATGCCTCTACAATCGTCGCCATAATGCCCGGTACCCCGTTGATACCTCCACCTATGACTGAAACTTTAGCACATCCGGCCAGAATCTTAGGCTCTAGACCCAAATTGTTCAATACTTCAACTGCTTTGCTTCCATCCTGATCCGACACAGTATAAACCGCTCCGGATGGAGTGACATTAATAAAATCAACGCTGATTCCGTGCTCAGCCATAGCTTTGAATACCTTCAGCTGCAAATGTTCCAAACCTGGCTTTAATACTACGGTAATTTGAGTGACGTTGCCGACATACGCAATACCGGTCACGAAACGGTCTACGATGTCTGCCTCCACATCCTTGAAGCCTTCAGGGTGTGTAACCAGCGTACCCTCTCCTTCAGAGAAAGTGGACCGAACACGAACCGGAATATTCGCCTGCATAGCGATTTCAACAGCACGTGGATGGATAACCTTTGCTCCCTGATGAGCCATATTACAAATTTCCGTATAGCTAACATGCGAAAGCGGCTTGGCATTTTCTACAATACGCGGATCTGCGGTCAATATGCCGTTTACATCCGTATAAATGTCAACCATATCCGCATGAAGAGCAGCACCTAGCGCAGTGGCTGATGTATCACTGCCACCCCGGCCCAGTGTAGTCATATCACCGTTTGCCGTCTGTCCCTGAAAACCTGTCACAATAACGACCCGGCCCTGATTCAGCTCTTCCACAATTCGATCCGGCTTTATATCCAAAATACGGGCATTGCCGTATTGATCATCCGTAACAAAACCTGCCTGTGCACCAGTCAGCACCGTAGCAGGAATACCTTCCTTCTCCATCAGGCTGCATAATGTAGCAGCAGAAATGATTTCACCACAGCACAGCAGTAAATCCCGTTCGCGCTTCGGAAGACTATCGCCGTTAGACGCCGCCCAATCGAGCAGCGTGTCCGTCGCATAAGGCTCTCCTTTCCTCCCCATGGCCGATACAACAACAACCAGTTGAACATTTTGTTCCAGTTCTCTCTTCACATGTCCCAGCACAAGTTGGCGTGCTTCGGGTGTGGACAGCGAGGTCCCCCCAAATTTTTGAACTAAAATACCCATCATTCTTCCCCCATCTTACTCCCTGCCTTGGGAACGTTACTCCGCATTTGCAGCAATAATTTCCGCGATTTGCACCGCGTTCCATGCCGCTCCCTTGAGCAGATTGTCGGATACAACCCACAAATTTAATCCACGGCTATTGCCCAAATCACGGCGTACACGTCCCACAAATACATCCGGCTTTCCTGCAGCTTCGGATGCCAGCGGATAAAGCTGCGCAGCAGGATCGTCCACCAGCGTTACTCCAGGAGCTGAAGCAAGCAGATTGCGGATTTCTTCTAAATCATAATCTTTTTTAAGCTCTACATAGACAGATTCCGAGTGACCGTATACGACAGGAATACGTACACATGTTGCCGTTACGTCTACGGATTCGTCACCCAGTATTTTTTTCGTTTCACGCACCATTTTCATTTCTTCCAGTGTATAACCGTTGTCCTGGAATTTATCGATTTGCGGGATAGCATTGAAAGCAATTTGATGCTTCACTGGCAATGAACCCACCGGCAACAGATCTGGCTGAACTTCCTCACCATGAAGGATCGCTGCACTTTGACGATTCAATTCATCAATGGCACGACTTCCAGCGCCGGAAACTGCCTGATATGTGGATACAATTATACGAGAAATGCCATACTTATCATATAATGGTTTCAAAGCAGCTACCATCTGAATGGTGGAGCAATTGGGGTTGGCAATGATACCCTGATGCTCGGCAATTTTGTCGCTGTTCACCTCAGGTACTACAAGAGGAGCTGTCGGTTCCATTCGGTATGCATTCGTATTGTCAATGCAAACTGCCCCGTGACGAACTGCATGTGGTGCCAGTTCCTTACTTACGTCTCCACCTGCACTAAACAAGGCAATGTCGATTCCTTCAAAGCTGTCGGGGGTAGCAATCTCTACTGGAATCTGCTGACCTTTAAAGTTAATTAACGTGCCGGCAGAACGAGGCGAAGAAAGAAATTTGACTTTGTCCACAGGAAAATCTCTTTTTTCCAGCAGATTTACGATTTGTTCTCCTACAGCGCCTGTCGCTCCAACGACAGCTACATTAAACTTTCTATTGCTCATCTGGTGTATCTCCCCTTCTCGACTAAAAAACCATTTTTTTATTCTGAAAGCATCCACCGCCAACAAGAAATTAGATCCGATACATAATCGAATCATCTTCTGGGCGAGGGATGCTCAGCAGTTAACTATAGTACTTCATAGGGTCTTGCGTTCCACAATCATCGGCTGAAGCTGTTTGCCCTGCATTGCTTCGTAAGCAGCCTCCGGAATCAGCTCCATATTAGCCACAAGCGAGTTTGGCTTTTTAAATGGATTGTCCTGTCCGAACGGCACAAAAAAGATGTTTTTAGCTACAAGTAACTTGGCGATATTGGCAGCATTCAAGCCTAATCCATCATTAGTAGATATGGCCAAAAGAAGTGGACGACCGTTGCGTAATTGCGCCTTGGCAGCCATTAACACCGGACTGTCTGTCATTGCATTCGCCAACTTGCTCATCGAATTCCCCGTCAAAGGTGCAATCACCAGCACATCGAGCATTTGGGAGGGTCCCAGTGGTTCAGCCTCCACAATTGTAGAAATGATATCATTCCCTGTTATATCTTTCAACTGTTTTTGCCAACTTTGCGAACTACCAAAGCGAGTATCCGTTGTTAGTACCGTATTGGATATAATGGGAATGACCTTAGCACCCTCATCAACAAAGCGCTGTATAACAGGCATTACCTCTTCAAATGTGCAATGTGAGCCTGTAATGGCATAACCTACTGTTTTCCCTTGCCAACTCATTGTGCATCCCCCCGCTCAGGATTATCTTCCATTAACAACTGCACCAGTGTATTCGCTATAATGGTACCAGCAGTTTTGGGAGCAACAATACCGGGAAGGCCGGGGGCAAGCACAGCCGTAATGCCACGTTTTTCCGCATAACGGAAGTCACATCCGCCCGGGGCGGAGGCAAGATCAATAATCACGGTGCTCAGTGGCAATTTAGACAGGATTTGCGCTGTGATTATCATAGAGGGTATCGTATTAAAAATCAAGTCAACTCCCTGTGTCTCACACGCTAGATCCCTTGTCATAAAAGGGCTCCATCCCATTCCCACCGCTCTCGCCGCTTCCTCTGCCCGCCGTACTCCAACCTTCACCTTGGCTCCCAAGCCCTGCAGTACCCTTGCCATGGTAAATCCAGTCCGTCCCATGCCCAGAACCATGCAATCGGCACCATGAATCGTAAAATCTGTATGCTGAATGGCCATCATCAATGCGCCTTCGGCCGTAGGTATGGAATTGTATATGGCTACATCATCTCTATCCAGCAGCTCCACTAGCTTCAAATCGTGCCTGTTACAAATATCTTTTAAGTATGTCCTCGCCATCCCTGTGTACACAACGCAATGCGGTGGAAGAGCAGCAGCATGCTCATTCAAAAATTGGAGCTTTTGCGCTCCAAAAAGTGCAGTCACATTCCCTTCCTCATCGCATCCCACAACCGGCAGAATCAGCGCGTCTGACGATTCCAGCAGCTTGACTGACAATGGCTCTAGTGATACTCCTTTAAGTGGCGCTTCAAGCTTATCAAAACCAACCACGCTGACAGTAGCATCCATGTCCACACATTTGCGGATGACTTCAAGCTGCCTTGCATCGCCACCCAAAACAAGGATGCGTATTCCTGTTAGCATCCAGATCACTCCTTTCCGAGACACGATATGCTTTTATTCTATGCAAGCGCCCGGAAAGGGGTGAAAAGCAAAAAAAGCCGCCCATGATGATGGGACAGCTTTTTTTGTGTATTTATATGCATAAAATGATCATAGACTCAGCGTCCTGTATGGCCAAAGCCCCCAGCACCACGCACTGTCTCAGACAACTGGTCTACTTGTTTCAATTCCACCTCAGGTACAGCCTGAAATACCATTTGCGCAATTCGCTCATTACGTGTAATCGTGAACGATTCCTCGCCCAAATTAATAAGCAGTACCTTTATTTCCCCACGATAATCCGCATCTATCGTCCCCGGTGTGTTGAGACAGGTAATACCATGCTTGAGAGCTAGTCCACTACGCGGACGGATCTGTGCTTCCAGTCCCGCTGGCATCGCTATTGCAAATCCGGTTGGCACGAGGCAACGTTTGCCCGGCTCCAGCACCAGCTCCTCCTGTACCGCTGCATACAGGTCAAACCCGGATGCAAGCTCTGACATTTTACGAGGCAACTCAATATCTTCATTGCCCTCAAGTCTGTTAATTTCCACGTAAGTTAACAAAATAGTCCCTCCTCATATCCTTAACCGCTGAATCATTCGCTCCGACCATCGACAGAGCAAACGGCTCCGAGAACATCCGGTCCAGCACTTTGTTCACATCATCAGCCGTCACTTGCTCGATATGTTCGATCATTTGATCCAGCGTATAATGCCGGCCCAGCATCAACTCATTTTTTCCAAGGCGGTTCATTCGGCTACCGGTACCTTCAAGGCTTAAAATCAAGCTTCCTTTTAGCTGTTCCTTACCTTTATGAAGCTCATTCTCGTCCAATCCGTGGATAGCCACATCCCGCAGCAGCTCCAGCGTTAAGTCCAGTACGTCCTTGGTCTGCTTAGGAGCGGTTCCAGCATAGATCGTGAACAAACCGCTATCCGCATGAGAGCTATGATAGGAATAAACCGAATAAGCCAGCCCGCGCTTTTCCCGAATTTCTTGAAACAAACGTGAGCTCATGCCGCCACCGATCGCGTTATTCAGCAATACCATAGCATACTGGAGTTCGTCGCCAGTTGCAAATCCGGGTAGCGATAAGCAAATGTGATTTTGCTCCGTCGCTTTCTCATGATACAACAGTTCACCGTTAAACGCAGGTACTGTTAGCGGCGAAGCGGTTCCATAATTATCAAAATGTCCAAAATGTTGTTCCAGCAATTCGATAAGTCGATCATCAACATTGCCAGCCACACTGATAACTGTATTATCAATTGTATAATGCTCCTTCATATAGTGGCTGAGATGTGAGCTATCCATAGCAAGCAGATGCCCTTCGGTTCCGAGTATCGGATAAGCCAGCGGATGTTCACCATAAGCTGCCCGAGATACAAGATCATGCACCATATCATCTGGTGTGTCCTCGTACATGGAGATTTCCTCAAGAATCACATTTTTCTCTCTTGCTAGTTCATCACGATCCAATTTGGAATGAAAGAACATATCAGACAACACATCAACCGCAATCGGCAGATGCTCATCCAGCACTTTTGCATAATAGCAGGTATATTCCTTCGAAGTGAACGCATTAACATTTCCTCCGATGGCGTCGAATTGCTCAGCAATTTCCTTTGCGCTGAAGCGCTCTGTTCCTTTGAAAAGCATGTGTTCAATAAAATGAGAAATACCGCTATTGTTCGGTGTTTCATTCCGGGAGCCGGTTTTAACCCAGATACCAAAAGAAATTGAACGCACGGTTGGAATTTTTTCAATGACCACTCTTAGGCCGTTTTTGAGTTGAATTCTTTCCACGATTGGCCCTCCTAAACTGAATTGCATACTTTGCCATAATGTTCAATCCTAACAGAAAAAAGACGTTCACTCAACCGGAGCAGGCAGCTGCCGATCAGGGGAAAGCGTCTGACTGACAGTTCCGAGCACGAGTCCCTTACTCCGAATGGCATGAATCATGCCCTTGAGAGCCGCCGCTGAGGAATCCGTAGGGTGCATTAATATCAGGGAGCCTGATTCAACCTGACTGCTGATTTTGTTAACCACCGATTCTGGCGACGGATGCCTCCAGTCTACGGTGTCCAATGTCCACAGCACGGTTTTGAGTCCGAGTTCTGCGGCCAGATCAACGGTTTGCTGATTAAAATCACCTGACGGCGGGGCAAACCAGCTGTTTTTCACACCCAAGATTTCTTGAAGAAGCACTTCCGTCTTCTGTATTTCTTGTGTGGCCCTTTCCCGACTCAGACGACTCATATCGGGGTGAGAGTAGGCATGATTCGAAAGCTCATGTCCTCTTTTTTGAATCTCCTTGGCGAGTTCGGTATTTTTTTTCAACCAGCTTCCATCCAGAAAAAACGTAGCCTTGACCTTTTCCTGATCCAGCGTATTCAGTATCGGTACGATATACTCGTTTCCCCAAGCCACATTGATCATGAAGGAGACCATCGGCTTCTCGGGATTTCCCCTGTAAATTGGCACATTACCCAGCTGGTTCAAATGTACTTTGGGCGCCAATTGCCGATACACATACTGGATTGGGCGGTCTGGGGCCTTTATCGCTTTACGATAGGTCGCCTCCAGATCGACCTCCAGTCCGTTATAACCCGGAATAGCCTTCCATACTCTGTCGATCTTGGCATCAACCGGTTCCCGCCGCTGACGGGCTGCTTCAGTACGTAGTCGCTGCATAAGCGCATTATCAGGTAAAGCCGCAACCACCATCGTTGTTACAGCCTCAGGCTCGTTAACTTCTGTACCTTGTCCGTCACGTAATTGACCAATGTAATCACGAACCCCGCTAAACTGCCCGATGATCAGCGTGATGGCCAAACTGGCTACAACCCACGCCGCTGTCTTTGCCCTTCTCATGGTCCCTTCATCCTCCCGCCCGTTTGTCCACATTGTATGCGGAGAGGACAAGAACTATGACGCAGTAAGCTTCTAGCAGCCCACTTCGGCACACTTGTGCATATGTATGAAAAAAGAGCCAGAAACGTAGCTCTGCCTCTTTCCAAAAGCTTAAATAATACTATCAAATCCCGTGTTCTGTAAAAAACGGATAGACTTTCTGTTACTGTGGTCCGCGGTATCAGAACCTAGGACTTTGCAGGAGCTTCAGCTGTCAGAACCGCCTTACGGGACAAATTGACACGGCCTTGCTGATCGATTTCAGTTACTTTCACCGTAATCGTATCTCCAATAGCAATTACATCCTCAACTTTGGCTACACGCTCAGTAGACAGTTGAGAAATATGCACCAGACCGTCCTTACCCGGTAAAATCTCGACGAATGCACCGAATTTTTCAATCCGTTTCACTGTACCGATGTAAATCTCTCCGACTACAACTTCCTTAACGATACCTTCAATAATGGAGCGCGCCTTTTCATTCATCTCTTGGTTTGTGGAAGCGATGAACACACGGCCATCTTGCTCGATATCAATTTTCACGCCGGTTTCTTCGATGATTTTGTTAATGATTTTACCACCCGCGCCAATAACATCACGGATTTTGTCTGGATTAATATGCATCGTCATAATTTTTGGAGCATACGGAGACAACTGCTCGCGTGGCTTTTGGATGGCTTCCATCATCTTGCTAAGAATGAACAAACGTCCTTCTCTAGCTTGCTTGAGCGCATCCTGCAAAATTTCACGGTCAATACCGTCAATTTTAATATCCATTTGAATAGCAGTTACACCTTCTGCTGTACCAGCCACTTTAAAGTCCATATCACCCAGATGATCTTCCATGCCTTGGATATCCGTAAGCACGGAAACATGATCTCCGTCCTTGATCAATCCCATAGCTACACCTGCAACCGGAGCCTTGATCGGTACACCTGCATCCATCATAGCCAGTGTGCTTGCGCAAATACTAGCTTGGGAGGTTGAACCGTTCGATTCCAGCACCTCGGAAACCAGACGGATGGTGTATGGAAACTCAGTTTCGGAAGGGATTACTTTGGAAAGCGCACGCTCCCCAAGAGCACCATGTCCAATTTCACGTCGACCCGGCGCACGCAAAGGACGAGCCTCACCTACGCTGAATGGAGGGAAATTGTAATGGTGCATGAAACGTTTCGTTTCTTCCAGATCAATACCGTCCAGAATTTGTACGTCACCCAATGCGCCAAGTGTACAAACGCTAAGCGCTTGCGTTTGACCACGTGTGAACAAGCCCGAGCCATGCGTACGTGGCAAAATGCTCGTGTCGCTTTCGATCGGACGAATTTCATCAAGCTTACGACCGTCAGGACGCACTTTATCATGCGTAATCAGACGACGAACTTCTTCTTTAACGATATCATAGAGAACTTCGCTCACGTCTTTCAGAAGCTCAGGCGTCTCTATGTATTGTGCTTCAAAGTGGGCAATTGTCTCTTCGTTAACTGCATCAATCGCCTCTTGACGGGCATGTTTTTCTGCAATTTTAACAGCTTCCACCAAACGTCCAGCTGCATAAGCACGTACTTCACTGTTCACTTTTTCATCAACAGTATGCAGCTTAACCTGCATTTTCTCTTTACCTGCCACTTGAACCAATTGTTCAATGACTGCGACAATGTTCTTAATCTCGTCATGGCCGAACATAATGGCTTCCAGCATGACTTCCTCTGGAATTTCGTCACCTTCAGCTTCTACCATCATGATGGCATCTTTCGTTCCGGCTACAACCAGGTACATATCGCTGGTATTCTGTTGGGCAATGTCCGGGTTAATCACGAATTGTCCGTTTACACGGCCTACAGCAACTCCACCAATCGGCCCGTTAAAAGGCACGTCCGAAATGCTAAGTGCCGCCGAGGTTCCGATCATTGCTGCAATTTCCGGCTCACAATCCTGATCAACACTCATCACCAGATTCAATACCTGTACGTCATTCCGGAAGCCTTCTGGAAACAATGGACGAATCGGACGGTCTGTCAAACGGCTGGATAAAATCGCTTTTTGACTTGGGCGTCCTTCACGTTTAATAAATCCACCTGGAATTTTCCCAACAGCATATAATCTTTCCTCATAGTTTACTGTCAGCGGAAAAAAGTCCAGATCTTTCGGTTCACGGGAAGCAGTCACGGTACAAAGCACAACTGTTTCTCCGTAGCTTACTTTAACTGCCGCATTGGCTTGTTTCGCAAGACGTCCTGTTTCCAGCACCAGCTTTCTTCCGCCGAGCTGCATTTCTACACGTTGCTCCATGGTATCCCTCCATTTCATTCCATTGTAAAAGTTCTATACATATCCAGTATTTCCTGCGCAAGTCTTATTCATAAGAAATTCACATTCAAATAAGATATGTAATTTTAAAAAAGTTTCTCATTTCAAAAAAGACTCCCATTTCAAAAAAGAACCCGGCTGCTGTCCGCCGTCGCCTTAGCAGGGACAAGCGGTGAACAACCAGGCTTCTTTTCACATTACATGTCTGAAAATTAACGACGCAGTCCGAGACGTTCGATCAACGCACTGTAACGTTTAACATCAGTCTTCTTCAGGTAAGCCAAAAGCTTACGACGCTGACCGACCATTTTCAACAACCCGCGGCGGGAGTGATGGTCTTTCTTGTGCGAACGAAAGTGACTTTGCAAGTTGACGATGTTTTCAGTAAGGATAGCGATTTGTACCTCAGGTGATCCTGTATCGGATTCATGAGTTTTGTACTCCTCGATCAATTGCTGTTTACGCTCTTGAGTCAATGCCATCCTGTTCACCTCCTTCATTATAATCGCCACTAGCCTCGTAGCCGCCGGTGAAAGCGGACAACCAAGCTAAGGTTCATCGTTGTTTACACAACATAAGTCAGTATAACACAGCGCCTGTCTTATGTAAATAATTTAGCCCAACAGCTTTTTAGCTGTCTGTGCGTCATTGCCAATTTGACTGATCAGCTCATCCACTGAAGAGAATTTACGTTCAGGACGGATGTAATGATGAAGCTCAACCAGCACAGACTCCCCATAAATCTGCTGATTAAAATCAAATAAATGCACCTCAAACGACGGATTCAGCACGCCTTCATGAAAGGTAGGCTTGACTCCTACATTCATGACACCGCTTATCCAACGGTTGCCTACGAGTGCCCGTACAGCGTATACACCCTTGACCGGAATTACGTAAGTATCATCTAATTTGAGATTGGCGGTCGGAAATCCGATGGTACGCCCCCGCTTCTCTCCATCCATAACAGTCCCCCGTATACGGTAAGGACGTCCCAACCAGCGAGACGCTTGTGTTAGATCCCCGGTCTGCAAAGCACGGCGAATGCCAGAGCTGCTCACCTTTTCCCCATCCAGTTCAAACGGGGGTACAGTGTGCACAGTCATCAGCTCCCCACCAAGCTTGCGAAGCGTATCCTCATGCCCTGCCCCTCGGTAGCCAAACCGAAAGTCAAAGCCCACTACTGCCGTTTGAATTTGCAAAGGAAGCAGTACATCTGTCATAAACGCCTCAGGACTGACCTTGGAAAAATCCTCGTTAAAGCTCATAATATAAAGAACATCCACACCCATTTCGGCCAAAATAGTCTGCTTGTCCGCAAGCGGTGTTAAATAACCTTCATAGTCACCTTTCTTCATGACTTCCTTTGGGTGAGGATGAAATGTCATGACAGAACCCGGCACTTTCTGTTCCCGAGCCAGCGAAACGGCTTGGTGTATGACGCTTGCGTGCCCCAGATGAAGACCGTCGAACTGACCAATCGCCGTGACCTGTGGACGCCCCCATTGCTGTAAAAGCTCATCGCTCAATGGATAAGACAACGAAACGGTAATCATATTCATTCACCTGCATTTCACATCATTTGACTAACTTCGTCAAAATTATAGCACAATTCGGGGTAAGAAAAACGTCTATCGACGTTACTTTCACAGAAGCGACCACGCCCAGCGGAAGCTTTTCTTGTAATTATAGAATTGTTCAGCTCCGCTGAAAATTTATAAAAAAACTTTAATTGGAGCAATTGCCCCTGATTCATCTCGTCCATATATACCTAAAAACGTTTTATCCTCTTTATACAAACGGAAGGGCTGGCTGTCGTCCACAGGTGGTGAAATCATACTCAGCGACAAACGTTGGCCTTGCAAAGCTGCAGTTGCCTTCGCTTCGGCCACCGTATGCTCAGGCATATAGTCAATCGCCTGATCGGTTGCAATAAGCCGCTCACCCAAACTGCCATCCGCTACGCAGCGCTCTATCTCTTCGAACGTCAGGCAATGTTCTGCGGAAATTCCCGCAGACATGGTTCGCTCCAGCTTGACCATCGTCGAAGGATATCCCAAGGCACGGCCAATATCAACACATAGTGTACGGATATATGTCCCTTTGGAGCATAAAGCACGGAAGGAAATGTCCACATATGATCCTGTCTGAGCAAATCCTGTCATTTCCAGCTCGTAAATGTCTACTTCGCGGCTTTTGCGCTCTACGGTTTTGCCTTCTCGAGCCAGTTCATATAGACGTTTGCCATTCACTTTGAGTGCGGAATACATCGGCGGCACTTGAGAAATCGTACCAACAAAACGCTCCAGCGTCGCTTTGGCTTCCAGTTCCGTTACTTCTACCGGACGTTCACTTTCTTCAATAACTGTCCCCGTAAGATCTTCGGTATCGGTTGCAATGCCTAATCTCAGCATAGCCCGATACTCCTTGGGCCGCTCTTGCATGTATTCTACGACTCGGGTAGCACGTCCCAGACACAAGGGCAGCACACCGGTTACCTGCGGATCAAGCGTTCCGGTGTGTCCGATTCGCTTCATCCCCAGTAAACGACGAGCCTTCGCCACTACATCATGAGAGGTAAATCCAGCGGGTTTATAGACGGGCAGAACGCCTTCCCAACTTGCCTGTTCCTTCTTCAACGGGTTCATAGCTCGTCTTTCACCCGCCCTACAACGATCTTGATAATATCCTCCAGTTTGCCTTCTAGCCGGCAGCCCGCCGCACGAACATGGCCTCCGCCTCCAAACGACTGGGCTAACGCAGCTACATCAACACGGCCTGCCGATCTCATGCTGGCTTTAACCGCTTGTTCATTGATCACTTTAAAGAAAATGCCTACTTCAACGCCACGAATATTTCTTGGATAGTTAACAATCCCTTCCAAGTCCTCGTTCACAGCTCCGCACTCTTCCATATCCTCAAGTGTAACAACCACCCAGGCGACTTTACCATCCTCCGACATGGTGAGCGTCTGCAATGCCTTGGTCAGCACCTTCATTTGCGGGAATGTCATTTCTTCCAGCAAATTTTCAGACAAAGATGGACCATCTACACCATAAGTGAGCAACTGTGACACAATAGACATCACCTTTGGCGAAGTGTTGGAATACCGGAAGCCTCCTGTATCCGTCAGCAGTCCTGTATACACAGAAGTCGCTACTTCAACGTCCCACTTTACGGCAAACATTTCCAGTAAATCAAAAAGGATTTCCGCTGTTGCTGCTGCATCCGACTTAATTACATTCACCGTACCATACGCATCATTCGTTGGATGATGATCAATATTCAGGATAACGGCATCTTCCGCAAAAAACTGTTCTGTCAAACCAACACGACGGTAGTCTGCACAATCCACGCAAATGATCCGGTTGTATTTCCGTTCTGGCGGTTGCTGGCTCATATCCATAATCTCATCGGCATGCCATAAAAAGTCCATGCGTTTGGGAATAGCTCCCTCATTCAACATGGTAAATTTCTTCCCCAGACATGAGAGAAGCCAGCCCACCGTTACGGTGGAGCTGACTGCGTCTCCGTCCGGCTGTACATGCGATACGATCAGGTAATCATCATGCTCCAGAATAAATTCCTTCGCTTGTTGAAGCGCCTGTTCATAGGTATGCATTGCCGTCTCCTTTACATTCAGTTCATGGTTTCTTCACACCAACAGGAATTCCTATTTTTCGTCCTTGTCGATATCACTCAACAGCTTTTCAATTCGACTGCCGTAAGCAATAGATTCGTCAATTTTGAAAATCAGCTCAGGAACATGGCGAAGCCGTATCCGTTTGCCAAGTTCAGAACGAAGATAACCGTTCGCTTTGTCCAATGCCTTCAGGGAAGAAGTTTTTTGTTCTTCATCCCCAAGTACACTCAAGTATACTTTCGCCTGGGACAAATCGTTTGTGACATCGACACCCGTCACCGTAATAAAACCGATACGGGGGTCTTTTAATTCGGTTTGTATGAGTAGGCTTAGTTCCTTCTTAATTTGCTCGCCAACTCGACCTGTACGTATTTTAGCCATGGATGCTCACCTCTCTGCCGTTAGCGCTCCACTGTTTCCATGACGAACGCTTCAATAATGTCGGATTCCTTAACATCATTATAGCCATCAAGGGTAATACCACATTCGTAACCTTGGGCAACTTCTTTTGCGTCGTCCTTAAAGCGTTTCAGTGAGTCGATTTTGCCTTCGAAAATCACGATGCCGTCACGAATCAGACGTGCTTCTGCTGAACGGGTAATTTTACCGGACGTCACCATACAGCCAGCAATCGTACCGACTTTAGTAACTTTGAACACGTTACGTACTTCAGCGTGTCCGATCACATTTTCTTTATACTCAGGATCCAGCATGCCTTTCATAGCCTGCTCGATTTCTTCAATGACATTGTAAATAACGCGATGCAGACGAATGTCCACTTTTTCAGCTTCTGCTGTAGATTTGGCCTGATTATCTGGACGAACGTTAAAACCAATGACGATAGCATTGGAAGCCGCAGCCAAAATAATATCGGATTCGGTGATTGCCCCTGCACCACTGTGAAGAATTTTTACGCGTACACCTTCAACTTCAATCTTGTTCAAGGAGCCCTTCAGCGCTTCGACAGAACCCTGTACATCACCTTTGATAATGACGTTCAGATCCTTCATCTCACCATCCTTGATGTGTTGGAACAGGTCATCCAGCGTTACGCGGGTGTTGCTGCCCAGATCGGACTGACGCTGCGTGATCGCACGTCTATCAGCGATAGCACGGGCTTTGCGCTCATCCTCAAACACCATGAACGGATCACCAGCAAGTGGAACTTCTGTCAAACCAGTAATTTCAACTGGTGTAGAAGGTCCAGCTTCCTTGAGACGACGACCTTTGTCGTTGACCATGGCACGTACACGCCCGAAGCAGTTCCCCGCTACGAAGGCATCGCCGACTTTCAGAGTACCGTTCTGCACGAGCACACGAGCTACAGAACCGCGCCCCTTATCCAACTCAGCCTCAATGATGGTACCGCGTGCCCGTTTGTCCGGATTCGCTTTGTATTCATTCACTTCAGCTACCAACAGAATCATTTCGAGCAGATCTTCCAGACCCATTCTTTGTTTCGCTGAGACGTTGACGAAAATAGTATCTCCGCCCCACTCTTCAGGTACCAACTCATATTCCGTCAACTCTTGCTTCACTTTATCCGGGTTCGCATCCGGTTTGTCAATCTTGTTCACAGCCACGATAATAGGCAGGCCTGCTGCTTTGGCATGGTTGATGGCTTCGACCGTCTGTGGCATAACACCGTCGTCAGCTGCAACCACGATAATCGTCATATCTGTAACTTGAGCACCACGAGCACGCATTGCAGTAAAGGCTTCGTGACCCGGTGTATCCAAGAAGGTGATTTTTTTACCGTTGATTTCAACCTGGTATGCACCGATATGCTGTGTAATACCACCGGCTTCGCCACCCGTTACATTCGTGGAGCGAATAGCATCCAGCAAAGTGGTTTTACCATGATCGACGTGACCCATGATTGTTACAACTGGTGGACGTGTTTTCAGATCCGCTGGATCATCATTTTCTTCCACAGTTTCAAAGCGATCTTCTTCTACCGGAATCTTCACTTCTACTTCAACGCCGAAATCTCCAGCCAGTAAAAGAATGGTATCCATATCCAATTCCTGGTTGATTGTCGCCATTGTTCCGAGCATAATCAGCTTTTTGATAACTTCTGACGCGTCCTTGTGAAGCAGCTTGGCTGTTTCGCCTACGGTCATCTCACCGCGCACAATAATTTTCTTAGGCGTGTTGTCGATCTTCTCACGACGCTCCTGCGGTTGGCCTTTACCACGGTTGTTAAATTTACCACCACGATTGTTACCACCGCGGTTATTACCACCACGGCCACCGTTACCACCGCGTCCTCCGCCTTGACGGTTATCGTCGAAACGGCCTTGACCGGAACGGTTATTACCGTTACTGCTGCCTGTACGGTTGCCACCACCACTATTACGGTTCGCATTGCTGCTCCCCGTAGATGAAGATGTTCTTACTGCCGTACCACCCTGGCTACTTCCTTGAGAACGCGTACCTGTGCTACTAGTGGAACGCTGTTGTCCTCCTTGTTGTTGACCATTACTGCGGTTCTGGCTGCCTTGCTGACCACTCGGTTTATTCGTACTTTGCTGACTGCGGTTTTGACCGCCCTGCTGACTACCCTGCGCTCTTGGAGCACTGCTTCGATTACTGTTTTGGTTGTTGTTTGTCCTATTCATACTTACCTGCTTTTCCTGTTGATTTTTGGTTTGCTCAGTTGAATGATTACTGTTCTGACTTGAAGCGGCCTGGCTTGAACCGGTTTGGCTTGAACGAGTCTGGTTCGAGCTTACTTGCGCCGTGTCTGCTCCACCTTGCTTGACCGCAGCATTGGATTTGATATTCTTAAAAAAGTTTTCCACTTTACCTACGGCATCATGTTCCATGACGCTCATATGGTTGTTCACGGGAATATCCAGCCGTTTAAGAATGGTGATAATTTCTTTGCTGCTCATGTTCAACGATTTGGCGTATTCGTATACCCGCACTTTGTCTTTGCTTTCTTGTTTACTCAATATACTCCACCTCCGACATTATCCCCGCATGTTTCATGATCAATTTCGCGAATCCTTGATCTGTCACAGCCAGCACCACCCGTTCAGGTTTGCCGATACTGCTTCCCAAGCTTTCCCGGTCAAATCCTATCAATAAGGGGATTTTGTACGTCCCGCATTTGTCGCGGAATTTCTTTTGAGTATTCATTGAAGCATCTTTCGCAAGAATGACCAGCTTGGCTTCTGAAGACCTGATCGCTTTATAAACGATCTCATCACCTGTTAGCAGCTTGCCAGCTCTCATGGCAAGACCCAATCCAGACAGCGCCTTATTCATCCTGCACGCTGCCTTGTGCCGCCAGGAATTCTTCCTCGACGGCAGCAAAATCACGACTTAGCTGCTCATAGATGTCAGGATGAACCGAGTGCTTCAATGCTCGATCCAGTGCCTTACTTTTTTGAGCCAGCTTGAAGCAGGCGGCTTTGCCGCACAAGTAAGCGCCGCGTCCTGACTTTTTACCGGTCAAGTCAATCAGCACTTCGTCTTCAGGGGTTTTGACGACACGGATCAACTGCTTCTTTGGCATCATTTCATGACAGGCCACACATTTGCGCAAAGGTATCTTTCTCTGTTTCATGCATTAACCCCCCTACACTCCGCTTAATCTACTGACACGGAATCCTGATGCATTTCATCGGTGGAAGTTCTTGGTCTGCCAAGCTCTTCCTCCGCCTGTGTTTCACTCTTAATATCAATTTTCCAGCCCGTAAGCTTAGCAGCAAGACGAGCATTCTGCCCTTTGATGCCAATAGCCAGAGAAAGCTGATAATCCGGTACAATGACGCGTGCCATCTTTTCTTCTTCAAACACCTGTACTTCAAGTACTTTAGATGGGCTTAACGCATTAGCAACGTATTCGTCAACGTTATCGGAATAGCGCACAATGTCGATTTTTTCACCACGCAGCTCATTCACAATAGTTTGTACCCGTGTTCCTCTAGGTCCTACACAGGAGCCTACCGGATCAACCTCTTCATTGCGGGAATGAACCGCGATTTTAGAACGGAAGCCTGCTTCACGCGCTACAGAACGAATCTCTACAACACCGTCAAAAATTTCAGGCACTTCGAGTTCAAACAGACGCTTTAGCAGACCCGGATGTGAGCGGGACAGCATAATTTGCGGCCCTTTGGTTGTGTTCTCTACCTTGGTAATATAAGCCTTGATTCGATCCAGATGATTAAATTTCTCATTCGGCATCAGCTCGCTCAACGGCAGAACCGCTTCTACCTTGCCCAAATCAATATAAATATTGCGCGGGTCTTGGCGCTGTACGGTTCCTGTTACAATATCTTCTTCCTTGTCCACAAACTTGTTGTAGATCAATCCCCGTTCCGCTTCGCGGATGCGCTGGGTCACGACCTGCTTCGCTGTTTGTGCAGCAATCCGTCCAAAATCACGTGGTGTAACTTCAATTTCAGCGATATCCTCCAACTGAAAATGCGGATTAATTTCACGAGCCGCCGGCAACGAAATCTCGGTGCGAGGGTCCAGAACCTCCTCAACAATCAGCTTGCGCGCATATACCTTAATGACTCCCGAGTTGCGGTTCATATCAACACGCACGTTCTGTGCAGTGTTGAAATTCCGTTTGTAGCTGGAAATCAATGCTGCTTCAATGGCCTCAAACAGCACATCCTTGCTGATCCCCTTTTCTCTTTCCAACTCGTTCATTGCTTCAATAAAATCCATACTCATGGATTACTGCTCCCCCTTTCAAATGATGGCACCTGTGTCCTGGTCAGCACACGAGGTATAAAACATGAAGTCATGTCAAACAGCAACAATCAAACCCGAATTAAAATATGATCGCGAGCCTTGCACCAGCTACCTTTTCATAAGGTATGGCATGCTTCTTTTGTCCGCTTTGAATGGTAAGCTCTCCATCCTCAAAAGAAAGCAGACGACCTTCAAATTCCTTCAGGCCGTTGATCGGCTCGTATGTAGTAACAAATACATTTTTGCCTACCGCTTTAGCAACGTCCTCCGCTTTTTTCAGCGGTCTTTCGGCGCCTGGTGAAGATACCTCCAGAAAATATGCTGTAGAAACCGGATCATTCTCATCCAGCTTTTGGCCCAGATACTCACTGATCATACTACAGTCGTCCAGATCAATTCCTCCGTCTTTGTCTACAAAAACGCGAAGAAACCAATTGCTGCCCTCTTTAACATACTCGACATCGACCAGTTCAAAGCCATGCTCATCGAGATAAGGTTGGGCCATTTCTTCTACTGCTGATTTGATCTTTGGTGTGCTCAAAGATTATAACCTCCAAAAGTAAACTTTCCTGTGGTGAAAAAAGACGCCCCATTACTATGGACAATGCTTCTTCATCACCGGCATTTTCCATTTTTATTTGATGTAATGTTCATTTCGGGCTCACTGCAAATAAACCGGCGTACCGGTTTTGGCCCAAAAATAACGTTTTCACGTTGTAACTGTGTATCAAACAGTAAAGAGTGGGTTTCCCCACTCTTTTAGCAACAGTTTTATCTCCATGATTACCAAAAAAATTATAACATAACCGTAGTTATGTGACAAGTGCCAGAGCTTGACTACTGTGGTACGAATTAAAACAGAGACAGCTGATTACTCTCCGGCAGACCACGGAAGCATCCCATCTGGGACAGCATTTCGACAATGGTTTTACTGGCCTTCGACTTTTGCTGAAAATCCTCGACAGACAAAAACTCACCCTGCTCGCGGGCAGCTGCGATGTTACGCGCCGCATTATCACCAATCCCCTGAAGGGCTCCGAACGGAGGGATGAGCGAATCTCCATCCACTTTGAAGCGTGTAGCTTCGGAACGGTACAAATCAATGGATTTGAAACTGAAACCGCGAGCTGTCATTTCCAAAGCCATTTCCAGGATCGGCAGCATCCCTTTTTCTTTTGGCGGTGCCTGAAAACCAAGCTGCTCGATTTCGACAATCTTCCTCGCGATCGCATCATACCCCTGACAGCACAGCTCAATATCAAAATCGGCTGCACGTACTGAGAAATAAGTCGCATAATATTCAATCGGATGATACAGCTTGAAATATGCTGTACGCACCGCTGAAATAACATAGGCTGCAGCATGCGCCTTTGGAAACATGTACTGGATTTTCAGACAGGAATCAATGTACCATTGTGGCACCTTGCATTTTTTCATTTCCTCAATCCATTCGGCACTAAGTCCCTTACCTTTACGCACGCTCTCCGTAATTTTAAAGGCCAGACCTGCATCCATCCCCGCCTTGTAAATCAAAAAGAGCATGATATCATCCCGGCAACCAATTACGGTTTTGATGTTGCAGGTATTATTTTTGATCAATTCCTGCGCGTTCCCCAGCCATACGCCCGTACCGTGAGACAAACCGGATATTTGCAGTAAATCGGCAAAAGAACTCGGCTGCGACTCTACCAGCATCTGGCGTACAAACTTTGTCCCCATCTCTGGAACACCATAGGTTGCAACAGGTGTACGGATTTGCTGCGGTGTTACACCGAGTGCCTCCGTGGAGTTAAACATGCTCATCACCTTAGGGTCATTCATAGGAATTGTCGTAGGATCAACCCCGGTCAAATCCTGAAGCATCCTCATCATGGTCGGATCATCATGGCCCAGAATATCGAGCTTGAGTAAATTCGCATCAAAAGCGTGATAATCAAAATGCGTCGTTTTCCATTCCGAGCTCGTATCATCAGCCGGATATTGCACCGGTGTAATGTCCTCGACCTCAATATAATCGGGAACAACAACGATCCCGCCTGGATGCTGTCCCGTACTGCGTTTTACACCTGTACAGCCGGAAGCCAGCCTGTTCAGCTCGGCCCCGCGCCATTTTTTATGGTGTGCCTCTTCATATTTTTTTGCAAAACCAAACGCCGTTTTCTCGGCAACCGTACCGATGGTTCCTGCACGGAAAACACTTTTTTCACCAAACAGCACCTTCGTATAGTTATGTGCGACAGGCTGATATTCTCCGGAGAAGTTCAAGTCAATATCCGGAACTTTATCTCCTTTAAAGCCGAGGAACGTTTCAAAGGGGATATCCTGCCCCTCACCCTTGAGCTTGCCTCCGCAATTCGGACAGTTTTTATCTGGCAAGTCAAACCCGCTCGGTACACTTCCGTCCAAAAACCATTCGCTGTGTCTGCATTCAGGATTACCACAAATGTAATGGGCAGGCAATGGATTAACCTCAGAAATACCGAGAAAAGTAGCTACCACAGATGAGCCAACAGACCCCCGTGAACCTACCAGGTATCCATCCTGATTAGACTTTTTAACCAGACGCTCGGAAATGAGATAGTTAGCGGAGAAACCGTATTTAATAATAGGTTCCAATTCTTTTTCAAGACGTGCTACAACGACCTCAGGCAAGGGTTCACCATAAATGGATTGAGCCGTCTCATAGCATGTATTACGGATTTCCTCGTCGGCTCCGTCCAGCAATGGCGTAAACAGCTTGTCAGGGAACAGTTCCAGTTCCTCAAAACGGTCCGCAAGCTCGCTGGTGTTTGTCACAACGACCTCATAAGCTTTTTCCTCACCCAAATACTCGAACTCCGCCAGCATTTCATCCGTTGTCCGCAAATGAGCATCCGGCTTACGGATATCCTTTAGCGGGCTAAATCCCGTAATGCCGTGAATGGTGATATCACGGTACAGCTTATCGCGAGTCTCCAAATAGTGAACATTGCCTGTAGCAATCACGGGCTTATCAAGTCGTTTTCCTATTTCGCATACTTTGCGTAAGGCCGTTTTCAGGGCATCAGGTCCGCTTACCAGCTGCTTTTCCACCAGATGCATATACATCGTTAAAGGTTGAATCTCCAGCACATCATAAAACTGGGCGATTTCCTCGGCTTCCTCCTCGGATTTGTTCAACACGGCCTCGAAAAATTCTCCTTTTTCGCAGCCGGAAATGATGAGCAGTCCGTCTCTCATTTCAGACAATTTAGATTTAGGAATACAAGGCACACGCTTAAAATATTCGGTGTGAGACATCGATACCAGCTTGTACAGATTTTTTTTACCTATCGGATTAAGGGCATAAATGCAGCAGTGGAACGGACGAGCGGTCGATAAATCCTTTCCCACATAGTCATTCAAACGGTCGAGCATTTTCATACCTTTAATTTGTTCCGCATCATTAAGCAAACCATTCAACACCTCTGTCAAAGCAACCGTATCATCAATGGCTCGGTGATGGCTTTCAAGCGCAACCTTATATTTGGTCGTCAGTGTATTCAAGCGGTGATTCTTCATGGTTGGAAAAAGCAAACGGGCCAGTTCCAGCGTATCCAGTACCGGATTGGTCATTTCAGGCAAACCCATCTTTCGAAGAGTTGCCTGGATAAAACCGACATCAAATCTCGCATTATGGGCAACCAACACAGCATCGCCAGCAAAAGCTACGAACTCCTTCATAACTGGTTCCACATCGGGTGCATCCTTGACCATTTCATCGTTAATGTTGGTCAATTGCTGGATATTGTAGGGAATACGCTCATGCGGATTAACAAAGGTAGCATAACGGTCAACTTCCTTGCCTTCATGCATTTTGACAGCCGCTATCTCAATGATTTTATTTTGCGTGACGGACAAACCGGTAGTTTCAATATCAAAAACGACATAAGTCGCTGTTTTCAAATTTAACGGCTGCGCCTGCATCACAACCTCAACTGCATCATTAACCACATTGGCCTCAATGCCGTAGATCATTTTAATTCCGTTTTTCTTTGCTGCCTTAGCAGCATCAGGATAGCATTGCACACCACCATGATCGGTGACCGCAATCGCCTTGTGACCCCATTTGGCGGCTGTTTTGACATATTGGTCAATCGAGGCTACAGCGTCCATTGCGCTCATCTTCGTATGCAGATGGAACTCAACCCGCTTTTCCTCTGCATTATCCTTGCGAGTAGGTGGAGCCTGTACTTCAACCAGATCGGAAGGAATCATAACCAGCTCGGGAATTTGCATAAAACGATCGTATTCTACTCGACCGCGGACTTTGACCCATTTTCCGTTAGCCAGCAGGCTAAGTATCTTTAGATCTTCTTTTGTTTTTGCAAACATTTTCATCTGTAGCGAATCACTAAAGTCCGTCAAATAGAATGTAAACAGTGTACTGCCATTACGCAGCTCTTTACTATCCAGACCGAAGATTGTTCCCTGTAACGTGACCTTCTTTTCTTCGTCCTGAATATCCTGCATCGGAACAGGTGGTTCTTTGATTTCATAACCAAATTGAAGCCGGACATCTCCCTCTTCCTCATCTTCAGGCGGCATTTCAGATTCCATACTTTCCATCATCTTCTGAATAACTTCGCGTTCTTCCTGCATCTTCTTCTCTTGGAACTGCTGCAACGCCTCCTGGTTACTTTCACCCACCTGAATTTTAACGCGCATGGAGAGTCCAAAATATTTATCGTAAAATTTGATAATAGCTTGGTCAATCTGTTTTTTACGTGCCAGCTCCAGCGACATGCTATCGCTCATCGTCAGTATGAATAGCCCATCTTCCCACTCATGCACAGCCCGATTCATCCAACCGTTTACAGAGGGAATTTCACGATGCACCCACTCCAGAAAAAGCTTCCAGTATTCGCCGATAATATCACCAGGCTGAACCTGCTCACTATAATGAAACTGAAACGTTATTTTAGCGATATGATTCATCTTTTCCTGTACCTGAATGCAAAACGTACGGTACACCTGAGCAGGGACAAGTGTCTCCTTGACAATGATGATATTCCAATCCTTATTGGTACGGCTAATTTCCACCTGATCAATCCAACCGTCCAAAAAGTAAGGTTCAACCACTCCTGCAGGCATCACAACCTGTTTCATCAGCAGTTCCAGCCGCTTTCTTTTTTCTTCAGCTCCGCCCATGGCTTTCCCCCCATTTTCTAATGATGCTAGCCTAGCTGTCTTCTTAGTGTACAGCTGTTCTCCTCATGTTCAATTCTACATTCTGAAAACATGAAAAGCTTCTGCGTCAAAAACATCTCCGACCGCAAAAGCTTTTCGTAGCCCACCTCACCCCTCCATCACGGCAATATAAATCCTACGGGGCATTTGCCACGTACAGTTATACTGCTGGCAGAGAAAATGAAGTGAGTATAATGGGTTTGCTTTACTTCTTTATTAGTACGCCCGTGCGAACACTACAGTATGCTTGGCTGGTTTGCCGCAGCACAAACATATGGTCTTTTGCTCGGTTGTTTTAAACGGTATATTACGGCTTGTAGCACCTGTTACTTCTTTGACCTTGTCTTCACATTCCTCAGATCCACACCAACCTGCCAAAGTAAAGCCACGTTTTTCTTCCATGAGCGCCTTCATTTCATCCAGCGTATCGACGGAATAGAAGTTTTCTTCCATAAAATTCTTCGCGCGATCATACATTTCAAGTTGTACCTGTGCAAGCATTGCTTGGACTTCCTCTACCAGGTTGTCCTGCTGAACAATTTTTTTCTCCCCGCTAATACGGGATACGAGTACGCAAACACCATTTTCCATATCACGAGGTCCGATTTCCAAACGTACCGGTACACCGCGCATTTCATATTCATTAAATTTCCAACCCGGACTTACATCGCTACGGTCGTCCATTTTCACACGTACACCTGCTTGCTTCAACTCAGTGAACAATTCATCTGCACGCGCGATAACTGCATCACGCTTCTTAGGTGGTCCGATTGGAACCATAACGACTTGCGTAGGTGCAACTTTAGGAGGCAAAGCCAGACCACGATCGTCTCCATGGACCATAATCAGTGCACCAATCAAACGTGTACTTGTTCCCCATGAAGTTGTATGTGCGAACTCCAGATTGTTTTCACGGCTCAAATATTTAATATCAAATGCAACCGCAAAATTGGTCCCCATATAATGGGAAGTCCCAGCTTGTACTGCACGCCCATCCTTCATCATCGCTTCCAATGAGAAGGTATCCTTCGCACCTGCAAATTTTTCAGATGGCGTTTTTTGCCCAGTAATAACCGGAATAGCCAGAACTTCTTCGATGACCTCACGGTACACTTCCAGCATTTTCATCGTTTCTTCGCGTGCTTCTTCCTCTGTTTCATGAGCTGTGTGACCTTCTTGCCACAAAAATTCACTTGTACGCAAGAAAGGCAATGTCCGTTTTTCCCAACGTACCACGTTAGCCCATTGGTTAATTAGCACAGGCAGATCCCGATAGGATTGAATCCATTTGGAGTACATATGTCCAATCATCGTTTCCGAAGTCGGACGGATTGCAAGACGCTCTTCCAGCTTTTCCCCTCCAGCCTCGGTTACCCAAGGAAGCTCAGGATTAAATCCTTCCACATGCTCTTTTTCCTTTTGGAAAAAGCTTTCGGGTATGAACATTGGAAAATAGGCATTTCGATGCCCCGTTTCTCTGAAACGTACATCCATGGCTTCCTTGATGTGCTCCCAAATTTCAAAACCATCTGGGCGGAATACAATACACCCGCGAACCGGGGAATAATCCATCAGTTCTGCTTTTTTAATAACATCAATATACCATCGGGAAAAATCTTCGCTCTGTGGCGTAATTTCCTCGACAAACTGTTTATCGTTCGACATAGAAATGCATGTCCTCCCATACAGACCGTTTTTATATAAGTCCGCCTCTAATTAACCATTAATTAAGCGTAAAATATCGTTGTACGTGACCGCGATCATAAGCAGGAATAGCATAGCAAAACCAACGAAATGGACCATTCCCTCTCTACCCGGATCAATGGGACGTCCTCTAACCGCCTCCACACCGAGGAACACAAGTCTGCTACCATCCAGTGCCGGGATCGGCAACAAATTAAATATCCCCAGATAGAGACTCATGATAGCAGTCCAATACGTTAACTGCTCAATGCCCTGCTTGGCAATTTGTCCCGTCACTTCAAAAGTACGTACTGGACCGCCCAGATCATTAATAGAAAAGCGTTGAATGAGCTGGCTAAATCCTTGGAAAATAATATCGGTTGTTCTTACCATGGATTGTCCGGCAAATTTAAACGTCTCTCCAACACCTGCCTGGCGCTTTGGAAGTTCAGGCACGATACCTACTTTGCCGCCCTTTTGCCCCTCCATTGCACGAGGTGTTATAGTGAGATCGAATGTTTGATTATCCCGGCGAACTTTCCACTTCATCGGCTTATCCTGAGAATCAGCAATCAGCTTGATCAAGTTTTCAACATTCGCACCAATTGCAGTACCATTAACCGATTCAATGATATCTCCCTTATGCAAATCAGCCTCAGCAGCAGGCATCCCCGCTGTAATTTCACTAATTTGAACATAAGTGGGGTTTTCCACTTGTATCCCGACCATTTGGATATGCAGACCAAACAGAATAAAAGCAAGAATAAAATTCATCAGTGGCCCAGCAAAAATAGCCATTGCACGCTGTCCCACCGTTTTACTGCCATACTGCCGGTCCTTCGGAGCAATTTGAATGGATTGTCCTTTGGTTACCATCATCGCTTGCGGGTGTACAGTGTATTGCTGATCTTCGCCATCCACATCCAATTTTACAGTCAGCGCCTGTTCCAGATCAATATCCAACACTTCACCACGCACTACATTTTTACGGTTATCCAGCTGATCCAGATAAATGGTTTTAACGACACCGTCCGTTACGCGTACAGCAATCGTTTGTCCGGCTTCAATTTCATTGACCTCCGGATCTTCTCCCGCCATGCGGGCAAAACCACCGAAAGGCAACAAACGTAGCGTAAATCGCGTCTCGTTTCTTTTATAAGAAAACAGTTTCGGACCGAAACCGATCGCAAACTCCCGTACCAGAATCCCGGCGCGTTTGGCAAAATAATAATGCCCCCATTCATGCACCGTCACTATGACGAAAAACATGAGCACCGTCATCAACACTATTTGAATCGTTTCCAATCGTTTTCGTTCCCCTTTCAATGAGATCGAGTTTGTACTCCTAGATTATCATTATTCTCCAATCCTGCACAAGAGAATCACATTTCGCTTTTCCAATCCCAAGTCAGCCTTATAGCCCGGCAGCTATGCTGCGAGTTTCACGATCACAGGCTTCAATCTCAGACAGATCAGGGTTAGCCACATTGACATGTCGCTCCAGCACACGTTCAATAATAGACTCAATATGCAGAAAAGGAATTTCTCCACGCAGAAAACGGGCAACAGCAATCTCATTAGCTGCATTAAATGCGGTTGGTGCTGTACCACCCATTTTACCACATTCACAGGCAAGTCTTAAACAAGGAAAACGATTAAAGTCCATTTCCTTAAAATGGAGCTTACCCACCTCTGCTAGTGACAGCGGTTTTGCCGGGGATTTCATCCGCTCAGGATAAGTCAATGCATATTGAATGGGTACTCTCATGTCCGGATTCCCTAGTTGGGCAACAATGCTTGTATCCTGAAACTCCACATAGGAATGAATGATGCTTTCCGGATGAAGCAACACGTGAATTTGCTCATAGTCAAGCCCAAACAGCCAGTGCGCCTCTATGACCTCCAGCCCTTTGTTTACCATCGTTGCTGAATCAATCGTAATTTTGGCGCCCATCGACCAATTAGGATGCTTGAGTGCGTCTTCCACCGTAACTGTACGAAGCTGTTCTCTTGTCAAATCTCTGAAAGAACCGCCCGATGCCGTGAGGGTGATGTGTGCCACATCTTTCATGCGCTCACCATTCAAGCATTGGAAGATAGCTGAATGCTCACTGTCAATCGGCAGCAACGGCACTCCTTTCGCCCGAGCTCGCTCTGTGACCAGATGACCAGCAGTAACCAGTGTTTCCTTATTGGCCAATCCAATCTGCTTCCCAGCCTCAATCGCGGCCAGCGTGGAGTGCAATCCGACACTGCCCATTACAGCCGTCACAACCATATCTGCTTCTGTATTTGCAGCCAGCTCAACGAGTCCTTCATTTCCCCAATGCAGTTCCATGCCGGATGGCAGTAAAGGACGAATTTCCTCCGCCAGCTGCTTGGTACCGACAGACACTTTTTTAGGCTGATAAAAATGCGCCTGTTCAGCAAGTAGCTTTATATTAGAACCGCCCGCCAAAGCCTCAACAGCAAACTGATCCGGGTGCATGGAAACGACATCCAGCGTTTGTGTTCCAATAGATCCGGTTGAACCGAGTACCGTAATTTTTTTCATGATGCACCTTCCTATCCTGAAAATCACTTTTATCCAGGAGCTTATTGTTTGTTATTCAGGGCAGCTATGCTATTGGTTTCATCCTTCGAATGACGCGGCGTGAGCAGCATAGAGATTGATCCTGAGCATGAACGAATAATCACCAGGTAAGTTTCATGGAAGCAGCATCAGCATATGTACAAATGGAAAAACGACAATCCAGCTGTCGCAGCGGTCTAATATCCCGCCGTGTCCTGGCAGCAGATTACCGGAATCTTTAATGCCGTACACTCGTTTATACGCAGATTGTACCAAATCGCCCAGTTGCCCCACAACCGCACAAGCCAAGCCAATACCGAAGGCTTTGGACCATGGCAGCAGTCCTCCTGACAATCCGGCGAATAGCAGAGCTATAACCAGTGCTAAAACAATCCCACCGATGGACCCTTCGACTGTTTTGTTTGGACTAATCGCAGGCCATAGCTTCGTCTTTCCTGCCATTTTACCTACAAAATAGGCCCCTGCATCACTTGCCCATATACAAGCCAGCAATAAAAAAGTCCATAATAGCCCATGTTCCATATGACGTGATTCAGCAATATACGAAAATCCAAAACCTATATAAACGGTACCAAGGAATAGCATAGCTACCGTTTGAATAGGGATTTTGTTCTTTGTTCCTACTGTAATGATCATGAAAGCTATCATTAGCAGCCAAAGCATGCTGGCAAAGGATAGTGGTGAATGCAAACCCAAAGGTTGATAAGGGAACACAAAAGCCAGTATGCTCACGTACCCAAGTAATGCCGTACCCCCAAAAGGAGATACCTGCGTCATTCGTGCGAACTCATAAAATCCGATAAGGGCCATTGCCAAAATAAGCAAATGGTAGGCCAAGCCGCCCCACAGGACCATCGCCAAAAAGAATACGCCTGCCAGAATACCGGTAATTAATCTCTGTCTCAACGGCTTTCATCCTCCATTTACTTCAGTCCGCCATACCGTCGTGATCTTTGCTGATATTCGATCACTGCCTCGTATAAATGCTCTTTCTTAAATTCAGGCCAATAAATATCCGTAAACCATAACTCACTATAAGCAAGCTGCCAGAGCATAAAATTACTAAGTCTAAGCTCACCACTTGTCCGAATCAGTAAATCAGGGTCTGGCATATCACTGGAAAGCAACGTGTTACCGATCATATCGGGCGTTATATCTTCTGCTTTGAGCTTCCCGCTCTCAATTTGGCGTCCCAACGTCTGCATACATTCTGTGATTTCCAGTCGACTTCCATAATTTAATGCAAAATTAAGAACAAGTCCGGTATTATTTTCGGTTCGCCGAATCGCTTCAGTCAGCGCATCAACGGTATGAGAAGGTAAGTGTTCCTTGTTTCCCATCATACGTACCTGCACATTTCTTTCAATCAGCTCATCCAGCTCAATAGCCAGAAATTCCTGTGGTAGCCTCATTAGAAAATCAACCTCGTCCTTTGGACGCGTCCAATTTTCAGTCGAAAAAGCAAACATAGTCAAATACTTAATACCCAGTTCATCCGCCGCAATTGCTGTGCGCTTCACTGCCTTCATTCCATTTTGATGCCCTACAATCCGCGGCATTCCAATCCGTTTGGCCCATCTGCCGTTTCCATCCATGATGACAGCAACATGCTGCGGAATATTGTCTTTTGAAATGGCCGGTGTTTGCTGATTTTGTTCCCTGTTCCACCAAGACCGAACCCGTTTGATCATTCCAGTTCCTCCAGCATTCTCTGAAAATGTGCCTCAGGCTTGAAAAGAGACAAACCCCACCGTAAGGGAGGGGCTGCCATTCTTTTAGACTTCCATAATTTCTTTTTCTTTTGCAGCTAAAACTCTATCCACTTCAGCGATATATTTATCGGTCGTCTTCTGGATATCTTCCTGATGTTTACGAGATTCGTCCTCGGAAATATCACTTTTCTCCATTTTTTTGATATCATCATTTGCATCGCGGCGGATGTTACGAATAGCGATCTTCGCTTCTTCACCGTTCTTTTTCGTCATCTTTACCAGCTCAGTTCTGCGCTCCTCTGTCAAAGCAGGAATGCTCAGACGGATGGTATTCCCATCATTCGAAGGCGTCAAACCCAGATCGGATTTTTGGATAGCACGCTCGATGTCTGCCAAGGAGGATTTGTCCCAAGGCTGAATCATCAAGGTCCGACTGTCAGGGGTGTTTACGTTCGCCAGTTGGTTGACTGGAGTCATTGCGCCGTAATACTCAACCTGCACACGGTCCAGTAAAGCTGGTGTCGCTCGCCCTGCACGCAAAGATGAAAGATCACGTTGCAATGCCTGAATTGCTTTTTGCATGCGCTCTTCTGCGCTTTTTTTCACGGATTGTGGCATTAATTTACACTCCCTTTGACGATCGTACCAATTTTCTCACCCAGCACGACACGTTTAATGTTACCTTGCTCTGTAATAGCAAAGACAATCAACGGAATATTGTTATCCATGCACAGCGAGGAAGCTGTGGAATCCATGACACCGAGGTTTTTATTAAGTACATCCAAATACGTAAGCTGCTCATATTTCTCGGCTGTGCTATCTTTAAACGGATCGGCCGAATATACACCATCCACTTTATTTTTAGCCATCAGAATCACTTCAGCTTCAATTTCAGCAGCTCGCAAAGCAGCTGTAGTGTCAGTCGAGAAGAACGGATTTCCTGTACCTGCAGCAAAGATAACAACCCGGCCTTTTTCCAGATGGCGGATAGCTCTACGACGGATATAAGGCTCTGCAATTTGTTGCATCGCGATGGATGTCTGCACACGTGTAGGTACTTCAATTTGCTCCAAAGCATCCTGCAAGGCAAGTGAGTTCATTACCGTTGCCAGCATACCCATGTAATCTGCCGTTGCCCGATCAATCCCGTTGGCGCTACCAGCGATACCACGCCAGATATTGCCGCCTCCACATACGATAGCAACTTCTACACCCAGTTCCACAACATCTTTGACTTGCTCGGCAATGGATGCAATCGTGTCTGCATCAATTCCATAACCGTTTGGTCCCGACAGCGATTCTCCACTAACTTTCAGGACTACACGCTTAAACACAGGTTTTTCCAAATGATCACCCTCCAATATCATTTATATTTTATGTAACAGGATAAGTGTCCTGTTGCAAGAAAAGGAACACTGATGTGTTCCATTTCCGTTTTTTCATATTCAATTACCGTTCATTGGTAATTATTGTTTTACTTGAGACATAACTTCATCGTAGAAGTTGTCTTCTTTTTTCTCCAGACCTTCACCCAGCTCAAAACGAACAAAGCGACGCAAGGAAATGTTTTCGCCAATCGTACTGATTTTTTCGTTGATAAGTGTGGAGATTGTTTTGTCTGGATCTTTGATGAAAGATTGCTCCAGCAAGCAGAATTCTTCGTAGAATTTACCGATGCGGCCTTCAACCATTTTTTCAACGATTTTTTCTGGTTTACCTTCGTTCAAAGCTTGTGCTTTCAGGATTTCTTTTTCTTTTTCAATCTCTTCCTGTGGCACTTCTTCACGACGAACATAACGAGGGTTCGATGCAGCGATGTGCATTGCGATGTCGCGTACAAAATCTTTGAACTGGTCAGTTTTAGCCACGAAGTCTGTTTCGCAGTTTACTTCTACCAGTACGCCGATACGACCGCCTGCATGGATGTAGGACTCGACAACGCCTTCAGTAGCAATACGACCTGCTTTGTTGGCTGCAGCTGCAAGTCCTTTTTCGCGCAGAACTTCAACCGCTTTTGTCAAATCACCATTTGCTTCTTCAAGCGCTTTTTTGCAATCCAGCATTCCTGCGCCTGTTTTTTCACGAAGCTCTTTTACTGCGCTAGCATTAACTGCCATATTATTTCCCTCCAAATTTGGTTTTCCGTGGTATACACAAGTTTTATCCCTTAAAAAAAGGGTAGTGAGAGGTTATACACCTGCCAACCACCCTTTTCATTTAATTCATATAGGTATTTCCTAAAGGAAATATTATGCTGTAGTTTCTTCGCCTTGGTTTGCTTCCATAACTGCATCAGCCATTTTACCAGTCAGCAATTTAACAGCACGAATCGCGTCATCGTTACCTGGGATAACATAGTCGATTTCATCCGGATCGCAGTTAGTATCAACGATACCAACGATTGGGATACCCAATTTACGGGCTTCAGCAACCGCGATACGTTCTTTGCGTGGATCAATGATGAACAGGGCGCTTGGAAGACCCTTCATGTTCTTGATACCGCCCAGGAATTTTTCAAGACGATCTTTTTCTTTGCGAAGAATGATAACTTCTTTTTTAGGAAGAACTGCGAATGTACCATCCTCTTCCCAAGATTCAAGCTGTTTCAAACGATCAATACGTTTTTGAATGGTTTGGAAGTTAGTCAAAGTTCCACCCAACCAACGTTGGTTAATGTAGAATTGACCAGCGCGTTCTGCTTCTTCTTTAACAGAATCTTGCGCTTGTTTCTTTGTGCCGACGAACAGGATTGTACCATTCTCAGCTGCAATGCTTTTTACAAAGTTGTAAGCTTCCTCAACCTTTTTCACTGTCTTTTGCAAGTCAATGATGTAAATACCGTTTCTTTCAGTGAAGATATAACGATCCATTTTCGGGTTCCAGCGACGTGTTTGGTGACCAAAGTGAACCCCAGCTTCCAAAAGCTGTTTCATGGAGATTACTGCCATCTTCACACACCTCCTAAGTTTGGTTTTTTGTGTGTCCTCCGCCGACATCATCTTTCATAAAGACTTTCTATTGAAAGCACCCTTTACGAAATTAACCGACGTGCGTTTTTAACACCGTCAATTAATATACCATAACACTTGCATCGTTGCAACTAACTTTTCGACAATAATTGAACCCACGCAAAAGCGACCCGTTTACTTCAATCTGTCGAGCTTTTTAGTAAAAAAATAAAGCCGTCCACTTCCCGTACTGGTCAGTTGGACGACTTCTTCGTAATTTTAGTAATAATAGAACCGAAATCCTCACCTTTGGCAAACTGGTAGGTACCGGTACGAATTTTGGTATTGATTTTTTGAGCCTTAGCCGCAGCCTCAAATGCACTGGCATCTGACACAACGCCCGCCTTTTCCAATCCAGATGCCACACTTCTCAAATTACTTCCCGATGCAATGCTATATCGCACTTGCGGAGTAGCAGGCTGCTTAGGAGTATCTGGAGTAGTTGCAGCACCAGATCCTTTCGTTTGCGGCTGTTCCGGATTTTTCATTATAGTCGTACTGGCCGCAGGCTTGGAAGCAGTCGAAGGCGTGCTGTTCACAGGTGCTTTTGGTGTTGATGGCGTTTGGGCTGGTTTTGCCTTTTGGGGTGTATTCGGTGTTTTGCTGCCTTCCTTGATCACCTTATTTCGCCATTCCTCTTCCGTCATCTTCGGATCAGAACTGTCACTGATCTGAAGATTTAATCCGGCTGCCGCCTTCTCCAATTGCTCACGGGTCATGTTTTTCGGATCCATTGAGGATGGCTGTGATTGTCCCTGACCGATCATCGCCAGTTGCAGCAGCAGTGCGCCTGTTACAAGTCCGGTACCCATGCCCAGCATAAATGAACGATTTTTGATCACTTCAGATCCTCCCGTTCTGCCAGTTGCAATATGAGCTGTACCTCACCCCGCTGGATACCTGATTGCTTAGCTATGTAATCCACCGATTTCCCCTGCTCATAGAGCGCAAACAGCTCTTGATAACGATCACGGATTGATTCTGGCTCCTGTTCAGTTTCAGGCTCTTGCAACGCCGTCTGGTCATGACCAGCTATAAGAGGAGCGTTTGAAACAGAATGCTCTTCTTGTATGGACATAGAAGACTTCGGTCTGTGGAACTGGCCATAGGCAGCCGCTGCCTGTTGAGAAATACCTGTATAGCGTATTTCCTCAGACACAGGCTCCATTTGAGCAGAGGCCGCAGCAATCGCAGTCTGTCGCTCGAGCTCGACGATTCGGTTCCGCAGCTCAGCCACCTGCTCCTGTAATGCAGCCTGCTTAGCTGCGTGTTCCTGCTTCATACCAGATACGAGTTCAATCAGCTCGTCATTATCGCTTTCAATATCGGCCATGTATTGCTCCAGTGTAGCCTCGACCTTTTGGACGACGACCTCTTCTGTTCCCCGATCCGGCTGACGCTTAGGCAGCAGCCAGGCGTAGACAACAGCTGCAACGCCCAGCAGAACAATATAAATCCATGGTTGGTCCACTGCCCATCGTCTCCTTTAATTATGCTTCTCCCCTGTTGTCATCAGAGCGAAAAATCAATGTGGTGTCCCTTGTACGGATGCTCTGCCGGATGCTCTGCCGGATGCTCTTTTGGCAGCTCGTTCTCAGCAGTTCGTGAACGGTTCTGCTGTGAAGATTCCCTGCTCTGGGCTCCTGTTTGCCGTTCATCAACAAATGTTTCCGCAGACTCATCTACCGCACTGCTTCGCTGACGCATGTTCTCCGTCTCCAGCGCGGTCTTTTGTCCTAGCAGTGCCTGGTCATTCATCGGCCGCTGCTGGGACTCACTTTGGTATCTACCTGCTTCACTGGTACGAGGCACAGCAATTTGCAATTCAACAGCTTTCAAGCTCATTGGACCACACCCTTTCCGATTGAGCATCCGTGTATGTTTTCCGAGGAATACAATGTTGAGTTAGAATCTGTATACCAAATTATACATAAGAGGACATGCTGATGTCTCCCTCATGATAATAAAACGCCATTCTTTCCACTGAATCTTTAATAAATTTCGTATATCTGCCGATAACTATTTTAGAGCCGCCGTAAATTACATTTTTTACTTCTACCCGTGCACGGCTCGTATCTTCCAATGTTCGTTCAATTTCCAGCATCCTGGACTTGGTTTCCAAAAGCTCATGTTCATTAGATTTTTTAGTAGATGTCAGCTTAATTCGCATGGCCATTCTGTCAGGTGCAAGCTGTCCATTGGCAGCCAGCTGATCCAATATGGTGAGGGCCTTATTGGTTTTATCCTGGCTGTCTGTCTGTTGCTTCAAACGTGCACGCAGCTCTGTCAGCTCATCACGCAGTTCTGGAAGCACCCCCACTTCGACAATGGTAGCTGTGGACATCGTATTACCGATGGTACGCGCCACTACCTTTTCACCTGCTTGTACATTGCCACCCACGATGAGTCCTTTTGTCCCCTCACAGATTACATTTTTACTCGCTTTAATCTGGGAATGCATAATGCTCTGGGATACGAGAATATCGCCTCCCGCAATGACATTACCATCTTGTATAAAGGAGCATTTTACATTTTGTGCTGCTTTGACAAAACCCTTGTGGTATCCAATAATGCCGCCACTGATTTCCACTGAACCTTCCGCTTCCAATTCAGCACCTTCCACACCACCGATGACACGGATATCGCCAGCAGCCCGAACACGAAAACCTGTCAAAACATTCCCACGAATGACGACGGTTCCAACAAAATCAATGTTACCTACACTATAATCTACATCCCCATTCACTTCATATACAGGGAAGACATTAAGTTTGCCCTTTTCAGTTGTAGTTACCAATCCATCAATGGCCGCATACATCGCAACGCCTTCTGGATGAATCACTACATTTTTTCCAATTTTAAAGCGAGCCTCTCTACCCGGAAGAAAAGGAATTTCCTCTCCAGTTACAGCAATACCCGGTACACCCGGCAGAGGATCAACCCGTTCGGCGATCAGTTGTCCACGCTTTACATTTCTCAAACGAGTTAATTCTTTATAGTCCACCCGTCCATCAATGGTTTCGAGCGGCTTATGTGCATATTCTCCAGTCACGATCTCGGCCAGATTAATTTTTCCGTCTTTGCCATGGATCGGCTGCTTTCCCTGAGCGATTAACAATTTGGTGAAGAAATGATCTTCCGGCCGTGCCACAAATGCATGAATCGCATCAGTAATTAAACCATAGGATATTTTTTGGCTGCTCAGAAAACGCTCTAGTTCTTCCACAGTGCAGTTAAAGCCTTCTTCACGTTTGGCAAACTCCAAATAGGCGGTTTGTTTGTCAGGTGAGACAACCACTTTTAAAAACTGGTCCAAAGCATATTGCTTCTCCACAGGGGTGCTCCTTCCGTCTAACTGTTACTGTAACCTCCCGTACGTTAATCTTTACGCATTAGCAAATCCCGTTGTTTGTCCAATGTCGCTCTCAGGCGTAATATTGCCTTGGAATGCAACTGTGAAATTCTCGATGGAGAGAGCGACATGACCTCAGCAATTTCACTGAGTGACAAATCCTCGTAATACAATAAAGAAACAACGATACGCTCTTTTTCAGTCAATTTGTCAATGCCTTGTGCAAGAGCATCACGAAGTGTAAATTCATTGACTTTATGATCCGGATTTTTCGCCTTTTCGTCCACCAAAAGAGAAAGCCGTGTTTCCGACTCTTCCTCGCGGATTGGGTCCTCCAGTGAAACGATCGACATAACGGCGACTTCCTGAATCATATTTTGAAACTCTTTTTCGGAAACATCCAAATAATGGCTCATCTCTTCATCGCTTACCGTGCGCAAATATCTCTGTTCCAAATGCTGATAGGCATCTTCAATTTTCTTCGCTTTTTCCCTAACTGAACGTGGGACCCAATCCCCTTGACGAAGACCATCCAAAATCGCTCCCCGAACACGCCAAGAAGCATAAGTCTCAAACTGTAAACCACGTCCATAATCGAATTTCTCCAAAGCATCAATCAAACCCATGACACCGTTACTCGCCAAGTCGTCTTTGGATACATTTTTTGGTAAGCCTACTGCAAGCCGACCTGACACATATTCTACGATATGAAGATACTTTTCAATTAACTGCTTTTTTGCTTCCTTGTCACCGTGTTCTTTCCATTGCTCCCACAGCTCGGAATGGTTTAAATGAGCGGCTTTTCGCTCGTTCATCGGCTTCACCCTCCTTATTTGTCTGTCAGGTGACGAACGGCCTTGGCCAATTCTTCAGGGTTCTTGTTGGAAACCAGCTTAGGCGGGTTTAAAGGTGCGAAACCATTTTCTTCCCCGTCCGTCTGCTCTGGTTTTGGTTTCAGCAATTCATTCAGATTTTCATTTTCGTCTGGTGTCGTCAGGTCCAGATTCTCACCTACGCCATCTACCTGAGAGCTTGCCCGGTTTTGGGCATTCCCCAGATCTGGCCGCGCTACAACACCAAGCGTCCAGCGCAGCACAAATGCAAGCAGGAACCAAAAAACGAAGGCGATCAAGCCACGAATTAAGCTCGTGGTCAGCAGATTGCTGCCAACGGACAACACAAAAGTCAGAACAAATCCGACTACTCCAGACCAAAGATTAATGCGTAAGCTGCCAAATAACATGATTATAATTCCTTTACACCTTTTTGTACGCTTCGAATATTCAAAACGCCGGTTTCACAGTCCAACTCAATCGTTCGTCCATAATTACCACCGGTATCCTCGGCAATCAAAGGGATACCAAGATCTACGAGCATTTCCTTACATGATTCTACATTGCGCGGACCAATCCGCATGGTATCTCCACTACCGGCGAAGGCAAACATCTGGGCTCCCCCTGCCATTTTGGCAATCAACCTGCGCCGTTCGGCTCCCAATTTCAGCATTCGCTCAAATAGCTCTGGCAGTGCTGTATCCGCATATTTAGCAATGTTTAATTGCCCTTCACGTGCAATATCCGAGGACGGTAACATCACGTGGGCCATGCCTGCTAGTTTCAAATGAGGATCGTAGAGGGTCAATCCGACGCAGGAGCCAAGTCCTGTCGTACGAATCGAATTCGGGTTGCTGGTTACATTTAAGTCTGCCATACCGACCTTAATGACGCTTTTATCCTCAATCATCGTTCATCGGGACTCCTAACGACCTAAAAATTTTCCCGAACGATTCTGGATCAGGAATCAGGAAAAATTGACCCTCAATCTGATTCTGACCTTCCAGAAACGATGTGTCAATCAATAAAGCCGCATCCCCCATTTGCCCAAATTGGAGCAGTCCGTAGCTAAGAATGGCTCCGGCCATATCCAAAGCCAGCGCAGGGACTGTCGGATACATAGACAAGCGTGTGAAATCCGCCAGCGAGGACAGGTATGAACCTGCTAAAATATTTCCGATTTCGGACAGGGCTGAATGCTCCATTTCGTTAAAGCTGTCCTCATCATCTGAGGGAATATTCGCCAAACGGGAAAGCAGACTTTTGGCCGCCTGAGGCTGCAATATAAAAAATAGATTGCCAGGGGCTTCCCCTTCGACCCTAAAAAACACGGCAACAACAAGCTGCTCATCTCCACCGACTTTTTCAGCAATTTCCTCAAAGGGCAGCATTTGTACCTTGGGCACACCCATATCTATCGGTTTATTGAGAAGCCGGGAGAGCGCTGTAGCAGCGTTCCCCGAACCAATATTGCCAACTTCTTTCAGAACATCCAACTTAAACTCTTCAAGGTTACCAAGATTCTCCATAGATTAATCCTCTAAGCCTTCCAGTTGGTTCATTTCACTCCGATTCAGGACTTCGGACAAGTTCAGCATGATCAACAGGCGCTCTTCACCGATTTTAGCAACTCCGCGAAGGTACTTAGCTTTGACTCCCCCGACCACTTCCGGTGGTGTCTCAATGTTATCGGTGTTCAGGTCAATAACGTCATTCGCCGAATCTACGATAAAGCCGACTTGCATCTCACCTACCGCAACGATAATGATTCGGGTTTGATCCGTATATTCAGCTTCAGGCAATCCAAAACGGCCGCGAAGATCAATGACCGGGATAACTACACCTCTCATATTGAATACGCCTTTAACAAAATCGTATGTTCTCGGAACCCGGGTAATTGGCACCATGCGTTCAATAGATTGGACTTTTTCTACTTCAACACCGTATTCCTCTTCACCAAGCTTAAATACGATAACTTTAATTTCTTCTCCCATGTCTAAAAACCCTCCTTATTGATGTCAGCAATCTCACATTTCTTTCATTTTTAATGAAGACATTATTTAATGAAGACATTCGGGTCAATGATCAAAGCAACCTGACCGTCACCCAGAATCGTGGCACCTGAAATTCCTTGAATGTTTGGAAGGTACTTGCCCAAATTTTTAAGGACAATTTCACTTTGTCCCAAAAAGTCCTGCACGGAAAGTGCTGCCAGACGGTCTCCCTTGCGGATGACCACGACCTCAGTCTCTTCTTCTTCATCTTCATTGAAGTCGGGTACCTCAAACAGCTGACTCAAGGAGATTAGCGGGATATGGGATTCACGGAAAGCGATCATTTTATTGCCATGTACCGAACGAATTTGTGTTCGTTTGACGATGGCGGTCTCCACAATGGAGGACAAAGGAATTGCATATTTTTCAGAGCCGATCTGTATCATCATTGCTGCAATAATGGACAGGGTCAGTGGCAATTGTACAGAGAAATTGGTGCCTTTGCCCAGGGTAGAGTGAACGGTAACATTGCCACCCAAAGCGGTGATTTTGGATTTTACAACATCCAGACCAACACCGCGCCCTGATACGTCTGAAATCACCGCCGCTGTACTGAAGCCTGGAGCAAACAGCACCTGATAGGCTTCTTCATCGGTCATGACGGCTGCCTGTTCTTCTGTCAAAATTCCTTTGGAAATAGCACTTTTCAGTACCTTATCGCGATTAATGCCATTCCCGTCATCTTCAATCTCGATAAATACGTTGTTCCCGCTATGGAAGGCACGCAATTGCACCGTTCCTGTCTCTGGCTTGCCAGCGGCAATACGATCTGCTACCGACTCAATTCCATGATCCACGGAGTTACGGAGCAAATGCACCAGGGGATCGCCAATTTCGTCGATAACGGTGCGGTCCATTTCAGTCTCTGCACCAGTAATAATCAGATCCAGTTTTTTATCCAGTGATTTGGCCAGATCGCGCACCATTCGCGGAAAACGATTGAAAACCGTATCCACCGGGACCATCCGTAATTTAAGCACGACGTTTTGCAAATCACTGCTCACACGGCTCATGTGTTCTACCGTTTCTGTCAGTGCCGGATTGGAGGCCTCACTCGCCAACTGCTCCAACCGCACTCGGTCAATGAGCAGCTCGCTGAATAAATTCATCAGTACGTCCAGACGTTCAATATCTACACGAATGGTACGGTTATGTGTAGCAGGAGCCTTGGCAGCTGGTGCTTTACCCGCGGCTGGCTTAGCGACAGAGGCCGCAGTTGGAGACTGCGGCTGGGATGGAGCGGGTTGTTGTACGGCAACAGCCTCCTGCACCGCAGCAGCCTCTGCCAGTCCGGCAGTAACTTCGCTCATTTGTTTAAGAGATTCCTGATCCAGCTGAACTACGGAGACAGTGTCGATTTCGGAAATACCTGCAATTTCCTTTTCAAGCTCCCCGACTTCTTTCTGCGTTATGTAATATAACGAGAAGCTTTGTTCAAATTTCTCCTGCTCAATATCCTGAACGGACGGATAAGCTTTCACGATTTCACCGGAGTTTTCCAGCGTGTTGAATACCATAAAAGCGCGTGCCGCCTTCAACTGGCTCTCTGAGCTGATTGTCACCTGTATATAGTGAACGCGATGTCCCTCGGAAATAGATTGCTCCAGTACAGAATACTGAAATTGATCCAGAACAAGCCCAGCACTTTCGCTACTGTCCACTTTTGTAGATGGAGAAGCCTCAGAAGCAGCGCCCGTACCGGACTTTTGGAAATCACCACTCACAATGGATTGCAGTGAAGCTACAATGAAGGAAACATCCGCTTTTCCGTCACCGCCCTCTGTAATGTTCTGCACCATGGACTCCAGAGCATCCAATCCTTTGAATAAGGTATCGAATATATATTCATGCATCGCCAGCTTGTTGTTACGTACCAGATCAAGAACGTTTTCCATTTGGTGAGTGAGCGATGCCAGATCTTCAAACCCCATCGTAGCAGCCATTCCTTTGAGGGTATGGGCAGAACGGAAAATCACCTGAACGATGCCTAGATCTGTAGGGTTGCTTTCCAGTTGAAGCATATTTTCGTTAAGAGATTGCAGATGATCATTCGACTCATCAATAAACATGTTTAAATATTGGTTCATGTCCATTGTGAGACACCTCCTCCATGAGTTACACTCCGATTATTTCACAACTTGTACAAGCTTGGGGGCGATCTCCTGCATAGGCAGAAGGTGACGCACACATTTTAACTCCACCGCTGAGCGGGGCATTCCATACACTACACAAGTTTCCTCATTTTCAGCAAATGTGGACTGCACCCCTGCATCATACAGCTTTTTCATCATTTTGGCTCCGTCGCTTCCCATACCGGTTAACAACACTAGATGCCGTTCCAGCGAGGTTAACGAGAGCAAAGATTCGAACATCGTATCTACAGACGGACGGTGGCCATTACGAGCTTCTTCCATCTTCAGTGATACGGTGTATTTACCGCCCGCTCCTGACACAATTCTTAACTGATAACCTCCTGGAGCGATATAGGCGGTACCGGTCTCAAGCGTCATTCCCTGCTCTGCCTCCACCACTCGAAGAGGACTCAACGTATTTAGACGTTGCGCCAGCGAGCGAGTAAAGTTTGGCGGCATATGTTGAACGATGACGATAGGGGCGGGAAAATCCCCAGGAATGCGCTCCAGCAACGTCTTCAGCGCCCTCGGGCCGCCTGTAGAGCATCCAACCGCCACCAGCTTGCGAAAGTTGGACGTATGCACACCTTTTTTAAAAGACGGCTCCTTGGGGGCAGATGGAGCTGCAGATGCCGTTACTGGAGGAGTTGTCGCCGTAGGAGTGGATGAAGTTACGGTCTTCCGATGCTCCGGCTTAACCAGCCCTGCCTTATCCGTATTCTGCAGCGATTTGGCAGCAGCCGTATCGGAAATATTCAGTTGGCCTTGCTTTCGTCCCGTATCCTTGGATGGTTCCCGCTTCGGCTGCACAGCAGGTGCTTTCACTGGCTTGCTTGGCTGAACCGCTGATGGGTCTTTGCGACCGACCGCCATAGATGGCACTGACTGCTGCCGTTGCGTTTCCGGCTTGGGATTGGCCTGAACAAGCTTGCCAGCATCTAGCTTAGGCTGTACTGATCGAGCAGGCGGAGAAGCAAGCGGAGTTATAGATGCCTTGTCAGCCGGCGCTTTACTTTCCACTTGTTTCTCAGTCACAGCCTGTCCTTCTAAAGGTTTTTCCAGTGGCGTTTTTTCCACTTGCTCCAACGCAGCTTTGCGCCCATTCGCTTCCTCACGCTCCAAACGGCTGCGTACTGCTTGCATAGCCGTATGCATCTGCTCTAGCAGCGCCTTGCTTACCTGCCCAATGTCTTGCGCATGAGATATGGATGGCTTTCTTATAAAATCGAAAGCTCCTGCCTCCAGAGCCATGATGGTCTCCTTCATGCCTTGCTCATTAATACCAGACAGCATAATGACAGGCAACGGATGGGCAGCCATAATCAGCGGCAACGCTTCAAGCCCATTCATTTCAGGCATTTCAACATCCAGGGTAACCAGATCCGGCTGCAACTCCTTTACTTTCTCTACAGCCTCTTTGCCGTTGGCGGCTGTACCTACGATGTTGAACGACTCATCCCTTACAATTAAATCTGAAATAATTTTGCGCATAAAGGCCGAATCATCTACAACCAGCACCCGGTAAGCACACATGTTAAACACCTCTGTTTCCTCTCATCAAAATCAATGGACAGAACGTCGCAGCCATTTTTGCATAAAACCTTTAATTCCGCTCAATGTACCAGATTGCGGAGCCTGCGGCATTGCTGCAAAACGATGCGCCAGATTCAGTACATCCCTGGAAGCCGCACATCCCGGAAAGGCAACCCAAAAAGGGACTTGCCTTTTGACTGCCTGCATGACATGAGTATCATCACTGATATGTCCAAGCAACGGGATGTCGATCTTCAAAAAGCGTCTCGCTACAAGTGCAATCTTATCGGCAACTTGACGGGCCTCATTATCGTTATCGGCACGATTGACTATAATTTTGAATACCGTATCCCTTTGCAACCCGCTCACGACTTTGATTAGCGCATAGGCATCTGTTAAGGAGGTCGATTCCGGTGTGGTTACAACTATACATTCGTCAGCTGAAGTGATAAATCTAAGGTTTTCTTTGGACAAACCCGCACCGGTGTCAAACAAAATATAATCCAAATTTGCCGCCATTTTCTCCACTTCATCGGCAAAATAATTCAGGTCATCATCTGATAGCGAAAACAGCTCGCTCAAGCCCGATCCTCCGGCAATATAAGGCAGACCACCTACACCCGTTTGAATAATTTCATCAATTGATTTTTCACGTTTCAGCAGGTGAAGAAGATTGTATTGTGAGTTAGCCCCCATCAGCACATCAATGTTGGCCATACCAATATCAGCGTCAAATACAAGTACTCTTCGACCAAGGGATTGCAAAGCCAGAGCAAAGTTGAGCGTGAAATTGGATTTTCCTACCCCGCCTTTACCGCTGGTAACCGTTACAATTTTCGCTTGGCGATCACGTGGGGGCAATCGGTATTTATCCAAGGCCGAAACCATTTGTCTAAGTGATTGGGCTTGGTCACTCATACAGAATCTCCGTTATCTCCTGATGATGCTTTGGCTCCGAGCAGCATACTTGTCACCATTTCTGTATCTGGATGAAGAAGATCGTCAGGAACATTTTGACCGTTAGTGATATAGGCCAGTTGCATCGGAAAATGATGCAATAGATTAAACACTCCACCACAGCTACCTGTCTCATCCATCTTCGTAAATACTACTTTACCAAGACCGAATTTACTGAAATGACTGGTAATATTGAGCATGTCCTTGCTTTTGGACGTCAGACTGAGCACCAGATACGTCTCACTTTCCTTAATAGGTGAAAGCAGACTTTGCAGTTCTGAAACAAGCAATTCATTACGATAGTTTCGTCCTGCAGTATCCATAAGGATCAGGTCACAATGCTCCAGACGCTGAATGGCTCTGTGAACATCCCCGGGAGATTGCACAACCTCAAGCGGTACATTCAAAATCGTAGCATATGTACGCAGTTGCTCGACGGCTGAAATACGATATGTGTCAGAGGTAATAAATCCAACCTTGCGATGATGCTTAAACAACTGCTCCGCCGCCAGCTTGGCAATGGTCGTTGTTTTTCCCACCCCCGTAGGGCCCGCCACATACACAATTTTGGTATCTTTTGAGATGCCCTTGTCCAGTCTGGTCTGAATAAATTCGGTCACTTCTTCACGAAGGGCTTGTTCCCAATCAAAAGACTCCGGAGCAAAAGGGTGCTCACTACGACGCTCATATACTCGTTCGACCCAATACTCTAGCAGATCACGTTCCACTTCCTGTTCCAACAATCGCTCACAAATCTCTTGCAATGGCTCCGGCCAAGTACTTTCCAGCGAAGAGTTGCGGGAAAAGCGAGTCATCATAGCTTTCATTTCCCGTAATTCATTGAGCAAAGCCTGATTTTCCGCTGCTCCGTTCTTGTCTGGAAGCCTTGTTTCGATTGGTTGCTTCAATAGCTCACTGGTCGTTTCCATGTTCGAAAGCGAGGCTTCCTTTTTAAGGAGCTGAGCAGTTGTTTCCTGATTATAATCAGACACGGTTGATGAATGGTCTTTGTCTGATGCTGTTTGCTCCGAACCAGCTGTTAAATCACCCATTCCCTCTCTGGGACTGGCCGTCATCTGCGTAACCCGTCGGTAAGCTTCTGGAGCGGTTTGTCTGGGAACCACAGGCGTGGACGGCACCTCCGGCTGCTCAGGTTCCTTCATTATAGAAAGGGGCCGTTGTCGTGGTGTTCCCATCCGCTGAGGCTTTTGAGACTGCTTCTCCTCTACCGCAGCGACCACTTCGATTTTCTTTTTGCTGAACATCCCCATAAAGCCGCCGACCTTGACTTCCTTCGTGCTTAAAATGACGGCATCGGTTCCTAAGTCACCTCTGATTTGCAGCATGGCTTCCGGCATGGTATCCACTACATATCGTTTCACTCTCATAAGTTCACCACCCCGACACTTTGAATTTCAACGTTCGGTTCCAGCTCACTATACGACAGCACCGGGACATCCTGCATTGTCCGTTCCATCACTTGCCGCAAATACATGCGGATTGTTGGTGACGTTAATACGATCGGCTGCTGTCCTGATTGAATGAGACGATTGATTTGCTCCATCATCTTCTGGTACACGTTTTGCGTGGACACCGGATCAAGGGCCAAATAGCTTCCTTGCTCAGACTGTTGCACACTTTCGGCAATTTTCTTCTCCAGTCCCGGTCCTACGGTAATGACACGCAGCGTCTCACCTTGCTGAGCAAACTGCTGTGTAATCTGACGAGACAACGCCTGACGTACATATTCAGTCAACACATCGGGATCCTTTGTATAAGTACCGTAATCAGCCAGCGTTTCGAAAATAGTCACCATATCGCGTATGGAGATTTTTTCCTTCAATAACTTAGCCAATACTTTTTGTACATCTCCAATTGCCAGCACGGAAGGAATAAGGTCGTCCACCAGCACTGGATAATTTTCCTTGAGATTGTCGACCAACGACCGTGTTTCCTGTCTGCCAAGCAACTCATGAGCATGTTTCTTGATCGTTTCCGTTAGATGAGTAGCTACGACTGAAGGTGGGTCAACAACGGTATAGCCTGATAGCTCCGCAACATCCTTGGTATTCTCATCAATCCAGAGCGCAGGCAATCCAAAGGCCGGCTCCGTGGTTTCAATACCAGTAATGGAATCGTCGTCATATCCCGGGCTCATAGCCAGATAATGATTCAGCAGCAGTTCTCCGCCGCCTACCGTATTGCCTTTAATTTTAATTACATATTCGTTCGGCTTGAGCTGAATATTATCCCGTATACGAATGACCGGTACAACCAAACCCAGCTCCAGGGCGCATTGACGGCGGATCATGATAATCCGATCCAGTAAATCCCCACCCTGCTGTGTATCAGCCAGCGGAATCAGCCCGTACCCGAACTCAAATTCAATCGGATCAACTTGAAGCAAATTAATGACACTTTCCGGACTACGTACCTCTTCAATTTGTTGCTCCTCTTCCAGTTGTTCATCCGCTATTTGCTTGCGTTCCATATTGCCCTGCATCCTGCGGGCCGCGAAAAATAGCAGAACGGCCAATGGGAGGGTTGTAATAATATGAATTGGCGTGAAAAAGCCCAATAATGCAATCGTAGCAGCTACAATGTAGATCAGCTTTGGATATGAAAAGAGCTGCCCGGTTAAATCCTCTGCCAAGTTTCCATCCGACGTAGCTCGCGTAACTATCAAGCCTGACGCTGTGGATATGAGGAGTGCAGGAATCTGACTAACCAGTCCGTCACCGATGGTAAGAACAGAATAAGTCGACAGTGCCTCTTGAAATCCTTTTCCCTGAACGGCCATACCGATAATAAAGCCGCCGACCAGGTTAATGATCAAAATGATAATACTGGCGATAGCGTCACCTTTAACGAATTTACTCGCACCGTCCATCGCTCCGTAAAAATCCGCTTCACGTTCGATTTTACTGCGTCGTTCACGGGCTTGCTGCTCATTGATCAGACCTGCATTCAGATCAGCATCAATACTCATTTGTTTACCCGGCATCGCATCCAATGTAAACCGTGCGCCTACCTCAGCAACCCGCTCAGACCCCTTGGTGATAACGATAAACTGCACAACCACCAGAATCAGGAAGACTACAAAACCGACCGCAATTTGTCCCCCTGCAATCCAGCTACCGAACGTAGCCACGACCTCCCCTGCATGTCCCTCACCTAAAATGAGCTTGGTCGTGGAAATATTAAGCGCCAAACGAAATAACGTGGTGATAAGCAGCAATGAAGGAAAAATAGAGAATTGCAAAGCTTCCTTCGTGTTCATAGAAACAAGTAGAATCATCAAAGCAATTGATATATTGATGACGAGTAAAATATCGAGCAGCCATGAAGGGATCGGGAGAATCATCATAAGAACGATGCCGATGACGCCTGCAAGGACAGTTATTTCTTTTATTTTCACGGGTCTCTAGGCCTCCGATCCCTTTATTTCACTTTTCCTTTTAATTTATATACATACGCCAGCACTTCGGCAACGGCCTGAAACAGATCAGCTGGTATCGCATCTCCGATTTCAGCCCTTTGAAACAGCGCCCGCGCCAGCGGCTTGTTTTCCATCGTTATAACGCCGTTTTGCTTGGCAATTTCCTTAATTCGGAGTGCTACGTAATCTTGCCCTTTCGCAATAATCTGAGGGGCTTCCATCTCCGAACCGTCATATTTCAAAGCCACAGCAAAGTGCGTAGGGTTGGTGATGATGACATCTGCATTGGGAACCTCCTGCATCATACGCTGCATGGCCATACGGCGCTGCCGTTCGCGGATTTTCCCTTTGATCAGCGGGTCACCCTCCATCTTCTTGTACTCATCCTTGATGTCCTGTTTGGACATCCTCAGATTTTTCTCATGTTCAAAGCGTTGATACATATAATCCAATACCGCTAAAATGAACAGCACCACACCAATTTTGAGCCCCAGTTCCATCGTTAGTGAAGCTGTAAAACTCAACATTTGATCGCCTGACATTTCAGCCAGCTTGGGGAGATCGGCCTTTGTTTTCCAAAGTACGCTGTACACCAGATAACCAATGACGGTCATCTTTAGAACAGATTTAAGGAATTCAACCAATGATCTCATGGAAAAAATGTTTTTGAAGCCTTTAATCGGATCAATCTTGCTAAACTTGGGCGTGATGCCCTCTCCGGTTAATAAAAAACCGATCTGCATGTAATTCGCCGCTATCCCGATGACAATCGCCCCAATAAAAATTGGTGCCAGCATAATGATGATTTGCACGCCATACTCACCCATCATCAGCAGCGTTGTGTTTGGCGTTACCTCCATAGTGAGGCGATTCATAAATATATCCCGAAACAAGCGGACCGCATGATCCTTAAAATACCCGCCAAAAATCATAAGGCAAAGAAACGTAATCAGCAGGACGCCAGAGGCGGGCAACTCCATGCTTTTGGCAACCTGGCCTTTCTGTCTTGCATCTTGCTTCTTTTTGGGTGTAGCTTTTTCCGTTTTTTCCCCTGAGAACAGCTGCAGGTTCATAGCATATTTAAATGACAAACTACGTTCCTCCAAACCAGATATTAAGGACGGTTGCCCATAATATCCAACAAGTTGCGCATGGATTCGAACATCACAGAAAACAATTTTTCGAAAATAAAAGCAAAACTTGGCATGAGAAGCAATAACATGAACAACCCCACAATAATTTTAAGCGGTACACCAATGACGAAAATGTTAAACTGAGGGGCTGTTTTTGCTAAAAAGCCGAGTCCCACATCCGTTAGAAAGGTCGCTACTACAATGGGGGCAGCAATTTGGAAGGCTAGCAAAAATGATTCCGCAAAGGAACGTACCAGGAATTCTGTTACACTGCCACCATACAGCTTCACAAAAAAATCATTTGTCAGCGGTACCCAATCATAGCTATATAAGATTGCATTTAACAGATGATGGTGCCCATTTATACTTAAAAAGAACAATACAGCGATGGCAAACTTGAAATTCCCCGTTAAAGGCGTTGAAGCCCCTGTCATGGGATCAAACACGCTGGCCATCCCGAAACCCACCTGTAGATCAATAAATGAACCTGCGGTCTGGATCGCTGTTATGAACAAATATGCAGTAAACCCCAACAGCAACCCAATCAGCACTTCACGACCTACTAACAGTACATACGCTACATCGGTCGGTACCTGTTGATGTGTACCGTAGGTAAGATACACAATCAAAGCCAAAAAGCCTGAAATTCCAACTTTAAAGATATTAGGTACTCCTCGGGTTGAAAAGATAGGCGCTACTACAAAAAACGAGGCAATCCGACAAAAAATCAGCAAAAAAACAGGAAAACTCTGTAACACTATGTTCATAGCTTTCAGCCTAACCTATATATTTGTACAAATTGTCCAGAATGTTATACGTAAAGTCCACTAATGTGGTCAATATCCAGGGTCCGAACAAAAGCAACGCCAGCAATACGGCGACAATCTTCGGAACAAAGGCCAGTGTCTGCTCCTGAATTTGGGTTGTCGCCTGAAAAATGCTGATAATCAAACCCACGACTAGCCCCAAAATCAGCATCGGAGCGCTCACCTTGAGTACAATGTACACCGCTTGTCCAGCCAGGGAAATAATAAACTCCGAAGTCATTGCCGTCCTCCTTGATTGCTGTCCTTGCAGGAAATATTCATGTGTTAAAACTTAGAAGCAATGATTTGACGACCAAATACCAACCATCTACAAGCACAAACAGCAGTATTTTAAAAGGAAGTGAAATCATTACCGGTGGCAGCATCATCATCCCCATAGCCATGAGTGTACTCGACACTACAATGTCTATAACTAAAAATGGTATAAAAATCATAAAGCCCATTTGAAATGCCGTTTTCAACTCACTGATTGCATAAGCCGGAACCATTACCGTTAATGGAATTTCCTGATAATTTTTTGGTTTTTCCATCTTGGTGTATTTCATAAAAAGCAGTAGATCCTTCTCACGTGTATGAGAGAACATAAAAGTCTTGATCGGTACCGATGCCTTGTCCAGCGCCTGAGACTGTGTTATATCTCCCTTGAGATAAGGCTGAAGCGCAGTTTCGTTCATCGCCGAGAACGTCGGTGCCATGATGAATAAAGTGAGAAACAAAGCCAGACCGACAAGCACCTGATTGGGCGGCATCTGCTGCGTTCCCAGCGAGGTTCGCACAAAGCCAAGCACAATCACAATTCGTGTAAAACTTGTCATAAGCACAAGTAACGCTGGCGCTACACTAATGACTGTTATAAGTAAAATAATAGACAGCGAGGTGGCACCGGGCTGTCCTTTGTCCGAATTGCCGACTTGAATATCAATGTTCGGAATCGGTTCTGCAGAGGCCGCCGTCACCGAAATGAAGCTGAACAAGACAAGCAGCAAACATGCTAGTATAATCTTTTTTCTCATGAATCTCCCGACCGATCTGTAGTATTCTCCTCATTGCGCAGCTTTTCAAGTTTTTCCTTGCGATTCGGCATCTGCCGAAGCTTGGATTCAAACATCTCGTGAAACGACGTTTCTTCTTCAGATTGCTGCTGTGCCGCGTTGTTCCGGCGAAGCTTATCCGCAATTTTAGCGAATAGCGGGGCAATTGGGCCGCGCTGCAGAGAAGCTTCCTGCTCCAGTGCGGCCAAAATTTGCTCCACTTCTTCAGGATCGGATACTTTGTCAACAAGCCGGATATCCTCTCCTACACCAATGAGGTACACACTGCTACCAACTTCAACAAGCTGAAGGGATTTATTGGGGCCCAGCCCCACGCCTCCCAGTATGCGAACGGAGCGGTTGCTGAACCAGCTCTGATTTCTTTTACTCAAAAACCGTATCAAGTACACGATCAGTACGATGATCAAGATTAGCACGAAAAGGACCCAGGCGATGTTGCCTATATTGCTGGATGTACTCAATGCGTCAGAGGCACCCTGTTTTGTATCCATACCGGGTGCGCCTTAGACACCCAGTGTTTTGTTGATGGCTTCGATAACCCGATCCGATTGGAAAGGCTTAACGATAAAATCTTTTGCGCCAGCTTGAATAGCATCAATAACCATCGCCTGCTGTCCCATCGCAGAACACATAATAACCTTTGCGTTGGCGTCAATTTGTTTGATTTCCTTCAGAGCGGCAATGCCGTCCATTTCGGGCATCGTAATATCCATCGTAATCAGGTCCGGACGAAGCTCCTTAAATTTCTCAATCGCCTGTGATCCGTCCTGGGCCTCTCCTACTACTTCAAATCCATTTTTGGACAGGATGTCCCGAATCATCATTCTCATAAATGCAGCATCGTCCACGATCAAAATACGGTTTGCCATCTGAAATAAATCCTCCCTAAATTATGCTATTATTGTAATTTTTGAATACGGTCCCATTGGCTTACAATATCTGTTACACGCACGCCAAAGTTCTCGTCGATTACGACAACCTCGCCCTTAGCAATCAGTTTGTTGTTAACTAGGATGTCGACCGGCTCCCCGGCAAGTTTGTCCAGTTCAATAATTGAACCTTGTGAGAGCTCCAGAATATCTTTAATTTGCTTTTGGGTCCTTCCTAATTCTACGGTGACTCTAAGGGGAATGTCCATCAATAAATTTAAATTGTTTTCATCCACTTGCGCAAATGCACCAGACTGCAAGTTAGAAAATTGTACAGGCTGTACATTTACATTACGTCCCGGTATTGCACCGTAATGATGAGGCGTCCCATAAGGAGCTTGCGGCGGTACACCAGCTGGCATTCCATAACCCGGTGATCCATAGCCTGGAGCCCCTGGCTGTCCATATCCCGGGTCTTGAGGATATGTCGGCGGCTGCTGGTAGGTTGGTGCTGGCGGTTGCTGCGGAGCCTGGGCTTGTTGCGGCACTTCTGCAGCCGCTGCTGCAGCTACCTGCTCTGCTGGAACTTGCGGCTGCTCGTCGTCCTCTCCGCCATTCATCAGGATGCTTACCATCTTTTTGGCGAAGTTTACAGGTAACAGCTGCATCAGTGTAGAGTCAATAAGTTCCCCAATCAATAAACGGAAGGATACTGTAATAAGCGTCTCTTCATCTGGCAAGCTGGATACTCCATCTCCATGCATGGGGTCTAAAATATCAATCCCCGGTGGAGATATATTCACAAAACGGTTAAACATGGTAGACATCGAGGTTGCTGACGAGCCCATCATCTGGTTCATCGCTTCCTGTACGGCACTGATATGAATTTCGTTTAATTCTTCATCTGCCGGGTTTCCTTCTCCACCAAGCATCAAGTCCGCAATAACCTGCGCATCGCGCTTCTTGATTACGAGCGAGTTAATACCTTCAAATCCATCGACGTAATTCACATGTACTGCTACGTGCGGCTTTGGAAATGCCGTTTCAAATTCAGAACGGGTAATAATTGAAACCTTTGGTGTCGTAATGTCCACCTTTTGACCGAGCAGTGTGGAAAGAGCCGTCGCTGCGCTGCCGAACGTTATATTACCGATTTCCCCAAGAGCATCCTGCTCCAGAGGAGTCAGAAAATCGTCAACGGTCTTGCTTGCGGGAGTAGAATCCGTCCCCGCTTCAGACTGTTTCAGCAAGGCATCAATTTCCTCCTGGGACAAATAGTCTTTACTCGTCAATTTCTTCAACTCCTTCGTTGACAATTTCATCAATTTGTACGGCAACACGATCTCTTACCATGCCGGGACTTCCCATAAACTTCAATTTCTCGCCTATCCGGATGGACAGTCCTTCCTTAACAGGTTTGTTCAATGAAATGACATCCCCTACCGAAAGGCCAAGAAACTCAGCCACATTTATCCGGGATTCACCTAACTCAGCAATAATAGGAAGCTCTGCTTTGGTGACCCGTAATCTCAAGGCGTCAATCTCTTCAGGCGCCCTTGATTTCTTTTCGGATGTAAACCACTGGTGCGTGGACAGTCTGGCCATAATGGGCTCCAATACCACGTGCGGGATACAGAGGTTAATCATCCCCGTGGTATCACCAATTTTGGTGCTGAGCGAAATGAGAGCAATCGTTTCATTCGGCGAAACAATCTGCATAAACTGCGGGTTGGTTTCCATCGCCTCCAGACGCGGTTCAATGTCCAGTACCGTTTTCCAAGCCTCTTGCAGGCTGTCAAAGGTACGACTGAAAATCCGCTCCATGATTGTCGTCTCGATTTCCGTCAACGCGCTAACCTTGGACGGCGCCGAGCCTGTTCCTCCGAGAAGCCTGTCCAGCATGGCATAAGCTACATTCGGGTGAACCTCAAGCACCATTCGGCCTTCCAGCGGTTCAGCTTCAAAAATGTTCAGAATAGTCATTTTCGGAATGGAGCGAATGAATTCATCATATGGAAGCTGCTCCACCTGAACGACATTAATTTGGACAAATGTACGGAGCTGTGCTGAAAAATAAGTGGTCAGATACCGCGCAAAATTTTCGTGTATCCGCGTCAGACTCCGAATATGATCCTTGGAAAAACGAAGCGCTCTTTTAAAATCATAAGCGCGAACTTTCTTCTGGGTATCTTCCTTTTTAAGTTCTTCCGCATCCATTTCACCGGACGAAAGAGCTGCTAAAAGGGCATCAATTTCCCCTTGTGACAGTACATCCACCAATGTTATTCACCCCCTTACGTGTCCTGACAAGTTCACCTGGAATCAAATGGATGCCAGCAAAAAGTCTGTAATTTTGGCGTTCCCCAGGTGACCTTCAGGGAGCGACTTGTTGATGAGATCCGTCAGCCTGTCACTGAATTGGCTACGGCCTTTAGCCGTTCTGAGCTCATCAGGTTTGGTGTCTGCAAGTAATTGAATAACAATCGGCTTGATACTAATGTCTTTGATTTTTTCAAAAGCTTCTTTTGCTTTGGCATCGTTCAATTGGAAAGAAAGATTCATCTGTACAATGTAATCGGCGTCCGCTAAATTTGTTTTGATGCCGGTAATTTCAGAACTCACTTCCACCAGTTCATCTGCTGACAATCTTGGAAGCTGTTCTGCTTGAGCAGCTTGCGCATTCGGAGTGACTTCCGACTTCTTCCCGCTAAGCGCTGGTACAAGTACAAAGGCCGCGCCTGCAATCAAAGTAATCGCGAGTAAAATTGTAATGAGCCATGGCAGCATCTTCTTCATTCGTCTTCCTCCATTTGTTGCACTTTTATCGTGGCGGCATGGATGCCGATTTCACGGCTGTAACCCTTGATTAAGGAGACGACATCTGCCGCTTTTTCCAATACAATCAACCGTTTCCCCGTCACCAAAGTGACGTATGTATCCGGCGTTTCCTCCACAGTCTCAATGAGCAGCGCATTAAGCCACATAGGCGAGCCGTTCAGCCGCGTTAACGGGATCATCGTAACACCAACCTCCTGATAGGTGCGGAGGAGCCTCTACTCCTCCGCGTTTAAATGAGATTATCGTTTCAAGTTTACAACTTCCTGAAGCACTTCATCCGAAGTCGTAATGATACGCGAGTTCGCCTGGAAGCCACGCTGCGCTACGATCATTTCGGTAAATTCGCCAGTCAGGTCAACGTTGGACATTTCCAACTGACCTGCGATGATAGCTCCCAGGCCATTAGCGTTCGCTTCTCCAGGCTCAATGGCATCAATGTTGGAGTTTACTGTAGTGCGATACAAGCTCCCGCCGATTTTCTCCAAACCTTCCGGGTTGGTGACTCTGGCTACACCGATTTTGGTATTGCTATCCGTCGTACCATCATCCAATTGCTGTACAATCGTGCCGTCCTGCGAGATAGAGAACGAAGTAACATTGTCTGCGAGCGTGATTGGAGTTCCGCCTGAATCCACTACGAAAAATCCATCAGAAGTAACCAGATTTCGGTTCGCATCTACATGAAAATCACCTGCGCGAGTCAGATAAGGAATGTCCTGTGCATCATTCATTTTGACCAGGAAAAATCCGTCACCGTTAATTCGTAAATCTGTCGGATTATTAGTGGTCATTGCACTTCCTGCAAGATGTAATGTATCGATCGAGCTGACGGATACCCCCAGTCCAACCTGCTTGGCATTTTGCCCAGCAGTTGTCGTACCGTCCGGTGCGCTTGCTCCCGAGCTTGTTTGGCTCAAAATGTCTTTGAACATCACCCGGCTGGACTTAAAGCCTGTAGTATTTACGTTTGCAATGTTGTTGCCGATAACGTCCAGCTTCGTTTGAAAGCCCTTCATGCCCGATACACCTGAATACATTGATCTCAACATTGAGTATAAATCCTCCTCTGTTTGGCTGCTTGGTTAACCGCATCAGTCGATCCGCGGCTTTTTCATGGCTTTCCTGTTCGGGCCAGCCACATCGTATACAATTTCTATGAAATAATTACAGCACTGTCTATTTGCGTAAATACGTTATTCTCCATGGATTGCTTATCCATCGCGGTAACAACTGTTCGATTGGGTACACTTACAATCAAAGCCATATCCTGCATCAAAATTAATGATTCCTTAGCACCTTTGGCAGCTGCTTTATCGACAGCGGAGTTAATCTTTGCCATCTGGTCACTTCTCAGCTCTATTCCTCGCTGCTCCAGCCGCTTGGCTGCATGGTTGCTCAGCTTGAGCACCTGTTCCTGCAGCACCTGATCGAATGGTTTGGCATCCTTCGACACTGAATTGGCTCGGTTCTGCGGGATTGCTACCGGAGGAACATTGGCGGGAAAAAGACGCCCAACCGTTATCCTGTCATTCATGAGTTCTCACCGCTTCCAGTAGAGGAAGAAGGTGTAGTATCTGACGTTTCTGTTGCCGGAGCCGTCGAGTTGGCCTGGCTTACCGATGTAACATCTTTTAATGCTACCTCGGACGCTCCCATTTTGGCATACTGCACACCGTCGCGAATAACGATGGAATCTACGATTCCACTTTTCGTCGCACTTGCCGCAGTTTCACCCGTCAGGGGATTTTTTTTACCTGCTTCAATCCAGCTAACTTCCTTCCCTATCAATCCGGAAGCTGTGCCTAAAGACTGTCCCAATGCATTCAACTGCGTAGAAATGTTCATCAGTTGTTCCACCGAAGAAAACTGGGCCATTTGAGCGATAAATTCTTTATCCTCCAAAGGCTGCATCGGGTCCTGATTTTGCAGCTGGGTGATCAAAATTTTCAAAAATTGATCCTTCCCCATCGTTTTGGTATCCTTGGCACTTGCTGTCTTGACATTATTCACATTGTAATTCGGCCAAACGTTACTGGTGGATACATTGCTGTCTGTAATCGTCACCTGTGTTCTCACCTCCATCATTACGCTTGTGCTGTAAAGGAACCTGTCCGATTCACGTCATCTGCACGTTGTTCTGCTGTCCAGTTGCGCAGCTCTTCTGCCATTTCGGCTACCTTCATAGCATCCTCGTTCTCTTCTCTGCTTTGAGCCTTGGAACGCTGGTTGGATTGCTGTTGTTGATTAGCACCAGAGCCGCGGCCATCCTGATACATATGGGAGGAAAGTGATTCATTATGTGTTACTTCCACCTTATCCACCTGAATGCCTTGGCTTTGCAAGCTGGCACGTAGCTGTGACATTTGCTGCTCCAGCAAATCTTTTGCTCCGCTATGCTCGGTCATGAATTGGGCAACCAGATGCCCATTCTGCATCGTCAGCTTAACTTCCAGCTGACCGAGATGATCTGGACGAAGCATGATCGTCGCTTCCGTCATGCCGGAATGCTTTACAATATCAAGCTTCTGCACTACAAATTCAGTCATTTCCTTGGCAAATTGCCGTACATGTACCACGGGTTGAGCCGGAGCCGAAGGTGTTGTTCCTTGTGTCTGTACCGAAAGCTGTCCTGCAGTCGTGATCATTGGAGTTTGATTGTCAGTTGCTGCCGGATCCGCTTGCTCAGTTGCGTCTACGAATGTACCAGCTTCATCCGTTGCTGTCGTTTTAGCTGCAGATTGAACATGAAGATTAGTTGATGCACGTTGTCCTTCCGAGCCTTGTTGGCTTGTTCCACCTTGACTCGCTTGTTGCTTAGGAGCAACAACCTGTTTGTCTGTAGAAGCTGCTGTTAATGTCTGAGTACCATTAGCCCGATTTGCAGAAGGTTGAGCCGTTTGTGAATCTCCACCATCAGCAAGTTCCACAGCCTTCATTACACCATTCCACTGCTCATCGGTAATAGTTCCCGTACCCGCCGTCACACTTTGAAGCGATTGTAGCAGCTGTGACACCTGGGATTTTTGTTCTCCCGAGGCCTGCTCAGCTACATTAGCAAGCTGTGACAAAGCATCCTGCAATGCAAATTGAAGTGTAGCCGGATTAGCTGCCAAAGCCGTTAAGCCTGTTGGCTCTGTCGTTTCTCCACCAACTGTCTGTTGATTTGTTCCGCTACCTTGCAAAAACTGTTGGACTTGCTGAATCCACGATTGCAGAGCTGCAAGCAGAGCAGGATCAGCAGCTATCTGTTCATCCAGCTTGTCAAGATTTTGAAGCAAAGGAGCCAATGTTTCGACCAGTGGTGCGGTTGGAGCTTCCGCTGATTCTCCAGCTGCAATAAGTGGAAGTACCATAACTAACGGGGAACCGTTAGCATCTGCCCCAGCTGAGCCCGTTTGCCCGCCTGTCATCATTTGCGTAAGTGTTTGATTAAAAGCACCGTTTGTCGCTCCAGCTGCTGCTGTATTCGTTGTTGATGCTGACGTCGTGCTACCCACTGTCTGACTGGAACCAAGAGATACGCTTTGAGAAATAAGGGTCATTTATTTTTCACCTCCCTTCATTTACATTACTTGCTACCCATCAGCTTGTTCAAAATTTTTGCAGTTTGGCCCGCATCCTTGGCAGACATATTTTGCAGTAAAGAAGCACGTGTTGAATCATCTACTGTATTTAATATGTTTAATGCCTTGTCCGGACTAATTTTGTAAGTTTGTAAAATAAGTTCAGCACCGCTTTTCTTATCCATGGAAGCAAATGTGCTGCCAATTTTCGTGCTTTGCAAACTTTTACTTGTCGTCCCTGCTGTGCTACCTTGATCCTTTTTCAGACGCGACTGCAACGCAGCTACTGACAAATCCGTAGATGGCGTTACATTTTTCAGTGCCATGGTAATATCAGCTGCCTTTTTGGCATCCATCTTTTGCAGGATTTTCGCACTGTTTGCAGGATCCATGTAGCTTAATAGTTGTACAGTTTCTTCCGTAGTCAGGTTTTCCATAATCGGTGCCGCCTTGCTTGCCGTCATTCCTTCATACATGGAAGCGAGATCCTTCGCCTGCTTTACATATGGATCTTCATTCGCTGTTCCGCTAGAAGTAGTGCCTGTGGCTTGCGCACCTGTCTGTCCCTGCTGACCGGTTTGCGACTGTTGTGTCTGTTGTGATTGTTGCGTTTGAATCGTATTGACTTGATTCTGCAGTTCTGAAACCTTTTTATCCTGGGCCGTTTTGGCAGCAGAAGCCTTTTTAAGCTCCTCCGTCTGTTTGGCCAAATCTGCCTTTAACTGCTGAATGGTTGCTTCAGAGCTTTCAGACTGGGCCTTCTGATCTGCCTCTTTCGTCTGAGTAGCCTTATCTTTCGATTCAGGGAGCCAATTTTTTACAATTGGTATCTTGTTCCCCAATGAAATCATTTCGCTTCTGAAATCCATATTGAACAGTGTAAGCAGGACCCCGACCAGAACGATTGTGAAAACAATCGGGATCAGGAAAAACATAAACCGTTCAAATCCCCCGCCTGATTCTTTTTCTAAATCCATATCAAGTTCATTTTCTGCTAACTTCTGTGCCATCGTCTTCCTCCTCAGGCAGCTGATATGCGTATTCCTATGACTTTCCGCTTACCGGGCTTTCATGGCAAATCGCACGGAAGCCATTTCATCCAGCTCGTTCTGCTCGCGCAGGAGCATTTCCTGTTGGAATTTCACGTTGGCCTTCTCTCTTGCTTTCAGCCAAACCTGTTCATCCAGCATTTTATCGGTCAAAACGGTTTGTTTGCTTTGCACATTTTGCTGCGCATATTGAACGTCCTTATGCTTTCGTGTAATACATTGGTCCAGATGATTAACATAAGCTTGTAATTCCTGAATGGTAGAGAGTGGCGCACATTCCTCGGCAGCCTTTAGAATGGCTGATATGACCCGATTCCTTTCGCCTACAAGCTGTAATAATGTCTGCTCTTCAGCCTGCAATTGTCCAACAGCATTGGAAAGCATCCATTCGGCCTGTGACTTTTCATTCGTTTTCAAGTCTACAACTTTCTGAAAGGAATACTGAAATCTCATCGTTCAACCTTCATCTCCTCGTAAATTCAGAAATCAAACGTTCTCGTACCTCATCCAGCTCAGTCTTTTCATCTGTTCTTTGTCTTGTAAAATCCCATATATCCCGTATGCGCTCCAAGGATTCGTCAATTTCTGCATTTGAACCCTGCTGATAGGCCCCGATATTGATCAGGTCCTCCGAATCCTTGTAAATGGCCATCAAACGCTTGATGTTTTCGGCAGCTTCGATCTGATCACGCGGCGAAATGTCCTTCATGACCCGACTAATGCTCGCTAACACATCAATTGCGGGAAAATGCCCTTTGTTCGCAATCCCCCGGTTCAATACAATGTGACCATCCAAAATCCCGCGCACAGCATCCGCAATAGGCTCGTTCATGTCGTCACCATCGACCAGCACTGTATAGAAGGCGGTTATAGAGCCAGTAGGTCCCGTTCCTGCACGTTCCAACAGCTTTGGCAGACTGGCAAATACGGAAGGAGTGTATCCTCTCATTGCCGGAGGCTCCCCTATGGCCAGTCCTACTTCACGCTGAGCCATGGCATACCGGGTAACGGAGTCCATCATCAGCATGACGTTCAACCCTCGATCCCGAAAGTACTCTGCAATCGTCGTCGCAATGAGCGCACCCTTAATTCGAATCAGCGCAGGTTGGTCGGAAGTGGCCACAATGACTACAGAACGTTCGAGTCCCTCTGGGCCCAAGTCCCGTTCGATAAAGTCCAGTACCTCGCGTCCACGTTCTCCGATCAGCGCAATTACGTTGACATCGGCTTCCGTATTACGTGCAATCATTCCCATGAGGGTACTCTTTCCTACACCAGATCCTGCAAAAATACCAACCCGTTGTCCTTTTCCAATGGTTAACAATCCATCAATAGCCCGTACTCCGATACTGATCGGTTCCTGCACACGCGGACGATTTAGCGGATTGGAAGGAATATTAAAGGTCGAATATCTCGCCATTCTCGAGGGAATCAACGAACCATCCAAGGGCTGACCCAATCCGTCCAGCACTTTGCCTAGCAGCTCTGATCCTACCTGCACGTTGAGTGGTTTCCCAGTCCCTACAACATCACAACCCGGACCTATGGATTGCAGTTCTCCCAGTGGCATCAGAAGCACCTTATTGTCTCTGAAGCCCACAACCTCCGCTTGCAGCGGCTTGGCTGTTTTACCCGGATAAATGTAACAAACATCCCCGATGCTGGCGTCTGGACCTTCTGATTCCACCATCAAACCGATAACCTGTGTAACCTTGCCGTTTACCCGAACCGGGTCCAGCTGTCGCAAATGATCCATGTAGCGCTGCGCATTAAGCCCCTTCATGTCTTCGCTCCTCATCCTCATGTGCCAGACGCAGCAGTTCTTTTTTGATCTCCGCTAATTGCGTATCAATCCGTGCATCCACGCTTCCAAAGGAAGAGCGGATGACACAACCACGATCTTTCACAGTACCATCAGGAATAATTTGTAGTTCTGCCTGCGAATCAACAGTTAGCGACAGTTCTTCGCGCGCGCCTTGCACAAATGCGAAATGCTGAGGCGACACACATAACGTGATTGTTCCTTTTTCCCGCTTGCGGGCCAAATTTTTGCGAATTAGCTCAATCGTATATTCAGGCGCAAGACTAAGCTGCTTTTCAATGACCTTTTCAGCAATAGCACTACTCAATTCGACCAAAAACGGCTCAGCTTCCTGAATCAGCTGCTCTTTAATCTCATAGGCCTGACGCAGAATTTCCTGTGCTTCTTCCATCATTTGTTCCGATTTTGTCTGGAGCTCGGCCTCAGCCAGCTTCTGACCTTCTTCATAGCCTTGCTGGAATCCGTCGGCTTTTAACGACTGGGTTAACTGATCGTCATTCTCACGCCGTTCCTGCCACCAGTCTTCAATCTGCTGCTGTGCTTCCTGAAGCATCCGTTCCGCTTCTTCAGCCGCTTCACGGACCTGCCGTTCGGCAAAATCTTTGGCATCATTCAGCATTTCATCCCGGAGCCGTTCAGCCTCATGATCTCTTTGAGGCTCCGGCTCCATATATTCCATTGTGATTTTGTCATCCGTCGTTTCTGGCGCATAGGTATGTGCCACGTCAATCGTTTTCAAAGCCTCTACAGGCACATATTGGAAAGATTTGATCAAGTTAGACAATGATGTCATCTCCTCCGCCGCGTGCGATTATAATCTCACCGGCCTCTTCCAATCTGCGGATCGTCGATACGATACGTGTTTGTGCTTCTTCCACATCACGCAGCCGCACCGGTCCCATGTACTCCATTTCCTCTTTGAAGGTCTCTGCCATACGTTTCGACATATTTCGGAAAATCACATCGCGTACTTCTTCACTGGATACTTTAAGCGCCAATTGCAAATCCGAGTTGTCGATATCGCGGATAATGCGTTGAATGGAACGGTTGTCCACATTGACAATATCCTCGAATACAAACATTCTCTTTTTGATTTCCTCGGCCAGTTCAGGGTCCTGAATCTCAAGCGAGTCGAGAATAGTACGTTCGGTTCCTCGGTCTACACCATTCAAAATCTGAACGATGGACTCGATACCGCCTGCATTCGTGTAGTCCTGCGTCGCGGTTGCCGACAGCTTTTGCTCCAGCACACGTTCCACTTGTGAAATGACTTCCGGAGACGTGCTGTCCATGACAGCGACACGCCGGGCCACATCTGCTTGCTTTTCCTGTGGCAGAGACGACAGAATCGCCGCCGCCTGCTCGAATTGCAAGTACGAAAGCACGAGAGCAATCGTTTGTGGATTTTCATTTTGTATAAAATTCAAAATCTGGTTCGGATCAGCCTTGCGGGCAAAATCAAATGGTCTCACCTGTAATGTGGCTGTCAGACGGTTAATGACTTCAACCGCCTTTTGCGATCCGAGTGCTTTTTCCAATATTTCTTTCGCGTAATTGATACCGCCTTGGGAAATGTACTCCTGAGCCAGGCAAATTTGATGAAACTCGGCCATAATGGAGTCTTTTTCAATGGCATCGACCTTCCGCACATTGGCAATTTCCAATGTAAGCTGCTCGATCTCTTCATCACGCAAATGTTTGAATATTTGAGCAGAAACTTCTGGCCCCATTGTGATCAAAAGAATAGCCGCTTTCTGTCTTCCCGTTAAACCTTGACTGCTTGCCTTTGCCAATGAACTCACCTCTATTCGTCAGCCAGCCATGTACGAAGCAGATTGACGAATTCGTCGGGTTTCTTTTTCGCCAGACTTTCAAGCTGTTTACGCACTTGACTTTCACTTGTCACACTTTCCATGGTAATAGACGGGAACTCCGTCGGTGTTGGCATGAGTTCCAAATCTTCCTCCAGATCTTCTTCCTGCTTACGACGACCACGCACGATCAGGAAGATTACACCCGCCAACAATGCCAGGACTGCAGCTCCGATGCCCCAAACCCACGGATTGGAAGCAGAGAAGAATGTGTTGGTGCTCGCTGGTGCCGGGACAGGTTGAGAAAAAACTGAAACCTTTTTGGCCAAATCAGCGTCTGTAAAGGTAGTACCGGAATTCGCCAACGAGGCTCTTACAATATTAACCAAAATATTTTGAATTGCTGTCTGAGTTGCAGTATCCAACGTTTGTTGCCCTGTTGGTGGTTCAACCGCTACATTAATGGTTAAATCTTTTACAGTGTACGGACTTTGGATAATATCCCTGGCAATTCGGTTAACCTCATAGTTAATTGTACTTGAGCTCTTATCTGAACTGGTGTTTCCAGAATTGGCTCCCCCAGGGTAGCCTGGAATATCCTGCGTCCCAGTTCCTGCAACTCCTCCGGTTTGTCCACTGTTGCCCGTATAGCTTTCCTGAATTTGTTGAGCACTGATTTCAATGCCCTTCATTTTCGCTTGGTCAACAGGGGTGACCATTTGTTCCTTGGATGTTACTTTGTCAAAATTCAACTGGGACATGACCAGTACATTGACCTTGTCGTCGCCAACAATTTTCGACAAAAATTGTTGAACATTAGTCCTAACATCGCTCTCAAACTTCTTCTGTAGAGCCATGTTTTCCTGAACACCGCTAGTGAGTCCTCCTTGGCCGCCCTTGGCTGTTGGAATCAACTCATATTCCTTATTGGTGATCGTAATGTTCTCCACTGGCAAATTCGGCACAGCCGTTTTCACCAGATTAAAGTATCCATCAATAGCTTGTTGATTTGGCGTGAAGCCAGGTTCGAATTCCATTTGTACTGAAGCAGAAGCTTTATCCTTCTCTTCAAGTCCGGCAAAAATGTTTTCCTTCGGCATATTAATGACAACTTTGGAGCTTTGGACACCATCCATCCGTTCCAACAGCTGCTGTACTTCGCCATTCAATGCGTTGTTATACTTCACATTGAACTCGTTTTCCGTCATACCAATTGCCGAGGAAGACTGGTCAAAAGCGCTCATGCCGATTGAACCCTTTTGAATTAGGCCTTGAGACCCAACATCTACCTTTGCTTTATCCGCACTTGCGGTCGGGACTGAGATTTGCGTCCCACCAGCATTGAGCTGATAAGGTATACCCGCTGAATCGAGATATTTGATGACTCCGGCCGCATCGTTTGCATTTAAGTCCCGGAAAGCCACTTCATACTCAGTTTTGGTAAACTGCATCGTTAGCACTACAATTGCAATAATGATGAATGCTAATGTCGAAACAAGTAGTATTTTCTGTTTTTTGCTAAAATTATTCCAATATCCGGTAATTCTATCCCGATATTGGGCGATTCTCTCGTTCACTCCGTCACCCCATCCGAAACTTTGCTAGACCCTCTTTACATCTGTGTACGCATGATCTCCTGATAGGCTTCAATCGCTTTGTTTCGGACCTGTGTAGTAAGCTGCAGGGAAAGCAACGCTTGCTGGGAAGTGATCATGACTTGATCCACATCAACTTTGCCTGCCATGAATTGGTCGGACATCTGGTGTGTAGCGGCTTCCTGCTGCCCTACTTCATTGAGAGCATCCTTTAGGAAGGAGCCAAAATCCTTTATGGATTCGGAAGGCGTCGCTTTTGTCAACTCATTGTTAGGCGATTGAATCTGCTGTATTACCGGTGTCTGTACATTAAACATGGCGTTCTGAATCATGCTTTACTCTCCCTATTCAATAGTTAGTAGTCCTGGAACTTAGCGACCGATTTCAAGCGCTTTGGAAACCATCGCTTTTGATGCATTCAGAGCTGTTACATTGGCTTCGTACGAGCGTGTTGCGGAAATCATGTCAACCATTTCTTTCATAATGTCTACATTTGGCATATATACATAGCCATCTTTATCAGCATCCGGGTGACCCGGATTGTACACAGGCTTCAAAGGTGACTGATCTTCCTGAATCTGCGCAACCTTAACGCCGGCGGCACCTGTGCTGTTTCCTTCCATTTGAGCCTTTAAAACATCGGCAAAGCCAGATTGGTTCGGCTCCAAAACAACCGTTTTTCTCCGATATGGAATTGCTTGTCCATTCTCCACTTTGGCCCGAGTTGTCTCTGCGTTGGCGATGTTACTTGATATAACGTCCATCCGCAGGCGTTGGGCCGTAAGTGCAGATGCGCTAATATCAAAGCCGTTGTTAATCTTCACCTAGTCCTATCTCCCTTCCACCGCTGTTCTCATCATTTTGATACGTTCAGAAATTTCCTGGATGTAGGTATTATATCTCAGTTGATTTTCAGCCATAAGACTCATTTCTCTGTCAACATCTACGTTGTTCATATTATTATTCATGACTGAGTACCCATCTTTGGTAACCACAGCATCCGGAATGGAGTTCACAGGTCCTATTTGAAAATGTCTTGCATTGGTAACCTTTCCATGCAGTGGTGTTACATTACCGTCCATTTGCTGCTGAAGCAGTTCTTCAAATGAAACCTCCGAACGCTTGAAATACGGGGTATCCGCATTGGAAATGTTGTCGGCTATCACACGTTGTCTCGTATTTGCCGCCTGTACACCTGCCTGAAGCTTTTGGAAGCTCACATCACCTAGCAGATTCATTTAGCTCCTCCCTTCCAACGTCTACTCCAAAGTAAGATTCAATAAAACAAGATTTTTTACTTTTTTTCGACAATTAAATTTCATAATTATACATTTCTCTTAGGTCTTAAGTAGAAAATAATTGCTTTCTGTCATATATTCTAAGTTTCGTAGAGTTGAGACCTAATTACAATAAGAAAAAAGCCCTATCTTTTTTAAAAAAGAGGGCTTTAGATGCATAAAATGTTAAATTTTTCAGGTTTTTTTCATGGAAATGGACGTTTTTTTAGCACTTTACACCTGTAAAAGATTACACGTCCTACTTTTGGAATAGACAGATAAATCATCAACTTGACTTTCATCTAGGTCTATATAACGGTGCAAGATAGTGTTATTCTGGACCCCGCACCCTATTTTTAGAAACATAACTCATAAAATATACTGACTAAGGTCCCTGTTTTGGGCAATATCACCCAGCTTCTCACGTACATATTCGGGAGTAATAATCATACGATCCAATGTAAGCTCAGGAGCTTCGAAGGATAGATCCTCCAGCAGCTTTTCTAAAATGGTATGCAGGCGGCGTGCTCCGATATTTTCCGTGTTCCGATTTACGGACTCGGCAATGCTTGCAATCTCGCGGATCGCATCCGTTGAAAATTCAACCTCGATCTCTTCAGTACGGAGCAGATCCGTATATTGCTTAGTCAGCGCATTTTTAGGCTCTGTCAATATCGACACAAACTCATCCAGGGTCAAGCTGCTCAGCTCGACACGGATAGGAAAACGGCCTTGAAGCTCAGGAATGAGGTCAGATGGCTTGGCGACATGAAAGGCCCCAGCTGCAATAAACAGAATGTAATCCGTTCTTACCGGACCGTATTTAGTCATAATGGTAGATCCCTCGACAATAGGCAAAATGTCACGCTGGACGCCCTCTCTCGAAACGTCGGGTCCACTACCCTTGCCCTGACTCGCAATCTTATCTATTTCATCAATGAAAATAATACCGGACTGTTCAGCACGTTTCACGGACTCCTGGATCACATCATCCATGTCGATCAGCTTGGCGGCCTCATCCTGAATCAGAACCTTACGGGCTTCCTTCACGGATAACTTGCGTTTTTTAGTTCGCTTGGGTAGAAAGCTTCCGAACATCTCTTGCATATTCATACCCATTTGTTCATTTCCTTGCCCGGCAAACATATCGAGCATATTGGGTGCGGTATCCTCCACATCAATCTCTATGACCTCATCCTCAAGCTTACCGGATAGCAGATCGAATTTAACCTTACGTCGTTTTTCTGCCAAGGAAGCATCCTGTTGTGGTGATTCTTCTTCAACTGAAGTTCCCGGGTTGTTACCGAACAGCATTTCAAAGGGATTACGCTGCGATTTGTTGGACTTCTCGGCAGGTACGAGGATATTGACAATCCGTTCATTGGCCATATCCTCTGCTTTGTCCTTCACATTTTCTGTTCGTTCCGCCTTAACGATGCGTATGGAGGTTTCCATCAGATCACGTACCATGGACTCCACATCACGACCGACGTAGCCCACTTCTGTAAATTTGGTCGCTTCAATCTTGACAAAAGGAGCTCCCACGAGCCGTGCAAGTCTACGAGCAATCTCCGTTTTACCTACACCTGTCGGCCCAATCATCAGAATATTTTTAGGCACAATCTCATCCCGGACATCATCCGGCAGCTTGCTACGACGATATCGGTTGCGCAAAGCAACAGCCACAGATTTTTTAGCCTGCTTTTGTCCGACAATATACTTATCCAGCTCGGATACAATTTGTCTGGGCGTCAACGATTGATTTTTCATTTTGCATTCCTCCACCCTTGAATACTCAGAGCCGATTTACAGTTCTTCCACGATAATCTGATTGTTTGTATATACGCATATTTCTGAAGCGACTTCTAAAGCCTCCCGTGCCATATCCTTTGCATCCATATCAGTTCCATGACGTTTGAACGCCCGAGCGGCTGCCAATGCAAAATTACCACCTGAGCCAATCGCAAGCACATCATCGTCCGGCTCGATAATTTCTCCACCCCCGGAGATGAGCAGCATCCCGGAGGCATCCATTACAATCATCAACGCCTCCAGCTTGCGCAGAATACGATCCTGTCGCCAGTCCTTGGCCAGTTCCACAGCAGCCCGTTGCAAATTGCCGTGATGCTCTTCCAGCTTACTTTCAAACTTTTCAAATAATGTGATGGCATCGGCCACCGAACCCGCAAATCCTGCAACAACCTGCCCGCGATACAGTCTGCGTACTTTTTTAGCCGTCTGCTTCATTACAACACTGTTACCGAACGTTACCTGTCCATCACCCGCAATAGCTCCTTTGCCATTGTGGCGTACAGCGCAGATGGTGGTAGCATGAAAGGACATATCCATAACGCGCTCCTCCTTTTCCTTCATCCTTATGCCTGTACTTCAGCTGACATAACTCCCGTTTCACCAATGTAACGGCGCAAGCTTTCCAGCGCGCGATTAGCGAGCGCTTCGTTTTTTTCCTTCTTATTGCGAATTCGTGTCTCCAGTTTAGGCAGCAGACCGAAGTTTGCATTCATCGGCTGAAAATGCTTGAAATCTGCGGTCGTAATATAACGCGCCATACTGCCCAGTGTCGTCTCTGCAGGAAATACAAACATTTCCTGTGCACGTGCCGCACGTGCCGCATTCATTCCCGCGAGCAAACCTGAAGCTGCTGACTCTACATACCCCTCTACGCCAGTCATTTGCCCGGCAAAGAACAAATTGCTTCTCCCCTTGAATTGATAAGTTGGATGAAGCTGCTGAGGAGAATTAATAAAGGTATTACGATGCATGACACCATAACGTACAAACTCTGCATTTTCGAGTCCCGGTATCATGGAAAATACACGTTTTTGCTCCCCCCATTTGAGGTGAGTCTGGAAACCAACCAGATTATACAGCGTGCCTGCAGCGTTATCCTGACGAAGCTGAACAACTGCATACGGCAGTTCGCCTGTATGTGGATTTACCAAGCCAACTGGCTTCATGGGTCCGAACAATGCCGTCTGTTTTCCACGCTGCATCATCACTTCGATAGGCATACAGCCCTCGAAATATATTTCTTTTTCAAATTCCTTAACCTGTGCCACCTCTGCCGTAATTAAGGCCTCATAAAAAGCGTCAAATTCTGCCTCGTTCATTGGACAATTCAAGTAAGCTGCTTCTCCCTTATCGTAACGGGAAGCCAGATAAACCTTGCTCATGTCAATGGAGTCCTTTTCGACAATCGGAGCTGCAGCATCGTAAAAATAAAAATACTCCTCTCCCATCAGCGATTTAATCTGTTCTGACAAAGCCGGAGAAGTTAAAGGCCCCGTTGCAATGACCACAATGCCATCCTGTGGAATTTCCTGAAGCTCTTCATTTACAACCTCAATCAGCGGATGCTGATGAAGCGTATCTGTAATATGGTCGGAAAACCCGTCACGATCCACTGCCAACGCGCCACCGGCAGGAACAGCATGACGATCCGCTGCGCTCAAAATCAAGGAATTCAGCATTCTCATTTCTTCCTTCAGCACGCCTACCGCGTTCGTTAGGCCGCTCGCACGTAAGGAATTACTGCACACCAATTCGGCAAATTTATCTGTATGATGTGCCGGTGTTTTTACCACCGGCCTCATTTCATACAACTTAACAGGTACTCCACGGCTTGCAATTTGCCAGGCAGCTTCACTGCCCGCCAAACCTGCCCCGATGACCGTTACCTTTTGCATTTCACTCACGTTTAAATCCCCCTGCTATTGTTGTTCTTATGAAGTCTCTACACTCTCATCGCTCTCTTCCAGCATTTCGCTGTGATCGCAGACGGTACAGTTGAGCTTCGTTCCCTGTTTCGTTCGTTTTTCAACCATTAGACCACTACAGCTTGGACAAGGCTTAATGGACGGTTTATCCCACGATACAAAATCACATTCCGGGTAGCGGTCACAACCATAGAATACACGTCCTTTTTTACTCCGTCGTTCAACGACATGGCCCTCACCGCATGTAGGACAAGTGATCCCGATATCCTTGACAATTGGCTTGGTGTTGCGGCAATCCGGGAAGGCAGAGCAGGCCAGAAATTTACCAAAGCGGCCTAGCTTATACACCATTGGGCTGCCACATTTATCACAGATGACATCAGACACTTCATCCTTGATCTCAATTTCCTTCATCTCTTCCTCTGCCACTTCCAGACGCTTCTCAAATGACTCGTAAAAGTCACTCAAGACTTTAACCCAATTTCCTTCTCCTTCTTCTACGTGGTCAAGATCATCTTCCATATTGGCTGTAAACTCCACATTCAGAATCTCAGGAAAGAACTCCTCCATCTGCTCAATAACCAATTCCCCCAGCTCTGTAGGGAAGAACTTCTTCTCCTCAATAGCGACGTAACCGCGCTTCTGAATGGTTTCCAGCGTAGGTGCATACGTACTCGGGCGTCCTATACCCAATTCTTCCAGCGTTTTGACCAGTCGTGCTTCCGTATAACGAGGAGGCGGTTGTGTAAAATGCTGCTTGGGTTCAACCGATTCTTTTTTGAGCTTATCGCCCGGTTGAAGTGGTGGCAGCAGCTTATCTTCTTCGGTTTTACCGTCGTCATTCCCCTCTACATACACTTTCATGAAGCCTGGAAAACGAACCTTAGAACCGGCTGCCCGGAATATCGTCTCACCTGCTTCAATATCAACAGACAAGGTATCCATAATAGCGGAAGCCATCTGGCTCGCCATAAAACGTTCCCATACCAGTTTGTACAACCGGAACTGATCCCGACTCATAAACGGCTTAACGGTTTCCGGATCACGCAAGGCGGAGGTTGGACGAATCGCTTCATGTGCATCCTGAGCGTTGGCCGATTTTTTGGAATACTGACGAGGACTTTCTGGCACAAAATCTTCGCCATATTTTTGAATGATGATTTCCTTTGCTTCCTCTTGAGCCGAAGCGGCGATCCGTGTGGAATCCGTACGCATATACGTAATCAGACCCACGGTTCCTTCTTTACCCAAATCAACACCCTCGTATAGCTGCTGAGCTACAGACATCGTTTTGGATGCACGGAAGTTAAGCTTTCGAGCCGCCTCTTGCTGTAATGAACTTGTTGTAAAGGGTGGAGAAGGATTGCGCAGACGCTCTTTCTCCTTCACATCACGTACCTTGTAGGACGATTTGCCGATCGCCTCCAATACCTCCTGTACGTCTGCTTCGCTGGAAAGCTCTTTCTTTTCACCGCGCAGCTTATGGAATTTTGCTTCAAAGGTGCTATCCTTAATAGCTAGCTTGGCTGTGATCGTCCAGTATTCTTCCGGTACAAACTCACTAATCTCGGTCTCCCGATCCAAAATAATTTTCACCGCAACGGACTGCACACGACCTGCAGATAGACCTTTCTTTACCTTTTTCCACAGAAGCGGACTGATTTTATATCCGACAAGCCGATCCAGGATACGTCTGGCCTGCTGGGCATTGACCAGATCCATATTGATTTTACGTGGTGTTTTAAAAGCATCCTTAACAGCCTGCTTTGTAATTTCATTAAATACAACACGGCAATCCGCTGTATCGTCCAGTTCCAGCGCATGCGCTAAATGCCAAGCGATAGCCTCGCCTTCGCGATCCGGGTCAGCCGCCAGATATACTTTTTTTACTTTTTTCCGGGCATCCTTTAATTCTTTTAGAATTGAGCCTTTACCTCGAATGGTAATGTATTTGGGATTAAAATCATTTTCGACCTCTACGCCGATCTGGCTCTTCGGTAAATCCCTGATATGACCCATGGAAGCCTTGACGATATATTTGCTGCCTAAGTATTTGCCGATCGTCTTCGCCTTGGAAGGCGATTCCACGATGACGAGTGAATCCGCCATAGGCCTTTCCTCCTCTCGATTACATACATGAATAGGATAGTCTTCCTGAAATGTGGTGAGCTATAGTTCGTGAGAAGCTGCGCGATAGATTTGATCTTACAATTGCTGTTGCTTTTCAAGATTCAAATTCAATGCTTCGCGCTAGTACGAGCTATAAATTCAACACATTTCAGGAAGTGCGGAGGGAACAGGAACCCGCGGTGCGGATGAATGCAGTACTTCCCTCCACCTGATGTTTAAAATTGAATTTGTACAATTACCAACTAAGGACTTTGCAAAATCAACTATTAAATAAGCTTGTATTTTGTGCCCGCGAGCTGGGCGATCCTTTTTTTTATGATTAACGATAACAGAACTGCGTGTAAAAGTCCAAAATCCCATGTAGTGGCTTCAAGCAGTTCATCCAGTGTCATGGTCCCCTGCTCCAGCAACAGCACGACACGATTCTCCTCGGGAGTTTCACTTTCTGGTGCTTTCGAGATCTCACTTGCATTGAGGCCCTGCTCTCTATTGTATGAAGAAACATCACTTGTACGCAAATCTGCTGCATACTCTTCGATAATATCCGAAGCTTCAGTGACCGTTTTGGCCCCTTGCTTAATCAGATTCAGCGTCCCTCTACTCTTCGGTGACGTAATCGGTCCGGGAACAGCAAACACATCTCGATTTGCCTCCAGTGCAGCGTCCGCTGTAATCAGAGAGCCACTTCTTGCATCTGCTTCGACGACAAGCGTCCCCTTCGTCAAGCCGGCAATAATCCGGTTACGCTGCGGAAACATTCCCGGATGCGACCTTGTGCCTGGTGGATACTCGGATACGATCAAGCCTCTGCTTGCCATTTCTGCAAATAAAGACGCATTTTGGGGCGGATAAATTTGATCTATCGCTGTTCCAAGCACGCCAATTGTGTTTCCTCCCCGGCGCAGCGCTGTTTCATGGCAAATACTGTCGATTCCTCTCGCCAATCCACTAACCACCGTAATCCCAGCATTACACAATCCCTCTGTTAGTATCTCCGCTGCTCTGCGTCCATAAGCAGTAGGAACGCGGGTTCCTACCATGGCTACAGCGCACGTATGCAAAAGTGATTTATCCCCTTTTGTATACATTACCCAAGGTGGGTCAATCATTTCCTTCATTAATAAGGGATAATCCTCGTCTACATAAGTTATCGTTCCAATATCACCGGATTGAACTTGCTGATATCGTTCATGAACCCATTCTTCGTTGTAACACTGTGCCGCTAGTCGAGCCTGAGCAGAACTTAATCCTATCTCCATCCATTTCTGCTCACTAAAATCCAGCAGCTCGTGCAGTCGATAATCACTCGACCAAATACGCTGAATTGTTTTCCTTCCGATTCCCTCTAGTTCATGTAAACCTACCAAAAGCCATCTTTCTTCCAACCTGCGGTTCCCCCATTCACGGGAAGAGTGAACCCTCCCTTATTTTGTGGCACATTGAATCATTTTGCAAGCGTTTCCCTTGCAAGCCTGTCTCAACGCAAAAAAAAGCAACCTTTTCATCCCCTGTTTCAGAAGACAAAAAGGTTGCTTACCTTTCCTTCATTATACACTAGCAGGCAACAAATTTCGATGTGTTTTACAGCCCGCATATTAATGAAGAAACACGATTTAATGTGTCGTACACAAATTTAAAATTCCACGTGCCTCCAGCACACTAACCAGCGTCGAGCCCATTTCGGAGGGAGTCGGTGCCACCTTGATCCCGCAGGCTTCAAGTGTAGCAATCTTCTCCTTGGCTGTCCCTTTCCCACCGGAAATTATGGCACCAGCGTGCCCCATTCGTTTGCCCGGAGGTGCAGTCACACCGCCGATAAAACCAACCACCGGCTTTGTCATATTATCCCGAATCCACTCGGCAGCTTCCTCCTCGGCAGTACCACCGATTTCCCCGATCATAATAACAGCATGAGTTTTGGGGTCCTCATTGAAGCGTTGCAAAATATCAATGAATTCAGAGCCTTTCACAGGATCACCGCCAATACCAACCGCGGAAGATTGTCCTATGCCCCGGGTTGTCAGCTGATGCACTGCCTCGTAGGTCAATGTACCACTACGTGACACAACACCTACATGTCCTGGCAGATGGATGTAACCAGGCATGATGCCGATTTTACACTCACCCGGCGTAATAACACCAGGACAGTTCGGGCCAATCAGAACAGTCTTTTTACCTTCCATAAAACGTTTGACCTTGATCATATCCAGCACCGGGATGCCCTCGGTAATACATATGACGAGATCTAGTTCCGCATCCACGGCTTCCAAAATGGAATCCGCTGCAAAAGCCGGCGGTACGTAAATAACGCTCGCAGTTGCACCCGTAGCTTCCTTTGCTTCGCTCACTGTGTTAAACACCGGCAACTTGACCTGTTGTCCATTCTCCAGTGTAATTTCCACCTCAGTGCCGCCTTTACCCGGAGAGGTGCCTCCTACCATCTGTGTGCCATAATCAAGCGCACCCTTAGCGTGAAACAACGCCGTTTTTCCCGTAATCCCCTGTGTAATCACCTTTGTATGCTTATCGACCAAAATACTCACGATCTTCACATCCCCTATCGTTTATTCGGCATATCGGAATGCAAACAGGCTATTGAACAAGTTCAACGATTTTTTGTGCGCCATCCGCCATGGAATCAGCTGCCACGATATTCAACCCGGATTCCGCTAAAATCTGTTTGCCCAACCCGACATTCGTCCCTTCAAGACGGACAACAAGCGGACGAGTCAGCCCCAATTGCTTGGCAGCCTCCACAACACCGTTCGCAATAATGTCACACTGCATAATTCCGCCGAAAATGTTCACGAAAATACCTTTTACCTTCGGATCGGCCAAAATGATTTTAAACGCTTCGGTGACCTTTTCCGTCGTCGCACCGCCCCCTACGTCCAGGAAGTTGGCAGGATCGCCACCGTAATATTTAATAATATCCATCGTTGCCATCGCCAAGCCAGCACCATTGACCATACAGCCAATATTTCCGTCGAGGGCGATATAGCTCAGATCGTATTTGGATGCCTCAATCTCCTTTTCATCCTCTTCATCCAAATCACGCAACTCCAAAATATCCTTGTGGCGGAACAACGCATTAGAATCGAAATTCAGTTTGGCATCCAGCGCCATTACATTCCCATCACCTGTAACGACTAGAGGATTAATTTCTGCAATCGAACAGTCCTTGTCCACAAAAGCCTCGTACAATGCCAGCATAAACTTGACTGCTTTGTTTACCAGCTCATTAGGAATGTTAATGTCATAAGCCAGCTTCCGGGCCTGATACACTTGAAGCCCAATCGCTGGGTCAACGACTGCTTTAAAAATCTTCTCCGGAGTAGCCGCAGCTACCTCTTCGATTTCCGTACCGCCTTCTTCCGAGGCCATGATCACGATACGTCCGGTTGTACGATCTACAACAACACCGACGTAGTATTCTTTGCGAATATCGCAGCCTTCCTCTATCAAAAGGCGTTTGACCTCTTTACCTTCAGGTCCGGTCTGATGCGTCACCAGCACCTTCCCCAAAATTTCAGAGGCAAATGTTCGCACCTCATCCAAGCCTTTGGCTACCTTCACGCCACCCGCTTTACCACGTCCACCAGCATGAATTTGTGCTTTTACCACCGTAACAGCGCTTCCAAGCGCTTCTGCCGCGGCTACGGCTTCTTCCACCGTATAGGCAACCTTGCCATTCGGTACAGCCACTCCGTACTGCTTTAATACTTCTTTACCCTGATATTCATGGATATTCATTCTGGAATCCTCCTATCAACATGACTGCAACAAGGGTGGTTCACAAGGAAATCTATACTAAACCTACATCATTGTAACATGTTTTTAAAACGCTTTCCTTATAATTTAACCTTATGAATTACAGTATTTTGATATCATTATCATTCCCAAAATCGAATGTTTGGATATTAATGGGTATTTATTTTTAAACATTTTAATATAACGGTACACAAAAAAGGACCTCTCAAAATGGTTACTCATCCACCATTGAGAGGCACTTTATTTTATCAGGCATTCTTTCTTTCAGCTAAGCTCGACTTATGCAATCAGATTTTAATTGTAACTGAAAGTGCCTACTATGATTTTTCAATTTTCGCATTCGCCTGATGGACACGATCCAACAGATCATTGAACTGCAGTAGAAGCGAACCAAATTGATCGTGGGTCATATTCGTTTTTTCCTGAATACATCCCGGTACAGATAGAGCTTTTTCTCGCAATGCACTTCCCTCTGTCGTCAAAGAAATCAGCACTTTTCGCTCATCCTGAGTCGAACGCTTGCGATCAATCAGCCCGGCGTTTTGCAATCTCTTTAATAGCGGAGTCAGTGTGCCGGAATCCAGGTACAACGCTTCACCCAATTCCTTCACAGTACATTCTTCACGCTCCCAGAGCACGATGAGCACCAAATATTGTGAATACGTCACACCAAGCTTATCCAGATAGGGCTGGTACAGCTTCGTAATCTCTCTGGAGCACGCATATATGGCAAAACATAACTGATTATCAAGTTTTAATGCTGCACCTTCATTATGGTTATGGTCCATGTTGTAAGATCACCTACTTTCGTCACTATTTTAACACATTATATAGCAAAATACATGCTAATTGCACAAAATACTTTACAAGTAATAATTATTTTGTTAAACTAAATTGTGCAAAATATAAATTGAGCGAGAGGCAGTGATTGGATTATGATGACCATTCAACAAAAAATGTATGAAACAACAGTAAAAGCGGTTGGTGGCCGTAACGGATATATTGAGTCTTCCTCTCCTGAACTTCGTTTAAATATTGATACGCCAAAAGAAATGGGTGGCGCAGGCGGTGCAGGAACAAATCCGGAGCAATTGTTCGCGGCAGGGTACTCCGCCTGCTTTGACAGTGCTTTAAATATGGTTGCCCGTATGCAACGTGTTAAGCACGAAGGTACCGAAGTAACAGCTACAGTCCAATTCGGTAAAGTGGAAGACGGCGGCTTCGGTATTGGAGTAAATCTTGACGTACTGGTTAAAGGTGTAGACCATGAGACAGCAGTAAAACTGGTAGAAGGCGCACATGACCAATGTCCATACTCCCGCGCTACCCGCGGAAATATTGAAGTGAAGCTGAACGTCCTGTAATTGAGATTTTATTGAGCAGGAGGCCAGTTTCTTCTCTAGTTGATTCAATATTATGAATAAACGAATTCACAGCACAGCCTCTTAGCCGTTCCCGGTTGAGAGGCTTTTTATCCTTTCGGCTGCCTGCTCATCAGAGGGCTCATAGCTAATGTTTTTTCCATCAAGTAACATGGTAGATGATGCATAATCGTATATACGAATTTGATATACTTATAGTATAATCACATTGTCATAATTTTTTTTACTTCTCCAGAACTTTGCGTCTGGAGCTTTTTTTTGCCCTTATATTTCTCCAATTCGACATGCAAAGTTGTTTATTTAAAAAATGATGGAGTGCAACCACTTTATTTCATATTAGTCCTCGGTAATACCAGCGCTTGCCCTGTCCATATTCCGATATTGAATAGCTTCGGCAACATGCGAGGCTTTGATTTTTTCTGACTCATTTAAGTCCGCAATGGTACGAGACAGCTTGAGAATTCGATCATATGCACGCATACTTAAACCAAGTGCATCCATCGTCTGATTTAGCAGCTCAGCCGCGCTCTGTTCCAATACCGCATATTTACGCAGCATCTGCCCCGACAACTCACTATTCCATGAAAAAGAAAGCTTGCCGTATCTGCGGATTTGTATCGCTTGTGCAGCCAGCACCTGCCTTCGCATTTCTGCCGACGACAACGATTCTTTTTCCTCCCGCCAATCCTTCGGCTGCGATACTTCAAGCTGAAGATCAATCCGATCCAATAGCGGACCGGAAATACGCGAACGGTAGCGGGCTACCGCAGAAGGTGAACAGGTACAACGCTGATGTTCCATTTCACTGCCGAAAAAGCCACAGTGACATGGATTTAAGGAGGCGGCAAGTAAAAAATGCGCCGGATATTTAAAAACAGCACGTGATCGACTGATTGTAACATTGCGGTCCTCCAACGGCTGACGCAGCACCTCTAGTACATGGCGGCTAAACTCAGGCAGCTCATCCAGAAATAAAATTCCCCGGTGGGCAAGGCTGATTTCTCCCGGCTTTGGGATACCTCCACCTCCCACCAATCCAGCAGCAGAAATCGTATGATGAGGAGAACGGAAGGGTCGAATGTTCATCAGATGGGGCGATGACTCCTTCCACTTCCCGGCGGCACTATATATTTTGGTCACTTCTAGCGCCTCCTTTTCAGTCAAGGGCGGCAGGATGGACGGCAGCCTGCGGATAAGCATCGTTTTTCCGGCACCTGGTGGTCCCATAAGAATGATATTATGCATTCCAGCCGCAGCGATAACCAACGCACGTTTGGCGTGTAGCTGGCCAAGCACATCGCTATAATCCTCCATATTGCTGAGGATCTCTTGTTCCTCACGCAGCGATACATGCTCTGCCTGAGTTAAATGGTCATAGGAATGAATTATCACCTGTTGTCTGACTGTAGGCTTTTCTGGACTAGACTTCGCAATGTGGTTCATAGCTGTTTTAGAGGCTTGATCTGTCATTTGATTCGTGACTTCGTTCATATCCTGATCGTAAGCTGGATGAGGTACAGAATGAGAACTTAGATCAGTCGCTTGGCCCCCGACAGTGCTTTGTTCATGATCTTTAACCGGGATGAGGTCTGTCAGATGACGAATAGCGTAAATACGTATATCCGTGATCAGACGGGCCTCTCTCGCATTTTCCTCAGGAAGCAGCACCGAATGGAACCCTTCTCGCTTAGCAAGATCAACCATGGACAGCACCCCGTTCACAGGACGAATGCTACCATCCAACGCCAGCTCACCAATAAATAACGTCCTTTCCCCTACGGGTAAAGCAACCTGTCCACTGGTTGTCAGCAACCCTAGAGCGATAGCAAGATCGAAAGCCGAGCCTTCCTTACGCAAATCAGCAGGGGCTAAATTAATCGTTACACGCTGGGACGGATATTTGAAGCCGCAGTTTTTGATTGCTGCTCGCACACGCTCCACTGCCTCCCGAATCGCCGAATCCGGCAATCCGATAATGGCAGTCTGTGGCAAGCCATTGGACAAATCCGTCTCTACCTCAATCAGAACACCATCTATTCCATACAAACAAGCTCCGTGCAGTTTTCCATACATAACAAAAAAGCACCTCTCCTCATATTGAAATGTCTCCCAAATAGGAATCATTGCATATATGAAAAAAGGTGCTTCCAAATTTTCATTCATTGCAAATATAATGTTCCAAAATTCAATTCCAAAGCAGGCTTTTATAAGTCTTAATTAAGATTATCTGACCACAGATTATTTGTCAAACAGGGTCAGCTTATCAGCTGCCGATGTACGTGGTCTTGGTTCAGGGATAACCTCAGGATAGCCTGCATAGATCATCCCGATAACCTTTTCACCCGGTTGAATTCCCAAGGGTTCACGGAATTTAGGCGAATACAAAAATGGTTTTGTCACCCAAAACGTTCCGATTCCCTTACTCCATGCAGCAAGCATAAAGTTTTGCACAAGAGCGCTGACCGCTGCAAAATCCTCATCCCAAACCGCCTGACGCGGATCTTCTTCCAGCACAACTAAAAGCTGAATGGGGTTGTGCAAAATACCGCTCTCAAACTTGTTATCCTTACCCACATCGGCCGCGATAGCTTCTGCAAGCTTTTTCCGCCCTTTACCAGCAAACAGCAAAAAACGCCACGGCTCACGCATTTTATGATTAGGAGCCCATACAGCGATGTCCAGCAGTTCTTGGATGGTGTCCACCGGAATGGAATCAGCTTTGAATTTTTTAATTGTGCGGCGTTCCTGAATTACATCTATGACATGTTCACTAAAAGCCTGCTTTGTCACGTATATCCTCCTTCATAGATACAACTTTCAGATATCCATTAGATTATGAAAATGATAACCATTATCAATAAAATATACCGCTAGCTTTCCTTTCTGTCAACCTGTATATATGGAATTTCAAGTTCGCCTGTTAACCTTATAATAAGGTTCTCGCCCCTTTTAGAACGCATTTTAGAACGCATCAATGAAATGGTCCGTAACAACAGCCGCTTCCTCGGTCAATCGTACAGCCAGCATATCAAAACGGATTGGAGCATCTCCAATCCCATTCATATATAAATATACAGCGGCTGTTTGGCGAACCTGGGTTATTTTACGTGCGGTGACCGATTCTGCTGGGGTTCCATATTTGGAGCTGCTTCGACTACGTACTTCAATAAATACAAATGTGTCCTCCTGCTTGGCAATCAAATCCAGTTCACCGCTTCGGCAACGCCAATTACGCGCTATGATATGGTAACCCAGGTCTTCCAAAAATAAAGCCGCTGCTTGTTCACCCATCGTTCCTCTAGCTTTTCGCTGATCCTTGCCTCCGGCCCTCATTTCATTTCCCATCACCCATCATCCCTCGGAGCAAGCCTATCCATTTGGTATATATAGGTAAGCACTTCTGCTACCAACTGATAGAGCTCCGCAGGAATTTGTTCGTCCAAATCAAGCTTGGACAATACCTCAACCAGCGCAGCATCCTCCTGTACGGGAACACCATGCTCTTTGGCTTTTTCTAAAATGCTATCTGCAATGCGGCCGCTCCCCTTGGCAACGACAAGCGGTGCTTCGTTCTCACCGGGCGTATATTTAAGAGCGACCGCCTTCTTCCTGGAAGGAGAGGGAGCTTCCAACGACTCTTTCATATTTTAAGATCGACTCCTTTATACGGCTGGGGTACATAGCTTTGTACCTCGGAAGAGACGGGACTGTCCGGTTCAGTTCTGATGGGCATAGGCTCGGTACGAAGCGATAGAAGCTGGTATCCTAATGACTCCAGCGCCGCATTTATGGATTCACGCCCGCTGGTTAACAGCGAAGCGGCCCACTCCTGATCATTATGGAGCTTGAGACTCACAATCCGGTCCACGACTTGTACATCCACTAACGTCGGTCCAAGCCCCTTCATGTCCAAATCAAACCAAAGACGACAGTTGGATGAATCCAGCTCCCCCCGTTTGCCACGACGAGACTGAATCTGAACTGCAGCTGTTTCACGACCGTCCGGTCCGACAAACGGAATAAACATGTGTACTTGTGCAAAAGGAGCCGTCCGGTCTGTATTTAGCAGCAACTGCTGACCTGTCAGGTGCTGTACGACCTGCTGGGCCGCCTCTTTCAAAGCGGGCGGCAGGTCATCGCTGCTCATCAGCTGGAGCAGCGCCCCTTTTACGGTGTCTGCATCTGCTGACACCGCGCCGCCTGCCGCAGCCGTTAACCCCGGCAGTGGCTGCGGCGCTCCCTCCGGCGGCTCCAAGCGTGCCGCCGTTCCTTGCGCGGGCTGCGCAGCCGCGCGGTGAACTTGCTGCTCGTGCTCTGCACCGAGCAGCTTTAGCACGCGGCCCACCCACGGGTCCTCCGTGGGGGTGAGCTGCGTGCTGGAAGCTACAGACGCCGCTGGCTGCGAAGCCACGGTGTCTGTAGCCCGCGGAGCGCTCGCCGCCAGCTGCGACGCCTCCGGTGCGGGCTGCTCCGGCGCGGCCGTGCCTAGCGCGGGTGGGACCGCTGCACGCAGCTCTTGCAGCAGCGTGTGCAGCCGCTGGAGCGGCGCCTCCGTCGCAGCCCCGTTGCCCGCCGTGGATTGCGGCACAGGGCCATCAGCCGGCTGTGCAGCTGCGCGTTCAGCTGGTATAGCGGTTGTCGCTGGCTTCGCCCCGGCAGACTCTGTCGTTGCCGCCCTTGGAGCGCCATTAGCATCCTTAAGCTGCGTGCTTGTCGTGGCAGCTTGCTGCCCCTGCTCCGCTCTGGCACGGGAGCCGCTTAATGCGTCAGCGCCCGATTCAGACGCATTTGTGGCAGTGTCCGAAGCCGCTGTCGCTCCACGCCCATTGGCTGCCTCCGCTTCTTCTGGAGCAGTCCCTAGGGCTCCAAATGCATCCCTGGTCGGAGCATCCGGCTCTGTAGCCAAAGCATTCGCTTCATTCCCCGCAGCAGCAACAACAAGGTTGGCTGCCTGTGTCCCTTTCAGCAACTCCTTGCCTCCTGCTGCTTGTCCAGCTTCTCCCTGTTTTACAGGAGCAGAGGTGTCCTTGGATAATGCAGGCGCTTGACCTTCCGGCGTAACTACAACCCCAATGGTAGAGGTGCCTGCCGGACTAGCTGATGCTCGGTCAGCACCCTTTATCGCTGTTGCTTCTCTAGCTGTCTGGTCTATAGATGATGCTCCCTGTCCCAGCTGCTTTAATACCGTGTCGAGCTCCTGCTCCAATGATGACAGCAGATCATTTAAAGGAGGACCAAACATCGCTTGGCGCAGGCCATTAATGCTTTCTGCCGTCAATGGAAGTCCCCGCTGAAAAGCAACGGCTGCTGCCTGTACAAACGTTCCCGGTTGTACGTTACCAGGCTGCTTCACTAAAGCGTTTTGCAAAGAAGCTGCATTTTCCGATGTCAGTGGTACACCATTTTTTTGCATGGCCTGGATAAGTGCTCTATTCTGAGCTGTATCCAGCAATCCTACCGATTCCAATACATCGGCGAGAGCTACGGTTTGCTGTGGTGCATTAGCTGCATCGTTCAAAGGCTTAAGTACCGTCATTCCACTGGGGGAAGCCGGTTGTACCTGAAATGTTGTGGTCTGTCCAGGCTGAAGAGGGGTTTCCAGCTTTGCTCTGACTTGAGAGCCTTGTATTTGCAGCACAGCCTCACCGCCGTCCTCAGACACCTTTAATACGACGCCCCTCACGACTTGGCCTGGCTGCATATCGAGCTTTTTGACCTCTCCCGCCTTCACATCACCAAGTAATCCACGAAATACTGATCCGATGTTCATATCGCCCCTCCTCCCCTTTATCCCTCTATCTAAAGGGCCTATTTTATTGGGTATACATTATATCGGCATAGTTCCGTTTCATAATAAGGCTTCACAGATCAAACAGCGTTGGCTGCTCTGTAAGCAAATTGCCCAAAAAACTGCGTCTATGCATCTCCGTAGGTCCTAGTGCCAATATCTGTTCCCTATGCAACTTGGTAGCGTAGCCCTTATGTATGCCAATTCCGTATTCAGGATATTTTGCATCCCATTCGCCTTTGCACAGCCGATCACGGGTAACCTTCGCAATGATAGAAGCCGCCGCAATAGATTGACTATTCGCATCTCCCTTAATAATGGACAGCTGAGGAATGGGGACATCCACCTTTTCAGCATCCACAAGTAAATAATCAGGAGATACAGATAAAGCTTCAATAGCCTGCTTCATGGCCAAACGAGCTGCCTGTTTAATATTGATCTCATCAATCGTCCGCGAATCTACATAGCCTACTCCTATAGCAATGGCTTTCTCCATAATGAGCTCGTAGTATGCTTCTCTCTTTTTGTCCGTCAGTTTTTTCGAATCATCTACACCCTCCAGCAACTCACCTACTGGTAAAATAACGGCTGCAGCCACAACATCCCCGAACAAACATCCTCGACCTACCTCGTCAATACCAGCGATTCGCTCGCAGGACTGCTCCCAGCACTTTTTTTCATAGTTCAGCATATCCTTCACCACTACCTCTTTGTCTTCCACATTCAATACCTGCCCATCTATATGTAGTTTAACGCTTCATTTATGCCACATACCAAAAAAACCTTCCTCCTCTCCGGAGAGATGGGGAAGGTTCTTCCTTGCCGCAATTTACTATGTTCTGTTTCGGGCACACCGACCACAATCAGTAAGGAGCTTCCAAACTGAAACGTCCCAGCTTCCCTGCACGCAGCTCACGTAAAATAATTTTTGACGCCTTTTCGAGATCTACACGTCCGCCACTAACAATACAGCCACGTTTACGTCCGATGGCTTCCATAACACTGACAACATCATCAGGATTTTCTGTATCTTCAGGAGGTTCGGTAAGTTCAAAACGCTCTGCCATGGCATCCCAATAATATTGAACAAGATATTTTGTGGCGAAAAAGGCAATATCCTCTACGTTGAGAATTTCTTCCTTGATCGCTCCTGTAACTGCCAGACGATAGCCGACATTCTGATCCTCAAATTTAGGCCACAAAATACCCGGTGTATCCAGCAACTCAATTTCTCCGGTCTTGATCCACTGCTGTGCCTTCGTTACCCCCGGGCGATCACCCGTAGCTGCAATATTACGTCCTGCCATTCGATTGATTAGTGTCGATTTGCCGACATTCGGAATACCGACAATCAAAGCACGCATAGGACGCGGATTCATTCCTTTGGAAATCTGCCGATCTATTTTTTCCTTAAGTAACAGCTTGGCCTGAACCGGGATTTCCTTCATCCCTGTCCCTGTCGTAGCATCCACCTGAAAGGCTATATGCCCCTGCTCCTTAAAGTAGGCAATCCACTGCTGCGATACTACCGGGTCTGCCAAATCTGCCTTATTCAAAATAATCATTCGCGGCTTCCCCTGCAAAATATCATCAATCATTGGATTTCGGCTGGAAAGCGGCAATCGAGCATCAATCAACTCAATTACCAAATCAATCAGCTTTAATTTTGCTTCAATTTGGCGGCGCGCTCTGGTCATATGACCAGGAAACCATTGAATCGTCACCGTCATCACCTCATTGATCGTAACTCCAGCATTAACCTTTTAGGCGTTAGCTGGAATTACGGCAGCTGTGCTGCATATTAGTTAGTTTAGTGGTTAATCCACTGCATATCCTTCGCTGGCCAGAAAATAACGTCAGCCCGGCCCACGACTTCCTTCAAATCAATATATCCAATCATCCGACTGTCTGTGCTATTGGAACGGTTATCGCCCATAACAAAAATATGCCCTTCTGGAACTTTTCCATTCTTAAACTTCTCATTTGGAAAATTGGTAAACTTGTTGTAAAGCTCACCATTTTGATGCGCTTCTGCTAAAGGAGCCTTGAGATAAGGTTCCTGAATTGGCTTACCATTCACTGTAATCGTGTCACCTTCTACCTTGACCGTATCACCCGCAACGGCAATGACGCGCTTAATGAAGTCTCTTCCTTCTTCCGGAACATGGAACACAATCACTTCACCCGGCTTAGGGGCACGGAAATCATACAAAATCTCATTTACAATGACGCGTTCTCCGGTATGAAAGTTAGGCTGCATCGACGGTCCATCCACAATAAACGGCTTAAAGAGAAGCCAACGGATTAAAAAGACAAGCACTAACGCAATAATAATGGCCTTGAGCCACTCAAAAATCTCATTTTTTGGTTTACGTTTGGGCGTACCATCCTGATCGGTTGGCTGCTGTACAGTTCCTTGTCCTACTTCCTGCTCCATAGCTCACTGTCCTCTCTTTACGGTCAATAATCCACAGTTCCCTATGTACGTAGAAAAAACGAAAGGAGCTTGTAACCAAGCCCCTTTCGTTATTCGTTGTATTAACGACGAATTTCTTTAATTCTCGCTGCTTTACCGCGCAGTTCACGAAGATAATAAAGCTTCGCACGACGCACTTTACCACGGCGAGCCACTTCGATTTTATCGATTTTTGGGGAATGAAGCGGGAAAGTTCTTTCCACACCTACACCGTAAGAAATTTTACGAACTGTAAAAGTCTCACTGATTCCACCACCACGGCGTTTAATTACTACACCTTCAAACAACTGGATACGCTCACGAGTTCCCTCGATAACTTTCACGTGCACTTTCAAAGTGTCACCAGGACGAAAATTAGGCATATCTTTACGAAGTTGTTCTTCAGTGATCGCTTGGACGATATTCATCTATGACTCCCTCCTTCCGTACAGGTGTTCATGCTTCTTCTGGAAACACATCCGTTTCCTTCATCATCCACAGAGGACCACCGTATTACACACAACAGATTTATTGTATCATGGAGGTTACCGCATTGCAACAACAAAAAGGGATTTGACCAAACATTTTATTTAATTGACTTCATTATAGAACAGGTCACTACCTACTTTCAAATCCACTGATGGCTAAAGCGCTTTAACGCTTGTTCCCAGAACAGTCCGGTTTGCACTGCTCCTCAATCCACTCGCGCTCCTTGCCTGTCAGTTCAGCCTTCTCCAGCAGGTCAGGTCGGCGTTCGACCGTACGGCGCAATGCCTCCTGTCGTCTCCAGGCATCAATATTAACGTGATGTCCAGACAGCAGCACATCAGGTACTTTCCAGCCCCTAAACTCTGCAGGCCGGGTATAATGCGGGTACTCTAACAGTCCCGTGCTAAATGAGTCTGTAATTGCACTTGTTTCATTGCCCAGCACTCCCGGTAGCAGCCGTGTCACACTATCAATAACGACCATCGCCGGCAGTTCTCCACCAGTCAGTACATAATCGCCGATAGAAAGCTCATCAGTCACCAGATGTTCGCGAATCCGCTCATCATACCCCTCGTAATGTCCACATATAAAAATAAGATGGTCCTCTTTGGCCAGTTCCTCCGCTTTCTTTTGCGTAAAGGTCTCTCCTTGTGGACACATCAAAATGATACGCGGAGCTTTCAAATCAGCGTTCGCATCGTTTTTTTCATTATGGACGACTTCATCGGCACCCTCTAATATGGAACGCTCTGATTCATCCAACAGCGCTTCCACCGCGGCAAAAATAGGGTCAGGCTTCAATACCATGCCTCCCCCACCGCCATAAGGCGTATCATCTACCTGTCCATGCCTGTTTCCGGCATACTGGCGAAAATTAATCGCTTGTAGTGAAACTATTCCCTTATCCCTTGCTTTCCCCAAAATACTTGCACTAAATACACCATCAAACATTTCAGGAAACAGGGTCAGCACATCCACCCGCATTTACAGCAGTCCTTCCATCAACCGTACCGTAGCCTGTTTTTCGCGCACGTTTACATTCAAAATAACACTCTCTATATACGGCAGTAACAGTTCCTTACCACTAGGCATTTTGACTACCCATACATCATTGGCTCCCGGAGTCAAAATTTCTTTGACCACACCAAGCTTTTCTCCGTCTTCTGTAATGACTTCCAGGCCGATAACTTCATGAAAATAGAATTCATTTTCTTCCAGCTCACCTAGACGTTCAGCAGATACTTTCAACAAAGTACCTTTATATTTTTCAACATCATTGATATTGTGATATTCCTTAAATTTGACGATGACTATATTTTTTTGAAAACGCGCTGTCTCGACAGTTACGGGAATCGGTGCTTTACCATCCGCCGGAACAATCAATAGCTCGCTACCTTTGGCAAAACGATCCTCTAGAAAGTCAGTTGTCGCTAATATTTTAAGCTCGCCGCGAATTCCATGGGTATTCACAATTTTCCCGACATTAAACAATTGCTGCATCATGTTCCTCCTGCATGTAATCGGTCCGCTCCATATCATCTTCATCATGTACGAAAAAGGGTTAGGACATACATCCTAACCCACTTTCGTATATCTTTAAGATATGATGTCTACGGTAACCCGTTTATCCATCTTAACGGCTGCTGATGCAACCACAGTGCGAAGCGCCTTGGCGATGCGACCTTGCTTGCCAATGATTTTGCCTACATCCTCAGGATGTACACTAAGCTCATATACAACAAGCCGATCCTTCTCCAAGGTCTTCACGGTTACATCTTCCGGATGATCGACTAAAGCCTTAGCAATGATTATCACTAATTCTTCCATAATTGACCCTCCGAATCAGCACCTTATTTCTGTTGTTTAAGCTCATGAAACTTTTTCATCACGCCCGCTTTGCTAAGCAAGTTGCGGACTGTGTCGGATGCTTGTGCACCATCTTGCAACCATTTCAGCGCTTTATCTTCATCAATTTTTACAACCGCTGGTACTGTAATAGGGTTGTAATAACCGATTTCTTCGATAAAACGACCGTCACGCGGGGAACGGGAATCAGATACCACGACGCGATAGAAAGGAGCTTTATGTGCACCCATACGTTTCAGACGAATACGAACTGCCACGAAAATTCACCTCCTTCAAAAAGTAGACTGTATATTGTTATCCATAATGCCAACGGCCGCAAAGCCTTAACGAAATGGAAACTTCAAGCCTTTACCCATACCCTTCAACTGCTTAAGAGCCTTGTTTTTGCCACCTTTAGGCCCCATCATATCTGAGAACTGCTTCATCATACGGCGCATTTCGTCAAATTGTTTGATCAGACGATTTACCTCAGCCAGCGATGTTCCACTGCCTACAGAAATCCGTTTGCGCCGACTATGATTGATCATGTCCGGATTTTGCTTTTCTTGTGTAGTCATTGAATGCACGATAGCCTCAATACGGCCCATCTGTTTGTCATCCACTTTGACATCTTTCATTTGCTTCATATTACCCATGCCGGGAATCATATCAAGAATCTGGTCAATCGGGCCTAGCTTTTTAACCTGATCCATCTGCTCCAGAAAATCTTCAAAAGTAAACTCGGCATTGCGCATTTTCCGTTCCATTTCCTTCGCCTTGTCAGCGTCGATATTGGATTGCGCTTTTTCAATCAGGGACAACATATCGCCCATACCCAAAATCCGTGAAGCCATCCGTTCCGGATGAAAGGGCTCCATCGCATCCAGCTTTTCACCCAATGTAGCAAACTTGATCGGGCAGCCAGTCACAGCCTTAACTGACAAGGCCGCACCACCACGGGTGTCACCATCCAACTTCGTCAGTACAACCCCTGTTAGCTCCAGACTGCTGTTAAAGTGCTCTGCAACGTTAACCGCGTCCTGCCCCGTCATGCTGTCTACCACGAGCAGAACTTCGTCTGGCTTGACGTTAGCATGAATCTGGCGCAGCTCTTCCATAAGCTCTTCATCAACATGAAGACGACCAGCAGTATCTATAATAACGTAATCGTTACCGTTATCCTTAGCATGCTGCAAACCCTGCTTTGCAATTTCGACGGGGCTTGTCTGATCTCCGAGAGTAAATACAGGGGCATTGATCTGCTCACCCAAAATTTGGAGCTGCTTGATCGCGGCCGGTCTATAAATATCACCAGCTACAAGCAACGGACGATGATTTTGCTTTTGCAGCAGCTTCGCTAGTTTACCGGACGTCGTCGTTTTACCTGCACCCTGGAGACCCACCATCATAATGACTGTAGGCGGTTTGTTTGCTTTGGCAAGCTTGGCCTGGCTACCACCCATCAACTCGGTCAGTTCCTTGTTCACGATGTCAATAATGACCATGCCTGGCGTAAAGCTGTCCATTACTTCCTTACCGATGGACTTCTCTTTCACCTTGGCAATAAAGTCCTTTACAACCTTGAAGTTAACGTCCGCCTCAAGCAAAGCCAATCGCACTTCACGCATCGCCTGAGCTACATCATCCTCAGACACTTTCCCCTTGCCGCGCAGTTTACTGAATACATTTTGCAAGCGTGTCGATAATCCTTCAAATGCCATACTTTCGCACCTCCTTGTCTACCAGGGTTGTTTATCTACTCATTTATATAACCTACAATTCCTGCAGGCGATTTATAATTTGACGAACATGCTGCAGAGTGCCTTCATGGACCTCGCCCATCTTACCGAATGCCTCATGCAATGCCGTGTTTAGTTCTTTCAGATCTTGGCTTCTGCGTTCATGCTTACTCAGCAATCCAAGCTTTTCCTCATACATTTCAAGTACCTGTTCGGCACGTTTAATATGCTCATACACTGCCTGACGGCTAATTTCAAATTCCGAAGCAATTTCTCCCAGAGAAAAATCATCATGGAAGTAATATTTCAAAAACATCTGTTGCTTCTCCGTAAGGAGAGGTTCATAGAAGTCAAACAGTCGGTTAATTCGGTTTGTTTTTTCCAGCCGATTCTCCTGACTCATCACCGATACCTCCATTACCTCCATCGTCAAGGAAAAACACTTTACAGTTCTTTTCAACGTTCCTTATGATACATAAAAGAAAAGAAGATGTCAAGCGTTATCCCTTGTCATATAAAAAAAAGCCGTTCCACAACTCTTAAACAGAATTATGGATCGACTTTTTTCCTCTATTTCTTAAACCCTGACTGGAGTAAGATACAGCAGAACAGCTAGAAAATGAAGTGTGCTGCCTGCCAAAACAAACAGATGCCAGATTGCATGATGATACGGAAATGCACGCCACACATAGAAAATCGTGCCCAGCGTGTACAGAAGACCACCTACGAACAATAACGTCATCCCTGCCGCGGGAACTACCGCTACCAGAGGATTCCAGGCAATGATAATAAGCCAGCCCATTACAATGTAAAACACGGTAGACATGAACAGAAAGCGTTTGGTGAAGAACGCCTTGAACAGCACACCGACCAAAGCGATTCCCCAAACCACTCCAAACAGCGTCCAGCCCAAAGTCCCTCGCAGTGCAACGAGCATAAACGGAGTATAGCTGCCCGCAATGAACAGGTAAATGCAGGAATGATCGAATATTTCGAACAAATCCTTCAATTTCCCTTCCCGCAGGCTATGAAGCAACGTGGAATTGGTGTACAACAGCAGCATTGTTATCCCGTAAATCGTAAAGCTGACCACATGCCAAGCAGTCCCTTTTAAGCTGGCAAAAACAATGAGCAGCACAAGTGCCGCCACACTTAAAACGACTCCAATTCCATGTGTAATCGCGTTGGCTACTTCCTCCCGTCGGGAATAAGTATAGGTGTTCGCCATCAGTTCTTCACCCACGCTTTCGTAAGATATTTTATATACAAAAATATATATCCGGCATCGACAGACCCATTGCTCTAATTATATATCTCGACGATATATATATCCACCATCTCGAACAGCAGAAGGACCAGTCCAAGCCCCGAACCTGATAAGCTAGACGATTACAATGCGTCCTCCAAAATTCCCGCGCCAGCCTGCACGCTCTAAATTAGCGCTGCTCTTCCTCGCCAGCAGCAGTTGCTTCACCAGTCTCTTCCTGAATCAAGCCCGCAAACAATGCGTGGACGAATTGCTCGGAATCAAACGGCTGAAGATCATCCACTTTTTCACCTAGGCCCACCAGTTTAACAGGCAAATTCAGTTCTTGGCGGATTGCCACAACAATCCCACCCTTCGCTGTACCATCCAACTTCGTCAGCACCAGTCCGGTTACGCCGCTTTTCTCTCCAAACAGCTTGGCTTGGTTAAGTGCATTTTGTCCGGTCGTGGCATCGAGTACCAGCAGCACTTCATGAGGAGCGTCTGGGATTTCACGCTGGATAACACGAAAAATTTTGTTCAGCTCCTCCATCAGATTGCTTTTATTCTGAAGACGTCCAGCAGTATCACACAGCAAAACATCTACCTGACGCTGCTTTGCAGCCTGTACGGCATCAAACATAACCGCAGCCGGGTCGGAACCGGATTGCTGCTTAATGACCTCAACACCTGCCCGTTGCCCCCATACCTCCAGCTGTTCAATCGCACCGGCACGGAACGTATCTCCGGCAGCCAGCATCACTTTTTTACCTTCCTGTTTAAAACGATGAGCCAGCTTGCCGATCGTTGTTGTTTTGCCGACACCGTTGACCCCGACGAATAGAATAACTGTAATTCCATTAGAACTCATTTGGAGCTGACTGTTGTCATTGCCTCGCAGCAGCTCGGATAGCTTTTCCGACAATACAGGCTGAAGCTCGGATGCATCCTCGATTTTGCGTTTTTTTACTTCTTCCCGCAGGTCTTCAATGAGGTTCATAACCGTATTGACACCTACGTCCGCTCCGATCAGAATTTCTTCCAGTTCCTCATAAAACTCCTCATCAATTTTTTTGCGGCGAATCATCAAATCCGTTACTTTTTCAACAAAGCCTTTTCTTGTTTTTTCCAGTCCATCCTTGAACTGTTTTGTGACAGATTCCGTTTTGCTTGCAATGCTTTCCTTTAATTTTCTAAAGAAGCTCATAGGTTCCCTCCGTTGATTTGAAAGTATGTTATTTGCTATCAGGCAATCTCAGCTTCGTCACTATCCAGCTTGACAGATACGAGTTTGGAAACCCCGCCTTCCTCCATCGTAACCCCATACAGCACGTCGGATTCTTCCATTGTACCCTTGCGGTGAGTAACTACAATGAACTGCGTCTGCTCCGAGAATTCCCGTAAATACTGTGCAAAACGCACCACATTGGCTTCGTCCAATGCAGCCTCTACTTCATCCAGCACACAGAATGGAACAGGTTTAACATGTAAAATGGCAAACAGCAACGCCATCGCTGTTAACGCCCGCTCACCGCCCGACAGCAGCTGCAGGTTTTGCAGTTTTTTGCCCGGTGGCTGAGCTACAATGTCAATTCCCGTCTCCAGTAAGCGTTCCGGGTCAAGTAGTACCAGATCGGCACGCCCGCCTCCAAACAGCTTGGAGAAAACCGTGCCGAATTCGCGTCGAATGGCATCGAACGTGGATTTGAAGCGTTTGGACATTTCATCATCCATTTCACGAATAACCTGATAGAGCGTGGTTTTGGCCTCCACCAGATCTGATTTTTGCTCATCGAGAAACGTATAACGCTCATGCACACGCTGATATTCCTCTATCGCACCCAGATTGACCTCGCCCAGCTCGGAAATACCGCGTTTGAGCCTTTGCACTTCAGCCTGCGTGCTTTCAATATCTTCCGGTACAGGATAGCGCTGCTTGGCCAGCTCATAGCTAAGTTCATAGTCATCGCTTAATTTTTTGAGTACGTTTTCCAGTTCTACATCAAGCCGGTTTACTCCAATTTCCGTTTGACGAAGCAGCTCTTCGACCGATTTAAGCTGAATTCGCTGCTCCTTTGTCTCGTTCTCAGCCATTTCCAGCTTTTTGGATAAGCTGCTGCGTGCAGCCCGCTTAAACTCCAGCTGCTGCGAGGCTTCTTCCTTTTTCAAACGGTATTGATTGAGATTTTCAATCTGCTTTACGCTTTCCTGCTCATTAGTCAGCAGATCAGCTTCAATGGAAGCAAGCAAGGTCTTGTTCTGCCTCGAATCCTTGCCAAGCGTATCATAATCTCCACGCAATCTGCGCAGCTGCTCTTCCAATGAAAAGCGCTCCTGATCCAGCTTGCCTTCTCTAACCTTGAGATTCGTAAGTTCTCCTTGCAGCTGCTCCTTGGCAGATTCGTTAGCTTTACGAGCAAATTCAGCAGCATGAATGGCTTGATGAGTTTTCTTCTCTTCCTGCTCCAGTGCAGCCAGCTTTACCAACGCTTCTTCACGTGCAGCTTCCAGCTCTTTTATCTCCTGGTCAAAACCCTTTTTCTCCTGACTGGACGCAGCAACTTGTTCAAGGACATGACGCAGTTCATGCTCCAGCTGCTTGAGCTCCATTGCCGTCTGCTGCTCTTCTCCACGCTTCACATCCCCGGCCTGACGCAGCTCGTCCAACTGGATCTGTGTCTCCTCCAGCTGGCGTTTGGTATCCACAGCGCTTTGACGTAATCTCGCAATTTGCTGCTCTGTATCTAAAATGTCTTGATCCAACTGATCCAGCTGACGTTTGCGTCCAAGCAGATTGGCATTTTTCTTAAACTGGCTACCTCCAGTCATGGAACCACCTGCATTGACGACGTCACCTTCCAGCGTCACAACACGGTATCTATATTGGCAACGGGCGGCAATCCGGTTTGCATCTTCCAGCGTGCGGGCTATGACCACATTCCCCAAGAGACTGCCTACAATTCCGGCATACCGCTCGTCATACTGAACAAGATCCGCACCGATTCCGACAAAGCCCTCAGCGCTTTCCACAATTTGACGCTCCCCCGCACCGATTTGACGCGGGCGAATGACATCCATAGGCAAAAATGTTGCTCTACCCAATTGACGTTGCTTTAAAAAACTGATGGCCTGTCTGGACACCGATTCATTTTCCATTACGATATGCTGTACGGAAGCGCCCAAAGCAGTTTCCATCGCCTGCTCCAAATGCTCAGGTACTCGAATCAGCTCTGCTACCGCTCCATGCACACCGTGCAAGGTCTCTTTGCGCGAAGCCTTCAAGACTTCCTTGACACCCAGCATAAAGCCGTCAAAGTCATCCTGCATTTCCTTCATCGTATCTCGGCGTGAAATTTGAGCCTCACGTTTTTGTTCCCATTTACGAATGGTGCCTTGGCTTTCTTCGAGTAGCTTTTGCAGCGCCTGGTACTTTTCACTTCCCTGAATATATCCACTGCGCAGACTACTGATTTCCTGTCCCAGCTTCTGAATGGCAGCTTCCAGTCCCTTTTTGCGCTGATCCAGCTCGACTTTTTGTGCTTCCCATTTACCGGATTCGTCACTGACACGATTCACCCGCCGCTCCAGCGCTTCCTTCTGCTGGTCGGTATAACGGATTTCGTTACGCGCCTGTGCCATCTGGTTCATCAGCTCCAGCAGGCTGCCTTTAAGGCTTTCCTCCTGCTCCTGACTGATACCGCCTGTGACACCAATCAGCTTGGCCTCTTCATCAGATAGCCTCGCACGCAGCTCTTCAAGCTCTACAATTAACGCAGACAGCTTTTCATTCAGCTGATCCAGTTCATTTTTGCGATCGGAATGCCTTGCCTCGCTCGTGCTGAGCGATAGAATAAGCTGTTCCCGGTTAGCCTGCAGATTGCGTGTGCGCTCTTTCAGCAATTCACCGTAGCCTTCGCTCTTTTCTGTAGCCTCACTGTACTGCAGCAAATCACTTTGCAAACGCTCGACTTGCTCCTCCAGTTGACGCAGCTCATTGCGCTCACTCTCCAGCATAGCATCATGGCGGGATACTACCGTAGACAGCTGAAGCTGCTCCTGCTTTAGCAGAGCCAGCTTGGAAGTTGCATCGCTCCACGAAGTATGAATTTGCTCTATTTGATAGACGTACATTGAAATCTCTTTTGATTTCAGCTCACTACGCAGCTCTTTATAATGAATCGCCTTTTCCGATTGCTCCTTAAGCGGGCCGATTTGATCCTCCAGTTCGCTGACCAAATCGTGAATACGCAGCAAATTTTGCTCCGTATCATCCAGTTTGCGAACCGCCTCTTTTTTACGTGATTTATATTTTACGATACCCGATGCTTCTTCAAAAATACCGCGCCGGTCCTCGGATCGGGTACTCAAAATCTCCTCAATACGCCCTTGCCCGATAATGGAGTAAGCTTCTTTACCGATCCCTGTGTCCATAAACAGCTCGGTAATATCCCGAAGTCTGCATGACTGTCGGTTAATGAAATATTCACTATCGCCACTTCGATGCACACGACGGGTTACCGTGACTTCGCCAAAATCCAGAGGCAACGCTTGATCTTCATTATCCAGTGTAAGCGATACTTCACCATAATTAACTGCCTTGCGAGCATCACTACCAGCAAAAATAATATCTTCCATTTTGCCACCACGCAGTGATTTGGCGCTCTGTTCGCCCAGCACCCAGCGAATACCATCGGAAATATTACTTTTTCCGCTACCGTTGGGTCCGACGACTGCTGTAATGCCGCGGACAAATTCCATTTCCGTTTTATCTGCAAACGATTTGAAGCCCGCCAGCTCAATGCGCTTTAAAAACATGCTCAATCTCACCTCTAACATTTCAAATATGCTTGTATAACACCGTTTACCTGATGGACATGAATTATCCCTATTGTAGCACAAGACTACTTTGGATAAGCATACTATCAACGTTCAACATCGACGTTCAACGCACTGCAGCCAAGCCACGAAAAAAGAGCAAAACGCAGTCCATTCGCCTTTGCGGGCCGGGACTCCCCCGCGGACTGCCCTTTGCTCTTACTTTGTGTCCCCTGCTCGCGCAACCCGTCCGGGCCCGCTCAGGTACCGATTATGATTCCGCCAGCTTCAAACGGTTTAAAGCTACTGCCGCCGCTTGCTGCTCAGCTTCTTTTTTGGAGCGTCCCGTACCTGCCCCCAGCCGTTCGCTGTCCATATATACCTCGGCTACAAACTCACGTTCATGGGCAGGTCCGCGCTCCTCCACAATCTTGTATTCAAGCATCCCCATGTTATGATGCTGCGTCAGTTCCTGAAGCTCTGTTTTAAAATCACTCATCTGGAGCTTACCATTTAACACGATTTGAGGAAAAATATAACGTTCCAGAAACGACCGGACGGCCTCCAGACCCTGATCCAAATAAAGCGCGCCTACGAACGCTTCGAACACGTCAGCGAGCAAAGCCGGACGAGTACGCCCACCCGTCAGCTCTTCACCTTTTCCAAGCAGTACATATTGCCCGAACTCAAGCCCGACAGCAAATTTCACCAGAGAAGGCTCGCAAACGATAGCTGCGCGCAGCTTGGTCAATTCGCCTTCGGGTCGATTAGGGTATTGATTGTACAATTGCTCGGATACAGTCAGCTCCAGCACAGCGTCACCTAAAAATTCAAGGCGCTCATTGTCTGCATGCTGACTGAACCGATGTTCGTTTACGTAGGAAGCGTGCGTAAAGGCCTGCTTCAGAAGCTGCCGATTGTTGAATTGAATATGAAGTTTCTGCTGTAATTGCTTCAAGTCTCCACTCAACGAACTGACCCCTTACGCTTCATATTTTTTTAGAATAACCGTAGCATTGTGACCGCCAAAACCAAAGGAATTGGACATAACCACATTCAGTTCCGCTTTTCTTGGCTTGTTAGGCACATAATCAAGATCGCATTCCGGGTCTTGATTATCCAGATTAATCGTAGGCGGAATCGTCTGATGCTGAAGGGCAAGACCACAGATTATAGCTTCAACGCCGCCCGCTGCACCCAATAGATGCCCTGTCATCGACTTGGTTGAGCTGATCGCTACCTTATAAGCATGCTCTCCAAGCGTTTTCTTGACTGCTTCCGTTTCAGATTTATCACCCACTGGAGTCGATGTGCCGTGAGCGTTGATATAATCAATCTCCTCCGGCTCCAATCCAGCATCGCGGATCGCCATTCTGATGCAGCGTGCCGCACCCTCAGGATCAGGCTCCGTCATATGATGAGCATCGCCGGACAATCCATAGCCAATTACTTCACCGTAAATACGCGCACCACGCTCCAAAGCATGATCCAGCGATTCCAGGATTAGAACACCAGAGCCTTCGCCCATCACGAATCCATCTCTTTCCGTATCAAAAGGCCGGCTTGCCTTTTCAGGTTCATCATTACGTGTGGACATCGCCCGCATGGAACAAAATCCAGCCATACCGATCGGACGAATCGTCGCCTCAGCTCCGCCGCAGATCATGACGTCAGCATCACCACGCTGAATCATACGGTAGGAATCACCAATGGCATGACTGCCTGTGGCACAAGCGGTTACTGGCGATGTATTGGGTCCTTTGGCACCGAGTGAAATGGACACTTGACCGGAGCCCATATTGGCAATCATCATCGGGATAAAGAAAGGGCTTACGCGTTTAGGTCCTTTTTCCATTAGTGTACGATGCTGATCCTCCCAAGTCCCTAATCCGCCAATGCCGGAACCTACAGATACACCTACACGATCAGCTTCCGCATTCTCTCCGATGACAAGTCCGCTATCCTTAAGCGCCAATTTACTGGCTGCAACCGCAAACTGTACAAAGCGGTCCATTTTACGTGCGTCCTTGCGTTCAATATAATCCTCTGGATTAAAATCCTTCACGGAAGCGGCTATTTTCGTAGGATAGTCAGTCGTATCGAAAGCCTCGATTGGGCTGATGCCAGATTTTCCAGCCATCAGATTATCCCACAGTGTGTTCAAATCCTGTCCCAGCGAAGTGATTACACCCATTCCTGTTATGACAACTCGTTGTTTCAAAGATAATCACCTCTATGTCTACTGCAAATTGTATTTTAAGGCCGCACGCTTTGTGCGCAGAAATAATATAGAATCAACTAAAGTTAGTAATGCCATATAATCAAACACACGGCAATTCCGTCTTTAGTTCAATCTGTATAATTAGGAGAAAGTCCCGCCTGTAACAGAACGGGACTTTTGTTGACATGAATTAGGTATGAGATTGTATGTACTTTACAACTTCACCTACAGTTGTAATTTTCTCTGCATCTTCATCAGAGATTTCCATATCAAACTCATCTTCCAATTCCATAACCAATTCAACTACATCGAGAGAATCAGCGCCTAAATCATCTTTAAAAGATGCTTCAAGTGTAACTTCGGCTTCGTCGGCTCCCAAACGGTCAACGACAATGCGTTTTACGCGCTCCAATACGTCGGACATCCGGCTCACCTCCTCCTTAGGTATTATACGAAAATTACAATTAAAATGCCATAGAAGAGAGTTTTCATTCATTACTCTTCATCGGGGCATGCGGATCGGCAACACATAACTACATGTACATGCCGCCATCCACATGCAAAGTCTGGCCCGTCATGTATGAGGAAGCGTCAGTGGCCAAGAACAGCACCACGTTCGCAATTTCCTCAGGCCGTCCGAGACGGGCCAGCGGAATACCGCTGAGCATACTATCACGCAAATCGTCAGCCAGCACCTGCGTCATCTCCGTATCAATAAATCCGGGAGCTACACAGTTCACTGTAATGCCTCTCGAAGCAAGCTCTTTGGCAGAGGATTTGGTAAGACCAATCACGCCCGCTTTAGCAGCTACATAGTTTGCTTGACCTGCATTACCAAGTACACCGACAACAGAAGAGATATTGATAATTCGACCGGAACGCTGTTTCATCATAGGTCGTGTTGCCGCCTTAAGGCAATTAAACACACCTTTCAGATTCGTTTCGATCACTTGATCGAACTCTTCTTCCTTCATGCGCATGATTAAATTATCTCTTGTTATTCCGGCATTATTCACAAGGATGTCAATCTTGCCCCAAGCGTCAATTACATCCTTGATTAACCGATCTGCCTCGTCAGCATGCCCGACATTGGCCTGGATCGTAATAGCTTCCACGCCCTTGGCTCGAATCTGCTCTGCAACCTCAGCCGCAGCCTTTTCGCTGCCAGCATAGTTTACCGCCACATTAGCGCCTGCTTCAGCTAGCGCCAGCGCGATACTACGGCCAATTCCGCGCGACGCTCCCGTAACCAGTGCCGTTTTTCCACTTAATGGCTTAGACATCATAGTACCTCCTTGCAAGTATATTGGCAATCACTATTACTTTTAACGGAGCTCCAAGGCCTCCATCACAGAAGTAAACGACTCCAGGTTGCTTATATTATACAGCTTAACCGTTTTGTTGATCTTTTTAACCAATCCGGTTAAAACACTTCCCGGTCCAAACTCAATAAAAGTGTCAACACCCTGTTCCAGCAGCCATGCCACGCTGTCTTCCCATAGTACGGGGGAATAGACCTGTTCCACCAGCAGCTGGCGAATTTCGTTACCCTCACGGACAGGTTTTGCCGTTACATTAGCCACAACCGGAATTTGAGCTTCGGAGAAATCCACACCCTCCAGCTTACCGGAGAGCTTAGCCGCCGCTTCCTTCATCAAGGATGAATGGAAAGGACCGCTGACTTCCAGAGCAATAGCACGCTTGCCGCCTGCTTCCTTCACACGTTCAGCGACCGCAGCAACACCTCCCTTCGTGCCAGATACAACAATTTGTCCGGGGCAGTTGATATTCGCCAGTTCAACCAGTTGACCAGACTCCGTTATATCACGGCATAGTCCTGCCAGCGCTTCACGGTCAGCTCCCAGCACAGCAGCCATCCCGCCTTGTCCATCAGGTATCGCCTGCTCCATAAACTCGCCACGTGCACGTACAATCTCAACCGCGTCCTCGAATGCGAGGACACCGGAAGCAACAAGTGCGCTGTATTCCCCAAGGCTGTGCCCAGCCATATAATCAGGACGAATCCCTTTTTCCTTGAACATTTCATATAATGCAATGCTTGCCGTTAACAGCGCAGGCTGTGTATTCGATGTCTGTTTCAAAGCTGTGTCTGGTCCTTCAAAAATCAGTGTGCTTAACGCGAAGCCCAAACGCTCGTCAGCTTGACGAAACACTTCTTTTGCAGTTGGAATCGCTTCAAAAGCGTCTTTAGCCATACCTACAGCTTGTGAACCCTGACCGGGAAATATAAATGCCATTTTACCCATCTTGTATGCACCTCTCTATACCCAATGCTTGTCCTGTAAAGTACCTGACAAATTCAATATTGTATCAAACCCGTCGTCTTCTTACCAGACAAGAACCGACGCCCCCCAGGTTAACCCGCCGCCGAAGCCAACCATTAATATCCGGTCGCCTTCCTTCATACGGCCTTCCTCAGCTGCCTCTACAAGAGCAAGAGGGATTGAGGCTGCAGATGTATTTGCATATTTATTAACATTAATGACTACTTTTTCTTCTGGCAAGTCCAAACGCTGCATCGCCGACTGGATGATGCGAATATTGGCTTGATGTGGAACGAATAGATCAATGTCATCTTTAGTCAATCCTGCTTTTTCCAATACGTCAACCGTAGCTGTTCCCATCACACGGACCGCAAACTTGAACACTTCGCGTCCGTTCATGTAGATGTAGTGCTGTTTATTTTCTATTGTATCCGCACTCGCTGGCAAACGCGAACCGCCAGCTTCGAGCTTAAGCAAGCCGCCTCCTGCACCTTCGGCACCGAGATCAAAGGATTGAAATCCTCTACCTTCAGGTACTTCACCAATGACTACAGCTCCTGCACCGTCTCCAAAAAGAACACAAGTATTGCGGTCGGTATAATCCGTAATGCGGGAAAGACAGTCTACCCCTATGATCAACGCATTATTATAAATTCCTGTCTTAATGAAGCTTGTTGCCGTTGCCAGCCCATACACAAAACCCGAGCATGCTGCAGACAAATCGAAAGCCGCTGCCCCTTTTGCTCCCAACTTATCCTGAAGAATGCAGGCAGTTGACGGAAATGCCATATCCGGTGTAACCGTAGCTATAATAATCAGATCCAAATCCTCTGCCTTCATGCCAGCAGACTTCAACGCCTTTATCGCAGCTTCATAAGCCAAATCCGATGTAGCCTGATCCGGTGCCGCAATATGGCGCTCCTGAATCCCTGTACGACTGACAATCCATTCGTCACTTGTTTCTACGATTGCTTCCAGATCTTTATTGGTCAGAATTTTCTCAGGAACATATTTACCCGTTCCGATAACACCAACCGGACGTAATTTATTCATATCGTCACTCACTTCCTGCTGATTTCCTTGGAAATACTTTCAACCAGTTGGTTTTGCAAGGCCGTACGGGCCTGTCTTACCGCATTTTTTACGGCAACGCCGTCAGACGAACCGTGACTTTTCAAGACGAGTCCGCTCAGCCCCAGTAAGGGAGCACCGCCATGCTCCTTATAGTCCAGCTTATCCTTGAGACTGCGAAGTTCAGGCATAATCAATGCCGCCGCCAGCTTGGTCTTTAATGATTTGGTGAACTTCTCTTTAAGGAGAGAAAATATCGCTCCGGCCGTACCTTCCAGCGATTTTAGCATGATGTTTCCGGCAAATCCGTCACACACCAGTACATCACAATTCCCGGTTAACACATCTCTGGATTCGACATTACCTACAAAATGGACAGGTAATTGCTCAATAAGAGGAAATGCTAATTTCGTCAATTCATTGCCCTTCCCGGCTTCGGTTCCGACATTCAGCAGACCTACCCTTGGAGAAGCCATACCGTGAACCTTCTGACGATACAAGCTCCCCATCAATGCATACTGGGCAAGATGCTCGGGCTTGGCATCCATATTGGCTCCCAAGTCCAGTGCCAGTACACCCTGATCGTCAATCGTCGGTATCATCGGGGCAAGAGCCGGACGTTCAATCCCTTCCATTCTTCCAACCACCAGCAACCCTGTGGTCATTAACGCACCAGTATTACCTGCAGAAATCATGGCATCCGCTTCGCCTTCTCTGACCATTCGACCAGCTACGACCATTGAGGCATCCTTTTTGCGCCGTACTGCCTTTACAGGCTCATCTTGCGCATCTATCAGTTCGGATGCATGACGAATGCTGAGGTTCGCAGGCAACGCTCTGCCGTTCAGAACCGATTCAATCTGTTCACGATCACCAACCAGCGTAATGTCCGTATCCTTCCATTCCGCCGCCGCAGATAGCGCACCCTCTACCGTCGCCTCTGGGGCATGATCTCCCCCCATGGCATCAATGGCGATCCGCATGCTGACTTCCTCCTTCGCTATACTCTTCCTCCGTAGACCGATAAATGACAAAATTCCCTTGGAACACCATTTCCTCCCCTACGTAGGTAAATACCTCCACTTTGGCCTTCCCTTTTTGCTCAGGATTTGAGCGTACATATGCCTTGGCAATACACTTCTCTCCCAAATGAACAGGGCGGACAAAGCGAATATCCGCCGAAGCGGTCAATGCTATCTCATCATTAATCACGGCGACAGCCAATGAGTTGGCTTGAGCAAAGACATAATGCCCCCGTGCAATGCCGGTGCGTGAAAAGATGTGCTCCTCTTTGATTTCAAAGATGGAAATACCACTTCGATCCAATTGGAGATCAACGATATCCCCGATCACTTCATGTAAAGGCAAGGAACGAACCTGATCGTAGGAGCGCTCAGCCATCAGCTTTAGCCGCTCTCGCAATTCCGGGATTCCGAGTTCCATCCGGTCCAGCCGAATCGTCTGAATGCTTACCTTCAATTGTCTCGTCAATTCCTGATCCGTTACGAACGGATTGTCATCAATCAGTTGAGTCAGCCGCTGCTGTCTCTGTCTCTTCGGCAAACGTTCGATGTCAGTGATGCCTCCTTTCCCTGCAATAAGCTGCCGTTCAGCCGACGGTTCGGGTTACTTCACGTTCTAACGGCATAAACTTCAAGCCGATTTGTCATTTTGTATGTATAAAGGAACCCCTTCGGCCCTTCTTTCTTAGAACCTGGTACTAAAACAGTATATAGCATGCTGGCACAAAAAGAAAGCATGCAAATAAAAAAAGTGACGCCTCACTGGAGTGAAGCGCCACTTTCCCTGCGAAGATTCCAAAGAATCCGCTTATCGGACATTATTGAGAGATGATCTCTCTAGCTTTGTACGTTCCGCAAACTTTGCACACATGGTGAGCAAGTTTCAATTCGCCGCATTCGGAGCATTTCACCATACCTGGTACTGCCAGTTTAAAGTGAGTACGACGTTTGTCGCGACGAGTTTTGGATGTTCTCCGTTGAGGTACTGCCATTATTCCCACCTCCTTAACCAGATCACCCCCGCAAAGCGGGTATGACTTCTTATCTCATTCAAGACTGAAGGTAACTACCGGAAGCAGTTACTTTACAGCCGGTGAATCAAGCCTGCAACATCCATGCATGGTTCTGTAACTCTCCAGCACAAGTGGATGATGATTTTTTTCAGAATTGAACTCAATTCTCATTTAAAAAAATCCTTAAGCCCTGCCAGACGCGGGTCAATCTTGTCCGTATTGCCATCGTCACTGTCATCGGAGCCGATGCTCCAGTTTTGTCCAGCCGCCGGTACGATCCCTTGACAGTCCTCACTGCACACAGGCGCAAACGGCACGTTCAGTACAAACAGTTCTTTGCAATACGGTGCAATGTCAAAGGAATCCTCCGTCACTGCAATAAATTCGCCATCTTCATCTTCCTCTTCATTACTTGAAGAGGTTTGCTTGAACCGTTCACGGAATTCAATCTTCAAATCCTCATGCATCGGACTCAAACAGCGCGAACACAGCATGTCCAGACCTGCGGTCAGTGTGCCTTCCACGCTCATCAAGCCTTGATCCAGACTAACGGCGACCAGATCAATCTCCAGCGGGGAAACGGCCGTAACATCAGCACGATCATCCACCAATTCACTCACATTAAGAGATTCACGGATAGGAAAAGGACCGTCACTTGTTGCTACTTTGCGAAAAAATAGTTGCATCGCTATCACTCCAAACAAACAAAAATTATTATACCGACTGATCGAGTCGTTTGTCAACACCTTTCACTTTACACCACATACAAACCCATTGGTTTTCCATGGGTACAGCACGTTTTTTGCGAAAGCGAAAATACGTTGTACGGATCATGTACCTTTGAGCATTCGTACCCCCGCCACTCTTCGTGTACAATAATGCGAGTATAAAGGTTTTTGATCCAGGTCTCAATGGCCTTGTTCAGAATAGTTACTGGAACAGCTATTAAAGAAAGGAGCTGACATCCATCTTGAAAACACTTGGAGTTATTGTAGAGTATAATCCGCTGCATAACGGACATGTTCATCACTGGAAGGAGTCTCTTCGCATCACTGGTGCAGAGCGCACGGTTGCTGTGATGAGTGGCCCTTTCCTCCAGCGGGGTGAACCCGCGATTACGGACAAATGGTCCCGCACGGAAATGGCGCTCGCCATGGGCGTAGACCTCGTTGTAGAGCTGCCTGTGGCTTACGCCATCCAGCCCGCAGAATGGTTTGCCCACGGGGCGGTCGCCCTGCTCCACGCCACGGGCGTCGTCGACGCGCTCTGCTTCGGCAGCGAGAGCGGAGACATTGCGCCGCTCCGCGCGCTGGCCCGCGTGCTGGCGGCAGAGCCGGCCGAGCTTAAGGCCGGCATCGCACAGCGCCTGCGCAGCGGCGTGAGCTATCCTGCCGCCTACGCAGGGGCCGTAGCGGCGCTCGTGACCGAAGGGGCGAACGGTGCTGCGCTCGCCGCCCTTATGCAGCAGCCCAACAATACGCTCGGGCTGCATTACTTGATTGCGCTGGAACGGCTGGGCAGCACAATCAAGCCCTTCACCATAGCCCGCACGGGATCGGGCTACCACGAAGCCGAGGCGCCTGCGGACGGAGCCATCGCCAGCGCCACGGCCATCCGCCGTCTGCTGCTGGACGGCGGGCCGGAGGCTGCGTCGCCGTATGTACCTGCGGCAACGCTGGAGATTTTGCGGCGCGAGTGGCAAGCCAGACGCGCGCCGCTGCAATGGGAAGCGTTCAGCCAGCCCCTGCTGAACGCCCTGATCACGCGCAGCCCGCAGCAGCTGGCGGAGCTGCATGAGGTCACCGAAGGGCTGGAGTATCGTCTGCGGCAATCGCTGTACACGCTGGCCCAGCCCTCGGTAGAGGCATTACTCGCTGCCGTCAAGACAAGGCGGTATACTCATACGAAGCTTCAGCGCATGCTTGCACATATTTTGCTGAATCATGGCAAAGCCAATATGACTCCCACTGAGCTGGCGAAAGGTCCCGGTTATATCCGTGTGCTCGGCTTTAATACGGCTGGACGCGAGTTGCTGGCACGGATGAAGCAGACAGCAACCCTTCCTGTATGGGTCAAGCCATCCGCCGGATCACATCCCCATCTGGACTGGGATACGGCCGCTGCCGCCATACATGCAACCGGGATGCCGCGTCCCGCCATCCGCGATATGTATGCCGACTACTTGCGACCGCCCATTATGGTTTGATGGGCAGCTTTTCCATATAATTCAGCGCATCGTCAAGCGTACGCACCGGAACGAGCTTCATGCGCGTTCCAATTTGCTCAGCTTTGGCCTTGGCTTCTTTATAATTATCCGTCGGGACAAAAAACAATTCTGCCCCCTGACGGTCAGCGGCGATAATTTTATACTTTGCACCCCCGATCGCTCCCACCTGGCCGTCTTTATCAATAGTGCCCGTACCGGCTACACGATATCCCTTACTCAAATCACCGGGTGTCAACTGGTTATAAATTTCCATCGTAAACATTAAACCTGCCGAAGGGCCACCAACGTCTGTGGATGTAAAATGAATCGTTTTACGTCCATCCTTCGGCTCTACCTTTTGCACCGTGGCAATGCTGACGCCAAAGCCGGGACGTTGTTTGCCCGTCTCGCTGTCCTTGATGGTCGTTAACGGAGCCTGCACCGTCAGCAAGGTGCCATTGCGCTTGAGCTTTACCTGTACTTTGGTCCCCGCTTTCTCATTTTCCAAGGCAATCCGAATGGAGCGATTATTCGTTACCCTCGTGCCGTTCAGCTCCAATATTTCATCTCCAGGTTCAAATACGCTGTTTGATCGGGGCACCTTAAACACATACACATAATCCGGCACAATCCGATACGGAATACGGGCGCGGCTGTAGGCAGCCTCCATGGCGGAGGACTGGGAATCCCCCATATACCATACCTGCTCTGCTGTATATTCGTCCTCACTTCTTCCGTGCAGGCGATCCTCCTTGCGCTGAATCTCCGAATTGCTATCCAGCTTGGACATGCCCAGCATGACAAGATTGGCATAACGTGCCGATACTGTCGTCATCATAAAGGTGCCACGTTCGTTGCGATCACCTTCCCGGACTGTAACCATCGGTTTGATCTCGTTGGCCCCACCTGGTCCATAGATCAGATAAGGGGTTGGCATATAGACCAGCACATAGACCATTGCGGTCAGCATCAAAACATAACCGATTGAAAAAAGAGCACTTTTGCGGCTGATTTGCTTCATCGCTTCTCCCCCTTTCAGCCCGACTTCCTAACTTCCTAACCTCCGCCAATCAATCCTGCGCACCTGCTTGTTCTCAAGCCTTTCGAATAAGCATACATTGTTTACGACAAGACAACTTATATGAACAACGTATATGAACAACCCATACCGACAACATCGTAAATAGATCGCTGCCGAAGCATTCGACCTTCCTTAGTATATGGATGAGAGGTGAACCCTTTGACACAAAAGGAAGCCCATACCACGCCTTACTGGACAACCCTGCTACTTGGCTTCGGAGCCATCCTGCTTGTATTGGCTGTTGTCACCTCTCCAGAAGAGGTGTTCAAAGCCTCTGCTCAAGGGCTTAAACTGTGGTGGAGTATTATTTTCCCGGCTATGCTCCCTTTTTTGATGTTATCCGAAATGCTCATCGCCTTCGGCCTGGTCCATGGACTGGGTGTCCTGCTGGAGCCGTTCATGCGCTTCTGGTTTCGACTGCCCGGACGAAGCGGCTGGGTGCTGGCCCTTGGCCTGACCGCCGGATTCCCTGCGGCTGTGGAGGCAGTGCGTCAATGGGCACAGCAGGAGGATATGACCGAGCCTCAGCTCAGCCGACTGACCGCCATCGCCCATTTCTGCAATCCGATCACCATCCTGCTCGTCATCGGAACAGGATTGCTGCACAATGCGACTGTAGGCGGAATGTTACTTGCTGTTCACTGGATCTCTGGATTACTGGCAGGCTGGATTACAGCCAGACTGCCTGCAACCTCAAAGGAATTGCAAAAACGGGAAACGCCAGCTGCCCTACGGCCCACTTCTGTTTCCCGTACTTCCACCACCTTGATCCGCTCCGCATGGAATGCTGCGCAATCCGCCAGAGAACGGGACGGCCGCAGCTTCGGAAAGCTGCTGGGCGAAACCGTATCTCATGCTGTACAGACGCTTATGGTGACAGGTGGATTTATTATTTTCTTTTCCGTACTGATTCGACTAATATCCATATATACAGGCCAAGGAACGCTTTCTTTCATATGGCCTGCCTGGATGGAGATTCATCTGGGTTCCTATGAAATCAGCCGTTTGCCTTATGATCTCCGCACCCAAGCGGCACTAATCAGCGCCGTACTGGGTTGGGGCGGCCTATGCGGCTGGCTTCAAATTACCGCAGTCACCAGACCATCCGACAAAGGCATCACATTCACCTTGTCGCGAGTGCTTCATGGGCTTATCGCCTTTGGGCTTACACTGGTGGCATGGACACCTCTTACTCGCATCTCCAACAATACAATTCCAGCTTACATCAGCGGCAGTTCGGCTTCTTCCTTTGCAGAAAGCGGATATGACAGGGCCACACAAACCGTCATGACGGAAGCCACTAATCTTCTGACACAATTGGAAGGTGCATCCATGTATCCCTGGCAACTCACCCTGCTGTCCGCCACTCTCTTGATTACGATTGTGCTTATATTACTGGTCATTTCCTTTATGACTTTATGGTTGAGCCGCCACGCATCGCGTTGACCTTGGAACGCAGCGCGTCCTCGACCTCAGGAGCTACCAAATCTACGACCTTGCCGTCAAAATGGGCAATTTCCTTTACCATACTGGAACTCAGATATGAATAGGCTGGATTCGTCATCATAAAGATCGTTTCCGCATCCGGGTTCAGCTTATGATTCGTAGAAGCCAATTGCAGCTCGTATTCGAAATCGGTCACCGACCGTATTCCTCTAACAATAACCTGAGCCCCTTTTTGACGTACATAATTGGCTGTCAGATCACGGAAGCTGTCCACCTCAATATTTGGAATATCACGGGTTACAGTCCGCAATAGCTCCATTCGCTCCTCCAGAGAGAACAACGGATTTTTACTAATATTGTTAAGAACCGCGACAATTAGTAAATCAAACTGTCTGGCTGCTCTTTGAATGATATCCTGATGCCCCATCGTCACGGGATCAAAGGTTCCCGGGTATACGGCAATACGTGGTTTGTGCTCAATCATGATGGTCCTCCCCGCCTGATTCGGTGATGCCGGATTTAGTGACTCCGGCTTCTGTATGCTCTTCGGCGTCCGACAAAGCATCGGCTGCATATTTATAAATAGATAACGCCGTTTCACCATAGACTGCCTTTTTGACCTGTTCGAACGGCCCGAAGCTTTCCGGGTATTCATGTCCAGACTCATACTCAAGCACAATAATTGCCTCTGAACGAAGCAAGTCCAATTCAGCCATACGGCTCATTAATTCATCTCCGTGTTTGAGACGATAGGGCGGGTCCAGAAAAACAGCATCAAAAAGGGCTCCACGTTTTGCGAGCGCCTTGAGCGCTCTTCCGGCATCATTACGGAACACTTCAGCCTGTTCTTCCAATCCGGTTTTTCGTAAATTTTCTTTAATGACTTCAATGCTTTTCGATTCCATATCAATAAAAACCGCCTTGTCCATCCCCCGGCTAAGCGCCTCTATGCCCAGGCCACCACTACCAGCGAACAGATCAAGCGCGACTCCCCCATCAAAATAAGGACCTATCATGCTAAATAGCGCTTCCTTGACCTTATCCGTGGTCGGTCGCGTCCCTGTGCCGGGAACTGCCTTTAACGGCCTTCCTTTGGCACTACCCGATACCACTCTCACGCTGAAACTCACCTATTTTCTATATGTGTTCATAACCATATAAAGATTATGACGTTATCGTACCACATGCACCGCCGTTTGAAAAACGTAGGATTGTGCAGGTATAAAAAATCCTTCCCTGGGCATCCTTAGGATATCGGCATTCAACCAATGTCGTAGACAACCGCGGAGAAGACTTACGTTTCCCCATAAGCTCTTCGTCCGGTTTCTCCTCTCCCATTCGGGCGCTTCTTTCATGGAGCGCCTGATTTTTTTTGCATAAAAAGAAGCTGCCTCATAGCAGCTTTATGTATCATTTTTTCTATTCTAGGATTTGCTCATTTAAGCAGCTCTTCTGGGATATCGCCTTGATAAACATACACATAGCTCGCTACCGATACAGCAAATGCTGCAAACATAGACAGCGATGTCGCTATACCATATACTATTTTTCTCACCATTCCTCTTCACCTCCTTCCCCGAATCAATGTCAGGCTCTGGACGAAAAAAGCTACAGCCACTACAGAAGAACCGATTACAAAATTAGTACACACAAGTATGGAGGATAACAGTCGCAGGAGAGGGTAAAAACGAGCTGGAATGCGCGACTGCTTTTCAATCCTGGATGGGGCAAAGCATAAAACAAGCATTAGAGCCATTCCGGTAAACAGGTTTGTCCACCAACTGTCTAAAGAGATGCAGGATATAGATGTAAAAGCGACCGAGGTCACCAGCACACATGCCATTCCTGTTTTCAAATGTATGCCTCCTGATATTTGGCGCAATAGAGCAAAGGCGATAAGGATCGTTGCAGCTGCTGCCGTCCGTCCAGTGAAAAATGAGGCCAATAGTGTCAGCACTACGATCATGGATGCATTCAGAATGAGGGCAAGCGCATATTGAAGCACCGGAACGGAGGCGGGATGATCCGGCACCGTACGCTTGATCTGGTGGGCAAGCCTGGAAGCCATTATTTCAATCATCCCGGTATTCCTTTCCGAGCGCATAATAGATGAAAAAACCGGAAACCAGCGCAAAAAACATCATATTTAACCATATTTCGTTATAATACAGCACAATGGAAGTTGAAATGAGCGACAGGATAATCAGCGTGATGACAATGCCATACTCCTCTTTGAATTTAAGCTTTTTGAAATTAGGAGAGAAGCCTATCCCCTTTCGATACATCATAAATGAGATGAGCAGCCCTGTGGCTGCGCTTATTGATTGCAGCAAATAACCCTTCAAGGACCCATCATGCAGCTCAGAAACTGGCAAATTGCCGAACAGCATTTTTAGGAGCAACGACTGAATAACGGCATACGCAAAATAACCTGTTACAGTCATAATGCCTGACCACACAATCGGGATTTTCACTATGGTAGCAAGTAAGAAAATAAAGAGCAGCATATTGATGACAGGCACCAAATACGAGAGGGACCACTCTTCTCGGAGCAAATAGCTTTGCAGGTTCATAATCAGATTTACAAAAATGGCCTGCCATAGATAAGGAATCATTTTGATTTTAAAAACACTAAGAATCAGTGCAAAAACAGCCACTCCCTCAAGCGTTGAAAAAAGCAAAAAGCCGATCGGCTTCACAAGCATGCACGCATCTCCTTTACAATTCCAACAAACCTCATCAGTATATTTAAAAACCTGGCTGTACATCGAATATAAAGGGCCGGAAGTTACTTTTCAAGAGGTCTTTTCAAGGATTCCATAGATTTTTTCAAGCACTTCAACGTAATGTTATCAGATGTAAGATTCGAGTAAGGGTTAAGCAACGCTTCCCTTGACCGATTCTCCCTGTCCACGTGTAGGCCTCATCCGCGATATGAGCCTTTTCCCCCACCGGATACCAGGCTGTTCAATCCACGTATAAGTGAGCCAGGATAGTCCAGTGGTGAGCAGCAGCGTTATCATAAACATCATAATGAGGTTGATCGTCGGGGCAAAGGGGAATTTAACTTGACTGATCAGCCCCAGAACCAGCATATGCGTCAAATACATACTGTAGCTGAGGCGGCCAATCCATGACCATACCCGATTTAGCAACCACATCGGCTGCCAATGATACAAAGCATATGCCCCCAGCAGCAATCCAGCGCCTATAAGGTAATCCGTCATACCTGCAAAAAACGCAAATAGCACAGATACAAGCAGCAAGCCCCAACTGACCCGGTCTATGCTTTTCCAATGCCGCTCGTTCTTCCAAATAAAAAACAACAATATACCCAGCCCAAAGACAGGCAATTGATTGGGAAACCATAAATACAGATAATGCCCCCATAAGGAATGATCACTAATCCATGGATGTTGGGCAAACCACGTATTCAGCCCGAAGCTTAGCACAAGCATAATCATGACAAACCAGGCAGCATGACGAACTGACCGGATTAGTTTAAATAATAAGGGGACAAACAGATAAAACATACATTCCACCGCTATGGACCATTCCACCCCGATAATGCTATTGATCCAGTACGGATTGAGGCCATTCAAAAACAGGACATGGGCTACAATATTGGCGACCGTGACCCTCTCCTGATCTCCAAGCCAAAATCGGGGACCTGTCCCGTTCACAATTAAATAGATCCCGAGCATTACGTAATATAAAGGAGCAATTCGAAAAAAACGACGTATCAGATAAGCCGAAATTCCTTCTGTCCTGTCCCCCGAGCGTCTGCTCAGAGAAGGAATAGCGTAAAAGCGCTTGCCATATAAAATAAAGCGACTCCTTTGGCGCCCATACTCAAGCCTTTTTGAATCCATCCGTTGATTCCGTCCACATGCTGACTGACATGCACCAGCAAAACCCCAATAATAGCCAGCGCTCTCAGCGTATCTACAAACTTCAATTTGTCATGCTCCATTTCATTCCGGGCTTCGGGCATCTTATCCCTCCATAGTAATCTTATGCGATACATTTTGTATCTATAATACACAAAACGTATCATCAAAGTAAATAACTACGTATGTAAAAAACATCTCCCAGCCGCATGATCTGCGGCCAAAAGATGTTCAGATTGTTAAGCTATAGCTAGCTGTTCCCTATTCCCTTGCAGGACTGTTAAACCCAAAGCGAACGGGAAATGATGACCAGTAGTATAAACAATACCAAAATTGCAGTTGTGGAAGTCCATGCTCCACCGCCGTAGCCTCCAACGTGACCCATGTGTCATTTCCTCCTTTAATATATGGTACATAAATACGATATGCAGCATACACCATTGCGTATGGGCCAATCGGCAGGCATTTTATTTATTTAAATGAAAAGGAACCGTCGTTACAATGACGTCTTTATAATTGAGCAGATAAGCTCTCATCAGCAAGCTGGTCTGATTGTGCAGAATATTTTCCCACCAGTGCTTGGTAATGAATTGCGGAATGAGGACAGTTATATGATCCTCGTCTGCTTTTTTCCATTCCACTGTATCAATAAACTTGCGGAGTGGATTAATAATGCTACGATAACGGGATTTCAAGACCACCAAGCGGATACCGACATCCCATTCTTCCCATTTCTGCTCCATTTTACGAATTGCATCATCATCCACACCAACATATACAGCGACCACATTGTCCGACAACGTCTTGGCATAACTGATGGTATTCATGACGACCCGAGTAATGCCTGCCACCGGAATAATAATGGTATTGCCTTTGACCATCGGTTTATCCTTTATAATGTCAATGCGCAGCTGCTCAGCCGTATTTTTGTAATGAATATTGATCTTCATAAAGAAATACAGTACCAAAGGCAGGAAGATGAACACCATCCAAACCTGACTAAACTTGGTAAAAATAAAGATAAGCGTAATCGACAGCGTGGTCAGCATGCCGATCGTGTTAATGGCAAGCTTAACGACCCAGCCGGACGGCTTGAGCCGAATCCAGCGAATCATCATCCCTAGCTGCGAAAGCGTAAACGGGATAAATACCCCTACAGCATACAGCGGAATCAGATTTTCTGTATTCCCACCAAAAACAATGACCAGTAATGCCGAGAAAACACTCAAAAACAGAATACCATTCGAGTATCCGAGTCGATCCCCACGAACCATGAACATATGCGGCATGTATTTGTCCTTAGCCAGCATAAAAGCGAGCAACGGAAAGGCGGAATAGGCCGTATTTGCCGCCAAAAACAAGATGAGCGCTGTCACGCCCTGAATAATGTAATACATGACACCGCGTCCGAAAGTGGCATTCGCAATTTGTGAGATGACGGTTTCATGCGGATTCGGACGAACACCATACCAATAAGCCAGCAAACTGATCCCGATAAACATGCACCCGAGAATCAAGCCCATCATCATCAATGTGGTTGCCGCATTTTTGGCAGCAGGCTTGCGAAAGTTCGGAATGGCATTCGAGACAGCTTCTACCCCAGTTAACGCCGAACAACCCGAGCTAAACGCCTTCAGTAAGAGAAACAGGCTGACGTTGGATACCGTGGCTCCAAATTGCGGTGCCGCAGCATGGGCTCCCCCTGCAATGTAATGAATGACACCACTAATAATCAGAACAAAAATGGAAATAACAAATAAGTAAATCGGTACAGCCAGCACCGAGGCAGATTCTGTCACCCCGCGCAAGTTCATAATGGTCAAAAAGATAATCATGATCAGAGCAATCGCGATTCGATGATCGTGTAATGATGGAAATGCCGATGTAATGGCATCTGTACCTGCTGACGAGCTGACCGCAACCGTCAGAATGTAGTCGACCAGCAAGGAGCCGCCTGCAATCAGACTCGGGGCCTTACCCAAATTATCTTGAGCAACGATATAGGCACCACCGCCACCTGGATAGGAAAAGATTGTTTGCCGATAAGACAGGATCAGAATGAGCAGCAATCCTAGAACCGCGATGGATATAGGTATGGAATACCATAGAGCAGCGAAGCCTGCTGTAATTAAAACCAGCAAAATTTGCTCAGTGCCGTAAGCTACAGAGGACAAAGCATCTGAGGACAGAATGGCCAGAGCCTTGAGCTTGTTTAGTTTCTCCTCTTCAAGAGCCATCGACTTTCGAGGACGACCGATTAGTAATCTTTTGACTTTGCTTAGCATTTCATTAACTCCTTCTTGATCGGGGTTTTACAAAAGAACTTTGGATCGTATGTTTATTATGTCACCTGCACATCAGATTGATGAAACAAATGAACTATTATTTTATACCCCCTCACCCTGAAAAAAACAATAAGGAATGCTTCATATAATGAGCATTCCCAAGTAAGAAAGAGTATTTCGATAAAATACCCTTATGTATATAGTAATTTGAACTTTTCCGGCGTAATTCCCTCAGCACGGCGAAAAGTTGCCACAAAATGGCTGACATCCCGGAAACCTACCCGCTCCGAAACCTCCTTAACCGTCAAATGCGGGTACTCTGTCATCATTTCTTTAGCCTTGCGCAGCCGAATCACAATCAGGTAAGCATAAGATGTCACGCCAAAAGCCTGCTTGAACAATGTATTTAAATGACGGGCGCTAACATTCATCATGACCGCCATATCAGACAGTCCCACATCCGGACTGGCGTAATTTTGCTCCATAAAGGCCAGTACGGGCGCCAAACGTTCCACATTATGTGACAGAGAAGGCATCGAGCTGTGCTGCCCATATTTACGCAACAGCGTCAGAAAGCGGTATATATTGGCCGATGCATCTAATCCTGATAAATCACGTTTGCTAACCAGGGAATGAAGGATACCTTCTCCAAAAGTATGCAGCTCGCTATCCGGGTCCCAATGATACCCACGCGTATGCTTCAATCCGAGAGCAGTCAATACAGCAGCGGCGATGGGCCCGTCAAATGTGATGTATAACGTTCGCCATATCTTGGTCGCACGTCTATATGCATGGGATTCGCCCGGTAGCAGCAAAACCCCGGACTGCTCACCCAGACAGAAAGTCCCCCCTTTAAATGTAAATATCCCTTCACCGGTCACCGTCTGAATCCAGTGAAAGCACGGATATCCCTCTGGACGGGACACATCCTCCTGCCTGCTGTTAAATCCGATGCTCTCAATAAAAAGCGGTAAAGAATGCTCACGCGTAGTCAGAAAAAATCGCAAATGATGGGGAGTCAAAATCATAAAAGCACCTCCGACGTATGCAGGTATGTATTTCTCTTATAGATCCATATTGTTATATCCAAGTTCATTTTATTATATTTAAAAGCCGTTACTTGTATTATAAGATAGAATTATTCTTATATACAGAGGTGATTGGTATGATAAGCGGCAAACTCCCTAAAGTATTTTATGGTGGAGATTACAATCCCGAGCAATGGGATGAGGCCACACATCAGGAGGATTTACGGATGTTCAGGCTGGCAGGGATTGATATCGCCACACTCAACGTATTTTCATGGGCCAAACTTCAGTCGGACGAAATCACATATCATTTTGAATGGCTGGATCAATTGATTGACAGTCTATATGAAAGCGGTATCTTCGTTTGTCTTGCAACCAGCACCGCAGCACACCCCGCCTGGATGGCTACCCGTTATCCAGATATTCTGCGGGTCGATGCTGACGGACGCAAGCGGAAATTTGGTGGCCGCCACAACTCCTGTCCAAACAGTCCAACCTATCGCAAATACGCGGAGCATATGGCTGACCGATTGGCCGAGCGCTACAAAAATCATCCCGCTATCCTCGTGTGGCATGTATCCAATGAATACGGCGGTGATTGCTATTGTGACAACTGCGCTGCCGCGTTCCGGGTATGGCTCAAGCAAAAATACGGATCATTGGAAGAACTGAACCGGGTGTGGAACACCTCCTTCTGGGGTCACACCTTCTATGATTGGGATGAAATTGTGCCCCCGAATAATCTGAGCGAGCATTGGGGAGAAGATCACTCCTCCTTTCAAGGAATTTCCCTTGATTATGCACGCTTTAATTCAGACAGTATGCTCGATTGCTATCTGCTGGAATATAACGCGATTAAAAAGCATATTCCCAATGCTGTGGTAACGACCAATCTGATGGGATTTTTCAAGCAACTGGACTATTTCAAATGGGCTAAACACATGGATATTGTATCCTGGGACAGCTACCCTCAGGCTAATACGCCTGTAAGCTATACCGCGATGGCTCATGATCTGATGCGCGGCCTAAAGGATGGGCAGCCCTTTATGCTCATGGAGCAAACACCGAGCCAGCAAAACTGGCAGGCGTACAATTCGCTCAAGCGGCCTGGCATCATGCGGCTATGGAGTTACCAAGCGGTGGCCCATGGCGCGGACACCGTCATGTTCTTCCAGCTTCGCCGCTCGATTGGTGCTTGTGAGAAGTTTCACGGAGCTGTGATTGAGCATGCCGGGCATGAAAACACCCGTGTATTCCGTGAGGTAGCGCAGCTTGGCAGCGAGCTTGGAGCAATAGGAGACCGGTTCCTTGACGCGACTGTCGACTCCAAAATAGCCATTTTGTTCGATTGGGATAATTGGTGGGCATTGGAAAAATCAAGTGGACCCTCGGTTGCATTAAAATACGTCGACCAGGTGCATAAGTATTATGCTGCCCTTTTCCAGCGCAACGTGCAGGTAGATCTGATTTCCGTAGAAACGGATTTCCAGAAATATGATCTCATTATCGCGCCTGTACTCTACATGGTCAAGCCGGGTACTGCTGAGAAGCTGGAACAATTTGCGGAACGCGGCGGCACGTTCGTTACCACCTTTTTCAGCGGCATCGTCAATGAAAATGATCTGGCCACAACCGGAGGATATCCAGGCAAGCTGCGTAAGCTGCTCGGGATTTGGGTAGAAGAAATTGATACGCTTCTGCCGGAATCACACAATCGTATTATCATGAAAGAAAAGGTAGGCGCATTGCATGGAGAATATGAATGTGGCATGCTTTGCGATCTGCTGCACAGTGAAGGTGCCGAGGTGCTGGCTGAATACGGTGATGATTTCTATCAGGGTATGCCCGTACTGACACGGAATCGTTTCGGTCAAGGTGAGGCATGGTATGTCGCATCAGACCCTGAGCAATCTTTCCTTGACGGCCTGCTGGGTTATATTTATGAGGAAAAAGGGATTTCATCCTTGCTACGTGCTCCTGCAGGCGTAGAAGCTACTGTACGTACCAAAGATGGAAAATCGTATCTGTTCATCCTGAACCATAACGCCCAGATACAACATGTACATCTGGACGACCAAAAAGGGAAAGAGCTGATTAGCGGCAAATTCCTGGAAGGAGATATCACCATTGACGGCTACGGCTTTCAAGTATTGGAGCTATCATAACAACATATATCCGACTTATACAGGCCTGATTTCACAGTTCTGGTTTACAGATCAGTCTGCTGTATGAGCGCAAATTAGGTATTAAAGGAGTTCAACATGAAACGACTGCTATGGATTGGCAGCTTGTCTTATTTTTTGATTGGTCTGGCACACGTGGTTGTAGGGTCCCTGCTACCTGTGCTGCTGGAACACTACGGCAGAAACTATACGGAGGGCGGAAGCCTGATTTTCGCTCAATTTTCCGGCTTTCTGGCTGGCGTCCTGCTGTCGCCGTGGCTTGCACGAAATTTCGGCAAACGCCGAAGCCTGGTATTCGCTCTGCTCCTGCTGTGTGCGGCAGAAGTGCTGTACTCACTGCTGCCCCCTTGGGGATGGCTATACGCCGTCGGGGCAGCAGCTGGCTTTGGCTTTGGCATGGTAGAAGCGCTCATCGGTACCATCGTTATTAGTGGTATTACTCAAGGAACGGGCGCTGCTATGAGCCGGCTGGAGGTCTTTTTTGGAATTGGTGCGTTGGCTATGCCTGCTATCGTCAGCCAGTTCATTGCTCTCGGCTGGTGGAGATTGGCTTTTCCCATGATCTCCATGTTCGCAGCCATTGCGGTCGTAGCTTGGCTACGGGGGTCCTTCGGCAAACTGGACATTGTATTGGACGAACAGGAACAACGAGGGAACAACCATATGTCCTCCTCCTCTAATTCACCGAAGATGAAAGCTTCTAAAGCTAGCCCTGTAGGGAATTGGAGGCTGCTGGCCCTGTTCAATGTATTTTTTTTCTTCATCTATGTTGGGACAGAGATGAGTCTGGCTAATTTCCTGCCGTCCATGTTTATTGAGCGCCTGGGACTCACGCAAGCCGAGGCAGCACTCAGTGTTACCTGCTTCTGGCTAGCGATGGCCACCGGACGACTATTCACAGGCAGCATTGCCGATCGGTACGGCTACGGCGTCTTTGTCGCTCTGAGCTCACTGGCGGCGACCGTGCTGATGTGTGTATTCCCGCTGATTAAGGGTACTGCCGCTGCCTTTGTCCTTATTGCACTGCTGGGGCTGGGCATGTCCGGCATTTTTTCCATCGCACTCGTTTTTGCCAGCAAAATGATGCCAGGCACAGAAGAATCTACTACCAGCCTGCTTATCGGTGCAGGTGGAGTCGGGGGCGCCCTCCTGCCCTTATGGCTTGGAAACAGCATGGACCGTGGCGGAGCGGTCGCTTCGGCATGGTTGCTGGCAGGCTTGGCCTGTATCCTGTGCCTGCTTGGCGGGATTCTGTACGCCCTATACGTACGCAAAAAGCGGCTTCAAACCGCTTCATCCTGATACATGCCTTTTTCGGCGCCTTCAACTGTTCCTTGGTATAATGCAAGGCTACAGCACAGGCGCCATTTTACTTACTAGACGAATGTACCTTGTACACAGGCCTATTTTTAACCAAAGATAGGTCGTTGCCTATAAAACGCAGGACAAATATCCATGCCTCTCCTAGATGAATGGAGTAGTATACAACAAACCATATGGAGGTGTTTGTATTGGGTCGTCCTGAATTAAAACGAAAAAAAGGCCGTAAAAAAGATGTTTTTATCCGTTCCTGGTTTGATAAGTTAGAAAAAAAGTTTGATGAGACGCCCCCAAAGAAAAAAATCCGCACGAAACGGAAATTTTTTGGCAAGGATATTATCGTCAAAAAACAACTTGTCCATGTGAATATTCCTCATGACGCATTAGGGACGGAGCGGGATTCTGCTGCAGGCGAAGTAAGGCAGTTCGGTTATGTTTACAACCTGAGACCTCAAGTCGTTCCGATTGAAGGAGATATTATTTTTGATACAAATGGTATACTTACGCCTGGAGTTGCTCATGTTCCCGGAACGACACAGATTGTTGTCGCCGACGCAGGGAACTATGAGGTTCACTTTTCTGTGTCGGGTGTAGAGCCTAACCAGTTTGCCATCTTTATTAATGGCACCCTGGCTGGAGGAACCCTATACGGTTCAGGAGCCGGCACGCAGCAGAACACAGGGCAAGCCATCCTCGCTCTGGCATGTGGCGATGTTCTCACGCTGCGAAACCATAGCTCTGCCACTCCAGTTACTCTGCAAACATTGGCTGGGGGAACTCAAACCACCGTAAACGCTTCAGTCATCATCAGAAAATTGGGATAGGCTTGAACCTTTGTAAAGCCCCAGCATATAAAAACGGGGTTTATCCCACACTCGTTCGAGCGAGGAATAAACCCTGAATAGCTTAAAAAGCCATAATAATTCCTTTGTCATTGGCATACATCGAACTGATCCCTCTGGTAGACACAATATGAATATCTTTGAATTGATAACGATTCTTCAATGCATTCATTAATTTTTCCGCCAGACCGGGATTATTGCAATGAGTAATGACGATGCTTTCCCCCACGGTATCCCTACCACTTTTCTCAATGGTATCTGCCAATTTTTCGATGATTTGATTTTGACCGCGTGCCTGAGTAAATAAGGCGATATTCCCGTCACCGTCGGAACCTAAAATAGGTCTGATATGCAAAAGTGATAGTATCTTGCCCGTAATTTTATTCATTCGTCCATTCTTCACCAAATTATCGAGGTTTTCCAATACAAAGTAAGTCTTCATCTTTATGATAAAGGTTTCCAGAGAAGAGATAATTTCGCTTTTATGATATCCTTCGTCAATCAGCTTGCGAAGCTTAAGAGCTAACAAAACTTGTCCAGCCGACGCGCTTTTCGAATCGAATACATGGACATCTGCCCCATTTTCTTCCTCCGCCATATCTTTTCCTACCAATGCACTGGCATACGAACTGGACAGATTACTGGATAATGTAATGGCAAAGGAAGTATGCGGGCCTTGAAAGGCTTCCTTGTAAAGCAAGGGTGACGGTGATGCAGATCCAATCTTGGTTGTACAGGCTTTCATTTCTTCCATGAACTGAGGCAAGTCCAGCGCGTCATCATCAATGAAGCATTTTTCTCCCAATGTCATGTTTAACGGAATCGTAGTAATCTGCAGCTGCTCTCTAAGTTCTGTTGTTAAGTCGCAGCAGCTGTCTGCTATTATTGTATACCTCATTCTGTACACCCTCATCTTATGTTATTTTCCAGTGGAATCCGAATTCATAATGCTCATGGAAAGCTCAATCAACCGTATAAATTCTTTTACATCATCCTCGCCCAAGCCGGCCACAAGCGCATCAAAATAACCTTCTATTCTCTCCTGCTTTTGTTTAATCAACGATTCACCGTCCGGTGTAAGCCTTACACACATCCGTCGTCTGTCCTGCTCAGACATCTCCATAGTGACATAGCCTTTTTTTCTTAAGCCCGTAAGCGCTGCCGTAATTCTTGATCTGGATACATGCAGATGGTCGCTGAGTAAGGAAGGATTAATTTCATCCTCTCGATGCTGAACCAAATATTGAAGTACATGGTTTTCACCTTGGACAAGCGCTGTCAGACTACTGAATAATTCCATACTATAAATCCGTTGAACTGATTCTCTTAGTTGGTCTCTTAAATCAACTTCTTTCATAGTAACCTCCATATAACGCATAATACATATAGTTAACTATTAATACTATGTACTATAATGAATCGCAAGTGATAATAACAATGAATTATTTGTGAATAAATTCCGACGTTGGCGTCAGCAGAAAATAAAGTATTAGACGCCCATGCCGCTAACGCAGCACCATCAGATGATGAAAATGGTAGGCATGCGATATAATTTACTTACGGCTGGCGAAGGCAGGTCGGCAGTCAATGGTGCTTCGAGCCCGAGTATTAGACTGACCCTAACGACCAGGTGCACCACAGATTGTTGCTCCGAATTTGGAAGCACGCAGGATAGAATAACCATATGTGGTTGTTGCACCAGCCCCTTCAATCTTGCTGCCGTAAGGAGAAGGCTACGAATGGACGTTGTTTACAGTCATGTGTGCGGACTTGACGTTCATAAAAAGAACATCGTTGCCTGCACCATCACGCCTGAAGGTAAAGAAATCCGTACGTTTGGCACGATGACCGACGATTTAATTTTGCTTGTAGATTGGCTCAAAGTCAAGGAATGCACTCATGTAGCGATGGAAAGCACTGGATCATATTGGAAACCAATCTACAACCTGTTGGAGCTTGAGGAGATTGAGACTCTTGTTGTGAATGCCCAGCACATCAAGAATGTTCCGGGACGCAAGACTGACGTCAAAGACGCGGAATGGATTGCTGGATTGCTCCGGCATGGTCTATTGAAGGGTAGCTTTATCCCAAATCGCGAGCAAAGAGAGCTGAGGGAATTGATTCGCTACCGCCGTAGTCTCATCGAAGAGCGAGCTCGGGAAGTCAGCCGCATTCAAAAGGTGCTGGAAGGAGCAAACATCAAGCTTTCCTCGGTTGCCAGCAATGTGCTTGGGAAATCAGGACGTGCAATGATTGAGGCGATGATTGCTGGCGAAACCGATCCTGAAGCTTTATCTGATCTTGCAAAACGAAAGTTGAAAAGCAAAAAAGCGGATTTGAAGCGAGCATTGAACGGCTTAATGGGCCCTCATCAGAAACTGATGCTGGGAGCTCAGCTCCGTCACGTCGATTATTTGGACGAAGAGATTGGCAGGTTGGATGAGGAAATTAAAAAGCGCATGCTCCCTTTTGATGAAGACTTGGAACTGCTTGACACCATCCCAGGTGTGGCACGAAGAACAGCAGAGACTATTCTAGCCGAAATTGGCTCTAATATGAATCAGTATCCTTCCGCCGCCCATTTATGTTCTTGGGCAGGGCTGTGTCCGGGTCAGAAAGAAAGCGCCGGAAAACGATTGTCCGGCAAGACGCGAAAAGGAAATAAGAAACTCCGAAGTACGCTTGTAGAAGCTGCGAAGGCTGCGGCTAGAACAAAAGAAACGTATTTATCCAGCCAGTATCATCGGATTTCCGCGCGTCGGGGAGCTAACCGAGCGACGGTTGCAGTAGCACACAGTATATTGTCTATGGTTTACTATATTCTTAAGCGGAAACAACCCTACATCGAGCTAGGTCCAACCTACTACGAGAAACGAAAACGGGATGTGATCATCAAGCATTCCATTAAGAAACTGGAGTCATTAGGTGTATCAATTACTGTGAATACGGCAGCTTCCTGATCGTTATGCAAACCATACATTACTAATGCCCCTGGCTATTTTTTTGTTTGCCGGAGGGTCGCTTTCTTGTTGCCTTTTTTAGGTGTTCTACGGAGCGATATTTTCAGGATAGACTGACCTTAGAAATTGGAACAGCGACAGCTAAGGACGAGAAAATAAAGACTAGACTGTCGCTATTCCATTGAACTAACGTGTCCCGTTAGCTGAGTGAAGGGCAGCCGCGCGGCTGCCCCTTCGATGTTGAACTAACGTCTCCGTTAGTTCAATAAATTTGTTGTCTGTTTTTATTGAGTGTCTTCGTCGCTTTTGTACTCCAAAATATCACCTGGCTGACAATCCAAATTCTTACATATCGCTTCTAATGTTGAAAAACGAACCGCTTTTGCTTTCCCATTTTTCAGAATGGAAAGATTGGCCATAGTAATTCCAACCCTCTCCGCAAGCTCCGTTACGCTCATTTTTCGTTTTGCTAACATCACATCAATATTGATGATAATTGCCATGCTATTCACCTCAGATCGTTAAATCATTTTCTGATTTTATATTTATAGCTTCCTGTAAAAGTCTTTGGAGAACAGCAGCAAAAACGGCGATCACCATAGAAGCGAAAATAATGACCAATCCGGTGACTGTGATAATTGGAGGGTCAACTCTCCTCGCCATGAGATAGTAGAGTGGCATACCTAGCAGGTACAAGGTACTGATTGTGATGGCACAGTATTTTATATTCTTTAAAGCCTTGACGGATAATTCCGAGAACGCTTGGTTCTTATCAATATAGCTTAAAAGTTTAAAAGCTTGATACAGAGCAAAGTAAAAAGGTATCGCTGCTGCGTACATATCGATTAAAACGAGAGATTTCATATAAGCGATATCTGGATACAATTCTCCAGCAAAATTCCCGATCTTAGGCACTAAAAATATGCACAAAGCAAGAATTGGGATTCCAATAAGAATAACAGCCATCTTCAAAAAGAGTGTTGTTCTCCGTTTCATTAAGAGCACCTCGCTAATTTAATTATAAAACGACTTTAACACATAATTTATTGTTTAACAATAAATTAATATCGTTTTTTATTATATTGTTATTGTTAATGGAATATCCTTTTTATTTTAAGCAAAAAAATAAAAAGCATTTCTCATTACAAAGAAATGCTCTTACTTTAAAATGTTAAATTTTCAACCTGTTCAACAAAACTGCCCGTTCGTATTATGAGATCAACCAGTTCTTTCTGGTTGATCCTTTTTTCATTTGCATAGAGGATTAAGGTAGCCTGGTCGAACGTACCTGCCCGTGGGACTTGATCCCGAGCGCTATAGTGTTCGCCCTACTTGTCATGACCATGATTGAGGCTGGTTGGGACGTAAGATCCCGTATAACAAGCGATGCTATGGAGCGACAAGAAGAACCTTAGGGATGCCGGGGAATCTAAACTTACAGGGAGAGATGAAATGAATCCAGTTGTCGGTCTAGATATTTCAAAAGAAGAAAGTCATGGACAAGCCTTTTTAGCGCGCGGAAAGCCCTTCAGAGGGACATTCCACTTCGAGCACACTCGTGATGGCCTAGCAAATTTACATCCAGTTTTGAAGGATGTTGAGACTGCATCCAGACTACGTCCTCTACTTATTCTAGAAGCAACCGGCCATTACCAAAGTCCCGTTGTTCAGTTCCTAGAAGAACATCACTACATTTACATTGTCATTAATCCGCTCATCTCAAATCGGCTTAGAAAGTCTCAACTTCGTAAAGTAAAGACGGATGCTGCGGACGCTTACCTATTGGGAGAGTTGTACTACAAGGAAGAGTTTGAACCTTTTAAGAAAAGAGGTGTGCAACTTCTCAATCTGCGCTATCTTACAAGACAGTATGAGTCCCTTTCAAAGATGTGTGTACAGACGAAGCTGCAATTCCAAGCCGTTTTAGATCAGGTTTTCCCAGCTTACAAAGGCGTCTTTGGAGCTATGTATTCCCGTATTTCACTACGGTTTTTAAGTGAATTTCCAACCTCATATTCAGTTTTGCAGACGGATGCAATTACACTCAAAGCTAAGATGAAAGAACTACTTTCTTCGAAACGGGGGCGTTCAGAGGGCTGGATTAACCAACGGGTTCAGCGACTGCTAGACGCGGCAAAGCAAAACCCATTTCAGCAAACCATGTATGCAAGCCACTTAATCAATTTGGAAGTTCTTATTACCCTTATTCTTCAGTACCAAGAGCATCTTGCTGAACTGGAACAGAACATAGATGCTCTGGCTGAAGAAATTGAAGAGTATGAATTAATTCAGTCGATTCCCGGTATTGGGCATAAAATTGCTGCAACAATTTTATCTGAAATTGGAGAAGTCGACCGATTTGATCATCCTAAAAAGTTAGTGGCTTTTGCAGGCATTGACCCGAGTGTCTTTGCTTCCGGTAAATTTACAGCAACTCGAAATCGAATCACGAAACGTGGTTCCAGGCAGTTGCGTTACGCACTGGTAATGGCTGTCCAGTGTGGGCTTATACGCTCCCGAAATATGCGAATCAAAGCGTTCTATGATCGCAAGAGAGCAGAAGGAAAACCACATAAAGTAGCTCTAATCGCATGTGCAAATAAGCTCGTCCATTGGCTCTATGCAATCTTGAAAAACAAAAAGGAATTTCGTCCAATTTAAAAGATTATTATTGGCATAACCTTCCAAGACACAACGGAAATTGGAGGGTTATTTGGCATGCTCATTTTAACTATACCACATGATTTAGAATCACTTTACTGGTAATCTTGACAAGCTATTAGCTGGTATAGCTTAATGTAAACGGAGCAGTTGCTGACAGCAAACTGCTCCGTTTAAATTTAAAATAATGCGTCCCAATCGTCTAATAATTGCCGCTTATAAAAAATGAGTTCTTCGATGACAGAATAACTTATGTCTTGAACAATGGAGATTTATCTGAACCACCAATCAAATCAACTGTGAAAAATATGGAGATGAAGTGTTCTCTGTGGGCTATTGTTTTTACTGCACTTGAAGTGAGACGAACAAGTGAGGGGGTGTTCCCCTCACTTTATTCTTAACTAAGAATAGTATACTTGTTCTACTTTATATAATGTATGCTCGATAGTTGGACAAAGTTCGGCATCTACTTTGTGAAATTTAACTCTAAAGTATAAACTTTTCAAGAAGTTCTTTATATTATTTTTTTGCTTAAAGGCATGAAGAAATTCTGGATTTTTCTCCACATCACCAAAACTTTGGATCCATTTCTCTACATAGGTCTGACTAAGTATTTTTCTATTTAAAACACTAATTACGGATTTCACCATTCTTTCATCTTCCCCATCGGAGTAAACTCGATCTGATATGGTCATCTTCTCATAAACCAAATCGAGGATAGTTAAGAGGTCTTTTTTGTCCAGTTCGGAACATTGGGCCAGATCGTCCAAAGCATCTGCTGCATGAGCTATGGCATGAGCCCATCCTTTTTCTTCATCATACCCACGGTAATCTCGCTCCTTATGTATATTATAAAATACTTTCTCTTTGATCTGATGAATATGCTCACTTGAGAGAAATGGTGATTCCCTATGCCTCATAAGGAGAAGCGGTATAACTAGCATAGAGAAAGATCTAGTGAAGACAGAGTCTGTATTTATTTCATCAAGCCTGAAAAGCAAATGGTTTTTATCCAAAATAACGGGTAGGAGTTGTTCCAGTTCGTTTACAGTTAGAGCATTACCGGGAATCCAATTGGATAAGGTAGTATAAATTAGCTCATCACGTAATTGGGCATCTAAAGAACCGATGTTATTCATCATCTCTTGTATCAATTGGAATGTATCGGAAGGTGCTTGGTAGTCATTTGCTTTTATCAATATCAACTTTTCTTTTAGATTCATATTACACACTCCTACTATATTGCTATTAATTTTTATTCATCTCTATTTTAGTAACAATCCAAGCTAGTTCGCATTCAAAGATATATGTACGCGCTTAAACTTGTCTTCCTTTAAAGTGACATAATAATCTTATACATGGTTCTCTTAGTTTGAATATTCTTAAAATGAAGCTTGGGGCCAGAATTGACCTTCATCAATGGATTAATTCATAGATTAAAAAATAAACGATCAAAATAGGCAATACGAATGCAACTGAGAATATTAAGTTACTTTTGGTTAACTTCATGAAACCCAACTCTAAGTCATGCGAACCAATTAGGGTTAATTTTACCACTCAGTGATAAATGAACAATAATGTATTGATACAGAGTTTGGTAGTATACTGCCCCTTAGTTGAACAAAGACAGCCGATCACGTTGGTCGGCTGCCTCCTTGTTTTTTTGAGCTATCCTTTCCCGTTAGCTTAACGAAATCCCTAACCGTATCATTGAACATTTGGAGATTTCTTAACGCTTAAATTCTTGTCCTCTTTCAGATCAAACAACTTAAGTTTCAATCCAATACACAACAATGCAATCAGCAGAAACAATATTCCGCTCCACGTAATGTTATGTGTTCCCATATGGGATAGAAACCATCCGCCTAGGGCGGTGCCGAGTGTGATACCCAGATTTCCGAAGGAGACAAATAAGCTGTTAGCAAACTCTGGTGCTTCACGGGCCTCCGAGGTTAACCATGTTTGGCTTATAATGAGACCGCCGGTAAAGACGGCTCCCCATACCAGTACGATGGCAATCATCGGAACAGAGTAACGTCCAAGACAAAATATCAGCAAATACATACCGATAAGCACAATGGGATAAAACAAGGTGGTTTTGACCAAGTCCTTACTTAAATATTTTGCCGTTTGCAGATTCCCAATTATGCCGCTGATGCCAAAAAGAACGAGCATAAAACTGACGGTTTCACCGTTCATTCCTGTCACCGTCTCGAGATACGCTGCAAAATAGGAATAGACAGAATATAAAGCCGCCAGGATGAAGCAAGCCGTAGTAATGTTAAGCCATAGCTGCGGCTTTGCCAATATACGTAATTGTCGGCCATAGGTCAATTTACCTTGTACGGGTAACGATGGAACGAGCGCAGCAATTCCGAACAGGGCTAGCGTATTTATTCCGGAAGAAAATAGAAAAGCGGCTTCAAGTGAAAACTGATCCCCAATATACGAAGTGACCGGAATGCCTATTACCATCCCGACCGTTAACCCCATAAAAACTTTGGCCACTGCGTTGGTACTTTGTTCTTTTGGAACCGAGCTGACGGCTGCTACAAATGCAACAGAAAAATAAACGGGATGAAGAAATGCAGGCAGCAGTCTAGACAGTAATAAGGCAGTAAAGGTTGGGGCAAAGGCGGAAATCAGATTAGAAATGGCGAAAACAGCAAGTACTCCGCACAGAATCTTTTTTCGGTTAATACCGGAAAATAAAAGAGTCATAAACGGACCAGAAATGGCTATGATCAAAGCAAACATGCTAACGAGCAAACCTGCTTGAGAAGCACTGACTTGGAAGCGCTCAGAAATTTGAGGCAAAATCCCTACTACGCCAAGCTCCGTATTGGCAATACCAAATACGCCAAGGGCGATAAAGAAGATGAATAAAGACTTGTTCCTTTGCAATTGATTTTCATCCTTTCGATTGTGGAAATATTATACTATACGGATGTGTATACTATGTTTTAGTGTAAAGCTAACCCCAAATGCTAAATAGAAGTTAGCTTCTTCATATTCTGTCAGGGTATTATTCAGTTGAACGGTCTGTTGGTTGTTCATTTAACTTTTGCTTTAATGCGTGCCTGTTCTCCAATTCCTTGTAAGTAGTAATTTTTTCTGCTAGTAAATGAAGATTAGTCTGAAGTTCCATGAGGGCTTTTTGAACTTCTGAGTAATGTTCTTCTAGAAGAATTCTTCTTGCAGTGAGAGTTGGATCTCCTTTCCTTTTTAGTTCCGCAATTTCGAGCATATTGGTTAATGTCATTCCGGTAGCTTTAAGACGATTAATAAACTTGATCCAAGTTACGTCTTCAGAAGTAAAGCAACGATGTCCATGTTCATTACGATCAATGGAAGTTAGGAGGCCTATTTGCTCATAATAACGAAGCGTATGGACACTAAGACCTGTAAGGGCGGCGACTTGCCGAATGGTTAGTGAGTTATTCATGCTCCCAGTATATCCCTTCGAGTAAACTCGAACGCAAGATTTTTTTTGGGGCCAAATTTCATTAACACGAAAAAAGGCAGCTGATTGTTGGCCAGCTGCCTCCGTTACATCCCCAAGGGCATTATTGCAGTAAACTGCCCGTTAGCTTAATGAAGCATTGTCAGTCTAATTCTCTATTTTCTCAGTCTAGAACTTTATTTTCCTCAAACACTTCTTAACACAGGTAAATTCAAGTACCTAAAAAACCGGTCATCCTAAACTAGGACAACCGGTTTTAAAAATCAGGAACCAACTATAATGCTAAGACACCAACTATAATGTCAAAGTACTAACTATAACGTAAAGGTACCAACTTTAATGTAACTGAACATGACTCGCTAAAAAAGAATTATTTCTATAAAGTGAAATATTTCACATATATAATTTTACCTTTATTTAATTTTGATGTCAATAATAAAACACAGATTATATTTTGTTTTATTTTTGTTTATTTTGTTTTTTGAATCACCCCAATATTTGGTACACAACTAATCAAAGGCAGTCTCGTACAACTTAGATGAACATATTAACAACGAGGTGATGACAGCATGACAATGAAAAAGGGAGTAATAATGGCTCTGCTGGGTGTATCGCTGCTCCAGGCGAACCCGTCTTATGCGGAGTCGGTGCCGCTGAATCCGGTGACGACCGTCTATGTGGATGACCGCCCGCTTCAGCTTGCCGCCCAGCCGCTGCTGCTAGGTGGGACAACGCTCGTCCCCATGCGCCAGTTGTTTGAGGCGCAAGGAGCCAGGCTCTCCTGGGACGGAGCCAGCAAAACCGTAACGGCAACCAAAAGCAACACGGTGCTGACCTACCGCATCGGAGAACTTTCTGCAACCCTGAACGGCAACCCGCTGTCCCTGAATATTCCCGGACAGATTATTAAGGGCAACACGATGGTTCCACTACGCTTTGTAAGCGAAGCGCTTGGGAGCACAGTGAAGTGGGACGCCCTAACCCGGACAATCCGGATTGTCTCCAAGGACGATTTTTTCACAACCGTCCTTTCCGGGGTCAACCTGCGCAGCAAGCCGGATTCATCAGGAGCTTCCCCTTCCCTGCGGCTTATTCCAAGCGGCGAAAAGGTTCAGGTCATCCGCGAGGTCAATGCCCTCTGGCTGGAAGTGCGTACTAAAGACAACCTGACCGGCTACATATCGGCTAAACCAAAATACAGCGATTATACCAGCCCATCCCTGGCGGAACAGCAAGGAGATGAACTGATCGCCTACGGCGAGAAATTTATTGGTACCCCTTATGAATTCGGCGCAGCAACCGGCCAGACATCGACCTTTGATTGTTCTTCTTTTGTGGGGGAAGTGTTCCGACATACGCTCTCCATCGACCTCCCCCGTGCCTCTTACGATCAGGCTAAAGAAGGCCGGGAGGTCGGGCTAAACGAGCTGCACAAAGGCGACTTGCTCTTCTTTAGCGCACGCGGACTGAAGATCGGCCATGTGGCTATCTATGCGGGGAATAACAAATTGCTGCATACATTCTCCAAAGAACGCGGCGTTCATTTTGACACGCTTGACGGTAAATGGCAGAAACGTTTCGTAACTGCACGCCGACTGTTCTAGGACAAACCGGGCAGCGGATAACAGCAGGCTATTCCATAGCCCGTAGTAGAGTCAGGCAGCTCCCGCCATGGTGTTCCTGATGATGCCACCCAGAGCACCACATTCATGATCTTCTGATTGCCTTTTGCCGGACGCCTCCCTTGCGGTTTGCGTTCAGGCGGCAAAAGGTATTAATTCTTCCCCATCCGAGCTGCTTATATAGGTACTGCGACATGGATTCAAAATTGGATACGGGCTGAAAAAAGATTCCGAACCGATATCCGTCGAACGAAGTAAATCAGTACACGTCATTGCCTGATAAAAGACATTCTCAAATTTACCCTAATGTCCGCCTCAGCTATCCTCCTCGAAACCTTACCCTGCTAATGACCCTTAAAGTAACCTATGCTATAATGTGGAAAGTATGGATGGTTACATGTACAGGAGGATGGGAGCAGAATGATTGGGAAATTTCTTATTTTTTCTCTACTATGGAGTTTGCTAGGCAACCCGTTTCTGGCACTGATCGTACTGCTCATCGTGATCTATATATTGGATCGCAGCTTTGTGGGTGTACTGCCCAGCATCAGCAAGCCCTGGAAAAGAAGACGCAACGCGGCACGGCTGCGTCAGCAGATTGCGCTAAATACCAACGATGTGGCTGCCAAGTTCGATTTGGCTCGTATTTGGATCGAAAGCAAGAAATACCACCAGGCTTTGGAACTTCTATTGGAAATTCAATCCCGCTATGAAGATTCCGCCGACTATTGGAACGCACGAGGAACGGCTGAAGTACACACAAACCATCTGGAAGATGGAGAGCAGCATTTACTGAAGGCACTGGACATTAACCCGCGGGTGCAATACGGCGAGCCCTATTTGCATTTAGCCGCAGCTTTCAAGGAGCACGACGTAAATAAGGCACTGCACTATCTGCAGCAATTCCAGGAAATTCAGTCCTCTTCCAGCGAAGGCTATTATCTTACAGGCTTGATGTACCGAATGCTGGGACGCAAGCATGAGGCCACTGCAGCCTTTAACCAGTCGATTGCCGTCTATCGTTCTCTGCCCAAATACCGCAAACGAAGTGAGCGCAAGTGGGCTGTACGCAGCTTATTCCGTAAATTAATAGGCTAAACGGATTTATATTTTACCTTAACGACCTTTCTCTTTTTTTGAGAAAGGTCGTTTTTACGTTTCATCCACACAGCTTCTCCATCGACCTGAATCGAATCATTTTGATCCTCCTGATCAGCGTTTTATTTTGTAACCTGTTATTGACATGCCACAAATCTGGTCATATAATCCGCTTATAAACTTTAGAGTTTATAAATAAACTCAAAGGTATAAAACCAGAAAGGACGATCATCTTGTTGAAATTTACTCTTTACATACCTTTCATATTCATCCTTTTGTTAACTTCAGCTTGCTCCTCTACAGGATTGAGTCAACATGATGCAGCAGAACAACAAAAGCAAAAGGTGGAAGCAATGACTGTAAAAAAGAACCGCTATTGACTTCTTTTCACCTTTCAGGCACACTACAGCCCTATGAAGACACCACTGTATCGTTCGAGTTATCCGGTCTGATACGTGACACACTTGTGAACGTGGGAGATTCCGTACAAAGGCCAGGTAATGACGAAGCTTGATCCATCCAGCTATCAGCTCCAACTGGAGCAGGCCAATACGGCCATTCTTGAAGCACAGGCAGGTATCAAAAATGCCACAGCTGCCATTTCAAGTGCAGATGCCTCCATTCAATCCGCCGACGCGCAAAAAGCAGCAGCTCAAGCTGGAGTCAACAAAGTGAACAAGGGTGCCCGTGAGCAGGAAAGGACACAGGTGCGCACCAAAGTACAAAGAGCACAGTCCGCTTTGACTAAAGCACAGGCTACCGCTGATCGCACCAAGCTTTTATATGACCAGGGAGCTGCGACCAAAAACGAATATGAAAATGCACAGCTCGCTTTAACCAACGCCTCCAAGGATCTGGAGGATGCGCAAGAAGCCCTCTCCTTAATACAAGAGGGAGCCACATTAGAAGATCGGCAATCGGCAGAATCCAGCTTGCGGCAAGCCCAAGCCGGGAAAGAAGCTGCCATCGCTGCGAAGGAACAGGCTGGAGCCTCCAAGGATAACTCTACTGCGGCATATCAACAGGCGGTCACTGCCAAAAAGCAAGCCGAACTTTCCCTCTCCAAGACAGCCTTAAAAGCCCCCATTTCCGGCGTTATTCTGGAGAAAAAGGCAACGGTGGGACAATTGGCGAGCGCTGGACAGCCGGTATATCGTATCGGACAAATCGACAAGCTCAAGGTGCTGCTCCCTGTTCCCGATCATGAAATCACGAACTGGAAGCAAGGTCAGACAGTCCAACTGCAACTGTACGATGAGAACAGAGAAGGAACGGTCAGCAAAATTTATCCGGCCACCAACACCAATACGGGCAGTATCAATGTGGAAGTGATTGTTCCTAACACCCAGCATGATTGGGCCCCAGGACAAGTCGTAAAGGCAGGCCGACAACTGACCCTCTTTATTTTTATCATGGCGATTGTTGCCGGGCTGTTATAGTGTCTCTCAGCTTCCCCGCCAGGAAACGCCGGATATTATTAAGAAAACCGCTGTGGTCACGACCCTCTACCCTGGAGCTACACCCCAAAAGGTAGAACAAACGGTCACGAAGCCTCTGGAACAAAAAATGAAAGAAATCAATCATATTAAAAAGATTTCTTCTACATCTGAAAATGGACTTTCAATGATTATCATTGAGACAGAAGGCAACGCCAATGCCGCAGAAGCCTGGGATGCATTACGCAAAAAAATGAACGATGCCCAGTCTTCTCTGCCCACAGATGCTCAAAAGCCTGTCGTTAACGATGATTTGAATAAGGTATTTATTCATTCCTACGCCATCACAGGGGACTCTGTGGAGCAATTGTATCAACTAAATGATACGGTGAAATCATGGAAGGATCAATTAAAAACCATTCCCGGTGTATCGGAAGTAACAATCAAGGGATTACCGGATCAAGAGGTTCAGATTCAGATTGATGCTCAAAAGCTCCAGCAGTACCATATCAGTTGGGAACAGCTCATGAGTGCAGTGCAGAAGGAAAATGAGCAATATCCGATAGGCAATCTGGATTACAACGAACGCACATACCGAATGAATGTGACGCAGTCCAAGAATGCTCAAGAATTGAGCAAGGTCATTATTTCCAAAACTGAAAGTGGCGCTCCTGTGTATCTCAGTGATGTGGGCAGCGTTTTACTTACGCAAAATACCAGCAGTTACATGGCCTTTTTTAACGGTAAACCCGCTATTACACTGACGATTAACGGTAATACCGGCTCTGACGTAGACACGATTTATAGCAAAGTAAATCAAGAAATGCAGTTGTTAAAACCAGATCTGCCTAATACGTTTCAACTGAATACGTTATTTTCACAGACCGAGCGGATTGATCATATTTTTCATGGCTTGACCCGTGAATTGCTGTTTGCCATTGCAGCAGTTGTGATCGTATATACATTGGGATTGAATCTGGTGACCTCTTCCTTTGTTGCACTGGCTATTCCCATTTCGATTGCCATAGGCTTCATTATTCTTCCTATACTCGGCGTAACGCTGAATCAAGTTACTGTCATCGGCCTCATTATTGTAATGGGGATTCTAGTCGATGATGCTGTGGTGATTAATGATAATATTGAACGCAGAATGATGACCTTGGGTGAGAGCCCCAAGATAGCAGCAGCATTAAATGGAACGAAAGAAGTTTCCATTTCCATTTTGACCGCAACCCTGGCAACTGTAGCCTCCTTTGCCCCGCTGTTCTTTTTATCAGGCGATGCAGGCTCCCTTATCAAGCCATTACCGTTTGCTGTTATTTTTACGTTATTGGCTTCCATGCTCATGTCCTTTACCGTCATCCCAATCTTTAGAGAATGGTATGGACAACGAAGTCAAAAAACGCCCAACTCCACCATGAAGCCGCCGGGACTGCTGGGAAAACAAATTGACGCTCTTCGTAACGTATATACCAGCAAGCTGATTCCCAAAGTCATTAAGCAACCTGCATTGTATGCTTCATTAGGATTATTGATTAGTACCACGCTATACGGTGTACTTGCTCTGATTCCGATCGACCTGTTCCCCAGAACAGACGATCCGCAATTAAGCATTAATGTGCGTATGTCCATAGGCACTTCTATAGAAGAAACCAAGCGGGTCACCGAGGATATTGCCAAATGGGTGAAGCAGCAGCCTCATGTGAAAACGATCAGTTATGCGGCTGGCGGTGACGCTCCCCAGTTGTTTCAAGATATGACCGCTGACGCCAAAACAGGCACAACCGTGGGTCAGATTGCTATTGTTGGGGAAGAAGGTGCATTTGATCCCGATGAAATGGCAGACAAATGGTCCTCCATCTTAAAGGATCGTTATCCGGGTCAATCCATTTCCTTGAAAATAGCCAAAGTGGGGGTGCCTCTCGGTAAGCCGATCTCCATTCGTATTTCAGGCAATGATGTAGGTCAGCTGCGTTCGTTGTCACAGCAGTTAAAAGAAGGCATTATGGCTACCAGAGGAACACAGGACATACAAGACAATATGGAAAATGAAGGCTATACGTTGGATTTCCAAATCAATAAACAAGCGATGGATCAATATCAGATCAGCAATAATGATCTGACACGTACACTCTTGTTAATGGGTAATGGCGTGAGTTTTAGCCGATTTGATACGGGGAAAGATTTGATCAATATTAAGCTGAAGCTAAGCCAAACTGATCAAGATCCTGAAATTTTGTTTCAGCAATTGAATGTGACCAATGCCAATGGTGTTCAGATTCCTTTATCTCAATTGGCTGAGTTGAAGCCATCCTTTGCAACACAAAAAATTAACCATTATAATTTAAAGCGTTCGATTACTGTTGAAGCTGAAGTTCACGGGCGTACAGCTTCCGAAGTCATGAAGGATGTCAAGCTTAAATTGCAGGACATTAAATTTCCTCCAGGCTACACTTGGGAAATTGACGGTGAGATTTCAGGACAAGATGACATTTTATCAGAAATAGAATGGTTATATGTTGTCGTCATCCTATTAATCTTTATGCTGATCTTTTTGCAATTTTATTCTTTCTCGACTCCACTCATCATCTTGACTACCGTGTATATGGCAGCAGCAGGCGGATTTCTTGGCTTGTTCATTCTAAATACGCCGATTACTTTTATGGGCGTGTTGGGCTTAATGACCTTGGCAGGTATTGTCGTACGTAACGGCATTGTGCTGATTGAGTTTATTGAGGATGCAAGACGTGAAGGGATCGAACTGAAGGAGGCGGTTATTGCAGCGACCAAAGCGCGTTTCCGTCCCATATTGCTTACTTCACTGACAGCCATTGTCGGTCTGATTCCGATTGCGCTTATTGGAGAGCTTATGTTTAGACCGCTGGCGTATACCATTATGTTTGGATTGATGTACTCGACCATTCTTACGATGTTTGTGGTTCCGTCCCTGTATATGGTTATTGCCCGCTGGAAATTAAAGAGACAGAGCAAAAAATTGGGGGTACAATGAAAAAAATAACGAGTGAAGATATTATCTATGCCGCCCTTTCCCTGTTTTCTGAAAAAGGGTACGATGCCACCTCGGTGGATGAAATTGCCCGCGAAAGCGGGATGGTCAAGGCTTCCTTTTATAAATACTTTCAAAGTAAAGAAGAGTTGCTGCTGGGGACAATCGTCCTGATTGAAAAACTTCTTGATGCAGATATTAAAGAACTTTATTTGAAGCACCAGCTACCTTCCCGTGAAAAGTTGAGACAACTGTATTTGATTGCGCTGGGCCGGATTTATAAGAATAAAGTTCATTTGCTTGTATACTCCGTCCCTTTAATCGGTTCTAAGGAAGAAAAAATCGCACAAGCCATTGATCGTGTTGAATATTATTTGTCTAACGTGATGGTTGATTTCTTAATTGATGCTTATGGACAATCTATACGTGACTATGCGCACGATATCAATTTTGTCATCAAAAGTATCATTATTAATTCCTTCCGAATGAGCAATTCAGAACTGTCCTCGACGGAGCATCAAACACTGGCTGAATTTATCGTCAGCATTACGGATATGCTGGCACAAGGAATGTTGGACCCTGATGTTCAACATCAAATCATGTGGGGCCGTGATTCCATATTCCATGAAGATTCTGATCAAATCTGGACCAAGGGAAAACAAATCTCCTATGCGCTGCAGCGTATGGATACAGTTCTGAAACAAACTAAATTAAATGAAGCTACCCGGAATGAATATGTGCAAATCCTAAGCAGATTACAGGGTGAACTCTCAAAACAAAACGTGGAAATAGCTCACGTGAAAGCCCTCCTTCTATTTTTGGGGCAGCTGCCTGAATTGCTGGAGGATTGTACCAAGCTGAAAGCTATATTGGAGGTTTAGCACGCCGAAATGCATAAAAAGAGGTTCATGATAGTCAGATCTGCTGCCCTCATGAACCTCTTTTTTTAATATGCATATTGTACGATCAAAAGCTTCCTCCCACGCTCATCGTAATGGCGCATAACCAAGCCGATTCAGCTCTTCGGCAATCACGCGATAACCACGACTGTTCGGATGTATCCGATCTAGCGAAAGCAGAGCCCGTTCATTGCCCTCAAACACAGGATAAATATTCGCCACCCGGTAATTCGGTCCACCTAGCGTATTGAGGAACGAGTTGTACTGGCGCACATATACCCCCGCTTCCCTGACTCCTGGAAAAGGATTATACAATCCTACCATTCGTATGATAAATGGCTCACGCTGACCGGACTTTATCTGATACAGGGCATGTACAATTTGGCGTACATGCTCTTTGGTGTGGTTCAGGGCTTGCGGTATGGAAGCACCCGACGAGCCGGGACCTCCAGCAAGAGCGCTGATATATGGACGCAAATCATTACCACCGATCGACACTGTTATGAGTTCAGCTCGGCTGAGCGCCGACCGAAAAAGCGGATTGTTGCGGATCAACGAAAGCAGTTCCTGTGAAGTCAGTCCGTTGATTCCCAAATTCTCGTAGCTGACTGGCGTGTGGAGATGTCTTTCCGCCATTCGTCGATAGATAGGTACAAATCCGCCGCTCAGCAGCGTGCCTGCACCTGTCGTTAAAGAATCCCCAATTGCTGTGTAGTGGTACGCCAATGAAACCCACCTCCCTCCGACATAATCTATCTTATGTGGAAAAAGGGACGTGCGACCCGGAGATTCGCTTATTCTTCGTCTATTTCATATACACAATGGAATTGCCCACCACCTGGCAAATCCTCCGATCCGTACACAGCGAATCCCACATTACGAAAGAAATCCGCTCCTTCCGCATCTGTTTCTACCGTGAGTCGTTTCGGGCTACGCTCCTTAATAAGCGTAAGCAGCATACCTCTGCCGTAGCCTCTATGACGATTTTCAGGCAATACGGCCAGGTGATGAAGCACGATCGTTCCATCCGCTCGCTCCTCAAAACCGATGACACCTACGATAAGTCCTTCATCTTCCACACCGAACAGCTTCCATTCATCCGAGGTTTGGTAGAAACGTAAAGCTTTCTCTCCTTGTTCAGGACGATCCAGCACTGCATAGGTTAGCAGCTCCAGAACCTCCGCTTGATCCAAATCGTTTTTCATATTTTTAAACATCGTTAGTCGTCTCTCCTTATATCCTGAATCCTTTGGCACATTTGGGCTAAGCCTTGTATCAGGGCATCTATCCTGCTGACTTATAGTATTTAATTCTCCACAATGAGCAACGGCCAGTTATCCAGCCACTGCTTCTCAAATACACGCTGACGAAAAGCCGTCGTGTGACGGAACAATGGACTTTGACGTACCCGCATATCCAGGAGATCGTTTAATCCATGCGGGCAAATGACCTCCATTTGATCCTCACCATTTAATCTAATGGCTACGGCCGTAGCCGTCTCTGGCCAGCGACTCATGGCATCCTCTATCGAGGAATACGGGACTTCCCCGTTGCGGATATGCATCCGCGCCTGATTTTTGACAGACCAGTTACGTCCAGCCTGCTTACGATTCAAGGACAACTCCAGATGCTCATCTCTTTCCTCCAGCGTATTTTTCGGATCAAAATAAATAACATCTATATCATTGAGAGGTGTAGCGGTTGTATAACCATGCAGTTTATCCCATACCCGATTGCGTACATAGCCTGCGGCAATACAGCCTTGAGGCAGCCCCAAAGCCCGTACGCAGCGCAAGTCTTCAAGAACCTGCGGATCATTCATCATGTGTATAATTCGCTGCGTATCCTCTTCCGGCTTCATCCTGCATTCAGCTCCTTATTTTAAGATGACAGTTGTTGCGGGCTCTCCAGTCTCGGCCGCAATCCGGAATGTACGCTGAGCCAAACGATTGCGAGCTACCAGTAAAAACGGAATGCCCAATACGACCGACAGCGTAATCGGAACAAAAACGGCGAGCGGTGCCGTTTGACCATAGCTATCCAGCAACCAGCCGCCAAATAAAGGAGCTAGCACACTACCCAGATTATTAAAGCCAATCGTACCAAAGTAAGTCCCTTTATATTGAGCATCTGAAATCTGATCTATCAGCACATCCAGCATCGTAAACAATAACACTTCACCTATTGTAAACAGCACCATATCCAGTATAAACAGCCAGCCTGAGTGTAGCACACTGAACAGGAGCAAGCTAACCGCAATGCATAGATTGCCTGCAATCAAGGAATTTACCGGGGAAAAGCGGCTTGCCAGCCGTACCAGCGGATACTGGAAAGCCAATACGCAAATCGCGTTGGCTGTGAGCATATATGTAAACCACCGGGTTCCTTCCGCGAAGGATAACGATAAAAATTGAGGCATCGTGGAATTGGAATGAGCATAGCCCATCACGCAAAATACGGTTCCAAGCAAAATCGGCATGAATATCGGATCACGGCTGGCTGTACGGAACGCCTCTCCCATCCGTAGCGGAGCTTCTCCCGTCGTGGTCCCTACATGCAGATCGGCGGCATACCGTGCAAATTGAATCAACAGCAACACCCCATACAAGGCGTACACACCAGCAGCTACCATAAACGGCGTCCCCGTGGATGCAGAGCCCAGTAGCAAACCGAGCAGAGGCCCTGCCACCACACCTATATTAATGGCCGCATACCTCATATTGTAGATAAGCAGCCTTTTTTCCTTGGGGGTTACATCCGATAACAGTGCTCGCGAGGTTGGCTCGAACAAGGACTTGCACAGCCCATTTAAGGCATTAATGACAAAAAAGGCCCAAGCCGCTTCAGCCAACGCAAAAGCAACAAATACAAGCGCCCAACTGGCGATGGACACCAGCATCACTTTACGCCGTCCGATGCGATCTGAAATATATCCACCGTAAAAGCTGGCAAAAATGCCAACTAGTGAGCTGACCGATACGATGATTCCCGTATGAAAGGGAGATACCCCCAAACGAGTGGTCAAATAAATGGACAAAAACGGTATGCTCATTGATGTGGCCATCCGGCCGAAAATAGTACCCGCGATAATCGTCCAGGCCAATGGGTGAATCGAACGCAGCTGTTCTTTCATATATGTCCCTCATGCCCTCCTTCTCTGTCCCAACCCCTTAAAAAACTTGCCCACCATCATAGAGGCGTTAAGAAGCGTTGTTTACAAGTCAAATAAGCGGGGAATCTCTCTCAGTTTTGGCCGATATATCGTTCCAGTTCCAAGCACGTTGCCTGATAAACAGACTGGAGCGCTGCCAGCTTACTTTCCGCTTCTGCGAGTCGGTTCTCGCGTGCAAACTGCTCAATATCGGACAGCAGCGTGGACAAGCGCCCGACACCCAGACTGACACTGCCCGATTTCAATTCATGGGCTACCCCCTTTACCTTTTCGGCTTCCACGGAGGCAGCCAGCTCTCTTAATGTATTGATTTTGGCAGGCGTATCACTAGTATACATATCGACCAGTGATTGCAGTAGTCCTGTAGTGCCATCCTCGTCCAGCAGCATAATTTCACGGATGACTTCCTCATCCAGGATAGGCTCAGCTTCAGGCTTGGGAAGCCATTTGACCAGCTTTTCAATTGTTACTGGCTTCATCAAATAATCGTTCACTCCTACCTCACGCCCCCGTTCGCGATCCACCTCGGACACATTTCCGGTGAGGGAAATAATCGGTACCGGTGGATGCTGGTCTTTTGCTTCACGCTGGCGGATCGCTTTTGTCGCATCATTACCATTTTGGAGGGGCATGTGATGATCCATCAGAATGCAAGCGTAGGATCGTTTGGCGGCCGCTTCGACCACGGCACGTCCATCCTCTGCAAAATCAATATGCTGGAATCCCAAGCGGTTAAGCTGCGATTGTATCACCTGGCGATTCACCCGATTATCCTCAGCCACCAAAATAGCTTGAGAATGACTATGCTCACGCAGCAACTCGCCAAGCGTCGTTAAATCAGCATTTTTATGCTTTTCTATTTCGTCTGCCTGTTTGGAGCCTTTCATCAAAGGAATTTCAAACCAGAACGTGGAGCCTTGACTGCCTACACAAGCCGCCACCAGGCTGAGTCCCTTATTTCCATTACCGATCCAGCTGGGATACAGGCTGGAAATAATAAATTGAGTAGCAGCCGTACAAAAATGCTCTTGTCCAACGGTGATTTTGCCTTCATGCCACAGTCGACCCAGTTCATATTGTGAAATTCGAAAAATATATTTGTAGATGTGTCGAATACACCTTCATCCAGCAAATGGACAATCTGGTTCAAAGCCTGTCTGCGGTTACCTGCAAGCAAATATTCCAAATATTAAGTACATCCATCGAGAATGGATTATCATCATTAATTGGTGACCAATTCCCCCAAGTCTCCTGCTTGCATTAACAGGGACTCTCCTGCTGTATATTGCTGTATACTCATGTACAGCTCCTTCCCAGACAAGAACGATTTGTAACTGTAAGCAGGAACTGGGGAATACATCCGAGCGTGATTATTAGATAATTATACCTGATTTGCGTCTCTACATTAACCCTACTCCCCCAATTACGACAAAAAAATAAAATACCGGAAATACGGTATTTTATCTAAAAACATATTTAACCTGCAGTCCGAACGTGTGCAGCCTATGAGTCGTTATTTTTCTATCCCTCAGCTCTGTCCCTCAGCGGTTAGTCCAAGCTTTTTTAACAAATGAATGGCCTGCTCCTTCTCTTCCACAGACAGACCGTCCACCGTCTCCATAATAACACGATGGTGCTGTGGGAATATTTGCTCAAAGAAATGGCGTCCTTCGTCGGTCAATTCTGCATAAATCACACGCCGATCATCTTGTGATGCACGTCGGGTGAGCAAGTTTTTTTTCTGGAGCTTATCCACGACATACGTTATATTCCCACTGGAAATGAGCACCTTTTCCCCAATTTTTTGCAAGGGCTGTGGTCCGCGATAATACAACAGATCAAGTACACCAAATTCTGTTGTATTCAATCCATGACTATGAATATCACGATTCGTGCGGGACGTGACCGAATTATAGGCACGAGCCAGCACAACAAACAAATTAAGCGCCAAGTCCTGATCATCTGGTTTTACAGACATAGTAACAGCCTCCGTTAGTCATATCTTTATTCAAAGATATATTAATTGCATGCTTTTGTCAAGTTTAAGCGTTTATCCCTACTTCTTTTGCGATCATAATGAATTAATTCACCATTATTACGTGAACGTTGTCATTCATGAAGTAAAAAAGCCCACTCTCCACCCGTCACCAGTTTATGTGGTGACGGTACGAAGAACAGGACTTTTTTATGATGCAATCCCTAGTCTTTTTCGTAAAAATACATAGCCAACTCGGCCACAACATACACCCACAACATTCAGTATGATATCATCCACATCCATTGTACCTGCGCCTAGCAGCATTTGGGACACCTCAAGAATGATCAGCGCGGCCACCACCGTTAACAGCAGTCTGCCTATCCTGCGCATGGACACCCAAATGATCGGCAAAAGAACGCCGAAGGGAATGAATACACCAATATTCCCAAACAAATTAACACCCCATACCCGAAAAGGGAACGAATGCATTGCCCTCCAATATTGTCTAATTGTATCCAATGGAACGATATTATACGAATACGGAGGTCCCGGTCGCAGGGTACGCCCAAATCCGAGAAACATCCAGTATATTAGAAGCGCTGTATATAAAATAAGTAGCACACATGCCACACTACGAAGCAGTCGAGTACCTGGCATTACTTATTACGAATGTCGATTTGTCCATTGGCTCGTGCGATAATGACCTGATCCGCCATATTAATGAACAATCCGTTATCGACGACCCCCGGAATTTGATTCAATCGGATTTCCAACTCTTGCGGGTTCTCAATCGTCCCATAACGGCAATCGGCAATATAATTACCGTTATCCGTTAGGAAACGCTCGCCGTCTTGTATACGCCATTCCGCTTGGCAACCTGTCTGCCGCAAGGCCTCCAACGTCCACTCACTGGCAAAAGGTACAACCTCGACAGGCAAGGGAAATGTGCCCAGCACCTTTACATCCTTCGACTCATCTACAATAATGATTAATCGGTCACTGTTGCTTTCCACAATTTTTTCTCTCAGCAGAGCTCCGCCCCCGCCCTTTACCAGTACCAGCTGCTCATTCACTTCGTCTGCCCCGTCAATGGTAACGTCGAGCCTTCCAATCTGATCGAACGGAATGATGGGAATTCCCAGTTCTCTGGCCAGATCCTCCGAGGCTTGGGATGTAGCTACAGCCTGTATATGTAATCCTTGTGCTACACGCTCACCGATTTTTTGAATAGCCCAATAAGCTGTCGAGCCTGTACCAAGTCCTACTTTCATGCCATCCTGAATCGCCTCTACTGCTTTTTCAGCTGCTTTTTGCTTCAAATTCATGATCATCTCTCCTGCTATATAGGCTAGTATTGATTTACCATTCATTTTACATGAAACCGTTTTATAAGGACAGGTGCAGCTTTTTACCATAACAAAGACTGTTTACATCGTGTTCATACTCGCCGAATCGTTCAATGGGTTCATAACCCTGCTTGGTATAGAGAGCAATTGATTCAGGTTGAGCCGCGCCGGTTTCCAGCTTGATCCTTAAAATTCCCTGCTTTTGAGCCTCATTTTCCAAAAAGGATAACAGGCTGGCACCAATTCCTTGCCTGCGATAAGAGGAATCGACATAAAATCTTTTAAGCTCCATCTCTTCCTTATCTATAGGCCTAAGCCCTCCACAAGCAACAGGTTTTCCATCCATATACACAACAGCGAAAATCATTTCTTTTACTTTCGGATTGGAAAAATCAACCAGATAAATTTCGTCGGCAGGATACCTTTCCAGCAAGTCCTCATCCAGCCTCTGAATTAATTCATGCAGATCTGCATGATCACTTTTAACCTTTACAGTCGTAAGCTTCGACATGCTTCTCATCTCTCTTCCCTATGCATGGATATATGGGCTCATTTCGCAAACAATTCACAAAAACCGCGACAAATCAAGCATTTGCAACGCTAAATATGAAAAATGTCCCAAATTGGCATGTGCAATTGACTCTATTATAAAGTATGATGGTTTCTGTTGAACAGTTGCTTGTAGACTGAACCGAATACAAATTTCAAGTTGAAGTATAAATTGGAATATACTGAAACAAACTCAGCGATTACCTATTAAAATTAATTTTTCATTGTGTAAGGTATTCATTTCAAGAGCATTTTGTACGACATATATATAGGGATATCATACTTGTACATAAAAGGACTAAAGACCTATTACTTAAAGTTCAAGTTCCTATTATCTCTATTCTTCGTTTGTAAGGGGAACTTGATTATCTCATTCGATAAGCGGTTCAACACCATATACAAAAATACAACCAGGGAGTGGAAGATTTTGAAAAAGTGGAGTAGCTTATCATTCTTCACCAAGAACTTATTATTATCATTCTTCAACATCGTATTGATCGGGCTAGTCCTCATCGTCTCCAGCTATTTGATCCAACGTACGATTTTGATAGACCAGTTGCACGGGCAAGTGGAGAAAATCACATTGAAATGGGCCCAGGGCATCAGTGCAGATGAAGTAACCCAAGCCGTTCAAGAAAAAAATTATGACGGACCTGTTCAAACCAAACTCCGTGCTTATCTGGATAGTATCATGGCGACGAATCCAAATATCTCTCATGCCTATATTTTTGGAACGGAGCTGCAAGACGGCGATCAGACATCCATTGTTGCGATGCCGACCGATCTGAGAGAATCATTTGAGAAAGAAAAAATGGGCGTTGGCGCCATGTACCAGCAGCCAAATGTCGTGGCAGTAAGCCTGACCGATATGCTGGACAGCGGCAAACCAACCTTTACCAGCTTCTATGATGACTCTTTTGGTACATGGACCACTTTAATGACTCCGATTAAAGATCCTAGTGGCAAAATCTTTGCATATTTTGCTGTCGATGCAGATGCCGGTGCTGTACCTGCCGGATTAACCAAGTTGCTCATTAGTGGTGCTACCATTTTGGTCATTTTCCTACTGATCTGTCTGGCGCTTCAATATTGGGTAGTAAGACGCACTTTGACACCGATTAAGCAACTGATGTACGGCATCAGTGAAGTAAGCAGAGGGAATCTGGACGTTCAAATTCGTGCAGGCCAAGATGATTTGGGATTGGTGAATCAGAACTTTAATGACATGGTGAGCCATATTAACAGCATCATGACCAAAGTGAAGCAGACAACGGATGAAGTCAATGAATCAGCGAAAGAGCTGCTCGCAATCTGCGAACAAAACGGTGTTAATTCAAACATTATTAATCAGAATATCAATGAAATTACGGATAACATCCGCGCACAAGAAAAAGCAACAGGAGACAGCGCACGAGCCATGTCTGAAATGGCTTCGGTCATCCAAAATATCGCAGCCAGCTCTGCTACTGTTGCAGAAGAAGCAAATTCGGTCGAGAAACGCTCTAATGAAGGTAACGAAATTGTAGGCAAGGTTTCTTCGCAAATGCATTTAATTACAGACTCTGTTACCAATACATCCCGTATTATTAAACTGCTGGATAGCCGCTCGCAAGAAATTGGTAACATTATTGGTACGATTTCAGGTATTTCAAGCCAAACTAATCTGCTTGCCTTGAATGCTTCTATTGAAGCTGCACGTGTCGGTGAAGAAGGCAAAGGTTTTGCCGTCGTTGCCAGTGAGGTTCGCAAGTTGGCAGAGCAATCTGCGGAAGCAACCAAACAAATCACATCTTTAATAGAAGAAATTCAAAGTGAAATCGGGCAAGCCGTGACATCCATGGAGAAAGGTACCGTTGAAGTTCAGAATGGGATCGTTGTAGCTGGACAGGCTGGTAAGCTGTTCAATGACATTTTGCAAGCAACTAAAAATGTAGCATTGCAAATTCAAGAAGTATCCAGTGCTACGGAGGAAATCTCTGCAGGTACACAAGAAATGACAGCAACCGCGGACGATCTCTCTTCCACCGTGAGTAAAACTGCTAACAACAGCATTCATATTGCCCAAACGGTTGATGAGCAAAAGGCTTCTCTGGACTCCATCATTGATTCGTCCCATAAATTGACGTCCATGTCTGAAGAGCTTCAGGAAATTACTTCTTATTTCAAAATTAAGGACACCAGCCGTACTAAATCGTAACAACCATCTATCGACTTCAAGCTCATATTCAAAAGTAAGTCGTTTTGTAATGCCTCCCTCCTGTTCATGCATTTGAAGGGATAGGAGGCATTTATTGACTTTACCTAAATATTAAGACATCAAACATTCAGGAGGTAAGCGTAATGGCTTCATTACTACAAAACAGTTCACAAACATCTCCATCCCCATTCCTGGTTCCCTTGGATTTTGCACGTACACAACGCAAGCATACATACTCTACTTATCAGGTAGAGCTAGAACCGTCCGTCTCGGAGCATCTGAACCAGCAAGCAGCGGCGGAAGACAAGCAAGCGTTGCTATTATCAGCGTATACCGCATGGGTATACCGCCTGTCCGCAGAAGAAGAAGTATCTTTTTCGACTTTTGTGCCTCAATCCGGTCTGCTCACAGCTTCACTGACGATGGAAAAGGAAACGACTTTTCATGAACTGGCAGGCTTATTCCAGGAAATGCTTCGCAAGTCTGACGCTTACCTGGCGGAACCACAGGCCGATACGTCATTTTCGACAAATCTGCCCACAGACAGCGGCGCAGAATCCCGGATTATGGACTGGGCTGTCAGCAAAAATAATGGATCTTATCAAATACAGATACGGTATGATGATTCACTCCTTCTGGAAACAACGGTTGTCCGGTATGCAGAATATTTTGAAATCCTTCTGCGTGGCGCGCTAACCCACAGCCATGCTCTTGTGAATTCAATTGATATATTGTCTGATGCGGATCGGGCGGCTCACGAAGCTTTAAATAATACAGTCGTGAAGTACCCCGAGCATCAAACCATTCACGGTATGTTTGAGGAGGCGGCTTCACAATATCCTGATCGTCCAGCTATCGCTTCCCACGCCGGAGAGTATACGTACCGTGAGCTGAACGAGCGTGCGAACCAGGTCGCACGTGTGTTGTTGTCCAAGGGTCTTGCCAAAGGCGAATTCGTGACCATCTTCATGGAACGGAGCCTGGAGACCGTTATTTCCCTGCTCGGCATCCTGAAAGCCGGAGGCGTGTACGTACCTGTCGATCCAGCCCATCCCGCTGACCGGAGCAGCTACATTGTTGAGGATACGCGTTCTCCCTTTGTCCTGACAACTTCCGCACTGATGGAGCAAGCGACTGAACTGTGCGGGTCTATTGATACCGTAAAAGAAATTTTAGCCATTAACGGGCCACTCGCGGGTTATGCCGCAAGCAACCCGAACGTTAACGTAGGCCCGGATGATCTCGCTTATGTTATCTACACATCCGGCTCGACAGGCAAACCAAAAGGGGCCTTGATCGCTCACCGCGGGGTCGTTAACTTGGGGGCTGTTGTGCAACGCGATTGCGACATCACACCTCAGGATGTATTGACCCAATTCGCGACCTATAGCTTCGATGCATCGGTTTGGGATACGATTGGAGCCTTGTTCTACGGTGCAAAGCTGTACCTGCTGTCCTCCGAAGAACGTGTATCCGTTGAAGAATTCGCAGAAGCCATCGCACGCACCGGTACGACGATTATTACGATTTTGCCGACTGTGTTCTTTAATCAGCTGTCTACGTACTTATCAGACGAAGGCTATCGTAAACTCGCCAAAGTACGGATTGTTACCGTGGCAGGCGAAGCGCTGTACGGCTCACAGGTTCGAGCCTTCCAGAGTAAATTCGGTACAGATACAGACATTGTCAACGTATATGGACCGACCGAGTGCACCGTAGCGACGACGACCCACCGTGTTCGTGGTGCTGTGCCTGAGCATGTCGTTAACATTCCGATCGGCAAACCGATTTACAATTACAAAGTCTACATCGTTAACGAGGACAACAAGCTGTGTCCTGTCAATATTCCAGGTGAAGTGTGCATCGCTACGCCTGCGTTGGCCCATGGCTACCTCCATCAGCCGGAGCGTACAGCTCAATCGTTCGTGGACAACCCTTTTGTTCCGGGTGAAAAAATGTACCGCTCGGGCGATATCGCCAAGCTGCTGCCAGATGGCACAATTGAATACGTGAGCCGGAAGGATTCACAGCTCAAAATTCGGGGGAACCGGATCGAAATTGGAGAGATTGAGGACCATTTTTCCAAGCATCCGGGTGTTCAGGACGTGGCTGTCGTAGCTGTTAAGGATCATACCGATCAAAATATGCTGGTGGGCTATTTCACCACTTCGGATGGACAATCCATCCCACAGGATGTAATTCAGTCCTATATCGGGAGCAAGCTGCCCTCCTATTTTGTACCGAGCCATGTCGTGCATCTGGAGGCTATGCCAATTTCACCAACGGGCAAGATCGACCGGAAAAAGCTGGCCCTGCGCCCGCTTCCTGAAGCATCTGACCTTTCATTTGGCGGGGAGCCTGTCCGGGAAGGGACCGAAACACTCATTGCGGAAGCATGGGCACAAGTGCTTGGCAAAAACAATATTGGCGCGACCGATGATTTCTTTCTGATCGGGGGCGATTCACTTCGTGTCATTCATGTGCTGGCTATTTTGAAGCCGCGTTATGGCGCATTGCGTATCGGAGATTTTTTCCGCTATAAAACCATTCGTGAGCTTGCAGAATACGTGGAGCAATTAGGTGCAGAACAAGCTCCGCAACGCAAACCAGTGGCGGTTCCTCAAGAAAAAACTGACCTGAATGAGCATCCGATTGAGCTGTCCAGCACTTCGGATATGGCTGAAGTGCGCGACATGCGTGTTATTCTGTTGACCGGAGCTACAGGCTATCTTGGTTCACACATTCTATATGAACTGCTTCAACGGACAGAAGCCCAGGTGTATGCGATGGTACGCCCTTCTCAGGAGGGACCATCCGGTATCGAGCGTATTCAATCTGTCATGACAGGGTATTTCGGACCCCATATCTCTGACTTGATCGAAGGACGAGTCAAACTCGTGTATGGAGATCTGGAACAGGCGGATCTTGGCCTCTCCTCTGCAGACCGTCATATGCTGGAGCATCAAATCGACGGCATCATTCACAGCGCCGCTGACGTTCGCCATTTTGGTGATTCAGCAGCCTTTGATCGTACGAATGTGACCGGGACGCTGGAGCTGCTGAAAATCGCCCAAGCGAAGCCAGGAGTATCCTTCCATCATGTCTCAACAATGGGCATACCGGAGGATCTAGCCAATGAGGGAAAATGGGAATCGGTATTGGATCTGTCCTCCTTCCCGGATGAGCTGAGCGTGGACAACCTGTACACGAACAGTAAGCTGGCGGCAGAAAAGCTGTTGTTCCAAGCGGCTCAAGCAGGTACGCCTGTCTCCATCTATCGCGCAGGTAATTTGACGGCCCACTCGGAAAACGGGCGCTTCCAGCGTAATATCGACAGCAATGCATACTATCGTATGATGAAAGCTATGTTGCTGCTGGGCAAGGCACCACAGGCTGATTGGCATACAGACTTCACGCCGATTGATTATGCCAGCCGGGCGATTGTAGAGCTGTCCGTTCATCCAAAAAGCGCGAACCGCGTTTTCCATATCTGCAATCCGAACCCACTTCCATATGACGAGCTGATTGCTATGGTAAACAAGCTTGGTTATGTCGTGGAAACCCTGGCTTTTGACGATTACAGCACTTGGCTGCTGAACCCGTCATCCGGTATTCAGGAGGATGCGCTTCATCTTGCTATGGGACAGCTCGAAGGCGACGGAGCCAAAGATTCTGCTTATCGGTACGGATGCACTGTAACCGCGTCAATACTGGAGCAGACGGGCGTTCAATGCCCGGCAACCGACCTGAAGTTTATTCGGAACCTGATCCAGCACGCCGTTGAGATCGGTTATTTCCCGGCTTCATCCAAAATATCCGCAAAAGCAACACAGAGGTAACAAAGTTGTGATATTTCCCCCGCGTGGGTTAGGTATGATACACTATATTTTAGTTTTAAATTTAGCATTGCCTCTATTCTCAGAATTTTTTGCATGCGGGGGATGTCATTCACATGAAACACATTTTTTTCAAAAGAGCGCTACTGATCATAGGCTTGATGGCTGTTTTAGGAATTTTGGTGTATGAAGCACGTACCATATATCACACGCCTGTAGCCAAAGGAACTCACCGCACACGCACGGCTAATGCGGATCGACTGGTACGCCATCTATTCTCACTGACGCCTACACCGGATAAAGTATATTACCAAAACAAAGTCATTGTTTTGATGTACCATGAGGTGACTAAGTCTCCACCTGATCCCGGTGCACTGAAGCTCAGTAATTTTAAGAAGCAGTTGGACGAAATGAAAGCAAACGGCTTCCACTGGATTACGATGAAAGAATATACGAACTTTATTTTAAATAAAGCCAAGGTTCCTGATAACGCGGTACTCATGACATTTGACGACGGCTATGAATCCTTTTATACGGGCGCCTTCCCCGTGTTAAAAGAATACCGCGTACCGGCAACCAACTTTCTCATCACATCCACAATCAGCAATCCCAAGCACATTGGTATTCGTAAGCTGACATGGGATCAAATCGCACAAATGCATGCCGAGGGGATTGACTTTTATAATCATACCAATGACCAGCATGCATACGGATACTCCAACACAGCACGCACCAAGCAAAAGCCGCTTCTGATGGCTCCGGTGTATTCGAAAAAACTGGGACGGATGGAAACCGAGGATGAGTTTAAACAGCGAGTTTACACCGATCTGGACACGGCTGACAAGAAGCTGTTCAAGCATCTGCACAATGATCAGAAGGTACTTGCCTTCCCTTATGGCGGATATACCAAGGAAACGCTGGATATTTGCCGCTCCTTGGGCATAGACGTTACGTTCACGGTAAAACCTGGCATTAATTCGCCGGGACAGACGAATGGCTATCGCGTTAATGCAGGTGGAATCCACAACATTCCGGAAGTCTTGGTGCAATATATGAAGGAGGGTGCTCCCCTTCGGCCGTTGCCTTTTGCCCAAGGCCCCAACACGGTATCCTAACACAAACGTTGTCTAGCTCATTTTTAGATAAAAAAGGAACCTTTCAACCATGTATGCTATGGTTGAAAGGTTCCTTTTTGGGTTGATGAGATTAGAATGAGGGCCAAATGCGAATCACCGCAATAACAGCCAAATGCACCGGGTAAAAGCTGCGCCACAACCAACGTGGAACCCGACTATAAAATCCGCTCTTTTCGGATGCAAAGCATGCAATCAAAATGCTGGACAGCAGACTAAAATGCTGGATATTCGCGTGGTGCACCAGATCATATACCACGTTCAAGGCAAAATGGGCTCCAACCATCCTATATGTACGTGTATAGCGATAAATAAGGACAAGCAACAGGCCATAGGCTCCATAATCCATCAGGCTAAGCTCCATCACCAGAGCCGTCACGACATAAAGGCACGTAATTGCGGCCCAATGCTTCAAGCGGGACGCGGCAGCCAGCGCCAGCAACGAAGCCAACAGCGTCCAAATTACATTCGGCCTATACACATCAAATGCCAGCATATAGGGTAGTTGGGAAATCAGGGCGAGCCCAAGGAGACGGAGCATGTAGCTCCGCATATCTCTTGTCCGGTCATACCCCATATACAGGGCGTACGCATAGATGGGAAAAGCGAGCCTGCCGGCAATTCTCCAAGCCGGATCTGCCGGGAAAAACACAAGCCCGACATGGTCAATCAGCATCGTCAGCATGGCCAACCAGTACATATAAGGCCCCCTTATATGGTTTTATGTCCTTTCCTCCGTCAAGCCTAGAATAGCGTTCATGATATCCGTTTTTGTAACCCGTCCCACCAGTTCCTGATTTTGAGCTGTGGAGGTACATTGCTCGTCCAGAACCGGAAGGCAATTGACCTGATGACGGACCAGCCTTGATATGGCCTCCAGCAAAGAATCACCCGGAAGCAGCGTCGTCATTTGTGCCCGCCGCGTCATAGCCATGGTCACCGGGACGGTGTGAAGATCGGTATCCCCCAGCATGACCTTCAACAAATCCTTGCGGGTAACAATGCCGATGAGCTCCTGCTCCTCCCCTGTGACCATCAGCGTGCCTGTATTTTGCTGAAATAGCATTAACACCGCATCATAGGCGGTAGCATCGCCAGATATCAGGATCGGTTCACTAAGTATATCAGCGACAGTCAGCTTTTTCAGCATGCTGCCAACATGACTATCATATTTTGGGTACTGTCCTGGCAAGTATCCTACCTTGGGCTTGGCATCCACCAGGCCGAGCATAACGAGCAAAGCAAGATCAGAACGGAGAGTCGGTCGTGTCAACCCCAGCTCTTCAGCAATTTTATCCCCCGTAACAGGCGCCAGGCGCTGGACAATATTAACAATTTCACGCTGTCTTTCGGACAGTTGAATAATGATTACCTCCTTATAAAATGGGGTAGTATACATTATAGATAAACATAGATCGGCATGTTTCAGCAGTTTCCGACAATTCATCAAATTTTAATCATAGACCGCTTGTTTTCAAATTTAAAATGTGTCACAATTAAAAATGTAATACATACTAATTATAAGTTTAACGTGTGCAATAAGCTACATTTAAATATGCTTTATGCACATGTTTTGATATGTATTATGTAATATAAAACCCTGAGGAGGAAATCAAATGAAATTTTTCTTGGATACTGGTAACATTGAAGAAATCAAACGTATTGAACGTTTGGGCCTGGTTGATGGTGTAACAACGAACCCTTCGCTGATTGCCAAAGAAGGCCGAGTGTTCAAGGAAGTCATTCAGGAGATTTGCAGTATCGTTGAAGGCCCCGTAAGCGCTGAGGTTATTGGACTGAAAGCTGAAGATATGCTCAAGGAAGCTTATGACATTGCGAAATGGGCCCCTAACGTCGTGATCAAGCTGCCTATGACCGAAGACGGCTTGTACGCTTGCAACGAGTTGACCAAAAACGGAATCAAAACGAATGTAACACTGATTTTCTCCGCAGCTCAAGGTTTGATGGCTGCCAAAGCTGGTGCTACTTTTATCAGCCCATTCGTAGGACGGCTAGATGATATCGCTGTTGACGGTATGAAGCTGATTCGTGAGCTGAGACAAATTTTGGACATTCATGGCCTGAAATCCGAAATCATCGCGGCTTCGATCCGTAACATCAAGCATGTGGAAGATGCTGCTCTGGCTGGCGCCCATATCGCCACTATCCCAGGTTCCCTGCTTCCTTCCCTGTGGAAACACCCGCTGACAGACAGCGGTATTGAACGCTTCCTGAAGGACTGGGAAACTGTACCTAAGGCTTAATTCGCCATTCATGGCAAAACGATATTGCGTTACACAAACAGCCCGTATATTGCGGGCTGTTTTTTTGGCCTTGTATAAAGGCTGAACAACTTTTTTTGACAAAACAACTTGTTGACCATATAATTGTTTTGACAACTAATTAATTTCGAAATATATATTAAGGAAAAACAGAAAGAGGTTGCTTATGCATAACTTGCCTCCCGATTGTTCCATTGGCATGCTGCTGGGGATTACTCATCGCAAAATGAGTCAACAGCTCACACATCGCCTTAAACCGTATGATATTTCCCCAGAGCAATGGTCGGTTCTGTACCAAATCTATCAGGCCGAGGGTTTAAATCAGAAGGAAATTGCAGCCAAGGCCGTCAAGGATCAGCCTACCACAACCCGAATTATTGATTTGCTGGACAAGAAGGGCTGGGTACAGCGTGTGAATAGTCGACAGGATCGCCGGGCCTTTTTGCTTCACTTGACTGAGGCAGGCCGACAGCTTATTGAGAAGACACTTCCTGTCGAACGTGATGCCAACGAAGATTTTGTAAAGGGAATTTCTTCTGACGATTTGAAACTGTTCCGCCAAGCTCTTTTACAAATTCACTTCAACATAAGCGAATCAGAGAAACAAGGAGAGATCGATTAATATGCAACAAGGCAAGCAACCTTTTTGGACCAAGGAATTTATCGTTCTTACGGTTTCCAATCTATTTTTGTTTCTGGAATTACAAATGATCGTATCTTCCATTCCTTCCTATGTGAAAAATGCATTCCACGCCACCTCCATTCAGGTCAGTCTCGTTACGACACTGTTCGCTCTGAGCGCAATTGCTGCAAGGCTTTTTTCTGCCCGCATGCTGGAAAAAGGACACCGTAGCACTCTGATTTTCGTCGGACTACTGTTTGCTCTTGTAGGAACGCTGGGATACAGTGTATCACCGACGATTACAGTGCTTCTGCTCATGCGTATGCTGTTTGGGATCGGCTTCGGCATGAGCAGCACCGCCTTTCCAACGATGGCGTCTGACGTGATTCCATCCAAACGTCTTGGTGAAGGAATGGGATTTTTTAGTTTGTCCACCAGTTTGGCTATGTCCATTGGCCCGACCATAGGCATATCCATGCTGCAATACGGCAGCTTTAACCTGCTTGTATATTCGACAGCAGCCGTGATTATTGTTATTTTTCCACTGGCCTACTGGCTGGTTCGTACGCTGCCCAAAGGGCATATCGAACCGCCGATGGTTCCTTTGGAAGAGGGACGAAAACCGGCATTGAACCGCAAGTTATGGATTCCTGCCTTACTGAACATGCTGATGTCTATCACGTATGGCGGATTAATCGGCTTTATGGCGCTTTACGGGGATGAAGCCAATCTTTCGCACCCGGCCTACTTTTTCCTGTTCAATGCGATATCCGTGCTGGTCGTGCGTCCCTTCTCGGGCCGTATTTACGATAAAAAAGGGGCGAAAGCACTACTCATCCCTGGCTCCCTGTTTCTGATTGGCGGGCTGATCCTGCTTTCCTACGCTCACAGTGATGCCTTCATGTATCTGTCTGCTCTTTGCTACGGCATCGGTTTCGGTGTCATGCAACCGACCCTGCAAACCTGGATGATTCAGGTCGTATCTCCCAAGCAGAGGGGCATGGCAAACGGTATGTTTCTCAACTCCCTCGATTTCGGGGTTGCAGCCGGAGCACTTATCCTCGGCATTATCGCCAAAGCAAGTGATTATGCGTGGATGTACCGTCTTTCCTCGCTGTTTATTGTGCTGTTCTTGCTGATCTATGTCATTCAAATCATCGCAAGCCGCAAGTCTAAAACACATATACCTCTTGAGGGATAATGAAAAAGCATCCTATACCATGTTTCATGGTCCCGGGTGCTTTTTCATTTTGAAATCTATTTGTTTTTATTTCGCAGGAGTTTTGCGTCTTAGCTTGGATGAAAGCGGCTTTTCTTTTGAAACTCCTGTCAGCTCTTCGGTCGCTTTCCTACGATTAACGGATGGGTCATCCGCTGTTTCATCCTGCTCAGGTTTGACTGCCAGCAGCATCAACAGAGCAGCAATCCCTCCTACTCCGGCCATCACGCCAAAGAGCAGACCATGTCCGCTGCGGCCCTGCAGTAGGGATACAACTGGTGGACCTAGCGACACCCCAACAAAGCGCATGCTGCTGTACAAGGCAGTAATCGTTCCACGCTCTTCTTTTTCAATTCCCTTTGTAATCAAGGCATCCAAACAAGGCAGTGCTAGCCCAATTCCCCCGCCCCCTAGAGTAAACAAGCCGATCACCACATAGATATGTTCAAAAAATCCGAGAATAGCAAAGCTGATCGTCAATATTACCAAACCGCTCAAGCCAATCCATTTCATGCGCTTCTTATGCTTGCCAATGATCTTGCCCCCCAAATAGGAGCACAGACAAAGGGAAACCAGCGGGATGGCAAGCACAAAGCCTTTCCAGACTCCATGAAGGTTGTAACGACTTTCCAGTATGTCGGATAGGTAGAATAGAACGCCAAAAATGACGAACATACAAATGCCGCCCATGGCGAAAATGGCGTATAGCCAGCGTCCTTTTTCGGCAAGCACCTGCTTTACTTTTCCAGCAAACTCCCGAAACGTAATCGGTTGATTCTTACGCTTAGGCACATGGATCAGCCAAAGCACTAAAATAAGCGAAATCAGACAGAGGACCGGAATCACCGCCAGTGGTAAAAACCACAGAACTGCTCCCAATGCGGCACCGAGTATCGGACTTAACACTTTTCCGAATGTATTATAGGTCTCAACCACACCCAGGTTCTTGCTGGCCTCATTCTCGTCCTCGTACAGATCACCCACAAGCGGAATGACGATTGGAAAAGCTCCTGCCGCTCCCGCGCCCTGAAGCAGGCGACCTCCTATAATGGTCCAATACGCTGCCATATCTTGAAGCAGCCATGCTCCCGCTGCAGAAATCCCCCCTCCTATGACCGTCAGCACCAAACTGGGAACGATCACCGCTTTGCGTCCAAATCGGTCGGAGAGATAGCCTGCAATCGGAATCAGCAAAATAGCCACCACCGCATATACCGTAATCAACATGCTTATGCGAAAAGAATTGACATGCAGCTTACGTCCGATTTCCGGCAATACAGGAATCAGCATCGAATTACCCAGCGTCATCATCAGCGGGATGGAACCTAATGCAAGCAGAATTCCTTTATTTTGTTGCATCCCGTTACCACCTTTTTACAAGTAATAACATAGCTGTAGAGATTCTTGGAACAGGTATTATTGTGTTTACATAGGTGTAGATTTATGCAGCTATACCTTAAATCCTCCGACCCTTGCATTCAGGAGCTGCGACATATCCGCCAGCGTGTGAATGGATGATGCAATTTCCTCCATGGAAGCCTGTTGCTCCTCAGCCGCTGCGCTGACGCTCTGCGTTCCCCCTGCCGACCGCTCCGCAACCTCGCGAATACGTTCTACGGCTTCCACCATCCGTTCTGAGCTGCCCGACATCTGTTCCACAGACCGATTTACACCGTGAATCTGTTCGCTGACCTGATGAATGGAGCTTCCAATCTGACGAAATGCTGTTTCGGCGGATTGCATGACCTTTACGCCGGACTGCACTTCAACCGTCCCGCTCTGCATACTTGATGCCACATTTGCGACATGATCCTGAATATTTTGCACAAATTGTGTGATTTCCGCTGCTGAGACCGATACCTGCTCGGCCAACCTTCTCACCTCTGAAGCTACCACCGCAAATCCTCTGCCCTGCTCTCCCGCTCTTGCCGCTTCAATGGACGCGTTAAGCGCGAGCATTCCTGTCTGTTTGGCAATTCCGGTAATGACAGAACCGATCATTCCAATCTGTTCGGCCTGTTCACTAAGCAACCGTACAGCGCGTGCAGAGCTATCTACACTCTCGCTACTTTTTCCATCTGGCGCATGGCCTGACCTATAGATTGCTCCCCTGCTTCTGCATCTTTAGCAGCCGTATCAGACAACTCATACACCTGCTGGCTCGTCACTGCAATATGCTCCAGTTCATGGGCAAGCTCCCTAACAGTATCTGTGGTTCGTGTAATATCATCAACCTGATGCTCCATACCGGATGCAAGCTCTTCCATGACACCGGACGTATGACGATTGGCCTGGTTCATTTCCTCGGTGCTTACGCTAACCCGCTCGGCGGTCACGGTTAATGTACGCGCCGTCTCCTGAGCATCCACTATAATATTGCGAAATCCCTCGATAAGCTTATTGTAAGAGCTGGCAATCATGCCGATCTCGTCTTTGGACGTAATATCAAGTCGGCCTCGCAAATCCCCTCCGCCCTTCGACATTTCCAACAACTGCTCATTCATATGATGTAACGGACGAATGGAACGAATCAAAATGAGGGATTGTGCAACACTATAAATGATAATAAGAAATCCTACGATGCTCGTAATCAAGGTTGTGTTCGTCATCGTTCGGTGTGCCTGTTGTACTTTCGCCCCGACCATGTCATCCTGAGCTTTGACGAAGGCTATCACCTTTACATCAAGCTGCTTGCGCAAAACCCGTTCGTTTTCAAATTCATTTAGCAAATCGGAAAACGGCGGGAATGTGTCTCTTGTATTCCGATACCCGGCTGTAGTCACTAAGCTATGAACCTGGTTCATATAGCTATTGATCTCTGTCTTGAGATCAGCCATCTTTTTCTTCATATCCTCACTGTCTGTATTAAGCAAAGCTTCCGTCTCCTGAAGTAGCTTCACAATTTCACTCTGTTTCTTTTCGATCTCTTGCCCGTACTGCTCGTCCCGAGTCAGCAGATATCCCCGCTCATCATTGGATATCCCGTTCAACAAAAATTGTAGCGACTTTGAGTTATATGCAATCGTCTCCTCACGGTTTAAAATATCCTTGTACTCGTTCTCGCTATGTACGCTTAAAATGTAATTTGTCAGCAGCATGGCCGCAATCACACCTGGAATAAGTAGCGCGCTAAGAATCATCTTGGCCTTGATTGTTAAGTTCATAAATCGGTCCTCCAGTTATGTCTGAATAAAATGCCCAACTTATTATATATCGTTTAATTCAGCGTTTTTTTGAAGTTTTCAGACTTTTATTTGTCGGATGCAAATGTTTAAAATGATATACTATGTATTTGTATGCCATATGACATAAGCCTCAAGGAGGACCAGCATGAAAAGTTTAGAGCTTGCCACGCTTGTTCACGAGCTTCACGAGTTGGAAATCCGTAGTTGCCTGATTGAGCAACAGGGGAACTTGATATTGGAATACTATCGTGAGCCTGAAATCGCTAATGAACTTTATAAAATAAATTCCTGTACCAAAAGCGTGCTGTCAGCCTTAGTCAGTATCGCCATGGACCAGCACATCGTACCGCATTGGGACACGCCGATCCTCGAATTTTTCCCCAGGCTGACCGGGGACAATGATCCTCAAAAGCGTGATATTACGATTGAGCATCTGCTGACAATGTCCGCAGGCTTTAGCTGGACGGAATTTGGCGGACAAAATTCTTTTCCGACCATGAGCAAAACTTCAGATTGGGTGCAATTTGTACTTTCACAGCCACTATCAGACATGCCGGGTACAAAAATGGAGTACAGTTCTGGCTGTTCCCAGCTTTTGGCCACTATACTGCGTCATGCCTCCGGACAAAAGGTGGCTGAGTTTGCCGAGCAGCAATTATTCCAACCACTCGGTATCGAGAGCTACTATTGGGAAACCGACCCTCAGGGCACTCATACCGGAGGCTTTGGGCTACGCCTCAAGCCAATGGACATGCTCAAGTTCGGACGGCTCTATTTGAACGAAGGAAACTGGAAGGGGCGCCAGCTCATCCAAGCGGAGACAGTCCGCAATGCCACCCACCCATACCTTCCGGCTGCCAAACCACAAAAGGCATTTTACGGCTGGCACTGGTGGACCTCTTCCTTTTTGGACGATACAGGGTTAGACAAAACAGCAAAAAACACTGAAATAGCGTATTATTACGCACTCGGCTTTGGTGGCCAATATATTGTTGTCGTCCCGTCATATGAAATGGTAGTTGTCGTTACCGCTGATAAATTCAAAAAGAAACGAACCCCTGTAGATATTTTCCGGCAGTATATTGTACCGCTGCTGCTCCAGCAAGCATAGCCGGCAAAACAAAGTCATAATTGAAAATCCCCTTATAGCAACCCAAGAGCAAAAAAGGGCCTGCCCGTATAATCAGGCCAACCCTTTTCTGCAATCCAATCGCTATACTATGCAATTTTTACCCGTGAACGAGCACCTTTACCTATCCCAAGTGAATGACAAGCTCCTGATGTCCGCTGGAGGCAGGTGTAATGATTACACCCTGGTTCCCCGACCGACTGCTGCCACCTTCAACTTGAACAGCCTCGTTGACACCGCGCAGAACTAACGACCAAGGCTTAACAGCCCCCTCTGCCCTCACTGTAATGGTCAAATTCTTGCGGCTGGCAGTGACAATCAGTTCTTCTTGCCCTGACGTATTCACGATAACGGTCCGTGCCTGCTGATCCTCACCAAGCGCAAACAAATGGAGTGCCACTTGCTCCGCGTAATCATAATCCGGGCGGCTGTCCTCATGACCGATCGCGAGCAGCGTATTCGGCTTCACAAGTACAGGCAGGGTTGTAAAATCGTGATGCTCGTTGACCCAGCGTCCACCTGTTACGCTTTCATTCGTCAATAAGTTGGTCCACTGACCCTCTGGTACGTAATACTGCACGTCGCCTTCTTTATTAAAGATTGGAGCCACCAGGATGGAATCTCCCAGCATGTATTGCAGATCCAGCGTTGCACAGGTTGGGTCCTGCGGAAATTCCAAAACCATAGCCCGCATCATCGGCAGTCCTTTTACCGAGGACTCCACCGCCGACGAGTACAGGTACGGCATCAGCGAGCATTTGAGCTTGGTAAAGCTGCGCACTACGTCCACCGATTCTTCGTCGAACAGCCAAGGCACGCGGTACGACTCATTTCCGTGTAGACGGCTGTGAGAGGACAGAAGTCCAAACTGTACCCATCGTTTGTACACGTCCGGCGCAGCCGTTAGTTCAAAGCCGCTAATGTCATGGCTCCAGAAGCCAAAGCCGCTCAAACCAAGCGATAAGCCGCCCCGCAGTGATTCCGCCATCGACTCATACGTCGACGAGCAATCGCCGCCCCAGTGGATCGGAAACTGTTGTCCCCCGGCTGTAGCAGAACATGCAAACAACGCTGCTTCATTTTTCCCCAGCTTTTCCTCCAGTACATCAAAAACAGCCTTGTTGTACAAATAGGTGTAATAGTTATGCATTTTCACCGGGTCCGAGCCGTCATAATAGACGACATCCGTAGGAATACGCTCACCAAAGTCGGTTTTGAAGCAATCCACGCCCTGATCCAGCAGCACCTTCAGCTTATCCTGATACCAGGCCACCGCAGCCGGATTTGTAAAGTCAACCAGCCCCATTCCCGCCTGCCACATATCCCACTGCCAAACGCTGCCATCGGCGGTTTTGACCAGATAGCCGTGCTCCATGCCTTCATCGAACAAAATGGATTTTTCCGCAATATACGGGTTGATCCATGCACAAATTTTGAGGCCCTTCGCTTTCAATCGTTGCAGCATGCCTTCCGGGTCTGGAAACATATCTTGATCCCACTGGAAATCGCACCATTGGTATTCCTTCATCCAGAAGCAGTCAAAATGGAAGACCGAGAGTGGCAAATCCCGCTCAGCCATGCCGTCTACAAAATGGTTCACGGTTGCTTCATCATAATCTGTCGTGAAGAAGTCGTCAGCCACAAACCAAAGGTCCAGGCTGGTGGTAACGCAGGTTTTCCCGTCAGCCTGGTGTAATTATCCAGCACCTCTTTAGGATTGGCTCCGCCAATAATAAAATACTCTAACGATTCGCCGGAGACGCTAAACTGCACCTTCGAGACATTTTCCGATGCAATCTCATACGATACTTTTTCCGGGTGGTTCACGAACACACCATACCCTTTGTTGGATAGATAAAATGGAATATTTTTGCAGGCTTGTTCACTGCTCGTGCCGCCGTCTTCATTCCATATATCGACCACCTGTCCGTTTTTCACAAATGGAGTGAATCGCTCTCCGAGTCCGTAGATATACTCCCCGATGCCCAATTCCAGCTGCTCCCGGAAAAAAGGCTGATCCTGCGGGTCTGTAATATAGCCTGGTCCCCGGTGTCCACTGCCTGTGACTTTACGATCCTCGACATAAAAGCCTACGTCCCAGCTCTTTCCACGGCCGACTCGCACACTCAGATCGCCGCTTTTCAGCACTGCTGCGTCCTCACCCACCGTAATATCCACCTCTGTCGGCAAGGTGTGAATTTCAAAATCCGGCCCATGATGCAACCGCCCTTTATGATGGTTCAGACGCACCCGAATGACATTCGGCATGGGCGAGCTATAGGTCGCTTTCAGCAATGCTCCATTCAGCGTATCTCCTTTGTGCTCTATCCGGTGGGTCGCTGCATATACCGTCATGGAAGCATCGTCCGTCACGATATCACGGATTTCAGCAGGATTTTGTATTTCATAGCCCTTGCGAACCAACCAATAACCATCCGTAAATTTCATCTGTCTCTTCCTCCGTCTCGGTATTATATCCTTGATCTCAAATATGTCTGTTGGATTTTTTTGAAATCCTTACTATAATAATATTGATTCATGTAAGGGTTTACTTCTTTTATTTTGACGTTTTTTATCAATATTTTGATATTTACTATACAAATCAAATTGCAGAAAAGAGGTCGTTAAATTGCAAAGGGAAATGCTGCGGGAAAACCGCATTCACGGCAATTCCATGTATCCAGTCAGCGTGTATCCGAGTGTAGAGCAGTTGAATGGAAATAGTATACTGGAGTCCCATTGGCATGAGGAGATGGAGTTTATTATCGTGGAGCAGGGGGCGCTGTTTTTCAGACGGATATGATTTATACGGAGGTTTGTGAAGGCGAGGCTCTTTTTGTCAATAGTGGCGAGCTTCACGCCGGATATTTGAAAAAAAGTCCCCGCTGTGTATTCTCTGCTGTAGTGTTTCACCCAGACTTGCTGCACAGCCGTACACAGGATACCGTGCAGACGCAGTTCATTGATCCATTGATCAGCAAAAAGCTCGTCCCTCCTGCCCATATTCGTGGCGTGCAGCCTTGGGAGCAGGAGGTGCTGACCGCGTTGCGGCGCATCATCACCAGCCATGAGCAGAACACACCTGCCCGTGAGCTGACGACCAAAGCACAGCTCTATGGCATAATCGCCAGCCTGTATCCACATATGAAACCCGCTAACGGAGCGGACGTCATTATGGCGGGGCAACGCAGCAAGGTCGAACAGATCAAAAAAGCACTGGCGTACATCAACAGCCATGCCCATGAACCCATTCGGCTGCGTGAGGTCGCCGATGAGATCGGGATGAGTGAGGGGCATTTTTGCCGTTTTTTTAAGCAGATGGTTCAGAAAAGCCCGGTTGAATATATCAACTATCATCGGATTCAGAAAGCTTGCAGGTTGCTGGAGCAAAGTGACCGCAAAGTAGTTGATATCGCGCTGGATGTTGGCTTTGACAATCTAAGCTATTTTATTGCGACCTTTAAAAAATGGAACGGCCTGACTCCTTCGCAGTACCGCAAGCAGCACGAAGCAGATCAGGCGCTTGCTGTCCCTTATATAACAGACTGAAATGCTTAATCAGACCGAATTGATGAAAATATCTAAATTGCCTGCTAAGCAATTCATTTATTTTTTTGGCTTTATAAATATTAGAACTATTTTTCATCTCTTAACATAATAAAATATATAGCCTCCTACTCCTCCTAAAACAGAGGGGATTAACCACCCTAACCCTACATCATAGAATGGAAGAAGCTGCGTGAAAAAGTCATTAATTACTTTAATTTTTATTCCAGCAGCATTCAAGCCATCAAATAGACTAATGATAAAAGTTAATATCAAACTGCCTTGATATACTTCTGACTTTCCTTTAAATACGGGATGTAAAAACGTTAAAAATATTAGAGAAATAGCAATAGGATATATTGCCATCAATACTGGCGTTGAAACCTTAATGAGCTGTGTTAAACCCATGTTGGCTACAAGGGTACTAAATATAGATAATATGACAGCTATTCTTTTATAAGAGATTTTTGGAAATAATCCATGGAAAAAGGAAGAGCAGGCAGTAATAAGCCCCACACTTGTCGTTAAACACGCTATTGTAATCATTAAGCCCAATAAAATAGAACCGTAAGATCCAAAATAATAGGATGAAACCTTGGCTAACACCTCAGCGCCATTTCCTAAAACACCTAATTTCTCAACACTAGAAGCGCCCATATACGAAAGAGACGTATAGATAAAAGCTAAGAGTATAACCGCAATAGTTATCGCTTTGGCACAAATGATCATCAACTCTTTTTTAGTAGTAACTCCTCTTTCCTTAATTGCATTCACAATGATAATTCCAAAAATAAAGGCTCCAAGAGCATCCAATGTTAAATAACCCTCTTGGAAGCCTTTGAAAAAGACATGCGATGTATAACCCTCAGCAGGTTCCTGGAATTTTCCTATTGGGTGAATAAGAGATACAACCACAAGTAATCCAATGAAGGTCAATTTAATGGGTGTTAGAAACTTTCCGATTACATCAATAATTTTTGTAGGGTTAAGTGATAACAAGCATGCAACTCCAAAAAAAAGGATAGTAAATACAAAAAGTGCGACAGGATGATCTGCATCGTTTGAAAAAAAAGGGCTTACTCCAATTTCAAATGACACGCTACCAGTTCTAGGAATTGCATATAAAGGGCCGATGGCTAGATACAGGATCGTTGTAAAAACAATACCGAATACGGGATGTACACGACTCGCTAAAGTTTGCAAATCGCTTTTGCCCGAAAAAACAAAGGCTGTGACGGCTAGTAACGGTAAGCCAACTCCGGTAACCAAGAAGCCCGCATTGGCTATCCATACATTCTTTCCAGCCATTTGACCAAGCATAGGTGGAAAGATTAGATTCCCTGCACCAAAAAATAAAGCAAATAGCATTGATCCTATAATGATAATAAAGGACGTAGAAACACTTTTCGACATAATAAATCCTCCAACTACGAACTCACAACGTTTTGTTTTGATTCGTTTTCTTTTAATTTTGTATAGTATATGTTAATAGGGACGTAACCAATTGTTGCGAGCAATTTTAATAGCACTCAACCTGTTCCTTTAGGATGAGTGAGTTTCGTCTAACCCATCATTACACAATACTCTATATATGGTCACTGTTTCAAGTAACTTTGTACTTGCAAAATGAATTACCTCATACCCTTGCTGCTTCTATACTCGCATTTAGTGAAAGCAAGTTGGTTCGGGTGCTATATCACTGATCATAGCTTCTCGCTAAAAGCGATATTATTCATCGAAACCTCAACCGGAAAATTCGTCTTCAAAAGATAAAAGACGAATTCCCAGCTGAACATAAACAGCATAGGAACCCGTCTTGTTTAAAGCACCACAGGCTAAACTTTTAAATTTACATAGAAAGAGGTGTGGGTGTTTATTTTTCCATCTGTAGTATTTCTGATTCATAAGACTGGAAAGCATTTTCCATGCCCATTATCACATTCTTAATCTTCATGTACCCCTTGGTATACGGCTGGGAGTCACGAATTTCTTCCCACATATAGTGATACTGCTTCATATCTTCCGTTTCGCATATAACAAAATCAGTATAATCCTTGCCCGGCAGCGCTTCTGCATCAAAAAAACGAACCTGAACATGCTCGCTGTATTTTTGAATGGTAGCTTGCAAGGCCCCCGCATGTTTGCGACGTTCTTCCCGAGGCAAAGCCAACCAGGAAGGATAAAATTCCAATAATACAATCATCATATACCGCATATACCTGTCTCCTTTTTAGTGAAGCTTGTATGAATTTATCGTTATTGTACGCTGCTTGTCTGCAAAGCCGCATTAACATAGGTTAATACGGATCGCTGCGCAGCAAACGACTAAGGGATACAGGGGATATACCTATGTAAGAAGCGATATGATATTGTGCAATTCGCTTGTCCAATCCGGGGTATTTGAGAAGAAAGGCGTGATAACGTTCCTTAGCAGAAAGATACAATAATTCGCGTTCCCGTTCCTCTTTGCGAATGTACAGCCTCTCCACACTCTTGCGAACGAATCTTTCCCACATATGGCTTGTATCCATAAGCTCCTTCAACACGAGATATGGAATTTCAATGACTACCGAATCCTCCATAGCCTCGATTGTAAAGGTCGACGCTTCTCCTGTGACCATCGCCCCGTAAGAGGTTACGTAATCATCTTCAGGCGAAAAACCAACATTATATTCTCTGCCATCCGCCAATGTATAGAACAAACGGAATAATCCTTCTACACAAAAATAAGCATGCTGCACAGGTTCACCCGTTTCGATAAGATACGTTCCCTGCTGTACATGCCTCACATCGGTTCGTTCTACAAATCTATCCCAATCCTGATCTATAATCGAGGCTTGATGAGCCATTTTTTCTAATGAACGATAATAGGGATGCATCTGCTCACCGCTCCTCGAGCATTTATTAAGGAATCGAAGACTTTATATACAGAAAATAGGGGCTATCCCCTGGGTCTTTGGACCTTGTGGGACAACCCCCGGCTACGTGTTCTATCAGGCTTCCGCTGCATCCTCTTCCACGAAAAGAGATACTTTGCGGATACCATCCGCTCCAATCACGACAAGCCCCTGATCCGACAAGCGAATTTCAGGGATGACGACCAGCGCGAGCAGCGACAGTGTCATCAGCGCGTTGTTCAGCATGCAGCCGGATTGCTGAAGTGCCCGGCTGATACTCTCGGACTGCGCAGCCACCTCTGCAAACAGGGCCGGGGACATCAGGCCCGCGATCGGCAGCGGGAAGCGCGTCTCGCCCGAGGCGGATACAACCACCACGCCACCACGCATGGCGACGGCCTGCTTTGCCGCCTGGGTCATTAGCTCGTCATCGTTACCAATGACGAGCAGATTGTGACTGTCATGCGCCACGGTCATGGCTATCGCGGCCGGCTCGGTGAAGCCGACGCCTGTCACGAGCGCCACCGCGTGGCTGCCACTGGCGTGATGCCGCTCGAAAACGGCTATTTTGCACAAATCCTGCGCGGGATCTGCCGTGACTTCGCCTCCACGGATCGGAACGGTCATTCGTACTTCCTTCGTGTCCACGTGATTTTCCGTGACACGAATCACCCGTACAGGTACATTCCCCTCCTGTACTGGAGCCGCAATGCGGAAATCCGCAGCACTCAGCTCGTGTCCCAGACGGACCGTGTCCATCACTTCCGCGGGATACACGAAGCCCTCCCAGTCAGCGACCATTCGGCCGTACTCAGCCACCAGCTGGCCTGCTGCAATGGTCGCCGTCACGTTCACCTCGGCCAGTCGGCCCTCCAACAGAATAATGTCTGCAATCGCACCGGGGATAATCGAGCCGATATCCCGGGCTACACCGAAGCGTTCTGCCGTATTCAGCGTAGCCATTTGAAACGCAGTTATGGGCTTAACGCCCTGCGCAATGGCATGACGCACGACAAAATCCATCTGCCCCTCATGGAGCAGGGACTCCGCGCTGCGATCATCCGTCACCAGCATCATGCGGCGCGTATCGAGGCCCATTTCCGTGCTGGCGCGAATTGTCTCGGCCACATCATGCCATGCGGAGCCTTGCCGCATTTTGGCATACATGCCGAGCCGAATACGCTCGGCTACATCCTCGGGCGTGACACATTCGTGGTCGCCCGTAATTCCCGCGGCTGCATAGACCGGCAGCCGCCAATCATCGGAGGCCCATGTAAAATGGCCGTCCGCTACCTTGCCCGCGCGCAGCGTGGCCTGAATTTCCCCGATCATCACATCGTCTCCATAGACGACGCCAGGGAAATTCATGACTTCGCCAAGTCCGATCATATCCGGGCCCCAGCTTAACGCCTCTGCGACTTCCGCCGGGCCGAAGGAGGCACCTGTCGTTTCCAGCTCCGGCCCGGTGGACGGCACGCAGGAAGCCACTTGCATGTAAGCAGCCAGCGGCGTGGTGCGCGCTTCGTCAAGCATCAGACGAAGCCCTTTTAGACCCAGTACATTGGAAATTTCATGCGGATCAAAAAATCCGCCCGTCACCCCAAGCGGCAGGACAGCCTTCGCGAACTCAGTTACGGTGAGCTGCGTGCTTTCGATGTGACAATGTCCATCCAGTAATCCGGGTGCCATATAACGGCCTTCCGCTTCAATGATTACAGTGTCGTCGCCGATCGTATGACTGACGTCCCGACCGACGTATGCAATACGAGAACCTTGCACAGCAATAGACATGTCCGGCAGCAACTCGCCCGATACCACATTCACCAGCGTTCCTCCGCGGATAACCAGTGATGCCTTGCGTTCTCCTCTAGCTGTAGCCACCAGTTCGGGTACACAGTCCGCCAGCGGCGGGCGTTGAAATACACTCTTCATGTCCATTACGTTTGTTACCTCCGTTTTTGCTTCTTACCTGATTTGCTTATTTGCTTATGTTACTGGAATACGCTCCATAATGCTAGTCGGTCCTCGATGAATCCAGGCAGCGCGTAATATTTTACAGGCTCACTTCTCTTCTTCCAATGTGTACATATACGTATTCGATGCCTGCGAGCTTACAAAGGGTGTAATCTCGCCCAGTGTATAGACATGCAGCAAGTGCATCGCTCGCGTACAGGCAGTGTAGAACAGCTTGCGTTCACTTTCACGTCGATATTGCTCAGCCGATCCGTCATAGATCAGGACCGCATCAAACTCCACGCCTTTTGCCAGATAAGCAGGGATGATATGAATCCCCTTTTCAAAGGCAGGAGTTGTTTTCTTGATCAATTTTGGCTTCACTGGCAATCGTCCTTCCAGCGCCTCGTGGGCTGCTGCGCTTTCACCGGCATTTTTACAGATGACTGCAATGGATTCATAGCCTTCCGCCAACAATTCCGTGATATTCCCGACAATCCGTTGATGCAATTGTTCACGCGAATGCACCTCGGTTACATGCGGCTTCTCACCCTTACGATTGAACGGTATGATATGCTCGCCCCCAGCTACCATCCCGCGGGTAAACTCCACAATTTCCTGTGTGGAGCGATAGCTGCGTGTGAGGGAAATCATCTCGGTTTGTTCTGCTCCATACAGGTCATACAATGGTTCTGCATCCTGAAGCACCGAGGCATGGGCATAGATCGCCTGATTAAAATCACCCAATGCCGTCATTTTAGCCTGTGGAAACAAGCGTTTGAAAAAAGCGAGCTGGAAGGGTGAATAGTCCTGTGCCTCATCAATAAACACATGACGGATGTTGCTATTGGAACGGAAGCCAAGCATCAGCTCGCGCAGGTATAAAAAGGGCGTCACATCCTCGTACGCCAGTTCCCCGGCCTGAATACGCTCCAGCGTTTGCCGACTAATTTCACTCCAGCTGCCAGGCAGCTCTGCGTGATCTGCCAGTTGGCCGAGCAGCGTCTCATTCAGGAACAGCTCTCCGTATAAACGGGTGGTGTCTACAAAACGAACCGCCTTGATCCATTTGCGCAAGGGCTTCAAGCGGTCACTAACCACCATGCGCGCCAATATTTCCCGCTCACGTGTAAAATCGTCGAACGTATCGCCCTTGTTCTTCGATTTACGGCGCATGCGATTATATGCACGCTGATAATCCTCCGGCTCCATCAAATCCATCTGCTGGTCCACCCATGGGGCGGAGCATTCCTCCTTACCGAAGCGGGCCAGCTCCTTGAGCATCCATTCCCTTAGCAGCTCCAGACGGTTCGCCAGCCGCACAGCAGGGTCAAACTCATAAAACTTACGGGCCATCTGCTCTACCGAAATCACCTCGCGCCCCTGGAAGCGAACGGGTTTAAAATGCATTCCTTCTTGTTCCAAATATGCCTTGTAGCCTGTAATTACACGCAAAAACGTCTTGGATGACTTGAAGCGAATACCTTCCATTCTCGCATCATACCCAGGCTGTGACGATGCCGAAAGCACATATTCCAGCTGCTCAAAAGGATCTTCCAGCTGAAACTCCCGGCCCAGGCGCCGCTCCAAATATTCCTGAAAGGTAGCCTGAAGCATATTTTCCTCGCCCAGTTCAGGCAATACCGTCGAAACATAGCTGTTAAACATCGGGTTGGGCGAAAATAGCACGACCTGATCCGCCCGCAAGCGATCACGGTACTTATACAGCAAATACGCCACTCTCTGGAGCGCAGCCGACGTTTTGCCGCTTCCTGCCGCCCCCTGCACGATGAGCATCCGGCTTCGATCATCACGGATAATGCGATTCTGCTCTTTTTGAATGGTAGCAACAATACTCTTCATTTGGGCATCCGAGCTTCGACTCAATACCGCCTGAAGGAGCTCGTCTCCAATCGTTACCCCTGTATCGAACATAAAACGAATCTGTCCATCACGGATCGAAAATTGGCGCTTGAGCGTCAGTTCTCCTTCCATCTCACCTGCCGGCGTTTTATAAGCAGCGGGACCCGGCATATGATCATAATAGAGATTGGAAATAGGCGCACGCCAGTCGTAGATCAGAAATTCCTCGTCCTGATTATCCAACAGGGAGGCGATCCCGAGATAAACACGTTCTGCGGGGTGACCTTGCTCAGCAAAATCAATACGTGCAAAATAGGGTGATTCGAGCAGCTTTTTTAACCGCCCTAGCGCCTCAGTAGAATGCTTGTGTCTGCGCTCCCGTTCGGACAAAATCTCAGACTGCTGACGCAAGCTGGTAGACGTCTCGCCCACATCATCCGCTTCACTGAAATTGATCGTTACCTCATCCCAAAAATCTTTCCGCATATCTACGACATCTCCGCGCACAGAGCCAACCTCGGTCTCCAGCTTCCGAATACGCCCACTAATGACTGCGGTCACATCCTCTACTCTTCGTTGCTCCTCATTCCATTGCTGCTCAGTAGCCATTGGCGTCACTCCTGTTCCGTTTCCTCCTGCTCCCGCAGGGCTCCCTTGCATCAAACTATGCATTATTATGGACTTAGGCATACCTACGGCATCCCTCTGATCCGAGAAAATTGACTAACCCTTTGAAGTATGCTATACTGTCATAAGAAGTGTAGTACACAATTTGCAATCATGGTTTTATCCTAAACATAGCATTCTATATTGTAGCAAGTTCAGTCCCTGTTCGCAACCAGCGGGCTTTTTTTGTATTCTTTTTATAGAGTTTGATAAGCTCGTGTAGTCGTTTCTTCAATAGCTGAATTCATTACATAAAAAAGCGACCGTTCATCTGATTGATGCATACGGTCGCTTTTGCTTTTTGAGTTATTCGTAATCGCTATTTGCTCTCTTCCACAGGATGAATATGATCGGCCAGTCTGCTCAACCGCTCCAGCTGGTGACCATAATCGTACATGGCCGCAGCCACAATGGAGAGACGCAGCATCCCCTCCTGGCAATGGTCAAAACGTGTAATCGCATGCTTCATAAATTCACTGTTCGCCTGCTGGAATATTTCACTCTCATCCTCGTTCGGCTTTAGCTTGTTTTCGAATTTCAGCAGCGCGTGTTCATGAAACCGGATCAGCAGCTCCAGATGATGATCAAAAAATGCATCTGTTCCCTCCGGTCGTAACGATTGGAAATAATGCCTTTCCACCGCATCCAGTACCTCGTACCCCTTGTGCAAGCTTTCGAGCATTTGCTTGTATACTACCATCTGTCTTGTCTGACTGAATCGGGAGCGCTTGAGCTTCTTCTGCTCCTCCTCGAACAAATGATATTTATCCGACAGCGATTTAATAGCTCCCTCCAGATTCCCTTTTTCCTCTTTAAAGACAGACTCCTTAATTTCATCGGAAATGGCGGTACGCAGCAGCAAGGACATCGTGTTAAATACATTTTGAATCTGATTGATAAACTGTCTTTTCGGTTTCGGAGGAAACACCGTAATATTAATAACAAAAGCAGAAACAATCCCGATTAAAGTAAGCGCAAAACGGGTCACGGCAAATTTCCAGTCATCCGAGGCTTCCATGACAGAAACAACTGTAACCAGTGTTAGCCCTACTGTATCTGCCATATTTAATTTCAGACATATCATAAGTACCAGCACACATACCAACCCGACCGCAATCGGCTCATTCGAAAATACCATTCCGCCCAGCAACGCCATGATTGCACCTAGTGTGCTTGTTTGGAGTTGATCCAGAAAATAACGCCACGACCTATATATCGACGGTTGCATGGCAAAAATAGCGGCTATCGCTGCCCCCACAGGCGAATGGGTGTTCAAAAGCATGCTCAGAAAAAGGGCGAGCGTCACTGCGATCCCCGTTTTTAACACCCGTGCTCCAAAAGCCAAAGCCATCCCTCCTGCTTACCCTTCAAATTTATTCATACCGAATTACTATAATGAAATTTCAAAATAAAGTCTATGCCTTATTATTACCCAAAACACTCGGCGACAAGAAATATTTATGAAAATGCCTTGTCCGCGGGCCAACTTTTACAAAACCCGGCAAGCCCGTAAACAAAATCATGACACAATTAAAGCCGGGGCCTCCAAGCGGACTCCCTTGAAACGTCATAGGATAAATGAGAATGGCGAAGGAGGAATGAAGGCATGCTTCGAGTCGCATTATTTACCGATACGTATGCGCCTGACGTCAATGGCGCTGCCCTGACACTGGAACGATGGATTGACTATCTGGAGACACATGGGGTATCCACACTCGTCTTCGCACCGGAGGCAGACTACGATCTGTCCTCGGGTCCGGGCGTGGAGCGGCTGCGGAGCATTCCCTTTTTGCTGTACCGGGAATGCAGACTTGCGATCCCCAACGCCAAGCAAATCAATGAGCGTTTATCAGCCTTTTCACCACATCTGATTCATGTTGCCACTCCGTTTAACCTTGGCCTTTATGGAACGGGCTACGCAGCCAAACACCATATTCCACTCGTCGCCTCATACCATACCCACTTTGATAAATACCTCGAATACTACAAGCTTCGCTGGCTTGAACCTGCCTTATGGAAATATATGCTCTGGTTTCACAGACATTGCGAAAGGGTGTATGTTCCTTCTCGGTCAACATTGGAGTTATTGCGTAATAAGGGAATGGGTCAACTCGAAATCTGGGGCAGAGGAATTGATACTGATCGCTTCCAGCCAAAAGTGGATCGTCATGCAGTATGGGGCAAATGGGGCGTTCGTGCAGATGCATTCGTCATATTGTATGTCGGCAGACTTGCACCGGAAAAGGGGATAGACACCCTACTGGATACCTATCTCCAGTTGCCCGGCGATGTCCGCGCAGCCTCGGTATTGGTCATTGCAGGAGATGGCCCATTACACAAGATAAAGACAGCCGCAGACATGGGGTTGCCGGAGCATGCAGTTCACTGGCTGGGTTTTGTAAAAGGGCAAGAATTGGCTGAATTATACGCCGCAGCCGACGTGTTTCTCTTCCCCTCCACCACGGAAACCTTTGGCAACGTCGTACTGGAGGCGATGGCAAGCGGTACACCCGTGGTCGGTGCCGATGAGGGCGGGGTAAAAGATAATTTAATTCACGGGAAAACGGGTCTATTGTGTCCTGCTGGGGATGTTGCTGCCTTCGCTGAAGCTGTACACCTGTTGTACGAGGATGCCCCGCTTCGTCGCTCTATGTCCAGAGCAGGTAGAGCCTACAGCCTGGGGCAGACATGGGATCGCATTTTTGAACGGCTGCTGGACAGCTACATGGACGCAGCCACCCTCCAGCTCAACAGCCACCCCATAACACGAATATAGCCTTTTAAAGCTATGGAATTACAGATGGGATAAAAAAAGCTAAAAAGTATGCTACTTATGCTTTAGCTGCTTGAGGTGCTTGTTATGTACCCCACTTAATAAAATTACAGCTGTCAGGGCACCGATCAATGCGAGCAGCATATCCCATTGGGTATCCCATACATCTCCCTGTGTCCCTAAAAAAGCTTCTGCTGCCGTTCCGGTTGCCTTAGCTACCGCAAACTCAATCAGCTCATACGCAGCACTGATCGCAAGACACACACTAACGATGAGGAATGTGAGCCAGCCGCCGCTTCCCAAGGTCGTTTTACGCAGCAGCACTTCCCTGACAATGAGCGCAGGCACAAAACCTTGTGCAAAATGCCCAAGCCGATCATAATAGTTGCGCTCCAGCCCGAAGGTGTCCCGGATCCAGTTAAACAGCGGCATTTCGGCATAGGTATAGTGTCCGCCGACAATCAGGATCAGTGCATGCAGCCAGATCAGGGTGTACACCAGGTTTGTAAACCGGAATCGGCGGTAAATAGCCGCCAGCAGCACAGTTCCTATAACCGCTGGGAAAACTTCCAGTATCCATGTAAAATAATCCGCTGGACGAATCAAGGACCACATAAGAGCAAGCGCCAACAATACAAGCAAAACAAGCGGGTAGCGATCATTTTTGTAGCTTATTATTACCTGATTTATACGTCATCCCTCCTTTGCCCATAGCTCTACCCTTCATTCGTTACTATATGCTTGACTCGCCCAACCTGCCCATCTGTCAAACGCACTTTGATTCCATGCGGATGACGCGGGGAATTGGTCAGAATGTCCTTCACCGTTCCTCGCGTCAGCTTACCGGTGGGCTGATCCTTTTTAAGTACAATATCCACTCTAAGACCAGCATGGATATCGGATCGGTTTTGTCCGTTCATCGTACTGTTCCTCCTTTCGATTTTACATGTTAAGACCTATGCATCCATACAGGACATCCCTTTAGGGCATCAAAATTACCAGCTACGCCATTCGTCCCGACGGCTGTTTCCCATCCAGATGATACACATCGTGGACACATAGCTGACCAGCAAAATAACGAATATCAGCCCGCTAAATTCTATAAAGTGAGCCCGCTGCAGGGAATCTGCCCATATAGAAGATACTTGTTCATACAGTTGGGAAGGCCCAGAAACAATATCCCACGTATTTCCGCGAAAGAAACGACCAATATAAATACCCAGACTGCTCAGCAACAGGACTACCACCACAAACAGCCAGCTTACAAGCCCGCCACGTGCACGTTGTACCAACTGTCGTATGGATTCAAGTGATACAAAGCCCATCGTCAGGCCAAGAACAGCTACCAGCAGCATCCCCAGTACATGATTCCAGAAATATGGATTTCCCCAGAAGCGCTGCTCCTCAAGAAATGGATATTTGGCGAATACATGCAACAAATCTGTAATTAAATAGGGCGTATTGGGATAAAACACGAGCCAGGCCACCCCTGTTACCCACAGCAGAAACGTCCTCGTCCCTCTTTTCCAGGAACAATGAATTACATCCAGCAGCAATGTCAAAATCATGGGAATCCAGGCCAGCATCATATTCCACCATATAAAAAAATAAGGGCGTCCCCCTGAGGGCAACTGCACATTAATGATCCATAAAGTGCTGATCACTGAGCATACGGCCAATACCATAAATACATACCCTTTTACAGGATAATTTAACGATCTTAAACGGGCATACATTTGCGCTTTTCCTCCTTTGCAACCGTCCAGTCTGCCTGACATTCCAATTTACACCTGTTTTGGACAGTGTACACCACAATGGCTTCAAGCTCAATGGAAGCGCTCCATCTCTATATAAATGAAGACACAAAAAAAGCACCTTTTCTCCGAGAATTGGCCTTATCCCCGGAAAATAGATGCTTACTGTACTTCAGACTTCACTCACAGGCAAAGGCGACATACGAATGCTGATCGTCTTGTTAAACGGAGCCATCCAGTTGACCAGCAACGTGTAGCAATCCATAGGGTGAGCAGCCCCCCGAACCGAAGTAGCCTTATGTTCCATGGCTGTTCCCGTCAGTTCAAACCATGCATTCCCTGATTCATAACGTGCTGTACCACCCGTCCAGCATTGTACCGTTTCATTCACCAGCCTGTACTCTCCGCAAGTAAATTTTCCCTCACGTCCAAAAACAAAACTGATCTGGGTCATGCAGTCCACCGGACCCTCTGAGACTTGAATGGCGGCGACAGCCATCGCTTCAAATATGACGTCTTCATCCTCGGTAGCCAGCATGGCATACGGAAGAAGATAGGAGGATAAGTTCAGTTTCACACCGAAATCCTGTCTTCCTGAATACTCCGTGACCACTTCACCATCAGGATGGACAAGATAGACCATCATGTGCAAATTGCGGCGTACCGGCTCGAGCAGCTCTGGATGATTCAATAAACGGGCAGCATGAATCAGCATAATATCGCTGACGGCATTGTAAATTCCGTTGCTGCGCTCCGTCCATTTGCCATCTGGCGTCCCGTCCAGACCTTCTGCCATCCATGCTTCGGCCCGCACAAGCGCCTCGGGCAGATCAAACAATTCATGCAGAAATCCCAGGGCAGCACACAGTACCCAGCGGTGGTTTGGCGTATGGCAGCCTCCGGTCAGCATGACCGGGATCGTCTGCTCCAGAAACAAGCGCATGGCATCCGTCACCCGGCGCAGCTCAAGCCAGTCGCTCCCAACCAGCAGCTGATAGACCTGGGCGTAGCCCACAACCACGAACGCTGTATCCGGCGGTGAGTGAAAATTGGTCCAGCCCGGCGAAATAGAGCCGTCCTCATGCTGTACACGCAGCATGTACTGCGCTGCCAGCTCCAGCCGGATAAGCACATCCTCATTTCGATAGTAGATAGAATTCGGATTGACGAGTGCAGCTGCCCAGATCGCCATCGTCGCAGGAGTACCGACCGAATGGTTAGGCCAGGCGATCCCGTTCTCATCATCGCTCACCCCGCCGTAATAACGGCTGTCGGCGTCTAGCACCTGATGGTCCATGCCTGGTTTCACCCAGGCATCGTTGATCGCTACAATTTTACTGTACATTCCTCTCAGCCCCTGTAATATGCATAATCGTTCATCAGCCCTGCGGCTCAAGCTGCGTTATCTTGTTTGTCAACAGTTCATGACTGCGTTCAATATCTTCAGGCTGGCAAGCTGCTTTCAGCTCATAAACCTTAATAGGGGCCTGCCGGATGATATTCACAAAACGATCAAAGAACTCCAGATCACCGCTATGAATATAAGGACACCAGTGATCGGATAATCCGATCGTTTCATGAATGTGGACACCCAGAATATAGTCGATCATTTCATTGGCTTCCTTGGCGTTATCGTACAGTCCCATTCGATCCATGATCATACCGTGTCCAATGTCATACCATAGATAGACAGGCGCGTCTTTCAGGCCATCTATGATCGTTTTCGCCTCCTGTAAGGTAGGCATTTGATAGCAGCGTGAACGCGTTTCAATACCAATGGCTACATCATACCCCTTGGAGACGATACGGTCACACACCTCTTCCAAGCTGTCGCGAATACGCTGTGCATAATGCCCGCTCAGTGAGTTCCGGCGTTCCAGCATTTGTGCCCACAGCGTCTGATAAGCTGCCGAATCTCTGCCCTGCTCATGATAAATCATTTCCAGCTCACCGCTGATATCGTAAGGGAACGGAACCTCTCCGGGGTGCGCAACCACTGCCTTCGCCCCGTAATGATGCGCATATTCCGCAGATTGCACCAGTAGCTCTATCGCGCGTTTTCGCTTCGTCTTGTCATCAAACCCAAGCAGAACGGAATCCGTGCCGTAATCCGGATCTGGTGTATGAGGAAACGTATTATGCACACTCGATATACCGATTTCTCCCCGTTCAATCATAGGCTCAATCGTCGTCAGCATTTCCCGGGTAATGTTATAATTCAGCTCCACCCGGCTAAAGCCCAGCTCGCGGATTTCCTCAATAAGCTCTCGGCCGACGGTATGCTTTTTTATATTCCAACAGGTGGAAAAGGAGTATTCCCCCTTCGCCTTCATTGTCATCATCCTTTCACCGCTCCGACCATCACGCCGCTAACAAAATACCTTTGCAGCCACGGATAAACCAACAAAATCGGTACCGTAGCGAAAATGACACTCGCCGCCTTCAACCCTTCAGGCGTAATCCTCGCGCCGCTGGCTCCTTCCAGCCTGGTCAACTCGGATACCATGTTATTTTGGATCATTTGATACAGCTTGAGCTGTAACGGAAATAAATCAGGGTTTTGGATATACATCAGCGTATCCTGAAATCCATTCCAGCGTCCCACACCGTAAAACAGACTTAACGTCGCAATGAGGAAGCCGACTCAACCTCAGCTTTCCAGCGCTGTCCCTCTGACCCGTTAAAATAACGATCCAGCGCGCCCGATACATCCTTCATTTCGCGCATTTCCCGTTCCAGCAGCTCCTGTAGCCACCGCACTATCGTTAAAGTATCCCCATCCTCCAGCCTGTCCGTTTCCATCGCCCCGAATAGTCCTTCCAGCTGTACACGCCAATCATGGTTTGCCAGCCGAAACGAACGAATCGTCTCCGAAATCAACGGCAGATACGAATATAACGGAATTTCATTCGCCTGCGGAACCTGATCACTGGTCACAATATCGCGTACCCCGAGCGTTAACCGATATCGCAGAGCAGACACAGCGGCCCGATAGGAATCCTGAATATGCTCCAGCTCGTGAGTTTGGCCGCCAATTCCAATTGTAAGCTGTACCCCCAGATGCCCATGCAGCCACTCACAGCCCGTTTGCGCCATCTCTTGCAGCTTCACTCCCAGCAGACCTTCCCCATCGCCTTCCTCTTTCCGCAGCAAAATGGAGATTCTTTCACGGCTCATCCATTCTGCCCAGCCCTGCCATCCATAGGTGGCTGCAAGCTCCTGTATTACACCAAGCAGCGACAGGCTCAAACGTTGATCCGCATCCCGGTGATCCTCTGAACGTCCGCTGCCCGCTGATTCCCCGTCCGGTGCCTGCGGCAGGTCCAGATCGTGCAGTTCTACCACCATAACAGCATAGACCGGAATAGCCTCCCCCTTCTCGCCATCTGCAAAAGGAGAAAGATTATTCAGCCGAAATTCTACCGTTTCCGTGGCTGTACCTTCCATAAGATCAAGGAACAGCTGCCGCCGCCGAATAAGTATATTCGCATGCTCCTGCTGTTCATAATCCACCGTTTGCCGAATCAGGCTTTGCAGCGCATGATCAATCATCCACAGCTCATCCTTATTGTTTTCCTCACCCGGACGGTCGGGCAGCTGCTGGATACGCTGCATCATCAGCTGAATTGGTCTGTAATTCTGCGGGTCACATAAATAATGTAGACCACCGCCAATATCACTACAGCCAATCCAATCGCAATCCAGTCATAAGAGATCACAGATACCCATTCGAACAATTGCCCGGCACGAATGCCGCTATCAAAGCTCCATCCCAGCCGGGGGGAGAGCAGATGAGTCAGCTGCTGCCCGTCCTCTGCTTTTACAGCATCCTCGGTTCCAGATACAGCCGGATTCGTCATTTGACTAATCACTTGCTCCAAGGGATACACACCGATATTGATCACCAGCAGTCCTTGTCCTCCAAACGGCAAGGGGAGCCGCTTATGCGTCGAAATCACACGTTCTGATGTATGCTTGCCCGGTTCCTTCCATTCCCGCACTGGCGACCACTGCCGATCCTCCGACCGGAGCGCCTGCTCAATGTACGGATAATCGACAAACGTCGAAGCATCCTGAAGGCCACTCGTGGTCAATACCTTATGATCCTTCGTTCGGTAAATATAAATAGAGTGCACCAGCTCGTGATTATCCTTCAGCGTACGCAGGCTGCCTACCAGATCATATAGCATCATGCTGCCGCTTTGAGCCTGTCCATTCAGGAAGGTGCTGTAGCTCTTGTTCGTCTCAGCCTCATTTAAAACATCCATCTCTACCTTCGTCAGTGAATTTTCCACACTGTCCATCACAAATCCGGTCGTGATCCGATTTGCTTTGCCGGTTTCATTGCGCGATATCTCGTTCACAATCAGGAAGGATAAGAAAATAAGAATCGACACTGTCAACATAAAAATCGGGAAATAGGAAAAAAGCAATCTCCTGTACCAGCTCTTTCGCATCATGTCCCCCCTTGCCGCCTAACGCCTTCCGCCCCTCTCTATAGAGCTTCATTCAACATAAGCATACTTATGATGTCAGCTTTAGCGCACTCTCGATTATACTTTGAACCTATTCTACCAAATTTAGATGCCAAATAGATAGAATTCTTACAAATTATCCGTTAACAATTCACTCTTAAGCTGTTTATTGTTATATATATTAACACAATGAAAGCGCTGTACATACCATGAAAGAGTGAAAGTAGATTCTAGTATCAGAATGGATTTGTGGATTAGCACTAAGTTTTATATTTAACATAGATGTATACTATAATTTTAAGCATTTTATACCAGGTCTTTTTTTACTATTTATATTTTTCTACCTTTATTCCCTTACTTCGACACCAAGAATATAATATTATTTTGTTGTAAATACATTAATTAGAGGTATATATATGAAATGGAGATTAGCCAAAAGAACAGTTTTAAGTTCAATGGCTACTTCTTTATTGTTCACAGTTATAACTCCTTTCGCTGCATTTGCTGAAACATCATCTGTAATTGCTACACATGGAACTTCACCGATAGTGGACGCTAATACGCTCTCAGATATGTGATTGATAATCCTGTATCGCGTTGGGTACTAGAGGCAGTTTTTGATAAAGATAAACTAATACTTTAATGATCTAAGAAAAGAGAGGTGCATTATGGACAACATGAAAAATACTCAGTTCGAAAAGCGAATAAAGATTTTGTTAGAATGGAAATCTCGGTTGTTACAGCTGGCAGAAGATGAGCTGTCACCGTTTGATAAATGGTGCGCAGAAAATGAATTAAGCGCTGCTGATCAGCATTTTCTAACAAATCTGTGTATGCTATTCAGCATGCGTTTGCATCCTGATCAAAATAACCCCGATGTCCGAAAAATCACTAAAAACTTTGAAGAACATTTCAAGGTTACTGATTTTGAGTTGAGTTACGAAGAGTTTGAAAAATTTATAAAAGATTATCAACTTAAAGAGCATCCCATTCATGTGTGGGATGCCAGGGAAGTGCTTGAAAAGCTGGCTGAGAGCAATAGAAGCATTGAGCTGAAACAAAAGCTACTTGGTTAGCTATGGATTCTAAACGAATAAAAACAAAGCAAATCCCCGCTAACCTTAACTGAACCGCACCCCAAATCTTAGACACATAATATAATCCTCTAAGAAGAAAGGGTGCGGATTTTACTTTATGGTCAAATATAGCGGGGAAATACGAATAAAAGTTGCTATAGATGTACTTGAGGGAGGGCTGTCTGAGAACGAAGCAGCGCGGAAGTATAAGATGAACCATGTAACGGTTAATGAATGGGTAGCAACATACTTCAAGCATGGGCTGCGGGATTAATCACAAAGGGAACGCACAAGACTTTTACTAGAGAGCAAAAGCAATACATATTAGAAGATATGCAAGAGAATATATTGAGTTATAAAGCTGCGGCTAAAAAGCATGACGTACCAGATAGATCCATCCGGAATTGGGAACGCATTTAGTATGTCACGCAGAGGAAACTGCCTGGACAACTCCGTGATAGAGAATTTCTTTGGAATCCATCGAAGAACCAAGCAAAAGCTCAGAGGACTGTCGCCGGTGAATACCGCATCCAGTCCTCTGTAGCAGCCTAAGTCTGTCCTGTGTTAAACTTTTTGGGGTCAGTTCAATTAAGGTTAGCGGGGCTGGCACATTAACAATAAACTAACCAATTCAAATAACTTTTTTATATTGTCTAACCGGACTTGTTTAATATTATTTTTATGAAGCGGTGGGGCTTTCAAACTGAAAACAATTAATAAATATCAATAGTAAAATAATCTTTCTCTTTGCCCTTCACTAACTAAAATTTCATACTTTTCAAAAGATCTAACATCCGCAAATTGTTTAAACCGTTCAAATAATCTTATGCATCTAATGAAAAAGGACTCCTTGTTATTGGATAATGATTTAGATAACACGTCTAACAGATATTTGAAGCCGTAAGAGTAGTTGCCTCTATTCAAATAGTATTTAGCAAGTTCATATTTAAAACGTGTTGTTTGCTCTGGTACTACTTGATAAGTATACATATCGGCAGATGGGTTCATTTGAGCAAAAAAATCAATTTCCATTTTAAACCTTAGAAGTATATTATCTACATCTATGTTATATCGGTTAGCAGCAAGCATTACGTTCAACAGCTTAGTTACCATTTCTTTATCAGCTTTATTGGTTGATGTAGCAATGTATTCAACATAATCCGTAAGCACACTTGTATCCCCAGACAAAAGCTTATATACGTAAGTATTAACTTCTGCCCAATGTTGAAACAAGCCGATCCAATGCTGGGTATCCTCGTCCGTCTCTTTTACCCAATCTAAATTAACGTAGGCGTATGTATATTGTTGAGCTTGTTGATAATCACCTTGAGCTTCACAAACACCTGCACACAACAAATCGCCATAGGAGATGTATACAAACATTGGACGACTTAGCTTCATTGCAGCCTCATTGCGTTCTCGGCTGTTCTGTTGATGTTTCATCGAATATTGGATTTCCGCTTTCCCTCTCATTTTCCGAGCTATTTCATCGACCTCGTCCCATTTACGCATAGACCTATATACATTAGCCAAATCCTTTAATGCGTCAAGCTGGTCTATTTCATCCAGACGTTCAACAAAGGGTTCAAATAGCGTAGCTGCCCTGAGATTTTGGTTTTGATCATCTCCAATCTGAATCGTGAATATACGATATTGACAGATGGCTAAGCGTTCGGAATGTTGGTACTTCTCCGCTTCAGCTACACCCTCATAGAGCAGTAGTGCAGCAGCATGTTGACCCTGTGTAAATAGCGCTTCTGCAATGTCAAATAGTTTGGGCGAATAGAGTAAATTATCCATGATGGCTCCCAACACTCGACGGATCGTATCCAACTTATCTAGCTCCGCACAGCGATACAAAAATGGCTCGATTCGCCTCATATTCGGGGGTACGTCTATGATGTAGTTTTCTATGAACAAGTCGTAAAAGTGGCCCTCCGGTAAACCCATAGCCTCAGTAATTCGGTCAAGCTGGTTTACAGACATAGACTTATTTCCTGTCACAATACTACTTACTATTCCCCGATTCATCCCTGCAATATGTCCAAATTGTATTAGACTCAATCCCTCTTGTTTTAAGAATCTGTCTAATTCCATCCGAATCGTAGGTGTTTGCTTCATGCTATAGCCACCTTCCGCATAAATATTCCATAATTTTTAAAAACACACTTCATTTTTCACCATAATTAACCATCTGTCAATATACTATGCAACTAATATAAGTATTCAATTTTTGGCATAAAATAAAACAAAAAAAACTCTCCGCTAACCTTTGCGGTCAACGGAGAGTGTGATTCTCTATATTTTTTTCTCAGTGTTGTTGTTCTTATTCTTTTTCTCAGCAAGAAGTATACCTAGAAGTATATATCCCCTATACAATATTCCGATTAACAGCACTCCACCCACAATAGAAATAAGGATAACTAGCATATTAAGTATAAATGGTATTAAATCAAAAGCCACAATAACATCTCCCATAAAAAGAACGGGTCAGTTCATAACTGGTCGGCGGGAATTTTTTGTTCCTCTGAAATTTTTCCACGTATCATGCCCTAACCTTGTATCCAATCTACCAACGAATGCACCGTCAACGCGCCTGGTGAAGCTGCCTCAAATGCTGAGGCGCCGCTGCTCAAGCCCATGAACTCCACGATCTTCGGAATACCGGGGACCAGATCCAGATGGTTATCGCTGAAAATGCCCTCCCGTTCAGCCGACAGCCACACATGTCTGGCAAGCACATCCGAACAAAGCATAAAGCTGCTGCCCCTGCTTCCCGGTACCTCGGTTATCTTAATATTCGTCTGCGGCAAATCCATCGCTTTCGTATCTGCAAAATAAACTTCACAGGAGGTCACCTGTTCACCATGTTGTGTCAGACATGCGACCAGCATATGCTCTGCACGGTTTAGGCCGTTCAGCCATTGGGCGGTTGGCAGTATATGTACGATCCCTGCACCATTGGCTGGCTGCTCTACCTGAATGTCCTCTTCACGGATCACCTTACTGCTGCGAATATGCAAAAGCGTCAACCGCAGCGTACCAGCAATCGGCTTCAGCGTATCGTTGACGATGTGCAGCTCCTTATTGCCCTGCTCTGTATCCGCCACGCTTAACAGCACATCGGCAAAGCTGCGCTTCGCCGTATATTGGAGCGCCTTCCAACGACCGAAATAGTCCATACTCAACCAGGATGCAACCGGCCAGCAGTCATTCATTTGCCAATATAATGTTCCCATGCAATAGGGCTTGTGACGGCGATGCGACTCTATGGCCATTTTCATCGCTTCGGCCTGTAAAACCTGGCTCATGAGAAGAAAACATGTAAAATCCTTTGGTTCCCGCATATACCGTTCCATATATTCTTTAATCAGGCGATTGCCTGCCCCGTTCTTTTGATGCGCCAGCATTACCGCAGATTCCAGCGCCAAGTCCTTCTCCTCCGCATAAGCACGCACTGACTTATATTCAGGAAAGGACTGAAAACCATATTCACTCATAAAACGTCCCACATGTACATGGTAATGCTCAAATGGCTCAGATGCGTGCCATACCCCCCAGTAGTGAACATCCCCGGCCTTCGAGGACGGATGCGCATGCTGGTTTCGATCTCCGGTCAGGCCAATGAGCGGAGAGGAGGGCCAATAAGCTGTCTGCGGAGTCCAGGTGTGTACCGCCTCCGGTAAAATCCGGTGAAAGAGTGTTTCATAATCACTCCACAGGCGATCCCGTTGCTCAGGCGTGTAATCCTTTTTCCAGCCCCAGCCTCCGTTCTCCTCATAATGCGCCCATGCCGAATCAATCTCATTATTGCCGCACCATAACGCAATACAGGGATGATTACGCAGTCGCTTGATGTTGTCCTCAGCTTCCTGTGCCACATTATCCAAAAAGGCCTTATCCCCCGGATACATGCTGCATGCAAACATAAAATCTTGCCATATCAATAAGCCGTATTCATCACAAAGCTCATAAAATACGTCTTCCTCATAAATACCACCCAAACCCGCAACATATTCATATGGGAGGCAGCCGCACTGGCAATTTCATGCCGATATCGTTCCTTCGTCACCTCAGTGGCAAAGCTGTCATTCGGAATATGGTTGGCTCCCTTTGCAAACACCGGGACTCCATTCAGCTCAAAATAAAAGCTCTCTCCCTCTGCATCCGGTTCGCGTACAAGCCGGATCGAACGCAGACCTGTTTTCACCTTTTTTTTCGCCATTACGGCTCCTTGCTCTAGCTCAACCAATTCGACTGCAAACGTATATAGATGGGGCTCTCCCAGCCCTCGGCACCACCAAAGCTTCGGGTTACCTATAGCTAGCTCCAGCTTAACTGTTCGCTTGCCCTTTAGCAGGTGAACAGGCTTCGACCACACCTTGCTGTCAGCGAGGATACGCAGCTCGGCCTCCGTTGTCTCTCCCGCATTGTCCACTTCTATTACCGCCGTGAGCCTGGCCTCTTCTGCACTCACCTCGTCCTGTCGAATAAATAAGTCTCTCACGATCATACCGGACCAAGCCTCAACCCGCACCTCTCTCCAAATGCCGCTCGTCACCAGCCTCGGTCCCCAATCCCAACCATAATGATAGGGAGCCTTGCGTGCGAAAACGCTTACCTTTTTGTCTGCCAAGCCACCAGCTTCGGATTGATCATTCGGTGCAGGGAGCGTATAACCTAACCGTTCCAGCTTGGGGATATCTTCAGCAATCGGAGAACGAAAAGTAATTTCCAGCCGATTTTCCCCTAGTTGAACAAAAGCCCTCACGTCCTGTCTCCATTGCCGAAACATATTATGAGTCGACAAAACACAATGTCCGTTCGCTTTTACAGTCGCATAAGTGTCCAGGCCTTCCAGCACTAATTCTATCCGTTGACATTGAAGCTGTTCTGCATGGATCTGAAAGCAAGCTTCATAGATCCAATCCTGCTTGTCAATCCACTGTACCTCGGCCTCGTTTATACCGATAAACGGATCAGGAATTAGCCCATGCCGTAGAAGATCGGTATGCACACAACCCGGCACTTGCGCACGAAACCACTCATCACTTTGCGTTTCCCTAAACCTCCAGCTATCCAACACTATCACATTGACCATGATCACAAAGCCTCCCTGTAAGGATGATTGGGAACATCTGGTTTTCTATTTGAACATAACAAAAATAACATTAAGCTAACAAATTAGTCAAATTGTTTTTTGCAAGACATTGGCACAACAACCAAAAAAGTCGCTCTCTGGCCTTAAACAGGCTAAAAAGCGACATCTATATCTCTCCACATCAATGGAGATAAGTTAATGTTATCCGAATACTAGCTATATCTGATTGAGCTGATTGGTCGCTCATGGTCATCATTCTCCCGATTGACTCGCGGTGCATGTCGCTCCCGAATAACCAGCTCTGCGTGCAGCAGCTTTTTTTCGACAGGCGAATCGGGGTTGGTTATGCGCCATAACAATTGATCTACCGCACGCATTCCCAGCAGCTCCTTATCCACTCTTACCGTCGCATAAATCGGCATCTGTTCATTCGTATCATCAAATCCAGTCACCCCGCAGCGCCTCGGGACGTCAATTCCCTTCCGTTTCAGCACATCCACCACTTGCGTAGCAGTCACATCATTGGCGCACACAAACACCTCTGGCAGCTCATTCTCGGTCAGCTTGTCCAATTCCTCATTCAGTGCTTGCACTCCCCCGTGGAGAAAGGTCTTGTTCTGCTGTAATTGTACGCCGCTCATTTCCAGTGTGGAGCGAAAAGCTTCCCAGCGTTCATAGAAACTGTGAGCATCGGCAATATGACCAACAAATTGAAAACGTGTATAGCCTCTGCGCAGCAGGTCCTTCATTAATTCACTCATACATGTGCGGTTATCCGTAAACACCGTATCACTTAAAAATGCAGCATCCCAATGATCTACCATGACGACCGGAATACCCATCCGATAAATATTCAGCAGCATCGGCGTTGAAACCGACCCTACCGTAATAATCCCCTTGATCGCTTCCGGGTTCAGCAACGAAAACATATCTTCAGTCGAGGGCTCCGTTAACGTGACCATATCCATTCCCTTGCGCTTCAAACGCTCGGATATTCCCTCAAATACAGGCCCCCAGTATCTGGATTCCCTGTTTTGGTGTCTTATATTTGGAAATAACACCAGCACAGTTCCCGACCATTCCCCGGCATCCGTATCACGCGGCTCTACTCCGGTCACTTTTGGATGATTGCGAAAATAGCCCATCTGGGCAGCCAACTTGACCAGCACCGTCCTTGTCTCTTCACTTACACCGGGCTTGCCTGATAATGCACGCGAAACAGCGAATTTTGAAACGCCCGCCGCATCGGCAATTTCCTGCAACGTTACTTTTCCACGCATTTTCTCACCCAACCCTATTCGGAATCTAGTCTACTTCTGCCTTTTTTCAAATACACGGGTGTACCCCATAAACTGGTACCATCGTAGCATACATTGTTTTAGATCATCAAACGATATATTTGCGCGAATCCATATCATCCACCAAAATATGTTTGCTAATAAAAAAACAAACCACATAACGAATCATCATAAATCACTTGACGCAGAGTTATTTATTTCCTACAATTCACTATTGAAAGCACTTACATTATGTGAATCATACTTAATAAGGGGGATTTGCAAATGTTCAAAAACAGGTCGGTACGCCAAAGCTCCATCCTGCTTCTGAGCTTGCTGCTGCTCGTGACAACGGGCTGCGCAAGCGGAACAAATAGTACAGCATCAAAAGAAAACCCAGATGACACCAGTCCCATTACCTTAACCTTTTTTGGCGGTGATTCCAGCTCCAACTGGAACAACATGAAAGACGCGGTCGGGCAGGAAATTATCAAAAAAACGGGTGTTACACTCAATGCCGAATATGCAGTCAATGGCCGAGGTGAGGAAAAATTTGCTTTGATGGCGGCCAGTGGAGAGTATCCAGACCTTGTCTATCCCAAAGGGGAGGTTGGAAAGATGGTCGATGCAGGAGCACTCATTGACTTAACCGACCTGATTGACAAATACGGTCCTAATATCAAGAAAGTGTACGGAGACTATTTTAACCGTATCAAATATAGCAATGAAGATCCTGCTATTTATACGATTCCAACCAATTTGGGCGTAGATCACATCGCATTTGATGCACAGGCCGGCTTTGAAATCCAGCATCAGGCACTTAAAAAGCTCGGATACCCCAAAATTCGTACCGTTCAGGATTTTGAAAAGGCACTCAAGGACTATCTCGCCAAATATCCCACCACCAACGGACAGCCTACTATTCCCCTCTCACTTGATGCCGAAGACTGGAAACTTCAAATTACCGTGACGAATCCGGCCGTGACCGCTACAGGCGGACCGGACGATGGTGAGTATTATATTGATCCCAAAACACACAAAGCCATCCTTCACTATAAGCGCCCAGAGGAACGGGAATATTTCCGTTGGCTGAATCGTATGTACAACGAAGGACTGCTGGATAAGGATACTTTTGTACAAAAAAGCGATCAGTACAAATCCAAGATCGCCGCAGGTGGGGTCATTGGACTCATTGATCAGAAATGGAACTATCAGGATGCCGAAAACGCCCTCAAGGCAGCAGGCAAGGATGAATTCACCTACGCCCATTTTCCGGTCACTTTAAATGAAAAATATGAGGATCATTCCCTCCAGCCGGTTGGATTTGACGCTGCGTACGGCATTGGAATTACAACTTCGTGCAAAAATCCGGTGCGTGCCATCAAGTTTCTGGATTTTCTCGCCTCTGACGAAGGACAAATTTTACGCAACTGGGGAATTGAAGGCCAGCATTACAATGTAGAGAACGGCAAACGAGTCATTCCGGCTGACGTACAGCAGCGCAAAAACACCGATAATGCTTCCTTTACCAGAGAGTCGGGTATCGGTTTGTACTGGATATGGGGACCTCATTATGGAGACAGCGTCAAGGACCCCTCTGGCAATTACTACACAATCAACTATCCAGAGATGATTACCGAGAATTATAGTCAAGCTGAAAAAGAATCCCTTCAGGCATACAAGGCCCACACGTGGAAGGATCTGTTTCCAAATGAAAAGGATTTTCCGGCAAAAGAATGGGGTGCCGCCTACAATATGCCTGTTCCGACCGACACGAACTACAATGTCATTTATCAGAAGTCGCAGGATATTGTACGAAAACGGATTCCTGAGGCTGTACTTGCCAAGCCGGATCAGTTCGACACCGTCTATGACCACATGCTGCAGGAGCTGGATCAAGCGGGTGTGCCAAAGGCTGAAGAAGTCTACACCGGCCTGATCCAAAATCGGCTGAAGCTATGGTACGGGGAGAAATAACGATCAAATAAGCTGTACTTAAAAGTTACCTATCGTACTACTTCGTGCCACTACGCAGTCGGATGGGACTTCTCTTGTACAGCACCATCCGACTACTCCGTTTTTATGTAGAACGGTACTCATTAGAGATTCTTTTGCAAATCTTCACTTACTGTATTTCAGATCATAATTGCCTCTTGCCTCTTCTACATGCGAATAATTCGTTCTGCCCCACTGTCTTAATTCTTTCATTGGTTGAAGTAAGGTTTCGCCTAAAGGGGTTAGCGAATATTCCACGGTAAGGGGTACTGTTGGTGTAATATGGCGTTGGACTAGCCCATCCCGCTCCAGCTTACGCACCGTTTGTGTCAGCATTTTTTTGGAAATGCCCTCGACTCTTCTGGAAATATCCCCGTATCTGATGTGCCCATTCTCCAATGCGTAAATGACGAGTGCCGTCCACTTGTTGGAAATAATCTCAAGAACTCTGCTATAGCCACAACCCGCCAGCGTGATGTCGGGTTGTTTATTTGTGGTTGAAGATGTCAAATCCTTTCCCCTCCTATGCACCTAAAAGTACCCTGGACACATTAAAGTGCCTCCTTATGTAAGTTTAGATTTTATATTAGGATATGTCTATACCTGCCGCTACGGCAGCGTAACCGTCAAGAGTGGAGCTAGAGATTCACTTGGAAATTACTCTTCATTGGGAGGAAACGAACATGTCAAATATTATTAAACCGCGGCCTAAGCTGTATGTGATGGATAACGGACGAATGAGCATGGACAAGAACTGGATAATCGCCATGCATAATCCGGCCACGATTAACAATCCTAATGCCTCAACAGAGTTCACTGAATTCCCCATCTATACAGTATTGATCGACCACCCTGAGGGAAAGATTTTGTTTGATACAGCATGTAATCCTAATTCGATGGGCAGCGAAGGGCGTTGGGCCGAATCAACGCAATTGGCATCCCCTTGGGTGGCCAGTGAGGAATGTTACCTGCATAACCGGCTGGAGCAATTGAATGTAAGACCTGAGGAAATTAGGTACGTCATTGCCTCCCATTTGCATTTGGATCACGCGGGATGTTTGGAAATGTTTATGAATTCTACCGTTATCGTACATGAGGATGAGTTGAACGGTGCGCTGCAGAACTATGCCCGTAATGTAAAGGAAGGAGCTTATGTCTGGGCGGACATTGATGCATGGATCAAAAATCACTTGCAGTGGAAAACAATCAAACGCCATCAGGATAACCTGGAACTGGCTGAAGGTATCAACATTCTCAACTTTGGCAGCGGGCATGCTTGGGGGATGATAGGCTTGCATATTGAACTGCCGGAGACAGGGGGGATCATCCTTGCTTCGGACGCTATCTATTCAGCGGAAAGCTACGGTCCACCCGTCAAGCCGCCAGGTATTATTTATGATCTGCTTGGTTACCGGGATACGGTGGAAAAAATTCGCACACTGGCTGCACGGACGAATTCTCAAGTATGGTTCGGACATGATATTAATCAATTCAAACAATTCCGCAAATCAACCGAGGGATATTACGAATAAAAAGTTTAATATATCAGGTATCCAACCCCAAAAGCCCGCAATTTCGCGGGCTTCTATGATTCGCTCGTTTTGTCCGGATTAAACCGAGTAAAATAACTTATACGGTTTCACTTTCAGGATTCCTTCGCTTGCTCTACAGCCTCATATTCACTTCGCAAAATCCCCATCTGAATGATGTCATAATATTTTCCTTCCCTGAATAGCTTTTCCCGTAGCCGCCCTTCTTCCTTGAAGCCGCAAGCCAGATAGCAACGGTGTGCACGTTCATTGAACGCATAGACCTCCAGCTCCAGCCGATGCAGGTTCAGAGCATGAAATGCAAATTTCTGTATTAGCCGAATCGCTTCCCGTCCGTAGCCCTTGCCCAGATCACCGTCACATCCGATCACAATTCCAAGTGTGGCGTGCCGATTCACCCAGTTGATTTTAAATAAATCCAGTTGCCCGATATAGTCCAGTGTGTCTTTATGCGCAATGACAAAGCCTTTGATCTCGGAGCTACCGTCAACCATCATCTGTACAAAGGATTCGCTATTGAACTGTGAATGCGGATAGATAAATACATCGCTTAAACCATGTGTAATTTCCGGGTCATTGACCCATTTTCGGATATCAGGTATATCCTCCAGACGGTACTCTCTCAATACAATTCGTTCCCCAATGATATGCGGCATCGTCATCTGCCCTCCGGTATGTATTTTTTCAGGTATTCCAGCTCTCTACCAACACATTTTATGCTTCCATGATTCTCACAAACTCCACAAAACGTGTACCTTTATAATGAAGCTCACCACGGTCCCCGATCACAATCACACCGAAGTCCCTATCCTTCACCTCCAGCTCCTTACGTTCACCCCCGTCAAATTCAAAGGTAATATAATTATAAGTCGAAGCCGAAAAATCGCCTGACCCTCCGCGTACCCTCGTGCGCTTATCCACAACCTTGCATGGACGTTGGACCAGCTCGGCAGCTTGGTTGGAAAGCCCTGCTCCTATCGTCTTGCCAATAACGATAATCATCAAAAGAGCAATAATACCAAACACGCTAAAAAAGATTGTATTAAATGATTCAGTCTGATCCATATAGCTACCTCCCATCTACTTCATCCTTTCTACAGTAAAATGTAAATTTTCCATTCTATTGCCCATTGACAAATGGTACATCTTCAACCTCAAAAACTCCAATACTTTTTTAACATACTTACGAAAAAAAAGTTCTTTCGCTCTTTTCCGCACCCCGCTTGGACTTATACCGGATCTGGGCCCTCCGCTCCCCTCTGGACCGATTGACAAAACTATATATAGATATAAAATAGAGAATGTACTCTAAATATAGTGTAAAAAACGTGTTTTTGCCCGATATCTTGAAGATACAGGTATGAAAATCATGTAAATATAGAGTCCAACATTTTAAAAAGCGGGTAATACCGTTTTCTTTTTTTCGTTAATTGTTAAGGAGGATGCCTACAATGCTGATTGCCTATGATTCTAAAACCGGCAATGTAAAAAGATTTATTGGAAAGCTCAAGCTTCCGGCAGTTCAGATCCAGGAGCAAATGACTATAGATGAACCTTACGTACTCATTACATATACAACGGGGTTTGGCCAGATACCTGAGAGGGTATCTTCCTTTTTGCAAAAAAACGCTAAAAACCTCGTTGGTGTAGCTGCAAGCGGCAACCGGAATTGGGGCGAGAGCTTTGCCAAAAGCGCAGATTTGATTGCCGATCATTACAATGTCCCCGTGATTAGTAAATTTGAATTATCTGGAACGTTCGGAGATGTAGAGCGTTTTAAACAGGAGGTGAGCCGAGTTGCGGCATATTGAATTGAACAACATGTTGATGAAACGCGATACAGACGGCTTTTTCCAATTGGAAAAGGATCAAGAGGCTGTAGCAGAATTTATGAAGGAAGTTCAGGAACGCAGCTTGAAGTTTGCTGATACAGCGGCTCAAGTGCTGTACATGATTGAGAATGATTATTACGAGAATTTCTATAATAGCTATACAGCGGATGAAATTAATGATATTTTCCATATCACTCATAGCTATCATTTTAAATTTCCTTCCTATATGGCAGCATCCAAGTTTTATACCGATTATGCACTGAAAAGTAATGACCGTAAGGTCTATCTGGAGCATTATCCTGACCGGGTTGCAGCAGTCGCTCTGCATTTGGGACGCGGTAATGCCGATACGGCGCGCGTGTTGGCCCGCTCGATGATGGAGCAGCGCCTCCAGCCCGCCACACCCACCTTCCTGAATGCAGGCAAAAGCCGTCGTGGAGAACTGGTATCCTGCTTCCTGCTCGAAATGGACGACTCCCTGAACTCAATCAACTATGTACTGAACACTTGTATGCAATTGTCCAAAATCGGCGGCGGTGTCGCGGTGAACCTGTCGAAGCTGCGGGCACGCGGCGAAGCGATCAAAGGCGTAGAAGGCGCAGCAAAAGGTATTATGCCTGTACTGAAGCTAATGGAAGACGGCTTCTCCTACGCCGATCAAATGGGGCAACGTAAGGGCTCAGGCGCGGCATATTACAACATTTTCGGATGGGACGTGCTGGAGTTCCTGGATAGTAAAAAAATCAATGCAGACGAAAGAGTGCGCCTTAAAACACTTTCGATCGGATTGTTGGTGCCGAACCGCTTTTACAAGCTGGCTCAGGATAATGAACCGCTGCACGTATTTGCTCCGTACAGTGTGTATAAAGCCTATGGAACGCATCTGGACGACATGGATCTGGATGAAATGTACGATACGCTGCTCGCCGATGACCGAGTGAAGAAAAAAGTAGCGATGAGCGCACGTGACATGCTGACGAAAATTGCCATGATTCAGCTGGAATCCGGCTATCCATATATTATGAACAAAAGTAACGCCAATCAGGCGCATGCTCTTAAAAACGTGGGTCAAGTCAAGATGTCGAACCTGTGCACGGAAATATTCCAATTGCAGGAAACTTCCGAGATTACCGATTATGGACAACAGGATACCATTCGCCGCGATGTGAGCTGTAATCTGGCTTCCCTGAACATTGTCAATGTGATGGAGCATGGCAAAATCCGCGAATCCGTTCATGAGGGCATGATTGCGCTCACCTCGGTCAGCGATATGACACATGTGGCTAATGCACCGGGTGTTGCCAAAGCAAACCGTGAAATGCATTCCGTTGGTCTGGGTGTTATGAATCTGCACGGCTACCTTGCCAAAAACAAAATTGCTTATGAAAGCAACGAAGCGAAGGATTTTGTCCGTACCTTCTTCATGACGATGAACTATCATTCCATAGAGAAAAGTATGGAAATCGCGAAAGCGGCTGAACAAAGCTTTTACGGGTTCGAGGAATCGGATTATGCGACCGGCGTGTATTTTGACCGTTATCTGAATACGGATTACCGTCCGACAACCGCACGTGTGCAAGAGCTGTTCAACGGTATTTATGTTCCGTCTCCAGCCGATTGGAACAAGCTGAAAGCGGACGTGATGAAAAATGGTCTGTACCATGCCTATCGTATGGCGATTGCGCCAACTGCCAGCATTTCATATATTCAAAATGCGACATCCAGCGTCATGCCGATTGTTGAGCAGATTGAGACACGCACTTATGCAAATTCGACAACCTACTATCCAATGCCTTATTTGCAGAGAGATAATGTGTTCTTCTATAAATCCGCTTATCAAATGGATCAGTTCAAAGTGCTTGACCTGATTGCGGAAATTCAACCTCACGTGGATCAAGGAATCTCGACAGTGCTTCATGTGAACAGTGATGTGACTACACGTCAGTTAGCCCGTTGCTACCTGTACGCTGCACATAAAGGACTTAAATCGTTGTACTACACACGTACCAAAAAGCTGTCTGTGGAAGAGTGTCTCACCTGCTCGATCTAAAGCATTTTGGATAGCATGATGATTAGAAATTTGATGATATAAAAATGCTTTTCATTAGAAGCTGTATCCAGAGTGACGTTCGGCCCATTACGGGTATGATTGGGTCACAGCCTTGCGGATACAGCTTCCGTATGTCAAGCATCCGATGATTCGCCTGCATCACTTTTATTGAGATCCTAGGGAATCTCGCAAGCTGAAGGGAGAATGCTAAACAATGACAGGTATACAAGCTGTAAACTGGAATCGCTCGGACGATGATTTCACACTGATGTTCTGGAACCAGAACATTATGCAATTTTGGACAGATGATGAAATTCCACTGTCTGATGATAAAATGTCCTGGGTAACCCTCAGTGATATCGAAAAAGAAGCCTACATGAAGGTGCTGGGCGGCTTGACCCTGCTGGACACCATTCAAGGCGGTGTGGGGATGCCGCAAATTATGGAGCATGTGGACGGGCTGCAACGTAAAGCCGTACTCAGCTTTATGGCGATGATGGAGCAGATTCATGCCAAGTCTTACAGCAGTATTTTTACAACACTGGCTTCCACGGAAGAAATTGACGGTGTATTCCGCTGGGTGGAAGAAAATCCGCATCTCCAAACCAAAGCGGAAACCATTCGTCAGTATTATATGAATATCCATACACCGAAAGACCTGTATCTCGCAATGGCCGCCTCGGTGCTGTTGGAAAGCTATTTATTTTACAGCGGCTTCTTCTACCCTCTCTATCTGGCAGGTCAGGGCAAGCTGACATGCAGCGGAGAAATTATCGACCTGATCTTGCGAGATGAAAGTATTCACGGTGTATATGTAGGTGTGCTGGCACAGGAGATTTATGCGGAGTTGGGCGAGGAAGAGCAACGCGATCTCTACCAGACGCTGGTAGGCTTGCTGCGCTACTTGCACAATAACGAAGAACAGTACACCGAGCAGATTTACGCTCCTATTGGACTCGTAGACGACGTTAAAGTCTTCTTGCGCTACAATGCCAACAAGGCCATGATGAACTTGGGCTTTGATCCGCTGTTTGAAGACGAAGAGGTTAACCCGATTGTATTCAACGGTATCAGCACCCACACCAAGCAGCATGACTTCTTCTCCAAAAAAGGAAACGGCTATGTGCGTGCCATGAATGTAGAGCCGCTGACCGATGATGATTTTAATTTTGGTGTATAGATCATAGATAGGTATATGTGAAAATAATTTGTTTAGGTGACGCTGAAGAGGTCCATTCCGCGAGTGGATGGTTCTTCCGATCGCTGTTGCCAGGGGATTCTTTTTGAATTAGTTATAAGGTTAGAATCCCCCGGCAAAGGCGACTTTTTTATCGTGTTCTGAGAAATTTCCGCCGCCTTCCAAAATGACGAGAGTTCCAAGGGTACAAGATCGAACTTCTGACTACTCATTTTACCATTAGGTCTGTGATATAAGATTGTAACCGTATCCTGATGTGGTTGGACCTCAATTTCTGCTGCTGGAAAAAAGCCTGTTAATCTCTCTGATGTAAAGCTTGGATGATCTGCATCTACTAATACTGGAATCAACCATTGTTCTCCCAAGTCGCATAAATAACGTCTGCCATCTTCATTTTTAGCGATTACAGCGACGTGTGCCTCTGTTGTCCCTAAATCATGGCCGATAGGATAAGCTTCAATTCCTTCTTTTTTAAACTCGTGCAGCAGCCAGATCGCTAAGTCAAAACAATTACCTGTAATCCCATACCGCTCATGGTGCTCCTTCATTGGGATTTGCAGCACATTACGGTCATGCTGACGCTGTGCAAGTCCTTTTGGATCATGTCTTCGCCAACATGGAGCAACCTCTTGAACGAGGGCATTCATGCAAAAAACGGCCAGATCGCCTAAATAGCGAAATCTGACCGTTTTCCATTGTTTATGATCGAGCCTCTGTGAAAATTTGAAAGGTGACACCAAACTTATCTGTGACATTCCCATAGGCAGGACTAAAATGGGTTTCTTGCAAGGGCATACCCACCTGTCCTCCTTGCTGTAAAGCATCAAACATTGTTTGGGCTTGCTCCACACTGTCGGTTGTAATACAGATGCTCACCTGGTTCCCGCTGCTGAACGGCGATCCGGGAAAGGTATCGGAAAACATAAGCTCGGTCTCACCAACTTTAAGGGTAGCATGTCCAACACGTTCCTTGACCTCTGCGGGAATCGGAAAATCAGGGTTTTCCGGCATTTCACCAAAGGTTTGAATAAAAAGCAGTTGAGCATCCAATGCCTTTTCATAAAATTCGATTGCTTCTTTGGCATTTCCATTCATCGTGATGTAAGGAATCAAACGTTTTGACATCTTCAACACAGCTCCTTTATATTAAGTTCACCCAGCTACTTCTCCTGTATTATATGCAAAACTTGTCAAGAAAAACAGATCTGTTTTTTCTTCTTCTTTCTAGACAGGCTTTTCATGCCGTGCCTGCTCAATAATCTGCCGAATGAACGGCCCTTTGGCTTCGGTATATGCTGCACGATCATATGTGAATTGCTGCGCCAGGTCTTTTTTCAGGTCAGTGTACGCCCGCAAGCTCTCCGGATGTGACTGTAAATAATCACGGAACAGCAGATGATTCTGCCAATGCTCTCCTTTATACTTATAAATATGTAAATGATGAGTGCCTGCTCCCCATTCTCCACGGCGAAAGAAAGCCCGCTCTGGAAAATCAGGTTTAGGTACATATTCATATCCATTACCAAGCAAGCGCTCACGATGATCAGATTGAATATTGGCCAAATCCTCCACCCCAGCCATGATATCAATAATAGGCTTGGCTCCCAGACCAGGAACGGACGTACTGCCGATATGCTCTATGCCGATGCATAGTTCTCCAAGAGCCTCTATAATTTTCGTTCGCTCCCGCGCATACTCCTTCGCCCACTGCGGATCATATTCGGATATCTCTACATGCGAGGACATACATGAACACACCTTCCGTTATTTTCTAAAAATGCCTTCTAATCGCGCATGACGCAAATCAGAAGGCATCCTCTTGTTCAACAAATATCTAGCAACTCCAACTATTAATAATTCCAGCCCTATTCCGGCTTCTCAATCACAATCAGACAGGTACTGTCTGGCAAAGGAACCGGCTGTCCCTGCTCGTCTGTCAGCTCAACACGCCTGGACAACGCCTTGGTATAACCCTCCTGTAAATAGTGGCGGTTCACCCGAATAATCGCCTGTGGTCCAAGTGTGTTACGAATACACTCCTCATACTGTGAAGGGGTAAAATAACCAAACTGCTCCTGCACTTCATGCACATAGGCTTCTGCCCCCCAGGTATAGGTATACAGAAATTCCATCGCATCGTTCACAGGCAAAACAGCCTCAGACTCACTCACACGCTCTATTTCAAGTTGGCGGCCTGCAAAATCTTCGGCATAACGCATTAGCCATTCCATCCCGTCCGGCTCCAGGAACCGGATACGTCTGCGCTGTTCTATCGGTTCGGTCATAATGCCGTCACGAATAATGATGCGTCCGCCGGGTGCCAGCACACGATAGGCGCTCTCCAGAGCAGCCTCCACTGTTTGCGGATTGAACCGGGTTCCATCTCGTTCGATGTAAGAATACAGCTCATGGAGAATGGAAGAAAAAATGACCGTGTCCATGCTCCCCGTCTCCACAAATTCCTCCAATCGGAGCGCATCCCCCTTGATCACATCCCAACGGTGACCCTCCAATTGCTTTTTCCGTTTAAGTGCTTCAATAACATTCACAGAGATATCAAGCCCTAGCGGCTTTGCATCCGGCCTTTCCTGCTCAATCAGATCCAGCAGCACGCCCCCGCCAGGTCCAATATCCAGAATGCGGGTTCCGGTCACGTAGTCCAGAATGACCCTTTTGTAATCTACAGTCTGGTTCATATCCGTAAGATACGTTTCCTCATTGTGAAAACGATCATAAGCATCACGCCGTAAGCTGAACAGATCGAACAGCAGCAATACGGCCTTATCATACAGCGGCGTTTTTTCTGCCTCAATACAAAAGTCAATCAGCTTCTCAGCCGCAGATGAAAATGCAAAATTAAAAAATACGGTGCTCGGCAGCTCCTCCTTATGCTCCACGATCACATTCAAATGAGGGTTATGTTTCCGCTTTCCTTTTAAAAGATCCTGCCAGGACAGCGCACTCAGGTATTTTTCAATCATTCGTTTTTTGTATACGTTAATTTTCTTGATACCACGATAATCATAATACATCGTGTTCATGAGAGATTCAAAGCTGATATGACGTACCGTAGCTGGCTGCTCCTGTCCCGTACCCTCTCTCAGCGCGAGTAAAAACACCTTTACCAGCTCTTCAAGCGAAAAATCCTGCAAAGCTGACTCTACATACCAAAGCGTGCGATTCTCCAGCGGAGCAAGCGCCTTTTCCACATTTAGCTCACGCTTTAACTCCGCATAAGCCTGTTCAAACGGCTCCCCTTCATGAATAGAAACGGACCGCAATCTCTGCAGCCGTTCTTTTACGCCCCAAACCACAGGCACGTTATCCCATGCGATCCAGCCGATCAACTGCTCCACTTCACTACGTACCTGCTCCCATAGAGCTGGATCTACCCCGGCGATGATACATTCGTTCAGAGCACGTAAAACAAGCTCCAGCTCCTCGGCGCTTAGCCAGCCCTTGCGAGTAATTTCCAGCAACGGCCGATTTTCCGAAAAAGGAATTTCGCCCCGTATATACTGTCCGATAAGTCCATGCGTCTCAATCAAAATCCGGGTCATGCTGTTGCGCGGATACGCAGGGGACTCCGCTTGAGCCTGTCTGACATATAGCTGGGAAGAGCCGATATTATGTACAAATAAATTAATGCCCTCCTGCTGCCAGCGCAGGCGTTCGCGGCCTGTACCCCCTTTGGCCGTCTCAGACCATACCAGCACATCCTCCAGTAGCTCTTTAATCCAGAAAGACAATGGAAGCCCGTCCAAAATGAGCAGCGTACGCTCCACATAATCCAGAACAGGATTGGCATCCTTAAGCTCTCCAATGGAGCGGATACGTTCCAGATTGACAATACGCTCCTCAGCCGAAACGAGCAGCTTCAGCCAAGTCGGCATATCCCAGGCCAGATCATTTTCTTTCCGATAGTTAGCAATGGCTTTTAATGATTGCAGCATTTTTCTCACCTCGTGTGATTCGGATTCGGTATGCACATGAGACTTTGGAAAAAACTCTTGGATAAATTCCTTTATAAACTACACTTTACCATACATTTGCAGTTTCCATCCCGTGGAAAATATTAAACATTTTTATCAATCAAATGATGAACAAAACAGAATTCCCCTTGCATTCACGAATGAAAAAAGATATCCCCAAGCCTTTAGCTTGGAAGATATCTTATTTACCTTGTTATACGCATCAATACTATACTTCTTATTTATCCACGGGAACTCCATCCGGCACAGGGATACCAAAATCAGGGGTTCCATCTTCATTCCAGTTCAACGGCTGCACGCGTGTATGACGATTGGGATCATACAACGGGTCGTCTGTAATTTCCTTGTAATTGCGAGCGTGGTACACGAGAACATCGCTGCCGTCAGGCGCAACCGTAAAGCTGTTGTGACCTGGTCCGAATTGACCTGTTTTCTCATTCGTACAGAATACCGGTATAGGAGACTTCGTCCACGATTTCGGATCGAGTAAATCCGCATTCTCGTCCGCGGTCAGCAGACCCATGCAATAATTGTGGTCAGTCGCGCTGGCTGAATAGCTGATGAAGATCCGCCCGTTCCGTTTCAGAACCGCAGCTCCCTCATTCACCTTAAAACCAATGACCTCCCACTCATATTCAGGGGTAGAGATCATCACTTGCTCTCTACGCAGCGTCCACGGATTACTCATTTCAGAAATGTACAGATTGGAATTACCGACAATGTCCGGGTCCTTCTGAGCCCACACATAATACAGAACTCCATTATGCTGGAAGGTTGTTGCATCGAGAGCGAATGATTCCCATCGGGTTTTGATTTGTCCCTTCTCCACCCATTCTCCTTCCAGCGGGTTAGCAGAATCATTTTCCAGCACAAACATCCGGTGGTCGAACAGACCTTCCTTCGTTTCTGTTGTACGAGCTGCTGCAAAATAAATGTACCATTTATCATGAATAAAATGAATTTCCGGTGCCCAAATATTCGCGCTTAATGGACCTGTTTCATACTTGTGCCACACTGCGACAGGCTCTGCCGTATTCAAACCTTGAATGGTACGGGCCCGTCGAACCTCAATGCGGTCATACTCCGGCACAGAGCCGGTAAAATAATAGTATCCGTCACTGTGCTTGTAGATCCAAGGGTCTGCCCGTTGCTCAATGACCGGATTAATAAAAGGTACAGGTTGATTCATGGTTTTTCTCTCCTCTATGTGTAATATGTGATTTGTAAGCTGAACTTAAGATTTACATGGAGCGCCACTGCGCAGACGGATGGTGCTTACCATCGCTGTTGCCCCCGAATTTCCTGAATGTACTATTAAAGGAGGAAATTCCGAGGCAAAGGCGACCGCTCCGCTTGTCCAGCACCATTCCGCCTGCTCCGTTTCCATATGTATTTTCAAAAGTTCAGCTCTATTTTTGGGTTTGTTATTGGCTGATACGCTTACCCCAAATTGAAATTCCCTTATTGTTCATACCTGTAAAAACTAGCGTATGGCGACCCAGCTCCCAGTCCCATGAAGGAAGCAATAACAGTTGCTCCCGGGTTCCTTCGGATGTATCGCTCCAATCCAGTGTTAAAGTACGCTTGCCATCAAAACTCCACTGGCCTTCAAGAGCTCCACTGGCCGCCCGTCCTCCGTCTTCCAGACGGAGTGGTTCAGCTTGCACCTGACCGTCCACTTCCTGCTTCATCACGATGCGTTCCCAACTGCCAGATAATAACCTTTGAGGTATATCCTGTTCCTTCTCGCCTGCATACCGTTCCGGGGATACGACAGGCCAGCCATCAGCCGTCCACAATATTTTGCGTACATGCAGGTACGGCCAGCTCTTGTCCGTTTCTCCCCGCGCATGATGAACCATATAATAATCCTCTTCGTCCTTCAGCACGGAATTATGGCCTGGCGCAACCCAGCCCTCTCCTTCGCTGAATCGATAGCCGCCCAGTATCTTGTTGCCAATCTCGTATTGAGGCAAATAACTGGTGTCAGCCATATCATGTCCGTTTATATCCACGTAAGGCCCTGTGATCGAGTCCGAGCGGGCTACGCGAACATTGTAGTCCTCAAACAAGGAATCATACGAGACGAACAAGTAATATTTACGGAAGGTTGGATTGTACACAATGTAGGGTCCTTCCACAGCACCATCCTCAGTTGCCCGGTCTCTGGCAGCGATATTTTGCCCATAACCGGACTCCTTGAGCTTCCCCGTTTGGGGATCAAGCCGAGTAATGTAGATACCGCCAAAAAAAGAGCCGTACACCATCCACGGATTCCCATCCGCATCCAGCACAGGATTGGCATCAATCGCATTCAGCTTGTCATGCTCATCCGTTTTAACGACCAGCCCCTCATCCTTCCAAGGGCCTTCCGGCGAGCTGGATGTCTGCAATCCGATAGCTGACCGCGTGCTGCCAAAGGTGGAGGCGGAGTAATACATCCGATAAATGTCACCCATCTTGATAACGTCCGGTGCCCACAGATTCGTCGCTGATGACCATGCTCCCGCTTCCTTGGGTATGCCGGGCAATGCATACTGAACCCAGTTCCAGTGAATCAGGTCGGTCGATTTGCGCACCATAACACCTGGCCTCAACTCTCCACCCGTCTTTACATCCGTCGAATAGACATAGTAGTCCTGATCTGTTTTGATAATCGCCGGGTCATGTGCATTGTTGATGGTCCAGCGCTGTTCATCGTTTATCGTACTTTGATCATACAAGTGATCAGGAGGCGGAGCCTGCGGATACACCGGGTCCGGGGTGCTATCCCCACAGCCGGATAGGCCTAGCATCAGCAGCATAACCATAACTGTTCTTCTCCTCCTTCCTTTATTCATTACATATCGTGACTATCTTCCATCGCTCCTCGGTGCCTTCCATGGACGCACTTATCCTTTGACACCGGAAATGGCAACCGACTCAATGATTTGTTTTTGGAAGATCAAGAATATAATTAATACAGGTAACAACGCTATAATGGAGGCTGCCATAATAAGCGGATAGTACGTCTGAATGGCGTAAGTCGCATTAAAATTCGCGATAACCAGCTGTAATGTCTGCGTTTCCGGTGAGTTCAAGTAAATGATCGGCGCCAAATAATCGTTCCAAATTCCCATGAACCATAAAATAAGCTGTGCCGCCACTGCCGGCTTAATGAGCGGGAACGTAATGGACGAATACAGGCGGAAATAAGAGCTGCCGTCACGACCATTTTAACCTTCACGCCAGGATGTTCCTCTTCAAATTTCTTGATAACATCCTTATAAGCCTTCTGCTCATCCGTACCCCCACGGAACATGAACGTCAATTCCTTGGTTCCATCGCTACTGGAGCTTCCTCCTCCACAGCCAGCCAATGCAGCAACCATCAATAACAGAACAACCATGGTCATCGCAAAACCTTTTTTCTCTTTCAACGCGACCCCTCCTAAAATTAAATGAAACCGCATACATTTGTTATTAAAATAACCTTTTACGATTCGGCTTTATCCTTTACTTGTGCGGTACATAAACCGTTGTTCACTGCCGCTGTGATTATCATCCCTCTCATGCACCATATAATTTATATTTTGATTTATCAATAATGAATTCGTTTACAATCAAGATATAGCACGCCCTTCTACAGTTCGTCAATGCATTTACAAATCTTTTTAAATAAATATAAAACATTGATTTGAACTGCATAAAAAGTAGACGTATTAAAGTTTATTTATATTATAAAAGTCAAATAAATAACTTAAACACGATTTATTTTCGGCAATAAATTTATTTTCGAGCCTATTTTGCTCCTCTCTTTTTTAGTAAAAAATAGTTACAGAAAAGCAGTTTACTTCTTTCCAATTTTATTTTAACATAAATCAAAGTAATAATATAAACGCTTTCATTACATATTTTATAGATAAGGAAGGTATATAGATATGATTTATATTAAGGACTTGATGTCTGGGTTAGACATTTTCAAAGCCCTAGGCTCAGAAATTCGCATTCAAATACTCGAATTACTTGCCTATCAGGGACAAAGCATGAACGATATCGCCAACAAGCTCCATTTGAGCAACGGTACCATTACGATGCATATTCGCAAACTGGAAGAGTGCGGCCTTGTGGAAATTAATACTGTGAGCGGTAAACACGGTATCCGAAAAATGTGCTATTTGAATAAGGAAAAACTAATGGTAGATCTGCGCAGCAGAGAGCAAAAAAATGTGTATGAGGTGGAGATTCGCATTGGTCATTATAGTAACTACCAAGCAGTCCCCACTTGCGGATTGGTGACCCGAGACAGCATTATCGGCGATTTTGACGATCCACGCTATTTCGCAGATCCCGGACGGCTCGAGTCGGAAATGATCTGGATGGCCGAAGGCTTTTTGGAATACCGCATCCCCAACTATCTGAAAGCGAATCAATCTTTTAAGGAAATTCAATTTTCCGCAGAACTGGGCTCAGAAGCACCGTGCTATTGTGAGGAATATCCTTCCGATATTTGGTTTCACATCAATGGTATCCCTATTGGGTACTGGACCAGCCCCGGAGATTTTGGAGAAGTACCGGGAGTCCTGAATCCCGATTGGTGGCCACCGCATTTGAATCAATATGGCATGCTCAAATTAATTCGCATCAATCAGCATGGCAGCTTCATTGACGGTTGCCGTATATCAGAAGTCACAATAGACGAAATTGGCCTTGACTATAAAAGCGACATTACACTCCGCTTATCCGTATCCGATCAGTCGGAGAACAAAGGAGGGCTCACTATTTTCGGCAAAAGATTCGGCAATTTTAGTCAGGATTTGCTCGTGCGCGTGCTTTATGATGTACATGCTGAAGACCACGATAGCGACTAGCTCGCCACATGCAATAAGGCCGAAGACCGTATGCATTCAATACGTGTCCTCGGCCTATAGTTCCTTCTCCTCGCTTAAAGAGATATACATCATTAGATAAAAAATGACCGTAATCCCAAACACCAGCCAGCTAAAGGACAGCAAATGCTGTCTTTCCCCTGCCAGGCTCACCCATTTCCAAACATCTGTAAGGATGACCAAGGGCTTTAACATCGCATCCCAGCTATTCCAGCGAGCAAATCTGCCGATATATACGCCCACGCTGGCCAGCCACAGCAAAATAAAAATGATGCCCCACGCAAGCCAGCCATTACAAGCTTTTTGCAGCATTCGGTGGATGTTCCTCAGCTCCGCTGAAAATTTGTAAATTCTATAATCTAAAAAAAAGACTTGCCATCCTGAAATGTTGTGCTTATAATTACACCTAACTTGATACGGCAACAAATTTCAATGACGAGAACGAGTAAGCTATACAGCGGATTTGCAGAGAGTTGGGGCAGGTGAAAGCCAACATTCCGAGGGTAGCCGAACGCCATCTCCGAGAAGCGGGCTGAACCTGAAGTAAGCTCTGCCGCCTTTCCAGCGTTAACCGGAACACGTATTGATGGATACGTGAACAGAGTGTCATTTCGTATGGAATGAAACTAGGGTGGTAACACGGGTATAAACTCGTCCCTTTACAGGGGCGGGTTTTTTTGTTTTTTAAAAAGGAGGAAATCAACATGATTAACGTGTCGACAATAGCATCTATAACCGATTTTTTGACTCCAGCTGTACGAGCAATGCCGCCTTCAGGCATTCGTAAGTTTTTTGAATATAGTGCGGGCAGAGATGATATCGTTTCGCTTGGGGTCGGTGAACCGGACTTTGTGACCCCTCTGCATGTCAGAAAGGCCTGTATCACAGCTCTCGAAAATGGAAAGACCTCATACACACCCAATGCCGGTCTTCCCGAGCTTCGTGAGGAGATTGCCGGATATCTGGAAAGCAGCTTTAACACGTCCTACGACCCGGCAAATGAAATCATGGTCACCATCGGCAGCAGTGAAGCGCTGGATTTGGCACTACGTGCCCTGATTACAGAACATGATGAAATACTCATCCCGGCTCCCTGCTATATTTCGTATGCACCTATTGCGTTTCTGGGTGGAGGGCATACCATAACGGTCGAAGCCTCTGCTGACCAGCAATTCAAGCTGACAGCAGAGGCGCTTAAAGCCAAGCTGAGCCCGCGATCCAAAGTGCTCATTCTCTGTTATCCGAACAACCCGACTGGCGGGATCATGACCTATGAGGATTGGCTACCCATTGCCCGCCTGGTTGAGGAGCATAATCTGGTTGTAATATCCGATGAGATATATGCTGAGCTGACCTACGGACAGCGGCATGTAAGCTTCGCTGCTCTGCCGGGAATGAAAGAGCGGACCCTGCTTATCAGCGGTTTTTCCAAAGCATTTGCAATGACTGGCTGGAGGGTCGGTTATGTATGCGGTCCAAGAGAGTTAATCGCTGCCATGCTGAAGATTCACCAATATACCGCCATGTGCGCTCCTATTATCGGGCAAATTGCCGCCATTGAATCCCTGCGCAACGGGCTGGAGGAAAAAGATCGTATGATGGAATCTTACAATCTGCGCAGAAAATGGTTCGTTGAAAATCTATGTCAGACCGGACTGCCCTGTCATGAACCGAAAGGTGCCTTCTACGCTTTTCCTTCCATTATGCACACGGGGTTAAGCTCGGAGCAGTTTGCCAAGCGATTGCTGGAAGAAGAGGGGGTCATTACTGTACCCGGTTCCGCATTCGGCCCCGGCGGCGAGGGCTTTATCCGCTGCTCGTACGCATCGTCACGAGAACAGCTGGAAATCGCTTTGGAGCGCATCGGCAAATTCTTGAAACGCCTGTAATCAGCCCTTCATAAACGAACACAAACACTGAATCAAAGCTACTTCAGCAGGTCTTGAATAAGCTTTTTCTGGTGTGCTGGCAAACCTTCCGGCCATTCCCCTACACGGCAATAACAAATGTCGGAGATTTCGGAGCTTGGCCGGATACACCAATGCATTTTTCAATCGGGTGAACGGCATATGCTTATACATGAATACAAGCCAATCCCTCGGGATTTTATTTATCAGCCTCGCCAGCATCGTACACCTCCTGTTGGGGACTTTTCATATGGCTTTATATCTTATTTTCCATCCAGTAATAGAAGTAAAGTTGCAACCGCCTGATCCACAAAAGAACGCGCTGGACGTGATTTCATCATCACGGTAATCCCGATTAACAAAGAGACCATTGTATGAGCCAGAGCTCGTGCATCCAAAGTAGCCTCCAACTCCCCGGATCGTATACCACGTTCGATGGCTTCCTGAAAGACGGCAGACAGGTACATCTGGTGCTCTCTGGTCAAAACTTCAAATTTTTCATCATGAGGGGCTAATTCGACCATCGTATTGACGCAAAAGCATCCCCGGTTAGAGTCACCCTCATATTCTTCCGCCACAACTCCTGTAAAAAAAAGATAAAATGCTTCTTTTACAGATGAACGACTTTGCAGCTTAGTGCGCACACGAGCAGCATGAGATTGCGTATATTTACGCAGCGCAGCTTCAAATAATTGTTTTTTGTCCCCAAATGCAGCGTAAATGCTGGGGCGCTGAATTCCCATTTTGGAGGTCAAATCGCTTAAAGACGTGGCCTCGAACCCTTTTTCCCAAAAAATTTGCATTGCTGCATCCAATGCCTGTTCCTCATCAAATTCCCGTGGTCGAACCATAAGTAATCCCTTCTTTTTCGTATCGTTCAGTACATTAAGATTGTATGATCACCCGCAACAGCTGTCAAATAAGCATATGATAAATACTTGACATCTCACTGGAATACGAGTTATATTGGCCTAAAATCATTATGTACCAATCGGTATATTATACTTATCAGTATGTAATAAGACTAGAAAGTGACGTGATGTATGCAATGAAGATGTCAGAAGTCAGACCTATGCAATCTGTTGCCGCTCATTCCATGTCCAGCTCAGTAGCACTCCTGTTTGCCATAGCCTGCGGGCTGGCTGTCGCCAACATTTATTATGCACAGCCCTTGCTGGATGCGATTGCGAACGAATTTGGTATTACGCCTTCATCGATAGGTGTGGTCATTACGGTCACGCAAATTTGTTATGCGTTAGGACTGCTGCTGCTCGTCCCGCTCGGCGATCTTTTGAATCGGCGGCGATTGGTCACAGGACAAATGCTGCTATCTGTACTGGCGTTAATCGCGGTCAGCCTGGCTCCCAGCCGCACTCTGCTGCTCCTAAGCATGGCAGCAGTTGGAATGCTGGCTGTAGTAACCCAGACGCTTGTTGCGTTCGCTTCAACTTTGGTCGCCCCTGCTGAACGTGGACGAATCGTAGGTTTGGTGACAAGCGGAGTGGTGATCGGTATTTTACTGGCGCGAACCGTGGCTGGTGTGTTGACTGATCTCGCTGGCTGGCGTACCGTTTACCTCGTTTCTGCTATACTGACGCTGTTGATAGCTATAGTTCTGTTTTGGGTGCTGCCGAAGCATGAGCCTAAAGGTACGACGCTTTCCTATCCGCAGCTACTTCGTTCGGTTCTCGTACTATTTGTGCAAGAACGAATTCTGCGTATTCGTGCTGTCCTTGCGCTGCTTATTTTCACGGCATTCAGCATATTGTGGACTTCGCTTGTGTTGCCTCTCAGTGCTCCCCCAATCTCTCTTTCGCATACTGCCATCGGAGCCTTTGGCCTGGCTGGAGTCGCAGGGGCTTTAGCAGCTGCACGCGCTGGACGTCTTGCCGATCAAGGTCTGGGACAGCGAACAACGGGTATAGCGCTGGCACTGCTATTGCTATCCTGGCTGCCAATCAGCTATACCGAGTATTCTCTGGTTGCTTTGGTGCTTGGCGTAATCCTGCTCGATTTGGCCGTACAGGCCGTACATGTCACCAATCAGAGCATGATTTTCAACGTTCGCCCCGAGGCACGCAGTCGACTTACCGCAGGCTATATGATATTTTATTCGATTGGCAGCGCCACCGGAGCCATTGCCTCGACTCATATGTACACCTATGCCGGGTGGAACGGGGTATGTCTATTGGGAGCTAGTGTCAGCGCTCTGGCTCTTATCTTTTGGGCGGTAACCCACCATTCGTCTTGAGCAGCTATAGTGTCTTGAACAGCTCATACTATAAGTTTAAAGCATCAAAAAAGCCGCCCTTCCACAAATCATGGCCAGGCGGTTCTCTCTGTCACTCAAAATTCATCACTTAATCGCAATGTAAATCAAAACAGGCTCCTCCGGGCTGCCATACACTTCAAAGTCACCTGTGTATGTCCGCTCCGCATGTCCCATGGCAGCCCACTGCCAAATAGTCTGCCATACACGGAATACAGAAGAAGGCTCTTGGGTTGCCTGGAAAACAGCGTAGCGTGCAGCCGGAATTGCAAGCTCTTCAAGATCGTCAGGGGTTTGAAAATCCGCAGCCGCTTCCTTCCCGATAAAAAAAGTGTACTCGCCCAAAGCACCATTTTCATAGTCGGTGTAACAGCCATAGACGGAAGCTTGTCCCTCATGACCTCTGATCCGACCAGACACACCCTCAGCCCAAAAACGTTCCCACATGGCTGGTATGATCCCATGCGATGTTTGTTCTTTTAGATTACTTGTACGTGCTTTAAGTCCGATTAAATGGATGTCACCCCGGTATTCCACCCGAATGGGCCCGTCCATTTGAAGTTCAGTATCTTCTGAAGTACGCCACCGCTTTAAATTCGGCAGATGATTGCGCAACATCGAAGTCGCTTCTTCTGCCTGCATTCCCTCCTCTACCAGGATAGGCACACACTGTTGAATCATCTCCTCCATAGTCAAGTCAGGTTGTACAAATGCCCCTTCCTTGTAACAATACTTGCAATACTCATCCGTTTCACCATGTTGTGCATCTGTCCCATATTGATCCTCATGCTCCAGCGGCATCCCGCAGCTTTGACAAGCTGTATCCATTTCTGTCAATCCCCTTTCGCTAACTGATATGCCACCAGTATAACGAAACAAACCTGACAGCTATCAGTCAGGTTCGTTTTGCTTTAGCCTAGAATATCTAATAAGAATTCCTTTATGATTCCGGACCCGCTTCATAATTAGACGCAATACGCAGCGCCATCTCCCGAATCTTGTCCCGCAAATGGGCCGGTTCCTTGACAACCACATCCGGTCCCAGGCTGAGAATAAATCCGTACGCCCACGCATCCTCGGGAAACGGGACCGAAACCGTATAGATCCCTTCCGTCTGCTCGATCAGCGCTTCCACGCCAAACCAGTCTTCCGCCAGATGCCTGGAATTGCGGTTAAATTGTAATGTAAACGGCTGTACAGCCCTGGCTGCTGCCATCCGCCCTTCATTCCATGGAAGTATTTCATAGGAAAGATCCTTGCGAGTAAAAGCCGTCTCTGTTACGACAGGGTCACTCATGCGGGAAAGCTTGAACAAACGAAACTGCTCCCTGTCGGAACAGTAAGCATACACAAACCATTGCTGTCCTTTCAGAACGAGCGTATGCGGTTCGACATCCCGCTTCGTGATTATTCCTTCCGCATTTCGATAGGTAAAAGCGACAGTGCGCGCCTGGCTCATTGCTTCCTTCACCTTTATCAATTTACCTTCCTGCGCAGCCTGATTTCCCCATCCGGAATGATCAACGATGAACTGAGCAGCACGGACACTAAATTGTTCCCTTCCTGACTCTGGTATAATGCTCTCGAATTTGTTAAGCAACCGTGACACATTGGGGCCACCCAACGACGAGGATATGCTCTGCAGACCCATCACAATATCCTTTATATCAAGATCCGTCAGCATACTGCGATCCAGACGGTATCCTTCCATCAAGCCGATTCCCCCATTGGCTCCCTGAAAGGTCACCACCGGAATACCAGCCATGCTGATCGCTTCAATATCTCTGTAGATCGTCCGTATTGAAACCTCATACTTATCGGCCAGTTCCTTCGCTTGAACTCTATTTCTTTGCAGCAGCAAAATGACGATAGAAAGCAATCGGTCAATTTTCATCTTTTCAAAACCTTTCACCATTAATAATAATAAGCCATTAGCTCCTCATCATATCCCTGACCGTGATATACCAGTGCATTCTTTTCTATACCATAGGTTTCAAAGCTTAACTTCCGTTCCTTCAACTGTTTTCCTTCATCTTACTCTATCTCTTATCTAAAATGAATCTGTTGTTTCTCGAATAAAAAACCTCAAGTATCCCATCCAGTTGGATAGAATACCTGAGGTTTTAACCACTCATTCCATTTATGACTCGTAGCGCTTCAGCACAATGACCGCATTATGACCGCCAAAGCCAAAAGAATTAGATAGCCCGATATTTAATGATGCTTTGCGCGCTTTGTGAGGCACATAATCTAGATCGCAGACGGGGTCCGGGTTGTCCAGATGAATCGTTGGCGGAATGATACCCTCCCGCAGACTTTGTACCAGCGCAATCGCTTCGACACCGCCTGCAGCTCCCAGCATATGACCCAGCATGGACTTATTCGCAGTCACAGGAATTTGGTAGGCATAGTCGCCAAACAACTTGTGGATTGCAAGGGTCTCAGCTTTATCCCCCGGCAACGTACTCGTTGCATGGGCGCTGATCACGTCCACCTCTTCCGGAGTGATACGTGCAGAATGGAGGGCCGCTTTCATCGCCAGATAAGCTCCAGTTCCTTCAGGATGCGGCGCAACCACATGATAGGCATCTGAGCTCGCTCCATAGCCGATGACCTCACCATAGATTCGTGCACCGCGCTGCACAGCGTGTTCCAGCGATTCCAGCACCAGAATGCCTGCGCCTTCGCTCATGACAAAGCCATCCCGGTCCTGATCAAACGGTCGGCTTGCAATCGAAGGCTCCTCATTGCGTGTTGACAAGGCAGTCGCGTTAGAGAAGCTGGCCAAGGCTAATCGGGTAACCGCCGCTTCTGCTCCACCGGCAAAAATGACGTCCGCGTCCCCTGTACGAATGGTCCGAAACGCTTCGCCAATCGCAGTATTCCCGATAGAGCACGCTGTAACGGGCGACATAGTAGGACCCATTGCTCCGAACGCGATACTAATTTGAGCAGCAGCCATATTGGAGATCATCATCGGCACCAGTGTTGGGCTAACTCTGCCCGGACCACGGTTAAGCATCACCTCTACATTGTCCACCAACGTGTCCAAACCGCCGACTCCTGATCCCACATAGACTCCGACACGCTCCAGATTGATTTGATCCAGTTCCAGAGCGGAATCCTTCAGCGCTTGCTCTGCCGCGTATAATGCAAACTGAGTAAACCGGTCCATTCGTCTGGCATCCTTACGTCCCCATCGCTTTTCTGCATCAAAATCCTGTACCAGCCCGGCGATTTGTGCTTTTAGATCGGATACTTCGAATGTATCAATTTTACGTATACCTGAATTGCCTTCCAGCAAATTTTCCCACAGCGTGTCCACTTCATTGCCCAGTGGCGACACGACACCCATACCTGTAATCACTACTCTTTGCATAGTTATTCATTCCTCCTGCTCGATAGCTTACTTATAATCCTCATTTTACCCTCACTTTATCCTATTACAAGTGTTTGTTTATCCTGGTATAATGAACACTACTATGAGAGAGCAGTAGCTGCTCAGTCCTTCTTTACCTATGAATGGAGTGAAAATACCTATGAAAACCGAAGCACGCCTGGAAGCATTATCTGTTTTTCTCAAAACAAAAAGAGCTCGTCTACACCCGCATATGGTCGGCCTGCCCCAAGGATCACGTCGCAGAACACCTGGCTTGCGCAGAGAAGAAGTTGCTCAGCTGGCTGGTGTGAGTACGACCTGGTACACCTGGCTGGAGCAGGGACGGGATATCAAGGTGTCGCCCTCTGTCTTGGACGCCATTGCCGCCGCTTTGCAGCTAAATACGGATGAGCGCAAATATTTGTATGATTTGGCGCTCGAAGCCGGTTTTCACGCCCCGCCTGCTTCTGCCGAACAAACGGTCATTTCCTCCTCGCTGCAAAAGATTGTGCAGGAGCTGCGCTACTGTCCTGCCATTATTTCAGATCGGCGCTGCCATATTGTCGGCTGGAATGCCGCTGCGGCGCATGTTTTTATGGATTTTGCCGAGCTGCCACATGAGCAGCGCAATATGATTGAACTGCTATTCACCAAAAAGGAGTTTAGAAGTCTAGCCGTAAATTGGGAGCATTTTGTAAAAGGGTTTCTGGCCATTTTCCGGGCATATTACGGACAATACGTGACAGACCCTTGGTATGCACAATTTATACAAAATATGAGTCAATCCTATCCGGAGTTCAACGAGCTTTGGAATCAGAGCGAAGTAAGCTCTGCGCCGGAAGTGCTCATAGAATTTCGTCATGCCAAGGCTGGCAAGATGTTGTTTGACCTAACCTCTCTCCAGGTACAGGGAGGCGGCGATCTGCGTTGCAGCATTTACACCCCCAACGCGCAATCCTCTACGGAAAGCAAACTCCAAAAGTTAATGGAGGACAGCTAACGGATTTTATCCCTCTTGTTATGAAGATATCTTTTTCCGTCCATACTACATCTACGATCTGTGCAAAATAGATGTCATATATGTGACAGAGCCAAGAACTTCAACTGTGCTACTACCAGGAGGGAGGGAATCATCATGAAAGCCAAGCCAACAAGTTCCCCGCACACACAAATTCAAGCGCCATTGCCTGTTCCGGTGCAATTCGACCGCAGCTGGCAGGAAGAGCTGGATCAGCGCCTGCACAAGGGAGGTCCTTGGGGAGATTGGGATCTGTATCAGCTGGCAATCGAGGCCGAAAAAGCCAAGCTGGTGCCGAGCTTTGATGAGCTTCAATGTCTGCAGCATTTGCAGGACCTCACTCCACTGCCCCATCAGCTGGATACGGCTCGAAAGGTACTGTTTCAAATGTCCGGTCGGGCCATTCTTGCTGATGAGGTCGGCTTGGGCAAAACAATCGAAGCCGGAATGATCCTCAAGGAATATCTGGTTCGCGGACTAGCTTCTAAAGTGCTCATTCTTGTACCCGCTTCCCTAGTCTTGCAATGGGTGCGGGAGCTGAACAGCAAATTTGGCATTCCCGCTGTCGCCCAAAAAAAAGCATATTCATGGTCATCCGAGGTCGTTGTGGCCTCTATGGATACCGCCAAGCGTGAGCCACACAGCAGCATCCTGCTGGATACTGATTATGATCTGCTCATTATCGACGAAGCTCACAAGCTGAAAAATAAAAAAACATCAAACTACCAGTTCATTATGAAGCTGCGTAAAAAATACTGTTTGCTCCTGACGGCAACTCCTGTCCAAAATGATTTGTCAGAGTTGTTCAATCTCATTACATTGCTAAAGCCCGGTCAGTTGGGCAGGCAAGGCGATTTTTCAGCCAATTTCGTGGTGGATAAGCGTCTGCCTAAAAATGAGGATCAACTCAAGGATGAGCTATCCAAAGTCATGATCCGCAATCGTCGCGGCGAAGGCCCGGTTCAATTCACCAAACGAAATGTTTCCAACATTCATTTGGAGCTTTCACCGGAGGAGCAGGCGCTGTACGATGGGGTGACCTCTTTTGTCAAAGAGCAATATCAGGCGAATGGCGGAAATTTAAGCAGTATGCTGTCTCTTGTTACCCTTCAACGGGAAGTGTGCAGCAGCCGGGATGCCGTATTCGTCACGCTCGTTAATTTATCCAAAAAAATGGCGCCGGACTCTCCTCTACGCGATCGTGTCTGGGATTTGGTCGCACATATTAAAGCGATCAAGGCCAATTCCAAAGCCGAAAAAGCGCTCGAACTCATCCGTCAGATGAACGAAAAAGTGATCATTTTTACCGAATACCGGGCTACACAGGAATATTTGCTGAACTATTTCCGTGACCGCGGGCTGTCTGCCGTTCCTTACCGGGGCGGTATGAATCGGGGACGCAAGGATTGGATGATGGATCTGTTCCGAGGACGCATTCAGGTCATGATCGCTACCGAAGCTGGCGGTGAAGGCATTAACCTGCAATTTTGCCACCATATGATTAACTTCGATTTGCCGTGGAACCCCATGCGGGTGGAACAGCGGATCGGGCGGGTGCATCGGCTTGGACAACAGCATGATGTTCATATTTTTAACTTGTCTACAACCGGAACCATTGAGGAGCATATTCTTCACCTCCTGCATGAAAAGATTAATATGTTCGAAATGGTCATTGGCGGGCTGGACGTCATTCTCGAAAAGTTTGAGAAAAAAGAATCAATTGAAAAAAGTCTGTACAAAATCATGCTCGAATCCAGCGATGATGATGAAATTCGCCGAAAAATGCAGGAGCTGGGCCACTCACTGGATTCTATCAAACTGGAAATGGAACAACTGCGTGCTGACAGACCATCCTCTTCGAATTCGGCAGGAACAAACCAAAGCGGCGCTGAGTTGCTAAACTTGTCTGGCAATGCAGTGCCTGCGACCAAAGCTCGACGCAGCGTGAAAGGAGGTCGCTAAATTTGAGCATGAATTCGCAGCAAGTTCAGCGTTTTGTCCTCACCTATTTGGAAGCTACCGGATGTAGCGTTATCGAGAGGTCGCCCAACCATGTAACCGTCAAGCTTTCTCCCGAAGCGGATAAAGCCTTAACCAACCGGCCCTACTATTGGGGGTATGTAGAGCGTACTGGCGTTCCAGCACAAACGATGTCCTTCACGTTCATTTTTGATGGAGAAGCCTACCGAGCGGAACAGGAACGCTTGTCCAGTCAGGCACCGCCAGCTCCAACAGCCGGCAATCCCGCTCAGGATCAGGTGATGGGCCGTTACTTCGGCCATGTTCCAGCATTACCGCAGCTCGGCCCCGGCCGTATTTTGCAAGAGGAGCTTCGTTATGGAAGCCGTCGTCTGCATCAAATTTTTGAAGCTGCACGGGACGGGGGAAAATATGTTTATTTGTTTGAGCAGCCTGATGCCCGTCAGCTGACTGCCCGGTCTCCGGTAGTCTATGAAGCCTGGCTCGGCGTCTGCTATAAGGTTGAATTTGCCTGTGACTTGAAGCGAGAGGAGCTTCATTGGCTGGGCATTTCACTCAAGAGCGGCAAAATCATATCCGACTTTGGCGAAATGATTGAAGCCCGTCAACTAAGTCCACTGTTGGCGGGCAATATGCATGTACAAGCTGCCAAGCTAACGGTCTCCGAGGCTTCCAATTCGCTTAAAAACTACCTCACTGACCTGCTCCGGCAGCAGGATTATAGTTGGGCTGAGCAAGCAAAGGAACGGTTGCGAGAGGAATTGGAGGTCATTGACCACTACTACGAAGACCTAACCAAGGAGCAGAAGGATCAGGATAAAGAGGAAGAGGACAAAGAAGAAGCCATCGTGGAGCAGCATCAAGCCCGTCGCAAAGAAATGGTATGGCAATATGAGCCCAAGGTACTCGTATCCGCCATTAACTGCGGCATATTTCACCTGCGGTAACCGATATCTCTCGTTCCTTCGCAGGCTATTTACAGAAGTATCGCCAGCTTGTAACATCGTGCCTCAGACTGGAACGATTTCCGCTATGGGAACGACAAGCCTCGCTGAGCCTGCCCCTATTTATCGACAGCAAAAAGCGAACACGGTCAGAACCTTTGCGCCGACAAGGTGCAGCAGTCTTTTCACCGGACAAGCTGTATGCTGGATAAAAAGAATGCCTCCGCCGGACAAGACAGCCGGCAGAAAGGTGGATTTCATTGAAGAAAAATCATTCCGGGCACTATAGCGTGGGCATGATCGCAGCTGTTCTGATCGGCCTGTCCGCAATCTGTCCGTTCGCTTCTATCCATGCGGCTTCCTCAGCCGCTCAGGGCAACCATGTTAGCTCAGAGTTCCTCTACAAATCAAGTTCTTTGGATTCCCCATTGAAGGAATCGGCGGGTGATGCTTCCGCAAATCCCCCTATTCAAGAGCAAGGTGTGCCTTCGGATGTAAAACAGACTGCGGACGACATGATACAATCCCTATCATCGCAGCCTCCTTTTTCCCAGTGGAAGGATGCCGAGCTTAGCTACCATCCACTGGGACCTGGAACCCATAGCTGGCTTGTTCAAGTGAACCGTGCCGGAAAATCCATTGGCTACCTGATTATCGGAACAGACACTAATGGCGTCTATCAACTTAATGAATACGGAAACGGCCCAGGCGGGCCATACAGTATGGATGTACTTCGCCAATCTCTTAAGTCACTCGCAGAGACCGAACTTTCATCTAGCGACAAGCTGCAAATCACACCCATGTATGAGGAACCGCTATTAGCCTATTGGCTGGTACGTTCCTCAACAGGCAGCGAATTATGTATTGATGCAATGACCGGTGATCCACTTCCGGTAGAAGTAGCAGATGGGAGTTGGAAACATAAGCTTCACAATAATCCACCCCCATCAACAGTAAACTTTTTGCAAACACAGGCACAATCCGTTACTTTCTCGGCTGATCCTTTCAGCCCCTATGACGATCTTGGTTGGCTTCAATCCAAGCAAAAGCTTTCCATCCATAACACAGACCAATTTATAGATACGCTGCGTATATCACCACGTATAATCTTTTCTGCCACAAGTATCAACTTTGCATTTGGTGGGCCCTTATCCATTAACGGGTATCAAGCCTGGAGATCCCCAGATGATCCGTCACATCCAATTTTATATGCGTTAACCCAGCACCATGATCTCTCCCGATTTGTACCACTAAAACAGTTGTTGCCTGCTGGCGAATTCTATCGTTTGGACTCATAGTATTACAATTACGGAGTCATCCCATATGCAACCTAAAAAAGAGACCTCAAACGGCATACCCTATGCCTACTGTGGTCTCTTTTGCAGGTTCAATGTCGCTCCCTTCGTCTTATGCGTGCAGATTTTATCCACATTTTAAGAGCGAGCGGCAGCATGCCGAACCATTTGTTCATCCACGGCTCTTTGGTCTGTCTTTGGCTGCGTCGTACATCACGCGGTGTTTCAATATACCGAACAATCCGCTGCGTAATATATGTCACCAGCTCGTCACTCTTCGCCATCCTCACAACCTCCTTCAATCTGCTCCTTAGCATTTCCATTCAAGCTACTTGGAGATACCTGATTTACACATGAGGTGCAGATAAACCTAGCTTGCTCATTTTTCAAAAAGTCTAATCCCAACAGGAATAACTATGCATGGTTTCTCTTAAATGGAACATACTATCATCAACATAATCTTTCCCATAGCTAATGATTTATGGGAGGCAGCTATGCTGCAATCAATCCGTCTACTGGAGGAATAGAACGTGCAAAATAAGAAATTGAACAAGCTATGGCTGACAGGGCTTGGGGTGAGTATTTGCATCCTTTGCAGTTCTGTATTTCCGGCCTATGTTGATGCAGCTACTCAGCCCAGTGAAAAAAGCATTGAACTGAACAAGACTACAGATGGTCGATCTAGTCCATATCCACCCTATCATGCGTTTGCCAAGCCAGTTGTCCTGATAGATGTCGGTCACGGCGGTGTGGATGGCGGAACAAGTCACAAAAATCTTTTGGAGAAAGATGTTAACCTTGCCATCGGTCAAAAATTGTACTTGATTTTACGCTCACAGGGCTATCCTGCTGTTCTGAATCGAGACAAGGATTACGCGCTGAGTGATGATAACCGCTGGCTTCCCTCCAAATCCAGACACCTGAAAGACCTGGCCCAGCGCAAAAGCCTCACCGAGCAGCTGCCTACCTCCCTGGTTGTAAGCCTCCATGTTAATTGGGCCAAACGCTCCGAGAAACGGGGGCCGATCGTTTTATATCAGGATGAAGGCAGCAGTTATCTATTAGCTCAGCGGATACAGCATTCATTAAACCGCCTGTTCTGCATGAATAAAGAAACGGTTTACGGAAAACCCTTTTATCTTCTGAACACAATCCAGCAGCCCGCGGTAATTGTGGAAACCGGATTTATCAGTAATGAACAAGACAGAGCTATGCTTTCAGCGGATCGCGGACAAAAAGACATTGCTGAGGCTATAGCCGAAGGCATTATTGCGCATCTGACGGTATGGTAGTGTTGATTGGCTTCCCCTTCCATCCCCAAACAGAATGCACCAGATCGCTAATGCCCACAAATTTGGCATGATCTTTTAGTGCAGGAACCGCCGATCGAAGAGCTGAGGACGTGTACATCCCAGACACGCCGACATGTCCAATCGTTACACAAGTGTCGTTCTTGTCCAGCCATTCAATCACCTTCGCAATTTGTCGATTCACATGGGCGAGCGTATGAGCATCGTCCAAAAAAATATCATTGCGTACTGGCGGCATACCCTTTGCAGCGGCAAGTTCAGGCACGACTGACCAATAATTTGTACGGCTATCGACAAAAAATAGTCCATGCTCCTTGCAAACATCAAGAACAATGGACATAATTCGCTTGTCTGAAGTGACTTTGGAGCCCATGTGGTTGTTCATCCCTATCGCATAAGGTACATCCTTAATGGCTGCCGTCACCTTGGCACGCACTTCGTCATCCGTCATATTGGCCTTAATCGCTCCGGGTCCCAGCCATTCCGGTCTTCCCTGCTTTGGCTCCATGGGAAGATGAACGATGACATCATGACCACGCATATGCGCTTCTGTGGCATCCTGTTTGGTTGTAGGTAGGAAAGGCATCACAGCCACCGTAACTTTAACAGGTAATTCCAAAATCTGCTTTGTCCCTTTCATGTTGTTTCCCATGTCGTCGATTATGACGGCAACCATCTTTTGCCGCTGTTCCTGCTTATCTAAGGCTTTTGCCAAATCACTTCCCATGCTCCAAGCATTTCCACATACCATAAACATGAGACAGACCGAAATACAGACCATAACGGTTCTTCGTACTTTAGTGCTTGGTTGATAAATAGGCGCACACGTGGGCTCGTTCCGATTACGAAATGACTGTATGGCCTTTTTTATGATATTTCTCATGCGCAGCTTCCGTCGTTTACTCATTGCGGGTCAGCCTCCTTCTCTGTCCCTTCATTGTGTGAGTAACCTCGTCTAAATATGTATAAGGCAGACCCATGAATTCATCACAATCTGCCTCGGAGACGTAAAAACGTATACTTAAAATCGTTTACCAGTTCTTGTTGATAAATTCATCACGACCCGACTGGGCGCGATCTTCCTTATAGTGCTTCACATTTTTCTTGTGGTAACCCTGATGATACTCCTCTGCCGGATAAAAAACCGAAGCTGGAAGGATTTCCGTTACAATGGGCTTATCAAAACGTCCACTCTGTCCCAGCTGTTCCTTCGACTGTTGCGCAAGCTCCCGTTGCTGTTCCGTATGATAAAAAATAGCAGGCTTATATTGTGTACCCCGATCCTGAAATTGACCTTCCCCATCGGTAGGATCTGTTTACGGCCAATACAATTCCAGCAGTTTTTCATATGGAAACAGTTCAGGTTCAAACGTAATCTGTACCACCTCGTAGTGACCTGTGGTTCCTGTTTTAACCTGCTCGTAGGTCGGATCGGGAATCGTGCCTCCAGTATAGCCTGAGACAATACCCTGAATGCCAGGTAGTTCCTCAAACGGAGTTACCATACACCAAAAGCATCCACCTGCAAAAGTAGCTTTCTCCATCTATCATCCAACCTTTCAATAGCTTCATCATAAGCGTGTTAATTTTATCATATCTAGCCATCCGAAGTCGCTCCATAATTCACCCGCAACACACTCTGTATACTGTTTATGTACAACGAAAAAAGGATTTACTCCAGTTTGCATTTATACAAAAAAACTCCTGAATCTCCATAGGGTGAAATTCAAGAGCTCGTTCAGTATGGCTATTTATATCCTCCGTATTTCTTCTTGTAATGGCTTAGGGTCAGAAGTGGCCATATGTACCGGTAGCTATGATAATGAGTATAGAAATTACCCGGGAGCCCTGCACCCATAGGATATGCGGTCGGCCAATCATCGTTTTGCAGCAATTCCATCAACTTGTATATTCCTCTATCGACGGCAGCAGACGGCTGCGGCTGAACCGCGATGAGTGCGTCGAGTGCCCACGCAGTTTGGGATGGCGTACTTTCCCCTAAGGGCATGTAATGCATCACCCGGTCACTGGTGCAGGATTCCCCCCAGCCCCCATCCGAATTCTGAATCTGCAAGAGCCATTCCGCTCCTTTTCGAATCGCAGCATGGTTCGCCGGGAGCCCGGTAGCCTCTAAACCAGTCAGTGCCGCCCAAGTACCGTAAATGTAACAAATCCCCCATCTTCCATACCATGATCCGTCCTTCTCCTGATGGGAGATCAGCCAGTTGACCCCTCGTTTGATAAAATCTTGCCTCATGTCGAGTCCGCAACAATTTCCGAGGTATTCCAATGTGCGTCCAGTAAGGTCTGCTCCCGATGGGTCGATAGCGGCAGACTTGGCACCATCTATAGCCAGCCATGTGAGCATTTTCCTATTGGTGTTTTTTTCAAATGCGGGCCAACCGCCGTCTTTATTTTGCATGGATATAACCCAGTTTAGCCCCCGATTGGATGAGTCACGATATTTAGGATTTGTACGGGACAGACTGTGAATCGCTCTTAATGCGGCTGTTGTGTCGTCTACATCGGGATTTAAGCTATTGGTCTCAGAGAATCCCCAGCCACCAGGAACCGTATCCGGATTATGAACACTCCAATCCGCCGCTTTGTCCTGTTGTCTGGATAAGAGATAGGCTGTCGACCGCTGCACGGCCTCATGATCCCCGCCGACACTGGACTCCTGCAGCGCATAGGAGATCAAGGCCGTATCCCAGATCGTTGAGGGCGAATTCTGAATGGTAGCTTTACCGTCAAAGCGATACTGCATTTTTGTCAACCCTTGAACGGCCTTTAAAATAAGCCGATGGCGTTTATCATAGCCCAGTGCAAGCAGAGCAAAAACCATGAGTATGGTGCTACTCGCATAACTATAGAGAGTGCCGTCCGATTCGATGCGATTCAGCATGAATTGCTCCGCCTTGCTTAGAGCTGCTTCATGGATATAACGGGGAGTTCCGAGAAGTCTGCTGAGACCAATACGTATGCTTTCCGCAATCTTCCGATGCTCCCGGGATTGTGGCTCTTCGTCATGATAGCGTGAATCAAACAGATCGGATACAATGGGAGCCTTATCCGTTGATATAGAAAAATTGCGATCCGCCATGATCAGCATTGGGATCAGATGGACGCGGGAATAACCTGAGAATTCATACAGATTGATAGGCATATAGGCAGGAAAAAGGATGATCTCCAGCGGTATGGACGAGATTGATGCAGGCCATTTGCGCTGCCCTGTTGCAGCGAGAATCGACTTTGTCAGAATGCTGTTCGATTTCCCCGGTCCACCTTGCGATTGAATGTAACGTCTGGCCCGCTCCATTGACTCGTCCGTCGGTTCACTGTACCCGGAATAGAGCAGGGCATAATAGGCATCAACGGAAGCGGATAAATTACCTTCTTGCTCATCCCGGTACCAACGCCAACAGCCTTCCGGCTGCTGCTCTGCAAGAATGCGATCATGAAGACGCCGGATCAGCTCTTCATTTTGTATATCCAATATCCTAAAGAGGATGATCACATAAGCATCCATCGTCACCCCATTCTCAAAGCAAAAATGCCATGATCCATCTTGATGCTGACGTCGCACGAAAAAGTCCCTCAGCTTCCTTAACCCCTCATTGACCGCGCTCTGTATATCACCCATTCTCTTGTACCTCCAAATAACGTCATGATGTACATTATATGAACGTCGGTATGAGGAAATGATGTACGGCTTATCAGCTTAAAGGAAATTCAGGAATGACTGGGACATAGCGATTATTCTACTACGGCGAACATTTATGCTTATCTACAGCTTGAAAATGTCTTCGGCCCATGTGATGAGCACCGCTTTGCAGATTCCGGATATGCAAAAAAGCTCCTGAATCTCCACATAAGGAAATCAAGAGCTTGTTCATTCTTAAGATAATGCGGTCGAGAGGACTCGAACCTCCACGGGGGTTAGCCCACACGGACCTGAACCGTGCGCGTCTGCCAATTCCGCCACGACCGCATATATGTTGTCGTATGTCTTCGAAAGATAACTTTCTTAGCGACAAGATAGATCATACCATGCTCATATCAAGATGTCAAACCTTTTATGTTTTTTAATTCTTCTTGATAAATAAGGAATAATGAGTTAAAATAGGAACACAGGTTCCCTATTTATTCATTCAGATTTGATTTATCATTCTATTTCCCTAAGGCGGTGAATGGTTATGATCTCTTCAGCTACTGTTCAGAATGAATTGTCTCTTGTAAAAAGTTATCTGCTCCTGACCTTTATTCAAAAAGTATTTGAGCGGGACAGTCTGATTCTTGAAGAGAGCGGTGTCCTGAAAACACCTGGTCTTTATGTCGAAATGATCAACGCAGGAGTAGATCGTACCGGAATCTTACTATCGGAAGTAAAACATGAATTCAATAAATGTTATATTCGTGTTCTGGATATACAACAAAACCACTCAGGCGTTCACGCCACCTATATAAGTAAGGGGATCAAAAATCAGTTCAGTATGGCTATGCCCGCATTCCGCAAAGAAATGTATGAACGAATGCGTGCTTATCTCGGGCTCTCAACCTCTATGCCTCATACAGCTGCCTTCCCTTTACCCGAAAAACATCACCCCGAGTCTCCAGACAGCCGCTCAACTTCCAAGCCCCTACGGTTCGTTGAACGGAGTCTGGTTACCCCCTCCTCGGCCTATAAGCATAAACCGCTTCGCTCTGCTGCTCCTGCCGCAAGTGGAAGTGCATAATCCCCGCAACAGCCCACAAACAAAAGAAGCTTCCGCAGGCACACCACAGGACTAACCCCATAACGTGCTCGGAAGCTTCTTTACATAATCATCAGCTATCGTTATCCATTTTAACCGCTATGAACGGTGTATAAAGAATTCCCATAAATCATTCGCTTTATTGCAGTGCATTCTGTACACGTGTAACCCCTTGGCTAAGTGCGTGTCCTCCGCCTACCGCTGCAGCTACAGCAATGGTCTCCATAATCTCCTGGTCACTTGCTCCCTTGGATCGAGCCTCGTCCACATGATAAAAGGTGCATACCTCATTGTTAGCAAATAAACCAATGCCGAGCGCAATCAGTTGCTTGGTTTTCTCATCTAGACTCCCGGCTTGAAAGCACTCTCCAGTGAAACGATGATATGCATGGACTACCTCCGGCAGCTTTTCTTCCAAATGGCTGATTTGATCCTTGTAAGCATGTACTTTTTCATTCATAACAGTCATTGACACAGCACGTCCTCTCATGTTGAGTTATTCTTCATTACTGTGTCCGGTTTGGAGTTTCTGTATGCTGATGAGCCACCAACCAATGATATTCAACCAATTATCGAAGCACATGCCTCTAATTATCCAGTTCTACCGGATTGTAACGCGGCTCACTGAACGGCTGATATGTATAGCTGCGATCCAGCTTGACCACACGTCGATTCTGGCGGCGAATAAGTACTTGCTCATCATCCCACGCTAAAACAATGCCAATGACATCGTTGGACTCCAATCCATCGCGCACGACACGTACCTTCTCACCGGAAAGTCGATAGGCATCCAATTCTTCATCTAAAATCATCCTTGTCCCCCCTTACACACTTTATTTGGTATAACGAACAGCAATATATGCAATTAAATAGCTTAAAAAGAGACCTAAACGAATCACTTAGGTCTCTTCTCTCTTACTACTTATATGGATTGCCAACAGAGCGACAAATTATCCCGACTGATTTACACTGTGATCGTGTTCTTTTGTATCGTTCTTCTCGTACCAGAAGTCCAGCACTTGTGCAGACAACACTCGCTGATCTACATACTCCACTTGGTGGGCAGTAAATTCTTCTTTCCAAGAGAAGGACAATTCCTCGCATAGGTTAACCAACGTCAACAACTCCGACCAGGCCACATAGCGTTTATACCAAAAAAACTGAGGATGTTCAATCATATAGGGATATAAATCGTCGAATTCCGTATGCTTACAATCCAAGGCACGTTCAAAATGTACTTTAGCCGCTGCCAGTTTTTCCAGAAAAAACTGTTCGGTCAATTGTTCTTTCCCCATGTTGCTGCCTCCTCTCCCAAAACCTTAACTATATTATAAGCGAAATTGAGGCACATGCAAAGGTTATTATTAGAAATCCGGATCATGAGCTGCTGAATTGTTACTATTCAGCAAACTCAATCTTACCGTCAGCCAGCGATGAGATCTTGACCAGTGACTCGACACGAATGCCCTGTTCACGGATCGTTCTCGCTCCGGCTTGGAAGCATTTTTCCACTGCAACTCCGAATCCAACCAGTTCTGCTCCCGAACGTTGGATGATTTTAACCATACCTCGGGCGGCATCGCCATTAGCGATGATATCATCAATGAACAATACACGGTCATTTTCGTGAATAAATTGACGGGATAGCATAATATCCGTGACAATACCTTTCGTAAACGAAGGCACGCGTTCGCACAGCGCATCCGGGGCAGCCAATAAAGTCTTTTTACGACGAGCAAATACCAGCGGTACACCCAACTCCAGCGCGGTCGCAAAACCGACGGCAATGCCTGAAGATTCCACGGTCACTACTCTTGTGATTTTTTCTTCCCGGAAACGGGCTGCGAACTCTCGTCCCATTTCCATCGTCAGTTCCGGATCAACCTGGTGATTAAGCAAACCATCCAGCTTCAACACCTGATCTGACGCAATCACACCTTCATTTAAAATTCGTTTCTTTAATACTTCCATTCCATGACCTCCCAAGGCATTCCTATGCGGTAAAAGTACCATACTTTACCCGCCGCTTTCAAGCCAAATCCTGCTTTTCCATATGGTCATGTAACATTTTTTTTACGCTTGTTCAAGAACCATGCGGTGATTCCTCCCAAAACGATCAAAAGAATGACGACCAAACCTACCCGATGCGTCACCTTCTCCATCAGCTTTGCCACCTGTTCCCAGTGCATACCTACCGCATGTCCAATCCCCAGAAACGTACCGCACCACAGCAGCGCTCCTGCTGATGCATAACAAATATAGCGAAAAACGCTTAGACGGGTTGTACCTGCCAAATATGAGGACACATGTCTTAAGCCAGGGACAAAATAACCAAACAAGATCCCCCAGGTGCCGTAGCGCCCAAACCAATTTTCGGAAGAGGCAATTCTTGAGGGTGTAAGCCTCACCCATTTACCGTATCGGTGCAACAGCGGCTTGCCCAGTAGACGACCAAGCGTGTAGCTAACCATCATCCCCGTCATACTTCCGAAAAATGTAACTGCCAGCGCAGCAATAAAGTTGTAGTGTCCTTGAGACACGAGCCCGCCGAAGGCAATCATCAGCACTTCGTCAGGGATCGGCATACCAGCCACTCCAAGGGCAAGCAAGCCGAACATTGCCAAATATCCGTATTCCAGTATCCATGCAAGGATTTGACCCATAAATTACGCTCCCGTCAAGCTATTCATTGAATTCACTATAATTATTTCAGTCTCATCCAGTCATGTCCCATTTCAGTTGAACATAGTTTGTATTATATGCTCGCTGTAGGGTTATTCAAGCAGGCAAGGAGGGACTAGGGATGAAACGTAATATTCATGTTTTGCAGATTGCTTTTACATACATCGGTACAATCGTCGGTGCCGGATTTGCTACCGGACAAGAAATATTGCAATTTTTCACACAGTATGGACGCTGGGCTACACTCACTATAATGCTGTCCACAATCATATTTGTATGGCTGGGTACAAAAATGATGCTAATCGCCCATGATATTTCAGCCAGGTCCTACGAGGATCTGAACAAGCACCTTTTTGGCGCCAAGGCCGGAAAATGGATCACCTGGTCCACGCTTACTGTACTGATCGGCGTAAACAGCGTCATGCTCGCAGGAGCCGGCTCCGTTTTTGTAGAGCATCTTCATCTGCACTACCAGACAGGACTGCTCATTACATTGATCGGAACTTACTTGCTGCTGAATAAAGGGATTAAAGCAATTCTGCATATGAATACCATAGTTGTCCCACTGATGATTACCATATCTATTTTGCTCGTTCACAGCACACTTTCCATGCCAAATCCGCAGAGCTTTATTACGAATACGACAGATCACAGCACATTACGGACATGGATTTCTCCAATCCTGTACACGTCCTTTAATCTAACGATGGCACAGGCCGTGCTTGTCCCGCTTGGCAGCCAGACTTTTTCCCGCAGAACCATCCGTTTGGGCGGCATTTTCGGTGGCCTTGGTGTCGGGTTTATGCTGATGGCTGCACATTTTGTCATGTCAGCACATATGCCGGGCATTCAGCAATTTGAAATTCCGATGGGCAGTATTGCTTACCAGTTGGGCTCGATGGTCGAAATCATATACATTTTACTCATTTTTATGGAAATCTTCAGTACCTTTGTGGCCGATATTTATGGAGCCAGTCTGCAAATTCGTCAGCATATCCAAGTTTCGCCCAAGCTTATCACACTATTCATTATGCTCACATGTTTTCTAATCAGTCAGTTCGGCTTCAGTTCACTGTTATCCGTCCTCTATCCTATTTTCGGGATACTCAGTCTGATGTGGGTTAGTAAACTGATTATGGCAGGACGCAGGAGGCCCTTCCGCTCCTCACGTCCTCACTCCAGCTTTCGACATTCCGATTCCAAGCCAGACCATAAGCGCCATAGCTAATGTGGAAATTTCAAATACATTTTCTTCAGCTCATTAACTGCCCTGCTCAAGGAGTAGCTTGATTTAGCCTTATCGCAGGCTGATCTAGCCAGCTCATAACGATAGGCAGGATCTGCAATCACCTTTTCCAGTGCGTCTGCCAGTGCCTTCGGATTATCGGGTGGCACAAGCAGACCATTGACCCCGTCTTCGATTTGCTCCGTTATTCCCCCCACCTGTGTACCGACCAATGCCAGACAGCTCAGCGCCGCCTCTGCAAATACGGAACCAAAGGCCTCCGCACGTGAAGGCAAAACGAATACATCAAAGAAAGGCATAAACTCTTCCGGATGAAGAGTATATCCATAAAAAATCGTCTCATGGTAAATATCCAGCTGACGCGCCATCTCTTCCAGCTCAGGGCGAATCGGACCATCTCCGATAATATGCAGGACATAGCTCTGATTTCTTTTTTTCAGTTCTGCGCAGGCCTTCAACAAAATATCCAGCCCCTTGGCCGGAACGAGGCGGCAGACTGTGATCAGCTGCGTCACTTCATTTTCGTGCGGGATGGGCTTAAAACGCTTTTCATCGTATCCATTCGGAATGACCACAATATCTTCCGGTTTTTGTACATACGGTGCTAAATAATGCTGGAAAGAACGAGATACCGCAACCAGGCGGTCTGCCTTATACTCCATTTCTCGATAGAGCGACACCAGAAATTGATGTTCAGGCCCATTTTCCTCTATTTTACCGTTTAGAATTAACTCCTTCTCATAAGAAGAGTGAATCGTCTGTACGAGCGGGATGTCAGGAAAAACATTTTTCATAGCAATCCCGGCAATGGGATGATGAGCATGAATAAGATCAAAGGGCTTCTGAATACGCAACCGGGTCCACCACAAATAGTCACGGTACGTCTGGATATATTTTTGAACAATTGGATACTGTGCATATTGCGTCCAGTCAAAGGTATCAAAGATTACTTCATCCCTCCCCTTGTTACGAATCCGTTTAGGGATTGAAAATAGCTCCATTTCCCAACGGGGAGATGAAAATCGCTCTTGCAGATATGGAATCATAGAAGATACGCCGCCCGGTTGCTCGGGTGGGAAAAAGAGAGCCTGTAGCAATTTCATGACGTGCTTCCCCTTTCAAGCAATTGTACTGACCGGAACACAGGTTATATGTATAGGTTTCCGGATTTTCTGAAAGATGATATATTGAGGATAAATGTTAGGTACAAAAGAAAATTATAACATTTTAATTGGAATTAATCCTGTCTATTGTATCGGAACGATATCGCCCGTTCAATAGATTACTATCCAGACAGATGGAGTCGGTGACGTTGACGTTATTGTTCTTGATGGGAACATGGGGTTTCCCATCTTTGGCCGGGGCTGTAACTGCAGCCTGCGGTTTGTATATTATACTCATGATGGCGCTTATGTGCGTAATCATATATAGCAGACAACGAAAAAAAGCCTATATTCTTTTTTCAATTGCCGCTATTTTTATTATGACATATGAAGCGATGAATCTCTATTCGGCGAGTGGAGGCAAGGTGCAGACGCACGGAATCGTGTGGAAAAACACGCTTGAGGCGTTAGCCTTCGTGCTTATCAACGGGGCCGTATTTCAACTCTACCGAAAGCTAAAGCGTACGGAAACATGGACCCTCCTGTTACTGGGCGCGTTACTGTTACTCCCCATTCTCGCCTGGGCTGCCGGCTTGCTGCCCGCTTGGATCAGCATAGCAAAGCTGGTGGAGTTCACTCTGTTTTATCGAGTATTGGTGCTTATACTGAGCATGGCGTTCATTCCCCCGCGAATCGGCCAGCCCAAGAAATTTACAGTCGGCTTGCTTCTGTATTTGCTCTGGCTCGGCTGCCTGTGGCTGGGAAGCGATATCCCTGTAGAGGAAGGCACGACAAGTACAGCTCTGTGGATATCATTTTTGCCGCTGCTGTATTACACCACGCTGTTTATCATCCTGTTTGAACGGATTGCGGAACTGCTTCAAAGAATTTACCGTTCTTCCATCACAGATGGTCTGACCGGCCTGTACAACCGCAAATACTTTTCGGGACGACTGCGACGATATATAGAGCAGGGGATCCGGGTGTCGGTTATTTTTTGTGATATTGACAATTTCAAAAAACTGAATGACACACAGGGTCACGCCCGCGCGGATGAAGTATTGAAGCAGGTTGCACAGATTATGGAGGATGAGCTGGATGAAATCGGACTGACCGGTCGTTACGGCGGTGAGGAGTTGGTCGCGATGGTTGTGGATCGACGAGCCAAGGTCGAACATGTCGCTGAACGCATTCGCGAACGGGTGGCCGAGGAAAGCATTGTGACCATCAGTGTCGGTCATAGTACAGTCAAAAAGGAAATAAACCCGGATGAACTGGTCAAGCAGGCGGATCAGGCGATGTACATATCCAAAACAACAGGTAAAAACAAGGTTACAGCCTATAAGGCAGCGGAAGTGAAAAAAAGCCGGACAGCACAGGCACAATAATTCATATCCGCCATCCGTTATATGTAAATTTAAAATGACACACAGTGAACTCTAATAAGAGCCTGTGCGTCATTTTATTGTGTATCCTCATTAAGTCTCTGCCGTTGCAGACGCCAGCTCCCGCCCAATCCATGCCAACTCCTCGTGGGTTAGCTCACGATAGCTGCCCAGCGGCAGCTGTTCATCCAGCGATAACGGGCCCATGGCCGTTCTTTTCAGATAGGTCACCTTTTTACCAACCGCCTCGAACATGCGCTTGACCTGATGAAACTTCCCTTCATGGATCACTAGCGAAATATAGGAAATGACTTCTTCATCCGTCTGCTGCGGATATTCATGCCGAAGAATGGTCAATTGAGCGGGAAGCGTAACATAACCGTCATCCAGCTCCACTCCTGCTGCAAATTGCTGAATATCCTCTTCCGTAACATGACCCGATACGGTAGCCTCATACGTTTTAGGGACATGACGTCGTGGAGACAATAGTTCATGCGCCAGCTTGCCGTCGTTGGTTAACAACAATAGCCCTTCTGTATCTTTATCCAGTCGCCCTACGGGAAATGGCTCAAAATGCCGTTCCTCCGCACTCAACAAATCCAGCACCGTTCGTTCGCGCGTATCCTCGGTTGCAGAAATTACACCGGGCGGCTTGTGAAGCATAATATAAATATACTCCCGAAAAACAACACGTTCCCCGTTCACTTCAATCTGATCGTTGTATGGATGAACCTGCAAGCCGCTATCCTTGATGGCTCGACCATTCACCGTAATGATCCCTTGCTTTACCTGTCGCTTGATATCACTGCGTGAACCATATCCCATGTGGGTTAAAATTTTGTCCAAACGCTGTGTTTGCCTGCCCTTTCCACTCATACCGATGTCCACCTCCAACCTGTAGGATATTCATTTTTGAGCATGCCATCCTGCCACTTTCCCCATCCGGCAGTATATCCATCAATACATATGAGAACGTAGCCTTTGGGCTGTGCGTCGTTCTTCAATGTGATTCGCTGAACCGGGATGGATAAGGTCTCACCCTTTAAATAACGAATGGCTTCAGCATCTGAACTAGAGAGGTTTATGCTTCTAACCGCCTCAGACGGCCGCAAAGCTACCGCCAACGGGTGCGAAGGGACAAATCGACCCTTCTTGTCGGTGCCTATAAACCAGCCCGGACGCACCACTTTAAGGCCGTCCAGACGATGTGAGGACAGCGGCGACTGATAGATGCGATCTCCATAGACAACTGTATAGCCAGCAAACGACATCTCCAGTTGCTCTTGTACAAACTGGCGATAGGATTCCATCACATCATGCGATGCGCGTGCAGCCGATTTTAAACCCTCTTTGCCGGAACGGGACCTGCTGCCCTCAAACCCGCGCGCAGTCGCTCCTTTTCCTGGCTTCCCATCTTTTTTATTTCGTTTGGACTCGCCAACAGCATGTCTGCTCTGTCCGCTTCGAGTCAGCGGTTCCACGACAGACAAATGCTGTTTCCCACGCGGCCGCTGCGCATCCATGTTCAATATCTTCTCAGCCGCAACGGCCCGACTGCCCTGATGCTGCAATACAGCGATAAAATGACCTTCGCCCTCTACAAGATGCGGCCATAGACGCGCCGTTCCACGCAACTCAGGGTGGGCTGAGGCAACCTCTTCACTCACCCATTCAGGGTGCCCTGATGCAAAGCCTGCACCTAAAGGAACAGGAATAACCTCAAAATCAGGGTGAGCCTCCAGAAACTCCGCGATCATCCCCTCATTTTCCTCGGGTGCAAAGGTACAGGTCGAATAAACGATCCGCCCTCCGTCGCTCAACATCGAAGCCGCTACGCGCAAAATGTCTCGTTGCATGACCACACACTTTTCCACGGAGTGCGTTTCCCATTGCTTCGCCATGTCCTCATCCTTGCGGAACATGCCTTCTCCCGAGCAAGGTGCATCAATTAAAATCTTGTCAAAAAAATGAGGAAAGGCTTCAGCGATTCGGTCCGGGCTTTCATTCAGTACCACAGCATTACGAACACCGTATAATTCCACATTTTTGGCCAACGCCTTGGTTCGTTCCGCGCTAATATCATTCGTTACCAATACGCCGCTTCCTTGCAGCTTGGCAGCGATTTGAGTCGATTTCCCCCCTGGTGCAGCACACAGGTCCAATACAGCCTCATCCACAGCTACATCTAGCAGCTCTACCGGAGACATTGCGCTGGGTTCCTGCACATAATACAGTCCCGCATGATAGTAAGGGTGTAACCCAGGCTTCGTACCGTACGGAATGTAAAAGCCTGTACTGCACCACGGAATCGGCCGCAGCTCAAATGGCGAAATCGCCTTAAACGCCTCCATCGGAATTTTTAACGTATTGACGCGTATTCCTGCATGTGGCGTATGATCATAAGCAGCCATAAAAGCTTCAAATTCGTCACCGAGCAGTTGCTCCATGCGCTTCACAAATGCTGTAGGAAGCTGTACACCCATAATCGTAATCATCCTGTCCTGTTAAAATAAAATTTATTGTACCATAATCAACCCGTTATGCCGCAATATCTCTGTGATTTACAAACTTTCACTACAATCTGTAATGTTGTATAATAATGAGATTCTTAGCTACATATTTTGAATTTTGATAGGAGAGATTATATTGAACGCCCAAAAATCCAACAAAAAAAAGCTTATACCTGTCATCGGCTTTTTTGTTGTGCTGGTCATCTTGCTTGGAGTGCTGCTCGCTTTAAATTCTGGTACTAAAAACGAGTTATACGGCGTGTCCACAGCGTCTTTGAAGCCAGCCACTCAAGAATTATTGAATGATCCTAATTATCAGCAGATTATTAAACCAGCAGATCTGCAAAGCAAAATTAACAAAAAGGAAAGCTTTTTCGTTTATCATTTCGCATCCGATTGTGTTCATTGCCGCGCCACGACTCCCAAGCTGATGCCTTTGAGCAAGCAGGAGAACATCACAATGCATGAGTTTAACCTGCGTGAGTATGAAGACGGCTGGGACAAGTACAACATCGAATATACCCCTACGCTCGTCTATTACGAAAAAGGCGTGGAAAAGGATCGCATGGTTGGTGGCTTGAAGGAAAGCCCATCTGACAACGGCTATACGCTGGACGATTTTAAAGCCTTTTTTGAGAAATATAAAAAGAACGTAACCTCCTAAAAGATGTTCGCACATTCTGGAACGATAAAACAGCCCGATCCCCTCAAAATGGATCGGGCTGCTTGCTTATTATGCGCGCTTCGAGTTACGTCGCGCCCTTCGTTTCAGGCGAGGCGATGCAGGAATCATAGGCTGCCTGTCTGCGCCTGATTGAGGCTTCCAGCGCCTGCTGACGCTGCTCATGCTTCTCCCCACGCTGAGGTCTTCGTTGCTGCGGGACATTGGCTGGAATGGACGGTGATACATTATTCACGGCCCGGCGCAGCCCGGGGTCGACGATTTCAATCGTCAAATCCCGATAAACCGGCGGCTGGTGCAGAAGTTGTTCCTTGCCAGCGGCAACAAACTCGGCAAGCTGGCGGGCACAAGCGCGCGCCTCGTCCACCAGCTTCGCCATATTAATGCCCAGCGCCTGCGGTGGAGTATGCTCCAGTCTATGCACCGCACTATCCAGCATCATATGCCCACCACGATAGTTGCCGTTACGAAAATGAAACAGCCCTACAGCGATTTGCAGCAAACCTTTATATACAGGGTCACGGTCCAGCCTAAGCCACAGCTCTTCCAGTACCTCATGACATTCAAAGTAATCCCGATCCCGATTGAAGTATACCAGGTAAGTCACGTACAACGGTTCATAGGAAAGGTTCACCATTTTATTGTTCATCCCTGTCTTCTTCCTTGGTAGAGGACTCCAGCATCTCCTTCACTTCATCGTGAAGCTGCTTGATTCCTTCCATATCATGTTGCTCCCACAGCTCATTAAACCTGCGCTGTGCCTCAATCGTTTCGCTGATCTTATGGTAAAAATACAAGCGATGCATACCTGTTAGCACTTTGGAAACGATATTCGCTTCATCCTCAAATTTTTTCTGTGCCTCCAATATTTCAAGACGAATGGAAGACATCTCATTATCCAATACAAAGGCTGCCTCAGCGGCCTTTTTCAACCTTGCCCGCATTTCACCCGGCAAGCTTTCACGATACTTATAGCTGAGTGAATGCTCAATGGTGGCCCAGAAATTCATAGCCAAGGTACGGATCTGAATTTCCGCCAGCACAATTTTTAAACCCAATGCCGTCTGCACTGGATATTCCACAATCATATGAAAGCTGCGATAACCGCTATCTTTATAGTTGGTGATATAGTCCTTTTCATATAGCACAGTCAAATCCTTGCGTCTTCGAATGTACTCGGCTACCCGCCGAATATCCTCAACAAATTGACACATAATACGGATGCCTGCAATATCCTCGATTCCCGTCTCTAGCTGATCAGGAGAAACCTGCAATCTTTTCGCTTTATCGAGGATGCTTGATATTTTTTTAACCCGTCCGGTTACGAATTCGATAGGAGCGTATTCCTCGCGCTTCTTCAGCTCCGCACGCATTGTTTTGAACTTGACCTTAAGCTCCTCCACCGCCTGATCGTATGGCAGCAAAAATGTTCCCCAGTCTCTTCCGTCCATCCCCGTACCTCCTGTCTCTTCCGACACCACATTTTTTATCTGTGATCTGCACCAACAGCCTCGGTAATGTGTCTAAAGCCGTCCTTTCGAAGCAGCTCACGCAGACCGGCGTGCAAAGCCCGATTCACTTCCGGTCCCTCGTAGATCAATGCTGTATAAATTTCAATCAGGCTCGCGCCTGCTTTAATTTTGTCATAGGCATCACGGCTGGTGAAAATGCCTCCCGATCCGATGATAGGCAGCTTCCCCTCCGTCTGACGGTATACCCGCCCAATGACCTCTGTAGAACGATCACGCAGCGGCTTGCCGCTCAAGCCTCCCGTTTCACTCGCATTCCGATGTGTCAGGCCAGCCCTGGATATCGTTGTATTTGTCGCAATAATACCGTCCACTCCACTGGCAGCGATCGCATCCGTCATATATTCCAGTTCCTCATCCGATACGTCTGGCGCAATTTTAACCAGCACAGATTTGGATTCGCCATATTTGGCTGCCTGCACTCCCATCTCTGCCCGAACCGCTTCAAGTAATGACTTCAGTTCACTGCCATGCTGGAGCTTTCGCAAATCCGGTGTATTCGGCGAGCTAATATTCACCACAAAGAAGTCCGCGTACGGATATAGCGCGGAAATACACTTTTCATAATCCTTATGTGCATCCTCATTGGGCGTGATTTTGTTTTTGCCAATATTAACAGCAACCGGAACAGGCCGATGTTTGAGTGCAGCCAATCGTTCAGCCATACTCTCCGCACCCAGATTGTTAAAGCCCATCCGATTGACTAATGCCTCATCGGGAGGCAAGCGGAACAAGCGGGGCCGATCATTTCCGGGCTGTCCGACAGGTGTCACCGTGCCTACTTCCATAAAACCAAACCCGATGGAGGAAAAGCCGGCAACCGCTTCCGCATTTTTATCCAACCCCGCAGCCAGTCCAATCGGGTTGGGAAAATGAAGTCCGAACAGATCAACGGCAAGATCCTCCGTTTCCTTGACTCCGTACATCCCCCGCAGCGTTGCTGCTCCACCTGGAAGCGCCCCCGCATACTTTAAGCCATCAATGACTACATGATGGGCCGTCTCCGGACTCATTTTGAAAAAAACAGGTTTTACAATCCTTTGATACAACACGTTCTCATCCACTCCGTTCTATGCCCTTGCACAATCCTAAAAAAACATCTCTACAAAATAGTTTAGCTTTTTCCATACCAAAAAGAAAGTAATTTGCGAGGTGCGACAACAGAACAATTCAGTTGTCATGGAGATGTCATTGAAAATGTATAATCAAACCATTTACAATGGACATAGTAAGACAGGTTCCTTAGCCCGTCAGAAAAGAGGGATTGCTGATATGAAGACCAAGCGCAAGCCGCCCAGTCTGCAAAAGAAAAAGGACGAGGTGAACAAGAAGGCGATTGTATGGACCGCCGTCAGCTTTGTTCTCCTCATCGTTGTGATTGTTCTGGTCATTGTTTTAGCACAAGCGGGAAATCGTTAAACAACAAGTAGCTTATGCAGCGAAAAGGTTAATTTAACCAGTGATAGGTTTTGCGGGGATTCGTCTGATCGTGCTTCGGCTCACTCATAAATCGCGAACCAGGCACAAGTACTTGTTCAGGCAATCCCCCAGTACCAATAACCACCTCCGTACCTGAAGGCACGAGAGCAAACAATTCCTCCACATCCGTCTTGCCCATGCGGACGCAGCCCAGCGATTCATTTTTCCCAATGCTGTCTGGCTTGTTCGTACCATGGATGGCATAATTCGTTGCAGACAGCTGCATTCCACGGCTACCAAACTCACCATTGGATTTGCCGTTCGGATTGACGACTTTATCGCTAATTACAAATTTCCCTTCCGGCGTCTTTTCTCCACCCAATCCAACAGGATAATTTCGGATTAGCACATTGCCACTCAACAATCCGAGCCTGTGCTTGGATTTGTCTACCACAATCCGCAGCGGCTGCCCCAGAAAAGGTCGTCCATGCAGTGACGATGCCAGTAAAGGACTGTTTTCAGCCGACGAGCGAGCCTGTTGATCTGCTCCCTGTCCCGGTGAAGCAAGTAAACTGCGCATCGGTATAAAAGCTTTCTTCATCCCCTCTGTCGTACCATACATCGTGTTATCGGGAAAGTTGCGGGTCAGCTCATCAAGACTCTGGGGAAGACGTTGATGCTGCGAACGAAAAGCAAGCATGGAGCTATTCAGCACAGCCAGCTCCTCCTGACCGGCTGCCCATTCCAGACCTGCTTGGCGAAGACTCTCCCTGTCGGGCGGCTTGCAAGCACACGCAGCGGCATCGTAAGACTGAACAGCTAATCCACCATTCCCTTGGTTTTGCACACTCAGTAATGGCTGCATTCCATTTCTCCAAAGTAGCCATGAGCCGCTCTGCTCCATGCCGAGCACGGTGGTTTTGGGGGGCAAACGATCCGTCTTTGTTAGCATATCAGCAAGCGTCGTCTCAGCTCCGCTTCCTTTTCGACCTTGGGCAGTAAACACACCGCCAACATTAGTCCCACCGATCTTAGCTGTCCCTGTTGGATCAACAATCGGTACTTCCGCAGTTTTCACATTATCGGCGGCTGCACGCTCGGTTACGGGTGATACGGCTGCATTCTCATTTGAATGCTTCGGTGAATTGGCTGAAGGCACCCATATGAGCAAGAGGACCATGAGCGCAGTTAGCAGATGGCGTGCTCGGGCTGTTCGCCGCTCCTTCTCCTTCGACATCTGAACGAGTTTATCCTGATATTCCATCCATACGTCTGCCGGAATCTGTTTATGCTCGAAGGCCTCGAACACTTCTCCCGCGCGATTAAAGCAATAATTTGCTTTGCCCTCCTGACCGCTGCTCTCATACTCTTTACCGAGTAGATACCAAGCCATTTTATTATCAGGATGCTTTTTTACATACGATTTAAGATGAGGCGAATGGTCCATCGGATCCTCCTGATCGTGTAATCTTACGTACTTCCTAATATGTATATCGGTCGGAATGGACCAGATGGACAGCACATAAAAAAACAGCACCGACAGCTTCCTTAACCGTAATACGGTGAAGGAAGCTGTCGGTGCTGTCACCATCCAAGAAGCCTACACTTAACCTTCTTTGTTGAAGGGCTCGTCTGCTACTTTGATGGAATCTGTAGGGCAACCATCACAAGCATCCTGCATATCATCATACAGGTCTTCTGAGATCGCCTTGATGCCTTGGTTTGCATCTCCCTCAAAGATAACTTCAGCCAAACCTTCATCATCATAATCATAAATGTCTGGTGCTGTGGCGCCACAGGCTCCGCAAGCAATGCATGTATCTTTTTCTACCCAAGTGTATTTAGCCATAACTGTTCTCTTCCTCCTATACAATCAAACAAACCAGCTTTTGCATTCTATTCACATATTAATACAAACGAAAAATTATTACAAATTATTTTCCTTTATCCCTCATGTAAAAAACGCTTATATTGCAAGCTTCCGCTGCTTTACATAAATGAAGCGGAAATTCACTCAGGAGTCGGAAGATTGTCTTTTTGCAGCGAAGTTCCGCGCAGCTTGGAATTGCGAAGCAGCACTGAAGGATCATCTCCCAGCATCCCGGCGGTCAAAATTGCATTTTCACCAAATTTGTCGCGCAGCGCATCCATCGTTTTCAATAGACTTTCTTTCTTGGGCTGGTCCTGATATTCAAAAAGATCCAGCTGAACAGCCGCTTCCTCCTTCGGAATGAGCTGCTGTAGTGTAATCCCCAGTAAGCGCACAGGCTTGTCCTCTCCCCAATGACGACGATACAGCGCACAAGCTTCCTTATATATGTCTTCAGCACTTTCCGTAGGAGTACTTCTCATCTGAGAACGCGTAAAGGTCTTCATATCTGGCGTCCGAATCGTGAGTTGAATACCTCCTGCCAGCATACCGTGTCGTCGTAGCCTCCGGGCTACCTGGTCGCTAATGTTAAGAAGTACCCGCTGAGCCTCTTCCAGCTTCATCACATCCATAGGCAGGGTCGTCGTATGACCGATGGATTTGTTAGGCTCTCGTTCAGTGCTGACTGGAGAATGATTAATCCCGTTAGCCGCCAATTTGAGCCACGATCCTGTCACGCCAAATGCACCAATTAGCATATGTTCATCCGCCTTAGCCAATTGCCCGATGGTGCGAATGTTCATTTGCAAAAGCTTGTCTGCCGTTTTGCGACCCACACCAAACAATTGACTGCAAGGAAGCTTCCATAAGATGCTGGGCACATCACGCAGACGTAAAATGGATATCCCACGTGGCTTTTTTAGATCAGAAGCCATTTTCGCCAACAGCTTGTTGGGTGCTATTCCGATCGAGCAAGGCAAGCCAAGCTCATCCTCTACTCTGCGCTGAATTTCCTCTGCAATTTCCAGAGGTGTTCCAAACTGCTTGGAACCTGTAATGTCGAGATAACATTCATCAATTGAAGTGGCTTCCAGCATAGGGGTATACGAATAGGCAATGCTCATAAACGCTTTGGAATAACGACGGTACAAGTGAAAATCAGGCCGTATTACGATAAGCTGCGGACAAATCCGGCGTGCCTGCTGAACGACCATCCCTGTTGAAATGCCCAAACGTCGAGCTTCGTAGGAGCAGGTTACAATTACACCTTTGCGCAGCTCACTACTGCCAGCTACGGCGGTAGGCACCCCCTTATATTTCTCCGGTTCCTCCGCTGCATGAACGGAACAATAAAATGCATTCATATCCACATGCAAAATAACTCGCCCGCCGACCGGATAATAAGCACTGACATCTTTCATGCTCAACCCTTCTTTTAACTTTAAATTCACCCGCTCTTACGGGAATATGTCTCTTGGCTTAAGTTTAGATCTGAATTCTCCTTCTATTTTACATGAGATTTTACATGAGAATAAAGGTTTTGCGGCCACAAAATGATAATTATATATTACATTTGAAGTCATTAGTTGATATAATCGAGTATCATATGAGCAAGGCGAGCTGACGCTTTCCTGTTTTTAAGCGTTAATTAATTAATTAATTAAATAAATCTTCTAAAAAAGCAAAGTACATTAATCTGAGCAATCGCGAAGGAGGAGTCCCTCATGTCCACCGCTATTTCTATCTTTGATACAACGCTGCGAGACGGTACTCAAGGAGAAGGAATTAGCTTGTCTGCTGACGACAAACTGAAAATCGCCAAAAAACTTGATGATCTCGGTGTTCATTATATTGAAGGCGGGATCCCCGGGAGCAACAGCAAGGATATCGAATTTTTCAAACGGGTGCAAGAGCTAGGACTTCAAGCCAAAATTGTCGCCTTCGGCAGCACGCGTCGCAAGAATAGTATTGCAGCAGAGGATGTCAATCTGCAGCGAATTCTGGAATCCGGCGCCCAGGCGGCCACACTGGTAGGTAAATCATGGGATTTTCATGTGCACACCGCTTTACAGACGACACTGGAGGAAAATCTGTCCATGATTTATGATTCCATTGCCTTTTTGAAACAAGGAGGCATGGAGGTAATTTTTGATGCCGAGCATTTTTTTGACGGCTACAAAAACAACCCAGAATACGCACTCGCCGTTTTGAAAAAAGCAGAAGAAGCAGGCGCGGACTGGCTTGTGATGTGCGATACAAACGGTGGCACCATGCCGCATGAGATAAGGGAAATTGTCACTACCCTGCATAGTCAACTGACAAGATCACAATTAGGTATTCATACACACAATGACTGTGAATTGGCAGTAGCTAACACGCTGAGCGCGGTTCAAGCAGGCGCAAGGCAGGTTCAAGGTACTATTAACGGATACGGCGAACGATGTGGTAACGCAAATCTATGCTCCGTCATTCCAAATTTGCAACTCAAACTTGGCTATGATTGTCTGGATGATGACAAGCTGAAGCAACTCAGCAATACAGCCCGCTTTGTTAGCGAGGTGGCTAACGTCAATATGCCTGTGAACCAGCCTTACATCGGGAATGCAGCATTTGCCCATAAGGGCGGCATCCATGTGTCAGCAATTTTGCGCGATTCGCGAACTTACGAGCACATCTCCCCTGAGTTGGTAGGTAACAAACAGCGAGTACTGGTCTCTGAACTGGCTGGACAAAGCAACGTTGTTTCCAAGGCGCAGGAGCTGGGCATCACCCTTGATCCTTCCAGTGATGAAGCGCGTGGCGTCATTAGCCGCATCAAGGAGTTGGAGCATCAGGGCTATCAGTTTGAAGGAGCAGATGCATCGCTGGAATTGCTCATTCGGGAAGCAGGCGGCGAAGTGAAGGAAATGTTTTCATTTGAGTCCTTCAAGGTGCTGGTAGAAAAAACAGCAGGGAGACCGGTCGTATCCGAGGCGTTCTTGAAGCTAAATGTCGCTGGGACGAGTGTTTATACCGCTGCTGAAGGAAATGGTCCTGTCAATGCACTCGATAACGCACTTCGCAAGGCCCTTTCCCAATATTTTCCTGCGCTACGGGACATGCACCTGGCTGATTACAAGGTACGTGTGCTTGACGAAAAAGATGCCACCGCCGCCAAAGTACGAGTGCTCATAGAATCCAAAAATTACGAAGACGTCTGGAGTAACGTAGGCGTATCCGAAAATGTCATTGAAGCCAGTTGGGAAGCTCTCCTGGACAGCTTCCGTTATGCGTTGCTGGAAGCACCGACTCCCAAAAATGAGCAGGCAGATCTTACTCATCAGGGGTTAGTTAACCACTAATCAGATAATGGAGTGATCAAAGGTGTCTTTAGGGTCTATCAGAACCTCAAAGACACCTTCTTTTTTTGAAGCATCTGTATTTTACGTTCCAATTCCTGCTCACTTAACATGCCGATTATAATTTCGTGCACCAGTCCATGATGATCAACCAATACATGAGTCGGAAAAGCTGCTCCTCCAAACCGTTCAAACAATGTCCCTTGCTCATCAAGCAAAATCGGAAATTGCAGACCCAAAGAGCGGGAAAATTTCTGCACATCCTCCAATCGATCATAACGAGTTACATTGATCCCATACACATCTACATCATGTTTGTACTGGCGATACAGCTCATTCAGCATAGGCGCTTCCAAACGGCACGGATCGCACCATGAAGCCCAGAAACTAATAACCAGTGGTTTGTTGCGTGGAGCCGCTACATCGTAGGAGTTGCCTTTTAAATCCTTTAAAATCATGGAAGGAAGCCGTTGACCGGGTTTCAGCTTTTTTATCACTTCTATTGCATCTGAATCAGCCTCTACAGCTAGCTCTGTCCCAAGCCCCTCCTCATCTTTATGCTCCTCCTGTGAAAGTACATTTTTATTGGGCAAGCTTGTTGCATAAGCCGTATTTGCAATAACTAACTCTGATACCGCTCCCGCAATCAGCATAGCCATCCCTAATCGAATAAAACCAACTCTTATCACAATTCGGATTAACCCCCTAAGTTTGGACACTAACTCTCTCTTGCTCATCCAGACTTCGTTTTTGAAATTATACACGAACTTCTCGGATCGGAATCGGTTTTGTCTGGTTTTTCTCATAAAACTGAGACGGCGACAAATCGCAAATGCTGGAATGAATTCTTCGTTCATTATAAAAATGAATGAATTCCGTGACGGCTTCATAAGCTTCGCTGTACGTTTCAAAGTCGTAGCGAGCCAAGCATTCATCCTGCAATAACCTATGAAAAGATTCAATATGTGCGTTCATATTCGGTGTTCGTGGAGGAATGCGTTCATGCTCCACTCCAAAGCTTTTACAGGCAGCTTCAAACCCATGAGAAATAAACTGAGGGCCATTGTCTGTACGAATCACAGGTTTGGTTTGCACCTCAAATAATTGTCTCTTAAACAAGGCCGTTTGTAACGTTCGGATCACATCTTTGGCCTCGCACCGCAATCCTATATGGTAAGCAACCACAGAACGGTCGTAAACATCGAGGCAAGACTGAATGAAGAAAAATCGGTCTTCTCCTGCAATATAACCGTACTTAATGTCCGTCTCAAACCGTTGGTTCGAATTCGTAATCATCCGATTTCGTACCAGTTTCCGTGGGTAAGATGAGTTCACTTTTCGCTGTGGTCGCAGGATGCTCAATTCTCTGCACAATCGGTAGACCTTCTTTTTGTTAATAATTAGGCCATCATCTCGGCGTAAAGCGACGGTTAATTTTCGGTATCCATACGCATGGCCGTCTGCAGAAATCAACTCCATAATCCGTTCCATAATCTGAGCATCCGGTACTTTTACGCCGTCCGAACGCAGCGAATATCCTGGCTTTTGTCGTCCCCCACTTGCTGTTTTCTCGATCAATTTTCTATTTTTATGGTAGTAGTAACTAGATCTCGGGATGTTGGCCAGTCGTAGCACAAGCGTGACGGCATATCCTTCACAAATGTAGTGTTCTGCTACTTCCACTTTTTCAGCAAATGAGGGTTTTTCTTTTTTATCAAGTCACGCAGTATCGCAATCTCTAGTGCCTGTTCACCCAGTAGTTTCTTCAATTGATCATTTTCTTGGGAAAGCACTTTGGAATCTAGTCCATGTATGGTTTCCAGTGAAGTTTCACCATATTTACCTTCTTCAAATTCCTTTACCCAACGGTGAAGCATATTGACGGCAATTTCATATCTCCGGGCTACAGCTGCCTTATTCCCGGTTTCGATGGCTTCCTTGACGATTTGGCGTTTAAATTCTCTAGAATGTTTATTTCGTGTCATTTCCTCAGCCCCTTATCACTAGTAGTGTAATCCATATACACTCTTAGTGTCCAAGTTCACTAAGGGGCTAAAGAGAATTCAATCACCTGGCTTTCGTTGGGCTCACCTTAAACTTCTCCATAGGATACCCAGCCTGCTGCCATCTCTAACCCTGTGATCTGTATATATTGTCAAAAGAAAATAAGTATTAGGCTGAAAAATTAATACCACCGCAATTTCCAGGAACTTCAATTCATCATTACAGCTATAAGTTGAGTTGCCCTTATTTTATACAGCATTTCTTCGCACATATATGCACAAAAAAACAGCAAACCTACGAATGATCGCGGGCTTACTGTTTTTTTGTGTAATTTAAGTGCTCACGCTGTATACGAAATCAGGCATGACTTAAATGTGCATAAACATCTGCCAAATTAGTCACGTTACGGTTAAGCATTTCCTGAACATACGCCACCCACAGCTTAGCTGTCATTTTTGCATCCTCTAGCGCATGATGCCGCCCCTCAATCGGAATGCTTTGGTAGGTCAGCAATTCATCCAAGCTGTACGTTTGGTGTTGTTGTGGCTCAAGCCACTTGGCCAGCATCATCGTATCCAGCACACGGTGAGTCAGCTGAACTTTAGATGTTTTCCATAAGGCGGCATTCAAAAAAGCCTTGTCATGAGCACTGGCATGCGCTACAAGTACACGCCCACCTACAAAGGACATAAAGTCATGCAGCCCATTCATAAGCGGGGGAGCCTCATCCGTCATTTCCCGGGTAATCCCGGTTAACTCCGTAATATGCTCAGGAATCATTGTACGTGGATTGACAAGCGTGTAAAACTGCTCTTTTTCCATAATCGTATCTCCAACTACACGAATCGCCCCGAACGATAAAATCTCATCACCATGCTGCGCAGAAAATCCCGTCGTCTCCAGATCAAAAACAACTGTCTCCAAACGCTCCAGCGGGGTCCGCAATACTTCAGAGCGACGTTGCTCCCGGGTTAAGGAACGAATAAACGCCATCTGCTGAGCCGTAGGAGCCCCCATGACAGAAGCGATGGCAGACGGTACTCCTCCTCTGCGAAGAGCGCTCCAAAAGCCGCCTCCCTGCGCTGGCTCCTTCATGACCTTCTCCCTTCCATAAATCGCAGCTGTCTTTGCAACGCACGATGGAACCGTCGAACCGTCGACAGAGCCTCGCGCAGCTCATGCCAGCCCTTGCCTTGCTTCAGCGGCTTGACGGCCAGATAGCCGTTGCTGATCAGCAATCCATCCTTCTCCTGTGCCGGAGTAGCCGTTCGAAGCTGAAGCGCAATCCGAAAGGCCCGCTCGCAAGCATCCAGCAAAGGAAGCGGTGCAGCCTCCAATTGCGCCAGACGCCTCAGTCTTTTCAGCGTAGAGGTTTCCTCCACTCCGTGCTGCAACGCCAGAAAGCGCACTGCATTGACGAGCGGAATATACAACCCGTATTTCACATCAAAATCGCCCGCATGCTCTCCGAAGCGTTCGGTGACGATCTGACCTAAAATATTAAGTGTCGCTTTATGCCTGACTGTGTTCCTGAGTACCGCTGAAGGCAAATCGGGATGTTTTCGGAACAGCTTATAGAAGCTTCGTTTCCATTCGCATGACAATTGCTCATCTCCAGCAATATACCTCATATCAGATGAGATGATCAGATAACGAATCGGCTCCCAGGCGAAATCATCCGACCATGTTGCGAGCTGCTCCTGCCATTCAGACAATGTGCGACACCACAACGGCTCCGAACACATCACTTTCCCCTCACATTTGGGATAGCCCAAATACTCCAGCATCGCAGAGACTCTGCGACCAAATTCTCTAAAATACACTTCTTTATCAGCAGATACAGTATCACTGATAATCATACCGTTATCCTGGTCACTCCATAGCGTTGATTCCGAGCGCCCCATGCTTCCAAAGGCTATAAATGCGTAAGGGACGGGAGGAGGGCCGAAGCCATCCTCAACCATCCCTTTTTCGCACATTTGTACAGCTCTGGCCGCGATGCGGTCATGCATTTCATTCGCCGTTTGTAACCAGTCTGATAACGGAGCGGAGGCTTGGGAAGCCAGTAGCCATTTTTGAGAATCGACCCTGGCCTGCCTTAGCGATTCAGGCGTGTCAGCTTGATCAATCGCTTCAGCGGAACTCACCCAAGGGGCCGTATTTTGCAGTTCCATACTACCATCTCCTCCGCTCTCCATACTGGTCTTTATATTTTACATATTAGCTCACAATTCCAGAACGCTTTTCAGCCTCGGCAACCAACTTCATTTGTTCTGGATAGCCGTACGTACCGTGTTCACTAATATCCAGCCCCATCGTTTCTTCCTCTTCTGTAACGCGAATGCCCATAATGGCTTTCATTGCACCCAGAATAATGAAGGAAATGACGAACACGAAGGCAAAAGTACCAACCAGTCCAAGCAGCTGTACTCCTAATTGCGTAAATCCGCCGCCATAGAACAATCCCACTTGACCTACACCTGTTACTTTTACAAGCTCGGGCGTAGCGAACAACCCTGTCGATACTGCACCCCACATCCCTGCAATACCATGCACGGAAAAAGCATATACCGGATCATCTACTCTTGCACGCTCAAACCATTGTGCTGTGAAGAAGGTCACAATCCCTGCTACTGCACCGATGACCAGAGCTGCCCAAGGAGCTACAAAAGCACAAGAACCAGTAATAGCAACCAAAGCCGCCAGCACACCATTCAGCATCGAAGGAATATCAGCTTTTCCGTATACCATCCAGGATACGAGCAAAGCGAAAACCCCGCCTGCCGCCGCCGCAATATTTGTAGTCAATGCCACATATCCAAAAAATCCGTCGTTCATAGCCGTTACCGCACTACCCGGGTTAAATCCAAACCAGCCAAACCAGAGAATAATTACACCCAGAATAGAGTACACCTGATTGTGACCAGGAATAATGTTCGGCTTGCCATCCTTATTAAACTTGCCCAGACGCGGCTTGAGCAGCAGCGTAGCGACGAGTGCCGCCGTAGCGCCTGTCAGATGGACTACCGTTGAACCGGCATAATCCTGCATACCCAGTTTGCCAAGCCAGCCGCCGCCCCATACCCAGTGAGCTACAACCGGATAGATCACGATGGAGAACAAAATACCGAAAATAATGTATACACTTAATTTTGCACGCTCTGCCATCCCTCCACAAGCGATGGAAAGAGATACCGCAGCAAAAGCAAAGTGGAACAAAAACATAATGGTAATCGGAACGTCCAGAGCGGAAAGAGAATCAAACGATGCAGCAGCATCGGTACCACTCATGAAGAAACCCGTCAGTCCCATAAATCCGTTGCCGCCATCGTTACCAAAGCCGAGACCAAATCCAAGAGCCCAGAAGGACAAAGCTGCAACCCCTGTGGTAAGGATCGTTTTACCAGCGACATGACCCGCATTCTTCATTCGTGTCGAGCCAGCCTCCAGCAACGCAAATCCTGCCTGCATGAAGAACACAAGTATAAATGCCAAGAAGGTAAATGCCGTGTTTAAACCTGCTTGGAGCTGAATATTTGTCGGACCGTCAGCAGCGAATGCACCTACCGGAAAAGCCAGTACCGTCACCATGGCCAATAATGCAACTAACCACTTTTTTCTCATGAAGCCCACCCCCTTGAATGTTATGTTTCTTTACATTTCGTGAAATTCTTATTGTCATTATAAGCAGAATACATGAAAGTTGACAAGATTTTTTTTGCTATGTTGAAAAAATGAAGAGGCGAACCTTCCATGTCATATTTACTAACTATAAAAGTAGCTTGTTTTAGTCCTGAAAAAAAGTATAACGTTTGACTGTATGGTTGAGAATCATGTAAAATATTCTTATTAAGCACTCGGTTTGCAGATCATGATTTTGAAGGTTGAATGAAGAGCACGAGGTGAGGACAGATGGGGATATGAAGCTGTATCGAATTGGCGAACTAGCCAAGGCGGCTGGTGTCAGCGAACGAACCATTGATTATTACACAAAGCTCGGTTTGATCACACCTGAAGAACGATCATTGAAAAATTATCGGCTTTATAATGATGAAACCTTAAACAGGCTTGAACGTATTAACCAAATGAAACAAGAGAAATATAGCCTCGAGGAAATCAAACAAACACTGATTAAATGGAGCTCGGTTGCAGGGGAAGATCACGTCACTGACAAGCTGACGAGTCTGGAGATGCACATGCAGCGTCTGGAGCGTGAAGTCAACGAGCTACAGCCTCTCCTAGGGCAACTTAAGCCCGTTCAAGCACGTAAACTGCTTACTGGTCTACTCCCGCAAAGTGCCGCTTGTATCGAAGCTCTGAAGTATTTGCTGGAGCATAGCTCTATGATGTAGTTTTCCCGGGCTGTAATGAAACAATAATGGAGGGTTGCTTTATGATGGGTATGTATATATTGATTATTCTTGCGTTCGGCTTATCCTTATGGGCGCAATTTCGTGTAAAAGGTACTTTTAACAAGTGGGCTGACGTTCCTAATGAAAATGGGCTAACAGGTTATGATGCCGCCCGGCACATGCTGGATCGCAATGGTTTGCACGATGTTCCTATCGAACCTGTACCCGGTGCGTTATCTGACCACTATGACCCGATACATCGTGTGGTACGCCTGTCCGAGCCAGTATATTATGAAAAATCCATTTCCGCGGTTGCCGTGGCTTGTCACGAGGTCGGTCATGCGATTCAGCATAAAGAGCATTATCCGATGCTGGCACTGCGTCACCGCATCTTTCCGATCGTTAACTTTGCATCCGGTATCGCACCGTTTCTGCTGATTGCCGGTTTCCTGTTCAGCTTCACGAACCTGATCGGCTTGGGCATTATCTTTTTCTCGGCTACGGTTGCTTTTCAATTAATTACATTGCCGGTCGAATTTAATGCTTCCAACCGCGCTCGTGAAATTATGGTTTCTGAAGGCTTTATCCGCAGTGATGAAGAACGGGGTATCGCCAAGGTATTGAATGCCGCTGCATTGACGTACGTGGCCGCAGCTCTCGTTTCTTTGCTGGAGTTGATCCGCTTGATCGGTATTTTTAACAGTCGCGACTAATCGCTTGTACTACAAAAAAAAGGTTGTTCCTCCGCCATGTGATGGTAGAGGAACAACCTTTTTTCTATCTATGCCAATGCGCTATACTCAATTGCGTTCAATCCGCTTTATACTCCCATTCGGAGCAGCCGCACTGGCCTGAAGACCAAAATAGTCCAACAAAAAAGTACGAAACGATTTGGCAACCAACGGAAGCTTGTCATCTCTGCGATGAATCAAGCCAATGGTTCGCGTCACCTCCGGATCAACAATCGACACTCTTGCAGGCTGAAGCGGGTTGGTCTGAAACAATGCCATTTCAGGCAAAAGACTGACCCCCATACCGGCTGCAACTAATCCGCGTATCGCATCCGTCTCCTCGCCTTCAAAAGCGATATCTGGCGTAAATCCAGCCTCCAGACAAGCCTGCCAAACAATCGGACGCAGCGAATATCCGTCTCTGAACAGGATAAACTTCTCACCTTTAAGCTGGCTAAGCGTGATATGTTTGGCTGTAGCCAAAGGATGATTAGGTGGCAGGACTGCAAACAACTCCTCTGTCAATACCACGTCCCCCTCAACATGATCATGACGATCTGGAAATGGAGATACAAAAGCCAAATCCACCTCACCCGCTGACACATCACGGATCAAACTCGGATACATCCCCTGTTTAAATCTGAATTTAACATTGGGATACCGCTTACGGAATTCAGCCACCACCGTAGGAATAAGATGAATCCCCAAACTGTGTGGAAAACCGATGCGGATTTCGCCCCTTTCAGGGTCCAAAAACTCATGCACTTCCAAAACAGCTCGTTCCAAGTCCTTTATAATCGTTTCAACCCGTTTGCAAAATAGCTGTCCAACCGGCGTAAGCTGCAAATTGCGGCCCTTTTGCATAAAAAGGTTAACCCCCAGCTCCTCTTCAAGCTGATGAATTTGCCGACTAACCGCAGACTGCGCCACATGTAGCTCCTCGGCTGCCTGAGTAACATGTTCCTTTTGCGCTACTTTCATGAAGTATTGCAACTGTCGTAATTCCACTCCGATATTCGCTCCAATCTGTTTTTCAACATCCGGAGGAAGATGTTATCGAACACCTTCCTCATTATTCCCCTGCTTACTTACGATAAAGCTGTCTTTAGTGACGTTTACGTTGGCCAGTCAATCTAATCATCAATCCATAAAGGAAAAACCCACTAAGCAAGCCACCAAAGTGAGCAGTCCAGTTAATGTTCGCCACAGCGAAAGAAAACAGGATACCAAACCCAAGCAGTGTGTACAATGTTTTACGTGAAGCATCATCCATAAGCGACCGCTGGAACAGGGCAACGTACAGAAACGCACCATAGATGCCATATATCGCTCCTGAGGCTCCTACAGAAATCGTCGTTTCCGCTACCATGTTGTAATGTGCAATGGACATTACGTTCCCTACTATACCTGTGACCAGATACAGCAGCACATAGCGAAAGGAGCCCAGCAAGCGCTCCAGCGGTGGAGCAAACACGAGGATTGCGAAGGAATTAAACAAAAGATGATCAAACCCCGCGTGTAAAAACATGGCGGACACATAACGCCATAGCTGGTCAGTGAAAGGCGCCTCATTAATCAGTGCGCCATACCGGATCAGCGTTAAGCTATTCTGCGATCCACCCTGCACGGTGAGCACAATAAACATTACAATATTGATGAGCAAAATCAGACAGGTTACCGGGTAAAAACGCAAATAGCTTTTCCAGTTCTCATAACGTAAAAAAATCAAGGCAATCCTTCCTTCATGGGGTGTCTCCACCTTATTCAAATTGGACAATGTCTTTTATAAAAGATTATAATAGATTTCAGCAACGATAACCAATGCTAAAAACCAAGGAGGCTATTACATATGACACAAGAACGTACAGCGGCTGCCACTTTTAAAGGCAATCCTTTGACTCTCTTAGGTCCTGAATTGAAAATTGGAGATCAGGCACCTGATTTCAAATTACAGAAAAACCTGTTGGAGACGGCTACGCTTCAAGACTTTGCAGGCAAAGTCAAACTAATCAGTGTTGTTCCTTCTTTGGATACAGGCGTATGTGACGCACAGACTCGACGTTTTAACCAGGAAGCTGATTCCCTTGGAGATCAAGTCGTAGTACTGACTGTCAGCGTGGACCTTCCGTTCGCTCAGGCTCGTTGGTGCGGAGCTGCGGGCATTGACCGCGTACTGACATTGTCCGACTACAAGGATCATTCCTTCGGTGAAGCTTACGGCGTGTTCATCAAGGAATTCCATTTGGATCATCGGGCTATTTTTGTTATTGATCAAAATGACAAAATCACTTATGTGGAATACTTGAGCGAAATGTCTGAGCATCCTGACTATGATCAAGCAATTGCAGCGGTGAGAAAGCTCGTCTAAATCAAGACCAAATATTAAAAAAGCGAGTGAAGGTTGCCTTCCTCGCTTTTTTACACGGGTCTGTTTTCACCACTGCTCACTTATTTCAATTACTGTACGACCTTATAAGTGGACAGCTTCTTGTCAATCATAGTGAACAGCTGCAAAATAATGCGATAATTTGCACCTAAGTCCCCCAGCGATCCGCGTGACGCAGAATAAATATCCACTGCACTCCGAACTGGCGAAACAGATAATATAGAAACAGTAATATCGACGGTTCTACCGAACGCCGTTCGCTTCTCTAACGTAATCTCACCTACGGATGCTACCTCATGGAGTACCTTATAGCCAGGAATCTTTTTTAAGATAGATGTTATTTCTCCCCAAGCCTTGTCTCTCGATAAGTTATAATAGCGTGTCTTCATTTGGGGGTCCTTGACCCGGTCGCTTGTACTTTCTTGGCTGCGCACAATCCCTACCAGAGTCCTCTTCAACGACAAGACATTTCCTCCTTCACGATAATCGTTGCCATCATATGGCACATCGGTCTTCTTTTGCTGCAAGCGCTTTATAAAATACGATAAACAACCAAAAGTGAGCCCGATCATACCTGTGGTATGCGACCTTAGTACCTCATGTCTTAGTTTAACATTGTTGCATACAAAAAACACCCTGTTTCTGCACGAAGCAGTACCAGAGTGTGTTCATTACGTTATAGAGTACCCGCAAATGTCGTCCGACCATAGCGTCTTCTGAACCTGCTTTAGCAGGTGGGTGATCGCAGAACAAACTTTTGAAGTCCCCTTGTCAGAAATTGACAGGGCTTTTCAGCTATTCATTCGTATAGATCTCCCTAGACATTGTCATTGGTTCAAAACAACAAATGACCGTAACGCGCATCGCAGGATGTGACCTTATTATAGCGCTTCTCACTCAGAAAGTAAATGCTAGGAGAAATATGTTTTATTTTTAGAGGCTATCACTTTTCTTGTCTTCAACGCTTTCCTGTTCCTCATCCTTCTGCTTCATCTTTTCCATTTGATCCTGCATTTTGAGGAATGTTCCGTAAAAATTAAAGAAAGCGAACCAGGCAACAATACTGCCGATAAAGAATAAGAAAAGCACGGGATATTTGACCCCGATAAATATAATAACAGCGCTGCCGAGCATGGTGGAAAATACACGGAATGGTCGAATCAGCGTCAGTAAAATCGCATTTTTCATAATTTGTCCGATAGACATATGGTAATGAGCTACCATCGAAAAGAAATTAAACATAGACACCAGTAAAATTATAATAAGAATAAGCATGATAACGCCCACAATTTGCAGGTTGCTAAACTGTGTCATATATACGGTATAATCCACATACATGATAACAAACAGTAACGTGTAAAAAATGCCCCCGATCAGGCTCTGCTTATAGTTTTCCTTGTATCCTTTAAAAAAAGTACGAAACACACCGGTATCTGTGTCACCCATCACCCATTTGCGAACAACGGTAAACATAGCCGATGTAGCCGGGAATAAGGTAAGCGGTGCCAAAATAGCCATCGCCCAGTTCATTACTAGAGATTCATTAGCCAAATTCATATTCACCGCAATTAATTTGAGTATGAGGCAAATCATAAAAGGCGACGAACATAATACCCATAATAAATTGGTAGCTGCCAGTCGGGTAATCCATTCCGTCAAGCGGTAAATACCACCCATAGCTCCTTTAAACTCCAATGCTAGTCTCTCCCTCCGCGAGCCTTGACAGTTCCAAGCCCCATGTTGCTATGCCTGTAAATTCCGGCTGTTGACTATATCATAACGTATTTCATCCCCAATGCGCCAGTGAAATCAACAGGTAGTTCGTCAAAGCGGGTTCTACAAAGTTGTTAAGTATGTACTAACACATAATAAAAAAGCCGAAGCGGGTATTCACTTCGGCTTTTCAAACATATTATTACTTATTCGGAAGAGGAATCTTCACGTCTTGCAGGACGACGTGTTTCTCCATTGTTGCTCGTGCGTGGCTTGCGATCTCCGCTGTAGCGACTTCCGGAATCACGGTTGTAGCCACCGCCTTCTTTACCACGGTTGTAACCGCCATATCCACCTTTACCGCCACTGCCGCCAGAACGGTTGGAATTATATCCTCCGTTGCTGCGACCGCTATAGTTGGACGGCTTGCGACCGCCAGAACGAATGTCTGGTTTACGACGTTTTGCACGGATTGGATCTTCAGGAGTCAGCTCAATTGATGCTTCTCTCTTCTCACCCGTCATCAGCTTCAGAGCTGCGGAGAGAAGTTGTACAGAATCATATTGCTCCAGCATTTGAATAGCCAAACCTTTGTACTCGTTCAACTCGCCTTTTTCTACAGCTTCCAAGAGGCGTTCTGCGATGATGCGTTGTTTGCCTTCCAGAGCCTCAGCCAGTGTTGGAAGCGGCTTACGTGGAATACGGTGACGGGTTACACGTTCGATGAAATGTAAATGATCAATTTCACGAGGCGTTACGAAAGACCATGCTTCCCCTTCTTTACCTGCACGTCCAGTACGGCCAATACGGTGTACATAGCTTTCCGGGTCTTGCGGAAGGTCAAAGTTCACAACGTGAGTTACGCCGGAAACGTCCAAACCACGAGCAGCTACGTCAGTTGCTACGAGCACGTCAATGCTTCCATCGCGGAATTTACGCATAACAGCATCGCGCTGATTTTGAGATAAGTCACCATGCAAACCGTCTGCAGAGTATCCACGCTTTTGCAGCGCTTCAGCCAGCTCGTCTACCCGACGCTTGGTGCGACCAAATACGATGGCAAGTTCTGGAGACTCCATATCAATCAGACGGCTCAATGCTTCGAATTTTTGACGTTCAGGGACTTCAATATAGGCCTGTTCAATCAGTGGAGCACTGACTTGTTTAGGAATAACTGAAACATGCTCAGGGTCTTTGAGGAATTGCTCAGCCAATCTTTTAATATTAGGAGGCATTGTAGCCGAGAAAAGCATCGTTTGACGCTCGTCTGGAACTTGCTTCAAGATGGATTGGATATCTTCCATGAAACCCATATCCAACATTTCATCTGCTTCATCCAAAACAACTGTATTTACGTCTTCCAGCTTGATGGTTTTGCGGTTAATATGATCGAGCAGGCGACCTGGTGTACCGATAATAATTTGAGGCTTCTTTTTCAAAGCGCGAATCTGGCGCACAATATCTTGACCGCCATAGATTGGCAAAGTGCGAAGACCTTTAAAGCGGGACAGTTTTTCGATTTCTTCAGCCACCTGAATAGCAAGCTCGCGTGTTGGAGCCATAATCAGAGCTCTAATTTTTTCATCGTTTTTAGAAATTTTGTTGATAAGCGGAATACCAAAGGCTGCGGTTTTACCAGTACCTGTTTGGGCTTGGCCAATCATGTCTTTGCCTTGCAGTGCAATTGGGATGGATTGGGATTGGATTGGTGTGGCTTCTTCAAAGCCCAGCTCCGTAATCGCCTGAATTACTTTCGGTTCAAGATCAAATTCTGCAAATGTCGTCAAATTTATTCATACTCCTTCATAATGGTGGATGTGGTGGACAATCCACAATGTTGTCTGTATTCTTAAGTAGCGATAATATTGTATAAGTTTTCCCCAATACAGTGAGTTTATTTGGGCTTACAACTGCAAACTTCTGTAATGAATCAGGGAACCCTATCCGATACATCTTAAACGAATTTACCCTTTTTAAAACAGTTTAAATTTTAAGTGTTTCTCTGGACATAGGTCCCTACTCAAGAATATCCACATCGCATTATAGCACAGAACAATTCATGAATACCAGCAAGTTGCTTCCCGCATAATTTAAATGAGGTGAAAAAAAGTTGTTAAAAATAGTGTTAAACTGCTTCGTTGTCATCTTTGGGGCCGCTGCCATAGCATGCGGTTTTAATTTGTTTCTCGTGCCCCACCATCTGCTGAGCGGGGGAGTAGCCGGGCTTTCCATGCTAATTGGCTATTTCACAAAATTTAATATCAGCACAATGTATTTTGTCATCAATATCCCGATGCTTATTGCAGGCTGGTTTATCTTGGGCAAGCGATTTATTAGTCTGAGCATTTTATCTGTTGTTGTTACAACGTGGATTTTGGCCTGGGTCCCGGTACATGCTGTCGTAACGGATACGCTGCTGGCCTCCGTCTTTGGCGGGGTACTGATTGGCGTTGGAGCAGGGATTTCCTTCCGGGTGGGAGGGTCTACTGGCGGTTTTGACATTATCGGCTCCATTGTTACCCGTTATCGTGACTTTCCCGTAGGAACTGTACTTGTCGGGTTGAATGGGCTGGTCATTCTCGCGGCAGGATATTTGAACGGGGATTGGAATATTGCGCTGGCGTCAATGTTATCCATTTTCGTGACGGGTAAAGTATTGGATCAAATTTATGTGAGCCATACAAAAATCACCGTCTACATCATTACAGAGCACACGGAAAAACTGTTGAACAGAATGTTGGCCACGCCACGCGGTGTCAGCAAAATCAAAATTGAAGGTGCTTTCTCACATAAGGAAAAGGATATGCTAATGACGGTTACGACACGCTATGAGCTGGTTGAGTTAAAGCGTATCATTAAGGAAGTGGACCCGTCCGCTTTTGTTAATATTGTGGAAACCGTCGGAGTAATGGGTTCCTTCCGCCGAAGATAAGCATGTACCCGAGTGTCAAAATGCAGTTTATGTGGTACACTATACGTGCGCTGTTCCCATAGTCTTTAAAAGACCGCTTTACCTGCTATTTCACAGGCACTTTGCTTTTCCGATTCGTAATGAATGATTCTATTGGAATGATTCCGAGCAGGAAAGGGTGATTTTTGTGGAAATGGAAACGGTAAAACTGTCCGACATCGTCTTAAGATGGTATCCGGAAATGCTCCCTTCTCTCAAAAAGAATGAGCTGAACTCGATGATTGTTCTTCGGGACGGGATGTCCATACTCAAGCCAACGGATGCGCTAGAAATTATTCAGTACAGTATTTGTGAGCACCAGAACGATAATTATCTTCAATAAATCCGAACTACCCCGTGCCGCTTCTTCCGGTTGTACTTACAGCCGTGAAGAGCGGCATTATTTATGCCATGATATGGATTCATCGAACGATCGTTGGGTTAATCATGTAAGACTATACCTGATGACTACGATTGCTACACCAGACTTGGTTACAAAGGTGTTATTTTTTAGATACATGACTTTACGTATAATCAGGTAAGCGTCAGACATAGGGGAGAGAACAGGGAAATGAATATGATTTGGGCAATTATGTTAATCGCCATGGGGATGAGTGGTAATGGGGACCAAACAGCCAATACACCAAGTGTCAAAGACACGGTAGCAACAACGCTTGGCAGCGCCATGATTCAGGCCCAGCATAATAGCATGAAGGTAGATGCATCCAATCTTCCGGTCAAATCAGACCCGCAGCCGACCACCCCTGCCATCAAAGGCATCTATGTGACGGCTTACAGTGCAGGCGGTTCGCGTATGAATCAGCTGCTGGATTTAATCGACAAAACGGAGCTCAATGCAATGGTCATTGACATTAAAGATGATGCAGGTTACATAACTTATCCAACGACCAACCCTGAGCTGCTAAAATTGGGCAAGCCCCAAAAATTTATTCGCGATATTGCCGGTCTGATGGATCGTTTAAAACAGCATAAGGTTTATCCAATCGCCCGGATCGTGGTATTTAAAGATACCGTGCTGGCTAACAAAAATTCCCAAATGTCGTTCCGCAATCCCGACGGGTCGGTTTGGAAAAACGGCAAGGGAGACGGTTTCGTCAATCCTTATAACAAGGAGGTATGGGATTATAATATCGCCATCGCCAAGGAAGCAGCACAGCTCGGTTTTAAGGAAATTCAGTTTGACTATGTACGTTTTCCTGAAGGGTTTGAGAAAAGAGCTGATAAGCTGAAATATACCAAATCGGAACAATCACGCTCGGATGCCGTAGCTGAGTTCGTGCAATATGCCCGCAAACAGCTTGCTCCATTGGGTGTGCGGGTATCGGTAGATATTTTCGGGTATGCCGCATCCGTTCCTGCTGCGGAGGGAATCGGACAGGATTTCACTAAAATTTCTGAAAACGTTGACATCATTTCGCCAATGGTCTATCCAAGCCATTACACAACAGGCTGGTTTGGTGTCAAGGACCCGGATAAAAATCCTTACCAGACGATAAAAGGCTCCATGGTCGATACACATAAAAAGCTTGATCCAACAGGCAAGCTGAAGCCGATTATTCGTCCGTGGATTCAGGATTTTACCGCAAGCTGGTTAGGCAGCGGCCATTATGCCAAGTATGGGAAAATCCAAGTCGAGGATCAAATTCGAGCGCTTAAGGATATGCAGGTGGATGAATATTTACTCTGGAATGCAACCAACCGCTATACGAGCGGAGTAACATACAAATGATGTATTGAATCCCGAACTAAAAGGCTGCCTTCTCTTTTGAAATAACGGGGGCAGTCCTTTTTGTTGCTGTTCAAATGTTACTGCATCCCTTACAATGATTCTTGACATGTTATGATATATCTTATGGTATATCAGAGTGACAATTCTTTAGTAAATGAGGAAACAAAATGCAATTAACAAATACAATGAGTCAGAAATGGAAACAGTTCTTTTATATTTTGCTACCCATCCTGATTACCCAGCTCGCATTATCCGCGATGACTTTTTTTGATACCAATATGTCCGGGCACTTTTCTCCTGCCGACCTGGCCGGTGTAGCAATCGGAGTCAGTTTATGGATCCCCGTGCAAACAGGCCTCAACGGCATACTTATGGCGATTACGCCGATTGTGTCCCAATTGGTTGGGGCACAGCGAAAAGATAAAGTTTCCTATTATGTCATTCAGGCGCTATGGCTATCTATTGCCTTATCCATCATTGTTCTGATTGCAGGCCTTTTTCTCGTCAATCCTATTTTGAATAGCATGAAATTGGAGCCGAGGGTTCAAAGCGTTGCAGTGTACTATCTTTGTGCGATGGCATTTGGTGTTATTCCATTATTCGCCTACACGGTGCTCCGAAGCTTTATGGATGCTCTAGGACAAACTCGATTTACAATGGCGATCACATTGATGTCACTTCCCATCAATATTCTGTTAAACTATTTGTTTATTTACGGAAACTGGGGCTTTCCACGTCTGGGCGGTGTGGGATCTGGGGTTGCAACCGCCACCACCTACTGGATCATTATGCTGATCGCTGGCATCACCGCGCACCGAGGAAAGAAATTTGCCGAATACCGAATCTTCCGCAAAATATACGGAATTGCCTCCAGCGCCTGGAAAGAGCTTATCCATATTGGTGTACCGATTGGCTTTGCTATATTTTTCGAAACTGCCATTTTCTCTGCTGTCACTCTCTTGATGAGCAGTTATAATACGGCCACCATCGCCGCTCACCAGGCCGCCATGAACTTTGCGAGCACGCTGTATATGCTTCCGCTTAGCATATGTATGGCACTTACGATTCTCGTCGGTTATGAAACAGGAGCTAATCGCTCGCGGGATGCCAAAACCTATAGTGTACTGGGCATCAGCACCGCAGTGGGTCTGTCGCTGATCACAGCTATTGTTCTGCTCATCTGGGGTGAACAAGTGGCTCGACTTTATTCAACCGATCCGCAAGTGATTCAGTTGACTCAGCATTTTCTTATCTATGCGATTTTCTTTCAAATCTCGGATGCCATCGCTACGCCTACTCAAGGGGCACTACGCGGGTATAAAGATGTCAATCCGGCCTTTCTGCTCACATTCCTGTCCTATTGGGTCATTGGGCTTCCCGTGGGGTATATACTCGCTCGCTGGACATCCTGGGGCCCCTACGGCTACTGGATCGGTTTGATTACAGGTTTGGCTATAGGCGCCATTTTACTTCTCGGGCGTCTAATGCTGGTACAACGTCGTTTTACCGATAAAAAACAACACGCAGAGGCTGTCTAGCCTTTGCGTGTCTCGATAACATATGCTGCGCCTGCAGTTATTCTTTTCTTCTCCACAATAGCTACCTCATTCAGCTTGGGAGGATACAGAAAGTGTCTCTCTACATGCTGATCCATCTCCTTAAATGCCTGTTCTTCATTTTCAGCAGCGAGAATGACCGTTAAAGCTCCTTCTGAGCTGTCCACTTCGATTTTAAACAAATACATGCGTTATAGCCTCCTCACAGTATTTAAAGCTAAAAAAATAGCGGATGACTCGGGTCATCCGCATGATTTTACGTTTCTCCAAAATTAGAACCGATCTACTACAAATAAAGGCTCTTATTATTGGGACAAACGCAATGCCAGCTCGTAAAGTTCCATATTGAATTCTTTTTTCGTGCTTACTACCTTGCCAATATCTGTAGCTACCAGTTTGCCATCAATCATTCCGCAAGCTTTGTCAGATACGCCCTCGATCAATTGGCGAACAGCAAAATCACCCAAACGGCTGGCCAGATTGCGGTCAAACGCGGTTGGTGTACCTCCACGTTGGATATGACCCAGCACCGTAACACGCGGTTCATAATCCGGACAGTTTTCTTGAATAACCTTGGCTACATCTTCACCTTTTCCTACGCCTTCTGCAACGATAATGATACTATGGCGTTTGCCATGCTTAAAGTTTTGCTTCATCCGATCCGATACTTCGTTCAGGTTAAACTCTACCTCAGGCACCAAAATAGTTTCCGCGCCGGAAGCCAGCCCAGCATGCAAAGCAATATCGCCGCAATGACGTCCCATAACTTCCACAATGGAAGAACGTTCGTGCGATGACATCGTATCACGCAGCTTATTGATCGCATCCACTACGATACTAACCGCCGTATCAAAACCAATGGTGTAGTCTGTGAAGGAAATATCATTGTCAATCGTACCTGGAAGACACATGGTTTTAATGCCTTGCTTGGTCAGTTTGTTAGCCCCTTGGTAGGAACCGTCGCCACCGATCACGACTACGCCGTCAATTCCATGGTCACGTAAAATTTGTGCGCCTTTCTTTTGTCCTTCCTCATTCGTAAACTCAAGGCAACGGGCAGATTGGAGTACCGTACCCCCACGTTGGATAATATCTCCAACACTTCTCAGATCCATCGGGAAAATATCATCGTTCAAAAGACCTTGGTAGCCGCGTTGAATCCCGAACACTTCCAGTCCAAAATACAAGCCGCTACGCACAACGGCGCGAACTGCGGCGTTCATCCCCTGTGAATCTCCACCACTTGTTAATACTGCAATTTTCTTAACTGCTGTCATGATTTATGACCTCCTCAAAATAATCATATAAGCCTTCTTATCCATCGACTGTTCAATAAGAAAAACAAACGCATGAGCGGACTGTTTTTCATTAAACGTCTCGAAACAGCGCGCACATCCTGCTGCTCGCTAACTTTGGGGTCGGATAAATATAAAGCCAGCAATCCCTCGATAATCATCCGGTGAAAGGAGCTGGCAGGGACATCTGCAATATCAGCCCGCGCCCGATTCACAACGTAGGCGATCCGGTCCAGCATCATGTCGGCATCTTTATAATAATTGCAAAAGTTAAGATCTCCGCCCTTCCGGTCTTCGTCTTGATCGATTAGATAATCCAGCAAAATATGAAGACTGCACACATGTGGAAAATACGATGCATGTATTGAGGCAGCCCCCGCATCTGTGAGATGCTGGTCGCTGGCAGCAAGAAACAGCATAAAGACCCCCAGGGTTGAACCCGTAGCCGCAGCAAATTCATTCCAGCGAAGCTCCGGTGTACGGTCTTTATGTAACGACCACCAGTCCAAAAGCGCTTGTTCCCGCAGCTCGGGTTTAATATGCTTGTATACTTGCAAATCCGTGTATAATCCCGCTAAATCCTGAACGTAAGGCATTGCCGCCTCATAGCCCGGAAGTCTGCTTACACAAGACTGACAGGTTGTCACCAGCCCGGTCAAATAACCGTCATCCTCCTGCTCCCGACGCAATTCATAATAGTTCACTGGTTTAGCCGCCGGATTAATCGCGTCCAGCATAGACTGATGGAGCAGCCTGAAATCATCAGGGTTCATAGACGTACTGCGATCACACAGGTTGTCCAGATAATCGCTAATGGTCTGGTACGCCACGATCAGCGGAATTAGCGTCTGTCGTGCAGACATATTGGCTGCGGCATAAACCGCACCTCCTACACAGTGAAACGTCTTTTCCGCTATACTCGCAAGTGCCTGACTTCTCAACTCGGGGTCCGGGATCTGCTCCGCCTTGCTCTTCCAGTTGCTCAATTGTTGTTTTGTTTCAGGGAGAACATGCTTGTACATTCGGCTCATTAAACCTATGGGGCCTCTCGGTACTTGATAACGTCCTTGCTCAACATAACTCAAATGACGGTGCCTCCACATTGTTGTCTACGTAATTATACCTATCCAAACCATATTCATTATAATATGATCGTCCTTTTAGCACAAATGAACAACCTCACTTTTTTCTTTGTTATCCAAGGAAAATGGGCTATTTTCAAAAAAGCTTACTCCTGTAATGTTTAGTTAGTCAAAAATAGCATAAACGTCCTACTTATCCCTCATTTTTTACTGGCTTCATATCCTGGGGAATCTCTCCCATACTTGCTTGCTTCCATTTGCCAGAAGCATAATAGACAACCACAGCCACTGCAGAGATAGAAAAACCAACCGGAAAGCTCCACCATACAGCATCCAGACCATACTTATCGACAAATGCATAGGCCAAAGGTATACGAATGCCCCATAATGAAACAATGGTAATTAAAAGTGGTATCATTACGGAACCCGTAGAGCGAACAACGCCTGTAATGACATTGGTAATGCCGAATATAACAAAGGACCACAGGGTAATCAGATTAATCCGCATCCCCAATTCCATTGCCCCTCCCGTAGAAGGAAGAAACATCAGCAAGGCCTGACGGTCAAACACGTAAATTAATACCACCACTCCGCCAGTCAACACAAAATTGTACACAATCCCAATCCAGGTTGTCCTGCTCACTCGATCCCAACGTCCGGCCCCGATATTTTGAGCAGCAAACGAAGACACAGCCGCACCTAAAGCCATTGCCGGCATTTGCACATAGCTTGACAAATTATTCGCTGCCGTATAAGCTGCTGCTGCCACAGTCCCGTAGCCGTTAATCAGGTTCATTAACGCAATTGCACTGGTAGAGACAGCAATCATTTGCAAACCCATTGGCACTCCCTTACGGATCAGGGTCCAAATAATCTTCCAGTCGAATCTTAACAAGTGAAGCTCTGAAGATGTAATGCGCAAAAAGTATTTTACACGATAAAGGTAAATGAGAATCAGTACGAAGCTGATCCCTTGAGCGATCAGGGTAGCAGCTGCGGAACCTCCAATACCCATTGCAGGTATCGGTCCCCATCCGAATATCAATAGCGGGTTGAGTAGTACATCCAGCACGACGGAAACGATCAGAAAATAAAACGGTGTCTTAGAATCTCCAGCCCCTCTCATGACGGTCATAATGTAGTTATATCCGTACAAAAAGGGCATACCCGCGAAAATAATGCGTGTATACGTGATTGCCATATCCACGGATTCGGCAGGTGTATTAAGCACATGAAGAATCCACGGAACACCCACAAAACCGATAATACCTATAGCCAAAGCAAGCACTAGAAAAAAAACTGCGCTAGTGCCTACTACACGCTTGGTTTCGGCAATGTCTCCTGCTCCGATATTTTGTCCGATCATAATGGTAGCAGCCATCGTGACGCCAAAGATCGAACTGATCAGAAAAAACATAATAATATTTCCGTTGGAAGCAGCAGTCAATGCAGCCTCTCCGAGAAACTTCCCGACCCAGATCGAATTGATGGTTCCATTCAGGGATTGCAGAATATTTCCGAACAGCATCGGCAAAGAGAACATAAACAGCGTTTTTGCAATGGGACCTTCAATTAAGGAAGGCTTAGAACTAGCCTCTGCTGCACTCATTTAATCAGCTCCTTCATTTAAAGTGACTTTTGCTTGGCTTTATACGTATAATACCCTATTCCAATTTAACCTCTTCATATCATAAACGTTTTTACGCAAAAAAGCGCAGCCCCTTAAATTTTAAGGAACTGCGCTTTCAATTCATCGTTTAACCGTAATATATAAGACATCCGTAGTAACGGAACAATTCTTACAATTCAGTTACACTTACAGTTTGATAACGTTAGCTGCTTGTGGTCCACGGTTACCTTCAGTAATTTCGAATTCAACCGCTTGACCTTCTTCCAAAGTTTTGAAGCCGTCGCCTTGGATTGCGGAGAAATGTACGAATACGTCCTCGCCACCATCCACTTGGATGAAGCCATAACCTTTTTCTGCGTTAAACCATTTAACTGTACCTTTCAAGTGAACAACCTCCTAAAAATACCGCCATCTATGGCGAATATCCATATTATACTTCATGCTTTTTCACAATGCAATTGATGTTTTTGATGAATTTTCAGGCTGGAATGATTTGCTTTTGCTGCGGAAACTGCGGTATCATGAACCAAAACATCTATTATCGGAGACATGCATATGATGAAAAAACACGAAATATACAAAAAAGACAATTGGAACATGATGACTGTCGAGGTGCAGGGCCGTTACATCGTTCTACGGGAAATATCCGATGATTGGGGCGAGGAAGCCCACACCTTTTTGAGCCGTCCGGCGCTGATGCACTGGGCTCAAAATCGGTTTCCCAAGCAGTCCTTTCAAGATAACGAGGAAGAGTGGCAGCGGATCATGAACGCTTTCAAACAGGTATAGCTGATTCATGGTGTCCAACAGCTATCTCATCTTCATTATTTTGGCCTTCACGCTGGGCGGAGTGCTGATCATGAAACGTGATACGATACCGGCTCCTCTCAAAAAGTGGATGGCCCTCACTGCCGTAATCATGGTTTGCCTTGCCTTTTATCTTATTGTATACAGCTTATTAAATATAGGTTCCAACCCACAGTAAGAAAAATTATACTTTCGGGGGTAAGAGGTCATACTAATGGCATGACAAGCCATGGTATAAGGAGGATATGCCGTTATATGCATCCCGTAAAACCTCTTGCCTTGCTGCTTACGGTAAGCGTGGCGGTTTCTTCGTTTTGGCATCCGTCCCTTACCGCCGCAGCCCTACCCCACATTATGTTCGATCAGAGGAGGCTCCCCATGAGTAAAATTGTAAAACGCGCCGATGCACCGGTAGAAAATACATGGAAACTGGAAGACCTGTTTCCTGACCGCAAAGCATGGGATCAAGAATACGAAGAAGTCAAACAATTAGCCAAAAAGGCTGCACAATTCCAAGGCAAGCTTAATTCAGCCGAAGAGATTGGCAAATGCTTTAAACTGGAAGATGAACTGTCGCTCAAAACCGAGCGAGTCTATGTGTACGCCCATCTGCATCATGATGAGGATACGGCTGAACCTACATATCAAGGGCTTTCGCAAAAAGCCAAGAAACTAGGCGTTGAGGTTGGCGAGTCTCTTTCTTTCGTGACGCCAGAAATTTTGGCACTGCCGGATCAACAGCTTGATGCTTTCATTAAAGATCCGAAGCTGGCGGATTACAAATTTACCCTTCAAGAAATGAAGCGGGAAAAGGCGCATGTTTTGGGCAAAGCAGAAGAAGCCCTGCTCGCTCAGGTTGGCAATCTGGCTCAGGCTCCGCAAACGATTTTCGGTATGCTGAACAATGCCGATTTGAAGTTTCCTAAAATCAAGGATGAAAACGGCAAAGAGGTTGAGCTGACCCATGGCAGCTATATTCAATTCCTCGAAAGTCCGCACCGTGAAGTACGCGAGCGTGCTTTTAAAGCGGTCTATGACACGTATGCCAGAAATAAAAATACGATTGCTTCCACACTGAATGCCAATGTGAATAAAAATATTTTTTATTCTCGTGTTCGCAAGTACCCTTCCGTATTGGAAATGTCACTATACGGTGACAACATCCCGAAGGAAGTGTACACAAATCTCATTAATACCATTCATGAAAGCCTCCCTCTGCTCCATCGTTATATCAAGCTGCGCAAAAAATTGTTAGGTGTGGATGAGCTTCATATGTATGATTTGTTTGCTCCGCTTGTGGACGAATATAAGATGGACATAACGTATGAAGATGCCAAAAAGCAAACGAAGAAAGGGCTTAAGCCACTGGGCGAGGACTATCTGGCTTCTCTGCAAAAAGGCTATGATGAGCGCTGGATTGACGTTTACGAAAATGAAAATAAACGGACAGGCGCTTACAGCTGGGGTGCTTATGGCACCCATCCTTATGTACTCCTGAATCATAAAGATAATCTGAACAGCATGTTTACACTTGCTCATGAAATGGGACACGCGTTGCATTCGTATTATTCTGACAACGCCTTGAAATATCGGGATGCACAGTACACCATTTTCCTAGCTGAAGTGGCTTCTACGACCAATGAAGCATTACTGATGGATTATCTGCTGAAGAAATCTACCGATCCAAAAGAGAAAATGTATCTTCTCACTTACTATGCGGACCAATTCCGTACAACTGTTTTCCGTCAAACGATGTTTGCAGAATTCGAGAAGATTGTACATGAACGCGCAGAACAGGGAGAGTCCCTTACACCGCAGCTTTTATCAGAGATCTATTATGATCTGAATGTGAAATATCACGGGCCAGGCATGAAGGTAGACAAAGACATTGAAATGGAATGGGCACGTATCCCTCATTTTTATAACAGTTTTTATGTCTACAAATATGCCACCGGCTTCTCAGCAGCAACTAGCTTCTCGAAACAAATTCTCGAAGAAGGCCAGCCAGCCGTTGACCGTTACTTAGGCTTCTTGAAGAGCGGCGGCAGCGATTATTCGATCAATATTTTGAAGAAAGCTGGCGTTGATATGTCCTCTCCGCAGCCGATTCGTGAGGCGATGAGCGTATTCGAGGAAGTCATTACGGAAATGGAAAAGCTAACTGAAGGAAAGTAGAACCGTGTACGCATCAAATCCAGCATTAAAATGATGCACGGATAAATCCCTTGTCCATGACGGGCAAGGGATTTTATAATGTACCGTAAGATTGGAACGGGAGGAGGTGGCATTTTGAAAACACAATGGTCTTTAATCGCCGCTCTTGTTATCGCCTTGTTAACGGCTGTATTTGCCGTCATTAATGTGAACTCGGTTCAAGTGAACCTTCTGTTTAGTAGGGTGAGTATCCCCTTGATCCTGCTTATTCTTGGCTGTACTCTTTTAGGCGGACTTATCGTCGGTTCATTTGGTATCTTCCGCCAATATAAGCTTCAGCGAGAGATTAAACGTTTGACTGCTCAGCTTCATACACTTCAAGAAGAGCACAACTCCGCGATGGAAGCATACGACGATGGCATGACCTATGACATGCTTGATTCATCGAGTACGCTATCTACATCCGACAAAGATACAGAGCAACCGCCCTCTAACCCTGATCGGTTGTCCAAATGAGGAGGAGCAACAAAATGACGATTCAATTGAATGAGAATTATATCATGACCTTTCTAAATCGGCTGCTGAATACGCCCAGTCCCAGTGGCTATACCTATCAGGTGATGGAACTGATCCGCAAGGAAGCTGAAAGCCTTGGGGTACATATCGAATGGAACGCTAAAGGCGGCGCCATCTTGACTTTGGAAGGCCAGGAAACAGGCTATACGGTGGCACTGAGCGCGCATGTGGATACATTGGGCGCGATGGTACGCTCGATTACAAGTCAAGGCACCTTGCGTCTGACATCCGTTGGCGGCTTTATGATGAACAGCATTGAGAACGAATACTGTCTGATTCATACCAGAAGCGGACATACGTATACAGGTACCATTCTGTCCAGTCATCCATCCGTGCATGTCTATGACGATGCACGCAGCTTTGAGCGCACAGAAAGTCATATGGAGATACGGATTGACGAGTTAGTTGAATCCAAGGAAGACGTACTTCAGCTTGGCATTGCGGTGGGCGATTTTATTTCATTTGATGCCCGCCCAGTCGTAACACCGAGCGGCTTCATCAAATCGAGGCATTTGGACGATAAAGCCAGTGTAGCTGCACTATTTGGTTTACTGGAATCCGCCATACACGAAGGCTGGAAGCCTCGGCATACCGTTAAACTGCTCATTTCCAACTATGAGGAAGTGGGACATGGAGCGGCATACATACCCGAAGGAATCACTGAAATGATAGCTGTCGATATGGGCTGTATAGGTGAAGATCTAAGCTGCAAGGAAACAGATGTTTCTATCTGTGCCAAGGATTCCTCCGGGCCCTATGATTATCATATGACGACTCGGCTGATTGATTTGGCCAAAGAGCTCCATATTCCGTATGCGGTTGATATTTATCCGCACTACGGTTCAGATGCCTCGGCTGCGCTGAAGGCAGGCAACAACATCCGGGCAGCACTGATCGGCCCAGGTGTACACGCTTCCCACGCGATGGAGCGTACGCACAAGCAGGCCGTGGTGAACACGGCTCGCCTGCTTGCAGCTTATGTGACGGCTTAATCTGGATGATGACAACCGGCCTGTTACCCTGGAGAATAGGTCAGTAAAATAGATCGGCTAAACAGATCAGTAAATAAAAAAGCAAGTCGTCCGGCTTTACGGAGACTTGCTTTTTTAGTCTAGCAACAAAAAAAATCTCTTCTGCACCATGTTGGTTACGTGCTATCTGAAAGCTTATGACTTGCTTTGTTCAATTTGCTCGGCCAGCTCGTTCAGGTAGGTCCAGCGCTCCATTTGATACTCCAGATGCTCTTCGGCCTTCGTTTGCTCCGCCATAAGCTCCTGGAGTCGTGCAGAATCACTGAAAGCCTCCTCCATCTGTCGCTGGATGTCGGCCAACTTCTCTTCGGCTTGTTCAATCAGCTCATCAATTTGCTCATATTCTCGCTGTTCCTTAAAGGTGAATTTAAGCTTGACTTTGCTTGTCTCCTTGACCAAATTCGAAGCACCTTCTGACTTTGGCGCAGAAGACCGAGCCGAAGAAGCTGTGCCCGGCAAAACAGACGTAGCCGCAGATGATTGAGCATTTTTGCTCATCCATTCTGCATACTCGCTATAGTCGCCCACATGCACTCGTACCTGTCCTTCGCCTTCAAATGCGAGTATTTTATCCACCGTCCGATCCAGAAAGTACCGATCATGAGAGACGATAAAAACCACACCTGGGAAGTCATCCAAATAGTCTTCCAGCACGGAAAGGGTCTGAATGTCCAGATCATTTGTAGGCTCATCCAGCAGCAGCACATTCGGAGCAGACATAAGGACACGCAGCAGATACAAGCGCCGTTTTTCTCCCCCGGACAATCGCGAAATCATCGTCCATTGGGCGTTTGGCGCAAACAGGAAACGCTCCAGCATTTGCGCGGCTGTAATCGTTGATCCGTCTGCTGTACGAATCACCTCAGCTTCTTCCTTGATGTACTCAATGACACGCAGTGATTCGTTCATTTCCTGATGTTCCTGCGTAAAATAGCCGAGTTTCACAGTCGGTCCCAGCACAACACTGCCGGAATCCGGTTGTACACGCTGGGCAATCATTTGGAGCAGGGTAGATTTCCCACTGCCGTTGGGGCCCAGGACACCAACACGATCCCCTGGAACGGCGATATAGCTCAAATCCTGTATCAGCTTGCGAGAATCTACCGATTTGGACAGATGCTCCAGCTCCAATATCTTTTTACCGAGACGCGTAGAGGCTACGGACATTTCTACCGATCCTGAGCGAGCTTCTGGCTGTTGATCCCTGAGCTGCTCATAGCGCTCAATGCGCGCTTTCTGCTTGGTCGAACGAGCCTTGGCTCCCCGGCGAATCCAGGCCAGCTCATTACGCAGCAGGTTTTTCCTTTTTTGTTCCGAAGACGCTTCTCGCTCCTCGCGCTCTGCCTTTAACTCCAGAAAACGGGTGTAGTTAGCCTCATAGCGGAAAAGCCGGCCATGATCCAGCTCCAGCATGACATTCGCAACTCGATCCAGAAAATAACGATCATGCGTGATCATTAATAGCGCACCGCGTCTTTTTTGTAAATATTGCTCCAGCCATTCCACGGAATCATTATCAATATGGTTGGTAGGCTCGTCCAAAATAAGCAGCTCGCAGGGTTGGATCAAAGCCGCCGCTAAAGCCACCCGCTTGCGCTGACCGCCGGAAAGAACGCCCATTCGCGCCTCAAACTGAGTAATTCCCAGCCGAGTAAGTATACTTTTGGCCTCGCTCTCCAACTGCCATGCCTGAAGCATATCCATTTGCTGGCTTGCTCGCAACAGTCGGCTTTGAAGCTCCTCGCTGCCCGGATCCAGCTCCAACAGCTCCATGGTTTCCGTGTATTCACGCACCGCTTTCATTTCTGGCTGGTTGCCGTGAAAAATATGCTGGAGTACCTTCATCTCAGGATCAAACTCCGGATTTTGCGCCAAATACTGAATACGTACATCATTGTTCACTGCAATATTTCCATCATCTGGTGGCTCCAGTCCGGAAATCACTCGTAAAAACGTTGATTTACCAGTACCGTTCACACCGACGACTCCTATTTTGTCACGTTCATCCATACCAAAGGAAGCATCCTGGAACAACACTTTTTCACCATAGCTTTTCGTTATATGTTCAACGGTCATAATATTCATACGGATTCCCTACTCTTCCCCAGTTTTGTGCTGCATCCTTTTTATTTTAACACAGACACAGCTAATGATTAAAAAAACCGTTACCTGAACAAGATCAGTACGGTTTTTAGCTACAAAATGTCAGAATTACTGCACCCTGGCTTTACATCCGTGCATAAATAAATGTGCTGCCCATTCAGCCGTCTGATCCACGTCACATTCGTGGAAATCCTGATTCCATAAAATATCCATTTTCATACGTTCCAGCATACCGATAAAGGCCTTCGCATGGAACTCGGGCTGCTGCACACCCTCTGACGCCAATTTATTTGTGACCATATCTGTATAGTCCCGAATAAACCCCCGCATAAATTCTATTAAATCAGGGTTATTGTTCGGAGTCATAAAAAATAATTGGGTATGCTGCTTGCGCTTGTAATAGTAATGCAAATGCAAGTTGGCCATCCGCAGCAGTCCCTCTGCCAAATTGTGTTGGACCAGTGCCCCCTGCATTTCGGCAAGATATTGCTCGCAATCTCTGCGTGTGACTGCTGTAAATAGCTGCTCCTTGCTTTTAAAGTACAAGTAAACCGTGCCTTTGGCAACACCTGCATCCTCTGCAATCTCGGAAATTTTACTCTCATAAAAGCCTTTGGCGCCGAAGACTGTGTAAGCGGCATCCAAAATGGCTTCATATTTATCTCCGTGTATACCGCTCATCTTCGCACCTCCTTATACAATGATTAAAGCACGGTCAATTTATAAAACAGATATTTTGTTGTATCGATCTCCATCACGGTGTTCAGAGTATAAAGAAAATACCTATAAGAGCAACCAAGCCTCCGAAAATAGAACTAATGCTATTCACCCGATCATTACTCATCCAATGCCAGCCACGCTCATACACCGTTGCTTGTCCGCAATGTGAGTCTACTTCTACTTCCCGTCCACAAACCGTGCAGGAACGCATCCGCTGCACCGTCGCACCAAGATAGGAATCAGCAAAGGCCCCCGCACTCCCCGATATGCCTCCAATCAATACCCACAGCGTTAGCGGCAAGCCCGGCGTTCCTATGGCGTATCCGAAAAGCCATGCACCTATTCCGATCAATACGCCCCCAGCCAAGGCCGCAGTCGTTCCCATTACAGATACGCCTCCCGAGGTTCCGGGCGCCAGCACCTTTCCGTTAAGCACCGAACGTGGCGGCTTACGACTTAGACTGCCGAATTCTGTTGCCCACGTATCAGATGTGACCGTAGCCATGACACCAACAAATGCTAGCTGCCAGGTCAGATGAGGCCATACTGCATCCCCCAGGCATAGCAGCATGCCTAATCCCCCGTTGGCCCACACCTGACCTGCATCCCGATTACCGGTTTTGGCATACGATTTTTCAAGCTCTGCCTTGCGGTCCTTTTTGAACCTAGACAGGAGAGTTGATGTAATGAAGAACAGGAGCAAGGTGCCGAACCAGAACAGATTGCCCGCCCCATAATACACGGTTCCCATCAATACAGCTGCGAGAAAGCCCGATAAGGTTAAAGATTTTTTATAAAAAGCAGCCCCCGCTACTACAGCAGCGCAAAGCATTCCGATAATCCAGTCCATCCAATCCCCCCGCTTTTAAATGGAATTCCCGATTTCGTTTTTCAGTTCTTTCTATTATTGTACCTCGCTCTGCGCTGATATAAAAGCCGTGCCCCATGCTTTGGCAGAGGACACGGCCTTCACAATTCTTATTTGCTTAGTTCACTCATTACCAACCAAACCAGGTTCAAGCACTTAGCCCAACCATAGGGCATTTACCAAGAAGTCCCCGCTTTACTTAGTAGTATTTCGCTGACTGTTAGGCGATGGTGCAGCTTCCCTGACGATCACTTCCCCAGAAAAGCTCGAAGCGATCCCCGCTTGTGACAGGGCCAACGCCCGCTGGCGTGCCTGTAAAAATGATATCACCCTCACCCAACCCATAATGAGTCGCTATGTAGTCAACGATGTGCTGAATAGAAAAAATCATGTCCCTGATATGGCCGCGTTGTACTTCCTGTCCGTTTTTGAGCAGGCTAAACTCGTGCTGTTCCAGCATGTCCAAGCGCTTCAAGGGCAGGAAGGGAGTTAGAGGAGCAGCCGACTTAAAGCCCTTGGCGGCAGTCCAGGGATGGCCTTTTTTCTTAAGAACGCTTTGTACATCACGCAGGGTAAAATCAATCCCAAATGCAAAAGCACTCAAACACGTATCCGCAGACATCCCCGGCTCGTAATTACGCCCGACAGCCACAACCAGCTCAGCTTCAAAATGAACCTCACCTTTATCCCGGGGAAGCTCCAGCGTAGCACCATCCAGCGGTAAAACCGCATGGGAAGGCTTTAAAAAAATCATCGGTTCAGCAGGAACATCATTCCCCAATTCCTCTGCATGCAGCTTATAATTGCGTCCGACACAGTAAACATTACGAATTTCCGCGTTCATTACGACCAACCACCCTTCCCCCATGTGTAATACGTTGATTTAACGAATAAGATTACGTATATAGTGCCACAATCGGTGCTTGGAAAGCAAAAAAACTTGCTCCCAGCGATCCGGCCAATTGGTACAAATCATCAATTCAGGATGCAGTGCGGACAATTTCCGCATGATGCGGCGGTCATCCACCGTCCATGCCATAACCGTAATACCACGTCCCGTCAGGTCCTTCATCAGGTTTCGATCCAGACGCGGATAGCCCATGGATAGAAAAGAGCATTGCAGCTTCTCCAGTTGCTTTGCCAAATCGTCTGGACGCGCGTCGATAATCAGTCCGGTACGGATCTCAGGTGCCAGCTCTTTGGTGCGGCGTAAAGCGGTACGCTCAAAGGAGGTCAATACCACTTCACCCTCCATCTGCCTCATCACAATTTCACGAAGTACAGCTTTCTCGAGGCCGGGATACATATCGCCCGCTGTTTTAAGTTCAATATTGAGTGATACACGGCCGCGACACATATCCAGGACCTGCGCGAGAGAAGGGATTTTTTCTCCGCAATATTCTGCATCTTTCCAGCTACCTGCATCAAGTTGTTGCAGCTCTTTCCAGTTCAGGTCCTTTACCCGTCCCGTCCCATTCGTCGTTCGCTCTAGCGTAAAATCATGAATGACCACCGGAACATCGTCCTTCGATAGCTGTACATCCAGCTCAATCCAGTGTACAAACGGCTGCTCCAGCGCAAGCCTAAAGGCCGCCAACGTGTTCTCGGGAGCAATACCTGAAAAGCCGCGGTGAGCCACGCACAAATGATTCATCCCAATTATGACCTCCATCCACAAAGGAGTTCTTCATATAATTGTTCCATAATTCTCAATTGAGGTTTTTTTCCAAACTTTAGTGAGCACTTACTGTACCATCCGCACCTATTGAGACATTTCCCGGCGACAATGCTGCCACTCTCTGCAAAATTTTGTTGGCCTCCGCATCCTTCAATGGGATTGGTTGACCCAGCTCCGCCCGGTAGGGAGTCAGCTTCATAGCGCAAGTCCCGCTTCGGGTACAGGTTGCCTGAAATATCGCTGTATCCCAAGTGGCTGGGACCATAGATTTGGAAAAAATAAAATTGCCTGTGCTGTATGCAATCCATTTGCCTTTGTATTGCTCCATCCCTTGAAGCACATGCGGGTGACCCCCGATAACAAGATCGGCCCCGGCATCAATAAAAGCGTGTGAAAGCTCAGTTTGATGCGGCTCCAGGGCAGTGGCGCGCTCTTTCCCCCAATGGGCAATGACAATCACCAGATCTGCCTGCCTGCGGGCCTCATGGATGGATTCCACGATGGCAGTCGAATCATACGCTCCAGCAACACCGGGCTGCTTGACGCCTGCATTCCAATTGGCTTCTGGCATGACACGTGTAGCCCCTAACAAAGCAATTTTAATGCCTTTACGTTCAAAATAGTGCGGAGCATACGCTTCTTTTGCATTACGTCCGGCTCCAGCATGAGCTATACCCTTTTCATCCAAATATTTAAGTGTATCCAATAGGCCATCTGTACCCTGATCCAAAATATGATTGTTAGCCAAATTTACAGCATCTATCCCTGCGGTGGCCAACGCAGTTAACGCCTTGGGAGAAGATTTATACACATACGTTTTATTTAACGCACCAACACCACCGGTTGTCACCGGCGTTTCCAGATTGGCGACCGTCAGGTCGTCTTTACGAAACAAGTTGCCAAGATATTGATATGGGAAATCAAATCCGTTTTTCTCCAGCCGCTGCTCAACTTTACCGGAAAACTGCACATCCCCTACAAAGTGAAGCGTGACTGTGGATGAAGGGTTACCGTCCGTTTCAGCTTTATTTGTAGCAGCCGTTTCGCTCCTATGGGCAGATGGCTCGCTACCTGAGGTATTCTTGTTTGTAGAATCACCCCATGCATACCCATCTTTTTCTGAGGATGAATCAGATACCAATAAATCATTTTCGGAATCTTTGGTATCCAACGGTTTTTCCGAACGGTTGCCCGTATTTGCCGTAGCATCAGCAGCTTGCTTTGCTCCATCGTCAGTAGCTTGCTTATCTACATCAGAACCTTCGTCCAGTTGTTTACTGGACAAGGCTGTAACATTCTTGCTCACCGGGGCAGAAGCCCCTCCTTCCCCAGTAGATCCCGTTTGGATTTTCTTCTCTGATTGCGAAAGCTCTCCGTTGTCCGCAAGTGAGCTACTGTTGTCACGTTCAAATATGTAATAATAACCGAAAAGACCTATAATCATTAGCAGCAGGACAAGATTCGTTAAGATCCAAGCCTTGCCTATTTTGGTTTTTCTCGTTTTCTTCCTACCTTCATTTCGCTGTGATCTGGGAGGGTACATTCTTCACTCCTTCTATGCCATAGCATATGCATGAATTCCTTTTATTCGGCGAATTTTTCACCTTCTCCATTATATATCAAATTTCAATATAAATAGAACCCCTCGCCTAGAACACGAAGGGTTCATCATCGAACTTTTACAACTGTACCTTAACCGCTTCCTGCTGTGCTGCTTGGACGGCATTAGCGGCCCACTCCTTGGCCTGACGGATGCAATCCGGTAAGCCGATCGCATCATAGCCAGCGCCCAGAACATACACTCCCGGCATGGCAGTTCCCAGCTCTTCCCGCAGATCGGCTATAGCCTGCGGATGCCCTACGGGATATTGCGGCATGGAATTGCGAAGACGTGTAATTTCGGTAAACAGCGGAGTCGCCGTAACTCCCATCATCTCTTTCAAATCCTGCCGTACCAGCGCAATCAGATCATCATCCGGCAATTCTACGCTTTCCTCCGCTCCTGCTCGCCCTACATAGCAGCGCAGCAGCACCTTATCATCCGGGCTCGTATGCAGCCACTTGGCAGATGTCCACGTACAAGCCGTCACACTGCGCCCCTCTTTACGGGGAACGAGAAAACCAGAACCGTCAAAGACATTCTCAATATCTTTTTTATCGAAGGCCATAACCACGTTGGCCACAGATACATAATTTACAGCCTCCAGTGCAGCCACATTCACATGCTCTCGCAAGAGCGGTGCAGCAGCAAAGGTTGGAGTCGTTACAAAAATATCGTCTGCCTCCAGCGTCTCTCCATTGTCCAGAGTAACACGATAGGCGCTTTCTTCACTTTCTGCTGTCTTTGTGAATTCGGTAACAGCAATTCCCGTGCGCAAATCACAGTCATACAAATCATTCAGTAACGCGTGCACCAAACTTTGCAGGCCTTGACGGAAGGTCATAAAGACGCTTTTTTTTGTACCAGTATGTGTCTCGGCTGGTTTTCTCCCGGTCATCATCCCGTGAATGAGGCTTCCGTATTGCTGCTCAACCTCTGCAAATTGCGGAAAAGTCGCCTGCAAACTTAGCGTCTTCATGTTGGCGGCGTAGATCCCGGCCAGCAGCGGCTCGGTCACATTTTCCAGCACTTCCTTACCCAGTCGACGTTCGATGAAATCACCCAATGCCTCATCTCCAGGTTCGCGGCGGGGCGGAATGACAAAATCCATCATAGCTCGCAATTTCCCACCCAAGGAGATTAATCCGCTGCGCAGAAATGGCTTCAGTTCCGTAGGAATGCCCAGTACCAGACCGGGAGGCATCGGATGAAGCTGTCCTTCATGCAAAATGTACGTTTTTTTTGCGTCGGGATTCGTGCTTACCAGTTCATGATCCAGTTCCAGCTCTTTTGCCAGGTCTATCATGGCTGTTTTACGGGCCAGAAAGGAATCCGGCCCCTTTTCAATCACAAACCCGTCTTTATGCAACGTTTCAATTTTGCCGCCCAGCACAGGAGCCTTCTCCACCAGTGTAATTCGTGGTGTGTAGCCAGTCTCCTTGTACATTTTCCGTATGTAAAAAGCTGCGCTAAGCCCGGTCAAGCCGCCGCCTACAATCACAATTTTGCGTAATTTTTGCTCCATTATGTCCTCATCCCTTTTTCCATTGGTCTATGATGACATCACTAAGCGTCTCCATATATAGCGGATCACTGTTGAGCGAATCTATGCGCTGAAAACGCATATCCAGCTCCTTCGCCAAAGCCTGCGCTTCAATATCCAGATCGTATAGCACCTCTAAGTGATCGGATACGAAGCCGACCGGCGCAGCGAGCACATACTCTACCTGCTCTTCCTTGAGACTATGCATGGTATCCAAAATATCAGGCCCCAGCCAAGGCTCTGCCGTGCGACCCGCGCTTTGCCACGTAAACTGCCAGTTGGTAATTCCCGCCTTGTCCGCAACAGCCTGCGATGTAGCCATTAATTGCTCCACATAAGGATCACCCATAGCCACAATCCGCTCAGGCAGGCTATGCGCACTGAACAGAACTCGAACCTCATCACGTTTGGCCCCTGCTTCTTCAAAAAGCGCCAACTTGGCATTCACACGCTCTGTGAGCGTCTTAATCAGCTTTGGATGAAGATAATAGCTCTCTACAAAAGTTATAGACAGATCCAGTTCCTGTGCCTTGGCCTGTGCACGCTTAATGTAAGTACCTACACTCATAACGGAATAATGCGGAGCCAGCACGACACCCACCGCTGTACGGATACCATCCTGCACCATTGCTTCCACACCATCCTCAATAAACGGCTTGGCATGTTTGAGTCCCTGATAACAAATAAATTCAATGCCCGGGTTGCGATTCTCCCGATTTAAGGTTTCTTGCAGATTTTGAACCTGACGATCCGTATTCTGACGCAGTGGAAAAACACCGCCCACAATAGCTTCATAGCGATCTTTCAATTCCTTTAACTGCTCCGGTGAGGGGGCATTACCGCGACGAATATGTGTATAATAGGCCTCGACCTGATCCAGACTCTCCGGCGTCCCGTAGGACATAACCAGAACACCCACTTTGGTTTTCATTAACAGATCACCCCTTGAATATTTCTAAATGTATTAATTCTTTGATATAACGGAGCGTGAATACTCATGTACATATTCCGTAAGCTCTCTTAACTTATCTAGCGAGGCCTCAGGAAATAACCCGTGACCCAGATTAAAAATATATCCTGGCTCCAGTATTCCTTCATCTACGATTTTTTTTGCGTACTGCTTGATCACATCTATTGGGGCCGTGAGCACATAAGGGTCCAGGTTTCCCTGCACACCAAAATCGTTCCCCAGACGACGGCGCCCTTCAGGTATACTTACCCGCCAGTCCAGCCCAATCACGTCGGCTTTTACCTCACTTAAATGTGGGAGCAACTCACCGGAGCTTACACCTGGATAATAAATTTTAGGTACATTCAGATCGGACAACTCATGGAAAATACGTGTGATGGTCGGTAGGACAAAAGTTTGGAAATCATAAGGCGTAAGCGCGCCTACCCAGCTATCAAACAATTGAAATGCCTTACCGCCGTTAGCGATATGGGCACGTACATATGTAATCACCATATCCCCCAGCTTATCCATCAGACGATGCCATAGTTCAGGCTCTCCATACATCATCGCTTTGGTACGAATATATCCTTTGGATGGTCTTCCTTCTATTAAATAGCTGGCGATTGTAAAAGGCGCCCCAGCGAACGTAATTAATGGCACTTTCAATTCACGCTCCAGGATACGAATCGTTTCCAAGATATGACCCAGATCGCGTTCCACATCAATCGGGCGCATTTTGTCTACATCCGCAGCTGACCGGATCGGATTATCAATAACCGGGCCAATATTTTTGACAATATCAAAATCAACCCCAAGCGAGGCTACCGGATTCATAATATCAGAATATAAAATAGCAGCGTCCACCCCAAGCTTGCGCACGGGCATTAAAGTCACTTCTGCGGCCAACTCGGGCTGGCGGCAAATTTCTAGCAACGTATATTTTTCTTTAATTTTGCGATACTCAGGGTCATACCTTCCGGCCTGCCGCATGTACCATACGGGAATATGATCCACAGCCTGCTTGCGGCAAGCGCGAATAAAGGTATCATTGTAGGTCATGACTTCAGCCTCCAGTTCGAATCATAAATACTATATTTTATTATGCCCTTTTTCAAGAGTCGTAACAACCGCCGCTCTCGAACAAACCATGACAAACCCATGACATTTGGATAAAGTTTCAATGAAGTGTGCTATACTAAAGGGATGGCTTTTTTAAAGCTCCGGGTAATTATATATGGATGAACATTTATTACAACAGGATGAGAATGGCAGAAAGGAAGTGAGCGCACATTGAAATCGTGGGAGACATGGAAAATCAACCTCATTGTGCTATGGGTCGGTCAGTTTCTGGTCAATGCGGGTATTACAATGATAACTCCGTTCCTCGCCCTGTATCTGGCTCATGACCTCCATGTAAAGGGAGAGCACGATATCGGTCTATGGGCCGGAGTTATTTTTGCCGCAAACTTTTTGACCTCATTTATATTTCAGCCTTTGTGGGGCAAGCTGGCGGACCGATATGGGCGCAAGGTCATGCTGCTTCGCTCAGGCTTCGGTATGGCCCTAGTGATCGGATGCATGGGCTTGGTCACCCATCCTTGGCAGCTGCTAGCACTCCGTCTGCTGAACGGTACGATTTCGGGCTTCAATCCGGCCTCCATTTCTCTGGTGTCGGGTACCACACCTAAGGAGCGAACTGGATTCGCGATGGGCATTATGCAATCTGGTCAGATGGCTGGCACAATTCTTGGCCCTCTCCTAGGTGGCTTTTTGGCAGACTTGGTCGGATTCAGACCAATCTTTTACATTACAGGATCTCTTATTTTCCTGGCCTCTTTAATTGCAATGTTTCTGGTTAAAGAAAACTTCAGCAAAGCGGAAGCTGCACGTACTCCGCAAATCTCGGTACTTGCCGGGCTAAAGGAGCTAAGCCATACGCCTCAGCTTCCAGCTTTGTTCACCGTGACCTTCCTGCTCCAGTTTGCCATGATTAGCACGGTATCACTGCTACCTTTGTATGTACAGAAGCTATATGGCTCCGCAGAAGGAATTGCACTGATTGCCGGGTTTGTTACGGCCATTACCGGCGTATCCAATATGGTGGCTGCACCGCTGCTTGGAAGATTGAGTGACCAGATAGGAGCTCACAAAATTTTGACCATCTCCCTGCTCGGAACAGCAGTTATGCTCATTCCGCAGGCTTTTGTCAATGAAGTTTGGCAACTTGTCATTATCCGCTTTTTCATGGGTGTGTTTATGGGCGGTCTGTTGCCCAGTGTAAATGCACTGATTCGCACGCATACACCGGAAGGCATGGAAAGCCGCTCTTTCGGCTTCAATACTAGCTCGCTTGCGCTAGGGAATATGCTGGGTGCAGTTATTGGTGGGGTACTGTCCGGGTTTATCGGCATCGAAGGATTGTTCATTATGTCGGGTGTCCTGTTGATCGTCAACATATTCTGGGTACGTATGAAACTCTATAGTGATAAGACCGCGCATGATTTCAGGTAAGACAACCTACTGTGAGATTAGCATTTTGGAAACATTGAAGAACCTCCGCTCCACGTTGTTGTGGACACGGAGGTTCTTTTTGTGGAGCTATGGAGATAGGGGCTGCGTGTTATTTTACTCTCGCTAGTGCTAAACCATCATAGGCTGGCAAAAGCGTACTTACCAGACGCGGGTCTGTAGCGATCGTTTCATTAAAGCGTCTCACGGCCTGTACGGCAGGACCATTTTTATCTGTATTCAGCGTACGTCCACGAAGGAAGCAGTTATCGCCGGCAATAATGGCACCCGGCTTCGCCAGAGCAATCGCATATTCCAAATATACCGGGTAATTTTCCTTATCCGCGTCAATGAAAAAAAAGTCAAAGGTTCGTCCCTCTTCCTGAAGTGCCTGCAAACTGTCCGCTGCAGGTCCAATACGATATTCAACACAATCACCGTAACCGTTATTTTTCATATGCTTATGCGCAAGTCGCGCATACGCTTCTTTTAGCTCCAAGGATACAATACGTCCCTTTTTCCCCAGCCCACGAGCCAGACATAACCCGCTGTACCCGCCCAACGCGCCAATTTCCAATACCTCCTGGGCGCCGGACACCTCAATTAAAAAAGTCAGTAGCTTGCCATAGGGATGAGCAACCGACACCTCAGGCATTCCCTCTCCAATGATGGCCTCCCTGATGGCGCGCAGCGCTTCATCCTCCTGTACCAGTTGGTCTACATATTGTTCAGGCGTCATATTCGGTGTAATTTCCATGTTCCATCTCTCCTTCTTGCTTTTATCATAACGCAGGTTGAATACGGTGTCCTTCGTTAAATAATTTGTCTGAATGATTTACCCTGATTAATTTGTCTCTTTGTGTACAATGACCTATACTATAGGGATTGAACCAAGCTTACATGATTATGGAGACGGAGTGAATACGTTTAATGACTCAACTGCAACTAATTGCAACTGCGCCGATGGGACTTGAAGCCGTCGTGGCCCGGGAGCTCAGAGAACTCGGGTATGAGAATCTGACCGTCGAGAATGGCCGCGTCGTTTTTTCCGGAGATTATATGGATATATGTCGATGTAACCTGTGGCTTCGCACATCAGATCGCGTTCTTATTAAAATGGGTGAATTTGCCGCAACCACCTTCGACGAGCTGTTTGAGGGTACCAAGGCATTGCCATGGCAGGATTGGATTTCTGTAGATGGTGAGTTTCCCGTAGAGGGACGTTCTCACAAATCACAGCTTAGCAGCGTGCCGGCCTGTCAGGGAATCGTCAAGAAGGCCATTGTAGAAAAGCTCAAGGAAACCTACCACACAGATTGGTTTGCCGAGGACGGCCCTCGTTATGTCATTGAGGTCATTCTACTGAATGACCGTGCATTGCTGACGCTGGATACAACCGGGCCAGGGCTGCACAAACGCGGCTACCGCAAACTTGTTACAGAGGCCCCTCTAAAAGAGACGATGGCTTCTGCTCTGATTCAGCTTAGCCGCTGGAGCCCGGATCGCCCCTTCTACGATCCGTGCTGCGGTTCCGGTACTTTATTGGTCGAAGCCGCCATGCAAGCCTGGAATATTGCGCCAGGGCTGAGACGTACCTTTAATTCTGAAAACTGGCCTGTCCTTGGCAAAGAATTATGGAATCAAGCCCGCGACGAGGCAATGGATTTGACCCGCGATGATATTCCTTTTGAGATCGCAGGCAGCGATATTGATCCAAGTGCCATCGAAGTTGCTGAGGCGGCTGTGAAAGCGGCAGGCTTCGCTAATGATATTTCACTGAAGGTGATGCCTGCAAGCAAGGTCAGACTCGAGGGCCAATACGGTGTAATGATTACAAACCCACCTTATGGCGAAAGACTGAGCGAGCAACCCGAAGTGGAAAAGCTGATTCGTACACTCGCACGCACGGCAGCCGAAATGAAGACCTGGTCCTTCTTTGCCATCAGCTCCACCAAGCAATTTGAGCATTATTGGGGCCGCAAGGCGGATAAGCGTCGCAAGCTGTTTAACGGCCGGATTGAATGCCAATACTATCAGTATCTAGGCCCTCTCCCTCCGCGTCGCAAAGATATTTTGCCATCGCAGTCCTAAATAGATAAAACTCAGGCCAGGAAACGGACTCTCTGTTCGACTCCTGGCCTGGTTTGTGCTTGCTCAGCCTAATAAACTGTACCGCTGCATTCTATTATCGAAAGGGAAATGCTGTATTTTCTTTACTTAATCATTGAAATGTGCCAGATGAGCGCTATAATTATTAAAGGCATTTCGGTTTTAACATGATGTTAATCTATAGTTTATACTAGCCGAACATTTCTGCCGGAGGGGGTAAAGTGTTGGTTATTCGCACGGCCAGTGCAAGTCGCACTGGAAACATGTTCAGCAGATTACTGCTGTCCCGATATTTCGGGTTGGGTCTATTTTTTGTACTTATGATTGGCAAGCTCGTATTGATTCATTATAACCTGCATGCCCAAAATATTGATATGAATCTGTTGGATTATGTCATCGCAATGGGTTCACTCTTGCTTGTAAGCTTCTGGACCTTGTGGCTACCACGTCGCGGACGTCTGGTTGCGCTAGTGGTGCTCGATATTTTGCTCACCGCGCTCATTTATTCCGACATGGTTTATTACCGGTATTTTCAGGATTTCATTACGATTCCCGTCTTGCTTCAAGCCGGACAGGTTGATTCCCTGGGGGGAAGCATCGTTTCCCTGATGTACTGGTGGGATATTTTCTTTTTTGCAGACTGGATTCTGTTCATTCCATATGTGATATTCGTGGCTTTCTTGCGGCGTCGGTATACAACAACTGATCCTTACGTGGAAACGTCCCGAAGCTCGTTTGCCAAGAGATTCCTGCTCCGCTTCTCCAAAGGCGCACTGGCCTTCGTAATTGGCTATATTTTCACCTTTGGACCGATCAAATATTATACCTCAACCTGGGCAACCGGCGTATTTGTCGGTAATTGGTGGTCGATGGCCTTGTACAACGTAACCGGATTGATCGGATTTCACGGATATGATATCTACCGCTATAGTCAGGATCATCTTGGAACTCAGCCTACGTTGGCTCAAGCCGAATCGGACAAGGACAAGCAATGGTTTAATCAGCATCAGAAGCTGCTTCAGGTGAAAAATGATCTGTCCGGCAAGTATAAGGGCAAAAATGTGATGGTCATTCAGGCTGAAGCGTTTATGAACTTTTTTATCGGCAAAGAGATCAACGGCCAAGCGATTACGCCTAACTTTGACAAGCTGATGAAGGAAAGTATGTATTTCAACAATTATTTTCACCAGACTGCACAGGGCCGTACTTCGGACGCAGACTTTTCTACACATGCTTCACTGCACCCGCTTCCTACAGGTTCGGTATTTATCCGTTATGCAGACCATAAATTCGATACATTGCCTTCCATTTTGAAGGATACCGGCTATAGCCCAAATGCGTTTCACGTATACGACAGCAGCTTCTGGAACCGCTACACGATGTATAAGGCAATGAACTATGATAAGTTCTACAGTAAAAAAGATTTTGAAATTGATGAGCCACTGGGCTGGTCACTGGGAGATAAATCCTTCTTCCGGCAAACGCTCAATGATCTCACTACCGAAGTCAAACAACCGTTCTATGCCTATATGGTCGGTATCTCCAGCCATCATCCGTACAACCTGTCCCCTGATGCAGTAGATCTGGACGTTGGCGAGTTTGAAGGCACGATGTTCGGAGACTATCTGAAATCCGTCCATTATGTAGATGAGGCACTGGGCGAATTGGTAGCTCAAATGAAGAAAGACGGTTTGTGGGACAATACGATCCTGATGTTCTACGGGGATCATGACAATTCCATTAAAGATAAGACACTGTATGAAAAGTTTTTGGGCGAGCCACTCACAGACTTGGATATGCAAAAGATCATGAATCAGGTGCCATTGCTTGTGCATCTTCCTGACGGAAGTCATGCGGGAACCTACACGGAACCGGCAGGCCAACTGGATTTGACGCCTTCTGTGATGCATCTGCTCGGAATTTCTACTGAGCCCTATCATTTTATGGGGAACGATCTGTTTAGCGGGAAGCCGCGCATGGTTGTACTACGCACTGGTGCTTTCACGGATGGTCGAGTGTACTATATTCCATCTGAGGATGGTACGTTCTCCAAAGGAACCTGTTACAACCTATCTACAGGCCAGCCTACGGATGTGAACGCCTGCGGACCGGGTTATACTGAAGCTCTTAATCGGTTAAACATTTCCGATCAGGTCATCACGTACGACCTCATTCGCCAGTGGGAATCTCAAACAAACAAGTAACGAGGGAAAATAAAAATCCCGATCAATCAGCCTATAAGTGCTGTTGATCGGGATTTTTATTTTCACAGCCGCTAGACTGCACTTACTTGCAATGGCGAATGCTCAGGAACGCAACGTCTTTTTCGCCTGCTCAAGCCGTCCTACCTCTTCACCTAGCATTTCCTCAGCAACTTCCACTGCATCGTCACCAAGACTATCCTTTGCCTGTTCTATGGCATTCTCCGCATGAATGCGAGACTGCTCCGCCTGCTCAATTAATTGCTCAGCCGGATGTGACAATGCTTGAGACACGGCATGGTGGAGCTTGTCCACCGAGTTTTGCGTTTGAGCCTCGACACTGTGATCGTCGAGATTGGAATCATACTGGGCCATGAGTCACTCCTCCTTCTGGGCAGTGTTCTACACCCATTAGCATGGATCAGAAGAAGGGGAACTATGCAAAAAGTTGTGAATACTGTGCGCCGAGCTATTTTATAAAACGCGCAGCCTTTTCCAAGACCTCATCCTCTGTGGCCGCACTCACGTAACGTCCGTTCACATACACAAACGCCCGTTTTCCACAAGGACCGCAATACGATTTGCAGCCGATTTTGATCTCGGCATCGGGTGCCATCTTTTGTAATTTGGGCAAGATCGTTTTCAAGCGAATATGATTACATTCATCACATACGCGAATATCATTGGCCATCTTTCATCCCTCCGTGCTCCGGCTTAGTGGTCGCCGTGATTACCTTGGGAAGGGTTAGTAATGACAAATCCTTCTTCGGGGAAGTACAAGTAATCAATTTTCACACCATCCAGCAGTGGCTGACCGGTTTCCAAAATAACATCAATACCTTTATCCGTAGATACTACAGTATCTGTTTCTTTAGGCGTGTCCAAATCAAGCCCGTAATGAGCATGATCTCCGTGAGCATGCGTAATGACCACGCGTAGGCTCTTTCCTTGGTTTTCTGTCTTATCCAGTTCAAGCTTTAATACTTTAGCTGCGTTACGAGTAATTTTGCAATTCATGTAACTTCATCTCCTTCATATTCATCAAATGAAATGTGGTCTTTGGGATACCAATCACACCACACAACCTAGCAGGTAAAATCAGCAACTACAGATGATTATCCTCTATCTCAAAGAAAAAATAGATAAATGGCAGCATAACAAAAGTCAATATTCCTATTGTAAAGAAAATCGTGTAAAATCGCAATCACGAAATTCATAAGTTTACGTCTACCGAACACGTGCATGCTGCTTTTCAAGCACGTCGGGATACTTTCGTTCGGCACGGGTTACAAACCAATTCATGAGCAGCAGTGTCACCCCAATGTCATCGACGGGCATAAAGGGCATAACATCAGGTAGCACCCAATAAAGCAACACAGGAACGGCAAAAAGTAATTTTTCACTCCAAGGAATCCTTGAAGAGGTAATTAAGCGGGGCATACGCCGAAATACATGTGACCATTGACGGAGAGATAGTAATCTTTTCCACTTCATAGGTTGTTCACTCCATTTCCAATGCTCCTAAGTATATTTACCCGTTAAAGGGATACATAAAGAGGAACACTTGTAAAAAACGTGTTCCCCCTACATACGTACGAATGAATCATTACGTTCCAGATGGCTTAGTCTTTTACCATGACAACACTGCTGCCATTAACATACCCACTTCTGCAGCAATGTCGTCGTAATCACGCATGGGTAGCGGGTTTACGCCCAATCCGACCTCAACCGTAAAACCCGGTTTACCAAACCGCTGTATAAACCAGTCCTTATAGCCTGCATCGCTCCCTCCGAGCTTTACCGCCCGGTATCCTGTCACGGCAGCCAGCCGCAAGGCCAAATCTCTACTCTCCTTGGGCTCCAGATCCCGATAATTCCAATAGATTTCCTGTCCCTGACTGTGGATGGATAACACCATATCAAACTGCTCGCGTTCCGTCAGATCGACAAGCGCCCTGGACTCTGGCTCAGACAAAGGTGCAGGCCCAGCATAGTCTCTTCGAGACGGTCCTGTTTTGCCACGTCTGCGTACCTCCTCTTCCCAATACGCCGGAAATTGATCGTTGAGGTCGACACCACGAATATTCGCCTTCCACCCCCGATAATCAGCGCGGCCTTCATTCCATTTTCGGAGGTCTTGATACATCGGGTGAGTCGGAAGCACACCCTGCTGCACCAGCTCAACCCCGTCCGGGTTGACCATCGGTACCACCCATAACGAGGTGTGCTCCAGCAAGTCCTGCGGAGAGCCACCATACACCCATGATGAAGTCCCCGCTCGCTTCGCTCGTTCACCCCGAAGCTCCCTTTCTTCCTGTTCCCCAGCAGCACTAATTCCTCGCGCATATTGCTCTATAAAACGCAGCAAACAGGGCGTCGTCAGCCATTCATTAGCATGTACAGAGGCGTTGGCATGAATTTTCCGCGTTCCCCTCCCAATACGTACATAGGGGATATCCTTCCCCATGACACTCGTGCCGATGCTGCCAACTTCAATAAACGGATACCTGCGGACCAAGGCCGCAAGGTCTTCCTGCAAATCCTCATATCCATACTCTCCACGCAACCGTACAATCTGATCCTGATGGCCATCAGGGATAACAATTGTTTGTCCCTTCACAAACTCAAACTCCGCAAGTCCGGGATTGGCCAGCCGCAGCTCATTAAGCTCCACACCAAACTGCTTGGCAATCTGTCTTGCGTTCTCATCGGGCTGAATTACGTATTTACGATCCATTGACGGACGAATATATAGCACCTGACCACAAATCAGATAGGGCTGAGCGGCGGCCCACGGATTATCTGCAATCAAAGTATCCGCCGTCAGTTTAAAAGCCGAGGCGACCCGGTGTAATGTATCTCCTTTTTGAACGATATATTCCCTCATCTTCTACGCCCCTTCCATCTGCCTTAATGCATGTTATGCAGATGCTGCGTGTCTTGATGTAGCGAAAAGCAAAACAACCGTCTTCTTTTGTCCAATGACAAAAAAGACGGTTGTCTCGTCAATCCAGATTGGTCACTTGCCAGACAACAGGCGTTTGCCGAATTTGCTCCCCGAGCCACTGGGCAGCTATACGCTGAAACAGCTCCGGATCGCCGGAGCAGAAAAGCTGATGCACCGGCGTTTCATCCCCTGCCTCCAACCTGCCCTTGTTGTACAAAATGGTACTCGTCTCACGGGCCGTTTCGTCTGCCGAGCTAATCAGCTTCACCGCAGGGCCCATCACTTCCTGAATCGTTTCTTTTAGAAAAGGATAATGCGTACAACCTAGAATCAGGCAATCAATTGGATACGATTGAATGGGCTTCAGCGACTCCTCTACAATCTGCGATGTCAGCTTCGAACGGAATTGTCCTTGTTCCACCAAAGGAACAAGCGCAGGACAAGCGTGGCTCACTACTTCAACATAGGGAGATAACTGCTTGAGCGCAGTCGTATAGGCCCCGCTTCGGATGGTACCCACAGTCCCAATCACCCCGACATGTCCGGTGACGGTGGCGCTGATCGCAGCACGAGCCCCGGGATGGATGACTCCGATCACCGGAATGGACACCTTTTGGCTTATATAATCCAATGCCGCGGCTGTTGCCGTGTTGCAAGCAATAATAATGACTTTCGGATCAAACTGAATCAGAAAATCAACCATTTGCTCCGTAAATTTCTTAACCTCTTCCGATGGTCGGGGGCCATACGGGGTGCGCGCAGTGTCTCCAAAATAAATGATTTTTTCACGCGGAAGCTGACGCATGACTTCTTTGACAACCGTCAGACCTCCTACACCGGAATCCAATATTGCAATCGCTTGCTGCACGTACACACCGCTTCCTTTTTGTTCAAATTAAGTTGTTCCCTCTCGAGAAGCTATCCGTTGCTACATACCTTATGTCGCAGTCATGTAAAAGGTACCCCAAAAGATTACCCTAAAACGATGAAGTGAGCAATAAAAAGGCTTCCCCCAACGGGAGAAGCCATAAACCTAACGATATTCAGTTATTTTTTCCTACCACATACAGACCATTACAGAGCATCTTCTTCTGTATCCTCTTGAACAGGAGTAGATGAAACGCTGACCTCCTGAATATTTCCGCTATCTTTTTTACGCCATTGCCCAATTTCATGAATGACGGCTGAAGCGGCTTCCTTAATCTTGTCGGTATACTCAATTGAGGTATCTGAAATTTTACCTGCAAGTTCCTGTCCCTTGTCGCTCACGTGACGCGCCTGATCTGTAATATCCTGACGCAGCTCGCGACCTGACTTGGGGGCTAATAGCAACGCAGCAAGCGAACCAGCAAGACTACCTGCCAACGCGCCACGGATAAAGCTTTTGTAGTTCTCCTTCATCATCATCTCTCCCTTGTGCCCGGGCGAATGCCCATCTGTTAGTGCATTATAAGCACGGAGAGCTTGTCATGATACAGGGAACAAGCCAGAAAAACTTTTACTTTTTTCGGGCACGGATACGGTACAGGCAGCAACGGCCTCCATCCGCCAAACAATCCTCACGGACCACCTCAGCATCAAGCAGTTCCTCGAACATTTGCTGTTCACATTCGCAAGCCTTGCGGTAGCGGCCTGCAATTTGAGAGATGGGACAATTGTACTCCACAAGAGAGTAACTGCCATCCTTCTCCTCGCGCCACTCTGCCATATAGCCGGAAGCGTTCTGAATGCCTGAAAGCTTTTCCACACGTGAAGCCAGGGTAGTCTCACTTTTAATGTGTGGGGAGTAACGCTTCATCATTTTGCGTTTTCTACCATCAAACAGAGAGTGGACGGCTTCCATTCCCTGCTCTTCATCCAGCTCCTCTAGCAGTTCCAGCAGCAGATGATCATAATTGCGAGGAAACTGCTCACTTCCCTGCTCGCTCAAGCTGTATAAAAACGTTGGACGTCCCATCGCCTGTCTCACAATCGTAGCAACGATCAACCCATCCTGCTCCATCAATTTGAGATGCCTGCGCACCCCCATTTCTGTAATGCCTAATTGAGCTGCCAAGCTTCCGACGCCCACGGGTCCCTGGGTTTTCAATAGTGTCAAGATCATGCGCCTGGTGGGCATTTCGGGTACGATATACTTATCCGTCACTTTTGCCGTTACACTCCCTCGGGCTGCGGACCCAATTCCTTATTTAAATAGTCGTGCACGCTGAATACGAAATGCTCCAGCAACTCAGGCAGCTTAGGTGTAAGCGGGTGGAGGCTTGTCCGGTCCCAATGGAAGTACTCCTGAACTAAGGGTTTACGTAAGGATACCAGCTCCAACAGCGAATGAAATACGATATCATCCAGTACGCCTTCTTCATGAATGATACCGATAATATCCTCATAACTACTTGCGTCGCGCATAATAAAACCGTCAATGATATAGCTTCCTACGTCCGTTACCGTCTCGATCGCCAAATGAAGGCAGCGCTCCTGCACCAACCCTTGCAACAAATCACCATTCCAAGTGGCAGATATTTGGCGGAGCCCTGCGGCAATGTCGGGAACGGCTGCTAGGCGAAGCTCAATTTGTTCCCGGTTGACATAATACAAGTTACTGCACCTCCATTCATCGCTCTAGATTTCATAATCAACTGCGATTGAAACATCCTTCACTTCATTCATGTGTGCAATGATTTCCTGATGTACAGGGTGTACCTGATACGTTTGCAGGTCCTCCAGTGTTTCGACAACAGCTGTAAGGGAAATATCATAAGATCGTTCAGAACGAATCACATCCGTACCTATTTCGAGCGACAGCAATTCTTTGATTTTGCCATTCATGCTACGCAAAATGGATGCCGTATGCTCAATGCTTTCAGGGGAGCGGTCTTTCAATTTGAACAAAACAATATGTTTAATCATACATATAGGCTCCTTGTCTTAAAAATGTTCTCTTGAAAATTTTATCATAACGCCCCACATACGGAAAGAAGCTTTGTAATTCTAGCGATCTTTTCCGCTATCTTTTCCGTCAGACTCCTTGTCCTTCAGCAGGGCAAAAAAATTCTTGAACTTCGGTGGGAGCGGCAGACCCATTCGTGAACAGTTTTCCGTAATAGAGATTAGTTCGTTGGATAAATAAAAATACGTCGCCGCCCCTTTCATGATTTCAGTACCCATCAGAAGATCCACATGATGTGCCAAAGAAATCACCATGAGCATTAAAGCCTTTCTCGTCAACCCCCAAAAACCAGCTTTGCTGCTCAGACCTTGTCCGGTCTTAATCGCTGCGGCAACTCCTGTCACATAATCCACAGCCATGGCAACTGTGAATAGCACCATCAGCTGATTCCAGCCCCCAAAAGCAAACGTAATAATGGCTCCGGTGGTAGCACAAAACACACTAAACATACTTGGATTAATATTCATACCTGCTCCTCCTTCTCGGGGCGGTTACTGTAATATATGCAGTGACGCAGCAACCCGTAAAGTCATATGACCTGAGCAGGATATGAAATCATAGATTCATATGAAACAAGCTATGAACATCATGGACTCGCCAGGTAGACATAACAAAAAAACACCCTTAAAACCCTAAATACATGGTTTTAAAGGTGCCTTGACTTGCTGTTGGGCAACATAACGCTTGTTTAATTAACGATGATCATTCCAAAAATTAAGCGGAGTCAGGTTGTTATTCAACGGCTCGAACGAATAGCCTTCTTTCTGCAAAGCAGCCATGATTTGTGGAAGCACCTTGATTGTGGATGGCTTATCATGCATCAAAACGACTGGTGTTCTGCCTTGGTTTTTCAATCTTCGAATATCACTTAGAACGGTTTTTACAAAATGCTCGGGATTTTTGGTATAACGCCAATCATTAGAATCTATATTCCAATCCCAAATATGATAGCCCGCACCCGTCAGTTGATCGCGGTAAGCTTTCTTCAAGTACGGTTTGCTGCCATAAGGCGTACGAATTAAAGAAGTGCGTTTCCCAGTTGCCTGAAATAAAATTTCGTTATCTTGATTCATTTCTGCAAGTGCTGCTGCAGGAGATGCATAGATTTTCTTTACCTGATGACTCATTCCGTGTAAACCTAGAGCGTGCCCCTCTTCTACCATTCTCTTCATCACCGCACTATGTTGACGAATTTCCGGTCCTAGCATGAAGAAAGTAGCCTTGGCATTATATTTGTCCAGAATATCCAGTAGCTGCGAAGTGTGCGCTGTAGGACCATCATCGAAGCTCAAATAAATCGTACGGCTGGATGAGGAAACATTCCCTTTATTGCCTGCGTTACTTGGCTTGGCAGCTGTCTGCTGCTTAATTTCTGCCGCAAACTTTTCCACAAATTGTGCATCGGACAAGCTTGCATTTACGTTCTGAATTCGATACAAATTACTTAATGGAAGCGTAATAGTAAAGCCAAACGCATCCGTCAAAGTGCGGATTGGCACCATCGTACGTCCTCCACGTTCAAAAACATCACCCTCGGTCAAACTCAGCGTAAAGCTGCGGTTATGTCCCGTCAATATCAGTGTGTTCCCGCTAGCCGAAGCAGAAATGCCCATCTTTTGCCCTAATATAACGATAGGTACATACAGCTTATCATTTTTCATCACTGGCTGAATCGTATTGGAATCAAGTAACACATCATTGACCCCCAGCAAAGGAGCCTTTGCTTGCGCGCTCGCTGTATTCGTATGTATACCTAGCAAACCCAAACAACAGATTGCCATCAAGCATACAGCCATCCATCTTACTTTTAAAAGCTTCATTCATTACACCATCCTGTACTGTATTTTATAATGTGTGGGAGCTATCTCTAGCTTGTCTATGAAGTTATACAGACATGACGATATAGACATGGCAATATAGACATTCACTCAACATCCAGGACATAAACGCATCTCAACCGACTGAATCCGAACGTCTTTTCGTCCCCCATATATATTAATAGATTACCAGACTATAGTAAGTAAACATAGTAAAACAATTTGAAAACAATCTCGCAACTCCTCTTGCCAGAGAAGTTACAAAGTTGTGAATAAATCGACTGAGTTAAGAAGAATACAAGCGATTAATAAATTCTTTTGGTGGAACTAGAACTACCGGAAGAAATGAATAGGAGTATCATTCGCCCCATCTTTTTGCCATGCTTTATAAATATCATATAAAGTATAGCCTTTGGATAATTGTGCATTGATCCAAGCCTGATCCTTACCCGTTTGCTGTGCAAGCCAAGCTCTGGTAATAATCTGTGGAGTGGAAGACGAGGAAGACTGAGAAGCTGCTGCCTCACCGTTCCCTTCTTCTCCATATGCCCATGTACTCCATGGACCCAGCAACATTGCCATACATAGTAGACTACAAATATAACGTTTAAACACTCGCTCACCCCTATTTAATAATTACCTGTAAATCTGGCTCTCTGTTTTGCTGGCGAAGGAAAGACACCTTTTTAATCTGTAAAAGGAAATACTTTTTTCGTCCGTTTAATGACGTTTCCGTTTAAGTCATAATCCAGTTGAATTTGATCACCGGTGAACAAAATAACTTTATTCAGTCGGTTCCCTTTCCCATATTCATACGAGGTATCCTTACCGAGCGCCATATGTGCTGCCATAATTACGGTTTGTAATGCGCTACTATTGGTTTCAGTCAGCTTCACACAAACGGTTTGTCCTTCCTTCATCTCATACTCTAAGACCGTATAATCCCAACCATATATTTGCGCTTGCTCTGTTGAAGAGACCAGTTGATTACTAAAATCAGGGTCCGTAAACAAGGCTACAATCGGTTGCTGTTCAGCAAAGTTGGATTTTTCTTTCACTGCAAAACGATAAATTCCGTCTTCTTTGGGCGTAAACCAATATTTCCCTTGCTGGCCTGCTGTAAAGCCAGCCTCCTTTTCTATAAGCTCAATTAGCTCGTCCAGCTTGCTGTCATCTTTATTTTTTACAGCAAACACACGATAAGGCGCTCCAAAGTTAACAGCAGGAGTAGCTGCTGTTACGGCAAGATGAATATTGGCGTTAGCTGGCACTTGCTGCTGATTGTCTTTCGCCTCTTTATGTTCACGAATCACTTTTCCTGTTTGATCCGCAACGATGAACTGATACGTTCCACCAGTTTCCTTCGCATTCGTCAAGACAGGGGCCTCCTGACTTCCGCGATTGATCCATGTTCCCTGCTCACCGCCGGATAGAAATGTAATCGGCGTATCATTTGTTACCGTAATAAGTGCTTTCTTTCCAGCACCAACCTGAGGGGCTGTACTTGTGTCATTGCGTCTGGATTGCTCTGTACCATCCGCTTTATACAGGACCGCATCAAATTTACCTTTAACGGTTTTGGCGGTGCTGTGCAGATTCCTTAAACGATTACTGATATTCGTATACGTGTAACTTTCACCTTTCGACAGTGTTACGCGTAAAAATGCAGGTTCACTACTCGGTTCCCAGGAAAAATCGTCCGTATAGTCAAAGATAATGGGACTCGGGCCAATCACAGTCACAATGGCATATCCCGAAGCCGGGATCATAGGACCTGCCTGGCTGTTAAAACCATAGGAGTATACCGTTCCATCCGACTTATAGATAACATAATCGAACAAATTTCCAGCCTTTCTGGAGTTATTGTAGATCGGATTCAGCAGCGTGCCGTTATTATGGAAAATGTAGCTTTTGCCTGCCTCAGACTCGACGCGACTGATCGCATATCCACCCACAGGACGGGCAATAAAGTTACGATAAGGAGCGCCGTATGTAACCGGATTGGCAGTGACCTGAGTAATTACCGCATATCTGTCCACACCAATCTGCGGCTTCCCCGAGGTGCCACTACCGCGTGAAGACTCTGTTCCATTTGCCAGGTAAACAACGAAGTCAAGCTTATCCTTGGTTGTCCCATCGCTCTCAATCGTGTCCAATCTGGTTCCCACATTGATAAACTGGTAACTTTTCCCTTGATTTAAGGTAACCCGCGCATAAGCCGGCTCCCCAGTGTTTTCTATACTGTATTTTCCATACGGAAAACCGAAGCTAACCGCGTTTGCAGTTGAGCCTGTAATAACCATCTCTTCGTCATCCGCCAAAGTAGGGTGAGCAATACTATTAAGATCCGATGCACTAAAGTTCCATCTGAAAGCCCCTGCTCCTCCTGTTTCGTATCCGCTTGATCCAGTTGCATTCCATTTCTTGCATCTTGTTTTTCTGCACCTGCCACACCAGGCAAGCACAGCAAAGTGTTTGTTGCCAAAAGTGCCGTCAGAAACCATACCATTACCTTTTTACAAACCATCTAGCTGTATAACCTCCTTTTTCTCATCGGGAAAATTGCATTTTACATTGCAAAGACCCATTTTTCTCTCTGTACATTCTTACAATCATAAGGGAAGAACATATTACCTCTATTTCCAAAAATATTGTCAAAATTTAATATATCGTCACCTTAAACTACCATTTTCATAGGCCAAATGGACCTTATTTTCCATAAACCGGTTAAGCCCATGGGATTAAAAGAAAATCAGGAGAAGAGTCACTTGCAAAGCCCCCTCCGGGTATAGTAGTATGTGGTTAAAAAAATCGGAGGGTATATGCCTAAACAACAAGATAAACATTCCATTCAGGCGTGGTCTCTGATCAATCGCAAATATTTGGGAAAAGGTGTGCGTGTCAAACGTTTTCGCAAGCCAACACGCTGTCAAGTGCGCAATCGCGTTTTGCTTGCCGTTTTGATGGCTAATGACATTAAACTGTCCCAACTTGCCGAAGAGCTTTCCATCTCCTCTCGCAGCGTCAGCGCGTGGGTATATGAGGGCCGTATTCCCGGCAACACCAATCTGGAAAAGACGTGTAATACACTTGGTTATCCGCACCATATTCTGTTTAACGAAGAGGTTGTTCGGCGTTCACCGCTTATCTGTCAACCAGCGCCGTCCCGTTTTATGAAACGGACTGTAACTCGTTCTCCGGTCAAAAATCGGATCTTGGCGGGTCTATGCATGGTTCATGATATTTCGGTGACCGATGTCAGTCATTGGATTGGCGTTCATCCCGGCACATTCCGAAAATGGTTGCACCAGGGTACAGTTCCTTCTCAAACCTTCCAGGACCAGGCGGAACAGTTTTTCCGTATTCCAAAATCCATTTTGTTTGCTGATGCCATGCTGAAAAAGTAAAAATGTCCCCTGAAAACTAACAATTGTACTTCTCATGGAAGTCTTTGAAAGGAACGCATTACCATCTTTCATCCAATGAGACTTTCACATCATGTTATTCACACAATATAAAAAAGCAAAAAAGCACAGTCTGCCGATTTGTCGGCGTACTGTGCTTTTTTAGATACAACAGCCCTACAAGCTCCTGTCTTATAGGTTCTTAGCTTCTTAAGAATGAGTGCTTGCCGCTTCAGATGAATGTCCGGCTTCTTCCTTGATAGCCTTCAGCTTTTTCATGACCGGGTTGCCTCCACGTCCAAAGTAGTCGTGAAGACGGCTGTATTCCTCGTACAGCTTATCATAGACGGCCGCGTTCTCAGGGATCGGCTTAAAGCTCTCGTCCCGTACACGTGCCATATGGCGTGCTGCTTCGACAATATCATCGTATCCCCCAGCTTCAGCTCCCGCAGCCACTGCTGCGAACATTGCCGCGCCCAGCGCAGGAGTTTGGGTAGATGCTGCCACCTTAATCTCACGTCCGGTTACGTCAGCATAAATTTGCATCAACAGACGGTTTTTCTGCGGCAATCCACCGCACGCGTATAATACGTCTACCGGTACACCGTTATGATGGAACGCATCGACAATTTTACGTGTTCCAAACGCGGTTGCTTCCAGTAATGTACGATACACTTCCTCTGGCTTCGTCAGCAGCGTATACCCGACAATCAGCCCTGTCAGGTTGGTGTCCACCAGCACAGAACGGTTACCGTTCCACCAGTCCAGCGCCAGCAACCCGGTTTCGCCCGGTTTATATTCAGCCGCTTTACGCTCCAGCCATACATGGACATTTACGCCTTCTGCAGCAGCCTGCTCCTTCACCTCAGCCGGAACCGCACGCTCCACGAACCATGCAAAAATATCTCCTACTGCCGATTGTCCAGCCTCATATCCGTAGTAGCCCGGGATAATTCCGTTCTCTACGACGCCACACATACCTTCTACTTCTTTTTCTTCCTCACCGAGCAGCATATGGCAAATGGAAGTTCCCATCGCCATCACCAGCTTGCCTGGTGTAACTACGCCTACTGCTGGAACAGCCGCATGTGCATCCACATTACCTACTGCTACCGCTGTTCCCGGATTCAACCCTAATTTCGCGGCCATTTCTTCTGTCAGTCCGCCCGCCCGGCTACCCAAGTCATAAATCTCGCCACGCAGCTTCGTATCTGTCAGATTTTCCAGACGCGGATCAAGCGCCTTAAAAAATTCACGGTCCGGATAACCATCGCGGTGATGGTAAATGGACTTGTAGCCAGCTGTACATTGATTACGTTTCAGCTCCCCACTGAGCTGAGAAATAACCCAATCGGTCGCTTCCACAAAACGATCGGTTTGATCATAAATGCCAGGTGCCTCATTCAGAATTTGCCAAATTTTTGCGATCATCCATTCGGACGAAATTTTCCCTCCATAGCGGGGTTGAAACGTCTCTCCGCGCTGCGAAGCAATTTCATTCAAACGATCCGCTTCATCCTGTGCGGCATGGTGCTTCCACAGCTTTACCCAACTGTGTGGGTTATCCTTCAGCTTCTCGTCAAAGCACAGCGGTTGCCCTTGTGCGTCGATCGGCAGCATCGTACAGGCCGTAAAATCAATTCCGATCCCGATGATGTCGTCTGGAGAAATTCCTGTTTCCTTCATGACAGCAGGTACAGAAGTGGTCAGCACCTCAATATAATCGGCCGGATGCTCCAGCGCCCAATCCATTTCCAGTTTGCGTCCGCTACCAGGCAGTACTTCATCAATAACCCCATGGCGATAAGGTGTTACATGCGTAGCTATTTCAGCTCCGTTCGACAGGTCAACAATGACCGCACGGCCGGACTCTGTTCCATAATCGACACCAATGGTATACTTGCTCATTTGTGTGCCTCCTCCTTTTTCGTTTGCCCATAATAGGCATTTGCCCCATGCTTGCGCAGAAAATGCTTATCCAGCAACGCCTGATCCATCGAGGTTAATTCCGGGTTCAGGATGAGGGAACGGTACGCCATTTTGGCCACTTCCTCCAGCACAACTGCATTATGAACAGCATCATTGGCATTTTTACCCCAAGTGAACGGCGCGTGTTGATTCACGAGCACACCTGGAATATCTGTTGGACTAATATCCTTAAATGTCTCAATGATTACATGTCCTGTCTCCAGCTCATATTCCCCGGCAATCTCCTCCGAAGTCATCGCACGAGTACATGGAACCGTGCCGTAAAAATAGTCACCTTGAGTTGTGCCTAATGCCGGAATCGCGCGCCCTGCTTGCGCCCAGCTTGTAGCCCAGGAAGAGTGGGTGTGCACAATGCCCCCAATTTGCGGGAAAGCACGGTACAATGCCAAATGTGTAGGCGTATCGGATGAAGGACGAAGGTCACCTTCAACAACATCGCCTTGAAGATTAAGCACAACCAATTGCTCGGCTTTCAGATCTTCATAGGCCACACCGCTTGGCTTGATAACAACCAGTCCCTGCTCGCGGTCGATACCGCTTACATTTCCCCACGTGAAAGTAACCAGACCATGCTTTGGAAGCGCCAGATTGGCCTCCCATACTTCCTTTTTCAATTGTTCTAACATGTATAAGACACTCCTTTTACTCTCATTTCTGAAATCTGCAATGGAAGTGACTGAACCCAACTTCAAATGGAAAATGACAGGAGGGTCATAACGACCCTTCATCCTTGGTTCCGCTTTCATTATATACTTGTACGTACAACTTAGCCAGCCTTTTTTTATCTCTTTTTCAGATCAATTTCTACGCTTAGTTCCAGAAAAAACACAGCAAAAACAGCCTGTTTTCTGCAATCCAGAAAACAGGCTGTTTGGTGTAACGAGAAGTATGGCGAGAACCATACGATAAAATATGCAGGTTTGAAGCTGTATATCCACTGACTTGTCCTTACATGTCCCTAGGTATTTTCTGGAGCTGGCCCGGTGGATTCGCGAATAATGAGCTCAGGCGGTATAATCCACTGACGATCCTCTTCACGATAGCCCTTCTCTTCAATCATCGACAGCATCGTTTCGGCAGCACGCAGCCCCAGTTCTTCTTTGGGATGCCGAATAGTCGTTAGCTTGGTTTCCGTTGCTGTCGCCAAAAATGAATCATCAAATCCAACCAGCGATAAATCATTAGGGATGCTCAGACCCGTTGAACGTACAATATCCAGTAATCGAACAGCCAGCTCATCATTATATGTCACCCATCCGGTCGGGCGCTCCTCTGCTTCCATCGCCAGCAGCTCTGATGCACGTTGTAACGGAAGCTCATTTTTTTCTTCGGTTCGGTAAGTAGTGACTGCATTCGGGTGTAATGTCACCCCATATTTGCGGTGAGCAGCCACAAACCCCTTCATTCGCAATATTCCCTGCATATCGTCGGTTTTGAAAAAACCGGCCAACCGTCGGTGTCCCAGCTTGATCAAATGCTCAGCCGCCAGGAAACCACCCTTTTCATCATCTACACGCAGACAAGGCGCATCCATCTCCTCATAACGGGCATTGATCATCAAATAAGGGATTTGGCGATTCTCCACCGTCAAGTAGTAATTCAAATTGGGATTGCGTTCCCCGCTTTTGGTCGGTTCAATAATAATTCCGCTCAGTGGCTGACTCAGCAGCATTTCCAGACACTGGCGTTCCTGCTCGAGGTCATTCCCTGTGCTGGACAGCAGCAGCTTGTAGCCCTGACGACTTAATTTGGATTCAATTCCCTGTACGATAGAGGGGAAAATATAATCCGATATATAGGTCGTAACCACCCCAATCGTCCGTGGATCTTCAGGTTGCTTACGATCCCGTGTCGCAACAAAGGTTCCCTTGCCCTGCATGCGAAACAGCCAGCCTTCCTGTACCAGCTCGCCGAGCGCCTGACGCACCGTTTGCCGACTAACCGCAAATTGCTCAGACATTTCATGTTCAGATGGAAGCTGGCTTTGAGGCTCCAGTTTGGATGAATGAATCCATGATAAAATTTCCTGTTTAACTTGTATATATTTGGGCGCCATAGTTTCCTCCGTACTTGCAATATCGTGTACCCGTTCGTATTCCACGATTATAGCATATCGTTCATTTGTACATACAAATGTTATGGGAGCAGGACATCGTTGTATAGCTGCCGGAGGCGAAATCCATTCGCTAATCCCTTCCTTGCTACATATGCTTGGCTAACTATCTATAGACGATTGGTATTCATGCTGCATATTACGAACGAAGCAGTCGATGTTCATTCATATACTTAAGCCCCGTATAGCGGTCACGCAATGTATGGGCCGTGCGCAAAGCACGAGCAAGCTGTTCCTCCGTCACCCCAAGCTCGGCAATAGTGGACGGACCACCGACCTTAACCAGCCATGCACGCATCTGTTCCGATGTAGGCAAAGTCCGATACACTTTAAAAGCCTCCACATCCTGGCTGGCAGCCAATTCCCTGTACATGCCAGACAGCAAAGCGGAAGCTACGCCCACTTTGGCACCATGCAAAACCTGCTTGCGTCCCTCTGCAATAAAATCCATTTCAATTCAGTGGGAGATATGGTGTTCTCCCCCCGATGCCGGACGCGAATGATCAATCATCAGCATTGAAATACCGGATGCAATCAGTGCATTCATCAGCACCTCGACGCCTGCCTTGCTGCCTGCCGCAATCTCATCGACATGCTCTACACAAGCATGTAAAGCCTCCTCGGTAATCCGGTTAGCCACAGGTGAATACGGCTCATTTCCCAAATCTCTGGATACCTGCCAGTCCGCTAATGAGGTGAATTTACCGAGCATATCGCCAAAGCCTGCGGCAGTCATCGTCTGTGGTGCTTTCGCCAGCACGGATAGATCCGCAAAGATGGCTTCCGGTGGGACCGCCTGAAACGTCTGCTTGCTGCCGTCTACGATCAGCGGCGCACCTGCCGAGGTAAACCCATCTACAGAAGCGGCCGTCGGTATGGAGAAGAACGGACGATTCATTTTATAGCATACGAAGCGGACCAGATCGTGAATCGTGCCGGAGCCTACAGCCAGTACAGCCTGACTCTTATCTTTCACGCCCAGCAGCACCTTCATAATGTAGGTTTCATCAGCAATGACATCTCCCACAGCATTTGGAGGCAGCTGGACCACATCAACTGTCAACCCTGCCTCATGTATCAGCTTAGCCACCCTTTGGCCTGCCGCTGCCGAGGTATACTCATCCTCTACCAGGGTTACATGACGATAATTTTGTCGGTTCAAATAAGGGACGACAGCTTCAAGCGCTCCATCCCGAACCTCGATCAACAGTTCAACCTTTCGATGAGGGTGATCAGCGTTGCTTGCCTGCGCCTCTGCGTTCCACTGCTTGATCTGCTCATTCATATTCATTTCATCCGCCTCCTGAAAAGGAATAATTTGCATAAGAATGACCCATAATGATAAAAAATTCAGTTTGAAAACGATTACCACTCAATTGTACGCACAAGTCCATGTCCAAGTCCAGAGAAAAGTACAAGTTGCTGTTTAATTCATATATTAGAAAGGAATATGATTATGAAATATAGAACGGACATTGCCTGCTCACTTGGATTACTGGCAGGTACTACACTTGGCAGCGGTATTGCTTTTTTGTTCGGTTGGCAAGCCTATCGAGCTTTGACTTCTGTCACCGTCTTTGGCATTGCTGGAATCATCATTACCATTGCCGTTTTTCGTTTGCTTCACCGTAAGTCGCTGTCTACATCCAATTCCTGATAAAAAACGGGTACTCACAAGCCATTTGCAGCGCTTGAGAGTACCCGTTTTTATTTGAATCATATCTATTTGCTAATTAAACGTGAACCTCTGGATCGACATCCAGCTCATAATTAATTTCTTCAAACCCAAATCCAAATAATTGAAGGAAATCCAGACGGTATTGTTCAAGATCCCCCCGTTCAGACACGTTTTCTGTAGTGATCTCGGACCAGGCAGCTTTGACTGCTTGCTGCACATCTTCTCTCATTTCCCAGTTATCCAGACGAATGCGCCCTTCTTCGTCCGTTTCCACAGTTGACCCGCTATACAGCTTCTCGAACAGACGTTGCGCCTGCTCAATGCATCCCTCATGTAATCCCTTTTCTTTCATGACCTTAAATAGTAAGGAAATATACAGAGGTACAACAGGAATAGCCGAACTGGATTGTGTAACTAAGGCTTTATTCACAGAAACATAGGCTTTACCCTGATAACGCTCCAATTGCTTCGTTAACGTATGCGCTGTGGCCTCCAAATCGTTTTTGGCTTGCCCAATGGTTCCTTTACGGTAAATGGCCTCCGTGATCTCCGGACCAATGTACGAGTAAGCCAGTGTGGTTACCCCATCAGCCAGCAGGTCAGCTTCTTCCAGTGCTTTTAGCCATAAGGACCAATCTTCGCCACCCATAACCGTGATGGTGTTATCAATTTCCTCCTGCGTAGCCGGTTCCAGCGTAATTTCTGACACGACACCTGTATTCGTATTCACCGTTTTATTCGTAAAAGGCTGCCCGATGGGCTTGAGAACGGAATTGAAGGTTTCACCCGTATCTGGATGTGTGCGCCGCGGTGAGGCGACACTGTACACAATCAGGTCTACCTTGCCCAGCTTTTCCTTTACCAGCTTCAATGTCTCCTGCTTAATTTCGTGGGAAAAAGCATCTCCATTAATACTTTCCGCTATGTAGCCAGCTGCTCTGGCCGCTCTTTCAAAGGCTACAGTGTTATACCAGCCTGCTGAAGCCGTGCGTCCCTCTGAAGCGGGACGCTCATAGGATACACCTATGGTATCCGCCCCCATACCAAAGCTTGCGGCAATGCGGGAAGCCAGCCCATAGCCTGTGGATGCTCCGATCACGAGTACCTTTTTAGCTCCTTGTATTGCTGTGTTGTCTTTGATGTAATCGATTTGACGATTGACATGAGCCGCACACCCTTCAGGATGAGCAGTCGTACATATAAAACCACGGATTTTCGGTTTAATAATCATTGCAAGGGTCCCCCTACTTAGGCATTCATTTAATATAGATAGTATGGTTGTTCAGTCATAACTATATAGTAAAATAGCCTGCGGCTCAACCTGGATTACAGTTACGAAAATACATTATCCAGCCATAACTAATTTAATATATTTTCATTCAATTAGTTTCTGCAAATCCTTTATACTAGTATTTATCCTTTCATTTTTTCATGAAGTAGGATGAATAATAGTATTCCCATGAGACATGTAATAACTTCAGTAACCGTCATCGACCATACTACACCGTGCAGCCTGAAAAGACAGTGTAATATAACAATCACTGGAATATACAATACTCCTTGTGTTACGGACATAACCATAGTCGGCATTCCCTGACCGATTGCTTGAAAAACACTTGTAAACAGACCTGTAAATCCATTAAACAAGGCCGAGATCAGCATCGCTGCTACAAAGTATATCCCGATACTTGAAACAGATGAATCACTAGAGAATAGGTGCATAACTGGCTCTCTGAACAAATAAACCAGACCGACAAATATGGTCGTAATACCTCCTATATAAAGCGAAGCATATTTCAAACCAGTTTTGAACCTGGACAATTCTCAAAGTTACACCGAACCCAGCCACTACATTAATTACATTGTAAATCGTACCGACGGACGTCCCGATCATCATAGGAATGGACAAATGGGAAATTGCCTGTTTTATAGGCGCGAATTCCAAATAATATTGGTTTGGCTTGTTTTTTCATTTTCCATTATGAGTCTCTCTTCTTTCGATATAGAATTAGAAACCATCCATTGGATATGCAGAAGCCCTTATTACATGTTCGATTTTATTTTTATTAATAACTTCTTTAAGGTTTCAGCCTCTTCTGGAGTAAGCCCCTATGGTGTAATTAAAACTGGCTTTGTCATATGCCCGACTCCTTTGTTATATAGTTAGAATTCTAACTGTCAATATTCCAACTTTATATAAATTCGCTTTCCTCGTTCTCCTGATTAAAGCTTCAAAATCTCTCCCGCTAAGGTCACGAGCAGTAGCTTGGAATATAAAAAAAGGTTTATAAAATTGCTACAAGAGCAATCTTATAAACCTTTTTTAGTCAATTGATGCGGTCGAGAGGACTCGAACCTCCACGGGGGGTTAGCCCACACGGACCTGAACCGTGCGCGTCTGCCAATTCCGCCACGACCGCATATTATGTATTCATCGGGGATATTTCAATCACCGTAATTAAGATTATATCTTCCACGGAGCATAAAATCAAGTCATTTTTATATTATATCTTCTATCTATTTTTTCTGAAATCATCCGAAAATAACTGGATATCACACACCATATATGGTAAGATGAACGCATCAGGAAAGGAGGTGCGTCAACATTAGTAATCACATGTTGAGCGTATCCCTTACCCGGTCCGTTAATCTCTAATTCTCAGAGTTGACGGAGGCGCGGGATACGGATCAAGGCTTTAACCAGGCGCCACGGGTAGAAAGGCCGTCCACGGACGGCCTTTTTTATTTTTCAGTATCATACTTAATTATGACTAAGGTACATACTGTGAAAAGAGGCGATACCATGTCTATTAGACCAGCGAATGTGGAAGAGTTCAAGCAACTGGCAGCCATTTGGCTGGATGCTTCCATAGAAGCCCATCATTTTATTGCTCCACAATATTGGACTTCACAAGTTTCCGAGATGGAAAACAGATACCTTCCTCTCGCTCAAAATTACGTTATACTACAGGATGATCATACCATTGGCGGCTTCGTTTCTATGCTCGATGGGTATTTGGCGGCTCTTTTTATACGTGTAGGTTCTCAAAGAAATGGTTATGGCAAGTTGCTGCTGGACTGGGTCAAGAAGAAACATGACGAAATTCAATTAAAGGTATACCAGTCGAACACGAAAGCACTTAACTTTTATACTAAAAATGGATTTGTCATTCAAGAGGAAGCTCATGATTCTGAGACGGGTGAGAAAGAGTTTGTTATGGTTTGGACAAAACACTAACATAATTAAGTCTCTCCATTCCAATAAGTAAAAGGCTCTGCTCCCGTAGGAATACGGTATAAGCAGAGTCTTTTACGTTTTAAATAACTGATTATATTGTCTTACTTATTTTAGCCCATAAACCTCGGTATATAAAATCTGTTTAAACGGAGCAAACGTCTGTTCAGGCAATGCATCTGGATAACTCATAATTTGAAGCCGCAGATCGGCCTGCCCTTCTCTTAAAGGAGGCTGCACATACTCAAAATGGTTCAGATGAAACCCCAAGCGTTCGTAAAAACCGATTCTTCTCCGAGTCCATTCATCCACTGGCGGCTCAACCTCCAGCACCACCGGTTTATCAGACTCTGAGATAAAGCTAACCATGAGTTTTTTACCTAACCCGCTACCACGTATACCCGAATCTACCGCAATATGCTCTACAAACCGAAAATGTGTAAATTCCCAGCCCGCCAAAAAAGCAATCGTATTGCCTTGCTCGTTCTTTTCCGAAATTATGCGATAGCTAGGAAGCTTCAATAAAGCCTTTTGTGACTCAAATGACCTGCATTCTGATTCTGGAAAAGAGGCCTCCATGATCGCATATATTTCAGAGAAATCATGTTCATTCATTTTATTATCTCCAGGCTCCTTTCCCTAAACTTTATACCTTGTTCAATTCTATAAGCGTCAGCAAAATATGCTCCAACAGTTCTGGAATATCCTCCATCTGTTCTTCGTTTATTTGCCTGGAAAACCGGAGTTCAATCCTGTTTTGGTATGTAGATGTCTTCTCTCCATAAATCTGACTGAGTGTCTGTACAGGCCGAAGATCAGGCTTCCAAATTCCGGTCAGTACATTCTCTACCCGGCTGCATTGCGTCTCAAGCTCATGAATCTCCATATTAAAACGAAGCAATAAGCTACATCCCGGGATTTGATCTTCGATCTCTAAAATCTCTGCTGCCAGATTGCTTAAATCCGCCTTTAAGTGAATTTCTGCCGTCACATCCGGGTGTTCTCTTAGTCTGAACTGTACAGCAAATTCACGCGACATCACGGACATTTCCAATCTGTCGATCCGCTGCGTGATGTCAATACGTGAATCGAGATTATCCAGATCGTAAACTGCATTTTCCATAGCCACTTTTAAATTATCAAAAACGGTTGGATCAAACATATATATTTCACCTCCAATTATTGAGTATAACATAGCACCTGTTACTCCCAAAATAGGATGCCTCTTTTCACGAAAACATATTAAGTTGAAAGTTTAAATAGTATACAGTAAGTTGGTCAATTTCTATGTCGAAGTTTAGTGATGAAATTTGTAAAAACACACAATTGTAACAAAAAAAATATTTTTGATTATTATCCCTTTTTATTCCAATATATTGGAATAAACTATATAATACTGGATTAAATTGGTTATACGTATTCATATAAATCCCAATATAAAAGAAGGGAAGAGTTATAAATATGAAAAAAGCGATTTTTTCCACACTAGGCCTTGCACTTCTATTAAGCACATCCACCGCCGTTGCATCCGCTCAGAAGCAGCTCCCACACTACAAAAGGAGCCTATCCAGCTTTCTGGAAATGGGACTGACAGAGAGCCTAATAACTGGTTTGATGAAGCCAGTGAAATACTGGCAGGAGTTGACATCTATGGGGAAATAGGAAAACACCTTGATGGAGGCTATGCAGGCTATTATGACACTAGCGATTATTATAAGTTTAAAGCTTTTCAGTCTGGTTGGTATCAATTTAATATTCAAGGGGACATATATCCTAATACATGGCTGAGACTTGGTTTGGCTGACAGCAACGGAAGCTTCATTAGATACGCAGAAGATCGTCAATACTCTTTAGGTAAAAATCTTGAGGCTGGAAAATGGTACTACTTGGTAGTAGAGACACCCGGTGCTGAGCAAGGACAATTGTTCGACTATAAAATTACTTCTACGATTAAATAGATCAAACAGCCAATTTGGAGCATAACAAAAAACGTGATCCTTTTCACAGGAACCACGTTTTTTTACATTTTTGAACTCCACTTGCCTTACGACAAACGCGAGCTAAAATCCTCGTAGGAAAATTGGCGGATTACCTTGATGCCTTCTTCGTCGTTGTAGCTGGCGATAGCTGGCAGGTTGACTCCGTTGAACATGTGGTTTTTGACCATCGTGTAATGGGCCATATCGCAGAATACAAGTTTGTCTCCAGGCTTCAATGGCTCTTTGAAGGAATAGTCTCCAATCACGTCTCCGGCCAGGCAAGTAAGTCCACCGAGTCTGTAAGTATGTGCATACTCACCAGGCTTACCTGCACCAATGATATTCGGGCGGTATGGCATAGCCAGTACATCAGGCATATGACATTCAGCCGACGTATCCAGAATGGCAATATCCATTCCATTCTTCATCGTATCCAGGACCGTAGCAACCAGATATCCGGTATTCAGAGCAATAGCTTCACCCGGCTCTAGGTAAACCTGCACACCGTATTTATCCTGAAAATATTGAATACAGCGTACCAGCGTGTCCAGATCATAGTCTTCTCTGGTAATATGGTGACCGCCGCCGAAATTGAGCCATTTCATTTGCTTAATGTATGGCCCAAATTTCTCGTCTACAACTTTAATGGTGCGCTCCAGCGTATCTGAATTCTGTTCACACATCGTATGAAAATGAATACCGTCCACGCCATCCAGGTCCTCAGGTCTAAAGTTAGCCAGAGTCACACCCATTCTGGAGTTGTTGTAGCAAGGATCATACAACGGAGTTTCAATTTCCGAATATTCCGGATTAACCCGAATTCCGATGTCGATTTTTTTGGAAGTTACGCCCTGAACTCTGCTTTTGAAGCGTTTCAATTGATCAAAGGAGTTAAAAACGATATGGTCAACATACTCCAGCAGCTCGTCAAATTCACTGTCAACATAAGCAGGTGCATATACATGAACCTCCTTATCCATTTTTTCGCGACCGAGTCTTGCCTCGAACAACGAACTGGAGGTTACGCCTTTTAAGTATTTCCCAACCAGAGGAAAGGTCGAAAACATGGAAAATCCCTTAAGAGCGAGCAGAATACTACAGCCTGTGCGCTCTTGAACAGAATTTAAAACCTCAAGGTTTTTGACAAGGAGTCTTTCGTCAACAAGATAACAAGGTGATGGGAGTCCGGTAATATCAATATTCATCGCAGACCTCAATCAAGCAACGTTGGCGTAAAGCTCTCTTGCCATGGCAATCCGTGTTTATTTAGTGCTTCCATGAATGGATCTGGATCAAATTCTTCAACGTTGTAAACGCCTGGTTTTTTCCAGATGCCTTTGATGATAAGCATTGCACCGATCATAGCTGGGACACCTGTTGTGTAAGAAATGGCTTGGGAGCCAACCTCTGCATAACATTCCTCATGATCACAAACGTTGTAAACATAATAGGTTTTTGGCTTTCCATCTTTCACGCCTTGGATGATGCAGCCAATGTTTGTTTTGCCTTTTGTTCTTGGTCCCAGAGAAGCCGGGTCCGGCAAAATAGCTTTCAAGAATTGCAGTGGAATGATTTGTTGTCCTTCATAATCAATAGGCTCGATCGAAGTCATGCCTACGTTTTGCAGTACATTCAAATGATTCAGATAATTGTCCGAGAACGTCATCCAGAAGCGGATTTTTTTCACGCCTTTAATGTTCACTGCAAGAGATTCCAGTTCCTCATGGTACAAAAGATATATGTTTTTCGGTCCAATTTCAGGAAGATCGTATACCTTTTTCTCAGACAGCGGCTCAGTTTCAATCCACTTTCCATTTTCAAAGTAACGGCCCTTCGCTGTAATTTCGCGAATATTGATTTCCGGATTAAAATTAGTTGCAAAAGGATATCCGTGATCCCCTGCATTCGCATCCACAATATCAATCGTATGAATTTCATCAAAATAGTGCTTTTGAGCATAAGCCGTAAATACTCCAGTCACGCCTGGATCAAAACCGCTTCCCAGCAGAGCTGTGATTCCCGCTTTTTCGAATCTTTCTTTGTAGGCCCATTGCCAGCTGTATTCAAACTTCGGCGTATCCGGCGGTTCATAGTTCGCCGTATCAACGTAATGAACACCTGTCTCAAGGCAAGCATCCATTATCGTCAAATCCTGATAAGGGAGAGCCACATTGATAACTACATCCGGTTGAAAGCTTCGAATCAAGTCAATGACCATGTCGGTGTTGTCAGCATCCAGCTGAGCCGTTTGTATCTTAGTACGACCTCCACCCAGCTTCTCTTTAAGCGCATCGCATTTCTCAACAGTTCTGCTTGCGATACAAATTTCTTCAAATACATCTGGGTTTTGGCAACATTTATGCACCACAACGCTGGCCACGCCACCGGCGCCAATAATCAATGCTTTTCCCAAAATAAATAACCTCCTTATTCCATACGCTAATCGCTAATCATTCTTGCAAACAAAATGATTATAAAGACATCCCACCAAATAATCAAGAAAAACGACAATTTGCTGTGTTAAATTTCACACCAGTATGTCACAAAAATTTTACAAACCCCAGAATCAGGAATAAAAATTCCGTAAGTAAGGAAACAGAGAACATTTTCCCATGCACTTCAAGGGAAGTCAGCGCACATTTATCGGAAGTTTTTTGGCTATAAAGCTCCAAGCCTTAAAAAGTTAATATTAACTTATTTCTAGATAAAAGACCACCCTCTCCCCATTTTATAAAGAAGGCATGAGGAGGCAAAATGATTGGCAGAATAGTGTAACCAAGTGTTACCATCATAAATAAAGCCGCCCCCGATACGGGAACGGCTTGGTGCAGAACAAAAATTTGTTAAACCATGATTTTGCAAATATCGTTCGTGAATTCTACCGGATCTTGAAGCGGCAAGCCCTCGATTAACAGGGCTTGATTATACAGCAATGCCGTATAGAGATTGACCTTCTCCTTGTCCTCGGCAAAAGCCTCTTTCAAAGAGTTAAACACCGCATGGTTTACGTTGATTTCCAGCACTTTATTTGCTTTGACATCGGCGTTATTCGGCATGGCGTTCAAGATCTTCTCCATCTCAATCGTCACTTCGCCGTCTGCGGACAGACATACCGGATGCGTCTTCAAGCGCTTGGAGGCTTTGACACTGGATACCTTGCCCTCCAGCAAGCTCTTCATGTACTCGAACAGCTCCTTATTGTCGTTTTGCTCCGTTTCTGTTTCTTGCTCGTTCTCGTCAGTCTCAATGCCCAAATCGCCACTTGATACGGATTTGAATTCCTTCTCTTTGTAGCTCAAGAGCATTTTAATAGCGAACTCATCAATGTCGTCGGTAAAGTACAAGATTTCGTAGCCTTTGTCGGCTACCATTTCGGTCTGTGGCAGCTTTTCAATACGCTGGTTGGACTCCCCGGAAGCATAATAAATATACTTCTGATCCTCAGGCATGCGAGATACATACTCGTCCAGTGTAACCTGCTTTTTCTCTGTAGAAGAGTAGAACATTAGCAGGTCCTGAAGTGTCTCCTTATGGCGGCCATAGTCATTGTAGACACCAAATTTCAATTGTCTGCCAAATGATTTATAGAATTGATCATATTTTTCGCGGTCATTTTTGAGCAGGGTCAGCAGCTGGCCTTTAATTTTGCTTTCGATATTTTTGGCAATTAGCTTCAGCTGACGGTCATGCTGCAGCATTTCTCTGGAAATGTTGAGCGACAAGCTTTCGGAATCCACCATACCTTTAACAAAGCTAAAATAATCCGGCAGCAGGTCAGGACATTTTTCCATAATCAGCACGCCGTTGGCGTACAGCTCCAGTCCTTTTTCATATTCCTTGGAATAAAAGTCAAACGGGATATTTTCGGGAATAAACAGAATAGCCTGGTACACCACCGCGCCGTCCGCACTAACATGGATATGCTGGAGCGGCTTGTCGTAGCCATAGCGTTTTTCCGCGTAGAAATTTTGATAATCCTCGTCGGTCAGCTCGCTTTTGTTCTTTCTCCAGATGGGAACCATACTGTTAATACGCTGTTCTTCTTCGTAATCCTCGAACTCGTTATCACTGCCTTCTTTCAGACGTTTGCCTGTAACATCCATTTTGATCGGATAGCGGATAAAGTCGGAGTATTTCTTAATCAAGGCCTTTAAACGATACTCGTCCAAATATTCATCATAGGACTCATCCTCGGTGTTTGCTTTGATCTTCAAAACAATCTCGGTTCCAACCTCGTCCTTCTCAGCCTGCTCTATAGTGTATCCGTCAGCACCTGTGGATTCCCACTTGTAAGCAGTATCGCTACCCAGGGCCTTTGTGGTCACTGTAACAACATCCGCGACCATGAAAGCCGAATAGAAGCCGACACCGAATTGACCAATGATAGCATGCCCGTCCTTGGATTCATTTTCATTTTTGAATGCCAGTGAGCCGCTTTTAGCAATGACGCCCAGGTTATTTTCCAGCTCCTCCTGAGTCATACCAATCCCGGTATCACGTAGAGTTAGCGTTCTATTTTCCTTATCGGCAGTGACTTTGATATAGTAATTTTCCTTGTCAAACACCAGTTGATCATCTGTCAGTGCTTTGTAATAAATTTTGTCAATCGCATCACTTGCATTGGAGATCAGCTCTCTTAGGAAAATTTCCTTTTGCGTGTAAATCGAGTTAATCATCATTTCGAGCAGACGCTTGGACTCAGCCTGAAACTGTTTTTTCTCCATTCTGATATCTCCTTTCAGATATGAACCTATGTAGGGCCAGCTGGTATGAGCTATGCAAACGATTCAAATTTGTTAGCACTCCCACCATTTGAGTGCCAGCCTACCTTTTTTTATAACATCCCTCATTTTTTATGTCAATATCATAGTTAAGTATACAGTAAAATTCCATTGCAGGGAATGGTTAGTGTCTGATCTGCTTAAACATAATGTTAAACATTTCGACAGAAGACGGGAACAATCCTTGCACATGGGGGAGCAGGTTTCTTCTGATCCGTAGCTCGTCCTCGTCCAAATGCTGCAAGTCCTCGTGAAAGAACCAAACAATAGGATAATCGCCGTCCTTATGTCTACTGCCTGCATTCAAGCAAACAGGACCCTGATCATCCTCTGCAATCGCAAATGGAATGTAGCCTGCTGACAGCAGAGGTGACCATTGATTGATCAAATCATAAAATGCCTTTAGCCCTTGGCCCACAGGCAGGCGTGGAAATTCTACAAAAGTGCAGTCGCTCCAGTATACCCCCGGTATGGCTTCATTATCGAATTGTAAAGATACATAATGGTAGGACATGATGAAGCTTCTCAGCAGAGGAGGCAGCTCAAAATGATAGGTTTGTTCCAGCTCTCGAACCTCTTTTTCTGTAATCTTTGAAGGAAGAGGCTTCCACTTGATCCACCCTTCCTTATCAACGACCCCGTCACGCATTTCGAAAGGTACATTTTCTACCACTTCCATAAAAAATGCTTCATCCATCTGTGCAAATAACTCCTTCATGGATGTGCGAATATCCGCTTTCTTGTCCATGTCCTTGCACCTCTTTCCTCTCTATTAACAGTATATGATGTGCTACTATTTGTTTTTAAGTTCAGCTTATCAGAATTTGCTATTATCATCATTTGCGGAATATTAGTATTTACCAGCGCAATGGCTCCTGGTTACGCCAGATGATCCAACGCTTGCTCGTCCAAATAATAAGTTTCTACATCAGCTGAACACTTACAATTCGCATAACATACATTTGCAACTCATAAAACCCGATATAAGTACAAGCACCTCGTAAAGTGTCAAGACTACATAAGGAGATTGATCTATTCATGAAAAGAATCACCGCACTTGTTATTCTGTCCTTGCTATTACTTGTATCCCCGATCTACGCTGCTGCACCAGCCCCTATGCTGGTCTATGTGGATCAAAGTAACCATTCCTTTATCCCGCTTCGCCTCCTGAACAGCTATGAAGGGATTACGCTCAACATGACGGCAGCGAACAAAAAGATAGAGATTGCGCAAGGCAATACCCGGCTCACATTATTTGCGGGACAAACTAATGCCAAGGTGAATGAGCAGACAATCCGTATGCAAAATGCTCCTTTTACCGATAATGGTTCTACCTATGTCCCCTTGCAGTTCATCAGCCAGCATTTAAACCTGCAGGTCTCATGGCAAAAGGAAGCTTCAGCCGTACGCATTAAACAGGGCGCAACGTCCGTCACGCTGCCGGTATTCAGTGGCAAGCTCCCTGGCAGCACCTCACCGATCACGACAGCTCACAAAAGCTTTAAGGTCGGATCGCGCACCTTTTCCGCGAAGATAGTTACCATCTCCATGCTCCATCCCAAGGTTAGTCTGGATGTGGCGCTGGCAGGCAATACTATCGGCAAAGTAGAAGATTTAAGCAGTCTCGCCAAACGTAATCAAGCAGTTGTAGCCATAAATGGTACATTCTTTGACGCCTATACCAAAGACTCCTATAAAACGCCTTACGGCTACCTGGTCAGCCACGGAAAAATGTTAAAGAAAAGCTCTGGCGACCAGCGAACCGTCTTCTCCTATGATGCTAATCATTTAGCCGAACTGGTTTCCGGTTCTGCTTTTGAACAGCGGTTGAGCCAAGGCAACGTTGAAGGTGCCCTTCAAGCCGGGCCTCGTCTGGTGACGAATGGACAGGTGTCCCTTAATGTCAAAGCCGAAGGCTTCAAGGACCCGAAAATATTAACAGGCGGCGGAGCCAGAAGCGCCCTCGGAATTACCCGGGATCATAAGCTGATCTTCCTGACTACAGGCGGAGCCACCATTCCACAGCTCGCCCAAATGATGAAGCAAGCGGGCGCTTATCAGGCCATGAATCTGGACGGCGGTGCTTCCAGCGGGCTGTATCATAACGGCTCTTACCTCACCACACCCGACCGTCAAATCAGTAATGCCATTATTATAAGGTATCAATAGACGATAAATGGGCTGTCTTTACAGATGCATAAGCTGTGGAGATCGCCTTTTTTCTACAGGCTGTGGACAGCGAATTTCCATTTTTCCACGTGTGTCGCCATCCCTATATACCAAATAGCTAAGGGAAATTCTCCCTTCATGTAAAGTATAGCAATGCTTGTTAGACCAGACAACATAATTGGGCTACCATCCTGCACCAAAAAAGCCTTCCCTCACTGTAGTGAAAGAAGGCCAGGTTGTGGAAGTAAGCGATACTAACCTACTGTTAGATCCAAAAAGATTTTGTGATAATCACCAGCAAAATGAACAATACCAGAATCGCGCCTGTGGATGTCCATGCTCCACCGCCACCGTAGCCAACTTCACCCATGTCTAATCCCTCCTTACTTAAAGCATACTCTTATGGTATGAAAAAAAAACGATTTACGACAGGGCACATTGGAAAGTTTATTTGACATGGTAAGACTTCTCAGAAAATGGACTGGTACGTTTCGGAGGGATCAGTAATGATTCGTGGCGATAACTGGCAGAGAATGTCGTCGGTTCTACGTAGCAGCCTGCTCACATCCTTATGCTTCATATTATGTAGGAGTGGAGTTTCTAATTGGGATGATAGAAACTGGGTGTTGTTTTCTTTCATATATAGAGCTTTCAGCATTGAAGTCAACGCCCAGTCACATAGGATAATGCAGCATTGAGACTGGTTATGTTTTTGCAGGATTCGGGCCAGTTTCATGCGGTATTGGGCTAGGCTGTGAAAATCGGTTAGGGAATTATGTAAGTATAGATATATTTAATACTAAATATACGATTCTTAATCTCATGTTTACTCAAGAAAATCTTGTCTACACTTTTTAGTATGAAGGGGTGTAGATGAATGCAGGACAAAGAAGTGTTAAAGCTAGTTGGGGCTAGAATAAGAGTTTTACGCAAAGAAAAAGGCCTCTCACAAGAAGCTCTTGGGGAAAAAGGTGGATTTCATTTTACATACATTGGACAGATCGAACGTGGAGAAAAGAATGTTTCTTTGATAAATGTAGCTAAGATCGCAAAAGCACTAGACTAAACTTAGTTCTATAGAAATTATTGCGATGCTCAAAAAGTCGAGTCCAGAGAAAGTGCGCTTGGCGAGGAATGTGATAAGGGAAATTATCAACTAAGAAGATTTCAAAAAATTTATAAGTGCAAAATAAACCCACCTGTTTTTTTAAAATACAGGCGGGTTTTTCTAGTGTTTCTACACTCAAAATATGCATGAATTGTACAGAGTTCTAGTCCATATTTCTATTGTAATCGATCATCAAACATTAGTTGTATTTGAATACCGAAGGGGTCTTCAATAATACCATATGCTTTGCTAAACATATTATTAGATAAAGGAACAATAATTTTCACTCGATTATCTGTAATTAAGCTATTATAAAACTGTTCAATTTCTTCTAAATCGGCACTTTGAATACATAATGAAGTGTTGTTCCCAACTGTATATTTTTCACTGATGTTCATCGTATCCTCTGCTATCATCACCTTTGTTCTTCCGATGGATAAGACAGAGTGAGAAATGTAATTCTTATTTTCATCAGTAAGCTGTATAGAGCTGTCACGTTTTGCAATATCTTGATAGGTAACAAGTAATAATTCTTCTGCGTTGAAATGATTTTTGTAAAAATGGATAGCTTCTTTGGCTTTTCCATTCATTGATAAGAAAATAGCCACTTCCAGTGTTGTACTCATGGTATCAATCTCCTTTTATATAACGATTTTGGGTAGATATCTTATACATTTGTACATTTGATATATTCCCTTAAACTCATTATCATATATAAAGGTATCAAAACATGACACCTTTATAAGGAGACGGGTATGAAAAAATCGGAAAGATTAAATCACATGATCAGATACTTAAACAGTCGAGAGTTCTTTAATTTAAATGACCTGATGGATCAATACAATATTTCAAAAAGTACGGCACTGCGTGACATTAGTTCATTGGAGCAGTTAGGTATGCCTATTTTTTCGGAACATGGTAGGCATGGACGATATGGTATCTTAAAAAACAGATTGTTATCCCCCATTATTTTTACTATGGATGAAGTGTATGCTCTGTACTTTGCAATGTTGACGTTGGAATCCTATCAATCCACACCCTTTCATTTAAGTGTTAGTCAACTAAATGAAAAGTTTGAGAACTGTCTTTCTAATCTACAAATCAAGCAGATTCACAAAATGAAAAAAGTCCTACAATTTGAAATGTATCAGCATAATAATGTTAGTCGTTTTTTAGATCAAATTCTAAAAAGCATTCTTAATGAAAGTAACTGCAAGATTCAATATTTAAAGAACAGCCAGAAAAAAAGTTACCATATTCAATTTTTCAAAATTTCCGCTATGTTTGGTCAATGGTATGCTGCTGGAATAGAGCTACATACGAATAAATATAGAGTTTTCAGATGCGATCGAATCACCTTGATAGAAGAAGAGGAGATCAATGCTCGCTTTTCTATAGATGAACTCCTTAGTCATTCATTAGAGTTGTATCAATCCGAGGAGAGTATTGACTTTGAAGTGGAGATTTTAGAACAAGCAAAGGATATTTTTTATAAAGAACATTATCCTTCTATGAAAATAGAACATGGTCATAAAATAATCATTAAGGGCTTCTATAATCCAGGAGAAGAGGAGTTTATAGCTAACTATTTTATGAGATACGGTAATTTTGTTAGATCAGTGAAGCCTGAATCATTAAAGCAAATCATTCAAGATAGGGTAGAGAATCTTTTAAATCACTATCAAAAATTATAATGTGCTTTGAGAGCTATAGTTTTCATTATGATATCGAGATTAATTTCCTTCTGTTTCCTTTCAGAATCCTTACGTTTAACAATGGTGCCTATAAATAAGTCAAGTAATACATTTGCATGTCCTTGTTTTCTATGTTTTAAAGGCAAGCGGATGGCTTACTGCTGAATCATTTCGAGGGAGTTTAATCATTTGTCTTCTTGGTTTTATTGAGCTATCGTTTCCCGTTAGCCTTAACCACGAGTCACTATCTAAGGATCATATTAAACTCAATAGCTCATCACGGAGTTCGAAATAAGAATCATTCCAGTCCATCTTCGCATTTAAATGGTAGCTTCAAAGCATTGAGAAAAAAGGCGTGTCTTTAGCTGGTTGTTTGCTCCCAAAAAGGGGCCAAATTGACCGATATAACCTCAATGACTTCTTCAAATATCGTTTCCATTGAGCGATCTTGAGGATTCCGGCTCCACTGTAAAGCCGATCCGAATATGCCCCAACTGATAACGAGTGCCATAGCTTCCAATTTTTCTTGCGAAAAGCCCTGTGTGTCCACTTCATTTATCCGTTTAAGCAGGAGTCGCTGAAGATCCTGATGCATGGCATTTTCAAACATCGCTTCAAACTGCTTGTCTCCCGGCGTACTATATTGTTGAAACCGCAAAAGAAAATCGAATATGGTTTGAATAAGGATTCGCAAATTGTCTGCAGTGCATCTTGGTTCTTCCGGCAGTCTATCCCTTAGAGTCATTTGGAACTTTTCCGTCATCCAATATTCAAGAAAGTCATATTTATCCTGAAAATGCGCATAAAATGTTGTTCGGTTTACGGTTGCTTGATTCGTGATATCTTGCACAGAAATGGAATAGACGTTTCTCTTTTTCTCAACCAAATCGTTAAAAGCCTGCACGAACAATTGACGGGTTCTTTTAACACGCGGATCCTCGGTATTTACCGACATTTTACCCCCTCCTTCTCTTGAACTCAAATAACAGACAAAAGGACAAAAATGTTGGGAATACAACAAAAACTGCTTTTTGCAGGTTGTTCGCACAACTCAATCCTTTTATCTTTTACTTAAGAGGTTGTTCAAAAAGTCACTGAAAATCCACTGCATACCTCTGCGTTGTTTATTCTAAAATCTTGCTCACGTACCTAGAAATGTACATTCAGCCAATTTTAAAATAAACGCCTTGATCTGTTTGTGTCTGATTCAACGACTTTTTTGAACACACACTTATACGATTATGATCGCACAAACAAAATTGTGTGACAAGAAACTCTTTATCTGATTTGCAAACGAAAGGATGAGTGTAGAAATGATTGTTGTTACAGGAGCGAATGGAAAATTAGGTCGGAAGGTCGTAGAGGAACTTCTCAAGCGTGTTCCTGCCGGGGATATTGGTGTAAGTGTCCGTGATGTGAACACGTCACAGGATCTAAAAGAACGCGGAGTTCGTGTTCGGCAAGGAAATTTCGATGATTCCGAAAGTCTTCTTCACGCCTTTGAGGAAGCGTCTCAAGTTCTTATTATCTCGTCCCACTCCTTGGGAGGAGTTGCTGTTCGTCAGCATCAAACCGCAATCGACTCGGCAAAGAAAGCTGGTGTTAGTCGAGTGCTGTACACTAGCCAAATGTTTTCATCTGCAACGTCACATTTTCCTCCTATGAACGTTCATGCTGCTACAGAAGAGATGCTAAAATCTTCTGGAATGGCTTTCACATCACTGCGAAACGGCTTTTATGCCGCATCAGCGATGATGTGGATGGGTGATGCCTTGAAAACAGGGGAATTGATTGCTCCGGAAGACGGTCCTGTTGCCTGGACCATCCATTCCGACCTGGCTGAAGCCACAGCGGTAATCCTGACAGAGCAGAGATATGACGGTATAACTCCTCACCTTACGGCTTCCGAAGCGATTGACATGGATATGATCGCATCAATTGCTTCCAAGGTCTTGGATCGACCGATTCGGCGAATTGTCGTGTCGGATGATGAATATCGGAACCACTTGATGTCCCGAGGGCTGCCGGAAGCGATGGTCGGCATGCTTACGGGTATGTTTCAGGCAAGTCGACAGGGAGATTTCTCCCAAACCAATCCCGCTTTGGAAAACCTGATTGGCAGATCCCCAGTGAATTTTACGGATTTTTTAAAAGACTCGATTTCTCAATAACACTTTAACATTGACTATTTAGGAACATCGGAAGAGGGGTGTCCACTAAGGATGCCCTGATCCGTTCTCGACTTTTTCTTATTCAACTAACGTGTCCCATTAGTTCAATGTTCACTTTGCTCTCGGTATTAAAAAATGCTTTCCCTGCTTTCTCAAAACCAATTCGCGGATATTATGCATAGCGGTCAGTGAGGTGAGACTTCGGGAGATGTATTATGAATACAGAAGGGGTCTTCAAATGTTATTTCTTCGCTATAAGTTCTATGCGCAGCTGATCCAGCTTCTCGACCTTCGTCTTGTTCTTTTTAATTACATTCAGGCAGTGGTTCATCGTTATGCGCGGATCCAGGCTCGCAAATGCGTCACGCTGCTCCAGTCCTGACGGAACACGGTAACGAAGACATCATGGCATACATCCTCTGCGTCTTGGCTATTCTTGAGCATATACAGACATGTGCGGTAGATTTTTTTGTTATAATTATGGAATAGTTCATGCTCGGTCACCTCTGGAACTCCTTTCTTGTCGGGATATATTATAGACAAGTCAAAGTGGGAAATGACTCACTTTTTTTCTGGAGTCCAGCACTAGAAGTCGAAACCAATAAATACTTAACCCGAGGATTGCTCGAAAGAGAAGGATCGCAGGCACGTTCTACTGGATTTGAGTATGACACTTAATTCATAAAACAATTTACTGCTAAAAGAGCGATGTCTCCTACAGCGTTAAGCTAAGCAGCCCTTTCGTTCAGCTATTGTGTCCCGTTAACAATATAACGATAAAGTCTCAATTTACTACCATCTAATAACAGTCAATTCTGGCCATATATTTGTCCATTTATCTACTTTTTTATAATAGATATCTTCAGATATTAACCTTTTATTTGGCCTTAGAGTAAGTGTAAATAAGTCCTTCAATCCAAATGGAGCGTATATTTTCCATCTTCCGGAGCAGAAATCCAACCCCCTTGGTTCTATTCTTATTCATAAGTTTCATGCAAACCTATAACATTCCTTTTTTAGCCTACCTCCAATTTCAAAAAAGCCTATGCAAGAAGAATACATAGACAATTTTGATAATCAGCCAACTCATTATTACTCTTCCCCGATGGACATTTAACGCAATAGCCATTCCTTTATCGTCAATGTGGAAGAGCCATTTTGAATGAGCGGATCTAAATTCCCAATCTTTGTCGCCTCATCAATTGACGCTGCCTTAATTAAATAGGCTCCTCCCGTTGCATCGCCAAACGGACCATACATTTCGAGAAGCTCCTCTTTTTTTAGCTTTTCCAGATGGTCATAATGCCCTTGGATATCATTAGAATCGAACTTGTTTGTTCGTGTAGTAATTAATAAAAAGTAGCTCACTGATTTCCCCTCCATATTTTCCTTGTAATATAAATCTAGCATCTCTGATCAACAAAATGAATATCAATTCATACATAATTCAAACCGTATTTTAACACTATTTTGGCAAACGGTAATAGGGCACTCTTGTTGCTTCCTCAAACTCTAGTTTGTGGGCAAGCTTCCTAGATCCTATATTTCCGGAATGACATGACCAAACCGGTTTATAGCCATTAGCCATGCAATAATCAATTAATTCTGTACATACGATAGATCCGAAACCTGAACCTTGATTTCTTTCACAGGTTTCAATTCCTATTTCAAGCTGATCATCTATTATAAATGCTGCAAATGCAGTAGAAGCAGGATGGTCATTCTCCGAAAATATAGTAAAGCCTATTCCGTTTTTCATGAAATCATTGTAATTATTCCAGAAGTACTTTGGCACTACGCTCCCATCCAATTGATTAAAAATAGCTTCTGATGTTGTTACAATTTTGTAGTTCATATTCGTTTGTCTTTTTTTAACCGCTAAAAACTTTTCCTTATTAAAACCAAAATTTATTCTCTGATATTCCAGAACTTTGTTATCTTCTTCCACTAACAATGATTTTTTATATGGTTCATTCGGGTTCTTTTTGATTAGATTGCTTCCCAAAATAGCTTCCATTTTTGAATATAATGAAGCAGGATATACTTGCAGCCATTCAAATTCATTCCTGACATTTTGGACATTAAGCATATAGGATGCCAGCTGTACATAAAAATCTTCCAAGGCGTTCTAATTATTCCAAGGCACCATAACCCAACTGGATTATCCTTTCATGTTCCCAAGCAAGTTCTTTTTCTATGGTTAACGCTGCCTGCTGAAGTTTCAGTCCATCGGATTATAAAAAAGCTAAATAACATTTGGATTGCCCCTTCTTCACAATTTTATATATTAAGGATGATTTAGAGCAAAATGTATATCTGGTATTTCTGAAGAAGATATTACAGCGCTAGCTACATATTAGCAATAAAGATTGCAAATAAATGCTGTAGATAGATTCCCAAACAAAAAACACGCCCACAAATGGCGTGTTTCCTTTTAAACCCTTACTTCCAAATCTCGTCCGCAATCTCTTTAATGAAGGCAAGCTTTTTCCACTGCTGCTCTTCCGTCAAAATATTGCCCTCTTCCGTGGAGGCAAAGCCGCATTGCGGACTCAGGCAGATATGGTTGATGTCGACGAATTGGGTTGCTTCCTTAATGCGGTTAATGACCGTCTGCTTGTCTTCCAGCTCACCCGTTTTGGAGGAAACGAGACCCAATACGACCTGCTGCTGGTCTTTCAGATGCTTGAGTGGTGTAAAATCGCCTGCACGGTCAGTATCGAATTCGAGATAGTAGCCATCAATGTTGTCGATGCCGAACAGGGTTTCGGCAACAGGCTCGTAGCCGCCTGAGGAAGCCCAGGTCGAATGGTAGTTACCACGGCATACGTGGGTTGTAACGACCAAATCGGCTGGAAGTTCATTTACAGTTTCCTGATTCACGCGAGCGAACAGCTTTTTGGTTTCTTCTATATTCTCATCCGCATGCTGTCTGGCTTCCCAATAGTTTTTATCGCAGAGCATGCCCCATGTGCAATCATCCAGTTGCAAGCTGCGGCAGCCTTCATTATATAACGCTTGGATCACGGATTTATAAGCCTTGGCAATATCGGTAACCAGTTCATCCAGGTTGCTGTAATAGGTATCGGTGGTTTCTTTATTCTCTCCACGCAACAGCTCGGCCAAAAATTGTGCCGGTGCAGGGATCGCTTGGCGTGCAATAGCATCCTTACCTGCTACTTGCTTCAGGAATTTGAAATCTTCAATAAAAGGGTGACGGGAATGACCGATTTTACCGGACAGGCGTGCGGTTTCCGCTCTTGTTTCTACGCCTTGAAATTGGTAGCCGTTCGCAAGCTGTACCTTTTCCACGCCGTCCAGGCCCCACATAAAATCAAGATGCCACCACGAGCGTCTGAATTCGCCATCTGTCACGGCTTTCAGCCCTACTGATTTTTGTTTTTCTACCAGCTTAATAATTTCGTTGTCTTCAATCTTTCTCAATTCGTCCGCAGAGATTTCGTTATTTTGAAATTGAATTCTGGCATCTTTAATCGCTTGCGGGCGCAGAAAGCTACCGACGATATCATGTCTAAAAGGGGTCACTTTACGTTGGGATGCATTGTCAAGGATGCTGTTCATTAGGGTTATCTCCTTTTTACTTCGGTAATGAAGTTCTTGCAAAAAAGATAACATACATTTTCAGCTATAAGGTAACTCCAATAAACTATAGCTAGTTATAGTCTAAAGCTATACCCAGCCTTTTATTCCCCTATCGCCTCATGCAGCGCTTCTACATAAACGGTGGCCAGCTTGGAGAGTGCAGCGTTTTTATGACAAATCCATCCCACATTAATAGACTCATCACATTCCAAAGGCACGGAAATAATCTCGTTACCATTCAGATCCGCACTGATTACCCCAGTAGAAATAGTATACCCGTTCAAGCCAATCAGCAGGTTAAAGAGGGTCGCCCGGTCATTGACACGGATGCTTTTGGGATGCGACAACGTGCTGAGAATTTCCTCAGAAAAGTGAAAGGAATTATACTCCCCTTGCTCAAAGGACAAATACGGATAGGGGTGAAGCTGGTCGATCGTTACAATGGATTGGCAGGATAATGGGTTTTTGCTGCTGATAAAAATATGCGGCTTCGCCGTAAACAGGCTGTTAAATTGCAGGTTCGCATCTTTTAGCAGCTTATTAATGACCTTCGCGTTAAACTCGTTCAGATACAGGATTCCAATCTCACTACGCAAGCTTTTGACATCCTGTATGATTTCATGAGTCTTCGACTCCCGCAAAGCCAGCTCATATTCATCCTGTCCATATTCATTCACCAGATTTACGAATGCATTTACAGCAAAAGCATAGTGCTGTGTAGACACGGCAAAATGCTGCGGTGAAGGCTTGGCATCCAGATAGCGACTTTCCAATAACTCCGCCTGTTCAACAACCTGACGCGCATAACCGAGAAACTCTACGCCCTCCTTGGACAAAGAGATTCCTTTATTGGTTCGTTCAAAAATAGTAATATGAATTTCTTCCTCCAGATCCCGAATCGCGTTCGACAGACTGGGCTGGGAAATAAACAACCGCTTCGCCGCCTCATTCATGGAGCCACGATTGGCAATCTCGATGACATATTTTAATTGTTGTAAGGTCAATGCTTGATGTCCCCTCGATTTGTGTTTTCTTTATTATATAACACTTGAGCATCCGTCAAAAAATAAAAGAAACCACTTTCGAAAAAGTGGCTTTTTATAGGCTCTGATCGAATACACCCTTGGACGGTGTCCGATTAAATAAAGATTTTTTTAGGCTTATGCGTCAGTCTCTTTTTCTTTGCAAAATACGTCTTTGGCAACCTGAATAGCTGAAGCTGCGCGGGGCCACCCCACATAAAAGGCTAGGTGTGTCATGACCTCAACCAGTTCTTCCTCGGAAATACCGTTCTGCTTGGCTAGAAACAGATGATAGGGAAGCTGATTCACATGCTCACCCGCTACCAAAGCGGCAACTGTAATGAGACTCCGTTCTCTGAGAGACAATGCTTCTCTCCTCCAAACATCCCCAAAAAGAACCTTCTCCGTATAGTCTGCAAATGCAGGCGCTAAATCTCCTAGCGTTTCCCGAGCGCTCGATGTGATTAGTTTGTGCTTCATTTGTTCAACGCTTCCTTTCCTTCCTAATTGTGCAGTGTGCAGTTTCCAGCTATAAAATCATCTGGGCAAGTCCGTTGCCAAAGGACCAATTTTCAAATTCAGTCTCCACCAGTGTTACAAATACATCCTCCTGCCTAATCTTACATTCAATAGATAAGAGCTCGGCTAGCCTGTGGTAAAAACTCTTTTTTTGCTCCGTAGTTCTACCCGATCCCATTGTAATTTGGATATACAACAGCTTGTCTGTTCTGGGTACATTCAAATAATCCGGGCTATAATAAAACTCGCTTTGCTTATGAGCATGAAAAACCTGAAAGTAATCCTTTTCCGGTACCTGAAAATGCTCAATCAAGGCCTTCAAAATACAGCGGCTAATGCAGGGCAGCTCTTGCTCTGTGTATTGCTGCTCCATGTAACCAACGCGTACAAATGGCATGTTCATCTCTCCTATCCATTGGAATAAGATGATTGTACTCCTTCTATCTTTATCTGTATAATTGAAAATAATCATAATTAAATTCGTTTTTGTCGATGGAGATGGATATGCATGGATCTGAAGGAGCTAACTACATTTCGTACCATTATCGAAGAAGGAACTTTCTCAAAAGCTGCTGCCAAATTAAACTACGCGCAGTCTACAGTCACAAACCAAATCCAGAGGCTCGAGAAAGAGCTGGGATTTCAGCTTTTTAAAAGAGGTTGGGATGCGGAATTAACGGCCTCAGGCAAAGTGTATGCAGAAGAGGTAGATGGGCTTATTCAGCATTGGAATTATGTGCTGGACCAGGCCAAATCTCTGAAAAAGGAGGAAGTCGGCACGCTCCATATCGGTGTGATTGAAACGGTAGCGGCTACCATACTCCCCTTGGTTCTACAGCGGTTTCGGGAGCATAAGCCGAATATTACGTGCCATTTTACAGTTGGAAACACGGATACGCTCTCGAACGCTCTGATGGACCATACGCTGGATTTTGCAATCTGCGGGGAACCTCACTCGATTCCTTCCTTACACTTTGAACCCATTTATCACGAACAAATCGCTTTTATCGTGTCCCGTAATCATCCCTTCGCAGCAAAAAGTGAGCTTCATCTGGAGGATTTGTATGAATACCCGCTTATAGCTGGAGGTAGAAGTTGCCTGTACTCTATGCGGCTGGAAAAAGAGTTTTCCCGCTTCCCGTCGATGCCGTTTTTGTATACCATCAGCCAAATTTCGTCTATACCCTCATTCGTAAAAACAATCTCTTCAGTTGGAGTGGTTTTATCGTCACTACCTTTGCCGAATGAGCTGGTCACCATCCCCCTCCAGCTAAAAGACCCGAATATTCCCATTGGAATATCACAGAACAACCAGGATCAGCAATATATGTCTTCAGCCCGAAAGCTGTTTATGCAGCTGGTTAAGGAGCAATGGTCAATCCAGACTACCCAGGTCTAATTAAACCGGATTTTTTTATGGGGGATACAAGCCAGTTCCCGAACCCAAATCAACATCAAAAAAACCGCTAAACACATCGTTTACATGTGTTTAGCGGTTTTACTTTTATGAAGAGGGAAATGTGTTGATGCCAGTTATTTCGCTTCGAGCGTTTTTTTCCACAGTCCCAGAATGAGTGCAGATATCACGGAGCCAATCGCCACTGCAAGCAAGAACAGCAAAGCATGATTGGCAAGCGCTGCTACAAAAATGCCGCCATGTGGAGCTGGGAGATTGATTTTCCAGAACTGCGTCAGACCACCAGCAATCGCTGAACCCACAATACAAGAGGTTAGGACACGCAGAGGGTCAGCAGCTGCGAATGGAATTGCTCCTTCTGTAATAAAGGACAAACCGAGTACATAGTTCGTCAAACCAGATTTGCGCTCTTGCTCCGTAAATTTATTTTTGAAGAACGTCGAAGCGAGTGCGATTGCCAGCGGAGGTACCATACCGCCCGCCATAACAGCAGCCATCATAGCTCCGTTCGTGTTACCACTGGAAGTAAAGACACCGATTGAAAATGCATAAGCCGCTTTGTTGAAAGGTCCTCCCATGTCAATCGACATCATTCCACCCAGAATCAGACCCAAAATAACTGCATTGCCCGTACCCAAATTGTTCAGAACATTGACAAGCCATGTATTAATACCACCGAAAATCGGATCGAACAGGTAGAACATAATTGCACCAGTAATTAGGAGTCCAAATACCGGGTATAACAAGATTGGTTTTAAACCATCCAGCGCCTTCGGCAGACCTGCCAAAGCTTTACGCAGAAGAATAACCACATAACCAGCCATGAAACCTGCTGCCAGACCGCCAAGGAAGCCTGCATTAGAGTTTACAGCCATCAGACCACCAACCATACCTGGCATCAGTGCCGGACGATCCCCAATACTCATCGCAATAAATCCGGCCAGTATCGGAATCAGAAAGTGGAACGCACCTGTTCCGCCGCCAATCGTTTGCAGCAGCTTAACGATTGGATTCTCTGCGCCCGCCATCTGTTCGAACAGGAAGGAGATGGCCAACAAAATCCCGCCGCCTACAACGAACGGTAGCATATGAGAGATGCCGTTCATTAGATCCTTGTAAATTTTACTGCCGACACTGATTTTTTCTGCTTTCGTCTCCTCTGCGTTCCCCTTACCTTCACTACGATAGATTGGAGCATCGCCGTTGAGCGCTTTGCGGATCAGCTCTTCAGGTTTACGAATACCGTCACTTACCGGTCTTTGCAATACAGGCTTACCGTCAAATCTGGCCATTTCAACCTTTTTGTCAGCAGCAACGATTACACCTTTGGCACGACGAATTTCATCCGCTGTCAGTACATTTTGCGCACCTTCCGAGCCATTCGTTTCTACCCGGATGTTTACACCCATCTCTGTTGCTTTCTTAATGAGAGCGTCTTCAGCCATAAACGTATGCGCAATACCTGTAGGACAGGCAGTCACCGCAACAACAAACTCGTCTGAATTCGGGTTACCAACGATAACGCCCGGCGTTTGCTGTGCTTTGGCAGCCTCTTTCTTCGCCTCTTTTGCTTCTTTAGCTGCTTCCTCTTCCGCTTGCTTCGCATCAAACAACCCTGATACTTCTTCCGGTGTTTGCGTTTTCATCAGCTTGTCGATGAAATCGGTATCAATTAGCAGCCGGGAAAGAGCTGCAAGTGTACGAAGATGTGTATTAGCTGCACCCTCTGGAGCTGCAATCATGAAAAACACTTTCGCAGGCTCGCCATCCAGCGATTCGAATTCTACGCCTTTACTGCTTTTGGCGAACACTACAGTCGCTTCATTTACAGCTTTGGTCTTGGCATGCGGCATCGCAATGCCGCCACCAATTCCTGTGCTGGATTCTGCTTCGCGTTTGTAAATCATTTCCTTGAACAATGCCCGGTCATTAATACGGCCACTTGCTTCGAGACTGGCGATGAGTTCTTCAATCGCCCCGTCTTTTGTCGTAGCCTGCAAATCCATAATCATCGTTTCTTTAATCATCAGGTCTGTTATTCTCATTTTTCACACTCTCCTAAGTTCGGTCAGCGTGTGGACACACGCATAATAAGCTCATGATGTAGCGGGGATTACCATTTTGTAGTCGTGACTTGCGGCCGTAATTGTTCAATTTTCTCTCTAGTAGCCAGATCATCGGAGAACGCGGTTGCGCTTCCGGATGCCACTCCTGCACGGAATGCTTCGATCGGATCGCCAAGAAGAGCCAGCGTACCCACGAATCCAGCAATCATTGAATCACCTGCGCCTACAGAATTTTTAACCGTTCCTGCTGGTACATTTGCGTGATACACTTCCTCTGCCGTAATGAGCAATGCCCCTTCTCCTGCCATGGAAATCAGTACATTTTTTGCACCTGCTTCCAGCAGCTTACGGCCGTAAGTAACGATCTCCTCCTTTGATTGAATGGTTACGCCAAACAATTCAGCCAGCTCATGGTGATTCGGCTTGACGAGCAGCGGCTTATGGACCAGTGCCTTCATCAGCGCTTCACCTGTGGTGTCGATGACGAATTCAGCCCCGGTTTGCTGGCATACGCTAATCAGTCGATCATAAAAGTCTCCTCCAAGTGACGGCGGAATACTTCCCGACAAGACAACAATGTCATTTTTCTGGAGACCCGACAGCTTTTGCACCAACGCATCCGCCTCATGCTCACAAATCTCAGGTCCCAAGCCGTTAATTTCCGTCTCATCGCCATGCTTGAGTTTAATGTTGATCCGTGTGTCATCCTCGATGATTACAAAATCAGTTTTAATGGATTCTTCCCGCAATGTATCGTTGATAAACCTGCCTGTGAATCCGCCGAGAAAGCCAATCGCCGTGCTGTCTGCTCCCAATTGGTACAATATCCGGGATACATTAATTCCCTTGCCACCCGGCAATTTCAAATCTCGTTTCATCCGGTTCAAATCACCAAGCTTCAAATCATCAACTTCCACGATGTAATCAATAGAAGGGTTCAGCGTTACTGTATATATCATTGTTATCCCTCGATTATCTTAGTTTTCTGAGCAATGGATCGGCGTGAGCGTTCAGACACCGATTCGCTAATAAGAATAGCTTCCTTGAGTTCGAACAGTTTGGCGAAGGTTACTTCTCCAATTTTGCTGGAATCCGCCAACACATAAGTTTTGCCGGACAGTTGGTGGGCTCGTCGCTTAATCAGCGCCTCTTCAGGATCAGGAGTGGTATACCCCATTTCCACGTCTACCCCGTTCGTTCCCAGAAAGCACTTGTCGAATCGAAAATTGTCCAAATTCTGCAGGGCAATACTCCCGATTACGGCTTTGGTATGAATTTTCATCATCCCTCCCAGTAGATAGCTTCTGATTCGCTTGCTTACCAGTGCTTCTACGTGGGATAGACCGTTTGTCACGACCGTCACGTCTTTAGCTTCAATGTAAGGAATCATCGCCATCGTTGTTGTTCCCGCATCCAGATAAATACATTCGCCATCCAAAATTTCTTTGGCAGCCATACGGGCGACTACATTTTTTTGTTGAACGTTTTTGAATGTTTTCTCTTCTATGCCAGGTTCCTGACTTTTCTGATTCAGCAGGGTAGCCCCGCCATGAATCCGCTTTAGCAACTGACGGCCTTCAAGATCTATCAAATCACGCCGAATCGTTGACTCAGATGCCTCCAACAGATCAGCTAATTCCTTCAATTTTACAACACCACGTTCTTGTAAGCGCTGTATTATTAAATTGTATCTCTCTTCCGTCAGCATCTTCATTCCCCCAACTGTTCATATCGTATCACAAACCCCACAAAAAACAATCATTTTTATTCAAAAAAAATTCAAAAAACTTCACCTCAAGTTCATTTTTTTACAAAATGGTGAATTCCTGCCCTGATCATTATGGTTGCGTTTACATTGTAAGGAAGGCTTATCCATTTTTATGTAAATTCATTCTTCTTACATTTGAAATTAGCAAAAAACGTTCAAAATCATTCTGAAAGGACCCGCACCATTTTACCATGACTAAAAGCTGTTGCGGGCAATTCGCAGATCATTGCCATTCCCTCGCTCTTTATGTATCTAATATTCATGATCTCTATTTTATACCAACCTCTCCTTTACATAAATTCGCCTGATTCCCTAAAATTCATGTACACTTTTATCCAAGCAGGTGAGCACCATAAGGTCAAAGCTCCCTGGAAAAGCTATAATTGCTTTATGATTCTATACGCCACAAGCGACGAAAAGGAGAATATATGAATAGCATTCAGTATCTATCCCAATTTAATTTGCTTCATAATCTCTCATTAGAAGATTTGGTTGAAATGGATCAAATGACCTCCATTACGACCCTACCGAAAAACACATTTATTCAAACCCCCGATACCTTCTCCTTCGGGCTTTATTTTGTGAAAAAGGGGAAGGTACGTCTTTACAAGCTGAATGCCGACGGGAAGCAATTTACTTTGGATATCCTCAGCGAGGGAAATGTATTTGGTGAAATGGATATGATTTCACTAGGGACACGGGATATGTACATAGAAACCATCGAAGAATGTGATATCTGCCGGATGGACAAAGACCGATTCGAGCATTTTTTAATCCAACATCCTCGATTCATGATGAATATGATCAAGGTGTTAAGCGATCGAATCTCAGGTATGAGCAGTTTGGCCCAGCATCTGGCTTTGGGAAATTTACAGGATAAAATTTTATATGTTCTTCAAAAATTAAGCGATCAATTTACCCTACAAAGTCATGGTGAGTATTACAAAATTGATTTCCCCCTGTCTCATCAGGAAATCGCGAATCTGGTCGGGGCCACCCGTGAGACTGTAACTACTGCTCTACAGGGGCTTGTCAAAGAAAAGATCATTAAAACCGGCTTTAAGACGATTTATATCCATCAAGACAAACTATCGTCTAATACTAAAAATGTGTGGAACCCATAAAGAAACTCAGAAGCTGCATAACTAATGAGATGCCCTGCATCATCTAAGAAAGTTAAGTCTGCTAGAGTTGTCACAGTTCCCAGTCGAGAGCCATGATAACTCAAAAGCCTTTTTTTAATAGTTTATGACTTTAGTGTTCTGCCCTTAAAGAGAGTATATGCCAGATCATTTTTAACAACTTTATTATTTTCGAATACGTTATATCCTCGTTACGAGTCACGATTTCGTCCTTATTTATACTTGGTCTTATACGATTTCTATTTTCGCCCGCCGTGCTATTATCAAAAATAAAAGTGGTATTTAAATCTTCAATGCCCTCACTAAGCTTCTTCCCTGTTACATTAGGCACCATGAAGCGATTATTTTTATCGATATAAGGAGTTTTGGGCGTTGTAAATAAGACATTAAAAAAAACAAAATCAATATCTCCATCATAATACCCGGTTGAAGTTGTAAGCTACATTACATCTAAATTCCAGACAAAAGAAGTATCGTATATCTACCAGAAAATATACGATATGGAGTGAATGAAATGGACAATCAAAAGTTGCAAAGGCAACTGAATGCTGCCAAAGCTCATGTGGAAAAAATGCTCCCTCAAGAGATACTGGACATATTTGAAAAAACGATCCACGAAATTGGTGATTCGAATACCGCCAATGGACTTAGCCTCGGGACCAAAGCGCCTGATTTTAGCTTACCGGACTATACAGGCCGAGCCATAACACTATCTGAAGAAACAACAAAGGGAGCTGTTGTTCTTATCTTTTACAGAGGACATTGGTGTCCGTTCTGCAATCTGGAGCTACAAGCCTACCAACGGTACATGAATGATATAACTTCGCTCAATGCTCAACTGATTGCCGTGAGTCCACAAACTCCCGAGCACTCAATGAGCATGCAACAGAAGAACGAATTGAGCTTTCATGTATTAAGTGACCTGCATAATCAAATAGCAGAAAAATACAACCTCAAATTTAAACTTCCTGAATATGCACATGAAATTTACAGATCATTAGGCATTTCACTGGATACATTTAATGGCGACAGCGCCTGGGAGCTGCCTGTACCCGCTACATATGTAATTGATTCAGAAGGTATTATTCGTGCAGGAAATGCTTATGCTGACTACAAAAAACGAGTGGAGCCTGCTGACGTATTACAAGTTCTACGCTCTCTCTAGAGTCACTATTAAAAAATAATTCTTATCTATCTGCATAGGTGGGGGGCAATATATGAATCCTAAAAATTACTTCCTAATTCCAGATTCAATATTACAACGCAAAGGGGCTCGCAAGGGAACAGATATTCCTGAAGATGTGCTTCAACTGCTACAGCAAGGACAGCTTCAAACGGTGAATCTCACCGAATGGCTGGCTGTCGACCATGCTGTACTGCTGCAGCATGCTCTCGATGATTTTGGATTGCAGCGATCATGCGATGTCTTCCTGTCTGAATTGAATCATTTGAAGGAAAAGAAGATCATGAAAATACTCCCTGCGATTGCGCAGGCATGGCTGAACTTGTTCGAGCAACAAACATATGAAGAACGTACTCTGATCTTTAGCGCCATGGCCTCCCATCTCTCAGACAGCATTCGCTGCTGGGCTGCCTATATCGTCGGGATTGATCCTCGTTTAAGTGTCGAGCAAAAATTGACAGGCATTCGTCCCTTTGCGGCTGACCCCCATTTCGGAGTGCGTGAAATTTCCTGGATGGCTGTAAGAGGGTCCATTGCCATGCAACTGCTCGAATCGCTGGCGCTTTTAAACGATTGGGTACGGGATCAGGATGCCAATATACGTCGTTTTGCCATCGAATTGACTCGGCCACAAGGTGTCTGGGCCAAGCACATTCCTGAGCTGAAAGAACAGCCAGAGCTGGCGCTTCCACTTTTGGAAGCTGTTCAATCCGACCCGGTCAAATATGTTCAGGACTCCGTGGGCAATTGGCTGAATGACGCCAGTAAAACCAACCCGGAATGGGTGCTTCGAGTTTGTGATGCGTGGCTGAAGACTTCGAATACAAAAGAAACGAGGCGAATAGTCACACGAGCCAAAAGAAGCTTGATGAAAAAGCAGTAATTCAGAGACTCTTCCCCATCCAATCCATATCCCAGCTGATTTACATAAACTATGAGATACATCTGGAATATTAGGAATGGAGGATTCCTATGTCTATTATCCGAATCTACTTGGAAGCAGACAGCGTCGTTTCCGGAAACATTGCTATCACAACGAATATAAATGTCACACGGACCGTCAATCGTTACACACCATTGCTGTGCTTGGCAACATTGTTGGAGGAGTGACCACCATCCCGGCACAAAGTTTCACGAATGATAGCGGTACTTCAGTTGCGGCAAACGGTCTAATTGTTTCGACCAGTAGTGGATATTACAATGTATTTGTAAATGGAACATTTCTGCGAGGCGGGTTAACAACGCTTTCCACTGCTAATCTAATCATTAATACAGGCTTGGTTGTTGGTGTGACGGTAGTTATTGAGGTTATCTTTCAACACTAGCGCCTCCTCAACCTCTGTCAATAACGTCACAGTGACGACACAATTAGCGACTGAGCTGAGATATCATAAAATAACCAAAAAAAAACCGCCAAACAAGGGTTTGCCCCCGTCTTTAGCGGTTTATTTCTCTATGAACCAAAGGATTCATCAAAAATGTATGCTACACGTTTTTTAAGTTGTATTCAGCCTTATTTTTTGTTTTCTAATAAACAGATTGTTCTTCCAGTCACATAACAAAAATAAATTTTTAAATCTTGAAGTTCTCCACCAAAACCCGCAGCTTCTCGGCCAGTGAAGAGAGGAGCGCTGCGGAGGATTCCACTTCTTGCATGGCGGCAAGTTGTTGCTCCGAAGAGGCAGACAGGGATTCCGCCCCTTCAGCCGTATGATTGGAGACCGTTACAATATTCTGAATGGCTTCAACGAGCCCTTCGGAGATCAGAGCCAGCTCCCGGACTGTGGCTGAAATTTGCTCGCTTTGGGAAGACATATCGGAGACGGAGATTTCGATCTCAGAGAAGGAGCGTCCGGCCGATATGATCAGCTCCTTGCCCTGCAGCATTTCGTCCGTGGAACGTTTCATAGTTTCACCCGCCTTGTCCATTTGGGTGATAATCAGACTGATCAGCTCGCTGATTTGTCTGGCGGATATGGAAGAACGTTCGGCCAGCTTGCTGACGGAGCCGGCGACAACGGCAAAGCCCCGGCCTTCTTCTCCGGCACGCGCAGCTTCTATCGCCGCATTCAGCGAAAGCAAGTTAGTCTCCTCGGCTATGCTGGTGATGGTGTCGACGATGTTCTCAATCTCCTTGGAATGGCTACCAAGCGTATCAATAATACTTGAGAGATCGCCGATGTTTTCGCTCACTACTCCTATTTGGGAGGTGGCGGAATCCATCGATTCCCGGCCAAGACGCGCTTTCTGGACATTATCCGCGGCCTTGTTCATTGCGATGTCCGCATTGCCGGCAATATCGCTGATGAAGCGTGATATATCCTGAACGGCTTTATAGCTTTCTTCCAGGTTCTCCAGTTGGGTATGCGCCCCATCAACCAGCTCAATCGTAACATTCACGCTGTGCTCTCCGGCACGGTTTGTTGCCTGGGCACTGGCAGACAGCTCCTGGGAGGAAGAGGCGACCAGAATGGAGGTGTCATTGACCTGAGTAATCAGGTTGCGCAGGTTCATTGTCATATCGTTGAAGTCGCGAGCCAGATTCCCGATTTCATCCTTACTTTTGAAGAGAATTGGTTCATGGGTAAGGTCACCTTTGGTAATGGTGTTCACAGAGATTGACAGCTTGGTAAGCGGACTTACCATACGGCGAATCAACAGGTAAGCGACAAGGATAGCCACGATGAAGATGGAACCGCCAATAATGAAGGGCTGAACAATAATATCCAACGTCCGTTCCTGAATTAACGAGCCATCAAAATTGATAGCCATCAGTGCAACAATGGGCTTGGTGGGATCATGATCCTGATAGATGGGACCATATCCGGTTTTGAGCGAGGTTCCTTCATATGTATAAACCTTGGAGTATGCGGAATGCTTCATGGTAGTTATCATTTCTTTGTCTTCGTCTGTGAAGTAGAAGGAATCGCCAGCTCGATAGCCTCTTTGCTTGAAGTTAGCATCGGCAGCGAGAATTTTTCCATCCAGAGAGAGAATGAAAGCCTCTTTAAAAATAGGCTTATGTGCCACAATCCAGCCGATCCGGTCTTCAATGGCAGCAAGTTTGCTGTTATCTCCACTGGCCAGAGCAGATATATCCGCAGGATCTATAAGGCCAGTCGTAATATTGGCGCAGCCCACCAGCTCGATTCCTGCAGCTTCATCTACTTGATGGTAAGCGGTACGATATCCGAAGTATCCAATGGAGGATCCTACGAGAAACAGCATGACGAGCATCATCCAAGTTAATTTTGTTGCCAGTTTCATTATGTGAACCACCAATCCTGACTCTAATAAATTTTAGTGACAATAAGTTGTCATTGCTACGATTATAGCCTATCAACACTTGTTGGAATATGGTATTTTGGTGTCGGAATATGACATTTTAGTGCTGGAATATGTCGTTTTATGTGAGAAAATTCATTGTTTTTTATCGTTTCATCCATATCATAAAATAACCATAAAAAAAACCACCAAACACAGGGTTTGCCCCGTCTTTAGCAGTTTATTTCTCTATGAACCAAAGGATTCATCAAAAATGTATGCTATATGTTTTTAAAGTTGTATTCAGCTTTATTTTTTGTTGGCTAATAAGAGATTAACGATAGTATCGAGTTGGAGCTCCAGCGAATAAGGGTCCTCCATGACAAACTCATCACCTTGATCACTGAATGAACCGTACATATAGACTTGTCCTGATTGGCCCCTTCAACTTCTGAACCATATACAAAGATATGATCCCCCATATACTCAGGCACATCCCTTTTCCCTATGCAGTACATGGAAACGTTCCAGCCTATAAATACTGTCGTCCAGCCCCCGATCCAAACCATCCACGTATCTGATCGCATTCACTTTCAAACTATAACCCATCATAGTTGATAATTATTCTCACAGGTAATGAAGTGATTTTGTACGGAACCTCTACTTTGTATTATCCATTTTTCTGACTGCGTTCTCCGCAGCCTCCATGATTACTTCTCCCAGTGTGGGATGAGGGTGAATGGTTAGAGCCAAGTCTTCTACGGTTGCTCCCATCTCGATAGCTAAAGCAAGCTCCGAAATGAGTGTTGACGCTTCGACACCCACGATTTGCGCACCCAATACGATTCCCGAGTCCTGCTTTGCTACAATTTTGATATACCCCTCTGCTGCCCTGAGTGCCAATGCTCTGCCGTTAATCGTAAAAGAAGCTCTGCCAATGACAATCGGTAAGGCTTTTTCCTTTGCTTCTGCTTCACTTAGACCAACACTAGCCAGCTCCGGTTCAGAAAAGACAACGAGCGGCATAGCTTTATAATCCACTTTAGCAGCTTGACCTGCAATCGCTTCTGCTGCAATCTTTGCTTCATAGGAAGCCTTATGAGCAAGCGCTGGACCCGCCGTAATATCTCCGATGGCAAATATATGCGGAATAACGGTTCTACACTGCTCATCTGTCTCGATCAGCCCCTTGCTCGTCACTGGCAAGCCAATGCGCCCCAGTCCCAGCCCGCCATCCGTATTGGGTTTTCTGCCTACAGTAACCAATACAAACTCTGCGGCAACATGATGCTGCTCCTGACCTTTTGAATAATGCAGCGTAATGGTATCCACATTCTGCACGACTTTTTCGGCTGTCGCCCTGGTTACGATATCTACACCATCTGTTTTCAACTGCTTGACAACAGGGGCCACAAGATCCGCCTCAAATCCCGGCAGTACCCTTTCCCCTCCCTCCAGAATCGTTACCTTTGTTCCAAATTTGGCATACATTTGTCCAAGCTCAACGCCTATATATCCACCGCCTATCACGACTAGACTGGTCGGAGCCTCTGGAAGTGAAAGCGCCTCTGTAGAGGACAAAATCCGCCCGCCGAATGGAAATGCTTTCAGCTCTATTGGACGGGAACCGGTTGCTAATATGGCATACTTAAAGGAAATGGTTTGTTCCGCTCCATTTTGCTTGATGATCGCTGTATGCTCGTCAATCAAGCTGGCCTCCCCTTTCAGAATATTCACACCTGCCGTTTTCATTAAAAAGCCGACTCCGCCTGCCTGCTTATTTACAATCTCCTGTTTGAAAGCTTGAGCATTCACGAAGGACGCTGCTGCATCTGCCTGATTTAACTGCCTGAGCACCTCATAGCGATGCGCTTCAGCAATCAAAGCTTTGGATGGAATGCAGCCAACATTCGTACAGACTCCACCTAGCTGACTGCGTTCAACAATCGCAGTTTTCATTCCAAGCTGAGAAGAACGCAATGCCGCCACATAACCTCCCGGACCTGATCCAATGACCAATGTATCTACAGATTCAAGCTTACTCATAACTAACCTCCTGTTAAAATAACCTGTTTTAAAATATGATGATCATAATATATTATAATCATCATATTTTAAATGCGTCAATAGGGGTGATCAGCCATGCTGAAGTTGTCGTTGCAGGAAAACAAATTGACACGTTTTATTATGATGCTTATAATATTTTGAAGTTAGCATTATGAACCCGTGGAGTGATTACCATGCCTTATCCAAAAGGTCATAAGATGAAAGTACGGAATAAGATCGTTGAAAGTGCTGCCCAGGCTTTTCGTGCCAACGGAATCCATAATGTCAGTGTGCCCTTTATTATGAAAGGGGCCGGATTAACTCACGGCGGGTTTTATTCACACTTTGACAACAAAGAACAACTGGTAGCCGAAGCCTGTCGCTATGCCGTCAGTGACACCCTCGCACTTCTACAGGAGGCCGCTGACCAAGAAAAGCAAGATCCCAAAATCAATGTTGTCATAGACTATTATTTAAGCACCCATCACCGTGATCAAACAGAAATTGGCTGTATTATTCCTGCCCTTTCCGTAGAAATAGCCCATTCTTCCGAAGAAATCCGGCAGATATTCACGCAGGAGCTGGAACGAATGATTACGTTTGTTTCCAATTTGGCGGAAATGGATCTGTCCAAGGGTAGTGCATTGTTCAGCAGTATGGTCGGCTCTCTTGTGCTTGCACGTTCTGTTAATGATCCTGAACTGAGCGATTGCCTTCTCTCGGCAGGCAAACAACACGCCAAAGCACTGGTTAACACCTAAACAAATGCCCTTTTCGTTAATAGACATAGTTGAATGTAAACATGTTTTACGTACGCAAAAAGCCGCTAAAGACCAATCAATCCTTGGTGTTTAGCGGCTTTTTCCTATGGCTCTAAGCTCAAAACGGGAATTGCGATTTGTCAGAGATTCGAAGTCTGCACTCGCCAAATGTTTGTTATGTTCCAAATCGTTTACGGTACCCGCATTTGCGACACAGCTCTTCCACCGCTTCTCTCCTGGAGAACCCGAAGTACAAACGATTTGCACGCTCCCCTTCAACAATGTCGGTAAAAGATTGCTCATGCACGTTACCTAGATTAATTACGCCTTCACCATCAAGACAGCAAGGAACAACCGTTCCATCTACTAATACCGCCGCTTGGCTGCGAAGCGCATGGCAAAAACCTTTGCCGTCATCTTCTGGGGAGCTCAGGCTTGGCCATTCAAATTCGTGATCCTGATTCAAATAAATATTGGGGGCAATTTTAATCCCACTCCCAGGTACAACCTTTTCCTCAATCCGGTAATCCAGTCCAAACTCCCGCTCCAGCTGCTCAAGAGTCACCCGGTTGCGCTGGCGCTCCGCATTGGTCAAATTATCCGGCGTCAGGTTCCAGAGACGGAACGAAATAATGACATTATGCTTCACAGCTTCTCTGACAAACGTGAAAATATTACCCAAATATCCTTCTCTGTCTACGGAGCCTTCATGCCCGTCAAAGCTGTGAAGAGAAAAGTTCATCTGGCGTAGCGCCGGTTGCCCAAGCAGCTTATGTCCAGTCTTGGGCAGCAAAGTACCATTGGTAGTAATATTGACCTTTAAGCCTTTCTCATGAGCACTCTCCAGCAAAAGATCAATTTTCGGATGGAGCAGCGGCTCTCCTTTTACATGCAAATAAATGTAATCCGTATGCGGCTTGACCTGGTCAAGCACATTTCGAAAGACTTCTGGATCAATAAATTTTTTGACACGCTGTGTTTGAGGGCAGAAGCTGCATGCGAGATTGCAGATGCTTGTGATCTCAATGTATACCTTTTTAAAAGTTTTCAACATGATTTCCCCATTCTAACCTTCATCCTGAACATCTTGTAATGCCTATTAATCCAAGTCCTATGATTATAACGGGTTATCACCAGCAGGTAAATCATTTCTGTTCGTTCACTTGCGCTAATACTGTCCTCAAATTGCTATTGACCTTAGGTCCGACCTAAGGTTTATAGTGGTTTTATCCAACTACACAGTAAAGAGTCCTGACATTGAAAGAACATATTACAATCAGCCAGCTTTCACAGCTTATGAATGTATCTGTACATCAACTGCGGTATTTTGAAGAAAAAGGGATTCTCTATCCGTCATACACAGAAAAAAATCAATATCGAATGTACGGGCTTGATGAAATTTATCAGCTTTCCCATATTTTATTGCTGCGTAAATTAAATGTCCCTGTCGCTCAGATTGAAGAATGCCTGACCTCCTACACGGCCGATGATTACAACCAGCTTTTAGAAAGTTCGCTGGAAAAGGTACGGGATGAAATCGCTAACTTGAAGCAGCTCGAACAGTTTATTCACAAGGTGCTAAATGAACATCATAACTCCATCCAGCAGGATAATGAGTATCGGATCAGGCTGTTAGGCCCCCGATATTTAAAGCTGTCTGGAACGAATTGTCCTCATCCGCATTTTTACTGAAAATGACGTAGTCACCAAGGTAATCCTTTCATAACCTCTGACGATAAAGCAAAATAGCCTTCTTTCTGTGTCGCTTCCTTCACTTTCTTAGGCATAGCGAGTCCGAACTCCTGATAGAGAATTTCAGTACCACGGCCAAAGTTATCCCCATAGACATAAAGCTGCTTGTTGAACGTCTCGATGACCGAAACTGTCGCATTGGCACCGATTTTCGCCTTAATCTCTTTTCCGGCTTTTTGGGCTCGGGCTGTAAAATCCTCAATCCAGGCTTGCGCTTCTTTTTCTTTATTTAACAATTTTCCAATTTCTCGTTGCTGCGTCAAGAAATCCACTTTGCCATATGTATAAGTGACCGTAGGAGCGATTTGCTTGAACTTATCGACGTTTTTAATATCTGAAAGTCCAATAATTAGATCCGGATTTAGCTCGATGATCTTCTCCAGGCTTTCGTCCGTAACAGCCTCGGCATCTTTTAGCTTCTCTTCAAAATTCGGATTAGTCTTCGACATTTCGTCCACACCGACGAGAGGTACACCAAGCGCCATCACATTCCCCGTTAAGAACCTGGTAAGCACGACAACACGCTGTGGATGGGTCGGAACCTCTACGGGTCCACTCTCGGATTGATAGATAAATGTGGATTTTCCTTCCGAAGAAGACACAGGGGACGAACTTTCACCATTGTCGGCATTGCTCGCTTGATTCCCGCCGCATGCACTTAATACAACCACCAGAAAAAATACCAGCGGAATAAAAAGCTTTTTCATAAAATGACTCTCTCCCTTTCAAAACGCTATGTTTCAATGATTAATCGTATCGTGCAAAGGATACCAATTTTAGACTTATATTAGAAAATAAAACAGCCTCCTTTGATTGATTATGAAATTCATTCTCATTGGTGCTAACTATTATATGGATCGAATATATACCCAACCATGCCTTTTTGTTTGGAAAATTACTTGGACTATTGGTTACTTGTAAATAAAGCTACCGCACGTTGAAGCTGTAAACGAATAGAAACCGGGTTGTAAGGCAGCCATTCATCCCGATCAAGCAGGTGAACACGTTTCCGCTGTACGGCGGGTAGCCTGCTCCAATAAAGAGACTTGAATATCATTTCACTATGTGCAGTGGAGCCCTTTTCATCTGGAAACACAGCAACCAATAAGCGAGACCCAGCATAATCTTCAAGCTCTGATACTTCAATCGAAATGGAATGAAATTGATCCCCCAGTCTCTTCATCTCCTGCCCGATCAATTCAGGAGGCTGGAGGCCAAGCGATTGATAGATCACATATCCAACATTCCGCGCTCCATAAACGAGCAACTCGTCCGGCTTAATTACCAGAATCGTTATGATATCATTAGCGACTTCACATTGCTGTATGAGTGAACGGGCCACCTGCTCCTCTTGTTCAAAAGCAGCCAACCACTGCTCTGCCCGATCACTTCTCTGAATAGCCTGGGCAATACGACGCAGATGTTCCTTCCATCCCATCTCCATCCATGAAATTTCCACAATAGGCGCTACAACTCGCAAATGCTCAGGATTCAGCCCATACTCGTGCAAATGCCGATGGGCCGCAATAATCAACTCAACGTTGGTATCAAGCAATACCGAGCTCACCTGTTCTGCAGACAGTTCGTATTGATAAACATCATCGTTTGCGGCGGCTCCAAACCATTCGTCTTCACATATTCGCTGCTTTCCGAAATGGTGACCGCAGGTTCCAATCCAAGCAGCAACAGATGGCTGGAGTAAGGTGTAAGCAGTACGGCCACAAGCTGAAATGATCTGCGGCTATAGCTTGAAGGTGATGCTCCTGTATACTGCTTAAAACGACGGCTCAGATAAAATTCATCCTTGTAACCTACCTTTAGCGCAATTTCCCGGAGTGTGTCTGATCCGCTAATTAATAGCTCCTTGGCTCGGTGAACGCGCAGCCGTGACAAGTATTCGTTGGGAGAAAAGCCGGTAAGCTGCTTAAACTGAATAGAATAGTGAGATCGGCTTACGCCTGCAATCGCGGCTTTGCGCTTTCAGGCAGAGGACTCGACTCCTCTCGTGTACGGATTGAAAGCTTATAAGCATGAAGCGGTTGCAGGAGATTCGTAATTAAAGCGGCATGGTTATTCGCCGGGAGAAGGATAACGCTCCCTTCTATAAGCTCGTAAGTTTGATCATTGATCCGAAGTGTGCCCTTGCCACTGGCAATCGCAATCAGCACGGCTACACTCTCATGAATCTTGTACATTGGAAGATTCGATGTGCTGTACAGCGAACGAATACTGTCAGCAGTATATAAAGGAAAGTGAGACTCTGCCCACTCCGAGACGTTATTCACAACAAAGCCCCCATTATCATAAGTGAGAAACGCGATCTCCGTTTCCCTGCATCTTTTTAAGCAAAAAAGTCCAATTATATAGCACAAAAACGATAACTATACTATAAATGATCAAGCCTGTTTCATGCTATCTTTATAGCTCCAGAAGCCGATGGGCATCCCCTTGAACTCGTATCCATCCCCGGATGCACCAAATTATAGTATTGAAATGCGGATCAGAAAGCGACCCCATTTCAAATACGCGTCAACCTATCCCTGTTTTCAATCTCTTCATTCACACAACAATATGAAGACATAACAAAAATGCTCAGCATCGGTTGCTGAGCATTTCAAAGCACTCTATAGCTTAAAAAACATTTTACAACAAAAAAAACGGCATTTCTGCCGTTTTTTAAAGGATGGACTCTCAGGGACTCGAACCCTGGACCAATTGATTAAGAGTCAACTGCTCTACCAACTGAGCTAAGAGTCCATAATCAAAACTTTGGTGGAGCCTAGGGGGATCGAACCCCTGACCTCATCGCTGCCAGCGATGCGCTCTCCCAGCTGAGCTAAGGCCCCATTTTTTGTAATTAGAAACGTTTCAAGCGACTTCTATATCATATAAAATATTGTACCCTTTGTCAATACTTTTATAAAAAAATTATTAATTATCTGCCCACCATTATCCTAGATACAGTCAGCGATCAGTCGCTGGCTGTATCTTTGGATAACAATGTTTTCAGTTCCTTCATAAACATGTTAATGTCTTTAAATTGCCGATAGACGGACGCAAAGCGTACATAAGCAACTTCATCTACAGGGTAGAGCTGCTCCATGACTAGCTCACCGATCTGCTGGCTATCTACCTCGGTGGCGGCTGTATTGCGGATAGCATTTTCAACCTGGGATACGATCATATCCAGATGCTCGACGGATACAGGACGCTTTTCACAGGCACGAATGAGACCGCGCAGCATTTTATCACGACTGAACTCTTCGCGGCTTCCATCTTTTTTGATGACCATAAGAGGGGTCTCCTCCACCATTTCAAAGGTGGTAAAACGCCTGGCACATTGCTCACATTCACGACGGCGGCGAATGGACTTATTATCATTCGCAGGCCGTGAATCCAATACTTTCGTCCCATTGTAAGCACAATATGGACATTTCATAATATCATCACTTCCTTTTTCCAATAAATTCCCGATGCTTTACAGTAATAATTTTGTCGAAACGGATCATAATATGTTTACCACGTCGCGAGGAGGTGAACAACAATGGCACAAGGAAACAATGGCAACTCCAACAACCTGGTAGTCAGCAGATCCTCCGGTGCTCTCGAGCAAATGAAATATGAAATCGCTCAAGAGCTGGGTATCAGCATTCCTCAAGATGGATACCAAGGCAACATGACTTCCTATGAGAACGGTTCGATCGGGGGCTACATTACAAAACGCCTCGTAACGATCGCCGAACAACAATTGGCAGGTCAATACCAATAATCCCGGTAATAATGTAGAAGTAATAAGAAAAAGTGTATGGATAGGCTGCTAAAAACAGCCTTTCCAGCGCTTTTTTTCATTTTAAAGCGAGAAGGCCCATATTGTCATTTACTTGTCATTCAAAACTCATTATAAATTTTTGTATATTGCCTGTAATAGTAAATGACTCGCTGCACATAATGCCGTGTCTCACCAAAGGGAATCTGCTTAATGGACTCTTCCTTTCCATCCCACACTCCCTTATCCAGCCACTCCTGAACTTTTCCTGGTCCTGCATTGTAAGCGGCCACGATCGCTACCGGGTTGTTTTGAAATTTGGCAGACAGATTATGCAAATACCAGGTCCCCAGCTCAATGTTGGCTCCTGGCTCGTGCTTTACGTCATCCAATGGAACCCTCTGAACCTGAGCACTGTCCATAATCCAATTGGCCGTATCAGGCATAATCTGCATAAGCCCCAAAGCGCCTTTATTTGACTGCTTGCTCGTTTTGAAATTCGTTTCCACACGGATAATAGACGCCACCAAAAAAGGGTCTACTTGATATGTCTGCGAATACTGCCGAATTTCATCCTTGTACTGAATCGGATAAAACCACGACATCCAATTGGAACTAAAAAACAGAATCAGGACAAAACCGACAAACAAAGTGAGCAGGACTCTTTTTTTACGCAGTATGTTCATGAAAGTCCCTTTCGCTGCCAAAGCAGATCAATTTGACGTTTCGTTTCAGCCTGTGTTCCACTATTGTCAATAACGATATCAGCCTTGCTTCTTTTTTGTTCAATATCCATTTGCGCAGACAATCGAAGTCCGGCTTGTTCCTCTGTCAGTCCATCTCTAAGCATCAGACGCTGGAGCTGGACATCACGTGGCACATAAACAACCATAATTTCCTCGTACAGGCCCTCAAGTCCAGACTCATACAATAACGGGATATCTGCCAAAACAAGCTTGTCCGGCTGCTCCCGTTCGTAAGCCTCCATGCGCAGACGCATCTCTTCACGTATCGCGGGATGAGTAATATTATTAAGCGCCTGTCGCTGGGCAGGGTCTGCAAATACAATCTCACCCAACTTTTTGCGATGCAGGGTTCCGTCGCTGTTCATCACAGCTTGTCCAAAATGCTGTATGACCGCCGCCAGCACCGGATGCCCCGGAAGCATAACTTCCCGGGCAATGGCATCTGCGTCGATCAGCAGCGCACCCTTGGCGACCAAAAGAGCCGACACGGTGCTTTTTCCGGTAGCAATACCCCCGGTTAATCCGATATTCATGCTCTTTCACCTCATAACAGCTTCAATATGCCCATCATAATCAGTAATAATGCGGGTAGCACACCCAGCGCCTTCATAAATCGAAACGCCGATAGGAAAAAGCCTGCCTTCATACCTGCAATCAAAAACGTCCCGCTGAATAACGTAATAGCCAGCGCGGTAGACAAGGGCTGGAAACCAAGCATGGCCGCTCCTAACCCCGCTCCAAACGCATCGACCGATAAGGCGATGCCCAGCCAAACCGCTTCCATCGCGGATATACTGCCGGAACTGTCCATATCCGCAGCAGACGGACTTCGAAGAATACGAATGACAAGCCCCCATTTGCGGAACTCCAGAGAAAATACCGTTCGTTCCTGCTGTATCTCTGGAGTATTCAGAGAAGTCTTGGCTGTTTCTGTACTCCCTGCACCCTTCTTCTGGTCCAGAACAGACCCGAGCACAGGATCGTCCGTCAAATCCTCTTTGCGATGCAGGGCTTGAATCAAAGAATAGCAGCCGATACAGATCAGAATAACAGCACCGAAAACAGTCGTATATACAGGAGACAGGACACGAGATAGTAATGCGCCCAACTGCATGGATATGCCGATCACCAGACCTGAACATACTGAAATGATGGCAATCGACAGCAATGGAATTTTCATCTTGCGCAGACCATATGTAACACCGACTCCGAAACTGTCCAAACTTAGCGCAAATGCCAGTAACAGCAGGGCTCCCCAATGATTAGCCACTCCAATTCCCTCCCATTGCGAAGGAAGGGCCTTACAGCCGAAGCCCTTCGCAGTATTGGTACTTGGAACAATATATGAGAAGGATGGGCTTGGCGTGAATGTGCCTGTTTAACGCAGAGGCTGGCAGACCGGGCAATGATGCGTGCCACGTCCGGCCACAACAGATTTTTCGATCAATGTACCACAGTTTACACAAGGCTTGGCGTTACGTCCGTAGATTTGCAGTTGATGCTGGAAGCCACCTGTCTTACCCTGTCCGTTGACAAAAGATTTGATGGACGAGCCTCCAACCTGAATCGACGCGCCCAGCGTAGAGACAATTGCTTCATGCAGAACATGAAATTGGCTACCAGTCAGGCTTTTTGCCGGCTGTACCGGATGAATGCCCGCCTTAAATAGCGATTCATCTACATAAATATTCCCGATACCTACAACATATGACTGATTTAATAGCGCGGCTTTGATCGAAGTCGAACGGGTTCCGACAGCGGCACGAAGCATTTCCGGTGTAAAGGAATCGTCCATCGGCTCCAAGCCGAGCTTGTTCAGCGGTTTTTCAAGCAGATCCTGTCCTGCCGGGAATAAGTGCATCGTACCAAACTGGCGTACATCCTGATAACGCAGCTCTGTACCATCTTTAAAATGAAAGATGACATGGGTGTGCTTTTCCACAGGATCATGCTGCGAGTACAATCCATATCGTCCTTCCATTCGAAGATGGGAGACAAGCACCAGCCCGTCCAGCAAAATCCGCAGAAACTTGCCGCGTCTCTCCACCCCCGTAATCCGGTGGTCGGCCAATTCCATCGCAAAAGCGTGGATATCATCAGGTCGTTGAATGATACGCGGCAAATTTACAGTCACATGATCTATATGCTTATCGACGATAAGCTCGTTAAGTGTTCGTTTAATTGTTTCTACTTCCGGTAATTCCGGCATGATGTCTTCACCTCATCCTATATTATAGCGGAAGTAGCGCCAAAATGGGACTATCTGCTCATTGAAAAATCTTACTTCGCTTCATACCAATTGGAGCCGTAGCTTACTTCTGCTTTAAGTGGCACAGACAGCTTCAATGCAGCCTCCATTATAGTCGGGACAAGCTCTTTCATCGTTTCTATTTCCTCAGGCGGGACCTCGAACACCAGTTCATCGTGCACTTGGAGCAGCATACGACTGCGAAGGCTGCGTTTTCGAAGCGCTGCATCCATCTGCACCATCGCCAACTTAATTATATCGGCTGCAGTACCCTGAATCGGCGTATTCATTGCGGTACGCTCGGCGAACGAACGCAGGTTGAAATTGCTGGCGTTAATTTCCGGCAAATAGCGTCTGCGTTCCAGGAGCGTTTTTACGTAACCGTCCCGCTTCGCATCCTTCACAATATCATCCATATAACGGCGAACACCTTGGAACACGTCAAAATACTGGTCGATAAAGCGAGCCGCTTCCTTGCGCGTGATATTCAGGTTTTGCGACAGGCCATAGTCGCTGATCCCGTAAACAATCCCAAAGTTGACCGCCTTTGCGGAACGCCGCATATTGGAGTCCACGTCTTCCGCCTGGACACCGAACACATCGGATGCAGTCTTCGTATGGATGTCCATGTCGTGGACAAAGGCTTCCTTCAAACGCTCATCATCCGAAATATCAGCCAGCACCCGCAGCTCGATCTGTGAATAGTCTGCCGCCAAAATAGACCAGCCTGGCTCTGATGGCACAAATACCTTGCGAATTTTGCGCCCTTCTTCGAGCCGAATCGGAATATTTTGCAAATTCGGAAATTGGCTGCTCAATCGCCCTGTTGCCGCAACCGTTTGCCGGAAATACGTATGCACTTTACCCGTTTTCTCCGAAATTTCCTTCAGCAATCCTTCGACATACGTCGATTGGAGCTTGGCAATGGTGCGGTACTGCAAAATGTTTTGCACAATATCATGGTAAGGAGCGAGCTTTTCCAGCACCTCCGCATCGGTCGAGTACCCGGTTTTTGTCTTTTTAATAACAGGCAAGCCCAGTTTATCAAACAAAATCTCACCCAGCTGCTTGGGCGAATTCAGATTGAACTCTACACCGGCAATGCTGTAAATCTCGCCCACCAGCGTTGCAATCTGGGCTTCAAATTCTTTACCCAATCCGCGCAGTTCCTCTACGTTCACCAAAATCCCCTGCTTTTCCATATCGGCCAAAATGCGAGACAACGGCATCTCCAGCTCATGGAATAGCTTGTGCATTTCCGTTTTTTCCAGCTCCGCCTGCTGCACAGGTACCAGCGCTTCGATCACCGCCGCCTTGCGGGCCACATGATCGGACAGTACATCCACGTCAGGGACTTTATATTTAGCGCCTTTACCGAACACTTCGTCATCTGGACGAATGGAGGACAGACCGTATTTGGCTGCCAACCCGCTGAGCGTCTGGTTCGCATCGGTCGGGTCCAGCAAGTATCCGGCCAGTTGCACATCAAACTCGGCTCCGGCAAACTCTATTCCGTGCCAATGCAAAGCCAAATCCGTACGATGCAGATCATGACCGCGTTTTTTGCGTTCAGGGGCAGCAAGCCATTCGCGTACAGGCGTTCCTGCTTCACTTTGCAGTACGTCCATTGTCATAAAAAACTGTCGTCCCGCTGCGGCAAATATCAGACCGACGATTTCAGCATGATGCGGATTGTCACCATGCGTCTCCACATGCAGCACATCTACATGATCCAGTACTTCTACCAATTCGCTTATCCGCTGCTCATCCAGCACGGTCACGTCAGCTGTGGCTTCCTCCACGTCTGCGCCCGCACTGCCAACCTCACCCGCAAGGGATAAGCGTTCCAGCAAGGACTTGAACTCCAGCTTCGCCAGAGCAGGTCCGGCTGTTTCTGCCCTCAGTCCGCTAAAGACGACATCTTCCAGTTGCTTGTCCAGCGTTACATCTCGATAAATGGTCGCTAATTCTTTGCTCATTCGCGCATCGTCTGCATGGGTTTCAACGCGCTCTTTCATTTTGCCTTTCAGCTCGTCCGTATGTGCCAGCACTTCTTCCACCGATCCATATTGATGCAGCAGCTTGAGCGCTGTTTTTTCCCCTACACCCGGAATTCCAGGAATATTGTCTGACGTATCACCCATCAGTCCCTTGAGGTCGATAATTTGCAGCGGCTTCAAGCCGTAGCGCTCCTGAATCTGTTCAGGTCCATATGTCTCTACCTCGGTAACCCCTTTGCGAGTCAAGCCGACAGTAACATGATCGGAAGCCAATTGGAGCATATCCTTATCCCCAGTGACGACCAACACATTAAAACCCGCTTCGTCCGCTGTTTTGGACAGGGTACCTATAATATCATCTGCTTCATAGCCATCCAGCTCGAACTGGGCAATGCCGAAGGCGGTCAACAGCTCTTTCAGCAGCGGAAATTGCTGGGACAGCTCCGGTGGTGTTTTTTCCCGTCCCCCCTTATAATCCTCGTACCCTTTATGGCGAAATGTTATTTTTCCAGCATCAAAGGCAACCAGAATATGTGTCGGCTTGTGCTCCTCCAGAAGTCGCAATAACATCGTTGTAAATCCATACACCGCGTTCGTCTGCTGTCCGCTCGAATTCGTTAACGGCGGCATTGCAAAAAATGCCCTGTAAATAATACTGTTACCATCTATTAGCATGAGTTTATCCATTTTGCACCTCGCAAGTTCATCAATACATTTGAAACGTCCATACGTTTTACGCATTCCTCTTCTATCTTAACATACAAGCCCCCTTTTTCAGAAAAAAACGGCTGTTTCCTAACCAAATTTGCCTTTTATCTCAAAGACAAGTCTGGTTCAGAAACAACCGCTATATACTCGATCGCTCTACTGATTCAAATCTGGCCGCTCCCCTGTCACGAGATATACAGTGCTTTCACCGATATTCGTAGCATGGTCACCAATCCGCTCAATATATCGCCCTACGAGTAGTTGCAGCATGGCTTGTGAGGCCTCTGCCGGCTTCTCTACCATAAAGGCATACAAATCGCTGATCATGTTGCTGTACATGGAATCCACACGGTCATCCTCTTTGGCCATTTTATAGGCCAGATCTGTATTTTCATCCAAATACGATGTTATTGCATCGTCAATCATTTCTTTAACAATGGAAGCCATATGTGGAATATCCACCAGCGTCTTCATGATTTGCTGCCCTTCCAGGCGCAGAGTGACCTTGGCAATATCAAGTGCCAAATCGCCCATCCGCTCCAAATCACTGGATATTTTAAATGCCACAATAATCCGGCGTAAATCCTTGGCTACCGGCTGCTGGGTAATGATGAGCTTGGAACCCATGTCGAGAATGTTCTCTTCCAGCGCGTTCAGGGATGCATCATTTTTGACAACCTGCTGAGCCAATTCTGTATTTTTGGTCTGCAAACATTCAATAGCCTGATCAAGCGCCTTCGAAACATGTGCACCCATTTCGCGCAGTACGGCTCTCAGCTCATCCAATCCCTCATCAAAACCTTTTCTACGTATCATTTCGAAGTCACCCCTTCGTCCTAATCATCTGGTTGGCTTTAGCCAAATCGTCCGGAAATATAATCTTCTGTGCGTGAATCCTGTGGCGTGGAAAACATCGCCTCTGTATCCGCCGCCTCCACCACAACACCATTCAAAAAGAACGCAGTCCGACCGGACACGCGCGCCGCCTGATGCATGTTATGCGTAACCATGACGATGGTATATCTGTCCCGCAGTTCTTGAACCAGCTCTTCAATCTTGATCGTGGAGATCGGGTCCAGCGCAGATGTCGCCTCATCCATAAGCAAAATATCCGGCTGTACAGCAAGCGCTCTGGCAATACACAGCCGTTGCTGTTGTCCACCGGACAAGCTCAGAGCGGAACGCTTCAGAAAATCCTTGACCTCTTCCCAAAGTGCTGCCTGCCGTAAGCTTTGCTCGACCAATTCGTCCAGCTTTTCCTTTTGCCGGATTCCATGCAGACGAGGTCCGTAGGCCACGTTATCATAAATGGATTTGGGAAACGGATTAGGCTGTTGAAAAACCATCCCTACCTGCTTGCGCAGCGTTTCTACTTCCATCGTATCGCCATATATATCCTGACCTGCAATACTCACGGTGCCTTCAATACGCGTTCCCGGTATCATATCATTCATCCGATTTAACGTACGAAGCAGGGTTGATTTGCCGCAGCCGGATGGACCGATGAAGGCTGTAACCGTTTTTTCAGGAATATCGAGGTTTATATTTTTAAGGGCGTGAAATTTCTCATAATACAAATTCAGCTTATCAATCCGGATTACGGAATCATTCATGGATTTATGATCTCCTTCGTGTTGCAGTTATGGTCCTCAAGCATTGCACCTGATTTGCACAATATGAAGATTATATAAGCTGTGTGTAAAACCAGTGTGGTGTATTTGTTAACGGTATGTAAAATGATCAGGGATTCAGCATCAGCTCAAGCTCCTGCGCTATTCCGGCTGCGTTCAAGGCCGCTTCCTCTGCTGAACGGGACATTTGCTTGTTTTTAACCTCAATTTCTGTAACTGTCTGCAATAGTTGGGCAAAGGTTTGGGTTCCGGCGGATATATATTGGGAGCCTGTATGAATCTGCTTCATACTTGTATCCGTCAGCTCTGCGGTGTCACGCAGCATTTGTTCAATGTCCGCTAGCAAGCTGGTGATCTGTTCGGAAAAGGCTTTCGTCTGGAGGGACATATTCCGCACCTCCTGCGACACAATCTGAAAACCACGTCCATGTTCGCCAGCATGTGCGGCCTCAATGGATGCATTGATCGCCAGCAGTCCGCTGTGATCTGCCAGTGCTCGAATCGACGAGGCCATGCCTGCAATGTCATTCAGCGATTGAGTTAGCGCCGTCATCTGCTTATGCTGACGCTGCATTTGCTCAGTCACTGCTCGATAGGAGAGCAGAACATCCTCCAGCTCTACTTTGCCGCGGCGCGATAATTCACTCATCGAGCGAGTGAGCCGCATACTGTCATCTGCCTCTTTGGCAGCATCCAGCACTGTCGTCTGAATACGATGGACACCGTCATAGCTATGCCGAACCACATTACCGCGGTGCTCGTCTGCTTCTTTTTGCATGCGCTGAACGACAGACAGGATATCACGAATCGTGAGCACACCAAGTAACCGCGTACCTTCCTTTAGAAGCAAACAATCGTAAAAACGTTGATCATCGCGCAGCATCGCCAGCTCTACAATGTCCGATGCCGGACTTTTCTGATCAACAATGAGTGTGTTGGGGTCGGCAAATATGGCCGCAGGCTTGTTATAAAAGAGGGCGGCAGCAAACCTGCCAGTAAAATGGCGATTATACGCATCTCTCATAATAATGCCCAATGGAAGGCTATTTTTATCAACGACGATGACACAGGGGATGTCTTCCTGCGTTTTCATAAGAGCTAACAGTTCTTTACAAGACATGTCCGTACCAATAATCGGAACTTCCCGGCATGGTACGTAAGTAGTAATCGGCTTGTATACATCACGTTCAATCACGGCAGTGGAACTCGGCTGGGTCTTTGGTTCCGTTATCATCGTTCTGAAGTCCCCTTTTTTTAACTACTTGGAGTGACGGGAACATCATATCGGTCATTTATTGATTGTAACGCCTATGTTTGTTAACAGAATGTAAAATCACAAATTGGACACAAAGAAAAACGCTACTCATTATAGCAAATGAGAAGCGCTTCTTTTTTTATTTACAACCAGTTTGTACCCTACACCGCGGATCGAGTCAATATGAACCGAGTCGGGGTCGAGCTCCAGCTTTTTGCGTAATGAGCTGACATGCACATCCACCGTCCGTTGACCGCCAATATAGTCAAAGCCCCACACCGCGTTCATCAGATCATCCCGAGTGAGTACCACACCTGGCTTGCGGGACAAATAGAGAAGCACCTCGAATTCCTTGGGCCTTAAGCTGATAGACTGCCCTCCAAGAATGACTTCATATTTTTCAGGGTAAATCTCCAGCTCGCCCAGTTGAATTTTGGAGCCGTCTTTCTGATCGGACAGCACACCCTCATCCCCGCCGGATGTTCTTCGCAGCACAGCAGTAACACGGGCCAGCAGCTCAGAAACGCCAAAAGGCTTCGTGATGTAATCATCCGCCCCTGACTTTAATCCCTGAACAACCTCAGCTTCACCATTTTTGGCTGTTAAAATAATGATTGGTGTTGTTAGTCCCTGATGACGCAGCCTGCTCAGGATATCCAGTCCGTTCATTCCGGGCAGCATCAAATCCAGCAGGATCAAATCGTAGGACTCTCTGGAGGCTTTTTCAAACCCTGCACTCCCATGATCCTCCGTATCTACTTCGAAACCTTCCTGTATCAAATTGTAGGATAGCAATCTGGCAAGCGTTGGTTCATCCTCAATAACCAGCAAGCGTTGTCCCATAAAATAACTTCATCTCCTGTTTACCTGTTAAAGGCGCATTGGTCAAAATTCCGAAAGCTTTTCCATACTCATGCGACACTCGTTTATTTTATCACGACATTGTTAACAGAATGTAAAAACGATTATAGTTCATTCTTCCTGTTGCAATAATGGCAATTCAATCGTAAATGTAGTACCTATGCCAAGCTCACTTTCCACCGAAAGTGTTCCATGATGCAGGTCAACCAAATGCTTGACAATCGACAACCCCAGACCTGTTCCGCCCGAGTTGCGCGAGCGTCCTTTATCTACCCGGTAAAAGCGTTCAAAGATACGCGGCAAATCCTTTTTTGGAATCCCGATGCCTGTATCACTGACCGTAAAGACGACTCTTTCCGTGTCGTTCTCACGCTGTACTGTCATAACCTTGATCTTGACCTTGCCGCCGTCCAGCGTATAGTTGATGCCATTAGACAGAAGGTTCAGAAAAATCTGCTGCAGCTTATCTTCATCTGCCTCCATAAACAGCTCATCTGGAATATCCATATGCAGCGTAATTCGTTTTTTTGCAGCTACATTGTTCAATTTCTCCAGCAATGATTCAATGAACGACGAAACATGCACTGGAGAGCAATCGAGCGGAGAACGCTTGGACTCGATTTTGGATAGCTCCAGAATGTCGCCGATCAGTCGATTCAGCCGTTCACTTTCATCATAAATAATTTGTAAAAATGAACGGGCTGTCTCTTCATCCTTAACCCCGCCGCCAAGCAACGTTTCGGCGAACCCCTTGACCGCCGCAATCGGTGTTTTTAGCTCATGAGAAACATTCGCCACAAATTCGCTTCGCATATTTTCCAATCGGCGAATTGCCGTAATATCCTGCAAAAGAAACAGCATCCCGCGGTATCCGCCGTCATCCTCATACATGGGTACACCATCCAGCAAAACCAGTCGTTCCTCAGGATTGTACAAATGCACCTCTCCATGCAGCTGTTCACGGCTTTGTATACTGCCCTCGATCAGCTTGGTCAGCTCGTAATGCTTCTTTAGCTCATGATAAGGTTTATCTGTCACCCGTTTACCCGCGACACCAAGCATCCGCTCAGATTCACGGTTTACAAGCGCAATACGCTCACCGGCATCAATCATCAGAATGCCACCAGTCATATTGCTCATGACGCTCTGGAGCAAATCCTCGTTATCACGGATCGTTTTCATTTGGTTTTGCAGACTGTCTGCCATGCGATTAATAGCTTCGCCCAGTTGCCCTACCTCATCCCTGCGCTCTATGCCTACCCGGGCGTCATAATCCAGCTTGGAAATACGATTGGCTACACCCGTAATATGCTCAATGGGTGAGGTTAGGCTGCGGGCAATACGATAGCTGACCAGCCCGGCAGCGAGAAACAGCAGCACAAGTCCAATTCCAATGGCTGTCCAGCCGCGTTGTACTCCCTCCTCTACCGCTTGCAGGTTCATGGACAAACGGATATATCCGTCAAAGCCTTTATCCGACACAACAGGCTCTGCAACGTACAGCATGTTTCGCTGCAAGGTTTCGCTGTAGCGTATCGTGCGTCCGATCCCCTCTGTCGAGGCTTGTTTAATTTCTTCGCGGGATGCGTGGTTTTCCATCTTGCGCGGATCGCTTAACGAATCGCCAATCACCGTCCCATCCTTGCGAATGAAGGTCACACGCGATTCCGTCAGACGGGCAATTTCCTTCGCCTTTTCAGAATAATAAGAGACATAATCTGTGCTGGAAAGAGCGTCTGCATTGACAAAGGGAAATGTAGCGCGAAGCAGGTCGATCTCCCGCCCCATGTTCTCCTCAAGCACCTTCATGTTTGAATTTTTGAAAATTTGTCCCATGGTAATTCCCGCAGCAAGGACAGATACACCAATCAAAATCAGCATAATCAGGGTAAGCCTGAAACGAAACGATTTCATAAAATATGCCCATCCTTTATGTAAGTTAAGTCCCATTCTACAGGCTACCTGCTTTTTGTTCCACTGCAAAAAGGAAAAAGGCCGGGGCATGGACTGCCCCAACCTTCTGCTTATCCGTTAATGACTTCACCGCCGTTGATATGAATAACCTGTCCGCTTACATAGGAAGAGTCATCTGAAGCAAGGTATACATAGGCTGGCGCCAGTTCCTCCGGCTGCCCTAGACGCTTCATCGGCTGTGTTCCACCAAACTCGCTGACGGTTTTGGCATCGAACGTAGACGGAATTAGTGGTGTCCAGATTGGACCAGGGGCTACAGCATTCACCCGAATGCCCTGTTCCACCAAATTGAGTGAAAGGGAGCGAGTGAACGCGGTAATCGCCCCTTTGGTTGATGAATAGTCGATGAGCGTCTTATTTCCGGCATACGCAGTAATTGACGTTGTGTTGACGATGGCGCTCCCTTTTTTCAAATGTGGCAAAGCTGCTTGTGTCAGGAAGAACATACCGAAAATATTCGTACGGAAAGTGCGCTCCAACTGTTCTTTGGTGATATCCTCCAGCTTTTGCTGCGGATGCTGCTCCGCCGCATTGTTCACGACAATATCGAGCTTGCCCAGTTCGTTAACCGTCTGTTGAACCGCCTTTTTAGCAAATTGGTCATCTCCGATATCACCAGGGATCAGCACGCATTTGCGTCCTTCCTGCTCTACCTGACGTTTCGTTTCTTCTGCATCCTTATGCTCATTCAGATAAACGATGGCTACGTCAGCCCCTTCTTTGGCATACGTTACGGCTACAGCTCGTCCAATTCCACTGTCTCCGCCCGTAATAATCGCAACTTTACCTGTCAGTTTGCCAGCCGCTTTGTAAGTCGGCTTTTCAAATTGAGGGGCAGGCGACATTTTCGACTCAATTCCCGGTTGCTGCTCTTGATGCTGTGGGGGTAAGGTTTGCTGGGTTTGATTACTTTTTGGCATGGTAAAAACTCCTTTTAGAATCAGATATCCCTTAGGATGCAACATTTGCATTCACTCTACTCCTGATTTACCCAACAGCTTTCGGATTAAACGGAATGTATGATTATTATATGGAGATCGTTAAAAAATAAGGTATCCCAACATCTTGTGGTCTGCTAGACTATGGAAGGGAGCTACGTATATAAGCAGCAAAAAATAAATTACGAGAATAGCATGAGGGGGATTGTTGAATAGAATGCTGGAAAAAAAGGTGACCTGGCTGGAGCTTTTTTATGATTTGCTCTTTGTGGCCGCAGTTTCCAAAGCTACTCATGTTTTATTGCACGTGGAGCACGGTAGTATTGCGATGGAGCATTTGGCAAAGTTCGTTCTTATTTTTATTCCCATTTGGTGGGCTTGGGTGGGACAAAGCGTTTATAACAACCGTTATGGCCAAGATACGACGACACACCGGATCTTCATGATCCTCGAACTATTTTTTGTTCTGATTATGACTGCCAGTCTGGATGCAGATTTTGACGCTAATTTCGCACCATTTCTGATTGGATATATCGGGTTGAGGGGCTTAACTGCGATTCAATATTTGGTATCCGCTCGAAGAGAAAAGCATCATAGGCAGGAGACTGCACGCTTCTTTGGAACCTACTTCTGGCTTGGAATCATCATCTCATGCTGCTCCATCTTTTTTGATTCATCGCTTCGATATGTCATTTTATATGCGGGTATTGCGGTTGACATCCTTGTTCCTTTAATAGGTCGCAAAAATCTGGTAAAAACGCCAATCCATATAGCACATCTATTAGAGCGCTTTGCGCTGTTCACTTTGATTTTACTGGGTGAATCGGTCGTCAGCATGCTGTCAGTGTTAAAATCCGATAAATTCACACCTTCGTCCATTGGTTTCGCCGCTTTGACCCTTGTATTAGTTATTGCGATTTGGTGGCAATACTTCGAAAATGTAGAAAAACGTATAGATAAGACAAAGCAAACGGCAGGACAAACCATCATTTACGGGCATTTGTTTATCTATTTCTCACTCAGTATGATTGCAGCTTCGATACAGCTCTTATTTCTGGAGCAATTGGCGTATCTGTTTATCCTTTGTTTTACTTTTGCCTCTGTTTTGATTTACTTCTTATCCGTTATGCTTGTATTTCATCAGTATCGGTTTCATCATCTCAAGCCAAGCTTCAAGAAAATGCTTTTATTATTGGGCCTATTATGTGTCTTGTTCATCCTTAATCTCGTAATTGTAGTCTCCCCTCATCTCATTGTAGGTGAACTCATGTTGTTTTTTATCATTTTCGCCAAAGCAACGACATGATGTGCATAGGAATTATTGAAATTCAGCTATGCAGCTTGATATCGCAAAATGGCCTGTGCTAAAGAAGCACAGGCCATTATATTGCAATTCAAGACTTCGTAAAATCCGTTCACTTATACCTTTAAATAATGTGACTGTACACCATTAAAAAGGTAATCAGGATCAGGAATACTGCGAGCAATGTACTGAATGTGCGCATCTTGCCAATATAGCCGTTAATCGGCTGATTATTGCGAAGTGCTTCCAGCGCCAAACGTAATGGCTTGCCCATAATGCCGCCAATGGCGGAAATGGCCAAAAACAGCACAAACACGATGACGATCCATTTCACGGAATATGGGCCGCCAATAGTCAAAAATATACCGCTAACCAGTAGAATGATAAGTGCAAATTGGGCGATACGGTTCAAAAGCTGAACAGCTGACACCATACCTTCCTGCGCCGCGGGAGACAGGCTTCCGATCTTTCCCACTAAAAACGGCAATACCAGATAAAAGCCCAGTGCCAATGTTCCGATCATGTGTAGAAAAAACATTACTCATTACCTCCGTTTGTATAAAACTCAAATCTATTATATCGGGCAAAAGGGACAAAGAGAAGCAGGAAAGTTTCAGATTGGGGGCTTGGGAGGCTCCGCGAACGAAACATTGCTACCATCGCTGGTGATAGCAAATCCAATCTGATATTTTCAGTAATTAGAGAAAGGAATTACTCAAAAACTAAAGGGGGCCCGCAGCCAATAATATGGCTTATGGGACACCCCTTTAGTAGTGAAAACAAAGATTACACGATAAACATATTTAGACGTTGACTACTTTAACTACATTGCGTACCGCTTCGGCGGATTGATCAAGCGCTGCTTTTTCTTCAGCGGTCAATTCCAGTTCGAACACCTTTTCGATCCCATTGCCGCCGAGAAGTGTCGGTACACCGAGGAACAAGTCCTGATAACCGTACTCTCCCTCCAGATAGGCAATGACCGGGATAATACGCTTTTTGTCTTTTACAATCGCTTCTGTCATCTGTGTAAGCGAGGCTGCCGGGGCATAGTATGCACTACCATTCCCCAACAGGTTCACAATCTCACCACCGCCGACACGTGTCCGTTGTACGATTGCTTCAATACGTTCCGGCGAAATCAAAGCTTCAATAGGGATACCACCGACACTGGAATAGCGTACCAGTGGCACCATATCATCACCGTGCCCCCCCATAACAAAGCCGCGCACGTCTTCAACGGATACATTCAATTCTTGTGCAATAAAGGTACAATACCGCGCTGTATCCAGCACACCCGATTGACCGATAACCCGATTTTTCGGAAAACCAAGCGTTTGGTATGCCGTATAAGTCATCGCATCGACCGGATTACTCAGAATTATTACGATAGAATCTGGTGCATACTTTTTTACGTTCTCGCACACGGATTTTACGATTCCTGCGTTGGTATTGACCAAATCGTCACGACTCATGCCGGGCTTGCGTGCAATTCCAGCTGTAATGATAACAATATCTGAATTGGCTGCATCCTCATAGTTGGAAGTACCTGTGACCAGGCTGTCAAAACCCTGTACCGGACCGGCCTCCAGGATATCGAGCGCCTTGCCCTTGGTCGGATTCTCAAGTTGCGGAATATCAATCAGCACGACATCGCCCAGCTCCTTTTGAGCCAGCATCAATGCGGTAGTGGCACCGGTAAAACCGGCGCCAACAATAGATAATTTTTTACGTTGAATGGTCACGTGGCATCTCCCCTTCCTACAGGTTACTAATAATAGTATCTGCAAATTCGGAGCATTTCACTTGTGTAGCGCCATCCATCAGGCGGGCAAAGTCATACGTTACGATTTTCTGATTAATGGACGTTTCCAGTCCTTTATAGATCAGGTCAGCGGCTTCCTTCCAGCCCAAGTGCTCAAGCAGCATGACGCCGGACAAAATCACAGAGCCAGGGTTCACAACGTCTTTGTCAGCATATTTTGGCGCTGTGCCATGTGTAGCTTCAAATATGGCATGCCCTGTTACATAGTTAATGTTCGCACCTGGAGCAATACCGATTCCACCGACTTGAGCAGCCAGCGCATCGGACAGATAGTCCCCGTTCAGGTTCAGCGTAGCAATAACATCAAATTCGGATGGGCGTGTCAGCACTTGTTGAAGTGCAATATCAGCAATCGCATCCTTGATGATGATTTTGCCTGCATCTTCAGCGGCTTTTTGAGCTGCATTGGCCGCATCTTCGCCATCTTTTTCCTTAATGGCATCATATTGAGCCCAAGTAAATACTTTATCTGCAAATTCCTCCTCAGCTACTTCATAACCCCAGTTTTTGAAAGCACCTTCGGTAAATTTCATAATGTTGCCTTTGTGTACGAGCGTTACGCTCTTGCGTCCGTGATCAACAGCATACTGAATGGCTGCGCGCACCAGACGTTTTGAACCTTCGGAGGAAACCGGCTTAATCCCGATCCCCGAGGTTTCAGGGAAACGGATTTTGTTCACACCCAGCTCTTGCTGGAGGAACTGAATGACCTTTTTCACGTCTTCGGAGCCTTCGGCATACTCGATACCTGCGTAGATATCTTCTGTGTTCTCACGGAAAATAACCATATCTACCAACTCAGGACGTTTTACCGGAGACGGTACGCCGTTAAAGTAACGAACAGGACGCAGACATACGTACAAATCCAGTTCTTGGCGCAACGCCACATTCAAGGAACGAATGCCACCGCCAATAGGTGTCGTAAGCGGACCTTTAATGGCTACAATATACTCACGGATGGCTTCCAGTGTATCGTTAGGCAGCCACTCGCCGTATGTATTGAAAGCTTTCTCACCAGCGAATACTTCATACCAGGCAATCTTTTTAGTGCCGTTATATGCTTTATCTACAGCTGCGTCCAGTACGCGCTTGGATGCCTTCCAGATGTCACGTCCTGTGCCATCACCTTCGATGAACGGAATAACCGGATGGTTCGGAACCTGTAGCTGACCGTTATCAATCGTAATTTTTTCGCCTTCAGTTGGGAGCTCAAACTTTTCAAATTTCACCATAAGTTCCTTTTCCTCCTCAGATATGAATGGGTACATGGCGAAAGAAGTGATCTTCATCACAGACAAAAACGTCTATCCCTCGCCGTCCCCTTTATTGTACCTTATTTTTTAAATTCAGGATATACAACCTTGATATTCCTTCAACAAGGAATTAGCGCATCTCTGGCGCCACGTATTTTTGATCCATCGGGCCTGTATACTCGGCACGCGGACGGATCAGACGATTATTTTCATACTGCTCCAAAATGTGCGCGGTCCACCCGGATACACGGCTCACAGCAAAGATCGGTGTAAACAGGTCTTGCTTTATACCCAGTTGGGTATAAACAGAGGCAGAATAAAAATCGACATTTGGTTTCAAGCCCTTTTGTCCTGTCACAATTTCCTCAATTCGAACCGACATATCAAACAACGTGGTATCACCGTTCATTTGGCCCAGTTCACGGGACATCTTGTGCAGGTGCTTGGCACGCGGATCACCGTTTTTATAGACACGATGCCCAAAGCCCATGATTTTTTCACGGTTATCCAGTTTGGCCTGAATATACGAGTCCACCTGATCCAAACCGCCAATTTCCTCCAGTGTCCTGGCAACAGCCTCATTGGCTCCGCCGTGCAGCGGTCCTTTTAAAGCGCCAATGGCAGACGTAATCCCTGAATAAATATCCGACAATGTAGCTACCGTTACACGCGCAGCAAAAGTCGAAGCATTCAATTCGTGATCGGCATGCAGCACAAGAGCCTGATTAAACGCTTTGACAGCTGTCTCTTCTGGCTCCTTGCCAGTAAGCTGGTACAAAAAGTTTTCAGCGATGGAAACACCTTTTTTAGGCGTAATCGGCTCCAAGCCCTCGCGTATACGCGCTATAGCTGCCACAATGGTAGGCAATTGCGCCTGAAGCTTGACGGTTTTGGTCACATTAGACTCTCTGGACATATCATCCGCATCTGGATCATACAAAGCGAGAGACGACACGGCTGACCTCAAGGCGGCCATCGTGCTCAAATCTTTCGGATACAGCTTTAACTGAGTAATAATTTCCTCCGGAATAGCAGCATATTCGCTTAATTGATTGCGAAGCTCCTGCAATTGCGCCTGATCGGGCAGTTTTCCAAACCACAGCAAATAAGCTACCTCTTCAAAATCGGCGTTAACAGCCAAATCATCAATGTTATAACCCCGGTACGTGAGAACGCCATCTACGATAGAGCTTATGGAGGAAGTGGTCGCCACAATTCCTTCCAGACCTTTAGTCGCTGTCATCGTTACATCTCTCCTCTGTAAAAACATTGTGAACGGACTTGCAATGTAAACATTTTCAAAAGTAAGATATGCCTTTTAAATAGCTAAGTAATGTTAACGCCATATGTCAATATTTAAATCTTCTTTCACTATACTGGATTTTGTCGTTTATGTGAACATTCAGGGCTATTCCGACAGATTCAAATGTTTTATCGCTTCTATAAAGATTTTTTTGAAACCCCTTACATTTTTTTAAAATCCGTTTGCACTTTTTTACATAGGTCTTGTCTCCCCCCTTCCCGCATATGTATAGTAGAGTACTTATTTTGTGGGATACCATCGTAAAAGAAAGGAGCCGTGAGAGCTTGAGCCGATTGATCCTGAACCGCATATTGCGTGCTCTGTGGGTCACTATTGTGATAGTAGCTCTGTTGCTGGGCATATATGTGCTGTTCCCACTCGTTTATCCATTCCTGCTCGCCTGGCTGGTGGCCTATGCCATGAACCCGCTGGTTGGTTTTCTGCTCACAAAGGCCCACATGCCGCGTTGGATGGCTGTCACGGTCTCATTGTTTGTATATTTAGGCGGAATCGCAATTGTCCTGTCTGCGGCAATCACCCGAATGGTGCGAGAGGTTATTAAGCTGACCATGACGTTTGACGGACATATTGAGCATTTTAAAAGCCTGTTCATCGACTGGACTCAGAGTGATCTGATTCAAAATGTAATTAACGAAATCAACCATTTCATTCGCGACAATCCAGATTATCAGCACACTATAAATAGCAATATTGACAAAACCACACAAACGGTCAGTTCGGCCGTCACTACGCTGGTCGCCCAATTTTTTAATGGCATTTTGAATTTGCTGACCTCTCTGCCCAATATGGGTGCCGTGCTAATGGTCATTGTTGTAGCTGCATTTTTTATCAGTAAGGACTGGAACCAGCATAGCAGGATACTCTCCAATATGATTCCGGATACGATTCGCAAGCCACTATCGGGTGTATGGCACGATCTTCGCAAGGCACTGTTCGGCTATTTGCGTGCACAATTTATTATTATCTCCATTACAGCCTTGACGGTCATTATTGGGCTATTCATATTGCGTGTGGAATCCGCCTTTACCATCGGTTTGATGATCGGACTGGTGGACTTGCTACCTTATTTGGGGGTTGGCCTGGTGATGATTCCGTGGCTGCTGTATGCCTATATGTCAGGTAATTTGGCATTAGGGGTAGGATTATCGATCCTCTATATCATCCTGTTGGTTGGACGGCAAATTGTGGAGCCAAAGGTGTTAGCCAGCAGTGTGGGTTTGAACCCGCTTCCCACCCTCATCGGCATGTTCATCGGGCTCAAGTTGTTTGGTATTTTGGGGCTGATTATCGGTCCTGTATCACTCATAATCGTCGATGCCCTGAATCGCGCGAATGTCATTCAGGACTTGCGAAATTATATTCTTGCCGGAAGAGTGCGTTAAGTGGATAGGAAAAACGGTCTCACGTTAAAACCGTCGAAACGTAATACTGCCGTTTTTCATTTTTTTCTCCAGCCACTTCAATAAAAAGCGACGATACAGTGCACGTGTTAAAGGGAATACCAGCGTAAAACCAATGATATCGGTTAAAAATCCGGGGATAAGCAGTAAGCTTCCACCAAAAAAAACACATAACCCATCCAGCATTTTACGGCCAGGTACTTGCCCACGGTTCATTTCATGTTTCGCATCGGCGATCACCTTGCGACCTTCAAATTGCATCATGGCTGCACCAATTAGGGTCGTCAGAATGATGAGCAGAATCGTTTTGCCCGCTCCAATCCAGTGACTTACCCAGATGAACCCGTACAACTCTGCCAGAGGAATGAGCAGCAGCAACAGCCACAGGCGCTTGCGCATCATCATGATCTCTTTCCCTCCCCGCCTGTAAAAGCAGACCTTAACGCCGTGTACAGCTCAGGTAGTGCCTGATCCAGCCTAACGGGCTTCCATTCGGTATTTACCCATGCGTGGCGTGTCGTTCCTGTGACAAGCAGCTCTCCCGGCAACGTATCTGCCTGTGTCCACACCTTTCCAACATTGCTTTGATGCTCGTCAGCCGTTACACGCCGAACCTCATAATTATAGTTTAGACGCAGTCTGGAGAAGTCCGTAATGGCTGTATAAACAGTAATCATGTCATCGTAGCGAGCAGGACTCCCATATTTCACATTGATTTCAAGAACTGGCAGCAAAACTCCCCGTTCCTCCATACTCCGATAGTTAAAGCCTGCCTGACGGATCATTTCAGTACGCCCGATCTCAAACCAGTTCAAATAATTCGCATGATACACGACCGCCATCTGGTCTGTTTCCTGATAACGGACTCGTAGCGGTGCACCATACCAGCGTAATTCCGTTTGTTTCTCCTCTTGAGTCATACTAGCTCTCCTATCTTTGTACATCTTTATCTCTACGTTGCCCTCTCTCCATTAAACCATATTTACAGCCCGGGAACAAAAAGAGAGCCGACCGAACGGTCAGCCCTCTCAACTATGGTTAAATGATCGCTTATTATTTAGGCAACGGCTTGGACAATTTGTAATATCCGCTTTCCGAAGCCGCAATCAACAGACTTTTTGCTTGACTTCCTGCCCAAGCATAACCGAGACGTCTCTCTTCACTGATTTTCATAATGTCTGTATACTTTTTGCCATCCCGGCCTGAGAAGAAATACTTATTGTCTTCCACATTGTAGAAGCGATACCACATAACGCTTGATGCATCCTTTTGGAAGAACTCTGGACCTTGACGATTGTATTTGATTCCGTCGATTCGGTTCGTGTCAAACCATTTCAAAGCGCTCAGTGCTGCTTTTTTCACCTCAGCCGTTTGCGGTTGGGACATCAAAAAGGCCGTGATGCCTACCGATTCCGTAGTTGTTTTGGAAGCAAGCTCAAATGCCCGGGCAGGCACAGATGCATAAGTAACCGGATCATGCTGTGCACCCCAGATCGTCGGCGTACCATTGTTTACAATTTGAGCTTTAACCGTATACTGTACACCTTTATTCAGAGCCTGCTGAAGTCTGGAGCGATATGTATTGTCAAGAATATCGCTATCAAAAGGCTGTCGCTTGTTCACAATATCATCAGCCAAAACCATTATTCTAACCATTGCATCATCGTTGTAGGTTGCAGCATCAGAATAATTACCACGTTTAGGGTATACTTGCGGCCAACCACCGGAGGAATATTGAGAGGTTAGAACGAAGTCAACAGCTTTTTGTACACTGTTCTGAATGTCTTTATTTTTTGTTTTTTTGTAAACATCCGCCCAAAAACGAATCTCGGTTGTCGTGGCCTCGTTATCAAACGTCCCCAGTTCCACGCCATCCTTGTTCACCCAGGTAGAGCGCGCAGCTTTGTCATCCCACTTGGATTTATAATTTTTTTCCATGGCTTTGAAGAATCCGCCATGCGGCAATTGCCACGATACGATATTCAAGGCCAGTTTGGTATCCTTGGATACATCGCCTGTAGAAAATTTACTAAAATCACGATAGTTGTCCAGCAGGCTGCTCGCACTCACGCTAGCGAATGGAACAATAGCATTTTTGTTAATGGCCGCATCACTATACACAGCCTGAGTAACACTCGCCCCCGTATCAGCTGCCTCCTGCTCTGCTGCCGCCCATGAAGGGTTAATAAGTCCCGTTGTTACCGTAATCGCCATTCCGGAAAGGGCGATCCATTTGACAGATTCAACCTCTTGCTAATACTTGATTAGTAAGAGGTTTTATCCTGTTTTATATATATAGTAAAGCTGTCGAAAACTGCACGGCTTACCCAAAGCGCCCCATAATGTACTCCTGGGTCAGTTCATTTTCAGGATTCGTGAAAATCTCGTTTGTTTTTCCATGCTCAATCAGATTCCCGATATAAAAATAAGCAGTATAGTCTGAAATCCGTGCGGCCTGCTGCATATTATGCGTTACAATCACGATACGCAGCTCTTTTTTCAATTCAGTAATGAGCTCCTCGATCTTGCCTGTAGACACGGGGTCCAGTGCAGAGGCCGGCTCGTCAAGCAGCAAAATTTTCGGCTGGACGGAGAGCGCACGCGCAATACAAAGCCGCTGCTGCTGCCCGCCAGATAGCGCCAGTGCGGAATCATGAAGGCGATCCTTGACCTCATCCCACAGCGCTGCCTTACGCAGGCTGCTTTCCACGATTTCATCAAGCTGCTTCTTTTTGCGCACCCCCCGATATTTGGGACCGAAGGCGATATTATTGTAAATAGATTTATAAAAAGGGTTGGGACGTTGCCACACCATGCCAATTTGCTGACGCAGCTTGATCACGTCCGTTCCCGGCGCAGTCAAATCCTGCCCGTCCATCCAGATATGCCCCGTTGTAGAGGAAGACGCAATCTCGTCGTTCATGCGATTAAGTGAGCGTAAAAAGGTCGACTTGCCACAACCGGAAGGACCGATCAGGGCGGTCACGGTTTGCTCGGGAAAGGCCAGATTTATTTTTTTTACAGCCTCAAAGCTGCCATAATAAATACTCAAATCCTCGGTACTAAATGGCTGTGGCGGTTGCCCCGCAAGTTGTTCCGAGCGTGTAGACTGAACGGGCGTTGTTGTTGCTGCAGGTTTTACCGTTCGCATAATCACTTGTTCCATATTCCCCATCCCCTTTCTAATCCATCCGTTTGGCAGCTGTCAGGCGGCGGTAAACAACTCTTCCGAACCATCTTGCACTCAAGTTGAAGGCAAGTACGAGCAATACCAATACCGCGGAAGCGCCTGCGGCAATATCCTTGGAATCAGGAGCAATGCCTTCACTGTTCACCTTCCAAATATGCACAGCGAGCGTTTCGGCAGGTCTCATCGGATTAATAGGCGATCTGGCATGCAATGGATTCCAATCGGTAAAATCAAGCGGCGGCGTACTCATTCCTGCTGTAAACAGCAACGCGGCGGCTTCCCCGAAAATCCGGCCTGCGGCCAAAATAGTACCCGTAATCAAGCTTGGCAGCGCAGCTGGAAGTAAAATGGAGGTGATGATTTTCCATTTGGATAATCCGAGCGCAAGCCCGGCTTCCTTTTGCTCCTTGGGTATAGCCCGGAAAGCCTGCTCTGTTGTACGAACCATCAGCGGCAGATTGAATACTGCCAAGGCCAAGGCTCCTGATAACAGAGAAAAACCAAAATTAAACGTATTTACGATAAGTAAAAGTCCAAACAAACCGATGACGATGGACGGGAAGGAAGACAATACTTCGACGACAAGTCGTATGAAGTCCGTAATTTTTCCCGGCTTTGCGTATTGCGCCATGTATATACCGGCACCCCAGCCAATCGGAATGGTAATGATCAAAGTTAAAATCAGCAAAAATACAGAGTTAAATAACTGCGGGCCAATGCCTCCGCCTGCGCGTAACGTTTGGGGAGCACTGGTTAGAAAATCAAAGGAAATGTGACTGACTCCACGGGCCAAAATGAACCCCAATAATCCCAGCAAAAGGACAACAATGAACAGGGCAAAGAAACAGATTACAAATGTAGCGATCTTATCGGTTGTTTTAGCTCTCATCTAATCCGGTTTCTCCTTTCAAGCAACCTTACCAGCAGCACAAAGATAAATGTCATGAGCAGAAGCACAAGCGCCATACTCCAAAGAGCGTTGTTATGAACTGAGCCCATAGCTGTGTTGCCCATGCTAAGTGTAATAACACTGGTCAAGGTCGAAGCGGATTCCAGCAAGGAGCTTGGTATGTGCGGTGCATTCCCGATGACCATCTGCACGGCCAGCGCTTCCCCAAAGGCACGAGCCATACCGAGAATAATTCCTGTCAAAAGAGCGGGCAGCAGCGTCGGAATAATGACGCGTGCAATGGTCTGCCAGCGGGTAGCCCCCAAAGCATAGGAGGATTCACGCAGACCTCCTGGCAAGGATGACAGAGCATCCGCCATAATACTCGTAATAGTCGGCAAAATCATCACAGACAACACAAGGCAGCCTGCCAAAATGCCGATGCCTTGTCCTCCGAACACGTTCCGCAGCAACGGGACGATCACAGTCAAGCCGACAAAGCCATATACTACCGACGGAATACCGGATAATAGCTCAATCGCAGGCTGAAGGATACGTTTGCCCGATTTTGGCACGATTTCCGTCATAAACAAAGCTGCACACAGACTGAGCGGACTGGCAATTAAAGCCGCCAAAATGGTTACAGCAAAAGAACCCGTAATAAACGGAAGCGCACCGAAGGACTTGGGTTCACCGTCTGGGCTCCATTTGGTGCCAAAGAAAAATTCACGTAGACTGACTCCATTCATCGCAAATGTAGCTACACCTTTGGAGGCAACAAAATATACGATGGAGACAATGACTGCAACTAAAAAAACGACACAAACCGACGTATAAATGCGGCCGGTCCATTCTTCCCAGTAATGTCTTTCTTTCATAACTCGGGAACGTTTATTCTGTTCCATGTATGCCTTCCCTTCAATTGGTTCCATACTGTAACTCCTTTAACCGAAGAATAGAGGTCGGACGCTAGTCCGCCTCTTCTCCGTGAATATACTACGCATTAGCTGCATTCATCCGAACAGGAGATGTATCTCCTTATTTCGTAATGTTCCCGTCAGCATCGCGTTTAACTTTCATACCGGATACTGGGATGTACCCCAGATCTACGACATCGGATTTCTGGATTTCATCAGACAGAATATAATCGAGAAATGCTTTGACGTGTTCTTTTGGCTCACCTTTAGTGTACATATGCTCGTAAGCCCATACTGGATATTTACCTTGCTCTACATTTTCCACGTTGGCTTCAACACCGTCGTATTTCAAAGCTGTTACAGTGTTATCGATGTAGGACAGAGCCAGATAACCAATAGCACCCGGTGTTTCAGCAATCAGCTTTTTCACAGTACCGGAGGAATCCTCCTGAATAGAGCCTGGCAGATCTTCCGTTTTTTGGCCCAATGCATATTTTTCAAATGTTGCACGAGTACCGGAGCTGCTTGGACGGTTTACAATAACGATTTTTTGATCTGCACCACCGACCTGTTTCCAGTTCGTGATTTTACCTGTGAAAATTTGTACCAATTGATCTTTCTTCAGGTCTGTTACGCCAACCTTAGGATTCGCTACTGCTGACATCGCTACAACAGCTACTTGGTGATCGACCAGCTCATCTGCGCCGCTCTCCAGTTTTTCTTTGGCAAACACGTCAGAGTTACCGATATCCGCTTGTCCGCCGGAAACCTGAGTCAAGCCAGTACCGCTGCCGCCGCCTTGTACTTGAACTGCAATGCCTTTATATTTATCGACAGCCATAAATTTTTGTCCTGCTTGCTCTACCAATGGTTGAAGTGCCGTGGAGCCAACAGCCAGAATGTTACCTGTCAGTTCAGCAGCTGCTTTATTATCTGTTCCTTTAGCAGCATCTCCTTGTGGTGCAGCATTGTTACCTGACCCGCAAGCTGCGAGTGCAAATACCATGGTAAGAGTCATCAGAATGAACGGCCATTTTTTCAACATTTTTTATTGTCCTCCCCTTAGTTAAGTGACGGTTTTTTATTTATGACCATCAACACTTTTACATTGTAGGCCTGGAATGTTAGACGAACGACGTGGTTTTGTAAAACAAATATAAAATATTGATAGATAAATTATTTTAAGGTATAAAATTAATCTATAGTTTAAACTTCATACATCAAGACACTTAAGGAGGTCTGTCTAATTCCATGAATATTCTAAAATTACGTATTTTGATGCTGATCGACAAATTCCATAAGGCGACGGATGTGGCCGAAGCTTTGCAAATCAAGCAGCCTACCGTCAGCTTTCATATGAAGAGCCTCGAAAAGGAAATGGGTGTTTCCCTATACTCTCTTCAACAAGGCAGAATTATGCTAACTGAAGCCGGAAAAAGAATGCTGCCCTATGCGAAGCAGATCATCTCCCTCGAGCAAGAAGCAAGACAAGCTGTAGATGAACTCGCAGAGGAATCGCAGGTTCTATTACAGTTAGGCGCAGAGTCGATCTCAGGCACATATCTCCTCCCGTCTATCCTTGCCAAATTTGCTCAACAATTTCCAGAATGCCGGATTCGGCTGGAAATTCAACCTCCAGATACCATCAAACAGATGCTGCAACAGGGAGAACTTGATTTTGTTTTTCTGGACGATAGAGATCCTCTACCAGAGCATACCGCGGCAGAGGTGGTAACTTCGGACCGAATTGGAATTATCAGGAGCAAAAATAATGCTTCCAAAGCAGTGGATGTCTACAGACCTGATATGCTGGACAATCATACGTGGGTAAAATACAGCGGGGCATCTGCTATTGATGCACATTCCTCTCTGCTTAAGCCCAATCTGGAGACCAACTCATGGGAGGCGGTAAAGCAAGCAGTAGGCGGCGGAGAAGCGCTTGCCTTCTTTCCTGCCTGTGGTGTTCAGAACGACAACAGCAGCGGTCCTACGGTGGAATGGCTTCCTTATACTGAGGCTACTGAGGTTGATAGACAAAGCGACTGTTATCTAATAAACATTGTGTATCAACGTGATACACACCAAAGCATGATCCAACAAGCATTCCTTAATTTCATGCGGCAAGAAGCGCAGAAATTTAAAAACTAGAGAAAACCAAAAAGAGCATCCAAGTCGCAATGACCTGGATGCTCTGCTTGCTGTATCCAAACGATATAGTTCTGTTTGATACTCCAAACAGGATAAAATTATGCTTGTGCAGGAACGCAGCTAATTTTGATCAGGTTGGTAGAACCGGAATCACCAAGCGGCACGCCAGCGGTGATCACAACCAAATCGCCTTCTTTAACAAGACCGGAATTGCGACCGCCTTCCAGCGCATTGTCAAACAGACTGTCCGTTGTGTCCACAATTGGTCTTCCTTGGACTGCATGTACGCCCCAGATCAGAGCCAGGCGGCGAACGGTTCTTTCCTGTGTTGTCACAGCAATAATCGGAGCTTCTGGGCGGTATTTAGAAATCATACGCGCAGTTGTTCCGCTTTGTGTAGACGTCAGGATTGCTTTGGCATGCAGATCAAGTGCAGAAATGGAAACGGATTGGCTGATTGCTTCCGTAATACTAATTTCTTGCGCCGTTCTTTGTTTCTTGAACAGATCACGGTAATTCAAAGAGGACTCTGCTTTTTCTGCAATACGGGACATCGTCAGTACGGATTCCACCGGATATTTACCCGCAGCTGTTTCGCCGGACAGCATAATTGCGTCTGTTCCGTCAAAAATAGCATTAGCTACGTCACTCGCTTCCGCACGAGTCGGGCGCGGGTTACGTTGCATGGAATCCAGCATTTGTGTTGCCGTAATAACAGGCTTGCCAGCTACATTACATTTGTTAATCATCAGTTTTTGCGCCAAAGGCACTTCTTCAGCAGGGATTTCCACACCAAGGTCACCACGGGCAACCATCAGGCCGTCAGAGGCATCCAAAATTTCGTCCAGGTTGTCAACACCTTGCTGATTTTCTATTTTGGAAATGATTTGAATGTGACTTGCGTTGTGCTTTGCCAGCAATTCACGGATTTCCAGTACATCACTTGCTTTACGAACAAAAGAAGCCGCGATGAAATCAACGTCCTGCTCAATACCGAAAATGATGTCGTTAGCATCCTTCTCTGTAATACCAGGCAAAGAAATGGCTACGCCTGGCACGTTAACGCCCTTCTTGCTCTTGATCGTTCCACCATTGACAATGCGGCATTTGATTTCAGTGCCTGATACTTCAACAACGGTGAGTCCGATCAGACCATCGTCGATCAGAATGGTGGAGCCGGGCTCCACGTCAGCGGGAAGGTCCTTGTACGTAATGGAAATACGGTCTTTCGTACCAAGAATTTCTTCCGTAGTCAGCGTAATGAACTCGTCCTGAACAAGCTCAATAGGTTCAACCTCGAGCTTTCCTGTCCGGATTTCCGGCCCCTTCGTATCGAGCAAAATAGCAACGTTTTTGTTAAGCTCTTTGCAAGCTTGACGGATATTTTTGATCCGGTTGCCATGCTCCTCGAAATCACCGTGAGAGAAATTCAGGCGGGCTACATTCATACCAGCCAAGATCAGTTTCTTCACATTTTCCAATGACTCACTGGAAGGACCGATAGTACATACAATCTTAGTTTTGCGCATTTGGGTTTTTCCTCCGTTTTCAAAGGTGCTACTTTATATCTTTTTCCAACAATTAAATCTACTACACTTTTTCCTATTTGTATAGGAAGTTCGTCATATTTATTGTTACCCGTTTCCAGTGTTTTACAACATAGGCTCCGCTTCCGTAGATTTCAAAAAGGTGTATTGACCTATTTTCCGGAATTTTTGATACCGATCTTCCCTCAATTCATCGCAGCTCATATTCATCAGTTCGGCCAAATGACGTTCCAACAGCTCCTTGATTGCAGCAGCAGTCATTTCATAGTCGCGATGCGCGCCCCCTTTCGGCTCCGGCACAATGTCCTCGATGACCTCCAGGCGCAGAAGATCATTTGCTGTAATCTTCATAGCTTCAGCTGCCTGATCTGCCTTGGAAGCATCCTTCCATAGAATCGAGGCCGCCCCGTTTGGAGAAATGGCCGAGTAGATGGCATGCTCCAGCATCAGTACCCGGTTGCCGACCGCAAATGCAAGCGCACCGCCGCTTCCACCCTCGCCGATGACCACACAAATAACAGGCACCGAAAGCTTTGCCATCTCCCGCAAATTACGGGCAATTGCTTCCGATTGACCTCTCTCCTCTGCTGTATTACCCGGATAAGCGCCCTTCGTATCAATAAATGTAATGATAGGACGTTTAAATTTGTCAGCCTGCTGCATCAGACGCAGACCTTTGCGGAACCCTTCTGGATGTGCACTGCCGAAAAACCGCGCAATGTTATCCTTCGTGTCCTTGCCGCGCTGCTGCCCAATAACGGTTACCGGAATACCGTTCAGCCTGGCAATCCCGCCCACGACCGCCAGATCGTCTCCAAACAATCGGTCGCCGTGCAGCTCAATGAAGTCCGTAAACACCTGTTCGATTAAATCAAGAGACGTGGGTCTTTGATGATGGCGGGCCAGATGCATCTTTTGCGATGCTGTAATGTTGGTGTATATTTCTTCTTCCATCTGGAGATAACGTTCTTCCAGGCGGTTGATTTCGTCTGTAAAATCAATTTGCTTGTCCTGTCCGAATTGCTTGAGTTCTTCTATCTTCTGTCGCATCTCGACCAGGGGCTTTTCATAAGGCAATTCGCCAGCCATCTATTCCACCCCCTTCACACTGTGTAGATCAAGCAGTTGCCCAAGGGTATCACGCAGTTCCTTGCGGTGTACAACCAAATCCAATTGTCCGTGCTGCAAATTAAATTCGGAAGTTTGAAAATCATCTGGCAGCTTCTGTCTGATGGTCTGCTCAATTACAATACGGCCTGCAAAACCGAATACGGCTCCCGGCTCCGCGATATTAATATCTCCGAGCGTAGCAAAGCTCGCGGATACTCCGCCCAAAGCCGGATCAGTGATCACCGAAATATAAAGCAATCCCTGCTCGTCCAGGCGTGCAAGAGCAGCGCTTGTCTTGGCCATCTGCATCAAGCTCAGAATACTCTCCTGCATACGCGCCCCGCCGGATGTGGAGAAAATAATAAGCGGCAAACGCTTCTCAATCGACTGTTCAATGGCACGGGTAATTTTCTCTCCTACGACCGAACCCATGCTGCCTGTAAAAAAGTCAAAGCTCATCACCGCTACGACAACAGGAAGCCCATGAATAAGGCCGTCGCCCGTAACGACAGCCTCCCGCAAGCCGGATTTCAGCGTCTGCTGCTCCAGCTTACTCGCGTATCCCGGAAAATCCAGCGGATTTACTGAAATCATATCAGCATCATATTCCGTAAACGTGTCTTCGTCGAGCACCATGCGTATACGTTCCATGGCATTAAGACGCATATGGTATCCGCACACCGGACACACCTTTAGATTCTTTTCCAGCTCTTTGCTGTATTGAATGCTTCCGCACTTGCCACATTTGGTCATAAGACCTTCGGGAATTTCCCGTTTGGGACGATCCGGCATGTCCGATTGATCGCCGCTCAGCGAACGTTCCGAAGGGATCGTCGCGTATTTACGCTTCTTTTGGAATAAATCTTTAAACACAACTACACCTCTCCAGCCGTTTATTTGTCAGCCGTAACCGATACAAGGTCCTCTGCCGTCTGTGCGGCACCTCTAAGCATTATGTTCATACACACGTCAACGCTTGTTTGCAAAACATTACCGCCGATCGTGCATCCTTTGTTCCATTCATGCTGCTGTATCACTTCCGCCGTTCCGGACTCAAGGGCGCAAAATCGAATTAAGCACTTCCTGTATTTCTTCGACTTCCCCCGAAGGCACAAGTATCTCAAACTGTTGCTTGGACGCGCTAATGGCCCGGGTCTGTACCATAAAACCTTCTTCAGACAGTTTGAGCTTAATCATGTCAGCCAGTCTGGCCGTCGGTGCGATATAAATCACCGTCCACATGCCTTGTTTCTACCCCCTAAGCCTCAAGTTTTGAGCCCATATAATAGACTCATGATAACATACCTTACTTTTTTCCCGCAACAAAAGCCCTCCTGCTTATTCAGAATCCTTCGGAGGGCCTAAAAGTTTATCCACTCTGCTCATACAGACCAATCAAGCGTCCAAGGACGCAGGATAATGCTTGGCATGAAGGCTCCGATGGGCGATACGCGAAGAAGCGGCAGCGGCCAAACCGGCGACGAGATCGTCCAAAAATACGTGAATACCGTTACTTTTTTGGTTCAGTTGTTCAATAACCCCAATCTTTTCCTTATCCAGATATCCAAAGCTGGTTAAACCGATCATGCCGTATACGCTCGTAATTCCGAGAGCCAGTGTCTCGTCCACTCCATACAACGGTTCGTCTGCCTCCATGATGGCTTGCAGTGGCTCAGGGAGAAGTCTTTTTTCGGCTAGCTCATCAAGTGCAATACCTGTGAGCAAAGTATATTGCACCTCGCGCTTTTGCAAAACCGCTTTGACACTGTCCACACATTCTTCCATAGTCAAATGGGGATAATATTTTTGTTGCAGTTGAAAAACGATGTCCGCAATGGACTCGATACGAATGCCTCTACGATTTAATAGAGTTTCTGCATATTCATAGGACATGATTTCCCTCCCGCCTCACCGTACAGTTCTATTCTTCCACTGTGCGGGGCCTCATGTGTGCAGGATTATGTGATGAAGCTGTTGTTCCGCCAGTTTTCCAAGTGTATGCGAGAGGGAAGGAAATTGTTCATTAAATTGTTACTATTAGACAGGAAGGGCAGTAGGCAGGAAGGACAGGTTACAGCATGTCCATCATTTGACTTTCACCGTACCTTCACCCAGTATGGACTCCATTCGATCAAAAAGCTGAGGCGAAGGCTTGATGCTGTAAGCATCGCTCAAGGCCAATAGACGCTGGCTGCTCTCATAAAATAGTACGGTGGGCAACGCACCGGGATGCTCTTGCAGCAGCGCCTTGAGGCTGACCAGCAAGCTGGCGTCCTCCTCGGCCTCGCGGGTGATTTTAACAAACACCCGCTGATGAGCCTCACGCCTCGGGCTGCGCGGAGCCGGGGCTTGCCCGCCGTGAGCCGCTTCGGCGTTGCTCGGTGAAGCGCCCGTAGCCGGGCGAGCCGGCTTGGGCTGCGACGGAGCAGACGTTGCGGCTGTTGACGGCACGCGCTGCGCTCCCCCGCCGGGGGTGCCAGCGGAAGAACCAGCTGCTGGCATGGATGTTCCGGCTGTGGCAGCTGGACGCGCCCCGGCACGCCGACGCTGGAGAAGCCGTGCCAGCGAGTCCTCCGCTAGCGGCGCGGTCTCATCCGCGAGGAGCTTAAAGTGCTCGTCCTGCTGCTGCATTTTGGCACGCAGCGCCAGCAGCGCCCCCTTTTCAATCCACTGCTGGCTTCGCTTCCATACCTCAGGGAACAATACAACCTCGCAGCGCTCAATCTGATCCTCCAGCTCTATGAAGGCCATGGCCTTGCCCTGCTTGGTCGTAATCGTCTTGAGCGACACAACCATGCCCGCGGTCACAACAACCGTTTCATCCGGTACATCGCCCAGTTCCATCAGACGATCGGCATGGCTGCTTTCCAGCAACGGCTCAAAATCATCCAGCGGATGGCCCGACAAATACAGTCCCAGCAGTTCACGTTCCAGTTCCAACTGCTGGCTGGCACTGAACCTCGGTACATCAGGATATTCGATATCCCAATTGGGCATTTCCACAAAACCAAACATATCAATTTGCAGGTCATCACGTTCCTTACGCCATTTGACGGCTGCGTCTACGGTTTCATCCAGCATGGCAAGCAGCTGTGCGCGGTGACCTGTCAGCGAGTCAAAGGCCCCTGCCTGAATGAGCGATTCAATAACTCTTTTATTGCACACCCGCAGATCCACACGTCGACAAAAATCGAGCAGGCTGTCAAATGGCCGTTCCTTGCGAACAGCGAGAATACTTTCCATCGCCTGTGTGCCGACATTTTTAATGGCGGCCAATCCGAAGCGGATGTTACCCTCCACTAAGGGAGTGAATAGCACCCCGCTTTCGTTCACATCAGGCGGCAGCACCGCTATATTCATACGGCGGCATTCAACGACATATTCCGCCACTTTTCGATGACTTCCCATCACGGCTGTCAGCATGGAAGCCATGAATTGTACCGGATAGTGGGCCTTGAGGTAAGCCGTCTGAAATGCCAGCACGCCGTAAGCAGCTGCATGGGCACGCGGGAAGCCGTAGTCGGCAAAACGGACAATCATATCATAAACCCTTCCGGCTTCCTCCTCTGTGTAACCCTGCCTGATACTGCCTTCCACAAAATGACCGCGCTCCAAATCCAGCACTTCGCGCTTTTTCTTGGACACGGCGCGGCGCAGCAGATCAGCTTCTCCCAGGGAAAAGCCCGCCATGCGGGAAGCAATCTGCATGATTTGTTCCTGATACACAATAATGCCGTACGTGTCCTTCAAGATCGGTTCAAGATCAGGATGCGGGTACGTAATTTCGATCTGTCCATGCTTGGCCTGTATAAAGTTAGGAATAAAGCCCATGGGGCCCGGGCGATACAAAGCCACTACAGAGATGATATCCTCAAAGACACTTGGCTTCAAATCCTTAAGCACCCGGCGTATCCCGGCCGACTCCAGCTGGAATACACCGCCTGTATCCCCTCTGCCCAGCAAGTCATAGGTATGCGGGTCATTATCAGAGATTCGGTTAAAATCAGGCGTCTCTCCATGCTCTTCCGCAATCCAGCGCATACACCGTTCAATAATGGAGAGCGTACGCAGTCCAAGGAAATCCATTTTGAGCAAACCGATTCGCTCCAGATTTTCCATCGAGTATTGCGTCAGGGGGACCCCCTCGCTCCCCTCCTGAAGTGGAACCGCATCGGTCAATGGAGTCCGCGAAATAACGACACCCGCCGCATGGGTTGAAGCATGACGTGGCATCCCTTCTACTTTGATCGCCATATCCAGCAGCTCACGCGTCTTGGGCTTTGTTTCATACAGCGCCTTCAGCTCCGGAGTAATTTCCAGCGCATGACGGATATTCATTCCGAGCTGTGCCGGAATCAGCTTGGCCGCCTTGTCTACCTCGCCATACGGCACGTTCAGTACACGCCCGACGTCACGGACTGCGGCCCTTGCAGCAAGCGTTCCAAAGGTAATAATTTGCGCCACATGCTCATTTCCGTACTTTTGTACGACATAGTCGATAACCTCGTCGCGTCGTTCGTCACTAAAATCAATATCTATATCCGGCATGCTGATGCGTTCGGGGTTCAAAAACCGTTCAAAGAGCAGGTTGTATTTCATCGGATCGACATTCGTGATGTTCAGCACATAGGCAACCAAGCTGCCTGCTGACGACCCCCGCCCTGGTCCCGTTGCAATCTTATGCTCATGAGCGAAAGCGATAAAATCCCATACGATCAGGAAATAATCGCTGAAGCCCATGCTGTCAATCGTATTCAATTCATAATTCAGCCGTTGGTCCAGCCTTTCCCGCTCCTCTGGCTGCTCCCATACGGGATCGCCTCCATATCGACGCTCCAGCCCCTGCTCGCACAGACTGCGCAAATAGGAAGAAGAGTTCATGCCTTCCGGCAGCGGGCGATATTCAGGTAAAATGGATTGACCGAATTCCAGTTCCAGCTCGCATTGTTCAGCAATACGCACCGTATTGGCGATGGCTTCGGCCACATGCGGAAACAAACGGGCCATATCCTCCTGGCTTTTCAGATACAGCTGACGTGTCGGTATACGCAAACGTTCCTCGTCGTCAACCGTCTTGCCTGTCCCAATACAGATCAGAACGTCCTGGACGTCCGCATCCGGCTCAGTCAGATAATGCACGTCATTCGTTGCCACCAGTGGGATACCTGATTCCTTTGCCAGCGCAATCAAAAGGGGATTTACACGCTTTTGCTCGGAAAGACCATGATCCTGAAGCTCCAGATAAAAATCATCACCAAAGATGCTCCGGTAGCGTTCTGCCGCCCGCCTTGCCTCGGCTTCCCGGCCATGCAGCAAATGCTGCGGTACTTCACCGCCCAAGCACGCGCTCAGGCATATGATGCCTTCATGATGGGCAGCCAGCGCTTCCATGTCGATACGCGGCTTGTAGTGAAAGCCCTCCAAATGGCCAATGGAGCACAGCTTCATCAGATTTTGATAGCCTGTTTTATTTTTGGCGAGCAAAATTAAATGATATATGGGCTGGTCCTTTCGACTACCGCGCTCCTTGCGCGATCCTGCCGTTATATAGGCCTCACACCCGATAATCGGCTTAATGCCGTTTTCCACACACACTCTATAAAAAGGAATAGCGCCGTACATGACCCCATGATCTGTAAGGGCAAGCGCCTTCATTCCATAAGCTGCAGCCTGTTTGACCAACTCTGCGGTACGAGCCGCGCCGTCCAGTAGACTATACTCGCTGTGAACATGCAAATGCACAAATGAACTCATGCGCTTCTCTTCCTTTCACCGCTTGTTTTTCTTCAAACTATTTTATCATATCCGCGTTAGTAGCGCCCATACAATAAAAGTACAGACCCGGGCGGACAAGCGCGGACCTGATACGCACACTCAGGAGGAAAAGAGCATGAGCACTTTTATATCCAAAGCGATACTCGACTTCTTCATCGCCTTCGGCATCGTGCTCGGGGGGGCTATGCTCGGCGGAATGGGAGCTGTGGTATCGCTTCAGCCACCCACCCAGACGATGCTGGAGGTTGCCGGGAGGATTAAAATTTGGGCACTTGCCGCCGCTGTGGGAGGAACGATGGACCCGATCCGGGTCATTGAGAGCAATATGTTGGATGGCAATTTGTCACCTGCCATTAAGCAAATTCTGTATTTGATCTTCGCCTTTTTAGGCGCTCACATGGGTGCAGAGCTGGTCAAATGGGTTTGTAGCAACGGACGGCCGTGAGGTGAAACAAGCATGAGAGTCCCCCCCTTTGAGCGTCTACGTCCTTTTATGCAATTATCCTCCGTCTTTGTACTCGGAATGATTACCGGAGGAATGGTCTATAATGCCATCTGGCACGCCAGCTTCAACGAGCTGTGGAAAAACAATCAGGATCTTCAATTCCAGCTCCAGCAAGCTCAGGAGGACAACAAAACACTGCGCAAATATAGTAAACGCCAAACCGTTATCAAAGAAATCAAGCTAACCGCGGAGGAAACGTCGGCTGAAAAAATTGACTCTATTAACCTGAAGGACCTACTTCGCCGTGTCATTCGAGATTTGGAGGTACTGCGCGGCAGAGATATGTTCGAGATTGACTCCGACAGCAAGCTGGTACGCATGCTGCTGCATCAAAAAAAATACACCGTTCGTGACAAGGAGTATACAATCCAGGTCAAAACGATGCTTGTAATGGAAGGTGTGTTGCAAATTTGGCTGGAGGCGAAGGAAAAGCTTCCCGAGAGTCACTGAGCCGTTCTTTTCTGTCCCCCCCCCTCGCTCCAATCCATTGGCGTTTATCCGTGTTCAATGGATTGAAGCGTCATTACCGCTTTGCATACCAAATGATTTTCCCGTGATATTGCAATTTCCAGCTTGCAGGTACGACGGCTCATCTCGAGCAGCAACGGACGCAGGACGACTGCATCCTCAATCTGTACTGGTCGGATAAAATAAGTCGTCAAATTATCAAGCACATAATCCTTGCCGCTCATGTCTCTAGCCGCTCGATAACCCGCTTGTGTCATGACGTTGACCAGCACGCCTTCCGAGATCGTACCCAAATTGGTGGCCATCTGCGGAATGATAAAGCCACGAAAAAACAACGATCCGTCCTCATTACGCTCCTCGGCAAACCCGTTCCAAATCAACTGATCGAACGTCTCGCCAAGTTGTGGCTGCTTTTGGGCATTGCGCAGCGCATCCAGCACCTCACGTCGTGTAACAGACCCTAGCAGCTTGCGGTTACGGTCCACAACTGGTAAATAATCCACACCTTCCCATGCCATCATCTGCGCGGCTGAGGCCAGCGAAGTCTGATAGGTGACCGTTACCGGATTACGGATCAGGCATTTGTCCATCGTATGCTCGGGCAGGAGCCCCTCCACATCTTTGCGGCTGACGATGCCTATTAAACGATTCCATTCATCCACGATGGCAAAATGATGATGCCCTGTCGTCTTCGAAAGCTCTTCAAATTCGGTGAGCGTGCTGTTGATTTTCAATGTCAGAGTCTTGGGTTTGCCTGCCGCTATATCTTCAATCAGCATAATTTTCTTTTTGATCAAACGGTCGAATATCGCTCTATTAATCATGGAAGCCACGGTAAAGGTATCGTGGCGCGAGGAAATAATCGGCAGGCTGATCTGGTCGGCCAGCTGCTTGACCTCCCGACTCGTACCAAATCCCCCTGTAATCAGCACGCCTGCTCCTTGCTCCAGTGCAAGAGAATGTGCATCCTCCCGGTTACCTACGATCAGCAAACTGCCTGCGTCAATATAACGGGCCATGGCCTCTTCGCGCATCGCCCCGATGACATATTTATGCAAAGGCTTCTCCAGCCCCTCGCTTCCACCCAGCACATGTCCTTCCACGATATTCACGACATCTGTAAAGGTCAGCTGCTCGGACAAACCGCGTGGACGCTTTTCCACCCGTACCGTTCCAATTCGTTCCTTGGTAATGACAATTCCTAGATTTTCAGCTTCCTTTACGGCCCGATAAGCCGTTCCTTCACTGACGCTCATCTCTTTAGCCAACCTGCGTACGGAAATTTTGGAGCCTATTTTCAACTGCTCGATATGACGCAATAGCTGCTCATGCTTCGTAACTGCTTCATCTAGCCCGTTCAACTCTGTTACACCCCCAACGTTCAATCTGTATCATTCTGTATCTATTATAGCACAAAATCCCTTTATTTTAGACCTTTGTTCATTTCGATATCGTACCTCGGAAATAGCAAAAAGCGATCCCTTTTTTACAAGGGACCGCTTCTTAACTGTGCTTCATGTGTAGCATTGGAGCAAGCTCAGGACAAATCATAGTGAAAGGCTCACAACATGCTGCCTTTGTCGGTTTTATTATCCCACTTCATTTGCCACTGTTGCATTTTGGCCCGCCGCACACGCTCCAGCGTTTTACGCTTTTCCTCATCTACACCCAGCAAAAAATGCAGGTTCGCGCCGATGACAAGCAACGCAAAAAGTACCCACACGATACCAAAGCCGTTGACCCAGTTCAAACCGCCTGCAAGTGAGATGCGCGGCACCGCAACAAACACCATAGCCAACGCAATCAGTGTGTACAAACCGTGTTTCCATTTTTTAAGAGAACCCAATCGTATCCCTTCCTCTCCCTGTGACTCTATGTATCTAGTCTATGAGAGGACAGGAAGGAATATGAAACAAACTTACATAGAAGAACCGTACAAATGCTGAAGGCTATCTGAAATAATTTTGTTGACGTCCTCAATGATTACGCTCAGGCGGCGCTCGGCGTCGAATAGACGACGGATGTTGAGGTTCAGACTAAGGACCTCGAACAGCTTTTCCATCTTTTCCATCTCTTCCTGTGCCGGCATATCTCCGCTCATCATCCGCTGCTGAACTTCCATTTGGCGCTGACGGAAATCGTCCAGCATTTGTTTGGCTTCCGGATCGGTTTCAATCAGCTTCATCGCTGCCGTAATTTCCTCTACCTCTTTGCTTTCCTTCAATGCTTTTGCTAAATCATGTGCTTTGTCATAGATATTCATGATTGTTCATTCCTCCAGTACAAGTATAGTGTCAACATTTCACATTGTCCGTCAATCACCAAGGGATATATGTCCTCATATGATGAATCAGTGCTATTACAACCCATTTACGTTTCCCGTTACTTCAAGACATCAAGTTGCTGCCCGGAAGGAGATCCACGATGTCCATCAAAAAAACAACGATTCAAATCATCGGATCGGGCATCTTGCAGGATGACGTACTCATGGTCGGCGAGTCCTTGCTTCGCAAATGGAAAATATCCGCAGGCCACCCCGTTCAGCTCGCCTTCGGTTCGTTCCGCCAAGAGGTTACCGTCATTTCGGTACCCCGCTACAGCGGCCTACGCGTAGGAAGCGTGCTGGCCCGTAAAATGGGGATTCATTCCAATTGTCAACTGCGAGTAACCTACAGCCGAGGCCGCCGGACACTTCGAGTGGGCCCACTTATCAGCGTGCTGGTCAGCCGGGACTATCCCGAACAGCCTGATAAGCCTTTCGGGTCGATCACCCTGTTCTGCCATGAACTGGTCGGGGAATGTCGTAGACAAGGAGCATATGTGTATTTTTTCACCCCGGAGCATATCGGAAGCCAGCCCGGTCGGGTTCAGGGATGGGTGTACGACGGAAGCTGGAAAAAGACGGTCATGCCCGCCGGCGATGTCGTCAATAACCGGCTTACCTCCCGTAAACTCGAGAACAGAACTAGCGTACAGCATTTCATGAAAGAAGTAAAATCGCAGTACGGTACGACTATTTTCAATGAAAAGTTCTTGGATAAGAATGAAGTGTTTGATGCGCTTAAATCTAATTCTTCCCTGCGCAAGTATTTACCCGAGTCTCACCTGCTGCAAACCTTTGCCGTATTCAAAAAAATGTGTAACCAGCATCCCACTGTTTTTCTTAAACCGGTTCGCGGGAGCCTGGGCAAAGGCATCATGCGCATTAGCAAGCAAACGGACGGTACCTTTTCCGTACTATCCACGACAGCGGGTGCACCCCGAAAGAAAACGTATGCCAATGTCGACAAACTGTACAAAAGCCTGGCAGGAAAAATGAAAACAACACGCTTTCAGCTCCAGCAGGGACTTACCCTGATTGATCACGGTAAGCGTCCGGTAGACTTTCGTGCGCTCGTGCAGAAGAATGCAACCGGGACCTGGACGGTGACATCCATTGTCGCCCGGATTGCCGGAGGTAGCCACTTTGTATCCAATCTGGCGCGTGGCGGCACGCTGAGTACGGTCAAAGAAGCGCTGGCTAAAACGACGCTGCCCGCGGCCATCAAATCGAATGGCCTCCTCTCTCTCAAGACAGCAGCACTGAACATCGCAAGCGGAGTTGAGAAGGCGATTCCCGCCCATTTCGCGGAATTTGGCATTGATCTGGCCATTGACAGCACGGGACACATCTGGCTGCTGGAAGTCAACTCCAAGCCGTCGAAGAATGACAATACACCATTAAATGATCAGAAAACCCGTCCGTCCGTGAAAAAAATGATTGAATACTGCCGTCATTCAGCCGGTTTCAAATGAATCCCTCTCTTCCAGGGTCCGGCTGCCAAAGGAGCTGTTGTCGGTGTCTCTTGTCTTGCCAGGCACGCTGGGCGTGCTCGTTAGCCGAAATCAGGCCGCCATCCCCCCCATTAGCGAAGCCGATTTTTGTCGCAGGCTGAGTGTATTGGGCAGGCGCTCTGGTCTCAGCGTAATGGCGTTTACCGCCGAAGGAGTCTCACCTGAAAAGCATTCCATACGAGGTTATGCTTATCATGACGGAGTGTGGACATCCGGTCGCTTTCCCCTGCCGGATATTGTGTATAACCGCTGTCTCCATGTCCATGAAAGCCAGAATGTCGGACACACATTGGAAGAAATGGCGGAGCTGAAATCGCGCAAGCTCCTCTACTGGTCGCGCAACCTGCCTGGCAAATGGCAGGTGTACCGCGCTCTGCACAAGGTAGATGAAGTGCGTCCCTTTGTGCCGCCTACGGCACCTTACCGGGACACGGCCCAGCTTGTGGAGTGGCTACGACGCCATTCGGGGCTGTTTATGAAGCCTCAGGCCGGAACACACGGCAAGGGGACACTGTATCTCCGCCTGGCGGAAGGAGATCGGGGACTGCTCATACAAGGCAGAGACTCCCGAAACCGACCGTTCCGGCGTTTGTTTTCCGAACTGGATGCAGGCTTGTCATGGATCAACGGAATTACAGACAAACGCGCTTACATCGTGCAGCCTTATTTGAAATTAACGAGTCAAAGCGGCCGGCCCTTTGATATTCGTGCACTCATGCAAAAGGACGGCCACGGCTGTTGGTGCCTGACGGGCTTTGCCGTAAGAGAAGGCAGGAGAGGAACGCTGACCTCCAATCTGCACGGCGGAGGCGAAGCGCATCCGGCAGAGCCTTACCTTCGTAAACAATTTGGCGCGGACAGCACACGTCACATCATCGGACAGATGATGAAGCTGTCCCTGACCATTACCGGGGCGCTGGAGGAACGATACGGTCGCCTTGGCGAGCTGGGGATTGATTATGGTATTGATCGGGACGGGAACATTTGGCTATTGGAGGTTAATTCCCGGCCTGGTCGGGCTTCCTTTTTTCAGATCCGTCAGCCAAAGTGCGCTTTCCGGTCAATCAACCGCCCGCTCGAGTATGCCCGATATTTAATAACCCAATCCAAAACGACGGGGCTACAAGGCGCGGGCGCCTCCCTTGAACACACGGTATAGGAGGATAAACAGATGAGTTTAACGCATTGCAATGTGCATTTCTCACAGCAGCCCGACAAGGTGGCTTATATATCCACTGCCTTGTTGAAGAGCCTTAAATTATCCGGAGCCAAGTCCATTCGTCTGCGGCTCGGTAAGGATCAGATTCCCGCAACAGTGAAACCGATTCAGAAGGCTGGGCGTCATCTATACCTGACCTCCGGCTTGCGTAATGCAATCCGTGTTCCCAAAAGCGGGTCTATCTATTTGCGCAATCTGGACGGTGATATACAGCTGGGTCCGTTGATTGGAGTATTGTCTGACGGTACCAACTCCACCACCCGCCCTTTCGGATCACGCACAGGCTTTATTAAGCAGCTGCTGAAGGAAGGCAGCAAGAAATCTTATATTTTCGCCTTCACCCCGCGGGATATCAACTGGCAAAATGATACGATTAATGGTTATTTCCTCTCATCCAGCGGGGAGTTTACACGTAAAATCGTACCTTTGCCGGATGTGATTTATAATCGTTTGCCGAGTCGTCGCTCTGATTTTTCCCCGGCGATCAATCAGCTGCGCGAGCGGTTTTCCCGCAAACGAATTCCCTTCTTTAACTGGAGCTTTTTCAATAAAACAGATATCTATTATCTGCTGGAAAGTAATCCGGAAGTCAACCGCTATGTCCCTGAATCGTATACGAATCCCAGCTCTGAACGAATCCGAGGCATGCTGGAGCGTCATCAATTTGCTTATTACAAGCCAAGTGGAGGCAGTCTCGGCAAAGGAATCTACCGGCTTTCCCATGTTCCCAAGCAAGGCTATTTTGTGAGGTATCGTAAAAAAAGTAGCAACGTATTACTGCGCTTCAACTCTTTTAACTCTATGCTCCGTATGCTTCAATCCAATCAAGGCCAAACGTTAAAAGGCTACGTCATCCAACAGGGAATTCAGCTGATCGAGATTGACAATTGCCCGATTGATTTCCGGTTTCACATGCACAAGGACGGCAACAACCAATGGGTCGTCGTCGGAATTGGAGCCAAAAAAGCCGGACGTGGCAGTGTCACGACTCATATTAAAAACGGTGGCTCCCTGATGACACCGGAGCAAGCACTGGGCCGGGTATTTGGAGATCGGGCGGGCGAGGTACTTCAACGTGCCAAGAATGTAGCCATTACGCTCGCAGAAGCCATTGAGAACCACCATCAGCATCTGCTGGGTGAAATCGGCTTCGATCTGGGTATTGATCAGCAGGAAAAGGTATGGATGTTTGAAGCCAACTCCAAGCCCGGTCGATCCATTTTTCAACATCCATCGTTGCGTGCGGAGGGTAAAGCATCCGTGGAGCATATTTTGGACCACTGTCTTTACCTCAGTAAATTCCGCAGAAAAGAGGAACTATGAATACCCGGGCGGAGCAAAAGCCGGTCGTTGCTGTATTGACCGTGCACGACGATGGGCAATTCTTCAAGGGAAATCAGCGTAACTTTAGGGATATCCTTGAAACGGGAACACGAATGGGCTATCAGGTGTACATCGTTACCGTCAGGGATCTAAAGCTGGGAGCTGAAGCGGTCAAAGGCTATATCTTCAACAAAGACTCACAGATTTGGGAGGAACAAAATTTTCCGCTTCCACAGGTCATTTATAATCGCATCCCAAACCGTAATTATGAACTCAAAACCTCTGTCCGCACTAAACTGGAGGAAATTACACAAACCTCTGGGATTGAGCTGTACAATCCGGGCTTTTTTAACAAGTGGGAACTGTTCAAATGGCTTCGCACCTCGGAATCTACACGTCAGTTTGTTCCGGCAACCAAAAGGTTAAGCAACCTGTCTTCCTTGGGGAAGATGCTGTCTGCGTTTCCATACCTGTATCTCAAGCCGGAGAATGGCAAGGCCGGAAAGGGAATTATGATTCTTAAATTCCGGCCGGAGTATCTAATGGCCTACAGGCTAACCATTCAGCATGATAAAAAAAGCGTAACCTACAGATCTGTGTCGCTGTCCCGGCTGTGGGGACGTATTCGTCGGGAAGCAGGTAATTCACCTTATATCATTCAGCAGGGGATTGATCTGGCAACCTATCAGAAAAAGCCCTTCGACCTGCGTATTCTGGTACAAAAAAATGTCCGCGGCTCGTGGAGCATTACCGGGGTCGGCGCCAGGCTGGCAGGTAAAGGAAGCATTACGACGCATGTCCCGCGTGGTGGAAGTGTAGAGGACCCGTTCAAGCTCCTTTCCTCCCTGTTTGGGCCTGACGACAGCACAGATTTGCTGAACAAAATTAAAAGCACGGCCATTCAGATTGCACGTCAAATTGAACGCGCGTCTGGCCTCTCCCACGGCGAAATGTCTATGGATCTGGGAGTAGATACGAATGGTACTCTCTGGTTTTTTGAAGCTAATGCCAAACCGATGAAATTCGACGAGCCGGAAATCCGTCAAAAATCGCTTAGACGCATATTCCAGTACAGCTCCTTTTTGGCTGGACGAATGAAATAATGAATCAAGGAAGTGGAATCATGCCGCAAATTAGTGATGTTCAACAATTGCCCACCCGGAGCTGGCTGCTGAGACGACGACAGTTGCTGTTTCTGGCCCGCAGTTCAGGCGGCATGCGCATTACTCGCAATGCCCTGCGGCAGTTGGCCATTTTAACGCCGGAGCAATTGAACAATCCCGGCTCCTCTCTCCTGTGCGCTTATGTGCGCACAGAGAAGGGCCTGCGGATTGCAGGTTTTTCCCTCGTTCTGAATTACGGTAAGGATGCGGGCATCGTGATCGTTCGTCCGCTTTACCGGGGCCGCAGACTGGGTGCTAGACTGCTGTCCGCCCAGCTCAAACAGCTGCACCGCCTTACATGCAGCGTAGCCGCCGACAATATAGCCAGTCTCAAAACCTGTTTTCGCGCAGGACTTGTTGCGCATAAAATGACGACTGGACCGACCGGAAAACCCACGCTGATATTTCGCGGGGAGCTATCCCAAGATGAGCAGACGGCAGAGGAAGGTGGAATGCTGTGCCAAAACCTGTCCTAGGCATCATGACCTTGTATTTGAACAACAAGAAGCAATTGGAGGAGCGCGACATCTATGAGCGCATGATTGCAGAAGGGAAAAGACTGGGACTGGATACGTATGTATTCACTCCAGCAGATGTGCATAAGGATCGCAGGCTGCTTCTTGCCCAAATCTATGATCCACACAGCGGCAGATGGACCCGAAAATGGCGGGAATTCCCGGACATGATTTTCGACCGCTGCCGGGTGCAGCGCAGTGAGCGGTACCTTCAATTGAAGCAGTTTCGATTGCAATATACAGACCTTGTCTATTTGAACCGGCCGTTGAGCAATAAATGGGCCATTCATCAGCAGCTTGCGAGGAAGGCTGCCTTTCGCCCCCATCTGCCTTCAACCGAGCTATTCGATGGATTTCATAGTATAAAGCGGATGCTCAAACAGAATTCACTGGTGTATCTCAAGCCGATTAACGGTACGGGGGGCCGTGGTATTTTACGCATTGAGCCTGTTAACAGGCAAGGGGGCCTGTATCTGATTGAGGGCCGCAATCACAAGCGTCATATTATTCCCCAGCAACGGGTGCGTCTGGACCGTCTCGAGCCGCGTTTAAGCAGATGGAACATGGATAACTACATCGTTCAGGAAGGCATTCCTGTACAGCTGCCGAATGGCAGGGTCCATGATTATCGCATGCTGGTACAGAAAAACAGCCAAGGGATATGGGAAGTCACTGGATGCGCCGGACGAATCGGGGCACATCGAAGCGTTACTTCCAACCTCCATGGTGGAGGCAGAGCAGTACCAATGAAACAACTGCTGTCGCAATGGATTCAGGATGAAGACCATAGAGAGAAAATCATCAAGCAGGGGGAAAAGCTTGGACTGGATATTGCTGCTTATCTAGAGGAAAGCTACGGGGCATTGTGTGAGCTTGCGCTTGATTTGGCAATCAACAAGGACGGTCGTATTTACGTGCTGGAGGTCAATCCCAAGCCAGCTCGCGAGGTATTTTCACGTATTGGTGAAAAAGAGACCTATCGCCGTTCCATCGCCAAGCCTATGGAATACGCCTTGTGGGTCTACAATACACAGATTAATCCAAAGCCCCAGACGGATCAAAAAACAGAAGATAAAACCGAAAATAAAACAGAGAATAAGGCAAAGGAAGGCTCCGCGTAAAGTGGTTGCCTTCCTTTCTTTATTATCTGCCCGACCTCGCTTGCATGTGTTGTGTCTTATATATATGTCGCGTCAGGCGTATCTAGAAGCAGTAATCTGTGAACCAGTAATCTCTGGTGCATCATTACTCAGCATTTTTATAAAGCGTAAGCAGCTGCGTGAAATCCGTAATAATCGCATCCGAACCCTTCAACTCGTCGTTTACGCCAAATCCGGCATAAGCGCAGCCGATAACCGTCTGTCCGTTCTTTTTACCCGCTTCCACATCAGAGGAACGGTCACCAACCATCCATACGTTCGAAATATCATGCTTGCTCAACAGAATTTCCAGTAAATTCACTTTGGAAAGCGTACTGTATTCCCCGGCGCTGTACAATCCTTCAAAAATGGGAACCATTTCATAGGCGGCGGCGATTCCCTTTACATAATCCTCCAGCCCGTTACTTGCTACAAACAATCGGACGCCCTGCTCATGAAGGGCCTGGAGTGTTTCTTTTACATGTGGATACAGCGCATGACTTCCGTTCTTCAATCCCTCTAGCTCCAGTTGAAGCAGCAACTCGTCCGCTCTTCTGTGGGCTGCCTCACTGGCCTCTGGCATTACTCTTCTCCAGATTTCATCCAGCAGCATGCCCAAACTATTCAAAATAAGCTCCTCGGGAGGAGTCTCTCCTTCATAAAGCCCTTCGGCGCGCAGCGTATCAAACAGCTTGTGGTACGCAGGAAGCAGCAGCGTCTCCGTTTGAAAAAGTGTACCATCCATATCAAATACCATAGCCTCAGGTTTCTTCAACACAGGTGCATTGTTCATGTAGTTATCAGTCATTCCTTTCCTATGTAGGTTTACAACTTCAACCCCTCTCATGATAAGCAATAAGAGAGGCTTGTGTAAACCTCATTGCGCATACCGTTAGCTCTTATGTTTTTTTAAAACAGTCCTAAAACAATGCAAACCACCCCACATACTCGTGTGTAAAGCATCAGGTGGAAGCTTGAGATCAGCACCGCTCCAATACGAAAATCCCGCCTGCTCTATCCACTGCTCCATCGCCGCAAGGTCAACCGTAGGGTAATCAAACGTCAACAAAAGCATCCCGTCATCCCGTAAAGTTCGATGAAATTCACGCAAGGCTACCAGCGATTCATCAGGTGCTAAATGCTCCAGCACCGAAATACATACAATTTTATCAAAACTGGCATCCTCATAGGGCAGAGCCGTCAGATTGGCATGTGCGGACTGGAGACGAACCGGTAAAATTTCCTGGATGCGCTCGGCGGCCTCCTCTCCGATATCCCGCCGTACCTCGGCCAAAATGGCATCCACGGAAATAATCCGTATATCCAGATCGCAAGCATAAACCTGAGCGCAGCGCCGAGCCAGCTCAAATTTGAATGGATGCGGGATACCACATGCGGCGTCCAGCACCGTATCCTGCCCAGACATAAATTGCAGACACCATTCATACTCATAGGGACGGCTCCACCAGGTTTGGGGTAGCCTATAGATTAGGCTGGAGGAGTTAGGATCAGAATATACAAAAAAACGGGAGAAATACGGATCAGCAGTGTTCATGGATCAGCCTCCTCTCGAAAGCTCAGATTGCTTTTGCCACACAGCACAGCTCATGACCCCGTTTCTCGCCTTGAAGTTTGGCCAGCAGCCCCATTCGTTCCGTAAGATCAAGCTCACCGTACAACGGATGGGCTTGTAGCAAGTCATCCAAGCCGGAAGAAAGCTGACGGGTGAACATCGCAATCGGACGCAGGCCGGACTTGGCCAGCAGCAGTGTCAGCGTATGCTCCGAATAATGATACAAATGATCTTCCTCCGTGAATAAAGGTGAACAAGCGCCGTAAGCCTCATTGGTAAACGAGTTTTTGTTGGGCACTGTCATATATAACGTCCCGTCAGGTTGAAGCTGTTCGCGTAAATCCGTCAAAAATGCAATCGGGTCGGCAATGTGCTCCAGCACATGCCAGCATGCAACGGCCTCGTATTGGTGACTCAAGGATAAATCAGTATCTTCCTCATTATTTTGCGCTTCATTGATTTCCTGGGTTTGAGCATCTTCTTCGATTTCACCGTTCCAGTAGCCTGGTATCAAATCTACATCATATTTGTCTTTGGCATAGGCACGTGAGTCAATAGAAGGCTCAATCCCTACAGCATTCCATCCACTTTGAAGGGCAGCATGGATAAATTCCCCGGTACCCGATCCGATCTCAAGCAATCTCCCTTTACCAGGACTGAACATTTCCAGCAGCATGAGCCCAAAAAGGGCATGATCCCCGTAGGTTGAAGCTGCAGCACTATCACGCATGGCAACCCAATTGACATTATAAATCTCTGCGATCAACTCCTCAGGCTGTATACGATCCACATCATTGCGGAAAACCAATCCACAGGAGCCGCATCCCATTAATGTAAAACGTTCATAGCGATGGAAAACACCCGTGTCGGATGAACCGCACAATTTGCACTTCATACCCAGCTCTGCTCCTTTTCCCTTCCCATAAAATACGTCCTTTATTTCATCCTTGATTTCTGGTTCGGGATCGGTAACAGCTTCAACACTGGCAACCTTGGCAACTTCCGTGATGATTTCGTGTTCGATATCTTCCTGTTCAGAGGCGGGTTCGTCCCCTACAATTTTGTTGTCTTGATCTACCCAGAGCGTAAGTCGGGGATTCGCGTCCAAGATCGATTCATATTGCTCTTTCCAGCCATAACGAGCATTCGGGTCCAGCAGCTGGTACCGTTCAAATTTAGCTGCGCGAATAGCAGGTGTATACCATCCCCAATGCTGGATGCGGTAATTGCTAATCTCGCTGGGAAGATCAAGCACATTATCAGGAAATCTTCCGCAGTGCAGGGCTTGCTCCTTCCATTTATAGGAGAACTCTTCCTTGTATCGAATTAGAAAAGGGCGGTAGTACCGATGGGCCTGCCAATAGTCATCATCACGATAATGTGTGGAAGACCACATATCATACAGCCTGAAGCAAATCGTATCGGCTTTCGTTCCTGCCAACAAAGAATGTACTCCTTGAGCAAATCGGGATTCGAACATTTCGTCAGCATCCATATTCAAAATCCATTCCGGGGAGGATGCCACAGTCTCTCTCCACTGCTGCTTCCGCAGTTCGACTTCATTAGTAAAGGAAGCTGTTTCATTACGGACCAAACGCAGTGGAATTCCCTTCAGCAGCTCCCGGCACAATTCACCGCTACCGTCATGACTGCCATCATCAATAATGACTGCTTCATCAATGTATTCACGATGACTTCGTAGCACATCTGCGAGCTTGCAATCCGCCTCATTGTATACCGTCATGCTCAGCGTCAGCTTGGGCTTGGAGGCAGCGGGTGTATGAAGCTCACTTTGACGTGGTCCGGAAAATGCTTGTGGCACAGCAAAAGAATCCGCAGTGTACTTGGCAAAGACAGCAGACTCACGGAGATGATCTGGTATAACGGGAGGTTCAGAGAATTTAGGAGCACTTGATGGAGTGGAACGATTGTAGGACAGAGAATAGTCAGGAGTATCCGGGTGTTCTGCATGATTTAAATAATACGGATGATCCGTACTTGCACTCGAAGTAAAATAATTTAAGGTCGATAGCAGTTGCTCTGCCTTGATCCGATCCGCTTCCCGGTACAGATGCATCGCCGGATAGTACGTATCTACAAAAAGTGGGAATCCATACGCAGCCGCCCGGATACAAAAATGCCGATCTTCCCCCCAAAAGGAAACGTTTTTAATTTTGCCAAAGTGAACACCCGCTACCAGCGCCCGTCTGCGAATTAAGGTGCAAGCTCCCAGACCGCCTACTTCATACAAGCCCGGGACATGCAACTGGTGTATAAAATGCAACTCGCGATGCGCTTGTTCCTCTGCCGATAATACCTCGCCTTCTTCACGGTGAAACAGATTATATTCGTCACTAAGCCATACCTGAGGCAACAGCGTCCCATTCGGCTGCCAACGTGTCCAGAAAATCTCGGATACGATATCCTTCTCCGTCTCTACCAGCCTGCACAAGGTACGGGAATGAAGAACCAGGTCTGAATCAACCAAAAATAGCGCGTCATAATGATGCTGCAGCGCGTAGTCAATGAGACGATTTTTAAAGCCAGCCACTTTCCAGACGAGAGCAGGCGGCCAATAGTGAGTGTGCTCATCGCTGCGGTTCTCTACTTGCTGCAAGCCTTTCAACAAGGGCAAAACCCGTCCTGGCAGCCGATTGGCAAAATCAACAAGCCACTGGCTTGAGATTGGATTGTCATTATCATCAACAAACAAATAATCCGGCAGTACGTCAGGGGCATCCAGTCGCTCCAATGCTTGAAGAAACAAAACCAAAGTTTCGGGCTTCTGATGGATCGGACTTCCGATTAGTATACGCATAATTCAACGCCTCCATCAGGCGGAAGCCTCATTATCCGTTTCCCTCCATGTCCTAGCGCATACCATAATTACGATCAAGCGATAAGGGAGTGAGCGTGATATGAACGGACTTTCACCTGGAAATATCAATGAAATGACATCAGTACAAAAATACAACCCTTACAGAGTGAAATGAATGGTCTATCCATGCCCTCCTCCCTGCATCAGACTTTGATCTTCTAATTTATTAGTGCGAGGATGAATTTATGATCATCGCATACCTTCACACGTTCTATGAAATTGTTACATAATGAGCGAGCTATCCCAATAAAATAGGGGGTATACCAAGTTTTTTGGGGAGAGACAAAGAGCATGGTAACTGTCAGCTTATGTATGATTGTCAAAAATGAAGAAGAAGCGCTTCACACCTGTCTGAAATCGGTCCATGATCTGGTAGATGAAATCATTATCGTCGATACGGGATCTACCGACCACACTCAGGAGGTGGCTGCATCGTTCAACGCACGGATATACCCTTTTGCATGGTGTGATGATTTTTCGGCAGCCCGCAACTATGCGTTTGATCAAGCCACACAGGATTATCAATTTTGGCTGGATGCTGACGACATATTGGAAGAAAAAGACCGGATATCCTTTCTTAACTGGAAAAAACAAGGAACCCTCTCCTATGACAGCATTACGATGGATTATGTGTTATCCGTAGATGAACAGGGACAGCCACTGCATAAGCTGAAAAGAAACCGGATTGTGCGCCGGGATCGTCAATTCAGATGGATCGGTTTTGTACACGAATTCCTGAATGTGACGGGCAGCATCATTCACAGCAATATGGCGGTGACCCACAAAAAAACACGCGCCTATAATGACCGTAATTTGCACATATACCTTAAGCACCGGGAACAGGGCACCGTATTTTCTGAACGAGATCACTATTACTTTGCTAATGAACTGTATGACAACGGACGGACGATAGAAGCCATCCAGCAATATGAACACTATCTGGGGCTGAACCAGGGATGGATTGAGGACCGGATTGCTGCTTGCTTTAAGCTTGCAGATTGCTACGGTCGCCAAGGTCAAAAGCAGGAGCAGCGGACGGCGCTGCTTCGCACACTTAACCTCGATGCACCGCGCGCCCAGTTCTGCTGTGCCTTTGGCAATTTGCTCATTGAAGACGAGCAGTATGAACAAGCCATTTATTGGTTCAGGCAGGCTACCCTGATTGAGCCTCCACAAGATGCAATGGCCTTAACCAATTCGTCGTACCACACCTGGCTGCCGCACTTGCAATTATGCCTGTGTTATGACCGAATCGGAGACATTGAAAAGGCAAAATTACATCATCGCATGGCCCAGTTACATCATCCTACTCATCCGAGTGTTTTATATAACGAGCAATATTTTGCGAAGCTGGAACAACAGGGATGAGGAAGACGAACACTTGGGAAGTTGTCTCTCTTAAATTCATACCAGTTAAAGGAAAAAGGCCACCTGCACTTGATGCTTGCAGATGGCCTTCCCTATTTTAATAATGTATCGGATGAGAAAACAAATAAAGCCAAAGCTGTTTCAAAAACTCCCTTAAAATACTTTCTTCCGGTCTCGTTCCCCCTTCAAAATTTCCACAGACTCGCGAAAACGGAGCGAATGGATTATTTCACGTTCACGCAAAAACTTCAAGCTATCCTGCAAATCCACATCGTCAGTCAGATCAATCAGCCACTGGTATGTAGCTCTTGCTTTTTCCTCTGCCGCAATGTCCTCATATAAATCCGCAATGGGGTCGCCTTTGGCTTGAATATAGGCCGCTGTAAAAGGAACCCCGCCCGCGTTTTCGTAAAATAATGCACGATCATGCGCCGCATAATGTTCGCCCAGACCGGCTGCCTTCAATTGCTCCACACTTGCATCCTTCGTCAGCTTGTAAATCATCGTGGCAATCATCTCAAGATGCGCAAATTCCTCTGTCCCGATGTCATTTAGTACACCGATGACCTTATCAGGAATGGTATAACGCTGATTCAAATACCGCAAAGCTGCGGCGAGCTCACCATCCGCTCCCCCATACTGCTCCATGAGCAACTTAGCCATGTGAGGGTCACATTTGCTAACACGCACGGGATACTGCAGCTTCTTCTCATATACCCACATTCATGTTCCTCCTTTAAAAAAGGTTGTACCTGCCTATACCTGCCACGGCCAAGGGGCTTGACTCCACTCCCAAGGATATTTGGAATAGGCACGGCCAAAATTTTGCAAAGGCCCATATAGAAGCTGGTATTCGTTAGCAATCACTGTTCTTTCCTGTGTGAGCTTGTTGAACTGTTCAATGGCCTGCAAATCATCCGGGTGCGTATCCAAATACAAATTAAGCTCTACCAACACAAAATCCACCGCTTGGAGCTTCTCCAACAGCGCATAAAACTGTGCATCCCCCGGTTTGGTTTGGGGCGTATAGCCCGGAGCCGGGTTTCTGCCTTGATCGTAGTCCTGTGTTTGACCCTGGTACTGGTTTTGGTTTTGGAACTGGTTTTGATATTGATACTGGTACGAATTTGAATAGGGACTATCATATTGATTCTGCTGTTGCTGTTGATACTGACTCTCTTGCTCGTTTTGCTGTTGAAACTGGTTGTTGGACTGACCCTGATTTGGATGCTCCATTCTACTCGCCTCCCCCCTGGTTTCTATTGGGATGATAAGGGCTGTAAAGCAAAGGCCATAGTGTTCCCTTCGTCAGCGCCTCTTCCGGGCGGAATTGGGGCAGACCGGGGGGCTGAAATTGCACAAACAAATTGGGCGGTAGCACAAAAGTCTTGCATAGAATGGGCGGACACGGATCGAACGGGCCGACAAACGGAGCATACTCACCTTGCTGGGGAAATTTCACGGGCCGGGACCTCCTTTGATTGATCCATCTGCTTTACTATTCAACATATGCCGCATCGCCCAAGTCTCGAACAAAAAAATTATAGATAAAAAAAGAACCTTCGAAACCACGTTAATGTGGAATCAAAGGCTCCTTGTCTATTCTTCTATAATAACTTACATACCTGAACTGACCGCACCTATCTATTGGGATCAGGATTCATCGGTAGAAAGCTCATCTTCAATCACAGGTTCAGGCTTGCGATGAATCTTAACCCGCATAATGCGAAGCCTGGTTGCTTCCTCCACTTCAAAGGTCAGATTATAAAACTCAATTTTCTTTCCCTTCACCGGGCTGCCTTCCAATTCCTTGAACAGCCAGCCTCCGATGGAATCCACCTCGTCATCTTCAATGTTCACACCGGTCAAATCATTGACATCCTCAATGAGCATACGGCCGTCCACAGAGATAAAGTTTTCCTTTATTTCCACGCTCGGACGTTCATCCTCAAACTCATCATAGAGGTCCCCGACGATTTCCTCCAATATTTCCTCAGCTGTCAGCAGTCCGGCTGTTCCGCCGTACTCATCCACCACGAGGGTCATTTGGGAATGCTTTTTCTGCATAAGACGGAGCACATGACTTACTTCCATAGACTCCGGTACATTTAAAATAGGACGAACAACCGAGGTCAGATCCAGTTGCTCCCCCTGCTCAGCTAGCAGAAGATCCGTAATATGAACAAAGCCAATAATCTGATCTTTGTCCTCGACCGCTACCGGGTAGCGAGAATGCTTGGTATCACTGATGATTTTCAGATTTTCCTTGAACGATAAGTTTGTGTACAAACAATCCATATCTGTACGGGGCAGCATAATTTCACGGGCAAGCAAGTCGGAAAAATCAAAAATATTATCCATCAGCTTGATTTCATCCTTATCAATAACCCCGCTTTTGGCGCTCTGATTCATCAATATCCGGATTTCTTCCTCCGAATGCGCCGCTTCGGCCTCACTTGCCGGCTGGATACCGAATGTTCGCAGCAATAAATTGGCAGCGGCATTCAACACCCAGATCACGGGCAGAAAAATCTTGTAGAAGAGCAGTAACGGAGCCGATAAAAATAACGCCACCCTTTCGGTTTTCTGAATGGCCAGAGACTTTGGAGCCAGCTCGCCCAATACAATATGCAAAAAGGTAATTACGCAAAATCCGACAACTATGGATACTGTTGTAATCAGTGTACCGTCGGTTACACCGAGTTTGTGCATGAGTGGCTCTATCAGGTAGCCGGATATTGCTGGCTCACCGATCCAGCCCAAGCCGAGTGAAGCCAGCGTAATGCCCAATTGGGTAGCGGACAGATAAGCATCCAGCTTTTGGTTCACCTTCAGCGCATAGCCTGCCAGGCGATGACCCTCGCTTTGGAGCTGCGTCAATCGGGATTGGCGCATTTTGACCAGCGAAAACTCTGCAGCCACAAATACACCGTTAAGAAAGACAAGCAGCAGTACCAAGAGGAGATTCACAACTAGCAATCCCCAATGAAACTCGGTATGACCTTCCAATACGAACTCCCCATTTCTTATAGTTGGCATTCAGCATCATTTGACTTGCAACCCTCATCGTGAATTCTCTATACGAATTAGAGCATTTGCAATCTAGATGGAATTGAAAGTCGCAAATAAGAACATGCAACATGCTTATAGTTGTAATGCTTTTCTTGATTTAAAATCTACTCCCTTGTAATACATGTCCGCCACAAGCAGATTCGGTCCACAGCAGGTAGCGGCATCACAATGACAATTAACGGTCTGGTTCAGCGGGTGCTCATTCAGCCATTCCCCGAAAATTTCGTCCAAACCTTGCTCCTGAATGTTGCCAAAAGCAGGAATGTCTGCGAAATCCGTCACATATACGCTACCCGTGAACATATTCACATTAACGCGGTTTCTACCGTCCGGGTCATTACGCACCGTAATATTCGGCTCCTGACGCAGGCGGCGAAGCAGCTTGCGATCCTCCTCCCGATCAGAACAAGCAAAGAACGGCAGGGTACCGAATAACATCCACATATCCTGATTACGCACATCCAGCAACTTATGAATAGCGCTGCGCATGTCGCCCAGTGAGAGCACAGGCAGGGCAGAGGCAAAATTCGATGCATACATCGGATGAACTTCATGCCGTCGGCATCCCATTTCATTAATTAACTGATGAATACCGTCCAGCTTCGTGTGAGTCCGATAATTAATCATGGATTCAGCTGAAATGAACATGCCCATCTCGCTTAATTTACGGGCATTCTCCACCATTTTCTCATAAAGGCGAACAGCACCCGCGCGAGGAGTCGGACGTCCGGTATTCGCAAAACCTACCTCATAAAAATCGTCGGCATTCAAATAATTAAATGATATATGCATGACATCCAAATAAGGAAGCATCTTCTCATATCGGCGGATATCCAATGTCAGGTTGGAGTTTATTTGTGAGCGAATGCCGCGCTCCTTGGCATATTTCAGCAACGGTACGATCACTTCATCAACCGTTTTATCGAGCAAAGCAGGTTCTCCGCCTGTAATACTGATCGTCTCCAGATGCTCAACCTCATCCAGCCGCTTCAGCATCAGATCTAACGGTAGAAAAGGAGCCTCCTTCATGACCAGCATATCGCCAACAGCGCAATGCTCACAGCGCATATTGCACAGATGCGTCACAGTCATTTCCACACTTGTCAGCAAATGACGACCATGTGTACGCAGTGAGACAATTGGGTCCCACGGGTCGTATGATGGCGATATTGGGGGAAATATATTGTTTTGTAGAACTGTCATTATGTTTTCACCTTATTTCTGTTATTAACCTCAAAAGACATATAAATATCATATCATGACCTGTAAAGCGTCTGCATGCTTTCTACAACGCCTTCTGCTAATCCACACGTACTTCTCCGAAAGGGACAGCGGCCGCCCCCAGTGTGTTCGTAATCATAACCGAAAGGGATACGGACAAATCCACATCGTAAGGTGCTTTCAGCTCCTGCCCGTCCCGGTCTCTCACAATGCGAATAACAGGCCTTTGCGGAATTTTGGGGTGTATACGTACAACAACCCCTTCCTCCCCTGTATTGAGCACTACAGAGAGCCCCAGAGGGTAAATCGCTACACAGTCACGGAAGGCTTCCAGCATCCGCTGCTCATACAGCGTACCTGCACCCGCGTACAGCACCTCCATTGCTTCATAAGGCAACAACGCCTGCTTATATATCCGACTTGCTGTCATTGCGTCGTATGAATCTACCAAACCGATCCATTTTGCATATTCGTGGATTTGATCCTTCTTCCAAGCGTTCGGATATCCGCTACCGTCGATACGCTCATGATGCTGCAATGCACAGTGAGCTGACAATAAAGGAATCCCAGGTTCATCTTTAAGCAGCCTGTAGCCAATCACCGTGTGTGTTTTCATATGCTCGTATTCCTCGTCCGTCAATTTGCCTGGCTTATAAAGCACCTGAGGTGAAATTTTCATTTTTCCAATATCGTGCAGTAATGAACCTATTCCCAACTCCATAAGCTGGTTGTGATCGTAGCCATTGGCTATTCCCAGTACAAGCGTATACAGACATACGTTTAATGAATGATGATACAAATCCTGGTCCGCTGCTCCAATATCCATCAACATAATGACGGCATCCTGGCTGCTTCCGATATCATCCAGAATGGACTCCATCACCTTATAAAAGGACTTTCCAAAATATTTGTTCTTATGATCTACGGAATAGGATGACAGACCCTGAAACTGCTTTTTGATCTCCTGTAGCGCCGCTGCCCTTGTCTGTTCATGAATCATTTCAGGAATCACGATATCTTCGGTTACCGCATCCTCAATGTATACATATCCAATACCGACTTGGCCTAGACGTTCAATCAATCGCTGAGTAAGCTCAACACCTTCCGAGAGCAACACCATTCCGTTTTCATTGTATATTTTTTTGCCCAGCTTCATGCCGGCTCTCAATAATGTTACAGGTACCAGTCGCAGCTTAATCCTCTCCCGATTGTTTTGATACCTGAAGCCACCTAGCTGCAAAACACTCTTCCATCGCGCCCGGACGCTTCAACTCCATTTCAATCAAATCCCGTAAAAATTCTGGAAGCATAAATCGGAGCTCCATTCCGTTCGCAAGCACCTCATAACCTGCTCTGAAAGTGAACATATCCAGTGTACCTACTGTATATTCCTCATCCTCTACCAATACATGACCCGCAACGCGAATACGTGTGACTTTATCATAAGGAGCGCGATCCGGGTCATACTGTATCTCCAAACCCTCCACACACATCGTGCCAAGCACTTTACCTCTGAAGCCAAATCCCATCATTGGCTTGTCCGCAAATTCAGGCAATAAAGACTGCTCCAATGCCAGCCGAATGTCCCTTCCCCGCAACTTCATAACACAGGCATTAATCGGCGATGGGCATAAGGAATGAAGCATTCCTTTGCTGATATCCCCTTGCGGTAACGGGCCGAGCAGTTGCCCCGCATTAACCAGCGCAATGGCTGTACCTGTAAAATGTGATACCGATTGTGCCAGCAAATTCCCGAAAGGGGACTCCTGATCGTATGCAATCCCCAGTTCCCGATCCGTTACGGCTACTATACTCTCCAAAGCACGCTCTGCATGTCTGCGATGCAACATGATGGCCGAGGCTACTTTTTCATCCAGAAGCGTGGGATCTACAGGAACTACGCTGCCTGACGCAACTCGAAACGGCTCATGATTCCCGCTACGTGTTAGTGTCACCTTACCCAGCAGTGTCCCGAACTTCCCTGCCCCACACAAAGCGGTGTTCCCTATCCAAAGCGGCTTCTCCAGCACATGATGGGTGTGGCCTCCGAGAATAACATCAATCTCCGGAAATTGTGATGCTAACTTCTCATCGGAAGGCAAACCCAAATGAGACATCACAACCAAAATATCAACCTGCTTTCTCAGTGCTGCAATCTGCTCACCCAGCACCTCAAACGGATCGAGAGCATTCCAGCCGAGCAATTGATAAAACTCTGTAAAAGGGGCCGTCAAGCCAAGCAAACCAACCTTGATCCCTGCTTTGTCCAAAATCAGAGATTCCTTCATCCACGAAGGTCTTGCCCCCGTCGCACTATCTATCATATTGCCACATACAACCGGGCAGTGAATCCCCGCATAGGCCTGTTCAATAATATCCGGGGGAAAAGTCAGACCTTCATTGTTACCTATCGTAATCGCATCATATCCTGTTAGATTGATCACATCCACATTTGCGCCACCCAGCGTTCCTTCCGTTTCGGGGGCCATCCGATCCATGTGGTCTCCTATATCCAGTACAAGCAGCGCATCGCCTAATATGCCTCTCTGCTCATCAATCATTGCGGCTATCGAAGGCATGCTGCCAAAACGACTATGTATATCATTCGTATGCAAAATGGTCAACGTTTGCTGAGTCGTCATCTCCATAACCGCCCTCCTTCTTTATATATCGACTTTGAAGCTTCTAATGTTTAAGCATACCATTTTCTTTACCATTATGGTACATATGAGAAAGGGAAAACCTCCCCAACGATTCGGCTCTACTACAGGCTCAAATCATAAACACATTGAAAAAGCATTAACACTAGCTTCCGTATGTATCTGAGGTGAAAGGGTTCCTCGTACCTATTTTACAACTCGGATTAATAGTAAATTAGTCGTTGTCATCCCATATAATTCTTGATATATTAGGGTTGTTTCGTATTTTCGACACATTTTCGACAATAAGGAGGTTAGCACATGAGAGTTCACGTTACCGATGCCAAGCCAGGAGATCGCCTCAAATCCGATACATACAACGGGCACGGTGTACCTGTCTTGGTTCAGGGCACCGAGCTTCAGCATGAAGATATCTCCAAGCTTATCATGCACGGTGTCGACTATATTGACATTGATACTGGTTCGACGAGCGTTCCGGTTGACTTTGCCCCCGATGTCCCAACTTCCCCCGAATCCCTCAGACGCGCCGTCCCCCTCATGGAGCAGACCATCAGTGGCTTTGAGAGCATGTTTCTCGAAGCTTCCGCAACTGGCAAATTTGATGAATCTCGAGTTGATGAGCTATTCGGCCCCCTTGTTTCAGAGCTGACTCGTCAAAAAGATGTCGTATCTATGCTTTTAATTATGGAACGGGGAGACCAGTATACGTATAATCACTCTCTCCAGGTAGGTGTACTCTCATATTACATTGCCACATGGCTTGGATATACAGAGGAAGAGGCTTATGCCGCAGGTAAAGCCGGATATTTACACGATATAGGCAAGTCCATGATACCAAATGAAATTTTGAATAAGCCTGATAAATTAACGCCAGAAGAATTTCACGAAATGAAAAAGCACTCCCAATATGGCTTTGATATCATTCGTAATTCGACCAGTGATGAAATTTCAGCAATCGTCGCCCTGCAGCATCACGAGCGTGAAGATGGAAGCGGGTATCCCCGTGGACTCTTTAAGGAAGAGATTCATCCTTTCGCCAGCATAACGGCCATTGCCGACGTGTATAGCGCTATGATTTCCAATCGTGTGTATCAAACAAAACAAGAGCTGCTTGCCGTGTTACGCGAGCTGCATAGCATGAGCTTTGGACACCTGAACCCCGAAGCTACCCAGGTCTTCATTCGACACATGCTTCCCAATTTTATTAATAAGCAGGTCCTTCTAACCACAGGTCAGACAGGGACGATTATTCTGAATAATCCAGTTGATTATTTCAGACCTTTGGTGAAGATTAGCGATAATGAGTATGTAGATTTGTCCAAGGAACGCCATGTATCCATTGATGAAGTTTATCTGGAATCCTGATCTGCAACTGCTGCCCGGCGTTACTTCGGTAGAACGAAATGGTTTACCGAAAGCACAGGCTACACGAATAAAAAGAGGTTGTCCTTGATCCGTAGGATTTTCCTACAAAGGACAGCCTCTTCGTACGCTTAAATCTAATTATTAAGAGCCATCAAAACAATAAAAGCACGCTTCTACTATATAGAATATGCTCGACATCTACATTTGTACATTAAATAAGAGGTGACTGAATCAATGTTGCAAAATTAAACTGGTGTACATGACCATCATTTAATGTAGTTTGACCTGTAACAAAATGTACGTGCTTGCCATTTCCGACTGGAATAGCCGGTCCTGTTCTAATCTTTTTCAGATTATGAAAATGGTTCAAGAAATCAGTTTTCGTAAGATCAATTTCATGGACATGACTTCTTCCTAATCGAATCGCTTGCCCAGTAACACCTGCAAAGCGATGGTTATGTCGGTCTGCGCCTTCTTCAGCCAGTTTGGTACTACCTTCAAATTCATGTACATGCCTCTGTGTCTGTTGAGAAGAGAGAGTTTTCTTCTTTACTGCAGTTTTCTTCTTTACTGCAGTTTTCTTCTTCTGCATCCATTGTGTGCCTCCTTAAGTTTATGTCGCTCACAAACATCCTATTAAGCAAACATATTTAAGTGCTAGGCAATCATCCACAGTCTCAACAATAAAATTTTAATGCTGCCTCCCCGTTTTAAACAAACCGAATCATAGCCCGTTCCTTTCTAATTTTCACGATTCAACTGCTGACACATATGTAAACATTACAGAAAAATAAAAGGAGACGAACTTAAAAAGTTCGTCTCCTATCTAGCAGGAAATCCGAGTCGGCACAAAATCGGCACCACTCGGATTTAACTCCTTTAGAGTATCTTAAAAAACCTTGTCGTATCAAGGGGTGCTGCGCCTTATCCGATGGAACCTTCCATCTCAAACTTGATCAAACGGTTCATTTCTACCGCATACTCCATCGGCAGCTCTTTGGTGAACGGCTCGATAAAGCCCATAACGATCATTTGAGTCGCTTCTGCTTCCGTCAAACCACGGCTCATCAGATAGAACAACTGATCTTCCGATACTTTGGAAACCGTTGCTTCGTGCTCAAGCGTAATGTCATCATTCATGATTTCATTATAAGGAATGGTGTCGGAGGTTGACTGGTTATCCAAAATCAACGTATCACACTTGATATTTGATTTTGCACCTTGAGCCTGACGACCGAATGAAGCCAATCCGCGATACGTAACTTTACCGCCATGTTTACTGATCGACTTGGATACAATGGTAGATGTGGTATCTGGCGCCAAGTGGATCATTTTCGCCCCTGCATCCTGATGCTGGCCTTTACCTGCAACTGCGATGGACAAGACCATACCTTTGGCTCCGCGGCCTTTCAGGACAACAGCGGGATACTTCATCGTCAGCTTGGAACCGATGTTGCCATCGACCCATTCCATCGTTGCATTTTCTTCTGCAACTGCACGTTTAGTTACCAGGTTGTAGATATTTGGCGCCCAGTTCTGAATCGTTGTATAACGAACGCGTGCGTTCTTCTTACAAATGATTTCCACCACGGCGCTATGCAGCGAGTTCGTGCTGTAAATCGGAGCCGTACAGCCTTCTACATAGTGCACAAAGCTGTCTTCATCGGCAATAATGAGCGTACGCTCAAATTGTCCCATGTTTTCCGAGTTAATGCGGAAGTAAGCCTGCAATGGAACTTCACATTTTACACCTTTAGGTACGTAGATAAAGCTACCACCTGACCATACCGCACTGTTCAGTGCTGCAAACTTGTTGTCCGCAGGAGGTACAACGGTCGCAAAGTACTCCTTCAGAATCTCAGGGTGCTCACGCAGCGCTGTATCGGTGTCCATGAAAATAACGCCCTGCTCTTCCAGTTCCTTTTGCATACTGTGGTAGACAACCTCGGACTCATACTGTGCAGATACACCAGCCAAAAACTTTTGCTCCGCTTCGGGAATCCCCAGTTTATCAAAAGTTTCCTTAATTTCCGTAGGAACCTCTTCCCACGTTTTTCCTTGTTTCTCGGAAGGTCTTACATAGTACTGGATATCGTTGAAATCCAGCTCATCCATATCTCCGCCCCAGGTTGGCATTGGCATTTTTTCAAACTGTTTCAATGCTTTCAGGCGGAACTCCAACATCCAATCCGGTTCACCTTTAATTTTGGAGATTTCCTTTACAATTTCCGGAGTGAGACCCTTACCTGTTTGGAAAATGGACTTGTGCTCATCACGAAAGCCATATTTATACTCTTCCATTTCCGGTGCTTTCTTGGCCATGTTTCTCAAACCTCCTCTATCCTAGTTATATTATTTATCTTCATCAATTCCTTTGCGCAGCGCATTCCAAGCCAGGGTTGCACATTTAATGCGAGCCGGGAACTTATTAACGCCGGACAAAGCTTCCAGTTCTTCATAATCGTCGAATTCTACGGCTTCCCCCTTCATCAGAGAAGAGAAACGACTCGCCATATCCAGTGCCTGATCAATCGTTTTTCCTTTGACCGCTTCCGTCATCATCGAAGCAGAGGACATACTAATCGAGCAGCCTTCGCCTGTAAAACGAGCATCTTCAACCATGCCGTCCTTCGTTTTAAGCTGAAGGGAAATCCGGTCACCGCACGTTGGATTGTTCAAATCCACCGTGACCGCATCATCCTCAAAACGACCGCGATTCCGCGGATTTTTATAATGATCCATAATCACGCGTCGGTACAAGTCATCAAGTTGCATCGCCAAAATACTCCTTTGTTTGGATTAAGGCGCTGACCAAAGCGTCGACATCTGCTTCCGTGTTATAAAGGTAAAAACTGGCTCGTGCGGTTGCACTGGCTTTCAACCAGCGCATCAATGGCTGGCAGCAATGATGGCCTGCACGTACTGCCACCCCTTTGCTATCCAGTACGGTAGCTACATCATGCGGATGCACATCATCCAAATTGAACGTTACGAGTCCCACATGACGATCTGCCGGGCCATAAATCTTCAGACCCTCCACTTCACGAAGCCGCCCGAGAGCATAGTTGACCAGACGTTTTTCATGCTGTGCGATTGCATCCAGACCGATGCTTTCCAGAAAATCAATAGCCGCTCCCAAGCCGACAGCTCCAGCGATAATCGGGGTTCCACCTTCGAATTTCCAAGGCAGCTCCTTCCATGTGGATTCATACAATCCCACATCGTCGATCATTTCCCCGCCGAACTCAATCGGCTCCATGTTTTCCAACAGTGCCTTCTTGCCGTACAACGCTCCAATCCCTGTAGGAGCACACATTTTATGACCCGAGAAAGCATAGAAGTCAGCATCTATGTCCTGCACGTCTACTTTCATATGCGGCACGCTTTGTGCACCATCGACGACGATAATTGCGCCTTTGCGATGAGCAATAGCAGCAATCTCTTTGACAGGATTCACAACGCCAAGCACATTGGAGACATGCGCAATGGCTACAATTTTGGTGTTTTCTGTAATGGTATTTTCCACGTCAGCAAGATCAACACTGCCATCCTCTTGAAGCGGAATATATTTTAAAGTCGCACCTGTGGCTTTGGCTACCTGCTGCCATGGAATCAGATTACTGTGATGCTCCATCGTAGTGATGACAATTTCATCACTCGTTTGGCAGTTGGCCCTGCCATAGGAAGAAGCCACCAGATTCAGCGCTGTTGTTGTTCCTCTTGTGAAAATAATTTCCTGGCTGCGCTTCGCATTCAGAAAACGGGCTACCTTCTCACGTGCACCTTCATAAGCATCCGTAGCACGGCTGCCCAGCGTATGCACACCGCGGTGAACATTTGAATTGTCATATTCGTAGTAGTGCTTGATCGCCTCGATGACCGCCAACGGCTTTTGCGAAGTGGCCGCATTATCCAAATAAACCAGCGGATGACCGTTAATCTCCTGATGTAAAATCGGGAATTGTTCACGAATCAATGCAGTATTCATTGGCCCAACTTCCTTTCAACAAGGCTTTGCAGCTGCTGTTGAAGGCCTTCGAGCGGAATTTCAGATACGACTGGCGCGAGGAAGCCATAAATAATCAGACGTTCGGCTTCTGCACGACTAATCCCGCGGGACATCAAGTAATATACTTGTTCGCGGTTAACCTGACCGACCGATGCTGCGTGACCTGCTGTTACATCATCCTCATCAATCAACAGGATTGGGTTAGCGTCGCCACGCGCTTTCGGACTAAGCATCAGAACACGTTCTGTTTGCTGGCCGTCTGCTTTAGTAGCACCTTTTTCGATTTTTGTAATTCCGTTAATAATGGAAGACGCTTCTTCACGCATAACTGCGCGTGTAATCATCTGGCTCGCAGAATTTTTGCCAAAATGCTGCGCTTGTGTCGTATAGTTCAGCTTTTGTGAGCCAGAACCTACAGCAATGACCTTGGCATCCGAGTTGGAGCCATTGCCTTTGAGTACAGACATGGTATTGCTCGCTGTGTTGCCGTTGTTCATTTCGCCCACAATCCATTCGATAGCGGCATCATTGCCCAATGTAGCACGACGAATAGAAATATCTGTTACTTGTTCCCCTAGCTGGTGAACCGTTGCATAACGAACTTTGGCTCCTGCATTCGCAACCACTTCTACTGCACCGTTATGAATAACAGGTGCCGTCAAATCTGCAGATACATAGTTGTCTACATAGGTTACAGAGCTATGGGTTTCGGCAATGAGCAGTACATGCGGCGCGAACGTCGCTGTCGCATCATCCGTCAGGAAAACAGCCTGAAGCGGAACGTTCAGCTCTACGTTTTTAGGCACATAAGCAAATACTCCACCGTTCCAGAGTGCTGCATGCAATGCAGACAATGAATTTTCCTCAGCCTTAACAACTGTGTTGAGGTGCGCTTTAACCAAATCACCATGTTCCTTAACCGCTGTTTGTAAATCCGTGAAAATGACACCTTGTGCTGCCAGTTCCTCGTTCAGCTTTACGTATATCGCGCCGGAGTTGCGCTGAATGATCAGACCGCCCTCCTGCTGTTCTTTTACCAGATTAGCAATAGCTGAGGGAACCTTCCCCAGCGATGCAATCGCCTCACTGTTTTTATGTTGTCCGTAATCGTTCAAATTCCAACGTTCGATTTTGGTTTTTTCAAATACCGGAAGCTCCAGTTTGCCTGCAAGCTCAAGTGCTTTTTGTCTGTCTTCGGTCAGCCAAGACGGCTCGCCATTACGTTCAGACAGAACACGCAGTTGCTCGGAATCTACCGGAAGGATTGTTTGTGTACTCATCAGTTTTCCTCCTCGCTTCCGGCTTACGCCTCTTGTCCTACAGTTTCGTCAACGATGCCCAGCTCTTCCTTGATCCAATCGTAGCCATCTGCTTCCAGACGTTCAGCCAGCTCAGGACCACCGGATTTAACGATACGTCCTTGCATCATAACGTGCACATAATCAGGCTTAATATAGTTCAACAGACGTTGGTAGTGGGTAATCACGAGAAAACCACGGTCCTCAGAACGCATAGCGTTCACACCGTTAGCCACGATTCTCAAAGCATCAATATCAAGACCGGAGTCGATTTCGTCAAGAATGACAATTTTCGGATCAATCATCATCATTTGCAGAATTTCATTCCGTTTTTTCTCACCACCGGAAAAGCCTTCGTTCAGATAACGGTGAGCAAACTCAGGATTCATTTCAAGCTCCTTCATTTTGCTTTCCATTTGACGGATAAACTTGATCAGAGAGATTTCTTGTCCTTCTTCACGGCGTGCATTAATGGCACTGCGTAAAAAGTCGGAATTCGTTACCCCTGCAATTTCGCTCGGATACTGCATCGCCAGGAACAATCCCGCGCGTGCGCGCTCATCCACTTCCATGTCCAGCACGTCTTCTCCATCCAAAGTTACGTTGCCCTCTGTGACTTCATATTTAGGATGACCCATCAAAGCAGAAGCCAATGTACTTTTACCTGTACCGTTAGGACCCATGATCGCGTGGATTTCTCCACCTTTCATTTCGAGGTTAATACCTTTCAAAATTTCCTTGCCTTCAATGGTCGCTTTGAGACCTTCAATCTTAAAGTTTGTAGCCATATTCGGAATACCCTCCAAAATTTGTAGTGTGGTGTCGAAATCAGAAAGTATATCTAAACAGGGGAGCCCCCTGATTTCAAGCAGAACAATAGTTAAAAATTTATTTATAATCATTCTAAACTGATTCTCAATGATTCTCAAGCTATTTTATAATAAATAGCTTTAAGGGTGCAACCAACAGACGCACGTTATTCGCCTTTCTTCATAAAATGTTCATTCTATCCTGCACACAAATAGCCAAATACATCCTCCAGATTCATTATACACTTATATTTTTGCTCAACTTGAAGGTGTAGGATTTCTTTTTTAGCCATAAAAACGCTACTGACAGCATGACGTCAGTAGCGTTTTTAAATGTAAAGGGTTTATTACAAAGCAGCCCATCTGTATGGGGTGCTATTAAACTGTCCGAATTGACATTTTGCTGAAGTTCCTTCTGATTTACCCCAGATAGGAACGCAGCATCCACATATGTTTTTCCAGATCCGCTTTATAGCCGATCAGCAAATCTGCGGTAGGTTGATCGGAGGTGCTTTCTGCAAGCTCAATACCTTCCTGAAACTCTTCGCATACAGTTGCAAAATCCTCGATCAGCGTTTGTACCATTTTCGGAGCATCTTCACTGCCGGTTGCCTCGTGAATCGAGGACAGCTCCAGATATTCCTTTAACGTTGCGGAAGGAGAACCCTTCAATGCGAGCAGACGCTCGGCGATCTCGTCCATTTTCAATGTAATTTCATTGTAAAGCTCTTCAAACTTAACATGAAGAGTGTAAAAACTGGAGCCTTTCACATACCAGTGATAGTTATGAATTTTCACATATAACACATTCAGGTTAGCGACTTGACGGTTTAAAAGTTCCTCCACCGAATTGGTTTGCGTATTTTTCGAGTTACTTGTTGTTTTAGCCATCATAAATCCCTTCCTTTTTTATTAAATTGACATTCATAAACGATCTTTATCCACCGCCATGCTGACGGAGAGACACCAGCGGGCATCGTAACGATCATATGCCATGATCACCTGCCGGACATCTGTTTATTCATTACCCTTCCTATATCGCGATGAAACAAAAGAAAAAAAATGTACAAAACTTCACCGATTTTCGTTATACTTTTTCTATCCTATCAAAATACTTGGTTTAATATTGTATATTTTTTCTTATTTTACCGTGCACAATTTATGGAGGTGACTTCGTTGTCCCAATATCATCCTTTAACGACAGAAGAAGCAATCGAATTCGTGAAGAACATCCCCGGATTTTTTAGTCAGGAAGCCCGTCTGGAATGCCGAGAAATCGGTGACGGTAACCTGAATCTGGTTTTTCATATTACAGATTCTGAATCTGACAAGAGTATCATTGCCAAGCAGGCACTTCCCTATGTGAAAATTGTAGGTGAATCCTGGCCGCTGTCGCTGGATCGTGCTCGCATTGAACGCGAGGCACTTCAACAGGAGCACCAAATTTGCCCTGAATTGGTTCCTGCCGTACTAGGCTATGACGACGCGCTTGCGCTGACCGTGATGGAGGATCTTAGCACATACACAATCATGCGCAAAGGATTAATAGAGGGGAATACCTATCCGCATTTTGCTGATCATATCGGAGAATTTCTGGCACGCACGCTCTTTTTCACTTCCGATTTGGGCATGAATCAGCAGGCTAAAAAAGACCTGGTTAAACGCTTTATTAACCCGGATCTTTGCAAAATAACGGAGGATCTTATTCTGGATGAACCCTATCGATTCTCGGATAATAACAACTACGGTGAGTACATTGAAGACGAAGCGGAGGCACTCCGGACAGATCAGGCCCTTCACCTGGAAGTGGCTTTGCTGCGGGAAAAGTTTCTGACACGGACTGAAGCGCTGTTGCACGGTGATCTTCACACAGGAAGTATTTTTGTCACAACAGAATCTACAAAAGTCATTGATCCCGAATTTGCCTACTACGGACCGATGGGCTTTGATATCGGGGCGGTCATTGCCAACCTGCTATTAAACTACGCAGCCCAGCCCGGCTGGATTTCTGGCGAGAAGGCTGTACAGGAACGCCGTGACTGGCTTTTGCAGACAGCGATTCAGGTATGGGAGCAATTTGAAAGCAGATTCCGCAAGCTATGGGACGAGCATGTCACCGCCCCTATGGCACGTACGACCGGCTATCAGGATTTGTACCTCCAGAAAGTGCTGCAAGATACGGCTGGCTTTGCAGGCTGCAAAGTGATTCGCCGTATCATCAGCCTGTCGCATGTAGCGGATATTGATACAATTGCCGATCCTGACCTTAAGGAAGCCGCCGAACGTCTGGCGTTATCTATTGGTAAAGCCCTGGTTCTCCGCAATCGCGAGCTGCATTCGATTCAGGAACTGGGAGACATTGTTCGGACAGCAACGGCTGCCCCAAATAAAGGAGCATAGTGGATATGAGTAAAAAAAAGGGATCTACCCCAGTAACCTCTGCAAAAGCCGCAGTGTCTGGTCAGGCTCTGTCCTCGCTAGTATGGAAAGGCGACCGGTTATCCATGCTGGATCAGCGTTTGTTGCCCGAGACGATTGTCATGCTGGATTTGTTCACAGCTGAGGAAGTATGGGATGGCATACATGCTATGAAGGTACGCGGTGCACCTGCCATCGGCATGGCTGCTGCCTACGGCGTTGTACTGGGTGCCTCCGCATATGACGGTACAGACGCGGCTGGGTGGCTGGAGCATGTACACGGTGTCTGCGGACATTTGGCTACGTCACGACCTACGGCTGTGAATCTGTTCTGGGCATTGGACCGCATGAAAAAACGAGCCGGGGAGGTCATCGCTGAAGCTGGCGGTGGTCAGGTCGAGGACTGGAATGCCGGGCTGGAGCATGAAGCCGTAGCCATTCAGGCAGAGGATGAGGAAGTATGCCGCCAGATCGGCGTCCATGCTTTACCTTTGTTCGAGGACGGAATGGGCGTCCTCACTCACTGTAATGCAGGCGGATTGGCGACAGCGAAATACGGAACAGCACTCGCGCCTATGTACCTTGCACAGGAGAATGGCATCCATCTGAAAGTATTTGCCGACGAAACCCGCCCCGTGTTGCAAGGTGCGCGCCTGACCGCTTTCGAGCTTCAGCAGGCAGGTATTGACGTAACTCTGCTCTGTGATAATATGGCGGGCATGGTAATGTCCAAAGGATGGGTACAGGCCGTCATTGTCGGCACAGACCGAGTAGCCGCTAACGGCGATGTGGCCAACAAAATCGGCACTTATAGCCTGGCTGTGCTGGCAAAGGCGCATGGCATTCCTTTTTATGTAGCCTCGCCGCTATCTACAATTGATTTGCAGACTGCAACAGGCGCAGATATTCCCATTGAAGAACGTTCTGCGGAGGAGATTACCGAAAGCTTTGGCAAAAGGACGGCCCCGCAGGGCATCAAAGTCTACAACCCGGCTTTCGATATTACCCCTCATGAGTATATTACCGCCATCATTACCGAAAAAGGGATTGTCCAGGCTCCCTTTAGCGACAGTCTAACCGCCTTGTTTGCAGATTGATCTGTTCTTGCAGATCAATCTGCCCGTATGAGGACTGAATTGTTTTATTGATAAAGTGATTTCTCATAGAACAAACCGGAGCCAAGGAGCCCCGGTTTTTCGTTTTTTGCTCCTCTACTTTTGTATGCGGCATGGTGTATAAACTTTATTTAGACTAGTTTCAAAAGTGCTTCGTATCCTGGCATACCTGGCTTAATCCCCAGCTGCTCGGCTTCCGTCGTCACCGATTCCATCGGCGCTTCCAGCAATTCCTTCAGTGTCTTTACCCCCACAGCTCGTGCGGCGAGAATTTTCCGATCTCCCAGCCGCTCATTGAGCAATCCGACATCCAGTGCACCACACATGATGTGAACCCTCAAAAAAGCCTTTTATATCAACAGTTTTTAAGCAACAACTCATTTGAGGTCACAAAAAGGTCACAAAAATCACAACATGATCATCTGCTCAAGCTCATCAGCTACCTCTTGTTGCATACTAGGAAGTACATGACTGTACGTATCCAGCGTGACAGATATCTTACTGTGACCTAATCTCTCTGAAATCACTTTGACATTCATTTTCTTTTCCAACAGCATCGTCGCATGGGTATGTCTCATATCATGGAAACGGATATGCGGAAGCTTGGCACTTATAACATCCTTTTTATAAGCCTTGGACAAATTAGCAGGGAACACTGTTTTACCATTTTTTAAATTGAAAATAACAATATCCATATCGACAAAACCGTCTCCAAACTCTCTTTTCCACTTCACTTTGTAAGCTTCATATAGCCTACGCTGTTCTTCAAGAATCCCAATCAGTTTATTAGGTATAGATATTTTACGTTCCCCGGCGGTGGTTTTAGCTCCAGATTTGATCCGAGTTCCATAATGAGCAAGCGTTTGTCTAATGGTAATTGTCTTTGATTCAAAATCAATATCCTGCCATCTTAACCCTAAAATCTCCCCTTGTCTCATTCCTGCTAATAAAGCGAGTCCATAAACACAATGATAACGATCTTCTTTGGTACATTGGAGAAAATGATTCACTTGTTCCAGCGTCCAAATAGACATTTCTTTTTTTATTCGCTTGGGAAGTGTCACTTTTCGCATGGGATTTTCTTTGATGAAGCCATATTCAATCGCCTTATCAAATACTTTTTTGACCATCGTTGTAATGCGATCTATTGTATTCCTCGCAAAATTCTTCTTGTGCAACTCATTCACGAAATTTTGACATTTCAATAAATCAAAATTTTGCAACTTTATTTTTCCGAATTTAGGCTTAATATGATTTTTGAAATACAACTTGTTATTGTAAAGCGTTGTTTCGCCACATTCATGAACCCGGATGTTATCCAGCCAGTAATCCATAAACTCATTGAGTGTAGTGTTATCTTTCCTGATATATTCTTTATTCTTCACATCATTCTGAAGCTCAATCATCTTATCATTTGCTTCACGTTTTGTCTTAAAGCCTTTTCTGCGGATTTGCCGCCTCTTCCCAGTCTCATCGTAATAACCAAAAACAAAATCCCATTTTTTTGTCTTCTCATTAACAAAAGGTTCTGCCATTTAAAACTCCCTTCTTGTGACAATAAGAAAGGAGGTCAAGCATGTGACTAAAAGTAATCATACCACATGAAAGCCTCCCTTAACCTACTTGTAATCAGCTATAACCGACCTTTCATCCAGTCTTCAAACACATCTTCATGCACCAGATATCTGGTTCCTAATTTTATGGTGTAAAACTGCTTGGATTTAATTAACTCATATGCCTTATCTCGCCCGATTCCCATCTTACGCATAATATCTGTCACACCAATCATAACTCTTCCACTTTCCATCGTTTTAGTCATCACGCTCACCTCAAAATACTCCTATGTATGTTTTAATTTGTCCTATTCCATTCCTTGTTTAACTGCTTCATAAATCTTGCCGTGCTATTTCTCAACTTCTTATGTATAGACTCTAGCTTGTCTTCTTAGCTTCCAAATTTATAGTCCTTCCCTCTTGTGCTAATCGAAACCATATACGCCCTAGAACAACATTTACGCCTGTGTGAAGCCATTCTATGTTATGCTAATTCTGCTGGTCACTCTTTAAATACAACACCTGATTGTAAAATGTTGATTTTATCTGCTGTTCTCTTCTATGGGAGAAGACTAGAGCGCCCAATTGTTGGACGCTTGGATTTCATGCTTATCTGAATGTTTTGTTGTCATGTACGTCTTTTAAGAATAAAGTTACTCCTGAATTTTCATCAGTAACCAAATCATATAGAATTTGTGCAAGATACTTATACTAATTTTAAATTTGGTCTATTCAATTTCATGTCTGTGATATTCCCAAGCTCATCCACTGTACTTGTGAATGATGGCAACGGTTGTCCAACTATATCCTGAACCATATCCAATACATCAAAGCCCTGTTGTTTCATCAATTTAATACATTCATGTATGAGGTATCCTGAAACTGCACTGTCATTCAATAAAACACCATCCGTAGCAGCAAATTCTAGGAACGCAGTTCCGTCAATTACATCCGGCAAATCCTCAATTGCTTCAATCGTTCCTTTATAGTTCACTCTGCTCCAATCGTCCCTATATTTATCCCGATTAAAGGAGAACAGTCCAAGGAACTCATCTTTTGTAAGAGGACACATATCGAAGAAGATTATGTAGTGTTGTAGACTAGGATAATTCTTCTCAAAAGCTTCCTTTAAGCTGGAGTCAATATCGAGCATCATAGCCTTCTTCGACTCAAAATCATTCTTAACCTGTTTGGTTAAAGCGTTTAGATTGTCGCGTACATATGTACAAATAGCCTTTGCTTCGTTTGATGCCTTTCTAAATACTCTTTCATATTGATCAACCTTATTGACCTTATTATTCAGATAAATGATGGCACTTGTCGTTTTTATTTTTGGTATTCTATAAGATACATCTGTCATTAATTCTATGGCTTCCTTGGACGTTCTGATTAAACCAGCCTGTGATACTGCGAACTTTCGATCTGCCTTTAAATCCTCAAAAGCACTAATCATCTGCATCATACAATCATCAATCTCGTTGAGCTTTTGTTTGATTTCAAAGTTTTTGTTCATAGTTTCTCCCTTTATATGTATATATTACTTGCTAGTACTTCCTAGATTATCGAATTATTTTCTACAAAATTTATTCATTAAATCTAAGTAATCATGTTAAATTTAAATCAATTGATCCTTTAATCATCTTCTTTAACTGAACTGTCATGCTTTCTGCCACTTGTTTCCCTTTGTTGCGTAGCATTTGCAATTCCTCATTAATAGAAAAGTCTACCTTTTGCATAACGTCTTCTGTTCTTTCGATAATTTTCAAGAATCATTCATACATTACACCTGCATCGACCTGCATTTTTACAGGGATATTTATTGTACTATTCATTTAATTGCTGCTCCTTCTTATATGTATTATTTTATATAATTCTGGCTTACTTCATAGTGAAAACAATCCAGCACTAGATCAAGCGCATCACCCCTTTCATATCCATTCTGACGCTCTAATCCCGATAGATTTATTTATAAATGATGGGTGTTGTCCTTACCCATACAAATATCTTGTCTATGAAGAAATATCTTAATTTCATGATAGAATATTCAGAGAAAAGGATGCACTAAAGAAAGGCTCTGAGAAGGATTTTTTATTTTACCTTCTCAGCCCATAACTAATCCGCTTTATAGATAATCTGAGGATAACAAGGATTCCCTTTACCATTCGTCGGAACGTCAATACCTAGTCTCTCGGATAACTCTTTATTCAGCTTTTTCTTGACCAATCCGTAAGACTCCAGAAATTCAGCCCGAATGGTTTTTATCATCCCAGCTTTGTATATAGACTGTCCTTTCCAATGTAAATGTAAATTCTCTTGGATTTCTTTTTCTGTCGTCCAGCCCTTTTGTTCAATAAGCGATAAGCCAATCTTAACTAATTCATCTGCTACAGCTACATTGGTTTCAGAGAATTTTTCACCCTTCATCTGAGGATAAACTGTATCTGCTACTTCTTCTCCATGACCTCTGTAAATCATCTCTCGCGTTAATTCCTTTTTTGTGTATCCCTTCTCTTTCCATTCCACAGCTCTCTGCTCAGCAGATCTCCGCACACTGATAGTATAAGAAGGGAACGAATAAAAGTTTTTCTGATACTTATAATGATTCTTTAACTGGAATTCAACTGCTTTCTTCCTCAAACTCTTAGGTAGCTCTTTTGGATTGATCTTATTTAACATTCCTAAATATGTATAAAAATTGATGTCCTTAGCCACTTTATCAACAGAACTTTTACCTAAAGCTACCGTGATACTTTTTAAATCCTTAAAGAAAAGAACGTTTCCTTTATTATCTGTGTAGTTTTCACTTGTAATATTCTGTATTGCTACATTGTGTAGTGCCACCAGATTGGGGACATTCCTCACAATCAGTTTATGTAGATTTGGTTCCAGTTCCTCTAATTCTCGGCTTAACAACAGTGCTATATTGGATTCGAGTTCTCGTTTTTGCTGCTCTCCCCATACAGAAAGCTGATCATCAATCATATAGATTTCTTTAAGTAGTTCTACAACCTGCCCACGCCTGATCTCTATTTGCCTATCTTCAAACATTTTTTCGATACATGTAATGATATTGCCTGAGAACCCACATCCAAAACAATGATACATATAATCCCCAGTGTCTTCTTTAACCTTAATTAAGGCTGAAGGACTGTTGTCATTATGGTACATACAGCAGTGTTTATGATTGACTCCTAGTAAAGTCGAGAAGTCTATTTTATAGAGATACTCATATAAATCATACTGTGATAATGAAATTGCAACAGGTTTAATGACTGATTGTAAGTAGCTAACATCACGATTGATTATGTATTCGATATTATTATCTGTGGTCTGTATTGATTTACCTTGGATACTTGGTAGGCAAAAGGGGGGAATATTATTACTATAAGATAAGATATAATGTAACCCCTTCTTCCCCTCATCTTGTTCCAAAAACTGATCTACGTTTAGTCGATTATCGAAATCAAATCTATATGCATCCGTTCCACCGTAAAATAACCGACTTTCTTCTAAACACTTACTATCTATGTATGGATACAACTGTTTAAATCTCGTGAATATATTCCTAATTATATCTCTGTTGTAGACTACCCTGTCCAACGCAATAACGACTCTGAGTTTAGGATGATCGTCTGTGCAACTAAACGACTTATATAAGAATAAAGCAATATCCTTAAAATGCTCAATCGCTTCATCATACGTCATATGAATATCTTTTATCTTCTTTTTATTGTTCGGTTTCTCCGGTAAAGGATCAAATACTTCGCTTTCATTGTCAAAATCCAAGAAAACCAGTTGTTGGCTACTCCAACACTCTTTAGACTTTCTAATCTTTCCGTTATATGCATGTCCCAAAAAAGCTGGTAGTACCGTCCTACCTTGTTCTATCGCTAGGATTAGCTCCTCGATAGTAAGATCTGTTGGATTCTTCACTATACGATTAACAATCCCACCAGCATCCGTTGGTTTAGATGTGTATGTCTGCTCATCTAGCATTATTTTAAATTTATCTTTCAAAAGTACATACTACTCCCTTCGTTAATTTGTAAACTTAAAAAACGTGTTTGATTTTCAAAGAACAATCGCATAAAGTCTTATTTTCTCGCTAATGATCCACATCTTTAAAGAATGGATCTTCCTTAATTCCCAAGACATGACTTGGAGAAAGTAACTTATATTTATGGAGTAATGCCTCTAATTCTAGAGTAAAAGCGTTCTCTTCTCTATGTCCAAATGCCAGTTTATTCTCGTTATTCAGAATATATACTAGTGTTTGAATAGCAGTAACTTGACTTGAATTCCCTTCAATTTCTATACCTCTGTCAGTAACTTGAAAATAGTTATCTTCCTCAAGAATGTCACAGACTCCTTTCAGTAAATTAAAATGAAAATCAAGAGAAAAATCACTTGAAAACGACTCGTTATATAGAACTCCCTTCAGCCTCAAGAGAAGTTTCTGTATGGCTAGTTCTTCGTACTTTGCTCGGATTTCATGTTCATGTGGATCGAACATCACCATTATTTCATGTTGAATGCCTTCATCATCTTGAACAACATCTGGAATAAGCATTGAGTTTTTTTTAGAGAGTCGATTTAAATATTCTAATTCAATCTGGACTTTCTCCACTTCATTTAATTCTTTATGAAAATACTCCTCATCAATTCCAAACATTTTCGAAAGTGCCTCCAATTTCGACTTAGGAATTGGCCTTTTTTTGCTCAACCATCCCATTATTGTTGGAGAAGATATCCCTAGCTTCTCAGCTAGTTTTTTATATGTACCATTGTAAACTTTGACTATGTGTTCAAGTCCAATCAATTCCACCCCTCCTTTGACTAATCGATTAGGCATTTCCTTTAAACACAATATAACAGATGGCTAATCAATTAGTCAATAGTTTTTTTTACATTCTAAATTACAGTATAAAAAACCTGAATTGTTAGATTTAAACTGAGATTATTTAAACTTTAAGCGCGATGATTCGTTACATCATAATTAATATGAAGCTGACAAATATGCATATATAAAGGAAGCGAAAAATTCGAGTCGCTATTATTTGGGTAAATTGATCCTACTCCATCCGTTTTCACCAATTGACTCAGCCACATCCTTGAATATATATGCATTATGTATAGACTTTTTTAGCCTACCCAAGTACAACAGTTGTCACGGTTTAGAGCATGGTGAGTTATATTTGGCGCACCTTCGTTTCAAGGAAGGTGCATGCAAATACCATCCCCCTTTATTGAGATTGGATAACTATAAAAAAGCTCACTCTCGTTTTATTGTTAAAGGAGTAAGCTTCGTGGATTAATTGTTTTCTGAATCTTCATTCCATAATTTATCAAATTCTTCGTCCGTCAATCCATCCTCTTTTGTATGAGGAGCATAATAATGTCCATTAGGATCAATAAGATATTTAACCTGTGCCTCTGCATCTGAGATCACAATTGTATACTCATCATCTGCTTCAAATATAGTTGGAATGATACTTACCATTACAAGCCAAACTGGAAGATTGGAATCGTCAAACTGATTATAAAATTTTGCAGTACGTTCCTTTGTACCGTCTATTGTTCCAGAAAGGTCATACTTCTCCTTGTAGCTCTCAGCTATTTGCATAGCTTGTTCTGCTGTGAGATGTTTGTTTATCTTTTCACTCATTATTTTCAAAACCTTTCCAGCCCGGTGGAGGCCATTCCCCGTTTCTTAATTTATAGATATATTTTTGCGAAAAGAGAATTTCACCATCATTAAATAGCTCTTTATTTTTCATGATTTCATTATAAACGAATTCTTCTCTCTCAAGAGTGCTTTGTTGTAAATAGTTATCCTTCCCTAGTTCCTTCCACTGCTTGGCATGATATGACTCATGAATTGCACTCAAATTTGTCGGTTCTTTTCTCAAAACTATTTCTCCCGTAGCTGGATTAAAACCAGCCGCAGCACTTTCAGGCAAAATTTTATCTTTCTTATCAATCAAAACCTTTATATCTAGTGCATCCATTTCTTTTTTTAAATGACTTCATTTCACTAACATTCATAATTCTGTGTCCAGTTGGCGTTACCTTCCTCTGACCACTTACAGGCATCTCTTCCCACGATTTCAAATCTAATTCATGCCCTTTGGGAAATGGTCTTATCTCACCATTAAACTTTATTGTATTACCAATCCCAAGTTTGGGTTTGATTACTGAACTGACTCCTCCAAATAATCCGGCTGTACCGATCATATTAGCCCAGTGTTTCTTTGACCAGGCATTGGTGGGATTGAATGCCCCCTGAATCATACCTGTTACTCCAAATGTACCGAAATTGAGCATGTCATTCCATGAATCGTTTTGTTTGGCTGCCCGTTCCATGTAACCTTCATACATACCCTTGGGAATACTGTAGGTCATATAATCAAGGAAGCTCCAGACTGAATCGAATTTTTTCTCATAGCGTACTGAATTAGCGTCTACAAAATCCTGACCTAGCTCAGTTAAGCTATCTACTGATTTCTGAAACGCATTCCGTGTATCTGGAGCAGGAACAGCACATGAATTAGGTGGAGGTGGTAAACAACTTGCGTCAATATTACCTGCTTCCATTAGATCAGCTAATCTAAATTTATCCGCATGATGACGCAATTCTTTTGCAATAGAATCTGTCAGGGTAACAAAGTCAGCCATATTCTTCTGAGAGGTCTGGAAGGAATAGTAAAAATGTTCTTTAGTCAGTCCTTCCCACAATTGCCCCATAGATGAAATTTGTTGTACTAAATTACTATTCATTTGAGTTACCGTTTGTTGTGCAAGGTCAAATTGCTTGGATACAGACATAAGCTGTTCTGGTGTCACTTTAATGGTTGTCATAATATACCTCTGTTTGAGTTCGTTATGACATAATAACACTATTCAAATTTATGGAAAACCATCTTAATTCCTAATTGTTATAAGAAGAATTAACCTTTCTACCTACATCTAAAGACTTAAAACGTGCCATGATAATTCTCAACCATATCATAAATTGTTTAAGTGGACATAGTTACGACAATCAATAATAAAATAATTTATATTTTTTCCCTTTACTAACTAAAGTTTCGTAATTTGAATAAGCTTGAACGTCTGCAGATTCTTTAAATTGCTCAAATAATCTTATACACCTAATAAAAAAAGCTTCTTTATTAATAGCTATTGATTTAGATAAAACGTCTAACAAATATTTAAATCCAATTGAGTATCTACCTCTATTTAAGTAATATTTAGCTAATTCATATTTAAAACGCGTAGATTGTTCTGGTACTACTTGATGAGTATACATATCAGCAGATGGTTGCTGTTGGGTAATAAAATTAATCTCCGTTTCAAAACGCCGAAGTATGTTATCTACATCAATCTGATATCGGTTAGCAGCAAGCATTACGTTCATCAACTTAGCAACCATTTCCTTTTCCGACTTATCAGGTGAAGTACAAATATATTCAACATAATCCAGAAGCCCACTTGTATCCCCAGACAAAAGCTTAAATACGTAAGTATTACCTTCTGCCCAATGTTGAAACAAACCGATCCAGTGGCGGGTATCCTCGTCCGTCTCTTTGACCCAATCTAAATTAGCGTAGGCGTATGTAAATTGTAGAGCTTGTTGATAATCGCCTTGGGCTTCACATACACCTGCACACAACATGTCGGCATAGGTAATGTACACAAACATGGGACGACTCAGCTTATTTGCAGCCTCATTATGCTCTCGCTTCTTCTGTTGATGTTTCATCAAATATTGAACTTTCGCCTTCTCCTTCATTTTTCTTGCCATTTCCTCTACCTTGTCCCATTTACGCAAAGACCTGTATACGTTAGCCAAGTCCTTCAATGCGTCAAGCTGGTCTATTTCATCTAGGCGCTCAACAAAAGCTTCAAATATCGAAGCTGCCCTGACATTTCGGTTTTGATCGTCACCAACCTGAATTGTGAACAAACGATACTGGCAGATGGCTAGGCGTTCAGAGTGCTGATACTTTTCCGTTTCAGCTACACCCTCATAGAGCAGCAGAGCAGCATCATGTCGCCCCTGTGCGAATAAGGTTTCCGCTATTTCAAATAGTTTGGGTGAATAGAGTAGATTGTCCATAATATGTCCAACCATTCGATGAATCGCATCCAGCTTGTCCAACTCCGCACAACGATACAATAATGGCTCGATTCGTCTCATATTCGGGGAACGTTCGATGATATAATTTTCAATATATAGTTCGTAAAAGTAGCCTTCGGGAAGACCCATAGCCAAAGTGATTCGATCAAGCTGCTCCACGGAAACAGGACGATGCTGAGTAATCCAATTACTAAGAGTTCTTTGATGAACACCTGAATATTCCGCAAATTGACCCAACGTCATGTTATTTTGTTTCAGATAATCTTCAAACTCTGCCGAAATCGTAGGTGTATGCTTCATGCCATAACACACCCCTTATCAGGAACTTGTAGGATATCAACTTATAAAAAGAAAACTATTGCAATCATATGATAGAATAACCTTTCCGTAATTTATCATACCATCTTTTGGCATAAAATCATATACCTTTCATATATGTGATTTAGATACCTTTTGGGATAGTTTGCGATGATTTCTCTTTAGCCCCTTAGTGAACTTGGACACTAAGAGTGTATATGGATTACACTACTAGTGATAAGGGGCTGAGAAAATGACACGAAATAAACATTCTAGAGAATTTAAACGCCAAATCGTCAAGGAAGCCATCGAAACCGGGAATAAGGCAGCTGTAGCCCGGAGATATGAAATTGCCGTCAATATGCTTCACCGTTGGGTAAAGGAATTTGAAGAAGGTAAATATGGTGAAACTTCACTGGAAACCATACATGGACTAGATTCCAAAGTGCTTTCCCAAGAAAATGATCAATTGAAGAAACTACTGGGTGAACAGGCACTAGAGATTGCGATACTGCGTGACTTGATAAAAAAGAAAAACCCTCATTTGCTGAAAAAGTGGAAGTAGCAGAACACTACATTTGTGAAGGATATGCCGTCACGCTTGTGCTACGACTGGCCAACATCCCGAGATCTAGTTACTACTACCATAAAAATAGAAAATTGATCGAGAAAACAGCAAGTGGGGGACGACAAAAGCCAGGATATTCGCTGCGTTCGGACGGCGTAAAAGTACCGGATGCTCAGATTATGGAACGGATTATGGAGTTGATTTCTGCAGACGGCCATGCGTATGGATACCGAAAATTAACCGTCGCTTTACGCCGAGATGATGGCCTAATTATTAACAAAAAGAAGGTTTACCGATTGTGCAGAGAATTGAACATCCTGCGACCACAGCGAAAAGTGAACTCATCTTACCCACGGAAACTGGCACGAAATCGGATGATTACGAATTCGAACCAACTGTTTGAGACGGACATTAAGTACGGTTATATTGCAGGAGAAGACCGATTTTTCTTCATTCAGTCTTGCCTCGATGTTTGCGACCGTTCTGTGGTTGCTTACCATATAGGATTGCGGTGCGAGGCCAAAGGTGTGATCCGAACGTTACAAACGGCCTTGTTTAAGAGACAATTATTTGAGGTGCAAACCAAACCTGTGATTCGTTCAGACAATGGCCCTCAGTTTATTTCTCATGGGTTTTCTGCCTGTAAAAGCTTTGGAGTGGAGCATGAACGCATTCCTCCACGAACACCGAATATGAACGCACATATTGAATCTTTTCATAGGTTATTGCAGGATGAATGCTTGGCTCGCTACGACTTTGAAACGTACAGCGAAGCTTATGAAGCCGTCACTGAATTCATTCATTTTTATAATGAACGAAGAATTCATTCCAGCATTTGCGATTTGTCGCCGTCTCAGTTTTATGAGAAAAACCAGACAAAACCGATTCCGATCCGAGAAGTTCGTGTATAATTTCAAAAACGAAGTCTGGATGAGCAAGAGAGAGTTAGTGTCCAAACTTAGGGGGTTAATCCGATATAACTAATCTAATGACCCCTGCATGAAGAAAGGGTGTATTCGATTTATACACCCTTTAATCCAAATTATCACTACCCTATAAAAACAACTGCTTCCTTACGCTGAAACGCGCTAGGCAATTTTTCTATGAGTGTTGTTACTCGTTCAACGAGCTTACTTTTGTGATCCTCTCCTAAATTTCTTTCTGCCCAATTCTGAAGTTGTCGAAGCTCAGATAAAATAATAGGTAGGTCTTCCTCTTCAACATCAACTCCTGTTGAAAATAAATCTATCCATTGTAATCCTAAAGATTCGATAGCTGGTTGCCAACATTCATTAAAAAATGATTCTGACGCAACGGGAAGAAAAAAACTTTTTTCAAACTCATTTTGTGGTTCGAGTATCATAACGCTAACTGACATTTATTTTCCTCCTCCAAACTGGACACTAAATTTATAATCTGGAAACTCCTTTTTAAGCTGATTTAGGCTGTTCTCGGCAGCTTTTCTCAATTCAGGTGTATCACCATCTAATCTAAATACAAATTCCCGAATATCTTTAATACTATCGAGATGTGGGATATCAGATGAACTATTTTTTGTTGCTCTTGTAGTAAATGCATTATTTTCTAGTTCATTAATTCGATTTCGAGTCTTCTTTAATAATTGTTTATCCGTAAATTCTTGGGGCGTTTGAGCAGGTAAACCTGTCTTAGGATTTACTTTATCTAATCCTTTCGCAGATTTATCTTCATAGAATATTTTCTTTTTCAAATCAATTTCATCGAATTCTCCTATTGATTCACCTTTTTTATTGACAATCTCCACTTCTTTTGGATTTTTTATCGTAGAAGGCGATTGACTTGTCACTTCATGATGTACGGGGGAACTTGAAGGCTTTGAATTTTTACCTCCACCTTCTCCCTTCGCCATCTGCCACAATTCTGCTGAGCTTTTCCCTATTCCGCTTGCGCCTTTAACTGCGGTTGTACCTCCATGCGCTGCTAAAGCCGCTGAGCCTATCAATCCAGGTATTCCGATTATACTACCAACTCCAGTAGATGAAACAGCAACTGATAATCCTTCTCCACCTGTTCCAACGATTACCTCACCAGCACCCTGCAAGGTCGTAGCTACGTGGCCGAGAATTTCACCTACTTTAGCAGCCATAGGATGCTCATAGTCACGATCTTTGTCAGGCAACATCCCCAAGGTTAAATCTTCCTGAATGGCTCCTTTTGCTCCCTGAGCAGTATCCCATAAAATTTCACCTTGAAGCTTGCTAGCTTCCATCTGAGCTTCAGCCTTGGTTATCTCAGTTTGTCCGATTTGTTCAAAGATTTTATGTAACCAACCTTCACCGCTTGGTGCCGTTTTAACAGGCACACCATTCCCCGGCACATCCAGTACGACTTTTTCTCCATCTACCTGTGTGAAATTTTTTGAAATAAAAATGAGTTCTTGTGCAACCGTAGAAAGTCGTTCAAGCGTCACGCCCATGGATTGTCTAGAGACCTGAAAATCTTGGAAAAACCTCTCTCGGGTAGCACCAGACCAACCTTGTTGGACAAAATCAATTCTTCCATTCAGTAAATTCAACATACGTTCCATTTCGTGTTTACCATGCAAGAACTGGTCAGCCACTTCCACAAGCTTGTCAGGCGGAACCAATATTCTCCCCATTTGATCACGTCCATTTTAATTTAGATGGAAATTATCTTATCAGAAGGAGATGTTTAGGGATATCCACCTATTATCCTGAAATTCCCTTTTTAATTATGTGACAATTGGACTGAGATAAAATAGAGATTACTACGACTAAAGTAGTGTATATCGCTGTTAAGTGATGCCTAAGTTAGAGTATAGCAATCCTTGCTTTCAAATTTTGATCCTAAACCATATCCTGCAACTCAGGAATAAGAGTTGGGAGTTTTTTGTAGTTGTGTAACTGCTGTTTCGTGATGCCAAGTTCCTGAGCAACATCAGCTTGCGTTTTTTGGTGACCAAAATTATTTTGCTCACCGATTCCATATGTATATTGATTATTCCCTTCCAGATTGGCGCTTCCATCTCTCACTCCATATATAACAAAAAGGCTAGACGAGAAATCTCATCTAACCTCTAAAGAATATTTTCTAGGTTCGACTGTGATCTTGAACTTGGAGACCATTTTATTTTCACATTCCTCCATGTTGTCCATTCGGCTCGTAAGTAGATCCTTTGTCTTGATGCTGAAGAGGGGGAACTACTATTGCTACTAGTATAAAACCAGTAACTAAAAAAGAGAGAATTACTTTACTTTTCATCTTCATCCACCTCATTAATCAAATTTCTGTATGCTGCCTTCGTCTCAGATGATGCATAATCCTTATAGGACTCATACAGCTTTACACATTTAATTATATGCGATTTATTATTGATTAATGTAGATTTTTCCAAACAACTTAATAAAAAAGTAAAGCCTTCTGCAAAATTTCTTTTGTTAAAGTAGTAAACCGCTAATTCACATGTAAAATGAACATAACGTTCTGTCATGAATTGTTGATTGTACACACCTACGCACTTAGTTTTATCTAGCAAAGCAAAAATTTCCGTTTCAAATTGCTTTAGAATATGATCAACATTTAAATGATGTCGATTAGCAGCCTCAACTACGTTATCTAATCCGGGGAGCGTCTCTTCTTTCTGTGCAGAAAAAAATGTTACATAATCAGCCAAAACATTAACTTCACCAGCATGAAGTTTATTTACGTAAGTGTTGGCTTCAGCCCATTCTTTATATCTCTTTTTCCATTCCAAGGTGATTTCATCGGTTTCCTTCACCCAACTTAAGTCAGCATATGTGTATGTATGTTGAAGCGCCTTCTCATAATCTTTATGAGCTTCACAAACTTCAGCACAAAGTAGATGAGAAAATGCCCAGTAAGCAAACGGTGGAGAAACAGGTTTCTTCGAGTTTTCTTCCTTTGCATCATGTTGTTGATCTAACTTGTATTGAATCTCTGCTTTAATCTCCAATGCTTTAGCAATTTGTTCTACTTTGTCCCATTCACGCAAAGAACGATACACATTCGCCAAGTCTTTCAGAGCATCGAGTTGATTCGTTTCATCTAGGCGCTCAACAAAAGCTTCAAATATCGTAGCTGCCCTGAGATTTTTCTCTTGATCGTCTCCAACACGAATCGTGAACAAACGATACTGGCAAATTGCTAATCTCTCTGAGTGCTGCTTTCTTTCACTCTCAGCCACGTTTTCATAAAGGTAAGCTGCTGTATCCCGATATCCTTTGTGGAACAAGTCCTCGGCTAGTCTAAACAGCGAAAGACTGTAGATCGGATCATCCAGAAACATACTTACAGCATGCTGTAAGCAATCAAGCCGCCCTAACTCAATACATCGGTGTAAGAAAGGTTTTACTCTTCGCCAGTTAAGCGGTACTTCTATAATGCACTCTTCAACGAATTGCTCATAAAAATAATCCGCTGGTAAATTCATGCCTATAGTAATACGATCCAGTTGATTAATAGATAAAGAACGATTGCCTGTTACGATCCCGCTAATTGTACCTACATTCAAACCAATGATATGCCCAAACTCGGTCATACTCAAGCCCTTCTGTTTTAGATACTTTTCAATTTCTGTCCGAATCGTAGGTGTGATTTTCATGGATAAAACACCCTTTCAGCATGAAATCGTTATATAATGCATAGTTATATAAATTATGTAATTGCGAAACAGGTAGTAAAATACATTTGTTTTATCGCTCATAATTGTACTATATTTTGGAATAAAATCATATACCTTTCATATTTGTATTCATGATACCTTTTTCGATAGTTTGCATTGATTTTGAGATTAAAGGTACCACTATTCTGCTTATGTATTATAGTTTTATTGCGGAAAATCAGAATACAATTTAAGGTATACAAAGTCACCAGATTGAATAGTTATACTCATAATCATTTGTAATTTATCTATGAATTTACCTTAGATTTGATGTAAGCATATAAGAAACCTTCACGATATTCGGGATAGTATCAGCAAATTTAGGCTGAGTCGGGGAGTAGAAGTGCTATGCCCATATTTTGTGGAAAATGAATGGTAATTTGATTTTAATCACCCCCGGGGTATATAGGAATTGGATAAATTCAGAATATATTATGGTTGTGCTACTTAAATTCCCCGGCATCGGAGAAATGTGTTCATAAGCTTAATCATCGTAAGCAAAATAACTTCAGTGTGTAGATGGAAGTGCTAGGGTAAATTATGGAAATTAAATGGGAATTTTAGGTGTAAACTATCCCCCCTTACTTTAATTAAACAACAATATATGTATATTAAAAACAAAGAGCCTAGACATAAATCATCTAGGCCGTGAGTGTGTACGTAGTGTTCACATGATTATTATTTTATCCCACTTCTTGCTGCTGTTCATATTCCTTTACCCTACGATAAAATGTGTTTGGCTTCATATCTACACGTCTCATTGCTTCAACTGCTGTTATGCTGCCTTCCTTCCATTCCTCATATACCATAATGAAGTCATCACTTATTGCCTGTTTAGGCCGACCAAATACCACACCATTATTTTTTGCTGCTGCTATGCCTTCAGTCTGTCTTCCGTTAATCTTCTCACGTTCGCGTTCTGCCATGTAGCTAAGCAACTCAAGTACAATACTGGATATAACTTTCTCTAAGCCATTATGGTATTGTCTAGTATCAAGGATGGGCATATCAAGAATAACGATGTGTGCGCCTATCTCGTGCGTTATATCTTGCCATTCACGTTTGATTTCTTCTGCATTTCTTCCTAAACGATCCAGTTCCTTAATGAACAGAATGTCGCCTTTCCTAAGCACACTCTTCAATGCTTGATATTGCGGTCTGTCAAAATTCTTGCCACTTTTCTTGTCAATAAAATAATCACGTTCCATGATACCTAAGCCTTGCATTGCTTCCAATTGTCTAGCTTCGTTCTGATCTTTCGTCGATACTCTTATGTAACCGTAGTGTCTAATCTCACTCATATGGATCATCCTTTGCTATGTCATTGATTATATTATAGCAAAACTATGTCAAAATGTATATGTTTATATATGAAACATTTCAAAATTATTTATATACTATTTGACATGTGTCATAACCACTTATGACAAACACTAAACTACTATTGCAAAAGGTATACTTTATGACATAGAGTTAGAACCGTTTTGTCTGAACAATGGTCGGTCAAAAATCAACCTTCGTGAATTTCAATACAGTATTATCCAAGTTGGTTAGCACTCATATGGATAGTTGGACAAAGCGTCCAATTCAATGATCAACTTAGAAAATATCGAAGTCGCTATGTATTTAAGGGGTTGACGCTGTATCAACCATTATAGGGATATCGTCAACTTTGGTGACACTATAGAGATAAGCCGCATCGACACCCTTATCGAAGCTCAATCGTGAAACTTGGTCTTATGTTCATAAAATACTTATTCTTTATAGCTTTTTGAGTCATTGTGGTTCAAAATTATGCCTGAATATATTTACATCGTACCGTATCGAAGAAATAGTGAAAGTATAGATAAATAAAGGGATTTATAAAGAATTGCTTTGCATCGTGGTATCAATCGTAGGTATCGAGAAGTAATGCGTAAAAAAGCTTGATGTATCAAGGGGATTTTAAGTTTTTATAAATTAAATTGCTAAAAATATAAAATTGAAAAATTGTTCATTTATCTAGCTTTTGTATCGTAGCTCAATGCTGGTATGGGAGTAAAATCGACTGTCTTTAACCACTCATACCACTCACCATGTACCAAGTCATTCTCTTTCACATGCTTCACTCGTCGCCCAATCTCAAATAACGACTGCCCAGCAATTTGCTTGTAGCTTATAGAAGATGAAAACAGCGCTGGATGGTATGCAAAATGGGAAGCAGTGAGATAAAACTCCTTGCTTCCCATTTTGCTTAATTTGCGAATAAATGTTCTTTCAACCACTGCCTATAAAACTGCAGTTGCTCCTTGGTGTGAAAATAATGTTTTCCATGCTTCATCACTTTTAGTTGGCAATGAAATCGGCTTGCAAATGTAGATATTACATCATATTCACATAAGTCATCTTCAGAACCATAAAGAATTGCAGTTGGCTTATTCCATGTATCAACCGGATGTGATTTAACATAGCAGTAATAATCCCAATAAAGTGTTTGTCCAATGGGTGTAGATATTTCTCTTTCAACTTTTAATCTATCCTCACTTACATTGAACCATGTCATCATATTTTTGATTATTCTCTCCATATCTAGCACTGGAGAAAGAAACAGGCATTGTTTAAGTGGGAAATTATTATAAGCAAGCAAACTAAAATACGCACCCATGCTACAAGCGAAGATACTGATGTCATCCGATTGCTTTTGTGTGTAACGCATGATTATGTCAAGATCATGAACACAATTTTGAACTTTACAGGCGTATGCTTCTTCTTTGCGGTCACCATGTTCAGGCAAATCAAAACTAATGACTTGATACCCTTGTACCGTTGCTTCTTCAGCAAATATAACGATCGCATCATCTGCCTTGTTTGACATATTACCGTGGATAGCTATAAATATCTTATCTGATTTACCACCCCACAAAATTGCCGGGATACCCTCTATTTTCAATTCTTGTTTTATCATTACTTTATCCTCGCTTAAAACAGCCAGTTGTATGTTGTCTCCCTGTTCAAAACAAAAAGATGTGATTACAAAATTATCCCATATAAAAACTAATAGGAGCCTTGACCACGGCTCCCTTCTACTGAGATAGATACTTCCCCCTAGTGCAAGTACACTTGGAGCATCTGCTATTAATCATAGGCTTTATGATTTGATTATTGCAATAATTCTATGCAAAGCATTATAGGAGTTCAGTTTAGTTTACATCCTCTAGAAAATTCCTACACTTAGCAAAAACACTCAGGTACATCATTAGATCCCTTTTGAGACTTATTTTCCTCACCTTCTTCGTAGGATATCAGAGCGTTAACTCCGTGGCTGAGAATGGCACCGGCTCGTGTTGATGCTGCCACAAGAAGGGCTTCCATTATTTCTTCCATGGTACCTCCCAGAGCCTTATATTTTTTCACATGAACATCGATGCAATAGGGACATCCCGTTACGTGGGCTACTGTTACGGCAATTAATTCCTTTGTCTTTTGGGGTAACGTATTTGCTGTTTGATAAACTTGATGCTCGAAATGAAAATAAGAAGCGGCCGTCTCGGGACTTAATTTGATTAATTCCGGAATCCGTTGTAGATTAGTTGGGGATAGGTATGATTTCATATCATTTACCTCCTTTTCAATACGATTTGGTAGAGCATGTACGGACGCCAAGAATCCGATAGACGAAGCAGGTACCTAGCAGACTAGTCAGTATAAATGGAATACCTATTAGTCCCACGTATTTCCATGTACTTTCGACAAATACAAGCATTGATACCAGAACAATCCCAATTATGAATCGTATAGTTCGATCCAAATATCCGACGTTTTTCATGTTTTCATCCCTCCTGTGGTCATTTTAAGGGATAAAAACGCTTTGCTTCTGTGACATAATCACTTTACTTGAGCCAACTGTTCAAGCTCGAAGCGCTGAAGCAAATAAATTTTACCTCGTCCCAATTGAATCCATCCAAGCCTCTCAAATTCCTTCAGTACCCTGCTTACTACTTCCCTTGCTGTGCCTAATTCCAAAGACAATGCCTCATGGGTAGCATACAGGGGTGCTTCTGAATTGGTATTGGTATTCGTTTTCCGTAGTAACAGTTCCGCCACTCTGCGGTCCATAGGAAGGAACGTAATATCTTCAATAAGACTAGTAACCGAAATCATTCTTTTAATGAACAGACGGTAAATGAATTGGTTTAGCTCTTTATATGTATCCATCCAGTGTTTAAACAAGGCGACGGGAAGTACGAGCAATTCCGTTTCTTCTTCCGTTTCCGCTAACGCTTCGTACCCTGTTTCACCTAGAATGCTGGCCATCATAATGACGCAAACTTCGCCACTTTTCACCCGATACAGTGTCAATTCTCTCCCAGACGGGCTTATTTTGTAGATGCGCACACTCCCCCGTAACACGAAAGAGGCATGTTCGAAAATGTGTCCCTCCTCCAGAACCGGTTGGGCGGAAAGACTTATGATGGAAGCCCCTGTATTTTGCCACTTTTCGAGAGGAACTACGGAGAAGCAGGGGAATTTGGATACAATGTTAGCGAACTTCTCAGGATCCATGCAAAGCAAAACCTCCTAATAGTTTGTTTTTAAACATATGCAAAAACGATAGATTCCATTTAAAAAACAAAAACCCTTCCGTCATTGCAGAAAGGGACTAGGCATCGATGCTTCTTGTTAAACATCTCACCTTACTCGTTTCAGCAAAGCAACCGACTTCACATGTATGGATTACGTATTATTGACAACAAGGATGTGGCAATTACAACAATACAGGATTAGCAGATGTTTTTCCATTTTCAACCTCTGTTTAGTGACCATCATCACATTCCAGCCTATAAGCTAAGGTTAAAATATACAGAACTAGCGTATCCTTTATTTTCATCCATTCCTTTTCGCTCAATTTTCATCGTTTTCAAGTATAAACAACTTTCCATAATGAACTTTTCGTATTCTCTTCTTTAGTGCTAAAGCCGTACTCTTCATAACAATTTTTTCAACCAAAACATTATTATTTTGAGAATAAAGAATTGGAATAAAAACAGGGGAAAACTTGAGGTTGTTGGTTTTCCCGTTTTCCTCAATCATTTACCCTGTCAGTGTCAGATGTTTATTTTGAATGTCAAAAGTTTATTGCTTGGCTACACCTTAATTTCATCAACACCACGCACTCCACATGTCTTGTCTGTCAGTACCATACTTTCACCCGATTCCGAAATTTTTAATTGAGTGCTATACCATATGATATTACAATGGTAAGAAAAACCAAACCGCAAATAGCCCCACAGGAGGATGTTAGCACCCAAGAATTACATGATTGCACTCTCTATCATCAAATTCAATACCGACCATTTTATCTATGGTAACACCTATCGCTGTGTCTGGGCTTTGCGTGAGTATCTTACCCGTAACTGTTAATATGAGAATAGCTGAAGCTGGAACTCAAGCTTTCTACATTATATCATAACCCTTGATATCACTGAGTTTAACGCTATGTTAAATGTTCACCTCTCAACAAAGTACCTGTTGGTCATATACCAAGCCTTACCCTTCTCTGTATCAACCATACCCTTCTTTCTATCCAAGAATACAATATCTCCACACTCTTTACAGCCCCATTTGTTCCTCTTGTATGCTGATTCCTCTATATAGGAAGCTCCACATTTACACTCTACCTGAATTAATGTTTTATACTGGCTGTTTTCTTCTGCTAGCTGTTCTTTAGGCTTACTCGCTACTGTTGGTTGCTGTATTGCTGCTACATATTCCCTTTGCTCGGAAAATTCATTATGTACTTTAAAATCTGCAACAAGCTCAGGATTCAATCCAAAATGTTCTTTGCCTACTGTTGTCACATATTTACTGCCTACACGATAAGATTCTATCCAGTCTTGAATTTGTTTGCTGGATAGATTGACTGTTCCTTTAATACCGCTGTTTAGCGTGTAGGTCATTGTGTGATGCTGGTTTAGATTCATATATGAAGCTGCTCCTTTAGTCTATCTTATAACGTTCATTATACTATAAATAGGAAACAAAAAAGACGCGGTTGACCCACGCCCTTACAATTAATTAATTTTGACGAATGTGTCAAAGAATTTTTGCTGATTGCATTTATCATAGATATATGGATCAGAGAATTGTCGTTCCAAGATCTGTCCTCGGTGCTGAAACTTTCGATTTTATACCCTAAGAAATTATTCAGGCTACTTCTATCTATGTCAATTGAATATGTCTTACCATCAAAAGGCAAAATTATTGAGATGGCGTTTAAATATTGACGTAGTAATCTAGCACTTTCACCAATCGTTTAATGTATTTAGTCCAAATTAGTCTTCTTTTAATCTAATGCGTCATTTGCAAGTTTTCTATGCAAGGCTTGATAAGCTCTGATTGTTATACTCGCCTCGTCAGCAACAATAGTGACGGAATCATTCAAATATGAAGCGATTATTCGAATGGTAAATTCAACGTGGTTTTCAATAAGGTATACCTGATAAATCACTTTTTCTTTACTGTTGTGTTCATTAATCACTTGCGCATCCTTGAATTCCTCGCGAATAATATCAGGTATCAAAGTGACAGCCTTTTTCTTAAATTCAAAAAAAATTAATTTGTTCTCATACAATTCTAGTAGTACCAACCCTTCTCTCATTGCACTCGCTCTCCTTTTTCTCTTTTTAATATAAGCCTCATTTTTATGTACATCATGAGAAATTGATATCAAAACAATCTTTGGTTTCACACTTAATTTTGTACCATTGTTGACCAAATTTATTGTTAGAATGGATAATTAATCTGTTCCCACAGCGAATGCAGTATTTTTCTGTTAGATTTCCTTTTTTATGCTCTACCAGATAAGCTTCTGCTAGTTCTAACTCTTCAATTATTGTTTTAAGCTCATTATCACTAATATCAATAGGTTTCATGTCCCCTCTTTTTGCATCAATTGAACGAGAAAATGCTCCAAATCCACCAACCAACTCATGATGATGCGTACTAATCCGTCCACCACCTCTTTCAAACAATATTATCATCGGTTCATATATGTCTGGAAACTGAAGTGCAATATTGTTGTTATTATCAAGCAGAGTGCACCATCGTAGATAGTGTATGCTTATTAATTTCATAAGCATAAAATCAATTTCTACAAAGTTTGGGCATTTTACCAATAGCTCATCCCATTCATTATCGACCATTTTATAGCCTATTAACATATCCATTCCTGCATAAATACTTGTGACTTCTTTAGAGATAAACTGTAAATAAACACCAACCCTTCGGTAATACTCAGCAATCAACCTAGCATCTACTTCGTATTCACCTCTCGATCTGACTTCAGAATATCTTTTATTGGAAACTCCAATGTATTGATTTGCGTCAATATTCTTAATTCTCTCAACAGCTAGTTCGTGATAACTCATGAATTTATTTAGTATCCCTTTCTTACATAATCATTTGTTCGTTAATTACACAGTAACGAGAGAACGTCCAGTTTCTTGAGAGCTACTTTATTAGCTAAGCTAGCTATTCTTTAATATCATTTCCATCTTCATCTATTAATCTACTTCCTCCACCAAATTCCCAGCCATTAGATTCAACAAACTCTATAAACTTATCAATAAATTCATCGTGATCAACGTTTCCTTCAGTAGCAAAAACTGCTCCGCTAATTTTTATGCCTTTTTTCATGGAACCCTCTCCTTTAATTGATGCTACCCAAATCAAAGATTCGATTTACTGCCATTTAGATAAATCCGTTATCTCTATATTCATGACCTTTAATACATTATCTAGCAATAATTCTGCTTCTGAGTGTCCTCCGCAGTATATTGGAGATATTGCAATTGTTATAATATCCCAAGGATATAAATTTAGTAACCTTTCGACCTGGTCTCTTACTTGAAATAAGGGGGTAATAACTGGTTCTATTGTATCGTCAACTTCATTAAACACATCTAAATCAAGATCTAGGATAGCAGATCTGTTACCGACTTTTTTACTAAATGAGTCCTGATCAAATGCATGAAGAAAATCATCAATTTCTCTAAATCTCTGGTGCTTATAGTTAAAGTTTATGGGTAATTTAGAGCGTATCAATTTGCTTAGTTGGGTTTCTTCTTCTCTCAGTTCTTCCAGCGTAAAAATGTCGTCTCTGTATCTTGAAACATAAATTACTTCTTCAATGGTTTTACGAGCAAGAGATGCCCAAATAAAGTTGTCAATTCGCATTAAATACGACTCAGATGATAAAGAACCAGTCGTGTAGTCATGGCCTTGGCTTAAGCTTAATATTTCACTTTCTGTTTTAGCTTCCAATAGGTTTTTAACTAAAACACCATCAGGAACATCATCTAGGTGTGCATCAACATGAACAACTAAGGATTGTTCCTTTATTCGTTCATCAAGTTTTGCTAACTCCCATGCTGCGAAAGCCCAATTATGTTCTCTCATTATGTAAACTTTTTTGTTGTCAGTATGAACTTTCCAATTAACATCATTTTCCCATTCGTTATTCAATTATCCCCGCCACCTCATGAAAGACTGATCTGATCTACAAATAATGAAATCAAAAATGCTTAACAATGCATTCGTAACCCTTGTGTTCAAGTTGATTTCTCATCGCTCCCTCTTCTTCAGAGGCATGCAAAGAACCGACAATGATAATTCCCCACTCACATTTATTCTTTTCAACATAAGCAAAGATTGTGCTTGCAAACTTGATATCTCTTTCTGTAGTCGGAATATCTGGGCATTCGCTCTTTTTTAGATTTCGACTCAGTTCTTCAATAAAGTTAAACTTCGCATCGTTGTTACAATGCATTTTCAAAGTCTGAAGTCTCAAAATCGCAAATTTGTCAACAGCTTCTTGATCTACATCTCTTGAATGGTCAAGCCATAGAACATTTACATTATCAAAGATACCTTTGTGGCTATCTCCTTCAAAAGCCAATGTTTTTGAGATAGATTCAATTTGTTTTTGATTTAAATCTGGCCACTCCTTTTCTATTAATTGCGAAAGATATGACCTTTGGGCGGCTACCTTTGTATATACCTCCTCGTCCCATTCTGAAGCAATAAAGTCGGGTTCACTTTGGTTTTCAGCTTTAATCTCATGTAACCATTGAATTAGCCCTGTTCTTGAAACAGGGTCATTGTGATTGATCCCAGCAATATACAATTTCATATAGACATCTCCTATAAAAGAATTGCTTTATCAGCTACTTTGAATAATATCTAAATCATGCAAATCAACCATACCTGATCGATTATTGTCATCAAAACGAACTTTAGCCCTTATGGGATTATCCAACTCATCTAATTCAAATTCAGCTATAACACACCTTCTATCTCTGTGTTTGATCTTCAGAAGATTCAATGGTGAAACAACATAGTGACCCCCAACAAACAAGTCCACTGCTCTTACTATTTCACCTTTCCTTATTTGCTCTAAAAAATATCCTGATGAATTATTGCTATCTCTTAGATTGTTGTAATCCATCATACTTCGGTTATATTTTGATTGAGAATCCATTTGCTACACCTCGTTTCCTAGTAAAAGTGTTATTTTATCTAGCCCAATAATTTGGACATAATTCATCTGGATAATACATTTTAACTGTCCTTGTATGATCACAAGTATTTGTTTCGCATTTTATATCAACATCGTCCAGTAGTCATTGTTAAAATGAATTTTTGAAAAACTCATATTTCCTCTACCACAATAACAGGAATACTCCCTTAATTCTCTGATTACAAACATTACAATTTCGCGTTTCTTGTTCTCATTCATTTTAGTACCACCGCCTTCTGTATAAAATCATCGTTTTACTTAATACTTTCTTTGGCTCTTATTACTGTGATAAAATATAGCTAAGAAGTATATACTAAAAAAGAGCAAGGATGTTAGCGCATCCCTACTCTTTGGCAACGACCGCCTTGAAGAGCGGTCAGCGTTAGGTCAGCGAAATAGACCGTACCTTTGGGTGAGGCGGTCTATTTCTTTTTGTTTTGGTTCAATGCAATAACAATCGTGACGATTAATCCGATCAACGCTACGATCAGCGTACCAAACATCATCATTAATGTCAGCGCATCTTTAACCTCCACAGGCATCACCTCCTTACAGGAGACTAGCCGACCGCCCATCTAGGCCATTCTGTTGTTAGGGATATCATACCCTATTGATGTGACTATTGACTATAATAGTACTAGATGTTGAATTGAGTAAAATAGTTTTTAATACTGCTGTCTTTAATATCAGGTACGATAGTTTTTAACTGGTTATATTCCTTGCCGATTTCTGACGATAGCTCATCTGTCTTCTTATTAAATTCAATTAGGCTCCCAGAAGGGGAATCTGCTTGATCTGCGTATTGCGTATAAAGTCCATATAATTCCACTAGTTTTTCATATGAAGCCTGAAACTCAGTTGGAGGATTTTTCAACTTACTCATTAAATCGTCTACTGATTTTGTTCCTTTTTCAATTTCCGATAAAACATTTTTGGATTCCAAAGCTTCACGTTGATATTGTATAGCCTCATTAAAATCATAGGCTTTTTTTCCGTCTACCTCGATCCAATAATCTGCATCAATTGCACGTTTCCAAACATCTGAATATAAATCACAAACCTTTTCTGAAGCCAATGAATATGCAACTATCTGAGTTGCTGCCTTGTCAAGATTCTCTTTGTAGTTATTCAAAGCAACTTTATGCTGATGGTCTTTGTAAATAAGAAAACCACCTGTTAATCCTACAATTAGAATTAATGTAGTTAGTATAAGCATAGATCTCTTAAGTTTGCTTTTACGTGGCTTTTTATTTGAAGGAACATTGTCATCAAGCAAATTAGTACCGCATTTGTTACAAAAACGACTTTCCTCCTCTAGTTGATTACCACAATTCGGACAAATATTCATTTATAATCCTCCAACTTTCAAATTATACCAATAGTTTACCATGTCTTGGGTAATGGGTCTATAGTAACAAAAAAACGCCTATTGCTAGGCGCTTGGTTACACATCAAAGGGGGATAATACGGCATTTCCTTCTTGTTTCAGCTTCCTTTGGTATCCCCCCTACCTATTGGCTTGAGCCAGCACTTTCAAACTGATTAATTGACCATCCCAAGTCTGTAGGAAAAGTTTTCCTTTAATGAGTCGTCCGCATCTATACATTGGTAATCGCTCCTTGGTTGATTTGGCAGAATGTATTGTCACGCTATAATGCTTATTCCAGTAGAATGTGGCCTGTTACATTACGATGTTACGATGAAATGGTAATTTTACACGAAGTCATTAATACATTGTTAGATGCATATTGTTCATTTGATTATTAATGTACCGACTTAACTAAGCGAACAAGGCAACTTGTGTCATATGTGAATACTTTCCTTGTTCAAGATAAGTGTCATAAATACGTTCAGGATCATCTGTATTGAATCGTTCCATTTTCCAGTCATGTACAGGTTCCTGAAACAACTTTTCGAATGCGGCTTTCTTATCACGATAGTAATCGTATACGAAGTCGGTTTTCTCAGTGTAACCGTAAGCGTCAATATACTCTTTACGCATTTTAGTGAGCAGGGACAAAGGATGCCTAGCAAAAGTGGAGCGATTCAGAAACTCGTTTAAGCGTTCGACAGTGGTCAACATGAACTTCATTGATCCAATTAGAATTTCAGCTTTAGGTGAGATATCAAGGAAATAGCAAACTTGTTCGAGCGTGAGGTCAGAGTGGTACGGAATTTCCGTAGTGGTCAAATTGACTACCTCTTGGTTGTTCAGTGCGATTGTCATATATGTATCTTCTCCTTTTAGGAAATAGTTGTGACACGTGACACATTAGAAGCCTGAAACAATCCCTCTCGCTTCATCCTCAGCACGTTCGATAGCCTGAATAAACGGTAATAAAGGTTCCTCACGTTTGTACTGTATAGCCCTCTCAGCAGTACCGTTAGCGTTAGCCCATTCCCAATATGCGATAATATCAATGGACTGTAAGAAATACATGGTCAGAGCTTCCACAGGATTCAGAGCGTACAAATGCATGAACTTTTCATCTGTAAGTTGATCATGCTGAAGGTATTCATCTTTCATTTGATGAAGCAGAAGAAATCTACTTTCACGATTCACATTACATACTCATTGCGGCGTTCAACTGTGTTCAATATGATTTGCATATCATTACGGATACCTGTTGCTTCAGGGCTAATATTGAGCATATTGATTAGATCGTTTGTGGAGAGGTTAGGATTGTACGGTGCTGGCTCAATAATGCGAGTCCAATTGTCATCATTACCCTGTTCAAATACTTGGATAGCGTCTGAGACATTCAGGCCAATAGTCTGCCATTTTCGATTTAGTGCATCAGTAATGTGGTAAAAGTGTAGTTCTTTTTCGGTGTCTTCTTCTGATTCCCAAGCTAGATTCATGCGTATAATGTCGATGATAGCTTGCTTGTTAGCTTTTTTGGTCACTGGGTATATTCCTCCTTGAGAAATTGGTAGAATGGTGATAAAAGTACCAAAGAAAGTACTGCATCTTCCTTTGTTTAAGTGATAACAACTATTTGAACGTTTAACGATCAAATATATGATCCATTCTATCACATTGAACGTTTAATGTGCAACTATTCTTTAACAGATATGTGGAGGTTTTTTCGGTGGATAATAATGAGTGGATTTTGTACTGTAAGCTTGGTGAAATACTTGAAAAGCATGATGTGTCTGCATTAAAGCTTTCTGAAGATATTGATCATAGAAGAACAACTATCACGGATTTAATTCATAATAAAGATATGGAAAATAAACGTATACCTGCTTCGTTAATCACAAAACTTTGTGTTTATTTCGATGTAACTCCAAATGATTTATTTGAAATCCGTAAGCGTGTAGAATAGTAAGTATAGCTAATCCTAATTTGAATACTAAAAAATAAAGAAGATCTCGAAAGCTGAGGTCTTCTTTTCGTGTCGGCAATTTCGCCGTGTCACTAACCTCTTAACCATAACAAGTCAACGCTGTTTCACCTGTTAGCTATCCCTCAAATTTGAGGGAGGTACAAGATGTATCCTTGTTAATTTCACTATGTAACAAGGGGGAACGAAATTTCGTTCCATATGCATAGGATTTTGGATATCGCGTTTCGCGATAATTGAATTTAGCTTTCTAATCAGAAGGTTTGAATTCCGATATGCGATTCACCATGTCTGGATTTGTAACGAATGTTCATTGTGGACACGTGTATAACTATAGCGTTACATGGTGTCACACTATTATCCGTCTCCGCAAAATTGCGCGAGGTTGAATTGTAAGTAAACTTGCTTTGGGATTCCCCAAAACGAAGCGTCAAAGTTGGAGGTTGGAAAGTTAAGGTTACCAGCAAAATTATCCTTTGGGTGACACTTGATGACACCCATTTCGTTATGTAAACAATACTATCAGCTATGACCCCGTGGAAAGCTTCCCACATCCTTTACAACTATATAGGACAGTCCAATTTTGGATTCTCTTCATTTGAGTTAGCATTCTAATACTGAAATTGTTTAAGTATTAGTAATGGCGACAGTTAGGACACCAATAAGGTTCCCCGAAATTTTCGTAGAAGCTTCTCAATATCAAGGTATCTATCAATCTGCACAAAAAAAGTGCATATTGAGAATTGGATAAGAAAAATCCAGTCACCGTCAATATGGGGGCAACTGGATGATAAAATTGGTGTTTTATACAGACTTGAGTGTTTGTATTGTTATAGAATATTTGAAACATGCCTTTTACCAGCTACCAGAATACTTGTTCACCGTTATAGGATAATGGTAAATTTCAATATCCTCATCGATGAATCCTCTCCGCCTAGCAGCTAACAACGTTTCATACATGTTCTTGCGTCCTACAGGGTTATCTGTATGCAAATATATCTTATCAGCCCTCAATCCATGTTCACAGAAGTACTTCACCAAGTCATATCCGTTAGGCAGTTCTTTACCATCTACGTCCTCTCCCCAATCATGGTCTAACGTAAGAATGCCGACACTTTTGGTTTCAAGGATATGTATTGCTTCATAGTATGTACGAGCGACCACAAAGCCATTTGGACAGTCTCTGAGGTCGTCAACATATAGGTCAATCTTATCAGTCACAGCTATGCTCCTTCCCAGTGAAACACATCTTTTAATAAGTCATAGTTGCGTCAACCTAAATTTTTACTATTGATTTCCCACGCTGAACGTACATCTTTTATATAGTCCAAATAGGCTGGTGAGCTGTCTTTATTACGATGGATTACAATCACTGTTTCGATAAAATTATCCACAAATTCTTTTATATTTAAGATATCAAACAAATCATCTATATTAATATACATTAGAATTTCATATCTCGGATTCCAAATAGAAAGTCGTTTGATTTTATAATCAATATTTGGAGTCAATAGCCCTAGAACATAATAGCCAATTAATTGATACCAAGGGTAACTCTCAAATCTAAGTTTTGATCTAACTTTGATATCTATTAGGGAATCATCGATTATCAAATCAGCATCAGCACCTCCCATTAACATGCTAATGCTTGATCCAAAGTGAGGATTAGATATGAATCTATGTTTTGCTTTAAATATATTCTCACTCTTCATGGTTGAGGTGACTAGATTGTGTAAATCTTTAATATCCTCACGGTCAACATTCATAATATCAACTGGAGGAACGCCAGACCTATAATATTGATCTAGCTTGCCATATACTATGCTTTGTTTTGTCAAATCATAATCCCATTCTTTCAGACCACTAGTGTACAGCTCAATATTTTTTTCAGAATCGTATTGAAATGACTCCGGAAGCTCGTCATACAATATCATATTAGAAGAAATATTGGAGTTGCATTTATTCAGACGTTCACATAGCAGTTGTAAAAAATAATCATATGCATGTCCAATCAATTGGGGATTCTCGCTTATTAAAGACGTTTGAATAAAAACCTCATTAAAATTTATGTTTCTGTCATCACTAATTTTAATCAAAGATTTCAAATTCGGAACTGACTTAAATAAAAGTTTCATATCTGCGTCATATCTTATTAGCGATGTTATAGGCAACTCTTTTCACCTCTATAAACATATTGAAACAGCCATTTAAAAAAAGTTAGTACTACGAATCATCTTTGCAAATACATGAAAGACTAAACCGCTCTCAGGAATCGTAACTGTATTAATAAACTTATGGGCGCTGATATTCTTGCTTATCTCATGACCAGTACCATACGCGAGGATTTCCATAAATTTTTCACCCTCAGATTTAGTATCAACTAGTGCATAAACAACAACATCACCTGCAACGTAAGCCGCGGATAAAATCTCCGACTCAAAGGGCAGTTTAATATATTGAACCTCAGTCCCATCAAGTTTATATTTGTAAATTGTCTTCATATTACACTTTCACTCCTCAATATATTAAATAAAATAGTTACTTGATTAGAACATTGATGTAACTTTGCCTGATTTCATATCTACATAGTACCATCCCCATGTTGCTGTATGTCCTGCTCCAGTGTTAGGATCATCAATTACAACTTCATACGCATGTATAAGATATGTGTTTCCCTCAGTATTATCAACCTCAATAATTAATTGAGAAGGTGCCTTAGGAAAGTATTTTTCTTTGACGAGTTTAACAGCTTGAGCTTTAGTAATATTCTTATTAATTGGCTGCTTTCCGATATATAGGTTATTTCCATCTAGGGAAACCTGTTTATCTAAAGCTTTACTTACTGTTCTTGCAGGAATATATGTAGTACCATCATAGATAATCGCTGAATTGCTTGATTTTTTAACTTGGTCAACATAAATTTGTATATCTTTAAAAACCACATCTAAGCCTTTATAGTTTGCAGCCAATACTGAACCACCTGTAAACATAGTGCCGATTGCAACACCCAATAATAAACCTTTAACTTTATCCTTCATTTGTATCACTCTTTTCTATAAAATAAACCTTTAGCAATAGGAACAATATACCATATGTTAGCACACTTGTTCGAGTATAGTTTTTTGATGTTGAACTCTTCATACTGGCATAATCCTTATATGCTCTCATGTTCGTTTTAAGGCCAGCATTTAAGTTCAATGAATCCATCATTCTTCAAAATCATTTATACATCCCACATATCTTGGCTCAACTCAAACAACCATTTTAGCAGACCTCACAGGAGTAAAATGCACAGTCACATGCTTGTTCCCCTTCAAAAGGTCACAAATGCGGTCACAAAATTCCGTCATTTATAAGATTTTAATAGAATAAATCAGTACAGATCAGTAAATTAAAAATTGCTATGAAAGCTTGTCCCGTTTGACTTTATGGCTTAAACAGCGAAAAATTTTACTACCCCAAATTCGATACATCTTAGACGCACCACACATGATGTAACCACGGGAGTTGGAGATCGTTAACAGCGTTGTTTTAGGCAGTTTGACCTCAACTCCGATAAATGTATGCTCACCCACTTGTACGGGTTCCATGTGTATCATGGTTATTACATGCACCTCCTCTTTGTTCATCCGGGATATCTTATGCAACATTTACGGGTGGGTGTGGACGTCCGTGGAGCCCTGTAAAATATTTGGGGCTTATTTATGTACAGCACACATATGACGAATTGTAATACAACTTAACTATCTTCATCCTTAAAAATAGCTTCAAACTCTTCATCTGTATAATCTCTATTGCTAGGCACATGATAACGCTGAGGAAGTCCATTATGATCTAATACATGATCAACAATCCCATCTCTATCCGAAACAACAAAAGTAATTTCATCATCACCTTCATAACTCTTTGGTGTGATATCAGCCAAAACTAACCAAGCACCACCCTCAACTCTGTAGAATTCCGGGTAAAATTTTACGGACTTCTCAGTGTCATCATGAATTACACCGTATAGCTTATATTTCTCTTGATAATCCTGAGCAATTTTTCTAGCTTGCTTAGCTGTTAAATTAGTATTTACTCTTTCGTCCACTATTCTTCATATCCTTTCCAACTAGGCAGAGGCCACTGCCCGTTTCTCAATTTATAAATATATCTCTGTGCTTCGTATATTTCGGAGGAATTAAATTTGTCTTTACTTTTCATAATTTCATTATAAACATACTCTTCTTTTTCTATAGTCGATAACTTCATATATTTTTCTTTTCCTAGTTCTCCAAAGTGTTCTGCATGGTAAGATTCGTGAATCGCACTTTAATAGGAAGCATCAGGCCGTAACACAATCTGTCCTGTACTAGGATTAAAGCCACCTACAGCCTTTTCAGGAAGTATAGCTCCCTTTTTATCAATCAAAACCTTTACATCAATATCATTCATTTCTTTTTTAAAAGCTTTCATTTCACTAACATTCATAATTTTCAGTCCATCTGGTGTTAACCTTCTCTGACCACTTACAGGCATCTCTTCCCAGGATTTCAAATCTAATTCATGCCCTTTGGGAAATGGTCTAACCTCACCGTTAAATTTTATTTATTACCAATTCCAATTTTAGGCTTGATTACTGAACTGACTCCTCCAAATAATCCGGCTGTACCGATCATATTAGCCCAGTGTTCCTTTGACCAGGCATTGGTGGGATTGAATGCCCTCTGAATCATACCTGTTACTCCAAATGTACCGAAATTGAGCATGTCATTCCATGAATCGTTTTGTTTGGCTGCCCGTTCCATGTAACCTTCATACATACCCTTGGGAATACCGTAGGTCATATAATCAAGGAAGCTCCAGATTGAATCGAATTTTTTCTCATAGCGTACTGAATTAGCGTCTACAAAATCCTGACCTAGCTCAGTTAAGCTATCTACTGATTTCTGGAACGCATTCCGTGTATCTGGAGCAGGAACAGCACATGAATTAGGTGGAGGTGGTAAACAACTTGCGTCAATATTACCTGCTTCCATCAGATCTGCCAATCTAAATTTATCCGCATGATGACGCAATTCTTTAGCAATGGAATCCGTAAGTGTAACAAAGTCATTCATATTCTTCTGAGAGGTCTGGAAGGAATAGTAGAAGTGTTCCTTGGTCAGTCCTTCCCACAATCGTCCCATAGATGAAATTTGTTGCACTAAATTGCTATTCATTTGAGTTGCCGTTTGCTGTGCTAACTCAAACTGCTTGGAGACAGTCATAAGTTGCTCAGGTGTCACTTTAATTGTTGTCATAATATACCTCTGTTTGAGTTCGTTATGACATAATAACACTATTCAAATTTATGGAAAATTATCTTAATTCCTAATTGTTATGTGAAGTATTAACCTTTCTACCTACGTCTAAAGACTTACAGCCCTTGCCTTTAAATCTTGTTCCTCAACAATGTCCTGTAGCTCAGGAATGAGGGCTAGGAGTTTCTTGTAGTTATGTAACTGCTGTTTCGTGATATCAAGTTCTTGAGCAATATCGGTCTGCGTTTTTTGGTGAGTAAAATTATTTGACTCACCAATTCCATTTGTATACTGATTGCTCCCTTCTAGATTGGCTCTTCCATCCCTTACTCCATAGATCCTCTCCAACTCAACAATACATTTAGCAAATTTCAGCAGATACAAAAAAGGCTAGACGGGAAATCTCATCTAACCTTCCACTGAATTTGTTAAATTTAGTATTCTGCCTTGTTCCCCTTTGATTCATATTAGGAATAATTACATTACCAGTGGTGGCCTGCTAGTTCGTAAGTAGAGTCATTTGTAGGTTATTTCAAACCCTTCTCACTCAAATTTTGTTACAGGGTTCATGCTCCACCAATTGGATCATAGAATGGAGTAACTCCATGGCTATTCGACTGAACAGTCACAGTAACAATAAACAAAAAACTACTCGCAAAGATTAACAGTGCCATTTTTTTCAACATTGTTTAACCACACCTTTTCAAGAGGAGACAAACAAACACTCCATACTATTTATACAAACGTGCTAACTTCCTACATGCCGGCCCTTAGCTTGAATACCAGAGTTCAAAACTGTCAAACAGCTGTCTTTCAGGTGAAATTTATTTGATAAAATTGTAACGAAACTGTATGTACAATTAATGATGTATATAACTGGAGGACGAATACTCCACAAATATCCAAAAAAGGTGTGGTCATGAAGTTGACTACACCTAATTAAATATTATTTATCATTGTATGCTAGGGAAACATGAAGATAACCATCTCTTATACCAGGCAAACCATCCGTTTCTTTTATACCTAAAAAATTAAGTTTTTCTCTCCAAGCTTCTCTTTCTTTATCTTTATAACTGTCACCGTATCTATCAAAAACATAAGCGATAACTGATGCTTTTATTTCAACACTCCCCTTTGAAATTCGTGTCCATTCTATTGGTGCAACTATCTGGTTACTTGAAGGAGTTATTTCTTTCCCCGAGACATTCAAAACAAACACTTTACCTTGATTTTCTACAAGCGCTACCTTTTTCTTAGCATCCCATGAAACTGAATCCACATAACTACTAAACAAATCTTTTAGAGGTATATATCGGGATTTATAATCAAACTGTTTCCCTTTTTGCTTATACGAGATTGTTAAAGCAGTGTTTTTTAGATTTGAGTTGTAAGCATGATCCGCTTTTTTGGCTATTGAATCACTAACACCTACTGCTTGTATACTTACTCCAAAAACAAAAAACAAAGAAAAAGACAATAAAACCATAACTACTTTTCTCATATTTCTCCCTCCTAATCCTTCCTTGATATAGGTACTGACATAACTCAAGATTGATAGTGGATCATGGTGAGTTAATTTTGATGCACCTTCGTTTGAAGCAAGGTGTATGCAAATACCATCCCCCTTTATTCAGATTGGATAATTATAAAAAAAGCTCATCCCTTTTTAGGAGTGAGCTGATTTTCGCATTTTTATCCTATCGCTCTAAGATAATTTTTATTTATCTCCGTGTAATTTTGTCAGTAACAACTCAATCATGCGCTCAATCTTTTTAATGTTCAAATTTCTTTGTCCATATAAATAAACAAATTCTTGTACACTATCCCAAGTCTTTAGTTCATTTATTTCTTCGATCTCCTGAGTCAGACCTTCAACATAAGCGGGTAACTCCCTACTTTTGAACTCCTCAATTAAGTTCTCTAAATCAGCGAAATCCATACTCCAATTAAAGTAACTCTCTATAAAATATTTCAAATTTTCATAACTCACTTCTTGTTTCATATATTACTCTCCTCTTTTATTTAAATACAGGATAACCCGTAATAATTCTATAACCGGTAGCCATAGAGGAATCTTTTACTAAATACAGTTGGGACTTTGATAAGTCATTTGTTACATGCTTTGAAGATGAGTTTCCTCCATTCTTTACGTCTACGCCTCGCCCAATAGAAAACTCGTGATCCGCTTTTGTTATGAGATATCCTCTAGAATTAGGGTTCTCTATCCATTCTGCAATCTTATCAGCATTTCTTCTGATATTCTCTTGCGTGGATTTGAGAGCTGTACTTTTATCTGAAAATGTTGTAGAAGGAACTCCTTCTTGGGAGGCACGTTTTATTAATTCTTCATTTGTCTTGCCAACGTGCTTTTGAAGCAGATGCCCGCCATTAGACTCCATTTCATCTAATATATTATTATTTACGTTTTTACGTATATCATTGGCTTTATTTTTTAAGATTTCGGTCTTAGAATTCCCTTCCCCTTTCGCCATCTGCCACAGTTCCGCAGAACTCTTCCCTATTCCACTTGCACTTTTAACTGCGGTTGTACCTCCATGTGCCGCTAAAGCCGCTGAGCCAATTACTCCAGGTATTCCGATTATACTACCAACTCCCGTAGTTGAAACAGCAACTGATAATCCTTCACCACCTGTTCCAACGATTACCTCACCAGCCCCCTGCAATGTCGTAGCTACGTGACCGAGAATTTCACCTACTTTTGCTGCCATGGGATGATCATAGTCACGGTCTTTATCGGGTAGCATCCCCAAGGTTAAATCTTCCTGAATGGCTCCTTTTGCTCCCTGAACAGTATCCCAAAAAATTTCTCCTTGAAGTTTGCTAGCTTCCATCTTGGCTTCAGCCTTTGTTATCTCAGCTTTGCCGATCTGTTCAAAGATTTTATGTAACCAACCTTCACCGCTGGATGCCGTTTTAATAGGTACACCATTTCCCGGCACATCCAGTACCACTTTTTCCCCATCCACCTGTGTAAAGTTTTTTGAGATAAAAATAAGTTCCTGTGCTACTGTCGATAGTCGTTCAATCGTCACACTCATGGATTGTCGAGAAACCTGAAATTCCTGAAAAAATCTCTCTCGGGTGGCCCCCGACCAGCCTTGTTGCACAAAATCAATTCGCCCGCTCAAAAAATTCAGCATACGTTCCATTTTGTGTTTACCGTGCAAGAACTGTTCAGCCACTTGCATCAGCTTGTCAGGTGGAACTAAAATTCTCCCCATTCTACCACGCCCACTTTAATTTTGATGGAAATAATCTTATCAGAAGGGGTGAATTAGGGACATCCATCTATTATCCTGATATTCCCTTTTAAATTGATGTGACATTTGAACTGAAATAAAACAGAGATTACTACGACTAAAGTAGTGTATATCGCTGTTAGATGATGCCTAAGTTAGGGTGTAGCAGTCCTTGCTTTCCAATTTTGATCCTCAACCATATCCTGCAATTCAGGAATAAGAGTCAGGAGTTTTTTGTAGTTGTGTAACTGCTGTTTCGTGATACCAAGTTCCTGAGCAATATCCTCCTGCGTTTTTGCCAAAGTAAAATTATTTGACTTTGCCTCTTTTGATACATACTGATTTCCCCTATCTCCTCCATGTTCAATCCTATAAATCCTCTCCAACTCCATACATAACAAAAAGGCTAGACGGAATAACCATCTAACCTCTTGATAATAGTTGATTTTCTAGGGTCTACTGTGATCTTGAACCTGAGAGCATTTTATTCTCAGATTCCCCGTGATGACCTGTTGGTTCATAATTAGAGCCGTTTTAGGAGTGTATTATTTCAAAGCCTTTTTCATTTAAATTTTGATTTACGTCTAAGCTCCTCCATGTGTTGCAAAAATTTGGATTCCCTCATTATGGCTGTTCGGATAAGTAGGCATAGTTAAGGCAAACAAAAAAACTAACCTAGACGATCAATAATAAAAAAAATTATATTTTTTCCCTTTAGTAACTAAAATTTCGTACTTTGCATGAGCTTGAATGTCTGCAAATTCTTTAAATTGCTCAAATAATTTTATGCATCTTATGAAGAAGTCTTCTTTATTAATAGCTAATGATTTAGCTAAAACGTCTAGCAGGTACTTAAAGCCATATGAATATCTACCCCTATTTAAGTAATATTTAGCTACTTCATATTCAAAAAGCGTTGTTTGTCCTGGTACCACTTGATAAGTGTACATATCAGCAGATGCTTGCTGTCGGGTAATAGAATCTATCTCCGTTTCAAATCGTTGAAGTATATAATCCACATTCACCTGATGCTGGTTAGCTGCTATTAAAACATTCAAAAGTTGTACAACCCGATCTTCTTCTGTTGTATCTGATGATGTACTAATATATTCAAAATAATCATGTATCACACTCACATCACCAGATAAAAGCCTACATGCAAGTATATTAGCTTGTGACCAGTGTTTAAACAAACCGATCCAGTGTTTGGTATCCTCATCGGTCTCTCTAACCCAATCTAAATTGGAGTAGGCGTATGTAAACTGTAATGCTTGTTGATAATCGCCTTGGGCTTCACAGACACTTGCACACAACAGGTCAGCATAGGTGATGTACACAAACAAGGAACGACTTAGCTTCTTTTTAGACTCGCCACACTCTCGCTTCTTCTGTTGATGTTTCATCAAATATTGAACTTTCGCCTTCTCCTTCATTTTTCTTGCCATTTCCTCTACCTTGTCCCATTTACGCAAAGACCTGTATACGTTAGCCAAGTCCTTCAACGCGTCAAGCTGGTCTATTTCATCTAGGCGCTCAATGTAAGGCTCGAATTGAACGGCTGCATTATAATTTTTCTCTTGATCATCTCCAACACGAATCGTAAACAATCGATACTGGCAAATTGCTAATCTCTCTGAGTGCTGCTTTCTTTCACTCTCAGCCACGTTTTCATAAAGGTAAGCTGCTGTATCCCGATATCCTTTGTGGAACAAGTCCTCGGCTAGTTTAAAGAGCGAAGGACTGTAGATCGGATCATCCAGAAACATACTTACAGCATGCTGTAAGCAATCAAGCCGCCCTAACTCAATACATCGGTGCAAGAAAGGTTTAACTCTTCGCCAATTAAGCGGTACCTCTATAATGCACTCTTCAACGAATCGCTCATAAAAATAATCCGCTGGTAAATTCATGCCTATAGTAATACGATCCAGTTGATTAATAGATAAAGAACGATTACCTGTTACGATCCCGCTAATTGTACCTACATTCAAACCAATGATATGCCCAAACTCGGTCATACTCAAGCCCTTCTGTTTTAGATACTTTTCAATTTCTGTCCGAATCGTAGGTGTGATTTTCATGAATAAAACACCTTTTCAGCGTGAAATCGTTATATAATGCATAGTTAAAAAAGTTATGTAATTGTGAAACAAGTAGGAGAATATATTTGTTTTATTGCTCATATCATACCATCTTTTGGCATAAATTCATATACTTTTCATATATGTACTTTAGATACCTTATGGGATAGAATTGCAATGATTTTATGATTAAAGGTATCATCATTCTGCTTATGTATAATTTATTGGGAAAATCAGAATACAACTCAACTAATACAAAGTTACCAGATTGAATAGTAATGTTCGTATTCCCTTGCATTTTATCTATGAATTGAGCTTAGATCGGATGTATAGCATATAAGCAACCTTCATGATATTCGGGATGGTATCGAGTCAAAAATTTGACTGAGTCGGGGAATTGATGTGCTATGCCCATATTTGTGAAAGTTGAGTGGTCAATTGATTTTTACTATCCCCCCTGTTCCGGAAAATTTTCCTTATCGGTATCGAATGGGTTACTTATATGTAGCAATAGCGTGATGTAAACAATGTCGTTACAATTATCGAATGCTGAATCGTTCGCTTATAAAATAAGTATACGGTGTAGATGGATGTGCTACAGCATTATTTGGAAATTAAATAGGCGTTTTGGGTGTAAACTATCCCCCCCACTTTAATTAAATTATAATATTTGGTTATTAACAAAAAGAAACCTAGCGCACTAGGTTTGTGAGTGTGTACGTAGTGTACACATATATAATTTAGAGTCTGTTCATTTTCTCTATCATCTTTTGTTTTGTAGGATTAGCGTATAAGAGTGTGGTATGAATGCTACTGTGCCCTGCTTGATTTGCCACTTCATGGACTGGCATATCATTTTCTAGTGCATAAGAGCAGAAGAAATGTCTCAGATCGTGTGGAGTTATTTCCTTTCCTACAATAGCTGAGTATTTATTGAAAAGCTTATTGATCACGGTTCTGTCTAACTTGCCTCCTCTGTTACTTGGGAACAGATAATTACTTGTAATGCCTTTGTCTGAGCATTCTTTAATCCAACTCTGTATAGCTGTCCTCGCCTTGTCTCCCATAAACACAGTTCTAGTCTTCTTTCCTTTACCTTCAGATACAATTAATTCTCTTGAGGTTAGATTGAAATCAGTCATACGGATATTAAGAGATTCACTAATCCGTAGTCCACAGTAGGCCAGTAATGAAACGATAGCATAGTTGCGTTTCGATTCATGTTCCAGTACCAATTGTCTGAACTTCTCAACGTCAGCAAGTCCAACAGTAGCCAGTGAAGCATATTGACGTTGAATCTTTAACATATCCTTTTTATTAATCGCAACTTCTGTCTGCACTCCTGATTCAATCAGGTAATCGTTAAATTTGATGAGTGCGCTGATCTTAGCATTGATGGAAACAAGAGCAAGCTTCTTCACTGTTTTAAGGTAACTTATGTAATCCTTCACATTCTCTCTATGCAGCTTCTTGAACTCCATTCCCTTACTCTCATCAAACCATTTCATAAACCCATTTACATTAAGTATGTAACTTTTAATTGTATTCAGACTTTTTTCTTCCTGACGTAAGTATTCCTCAAAAGCTTGGATCATCTCCACCACTCCCATACAATTATGTTGCATTGTATATTCTAATTATACTGTTATCCCATTCACTTTGCAACATAATTTATATTGTGTTGTATTTGATTCAATCTAAAAAAACGGTCTTTCACGAATATGGGAATTGGTTATCGGATTGTATTCAAATTTTTGAGGAACATATCGATAATTGTAGCTAAAAGATTAGCTACACTCCAACAGCCCTCCCCTTCCACCTCTGAATGAGGCGAAGAGAAGAGCTACGATGTAATGACCTTGATTCCTCTCAGATTACGAGCACAGGATGAGGAACATAAGGCGCTTCAAGACGTGCGACTTCTTCAGGCGTAAGATTGATTGCCAACGCTTTAACCGCATCATCAAGATGATGGAGCTTTGTTACACCTATGATTGGAGCAGTTACGGCTGATTTCTGCATAACCCAAGCCAGTGCGATTTGAGCAGGGGGAACGTTGTGTTCTGTTGCAATCTCACCGACTATTTCAACGACTTTTTTATCTGATTCCTCCATAGCTGAGGATAAAGTTTTAAATAAGAAATCCTTCTGTGAGCGTTCACTTATTTCGTTCCATTTCCGAGTCAATCGTCCACGAGCCAGAGGACTCCATGGTATGACAGCCACTCCATCTGCTTGACATAGAGACAGCATTTCACGTTCTTCTTCCCGATACAGTAAGTTTAAGTAATTCTGCATCGATACAAATCGCGTCCAACCATTTATTTGGGCGACGTGATTCGCCCTTTGGAATTGCCAGGCATACATGGAGGAAGCTCCAATATATCGGGCTTTTCCAGCTTTGACAACATCGTGAAGAGCCTCCATCGTTACCTCGATCGGCGTGGTGCTATCCCATCTATGGATTTGATAGAGATCTACATAGTCGGTGTTGAGTCTTTTCAAGCTTTTATCGATCTCAGTCATGATTGCTTTTCGCGACAACCCGCGCCCATTGGGTCCAGTATGAACGGGATTGCCTACTTTGGTTGCGATCACGACTTCATCCCTCTTTGCAAAGTCTTTTAATGCTCTTCCTAAAATCTCTTCACTCGTTCCGTCAGAATATATATTAGCTGTGTCAAAGAAATTAATGCCTAAATCCAGAGCTTTTTTAATAAAAGAGCGACTATGTGTCTCCTCAATTACCCATGTATGGTTTCCACGCTCGGGAATGCCATAGCTCATGCAACCAAGTACGATAGGGGATACATCCAGACCAGTACGGCCGAGCTTCACATATTCCATACTTACCCTCTTTTCTATATTTCATTTGCAAACGAGTGGTACTTGTTGTATCTCATCTATTATTTTGAATAAGCATACTATTGAAGAGCCAGCGAAAGTTCCATCTGAAATATTGGGGTAGATGCCAATCTTCATAGTCTTTTAATACGCCTTGATCCAACCAGTAAGACTCTGATTTCCCGCTCGTTGCAGCTCTAGACACATAACTGATTATTTCTTCCAGAAAGCGAATGACATCTGGAATTCTATCTGGAGTGGACACATCTCCATGCCCCGGAATGACAGTATCTACTTTGAGGTCTTTTTGAATGCGCCGAAGGATGCGTATCCAAGCGTATGGATTACCGTGTGGCATGACCGGAATCGTCTTGTTGGTTATTAAATCACCAGTAATCAAGGTTCGTTCTTCAGGAACGTACACAACGGCATCGCTTAAAGAATGGCCGCCTCCGTAGGATAAAACTTCGATAGTGCGCTTTGTTCCTTTAATAACTAGTTTATCGTCAAAAGTTATCGTGGGTATCACCCTTCGAAGGGAAGGGATAGCATCATACAGGGTTTTCTGCACGGAAAGATCATAGTCGATTTCGGTAAGCATGTGCGGACCTCTTTGTTGTGAACGTACTTGAATTAGGCTATTTATTAACTTCTGAGTGTTTTGTTGCATGAGATCAATATTCACTTCGCCCATATCAGATAGCAAATCTCTTGTCCAAACGGTAGATATAAATTCGCTTTTCATAAATTCCTGATTGCCGTTAACATGATCTCCATGAAAATGTGTATTCACTACATATTTAACCGGTTTGTTTGTTAATTGTTCAGCCGTTTGGCGTAAGAAAGCACCAGAATGTGGGAGGTTGGTTGTATCTACCACAACGGTCAAATCTCCAAGATCAATAATTGCTGCATTCCCTAGAGAACCGCTACCTGGAACCGAAATGGCACCCCAGATACCTTCCGCTGTTTGTTGAATCGTGAAATATTCGTTGTTCATTGTTTTATGCCTCCTTAGAACAGTATTGATAGGTGTTCGCATTTATAACGGCGAAGAAGCAATTTTGTTAATAATGACTGCCATGAACATAATTAAAACTGGAATTCCGAAAGGTTGCGCTAACTAATGATAAAAGGCTAAGAACAAATTCAGCAAAAATTGCTAGGAGAAAAATTGAAAATCATTCCTTTTGGAATAGAAGAGACAACGCAATAACTTGTTAAAATGGAGACTGTATACAAATTGTAGTTGTCTTTCTCATAAAGGATTTCAAGGGCAATTTCCATTCTTATTTGTCCTCTCCTATATTTTTGTTCACGTATTAACTAACAACTTTAATTTACAAGTTAGAGTCGACTCGAAGTCAATAAAATTTTTAGGATGAAGTCAGAGGTGAATATAAATATTGACTTCGAGTTAACTATAAGATGTATAATAGTTTTCAATATTGGTTTAGAAAAAAGGAGTGACATAAAACAATGCTTACTATAAGCCAAGTGTCAGAAAGAACAGGGCTAACTCCTTATACGATTCGTTATTATGAAAAGATTGGGGTGTTATATGAAGCAAATCGAAGAAATGGAGGGGCACGTATCTATACCGAAAGTGAGGTTTCGTATATACAATGTTTGAATCGATTAAAAAAATTGGGCTTATCGCTTGAGGAGATTACGGAATTTACTCGTGACGGCTGTGTGCTGGATAAAATTCAACAAGGGGAAGATCTTGCTAATTTTACTCCTACCTTACACAACCGGATTGAAATTCTTGAGAAGCATCTGGTGGAACTGGAAGCCAAGCGGCAGGAACTTGAGTTCATTATTTCCCTCACCAAAGAGAAGCTTGCCCTATACCAAGAACTTACGAAAGAAAACATGGTAAATACTAGATAATGGGGTCTGTGTAGCAATGGAACTTTTTTTCGCAATAAATATTAGCGGACATTCTGAAATTAGAAACGATGAAAATACAACTAAAAAATACTCTTGTTAATGAAAAATCCGTACGATTTTGGTCATTTTTTATCGTTTCTAATGTCCGCTAGCTTATTGCATGATTTTGTTCCATTGCTACACAAGGGCCAAGCTCGACTGGATTGAGGGGCTTAGCGTATATTTTCGTATAAATGTTGGCGGGACCTTATAGCTTGAAGCAGATTTATTTCAAAGTGTCTTAGCGTACGCGTTTTCATGCAATGCTGCTTTATTTTTCCTTAGTGTACGTTTTCCGCGTTTTGTTGGCGGTACCCCACTATAGAGATAAGCCGCATCGACACCCTTATCGAAGCTCAATCGTGAAACTTGGTCTTATGCTCATAAAACACTTATTCTTTATCACGCCTGTTGAATAACCACAAAATGGTAGAAAAAAGATCGTCTTTTCTGTAGAATCGTTGGTACCATCCAAACGAATCCGAAAGAAGACGATCTCATGAAAAATTCTATCACGATTACATCTATCCTTCAATCCATGCTGACTCCTGAAGAAGTTCAAAGGGTTGTGAAGTTAATAGGTTATGAAGACAAAGCCCGCAAGTTTACGGTGTACCATTTACTCCAATACTGGTGCATGGCTGCGTTGGAACAATGGGGTAGCTATCGATCCAGCGTAGATTATGCGGCTCTCTGTGGCTTGCCTGTCGTCCACTACTCACGCTTTTCAACCAAAGCCGCCGAAGTCCCGTTTTCCGTATTTAAGGAACTTTTCCATCTACTTGTTTGCAAATGTAACCGGGAAGCACGTCGGAAACTGACTTTCCCCAAAGAATTATTACTCATCGATTCAACCACGATGACGGTGGGGAAAACGCGTTTGCCTTGGGCTCCTTATCCCGGGGAGCGTGCAGGTATTAAACTTCATGTCGCTTTACGAGCAGAAAATGGGCAACCCCTTCAGGTGGTCGAAACGCTGGGCTCCAAGCATGATGGCCCCATGAGTGAAGCGTTGGCTCAACCGGACTACATTTTGGTCATGGATCGTGCTTATGGGAAACTAGAGCGTCTGGATCACTTCAAAACCCATGGACAATCGTTTGTCATTCGGCTTCGCGACAACGTCCATTTGGAAAAGCCTCATGCGCTACGTCGCCTTACGAAGCCAGATTCATCCGTCATTTGGGATATCACTTGCCAGTTGGGAACCCCTCAGTGTCGTTCCACACAACGTCATCGTGTGGTGATGTTTCGGGATTTTGAAGGTCGGGAAATTCGGGTGGTTACCGATTTAATGCAGGTGACCGCAGAACAAATCGCACAGATCTATAAGGCTCGATGGCAGATTGAAGTCTTCTTTCGTTGGATCAAGCAACATTTGAATATCCCAACGCTGTTTGGTACGACTGAAAATGCGGTCTATGGGCAATTATTCTGTGCTCTAATCGTCTATGTCCTGCTCAATTGGCTATTTGTTGCTGCTCAGACTTCATGGCCCCGACATGCCGTTCTTTCCTTTGCGCGATTTTCTCGTCTATTTCTTCTTCAAAACTTACCTGTTGAATGGCTGATTCAGATTCAGCGCGTTCTTCTTCAGTGCACCTCTTGTTTCATGAATTGAGTTACTTATTTTGGTTATTCAACAGGCGTGTTATAGCTTAAATCATTTCAATACAAGATTTTCTATAACCTGAACGGCATTTCTTACTCCTCCGAGACTTAATAACTTTTCTCCGGCTATATTAGCACTGCTAGCAAATATGGGATTCTCATTAAAATCATCAACGATTCTTCTTATTGTTTCATAGTTGAAATGATGTGCTTCAAGCAATACACCTGCGTTTAACTTGGCTACTGAAGAGGCGTTGTAGCGCCGTTCAAACACGCCACCAGGACATACGATTTGAGGTACTCCATAGATCAAGCCAGTCATAATACTATTTTGCCCACCGTGATTTATATAAACTCTGGCTTCCGGCATAAGCTTGCTAAAATCAAATTTTTTGTTGACAATGATGTTGTTTTTCTCAAAGGGTTTTACTTGCTCGGATGCAATATATACTTCATAGTCAGATCCTTCAAAAGCTTTAGTTAACTCTTTTATAACCTGCTTTGGAGAAATCACACCATTCCCCATATAGGCTATGATTTTATTCTTTTCGGTTTTAGCGTCTGTACCCTCTGGTGCGGAAAGAGGCCCCACAAAAGCTATATCCTCCCCACCCACAGGTTCCAACTCATAAGAACTCGGAATAATCTTTACATCTGCCCAATCGAAGATTTCTAAAACCGATTCCACTTTATTTAAGCCATTGTCTTTCAAGTACTTATTAACGCCCTTACTATATTCAGGGTTGGAAGCAAAGCTTTTTTGAACTGGATAACTGAATCCCGTGGCAATTTTCACTTTTTCCAACCGGGCGGCGACAATAGCTGATATTCTAAATTCTGAATACATAACGTCGGGTTTAAATTCTTGAATTGCTTTTCTAATGGAAGACACATCTTTTAGAAAATATCGTCTATTGATGGCTCCTATAAAATGTAAAACATCTTCAAAGCTGTTAGCTTTCTTTTTGGGCTGAATTCCCAATGATTGAAATATTTTAAACATACTCTTGCCGATAAATACAGGTGTCCCTAAGGGTGAAGGAACAGGCGCATAATAATTTTTCACTTTATGAATACTATGATAATTTGCATCTTCTGGCGCGCATAATGCTACTTCATGGCCTCTTTTGATACATTCGTTTGCTAATAAGGTTGTTCTTGAAAAAGGTCCTTTTGTTTCTACCATAGCTGACATGGGTGAAATTAGAACTTTCATAATACTCTCTCCTTATCGGCTTGGAGTTACATAATCATCAATACCTGGACGCTAGAGCTATGCTGTTGGTATGATGCCATGCTGAAAAACACGTATGGCGTGTTGAATAATGGCTTCATTCTCATATTTTCTATCTTTCATGGGAACCATCTCTTGGAAAATCACAAACGACCAAATTGAACCAATAAACAGCCTAATCGAAAGGACAGGATCTATCTCGCTAGATACATGGGACTTTAACATTTTGCCGATCTGCTCGGAGGCTTTTTCGACGACTTCATGGTAAAACAGTTCCCCTATTTCCGGGAAGTTAGGCGTTTCTCCAATGATAATCCGCATAAGCTTGATTTTTCGCGGGTCTTCGAACACAGATAAAAATACCATTCCAATTTCAACTAGAAATTCCTCTATACTTGCCGTTTCTTGCTCCAGCTTTGTGAGCTTAAAAAGCAGCTGCATCTGTGAAGTTTCCCTGATCGTGGATATAAACAGTTCCTCTTTGTTTTTGAAATATTGATAAATAGCTCCTTTGGACATACCTATTTCATTGGTTATATCCTCAATGTTTGTACGACTGTACCCTTTTGTCCCAAAAACATTAAGAGCAGCCTCTATGATTTCCTTCCGCCGGATGTCCTGAGAATAGGAAACATCCTTCAAATCCAATCGGCCGATGTCCATGAGGATGTCATCCTTGCTTTTGTAATAGCGGTAAATTGTCCCCACAGCCACTTTTGCGCTTGTCGCAATATCCTGAACGGTAGTATCCCTATAACCCTTCTTTATAATCAGCTCCTCTGCAACTTTTTTAATTTTTGCCTTAGTGTTATTCTTCATATGAATGACGTCCTCTTATTGTGAATATTTTCTGATTGGTTATTTATTATTCATTCACATTATAACGCTTTTTTTTCGTTATTCAATGGGCCAGAGTTACTACATATAACCATTTCCCCTGTTAAACACACTAAAAAGGCTAGATGGGTAATCCCATCTAACCTTTTGATAAACTTACTCTTCATCTTCGTTAACCACTTTAATCAGATTTCCATAGACTGCCTTCGTATGAGCTGATGCATGTTCTTTAAAATGTGTAAACAACCTCATACATCTGATTGCTTGTATTTTATTATTAGCTTCAGCAGACCTTTCCAAACAGCTGAACAAAAATGCGAAGCCGTCTGAAAACCTCCCCTTACGCAAAAGATAGATTGCCAATTCCCTTGAGAAATGAGTATATCGCTCCGTTGTGAATCGTTGAGTATACAACCCTTCCACTTTTTTCTGCTCCAGAAAAGAGACAATTTCTCCTTCAAATTGCTTTAAAATAACATCTACATCAAAATGATACCGATTTGCCGCCCTAAGAATAATATCAAGTGCAGGAAGAACTTCATCTTTTCTTGAAGAAATATAATTTACATAATTGGGAAGAACGCTCTTGTCGCCAGAAAGAAGCTTAATTAAAAACGTATTCACTACTGCCCAGTCTTCATATTGCCTCTTCCACTTCAAAGCAGTTTCATCCGTAGCATTCACCCAACTCAAATCGGCGTAAGCATAAGTGTGCTGAAGTGCTTGCTCGTAGTCTTTCCTCCCTTCACAAGCTTCTGCACGAAGTAAATGGGAGAATGCCCAATAAGCAAACAACGGAAAATTGGGTTTCTTCGAATTGTCTTTGTTCACAGGGTGTCGCTGCTGCTCCAGTTTGTATTGAATTTTAGCCTTGTCTCCCATAGCTTTAGCGAATAGTTCTACTTTATCCCATTTTCGTAACGAACGGTATGTATTCGCCAAATCTTTTAACGCCTCTAACTGATCTATCTCATCTAACCGTTCAGCGTAAGGCTCAAATTGAACAGCTGCATCATAGTTTTTCTCTTGATCGTCTCCAATACGAATCGTAAACAATCGATACTGGCAAACTGCAAAATTATCCGAATGTTGATTCTTCTCGCTTACTGCTACATTTTCGTACAGGAACGCCGCTGCTTCATTGTAACCGTCTTTGTATACATTTTCAGCAACTTCAAAGAGCGATGGCAAATATTTAGGATTATCCAATAGCAGAAATACAACGCGCTGCAAGCAATCAAGTCGGTCATGCTCCACGCATCCGTACAAAAAAGGGCTAATTCTTCGCCAATTGAGCGGTTCTCCTACGATACATTCTTCAATATAACGATCATAAAAATAGTCTGGTGGTAATTGCATCCCGGCAGTAATGCGATCCAATTGGTTAACGGATAAAATACGATTTCCAGTAACGATACTGCTAACCGTACCTACATTTAAACCAATGATGTGTCCAAACTCGGTCATACTCAAGCGATTTTGTTTTAGATATTGTTCTAATTCTGCTCTAATCGTAAGTGTGATTCCCATGAATAAACCACCCTTTCAACGTAGACTCGCCATATGTAGTTGAATAAATCATTCTATCACCCATAATTTTACCATCTTTTGGAACAAAGCCATATACCTTTCAGTTATTTACTTTAGATACCTATTCGGGGCTATAGGCCCTTCTATTTTTTCAAACTGAAACATTTTTCCAATATAGATCGTCTATAAAGCAAATAGGTAAAGTCAAGAAAGGGGGTAGCTCTTATTATGCGGAAAAGTAGAATCTTATTTTTGACTATCGTGCTGTTGTTAATAACCACTTACAGCTCTAACGCAGAAAAAGAAGTTATTGCTCAAAGAGCGCAGGAACAGGAGACGCTAATCGTTTATAAACTACAAAAGGACACAACACTACAACAGCTAACTAAAAAAGATGTACTTGCTACATTCAAGGATAAAACTGACACTAATATCTTTATCAATGCAATGAATACATCAGAAAAAATATCAGGTATTGTTAATATAGCTTCTCCAAATTACGAACTTACTTTCCAAAAGGATGGAACTGAAGAGTCTTATTATTTATGGGTTAACCCCAACGATTCGACTAGCAATGCAATGTATATAAATAAGAAAGATCCCTATACTGCATATAAGCTATCAGTCAACTCCACAAATTCAATAAAAAAATTACTCATGAAAACTAAAAACTGACTAAAAAAGACCTGTTCTTTGGTTTCATGAACTGTGACCCGAAAGATGGACACTTTGAAAAAAAAGCGACCTCTCTCGGGTCTCTTTGCGTTTATAATCGATATACACGAAAGGTTGGGGATACAAAATGGGGAACCGTTGGCTACCGGTGAACAAAGGTTTAGTGAAAGTCAGATCCGCCAGATGGAGGATCATGCTAACGTATTGCATATTACAGAGCGTTCTATTGCTTACCAACCCACATTCAAGTTGGCAGCTCTAAAGGCCTATCAGGAGGGGAAAACTCCTGCGGAAATCTTCAGGGAGGCAGGATTCAACTTAGATATGATCGGACGGGAGAATCCGAATAGATGCTTAAAACGTTGGAGAAAAACCTTTGCTTCTCAAGGTGAAGCAGGTCTTCTGGAAGAGCAACGAGGAAAAGGCAGCACGGGAAGGCCCGCAGCAGAACAGTCGATGGAGAAGAAGCTTGCACAAGCTGCGGCACGTATAAAGCTTCTGGAAGCGGAGAACGACTTCCTAAAAAAGCTCGAGGCGCTCGAGAGACAAGCCCAGCAGAACCAACGCTGACACCCTCTGAGCGCTTCGAACTCATCAATCGTACCCTCCGTAAGCATCAACTTGAGAAGATGACTCATCATCTTTGTAAGATGGCGAATGTCAGTAAAAGCGGGTACTACCGGTGGTTAGCCGCTGAACAAGCACGACAGCTGAGAGAAGAAGCGGACGAACAGGATCTGTTACTCATCAGGGAACATTTTGAAAAACGTAATGGGAAAGTGGGAGCACTTGTTTTAAAAATGTGCTTGGAGCATAAGAGTGGCGTCATCATGAACCATAAGAAAATTCGCCGTATCATGCGTAAATACGGGTTGGTGGCCAAGATACGCCAGGCCAATCCGTACCGTAAGCTTGCAAAGGCCACACAAGAGCACCAGACACTCCCTAATCACCTTAAACGTCAGTTTGACCAGGGCGAGCCGGAGAAAGTCTTTCTCACAGACATCACATACCTGCACTATGGTCAGGGGCAATGCGCGTATTTGTCCTGTGTAAAGGACGGTGCAAGCAAACAGATTCTTGCTCATTATGTATCCTCGTCCTTAGAAATGACGATCGTAGATCGAACCTTGGACAGGTTGATTCAACGACTGGATGGCAACATTCACCCCGAAGCCATCATCCATTCTGACCAAGGTTTTCACTACGCGAATCCGAGGTTCCAAGCTCGAGTTAAAGAGATAGGCTTCCAGCAGTCCATGTCGCGAAAGAGTAACTGCTGGGACAATGCCTCCATGGAGTCTTTCTTCGGTCATATGAAGGATGAACTCGAGTATAGGGACAGCGTTACTCTCCAGGAATTACGGGCACGCATTAATGAATACATGGATTACTACAACACCGATCGGTATCAATGGACATTAAAAAAGATGACTCCTGATGAATACAGGAACCATCTATTAACAGCATAATCTAACTCTTTTCTTTTATGTGTCCACAAATAGGGTCACAGTTCATTCATTCAAAGAACAGGTCTTTTTTGGTTTTATTTCAATCCATATTTCTCTAGCACAGATTCTCTAAATTGTTCTTTGGAGTCTTGTTTATCCACCGAAGAACTGGGAGATTGAGATGATGGCTCAATAGCAAACTTGCCAAGATCCATATTGATTACGCTATACTGTCCTTGTGTATTTTTTTTGAGAAAAATAATGCTTTTTTCATTTTGCTTTAATTCTGTATAATCCTCATATGCTATTTTTTTCTTGCCTCCAGCGTCATCAATATAAGAAATCGGTTCCACGATAGACAAAGGCTCATCTAGGTTTAATGAAGACCCTTCGGGTGATTTAATCACTTTATCCATTTTTATATTCGTAAGCGTATAAAAGTCTTGTAGAGTACCATCATCAAAGCTTGTAACGATATGTTGTCGATCATCAAACCCTTGTAAAGGAGTCCCAATCACAATAAGCTCTGCATTTGAGTCCAATTCGCTTACCGTTTTGTAATCAATATAAGAAGCTTCCAATGAGATTCTTGGCGTATTCAGTTCTGAAAGTTTTGGAGCCGCGTTCGTAGATGTAAAAAAAAGACTCCCAGAAGCAATGAATCCTCCTATCGCTAATACAGAAATACCCAACTTTATTTTTTTATTAAAAGTCATAACAGTACCCCTTCCCCAAATTAGTGTTTACGCTCATTAGTTTCCCCACTTAGCAATTAAGGATTGCTTGTCATAGGGTTGAACACCGATAGACTGTATACCTTGTTTCATAACAGAACTACTAGAGGTTGATGGATGCGCCTGAGATAACGTATGACCGATCTCATGCGTTGCGTTGGAGGTTTTCTGTACGGAATTCATACCGTAAGCCTGCATCTGGTTATGATAAATCACCACCGTAGCATATGCCCATTGATCGCTTACACCTGCAACGCCACCAGATGTTTTATACGGAGTTGTCAATCCCAATAAACCAGAAGTAGCTGTAGAACCGACATAATATCTGTCCGGGTTCCCACTCGTCGATGTCGTTTTGCCAATATTTACTGACCCAGACGCAGCGTTCCAATCAGAACGGGCGGTATCATAGGCACCCGTATAGCCATTCGTAGAAACAGAGGAATCATAATAGGCATTAAAATTGGCTGAGCTTCTCCCTCCGGTAAAACTAGTTGCAAAAGAAGTTGAACTAATAGAAATCACGGCAATAGATAATATTCCGACCATAGAAAAAAGTTTTTTCTTGGAAGCTAATAGTTTTTTCAAGGTTAACACCCCTTTTAGGAAATTTGGAAATCTTATAATCCATCCTGAACTAATAGAAAATTGCTATAATCATTGTCCGTATTTTGATGCCCGACAAGTTCAAACGCATTCACCAGACTTAAAGGGCCAACAGAGACATTGCAGGTTTCGTTTTGTTCTCAACGACTCCTCCTTTTCATTGGGAATATCCCCCTATCAATATACCGACTATTTTGCTTATTATCTACAGTAAAAACAATATATTCCACAATACGACATGAATTTGATTCTTTATTCCTATACTTGCCCTATGTATTCCCGGCTACTTTATGGTGCATGTACAGGAAAACAAACGGTATAAAAAAAGCCTAGACGGATCATTCCATCTAGCCTTCTCCATGATTCTATGGTTTGTTGCTTTGCTTTCTGCTCCAATAATTGAGTTGAAATTAAAACATTTTACTCCCTTTAGGCATACTTACATTTCGCCATGGTGACTCGGATGATAGCCAGATCCTTGATTGTGAAAATGTAAAGGGACAGTCACTATCGTTATCAGCATTAAGCTACTTGCTTAAAAGGTCAGAATTATTCTTGGCTTCATCTGCATCCACCTTATGAATCAAATTTCTGTAAGCTGTCTTCGTCTCAGATGATGCATATTCCTGATAAAACTCATACAGCCTCATACATTTAATTATGTACGATTTATTATTACTTAATGTAGATTTTTCCAAGCAATTTAATAAAAATCGAAAGCCATCAAAAAATCTTCCTTTGGTCAAATAGTAAACTGTTAATTCCATTGAAAAATGCATAAAACGTTCTGTTATAAAGCGTTGGGTATAAAAACTTTCAACTTTCTGTTCCTCCAGATAAAATGAAATGTCCGCCTCGAATTGTTGTAGAATCTCGTCCACATCAAAATGGTATCGGTTAGCCGCCTCAAGGATATTATCAAGTGCGGGAAGCACTTCGTCTTTTCTTGAAGAAATATAAGCTACGTAATTGGGAAGTACACTCTTTTCACCAGAAAGAAGCTTATTTACATATGCATTTACTACCGCCCAGTCTTCATATTTATTTTTCCACTTCAAAGTTTCCTCATCTGTATCCGTTACCCAGCTTAAATCAGCATATTTTTTAATATGCTGCAGTCCCTTTTCATAGTCTTTCCTCTCGTCACAGGCTTGTGCACGAAGTAAATGCGAGAATGCCCAATAAGCAAACAAAGGAAAATTCGGTTTCCTCGAATTCTCTTTTTTCACATGCTGCCGTTGTTGCTCGATTTTGTATTGAATTTTAGCCTTATCTCCTAGTGCTTTAGCGAATAGTTCTACTTTGTCCCATTTTCTTAACGAACGATATGTATTCGCCAAATCTTTTAACGCCTCTAGCTGATCTATCTCATCTAACCGTTCAACATATATTTCAAATTGAACCGCCGCTTCATAGTTTTTCTCTTGGTTGTCTCCTTGTCTCGTTTGGAACAAACGATACTGACACATAGCCAAACGTTCTGAGTATTGTTTCTTTTCACTTAAAGCCACATTTTCATACAGTATGGCTGCTGACTGATACATCTTTTCATAAAATAGTTCTTCTGCAAGCTCAAATAAGGATTCTGAATAACCCAGTTTATCCATCAATAAATTTACAACTTCATGAATACAATCCAGTTTATTTAATTTCGCACAATTATGTAGAAAAGGACTCATTCGACGCCAATTTGGATTAGCCTCTGCTAAATACTCTGACACATAACGTTCGTAGTAATAGCCGACAGGATACCCCATCGCTTTTGTAATTCGATCTAGCTGATCCACTGACAGAGTGCGATTCCCATTAATAACACTGCTCATGGTACCCGGATTCATTCCTGCTTCTCGGGCCAGCTCGCTTAGAATTAATTCATGATCTTTCATATGCTTCATTATCTCGGTGAGTATCGTGGTTGAATTGTACAAAATAACCACCCCTTATCAGGAACTTGTTAGGACATCAACTCATTAAAAAAGGACTATTCCAATCCGATGATTGTATAGCCTTTCCGCAATTCATTGTACCATCATTTGGAACATCATCATATACCTTTCAGAACCTTACTTAAGCTCCCTTTTTGGATGGTTAACATAGAAATTGGCTTTATAAATCTTGAGACATACGGATCATATCTCTACACTGTATACCATTCTCATAAATTTCCTCTGGATAATTGTGTCTGATAAAGAAATCTAGATCCACACCGACAATTCTAAAGCCACATTTTTGATAGAGGGCTAACTGCCCAATGCTAGAGTTTCCTGTACCAATTTCTATCGTTTTATAACCTTGAGTTCTAGCTGTTTCAATTGCATGTGTCACTAATTGTCTGCCTATTCCTTGACCATGCATTCCTTCTGATACTGCTATATTCACTAGCTCAACTGTTTCAGGTCTTGTGGGTAATAGAACATAGACTCCAACAATATGACGGTCAATCTCTGCTACAAAACAATCCCCTTTTTTTGAATATTCCTCAACTAGTTGGCGAGAAGGATCAGCTAGTAACAAAAGCTCTATCGGATAATTTTCATTTGAATTAAGCAGTCTAATATTCATTTATTCTCTCCTGAATGTATTATGGTCCCCGGATTTCCGCCTATCGCAGGCTTTATTCCAGAAATCCGAGGGTGGTGGCGATGGGAAGCACTATCCGTCTGCGCAGTGCACTATATGAAGCTCTTAAGTTCAGCTTATATATATATTACGAAGCCCTAACTCAGTTTGATCTCAATTCATACAAACCATTATGAAGTGAAAGACCGGCAGAACATGGTCCTTCAAACAAGATACTGATGCTGGAAAGGGTCGGAATCCGATCATCAGGAAACCAAGGCCGCTGCTTGTCAACAACTATAAATAAACCTTCCACTTCCCCTAGTGGGGTGAATTGCTGTCCGGCCCCTCCCCAAGATTCAAGCTGAAACATTTCTGTGATTTTTCTGGATACTTCCGGGACATTATCGACCGGCAGACCAATCTCGCTTATTCGAAGCAGGGAATCGGGCTCGAAAGCTTCAACGGCCGCATTGTCGAGTGTATGGTGAGCGATGAACTCGACAAGATTATGATCGGGATCATAGAAATACATTGCAGTGGCATTCCAGTGTTCGAAGAAAAATTCATCTTCTCCGCTTCTTGAAACCAACGGGATTCCCCGGTTAATGAGCCATTGTTTTGCCTCTATGAACTTATTGGTTGGAATCATAAACGCAACGTGATAGAACTCATTTTTCATGTGGGGGGATTCCTGAAAAGCAAGAACTGATTCTCCTACTCGAAACGATAAACGTAAAGGGCTCTCCTCCACAATTTCCATATCCAAGAGAGAACCGTAAAAAGCTTTCAACGCTTCGAAACTGTGTGTGCCTAAAAGCACTTCTCTTAATTTCAATTCATTCATCCTCCCATATAAAAATAATTTATTTTGCTTCCCAGTTCATGTTCAATTTAGCATTCATCCCAGCCTGAATGAGATGAATGCAGTTGTTATTGATCAGCCTTTAAATCGCTCCGAAGTTTGGCATTTACATCTAATGTCTTGAATCGAAGTAACACATCCATGTCCATTCCAATGGTCATTGGAGCATTCATTACGATCAGCGAAAACGCTTTATAAAGGAAATCACTCCCCAGATGAACAACGCCAAAATGCCCCCGAAGATTAAGAGGGTAATTACAATATTACTCCATACGAAATGCAATCAACATCACCCCATCCATCATTTTATGGTCATAATGTAGAGTACTCTTCTAATGTCTCTCCATATTTTAACGCACGTTAACTTCCTCTGCATTCGAATTGAACATTTTTATTTTTATGATAATGGATAAGAAGGCTAGTAATGCAAACATCATTCCGCTCCAGATGAGCTGGTGTATTCCCAAGTGAGAAATAAACCACCCACCCAGAGCAGCCCCTACCGTAATACCAAGATTAGAAAATGAGACAAACAGGCTGTTACCGAACTCCGGAGCTTCTTTCGCTTCTGTAGTTAACCATGTTTGACTAATAATAAGCCCCCCGGAATGCACGGCCCCCCAAATGAGCACAACCACAATCATCGGTAGGAAAGAAGCACCCAGAGCATAAGTGAATATGTAAATGACCATATATAGCAAAGGGAAGATGATGACGGTCTTTGTCAAATCTTCATGTAAAAATCCTCCAAATAAAAAGTTTCCAAAAATCATAATGGTTCCAAAAACCATCAACATGATACTGATCCATGACCCGTTCATTAGGGTTACTTGTCCAAGATATTCAGCAAAGAAGCTATACACCGAAAACATAGCTGCAAAGATAAAAATAACAGTCATAATGTTGAACCACAATTGAGGTTTACGTAGTATACCAAGCTGCTTTCCATAAGACATCTTTTCCTGAACAGGCAGGGAAGGAAGCCAAACGAGGATTCCTACAAATGCAATCAAGCTTACGACAGCTCCAAACAAAAAAGCAGCCTGTAACGATATCCTTTCAGCAAGATAAGAAGTCAACGGCACGCCAAAAGCAAAACCTGCCGTAATTCCAGCGAAAACCTTCGTGACGGCTTTACTGCTATTTTCAGAGGGGACAAGATTAGATGCGGTCACGAGGGCAACCGAAAAAAAGACTGGATGAAAAATAGCAGGGAGAACACGAAAAATAAGCATTACCTCAAAATGAGTGGTATAGGCATAGACTATATTGGAAATGACAAAACAGAATACAGCGGTTAATAGAATGACTTTACGATTCATGCCAGAAACAAGTAAGGTCAAAAACGGACCTGAAATGGCAACAACGAAAGAAAATATACTGACGAGCCAGCCAGCCTGGGAAGTTGATACATTAAATTTTTGAGTTACTTGGGGGAGGACACCTATAATTCCCATTTCCGTTGTTATAATGCCAAATACACCTAAAGCCAGAATGATAATAAGTAACGGGTTAACCTTTTTCATTTTAAGTATAAGCCTCCAATTAAATTATATATATAGATTTGTAGATATATTATATGAAAAAAAACCTCCTTTTTGTTTATAGTTCCTTTTGGATGTACTCGGCAAATTGCTGTATTGTTTTTTCATTCCGACGATAGTACGTCCACTTCCCAATACGCTCAGACTCTAACAAACCGGATTTTTGCATCGTTAATAAATAACTTGAAATCACAGACTGAGCAAGTCCCGCTTTAGCCTGAATATCTCCCACACATACGCCAATTTGAAAATTAAGCCCTTGTTTTAGATAAGCCTGTTCATCAAAAAACTCTTCTGGTTTTTTTAACCACAGCATAATTAGACGACGAGTTTCGTTTGACAATGCTTTATAAATCAATGACGGTTCCATAAACCACATTATATCTACTTTATTAGATTTGTAAATATAAAATTCAGATGATTCCATAGGAAAATAAATAATAAAGGCTGCTTCCCTACGGAAAATCCGCTTGGAAACAGCCTGTTCATGTACATCTTCCATTACAATGACTTACTCTTATTGGAGCGATACATCAAGTACAGGAAATAAGGCGCACCAATCAGGGCGATCAGCAGTCCAGAAGGAATCTCCGTCGGTGCGAGCACCGTCCGTCCAATCGTGTCTGCCAGCACCAGCATTACCGCTCCCAAAATGCTTGATAAAATAATGGATCGGCGTACATGGTGCCCGATCAGCGTGCGCACGATATGCGGAGCAATCAACCCGATGAAGCCGATCGTACCCACGCAGGCTACCGCTCCCCCTGCCAGCAGTACGCCTACTGCCATCGCCAGCAGCCGAGTGCGGCGCACTGGAAGCCCCAGCCCCATGGCGCTGCTATCGTCAAATACCAAAAGATCGAAGCGACGAGCCAGCCACCAGGCTACTGGCAGCAGCACAAGTAGAAAGCTCAGAATCGTCGTCACCTGTCCCCAGCTTCGGGCGTAGGTACTTCCCGTCAGCCAGATATAACCCGTGCTGCCCCACAGTGAGCCCTGAATGATCAACACCTGTATTCCGGCTGATCCGATCGCCGATACGGCAATGCCAAGTAATATTACAACAGATGGGTTCAGTTGCTTGTTCCAGGACAGAAAGAAAATCACCGCCGCCGAGATTGTCGCTCCGACGATTGCCGCGATTGGCAGCATATACACGGGCAAACTCGGCCAGACGATAATCACTGCAAGTGCGCCGAATCCGGCTCCTGAAGAAACCCCGATGATCGAGGCATCGGCTAACGGATTACGCACAGCCAATTGAATCAAAACGCCGCTGACCGAAATCGCGATGCCAGCCCCAGCCGCCACCAGTGTGCGTGGAATACGGAACTGAAGCAAGGCCGAATTGGCATTCTCACCGCCAAGCAGACCGGACAGCAGATCACCTACCGGAATACGCATTCCCCCAAACATCAGACTGAATACGGTCAGCAGCACAGCTCCGCACGCGAACAGTGTGGCCAGCCTGCCAAACGGCAATTTCCGTGAGCGGACACCTATATTCATAGAAGAATGTCCGCCACTGCCAGAAGGCAGCTTCATCTTCCAGAGAATCAGCCAAATTAGCCATGGAGCCCCAATCAATGCCATGATCGCTCCAGTCGGCAGATTCATACTTGATTGGTGAACCATTTTTGCCAGGACGTCAGCGCCCGTTAACAGCAGCGCTCCCCACAGGAAAGAGCCCGGCAGTATCCAACGGTGCATTTTCAGGCCGCTTAAACGTACCAAATGCGGAGCAACCAGCCCCACAAACCCGATAGGCCCGATGACGCTTACCGTAACTGTCGACAGCAGTACCGCCAATACAATACCCACCGCCCGTGTCAAGCTCACTTTTTGCCCAAGGGACGTGGATGTGGACTCATCCAGATCGAGCACATCGAATTGCCTTGACAGCAGAACTGCAATCATAGAAAGCCCTACGACCCAGGGCCAAGCGTAAGCCGTGCCGCTCCAGTCGTTTTGCACCAGCGAGCCGGAACCCCAAAGAAACAGCCCCTGTGTTTCAAAGGAATAAAAAATATGCAGTGCTCCGGTGAACGAGCCGAGAACTATAGATACAATCAAGCCCGCAAGCGCCAGCCGAATCGGACTCCCCGTTCGCCCCCCACCCATAAAGTAAGCGAGCACTGCCGCCAGCAGGCCGCCCAGAGCAGCGAACAGAAACGGCGCTTGATGCAGCAGTCCAGGGAACATCACCGTGCCCAGCACAACTACAAAGTAGGCACCTGCGTTGATTCCGAGTGTATCAGAAGCTGCCAACGGATTTTTGGTAATCGCCTGTAGCAATGCACCCGCAATTGCCAGTGCACCACCAGCCAGGATTCCAATGACCGTGCGTGGCATTCGCAGATCCCAAATCATATTATGGTCCAGCGTATTCTGACGCTGGGTCAAAGCCTCGATGACCGTAGGCAACGGTATTGACGTCTCTCCATAACATAAGCTTACAAAAAAAAGCACAATAAGGACGGCCAAGCCGCCCCCAAAGATGCTTGCTACACGCCAAGTCTTCGACAAACCCCCTGCGCCTGCTCGGGTCATTTCGTCAGCGCTCCGACTACCTGATCAACCAGCACTTTGGATGAGATTGGGCCACCGAACGTCCATGTTGTACCGTCCAGTGGGTAGGTCCGTTTTTCTTTGACAAAATCCAGTCCGTTCCATACCGAGTTGGTCTTCATGGCGGCTCCAAATACATCGTCCGTTTTTTGCGTAATATAGATAAAATTGCTGTCCTGTACAGCTGGAAGAGCTTCAATGCCAACGGTGCTAAAGCCGTATTTCTCGGTCTTGTCCGACTGCCAGTCGTTCACCATGCCGATTTTCGCCAGCGTCCCCGCTACAACCGAATTATCCTTGAACATTCGCAGACTGGCAGCATTTTGAGCCGTAAAGGCCTGTGTCAACGCATAGTGGAAGTTCGCTTTTCCCGCTTTTTCCAATGTAGCCTTTGCCTCCACATAATGCTGGTCAAGTTCGCTTAGAACTTTATCAGCCTGCTCGGTTTTTCCGGTAGCGACAGCGATCTGCTTGAAGATTTCGACCATGCGGTCATAATCATAGCCGTTCCCTTTATAAGGATCGTATTCTATCGTTGGTGCGATCCCCTTAAGCTGTGCATAGATGGCTGCATTATTGTCTGCATTAGAGATAATAAGATCCGGCTTGAGCGCTGCGATTGCTTCCAGGTTCGGCTCGCTCCGTGTACCTATATCCGTAGCGGAATCCGCCAGTTTGGCCTCTGGCGTCACCCACAGCTTGTAGTTTGCATTGTCCGCATTGCCGACAGGCTGTACCCCAAGTGCAATCAGATCTTCGGTAAACGTCCATTCGAGCACAATGACACGCTCCGCCGGCTTGTCCAGCTTGACTTCTCCATGATCGTCATGCACCGTTACTGGGCCAGCTGCTTGGGTTGTCTGCTCCGATCCGGAACTGGCCCCCGTTTTTGAGGTATCCCCCGCCTGTCCGCAGCCTGCCAGTACAATAGCAAAAACCATAAATAACAATAAGCCATCTATCATCTTCTTCATCTCTCTTATTCACCCCTGCATGTATATGTTTCATTAGAAAATGATTATCATTATCAGTAAAAGAGTATAGGGGTTAGTGATTTTTGTCAATAAGGATTCTATCGAATAGTATAAGCTGCATATTTTTGCAAAAGTGCAGCTACTCATGAGCCAAAAATCCAAATTGAATCGTAAACAGGTTCCGTATATGATAGCTTTATCATTGTTTTTAAGGGAGGCTGCATTGACGTGGCAGTATTAATCAACGAGCAAATTAAGGCTGATGAGGTGATGCTCACTGGGCTCGGAGGGGAGCAGTTCGGTATAGTCTCCAAGGCAGAAGCCTTGGTTATGGCCCGCTCCAAAGGGGCGGACCTGGTCTGTACCTCACTGATGAGCAGTCCGCCGCCCTGCAGCCTTGTTCCGAAGGGCAAAGGGAAAGCACTCGTGCAAAAAGAGTCCGCAACACGCAAAACGAATGTCGGAAGAGCCGTTGGAAAGAGCGGAAAAGAAAAGGTCAAGGAACTGCGCTTCACTGCTCATATTGAGGAGCATGATTACGATACGAAGCTGCGTCAGGCGGACAAATATCTGCGTTCCGGCAAGCCGGTGCAGTTGGTTGTCAAATCATCGGGCGCGAAGGAAGCTCTTGTCGCCAAAGCAGTGCTGGAGCGCCTGCTGGTCGACCTAAAGGAAGCCGGAATGAAGGAAACTGGAATCCAGACGGGCGGCAAGGGCTCACAGGTGAAACTGAATCCACGCTGAAGTGTAGATGGATATATTAGGGAGTAAAGACAAATTTCTGGATATAGGAGTCTATGGGTCTGTTTCAAAGGGTACAGACGGCCCTTTTTCGGACATTGAAATGTTCTGCGTGCTATATGGATCAAACGAATCCCGTTTTGAATAACATTCGACTCCGCTTTGATAGCAACCACAATCATATCACCACATTTTGGATATGCTGAAGACCCCTTTGTTGAGGGGTCTTTTCCTATTTTTCCAACTGTAAAATATTTAAAATTTAAATATCTTGATTTCACCCTCCGCCTCATTTATTCTCAATATATGTATACAATGGACTTGGTTGATTTATATCTGGTTGCTCACACATACAGGAGCCTATAATTCAGGGGCATACTCAAGAAATTTTTATGCATAGGGCTTTAAATGATGTATGAGGCTTTATATAGAGTGAATTTTTGTTAATATCCAATAACAGGGCCTAAGGTACTATGACATATTGCATTTTAATGATATATTGATAGATACTACAAAAGACTATATACCCAGGGCTTGGGCTGGAGGATGTATGAAAAAGGAATCAAATCAAGACGAAACCAGTTATTTATTTAATGTTGATGTATTAGTTAAAGGTCGTTCGAACGTAGAGGCCCTTCAGTTCTTGCTTAACCTCTTAAGCCAACATGATCAAATTGCCGATAGTCGGATTCAATCTGGCATTGAACTTGGTAATTTAATTGAAGCTGCTTTGTATCTAAAAAAACAGTCTGCTAGCGACTCCTCGGACCCTGCCGCTAAGCTTGCAGAAAAGTTCTCTAAAAGGAAGTCTGCCGCAGTTATGACTAAGTCAACTGCTGCCGTTCAAGAGATCAAACAAACCCATGCACAGCCGAAGCCTGCAATACAGCAAGAACTTAGCACATATGAATGGATCAAACGCTATATACAAGATAGTACGCTTGTACGTTTAATTGTGAATCGTTATGGCGGACAGCGCAGCATCCCCTGCCGCATACTCAACCTGGATCATGATAATAGCTTGCTGAGTGTGTATCATGTGGATGAGAAGCAGGTGTACTCCTTTAAAATGAATGAAATTGATGAAATCACAACGTAATTGTACATCCCTTGCAGTAAAAAGTAAGTATGAAAAAAAGAGAATCGGTGGAAAGACGTAACGTCTTTCCACCAATTCTCTTTTTTCGTATTCCAGAATCGAGTCTCTAGCCCTCTTTCTTCAGCCCCATTGCAGCCCATGCCAGAAATAACCAGCCTGCAATAAAACAAATCCCCCCCAATGGGGTGATAGCACCCAAAATACGGATTCCGGTCAAACTTAGCACATACAAGCTGCCGGAAAACAAAATAATACCCGTCAACAGCAGACGTGCTGCCCATCTTAAACGGGTCGAGGCCCCCCATTGTCCGGCAGCCAATGCAATGATCAGCAAGCCGACAGCGTGAATCATATGATATTTTACACCTGTTTCATACACGGCCAAAGCGTCCGCGTCGATTCGCGCTTTCACAATATGTGCTCCAAACGCTCCAATGGCTACTGCCAACAGCATCATTATAGATCCCACAATGATCCATCTACGTTGCATGTTTATGTACTCCTTTGCTTCTTATTCTTTAACCCGAATGTTCTTCTTATTTTATCGAATCGGGTTGAAGTTTACCAGCCAACCCGTATGGTTAGATCTCCTACAAAATTTGATGTTTAAACCCTGTCTTTTGAAGGGTAATGTGTAATGCGGCTTGCTTTTTTGTTTATTTTGTGGAAAATTAGTACCTGTTCGGACTATGTTCAAGGAGTTGAAAAAATGAATTATCAAGATCCTAATTTGCAAAAGCCTGCTGCGTCTGAGGAGCATCCTGTTTTTTCAGAAGCTCCTGTGTTCCAGCCTCCGGTCAAGCTCAAGCATTCCGGTCCCGGAATTGCTTCTTTTATTATGTCGCTCGTCAGTCTGATCGGATATATTATTATGGCTATTATGATCATTAATCTGCTTGCTCATTTCAGCCAGTATCAAACGATGAATCCGGAAGTTGTTCTGCAACAAACCGGAACGGCGCTGCTTCCTTTTATTTTTTTAGGCAGCCTGTTGTTGAATTGTAGCGGACTTGTGGTCGGTATTATTGGAATCGCGTTGAAAAACCGTAAGAAGGCCTTTGCTATCACAGGATTGATCATTAATGCACTCATTATTGTGGGTTTTATTGCACTTCTTGCCATCGGTCTTTCCATTCCGAACAGCACTGCGGATATTTATCCTTCCTCCGTGCAATCTTTATAATTTTTCCGCATCACGCAGAGAGGATTCTATGTCATGAACAAAATTAAAATTTTTGCGGACAGTACCAGTGATATTCCTTCCGATTGGCGCGAGCAATATGAGATTAGCATTGTACCATTGTATACCGTGTTTGGTGATGAAGCATTACAGGACGGGGTAAACATTCACCCGGAACAATTATTTCAGCGTGTAAGCCGCGAGGGACAATTGCCGCGCACCGCCGCACCTTCTCCAGCGGATTTTATTCAAGCCTTTGCACCCTACATAGAACAAGGGGACGACATTCTATATATCAGTCTGTCTTCTGAGCTGTCCTCGACATACCAAAATGCACTGCTCGCTGCCTCTGAATTCCTGGAAGGTCGCATCACGGTCTTTGATTCTCTGAATTTATCATGCGGCTTTGGCCTGCTTGTGATGAAAGCTGCCCGTGCGGCTGCAAATGGCAATACGATAGAGCAAATTGTAGAGATGCTGACGAAAACACGACCATTAATAGATACGGAATTTGTCATTGATACACTCGAATACCTGTACAAAGGCGGCAGATGCTCAGGAATGCAAAACCTGATCGGCAGTCTGCTCAAAATTCGTCCGGTCATCAAAGTCATTGACGGAAAAATGACACCTGCATACAAAGTCCGTGGCAAACGTGAAAAAGCACTGGATCAGATGCTGCAAAATGCCCTGAACCAGCGCGATCAGATGGATAACGACATCATCATTGTTGTACATGCCTTGGCTGAGCAGGATGCGCTCATGCTGCAAGCTCGTTTGAAGGAAGAAACGAAGGCACAAGAGGTGCTGTTAACCACAGCCGGGTGCGTCATATCGAGTCATTGCGGACCTCAGACCATCGGTATTATGTTTGCCAAAAAAGCATAGATTCAATTCTAGCCCCGCTTACCGTACAGGTAGCGGGTTTTTTGGTGTGTTTCCAGCAATTTAGCAATGAATAACTTTACTATTTTTGATAGTATTATTCGTCGAGTAACGACAAATGCATCTACAATCTATCATAAAAAAGAAGGTTATTTGGTATGAGTTCCAAGCGATCACGTTGGTTAACCCGGCTCACCTTGGCAGCAACGACAGCCATAACGATATTTACTACATCAACTTCATATTTGGCTGCCCCGGCAGCAGCATCTGGCGTAGCGTTTCAGGATATTTCACACAGCTATGCCTATCAGTCTATCATTTCCCTGCACGCTAAAGGGATTTTGACAGGTACACAACCCGGCTACTTCTCCCCCAAGAAGGCAGTTACAAGAGCCGAGTGGGTTACCGCACTGGATCGTATGCTCAGTCTGGAGCCTGTAAAGGCAGCCGTTGCTTCCTATCGGGATGTATCCAAACAGGCGTGGTATTACGGCTGGATCGAAGCTGCTTCCCAGCTTGATATCGTTCAGGGAGGAACGTCCGCCACATTCCAGCCGAACAGTCCTGTAACCCGGCAAGAAGCGGCCTTGATGATCGCACGTCTTATCCGCTCTTCGGGAGAATCAGGAGAAGCCACTTCCTCTTTCACAGATGCTGATGAGATTGCAGATTGGGCGCTTGAAGCTGTAACCACCGTGAATCGTTACGGCTTTATGAAAGGTGAAAATAAGTATTTTCACCCCACATCTTCCCTCACCCGGGAAGAAACAGCGGCCATACTGGAACGTCTGCTGGCGTATTCCACGCAGCATGCTCGGTCAACCGCTTCCTCCGCCACTTCTATCCGACTAGGATGGCAATATGACCAAACCGTTCAGCAGTTTGAAAACACCGTGCTGCAGTCCAACATGAACACTCTGTCACCACGCTGGTTTTTTCTGAACGAAACAGGTACGATCAGCGACTATACGAATTCGTCACTGCTCACCTGGTCCAAACAGCATCATAAAAAAATCTGGGCTATGGTCGGCAATCGTTCCAATCTGACGATGACCCATCAAATTTTGTCCAGTGCGGCTTTACGCAGTAAAACCATAAGCCAACTTGCCAATGCCGTATCTGTCCATAAATTGGACGGGCTTGTCATTGATTTTGAAAATGTGGATGGTCAGGATCGAGCCAATCTCACATTGTTCATCCAGCAATTAAAAGCCAAGCTGAAAAGCCTGAATGCCGTACTGGCCATTTGCGTATCGCCTGATTACGGCACGGACTGGACAGCCGCCTTTGATTACAAGCAGCTAGGTGCTGCGGCAGACTATATGATCCTCATGGGATACGACGAGCATTGGGGAGGCAGCTCGACTCCCGGCTCCGTGTCCTCATTACCGTGGCTCCGTGAAAGCGTGAGACGCTTTGAGCAAACTGCCGATCCCAGTAAGGCCATATTGGCGTTGCCTTTATTTACAAGGAATTGGACGCTCAATGCGAGTGGCCAATCGGTCGCTTCCTCTGATATTTCACTAGATGAGCAAAATCAGCTAGTGTCCCGTTCCTCCTCCAAACCGAAGTGGAATGAGGATGTTCAGCAGTATACTGTGTCTTACAAAGACACACAGCTGCATAAGCTATGGCTGGAGGAAGGACGATCCTTGACCCTTAAGTATCAATTGGGGCAGGAGGAAGGATTTGCAGGCTTCGCCTACTGGTATCCGGGCGGCGCAAGCTCTGATCTGTGGTCCAGTATAAAAAATGCAGACCGATTCCTACAGCGTGGCTTGTAAAAGCGAAAAACCTTCAACCTCACATAAAAAAGCGAAGTTGAAGGTTTTTGGCATACCTTCATATGCCCAGCCTACGACTGATATGCGATTTTCCCGTTCACGACCGTCATTCGTATCTTAACATCCAGTAAAGCTTGCGGGCTTTCCGTTACATCGCGGTCAATGACCGTAAAGTCAGCCGCTTTACCTGCAGCAATCCATCCCCTCTCATCCGTCTCCCCGGCTGCTACTGCGCTTCCCGTGGTAAACAGATGAATGGCTTCATGAACATCCAGTTTTTCAGCGGGAAGATAACCCTCATGCATTTCTTCCGGCTTGGCACGAGTTACAGCCGCATGCATCCCGAGAAAAGGACTCAGCGGTTCAATCGGCGCGTCACTGCCGCCTGCACACGGAATACCCGCATTCAGCAGCTTTTTCCAGGCATATAAATATTCGGTCCGTTCTTTCCCAACCCGATCCAGTACCCATGGAAAATCGCTCGCGACAAAACGCGGCTGAATGTCAGCAATCAGCGGCAGCTTCGCCATTCTCTTGACCAAATCAGCCGTAAGCACCTGTCCGTGGATCAGGCGATCTGGCAAACCGCTTTTCTCTGTGAGCGCATGAGTCTCCATCGCTGTCAAAATCATGTGTGCCGCCCCATCGCCGATGGCATGTACAGCCACCGGAAAGCCTGCGGCTCTGGCTGCTGCCACCATCTGATTCAGCTCTGGCTGCGGTTGAATGGCCATGCCGCAGGTATGTGGAGCGTCACTGTATGGCTCGGACAATAACGCAGTTCTTCCTCCAATGGCGCCATCGGCAAACATTTTTATAGCGCCGATTTTATACCACTCATTTCCAGTTCCTGCACATAGCCCTTGCGCTTGAGCTTCCTTCAAAAATGGATGATAGATGAGCTGATGTGTACGAAAAGCAAGGCCTTCCTCCCTCAGCTCGTTGTAAATCCGCTGCATCGTCTCCACGCTGCCCAAAAAACGTAAATCCTCCGTATGCGCAGCAGTCAGACCGAGACGTAGCGCATCCAGGCATGCCCGTCGAATCGTATCCTTTTTTACCGCATAATCCGGCTCTGGCTGCACATTTGTAAAGGCGAAGGATGCTTCCTCATAAAGCAATCCGTTCAATCGTCCCTCAGCGTCTCGTCCATAGGCTCCCGAGGACGGGTCAGGGGTGTTATCATGAATACCCGCACGTCGAAATGCCTCTGAATTAGCCAGGAACGTATGAAAGCACGTACGGGTCAAATAGACCGGGTGCTGGTCTGTAATGGCATCCAGCTCGTCTATACCCGGAATTTCAACCGGAATAAACGCATTTTCGTTCCAGTTGAGTCCCAAAATCCACTCTCCCGGCGGTGTTACAGCGACCCGCTTGCGCAGCATGTCCAGCATCTCCTGCTTGGAGGTAGCTGATGTCAGATCCAGCATCGCCAGCTTCATACCGTGCATGGACAAATGCATATGTGAATCGGTTAAACCTGGCAGCACATAAGCATCCTCCCAATCCACGGTTTTATATTCCTTACCGGACAGCTGCAATTCAAGCTCCCGCGCATATCCGATGGCCTGTATACGGCCATGCTGTACCACGATTGAATCCCCTTTCGAAGCCCAATCCCCATACAACCGGCCGTGCTTGAACAAAACGAACGTCAACGCTATTCATCTCCCTTTTTCAGCAATAACGTTATCCCCTACATGTTACGCCTGAGTCGCTACTTCCAATTGTAGTGTAGTTATATCTACCTGCTGTATCTGCCGGGCAAAACGGTCATGAGCTGCACAGACAGCCATTTTATAATCTTGATCCAGCGCATACTGTTTAAAATGGCAATATTCGGTGGTAAAGCCCTCTGTCGTGAAGCCTATGAACGAATGTGCCCTCAACTCAAATGAAAAAGACTTCAGCGGTAGTGTTAATCCCTGCCCCTCGGCCTTCACAAAGCTTTCCTTAAGCGTCCATAGATCATAAAAATACGATAAGCGACTGTCTGCGTCCTGACGCATTAACGCATCATACTCTGTGTCCGAAAAGCATACCTTGCCTACCTCAAAATCAATAGGACGGAGCTGTTCGATGTCGATTCCAAGCGGTTGCTCATCAAGGGCACATACCACCCATTTTCCCGAATGAGAAACATTAAAATGGAAGCCGGGCGCATTCAACAAGGAAGGCTTACCAAAAGCATTGTATGTAAACTGAAGGCTGGCATTAGGTACCTTCAATTGCCGACAAGCCAACCACCTTAACAGCACATCGGCGTATAATCCCCTCAAGGCGTCCTCTCGGTGTAAAAAACGATCCAGCTTCTGCCGCTTTTCCAGTGAAACCCGATTTAACAGTAACTCATAGTAAGTCTCAGCCTCTGGCTTGCTTGTATCAATCGCGTATATTTCCATGGTCGCCTCCTGTATGCCGTAAATGGATATCAGCCAGTTCGCAACACTCACCGTTCGATTGAAGTCTGTCAGCTATGGATGGCGTGTGCCGTGTACATGGTCAATATACTACTCTAGCACTTTCAATTCAATATGGATACAATTGGGATAAGTAATCCTATTAAAGCTATGTATAGAACTAAATTATGAAAGCGCTTTAAAAAATACGCATAGAGGAGGACGAAACAATGAAATATGATTTTGCCCGCTTGCTGTGTATAATGCTTTCTATTTTACTGACGTTGAACATATTCCAGATGTTTTCACCTAAGATAGCTTCTGCGGCTTCAGCGAATGTTTTGAATGGCATTCAATTTAAAGACACTGCTGGAAACGTGGTTCATGCCCATGGGGGCGGTATGATTAAAGTGGACGGTTACTATTATTGGTTTGGTGAAAATCGCAATCTGGGCGGCACGTTCAAGGCGGTATCCGCCTACCGTTCCTCAGATTTAAAAAACTGGGAGTTTCGCAAAAACGTGTTAATCAGCAGCTCGGCAGCAGAGCTGAATGTGTCGAATATCGAGCGTCCAAAGGTGATTTACAATGAAAAAACACGCAAATACGTATTGTGGATGCACAAGGAAAACGGGGTGAATTACAACGAGGCCCGAGTTGCAGTTGCCACCTCCGATACTGTGGATGGCGATTATACGTATCAAGGCAGCTTCCGTCCTCTGGATCACGATTCCCGCGATATGACGGTATACAATGACAACGGAACGGCTTACCTGATCTCGGCGACCCGTGTGAATGCCGATTTGAATATTTATCGTCTGACACCGGATTTTCTGCAAGTTGAATCACTGGTGACCACACTGTGGCTGGGACAATATCGTGAAGCTCCGGCGATGTTCAAAAAAGGAGATGTCTACTTCCTAATTACATCCGGGGCAACCGGCTGGAATCCCAATCAGGCCAAGTATGCTACGGCATCCAGCATTGAAGGAACCTGGAGCAATACGATGAACTTCGGGGACAGTACAACCTATGGTTCACAGTCGGCCTACGTCATTCCTGTTGAAGGTACGCAGACGACTTCGTATCTGTATTTGGGTGACCGTTGGGCGGGGGCGTGGAGTGGTCCTGTGCAGGATTCTCAATATGTGTGGCTGCCGCTGCGTTTTCCAACTGCGACTTCATTAGCCATGGACTGGTTCGACAGCATTAATATCGACACCGCCAGTGGTATCATAGAGGGTGTAACCACGCCAATGGTCATTGACCCGGATGCCTATTGCCAACTGGTAAGCCGCAAGAGCAACAAGCCGCTGGGCATCATTGGCAATGCGACGACGGACGGTGCCGACCTGGAGCAGCGTGCAGATTCCGGAGCAGCAAGCCAGCAATGGCAGCTCAAGGATGCAGGCGGCGGATATTATAAAATTGTGAATCGCAACAGCGGCAAGCTGATTGGGGTTGAAAGCGGCATGGCGACCGATGGTGCAGTTATCGAGCAGTGGAGCGACGGAGGCTGGTCCAGCCAGCATTGGCAGCTGGTATCCGTAACCGGGGGTTATTACAAGCTAAAAAATCGGGCAACCGGCAAATTGATTGACATTTCCGAGGGCGCCACTACCGATGAAGCCAAAGCCATTCAATGGGGCGATAATGGCGGGACGAATCAGCATTTCCGTGTAGTTAAAACAGAATAGCCCCGTTATTTCAGCAGTTCATTCAAAAGGAGCCGTATTCCGAGCAGATCATAGCTGATTGCAACGGAAAGACGGCTCCTTTTTACATCAAAATGATGAAGAATGATGAATTGGGTGATCTCTGATATGTTACACTTCCCACGGGTAATCTGTCGTCAGGAAACTCGCAAGCTGCTTGCTTTCTTCCCTGCGCTGGCGCCGTATGGCTGCGCGCGATGGAGCTGTCTGGTGCAATTGCATTTGCTCTTCTGTTTCCGGTATCACCTGTGGCACGGTTACTTTACGGTTATGCTCGTCCAGTGCCACAAAGGTCAGAAAGGCCGTAGCGGCAATTTTACGGTCACCGGTCATTAGCCCTTCGCGAATCACCTTTACGAACACCTCCATCGAGCTGCGGCCTGTCCAGGTTACAAATGCCTCCAGCGTGACAGAATCGCTCGGATGGATAGGCAGTAAAAAATCCACCGAGTCCGTCGAAGCCGTAACCGTGTTTACTCGACACAGCTTGGCAGCGGCGATCGATGCGATATCGTCGATATACGACATCAGCTTGCCCCCGAAAAGTGTGTTGTGATTGTTAACATCGTTGGGAAATACACGGGACGTCTTGAAGCAGTAGGTTTCTCGAATGTACTTGCTTTCCATGGGCTCTCTTTCCTCACTTTTCCTTGTGGCTGTCTTTTTATATGTGGAAGCCTGCTTGCGGCTATGCTCATCATCCCACTAATCCGCATAATAAATCAATACATAAAAATCTGCATCCTCATCCGAATCATTGCGGTAGGTATGTATGTCAGACACTTGAAATTGTATAGCATCCCCTGCGCTCAGCCTAAGCTGCTGCCCCTGCATTTCAAAGCACATTTCCCCGCGGATCATGAGAATCGATTCTTCTCCCAGATGCTTCTCTGCCTGGTGTGTAAAGCCCGGCTTCAGACTTACCGTGAACACCTCGAACTTTTTTTCCGAATGATACGGGAATACAGGGTAAACAAAATAGTTACCGTCCTCATCAATAACCGGATACAGGTCACTTCTACTAATTTTCGTGATTTGCGGCGGGTCCTCTTTGAGAAAGGAGGAAAAGGATACATGTAGGCCGTTCGCAATTTTCCAAAGTGTTGTCACTGTAGGATTGGACTTCCCCTTCTCAATCTGAGCCAGCATGCCTTTACTGACCCCTGTCAATTCAGCCACCTTATCCAGACTAAGTCCTCTAGTCTTCCTGATTTGAGCTAAATTAGAGCCGATAATATACTGCATTGAATCCACAGACTGTGCCTCCTCGTATCGAAAAGTCTATATAAGAAGAATACACAAAAGACGGCTTGTTCGCCACAGGAGATATTCACTATAACATACATACGTATAATATATTGATTAGTTTCGAGCTTCCGTTGTATACTGTTATAAATTTATACACTGGGGGTAAGGTTGAAATGTCCATAGCATCGGAGTTGAGCAGAACGGAGCCCGATTCACTCAGCTTTTTACAAGGGATTAAAGATTGTATTCCTACACTGCTCGGGTATGTATGCATTGGGTTCGCAGCAGGCATTGTGGGGGCCTCATCCGGGGTTAGCACGATGGAAATTGCTTTGATGTCAGCACTTGTATACGCAGGAGCGTCTCAGTTTATTATGTGTTCCATGCTGGCTACAGGCAGTCCTCCATCCGTCATTATTTTAACGACCTTCATTGTGAATGCCCGCCACCTGCTATTAAGTGCGTCGCTGGCTCCTTACTTTACTAAATATTCACTGTGGAAAAACATAGGCATCGGCGTTCTTTTGACAGACGAATCCTTTGGGGTAGCGTCGGACAAATTGGCTAAAGGCGGGCAGGTAAGCGATCGCTGGATGAACGGGCTTAATATAACGGCATATCTTGTCTGGATCGCTTCCTGCGTGGCGGGAGGGATACTCGGGAACTGGATTTCCAGGCCAGAGGCCTTTGGTCTGGATTTTGCCCTGCCAGCAATGTTTCTTGCCCTGCTTATTTCCCAGCTCCAAAGTGTACAGACCTCCAAGCTCAAGCACCGTCTGCTGCTCGTGGTGTGTATGGCTGTTCTGATGTACCTTTTGTCTTGGTGGGTGCCATCACATATCGCGGTCATTGTAGCTACGATGATCACTGCAACGATTGGAGTGTTAACCGACAAATGAACATTCATCCAAGTGTCCTGTATATTATTATCGGCGGCATGATCGTCACGGCGATCCCAAGAATCATTCCCTTCGCCGTGCTGCAAAAGCTGGAGCTGCCCAGGCCAGTGCTACAATGGCTTTCCTATATCCCCATTTGTATTTTCACAGCACTCGTAATGGAAAGTCTGCTCGTCCGAACCGAACATTCGGTTACTCTTAATGGGCAAGTGCTTATAGCTGTCCTTCCTACGCTGGTGACTGCATTATGGAGCAAAAATCTGCTGGCTACCGTCGTTGTCGGTATTGTGAGTATGGCTGTAGTTCGACTATTGTGGGGAGGTTAGATGTTAAAGACCGTGAAAAACTAAATACAACCAAATCAAGTGTATATAAGATGTGCCTGGTTTGTCGAAGTATCATTTACAATTTTATATAAATAATAAAAATAACCTTCATTCTCTATCAAATGATTAAAAGAACCTTTTTCTACTACTTTTCCATCGGCCATAACAAATATCTTGTCATAGTGCTGTAATGTAGCTCTAGACAAACGATGTGTCACTATCAAGCATGTAGTAGCTTCCAGACTTAGTATTGCCTCTTCAATGGCATTCGCCGTTTCACTATCCAAAGATGAAGTTGCTTCATCGAGAAGTAATAACGGAGTTTGCCTAATTAAGGTCCTGGCAATCGAAATTCTTTGTTTTTCCCCACCTGATAGCATCCCTCCTTTTTCCCCAACCTGTGTATCCAAACCATAAGGTAACTTGTCGATTAGCTCATCAAGTCCAGATGCACGTATCACATTGGAAAGCACTTCATCTGGAAATGATTGATACATTGTAATATTTTCTCGAATACTACTATCAAATAAAAATACATCCTGATGTACAACCGATTCTAGCCGACACCAATCCTCAGCAGATATGAACTTTAAATTCAAATCATCTACATTAATAATTCCTTCATAATTATGATATTGCTTCATTAGAAGCTTGATCAAAGTAGATTTTCCAGATCCACTGGGTCCCACAAGAGCATACTTTTCTCCTTTATTTAGTTTCATGTTAATATTACATAAGTTCAAATGATTTTCAGCATAACCAAAGGATACATCAGTTAGACAAACAGAATGATCAATTGATGTTTTATTTATGTATTCGATACTTGCATGTTCAACATCCATCATCTCTAACACTTTAGTCGAAATATCACGCAATGATCTGATTTGAGTAATGTATTGAATGCTCATATATACTGGATTAACAATTTTATTGGTTAACTGTACACAAGCAATCATAGTACCTAATGTAATAGCGCCTCGGATAGATAAAAAACTGCCAATTAAAAATACAGAAATAAACATAATCCCTCCAAATACATCACTCAGCGAGCTGACAAAAGCATTTAATTTAAAAAATAAGTATTTATTATCTTCTACAGCCTTATTACTCTGCTGAAATTGTTGCTCTAAATGGTGTTCTACTCCATAACTTTTAATAACTGCAAACCCAGAAAAAATATCATTCATTTTAATCGTAAACTTCTCTAGAGCATTCGCGATATTTTTTTTATCAGACCTAATTCTTTTTTCAAACATACGTGGGATAAAAATAGATATTAGCGTCATGACGAGTAACATAACAACAATACTAGGACTTAAAACAAACATCGCAAAAAGTGCTGCTAAAAACGAAACCGCTGTGTTAATTAAAGAAAACAAATTTTTCAAAAAATCATCTTCAATCATTTTAATGTCATTACTCATGATTGAAATGTATTTTGACTATGACTGGAAGTAAATTGAGTATGACTCTTGTATAAAATATGTTGAAAAACGCTTTCTTTAAAAAACAACATGGTTTTGCGAAGATACGAAGCTTGTAATAAATGAGAAAGCAGCTTTATAAAAGAACTTACAATAATAAAACTTAGAGCAATCAAAGCAACAGAAATAAATTGTTTTTCCGCCTGTGATATCACGCTGTATATTAAACTTTTAAATATAAAGGCCAAATAGATGTCAAGCAGACTAGCGAGACTGATCATAAAAATAGCGGCACATAACTTATACTTATGTTTAAATAAATACGAAGTCATTCCCCTGCCTCCATTTTTTAGCATGTTCCACATGAATTATGCCTTAGATGGCTCCAATCTATTTGTGTGCTTTTTTCAATAAATTCAGTGTATAATGTGCCAAGCAGATTGATTTTCTATGATTAGGATAGTTTTTTTATATCTATCAGGTTGCCTACTACAAATAAAAAATCATAACTATTTACCGTACACTTCATATTTTTTAGAATTCAACATCAATGCGGCTAAACTGCCTGTAATTATGAAAACTATGAGATTCATTACAACTGAATTCCAATTAATGGTTTCACTGATATCAGGAAAAGTTGGTTGATTGGAAAAGATACTGACCGAGAGCATATTAGCATACTGTTTAAACGATTCCAATGAGGAGGTACCAAGAGCGTAATGCCATGCCCCTTTTCTAATAAGAGTAAATTGAATCCCGATGACAGCAATAATAGTCCCCGCCATTAATACATGACCTGTAGCGACCTTTTTACTCATCCATTTTGCTAAAGAAATAGCAAATCCCATCAATGCTAATCCACTTAACATACCAAAAAACTTGGAAGCAAATAAATACAAAATACATTCCAAAAGATTAGTTGAATGCATAACACGCGCATGATATAAGCCCTGAGGGTTGAAGAAAATTTCAATAAGAGTCGCGCCCCATACCATCATAATTCCTATTAAAAAAACGATTGATTTAATCAAGAAAAGATGGGATGTTTTAATCGGTAACATATGATTAAGTGTCATTTTACCTATAAAAAACTCATTATAGTAATCCATAAAGATATAGATGGGCAACAATATTCCAATAACCATATTGATTAGCAAATAAGTAAAGGCAAGTTCCTGATTATGATTTAATAAAAAATGAAGGCTAGATATACCACTTAAGATCGTTAATACCGCAAACACTGTGAAATGCCTTTTGACTTCCACTTTGAATATATGAGAAAGTAACATAATGATCCCCTTTTCAAATAATTTATCCGCCTGTCCAATAAAGAAACAGGCGGTAAACACATAAGAACTTTAGCCAAACCAAACACAAGAACGCCCATTATCTACAAGACAAAACGCAGGAGTTACTGAATTTTTAACCTGTTGGGGTTGTACGATCCACCGCATAGTAGCTCGCCTCCTTTTATTATAGTGTTCTATCAAATCATTTTAATTCATAAATTAGACTCAAGCATCTCTTCTAAATTATATTTAAATTCCCTGCATACAGGCTGCTTCTCTTCACTTTCAAATGCCTGTTGAGCACACCCGCCACCACATAATGGTAGAACATTGCAGCTTCTACATTTCTCAAATTTATAAGGCGAATAATCAAGCCATCTATTAGAATTAAGCTGATCCATACTAAAACTCCCACTAATATGACCTACTAAATACTCATTATTTCCAACGGTATTCCAGCACTTCTGAATGTCGCCGTCAGGCTGAATAACAATAGAATTAGCTGCAATTGCAGCACAAGCCACAGGCTCATATTGAGGATAATAAGAAATATTCAAGTTTTTTTCTAATGCCTTCTCGTATAGTTTCAATATCACTTTTGAAAAATCTTTATTTGCATAACAAGAACTATTGCTGACACACCCACCCGCGCTATATTCAGTAGTTGCAGAAAAATAAATACTCACCTTTTTTTTAAATATTTGTCCTCCCATATACTCCATATACTCATCCATAGATTGAATATTATTCAAATCTACATTTGTTCGAAGCATAATGTGAATAAAATCACATGAGTGTTCAATATTTTTCATTATTTTATCAAAAGTTCCCTCTTTATTAGCCAATATTCTTCTTTGATCGTGACTTGCTTTTGATCCATCTATTGTGATTTGAATCCTTTGAACACCTAACTCACTTAATATCTTAGCTCGTTCGACAGTGAGCAAGTAACCATTGCTTACCATGAAGTGAGCAACATTTATTTTATTTTCATCGGCAATCAAGTTAATCCGTTCCATAAGAATAGTGATTTTTTTAAATTCAAGTAATGGCTCTCCACCTGTCCAGTTCACAACAATGCGTTTAATATTTAGCTTTTTAATAGACTCTTCTATAAAAGTCAAAATTTCATTTTGTATTTTTTGAGAAAAAGAACTCTTACCTGATTTAGAAGTCAAATTTTCAAAACAATATGAACATCTAAAATTACAGCTGAAGGTGGGTAAAATCGTAAGGTTCAACGTTTGATTCTGGTATCTTGTTTCATTGAATCTATTCTCCATTTGATCCAATTCATTTATGGGCTCATTATATATGAACTTACCTTGCAATAACCGATCTTTTCAATACAATTGGCAAGATAATTGAGGCCTTTTTGGACAAAAGCATTATATAACTCTTTATGTATTTCTCCAAAACCACTTGATAAGCTGTTGTAAATTAAATATTTTTCTCCATCAGTTTATCCAATAGCAAGTACTCGTTGTAAGATGAAATTTGCAAGATTAATCCTCCCTTATTCTTAGACCATGGATTTAAATATTTCTTCTATAGATTGTTTATATTCATTTTTTATTTCTTGTACATTCCCCTGTAACAGAACTTTCCCATCATTCACAAACGCTACATCAGTAAATAATTTTTCAACATCATTAATGAGATGAGTACTGATAATAATCGCACTGGTTGGATCAAAATTTTCAATTATAATTTGTATAATCTTATCCCGTGTTGAAGGATCTACAGCGGCCAAGGGTTCATCAAGGACATACAGCTTCGCTTTTCTTGCAAAAGCCAAGGAAATACTTAACCTTTCTTGCATTCCTTTGGATAAAGATTTAATTTTGTCATTCACATTCAAGCCCAATGACTTTACCATGTGGTAGGCTTTATCACGTTCAAAATCAACGAATGAATGATCAAAAAACGCAATGGATTGCTCAACGTTCATCCATTGATAAAGAAATTCCCTGTCAGGAAGGTAAGAAACGATCTTCTTCGTTTCAAAACTAGGTTTGGAACCATTAATACGTATATCACCTTTATAATTCCTAAGCAGAGAGACAATTAATTTCATTAGTGTTGTTTTCCCTGCGCCATTTGGACCAAGAAGTCCTAAAATAGTGCCGGGCTTAATGGAAAGCGTTAACGAATCCAGAGCCTTTTTCTTCCCATATTTTTTTATAACACCGTGACAATCCAGTATGTGTTCCAATATCTCAACCCCTTCATTAAATCATATCCTTACAATAATCCTTATAAGATATCCTTTCCTCTCATATTTAACAAAACAAGTATTTTTATGACTGTATTGTACTGTTTGTTTAAAAAAATCAACATATCGATTTTTTGGCAGGATTTTGTCGTAAATTCTGTGCTTTACTTATTCCATGACATTCACGATTTAAAATCGAGTTCCATCACATATCGTACATCCCCGTGAATATACTTAATAACCAACAAGGCCAAACTGTGCCGTGTATCCACTTGGGGGGTGCCTAACAATGCCGGAACCACGTCAGCCATATTCATTCGTCGTATCCCGCGAAGATTGGTCGCTGCATCGCAAAGGGTACCAGGACCAGCAACGTCATCAGCAGAAGGTCAAAGATGTGATTAAGCAAAATCTGCCTGATCTGATTACGGAAGAAAATATTATCATGTCAGACGGTCAGCAGATTATTAAAGTGCCGATTCGCAGTCTGGACGAATATCGTTTCATTTATAATTATCAAAAGCAGAAGCATGTGGGCCAAGGGGATGGCGACAGTCAGGTGGGAGATGTCATCGGACGTGATCCTGCATCCCAGAAGCCAGGCAAAGGCGAGAAAGCTGGCGATCAGCCAGGACACGATATTGTGGAAACGGAAGTTAGTATAGAAGAGCTGGAAGATATGCTGTTTGAGGAAATGGAATTGCCGCATTTGCAGCAAAAAGATAAGGATCAAATCGAGGTTAAATCTATCGTGTTCAATGATATACGTAAAAAAGGTATGCAGGCGAACATTGACAAGAAGCGAACCATTCTCGAAAATTTGCGTCGCAATGCTCGCGAGGGCAATCCAGGCATACATCATATCAGTCCGGACGATCTCCGCTATAAAACATGGGAAGAGAAAACCATTCCCCAATCCAATGCAGTGATTATAGCCATGATGGATACATCAGGCTCGATGGGATCTTTTGAAAAGTATTGCGCCCGCAGCTTCTTTTTCTGGATGACCCGCTTTTTGCGTCGTCAGTATGAAAAGGTGGAAATTGTCTTTCTTGCGCATCATACCGAGGCTAAGGAGGTTACGGAGGAAGAATTTTTTACCCGCGGAGAAAGTGGCGGCACGATCTGCTCTTCTGCCTATTTGAAGGCGCTGGAGATTATTGACAAGCGCTATCCTCCTTCCAGTTATAATATTTATCCCTTCCATTTCTCGGATGGTGATAACCTGACCTCGGACAACGAACGGTGTGTAAAGCTAATCGAGGAACTTATAAAGCGGAGCAATATGTTTGGTTATGGAGAAGTGAATCAATATAACCGCAGCAGCACGCTGATGTCAGCCTACAAGAACATTAAAAAGGATCAGTTTATGTATTATGTCATTAAGGAAAAAGGTGAGGTATATCAAGCCTTACGTACCTTTTTTCGCAAACGGGAAGGGGGAACGGTGGGATGAGCACCGACCAGAAGGAGCTGGAATATGCGATATCAGAAATAATGGAGATTGCAGATGGATTCGGGCTCGACTACTATCCGATGCGGTATGAGATTTGTCCGGCGGATATTGTATACACGTTCGGGGCCTATGGGATGCCCACACGCTTCAGCCACTGGAGTTTTGGAAAAACATTTCACAAGATGAAGATGCAGTACGATTTTGGATTGAGCAAAATCTATGAGCTGGTCATCAACTCCAATCCCTGCTATGCCTTCCTGCTGGAAGGAAATTCTTTGGTGCAAAATAAATTGATTGTCGCCCATGTGCTGGCACACTGTGATTTTTTCAAGCATAACGCCCGCTTCTCAGCTTCCAACCGCAATATGGTGGAGAGTATGTCCGCCACCGCAGATCGAATCAGCAGCTATGAAATGGAATACGGCTCAAAGGCCGTGGAATCCTTCATTGACTCTGTACTGGCGATACAAGAGCATGTTGATCCACAGCTCATCAAACCAAGGCATCTGGATAAACAACGCTACATGGAGCTCAAAATCCGCGAGCAGAAAGAACCTGGAAAGCACCAGCGTCCCCCTGGGCCTTATGATGATCTGTGGTCACTGGATACGGTGAAGCCACAGCCGGATTCGACGGAAAGCGAAGGCACCCAGATTCGACAGTTCCCACCAGAACCGGAGAAGGATATCGTCTGGTTTATTCAGGAATTCTCAGAGGTGCTGGAGGACTGGCAGCGGGATATTATGACGATGCTGCGGGACGAAATGCTGTATTTTTGGCCGCAAATGGAGACAAAAATCATGAATGAAGGCTGGGCCTCCTATTGGCATCAACGAATTGTCAGGGAACTGGATTTGACCGGGGATGAAACCGTTGAATTTGCGATGCTGAATGCTTCTGTCGTACAGCCTTCCAAGCAAAGCCTGAATCCGTACTATTTGGGGCTTAAAATATTTGAGGATATTGAAAAGCGATGGGATAACCCAACCCGTGAAGAACAGGAGCGACAAGGGCGCAAACCGGGCGAAGGACGCGCTAAAATGTTCGAGGTACGGGAGTTTGACTCAGACACCTCTTTTATACGCAATTACATGACCAAAAAACTGACGGAGGATTTGGATCTATATGTGTTTGAGAAACGCGGACCAGATTGGAAAATCACCGATAAGTCCTGGGAAAACATACGGGATCAGCTAGTATTTTCGCGCGTGAATGGGGGTTCCCCTTATATCGTCGTCGAGGACGGCGATTATCAGCATACAGGCGAGCTGAAGCTGAAGCACCAGTATGAGGGCATTGAGCTGGATTTAAAATATATGGAGCGCACACTCCCATATGTGTATCAACTGTGGGGCCGTGCCGTTCATCTGGAAACGATGGTTGAGGGCAAGCTTGCCCTATTTTCATACGATGGCAAAAAGCATCATCGCAAGTTTGTGTAGCCAGTTTGGTATGATTTAAAGATAAGGTGCAGTCCGGGACAGCGGATGTGCACCTTTTTTTTATTACTTTTCCTTAAATTGAACGATGTAGCTTTGATTCAGCTGTTTTCCACCTTCGGAAATATTCTGGTACATGGATAAGAACCGAGCTGACGGGCTCCATACTGTAGGACTGTCATAGGATTGGATGTTGGTCGTGACCGGAGTTGTTTTCCCCGTAGACTGATCAAACACATACAACCCTCTCATCCCCTGCTGATCCTCATCGTAAATGGAAAAAGCCAGTTTGGACCCGTCGCTGGACCAGCTTCCACGGCTCATTAAAGTCCCTTGACCGACAGTCCCCTTCTCTTGACCCTGGCCATTCAAAATGACCATGCGGGCAGGTTCGGATGTGTTCCATTTTCGCTTTTCAATTGCAATCCATTTACCGTCGGGAGACACGGCAAAGGACATAGCGCCATTCGCAATGGTTACAGCTTGAGGGTGGTCGATGGTGAACCGATTCAGCACCGGATCCCCTTGCTTATCATGGCCTGTATAAAATATGGCGTTCCCTACTTTTTCGACATGAGCGATCAGCTCAGAGCGGTTCGGGTCTTGAAAATTCATTTTTTTGGCCTTGCCGTCCAGACCGATCAGATATATTTTGCCGTCCGGTGCACCTGTAATCAGATGTTCTTTATCCCCCCAGCTTACTTCGTTAGACATATCCAGCTTACCTACCGGTGTAACCTTACCGCTGCTTAATTCAAGTATATAGCCCCGGATAACATATTTACTGCTGGTGCTGCCCTCGGTAAAAAAGACATGGCGCTGATCCGGTGATACAACAGCCAGCAATTGCGGAGCCTTGCGATCCGGTAGCAAAGCCCGTTCCTTGCCTGTCTTTACATTATGAATCAACAGCCGGGTCTGTCTCTCCACAATCAGTTCTTCGTCGCTTAACCAAGACCTCGCGTAGACATCTCCCAGCTTGTCGATGGACGATACCACCAGCTCGTCCGTTACCTGTTGCCGGGCTGCATCGGTGTCAATCACCGTTAGCTGTTGTCCCGGCTTCGTACCAGACGATGGTTTGGCTTCCCCTGCGTCGTTCATTCTGCAAGCACTGAGCAATACAAGAGCTATTGCGCTCGTCGTGAGCAGTCCCGTGATTCTGTGTCGGAAAAGCCATGCTCGGGGATGATCGCCACAAGGGACGCCGTTCTTTTGAACATGGTTCATTCTGTTTTTCTTTATCATGTCGTCATACGACCTCCTTGTTCACGATATCCCCAGCTTAATACCTTAACGTCTCATGAATACATCGGATTGTTTCCAAGTTGTAAACAAAATGCATTTCTATCTTTATAGCTAACAATTAGTCCGTTTACAGCGAGCTATCGGAAACCAACAAAGGCAGCTTAAGCGAAAATTCATTCCCTTGCCCATTTTCGTTGGCATCCTCTATCGCACCATCGCCCGAGGCCGTAAGATGCAGCTCTCCACCCATGCGCTCCGCCAGTCTGCGCGCCAGAGGAAGTCCAAGCCCCGTACCGCTATCCTGACGGGAACGATCACGGCTCAAGGTAGCAAACGGCTCGAAAATCATCTCCCATTTTTCCCTGGGAATCAACGGACCGGAATTGCGTACATACACGACCACGGTATCCCGTTCCACCCGGCTCGATAACGTCATCCAGCCTCCGTCCCGATTGTACTTCACCGCATTATCCAGCAAATTCAGTACAATATGCATCAGATGCTTGGGATCGCCCCATACCTTGGCCGGAACAGTATCTATCGAAAAACGAAGTCCACGCTTCGCCGCTTTTCCCCGGATTCGGCTCCCAGCATCTTTGAGCAGCGAGTGCAGCTCCACTTCCTCCGTATGCAATTCAAAATCATATTTATCCAGCACAGATAGTTGCAGCGAGTCCTCTACAAGCTCGTACAAGCGTTTCGTTTCCTTATGGATACTTTCTCTGGCTACACGCACCAGTTCAGGGTCGTCCCCATACATATCCAACAAATCAGCGTAAGCTTGGATAGAGGTTAACGGGGTTTTCAGCTCATGGCTAATATTGCCGATAAAAGATTTTTGCTGCTGCTCCAACTCCCGCAAACGCTGAACTGCTTCTTCCAGCCGGAGCTTTTCGTTCTCCAGCGCGGTAATGCTCTCCCGGATCACATGACTCATCTGGAGCATTCCTTCATCCAATCTTCCCAGCTCGTCCTGCCGTCGAAGTAATCTCGTTTCAAGATAATGCCCTTCCGATATCTGCTCGGAAGCGCGAGTCAATCGCCCGATGTCCCTCGTTTGGCGGCTGACATAGCCCAAGCCCAAAATAAAGCTCAAAACCAGCACCGCACCGCCCGTCCATAGAAACAAGCGGGCAATGGCCTGATAGAGCTGCTGCTGTGCTTCGATTGAGCTATGAAGCTGCACCACTCCCAACAAGCCTTCCGGGCCTTGGAGCGGGGCCAAATAGATAATGGTGCTGCCTTCCGTAATGTAAGCAATCTTGCCTTGGAGCGCATAAGAAAGCGCCTGACTGACATCCGTTCTAAAAGCCAGCGGCAGCGAATTGCCAGCCTCATGTCCCTTACGATCATATAAAATAACGCGCATATTGCTGGATACGCCCAGCTCGACTGCGAGTTGGGGGGCCTGCTTCTTCATAAACGCTTCAGGCGATTTGCTTACTCCCAGCAGATAGGACTGCTTTACGCGCATTTCCACAATTTCAGCCTGACGCTTTAGCCCACGCTCCATTTGATTTGTCTGGCTGGTGCGAATCCCGGTAAGGACCAGCCAGCTCAGCACACCGACCGTAAACAGCAGCAAAGCTGCCAGCACCAGTGGAAATTTCCAACGCAGACTCAAGCCTGTACGCTTGCGTTTGCGCTTCTGCTGGTCAGTGGAGGGCAAGCTTCCTCGTTGATTGGATGTAGGCTCGTTCACGTCATCTTCTCTGCCTTATAGCCGATACCATACACGGTCTGAAATATCGCCTGATGTGGTTCAAGCTTCTTGCGCAGACGCTGGATATGGATATCCACCGTCCGTGTTCCGCCCGCATAATCGAAGCCCCACACCTGCTCCAGCAGCTCGTCCCGGGTGTACACTCTTCCGGCATGAGACACCAACAGCGCCAAAACATCAAATTCCTTGGGAGTGAGATCCAGCGCCGTTGCCCCGATTTCAGCCGTTCGGCTGGACGGACGTACCCGTAACGGGCCAAGCACCGTTTCCGCTCCTTCTGGTGCAGGCGCTCCCTCTCGCTCCAGCCTCCGTACCAGCGCCTTGATGCGTGCAAGCAGTTCTCTCAGGTCAAACGGCTTGCTCATAAAATCGTCCGCACCCAGCTCCAGCCCCAATACCTTGTCGACGATATCGTTTTTGGCAGTCAGCAGTAAAATACCGATGCCCTTCCGAGTTTCCAAACGGCGGCACACCTCGTATCCGCCCAATTTGGGCATCATCACATCCAATACCAGCACATCCGGATGGAACAAACGTACCTTTTCCAATGCGTCCTCCCCATCAACGGCGGTTTCTATCAAAAAGCCTTCCCTTTTTAACGCATAGGCCAATGCATTCCGAATACTAGACTCATCGTCCGCTACCAGTATTTTTTTATCCATGCTCTTCCCTCCCCGCCCCAAGGCAAAGCGTCCGTCTACTTATGTTCCCGCAAATAATAATGAATCAGACAGGCATGGCATATAAACTGCTCACGTGGATCGTTAAGATCAAAATCTGTCATATCGCGAATCCGCTCCAGTCTATATTTTACTGAATTACGATGTATAAAAAGATAATTCGCCGTATCTATCAGACTGCCCCTGTTCTCCAAATAATAAAATAATGTTTTAAGTAGATCGCTACCATGTGACCGATCATATTGCTGAAGCTTTCCCAGCTTACGTTCGAATACATTGGAAAATTCCTCTGTGTCCATCGCTTCACCAAGCATATAATGCATCTCTATATCACCGTATGTGCATACACGTTGATCGGGATACAGCCGCTGCGATACCGTAATTGCACGTCGTGCCTCATTGTAGCTTTGGAGCAGCTCCCACAGCTTTTTGGCACTTCCGATGCCTATATAATAATCACCCGTGCCCAAAGCTTTTTCACTTACCCATTGCTTCAGCGTTTCAGCCCAGGATCGTTCCTGATCAGCGCTAGCCCCGTCATAATAATCACTTGAATTCAGCGTAGGCAAAAATAATACCGCCCGATTGGAACGAAACTCAATATGAGATACCAACCGCCGTCGGGTCGATTCCAGGCTCAGCAAGCCGGAAAGGATCTCTTCTGGCGGGGCCGTCGCACTTTCCAGGACAGCAACCTCCCAATCATAAGCCGGGTTAAATCCCAATTGACGCCCTCTTCGCTCAACCTCATGGCGCACCGGTACCGGAGGTGTCATTAGCTCGTCTATGAAATTCCCCCGAAGCCGACTCTCCGTATCTTCTACCGCCTTTTCACGCATTAATTCCAACGCATCACCAGCCGTGCCTGCTCAATGCCAACCTGCTCCATATCATCCAGCTCATTGCGTGCAATGACCAGCTTGGCGACCGTGCGTTTATCCACATTGATAGGAAAATAACGAGAATCTTGTGCCTTCATCCAATCCCATCCTTGGGGTGAAGTGACAATAGCTTGACCTCCATTATCAATCAAGGCAACCGGAGCTTTCAGCAATTCCGCTATATTGTCACTAACAGCCTGTATGCCACTGTTCTCCAGAACCATTGTGGTTAGGGTTCGATAGATTCCTTCCGAGCGTCGCAGCAGCTCTGCTTGTCGGTTTAGCACCATATCCATGACACGCTGTGTAATATCCGTATATGGGATATCGGCTGGAATTTCAATCATAGGAAGACCACAGGCGTTGCTTGCCTCCAGCGCACTGCGGGGGATTTCCGTGAGAAAGCGGGTCGGCTTAATCGCAAGCGCAGCCGCGCAGCCCTGATGCAGCAATTGAATGATTTGACACAATACCTCAGGTTCATGACGAATGGAATAAGCGGTTGTCATCAACAATACACCTTCCCGAATCCAGCCTTTCAGATCGGGTACCTCCATAATGTCAATAAAACGGACAACCCGGTTTAGCCCTTGTTCTCCACTTAATACCTTTGCCTCCTTCAGCTCGGGGATTGCCATGAGTTCCTGAACTGTTACACCCGGTATTTTCATAATGACAGACCACCCTGCTATTTATTTTGCATAATCCTTGCTTCATCTAATTTTCAGGATAGTGTACCAAAAAAGCTTACAAAACAAAACCTTTTACCACTGGTTCATGTGTCTCCAATCCAGACCATTCCTATTTTTAGAGCTTAGTGGAACACAAATAAACCGCCCTTTTTTTAAAAGACGGTTTGTTTCGATATTAAGCTATTTATAATCATGTTAAAAATCTATCCTGCCTGTGCCTCATCATGATGGGACTGCCACCGTATCGAAGCAGCCGCACCAAGCGCTACAATCGGATCAATGGCTCGAATCCCCAGCGTACGCTCCAGCTCTGGTGCAAAGTTCATTGTTACAAAACCGGTGCAGGCCAGCACAATGACCTCAGCTCCCTTCTCTTGAAGCCGCAGCGCCGCTGCCATGGCAGCCTCTTTGCCTTGAGGAGTGTTCAAGTCCAGCGTCGTCCGCACACCCTCGGGACGCTCCGTACCGATATAAGACTCGCCCAGTATATGGCGAATTAATGGTGGAGCCTCGGCCAAAATGGTCAATACGCCGACACGGCTGGCCGATGTCAGTGCCAGATGTGCCGCACAGGACCCGGCTCCATAGACAGGGACCGCTACTGCCTGACGAGTTTCTTCTAGCGCTGGATCAGCCGCGCAGCTAATACCGATAGACGTACAGCCCTGTTGAACGAGCTGCTGCGCGGCTAGCACAATTTTGGGCACGGCCTCCCGGTCCGTGATATCATCGTAGATTCCGTTTGGCTGATCGGGGATACATACACTGGTAACCGGCAGCCCGTAGCGCTGCTCGATGACTCGGCCGTGGAGGCCGATAGCTGCTTCGTCCTGCATGGTGAGCACTCTAATCATTCCAAGCATAATAATTCCCTCCTTTATCTCTCCAGCAATTGACCAGCCTTCATAATCAGACAATCATCCAGATATACATCGGGTTTTTGAACGACCCCGTCAATATGCACACCCGCAGCAACAGTTCCGCCAAAGGTATTATTGCTGCCAAAAGCGACATGGATCGTGCCGTAAACTTTCTCGTCCTCTAATACAACGCCCGTAATGCGGGCTTTATCATTCGTTCCAATACCGAACTCGGCCAGCATTCTGCCATTACCCTCGCCCAGCATATCCAGCAGAGGCTGCCCGGCTTCTCCTTCTGCGGCGATTAATCTGCCATTTTGCACCGTCAGCAGGAGTGGCTCCTTCAATGCACCGATTCCCGCCACAGAACCATCCACCATGATCTGTCCTTGTGCCGTGCCTTCCAGTGGAGCAATATAGGCTTCACCAGAAGGCAGGTTGCCCGATTCCCCGGGGTTCAAATACATACCCGTGCTGGGAACGCCGTTGCGCCCCTCAATGGCAAAGCTCAAACTGTACCCATCCTTTTCAATCCGTACCTGCTTGGCAGCCGTCAGCAATGCGGTTACCTCTTCGGTCAGCGCCTTGACCTTGGGATAATCAGCAGCAATTGCTCCGTTCATGAACATATCATCTGTCATACCAGGCATGGTCGCCAGGCGAGCTCCAGCGGCTGCAGCCTGCTTGCGTGCATTTGTATGTGTCAGCGAATATCGGGTGACACATACAACAACGTCGGAGCGGAGCATGGCTTCAGCAACAGGAGCTGGAGGCTCCTCACCGGATTTGGAGCGTACTTTCATCGTCATCATCGCCGCTTCCGCTCCCAGTGCCTTACCCGCTTCATATATGGATTCGCCCAATTCCTTTTTATCATCGTCAGTTACAACGAGAAGTGTCTCTTCGGCGGTGAGCCCCAAACATTTTTGCAATACATTTTTACTGATTTCAACACGCTGCCGACTCATACTTCTTACCTCCTATTTTTTATTTGCTCCCGGGTTTCTTCCTTTGGGAATTTATTCAGAAAATCCGGAGGCAACAGCGATGGGAAGCACCATCCGCTTGTGTAGTGAACAACATGTAAATTTTCATTCAGCTTATACACTTACACCATTTCCGATACGAGCTTGCCGATTAACGCATTCGACAATATGACTGGAACCCCTGCATAACGTGCCGCCAGCTCTCTATGTGCATCTGTATACCCCATACAATCCAGCACAATAAGATCAGCTTGATCTTTGAATTGTAAGGCAGCCTGCCGAAATTCCTCCGCACTGCCACTGTAAGGCGAGGCCGCTGCAAACTTGGGATTCAATCCGGGAAATACACCGGTACAAAGCAGTAAAATAGTACGTATCCCCTGCTCCTCCATACGTGTGATTTTGTCCTGAAGCAGCGGCAGGATTTTTTCACGTGAAATGACCACCGACTCCCCGGTTGTCAGACGCGAGGTCAATACATATTCTCCCGGCGACGGCGCTAGGTGCTGTTGTATATAGTCTAATGAAAGCCCGTCCAGCGCACCTGCCTGCAGCAGCTCTGCCCGTCCTTCCAAGGCCCTTTCTACAATAGGGGCCACATCCGATCGGGAAGCTTGTCCAATCGTAATCATCCCAAGCTTATGCATCCTGAATCCCTGCCTTCGTTTCATTTTATTTTACGCTCCTGACGCTAAAGGGCAAGCCTGCGGCCTGCCCTGTTATGCATCAGCTATGGCTTTGAGCATTGCCTGCTGTCTGCAATATTTTCATAGAGCCGTACAATTCGGTGATTCGGGCAAATTCCTGCGGATCATAAAATATACACGTTCCGTTCGTAAATTCCTTGGCGGTTTCAATCGAAAATCTTACGGCAGTGGCAATATCAATCTCGTGACTTGCCCCGGTACCACATCCCGGTACAGCCGCCTGTGCTGTAATCGCAACACCGACTACAGGTGCATCCGTCGCTACAGCAGGCTGTAAAATCCAATTAATATGATACAGGTCATTACCATACGGCGTGATATCCTGCGTCGTAACCGGAAAAGTAACAGGCAATTGTGCCGTAGTCTGTTCCATCAGGCGCAATAAATCCTCACTGACCCGCAAAATATAGCCTTCCTTTACCGTAGGTGAAATGGCGATTCCTTTATGATTAATGACACGATTTCCTTTGGTTGTATCTATGGACAAAATGGCTTCCATCCCCGGATCAATCTCATAGCGATTCATTTCCACAATATCCACAGGTGAATCCATAAAATCAACCGGCTCATGCGGACGCGTTGGGGCATCCGGGCAAATGTGCGTGGTGACAACCACATCCCCCTTCAGTCTATCGCCCTTAATCTGCATATCTGCCAGTTTTAGCGCAGCCGCTACCGCAGCAATCGCTCCATCGGCATCGGACACGAGGCCAATTCGGGAGGGACGTGCGCCAATACCGCCCAGGCGACCAACAATACCGAATGTTAGTGCCATACCTCCCGAGCTTTTACCTTCTGTACCGGGAATAAGCACATGGATAAAATCCGTGCTGCCCTTCATGCCGGTCACCTGTTTTACAGTTACCTCTATATCCTTGTATCCAGCAAAAAGCTGCTTCACTCGCTCTCCATTCACATAGGCGCTGTCCAGCGCTTCGAATACCGTTAATGTTTGTTGAAGTGCCATTGTTCCGTTCCTCCTGTATTTTTTATAAGTAGGACAGTATCGGTTTATGGATCATTTGCTCAATCAATTGCAGCAATTTGCTGTTAAACATGGTCGTGCTCAGTAAGAGTCGTTCCTTCGGTACTGCAATGACAGCTAGCCTCTGTCCTTTGTCTACGGCAGCTGTGATTACAGGTCTAGCTGTATCCATATCCAGTGTCATGACCAGGTCTGGAAAGGTGGCTAATCGTTCCCCGTCAAGCTCCAGGGACATGTACTCATTCCAGAAGGTCATTTCGTAGACCCGGGCGCTATCCGTTATATGAACCACCCCGGCGTCAAAGCCTCCTGATGTTTCAAGCCGGCATTCAGCTACTTCACCTGTAGCGATAACCTTGCCGCCCAGCTCGGCGGTTACAGCAGCAATCGCAGCCTCACCCTGGTGAGTCAGCATCGCTTCTCCGACAGCGATTGCCCGGGAAATGGCTCCCGGGGCGCCATTGGCTTTCGCATAAGCAGCTGTCACCGGATTCCTTGCGACTGCTACCAATCCTCCAGCTTCCACCGAGGCTTTACGAACCAGCGAAGCGGCATGATCCAGGGAACCTGTAATGCCCAATTCTATATAGTGCTCCCCGCGTCCGCCTACGGCAGCCTGATGGCTAACGTAATTCGGCAGCTCGGTTAAATTCATCGAGCCCATCGCTCCTGTAGGGTGAGCCCGTCCATTACATGCAAAATCCACTACCGGGATACCAGTCATGGCTGACTGAAACCAGCCATTAATCGTCGTTTCACCGCCATTTTCATTCGTGTGCAAAGCCCGGATGCCCTTTCCTGTCATAGAGGACACCATATTCAGGGCTTTTACATAATGAACGGGCTTTACATATTTGTCCGGCGCAGCCGGGGCACCAACGACAGCTACAGTGACGAAAAGATCGTCGTCTGAAAAACAGTCTATGGGCACTAGCAGCGGTTGTCCTGCTTCAAGAGCCAGCTTTCCGATCCGCAGCCCTTCCTCGATCCAGCCGCCGCCACCCAAGACAGCACCGCCATAAACGGCATATTCAACAATCCTTTCATCCAGCTTTAAAGCGTCCATCTGCATCATCTCACTTTTTTAGTTTAAATACAGAGTTGAAGAAGTTATAAAGTGCATCCCCTGCGATAAAGCCGGCAGCCAGAATCGTCATAGAAGAGACAGTCTCCTTTTTCCCAAAACGAGTTACGAGAAAACGGATCGCTATGCCGACCAGCACGGCCCAGCATGCGTTTGCTGTCGCAATCAACAGCCCTGTTGCAAACATGACGCCCAGTTGGCGTTTGGAACCACCGATGAGCTGGAGAATCGCTCCCGGAATCGCCCACAGCAAAAGCTGGCTTGCAATCCCCAGCGTAGCCCCGGCCTGAATCGTCGATACGTATACTTTATCAATCGGCGGCACCAGATTTTGTGCAAAATAGCTTGGGTAAGCCAAAGCGACCGTCACCAGCGCAACCGCAAAAGCGATCAGAGCCGTTATATACTGCTGCTTCCTGCCTTGCCGTTCCAGCTCTTTATCCTTGCCATTACCACGCAGGATATAGCCTGTTTTCAAATCAAAGCCCATGTCAGCAAAGGCAGGACCCGTAGCTGCGCTAAACCCGGCCAGAAGCGCCAGCGCCACGGGTGGAAACCCGATCATCATTCCGCCAAGCAAAGTGATAAAAGCAACTGCAAAGGCAGGAAACCAACCAGAATGCATAGCCGCGATACCGACGATAATTTCATGCACAAACGCAGCAAAGGCTGCAAATACGATAAAACCGATCAACATACCTACCGACATGTGTGTAACCAATCCACCGATAATGGCGATCAGCAGCGAAATAACCAGATAAGCGATAAAACCGAGTCCAAGCGTACGACGGGCCTCTGCAATTGGACGAGTGTATTCCGCATCCGAGGCTTTATCCGCAAGTATGGCTGTGCCGCCCTTTTTCTTCCCGGAAAAGCCAAACACGAGTATAGCAGCCTGAATTAACGCTACAATCCCTGCCCCGATCATCACACCATGGGCGATGTAGAGCCCATTAACATCAATCTGAAATAATGGCATGGAATATTGGCGAATCAATAGACCGACCCCAAACATGCCCAATGCCCAAATATTGCCGATAAATGCGACCCCAAAGGCAGACATCGGGATGCTCAAATAGGAGCCGACTCCCCCGATTAGTGCCCCAATGCCTAGCAAACCGGCACGTTTGCCGCCTTTATCTCCGGCTTTGATGGACTCCGCTTTTGCAACACCCGGAGCCCAGGTGCCCGAGGCTGGAAACAGCTTGGAATCAAAAATTTTATGAAGTATCGTCGCATCTGCGAACATGGCTAACGCCGCTCCCAGCAGCATCGGTACAACCAAATCAGGCGTTCCCATAAGATAGGGGATTCCAATAGGAATCAGCAGGCTATTGGCCGCCCCGAAAGTAGCTGAGGAAATGGAGGTTTGTACCAGATTTTGACGATGAACAGACTTATACCGTAAAAACCAGTTAACCGGAATACGTGCAATCAACATCGCCACTAATGCTCCGATAATGGCCGTATTCGGAGTCACACCCAGGCTGGTTACAATCTGCATCCCGATAATTGCCCCCCAAAATGCTTGTAGCTACAATCAGAATAAATGAAAAAGGCTCAAACGTTTTCGGATGACGCTTTTCTTGTTCGTTTTCCATATGACCCTCCTGCGGCTTAGACATGTTGTATTTCGTCCCTTAAATAGGTTTAACTCATCTTACTGCAACTTTCCTCCCATAAACAATGTCCATCTTGACCAAAACAATGTCTTGTTTATTGTGCTTTAACGATAAAAAGACAAGTATAGAGCGTTTTCATTGAATTATATCTCTTTTAAATGTCACAAAATATGACATGATTTAAATTTCACATTCCCTCCAAGGATTTCGTTGGCGATCAACCAAGGTGGTGGAAGTGTATAATTCGGTATGTGCAGCCCCTTAAAACCGCACCTATTACCTCATTATGAATAGACTGATAACTAACAGAGGATTATCTTTTTCATTAATCTCAAGTCAAGTGAGGTTCTTATGGCGAAATCCTATACCAAAGCACAAATTCGCAACATTACCCGTCGTTTTGGCCTGATTCCGTTAAAATCTAGCTTAGTCTCGTCACTGTACCGCAAAAATGCAGTAATCCAAGTGAAAACGAAAAAGGGAACTTATGCATTAAAACCCTTCAGCCGCACTAAGATGGTTCGTTCAAATACGCTTCAACAGATGAAGCAGGCTGCAAGCATGATCAATTTGTTGAAAAAGAGAAAGTATCGCTACATGCCCACGTGGCTTCCGACACATTCCGGGAAGCTATGGACTTTACATCAAGGAACGCCATTTTATGTGAGTCAGTGGATCAAAGGGCGGGGATTGGAGACTGCTGAAGACTTTGAAAAGCTTGGATGGGCACTTGCCACGCTTCATACCAAGTCCATCGGCTTGCATCGGATTGGAAGAGTGAAATCCCCTACGCTTCAGCAGTTGCGGGTATGGAAAAACCAGGATCGTCTTTTTCAAAGAAAAATAAAACAAATCAGCCGTCATGACACAAAATACCGGAACTGGTACAATGCTTTCGGCAAAGACTGCAAACGTTTATCCAGGCGGGCATGGAAGGATTTGCAGGACACCTCCATTATTAAGCTGCTTCAGAAGGAAAACCGTTCCCCCTCTTTGATACACAGTGACATCACGATCCCTAATGTCATTATTTCTGATGGTGGTCAGCTCAAAATCATTGATTGGGATCGGGTTAAGGTCGGCTCAGTCTATGCGGATCTGGCAAAAGCCCTTATGAATACAACCCAGTTCAATCCTGAATTTGTGAAATCATTTTTGAAGGGATACCAAAAACGCAAGCCACTAAGCCGAACCGAACGAAAAATAGTAACAGCCCTGTATAAACTGCCACGAGAAGCGTGGCATGCCTCCCTGCACCCCAATCGCTCAAGAGACCGCGAGATCCTGGATCATTGGCATCAGTCGTGGCCCCTTCGTTTGCAAATCATTCATGTTTTGCAGGAATGGGTCCAAGCATAAGAGAAAGTGAGGATCAAAATGTCGATTTTATCGAACGTTGAGCAGATGTACGGAATCAAAATTAAACGTAGTCGTCAAAAGAAGGACATTCTCAAGATTGAGACCGCCAACATGACTTATTGTTTAAAACCCTACCATTTCCCTGAAGAGGAAATTCGTTTTATTACACGTGTGTTGTCCTTCCTGGATGAGCGCGGGTTTACCCGTAGCCAAAAGGTCTATCCGACGGTGCAGCGAGCCGCTTATATGACCCATGAAGGCATTTCGTATACGTTAACCAATTGGGTTGATGGACGAAGACCAAAATTTACAAAAAAAATAGATTTCAAAAAGGGAATTTCCACCTTAGCCAAATTTCACTCCAGCGCCGTAGGCTTTCCTGTCGACGAAGCTCCGGCAGCCAGAATACGTTACGAAGCTTTAGGTGATGAAATTGCTGGATACAAAAAACGCCTTAGTCCCTACAGAGGCACAGCACATCTCGTAGCTCTCTGTGAAGAAGTGTCGAATTATTTACAGCAGCCCAAGGTTCGAGAAGCAATCGACTCGGAGCAAAAAGCCGCCGCCTTTATACATGGCGATTACAACTATCCCAATCTGGTTAAAGACAGACAGCTCAGGATCCATTTAATTGATTTTGAAAATTGCTCCCTGCATGTAAGAATGAAAGACCTGTCCCATCTTCTTCATCGAAATTGTCTTTGGAACGGGACAAAGATGCTGCGCGCGATCGACTACTATCAGCGATTTCGCCCATTAAGTACCCGTGATTTACATTTGCTTCACGCGCTTTTAATCTCTCCTTATCACGTGGTCCGCAACATCAGAATAGGCGGCATCCGTTCTGCTAAGCACGTTATTCCATCTTTAGCGCAATTATACAAATACCGACGGGTGCTTAGAGCGCTGCTATAATTCGCACAATTGGAGCCAGGCAAGAAACAGAGCAAGAAACAGACCTAACCAAACGGTCTGTTTTTTTATGCTCTGATATCTATATACGCGAAAAGTGTATGTCACCAAACCGGATGTATCTGCTGATTGTACCGGTACACTTGAAGATTATAGCATTGTACTCAGCACATTCTCTTACTACAATGATGCTATAACTCAAGGGACTTTGCTCTAAAGAGGGGAATTTGAAAACTAATCATTGAGGTGAATGCGGTATGTATTTGATGACAAAAGAAGAAATAAAGGCTTATCTTAATAGAATCGGAATTCAAGACATTCTGCCGCCTACCCCATCCTTTTTATTTGAGCTGCATAAGGCCCATGTGAAGCATCTTTCGTGGCAAACGCTGGACATTTTTGCAAGAAAACCGGCAGCTATTGGCTTTCAAGAATCTGTTCAACTGATTTTGCAGGGGAGAAGTGGTTACTGTTTTCATCTGAATGGTGCGTTCAGCACCCTACTACATTCACTGGGCTACAAGGTCTGCCTGCATCGAGCCGGGGTTCAACCTCTGGGAGCAGAGCCACGCATCAATTCATTTCATCTTGGGCTAACCGTGCACTTGCCAAATGAGCAGCACGAAGATGAAGTATGGATTGTTGATGTCGGTTTAGGCGATATGCCCTATGAACCTGTCCCACTCCGTATGGGTACTTATGAACAAGCTCCTCTTCAATATAAGGTTGCGGAGTCCGGGGTTGCTGCAAAAGGCTGGCGGTTAGAGCATGATTCGCTTGCTTCATTTGTTGGGGTTGATTTTGATCCTACAGTTGTTCAGAATTTGGAGGAGTTTATGCCAAAACATCATTTCTATAGCCGCTCAGCAGATTCTCCATGGTTCAACCTGTTTTTGATTCGGCAAAGACAAGCCTTAGAGACGAATGAGCTAAGAGGCTGCATATGGAAAAAACACGGGCTGAACGGATTGGAAAAAATAGAGCTGAATCATAAATCGCAGTGGCTGGAAGTGTTGGCAGATGTTTTCGGCGAGCCGCTCGTTCATTATAGTCACCAGGAACGGGACGATTTATGGAAAAGGGTATTTGCGGCTCATGCCGAATGGAAGAAATCGACCATTTCCTTGTAGGTACTACGCTCTTCCTCGGTTGCTGCTGATTGGACCGCCATGGAGGGAGAGCACTGTCACCATTCTATCATCCGGTGCGCTATAAACTGCTCATCTATTTTTCCATCTGCAAGAGAAAGCCAGTATCATCGACATGAATCATAATTTCCTCCAACCAAAATAGTTTACATCGATTTAACATTATCATATTTATCGGCTTACTTTTTACAAAATGTTAAAAAATTAGAGAATCAATTGTAATTTTTCACACATCACAATCATAAAAGCCCCTTGTGATACCTCCCCTCTGATAAAAAAATCCGGCAGCACCTGAAACTTCCTGTGCTTACCGGATTTCCACATATGATGTACATTGATCGGACTGTGCTGTCTGCTGTCCTTGCTTACCTCAAATAGCTACCGATTTAAGAGACTGCCTACATACCGCAACAAATCGTTAGCGCTGGCCCCTGTGTAGCCGTGCTCCTCAATCAGCCGCTTAATGACCTCATTCATCCGTTTAAGCTGGTTCGCATCAGGCGTTTTGGTCGAGGTCGTAATCTTCACAATATCTTTCAAATCCGCAAACAACTTCTTCTCAATTGCCTCTCGCAGTCGATCATGATGATGATATTCAAACTTCCGCCCCTTACGCGAATACGCAGAAATCCGGATTAATATTTCCTCGCGGAATGCCTTTTTCGCATTTTCGGACACCCCGATCTGCTCCTCAATCGAGCGCATAAGCCGTTCATCCGGGTCGAGCTCCTCATCCGTGAGCGGATCACGGATTTTAGACCAATTGCAAAAGGCTTCGATGTTATCCAAATAGTTGTCGAACAGCGTCTTGGCTGATTCCTCGAAAGAGTATACAAAGGCCTTCTGTACTTCTTTTTTCGCCAACTCGTCGTATTCTTTACGGGCTACGGAAATAAAATTCAGATAGCGCTCCCGCTCTTCCTTTGTGATGGAAGCATGCTGATCCAGACCATCCTTGATCGCTCGTAAAATATCCAGGGCGTTGATGGACTCCACATTTTGCTTAATTAGTGCGCTGGAAATACGATTAATGACGTACCGTGGATCTACCCCGGACATGCCTTCCTCGAGAAATTCATTTTGCATCTCCTTCAAGTCGGCTTCCTTATAGCCTTCGACCTCTTCACCGTCATACATGCGCATCTTTTTGACCAAATCCATCCCCTGCTTCTTCGTTTCTTTCAAGCGGGTAAGCACGGAGAAAATGGCAGCCGTTCGCAGCGCATGAGGAGCGATGTGAACATGCCGCATGTCACTTTGCTCAATGAGCTTGGCATAAATCTTTTCTTCCTCCGACACTTTTAGGTTATAAGGAATCGGCATTACAATCATCCGCGACTGCAATGCCTCGTTCTTTTTGTTCGCAATAAAGCTTTTATACTCCGACTCATTGGTGTGAGCCACGATCAATTCATCCGCACTGATGAGTGCAAACCGTCCGGCCTTGAAATTTCCCTCCTGGGTCAGAGACAACAAATTCCACAAAAATTTCTCATCGCATTTCAGCATTTCCTGAAACTCCATCAGTCCGCGATTCGCTTTGTTCAGCTCTCCGTCAAAACGATAAGCACGCGGATCGGATTCCGAACCATACTCCGTAATCGTGGAAAAGTCGATACTGCCTGTCAAATCAGCAATATCCTGAGATTTTGGATCAGAAGGGCTGAACGTACCTATGCCAATCCGGTTTTCTTCCGATATAAATACCCGTTCCACTCGCACCTTTTCGATATCGCCATCAAATTCCGTACGCAATCTCATCTGGCAGGAGGGGCAGAGATTACCTTCAATACGTACCCCCAACTCCTTTTCAAATTCAGGGCGCAGCTCATGCGGAATAAGATGAAGCGGATCTTCATGCATAGGGCAGCCCTCTATGGCGTACACGGCTCCCTGATCCGTTCTCGAAAATTTCTCCAGCCCACGTTTCAGCAAAGTAACCAGCGTCGACTTGCCCCCGCTGACGGGTCCCATTAAAAGCAGGATACGCTTGCGCACATCGAGCCGTCTGGCAGAGGAATGAAAGTATTCCTCTACCAGCTTTTCCAACGCACGATCCAGCCCAAAAATCTCCTGCTCAAAAAACTTATATCGCTTATGTCCCCCAACCTCTTCTACACCAAAAGATTCAATCATCTTATAAACCCGTGCATGAGCAGTCATCGCCGGCGTCGGGTCTTTCTTGAGTATCTCGATATACTCTCTAAAAGTGCCGTTCCAGGCCAGACGGTTGTTTTCCGCCCGGTACTCCGCAACGCGTTCAAAAATATTCATGCTCGGTTCCTCCCATGACTGCGTAATGACTATCCTCCACTCCTGATGGTAATGGCTACACTCGTCACGACTTTCAGGATATGATCTAATCCCCCTAAAAAAAGTGTAATACATACCTATGCAGATTGATTTCAGAATTGACCTATTTTTTGTGTGCTAAAATATACAACAACAACGCGGACCTGACGCATTATGGTACAATATAAGCTCGGAATAAGGGGATAAAGGAGCGGGAGAAGCAATGGCGGTTCGGCATGAGACGGAGCTATATGCTCCGATCAAAGCCTTTTTTGAAAGCTTGGGATATGAAATTAAAGGAGAGGTGCGCAACTGCGATTTGGTGGGTATCAAGCCAGAGCAGCAGGAGCCACTGATTGTGGAGATCAAAAAGACGTTTAATCTGTCGCTTGTGCTGCAAGGCATGCAGCGTTTGAAGCTAACCAGCAATGTATATGTGGCTGTAGAACGAAATCGTGCAAAAAAAGGGGCTGTGAATCAACGCTGGAACGAGCTGGTTGGATTATGCCGTCAATTGGGACTTGGCTTGCTTACCGTCACCCTGTTTAAGACCAAGCCACCGCTTGTTGAGGTACTGTGCAAGCCTGAAGGCCCTAACCGTGATGAGCGCAAAACGACAGCGATCCGCCCCGGCTCGCGCAAGGAGAGACTGCTGCGGGAATTTCACGCGCGCAGCGGTGACTACAACACCGGCGGCAGCACCCGGCTCAAGCTGGTCACGGCCTACCGGGAAAAAGCGCTGCGTGTAGCCGCAGCCTTGCAGGTTCTGGGGGAGGCCGCCCCTGTGCAGCTCGCCCGTACGGCGGCCGTCAGCGGGGCGGCTGCCATCCTGCAGCACAACTACTACGGCTGGTTTGAGCGCGTAGCCCGTGGCCGCTATAAGCTGACCCCGTTTGGCGAAGCGGCCCTGAGTGAGTATGCAGCGGTGCTGCAAGAGCAGGGCAATGAAGCGGCTGCAGCAAAGACCATAAAGCCTGACGAAGGCGACGTGCTGCATCAAATCGCAGAAACGCCAGTCCCTTACTCCTCCGCCGCTGCTGAGGATGTGGAGGATGACTAAAATCAGGGCGATAGGTTGTCAGTACGCCCTATCTGTGTCATTCAGCAGTAATTTGCTGTTGGCACAGATAGATTCCCCGCCTCCTCTGCGCTTGCTAGCTTCGGGCGGTAAATTCACTGATCGTCTCACCGATCAGATTCATGCCCATAAGCAGCTGCTCGCGGCCCGGATGGCTAAAATTAAGGCGAATATGGGACGCGCCCTCGCTGCCAACTGCACACAGCGCCCCCGGCATAAAGGCTACGCCCTTGGGCAACGCCGCTTTTAACAGCAATGCGCTGTCCAGCCCATCTGGCAACCGCACCCATACATACATCCCACCTGACGGAATGTGATACGTCACGTCCTTCCAAAACGGACGCTTGAGCAACTCCAATATGAGCTGAAGCCGTGTTGAGTATTCCTTGTTCAGCATCGCCAAGTGCTCGTGCCATTGGAAACGCGAACGGGTCAACAGCTGGAACAGCAGCCGCTGGTTCATTGTACTGGACTGCATATCGGCCAGCTGCTTCAAGGCATACATCCCTTCAATCAGCGGTGCAGGACCAGCCGCCCAGCCAGTTCTCAGCCCGGGAGCGACCGTTTTATTGAAGGAGCCAATATAAAGCACTTGACCGCCCTGACCAGCATGATCCAATGCAAACAGCGAAGGATATGCCTCTGCAAATTTCCGACTCTGTCCATGTGGACTCTTGTCAGAGGCGGCGTCTTTTTGCTTAAGATGCAATTCACCATAAGAATCGTCCTCTACTATCAGCACCTGGTGGTGCCTGCACAGATCCAAAATTTCCTGCCGTCTTGCTGCGCTCCACAAGAAGCCGGTCGGATTCGTAAACGTCGGCGTGGCAAAAAAAAGCTTGGGGCGATAGCGAATCATTAAAGCTTCAAGCTTGTCGGGGATTACACCTTCCTCATCTGATTCAACAGGCACAACCTGCGCCCCCTGCATAGATAGCACCTGCAAACACCCGGGGGAGGTCGGATTTTCGACCAACACCGGATCACGCTCATCCACCATCAGCCTTACGATCAGGTCAATGGCCTGCTGACTGCCTGTTGTGAGGAGGATTTGCCCCGGGGGTACCCTGATTCCTTTTCGCTGCTCCCACTCTCCCGCAAGCCATGCCCGCAAAGGAAAATAGCCCTCCGGTTCACCGTACTGGAGGGCATCAGGGCCGGAACCAAACACATCATGAGCTGCTTCTTCCAGCAGCTTCACTGGGAACAGTTCTTGTGCAGGCAATTCTTCAGCCAGAGATATAAAGGAGTGTCTTCTCGCATTTTCCCGGATATGACGCACTGGAGAAGCCAACATTGCAGCCGTTCGTGAAGCAAAGGAATATTGCATGAACATCCTCCTTCTCCTGAAAATAGGTCATTGCCTCCGGGCTGACGCGTCAGGCATACAGCTGCTTTATCTGACGTGCATATAAGGCATAACGTTCAATTGCCTGCGCCCGGCTGGACACGCCTAATTTGGCATAAATTTTACGTAGATAATTATCAATGGAGCGTCGACTTACTTCGATCTCGACAGCAATTTTGTCATATGTAATGCCTTGTACAATACGTTCCATAATGAAAACTTCGGTTTTTGTCAATTCATCAAAAGGCTCAGAGGCTACTGGCATAAACGGCCAGTTCCCGCAACGAATCCAGTCCATCGGTAAAGAAGCAAATCCTTCGCGTAAACCGTTGATCAGATGGATAAGCTGGTTGGGTGACGCCTGTTTGGATAGCATTCCATTCGCTCCTAGCGAAATTAATTGCTGAAACAACGTAATATTATCCTCATCCGTCATAATAACAATATGGCTGTCTGGAGACAAGGCCCGCATTTGAGTCAAAAACGGTTCCGCGGTTCCCTCTGGCAACCTGTAATCCATTAAAATGATCTCCGGCTGAATGGAACAAGCCAGTTCAAGGCCTTCCGTTCCGGAGGAGGACATCCCTCTGACAAGTAAATCCTGCTGATCTTCCAAAATAAGCTTGGTTCCCAGCATACTTGTAGGATGGATATCTATAATGACCACCTGCCAAACTTTTCTCATGTCTTAACCTCCTGAGTTTACAAAAAAATACATAGTTAGCTAAAATGAATCTAAAATTAGGGATTGCATATGTAGAAATTGCGCGAATGTGTACGTATAGGAAGTGAAAACGATTTAATAAAATTGTATCCTAGGACTTCCTTCCGATGCAATCTCTTTTTCCAAATATTCTTATACTCTTACTTCGCTTTTGCGAAATAAATAAGCCCATGATAGAATTGGAACTGCAAAATAAAGACTGGAAATTTGACTTTACACGGGAGTTGAAAATCATATGCAAGTTTCACCTGAACACCCTCTTGCCGAAGCACGGCGGAGCAATTCAAGAAAGGGGTTGCCCGTAAAGGCTTTTCTGCTGTTTTGGTTTATTCTTATCATGCTAGGTGCTCTCGCAACCTATCTGTATAGCAATCACTTGAAACAGCAGATGCTAAACGAGATGCAAACCCATACAGACCAACAGATTCAAGCGCTCAAATCCGACTATGAAAAGCAGCTAACCACACTTTCCAAGGAAGTTAGCGGCTTGCAAAGCAAAGTACAGTCCTTCAATGAACTGCTGACCTTTACCAAAGACAATGCCAATAACAAAACCGATAACAGCAATAAGCTTTATACCCAATTAAACGAAGTCAAGCAGCAGATTAATATACTTCAGAAAAAAATGGACTTGCTAAAATGAATATAGATGCAAAACAAGTGAATCGGTTCTTTATGTTAGCCCTTGCTCCTTTTATCGGCTTATTAGTGTGTATTTTGTTAGTGCATCCTCCCCTAAGCTTTCCAGGGTCCACTGCTCCGAGGCTGCAAAAAGCCGAATTGATTGTACAAACGCAAGTCGCAGGCAAGCAGCTTGATGAAGCCAAACAAACGGCAACATACACCTTGTCCACGATTCACCGGACATCCGAGTTGTATAAGCGAACGACTCAAACGATGAATCAGCTTGTCCAAACCACCTCTACCCAGTCCAAGCGCCCCGCGATCATCTATGATCGACGCATTACCGCCAAGCTGGGGGTTCCCTATGAGCGTGTAGACAGCAAACGGATTACCATTGAATTGTTCAAGGTGAACCCGGGTGTCTATCACGGGTACGCCATGAAGGTTAAGTTAAAAGATCCTACCGCAATGAAAATGTCACTAGGAAGCGACAAATTGGGCGGCTCTGAAACAACGATGCGTGCTGTCTTGAGACATGGAGCTGTCGCTGGCATCAATGCAGGCGGCTTTGCGGATGGGGACGGCAAACGCTACCCATTAAGTACTACCGTCCTGAACGGCCACTACCTTACCGGCTTTCAATCCAGTTACAAGGATTTGTCATTCGTCGGACTAAGCAGCAATGGCAAACTTATCGGGGGCAAATTTTACAATCAAAGCGCTCTGGATAGCTTAAAGCCTGCCTTTGGGGCTACCTTCGTTCCCATTCTGCTCCAAAAGGGACAGAAGATACCTATTCCTGAGAAGTGGAAAATCTCGCCTCTGCGGGCCCCGCGGACGGTCATCGGCAACTACAAAGACGATCAACTGCTCATTATCGTCGTAGACGGCTACAATGAAAGCGGGGGTTCAGGTGCAACGCTCGAGGAACTTCAAGGGAAAATGTACAATCTGGGTGTTCAGGATGCTTATAATTTGGACGGAGGCGGCTCCTCATCGCTCATATTAAACGGTCGAATTGTTAACAAGCCATCAGATGGTCAACTGCGTCCGGTTCCTACTCATTTTTTATTCTATAAATAATAAACCAAATTGAATATGCCTTGCCGGAAGTACGGCTCCATTAGAAAAAAAGCATCACGAACGAATGTCGTGATGCTTTTGCCTCATTAGGAGGAGTACTGTGTCATTTCTGTCAGACATTGAGCACAAATATAACGGTCTTTAAAATCGTTCACTTGTTCTATTGAACCGCAGAATACACATTTCGGACGATAACGCTCCAAAATAATATGGTCACCCTGAACCAGAATTTCGACAGGATCTCCCTCGTTCATTTGATATCTTTTGCGCAGTGATTTAGGCAGGACTATTCTCCCCAGTTGATCAACTTTACGCACTACACCGGCAGGTTTCATCGTAAGCGTACACCTCTCCTATTCAGTAATAACTTCCAGTTTACTTTCCCTGCGAAAAACTAGGTACAAAGACACTATTCTTTATGTAGTATTCGCTGTCTTTTTGTCGAATCCTGCTGATCGCAGGAAATTTTATTACATTTTTTCAAAAAATCATGAACCATATCAAAGTATGGCACAGAATGTCTATAATATTTTATCGACCGGCAAGCCAATTATCATTAGCTATATTAGAGAATTTTGCAAATTAAGACGATATAATCTAACGTCAAGCCCTCAGTTAAATTCAATTTAGTAAATATTGCTCAACTCTTATCAGCAACCAAGGTCCTAGTACTTTCTTCGTGATTCAATTGGTTTTATTCATGATAAACCTGGAAAATCCATCTGTCTCAACGCCTCATAGACAATAATCGCAGCGGAATTCGACAAGTTTAGAGATCTTACTTTATCTGACATTGGCATTTTAATGCATGTATCCGGATTCGCTGCTAACAGCTCAGGAGGCAACCCCTTCGTTTCTTTACCAAATACCAGAAAGTCTCCATCACGGAAAGAAATATCGCTGTAACGCTGGTTTGCTTTTGTCGTCGCATAAAAAAAGCGACCCTCCTGATACTTCTCCTGTACCTCAGCAAAAGACTCATGGTATTCAATGTGGACAGCATACCAATAATCAAGTCCGGCCCGCTTTAACGTGGCATCGTCGGTACGGAAGCCCAGCGGCTTTACCAGATGCAGATGTGTTCCAGTTGCAGCACACGTTCTGGCGATATTCCCTGTGTTAGCCGGAATTTCCGGCTCGACAAGCACAATATGTAATGGCATTGCGTTTCGTTCCCTTCATCATTAAATGGTCCTAGCAAATAATCTACAGCTAAACCCAAATGTATATACTGAAAACATACATATACATTTTAACATTTTAACAAATCCCCCACACTACTAAAAGCCTTCCCCTATACACGTTCAGGGAAGGCTTTACTTTTACTTTTTCGATTTCAAATAGCGTGTATCGAAATATATCCGTAAAATCAACGGTTACGTTGCTTGAAGCTATCCATAAACTCCGCCAAGGCCTGACAGTTCTCCAATGGAACAGCATTATAGATCGAGGCGCGAAGCCCCCCTACACTGCGATGTCCCTTCAATCCGATAAACCCGGCCTGCTCGGATTCCTTAATAAATTGTTTTTCCAGATCCTCATTTGCGAGACGGAAGGTTACATTCATTATAGAGCGATCTTTGCTGTCTACACAGCCACGATAGAAGCCTTCGCTGCTGTCAATACGATCGTAGAGCAAAGCAGCTTTCTGTTGGTTCACACGCTCAATGCCTTCCAGGCCACCTTCCTCCTGAATCCATTTCAGCACTTCATTCACCATGTAGATGGCAAAGGATGGTGGTGTATTGTAGAGAGAGTTATTTTTTTCATACGTACTGTAACGAAGCATCGTAGGAATGTTGGACGGTGAGGATGTCAACAGCTCTTCACGGGCAATTACGACCGTTACACCGGAAGGTCCGAGGTTTTTTTGTGCGCCTGCGTAGATCAACCCAAATTGAGTAGCATCAAACGGCTTGCAAAAAATATCACTGGACATATCGACAATCAACGGTACGGAACCCGTATCTGGAAATTGCTTGAACTGTGTACCTTCAATCGTCTCGTTGGACGTCATATGTACATAAGCGGTATGATCAGGCAAGTCCAAAGCTTCCACATTCGGAAGACGCATGTATTTCTCATCAGCGGAGGAGGCAGCAATATGAGTCTTGCCCAGCAGCTTGGCCTCTTTGTATGCCTTATCGGACCAGCTACCTGTCATTACATAGCTTCCGACCTGTCCTTCGCTCAGAAAATTCAAGGGCAGCATTGCAAATTGCGTACTGGCGCCCCCTTGCAGGAACAGCACCTTGTAGCCCTTCGGATTGCCCAGCAGAGATAACAGACGTTCCTGCGCCTCATTATGAACAGATTCATACACGGCTCCACGGTGAGACATTTCCATGATAGACATCCCTGTCCCCTGAAAATCCACGAATTCAGCTTGTACGCGTTCCAGCACTTTAAGCGGCAATGCCGCTGGTCCTGCATTAAAATTGTAGGCTCTCTTACTCAACAATTTCCCATCCCTTCTCTACTCTGGTGTGGATATTATCGCTATGATAGCAGTATTCATAAATGCATTCAAGACTTGTATAAAAATGTTTTTGAATTCATTCATGATGTGACAGAACTGTGAATGTTATCATATTTGACATCTCCACTTTGTGATATTCATTTTAATGTTAAAAGGTCCCCGGCTATAAGACCGGAGACCTATCTTGAACAACAGCTTTTATCCGTAGGCTAATGTTTGTTCTTCAAGGTTGCTGGACTGCCGATATATTAGCAGTCGAAATACAAGCTGTATTCGTGCGGATGAACACGGATGTTCACCGATTTAGCTTCAGAACGCTTGAACTCTACATAGTTATCAATAAAGTCCTTCGTGAATACGCCGCCCTCAGTCAAGAATTCGTAGTCAGCTTCCAGAGCGTCAAGAGCCTCATCCAGTGAAGCTGGTACACTGCGGATTTTACCTTTCTCAGCGTCAGACAGCTCATAGATGTTCGTGTCAAGCGGACCATAGCCCAGTTCGATTGGGTTCAGTTTACGCTTGATGCCATCCAGACCCGCCATCAGCATAGCCGAGAAGGCCAGATAAGGGTTGGCTGTGGAATCCGGCGTACGGAACTCGATCCGACAGCCTTTTGGCGTAACAGCCGCTACTGGAATACGTACAGCCGCAGAACGGTTACCTTTGGAGAATACCAGGTTAACCGGCGCTTCGTAGCCTGGAACAAGACGTTTGAACGAGTTGGTGCTTGGATTTGTCAAAGCGATCAGCGCAGGTGCATGGTACAGAATACCGCCAATGTAATGAAGAGCCATTTCGCTCAGGTTAGCATAAGCACCTTTTTCGTAGAACAAAGGAGTGTCCCCATCGAAAATGGATTGGTGAACGTGCATACCGCTTCCGTTGTCTCCGAAGAGTGGTTTCGGCATGAATGTTGCCACTTTACCATATTGACGAGCTGTGTTGTGTACAATGTATTTATAAACGAGCAGGTTATCTGCTGTTTTCTTCAGTGTATCAAAACGGAAGTTGATTTCCGCTTGGCCTGCTGTAGCTACCTCATGGTGATGGCGCTCAATTCTCAGACCTGCTTCTTCAATCAGACGGCACATTTCACTACGAATGTCTTGTTGGGTGTCTACTGGCGCTACAGGTACATATCCGCCCTTCACTCCCACTTTAAAGCCCAGGTTGCCGCCTTCTTCCTTACGGTTTGTGTTCCAAGCTGCTTCCTCGGAATCTACGAAGAAGGAAGAGCTGTTCATGCCGCTTTCGTAGCGAACATCATCAAAGATGAAAAACTCGGACTCAGGTGCAAAAAATGCTGCTGTGCCCACTCCTGCCGATTTCAAAAATTCCTCTGCCTTTTTGGCAATACCACGAGGGTCGCGGTCGTATTTTTCGCCATCTGGCGTAGCAATGTCACACAGAATATTCAGTGTAGGATGCTGAGTGAAAGGGTCGATAAAAACCGCTTCTGGATCGGGCAGCATAACCATGTCGGATTCCTCGATGCCACGATAGCCAGGAATGGAAGAACCGTCGAAAGCAACACCGTTAACAAATGTTTCTGCATCTACTTCGGAAGCTGGCAATGAAATATGGTGAGCACGACCAGACAAATCTACAAAACGAAAATCTACCCACTCAATATTATTTTCCTGAATTGTTTTCAATACGTTTTCAACGGACATGTCTTCTTCCTCCCAATTTTTCCGAACATTAAGTCTTATACAACCCTGAAATGTTCATGATCGAATGTTTTTTCTGTCGTCATTATAAATCTCAAACATGACACGGGTCAATAGCTATGTAAGGTATTTTTTAAACTAATGTTAGATATTCTTACGCCCTTGATAACATTTAAATAGCACAAAAAGCCCGAAACATCGGGCTTTTAAGCGATTTTAATCTTGTTACTGCAATGCGGCAAAACTTTTATGCAATGATGTTAAGTATTCGTTTTAGGAAACAGTACTAGGGGTATGGAATGTTTTGCCTACTGCAGGAGCCAGCAATTCCAAATCTTTCAGCAAATCCGCAAATTGATCAGGGAACAGGGATTGCACGCCGTCGCCTGTCATCGAGTTGTCGGGATCTGTATGCATCTCAATAATCAATCCGTCAGCACCAGCAGCCACCGAAGCTTTCGTCATAGGAACAACCAGCTCACGACGTCCTGTGCCATGGCTTGGATCGGAAATAACCGGCAGATGGCTCAACTGTTGCAAAACAGGAATTGCGGACAAATCCAGCGTATTTCTGGTGTAGGTTTCGAATGTGCGAATACCGCGCTCACACAGCATAACATTTGGGTTACCGCCTGCCAAGATGTACTCGGCAGCATTCAGGAACTCGTCATAAGTGGAGCTGAAACCGCGTTTAAGCAGCACTGGCTTTCCACAGGTCCCCAGCTTACGCAGCAAATCGAAGTTTTGCATGTTACGTGTACCTACTTGCAGAATATCCGCATATTCCGCACAGATGTCCACGTATTCTGGTGTCATGACCTCTGTGATGGTCAGAAGATCGTGTTTTTTGCCCGCTTCGGCCATCATGATCAAGCCTTCTACACCAGTACCCTGGAAGCTGTAAGGCCCCGTACGCGGCTTAAAAGCACCTCCACGAAGGACTTGTGCACCCGCAGCTTTAACCAATGCGGCAATCTCGTCAATCTGCGTAGCAGACTCAACAGCACATGGGCCACCCATAATCACAAGCTCGCCCCCGCCGATATTTACACCGTTAATGGAAATGACCGTATTTTCGGGATGGAAATCACGGCTCGCCAATTTGTAGGACTTCGATATTTTGACTACATTTTCTACGCCCTTCATTTGGCGCAGGTGTTCAGCCAGCTTGGGCTCTACGCTGCCGATCAATCCGATAATCGTGCGATCCGATCCGCGTGAAACATGGGCTTGCAAGCCTTCCTTTTCGATAGTCTCAACAATGGCATGGATATGTTCTTCAGGTGTTTGAACACCGGCGATAACGATCATATTTTTCTTCCCCTTTATAAACTTATTTTATTAATCACTTATGATATTATGACACTTAAACGCTTGTTCGCTTTTAAGCTTTTATTCGTTAAAGCAACTATACCTGTTTTGACTTTACTCGTCAATACTTAATTATTACTCCATTTATCTTTACCAGGTTATCTTTACCTTAACAATTAAAAAAGGCTATCCGGGTATTATTCCTCGAATAGCGACTTTGGTCAAACTCTGTTATTTCGTTGTTTTTGACTTTTCCCGTACAGGAGGCAACAGTTTCTTTATATCAATGGTCCGCTGGATCTCCCATGTATCGGGATTAGCCGGATCGTACTGCTCCAGATACGTTATGACCTCTTTTGTAATCAGCGTAGGTGTGGAAGCTCCAGATGTGACCGCTACCTTTGTAACGCCTTCCAGCCACTCCCTCTTTAGCTCTGTTACATCGGAAATCCGATATGCGGTAGTGCCTGCGATTTCCTCGGACACTTGGGCCAGTCTGTTGGAGTTATTGCTGCGCGGATCACCGACAACGATTACCAGATCCGCCTGCCCAGCCTGCTCGGCTACCGCCTCCTGACGCACTTGCGTTGCCAGACAGATTTCATTGTGTATCTCTGCACCCGGGAACTTCTCCAGCAGCTTCTTCATAATGTGCTTGATGTCCCATTGGCTCATGGTTGTCTGATTTGTAATAAGGATTTTGCCCTCAGACAGCGTAAGCGTGTCAATTTCCTCTTCCTTTTCAATCAGATGGACATGATCCGGCGCAACTCCCATAGCTCCCTCCGGTTCAGGGTGCCCCTTTTTGCCGATATAAATAATCTGGTATCCTTCCGATGACTTCTCACGAATCAAATCATGGGTCTTCGTCACATCCGGACACGTTGCGTCAACTGTAGTCAGTCCTTTGTCTCTCGCCAGCTTGCGAACCTCAGGGGATACGCCATGGGCGGTAAAAATAACGGTACCCTTCTCTACCTGGCTTAAAATCTCCATACGATTCGGGCCGTCCAATGTAATAATCCCTTCATCTTCAAAGGAATTGGTGACATGGCTGTTATGCACAATCATGCCCAATATATAAATAGGCCGGGGTAAGTCCAGGTTTCTGGCAGCCTGACGAGCCAATACCATGGCATCAACTACGCCATAGCAGTAACCCCGGGGTGAAATCCTGAGTACATCCAAAAATAGCACCCGCTTTCTTCGACACAGTATACCGCTCCAATAACGGGGTAGCGGTGGGCATCCAAGCCTCTACCGGCCAATTCTATGATGTCGTTGCCTTCCTATTATAACTTATTCCAAAGGCGCGGAAAAGCTGACTGGAAGCCAGATGATAAATGTCGTTCCTTCTCCTTGGCGTGTAACCACTTCCACTGACCCATGGTGCTCATCAATAATCCACTTGGCAATGGACAGTCCCAAACCGATTCCCTCCGTCACACCGCGCGACTCATCTGCCCGGTAAAAGCGGTCAAAAATAAAGGGAACCTGACTCTTGTCCATCCCAATGCCTGTGTCACTGATCCGCAGACCCACCTGCCCCTGATAAACAATAGCATCAAATCGGACAGTGCCTTCAGGAGTATACTTAAACGCATTATCAATAAAAATAAATAACATCTGCTGCAAATAATCCTTGCTGCCTTCCATATAAATGCCATTCAGCAGCGAAAAGTCGCCCACATTCCATTCGGCTGTTCGCTCCAGAAATTGAGCACGACGTGCAACCTCATTTACAAGCGGTTCCAGTGCGACGGGGTTCTTATCGAATGTTTTCCCCGTATCTGCTCTGGCAAGTGACAGCATATCGCTTACCAAACGGCTCATCCGCTGGCCTTCATCGGCCATGTCATTCAGCGCCTCCATAGACAGCTCACGAATCATCGCTTCATCCATATTCGGTCGCTCTCCCGGCTCGGTAGTCCACATTTTAACCAAAAAATCAACGTTGCCGCGAATCGTCGTAAGCGGTGTACGCAGCTCATGGGAAGCATCGGCCACAAAACGGCGCTGTGCACCGTATGCATCCTCCAGCTCCTTGTAAAACGCCTCTGTACGCCCTAGCATATTATTAACCGTCCCAATGAGCTGCCCAATTTCATCTGCCGGTCCGTCATATTCAATACGAACACTCAAATCGTTACTGGATTGAATCTGATTTGCTCCCTCAATCACCTTGACCAGCGGCTTCATGGACTTGCGTGCCAAAAAGAGGCCTGAGGTGGCAGCGGCGAGTAAGGCAAATAACGAACCGTATACAAGCACACTTTGCAGCCTGTTCATGAGCCGATCCTGAGAGCCTGTGAATTGCCCCACCTGTAGCATTCCAACTACCAGGTCAGCGGCCTTGATTGGCTGCTGATAAATCATAAAGGAATCCCCATCTACGCTCACACGTCGAATTCCCTCATTTTGAATTGCTCCTTCCCCTGTAGCTGGCACCGGAAAGGTGATATTGAGGTCTTTCATATTTTGAGTCGTTTTGGTTACCCCTGACGTGTAATTATAAATTTGTACATATAGCTGCGAGTCATCAATTCCACGTCCCTGCTTTAAGCCCAAATCCAGATTGGGAACTTCAAACAATCCACCTTTGATCGTAAGCGATAGCGATAACTGCTTGTTAATCTGTGGCGTCTGAGTCTTAAGCTGGCTGTTCACTTCATTGTATGTGTAATAATAAACCAGTCCGTAAATAGCCAGACCAAAAATGACAAGCACTATAGCCAAGATGCTCGAATACCAAGCTGTCAGCCGCCACCGAATAGACATATTACATATCACCTCTTAAAATATAACCGGCTCCCCGAATTGTGCGAATGAGTCGTTTACCGCCATCCTGCTCCGTTTTTTGTCGCAGCATGGCAATATACACCTCCAGCACATTCGATTCCCCACTATAGTCATAGCCCCAAATTTTGTCCATAATCAAATCGCGTGACAGCACGCGTTTTGGGTTTTGCATAAACAAATGGAGCAGTTCAAATTCTTTTGCTGTCAACTCCAAACGTTTACTGCCACGAACCACCTCACGCGATTCGTTATCCAGCTGCAGGTCCTCGAAAGTAAGTCGGTTTCCGTTATTGTCCTGTTGTTCGGTTTTACGCCGCAAAAGCGCTCTCACTCGTGCCAGCAGCTCCTCAAGTGCAAACGGCTTGACGAGGTAATCGTCAGCTCCCAAATCCAAGCCCTTAACCCGATTCTCCACCTCGTCCTTGGCTGTAAGCATCAGTACGGGTACCGTGCTTCCGCCCTCGCGCATGCGACGGCATACCTCAAAACCATCCACCTGCGGCATCATGACATCCAGCACGACAACATCAGGCTCAGCTGTCAGCATTTTATTCAATCCTTCTGCTCCGTTGGCGGCCGTCAGCACTTCATAGCCTTCAAAAGCCAACCCTCTACGCAGCATGGATACAATTTTCTCATCGTCATCAATAATCAGAACGGTAGAACGCATACACGATCGAACTCCTTTATCATCTTCTTTTCACTCTATTGTAGCAGGAGTAGACGCATGTAGCACCTTGCCGCCGCATACAGCAAGAAACGGAAGGAATCTTCCTTCCGTTTCCAGTTCCAACTTCACTATATAGAAGTCATCAGCTTATTGTTGAAGAGTTGAGCTAAAGTCATTTTTGTTGCCTATTTTCAGCTGAATGTCCTTTTTCTGTCCGGCCCGTTCGATGTTAAGTGTCAGTGCTGTACCTACCTTTTGTTTCTGGATGAACTCAATCAGCTCTTGAGATGTGCTATAAGGCGTGCCATTGGCTCCGATAATCACATCGTAAGGACGCAGATCCGCCTGATAAGCAGGCGACTTGTAAATAATATCGCGCACAACCGAACCTTCGGTTAGGGATGTACCCAATTCCTTGGCGACTTCAGGGCTCAGATTTAACAGACTTGCACCAATGAAAGGTACGGGTTCTTTGGGGATCGGCTGATTATTTTTCAGCTTATCGACAACTTCCAAAATCGTATTGGACGGAATCGCAAAACCAATTCCCTGTGCGTCTGCACTCACAGCTACGTTCATACCAATAACCTGTCCTTGCAAATTCAACAGCGGTCCACCAGAGTTACCTGGGTTAATGGACGCATCCGTCTGAATGAGATGCTTGTATTGGGTTGGTTTTCCAGTGGATTCACTATTAATGGTGATTGTACGTTCTTTCGCACTCAGCACCCCGGCTGTTACCGAATGTTCAAAACCTTCAGGATTGCCGATAGCTACCATCCACTCACCAACTTTAGCGTTATCAGAGTTACCCAGCGTTACTGTCGGGAAGTTATTTTTACCGTCAATTTTAAGTACCGCCAAATCAAGGTCTGCATTTTTGCCCAATACTTTAGCCTCATACGGCTTATTGGTTCCCTCTACTGTAACCTGAACAACGTTTGCACCTTCAACAACATGGTTGTTAGTCAGAATGTAACCTGATTTATCAAAAATAAAACCGGAACCAATACCAAGCGGGGTCAGTTGTCCGCTATTGCTACCTTCGTTTCCATTACTGCTACCGCTGTTCCCATCGCCATCTCCATATTGATTCCCAAAGAAGTATTGGTACAATGGGTCATTGAAATAAGGGCTGCTTTGTCTGCCACTACCACTGGATTGCTTGGCAAGCGTTTCGATTTTGACAACAGCCGGCCCTGCCTTGGCTACCACGGATTGAACATCAGCAGTACCTGAAGGCATCACAGCCGGAACTGCACTTGGAGTAGAATTCGTTGTTCCTGAATTAGTCGTTTCTCCGCTTTCCGCTACCGCTGAAGTCATTGCCGTCTCCGGTGTAAACATATTGGTTCTGTCAGCTGTATACATCAATACTGTAATAACCAGCATTCCGGCAAAAAAAGACAGGAAAATCGTTTTTATCTGCGACTTGGGCTTATTCGGCTTGAATTGCCAGTTGCCATTATTCCGTCCTGAACCATCCTGTTGCTCAGGTTCGGCTCGATGGTAGGAGGGAGGAAAAGATCTTACCGCCTGCGGTGGTGTAATCTCAACGTCGTTCTCCACCATCTGCCCTTCTTTGCGCTGTCCGTCCGATTGAACTGAAGAAAAGGGACCATAGGAATAATAATATGAGGAACCATTTGATTCGTTCTGTCGAGTTGTTGTATCGGCATCAACCTGATCGTTGTCGTTCCGGCGTCCGGAATTATTATTTTTGAATTCGTCCATTGTATATCTCCTCTCAAACCCTAGTGCTTCAAGGTGGTGTTGTTTAACTGACTTTATTTTGCACTTTAAACCTTAATTCCACCTTAAAAAAAATTAAAAAGCAGATAAAACCTTAGTCCTATATGTATTTAATCATTTTCACTTCATACGAAATGCCCCGGAAAGTTCCGAGGCATTGTCGATTATATATGCTGTTTTATTTCGTGTTAAAGTTTTCATCGAACTTTTGGTTCGGTGTTTGAGCATTGCTTTGAATTTTGCTACGACTGGAGTTTTGTACTTTTTGCGCTACTGCGCTTGTACCGCCTTGATCTGTCGCAAATTCTTCATCATATTTCTCATTTGGTGTTTGGAAGTTGTCTTGAATTTTATTTTGTTCAGACTGCTTCACCTTTTGAGAAACAACACCTACCGAATTGTCTTGCGCAAATTCCGCTTTAAACTGGTTACCAACGTTTGCTTTGAATCCTTTGTTCGTGAAAGAACTTCCGCCTTGATTTTGATTTGGCATAATTCCTAACCTCCCAATAAATTTTGTGGGATAAGCTCATCCCGCAACATATTATGTGAAGTCAGACAGGACAATATTCAAGGATTAAATGGAAGCATCCAGTGTTGAGCTCGGAATGGATTTATGCGTTTCTATCGCCTTTTGGAGCGATCGTATCATCTTTTCCGTACATTTTCCGCTTCCTTTTTTTATAATTTGAACATTCACGTCTTTCTTACCCCATTCGGAGTATACCTGCCGGGTTGTTTTAAAATACAAGTCAATTTTGTTGCCCTTAATCGCTGATCCTGTATCTGCCACAATGCCGTAGCCGTAACCTGGAATGTACAAAATGCTGCCCAAGGGAAACGTCTTGGGATCAGCCGCAATCGTGGACAATGTGTTTTTGTCACGACGCACTTTTACACCGGAATACGTAATACCGTAACCGGGATGATTTGGCCTTTTGCCAGTGGATTCATAGCCTGCTGTATATCCTGTTGCCGTGACCGTCATGGTCGTAATGACCTGTTCTTCGGGCGGGGCTAAAACAGGTGTTGATTGCCATTTCTTGTGCTGGACCGGTTCTTTGTGACCGTATACTTCATTACCAGGCAGGATCATACAGCCTGCAATGAGGATAGTGCCCAAAATCCGTTTCCATACCAACATGGATCTCATAAAAAACCTCCCCTTGAGGCAAAGGCTTTCCAGAAATCCGTTGGATTATACAAACATTTTATTATTTTTGAACATCCTGATCTGGATAAAGTCTGCTCAGCTTTACCTTATCTTCAAAAATATGCAGCAGCGTTCGAACAATGGGGGTGTGCTCATCATGTGTATGCAATATAATGGAAGCAGGAGAAATTGAAATAAGGGTGCTCACGATTCGATCCTCAACCTCCATTTCCAGCTCAATTCCCGGCATCTCCACTACGATGTCATCTGTATCGGGAGTTGGTAAAGGGACCATAGCGCTATCGAGAATGATAAAATCGTGCCCGCCTTGATGAAGCACATGCACAAGCGGAACTTTACTTTCCTGAAAAAACACAAAGTATTTGAGCAGCCCCATAAATTCTTCATATTGCCGGTCTGCCCAAAATTCCTCCATGGCAAAGTCGACGATTTCTTCAAGTTCTTTTTTATAAGCATGCAGCCTGAATTGAATAAGCCCTTCCAAATTCATTACACGAAGCTCCTTGAAGTCCCTTTCCAGGAGAGTGGTCAGTTTACCGTGGCGCTTTAAACGCCCTCTTTGGCCATCATCGTTTAAGAGGGAGTGAACCATGCTGCGAATTCGGGTCGTATCCTCTTTTTCCAACAGCGAACAGGCTTTAGTGAGAATTTGATCAAGCATTTCCCACTCTTTAACTTGAATAATATAATCCGCTATCGCTGAAGACATGATGCTGTATACACAGGGGAGAAAGCTTTCAAACTCGGAATTGCTCTCCGTGCCCTTGCAGGTCCATGCCACTTTGTTTTCCAGCTGTCTGAAAGTGAATCGAAATCCGCGCCGTGACATATGTAGTCCCTTGGTTCTACTTTTGACTACCTCATAGAAACGATCGGCTTCCTGTTCCCCATCTGTATTGGTCCACACTGTAAACAGTTCCATTGGCTCACTCCTTTCGATCACTGCTTTCAGTATATGGCGGCCTCTGTAGGGTTATACGAAGTGAACGACTGGAAACAGGAGGTCGTATTTATATGGGAATAATCGGCTTCAAAAATCGCAAGACGTTTGAATATTTAGGGTGGGTTATGCTAAGGTTATAGTAATATGAATTTTTCACAAGAGGGAGGGGATAAGATGTCAACGATGCTGAACATACTGCGTACATGTATGGTCGTCATATTGAGCCTCGTTCAGATTTTGTCCCTTCCTGTGACGTTTCATGCGGAAGACACCACTCAATCCCTGCAATTTACTGCGGGCTCTTCTTTGATGCCTTATGCTGACACTTCCTCGTTGGAAACGGACTCCCACGAGCTGGAGCATCACTCCAAACCAGCTATTCGTAAATCCTCCCCATTGCTTCATCTGGTGGTTGCTGCGGTCAAATCACTCCCTTTTATCATTTTGATAGCACTTGTGCTGCTGCTAAGCATCCCCAAGATCCGTCTACCTTTCATTCCTGTCATTTGTAAGCTAAAAAAGCAATTGTGCTTGTTTCCCATCAAATTCACCTCTAGTTATGTGGCTTAATCTCCCCTTTTAACATGCATATCACACACTCGCATGTCTATTTGTTTATTTTTTTGGGTATTCGGATTTTATGGTGGAGAAGGGCTTATAGCTGGCCCTTCTCCAATTTCTCGATCAAGGTGGAAAAATCGATTCCCAGCAAGATTATTTCTTCTGGCTCACGAACAACTCCAATAGGTGGCATATTAAACATCGGGAAGTTTTCCTCCCGTAGATCGTAGCTATCAAACCGCCTCTGGTACTTAGGCTTACGTTGCTTTTTAAGTCCCTCTGTAAAGAGTATTTTGGCTCTTAGGGCCTCAAAAGAGTATCCCCTGCTTAAACGATTAATGACTCGAATAAGGCTGTTTAGAGACTCCGTATAAGCGTTTGTAATGCGATGGTCGAAGTAGGCGAATATTTCCTCTTCCCAGTTCTTCATAGCCTTTGTAAGTGGTTCAAAAGCGGATTGCAGTTCAGTTGGTATTTTAGCTTTCCATTCGTTGTATTTAAGGAATGCCGTCTGTCTGCTATCACATTCCCAAATATCGAAATATGATTCCTTTAAGTCATAAGCAGTGCCGAGAGAAGGATGATTCTTTGTCCAAAGGTCAAGCGTAATTTTATCCATCTCTGTAAGCGCTATATGGCGTTTTAGGAGGATAAAACGGTCGTGCATCAGCCCGCGGCGTTCTTTTGGCGATAATCCTTCTCGGAGCTGCTTACGAATGGTTTCTAATGCTTGGTTTGCCATACGGACAACGTGAAACTTATCGACGATGATAAGAGCTTTTGGCAATATAGCCCTCACGGCGTCCTTATACGGTTGCCACATATCCATTGTGACATATCGTATTTGTCCTCTATTTGGAAGGCGTGAGAGGTAGCCTACAACGGTTTCCTTGTTACGATTGGGCAAAACATCTAACAAAGTACGTTCCTCAATGTTGGTTAAAACGCATCTTGGCTTAATAATGTGTATTTCGTCAATCCCAAGCCAATTAGGAGTTTCAAATCGATGCGTTTCTTTAAGACGATTGATGTAATCACGAAAGATGTTACGTATCGTTTTTTCATGCAATCCAACATCCTCGGATATGCTGACAAACGTACGTTTAATGCTTTGCTCCTCTATATAAGACAATAATCGTTTGGTGCAGTTTCGCTTTTCGTCTATGGTGTGGTCTAAGTGTTCCCAAAAGGTTCGATTGCAGTCTCTACAGCGATACCTCTGACGCTTTATAAGAAGGCCTACACGCTTGCCGTGAATAGGCAAGTCCATACAGATCTGTTCCCTGATATCGTGTTTGTAGAGGTTGGCTATACATCCACAATGAGGGCAAGCCAAAGGTGGAGAGTTCGTCACCACTTGTATTAGAAAATCAAATTCATTCTCACTAATACTTAGGATGTTGAATTTTGAAAGATTTAGAATATCCATATGAATTTCTTCTATGCATTTATGATGCAAACTCCTTCTTTGTTTTCGCGTGACTGGTCAAAATACCGCTGAATATGAAAGATAACAACGAACCGGCAAAGCATATAGCCGCAAACATGCCTACGGCGGAAAAACCGTTAAAAGTCGCGTAAATCAGGCCTGCGACCCAAGAACCGAGCGTTGTCGCAGCGTACATGATTGAATTGGCCAAGCTGGAGATCGTGCCGCGGATGGTCGGATTTAATGAATTCAGCATTCCCAATATTAGGGGGAAAGCGATCCCCATATTAACGAATATGAAAAAGTAAACACTTTCGAAAGCCGCAACTGATGGCAAGTGAGGCAAAACAATAAAACATGCGATAGAGACAAGAAAGCCCACAACCAGCGTATTGAAACGGTTTAACGTTTTGATCACATAGGCACCGCCGAAGCTCCCGACTATATTCCCGAGACCAAGAAAAAACATCACGTACCCCGCTTGATCAATGGAAAGGTGAAAGCGATCCGTCACCCATTTTCCAATGAAAGAAAAGGCAGCAAAGAATCCACATTGAAATAAGAAATGAGCGAGGAAAGCCTTTCTCGCCATTCGGCTATTCAATAAGGGGATGTATCTACTGAAAATCGGAGTCTTGGTTTCTTGGCCTTGATTCGGTTTCATTTCGGGCAAAGCATAGAAGATGAGTACTGCTACCAATAATGCACATGCACCGATTGTAAAAAAAGGATAATACCAATGGGTTGAGGCAAGCAGACTTCCAATAGGGATGCCGAACGCTTGGGAAGCAGCCAAGCCTGCCATGACGATTCCTGATATTTTGGCGATTTTTGACGTTGGAAACAGAGCAGGGATCGAGGCCCAGACTTGAGGCGCCGTAAATGCTGCGCTGACTCCGGCTAAAAAACGGAAGAAGAACATCGACCAAAAGCCTGTGGCAAAACCGCATAACATGGTTGAAACCGAGAAGCAGACCATGCCGGAAAGCATTACTTTTTTGCGATCCCATCCATCGGAAAGCGGTCCAGCAATCAGTGCAAAAATGGCATAACCTAAAGCATAAGCCCCCACCATCCAACCGGAATATTCGGTCGGGATATGAAACAAGTTCTGAAGAGTAGGGATGAGCGGAGAAATCAAAAACGTATCCGTACCGATAACAAACATGATGAGGAAAAATAAAGCAGTTAATTTGATCATTCTATTCACCCTTTGTAGTTAGTTCTATAGTTCAAATATTACTGAACTAATGAAGAAAAAAAGAATTTCTTTCTACAAAGTATCCAGAAATCCGGGTAAGTAAGTTTGAAATGTCTCCAAATCGATGCTCATATACTTCGCTTGAGCTTCTTTTCGTACCTTGATCAATTTCGCCTCCTTTAAAGTACGCAAGTGATACGAAGTATTCGATTTCGTAGTATCGCGAATGTGTCCGACTTCTCCACAATTCATCTCATTCTTGCTGATGTATAGAGCTCGAATGATGTCCAATCTTGTTTCATCAGCTAACGCCTTAAATATTTTGACTCTGAGCTCATCATTTATTATTTTTCGACTAGTCATAAAACCATTGTACTAAGATATCGCTACAAATCAAGTCTTTAGAAAAATACCACCATATTCTCCGATTTTTAAGTGAAATATTTTGATTTTGTCTCCACCATAAAATCCGTATACCCCTTTTTTTTAGCGTATATTCTATCGTAAATGTCAGAAACGTTAGTTTGAAATAATATCTTTAATCATTTGCTTATTGCCTGCAATTCAAAAAACGCTTATCTACATAATCCCTCTACACGGATTAATGATAGATAAGCGTTTTTAATGATTACGAAATATGAACGGATGTATTCTTAATTTTGCATAATAAAGTCATGTTCAATACTGCTGGCACTGTCAAAAGTACGAATAATATCATAACGGGTATTACGTTGTGCCGGAATGTGACCGGTCTCGCGGATCAACTGTAAAATGGACTCGATGTTGACTTTATACGTTGCGCCTGCGGCGGAAACGACGTTTTCCTCAATCATTGTGCTACCAAAATCATCGCAGCCGTAGTATAGCGATTTTTTGCCGATTTCGGGTCCCATGGTTACCCACGAGGACTGAATATGCTTGATGTTATCCAATACAAGGCGACTGATTGCAACAGTTTTCAAATATTCCTCTGGCGTCTGGCGCTCCTTCTTCAGATTTGTGTTATCTGGTTGGAAGGTCCAAGGACTAAAGGCCAAAAATCCTTCAGAATTATATTTATTTTCAATACATTCGTCCTGAGCATCACGAACACGCAGCAAATGCAGCGCTCGCTCCTCCATCAATTCGCCAAAGCCGATAACCATCGTAGCAGTCGTGTTCATACCCACCTTGTGGGCCGTTTGCATCACATCCATCCAATCACGCCACGAGCCTTTGAGACGACTGATTTTGCGGCGTGTGCGATCATCCAAAATCTCTCCGCCTCCACCTGGCAATGAATCCAGTCCAGCCTCATGAATGGCCCGAATGGTATCTTCCATGGAAAGGCCGGATTTTTCTTTCATCTTATGAATTTCAGCCGGCGAGAAGGAGTGCATCGTAATATCAGGAAAACGCTCCTTAATGGCTTTCAGCAAATCTGTATAATAACTGAACGGCAGATTCGGATTTACACCGCCTTGCATCAGAATCTCGGTGCCTCCTACATCCTGCGTTTCCTTGATCTTCTGAAAGATGACCTCATCCGGTAGAACGTAACCTTCATCTGAACCCGGTCTGCGGTAAAAAGCACAAAAACGACAATATACGTCGCACACGTTCGTGTAGTTAATATTTCGTCCAATGACGAAGGTTTTTACAGGATTCGGATGCATGCGATTCATGACTTTATTCGCCGCATGACCGATTTTCTCTACCTCGTCTGATTCGAACAAAGCAACGGTATCCTCTAAATTCAGGCGTTCGCCGCGCAGGGCTTTATCTAAAATATGGTCGATTACACTCATGGTGTATCCTCCTTCGCTTTCACAGGGCGACGAAATGAAAGACAGGACTTATGAACGAGAATGCTTTCACAAACCTGCGTTCAACCCTGCCGTAATGTATGTTCATGACTAGCCTTGTATGTTGTCTGTGCTATTTAACATAGTAAAACCTATTGATAATACTAACATATCTTTAGGTAAGGAACCATACTTATTCCCGCTTCTTTCTGCTTTTCACCTTGAGAAATATGCGTTTTTTCACACTGTTCTTCATGTCATGCTATAGAAAACAGCAAGCCTCCTGAAATACTGGAAACTTGCTGTTTAGGACTTTACATAATTCGCTTCCTTTGCATGTAAACGCCAAGATGCTGCTGTGGTACTGATGCTCTAGCGTAGCGCTTCGTTCAAATCGCTGATCAGGTCGTCAATATCCTCCAGTCCTACAGAGAAACGAAGTAGTCCGTCCGTAATTCCACGCTCCAGACGTACACTATGCGGCATAGCCGCATGTGACATCATCGCCGGGTACGACAGAATGCTTTCTACAGCTCCCAAACTCACCGCAACAATTGGAATACGCACACGACTGAGGACTTCTTTTGCCCGCTCACCAGAACCTACATCAAAGGAAATAACGGCACCGTAGCCGCTGGATTGGCTCTCATGAACAGCACGCCCCGGATGATTCTCCAGCCCCGGATAGTATACTGCCTGAATATCGGCCCGCTCGTTCAGCCAGTTCGCAAGCTTTGCTGCGCTTTTTTCACTGTGTGCCATCCGGGCTTCCAGCGTCTTCATGCCGCGGATGAGCAACCATGACTCTTGTGGGGCCAGCACAGTCCCCATCCCGTTTTGGAGCTGCTTGATTTGTCTTCCCAACGATCCGGTACGTGCTACCGCAAGCCCTGCCAGCACATCGCTGTGTCCACCGAGAAACTTGGTCGCACTGTGCAGGACAATATCGACCCCCTGTTCAATCGGACGCTGATAATAAGGTGTCATAAACGTATTGTCCAGCAGCGTCAAAAGTCCATTGTCCTGTGCCCAAGAGGCTAATCCTGCTATATCAGTAATTTTGAGTGTAGGATTGGACGGGGTTTCTATATACACAGCCTTTGTATTGTCCTGCAAGGCCTCTTTTACAAGGTTGATGTCCGTCATATCGACAAAGGTCGTTTCGATATTCATCCGTTTCAGTATAGAGGTCAGCAGTCGATACGTTCCTCCATATACGTCCTCCGAAACAATGACATGGTCTCCAGCGGACAGAAGCATAAATACAGTAGAAATGGCTGCCATGCCGGATGCAAAGGCAAAACCTCTGGCTCCGCCTTCTAAGAGGGCGATATAGTCTTCCAAAGCCTGTCGTGTCGGATTACCGGAACGGCTATAGTCATGCTGTGGTGGGTTAAAGATATCATGATGGTGAAAGGTAGAAGCCTGATAGATGGGAACACTAGAAGCTCCTGTTACACTGTCTATTTCAGAGCCAAAATGCAGCAGCTTGGTAGCGAATTTCCGCTCCTTAATCAGAGCTTGCTCGATTTTCCTTGCATCCTCAATCATTGCTACTCCCCTCCTTCAACTTCTTGACGTGCCGCTTCTAAGGCCGAACGCAAATCTTCAATTAAATCGTCTGTATGCTCGATACCTACTGAGAAACGCAGCAGCCTGTCATCTACCCCCACTGCATCCCGAATTTCTGCTGGTATATCGGCATGTGTCTGCACCGCAGGATAGGTCATCAGCGATTCCACCCCGCCCAGACTTTCGGCAAAGGCAATCAACTTAATGTGACGAAGCAAGGGCTCCACATAGCGAGCATCCTTTAATTTAAAGGAGAAAATACCTGTGTTGCCGCTGGATTGTTTGTTTTGTATCTCACGACCCGGATGACCTTCGAGCCCCGGATAAAATACTTCCGCCACTGCAGGGTGGGTCAATAAATAGTTAGCAAGTACCGTCGCATTATGCTCATGCCGATCCATACGCAACGCCAGCGTTTTCATGCCCTTCATTAATTGGTAGCTGTCGCTTGGGGAAAGCACAGCTCCTATAGAATTATGAAGGAAGGAAATTTCGTCCGACAGCTCTCTGCCCTTGGTTACGATCAAACCTGCCAGTACATCATTGTGTCCACCCAAATATTTGGTTGCGCTATGTACCACAATATCGGCACCCAGTTCCAAGGGACGCTGGAAATATGGTGTTAGCAACGTATTGTCTACAATGGTAAGCAACTTACGTTGTGATGCCCATTCAGCCACCGCTCGAATATCAGTAATCATCATCAATGGGTTCGTAGGCGTTTCTATGAATACAGCTTTAGTATTCGGTCGGCATGACTGTTGGAGTGCTTCAAGATCGTTTGTATCCACATAACTTGCCGTCACACCGAATTTAGATAAAATGCGCTCCAGCAAACGATATGTCCCGCCATAGAGATCCAACGATACGATGAGATGATCTCCCTGTCCAAATAAAGCAAACACCGTTTGCAGCGCCGCCATGCCGGAACTGCATGCAAAGCCTGCATCACCAGATTCCAATGCAGCTGAAGCCTCTTCCAGTATCTTTCGCGTCGGATTGGTCGTCCGAATGTAATCAAAACCTGTGCTTTGACCTAGACGAGGATGGCGGAACGCCGTAGCTTGATAAATCGGATAATTAATAGCCCCGGTTACTGGCTCTTCTACTGAACCGATCTGCGCCAATCTGCTTTCGATTTTCCACTGCTTCTCACTCATATGAACCCTCCCATTAACTTCCATATTGGATGTTGTAACCTACGCTACACAAATGGATAATCAAACACTATACTGCTTCACTACTGCAAGGTGTTACTGCGGTAAGGTAAAGTTTAAGCCCCTTTTTAAATCTGGGGCCCGATATCGTAAGGTGTTTCTTGGTATACATAATAGTTAAGCCAATTAGAAAATAATAAATTGGCATGCGCACGCCATATAGAGGGCGGTGTGCGTTCAGGGTCATCATTGGGAAAATAGTTTTTGGGGACTTCAATATCCAATCCTTTGGCCACATCACGATCGTATTCCCATTTCAGCGAGAGCGGATCATATTCAGAATGACCAGTTACAAAAATTTGTTTACCATCACACGTGGCGACCAGATACACGCCGGCTTCCTCGGATTCGGATAAAACCTCTAATTCGGCAATGCGATCAATATCCTCCCGTCGAACCTCTGTATGCCGGGAATGAGGAGCATAAAAAAGTTCATCGAAGCCGCGTAACAGCTTCACCTTAGGCTTAATAACCGTGTGTGGAAATACACCAAAGCATTTGAAGTCGAGTCCGTATTTGGGAACACCGAAATGGTGGTATAGACCTGCCTGTGAGGCCCAACAGATATGCATGGTCGAAGTGACATGTGTTTTCGTCCATTCAAAAATTTGCTGGATTTCTTCCCAGTAGTTCACATCTTCAAACTCAAGCTGTTCTACCGGGGCGCCCGTAATAATCATGCCGTCAAAACGGCTGTTCTTGATCTCGTCAAACGTTTTATAAAACATATTCAAATATTCTTGTGATGTATTTTTGGATACATGGGACTTCATGTGTACCAATGTAACGTCTACTTGCAGCGGGGTATTGCCGACCAGTCGCAACAGTTGGGTTTCTGTTGTCTCTTTTGTAGGCATCAAATTCAAAATGGCGATGCGCAACGGACGAATATCCTGGTGATAGGCCAGGCTTTCATCCATTACGAAAATATTTTCGCCCTCCAGCACTTCCTTGGCAGGTAGTGTGTCCGGAATCTTAATCGGCATATAACTCACTCCTTGTTCGGTAAGTTTTGCGAAAATCGTCTGTTGAGATGCCGGGCATATAATAAAAAGACCTTTCTCAGTTAGAGAAAGGTCATATTTGTATCCATATGCGCCTCTCTCATCTGTCAGGGCAGTACGCTTTTATACAAAGCGCACGTCCTGCAAGAATTAGCACCGTGCGATTAGAATCGTCGGTTGCCGGGTATCATCGGGCTAGTCCCTCCACCTGCTCTTGATAAGATTTCGCTATATTCATTTTAGGTTCACAAAGTTCTTTTTTTTAAACACTTTAATGCATCGGCTGGGCTTCGTCAAGATGGGACTTGTAAATTTGTGTCCTTCATTCACATTTTGTCTGCCTTTTCCATAGGTTAAATCATCCTACTCTTATCATTGAAGCTCTTGTCATTGCTGCTGATTCAGCCCATGATTTTGCGCTTGAAAGGCCGTAGGCCGAGCGTTATACTATACAAGTGCTAATAGGCATAAATATAGAGCAACAGTGCAAATTTTGAGTGTTTTCTGCGATACTGTGGCAACCTAAAAAAGAACATTTGTGAGGTGAATCCGGAATGGAAGGCGACCCGAGTCCGAATAGGCGGCGATCCCTGAACAACAGCATAGGAATGACTTCAGCTTGCCGAAAGACGGGACGCCAGGCTCTGCATGCTCCAAAAGCCCTCGGCTTTTGATGGGAATGCACGCTTACCCGAACCGGCTAACTGGCTAACTGAGTCCATTCCTTATGCTTAAGGTACACGTATTTCCGTTGCGACGGAGCATAAGGAGTGACAAATATGAAAATCCGTTTGGTAAACAACGGGGTTTTTACCCCTGTCGAAGAAATTGAAATGGCGCTTACTGCACCAGCAGAAGGCTTTTATTGGATTGATGCTGATGTCGATGATCTGGCAGTGCTCCAGCCTTTATTCTCCATGCATGATCTTGCGGTCGAGGACTGTTTGAGTGAAGAAGAGCAGCGCCCGAAGATTGAAATTTATGAAAGCCATTATTTTATCGTTGTAAACAGTATTCGTTTTGATGATGAAGAAATATTTTTGCGTGCTTTGAACATTTTTCTCGGCCGTCATTTTATCATTACGGTGACCAAGCAAAAAATCAATGAGCTTCGCACCCTTAAGCCTATGCTTTGGGAGCAAGAAGTAAGCCAGCCGGACCGCTTTATGTATCTGTTGATCGACTTGATTGTTGATAATTATTTTTTGGTTGGTGACCGGATTGAAGTTCGCATTGAAAAGCTGGAAGAAGATATTCTAATGCATACGAAAAAGTCGCATTTGAATGAAATCATCGGCTTGCGCAGTGAGATTCTGTGGCTGAAAAGAGTGCTGGGCCCGCAAAAGGAAGTCATTAACACCCTGAACAAACGAGATTTACGACTCATCGACGATCAATTGCAAAAATACTTTAGCGACATTTATGAAAATGCTGTGAAAATTTCGGAGACTTTCGAAACTTATCGCGACTTGATGGGTAACCTTCGAGAAGCTTATCAATCCAGTATCGCCAACCGTGCTAACGAAATTATGCGCGTGTTCACGGCAATTACGACCGTATTTATGCCATTGACGGTTATTACCGGAATATATGGGATGAATTTCGAAAATATGCCTGAGCTTCATACACGTTATGGTTATTTTGTTGTCATAGGTATTATGGTGGCGCTAGGTGTCAGTATGTTCTGCATTTTCCGCAAGAAGGACTGGGTTTGAAAAGAGTGGCCAAGGCAGCAGCCGTATCCGTTCAGGATATAGCTACTGCCTTGCTGTATTGTTGATACTTATTAAATTGACGCTGCTAAGAAATATACTTCTCAATGAATTGATCAACGGTAATCGATTTTCCAAAATGATGAACTACGTGTTCGAGGACATGCTTTCTTTGTTCTTCTGTAAAAGCGGATGTCGCGTCTTCAATAACCGTCATTTCATAACCAAGGTCGTGCCCGTGTCTGAGAGTAGATTCTACGCATACGTGAAGAGCATAACCTGCGATGTATATTTTTTTGATCCCCTGATTTCGAAGGAAGCTATCCAAATTTGATCCCGCAAATCCGCTGCCCCCTGTTCTTCCCGACACAACAAACTCCCCAGGTTCAGGAGTGAACGCTTCTCCGAACCGGCTTCCTGGTGTCCCCTTAATAAATGTTTTGAATGTAGAAATGCCAGCACGCAAACCATACGTTGTACTGCCTAGTTCAACATGGTTTTCCTCAAAGAACAGACCGCAGTGAATAATTTGGATATCGCTTTTCCTTGCTGCCTCCAGTAATCTTTTGGAGCTTTCAATCGAATCATTAAATTGCTGATGATCTTCAATCAAATGATGAATTTTTCCGTCTTTTGAGAGCCACTCATTCTGGTATTCAATTAAAACAAGAGCTTCTTTTTCACCGGTCGATACGTGGAGAGGTTGTTGTTGAATGGACATTTGAGATTCCTCCTTAAATTTACATGAAATACGTTACTGTAGGCTGGTTGGGCAATTATTTTTTAACCAGCTGTCATGCAGCCATTTTTCTGTCACTCGCCCATTGTTCCATATGATTCCTTGTTCAAAGGTTATGATCTTCCCACCAGGGCCTACGATCACCCAAGCGTAGTCGTCCTGTTCTTTTAGATAGCATTTGTATTTCATACCTGATACCGTGATCATGCGGCTTTGGCCCGTGTAGTCCTCCACGGCAATCATTTCGTCGTGTTTGTCAATCCATAGATTTTGCAGCTTTTTAAACAAGCCTGGTTCTACTTTATCCAAAAATGCCTTAGCTGCGGCCTCTGTCTCCTCTTTACTTGGAAGCTCGCCTGTGCATAAGCTTTGATCCATCCATGTAAACCCGATGATTTTATTATTGCTTTTGTTCACGACATAGGAAAAGTGTTCGCCCCCCAGACCGTTGTTCTCTCCGGAATCTTTTTCATACCGAAATACTTGAACATTGTGATGATTTTGCTTTTGGTTATGCATGTTTCTCAATGTATACCCTTCGGGGATTTGCAGTTTAACCATAGGGATCCTCCTCGTTATGTTTATTTAATTTCACTAGGACCTTGAATTTTGACAAAATACGATAAACAAAAGGCCACAGCCAAAAGAAGAGCGAACGATTCCATAGTTAGGACGTAATTTCCTGTCTTTTGCAGGTTCAAGGCGATAATGGGGCCAAGCGTCGCTCCTATGAACAAAATAAACGTGTATAAAGTGACCGCTGCGCCGCGCGCTTCCCCCGCTAAATTCCCAATCAACAAGATCAGTGTAGGCACTGTAATGGAAATCCCCGCAACAAACACAACGCTCATACCAATTAGAACGGGAAGGTTGGAACTAATTCCAATCGCTGTAAGACCTGCTACGCCAAGTATGAGCCCTGCCTGCAGTACCGGTTTCAATCCGTACCTCGCTACTAGCCGCCCGGCAAACGGTGATAAGATCATACCCAAAATTCCTGCGGCCCGTACCGTTAACATTTGATTTGCAGTTAGTACGAACGGAGCTTGGGGCAGGTAGTTTCCAAGCGTTGTGTACATGCCGACAAACGAAAGCAGCAGTGTCACGGTAATTAAATAGCAGAAAAATAACGGCTTCCGAAATAGCACAGTGACCATTTGCTTGAATGGGGTCAGCACATTCGCTTCTGTTCCGCGAGCCTCCCCTTTTGGAAGGAAGTTACTGAGCAGAATAATCGATAAGAAATACAGGACTCCAAGGATATAGAACACATAAGACCAGCCCAGATTTTGAGTAATAAGACTGCTGAAAATTTGTCCAGCAATCCCTGCCATCAGAAAACCGGTGCTGACAAAGCCGACTGTCGTTACTCTTTTTTTCAGCGGGAACACTTCTACAACATAAGCAAGCGCTGAGGGGCCAAAAGTCGCTGCGGCTAAGCCTTGTACAGCGCGGAGTGCGATGACCCCGGACAGGCTGGTCATGAGGCCAAGTAACGGCGTAATGAATAGCAGCGCGACTAAACCAGAAAGCATCAGTTGCTTTCGGCCGTATTGATCAGATAAAGGGCCGAATAATAGAAAGCCTACAGCATAAGCGAATGAAAAAGCGCTGCTTGTCCATGCCGCTATCTCCGGCGTGACTTTAAATGTGCTTGCAAAGACGGATGCCATCGGCAGGGTGATATATAAACTTGACACTACAACCAGTGCGCACCATACGAGTATGGCCGTCATCAACGGATAATTTTTTTCGGAAGACAGCTTGACCTTCCCAACGAATTCCGTCATCCCTTAACCTCCTTTTATTAGTCTCAAGGCATTGTGTTTCACTTCCCCAGAAACCTTCCAACAGTTGTAAACGTTGATTTTTTCGGGCAACATCATCTCCTCGAGCAAATTCAATCCCGTAAATTCCACGCCTTGATTGTAACATATCTACAATCTATGTCAATAATATATTTTTTATTGTAAATAAAATTCGATTGTAGTAAAATATTTTCAATAATATTGATGTAGAAGGTGAACATATGAGCCCTAATGAACCGTTGGACAATGCGTTATTGGATTTTGATTTGTTGAGTAAATTAGTTGTTGGTATTGGAGAAGTCTCGGACATTACAGGCGTTCCGCAGAGGCAAATTCGCTACTGGGAAGAGAAAAAGATTATTCAATCGTTTAAAGAAGGCGAAGGCACAACCAGAAAATACGATTATCTCAGCATAAAAAAAATTCTTTTAGTAAAGGAACTTTTGGACGACGGCTTTACATTGGACGCGGCTGCGAAGAAAGTGGAGGAGCGGATGAGGATAATCAATGAGGTGTTTAAAAAGCTTGGGGAGCGATCGGAACCTGCTAACGAGTAGCGGTCACTTCAGATTTTGATGGTGCAACAATTAAACCATTGAGCTAACACATACGATAACTAAATACAAAGAGTCGGTAATCCTTAGCGCAGGAAGACCGACTCCTCTACGGGTAAGAACTATCTTAGCGTAGGTTTTACGTTATTGGGTTGGCGCTACCCCCAAGTAGAGAATGCTAAAAATACGGGTTGAAGGTTTGCTGAAAAATCGACCGGTTCTTGGAGCATTTCCAGGGTTATTACAGGGTATTACAGCGCTCGAAGCCTTATCAGAATAGGAACAGTGAATACGTTCGCGTTTAAGTTGAAATTGGCAGTAATGACGAAGCAACAATCAGCAGCGAAATTTATCCCACATGTCGATCTGATGCCTCCTGATGGCGAAAACGGATACGGATTAGACGCAGGCGCTCATAAACTTGATCCAGTCCTGTTTCTGCCGCCTTTTCTTCGCCGTATACTTGGAGCATGACGGGCTTGAGCAGCGTATCCCCCAGCTCTTCATAAGCGGACCAGATGGCTGCCTGCTCTTCCTCGGATACATTAATCAATTCCTTGCAAATCAACTTCTCCATATCAAATCCATCCCTGTCCAAATGCTCTACAGCCTCGATCATCTCTCTACGATGCAAGCCTGCTTTCATCCCGATTTGCTCCAGTGAAAGGTCTTCTGAAATACCTTCAATAATCGTTTTTGTCAGGCTAAATTTATTCAGCTCCTGTCTGTACTGATTTTCTTTTTGTTTATACATCCATGATAAAAAAACTTCTTCTTCCAGTGCCTCCGTTACCCAACTCAGTGGAAATGGTGTTGCCCGGTCATTTTGTGTCGTAATAGCCAATAGCTCTTTCGCATATTGCGACACCTTCCCCTGGCCCATACCGGGTAGCTCCAGCAATTCCTCTTCCGTATGGGGAAGATAAACGCTAATGAGTCGAAGCAGGCGATTCGTAGCGATAAAATAAGGGGCCTTGCGCTCGGCGGCTGCCTTCTGCCTTCTCCACATCGTTAATTGCTCATATACATCATCACGCGGATATAAATCGCTATAACAATACAGCTTTTGCCGGGTTTGTCCTCGTCCTGCTCCTCCCCCTTGATCATGAAAAACCCCATTGATCAAAGGTCTGTAGCCCTCAGCCATTTTGAGCGCCAGCTCATGGCGGTACACATGCAGCAATTCCTGCCACAAGCTTCCCTCATACCATAGATCATCGGTGTTTTCATCCAAGCCATGATGCGTACTCCAGCCGGCACTCCATATCCCTTCATGTTGCCCAATCCATACCTGGGCAAAGCTCTCATAGCCATGTTCATTCCGTTTGGACAAGCGATTTAAAAATACAACCTCCATGATTTTTCCTCCCTGTGTATCGTTGATTACAGTCCGCACAACGCAAAAACACAAAAAAGCACCTATCCTGCGTATTCGCAAGAAAGGTGCTTCCCTTTTTGAGCCGTACTATGCTGTTGACTATATGATAACCATACCTTGGAGCGTCGTCAACCCAAAAATTCTCAACGATTTAGCTTTTCCTTTGCCAAAGCAAGAGCACCGCACAATCCGGCATTGTCGCCCAATCCTGGGCTTACGATGTATTGTTCAATGTCCGCAGTCAGACTCGGATGCTGTACGTAGCCGTTCAATAGCTCTTGAAACTTGCTACGAATGAGCGGGAACAACTGCTCTTGCTTCATTACTCCTCCGCCCATAATAATCTTTTGCGGTGACAGGATTAATACATAGCTCATCAAAGCCTGTGCGAGATAATACGCTTCCATTTCCCAGGCCGGGTGATCAACAGAAAGCTCATGTCCCTTAACCTTCCATCTTTTTTCGAGCGCAGGACCTGCTGCCAGTCCTTCCAGACAATCTCCGTGATAAGGGCATGTACCCTCATAAGTATCCTCTGGATGACGACGCACCAGAATGTGTCCCATCTCCGGATGTGATAATCCATGAATCAGTTTACCTCCAACCAAAGCACCTGCCCCAATGCCTGTACCTATCGTAATATACAGACAGCTGTCCATTCCCTTGGCTGCACCCCAGATGGATTCACCTAATGCTGCTCCGTTCACATCGGTGTCAAATCCCATAGGTACATCAAAATGCTCTTTCAGCTTGCCAATCAGATTGTAATTCCCCCAATGCGGCTTGGGTGTTGTCGTAATATAGCCGTATGTATCACTACCCTCGATAGGATCAATCGGTCCAAATGACCCTACTCCCAGTGCTTCAATACCCTTCCCTTCAAAAAATGAAATGACATTCTCCATCGTTTCCGCTGGCGTGGTTGTTGGAAAGCTGGCACGCTCCAGTACCTCTCCCCGTTCATTGCCAATTCCACATACAAATTTGGTACCGCCTGCTTCAATTGCTCCCAATACTGTCATTGCTTCTGTTGTCCCCTCTCAATCGTAGTCCGTTTCCCTCTACACTATATTCACCTGAAACGCTCCCAAGGTCAATCCCCTGTTCACAATTGTATATAATTCTTCACATGAATGAATCTCTGCTAATGCCTATATACACAAAAAAAAGATGCTAACGTTTCAAACGTCAGCATCCTTACATGTACTATTCCTGAATATACATATGAAGCATACCTGCCTCATTATGATCCGATGGCAACACCCATCAACGTACATAAGCTTTTCATTTCAAGCTGCTCAAACTTATCGACAATTTGCACATGATCCAGTGTCAGCAGACAGCTATCCAAAGCACACGCTACAGGTACATTACAATGAATTTCAGCAAGCTTGCGTGAAAGATGCAGCATATCCAGATCACTCTCAATCTTTTTGCGCACCGATGGCGTCAACTGATCCAGGTTCTCCAGAATTCCTTCAATGGAGTCATATTCCTGTACGAGCTTGAGCGCTGTTTTCTCACCAATACCGCGTACCCCCGGGTAATTGTCGCTCGCATCCCCCATTAAGCCTTTGAGGTCCACCACTTGGCGCGGCTTAAGTCCTTTTTCAGCCAACAGCGTCTCTGGGGTATACACCATATAATTGCCGTGGCCTTTTTTCATAATGATGACCCGTGTCCGCTCATCCACCAATTGGAGTAAATCATGATCTCCTGAGAGAACCATCACATCCATGTTTTCATTTTGCGTATAATGGCGCGCAAGCGTACCGATACAATCATCCGCTTCAAAGCCTTCTTCTCCAATGTTGGGAATACCGAGACTGTCCGTCACTTCACGAATCAATGCAAATTGAGGAATCAAATCATCCGGCGCGTCGGCTCGATTTCCCTTGTACGCAGCAAAATGCTCCCCGCGAAAGGTCGTTCCGCCCATATCCCAGCAGCAGATAACATGGGTAGGATTAAACGTTTGGACAGCATCCCAAAAATATCGAATAAAACCATATATGGCGTTCGTTGGCACTCCAGCTTTTGTGCGACGGATATAGCCGTTTGCGGCAGTTGCATAATAAGCGCGGAATAGCAGGGCCATGCCATCAACCAGCATTATGGATTGTTCATTACGTTGTGTCACAGATTGTATTGCTCCCATTCATTCATATTATTTAACCCCAACAGTATACCATATCGCGGAACGGAATTGGGCGTTATTGAGCCCCCCATGCCTCCTCAAATGTTTCCTCTCTGAAGCCTACCGTTACTTTGCTCCCATCTGTTACGATGGGACGCTTGATCAACCTTCCATTCGAGGATAAAAGCGAAATTTGCTCTTCACGGCTCATGTCTCTGAGCTTGTCCTTCAATTTTAGCTCCTTATATACCTCACCGCTGGTATTGAAAAATTTCTTGAGCTCCAGCCCGCTTTTACTGATCAAGTCTTCCAGTTCCTCCGGTCCGGGCGGTTGTTCAAAAATAGGAATCAGTTCTGTCTCATGTCCCTTGTTTTGCAGCCATTTTACTGCATTACGGCAGGTGCTGCATTTGGAATACTGGTATATTTTTAGTTGGCTCATCGTTAGGTTAATCCTCCATTTTGTTTCTTAACAGCCCCTGCATTTCGGCCATATCAGCCGGTAGAGGAGCATAGAACGTTAGTCGCTCCCCTGTCGCAGGGTGCACCAAGGACAGCTCTGAGGCATGCAGCGCTTGTCGAGGCATCCGGGCATCAAGCTGCTCATATTGCTCACGAGACGCTGCGTCATCCGGTATAACCCGGTACATTTTATCTCCGATCAAAGGACAGCCGATGTACGTCATATGTACACGAATTTGGTGCGTACGCCCGGATTCCAATTTTAGACCGATACGGCTTCCTTCATCCCAAGCTTCCTCCAGCTTATACAGCGTCAGAGCAGGATAACCATTTGGGGTCACCATTCTCAAATGCGGATCATCTGGGTTACGGTCAATCGGCCCATCCACGCGTCCTTCCTGTTGCTCAGGGCGCCCGTGCACCAAGGCCGTATAGCGCTTATCCACCGTTCCCGCAATCATCTGCTCAGAAATGTGCTGGTGTACATACGGATTTTTAGCTACAACGAGCACACCTGTCGTCTCCTGATCGAGACGATGAACGGGGCGGAACCGGAACAGCTCTCCCTTGGACTGCCAATAATGGACAACTCCGTTAGCCAATGTGCCGGTGTAATGTCCATGAGTCGGATGAACAATGATTCCCGCCGCCTTGTTTACGACCAGCAGATGCTCATCCTCATACAAAATGTCAAAAGGAATCGGTTCGGGTAAAATATCATCGGAACGCTCGCGCTCCATCCGAATTTCCACCCGATCTCCAGCCTTTACCTTTACGCTGATATACACTCGTGTCCCGTTCAGCATAATCCCTTGCTCTGTCAGCTTAAGCTTGGAAATCAGCTTACGTGAAATGTTCATTCTTTTCTGTAAAATCGTCTTCAACAGCATTCCTTCCTCTTCAGGAGGAATCATATACACGATAGGTTCATAGTACAAGCTCATCACAAATTCCCGGTTGCCTCCTTATTTGCGGAACACTTTTTTGCTCCGCACATATTCGACATCGGGTACGCCCTGACGCACATTCGCTGTGCGGGCCACGACAAAGAAATAATCAGAAAGACGGTTCAAATACCGACGTACCGCAGGATTAATTTCTGTGTGCTTACCCAGTGTGACAGCACGGCGTTCCGCACGGCGACACACTGTACGGCAAACATGAAGCGTAGAAGACAATGTGCTGCCGCCCGGTATAATAAACCGCTCCACCTTCGGGTTTTCCTCCTGACATGCATCAATCCAGCCTTCCAGCCGCTCTGCCAGCTCGTCCTTCACCTTATATTTGCTTTCATTTATTTTGACAAATGCCAAATCCGAGCCGCAATCAAACAGCTCCTGCTGTATTTCCTCCAATTGGGCCCGAATATCCGCAAACGTTTCTCCTTCGGCAAAGCTGATTGCTTGTCCTACAAAGCTGTTCAGCTCGTCGATTGTGCCGTATGCCTCCACACGGTCATCATCTTTGGATACCCGACCTCCGATTACCGAAGTTTGTCCCTCATCACCTGTTCTCGTATAAATCCCCATCGTACTCCATCCCCCTTATCATTCCGTAAGTGCTTTCAGCACCTTAATGGCTTCTTCCTTATTGCTGGTGTGTGGCGGCACGGTAGCAAATAATGTTTTTGAGTTATATTTTAAATCCTTAAACATCTTCATCTGCTCCACCGGAATTCCAAACAAATGAGTTTCCATGATCACATCTGTTCCTTCTTCTCCCTGCGCCTTCTTCTTAAATACGCCTCCTTCGAACACACCCCGAGTATACGTATTCTTGTCAAAGGCGTCATCCAACGGCAGATTTGAACCATTCTGTCCGTACAGCTTCATATCCTCTTCCGGTAAAATAAACAGATCATGCTCTCCAGCAGCATATTCAACGACCAGCTTCTGCTGATTATACAGCGGGCTGACTGAAATCTCGATGTTGGGAGCCTGTTCGCCCAGCTTAGCCTTAAGCTTTTGTGTCAGCTCATCCCGAACGACTGAAGCATCCCCTTTATCCATTATAAAAATGGAAAAGCTGTCCTTATCCCGACCGCCACATCCGGCCAATAGTACGAGTGCCAGCATTCCGATCATCCATGGTGTCAGTCTTCTTATCCCTGCTCTCATCTGTACGTCCCCTCTTCCATGCCACTAATATATCATAAGTTGTAAACGCAAAAAAAGAAGGCCCTGCGGCCTTCTCATACCTTCGGCTGAATGCACAGGGTCACACCTTGCACTCCGTACCATACAGCTTCATGTATTCATTGATTTTCAAATCGAGCTTGCAGCTGATCTCGATAACAAGATCAGAGGTGAAGGACTGCTCTTCCTGAAACGTCCGTGTCATCTCATTGCGCAGAAGCAAAATTTCATCTTCCAGGGAAATGTCGTGTCCTATTGAACGCGATGAATGATATCCAACATATGACATAAGCACTCCTCCTGCAATTGAAAAATTGAACTTCCTGCTTTCGATTTCAAATTATAGCATATAAATTTAGAAATAAAAGACTATTCTCTATGATTTAACCATAAAAAAATAATTTTAGCCTTCTCTTCTTACTTTTTCTACAAAATGACCGATCCGATCCAGTGCTTCCGTCAGCTGACCGACAGAGGTCGCATAGGAACAACGAAGGTAACCTTCGCCTCCCAGACCGAACACATTCCCCGGTACAGCCGCAACCTTTGCCTCTGTCAAAAGGCGCTGCGCAAATTCATCCGAACTCAGTCCCGTACTTTTAATACTAGGGAAAACATAGAAAGCCCCTCGCGGCTCGTGACATTCCAGACCAATCTCACGAAACCCCTCAACCATCAAACGGCGACGCTGATTATAGGCTTCCACCATCCGGTCCTTCTCACCCAAACCATTCCGTAGGCCTTCCAGTGCCGCAACTTGTCCCATGGAGGGTGCGCACATAACGGTGTACTGGTGGATTTTGAGCATAGCAGCAATCAGGTCAGGATGCCCACATGTATATCCAATACGCCAGCCCGTCATGGCAAAGGCTTTGGAAAAACCACTGACGAGAATCGTACGATCCATCATACCCGGCATAGAAGCAAAGCTGACATGCTTTTCTCCATAATTCAATTCGGCATAAATTTCATCAGAAATAACGATTAAATCATGCTTTTCCACGACTTCCGCAATCGGAAGCCAATCTTCATAAGTCATTGTAGCCCCGGTCGGGTTGCTCGGATAGCACAAAATCAGCACCTTGGACTTAGGCGTAATTTTAGCCTCCAATGCCTCAGCGGTCAGCTTAAATTCATCCTTGGCGAACGTTTCAATACCTACCGGAACCCCGCCCCCAATCGCAGTGATAGGAGAATATGAAATGTAGCATGGCTCAGGAACGAGAATTTCGTCGCCGGGTACGATTAATGCACGCAAGGCAAGATCAATCGCCTCACTGCCACCAACCGTCACAATAATTTCATTTTTCGGATCATAACGGACTTCAAATTGCTCATTCAGATATTCACTAATCGCTTCACGCAATTCTGGTGTTCCCGCATTGGACGTATAGCTGGTAAAGCCTCGCTCCAATGAATAGACGCAGGCTTCCCGCATATGCCAAGGGGTTGTGAAATCCGGTTCCCCTACTCCAAGGGTAATAATATCCTTGTTGCTACCCACCAAATCAAAAAACTTACGAATGCCCGAAGACGGAATTTCGCGTACCAGCGGAGACAAATAGGAACTCATGGCTTTGTTGCTATCGGTAAATGCTTCTGATTTGAGATTCATTATGATCTTCCTTTACGGCGAAATCATCAGACGGTTATCATCCTGATGGTCCTCAAAGATAATTCCGTCCTGCTTGTATTTTTTAAGCGTAAAATTGGTCTTGGTGGACAATACCGAGTCAATAGGTGACAGCTTTTCCGACACAAAATTCGCAACCTCGCGGAGGTTACGGCCTTCAACTTCCACCAGCAAGTCGTATGCCCCGGACATGAGATAAACCGATTTAACCTGCGGATACAAATAGATCCGTTCAGCAATGCCTTCAAAGCCTCTTCCACGCTCAGGTGTAATCTGTACTTCGATCAAAGCAGTAACCTTCTCGTCGTCGACTTTATCCCAATTGACCACAGCGGCGTATTTGACAATCACATGCTGATCTTCAAGCTCTCTAATTGATTTGCGTACATCCTGCTCGTCAACCCCCAGCATAGTAGCCAGCAAAGTCGGTGTTCTTCTTGCATCTTCTTTTAACAATTCCAGTACTTTTAATTTCAAATCATCCAGTTCTGTCATTATAATAAGGCCTCCATCAAAAGAGATTACTATACATCATACAATACGTACTTTAAACCTGCAAAGAAAAACCGTCCGCCCCGGTAAACCCGGCAGACGGACGGCTGTTAATGGAATTGCTTCAAACCTAAAGTATCCCGTTTACATATAGTAAGGGTTGTGTTGATAAGAAGATTGGCCCTGCTGATGCATAGGCTGACCATATCCTCCCGCCGCGGACGATTTTTGCTGAATGAACTGCTGGCATTCCTGTTGTGTCTTACGAGCTTCTTGAATCTGTTTGTCCAAATCAACGCGCAGTGCCTTGGACGAGGTGGAATACATATTGTTCTGACTCATCAGACGATACAAATCGCCCTGCGCGCGCAATGTATCGTTCGTAAGGTCAGTGAACATCTGGCGTACAGATGAACAATTGGATTCGGTAGTCGCCGTTGTATACTCCCCAACTGTACGTTTCAAATCAGCAAGAATGGCATAGAGCAAATCTTCTGCGGGCATAAATGACATATTGTTCTGTGGATACATCCTGTCATACCTCCTTTATGGTGAGTGCTAAATTACTGCTGCGGTTGCATAGGAGCAAGCTGCTGGTGCTGTTGAAGGGCATTTAAGAGCAGGTTCATGTGGTGTTCGTGCGTTCTCGCGAACTGCAAGCAGACTTGTTGAATGGCTGGCTGCTGAATAGACGCTGCTGTCGCTGCACATTGCTTGAGCAAAAGTTCTTCATTAGAAATGGAGTCCACGATGTACTCCAGCTCTTTGCCAGTCAAAGGTTGCATGTTCATAGATTGCATAGTCTGTGCCTCCTTAAAATGTTTTGTTGCACGCTGGTTATCTTGTCCGTTTCACGAAATACTATGTACGACATATATGAGATACTACATATTCCTCATAAGGAGTGCTATGAATATGGATCTAATTAGTGGAAATACGTTTTGGCCGAGTACCCTGGAGCAGACGCTGGACTTTTCACCTTTGGCAGAGGATTTGGATTGTGATGTATTGATCATCGGGGGCGGGATGAGTGGCTCACTTTGCTCCAGACTGTTGGGAGAACGGAATGTAGACACTGTGGTTATTGACAAGCGCAAGCTGGTACATGGAAGTTCTTCGGCGAATACCGGATTGCTGCAATATAGCAATGACAAGACCTTGACCTCATTCATCAATACGTTTGGTGGGACTAACGGTGTGCTGTTTTACCGTATGTGCAAGGACGCTCTGGATCAGTTGGAAAAGCTGGCTGCCACACTGGATATCAATCCTTCCTTTATTCGACGCAGCAGCCTGTACTATGCGAGTACAACGGAGGATGTGCAAGTGCTCCAGGAAGAGTACAAACAGCTAACCCGGTTTGGATTCCCAGTGGAATACTGGGATGAGCAGCAGGTGGCTGCCAGGTTTCCTTTTCGAAAAACGGCAGCACTATATACACACGAAGATGCCGAGGTTAATCCATTTCAGTTAGCCCAAGGACTATTTCAATCTGCCAGCCGTCTCGGTGTACGTATATTCGAGCATACGGATGCCAAGCATTTTGAATTCGGCGAAAATGAGGTCGTTTGTCATACCAGCGAAGGAACCATCCGGGCGAAAAAAGTTATTTCTGCAACAGGCTATGAAACACAGGAGATTAAAGCAGATCGCGGAGCCACACTGGAAAGTTCTTATGCTATCGTCACCACTCCGGTCGAAGATATATCCTTTTGGCACGAGCAGTGTCTGATCTGGGAAACCGCCCGTCCTTACCTGTACATGCGCACAACACAGGAAGGACGTATCATTACAGGTGGTTTGGACGAGCCTGTACTGGACTCGAATCAGCGTGAAATCAGGCTGCTCCATCAGCAGAAAAAGCTGTTACAAGCGTTACAGGAGCATTTTCCCGACGTACCGTTTAAAATAGATTATGCATGGGCAGCTGTATTTGGCTCCTCTCATGACGGTCTGCCGTATATTGGTCCACATCCACGTTTTCCAAACTGCTGCTTTTTGGAGGGCTACGGTGGAAATGGGGCGGTTACCAGCATGATAGCCGCACAGCTGCTGGCTGATGAGCTGACAGGCACACATCGACCTGAAATGGAGCTTTTTTCACTGACCCGCACCACCCGTCCGGCGCCCGAAACAACGAAGCCACTGGCTTAATCATATGGAACGCGATAAACCTCCTATCCACGTCTAAAGCGGGATTTGGAGGTTTTGTATAGTCTTTTCAGACTATTCGGTTTGCTTATGCCAGCGTCTTGTATTGGAATGAGATGTGCCTTGCTTTGTTTTTTGCTCCATTTTTAGCACATTTCGCATAAAAAAACATCCGCCCACCGGCATTAACGCTAGTCCAATTAACAACCAGATCATCGCAGCAGGAGCCTTGCTAATACTTAATACACCCAAAAAAATTAACGTTCCAGTCAATCGGCCGACCATAAGGCATAGCTCACGCAATACAACAAGCTCGACTCTCTGGTTGGCATCTCCTTCACTCGTCCCCATGAGATCAAAGCTCGCAGAGATCATAGGGATTAAATACAAAGGTATGAACAAGGCGGTGCCAATCCCCATGATCAATAGTGTCCTATACTCCACGCGCCACAATAAAGGCAGTAATACAATCACCAGCAGCACGGCACCCAGCAGCATACCGACCGAGCGATAGTGTGGCTTGAGCCATTTGCCAGCAGCCCAAAAGCTGAAAAACGAAACACCTGACGTAATCAGTGAAAATTGCGCCAGCTTCCACTCCTGCTGTGTAACCACATATACAAGCAGTGTAATCAGAAAGGCAAAAACGCCTTCGCGGATGCCCTGTGCAACAAGGGATAACGACAACGGGCGCCACATACTTCCTTTTTGTGACAATCGTTGCTTGGGCTCCTTCCAATTGTACTTTCCTGTCGGCTTGCGCTTACGAAGAAAGAAACTTAACACCACCCCCACGACATAAAACGCCAGGGAAATGCTAAAAATTACGCGATAGCCCGCATCATCCTCCATTCGGGCAATAATCCAGCCTGACAGCCAAGGACCCACAATACCAGAAAACGAGCCAAGCAAACCCACCCAACCGTTAAAATGATCACGGCTTACCCGGTCTGTGACTTCGAAAAAAATCACATTAAACGCCAGCCAGAATAAACCCAAGGCTGCCCCTAACAACATCCCAAGCGGCCATATGTAGTTCACAGCCTGCGGTCCCGTATATAATACGATCAAATAAAATAAGCCGGACATGGCTGTCCCTACGCGCAGAGCATTCATTTTATTATGTTCCTTGACCCATTTTCCAGCCACCCAGACCATAATTCCCAGCGCAATTTGCTGGCTGACATTAAACCAGCCGATCATTGCGTAATCCTGCCTGCTTTTCCACAAATATACGTTAAGAAAAGTGCCGGACAAAGCTGCTGCAAACACAAACAATCCATTCAAGCTTAGCAGCAGAATGGATTGTCCGTTTAGGTTTGATTTCAAATGCAGTTCCCCCTAACCGAAAATCACCCACCAGCTAATTACATACAAGTCAGCTTTCTTTAGGATCTCTTCGATTTAAAATGCCCATAATAAGCTTGGGACTATCCGGGGAAATGCTATTTAATTGTTGGAAATACCACTGAGCTTCTCCAGCATCCGCAGTCGGTCATTTTCTGAAAGCGTCTGCTGAACATGGAAGCAGCTCGGACACACATAAACATTTAAAACAAACGGCAAGTCCAGAACAGGCTGGCCAAGCGCAGGAGAGAGCGACGGGTTAAAGCCTTCTCCGGTTACAGTTTGTGTACCCGCATGCAGCATATATTCACCGCATTGGGAGCATTCAAGAACCTCATCCTGTCTGTCAAGTATTTGTTCAGCACCTTGCTCATAAGCCATCAAATCCGCACCGCTTTCTTCAAATTTTTGCAAGGTATGCAGCACAGGCAGCTTATGAAGCTCATTGTCCTGCAACAATGGAGCGCCCTCTGGCTTTTCAACTACCGCTTCATCCTCTGCCTCATATAAAATATCCTGCTCCTCATCATCACCAAGCTGAATGCTCAGGGTTCGATAGCCCTTTAGTGCTTCCTTCTCATGAGAATGGAGCACCAAGTTGTCAGATGCCGCATGATTGTGCTCATGCTGCGGATAGTCATCCCGATGCTTTACCGCATGTCTGGGTACAGGCGCAGAAGCCGACTCAGACTCATCTTCATCATCATTTATGTCTGAATATCCTTTCAGGTCATTATGGCAGTAAGGACACTCTTCTTCAGGTCCCAGTTCTTCATCCCAAATAATTTCCATGTTACACCATGGACAAATAGTCATTTCCAAGCTTTATCATCCTTCCGTTCCAAGCGTATACCAAGCTTTAGTATACAGGATGTGTCAAGTCACACTAGCACCAATGACATAAGATAACGATATCGAAATAATCATGGAGAACAAGCCAACAGCGCGGTTATCCTCCTTAATCTCTTGATCGATAGAAAATACCGGTGTCAGAAACTCAAACAGAAAGTACGCCGCAAGCAACAATAAAAAGCCAACGAACGACCAAATCATCGTATCATATACACTGGACTTGGCTTCCATAGCAAAGCGGAGCACATTGCAAATGCCAAACATTTTCCCGCCCGTAGCCATCGCGACCGAAATATTCCCACGTTTGATCTCTTCCCAGCATTTATACCGGGTTACCAGTTCAAAGCATGATAAAAATACAATCAGCTCCAGCACCGCCACCGAGAAATAGCCCAGCATCATTCCCAACGGATGTGACAGCAATTCATCAATCGCCATCTTCACTTCATCCCTCCCGTTCTACAGAGCTTGCCGGCAGAAGCCGGGAACGCGTAACTCATTCCAATTCAGCAACAGTTACCCCTGTGCCGCCTTCATTGTAATTACCAATCCGATAGCTTTTCACATGCTTATGCTTGCGAAGATATTCCTGAATGCCAGTGCGCAAAACTCCCGTACCCTTGCCATGAATAATGTGAACCTGCCCCAGATTGGCTAAAAACGCTTCATCCATAAAGCGATCTACCTCGATCAGGGCTTCCTCCACATTCGCTCCGCGAAGATCAAGCTCATTGCGTATATTATCATCCCGTGTTCGTTTGACGCCTGTCACTGGCTTCTGAGCCCTTGGTGCAGTTGTTTGAGCAGGCTGCAGCAGTTCCAAATCATCCAGACTGACCTTCATTTTCATGATACCCAGTTGAACGACAGCTTCCTTGCTACCAGCAAGCTCGACCACGTGGCCTTTTTTGTTCAGACTATGAACTGATACCTCATCTCCGGCCATAATAGAACGAGTACGTGTGGCAGCAGCACGTTTGACTGTATTCTTCTTGCGTTGCTTTGGTTCAGCCTCATCCAGCTCTTTACGAGCTGCAATCAGCTTATGCTCCTTAACTGAAGCTCCTTCTTCCTGAGCGAGTTTACGCAAATCGCTAATGATTTTCTCCGCTTCACTTCGAGCCTTATCCACGAGAACTCTTGCTTCATCCTCGGCTTTTTCCAGCATACGATCCCGTTGTGACTCCAGCTTATCCAGCTCAGTCTGGTGACGGCTGCGCAAAGCTTCCATTTCCCTGCGCAGCTGCTCTGCCTTTTCCCGCTCCTGCTCAGCCGTCAGACGGTTCTGCTCCAGTGACGCGATCATGTGCTCGACGCGCTGGTCTTCTTCCGTTACCTCGCCACGGGCATAATCTAAAATACGGCTCGGCAAGCCCAATCGCTCGGCAATGGCAAAAGCGTTGCTTCGTCCAGGTACACCGACCAAAAAACGGTAAGTTGGGCTTAATGTAGCGACATCAAACTCCATGCTTGCATTAATGATTCCTTTGCGCTCATAGGCATACGCCTTCAATTCACTATAGTGCGTCGTCGCAACCATGCGGCAACCCATGGCATGCATATGCTCCAAAATAGATACGGCCAGAGCCGAGCCTTCCGCAGGGTCCGTCCCTGCTCCCACCTCGTCAAGCAGCACAAGACTTTTAGGTGTCATATTTTTCAGGATGCTAATGATGTTGGTCATATGGCTGGAAAAGGTACTCAAGTTTTGCTCAATGCTCTGCTCGTCACCAATATCCGCATAGATTGCATCAAATACGCATAGCTGACTTTCATCCTCAACAGGTACAAAAAGTCCCGACATCGCCATCAGGCTTAGCAGACCGATGGTTTTCAGGGTAACGGTTTTCCCCCCTGTATTCGGTCCCGTTACGATAATGGAGGTATAGGAATTGCCCAGTTCCACGTCAATGGGAACAACTTGCTCCAACGGGATTAGAGGATGTCTGCCTTTTTTCAGCTTTAAGTACCCGCGGTCATTCATCAAAGGCAAGGTAGCCTTCATTTCACGGGCAAGACGCGCTTTGGCAAAAATAAAATCGAGATTGCCCAAAATGTCCACATCATACAACAGCATATCCGCTTGTTCGGCGACAAGTGCGGTCAGCTTTTGTAAAATGACTTCAATTTCACGTTCTTCTCTCAGCCGTGTTTCCCTCAGCTTGTTGTTCATAGCTACAATCGATTCAGGCTCGATAAACAGCGTAGCACCGGACCCGGATTGATCATGCACGATTCCGCCAAAATAAGAACGGTATTCTGCCTTGACCGGGATTACAAAACGATCTCCGCGAATCGTAATCAACTGATCCTGCAGCATTTTGGAGACGGTGGAGGAACGAATCATGGAATCAAGCTTTTCACGAATACGCACTTCACCTGAGCGCAGCTCCCGGCGAATTTGTGAAAGCTCTGTACTGGCAGAATCCAGCACCTCTGCGTTTTCATCAATACAGCCTTTAATCGAGTTCTCCAAGCCTCTCTGCTCAGAAAGCTGCTCACTCCAAAACAGCAAGGTTTCGACAGGATTTTCCTCATGCAGACTTGCTACGTACACTTGTATACGACGCGCAGCCTGTACTGTAGTCCGAATGCTTAGCAGCTCTTGCGGACTTAGCGTTCCGCCAATACGGGCGCGTTTTACCGCCGGAGTAATATCCACCACTCCGTTAAATGAAGGCACTCCTTTGAGCCGATCAGCGGCATAGGCTTCATCCGTGCCTTTCAGCATTTTCTTGATATGTTCCAAATCATCGCTGGGCTGTAGTTGAAGAACTTTTTGCTGGCCCGTTGCCGTTTGGGCATAGTGACTTAGTTTATTTAGAATTTTTTTGTATTCAAGGGTTTTAAAAATTTTAGAGTCCAACTTCACTACTCCTTTCACTTATATCTATATTATACCGAAAGCCGCAAACTTACGCTATTTGCCAACACTGTTTTACACATAAGAAAGCTCCTTATGCCACACACTAACCTTTGTCTAACCCTGTAAATTCAAAAAAACGAAGGAGGTTATTCCGTGAGCATTCTTGGGCACATTGTACGTTTCATCGTGGCCGCTCTGGTTCTGATGGTCGTAAGCTGGATCGTTCCCGGATTTAGTGTAGGCGGCTTTTGGAGCGCCCTGATCCTTGCGATTGTCATTGCCTTGATTGGTTATATCATTGAGGCCATGTTCGGTCGGCGCGTTTCTCCATTCGGACGCGGTATCGTAGGTTTTCTGGTGAGCGCTCTGGTTATCTGGGTATCTCAATATATTGTGACCAGTGTGAGTGTTTCTGTAATGGGTGCATTGCTCGCTGCATTGGTTATCGGGATTATAGATCTGTTCATTCCGGTAACGACACCTTTTGAAGCTGGTCGTAAGGCCAAGGATTAATTTCGGTTTACATTGCGGCAAAGCTGTCCCAAGCAGATTTGTTCTGCCAAAGGACAGCTTTTTGTCATGTACACAACACTTACGTGATCCAATATACAAATAAGTCCCCGGCGATAAGCAGCCGGGGATTTGCGTTACATCTATAATCCGTATCTACTGATCCTGTTCGATAAGCTCAATCCATTCATTGTACTCCGTTTGAAGCTTAGTGTATTCTTCCTGTAATTGATGCAATTCCGTTGAAATCTTTTCTGTATTTTCCCGATCTACATCCTGTTGAACTTGTAAAAGACGAAGCTGATGAGCCGCCATTTCATATTTTTGCCCTACTTCATTAAGCTCAGACTGTAGAGCAAGCCGTTCCTGCTCTACAGATTGCTGTTCAGCCTTCGCCGTTTCGGCAGCTTCAACTGCCAAACGAATCTCCTCCTGCAGTTGCTCCCTTTGCTCAACCGTTACAGCGATTTCACGTTCCCACGCAGCAAATTCTTCCTTACGTACAGCATCTTCAGCCTCCCAACGTTCTACCTCGGCCTTCAACTGCTCATATTTAAGTTGCCACTCCAACAATTCCTCTTCAGTACGCTCCAATTCACTTTGCCGTTCGCTATCTTCGCGCTGGAGTTTCTTTATGTTCTGCTCTAATTGCTCAGCACGGCTCTTTATGCTGCTGTGCTGCTCCTGAAGCATGTTGTACGCCCGAATTCCTTCCTGCTCACGATCGTTTGCCTGCTCCAGCTCATCCTGAACTTGTATTAGCTCAGACGAAAGCTCCTTGATTTTGGCTTCCAGCTGTAACAGATGCTGCTGTTGTACAGCAAACTTGCTATTAACAGCTTCTACTTCAGCCTCCGCATGCTGCAATTGCTCCTGCGTTACTTCCTTCTGCTCACGTGCCTCCTGTATCAAAAGCTTCAGTTCATCAACAGCATGCTGACGTTCCTCAGCAAGCTTCTGCCATGACTTCTCGCTTTCAGCCAGTGCAGCCAGTTCGCTTTGCAACTTGCGAGAGGAAACATGTGCTTGCTCCAGCAGCTTCTGCATCCGGCGCTGCTCTTCCTCTAGCTTAGCTGCTTGCTGCTGCACAGCCTTGGCTTCCGTAGCCAAAAGATCATAACGGCCTTGCAGCTCTTCACGCGCAAGCACATCCGCCTGTTCCCGTTCTGCTGCGACCTTCCGCTGTGTTTCCAGCTGGGATTCCAGCTCGGATTGCTGCTGCTTCAATACGGTTGCTTGCTCTTGCGCTTCTCTTAAGCGGGTTGCCAGCTCTGCTTTGCCTGCCTGCAACTCGTCCAATTGCTCCTGAAGCTCCTCGATCCGTATCTCCTGCTCCAGTGCAGCTTCCTCGGCTCGTTTCTCCGCTTCCTGGTACTGGAGATTTTTCTCACTTAGCTCTTGCTGCGCCTGTGTACGCTCCTGCTCCAGCTGCTCATTGAGCCCGGACCACTTGGTTTGCCATTCAGTTGCCTTCTGGCTATGCTCCTGCTGCAAAGCAGCACGCAGCTTGTCCAATTCTGTACGCTGACGTTCCTGATGAGTCTTCTCCGCAGCCAAAAGCTTGGCTTCAGCCTGTTTTGCTGCCTCAGCCAAATCCTTCTTCGATTGCTCTTCCACTTGCCGCATACGTGCATTTGCGGCTTCCTGCTGCTCTTTCAATTTGCGGGAAGCTTCCTGACGGGACTCCTCTAATTCACGTTTAGCCTGCTTTTGTTCATTTTCAAGCTCGGCTGCTTTTTTCTCCTGCTGTTCCAGCCTTTTCCTCAATTCAGCAATTTCCTTGGCTGATATGGATTCGGTTTCTGCCAATTTCTTCTGGCTTGCTTCCTTCTCTTCCTTCAATTGAATAAGAGACTGCTGCATATCTGTATTTTTCTGCTGCTGTTCTCCAAGGGCTGTCTGGAGCTGTGCCAGCTCTCCCCGAAGTTCTGCACGTTCTGCGGCTAATCGGTTCATATGGCTCTGAATTTCCTGAATTTGTACGGCCTCTTCTGCCATATGGACTGCAGCCAGCACGGCAATTCGGGGCATATCCAGACGCGAATGAGCTTGAGAAATACTGTGCATGCGTTCATCCACGTAATTGGCAACCTGTTTCATATAATCGGGATTACTGCCGACGAGTCTATAAGAAGTACCGTAGATCTCTACAGTGACGCGAGTGCGATCCGGTGTAGTCACAATTATGCCCTCCTTCAATACTACTGTATGTCGATTCTAAGTTGTATCCGGTTCTATGGTACCCCGCCCTTCGTGAAGCGTTCAACCCCATAGTCCGGCTTCCCCGCAGCGGGTGAATATCAGAGTAGAGAGCTTCAATGATGATAGGCCAAAAAGCCGTATCGAACCTCTGTCACTAAGATTCGATACGGCTTCACGCATTTCCTGCTACTTTCTCAATTCCGCTCCAAAAGTTTGTTCCAGAGACGTAACGACAGGAGAATGCGCCGCATTAATCTCTTCATCCGTAAGCGTGTGCTCCCAATGACGGTAGGTCAGGGAAATAGCCACGCTCTTCTTGTCCTCACCAAGCTTGCTGCCAGTAAATACATCAAACACCCGTGCATCCTGCAACAGCTCTCCACCTGCAGCGTAAATAACACGAAGCAGTTCGCCTGCCTCAACGTCTTTGTCAACCACGAGGGCAATGTCACGTTCCACAGACGGGAAACGAGCGAGCTCTCTAAATTGGATGTGACTGTTGGCATGTTCAATGACTTGCTGTAAAGCAATTTCCGCCACATACGTATCATTCAGCCCATAAGACTGCTGCAGTTCCGGATGGATCTGCCCAATCGTACCGATCCGCCGGGAATTCCCATTCACATCCAGCCATACCGATGCAGAACGTCCCGGATGATAATTTTGTGGTTGATCAGCTACATAACGAACGCTTCCACTCAACCCGAAATAGTCGAACACCGTTTCAAGCGCCCCTTTAATATCAAAGAAATCGACCTTCTCAGCACCAATATTCCATTGTTTTTCACGACGCACTCCAGTCAACAGCAGACTGAGCACTTGAATTTCATGCGGCTGACGAGTTAATGTTTGCTCTTCTGTAAAAAATACAGTGCCTGTTTCAAAAATCGCCAGGTTTTCCTGCTTCCGATTCATATTGTATACCGCTGTATCCAACATCTGTGGGATAATGCTCGTGCGCAAAACGCTGCGGTCTTCACTCATAGGCATTGCCAAACGAACCGGCTGGCTGCCTTCTGTCAGGGCATTAAACATCCCTGTACTCTGCGGATGCACAAACGAATAGCTGATGGTCTCTTGCCAGCCGCCATGCACCAGCAATTTGCGCAGCGAGCGACGCAGTGATTGCGATGCCGTCAATGCACCCGGAGTTGTCGGCCCTTCAATAGGCGTAGTCGGAATGTTATCGTAACCGTACAGACGAGCCACTTCTTCGATAAGATCCACATCAATGGTAATATCCCCGCGGCGCGTAGGCACTTCAACTTCCATAACGCCTGGCTCTGCATCTCCGCAGCCAAAATGCAGTCTGCCAAAAATCGTTTTAACCTCAAGCAGCGACAGTTCGGTTCCCAAATATCGGTTTATTTTATCCAGCGACAGCTTGATAATGCGATTTTCAGCTTTTGCAGAAGCAGCCTCCACGATCCCCTGGTGTACAGTTCCCCCTGCGTAGCGCTGAATCAGCGCAGCTGCACGATTCACAGCAGGTATAACTGCACCTAGATCAACCTCTTTTTCAAAACGCAGACTTGCTTCCGAACGTAGTCCAAGTTGACGGGAGGTTTTGCGAACCGTACCGCCATCAAACTTCGCGGATTCCAGTGCAATGCTGACCGTCGCATCCGTAACCTCGGAATTGGCTCCACCCATCACGCCTGCCAATGCAATCGGCTTCACACCGTCTGTAATCAGCAGCATATGCGGCTCCAGCTTGCGTTCCTGATCATCCAGTGTAATTAATGTTTCGCCTGCGCGAGCGAGTCGGACTTCAATGTTGCCATTTTCCAGCTTATCCGCGTCAAAAGCATGCAACGGCTGGCCGTATTCCAGCATGACATAGTTCGTAATATCTACGATGTTGTTGATCGGACGAATACCCGCCGCCATCAGGCGGTTTTGAATCCACAATGGGGAAGCCCCCACTTTTACTCCTGTAATATAACGGGCTGCATAGTGCGTACACAGCTCAGGAGTATCCACTTTCACGGACAAATGGTCTGCCGCTGCATCGCTGATTTCCACCAGATCCTTCGCCGGGTCAGTCAATGAAATATCGCGACCCAGAATGGCGCTTACTTCATAGGCTGCTCCGTGCATGCTCAAGCAGTCCGAACGGTTCGGTGTCAAATCAAAATCCAGTACGTAATCATCCAGCCCCAAAAGCTTCGTAATTGGCGTACCAATTTCAGCATCCTCTGGCAGCACTAAAATACCTTCCTGCAATTCTTTTGGCAGCAGCTTATCATTCATACCGAGTTCCTTAGCCGAGCAGATCATGCCCATGGACACAACCCCACGCAGCTTGGCCTTCTTAATATGAAAATCTCCCGGTAGCTTTGCACCTACAACGGCAACAGGAACCTTTTGACCTGCGTCCACGTTTTTGGCACCACACACGATTTGCAGATCTTCTCCCTGACCCGCATCAACAATACACACATTCAGCTTGTCTGCATCCGGATGCTTTTCCTTGCTTTTGACATAACCGACAACAACGCCAGTAATCCCTTGGTTGCGATGTTCGACTTCATCTATTTCAATGCCCGAACGGGTGATTTTCTCTGCCAGCTCCTCCGCGCTCACCTGATCCAGCGATACATAATCGGACAGCCACTCGAATGATACTTTCATATGGGTTCACTTCCCTTGATATAGTTATTTATTGACGTGCAAACTGTTTCAAGAACGACAGGTCGCTATTATAGAAATGACGAATATCGTCAATACCGTATTTCAAAATGGCAATCCGCTCTACACCCATGCCGAATGCAAAACCACTGTACACCTCGGGATCAAAACCACCCATTTCCAGCACTTTTGGATGCACCATTCCACAGCCCAGAATTTCGATCCATACGCGTTCGCCATTTTTCTTCACAAAGGTAACGTCAACCTCAGCACTCGGCTCGGTGAATGGAAAAAAGCTTGGACGCAGTCGAATTTCGGTCGATTCCCCGAACATTTCGCGTGCAAATTGCAGCAAGGTTCCTTTTAAATCACTCATACGAATGTCTTTCCCAACCACAAGACCCTCAATTTGGTGGAATTGGAAGGAATGTGTTGCATCGTCATCATCACGGCGGAAAACCGTGCCTGGACAAATGACCTTAATAGGTGTTTCACCCTTCATGGCTTCCATCGCACGAATCTGAACTGGTGACGTATGGGTACGCATTAACAGATCCTCGGTCAGATAAAACGAATCCTGCATATCACGTGCCGGATGATTTTTAGGCAGATTTAATGCTTCGAAGTTGTAATAATCCGTCTCTGCCTGCGGCCCCTCTGCAACTCGGTAACCCAAGCCTGTGAAAATGTCTTCTATTTGCTCAATCACTTTGTTGAGCGGGTGAACTCCACCTTGTGGCAGTGCGCGCCCGGGCAGCGTAACGTCGATTTTTTCAGCTTGCAAGCGCTCATTCGTCTCTGCTTTCGTGAACTCGTCCTGTTTGCGGTTGACAACTTCTTCAATCGCCTCACGCACTTCATTGGCTACCTGCCCAACCACTGGACGCTCTTCCGCACTCAGCTTGCCCATACCACGCAAAATCTCAGTCAACGCACCCTTTTTACCTGAATACTTAACCCGCAGATCAGCCAGTTCCTTGGCTGTTGCCACCTTCTCCAATACTTCCAGTGCTTCTTCCTTCAAGGCCAGCAAATGTTCCTTCATTTGGATGGTTTCGCTCATCGCCCGTTCAGTCCCCTTTCTTCATCTCCAGCTTTTCAGACAACAAAAAAAGGTCCTTTCTCCCGGTAAGGGACGAAAAGACCGTGGTACCACCCTCGTTAGACAATCAAGCTCAGCTCACCTATTATTCTGCCTTTCGGCAATACAGGTGCTTATTCACGCTATGCATCATCATCTCGCTCTGCACGTTGTAACGGTCGTGAACCGGTATCCTCTACTTGCCCATTCGTCATCTACATGACGCTTGAGGTTCAAGGAACTGCTCCGGAGCGAACTTCAACAGCCCATTATTTGCAGAAACGCTCTCAATCCTACGACGCTTCCTCCCTGTTCAATCGGACACTGTCTACTCTTCTCCATCAAGACATTTTCAATTTCAAACTATTGTTCATTATTATATGCAAACTACCGCGCTTTGGCAAGCAGGGCCTACACTTCATTCTTATGAATACTTGAAAAATCCAGCCGATCCAGTCTGGCGCGAATGCGTCTGATTTCGCTCAGATGCTCATCGTTCCCGTCCATTATACCCGTCATGCCCATCAGCTCCGTCAGTCGCAACTGTAATCGTAGACGCTCTTCTCGTTGCTCCTGATCCTCTGGCTCCCGTTGACGGCTTCGCTCGTCTTCTTGCTTTTCATCGGCTGTTCCCTGATAGATTTCATACCCGCCTCCCGGCTTCATATCGAGCAAGCGGTTTGCCACGCTCCGCACCAGTTCCCGATCATGCGAGACAAGCACCAGCGCCCCGTCGTAGCTGCGCAAAGAATCCTCTACAATTTCTCGAGTTTCAATATCAAAGTAGTTCGTCGGCTCATCCAGCACCAGCAGCTTCGGCTGGCTGACCATCAGCCCGGCCAACCGCACTCTGGTCTTTTGCCCGCCGCTCAGATCGCCATAGGCAATAGACCACGTCTCCGCAGGCATTCCCATTCGGGTAAGCGCCTTTTCCACCTCAGACTCCCAGGCAAAGCCTTGCAGGCGTTCGTATTCATCCCTCAGTTCGCCGTAACGCTCCAGGTGATGCTCCGCGTCCTTTCCAGCATCGGCCAGGTCAGCTTCCAGCTGTCCCAACGCTTGCTTGAGGTGCCAGTGCTGTGGGCTGGCCTGCTGTGCAGCCTCCAGTGCCGTCCGGGACAAATTCACCGTATCCTGCTGTTTCAGCCAGCCACGCTCTTCCAGCGGTAAATCATGCTCTACTTGACCAGAAGTTGGCGCTTCATCTCCGAGTAATATTCGTAATAGCGTCGTTTTTCCCGCTCCATTTCTTCCAAACAGCGTGAGCCGTTCTCCCTCCGTCACTTCCAGCGATATATTCTCAAACAAAGGGATTCCGTTCCATTCCTTTACTACATTGCGAACACGTAAAATGGTTTTCATACCATCATCATCCTTTCCCAGTCCGGTCTTCACGCCGGAAGCAATAAAAAAAAGCCGCAGAAGGCTGCGGCTTGCATACAAGGAAAATAGAATGACTACTATGATCGTTTCAGAACATACGCTTATGCAAAAATAAAACCATGAACGAAAAAACCGACTCCCGTTCCGGAATAAACGCATACGTCCCAACTCTCATTTCAGACACACTTCTCCCGTTGCAGCTTGCAGCCGCCTGCCAGTAACTGTGCAGTTCAATGGGAAAATCAGTGTGCTTACTTAATCGGACGTATGGTTACCTTCCTTTTCATGGGATGCTTGCTTGAAGTCAGTATAGCAGATAAAAATGCATTTGCAATAAATTGAGAGTTATTTCCCAAATACCAAGGTTGTATTGGACGAACCGGCATATTTAGTTACAAACTCTTTGGTATATTCAGGCGTTTGAACCTGGTAGCTGTAGTTCTTGCTTGGATTCCAGCTGGTTACACGCGATTTTTGGTTTTTGATGGCGGGAAAACTCCCCACGTCTTTAAACTCGCCATTGGCTTTATCATCAAGAATACCACCTTTTTCACTACCTTTGCCAAAGCAGTTGTACTCGGAATAAATTCTTGCATTCGTAGCTATGGTGTAAGCCAGTTGGAAGTTATTAATATAGTTATTTTTAACATGGAAATATCCATATCTCATAAGCCCTGGGCCACGGACAAGCAAGTTTTCAAAATAATTATTGGCAATTGTGATATGGGGCATGCCATCATAATTTTTATTACCGTCATCAGGATAACCCAGAATAAGACCATATTTATGATTAGCAAACTTCGAATTACTGATGGTTACATAATCGGCCGATTGCCCTATATACAAAAGCTTGTCCAAATCCGAACCATTCGGATCATAATTGTGACCCGCAAAAGTAACGTGATCAATCCAATAGTTAGTCCCCGCAGTAAGATATAACTGGATGTCATCGTTACCGTTAATGTTGGCACTGTGTTCAAAAGTTAAGTTTTGAAAGATTACATTTCCTGAATTAGCTGTTGTTTTCAAATGAATATTGACCAGCTTGTTTTGCGCGTAAGAACCAATGAGCGATTTGTTGGAGCCGATATTGACAACGGTTTTGGAGGAGGCAGAAATATTCTTTTCAATCACCAAAATTTTTGGAGTGGAATCCCCTAACTGGTTTTTCAAATCGTTAAGATTGTTGATATAGATAACCTGACCGTTCTTGCCCCCGGTTGTACTAGGCTTGGAAGCTCCATTTTCATTTTTAGTCTGTCCAGCAAAGCCAGTCATTCCGTTCGTTGACGTATTCGGAAAGTCAGCTGCAGCGAACGCAGAGCTTACCGGAAAGGTAAAAAGCACAAACGTTAACACTAAAAAAAGAAGATAATTTTCCCTTATTACAGTTACATCATCCTTTTTTTATATTATATCCCATTTATATAACTATACTTATTTTTCATAAAATGCTAAATAATTCTCTTTATCTGTTTATTTATAGCATATAAGCGAAATATTCGGATTTTTATTTGTATAACATTGTAAAATAGTTCATAAGAACGCAAAAAAGCCGGGATGCCCAAGGCCCCTGGCTAAAATGTGTTCATCTAATTACGAACAAAATAAAAACCCTTGCTTCACAAGGGTTTCTAATGTCTTAAAACAGAAAGCGGGTGATGGGAATCGAACCCACGCTATCAGCTTGGAAGGCTGAAGTTCTACCATTGAACTACACCCGCATTTTAAAACATCTCAATTCTTATGTGGACACGCTCAAGCTATTGTCAAACAACTGAATCAGGATGTTATATAGTATAACTCACCTATCTGTAAAATGCAAGTAAACTACATACTATCCTGAGACAGCCAATTCATAGGCTCACGCAAAAATAATTTTTCAAAGGCTTCTGCCGGAATGGGACGGCTAAAGTAATACCCCTGTCCTTCATGGCATTCCTGGGCCTGCAAAAAATGAAGCTGCTCCTCGTTTTCCACGCCTTCTGCTGTAACCTTCAGCTTCAAATGGTGAGCCATGGAGGCAATGGTAGATACGATGGCTGCATTTTTGCTGTCGACCAGTACCTCATTTACAAAAGAACGATCAATTTTAAGACGGTCTATCGGAAGATTTTTTAAATAATGCAGCGAGCTGTAGCCTGTACCAAAATCGTCGATACTGATTGCAACCCCGATGGCCTTTATTTTCTTCAATTGTTCAAAAGCCCGATCCTTGTCAAAGGTCATACTTTCGGTAATCTCCAGCTCCAGATAGCACGGTTCCAGTTTTGTATAGTCCAAAATACCCCGAATGACATCCACCAGTTTGATTTGCTGAAATTGGCGCATGGATAAATTGACCGATATCGGGATCGGTTGGTATCCCGCCTCCTGCCAGCGCTTGTTTTGTAGACATGCCTCCCGTAGCACCCACTCTCCCAACGGCACGATCAAACCGCTTTCTTCGGCCACCGAAATAAAATCTCCCGGCATCACCATCCCACGCTGGGGATGATTCCAACGCACTAATGCCTCAAAACTGGTTAACTCGCCACTTCGCAGATGAACACGTGGCTGATATACCAATGAAAATTCTTCATTTTCAAGTGCGCGCCGCAGATCATTTTCCAATTGGAGTCTTTCATGCGCTCGCATCTGCATCACACTGGTATACTGCTGAAAATTCACTCCTTGCTCCTTGGCACTATGAACAGCAGTATCCGCATGCTGAATAAGTTTCTCACTCAGATCGGCGTCCAATGGGTACATAGCTATACCTACGCTTACCATTACATGATAAGACTCTCCACTAATATTAAAAGGCTGATCGAACAGCTTCACCATATCATCAATCCGATTCCTCATGGCTCCCATATCTTCGTGCCCTGTTAGAAGAAATGCAAATTCATCTCCACCCATGCTGAAGACCTCTTCCCCCTCATGGCTAAAATGTCCCAAGCGTTCACCTACCGCATACAGCAGGTAATTCCCAGCCATATGTCCGAGCGAATCATTAATCGTTTTGAAACGATCAATATTCAGCACTAAAAGCGCTAAGGTCTCCTCCGATTTCAACGAATCGCGCAACAATTTATCCAGACGCTGGGACAGTCGGCGGCGGTTCGGAAGTCCTGTAATATCATCAGTATAGGCAATGAAATTAAATTCAGATTCTGCCGCCTGCTTTTCCCGGTAGGGAACTAAAACCATTTGCCGGACCAAACCGTTCAGCAGATTATAAAACGCCATCGTATTGATCAAAAGTCCCATAAGATGATTGACATCGCTCATTTGCTCAGAAAACATATAGAACAACTGGCTCACAACACAAAGTCCATTCCCACGAATAATAAGAAACATGCTATATTCCGCCGGGAGGAATTCGCGATATCTTCGTAAACCGAAGATAATAGTAGACACGAGCAGCAACATAACCACCAGATTCAGCATCCATCCGGGATTTTCAAATTCAGGCTTTATACGAAGATCCGGTAATTCGGTACCATAAGCCTTAATAACCCCTAGTATGAGCAAAATACAGCTTATACCTGCCCACAAAGCAATTGTCTTGTATCCTGACTTTGTTTTTCTATAGGGGAGCAAACAAATGATTAAGAACATGATAGCAGTAAAGGCTCGATTCACAAACAAAAGCCATAACGAAATATTCGAAGACAAAGAAAGATCTGTCAGGCTTAGGAAACTAACCGAAACGATATGAACAAGGTATAGCATTCCTGCCACTAGAAATGTGGGCGCAATAAAAAGTCTCTGCAAGGATAGTTGCTCCAGCAGAACGGACCAGGATTGATAAAAAATAGAAAAACAAATCGCGGCGCAGGCAAAACCTATAACTGGATATGCCAAGAAATAAATATTATGAGAGTATATCTTATCCAAAGTTACATGAAATAACTGAACCAAGATAAACAAACCTATCGCAGCAATACCAATGCCAATCGTTTTCTTTATTTCCAGTCGTATACTCATTCAGCCTCTTCAGCCCCCTGCATATCGGAGATTCCGATCATCTAAGACGTTTGACAACTTTGGAAGCCGTTGTTTAAGTCTAGGGTATCAAAAATAATGTTGTATGCTGGTATATAATAGCATTTAATCTGTGAAAGGTGAATCTTTTTTTAGTCTTATATTCATGAATTCATTTTCGCACTCACGCAAAAAAAACGAGCTTACAGTCCCAAAAAAGCGCATAATCTTTTCAGATTATGCGCTCCAGGCGACCTTTTTCAACATTGTGATACCTATACTCCAGCGCAGCACAAGACAAAAGAATTTGCACTCAGCACTCCTTTGCGAAAACTGTACATTTTTAAACCACAGGAAGCGTGATTTTAAATTGTGTCCCCCCTCCATGCTTACTGTCTACATGAATAAAACCTCCGTGATTTTTGATAATTCGATAGCTCACAGCCAGTCCCAGACCAGTTCCACTTTCTTTCGTTGTAAAAAAAGGATCGAATAAACGCGACAATGTATTGTGATCCATACCCAATCCGTTATCTTCAATGCAAATGTGGACATAGGAGCCTTCAAGCACCGTATGGATATCAATGCATCCCTCTCGTTCATCACTGATGCTTTCAATGGCATCCATCGCATTTTTTATCATATTGAGAATAACCTGCTTAATCTGCTTTACATCAATGGAAACCCTCATGAGCTCTTCATTTTCATCCAGTGCGATCTGGCAGCCTTTCATCAATGCCTCGCTTTCTGTCAGCATCACAACCTCTTTCAGCAATCCCATCACAGATACAGCCGTTTTTTGCGGAGCCGAAGGCTTGGACGAATTCAAAAACTCGTAAATAATGTCGTTTGCACGATCAATTTCGGTTAAAATAATGCGGGCATACTCATCTCTGCCCAGCTCCATCAAATGTGGTCGAAGTAACTGAATAAAACCCCGAATTGCAGTAAGCGGATTACGGATTTCATGGGCTATGGAAGCAGAGATGCGTCCCAGCATCGCCAGCTTGTCATTTTGGTATGCCGTCTGTTCAATCTGCTTATAATCCGACACATCCTTGACACTAAACAAAAAATTGCCGTCCATCTGATCCCCGTAGGTCACTGTTATCAACCAATGCCGACCATACTCATCAATTAACTCGTGATAGCGCTTTCTATGAAAGATAGTTTCTTTATAAATCCGCACAATTTTCTTCTTCTTAAACCGACTTAACTCAGGATGATGCAAAATTTGCATCAGGTTGCGACCCGCCAGCGAACTACGTGGTAATTCCAGCAATTTCGCCATTTGAACGTTAATAAAGGTCAGTACCCCGTCACTGTCAAACAGCATGATACCACTATCCAGGTTCTCCAGCACATTTTCATACTTGTTATTGGCGATCTGTGTGGGAGGGCAAGCTCCCACGGTATCAAGCAAGGCTTCTTGGAATTCACTGATCATGCCAGGCTTCCCCCTTGTTTCGGAATGATAAACTGGCCGTATCGGACGCGTAACATTCTTGCAGAAGAGAAAGACAATCTATCGACTACCCTTCAATGGTGTAGAAAACAGATCCACATAAATCCGACCATCTCTTTCCAATTCGAGTCTTATTTTATGATAGACAAGATCAAGGATTCGAGTCAATCGGAAAAAGTGTCGAATCCAAATTTTTATCCCGTTTTCTTTCGTCATAATATATGCGCAACATTACCAAAACGAAAGAATAAGTTAGGAATAGGCGCCCTACACACCAAAGAAGCTCTCAATTCTCGAGAGCTTCTTTGGTGTGTAGGAAGTCAACTGCCGCTCTTATTATGTTGAAGCCGGGATCGTCTTTGGCTCATAACAGCCAGTCTTCTCTTAAGCTCTCCCTGCCATTTTTCATCATTCATCTGTTTGGCTACCATCAATAAATCAAGCGACATGTCAATTTGACGCTTCACAATTTCAAATGCATCTTCGCTCTCACGATTTACACAGTTTTCAAATATAGTATCATCATCTTCCATGACATAATCCTGAAAGTCAATCTCGCTTGCCCCATCTCCATGTGCATATTCAGCCAAAATTTCATACTCATTTTCGACTTTATAATGAACTTCAATGCGACGACATACCGGGCAAAACAGCAAAGGAACATTATGGACTTGGGTACGGTAATGCTTCAGCGTTCCCTTGGTTCCTACCATGCTTGCTCCACAGCAATAACTCATCCGGGCTCAGCCTCCTCTGAACAAAACCTGTTCTGCCTTGTTATCTTCTACACTACCTTATTCGCTTTCGTCAGCCAAAATTCCTCTAGGACATAACAACATTTCCATAATTATTTGTTACTTTTCTCTGTATTACTCCATGTAAACCGGCTTACCCTAATATTCTCACTGTATAACACAGGCAAGCAAGCCCCCAATATCGGTATAAAAACCGTTTGTTGGGGGCTTGCTTGTTCAATATTCAATATCTGTTATTACAGGTTTTTGTCGCCTGGTTTCCAGTTCATTGGGCACAAGCCACCGGATTGCAGAGCTTGCAGTACACGCAATGTTTCTTCTACACTGCGACCTACATCGTTGTGGTTAACCACTTGGTATTTCAATTCGCCTTCTGGATCAATGATGAACAAGCCGCGCAATGCAATGCCTTCTTCTTCGATCAGAACGCCATAATCGCTTGCTGTTTTTTTTGTGATGTCAGAGGCCAACGGGAAGTTCAGTTTGCCCAGACCGTTATTTTCTTTAGCTGTGTTAATCCATGCTTTGTGACTGTGTACAGAGTCTACACTGATACCCAGAATTTCAGTATCCAGCTCTTTGAATTGGTCAGCAGCATCGCTCAATGCTGTAATCTCCGTTGGGCACACAAAAGTGAAATCCAGTGGATAAAAGAAAAATACGAGCCATTTGCCACGGTAATCGGAAAGCTTCACCGAACCAAATTCTTGACCGTCCCCACTCACTGTTTCCAATGCAAAATCAGGTGCAGGTCTTCCTACCAATCTTTCTGCCATAACATGAAATCCTCCTTTAAAATATGTAAGAAAAACACCAATTGTGTTCTCCTCAATCATCTGTATTGTATTAACAGCTTACTTGATAAATGTTATCACTCGCACAATTCAAAGTCAATATTGTAACCATTACTTTTTTATAATTATTTTAAACTAGAAGGAAAATTCATGATTTATACACATTTGGTATCTTACACTTCCCCATACACAAGCAGCCCCTGATTACTCAGGAGCTGCCCAGGGCTAACATTTGCTGTAATAGCATTACTATATAATTGACTGTATAAGCTTACTATATAATAGGTAGCTTTTTTTCAAAACAGGTACACTTATGGGCTTTTAGCGAATAGCTGCTGCGATCAGGTCACCCATTTGAGTTGTCGAGATGGCTTGAGATTTATCCACTGCAATATCCGCTGTACGATGTCCTGCATCCAGTACCTCAGCTACCGCTTTCTCAATAGCATCAGCCGCTTTCTCATACCCGAAGGTGAGTCGGAACATCAAAGCAACGGACAAAATCGTTGCAATCGGATTTGCCAGTCCTTGTCCTGCAATGTCCGGCGCCGAGCCGTGCACTGGCTCGTACAGACCAAAGCTGCCTTCTCCGAGTGATGCAGAGGACAGCATACCGATAGACCCGGTCAGCATAGCCGCTTCATCACTAAGAATGTCACCAAACATATTTTCCGTCACGATGACGTCAAAGCTGGATGGACGACGCAGCAATTGCATTGCACAGTTATCCACCAAAACATGCTCCAACTCTACATCTGGATAATCTACAGCGACCCGGTTAACTACTTCGCGCCATAAACGGGAGGTTTCCAGTACGTTAGCCTTGTCTACCGATGCAAGCTTTTTGCGACGTTTTTGTGCAATCTCGAAAGATTGACGAACAATCCGTTCTACTTCCGTTACATTATATGCACAGGTATCAACTGCCTCCTCACCCTGAGCGCTCTCACGTCTGAACTTCTCACCGAAATAGATACCGCCCGTCAGCTCACGCACGACGATCAGATCTGTTCCTTCCAATACCTCTGGCTTCAGTGTAGAAGCGTCCTTAAGACAATCAAAGACGACAGCGGGACGAAGATTCGAAAACAGGCCGAGCTCTTTACGAATACCCAGCAGGCCGGTTTCAGGACGAAGTTCCTTAGGATTGTTATCCCATTGTGACCCACCTACCGCCCCCAACAATACAGCATCTGCAGATTGACATACAGCCAGTGTTTCTTCGGGCAATGGTGTTCCCTTTTTATCAATAGCGATTCCGCCAAACAGCGCATGCTCTGTTTCAAATGAAAGACCAAACACTTCTTCCGTGCGTTTCAAAATTTTCTCCGCCTCAGCGACCACTTCCGGTCCGATGCCATCACCAGCTATTACCGCAATCTTTTTCACGTCTGCCATCACGTACACTCCTCTTGTTATACAGCCATATGGGCGTATTTTTCATATCTTCTTTGTAACATATATGACAGGACTTTGACTAAGATATAGAATCTATCAATTCAATAGTCTTTGCCTATAAGCTGGATTTTCTATTTACATATAACAAAACAGGACCGGGAACACCCAATCCTGTAATATCAATCACTTCAAATTTAGGACTTGTAATCTACGCGATTGCTGTAGTTTGTACGCTTGTCAATCAAACCGTTCAGCGCATCCACGTAAGCCCGGGCACTCGCTTCCAGAATATCAGTGCTTACGCCACGTCCCTGCACAGACAGCCCGTTTTGAGTCAACACCACATGCACTTCACCCAAAGCATCCTTACCATGGGTAACAGACTTGATGGAGTAATCCGAAAGTACAACGCTCTCGCCGCTGGCTTGATCAATTGCATTGTAGATCGCATCGACAGAACCGTTCCCTTCAGCCTCTGTCTCAATAATCTGACCTGTGTCGTTAACCAGACTCACTTTGGCAGAAGGCGTAGCCTCATTGCCATAAGTTACGAAAATCGTTTTCAGCTTGAAGACTTCAGGTGTATCTGCCAGTTTTTCTTCCAGCAACGCCAGGATATCATCATCCGATACTTCCTTCTTCTTGTCAGCCAAGTCCTTGAACTGCCCGAAAGCACGGTTCAGTTCTTCCTCGCTCAATTCGTAGCCCAGCTCAATCAAACGCTCGCGGAAGGCATGACGTCCGGAGTGCTTGCCCAGAACCAGCTTGCTTTCCTTCAGACCGATACTTTCCGGCGTCATGATTTCATAGGTTGTTTTTTCCTTCAGCATGCCGTCCTGATGAATACCTGATTCATGGGCAAAAGCATTCGCACCAACAATCGCCTTGTTACCCGGTACCACCATCCCGGTCAAACGGCTGACCAAACGGCTCGTACGGGCAATTTCAGACAATTGCAAAGACGTTTTGGCCTGGAAAAACTCCTGTCTCGTTTCCAGCGCCATTGCAATCTCCTCAATAGCTGTATTTCCAGCACGCTCGCCAATGCCATTAATGGTTCCCTCAATCTGATCGGCCCCGTTCAGGATGGCAGCCAGCGTATTAGCGGTAGCCATGCCCAGATCATTGTGGCAATGCGCACTCAGCTGAATCTTTTCCACATCAACTACATTTTCCTTGATATGCTTGAAAATATTGCCGTATTCATAAGGTGTCAAGTAGCCTACTGTATCTGGAATGTTAACGACAGACGCACCTTCCTGTACAGCCATAGTGACCATTTCAACTACAAAATCAAGCTCTGTACGACCTGCATCCTCCAAAGAAAACTCCACTTTGGGCAAATACTTTAGCCCGTAGCGAATGGCTGAACGTGCGGTTTCCAACACCTGTGCCTTCTCCATCCGCAGCTTATGCTGACGGTGAATCGGAGAGGTCGCCAAGAAGATATGGATACATGGGTCCTGGGCTCCCTTGAGCGCCTCGCGAACCGCGTCAATATCCTGCTCCCTTGCACGTGAAAGGCCAATGACTGTTGAATTTTTGACAGCCTTTGCAACTGCATTAACGGCGGCCAAATCCCCTGGTGATGCAGCCGGGAATCCAGCTTCCATACGGTCAATACCCAGTTTTTCCAACTGATGGGCAATCTCTACTTTCTCACGGGTATTCAAATTCACGCCCGGTGACTGTTCTCCGTCTCTCAACGTTGTGTCAAATATATATATTTTGCGCAACGTAACGCACCTCCCTCAGGATTAGGACCTTTAAATTACAATGCGGCTCACGCAATAAGCAGGGCCGCATTGTAATTTAAACTTTATGAATAAATCATTTTATGGAATTCATTGTACAAAAAGAGATTATTTCTTGATCCAATGCATCATTTCACGCAGTTGTCCGCCCACCACTTCAATCGGATGGTTAGCTTCGTTACGACGAGTAGCCGTCAGGAATGCGCGTCCGGATTGATTTTCAAGGATAAAGTCACGAGCAAATTTACCTTGCTGGATATCAGTCAATACTTCCTTCATCGCTTTCTTCGTATCTTCTGTTACCACACGTGGTCCAGTTACATAATCACCATATTCCGCTGTATTACTGATGGAATCGCGCATCGTTGCCAATCCGCCTTCATACATCAGGTCAACAATCAGCTTAAGCTCATGCAAGCATTCGAAGTAAGCCATCTCAGGAGCATATCCTGCTTCAGTTAGTGTTTCGAAACCTGCTTTTACGAGTGCGCTCACGCCGCCACACAATACCGCCTGCTCACCGAACAGGTCCGTTTCCGTTTCTTCACGGAAGGAGGTTTCGATTACGCCCGCACGTGTACAGCCAATGCCTTTTGCGTAAGCAAGACCGATTTCCTTAGCTTGGCCCGTTGCATCCTGCTCAATTGCGATCAGGCCCGGTACGCCAAAACCTTCTACATAGGTACGACGTACCATATGTCCTGGGGATTTTGGAGCAACCAGCAATACATCACTATCTTTAGGAGCTACGATTTGTCCGAAATGAACATTAAAACCATGGGAGAACAGAAGAGCTGCACCTTTTTTCAGGTTAGGTTCAATTTCATTTTTGTACACAGAAGCTTGTGTCTCATCCGGCAACAAAATTTGAACCACATCTGCACGGCTTGTTGCATCAGCTACGTTCAGAACTTCAAAACCGTCGTTTCTTGCGACATCGGCTGATTTGCCTTCACGCAAACCAATAACAACATTCACACCACTGTCACGCAGGTTTTGTGCTTGAGCATGTCCTTGGCTACCGTAACCGATAACGGCAACTGTTTTTCCTTTCAATACGCTAAGTTCTGCATCTTTTTCGTAGTACGTTGTAACTGCCATGGTTAATTTCCTCCTTTTAATTGGACCCTTCATAATGAGCGGGTACTCCAAGAGACTTTACCTCGCAAACGGTATCTCCAAATCCCTTCGAGCCCCCGCTCTTATGCGGGCGGTTCTTTATTGATGTAATGCGCTATAAGCGGTAATCCGTTAAAGCTCCATATTAAGCATTGCCACGTATCATCGCTGTAACCCCGGTTCGGGTGAGTTCACGAATACCGTATGGCTTCAACAGCTCGATCATGGCGTCTATTTTTTCGGTATCACCAATGACCTGAACGATCAGGCTCGTCGTTCCAACATCAATTACAGCTGCTCTGAATGTTTCCACCACACCCATGATTTCTGGTCGTTGAGGTGGCTCTGCCTTTACCTTGATCATCGCCAATTCACGAGCAACCATCGGCTTTGAACTGAGATCAATGACCTTGATTACATCAATCAGCTTATAAAGCTGCTTTTCGATCTGCTCCAGGTTGTTCTCATCTCCTACAGTTACAATGACCATGCGGGATAAGCCAGCTTCTTCCGACTGACCAACGGTGATGCTCTCAATGTTAAAGCCACGGCGACCGAACAAGCCAGACACCCGCTGCAATACGCCGGGATGATCATTTACCAGTACAGCAATGGTATTTTTAGTCGTCATTTTACTCGTCCCCCATCAACATTTGATCAATTGTCGAACCTTGTGTCACCATCGGATATACATTCTCTTCCTTGCTGACTACAAACTCGACAACGACCGGTCCGGGTGTATCAAGCGCCTCCTGCCAAGCCCGACGTGCCTCTTCCTTATTTGTAGCACGCAGGCCTTTTACACCGTATGCTTCAGCCAGTTTCACAAAATCCGGACTTCCAGCCAGATCAATGTGACTATACCGATTGTCATAGATCAATTCCTGCCATTGACGAACCATCCCAAGTACCTGATTGTTAATGATTACGATTTTGACCGGGATGTTATTGATAGCACAGATGGCTAACTCCTGTGAACACATTTGCATACCGCCGTCACCGTTAATCGAGATCACCAATCTGTCGGGATTGGCCATCTGAGCACCAATCGCAGAAGGAAAACCAAAGCCCATCGTACCCAGTCCGCCAGATGTTACCCATGAGCGCGGCTGATTGAATTTGTAATACTGTGCTGCCCACATTTGATGCTGACCCACGTCGGTCGTAACGATTGCGCCGCCCTTGGTTGTTTCATCCAGCAACTCGATAACCCATTGTGGCTTGAGCACTGTATCGGAATCCTTGTAAGAATAAGGCTTTTCGTTCTTCCATTGCTGAATTTGCGCTCTCCATGCATCTGCCTGATCTGCGCGTTTCACATCCTGATTCAGCAATTCCAGTACCGCCTTCACGTCGCCTACAATTGGAATATCGGTCGCAACGTTTTTTCCAATTTCAGCAGGGTCGATATCAATGTGGACGATTTTGGCTTGTGGAGCAAATCCGTCCAGTTTGCCTGTCACCCGATCATCAAAGCGAGCACCGATACAGATCAGCAAATCCGACTGTTGAATAGCCTGATTGGAGGTGTACGTTCCGTGCATACCCGGCATTCCTGTCCACAACTCGTGTCCGCTCGGGAAAGCTCCCAGCCCCAGCAATGTTGTCGTAATCGGAATTTCCGTTTTACGAACAAACTCGTAAAGTGACTCATGTCCACCAGAGTATACAACCCCGCCACCGGCCAGAATGAACGGGCGTTCTGCCTCGGAAATGGCCTGAGTCAGCTTGTCTAGTTGAATTTTATTAGGCAGCACTGTCGGGTTATAGCCCCGCATGATCACAGGTCCCGTTTGTGGGGCAAACAGCGTTTGGGCTGCCGAAATATCCTTCGGAATATCAATTAGCACCGGTCCCTTGCGGCCTGTGTTGGCAATATGAAATGCCTCATGGATGATCCGCGGCAGTTCCTCTACATCTCTTACCAAATAGCTGTGCTTCGTAATCGGCATTGTAATCCCCGTGATATCAGCTTCCTGAAAAGCATCCGTGCCGATCAGGGAGGATATAACATTACCCGTGATGACCACCAACGGTACCGAATCCATAAAAGCCGTCGCAATACCAGTTACCAGGTTTGTCGCACCAGGTCCGGATGTCGCGATACAAACCCCAACTTTTCCGCTTGCTCGTGCATAACCATCTGCCGCATGAATAGCTCCTTGCTCGTGACGGGTGAGGACATGCTTGAAATCCTCAAAGCCATACATGGCATCATAAATATAAAGCACTGCACCACCAGGGTATCCGAAGACACAATCTACTCCCTCCAGCAACAGGCTACGGAGCAAAATTTCCGAACCTGTAATCACTTCAGGTTCCATCCACTTTTGACGTAATTCATCGGTTGACCGAACTTCAGGAATTTGTGCACTCATTGGTCATCCTCCTTTACAAAATTTACATACAGCTGACATTTGTGAAAACAAAAAAACCTTCCATCCCTAGAACAGACTTGCTGTTACTGAGGGACGAAAGGCTGTAGCTTCCGTGGTACCACCCGTGTTTGCCCGATATCTCACAATATCGAACCTTGGCAGGTACAGAAATCACAAAGGATTCCCATATCTGGCGTCTGTAACGTAGACCGTACGATTTTCCCTAATAGGGATTTAGCGACCGTTAAATTTCATCGGGGCCAAATACTTTTCAGGAAAACAGCTCCAAGGTGAGCTCGTTAAAAAGGGATTTTGGTGAAGCTTGCAGCTAATGCCTCACTCTCTGAACAAAAGAGCCCTAATCACTTCGTCCTCTTCATTGCCGTTGAGTTCATGATTCTTTCAAATGTTTAGACACATTATATGTCCCCCATCTGGGATAGTCAATACCAGATTTCATAAAAATTTATGTTTATCTTTTGCAGCACCTCATAGTAGCACGCATGTAACCGGTACCCGCATATTATAAAAAGACCACACGGTAAGACGGGTGTACACCTCCAAAGCCACGTCTTGTCTTGTTAACAGGGTAGAAAAGGAGGCCCGTTTATGATTCGCAAACGCGTTGCTCAGGATGATACGGTGATCTTCCGTCTGATCGAGCAGGAGCTTGTCCCCCTATCACATTTAAGCGCCCAAGACATGGAGCAAATACGAAAAGAATTACCCCGGCGCTTAAACCGGGGCATCACTTTTGTGGCTTGCAGGCCGGATAATGCACAGGTTGTTGGCTTCATTCATGTTATGCTGCATGGAGAGCTGTTATACATTGATTTGATCGCAATTTCTTCAGCTCATCAAGGTAAGCACTACGGAAAAAAATTACTGGAGTATGCCGAGCACTACGGACGAATGCGACGCTGCAAGCGGGCTAAAGTCATGGTGGACGAAGACAATATCCGGGGAATCCATTTTTATCTGCGTCACCAATATCATATGCTGCGATACGTAGCCCTGAGCCGATGCCACGAACTTGAAAAATCACTGTGAAAAGCGGCCTCTTTGGATCATGATCTTGTTATCCTAAAATAAATTGGGGTAATACGGATAACCTACTCCGGGGTACCCAGGACCAGACTGAGGACCATATCCCGATGCACCATAACCTGGTCCGTAACCGTTATATCCACCTCCGTAGGCACCAATGTATGGGGCCGTACCGATGGCAAGCAAGTCAAACAGCACCAGGGGAATAATCGCCTTCGTGTTGACCTTTTTCTTGCGGTTGGGTTGAAGAACCAGTCGGTTACCCGAAATGCGGATCAGCTTGCCGCTGACCTGGGAACCATCCTTGCGAGTAGCGAAGATGACTTTGCCGACAAGCTTCTCCACCTGCTTTCTGGTTACTGCCTGTTTCATCGCATTTCCTCCTTCTTTCTCAACGAATGGACAGATTGAACGGCTCCTTGATAGCTCACCACCACCACAAAATAGACTGGAGCTGACAGGGGCCGAGCGTCCGTCCAATCTGCATAGCACATTCTATTCTCTTCATACCAGAAGCGTATGTTTAAATGCCTGCACAACCTAAAAAATCTAGTACCTGCAGATGCAGATACCAGATTTTCAGATGTCCAATTTACAGTTTTAAAACATACCGCAGTCAGCCGTTGGTGAGTTATTAACGTTACTAACGCTTGCTTGGATCATAAAGTTGACCCAATGCAGCCGGAGCCCGTGACCGGCCTACAGCTGCTACCAGTACAATAATCGTCAAGAGATATGGCAGCATAAAAATAATTTCCTGGGGAATACTTTGCGACCATGCAAACAATTGTACATAGTTGCGAATAGCTTGTGAAAAACCGAAAAACACGGCCGCGCCAAAAGCACCGAGTGGATTCCATTTACCAAAAATCATGGCGGCAATAGCAATATACCCCTGGCCTGAAACTGTATTGTGCGAGAACATATTGGTTGTAGTCAGGGTGATCGTAGCTCCACCAATACCAGCCAGCGCACCACTGATCATAACGCCGATATAACGAAGGCGATTAACCTTGATCCCTACTGTATCCGCTGCACCTGGATGCTCCCCAACCGAACGCAAACGCAAGCCAAACGGAGTTTTATACAAGACGAAATATCCAATAATAACCAACAAAATAGCCAGGTACGTCGTTGGATATGCCTGGAAAATGGCTTTCCCTGCAATTGGAATATCCACAAGATAAGGAATGGAGATTTCGTTAAAACCCTGAATACGACCGGTGTCACCATCACCTTCAAATAAAAGCTTGACCATGTATAGCGTACTACCTGCCGCCAGAAAGTTAATGACAATCCCGCTTATGACTTGATCGGCTTTAAACGTAATCGAAGCTACAGCATGAATCAACGAAACCAGTATACCGAACACCGCAGCCGATAGCACACCTACCCAAGCTGCAGAGGTCCCTCCCAGCCCCGCTTGTTCGGCATAAAATCCGCCGACACCAGCCGCAAACGCCCCGAATACCATAAGTCCTTCCAACCCGAGGTTCGTTACACCTGATTTTTCTGAAAAAACTCCGCCGAGAGACGCAAATATAATCGCCGTCGCAAAAACGAGCGTTGTATGGATTAATTCACCAAGTGTTAACCAACTCATTTTACAACACCTTCTCTTTCTTCCGCTTGGAGTAGAGCGGCTTCACAACCCAACGCACAATTCCTTGGGCCGCAATGAAGAAAATAATCGAGCCAATGACCACCCGGATAATTTCGGGCGGTACATCTGCGCTAAAGCTCATCCCCGCGGAACCATACGTAAGCGTTCCGAACAAAACAGAGCCCAGCAGCACGCCGAACGGATTATTCATTCCGATCAGAGCCACGGCGATACCGTCAAATCCGGTTCCTGGTGATCCGGCCATGACGGATTGGTAATGGAATACCCCTAACACTTCAAATGCACCCGCCAATCCTGCAAAAACACCGCTAATAAACATCGCTTTTACGATATTACGGTTTACGTTCATACCAGCATAACGGGATGCATCCTGATTAAATCCAACAGCCCGAAGCTCATAGCCCTGCTTTGTTTTCCACATGAAAATATAGAAAAACACCGCCGCCAGCAAAGCAATAACCGTACCCCAATGGACCCGGGCATTTCCCATCATCTGCGATAACCAATCAATGGAAATGGAAGCTGAAGGCTGAATGTCGACCGAACGATTTTCACCCTCCATTAATGCGAACTGATTAATGACCAGGTTGGCCAAATACAGACCGATCCAGTTCATCATAATGCATGTAATAACTTCATTTACGCCTCGCTTAGCCTTCAAATAGCCCGCAATCGCAGCCCACAGGCCACCGAAAACTGCCCCTGCAATTACAGCCAGCGGAGCATGAATGATAGCAGGCAGTCCATGAAGCTTGATGCCTACGATTGAAGCGGCTGTCATGCCTACCAGAAACTGACCTTCACCACCAATGTTAAACAGTCCGGCGCGAGCTGCAAAAGCAAATGCCAGCCCCGTCAAAATCAATGGGGTCATTTCACGGATAGCCTCGCCAAAGTTGTATGAATCTCCGTATACACGGCTAAACAAAGCGGAATAAGCCACAATGGGATCGTACCCGCCAATCAGCATCACAACAGCACCCAGAAGAAGACCCAAAATAATAGAGACCAGTGCCAGTACAAAGGAGTCTTTCGTAAATATTTTCAATAGGTTAGCCATTCTCTGCTCCTTTCTTCACTGCACTTCCTGCCATCATAAGTCCCAATTCCTGGTCATTCGTTTCTTCCGGCAGCACTTCCCCGACAATCTTGCCCTCATAGATGACAGCAATTCGATCGGACACATTCATAATCTCATCCAGTTCAAAAGAAATAAGAAGGACCGCTTTACCTTGATCCCGCTGAGCAATCAGTTGTTTCTGGACAAACTCAATGGCTCCGACATCCAGACCGCGTGTAGGCTGCGCTGCAATAAGAAGATCCGGGTTCTTGTCAATTTCACGCGCAATGATAGCCTTTTGCTGATTTCCCCCAGACAACGCTCTTGCCTTTGTGTGAATATCTGGTGTTCTTACATCGAACTTCTCGATGAGACTTTTTGCCTGTTTATCGATCGCTTCTTTGTTCAAAAAGCCATTTTTACTGTATGGTGCTTGATAATACGTCTCCAGCACCATATTTTCACTCATGGAAAAATCAAGCACCAGCCCATGTTTATGGCGGTCCTCCGGTATATGCGAAACACCTGCCTCGGAAATTTTGCGTGGCGACTGATTTGTAATCTCTTGCCCAAGCAATTGAATGCTTCCACCATCGACCTTGCGCAAGCCTGTCAAGGCTTCAATCAGCTCACTTTGTCCATTGCCGTCTACGCCAGCAATCCCCAAAATTTCGCCCGCCTTAACCTTCAGGTTCAACTCATTCAGAACACTAATGCCATCCTTGTTTTTAGAGACCACATTGTTCATTTCCAGTACAGTCTGTCCTGGCTGTGCACGCTGCTTGTCCACTTTAAAGGACACACGACGACCTACCATTTTCTCGGCCAGCTCATTCGGTGTTGTTGCTGACGTTTTGACCGTATCAATAACCTGACCTCGACGAATAATGGTAACTGTATCTGCAATTTGCATGATTTCTTTGAGCTTATGCGTGATAAGAATGATAGATTTACCTTCAGCTACCAAGCGCTTCATAATGTCCAGCAGCTCAGTGATTTCTTGTGGTGTTAGTACTGCTGTAGGCTCGTCGAAAATGAGAATATCTGCACCGCGATAGAGAGTTTTGATAATTTCCACACGTTGCTGCATACCGACCGATATATCCTCAATTTTGGCATTCGGGTTTACCTGCAGGCCATATTGCTCAGACAACCTCTGTACTTCGGCGGCAGCCTTTTTATAATTGATTTTCAGACCCTTACGAGGCTCGGAGCCCAAGACAATATTTTCGGTAACGGTAAACGGCTGTACAAGCTTAAAATGCTGATGCACCATGCCGATCCCCAGATCAATCGCCTTATTGGGGCTATCAATCTGCACTGGTTTACCACCGACTTCAATCGTCCCTTCTTCCGGCTGATACAGTCCGAAAAGAATATTCATAAGCGTAGATTTACCCGCGCCATTCTCGCCCAAAAGGGCATGAATTTCTCCCTTATGCAGCTTGATGCTGATAGAGTCGTTGGCAACGATGCCAGGGAATCGTTTTGTAATGTTCTTCAACTCAACGACGGGGGTCGCTGCATCCATGAAATCACCCTTATACACTTTATAGTATGTGCTCCAATGAGCTGACTGACCTTTATGATTCGTATAACTCCAGACGTAAGAACAAGGCTAGTCTTATGAACCAGCCTTGTCTCCACCTCTATGTTCTTCAAATCCAATTATTTCGAAGGAACTGTAATTTCGCCTTTAATAATTTTTTGCTTATATTGTTCTACAAGATCAAGTACGTCTTTAGGGACATTTTTCGTCGATGTATCCGCCAGACCGATTCCGTTATCCTTCAAAGTCAGTGTTTCAACACCACCCTTGAACTTACCGTCAACAACTTCCTTAGATACACGTTTTACAGCTTCATCCACATGTTTCACCATGGATGTCAACGTTACGTCGTCACCAAACTCAAGGGATTGGTCTTTATCTACACCGATAACCCATACTTGCTGCCCTTGTTGCTTACGTGCGAGTGCTTCGTTAAATACGCCTGTACCCGATCCGCCAGCTGCGTGGAAAATAATGTCCGCACCGTCATTGTAGATCGTTGCAGCCGCTGCTTTACCCAGATCCGGCTTATCAAATGCGCCTGTGTAGTTTACTTCCAATTTTGCATTTGGATTTACAGCTTTAATCCCCGCTTCAAAGCCCTTTTCAAAACGCTTGATCAGCGGGCTGTCTTGTCCACCCACAAAACCAATTTTGTTTGTTTTGGTAAGCTTTCCAGCTACAACCCCCACCAGGAAGGAACCTTCATTTTCAGCAAAAACAACCGATTTTACGTTAGGCGCATCCACGACACTGTCGATAATCGCCAGATTTTTGTTCGGGTTTTCTTTTGCTACTTGTCCAATCGCATTCGCCAGATTAAAACCGATTCCCCAAGTCAGGTTAAAATCACCCTTAACAAATTGGTTCAGGTTAGGAATATAATCTTGATCCGATTTACTTTGCAGGTATTTAACTTTAGCACCTGTATCTTTCCCAGTCGCTTGCAGTGCTTCCCAAGCAGATTGGTTAAACGATTTGTCGTTTACTCCACCCACATCTGTAACCATGCCGATTTGGACATTTGATGTTTTGGCAGAACTGCCTGTGTCTCCACCACTTGCGTTGGACGCACCTTGATTTTTGTTACCGCAGCCTGCGAGAATGACCGAGATCGCCAGCAGCATAACCAAAGACATACTGAACATTTTCTTCATGCTGATACTGTTCCCCCTTAGTGTTAGATCCCTGGAACTGTCTCTTTTTCTTTGAAAATGGTACATGCTATACATGTCATTTACTGACGAGACAGATCGTACAGAAGACTTACTTTAGAGATTATACAATTATGATCGGCTAAAATCTAGATAATTAATAACCTGGGGTCAATTTTTTTTGGATTTTCATAAATGTAAGCGTTACAAAATTAAAAAAAAGCATACATTCTGCCATTACACGTCATATTTATTCGTATTTTGGAGAAAACAAGCCTTTTCGTATCACTTTATAGGTACAAAAAAAGGCATCCCTACACAGCTTACTGCTTGGGATACCTTTTTACCACATTCGCGGTCTCCACGCTCAATAATTAAGCGTTGATTTTGCCTTTAGCAACAGTTGCCAAAGAATTGAACGCATTGATATCGTTGACTGCAAGATCAGCCAAGATTTTGCGATTAATGTCCACACCAGCCAATTTCAGGCCGTGCATCAGTTTGCTGTAAGACAAACCATTCAAACGAGCTGCTGCATTGATACGCACGATCCACAGTCTGCGGAAATTACGTTTCGTCTGACGACGGTCACGGTATGCGTAAACAAGCGATTTCATTACCTGCTCGTTAGCTGTTTTAAAAATGCGGTGTTTAGAACCAAAATAACCTTTAGCAAGCTTCAATACTTTTTTATGACGACGACGAACGACGAATCCGCCCTTTACTCTTGCCATATCAAAAGACCTCCCAAATAATGTTTATGCTTTATTCATTGCCGAGCTATATGCTATTTGAGGTTAGCAAGACCTTGTTTCAGACGTCTAACATCCCCAGGTGCCATCTCAGGGTTAGTACCCAGAACACGTTTTGCGCGTTTGGATTTGTGGGAAAGCAGGTGATTTCTATAAGCTTTGTAACGAGTTACTTTACCAGTACCGGTAATCTTGAAGCGGCCTTTAAGGCTGCTATGTGTTTTCATTTTAGGCATTGAACTTCCTCCTTAATTTATCATTGACTCTTTGGAGCCAATATCATAATCATGCTGCGTCCTTCGAGCTTGGGTTGGCGCTCCACGGTACAAAGATCAGCAACTTCCGTTTTCACACGCTCAAGAATTTTTTGTCCCACATTAGCATGGGTAATCTCACGACCGCGGAAACGAACGGAGCATTTCACCTTGTCGCCTTCATTCAGGAACTTCACCACATTGCGAAACTTGGTCTGGTAGTCATGCTCCTCGATGTTGGAACGGAACCATACCTCTTTGATGTCAACGATCTTCTGGTTCTTACGGGCTTCCTTTTCTTTCTTCTGTTGCTCATAGCGGAATTTTCCGTAATCCATAATCCGACACACGGGCGGCTTCGCTTGAGGCGCCACGTTCACGAGATCCAAGTTTGCGTCAATCGCCATTTGCAGAGCTTCACGAGTCGGTTTAATCCCGATTTGTTCCCCGTTCGCACCAACCAGACGTACTTCTCTCACCCGAATCTCATCATTGATCATATGTTCCTTACTAATAACCCTCCACCTCCAGAACCTGTTATTTTTGTATTTTGTGTGTAGACACAAAAAAGGGATGACGACTATGCAGCCGACATCCCTGTCTGATACTCAATTCATCATGAAAGTTCAATTCACAAATCATTGGATCATGACCAGCCGGCAATACCGGACAGGTGAGAAGTCGGACCTTCTGCTTGTTAATCCGTATTTTTCATTAACATACTCATATATCCTATCATGTTGCAGGTGAGGTGTCAACACTTTTCCAAGAAACAAGTAACACCTCACCGGTCGGGTACATTGGTCCCGCTCCGCAACTATCCTTGCTTGCTCTGAACCTCTTCCAGACGAACGACACGCGTATGCTGAGTGTGGCTCCATTGCTTGTTGTTCTGTGTGAAGAACGCATAGAACGTAATTGGATACCACGAAACCAAATAGACTGGGAACAGCAGCAAGTAAAGATATACTTTTTTGAACGTGACCTTTTCCAGGATCATGGCGATCAAAAAGGTGATAATATTCAGACTCACAGCCACAAAACCGGTCCAAGCAGGGAATTGTACATAGATATTTTCAATATTGGGTCCACCAAATAATCCAATATCTACCCACATCGCTACTGTCATCAAGAAGGTGAACAGTACGATATACACGTTCAAACCATAAAGAGCCATATCGAATTTAATCAGGCTTCTATGCTTGATACTTTGCCACAGCAGCGGGAAGAAATAACGACGAGCGACCGTAAAATGACCCTGCATCCAGCGCAGACGCTGTCTGGACGAAGCTTTGAACGTCAACGGCTTCTCATCATATACCTTGGCATCGTAATTAAATCTTGGATATACATTGCGTTGTGTGCAACGCATGGTGAATTCCAAATCCTCTACCAGACTTGTTGCACCCCAACCCATTTCCTTGAGCAAATTCGTTTCAAAGCACATGCCTGTACCACCAAGAAAATTAGCCATATTCAGGTTGTGACGTGACAGCTGCCACAGACGGTTGATGTACCAGTAAGATACACCGTATGCGGCTGTGATCCAAGAATCCTCAGGATTTTTGGTATCAATGTACCCTTGGATAACACGGGCACCTGTGCACAAATCATTGTTCATTTCACTCAAAAAATTGGTATGCGCCAAATTGTCAGCATCAAACATGACAATGGCATCATATTGGCGCGGCATAGCCCATAATTCCTTGAGCATCCACTCGATGGCGTAGCCTTTACCACGCAAATTCGGATTCGTACGTTCACAAGCATTCATACCGTGAGCGCGAACGATGTCCGCTGTCTTATCCGTACAGTTATCACAAATCACGAATACATCGTATAGTTCCTTCGGATAGTCAAGCTCCTTCAAGTTTTCCATCAATGCTCCAACAACTTGTTCTTCATTGTGGGCAGCGACTAAAATGGCAAATGACTTTTCTGGAGCCGCATGCGCTTTTCTTTTTTTGCGTACCAACCCGAACAAGGAGAATGCAAACTGATAGACAGCGATCAACGCCAGTATAATCTGGAGCGTCACGAAAATAGCGTCTAACATAATCTCTTGTTACCCCCTTTTTATACCCCTTTAAAAATCTTGCGTTTATTTATTTTCTATCTGTGTAGCGCAAGTTCCGGCGCTTTTGTGCGCCTTTTCTGTAATTTTGACCCGACCCTTGCTTTCTTCATTGGCTGTGCGCAGCCCCCTTTTTGGCTGACACAGGAATGCCATTACGATTTTCGTTGGTTTTCAAACTTTTGTCAAAGCCTTAAAACTGGTCTCAGCAGCAAAAAAACACGACAAATTCCCGTTTAAGCAGGGAATGCGACGCTGAGCCTCTCATTCATAACGCGTAGGTCTTATTTTCGTCCATTTGCTAACTTTTTATTTCTTTGGTCCCTCCTTTTTGTGGGCCAATTAGGAACCACTTCTAACCACTCTATCTTATTAGACGGATGAACGCAAAGAAAGTTATACAATTCAGCTTATATTTCTTAAACATTTTTGTGTAGAATTGAACCATGTAAGTGGTGATTCTTGAAATGCATAGCGTTTAAAAATATGATGGGAGCAAGAGAATAATTACTTATGGCCTTATTCTGTCAAAGTGATTGAAAATATTTGCCGACCTACCTGAAACGGCAACCGGAGGAAACCAAATGCAACGTCTAGTCGTAAAACTTGTAAATCTGGAGCAGCAGTTGTTCAAATGGATCAACGGACGCTTACACAACCGTTTTTTGAACTTCTGGCTTTATTATCTCACACATCTGGGCGGGGCTACCTTTACAATAGCCTCTACGTTACTTATTTGGTGGCTCGCTCCGAATCCATGGAAGGATACCGGTATGAAGGGAGCCATTGCTTTGGGGGTCAGTCATATCCCCGTAGCAATCGTCAAAAAACTGTATCCGCGGATTCGCCCGTATTTGGCGCTACCGGGTACGAATACCTTTCGCAACCCCCTGTCGGATCATTCCTTTCCCTCAGGACATACAACCGCTATTTTTTCGGCTACCGTTCCTTTTATGCTTCAGTCACCAATGCTTACCCTGCCGCTGTTGCCTATAGCGCTGATTGTAGGTTTTTCCCGGATTTACCTGGGACTCCACTATCCCACGGATGTACTTGCTGGAGCGGTTATTGGAACTTCTGCAGCAATCGGAACGGTTGCATTCTGGCCTTAAAGCCGCTATGGTATGATTGAGAACATCCCAGCAGGAACAGGTGAAATGAGAGTGGCTAAAAAACGAGTGTTATTATTATCGGAAGGTTTCGGTGCCGGACATACTCAGGCTGCATACGCGCTCTCAAGCAGCTTGCGGAAGCTATCTCCGAATGTGCAGACCCGAGTGCTGGAGCTGGGGAGCTTTTTGAATCCAAGAATGGCCCCGCTTATTATTACAGCATACAAGAAGACTGTTGTATCGCAGCCTCGCCTAGTCGGATTGGTTTACCGTCATCAGTACAAAAAATCATTAAACCGTCTTACAACGCTCGCTTTGCACCGTCTGTTCTACACACAGACCCGAAACATTCTCCGACAGCTTCGTCCCGATTTGGTGGTATGTACTCATCCTATCCCGAGCGCGGTGATTTCACGCTTAAAGCGCTTAGGCTTACATGTTCCGCTTTGTACTGTCATCACAGACTATGATGCACATGGAACATGGATCAGTCCCGAGGTTGATCGGTACTTTGTATCTACGCCTGAAGTCATGCGCAAGCTGCGCGCGCGCGGAGTACCCGTGTCGAAAATCCAGGTGACCGGTATTCCGGTTCATCCAAATTTTTGGGAACATCCGGGGCACGATGAAATTCGGGAACAATTTGGCCTTAAACCTATCCCGACCGTACTCGTTATGGGTGGCGGCTGGGGCCTTATGAACGACGAAGTTATTCATCGCTCGCTTACCGATTGGAGAGAAAACATTCAATTTATTTTTTGTTTGGGTCATAACGATAAAATTCGTCGTAAAATGCAGATGGACCCCCGTTTCAATCATCCAAATATTCATATCTTTGGATTCACACGGGAAATCGACAAATTAATGGAGGTATCGAATCTTCTTATTACCAAACCCGGCGGAATGACATGTACCGAGGGATTAGCCAAAGGGATTCCGATGCTGTTTCACAAACCTCTTCCCGGACAGGAGGAGGAAAATTGTCAATACTTTACGGCTCAAGGCTTCGGAGAACCGATTACTTCGCTGGATGTCGTCGTTAAATGGATGAATCGGTTACTACACGATTTTCCGGAAATCGTTCGCAAGCGACAGGAGCACGTCCATAATGTAGCACGATATTATCCTCTTCAGAGCGCACAGAGTATTTTGGATATAATGGAACCAAACAGGGTGCTTTCCTAAAAAGGAAGCACCCCGCTTTATTTTAATCGTTTTATCGCTATTCGCTTTACTTTCCGTACTTTTCAAGACGCGTTTTCCCATACTCCTCCAAAGCGTCTTTGCCAATCAGCACCTCTACACGATGGATATTCATACCTTTACCCATAAATTTTTGTTCATATTCCGTCATAACATGCTCCTCGTTAATCCCTTCACGATGAAGGTTTAACGAAATATTCGTCATTTGCAGACCACTGTCGGCAAATGAATTCAGGGAAAACTCAAACAGTGTCTCCGAATCGGTCTTAAAATGAATTTGTCCTCTGCTGTTTAAAAGCTGACGGTATTTGTCCAAAAAGCGCGGATGCGTCAAACGACGGCGCGCATGCTTGGTTTTAGGCCAGGGATCACTAAAATTCAGATAAATGCGTTCAATTTCTCCAGGTTCAAAAACATTCTCAATCTGTTCAATGTTTGCAAGTGCCAACTTGATATTGGGTGGGGTGCCGACCTCTGTGTCGCTCCAGGCCAGGCGAGACTTTTCCGTTGCACGTCGCACCAACTCATCATACATATCAAAGCCAATGTAGTTGATGTCCGGATTCCGGAAGCTCATTTGGCTAATAAATTGTCCTTTGCCCATGCCAAATTCCACATGAATCGGACGATCATTGCCGAAAAGCTGCTGCCACTTTCCTTTATACTGTGCTGGCTCCAAGATGACCAGATCCTGTTGTTCTTCCAGGCTTTCCCTTATTCCTTTTCTTCCGCGTAAACGCATGTTACTCCTCCATATACTCTGTTATCAAGGAAAAAGGAATTCCACCCCCGCTTGAAGATACGGAAATGAAATTCCTTTTTCAATATATTTGGATTGGGGTCCAACTAATTTAATTGTTCATAGTCTACCCCATCAGCAGGTGAAAAATCAATTGTCTTTTGGCAAGCCGCTCTGATTTTTTGACGTGCAGCCGTTCCAATCTGACGATCCTGTCCAAAACGGACACCAGTCAGCGCCAACGCCTCATCAAAGGTTAACTCAACAGTAACTTTATCCATACGTGTTTTATCCTGCGCATTCATAAAAGATCACCTCACGGGTTATTAGTGATGGAACCGACGTGCATTTCCCCTAAAGCAGGCGATAGAAACAGCATAGCTGTATCCCAGAAAATAATCATTAGCCAATGGATAACTTTTATTTTCAGGTTCGAAAACAGTCCTTATATTGTATGTCTGGTACCGCTTACAATATAACACATCGTGTAACCTTTTTCAATCCCGAATCCAATAAAATCCGCACTTTTTATTGCCTTCCTCGCCCAAGTGATTCCCAATTAAGACTGATTTTTGTTACAATAAGGTGATCGTAAAAAAAAGGAGTTCACCCATGAAAACAGATTTGTTGCCTGCTCCTCTGCTATGGGGAGATAAACGGTTCCATACTTGGAATTACGAAATGCGCGAGCAATTTCAAAATAAAGTGTTTAAAGTTATGCTGGATGCAGGTTTTACTTGTCCGAATCGCGATGGATCTATTGCCAAAGGAGGCTGCACTTTTTGCAGCGCGCGCGGATCAGGTGATTTTGCCGGACGTCGCCGTGATGACCTGGTCACCCAGTTCAATACGATTCGGGATCGTCAGCATTTAAAATGGCCAAACGCCAAATATATTGGCTATTTCCAAGCCTACACCAATACGTATGCCCCCGTCGAGGAATTGCGGGAATACTTTGAGGTTATTCTGGAGCAGCCTGGGGTTGTGGGTCTGTCCATCGCTACCCGCCCTGATTGCCTGCCTGACGATGTCGTGGATTACCTTGCCGAATTGAACGAGCGCACGTACCTGTGGATCGAAATGGGGCTGCAAACCGTCCATGAATCCACTTCAGAGCTGATTAACCGTGCTCATGACACTCAATGCTATCTAGATGCGGTGGAAAAGCTGCGCAAGCGCAATATTCGCGTGTGTGCCCACATTATTTATGGGCTCCCGCAGGAGACGCATGAAATGATGCTCGATACGGGACGCGCAGTAGCGGCTATGGACGTGCAAGGTATTAAAATACATTTGCTGCATCTCATGCGCAAAACGCCGATGGTCAAGCAGTATGAAGCGGGATTGCTACGCTTTCTGGAGAGGGACGAATACGTTAAGCTGATCGTCGATACCCTGGAATTTTTGCCACCCGAGATGATCGTTCATCGGCTGACCGGGGATGCTCCCCGCGATCTGCTGATGGGACCCATGTGGTCGCTCAAGAAATGGGAAGTGCTTAACGCCATTGATGATGAGCTGAAATCACGTGAAACGTGGCAGGGCAAATACTGGAGGCAGCCTTAAATGGGTTTCCTATCTGTCTTGAGCTATGCTCATCAATTGGTGGCTGCGCGTGTGCAGCCAGGTGATGCTGCTATAGATGCCACTGTCGGTACTGGGGCAGATACACTGTTTCTGGCAAAAGCCGCTGGCAAACGGGGCCGTGTTTACGGCTTCGACATTCAGCAGGAAGCATTGCAACTCGCCCGGCGGCGGCTGGGAGAAAATGTCTCCTCCTCAATAGCAGAGGTATCCTTGCTGCTGCAGGGTCATGAGCAAATGAGGAAGGCTATTCCCAACGAGCTGCATGGCAAAGTCGCTGCGGTTATGTTTAACCTAGGCTACTTGCCTTCCGAGGGCGCCGATTCATCTGTCATCACGCATACGGACACTACGCTCGCCGCGCTTGAAGCAGCCCTGCAGCTGCTGCGACCACGCGGCATTCTGACCTCCGTACTATATCCAGGACACGCTGGAGGCAATGAAGAGGCTGAAGCCGTCCTTCAATGGGCTTCTGCTCTTCCCGTCTCTATCGGCCAAAGTATTATTTACCGTCAATTACAACGGGACACCTCGCCATATTTGGTGGCGATTGAAAAAAAATAGCGTATCGGCTTTCCAAGCCAACTTATCCAGGTTATGAGCGGCTTTTTCCAGCCGCCTTACATATATCATTTTGAAAGTCGTAAGAGATGTCTGTTGTGCACTCAATACCCATTCATGGAGGAGAGAAATTATGCTAAAGCCATACCCGCTGCAATTTCAACCTGAATTTAAAGAAAGAGTCTGGGGAGGACGAGCATTGGAACAATTTGGTCTAACCCCACCAGAAGGACATATTGGCGAAGGATGGATGATTGCTGATCATCCGAATGGAACCACAACAGTCATCAATGGCGAGCTTGCAGGCAAAGGGCTGGATGAAATCCGCGAAATCTATGGACAGGAATGGCTTGGAGCCAAAGGAGTATCGGAAAAAGGTGGCCGCTTCCCGCTTCTGATCAAGCTGCTGGATTGCAATGATGATTTGTCCGTACAGGTACATCCGACTGATGATTATGAGGGACTTCCGGCCGGAGAGCTTGGAAAAACCGAAATGTGGTATGTGCTTGATGCCAAGCCGGATGCAAAAATCATTTATGGTCTGACCGAAGGTGTAACACGCGAAAGTTTGCGTACAGCTCTTGAAAGCGGAGACATCCTCGGCAGTCTGCGTCAGGTCCCTGTTGAAGCAGGCGATACATTCTTCATTCCGGCTGGAACTGTACATGCGCTGTGTGCGGGTGTTGTCGTTGCTGAAATCCAGCAAAATTCGGATACGACCTATCGGTTATATGACTATAACCGTCCTGGTTTGGATGGCAAGCCCCGTGAGTTGCATATTGAGGATTCCCTCAATGTGACCTCATACGAAGGTGCAGGCGCAACAACAATGAAAACGGGCGGTTTACAGCCGGGTGAATGGCTCCAGCTTGCAGCCTGTGAGTATTTTGTCGTGGAAAAGGGTATCGTAGATGGAAGCTGGTCGCTTTCTACAACGAAAGACAGCTTTATGATTCTCGTCATTTGCGAAGGCAGTGGTACCCTAGCGTGGGACGATAATGCCGAGTCTCTTTCCTGTAAAGCTGGAGATTGCTTCCTGCTGCCTGCCAATCTCAACGGTTACACATTGAATGGCCAAATGACCGTACTTAGATCTTATCTTCCTTAAAGCTTAAAGGATGTGATGTCTAATTATGCGGGAATACACCTTTACCATCGCAGAAAATGATGGAACCGAGCTTTTTGCCTACCGCTGGCTGCCCGATCAACAGATGCCCCTAAAGGGGATTGTACAAATTTCACATGGGATGTGTGAGAGGTCTTACCGCTATATCCGACTGGCAGAGAAGCTCACTGCTTCCGGCTACGGTGTGTATGCCAACGATCATATCGGTCACGGGCGCACAGCTGGTGATCCCCATAAGCTTGGTATGCCGGGAACAGATGCGTTCAATCGAATGGCAAACGGCATGCTGGAGCTGGGCGAAATTGTGGCTAAGGAGTTCCCTGATCTGCCACGTTTTTTGCTGGGTCACAGCATGGGGTCCTTTTTAACCCAGAAAATAATGTATGACGACAGGCACGTATATCATGGGTTTATGTTATCGGGAACGAACGGGCGGCGTGGTCTGCTGAAACTCGGGGAGCAGGTTGCCCTGCTGCAAGCCAAGCTGCAAGGAATGGATCATCGCAGCATGCTGCTCAATGCGATGGTCTTCGGCGGTTTTAACCGTGCCTTTCGTCCGGTGCGTACGGCATTCGACTGGCTATCCCGTGATCCAGAGGAAGTAGATCAATTCGTACATGATCCGCTGTGTGGAGCCATCTGTACGACAAGCTTCTTCCTTGATTTTTTCAGGTTGCTGCAAGAAATCCATTGGCCTTCCTCACTGGAAAACATTAATCCTAAACTGCCGGTCTACATATTTGCCGGGGACCGTGATCCGGTAGGATTGTTCGGTAAAGGTGTATTGTCGCTGGTAGATATGTATCAAAGCCTGGAGTTTCAGGATGTGGAATACCGCCTCTACCCTGATGGCCGCCATGAGATGCTGCATGAAACCAACCGCGATGAAGTCATGAATGACATTGTTGACTGGCTGGATCGTCATGTTAACGTGGCAGCGACCTCTTAATAAAGAGAAACCTTCAAAACCACAGTTAAAGTGAGTTTGAAGGTTTCTTTTTTTATGCAAATCACCACGCATTCCGTTCTCTCAGGGAGGTAATATGAGCTGTATGATGTTTGCCGTGCCAGGCATAGATGCCGATGTTTCGTTCGAGCCGGATCGTCTGACCCGATTCAGGATGAATAAACGTTCGATGCAGTTGCTCTTCTCCTAACGATCGCAACACGGTCACCCACCGTTCATGAAGCCCTTCCAGCAATTGCAGCGAGGGTTCCGGTGGTAGCTCTCTGGCATCCGGTATTTCGGCCCAACGTCCCTCATCGTATGGCTTGATCGTCGGTGTATCCTCCGTCAGCGCCAGCTTAAAACGAATATAGCTGTTCATATGGCTGTCTGCCAAATGATGAACAACCTGCCTTATCGTCCATCCCCCTTCACGATAAGGCGTATTAAGCTGCTGCTCATTCAATCCCTCGACTGCTTGACGGAGCCGTGAAGGCAGTTCAGCAATGTCGTGAACCCATGCTAGAAGCTGCTCTTCTGTAATGGTATCTGGAACGACGAACGGCCCAATCGGGTAGCGCAAATCTTTATCCAAAACATTCCCCACCCTTCTCTGCATCTGTGTGCCTATTAGGTCTGAATCTTATGGTATTACTATGCAGGAAAAAAAGCAGACCCGCAAGAGCCTGCTTTTCCCTACACAAAATTCCTGGATATTTATTATCCCTCCAGCAACAGAGATTCCGGATCTTCCAGCAATTCTTTGACGGTTACCAGGAAGCGAACCGCTTCGCTACCATCAATAATCCGGTGATCGTAAGACAAGGCGATATACATCATCGGACGATTTTCCATACGTTCCTCGTCAATTGCAATCGGACGAAGCTGGATTTTGTGCATTCCCAAAATACCCACCTGCGGCGTGTTCAGAATTGGCGTAGACAGCAGGGACCCAAAAATACCCCCATTGGTAATGGTAAAGGTCCCGCCCTGCAAATCTGCCAGAGAAAGCGAGTTGGAGCGCGCTTTGCCAGCCAATTCTGCAATGCTTTTCTCAATTTCTGCAAAGCCGAGACGATCAGCGTCCCGTACAACTGGCACGACCAAACCTTCCTTGGCAGACACAGCAATCCCGATATCATAGTATTTTTTCAGTACGATATCATCGCCGTTAATTTCGGCATTCACGGTAGGGAATTGCTTGAGGGCGCCAACCACTGCTTTCGTAAAGAAGGACATAAAACCGAGCCCTACATCATGCTTCTCCTTGAACTTATCTTTACGGCGTTTACGAACATCGAGAATGGCGGTCATATCCACTTCATTAAAAGTGGTAAGCATAGCGGCTGTTTGTTGTGCCTCAACAAGGCGCTTGGCAATCGTCGCTCTACGACGAGACATCCGTTGCCGTTCGACAGGCTTACTGTACTCCGTTTGAGATGGAGACGGAGCCGCAGGCTTGTTGGTAGCCGAAGATGCAGGTGCAGTCGATGTCGCACGCGCAAACTCAGCGCTGTTCGTATGCGTTTTAACATCTCCCTGGAACACACGTCCGAGCGGGTCTTTTCCCTGTACCTGCTCCAGATCAATTCCGCGTTCACGCGCCAGCTTGCGGGCGGATGGAGATGCCGTCTGATTTCCCCCGTTACTATTAGACGGAATAGGCGGTGCAGCCTTTTCTGCTACTGCAGTAGCCGGTGTAGTCGCTACGGGTGGTGCTTCCGGCGCTTTGGTCGCTGCTGCTTCTTCAGCACCGGCCCCCCCTGTGTTACCACTGCCGCCGCTTTCAATCAAGCCAAGAGCTTCACCGATGGACACAGTCTCTCCCTCCTGACGAAGGATTTTCTGGACAACTCCCGCTTCTTCTGCACTAATTTCCAGATTGACTTTATCCGTTTCCAGTTCCAGTAGAACATCCCCCTGGCCTACGGAATCCCCTTCCTTGACAAGCCATTTAGAAATTGTTCCTTCCGTGATAGATTCTCCCATTGCCGGCACTAAAATATCGCTCACAGCCGCTACCTCCCCAGTGTAATATTATTTTTGGAATCCTGCTTCAACGCTGATTGAATAATCCGCTGCTGTTCTAGGCTGTGTACTTGCTGATAGCCGCTCGCCGGGCTGGAACGTTCCGGTCTGCCTGCGTAACGAATTTCCGCTCCTTGCGGCACAACATTCCGCAGACGAGGCTCCATGTAACTCCATGCTCCCATATTTTTAGGTTCTTCCTGAGCCCATACGAATTCTTTAACTTGCGGAAAACGGCTGAAAATATTCCGAATTTCCTCTTCCGGGAAGGGGTACAACTGCTCCACACGAATAATGTGCAGACGCTCCTCCGCCTCATTTTTATCTTTCTCCAACGCCTCTTCCAGATCAATCGCAATTTTGCCACTGCAAAGTACAATGCGCTCTACACGATCCGAACGTGTACCCAGGCCAGGCTGCTCCAGCACAGGATGGAATGTTCCTTCGCTGAACTCAGAAGCAAGCGAAGCGACACGATTGTTGCGAATCAGGCTTTTCGGCGACATCATCACAAGCGGACGCGCTTCCTCACTTTCGCTCAATGCAGCCTGACGGCGCAATAGATGGAAATACTGCGAGGCACTGCTCAGATTGGCGACAGTCCAGTTATTTTGTGCAGACAACTGGAGGAAACGCTCCAGCCGTGCGCTCGTATGCTCTGGTCCTTGTCCTTCACTTCCATGCGGTAACAGCATGACCAAACTGGATTTCTGTCTCCATTTGGCACGGCCCGCGGAGATAAATTGATCGAAAATAACCTGTGCGCAGTTCGCAAAATCGCCGAATTGTGCTTCCCAAATCACTAATGTTTCAGGAGAAAACACGTTATACCCATATTCAAAGCCAAGGACAGAAGCCTCAGATAAAGGGCTATTATGAATACTGAACGAGGCGCGTGCTTCCGGCAGTGTATGAAGCGGGCAATGAGTATTGCCGGTTTCAGGCTCATGCAGCACGAGATTACGGTGAGCAAAGGTCGCACGCTCCGCATCCTGACCCGTCATACGAATCGGCTTACCGTCTGCAAGAATGGTAGCCAGAGCCAGCGTTTCCGCCAAGCTCCAATCTACCTTTTCACCCTCGTTCAGAGCTGTTTTTCTACGCTGTAAAATGCGATCGAGCTTCGGATATACATGAAAATCTTTGGGCCATTTGAGCAGGTTTTCATTAATTTGGCGCAGCTTTTTCAATTCCACCGCAGTACGAACTACAGAGCCCTGATTTTTTTTGGCCTTAACAGCAGTAATTTCTGGCTCCTCTTCCGGTTGATTCTTCACATGTTCATGTGCTTCCTTCAATCGACTTTGCACCTTTTCAATGAGACCGGAACTAAACGCTTCATCCACAATGCCCTGCTTCATCAGATGTTGAGTATATAATTTGCTCACTGTCGGATGATTCTTCACCTTGCGATATACCAGCGGTTGGGTTGTTTCCGGGTCATCGGATTCATTGTGACCATAACGACGATAACCAATCAGATCAATCAGGAAATCCTTCTTGAAGCGATTGCGGTATTCACCAGCCATACGAGCCGCTGCAATGCAAGCTTCAGGATTATCCGCGTTTACGTGTACAATCGGAATTTCGTAGCCCTTGGCCAAATCGCTGGCATAACGGGTCGAACGTGAATCGACACTTTCTGTCGTAAAGCCCAGACGATTATTCACAATAATATGCACCGTACCACCATTACGGAAGCCACGCAAATTCGTGAAATTGAGTGATTCCGCCACAATCCCCTCACCCGGAAAAGCCGCATCGCCGTGCATGATAATCGTAGCAGCCTTGCTGACATCCAGCTTCGGATAGCCTGCTTGACTGCGGTCTTCCTGCGCTGCGCGGGAAAAGCCTTGTACGACCGGATTCACATACTCCAGGTGACTTGGATTATTCGCCAATGTCAGACGGGCCTGTACGGCTTCCCCATCTTTTACAAAACGATCCGCGCCCAGATGGTATTTTACATCCCCAGTCCAGCCGTAATTAATTCCAGTGGAACCTTCCGACGGGATCAGATCCTTATTCGGTGAATGATGAAATTCAGAGAAAATTTTGCTATAAGGCTTGCCCAGCACATGAGCCAGCACGTTCAAACGCCCCCGATGCGCCATACCCATCAGGACGTGACTTGCTCCTGCATTCGTGGTAAGTCGAATGATCTCGTCTAGTACGGGTACAAGCACATCGTTACCCTCGATGGAAAAACGCTTCTGTCCGACAAACGTTTTATGCAAAAACTCTTCGAACTGTTCAACCTCCACCAATCTGCCCAACAGGGCCTTGCGTTCCTGTGTTGTGAGTGGCTTGGAGGACCAGCCGGATTCTGCATAGCTATTCAACCAGCGGCGTTCCTCCTCGTTATGAATGTGACTAAATTCATAGGCAATCGGTCCTGTATATGCAACACGCAGTCGTTGAATAGCTTCCCATCCGTTAAGTGTTCCCGCAGGAGCGTTATCCCATATTAAAGAGGCCGGAAAGGCCTTTAAGTCCTGTTCAGTTAAACCGTAGGATGCTGGATCAAGCAAGCGAGTATCCTGCTCGGCATCCAGTCCCAGCGGATCTATTTGGGCGGCCAAATGCCCGTATTCACGGATGTTCCACACCATTTTCCCCGCTGTAACCGCTTTCTGCAATGTGTTCGAATCGAGGCTCCCCAGAGCGCTTGCAGGGGGTCCTTGCAATTTGTAGTCTATCATGGAAGCAGCCGAGTATTCGGATTGCGGTGGCTCACCCCATTGATCAAACAGCTCGCGGTAAGCCGGATCAACCGTTCCGGGGTCCGCTACATACTTTTCATACTGGTCCTGCACATAACCTAGATTAGGTCCGTAATACGCCTGCCAAGGTACCTGTCTGCTGCTCTCTTCCATTGTCATCTCGTTCCCTCCGTCAAATTTTTAAATTCATAGCTGGACGGAAATCATTTTTAATTTGTTTTTTTGTTAAACCCTCAATTTAAGTTGTTCACAATATGCTCACATTATATGAAATCCTTCATCAAGAGTCGAATTTCACAGTTCTTATTCCTCTTCCATTGTATAAACTTTTCTTGCTATGAGCATTTCCTTTTTCTCAACATATCCATGCGTAAATGAGATGAATCGGGTTATAGTAGCTTTTAGCACTTAAAGATTAGAATGTAGCAGAATAGGATATCCTAATCACAAAAAAATTTGACAACGTTTTCTGATCATGATAACTTATCTCGTGAGGCTTGTTACCAGTAATGCGGGCAAAACCACAACAGAGATGATATTTCTTTCTGTTGTAGTTTTGCCTTTTTTTATTCCTCAAAATGGGTGATTCGATGTGATAATTAAACAAATTTTCAACAATAATATCGTCAGCACGGTGGATGATAAAAACCAGGAGTTGCTTATCCTCGGCCGAGGTATCGGGTTTAACTTCCGTGCTGGTGATCCGATTGACGAAAAGCGGATTGAGAAAATTTTCTGTCTGCAGGATGCAAATATTTATGAGAAGTTTAAAGCCACTGTCATGGAAGTTCCGATTGATATTTTACAAGTCATCGATGACATTGTTAGTCTGGCGCGCACGCAGTTGAACAAAAAAATAAGTGATGGCATTTATGTCTCCTTGTCAGATCATATTCATTTTGCTATTCAGCGTATGGAGCATGACATGATTGCACGCAATCCACTGTCATGGGAGATTCAGCATTTCTATAAAGCTGAGTATGACGCTGCCAAAGAATCACTGACACTTTTGCGCGAACGTCTGGGCATTGAATTCCCAAAGGAAGAGATTTGTAATATCGCCCTTCAAGTGAATCAGGAATCAAAACACCTGGCAAGTTAAACAGCCAGCCGTCGGAATCAACCGGCGGCTGGCTGTTTAGTTTATGTTGCTCTTAAAAGCCAGAGGGTCTGATACGATGCAAATTCAAACTTAAAGTGACATTAAAGTCACTTTTCTGTACAATATTCCTACTTTTCACTATTATTTTAATTAGGCATCTAAAAACCGCTTTGAAAGCGAAAGGGATGGAACTGTGACTGGATTAAAACAAATACTCAGAAATAAGAATTATGTCAGGCTTTTTCTGGCAACGTTCGCCTCACAATTAGGAGGAATTATTGGGGTTACTGCATTCATGTTTTATTTGTTGAAACGGTTTACGAATCAGCCATACTATGCAACGCTTGCCGAGTTAATGTATTCGCTCCCGATGCTGGTAGTATTTCTCATAGTTGGAGTACTTGCAGATCGGATGGACCGACAAAAAATCGCTGTTAATTGTGACTGGGTCAGCGCTTTATTATCCTTATGTTTGCTCATTTTTATTTGGGTTGATTCTATTCCTTTGATATTTGCCTTCCTCTTCATCCGTAGTGCTGCTTCCAAATTCTTTTTCCCAGCCGAAAGTGCCCTTATACAGGGAATCTTAAGCAAAGATGATTACACCATTGCAGCAGGCCTCAATCAAATGATAGGGAGTCTTTTCATGTTATTTGGAGCAACTCTGGGTGCCGTCGTTTACTGGCATTTTGGAATTACTGGAGCCATCCTAATTGATGCTGTTTCTTTTATTGTTTCTGCATTGCTTATTCGTTCCTGCAAAATTCAAAAGGAAGTACGCCTTCCGAACGGGGCACATCAATTTAAACAATTAAAATTCAAACTGGTCATGCATGACTTTAAACAAGGGTTTCTTTACATATTACGCAACAAACTATTGATTTTGTTGGTTTCAGGCTTTTTTATGTTCGGCATTTTAAATGGAGGATTTAGCGTTTTACCAATGTTTATTCTTAAATATAAGCTAGCTCCAGACAACTATGAGCAGTATATGGTATGGACAAATATTATTTTTGGATCAGGTGTGTTGCTTGGCACCTTAATCGCTTCTCTTATCTCCGCCAAGCTAAAGCTACACCAAATGATTGCAGCTGGAGTTCTGGTCGCCGGAATTGGTATATGCATACTTGGATTTGTTAATCACCTCTATGTTTTTTTGATTATCGACTTCGCCATTGCACTGGTACTTCCGTTCATTAATATCGGCATAGGAGGATGGCTGCCTTGTATTGTAGATCCTCAAATGATGGGACGTGTGCAAGGTTTAATTAATCCGTTAATGATGCTGTCCCAATCTCTTACATTGGGTTTCATTGCTGTAAGCTTTCCTTCATTTATTCCAATTGAAGTCTTGTTTTTATTAGTTGGGGTCTGTACCGTTATTGTAGGAATATACTATACTATTGTGCTCCCCCGTTATGCTGATTACGGCACTTCTTCTAAAGCCCTTCAGGAATCTTTATAGGCAAATTAATTGAATTCATACATGGTGGCACTGAAGTTATCCACTACATCAGCACTTCTACATGAAACTGAGATAACTAATTTCTCATGCTCGACAAGCACGTACATTCGTTGCATACGACTAGCGCGTCAAAAACAACACACGAAAAATCCAGTAGAAACAAAGGCTGATAAGGTCTTTAATATTTCAAAAAATGAAGTACATGTTTCCCCTTATTTCTGTATGTACTTATTGGTAAACAGGGCTCCAAACCATAAAAAAATGCCCGGCAGGCGCAATATCTGCGTCAGCTGGACATTTGGATTGTAATCGGAGTAGCGGGATTCGAACCCACGACCTCACCCACCCCAAGGGTGCGCGCTACCTAGCTGCGCTATACCCCGATAACCAGTGTATGTAGATCGATGCTGTTATTTACCATTATAATCTGGTCGTAAAATCCTGTAAAGGGATTATTTAGATCGATTGATACAAAAAATAAGCGCCCAATAACTTGAGATACAGGAGCTAACCATGCAGAGCAAAAAAATAATCATACCCGCAGCCTTACTTCTTTTAATACAGTTAAGCGTTCCTATATGCTACACCTTTGCACAGGATAGCCTTGTCATAGACCAAGAAACGAAAGAGAGAATAGCGGAGCAATATGGCTTGGAAGAGCCTCATTCACTTACATCAGAGCAGCAACAAAACATATTATTCGGAGGTGATTGGGGCTTTAGTCCTTCTGCTGGTGCTGTGATGCTGGAATTGGCAAAATTGACTCATAATCCGCTCGTATTTATCAGTCAACAACTGGTACATTCGCTGAAACAGTAAGCTTTTTTTATTCGAAAAATTCAATAATGTAGCGCACAAGGATCACTTTTCGTAGAAGTTGTAGGCTACCTGGAGTCACTTCATCCTTTTTTGAAAAGGTTTAATTCAATAGGTCCCCTGCCATATAGCCACAGCAGCTCGTCGAATAAAAATGTCAGCCCATCCTTGGCGCGCAAGCGCTCGATGATCTCCATGACAACTTGCATAACCTCCCCTTGTACCCCCTCTGCCAGTTGCAGACCTCCGCTCTCTCCATCCAGGTAAAGATGCGTATGATATGGTTGTTCTACCTTCTTCACATGGCGCAAGCACAGTATGCCATTTTCTAGGTAAAAGAAATACTGTTGGTCATAAAGAACTCCTTCGCATATCTCATACATATGAGGTAAATCATACGGCCCCTGAACCATGGATACCCGTTCCAATCCCAATACCGATTCCAGCATAAATCCCCGCTCCATTCGTTGGCTTATTTTTTCAGGAGAATATTAATCGAAGTTGTGAGCATTATTATTTAGGGCATTTATCTGTCCTTTCTTCTATTGATTGCTGTTTTAAAATTAGATGTCTGTGCAATATTTATTGCTAATTTTAAAATGTTTTGATACGATGAGCATATTATCATAACGTTTATAAAGCATATTTTAGTAAATAAAAAGCACACTACAGTGTTACTTTTGTTATTTCTAATATACATCTAGTGATGTGTATTGTCAATACTTTGATGTAAATTTTGAATACTATAGAGTGCATTCGGCTGGAGGAAAATATGATAAAGATTCATCTTTCCCGTATTATGGGTGAAAAACGAGTAAATATTGCCGAGCTTTCCCGCATGACTGGGTTACATAGAAACGGAATTACTAAACTTTACAATGAAGAAACAGACGGTGTGAAATTTGATACGCTAGATAAAATTTGTAAAGCTCTAGACTGCCATGTTCAAGATGTAATCGAGTATGTAGAGGATGATGCAAATTAATACACTTTCTAGAATCCTTAGGCTCCCTGGTGAACAGATCGAATATTTACCGGAAGACGACGAAGAGAGCCGTAGACACACTTCCGGCTCTCCATTCTTTATATAATACTCAAACCAATCTTCCCACTGAATTTGATTCGATCATCGTTAAATCCTTCATAATCAGCGATTTCAAATAAACTCTTCCCATGTATGATAAATATCAAATAATGCATTTGGGTTACGTTGTCCCTTTAATACTGCAAACATTTTATTCGTTACGATCATGATCACATCCATATCTTTTTCCTTAGTCAAACCAGTGATAACAGGACGATTTACGCTAATATAAGACTTTGGTTTAAAAACAACTCCCCAATCCAACCCACTGTGATTACTTTTTACAACCTCTCCTAGATAAATGGCAATATCCAGTGTAAAAGCTTGGGATTTTGTGTCGAGTTTATTCTCATATATATAACTCTTCAACCATTCTTCGGTTTCTGAATGCTCCTCTTCTAATTCCGAAGCACTTTTACTTTGAATCTGTACACTCCCTAGATACCATTCCCAAATATCTATTAGCGAACGATCACTATAATCCAGATGTATCTGTGAAAATGTGCCAAGTTGTTCTAAACGCGAAGGTATTTCTTTTTTAAACCAATTAAAATGTTCTTTCGCTTCATTTTTACTCATTTCTGAGTATTCTTTCATCTCAATAGGTGGTTGCATTAATTTATAGTCCATTTAAATTATTATTCTCCTTCTTATAGCCCTTAGTTCTCCTGCAAACCTATTCTTATTCAGTCGATCTAGTAGTCCAATTCCCCTAAAACTATATAAGAGAGAAAGAACCACACAGAAAATAATCTGAGTGGTTCTTTCTCAAACTCACTATCAAAGAATTATCTTAGGACCAGCACATGCATCTTGCTCCCAATATAACCTTGTTATCTTCTATTTACCTTGAAGACTTTTTATAGTTCCAGCAATGGCCTGATAGTGATTAATAATTGAGTTATTTTGAGGATTAGAAGCAAAACTGTTAGAGATTTGATAAGGCTCTCTATTAAAATTACTAATTCTACCTATATTTTTAATAGAAGGACCATAATTTTGATCGTAGTACCACTCACCATCTAACGTATGGATAAAAAATTCCCCTAAGAAATAGCTTGATAACAGAACGTTTTCCTCCGTCGGTTCTGAACTTAGCAAAGCTTCGATGGTTTTTAATGAATTTTCATCTTTAAAGTTCAGATTATTTACCTCGACAAATTTCTGTAGCTTCTCAAACCATCCTTTATCCAAAAAATTTGCGGGAGGAAGCGTATCCTTAGGAACATTCTCTTCAAACCATTTTAGAGCATCCTGATCAATAATTTCTCCTAGGGTGATAAATATATCTCGTAACACGCCTGTTGAATAACCACAAAATGGTAAAAAAAGATCGTCTTTTCTGTAGAATCGTTGGTACCATCCAAACGAATCCGAAAGAAGACGATCTCATGAAAAATTCTATCACGATTACATCTATCCTTCAATCCATGCTGACTCCTGAAGAAGTTCAAAGGGTTGTGAAGTTAATAGGTTATGAAGACAAAGCCCGCAAGTTTACGGTGTACCATTTACTCCAATACTGGTGCACGGCTGCGTTGGAACAATGGGGTAGCTATCGATCCAGCGTAGATTATGCGGCTCTCTGTGGCTTGCCTGTCGTCCACTACTCACGCTTTTCAACCAAAGCCGCCGAAGTCCCGTTTTCCGTATTTAAGGAACTTTTCCATCTACTTGTTTGCAAATGTAACCGGGAAGCACGTCGGAAACTGACTTTCCCCAAAGAATTATTACTCATCGATTCAACCACGATGACGGTGGGAAAAACGCGTTTGCCTTGGGCTCCTTATCACGGGGAGCGTGCAGGTATTAAACTTCATGTCGCTTTACGAGCAGAAAATGGGCAACCCCTTCAGGTGGTCGAAACGCTGGGCTCCAAGCATGATGGCCCCATGAGTGAAGCGTTGGCTCAACCGGACTACATTTTGGTGATGGACCGTGCTTATGGGAAACTGGAGCGTCTGGATCACTTCAAAACCCATGGACAATCGTTTGTCATTCGGCTTCGCGACAACGTCCATTTGGAAAAGCCTCATGCGCTACGTCGCCTTACGAAGCCAGATTCATCCGTCATTCGGGATATCACTTGCCAGTTGGGAACCCCTCAGTGTCGTTCCACACAACGTCATCGTGTGGTGATGTTTCGGGATTTTGAAGGTCGGGAAATTCGGGTGGTTACCGATTTAATGCAGGTGACCGCAGAACAAATCGCACTGGATCGCGCAGCTTATTTATTAGCTCTACAGCTGCATTCACATCACTTTGTAATTGGGTTGTCTCGGCTTGTGCTACCGCTGCTGTAGCTTTGGCTAATAGTTCTATATATTTGGTATCCAAAACTTTTACAACAAAATTCTGCGATACAGACTTACCTAACGGATCTGTAGCTGTTATCGTTATCGTCGATTCTCCCGAGCTTTGGGGTTGCAAATTCAGTATTGAGGTATTTCCCTTTGAGTCCTTAATCAACTGATGTGTGACAACTGATGGATTTGTATTCGCAGCAGAATACCTAAGCTGCTGCTGGTCAGGATCTGTAAAGTATTCCGATAAATCTTTAATTGAGGCTCCCTCATCCATTTCAATCGTTGTAGCTGGAATGCCTTTAAGCGCCACTGGTGTTCTATTGATCAAATTCAGCACCGATTCTGTGACTTGCGAAACATTTCCAGCACTATCTGTTGCCCGTGCCTGTATCCTTGTCCCATACTCATTGACATCAATAGGTGAATTGTACGCCCTCCACTCGCTTTGGTTGACACGGTATTCTCTTGACGTCGCGTCAGAGGGATAGTTAATTGTCACTTTGATATTATTGGATATTTCACCTGCAGGACTATGACTGAATGACGGCGGCGCAGGCGGTGTTCTATCAATGTTGTTGATCACCAATGAACTTACAGTGCTTATATTCCCATAATGATCTGTACAACGAGCAAAAATGGTCGTGTTGTCGGATATTTGAAATGGGCTATTATATGTAGTCCACATACCGTTCGCACCAATTTTATACTCACTTTTATAATTACTAGGTACACCGTTCAATTGGATAAGGATATTTTGATTTGTCATCCCTGTGATATTGGGACTAATTTGCGGGCTGGCTGGAGTGGTTAGAACAATTCCTGAGTATGTAAAATTGCCCGAGGATTTGGCTCCATTCCACTCATCTTTATAAAAGTAATTGACCTTTATCGCATTAGAAGATACCGAGACACTGTAAAATTTAACTGATAAGGCAGCTCCAAGATCTTTGGTATAAACAACTACATTGTTGCGAGTGAAAGTGATGTAGGGAGAACTCGCCTGCACATGTACAATCGAGCCATCTGACAAAGCTACTGTTTCATGTGTAGACGATGGCTCTGAGGGCGTTGGCTTTTCTTCAGGAGGTCCAATTGATCCTCCTTTGTCTGGTCGTGGATAAATATTTATGGGTATTCCACCTGTAAAAGCTGCTGATACTTCCTGAGGAAGCAAAGCCGTACTCCATAGAGATATAAAAACAAATAAGCCAAGCATCGTTAAAACGACTGGCTTAGCTATCTTTCTTCTCTCTTTCTTCTCTCCTTCTTCCCTAATTCGATTAAAAGATATTTCATTTGTAAAATCCCTCTCCCCAATAAATAGTGACAACACAAAGTTAAAAGAATATAAAAATTAATATATTTCTAAATCTCAGTTCCTGCTCCTCCTTCTTCAAAAGGATATATTTGTATTTCATATGATAAAAATGTCGTATTTACCTTGTATATAGCGAATATTTTAGAAATAAAGAAAATAAGAAAAAATATTTTTCAGTTACCATTAATTATACTTAAAACAATAAATCCCTTTTTTGAACATAATATATATCCCTTTTATAGGCATTATTATTTAATATATATCATCCATTGATTTATTATAAACAAAATGTTATATTGTCTATAAAAATAATCATCATTTAATCGAGGTGTTTGTTAAAATGGATCATTCCGAGCTATTCTGGAATGCTGGAATCGAGGAACTGAAGCGCGGATATGTCCGTCAGGGAGAGCAGGTGGTCTGCTTGCTGGACGGACAGCGTTACGAGCAAGGCATCATATATCAGGATCAAGGGGTATTTTATGACGCGGAGAGGTACATGCGTCTTCATATTGAGCGGTCATATGGTTCGGTATTTGAATATTTGATCGGCCTGGACAAAAAGCTGACCGGGCTGACGGATCATCAGAATCGGCTGCTTCAGTTATTTTATCAAGGCATGGGCGATGCGGATATCCAAAAGGAAACCGGAATCGGCAGCGCATCCACCATACGCAATCATCGCTTTGGTCTCAAGGAAAAGGAACGGCAGGCCAAGGTATTTCTCACATTAATGGAGCTGCTGAAGGAGAAGGACCGTCACGCTCCCGCCATCGTCGAAGTGCCGGTACGGGCACAGATGGTGGACGAACGCTACAACATTACGGAAGCCGAAAAGCAAAAGATACTCACGAAGTATTTTCCGGACGGTACAGACGGGCGCCTGAAAACCTTCAAAATGCAGGAAAAGCACAAGCTGATTGTGCTGCGTGAAATTGCGGGACATTTTGCAAAGGGGCAAACGTATGATGAGAAGGATGTCAATGCGATTTTACAGGAAGTGTATGACGATTTTGTCACGGTGCGAAGATATATGATTGAATACGGTCTATTGGATCGCAAGCCGGATGGCAGTGAATATTGGTTGAAGGATTATTGATGGGTAACGTTTATAAAATAGGAGGATTCAACATGAACCGAAGAAAAGAACTCGTACAGCAGTACATGGAAATCAAAACGGAGGCTGGAATCTATTGCATTCGCAATACACACAACGGAAAAATGTTTGTCGCTGCTACACCGAATTTGAAGTCGTTAAATGGACGTCGTTTTGAATTGCAAATGGGCGCAGCTAAAAATAAAAAGCTGCAACAGGAATGGAATGAGTATGGCGAAGATGCGTTTGAATTTGAAGTGCTGGACATTTTGAAGAAAAAGGACTCAGAGTTCTTCGATGTCAAAGATGCACTAGCCAAGCTGGAGCAGACTTGGCTTGATCGACTCCAGCCTTACGGAGACAAAGGATATTTGTAAAAATTATTGATCCACGGAATGCTCCTTCCGAAGGTAGCCAAAAATAACAGCATCGACGAATTGCCCTTTTTCATAAAAATAGTCTCTCAAGTGGCCCTCTTGGGTAAAACCACTTTTGAGCAGCAGCCGTCTGGAGCCTTCGTTATCTGGATCAATGAAGGCTTCTATACGGTGAACCTGCAGCAAATGAAAGCCATAATCAACTACCACCTTCATCGCTTCTGTCATCAGGCCTTGCCGCCAATATTCCGGTGCCAGCTCATAGCCAATTTCAATACGGGAGTGCTCCTTGTGCCAGTTATGAAATCCAATCGTACCAACTACACGCTCAGGAGCTTCTCTTAACGTGATCCCCCAACGAAAGCCCTCCTGCTTTTCATATCTGGATTGCATGGAACGAATAAAATGTTCTGCTTGTTTTACCTCCGTAAAGCTTTCCAAATCATAATATGCTGTGACTTCATCTCTGGAGAAATAAGCGAATACATCCTGCGCGTCCTCTAATGTAAGCTGTCTTAAACGAAGCCTTTTGGTTTGCAGCAACGGAAATATTTCCTTTGTCATGATCCATCTCCTTCCTCACATAAAAATCTAATTAAGCAGCCGCCAGCCAATGGCAACCAGCACTCCATTAATTAGTAATAATGCAATACAAGCTCTCCACTTGTTGACTTCATTCGTTTGGAAAAATCCGGGCACTTTACTATGACACATGAACAAAGTAAACGACAAATTCCAGATAATACGCATACCGTACTTTATGTAATATAAAGCGGAACTTAGCTGTACACCGCCCAATACGGGCGGAACATCTGGAATGAACAGAATAGCACAGGCATAACGCATAGTCTCATATGTAAAATAAAATACAGCCAACCACCAAGCCCACTTCTTACCAAACAGCATACCGACACCAGCAGTCGTCCCGGCCAAGCCAAGCAAAGCAATGAAGCCCTGAAACATGCTCCTGCAAATCCCTACCAACGTAGAAGCCTCATTTAATGCATTGAGCGTCAATAGCTGCGTTACCAGCAGAAGGGCCCCATTAAAAATCAGTAAAATGGCTGCAATACTTACACCTAATGGCCGTTCATGAGCTACATCCGTTACATATTCCTTTACTTCTTTTTTGGTATATAAATCCGACACTTCTTCTACTCTCCTAACCCAATTGTATACATCTATTTTCGGGCGGCTACAATAACAGTGTGTTCTCGCCTCATTCCCATATATCGGCTTTCAGGAAAATATGATTTAGATTAATAGAATCCCAAATAGAGTAATATCTATCCTTATACTACCATTCCAAGATTAAATCTGACAAATGAACGCACTAAATTCAATCCAAAAAGCACTAAAAGCGCCTGCTTGTACTTTTCTACACTCATTTTATACCTCCCTTATACTCTGCTTTTCGCCTCTGAATACCCTTAGTCCCTACGAACCTAATCGCGTTATTTTCGTGGCTTTGTATCCGGTAGAAGATTGGATATACTCTACTAGATAACCTGATCGGGCATCCAAAAGCTCTTCCATAAATGGAAGACATGGACTGTAAATAAAACTTCCTCCGGGCCGAATTGCTCTGAGGATTTCCATATATTTGTGTGCGTACTCGTTAATATTACCGTCAGTCTTCAGATGATGATGTATAAAATGATTGGAAAACGCCATATGAGACACGATCGTTCCCCATGCGTTTTGCTCAAAGCTGGTTTCCAACCAATCTCCCTGAGTTACGCAGCCCTCTGTTTTAGCCAACCGGTCCGCCCCATAAGCCTTGATTCCGTGAGAACGCAAATAGAGGACCAGCCGTGCTTCCGATCCGCAACCGATGTCGAGAACAGGCTCTTGCATACGTGTCGTATCCAATCCTAGCAGTTTGGCTTGGAGCTCCGGCGTATATTCCTCGCAAGGAATCCAAAAGGTATACTCACTCTTGGCATACTTGGCAAACATCGCTCGTCCGTTGGTACGAATTAAAAAATCTCTCAAATGCCCATAATGCTGCTGAAGCAGAAAGCTCAGTATTGCTTCGTCGATAGATTGCTTTTGGAACAGCTTTTGAATCCGGGTGAAGAGGCGATCGTACAGCTCCGCAAGCTCCCTCGCATGATTGGTGTGAAAATGCAGAAACTGATTGGTGCTTACAAACTGGTGCAGCGTTTTGGACGCTACATCCGCAACAAAAGCGGCATACATATGCTGACGCTTTAAGTTTTGCAGCATGAAAATCAAATCCGGTCCCCTTTGTGTCATCCAGTAGGCCAACTCTGGTGAAGAGCCCATAAGAACATTTCCCTCTCGTATATAGAACAAACTTCGCTGCTGATTATAGAACATTTGACTGTCAATGAGTCTGCTGAGCTGGGTAACTGTCATCTTCGCTTCCTCCCCATAAACAAGATAGATGAGTCCACAAACGTGAAAGCCCTACCCAAGCCGAAACAATGCCATCCTTGGGTAGGGTCAGCTTATTTTCTAAGTATACCATGGGTATAGTAGATAGCGTTTTATTGCAAATCCTTCTCCTGTACATACGAGGATAAAGGAATATTCAGCTCACGGATCCCCTGAGCTACCAGTCGGGCTATTTGCTCCGCGCCGTACTCCTGAAAATGCGTATCATCCTTAACCCCATCAGGGAATGCAGGATACACCCCTGGCTCCACATGTAAAAATAACGGGCGTGTCCCTTCCAGACCAAGTGTATTATAGTATGCTATACTCAAGCGACTAAGATCAACTAGTGGGACACCTGTCTCGGCTGCCGTTTCCTTCATCGCCTGCACATATTCCGGGAAGCTAATCCGAAAGGAAGCACTTGCTGCGTCATAATCCCGACGGCCAACAGGAGTAATTAACACAGGTGTCGCCCCACGTTGTGTGGCTCCTTGAATGTAGGTTTTCAAGTAAACTTTGTAATCCGCTGGTGAAACATAACGTTCTTGGTTGTTAATCGCCGCATCATTATGACCAAACTGTATGAGCAGATAATCCCCGGGACGGATATTCCTCAAAATATCATCTAGTCGTCCCTGCACAAGGAAGGTTTTCGTGCTTCGCCCCCCTATCGAACGATTCACAAAAGTAGTTTCATTTGTAAAAAACGGAGCAATCATTTGACCCCAGCCCGCCTGAGGCTTCATCGAGGATTTATAGGTTTGAACCGTAGAATCTCCGGCAAGGTATACCGAAGGATGTTCTCCGGCTGTTCGAGCCTCCTTGGGTGTAATAATCAAAGCATTGACCTTCGGATCATTTCCCGAGAAGTACAATTCCAACTGACCGTCGATAAGGGCAAGTTCAAATCCTGCCTCGACAAATTGGCCTGCAGCTTTGGTCGTAGGCTCCAACTTAACAATGGATTCGGCTTTTACAGTAATATCTGTGTTTCCGGCTGTATCTCCGGCAATCAGGGAAAGCGTGTAATCCGCTGGCGGTAAATTGACGACAAAGGATGAGCCTTGAACACGGACAAAATCCGAGCGAATAGCATCATTACCGCCACGATCCTCTTCACTTACCTTAGACAGATCCATAAACCCATAGCCTCGCTCAGGCGTGTAAGCATCCTTGGCGGTAACCTGGGTGTATCCGTCAGCTACCTTCCCCGGGCCAAAGTCAAAACGAATAGGCGCAGCAAGCTGTTTTTCGGCCAGTGCCTGTCCTGGGACAAGTACGGTCGCAAACAACAAGCTGAACCCCGCACATAATCCAATCATCTTACCGAACAACCTGCGTCGTTTACCCTTCTGTTTCAAGCGCAACCCTCGCTTTTCAAGTTATTTGAGTAATTTGGATGATTTCAATGAATTGTCGTCGTCTATTCGTGTATGGATCCCCATCAGCTTTTGACAGCCTTGATCCAGCCCCCAAGAAATCGCAATACCAACCGTATACCTGATCAGATCAGCAGTCAGGAATCCTTTGCCGAGCACCAGCCCGCCTAATGTTGTCGCCCGAATGTGGTTAATCCAGGGAGCCTGGTACATCTGACTGAACTCAATGGCGAAGCAAAACAGCAAGCTGCCCCACAGGGCTACGGACAATTGTCGATCTATCCACAACATTCTCAGCCCAAAGTAAATCATACACGCCCACAAGGCGTCCCCAAAGTGACTGGCAACGAATTCAGGCAACCTGGAGGAGAACACTCGGCTCCCCAAGCCCAATAAAATAGCGGCCAATACGGCAGCCAGATACACAACGCGTTTCTTCCAGCGAGATTTGGCCTGTATTGCCCGATTCACCCTCCTGCCGACGCTATTACGAACGCTTCTCATATTAAATCACCTGCCTTAACACTGGAAAAAACCCGTTAGGCTGCTGGAAATTCGTTAAGCTCCCTCTTGGGATAACGCTTGCATGAATGCCGAACCTTATGCTGATGTCATATTGTATGCACACCAGCTTGACTATATTTTTCATCTTATAATCAATCATAATAAGCCCCCACCATATCGTACAAACGCAGCTTGTATATCAGATGATCTTAAGTCTAGTTGCTGTACAAAATGATAATTAAATTTTGATGCTAAAATTCAATACCACGGACCTTTGCAAAAACCATCTGGTGTGCCAACTTTCCTTCTTCGTCATATTCGGTGTTCCTTAAAATCCCCTCCAATGTAAAGCCTGCCCGTTCCGCCACCTTGGCGCTACGTGTATTATTGGAGTCACAACGAATCTCTAGCCGATTAGCCTTCAAATGCTGTATGGCAAAATCCGTAATACCATGTACAGCCTCTGTTATAATACCTTTGCCGGTCCATGAGGTTCTGAGCCAATACCCGATCTCAAAACTGCGTGTATCCCAATCGATGCGATGCAAGCCGCTGCTGGCTACAAATTCTCCCGAAGCCGTATCAAATATATATAGCATCATGTCAGACCGCTCCAGAAATTTAAGTCTGGCTTGACGTGACCTGATCTCGGATTCCTCCGGCGTAGGAAGATTTCTCGCAAAAGGAAGCCAAGGCCGCAGTTCATTTGCACTCTCCCGAATCGCTGCATTCACTACCGCTCCATCGCCCCACTGTGGAGCGCGAATCGTCAATCGCTCCGTCTGAAATTGCTCTGGAAACGATAACAGGATAGGTTTGGTCTGATCGTGTGCTTCATGCTCATGATGTTCTATATTCATGATGCTCCCTCCTCCATATTCGTTGAATAGCTTTGACGATCCAGCCAAGTGATGATTTCTCCCAGACTCCCAATTCTATAGTCTGGTACGATGCCCTTTTCCTCCCACGGCATAAAGCCTTCCAGCCAGATCGTATGCAGGCCTGCACTTTGCGCACCTCGAATGTCATTTGTCGGATGATCCCCTACATACCACGCATGAGTAGGGTCGGCAATTTCCAGTTCCTTCAGAGCCAGCTCGAATATTCGAGGATTGGGCTTCTCAATGTGCACGCCACCCGATACGATAATGGAGTCCACATAATCCCTCAGCATAACCCGGTCGATTTTCGCTTGCTGCGTACGGAGTGAGCCGTTGGTGATAATTCCCAGCTTCAAACCACGTGACCGCAGTTCGGACAGCACTTCCTTCGCTCCGTCCATCAGTACCGTAAACTTATGAAATTCACCATACCAGAAGCCCAGCATCTCTTGTACTGTCGTATCACGATTTTTCAATTCCAAGTCTGCATGCAGCTCGGTATACAGCTCCCTCTTGTCCCGATATCCGTCTTGATCTGCCAGACGTATCCGTTCGATTACAGCTTCTCGCTTCTCCGGGCCTTCGGCCACAATAAATCGTTCCACAAAGCGCTCCGCATATGCCGCAAACGCTCGTTTACGATGAATCAGCGTATTATCCAAATCAAAAATAATCGCTTCTATAGGCATAAGCAGCTCCCTTCTTTCTTCCTCTTACACCGATTAGGCTGAAACAAATTGAACAACTCCGATCACCAAAAACAAGAAAAAAATAGACAAGAAGATGATAATCATGTACTTCATGATTCTCCCGGAAGTCGACCCGCGTTCCAGCTTCGCCTCGATTTGAGCCAATCTTTGTTTGATTTCTTCCAAATCCTGTTCTACCTTCACGTCATACTCCCCCTCGTTCGTTTGGACTTATTCACTCTCCTGACCCTTCAACTACATAAATTGCTCCAAAAGCGAACTGTTTTTACAGCATCAAAATTGACTGTTCATAAGACTTCTCCCCGAACTCAAGCTTGAAGTAATCCTGCAATCCTTCCCCATACACGATAATATCCGTTTGATACACCGAAAATACCGGATTCCCTGCCTCAGGTTGGCTGCTCAGGAATATATCTGTGTCCATAAAGCGGGATTTGCTTGGGTACACGCAGCCAGAATATATGCTGCTCGACATCGAAAATCATGCCCCCCAGCGGCCAGTTTAACCTTTGCTGAATTACATCCATGCGCTGTGGAGATGTATCTCTCCAAGGGATAAAGCTTTTGCCAATGGGAAGCCAGCTAGTCAACCGGATTGGTCAAGAGGCCTACCAGACTTGTAACTTCAACTTCACCGACACGGCGCGGACCTTCCATAAAATATCCCCTTGTCCCTACCTGTATCCGATGTCGATGTATCTGTTCCCTCATTTCTCCAAACAAAATCCACATTCTTGCCTGTCCTTCCCGGTGAACCGGACGTTGGGAATCCAAGATCAGTCGACCCTCTTCATCTTCAAACTCAGGATGCATTGCGTAAATACCCGTCGTCGTGATATCGTCGCCCTTATAGGCAAAATCGCAGCGGTAACCCTGAATAGGCAGTTTTTTCCTCCCTCTTTCTTCCAGCGTGTAAAATTGATATTTTATCGTAAAGTCGTGCGGATGCTGTCTGTTATTTTCATAGGGGTTCCACATTTCATCTCATCCCCTCCGGTCTTTCCCAAAAATATGTACTCGTTCTAGTGTAATCCAATAGGAAAAGAAATCCAAGACCTATCCGCAGTGCATTGCTGAATAAGGCTTGGATGATATGAAAAAACCTTTTTATTAGAATATATAACTTCTAAACATGCTGTCCGTCCACCTGAATCTCTACGGCTATTAGTTCTCCCAGCCAATCTCGTATACAACTCCTGCCCTAATCGACAGCTTGCGTACTTTGGTTTGTTTCGATGCTGCATGCTGTACCTCGGTTAATCCGCATACATTGCTTTCCACGGAGGGATTGACGGAATCGGGTTTGGGAGACATCCATAGGAAGCTGCTGAGGAATACGAATAGTAAGCAGCCGTCGCGAGCTGGTATGGAAGGTATATTCCAGATTCAATTAACCTGCCTCCAAATCGCTCCAAGGCTTTTACATGCCAAAAAGACAGATGACCCTCGTAAGGATCATCTGTCTTTGCATATTTGCTCTATCGAGACGCAGGAGCCTATTGCTTCGAAGAGGATTTCGTATCATCGTATGACACTGGGGAAGGCTTCGCAATCCATTCGTCAGCCTCAGGCTCGATATCCACGCCGTTGTCCAGCTTCGTTTTTTCCATCAAGGAATCTCCGTCCTCGTTTTTCTTGTTGCGGATTTTCGCTTCGTCTTGAGTGTGGTCGCTCATGTTGATTCCTCCTTTTTGTTTCATCTGATTGTTGTACCTTACTCATAATTACCCATTGCCGTCCTGTACAAACCTCTACACGACCAGATGGCCTTTTTTCTCTGCCGGACCTATGGTCGCCTCAATGCCAGCATTAAACTCCAGAAAGTCGCTTTCCACTCCGTCACTGAAAATAACTCCATTTTCCGGCATCTGCGAAGCAATCCGCAGTGGCTTTTGGGCGGCTACCTGACCAAACACAAGCTCCGTAGCCGTCGTCCGGCTGGGAAACGGTTCTCTCACCGTAAAAAAAAGCGATGGCAAACTCCAAGCTGCACGAGGATCTTGGCTAGATCCTTCGGTTGCTGCTTCCTGACCAAAGGCTTTATCTGACACCAGATGGTCTGGAGTCAAAGACATCGGATGCCGCGTAGCGCTGCCGACAATTCCTGCTGCTCCAGCCAGCACGCTGGTCAGCCAGCCTGTCGCCCCCAGCCCTGTGGAAACGATAATGCCGCTGGACGATTGCTGCTCCACCTGCTCCTCCAGTCTTAGCTCGTATCTCGCAGAGACATGGGTTTTGCGCCCAATGAACAAATCGTTCACAGCATACAGCGACTGGCCATCATTCAGTTGGGCCTTAGCCAGCGTGACTTCCTTGATCGGCCGCCTATGCACGAACACATCCGGCACCACCCGGCGCAGATCCGATACGGTAAACGGCAGCAATATCCCATCCCAGCGCAATGGGTCCGGATTCACACCAATAAGCGGCTGCTCGTTCAAATATTTTAACGTGTTGGCTACAAGCCCATCCTGACCCAGCACCACTATCGTATCCTGCTCACCAAAAATAAAGTTCGGCACATGCTCCCGCTCCACAATCTGGACTCGACCCAAGGCTGTTAATTCCGACGTCGTCGTCGCTACCGCCCTGCGGTAATTCTCATCCTCCAGTACATAATCGCTGAAATCCGCACCCAGCCGCTCCATAAAGAAACGAGCCTGCTGGATCGTATTATATCGGACAATCAGCTCCTCCAGTCGCGTTTTACGCTTCACCAAAATAATTTTGCGTTCTGTCATTCGGCTGTTCATCGTGTTCTGCCTCCAGCTCCTCTCGATCCTGCTGACCCACTTGTTCCCGCATCTGACATCAGGCCTTGCAACAGATCCGGCGTAATGTTCAACTGACCGATTTTTCCTGCATTTTCTGCAAGCTCCTGGAATGCTATTGCGATCAGCTTATCTGGACTCATATCCATATGGGCCATCGCCTGAAGCACGTTCGGCTCAACATCCTGCAACGATTTCATCACTGCCGTCAGTTCATAGGCCTTGGCATCGGCTTCTGCCTTTTTATTGGTTACGGTCAGCTCAATCAGCTCGCGTTTTTTCTCCTCCAGAGCCGTGTCGAACCGCAGCTGTTCCTCCTTCATTTCGCTTTGCTTTTGCTTCACAGAACGCTCGGCATCGAGCTGGGTTTCACGGATTTGCCTCTTTTTCGTCTCCACCGCGATTTCCGTGTTCAGCTCATTTTCCTTCACACGCCGCTCCTGCTCAATGGAGGCATTACGACGCTCATACAACGCATGATCCGCATTGCGAAGAATTTCTTCTCTCGCCTGCGCCTCCAGCGCTCTCATCGTCTCCTTATTCGGTAAAATTGCCAAGATCGACAGCCCCATAACCTCAATCCCCAGCTTTTCCATTTCAGTATGCTGAGCAATATCTTTCGTCATATTTTGCGCCAGACGTTCACTGGACTGAACAGCTTCCTTGAGCGGAACACGCTCCAAATATTTTTTGGTAAGCACCTTCGCGATGTTGATTACCCGTTGCGCCAGCTTGCCCGGATCATCCGAAATATAGCGTTTTTCCTTCAAGTCATACGTATAGTTTAAAATCTGCGTCGTTCTCCGATAATCCACAATCCGATAAGTCAGTTGTCCCTGCACCGTCACCGCCTGAAAATCATTCGTCATGTCCTCAAACATGAACGGCACATCAATCGAAGAAACAGGTACGACGACAACCGAGGTCGTTGGAGCGTAATAATAAAAGGATAACCCGACCCCCTCTCGAACCACTTTACCGTTCTTCACCTTCATCACATACTCACTCGGCTGAAATTTAACAAAACTAAATCCAAACATAGTTGCTTCCTCACTTTCTTTATAGTTTATAATATTTTGTTATTATCATTTTGTTATTAACAATAAAGTAGCACACTTTCTCAATAATATCAATATGACATTTATAAAAAAAGAAAGACCGCTTCCTCTCCGATACGCTCGGTTAGAGGAAACAGCCTTATCTTATTGCACCCACTTATTTAACATCCACATTCCATTCTCTATAAAATTGCTCCAGGTACATCTCCATCCATTGATGCCGAGTCTCCGCCAGTTCTTTGGCATAAGCAGTATTCATTAAATCCTTGAGCTTCAGCAGCTTTTCATAAAAATGGTATATAGCACTTTTACCTGCAGCACGATATTCGTGCTGTGAAAAGTCTTGATCCGGGTGATGCATGATACTGCCTTTTGAACCTGCATACATAAAGGTTCTTGCAATGCCAATCGCTCCAAGAGCATCCAACCGGTCTGCATCCTGCACAACCTGACCCTCCAGCGTCTCCATAGGCGGATTTTTGCCGCCATTGAAGGACATCGTCGCAATAATGGTCATCACGTGTGTAATCATATCCGGATCACTTACATGCAGACGCAGCCACTGCTCCACTTTATCCAGCCCTGCTTGCTTGGAATCATTTAATTTTTCATCTGCTACATCATGCAGCAGTGCTGCCAGTTCACAAACAAACAAATCTGCGCCCTCTTTGGCAGCAATTTTAAGAGACAGCTTTCTTACCCGGTCAATATGCCACCAATCGTGACCACTGTGGTCATGCTCCAACTGCTGTTGTACAAAGGGCTCTGCCTTTTGAATAATATCTGCCAAAACAGCCACCTCTTGCTCTGTTCGTTTCTCCATAAGTCACCTTCCAATCCCGCCCCCGAATGCTATGGCGGCCTAATATCATTTTTTAACGCTTGTCCATTTGCTTCATGATGTCCCAATAGGATACACGCACGTTCCTGTCATACACATCCTCATCATCCAAGTAGGGGAGCTTATATACCTACTCTACAACACCCAGCTCACGATTTTTTTCCTTGAAACGGCTGTTGTGGGAGGATACATAAGCCGCTTTGTCTGCTGTGGGATCAATGTACAGCTTGGCACTGTTCAGCGCAAGGGCAGCGTCCGTGAACGTGCCTGCAATCAGATACAGCTTGCTTCCGTACTCGACAAAATCACCTGCTGCGAAGATACCCGGTACATTCGTTTCCAGCTTTTCGCTCACTCGGGCATGCCACTCACCCATATCCAGTCCCCAATCCCGAATCGGACCGAAGTCGGATTTCAGACCATGATTCACGATTATTGCATCGACATTCAATACCTGAGTTTCGCCCGTCTCTACATGGCTAATCGTCACCTGCTCAATCGTTTCTCCGTTATGACTATGTAGCTGACTTACCGCATAAGGCGTGAGGACTTGGACCGAAGACGCTTTCATCCGAGCTACATTTTTCTCATGTCCGCCAAAATGATCCCGACGATGTACGACGGTCACACTCGCCGCAATAGACTCCAGCTCATTCGCCCAATCCACCGCCGAGTCACCTCCACCGGAAATCAGGACGTGCTTATCCCGATATGGCTCCAGCTCTTGCACGGTATAATGCAAGTTCGTAACCTCATAACGATCCGCCCCGTCAATCTCCAGCTTGGCCATTTTGAGAATGCCATAGCCTACTGCCAGTATAACGGTGCGGGTCCAATGCTGCTCTCCTGTTGCAGAGGTAAGCAGGAAGGTTCCATCCTCTTGCCGATTCAAACCTGTGATCTGCTGTCCCAGCACAATCGTAGGCTCGAACGTTCGCGCCTGCTGCTCCAGCTGGTCGATCAGCTTTTCACATAAAATCGGGGTGACTCCCCCAACATCCCATATCATCTTCTCCGGGTATATGCGCATCCGTCCGCCCAGCTCATGCTTGGCTTCGATCAGCTTGGTTTTCATATCTCTCATGCCACTATAAAACGCAGTATACATTCCGGCAGGACCACCGCCGATGATCGTTACATCATATAATTCCAAGGACTCTGTCACTCTGCAACTCTCCCTACCTTAGCATAATCTGCCTGTTTCTATTATAAGTGATAATAATTATCAATATCAATTAAGAAATAAAAATATGACATTTACGGAGATTGCAGCTTTTCCTCATTTTCCGTTCAGGGATAGCTGTACTATCGCATGCAACGCTCTTTCATTAAGTCCATTTTGTACAAATTGAAAACGGTGATCTGCCAATCTTTGTACTCGGTCTATGATCTGTCCCAAATGATAAGCCGTATGCTCTACCACATGGTAAACGTCATGCATATTGATCGCGCCTGTGTTGTCCAATGCTGCGCAGAAGGATGAAAAAGCTTCTTCTACTTCCTCCATAAGCTGCTCCTTGTTTTGCATGGATGGTATGAAGCTATCCTCCATTCCTTGCTTGTATGTAATCGTCGGATCCATGAGCTTGGATGCGTTTCTACGCACATGCACCAAAATATGATGGATGATCCCACCAATACTGTTCGTTTCCGCCTCACCAGCGTTCCATAACTCCTGTTCGTCCAAAAGCTTGATGCATGTCCGCAGCTTTACTAAATATTGATCATACATTCTGTGTTTGGAGATGATTTTAAATTCATGCATAGAAGGATTCATATGGTCAATAGCCCCCTTAGTGCTTCATCTATCTAATCTTCTCGCGTTATCCTCTTTCTCACTCACAGCTCGATCCAAAACCGATTAACAAGATTTCCGTCTTCCTCTACGTAATCTGTGTCCGGTGTTCCGCCATTGCGTATGATTGTTTTTTTGGAAGCGATATTCTCGGAGTCGCATACGACCAAGGCTCTGGGAATACCCAGCTCCTTTGCTTTCTCCAGTGCCAAGGTCAGCATGGTAACAGCATACCTGTTTCCTCGTGCCGAAGGACGGATACCGTAACCGATATGACCTCCTGCATTGAGCAGGTGTTCGTTAAGATCATGCCGGATGTTTACCGCGCCAACTACCTGATCATTTGCATTCACAAGCCAGTAGGTGGAGCTTTTGACCCAGCCTTCAGGCAGGTCAATTCCATTTTCCTGATTACTTAAAAACGTCAGCATTCCTTCAAAATCATACGGCTCTATAGAAATTACCCAGGGCACCACTGGCTCCTGACTCTTTTTCCATTCTTCATAAAAAGAAAGGTACGCTTCCTTCCATGTCCGAGCCGGCTTTACCAATCTGACGGTTTGCATACCACTCACTTCCTTCTCTTTATGTATTTGATTGGTCTGTTATGATTTATATATTTCAACGTCCGTAAATTTTTGCGCCCATTCCGCAAAAGAGAGCTTGTCATCCCAAGTGACTTGCTTCATTGCTTTGGCACATCCCCAGTTGAGAATTTGTTGATACAGCATATGCACCCGGAATCGCTCAATAAACCCTTCTTTGGTCTCCATACCTTTGAAGTATACAGTGAGAAACTGTTTTGCCAGCTCTTCCTGGCCGTTTTCCAGATACATGGTAGTTATCTTCGGAAGATCTGCAACTCCATCGCCAAAATAAGCTGTCGTAAAATCAAATAGTCCACTGACTCTCCAGCCGTTTTCTCCGTTCTGCACAAGCACATTTTGCGGTTTAAAATCTCCCATCACAAATGTGGCAGCCCCCAGTTGATCAAATGCTTGACGTGAATCTTCCAATATTCCCTCTACCCATTCCATATCCATTACAGAAATGTTTGAGTATTTTTGGGCATCCTCTAGCCAGTATCGAATTCGTCCATACAACCATGCTCGATATGAGATTTCAAAAGGACGAATGGCCAAAGTCGTTGTATCCAGCTCCCCACTGTTCTTAACCTTCCAGCTATGAAGCTCCAACAAGGCAGCAGCAAGCCTTTCAGCCATTTGCTGTTTATCCAGTGAGCTCAGTCTTGCCTGCAGCTCGGGTGTATGTATGTGCTCACCGTACAAACGCGGCATAACAGCATAGCTCCAGCCGAAAATATCGTCGGTATCATCCACCAAATAGGGTGCCGGTACAGGAATTGAAGTCCGTGTGTCTAATTGCTCCACTATAAACCTTTCTTCCACCCATTGTCCTGAAAAAAGTGGATTTCCCTTTAACACAAACTGTCCAGCCGTTGAGGAAATATAGTGGGTTTGTCCCATCACTCCTTCTGCCGTTTTTTCAGAAGACACCAGACGCCCCAAATCGAAACGATCCAGCACTCTCTGCAATTGGTCATTCGTGACCTCTCCTAGCCGGTTAGATGAAAAATAAATCCTCGTCGTCATCTCTACACCCCATAATTTTTAATCGTTGCTTCGAGGGTTTCGTCAGTATCCGCCAGCCATACAAAACTAACCTCGAACGTTCCCGGCTCGAAAAATAAGGGAAATCTCCGCTTAAACCAATCCTGCATCGGCAGATTGAGCGCCTCCTTCATATCCACCCACAGCAGTTCTCCCTCGGGGGGATTGTTCAATAGTTCACCTTCCGTTGCTGTAGCCAAATAGTTAAAGACCATGTATCGCAGCCCTTGGCTCGGGTCACAATATTCGTCAATTCCTTTAAATACAATTTCCTTAACCGTCAACCCCGTTTCTTCCTTTACTTCACGAATGGCCCCATTCACAATACTCTCTGGAAACTCTACTTTCCCTCCTGGGGCAATATAGCCCGGAAAACCCTTCTTATCCGGTCTGTTCATAAGCAATACCTTGGTTCCGTCCTGAATCATACACATGGTATATAATTTGTGTGTCACTTCCGTGGTCATTTTGATCATACCCTTCTTTATTCATTCTTCACTATGATCTAGCTTTAAATTTTCATACCAGCACCAGTTGAGCAGAGGTACACCCCTTTTGCGACGGCGACCGTAATATCTCCTCAAACCAGGGATCGACGAATAATAATAGAATCATGACACGTTATATAATTCCTTGATCTGTACGAGTATATTATAGAGTCCTCAAAGGATATTTTTCTTGTAATAATAGTGTTTAAAGCCTCGGGGAGCATCATCAATGACGCCAACCACTTCGTACCCATGCTTTTCATAAAATTCGGGTGCCTGAAAAGTAAACGTGTTGAGCTGAATAAAAGTACACCCTTTGTTTTTAGCGATTTGTTCGATTTTACCAAGCAGCTGCGAGCCATAGCCCGCTCCTCTGTGACGCTGATCTACCCACAAAATATCAACCTCCACCCAGTTCCAACACATTACACTTAGGAGACCGCCAATGATCTGACCATCTTCATTTTTAAGGGTAAGATCAATCTCTTCATATCGGTTTCGAACATCTTCAGGTACATGTTTCGCATTAAATTCAATCAATTTGTTTCTAACAAAACGCGCCTCATCTCTACTGCTCCGACTCATTTGAGTTCTCAGCGTCATGACATAAATCCTCCAATTTTTTAATGTGTCCTTAAAACGGGGTTCTACTGTTATTTATTGTATATATTTTTGTATGCCTAGTCACTTACTTCATTTTTTATCCAGAGCGCCCACTGAAGAAATGTGAGTAGTGACGAATGGCTTAACCGAAATATCCAGTTGTTTTCCAATTCCTGCAATATCGCTAGTGCTATCATTGTTGCTACGGGGCGCTTCCGTGTTGCTTGGAACGGACTTTTCCACTTTTGTAGTTGATGTACTGCTGGATTGAGAACTTTGCTGCGCAATTTGAGCTTCAAGTTGAGCCCTTCTCTTTTCCAGGCTGGCTGTATCGTTAGTGCTGGATGGCGATGAAACAGATTGCTCAAAATTCTTAGCGATTTTTATCAAATAAAGCCGATATTTCTTCATCTGTCGCATTCGATTCGTCAGTATTTCCCATTGCGTTTTTCAGGGCAGAGAGCAGATCTGTTTCTTGATCATTCTCCGAAGTGGTCGAACCGGATACAGAACTGGAATTCAAGATGCTTTGCAGATCACTCAGCAAGGATCTTTTTTCATCTACCGTAAGCTCTTGTTCAGATGCAGTACTGTAATCCTCTTGGTTGGAGGCTTCTTGGATATTCCATGCAAATGGAGGCATAATTCCGCCCATGGCTTGCATCATTGGAGCCAGACCACTGGGAGCTTGCATTCCTCCCGCGTATTCTGTAAATTCCTTGCTCAATTCGAGTGAATCGTTAGATTTCTTGTGTGTTGTGTGAATAATAATCCCCATTTCCCTAGACTATAGCCAAGGAAAATCCCCGCCGTAGGACGGGGATATGAACCCTACTCCGGACAGGAGTAAGTATAGGGATAATTTGTTACTCTTAGCAGAGAATAAACGAACGTATTTAGAAAAGTGAAAGAAGGGGAACGGTTCATGATCCGTATTAGTCATTTGGTTCACGAAAGATTTATGTTCTTATTTAAATTTTTGCATTCACCTACATATGTGGGGAGTGTAACACCAAGCTCCAGATTTCTGGCTAAAAGCATGATTGAATCCATTCCTTGGAGTGAAGTTCATGCCGTCGCAGAGCTAGGGGCTGGCACGGGAGCAATTACTCAGTATATTCCTCAAGCGGCAAGAGCTCAAACCAAGGTTCTGCTGTTTGAGAAGGATCAGACTATGCAGGAGAGCTTAAAAAGAAGGTTCCCGAATTATCTGTGTTATTCCGATTCACGTGAGCTTCAGCTTGCCACAAAAAATGCCGAAATTGAGCAGCTTGACTGCATAATAAGCGGGCTTCCCTTTTTTAATTTCCCACAAGCCATGCGAAATCAGATCGTAGAGCAAATTCATCTATCGCTCAGGGATGGTGGATTGTTCGTCGCCTTTCAATATTCTAAACAAATGAAGCAGCAGTTAGGTGAATGGTTTGATATTGAAGAGATCAAGTTTGTGCCCATGAACATTCCGCCTGCATTCGTCTATGTATGCCGGAAGAAAGCATAAGTAAGGGGGGAAAATGGGTATGGACATTGACCATTTAATTTCCATTATTGAAGAGTACGGCTATGCGGCCTTATTCTTTACTCTATGGCTCGGAATCGTGGGGCTGCCCATTCCAGACGAAGTCATTGTGATGACTGGCGGGGCTGTAACAAGCATGGGAATCCTTCATCCACTACCCGCTTTTTTAATGGTTTATCTTGGGGTTATATCAGGCTTATCCTTAGGATATGTACTGGGGAGACTGTTAGGTATATCCGTTTTGGACCGTTTGCGACGACGGAAAAGAATGGACAAGTACATTGCATTTTCGGAAAATTTAGTACATAAGTATGGAAATTTCACGATTTGCATCAGCTATTTGCTACCCATCGTTCGTCACATTATTCCTTACATTGTCGGGATCAATAAAATAAGCTTCAAACGCTATGCACTTTTCTCTTATTCAACTGGCTTGATTTGGACGCTGATCTTCTTTCTGCTCGGACGCTTCTTTGGCAAGCATGTAGAGACAGCTGGAGAACTGATACATCGTTATGGCTTGAAGGTTACTCTGCTTGTCATTGTACTGACCATTATATTTTTTACAATGAAATATGTTTGGGGGAAGAAAACAACAGAGGAGTAAAGGAAGATTAAAAGTTACCTTAGTGCCACTGCAGTACCACTGCGCAGACGGATGGTGCTTCCCATCGCCACCGCCCCCGGATTTTTGGAATAAAGTCTTTCATCGGTAAAAATCCGGGGACAAAAGCGACCGCTTCGCTTGTACAGCACCATTCCGCCTACTCCGTTTTTCATGTTCATTTTTGTAGTTCAGCTGGGAGATCCCTCGTTTTCGGTATTCTTCATCCACGAATAAATTATCAATATCCAAGATCATTTCATCGAAATAGAAGAAAATAAGGATACAATTGTGTAAACTCAATCACTTTATCTTTTGCTATATCCTTTACGATAAAAATGATCGACTGCAAAATACATAGCTTCCTTTTCCTACCTGTAATTTTAAGTCCAATCAAGAATGTTCACAAAATATTCGATATTTATTGAAATTTCCTATTGATTTGATGTCACTATGATGTCACCTTTCGGTATACCAAATCGCTATGTAATGATACAATATTTACATGATATTTTGTCATTCCACATTAAAATATTTTCCCTCCGGAGGTTTGTAAATCATGTCTAATTCTTTAGAAATATTAATTGAACCCATAATCAGAAACCGATTAGAAACATTGTATAGTAATCTTTCTAAAACCATACCGGAATACAACCAATTTTCCACGGAAAGCAACCAGTATTTTCAACAAATCCGTGAATCCGTTCCCGAGCATCTCGAACATACCCTATTTTTATATGAAGATGCCCAAATCTCTCTACAATCTATTCTGGAGAACCAAATATATTTACAGGGATTCAAAGATGCTATGCAATTTTTAGATGAGCTACGTAACGCCTATACTGGTTAAGAACTACATACTAATTTTCAACTTTAAAAATATATCTTCTGAAAAAACAAAAAACGCCTGTTGGTAGGCGTTTTCATTTTTGTCCTTTTTAGCAATACTATCCATATGATATACTATAAACTAACAACAGAATGGCTTAGATGGGCGGTCGGCTAGTCTCCTGCAAAGGAGGTGATGCTTGTGGAGGTTAAAGATACGCTGATGTTGATGATTCAATTTGCAACGTTGGTGATCTTGATTATTTCCTTCAACAAAAAGAAATAGACCGCCCTCTGGAAAAGGAATGCGGTCATATTTCAATGACTAAAACTTTTTGAACAGCCACCGCCCTTATAAGCGGCTGTTGTAAAAGAGTGAGGATGTTGGCAGCATCCTTACTCTTTTTCAGTATATACTTATTAGCTTTAGTTTATCACAGGAAAATCCATATTGCCAATATGGAAAATCTTTTAAGGCGCGGCTTTCACACCACATTACTTCTTCAATTGAAGCAGCTTAATCAGCTTGTCATGAATGGCAGTATTCGGGTAATTCCCGGTAAATTGAGAAGAACCCGGTCCCATTGCAGTCAGTGCCACATCTACTGCGGTGTGTCCTTTTGTCGTCCAATCAATATAGAACGTTTCGTCCGTGCCATGAATGGTGAAAGGACCGTCTTCATTTGTTGTACCGTCATCCGCTTCATCTTTCGCATCCTTGCCTTCAATGGCCAAACCGCCTGTTTCATGGTCTGCCGTCACCAGAACTAATGTATCTGGATGCGCTTTGGCATAATCCTTAGCTACTTTAACAGCCTTATCCAGCTGTTGCCCGGCCTTAATCGTTAATTCGCCTTCATTGTCATGCGCCATCTCATCCGTTCCTTCTTCCTCTACCATCAGGAAAAAGCCCTTTTTGTTTTTGGAAAGCACGTCAATCGCTTTCGCTGTCATATCTGGCAAAGAAACCGTTGGGTTGTAAGAGTTGCCGAGCTTGTTGTGAGCTTGGAACATTTCTTCATTGGCGAACAATCCGAGCAGTTTAGAGCCCTTGGCTGCCTTCATTTCTGCCTGATCTGTCACATAGCTATAGCCCAATTTCTTGGCCTGCTCCACCAAATTTCCCTGAGTTCCTTTACTGGCTTCCTCAGGATCTTCTGCCGGGGCATCAGGATGTTTACCGGCTGTTCCTACCGGATACCAGAAGTCCTCACCACCACCCAGAATAACATCCAGCTTACTCTTTTCCAGATACTGCTTGGCGATCTCACTTTGAGCAGAACGCTTCTCAACATGCGCACCAAAAGCTGCACCCGTTGCGTCTGTCACTTGGCTTGTCGTCACGACACCTGTTGACATACCTGCTTTTTTAGCCAACTCCATAATCGTTGTGACTGGTTTTTTATTCAAATCCATCCCAATAGCACCGTTATATGTTTTTACACCTGTTGCAATTGCAGTAGCCGCAGCTGCCGAATCTGTAACCAGGTTGTCCCCCGAACTCGTGCTAACGAGGCCCGTTACCGGCATATTGTCCATTTCAAGCAATCCCGACTTTCCAACCGTGGCCAAGCGAATCGCGTTGCGACTTGCTTCTCCCATACCATCGCCGATAAAAAGAATGACATTTTTAGGAGCAGTGGCTTTTGCTGATGCAGCATTTTGTCCTTTCGATGCCTGTGCGGTAGTGGATTTGGTAGCTGACGCTGCAAAGGCCTTAGGAATATCTGAGGATAACAATGGCGCACTCAAGACGGTAAGGGCGCTTAAAGCAAGAAGACTCTTTTTCACTGAATGCTTTTTCACAAGGTCACACTCCAATAAAGTTAATATATGATGAAATAATCATATATTTGTTTTGTGAAATTTTATAAAGCAATAGATTATGCGAATGTAAAAATTATGTTCATAAAACACAAAAAAGGCACCAATTCTTGTAAGCAAGATTCGATGCCTTCTATAGTTTAAAAGCTATTCTTAGTTAAATCGCAGCAATTTCCTTGCCGATCGGCATGGTATAGTACAGCGGCTTTTGCTGTTCGTTTTGCTGATAGACGACTAGTAGCAGTGTTCGCCCTTCAGCAGTCAATGGGCTACCTCCACTCAGGATATGGTCCAGACTGAACGGTAAAATATCGAGCACAGCGTGCTTTTGCAGCTCCTTTTCCCCCAGCTTCAAGGAAGCAAAGGCCGGGATCATCTCGCGATATGGCTGCGACTGCTGGCTGCTCGTAGCGGAATGGACATCCGCAGCAGGAGAAGGAGAAGCCTGTACAGCATGCTGTGTCGAATCCTCTCTCACCGTCTCCGCCACAGCGTCCGCAACCACAGGTGACAACAGTGCATCCGGGTGCTGAAGAACCATTTTCATATAGCTGGACCAGTCATCCTTCTCCAAAGTATGCTCCCACCAGATTTTACGCGGCTTGTATTTATGGTTCAGGAAATAATCGAGCTTCATGAGCCCGAGCACGATCTCCATTCGCTTCGTTCCGCGCGATACCAGAAAAGACTGGAGACGCGTGAACAAGTCCTCGAGCTGGTGGCCGATTTTTTGCCAGCCTTGCCCCTCCCAGTAGTCTCCGAACTCTTGAAAGAAATCAAAGGCGGAGACAAATTCACGCTCGATCAAATAGTTCACCGTATGATCCATACGATGGGAATTCCAGTATTTCTCCAATACATCTTCCAAGCGTTTGAGCCGAACGATATCGGCAAAGGAAAGGACATCATTGCTCAGCATTTCATAAGGTGCCACATCCATGTATGTGTAATTATATTTATCGGCGTCAATACGCAGCCCCGTACCTCGCAGCATTTTGAGGAAACCGAGCTGGAGCTCTTCCGGGCCGAGCGCAAAAACGTCATTAAACGTTTTACGGAAGGTATTGTAGTCCTCCAAAGGCAGACCAGCGATCAGATCCAGATGCTGGTCGATTTTGCCGCTTTGCTTGACCTTCGTAACGGTGCGGGAAAGCTTGGCAAAATTCTGCCGGCGCTTAACCAACTCATTGGTCGGGTCGTTCGTCGACTGGACACCGATTTCAAAGCGAAAGATGCCCGGCGGTGCATTTTCCGCCAGATAATCCAACACCTCGGGACGCATAATATCTGCTGTGATCTCAAACTGGAAGACACAGCCGCGATGGTTTTCAATCAGAAATTTGAACATCTCCAGCGCATAGTCCCGTTTGATATTAAATGTACGGTCTACAAACTTGATCAATTTGGCCCCGTTGTCAATCAGATACAGGATGTCCGACTTTGTGCGCTCAATATCGTAATAACGCACCCCGACCTCAATGCTCGACAGACAAAACTGGCAGCTGAACGGACAGCCCCGGCTCGTTTCAAAATAAACAACCCGCTTCCCGAGTTCCGGTATATCTTCGGCAAAGCGATAGGGCGACGGCAGCTCGTTCAAATCCGCCTTCGGACGGCCCGGCATCAGGATAACCTCTTCACCCTTGCGGTAAGCCAGTCCATATACAAAATGGAACTTGCGATCCCCCTCCAGCTCCTGGAGCAGTTGATGGAACGTTTCTTCTCCCTCACCAACAACGATAAAATCCACATTCGCCAAGCGCTTCATCCAGTGCTCTGTATCGTAAGATACCTCCGGACCACCCAGTATGATTTTGACCTCGGGCATAATCTTTTTCAGCACATCAATCACTTTAATGGTCTCTTCAATGTTCCATATATAGCAGGAGAAGCCGATGACATCTGCTCCTCGCTGAAATAAATCGGATACGATGTTCATCACTGGGTCCTTGATCGTATACTCCGCCAGCTCGATATCAAAATCCTTTTCACTGTAGGCTTTGAGACATCGGATGGCCAGCGAGGTATGAATATATTTTGCATTTAACGTTGATAAAATGACTTTCATAGGTCACAACCTTCTATAGTTTGCATGGATGCTTCTATTCTTTAGTATAGCTATTCAAAATCCTCATACACATCGTCTGGATAAATCTCATCCTCGTTCACCGTTCCACCGACATTCCCCTGGTTTTGAAAAAAATCAAGAAACAGCTTGCCATACTTGCGAAACTTCACTTCACCGACACCCTTGATCCGCAGCATATCCGCCTCGGATTGCGGATTCGCCACACTCATCTCACGTAATGTAGCATCATTGAAAATAATATAAGACGGCACATGCTCCTGAGCGGCCAGATCACGGCGGATCAGGCGCAATTGCTCAAATACGGTTTCGTTGACCGCCGCTGGATATGCATCGCGTCCCTGTCTTCCGCGTGGACCTGCCCCACCTGCAAAAGCCGTGGCATGTCGAACCACACGCTGCATAACTTCACGCTGACCTTTCAGCACTTCTACTGCAAGTTGCTGCAAACGAACGACCGGATATTGGCCCTCAGACAGCACCAAATAGCCTTCCGATACGAGAACATTTATAATTTCGGCAATTTCTTTTTCCGTCCGATTGCCCATCACCCCATAGGTTGGAAGACTGTCAAAACCATACTGGAGCACCTTTTTGTTGCGTGAACCTTTCAACACTGAGGCTACCATCGAAACCCCAAAACGCTCCCGCATGCGATGAATGCAGGAAAAAATCTTTTGCGCATCTATGGTCATATCGACCAGCTCCCGCTCATCCGTGCACGAGCTGCATATGCCGCAAGCTTCATGCTCCTCTGCCTCACCGAAATACTCAAGCTGTGCCGTGCGTAGGCAGCGAGTTGTGTAGCAATAGTCAACCATCTGCTGGAGCTTGCGGTAGTCGTTGCGCTTGCGGTCTTCATCCTGCGGATTTTGCTCAATCAGGAACTTCTGAGTGACGATATCTTGCGGTCCAAACAGCAAAATGCATTGACTCGGATCGCCATCACGTCCTGCGCGTCCCGCTTCTTGGACGTAAGCTTCCATATTTTTAGGCATGTTGTAGTGAATGACGTAGCGCACGTTCGATTTATCAATCCCCATACCGAAGGCGTTGGTCGCAACGATAACACGGATATCGTCGTACAGGAAGCCCTCCTGGCTATCTGCACGTTCCTGATCTGTCATCCCGGCATGATAGCGTCCAGCTGCCATCCCCGCATCACGCAGTCGTTGGTACAAATCGTCCACGTCTTTACGAGTCGCCGCATAAATAATGCCTGAATCACCCTCATGCTCACGGGCATAATTCAGCAAAAAGCTGCGCTTGTCTTCCCCGCGCAGCACGCTGAACGCCAAATTCGGTCGTCCAAGGCCTGTGACGAACGTCTCCGGGTTGCGCAGACGAAGCAGTCGCACGATGTCGTCCATGACCTGCGGTGTTGCCGTTGCCGTAAACGCAGCTACAATCGGACGTTCATACAGCCCTTCCACGAACGGAGCCACGGCCAGATAGCTGGTGCGGAAATCATGGCCCCACTGGGATACACAGTGAGCCTCGTCCACCGCAACGCAGGAAATCGGCAGCTGGGTCATCTCATCGCGAAACCAGTCCAGCTCCAGCCGCTCCGGTGCGACATACAGCAGCTTCAAATCGCCATTCCGTGCGGCACGGATGCGGTCATTCACTTCTCGTCCACTCAGCGTGCTATTGATATACGCAGCCGCTATCCCCATCGTCGTCAGCGCATCCACTTGATCCTTCATTAGCGAGATGAGTGGTGACACAACAATCGTTAAACCCTCATGCAATAAGGCAGGAATTTGATAGCATATGGATTTCCCACCGCCTGTCGGCATAATTCCTAACGTATCGTTTCCTTCCAGCATACTGGCGACAATTTTCTTTTGTCCCTCCCGGAAGTCGGGATAGCCATAAAATTTTTGTAGTAAATCCTGCGCCCGTTCCAGCGTCGGTGCTTGTACACTCATAAATTTAAAACCCCTCATATTTCCAGCGTCCTCGACGCATATCAGCTTTTCTTTCGTTATCTTTAGTTTACCGGGGTTCAAGGTAATGTTCAACCGCTGGAAGACCGTTATACAAGTTTCCTTCCCCATGGCATTCGCTGTTTTCTCATGATATAGTGAACACGGTACCGCAGTTGTACACAATGATGAGATACGGTACCAAGAAGGAGAAAGAATCCATGAACAATCGGAAACCCCAACGAAAAAATCGTACAAAATCAACGTTTAACACAAGCGACTCTAAACGCAACCACAAATCTGCCGAAAAACCTGGCTCACATAGACCGGAAACACGAGGAAAAAAGAGCACTTTTGATAAAACTCCTGCAAAAACATATATCGTCCAAGAGCCGGCCGAACTGCTGAGCTTTTTGGTAGAGCATGTCACTGGTATGGGGCGTAATTCCATTAAATCAGCGCTTGCCCGAGGACAGGTATCTGTAGATGGCGTGGCCCGCACAGTGCACAATTTCCCGCTGGAGCAAGGTCATACCGTCACACTCTCCAAGGAAAAAGTCGCTCCCGAAGTGCCGCTGACTGGCCTGCGTATTTTACATGAGGATGAAGCCATCATTGTCATTCATAAGGATGCCGGGCTTCTGTCTGTCGCCTCTGCGCAGGAAAAAGAAGTGACAGCCTACCGCCAGCTTACGGCCCATGTACGGCGAGAACATCCGTATAATCGTATTTTTGTGCTGCATCGTTTGGATCGGGATACGTCAGGAGTCATGATGTTTGCCAAAAGCGAGGCCATTCAGCAGCAAATGCAACAAGCGTGGAAAGAAGTGGTGTATGAACGAACATACATCGCTCTCGTAGAAGGGCAGATTAAAAAAACGGAGGGTACGATCTCCTCATGGCTGAAGGAAAGCAAAACGCTGAAAATGTACTCCAGTCCATATCCGAATGACGGACAGCACGCGGTCACTCATTACAAGCTGCTCCAAGCTAATCGGCATTTTTCCTTGCTGGAAGTACGTTTGGAAACCGGACGCAAGAACCAGATTCGCGTACATATGGAGGATATCGGTCATCCGATTGTTGGAGATAAAAAATACGGCTCCAAATCCAAGTCGATCGGCCGCCTTGGCCTGCACGCGCGAGTATTGTCATTTATTCATCCCGTTACTGGAGTATTGCTGCGTTTTGAATCCGAAACGCCTAAGACCTTTTTGAATTTGTTTCGGGATTAAAATTGTACAGGGCATACAGGGATTGGATGGAATTATGAATGAAAAGCTTGGGGCTGTATGAGTCAGCCCCAAGTTTTGTTGATTAAGCGGTATGTTACCGAACACCGTCAGCCATTTTCATCAGTTCATCCCATATGTACACGGGAGTATTGCAGACTGGACAATTTAGCCAACCGTTTAAATAAGGCAAATGGGTCAAAAGCTTGTTCTCTTCGATTTTCTGGGTGTACTCATGTAACCATTGTATATCGGAACCTCTATGATCCATTAAGCCGGGGTGAATCGGGTGGGGGGTCAGGCTGCTTAAAAGTACAGGATCTTTATCGTAAACGATCAGGGCATCACTCTCTTCAGCAGGCCAAATATAGAGTGGGACACCGCAATGCGGACAATCCAGCGTATATTCATCCCCTGTATCGAAACTTTGAAGCATATTGGCTATACTGCGATAGCCTTGAAAGGCAGCAGCAGCAGCCAAAACATAACGCTTGCCTATGTTTCCCTCATGTTCTTTCGCATAAAGCACCATTTCTTCGGTCAACTGTGCAAGCCTCACAATGGCCTGCTGATATTGCTCATAAATATATTCAGCCACACTAGAATCCACTTCTATTTGATCCCTTGTAAATTCCAAAGGCACTTTGGTATGCGAAGGATTGTAATTTTTCGCTTCGAATATTCCGCAGATGTTATATATGTCCGCGCGAATACCTACATCAGAGCTGTTTAATGCAATGTCTACAAGGTAAGGTACGGCTGCAAATGTACAAGTATACAACGTGTTTTGGTGATATAGTTCCTCCCAATACAAGGTGTCAGCTATTTCGCCGTCATATCCGGCTTGGAGCTGGTTCAACATTTCCGGAACGTATTGAGAAGAACCGTAGGGGCCTTGGAGCAAATTCCAGACCGGATCGGACAAAGCCAGCATCTTGGTACTCCTTTCACCGTTTTTCTTACAGAAACGTGGGATAAGATTTTGCAATCCCTTATTCTATCAAAATTCATTTAACTTCATAATTCTTAGCTTTTTATGTTTATACGCACATCATAAACTGAAGTTGCTTTTCTCATTCACGCAATGTACAAAGTCACTATCTTCGGGGTCTATAATCATATTCGGTTAAGTTTTAAATATTATGAAGATGACATATACTTTTTTTGAACATTAAAAAATAATGAAGTACATCTTTGAATAGAGCGGTCAATCACCCGGATCTTCTGTTTACTACGAGTCCATTGTCGATTTTGTTCCAACACCAAAACAACTAATCCGCTAACAACGACTTTCCCACACTTGAGTAGACGCCCTTATAGCCTTCTTCCTCATTTGCATAGTCCACATTATAAATCCTGTTACTTAAAAATCGCTAAGGAAGAAATAAAGTATATGCGCATTAAATTTCCATACATGTTAAAACCAGAGGCTCCTTGGGTTCCCTTGCCTGTTTGCAATTCGCCCTAACGGGTAAGACATATTTGTTCATGCCTTAGTCTTATCGCTACAGAACTGATTGGATGAATCGGTATATGAACAGGTTCGTTGGGAATATTATGTATGAATACTGCGACCATAAGGGGAAATAGCCTATGACCATCACACCGGAACAGCGGATTACCCTGCACGGATTTAACAATCTGACCAAATCATTAAGCTTCAACATGTATGATATCTGTTACACCAAAACCAAAGAAGAACGCGAGGCCTATATTGAATATATTGATGAGCAATACAATTCGGACCGGCTGACAGCTATCCTGAAAAATGTGTCCGACATTATAGGCGCCCATGTGCTGAGCGTAGCCCAACAGGACTATGTTCCTCAAGGAGCGAGCGTGACAGTGCTTATATCGGAAGGCCCTATTGTGGAGGTACCAACTGAATCATACACCGAATCACCAGGCCCCCTGCCTGACTCAGTCGTGATACAGCTGGATAAAAGCCATATCACTGTCCACACCTACCCGGAGTATCATCCAGACGAGGGGATCAGTACGTTCCGAGCAGATATTGATGTCTCTACCTGTGGAGAAATTTCTCCGCTTAAGGCATTGCATTATTTGATCCATTCTTTCGACACAGATATTATGACGATTGATTATCGGGTACGCGGCTTTACGCGTGATACGAATGGACACAAGCTGTTCATTGACCATGACATCGTCTCCATTCAAAACTATATTCCCGCCGAAGTACGCAGCCAGTATGACATGATAGATGTGAACGTGTATCAGGAAAATATATTCCATACCAAATGCAAGCTAAAACAATTCGATTTGGACAATTATCTGTTCGGCTATACAAAGGAAAGTATGAGCATGGACGAGCAACAGAACATATCAACACGCCTCAAAGCTGAAATGGACGAAATTTATTATGGTAAAAATATGACGTAGCCAGATAAGCATTGGGCATTGAATGATGCACAATGCTGAATCTTTTTTTGAAGAAGAGGATGATCGTTTGGGCTGGAATATAGCCGGGCTTTTGTCCTTTTTTGCTGCGGAGTCATAGGTATCTTCCAGCTTTATCTGTACAAATGGGAGATTGTTCAATATGATAGGGAAAGAAACTAGTAATTTGAAATGTCAGCAGCTATTTGGAGGCTCGCTTCCATTTGTAAGCGCAATCAATTGATTTTGTTATGCAACAAAAAGGAGGAATTTGCATGCAAGGCGGTATTGGCGGTAAAAATATCATTTTACGACTGGAAATTTCCACCGAGCACATCCAATTTGGTCAATTGATTACGCTGGTAAACGAACATGGCGGAGATGTCATTGCGATTGACGTCATTCGTACCTCTGAGAAAGTCACTGTGAGGGATATTACGGTGACCATTGCCGATCCAGCAGAAATCGACCGAATGATTACCCGGATCAAAAAAGCTCAAGGCGTAAAAGTATTGTCCATCTCTGATCGTACCTTTCTCCTACACCTTGGGGGTAAAATTGAAATGCAGCCCAAGGTTCCGATTCAAAATCGTGACGATTTGTCCCGGGTATATACCCCGGATGTGGCACGCGTATGCATGGCCATTCATGAGGAGCCGGACAAAGCTTTCCGGTTGACGATCAAGCGCAACACAGTTGCTGTTGTCTCTGATGGAAGCGCCGTCCTCGGATTGGGCAACATCGGCCCCTATGCAGCCATGCCGGTCATGGAAGGCAAAGCCATGCTATTCAAGCAGCTCGGTTCCGTTGATGCCTTTCCGATTTGCCTGGACACGCAGGACACCGAGGAAATTATCAAGGCTATTAAGCAAATGGCCCCAGCTTTTGGCGGTATTAATCTGGAGGATATTTCGTCACCACGTTGCTTTGAGATTGAGCAGCGGCTACGAGAAGAACTGGACATTCCAGTCTTTCATGACGATCAGCACGGCACAGCTGTCGTCTTATATGCTGGTCTGATCAATGCGCTGAAGGCCGTCGGCAAATCACTGTCTGAGGTCAAAATTGTCGTGTGCGGTATCGGCGCGGCGGGTGTGGCCTGCAGCAAGATTTTGCTATCTGCCGGAGCTGTCAACATCATTGGCGTAGACCGTCACGGAGCGATTACAGCTGATGAGACTTATGAGAACTCGATGTGGAACTGGTATGCGCAGCATACCAACCCCGAACGGCTGTCTGGCTCACTGCCTGAGGTTCTGAAGGACGCTGACGTGTTTATCGGTCTATCGGCAGGTGGACTGCTGCAACGAGAGGACGTGAAACGCATGAATGAGGCTCCTGTGCTATTCACCATGGCTAACCCGGTTCCCGAGATTGCGCCAGAGGAAGTCGAGGATATCGCAGGTGTCATCGCCACAGGACGTTCGGACTATCCTAATCAGATTAACAATGTGCTTTGTTTCCCTGGTATTTTTCGGGCAGCGCTTGACTGCCGTGCCCGTGAAATTAACGAGGAGATGAAGCTGGCGGCGGCAGAAGCCATCGCCAGCACTATCCGTCCCGAGGAGTTAAACAAGCTGTATATTATCCCCGGTGTATTTAATGAGAGCGCTGTTCAACGTGTACGGGAAAATGTCATTAAAGCTGCAATTGCGAGCGGTGTCGCCAGAAGAGTGCCCCGAGATTTCAGATAAAAGAAAAGGATTGCTCCCCTTATTGCGGGTGCAATCCTTTTTTTATAAAAATCCAGGTACTAAATGGGCTACCGCAACAGCCGTTATGATCTCCATTTAGAGAACAATTGACTGGCCCGCTGGGCAAACTCCTCCAGATTGAAGCTGGAGTTATCCAGCTTGTAATACCACTTTTTGATCGTATCCAAAACCCAGGACGGGACTTTAACCTCCGATATACCTGAATAAAACGTGTGATACGCCCATACGAGATGCTCCCATCGTTTGTCATCGCCTTCTTTGACATATTCGGATACATCCAATACCTTGGCACGTCCATTTTGCATCAGCACATTCTTGAGGTGGATATCACGCGGATTCAATCCCTTGGATCGGACAAATTCCCTCGCCTCTTCCACATCCAGAATGACCTGCTCCGGCACCGGTCTTCCTTGCAGCAGACAATCCAGCAGCGTAATACCGGATTCATAGCTAATCACAATGTATTTATCGCCCTTCCCGTAATAATGAGGAAAAAAATCGGACCCCTGCAAGCGTTCATACACCTGGGCCTCCGCATCTTTCTTCTCGATCGCCATGTCTGAATACACCTTGAACGCGTAGCCGGGTAAAGAATCAAGTGTAAATACGGCCGCATCTGTTCCAATGCCAATACAGCGGACGTCCTGGGTGACTGTTTTAATAGTAACTGGGTCATTATCCTCCGTACTGTAAACGGTCACTTGACTTATGATGTCGTCTGCTTGTCTCCATTGTTCAACCATGTGCGATCCCTTCCTTCTCCTGTTCTAAAACATTTCAAATGAAGTTAGACATATGCCGGATAAGTTGTATTACGGGTCATCTTCAGGAACGGGTTCAAAATGATGCAGGATTGGTTTTGGAACCTGCAATATGCACCGGCTTCAAAGTATCAGGCAGCAGTAATTTCTTCAACTCTGCATAACTTGCCGCTGTTTCATAGGCTCCCAGCACGTCAGATTCCGGGGAAGCGTTCCTGTGATTGAACCAAATCACCCGCCAATTTGCGGCTACGGCTCCGGCCACATCATTCCGCCAGGAATCCCCAATATAGCAGCAATGCTCTGCCAAAGTTCCTGTCCGCTCGTTCACTACCTCAAAAATGCGTGGATCGGGCTTGGCATATCCAACAGTTCCAGATACAAAGATATGCTCGGGTGCAACATGATTTTCCAGCGCCATCGCCTTGATTTTACTCATCTGATGCTCTTCAAGACCGTTCGTAATCAAGCCAACCAAGTATCCAGCCGAGCTCAATGCATCCATTAAGGATGTGGCTCCCTCAAAAGGAGCGATCCGATACTGGCGATCCAAGTATACTTTTTGAACATGTGCCGCCTGCTCACGAGTGATATCCACTCCGAATTCCTGTAAAGCCAGAACGAAACGGCCCTCCCTCATATCGTCCAACTCATCTGATCCTGCCTTCCCCTCCAATAATCCTCCTTGGGCAGACAATAGATCGCTATAATAACGAATGCGGTGGTAGGCTTCTTCATAAGGAAAACGCTCACTTAATCCTAATACTGTACGCAGCGCAGCGCGTGTAGGGTGCAAATGATCATACATGGTATCATCTACATCAAAAAAAACGGCCTTCTTTTGCAAATTCATATGCCCACTTCTTTCTGTAAAATCTTTGGATGACGCTCATCTTCACCTTGTCCTGATATTATACCCGTTGACCTGTTGCGTTGCACCCTACCCATTCATGATCCGTCTCCCGCATTCACGCTTCACAGCTACTAACATACTCTGAAAAGACCACTTTTTTTCGCAAATTCACTTTACTCCTGTACTGAACTAATATACTGAACTAACATAGGTATCTTGTCCTGCTTGACCCGAAAGAGTTTTATTCCTCAGTACACAGGTAGAAGGTCACATTTTTGAAAAGATTCGTTACAGAGGTTTACATTTCGTGTGAAATCACTTAACTTTTAGGAATGAATGCTTTACGGATGTATTTGGAAAAGGGAGGCATACACGATGGATTCCGGTTCTAACTTAGCCTACGGATCAGCTACACCTTTGATTGAGGCACTTATCGAATTTGAACAGGAGCTTGAAGCGAACCGGCATTCTCTGGGCTTTGATTTGGGATTGATAATGGAGCAGGGTCGCGCACCACGATATATGGCTACACCGCCAGATGTCATTCCTTTTGCCCATGCAGGTGTGGATGGAATACATTATGGTTTTTTAACCGATTTTGGACTTGAAAAGGATCTTTCGCAGGCTCCCATTGTGTGCGTATCCCCCGTTGATTGGACAGGAGTATGGGTGGTTGCCCGCCATTTGCAGGATTTTTTAAGCGTGGTTTATACAGAAAACAGTTCATTAAAACGGTACTACGCCAATGGAGAGGACTATTCTGGACATCTAGGTCAGCGAACGCCTCAGGCCACAGATGAACGTACACAATTTGTACGCGAATGCTTTCGAGAACGCTTCAGTATCCAGCCCATACAGGATATGGCTGCCTACATCGACAATTTGCGATCGGAACGGAAGCAAAATGAAGCCGCTCCTACGTTGAACGGCTTGGGCATTCAAAGATATTCGACTGCAAGGCAACACTCTTCTACTAAGGGTGCCCTTTTGAGCGTGGCAGAGCCCTTCCATTGGGAACAGCAAGGTGAAGCTGTGCGTGAGTTGTTTCGCAGCGGATCGTATGAAGCCAGACTGGCCTTTATTCGGGATGCCCAGACACGGCATCTGTTCACCCATTCCGCCCTGCGTGCTTTTGTAGCAGGACAGCTTAAAGCTATGGGCCTGTCTGAGGCCGCAGCATGTTTGGAAGAGTCCTATTATACAGTTATTCCGGATACGGTGGAATCTTAACCGAATTCTTGAATTTCTCGAACAACACCGCCTCTAAAAAGGCGGCTCTTTGTGCTACAATAAATGAAAATAATAGGGCCAAACGACCCGTACGCATGAAAGAGAGCGAGCATGAATAATCATTCCTATCCTACTCCTGAGATCGTGGAGGTTTGTCTGTTGGCCGGCAAGCTGATGATGCAAAATGGAGCTGAAACCTACCGCGTCGAAGACACGATGTCCCGCATTGCCTCAGCCTACGGTATCCCCGAGTCCCATAGCTATGTAACACCGACCGGGATTTTTTTTGCCATTAACAACTCGGAGCCTGCCAAGCTCATTCGTATCGTAGAGCGGACCACCGATTTGCACAAGGTAACTGCGGTGAATTCCATTTCACGTAAAATCAGCACAGGTGACTTGTCTCCCCGCGCTGCGGTAGAGGAGCTTTCAGAGATTGAAAGTGGGCCTCTCCGCTATTCCAACCATGTACAGCTGGCAGCCGCCGCCCTGGCTAGCAGTTGTTTTATGATTATGTTTGGTGGAGTCTGGCGAGACTTCCCTGCAGCCGTGTTGTGCGGCGGTATTGGCTTCGCATCCGTGCAATATTTTCACAGGCTTGTTAAGGTTAAGTTTTTCTCAGAGTTTTCCGCATCTTTTTTGATCGGCTTGCTGGCGGCTCTGCTCACGATAGCAGGTTGGGGGCAGATGATGGACAAAATCATTATTGGCTCCGTCATGCCACTCGTGCCAGGCTTGTTAATAACCAATGCCATCCGTGATTTAATGGCCGGACACCTTGTTTCGGGACTTTCGAAGGGTGCTGATGCTTGCCTGACGTCTTTTGGCATCGGAGCTGGTGTTGCAGTTATCATTACGTATATGTGATTCGGAGGAGATCCAAGCTTATGCTTGCACAATTATTCACAAGCTTTATTGCCACCGCTGCTTTCGGCATTCTGTTTCACGCCCCCCGGCGCTCGCTGCTGCAATGCGGCTTTGTCGGTATGCTCGGCTGGCTTGTCTATTATTCGACCACGGGTGGTATGGGACCTGTGAGCGCCAGCCTTTTGGCAACGGTCCTTATCGGCATTGTCAGTCAAGGCTTTGCGCGACTGTACAAAATGCCTGTGATTATTTTCAGCGTGGCAGGCATGATTCCACTCGTTCCAGGAGGCATGGCCTATAATGCTATGCGTCAGTTTGTACAACATAATTATCCCCAAGCATTGGAACTGGCCATAAGCACACTGATGATCGCAGGAGCCATTGCTGTCGGTCTGGTGTTATCTGAGGTGCTTAATCAAATTTTTCACAGTATTCGTTTCAGACCTCACCGTTAAAAGTAAAGAAACAGGCTGCTTCCAAAATCACACGCCTTACAGCGTATAAGACTTGGAGACAGCCTTTTAATTAAACGATCTTTGCACGCTCGCTTGTTATTCTCGTTATCCCTCAACATCATCCACTCGTCTACCCAATATAGCCAAATCCCGTTCAATGTTATCCAGTATGGCGACACGCGGATAAAAACCCCATTGTTCAAAACCAAATTTTCGCAGCAACGCAATACTCGGCTCATTGTGACCAAACACAAATCCCAGCAGCGTTGTAACACCCAGTCTTGGGCATTCTTCTAGCATATGCTGTACCAGACGACTTCCGGTTCCGGTTCCACGGAAATCCTCATGAACATAAATGCTGATTTCTGTCGTACCATTATAAGCTGGACGACCGTAAAAGGACTGGAGACCGGCCCACCCGGCAATGACCCCTTTTTGCCTCAAAACCCACAGCGGCCGATGGTTCTCCTGATGAGCCTCAAACCACGGAATACGGCTTTCCACTGTCACCGGCTCCAGATCTGCCGTGACCATTCGACCCGCAATCGTAGAATTATAAATATCCACAATATCGTGAAGATCCTCCCTGCGCGCAAATTCAATGGAAAAAGATTGCTCCTGATTCATCATTCATATCCGCCTCCTGATGTGGTGATTTATTCATTGTACAAGACAAGCACCGGAACAGCCATATCGAGTTGTTTTGCGGATTAGACACAAAGGGTTTTATAATAGAAGATAGGACACATAACAGCTTGACCGATCAATCCGTTTAACAACATAAGATGAGGAGGTATGCTTCAGAGTTCAAAGGATTCTGAAGCAGCTTAATATGAATATTGGGTCTCAAATCTTGATTCTGGAAGTACCTATAGAATCCTTTTTTGGAAAGACGACCATTTATCCTGTACTGCTCAAGGATGAGGATGGACTTACGCTCATTGACACAGGAATGCTCGGTCAATTAGAGCTATTACGCAAGGCTATTGCTGATGTGGGAGAGGATATCAACCATCTGAGGAGAATTATTTTAACACATCAGGACATTGACCATATCGGGAATGTGCACGCATTGCTGGACTTGCTGCCAAATACGGCCCTGCTGGCTCATAAAGATGACATTCCTTACATGACAGGGGAACGGCCGTTTGTGAAGCTGACACCGGAACGGATCAACCAGATGGATACTGTATTCAAGCAGCAAGCCGAGGATATGATTCGTCGCCTGCCAGACTTGCGTTTTGCTCATATTCTTAAGGACGGAGAGCAACTACCTTATGGCGGGGGAATACAAATTATTCATACACCTGGCCACACACCAGGGCATATCAGCTTGTATGTGCCTGCGCAAAAGCTGCTTTTGGCAGCGGATGAGCTGCGCGTCGTCGAAGGTGAACTGGTTGGTCCTGCAGAGTCGGCTACGCCGGATATGCCACTGGCCTTGAAAAGCCTAGATAAACTGACTGTATTGGATGCTGAGAAGGTAATCTGCTACCATGGCGGTTTTTATGATCAGAATGTGAAGGCTCGCCTGCAAGTATTAAGTCAGGAACGAGGATAAACGATTCTAAGCTATAAATCGTTATGTCATAAGAGCTATAATGAACAGTACATGAAAGGAATGAATCTGAATGAATGATAAAATAACCCGGCTGTATGATGAGCTGAAGTCACAAGCTTGGGACGGTCTACTCGTGACTGATCCCAAGCACATTTACTACCTGACAGGCTTTGCCAGCGAGCCGCATGAACGCTTTCTCGGCCTGGTACTGCTTCGGGATCAAGAGCCTGAACTGATCGTGCCTGCCCTGGATGCAGAAGCCGCCCAAGCGGCTTCTTCCGTAACCCGCATATCCACCCACACCGATACGGACAATCCATATGATCTGCTGCGCCAACGCACAGGCAGCGGAGTGAAAGCATTCGCCCTGGAAAAGGAACACGTCTCCGTTCTCCGTTACGAGCAACTACATACTGCCATTGGCGCCACTCAATATGTGGATCTTGGCCCTGTGCTTCAAGAAATGCGTGTGAGAAAAACTCCTGAGGAGGTACAACGACTCAAACATGCTGCCCGTTTGGGGGAAGATGCTCTTCGTCATGGCCTAACCCATGTACGTGAAGGCGTGACAGAGGTCGAGCTGGTGGCTGAAATCGAATACCAGATGAAAAAAATCGGAGCAGACGGTCCATCCTTTGACACCACGGTGCTGTCTGGACCCAAAACAGCGCTCCCCCATGGTGTTCCAGGCACCCGCAAGCTGCAGCACGGCGATCTGCTCATGTTTGATATGGGCGTATACTCCGACGGCTATGCTTCGGATATTACGCGTACTTTTGCTTTTGGAAAGCTGTCGACTGAGCTGGAAACGATATATAATACGGTTCTCCGCTCGAACGAAGCCGGGATTGCCGCCATTCGCCCGGGAGTAACCTGCGCATCTGTAGACCAGGCTGCACGGGCTGTGGTTGAAGCCGCCGGATATGGCCCTGCCTTTAACCACCGGGTTGGACACGGGCTTGGCATGAGTGTGCATGAATACCCGTCTGTCCACGGAAGCAATAACGACCTGCTTCATGAAGGCTTCGTGTTCACGATAGAACCGGGCATCTACGTGCCAGGTCTTGGCGGTGTGCGGATTGAAGATGACGTTCTGGTCACCTCTGGTGGTGTAGAAGTATTGACCTCTTTTCCAAAAGAGCTGACGGTGCTGGGATAAGCTTAATACAATACATTCATTTGTGTTTTAAAAAAGGAAGAAAAAAAGGAGGGGCACACCCAAGCCAATTATGGCTTGATCGTTTGCTCCTCCTCTTCTATAAAGCGGAAATTGCGTGCGATGTACAAAATCGGTGTACCTGCCGCGGTCAGTACGAATTTTAAAATATAGGTGGTAAACAACAGTTCCAGCCATATCCCCCATGCATAACCGTAAAAGGCAATACTACAGAAAATGAGCGTGTCTATAAACGAGCTGATCATCGTGCTGCCATTACCGCGAATCCAGAGCTGATGGCGCTTCGGGAAAAACTTGCGAATCCAGGCATACAGACGCACGTCTAGCAACTGGCTGACTGCATAGGCCGTCAAGCTGGCAAATGCAAGCCTTGGGAGCAATCCGAATAGCTGTTGCATCGGTGCCTGAGCAAAATCCGTTGCAGTCGGCTGGAACAGCAGTACCATCTGCATCGTGATTGTTGTCATAATCAGCGTGAAAAAGCCGAACCACACCGCTTTGCGCGCCTCTTTAGGCCCGTATTTTTCATTCAGCAAATCGCTGGCCATATACATAGAAACATACATCGTATTTCCCAATGTCGTGGTAATGCCGAGCAGATCAATGGTTTTGGTAACCTGAATGTTGGCCAGCACGGTAGCAACACCAATCCAGGCGTACAATCCTTTTTTACCGAACAAACGATAACACAGCAAAAAGAACATAAAGTTGACGAGGACAAATACTGCCCCCCATAACAGATTAAACATGAAAGCCTCCTAGTTTTGATAGCGCGGGATGGTTGCGAACCGCGGTTCCTCCGAAACAAGCCGGAAAAACATTATTTTAATGTATCATAGATTAGAATTTGTGAACAGCCATAATTGCATTGCGATGAAACAAAAACAAAGAGCCGGCCTGATGGCCGACTCTGAATATTGAGATGCACGCTGCATGTGCTGTATCTACTACAGAATGATAAGCGGCTGCTCTGTACACGATTCGTTATATCGTTTATTTAAGAGCGTGCCGTTGCATCTAAATCCATTCCATGGTCGTTGAACACGTCCTGATCATTCTCCTTGAGCACCTTGCCAGAAATAAGTCCTGCGGTAATAGAATCATTGACATTCAGCGCAGTACGTCCCATATCAATCAACGGTTCGACTGAAATGAGCAGACCCGCCAAAGCCACTGGAAGGTTCATGGTAGAAAGCACAATCAGGGAAGCGAAGGTGGCGCCACCGCCTACACCCGCCACGCCGAACGAGCTGACCGTAACGACCAGAATGAGCGTGAGGATAAAATCCCAGCTCGTTGGAGCAATCATGACCGCCAGCATCGCCGGATAAATACCCGCACAGCCGTTTTGCCCAATGGTCGCTCCCAAGGTCGCAGACAAATTCGCAATGCCGTCGGATACACCAAGCTTTTTCGTTTGTGTTTCAACATTTAACGGAATGGTCGCCGCACTGGAACGAGAAGTAAAGGCAAAAACCAGTGTAGGCAATACCTTTTTCACATATGTCACCGGATTGTAGCCGAACAGAGCCAGCAAAATAAGATGAATAACGAACATGACCAACAGAGCCACATAAGAAGCGAGCACAAACTTAATCAGCTTCAAGATCTCATCCGGATTGGTGGTAGCTACGACTTTAGTGATGAGTGCCAGAATACCGTAAGGCGTCAGCTTCAGCACCAGCGTCACAATCCGCATCACCACAGCGTACACGGCGTCGATTACATTGCGGAAGGTTTGCGCCTGCTCCGGTTTTTTACGATCCAGTCCAAGCACGGCTACCCCGATAAGCGATGAACGCTCCTTCATCATCCGGAAGCGTAACTCCCAGCTTGTCCTGAATCATGTGTAATGCTTTGGTCCCAATTGAGAATTCCTTGCGGTACATTCGTTTGATTTCCCAGTAAAGTGCATTTTTGATATCCATACCCAAACGATAACGCTCGATGGCAAAATGGATATGATCCGTCAGCGATATATAGATGCTGTCATGCAACTCTACACCAAGTATCGTTTTGGCAATTGAATGATTTCATCAGAAATTTCAACGTATTCAATAGGGATATCGGACATCAGGGTCATGAGCTTGCGGGAAACCTCGGTGCTTTCAAGCTTGAAAATTTTCTCGATTTTCTCCTCATCAATCTCATCGCCTGTGCTTTTCTTAAAAGCAATTCCTCTTCCCATAATGACTAGTTCTTTCTGTTGTTCATCAATCACCGTCACGACATTATTGTTCAGCACCTTTGCTATCTTCATTCCATCACCTTAAGCCGCTTGGAGTAGTAAAAAAGGGCAATACCAAAACTGACACTCAGTGTCTGCTTATGGTTTTGCCCGATATGCTCAGTAACAATATATAAACACAGATCCGACAACATTTTTTTGTAAACACTTTCATAGTGCTTCTAAGCAATTGGCACACCTTAGCTATTTAAGCTCTTTTCTACAGTCACATCCGAAGAAGTGCTGCTGCCGCAGACGGGTGCTACTTTTGAAAGCTCCTCTTTCTCATCCACAAAGCCTATGAAATACGTAATGACGCCAGCCGTAACCAACGAAATTAGCATTCCCAAAATGGCATATATAAATGTGGGACCGCCGAATAATCCCAAGCTGGGCAGACCTGATACACCACCAATAGCCATTGATTCAGTTTCAAAAATACTCATAAATGCACCACCGAGGGTCCCTCCGATCAACGCCGCAACAAAAGGCTTTTTAAAACGCATTGTGACTCCATACATCGCCGGCTCGATCACCCCCATCATGGCAAGCAAGCCTGTCCAAAAGGCCAGCGTTTTCACTTTGGCATTTTTGGACTTAAAAAGCACGCCAAATGCTGCTCCTGCCTGAGCAAGTGCTGCTGCCACGACCACAGGGAAAATATGATCGTAGCCCAAGGCTGCAAGCGAGCTGATCATCATCGGTATCATGATATATTGCATGCCTGTAATAATAAGCACAGACATCGTGCCCCCGAGCAACAGCCCTGCAAACACTCCTGCATTATCAAATAGCCATGCGAGTCCATCCGATATATATTGACCAAGATAACTCCACAAGGGTCCAAGAACGAACATCAACAAAGGTATAGTGATCACCAGTGTCAAAGTCGGGACAGCCATCAATTTAAGTGAAGAAGGGGTATGCTTGTCTAACCATTTTTCCACATACGCTGCCATCCAGACGACAACAAGTATTAATATTATGGAAGAAGCAGCTTGCGGGTTAATAACTGACAGACCAGCAAAACGGACCTCCTCTCCGGACTGGAGCAAAGCTGTTAGTTGGGGATGGAATACAGATGCCCCGACGGCTGCCGCAACAAACACATTGCTGCCCAGCTTTCTTGCCGCACTTGCCGCTACAAAAATAGGAAGGAAGTAAAATACCCCGTCGCTGATAGCCAATAAAATAGGATACGCCTGCGGATCAGACAGCAAAAAACCGAAGGACATTAAAACATATATTAAAACATATATAACTACCTTGATCATTCCTGTCCCAATCATTGCCGGCAAGATCGGAGTGAACACGCATGATATAAAGTCAAACAAGCGACTTATTGGATTTCCTCCTGTAGGAGCTTGGGGGCTACCGGAAGTCAACGCCTGTTTATCCTCTACTTCTACCCGCGAAATTATTTCTTTGGAAAGTAGTTCCTGATTCATAACAGCCTTTTTCTCCTTTATATGCATATTGAAGACTACATTCAAACTTACTAAAGCCAGCTTAAAAGAAGCTTGAAAAAATCGCCATTCCTTATACTACTTATATTACTTTTTTTTACAATAGTTTTAATAGATGGGGTGAGTTAATCGTTTACACGCTCCAGATAAATTTACATCAAACTTACATCTAAACACCCAAGACCATAGTAATATATTTTTTGTGTGTTTTTGGGCAAATATGACTATTCAACCGCCTGTTAATTATGTAAAATAGGTCTAACCTACTTTTTAGTAAATCATGGATTACTTCCCTTTCTCATTCTTGTCTCTTGAATATAGCTGAAATATACATAGAATCCGAACATTTTCAGTCTTTCCTTCAAGCAAAGAAAAGAAAACAAGTAGATCATGGCGCGTCTAGTATCACAGTGGACAAGCGACCTGCATCAAGCGGGGGAATTCGTCTATTTTTTATTACCATCATGTGAGAGGAGATTTTTCATGAAGCGTTTTAATCGTTCCATTGGCGCGAAATTGCGAGTTATGTTTTTATTGATTCAGCTCTTTGCGTCCCTTCTGTTCAGCATCAGTTTCTATGCAGTATCCATGAGTATCATTAATAACAGTGTCATACCTCAGGTGGATCAAATTTTGGAAACTGGTGCCAAAAATGTGTATCAGGATCTCAATATTTCTTTAGCTGTTCAGGCTGGGCAAGGAAGTAGTTCTGATTCAGGCTCCGCCATACAGATGGAATCTTATCTTCAGGACAAGGTCGATACTCTCAAGTTAGAATCGGCATATATCGCGGTGGTGAAGGATGGTAAGGCCGAAGTTGTCGCACGTACAGCGATGCATACGGGGTACACAAAACCGCCTTCTTTGCCGTATCGGGTAGTAATCTGATTCTTGGTGTGAACGAAGATGTCGGATTTGTACAGGAAAAATCCCAACAAATTTTATGGATTTGCATAGGTATTACCGTAGCAACGCTCCTGTTGGGCGGAGTAATTTCTACCCTGATCATACGCAAGGTTGTGGGACCCATTGCCGAGTTGGTTCGTCATAGTGAAAAAATCGCTCAAGGGGACCTGTCACAGGAAGCTAAGGTTCACGGTGACAACGAAATTGCACAACTTGCCCGCAGCTTCCAGTCCATGTCCCATAACCTGAAAGAAATGATCGGCCATGTGCTGTCTACATCCGGTACGGTTGTAGAAGGCTCCAACGAGTTGCTTCGCAGGACTGAAGTCATGAATGTTAAAGTGCAGGATTCTACAGTTGCTGCGGAGGAAGTGGCCAAGGGTAGTACCAGCATAGCTTCGGCTGCTGCCGAAAATGCACAGGCCATGGAGGAAATCGCTCAAGGGGTGCAGCATATTGCATCCTCTGCCAATGATGTATCCGACCAAATCAGTGAAGCGACCCAAGAAACGGTTAACGGTAATACACTCGCTCAACATGCTGTAGCCCAAATGACACAGGTAGGACAAGCCGCCGATGAATCGCTGCGATACATTCATAGCATGAATGAGCGCTCCGAAGCCATTGGCAGCATCGTTTCTGCTATTTTCGATATTACGAAACAAATTCAAATGCTATCCCTGAATGCCTCCATTGAGGCTGCCCGTGCGGGTGAACATGGTCGCGGCTTCGCCGTCGTAGCCGGAGAGGTCCGCAAGCTCGCCGAGCAATCCAAGGAAGCAACACAGGAGATTTCCGACTATTTGATTACCATTCAGGAAGTATCGCAGCAGTCCGTAGAATCCGTCACCCGGGTCAGTCGTGAAATTCATTCGGGCACGGAAATGGTTCAACAAGCAAGTTCGGCCTTTAATCAGCTTAGTGAGCTTATGCAAAAAATCAATGCTACGATTCAGACGGTATCCGCAGCAACGCAGCAAGTATCTGCAAGCTCAGAAGAAGTATCGGCTTCCGTAGAGGAGACAGCCCTTATTGCTGCCAATGCACAGCATATGATTCAGGAAATCGGTTTAAATACCGAGGAGCAATTGAATGAAATGGAGAATCACAGCGAGGTAGTACGTCAATTAAGCAAGCAAGCGACTGAACTGCAAAAAGCAGTGCAAAAATTTAAAATAGTGTAAGCTAACATACGAAAAGGAGGTGCCTCTCAGTCATGAATCTGGCTGTGGAGACACCTCTTTATTTTAAAAAAGCGTATTAATAGTCCAGGTATTACGTATCATGGTTAAATTTTCATCCCCATAATGCGATAAATTTGATCCATATCCAAATGAGCCCGGACCACCTCTGCAACACGGTCAAACTCTTGTTCCTTGGCTTCCCGTACAGTGAAGGTGCTATCAAGCGGTGTCAAGCCCTTCGATTGTCTCAGTCCATCCAGCCAGGAGCGGCGAAAACGATCATTATCAAACACACCATGCAAATAGGTTCCCCATACTTTACCATCTGTCGTACCCCAGCCTTCCTCAAAGCCTGTTCCTTCGCCACGCCGGATATGGAATAGCGTACGCATTTGATCCATGCCTAAAGCTCCGTCTCCAGGTGGTTGTAGTTCCGTAACATACTTTGTAACACACTCCGTAACACCCATATGTATTTCATAGCCTTCAATGATTGGCTTGGGATCAGCATCTGAATCAGATGCAGTGTTTAGCAACAGTGGACAATGATTAGACAAGGTTCCTTGTACGCGCACAGTTTGTTTTTCCTTTAAAAAGGTCGTGGTTAAAGCCAGCCATCCCAAACCTTTTGCCTGCTGGGGCAAACCTGATTCTACTGCCTCAGGATCAAACAAAGCCGTACCAAGCATCTGATAGCCTCCACAAATGCCGACCAACTGCGTACGTCCTGTCTGCATGGCCTGTCGGATGTCTTCCTCCAGACCTCTGTCGCGCAATTCAAGCAGATCGCCGATGGTATCCTTGGTCCCTGGTAAAATAATGGCATCCGGCACGCCCAATTCCCCGACTTCTGTGACATAACGTACGCTCACATCTGGCTCTGCGGCCAAAGCATCCGTGTCCGTAAAATTGGAAATCCGCGGATATCGAATGACCGCAATGTCCAGTTCCTTATCTTTTGCAGACAGTCGGGGCTTTTTGTCCAGTACCACGGAATCCTCCGCCTCAATGCGAATGTCCGGCAGAAAAGGCAGCACACCGAGTACCGGAATACCAGTCCGTTCCTCCAGCCAATCCAGTCCGGGTTGAAGCAGAGACAAATCGCCTCTAAATTTGTTAATAATAAATCCTCGGATACGCTGCACTTCATGTGGCTCCAGCAGCTCGATCGTTCCTACCAGAGAAGCGAAAACACCGCCCCGGTCGATATCTGAAATAAGTAATACAGGAGCGTCCGCCCAGCCCGCAAGATTCATATTTACAATATCGCGATCCTTTAAATTAATCTCGGCCGGGCTGCCCGCCCCTTCCATAAGCACGATATCATAGGTATCACGCAGCCGATTTAGCGCATCCATGACCGTCTGCTTGGCTTTTGGCAAAAAGTCTTTACGGTAATCGGAGGCGCTCATATAGGCATATGGTACACCGTGTACAACAATTTGTGAGTGCATATCCTTGACGGGCTTAATCAAAATTGGATTCATGTCGGTGGTCGCTTCAATATCACAGGCCTCAGCCTGTACACCCTGAGCGCGTCCAATTTCCTTGCCGTCCTCAGTGACGTACGAATTGAGTGCCATGTTCTGTGACTTAAACGGTGCGGGACGATAGCCGTCCTGTACAAATATACGGCACAGGGCAGTCGTCACCACGCTTTTGCCCACATCCGATGCTGTTCCTTGAAGCATTAATACAGCAGCCGAGTTTGTGCAGGACGATTCGAAAGTTGACAATTGCCTCTTCCCCTTTAATGAATTCATTTTAAACAGATCACATCACAGCCCGTACAAAATTACAATAAACAGCAACAGAACAGTCTCCAGCAATTCGTTCAAGGCTCCGTAAATATCACCCGTCAGCCCGCCCAAACGGCGGTTGACACGATTAGCCGCAAAGGTTCCAACACCGTAAGCCAACAAGGGCAGCAGCACAAAGCCTATCCAGATGGGAAGGTCCTTGGAATACATAAGGAACGTCCGTATGTATGCCCCTGCCGTCGACGAATCCCCTATGCCACTTGTTCCTGTAGGTAACCCGGCAAGGAAGTATTGTCCTAAGGCCGCACCCAGAGTCACCAGAACAGCCCAGAATACAGCCAATCCGACACGTCCACCGCTCATATCGGCAAAACGCGCTGCCAGTCCGTCATCGTTACGAGCTTTAGGCCACCGCTTCATCGCATGCACCATAAACCAGCGGCTCCAAACCATCGGAAGCAGCAACAAGCTGGACAGATTCCGCTCAACCAGCACGGTATCCAGCACAATATATAATAAAGAGGCCTTGAGCATGAGAAGCAGCACACAAGCAATGACGCCCATTGCTCCTACACGACTATCCTTCATAATCTCCAGCATCCGCTCACGGGAACGGTAGCTGAACAACGCATCAGCCGCATCCATCCAGCCGTCCAAATGCAGTCCACCCGTCAGCCAAGCCCATACGGCGAGAGTAAGAACCGCACATGGCAACGGCGGCAACACCAAAGAGGCGAGCACTGCAAAGCACCAGACAATGAGGCCAATCACTGCTCCGACCAGGGGATAATAGCTTGCACTACGCTTAAGTAATTCCGGGGAAAAGTCCAGCTCCGCCTTAACCGGAAGACGGGATAAAAATTGAAAGGCCGCAGCAACAGCTTGACGTTCGCGGCTCATAGCTTATACTCCAACTGTTTAAGTTCTATGGGAATGCCCGCCGTCACCAAAAATACTTGATCGCACAGATGGGCGATTCGTTGATTCATGATTCCGCTCAAATCCCGATACAGCCGTCCAAGCGGATATTCGGGAACGATCCCGTCACCAACCTCGTTGGTGACGATAACGAGCGAACCCGGATACTGAGCCACCGCTGTCGCCAGTTCGTCGATGGCGGCTCGGGATGCGGCTTCGCCGTCCTCGTCTGCCGCCAGCAGCACGTTCGACAGCCACAGGGTCAGGCAGTCGACCAGCACCATAGGCGCGGGTGATGGCGGCGATGCTTGACTGGCGTGCAGGCTGGCAGGATCGCTGCCTTGCACAGCCGGCCATGCCTCTATTTGTGCTATATCAGGGAGGCCACCAAGCCGCCGCAGCAGCTCCGGCAGCGCCTGCGCTTCCTCCAGCGTCTGCCAGTCATACCCGGCAGACTCGCGCTGGAACCGATGAAGGTCGATGCGATCCTTCATCTCCGTGTCGTAGGCTTGTGCCGTTGCAATATAGCAGGCGCGAGGTGCGAGCGACATGCATAACCGCTCGGCAAAGCCGCTTTTACCGCTGCGTGCCCCCCCGGTCACGAGCGCCTTCATCGCTGCGCGGCTCCCTGACCGTCCGATACGCCGGCATCGGCAAAGGTCGCCATCTCGCGCATAATGCGGCACGCCGCATCAATCAGGTGCAGGCTCAGCGCCCCACCTGTGCCCTCCCCGAGCCGCATGTCGAGATGCAGCATGGGCTCCAGCTTGAGCTGGCGGAGCACCGCGGCGTGCCCGCGCTCGTCCGAGGCGTGCGAGGCGAGCATGTACGCCGCACTTGCAGGCGCCAGAGCGCGCGCAGCGAGGGCAGCTGCGCCGGAAATAAAGCCGTCCAGCACGACTGGACAGCGATGTGCGGCTGCGCCGAGGATGACGCCCGCCAAGGCGGCAATCTCCAGACCGCCGACCTTGGTCAGCACGTCGAGGGCGTCATTTCCATCCGGCTGGTTTACGTCCAGCGCGCGGCAGACCACCGCTATTTTGCGGGTAAGTCCGGCTGAATCTACCCCCGTGCCCCGGCCTACGATAACTTCCGGCTCCAGTCCGGTAAGGGCACATACGACCGCAGCACTGGCTGTCGTATTCCCGATGCCCAGCTCGCCGGTAACGAATAGCCGTGTGCCACCTTCGAATGCTTCGGCTACAGCTTCAGCTCCGGCCAAAATCGCCTGCTCCGCTTCCATACGCAGCATGGCTGGCCCTTTGGCCATATTTGAAGTGCCCATGCGCACCTTACGGTTGACCAAATCCGGGTGCGAGACATCCGCATTTACACCAACGTCCACAACCCTGACATCTGCCCCCGCATGGCGTGCAAGTACATTAATGGCCGCACCGCCTGACAACATGTTATACAGCATTTGCTGCGTGACCTCAGCCGGGAAGGCACTGACCCCCTCTTCACATACACCGTGATCCGCAGCCATGACCATCACGGTTTTGCGAGCAAATTCAGGCTTGTCTACCCCTGTAATTCCTGCCAGCTGAATGGCCAGACTTTCCAACTTTCCAAGACTTCCCGGCGGCTTCGTTAATTGGTCCAAATGCTTAGCAGCGGCCGATGCAGCCACCTCATCCGGCGGGGTTATGCTATTAATTAGCTGATTCAGCCTTTCGCTCATACCTTCCACTCCCTGCTTCTTTTATATTGCTATAAAATCTCCTATTCATCTGCTGCCATCACGAGTACTCCTGCGCAGCAAAAGCTGTGGTACACCGCTATCTGGATGAGGAAGCATCACAGGCTCAACGCCGTATACACGGTGAATTCGCTCCTTGGTTAACAACTCCGCTGAGGCTCCCACCCCTTCAACCTTTCCATCCTTAAGCACAAGCAAATTATCGCAAAATTGGGCTGTCAAATTAAGATCATGCAGGACAGCAATGATCGTCACACCCATTTCTTGCCGCCATTCTGCCAGCAGCTCCATAAACTCAAGCTGATAACGCAGGTCCAGGTAGGTTGTAGGCTCGTCCAGCAGCAATATTTGTGGCTCCTGCACCATCACCTTTGCCAAAGCTACACGCTGCCGTTGTCCTCCGCTCAGGCGATCCAATGCTCTGTCCGCCAGCGAAATAAGACCCAAGCGCTCCAGCACACGATCCGTGATAAGGTCAACATCCACACCCTTTTCCCTGCCCAGCCAGTCCTGATGAGGAAAACGTCCCATTTCTACGACTTCCCTGACTGTGTATCCCACGGGAGGAAGCCCCTCCTGTTGGAGTACGGCTATAATTCGGGAAAGCTCTTTTCTGCTGTAGCTGCCAACCTTTTTACCATAGATATGAACGCTGCCCGAGGTGGGCTGATCTACACCGGAAAGCAAATGCAGCAGGGTCGATTTTCCACTGCCATTCGGACCAATAATGCCCCACCACGATCCCTCGTCTACGCTCCAGCTTATATTCTCTAACGCATGAAACTCTCCAAAAGCACGAGTCAAGCCAGTTGCCTCTAATGCCGAAATACGCGTCTTCTGTGATCCACTTTGTTCTGTCACAGCAGTTCCCCCCTGCGCAGCTTTTTGTTCCGATACAGGAGGTATGCGAAGAACGGAGCGCCGACAAAGGCCGTCATAACACCCAGAGGGATTTCCGTTGGAGCCAACAACGTGCGAGCCGCAGTATCTGCCCAAGCCATAAAAATAGCTCCACCCAGCGCGGACAACGGAACAATCATCCGATAATCAGGACCTGTGACCAGACGAATGATATGCGGTACGACGAGTCCTACAAAACCAATGACTCCACATACCGAGACAGCGGCAGCTGTCAGCAGTGTGGATACGATCAGCACAGATAGTTTCGTGGCATCTACCTGAACTCCCATGTGAGCCGCCTGACGTTCACCCAAGGCCAGAATATTCAGCACCCTTGCCCGGTTCCACAAAAACACTAATCCTATGACCACATAAGGTAAAAGAATTCCCGTATATGACCAACCACGCAGACTGAGACTTCCCATCGTCCAGTACAATATTTCATTGACTGTTTCTTTCGACATGGCTGTCAGAAAGGAAACAACCGCACCCAGAAAAGATTGCATCACCACACCCGACAAAATGAGACTTTGTGTCGGAATCTTTCCACCTTCCCGTGCCAGCGTCAGCACCATCCACAGCGTGAGCATTCCGGTGAAAAACGCCACCAGCGGCAGCGTCCATATGCCAACAAATGAAAACTGAAGCCCCCAATAAATCAGCACCGCCGCTCCTACCGAGGCACCCGAGGACACTCCAAGCGTGTATGGATCAGCCAACGGATTGCGAAGCACTCCCTGAAATCCGGCTCCCGCCAGCGCAAGCGCTGCACCTACCAGCATTCCGAGTAACACCCGTGGTAGCCTGACCTTCAAAATAATCTGCTCCGAGGACGTATTCCAATCGGGTGTAAACGTCTCACCTAATCCCGGTAGATGATTAACCAGAATACCTGTGATTTGGCTGACCGGAAGCTTGGCCGAGCCCATGCCGAGACAGAGCAGCAACGTCAGCAGCAGCAAGGCCAGGCCTACACCTCCAAAGCCGATCAGTCTACGGTTCATTTGAAAATTTCAGGATACACGCCTTTGGCCACTTCCTTGAGACCTTCTGTCACGCGCGGACCCGGACGGCTGATCAAATTATCATCTACGGCAAAAACCCGGTTATTGCGAACAGCCGATATTTGATCCCATCCACTGCGGGCTTTGATAATCTCGCCAAGCGTCTGACCTGTTTTGTCGTCCTTGACACTTTTGCTGTACAAAATCACGTCTGGATTTGCAGCAATAATATTTTCCTCGCTGATCTGGTACCAGCCCTTCTGGGTCGCACCTACATTTTCGCCGCCTGCCAGTGTAATCAGCTCGTCCATAAATTCACCCTTGCCCACCGTCCAGCCAGGTGAAAACTCAACATACACTCGCAGCTTCTGGCCTTTGCCGATATTTTTAACACCGTCCTTCACTTCCGCTACATCTGCTCTCATCTTGTCGGTCACCGTTCTTGCTTCTTTCTGATGATCGGTGATTTTCCCATATAATTCGATGTTAGCTATGACATCTTCAACCGTTTTCGGTTCGGTTTTAAAAATCATAATTCCCATATCACGCAGCTTGGTGGTAGCCTGCTCACTAAGGGATATCCCTGCAAAAACGACATCCGGATTCGCAGCAATAATCGCTTCTTCATTCGGCTTCATAATACCGCCCATTTTGGGCTTTTTTGTCGCCGCTTCCGGGTAGTCGGAGTAGTCGGATACGCCGACTATTTCTTTATCCAGCCCGATCGCGAACAGCGCCTCGGTTTCTGCCGGGGAGACGGAAACGATCTTGTCCGGCGCTTTTTTGAACGTGAACTCCTGTCCTGTTGCGTCCTTGATCGTTAACGGGTAAACCGTTTTACCCGAAGGCTCTTGTGCAGTCGCTGTCTGTCCTGCCTGCTGCGAAGAAGCCTGATTCCCTTGATTTTCGGCGTTTTTTCCATTCGCGCCACATGCACTCAGCACAACCGCCAAGACTAGAGCCAATAGGCCTGTTGTCCAGACCTTTATTTTTTTCCCTGACATGATTTACACCCCTCCATAATAAATCGTAAGAGCGCTTGAACCTCATCCGATATCTTCTAAATCCAGCCTTCCTTCCCTTCAAAAAACCCCCGTATCCTTATATCAGGACACAGGGGTCACGTTAGCACAGATCATGCGCAGGCGGCAGCTTCTTCCGCATGGACAGTCACTGCGAACACGTCATCCTTTCCTCGAAGGATTATGGTGAGAGGCGGACGGGCAGGTATCCTGACTTATGGCAAGCTGCCGCAGCCTATGTTCCTTTATATGCTTGACGGCACATAAAGCAGGGCTGATAGGCAATTACCATTTACAGTGGCGGGACCGCGCCGGATTCACACCGGCTTCCCTTTTAACAGCGAGTAGATGAAATTTCCATTACACTGCGCTGACCTCGTCTGCTGGATATTTGATGTAGTGTTAGTCAAGCCGTTCTTTTACTTGATGATTATAGGTTAAAAAGAGACTGCTTACAACCCAGACAGCCTGTTTACCAGTTCTCGTCTAGCGAATGAGAAAGTATCTTCGCCATGAACTTGTGTGGCTCTATCAGCCTCAACTGAATTCTCAATGCCTCTCCCGGCTTTGGATGTAAGCTCCAAAAACCGTGTCCCGGAATTAGCATATGAGCCAACTGGCGAATGACGCCGCCATGCGTGACGACCAGAACAGAGGGAGGGGCATCAGCCAAACTTAATTGCTGAGGCTCCATAGCAATTCGCCACTCATACAGAGAGTCAAGAAATTCGTGCAAACGATGCTCAAATTTTGCCCAAGATTCCCCTCCAGGAGGCGTGATCCGTTGCGGCTCATCAATCCAGGCACGATACAATGCCACATTCTTAAGCATGTCATACGTTTTTCCGTCCCATTCACCAAAATCAAGCTCTCTCAGGCGTGGCTCCATAATAGGGGACTTGGCGGATAGAGTGCGTCCAGCTTTTAATTCTGATTCTGGCAAAATGATCTGTAGGGTCTGGCGACATCGCATCAAATCGCTGCAATAGATTCGAGCAAAGAACCGACCCTGCAGCTTCTCCCGCAAAGGCTCCAGCTCCTGCCCTGCTCCCGCTAGCAAACCAATATCTGTGTGTCCTAGATATCGACGCTCCCTGTTCCACAGGGTTGTGCCGTGACGTACCAGCACAAGCTCCAGATCCCATTGCGAATCTTCATTAACATGTCCGCATGCCTGTTTCTCCTGTTCCTTCAAAATGTATTTCAAGGTCCCGTCACTCCTCACTGCGTCCATTTCAAGGCAAAACAGCCTGCCGCTCCTAGCAGACACAATCCAACAAACATGCTGGACACGGTGAACATCAGCCGGATTGTGTGCCGGATATCCTCCGACTCCATCGGTCGTATCCGATCGCCCATGTATGCACGAAAGGAGCGGACGCCGTGATAGACGTTAAAGCCTCCAAGCCGAATCCCCAGCGCACCGGCAACAGCCGATTCCGGGAAGCCGCTATTCGGGCTTGGGTGCAGACGAGCATCGCGCTTGACAGTGCTCCAGCTTCTTGCAGCATCATGCCGATGCATCCACGCCGCTACCATAAGCATAACCGCTGTCAAGCGTGCCGGAATGTAGTTAGCTACATCATCCAGCCGTGCCGAGGCCCAGCCTAAATGCAGATACTTTTCATTTTTGTAGCCAACCATGGAATCGAGCGTATTTACGGCACGATAAGCCAGCGCCAAGGGGGCCCCTCCGATCAGGGCATAAAAAAGCGGAGAAATAATCGCGTCAACGATGTTTTCTGCGACCGTTTCGACGGTACCGCGTACAATTTCAGGCTCATCCAGCTGCTGCGTATCCCGCCCGACAATCATACCGAGCTCCCGGCGTGCCGCAGGCAGATTACCCGCCTGCAACTCGCGGTAGACTGCCATGCCCGCTTCCTTGAGTCCTTTGGAAGCAATCGTGGTTGCGATCAGAATGATTTCTGCACCAACAGACAGCCACGGGTGAACCCAGGCAAGCAAACGCAGCAGCGCCCAAGCGAGCGCAAAGGCCCCTCCCGCCACAATAAGTGGCAGCAGCAAGCCGGCGCGTTTCAGTCCACGGTCGCTGCTGACCTGACGGCGAATCGCCTTTTCCAGCGCTGAAATGACATATCCCATTCCGATGACCGGATGCGGCAGCCACCTCGGATCGCCAATCAGCCTGTCCAGAAGATAGGCCGCCAAGATAATCAAGCTAACTGTCACGCCAACGCTCCTCCTCCAGCACTTCACCCAATGCAGACAGCAGTAAGCCGTTGGCTTCCGCGTCCTTGACCGCAATCCGAAAATGGCTCGCCGTCAGCCCTGGATACATAGCACAGCTACGAATAAGAATTCCACGCTGTCCAAGCGCCTGCTGCACAGCCAATGCACTCCACGTTCCCGGCGCCCGTACCAGTACATAATTCGCTTCGCCGGGAATGACGCCGCAGCCCCATTCCGCCAACGCGGTCAGCAGACGGCTGCGTTCCATAGCAATCAGCTCCTGTGTGCGCCGCTCGTAGGCCTCCCCGCTTTGCAGACACGCCTCCCCAGCCAGCAACGCCAATCCGTTCACACTCCAGGTCACCTGTTTGTCTGTCATTCGCCGGATATAGTCTGGATGAGCAATTGCGTAGCCTAGGCGCAGACCAGGAATGGCATAGAATTTAGTCATCGACCGGATCAAAATCACATGAGGATACCGATCCAGCACAGGCAGCAGTGAAATTCGCCGCTCCAGTGGGATAAAATCAATGAAAGCCTCATCCACCACCAGCACGGTGCCCGTTTTGCCAGCCGCCTCTGCCAGCTCACGCAGCTCCTGCTCGCCATATTGCACACCGTTAGGGTTATTGGGCTGCCCCAAAAACAGTACATCTACCTGCTCCATGAGCTGGAGTATATCCTCCACGTCAGCCTTCCATTGCAGCGAGGCTTTGCCGTATACCCGGCTTACCTCGGCCCCGAATTTGCCTGCCAGCTCTGCATATTCTGAAAAGCATGGCTCCACCATACCCACACGTTGGGGAGCCAATCCCAACAGCAATAAAGCCATGCTTTCAGCCGCACCGTTTCCGACACTCAGCGACTCGGGTGGAACATGCAATCGCCGTGCCAGCATATTTTTAAAATTCCGGTGCCCCGGGTCTGGATAGCGAATCACAGTATCCAACGCGCTTTGCAGAACCTCTAGCACCTCGGGCGGTGGACCGAGCGGATTAATATTGGCGCTAAAATCCACAAAATCCGCAGCAGCTCCGCCAAATGTCGCCGCAGCCGTTTCCCTGTCCCCGCCATGACCGTAAACCTCTATCATTGCCTATCATCCTTTCCGACCGTTCCTGATCATTTAGCTCCATTATGGGACTGCTTTTTGCGTTCCGTCAATGCAAATGAGCTTTTGTGTACATTGCTCACTTGGGTTACAATAGAAAATGGTACACGTAAAATTACACAGTTTGTATACGGAGGAATGGACATGCTGTTCATCGACAACCAGGGCATACACGATCCAGCCATTAATCTTGCCATTGAGGAGTATGCGCTCAAGCATCTACCGCTAGACGACAGCTATCTGCTGTTTTACATTAATCAGCCTTCTATTATTATAGGGAAGCATCAAAACACCATTGAAGAAATCAACGCTGAGTTTGTCAGAGACAACCATATTCAGGTCGTTCGTCGCCTGTCCGGCGGTGGAGCTGTATATCATGACCTCGGTAATTTAAATTTCAGCTTCATTACCAAGGATAACGGGGAGTCCTTTCATAATTTCCTCAAATTTACGCAGCCTGTTATTGATGCCCTGCGCCAAATGGGTGTGGAAGCCGAAATGACCGGACGCAACGATCTTCAAGTCGGTGAACGCAAAATTTCGGGAAACGCCCAGTTTGCCACACGCGGACGCATGTTCAGCCACGGTACATTGATGTTTAACCTGAATCTGGACAATGTGGCTGCATCCCTGCATGCCAACCCTGAAAAATTCAAATCCAAAAGCACCAAATCCGTCCGCAGCCGCGTTGCTAACATCAGCGAGCTGATGGATCGTGAAATGACGATAGAGCAATTTCGTGAGGAACTACTGCGTTTCATATTCGGAGTAGAGCTGGATCAGGTACCCCAATATAAGCTCACCGATTCCGATTGGGCTAAAATTCATGAAATTTCCAAAGAACGCTATCAATCCTGGGACTGGAATTATGGTCAATCCCCGGAGAGCAATATCAAGCACACCCGTAAATTCCCGGTCGGTATTATTGATATCCGCATGGACCTTAAGGAAGGCCATATCCGTGACATTAAAATCTATGGTGATTTCTTCGGTGTGGGCGACGTTGCCGATATTGAAAATATTCTGCGTGGCAAACGCTATGATGAAGACGAGGTTCGTCAAGCCTTGTCCTCTCTCGATTTGAAGCATTATTTTGGTAATATTGAGCTGGACGACTTTGTCGGGCTTGTATTTTTGGAAGACTAACAGCTACTTTTTCCTATCGTTTCAAACCAATACTTCAGTGGTTATAAGGGGACAGGCTCTTATAGGGGTCGTCCCCTTTTATTGTGATATTGTCATTTTGAATATTATGAGATACAATTTTAGCATTGCCCCATGATAGAGAAAAAGGAGAGATTACCGATATGTATAAATTAATTGCTATTGATATTGATGATACACTTATTAACGATCAGAAGGAAGTTACTCCAGCGACACAACAGGCCTTGGAAGCTGCTGTAGCCAAAGGTGTTGTGGTTACGCTCGCCACCGGACGAGCTTACGCTTCCGCACATAAAATTGCCCGCCAGACAGGATTAAACGTGCCGATCATTACGTACCAGGGAGCTTTGGTCAAAAACCTACTGGACGAAAATGTGCTGTATGAGCGTTATGTTCCACTCGTGGCTGCACGCCGCCTGTATGAATTCTGCGTGGAACGCAATCTACATCTGCAAACGTATATAGATGACAAATTGTACACACGTGAAGATAATCAGAAAATTAAAGATTACACCGAGCTGAACAACACGGAATATTTTGTAGAGCCTGTGTTCAGTAAAGTTATAGAGCAACCTGCTCCTAAATTGCTGATTATCGACGAGCCAGAAGTATTGGACGAATTGATTCCCGAGCTGCGCGAACTGCTGGGCAATGAAGTGCATATTACAAAATCCAAGCCTCATTTTCTGGAAATTATGCATCATGAGGGTACCAAGGGCCACGCTCTTACCTTCCTGGCAAAACATTTTGGCTGTGAGCTGTCGGAAACGATTGCCATCGGCGACTCCTGGAACGACCATGAAATGCTTGAATGTGCTGGTCTCGGCATAGCCATGGAGAACGCTATTCCTGATTTGAAGAAGCTGGCTGATTACATCACTACCAGCAATAATGAAGACGGCGTCAAGCATGCCATCGACAAATTCGTACTCAATGTTGAATAAGCAAAAAAGTGACTTTTAACGACATACTTAAATAAAGGATCACAACAACAAAGCCTCCAAACGTCGCATGTTCAATAACATACGACAGTTTGGAGGCTCTTTACGTCACATCACATAATAACTAACGGCTTCAAATTATCAGATAGCCGAACGTAGCTTTCGTCTGTTCACCAGACGGATGATTCCGTTGTTCATACACATCAATCCGATCACAATGAGCAGCACCCCTGCCAGCATCCACCAGCTTACATGCTCTCCATATAAAAAAGCCCCCAAGCCTACAGCAATCGGTGGTGAAATATAGAGCCATGTTGTCGGAAAGAGTGGATTCGTACGAGCCATGAGCCAATAGAATAGCGTCTGCGCAATCATTGAACCGAACAAGATCAAATACAGGAGAGAACCCATGGCAGGGAGTACATTCCATTCCCCAGAATTCCAAGGCTCTGTCAAAGCTGACAGTACCAGCAACATCCAACCACCATGGAACATTTGCGCTGCATTCAAGGCAATCGGATTCGTATCACGAAACGCATCCATGACTCGCTTGGAGTAAAGGGCCCCTCCCGAATAACATAGCTCACCTAGCAAAATGACTATGCAACCCGCAAGCCACAAACCGCTAATCTGAACCACCAATCCTGGCAGTACCACCAGCACGACCCCGAGAAAACTAATCATGCAGCCAATAAGCGTAATTCTCGTCGTTTTTTGCCGCAGTAGTGCGGACTGCATCAACACAATCATCATCGGTCCAGTGGCTGACAAAATAGCACCGATCCCCGAGCTGACATATTGCTCTGCCCAATACAGTGCTGAAAATGTACCGAAGGTTGTTCCAACTCCAATCAGCAGCATTTCCTTACGCCATAATAACGACCACCGAACCTTTCCCGATAGTCTCATCGCAATAAACAAGATCGCTCCTGCTGCCAGAAAACGTGTGCCTGCTGATAGGAATGGCGGAAGCCCGGCTTCCACCCCCACTTTTATAGCCAAAAATGTTGTGCCAAAAATAAGACACATAACTGTAAAGGCAATACCAATCATGATACTTCCCTCTCCCTTCTGTTACTCACAAGCATACAAGGAGACAGGCAGAACAGATGTGTAACCACAGAACAGTTGTAAGCGATTTTGAAGTGATGTATAGTACAATACACACAAAAGGAGCGTGGACAGCATGGGCAGGAACAACAGCGAATTACTCTTTTCGACGACCGATCAGGCCTTAAAGCTGTATGAACAGGTCATTCACTATGTAAATGTGCGGATTGATCGCGGGGACTGGCCAGCCGACGTTAAATTGCCGTCTGTGCGAAGCTTGGCTCAGGAATTGGGTGTGCATCGGTTAACCGTCTTCCGGGCATATCAGGAGTTAAAGCAACAGGGACGTATTTATGTAAAGGATAAATCAGGGTACTACGCTCATGCTTCCCATGCAAATACATTGAAACCATTAGCCGCCTACTCGGAACGTTCATCCACCAAACAAGGCTTACACTCGGAATCTGCCTACGCGGCAGACGATCCGTCTGTTTCCGCCTGGAGGGGAATGGACGGGCTTACCCGTGTCCAATCTGTGAACGCCGATTTCCAATTTTCCAAATCATTAATTGATCCCTCCCTTCTGCCTAACCGATATTGGGGAGAATTAATGATGCAGGTTTTTGAAAAGCATCCGAAAGTGGCGGCTACCTATTCTTCTGTACAAGGGGATGCTGAACTGCGTGATGCAATGGCCCAGCATTTTAGTGCGGATAAGCATTTTGCCTTATCAACAGACGAAGTACTGATTACCTCCGGCGCACAACAAGCCATTGATTTAATTTCCCGATCTCTTCTGCGTACAGGGGACCGTGTATTAATCGAGCGTCCTGCCTATGGCCCCGCTATGGAAATATTCCGTAGACAAGGTGCACGTCTGACTACAACTGATATTCGCCCGGAAGGTTATGATATGGATCAGATTGAATGGTGCATGAAAACAGAAAAGCCGCGTCTCTTTTATATGAATCCGACATTTCACAACCCGACCGGCTTTACGGTACCCGATGAGCAGCGCAAACGACTGCCTGAACTGGCCGAGCGCTATGGCTGCCTCATTGTCGAGGATGACAGCACCTATGACATCAGCTTTGGGCAAAAGCCCCCTTCCCCGATTTTTGCCTATGATATCTCGGGAAGCGTCGTCTACATTCGCAGCTACAGCAAATATGTAGCACCCGGTCTGCGCATCGCAGCCGTGACCTGTCGACGTCAGCTTATGGCCAGCCTGCTGAGCGTCAAAGCGTTGGTGGACAATGGATCGCCACTGCTGAATCAAAAGTTGTTTTTACAATACTTTCAATCTCCACGTATGCAGCAGCATATCAAAAAGCTATGTATCGCGCTCCAGATTCGCAAGGAAACGATGGAAGACAGTCTCCGCGAATCAGGCTGGACATGGACCAGCCCGTCAGGGGGACTCAACCTGTGGCTCCAGCTGCCTTTTGCGTTGAAGCCCAATGAACTGCTTGCCAAAAGCATAGAAGAGTCCGTCTCCTTTGTACCGGGGAACGTATTTGATCCCGTTGGCGCGGAGGGTAAAACGCATGTGCGGCTGTCCTATTCATACGCCAACGAGCAGCAAATCAAAGAGGGCATCTCCAGACTACTCTGCATCAGTCGGTCGATGTAATGGAAATTGCTATTCCAACGGCAGACTCATGCCGGTTTGTGCCAAGCAAATCCCTTCCCGAAGCCCGTAGTTGCGTGTGACATCCACATCATGGGACATATGTGTAAATACCGTACGATCAGGCTCAAGCCTGCCTATAAGCTCCTGAGCCTCGAGCATGTCATATACCGAGCGGGTCGAATACTCGGCCTCCTCATGATAAAAGCTCGTTCCCAGCACGAGCAGATTCAGATTATGCAAGGGCAGAATCTCTGCCTCATTCAGTCCAATCGAATCGGAACAATAGGCCCACGAGAAACCATCCTTTTCCAGTCGATAAGCGTAAGCATATCCGTTCTTCCCGTGATTTACACGCCAACCTCGGATATTCCACCCGGCAAGCTGCGCTCCCTGATCGACAGGGATAAGGTCCAGATGTCCAGGCAGCCAGGAAAATTGACGCAGAATTGTGTCAATCACTTCCTGTGGAGCATACAAGCGGCCTCTATTCCCGGTCCAGCGACAGGCATCTGCCCATTCCGGCAATCCTCCAATATGATCAAAATGCGCATGTGTAACGAGGATCGTACGGATAAAGCGAAGCCCCCGTAATTCTAGCTGTCTGCGCCAGTCCGGACCACAATCAATCATAAAGTCCTCCGTATCGCTTTCGATCAGCACAGATGATCTCAGCCTTACATTCGCCCCAGTCGAGCGTGCCTCTGTGCATACGGGACAATCACAATATACACGCGGAACACCCATTGCATCCCCCGTGCCAAGAAAAATAAGCCGATTCATGAATTAAACTCCTATCTATCTGAATGGTTGTCGTATTACTATTATAGCGAACACACCGATTCTGCGTAAATCGTCTGCGTAAATTCTTCCACCTCCAACGCCAAAAGGAGCATGCCCTAAGCCCTGAAATCAGGCCGGACATCCCCTCATGCGTAATTATTCTACGTTTAAATCACTATAGGCATTGGATCTTTCTTCAGGCGATTTTCCACCATCCAGCTCGACTGATCATTATACAGATAGGCCCGATGTACCAGCACTCGCACCTGCTGACCAGGCTCCAGAGTAGACTTCTCCAGCGAACGGTACGTCATAAGCCGTTGATCTCCGACCTGCACTTCAACCATCCATTCACTTCCCCGGAAATGCAAATGCCTCACTATGCCTTCTTCGGTCGCTGACAAAAGCGCAAACTCTTCACTTGGCCCGACATCAATATACTCCGGCCGGATCAAGGCACGTACTCCTGATCCAGCAGCTTCCTCGAAGCCCTTAAGGCTGGACGCTTGTTCAATCACTGTCGACTCACCAATAAAAGAAGCAACGAACGGTGTCCCCGGCTTTTTATAAATATCCCAAGGCGTTCCCTTCTGCTCCAGCCTTCCTTGATTAATAACCATAATTTCATCCGCTACCTCAATCGCCTCATCCTGATCATGAGTGACGAAAATGGAGGTAATGCCCACCCGCTCAATCAACTCCCGCAGCCAGCTTCGCAGCTCTTGGCGAATCTTGGCGTCAATGGCCGCAAAAGGCTCATCCAGCAGCAACAATTGAGGCTCCGGCGCCAAGGCACGCGCAAAAGCAACCCTCTGCCGCTGCCCACCTGATAATTGATGCGGATAACGATGCTCGAAGCCTTTGAGTCCTGTCAGCTCGACCAGCTCTGTGACTCGCTCTTTGATATGGGCTTTGGAGCTTTTTTTCACTTTTAGACCAAAGGCAATATTATCGTACACGCTCATGTGCTTAAACAAAGCATAGTTTTGAAAAACAAATCCGATTCCGCGCTCCTGCGGGGCCAGTTCATTCACTCTTTTTCCGTGAAAATGAATCTCTCCGGCATCTGGTTGCTCCAGCCCTGCCAAAATGCGTAAAATGGAGGTTTTTCCGCCACCACTCGGACCGAGTAAACCAATCAAATGGCCCTTCCGAATATCAAAAGATACGTCCTTTACCGCATGAAAATTACCGAAATGCTTGTTTAATCCCTTTACTTCCACATGCATATCCGTACACTTCCTTTCCGCTTCTGAACCTGTTCAGGAACAGCAGCAGCCTTGCTTTTCGCAAAGCGCGTACCTCATTTGAGATCATTTAATTAATCCAATGTATATACTATGTTTTTCTTATGTGATACTTTATCAAAGGAAAGCTTTTGTCGTCAACTCTATATATTAGGTTGAGAGCTAAAAGGGTAAAATATGAAGAAGAAAGGAGATGAAATCATCATGCTGCATACTTTAGAGTTATCTACTACACGGCGAGATGAAATACGTGATATTACACGTGAGGTTGCTTCATTGATCGAAAAAAGTGGGGTTCAACACGGAACCGTACTCATCTATTGTCCACACACAACGGCCGGAATTGCCATTAATGAAAATGCTGACCCGGATGTCAGACATGATGTGATACTAAGACTGGATGAGGTTTACCCGTGGGAACATCCCCAATATCGCCATATGGAGGGAAACACGGCGTCCCACCTTAAATCCATCACAACAGGCCCCTCTCAGACTGTCATCATCCATGATGGAAGGATGCTGCTAGGACGCTGGCAAGGAATTTATTTTTGTGAATTCGATGGACCACGCAGACGACAATACTATGTAAAAATCATGAAGGGCTGACGGCCATAAAGAAAAGACGATGATGTTCTCCTCCTGGATTCATCATCGTCTATTAAATTCTTAGTCGCTTTCGCAAAGTAACGTAATGATTAGTCACCGTCTTGAAGTGCAAATACCCAGAAAAGCACCCTATAAGCTCATGGCCGAGGCGTATGATTGCAGGTACGCTCATAGGTGTCTACACAGCAGCTTTACATGTGCTAAAGCAGCAGGTCTGATTTCTTCAAAGGTTAAACCATCTTGGATATAAAATGACACAAAGCCGTGCATGGATAAAAACAGACTTTTCGGTACCCACGAACAATCTTCCTCCGAGTGTCCCTGAACACTCAATTCCTGTAGGATCATAGACGCAAACAATTCCACACAACGGTTTTGCTCTGTGCGACAATATGCAAGCAATTCTTCATCGTGCATCATAAACATAATTTCGTACTGATATGGATTTTCCAAGCCAAAACGGATGAATTCCAGCATCAAGTACTCCAGTCTGCTCAAGCCGCCCTCAGGCGTACCTGTTGCTGATTGCAGCAAAATTCCACGCAATGTATTAAAATCCTCAATTACAATGGCGTAGAACAGTTCAGCCTTCTCTTTAAAATGATAATATAACGAACCATGACTGTAACCCAGATGCTGGCCAATGCTGCGCATTGAAATCGCACGGTAGCCCTTGGTAATAAACAAGTGCCTGGCCGCTTCCAGAATCCGCCCTCTTGACAACTCCTGTTCCACTGCTCTTCTAGCCATATTATTTATTCCCCTTCAATAAAGTAAAGCTGCTCTCCCTCCGACACAAGTGATTGCCCCTGTGTCAAATCTGTTATCCAGTTGCTGAAGGATTCAGCATCACCAGCCAGCGGCAGACAGGTTAACGTAACTTTATCCGTAAAAATGGTTTCTCCAGTACGGATGCTGCGATTCCGCAATTCATTTTCCACTTTACCCAACCAAGTATAATCTAATTCCACAAAAATTTCACGATGCAATACACGCGTAATCGCATCGCCTGCCTCGATTGCTGCAACGGCACCGTCTGAGTATGCACGAATCAGACCTCCTGCTCCCAGCAATATACCACCAAAGTAACGGGTAACGACAATCGCCACATTTTTCAGCTTCTGATTACGGATCACCTCCAAAATAGGCTTTCCAGCCGTACCACTTGGTTCTCCATCATCCGATTGCTTCTGGATTTCGTCTCTTTCTCCAATCATGTAAGCTGAACAATTGTGGGTTGCATTCCAGTGCTCTTTTTTGATGCGTTCTATGAAAGCCGTCGCTTCTTCCTCGGTATGAACAGGCTGGATATGACCGATAAAACGGGATTTACGGATCACAATTTCCTTGCTGCCGGAACCTCGTACGGTTCGGTATTGTTCCAACATATTACGTATACCCTTCCTTACTTCATTTTACAGGAAAGCAGTCCCCCGCTTCTGGCAGCCGGTGAACTGCTTTCCTGTACTTTATCTGAGGCTACAACCTATAACCCCCTGCTCAAAACCCTGCTTTGGGTCAGAGATTATAGTTCCCTTATTCAGACAATCTCGCTTCAAGCTCAGCTTTTTCTTTTTCGAAGCCCGGTTTGCCCAACAAGGCAAACATATTTTTCTTGTACGCTTCTACGCCCGGTTGATCGAACGGATTTACACCCAGCAAGTAGCCGCTGATGCCGCAAGCTTTTTCGAAGAAATAAGCCAGATACCCGAAGGAGTAAGGGCTCAGGTCAGGAATATTTACAATCAGGTTCGGTACTTGTCCGTCTGTGTGAGCCAGCAACGTACCTTGGAATGCTTTTTTATTTACAAAATCCACGGTTTTGCCTGCCAAGAAGTTCAGTCCATCCAGATCATCCTGATCTGCCTCGATAGTGATGTGGCTAGGCACATTTTCGACTTGGATAACTGTTTCGAAAATGTTGCGGCTGCCTTCCTGAATGAATTGTCCCATGGAGTGCAGGTCTGTCGAGAAATCAACGGACGCAGGATAGATGCCTTTATAATCCTTGCCTTCGCTTTCGCCGTACAACTGTTTCCACCACTCGGATACGAAATGCAGGGAAGGCTCATAGTTTACGAGAATTTCAATGGCTTTACCTTTACGGTACAGAGCGTTACGAACGGCTGCATATTGGTAAGCCTGGTTCTCAGCTACGTTCGGGTTGCTGTATTCTTTGGATGCGTCTGCCGCTCCTTGCATCATTTCCTCAATGTTAATGCCGGCTGTAGCAATCGGCAGCAAGCCTACTGCTGTCAGTACAGAGTAACGGCCACCCACATCATCAGGAATAATGAAGGATTCATAGCCTTCTTCGTTAGCAAGTTTTTTCAAAGCGCCGCGTTCTTTATCCGTTGTTGCGTAAATACGTTTGCGCGCTTCTTCTTTACCATATTTTTTCTCCAAAGCAGCACGGAATACGCGAAAAGCGATAGCTGGCTCAGTAGTCGTACCTGATTTGGAAATAACATTGACGGAGAAGTCTTTTCCTTCAATCAGTTCCAGCAGATGATTCATATATGTAGAGCTGATGTTGTTGCCTGCGAAATAGATAGCCGGACCTTTGCGTTGTTCTTTAGACAATGCATTGTAGAAAGAATGCGACAGCATCTCAATGGCAGCACGTGCTCCAAGGTAAGAACCACCAATACCGATGACGATCAGTACTTCGGAATCGCTTTGAATTTTAGCAGCAGCCTTTTGGATGCGCGCGAATTCTTCTTTATCATAATTGGTAGGCAGGTCAATCCAACCCAAGAAATCGGAGCCAACACCTGTTTGGTTGTGCAGTTGCTCATGAGCCAATTTGATGGGTTCTGCAAAGTAATCAATTTCGTGCTGACCTACAAAGGAGAGTGCTTTAGTGTAATCAAAAATAACTTTTTTAGACATGTTTGGAACCTCCTGTTTGGTATTACTAAGACCATCAATACGAACATAAGGACTTAGGAATAGGATACTTTAATTTGCAGGGCCTGACAAGCTTGCGTTACCTGTATGTCGTGTGCCTTGACAGACCCCGGTGTAGATAGGGTCGCATACCCATGCTACAATAAATTGAGATCAACCTGTTAAACATTCATTTCAAGCCGATTTCGCATCTTATCGGACAGTATCCTCCAACAAGAAAGGTGATTAGCAATGAAAAACATCGGATTTATCGGACTGGGCACCATGGGCGCCCCGATGGCATCCAATCTGCTGAGGCAGGGATTTGGAGTCACGGTTTATAACCGTACGGCTTCACGCTGCGAGCCACTGGTAGAACAGGGCGCTCGTACAGCTTCAACGCCTCGTGAGGCAGCTGAAGATCAGCAACTGGTCATTACCATGGTCAGCGATGATAGCTCAATTCGTGACATCTATTACGGTGAGGACGGCGTGTTTGCCGGTCTCACGCCCGGCGTGACCGTGATGGATAACAGCACGATTTCACCTGAGCTGGTCAAACAGCTTGCTGCTGAAGCGGACAAGCTGGGCTGCTCCTTCATTGATGCTCCTGTAACAGGTAGCAAGCCTGCCGCTGTTGACGGAACACTCGTGTTCATGGTCGGCGGAGACGCGGACGCCATCGCAGCACAGTCGGACGTTTTTGATGCCTTGGGTAAGAAGGTGCTGCATATGGGACCAAACGGCAGCGGAGCTGTAGCCAAGCTCGCTCATAATACGATGGTCGGCATTAACAACCTCGCTCTGGCTGAGGGCTTCGCTATTGCCGCCAAATCCGGTATTCCGGCAGACAGCTTCCTTGAGCTGGTTCAGCTCGGATCGGCTGGCAGCAAGGCTGCGGACCTGAAGGGACGCAAAATCATCGAGCATGATTTTAGCAACCAGTTCTCACTTGCCTTGATGCTCAAGGACTTGAAGCTTGCTTCCTCCTTGACCGATAGCCTGTCCATTCCGACACCCATGCTGGCCATTGCCAAAAGCCTGTTTCAAGCCGGGCAAACGCAAGGCTATGGTGACGAGGACTTATCCGCTGTCGTGAAGACATACGAAGCATGGATTGGCCGCACCATTGGTGGCAAGCCACTCGAATAAGCTGCACTTTTCTTCGCAGTTATACGCTAGCATAAAGGGTAAGCACACTTGGCTTGAAGTCGTGTGTTCTTACCCTGTTTAGCTGTTTATTCAGGGTAAGAACAGCAATAATCAGTCACACTTCGTACTTCAAGTTTGAACGAGGACTGCGCAGGTACGTGGAACGTTGCCGTTCCCTGTATTTCCAGCCATTCCTCAGTACCTGGAAGCAATACTTTCAGATCCCCTGCCAAAATCTCCATGATCTCGCGGGAATCCGTGCCGAATTCATATGTTCCAGGCAGCATAATCCCCAGTGTAACCTTACTGCCGTCACCCAGGATGACTGTACGGCTTGTGACCTGACCGTCATAATATATGTTTGCTTTTTTAACTACGCTGACTCCATCAAACTGTGACATTTTTTATCCCCTCATCTGCTCATCAATGGTTGAATGAATATTGTGCATCATAACATAGATTTGATTCCATATTCAGTAAGAAAATACACACTGCATCGCCGTATCCTATACACTGGATTTTCAAAAATGATTTCTTACAAAACTCGGTTGTATGAAACAAACAGCCGTAAGCCTATCTCAGATTACGACTGTCTGCTTGACATGTTGTTTTATTTCAACAAAGCTTTCACGCGGCTAACAACATTCTCTACTGTAAAGCCGTATTCCTTAATGACGCGGTCGCCAGGAGCGGATGCGCCAAATGTGCTGATACCAAGAATATCGCCTTGGTCGCCAACATATTTTTCCCAGCCCAGTGGGTAAGCCATTTCCACCGCCAAACGAGCCTTCACTTCAGGCAACAGAACGGAATCTTTATAAGCTTTGTCTTGTTTTTCAAACAGATCCCAGCTTGGGAAGCTGATGACACGTACTTGGATACCTTGCTCCGCCAGTGCTTCCTGTGCTTTAACAGCCAGTTGTACCTCGGAACCTGTAGCCAGAATTTGAGCAACCGGCTTGCCGTCCTTCGCATCTGCAACGATATAGGCACCGCGTTGGATCCCTTCACGTGCATGCTCAGCAGTTGCAGCCAGAATTGGCAGGTTTTGACGAGTCAATACCAGTGCAACCGGATTCTTCTTGTTTTCCAGCGTGTAAGCCCAAGCAGCAGAAGTCTCATTGCCATCTGCCGGGCGAATGACCGTCAGGTTCGGGATAATGCGCAGGGAAGCCAATTGTTCAATCGGCTCATGGGTAGGACCATCTTCACCTACAGCAATACTATCGTGAGTCAGAACGTAGGTTACAGGCAATCCCATCAGAGCTGCCAGACGAACGGCCGGACGCAGATAATCCGTAAATACAAAGAATGTACCGCCGAATACTTTTACGCCTCGATGCAGTGCCATACCGTTCATCGCAGCAGCCATACCAAATTCGCGGATACCGAAATAGATATTACGGCCGGCATAGTCTTCTGGCGTAAAGTTCGTCAGATTGTTCAAATGTGTCATCGTGGAGCTTTCCAGATCGGCAGATCCGCCTGTCAGGAAAGGTACGTTTGGTGCCAATCCGTTGAGTGCATTACCAGAAGCTACGCGAGTCGAAACAGCTTTGTCTCCAGCCGAGTATTTAGGAAGATCGCGGTCCCAGCCTTCTGGAAGATCGCCGTTGATTGCTGTTTCGAACTGGGCTGCCAAATCAGGATGAGCCGCTTTGTATTTCGCAAATTGTTCATCCCATGCTTTGTTCGCTGCGATACCACGCTCTTTTACTTTTGCAAAATGCTCACGAACCTCTTGCGGTACATGGAAGTCCTCTTCGTATACCCACTTGTAAAATTCTTTAGTTAGCTTGGCTTCCTCTGCTCCCAGCGGAGAGCCGTGAGTACCGCCGTGTCCGCCTTTACCTTGTTTGTTCGGGCTTCCGTAGCCGATGACTGTCTTCACTTCAATCAATGTAGGACGTGTGGAATCGCCTTGCGCTTCTTCAATCGCTTTTTGGATCGCTGGAAGATCGTTGCCATCCTCTACGCGCAGCACTTGCCAGTTGTAAGCCTCAAAACGCTTGGCAACACTCTCGGAAGAAGACAGGTTCAGCTTACCGTCCAGTGTAATATCATTGGAATCGAACAATACGATCAGCTTGCCCAGTTGCAGACGCCCAGCCAGTGAAGCAGCCTCGTGGGAAATACCTTCCATCAGATCGCCATCACCGCAGATCGCATATGTGAAGTGATCTACAACTTTAAATTCATCTTTATTGTATGTTGCAGCCAGTTGAGCTTCAGCCATTGCCATACCTACGGACATGGCCAAGCCTTGTCCCAGTGGTCCTGTCGTAGCATCTACACCAGCAGTGTGTCCAAACTCAGGGTGACCTGGTGTAAGACTGCCCCATTGACGGAATTGCTTTAATTCTTCCATAGGCAGATCATAGCCGCTCAGGTGCAGCAAGCTGTACAGAAGCATGGAGCCGTGTCCTGCAGACAGTACAAATCGGTCACGGTTAATCCATGTAGGATGATCCGGGTTATGATTCATTGTTTTAGCAAAAAGTTGGTAGCCCATTGGTGCGGAGCCCATTGGCATACCAGGATGTCCCGAGTTCGCCTTCTCGATGGCGTCAATTGCCAGCGTACGAATAGTTGTGATGGACAAATTGTCGATTGTGGAGTTCTCATCCTTTTGAATCGCTTGATTCTGGTCAGTCATGGTTTGCCTCCTCATATTGTAAAAAGTATACCAATTGCATTCGGTCATGCCCTCCAATACTACTGTCCGATACCGAAGCCGTGTTTCTTGGAGTGAGTGAATCTGCTTGAATGTTTCAATATGACTTATACATTCTTAAGTATTGTACCATTTGCCGTGAAGGTTTGCCAGATTGTTTATAGAGATGGTTGTCGAAATGTGGCACAGAGTCCTTATATCAATATACCCGTTATGTATTAACCTCATTTAAAAAATGATAAAATCACGAAAAAATATCACAAAAAAACAAAGCCCGTCGAAGTGACAGGCTTTGTTTTTAAAAAGTGTATACTCAAAAATTTTTCTCTAAATTTTATGATTAATTAAAAACGACCGTTTTGTTCTCATGAACCAGAATTCGATCCTCCACATGCCACTTTACGGCTCTTGCCAAAACGACCCGCTCAATGGTACGACCAATTCGTTTTAGCTCATTTACATCGTCTCCGTGGCTTACCCGCTGCACGTCCTGCTCAATGATCGGGCCACCGTCCAATTCCACGGTTACATAATGCGCGGTAGCGCCAATAATTTTTACCCCGCGATTATACGCTTGGGCATAAGGCTTGCCACCCACGAATGCAGGCAGAAAGGAATGATGGATATTGATAATCCGGTTGCGGTAGTGCTCAATAAACTTGGGCGAAATAATCTGCATGTACCGCGCCAAAATAATAACATCAATGTCGTCACCAATGACCTCCAGTTGACGGCTCTCCGCCTCTGGTTTGGTATCAGGTGTTACCGGAATATGATGATACGGAATACCAAACGATTCCACATACTCCTTCATATCCAGATGATTACTAACCACCAATGCAATATCTGCGTCCAGATCCCCGGCCTGCCATTGCCACAGCAGCTCTACCAAACAGTGATCCTCCTTGGAAACGAAAATGGCTAGTTTTTTCTTGCGGCTGACCGCAGAAATCGTCCACTCCATACGGAATTGCTCAGCAACAGCGACAAAGTCCTGCTCCAGCTGCGGCTGGGCTGCACTCAAATTCGGCAGATCAAATTCAACCCGCATAAAAAACATTCCGCCGGACGGGTCCATTGTATATTGGTCAGATTGGACGATATTGGCCCCATGCTCGTACAAAAAGCGGGACACAGCCGCAACAATCCCCGGCCCATCAGGGCAGGATACAAGCATACGTGCGCGGTTTTCATGTGCAGATAAAGTGCTGTTTGAATGTTTTACGTGAAGTTCCATGTGGCTACTAATCCCCCTTGGCTTATACTGTCACTGGCAAATGACTGCCGGCAAACCAGGCAATCAGCCGTTGATTAATATGTTCTTCGCTCAGCTCTGGAAACAGGGCTACCTCCGTGATCATGTCATACAGACGCTCCAGCGGCTCACGTGGATCGGCTTTTCTCGCTTTGGCATCATTTTTCAGCAGAGTCCAGGTGTCCAGCACAAATTTTCGTACATCCACATCCTGCTTTTTGAAAAACGAATGCAATTGCTCGACCTGACCCAAAAATTCATCTCCAAAGCGCTCCTTCACATTTCCGCGAAGCAAAGCAATTTCAACCTCATACATCGGGCGCTGCGTTTTGGCTTCCTTTCCGATCCACGGCGTTTCCAAAATAAATGGACGTCCTTGAAGTGCCTCATGATGTACCACATTATGAATGGTCTGATAGCCAATCCAGCCCGATCCAATCGGAGTGTGGCGGTCTTTACGAGCGCCGACTGGATTTTTGCTGTCATTGATGTGAACCACTGCAATGCGATTCAAGCCAACAATACGGTCAAATTGCTGCAAAACACCATCCAGATCGTTCACGATATCATAGCCCGCATCATGAATATGGCAGGTGTCCATACAAACCGTAAGACGCTCGTTGTGCTCCACTTTATCTATAATGGAGGCAATTTCCTCGAAGCTGCGTCCCATTTCGGTACCCTTACCCGCCATCGTTTCAAGTGCAATATTAACATCTGTCTCCTTAACGCCGTTCAGTACCTCGTTCAGGCCATCCGCAATACGCCCAATTCCGTACTCTGCATCCTTATCGGTAAAAGCACCCGGATGCAGCACAATATTTTTCACACCAATCGCGTGTGTGCGACGAATTTCCTCCTGAAGAAAGCTAACCGCCAGCTCATAGGTATTTTCTTTATAGGAACCGAGATTAATGATATACGGGGCATGCACCACGATATCCTCCATCCCTTTTTCGGTCATTAACTGCTTGCCCTCTTCCAAATACATAGATTCCATCGGCTTACGACGCGTATTTTGCGGTGCCCCCGTATATATCATAAACGAGCTGGACCCGTAAGAAGACGCTTCTTTTGTAGCACTGAGCAGACCCTTGTCCGAGAAGGACACATGAGAACCAATTTTCAGCATGATCCTGATTCATCCCCTTATCCTTATTATCCTGTTATGCTTGTCTTAATTTAATTTAATCATTTTAACGTGATTATTGAAATCAAACAACATGGCTTTTATGACAGCCCTATCGAATGTCTTTCATTGGGAAACGTTTTTTTTCTTAAAAAGGGTTATATTCTATAACATATATATTTTTGCGAATCGGAAGGAGAGCTTGCTCCATGAACATCATCGTATGCGGAGGTACTGGGTTGGTAGGGAATGCGCTGGTCAAAAGCCTGCTGGGCGACGGATACACTGTGAAGGTCATTACACGTAAGCCGCTAGAAGGTCACGAATCGAGCCCCCGCTTGCAATACATGAGCTGGAACGAATTGAAACAAAGACCTGAATTACTGGAAGGCACAGATGCGGTCGTTAATTTGGCAGGCGAAACGCTGAATCAACGCTGGACGGACAAGTCCAAACAAAGAATTCTTCAATCACGACTGTTGTCGGTTGCCTGGCTGGCTCAGGCACTGAATACTCTGCAAAGAAAACCGGAAGTCATCATTCAGGCATCGGCTGTTGCCGCATACGGTACTTCCTTGACCGAAACGTTCGATGAGACTAGCCCGCGTCGTTCGAAAGATTTTCTTTCTCAGGTGGTCGAGCAATGGGAAGAGGCCGCGGGCGCCTATCCATCCGATTCCCGTTTAATTAAGCTACGCATCAGCCTCGTGCTGGACAGAAAAAAGGGGGCGTTTCCACTTATGAGATTGCCCTACAAATTCGGATTCGGCGGCAAAATAGGCAGCGGTAATCAATGGATGAGCTGGATTCATATTGAGGATATCGTTCGTCTGATCACGTACTGTATCCATACGACAGAGATCGTCGGGGCAGTAAATGCTTCGTCACCACACCCGTTGACAAACGACCAGTTTGGCAGAACCGTGGCTCAAGTGTATCATCGTCCACACTGGTTTGCCGTTCCCGGCTTTCTCGTTCAAAAGCTTGTCGGTGAGATGAGCACCCTTGTATTGGACGGGCAAAAAGTACTCCCGCGCAAAGCGGTGGAGCACGGATTTAAGTTCAACTATCCTTCACTGAAGGAAGCGCTGGAGAAACTCCACTCTCCTCCAAAGCAGCGCTAAAATTAAAAGAGGAACTCTATGTGGCGGCATCTCATCAGCTCGGAGTTCCTTTTTTAGACATGATCTATTTTCATACAAAAAAATTTAATTTAATTAATACGAACCATAGAACCCTTCTTTATTTCTTGAATGTGTTCTGATTCCTGTACAAACACTAGGACGAACTTCTTGTAACGCCTCTTAACTTATCCCTTCAGCTATCCTCTCAACTATTTCCTTATCAAAATCATCTAGTTCAGCCATTAAAAGATCATATTGTTTTATAGATTCAGAGGTGTTCAATACTCGAAGTACTGCAATACTGTAGTGTCCAAGAGTATCAATACCAAATAGCTTGTTTACTTCCGGATCTCTGAACTGGCTAATATACTTCAATTTTTCGATAATTTTTTCGTTGCAGAGCTTCTTTTTTGCTATCTGACTCATAGCATTCATCATAACCTGGTTATGATGAATATCCAGACACTCCACTAATTTATCGTCACTTATCTTTCCCTCTCGTATTTCTTTTGATAAAGTGAGTAGATTCATTATACACTCTCCATTCAATCTAGTTTAACTGGTCCAAAATTCTCTAAAAGATACTGCCGTTCACTTCTGTAATTGCCCCAGAGATGTTCTGCAAGCTCCTTATTTCCAATCCTCTCTGCTTCTTTTATCTCCACCATATAAGCCCTAAGCTCCATGATAATTCTATTTTTGAATTCATATGTTACATCCAAACTTGGAAATCCTTTAGCCTTAATGGTTGTCATAATTTACCTCGGTTCAAGTTCGTTATGACATGATAGCATTATTCGAATTTATGGAAAATCGTCTCAATTCCTAATTGTTAAAAGAAAGAGTGTTTCTTTATACCTGTATCAAAAGGCTCAGCTCTGAGTGTCGGCAAATAAACATCAAAGAAGCCCAATACTTTAAATGGGCTTCTTTTTCTTCTATACATAAATATATTACCCTTCACCTTAGGAAGCATCGAAGGATTTAGCAGAGTCCTGCCGATAAGTGTAAGACACTCCGGCAATTTTAAAAGTGTCTCCCTCCTTCATAACGTACTTCTTGTAAGGCACCATCGACTCTCCGTTCAAAACAGTTCCGTTTGTCGAGGACAAATCCTTGACGATGTGACCTTCTCCTTTTGCATCCATACAAAGCTCAATGTGAGAACGGGATGCCCCCTCTGTATTGTCTACAAACTGAACCAATTGCGGATCTCTTCCGATGAAGAAGCTGCCTGCAACGAACTGATCTGGCTGCAACCGAATGCACTCGGTCGCTCCACTTCCTGGTGCTTTGCGCTCCAGACAGGCAATCGGTGATTGTTGAACGTGTAGAATATGTGTCTCTTGGTTTGCACGAAGCAGCACCGTTTCTTGCCTGGATGCTGTATTTAGTAGCTCCGTTACACCAGACAGAGACTTATAATAAGCCTCGCTGGTTTCACTGGCTTCCAATTCATTTGCCTGAACTGTGCCATTCCTAGGTGATTCGTGTAAGTCATAACGTGCAGAAGCCATCCCACTATCCTCAGCAACTCGGCTTCCTGTTCTCTCAGACTCCGGGTCAGAAAAAGACCATCGCCAGCTTTCCTGTTCTTGATCACTTGGATTGGAAGAGCGCTTATCCTTATTCTGACGACCCGCTATAAATCCGGTCAGCTTATCCACCTGATAGCGGTCATTCTTCCGCTGAGCCGGCGTAGCAGCTCCTAACCATTCTGAATCCAATACAGGTGCTGAATCAGTGTAGATATGAGACGAAGCGCCCTTGCACCCCCATTTTCCCGTCCAGCTTATATAAGCGACCACAGCAAGTACCACAGTCAGCACAACGGAAATGATCAACGGCCCGATCTCAGAATGATCCAGATAAATGTAACGCCACACGATGGCCGAAGCGAGCAAACACCCGAGAGCAATGTACGTTTTATATTTTTGCAATGCAGGCTCCACCTCTTCCATTTCGGCGTTTACCTCTGTACTCTCCTCTGGCTTCACAGAATGCTTGAGCCGATTAATCCGTTTAAGCTCCTGAATTTCCTGCAAAGTCTCCCGCTTCTCTTGTCCGTACACTCCTCCACGTTCTGAATGATGGTGCAATGAGGACAGTCCATCACGCTTTCCTTGAGGCTCATTTGGGAAATAGGCATTTCTATTATGAATTTCTTCTATCCCCTCATCTTGAGCACTAAAGCTCTCTGAACTAGCCTTCATCCCCTGCAAAAGCAGCTCCTTCAACGATCGCAATTCAAACTCATTTCTATCACATAGCTCAAGTATGCATTGCATATTTTCTCCCTGAAAGTGAGCCACACGAGTCATCAAACGAATAATCATCTGCTTAAATTGACTGCCTGCTTGTCCTTCATACAATACACTCTGTAAAGGAACATAGGTTAAACTGACAGCTTTTCTTGAACCAGAACCGTCTATAAAAATATAATCCTCATGCAAAATAAACTGCCTTATATCTAGCATATATTGCGGGCTGCGATGAAGAGCATCTACCACTTCAAAAAGAATTCGATAAAACTCAGAAGCCAAAACGCCTCCGCCCTTCCATACCTGAGAAAGCATGCGTTGACCTGAAATATCGTAATGCAACTCAACCTGGAAATCGACTTCCTTTATTCTTAGTTCCAGAAGACCAGGAATCCGATTACCAGTCATCATTCCGGTTTGCACGGAATTTAAATCATCAGTCTTGAGTCCGCCTTCCTTATTTAAAACCATAAATGTCCCGCTGTTCCGGACAAAATCCCTGCTTAAACCAAACAATTCATGACCTCCTTAGCATTTTCCCGCTCCCTATAAGGCAGCATGATCCATCCAGGCGGGCATGTCATGGCAAAAAGTAAAGATAAGCACTGATCGCTCCCGGAATGACTGCGGTCATAAATGGAAACCTGAGATGAGCTTCTCTCCCACTGGTCAACGCCTTGCCGCTGCGAAACAGGAAAAATCCTCCCAAATTAAAAGCAACGCGCCGCAGTCTCATGATGGCTTCCCTCCGCCATAGCAGGATGCCCACACCAATAATGCCTGCAAAAAAAATTGAATATAGAGCCGATTGCCACGCAAAAGCAGCACCTGTCCAGGCACCGATTAGGCCAAATAGCTTTACATCTCCTGCACCTACTGCTCCTATCCAATACAAAATCAGCATGAGGCCAAATCCTGTCCCAAGTCCAGCAGCAGCAAATAAAAAACCATGCCAGCTTCCTAACAGCGTATTAATCAGCAAACCTGCGACCATGCCGGGCAGCGTAAGCTTATTAGGAATTTTCATACTCCGTAAATCGGTGACCAGCGCAATCACCAGTAAAACTCCACATACAATATACATCCAAGTCAATGCCACCTTCCCCCTCCCCATCTATTGTCTACTCTACGGAAAATGGAACCTCGATACGTTGTCCATCCTCCGTTTCAATCACAAAGCTCCATTGACCAGGTGTCGTGTTTGTTCCCACAAACCAATTCCATTCAATAATTCCCTCGTCATTAGCTGAGGTCCAGCCCAAATGCTGGGCCGTGCTTTGACCCGACTTATAAAGCACAGACAGATTAGCAGTCGTTCCGGGTTCAATCTTGGCCCTGATTAAATTGTACACACCCTTCACGGCAGGCTCTGGCTTGACCAGCAACTGTATGGCATGCTGTGTATCCTTATCACCTGCAGCATCTCCTGTACCTGTTCCCTCTCCTGTGTCGCCGATCCAAAGGCGTTCCTCTGCTGCCGCCTGAAGCACTATGCTGCGATACAAAAATGGGACCTTCATCGGTAGTTCATAGGACAGCTCTACCCTAAAATAAGGGTCTTTGGTTCCTGTAAGAGAAGGCACATGCACACTCGTTACATGAATACGGTCATACTCAAGAATACTCTCCTCCATAAAAGGCTTTAGCATCGGCTTTAGAACAGGATCGAGTGATGCTTCCGTCAAGCGCCCCCGCAGCTCATTCAGGGGCTTTCGACCGACCTGTACAGCGCCTTCTACCCAATCGCCAATCGGAGATGGCAGTTGCGCAGCAAATTGGCTTGCATATTCACTCATAGATAACTTGGGTAATTCATCCAGCGGCTCACGGGCTGTATCCATCTTGGCGGACGCCGCATCTATCGCCAGAGATACCGGATAGATTTTAGCGGAAACCTGCTTAACCGCTTCTGAAGCAGTGGTCTGCAAGGCCGTGGATACCAGCGTCATCTGAACCATATAAATGAGAAAAACAATAAAGAACAGGAACAATGGCAACACCAGTGACGCTTCTAAAACAATACTTCCTTGTTCACGCCGTTTCTGTCCACGAACCCGCTGTAGATACCGATTAATAGGAAAAATGCGCTGTTTTCGTAACATAGTACACACTTCCCTTAATACTCTCACCTTCCTTTGAGGCAGTTCCGAGCATCTTCATTACCCCAGGTAAAAACCACAGCCGCATCCCGCTCTTGACCTCACCCTTTGCATACGTTTGCCGCTCAGCAGGATTGACCTCTGTATTTAGGCGGATCAGAGCAAGCATATGGGACATCTTGCGTTCATTATTGCTATGAAGCATCAGAAACAACCGCAAATGATCCTTGTACGTCATTCGAAACTTCAGAAAATCAGACAAAGGCACATACCCCTTTTGCGCCAGCATAATCATATCTTCAATCGCCTTTTCCACCCCATATAACAAAGCTGCCGCCAAAACGACCAACGGATTTCCCTTTGAGCTATTTTTGACCAGTCCCTCCATCGTACGTATGGCAAGTCTCATTGCGAAAATTTCACCATAAGCGGATGCCAGATTACCCGTTGAATTATGGAACCCGTACAGGATGTACTCAACCTCCTGATTATTCACCTCCAGTTGATCACCCAAAATCTGTGCTGCCTTACCCACATTTGCACCTGATCCAGCCAAACTGCCAAATCGGCTAAAATCCACATGATGATAGTAAGAAAGCGTATATTCGTTCTGGTAAAATTCATCCCCCAGTCGAGTCAGCAAGCCGGATGCAGCCCTATATAGACCGTCCATACTATCCATGGAGGCCCCTGCCGCATCATAGGTGTCATAGGATAAATCAGCGGTTACAGATGAACCGGACGTAGACTGATTAAATGCAATACTTTCATCGTAATACCGCTCCAGCTTTTGGAACTGTTCTGCACTTTGTTTACCTTTGGAAAGAACCTCAATGATGCGATACGCTTGCTTAAGCTTGTTTTTCGCCTCTTTTTCCATTTTCTTGCGTTCTTTGTCAGGTCCGCGTCGCGTGTCCAGCATTCTGGCTTCACTGTCGAGTACATTGGCGGCTCCCGACCAGACATACGCATTCAAGTATTTGTCTATCTCCTTGAGCGCTGAGGCGACTTCCTGCTTGAGCATATCTGCATTCAGAAATGGGTCTGTATAAAAGGATAACGTACGCATCATTCCTGTCAGTCTGTTGTTAGCTGTATTAATAGAAGCACGTTGCTTTTCGATTTCTACTTCCCATTGCTCAAATTCCTTATCGGGAATCAATAGATCCTCCGCCTTTTGCCGGGCGCTTCCTACTGAGGGATCGGCGTTGGAGCCTTCTCCGCTGGGAGTAGGTGCAGCAGAAACCTCATCGTAGCCTGCATTAGCCGCTCTCTGCTTATACTGCGCAATGACTTTACGCATCTCTTCATTAATCTGCCGAGCCTCATTTAACGGCTCTTTGGCTTCCAGAAGCAACTTATCATGCTCTTCTTCAGCCTGAACCTTAGCCTGACGAAGTCGGTCAAGCGCTGATCTCGCTCTTCTTGAATATTTCTCCATCTGCATGATTTTAACGTCATCCACGCTTTTCTTATTATCCTCATATACATGCACGTAATGCTTGTATTGTGCAGCAATATCGGCTACAACCTCGAGTGGGTCCCAAATATACTGATTGGGTATATATACGCCCTGCTGCTTAATAATCCGTTTGCGAATCTCTTCCATACGAGCCCCAGCCTCACGCTGCTTCGCCAGCATGTCATCCAGCTTGGCCTCGCGTTGGTCATACAGCTTTTGCAGCCGTTTCAGTAAATCAACGGTATGAGAAGCCTCCTTCATATTTTGAGAGAGCGGCTTCAGCTTTTCGAGCACTTCCAACGTAAAATCGACAGGCGCTTTATACTTCATCTCTTCACGAATCTGCTCATTAAATATGGAATATTTACCAAGCTCCCTTTCCATCTGCAGAGAACTCGAATCCAGCTTCGTATTCATAAGCGGCAGCGTTTGCGCACGTGCTGTACGCTTAGCGCTGTCATTCAGCACTTTGACCATAATTTGTTCTCCGCCGCCTTCACCATAAGCAAACAAACCGTACTCCTGTTGCAATACCGGATCATAAGCAGACATCACTGAACGAACCGCCGCATGAGCCAGACGTTCGGTTTGCACATGCAGGGCTGCAATTCTCGCATAATCAATAAAGACAGCAATAAAACCAAACATGACCGCCAAAATTAAAATCAAGAAGACCGTGACAGCACCTGACTCGCTATCCTTTGTATTTCGTCCCTTTCCAAACACCCGCTTCCTCCTTTCCAGTCCATCCCCGTTCCTTACTTACCGTTCTGGCCATATTGCATCAACACTTGTCCGGCACCTGCCGGATCTACCTTTTCGCCTGAGCCTCTGCCCATAAACTTCGCACCGTAATATCTGACCATTTCCACCGTACGAATCCATTCCACAGGCTCAACCACACCCGAGCTCATTTTCCCTTGTAGGTCCGTCTGGTCCAGAAACTGATTCAACAACGGCACTTTCACGATCTTATTCAGCTCCGTTGTCACCTTGCGGTGAATCAGATTGTTCTCATATGTCATCTGTCCCTGCATCCCCGCAGGCATTCTGCTTTCGGCATTGGACAGCTTCTGAGCAGGCAATGAGCCTCCCTCACTGCCGTCAGGTACCTGAACACATTCCAAATTATTGGCTCCGCCCCAGCCAAACAAGGCGCCCAGCATGACATCATCCCTCAAACGCCAATAAAGCGAATCCCGTTGTCCTTGTGCAAAAGCCCCTGTACGCGGCTCCCTGAAGCTGTTATCCCAACTGTAAGCAGCTCTCTCCGAAGCGGTTGAAGCGACCTGCACCAGTATAGATTTTTGATATATGTACAGGCAGAAAAATAACATCACAAAAATGATCAACAACAGAATGGGAAAGACGAGGGACGCTTCTAATGAGAAGCTCCCGTCCTCTTTTTGTGCCAATATGCGCAGCATTATGAGTCCATAAAATCGTTACTCTTTTTATCTGCCTTTTTCAGCAAGCCTTCCACAATCTTCTTAATCTGATCCTTGAAAATAATTGCCACTGCAATCAGAATCGCAATGATCAGAATCATTTCCAACGTACCCAGACCTTCTTCCTCTTTGTACAATTTACGGATACCGCCTGTTACTAATGTCAACATCGTTTCATTCCCCCTACATATTCATCATCATTAAAGCGGGAGCACCCACAAGCACGATAACCGTGAGCAAAATCAGCGCCATTGGGAATACGAGCTTAGATGAAGACTGCTCCCCTCTTGTCCGACTAATCGACGTCCGTTTGCCCCATAACGTCTGGGACAACTCACGTAACGCCATCACGAAATCGCTCCCACCGCGTCTCATATTCAGCAATACCGTTGTTGTAAATACCGTCACTTCTTGAATACCGCAACGTTTGCTTAAATGCTCAAATGCCTGTTGAAAGGAATAACCGCTTTCCCATTCCCCCACAGTCTGGCGCAATTCCCGATACAACGGATGTACCGTATCTGCCCCTTTGCGCTCCACACAATGGAGCAACGCCCGTTGCACCGTCTCGCCTGCACCAACCAAAAGCATCATTTTACTCAGCAGCTCAGGTAATTCCAATAGAATTTGCTGATCCCGCTTCTGTACTTTTCCGTGCAAATCCTTGGCCAGTGCGACTGGAACCAGAACACCGAGTCCCATACCAAGCACCAGTCCGGTTGTATCTCCACCCATCATCAGTGATATTAAAGCTCCACCAGCGACCATCATATATCCGTAACCGAGCATTTCTGCCAGGAAAAGTATCGTTTTTTCTCCGCTGTTTCGCATACCAAACAGCTTTTGCACCGAACGCTGGAGCTTGAACATCAGCACAGGCAGCCTATGAGTAGCACGCAAAACATGAATCATGTGTACAAAAGGAACTGAAAGTCTTTGCAGCCGCAGTCCTTCCAGCTTCATATGGCGAAAATGTGCATACTGAGCAGCATACATCCGGTTCAGCACCACCCAACCTCCCACTTGCAGAACCAGCATGACCAGACAAACCAACATGACCATGTTTATCTCTCCTTACACTTCAATCTTCATAATGTGATTGATCCACACAAGACAGCCACCAAGCACCAACAGACAAATGGTGGACAAAATCATACCCGTACCACTATATAAAGGCATCATGTAGTCTCCTGCGGTCATTGTCATAAACAGTACAAATAAAAAAGGAGCAGCAAACATAACTCTCGATTCAAAACGCTTTTGCGCAATCATCACACCGATTTCTTGTTGAATTTCCAGCTTCTCCCCAATGACACTTGAAGCTCGTCGTACGACCTCCACCAGATCACCTCCGGTTCGTTTACAAGCCGCAAATACATCTGCAAAATTCGTAATATCCTCCATTTGGGCCCGACGGGCCAAATCCTGCAAGGCAGCCTCCACGGGCTGTCCAATTTCGAGACAGGCTGTAATAATGTTAAATTCAAAAATCAGATCATGATCTCCATCCGGACTGAGCAAACGCAAATCCTCCACAGCCTCACGAAAACCATTCTCTACCGACCTCCCCGCCGAAAGAGAAGACGAGAGGGAATATAAAGCCTGCTTGAATTGGATGCTTAGAGCAGACCTGCGTCGTTGCAGCAAAAATTGCCTGAAATAACGGGGCGTCGCCAGAGCTCCGACAGCACACAGTAACGATAATATCCATTGGTGATAAAATAGATAGCCAATCATTGCGAATAGCACGCCACTAAAGAGAATGCACATACTTTTTTGTATTGTCGTTAATGTATATACCGTATAGTCAGGCAGAGAAGGGACCTGACGGGATGCTTGCTCCGGCTTCCCTGCCGCCTTTTCAATCTTCATACCGCTGCTTCCCCCTATGCCAGCTTTCCGGCTTGATCCCGGCCATTTGCAGCTTTAACGTATGGTGCAAACCTTCACCACAACGTTTCAGCTCCCCTATAATTCTTCCTTTACTTTCTCCGTGTTCTTGAAAGCGATAGAGCGGATTAAGCGTCACCTCACCATTTTCAAAACCGATGACTTCGCTAATTTCTAGTATCCGTCTGGATTTGTCACGCAGCCGTGACAGATGGACGAATATATCAATGGCCGAGCTAATCTGCTGCCGGACTACACCAAGTGGAAGATCGGCCCCACCGAGCACCATCGTTTCCAGCCGACTGACCATATCACGGATATTATTCGCATGGCCGGTTGACAACGATCCATCGTGTCCTGTGTTCATCGCTTGCAGCATATCCAACGCCTCACTTCCCCTGACCTCACCCACTACAATCCGGTTAGGTCGCATACGCAAGGAGGAGCGAATCAGATCACGAATGGTGATCTCCCCCTTGCCCTCGGTATTCGCGTTCCGTGTCTCCATGGAAACGAGGTTAGGGACAGTCACGATTTGCAGCTCTGCCGAATCTTCAATCGTTATAATCCGTTCGGACGGTGGGATAAACTGGGATAACGCATTCAGAAAGGTTGTTTTACCTGAACCCGTTCCTCCGCTTATAAAAATATTGTATTTGCTACGTACCAGGTCCTTGAGCATTGCGGCAGCTTCCTCATCCAGCGCGCCTATTCGTATTAAGTCCTCCATCGTCATGGGACGTTCGGGAAACTTCCGTATTGTCATCGTTGGCCCCTTGAGGGCCACTGGCGGCAGTACAATATTGACGCGTGATCCATCCTTTAGACGAGCATCCACAATCGGCGAAGCCTCATTTACAATTCGATTTACCCCCGCTACAATCGTCTGGATCATATCCTCCAGTCGCTCTCGGGACTCAAATTGATCGGTCACCTGGATGACCTCACCTCCCCGCTCCACAAATATTTCCCGGTGACTGTTAATCATAATTTCCGTAACTGTCGGGTCGTCGATCAATGGCTGAAGCACATCCAGCCCACGGAACGAATTAAAAACTTTACGTACAAGTGCATGCTTTTCACGGGAAGTTAAGCCCGCCAGCTCTGCATCGTGTAAAATTCGATTTTCAATATGTCGGATCAAATCCGTATCGTCTACCGAAGACGTCACATCCAGCCCACCTCGGATATCTGCTCGCAGCGCCTTAAATCGCTCCTCATTTATGCTCATCAGCCCTTCACCCCCTTTTAAGACCAAGCAGCGGGCAACTGTGCCGCACTCTCCACATTCAGCAGCTCGCGACACAGATGACGGATTTCCCGCTGATAAATCGGTGAACTAAGCAATAATTCACGATGCTGCATCTGTTTCCATGAAGGAATATACGGCAGCGCTCCATGTAGCTCCATAAAGTCTCGAGGTAGTGAATTGATCATAGTTCCCATATAACGGTTCACCACAAAGCTCGTTTTGGACAGCATAGCTTCAAGCCCTTCGGGCTGTGTTAGCTCCAGAAAATCCAGCCATAGGCCGCACTTATGCATGCTCATTAAATCGTCAGCCAGCAGCCAGATCAGCTTATGACTGGCTTCAAGCATCGCTTGAGCGCGGTCACCGTTCTCAGATTCGCCATCTACGATTACTACATCATACTGTCCGCATTCAGCAATCGTCCGGATCAGCTGTACCGCTTCATCACAGGTCATATCTATTAGCTCCTTGCGATTATAGACAGGCAGAAAAGTATCGGCCTGAATTTCAGGGCGATGCACACAATAGGAAGCTACGGATAAGGGCACACCCGCACTTCCCGTCGCCTTGAGGTCATATAGCAGCCTGGACAGCCCTCCTCCTTCTGTGCTGTTAGAACTGCCTGAACCCGTGAACAACGAGCTTGAGTCCACCGTTTCCAGATTCAAATAAAATACGGAATACCCCTCATTCCCCAGTTGCTTGGACATATTGAGCGCAGCTGTTGTCTTTCCCATCCCGCCGGAAACCGCCACCATGCCGATAATGATTCCGCCTTCGCGGCTGTTTACACTTTGTCGACTGCTTGATTGCTGTCTTGCCATTTCCAAAATAGAACCTACCAGCTCGGATAAAGGCTGGTATTTCAATAACGGTTGTCCATATTCGCTCACTTCTTCTCCCTCATGTAATACCAAGCAAGGAATATTGGCAGCTTTCCGATCTGTCCACAGACTCAAAAAAGCCGCTTCACCCACCACGACATCCGGTCTTTTCATTCCATTCGTTTCCAGCATGTATTGACAAAATGCTTCCGGCTGCGAAAATGCCGTTATCCTCAGCCTTCTGGCGTACTCGCTTCCATGTACATAATTCAGCAACGGCTCAATATATTCCCGGCCATCTACAGCCAATACCACTTTCACCGGAATCATGACGCTACCCCCTTTCCTCAACACAACAACGCAAAAAAGCACCGTTCATCAAGCCGTAAATACATACGGTTGGTGAACGGTGCTTCCGTCACGTGCTATCTATTTACTGGTAGAATAGCATAGCACCTATTTTAGAGCAAGTACTTTTTATGCAAATACGACTTCAAATTCTTTTTAGGAGCAAAAGGCGGGGATACAATCCCCGCCTCCCGCTACCTTTATTTTAGAAGAACTTGTGGTGACGACGATGACAGTCATGATGACGATGATGACGATGTTTCCGATGATGGTGACATTTTTTCACAAAAAAGTCTTCATGAAACCGATGATGTTTGACTCTAGGTTTAAACTTAATGACCGTCACCTTAATGATTTTCTTAGTAACGCGTTTTCTTGGCTTAGGGAAATGACAATGATGCCGATGATGTTTAAACATATTCAAATTCGCCTCCATTTCTTTGAGATAGAATATACTATGGAAGCACGGAACAACCGGAAACCAGCATATGACTATTTACGTATGAATTGGGTAATTCACTCATCTTCCTCGAGCTTGATATTCGGTTCATAGTCCGCCACGATTAGAACATCCATATGACGCGCTTGACGAAGAATTCTCGGAACGACCGTAACCTTTCCCCAACACTTACTTCGGGAAGACTGGCCCACGATGAGCTGCGTACCTGTATATCCTTCTACCGGAGCAATTAAAATGTCGGCAATCTCCCGTCGGCTGGAAACAAGCCGAATTTCAAAGCTTCCTCCCAATCGGTTGGTCAACATCTTTAATTGTTCCAGTCGAGGGTTCAACCCCTCGGGTATACTCTCACCGACATGAACATAAGTCACAATCCACACGGCCTTCAACCGAAAAGCGATACGAAAACCACGGCGAATCAGCCTTTCAGCATTTTCGCTTATCGTGACGCCTACGAAAATCACTTCCTCCCTACGCCACGGTCCCCGAAGCGATCCGTGACGATCCCACGATTCCAGCCGTTCATCCACATCATCTGCCAATTCCCGTAAAGCCAGCTCACGCAACGCAATCAGGTTACCTAATTTAAAAAAATGGCTAAGCGCCTGTTCCACCTTGGCAGGATCGTATATTTTGCCATCACGCATCCGCTGCTGCAACGATTTTGGAGCCACATCAACAAGCTGTACCTCATCGGCCAAACGCATCATATGATCGGGGACAGTCTCTCTCACTCGAATGCCGGTAATTTGTTCTACCGCGTCATTCAAGCTCTCCAGGTGCTGTACATTCATTGTGGATATGACAGAAATACCTTGATCTAAAATAGTCAGTACATCCTCATAGCGCTTGGATCTCGGACTGCCAGGAACGTTGGTATGTGCCAGCTCATCAATAAGCACCACTTCAGGATTGCGCCTAAGAATGGCCTCTGTGTCCATTTCTTCCAAATGCACCCCATGACGCTCGACGGGCTGACGGGGAATCATATCCAGAGAACCCACTTGTGCCAGTGTTTCTGCTCTTCCATGCGTTTCCAGCAATCCGATTACAACATCAATTCCACTCTCCAGCAAATCATTGCCTTCTCTCAGCATCGTATATGTTTTACCGACCCCTGGAGCAGCGCCAATGTATACCTTGAGCTTGCCGCGCCGAATTTTGGCTGCCTCAGCCTGTGCTTCCTCATCGCTCAAGCGATGATATGGATCATTATCTCCTTCCTCCTGTCTCATCGTTGGCAAAATCCGTTCACCCTCCTGCTCGGCTCGATCTGCAATCAACAGCAGGTCCATGTTTTTCATCCGTTTAAAAATTCCGTTCACCAGCGACCCTCTAACCAGCTCCTGCCATCGGGTCTGCCGAGAATGCCCCATGACAATCCGGGTGACATTATGCGCTACCGCATAATGGATAAGCTGACGAGGCAACCTTCTGCGGGAAAAAAGCGGGACTTCTTCAAATGTCGATCCTACCTTGTCAGCCAACTGCACAATTGAGCGCTTGAAGGCTGCTGATTCCTTGGACAGCTTGTGCTTCGGGCTGACAAAGGAGACCACCAGCATATCTCCACCCAACCGCTTGGCGACCTGCTCTCCTCTGCGAACATAAATGGACCCGTTCCAATGATACTGAACAGGCACCAAAATACGCTCTGCGGCTCCTGACGCCCCGTGTAAGCCTAATTCCTCCCGGTGCCGCTCCAGCGAATCGTTCACATCCTCTGCCACTAATCGCAGTGCCAGCTCGCGCAGCTTACCGAGATTTCCCCGATGGAACATTTCAGGATTGGGCGTATGCATGTATCCTTTCGCCAGCCGTTCCAAAATGGTTTCCGGTGTGACATCAATCAGACGGATTTCATCCGCCAGCTCCAGTGTATCGACTGGAACCGTGGATGCCGCTTCAATCCCTGTCAGCTGATAAACCCACTCCGTTATCCCTTCGAGTTCATAGACATTGACGGTCGTAATGACGCTAATCCCCAGCTCCAGCAAATATTGAATATCCTCCAGCCGGGTTGGAAATCGGGCATCTTCCCGGTTGCGATGTGCCAAATGATCCACCAGCACCACCTCGGGATTGCGTTCCACCAAAGCTTCCAGATTCAAATCTTTTTGCTCCACACCATCCTGCATCCAATGAATACTGGGCACTCGCTCCAGCGTGCCGATTTGCTCCACGGTTTCACGCCGCTGCATGGTCGAGACCGCACAAATCACCACATCAATGCCTTCATGCTGAAGCGATTGTCCTTCCTGGAGCATATGATACGTTTTGCCCGAACCACTGACTGCACCGATGTAAATTTTGAGTCTGCCCCGATGCAGTTTGTTAATCGAATCCAGTATTTCCTCGGGTGATTTGCGTTTGAAGCTCTCCATCCTTTGTTCCTCCCCGCCACGCGACAGCTCATTTGCGTCCGTTCTTGTCTGGTTGTAATGAATGTACTCCGGTGTTCCAGACAATTCAAGATGAGCATCCTGGCTTTCCCCGAAAAAAGCCACACAAGGCAGTATACACGCAAAAAAGCGTGAATTCAGGCATTTCCTGCCTGTTTGCACGCTTTTTTGGTAAACCTGTAGGTGGTCGCTTCCTGCGAATTAATGGCGTTCTTCGCCAACCATCCCTCGCTGCTGAAGCCATTTTTGCCACACCACACCATGGGATGGAGAAAAGAGAAAAGCTATAAGCAGCAGCACACCCGATACACACAGCATACATGCTGCAATAGAGGCATCCAGCATACTTGCCGTGTAGAAGCCTGCCACCGAACTGATAGCCCCAAATCCGACGCTGTACACAATCATATGGGACAATTTCTCCGTGAGCAGGTAAGCCGTAAGTGGCGGTACCACAAGCATTCCAACCACCAGAATTGCCCCCACGCTCTCAAATGACGCCACGGTCGTAAGCGATACGAGACTCATCAGCAGATAATGAAAAAAAACAACCGGAATGCCCAGTGAAGCTGCTAATGCGGGATCAAAGGATGTGATCTTAAATTGCTTGAAAAAGCCCCACACCACGAGCATATTGATTAAAAACATCATACCTGTAGTCCATACAGCCCTCGGACCTACATCGACACCAGCAATTTCTAGCGTATTCCACGGCATATATGCAATCTCCCCATACAGCACGTGATCCATATCTAGATGAACATTAGAAGCAAACACGCTGACCAGCAGAACGCCGATGGCAAACAATGTCGTAAACACTACGCCAATGGCGGCATCACTTTGCAGACCACCTTGCTGGAATAGCTGAATCAGGTACACCGTTAGAAGACCCAGAGCGGCCGCACCAAACATCATCCATACCGAATCCCTGGACCCGCTGATTAAAAAAGCAATAACAATCCCCGGCAGCACCGCATGGCTGATTGCGTCACCGATCATAGCCATTTTTCGGAGCACGAGAAAGCAGCCCACAATGCTGCATCCCCCTGCCACTAACATTCCCGTCAAGATTACAATCAGCAGCATCAACAGCTTATCCAGCAGCCCCACTGGAAAACCAAGCCCACGGGCAAAGCCGGGATCAAAGCTAAGCAGCTTAAATTCCTTAAAGAACAATATGCATATCCCGATCAGCACCACCGAAATTGCTGCCATCGTATAAACATCAGACCATACCATTGCCGCAGCCTGACCAAATAAAAATTTATCCAATCCGCTTTGGTTTCCCGCGCCACTATGCTGAATTTCCGTCAACAGCATAATGCCGAAGCCAAAAAACACAGACAGCACCGCCGCAATCGCCGAATCGCTTTTGATTCTCGAATACCGGATCAGCGCACTAATGGCGAAGGTCGCAGCAAAATCCACTGCATGTTCGGGTCGGTCAAAAGCGTAGCGAAGCTTGTCATCTCCCTCACCTCACTCCGAGTATTGTGCCGGAACCCGGGCCTGTTTTGAGTATGCTCAGACGTCCGCCATACGTACGTTGCAGATTTTCCTCGGTAAACATCTCTGATGTCTCTCCAAACGCCGTCAGATGACCGTTCAACAGCATGACTTGGTCAAAATAATCGGTCACTGTAGACAAATCATGATGAACCACCAGCACGGTTTTTCCTCTGCCGCTTCAGATCGTTGAGCAATGATATAATTGCTTTTTCGGTCGCAGCGTCCACACCAACAAACGGTTCATCCATAAAATAAAGCTGAGCGTCCTGTGCGAGTGCTCTGGCTAAAAAAACACGCTGCTGCTGTCCACCTGACAGCTGACTAATCTGCCTGTCCGCATATGGGCTCATGCCTACCTTGTCCAGACACTCCATCGCTGCCATGCGATCTGCGGCTCCCGGTCGTTTAAACCAGCCCAGTCTGCCGTATCGTCCCATCATGACCACATCCAGCGCGTTCGTCGGAAAATCCCAATCCACCGACTCCCGCTGCGGTACATAACCAACCTTGAGCAGCTGCTGCTTGTAGGGCTTGCCGTAGACCAGCACCTCACCCTTGAGCTTTGGAATCAGTCCGAGCGCTGCCTTAATCAGCGTAGATTTCCCAGCCCCGTTCGGCCCAATAATACCGATCAGCTTGCCTTCCGGCACCTCAAAGGAAGCATCGAACAGAACAGGCTTTTTTTGATAAGCTACAGATAAATCACGAACGACAAGCGGTGAATGCCCCATATGTTTTGCCTCCTTTTTTTAAGCGCTTTAACTATCGTATTGACGTTATGCCTCACCATTCCGATGTACGTGCCTTCTTCCGTGCCTTCTTTGCCCATGGCATCCGAATATAGCTCGCCACCAATCCTTATCGTATGGCCTTGCTGAGCGGCTCCCTGAATAACCGCATCTATGGCCTTTCTCGGCACGCTGGTTTCTACAAATAAGGCTTTGATTTTATGCTCCACCAGATAGTCTCGCAGCTTGGTCACATCCTGAGAGCCTGCTTCAGACTCTGTACTCATGCCTTGAAGTCCCTTAACCTGAATGTCGTAAGCATCTCCAAAATAGCCGAAGGCATCATGTGCCGTGACTAGCACGCGCTGGGCTTCCGGTATGCTGGCAATCTGCTCCCTTGTGTAATCATCCAGCTTCCGCAGCTCAGCTAGATAGGTTTCTGCGTTAGCCTTATAATCCTCTGCATGCACAGCATCAAGCGCCGACAATTCGTCTCTGACGGTTTCTACCGCAGACATCCAGTTTTGTACGTTAAACCAGATATGCGGATCATGCTCAGCCCCCATTTCCGGGCTGCCTGTACGCAGCTGATCCTGGGTGATGTTTTTGGAGACAGGTATGACGGGTTTTTGCTTGCCGATTTTCTCCAGAATGTCCTGCATTTTTCCTTCCAAATGCAACCCGTTATAAAAAATAATGTCGGCCTGATCCAGCTTGCGCATATCTCCCTGAGAAGCCTTGTACAAATGCGGGTCAACGCCTGATTTCATAATGCCTGTAACCTCCACATGATCACCGCCAACCTTGCCCACAATATCCGAAATCATGCCGATGGTCGTCGTAGCCTTTATTTTTTGTCCTGCCTCTCTTGTCGTTCCCTGTTCCTTCTGCTCCTGACTACATGCACTGGCAAGAACCAAAACCAGTGACAATACTCCAACCGTCGTTACCCATCGCGGCAAAGTTTTCTTAGACTGCTTGTTCATGCTTTAAAACCTCCTTCGAATATTGTATTGGGACAAACTATTTTCATAAGACAATTATTTTTTACAAGGAATATATTTTGGAGTGTACACTAAAATTTTTACCTAGGGAAACATTTTTAGAATAATAAATCTTATTCCTTTTGCCTGATCGTTCGATTTTGGCTCTCTGAATGTGTAATATATAGAAGACATCCAATCGTTAAAATAAAGAACGTATATAAAGAAGGTGCATATCATGAAGCAAACAGGACGCAGCCCATATCAGGACAAACGTCAGCAACATCGGATTCGGCCAATGCTGCACATTTTTGTGCTGCTGTGCTGTCTGGCTACCCTTACATCGTGTGCTCGGGGGGATATCCATGTCGATGTTCATCTTGATCGGAGTATAGATATGGATGCATCGTTCAGTGTGAACAATCAGACACTGATGATGTTGGACAATCCCGGACTGCTGGATCAATTAGCCAAGCGTATTCAAAGCAATAATGTGGATGTTCAGCCGCTAGCTGAACAGGGAAGAAAGGGATATCAAATCAAGGGGCATTATGAAGGAGATTGGGCCACAAACGAAAAAAATCCCAATCAGGAATTCAATCTGCCCGAGGGATTAGAAGTAAAACGCGCTGTGACCCAACATTTTTTCACAACAAATTATGATCTTACGATGAAGCTTGATCTGCCACGAATGCTTCCTGAAGAAGCCAGGGGGTTGAGTGACAAATTACAGCAAATGAATGTGTTCGCGCGCAAATTACTGGAGCGGCAGCTTGATCTTAACTTTAGCCTGTCCTTGCCAATCCGACCTGCTGCCAGCAATGCGGACAGTGTATCGAAGGACGGAAAAACACTGCGTTGGGACATTGCCCCATTGGAATCCAATGAGTTGAAATTATCCATCAATGTCCCGAATCTACGACATATCGTATATGTAGCTATTGCGGGCTTGATACTGATTGTGGTGATTGTGATATGGCTGATTCGTGGTCATCACTCCAAAAGGAAAGCTGCCCCCTCTGAATCTTAAACCCTGACATCGCTAAAAAAATCGTTTCCGAATCTCTGGTGGGGGGATCTGGCATTGATCCTCTTCATCCTTGCCAAACCAGCGGTATCGGTTACGTGCTATCCAGTTATAGACAGCATCACGCATAAAGCGGGGAAATAGAATGAAAGCATAGGCCAGCGGGTATGGAAAACGAAGACGCCTGGCAATCCGCAGAGCCGCAGTTGACCTTGTATAATACATACCGTCTTCAATCAATACAAACGTATCCAGCTGATCTGTAGATAGTCCTCCTGCACGTAAAAGCCTTTGTCCTTCCTCGGATTGAAGGGAACCAAAATGGAATATCCCCTCAGGGTCACGCTTGATAATAAAGCGGGCTGCCCCCTGACAAAAATGGCATACCCCATCCACCAACACAATGGAATGCTCCAAACGATCATACTGCTTCATCATGCTTTCACCTCCAAGGAAATCAACAGCTTGCATGCCTTTATGCGTAAAACAAAAATCCATATAACAAAAAAACGTCGAAATCATCCGACGCTTGTTTAGAAAGGTATCGACTTTTACTTGTTCGGGGACTAGCTCAATGCTTTCTCGAACAATTGTTTGGCATGAATTTGCCCTAAAAGCTCTTCATGAAACTGATCCATACACTTGCAGATAAAATCCTTATGGCATACCGGGCAAGGTGTCGTTAGCAGTCGACTAATATTCGTCAAAGTCCACTCCGGATTACGTTGAGAAAAAACGCGGCACTCTGTACCATCGGCCAAACTCATTTTAAACTCATAAAGCCCTTCTTTTTCGTTGCTGCCAGCCAGCGTGAAATTAACAATATTCGGTCTGTAAGACATCGTATCACCCGTATTTTTCAAATTTGTTTCGTACCTGGTGACCAGAATCACCTAAGCCATCTTAATGAATTTTGGCGTTGATGTCAAATGGTCGGGGATCTACCGTCATGTTAATACATGATTTCCTTCCCGTATGTACTTTAAACGAACCACACACAATGAATCATAAAAAATAGGATTAACTTGCTTGGTCACACAAAAGTTGCACTGGACAAAAACTATTGTAGGTGTACAATAGGGATAACGTAATCGTTATGTCTCTAATACTATAATTCAATATGAATAAAGAAGGTGAAGCGTATGAAAAATATGAAGGGTAACGTGGTGGAAATCGCTTCACTGTCGGAAGTGAATCGTTCCTTGAGCGTCCCTAAAGACGGTACCTGGTTTCGGAAGTTTCTCGCCTTTGCCGGACCCGGCTATATGGTCGCTGTCGGCTATATGGATCCCGGCAATTGGGCTACAGACATTGCAGGCGGATCAAAATTCGGCTACACGCTGCTGAGTGTTATTCTGGTCTCCAACCTGATCGCTATTCTGCTGCAAGCCTTATCTGGCAAGCTTGGCATTGCCACAGGTAAAGATTTGGCACAAATGTGCCGTGATGCCTATAGTCGTCCCGTCGCAATCGGCTTATGGCTTTTATGCGAAATTGCCATTGCAGCCATGGATTTGGCCGAGGTTATCGGTTCAGCCATTGCATTGAAGCTGCTGTTTGGTCTACCGCTACTGTATGGCGTTATCATTACCGCATTTGATGTCATGCTCATTTTATTGCTACAAAACAAAGGTTTTCGGGCTTTGGAAACATTGGTCATTGTACTAATGGCGACAATTGCCGGGTGCTTTGGCATCAATCTCATTTTGGCACAGCCATCATGGGGCGGCGTGTTAGGCGGATTTGTGCCAGATTCACAAATTTTGACCAACCCTAGCATGCTGTATATTGCTATCGGTATTATGGGTGCTACCGTAATGCCCCACAATCTTTATCTGCATTCATCCATTGTACAAACTCGCAAATTTGAGCAAACTTCTGCAGGTAAACGGGAAGCTATTAAATTTGCAACTTGGGATTCCAGTATTGCGCTTATGTTTGCTCTCTTCATTAATGCCGCCATTTTGATCGTGGCAGCAGCGGTGTTCCATACTGCCGGAAGAACGGATGTAGCTGAAATTAGCGATGCCTACTATCTGCTGTCGCCTTTGCTCGGAACCACACTTGCAAGCATCCTATTCGGGATCGCATTGCTCGCCTCCGGCCAAAATTCGACTGTAACAGGTACGTTAGCCGGACAAATCGTTATGGAGGGCTTTCTCAACCTCCGCCTTTCCCCTTGGCTGCGTCGTCTGATAACCCGACTCATCGCTATCATTCCAGCGGTAATTGTCACTGCTATCGCCGGTGAAAAGGGGGCAGAAGAACTGCTTGTACTGAGTCAGGTCATTCTGTCCATCCAGCTGCCCTTTGCCATCATCCCACTGTTGCTCTTTACGAGTGACAAAAAGATCATGGGTGAATTCGCGAACAAAACGTGGCAAAAAGCACTAACCTGGATCGTGACCGCTGTCATTATCGTTTTGAATGTGATACTCATTATTCAGACGATTTCAGGTTGAACAATAATCATTAGCAGATGCCTAGGCTACACCCAAAAAAGGAGATATCCAAAACGCCATAAAAGGCGTAAGGATATCTCTTTTCTTTTCCCAATCGTATATCTGTACATTCATGCAAAATTCTTTACTTCCTTAGTTTGTAATGATACAGTAAAACCACAATACTAAATGTTTAGTATTAAATGTTTATTACCAAACTATGTAGAGGAGATATCATTTTGAGTACGACACGTGTAATGGTTCTTGGGCTTTTATTACAATACGGAGCAATGTCCGGATATGAGATACAACAAAAGATGCAATCCGCTCAAACGGATAAATGGGCTTATGTGCAACCAGCTTCTATATACCATGCCTTAAAAAAAATGGATTCAGAAGGAATTGTACAGTTAGAAACGTTAGAACAGACAGGGAACCGGTCCAAAGCCATATATGCTATCACGGAGGCTGGAAAAAGTGAGTTTAGTCGGCTTTTAATCGAATCGTTTAAAGAATCTTCTGTTGTGTTTCCAACAGCACTGTACACAGCTTTAACTTTTATGGATGAGGCTGGGCTCCATGAAATTGAAGAAGCTTTAAGTTTTCAGCAGCAAGCCATCGAAAAAATCTATAAAGAAATGAAACTAGGGCAAGAACAAAAAGCTGAACTTATGGATATCCCCGTAAACGTCATGTTAATTTTCAGAAATATTTATGATCAATGCGAGCTTCAATTAAAATTTGTAAAACAAATTAAAGAGGAAATCAGAAGAAATTTATAAGGAGGATGTAATCATGAAACGGAGTAAAGGAGCACAGAATAAGCAAAAAGCTGCTCTAATTGTTGTTGGATTAGCTGTATTCATTGATATGTTAATCTATGGATTAGTCGTCCCCATTTTGCCAAGGTACGCAGATTCTTTGGGAGCAACTCAAACCGAAATCGGTTTTTTATTCAGCAATTATGCAATCGCATTATTTATAGCTACACCTGTTTTTGGCTTATTAACGGATCGGATTGGGAGAAAGACACCTTTATTATGGGGGTTAATTGGACTCATAGCCTCCACTTTAATGTTCGCCATAGCCCACACCCTCTGGCTGCTTGTACTGGCACGTGCTCTTCAGGGAATCGCCGCCGCAATGACCTGGACAGCAGGGCTCGCTCTCTTGGCTGATCAATATCCATCTGAAGAACGTGGCAAAGCTATGGGCTTGGCATTATCCGGTCAAGCCGCCGGAACCCTTCTCGGACCGACAATTGGCGGTTGGTTGTATCAATGGGGAAGTTACCAGCTTCCTTTTTACTTTGCCATCTCCCTGGCTGTCATTGATGCTGTACTTCGGTTAATACTGCTGCATGATATTCCGGAAGCAAAAAATGAAAAGTATATTTCCCCTTTCTCGTTCATGAAAAATAAAGATTTGCTTTTGGTTATTGGAGTTGTGATTATCGGCGCATCCATCCCAAGCGTACTTGAGCCAACATTACCGTTACACCTACAGCACAATTTTAGCGCTAACCCTGGACTTATTGGATTATTATTTGCCATTCCCACACTTGCTTATGGCCTGGCAACACCTTTTATAGGACAGTTTTCCAGTAAGATTGGTTATAAAAATGGAATTCTCCTCGGTCTACTTATGGTATCCATTGCTCTTCCTCTGACTGCACTTCCAGAAATATTATCGTTTCAAGCTATTATTTTAGCTGTTTTAGGGGTTAGCATGGGCATGGTCCTTGCTCCCTGCTTACCCCAACTTGCTGATATTTCTCAACGAAGTGGAATTCATTCTTATGGAATTACTTTTGCACTCTATAACACGGCATACTCGATTGGCCTAATGATCGGCCCTATTTTGAGCAGTACTCTTACGGATCTAATGAATATTAAGTTATCTTATTTAATCATAGGCATTATTGTATTTATATACATGTTCGTACTCGCTTCAGCCTTAAGGAAAGCCAAAAATTCATATCTCCCATAAGGAATGAAGCGCTTCCTTGCAGCTTTATCCATCCCAGATAATTCCAATCCCGTAAAAAAGGTATCCCTCAAGCTTATCGCTCGGGAATACCTTTTTTTGATCCATCTATGGCCTTACAGGCTCTACCTTCTTTGCGCTTCAAGCGCGAGGTTCAGCTTGAGCACGTTCACACGCGGCTCTCCGAACACTCCGGCACTACGGCCTTCTGTTTGCTCCTGTACCAGTGCTTTCAGCTGATCCTGCGCGATTCCCGTCAAGCGGCTAATGCGCGGAATTTGCACCTGTGCCGCCTGTGGCGAGATGTGCGGGTCCAGGCCTGAACCGGAGTTCGTAATCAAGTCCACCGGAACCTGGCTAATCGGCACATCTGGATTTTGTTTCTGCCAAGCGGCAATGGAATCCTGGACTCGCTGTATCAAGGCCGGATTCGATGGTGCGTAGTTATTTGAGCCTGAACCAGCCCCATTATAATCAATGCTCGACACCCGACCTTGGAAAAAGGCCGGATTGGCAAAGGATTGCCCGATCAGCTCAGAGCCAACAATCCGTCCCTCCGCATCCTGTAGCATGCTGCCGCCCGCCTGCTGCGGAAACAATACCTGTGCCACTCCTGTACTGACCAGCGGGTATGCCAAGCCGCACAAGAGGATCATCAGCACCGAGGTTCGCAAAGCGACTCCAACGATTGTACTTCCTCGCATCTCCTGTCTCTCCGGCTGCCCCTCTGACATAGCGTCCGTCTCTGTACGGTTGCTGCCACCTTGTCCGGCAGACCCGGCTTTTTCGTGTGCAGCAAATCTACGACCAGACATCATCCGATAAAACCCACTCATGTTGCTCACCCTTTCCGCTTCCATTATCTGAAATGCATCCTTTTACAGGCTGCTTTAAATCCATAAATGCACCAGCAAATCAATGGCCTTAATGCCGACAAACGGTACCACCATACCGCCCAAACCATAAATCAGCAAATTCCGTCCGAGCAGACGATCCGAGCTCATCGGCTTATACTTTACGCCCTTCATCGCCAGCGGAATCAGGAGCGGAATAATAACCGCGTTAAAGACCAGCGCCGACAAAATAGCAGACAGCGGGGAGCCAAGCCCCATGACGTTCAAAGCGCCCATTTGTGGAATGGCCAACATGAACATCGCCGGGATAATGGCAAAATATTTGGCAACATCGTTCGCGATACTAAACGTTGTCAGAGCGCCGCGTGTCATGAGCAGCTGCTTGCCGATAGCGACCACCTCAATAATTTTGGACGGATCGGAATCCAGGTCCACCATATTGGCGGCTTCCTTGGCTGCGACCGTGCCGCTGTTCATGGCAAGACCGACATCCGCCTGCGCCAGCGCAGGAGCATCATTTGTGCCGTCTCCGGTCATAGCCACCAGCTTGCCCTGCTCCTGCTCACGGCGGATCACTGCGATTTTATCCTCCGGCTTGCTTTCTGCTACAAAATCGTCCACACCTGCTTCACGAGCAATAGTAGCAGCGGTCAGCGGATTATCCCCGGTACACATAATCGTACGAATACCCATTTCCCGGAGCTGATCGAACCGCTCCTTCATACCCGGCTTCACCGTGTCCTTCAAATAAATAATCCCGTATATCTGATCGTCCAGCGCGACTGCCAGCGGCGTTCCTCCTTCAGAGGCCACCTGATTGGCTTTTTCCTCCAGATCGGCTGGAACGCTGCCGTTTTGCGATACGATCCACTGCCGAACTGAGTCTACCGCGCCCTTGCGTACCTTTCGTCCATCAGCCAGATCCAGACCACTCATCCGGGTTTCCGCCTTGAACTCGATAAAGGCTCCGCCTGCCGCCAAAGATTCATCCAGCGTGTACTCCTGCTTGCGCATCAATTCCAGCACCGAGCGTCCCTCGGGCGTCTCATCCTTCATAGAGCTCATTGCTGCCCACTTCACTAGCTCTGCCTTCTCCACGCCCCCTACAGGCACGAATTCACTCGCCATCCGGTTCCCGAAGGTGATGGTACCCGTTTTGTCGAGAATCATCGTGTTGATGTCCCCGGATGCCTCTACCGCCTTGCCTGACATCGCCAGCACGTTAAACTGGGTAACCCGGTCCATACCGGCAATCCCAATAGCGGACAGAAGCCCTCCAATCGTGGTCGGAATCAGACAGACCAGCAACGAAATCAAGACTGGTACAGGCAAATTGATGTTAAAATGACGGGCAATCGGAGCCAGCGTGACCACCACGATCAAAAAAATAATCGTTAAGCTGATCAGCAGCGTATTCAGCGCAATTTCATTCGGCGTTTTTTGCCGCTGCGCCCCTTCCACGAGCGAAATCATTTTATCAATAAACGTTTCGCCTGGCTCTGTTGTAATCCGCACTTTAATGCGGTCACTCACGACCCGTGTCCCGCCCGTTACCGAGCAAAAATCACCGCCCGATTCCTTGATCACTGGAGCCGATTCTCCCGTAATCGCGGATTCATCCACTGAGGCAAGACCTTCAATAACCTCACCATCACTCGGAATCATCTCGCCCTGGGACACCATCACAATGTCACCTTTGCGAAGTTCAGTCGAGCTGACCACCTGAAGCTCATCCCCGACAAGCTTGTTGGCTTGTGTATCCTGCTTGGATTTTTTCAAAGAGGCCGCTTGCGCCTTGCCCCGCCCCTCCGCAAGCGCTTCGGCAAAATTGGCAAAAAGCAGTGTGAACAGCAGAATAATAAAAACCGCTAGATTAAAGCCCATTTCGTTGCCAGTTCCAAAATAACCAGGAAACAGCAGCATGAGCAGCACGACCAGTGTACCGATCTCCACGACGAACATGACAGGATTTTTCATCATGATCATCGGATTTAATTTCATAAAGCTATCCTTGATCGCATGCTTCAAGATGCTTTTATCCAGCATGCGTTTACGTTGTTCCTTCATGATCAAGCACCCCGTTCATCCATTCTCATTTTCTTCTTCATGCTATTCTTCATCACATGGTCAAAAATTCGGCTACAGGCCCCAATACGATGACTGGCAAAAAGGTCAACGCACCAATCAACAGGACAACTCCGATCAGGATAGCCCCAAACAGCTTGTTGTCCGTGCGAAGTGTGCCCGTCGTCACCGGAGTCGGCGCTTTGGCATTCAACGAAGCCGCAACAGCCAACAGTGCAACCATAGATACATACCGTCCAAAGAACATCACTACGCCTGTCGTAATGTTCCAAAACACGTTGTTATCCGCGAGACCTTCGAATCCCGAACCGTTATTTGCCGCAGAAGACGCATATTCATAAAGCACCTGAGTCAGCCCATGATATCCGGGGTTTGTGACCGCATCATATCCCCAATGACTCATAAATGCGAGCGCCGTCGGGGCCAGAATGAGAAACGGGTGTACCAGAATAGCAATCGCAATTAGCTTCATTTCCTTGCCTTCAATTTTCCTACCCATAAATTCCGGGGTTCTTCCGACCATCAGTCCGCATATAAACACACCCAGAATCGCGTACATCAGCATGTTCATCAGCCCGACACCCTTGCCGCCGAAAATGACGTTTAGCATCATTTCACCCAAAGCAGCCATACCACCCAGCGGGGTCAGAGTGTCATGCATATTATTGACCGAGCCCGTCGTTGCCGCTGTCGTCACCGCAGTGAATAATGCCGATTGTCCAATGCCAAAGCGCACCTCTTTCCCTTCCATACTTCCTTGAGAAGCATCCACACCCAGCGCCTGTATCAGTGGATTCCCCGTCTTCTCAGATACGTACGTAATGGACAGAAAAATGAGGAACAATACCATCATCGAGCTAAAAATAATCCAGCCCTGCTTGCGATTACGGGCAAACAATCCAAAGGTATACGGCAGCGAAGCCGGCATCACCCACATAGCCAAAATTTCCAGCACGTTCGTCCAGGGACTTGGATTCTCAAAAGGATGCGCAGAGTTGGCTCCCGCATAACCGCCTCCATTCGTACCCAAATGCTTGATGGATTCCAAGGAAGCAATCGGCCCCAAAGCAATCTGCTGCTGTGTTCCGCTCAGCGTCGTAACATTCGCCGTAGGCTGTAGCGTCTGCGGTACCTTCAATCCAACCAGCACCAGCGTGAGCACAAAGGCAAGCGGCAGGAAAATCCGTATAATCGCCTTGATAAAATCTTGAAAAAAATTGCCCATTCCTTCACCGCGCCGCGTCAATCCTCTCATAAAGGACGCAGCAACAGCAAATCCGGAAGCAGCCGAAGTGAACATCATCATCGTGACAAACGCCATCTGTGTCAGATACGTAAGTCCGCTTTCTCCACTATAATGCTGGAGATTCGTATTGGTCATAAAGCTGATCACCGTGTTAAAAGTCAATGAAGCTTCCATATTGCCGTTTCCAGCCGGATTGCCGGGAAGCATTCCTTGCAAACGCAACAACACATAGCTGATGATTACCAGCACGACATTGGTAGCAAGAAAGCTCATAACATACGTAGTCCAGCGCATACTCCCCAGCTTCTTCAAGCCTACAATCTTATAAATTAGCTTTTCCGTTCCGCCAAAAATCCGATCCGTCCGATTCGGTTCATTCGAAAATACATGATACATATAAGTGCCCACTGGCTTTACCAAGAGCAGCAATATGACAATCACAATCCCAATTTGCAGCAGCTCCATCCTCTATTCCTCCTTCAAAATGCTCCTGCGTGTGTAGAACAACAGACCTGACTCAGACCACCAATCGAATGCACACGTTTGCGCCAAACCGCCATCTGTGAAGCCTGATCCATGATCTGCTGTTCTTGTCCGCTTCATCTTATAGCTGATTAGAACTTTTCAGGGTTCAGGAGCGCGTAGATTAAATACACCAACACCATAGCCGTGAGCGCAAGCACAACAATCATCCTTTTCGCCCTCCTTTAGAGGTCTGCGCATCACACCAGCGTACAAATAGCAGTATCGCTCCATAACTCACAGCCAGCACGAGCAGCATGTATATATCCATCATGTTCAAGCCCTCCCGTATAAAAAATCATAAAACAACTATGTTATAAGCGCTTATCCGTTCAGCAGAAAACCCACCTCTCCGTTCAATGTGTAAATCACATGATCCGCTCCCAATCCCCGATAAATTCCTTGTGGATTGCAGCCGTGCGTGATGACATAGATCAAATCTGATGTCAGTGGCCGACATATTTGCAGGAAACGGCAAGTCAGATTCAAGCTGTTTTCGAACAAATACACGCTGCCAATTTCTTTTTTGGGAAAATTCCATTTTCCCGCTTGCATCGTATTGATGCGTACAATGTGCTCCACACCCATTTTTTTGAGCTGTCGTTCCTCCTGAGCGCTATTGGTGAGTACCGCAAACGCCAGTTTTTTGAACATGAGCAACTTCACAAAACTTCTGCCCGCTTCATTCGGTGCAGTGACAATAATTAACCGACCTTCCATCAGTAGCTCCTCTCCCGGTATAAAAAGACAACAAAAAGAAGCCGAAGGAAAAAGGCTTTCCTCCGGCTTCTTACATATCCATGATAAAATAAACCATGGCTGCACACGGCGGTTTGTTGCCTCTCCCTGTACGCTTACGAGGTTAGCTGTCGGATTTGGACGTGAGAGTCGCCCTATTTCTGGCACTTGGCCAGAAAATTCACCCCATGAGACCACGGCTTCCAGAGCCGAATTAATCCCGATTGGTTCCCCCGCTCTTGCATTTGCAAAATTCAGCGCTTAAATAATTCGTTGCTGCTTCATTCTTGTTAATTGAAATTACGTCTTGAATCATACACCCGCACAAGGAACACTGTAAAGCTCACCTGTGGGGTTATAAATCGTTCTTTGGAGCACAAAATATCAATAATAACGCTTACAACATGACTATGCTTCTCCCATCTCCTTGAATCTCTGTTTTTCACCCCTTTTTGAAAATGAAAGGCATGTCAATATTGGCGTAATGGGACGAGTTTTGTCCTTTTATTGTAAAAGCGAAAGTAAATGTGCTATATGCACCAGATAAACGCCGATTGAGCCTGCTTTTACGATGAGAAGCACAGCAATTCGCTCTATTTGCTGCGCAATTTACCGTTTTGAACAAAATGCGATTTTACAATAACAAAACACACGTTACATCTATTGCGACTTGCAACTCCGGTAAGCTGGCAGAAGATATTGAAAAGCTCTTGCGGGATAAATAAGATTCGTTTAAAACAAAAAAAGCACCCCTTCACGCAAAACGTGTCAGGATGCTTTTTTGGGTTATTGCTATTTGTAATCATGTCTTACATATAATGCGGTCGAGAGGACTCGAACCTCCACGGGCGTACGCCCACTACCCCCTCAAGATAGCGTGTCTGCCATTCCACCACGACCGCAAATCATAATGTTTTGAGGCAACGGATTTATTATACTCCCATAGCTTATATTTGTAAACCCAATTTTAATAATTATTTTATATGTAATATTAAGTAATATATAAAAGCTATAAAAATATTTAATTTGACATTTCAGCAATACAAATGTGAATATATATTACACAAAACTTTAATAAATTCTAATAAACTGTTTTTAATGTTAAATAATATAACATAATTACTCATCTCAAGGAGGCGAACCACCCTGCATAAAGGCAATCGCTTACTAAATTACGCATTATTGTTGGACTCTTCCCTACCCGTCGGCGGCTTTACCCGTACTTACGGATTGGAGGAACTATTCCGAAACGGGCGCTTGACCTGTCTGCAAGACCTGGAACATTATATGCGGAACGACTTGTATCCTCAATTCACAACGCTTGACGGCAGGGCCATCAAAAGCCTGTATGTCGCCATTCAACAGGAGGATGGTTGGCGTATCGCTCTTATTGATAAGCTGCTGCATACCCAACGTTCCTCTCTACAGCACGCGAAAGAGTCACGTCTGTCTGGTCAGCGTCTGATCAAGCTTGCCAAAGCGCTCTATCCTTGGCTTGAATTTGACCAGCTTGAAGCCATACTTATTCAATACAGCGCAATTGGTACACTCGCTACCATTCATACCTGGATTAACCTGCTCCTTGGAAATGATGTGGAGCAGACTATTCACGGCTATCTTGCCGCAGCAGTATCCTTCTGTGTCGAAGATGCTTCCAAGCTGCTAAATACACCTTACGAGGAAAAAAATCCTCTCATCGAGCGCATGACCGACGAATTGCTCACCACCTGGAAAAAGTTCAATGTGTCTGGGTCAGCTACATTTCAGCACGAACTGCTTCATAAACATTGGTCCAGTTCCTACATTACTCAGCCGCCTTATATGAGCCGTAAAAGCCGACTGAATGAAGCAGGGCTGTTTCCCTCCCCCGGCCTACCCAAACGCCTTCCAGCATCCCCCCGATGCATCGCTTGACCAGTCCAGTCTAGCGCCAACACTAAAAGCACTCTACCGCTTTCCTCAAGTGGCAGAGTGCTTTTTATCCAAGCATAACCGCAATTCCACACCATTAACAGGCTCTAAATGAATGATTCAGGTCATCTAATACTTCAGGATTTTGCAAATCCCCACTTATTTAAGTGATTAATTTAATGAAATAACGTATTTACGATTGTAAAAACACGTATAAAAGTGTATTATGGTTTTAGATGGTTAATTCTAACATGTTTACTGATGATTATTATAACACACCAATTATTCCGCAAGAATCCGTAAGGGGCGATTTCTCTTGAATAACAAAATGCCTGTCACCTCCTTCGGGTGGGCCATCAAACAACGGCTTGTCGAACTCCGATTGGATCAGAAAACATTTTGCGAGACACACAGCATTCCGCCTTCACGTTTATCCAATCTGATTCATGGCACCCGCAAAGCACAAAGGTACAGAAAACAAGTTGCTGCAATTCTGAATATCGACGATAACGACTATAAGGAGGCACCACCACTCTAAAACCAACATGCACGGGTTCCAGTTACATATATGGCACTCCATATATTCCTACAACCCCAAAAAACTCGTAATTCGAACCCGCCAGTCCGTTTTACGGGTTTTCAATCCTGGGTAGTCTCCTTCTCCAGTAAAAGGATCATTCTGGCTTTGTTTTATTATTCTCTTTTTTTTGCTTACGGTATTTTGCAAACTCAACATATTCTAAAATAAAATTCTGTTCCTCCGCTTCCAGATCTTCTGCCTGGCAATTCAATGGCCCCATCACCCCAAAAAAATAAGCAGCCTTTTGCTCCTGGAGTACGCCTTCCCCCGGCTTGATCCCTTTCATTAACCAGTCGAGCGATACGTTAAAAAAGTCCGAGATCTGAATTAGATGCATCGTACCCGGCGTTGTTTTCCCTCTTCTCCAGTCCCCAAGATTCCCTGAACTGATTTTAAGCTTTTCACAAAACGCCTTTTTGGTCATTCCCCGATCCTTAATCAAAGCTTCAATCCGCTGATAAATAGTTTGATCTCCCACAATATTTCCCCTCCGACACCATAACTTTTACTTATGAAATATCAACTAAAGCCTCAAGCAAATCATTATTCGGCATTTGAATTGCCGTGTTTTTTCTCTTTACGAAAACGAGTAAATTCAATATACTCAAGTATAAAATCCTTTTCCGCCTCACTTAGCGGTTCCCCCTGGCAATTCAGTTGCCCTGAAGCCTCAAAAAAATAAGGGTCTTTCGACTCCTTTAGCGCCTCACCCCGCACATCTCGCCCCAGCATGATCCAATCCAGACTAGCATTAAAAAACGAAGCGATTTCAAGGAGTTTATTCGTGCCCGGCGTCGTTTTTCCTCTTTTCCAATCTCCAAAGTTCCCCGTACTAATACCCAACTGCTCGCAGAACGCTTTTTTGGTCATTCCCCGTTCCTTGATAAGGTGCTCAATACGTTGGTAAATAGATTGCATAGAAGCTCCTTCCTCCCTAGCAGACTCTCAAATAACGATATCATGTCCCCTGTCCCCATTTCAAAGATCACGTGTGACAAAATTGCCGAATTATGTATGTTGATTTTCATTATACCACAATATGCAACAAAAACCGCTCATTTTCCGAAGAAAACGGCGGTCTTTAGTCAGCTCTTGTACACCAATTACGGAGTAGAGTTGTCGATTTTAAGTAAAATCTGCTTCAATTCATTTAGAGTTTCGCTCAAGTGCAATAATTCTTCTTCTGGCAAAAACACCAGTTTCTCTTGAATTTTATTGGAAAAGGTATGAAATACCTGTTCACAAAAAGCGTCGCCTTCTTCTGTAATAGCCACATTCACGACTCTGCGATCCGAGTCACACGACTGGCGGTCAGCCAGCCCATGCTCCACCAGCTTATCCAGAAGAGGAGTCATGTTCGGACGCGAGACATTAAGCTGTTTGGACAAATCCGATACGGTAGACGAGCGCACTTCTCGCAGCAGTAGTAATACCTGAAAGTTGTTCGGCGACAAATGTAAAGGGAAATCAAGCGGACCGTAGGTGAAAAATTTCTTCTTCACAATCGGAAACAAGCCCAAAATATTTTCTGATATATTTCCTAACAGTTGAGTGTCCATATTTTTCACCGTCACTTCATAAGTTTATACTTATCATTTTATAACATTATGGCGTTATATTATACTACGGAATCATTATTTCTTCATAATCATTACTTTATACATCACTAAGCAAACAAAAAAAAGCCTCTACCGCGAGAGACTTTTCCGTTTATTCCATTGATGCGGTCGAGAGGACTCGAACCTCCACGAGCGTACGCTCACTACCCCCTCAAGATAGCGTGTCTGCCATTCCACCACGACCGCATAACAAAATATAAATGGTGAGCCATGAAGGACTCGAACCTTCGACACCCTGATTAAAAGTCAGGTGCTCTACCAACTGAGCTAATGGCTCATGCTATTCATCCAAGCTGTCCGCCATTAGACCAGACCTCAGGAATTCCCCTTAAGCATGCAACATTGTAGTCTGTAAAGACAACAATGACCCGTAGGGGATTCGAACCCCTGTTACCTCCGTGAAAGGGAGGTGTCTTAACCCCTTGACCAACGGGCCTTATTTTTATACACCAACTTGGCGACAAGAAAGAGTATATCAAATAGATTAGAGGATGGCAATACTTAATTTTAAAAATTTCAAATAAAACATTCACTAAATTATAAAACGCATATTCACTTACGAAATGCATCTATTTACATTTAAAATCACAGTTGTATGAATACTTTATTGCAAATTCACTTATATTTACTTATAATTACTTACATAAATCGAAATCATTTTATATCAAAGGGGCTTGCTTATGTATCAGGAAGAACGAATGCTACAGATCGTTGAGTACTTACAACTTCATAAGCGCATTTCGGTGGACGATATTTGCGAAATTTTTAATGTTTCACGGGATACAGCGCGTCGGGATTTGGTAAAGCTCGAGGAGCATCAAAAGATTATTCGCACTCGCGGTGGCGCTCTCCTCCCCTCACTCCACGATTCCGTTAGAAATTATAACGAAAGACTGCTCACTCTATCTGCAGAAAAGCAAGCGATCGGACAACTGGCCGCCAATATGATACGTGATAAGGATCGCATCATATTGGATTCCTCCACGACTGTGCAGGCGTGTGCAGAAAAACTAAATGTACAGGAATGCTCGGTCATCACCAATTCAATTAATCAAGCTGACGTGCTATCCGGAAAAGAAGGTGTCTCCATTCATCTGTTGGGAGGCCGCCTGCAAAAAGAACACCGATACGTATATGGTTCCTCCGTCATCGCCACCTTGTCCCACTATTTTGTGGACAAAGCCTTTATCGGGGTTGGAGGTATAGCCCCCCATGGACTGAGTGTGTATCACGAGGAGGACGGTATGCTGATGCATCAAATGATGAAACAGGCGGATCAGGTCATTGTCCTTGCGGACCATACAAAATTCGGAAAAAAATTCCCTTACCGCTTTGCCGATCTGTCCGAAGTCAATACTGTGATCACCGACCGCTTGCCAGACGCGGAAATGCTGGAGATCTTTCAACATCATGATATTGAGGTCATTGTCCCCTCATAGAAAATGAAGTCGATCTGCTGTAGTTCAAGACCCATACAAGAGATATAAAAAAGACAGGAGATGGAGAAATGAAACTGTTTGCGATTGATATGGATGGAACACTGCTGAATGAGGAAGGAAAAATAAGCAAAGCGAACGCGAAGGCTATACGCCAAGTGCAGCAGCAAGGCGTTCAGGTGGCAATTGCCACTGGTAGAGCCGCTTATGATGCCTGGACAAAGCTGGAGGAAGCCGGACTAGTAGCCCCTGTCATCGGAGCAAACGGCGCCACCGTACATGATGTGCATCGGCGCCCGCTAACCTCAACACCCATGGACAGAGATGAAACCTTTGAAGTCCTGAGCTGGCTGCGCGCAAACGATTTTTATTATGAGGTCACGACAGACCGCGCTATATATTCTCCACAAAACGGACATCAGCTGCTTGCTGTGGAGATGGACCGTCTGTTAAGCGCCAACCCGAATATTTCTCTGGATACTTTATTACACGCAGCCGAAAAGCAATATGAACAGACGGGGCTTGTCCGTATCGCCTCATATGAGGACATTCCACTGGATGTGGAGATTTATAACGTGCTCTGTTTCTCCTTTGATCCAACCAAGCTGGAGCAGGGCCGTGAGCGTTACCGGAATCTCGGCGGCCTAAACATGGTCATTTCCTCAGACCATAACTTTGAAGTCGAGCATAAGGATGCATCCAAAGGTAATGCATTGCGTTTCCTGGCAAATCATCTGAGCATCCCTATGCAGGAAGCCGTGGCGATCGGAGACAGCTATAATGATATTTCCATGCTGACGATGGCGGGGAAGGGCATCGCCATGGGCAATGCAAAAGATGACATCAAGGCCATATGCTCTGAAGTTACCCTGACCAATGTGGAGGATGGCGTTGCACATGCTCTGTTGAACATACTCAAAACTGTCGAAGCTGATACGTTAAATTAGAAATCATACTGTTATGTTCAAAACGGATTATAGACAAAAAAGGACGCTCGCAAGCATCATACTGATGCATACGAGCGCCTTTTTCTGTTTCAAAACACAACGGAGAGAGAGGGATTCGAACCCTCGCACCGCTTTCGCAGCCTAACCCCTTAGCAGAGGGTCCCCTTATAGCCACTTGGGTACCTCTCCATGGCTCCCCGAACAGGACTCGAACCTGTGACAACTCGATTAACAGTCGAGTGCTCTACCAACTGAGCTATCAGGGAACATTACTGTAAATATTCATACAGTATGGTTAATTTACCATGATTCAGGGGGTGCCGTCAAGTGCTAACAAACGGAGTTTACTTCCACATTTACCACAGCGGTAACGCTGCGGATTCATTTTACGTTTCCGCAAGTATTCCTGTCCACAAGAAACGCACACCAGCTTGTAACGATAAGGCTGCGGCTTCCGTTCCAATCTTCCCGGCAGGGTTTGGCAATGCCTGCTTCCTCCTACACGGGCCAGCCATGCCTTGAAATCTGCATCCCGATGTCGGTAGCCCATTCCGCGCAGATGCAAATGATAGTGGCACAGCTCATGCTTAATAATTTTTTCCACCTCAGAGCGTCCGAAGGCTGCAAGCTGATGTGGATTGATTTCAATATGATGACTTTTCATAAAATACCGACCGCCTGTAGAAGACAGGCGCGCATTAAAACGGGCTTGATGCCGAAATGGCACACCGAAGCTTTCCAGCGAAATATGCTCCACCCACTCCTGAAGCTCTTCATTACTCATGGACCTGGACTCCATCCTTACCTGTTCTCCTCCTTTGTCCCATACCGACAAGCATATTACAAAATAACGATCGAAGTCTAACCCTAATTCACAAGCACACTTTAGGTACTCATCCCATATGCTAAACATACAGAAGTAACACGGAGGAGGAGATTGACTTGCCTCAATGGCTCAGCAACCAGCTCATGCGGGCCTTTTACAAAAAGGACCGTCGTCAAATCAAACTGTTGAACGATTGTTGGTTTTTTTATCATAAAGCCCCTGGTGTGGAGTTTGATGCCAACAACGGGTGAACACGAAGGCATCAAAAAATGAAAGCCGGAGTCTCCGATTGGTTCGGAGATTCCGGCTTTTGTTATATCCTTGTAAGCAGGTCTTATGCGACTTTATAGTATTATGCCTGCGATTGTGCCTATGCTGGAGGCTTCATTGTCAGACCCACTCTGCCTTTTTTCAAATCGACATTCAACACCCAGACCGTGACATTATCGCCGACAGATACGACATCCATCGGATGCTTCACGAAGCCGCTGCGCAGCTGTGAAATATGAACCAACCCGTCACTTTTAATACCGATATCAACAAATGCGCCAAAGTCAATAACATTGCGGACGGTTCCCTGAAGCTCCATCCCAGGTGCCAGATCCTCGATCTTCAGCACATCCTTGCGGAATACCGGCAACGGCAGTTCATCACGCGGGTCACGCCCCGGACGCTGAAGACTCTCCAGAATATCCCGCAACGTTGGGACACCAACCTCCAGCTTGGCGGCCAATTGCTCGGTGCTGGAGACGTTCAGTGCCTGCGCTGCTGCCTTCGTACCCAAATCGTGGGCACTGATGCCCAGCTCAGCCAACAAGCGGTCTACCACGGCATACGATTCCGGGTGAATTGGCGTACGATCCAACGGATTTTCTCCACCCGGTATACGGATAAAGCCAATGGATTGTTCGTAGGTTTTTGCACCTAGGCGCGGGACCTTTTGCAATTGACGACGGTTGCTGAATTTACCGTTCTCTTCACGGTACTTCACGATATTTTTGGCGATCGTTGCGTTAATTCCCGCTACGTAGGACAACAGTGCCGAGGAAGCGGTGTTCACATCCACACCGACATGGTTAACGGCCGATTCTACAACATCCTTCAAGCTTTCATCCAGATGCTTCTGCGATACATCATGCTGGTATTGGCCTACCCCAATGGCTTTGGGCTCGATTTTGACCAGCTCAGCCAGCGGGTCCTGCACACGACGGGCGATGGAGGCCGCACTGCGCTCAGCCACGTCCAAATCCGGAAACTCCTCCTGTGCCAGCTTGGAGGCGGAATAGACGCTCGCGCCCGCCTCATTGACAATCAGGTACGCCAGATTGCTGTCGCCAATCTCCGCGATGACTTCAGCTACGAACTGCTCTGTCTCGCGCGAAGCGGTTCCGTTACCAATGACGATCAGCTCAATGCCGTATTGGGCAATCAGCTGCTTGAACTTCTCGGCAGCCTCACGCTTCTTGTTGTTCGGCGGCGTCGGATAGGTCACGGCCACTTCCAGCAGCTTGCCCGTGTCGTCGACAGCCGCCAGCTTGCAGCCTGTCCGGTATGCCGGATCGACACCAAGCACACGGCGGCCTTTGATCGGAGCCTGCAGCAGCAGGCTGCGCAGGTTGCCTGCAAAGATAGAGATGGCCTGCTGCTCGCCCTTCTCCGTCATTTCGGCACGCACCTCACGCTCAATCGATGGCGCAATGAGTCTTTTATACGCATCCTCAATGACGCTGCGCAGCAGCTCTTCCACAACGGACGAGCCTTTAATCACTTGGCCTGCCACGTAATTGTAAATCGAATCTGGCGCTACCTCCAGTCCGACCTTAAGAATGCCTTCACGTTCCCCGCGGTTAATCGCCAGAATACGGTGGGGCGGCATTTTCTTGGCCAGCTCACGATAGCTGTAATAGTTCTCATACACAGACTCTTGCTCCGCGTCCTTCGCTTCGGAGGTCAACATGCCATGGTCGAGTGTATATCGACGTACCCATTGGCGAATCGTCGCATCGTCTGCAATATTTTCCGCCAAAATGTCCAAAGCTCCCTGGATAGCCGCTTCAGCGCTCTCAACTCCCAGCTCTGCATTCACATAGGATTCGGCTTCTTTCAGGGCATCGCCCTGCTTAGGCTGGCTCCATATCCAGATAGACAGTGGCTCCAGTCCGCGTTCCTTCGCCACACTCGCGCGGGTTTTGCGCTTTTGCCGATAGGGACGGTACAGATCCTCCACTTCCTGAAGCTTAACCGCAGAGGTGATAGCGGTCTGCAGGTCTTCCGTCAGCTTGCCCTGCTCCTCAATGATGCGGATGACCTCTACCTTACGATCCTCCAGATTACGTAAATACAGCACACGGTCTTCAATTTCACGCAGCTGGTTTTCGTCCAGCTCTCCTGTCATTTCCTTACGATATCGTGCGATAAAAGGAATCGTATTCCCTTCATCCAGCAAACTGATCGTTGTCCGAATTTGCTTGAGTGCCAGCGACAGCTCTCTCGCCACTTGTTTGACAATCCGCTCCTGGCGTTCTGCTTCGTTCGGCTCCTGTCCGATTTCCGTCTTTGCTTCCTCGTTAGACAAACCTATCCCTTCTTCCTTACAGCTCTTGTCATACATCATGTCTTTCATTATCACAAAAAACGATTCAAAGCGCCAGCAGGTGACGCTAGAGTGAGGCCCTGCCTGCATTTTCCCTGGACATGCAAAAGGGCAGCGCCCAAGCGCTGCCCTTTTCCCGTTTCACTCGTCGTTCCAACATCCTAAAAATCAATCAAACCAAGACTGATTTGTAGCGAATCGCTCACTTTGCGCATGGTTTCTTCATCCAAATGGGTGATTTTGTCGGTAAGCCTTTGCTTGTCGATCGTCCGAATTTGCTCCAGAAGAACGACAGAATCGCGATCAAAGCCATGCGTGGCCGCGTCAATTTCCACATGTGTGGGCAGCTTTGCCTTCTGAATCTGGGCAGTGATGGCTGCCACGATCACGGTAGGACTAAACCGATTGCCGATATCATTTTGAATGATCAGCACAGGTCTGACGCCACCTTGCTCGGAACCGACTACGGGTGAAAGGTCTGCAAAAAAAACGTCGCCGCGCTTTACGATCAATATGGATTACACCCCGCTAACTGTACGGCCCAAGGTGCTGTTTGCATCTTCCTCCGCGTGAAAGGCTTCGGATGCCATGGTCAAGTTAATTTTAGCCATTTCCATGTATCCACGCTGCATCGCTTCACGAATGTAACGTTTTTTACGTTCGCCTACATACAGCTTCATGGCCTGCCTAATAAATTCACTGCGGTTGGAATTTTCCATAGCTACGATCCCGTCCACTTCCTGCAAGAGATGATCCGGCAAACTGATCATTATTCTTTTGGTGTTCTGCAAATTGGCCAACTTCTCTTCCACCCCCAAAACCTTGTCGCCATTGTACCATTATAACGTTATTCCCGGTAATTTATTCAAACGGAACACAAGAGAATGTATATGATATTCGTATATCATCTATGCTGCATTCCATTATAAACTACACAGTTCGCTTTCGTACAGGCGTTTGATCCCCGAAATACAAGTGTCAGCGGAGCCTGGTGCGTTTTTTGACAGCTATAGCCCTCTTTTCTTTCCTTTGTACATATTTCGGGACGTTCTGCGAAAACTCCTGCTTTTATCCGGTAATTTGCGTTATGAAATTAATTCCAGCGGGTTGGAAGAAGCGAATTCACTCGAACAACAGGAGCATTGCCGCGTGTATATACACGCGGTACCCTGCCTGCGATCATGCAGATCACCTCATAGTGGATCGTACCAAGCTTGGATGCCAGCTCATCCGCCGCAATAGCCTCGCCGGACTGCTGACCGATGAGAACAACCTCTTCGCCGGTTTGAATTTCTTCCGCATCCTCTGCGAAAGATTGTAAGGAAACCATACACTGGTCCATGCATATTGTACCGAGTACCGGGACGCGGCGACCGCGTATCAACACATCGACCTTCCCGCTCAGCATGCGGGAATATCCATCTGCGTAGCCGATCGGCAAGGTACCGATCCGCTCTTCACTGGAGGTCACATACCGGGTACCATAGCTAATCCCCCATCCCGGAGGCAGCGTCTTGGTATAAACTACCGCCGTCTTCAACGACAACACGGGCAACAGTGCAACGGCTTGCCGGTTTACCTCGTCAGACGGATACAGTCCGTATATACTGATGCCAATCCGTACCAAGTTAGGGGAAAGCGAAGGGGTATCAATGGTAGCCGCGCTGTTGCCCGTATGTATAATGGGAATGGTAATACCATGCTCCCTTAGCGCTTCCACCACGCCCCGAAACCGATCATATTGTAGCAGTGTATAGCTTTTGTCTTCTTCATCCGCGCGGGCAAAATGGGTGTACATGCCTTCCAGCAGCACCTGCTCCAACTGCCCGGCCTGCTGCATAAAGGCAATAGCCGTTTCTCCAGGCAGTAGCCCAAGTCTTCCCATGCCGCTGTCTATTTTGATGTGCACCTTCAGCTTGCGTCCGCTTCCTTTGCGGTCCAATCGGCGGATACCCTCCAGCACTTCCTCACTGAACACCGTCAGTGAAATGTCATGCTCCCATGCCGTTTGTACAGCTTCCGGTGGGGTATAGCCGAGTACAAGGATTGGAAGTTCAATCCCCGCATGACGAAGCTCCAAAGCCTCGTCCAAAAAAGCGACGCTCAAATAATCCACACCCAGACGTTCCAATTCCTTTGAAATTTCTACGGCACCGTGTCCATAGGCATTAGCCTTGACACAGACCAGCAGCAGCTTATCCGCTGGCAATGCCTTGCGAAAAGCCTCATAGTTGGCGCCAAGGTGATCCAGGTTGATTTCGGCCCGGGTCGATCTGTATTGTGCTTGCAATATCCAGTCACCTTCTTCAATTGTTAGCCTGTAACATAACCTTTTACCATTCGGAATGTTGCAAAGTCCTTATTCCTAAAGGTTAATGGTAATGTTCAGAAACGTGGCTGTCAAATGACAGGGGGCGTTTTGCCAGCCTCCGCTACCATCTCTGCAATGAACAGGATATACAAGCGATGCACATCTTAGACCGCGAATGAACAAAAGACGGATACGGGCGGCAGCAGAGCATTGTACACTCTAGACCGTCTGCATCCGTCTTATAAGGTTTTATTTACCCGATTGATCCTGTATAGAAGCGGCAATTTGTATCATTTCGCTCACAGGCAGGTCAGCACTGGTGATTCGGAACTCGATTCCATCATTCATCCAGGTCAGGGTTTGCTGCTCACTTCCTGTCAGAACGGCAAAACTTCCTCCAATATCAACCAGTTCACCTGCGGTAAGAGCGACTGCCCGATCTTTCGGACGTGCCTCCACAATCGTATAGTTGTACGTTCCGCTATATCGCAGCATCACCGCATGTGTTCCATTTTCCTCCAGCTCCGGCGTATCCTTGAGTTGCACCCCGGCTGGTGTGTAGGACGGTTCGATCAATCCAAACTCACCCATCATAGCTTCTGCAGCATCTGTGCCAGCCGATGTTCCGGTTGCTGCATCAGATGCTTCTGGATTTTGCTTCTGCTCCGTGCTGGCTGCTGTATCGGATTTCGAAGTATCGTCTGTGGCAGCTCCGTCCACCTTCGCTTTACCAGACTGCTGCTGAGCTGCGTTTCCTGCTGTTCCCTGCTCTTGCCCAGATTCGCTGGACTTCACGCCAGTCGCCCCATCTATCGCACCGCCAGGATTAAGCTGACTGCTGGAATCCACTGCTCCAGAAGATGGCGCCCCTTCACTCTTCGTATTTGTTTTACCCGAAGCCATATTGCGCTCCATATCAAAAGAGTCCTTGTCGAACTTCGTATCAAAAGCAAATTGATCGAATTTCAGATCAACGACGACCTTGGCGTTCGCATCAGAAACCTGTACCTGAGTGGGTGCATAGTTGCTTTTGGACAACCATATCTTTTGTCTGACCAGCGCGTGGCTGTTGTAATTTGCCGCCACATCAAACACATAGGATTTATCGTCGGTAGCCAGCTGGCGTGAGGCATCTCCGATAATGCTGCGCACCAGCGTTTCATACAAATATACTTGGCCTTGGTTGTTCGGCCAGTCGCTTTTAAAGCGGAAGCTCTTGTTCAGGCTGGGCGTGAGTACAAATACACCCTCGTCATTACGCAGCACGATCTGTGTAACATCTTTTTTCTCGTTCGTCATGGCAATTCGGTAATAGGACGGCTTGCGGTAGGAGATATCCACCTTGTATTCCTGCGGCGTATCGCCGGTATGCAGCGTCATCAAAGCTGTACCGTGATAGCTGTTCAGGTCGCTCACCACGTCACTCAAATCTTTAACCACATCGTCCGCGCTCTTCTTGCCGCACCCGGCCAGCAGCAGCGTTACACACATGACCATGGCAAGCATCCATGAAATCCGGCGCATGTCATCAACCCCTTCAGCACATGTTTTAAATGAATTAGTACATGTCTATGAAGGACTTGTTCGATTTATGCAGACTGGCAGACAAGCTGGAGGCATATCTATTGTACCTTCCTCTATCACGAAAAAGAGCCGTTCCCGCGCAGGGAACAGCTCTGCATTAAGTTGGAAGGCTGTGTCTCTATAGCATTACACTGTATAACGTATGTCTGCCTTATGACTCATGCCGAATTCCTGCATCTTCCCTTTTACTATAGCAGTAATCGCTGCCGTACCCGGTGTGAGAATCGTCTTCGGATCATATACATCAGAATTGCTCTTTAACACGTCACGAACCGCCAAGGTCCAAGCCGAATGCATTCTGTATTAACGTTGATTTTGGCGTGGCCTAATTCAATTGCCTTGATAATTTGATATTCCGGGATACCTGAACCCCCATGCAATACAAGCGGGATGCCTGTCAATTCCGAAATATGCTTCATTTCATCAAAGCCCAGTTTTGGCTCTCCCTGATACGGCCCATGAACCGAACCAAGGGCAGCCGCCAATGCGTCGATTCCCGTTTCCTATACGTGTGTTTTGTATTTTGTACAAAATCATATTCGTTGACCAAGTTTGTCCATTGAGGGTTGAGGGACATGCGGTTAACATCCCTACGGCTCCCGGGCGAATTGCCTATTTTGGTAAAAACTAGGGTGATTTACTCGTTCTGGGCATACAAGCTGCAGGTACATCGACTTCTATGATTGAGGGCAAGGTATATGAGAAACAGGTTGAGCATCTATCGGACCTCAGGTTTCCCATTGATTTAGAAAAAGCATCGGCTCTACAACCTGATCTGATACCTTTGCTCCATTGAACGAGCGCCTGCTATCTCTCGGAGACATTGTGAACAAGAAAAAGGCTGCTGAAGACTGGCTTGCCCAATATAAAATCAAGGAAGCAGAGATGTAGACCAAACTTCACGCAAACGGTGTTAAGGCGGGGGAAACAGCCTCCGCCTTCATCTTCGACCATGGGGATCGGTAGTTTGTCATGGGCAAGTCCGGCTTCTCGTCGGCCCTCTGCCACCCGCAGGGCTTTCAGCCCGTGGAGCCGATCCAAAAGGTGCTCGACGAGGGACACGGCTTCATAGAAATTGAGCCGAACGAGCTGCCTGCCGTGCGTCAAGGCCGGGTATACTTCACAGATGCAGACCGCTGGAACTGGAGCGATGCCATGACCCGACAAAAGCTGCTCACTGCCCTGCCCAAGCTGCTTGGCGCATCATTACAAGATGGTCGTATTTTCCAAAAAAATACTACATTAGACCCTGAATGCTTCCATCAGCCTCCAGCGACATATGCTCGGCGGCCGGGGATTTAGGCAGTCCAGGCATCGTCATGGTATTGCCCGTCTCCACTACTACAAAGCCTGCGCCTGCGGATAAAGAAGCCCTGGACACGTGAATTGTAAAGTCTTCCGGTGCGCCTAGCAGAGATGGCTGATCTGAAAAGGAATAGGGGGTTTTGGCAATACACACAGGCAGTTGTCCGAAGCCAAGCTGCTCCATACCGGACAACGCCCGTTTAGCCTCCGCGGTATACACTACTTCTGCCGCGCCATAGATCTCCTTCGCAATCATGCCAATTTTCGTTGGCAAATCAAGTGCAGCATCATACAAAGGTGCAAAGCGGGCTTTGTCCTCCTGGAGCAGATTTAGCAGGCTTTGAGCCAAGCGTTCTCCCCCACGGCTTCCCTGCGCCCATACCTGCGACAGCTCGGCGGGTACACCCAGCCTGCGGCATTCCGCCAGAATCAGCTCCAGCTCGGCTTCATGATCTGTCACAAAATGGTTAATCGCTACCAGTACAGGCACGCCAAACTTTTGCAAATTCCGTACATGCCGGTTCATATTGGCTAAACCAAGCTGTAATTGCTCCAGATTTTCCGCATCCAGCTCATTTTTAGAGACTCCGCCGTTATATTTCAGTGCTTTCGCGGTGATGACCAATACAGCCGCATCTGGCTGCAGCCCGGACTGGCGGCACTTGATGTCAAAAAACTTTTCTGCCCCCAGCTCAGCCCCGAATCCGGCTTCCGTGACGACTACCTCTCCCAGCTTCAACGCCAGCTTCGTTCCGATCAGACTGCTGCACCCATGTGCAATATTCGCAAAAGGCCCACCATGCACAATGACTGGAGTTCCCTCCAACGTTTGTACCAGATTGGGCTTCAATGCTTCCCGAAGCAGCACAGCCATGCCCTCCACCGCGTGTAGCTGCCCTGCTGTTACCGTTTCGCCTGCTTCGTTATAACCAATCACCATCCGACCCAATCGTACTTTTAGATCGTTCATATTTTCACTTAAGCATAGTACCGCCATTACTTCCGAGGCCGAGGTAATCAGAAAGCCACTTTCTCTCACCGCTCCATTACCCGTGCCCAATCCGGTCACAATACTTCGCAAGCTCCGGTCGTTCATATCTACAGCCCGTTTCCACACGATCCGTTCCGGCTTCAGGCGCAAAGCATTTCCATGAAACAAATGGTTATCAATCATCGCTGCCAGCAAATTATGTGCTGCCGAAATCGCGTGTATATCCCCTGTAAAATGCAGATTAATGTCTTCTGCCGGAACAATCTGGGCCTTTCCTCCCCCAGTGGCTCCCCCCTTCATACCAAAGCAGGGTCCAAGGGACGGCTCACGCAGCGCAGCAACGGTTTTGTGCCCGAGCGCATTCAGTGCCTGTGACAGCCCGATCGTCGTTAGCGTTTTTCCTTCTCCCGCCGGCGTTGGATTCATCGCCGTAACCAGCACCAGCTTTCCATTCGGGCGATCCTTCAACTGCTCCCACAGGGACGGATTCAGCTTTGCTTTATATTTTCCATACGTCTCCAGATGTTCCTCTTCAATTCCCGCTTCCTTGGCTACCTCAATAATCCTCTTCATTCCTCGTTATGTACCCCCCATTTTTAGGTCAGACCCATGGTGTCAAACACTCTATATGTTATTTTACCAAAGTGTGCCGTTTATTGCGCTATGATTCATCTCATCGCAACCGTTTTCATCATGTGAGCTATAAAAAAAGAGCATCCCCCGTCACGTAGACTTTGGTGGATACTCTTTGGGCGTGTCTCGTTTAATGACCGGCTCTTATATTAACCTACAGCGTTAGCAGCGTAATTTTCGGCAATAAATCCTTTAGAAATCAGGACAGCTTGGGCTTTCTTGGTCGCAGGGCCATAGCCCTGAGTCAGCAGATCATTAATATGTAAGCGGTTATATATGAAGCAAAATACAAAACTGGACGCCCCGCTCGTAAGGATCGATACCAGGAAAATAATAACAGCTCACTTCCAATCCCCTCTAAACAGCGCAGGGAAAAAACCGAAAAAGAGCGTGGTCCATGAAAATCCCACTTTGCGCTCCTTGATCATTCCCGTTTTATTTCTTAATTTAATTTTCATATTACCCCTTTCCTTTCTCTATATATAGTCTTTTGGAACTACAGTAGATTATATAACGTAGAGGGAATAAGTGGAACTTATCTTTTTGTCTAAAATAGCAATTCACTCAAACACTTTCTAGCTTATAATGCTTTTCTAACGCTTCTTTAAAAGCATCGACAGGGTACTGGTATTGCACCGTTTTAAATACAATCCGGTTGTTCCACTGATTTTTTTCCAGCTCGCAACCATGCTCCATATCCAATTCCCTCATGACGAAAATAATCTCATCCAAGGTTCTCATCACACTATAGCTGTTCGTCGTCGTAGCCAGCATCTGCTCGCCTTCCTGTGTGTATGCCTTTACGATCTGCTCATCAAAACCTTCACTGATCATCAATTCCTTCAGGGCTTGGACAAAAAGAGTCGGCAGGTGTTTGTACTGCGATTTTTTAATCCCAAACAGCGTAATGCTCAAGCGGGATGCATCATGCATAAACACAATATTTTTTCTCCGATTCAGTAAAAACAAGCTGGCATGCCAACTGTTTAAAGGCGGATAAATATCAACGTGAAGTGGTTCGGCAGCCCATTCCTTCAGCAGTTTTTGTGTTCCCCGTATAACAAACATCGTTGCTCTCCTTTATTGACGGTCCTGTGCCGCAGCTCATGATTTGGCATGCCTGATCTCTTGCCTAAAGCATGTCCCGGATATCATAACACCCTATTCCTAAGATTAGATTGTAAACTCTTTCAGTATAATATAGGGGAACTGTAACTGCCAGTAATTTGATTACATCTTGTGTTAGGGTTGAGTTGACCTCGGTAATCCCACTTACTTCTCATGAGCGGATTTAAATATATTTCTTGTTGTGGTTAAAGAGCCATCATTCAAGAGACGATATTGTGCCGGGACGAATTTCAATACATCTCATGTTGTGGTTAAAGTCGCACTGAAACGAAAAGCAAAGGAATTGTCCAAATATCTCCGGGGGGAACGGCCTGATTATGCCTATCTCAAAAGTTTATTCCAGCATCTCCGGTCGGAGCTAGAATGAGATTCCGAAAACAGCAAAAAGCTTCCCTATGTCCCTACGGAAGAGGAGCTTAAACGGTACTATGATGTGGTTTGGCAGGCTAAAAATTTTCAGGGTATTATGATCGTCAAAACGCTACTTTATACCGGTGTTCGTGTGAGTGAGCTTATCAATATCAAACTTTCCGATATAGACTTTCATTACTGTCAGATCCGGATTAACAAGGGCAAGGGTAGCAAGGATCGCATTGTTCCATTCCCTCAATCGTTCAAAGAAATGTTGGCCATGCACGCTGATTCAATGAAAAAGAAGCAGGCGGTTTACCTGTTCGAATCATCGTGGAAGAAAAAATATACGGATCGGGGAATACGAAAGATTCTGGCCAAATATTCGGAAGAAGCTGGTCTTATACAAAATCTATCGCCGCATAAGCTGCGACATTTCCTTTTGACCTGGCTTAAAAAGCAGGGCAGCGATGATCGATGACGCACTTATACAGCCATATTCGGGCCACGAAAGCCGTAAGTCGTTGGAGGTCCATAACGGCCGATTGCCCTCTGCGATTTCATAAATGTAAGTACGGAATCGTCCATGAACTTTTGGCCGTAGACGTTTTACGTGTCTGGAACCTCATTGACCGGATCGACCTGCACGGTATTGGGGAAAGATAATTTAAAACTAGATGGTTGAACGGTTCCCTAATCTAATATAATATAAATGATTATTAAATTTTCTTATGTTTGTTAAGGGGATGTTGTTATGGGTGATGACTCGAAGCGTCGCAAAGAATTGGGTGCGTTTTTAAAAACATGCCGTTTACGGCTTTCTCCCGCCGAATTCGGTATTCAAAGCTCGCCTCATCGGCGGACAAATGGGCTACGGCGCGAGGAAGTAGCAGATTTGGCAGGTTTAAGCACGATTTGGTATACATGGCTTGAGCAAGGACGAGATATACGTCCTTCTTCTCAAGTTCTTGAAAGTCTGGGAAAAGCATTGCGCTTAAACAGACACGAGTTGCTGTATTTATATACGCTCGCCGAACATCGCCCACCCTATGATTTGCAAGCTGATACCCAGGTTGAACCCTCTTTACAACGGATGCTGGACAAACTCGAACCTTTCCCTAGCATCATCACAGGTCCACGTTGGGATGTACTGGCTTGGAATCAAGCAGCCTGCGAGCTGGTTGGTGACTTTAATCGGATGAACACGCTGGAACGAAACAGCTTATGGCGAATGTTCGTCTGTCCCGATTACCCAGATTCATTGCCCGAGTGGCCGAAGGTAGCGAAGGGGCTACTTGCCCAGTTTCGATCCAGCTATGGTCGGCATATTGGTGATCCTTGGTTTGAAGAGTTGGTTGAGCTGCTTAAGAAAGAGAGCGATACGTTCAAGGATTGGTGGGAAAATCATGAAGTGTTGAGCATCCCACCTGGAACAAAACGGATTCGACATCCAGTGAAGGGCGAACTTGAATTCGATCAGCAATCCATGACGTTGGCTGACCATCCCGATCTAAAGGTTACAGTTTATATACCGTGTATCCCTTTGCTTGACGTACAGATGTCGCAAGTTTAGGGTATTATTTTTTATACGAGTATAAACGGTAATCTTACAGAACATGCTTTTTAAGCGTATGATGAGGGAAATAACCAGGCTGAAGGAAAGTCCCTGGAATCCCACAAATAGGAAGTGTGTTCATTATGAAAGCAGCAATTCTCAAACAATTTGGTATGCCGCTTGCGATTGAGAGCCTGCCTGATCCCATTCTGGGTACTGGAGAGGTCATTGTTGATGTCGCAGCTGCTCCCGTACTGTCCTATATGAAAGAGGTCATCAGCGGAGAACGAAAGTACTTGATGCTTTTGCCTCAGGCGCCCGGTGCCGGAGCCATCGGCCGTGTACGCGCCGTTGGACCGGACTCGACGCGACTTGCCGTTGGCGACTGGGTCTACTGTGATCCAACCGTAAGATCGCGCGACGATGCGTTGACTCCCGACATTACGTTACAAGGCTTGAGCGCACGAGGCGAAGGCGGGTTACATTTGCAGAAGCATTTCCGACACGGGTCTTATGCGCAGCAGATCTTGATTCCGACGGAAAACGCCATCCGCGTCGGCTCGCTGGATAACGAGGATGCAGGGAAATGGTGTGCATTTGGCACGCTGGCGGTACCCTATGGCGGTCTGCTCAAAGCCAACTTGCAAGCAGGGGAAACGATTCTAGTGAGCGGAGCTACGGGGAGCTTTGGCAGTGCATGTATTGCACTTGCCTTAGCGATGGGAGCCGGCTGTGTTGTCGCACCAGGCCGAAATGAAGAAACGCTTGAAGACTTGTCACGTCGTTTTGGTTCTCGTATACGTACAGTAAAGCTGTCAGGCGACGAGGATGACGATCGCAAACGTATGCAGCAAGCGGCTCCTGGGCCTATTGACTGCGTCTTGGATATTTTGCCCCCCTTCGCCCCTGCAACGGCGGTGAGAGCTGCCGTTATGTCGGTGCGGCCTTACGGGAGAGCCGTATTGATGGGAGGCGTTGGCATGTTGGGGGGCGCTGGGTTGGATTTGCCTTATCCATGGATTATGAGAAACTGCATCACGATACACGGCCAATGGTTGTGTCCTGCAGAAGCCCCCAGCCGTTTGGTCGCTCTTATCCAATCTGGCCTGATTGCATTAGAACAGTTTGACATTACGGCATTCGACTTAGACCATGCGAATGAAGCCATCGAACATGCTGCCGCTAATCCAGGCCCTTTCAAGTTGACAGTAATCAAGCCTTAATCATTCTGACACTGCGAGACGGCATTGATGAAATGATCGGTAGTCTCATTCCCATAGGAGAAGGTATTTCTGTCTTTAGATCTGCGATTTTTAGTAAAACACTCCAGTCGTATATTGATCAAAACGTAAACCGGCAGACAATCTAATTAAAGCTTATGAAGCATCGTCAGGTTAAAGATGATGCTTTTTTGTTTAAACTCTGCCACCAAAAAGATTTTGCAGGAAATGGGTACAAGTTCTTGTCAATTATGGGCACAAGTTCTATGCCTGAGAATAGAATTGCGCTATTCTGCCCGTTTCGGCCGCGGTCGAAAAATTAAACTCGCATCTACTTACGTGCGCGCGTAACTTTCAGCTACGCATATGATCTCATGAATCCCGTAGCTTTTCTAGGTGTGCGGGTGGTGACAGCTTCGCTGGTACTACCCAAAGATAAAGGAAAAATTGATAGTTCAGTTCAATTTATTTTTGAGCTGAGAAACCCGACTTTGAGATATTCCCAAAATTTCAGCGAGCTCTTTTTGTTTTATACCTGGACGTTGAAGCATTAATTCTCTTATTTTGCTTAAAGTAACTTCTTCCTTTACCTTACGCTGCTTACGCGGTTTGGTAGTATGACTCTTCTTATTGTCTGTTGGCAAATATAGCTGGGGGTTAGAAGACTTTAAACCCTGGATGCACTCATGTTGTGGTTAAAGAGATTTAATAAAATCTTCGGTTCCCCCATAAACATTAATTTCAATACATCTCATGTTGTGGTTAAAGTTTCGAACGTCTAAACGCTGAGTTACACTATCCAAAATTTCAATACATCTCATGTTGTGGTTAAAGATCGCTGGAGGTGCTGGCTGGCCTGGGCTTCATTCAATTTCAATACATCTCATGTTGTGGTTAAAGGTGAGTCTTTCCTCAATTGTCTTTCCTGCCACTTGCATTTCAATACATCTCATGTTGTGGTTAAAGCGGATTAGCATTGCAGCCTCCCCGCTTAATTCCGATTTCAATACATCTCATGTTGTGGTTAAAGGCTCTTTACCATTTGCTTTCAAATCTTTCAGCACTATTTCAATACATCTCATGTTGTGGTTAAAGGCAAACGGCGGCCTCGAACGAATGGAAATATACCTATTTCAATACATCTCATGTTGTGGTTAAAGGCTAGTAAAATCAAGCTTTTTAATTTCAGTAATGCGCCTAGTTTACAACAGCCCCAAGGGTTTCGCAATTTTTCCCCAACCGGAAAAGGGGTGACGCTAATTGCACAGAAAATCCTCGATAACCCTTGGGGCAGTAAGAAGAACCAGCTATCTGTCCATTAAGGCGGTTGGGAAAATTACAGTAATAAGGACTCCGAATCATTCAAACGGACACCGATGATTTCCTCGTCGAAAACATAATCACCTGTCATCTTAAAAACGGCAACAAAGTCGGTCCCTTCATCAATAACTTTTTTTAACTCAGCGCGTAGCTGAATTAAATTAGCGGGGGTAATTTCACCTCGAAATACGGATTTCTGGAAATGAACGAGATACTTTTTACATATTTTAAATACCTTGCCCACTCGTTTTTCTCCGATATCATACACCAGAATGACATAGTTATAATTTTTCGCCATATCCTTCTACCTCTTTTCCTTTTCCAAAAAGGGAACAAAAGGCGTTCCTTCGACGATATGCTTTTTTAACTTGTAAGCATCATATTTAATAGCAGATAAATAGCTGACCTTCCGTTTAAGTGTGCCATGATCGAACACCTGCTTCATCCGATCTTCAAGCGCGGTGATAAATACATCGCGACCCGTCCCATTTAAAATACAGTAATTATAATCCTTTTCGAAATGCTTATTGACCTGTATTCTTCGGTTGTTCACCAATTCAAAAATAGTGCGGTACACCAGCAATGGCTTAAACGGCTCGGACAGATCCAGACTGAGGGAAAATCGTCGATCGCTCGGTTCATGCAGAAAACTGATACTCTGATCCAAATGCGTATGATAAATTTGCGAAATCGTTTTCGTATATAAAATGGTATTACCAAAGCTAATTAGTGCATTCAGCGGATTGTCTGGCGGGCGCTTGACCCGCTTATTCATTTTAAAGTCTTCGGGGAGGAACGTCTTAAATGTATCGTAAAACCGTCTCCAAATCTCCCCTTCCACACTCAACAGTCTCGGAATATCCTCCATTTTATCTAATAATCCTGGTACATCTTTTTTTAGCCAGTCCAGATATGGTTTGATCTCCTTGTTGCCATGTTTATAATAGTGATACAGCACTTCATGGATGTTAGCTGCAATGGCACCAATAAAAGCAGCAGCAATAGGTATTCTTCTCTCCAAACAGGCTTTCGCTTGCAATAGCTTAACCTTACCGCTCACCCTTGCGTCCTTCGGATAAAAGGTGCCTCTAAAATGACCATAGTAATCGAAGAAATGGACTGTTATCCCTGCCATCGACAGAAAAGACAGGAGCTTGCTGTTCAACGTTATCTCATTCAGCAAATATAGCTCCTTCAATCCATGAATCGGCAGGTGTATGATCCCTTTTTCTTCACTCCGAAATGTCAGTGAATTATCTTCACGTCCCAAAGTGCCCGGAGTACGAATATATCTGGTAGAGGGTGCTGTTTTGGACATTTTTGTCGTCCTCCTTTCTTATAAAAAGCAGTAGGCAAGATAGGCGCAGCGGGTACATTTTTTCTCACGTATCGCCGGATCGGGCTGCTCCTGCTGCAAATATTGCTCCAACTCAGCCAACAACTGCTCCATCGCCTGTTCTGCCGCTTCATCCAGCTCCAACTCTATCGTTTTACTAGCCTGTTTGTTGCGCTCGCTAAACTGGATTTTTCCCTTGCGCTCCATCCCTTTTTGCTTGAGTACATACATGTAATACAGCGTCTGCCATTTCGTTGCTTCTACATCAGCGTCAGACTTTTTGATTTCGGTCACATAGTCGCTGGTCAGCTTGTCCACTTTGATGCCCTCTATTGCAACTTCGCGATTTTTCTTCCCTTCACTTTGCAGCTCATGCATGACCTTGCCAATTCGTACATCCTCACTGTCATCCTCAAAATTCATCCCGTTGGCAAACAACCAGCATTGTCTACGGCAGTGTACATAATAGTTCACCATCGTTCCGGTAATTCTCATAGCAAAAGCCTCTTTTCAGCTTCCTCATATCTAGCACGATTAAACTTCTTGGTATTCGTCCTCTCGTCCATATCCATATATTGTTCACCGTGCTCCACGAAATACAAAGTACCTATACAACGGGTGTGTATCCCTGGCTTTACCTTTCCCCATTTTGCATACATGTGGGGAACCGGATAAATAAAAGTAAAGTTATTCATTTGAGCACGCACCAAAGACAAGCGAATCATTCTTTCTGAATAGTCCATCTCCAACCGCTTGTCTGACAATCTAACAAACTCATCCCACACATCTTGACCGTTCAGCGGGGGAGCGTCTTTCATTGGACAGGTATAGTTCAGGAACAGCGTCACACTTTGATCAGGAATGAGGTTCATATGCTCTTGTACATCTGGAAATTCAAGTTCCTGCACTTTTTTGGTAAAATCGCTCCAATGCTGTTTATCCGGTTTTTCACGAGACTTGTTGATTTCACGAATAACATTCTCATAAAATCCACTGAAATCCTTATTTTCAAGCATTTTTTGGTATGCTTCTTCCTTGAGATCAAATGCAACACGCAAGTCGTTTTTATATACACTACTTGCCTCGTCACAATTAAAGAAATAAGCCTGACAGTAGTCACGGAGACAAGAACGATTCAGTCGTCCCAAAAATTGCTCCTCGCTATCCAGCAAAGAAATATCTTTAAAGCCCACATCCATATCAATGTCTACCCCGGCTTCAATCACCTGTGTTGCTACAACGATCACATCACTCATATAAAACCTCCCATGTTCGTCCTTCCCCAATTTCTGCAACAGCTCTTGGCGATAGGAGAAGCTATCATCCCCGGTAAGCTCATAGACGTCAATGTCCGTATCCTGCTCTAGCACCAGGTTATAAAATTGGCGTGCCGTCTTTTTCTTGATAAACTCGATCAGCACCCTGTTCCCTTGCCCATCCCTCTTTCGCCGCTTGATTACAGATTCAACATGCTCCAATACTTGTTCTGGCTGCATCTTGCCCTGTTTCAACAAATTAAAATCCAGATTCACGCGCTCTCTAAACAACGAATGGATAAAATAACGATCCCGGTTCTGCACCAGTGTATAGGTTTGTATTGCTTCCTCATGATCTCGCTGCTCTAGTAACAAATCCAGATTTGGCAAGGTAGCGGACATGATAATAATTTTAATGTTGAGAATATCCGCAAAAGAACGTAGAAAATGAATCATTTCCTTCCACAATTCATTGCGGTAGCTCTGAATTTCATCCAATACAATGACACTATTGCATAAATGAGCGAATGCTAGATTGACCTCTCGTCCTGTCCCAAATAGATAATTAAAAAAATTCACATGAGAAGTCAGTGTCACCGGATATTGCAGCAATTGACGCTCCAACAGCACTCTTTTGAAATCCGTATTATCTGGCTCCTTGTCCTTCCCTTCCAAAGTAGCTTCTGCCTCTAGTTCTTCCTCGGTCACCATCGGAGTAATCGAATTCATAACTTCCACCCGATAGCCGTTTACCTGCTCCTTGTGGAAAATCCCATTTAGTGTCTGTCTCGCCTGCTCGATTAGAGAATTGAACGGAAATACGTAAATTAACTTGTTCAGTCCCAAGCCGCTATTCAGCAAATGCAATGCCAGATTTATAGACATGTTGGTTTTGCCTGAACCTGTAGGGGCTTCAAGATAAAAAACAGGCTCTTGCAGTCGCTCCAACAGTCGTCTTTCCGTTTCAATAAACAACGCCGCCCGTAGCTGATTCATCTCAGACAAGCCAGAAGCATCAGGATTTTGGCGATAGGACTCAATCCCCCGCACAATTCCCGTCTGACGATAAGCCTCCAGCATGGGCTCCACTGGTAGACGTTCTCCAAAATAATGCATCTCCGGCACTTGCTGCTCTATATATTGATACGTTGCCCGAAAATCCGATGCGACCATCGTGGAGTACAGCAGCTTGACCAACACATAGAAAGGAAAGGGCCTGTGTATTTTATTCTGACGTTTATTGCCTTCCAGACGGATGCATCCAAATACGTTATCATTTTGTAGCAAGTCCTGCTGATCACGATAATAGCGAATATAATCAGGATTCTCTTTGATCCGGTTATATTGATTTCTTATTTTCAGCTCAAATTCGTTGATCTGCCCTCCCATATCTTCATCCATGTTTCCCAGGTATGTATGGTGGCGGGAGATCGTATACGCGAATGAATATAAAAGATGATGCAGGAATGCAAGTACTTTGCGTTTATGCTTCTTACGGTTTGGATACAGCTCTGTTGTATCATGCCATTCCTGCACCTGTCGCAAATGAATATGCAAGTAAAGCACAGCAGACAGCATGGAATGGTTACTGTCTCCCAACTCAGCGTTCCTTTTAACTTCATTGTTCTTCATTTTGATACGTTGGAAGGCCGGGTTCACCTTGCCAAGATCGTGCAAATAAATGGCTTGTCTAAAATAGTACATGATCATTTGCCTTAATGATTCATCCAGCGGTTCACCATCTATGCCAAGACGATCCAGCGCCCTATGTACCGCAGCTTCCACACCATGATCCCTCATTAGTATCTCAGCATGATGCATGACCAGATCGCTATGCTCCTCCAGCATTTCATCCTGTTGAAGCCCCTCTTCTATTGCCGTGTGCGCCTTCAGCCTCCCTTTCCCTTCCTCCGTTAGCCAATGCTGTATGGATACATGTATGGGCAAATCGTCTTCCCTCTTTTCTTTGGGTACAATAAAAAAATCCATATAAAAAACCGGGTATTCCCCATCCTGACAATGGAGAATACCCGGTGTTGATTCCATCTACGAAAGCAACCACCCCGCCCTTATCTAGATAAAATACAAGGTGCGGCCATTATCAGCATCCCGGTACATTTTTTGTAGATCTTCGGCTTTTAGCTCATCTGTATCTATTTCCTGATTAGAAAATACAAGCGGCTCCAGAATGTAACCGTTGTTGGCTGCATTTAGCCCTACGGGAAGGTACTCTTGCAAGTAGGATTGCATCTGATCATCTTTCACATACCCTCCCACATCCGCAGATAAATGCGCAGCCCGGAGGGAGTCGATATATTCCGGTTCATCTACTGGCTCCAACTCAACCAACCGAGCCTTGGATATCGTAGCCGGATGATCGTTTTTCCCCAGATAAGGAATGTATTCAGCCTTGGAATGCTGTACATAATCTGCAAGCCGATCAAATACCTCCCGATCTACGCCCCCATCATCTGCCACGTAGATCGTCCAGCGTGGACGCTCCAACCATTGCTCTCGCACATTCAGCACACCGCCCTCTTCCTGGCTGGCATAACCGACTGTGTTGTTGAAAATCTGGATTTTTTTCGAAAAATATCCTCGATCTCCGTGTGGCACGATGCTCACCGATGCATCACGAAACACCTCATAAAATTCAGGGTACGGCATCGCCGGATTATCCTGTTTGGCTTTACCGCCCAACGCCATATTCCGTTCATACTGCTGCGTATAGCCGCCAAGTCCGAGTACCGCACCGAGCAAGCCATATAACGCAACCTTATGAATATGACTGTATGTAAAATACGCATATACGTTAACATCTGGCTTTTTAAAAAACGCTGTTTCTCCGCTCAACTCAAATCGTAACGCCTGCATACTTTCTTCCCTCCTTCCCCGATGTAATCATCCTCTAGCCTTGAGGAAGCTCGCTGCGCGTAAAGATGTTAAACGTCCGCAGCCCCGGAAAATCCAGCTCTACACGCGATGCATACGGATTAACGTATAATTCTACCGTTTCAATTTCCTCGTTTACATCGTTCAAAAGCGGTGCAAGGGCCGATAAATCATAAACCGTCTGCTCTCCATCCTTGTCCTTATCTACCTTCACATAAGGGTCCAAATTCGGTAAATACGCCGGGCTCCCCGCTTTAAATTCCACAAATAAGGCAAAAGCATTTTCCGCACCGGATTTACTGTTGGTATTTTGCAAAGTAGCCCCGGTCAAAGCTCCCGTTTTGAAAGCCTGATATGCTTCCTCCGTATACCCTTCAAAGCCCCCGGCTGCCAGCAGTTCCACATAGTGATCATAATGCTTCGGATTGACGGAAAAAGGATATACATAATGGGATTCATCCACCGTTCTCTTTTTACCAATCGAGGTGGCGTCATTGTCCTCGCTCTTTTCATTTGAGTTACGAAACGGAGATAAGATATCCTGTACCTCCAGATTCGACCAGTCAAATTTATTAAAGCCCTGACCAATTTGTACCGGACCAGCAAGACCAATATTCTGATCCTTCACCGCAAACGTTGCACCAAAATTCATCACATCCACACATTGAAACAGCTTGCTCAGCACTTCACGTGAATTTTTGGATACTTCTTCACCGAAAAGATATTCATAACGTTCTGCGAGATTACGAGGCTGGAGCTTCTCTTCTTTCCCTTTGTCCGCATCCTTTGCCTTGTCCACCTTCTTGTCCTTGCCGCTGCTCACTTTATACGAACGAATATACAGCACCTTCTGGCCTTCCTCTGCCCATAAGCGCTTAATGCTGTATTTTAACGCCTTGTCGCTACCAAAAATTTGGCCCGTGCTGGTTGTCTTTGGCTGCCCGCTAAAGTCTGCATTCCAGTTCGCCATCCGGCTGACAATCCCGATTAGTCCTACCACACGATTAGTTTTCTTCGCCATGTCCGTTCTCCCCTTCGCTGCTTGGTTTCTCGTTCTCGCCTTTTTTCCAGAACCAGTTGTCCGAAAATAACCCCGCCAGGAACATTTCTCTTGCATCTTCATGCTGGAATTCCTTATCCGGCTGGTAGGCGTTCACATTCGCTAAAGCCCAATTTAATTTAGTATATTGCAGCAGTATTTTGTGGCGATGCAAATGATACGCTTCTTCGATACGTCTCTTAAGCTGTCCACTGCGCTTTGCCATGAAAAAAGGCCCGAGTAAATCTCCTTTTTTCTGCTGGGCTTCAGACTGACTTTTCAAATAAAAAGCAAGCTGCCCTGCCAAATAATAAAACTCATCATCCGTCTCTACATAGACCGGCTCTGGATTGGCTGTCTGTTCCGTTTGCCCTGCTCCATGTGCGTTTTCCTTCTGTTTCCGCTTATCCAAGGTGTCCAACTTTTCTTTGAGTTTATTAGACACTGCAATCAGGCGATTTCCCATAGCTGTGTATTCCTCTCCTTCCAAATGAGCCATTAGCGAAAGTCTTACATTCATCGCATCGGCCAACCCACTCAGATCCAGCTTCGACTTCTCTTGCCCTGCTGGTTCTACCCGCAGTAGCTGTTCCTCCAACAGACGAAGCGTTACCCGTGCAAATTGAGAACGGATCGTGGCGGTCGTTCCCTTGAAAAACCAGTCATGGAAGCCCTTTTTGCTCTGCATAAATAGTGCAACCATCCCACTGGTAAAATCCTTTTCTCTCGCCTTCGGCTCATCTTGAAGAAAATCACCGTTCATCCGTCCGCGAAAAAAGCGTCTGCTGATTTCCTTTTGCAGTTGCTCCACATTTTCCAGATAGCCGTAATCCTTCATAAACGCTTCGCCATCGTTATTTTTGGTCATCAGACCCAGTGCATTCTTGAGCCGAATATTAACATAAACCTGTTTGGAAAAAGGTACATTTTCATAGTCCTGTATTTCGTTATCCTTGCCCTCCACGTAAACAAAAAAGTAGCCTTCTGCTGCGTCCGAGATACTTTTAGAAAAATCCGTATAATAGCTAAACTTATTCATTCTGAACTTAGGTTGAGAAATAAGCCATTCGGTCGCTTCCTTTACCCGTAATGCTTCTTCCAATGATAAGCGGACAGGCGCACCAACGCGCATTGTTTTATGCTCCAAATATGGCTTCTTACTGTTCATGCTCATGTTAAAACCGGGAAGACCTGTCAAAGCTCCGTCTACCATTTGGTTATAGTCATTACTATTAAAGATTTTTGGGATGGTATATAGCAAATATTCATAGCCATATATTTCGTCCCATGAATACAAGCTGGAAGATTCGTTAAATAGGTTATTGTTAGATGAGTTAAGTGAGATAGATTCTGGGGTGAAAAAGATTTTAACGTAATTCTTAAAAGGAATCGTTCGGATATGGTCGATGAAAGCAGACAGGTTTGTAGCATACCATTGCTCAATCTGTGCAATACTTGTCCGACGTTCCTCACTTACGAGATATTCCAGTGCCGGAGCATAATCGGTTTGGGAGAAAAATTGCTGCGTAGAACTTGTGGAACCCGTCTTCTTCACACCGATGAGTTCGTCCCACTTCTTCTGTACCTCTGTTGCCTGAGTCTTGTCCAGAAAACGGGCCACATGTGCTTGCATCGCCGTAGTTCCATCCGCCTGCGTTTCGGCTAGAAATACATCCCGTTTGGCATATAGCGTATATGGATTATTGGAATGGAGCTGCTTACCGGGATCTACGGCTTTGTTCATGGAGATCAGAGAACTCACATAATCTTTTTGTTGGAACCATTCAAAAAGCTTATTGTGTGTTAGATCGGGTTCTTCTTTGGTAATGATCATATACTCGCTATCAAACTGGCTGACCTGTTCATTCCAGCTTTGATCTAGTCGCAGGCGAATATAAAGCCCTTCCTTGGGGCGGTGCCGATCAAATGTAATATTCGGAAACTCTTTCTTTGCCAATAGATAGCTGTTGGTCAAATCCTTTAGCATCCCTTGTGCCTCCTTTCCGCGTTATTCCAATCCCTTGGCGATGCAAAAGCCTGCCCCAAGGATGCTATTTTTTTCTGCCGCTCCTGAGCCTAACACCACACTTGCCAACTTCTGTGAATACTCATCTTCTCTGACAAGCAGTCGCAGCTTATTACCTAATAGCTTACGTCCTTTGTAGGCCAAGGCAATCGGCTTATGATTCAACACCTGTATCCCTTCAATAAAAGGTTGTTCTAATCGTACAGGCTGGTCAGGGTATAAATGATTGTATTTTTTCTCCGCATTAGCATGAATTCGTTGCAGTAAAAGCTCCACACTCAGACCCGGCACCCACGGTTTGCCTTCAATCGTAACAATAGCAGGAGTGACTGTGGTCAACTCGGTGATATGCACCAGCTTTTTGGATTGCACGGGAGATGCAGCGATAAACTGGAAATATTCATCCTCCTGTAAGGCTTGCAGTGCTGCCGATATTCGACGTAACGTAATCTCTATGGAACTACGGATCGTAATGACGTATACACGACCTTGCTTGTATACCCCCGCCTTTTCACGCGGAAAAGGCGATCCGAATGTATAGTGCTTGTAGTCCTTGTCATAGTGCGTCTGCTTTAACGTTTCGTCATTCAGCCCCGCCCGACCAATCCAGGCTCCGATACGCTCCGGTATCTCCAGATGATGAGAAAATTGTTTAATTAACGTTGTTACATGAATTTCAAAGTACAATATATTCACCTCCTGACTTGATATAGAGTATAGACCTTGCTCCATGATTTGTAAATATTTTGTCGTTATATTTCTATATTTTAAAATAAGGTTCGACGGTACTTAGACCGCTACACGTGCAGATTGTTCTTCCGATTGCTGTTATCTCCGGATTTTATGGATTGTATAAACCCATCAAGGGTTAAAATCCGGGGATAAAGGCAAACGCTTACGCTTCTCCAGAACAATTCTGCCCGCTTCGCTGCTTAGGACTGAGTACATTTCATGCTGTGGTTAAAGAATGAAGCCGCCAGAGAAGCTAGGACGATCAACTAATTTCAATACATCTCATGTTGTGGTTAAAGCACATGACGGTTCATTGGTGGATGCTGTTCTGCAACATTTCAATACATCTCATGTTGTGGTTAAAGGTTGTACCCTGACTCGGTTGAGCACTCGAACTTCCTATTTCAATACATCTCATGTTGTGGTTAAAGGATCTGGCGACATTCTTTCCTGATCCACGCATAAAATTTCAATACATCTCATGTTGTGGTTAAAGAGGTAGGCAAAGCGGCGGCATGTGGGACTGTATATGATTTCAATACATCTCATGTTGTGGTTAAAGGAAGAAAATACCCTGTTTTCTTCCGTTTTCGCAACCATTTCAATACATCTCATGTTGTGGTTAAAGCAACGAACAGGTGATGCCAGTCTCACAGAAAGGCATATTTCAATACATCTCATGTTGTGGTTAAAGGCTAGTAAAATCAAGCTTTCCAAAATCGCAATGTGGTTATTTTACTACAGCCACAAGGGTTTCGCAATTTTTTCCCAACCGTAGGTCGCTTCTTGCCAAGTTTTAAGAAAAATAGCTATATCCCCTGTGGTTCTAAGGAATTTCCTCTCTCTAGCAGTTATAAGGTTGGGAAAAACATAGACCTTTGGTCTAGTCGAGATCGCTTACCTAAGAGTATAATGTAAAATGCATCAGAAAAAATTGCTCATAATGAATGAAACACTTGGTGTATTTAAATTTATAATTCTAGTTTTAAAATACTGAAAACTAGACTATGACCGTAACATCCGATGTTTCTTTTCTTTTTGTTCGGATATATTCTTACTAATGGCTGTGAGCTACTTCTTTCTGAATAGCCAATTAGTAATTGACCCCAATACCAAACTTACCAAAAAAGAAGTCAACACCGATTTTAAAATAATAGGCAGTATTGATTGATTTGGAATATCCACGATATTTACAAGAAAACCTACAAATATAATTATAAAAATAGAAATATAATCCACTTTTCTGAGGTCTTTCATACTAATCCTCCTTTTAGAATTTGAGATTTAAAGAGTATATTAGAGCCAAAATAATGCACCCAAATGTCAAAAGCCTCCTGACCATTTTAAGTGGCTTAGGAGGTCTTTGCTTTATCTTTATGAACTTAATCTAGTTAGTAGATAGATGTATTAATGATTCATACCATGATTAAGTGGGGTTATGTTACCTGCATCATAAACGGATGGAAGAATAAAACTAAACAATCCGAATACGATAACCGTCGTAAAGAAGATTTTTCTCATTTTTCAACTCCCTTTCCAAAACGTTTTTTTGAATAAACTTGTATTTCTTTTTCTGATATTTGTTAGCATAGCTGCGGAATGATTCAAACAGGGCTACACATTTTTTATCAGCAGATTCCAAGGCATTTAAAGTGACTTCAATGGCAACAGTATATTTTTCTTCAATAAATCTATATACAGCCAATAAATATAAATAAGTGACGTAATATCTGATATTTTCCGGTTCTTCATAAAAAGTTCCAAGTTCAGTAAGTCTTGTTTTAAATTCTCTCAATATGCCGTTAATATTGTAGTTATGCACGATCGTAGATTCAAGGATGGTAATCATTCCGGGTAATAACTCTTCCGAGGAATTTTCATGAAGAAATCGGACATAATTCGGTAAAACCTCTTCTTTGCCCTGTAATAAGTCTAAGGTGTATGTATTCGCTTTAGCTAACGTTCGGTAGTCTTCTACCTCTTGTAATCCCTCTTCATTCAGGCCTTCTACCCAACCCAGTTCAGCGTACTTTTCAACACACTCTCTAGAGGACTCATACTTACCTTGTTTTTGAAAAGCTATACCTTTGGTTAATTGACTAAATCCTAAGTAGTATACAAGTGGTCGTTTTATATGTAAAGTTCTAGGCTGTCCACCTTTTGTAAGTTCCAACTGCTGTTGTTCGTATACCCGATGAGCTTGAGTATGCAGTTGGTCTGCAATTTGAATCATTTGCTCCCATTCCTCAAGCGAAAAAGCCATTTTTAGCATTCCGACAATGGAATCAAGGTCTGTTACTTCATCAAAGTCAAACGCTTTCACACGCAACCCCTCATTCGTTACATTTTAATCCAATTTTATATGTTCTCTTCCTAAATATCAATCAAAATTCCCGAATCTTTGTCGATTATTAACGTATTTAAGTGGATTATAAAAATAAGGAGTATAATTGGGGCTAGCAATTATCGTGTAGTGTTCAAAAGGGGGGTGTTTCAATACATCTCATGTTGTGGTTAAAGGTACAGTTTACGATCAGCGGAGGCAGCGACAGCTCATTTCAATACATCTCATGTTGTGGTTAAAGCCCAACGGAGTCTGCCGTTCATGGCTATGCCAAAGAATTTCAATACATCTCATGTTGTGGTTAAAGTACTGGCGAGGCATTGGCTGGATATATACCAGCACTATTTCAATACATCTCATGTTGTGGTTAAAGGGAGGAAAGCGGAGCTGACCTGGCCCTCTCTGGCTTATTTCAATACATCTCATGTTGTGGTTAAAGCTATGGGCTTCATACCATCGAAAGTGTATGTACATGATTTCAATACATCTCATGCTGTGGTTAAAGGTAGCCCTTCGGAGTAACAAAGTACTGTAACAGTTATTTCAATACATCTCATGTTGTGGTTAAAGTTTTCATCTTGTTAAATAGCCAAAACGACAACATTGATTTCAATACATCTCATGTTGTGGTTAAAGTACTTTCCTCCATACTTATGCTATAATATTAGCAACATTTCAATACATCTCATGTTGTGGTTAAAGGCTAGTAGAATCAAGTGTTCCATTTTTAACAATGAGCATATTTTACTACAGCCGCAAGGGTTTCGCAATTTTTTCCCAACCTCGAGTCATTATTCTAAATTTCAGAAAAAAACGCCTAAATGGCTTGTGGCTCTAAGTGATTCCCTGTATCATTCCATTTAGAGGTTGGGAAAAAGTGAACCCTTCACGTCTCATTTTTTTAAATTTCAAGTAGCTTCAAGGACAATGATTTTATTATCATTAAAATTGGATTCCGTCCTCAAAATAGACCTTTAGCCTGTATTGTAATGGATTTCTTGAAGGTATAATGGTAAATATATTTGCTATACAATCCGAACTCGAAAATGAACAAATAAGCGGAGTAGGCGGAATAGTGCTATACAAGCGAAGCGATCGCTTTAAAAGCTTTCCGTAGGAAAGCTCGCTTCGGAAGCATCACTTCCCTGGATTTCTACCCTGATCATAGGCTTTATTCAAGAAATCCGGGGGCGGTGGCGATGGGAAGCACTATCCAACTGCGCAGTGGCACGATATGAAACTTTTAAGTTCGATTTATATAGTTCAAATACAATGAAATTAACACTTGGTGTATTTAAATTTGTAATTCTTTTTTTAATCTAAAAAAAGTTGAATTAAACCATAACATTTGATGTCTTTCCAACCTCCCCCTGTAAACTTTCTATAATAAGTTTCCTCTTGCAGATATCTAAATCATTCCCTATTGGATATTTTCATTCCACTTCTTTGTTTATATTTATCTTTGTGATCATTGTATTTCTTTTTTTAAAAATATATGGAAATCCTCTCCAAACCACTATATAATCATTCCATCTAACAATTCGAATTCATAAACTTGCTAACAAATTGAGGAGGTGCTACACCCACCTATGAATCCCCACATATTACTTATTGAAGACGATACAGCTATCGCCGAAATGATGCTCAAGGCACTTACCAAGGAAGGCTACAAGCTCACCACCGCTTCTGACGGTGTAGAAGGGCTGCTTGCCTTTGCTTGTCACACCTATGATCTGGTGCTGGTGGATTTGATGATGCCGAAGGTGGATGGCATGGAGGTCATCCGGCGAATTCGCACCAGCAGCGCTGTGCCGATTTTGATTATGTCAGCGAAGGACAGCGACGTAGATAAAGCGCTCGGATTGGGGTTTGGTGCGGACGATTATGTCGCCAAGCCTTTTTCGATGTTGGAAATGACCGCACGTATTCAATCCGCGATCCGTAGATCCACTACTTATGCCCGTCAACAGCGGCAGGAGGAGCAGCCGAAAGCACAGATTTTGAGCTACGGCAATCTGCATATTGATTTTGATCATTTTACGGTCATACGCAATAAAAATGAAATCCAGCTAACAGCCAAAGAGTCCGATATTCTTAAGCTGTTTGTAACTAATCCGAACCGTGTATTTACGAAAGCTCAATTATACGGATTTATCTGGAAAGAGGACTATATGGGCGACGAGAACGTGATTAACGTCCACATTCGCCGCCTGCGTGAGAAAATTGAAGAAGATCCGTCCCACCCTATCCACATTAAGACGCTATGGGGTATCGGTTACAAATGGGAGAACGGTTGATATGAATATCGAAAACCTTTCTGAATGGATTGTGGTCGTCGTCCTGACCGTCATTATTTTATGGCTTTGGCGGGAGCGTATGGCCTATAAACGCAGTATTAAGGATGTCCGAACCCTACTAGAGCGGATTGTGACGGTGAACCATGCGGAGAAGCTGCTATATGTCACAGGTGATGCTGAACTGCAACGGCTCATGACCGAAATCAACCGTTTGCTGAATCTGAATCTGAGGGTGTCAGCGGACTACAACCGAAGCCAAATCGCCATGCGTAAAATGATCTCGAACATTTCGCACGATCTCAAGACCCCGCTTACGGTTGTGCTTGGATATGCCGAGATGCTGGATGGTGATCCGAATATTTCGCCGGAAGAACGCACAAAGCTGCTATCCAGAATTCATCAAAAAACAAACGAAGCGATTGAGCTGATCGGCAGCTTTTTTAGCTTGGCGAAGCTGGAGGCCCATGATACGGACATTCCACTGACACGGCTGGAGGTAGGAGAACTGTGCAGACGCAGCATTTTAGATTTTTATGATCTGCTGACCGCACAGGGGTTTGCTGTACATATTGATGTTCCGGAGCACCCCGTTCATGCCTTGGGGAATGAAGGAGCCATTGGACGGGTGCTGAACAATCTGATTTCTAATGCGATTCGCTACGGAGCAGACGGCTACACGCTGGGACTGACCCTATCGGAACAGCAGGACACTGTACGAATAGAAGTATGGGATCGCGGGAAAGGCATACAGGAACCGGAGCAGGACAAGGTTTTTGAGCGTATGTATACACTGGAGGACTCACGCAATAAGGCGGTACAAGGCAGCGGACTGGGTCTTACAATTGCCAAACGCCTGGTCGAGGCGATGAACGGGGAAATTCAATTGACCAGCAGGCCTTACGAGCAGACGGTCTTCTCTTTTACTTTGAGGAAAATCAGCTATTAACTATTGATTGAACTTAATAAATTTGTAAGAAACACGAAAGAGAAATGAACATTTCCCCCTTTATTCTTGAACTATCAACAGTATACGAAGGGAGAACATCCATGACTTACATATTACGCACACATCAGCTGACCAAAGCCCTGAAGGGCAATGAAATTGTAGCAGGGGTCAGTATGAATGTCCGAAAGGGGGAAACCTATGGCTTTCTCGGTCCCAATGGAGCGGGCAAAACAACGATGATGAAAATGATTACGAACCTGCTCAAGCCGACATCAGGTGAAATTGAATTGTTCGGTGAAAAATTAACACCAAAATCGTACCATCTACTCGGACGGATGGGTTCGATTATTGAATACCCGATTTTTTATGACAGGCTGACAGCCCAGCAAAATCTGGAGCTACACTGTGAATACATGGGCTATTACAACAAGCAGGCTGTTCGGGATGCGCTGGAGCTGGTGAACTTGCGCAACGCGGGTGATAAGCCGGTTAAGGACTTTTCCTTGGGGATGAAGCAGCGTCTTGGAATTGCCCGAGCCATTGCTACCAAGCCCGAGCTGCTGATTTTAGATGAACCGATTAATGGTCTGGACCCGGTGGGAATCAAGGAAATTCGCCAGTTATTCCACATGCTGTGCAAGGAATACGGGATGACCCTGCTCGTGTCCAGTCATATTTTAGCGGAAATTGAGCAGATTGCGGATACGGTGGGCGTAATTAATCACGGGCGGCTGATTGAGGAAGTAACGATGGAACAGGTGCGGGAAAACAATACGGAATACATCGAATTTACAACCAACGATTGCAAAAAGGCGGTTTACGTCCTCTCCCATCATCTGGATCTGAATAACATTCGGGTGCTGAACGAGCAAAGTGTACGTATTTACGATACAAGTGTACCGCAAAAGCAAATTACGAAAACCCTCATTATAAATGATGTAGAGGTGGATTCTATTCATCAGAAAAACAGTACGCTGGAAGACTACTTTTTGCGTCTGCTAAATGGAGGTGATCTCCATGCTTAAATTAATGCAGCTGGAGCTGAAAAAATTCCATTTGGCAGGATATATCCGTTCAGCCCTGATCGCCAATGTCTGCATTCTTGGGCTTACCTGCCTCATTGCGCACGACACCCAAAGTGAAGGTATACACGAATTTGCACAGTACACTCAGATTCTGGATCTCATAGACAATTTGGTCAGGGCCACTTTTATCGTGTTTGCCTCTGTTCTGCTGTGCCGCTTTATTGTAGGCGAATTTAAGACCAAATCAATTACCATCTTGTTCATGTATCCGATTCACCGCAAAAAGCTGATGATTGCCAAACTCCTGGTCGTGTTACTGTTTACATTCCTGTCCATAATTGTATCGGAAATTGTCCTTACGGCTGCCATCCATCTGCTTAACCAGTTTGTCGTTATTGTACCAGATCAACTTACGCTTGCCGTACTGGGCCAGCAATCAGCACGGACACTGATGAATGCCGTTGCCGCCAGCTTTATGGGACTAGTTCCGCTGTATATGGGAATGCGAAAATATTCTGTTCCCACAACCATTGTAACCTCCATCCTGATTGTGGCATTGCTTTTCTCCAATAATAACGGCTTTATACTTAGCTCTATTGCGCCTGTGCAAATCGGATTTTCTGTGCTGGGAATGCTTGTAGCTTATGCAGCAATCCGCCGTATTGAGTATAAGGATATTACCTCGTAATATGGGTACACACATTTTTCACTGGACTTCATTTTAAAACAGGTATATCCTATAGGAGAAATTAAAAAACGGAATAAGGATCTTCGGGGTAGGGTGTGATTCCCAACCGGCGGTATGGCTCATGGAGCTAAGCCCGCGACTCTGTATCCGGCAACAGGATACGGACTGATTTGGTGAGAGGCCAAAGCCGACGGTATAGTCCGGATGGAAGAAGATCGAAGCATAAACATGCCGTGAGTCGATGAGTGCTGCCTGAGTGTTTTGGTTTGGTAGCAACTTCATTTAACTTGCATAAAGCGGCAAGTTTATTTGATCAACCCCCGTCTTGCATGGCCTCTCGCCATGGACGGGGGTTTTTGTGCCACCGGTCCTGTATTCGCAAGGAGCTAGATGAATATGAGTCAATCAACAACTGTATTAACTTCCAAAGGTTTTGATCGCAGCTCCCACATGAAAAGCGGTTTTTGGCTTGTCGCGATTGGAGCGGCCTTGTGGGGTGCTGACCCGCTATTTCGTATTATTTTGTTAAAATCATTCACCTCAGCCCAAATTGTACTGATGGAGCATGTGCTGCTTTTTATTGCTTTGGCACCGATCCTGTGGAAGCATCGTGAGGAGATTAAAGCAGTACGGCTTCGTCAGGTTTTGGCGATTTTGTTCGTCTCGTGGGGCGGCTCAGCTTTGGCCAGCGTGATTTTCACCATGGCACTCAGCAACGGTGATCTGAATGCCGTTCTTTTACTTCAAAAGCTGCAACCGCTGGTCGCTATTATTCTGGCACGCATTATTTTGAAGGAAATGCTGCCGCGTCATTTTGGAATTCTCATTGTTATCGCTTTGTTAGGGACGTATCTTCTTACCTTCGGCTGGTCGCTCCCCTTCGGTCATGTCCATGATTTTGTCCATGTCGGTAGTCTACTGGCACTAGGAGCAGCGGTACTATGGGGCGGTTCGACAGTCATGGGAAGCTATTTGCTGCGCTCGATGAAATATGAGACGGTAACCTCCCTGCGCTTCATGGTGGCTCTCCCTCTGCTGATTGTCCTCACCTCTGTGGAGCATGCGCCGTGGAATATGCCTGCCGGTACATGGGCGGGCGCAGCCGTAATTATCAATCTGTTATTGCAGGCACTGCTTCCGGGTCTTCTCAGCCTGCTGCTGTATTACAAAGGCTTAAGCACGACCAAAGCGTCCTATGCCACCATGGCGGAATTAAGCTTTCCAATGGTCGGTGTCGTGATTAACTGGATCGCATTCCAGCAAATCGTTACAGTGGCGCAATTGACTGGCTTCATGCTCATCTGGATTACGCTGTTTATGATTTCACGTCAGCAAAAAAATTAACAAGTTCATACTCTTTGCATTACTTATTTAAGTCAAATTGTTCAAGTCAAATCATTCAAGCCAAATCGCGATGATGCTTTTGCGTCTCCGATTTGGTTTTTTTTGTATAAGCATTAATGTATCACATAGTACTTTTGAACTATTTTTAAATAAAAATGTTTAAAATTTGCTACAATTCCTCGTTTTCCACACATTACATCTATAAAATCCATAGTTTTTTGTCGAATAAAACAATGTAGTGATCAACAGACACAGAGGAGCAAGAACTATGACTAACGCAAAACAAACAATTCCATGGTGGAGCAGGTTTCTCAGATCGTTTTATTTAATGAGAACAAAATTAATGGTATCTTTTTTGGCTGTCTTATTGATTCCAAGCATATTGATCGGATACTTTTCTTATCAGGGGGCTACAACGCAACTCACACAGCAAGTAGCTGGTTCTGTGTACACGAATCTGTATCTGATCCGAAGCAATGTCAATCAGTATGTAACGCCCATTATGAAGGATGTGGACGTGCTTGCCACTGAAATCAAATCTGATTCCATTGCTTCCGACGAAGATGCCCTTCAGAAAAAATTGAATGTCATCGTCAAGGCTCATCCCGAGTTGGATGCTGCGCTCCTCGGCAATACGAAAGGACAATACATTCGTACGCCGAATAAAAAGGAGGCCGATTATGATCCAAGGGAGAGAAAATGGTACAAAAACGCGATGCAGGAGAAGGGCAAAGTATTTGTCAGTGTTCCAGCTGTCAGCGTCACGACAGGGAATTTAGTGGTTAATTTATCGAGAACACTGGAGGACGGTCAAGGAGCTATTTCCCTGGCTTTGAATTTGGACAAAATGAGGCAAAACCTCCAGTCTGTGAAGATTGGTGAACGCGGAGGACTCTTTATTGTTGATTCTAATCATAAAGTTGTGTCTGGAGCTGGAGCAGCCTTTAACAATTCAGGCAAAAAACCGACAGACACCATTGAGGGACTTCCCGAAGTAGAGAAAAACGCTGAAAATGATACTCCTTCCATATCACAAATTAAATTTATGAATAGAGACGTATTGGCCTTTACACTCAAGGACCCTGTTACCGGGTGGAACATTGTCGCACTGTCGGATCTGGAGGATTACAGTGACGCTGCCCGACCGATTTTGAAGCAAAGTTTGATTGTGATTGTTATTTCCGTACTGATCGCTGCTATTATCATCGCGCTCATGATTCGCTCGTTCCTGATTCCGCTGCGCAAGCTGCAAGCAGGGACACGTATCGTCCGTGATGGAAATCTGACCGAGCGTGTTAATCTGTCCAGTAAGGACGAGTTCGGCGAGCTGGCACAGAATTTTGATCAGATGACACATGCCCTGCACACCATGGTTTCCGAGGTCAATCAAACGTCCTCCCGACTTGCATCCTCTTCCCTGATGATCAAGGAAAGCACGGAGCAAACGACCGAATCTGTACAGCATGTAGCGGAAACCGTCATGGAATCGGCCGAAAATGCGGCCACCAGCGCCGAGGCATCCGAGCAAACAGCTAATGCCGTTGAAGAAATGGCCAAGGGTGTCAGCACCATTGCCGAATCAGCAAGCTCCATCGTAGACTCAGCAGGACATACCGAGGATGATGTTGCTCAAGGCAGCAAAATGATTAGCAATGTACGGACACAGATGGACCGTATTCTAGAAGCCGTAAGCCAAACGGCCAGTCTGATGGATGAGCTGTCACAGCTCTCCGATGATGCCAAGCAGATGAATAGTGCTATTGCTGCCATTGCCAAGCAAACAAACTTGTTGTCCCTGAATGCATCCATTGAGGCTTCCAGAGCAGGCGAAGCCGGGCGTGGATTTGCCGTTGTCGCTGTAGAAGTACGCAAGCTATCGGAGCAATCCAAGGAAAGCGCGGATTCCATCAGTCAGATTATTACGCAGATGCTGGATCTGATTCAACGCTCTACCGCTACAATGAACGGCAATGTTCGTAGCCAGGTAGGCGAAGGATTGCGCATCAGCCAGGATGCAGAAAGTGCCTTTGCGAATATTGAGCGCTCCACATCTCATATCGTGGAGCAAATTCAAAGCGTATCCGCGGCTGCTGAAGAAATTTCGGCCAGCACGGAAGAAGTCTCGGCTACGGTGACCCATTTGGCAAGTCTGTCCCGCAGCTCGGCGGACAGTTCACAGACTACATCTGCTGCCGCTCAGGAGCAGATGGCGGCAATGGAGGAAATCGCCTCTTCATCTCAAGAGCTGTCCAGAATGGCACAGGATTTGCAAGAACTCGTGAAGCGATTCAAGATTTAACTTCCACATCACATTGTTGCGATTCCATGCAAGTTAAGGATAGGCAACGATCCATCGGTTCTGTTTAGCTAAACAAGCCTTCGTCCGTATACGAGGGATTGACCCCTGTCTTACTAACAAGGTCAGTTCCTCATTACGAGCGAGGGCTTTGTTTTTATATGTTGAATGATCGTATCTTGTTGTCAACTTATATGTTCATCTGCCCGGTTAACTGGCGCCGTTTGTTCCCTTGCGGGTCATGCTCCACCGTGATATCCTGATGAAAAATGGCAGTGGCCCGTTCTTCCCTGTCATACGTCGGCCATTCCCTTTCTGGCAGCACAGGCTTTCCAATACGTGCAAAGGTCACCCAAGCCTGCTGCATATCATGAGCCAACGTCCGCATCGATGGTTGAATATCTAAACCGAGCTTGCCTAGCAGCTCCAGATTATCGAAAACAAACGCAATTTCCGCGCCATGAACCGCTTTTCTAAAGGTAGGATGTCCCTGAAATGTCCAGTCAAAACGATACATCCATACCGGCGCGTATGCTGACTGTGCAGCCGCGAGAGCCAAGGCAGGGCGCCAAAAAATTAGATCGGTCAGCATTTGCGCCTGATCCTCAATCGTAACGGGAAAAGGTTCTGTCAGCTCGGCGGCATCCGGCATACCCGTCATCATTTCCAATGCCTGGCTCGCTGCCGTTTTGTCCATGAGATGGGATTCCTTACGGATGAAATAGTCCCCTTCATGCAGGTTCGTTCCAATCAAAACCGACACCTGCTTGGCTGAACCTTGTGCGATTGCAGACAGAGGTACGTCTGGCAAGGTCACCCCGTCCACAACGGGTTGGTAAATCATCGCCATTCCTGGTCGGAGTACTTCATGCGTTTTCGCCATAGCGAGCATCAGCGCGTCGGTCGGCAGCGTAAACAACCGCTCAGGATGCTGAGTATCTACACCCAACTGCTGAAGATACATAGCCGTCACTTGCTCAGCCTGTGAAGTCGGCAATACCTGCGACGCCCCGCTCTGTAAGACCGCGCGCTGGAATAAGCCTTCAGCGGCTGGCATCGCCAATAAGGCGGCAATGCTCATCGCGCCCGACGATTCACCGAACACCGTCACCTCATTCGGGTTACCGCCAAAGGCAGCGATGTGATCCCTGATCCATTCCAGTGCGGCAATTTGATCCAGCAGTCCCGCATTCGAGGTCAGACCTTCTCCCCGTGGAGTCAAATGCAAAAATCCTAATGGCCCCAGTCGGTAATTCATCGTAACGACGACAACGTCACCCTTTTGCGCCATCCGCGCCCCGTCATATAAAGGAATAATTCCAGACCCGGTGACGAAGGCTCCCCCATGAATCCATACCATCACCGGACGCCCCTCCACAGGAGCCTCTGAAGCAGGTGCCCACACGTTCAGGTACAAACAATCCTCCGATTGCTCAGGCGGTTCTACCAGATTTCCGGCCATGCTGTCTGCTGATGGCAAAGGCTGTGGACAGATCGGCCCAAACCTCGTCGCAGCCCGCACATCCTTCCAAGCCTTCAAAGGCTGCGGTGCGTGAAAACGCAGTGCTCCAACAGGAGGCTGGGCATATGGGATACCTTTCCATACATGATATCCGTTCCCCGATTCCCCGCGTAACTGACCTAAACGGGTATGTACTATAATGCTCTCCAACATGAACCCCCCTTTATCTCATATGTTTAACAAAACGGTATAAAATTTCAATCCTTACATATCTCTATTATACCTTGTGTACAGGGACAAACCAAAAATTGAATGAAGCCAAACAATCCTTTATAAGGTGAAATACAAAAAACCGGAGGCACTTTGGGCGCTCCGGCATGTTGTAGACAAGATAGAACATTGGCAGTTACTCTTGAACCTCTTCCTTCGGAATCAGCTTGTAAATTTCTTCGCTCTCCAAAGAGTCAATTAGTCGGTCTAACCATTTATAATAAGCTACGGCCTGCTTCATTTTCAGACGGTCCTGCTGAAGAATTGCCTTAAATTCTGCATATTCTCCCCCCTGTGCTATCAACCTGTCCAATTCATCAATGGCTTTGCGCAGCACCAGCAAATTCGTTTCCACCGCTTTTCTCCATTTAATAGCGAAGAAGTCAGTGAACGTTTGGTACCAATCATATTCGACCTCATACAGGTCCTTGCGTGAGCCTTTGCTCCACACCTTGTTCACCATTTTCAGATCTAATAGCGTCCGGACCCCCGTGCTCATGCTCGTTTTACTCATTTCCATTTCACGGCCCATCTCATCCAGCGTCATCGGTTTATCCGCAAAAAACAGCAAACCGTACAAATGCCCCGCAGACAGAGTGATTCCATATAAGTCCATGTTTTTGCCTATAGCTTCTATAACACGTTTGCGAATTTTTTGCAGCGAAGCCTGCTGCTCATCACCTAACTGGTACAAGCTCATGCTTGCAACCTCCTAATTTTAGAGCATTTTGCACAACTTAGTATGAACGATTTGCCCGTAACTGATAAGCTTTACGCAATATATGAATTCTTTCTATTATAAATGAAATGTTTCAAAAGCAAAGCTTCTGTCCATATTACAACAGCATGGTCGTTCAAAATCATAATTCGCAAAATTGCTAATGATAGTAGATTTTTAAAATTATGGATATACATAAATCTTTTTTCTTATGGTTATATTTCATTGTCTATTTTAAAAAAAGCACTATCGGTTGTAAAGCTCCGAATGGTTGAGCATTCTAAAGAATGAAGGAGCATATCGCAGTAAATATTGTACAGTTTTTTCTGTACATACTTTATGAACAGTTTTTTTGTTTGAAAAGTAAGTAATGCTTTGTTACAATTAAATTTGTCATTAACCGTTCAGGATGCCCAAAATTATGATTTTTTATTACTCAATCCATCATGCAACATGGGGTTAATACCAAGCAAAGTATAGAAAGAAGAGGTGTATGTATGACGATTTTGGAAGTCAAAAATGTCAGCAAACTCTTTGGTCCTCACGCAGAGCAAGGTGTTGCGCTTCTGGAGCAAGGCTGGGGCAAGGAAAGGCTGGCCAAAGAGAAGCAAATTACTGTTGGTGTGAATAGAGCCAACATGGAAATTAAGCAAGGTGAAATTTTCGTGATTATGGGACTATCAGGCAGTGGCAAATCCACCTTGGTGCGAATGCTAAATCGCTTGATTGAGCCTACCTCAGGTGAAATACTTGTCCACGGCAAGGATCTCCGTAAGATGAACAAAGAACAACTCCGCGAAGTTCGCCGTAAAACCATCAGCATGGTTTTTCAAAAATTCGCACTGTTTCCACATCGGACTGTATTGGAAAATGTCGAATATGGCCTTGAAATTCAAAAGGTAGATAAAGCGAGGCGCCAGGAAAAGGCACAGCAAGCGCTGGAACTGGTTGGTCTTAAAAACTGGGGCGATAAAATGCCCGATGAACTGAGTGGCGGTATGCAGCAGCGTGTCGGTCTGGCACGGGCGCTAGCTAACGACCCTGAAGTGCTCCTGATGGATGAAGCGTTTAGCGCATTGGACCCCCTCATTCGCCGCGACATGCAAGATGAGCTGCTAGAGCTTCAAGATAAAATGAAAAAAACGATTGTGTTTATCACCCATGATCTGGATGAAGCGCTGCGGATCGGAGACCGGATTGCATTGATGCGGGACGGGGCGGTTGTACAAATCGGTACGCCGGAAGAAATCATGATCCAACCGGCTAACTCATATGTAGCGCGCTTCGTCGAGGATGTGGATCTGTCCAAGGTGTTGACGGCCGCCCATGTCATGCTTCGTCCAGAAACCATTACCATGGATCGTGGCCCACGTGTTGCTCTGGAATTGATGCGGGAACGCGGGATTTCCAATCTGTTCGTCATTGACCGTGCCAAAAAGCTGCTGGGTGTTATCAATGCCGAGGATGCTGTTCATGCACTACGCAACCATTTGAAGATTGAAGATATTTTGATGACAGACGGGCCACAGGTTGCTGCTGATAATGTCATTAACGATTTATTTGAAATTACAAGCTCGTCCAAGGTGCCGCTGGCTGTCGTCGATGATAAGCAGAAGCTGCTGGGCGTTATCGTCCGTGGAGCTTTACTGGGCGCACTTAGTGGAGATGTACACACTACAAAGGAGGTGAATGCCCATGATACCGAAACTGCCAATCGCTGAGTGGATTCAATCCATTGTAGACTGGATGGGTATTCATCTGGCAGGTTTATTTAATATTATTTCTTCCGTTATTGAAGCGGTAGTAGGCTTTTTCTCAGGCCTGTTTATGCTCCCGCACCCGCTGGTGTTCATCGTGATCATCGGGATTATCGCCTTTATGATCGGCCGGGTTCAGCTTACGCTGTTTACCGTCATCGGCTTCCTGCTGATTGACAATCTCGGCTATTGGAGCGAAACGATGAATACGCTCGGACTCGTCATCACGTCTGCGCTCGTATCCATTATTATCGGGATTCCTATCGGGATCTGGTGTGCATACAGCAAATCGGCGTCACGCATTATCACGCCTTTGCTTGATTTTATGCAGACGATGCCTGCGTTCGTATACTTGCTCCCTGCGGTTACCTTTTTCAGCTTGGGCGTTGTCCCAGGCGTAATCGCCTCTGTTATCTTTGCCATCCCGCCAACCATTCGTATGACGAATTTGGGGATTATGCAGGTGTCAGGTGAATTGATTGAAGCCTCAGATGCATTTGGTTCCACATCAGCGCAAAAGCTGTTCAAAGTGCAGCTTCCACTGGCATTGCCTACCCTTATGGCTGGTATTAACCAGACGATTATGTTGTCACTGTCCATGGTGGTTATTGCTTCCATGATCGGTGCGGAAGGCATCGGTGCGGTAGTGTACCGTGCTGTGACACAGCTGCAAATCGGTAAAGGTTTTGAAGCCGGCTTGGCTGTCGTTGTCCTGGCTATTGTGCTTGACCGTTTCACGCAAAACCTGTTCAAGCCAGCGAAAAGAAGCAAAAGCCGTGTATCTGGCAAACAAAAAGTGTGGATTGCCTCTGCAGTTACAGCCGTCATTCTGATCGCCGGCGCATCTCAATATTTTATTGGAGCGGATCATTCCGCAGCTGGCAAAGGTAAGGCTGCCGCCAATCCGGTTGGCGAAGAGGTCGATTACAAGATTATCGGCATTGATGCCGGAGCAGGTATAATGAAATCGACCGCCAAGGCGATTAAGGACTACAATTTGTCCGACTGGAAGCTGGTAGAAGGCTCCGGTGCAGCCATGACGGCAACACTGGACAAAGCCATTAAAGCGAAAAAGCCGATCATTATTACAGGCTGGACTCCCCACTGGATGTTCAACAAATATGATCTCAAATATTTGGAAGACCCTAAAAAGTCATACGGTGAAGCCGAGAGTATTCATACGATTGCTCGTAAAGGACTGCAAAAAGATGCTCCAGTCGCTTACGAATTCTTGAAGCGGTTCAAATGGACACCGGAAGATATGGGTGAAATGATGGTCGCCATTCAAGCCGGAACCAGCCCTGAGCAAGCTGCCAGGGATTGGGCTGAGAAGCATGCCGATAAGGTACAGGAATGGACTCAAGGTCTGCAACCTGTCAATGGAGACACCTTTAAGCTGAGTTATGTGGCTTGGGATTCCGAAATTGCAAGTACAAATTTGCTGAAATATATTTTGGAAAACAAACTGGGTTACAAAGTAACCGCATTGCAAGTTGAAGCTGGCCCGATGTGGACGGGTGTCGCCAGCGGTGATGTAGATGCTTCACCAGCAGCATGGCTGCCATTAACACATGCGGACTACTGGGCTAAATATAAGGATAAGCTTGACGATCTGGGTGCTAATATGACCGGTGTTAAAACGGGATTGGTCGTTCCAGCTTATATGAATGTTAAGTCGATTACTGATTTGCAGGATAACGGAGCCGCTGCGGCTCCAGCTTCCGCCACTGCTGGAACTTCGGCAAGGAGGTCGGCTACCGTATTGTCGGTACCGACCCCGGCGCCGGCTTGATGAAGCTGACTGCCAAAGCCATGAACAACTATGGCCTGTCCGACTGGAAGCTGCTTGAAAGCTCTGGCGCTGCCATGACAGCTACTCTGGACAAGGCAATTAAAGCCAGGCAACCTATCGTTGTAACGGGCTGGACCCCTCACTGGATGTTTAACAAGTATGATCTGAAATACTTGAAGGACCCTAAGAAGGCATATGGTGATAAAGAAGAAATCCATACGATTGCCCGCAAAGGCTTGAAACAGGATGCGCCTATTGCTCATGAATTTCTGAGTCGCTTCAATTGGACTGCCGAGGATATGGGTGAAGTCATGATCGCAATTCAGGACGGTACCGCCCCGCAGCAGGCTGCTAAGAACTGGGCCGATAAGCATCCAGACAAGGTGCAGGAATGGATCAAGGGATTGCAGCCCGTCAACGGCGATCCTTTGAAGCTGGCTACGCTGCTTGGGATTCTGAAATTGCCAGTACGAATGTATTGAAATATGTGTTGGAGCAAAAACTGGGCTACAAAGTAACGGCCCTCCAGGTTGAAATTGGTCCGATGTGGACCGGCGTTGCCGGCGGAAGTGTAGATGCTACCGCCGCAGCATGGCTGCCATTAACACATGCCGATTACTGGGCTCAGTACAAGGATAAGGTAGATGATATCGGAACCAGCATGACCGGGGTGATGTCCGGACTTGTCGTTCCATCCTATGTCCCGATTAATTCTATTGAAGACCTAAAAACGCAATAATACGTTGATTCATTTATATATTTATAACCAAAAGGCAGATCAGGAGTAACACCTGATCTGCCTTTTTTATTTCGAATATTTGGAGTTACTTTCAGCCTTTAAACGTAAAGCTTTCTTGAGTGGGAACATCGGCTTGCTGCCCTACCGTCTGGTGCTGTCTAAAGAATAGCGGATAAATAGCGAAGGACACCAGCAAACTCACACAGCCAATGACGCCCAAAGCAATCGTATCCTTAAAGACATACGAGATATCCAGTCCTTTGAGCGTAATATTTCGCACAGCATCCAGGTAATACGTCAGCGGTAATATTTCGGCAAGCCCCCGCAAGAAACCGGGCATGGCTTCCAGTGGCCACGTATAACCAGATAGCATAAAGGAAGGAACAGCAATCAGCATCAGGGTTTGAGTGGCATCCACTCTTGTCTTGGAAAAAAGACTGAATAAAAACCCTAAACCGCACAATGCAAAGTTGAAGGCCAACGACACCATAATCAGCGGGAGAACCTGCCCCCTGAATGGAATATCAAAGCATAACGCGCTGATACTGAATACAGTCAGCACATTGAAGGCTCCCGCTGCATAATATGGTGCCAGCTTGGCAATAGCCAAGCGCCAGGGAGTATTTTTCCATACACCAAATCTCCCCCACGTTCCTGCTTCCTTATCACGTGTGCAGGATAAGGCAATACCCAGCAGCAAGCATTGCTGGAGAGCCGCCGAAATAACCCCTAATGGCATAAAAAGCTTATAATCATAAACCGGGTTAAATAGCACTCTGGATCGGAACGGGATCGTACTGAGCGTTGAGGCCGCCTGATCCGCGTTCATTCCCTTTTGCTTCATAGAATTGATAGATACTCCGGCACTTACGCTACTGATGACCTGATTAGCGATCCGGCTGGCACTATTGGAATACATCATGTTGCTGCCGTCGATCAGGGTTAGCACCGGCGGATTCTCCCCATGCTTAAGCCGAGTGGTAAAATTGTCGGGAATCACGATCCCAACCTTGGCTTCCCCGGTTTCAACCTGACGGACAGCATCCTCCTGATTGGTCGCTTGCAATGTAACGGCAAATGAGTCTGTCGCATCGAACGCCTGGATAATTTGGCGACTGAGCTGCGAATTATCCCCGTCATACACCGTGACAGGCATCTCGGTAATCCGCTGATGTGAATACAGGAAGCCGAATAGTATCGTATACACAATCGGCGTAATCAGCAGAATAGCCATAAAGCGGCGATCGCGGAAGATGCTCAGCCATTCCTCGCGAAACACATCGCGGATACGAAGTCTTTCCTGTTGATCCTGCATCTTATTGCGCCCCTTTGCCTGTAAACAGAACGGTAGAGCCCGTAGGAACCGATGCAGCAAGGTCCGGCAAAGCTACCTTAACCCCAAAGGAACGGACATCCTTATCGCCAGAGCTTTGGCTCGGCTTTTGAATGGCGAAGTCAGCAGCGGATTCCAATAGAATCACTTTACCCTTCAGCTCCTTGCCACCTGCCAGCAATTTAATTTGAACGGTATCCCCTGCTTTTAGACCGTTCAAAGATGTTTCCGGTACATAGAATTTAGCCCAACGCTGTGTTGAGGTTTCGATGGTATAGACCGGGAAGCCTGCACTAGCCATTTCCCCCAAGCTAAGCGATTTGGATTTCACGATTCCATCCTCGGATGCACGCAATGTAGTATAGCTCAAATAGGTTTGCGCTTCCTGGAGGGCGGCTTCCGCTTGTGCTACCTGTGCATTGGCACCTTCAACCGCAGATTGTGCCTGCTCTACCGTCGATTGCGCCGCCTTCACAGCGGATTGCGCTTGCTCTACTGAAGCCTGAGCAGCTTTGACATCTTCCTGTTGCAGAGCAACTTTGCCCGCTCCTGCCTGTGCTTCCTTCACTGCAGCCAAGGCTTGATGGTATTGAGCTTCAGCCGCCGTAATTTCCTCCTTGCGGCTTCCCTCCCGCGCCATATCCAATTTTTGAGATTCTACGTTATACTTGGCCACTGCCTGTTGATGTTCCAATGTCGCCTGATCCAAAGATGCCTGGGTTGCTGCTCCGGCTTCTTGAAGCTTTTTGGCACGCTCCAGATTTTTAACAGTCAGGTCCAGCGTTTCCTTGGCTATCTTCACAGCTACTTGCGCTTGCTCAAGCTCTTGCGGTCTTGCACCGCTCTTGAGGGCGTCCAGCTTTGCTTTGGCGGCGCTCGCAGCCGCTTTTGCCTGTTCAATCTGGCTGGAGGAAGCCTCAGCGGTCACACTGACCGATGTCGTGCCTTGGCTTTTCTTGGCCTGAGCGGCACTCACAGTAGCCTGTGCCTGGCCTACTCCTGCTTGAGCCTGCAGTACAGCGGCTTTCGCTTTGGACACATTACTCTTGGCTGCCAGCAATGCCGCCTGTGCCTGCTTCACTTTATCTTCCAGCTCGCGACTTTCCAGATGAGCTAACACCTGCCCCTTTTTCACCTGATCGCCCTCTTTGACAAGCATCTGGTCAATCCGTCCTGCCATTTTAAAGCTGGCATTGAGCGTATCCGACTCCACATAAGCCGTAGGAATGGAAGAAGACTGATCCGCAGACAAGCTGCTGCCTCCGCGTGGAAAAGCAGTTAAGGCATAAATACCTACAGCGATTAAAATAATAAGTACGGCGTAAATCGAATATTTTTTAGCTTTCATGTTCTCATCACTCCCACTTGTCTATTAATGTTGCATCCCCAGCGCGTTACACACAAATAACTCAATACTTTCGCGAACTTCCTGCACATTCATCGTTTCGCCCCAAACCATTGACCGCATCGGAGCAAAAATGTAAATGCCAAACAGGCAATTTGCCGTCGTTTTCGCATCCAGCTTGCTCGAAATTTTCCCATAGAGCTTGCCAGAGTCGATCTCTGCCTCCATAAAATCAAAATAATCAGCCAGCACCTGCCTAATATTAAAATGCTGCTCTTGCGAAACCCATCCTTTACTGACCAGTAGACGGCAAAAATCCGGCTCTCTCGCAATAAACTCAATATGTACCTGGATCAGCTTGCGAACCCTAAGTTCTACCTGATCCTTAGGAGTTTGAGCCATCGCTTCATGGATATCCTGGACAAAACGTTCCATCCCCATCTTCAAGATGTAAATGTACAATTCTTGCTTATTTTTAAAATTATAGTACAACGTTCCTTTGGCGATGCCACATACCTTGGCGATCTCCTCCATATTCGTTTCATTAAAGCCTCGTTCGGAAAAAGCCTTGAGTGCGCCGTTAAAAATAATTTCCTTTGTCTGCTGTTTCATGCTTCCTCCTTTTTTGAACTGACCGTCCAGTACAAAAATTATGTATTCATTATAAGCCTATGCTTAGTTATCCAGCAATAGGAAAAATGCAAATCATTCATTTTAGACGTTTCGTCTAAACAGTCATTCTAAAAGAGCATTTTGTATATAACGTAAAAAACGGATTGAATCAGTGAGGGGGTCACTCATTCAATCCGTTATTTTATAAAAGCTGCCGATAAAGGGGGACGTATTACAATTTACCAGCCGCTTTCAGGGAAGGCCGATTATTTTTTGACCGTTTGATTGTATTGCGCGATTTTTCCTGTAATTTCTTGTGCAGCTTGATCCAATGCCTGTTTTGGCTGTTGTTGGCCACTGAGAACTGCCTCGATTGCACCTTCAACAATTTGACGAGCTTCCGGGAATACACCCATCACAGCACCTTGTGTAGCGGTAGATTGCGCCGATGCATGCAATTGGTCCACCGCCGTCTGGAATTGCGGGTATTTTACCATATTGTCTTTAAGTACCTGCTCGTTATAAGCGGCTTTGGTGATCGGAAAGTATCCGGTATTCACACTCCATTGTGCCTGTACAGCCGGGGAAGCAACAAATTTAATGAATTCCCAAGCTGCTTTTTGCTGGGCTTCAGGCTTGTTGTTCATAATGTACAGGCTCGCGCCACCTACCACGACGCCGCCTTCTTTAGCATCATTTGCTCTTGGCAGGAATCCCGTGCCTACTTCGAATTTATCGCCAACCTGTTCCACAATATTACGCAGTGAAGCAGTGGAATCCAGAGTCATAGCAATTTGTCCTGCGGAAAAGGCTTTAGCAGTATCGTCCGAGTTACGTCCCAGATTGGATACAACCTTTTCATCAATCATTTTCTTCCACCACGTCAGCGTTTTCACACCTGCATCCGAATTTAGCAGCGATTCGGTTGCAACCTGATTGCGCCCGTTGCCATTGTTCACATAATCCGCATTCTGATTGGCAAACAATTGCTCCATAAACCAGCCATAGATGGCGATGGATGCACCGGATTTACCATCCTTGCTCAAGGCCTTGGCAGCCTTTTCGAATTCATCATAGGTTTTCGGAGGATTGGCCGGGTCAAGTCCCGCCGCTTTGAACGCATCCTTGTTGTAGTACAAAATCGGGTTTGACGTGTTGAACGGCATTGCGTTCAATTTGCCGTCAATCGTGTAGTATCGCGTAATATTCGGCTCTAGCTGGGACAGATCGAACTTGTCTGCATCAATAAATTGTTGAACAGGTGTGATCATTTTGGAGTCGATCATGAATTTGCTGCCGATTTCATATACCTGAATGATATCCGGGCCGCTGTCAGAACCAAGCGACGCTTTCAGCTTGTTCAAGCTGTCATCATATTTGCCCTGGTATACAGGCTCTACCTGAATGTCCTTGTGGCTGGCGTTGAAGTCAGCTGCGATCTGCTTGATCGCTTTTTCACCGTTACCGGACATCGAATGCCACCAAGTCAGCTTTACTGGAGAACCCGCTGCTGCCCCAGTATTACTACCATTATCCGGCTTCTCTGCCGCCGTATTGTTGCTGCAGCCTGCTGCAACCACCATCGCAGTCAGAATAAGCAGGGTCAAGGTACTTTTCAGACGAACAAATCTCATAATCTCTTTTCTCTCCCTTTGATTGAATCATAATCTCGCATACGAAAATCTTTTACGGTGCTTTTTCGTGATCAAGCTTTGTATATAGGCTGCTTGCGCAGGTGTTGCTGTTAACTTGGATATTAACTTTGAATCAGAACCTTAATATGGGCTTGTCAGCCTTTCAGCGCACCCGCTGCCATTCCGCGTACTAGCTGCTTCAGTCCAAAAATCAGCAGGAGCAGAGACGGTAAAATGACAAGCGCGGTACCTGCAAACACAAGATTCCATGAAGTGGATTCCTGAAATTCGAGCATGGAAATCCCAATCTGTACGGTACGCATATTTTCGCTATTCGTAATCAGCAAAGGCCACAGGTATGAATTGTACATGTTCAGGAACGAATATACAGCCAGTGTTCCGAGTGCCGGGCGCGATAGCGGAAGCACATGGAACAGAAAGTAACGGATATGTCCACATCCGTCCATGCGGGCAGCCTCGAACAGTTCCTTTGGAAGCTGGAGAAAAAATTGTCTTAACAGAAAGGTTCCGAAGGCTGTTGCCAAAAATGGAACCGTCAGTCCCTGATATGTATCAAGCCAGTTCCAGCTGCGGACCGTCAGGTAATTCGGAATAATGGTCACTTCCCAAGGGATCATCATCGTGGCTACAAACATGCTGAAAATAAGATTTTTTCCCTTAAACTCCATTTTGGCAAAGGCATAGGCCGCCAGGCTGGCTGTAATGAGCTGACCGATCATCGTAAGGCCCGAAATGAGAAAGGTGTTGCCGATAAAGGCAGCTATCGGAACGATTTCAAACACTTCGGTAAAATTGGCCAAATGAAAGGAATGCGGAATAAAGTGCGGTGGATAGGCACTCGCTTCCTCAGGCGACATCACCGCCATAAAAAACGTATAGATGACTGGGTATAGAATCAGAGCAGCCGCTATCGTAAGCAGTACATACAGCAATGTTGAATTAAGGCGTCCTTTCATTGGTAATGCACCTTTCTTTCCACCCATTTGAACTGAATCATCGTAAGCAGCAGAATGACGACAAACAATACAATCGCCTGTGCGCTCCCCGTGCCGAATCGGAAATTAACGAAGGCCTCCTGATAAATGGAATATACGAACACATTCGTACTGTTCACCGGCCCGCCCTTGGTCAAAATGTTAATTTGCGCAAAAGACTGAAAGGCCCCGATGATGGAGACTACCGTCACAAAAAAGATCGTTGGCGATAGCAGTGGCATGGAAATACGCCAGAACGTGACCAGTGGACCAGCACCATCCATTTTGGCACTCTCATACATGTCGTCTGGAATCCCTTGCAGTCCGCTGGATAAAATAATGTAATTGAAGCCGAGATTCATCCAAATGGTCATGATGGCTACGGAGAGCAGCGCCCAATCTGGACTGGTCAACCATGGAACCGGATTGATATGTAGCAGGGAAAGCACGTAGTTGAACATCCCGAGTGTCGGATGAAAAAGGAACTTCCAAATGACGGCGGATGAACCAACCGACAGCACCATCGGTAGTGAAAACGCGAACTGAAAAATGCGCATTCCGCGTAGTTTGCTATGGGTGAGTGCAGCCAGCACGAGCGCCAATAAAATACCTACAGGGACCGTCAATAGCGCAAACAGGAGCGTGACCTTGATCCCTTGTAGAAACTGCCCTGAGCTGAAAAGCACAGTAAAATTGTCTAAACCTACATAAGCCGCAACGTTTCCTGCTGGATCTGTGGAATGCAGGCTGAGATAAACTGACTTCAACATCGGATAAAACATAAATACAGCAAACAAAATGAGAGATGGAGCTAAAAAGGTATACGCGAGCGCATTTTCGCGCAGTCTCTGTATTTTTAGCGAACCTGTGCGTATATGGGCCTTAGATGAAGCCAGTTGCTGGCTCGTCCCGAGTCTCATTGATTTGTTAAGCTCACTCAAAACGGAGCACCCCTTTCTTTTCAAACCAACCTCAGTAAGTGTATCGTTTTGATGTAAAGGGAACATCAAGTGGACTGGAGTATAATGTTAATTTTCTCCTCTTTGTAAAAAAAGCTCCTTTTCATAGGTATACGCACAATGACATAGACTCCTGCATACGATGCATCATTACATGGTATGGAGGTTAGAGGCGAATGTCGTACAGCACCGTCAGTCCACAAACGTTGTATCAGGCCAGACCGGAATTACAGACAGAGCTTCCAAAGGTTCGGCAACACCTGCATCAAAGGCTCAAACCACACATCAATCAGACCGTCCGCGTACAAACGATGGATCATCATGTGTATGAAGGAACGATTGTTCACATCGACGCCGATCATCTGTATATAAGGGTTCCTCAGCCTCATCATTCGCCTTCCCCAGGTACCCCAACCCCTTATCGTTCCTATACCTACAACAATGTCATTCTGCCGCTGGTGCTGTACACGCTACTGGTGATAGTACTGCTGAGCTGATGACCGATCCATCCAGTTGCATGACAAAAAACCTCCAAATTCGTGAACAGCCGACCATCGGCATATTACGAAGCTGGAGGTTTTACATATTTATTTTACATTTTATAAATGAAGCATTACATAAGATATAAATGATTACTTGCCTCTATACCCGATTCCCGTCCCAGGACAGCTATAAAATACTCCAACGTGTCTGTATGCGGAAGATACCTAAATACCTCACGCTCATCCCGGTTCATCAGAACAACATTTTCGCTTGAATCCAGCGGATCCCTTTCCAGCTTGGCCGATGAAATATGGTGATAGTTAATGAACTTAACCCATGGAGTTCCAGCAGTGAAACAACAAAAAATGAGCCGTTTGGACGTCACCGCCAATATCCCACAGCACGGTGTGTCCTGCGGGCTCGGTTGCCAATCATACGTACAACGAATGCATGACCGGATATGTTCGCCCGCCTCTAATATCTCGCTAATAGCTCGCAGTTCCTCTTCCTTTGTGTTCATCCCGTCTCATCTCCTGTTCGAGGCTGAGGAACGAGTCGCTTGTATATCAAGAATTGGGTGAGCTTCTGCGGCTTGTCCCTCAACCTTATTCGTTTTCAGCCAGATTAAGAGTTTTACGAACGGACAAAAACCTACCTCAACTGTTCATTGAAACAAGGATGGATATGTACAATTTAACATGGTAACGGGGAGTAATCAACAAGCAAGCTACCACTCTTTTTGGAGCATGATTTGATGGTCAGGATCATGCTGAAAGCTGTGCTAATTTCGTAAACAAGGAATGGTATGCGTTCCTTCTTGGCAAGCTAATGCGAGAAAACGTCAGAACGGAGAAGATGCCAGATGAAATTTAACCGATTACTGTCTGCAAGTATCACTGTTTCCTTGTTCTGTGCCAGCTTTTGCCCGACACCCTATACCGATACAATACAGGCCGCATCGTACGCCTCTCCTGCTCCAACAAAGAGTAGAGCCTATTATGAGGAACGAGGGGATATTGTATGGGAAGTTCCTACCCCTCGCAAGGTGATTGCCCTCACCTTCGACGATGGCCCTGATGAGAGTAAAACGCCCGCCATTCTGGATTTGCTCAAGCAATACGACGCCAAGGCGACCTTTTTTGTCGTCGGCAGCCGTGTAGAAAAACTCCCGCACATTGTGAAGCGGGAACGAGAAGAAGGTCATGATGTCGGCAACCATACCTTTCATCATCCATCCTTCCATCGTATTTCCCGTAATAAAGCTCTGTCTGAAATGGATCAAGGCCAAGCCAGCATCGTTCAAGCAACGGGGACAGAAACCCATTTTTTCCGCCCACCGGGTGGTTCCTATAACGATACGCTCGTTAAACTATCTAAAGAAAAAGAGCTGAAAATAATTTTATGGTCCTGGCATCAGGATACCCTGGACTGGCGAAAACCCGGTGTACACCGCATCGTCAATAAGGTACTTCGCAATGCCCGCAACGGCGATATCGTCCTTATGCACGATTATGTATATAAAAGTACGCAAACCGTTGAAGCCCTCAAAATCATTTTACCTGAGCTGAAAAAAAGAGGGTTTGCCTTCGTCACCGTATCCGAACTACTTGCCAATCGTAAGACGCCCGAAGGACTTATTGAAGTGAACAAATGAAAAATAGGGAGTGTTTGAGGTAAATATTACCTATGAAATCATTGGCTACATAAAACGTTCTTCGTACGGAAAATATATTTATGAATTACCACTATCTCAAGGAGGCAACAACATGAAAAAAGCAATTTTGACTGTAGCGTCCCTGGCTGTATTTTTGTCAGCAGGATCGATGGTATCTGCGTCTGCACCCGCAACTGAAAAGCAAGAGCACAACATGCACCAACATAAAGTTAAAGCTCACGCGAAGCATGAACACAAGCTGCACGCCAAGAGCAAGCATGAGAAAGGTCATAAACTGCATGCACGTGAAGCTGCACCTGGCAAAATCATCGGAGGAAAAAGCATTCATGCGAAAAGTATGAAAGCAAAGGCAACTAAATTGCCAAAAACCGGATTTGGTGGCGCGAGCGAGCAAATGAATTAGGGAGGGTCAAAAGGAGAGGGTTAGCTTGTAAACCCTCTCTCTTTCTTCATATGAACAATAAGTGGATCATTCGTATCATAGTTGGATTGATTTTGCTGGGTAACACAAGCTGTTCGTCTTCAGCTGAACATCATGGTAACTCCATCCACGTCCCGGCTAAGCCTGAAATTCAACAACTTAAAACGACAAAGACCATACAGATTACAAATAAACCTTTTCCAGGGATCATTCCACATAAAATCGATATTCCTGCGGTTCGTATTCATTCGATAATAGAACCAGTAACCTACTTAGAAAATGGTCAAATGGGCGTTCCAGGTAATACGGATCGAGTAGGATACTTATCTACTGGTATATTGCCAGGAGCAGCAGGTAATGCAATTATGGACGGGCATGTTGATACATACACGGGCCCAGCAGTTTTTTATCCTCTTAAAAAACTGCAAAGGGGAGATTTCGTGTATGTGACTGGTGGTGGCGGTTGTAAGCTTCAGTTTGTTGTGGAGTCGGTAAAATTTTACCTAACCTCCGAAGCACCGATTCAGACGATTTTTGGCCCTACAGAAGAGCACCGTTTAAACTTGATTACCTGTGCCGGACGCTACAGTCGAAGCAAGAAGGAACATGAAGGGAGACTGGTCGTCTTCACCAAATTGGCACACAAGAATTCAGCCTGTGAGAAACTTACGCTTCAAAACAAGGACAATTCCAAAAATAACCCAATCATTTTTCAAGGAGAATGAATAAATGTGCTTAGGATCAGAAAATTACAATTGCTGTGCATGATCTTAATACTCATCCCTGCTTCCAGCTTCTCTTTATTTCGTGCACAAGCCGAGCCAGCTAAACAAGATAACGTTGTCCCCTTTCTTCAAGAGCTGTTTGCTGACCGTACCCGGTTGTTGATGGATCAGGATAAAAAACATATCAAGGACCATTACTTGTTAACAGATAAACGAAGCAACTACGCGTACCTTCATGAAATGAACAGGGCCGAATACATTCAAGAATGGGCCAAACATCGTAATCTGAAAATTGTGAATGCGGAAAGCTCCATTCGGATAGCCCGAGCCGAAGTATTGGGCGATACAGCAAAAGTGTCCCTTGTTCAATCCTTGAAATTGAGTTATGAGTATCTCGATAACTATCCAGGTCAGCACGATTTTGGAATTGGAACTCGTCATGGTATTACATTGAAAAAAAAAGATAATCGTTGGTACGTGGAACGTGAATGGTATTCAGATCCTCTGGAAGAGAATTCAAAAAAGATTCAAAAATCCGATTTATTTTTTACTCCCCATAAAGATGCCGCAACACCAGAGAGGGTAATTCATAAATACAACCGAGCACGCGCCGTTGATTATGCTAACAAATATGCAGGAACGACATGGGGAGCAGGTAATGGCCAGCGATACAACCAAAAATACCTGGATTATAACTCCAGAGGTGGCGACTGTACCAACTTTTCCTCCCAAGTTATCGGGGACAAGGAGGAAGGCGGTGGGCTTCCTATGAAATCAGGGTGGCATTACTTGTATGGCAATGGTGGAAGCCAAGCCTGGGTTCAGACAGACGCATTTAAAAATTTTCTGATACGCTCCGGCTATGGAAGGATTATAGGACAAGGAAGCTTCTCCGATATTGTCCAATCGGTTAACGAGCGGCAGCAGCATCTCGACAAACCCCAGTTGCTTCCAGGTGATTTAATTGCTTACGTATTAAACGGAGATGTTGACCACTTCTCTGTTGTAGTCGGATTTGATCAAAGTGGATACCCTTTAGTCAACTCCCATACCGCGGACCGTTTCAAAGTTCCCTTTGACCTGGGATGGGATAAAAACACTAAATATTTGTTGATTCATATACACGATTAAGCACATAACACTTAAGACTTGTTCATATCCCGGAGATTGCTGTCATATTAATAATATGGACAGCTTCTAACTGGGGTGAAAAACAATTTGAAATTGCCTCTTATATTAAAACAAACCATGGTGAGAGCTAACGCGATGATTGTCGTAAAAGCCATCGGCCTGGTTGGAAAAGTATTCATGACACGACTTGTTGGTGCTGAAGGAATAGGTCTTTATCAGCTAGCCTATTCCTTCTATGGTTTAATATTGATGATTATTTCAGGGGGATTGCCGACAGCTTTGGGTATGTTTACAGCGAAGCATACAGCAAGAGGCTGGCGGTTGTTCAAAGTTTTTGCAATATTTCTGATTATCACAGGTTTGGCATGCAGTGTCTTAACCTTTTGGCTATCAAAGCCGATCGCTTATTTGCTTGGCTATCCGAAGCTCGATGTTGTAATTCGATGCTTTTCCCCTGCTATACTGGCTGTTCCCTTGCTAAGTCTGCTGCGCGGATATTTGCAAGGTCTTGAAAGATACACCGCGATTGCTCTTTCGGAAATCATAGAACAAACCGCCAGAATCGGTACTTTAATGTGGCTAGTGCCCATTTTTATTCAATCCGGCATCGAGCTTGCTGTAGGCGGAGCGGTATTGGGAACTTTTACAGGCGCGTTGTTAGCCTTCGCTTTGCTTACTGCTATTTTTATGTACAATCGTCCTTCTGTCGCTATATCTCCCCCATCGACACGAACAGATTTACCTTTGGTGGTACATGCTTCATTTGCTATTGCGCTTACACGCTTGCTTAACCCGGTTTCCGACTTTATGGACGCGATCATCATCCCTCAACGATTACAGGTTGCTGGCGTTTCTTCCAAAGAAGCAGCGGAGATGTTCGGTATTGTCACAGGTATTGCTCTTGTCGTGGCATATATGCCTACCTTGATTACAGGCTCATTAACACACACACTCACAATGAAAATAACCGCAGATTGGCAGAATAAGGACTATAGCTTATTCTACAAAAAAAACCAGGCGGCCCTTCAGATAGCATGGGTCTGGGGATTAGCCTCAGGTTTTTTCATTTTTGAATATGCCTCAGAAATCTCACTATTTGTTTTTGGTATACAAAATGCCGAGATCCCCATAAAATCATTAGCAATGTTACCATTACTCGTCGGATTGCGGGAAATCACAACAAGCATCTTATGGGCACAAAATCGGAAAAAAACTCCCTTTATTGGGCTTGGCACAGGAGTTCTTGTCAACTTCATGATTCTTTATTCCTTAGTTGCCATTCCCGGACTTGGATATGCCGGTATGTCTCTGGGAATCATCATGCTGGAACTGATCGCAACAGCCTGGAATTTCAAAGCCCTGGAACTCTTTCAGCGAACCAACTCCCGTACAGCCGTTATGCTGTTAGTGGATATTCTGGTTTTTGAAGTCATTCTTATTATGGTTACACTGTGTTCCAAGCTGCTATCCTCATTGGGCTGGCCGCAGACAGGCCTTATCATTATAGAAATACTTCATTACTGTTTTTGGTGCGCTCTCTATTTAAAAGTACGCTTAAAGAGGGTTTTCGAAGAATAGACAAGGCCTCGCACAAGTTTATTCAACTCGTGCGAGGCCTGATCTGGTTCATTAATATATCGACCTCTAAATCAGCTATTTTCCATCTTCCTCTTGTCGAACTGGTCAAGACTATCGGCCTGACTGCTCGTGCTGGTCCCGCCAGTTCTCATCTGGGAAACCTGCATGCGTTAAGCGAAGCTGTGTGCCATTCCCGCTAAGTTTAAGCTCAACAGTGAGCACCGTTTTATGCCCCTTCATGCCCCCTTCCCCAGTAACCCAGGTCAGTTTAATAAGGCGATCTGGTTCAAGTCTTAGAAATCTTTCGTAATGCGGATGGCGTTGCCCTTTTAAAGAACGAGTTAACATACTAACGATACTCTGTATGATAGCAGCAGTTACCTGATCTATAATTGTAGCTTGGGAAGACATTGGAGTTTCGAGAGAAGCACTAATAGGAAATGGACTGTCTTTATCTAGGAACAATCTCGATTTCGGTATATATGCTGGCAGGTCAGAAAGTAAGTCATAAAATACCTGCTAATTTATATAGTGTTATTGTTTTTTTCTAGGTGGGAGCGTCATGCTAGGCTATCTTTCCATATTTTTTTGCTGACACTTTTTCGTAACTTTATAAAAAAAGGCTCCCTTTCGAAAGCCTCAGGCTGCGAGACTTTCTCGACAGCCTGTCCATCTTACCATGTCTTTTTTTCTCTTATCTACTACAAGGGGATAATACCAAACAGCCCAGCGCTTTTTACTAGTTAATTGACTTTATAGACCACAACAACAAACAGTTCTCCATACTTTCTGTTTCCAACAAGATGGTTGCCTCACCTCCACTTCACCCTCTCAAGATATCAAAGAACAAAAAAGGATTCCGTTGGATAATATGCCCGATCATCGACTTTATAAACCTCGAGAACAAGATGGCTCGGATATTCAATGCTTACCTTCACTTCGGAAGGATGGGAACGTGAGATGATAAAACGGTGACTGTCAGCGCCATGTCTCAACTTCTCATGTCCTTTACTTTTTCTCCCGTTCTGCATGTCCCGCACAATTTCCAGCATGCCGCCCTCTCCCGTTAGATTGTTGGCCTGAACATGGAGAAGAAAAAAGTCTGATGTCCACAAATGCTCAAATTTTTTCATAATGAGTGTCCTCCTCTTCGGCCCAAAATTCTTGACCGAGGGATTTGTCGATGTGCTTGATGGTCGTCTGATATCCGCATTTGGCGCAGATTCCAGATTCATGCAATGAATCTTTAATAAACGTGTGCAGCCCATACCGTTCAATTAGGAGTTCATCGCATTCTGGACAGTAGGAATTTAAAGCTTCACCTTCAAAAGCATTGCCGATATAGGCATAATTCAAGCCTCTCTCCAGTGCTCGGTTTCTGGCTGTGACCACATCTTCGATTGGCGTTTTCTCGTACTGCATATATTTATAATCCGGATGGAATCTCGTGAAATGAACGGGGATATCGGGGGAAAGCTCGTTCAGAACAAAATCGATCATTTTATCATAATCCTTGATCGTATTTGTAAGACCGGTTACTACCAGATTGCTAATTTCAAAGTGGATACCTTTACTATGAACCACTTTGGTATTGTCAAGGACAGGCTGAAGCCATCCTTTGGTGAATTTGTGATAATAGTCTTCGTCAATGGCTTTGATGGATATTGCAAACACATCCATAACCTCGCATAGTTGCTCCACGGCCTCCTTGCTAAGAAAAAAAGCCGATTTAAACAGGCTTCTGATGCCATGCTTTTTGGCTTCCTTCGCTGTGTCTATGACAAATTCAAACCAAACAGCTGGGTCATTATATGTCCAGGACAAAATATCCACATTATTCTCCAGGGCCATTTGAATGATATCCTGGCTCGTGTATTCATGAATATGCTCCGGACTCGTATATTGGAACTGCGAATATTTCCAGTTTTGACAGTAATCGCAGTCCAGGTTACACCCGAAATTCCCCAGCGACAATATTTTGGCTCCCGGACTAAATTGGAACAATGCCTCTGTTTCGATCCTCTCCACAGTAACATGCGTAGCTTTCCCGTAAGACTGGGCATAGAGCGTACCTTCCAGATTTTTGCGCACCTTACAGAATCCCACGCCATTCTCTGGAATAACGCACCCTCTGGGGCACAGACCGCATTGGACTTTATTGTTTTCCAATTTTGTGTATAAATACGCTTCCTTAGTCCGGTCTTTCCACTCTTTGTGCAGATTGAACCTTTTTACATTTTTACTATACTCATTGCTCATGAAAATCCCTCCACAATTCAATGTAATGGCAAAAATGACTGCAATTTTAGAGACTTTCTATTCCATGTCTGAGATTCAGCTAGTAGATAGTATAATTAATCAAACAAATTCCTTTTTGTTACAGCGATAAAAGTCACACTGTTCTTTTTATATTAAACTTTCTTTTTATTTTTTTGACTTTTTTATGTAAAAATTATCACTTTTTTTCATAATAAACTATGATAGGTTAGACGAAGAGTCATTATATTCCACATCTATTTAATGATTGGTTAGAAAAAAAGGAGGTATTCAAAGGTGATTATCAAACGAAATCAGGTTCCATTTAGTGTCCCCTTCGAAAATTTAGAACGGCGTGTGCTTGCTTACAATGACAAAATTATGCTAGTTGAGCATGTCATGGCGGCGGGATCAGTGTTTCCGGCCCACAGCCATCCCCACGAGCAACTTGCCTATATCTCCAAAGGCCGTTTGAAGATTTTGTGCAATGAACAAGAATATATCGTCGAAGCTGGTGACAGCTTTGCCGTTCCGGGTAATGTGGTACATCAGGTTATTGCTTTGGAGGAATCCATCGCGCTTGACTTCTTCGCCCCGGCCCGCGAGGATTATATCGCTGAAGTAAAGGAGCATTTCCATGATTCCGTGGAATAACCTATACTCGGAACGCAGCCGCCTTACCCATTCTAATCTGGTATCCGGCTCCAGCGACTTCAGCATCCAGTTGGCGGCAGGCTATCCTGATCCTTCCCTGTTCCCTCTTCAGGAATTGCACGCGGTCACCGCAGCATTTTCGGATATGAACGACACATCTGTGCTTCAATACAATTCGCCCGGAGGATTTGAACCTCTGAGAGAAGTAATTTCTGAAAAATCTAGAAAGACCTCTCTCTCTAACATTCTCGTCACCCACGGATCGCAGCAGGGACTGGATCTTCTAGCCAAGCTACTACTGAATCGTGGGGATACGGTCATTGTTGAAGCTCCGACCTTTCACGGAGCTCTATGGGTGTTCGAATCTGCCGAAGCTAAGGTGGTGAGCATTCCTGTTGACTCTCAGGGCATGGATGTGGATGCTTTAGAGAACTATTTGCGTTCACATTCCGGAGTCAACCAGCCTAAGCTGATCTATACCATTCCCACTTTCCATAACCCAACCGGCGCCACCATGCCGCTGGAGAGAAGGCTTGAGCTCATCCGCATTTCTGAAACTTACAGCATCCCCATCGTGGAAGATGCACCCTACAATGAGCTGTGGTTCGACTCGGAACCGCCACCTACGCTACTTGATTTGGGAGACACCGGACAGGTCCTCCATCTGGGCACGTTTTCTAAGACGCTGTGTCCCTCCTTCCGCGTAGGCTGGCTCACCGCTCCCGAAGAAGTCATTTCGAAATGTCTGCATTTCAAGCATATTGCAGATACTTGTTCCAACGGATTCATACAACAGGTCGTCCATAGACTTCATCTGAACGGTCACCTTCAAAACAACATTCAACGTGCTCAAAAGCTGTACCGCTCCAAACGAGATGCTCTGACGGACGCCGTGAAGCGCATTCGATCAGACGATCTAGGCTATCATGAGCCGCAGGGTGGATTTTTTGCCTGGCTAGAATTGGGAACATTCATATCGGGCGAGTTACTTCAGGAAGAAGCGCGCAAACGGGGCGTTCTAATCGCAGCCTCTCCTATGTTTTATCTAGGCAGAGAAGGAGCGTCCTCGGCATGCCGGATTACTTTCTCCTATCCGACCGAATCTGAAATTAGCAAAGGAATTCACATACTTGGAGAAATCATAAAAAACCATAAAGTAAGGGATGGTGTGGTATGGAAAACCTAGGATGGGAGGTCGAAAGAGAAGGGCAGTGGACGCTCCCCGCTTCATCCGCCCAGCAACGATTGTGGACCATTCAGCAACTTACCCCCGGCAGCAACGCCTATAATGTCCCTTTTTTGGCGACATTTAAAGGAAAGCTAGACATAACCTCTTTGGAGCAATCTCTTCGGTCGCTTACCGAACGCCACTGTGTTCTTCGTTCCTCTTTCCGTCTGATTAGCGGAGAATTGGTCCAGGTCATTGAAAAGGAAGGGACTGCGGACATAAAGGTGGAAATCGTCCAAGATGAAGCTGAACTCCAATCAAAAATTGAGCAGGAGGTCGGGGAGCCTTTCGTCATGGATCACCCCCCTCTTTTCCGCATGCGCCTGTTTGTTCAATCCTTGAATCTTCACCGACTTGTTCTAACTTTTCATCATAGTATTTTTGACGGCTGGTCGGCATCCGTCTTTTTCGAAGAATTGACAAAAACCTATGTCTCCTTGACGGAAGGTTTATCTACAGGGTTGGTTGATTTAGAACTGAAATACAAGAATTATTTCAAACAGGAGAAAAATAAGTTTCGAGATAATTCCCTAGATAGTCAAGCGGAGTATTGGAAAAAACAACTGAGCGGCGAACTCCCTAAATTACTACTCCCCACCGACAAACATAGAACTGCGGTCCAAGCTAGACAGCAGGGCGGCGTCTATACGTATGGCTTGACGCCGGAACTCAGTAGGACAATCAAGGCTTTCGCAAAACAGCAAAAAACATCCTTGTTTGTCACCCTGCTGACCTGCTTTAAAACGCTGCTCTATCGCTATACTCAGCAAACCGATCTCCTGATCGGTATTCCTTACGCTAACCGTAACCACGAAACGGTCTCTGACCTTATTGGCTTTTTGGTTAATACGCTTGTTATCCGAACCTCAGTATGCGAAACTTCTGGGTTTCGCGAATACCTATCTCAGGTGCACACCGCCGCCATGGGAGCATATAGCCACTCCGATCTACCCTTTGATGCGGTGGTCAAAGCCTTGCAGCCCGAGAGGGAAGGCGCTATCAGTCCGCTGATCCAGGTTCTATTCAATCAAAGAGAATATCGCCAAGAGATGTATAAACTTCCTCAAGTTTCGCTGGAGGTGGAAGAACTATCAAGTAGGAGCCCCCAGTTTGAACTGGTCTTTAATGTCTGCGACTTAGGCGACTCTATCCGTATTATCGCAGAATATGACGCCGGACTTTTTCGAGCGAACTCCATTGGACGCTTAGTTCGCCAGTTTGCAGTTCTTGCCGAGAGTGCGACCTCCGATCCGGAAGCATCTCTGGTCTCTTTACGACTGACGGACACAGAATCGGTGGCTGCGGAGGAGATACATAACGTGCCAATGATTCGTTTTTCCGGTACGTCCACCAGCCTGCATAAACTTTTTGAAGCGCAAGTTGAACGCGCTCCGCAGGCCATTGCCGTCGAATACAACAGTGAATCCTTGACTTATGGAGAACTCAACATCATGGCCAATCATCTGGCAAATCATCTGAGAGACCGAGGGGTGACCCGAAATACCTTGGTCGGTCTCGGCACAGACCGTTCTCCTGCACTCGTGGTGGGCATTCTCGGTATCCTCAAGGCTGGCGCGGCTTACGTTCCAATGGACCCTGCTTACCCCGCCGACCGGCTGCAGTACTTAATGGAAGACTCCGGTGTACCGTTTCTCGTCGTCCAAGATGAATTGTTGGTCAACTTTCCCTGCCTCCATACAGTACCCATATCAATTAACCCTTTTATGTCAGTGGCGGAAGACAAACCCGGTAATCCGGAGCTTGATTCTTCGTCAGAAGATTCAGCCTATGTCATATATACCTCCGGTTCGACAGGGAAACCCAAAGGATGCCTGATCCGACACCGGAACGTAATCCGCCTTTTTGAATCAACGCAGTCTTGGTATCAATTTGATTCTAGGGATGTTTGGACGCTCTTCCATTCCTACTCGTTCGATTTTTCTGTATGGGAATTCTGGGGAGCTCTCCTGTACGGTGGGCGGCTGGTGATTGTTCCTTCAGAAACTACACACTCACCAGGTAGCTTCCTAAATCTTCTCATTCAGAAGAAAGTGACTGTTCTGAACCAGACACCATCCGCCTTCTGGCCGCTAATGGATGCCATCCTATCTTCAGAATCAAAAGACCGGTTAAAGCTTAGGGGGATCATATTCGGTGGGGAAAAGCTGGAATTCGAACGTCTTGCGCCTTGGTACCGCCATTTTGAAGAGAATATTCCCCAATTGATTAACATGTATGGCATCACGGAAACGACAGTTCACAATACTTTTCGCAGAATAATAAAGGCTGACACTACCCCAGGCAGCATCAGCCGAATTGGGGAACCTCTTCCTGACCTCAAACTATACGTGCTTGACGAGCACTTGAATCCCGTGGCCGAAGGAATACCTGGAGAGTTGTACGTGTCCGGTCCGGGGGTGTCAGAGGGGTATCTGCATAGATCTGCGCTTACGGAGGAAAGATTCCTGCCGAATCCTTTCCATAAGGGGGAGCACGGGTGTTTATACCGAACAGGAGATCAAGTCCGCCAGGTAGCGAATAAAGATTATGAGTACTGGGGAAGACTGGATGCTCAGGTGAAAATCCGTGGCTATCGTATAGAACTCAGTGAGATCGAGGCAGCAATCAGAGGGCTTGCCGGCGTTAAAGCTGCCGTTGTTATTCCCCATACTGATGAGGATGCTCCTCCACGTCTGATCGCTTATGTGGTAACGAATGATCCGACGGCTTCAACCGCGGAAATGCACAAACAAATCAGACAGACGCTGCCTTCCTTTATGACGCCATCTTTTTTTGTGGAAGTGTCCTCTATTCCGGTCACCCCTAACGGAAAGGTAGACAAGTCCCTCCTCCCTGCACCTGTTCTGGAGCTGGATACGGAAGATGCCTATGTCGCAGCCTCGTCTCCGCTCGAACAGCAATTGGTTGAGATCTGGTCCCAAGTGCTGGGTGTACAAACGGTAGGCGTGGAGCATAACTTTTTTCAGATTGGCGGAGATTCCATTCGCTGCATCCAATTAGTTTCCTTGGCACAAAAAAAAGGTATTGATCTGAAAGTAGAACAGATCTTCCAGTTTCCCACAATTAGGGAATTATCTGCCCAATTTTTATCAGATAACAGGAAGCATAGTGCGGGACAGACTTACGAACCCTTCTCCCAGATCTCCAGCGAGGAGCGCGCCATATTGCAGGAAGAAGCGGTGGATGCTTACCCCCTAACCATGCTTCAGCAGGGCATGGTATTTCACAGCGAGTATAGCCCCGAAGAAGCAATGTATTACGTCTTGAACTCCCTCCTAATACGTGCCGATTACGATGGACACGTGTTAGAAAAGTCTCTTAATATATTGGTAAAACGCCACGATATTTTGCGGACTACGATCTCAATGGAAGGGTTCAAGGAGCCTTTGCAAATCGTGATGCCTTATACGTTGGTCTCCTTTTACGAATATGATATCCGAGAGCAAAGCCCAGTAGAGCAGGAGAATTATATTCGCATATGGTGGCAGCAGGAAGTGTTGAAGCTTGATTTGTCCCACGGTCCGGTCTTCACACTAACGGCACACCGCCGAAGCGACAAGACCTTTCAACTGAGTCTGTGCACGCATCATGCGCTGATCGACGGGTGGAGCGTGGCTTCGTTTTTCACGGAATTGCTGCATACTTACGTTTTCTTGCTGAAAAATCCCGAAGAAGCCTTAAGTCAGACGACTCCTTTATCCGTCCGATTTGCGGAATACGCTAGCATGGAACAAGCGCTCCTTCAGTCCCAGGAATGCCGTGAATTTTGGCAAGAATGGCTAGAAGACTGCTCGATTGCCAAAGTTCCACGGCTCGCCTTAAAATCAGAACCGACTTCGATCTTCAGCGATAGCCAGGTACAGGAGCTTCCAAAGCCCTTGCTAACCGGTCTGGATCACTTTTGCCGGGCATTCAATGTCCCTCTCCGCAGCGTCTTGCTGGCGGCGCATCTTAAAATCATGTCACTGCTGACTGGGGAACATGACGTTACTACGGGCGTCGTATATAACGGCAGACCAGAAACTATAGACGGCGACAAGGTACTTGGACTATTTTTGAATACACTTCCGTTCCGTTACAAGTTGGAGCATCAAAGCTGGATTGACTTTGTCCAAAGTCTGTGGGTGGAGGAAAACAGGCTTCTTCCGTACCGCAGATATCCGCTGTCCCAAATTATGCAGGATCACGGAGGCGCATCTCTGTTCGAGACTTTGTTCAACTACACCCACTTTCATGTTTACAATGAATTCGATAACAACAAAGACATCGCCATTATGGAGAGTAACGACTATTCGGCGCCCATTTATCCGTTAGTTGTTGATTTTTTCCGTGATGTCGCCTCGGATACCCTTCGGCTTGCTCTGGTATGGGACTGCCGAGAATTCGAACGGATTCAGATAGAATCAATGATGAATTTATATATACGTACATTGGCGGAAATTGCACGTACCCCTCATCTGTCCAGCCTATCAGTGCCAAAACTAACTGAAAACGAACGGCAGACGATTCTTTATGAATGGAATCGGTGTGCTGAGCCGTCTTGCAAATTTACTCCGGTTCACCAAATGTTTGAGCGTCAGGTAGTTGCCACCCCTGACAAAACGGCGGTCGTCGACGGCAATATCCGAATCTCGTACGAGGACCTAAATCAAAAGGCGAATAGTATCGCGCACAGCTTGAATCGCTCTGGAAGTGGAACTAATTCCTTGGTCGGCATCATGCTATACAAATCTTGGGAGGCGGTAGCGGCGATTCTCGGGGTTCTCAAAGCCGGGGGCGCTTATGTACCGCTTGATCCCGACTATCCACAGGAACGGCTGGATCATATGATAACGGAATCTGCGATTAAGGTCTTGATCACAGATCAGGCTTCGATTCTGAAAGAAAACTCAGGGATACGGATACTGTCGTTAAAAGAAGCCCTTGCATGTGAGGACTATAGTAACCCGGTCCATTCTACAGCAGATAATCAATTGGCCTATGTCATTTTTACCTCCGGTTCAACGGGTAAGCCAAAAGGGGCCATGAACACGCAAATCGGACTTTCCATGGCTTATGACGCTTGGAACAAGGCCTACGATTTACGGAATATCGGTTGCAATCTACAGATGACAAGCTTTGCTTTCGATGTGTTCACTGCGGATGTGTTCCGGACGCTATGTTCCGGCGGCAAGCTTCTACTTTGCCCTCAGGAATGTCTTATGAACGCGCCGGAGATGCATACTCTAATGGTACGAGAACAGGTCGATTTTGGCTTTTTTCTACCTGCTGTCATGAGAAATCTAGTTTGGTATCTCGAAGAGGGCAATTTGAAGCTTACCAGCGTTAAAGTCATTATTGTAGGCGCTGACTACTGGTTTCCCCATGAATACAATAATCTCCAAAAAGTATGCGGACCAGCCACCAGAGTCATCAATTCGTATGGCGTCGCGGAAGCGACGGTAGACAGCATCTACTTCGAGGGGGAAGGTAGCCGCATACTGGAGCAGGGCAACATCCCGATCGGTCGTCCTTTCGCTAATATGTCTTCCTACATTCTGACTCCCGATCTAGAGCCCCTCTACCCGGGTATAATTGGCGAGTTATACATTGGTGGAAGCTGCGTCGGTCAGGGGTACATTAACCGTCCGGAACTGACGGAAGAGAAGTTTGTCGATAGTCCGTTTGTGCCAGGAGAACGCCTTTACAGAACGGGCGATCTGGGAAGGTACTGGCCAGACGGCAACATCGAGTTTATTGGGCGTCGGGATCATCAACTAAAGGTAAGGGGTTACCGTGTTGAATTAGGTGAAATCGAATCGGCGTTACGGTCGGTGATGGGTGTAAAGGATGCCGTCGTTATCTCTTACGAAAGTGAACCTTCCCTTTTTCAGCTTCAGGCCTATCTCGTTTTTGTCGACAACAGCAAAAAGGATATTCAACTGGTAAAAAAAGAACTGAAACGGAAACTTCCGGATTATATGATGCCAAACACCTTTTTCCTATTGGACCAAATGCCCTTGAATCCCAATGGCAAGATCGACCGCAACCGGGTCGCGGCGTCTGGAGGAACTCCGATCAAGACTGAGGTTCCTTATATCCTAGCCAGAAATAAAACGGAGTTGCTGCTCACTTCCATCTTTACAGCCATACTGGGTACCAAGCGGATCAGCGTGCTTGAAAATATCTTCGATATTGGAGCCGATTCTCTAGCTGCACTCAAAATCCTTGCAAGAATCCGAGCCAAATTACAGATTGAATTGACCTTGAAAACGCTCTTCACAAATCCAACAATTGCCGAACTTGCCAGAGAAATAACGGGTTATGTGCCGGCATCACCAGCTTTAACGCTAGAACGAACAGACATTCAGCCTTACGCGCCCCTTTCATACGCCCAGCAGCGCATCTGGTTTTTCGAATCCCTGCAGCCCGGAACCGGAACCTATCACGTACCTGTCATCCTGAAATTTACCGGTCCGCTTGATTTTTCTATCCTCGAAAACAGTTTGCGCAAATTGGTAGAAAGACATGACGCTCTGAGAACCACATTCCAGATGAGCAAAGGACATCTCATTCAGACAGTCCTTCAGACGGATTTCGAGTTAAGGAAGCTGAAGTTGGAAGATTACAATGAACAGGACACCAATAAGAAATGGCAGCAAAAGATAGCTGGAAGCGTCAAGCACCCTTTTCGATTGAATGAAGAAGCCTTGTTTCGAGCCGAATTGATACGTGTTGAATCCGAAGTAAATCTACTGATTATTACAATGCATCATATGATTACCGATGGATGGTCTGTCGACATCCTCATCCACGAGTTGTCGCAGCTATATAATGCAGGTGTAGGAAAGACAGAATCCTATCTTCCTGATCTAAAGTTCAGATATACCGATTTCGCGAGTTGGCAAAGAAAAATAGTTGAGGGAGGCGACATTCAAAACCAAGTTGAATATTGGACTCAAAAGCTCAGAGACGTCACCGATGTCCTGCAGCTTCCACTCGACTTCCCGCGCCCCGCGGAAAAAAGCTACCGAGGAGCAGCGGAAACGCTGGAACTGCCTCTAGAGTTAATGGTTTCATTGCAAGAGTTAGCACAGGAGAAGGAATCGACCCTTTTCATTATTTTACTATCAGCTTATTTTGTTCTGCTCGCACGTTATAGCGGACAGGAAGATATTGTCGTAGGTACTCCAGTTACGAATCGAAGCCACGAAGAGCTTGAACATTTGGTAGGACTGTTCGTCAACACGCTGGCCATCCGCTCCACTGTGTCCGGCGACTTGTCTTTCTTGGAGCTCATTGCTCAGGTGAAAATGTCGCTGCTCGAAGCCCTGGATCACTCAGACCTTCCATTTGAGCATTTGGTATCGGTCCTAAATCCGGAAAGAAAACTGAGCCTGACTCCATTGTTCCAGACGATGTTCCTGATGGAGCAGCCCACCGATTTGCCGGAGTTCAATGGAGTGAGGGCGGAGCGAGTACCACAGGACGGAGAGGCGTCAAAATGCGACATTTCGCTTTCTGTTAGCTACCATCCTGAACGGTTGACTGCGATAATCACGTATGATCCCGACTTGTTTCTTCCGTCCACCATTAGAAAGATGTTGGAAAATTTTGGAATATTGTTGCAGAGCATCACAGAGAACCCGAAAACGGTTCTTAACGGGCAGGCTCTCGTCGCTCCGTCCCAGTTTACGGAATTGATATATCTGGGAAGCGGGAACTGCCGCAACTATGAAGAGAATCTTTGCCTGCATGACTTGTTCACCCGCCAGGCGATGCAAACTCCCGAAAGCATAGCGTGCGTATGTGAGGATGTCTCCCTGACTTACGAGGAACTCAACAGGAAGTCTGACCAATTGGCGCGCTTTCTGCGCCGCATGGGAATCGGTGTAGAAACTTTTGTGGGAGTGTACATGGAAAGCTCGGTAGAAATGGTGATCGGACTTTTAGGGATTCTGAAGGCGGGGGGAGCCTTTGTCCCACTTGAACCTTCTATGCCGGTTAAGCGGATTCACTTCATTCTCGAGGACTCCAGTGTCTCTCTGATTGTGAGTCAAAGCTTGTTGTCAGACAAGCTTGATTGTTATTGTCCTATCGTCAATGTGGATAAAGATTGGAGCTTGATCACAAACGAGTCTATGGAAACCAGGCTACCCGACATGATGCCCGGATCGGCCGCATATATCCTTTATACCACCGGATCGACAGGACAGCCAAAAGGCGTAGTTGTCGAGCACAAGCAAATTATAAACTACGTTCTAGGTATCTCAGAGACACTACAACTAGCTGAATGCTCTACCTTCGCCATGGTGCAACCGCTGGCTGTGGATTCATGCCAAACAGTTTTGTTCCCAGCTTTCTGCTCAGGTGGAACACTTCACCTGGTCACCCGTGAGCTTGCGCTGAACGCTCCCGGTCTGGCTGAATATTTCTCCCAGAATCCAATCGATTGTCTGAAAATAGCTCCCTCACACTTGCAGGCTCTGCAAAATCTGTCAAGCATACAGGCATTTATGCCGCGCAAACGGCTGATTCTGGGCGGAGAAGCGTCGAATTCGGAATGGATTCGGGAGTTGCTGAAACACAAGGGTGTATGCCAGATTTACAATCATTACGGTCCTACCGAAACCACTGTAGGGGTTTCCACCTTCTACGTTCAATCGGAAAATAACTTAACGGACATCGGTATTCCAGTCGGCTATCCTCTACCCAATATCCGTTTTTATATCGTGGATCCAAGCGGATGTCTGGTTCCCAAAGGAGTTGTAGGCGAGCTATGGGTCGGAGGGGCTGCAGTGACCAGAGAGTACCTTAATCAGGGATGTCTTACCCGGGAGAAGTATTCTTACACTTCCTTTGAAGGCATGAACGGGGAGCGGGTATACAGAACGGGTGACAGGGTTCGCATGCTCCAGGACGGAGCTATTGAATTTCTAGGACGCCTGGATGATCAGGTTAAAATTAATGGCTACCGGGTTGAACCAGCCGAATTGACACGAGTATTGTCGGAGCTTTTGGACGTTCGAGAAGTCGTCGTCTTGCCAAAGACTTTACAAGACGGAGCGAAGCATCTGGTCGCTTATCTGGTTCGGGCAGGTGTTAACAAACCGTCAGACGAAAAAATAAATGCTTATATTCTAAGGGCTCTACCTTCTTATTTCCTCCCTTACGCCTATATCTGGATGGATGAACTTCCACGTACGCTGCAGGGGAAAATCAACCGAAGCGCGCTCCCTGAGGTAGAGACCCGGACTTTGCCAGAAAAATACCACACTCCGCAGAATGAAGTAGAAAAAGAATTAGCGGACATTTGGTCCAACATCCTCGATCAAGAAAGAATCGGAATATATGATAATTTCTTCCGACTCGGTGGAGATTCGATATTAAGCATGCAACTAATCGCGCAAGCTCACAGCCGAGGATGGCATTTGACACTAAAGCATTTGTTTCAGTATCAGACCATTGCCGAATTGGCCTGGTTTATTCGTCAAACCGAATCGGTAGCACATGAAACTGAAACGAATACAGACGGAGCTCCTCTAAGCCCAATGCAAGCTTGGTTCTTTGAGCATCAGTCAGAACATCAGGGCCACTGGAACCAGTCGCTGCTTCTGGAGCTTGATCCCTCTCTGTCTTATGAACTCTTGGACAGAGCTGTCTCCGTCCTTATCCAGCATCATCCGGCACTGCGCACGCGCTTCGTACAGGACAGGGATCACCAGTGGATACAGGAAACTATATCCGATACACCGGATTATCCTGTGGCAATCGTCAATTTACAGGACATGGATGCTGAAGAAGCTGAAGAAGCTTTGGCTTACCATGCCAAACGCTATCAGCAGTCAGTTTCCCATACAAGAAGTAGCATGTACAGCATGATTTACTTTTACCGGGGAGAACGTGGCAGATCAATGCTTCTCATTATCCTCCATCATCTTATTGTCGATGGAGTTTCGTGGAGAATTTTAACCGACGATTTACAAACGGTCTGCGGACTGCTGCTCACTGGGCAAGAACCGAAACTTCCGGCAGCCACCTCTCCGTTCCAGGTCTGGGCAAAGAATATGCACGAACAGGCCCTAAAGCTTGACCCTAAACAGGAGCTTGAACAATGGAACTGGCTGCGGGATGAGAAGATTCCGTCGCTGCCGATCAATAGCATCCTTGAGAATACGGAACGTTACGCGGAAACCATAACCGTAGCTCTGGAACCAGAAACGACCGACCTTCTAATTAGGACGGCACCTGTTTTGTGGGATGTACATGTGAATGCGGTGTTGCTTGCCGTCCTTACTGAAGCCTATCAGCAGTGGAGTGGATACGATTGTCTCGTGGTTGATCTCGAAAGTCACGGGAGGGGGCATTCCGAATTGGATCTGTATCGGACCATAGGCTGGTTTACGACACACCTTCCTGTGCTTCTCAAGTCCGCGCCAGACGGGATTCGCTCAACCGTCCGGTATATCGATGCGACCCTGAAGCAAGCGGATGAATCGGGTTGGATATTGGGCTGGCTGAAATATGCCCATCCCGAGAAAACCATACGGAGAAAAGCACAGATGCTGCCGCAGCCAGGCATAAAATTTAACTACCTAGACCAATTCAACACACTGAGCGGGGGATCTCTCTTAACTATTTGTGATCATTACGAAGCGGAGGATCGGTCATCCGAGAGCAATAGATCACATCCGATCTGCATCGACATGATGGTCACGAACAATAGGCTCCGGATGCAATGGACTTACAGCAAAGAACAAAGCTCACCGGAGGATATTCAGCTTCTTGCCGATGCCTACATCAGGTTGGCGGTGGAAGTATCGAAGAATATCCGGTCGTTAGCCAAGGAAGAAGTACAGTCCGACCCCTTGCTGGAATGTCGACATCCGAGTCTCGTGCCGTTCAATGGCGCTGGCGTTGGCAAGCCCCTGTTCTTCTGTGTTCATCCAATTACAGGCAACGTACACAGCTACCTTGAACTTGCCCAAATGATACAATCCCGTTATCGGTTCGTCGGCATTCAGGCACCGTCGCTTGATGAACCAGGACTGCTGTTCGATGATATGACAGATATGGCTCTCTACTATATCGAGGGCATCCAAACGGTTCAGCCCCATGGCCCCTACTATTTAGGGGGATGGTCCATGGGTGGAATGGTAGCCTTTGAAATGGCTCGCCTGCTTCAGATGCGCAGAGAAGAAGTAAAGTGCCTTGTCATTATGGATAAAGATGCGTTCCGGCCTAGGTTCGCTAATGAAGCTGAGTATATACTGGCCTACTTATTCGAAGAAGGAATCCCGACATGGGAGGAGAAATTTCTAGGTATGAATGCGTCGGACAGGTTGAATTGGCTCCTAACCCAAGATGAGGTTAGGAAGCGATACGGCAACAACGATTCCATGTTTATCAGGCGGCATCTGGAGCTTCTACTGAACCATATCCATATGCTGTGGAACTACGCACCGCAGCCGTATAACGGTAGTCTTCTCATCGTTTCTGCAGCGAATACCGTGCAAAAGACAGGCAATGATCCAGCTTTGGGCTGGAGCAAGCTGGCTGCCGATCTCCAGGCGGAAACCATACCGGGAGATCATTATTCCTTTATACAGAAGCCCCATGTTGAACAACTTGCGGAGCGAATCCTGAATTACCTACCCGAAGCGAAAGAGGTTAATCGATGACAAATTCAAACACGACTTCATCTCTGCAAAACGAGAAGGATGAGCATGCAGTTTCGGCGCCTAAACTCCTGGAACTGCCCCTCTCCTATATTCGGTTTTTGATGGGAATGTTCATTTCCAGACTCGGCGATTCTCTGTTTACCTTTGCTATTCCCTGGATCTCCTACGAATTAACCCAATCCAGTATCGTTATGGGATCCATGTATGCGGTGAGCGTTTTGCCAATTGTCTTGTTTGGTCCGGTTGTCGGCAGTATGGTCGACCGATGGGAACGCAAAAAGCTGATGATCATAACCGACAGCTTCAGAGCGCTGCTCGTTGCACTAATACCCCTGCTGCACTTTGCGGGCGTTCTGCAGCTATGGCATCTTTATGCGATTACCTTCGTGCTCACCGTACTTTCACTAATGTTCGATGTTTCTATCGTTGCCATTATTCCTATGCTTGCTCCCAACCAGTTGACTCGGGCTAACGCCTCCTACCAGTTGACCAACCAAATTGCGGAGCTGGCAGGACCGCTACTTGCTGGTTTGATTATTGTAGCCATTGGAGGATTCAACACGCTTTGGCTCGATGTCATATCATTTGTTGGAACACTTGTCGTTCTGATCCTCATGCCAAGCTTCAGCAAGCCCAAGTCGTTAGCCAGCCTGTCGCAGATTTTTAAAGACATCGGTGAAGGTTTCAAATGGCTTATTCGTTCAAAAATTAATCTGTCCTTCTCCTTTCAGGCAATGATCGGCAACTTCGGTTATAGCGCGGCCTTCGGCGTGTTGATGTTCTACCTGCTGAACACCCTCCATCTGAGTACCCAGCAAAGCAGCATCAATTATACCCTGCTCGGATTTGGAGGCATCATCGGAAGCATTCTGGCTGTTCCACTGGAGAAGCGGTTCCGCCGAGGCGCATTAATCCCCGTGCTGCTGGGGATCGGAACGGTTGGTTTCCTTTTTGCCTCAGTCAGCCATTTCTGGCTTGCTCCCGGGATCGCTTTTTTCTCGGTTACAGTCTGTAACGTCGCTTGGAATACGATTGTTACCTCCATACGCCAAGAGACCATTCCTTCCGATATGATCGGTCGAGTACTCGGCTTTTCCAGAGTGCTGACCCGTTTGGCCATGCCCTTGGGAGCGATGACCGGAGCTGCCCTATCGGAATGGACCGATCCACGTGCAGTATTCGCTGTAGCAGCGGGCGCCAAAATCTTGGAGGTGGTCATCGCGCTGGTGACGCCAATCCGAAAGCTTTGAGCATAAAACAGTACAAAATTATTTTGTATTTGAAGGGGTGTGTGATTTCATGAACTTGAATCTGAAGAATAAAAACGTGCTGGTGACCGCCTCGAGTAAAGGCATTGGAAGAGCCATAGCCGAACAATTCGCGAGCGAAGACGCCAATGTCATGATTTGTTCCCGCAATGCGGATCTACTGAAAGAGACTGCCGAAGATTTACGTGGACGCTTTGACACGAATATTTATGATAAGGTTGCCGATTTGACCAGAAAAGAAGATATCATGGAATTAGTCCAGACAGCGGTTGAAGCCTTCGGAGGGCTCGATATCGTTATCACCAACGCCGGGGGTCCTCCGGGCGGGACCTTTGAGAATACGGACGATACGTTATGGGAACAGGCCTTCAATCAAAACCTGATGAGCGTGATCCGACTAATCCGCTGTTCGCTTTCTTTTCTGAAGCAGTCGAACAGCGCTCGCATCGTCAATATTGCCTCTACTTCGGTGAAACAGCCGATTGACGGCCTGATTCTTTCCAATACACTTCGGGCCGGAATTGCCGGATTGACCAAGACCTTGTCCAACGAGCTGGCTCCCTACGGCATCCTGATTAATACAGTGGCTCCCGGTCGAATTGCGACCGACCGGACGCTTTATCTGGATCTGCTCAAATCGGACGCTCTGCATACAAGTGTTGAAGAAATTCAAGCCCAGTCCAAAAAATCAATCCCGCTAGGTCGGTATGGCCAGCCCGATGAGCTTGCGAAAATGGTTGTTTTTCTCTGTTCAGAAGCGAACTCATACACCACCGGTCAAACAGTGATTGTTGACGGCGGTATGGTGAAATCAATCTGACCCCGTCAACCCCGCCGAATATGGAAAGGTCGTCTCGTAGGCAGAGCAATTTGCCTTTGGGACGGCTTTTTCTGTATGCTATGGACCGGAAATACATTTTTTTGCGGTTAAAATTTTAAAGTTCTAACCTCCATTACCAAAGCCAACTTTAAAAATTTAAGTTTATAAAGGAAAAAGTTAAAAATAAAACAAACTCATGTTCATGTATTTTCTTTTTTTATGCATATCATATAATTAACTTAAAGGAGTAAAACACTATGGACAACATCGATCTTCAGATCTTGCAAATGTTGAAAAGCAACAGCCGAATGACTAGTTCCGACATTAGTAAAATCATTCACTTATCGGTGCCCTCCATCGCTGAAAGAATCCGCAAACTAGAAAAAAAGGGGATTATTAATCAATTCACCGTCAAGCTGAATCGTAAGGCCATGGGGCAAAACTACGTGGTTTATATTTTTGTGCAACTACATAGTTCAGCCGAAACTCAATTATTTCGCAAAACTATTATTCAGTCGCCGCATGTATTAGAATGTCATCATACCTCGGGGGAATACGATTATCTACTGAAAGTGGCGCTTCCAGATTTATCCGAATTGGAGGATTTTATCACGAATACGCTAAAGACCAATCTTAAAGTTATGAGATCGAATACGTTTTTTATTTTATCCACGTTGAAAGAAGAATAGGAAAAAAGGAGTGGATTCTTATGTCGTGGAAATGGATGGTAAAAGGAATTCTACTGGGGCTTTCCATTGCCGCTCCTCTAGGTCCCGTTAGTATATTATGCGTCAAGAAAACAATGATCTCTGGATTCAAAACCGGACTGCTCAGCGGTTTGGGAGCAGCTACGGCAGACGCAGTTTATGGTAGTATCGCGGGGTTAGGATTATCCGCTTTGACCAATTTTCTAATCGAATACAAAACGGTACTGCAGGCTATAGCCGGACTTTTCATTTGCTTTCTGGGCATCAAGTCGCTGCTACATACGCCCACGACAGAAAGATCGGAACCACATTCCAGGGAATGCTCACTGAATTCCTACGCGGGGACCCTGCTCCTGACATTGTCCAATCCCATGACGATTGTTTTCTTCCTTGGCGTATTCGGCGCTTCCGGCATCCTTCTGTCGCATACCAGCTCCGATATACCTTTTTTGATCGTTGGTGTCTTTCTAGGTTCCGCCTTATGGTGGGTCTGTCTGACAGGGACCGCTTCGTTGTTCAGAATCAATATGACGGTGGAGAGATCGAAGCTTTCCTTGTTCAATAAACTGTCAGGAATGGTTATGCTGTATTTTGGCTTAATTGCTCTCATTCAATCTCTCGGTCTCCTGAATTCCCTTCCTTTTTCCCTTGGTTTTATTAATTATCTTGAATAGAGCAATAAACACTGTCCCTCGTAAAAGAATCGTATGTGTTATTCCACAGCAGAGAAGCAAGATACAGCATTGGTACTGAATAAGCTGAATCAACTGCCAGGCACAATGCCCATACGATCAAAGCAGTATGTATACGTCTTGAGATATCAGGAAGCTGGAATTACCCCCCAGGCTTTTTATAAAGCGCTTACATTACTTATTTTAAAGATTTCTTTTATTTGCATCCTGTCATTTATTAACCTAATTAGGGTCAATTACTGATTCCTTGCCCCAGAATACCCCTTGTTCCCTTTTCAATATTGATGCGGTGTTGCCTGATAAACCTTCTTAAATACCCTGGCAAAAGACTTCTCGTTCGGAAACCCGTGCTCCAGCGCAATTTGTGGGATGGAATGATCCGTATTCATAAGAACACGAAAAGATCTCTCAAGACGGATGGCATTGATATATTGAAATAGGGTCATACCTACATGCTTGACAAAAAAACGGGACAAATATTCGGGAGATAACCCAAAAATCTGGGCTATGGAGTCGAGGGATAAGCTTTGATCGTAATTCTCTTGGATATAATCGGTTATCAACGTCAGCCGTTCTAAGTATTTATTGGAGTTAAAGCTACGAATAGAAGGAATCAGAACGGTTACGGCCTCCCTTCCTTTTCCCTTAGCCACAGAAAAGGAATGAATAGCATTCGAATTGATAAGCACAATATCTCCCTCTTTGGAGCTGTAATTAGTGCCATCAATGTAAATATCATCTACTCCCACTGAAAGCACATAGGATATTTCTATGCTGTCGTGCCAATGCCCAGGTATATATACTGGTTCATTTGAGAAATGAACTATAATTTTTAACGGAAAATGATTGTCTGCCTGGACCAGCTCATATTTGTACTCCAAGTTTGTCGCTCCTCTCAGATGTAAATATAGTAAATGGAATAAAATAGATTCAGCGGAATACCAAAACCAATACTTTTAACCTTCCTCTCACTATAGACAAACAAAAAAACCTAAGTATAACAAAATGTTAAGATCCTTGGATCTTAACATTTTGTTCCTTAGGTTTCGCCTGCGTAACAGTAACAATCCCAATGCTATTCATTTAACTAAGCTAATGAGTGTATCCATAATCAGCCTTTTGTTTTACGCTATGTGGTAAAAAAACGTTTCTGAACTTACTTCTTATTTTATAACAAGTTTTGTTCCCTATTCAGAAAATTTCATTCGCTTATATTCGTCCATATTCGCCGAGATTGTGATTTTTTATGTGATTTTTTGAGATTCAAATAACTATGTTGCCACAATCAAATCGGTCATCAACAACTTTCTTACAATTGTATATTGAGATATAAAAGTAGCAATGATATTTATGAGTAATTAATATTCTCGAAAATAAGGAGTATCTCACCGGAGGTGTGTTCCTTGACGTCATTCCTTTCGAACGGCTCGTCTTCACCTGGGGTTACCCCGATGCTCCCATCGAGGACTCCCTTGTCGTGACCCTAACCCTCACCGCACAGGGTGATCGCATCGAGATGATCTTCCACCTACGGGGATTGCTTGTCACCCCGGCGATCAGTACGTGTACGACGGCTGGTCTCATACGCTCGACAATCTGTTGACGCACCTTCGTGACCAGAAGTAGTACACGACAGCAAGAGCCTTCACGGCCTCCCGCAAGTTATGATTCTGCTAACAGAATGAAAGAGCATAGTGATGGAACAGAACCATCGCTTTTTTCGTTCAACCTTGCTATTGAACAAACTGGGAACGTTAGTTCAATGAAACAGCGACAGTCTAGGGCTTTATTTTCCCATCCTAGCCTACCGCTGTTTCTTTTATTGTAGTTATCAAAACTTTAATTTCAACGAATATTTAAAAAATGGACTCATACCAGTTCCCCAGTCGAGCCCTTTACATCTACTCTAAATTAAACTGGTTCCGCATATAATACACTCCGGCAATCTTAATCATATCGGGCGAAAACTTTTCTACGGAGCATCCATTAAACTAAAGGGTCATTTGTGTTCTTCATTCATTCGGTTGTTTAGAACAAGTAAGAGTTTTTTAATCTCAATCAGTTCGCCTTCGATCCGATGAAGGTGGCTCTGCATATCGTCAATCTCTTGTTCGGCTTTGTAGTTGATCGCGAAGTCAATGATCGATTCATGCTTATCCCTTGCAGCTTGGCGGTTCTGACTCATCATAATGACCGGAGCCTGGAATGCTGCGATAAAGGACAAACACAAGTTCAACAAGATGAATGGAGGTTCATCGAAATGAAAGCGAGTAAACGGCAAGCTGTTCAAGAGTATCCAGATGGTCAGAAAGATAGCGAAATAAGTAATAAATCTCCAGCTACCGCCGAATGATGCAATCCGATCCGCAAGACGATCTTGCCAGCTTGTCGTTCTTTGGTACGCTTCATCTAAATGGGAAAGAATGCTATTTTCGTAACTATCGACTAGCCGATCAATACGACGAGTATTTTCCTGATTCAATTCAATATCAAAGCCTTGAATATGAGCAGTGCTTTTATTTTGCTGCTTTTTTTGAAAAAAATTCATTTTTGACATGTCGACTGCCTCCTTGTTTTAAGGCAGTCAGGCTCAATACTACCCCTGTAGGAGAGGAGTTACAACCATACTCAATACGGTATCTAGTTTTAACCCGACTGCCAATAGACTCACTGGTTCTGGATCCGGTTCAGACGAACTTCCACTACTCATAGAATGGTTCAACCCCTCTCCCATTATCATGTTATTGGCTCCATATTCTACTGATCACACGGGAACCATGTCACAATACCTACCACATTAAAATAAAAACGCCCCTCATCTCAACTGAAGGGGCGTCGTTCTACATGCAAGATAAAGCATGCAAATATCCGCTTCCCCCAAGTTGAGCTTTGGCACTATACGACGTAAAAGAACCAAAGTTCTTTAGCCACATTAAGAAGAGCCTTAATCCGGCAATTCCTGTTATACCCATTGGCATCTTTCGAGGTTTCCGGGCAGTGGCTTATGTTCGTATAGGAGCCTCACCTAACGAGGACATCAATATTTCCCTAGCAAGCATACTGCTGTCTAAATGTGCTGTCAATCCAAATATATTTACTATATTGCACCTGGTGACAGCGACGCTGCCACTCCCCCTTATAATGCAAAACAAAAAGTTGCTGTGGCGCAGGTGCGGCAAACAGGTAGTCTACAACTTCCACCATATCATCACTCAACGGCTGTACTACACATATTCCTATCTGGCTTAACGCTGCTGCAAATAGTTCATTATCCGACTTTAACACTTTATATCCTATGCTTCATGCTGATCACCTCAAATAGCTATTCGATGAATTGTGTATAAATTCCTTCAATGTAATAAATACCCATTACCAATTATGAACCGCACCCCAAATCTTAGACACATGATATAATCCTCTAAGAAGAAAGGGTGCGGATTTTACTTTATGGTCAAATACAGCGAAGAAATACGAATAAAAGTTGCTATAGATGTACTTGAAGGAGGGCTGTCTGAGAACGAAGCAGCACGTAAGTATGGAATGAACCATGTAACGGTTAATGAATGGGTAGCTGCATACTCCAAGCATGGAGCTGCGGGATTGATCAATAAGGGAACACACAGGACTTTTACTGGAGAACAAAAGCAGTACATATTAGAAGATATGCATGAGAACCATTTGAGTTATAAAGCTGCTGCGAAGAAGCATGATGTACAAGATAGATTCATTCGGAATGGGGAGCGCATTTATCGAAATGAAGGACCTGAAGGACTCTATATGGAGCGTCGAGGACGTACAGCTAATAAAGAGCCACAGAAAGAACTGGAGGCAAATGAAAGTGTTATAGACGAGCTAATTAAGGAAAACCAACGCCTTCGTATGGAGGTAACGTACCTAAAAAAATTGAATGCCTTAGTTCAGAAAAAAAACTCATTACAAACGACGACAAAGCTCATGTGATTTACGAGCTAAGGCATGATTTTAACGTCAAAGAGCTTGTCAACATTGCAGGCATTCCTCGAAGCACTTACTATGATCACGTGAAAAAGTGGAACAAGCCTGATAAGTATGCCGATGTGAAAACAGAAATGAGGCGTTTATTTAATGAAGAATTAAAATGTCGAGCAGGATACCGAACTATGACCAGGGAGATCCGCAAAGCGACTCTAATCAATCATAAGACAGTTCAGCGCTTGATGAAGGAATTAGGGCTTCATTTGTATGGTTCGTAGGAAGAAATACCGTTCATACAAAGGAGCCGAAGGGAAAATAGCTCCAAATGTCTTGAAGAGGGATTTTAATGCGAAGGCACCCAATAAGAAATGGGTTACGGATGTCACAGAATTCCACTTGTTTGGACAAAAGATATATCTGTCTCCGATAATGGATCTGTATAACCGAGAAATCATCAGTTACACCGTATTTAGAAGGCCTACCCTCTCCATGGTCACAGAGATGCTCGAAAAAGCCTTAGAAAAGCTACCAGAGCAACACAATCTCATTCTGCACTCTGATCAAGGGTGGCAATATCAACAGAAACTAGCCGAGACGATATGCAGCACCATTCTTTTCAACATTATCTAACGAAACCTTTTCAATGAGATGAAAAACCCTACATAGGCTTGGAAACGCACAAACAATCCCCATACAATCTAAGCCAAGCGCACTAAAACCCCATATGCCAATCCTGCACTTAAATACGACCATGTGAAGATGCCTCTGGCATACTTGCAACTTGGTTACTCATTTGTGCACTTATTACTAATACTAATAAAAGCTATTGAGTTAACTGACTACGTAATAGGCTCATACACTTAAAAATAAAGCTTTTATCAATTAGTATAGTTGATTTTCTCATGCTGTCTAACAGAATCCGGAAACCTTCTTCGTACTTGCCCTTGGATAAATAATAGACAGCCAATTCACTCAAAAAACCAACAAGCTGATTGTCAATATTTTGCTGGTCATTGGTTTGTTTTCCTCCTTGATCATGTATGTTTGAAATTTCCCACTCAAATTGATTGAGAATATCATCTACGTCTATGTTATAACGATTGGCTACAATCATAATATTCCATAAGCCCGGGAGAAGTTCATCTTTTTGCGTTGAAATGAGGTTAACATATAAAGGAAGTACTTCTATATCTCCAGCCATGAGCTTAGTCAGATACATATTGGCCTCGCCCCACTCCTGAAATAAGTTTTTCCAGCGCAGCGTCTCGTCATCAGTCTCTTTCACCCATTCCAAATCAGTAGATTCATTGGCTACTTGTAAGGCTAACGCATAGTTTTCTTGCTCATAATAAGCACCTCCAATAAGTAAATTACTGAAAGCTATATAAAAAAATAACGGTCGCAATGGCTTCTTATGTTGTTCCCTTTTCAGAGAATGCGCCATGGAGTATTGAGCTTTGGCTAAAGTCCTTAAATCCTCAGCAACTTCCATGACACGATCCCAACGACGCAATGATCGGTATACATTGGCTAAATCCACTAGCCCTTGTAGTTGGTCCATATCATCAAGGCGTTTGACAAAAGATTGGAATTGAAGCGCTGCTTGTAGATTCTGCTCCTGATCGTCTCCAACCTGAATCGTGAATATACGATATTGGCAGACTGCCAAACGTTCGGAGTGCTGGTACTTCTCCACTTCTGCCACATTCTCATAGAGAAGCAGTGCCGCATCATGTCGTCCCTGTACGAATAGGTTTTCCGCAATGTCAAATAGTTTGGGTGAATAAAGTAGATTGTCCATGATGGCCCCCACCGCTTTACGGATCGTATCCAGCTTGTCCAATTCCGCACAGCGATACAAAAACGGCTCGATTCTCCTCATATTCGGTGGTACGTCGATGATGTAGTTGTCTATAAACAAGTCATAAAAGTGGCCTTCCGGTAAACCCATGGTCTCAGTGATTAAGTCGAGTTGGTTAACAGACATAGTCTTATTCCCTGTCACAATAGCACTTACTATTCCCCTGTTCATGCCTGACATTTGCCCGAATTGCGCAAGGCTCAAACCCTCTTGTTTTAAGTATCTGTCTAATTCCGCTCGAATCGTAGGTGTATGCTTCATGTCATATCCACCCTTCACATAAAAATTCCAAAATTTTTATATTATTGCATTCTATTGTCGTCCATAATTTAACAGTTGTCAATAACTTTTGTAACTTTTTGTGAGGTATTCGCTTTTGGTGTGAAATTAATGTCGCACACTTTTAAAAAGTAGTTCTATAGTTTTATTTTTCAGATACCTTAAAAAGAAATAAACAATATATGTCTTTTTTATGTATCTTTATGCAGTAATCCAAAAAAATAGAATAGGAAGTGCTTTCAAGTGTTAAAGTTGAAGAAAACAGCAATTATTCTTACTGGTGTCTTGGCTCTTACCGCAGTAGCCCCATTAGCCCCATTAGCCGCATCCGCCGCTCCCACCCAGCAGAGTGCAGAACAAGCAAACAAAGAGGTTAAACAATTGAGCGTAGACACCGAAACCTTAAATGCTATCACGGATATTGAAAAGTTCATAAAGCTGGATGGGGATCATTATGTCCTTGATCCTGCTGCAAAAGAAGTGGTAAGCGAAAGGGTATTTAATAACTATTCTAAAGCTGTCGAATCTGTAAATGATCAGCTGAAAAATGGTATTCTGCAAACAAAAAATGGGGAACTTGTCGCAAATCCTAACCACGAAGAGATTGGCACGAATATGTATGGTAGTTGGCACTGGTGGGGATATGCATTGACACTCTCGGATTATGAGACAAAGACACAAATAAATGCTATTGAGAATACAAGAGACACCTCTGCATTTGTATTTTCAATTCTTGCGGCAATCCCCGGCTTGCAAGGAACAATCGTACCAGCGACGATACTTACTACTGGAGTTTCAGTGGTGCTAGATCGTTTGAAGGATCACGATAATGGAAGAGGTGTAACTATTAATTTTCACCCTGGATACTTTGAAGTTACAAGTAACTAAGGATCATAATATATGAATATATATTATATGTATTTGCTTGTCCTTTTTATTGCAATCATTGCTGGCAACATACTATTTAATATCTTTAAGAAAAGACGAGGAGAAGGTAGCAAAGCGCCTGATGTAGTAACAATTATAGGATTAGTGATCGGACTGGCGTTAGGGATCACTCCTGTTGTTCTCAGTGGTATGCAAGAGTGGACTTGGCACTTGACAGTCGTTTTTCTTGGTTCTGCTCTTGTTATTGGGCGCATCCTGTATGGCTGGAGAAAAGGCAGCGGTAATAAAACAAAAAAAGGATGAGGACTGTAAATTGACTTTCCCTACATCACATTACAATTGAATTGTTGTAAATTTCATAACACAGCATCCAAAGAAAGAGCCTTCCTTTAATGGAGGGCTTTTGTAATACATACCAATCAAATCTGAATCCCGAACAATCGACAAAACACCCTACCAGCCAGCTAGTAGGGTCATTACACGTTTTCAGGAGTTAGTATCAGACTTACTGGGTGAAGTGAAGAGGTACAATCCAATAGTTTTTTACAACATTAAATCCAACATGATTTAAGGATAATAACCAAGAGGATATAAAGCACCAAAATTGCCGCTGTAGAAGTCCACACACCGCAAACAGCTGGACCTGCACATCCACTCATAGTTTTTGCCCTCCTTTACTTTGTCGTCACCTTAATATATGTGTGAATGCACTTTGTGACCGGGCGTTCAGGTAAACAAAAAAAGTACCCCATTGACGCATGCCAGCGGGGTACTAGGATATTTTCCGATCGTTACTGATATCTTGTTTAATAAGGAAGATGGGATATGCATCTTGAAAACGCCATGTTTAATAGTTCCTGATTATAAACCCAATACTTACGGTTTTGGTCTAGCACCCAGTTAGCAAAGCCTAAAGCTTTGGTGTAACTACTATAATCGTAGGGATTAATTTTAAACTCAAGAATATCCAGCATAATCTGATTCTCTGCTTCCGATAATTCCAAGCCCAACTGGCTAAACTGTCTTTGACGAATTCTCCGAGCGGTAGCATCTTGAATAGCTCTATGCTGGTTGGACACTTGTCCATTATGTTGACGATAATACAATACGTTTATGGGGAGATTCGCCATTTGTACCTGAAAAACTAGTCGGTTCCACAGCTCGTAGTCTTCGGCATGAGGATAATTACTATCATATTGAACGCCAAGCTGATGGATCATGCTAGTGCGCATTATTATAGTAGGATGGCACATACAACAATGAAATAACAACCATGTTTTAATTTCGTCATGACTGGCCGGATTCACCTTCATTACTCCTCCACTAGAAGTAGTAAAAGCAGCACCGCATACATCAATTAACGAATTTTGATCCATAAATGATATTTGAACGCCCAGTCGATCTGGCGTAGAAATATCATCGCTATCCATACGAAGGATGTATTCGCCAGTTGCCTTGTTTAATCCTTCGTTTAAAGAAGCGACCAACCCTCGATTGGTATCATGGAAGATCTTTATCACTCTAGGGTCTGCTATTTGCGAAATAAGAAAGGCAGATCCATCTGTCGAGCCATCATCAATAATAATTAATTCAAAATCCGAGTAGGTCTGAACTAAAATACTGTGTATTGCTTCCAAAACAAAATCAGAATTGTTATAAACTGGTAGTATAACCGACGCTTTTGGCACAAAATTATCCTCCATTCTATATTTTAAAAGTAGAAATGAAATTAATAATTATAAAAACTACTTTTTGATTGCCATTCCTTCTACCTACTCTTGTTCTAAGTGTATGTATTTAAAATGCGTTTTGAAGCGGCTTCTCAGTAAAACGCTATGCCCTTTTGAGAATGAATTTGGAAGCTTCTGTCCTAGAAAAATGATAAATTTGATTTTGATTAGACCAACTAGCTACTAAAGCATTAGTAAGAAGAGCGGTGCAGGCTTCCCAAAAGCTCATTTTGGTGGTCTTTTCAACATCTTGCTGCACGCTGCACCCAGCTAATAAAACCGATGCCAGTAACGTCACTATCCATCTAAACATATGTATTCCTCCCCCTATAAAACAGAAAAATACCCCACCAGCGTATGCCAGCAGGGTATCACCGATGCTTTCGGATTGCACAACGGTGCTTCCGTATGTGTTGTTATCAGTATAATGGGTTTGGGCGAATTCGTAAATACTATATGAATCAATCTAAGGAGCATGTCGACCTACGCGAGGCTTCAGCCTAAACGGGACTACGCAGGTTGTAGTTAAATTACTATTGTGATAAACTGAATGTAATTTGATGACGGGAGTTGAACGGATACATGTAGAACTTTCTTGCTTCGAGATCACGAAAAGAACGGACTCAGCGATCGGCTGTGGTCGTTTTATTTCATCTCTGCAAGAAAGGTCTGCGTTTCGTTTGCGCTCCCTCTCCGGACAGTCATACGGCCCCTTGGAATGGGGCCGTATTTCCTCGTATGGATTAGAGCCGCAAGATAGCACCTTTCTTGCGGCTCTTTTTTATTTCCAAACGAAAGGATGATTGCCATGCCCGCCATTCAGGTAACCAATCTTACTTTTGCCTATCCAGGCAGCTATGACCCTATATTCGAAAATGTTCATTTTCAAATTGATACAGACTGGAAGCTGGGCTTTACGGGGCGAAACGGTCGGGGGAAAACGACGTTCTTAAACCTGCTGCAGGGGAAGTACGAATACAGCGGTACGATCTCCACACCAGTCGCCTTTGATTATTTTCCGTTTCCCGTCGAACACCCGGAGTATTTGACCTTAGACGTCGTCGAAGAGATCGTGCCAGGCTATGAGAGCTGGAAGTTGATGCGCGAACTGAACCTGCTTAAGGTTTCAGAAGACGTGTTGTATCGGCCATTCGAATCGCTGTCCCAAGGAGAACAGACGAAGGTATTGCTGGCCGTGCTATTCATCCAAGACAATCGATTTCTGCTCATCGACGAGCCAACCAATCATCTCGACTTGCACGCACGCAAGCTTGTCGCCGATTATTTGAATACGAAGCGCGGTTTTATTCTTGTTTCACACGACCGGGCTTTTCTCGACCGCTGCGTGGATCATATTCTATCGATCAACAAAACGAATATCGAAATCCAAAAAGGCAACTTCTCCAGCTGGTGGACGAACAAAACTCGCCAGGATACGTTCGAAATGGCACAAAACGAAAAGCTGTACAAAGACATACAGCGTTTATCTGCTTCTGCTAAACGTACTAGCGGCTGGTCTCTCGAGACCGAAAAATCGAAAAACGGCACACGAAACTCCGGCTCCAAGCTTGACAAGGGTTACGTCGGGCATAAGGCAGCAAAAATGATGAAACGCTCGAAATCCATCGAACAGAGGCAACACGCCGCTTTAGAGGAAAAATCGAAACTGCTCCGAAATATCGAACAGTCAGAAAGCCTTGCGATCTCTCAGCTCGTGTATCCCAAATCGGAACTGGCGATGCTGGATCACGTCACGATTTATTACGGGGAAAGACCGGCTTGCAAGAACGTTTGTCTGACGATCGAACCAGGAGATCGGATTGCAATTTCAGGTCCAAATGGTTCAGGTAAGTCTAGCTTGCTCCGCCTGCTCAACGCTGAGGCGCTACACTATACAGGTACGTTTCAGCGGGAGCCGCAGCTTCGCGTTTCCTATGTATCCCAGAATACTTCTCATCTGCGAGGAACGCTTTCCGATTATGCAGCAGAGCACAGAATTGATGAAAGCTTATTTAAGGCCGTGTTGCGTAAGCTAGATTTCGCCCGCATCCAGTTTGAGAAGGATATATCGGCGTTTAGTGGCGGGCAGAAGAAGAAGGTTCTGATCGCGAGAAGCCTATGTGAGGAGGCTCATCTGCATATTTGGGACGAACCGCTCAACTTTGTCGACGTGATTTCCCGGATGCAAATTGAGGAGCTGCTGCTTGAGTACACGCCGACCATTGTATTCGTGGAACATGATCGGGAATTTCATGACCGTGTCGCCACGAAAACAATTGTACTCGGTGGGGATTAGAATTTTACAAAGTGGCTTGGAGTAAGGCATGATTTTAACGGCAGAAAGCTTTGCACAACAACTTTTATGAAAAGGGAAGAGATTGAACTAAAGTGACACGATAGTTCAATAGAACATCGGCAGTCTAGGATTTTATTTTCTCGTCCATGGCTGCCGTTGTTTTTATTATTGAGGGAGTCTAATATTTATTCCGCCTTATATAAAAGTAAAAGCCCTCCATATTGGAACATGGGTTAGACGGTGACTATAAAACGTTCTTGACGCTGGCTTATACGGGGATCAGGATCGGGGAATTTACCTCTTTGCGTAATGTCAAACAAAGACAAGCACCCTGGTTATCCAGGAACCATAAAACAATATGAGCTTCGAATGAGAAGGCTACTGGAGCTGGCAGAGCTCAATACGGAACTAACTCCGCATTCTTTTAGACATACACATGTCTCTCTGTTGGCCGAACCCGGCACTGAATTGCATAAATAATGGATAGGCTTGGACATCTACACGTTACTAAGCATAGAAAGAAAGAAGCCTCCCGCAAGTTCGCAGAACTCATGAGAGGCTTCTAAAATCCATTCTTATGTTATCCAAATGTTACTCTTAACCATTTGGATAAAAACAAACCTTGATGTATAAGGCTTTATCAGCCTTATTACATCATGCCGCCCATGCCGCTTTTACATGTGCTATTGATGAATACATACGAATATAAAGGGTTTTTACTGTGTTATTTACGAACTGATAAGAACCGAAATTACTACGTTGCGTTAACATTCCGTTAACGTGTTAACAGATGCGACTTACTTTATTGCCAGCATCCTCATATCCACAGTGATAGCCAGTTTTGCAATAAATGGCCCCCTTTTCTATATACAAATTTTCAATTTCCTCGATGATGTCCACGCCTACATTGTGATCATCGTGCAAATTGTTCAGGATAACCGCAAGCCTTTTATGTAACAAGTCTTCGCTACGCTCACACGCCTCCATAATTACGGCTATTCTTCCTTCATCAAATCGTGTCATATGTTCACTCTCCCCGATGTCTTTACTGATAGCTAAATTTCCTGTATACTCTCTGCGACTTCTTTGCTGTGGGTCTGATTTGGCTATCCTGGCAGGGATGCCAACCCACAAAGTTCTTGTTCGCCTCTTAATATAGAGGCGTTTTTTATTTCCTCATTCCTCCAAAAGAACACTTGTTCCCATTTTAGGCTATAACGATCCTTCGCTCAATGGATAATAACCATCAAGCACCCCTTAGCGATTTTAGTTAATTTTAATTTTATGCATCTGATTATTGCGTAGCGAAAACTTCCTGCCTTTTCTCTTTACGAAAGCGGGTAAATTCAATATACTCAAGTATAAAATCCTTTTCCTTTTCGCTAAGCTGCTCGCACTGGTAGTTCAATGGCCCCATCACTCCAAAAAAATAAGCTGCCTTCTGCTCCTGAAGTACGCCCTCACCCGGCTTGACGCCTTTCATTAACCAATCCAGCGATACATTAAAAAAGTCCGAAATCTGGATTAAATGCTTCGTTCCTGGCGTTGTTTTTCCACTTCTCCAGTCCCCAAGATTGCCCACGCTGATTTTGAGTTTTTCACAAAACGCCTTCTTCGTCATTCCTCGATCCTTAATCAAGGCTTCAATTCGCTGACAAATCCTTTGGTCTCCCAGAATTATCTCCTCCGACGTCCTAAATTTTTCCCAGGATTTCAACCATACTTATTAGGCTGTCATTCCTAGTCGTTATTACGTAACAATGAGACTATAGTACCTTGCATTTGCGCAAGGGTAAAGAAAAATCGTTCGACAAGGAATGAATGAAAACTAAAAAAAACGTTATTTTTTGTCGAAAGTATTACTAAATAATGAATAATAATATTTCTTTTTGGGAATTTTAACCCTAAAAAGGGTGGGTAATTTGACAAAAGAGTTAAAAAATACAATAGAAGAATTACGGCGGAGAATGTACAATCTCATAAATGAACGTGGAATAAACGATCCAAAAGTCGTGTCAGCGAGTCACTTGCTTGATGCCGCGTTGAATGAGTATAACAAGAAAATGAAGGGCAAGGAAAAAAGGGGGGACGACCATGTACGAATCGTGCCACAGGAAGATGGGTACGTGGTCATGATAGACTACAAAGGCGTTATATCAGATGTAGGGTTCAGGCCTTCTTATGTTGAAGCTGAAAAATTTGCTTTTGCCGTGGCCCAGGTATCCAAACGTACCAGGGTAGATGTTTATTATCTGGAACAGAAGTTGGAGCAAGGGGAATAATCCTCTTGCTTTTTTGTGGATAAATATTCCTAGGTCTGATAGACTAATTATATAACAATATTACCAATAGATAGGGGTTATGTAATGACTGCAATTGCTGTGATTGCTTTGCTGGCTTTTTTTGTGTTTTTTGTTTTGTGGGCTATAGCTTTAATAAAAAAGAATGGCAAGGCTAAGAAAATGTTTCTCTTTGGGTTAGCTGCTTTCATAATATTTATTATTGGAATATCAGTCGCAGACACACAGAAATCAACCGAAGCTAATTCTAAACCAGTAGCTACTACGCCTGTTAAAGAGAAAGAAGCTACCAATGAATCAGCGCAAAAGGAACAGACTGATGATAAAAAGCCATTGATTGACACATCTCTTCCTTTTGATAAGTTTTCATCTACTCTCTTTGCAATGCCAGTTTCCAAGCAGGGAGAAACATTCGACAGTGTAAGAAATCAAGTTGTGAAATGGTCAGGTGTAGTCATTGAAGCTGGCTCAAGCAGTCTTTATGTTTACGGTAAACCAGCAGATTACAACGGCGAATCATGGTCAGATATTAGCGCTGAAAAGAAAAAACTCGGAGATGTTGTTATCGTAAAAGTTTCTGATCGTTCAGAACTGAACGGCCTGAACCAAGGGGATATTGTTTCATTCAGTGGTGAACTTGGTTCGCGTGGCGTTAAGGGTGAATCTAACTGGAAACTATATAACGGAAAAATTGAGGGTCGTACAGTAGCAGAGCCGCAAAATTCCGGAACCATTACCAAAGCTAAATATAACAAAATTAAAAATGGAATGACTTATGAGGAAGTTGCTAAAATTATCGGTGGTCCTGGCGAGGCTCTCTCAGAGGTTGGCGAAAAGGGAGACAAATACTATACTGTAATGTATTCGTATAAAGGCGAGGGCGGACTTGGTGCAAATGCCAATTTCACATTCCAAGGTAACAAACTACAAGCAAAAGCCCAATTTGGTCTTGAATAAAACCAGCCCCGGAGCAATCCGGGGTTTTTAATATTATATGCCCATAAAACAATACGTGTTATTTATACGTTGACACGTATTTAATATACGTGTATAATGATAAATGTAAGGAGGGTAGTCATTTGAAATCATACAGTTCGAGAGAATTAATCAAACTGTTAGAAGAGGACGGATGGTACATAATCGGAGTACATGGCAGTCACCATTACTTCAAGCATCCGACAAAAATCGGTAAGGTTACGGTTCCGCATCCTAAGAAAAGCTTTCCTCCGAAGACACAAGCAAGTATCCTAAAAACAGCGGGGATTAAGGGCTGAGCAGCCCTCCCCAAAGGAGGTTAATTATAGTGAGTAAAAAAGACGTTTATCGCTATTGGGCACTGCTCGATCATTCTGAGGATGGAATATCCGTTCGTTTTCCAGATCTACCCGGTTGCCTTACATTTGGAGATACCGCCGAAGAAGCGCATGCTGCAGCTCGGGAAGCGCTGGAGGGGTTTATGTATGTTTTAGAACAAGATAACGATCCTATTCCTGATCCTTCCCCGCTTGATGTTATTTTGGCACAACGGGAAGAAACAGAGGCTGCGTGTGACGTTCAGGTCTATATGCCTGTAGTTCGGGAAGCTATGGAAAGTAAGGCCGTTAAAAAGACACTGACAGTCCCTAAATGGCTCAATGATCAAGCTGAACAGCAACACCTTAATTTCTCTCAGGTTCTACAGGAAGGATTGAAGCGGAGTCTTGGTATTAATCCTTTGGAGAAAAGATAATGAAATATGTTCCACGTAAACCCAGCCTAAACAAGCGTATAGCAGCCCGTACCAGCCTCAAACGGCAGATTATACACCGCGCAGGCATTAAGATGCCACGGGGCTGGGGATGGCTGCGTGACCCACGCAAGGCGGCTTACAATAAGGTGTACAATCGCAGCACGTTTGACTTGTTTAAGCTGATCGGAAAATTGTTCAAGTAGGAGGGATAAACGATGAATGATGAATTTGATGCCCTGCTAAAATCCATATTGGATCGTCATTGCAAATACGGCCTAATGACCTTAGATCTAACCAACGATGACGACATAAGCATATTGAGAGGACATTTAGGAGCCGCACACGGTTTGGGTATGCAGCAGAGTGCGGAAATATTTGAGAGAGTTCAAATGGGTATAAAATAGCAAATAAGCTCTGCCGACCATAAGGTTAGCAGAGCTTTCCAGGTGTATTATAAACAGCGGTATCAAGACAAAAACAATCCCCGCCGACCAGTTAAGGTTAGCGGGGATTTGCTTTACTGACGTTTAAGCTCCTCCATGTTGTACTTGAGGTTGGATACTATGGTGGTTAAAGGCTTGATCCGGCACAGTAACAATTAATAAAAAGCTAGCCGCGACGATCACCAGTGCCATTTTTTTTAACATTGTTCATCCACACCTTTTCAATAAGATTTAAAAAATTTGCTTTGGTTTCAGGAGTCGCATGTTCTCGAAAATGTAAAAATAGCCCCATACAATTTATGAAATTAGTCTCATTATTTAGTGTATGATAACTTACCATTGAATACATCAAATGTTTAAAACCATCATCATAAGAATTTCGATGTAAATAATAATGAGCCAACTCGTAACCACACCATGCAAAATAATCTGGTACCACTTGTTGAGTATATATATCACTTGATGAGTGTTGTGATAATGATACAATGTCCGTTTCAAATCGTTTAATTATATCACTAACGTCGATATCATATCGGTTAGCCGTTATCATAATGTTCAGTAGTTGAATAATCCGATCTTCTTGAGTTGTATCCTTCGCTGCATCGATGTATTCAATATATTCTTGCAGCACCTTTATATCTCCGGATAAAAGCTTATTGACAATAATATTAGCTTTTGCCCAGTGCTTAAACAAACCAATCCAGTGTTGGGTATCTTCGTCTGTCTCTTTAACCCAATCTAAATTATCGTAGGCGTATGTATATTGTAGAGCTTGGTGGTAATCGCCTTGGGCTTCGTAGACACCTGCACACAGCAGGTCAGCATAGGAAATGTATACAAACAAAGGACGGCTTAGCTTATCAGTAGATTCAGGGCGTTCTCGGCCATTCTGTTGATGTTTCAGTGTATATTGGATTTCGGCTTTAGCTCTCATTTGCCTTGCCATTTCGTCTACCTTGTCCCATTTACGTAAAGACCTATACACGTTGGCCAAATCCTTCAATGCGTCAAGCTGGTCTATTTCATCTAGGCGTTCCACGAAGGGTTCAAATAGTGTTGCAGCCTTGAGATTAAGACCCTGATCGTCTCCAACTTGAATCGTGAATATACGATATTGACAGACTGCCAAACGTTCAGAATGTTGGTACTTCTCCACTTCTGCTACATTCTCATAGAGTATCAGTGCCGCTTCATGTCGTCCCTGTGCAAATAGATCTTCCGCAATGTCAAATAGTTTTGACGAATAGAGTAGATTGTCCATGATGACTCCCACCACTCGACGGATCGTATCCAACTTGTCCAACTCCGCACAGCGATACAAAAATGGCTCGATCCGCCTCATATTCGGTTGTAAGTCGATGATGAAGTTTTCTATAAACAAGTCGTAAAAATGACCTTCTGGTAAGCCCATAGCCTCAGTAATTTGGTCAAGCTGGTTAATGGACATAGGCTTATTTCCTGACACAATGGCACTTACCGCTCCCCTATTCATGCCTGCAATTTGCCCAAATCGTGCTAAGCTCAAACCCTCTTGTTTTAGGAATCTGTCTAATTCTGCTCGAATCGTAGGTGTATGTTCCATGCCATAGCCACCCCTCGCATAAAAATTCCAGTATTTTATATTCATTTACTATTTTTGTCCAGCAATCAACCAGTTGTCAATATCTTTTTTTGCGAATCATGTAGAAAAGCTCCGTTTGTCATGATTTATGCTTTGGCCACCGCTATAAACAAAAATACCCTACCAGCTAAATGCCAGTAGAGTCCTTACTTTAAATTCAAACTGATCAACTAAAAAAGCTATGCCGACCTATAAAGGAGATTAATTCACTTGCTGTCTTGAACAACTTGAACCCCCCACCCAATGGATAGGGGGTTCAAGTTGTATAGTTAGTTAAGTTAGAGGTTTCCAGGCTGTGAATCAGCTATTCCCCATGTTTCCCCATTAACTTTATAGTCGCTGCCTCTCCACTGAAGTTTATAGTCTCCAGAACGCATACCGTCTGGGAAGCCTTTATCAGTGCTTTTCCAGATAACTGTGTCGTGAGGAGCGATTACTAATCCTTCAATATATACTTTGTCTGAACCGCTGTGAGTTAAACTTACCTTTACTAGATGATCAGAGTGATTCTTCATACGAAGTTTAACATACCCAATCCTATTGGGACACTAAAGGCTTCTCTAACAGTTGCGCTTCCGCCCGATCTTTGATTAATTATGGTGTTTTTGCTAGTTATACTTGGTGAAGCTGAAGCAGCACCTACCGTAGTTGCTAAAGCTAAAGATAAAATCGAGAACAGAAATATTCTTTTCTTCATCATTTTCCCCTCCTATTTTTTTGATATGGTCTACCTTAAAGGGACTACCGACTACAATCTGGTAGGTCATTTAAGATCTACTCTAAATTCAAACTGATTGCGGAAAAAATAATATCCGTTAATCTTAATCGACTCTGGTGTAATCTTCTCCACTGCGCCACCATAGTCCACAATATCTATCAAATCCTCTCCCAATGGCTGAACTACATACACCCTTACCTGGCTCAATGCAGCTGCAAATAGTTCTATATCCGACTTTAACACTTTATATGTATGGTTCATGTTGATCACCTCAGGATAGATATTCGGTGAATTGTGTGGTAATACCTTCAACAAAAAAAACCGCCGACCAATTAAGGTTTAGCGTGGGATTGTTATTTATTACACGGCACCCAATACAGCTTTAAGTCGGTCGAGCGTATCGCGCGTACATCTATATTCGCCGTCATTCGTTTTTTCTATCTCCAGTTTTTCAAGTCCACCGTTGGCTTTAATAAATTCTTCCGTCTGGTCCGTCCCAGTGACGGGATTTATATATGACAATACCTCAATTTCTCCAGTCGGTACTGGAGCAAACCAATCAAACTCTCCATCATTGTGTGTTATGGCGCTCTCCACGATTGTCAGTGTTATCATAACCGCGCTCCTCTGCACTTTTATTGCAATGTAACACGCCGAATGTAGTCAAGCTGTAAGAAATGTTACTTAACTATAAATTCAACTTTCGTTCCATCCTTATACTCGTCCAATTTGTGACCTACCCATGAACCTGCACCACGATTATCTTTGGGTGATATGTACTTTATATCTGCACCCTCTCCACCTTCGGCACACAGGGCCATAGGCCACTCGTCTCGATCCTTGCCCTTGCGTGTCGGCACACCTTTAAGGGACAACTCACGGTTATGGTCAGCTCCATCACGGTCTATGGTGCATACTGGTGACTTTCCGGCTGCTATGGCCTCCTTGATGTGCTGCGCTGTCTCGGGATACTTTGATGACGGAAATTCCAGCTTAGCCATGTCTGCCGATACCTGTGTTACTGGAACGGCTACAGGGTCGCTCTTAGTGGTCTTTACAACATCTTGTTGTATGCTGCAGCCAGCTAATAGGATTGTAATTAGTACGGTGAATATCCATCTAAACATATGTATTCCTCCCCATAAACGTAAAAAATACCCCACCAGCTTAGCCAGTAGGGTGTCACCGATGCTTTCGGATTGCAATTTTTAAGATGATTTTTCTAAGTTGTCTTTTTTACTTTGAAGTCTATCATTTTCATCCACTAATCTGCCATATTCTGCATACAACTCGTCTAATCGTGTTCTCAGTTCCTCATTTTCAATTTCCAAGCAGTCATAACAGCTGCTAGGCGCATCGCAATAATCCAATCCACCATGTCTTTCCATTGGATAGAGGTTGTGATGTGGATCTACCCAAACTATGTAGAATACATTAGAAATAACAAAACCATGAACCCGCCCTCTTGCCTTCGAAACAGCAAACTGAAGGGTATCTTGTTCAATTTGCTTAAGCAACATCTCGTTAAGTGGATACTTAGCGCTTACTCTGTCCCACTCATGAGAATGAACTCTTAATGGTGGGCCATTATGGATTCTGAATTTTTCGAACTCCATTTGCGAAATGCTTTTCATGGAATCCATTAAGTCCACAAACCATTCAGGACCCACTTCACCACAGTTAAACAATGGATTACTGCGATCAAAAAACTGCCAAGAAAAAATGACGTTTCTTTCTTTAAAACCCTCAATATTACGTTGAGCTACTTTAGTTAATCTTTCTTCACCAGCGCGCGGAGTGGACTCAGAAGGTCTAGGAATACTCCCCAAAACAGGAGCTCTATTTCTTTTCTCTTTAGCCATTCTCAAGCTCGCCCCTGTAATATTCAATAATATCATCATCATCAAGGACATTATTAGATGGTTCGTAAGGTTTCAAGTTCTTACGCGCATTAAGCCATGGATCTTCTTGATGGGTCAAATACTCCAACTGATCACCATCCAAGTGACCATACGTTTGATGAATATGCTCTAAAAATTCTACCAATCGAGGATTGTTCGAAATTTCATCCGGCAATACATCTTCTTGCGGTATTTCGTTAAATCCATATTTCCTATACTCACGATAAAGCTCGGGGTTAACCGGTCCATGAATCCAAGCCTCAAATTCACCGTCAAATAGTTTATCTCCCTCATAAAAAACCATATACCAGGAGTATGCATAAAAACAAAGCTTCTGAAGTTTCTTAGGTGTCATTGGTTCTAAATTAAGAAAGGCTTTAGCTACATCGAAAACTGTTGTTTCTGTGAAAGTCGTACTAGTTGTACTCATAGTCTTCACCTGTTCTAAATAAATTATTTTAGCCATTTGGACATCACCGCCTTTTGCGTAGTACATTCTCAACTTTCCCAAACACAAGAACACGCAAACATCATAAGCACGGCTTTCAGGCTATTACTTAAACAGGTTGTATTTAATTTATATAAAATTAAACACAACTTTCGACATAGCCTACACTAATTCCTTCTTGAAATTTAGTTTTTTTAAAAAAACAGGGTAAATATTCCTTACAGTATGTATATCGCAATAATCTGTGCTTATACTTATATTATACAGAACAAATGTTCGTATTTCAAGCAAAAAAATATCCCCGCCAGCCGAAGCCAGCAGGGTATTTACTTACAGTTTATTCAGTAGTAGCAGGCGTTTGTGTAGCTTCTGTTGATACCGGAATAGGCTCAGGTTCAGACTGTACCTGAACAGGAACAATATTGGATACCTCCGCCGTAGCTTGAGCCAAGAAATCATTCAACTTTGCAGCAAGACCAGATACAGCTTCCTTAGCTGCTGCCTGTGTTACCTCTTCACTCGGCTGTGCTTCGGTAGCCAGCACTGTCTTTGTCTTAGCCTTATACTCCAGATATGCCTTCTCAATCGCGGATCTTAGCTCTACTTGGGATACTACGATACCTTGACTGGAAAGAGTAAGTGAAGCATACTGCAAAGCCTCCTGAAGCTTACGTTCTCCCCCAGCTTCTTTAAATGCTGTTTGTGCAAAGGCAAAGCCCTCTCCAGCAATCTTATGGATTACTTCCCTCTGTGCGGCTGTGGTACGTGTCTCTAGCCATGTATTTACTTTTACCTTAACATTGTTCAATCCAGCCAATACGATGGTTGTGAGTACACCTATAGCCGCTGTAGCGATGGTACTTACATATGGTTGTACAGTTTCTATAATTGTTTGCATGATTACTTATCCCCTTTCTTATTGAACACGCCAGCTCGATCAAGAATAGCGACCAGTCTGTAAAAGTCATAGCTACCGTCATTCGCCGTGTCCAGCACCCCTGCGGTCTTGGCGTTGATGCAGGCTTGTTCTGCCCATGTCGGTACTTTCGGTTGCTTCGCTGCAAACTCCAGTACCTTAATGCGGTCAGCCTGCTTCTGTACGGTGTTTTGTAACTCCTTAAATGCTGCTTTTTCTTCTGCTGTCATTTCCTCATCCTCCGTTTTATTAATCTTGGATAAAACTGTGTCAAGCTGCGCCTGACTCGGGCGCTTACCTGCCCGAAATTGAGCCGTCGTGAGTCCAAAGACCATCTGAAGGTGGGGCATATCTTTAAAGCTCCGCCAATCACCGCCCCACTCAAGCCCGAGTTTCTTGGCTTCCTCGACGACTTCACTCCAATCCGGCAGCGAGTCCTTATCGTCGTCCTCCAGCGTGTCCCATGACACAGTCCGCCCATCCCGTAGCAACAGTGCGAAATCTGCTGCGAACCCAAAATTATGATTGCTGTATCCGCCCCGTGCTTTCGTTACGACTTGTCCTGGCTTTGTCCGACCTTGAGCATACAAAGCATCCTGCTCTACATATGTCCGCAACCCTTGGACAATTAGCACCCATACTCCACGGGCATAGCAGCGCTCAATGAGTTTTTCTAAGGCCATTTTGAAAACCGGATGCAGCCCGACAAGTCGATTAAGAGACTTTTTTTGTATCTGTTCCAGCGTCAGTTGTGCCATCCTGTCCATCTCCTTTCTCGTTAAGCTGCTTCAAAAAGCTCTTTAATTTGAACGGTAGTGGGATGCCTATTGCTCCCAAGTTTTCTGCCAACGACAATCCTTCACGGCCAGCATAAAAATAGATCGCCGCCGTCCGGAAGATCGGCGCACCGGGTTGTAACCAATCATCCAATTGCGCGGATAATCCCACCACCATCAGCACCGTAGCCTTACGGATACCTCCCCAAAACATCACATCGCTGTCCATTTTTTTGTTTTTAATAGCTGCGGTAACTCCAAAAATATAATCCAATACCATCATCGTAAGCAGCACCTGGAGCGGCTTGTCCCACCCACCCAAAAATGTAACAATCAGACCAGTCAGCGCCGCCACTCCCCCTGCCGCCGCCTCCTTTTCCGATGTCCCGACGATTGCGGTCCATACGGTGCTGCCAAACATTTTTATTTGGCTCACTACCTTTTCCCCCTTAAAAATTAAAGCCCCCGACCACTCCGAGGGCATAAAAATAGCGCATCCCATTGGATACGCTGGCTAATCTTGTTCTTTTACCAATGGTTTGCCATCCACATCTAATCCCCAACTTGCTAGGTAAGCCCTAACTGGCTCCTTCTGTATGTCTGGTACCTGGGCGAACGTTTTGAGACCTTTTCTAATCAACGATCCATAAGTGGCTGCCACGTTAATCACCTCCCCTCTTTAAGCGCTGTAAGTTCTGCCTGCATAGCAAGCATTTGTTCATACATATCAGCCATGGCCATCTGTGTGTTTGTAAGTTCTTCACGAAGCTTTGGCTGCGGTTCTGGCTGTTTGGTCAGCTCCGCGATTTCCTCCGGCGTAAGTCCTTCTTTCCACAATCCTTCCGGCTGCGCTGGCGCGACATATACAGGCTGCTCTCCAACATCCTTGCCTTTGGTCTGCCAGTCATGCAACGCAGCTATATATGCCTCCTTCGCCTCATAAACGGATGCTTGGTACGTTTCCCACGCCGCCAGATCAAAGCACGGCTTGTACAGGCCCGGCGTTGTAATCGGTACACCGACAGTGTACCCGGCAGGCTCCGGTGTTGTCGGCTCAATATCTGTGTCCTGACCGGAGGTTTCCGGCTGGGCATAAAAAGGGACGACGCCCGAAAAGGCATCGTCCACCAACTCGTCCTCCAGATAGAGGCCGTCTGTATTTACTTTAGGTACTGCTTTCATGTGTCAGACCTCCTTTATTGTTCAGCTAGAAAGGACACTCCATCAAACCAAGCGCCTTTATTAAACCAAGCGTTTTGCGTAAACACCACGCCCGATGCCCGAATTATAATCGTAGAGTTAGGCGCGTCGTTCGCTCCATCACTGGTTCGCACCCGTATCTCCATGTCTTTTTTAGGTCTATAGCCTGTGGATAGAGTAAACAGGTGCGTACCGGGTGTTGCAACTCCGTCCCTAATACCGCCTCTTAATATCACTAGGTTATCTGACAAGCGCGAATATTGCCCATCCCCCGTCCAGCCATTAAGCAACGTAGGCGTAATCCACACAGGGGAGGTGTCCTTGTCAGCTTTCTTATTCTCAAGCACACTCACACGCGCCGTATTCTGCTGTACGCTATCTACCAAATCAAGCAGCAGCGTCTTTTCGTTGGCTGCGTATGAACCTGTGAATGATACAACTGGCGAACGATCAAGCATAAGGTACGTAACGTTGTACGGCTCTGTTATCAATGTTTGGCTACGGGGCTTACGCAATCTCTCAACACCAAAGCTTTGCCCATCCGGTGTGTATAAAGTCTCCCAGCCGCTATCCTTGCGATTCCCCGCATACACCGCCAAAAATTTGTTCACCCTATATTTAACAGCAGTACCGTAGTCGATACGGTTAATTTGTACGTTTACATCTCCAGCCGGATCACCTGCTGGTTTAGTTGCTTCCCGCAATACAATACCCATACCCACTTCAATCTGATTATCTCCTTCAACAAATGATAGTTGCCCCTCGGATACGATAGGCTCCACTGTAGGCACTGCAAGCTGATATACAAGTTGGTATGGTGTGTACCCTGCATAGGATTGTTGCGGTACGGTTTGAGTGAAGTTAGGAGCGCCCACACGCTGCACCCAATACTTAGTACCCGTACCTGTCCATGTCGCCGTCGTTGCCGCCTGTGCCTGTGCTGGCGTAATGGTATTAGCGTCATAGGCTTTGTAGCCAAAAAAGTACGCTTTGATATCATCCTGCGAAGGCTGGTATCCGTCTGCCCATCCACTGTCTGCAACAGAGATGGATAAACCTAAAACGCCAGCGGATTCACTAAGGTGCGACTGGTCAGCAGCAGAAACAGGGAAAGCATGTGTAATTAGCTTGCCGTCATATTTAGAAACACGTTCTCGGTCAGATAGTCCGTTTGTGATCGGTAGACGCACAACCTTATAACCTGTTCCCGACTCAAAGTAAACCCATGCTAAACTACCATCAAGCGTCAACCCGTGCCACTTCTTGGACTTAAAGTATTGCCCGTCACGCTCGAATACTGTATCTGCATTAACTCCTGTAACTGGATCGGCGTACAGGTCTGTTTGCAACGCTAACATTGAGTCTTCACGCGGTTTGAATGGTTTGGCTGTACTGCCAATGTTGAGCATAGGGTTAGTAAAGGTAAATGTACCTGTGAAGACAGTGTTGTTGCTGACATAGAAGTAAACTTCGTCGTTAGCGCCTGAGTTGAACGCCCCCATTTGATTGGTGGTGTATGGAACCAAAAGATTAGCGTCGTTTTTATCCGATACCGCTACTTGACCCGAATGAGTAACTGACCATGCATAATTGGTGTTTGGCAATACTTTGGTCTTGAAGCGAACATAATTATTAATTGTTGTCGTGGTAATATTCAGGCTGTACGGGCCAGTTATCGACGCTTTCCCCGAAGCGGCGGCACTTACTTCCCACTCATAAAAACTCGGCAAAAGATTTTCCCCGTACCGTATCGCATATGGATTGCGTACAGGCATTACACTGTCTACGTAAGGCCATTTAGCGGCTACTTGAGCTGGTGTATAACTTGCGGCTGCTGCATAATCTGCATCACTGACCTCATAGACGCGCACGCTGTCCATATTAAACGTATTACCAGATGCACCCGTTCCCGTGATCGTAACAATGTGAAAAAAGTCCGTCGCGGCGAACCGCACAACAGATGGCGCAAAAACAGAGGACGATGTAACCTCATTACCCGCAGCTCCAGCAATGCCATTTATAGATATCGCTATCTTGCTGGTATTGCCGTTTTTTACGTCAGCAATAGCAATGTATTTTCGACCTGGTGTGGTCAAAAAGCTTGCTGAAGCTGTAGCAGGCACAGAGCCAAGTGTAAGCTTAAAGCTGCTGGTCCCGCTGGTTTTATTGGCGGTATCAACTGCTATAGTCGTATTAGACGACCATAGCCCTACGTTTTCGCAATTCCCCATCCGCCCTAGCAGATTTACCAACATACGACCTGTCAGCCCGGAAAGCTGAAATAAGGCTGACTTGGCAGCATTGATGATCTGCACGCCTGGCTGTAGCGTCACGTCTTGACGGGATATAGTATTAAGGCGTTCTTTTACCTCATCCATACCACCAGCAAAACCGTCTATCTTCTCCCAGTTATCATTCATCATCGTTTTCACATCGAAGAAATCGTTACCGTCTGCTACTGGGTCCTTCATATATAAACTTAAATTAGGTGTATTACTAGCCAATCCGTACACCTCCTGCAAATTTGTTTAATTTAGTGTTATTTATTTCATTGATTCTCATCACATTGTGTATTTCGCGAATAACAAGATAGCGAAACTTATATCGTACTTCTAAATGTGCTGGTTTTATTTCTTCGATTGCGTCCTTTAAATCTTGTAAGTTTGGCGGTATGCCTAGAGTCCCGATAAATCTGATCACGAAATAATATTCAGACGGAAACACAGTGACATCAACCTCGCCACGATCATAGCTATCTGCCACATTTTTTATCATGCTTGCAGACACTTTGCCGCTCCCGCGCATCTTAGAGATAACCACGCTGCGGCGCTGCTCTATGGGCTTGGAAGGCATGGAGACTATTTTCAGATCCTTCTCCCAATACTTAATGCCCCAGGTTGCCGTCTCCGGGTGAAACTGGCGGAATGTATCCACTATTGCTGCATTCAGCTCGTCGAACTCGATATCTTCAGCGTCCATTATCTGAACGAACTCTTCGATCTCCTGATAATAATCAGGCAGATAAGACATTAGCTTTTTAGACATGCACATCCACCGTCCCAAGCACTGCAACCGAATCTAGCGGAACCTGAATGTTGCTGGTTACGCCGTTAATGGTCAGGTCAAAGTAGTCAATAACAGGCGGCACGTCCAAAATAAAGTTTGCTATCCGGGTGATCCGCACCAGTGTATCGGTTTCGTTGAATGCTAGCCCTTCCAGATACTTAGCAATGCTTGCTTCCAACTGTTCTTTTACATCATCCGTGGTGGCATCACGCGCCAATTGCACCCGCACACTGACGTTAATAGGCACTTCACCAGCGCCTACAACCGTAACCACTGGTCCGATTGGAGCGGCCCCCTCGCCGTGTCCATCCTGCGTAGGATCTATATATTTTTGTGCGGCTTGGACGACTGCCGCCGAAGGAGCGCGCTTATTATTATCCAAGACGACTACTTTAACCGTGCCAGGACCATTCCAGAGCGGGAAAGTTTTTGCGTCCCCAACTCCAGATACCTCCCGCGCCCACACGACATACTGGTTTTTGTTTGCGCTCGTAATCGGCTTTGTCACTTTGTCTTGGTAGCGGTCAAACAGAGCTTCTCCTGTTTCGGTATCCACGCCAGACACCAACAGATCGACCAATTCAGCACGCGCTAGGCCGTTTATAAAATCAATGGGCAACAACGCACCTGAGAATTTATTTCCGATTGCACCAGCGCTTTCGCATTCCACAGTAAACTGTCCGACACCCAATTTACTGAGCACGATATAATTCAGATCCTCGATACTGTAGCGGCTACCAATAGGCACATCCATTAACGCCCCCTGGTTGTCGTAAAACTTACCGCGCCATTGCGCCTTTGTCGCTGCCTTACGCACAATACCGGACCACGCCACCGCCGAGTCTAAATATTCCTCGTTTTCGGCGTTCGGGAATATAAGACTTATATTTGTGTCCAATTCCGCATACATTTGCGCCAATTCCGAAGCGGCCGGGGCCAGCGCATCATATATGACACTGCCCTCCCGCTTATCCATGCTGTCCGGTATACGGGCTAGCATACGTTCTAAAATGGTCTCAAACGTCTGAGCCTCATACAATTCCACCCACCTCCGTTTCGTCTCTAAAGTTTCCTTGCGTTGTTACGACCTCAAACTCTGCCAGCACGTCACTACTAGAAAAGGTAAACTGAAAATCTCTTACGTCCGTAATCCGATCATCCGCCAGTAAAGCTTCACGCACTAGCCGCTTAAGCTCTGTTTGCACGAATAACCGGCTCTGTCCTTGCAGCCGGTCTACTTCGGCGCCGTAATCGTCACTGTAAATGAGATTTTCGTAACGTAGTGTTTGCAGTATCTTGTACACTACCTGTCGCATAGCCTCCAGACCGTCCACAATGCCGCGTGCGCGACCATTCGTGAAGTCTAAGGCATATGTCTTGGTGGGCATTTCTTCTTCCTCAATCTCTTCATCCACAATGCTGCCGCCCTCTGGTATCATGGTTTCACCAACTTATCCATGACGACGAATTCTTGGCCGCCTTTCATGCGTTGCAAGACAACTGCATCCCCCATTTTTAACCCTTCACGGATCACTAGCACATCCGGCAAAGCTGTCTGAGTGGTCTTGGTAGCCGTATCGGTTGGAGTCTCGTCTTTGTATACATGGCTGTGAGTAAGACTAACCACATACCGCTTTACACGCTCCGTGACAAGCAATAAATCCGCATCCAACACTAGACGTTGATCAACGGTAATTTCAAGCGGATCTACTCCCGTTACCTGTCCTATCATGCTTTCGCTTGGTTTGGATGCTTCTATACTGCCTAAGGCTATATCCCGCAGCTGTTTAATCATTAGTTAGATCACCTTCAGTTCTAGGCTCATCGTGTGCTCAAGCCCTGAAAATTTATGTGTGCATGAATCTACCAAATAAACCTGACTCACTTTTAAATCATCAATAAACACAGGAACATAGCACCCGGCACGAATACTCAAATCCCCCATAGCATCTATGCTTAAGCTTTTGCTTTCTCGGTTGTGTAACGTGAGCAAGTTTTGCGCTTTTTGTTTTATTTGAGCCGCATTCATCTTCTCGTCTACTTTGTCATAGAGTTGAAGCTTACCCCACTTTTTGATATTGTTGCTGTCCTGGTAGACGTAAGCATCGCGTTTACCACTCTCTTTATTGTCCTGCACTAGCTTTACAAAGTTGTACGTCTCGCTGTCTATGGACCGTTTTAGCGCGTATCCGGTCATGAGACTGCCATCGCCTACGGATACAGATACAAGCATGTCAGCGGCCCGTTTAAGGGCCAGAGCGCCGAAATCGTCGAAAAACACATATATAGTCCCGGTAGACATTAACGTTTGGTCAATGGCCTTGTAGATTATGTCTAATAGCTTTTGGTTGTCCTCTACCATGGCCGGGATTTTGTACCCTGTGTCAGCAATCATGCCTGTCTTGAGTTTAAAATCCTCTGCAATCCGTTTAATGACCGCCCCTGCTGTCAGGTTTTTGAATACGTAAGTATCGTTCGCGTTCAAGTAGCGGATTTGGTCATAGGCTGTGATCTTCATATCAGACTTTTCCGACTGCTCCACCGAAAACACATAGCCGTAGAATATCTTGTACTTGCCTTTGGTAATCCGGACGATATCCCCGTTCTGAACCTTGAATTTTTTGTTCTGGTAGATGCCATCCTTAACAAGCGTGATATCTACGCTTCCCGGGCTCCCGGTACGTTCAGTCTTCCAAGTTAATTCAGACACAAGCCCGGCCGCATTTTCTTTCCCGGCCATAGCCTCGCCGGACACCTGCCACACGTTACCATCGCGGTTGTCGATAAATATGTCCATGCCATCACCCCGGCAGTCTCAGCACTTGCCCAACCTTTAACCGTTTGGCCTGTGCATTTGTAATCTTGTTGAGTGTTTGAATCTCCTTGTAACGGGACCCGTCACCCAAGTTCTTCTTAGCGATAATCCAAAGTGTGTCGCCTGCTTTCGCCTTGACCGATTTAGGCTTAACTCTCTCACTTGGTCGCTTTGCTTTGGTTTTTGTCGTAGTCGTCTTTTTTGTGCCTGCCTTGGTTGTGGTCTTCTTAACTTTGGCCTGCACAGCGTTGTAAAAAACGTACTTTTTAAATGATATTGTGTACTCGATATCCGATGTACCAGCCACGGGTTTCCATTCAAACTCTTCTATTGTGACTGGCATGTTAATAGCAATTTCCTGCGGGCTCTTCTGTGCGCCCGGGTCAAAACTGATTGCAGAATAAATTAAGCGGACGGGCCGCTTGGCATCCATCCACTTGTTTATTAGAGCGATATATTCGGGTATAGGCCGTAATTCGTTCCCATTGACGAAAGGGTACTCCTGACCAGGAAAGAAACTGTCAAAAGAAATCTCCGTCAGCTTCCGCCCCTGGATAGCGTTTATTTCATCGCCGCCCACAATCTTATACGTGGAGCCGTCGCCAGCTTCTTTTATGCTCATTTCTGGCGGGTTAACAGGTATCCGGAATGCTTCTTCTCCGTTGTTATAACTCAACAATATGGCGTGTTCTGTCGGCAAGGTATCACCTCCGTACAAAAGGAATAACCCTCATTTTGTCGAATAATGGTAGTTGTCTGACTGACCATTACTTGATGAAAAGAGGGTTCAAAAATGAACAAATTTGAAATTGAATTGCTTAAAAATGCGTTCCACAACCTTCAAAACAATGGAGTTGTGGGAACGATTTATCAAATGAAAAATGGAGATGACTGGCTTTATAATTCCGAGGCCCTTAAGTATTTAGCCGAGGAAGGCTACATTTCAGTGAGTGAAGACTTTGACCCAGATGAGAGCAATGTTTTCGTCATTTCTCAACCGGTTAAATATTCACTCACCGTCAAAGGCGTTGAATACATTAAACAATATTTGAAAATGTAGTTTCCCAAGGGAACGATAAGGTTACCACAACTTGTCGTTCTGTCTTTTTTAAGTCTAGGCTACGAAAATGAGGCAGGAGTTCTTCAGTGCTCGACTGTTTCAATTCCGAAAGCAGGTACTCAAGCACATGGAGTTTCACCTCATCAGCAGTAGCACCTGGATTTTCATTTCGGAATTGAGTTGCTACATCCACTACCTTTTTAATATCCATTGTCATCATCACCTGCCCTTTTACGTATATACTCTCTGTGCTGTGGACGTGAATTGCTCGTCCAGATGGTCACCAATCTTCTTGATTATCACGTCGATATCAGCCCCGTTATTGATGTCACCCGTTTTGACCTGTACGGTAGGCGTAAGAGTAACAAAGTTTTGGATAGACTTCATCTCTGCGATATCTCTCATAACCTTCAGATCCTCGCTTGAGATATCTACCTTGTCCTCGATTTTTCCGACTTTATCTACTTTGCCAACCTTACCAACATTGCCAGCACCGCCAGCGCCATTTTGTTTTGGCATCTTTGGCACTGTATACGGTTGTTGGGTTCCTTTTAAGGAAAAGTTGCTGATTGATTTGGTGAGGTCATTAGCCATCGACTTACCACTATTGAATGCCTTCAGAACGTCCATTGATTGCATACGGTACTTGCTAAAATCCATAACATCTTTATCCGATGTTGGCTTTTGCGGACCATCTGACATCTTCATATACTGAATAGCAGAAATAGTAGAACCGGTGATCGAATTTGTTTTTTCGATTAGCCAATTTAAGCCGTCAACCAGCTTGTTTATCAGATCTACGAAATACTTACCTATATCATTCCACAGGTCATAAAACAGCTTTTTGATTGCATAAACCGGATCAATGAAAATATTCGCGAAGAACTCGACGAAATCCAAAATTACATTCCAGAACCCAGCGATCCAATTGTTTAAATGAGCAAACAATGCATAGAATACGCCAATGACAAAAGCCACAACTTCCCCAGTGGATATTCCGAATTTATTCAGTATAGTTATAATCCCTACGATAGCAGCCACAATAAGGGCTAATGGCCAAACAGCTATAATCCAGTCTATAGCAAACCCGACAGCAACAGCAGCAGCTACAACGCCTAAAACTAACAACGTATTTTTCACTAGATCCCAATTGTTCACAAGAAATTGAACTACACTTGTTGTTACTCTTGCAATCATGGACATACCAGCTTGAATACTGCCAAAAAATTGATCAAACTTACCACTTTGGAAACCATTGTTTATCATATCGAACAGTGGTTCAAAGGCTTTTAATGCCTGCATCCCTGCTTTAGATAGACTAAACTCAAAAGTGTTTACTGCCTTCTTCCATTTTGCAGCAGGGGATTCTAACATTTTGTCGAATGCCTTTTGCGTCAAATTCTGTTGGTTAAGGAGTTTATCCATTCCCTTTATGAATTCATCAATATTTCCTGCCTTACCAGCCTTCAACGCATCACTTGACTTAATCGTACTTCTTCCTATGTCGAACCTTTCCACGATGGAAGTGTAATCCCCCGAAAGGAGTTCCTTCATACTAAAAGCTGCCCCTTCTAAACCTTCAGCAGGGTTTAGCTTCGCAAGCCGCATAGAAAGCATATTCAACTTTGTTAACTGTTGAGGGTCCATAGTGTTAGACATAAACTTCATTGTTCCTGACAATGCTTCATTTACATCTTGCCCAGCCTTTAATGCTTGTTTAGTGATCGAATCATAAATAGCATTCCCTAGATTTAGATCACCAGCTCGAGAGGAAAATGTGTCAATAAATGATTGTTGATCCATCGCCCCGCTCATAACCTTTTCAAATAGAGCCTTTGCCGCTGCAATAGAAACGTAAACGGCTGCAATGTTTCTGAGGTTGCTCAACATACTCTCGGAAGCCCGCCCGCCCTCACGCAAACGTCGATTCAGTCTTTCTTGTAACTCATTTATCTTCTGTTCCAGTCTCTCGATGCGTTGCAAAGCATTTTGTAATTCCGCTGCATTCGCTCCGCTACTGGTTCTGAGTTGTCGCACAACACGAATGAGCCTCAATACAAGCATTTGAAGATTGCCGAACATCGCTTGTAATGAAGCTGGCAATTGAATTTGTATGCGGGCCTGTATATTCCGTAGTTGGTTATCAATTTGTTGCCGAATATGCCGAGCCTGCGCGATTGCATCAGTGGCGTTAATTGTTATATTTACAACTGAAGCAGTAAACATCCCGCGAATACGGTCACGAATAACCGTAATCTCGCGCAAGATATCTGCCGAGTTCACCACAATGTTGACAACAGATCCTGATCCCATTTGCCTTATATGGTTCCGCACGACTTCCAACTCTCGTATTGCACTAGCTGCATCAAGGTTTATCCGAACGTTTCCATCAGAAAGTGATTGTAAACTTCTCTGTATGGCATTCAATTCGCTGACTGCATTGGATACATTAACATTGATTTGGATATTCGCGCGTGCTGCCGATTGCAATCTTTCCATCTGCCGTGTTGTGCTTTGGAGAGCCTGATTAACCGTATTAAGTTTGTTTGAAAAGTTGTCATATAATTGGAGTGTCGATTGAACAGTAGCCATTTTTCCTCCTTTCCAAAAAAATACACAAAAAAAGCACCCTATATTGGATGCTTAATCTGCAAATTATTTTTTAGGATTTACTATTTTCTCAACTACATTGATTTCCTGTAACCCTGCCTTTACTCCAACTAAATACAAAGGGGAATTTTCTCGGTATTCAGCTAATTCACTTGTTTTTCCTTCATCCAGATATTCAAGCAACGATGCTAGCGCAGAGTCTTTCATGGCTATTCCATCCAGAATCTTTGATTTTCCTTTCGTTAAATGAGCTCCAAGTTTCTCGGGAAACCTTTCATCAAACTTCATTTCAATTAAATTTGATCTATGTTGATTAATTATATCCCGATACTCTTTAACATTTTCATATGCTTCGACTTGACTAAACGAACCGGTTGAGTAAGCTTTAACGAATTCATTAAAATTTGCTTCACTCTCAACCATTTGTGTAGTTTCACTGAGAATTTGTTTTTTAAACGAATCAAACTCCTTCTTTATTTGCGCAGATTCTGTCATAGGCTTTACAGGCGCTTTACTGCCTTCTGAACCTTTTGTTATTCCGACAATAATAACCAAAGGAATTCCTATTAACAATATGATTGCCAGAAGAACCAATTGGCTTTTATGCCGTTTCTTTCTTTTTTCCATTTTGTATTCTTTTTTCGATTCTTGCCACTCGCCGTAATTAGACATAATGACCCTCCTGAGTGGGTATATTTTACCATTATTCTATCAACCCGCTCAGGAAGAGTAAATCATTTATTTAATCGCGCCGCTTCTTTTTTCTCATTTTCTATTCGTTCTCTGATCATCGCGTATATAACCCCACGCTCAGTTACAGACATTTTCATAAGGTCCTGGGGCAGTATACGCAACTTATGGAGGGCGTAATACGCAAAATTCGCATCTGCGTCACCGCCCTCCATTAGTTTTTTGTTTGATCCATAACCTTGTTAATATCCTGATCGTAACCGTTAAGCTCCTGTACCTTTTCCAACAGAGTAGCGAACTCACCGGACAAAAGCATTTTATTGAGCAAATTGTCTGCCCCAACAACACCGTAGTTCTCTTGCAACTCAGCGTCTTTCAGATTCGGATAAACTACGCTTTCTAAAACCAGCTTAGTGGTGTAATCGTCTGGGTCAATTTCAGGAATTTTCATTCCTCCTTTGCCCTTCTCTGTTTTTGTAGCAGACTTTCTGATGGCTTTGTTTCGTTCTTCTGAAATACCTTGGATCTTCCAAAGAATTGGTTTGCCATCTTCATCTTTAAATCTCTCAGAGACAATAATCTCTTCTGTGATATCTACTGAAGAATTCTCTTTAAAAAACGCACTAAATTGACTCATTTGTTCATATCCCCTTAATTTAGATTATTTTAGTTACCACCCAAAACAGGTTTTGTGAAGCTGTCTTGCAATCCTACCCCAGAAAAAGTAAAGTCCAAATCTTCGTCCAACAACTGAGATTCAGTGTCCAACTTAGCAATAATAATGCTGCTTATATTGACATTCTTGAGAGTCACGGTTTGTTTGCCGATCGAGGAAGTTGGGTCTTCATTAACGGCAACAAGATCGAAATAGGTATCTTTACCTGTGGTCACATAATCCAGCATCATTTGTCTGAATAACGAGGTCACATAGTAAAAAGTCATGTTGCCTGTTCCCTTCCAACCATTTGCTTTATTCTGATCCCCCAAGTATCCCAATACTTTTACTTCAGTCATGTTTTTCTCGATTTTTGCTTCGAATTTCTTGCAGTAGGCCATCTCTTCCACGCTACCGTTTATGGTGGCGTACAATCGACCCTGTTGGCCGGAAATAGTATCTTTCGCTTGCAACCACTGTGTCATATTATCTCGCCCTCACTAACTGATAGATTTTTTCGATACTATCTACTGGTTTAACGTAATACTCCGCGTAAATAGCATCTTTATCTGTGCCTGGCACGATTGTCACGTCTGTTTGTGAATTAAACTCCTCGATAGCTCCTATCTGCTGATTGAGTTCGAAAAGCGAGATAGCTTCTTTCTTTACAATATTTCGTCCATCGGCGTTATTATCAACTTTACCGATGTGCGATCTTGCGAACACCCTTTGCAAATCAGTCTTGACGCCATCCAACGTGCGGACAACACGATTTTTCCGAAAATATTTGTTTTTGGTAGGCGTAAAACTGCGAAAGGTGTTGATGTCCTCTTGTACCTTAGCTTTACCGCCCTCGAAGATGAAGAAGAACTGACCGCTTTGCACACCTGCAATCGCTTCTCGCTTGGTGAACCTAACGTCCACATCTACTGCGTCATCGTAGTCAGCGTAAGTGAGGGATTCGTTTACATTTGCTGCAGCTGTTGCAGCTGCGACCCAGGCAACTGCCTTAACCTTGTCAATCACTGTACCGTCTGAAAGAATAACGCCGTTCGTGACGTTTATTACTCCTTCGCTGTCTGCTGCGCTGTAATTCGGTAGTACCACCTGTACATTTTTGCCCTCGTCATCGCGCAAGCGATTAACGTAAGTAGTATACAAAGGCTTCAGCGTTGCATCATCATAAGGCACTCCAACTGTGTTGAAGTCCTGCGTCTCAATAGTAGCCATATAATCCGAATGGTCTGCGTTGGTTGCCGTACCGTCAGCCCCGCCAGTCAGCGGCGCTCCTGCCGTAGCTGCCAACGTCTTATCTGTAGCAGAAGCCTTGAAGCTCACCCATTCATTAGCTACCAGCCCGTCAATATTGGTAACTTTCTGCAAATCGACTTCCCGACCATCGACCAAAGTCCGAACGTTGAAGCTAGACGGTGTATCGATATCAGCCTGAATAACGATTGAAATATCGTTACCTCTCACGCCTCCATACTTCGCCGTAGCGACAAGATTGCCGCTTGTGACTGTAGCCTTTGTCCCTTGATTTAGGCGGTACACCAACAACGTTTTCGCGCGCTTAAGAGCCTCCTTAACCAACAGGAGGCTTGGGTGTGTGATGTCATATCCCAAAGCTTTTGAAATGTCATCGCCAGCATCTATTGTGATTATCTGTTTCACAGGCCCCCAGCTTAATGTCAACGGCAGAGTGACAACACCGCGATCACTTAATGTGCCTAGTGGTTTAGGCTCAGATACAACGTTGGTATATACGCCAGGTAGATCCTTGTTCTGTGTAACCCATGTACCAGCCATTATTTAACCTCCCTCTTCAACCATACAGTGAGAATTTGTTTAGCTTCACCGATGGTGTAATCCTGGCCATCCTCTAGTAGGACGTTCAGTGTATCCTTTTCAATCTGTGTAAACTGCTGTGAATCTTGAAATTGTTCTTTGGCAAAACGGGGTTCTACCGAAGCTGTGGACGTTGCCGCCTCTTTCTTTGTAGGCGCTGCCGCAGGCGTTGCCCCAGTTTCGTTTTCTTGGTTATCAGTATCAGCCACGAATACCAGCCTCCTGTTTTAAAGTCCTCATTTTTGTTTCCGGCCCCTTTGGACGCATTAAATGGACATTCACATCTAGGAAGAAATGCAGCACATCATCGACGATTTGGTGTTTCATCCCCACCGCTCTGTACAGACTGCCTTCCCATTGGATGTATTCCAGTTCCTCATATAGCCGATCAGCCACGGCCTCACACTCACGGCGTTTTTCCAGGTTATCAGGGTCTGGAAAGTAGTGAATGTCGAAACTGTGTGTCCGCATATAACGGCGATCTAGCTCTCGGGCCTGAGATCCGTCTATAAGCAACACAAAAAAGCAAGGTTCCTTGAAACCCTGCTCGATTCGCTCGTCGTACACTGGGACACCCGTTTGAAAGGTGCTCAGGTACATCAATATTCCGTTTTTAACATCTTCCATAGCATCACCTCAAATGGTCCTCCATGAAGCGTTTAAGCTTGCTATCCATGAGCGCAGGCAGTTCACGCTCCAATTCTCGTTCAGAGATGGTGAGCATAAACCGCCCCTCCACCCATCCGGTGTGCAGCCTTGTGCGATGTCCATATTCCACATATACAATTTTGTTATCCCACAGGCTTTTTATCCTATGGTTCTTACGGTTTCCCATAAGTTCGGCGTACATCATGTCAAATAAGCCATACTTTAAAAGCATGACTCAATGCCCTGGGCACTCTTGGAGGAATTATTGCTCCCTTAACGCTCATCCTCTACGCTCTACGGTGACGAGTGGTATCTCGTTTACCACGGTGTTGGCATGTATCAAATATGTTTCCAAGTTCTACGTTTTGCAATCGAGTTTATGACCGATAAGCTAACCCCGTATTCGAAAGCTAAATCTTTTTGCAATGCGCCACATTGGATGGAGTTTCTTATCGCTACGACTTGGCCCTCTGTAAGTTTGCTTAAGTGTTGTAGTGAGCCACGGTGAACTTTCTTATCAGTATTGAGAGGACGTAAAAGTCTCTCGTTTCTGTCTCCGCGATCATACCTCGCATTAAGCACCTTATACCCGACGCCTGTTATCTCCGACAATTCCATTAGAGTAATTTGTTCGCCTTGAAAATCAACCTTGATATTGCTTCTTCTATTTCGGGATTGTTCTTTATTTCCTGCCCACTTACAATTTTCAGGAGTATAGCATTTTTCATTGTCAATTCGTTCAATTGTCAAATCGTCAGAGTATGCATTGGCAAGAGCCCAAACCTTAAAAGATCCGAAGTCCTCACGCCAACTTTCACACACCTTGATACCTCTTGCTCCATATCGTTCATATGATGAATCACCAGGATTGTAGCAACGCTTTTTCATACCCGACCAAATTTGATAAAGTCTCGTTTTTGATGATTTATGGGAATGATTCGCCGTTAAGTTTTTCATATCTTGTTCTTTTTTTAAGCATCCGCACGATTTAACCAACCCTTTTGTCAAGGAATCGGTTCGGACTAGTGCTTTCTCACCACATTCACACAGACAATCCCAATAAACTCTATCACGACCGTTTTTAGGAACAAGAACTTTTCCCACGACTTTCAATCTACTAAAGGTTTCTCCAATAAGATTTTTAGGGGCTGGCATTATATCACCTCAACGATATATTACCATACTCGATTACATTTCGGAATTTTATTCGATATTTAGCGTTCACCGTATTTGCCCAGTTTTTTATGCCCCATATGTTAAGGCATATTCAACCGGATTAAATAACTCAATGCTATAGCCGCCCCCTACACGCTCCACAGGCCCCAACTGCCAATTTCGCCGGAGCATACCCGTATCTACTGGAGTACGTGCCACCGTCTTAGCTAGTAGCCTGCTGGCAAGTTCTCTTATGCAGTCCTCGACGAATCGCGGGTAATCGGCTTGCATCTTCCGCAAGCTCTTCCCTAACTGCTCGAACTCGCTAAAATCGAACTCAGCAAAACTCATGCCTTACCAACCCGCTTCATTTTTACCTCTTGATGGGTTGGGTATATGAAGGGCTCTCCCGATTGCTGAAACTCATAGCTCATGCCGTCCTGCGTAACAAAAATACGGCTTCCGGACGGGATAACAATATCAGGCGCAATAAACAGCTTACCGTCATATGCGACATCATTGTTCGTGTCCATTTGGGCCGCGCTTGGCAAAGACGCTTGAGACAATGCACACGGCTGGTTGTCGAATATAATGCCCTTTGTGGGTCGCTCTACGCCTGTTACGGGGTCTTTGCGGGTTATCTGCCCTTCGACTCGACAAACGCCCGTATAAGTCATTTCAAGCAGCCTGCGTTCCATAGATGGGCTACCTAATTGCATGCCTACCACCTCAACCTTCGGAATGCGTTAAGTTGCGAGCCATACGCCTTAATAAAGGCCGTACCCTCAACGCCCTGCTTAGCATCTGCAAAGAATGTGAATTGCACGTCACCGCGCTTGATGCTCTGGACGTTCTTTTCACCCTCACCAGCTGCGGCCGGAGCAACGAACTGATTGAGGTAATAGTCCTTGGCGATCAGCAGCAGTGTATTTTCCAGTTGCTCTGGTATGTCGGATATGTTGCAGTAGTTCTTGATGCCATCAATGGTGAAATCCAAGGAAAATCCAAGTTGTACATCCTTACTTGAATCAGTAACTGGGATGCCAAGTAGGATTTTAAGCTTGGTCAGCAGTGCTTCCCTGCGGTTCGGTTCCATTTCCTTCACCCGCTTTCAGAATGGCTGCGAGCACGTCTTCCTTTTTGGTTGCGCCAGCTAGGTCAATGGAGTTTTGTTCGGCGTGATCCTTCAGCTGTGCTAGATTCATCTTGTTGATATCCGTTTCGACGGGTTCTTCGGGAACTTCTGTATCAGGACTAATAACTTTGGCCTTAATTAACTCTGGTATGTGGATTGACTCAACCTCCACTTCGTCGCCCATCTGGTAAAACTCTTTCTTGTATTTAGCACCAGCAATCAATGTCACTTTCATGTGGTTACTCCTTTCAAAATTAAAAAGAGAGGCGTTCGCCCCTTCTTAGCCGTTTACATTTGCGATGAAGATATTGTTAATTTGTTCGAATGAAGGCAATACAATTTCAGATACAATGGTTTCAACGTTTACTGGATGTGGTTCTTTAATGGTTGTAACCGCTACGCCAGTATTTACGATTTGTACTTCTGCATTCGTGGCGCCACTCATTAAATCTGCCTCTTCAGGAGTTGTACCGTACCATGTATTACCCATCGGGCCATCAGGTATAAGCGTGAACACATCATCAGGAAAGAACAGGTGGGAACTTCCATCTTGAAGCTGGTACTTTTTGTTGTATACCGCTACAGAAATGCCCAGTTTCGTCTCCAGGTATTGACGCAACATTGTGTCCGTCATGATAATGTTTTGCCCACCAGTTGGATTTAGGTCAAGGCGGATGCCAGAGTTTCTAAGCATGTAGTTCCACGTTTTTCGAGTCACAATTGCTCTAGCCGGGCGAACACCCGTATCATCATCGACATCATCCATCCATTTTTGGATATCTTGAACGATTTGAGCGTCTGGTTGGCTCCATCTATCTCCAGTAGTCAAAGTAACTTGATGCTCAGAAGGCATTTTGTAATCATAAGTGTAGTCCAAACGTTCAGCAGATACGTCGATTTTGCCTGTTGAAAGCAACTGCATAATCATTCGTTCTGGAATCACATCCGCACCCTTAACCAAGTTCGATTGGTCGTCATAAATTTTTGCAAGAAGCGTTTGATAATAAGCTGCATTTGGCGAAGAAAGGAGCATCAACAGTTCTTGTCTGTCCTTTTCACCTATACGCATGCTTTCTCTAAAGAAAGGCATTTCTGTATCAACTTTGTTCAGTCCAATACGGTCCCGCACCGGAGCCTTTGCATCAAAGGCGGAAGGTTTAAGAGCTACTGGCAAGCCGCCAGCCCCTTTAATCCAACTCAGGTTCAAACCTTGTTGTTTCTTTGCTGGGAAGAGCGTGGCCCCGAGATAAGGAATAGCATTAGATGCTGTTTCCTGATAATAAGTTGCAATGTTCTCTGCGGTTACAAGATCAAAAATATCTGGCATGGTTTATTTCATCCTCTCTTATTTCAAAAATGTGATTTGTTTGAGTGCAGTAATTTCCTCAGGTGTTGGAGCCGTAGGAATCTTGCCTAAGTCGATAAATCCGTGAATCAACATTGCGCCTGGCGCTGGACCATATGTGACATCAACATCATAAAAAAGAACGCCTTCCGCATTGGAGACGCCTGTAGTTGTAACAGCCTTTTTAGCTTTTTTGGTTAAGTCGTTCAGAATTCCATTTCCGATTATAGTCCCAGCTGGCACGATTTTATGACCGTCAGCATTTGCTACAATCCCATCGTCATCTACCGTGACAGCAAGGTTTACGTAATGGTCAGGAAACTTGAGAATTTCCTTTTTATTCGTATATTTCGTTTCAGTGAATTTCATCTTCTCTTACCTCCTGTTTATTGAAAATAGTCAGCCCGTGCTTTGGCTAATGTCTCATTATCCGCTTTACCTTGAGCAGCCAACTTGCCATAGTTGGTCTCCTTCTTGCCAGGGTCTTGTTTTCCACCTGCTCCATCTGCTGGTTTAACCCCTTGTGGCTGGAATCCCGGTTTTGGTTCCTCTTTTGGCACAAACAAAAAAGCCTTGCTTTCGCGAAGGCCAGTGAGTTGGTCGTCTAAGCCGCCTTTTACAGCGCCGTTGTCGTCCAGTTCGATTTTTGTTTTGTCCAGCAATCCAGCTACAATATCAGGATCGTGTGCTTGACCGTTCAGCGCCAACTTGAGCGCCGTGTTCAGGCTCATTTCTTTCAGTTTGGCTTCGTACTGATCTTTGGTAGCTTTATTTTCCCCCTGGAGCTTTTCAATCTGCGTTTTTAATTCCTCTGAAGCTCCAGCAGACTTCTTCAATTCCTCCAGTTGACCACCTACGCTGTCCCTGTCCTTCTCAGCTTGCTTCTTGGCCTCGTTCACTTCATCAAAACGAGTCTTTGGGACAAAACCCTTTAACTCTTCTGCCGAAGCTTCCGCCGCCTTTGTAGCCAGCTCCTCAGTCAATCCCAATGCAACAAATTGCTCTTTATTCATTACATACCGCTCCTTCATCTTCGCTTTTTTCCCGGTCGCGCCCGGTGATGTCTTGTGTTTTACGCCCACAATACCAAACGGCGATATTTGTTACTCGCCAGTTATTTGACGGATATAATCATTCACCCGTTCCTCCGCTGGCCCATCAAAATCCAACTCAATCGGCTTATCGTCTAATCCGTCCGCCGTCTTTTGCCGCTTCGTAGTCTTCGGCATATTCCCACCCCAGTTCACTTACTATCGCCATGAGTACCAGATAATCAAACCGCTCGTTTTTAGCCGTAGGCGACAACTCTGCAAAAGCAGGATCATCCTGCAACTGCGCGTCAACCTCGGCAGTCACCCGGCGCAGTACCTTATCAAATTCCGAAGGGTTGCGCTTGTCTGGTGCTGACAGTGTACTTGTACCGCCATCATGTCCAGCTACCACCATAGCCCCAATAGCTGCATACAGCGCCATAGAACGGGCATCTTTAACATTGAGCCTGTTACCCCTCGGATGGTTGTGAACAAGCACTAGGCTACCAGCAGGAGCGCTCAGCAGCATATCCCGTGCTTTAGGCGTGAATGGGATGCTATCTTTGCTGCCTGTGACCCTCGTCAGCTCCTTGCCATCAAAATCCGCGAACGACAAATAGCCCTTACCAGTTTTGGAGCCCTCTCGTACCAGTTCCCGGCTAATGTCTGCTATTTTGTCTGCAGCAGCCGGTGATACATTAGAGATATCCACGTGATAAGAAGCTTTAGGGTTGTATGGTCTGTTTGGTAGGTTCTCCAACTCTGGGGGAACCGTCTTAATAGCATTATTGTCTGGTTCTACTGGCTTGATCGGCTCGGTTACATGGTCAGTAGCGGGTACATTTTCCTTAGCCCATTCAGAATAGGTCATGTCACCCGGCACGGCCTGATTCTTGCCATCCTCATCCCGGGCTATTCGCTCCTGGACATTATCCTCGTAATAAGGAATCGTTGTAGAGCGACAATGTGCATGCAATGGCGGGTAATTAACCCCTACCTCAGCCTCGGACAATGCAAATACCTCTCCATCCATGTGACGGCAGATACTTGATGTACGTTTATCTAGGGTAGCCGTAAACTTGTACTGCTCTACGCCCAGCTCCTTATAGGCATCCATACGAGACTGCCCGGCAAAGTAGGCTGATTCGGTTTGAATGATCCTGGCTGCAGCTGATCGGGATACTCCCATACGGTCAGATAAGGCGTTAATCATCTTATCCGGTGTATCTCCGCGTATCATCCCTTGTGTGAGCACCGTTTGAAGCTCATGGACTAACTTGTCACGGTCCTTCCAGATCCGTGAAGAGAAGTTCGAACCGTCTGCAGCCCAAGGTTTCGATATGACAGCCTCTATCTGGCGTTTGTCCAGTTTGGAGAATGTAGCACCCAGCCCTGTACCTTTGTGTAGCTCAAACACTGAGTGATAGTACCCATCCTTGTATATGTCGCCCATAAGCTCTTTAGCGCCTGCCTGACGCTTTCCTGTTAGGACTTCGACGTGTTGGCGCATCTGCATTTGCAATGCTTCTAAGCGAGTCATACGCACTCTGATGGATGCATTCTCAAGTTCCTTCATCCAACGCTGATCAACTGCATTTTCGCGGCCTGCCTTGATGTAATCCTCAACGGTCCACTTAAACTCTTTGAGCTCCCCCGCTTTGAGCACTTGCCGTGCTTCAGCCAGCCCTATTTCGTTGTTCTTGGCAAACCGCTGATAGAAAGTGTCTAAATCACGTTGTATTGAAGCATTAGCCTTGGCGTACTCAATCTCCATCTTGCGGACATAAGCATCACCCTTGCTTAGTTGTGCCTCGTTCAAGGCATCCATGCGTTTAGACCAGTATTCCTCGGACCTCATGACTGTTCATCCTGTTTTGGTACTGGTTCAGGAGGCGCGCCACCCGTGCCACCGTAAGGTTGATCTTCTGCCACAGTCATAGCCTCGCTCTTTTCCTTTTTGAGCCTGTCCAGTTCGTCCTGCACGTTGGTTACCCATGGATGATTAGCCACAATGGTTTCGTCCGATATAACGCCTACACTGTCTTTTGCATTCGTTACAGCTTCAGTTTCATTAATGAGAATGTCCCGATTGAAAATGAATTCTACATCAAACTTGGAGTAATCCTTGCTCGTCGTGTTAGCTAAATGTTGATTCACGAACCATAGCAACTGTTCCAGACTGGCTTGAAACTCTGTCTCTATGATGTTTGCATCCATATCCAGGTCACCATACAAGAAACGCAGGGCAATACCAGATGGACTGTTACCGAATTTATCAGATTGCGTATCTACCCCGCGTCCAAACTCATAAATACTTTTCCGCAACTCAGTTATATGGCTAGTTAGCGCCGTAGTATCAATGTTAACGCTTATGGTATCAATGCCACCGTCACCCGAAACCTTTGTCATACGGTATTGCGCCAAGTTGCGTCGAGCTTCTCCCAAGTCTGTACCATCGTAGTTTTTGAGCACGATGATATCATTCGGCAAGTCCTCAAGATTGTTGGAGTTGAAGGAGACGTGTTTGTCATAGTCGTCAACCAATGTCTTTAGAATTTCTACCAGCGGCATTTCTTCGTCGTTATATTTAAACGGGATGAACGGAATACGCTCCCAGTTGAGTTGTTGAACCTTTCCATTAACATCCTCAGCCGAAAAATGCCCCTGTAAATCCTCATACGGTACATATTCGGATGTAGAGTTTTGTACCCACTTCATCACACCGTCAGAATCCCAAAACTCAATGATTTGGATGGTCTTTTTTGTCTTGGCCTCGTATACTTCCACTGGATAGAAGCGAATCATTGCATCAAGCTCTGTATGAGCACCATCCTTCCAGAGTGGGACGCACTCTTTGGATGGAATGGCTTTGAAACTCAACTCTCCCGTTTCGGAATAGTACACTTGTAACCACCCAATACCATTGTTGATAGCATTTTTTCCAAGGTTTTTGAGCTGACGCAAGAAAGGCTTACCAAAGTATTTATCCAGTTCATCTTTATACTCTTTAGGGCCATCCGTTGTAATGCTTATCGGCTTAGACAGCAAATAACCTGTCTTTTGATCGACCAGCTTTCGTACAAATCCGAATACCAACTTGTTGTTGGCAAGATTCTGCGCCTCGATTTTAGCCCCACCTTCACCGATAACATATCGTTTATGCTGGAGTATTTCTGTCTTATTTCGATAGTATAGATCGCCAATAATCATCCACTCTAGTTTCTTGGATCGTTTGAAGTCATTAACCTCTTGCTGCGCTATCTCCCTATTGGTCATAGGAGCATTCTTTTCAAGGTTGTAGATTACTTCTTCTGTTGTGGTCATGTATACCTCCTTCCTTAAAATTCAAATGTAGGAGCTTTCATATCGTCCTCAAAGGCGTACCGTGTAGCATCGATAGTATGATTGTCCTTATCATCCAGTCGAGTCCGTGGATTGCCGTCTGCGTCCGTCTGATAGTCAATATTTTCAAACTCTCGGGCAATGTTTGGTGTACGAACTGGATCTATAACGATTTCCTCCAGGTCATCAAGCCACTTTTCGCCATACTCTACTGAACCTGGACCCTTCTTGGCTCCCTTGAAACGGCAATGTAACTGCATTTTTAATTCATCCACCGACTTTGGCTCTGCGCTGTCCGCTATTGTTAGCTGCTGGTCATACTTTTTCTTCTTGAGCTTCTCGCCCAACTCCCGGTTAGATATCTTCACGCCGTATACTTCGTCCAACGCATAGATTTTTCGCCGTGTTTTATCGTAATGCCAGCGAACAAAGGCCAGCGGATCAACACCGTAACCCCAGTCATTACCTTGTCGGATGTTGTCGAATGATTTAATTTCTTCGTCCGTAATCGTTCTAAAGGTTAAATTATCAAATGGTACAACACCACTCCCTATCGCTTTGCCAAGGTATTCCCACTCATACCGTTGGAACCGCGTACGCTTCATTTCCTCCGCTTCTTCGATACTTTCTTCGGATAGGTACGGATTGTTTAAATAAGTTGAGTGGTGAACATACGTATTAGCTGGTATAAATTGCGATTCATACAGCTTGTTAACCCAATTCTGCTTGCGCTTTGGTGGATTATAGGAGTAATAGAACGCATAAAAAAGACCATCTGGCAGCTTTGCGCGCAAAATGGACTTCTCGATTGTTGATACTTCATCTTCATTTTTAAATTCAGCCATTTCCTCGATCCACAAAAAGGCTATCGGAAACTTGGACATTTTAATCGACTTTATCTTCGCTGGATCATCCGCACCACGGAATATTATCTTATTGCCACGAGGGATGTAGACAAGCTGTAACGGGCTTTTGACCACTCGCCAATACTCAGACACCCCAAGTATCTCTATCGCCTCTTTAAGCTGCTCAAACACCGATTCCTCAAGTGTACGGGCGACCTTACGAACGCACAGGGTAGTTACTGGGTATTTCATCATGTCCTTAATGATTTTCAGTCCGATGTGGGCTGACTTACCGGACCCGCGACCGCCTTTAAGTACGTGCTTCAGGTATTTATGTGAGTTGGACACCCGCCAGAAGGTTTGAAAGTGTGGCGTGACCTTTTCGGATAACCTAACCTTGAGGGCTGTCATCGTCATCACCTAAGTCGTCAATGATCTGCACGCCTACAGCACCGTCAATTTGCTGTTTATCTGTCCACATAGCGTAACGCTTGCCAAGCAGTTCAGCAGCCTTTATGCGATCCTTGCCGTCCAGTTCCTTTTTAACGAGCGATTGCTCTCCCATACCCATGCCCAAAGGGAACTGTTCTTTCACCTTCCCACGCAGTACCGATGTAAGAAACTCAAGAATCTCGTCTTGCTTGGCTATTCGTTCCTCGTCCTTTTTCACCACTATTGAGTCGATGTATTCCCTCACCTTAGCATTTCCTAGCAATCTGGAAGCATTTACTTCAGCAGATTTACCTGTAGCCTTATATCCAGCCCTCTGGTAGCTTTGAGTAGCGTTACCTGTCTCAATAAAGTAATCTGCAAACTTCTTTTGATTCTCTGATAGCTTCATGTCATATCACCCACCCTCTTTCTGTTTGCTTGTCTCTGTATGCTATTGTGGAGAATCAGGAGGTTTGCCAACAGGTCCTATCGCTTCGCCATTAAGGAATATCATTGTCGATTCAAAAGGCTCAGGAAGACCCATTGTAAGGTGTGTGCCGAATGTGTTGATTAGATCCCATATTTGAAACCGTGTGTACCCTTCGTCATCGGTTTTATTATGGATTCCAAACACTTTGCTCCCACCACGCTGCCCAATATATGAATTCAGTTCATTGCATTGCTCTCTGAGTATCTTCAAGCCCGTTTCAGTGAGTTTTACCTTTACATACTCGTTGAAATTGATTTTGAAGTCTCTAATTCCTAATTTCCTGAGCGCCTCACGAGTTAAATCGCCAGTTTCAACGGCTGAAATATTAGATAATGCCTCGGATAGTTCCTTGGCTATCCCTTCAATTATTTTCTTAGCGTCACATTTTATATCAGCAGTCTTTATCGTTATAGAATGTGTGGTTAAACCTTTATACTGTGCAACCTCCTGTGGTGTACCCTCTATGGTTCCGTCTGTATAGAGTTTCATGTTATGACCTCCTCAACTTTCGTTTTATCCATATGATAGGCAACATTACAATAGCTACAGGCCAATAAATCAAATAACCGATTACCAAGTAAGTAATCATGAATCCGTATATCCATGTCTTGTGGTACCAAGGTAACCTATCTATTGATTCCTGTGTTATCATCGGCCCAAGCATTGCTACCACCCTTTCAGCAAATAAAAAAGCCACTCAAATGAGTGACTAATATCTAAATATATGTTGACGTAAGTAAATATATATAGTATAATTAAAGTATAGAAAGGAGGTGAACAATATGCGTAAAACGAGAAAAGAAGAACGACGTGATGAAAGAATTGCTAAAGTCGTGCTAGTGACTGCAATCATTAGCCTGACAACTTCTATCATCACCCTCATCACCGCTCTGGTTCGCTAATCAGACGACCCGAAAGGGGAGCCGCGCAAGCGGCTTTCCCATTGGGTTGGTGAAATACACGAGGTTCGTTCTTCTTTACTCACATTATAACACAAAGGGGCTGATTGTATGAATGCATCCAATATGAACAAGGCTACAATGGTAATGTGTGTAGCATCCATGATTATCAACTTAGCCGCCATAACCATAATCATCGTAAAGTGGTGAAAACGAATGTACAGCTTTAAAGATAAAGATGAATTACTTGCTTGGATACAATCCGAGTTAGTCAGCGCCAATGAAGCTATGGAAATACTTGATTGCTCACGGCAGAACCTTCACAGCTTTGTTAAGCGCGGTAAATTGGTCCCTGTTAAGGAGACTAACCGCGAACGACTATTCCTGCGTGATGATGTCCTGGAGCGTAAAGATGAAGCCAGCATATACAATCGTAAGAAATGAACCCGCCGAAAGGTGGGTTTTCTTTTTTTACACACAGCGGAATCGAACCGCTATAATCCTGTATGTGTCATATCCCCGGACTAAGCCGGGAAAAAGGTGTTATTTAAGTTGATCGGCTAGCTGCTTAATTACAGCTGGCGTACTGATACGTTGTCCATCTTTACGGTTACCCTTGATGTATGCTGCATCCTCGTTGCTGTAGTAGACTACACCGCTGCCCTCTACAATCGGATAACCGCTTTCGTCTGCTTGCAGCTCAGTAGCAGTATGTTTGCCGTGCTGTTTGGCATGTTCCTCATCGTGTAGATGCAGGATGCCGTATTGATCGAGATACGCATAATTCTGTGCCATCGTCGTTTCCTCCTATTTGTGCAAAACAAAAAGGACACCGTATACCGATGCCCTCATGCTTGCTTATTTAGTTGCGCCCTAACCCTCCGTCATGCGCTTGCCACTGCCGCTCCCTTATACTTGCGGTATGGTTCCCAACTACCCTTATTGTTGCATGGCTGCCAGCCCTGCTTTCACATCATCCCGCGTCAAGCTCCTCGAATCATTCATATAATCCTGAATCTGATCCGCTGTGTTATTCTCGGTCAGCATCTTTCCCCAAGTCATGGAATACACCCATTTGGGCTGAGCCTGCAACACCTCGGAACTTGGCACCTCACCGTGTTCCCCAATGGCAATCGGCTTGCTTTGTGCCAGTCCGAGCAGTCCTTCGTAATGACTTTGTTTAAAATCATTGTTGTAAATATCCATAGCCAAGATATCCACTTTGTCATCCCCCGGATATTTAGGGGGATAAGGGAAGGTGTACGAATTCGGGGCGTTCGGGCTCCATACCCAAAGCAAGTTGTTCAATTGGTGTGTGTTTACAAAGCGGTCATACATAATGTTCCACAGTTGAGTGAAATTGTTTTTGTTTCCCCACCAGAACCAGTCCCCATTCATTTCATGGTAAGGTCTCCATAACACTGGAACACCTGCATCACGGAGCTGCTTTAACGATATAGCGACCTTATCCAGATCGGCTATAAGAAGATTATTCTGCGTAGTATCCGGCGTCACATATTTATCGAACTCCGTCTGACTTAATTTCGTCTGCACATTGTCCCATGTCAGCGGCCTGCCCGGCAGCGCTTCATGAATAGTCATCGTCACAATGCCGCCGGCCCTGCTCCAACGGATGGCGCTATCGACGACATTTTTACGTTGTGCCGCCTCCGTAGCGGCGGACTGACCGGAGATGGCCCCCATCTCGTAGCCATGTACACCTACATAAGCCTGACTTATTTTTTGGACCTTGTTACTTAATTCATCCGGGCTTTCCAAATAATCATGCTGACCTGTGATTATTTTTTCCCCTGAAATGTTGAGTAAATAGCTGTATAGTTCCCGGACCTGAGTAGAAGCGTCCTCATTAACAGGTTGCATAAAATCCCCCTATTGTGCATAGCAAAAAAGGACACCGTATGTCGATGTCCTAATGCTTGTTTATAATATGGGATTATCTCCTCTTAAACTATAAGACAACAATCGTTTATAGGCTATCCCTATATATAGGTGGCATTTGCCCCACAGCAAACAGGTGTTTTAGCATAAAAACAGATTATTATTACGATTTTCCTTTATTTTTTCTTTGGCCCGTTGCAATAATGTCGATACATTACCTCTAGATAATCCCAATACATCCGAAATATAGGAATGTGGCATACAATGCCCATATGATAGCAAGAAGCATTCACGCTCCAAGTCGGTCAGCACTCTTAATGCCTCTTGTATTTGAAAGTGTTCTCCGTCTGATAAGTTGCTGGAGCTGCCAGCCTTGGAATTACTAACGTATGCCTGCATGCGTAATGGATCTACTAGCTTTTCTCGCTGGTAAGCCGCCAATCGTTCGACACCGCGTTTATTCCCTGGGCGCCGACCTGTCACCAGCCATTCTTCCACGAACTCACAATCACTCACCATACCGGATATAACCTTCTTGTCGTCCGCGTCAGCCTTTTTATACAAACGTGCAGCTATATTCCTCGCCTTACGGTAACTTAACGCTGTGGCCCCTCCCAGATCAGTCACAACGGGTGTTTGTTCCGTATCCTCGTCCGGTATCATATTAGCACCTCCTAGATAAAATCGAATATGTTTGTTTGCCCTTCCTGCGGTGAATCTGCCGAGTCCTGTATTAGCCCATCATCCAGCATCCACTTTGGGGCCGTATATAGGTAGTTGTCCCATACCGGTTCACCTTCTCTGGATCGGGCCGGGTTCTTCAACTCCGCTTTTTTCGTCCAAACCCAAAAACTATTTGCTGTTATACCGTTGTTATCTGCCATATTTAATCCTCACCTCGCTTGTATCTACCCTTTCTATGATCATATACCTATCTACTTGCACAACACCCACATAAACCAGCACAGCGCATAATATAGAGGTATAGGCTCTTATCATGGGGTGTCTCCTTCATCTTGCAGGAGAGAGTTAAGCCGATTTAGCTCTGCATTCAGGCGCTCTTCTGTTTCATCTCCATGTGTAGAAGCATCGCTATATTGCGACTCCCAGAATTCAGCCAGTCGTTTTAATTCGGCTATCTCTGCATCCTTTTGTTGTATAAGGGATTCAGCCTGTTTCAAATTATCACTAATCACTTTTATATTATTTTTCAATATTTCATTTTTTTCTTCTTCAATGCGCTTGCGTCTCTCAGCCTGTTCTAATGCTTTGTATGCACCTGTACGGTCACGGTCAGCGGCGGCGTGCCGTTCAGTCGCCAACTTACATTCTCTCATCCAGTTAACAAGTTCAGATTCCTCAAGCTCTTTTTCCAACTTCATAACTTGCTGGAGCCAGTAAGGAAGGGCTTCAGGTGCATTAATCATGAAACGCATGAATGCTTCCTTTCTGACATTTGGACCAAGCAAATCATCAAAAATATACTCATCCTCACTACCAATGACTATTTCCTGGTTAGAATCTTCTATCCACTCAGCTTCTTCTGTAGAAACCCATGCCCAAGGCGTTGGTGGCAGGCCAGTGCATCCATTCATATCCTCTTGCCAGTTACGTTCTGTCATACCTCTTCACCTTCATTCTGAATGAGTTGCAAATCAGAGGTTCTGGTGTGCATAGCATGTTCATCGTTTCCGAATCGAACCCAAGTCCGGTCAGTAAATTTGTCTAAGTTTTCTTTTACCAAATCAACTACAACACCAGTTCCCAACCCGGGTTTTGAGATGGATACCACTCGATCTCCAGGTTGTATATTTGGCTGCTGTAGTGGGTCTGGATCAAAAGAACATGATTCTACTTCGCCTTTCAAATCTTCATACGCTATTGCCCGTTCAATCCGATAATCATTGTAAGGTTCACTATTCACTTCTATTTTGCCATTCAGCCACTTCAACAACTTATCTGCATCTATTAAGCGTGGTTTATCTGTCATTGTTGTTCCTCCCTTGGTATCATTACGTTCACTTACACGATATGATCGGGTGCAGGTGTTACCTACACCCTGTATTGGTTTAATCCCTACTTGATAATGTCATATAAGCAGCTTCTGCCCTCTGCCTTGCTGTTGCGCCGAGAAGACTTGCCGCTAGTTCGATGGCATCGGAATACCACTTGCCCGTTGGATTCGTAACCTTCCTAAGTTCTTCACAGTATTTCACATAGGAAGTTTCCAGCGCCTTTGCCTGTACCTCCAGAGAGGCGACAGGGTCGGATGATGGTTGCCAATCCGTAACCTTACGTCGAAACTCTTTTGTGGCTCCATCAACCCATATAAGTCTCACACCATCCCACCAATTTACCCAGCCTAACAAACCAGCAAGAGCAAAATCTAATTTCTCGTCTATCATATCCAACATATCTATCATCCTTCCACGCCTGTAGCGTATTGTATTGGTGGTTACTCCCCTATGGAGTCTCGGTGAACTTGAATTAACTGGCCTTGGTAACCCAAAACTTTATCTCGAAGTGATGCAACAGTAGTAGGTTCGTATTTGATCTCTCCAGATGAGTATCTTATTTCCAAACCCTTCGGCAACCTTCCAAGAGCATCCCACATAAGGGCCAATTCTCCATAGCCGAATGGCGTTGCTTCTTGCAATTTCTTTTCCTGTAGAGATATTGTCTGGTCCCTCTCTGCCAGCTGCTCCCGGAGCTGAACAGCTTTGTCGTTCCATTCAATCGCCTGCTGCTGGAGTGAGTCTATCAGGGCAAGCACATTAAACATTACGTTACATGGTTTGATTTCATCATCGTCGACTATCAAAATTGTTCCGTCCAATAGGTCATATTTCCGTTCACTCATTTACCAAATACCTCCATATGACATGATTGGCATACTTTAAGCTCGTTACCGTTCTTTTTGTTCTTCATGCTCAGTTCTGCATGATGCTCTTCACAGAGTTGGCATAGAGTCTTTCCACATCCCGAGCACTTCTTAGGTGTACTCACCTTTACCGCCTCCTTGGGAAGCAGAGTTACTTTGATAGGCGTCAGGAAGTTCAACCCTTACAGGCGGTCGATCATATACAGCCAGGATCAATCCTCCGTTCCGGAAATATTCCAGATAAAAATGAGTGCGTACTATTTGACCTTCGCGTATAAACTCGAACTCTAAATAATCTCCTTTAACGTTAGTTATAATTCCTGTTTCATCTATTTCATCGCCGCCCTCGTCGTTCCCGGAAATACGTGCCAGCTTCCAACGCAAATTGGGGTTAAACGCCCACGACTGTACTGCTAATTCCATTTATAATCGTCTCCTTTAAGGTATATAGGGGTATATGGTAAGAGGCTGTTATGCCTCATATATATTAAAATTTTAAAAAAACTACTCCTACGTATCTCCCCTCGGTGTCGCACGTCCACTTTTTTAAAAACTCAGCCACATCATCCACTTTTGAAATCTCTTTTGTGGTGGCCGACACCCAGTTGACGGGTTCCCTTTTCAACATTCTGTTTTTACAATCTGCACAATCGCAATATTTGTATAACCCATATCTTTTTTCGCCTGTTTTGTCATAACAAACCATATAATTTGAATGCTTGGGTGTTTTCATGTGCGTTATCTCTCCTTTGGTTTAGGGTAAGAGGCTATGAAGCATCAAAGTGCATCTCAAATTCCCGTTCACAGTCCTCATTTTCACATCTTAATTTATAAGTCGTTCCGCATTCGTCCGTATCCGGCTCCATCCACTCTTCACCGCAATAAGGGCATTTTACAGATGTAGATAATTGAGTGACTTCGGTATCAGCATAAGTTCTGTATATCCGTTCCATGTTGCTTTCTCCTTTCTGTTGGGTAGGGTAAGAGGCTGTTATGCCTCACCCTCCTGAATTAGCGGAAATTTACCGCTCCACCATCTGCCGCCAGCCGGAAAGCCTCTTTCCACTCTTGATACTTCTCAATCCACCATTCTCCACGTTCAAAGGTGTCGGCATATTTCCTTGCTCGTTCTTCGTAGTCGGTAAAATCGTTTGCAAGTTTCGCAGAAACAACAGGACCAATAACACCTTCGCAATCCGAAAATTCAATAAGTTCTTGAAAAGCATTTGCCTCAGCAAAATCAGATAGCATCTTTCTCCACAAGTTATATCCGCTGTAGCTACCAGCGCGGAAACCATAACTTTCATCGTAGGTATAGACAGTATCGAACTCCACACCTTCTGCGCGACCAGGCCAGCAGCTTTCTGACCATCGCATACTCCCATCTGTTTGCCATTGATTTTCGTAATCCTCCAGTTCGCCATCCGCATCAAACTTTGGATTTTCGACCTTGACTAATTTTCTATACGCTGTAATATCCAATCCCATGTGATATCTCTCCTTTATAGGTAGTAGGCCAGATCTATTTCAGAACACCGAAGCTGTCCGCCGTCTTTTCTAAATGTTTGATAAAACCAGATAGGGTTACGCTCGTTTGTTTCCGTTGACAGTTCGAGATGTAAATAAACAACTCCGTACCGACCTCATTACTAAAATCTGCTTGCATTCCTATCTCATCCGTACTTTCATGCCACGTTTGTAGGCGTTCTATGGTAGGTGAATTATAATCCATGCTTATCTCTCCTTTGGTATAGGTAGTAGGGGGTGTATCCCCCTGGAGGGCTGTTACCTCCTAAATTAAGCTGTTTGAAAATACTTTTTAATCGCCTGACCAACCCATCTGCCCATTGGCACAGCAACCGCGTTGCCTATCTGACGGTAAGCATCATTGTCTGTCCCAGCGAACTTGAACCAATCGGGGAAGCCTTGTAACCTTGCATATTCTCGGACCGTGTAAGGCCTTATAGATACACCGTCATCTATCAACCTTGTCGATCTATCCTTTGCATAATGTGCCACACACGTGGGTGCTTTGCCGTCTAAGTCGGTGATAATGGGCTTGTCCCTGTAGTTACCATTCAAGCGCTTTTGGACGTATTCAGGTGTATAAACTTCGGCCCCAACCTCAATGACATCTCTCATACTTAATGGTTTTTCATCCGGGTAAGGCAGGTTGTCAAATGGTTTCTTGGTTCCGATCACAATTAGCCGTTTTCTTTCCTGTGGAAGCCACATGTTCGCATTTACCGGGCATTCAACCCGCACATAATAGTTTGGAAGCCTAGTAAGGCACTCCATTACAACTTGGAACTTCTTCATCCCTGGAACATTTTCGACGACATATACCTCTGGTTGCGCCAATGCCACATGCCGGAAGAAATGAAGAAATAAGTTGTCTCCAGTCCGAGTACCATGGATATCCGCAATTGCGCTGTACTTGGTGCAAGGGAATGTTCCGATATACACATCTGCGTCATGCTGGTCCAATACAGTGATTTTGGTTATATCAGCCTCATTTACTTGATGATCAAAGTTCTGCCGCAATGTCTCACAAGCAATTCTGTCTATTTCAAAAGACTCTATGACATTTATCCCGGCCTCGATCATCCCAAGGTCAAGGCCTCCAGCTCCGCTAAAGTAACTCTTCGCTGTAATCACTCTGTTGCTGTCCCTCCTTCTTATCCCCTGGGCCTGTCCTCTCTGCCCTTGGGGGCTATAGATTATCTCCGTTCCAAATCCCCGTTTTTGCCTTGCTTCAGCTCTACATGCCGCCGCCCTGGTTCTGCGAAAACATAGATTCCATCTTCCATTCCCTCGAACAACATGCGAATGGCTCCATCTTTATAATTGAATCCGCACCAGCTCAAAAATGCTTTGGCTTGGCAGTATCCCCTGCTATCGAAAATATGTGGTTCAACACCATCTTCATCGCACTTTTGGGCAATTCCGATCCGTCCATATTCTTCATCATGGAATACGAACAGCGGACCTTTATTCTCTAGTTTTAATTCCTTTCGAAAATCAGCGTTCAAACATATTCGCCCTTGGTTATCTAACGTAATTGAGATATCCAACATCCGTTTGTCGGTTTTACTAACAGGCTTTAATTTCCCCATGTCACCCCATCCTCTCTGCTTATTCCGGAAGCAATTTATTGAAGGCTCTTCGGTATAATTCCGATACTTTTACCTTCTTTTTCCTGTACTCCTGTCGAACACTTACCATGCCTTTATTTTCTTTTACCAACACTGGAAAGCCCGTTATTGGATGGGATGCAAACACTTTTCCGTCTTCGTCGATCCGATATGGATAATAGCCAGGGATATATTTTAGGGTCTTGTTTTCCATTTTAATAACTCCTTTACTCGTTGTTATAAGAATTACAATGTCATTTCTCTGCCGTTTTACTGGCCTCTATTTTGATGATAGCTCTTGGTATAATTTCATTTTATTTCGTATCTTTTTGATAACATTGTCAGACATGTTTTGCCTGCTCATACCAGTTATTTTAGCCATTGTCTGCTGTGTTTTACCTTGCATCAGGCCTTCGACAATTACCCGTTGTTTCGGTGTCAACATATCCAAGAATTCCCCAACATATATCCTTGTTTTATCGTCATCATCTTGGCATAAAATGTTTCCCATCGTCTTTCCAGTATCTCCATCATTGTCGTCCCGGTATATTTTCCTGTTGAATGATACATATTTGAATTTTTGCTCCATGTTACCGCGTGTTTTTTGGTTTCTTGGAACCCTGATTAATTCGCTTTTGTCGTTTATATATACCAACATATACCCGTGAATATAGCGTGTAGCATACGTGGAAAATGCATGTCCTTTGCTTTCGTCAAACCTTCTTGCAGCAAGCAATAAACCGATATTCCCCTCGCTGACCATATCTTCATAGTCGATCCGTTTGGTTTTGCATACTTCAAAATATTTTTGAGCTGCCTTGTGCACTAAGCCTTGGTTTTCCATCACCATTCGAATTACGTTTGTTTCATCCATACTCCCCACCCTTATCCTGTCATTTTTTCAAACTCAATTTCGATGCGCGGGTTTTTCCGATCAATTTCAAAATCTATTATTTGTGGCAAAGCCATCTTATCGTCCTCATATAGTCCTGCATCTTCTAAGGCGTCTAGCAGGGCTTTTAAGGCATTGTGTGTGTCGCGCCTACGTTTGTCAGGAAAATAGAACCAAAGCCTTACAACGACCTTCCCTGTGGCTGTAGACCACTTGTTTCCCCGTTGCCACACCTTAGCCCGTAGAATCGTATCTGCGAACCACCGTTCAGCCACTTCGGTTTTAATCCGCATCCGCCGCCCTCTCACCATCGCATTCCGGTACATATGGTTAACGCTTGGGGCCAGTCCCGGTAGTATTAACCGACTCATCCATTGCACCTGCCCTCCGGTAGATTTCCTTGGCTGCCTCAATGCGATAATCATAGTCAACTACCGGATTGTCTACTGCTAGGATTAACTCAACGTCAGACATGTTGTCTATTGGATTCACGGGGTATCCTCTCCTTGAAATAATCCAAGCCTATTTCTCTGCTCATTTGATAGACCATATTTGATGATTTCGTCCAAGGACCCGGCGACTTCTACAAATCCGTCAGCTCGGCAATCCCACCCAGTATAGTCACACCCCGCATCTATCGTTGCATACCTACCGTCTTGGAGTTTGAAAACCCCAATCCAATTTGGTCCATCATTCTCTCCTTCAGACATTGCGATAATTTCTTCAACGTCTTCACGATCAAATGGAGTGGTAGGAACAGGTTTAGCAAACTGTACTACGGTAATCGGATTCAGCCCTTGATAGTTTGCATTTGTCCCTTTTTCTTTCCCTGCATATCCAAAAGCTTCTTTCCAATCGTAAACGTCTAAACGTTCAAGCATTTGTATCCTCTCCTTGCCCTTTAGGGGCTGTGATTTTATTGGGCTGCCGCTTCGCTAGGCTGTTCGGTCGCTTCGGGGGCCTTCGGCAAAGGCATCCAATGAGTTACCTTTTCACCTAATCTCCAATTCGTTTCAGGCTCATAGTTAAATTCGTACCAACCGCTTGTAGTCCAATAGCAATCTTTCTCTTCGTCATATTCCCCGCCATCCGTGTACTGTTCATCCATGTAATCTGCTTCAAGAATGCTTTTTGGTGCTATATAATCTGCACATGTTGTCCATCTTTTGCCTGACGGAGCTATGAAGCTAACCAGAACCCTTTGTCCCGTTTTTGGAAGCTGCTCATTCACACTGATCCATTTAGCTATTACTTCATCTCTGGTCAATGTTTGTCAGCTCCTGTTCTGAAACCTTTGGTCATTTCTAAATTGCATGGCTCACCTACAGCTTTCGATGTTGCCATTAGACCTTTTGCCATGAATTCGACCAGCTGGATAAACAGATGCTCTCTTTCATCTTGAGGAAATTCGACCACCAAACTGCCGAGCGTGTAGCTCATGGCGCCTAACGTCTCTGAAAAGTCCCCCATCGTCTTGCACCATGCTGTAGCTTCCAATACCTTATTAGCTACAAACTGTTCCCGTTCACCTTGATTCATCTATCTTCTTCCCTTCTTATTGGAGTCAGCCTTGCTGCATGCGTTTTATAGCATCTTCACGTCGTTTTGATGTTGCTGTGTTGTGGTAAATATCCGAGCTTCCCAAAATACGATCAAACAGCCGTCCTTCTTCGTCGATGATGTTTCCCCACTTATCTTGAAGCAGCCATTGTTCCAGTCGTTCCAAATCCAAATTCAATGAAATGTTGGTCTTTTTGCCCTGTCGCCCGTTGATAATTGGGAACAATACGTCTTTATATTCATCCACCAGCAGCGCTCCGGCTCCTAATTCATCCAGCGTGAGTAGGTCACACGACACCGCGCCATTGATAACGTCAGTCAGCGTTACTTTTGAATCAAATCTAGTAGCCGTTTTTGCTAGTTTCATAAGCTGCGGCACATCCAAAAAGAGACAAACAAATCCTTGTCGATTAAGTTCATGGTGCGCCGCGGCTAGTAAATGGCTCTTCCCGTTACCTGGAGGCCCAAATAAGAGCAATCCGGTTTCCCGTGACTCAAAGGTGCTAACAAACTCTTTCGCGCCTCTGAGGGCCTTTTCTGTGCCTGTACGGGGTAGGAAGTTATCGAAGCTCGCTTTTTTAAGTCGATCATTCATGATTGACCGTGAAAACACCCGTTCCATTTGCCCCCTGCGATATCTCCGTTCGGCTTCCAACTGTTCTTTCTCCCGTTCCTCTTGGACACATCTGCATGCCCTATTAAGGCCCCATTTCTTCTTAGGCGGGAAATAGCTCCGTTTTATCTGCTGGCGGCACTTCAAGCAGCAGTACACTCCCTCAAACTCGCTATCTGCGAACAAAGATGTCGTACTTCGAACTGGTTCCCGTGGATCGGTCGGTATTTCCTCCCGCTCCGACCCGATCTTGTTGACTGCTTCCGCTATCGGTGACCGCCCCACCGTTCGAGTTGGCTTGTACTTGGCTGTTTGCATCGTGTTCTTGAGAAGCTGCTTGTCCTCCGGCGAAAGGTTTAGCTTGTCTATATCCACCCTTCTGCTCCTCCTCTTCTACTCTTTCGACAACCCAGTTTAAAATGGCTCGGTAATCACTAGCATATTTTTTGCCTTTTGAGCCCTTATAGTTGTCCAAGATTTCTATCATTCGTTTTGTTCTGTCTTCTCCATGAGCAAGAACAAGTTTGTCGTATTCTTGTTGAGTCAGTTTTACAAACTCAGCAAATTTGATTTTGGGCACACTGTCTTTTTTCTTATCATTCTTATCATTCTTTAAGTTCTTATCATTCTTGTTAGTTGTTAGCTGTTTGTTAGCTGTCTGTTGGCTGTTTGTTGGCTGTCGGTTAATCTCTTTGTTAGAGTCAACAGACGAACCCTGATAAAAGCCCCAGTTTACAACGGTTATCAGCCGATTCTTCTTTGTTGATTCGTTTGTTAAAAATCCATGCTTTTCTAATTTCAACAAAGCGGTTCTGATGTTTTGTGTTGTTACGTCAGAAGCGCAAGTTTCCTTCAAACTATCGAGAGAAGTTATGAACTGTCCCGGCTCTACTTCGTACACTTCACCCCTAAATTCCCACGTGTTTGACTCGTGATTCGCAAGCAAAAGGATTGTCATCATAACGTCCCTTTGCTTGCTATTTAAAAGTCGGTACACAGGACTTTTTAGGATCTTACGGTGGAGTTTGATCCATCCGTCCATGTCACCACCTACTTAGTTGTTTGGTGTTCCAACACCGTATTGATTGCTCTTGCAATAAAATTTCGCGACCTAATCCCTTCAGGCGTCTCGTCTAACCAATCATGACAAGGAGTGCATAAATGTATTAAGTCAGTCACCTTCGTTTTCTCGTCCAAGTGAGGGCGCCCGGTCAAATGCGACCGTTCTGTTGCTCTGGCGGCGTTACACAACTCACAGAGTCCGTGTGACCGCGCTTTAAGCTGCTTATCTACCTGTTGGCTTATATCTCCCTTTTGGCGCTGAGTAAGCTTCACGCGCTTTCCTTTGCTGGGCTTAGGAGCTGGATGAAATCCGTACTGTATCATGCTGCATGCCTCCAATCTCTAAAAAGGAAGATCTTCGTCTGCTATATCAATCGGTTTGCCATCGTCCGAAAAAGGATCATTGTTGTTTCTGGTTGAAGGCTGCTGTCTGCTTCCACTATCATTCTTGCTAGATTCAAGGAACCGGACGTTATCAGCCACAATTTCAGTGACGTAAACACGTTTTCCCTCGTTGTTTTCATAGTTCCTTACTTGAACCCGACCTTCTACAGCGGTAAGGCGACCTTTTTTCAGATAATTAGCGCACGTCTCGGCAAGCTGCCGCCAAGTTACGATCGGCAAGAAATCTGCTTCCCGTTCACCGCCTTGACTCGTAAATGGACGGTCTACAGCCAGGGTGAACTGGGTTACTGCCACACCAGACGGCGTATATCTTAGCTCAGGATCTTTGGTCAAACGGCCAATCAATATCACTCGGTTTAACAATTTGGTTAGCCCCTTTATCTATTAATCAAATCTGAATAGTGGATTATTTGGTTAAGTTGTTTCGTCTCCCGGCAGTAACGGCAGCGTTCGCAACGATTCGGTTTCACGAGTCCGGCCTTAACTTCAATCAAGTGCGGCATGTTCGCCGCTATACCTTCAAGTTCACGTTTTATGTCAAAGCCATTTATCCCTATAACCGCTTTGTCTGGTGGGTCCTGCTTCGACACTGCAACGATGATAGGTTCGATCCAGCCATCACGCCGCTGCACAAGGCGTTCGATTTCCGCATACAGGGCCATCTGGGTAACATAATGGTTCTGCTGCACGAAAGACACATAGCCGTTTTCTTGGTCCCAAGACTCCTTATGAATCTCCTGAACGGTTTTTATATCTGAAAAGCGGTTGCGCTCCAGCGCGTAATTATCCATTTTAATTTTCCAATCAGCCCCGGCAAAATTGGCGGTCATAATAACCTCTTTTTTCCCTTGAAGAACAAACTTACAGAGTGCATCATTCTCTATGGTTTCTATCATTTTGTTGGCATATTGGAATTGCGATTTTAGTTTCCCCTTGGTCCCGCCGCGAGAAGAAATTATTTCAGGATTACTATCTTTGAATCTTTGAAAAGCTTCCGGTCCCTCAAAATAGGCATGCACATAGGATCCGACCAGGAGCGCGTCTGTGACTGGTTCTGTCCACCCATGGAGCTTAGCCATAGCTCGGGCTTCACAGTCCCGGAACTCCTTATACTGGCTGTTACTCCAATAGGCTAGGTTGGCTTCCTGAGAGTAATAGTTTTCTTCATTCAGCAGCATCAGGATCACCGTCCGCCTTTGCTTTTTCCGCTTCCTGTTGCGCTTTAAATTCCAATTCAGCGGCGCTAGGAACATGAACCGCCCCGAAGTCAAAATAGTCTTCACGTTTGCCCATACCGTCTCTGAGCGACTTCCAGATGTTCCCGATACGAAGGTAATCATTTTCTGTAAATGCGTCTTGAGCGCATCCTATGCACTTCTCAATCATTTCTTTGTTGACACCATACTTCTCTTGGAACTGTTGGAATGCTTTCCGTACACGGTCAGCAAGCGGCTCTGTATAGCTGTTTACCAACGTTTTTCGGCACTCTGCAAGAGCGGCATCCACTATATCACCCGGGATTACCCCGAGGATGCATGCGCGCATCCTACGGCTTCCCATATTAGCTACAACCTCGTAAACGTCACGTGCTTCAGTGAGTTGCTTTGTGGTGCTCCCCGCCTTTCGTTCGTGCTTGACTGTAAAAACGATTTGACGACGTGTATTCGTTTCAATGTCCCATGCATAGGCCATAGCCTTAGACTCTCCATTTCGTTGCTCCAGCTCAATCAACCCATAGTCAATGTTCCCCCATGACTGCGCCAAGACCTCAGCCAGTCGGATAGATGGACCAGAAACCTTGCTACCGCCTTTCGGGTATTCATATTCAGCCTCTTCCGCCAGTTTCTTCCGCTGACAGGAAAGCATGATACGGTTAAAAGATGCCTGCTGATCGCGGGGAAACTGCTTCGCCATAAAAATAGCTGCTTTTACTTCCTCCGTTTGACGCGTTGTCGCCATTTCCGTAGTAGTAGATCGGAAAGAAGGCGGGGCCTCCGGTAAGTAATTTTGATAGTCAATTGGTTGCTGATCGTCAAAACTCATATTTACATCCTCCCAAAAGTGTGATATTGTTTCCGTAAATTGTTATTAATAAGTTTCTAACTGGACTTCGGCGGCAACCGGAGTCTTTTTACTGTCCAGATATAAATCCACTTGCTTAAGCTCGTCCACCATTTTAGGGATATCATCGTAACGATACATTTCCATCAACGCCTCTAAGATAGATGCCGTGGAATTAGTTTTGGTATCCGTGTTTTCCGCGATTGCTTCTAATCTGCGGATAACTGACCGGACGTGTTGTTGGGCTTGCTGCAGGTTCGGCATGTTCTCCCTCCCTAATCTGTTTTCTGATCCGATCATATTCGCGGCGTTGCATTTCGCTACTGAACACGAATTTTGGATGCGGACCATCTTTGCGCTCTCCACCGACTAACTCCAAAGCAAATTTATCTTCAAACGCATCGCTGGCTTTAATTCTTAATCCCATACGCATCATCTATCACCCTCACCAAGACTTGATTTTTACACTCTACTGCCTCAAGCATGCATTCTTTGCAATGGGGCTGTTCATTTTCATAGACCAAATACTTGGCTTTTGCTCCACATCCGCATTTGATCGCCATGTTATCCCTCCCACAAGATTTTTCGTGTAAGCTCTACATAGCATCCAAACGATATGCGGCTTTTGATAAGCCCATAGTCAGATTTGTGACCGTACTCTTGAGCTAAGTAATCCAAATGCTCGTCAGTCAGCACACTCAACCCTTTTAAATCCTTGGTGACTACTACAGGCCGTTTACGCCACCACCGCCATATCATACCTATCAACTCCCTTTGATAGATTCTGCTTGCCATTTAGCCATAGTTTTAAGTTGGAACCAGGTACCGTCACGCTTGATCAGCAGTATGCCGTTTACTCGCTTGCCAGCAACGAAACCGCTAAACATTGGGTTCATACTCTCGCCCTCTTTTCTTAAATCGCAAGACGGACTAGACGGCTTACATAGTATCCAGCTTGTTTTAAATTATTGACTGTTGTTTCAACGCCTTCGCCCAAAATATTCATGGTCTTAGATACTTCGCCTTTCTTTACAACCAGTTTGTAAAAATATTTTTTGTCCAACTCCCCGACTACCACAAAACCATGTCCAACTTTAATCATGTTCATTCTCCTTCTTCTAAAACAGAATAGATTTCCTTACGGTATTCTTCATTTGCATCACCAAGTAACTGCTCAAGCTTTGTCATCTTTTCTGCTTGGCTTTCGAAACCCACTGAAGCCATAATATTATCCTTGCCCATTTGGTCATAAGATTTAATAGACAAGTCTTCTGCTACAGCTTTAATACCATCCAGGACGTTAAGCATGTCGTCAAAATCTAATGTACGGATAAATTGGATAAGTTCACTTTCTTGTTTGGTTAGTTTCATGTTCAAGCACCCTCCTTGAATTTATTGATAAAGTAAATCTGTCCTTTGCCTGTAATTTTCGTCGTCCGGGTGATCTTGCTGCCCTCGCTGGAACTCATTCGCTGCCCCATTTTGATTTCCATGATCTTAAGCTCCATGGATCGTTGAGTTGGCATGTTGCGTTCGCTACCTGATTTAATGAGGTAACCATTTTGCCGTAGCCATTCAAACAACCTAATTTCACCGATCTCAATTCCGTTTTGCTTGAGAAGCTTGGCTAAGTCAGCGACGAGAATAGAGTCCTTTGAAACCTCCAGCGCTTCTGCAAATACTACTTTAGGCTTGTCCTGTTCAATCTTGGCTTGAAGCTTTAAACGTTCCTCACGTTCTTTCTTTAGTCGTGTAGCAGCTTCAATCAGCAAGTCCGGGTTATCAAGCAGTTCGGCTGTGGCATACATGCCAGTGCGGCGGATGGAAGGTAAAATTTCGTCCGCTACCTTGGATTGGAAAGCTCGTCCTGTTTCGTTATCAGCTTTCATTGCCAGTCGATAAAAGGCATTTTCAGGAATGAACTCTTTCCCCACAAGTGGAGAAAAGCCCATTTCAGTCAGATACCCATTCACTCGTCTCCATCGAATGTAGTTGACGCCGTTTTTACGTTGTGTGAATCCAAGCCCACGAGCAACGTCTTCCAAGTTTAATTGAGCCATTCCATCAGAACCCACAAATCCTCTGACACCGTGGATCGTAACCAATTGAGTCATACTGTTTCTCCCCTCAAGCAAAATTTTTAAGGTGTTTTTGTTTTAAGTTATCTTTCCACGCTCTTACATCTTCTTTATCCGCACGACGGGAAGTGCCTATGAAATAATTCGGGATGCCACCATGTGAAGGACTAAGATCGAATATGTCATAAACAGTGCGCCGGGTTAGTCCAAAAAAATCAGCAATGTCTTGAGCAGTCAAACTGTCTGGGAGTTCATCCCAATGCTTTTTTTTCGTCTTTGTCATTACACACACCTCATTTCTGCTTAGGTTAATGCTGGAACGCTCTTCTTTTTCTTTTTCACATCTTCAACTTCTTCAATGTAAAAATAGTCTTCAAATCTCCCGCCAAAGACTTCCATCACACCAGCTATGAACTGGTTACCAGGTGCGTTATGGCGTTCATCATCTACAGGGAGTTTAGTTCTCCAAATTTGCGTAAGATTCACATTCATCAGATCCGCAAGTTCTCTGTCTGTAGTAATGTCCTTATCAATTTGCGCCTTCATTAACTCTTTCACTTTTAGTCGGACGACGAATTTTTTCATTGTATCACCCCTTATATTGCGTACTCGCAATTTATTATTGTGTAATTTCGCCCTCGCAATTTAAGTATATTACAGCGATTGCGGTCGCGCAATACGTTTTATATAAATAATTGCGTACACGCAATATTTATGTTATAGTTTCTTTAGCCATTAGATGAAGGGAGATTTTTGAAGGCAATGAACAAAAAAACAATAGGTGACATCATTAAAGAAAAGAGACTTGCAAGCGGTTATAAAACAAAGAAAGACTTTGCTGACAAAAGCGGTATCTCAGCTGCCACACTCACTCGAATCGAAAAGAATACGCAGCAACCTTCACCGAACACACTTATGCAAATTTCTCGCCACCTGGATGGGGTTACATATGGTGAATTAATGAAAGCAGCGGGTTATTTAAAAGGGTTAGAGGAGAATCATGAAACGTTTCTCGCTAATTTCATGAACGAAAACGAGGAGCTCGACAACCGAATTTACGGTCTAATTGATAAAGTGTTCTTGTTTACTCATATTGATAAAGACTTACATAGAGAAATAATTAGCTTATTCGTCGATCCACAGATCGTTGATTTGTTTTCCCATGCTACTTTAGAAGATATTAAAGCCGAGTATCTGCGTGGCGATCTTAACATTGAACAAAAGAATGATGTAATTAACGCTCTCGAAAATATGTTGAATAAGTATTCTCCAAAACTAGGTGAGTATTTGACTTTAGTTAAAACCGCAAAACCGATACCTCTGATCGAGTCAGTCTGTGCAGGCGACGGGATAATTGCAGAAAATAACATCGAAGAATACATAAATTATCCATTTATGAAACAAAAACAACCAGATTTTGCTCTAAGAGTAAAAGGTGACTCTATGGTCAATGCAGGTATTAATGATGGCGACATTGTTTTCATGAGGAAAGAAAGCTGGGCCGAATTCAATGGACAAATCGTTGCGGTTATCATTAACGGCGAGGAAGGCGTTTTAAAGAGAATGAAATGGTCTGAAGGTTCTGCGAAATTTAATCTTGTGCCAGAAAATGATTCTTATCAGTCCATGGAGGTGACACCAAATGAGTTTATAGTTTGTGGGGTTTATGTAGGGCATTTCAAACAATAAAAGGAGTGTTCAAGAGTGGAAGGTAGTTTTTATAAACGAGGATCAACATGGTCATTTATGATCGGTGTAGGTGTAGATCCAGTAACAGGTAAAAGAAAGCAAAAGGGAAAAGGCGGATTTAGAACCAAAAAGGAAGCGCAAGCTGCTGCTGCAGATATGCTTTCAGAATTAAATCGAGGCGTGTTCAAAGAAGAAAACAAAATGACCTTTGAGGAACTATCTGAAAAGTGGCTGAAATATTATAGTTCTCATGGAAAACCAAAAAAAGATGGTACGATCCGAATCAGAACTAATGAAAAAGAAAACTTGTTACCGTTCTTTGCGAAACTCAATGCATCTTCGATCACTGAGCAGATGTATCAGGATGCACTCATAAGTCTACAAAATAAATTAGCCGACAATACGCTATCAGGTGTACATTCAACTGGCAGAATGATTTTTTCATATGGGTTAAAAATCGGGGCTTTGAAAACAGATCCTACATCAACTTCTTTTTTGCCAAAGCGTCAGAAAACGGTTCACGAGCTTGAACAAAATAACGAGCTACCAAAGTATTTAGAAAGGGATGAACTCGTACATTTTTTGCAGATTGCTCAAGAACACGGACTGGATAATGACTTTGAAACCTTCAATACCTTAGCTTATACCGGTATGAGAGTCGGTGAATTATGTGCATTAAAAGAACTAGATATCAACTTCGAAGACGACAAAATAAGAGTAACAAAAACACTATACAACCCGAATAATAATTACGCTCTTTACAAACTCAACACACCTAAAACTGTATCATCAGTTCGGGAAATAGATGTGGATCACGAAATTATTGTAGGATTTCAAAATCTTCTGACCATTCAACAAATAGAGAAATCAAAAAGACCAAAAACTTATCACGACCAAGGTTTCATATTCGCAAGAATCGGTAAGTTTGCTGGGTATCCTCAGGTAATAAAAATGGTTGAACTTCGGATGAAGCGACTTCTAAAACTAGCTGGGCTTAATCCTGACCTCACCCCGCACTCACTTCGCCACACTCATACATCACTATTAGCCGAAGCCGGAGCTACTCTCGAACAAATCATGCAGCGGCTTGGACACGCAAACGACGAGATAACACGCAGAATATACCTTCATATAACTAAGCCAAAAAGAAAAGAGGCTGCTCAAAAGTTCAGCGAACTAATGAGAGCCTCAAAAAAATCTGATCAGAGTTAACAAATTGTTAACAAATGGACGCGCTAATCACCTAAACCCTTGCTACAACAAGGGTTTTTGGATTTTTTACATCATGCCGCCCATTCCACCCATGCCGCCCATATCAGGCATTGCAGCCTTTTCTGGTTCTGGCTTGTCAGCGATAACCGCTTCAGTGGTCAGGAACATGGCTGCTACGGATGCAGCGTTTTGCAATGCATAACGAGTTACTTTCGCAGGGTCAACAATACCAGCTTCGATCATGTTTACCCAGTCGCCAGTAGCTGCGTTGAAACCTACGCCAACTTCTTCGCGTTTCAGACGCTCAACGATTACAGAGCCTTCTTCACCTGCGTTAGCAGCGATTGTACGGATTGGAGCTTCCAGAGCGCGCAACACGATGTTCACGCCTGTTTGCTCGTCACCTTGCAGTTCAACAGCTGCAACTGCTTTATATACGTTCAGGAGCGCTACACCACCACCGGATACGATACCTTCTTCAACCGCAGCACGGGTTGCGTTCAGGGCATCTTCGATGCGCAGTTTGCGTTCTTTCAATTCTGTTTCAGTAGCCGCACCGACTTTGATGACTGCTACGCCGCCGGACAATTTAGCCAGACGCTCTTGCAATTTTTCTTTGTCGAACTCGGAAGTTGTTTCTTCCAATTGTGTACGGATTTGACTAACACGAGCGTCGATGTCGGCTTTGTTGCCAGCGCCGTCAACCACAATCGTATTTTCTTTCGTGATACGCACTTGACGTGCTGTACCCAGTTGGTCTACGGAAGCTGATTTCAGGTCCAGACCCAGCTCTTCCGTGATCACTTGACCGCCTGTCAGGGCAGCGATATCTTGCAGCATTGCTTTACGACGGTCACCAAAGCCTGGAGCTTTAACAGCTACAGCATTGAATGTACCACGCAGTTTGTTGACAACCAGCATCGCCAGTGCTTCGCCTTCGATATCTTCAGCGATCAGAACGAGCGGTTTGCCTTGTTGTACGATTTTTTCAAGCAACGGCAGGATTTCTTGTGTGTTCGTGATTTTTTTGTCTGTAATCAGGATATATGGATTGTCCAGTACAGCTTCCATTTTGTCCGTATCTGTAATCATGTACGGGGAAATGTAGCCACGGTCAAATTGCATACCTTCAACGACTTCCAGCTCTGTTGCAAAACCGCGGGATTCTTCAACGGTGATTACACCGTCTTTGCCCACTTTTTCCATAGCTTCAGCGATCAGTTCGCCTACTTCATCATCAGCAGCGGAAATTCCGGCTACTTGTGCAATGGATTGTTTGCTTTCGATAGGTTTGGAGATGGATTGCAGTTCAGCAACAGCCGCTTTTACCGCTTTGTCGATCCCTTTGCGGATACCGATTGGGCTTGCGCCAGCAGTTACGTTTTTCAAACCTTCAGTGATGAGGGCTTGAGCCAATACCGTAGCGGTAGTTGTACCGTCACCAGCTACATCGTTTGTTTTGGTTGCTACTTCTTTAACCAGTTGAGCACCCATGTTTTCGAATGCGTCTTCCAGCTCGATTTCTTTTGCAATCGTTACACCGTCATTTGTGATAAGCGGGCTACCGAATTTTTTCTCAAGTACAACGTTACGGCCTTTCGGTCCGAGTGTTACTTTAACAGCGTTAGCCAATGCGTCTACCCCGCGCAGCATGGAGCGGCGAGCGTCTTCACTGAATTTAATGTCTTTAGCCATTTGTGTAAAACCTCCCTATGGATTATGAATGATTTGTTCGATTCCTATATTCAGGTCCTGTCCGGATTCCGGTTAACCGATGATCGCGTGGATATCGCTTTCTTTCATAATCAAATATTCTTTACCTTCATATTTGATTTCCGTTCCAGCGTATTTAGAGAAAATAACACGGTCGCCTTCTTTTACTTCCAGAGGAATACGGGCACCGTCTTTCAATGCGCCTGCGCCAACCGCGATAATTTTGCCTTCTTGCGGCTTTTCCTTGGCAGAGTCAGGAAGTACGATTCCGAAGGAAGTCGTTTGCTCTTGCTCAATTGCTTCCACCAATACGCGTTCACCCAAAGGTTTGATCATGAAAAAATAGCCTCCTTATTAAGTGTTTTATACTGTAATTTGGTTGTTATGTTGTATGTATTAGCACTCGACAGTCATCAGTGCTAACAACCAACTTTATGATACTCAACTTGAGATTGAATTTCAAGTCCCTAATGTATTTTTTATGGGAATTTTTATGGATAGCCCTTCTCGATTATTTCCATCTGACTTAAAAATAACCGTTGCCTTAGGCGAATGCTTATTTTTCTATACGCATTTGGGCCTCACGTTCCTCCTGTGCACGCAGCTGCCTGCGATACACGATGGATGACAAGTACACGCTCACCTCATATAGCACCAGCAACGGGATTGCCACCAAAAAATCGGATATAAAGTCCGGTGGGGTAATGACAACCGCGACGAATACAAGCAGAAAATAAGAAATTTTCCGCCATTTGCGAAGCCTCATCGGAGTTAAAACATGAATCCCTGTCAGAAACATGATTAGCAACGGGAGTTCAAATAAGAGTGCCACAGGCAACACAATATTAAACATAAAGGTGAAATACTGTGCAATACCGTACGTTTCATGCAAGCCCATGCTCTTGGTGACAGACGACGTAAACTGAATCGCCATCGGGAAAATAATGAAATAAGCAAAAGCTGTGCCCATGATGAACAACAGCAGTACATAAGGCACATAACGCAAAGTTGCACTTCGCTCCTGCGGCCGTAAGCCGGGACTGACAAACCTCCATAGCTGATAACATGCAAACGGCAGCGCCACCGCAATCCCAATAATCATAGCGATCTTCATGTAGATACCGATCCCGTCCCAAAAGGAAAATGCATTCAGCTGGAAAGCTTGCGCCGAACCGGAGCGAATAAGCCAGTCATAGACAGGCCCCGCCGCGAACAAGCCGCCAACCAGCGCCAGAACAAATACAATCAGTACATAAATAATTCTGCGACGAAGCTCGCCCAGATGCTCCACTAGCGACATTTCATGCTCTGATGGGGTCAAACCCACTCCTCCTTTCCGAACGGAACGTCGTACTGTAGAAACGCTAAAAAATAAAGCCCTTCCCTAAAGAAGAGGCTCATGTTCATACTAAAAAATAACGTTACGGCAACCGTTTATCCTCAGGCTGAGGCTGAACTTCTGAAGACGTCGGCTGGGATGCTTGAACCACACTATCTTTGGCACCTTTACGCTCTGTCTGTTCGTCTTCAGACAAAATATCGCGTGCCCCGTTTTTAAACTCACGGAATGTACGGCCCACAGCTCGTCCCAACTCAGGCAGCTTGTTCGGGCCAAATAGCAGCAGGGCCAGAATAATCAACAAAATATAACCCGGTGCTCCAATATTGGGCATGTGCAGCAATCCTCCTTAATCATCCTATGAGTATCATACCACACACAAATGCTGCCTTCTACCGGAACTGGCCTGTCACCATAAGCAGCGCCTCCGGGAGCTGATCCATAATAGCCGCCAAATTTTCATGCACGCCTTTGGGCGTTCCCGGCAAATTTACGATCAGTGTGCGCCCACGTATTCCCACAATTCCTCGGAATAGCATAGCCGCCGGATTTTTCTGCATCACAATCATTCTCATAGCTTCCGCCATACCTGGCACTTCCCGTTCCACGACCCGCCGAGTTGCCTCAGGTGTCACATCACGGATCGCCAGTTCAGTTCCGCCTGTAGTCAGTACCAGGTCTGCATGAAAATAATCGGTCATTTCGATTAAAGCCGCAATAATTTCATCCGGTTCATCGGGAACGATCCGGTACTCTACAATCTCTCCGCCCAGTTCTTCTTCGACGAGCTCCCGGATGACCTGTGCGCTTGTATCCTCACGCTCTCCTCTTGCCCCTTTATCACTGGCTGTCAGGATCGCCGTTTTCCACACCATAAGATCACCCTTCTCCTATCATGAAAGAATACTTTCTCTTCTGAAAATCAGAAACAGGCACGCTGCATCCTCCATCACATCACAGTACCCTCTCGGCGACAATGTTATTTATGTCAAGGTTCCCGGTGGTTCTCCCTTTGAAAATCCCCATGCTTGCCGCCTGTTTTCGATTGCAGCATGGTAGGGCCGATGATCATATCTTTTTGCAGCGCCTTGCACATATCATACACGGTTAACGCTGCGGCTGAAGCCGCTGTCAAAGCTTCCATTTCTACACCTGTCTTACCCTCGGTCTTCACTTCAACTTCAATATGGAGCACATCATGCCCATTATCGGAAAAAGTAATATTCACGCCTGTCAGGGCCAGCGGATGACACATCGGAATCCAGTCCGACGTTTTTTTCGCGCCTTGAATCCCTGCGACCTGCGCTACAGCGAGTACATCGCCTTTGCCGATCCTGCCTTCTTTCACAGCCGTCAATGTTGCCGGACTCATTGTAATCCGTGTCACAGCGACTGCTGTACGAACCGTAGACGCTTTGCCCGAAATATCCACCATACGAGCCCGTCCCTGTTCGTTAAAATGAGTAAAGGAATCCACGACTCCCTCACAGCTCCTTTCACATGCCAGAACTTCGTTTCATTAGTCATTTGTCAGTTATGCATGATCACAATCTAAAGACCCTTCCGGGGTAAAAAGAACGTCCACTCTCAAATCCCCCGGCTCCATGGGCACCTGCTCCAGCAATTGTCCCGGAAGCAGCAGCGAAACATAAAGCGGACCTGCGCAGCCGTTGTTACGCTTCCCTGCCTCAAGCTGTACAGTAAAGCGGTCATAATAGCCCCCGCCGTAGCCGATTCTGCCCCCACGACGATCAAAGGCCAGGCCGGGCACAACAGCCCAATCAATTTGCGCCCACATTTCAGGCGTCCATTCCTTGCATGTGGGTGCAGGCTCAGGAATGTTCCAAATGCCGGGCACGATATCTCCGTGCTGATCCATCTCTCTTAGCTCCATGGTCCGGGTTACCGGGTCCACTCTCGGAGCCAGGACACGATCCCCCTGTGACCAGCAATGCTCAATGAGGGGAGCTGTCGAAATCTCGCTGCCAAATGAGAGATAGCTAAATAACGTTAGCTTATCTCCGTTTCTGTTTATTCTAAGCTGCTCCCATGCCTCGATTGCATGCCGACAGGCCACAGCCGATGCCTTCTGCCTTGTCAGCGGGTCCATGGAGTCCCGTGCTTCTCGTTGTTGCAAACGGAGCGCGTTCTTTACACTACAGACATCCACATATCCGCCCTCCCGCACAATCGTTGATAATGCTTCAAAACGTTACAACTGATTCATTTGTCAGTAAGTGCTGTACGTTCCAAGTTTCTTTCATTCTTTTTCAGTCCTCATTTAAGTTTATCATTGTTTATACAAATTGACTACACGTGGCTCAAGGGTTTAGGAGGTAATAGCAGTGCAATAGTGGGTATTTTCATGTAAACTGGAAGGAAGGCACCTGCAGGGAAAGCAGGGAAACTGTGCAAAAATTGTAATGGAGGAACGATACGCGATGCTATTGCAAGTAACCGGAATTACAAAATCCTATGGAATTGAACCCGTCCTGGACGGGATTAACCTTCAAATATTGGAACGTGAACGCATTGGACTGGTAGGTGTGAACGGTGCAGGCAAATCGACCCTGCTCAAAATCATTGCTGGTGAAATATCCTATGACAGTGGGCAAATTTTCAAAGCAAAGGAGACCAGCATCGGTTATCTGGCACAAAACAGCGGCTTGAATTCCGACCGATCTATCTGGGGAGAAATGATGCTGGTATTCGCTCCGCTGATTGAAGCTGAGCAGGAGCTGCGGCAAATGGAGCAGGAAATCGCTGACCCGGCCAATGCGCAGAACGAAAAGCGCTATGCTGATCTGCTCGAACGCTATGCACGACGCTCAGACTGGTTCAAGGATCATGGCGGCTATGAAATGGAGACCCGTATTCGCAGCGTGCTGCATGGCATGGGCTTTGGTTCATTTGCACCGGAGACGCCTGTAGCTACATTGAGCGGCGGACAGAAAACACGTCTCGCACTGGCACGCATTCTGCTGCTTGCCCCGGACGTGCTTATGCTTGATGAGCCGACCAACTATCTCGATATCCAGACATTGACCTGGCTGGAAGACTATTTGCGCGGCTACTCCGGCTCCTTGCTGGTCGTATCACATGACCGATATTTTTTGGATCGACTGGTAACGACTATCATTGAAATCGAGCGCCACCGCTCCACCCGCTATACAGGCAACTACAGTCGCTATATGGAGTTGAAGGCTGCCGAGTACGAAACAAATCTCAAGCATTACGAAAAGCAACAAGGGGAAATCGCCCGTATGGAGGCCTTTATACAACGCAATATTGTGCGAGCCTCCACAACCAAACGTGCCCAGAGCCGCCGCAAGCAGCTGGATAAAATGGAGCGTATGGATCGTCCTATGGGCGATTTGAAAAAAGCACATTTTTCCTTTGAAACAGCCTTTATGTCGGGTAAGGAAGTGTTGGAGGTACGCGACCTCTCCGTAGCGTATGAAGGTAAAAAGCCTTTATTCCAGCATGCATCCTTTGACTTAAAACGTGGAGATACGGTGGCACTGATTGGTCCAAACGGGATTGGAAAATCGACGCTGCTCAAGTGCCTGACCGGATCGCTAAAGCCTGCTGCCGGCTCCATTCACTGGGGCACAAAAATTAAAATCGGCCTGTATGACCAAGAGCAAACGAATCTGAACCCGACCAATACCGTACTGGAGGAGCTGTGGAGCGAGTACCCTCATATGGAGGAAGCACGGATACGTACGGTACTGGGTAATTTCCTGTTCAGCGGTGACGATGTACTAAAAAAGGTATCTACACTAAGTGGTGGGGAAAAAGCCCGTGTATCTCTGGCCAAGCTGATGCTTCGCGAAGCCAATGTACTGATTCTCGATGAGCCTACCAACCATCTGGATCTGTTCAGCAAGGAAGTGCTGGAAGCTGCTTTGATGGACTATGACGGCACGCTGCTATTCATTTCCCATGACCGTTATTTCCTGAATAAAATGGCGGAGCGTGTCATTGAGCTTCATCCTGAAGGGATACAACATTTCCTGGGGAATTATGATGACTATGTAGCCAAAAAACAGGAACTGGAGGAGATAGCACAGGAAGCTCTGGAGGCAGGTCAGGCCACCCGCAGCAAAACATCGGCTGCCTCTGCATCCGTAACAGACGAGACTACACCTAAATCACGCGCAGCTACCTATGCAGCAGACAAACAAGCCAAGAGCGAGGAACGCAGCCGTCAGCGTAAGCTGGAAGCCCTGGAAAACCAAATCAAAGCGTTGGAGGAGCAAATTTTAGGGCTAGAGGAGCAAATGACCCTACCCGAGATTTATCAGGATTACGAGGCGCTTCAGGAAATTCAGGCACAACTCGACAACCATAAACAGGAATTGGCTCAAACCTATGCGGCATGGGAAGAACTGTTAGAGGATTGACAGCTACTGCATAAAATCTCAGCCCTAGAAATTTCACATTTGCCTCTTCCTTCTTTTTGTACACAGAGATATCCACAACTTATGTGTATGAGTGAGATTGAAAAATGGCCTTTTAGGCCATTTTTTTATTGCCAAAAAGCCATTTTCACATGAAAACCAAATTTATCCACCTCTTTATCCACATTATCCACAGTTTTCACCAAAGTCAGAGGTGCGAAATATCCCCTGACTTGCTACCTCCAAAAAGTCTTGGCCTGCTTGCTTTGAGCATTGTTATCCACATTTTCAACGGTATATGTGGATAACTTTGTTCACAACTTGACAAATCATATCATTGTTCGAGGAGTATTAAAATCTCTGAGTTTTTTTGGTGAATCATGAAAAACCGTGTACGTTTATGACGAACACTGCGGGAGAATAAGATGCTACCATTGATCAGCTAAAAACTCCTGTAATTAGACCACTTGAATTTATGTTGTTTTTATATTAACCAGGATGGAACAAAAAAGACACAGCCTCAGCTGTGCCGTGTCTTACACATTCTTGTTCAATTAAGATTGGACAGACCATTCCTCCAGAGACAGCCCTGGATCTGCCTTCATGTCGAGTGAGGTGAATTCCCCGCGCTTCCACTTGGCATAGGCCGCAGCACCGATCATGGCTGCATTGTCTGTACAATATTTCATGGACGGTACAAGCAGCTCGATGCCTTCACGCTCGCAGCGCTCACGCAATGCTGTACGCAGTCCACGATTGGCAGCGACACCGCCGCAGAGCAGAAGCTGCTTCGCCCGGTATTCACGCATGGCACGAATCGCTTTTTCCACCAGCACCTCTACAACCGACTCTTGAAAGCCTCTTGCGATCGCTCCGGCTTGGACGGTTTCTCCGCGCATTTTCGTCTGGTTAATCACATTCAGCACCGCAGATTTCAAACCGCTAAAGCTAAAATCATAAGAATCCGGCTCCAGCCATGCACGCGGCAAAGTGACGACTTCCTCCGATTCATGGGCCACACGATCCACATGCGGACCGCCGGGATACGGAAAGCCAATGGCTCGTGCTACTTTGTCATAAGCTTCCCCTACTGCATCATCCCTCGTCCGGCCAATGAGTTGAAACTGGCCTTCGGACTCCATCAGCACCAGTTCCGTATGTCCTCCTGACACAACAAGTGCGATACATGGATATACGATCTCATGCTCCAGCTGATTGGCATAAATATGTCCCGCAATATGATGCGTCCCAATCAATGGCTTGCCGAACGCCATGGCCGCGCTCTTGGCGGCGACAATACCAACCAGCAACGCGCCGACCAGTCCCGGTCCTTGTGTCACGGCAACTGCCGAAAGCTCGCGGGGCGTAATACCAGATGCTTGCATGGCTTCGTCCAGCATGTACGTAATGCTCTCCACATGCTTGCGCGATGCCACCTCTGGCACCACACCACCAAAGGCTTTGTGTGTTTCAATCTGACTGGAAATGAGATTTGAAAGTACCTCTGTACCATTTTTCACGACGGAAACAGCCGTTTCATCACAGCTCGTTTCCACGGCCAGTATATAGCAAGGCTCACCGGAGGCGGTGCCTGTACCTGCTTTTTCCTCTTGCGTCATTGCTCCTGCACGCTTCCTTCCTGTTCATCGGATGCCTTATGCGCGGGAAGATCCGCCCACATGATCACGGCATCCTCGTTATTATCCGAATAATAGCCTTTGCGGACACCTGCGGGCTTAAAACCTTTTTTCTCATACAAGCCCTGAGCGATCCGATTCGTTACCCGCACCTCCAGCGTCATACGTTCCATCCCCAAATATGAGGCGGTCTGCATCAGCTCATCCAATAGCTTGTCACCAAGCTTACGCCCGCGAAAAGCCTCACGAACCGCAATATTCGTAATATGGGCCTCATCCATAATCGTCCACATGCCCGCGTAACCAATGGCTTTTCCGTTCAGTTCCATAATCATATATTTGGCGAAATGATTCATCGTCAGCTCATTGCGGAATGCTTCTTCCGTCCACGGCAGCGTGAACGCTTCATGCTCAATCTCCAGCACATCGGGAATATCATCCAGCTGCATCAAGCGAAACTCAAGCTTCTCTTCCCGTTGCATGTTCTTTGCCATGTTGTTCACCGCTCTCTTTAGCGCTGACGAAGCAGATTGGCTTCCGCCTCCGCCAGCTGGGTATAATTCGGAACCAGCGTATGCAGCTCGTCATGTTCCTGACGAAGCAGCTTATCCGCCCCAAGGCGGCCAACCCATTTTCCTTCCAGTTCATACGGTACAATATGAAGCTCGCTCCATGCACGCAGGCGCTCGGCTGATTCAGCGTGAATCGCTGTCTCACCGACTAACCAAATAGCTGCTGGCCGCTCTTCAGAAGGCAATGTCTCCAGTCGTTGCAGCAGGTCCTCTGTCCAAGTGGACATCAGCCGGATCGCATCCGGTTCCAGCCGCTGCGGGCTGTCAGTGCCGTTAACTGTATTTACGGCGAACAGCCCCGTGTAGACCTGTCCACGGCGCGCATCCAGCACAGGCACAATCCAGTCTGCTGCCTTCACCCCGGCTGGACTTTCACTCACCGACTCACTTTTCCCTTCTTGCTCCTGTATTGCGACACCACGATTCCACCCTCCCCATGCCAAGGCGTGCAAAGTGGATATGGATGTCACCGGGACGCCCCAGGCCCAAGCAAGGGTTTTGGCAGCAGTCACCGCAATCCGAATGCCGGTGTAAGAACCGGGCCCGATACCGACTGCAATACCGTCCACGTCATCGCGTGTCAGTCCTTCTTCACTCAGGAGACGTTCCAGCTCGGTAATGACATGCACCGAGTGATTTCGTTCGCCATACACATTGCTTTCTCCCAGCAGCTCTCTTCCGTTCATCAAGGCAGCTGCCATCACGGTTGTCGCTGTATCTAACACCAAAAACCGCTCACGCGGCTTTACATTCACATCTGTATGCTCTCTTTGCATGGTTCAAACTCCATTCTCCCGCAAACTGCGGCACCATTGTTCATAAGGCTCGCCATATCCGGTGAGATGAATTAAGCGCTCACCGACATCTGTCGTCTCTATATACATGTGAAGCCGCTGCTTCGGCAATATATCGGGTATAATACTCCCCCATTCCACCAGACATACTCCAGTCCCATAAAAATATTCATCCAGTCCAAGATCCTCTGCCTCATCCTGGGTAATGCGATACACATCCATATGGTACAAGGGCAATCGGCCTTCATACTCCTTGATTAGCGTAAAAGTCGGGCTGTTTACTATACCTGGGACACCCAAATGGCTGGCAAAAGCTTTGGAAAAGGCCGTTTTACCTGCTCCCAGATCTCCGTCCAGCACGATCACCGTGCCGGGGACGGCTTGTGCAGCCAAAAAACCAGCTAAAGCCCCGGTCTGCGCCTCTGCGACAGAACGAAACGTAAACTGTTCCTGCGAAATTGTCATATGTCTTAATCACCTTTCGTCCGATCGGACCGTTCCAACTTGTCCTTTATTATATAGTTCACCTTATGTCGCCGCAAGGCATGAAAACATGCTATTGTATGTTAAGCAAGACACACAAGGAGGGAATCAATTCAATGGGACAAACCGTTTTACTCATGATTGATGTACAGCAGGCTATGTTCATGTATGATGAGAAGCTATATCGTGAGCAGGAAATTATAGCACATTTACAGCAGCTTTTGGCCAAAGCCAGAGCGGCAGGCACACCAGTGATTTTTGTGCAGCATACTGAGGAAGCGGATGAGGATTTCCGGGAGAACAGTACAGGCTGGGCCATCGCCGACGTGGTGCGTCCTCTTCCTCATGAACGAATTGTGCGTAAATCGTCCTGGGACAGCTTTTATCAAACCGAATTGGGCGAGGTACTCCAGAGATTGGGAGCCGATCAGCTCGTAATCGCAGGGATGCAGACTGAATTCTGCCTCGACACGACTTGCCGAAGCGCCTATAGTCTGGGATACCAGAACAACGTGCTCGTATCGGATGCGCATAGTACATTTGATAGCAAGGTGCTGAGCGGTGAACAAATTGTAGCTCATCACAATGCGATGCTCGGTAATCGTTTTGTGCGTTTGCTTGCGACAGCGGATGTACATTTTTCATGAGTTGTTAAAGTGAAACCTCTACATTCCAAGCCGATTGCCTTCAAGCAAGCCGGCTTCTTTGCAAAAAAAACGAAGAATAAAAAAACACTGACGTTATAACGTCAATGCTATTTCTAACCCAGGTATATGGATTCTACATAGGTTTATTCAATATTTTCTTTGGCATTCGGCATGTACTCTAGAAGATCACCCGGGGTTACACCTAATCCCCGACACAATGCACCTAGCGTATCGTAATCTATCCGTTTGGTTGCGTTACCTGCAAGAGAAGTAATTGTGTTTCGACTCACCCCCGTTAAATCCACTACATCTTTGTTTTGCAGTCCCCGCTCTCGCATAATATCACCAAGGCGACAACGTATTCTTAAAGGGTTCATAAAATTCCTCCAAAAAATAAGCACAGAATGTTGACATATAGAACAGTATTAGATATTATTCATTTACGCACAAAATGTTGACATATTGATATGTTGACTACTTTTTATCTTCTGTTCATCGTAGCAAAACCTTTCGTTATTAGCAATATGTTACCGTTTCAAAATACAATAACTATCTAACAGGGGGTCAACATATGTTTATAAAACCAAAAACGAATTCATTCGTACTAGAACGGGCAGCGATGGTATTTGGACCTTATGACCAATCTCATAATTATGAGATATTTGAGGGGATCATTTACGACGGACAATATTTCTTTTACATGGAGGACGGGCGTTTGTGGCTTCGTCATGCACTCAAAGTAGACCATCCTGAACATACCCACTTATTCGTCGACGGTGACAGTGGCGGACTCCAACTGGCAGAAAACATTCAGTGTGACCTTATGGACAATCGTGGAGACATCAAACTTAATTTTATAAAAAAGCAGTAAATAAAGCACTATTTGATCCAGTTCACAAGTTTTTCGCTATCTCGCAAAAGGGTCATCATCTTTATTGGAATTCCAAATGTATTCAATTTGATTGGCAACCTGCCTAGCTTTTTCAAGACCCAATTGGTCAGAAATAAAACCTAAGGACATGTCCATTCCAGCAGATACACCAGATGAAGTATAGAACTTTCCATCTACTACCCATCTTGCGTTTGGAATCCAGTCAACTTCCGTGTCGATGGATTTGACCCAATCAAAGGCTAATTTATTGGATGTGGCGCGCCTGTGTTTTAACAAGCCTGTTTTGGCAAGCAGCGCTGAACCTGTACAGACAGTTATACAAAAATAGGACTGTTCCGCAATCTCTGTGATCTGCTTCATAAATGTATCGTCATGGATTAAGCTTCTTGTCCCCTGTCCGCCTGGGATCATGAATATGCCATTGGGTTTTACTTGTGCAATGGGTTCTGTGACAATCTTGTTTTTTTGTCGGCTCTCAACAATTCCCCCATCTATAGAGAAATATTTTAAGTCATAAACTTCTGGTAGGCGGCCAAAAATCTCAACGGGTCCGAATACATCTAGTGTTTCAAAATCATCGAACAAGCATATGTTAAAGTCCATACGGCTCACTTCCTTCAAATATTTAATCATACTATACACCCCGTTTCCTGAATTAGACAATATAAAAGGCGTCTTTTCGGGCGCTTTTTTAGGTGCTATAAGTCGGTTATGCATCTGCATAGGGAAGTTTTTTTATTTCTCAGCGATGAGCTGAATGCCATTTGCGGAGAAAACTTTTTCACGGGTTGATTTAAATTTTCATTTCTAACATAAGATTCAATTAACAGTCATGAATCTCAGAAAAACCAAGAAATTAACAGAAAACATTAGAATGGCCTATTTATTTTAAAGAATATGGCTTCATAAGCATCTGTATATAGATATATGTAAAAATTTGAACATTGAGCAAAATCTGCATTGGAACTATGATAAAACTGTATTTTATTTCCAGCGAAAGAAGGCGATCGAACCGTCACACTCACCGTCTTAGGCACCATGATATGCCCGCAAGCAAATGTATCTTGCAGTCGCTGCGTTTCGTAGGTTAAGAGCGGAAATTACGAATTGAAGTGCAGTCATGGATGTATTGTGTCTTGAACACAGCGAAAGGAATGTGAGTTTTTATGAAAAAAGTAGCTTTGGTAAGCCCGTTGAGAACAGCGGTCGGCTCTTTTAACAAAACCCTTGCGCCCCTAAGCGCTCCTGAACTGGGAGCAATTGTGATGACAGCATGCCTTCAGCAAAGTAAATTAGAGCCTTCTTTAATTGATCAAGTTTATTTGGGAAATGTTCTTCAGGCGGGCAATGGCCAAAATCCTGCCAGACAGGCGGCACTAAAAGCCGGTATCCCCATTGATGTACCCGAATCAACGATAAATACGGTTTGCGGTTCAGGACTTCATGCCATCGGTTTAGCCTACAATTCAATATTGGCGGAACAAAGCAACATCGTCCTGGCAGGAGGCATGGAGAGCATGTCGAACGCCCCCTATCTGCTAAGGAATGCAAGAAACGGCTACAAACTTGGCAACGGTGAATTGGTAGACTCTCTGGTGGCCGACGGCCTTACATGCCCGATCAACCATTACCATATGGGCATTACCGCAGAAAATGTTGCTGAGAAATATGGTATTTCAAGACTTGAGCAGGATGAGTTTGCCTATGAAAGCCAGATAAAGGCTGTCGAAGCAAAAAACAAGAAGGTTTTTGAAGAGCAGATTGTTCCGGTCATGATCAAAAACAAAAAAGAAACTATTTATTTCACGGAAGACGAACACATAAGAGGAAATACAACGAAAGAAAAACTTTCTCATTTAAAAACTGCGTTTAAGGAGAACGGAACGGTTACCGCCGGAAATTCTTCGGGAATCAATGATGGCGCGGCAGCTATGCTTGTAGTGTCGGAAGACAAATGTAAGGAACATGCGTTAAAGCCGTTGGCATATATCAAGGGTTATTCACTTGTTGGCGTTGACCCTGCATATATGGGAATGGGCCCGGTAAAAGCGATTTCGTCCCTTCTTAAGCAACAGGGAATATCCATTGATGAAATTGATCTTTTTGAAATTAATGAAGCGTTCGCCGCACAAGCATTAGCTGTATTGAAAGAGCTTGGGGTCAGTCCGGAGAAGGTGAATGTCAATGGCGGCGCGATCGCGATCGGGCATCCTGTCGGTGCAAGCGGAGCTAGGGTATTGGTTACGTTGGTTCATGAAATGGTGCGAAGATCTTCACGTTACGGCATAGCCTCGTTATGCATCGGAACGGGAATGGGAATAGCGATGCTGGTTGAAAATGCACTTATTTAAAGTGCGCGTTCAAGATGACTTTTGAATTATCTCTAAAAAGGAAGGGAGATCGCTATGAATCAAAAAGATGTACTTTCACTCCAATCCATGCCTGCGGCCAGCGGCAGTTATGGGCGCCCGCCATGCCGCTTCATCAACCGGGAATTTTTTATCATTACCTATGAATCCGATCCCGCTGCGATTAGACATGCGGTCCCGGAACCTCTACAGCCGGATGGAAGCAATACGGTTGCCTATGAATGGATCAAGATGCCCGATTCATCCGGTTTAGGAAGCTATGAGGAAAGCGGTATTGTCATTCCCTGTACTTTTCACGGAGAACCCTGTAATTTTGTTGCCCAAATGTATTTGGATAACGCACCTGCTATTCTTGGGGGACGTGAAATCTGGGGCTTTCCTAAAAAATGGGCGAAGCCTCGCCTGATCGTTGAGGAGACGGAGACGCTGACGGGTACATTGCATTATAATAACGTCCTGGTGGCCATGGGAACCATGCCTTTCAAATATAACATTCTTGATGAAAAGGAAACGGCTAAAGCCATTGCAAAAACGCAAGTTAACTTAAAATTAATTCCTGATGTTGATGGTACCCCAAAAATTGCTCAGTTAGTGGCGTATAATCTCGAAAACATTTCTGTAAAGGGCGCCTGGTCAGGGCCTGCCAGATTAAACCTGATCCCCCATGTCAACGCTCCTGTGGCAGATTTGCCGGTTAAAGCTTATATTGGCGGAAAACATTTTATTGCCGATTTAACGCTTCCATACGGAAGAGTTCTCTACGATTATCTCCAATAAAGCTTGCTTTCCTAAAAAATATATAAGGAGACGGAACCATGAATAACAAAGTAATCTCCGCTGAAGAAGCAGTTAAGAAGGTCAAAGACGGGGACACGGTGATGGTCGGAGGTTTTCTGGCAGGAGGCTTTCCGGAGGAGCTGGTGCGTGCGCTTGTCGACACAAATTCCGCAAGCAATCTTACGATTATTTCCAATGACACAGGTACACCGGAATTATCTATCTATAATCTTGTAAAAAGCGGTAGAGTAAAGCGGATTTTTGCATCCTATATCGGCTCCAATCCGGAAACAGGCAGGCTCCTTATGACGAAAGAAGCGGAGGTTCAACTCTTCCCGCAAGGCACACTCGCTGAAAAAATACGCGCAGGAGGAGCCGGTTTGGGCGGTATTTTAACACCTGTAGGTGTAGGCACCATTGTAGAGGAAGGGAAAAAGAAAATCAAAATTGACGAAAGAGAATATTTGCTCGAACTGCCGCTCAAAGCGGATGTGGCGCTAATCAGAGCCCATAAGGCAGATGAAGCGGGAAATCTTGTCATCAACGGCTCTTCACGCAATTTCAATATGGTTATGGCTACAGCGGCAGAGTATGTAGTTGCTCAGACAGACGAATTCGTAAAGACGGGAGAAATTGACCCCAATCATGTCAACGTTCCCGGAATATTTGTCGACGCAATTGTAAAGGTGGGTGAAAACGCATGAATAACAGAGAATTCATTGCTCGAAGAATAGCCCAGGAATTCAAAAATGGCGAAGTTGTCAACCTTGGTGTTGGAATGCCTACAATGGTAGTGGACTATATCCCCGACAACATTCATATTATGCTGCAGGCTGAGAACGGAATCCTCGGTGTAGGCCCCAAAGCGGCCCAGGGAAAAGAAAGACTCGATTGTATCGATTCAGGCGGAAACTACGTTACAACTATGAAAGGAGCATGCTTTTTTGACAGTTCGCTTTCATTTTCCATCATCCGCGGAGGGCATGTGGATATCACGGTTTTGGGCGCCCTGGAGGTCGATGAGAAAGGCAACCTTGCAAGCTGGATGATCCCAGGGAAAAAGGTTCCGGGCATGGGGGGAGCCATGGATTTGGTGGTCGGAGCCAAGAGAGTGATTGTAGCCATGGAGCATGTCAACAAAAATGGGGCGCCGAAAATACTTAAACAGTGCAAGCTACCCCTGACTGCTGTAAATGTTGTAAAGACGATAGTAACCGAGAAGGCTGTCATTGATGTTATCCCGGGTAAAGGGCTGATGCTAAAGGAAATTGCTCCAGGTTTGTCAGTGAAAGACGTTCAAATGGCAACAGAGGCTGAACTGATAGTTTCACCACATTTGAAGGCCATTGCAGTGTGAAGGTCATGGGAACGGATCAAGCCCTTTAGCGGAGATGGGGACTGCCTGTCGGCGAAAATCAATTGGCGACTGGTTTGAGTCTAGCTACTTAACGTAGTAAGCTAGATAAAGTCGGTGGAGGCTCAAGTCCTTTGTGACCGCATTTATTTTTACAAGTAGGGTTCGCTAATTTGCTCACTGAGCATTTGCGAGCCTTTTTTTGTTGGAGTGGGAGGGGCATTAGCCTTTCACAAATTGGGGAGCCTACTACACGGCTGGTGAAGTAAGCTCCCCGGTCAGGGAGAAGCTTTTTGATAGCACGGGGGCTCATGCCAAACAAAGAAACGTAAGGACCGAGTATTTTTGCAGCATCAGCTTCATGCTCTCATCGTAATAATAATCTGGAACATAGAGGTTCCCATCCTCCTATTGTTCTTTCAGACGTTCCACACTGACGGTTTGGGTATTGGTGGGTCTGCTGCCTATCTGTACAGTGGCCATACCGTTCGCTTCGTCTACATGCTCAATCCAGATCGGTTTGCCATCCAATTGTACGGCAATAGTATCGGGCGAATCGTAAATCGCTTTTGCTCGTTCTGCATTCATGTTGTTCTCCTCCTGCTGATTGTGTTTTATGTGCATTAATTTAAAAATTTATAGCTGACCTAGTCCTCATCTATAATCCGTTCAACGTCCAATGAAGGGATGCTATGAGAAGGCGAAGTTGAAACCACAGCCTCCAAATCTACATGACCCACAGCGACGGGAAAAGGCGGCCGGATTCCGTGGGAAAGGGCAAACTCTGGCGGCAACGCATCCTGTTCACCTCCGGCAGGCCCCCGAAAGGCGATATGACTTTGACCCACACGATGACTGATCTTCCGACGATAGGATTTTCCGGGCATAAATGTGTACCTCCTTTTGAATCGGATATGCCTTACTATGCACCAAAAAAGCAGCAGCCATGCGCAAGCGAAAGCAATTCGCAGCCTTCATTTACACCTCATACATTCCTTTCTCAGAAGCATACTAAGTGAAAAAATGATATGCTCACTGCCCCGAGCGTTGGAAATCGAAGGATGCTAAATACGGATTAAAAAAGGAGGACTGGCGGTATGCATACGGTTTGGAAAGGCGCGATCAGCTTCGGGCTGGTTCATGTGCCAGTTAAAATGTTTTCAGCGACGGAGGACAAGGATATTTCCATGCGTTATATTCACAAGGAGTGTGGAAGCCCACTGAGCTATGTACGGAAATGTCCCGTTTGTGATAAGGAGGTTGAATGGGAGGAAATTGGAAAAGGCTACGAATATGAGAAGGGAAAATTCGTCATGTTCGACAAGGAGGAATTGGAACAGGTCAGCGGCCAAGCGGATAAAAATATCGTCATTTTGGATTTTGTGGACCTGCAGGAAATTGATCCGATTTATTTTCAAAAAACGTATTATTTATCTCCGGATCAGGCCGGCTCGAATGCGTATAAGCTGCTCATGAATGCGATGAAGGATACCGGAAAAATCGGGATCGCCCAAATCTCTATCCGTTCCAAAAGCAGCCTGGCAGCTATTCGGGTGCTGGATGAATGTTTGGCGGTGGAGACAATGTTTTACCCGGATGAGATTCGTCCCATTGCTCAAGTTCCTAATTTACCGGGGCAGGAGGAGGTTAAAGAGAAGGAACTGACGATGGCAAAAATGCTGATTGAGCAGCTATCTACACCTTTTGATGCAGCCAAGTATACGGACCAGTATCGCGAGCGTCTACTGGATCTCATTCAGCATAAAGTGGCCGGAGAAGAGGTGCGAGTCGCCCCAACACAACCGCAAACGAATGTTGTGGATTTAATGGCTGCCCTTCAAGCCAGTATTGAGGCTGTGAAGCCCGTCGTTGTTACCGATCCCGGTCCTGCTGCTCCCGGCCCTGCCGCCGCGAAAAAACGCCCTGCACGTAAGCCAGCAGCCCCGACAGCACAGCAGGCTGCGGCAGGCGATGACATCTCTCCGACTCCAGTCAAAAAAAGAAGAAGCACCGCCAAACGTAATGAAACTTGATAATAAAACTTGGGATAAATACAAAAACAGGCTAAGGGGTGGCGATGACATTGCTTTGATACGACAGCAGTTGGCTGAACGCCCCCCGCTCCTCTTGTTCCAGCTGCCTGTAGTTCCCTTGCTGTATAACCTCGCCTTGCTCCAGTACGACAATTTGATCCGCATGACGAATCGTTGACAGGCGGTGAGCGATGACGATCAGCGTCATTTGACCCTTCATCCGCTCCAGTGCTGCTTGAATTGCAGCTTCATGCTCACCATCGAGCGCACTTGTCGCTTCATCCAAAATGAGTACCGGAGGATGATGCAACACAGCCCGCGCTAATACCAATCGCTGACGTTCCCCTCCGGACAGGCGAATCCCCCGATCCCCAATGACCGTGTCCAGCCCTTGGGGCAGTCTGGCAACAAAGCTGTCTGCGGCAGCAAAATGCAGCGCCTCCCATAGCTGCTTTTCGCTGGCCTCTTTATCCGCCAGCTTCAGATTTTCACGAACGGTAGCGTGGAACAGAAAAGGGTCCTGTGACACGTATCCAAATGATTGCCGCCACTGCGGCAGCAGTTCGTCATCCAAAACACGTCCATCTATTTTAATCTGCCCCCCAGTTGGACGCAGAAAACCCATCAGCACATCGACCAGCGTACTCTTGCCTGCTCCCGATTTTCCCACAATGGCTGTCATCCCCTTGGCAGGTATGAACAGATTAATTTGGTGCAGTGCAGGCTCTGCTGCACTATCATAGCGATAATCCAGACCATTGCATTCAATCCCGCTACGCAGAAACAAGGGGTGCCGCGCAGATGCTGATGTATATGGAGATTCATGAAGTCCCGATACATCGGACGGGACACGGGTTGGGGGGGCTGCAAGAGCAGTTAACGACGGATCTGAGAAAGCTTCGCATTCCTGCTGTACTTTGGTCACACTTTCAAAAGCAGAGATCATGGACATGATATATTCCAGACTCGCTTGAATCAGGGCAAACCTTGGCCATAAGCGGGAAAATATGAGGATCAAGACGATCAGCTTTTCAGGTGAGACATGCAGCCATTGCAGGGACGCGAATATAAGACAAACGACAAATACAGCTGCCGCCGTACGATGCAAAAACTGTGTGGTGGCATTTTGCCGGACAAATTGGGTCGAATTATCCTCCATACGACGCGTCAGGGAGCGAAACCAATCTATATTGGCAGCCTCCAGCAAATTGCTTTTAATATCCTTCATTCCATTCAAATGATCGGTAATGCCGGCAAAATAAATCTGTGAAAGCTCAGTGGTACGGTCGCCTAGCTGCTTGGCATTTCGAATGGAGCGACGGAACACGACAAACAACCCCAATCCACTCAGGAATACTAATCCGGTTAAGGAAGGGGACAGCCAAAAAGCCAGTGCAATCTGGATCAGCGTAAACATGACGGATGTGGTAAGTTGAAGAAGCAAATTGGTTCCCTGACTGACACGGGCCAGCTCGGTCGTCATCACATGGCTAAAATCAGATTTACGCTGGCGTAAATAAAAGGTCCACTGCGCCTTCATAAAGGAGGTATATACGTCTATTCGAAGCGAGCGCATAAAACGCTGCTGAATCTGTGAGTTCAGAATCGATTGGTAACGCTGGAGCAGAGCCTGCCCGGTAAGCAGCACCACAAATAGCAGCAGCATCCCCGGCAATAGCCAGCTTTTTGGAATGTACGACAAGAAATGATCGAATCCACCGGACAGAAACGGCAGCCCTGAATGACCAGCAAATATACCAATGGCCGCCAGCATAGGCACAAGCATATAAATGCCAAAGCCCTCCAGCAAACTGATGATCATCATGCATCCAATATTGAGAAATAACGCACCGCCGTTCACGGCGTACAGCTTGGTTATATACAATCGCAGGTGAACCATAACGCACACTCCTTATGGGGTCAGTGCTTGGAAAATCGTCGTTTCAGCCATAAAAATGGACGTAAAGGGATGTACAAAAAATGCAGCTTGCGAGGCAGCGGCAACCTAACCGGATCACCTGTAGAAGGAAACAAGCGGCTGATCAGATAAAGTAATCTGTGCCTCGGCTCCTTTAAGGAAAGCAAGTAAGCTCGGCTAACGGACTGAGGGGTGACCGCTGTAGCTGTAGCTTCAGCAACGGCAGAACCTGAGGCGATTGAAGTAGCCCCCATGGATTCGGTGAGGCTGCTCACAGCATTGTTTACCGTGTTACCTGTCACGTAACTAGCGTCGTTCGCAGTGCTATTAGCCTCACTGACGGCGTGCAGGGTGGCTTCGATAGAGGCATCGCTGACTGAAGCAACGCCGATTGAGGCGATACCCATCGAAGAGATGCCCTCCACCGGCTGCGTCAAAGCTATGCTTTGCAACAGCTCTGACGCAGCCGTTCTGTTCGTACCTGGCCTGCTGGCAACCGGGTACGGTGCGGGTACGCTGGCCCGCATGAAGGCCAGTGCGCTCAGCGCAAGCCTGTGTGCCTGCCGGGTCGCCGATATCGGACGCATCGGCTCCGGTATCGGTGTACCCAGCAGCGCAGCGGCGAGCGTCCAAGCCTGCCCGCTCGCAGGCAGTCCTCCATGGCGGCGCAGCAACTGCAGCCCCGCCTCCCAATCGACAGCGCGTACTGCAAGCCTGTCAATGTCAACTAGCCAGCGCAGCCTGAACCAGCCGTGACGGGCCCCGTGGGCGCTCAAGTACAGGAACTGATCCTCACAGCCAAGTACGTACGTGCTGGTTGTCATCGCTGTCATGTTGTCAGCGGCTGCCGACTGTCCCCTCCCATTCGCTCCTGCGGATTCACTTTGTTGTCGACGGCTCCACAATTCATCAAATGAAGGTTCCCCGCCCGCATCCGGGTGAAGACGCCAATGCAGCTCCACCTCCACTCGCTTTTGCACATGCAGGAAAGATGTATGATGGTCCTTCCACTTCCAGCTGCCAAGAACACGCGCCTCTCCGCTTTTGGACTCATAGCCGGCTTCCCGTATCCAATGCTCGGCTTCATCCATATCATTTGGCGCAATAAGCAAATCTACGTCCTTGGAGGTACGCAGGGAAACATCCCCGTACAATTTCTGCGCCAGTGCAGGGCCCTTGAGCATAAGTACACGGATACCATGGGCCATAAGTAGCTTGGTCAGACGCCCAGCCTCTGCTTGGAGATGAAGCATGCGCAGCCTATTTCGTTGATATTGCGCCTGAAGACTCTCCAGCAATTGTGAAGGAATGACCGGATGATTCGACTTTTTCAGTTGGAGATATACGAGCGGCACTACCCGATGATGATCTGCCAGACGCAACAGGCGAGCCCAATCCAGCTCATGAATATGGGCAGCAGCAAATATCTGCTGCCATGGAGCAGCGTCTTTTTGCAATAAAGAGAGTAACAGCGTTAATTCCTGATCGTCTTTCCAATGGGCAAGTTCCAGAAGAGACTTGGTAAACATGCTATATTCTCCTTCGATTCTTTGAACATCCTTTGGTCTCATCGCATTCATGTAAAAAACGGCCTTTATTCTCTATTTTCGTTTGGGTAGCCGTCACAGCTCGCCTTCCGAATATACCCACCACAGTAAACGCCCCCATCTCCCGTTCGCCTGTAACATAAATCGGTCCGCTTCGTACCCATGCATGTGCCGCCAATCGCCCCGCAGCATTTTTGGCTGTGCCCAGATATAGCGTGCAGTCCAACTTCCTGCGCCTCAGCAACGTCATCGCGGCAATGGCCTGTACAAGACAGCTACTATGCCATGGAGTGTAACGGCTGGCCAGCTCCACAGCGTGTGAAATATGGCGAATATACTGTTCCTGCCATCCATTACATTTCCAGGAGGTTTCCTCCATACGCAGCCCCCATTGGCCTGAGTAATCTTCAAAAGGACGAAGCTGGCGAAGCCTCGCCCATCCCAGCGCCAACCAGGCTTCCGGCAATAATCTCATGACCTCTGGAGCCAGGAGAAGAAGCCGTTGTATCCACATACTAAATCGTCTCCCGCAGGAGCTTTAGCAGTCCTTCCCGTTCCAGCTCAGCCACAAAGGCGTGTACCTGCTGCCTGCACTGCTCCTCGTCCACCTCATACTCATCCGTCAGGACAGCTACGATCTCTCCGAGTGAAGGACTAGTTTCCGCCAACTCCCAGATTCGCCCTCCTGTAAAGCCCAGATTATAATATTTTCCAGTGTTGATGCTCATCATAACCTTTTCTCCGTCCATATCACTGACATAGACCTCTTCACCGTACATGACGCGGTAGTGGTCCTTGGCTGAATTAATGGCTGCCATAGCTATTTTCCTCCTTATGAAGGATATCAAGTATCCGTTGTACCATCTCGGACGCGGTAAAATCCGAGCTGCTTCGGAGCAGCCGCCAGCCCTCCACTCTCCGAGCCATCCGGACCGCCGTTCCAAAATACCATTCACCCAAACCCATTCGCGGAATGGTTCCCCTACGATATGTATGCAATAGTAATGTATGCAAGCACTCCAGTACGTTCAAGGGCTGCTCCATAACCGCGGTTAGCTCACCCTCGCACAGAAACTTACGGTTCGAAGCCTCTGTCACAAGCTCGAATACGCCCCCCAGGGGAAGCGGTTCGTTATAGAATTCGTCTCCCGTGGGTACAGCATATTTATTCAATTCACCTGCAATCTTACGCAGATCCCCATATTGTGGCATCGCAGGATTGCCGTGAGTTAGAACAAACCTGTGCTTTTGGGAGCGTACACGCTTATGTCCTTGTAAAGCCTCCAGTTGAAGCAGGCTGTCGAGCCCCAGCTTCTGCTGCGGATAAGCCGGATAAACAATAGGCTCGGATGCCGTAGCTTTTACTGCAATAACATCATCGCTGACCATCTGATAGCCTGCCTGTCTAAAAGCAGCCGCCAGTGTCGATTTTCCCGTACCGGATTCGCCCACAAAGGCATAGGCCTTGTCCCTGATGACTACCGCGCTTCCATGAATCGGCAATATCCGTCTTTGCATCAGAAGAACGCCCATGCATGTACCCAGCACAAACAACCGCACAGTGTCCATATCGGCCCCGGGGTGAATGCATACCTCGATGTACCTGCCTTCCCTGACGGCATAAATAGCTGTGCCGGGTATTTGAAACATAAAGCGTTCACCCTGCATCACAAAATTAGTCTGCTTAAGCTGATCACTCGATGCTGTCAAATCTGCCTGGCGAATGACCACATCCTCTATCGCTCCCGGTGCTGACTGTACCAGCTCAGGTAGTTTCAGTTCACTCCCAATTCGGAGCCCAAAGGCTGTATATTGTTCCCAACCGACACTTATACTCCTGTCATGCACGATAGGACTCACTCCCTCTGCCTTTTAAAAAGTCCCGTCTTTATTTCCTTGAGCAGCACATTTAGCCCAAAAGAAATAAAGACGGCTCGTAATAGGTCTATCTTTATGACTCCCGGCCCGCATGGGCTACAAATGTATGATCTCTGTTAGCTTGGATTATAAAGATCGGCATCGAAGTCGGACACCCAATCAATATTTTTCCAGCCTTTACCTGCCATGGTCTGGTTAATATCCAGTACCTCTATCGTTGGTTCCTGCCATTCTTTTTTGCTCATCTTATCACCTCCTCTCCAACAAATGCTGAACGATCCGACGGGATCACATCAAAATCAATTGGATCTACAAAGAAAACGGTACACGATCAAACTGTGCATCAGCAGTCGTATATTGGGGTCTGACGCCTGATCGGGGCGAGGATGGTGGAGTTTCGACATGGCCGTCTTAATAAATTCTATATTGAGATATTCGGCGGCTCGTAAATCATGACACATTAATTGAAGCTCCCCCATAAACGCATCCCAGCAAGGAATCATACGGTGGAGCCAATCTGCAGGCTGCACGCCGCGCACACGCTGGTTCAAACGAACATCATCAGGCAGATGATCCTGCATTGCTTTACGAATGAGCGCACGGTCCCGGCCGTTTTGCACATACTGCTCAAAAGGCACGGATAAGCAAAAGCGGATCACCCGGCTGTCTCCGGTCGGATCACGTTCCCACAGACCATAACGCAAGGAAAGCTTGGTTGCAACGACACCATTTTTGTTGGCAATCGCCAAATTCGAAAATTTCTCTTTTCTCGTCTGATCGGCATTCTTCATCCAGCCTGTTCCACTCAACATCGGAACATCTTCTACATGCATCCGTTTGGCAAACTCGGGGTGAATCAGCGAAGGCACCGGACTTCGTTGGCCTCGAAATAACGATCCACGGGAATCAAGCGAGGTCGCTTTTTTCAGCATCATGGGCACTAGACGAGACATGCGTCTTCCGGTCAGCCTGCTGTAGCGCCACAAGCCCTGAAAGGATTGCAGCCAGTGCAAACGACGAAACTGACGGGCATAATAATCCAGTGCAGGGCCCCATGAAACGGTAAAATTGCCTCGTGCCCCAGTCAGCAGTACACCGACATTATGCTCCTGTGCTTTTTCATAAAAACCTCTGATCCAGAAGGAATTTTCAAAATATTTGTAGGGAGCCTCCATAAGCTCCAGCCAAATATCAATTTCCGAAAACGGGCTTTTCCCCTCAAAATCCATATAATTTTCGTGAATGTTGCCCACATAGCGAGCCGTAGACTGAATATAGCTTCGTTCGTTCGCTAGCAGTGTAGGCGATGTCCAATCCGTAAAATCCTGAACAGGTACATAGCTGTATGCATACAGCGGCTTTTGCTGCAATTGCAGCGATGGAGCGGCAAAGCTGGCAACCGCTCCGGAATCCAGTCCCCCGCTCAAGGCCGCTCCTACGGCGCGATGCGTCCGTAATCGGGCAGTGACTGCCTGTGAGAATACCTCGCGGAATGCTTCTATATACTCGCTTTCAGTTTTGAGCCGCAGCGGCTCTACCTCATCCAGGCATGCATATTTATGGAGAATTCGCTTTCCCTCCTCCATCGTGAACCAATGTGCGGGAGGAAGCTGGTTGATATGCTTGTAGGCGGTCGTACCGATATCGACGGATTCCTGCATGGCGCGGATCGACAGAAATTCGGCCAGCCACGGTTCATGCAGTTCTTTTCGCAGAGAGGATAAGGCCAGGAGCGGAGCTACGACCGTGCTAAATGCAAAGCCGCGGTCATGCTGATAGGTATACAGCGTCCGGCTTCCCGTCATATCCCGAGCGCCATATAAGCGTCGTCGCTTGGCGTCCCAAATGACAAAGGTAAAATCACCTATTAAATATTGAGGCGTATTCACCCCCCATTTGTCATATGCCAGTAATATCAGCTCGCTATCCGTGGTTTCCTGCTGCCGTTCTTGTCTGACCCCCAGCCGTTCAAACAGCTCGGTACGATTGTCCAGAATTGCATCCGCTGTGATAGCAAGTTCTCGCTGCTCATCATAAAAGGGAAGACGCTCATGTACAGATTCCGGGGTCACATGCTGGGCATGACATCCCAAAAAAATGGAGCCTTCACACCAGGAACAAACGCGGTCCGCTGGATATTTTCGCAGGGCTTGCATCATTTTACCGCCTTCTTCGGCGCTTACGGACTCATGTCCAAAGCTGTAGATTCCGGCAATTGCACTCACGTTCTCCCCCCTTTTTCTTTTCCTATACTAGATAACGCTATAGACGCCCAGCGTCCCAACTTACGGACAAACGGACTGCGAGATCGAAGACCTTGATTGCTGTCTTGATAGGCTTGGAGCTGAGCGATAAGACGCTTACGCTCCTCATAACTATGGGTCAGCCTGTTTTCCAGCGATTGAATCCGTCGTTCATTCACGATCTGTTCCATGCCCACCCTTGCAGCATTATGAGGGGCCGCATGATATCCTTCATTCACTACATTTATTGTGTTTTTCGTAAATTCGCCGTTATCTGCACCTTGCCCATCCAGCATTCGATAAGCAGTCTTCCATTCAAATCCGCTTTGCTGGAGAAACTGGTGAGTACGTCGACTAAACAGCTCCACGTCGGCCTCATCCTCAAAGCGTACTCCAGCAATCTGCTCAGCCTGCTCCAGCGCTTCCGTGTAGCCAAGCTGCCTAAATATACGAGATCCGATGCTTCTGCAATACAACTCAATTTCCTCTTTACTCAACAGATGTTGCCAGCTATGTACCGAATCCTGATGCGGCTGTACATGCTCCCCAACGAATGGATCACCCGCTCCCATGCTATAAAACAAACTGGATTTGGGAGTATCCGCAAAGTTTCCGTAATTCTCCATTCCTGATTCATATTCGATCCCCAAAAAACCGCAAAGCTTCTCGATCTCCAGCGCCGGATTGGATACGAGCTGTTCATATACAAGCGGGTATGCAAGTGGATGAGGTGTGGCAAAATAATGGGCGTAACGGAGCAAACCAACGGTAATATCCGTCATTTTCATATTAAAATGGGGGCTTTTCAGCTCCTCCAGCAAACGAAAACGCCCACCTCGTAGCTGATTGACTTTTTTGAATGAAGCGGCAATAGCCAAGGGATTGCGAATAAGCCACACCCTGCGGGCTGCCGGAAACAAACGGTCTATAAATTCCAGCACCGCATAGTAACGCGGAGATTTGTCGATGAGCATATCTGCTGTTGTGCCTTGAAGCAGACCATTATAGATTTCAAGCGCATACGAACGGGAGGCCTGCTCCAATACAGGTGGAGGAACCATACCTTTAAAAAATTGCCGAATAATTCCTGTTCCTCCATAGGGTCGTGTATGGGACTGAGGAAGATCATGCAGACTGAGCAAAAACCACATTTCCTGGGTGGCAAACAGGCGTGAATGGTTTTGCAAAATAGTGGTAAGCAGCGAGCTTCCGCTCCGTGGGACACTCAGCAGAAATATCAGGCCCCCACCTTGCTTTTCAATCAAGAATACTCCTCCTCTAGCTCTGACTCAAGACACTTTAATAGATACAATTCGTATTTTAATTATAAATTTATGATACATAATGTATCTTGTCAATCCCTTTGATGGATAAATTGTGTACCTGACGCTCATCCTAATCCATAAGTACATCTTGTTCAAACGATAGCGGTCGCCACATGTAACTTTTCAGCTCAGCTTATTTGGAATAAAGAAGGAGCGTAGCCCTATGGGACAAGCTGTTAAAGGTACGATTACCATTGAAGGTCAGGAAATTCCCATCACTAACCCGAATAAACCGCTGTGGCCGGAAGCCGGTGTGACCAAAGCGTTATATCTTCGCAAGCTTGCAGTGTTGGCGCCTTTCCTGCTCAAATATTGTCAGCATCGCTTGCTGACTGTCATCCGCTGGCCACATGGCATTCACGGGAAATTTTTTTATCAGAAAAATGCTCCACAGCCTCGGCCAGATTATATTGAAACCACGTTGCAGGACGATATTGAATATATCGTGCTTAACAAGCTGCCACAATTGCTATGGCTCGGAAACCAAGCTGCGCTGGAATTTCACCCCTCCCTGCATCAAGCAGGAAGCCATTTGCCCTGTGAATGGATGATTGATCTGGACCCGTCGAGAGAAGTGGAGCCACGCATAATGGAGGCTGCCTCCATCGTTGGTGAAGTGCTGGCTTCGCTTGGTTTGGAATCGGTCCCCAAAACATCCGGAGCCACCGGAGTGCAAATTATCGTCCCGATTCGAACAGGCGTAACCTTCGACGAGCTTCGCAGCATCGGACTGCTGGTCGGACAATTTGTGACGGAAAAACACCCTCATCTATTCACACTGGAACGGTTAAAGAAGGATCGTGGAACAGCTATCTATTTTGATTATTTACAGCATTATCAGGGTAAAACGCTATCTGCTCCCTATACCCCTCGGGCTCGCCCCGGTGCGACTGTATCTACTCCGCTTACATGGGATGAGGTACGGCGGGATGTATCACCGCTTGATTACCATTTGTTGAATATTGAGGAACGGCTAAATCAGATAGGCGACTTGATCGGCAAGGTTCCTCCACAGCCTGTCGAGGATATTCTAAAGCATATGCGTGCCAAGGCTCATCCAACCTGATTTCCGCCTATGCAAAAAAGGGGGACAACCCCCGCAACCATAACGGCTGAGGAATTGTCCCCTTGAGCTAGTGTATTCCTTTTTTCTTAAAGCGTCCGCCCTTCACATCGTGAATGTTGCCAATCGCCACAAAAGCGTGGGGATCCCAGTCTTCAACGATGTTCTTCAGCTTCGCTTCCTCCAGACGGGTAATAACGACGAAAATGACTTTCTTGCTTTCGCCTGTAAAGCCGCCTTCACCTTCCAGATAGGTTACGCCCCGTCCAAGACGGTCTGTCAGGGCATCCCCGATATCGCGGTACTTTTCACTAATAATCCAGACCGATTTGGACTGATCCAGACCTTCAATCGTTATATCAATCATTTTCATGGCAATATAATAAGCAATCATGGAATAGAGGGCATTCGACCAGCCGAATACAAAGCCTGCACTGCCCAGAATGAAGATGTTAACGAACAGTACGATCTCACCGACCGAGAAAGGAGTTTTTTCACTGACGAGAATAGCTACGATCTCTGTTCCATCCAGCGAGCCGCCGGACCGAATCACAAGCCCGACCCCAACGCCGAGAATAACACCGCCAAAGATAGCGCCGAGCAGCGGTTCGCCAGGAGTCAACGCACTTACATTGTGAAGTAATGCGGTTCCGATGGACATTACAATAATGCCGAATAATGTGGATAAAGCGAAGGTTTTACCGATTTGTTTGTAGCCGATAACCAGAAATGGAAGGTTCAACAGGGTCAGGAAAATACCGAGCGGGTAGCCAGTAAGCTTGGAGGCCATAATGGAGATACCTGTAACGCCTCCGTCAATAACACCGTTGGGAACCAGAAATATTTCCAGGCCCACAGCCATGAGCGCCGCACCGAAAATAATCATGGCCGCACGCTGCAACAGGCGTTTTGCATTGTTCTTAGGATTGGCTGGAATTTTGCTGATCTTGGTCAACTCTCCGGTCACATCTGTGATCTCAGATACATTTTTGACTTCCTTGCTCACTACACTCATATATAAATCCCCCCATTACAGTATGATAATATTGGACAAAAAAGGGGCTGCATCCGCAGTCCCCTCTTCTTTACCGCGCTATTTATATAAATAGTATATCATAAAATTGTGATTTTGCGTAAGAAAGTTAGTAAAAAGCACATAAATCTCAATAAAGAGGGATTTTATTGATAAAAACGGTGAAAATCGTCTTTAAAGGAGTGGAGAGAGCATGCGAGCTAGAATTTCAGCTGTTTTCTGCGCTCGCGACCGTCTGCGGAATACATTTAAATCTATGCGTGAGGAGTTGGAAATGTCCTCTTCAAAATCGGTCGAAAGATGTTCCAGCGCTGAATGCGCAAAGAGTACAGCAGTCAGCTCAAAATTATAGAAAAAGCTGCGCATGTCCATATTGGCAGTCCCGACCGAGCCGAGTAAGTCATCCACAATCACCACTTTGGCGTGAATAAATCCTTTTCGATATTGGTAGAACTCCACCCCCGCTTCCAGCAGTTCCTGCACATAGGACAGAGACGCCAGATGAACCAGCTTCGAATCCGATTGATATGGAATAATAATCTTCACATCCACATCGCTAACCGCTGCCAGCTTAAGCGCCTCATAAATAGCCGGATCAGGAATAAAATACGGTGTCGCAATCCAGATCCGCTCCTTGGCAACCGACAGCGCTCCAAAGCACATCTCCTGAATCGTATCCCATACCTGATCGGGACCGCTGCTCAATATCTGCACCTCCTCATCCCCTGAACAGGTATGCGGCGGAAACAAATTTGCATCCATCAGCCTCTCCCCAGAGGCCAGCTTCCAGTCGCTCAAAAATACATTTTGCAGAAAATAGATGCTATCTCCTTCAATCTGCAAATGCGTATCCCTCCAAAATCCTACCTTAGGATATTTACCGAGATAATCGTCGCCTACATTGATTCCGCCCACAAATCCTATGATTCCATCCACCACCAAGATTTTACGGTGATTCCGGTAGTTGATCCGGCGATCCAGCGTAGCAAAAAATGGAGGCAGAAAATAATGAAATTCCACTCCCGCCTCGCCACAGGCGCGAATAAAAGAATAGGGCAAATTGTAGCTTCCCACGCCGTCCACCACAAATCGTACTTTTACTCCCTCACGTGCCTTGCGGATCATGACCTCCTGAAACTTTCTTCCGATTTCGTCCGCCCGGAATATGTAAAACTCCACATGAATATGATGCTTCGCCTGCTCCATCGCGGTCAGCATGGCTTCAAAGGTCTCTTCTCCATTGGTCAGAACACGTGTGCGATTGCATCCAGTCAACGGATTTTCAGACATGCGAATCAACTGGTTAAACAGACGCTCCTGATGTCTGAAATGAGGATTACGCATTTGTTCCACCTGCTCAATCACCCTCGATTGAGCCCACAGACGCTCACGGAATTCACGAAACAGCTGTGATCCTGCTTTTCGAATCATTTTGCGCTTCTTATAATCCTGTGCTACAAAGTAGTACACGACAAAGCCAATAAGCGGAAAGCAGAACAAAATAAATAGCCAGGCTACTGCTTTGGAAGGCTTCCGGAATTCAAAGAGCAGGATCGTTCCGGTCTGAAAAATAAAAACGATTAAAACCAACAGCAACCACAGCATGTTCAAGCCTCCTTATATATCTACGTTTTATACCAAGCTCTCTAATTTTTTTGACATGTTTGCCCCTTTAGCTGAATAGATAGTAACCAAGCACTATAGAAGCGATGTCCGGAAAGGAGCGATTATGAAAAAAGGAAGCCTAAATCGCCGGATGACCTTGCTTGTCATTCGGGACGCACAGCAACCACCCAAGCAGCTGCAATTCTCTACAGCCGCTGTCATTCTCGTCCCGACCCTTGTGATCGCGTCTATCTCTACACTCGTGATCGGGCTGCAAATCCGTTCTTCCCATATTATTTCCCAAATGGAAACGAATCTTGCTGTCCAGAGTTTGCAGATGGAGGTTACGGTAGCAGACAAGGATGCAGCCATCGGGCGACTACGACGCGAGGTCATGGAGCTGACGAATCAAGCGACTAGTATTCGTGAACGCCTCCAGCGCATAACGGAATTGGAACAGCAAATGCAGCAATTTATTCGTAAACACGGAAATTCCTCTAACGCAAGCAGCAATAAATCAACCATAACTCCGCTCTCCTGGGATGCCTCCAGCCATACCGGGGGCGAACTCATTGCAGTTCATGAAAATACAGCTCTGCTTGCTCGTCAGGCCATGGATGATTTTCAGGAGATCGAATCCCTGCTGGACACGGTGGAACGCACGGTTCCCCGCTCTATTCAGCAGGCGAATGCCGTTCAACAGAATCTGGAGCGCAAACAAGCTGCGCAACTGCTTCAGACCCGCAGGCTGGCTCTTGCCGAGCAAGGGAAGCCCTCCGTTTGGCCTGTAGGCTCACGCCGAATGTCCTCCAGCTTCGGCTATCGCAGCGATCCATTTACGGGCAGATCGGCTTTCCATTCAGGCGTAGACATCGCCGGACAAACAGGTGATCCCGTCTATGCGGCGGGGGCAGGTACCGTACTGGAGGCCAATTCCAGCGGAGCCCGCGGCAATTGCATTATCATCCAGCATCCTGACGGACTCCAGAGCTGGTATATGCACCTGAGCGGAATGCAGGTGGCTCCGGGGGATCGTGTCCAAAAAGGACAGACCATCGGGCTGCTGGGAAGCACCGGAAGAAGTACGGGACCTCATCTTCATTTCCAGATCGTCAAGCATAACCAGCCTGTCGATCCATTACTGTATGTACAATAAAAGATTGGGGGAAACCATCATGTTCAAGGAATCGAAAAAAAAGCTCTCCGCCCCTGTAACAGATACGCTGCTGGCTAACGGCACCAGCTTTGAAGGTACTGTTGAGGCAGAGGCCAATATTCGGATTGACGGCCAGTTTCAAGGTGATATCTGCAGCTCTCGTACCGTCATCATTGGAGAAACCGCTGTTGTGCGTTCAGACATCATGGCACGGGACGTCGTTCTTGCCGGGAAGGTATTCGGCAGCATCACCACAGAGGAACGGCTGACCATTACACCGACAGGTGAACTATACGGGAATGCGGCGGCGGCCGCATTAGTCATTTTAGAAGGCGGCGTTCTGGACGGCACATGTCAAATGAACCGCACGAAGGATGCTGAGCCATTGACCTCGGCGAACGATTCGAACAACGAATCCTTAACCCATTCCGACAAAAGTCAGGAAAACAACCAAGCCCCCCTGCAATCAGAAGCGGGATAACAGCTGGCTGCATGCCTTAAAAAAATCCCTATCCGCTACTCACTCCATTATATCCTCCACTCTGCGCTCCAAAAATAAATGGTATACCTTGCGTATGACAATTTTAGCGCACATATACAGCGGAATGACCAGAATAATACCCAGTACACCGAGCAGGTCACCACCAACCAGCAGCAAAATGACAACAGTCAACGGATGAATATCCAACTGCTTGCCAAAAACTATAGGAGACAGCCAATTATCCTGAATTTGCTGGGCAGCGATGACAACGACCAATGACCAGAGCGCCATGGAAGGCGATTCGAGAAATCCAATCACAAGCACAGGTATGGAAGCCGCCACTGCCCCCACATAGGGAATAAAATTAAGAAAAATCGAAATAATGGCGAGCAGCAAGGCATAAGGCAAGCCAATCATCAGAAATCCAAGGAACATCATCACACCCAATGCGACATTAATCAGCACCCGACTGACGATAAAGCTGCTGAGCGCGCTGTCAATATCCTCCATAACCTCCAGTGCATCCTTGTGATATTTTTTAGGAAAGAAGTTTAGCATTTTAGGACTAAATTTGCTCCCTTCCTTCAGCATGTAATAAAGCAGAATCGGAAAGGTAGCCAACACGATAAAAAAGTAGGACACGAATGATACCAGCTTGACCGAATAATCGGACAGAGCAGATAAGGCTTCGTTAAGCGTATCCGACAGTCGTGACAGCGGGTCTTCACCCGGAGGCAGCACTTGCCTCAAGGATTGATTATGCCGCCATTGGCTCAATTGATCAACCAGACTTTTAATGAGCTTCGGCGCATTTTCAAATAAATTGGTTACCTGTTCCCGCAGCGTAGGCCACACCCCCCAGGAGAAAATAAACAGCAGCATGGCAATGCCTGTAGTCAAACGAAAAAAACGAATATTTTGCAGCATGTCGCGGGCCCCCTCTAATCTGTTTCTCTCTACCCTTTTAAACGCAAAACGACCCTACTGATTGATCCTGGCTGAAAATAGATTAAATAGCGTTAACATAGAAAAAAGGACGTCCAAATGGCAGGCATTTGAACGTCCTTTTTGTGATTTCAACATTTTGCGAAAATTATGATGTTATGAAAACCGGAACCTCTCAGGTCACGGATTTAGGTTGAAACATCCCGTTTTATGAAAACCACCCAGGCAATGGCTATAAATACCACATAATAAGCGGCCAGCACAGTTAGGGAAAAGGTAAGACCAGAGCTTACCGTCCCCGGCGGCATATCAAGATATTTTTTCAGATCCATATGTGTAAAAAGTACGTATTGGGTCCATGCAAAACGATCGGTTTTAAACAAGCCAATAGAGTTATAGACTGTTTTGGTAAACATCATGAACAGCGACAGCCCAATCGCCAAGGCGCTGGAACGGAAAACAGCGGACAGCATAAAGGCAAAGGCCATCGTCACAAATAAAGCGATATAGCTATACAAGAAGTTCAACGTAACGTAAGATAACGGATCACTAAACAGCGGAACAGAACCTGCTGGTGCATCCTTGGATAACATCAGCCAAGAGGACAGTGTAACCATTAAAATCAAAATGATCGTTCCAAGCAAACTGAACAAAATAACGGATATATACTTGGACAACAGTATTTTGCTGCGCGTCCAGGGTCGGATGAGCAGCAGCTTAATCGTTCCCCAAGTAAATTCACCGGCTACCGAATCAGCAGCTACAATAACCGTAAACGTCGTATTGAGGAAAAATGTAAACAACGTCGTCAACGCAATCCCATCCCACACACTGACCTGATCCGAAACCAGGGAAATCAGCATCGGAATCCCGGCAGTGATGACCGCCAGCAGTCCCAGCATAATCCATGTGCGCACACGCAGGTAAATTTTCAGATTTTCATTATGTACCAGCTTGAAGAAATCAGCCAATGGACCCGCCTCCCGTCACTTCCAAAAATTGATCTTCCAGCGTATGGGCAACCGGGCGAATCGCATATACTTTAACTCCGTTTGCTGCCAGCAGGCTGTTCATCTCTGCGATCTGTTCCCGCTCCAGGTGAAGCAGCAGTTGATTGCCTTCGACGCGCCCTGCCCCGGCAAGTGTATAGGCTTGCTTAGCATCATTTACTTCAAAAGCAATTTCAGTCGTTTGTACTTCTCCATCAGCGCTCTTCAACTGCTTGATGTCAACCAGCCGCCCACTCTGAATAATGGCTACACGGTCACACATCAGCTCCATTTCGGACAACAAGTGACTCGATACAAATACGGCAATTCCCTCGGTCCGGCTCAATTGACGCAAATAATCCCGCAATTCGCGAATACCTTGCGGGTCCAGACCATTGGTCGGCTCGTCTAGCACGAGCAGCTTCGGTCGATGCAAAATCGCCTGAGCTACCCCGAGGCGCTGCCGCATCCCGAGCGAGTAGGTTTTGACTTTATCGTGAATCCGGTTTTCAAGTCCTACCAAGCGTATCGCCTCATCCACGCGCTTTTGGGTTACCCCCGGAGACATTCGTGCAAAATGCTGCAAATTTTGATAGCCTGTCAAAAACTTGTACATCTCTGGATTTTCAACAATCGCACCGACATGAGAAATAGCCTTTTCAAAATCCGTGTTTATGCTGTCTCCACAAATATGAATATCGCCCTTGCTTAACGAAATCAGACCCACCATCATGCGGATCGTGGTCGTTTTTCCCGCACCGTTGGGTCCGAGGAAACCAAATACCTGTCCCGCCGGAACCTCCAGCGTCAGATCGTCCACAATCGCTTTCGAGGAAATGATTTTACTCACACCCTCCATCCGTATGACGGGAACCTGTCCTGTCGTTTGCTGCATGCTATGAAACTCCTTCCATCCGGAGTGAAGCCCAACGCTTTTTACTGTTCATTTCCGGTTTTGGAAGTATTGTACCATATTTATTCTTTCGAAAACACCTTGTCACGGCTATTCCTTTTCCTTGTATATCCAAAGCACCCGCCACTCCTCACCTTCCTGCGTCACATAACAGGGCTGTACAATATCAAAAGTGCCGAATCGGGTCTTGTAATGCTGGGTGACCTTAATACGATAGGCCTTTTCTACCCCTTCTCCATCCTGATCTGTACGAATATCATATTCAGCCTGCGGCTCTCCCAGCTCGAACGTAAACGTATCCGTCCCCATATCCTGCATAAAAACGTGCGCACGCTGCTGCACATACGTAGACTTTTCGAATTTTTTCTTCATTTGTGAATGAAAAAGCTCCCACGAGCCTCCGAAATTTCCCGCTTGCTCCATGGTGTAGAATTCGTTCAGCACTTTTACCGCTTGTTCATCCTCCTCCGTAGACATGACTCCACGCAGTCCCAGCCACAGCAGCCATAACAGTCCACATATCAATGCAAAATACAGCAGCTTGCGAATGAACATGAATATTGAAGCGGCTCTCCTTCTAAATAACACCGATTGTCCCTCCCTCTGTTGGACGATCTGCTGGATACTCTACAGATGTATGTGGGACAAGCTGAGTTTAGAAGACAATAACGGGTCCACTCCTTAAAGTGCACCCGCCTTGGACTTAGCTTGCTTAAGGTGATACGGCCGTGGTGAGCAGATGCTTCTCCAGTAGGTCATGAATACGCTGACGTTCGTGATTATCCACGATATAATAATACACTCCATTGATTTTACTTCCGTGCCCCTTCAGCTCGACCGTATCTGTCTGCTTGAGGGACGGGCCGATCCGGGTCAGAAAGGTTGTCATATCATCAAAGGTCATATCCGTACGTATTTGTTCTCCCGCTGCCTCCAGGATCGGTTTTGCCTTCAATAATCCTTCCTTGCTAACTGACTGTGCAAGAATCTGCTAGAGCAGCTCACGCTGACGGGCGTTTCTCCCAAGATCCCCACGCGGATCATCAAAACGCATACGAGCATAGGCCAACGCTTCCGTTCCATTCAATTTCAGATTCCCCTGTGCAAAATGATGGCCCTCATACTGAAAATCAAGTGGATTATGAACCGTGACACCCCCTACCAGATCCACCAATTTCGCAAACCCTTCCATGTTCACCTGTACATAGTAATCTATCGGATGGTTCAAAAAATGCTCTACTGTATGAATCGACATATCCACTCCGCCAAAAGCAAAAGCGTGATTGATTTTGTCCTCACGTCCCCTGCCGATCAGCTCTGTTCGCGTATCACGCGGAATGTTGAACATCAGCATAGAGCCTGCCGCCGGATTTACGGACAGAACGATCATGGTATCCGAGCGGCCCAAATCATGAGGACGCCGATCTACACCCAGCACCAGCACGGTGAACGGCTTGAACTGGGAAATGGCTGCAGGATTGGGTGCACCAGGTCCGGTATCTATACCTCCTGAGCGCCCTGCTCCGCCTGTCGCAACAGCAGAGATCACCCCTGGCTGCGCAATGCTGCGCGGATGATACATCGCATTGGCCGCCGTTTTAAAGGAATGATACATATAAGCGGTGAAGGCAGCAGCACTCACGAACAACAACGCCGCAGCACCCAATGTTATTTTCAGCCATCGTTTCATACGGAGCCTCCCCTTTACGGATTCACTACGGACCGCTGATAATCTACATCCATCTTGTTCAATTGCGGCCTGCCGACCGAATAATAGGCAAAGGCTGACTTCCTGATCTGCTCTTCGCTGTACACATTGCGTCCGTCGATCATAATAGGATGCCTCATCAGCTCGTTCAGCTCACCGAGCCCTACCTCACCAAACTCCTCCCACTCTGTCAACAGGCACAGTGCATCGCAGCCCTCTGCCGCTTCCCGTGCGCTATCCGCCCACGTTACTTCCGAGCTGTCCAGCAGTTTGCGGAAGTTAGCGATAGCGATCGGATCATATGCACGAATTTGCGCCCCTGCCTCCAGCAGCGACTGCATAATATCCAGCGCCGGGGCATCTCTTACGTCATCTGTATTCGGTTTAAATGCCAGCCCCCATATGCCGACCGTTGCTCCTTCCAGATCACCCAGCGCTTCTTCCAGCTTGCGAATCACATTAAAGCGCTGCCCCTGATTCACTTCCACCACGGATTTCAGCAGTTTGAATTCATAGTCTACATTGCCGGCAATTTGGATCAGCGCGTGTGTATCCTTGGGAAAACAAGAGCCGCCATAGCCAATACCCGCTGACAAAAATGAGGAGCCGATCCGCTGATCCAGCCCCATACCGTGTGCCACGCGTGTAACATCTGCGCCCACTTTTTCGCAAATGTTTGCAATCTCATTAATAAACGAAATTTTGGTCGCCAAAAAAGCATTCGACGCGTACTTGATCATTTCCGCCGAACGGATATCTGTAGTTAGGATATTGGTGGTGAGCGGCTCGTGCAGCACAGTCAGCACTGCGGCCACATGCGGGTCGGAAGCTCCGATGACGATGCGATCCGGCTGCAGCGTGTCTATGACTGCCGAGCCTTCACGCAAAAATTCAGGCACCGAGGCTATACCAAAGGGATAGCTCGTGCGACTCGCAATCCAATTTTGAATACGCTCGTTTGTTCCGACAGGCACCGTGCTTTTGGTAACAATCACCTTATAGCCATTCATGGCATCTGCCACTTCACAGGCAGCTCCTTCAATATAGGACAGATTGGCTTCACCGTTCGGCAGTGAAGGTGTACCGACCGCCAAAATAACAATCTCCGCGTCCTTCACCGCAGCGGATGTATCTGTTGTAAAGCTCAGTCGGCCCTGCTCGACATTATCTTTAATTAGGGCCTTTAATCCCGGTTCATAAATCGGCACTCCCCCTGTACGCAGCAGCCGAATCTTGTCCTCATTCTGATCAATACAGACGACGGTATTGCCGAGTGCAGCAAAACAGACCCCCGACACCAGTCCGACATACCCTGCCCCGATTACACATAACTTCAAAGCAATTCCCCCTTTACATGCTGTCTCATTAACTTCCTGCTTTGTCCGGCTTCACTTCTCTATGCCTCTCCCTGAATGCTGATTATGATAGAGCGTGAGCTGTTTATTTTGCCGATAGGATTTGAGAAAACGATAGATATACACCGGATTGTTATAGGCGTATCTCTTCCATAAACGCTTTGGCTCACAGATCAGACGGTACAGCCATTCCAATCCCAGCCTTTGTATCATTAGCGGCGGTCTGCGAACCTTTCCAGTAATATAGTCAAAGGCTGCTCCTACCCCGATCATCACACCACGAACGCGATCCTTGTTGCGATACATCCATATTTCCTGCTTCGGACAGCCCAAGCTGACGAATATGATATGCGCGCCTGACGCATTGATTTCATGAATGACCCGTTCCTCCTCATCCGGCTGAAGCTCCCGAAATGGCGGTGAAAAGCTGCCTGCGATACGGATTCCAGGGTAATCCTGCTTCATCCTTTCCTGTAAGCTATCCAGGGTATCCGGCGTACTGCCGTAAAAATATACGCTCACCTCCATCTGTGGCGCACGCTCGCACAGCTTGAGCATCAGACTGGGACCATCCACCCGATCCTGACGCTCAAATCCGTACAGCTTTAGCGCCCATACCAGCGGCATACCATCCGGGGTACATAAATCTGCATGAGTGAGCGCTTCGTGGAACTCAGACTGATTCCCCGCCGTGACAATCGAATGCGTGTTGCAAATACAGACATAGCTATTCTTTCGTCCGACTGCCCATTGCTCCAGCGTGTGCACCGTCTCCTGAAACGTAAGCGCCGCGATTTCTGCGTCCGCGATCCTTCCAACTCTATACTGAGGCGGCTGCTTCATCATTACGCTCCTCCATAGCTTCGCTATATATTGCCATCAACTGCTTAACATTCACTTCCTCCGTATAGCGTGCAGTATATATGTCCGATACCTTCTGTCTCATCGCTGCATAGTTTTCATAGGCAGCTGCACGGCGAATCACGGTTTTTATATTTTCCAGATCATCATGTTGAAAATGGAAACCCGTCACGCCATCCTCCACCACTTCCTCCAGTGCGCCGATCCGGCTGCACAGCACCGGAGTTCCGACCGAATAGGACTCTACAATCGTCATGGGAAAGCCTTCATACCAAATGGATGGCACCATGACATACATGGCCCGACTCATGCAATCCAGCACCGTGTCTCCGTCCTGCTTGCCGAGAAACCGAATATCCTCCAGCGGGTAAGCGGCGGCCAGTTCAGCCTTTTCCGGGCCGTCCCCAATGATGACCAGTCTCAATCCACCCCGATCTCCCATCTCTGACCAGGCTTGCAGCAGATTGCGCACCCCTTTTTCCCGTGAGATCCGCCCTACAAACAACAGATAACGATCATTGGGGTCATACTTGGCTTTCACTGTTTTAGGGTGGATAAAATTCGGCTTGACTGCGATGCGGTCCAGCGGAATGCCGCTTTCTGCAAATTTGTCCCGTGCAAACTCCGTCAGCGCAATGTAGCGACTTACCTTGTGCTGCCATGTACCGATCAACTCGTTGAACTTAATCATCGCCGCCACCGGAATCGTCTGAAGCTGCGAGCCCCGGTAGCATCCATGACGAATGGAGTTCAGCAGGGTGCCATGCAGGCATTTTTCACAAACCTCATTCCCACGCATAAAGGTTGCCGCCGGACAAATCAGCCTGTAATTATGCAGCGTCTGAACAACCGGTATCCCCAGCCGTTCACAGGCATGATAGACCGAAGGAGAAATGACCGGAAAAAAATTGTGCACATGCACTACATCCGGCTTTACCTGCAACAGCAGCTTTTTGATTTTTTTGAACTCCGGCAGGGACCATGCCGCCTCCACTGCCAGCTTTGCCATATTCGCCAGCCCTTTGCTCTGAATGTTGTCGTTATGCACATAATAATGCTCTGTCTCTATGCCTCTGGAGCGCAGCATGGCCGACTCTTGCTCAACAACCTTGTCTTCTCCCCCGCTTTGCTGATAAAAGTTGTGTATGATTAGCACCTTGCTCACAGGAGGATTCTTTCGTCTGCTGACCTGTTCACTCACATAGTTGCCCCTCTTTCCTGCGTTGATTGTAGGGGACGTCCAGAATCCATCGGCTTCATCGGCTGATGGCTTAATATTTCATCCGCAATCCGGTCCCACGACATACGCTCAACGGTAAGAAACGCCTGCTCAGCCATGCTTCGTCTCAGCTCAGTGTTGTCCAGCAAAGCAGATATTCGGCCAGCCCATTCCTCTTCTGAAAAGCTCCTCAGCATCACACCGCTCACTCCGTCCTCAATCAAGGTAACCGAACCACCGTTCACCGAAGAAATAATCGGGACGCGAAACAGCATGCTTTCCAGCAGTACCATCCCAAAAATGTCGTAGTGGGTCGGAAATAGCATGAGGTCAGCCGCACCGTAAATCTGCCACAGATGACGCTGCTCGACTCTTGAAAAATGCAAAATGCTGTCCGTCAGCCCCAACTCATGTGCATAGGTCCAGTAGCGATTTGTATCCGCCTTCCGTCCATCCCCGACGATTAACAAAAGGCAATCGGGATGCTTTTGGAGTACCTGTTTGAACATGCTTAGCATAAAACGTATATTTCTTCGTTCCTCCAGTACACCGACGTACAGCAGCACAGGGCGATTCCCGATTCGTCTCAGCTCATCCGCGACCTCGCGGTTTTCATCATGTTCGTCGCTTCCGTCGTGGTCACTATTCTCATGGTTGGCACTATTGAACGCTCTCTCTACTTGGCTGCGATCCAGTCCGACTCCAATCGCAACCACGTTGTCAAAGCCTTTATTCTCCAGATAATGCTTGGCGAGATCGGATTTGGCGTAGATACGGCGAACAGACCTTGCTACCTTCGGCAGCATTAATGCATCGTACAGCTTGCGGATCAGTGCATGTGTATGATCCTGATATGGGCCGTGATACAGCACCAGCTTCTCGGGACATTTGCGGGAAAGCAGATAGGTCATCATCTGGTTGTATTCTGTGGTGATAACCAAATCATAAGCAGCCAAAAACGAATCCTTGAGGACATCCCGATAGATGCTGTTGCTCAGGAACTTAAGTCCGTGAAGCCAGATGATGCGCAAGGTGCAGTCTCCATGACGGTAGACCTGTTCCAGACGGGTTTCCTTGTGATCGTTGTAGTAGACAATATCGCAATCGTAGCCTTTACGAACGAGCGCTTTACCCAAGCCGACTTCCTGCAGATTGTATGAGGCTCCGTTCACCTTGCTGGCAAAGTTGCGAAGATACAATATTTTTTGAATCATCATCAGTGCTCCTGCCATTACATATTGGGTGAGTTATGGTGTGCGGGGTGAGGGAGCTACGTGGAGGGATCATTCTTCCGATCGCTGTTACCCCCGGATTTCATCTGATTATATAGACCCTTTAAAGGGTAAAATCCGGGGATAAAGGCGAACGCTATCGCTTCTTCAGAACGATTCCATTCACTCCGCTGCTGACCGCCGTATCCATAAAGTCACCCTATTTTTAAAAAGGGAGCTTTGGCATTAAATGCCCCGCTGCACGGGTGAATGCGCACAGGTGTTGACTGCGTTACCTTGTATGCTGGTGCAATAGCCGGTAAGCAATTTACTAACATGAACCATTTCACATGTTCCTATCTACGGCCAGATTGTTGCCTACCGGGAGTGCTATTCATCAAGCTCTGTCCCCCTGACAGAGAACTGTGCTGAGTGTTCACTACGCCGGCATTGCATGCCCGGCGAGAAATTCGCGGCGATAGGGCGCAGCTATCGCCGGACGGCTCTTCCCTTCCCCCACCCTATGGGCTGGGGGAAATTCTTTTTGGCGGCGGTGGGACGTAGCGGAGGGTAGGATTTGAATCTGTAGAAGCGGCTGCGTTCGCCTTTGACGAGGGATTCCGCCCTCTTACAGGGCCTATTCAATCCAGGGAATCCCTCGTCAACAGTATCGGAAGATCAAATCCGTCCCGCAGCGGGCTTCAATCCACAATAGTCGATCCAAGATCAAATCCGTCCCGAAGCAGCCTCCCCTCTCCAAACCGAATGTTCCCCCTACCGCTGCTTTTCCTCCATCATCTGCATTTGGAAGTGGTCTGCCCCTTTAAGCTGAGCGGCTGCCATATCCGCCACCAAAGTCACGCTCGCTTCCATCGGCACAAAGCGATATTTGTAGGTCGTTAGCCGATGATCCGTTTCGTGAAATAAAATATCCTGCGCATAATTGCCCCAACGATCCTTGGGCATCAGATCAATCGTCATACCGGCATGTGCAGAGGGCAGCAGCATATTGGAGCCGTGAATGCCAATAACCAATCGGCTGGCTGCATATACCTGGCATACTCGCAGCTCGCTTTCGCGGTCAAAACGTGCAACACGCTCGTCGGCAATCCATGCCGGGAAGCGTCCGGTACGCCCTAGTCCGGCGACTGTAAATAGATGATCGGGAAAGGATTCCCGCAGTCTGCGGAACAACCGGATGATTTTACTGCGCTGATGATAAATCAGCGGCTTCAATCCACGCTTGAGCTGCGGAAATTTCTGCACCGCCCTTGCAATATGATGGCTGCCGCTCCACAAGCGGTCTTCCCTCCACACGAAGGTAATGCGCGGCTCCGACTCACGCTCCTCGTCATAGCGCGGAATCCCCGTAAACTGCTCAATATCAAACTGATTAGGATGTGAATATGCCGGGCTGACATATACCTCTTCAAATCGCATCAGTTCCTCAATCATTCGATGATGCAGCACAGGATGAAAATTTCGTGCCTTGCTGAACGGCACATCGACCGTCCAGATTTCCGCCACATAAGCAGGCACCATCCACTCCAGCGGCTTTTGCACAATGACGATGATCCCCAGTTCCGGCGATTGTTCGTATTCTCGCTGCACATTGAGCAGCTTGAGCAAAGCATGACCATACAAATAATCCACCGTGTTGACGATAATTACGCGCTCGAAAGCCTTCATTTTATGGACGGTCATGCCGACTGTTAAATCATAGGAAGGATTCATCAACGATTGCCGCAAAGGCTCTCCGAGCCATTTTCTCGACTTCGCCTCACCGGTCAGGATATAATCCGGCATTTCCACTCGATAAGGTGAATATGTAGCATGACCGACTCGCATATCCTCGATATACTCACGTCCACAGCCCTCACAGCAAGTGCTGACACATACGTGGATTCCCTGCCACAGTACCTCTCCACCGCGTACCTGACCTCCACAATGCGGGCACTGGCCCTCATGACGAACAAACGGTTTAATGGGTATCATGATCGTTCTCTCCAACTTTCGGTACTGTAATATGAACACGCCAGAAGGTCAGAATCGACTTCATCATCCAACCCAGATTGGCTTTGACCTCTTTAAACAACAGATCCAATAGAAATACAGATAATGTAAAAGACAAAATCGTCGCCACGAGCGACCCTCGCACACCAAGCAACGGGATCAGCGCATAATTGAAAGCTATATTCGTGACCGCGCCCACCAGCGAGGTCAGCAGCGTGTATTTGAACAAATTTTCATTGGTAATATACAAGCTTTTGGCAACACTGAAATTGGTGAAAAACAGACGAATCGCAAACAGGGACAGCAGTGAGCCTGCTTCGGTGAATTCCCTCCCGTAGAGCACAATCACCACCCATTGGGATAAAAAAAATAGCGGGACCGAGGTCACGAGAAAACAGATAAACATCAGCCGATATACATTAGACAATGTCTGTCTGTATTCGTCGTTTCCTTTCAGCTTGGAACGGGTCACCACCGGTGCATAGGCCGTCGTAAGAACGACCGGAATAAAGCCCAGCACTTCGATAAGTCGGAGCGCAACAGAGTATTGTCCGACTGCCGCATTTCCCAACAGTTCACCGATAATGACCTGATCAATCCGTGCCTGTACATATACAGCTGAAGATGACAAAATAAGCGGCCAGCTATGACTCATGATCCGCCGGGCTATGGTCAGGCGGAACGTCCACATGTTCATACGCTGTCCTTCCTTGCGGAAGAAATACAGCAGCAGCAGGCTCCCCAGCAGGAACTCGCCGTGAGCGCACAGCGCCACCACCCAAATCGGAACACCGGTTAACAACAAAATGATTTTGGCGGTCGAGCTGAGGACAAAGGCTGTATTTTTGGCAATGACCGTATATTTGGACAACATCTGCGCCCGGAACCAGTAGTCGATGATATCAAACAGCTGAAACACCGAGGCCGTGGCCAGGATCAGATTGATCAACCGTACCGAACTGTCTTCGGGCCTGAGCAGCGAAATGAAGGAATAGGACAGTGCGATGGCTACCAAAGTACCTGATAGTTTCAGCAGAACCGCCGTACCCAACAGCTCGTGCTCATCCTTGGGATCTTTAACGAGATCACGTACCAATATGGAATCAAAACCAAGGGTCGTGAAAATCAGGAACATCCCAAAAAAGGATTCCGCATAATTCCACTTCCCAAGCTCCTCCGGTCCCAGCACTCTTGCCATGATGATGCTGACCGCCAGCCCGAACACCATGCGAATCATTTTGTCACCGAACAGCCAGGATGTATTCACCAGCAAACTTCTGCGCGGTTTGGCGCGGTTTTTGACTAATGTCATAAGTTTTACTCCATCTTGAAAATTAACTCTTGAGAAATTAACTCTTGAAAAATAACTATGCGTACGGCTTTACAGCATGCCTACTTGTCGATGAACTGCAATCATGTACAACGAAGAGACCTCCCCGGCTACACGGGTGGCCCCTCCATGTCTTACACGACGACGGAAGCTTCGACTGCAGCCTGCCTTTTTACCCGCTCCAGGTCTGTATCCACCATCATATGAATGAGCTGCTCGAAGCCTACTTCCAATCGCCAGCCCAGCTTCTCCTTTGCCTTGGCACAATCACCGAGCAGCAGGTCTACCTCCGCTGGCCGGACAAATTGCGGATCAATAACGACGTAATCCTCATAATTTAAACCTACATGAGAAAAGGCAATTTGCAGCAACTCGCGTACCGAATGCATCTCTCCTGTGGAAATGACGTAGTCATCCGGTTGATCCTGCTGAAGCATCAGCCACATGGCCTTTACATAATCCCCTGCAAACCCCCAGTCCCGCAGTGAATCCAAATTCCCCATACGCAGCTCCTGCTGCAATCCCAGCTTGATACGGGCTACAGCATCCGATACCTTGCGTGTTACAAATTCCAGTCCCCGACGGGGCGATTCATGATTGAACAAAATACCGGAGCAAGCAAACATATCAAAGCTTTCGCGGTAGTTCACCGTAATCCAGTGACCGTATACTTTGGCGACACCGTAAGGACTGCGCGGATAAAACGGTGTTGTTTCCGTTTGTGGTGTCTCCGCTACCTTACCGAACATCTCACTGCTCGACGCCTGATAAAACCGCGCTTCCGGCTTGGCAATCCGAACCGCCTCCAGCATATTGGTAACGGATAGCGCTGTGATCTGCCCTGTAGCCAGAGGCTGCGGCCATGAAGCCGCTACAAAGGATTGAGCAGCCAGGTTGTAGACCTCATCTGGGACGGATTGACGGACGGCTTCAATCAGGGAGGCCAGATCGGTCATATCACCGGAAATCCAGTGGATATCATTTTGGATATGGGCTACATTTTCAAAATTCGGCGTGCTGGTACGTCTGCGTACTCCGTATACCTCATAATCCTTGGACAGCAGCAGCTCAGCCAGATAAGATCCGTCTTGTCCGGTAATCCCTGTGATCAGCGCTTTTTTCATTCCAATTCCTCCACCGTTTTTTTTTATTGTTCAACCAGATCGAATCCTTGAAATGTCTGATACACGGACCTTAATCCCTCTTCCAGCGAAATACGCGCCGACCACCCCAGACCGGAAATTCGAGATACATCTACCAATTTGCGTGGCGTTCCGTCAGGAGCGGAGGTATTAAAGGTAATTTCACCCTCATAACCGACCACATTCTTCACCCGTTCAGCCAACTCACGGATGGAAATATCCTCACCCACGCCGATGTTTACAATTTCATTTCCTTCATAGTTGTTCATCAGGAACAGGCAGGCATCCGCCAAATCATCAGAGTGAAGGAATTCCCGACGCGGCGTGCCGGAGCCCCATACTTCTACAGTTGGAGATTGATTCAGCTTGGCTTCATGAAATTTGCGGATAAGCGCAGGCAGCACATGAGAGGTCTGGAGGTCAAAATTGTCGCCCGGACCGTATAAATTCGTCGGCATCACTGAAATATAACGGGTTCCATACTGACGATTGTAGGATTGACACATTTTAATTCCGGCAATTTTGGCAATAGCATAAGCCTCGTTGGTAGGCTCAAGCTCACCGGTAAGCAGATACTCCTCCCGCAAGGGCTGCGGAGCAAATTTGGGATAAATGCACGTGGAGCCGAGGAACAACAGCTTGCTTACATTGGCCCGGTATGCCGCATCAATCACATTCGTTTGTATAAGTAGATTGTCACGGATAAAATCGGCCGGATATTCGTTGTTCGCCAAAATCCCCCCAACCTTGGCCGCTGCCAGGAATACATAATCCACAGGCTCTGCTGCAAAAAAGTGGTCTACGGCCTCCTTGTTGCGTAAATCCAGCTCACGACTGGTCCGAGTAATAATGTGTTGATAACCTGCTCCCTGAAGCGCTCGGACAATAGCGGAACCCACCAGTCCGTTGTGCCCTGCTACATATATATTGGAATAAAAATCCATCCTTATCCCCTACCCTTCTTCATTAAGAACTTTAAAACGCATCCTTGGAGCCCAGCAGTACACGAAATGTTTTTAGCATGATAATCATATCCGTGCGTAAGCTGCGTCTGGATATGTATTCCAAATCCAGTTCTACCATCTCGTTAAAGCTCAGATGATTGCGACCACTGACCTGCCATAGCCCGGTACAGCCCGGTGTAACCGTCAGACGCAGCTTATCCCTCACTGTATAATCATGGACTTCTCTTGGCAGCGGTGGTCTGGGGCCTACCAGACTCATCTGCCCACGCAGCACATTGAACAGCTGCGGCAGCTCGTCAATGCTCGTTCTGCGGAGGAATCGGCCCACACGGGTAATTCGGGGATCGTTCCGCATTTTGAACATTGCACCCTCTATTTCATTTTCCAGCAGCAATGCAGACAATTTTTCCTCAGCATCCGATACCATGGAACGAAATTTGATCATGCGAAACGGACGCTCATTTTTACCAATACGAATTTGATAAAATAACGCGCCCCCTTTCGGGTCCTCCAGCTTAATCAGCAAAATGACAAGCAGAAATACCGGGCATAACACGATGATGCCGATGAAAGACAATATAATGTCCATGCTTCGCTTCACAAACGGATATAGGCCCAATCCCTGTCGCCGTTCAAGCCCATGAGCGACTGGATATACATCCACTGACGCGCCCAAAGCTTCGGCCTCGTTTGAGCGGGAAGAAGACACGTCTCATCACCTCGCTCTCTTAATTTATAAATTTTGTTTATACATTGTTAAGAGAATTTTATATATTTTCATTCTCCATCTTTTTAGTTATGTCAAGCTCCGTTCCTCCATACCACGCTGCATGCGGGTATTCGATCGTTTTACATTGTTGAGCACTACGCCCAAAATACGCGCCTTGATTCTTTCCAAATTTGCCTTCGCCTTCTTAACGATATCCTTTTTGACTTTCCCTGCCTGCACTACCAAAATGACACCATCACACATAGCGCTAACAATGAGACCATCCGGAAAAGACAGCAAGGGTGGCGTATCCATCAGGATCACATCATAATGTTCTTTTAACTCAACCAGTAGAGCCTTCATTCTACGGGAACTGAGCATCTCGGAAGGATTAGGCGGGTTCGGTCCGGCTGTAATCGCATGCAGTTGGTCAATCCCGGTTTCCTGAACCACATCCTGCCACGCCTGTTGATTGGCAAGCACCCGTGTCAGCCCTGTATGATTGGGCAAGCCAAACATATGATGCAAGGAGGAGCGACGCAAATCCATATCCATTACCAGCACCTTTTTCCCCTCTTGTGCATAGGTTACAGCCAAATTGCTAATCGTGACCGTCCTCCCTTCACCTGCCTGGGCAGACGCCACCATCATAACCTCAATCGGCTCGTCTATAGAGGAAAACTGGATGTTTGTGCGAAGCATACGGTACTCCTCCGAAACGGAAGACTGGGCATGCAGGGATGTGACCAGCTGATTATTGATTAATCGCGGCATATTGTCCTTCACCTACCTGTTTAGGGGTTGTTGTGGAGCTGTCAGAGCGTTTATCTTCTTTTTTCATTTTCGTAATCAGGGACAGAGTAGGCAGACCAAGTTCTTTTTCAATATCCTCTTCATTCTTAAAGGTGTCATCCAGTACCTCCAGCAAAAACGACAAACCTATACCCAGCAACAAGGAGGTAGCAAAGGCAATAAACATCTGTACAGCAGGATTACTGTTCACAGGAATTGCCGGGTCAGTCAAGCTGGCTTCGCTCAGAATAGTGACATTGTCCATTTTCATGATAGAGGGAATTTGTCGTTTGAATACTTTGGCTATCGCATTGACGGTTTTCACAGCCTTCGTATACGATAAGTCGCGGACTGTCACATCCATGACCTGTGAATCACTGGCGGTGTTCACTCTTAATTCTTGTGCCAGAACTGACGGAGTAACCTTAAGATCGGGGAAGCTGGCGACCACCTGATCCATAATCGCCGAGGAGATCATAATTTGCTTATAGGAGTTCGTTAAGGCTATATTCGTTTGCACGACACTGTAATCGACGACACCTGCACGATCTGGTCGCGGCGTCTGGTTGATAATGAGCTTTGCGGTCGCTTCATAAACCTGAGGGGTAAAATATACATTTTTTATGCCCATTACAGCACACACCAGCAGCACGATACTACCAATTAACCACATTCTTTTTCGGATCACACGGATATACTCTTTCAACTGCACAAGATCAGACCTCCCCTGATTGACTTGTTTTCGATGTGATAACGCTTGTACTGATCCTCTGCATACCGGGGAAAAGAACGGTGCATGAGCCTCTAATCTATAGTAAAATGTTGTATAATAGCGCATAGAAGGTCCAGCCAGCGAATAAGCACAACTGCTTAATTGTCGGTGGCCTGTTAAGGTATATAAACCATGTTTTACGGAAAAAATACGAAATATAGATACGTTATGTAACTTTTGTAACTTATATAACCTAATTTATGATACAAATTGTATCCTGTCAAGCGTAAAATTGCAACTTTCTTAACCTTGGATTCAGGAGGAAAAACAGATGAATTATGGAACCCGCATCGCTGAATTACGAGAACATAAGGGATTAAAACAAGAGGAACTAGCGCAATCCCTCGGAATTACGCGAGCGGCTCTTTCTCACTATGAAAAAAATAGACGCAAACCAGACTTTGAGATCCTGAACAAGCTTGCCGATATTTTCGGGGTTACGATTGATTACTTGGTAGGACGCACAAGTCAGCCTACAGCGATATTGGATTCAGATGTGAGAGAGTTTGTGGATCAGCTGGAACTGTCCGATAAGGATATTCTGCAACGTTTCAACCTGACGATTGACGGACGGACCTTGTCTGAGGAAGAAGCTAAGCGCTTTATTGCGTTTGTCCGTATGGAACGAATGATGGAATAAGAATGGCTGCCAGCCACTTCATGTCTTTTCAATAGTGCTTGCAGCCGGAAGGAATTTACACGCGCTTGTCCTTCCGGTACTTGGTTTTAGCTGGGTCGCTCTCTAGACATTCTGGCATCGTGATGCCGCATTGGAGCAAGATGTCACGGATGTCCAGGTGGATGACAGGTTTGTCTGCTCTCCGTGCGTTGTTTCGAAGAAGAGGGCTGTTTCCCCTTGATTCTGTCTCCTTGTTCATTCAGCACTAACCTCACTTTATTATTCTTGGTCACTGGAAAGAGATTCCCTACAAACCATGTATGTATAGTCATGAACAAATCTATTATATATGAATACGTACCTGTAATGTTGTCGTCTTATGGCGAGAATATTAAAGGATTTTCGTGTTTTTTTCTCCATTATACGTAATGTATTGCCAATTCAGTACGATTTACGAATAAAAAAAGAACCTGTCAGGTCCTATTTTTCCTGATAGGTTCTCTTTTGCTTTTTTGCGACGTCAAAACAGATATTCCTCAGTCAAGGTCCTATCCTGCCTGGAGGTGTAATTAAGCGACCTCGGCCGCCCTCGAAACCTGCGTGCCTCCGGTCGCTCGGACTTTGTATGCATAGTGGCTACCGGCTTTCACCGTACGATCCGTATAGGTGCTTCCCGCTACTTGCGAGGCAATCACCTGATATGCCCCGTCTGTCCCGTCCGCACGCAATATATCATAGGAGGATACGCCTTCTGCCTGAAGCCAGTCAATCTTTACTGCCCCATCCTGAACAGGGAAGGCTTCTACCCCTGTCGGAGCTGAAGCTGTAGACTGGTCTGTACTCTTTAATTCCAAAATATATTGTACCGATTCCCCAGGACCCAGCTTTTCTTCAAAATCAAGAGCAGGTGAAGCCTTGAGTCCTGATATGGAACGCCGGGCCTGACTGTAGGTAGCCCCGGCCCCAAAACGCTCACCGATGTACACACCAGCTTTCGGCATCGTTACTCGTACACGAATGGTCTGTGCTGAATCCTCGAAATTCACCAGATTCACCAGCAATTTGTTCGAGGTGGCACCGCTGCCTGCCAGCGGTTTAAGCTTGGATGTGTCCACTGCACGAACATAGACCAGCTTGTCCTTGGTATCCTCTGGATTCAGCACCGTATAAGTCAACGGCTTACCGTGGGTGGCATAAGCCAGACTCAAGCGTCTCATGATCTTTACACGACTGTCCTGTCCTTGCCCAAACGGATAGATTTCTGTGCTTGCCGGGTTGTGGTTTTGCAGATCAAAGCCGGTTTTAAACAGCGTATAATCCTCATAAAACGCAGCATGCTGGATAAATATATCAGCAAACCCGATTTGCGAACGCATAATCCGGTCAAAAGCGGCTGCTTGAGGCTGACTAGCCCCGTAATCTGGGTTGTCCCGATGCGTATCGTTCGTACCGAACTCCGTGTTCAGCATCTTCTTGGCCAGCCCGTTGCTCGAACCGCCAAAGGTTTTCAGATTTTGAACGAAGCTGCCTCCGCCCTCTTCGTTGTAGGATTCGCCATAGGCATGTCCGTTGGTCAGATCAGTAACGTCCTCCAGCTGCTTGCGCTGGGCCGGATCTCGTTCCCATCCATCCGGGTCACCGCATTTATGCGTACCTCCGGCTTGATTTTTGCACGCCTTTGTGGAGTACTTAGGCCAATAGGCCCACCCCGGCGCTACGGTTTTGAGATGCGGTACCAATTGCTTGCCTTCCGTATTCAACCACTGAGCCACAGCCAGATCGACTGCCTTCGAGCGATTAAATAATCCGGGTTCGTTATCTACTTCATAATATTGAAGGTATGAACCATATTTTTTTACATAATCGCGCAATTTTTGCTTGGCTGTCTCCGGCAGAGAACCATCCTTTTGCAGCTTGATATCTCCCGTATATAAGTACAAGGCGGATGACTGCATATTATACTGCTTCAGCGTGTGATAGTAATCATCCACGTCTGTACATGCCTTGCTCACATTACTGGCACAGGTGACCCTCATGACATTGCCGCTATAAGCAATTCCCAGCCATTTGAGAACATATGGTAAATGCTTAACCGCACCCTGATCATAATAAAATTCTTTGTTGTTCACATTCGTTCCGGTCAGTATATATTTACCGTGTATCGGCTCGGTTGCAGGTGAAGCTAACGTCTCCAAGCTCAAGTCATCCCAAGTCCACCACACATTTTTATCTTCTGCAGATGAGCAGTATAGGCAGCGCGCTGTCTTTAGCTTGAGTACGTTAACACCGCTTTGCAATTGCTCTTTGGGGATATACAACTCGTAGTTGCTTTTGTAATTATATGCACTGCCCGTACCGGAAACCCCAGCGATTTGAATGATACCGGACAGCTGATGATTTGAAAATACAGCCATTTGCGGAACAGCTTTGCCCGCATCCAAAATCCGTACACGGAATATTACCCCATTGGGAGGAACTTGATCCAGTTTATACTGGAGCGACAGTTCAGGATTCGTGGACGCATTCAAGCCGGGAGGAATATCTCCACTGCTGAGCAATACCGGGGCCGTTGTATTCTCTGCTATGGACGTTGCAGACGATACTCCTTTAGCCGACGACTCGGTAGAAGCAGAGGCTGTAGGAATGTTGATATTGTCTCTACCAACCACTCCTTTAAATTCCGCTGAAGAATCATCCCTCTGACCTAGCTTCCATACTGGACTGGATGCCGCTACTTTATCTGTCGGCTGTTCTGTGATCCTTGAAGGCGTGTAGTAAATCAGCCAAGCGATCAGCGCTATAGCTACGACCCCCAGCAGCCCGGATAATACTGGCGTATACCGGTGGGTCAACCATTTTTTCATCATATGATCCACCCTCTCTCCTCAAAATTTTTGACCGGGAAAGAGAATCTATTAAGGAAGAAACAAAGCGTTACCGGGAACCACCGCTTTCGCTTCATGCTGACTTTCCCACATCAGACGTGCCATCGCGTCGCCATATTCATCATAGTATTCAATTTTTAAATCCACCATTTTACCTGCTTGCAAGGTGATACTGCCCTTGCGCTCTGTCCAGCTTTGCTTAAACCAGCTATCAATAATCAGCTTGCCGTCTACCCATACACGGATTCCATCATCGGATATCGTTGTAAATGTATAGGTCTCACTATATTGTGGCTTTATTTTACCTGTCCAGCGAACCGAGAACCGATCAGCGTTCACCTTTACGTCAGCTGCGGCAGCACGCCAGTTATAGTCCAGCTTGCTATCTGTACGGGTCAAAGCAGCACTACCCTCCAGATTCATGTTGTTAAAATATTCACCCCGCAGCCCATTCGCATAAACCATATCCGGAACAGAAGGAGGAGCCGGAGATGGGGGAACGATCACTACTGGCGGAGCCGGGATAGGCTCGCTTTGCCCCTTGTCCGGTAGGGTGGGTACATCTGCCCCCGGCTGTTGAACTGCTGCCAGTCCATTTTTCACATCATCCCGATTCAAGCTCCTCGAATCATCCATATACTCCTGAATTTGATCCGTTGTGTTATTCTCGGTCAGCATCTTTCCCCAAGTCATGGAATACACCCATTTGGGCTGAGTCTGTAATACCTCGGAGCTGGGCATCTCACCGTGTTCCCCAATGGCAATCGGCTTGTTTTGTGCCAATTCGAGCAATCCTTCATAATGACTTTGTTTAAAGTCATTGTTGTAAATGTCTACAGCCAAAATGTCCACTTTGTCATCCCCCGGGTATTTAGGGGTATACGGGAAGGTATACGAATTAGGAGCATTCGGGCTCCATACCCACAGCAGATTGTTCAATTGATGTGTGTTTACCATACGGTCATACATTATATTCCATAACTGATTGAAATTGTTTTTGTTTCCCCACCAGAACCAGTCACCGTTCATTTCGTGATAAGGTCTCCATAAAACCGGAACACCCGCATCACGAAGCTGCTTCAGCGATACAGCGACCTTATCCAGATCGGCAATGAGGAGGTTATACTGCGCAGTGCCTGGCGTCACGTATTTATTGAACTCCGTCTGACTTACTTTCGCCTGCACATTGGCCCAAGTCAGTGGTCTACCCGGCAGCGCTTCATGAAAAGTCATCGTCACAATGCCACCGGATCTGCTCCAGCGGATCGCACTATCGACAACATTTTTACGTTGTGCTGCTTCTGTAGCGGCAGATTGGCCGGAGATGGCTCCCATCTCATAGCCGTGCACACCCACATACGAATGACTGATTTCCTGGACCCTATTACTTAATTCATCCGGACTCTCCAAATAATCATGCTGACCGGTGATTATTTTTTCCCCCGAGATGCTAAGTAAATAGCTGTATAGTTCACGGGCCTGAGTAGAAGCGTCCGAATTAACAGGTTGCAATGCAGTTGCATTTGCCACTGACAGAGATTCACCAAAACCGACAGGCAACAAAGAAAAAAGCATAACTACGGGGAGTGCATGACGTATCAGTCGATACAGAGGAATAAATTTGAATCTCACTTTTTGCTCTTCCTTTCGGTAGCCAGGCTGCCATTCCTACGGAAGGCCCTTTAGCTTTGCGTACCTGCCTTTCGACAGGGCTGCGTTTATCGTTGGAAGGAGTTTGGATTCCTTCTTACCCTAAGTATCGACTTTTTTTTACCAAAATTTAATAGGTCAAGTGCATGAATTTACAGCTTTTCGCGCATTTTCGACATTTCGGGTTATGAACGTTCGTTAGTTTTGTTTCTTTTCCATTTTCACGAAAAAATTTATGAAATAAATTGGTGACGGGAAATTTCATTCCAATCCATGCAAAAACGTACAATATCCTCCTCGACCAGCTCAGACCCCGTCTGCACCTCAATCAAATCCACATCGGTCACGGCCAAGATGCTATGCTTCGTTCCTTCAGGAATACGCACGACATCACCAGCCTTCACTTTGTGCAGCTTTTCATTCAAAATAATTTCCGCTTCACCACTAATAATGGTCCAAATCTCACTGCGTTTGAAATGCAGCTGGTAGCTGATATTTTTACCTTTTCGCACGCGGATTCGTTTGGTCAGCACCTCGTTGCCTTCATCATACTTAACATAATCCACAACCCGATACTGCCCCCAACGACGCTCCTCGTACATCGGCCGCTGATCATGAGCCTTAAGCACTTCCTTAATACGCGGGCTTTCCGCCTTATTGGTCACAAGAATGCCGTCCGGGCTGGCGGCAACAATGAGATCATTGGTCCCGATAATGGCCACAGGAATGTCCAGCTCGTTAATGAGACTGGTGTTGACGCAATCCTCCGTGACTACTCCTCTGCCCACTTGCTGATGGGACATTTCCTCAGTGAGCGTATTCCAGGTACCCAAGTCCTTCCAGAATCCATCATACGGAAGAACCACAATGTCCTTCTCCTTCTCAACTACTTCATAGTCAAAGCTGATTTTTTCCAGAGATGCGTATTGCTTTTGCATTTCTTCATAGTTCAGCGGCAAGCCCTTGGCTGCCAAAATATCAAGCAAATAGCTTAATTTGAATGCAAAAACCCCGCAGTTCCATAGAGCATTGCGTTCAATTAGACGCTCCGCCTGCTCACGGTCGGGTTTCTCTTGAAAATGGCTCACTTCGCGGTAGCCTGTGCTACCTTGGGTGGCATCGTTTTTCGGAATAATATAACCATATTTCTCAGAGGGATAGGAAGGGACGACCCCAATTAATGCAAGCTTGCCTTCACTCTCTTGAAGGGTATGCTCCAACTGGGCAACTGTAGCAAAGAAAGCATCCTCTACATAAGGATCTACAGGCAATATAGCAATAACCTCATCAGGCGAAACACCAGCGATGGAATACAGATAAGTCGCTGTCAGCGCAATGGCAGGAAAGGTATCTCTACGTTCAGGCTCAACGATGATGCGTGTATTCTGTCCGACCTGACTCTGGATCATTTCGACTTGGGCTCTCCCTGTCGCAATAAACGAGGAATGGGATAACTGGTTGTCCCCCAACTGTCTCCATACTCGTTGTACCATAGATTCCGAAACCCCCTCCGGGCTCTCCAAAACCTTCAAAAATTGTTTGGAACGGGAATCATTGGACAAAGGCCATAATCTTTTACCGGAACCACCAGACAAAAGTACGAGCTTCATAACTCTCACTTCCTCTCTATAATGTGTGGGTGATCGTTCTGATGATGAGTTGACTACCCGCTACGGTATGGATTTGATCTTACGATCGCTGTTGGACCGGGATTCATTCGATTGTATAAAATCGTATAAAGGTTTGAATCCCGGTCCAAAGGCGAACGCTCCGCTTCTCCAGATTCAAATCCATCCCTGCGCTACTCAAAAATGCATCATGCCGATCATACCGTTTATTGCAAAAGGCACGACCGGACATTATTAAGTCCGGTCAGCCTGTTAATGTTCGAGCTCGGCGTTTGCCTGCCGTGCTTGCTGTCAGCCTTGCCATGCTATGCCCAAATTGCCTTCGGCAACCGCAATGACGCCTTTGCGTCGCAGGAGCAGCATAGCGTATCCGCATGGTAGGCTTGCTCCGCATGGGCGGCGCGGTACAGCCGCGAGGCCTTTGCTCGTAAGGAGCGGCTTCAATCGTTCCGCTTCTTACGATACGCCCTTCCTACTCCCACCCCATAAGGTGGGAGATTAAAAATCGTGACTCCATGGCGGTAAACAGCGGAGCGGGCAGAATTGTTCTGTAGAAGCGTCAGCGTTTGCCTTTATCCCCGGATTTTAACCTTTGAATGTTTTATACAATCAAAAAAATCCGGGGGTAACAGCAATCGGAAGAACAATCTGCACGCGTAGCGCCTCCAACACCGCCACAGTCACTTTTTAAGCTTCTACTTTATCCCGATTCCACCCGCTCATCCGCGGACGACCCACAGAGTAGTATTCCAGCCCGGAGCTTTGAATCTGATCCTCTGTGAATATATTACGACCGTCAATCAGAACAGGCTTGTGCAAAAGGGAAGCCAGTTGTACGAGGTCGACTTTTTTGAACTCTTCCCAATCCGTCAGCAAGCATACGGCATCGCTTCCTTCGGCGGCTTGCTGCGGGGATGAGCACCATACAATATTCGGGTGATCCACACGCTCCTTGAACTTATTCATCGCAATCGGATCATACAGCTTCACAATAGCGCCTGCCTGAATGAGCGTTTCTACGATTTCCAGAGCAGGTGCCTCACGAATGTCGTCTGTATTCGGTTTAAAAGCCAGGCCCCAAATACCAATCGGCACGCCATGCAGCTGACCCAGCGATTCACGCAGCTTGGATACGATCATGAAGCGCTGGTCAGTGTTAACCTCGACCACTGATTTTAACAATTTAAATTCATAATCTACATTACCCGCAATTTGGATAAGCGCATTGGTATCTTTCGGGAAGCAGGAGCCTCCGTACCCGATACCTGCTTGCAGGAAAGAGGAGCCAATCCGTTTGTCCATCCCCATACCGTCAGCCACGCAGGTAACGTCTGCGCCAACTTTTTCGCAAATATTAGCAATTTCGTTAATGAATGAAATTTTGGTTGCCAGAAATGCATTGGATGCATATTTGATCATTTCAGCACTGCGGATATCCGTCACATAGATTTTATCTGTGAACACCTGGTGCAGCGTAACCATCGTTTCACGCAGCCCTTCGTTGTCCAGACCTATAATGACACGATCCGGGTGGAGTGTATCGTTAATGGCAGAGCCCTCTCTCAAAAATTCCGGCGCGGATACGATGTCGAAGGACAAATTCGTATGCTGAGCCAACACACCTTTGATCTTTTCGTTCGTTCCAACAGGTACGGTACTCTTGGTCATAATAATCTTGTACCCGTTCATCGCTTTTCCGACATCGGCAGCAGCCTGCTCAATGTAAGACAGATTTGCCTCACCGTTAGCCAGGGAAGGCGTACCTACCGCCAAAATGACGATATCCGACCGACGTACCGCATCGGCCAAATCCGAAGTGAACTCCAAACGACCAGCTTCCAGATTCAGCGAGATCAAATCCTCAATGCCAGGTTCATAAATCGGAGATTCTGCCCGGTTCAGCATGTCGATTTTATATTGCTCCAGATCGACACAAATCACCTCATTACCTTTATGTGCAAAACACACGCCCGAGACGAGCCCAACGTATCCAGTACCGATTACAGCCAGCTTCATTCCATTCATCCTCCTTTTAGAAAGTTCACATAGGCTTGCTCTACATACTTTTTCAATTGATCCTTGAACGTATTTTCATCAAATTTACGGGCATGGGAGATGATGTCATCCACATTCCATGCATGCTGCTCGACCCTAGCGACTGCCTCCAGCACATCGTCCACCTGATGTTTGCGGAAAAACACACCGTTCACATTAGGGACAATGGTATCCAGCGCGCCTCCGCCCTGAAAAGCGATAACAGGCCGTCCGGCTGCATTCGCCTCCAATGGCGTAATACCGAAGTCCTCTTCACCCGGAAAAACGAGCGCCCGGCATTCTGCCATCAGCTTGTTGACCTCTTCGTCTCCAAGTCTGCCAAGAAACTCAATGTTCGGGGAGGCCATGCCTTCCAGTCTTTTACGATCCGGTCCTTCACCGACAATCCGCAGCTTGAGTCCATTGCGCTTGAATGCCTCAATCGCCAGGTCAACGCGCTTGTAAGAGACTAAGCGGGATACGATCAGGTAATAGTCACCGATGCTTGTAGCACGTTTGAAACGGGATGTATTAACAGGAGGGAAAATGACATCCGCCTCCCGTTGGTAATAGTGCAGAATTCTCCGTTTGACGACCGAAGAGTTGGCGACAAACTGGTCTACGTTGCGAGAAGTTTTGGCATCCCATGTTTTCAACCGATTCATGTACAGCTTTAGCATGCTTTTGAGTAGGTTGGATTTGGACTGCCGGGCCATATATGTATCGTAATCCCAGGCAAACCGCATCGGTGTGTGACAGTAACAAATGTGAAACGTATGTTTAGGTACCTGGATGCTTTTCATAAATGCGCTGCTGGAGCTTAAAACGATGTCGAAATCCCTAAAATCAAAATCACGGATAGCGATGGGATACAGCGGCAGCACTCCTTTGAAATTGGCCTTCACTCCCGGGATGTTCTGCAGCCAGGTGGCTCTAATATCTGCATCCTTCAAGTTGCTCGACAGGCGGTCGTCGCTGAACACCGTTGTGAAGATCGGAGCCTCCGGATACATATCGTGGAATACCTCTACCACCCTTTCTGCCCCGCCCATTTGGATTAAGTAATCGTGTGCTATCGCTATTTTCATCTGAATCATCCTTTAACGCGAATGTCGGTCAGACTCCTGCCAACAAACCCTTATAGTAATGAACTATATCCTTCACCGTGTTCTCGATGACAAAATGCTGCTTGACCCGTTCCATCCCTTTCTCACCCATTTGCTGACGCTCCTGTGGATGCTCCAGCATCCAGCGGATGGAGGTCTCCAGCTTGGCTGGGTCGCCCGGTTCAATAAGTAGTCCGGTTTCGCCCGGTACCACGGTTTCCTTGGGTCCACCCTCATTTGAGGCAATCACCGGCAGTCCTGCCGCCATGCCCTCAATGATGACCTGACCGAATGGCTCCGGCGTAATAGAGGTATGAATCAGCAAATCACAGCGTTGCATCAAACCTTGAATGTCGTCGACGTGTCCCAGCAGATTGACATTATCCAGCCCGTATTCGCGCATCGTGGATTCCAAGCGGCTTTTATATTCCTCTTCACCGAACAATGCATCTCCGGCCAGCCAGAATTTCACCCGCTTATCCGGTAAAAAGGAGCGGGCTGCTTCCAGTAAAATATGCTGCCCCTTCCATTCCGCCAGTCTGCCGACCAGTACGACGTTAAACGAGTCATCGCTCCGTGAGCTTGCAGATGTATCACGAGCTGTGATGGCTTTCGCAAAAGCGGAGTATACGACGAGCGTCTTTTTGTCCGGGGGCAGCTCCAACGCACTCAGCGTGGATTTGGAATTGGCAATGACTCCATTAGGCAAAAAACGCGACATCAGCCGAATACCTTTGGCTACGATCGGCTTCAGGTAAGGCGGACCAATATGGTCACGGATGTGCCAAATCAACGGAAGCTTTGCCGACTTGGCAGCCACTGCACCATACAACGCAGACTTGAGCGAGTTGGTGTGAACACACACGACCTTTTCCTCGCGGAGCAAAGGCGCAAGTTTTCTACCGTAAGCCAGCAGTCGATAGGCTGCCGCAGGCGCACCCAGATTCACGGCGTTCCGTCCCCGATTGCGAATCGAATCGTCCAGTGGAACAATACGCACGTCAATATCACGCTGCCGAAGCCGATCTGCCAAATCGCCCTCCTCCGCCAAAATGACAAGCGGGTCGATATGTTCCCCGATGTTCGTCAGTATGTTATACAACGCGACCTCGCCGCCGCTCCATCTTGCCGTATGGTCAATATAAGCCACTCTCATCATTTCGCTGCCGCCTTTCTGTCAAGGACCTGCCGGAACACATCTTCCACCTGCTCCGCTACATGTCCCCACGTATATTTGCTCAGCACATGGTCCCGGCACTCCCTTGCATTCGGAAGAAGCTCAGGATGATCCAGCGCACGCAGTAGTCCCTGAGTAATGGCCTCGCTGTCTGTTCCCTGGAACAATAGCTCGGGATGGAATCCTCTTAAAATTTCCTTGTTGCCGCCTACAGGAGTAGCCATTACCGGCAGCCCTGAAGCCATCGCCTCCACCGTGATCAGGCCGAAGCCCTCCAGTGCCTGTGTCGGCACCACGAATAGATTTGAAGCCTGATGATACAACGGAAGCTCCTCATCTGATACATAACCGAGCAGCCTTACATGGTTATGAAGATTGTATTCCGCTACCTTGGAAGCCAATTCCTCCATCAGGGGGCCCTTCCCCCCAATCAGCAGCAGATGATCAGGATGACGCTCGGTTACCCGTCGCCATGCTTCCAGCAGCTGTAGCAAGCCCATTCGGTTAACAAGACGGCGAACGGTCAGCACAATCGTCGCATTTTGTGGTAAATTCAGCCGTTCCCGCACCGCTCCCCGATCCTCTGCCGGATGGAACCTTTCTACATTCGCCGCACCGGGAATGATATGGATTTTGCTAAGCGGAACCTTATAGTGCTCATGCAAAATATCCCGAAAGGTCTCACTCAGCACTATAAATTTGTCCGCCAAACCATAGGCCTTCTTCTCAATAGATTTTGCCAATGTCGTCTTCAGCAGATGCTTAAGGCCCTGCCCTTCGATCTTCATTTCCTCTGTCCACGGACCGTGGAAGGTAGTAACTACGGGAATTCCACGTTTTTTTGCCTCCAACGCCGGCCCGACACCATAGGGGGCAAAATGGGAATAAAGCACATCCACAGGCTGTTTGTCGAACAGCTCTGCTGCATATTTTTGCATCAGATCTCTACGCTTCCAAAGGGATTGCCGATTGCTCCCAATCGAATGAATTCGGATACGGCCTTGGGCCTGCGGTTGCTCGTCAGTACAGATCAAAGCATCCAGCGTATTGTGCTCTGCCGTCAGCTGCTCACAGATGGATTTGAAATACGTGTTTAGACCACCTGGCTGCAGGGACGGCCAGCTAAGCCCCGTTGCCGCAATGCGAAATCCGTTATTGTACGACATAGCTGGTTTCTCCTTTCTGCTCAGTCTGTTCGTCATCCACAATCTCTATCTTTTTCCGCCGCTTGGTCAACTCATAATGCTTGAAGCAGGCGAGAAATTCATACATTACCCAGAAGACCGCTACGGCAAAACCTGCCAACCCCTTGCGATATAAGCCCTGAACAAAATACTTCTGCACAAAGCGGGCAGGAGGACGCAGCAGCAGCCGGGTAATCCGAAAGGATTTGCCTTTGTTAAAAGCCGTCTCCGCTTCCAGATCCGTATATTTGTTAAAACGGGTCATATGATCGCTGATGCTGCGGAAGCCGTAGTGCCATAATACCCCGTCCAGATGGACGATCTGGGAAGAAGCTACATCCGGCATTTCATGAACAAGACTGTTCGTAATGCCATAAATACGCCGATTGTACAGACGAACCAGGTACTCGCCTTTGTTCATCCATTTGCCGAGAAAATCGCCAATCCGAAACACGGAATATGCTTTGGCCGGATCATGGAGTGCTTCCTTCACCTTCAGTAAATCTCCAAGCAACTCTGCGTCCACCACTTCGTCCGTATCAATCAGAAAAATCCAATCAAATTCCGCCTTATCAACGCCGAACATACGCTGCTTTGCATAGCCCGGCCACGGGTTGGAAAACACCCGACAGCCCAATGATTCTGCTACCTGAATCGTATTGTCCTTGCTCCCTCCGTCAATAACGACGATATCGTCCGCAAAGGGCTTGCAGGATTCAATCGCAGCTGAGATGCGAATGCCGTCATCCTGAGCGATAATAACTACGGATATCCGATTGTCCGCGGGAACGCTAGACATGTGGTTCATTAGCGGGTGCCTCCTTCTTTATCTAACCGTTAACTGGCTTTTTCCGGATGTAATGTGACATTGTTGATCGGAGCCATTGGAAATCTTGTTTGGAAATAACCAGTCTTGGAATTTTCATTTTCAGAACGAATCTAACATTGCATAAAATGAAAACGAACCGTAGAATCCCCGAGGACAGCATAGCTATCCCTGCACCCGTCAAGCCGTATCTTGGAACAAGTATGGACAACAATGGAATAACGAGCGCCAATCCGACCCCTTGTAAAATGGTCACCAGCTTGGGCTTACCCAGCGCCATAAATTGTTGTGCCAGTACCATAGTTCCTCCACTGATAGCAACCTCAAGCACCAGAAACCGGAATACCGTAAGTGCTTGTTTAAACTCTGAACCATATACCAATGTAAATACAAATGGAGCAATCAGCATCAGCATTCCAGCAGCCAGAACGGTTAATGTCGAAGTCACGCGAAATGCCCGAAACGTGATTGCTACCGCCTCATCCTTATTCAGCCCGGAGGCTTTGGGGAAGAGCACGACAATAATCGAAGTTGAAAATACATTTACCATGCGGGCCAGGCTGACTGCTACCGCATATAAACCGAGATCAGCTGGTCTGAGCAGGCCTGCAATCAGAATCTGATCAATATAAATAGAAACCTGCCCCATCAGATCGTTTCCGTATGACCCCATACCGTAAGTAAAGAGATTTTTGAATTGTGTCCAGCTGTTCTTTATCTTTGGTTTGTACAGCCGGATCATTCGAAGCGTAACACCGATATAAATCGGCAAACCTGGCAGTAAATAGGCCAGTGCTGAGGTGTACGGACTTATATGACCTGTGAGAACCAGGATCACCAGACCCAGCAGCGTACAGAGCGGTACGAGATAACGAAACAAATTGTACTGCTTGTATTCCGATCGAACTTGCAGCAGTGCATTATTGATTTGTGAAATCGCAATGAGCGGACACATTATCATGGAGCATTGTGCAAACAGTATGACCGTTGAGGAAAAGGAGCGCAGCCAGTAAGGAATCAGAAACACTCCGACGAGTGTGGCCAAGCCGCCGAACATCGTAGCCAGCAGCAAGGCGAGTCCATACAGCTTGCCCGTTTCCTCCGGCTTTCTTTTCGCATTGTAGATCAAGGCAGACGGTACACCGAAGCTCATGCAGAAGGCGAGGAACTGGGACCAATTCACCATTGCGGTTTGTTCCCCGCGTCCGGTAGGACCCAAGAATCGGGCCGTCAGTACGCCAGTCAGCATATTCACGACGAGAATCAGCATGCTGAATATCATCGTTTTAACTGCTGCCGAGCTGTTATCCTTGCTTTTGGCAAAGCGGATCACCGTAGACCACAGTGTCCGGACAGGTGTGGATATTGTTTGTAAGTTTTGCACAGCCTTTACCTTCTTTCCGCGATTACATCTTTCGCCCACAGCCCTATTCCGATCATCATCCAAATTAGATAGCCGCGCATACCGGGAAAACCGTTATCCGATATCAGACTGGCTACAGCTCCGGCCCACGTAGCCAGCGCCAATCTGATGTAAGGCTGAGTGGAATCTCGCTCGGCAATACGGACAAGGAGGCACTTGATGATAACGAACAGGCCACCGAAGAAAAAGAATGCTCCGAAAATACCGAAGGTGAGGAAAATAGCAATATAGCCATTATCCATAATCCCAAGTTCACCGAGATCGCCGCCGTTATCCAGCTTGGTTCCAATTCCTACACTCCCGATCCCCTGTCCGACCGGATTGCCCACAATCGCCGGAAGCATCGTATTTAGCAGATCCAAGCGCTCATTGTACGAATGATCCTGTTGAATATCCGTCAAAGTCTGCATGCGGGCCACCAGACCCTCTGCTCCCGGGAGCTTGGGAACAATAGTATAGAGAAGAAGACCGACGACAGCCAGTTGAATCAAGGTCTTCCACTTTCCTTTGGAGGATGAACTGAGAATGTAAGCCAGCAGCATGACGAATGCAATCAGCCAGGCCGAGCGTACGAGCGTGACCAAGAGACACACAACCGTCAGCAAGATGCCAATCCATCCCAATGTACCGCGCCACCGTTTTTCCATCAGCATCGGTACAAGGGCCATCGCCAGGAAAATAGCGCAGGGACCGGGCGAGTTCATGGAAGAGAAAACTCTAATTTGAAGCGGCTCTGGTATGCCAATGGAATTCATTTCAACATGATTCATCCAGAAGGCATCCCAGGGAGGAACCGTCAAATACTGAATAATGCCGTAAATCGCCACAAGAACAGCGATATTGGCATATGAATACAGCAGCCGGTCCAGCTCCTTTGCCTTCATGGGTTTAATCGCAAGATAAGGAAGCAAGAGCAAAGGAATTATATAGTTAGCTAAGTCATAAGCAAAAACAATGCCATTTTTAAACAACCCGACGACACTTCCGTAGCCCAATTCTATGCCAAAGAACACAGCAATCCGGGTCAGGGGTTTTTCCACCTCATGAATGCCCCGCAGCACAGGAATAATCAACATGCTGCTCACTAGCAGTGGTGCCAGGCTCAACAAGGAGACCGAATGATACGTCCCTTCCATCCAGTCCACAATGCGACGGATTTCCGGTCCCACTGCCCACACCAGCAATGTATAAGGAATCAGCAGCCGTGATTGAAAGATCGCCAGCAGGAAGGCTGGAAAAACGAGTGCTAGCAATATGGCTCCCTGCTGGCTCATGGTGGGATTCAGCTTGGCGCTGACAAATCCGATGGCGAGTGGCAGCATGCAAGCCAGCAACCCCGCGCCGATCATGCCGATTCCACGCCGATTCCCCAACAACATGGAAATCTGTTGATCTGCCAACCGACTCATATTTCTCACCCTTGACCTCCCTTCATCCGCTCCTGTTTGAACATTTCCTTAAATAGCAGAATAAGAAACTGGGAATCCTCAATCAAATATCTTTTCCACAAACGTCTAGGCTCCTGAGACAACCGCCAAAACCATTCAAATCCCGTCTTCTGCATCAGCTTCGGTGCCCTCTTCACATTTCCAGACAAAAAATCAAAGGTTGCCCCCACCCCAATCGAAATCGGAGCGCGATAAGTCTCATAATATCTGTAAATCCATTTTTCCTGTTTAGGCGCACCCACGCCTACAAAAACGATATCCGGGCGAGCCTCTTGAAGCAAACGGACAATGTGTTTGTTCTCTTCCTCATTTTTCTCAAAGCCATAGGAAGGAGAATAGCAGCCCACCACATTCATATTCGGATACGATTCCTGAAGATTGCGCATGGCCTTCTCCGGTATACCATCAGCTGCCCCAAGAAAAAACAGTCGGTAGCCGCGATCTTCAAATGCCTCTCCCAGCCGGGTGAACAAATCCGATCCCGACACCTTTTGCTTGAGGGGCTTTTTCAGCAGCTTGGACGCCCATATGATAGGCATTCCATCGGCCACTACAGCTCCTGCGTCCAAATATACCTTGCGGAATTCATCGTCCTTGCGAAGCTTGATTACATGATCGACATTACAGGTCAAAATGTAGGAATGACGCCGATGTACAATCGAAGTATCTATAAATTCGAGTAAATCGTTAAAATCATAATTATCAAAGTTGACATCGAACATGTTCACTCTGCTCATCGTATCACTTCTCTTTACGAAAATCGGTTTGAGTAGATGTCTGGTATAACGCGTTCAAATACCAGCAAAACGGAATAATCATCTGAACTGTCGACAACGTGTTATCTGAAAATGAATAGATCAGAAAGCCCGCAATTAAGCTTGCAAAATAAGGTTTGATTGATTTGGCAAGCGACCGGTAAATGAGAACGAACACGACCAGCAATGAAAGCATTAATAGCCCGCAGCCGATATATCCCGTGTCAAAATAAAATCGTATATACTCGTTATGCGGTACAACAAAGCCATTGAATAGTGTCCCGTCGTTCGCGACCGTCACGGCACCAAGTCCTCTGCCTGACCACGGGTATTCATGTACTTTTTTCAAAAAATATTCCCATGCCTCCGAGCGCCCCGACAGGTCAATGCCTGTATCGGTCTCCCGCTCGAAGGAGCGTTTTTTTAAATTGTTCCATTGCAGGGCCACCGCCCCCAGAGCAACCAAAAACGATCCGGCCAGCGGTAGCAAATAATTGACTCTACCCTTGAGGTACTGACGGGCAATATCAAACAGATACACAGCAAACATCAGCAGCAATGCCAGAATCGGTCCACGAGTACCGGTGGCGATCAAAATCAGGAAATTCAAGGCCAGTACAGTGTAATAAAAGGCAGCCTGCTTCGGTTTGCGTTTGACCTCAATCAGAGAGACGGCAATTCCGAGAAAGGAGAGCATCGCCAGATGCGGCGGTATGTTCGCTCCTTGTATTCTCACCGCGCCCGTAAATTCCACATCGGTAAACGAATGCAGCCCTACGGCCTGCAAGCCCAACCCAATGACCACACTGATGATCGGCAATAGACTGATCAGCCGGATATGTTTATCCGCTACATCCTTTTTCCATTGAATTAATAGAAAAATAAAGGGGAGCGATAATCCGACGAACGCCTTTACTGCAATCGAGTTCGTCAGTAAAGGCAGCCATGCTGAAAATCCAAATGTAATCCCCAGCATAATCACCAATGCCCAGACCGGATAGCTGAACTTGAGACGAATGCCATACACGAGCATGCAAGGCACCAGCAGAACCAAAATGCCCAATTTATACAATGACAAAATCTCGATGCCGAACACGCCACCCTGATACAGGGAATCTACCGATACCGCTGTACTTAGCAAAACCGCATAGCTGATGCGCTCCGGGTGGTGGATCGAAACGACCAGTAGAAGCAGCAAGCATACCGCAGCAATACTGACTACCGGCTGATAAGTAGCCGCAACTCCTACAGCTAGAGCGCCCAGCAGAAAAATAAAAACATGCTGTATGGTGTTTATTCTGGAAGTCCAAGGATAATTACTCATGTTCAATCTTTCACCCCGCAGCTGACTCGCTTTTCCGGTTGCGCAATGTATCCAGCGTCCCACGAATACTTTCAAATCTGCACCGGTTCAACAGCTTCCTGCCCTCAGTACGTGCCAGCAGAGAATCCACCGTGATGTATAACACTTTGGCTGCCGTCTTTGCCATCAGCATTACGTTGCCGAGCAATCCCACAGCCTGAGCAGCGTTAGATATGCCCTGACAGTAATAGCGATTCATGATCCATTCCTTCGTTAACCGTGTAGCCGGAACAAAATGCTTCACAGCCATGTGAGGATGGTACATGATCGTCCCACCATTTTTACGAATTTGCTCAAATACCCACGATTCTTCACCAGACAGAAGGATATCTCCCTTTCTGCCCAAGTGAAGCGGGAACATGACCGCAGCAAAGGCCGTTTTACGCATGGCCATATTGGCTCCAAACGGATTCAGTCCCACCGGATATTCGCGGACCGCTTTCCCCAGATCAATAATCGTATAGGGAAGCTCAAGCGGACCTGTTAGCCAACCCGGTCGTTCCGTCTCAAACATAGGCTCAATTTTCCCACCCATAGCCGTCAGCTCGGGATTGTTCCCGAAGGCCGACATAATTGTTTGCAGCCATGTAGCACACGGGATCGCATCATCATCCAGAAAAGCAATGACTTCTGCTCTTGATAACGTAATGCCCGCATTACGAGCAGCAGACAATCCTTGTTCGCGCTCATAATGATATCGGAGGTGAATATCCTGACCATGTGCAACACTAAATTTTTTGATCGTTGCCGCTGTATGATCGGTGGATCGGTTATCGACCACAATGATCTCGGCCAGTGCAAGGTCCTCCAGCTCCAACAGGGACATTAACGTTTTTTCCAGCAGGTCCGCCCGGTTATAGGTGCAAATAACGACGGATACTGCGGGACATCGCTTGAATGAATCCATCAGTAAGCATCCTTGGAGAACAGCATTTTAACGCCTGTTTTCATGATGATTTTAAGGTCGAGCCACGTATTGCGAGCATGAATATACTTCAAATCCATTTGCACCATTTCTTCGAAGCCTACGCTGTTACGTGCGCTTACCTGCCAGTATCCGGTACATCCCGGTGTTACAATCAGGCGTTGTTTGTCGTAATCAGAGTATTGTTCGACCTCGCTGGGCAGCGGAGGACGAGGACCCACCAACGTCATGTCCCCGACCAATACATTCCACAGCTGCGGAATCTCATCAATACTCGTCTTGCGCAAAAAGCTGCCAATCTTCGTAATCCGAGGGTCATTTTTAATTTTGAACATGGCGCCGCTCACTTCATTCAGCTCCATTAAGTCCTTTTTCAGTTCCTCGGCATTGGACACCATGGAACGGAATTTATACATGTTGAACAGCTTCTCATTCTTGCCCACCCGAATTTGCTTGAAAAACACGCTTCCCTTTGGATCTTCGAGCTTAATCAGCACGCCCACCACCACAAAAAGCGGAAGCAGGATGATCAAGCCCACAAAGGACAGCAGCATATCAAGGAGACGCTTTGTGACCAGGTAAGACGTTTTATCCTGAATTTGGGTATTTCCGTATGGCATGTAAAACGCTTTACCTGACATGACAGCCTCGCCGTCCTCCGGTAAATTTTCCATGCTCATGCTGACGTACCTCCTCTCAACCTGCTGTAGTTGCTTTCTCGGTCTTTTTTAACCATTCATTCATGGCCTCCATAACCGGATACTTCAGATCATCGCTGGCGAGTGCAAATTCAAGTGTGGTCAGAATATATCCGAGACGCTCACCTACGTCATAACGCGTGCCTTCAAAGTCATAGGCGTACACGCGCTCGCTCTGATTCAGCTTTTGGATTGCATCCGTCAACTGAATTTCGCCGCCAGCTCCTTTTTCCTGAAGATCGAGATATTTGAAAATTTTCGGTGAGAACACATAGCGACCCATAATAGCCAAGTCGGATGGTGCTGTGCCTGGAGCCGGTTTTTCTATAAAATTGTTCACTCGATACAATCGTCCGTCCTGCTGATCCGGCTCAATGATGCCATAGCGGTTCGTGAATTCCTGCGGAACCCGCTGTACACCGATCACGGAATTTTGGGTTTCCTCATACTGGTCCATCAACTGGCGCAGGCAAGGCTTCTGACCTGTTACGATATCATCGCCCAGCAATACACCGAACGGCTCGTCCCCGATAAAACGTCTAGCGCACCATACCGCATGTCCAAGACCTTTGGGCTCCTTCTGGCGAATGTAGTGAATTTCCACTCCCGAAGAGCGCTGTACTTCCTCCAGAAGCTTCAGCTTGCCGTCCTCCAAAAGCTTCGATTCCAGCTCAAATGCGTTGTCAAAATGATCCTCAATGGCACGTTTGCCTTTACCCGTAACGATGATAATGTCCTCAATACCAGAAGCAATCGCTTCTTCAACGATATATTGAATCGTGGGCTTATTGATGATTGGAAGCATTTCCTTCGGCATTGCTTTTGTGGCAGGGAGGAAGCGTGTACCTAACCCTGCTGCTGGAATAATGGCTTTTTTCACTCTCTTCATCATCGCACTCATTCTCCTTGCTGCATCGAATTTTGGTGTTGCTTACTTCACCTGATTCATCACAATGCCAACCAGTGTCGCACTGGCCTGCTCCATGAGTTGCTTTGTTTTGCGTAGATCATCACGTTTGGTCCGGCCGTGTTTGGCAACGAGAATCACACCATCCGTCATGCCTGCAATCAGGCGCGCATCCGTGTAGTTCAACGCTGGAGCCGAATCGAGCAGGATCATGTCATATTCACGTTTAAGCTCTTCCAGCAGATCTGTCATGCGTTCGCTCCCCAGCAAATCTGCTGCGTTATACAGGGTGTCTCCACCGGGAACAATAGACAACTCCAGTCCGCCATGTCTAACGATCGCTTTGGAAGAAGTGCCGCCGCGCAAATAAGCCGACAAACCTCCTGTATTCTCCATTCCGAATATCTCGTGCAGTGCCGGTTTGTGCAGATTGCAATCCACCAAAGCCACTTTCTTGCCTTCTTGTGCAAAAGTGACTCCGATGTTGGCGAGCAGCGTTGTTTTGCCCGCTCCGCTTTCCGGCGAGGTCAGCAGCAGAACCGTTCCGCGGTCCTTGTGCCCCATTACCTGCTGCCGGATGTATGTACGGAGGGAACGAAATGATTCAGAGATATACGATGAAGGATTGCTTTCTGTAATCAACATGTCATTCAATCGCAGCATATTTACGCTCCCCTACCCGTTCTTTAAAATTTCCGGTGGGCCCGTCGGTGTCCTTCTTGCGGATGACCGGTATAGATCCAATCACCGGAAGACCGATGTCTGTATCTGCCTCTTTTTCCGACCGCAGCGTGCCGTTAATGCTCTCAAGGAACACAATCGTGCCCAGTGCAATCATCAGCGATACGAGAAAGCTAATCGCAATATTCATGAGCGGACTTCCATTAGTCGGGGCAGGATTGGCCTGCGGGTCCGCTTCATTCAAAATTTTCACATTATTCAATCCCATCAATCCCGGAACCGTCTGCACGAATTTCTGGGCTACCGCGTTGACAATAGCTGCGGCCTCTGGATAGCTTCCGGCCTCAAATGTCAAGCCGATAACCTGACTTTTATCCGAGGATTTAATCTGGAGCTTCTCTGCCAGCTTTTCCTGCGTCAAACCGAACTCAGGATGAGTCGCTACGACAGCCTCCATAATTTTAGGTGAAGTGAGAATTTGCTTGTAGCTTTCCACCAAATTAAGACTTGTGTTGACGTCATTCAGATTGTTGCTTCCTTGCTTGCCGGAGATATGATTAACCAGCAACTGGCTTGAAGCAGAGTAGACTGGTTTCACGACATTGTCGCTCACAATATAAGTCGTTACACATGAGAGGATGACAAAAATCGCAATCAGCCACAATTTTTTTTTGATCAGGACCAGGTAATCCAAAATGGTTTTCTCCACAAAAATCCTCCCTCCTATACAATTTCTCTTCTTATTTTAAGTATGACTTTATTGTAACAATTTGCTTTGTGGACGACATGGAACTGAACGGCACTTTCTCCCTCACTACAGGGGAAGGGGATTGTATACTTTTGGCTACGGCATGGTATACTTTTGTACCATGCTTTGTCGATTACGAAAAAAAAAATCGAAAAAAAGCCCCAAAACCACCCGAATTGGTGATTTTGAGGCTTTTTTTCTGCTGCTCGCACATGGAAGTGCATCGCAGCTTATGATGTCAGCGCATTATCATATTGGTTGGCTCGTACTTCGCCAGACCAATTGCATTGGCATACAACGCTGCCTGCGTGCGATCCGCCAGCCGCAGCTTGGCCAGAATCTGACTAACATGCTTTTTGACAGTAAACTCACTGATAAATAACCGGGATGCAATTTCGCGATTGCAGGCGCCCTGCCCCAGCTCGACCAACACTTCCTTTTCCTTCGGTGTCAGATCGTCCGTTAGATTGCCCGCATCCTCGCGCAGCTTGTTTTCGAGAATAGCCGGATCATAATATTTGCGTCCTTTGTTGACAAGGTGAATCGCGTAAATTAGTTCCTCAGGCAAAGCCTCCTTAAGCACATAACCGTCCACGGAAGCTTCCTCCGCTTTCAGAAAATCTTCACGTGTTGCAGAAGAGGTCAGCAAAATAAATTTGCTTTTGAACCCGCGCCCGCGCGCGACCTTGATAATATCCAGACCTGATTCGTCCGCTAGCTTTAAATCCAGCAGCACCAGGTCCGGGTCCGTTTCCTCGATCACTACAAGCGCTTCCTGTTGATTCTGGGCCTCTCCCGCAAACTGAACATTGGGCTGCATGGATATAACAGCAGCAAGTCCTTTCCGTACTAAAGGATGATCATCGACAATGACAATTTTCATGATTCGGCCTCCTGTCTACAGTTCAGGATTTGCATAATCCCTATGTATCCGATTGTTACCGCAGATTGTGTATTGCAGAATGTTCACACATCTTATTCAAGGATTTTGCAAAATCCCTATTCATAAGCATTTACCGGAATGGACAATCGGATTTGTGTTCCCTCTCCGATTCGACTAGAAATATCAAATTCGCCTCCCATCGATTGAGCTAAATATTCCATATTCATCATGCCCAGGCCCCCGCCTGTACTGACCACCTCACCTCCTGCTACCATTCTCGCCGTCTCAAACCCTACTCCGTCGTCATGAATAGACAGTCTAATCACTTGGGGCGTCAATTTTAACTTCACATCAATTCGTTTGGCCAATCCATGCCGGATTGCGTTCCCCGCCGCCTCGGAAATGATGCGGAACAAAGCCTTTTGGTACAAGTACGGAAGAGAATAATGATCCCCATGAATATCAAAGTCGATTTGTACATGGTTCAGCTTGGAGAGCGTATGCAGATGGCTTTTCACCGTCCCTAACCAAGTTGAGCCTCCGCTTTTCTTTGAGCTTAGGCTATGAATTGCCCCCTTCAGCTCCCTGACCGCTTGGTTGGCAGATTGCTGAATTAGCTCGATTTGCTCCTCCACCTGTTCCTTAGGCTGATGACACCAGGTTTGCCGGAGAGAATGCGTTGCGTACACAATGCCAAACAAACTTTGTGACACATTATCATGCATTTCATTCGCAATCCGGTTTTGCTCATTCGTCACAATCAGCTGGTTTTCAATACGCTCCAGCTCGTAGCGCTCCAGAAACACAGCACTCAGCTCGGCCAGGAAAATCAGTTGTTGTACAAGCCAACGTCTTCCTGTCAGACTTTGATCCGGCCCCAGTTGGAGACCGATAGTCGCTACAAAACGGGTCGTCATCGGTACTGTGATCATCAGAAAATCGCCCCATTCCGGCAGGTGTTTGAAAAATGGTTCGCGCTCTTCCCTGAATTCCTCCCGATAATTCCCCAGAACCTCGAACAGCTGCTCCTCTTCCTCTACCGTCCAGCCTGTCTGGCTGCTTGCCGGCGCATCCTCCTCCTGACTATCTAACCAGAAGAATGCACGGCTCTGCTTCGTCAGCTTAACGGTATAGTCCGAGATGACTTGCCCCAGATTCAATGCGTCATTGTGACTGGTCGTCTCCATGATGTGGTAAATCGACTTGATATGATCCATCGTCTCATTGGCTTGTTCCTTTGCCACCTTCAGTTCGTCTTTCATGACACCGACAACCTGCATAGCCATCATAGTCACAATCAGTACTAAAAACAAATTGATGTTTTGCAGTGCAAGATCCCATAAAAAATATTGACCTGGTGTAAAAAAGATATAACAAAATGTGAGCACCAAGCCGATATAAGAAAGGAGGAGGGTCCAACTATACCTCATAGAAAGGTGGGCACAAGCCACCAACATAGGGGTTATAACATACCATTTGAATGGACTATCCATCCCTCCCGTCGGGAACAGCAATAAAATGATCCCTGCGGTTTCTAACGCAATGCAGCACTTCAAGACCATATTATGAAGCCTGAACTTGCGATAAATCCACGTAAATAATGTAACAGAAAAAAATAGAAACACAATCAGTAATAGCTTCTGCCACACGATTAATCTGGATTGTTCGAACAGAAAAACAAGTGACGTTAAAGATAGTGATACATAACGGTACAAAAAAATCATTTTGTCTTCTGCTGACTTCTTCAACTTCATCCTGTCACCCTATTCTGTGTTTTGAAGGGACGATGGGCGTATTGGGTTTGATTTGTGCACTATAAAAAAATCATAACCAATCCAAAAATAAATAACAAGACATAAACTCTTACGTAAACGGTTACATTCTAAAAAAATTTGGTACTTTTTATAACATATTTACCGTTTCAGGAAACCATTTTCGGGGTAATGTCAGAATTCATGACGTTTGTCAAGGGTATAAATCACATTTTTTCATCAAACTAAAAAAGGAACTTGCTGGTACCACTGTGATTATAACAGCGGTATTCAGCAAGTCCTTTTTTAATAAACTGGGTGGGTCTTCATTAGCCCCCGGCACGCGCCAATTCACGCATATTGGCTTCAAACGCTGCCAGCAGGGCTTCGTCCCCGCTCAAACCAGTTGCTTCTTCTTTTTGTATCTGTTCAAGCATACGCTTGTAATCCTTTGGTATAACCCGTACAAACTGCTGAACCGCAGTCTTCCAGTCATCCAAAATACGTTGTCCCGCCTCACTGCCCGTATAAGTGACATGGCGCTGAATCAAGCCACGCAGCTCCGCTGCTTCCGCAGGGTCTTCCACACCTTCCAGCAATACCATTTCCAGATTACAACGGTTCAGGAACGTTCCCTCAGGATCATAGACATATGCAATTCCTCCAGACATCCCGGCTCCAAAATTCCGTCCGGTTCCGCCCAGTACAACTACACGCCCGCCCGTCATATATTCGCAGCCATGATCGCCGACACCCTCGACAACAATACGTGCCCCGGAATTCCGAACGGCAAAGCGCTCTCCAGCAATTCCGCTAATGTAAGCTTCCCCGCTGGTTGCTCCATATAAGGCTGTATTTCCAATAATAATATTCTCTTCTGCTTTAAAGGTCGCTTTGTGAGATTTTCTCACAATGACCTTACCGCCAGATAGTCCTTTACCAACGTAGTCATTGCTGTCGCCTTCCACACTCAGCGTAATGCCTTTCGGAATAAAGGCTCCAAAGCTCTGACCTGCCGATCCAATAAAGTTAAAGCGAATGGTATCTTCCGGCAGACCCGCTGCGCCATACTTACGGGTGACCTCGCTGCCCAGAATTGTACCTACCGCCCGATTCACGTTCGTTATAGGCAGGGTACCCTCTACAGGCGTTCCGTTCGCCAGCGCCTCCGCAGCCATCGGTACGAGCTTCTGCATATCAAGAGTTTCTTCCAGACCGTGATTTTGACGTTGTACACGGTACCGCACGCTTCCATCTTCCAGCTCAGGAACATGCAGCAGCAAGCTCAGGTCGATGCCCTTCTTCTTCCAATGTGAATCGGCGTTCACGGTATCCAGACAATCTGTACGTCCGATCATTTCCTGAATTGTGCGGAAACCAAGTTCCGCCATAATTTCACGGACATCTTCTGCGATAAAACGCATAAAATTCACCACATGGGCAGGATCACCCATATAATTTTTGCGCAGCTCCGGATTCTGCGTAGCCACACCAACCGGACATGTATCCATTTGGCACACCCGCATCATAATACAGCCCAATGCCACGAGTGGCGCTGTAGAGAAGCCGTATTCTTCTGCACCCAGCAGGGCAGCTACCACCAAATCACGGCCAGACAGCATCTTGCCGTCTGTTTCCAGTACCACGCGATCACGCAGGTTGTTCAGCATCAGTGTCTGATGCGTCTCGGCCAGACCCAGCTCCCAAGGCATACCCGCATGACGGATAGAGCCTTGCGGAGAAGCACCTGTACCGCCATCGTAGCCGCTGACCAGAATAATGTCAGCACGGCCTTTAGCTACACCCGTAGCAATCGTGCCTACACCTACCTCTGACACCAGCTTCACGTTAATATCAGCACGCGGGTTGGCGTTTTTGAGATCGTAGATCAGCTCTGCCAAATCCTCGATCGAATAAATATCGTGATGCGGCGGTGGCGAAATCAAGCCTACACCTGGCGTAGAACCGCGTACCTCAGCGACCCAAGGATATACCTTACGTCCCGGCAACTGTCCGCCTTCACCCGGCTTCGCGCCTTGTGCCATTTTGATCTGAATTTCGTCGGCATTCACCAAGTAATTCGATGTTACACCGAATCGGCCAGATGCCACCTGCTTGATCGAACTGCGGCGCGAATCACCATTCGCATCCGGTATAAAACGTGCAGGGTTCTCTCCACCCTCACCGGTGTTGCTCTTGCCGCCGATACGGTTCATCGCAATTGCCAGATCTTCATGCGCTTCCTGACTGATTGAGCCAAAAGACATAGCTCCTGTTTTGAAACGGCGCATAATTGATGCAGCAGATTCTACTTCATCCAGCGGCACAGGCTCACCGACAGGTTTCAATTGAAGCATGGAGCGGATCGTCAAATGCTGCTCTGATTCACCCTGCACCAGCTTGGTGTATTTCTTGTAAAGCTGGTAATCTCCCGAGCGAACCGACTGCTGGAGCAAATGCACCGTTTGCGGGTTAAACAAATGCTCTTCCCCGTCGTTACGCCATTGGTATTCACCGCCAGAATCCAGCACCTTGTCGTTGCCATCCTTGTCGGTAAAAGCACGGTTGTGGTGGGCCAGTGCTTCCATAGTCACTTCCTCCAGGCCAATACCGCCAATGCGGGAAGGCGTCCAGGTAAAGTAACGGTCAACAAAATCCTGCTTCAGACCTACGGCCTCGAAAATTTGAGCTCCACGGTACGACTGAATCGTGGAAATACCCATTTTGGACAATATTTTTACGACACCCTTGGTGGCTGCCTTAATATAATTTTTAACTGCTTTTTCATGCGAGATGCCACGCAGCAGGCCCTGCTGAATCATGACATCCAGCGTTTCAAAAGCCAGATACGGGTTAACTGCGCTTACGCCGTAGCCCAGCAGCACCGCATAATGGTGGACATCCCTTGGCTCTCCAGACTCCAGCAAAATGCTTACACGTGTGCGTGTACCCTGTTTAATCAGATGGTGATGCAGGCTGGAAACAGCCAGCAACGCTGGAATGGCCGCATTGTCTGCATCCACTCCACGGTCGGACAGAATAAGAATGTTGTGGCCCTTTTCAATGACACGGTCAGCTGCCTCAAACAGTCCTTCCAGTGCCTTACGCAAGCCTTCTGCGCCTTCCTTTGCTTCAAAAAAGATCGGAATCGTCATCGACTTGAAGCCTGGACGGTGTACATGGCGGATTTTAGCAAATTCCTCATTGGACAGCACCGGTGAATCCAAACGAATCTGACGACAGCTTTCCGGCTCCGGATGCAGCAAGTTGCGCTCTGGCCCAATCGTAGTTGCCGTAGATGTTACAATCTCCTCACGAATGGCATCAATCGGCGGATTGGTAACTTGTGCGAACATTTGTTTAAAATAATTGTACAAACGTTGCGGACGATCAGACAGCACCGCAAGTGGAGCATCGTACCCCATCGAGCCGATCGGCTCTGCTCCTGTGAGCGCCATTGGCTCCAGAATCTTGCGCAGTTCTTCAAACGTATATCCAAAAGCAAGCTGAAGTTGATTAACATTTTCGTGTTTCGGCTCTGGATGCTCCAATGCCTCCGGCAGTTCATCCAGATCAACCAAGTGCTCATCCAGCCATTGCTGATAAGGCTCCTCGGAGGCGATGCGTTCTTTCAGCTCTTCATCAGAAACGATGCGGCCTTCCTGGGTATCCACCAGCAGCATCCGGCCCGGACGTAGACGATCCTTATACAGCACATTTTCAGGAGCGATATCCAGTACACCCGCCTCTGAGGACAGTGCAATCAGATCGTCTTTGGTCACATAGTAACGCGCAGGACGCAGGCCGTTACGATCCAGAATCGCCCCGATTTGGATACCGTCCGTAAACGCCATCGCAGCCGGGCCGTCCCACGGCTCCATCATGGTACTGTGATATTCATAGAATGCCCGCTTTTTCGGGTCCATCGTCTCATGCTTGTTCCAAGGCTCCGGCACCATCATCATAGCCACATGCGGCAAGGAACGTCCGCTCAGATACAAAAACTCCAGTGTGTTATCAAACATGGCTGTATCTGAACCATCCGGGTTAATGACTGGTTTTACCTTCGCGATGTCTTCGCCAAACGCTTCACTTTCAAACTGTGCCTGACGCGCATGCATCCAGTTCACATTGCCGCGCATGGTGTTAATTTCACCGTTGTGAATCATAAAACGGTATGGATGCGCACGATCCCAGCTCGGGAACGTATTCGTACTAAATCGGGAATGGATCAGCGCAATCGCCGATGTCACCCGCTCATCCTGCAAATCCAAATAAAATTTGCCTACCTGCTCGGTTGTCAGCATTCCCTTGTATACAACCTTGCGGCATGACAAACTCGGAATATAGAACGATTCGCCGTTCTGCTCCTCTTGGTTATAACGAATAGCAAGCTCTGCACGCTTACGAATGATATACAGCTTCCGTTCAAAATCCAGCTCTTCCTTCAAATGGCTACTGCGGCCGATGAACACCTGACGCACGCCCGGTTTAGCCGCTTTTGCCGATTTGCCCAGCATTTCGTCATAAGTCGGTACATCGCGGAAGCCCAAACAATTTTGGCCTTCGTCCACGATAATCTCTCTTAGCTTCTGCTCATGTGCCTCACGGACCTCTGGATCATTGGATACAAAAAGCATACCTACGCCGTAATGTCCGGCTTTAGGCAGCTTGAAGCCCAATCGCTCCGCTTCCTCTTGAAAAAACAGATGGGGCACCTGAATCATAATCCCCGCTCCATCACCGGAGTTTGGTTCACTTCCCTGGCCGCCCCGATGCTCCATATTGACGAGCATGGTCAAAGCCTGACTTACAATATCGTGCGATGGTTTTCCCTTGATGTGGGCAACAAAGCCCATGCCGCAGGCGTCTTTTTCGAATTGGGGATCATATAGTCCCTGTTTGGGTGGTAAACCTGTCTGTCTCATGGAACGCAACCTTTCTGTTATAAAGTCATGCTGGCCTGAAATACAGGCGGCCGAATAGAAGACAGTGGCAACAAGAGGTAAATCAAAGAACAAAAACGAGGATTGGGGGACAAAACATATGACGTATTCAAGGCGGTACGGTCCGCCGAATGCACATGCTTTTCAATAATTATGCAATGGCTTGACTTGAAAAATACGTCGATTCCACTGATGAATCTAATTAGTTCTATCATTTTATCATTGACCTACCATGTTAGCAATTCAAAGTTTTTATAATTGTGATAATAAATCTTTTACATTACAGCATCAACGTATCAATGCAAGAAGATATCATTTTTATGTATAAATATTCATTTTTTAAAAAAAATCAGCCTCTTCCATTCCACCAGGGAACAGAAAAGGCTGACAAAGGATATCTGATAGAGATGCTGACCATCAGACGTATGCTAGGAACTCAGTCGATGCGAATTAAAATTCGAGACTTTCACCGGGCTTTAAGGCTTTCCCTTCAATTCCTTCTTTGTGCAGACGGTCACAGAAGGCGTCTCCGTCCTGCTCAATCACCGGGAATGTATTGTAATGCACTGGTATCACGCGGCTTGCACGCAACCATTTTGCTGCCAGCAAGGCGTCCTCCGGTCCCATCGTATACCCATCTCCAATAGGCAATACCGCAGCGTCAATGGAGTTGGTTTCTCCAATAAGACGCATATCGCCAAACAAGCCGGTGTCCCCTGCATGGAAAAATGTTTTGCCTCCCATGGTCAATAAAATTCCTGCTGGCTCTCCCATATATATCGTTTGTCCGTCCACGTTCAAAGAGGAGCTGTGGAACGCAAGCGTGAATTTTACATGGAAGCCGTCAAATTGGTGACCACCGCCAAGGTTCATACCATGCGCCTTGGCCCCCAGGGATGAACAATAGTCAGCCAGCTCCGCCACCGCAATCACAGGGCAATCATTGCGCTTGGCAATTTCAACAGCATCTCCAAAATGATCGGCATGACCATGTGTCAAAAGCACCGCATCCACATGAATATCTTCAGCTTGTATGGTTGCCTTTGGATTACCGGTCAAAAAAGGATCAATAATAATCCGCTTTCCCTCTTCTTCCACTAGAACAACTGAATGTCCGTAATAGGTGATTTTCATATCGTCTGCGCCTCCATTGTCACTTTCATTATTTAGGTTACTTTCCTTTATCCATTATACCACTTTTTGCATGCAAGCTTCACCTCTACGCAAAATACGCTCACAAAGCTGGACCCTGTTGTTTAGAAAGGGCTGTTATTTGAGAAGACTGCCTTTATTTATAAAAGGTATGGTGTCCGATTGTTTTCACCTTGGTCCGCGAATGATGAACCGTAAGGTCCTGAGCCAACGTAAGCGACAGGAAAAAACAGGTGTTATCAGGCACGGCTTTATGGCCGTTCAAAGCTGCGTTAACCGCACGGATGCTGTCCTGGTTCGGTTGGACACGACGAAGACGCCCGTTCGCAACCGGACTAAATTGCGCTTTTTGATAAATGACTGCCTGAATTGTATCGGGAAATGAGGCTGACCGCAGCCGGTTTAAGACAACGTTGGCAACTGCCACTTTGCCTTCGTACGGTTCGCCTTCTGCTTCTGCCATCACTATTTTTTGCAGCAGTAGCAGTTCTTTAGCGGAGACAACATAGCTCCAGGTAGACAACGCCTTGTCATCCTGAGTGAGCATTTTTGTCTTCGTAAAGTAGATGGTTGTAGGAGGGGTTAGGATTGCGGACTTGCTGTGCTGGACTTCAAGCTTTTTCTTGCCTGTGGCAACATTATTGTGTGCTTGTTCCATTTGCTTCATCTGAGAAGCAGGCAACGGAGTCGGCATGATATCTTTCCAGCTTGGCTGCCCGTGAGCAGCGATAAAGATGGGACTTGTCCTGTTTGACCCGTAATGGGTCCCCATCCTGTCGCCATGTGAAGGAGTCGAAGAGTTCCCTGACCAGCTCAGAGATTGCATAGGTGCATTTTTATGATTTTTCTGTGTTTGCTGAACCTCAGTGTAGAGGCCTATCCCCAATATACAAACAAGCAGCACACTCAAAAGAGGTGCAAACCAACGATATTCTTTAACAATTTCCATAATGTTCCTCCCGTTAACTTTAAGCACATTCCTCAGATATGTAACCTAAAATGCGCTTTTTGAATAACGCTGAAACACTATATCACTAAATTCGCTGATAGATCAAGGGTTTCACCTTAATAATGGGAAGGTTTGTATTATTTGGTACATTGGTTTTTGCCCCATTCGGGTTGCATATAATACAAATTCCCCCACTTCCCACGGCTCGGCAATCCGGTCATTTGGCTGCCAAACTGACACCGGAACGGGCTCCTTTCCTGTGTATGAACGTGCTACGGTAATATGGGGCCGATAAGGTCGTTCCTCGGGTTTAAAGCCGAGCGGCTCGGTAGCTCGAAGTATGGAATGATACAACTGATCCAGTGACTCTCGCTGTCCGGTAACTCCCCTCCACAATACACGTGGAAATTGTTCCCGGCCAAAAAAGCCTGCTTCTCCAATCCGGAGCATGAACGGGGCGTGCTCGGCTGCAGCTTGAACTAAGGCCTGCTCCAGCTTAGATATATCCGAAGTCGCTACATCACCCAAAAACTGAAGTGTCACGTGGTAGTCTCTGAAATCACTCCATTTTCGAAAGGGCAGTTCTTCCAAATCCTGCTCCGCCCATTGACGCAGCTTCTGCTTATGCCCATCTGGAAGGGCAATAGCCGTAAAAAGTCTTTGTGCCTGCGTTTTTGGTGATATAGGTCTGTTTGGTGATATCGGTCTGTTTGGTGATATCGGTCTGTTTGATAATTTATCGTTCTCCATCCACTTCGAGCTCCTTTTTTTGTATGTAACCCGACAAGTTGCTGTTTGGGGTGTCCTATATTTGGGTAAAGCCATTTCTTGTTATTTATAGTGACGTTGTTATTTATAGTGACACGGAAAGCTTGTTTCTCCCCCTCTTTATGCAATTTTTCCGACAATCTGTTATCCTTGAAAGAATGGTTCGCAGAAGATATTGGAAGCTTCAAGCTCAATCAAAAGTCGAGGAGGCTATGAATCATGGGAAACATCTTAAGTTTACACCAGCTAACCGAAGAACAAGAAAAACAAGTTCGGGCAGCAGCTCCGGGCTACGGGTTGACCATTGGCAAAGCCCAGCAATTGGAGGCTGAACAGATCCGGCAGGCCGAGGTTATTTTAGGCTGGTCCAAGCATATTGCCGAGGAGGCACTGCATCCGGGCAGCAAGCTGAAGTGGATACAAACCTGGTCGGCGGGAATTGACAAGCTGCCTCTTACCGAGCTGGAAAAGCGCAATATTTTACTTACGAATACAAGTGGTGTACATGCAATTCCGATAACGGAGCAGATTTTCGGCATGCTGCTGTCGCATACACGTTATTTACAGCAAGCAGCTATCTTGCAGCGTCAGAAAACATGGCAGCAACCGGAAGGTCAACTGACGGAATTACGTGGTAAAACAATGCTGATTACAGGTGTTGGCGAAATTGGCCGTGAAACGGCCCGGCTTGCACAAGCCTTTGGCATGCGGGTGATCGGGATCCGGCGTTCCGACAAGGAAGCTCCACATGTAGAGCGTATGTACACAAATGAACAATTACATGATGCGTTGGGAGCTGCGGATATCGTGGTGAACATTTTGCCATTCACGGAGGAAACCCGTCACTTCTTTGACGAAAAAGCGTTTGCAGCCATGCGTAAGGGAGCTTTCTTCATTAATGTAGGCCGTGGCGGCACCGTCCATACGGATGCGCTTGTACGCTCACTGGAACAAAAGCATATTGCCTTTGCCGGACTGGACGTATTCGAGGAAGAACCGCTGCCCGCGTCGCATCCATTATGGAGTCTGGACCATGTTCTGATCACACCGCATATTGCAGGTGACACGGATCGGTACGCTGAACGGGCGGTAGATATTTTCCTTACCAACTTGAAAGCCTATGCCGCTAAGCAGGAGCCGCCGCTGAATCTGGTAAACTACAAAGCTCAGTATTAACAAAACAACATTACTCACAGACCCATATTTCCCGAACCATACCTGTCTTGCGTATGCTGCATTGCTCCGTAAGGGTCCAACCTGACTCGGATAGCAATGCTTCCATCGGCTCCGTGCTCACAATCACCGCTCTTGCGGCCAGACGTCTTAAACTGCGCAGCATCTGCTTTTGTTCATCAGCAGGGAGCACGGAGCACAGGTTATAGGGCATATCTAGTATCGCCGCATCGTATGTGCCCTCCAGCATATTCATATCCCCGAGCTTCACCAGATTCTCTTCATAGCCAAAATGACATAAATTGACGCGTGCTCCCCGTACCGCCAACGGGTTGATATCATAACCACGAATATGTTTCCCCATGCTTAATGCTTCAATCATCACATTGCCCATGCCACAGCACGGGTCCAGCAGCTTCAGTCTGTCAGCATCTGCCTCATGCACAGCTGCATGACCAACTGCCAAATTAACAAGTGCCTTGGCTACGAACACCGGCAATCCCGTAGAATAGTTCTGCGGTTTCTGGCGGCGCTCCAGCCAGGAACGGTCACTATACACGCATTGGCCCAGGAACCACCGTTGTCCTGCCCTGATCACACCCAAAGTGATATCCGGTTCCTTCATTTGCGCCTGTCCCTGAATACGTGAACCAATCCGGCGTTCGATCCTGCGCCGCTCGTCATAGTCGGCTTCGTTGTCGCCTTCCTTGAGACACAGTACCTTGAAGGTTTTTCCCTCTTCTAGTAGCAGCGTGGAGGCTGCTTCGCATAGCTCTTCGAGCGAACCTGCATCCACGGCTGTATCCAGCCGGAGATGGATAAATGGGCTGGTCCCCGGCTCCAGTCGTCTTTGGGACAACAGAATGGAGTCATGCACAGGCGGCTGACCGAACAAGCATTTTAATTCCAGAAGACAAAGCTCTCGCTCCGTTTCATGACAAGCATAGGTATATATGTACTTTGGTTTCGTTTCGAGTTTCGTTTCGTTCGTGTTCATTTCATATTTGTTCATGTAAGATCTCTTTTCATTTAGAATGACAACTAGCATGTACGGCCTCTGCTATAAGTCGGTAGGAGTCAAGCCGTTGTTCATAATCAGGAATCGGTGTGACCAACAGGAACTCATCATTATCGTATTTAACCTGCAGACTATGCAGGCGTTCGACAATATCCGATGGCGTTCCCACCAGCCAACTCGCTCGCATCGCTGGATCACCCAATGAAATCTGGGAAGCCCATTGCTGCGCCTGTTCATTCGTCGAGGCACATACCGCCCCTACAGCAACCATGGTACGTGGCTTATCCATACGTTTGGACGGCTGAAAGCCGGAACGGTAAATGTTCAGCATGTCTACCGTTTGCTGCTCACTCATAAATTGACCGAACACATAGCCCGTTGAATACCGGGCGGCATATTCGGCGCTTTTACGATTCGTACCCAGCATCCACAGTGCTGGCGGCTGCTCAGGCATCGGCCGGGCAAACACAGGCGCCTGCTCATACGCATAGGTGCCTTCCAGCAAAGCCAGCAGAGCTTCCATCTTCTGTGGCAGCTCTGCCACATGCTGAAGAAAGTTGCCGCTCAATGCCATCGAAGCATGAGGTCCTCCACCCGGCGCTCTCCCAAGGCCCAGCTCGATCCTGCCCGGATATAGAGCAGCCAGCAGGTGGAACCATTCCGCAACCTTGACTGGACTATAATGCGGGAGCAAAATAGCACCCGCACCCAGTTGGATTGTGTTCGTCACCGCCCCGATATGCGACAGCAGCACTTCCGGGCTGGAGGAAGCCAACCCCTCTATATCATGGTGCTCTGAGGTCCAATAGCGTGTATACCCCCAAGCTTCTGCCTGTCTCGCCAGTTCACCAGCTCGTTGAACCGCCTGCCCGGGACGGTTGCCGGGCAGCAACGGCACCATATCGAGCACACCGAGATTCAACGATTTTATAGATAAAGTTTGAGATTGCATATACATTCCTCCCTCCCTGCTACCCATTACAAACCAGTTCCTTCTACTATATAGGGGTAAATTAAAGGTCAGTCCAGATCGTAAATGGAACCCACCTTCAGGCCATATAACTCATTATAGATTTTTTCAGCAAAAGTGTCGGTCATGCCTGCAATATAGTCTATGACCATATGCTCCCATGTCCAAATCGGTTTCGCCTTGGCCTGGTCGCGCTCATAGCGCTGGAGCCAGTCGGTCGGAATAATGGACTTGGACGTCTCAGGGTCCAGAAACGCCAACCATAGCCGTCTGAGCATCCATTCACTTCGTTTTTGCAGCCGCTGTACGCGCAGATCGCGAATCATCGTGACCCAGGCAAAGCTTTTCAACACACTCACCGTACGGAGCATATCCAAATCCTCGCTTCCTTCCCGCACAAAGGTCACCTTTTTCCAATTATCGTCATCAATTACACCCAGACTGCTGACAAACAAGCTGACCCAATATGCCTTTACTTCTCGACGTGTGCGGGAATAATCGTGTTCACATATCGGCATCTTGCCATTCCATACCTTCAAAAACTCGCTCAGCACAGCTGCCACCTTCTGCTCAATCTCAGCCAGCTGCCAGCCTTGCCAGAAACTATCGTCTAAAGTAGTGATTTTCTCCGTAATCAGACGGATCAAATACGGATCGTATAAAAAATGCTCGTGCACCTCAATTTTGCCTGCCTTAATCCCATCCTCCAGATCATGCGCGGAATAAGCAATATCGTCACACAGGTCCATCAGCTGGGCTTCCAGCGTTTTTTTACCGTCCGGGATTCCCCAATCCTGGCGAATGGAACGAATGTATTCCCACTCATGCAGGTACATCCCTTTTTTATTCAATATCCCCGGATACGGGTACTTGTTAATCCCCAATAATACAGCGTCCGACAAATTCAGCCCGTCCACATTCTCCCGCTTTTCCAAAAACATAATTAGGCGAAAATTGTGTGCGTTCCCTTCAAAATGCTCATAGATTTGGCGCTCGCGCGCATATGCTTGCAGCCCCTGCTTGGACTCCGGTGCGAAGCCTCCTGCAGCGGCTATTTTTTCCACCTTCGTCTCAATCAGCTGATCCAAAATCCCGTCCAGCACCTCTTCGCCCTTATGCCCGAAGGGCGGATGCCCAAAATCATGCGCAATCGAAGCACATTCCACCACTTCGGAGTCAATGATGAGTCCGGCGTTATCCGCCTGCTCCAACTCTACCTCAGGATGGCGGCGCAGCAAGCTGCGGGCTGCTTCGCGCGCAATTTGTGCTACCTCCAGAGAATGCGTCAAGCGTGTGCGGTAATAATCGCCCGTGCCTGCACCAAATACCTGTGATTTGCCCTGTAGCCGACGAAAGGTTGGTGAATGGATTAATCGGGAGTAATCCCGTTCATACGCTGCCCGCGAAGTGTCGCTTCGTGTCTGTTCCGCAAATTGCCGATGCTCTCTTTTGTTTTGCCATGTCATAAAGCTCACTCCCTACGTACTCAATTGGAGTGATTATACATTTTTTTCACGTTGCAGGAAAGCTTACATGCCTTTTAGCTGCTGTAAAAGTTGCTTTTAGCGCAACTGCGCAGTCGGATGGTGCTTCCCATCGCCACCGCTTCGCTTGTACAACACCATTTCGCCTGCTCCGTTTTCTATGTACTTATTCAATTCTAATCTAACACGAGAAATATCATACAAAAAGGGTGTTCCCCCGCCATTAGATTCAGGGAACACCTCTTTTCTTGTATTTAAATTGAAGTATATAAGTAAAACTTAAAAAATATGCAATGGTGCTAAAAGTAACTCTTTAATAGTAACTCTTAAGTTCAGTTTATATACCTCCCCATGTCTGCCCTAACGCTTCGCCCTTGGAGCGAGCACATCCCGCAGCCCGTCACCCATCAGGTTAAAGCCCAATACGGTCAGCATAATGGATATTCCCGAGAAAATAACTGTCCACGGCGCATTCTGGATAAATTGGCGCGAATCAGACAACATTTTGCCCCACTCCGGTTCAGGAGGTTGTGCGCCCAAGCCGAGAAAGCCAAGCGCTGCTGCTTCAATGATCGCTGTCCCTATACCCAATGTTCCCTGTACGATGATGGGCGTCAGGCTATTAGGCAAAATATAACGCAGTATAATACGTGCATTGTTCGCCCCAAGCGCTCTGGCTGACGTAATATATTCCTCCGTTTTGACACTGAGCACCTTGGAGCGAACCAATCGTCCATATGTTGGTACATTTACGATCGCAATGGCGTAAAGCGCATTTTCCAGTGAAGGCCCTAAAATGGCCACAATAGCTATGGCCAGCAAAATCCCCGGAAATGCCAGTAAAATGTCGAACAGCCGCGAAATGATCATGTCTGCCCATTTCCCATAGAATCCTGCGATTAGACCTAAAGCTGTCCCGACGATCATTGATCCGATAACGGACAGAAAGCCGACCCACAACGAAATTCTGGCCCCGTACAGCGTACGGCTCAGCAAATCTCGACCGAGATCGTCCGTGCCAAACCAATGCTCTGCCGAAGGAGACTGCAAGCGGCTAACCAGGTTTTGCTCTTTATAATCAAAAGGAGCAATCCACGGTGCGATCAAAGCGATAATAATAAAGAAGACAATAATACTCAGGCCGACGAACGTCATTTTATTATGCTGAAATGCCCTCAATGCGTCTCTCCAAGGACCGGACACGACGGGGGAAGTTGTCAATACCGTGCGTGTCGTCGATAAGTTGTTGGGTTCCAACGAAAATTGTGACATCGGACAAGCTCCCCTTTGAGCAATTGACGACTTGATTACTGGTAATGGATACGTCGGTCAAGAACCGCGTACAGCAAATCGACAATCAGATTGATGATGACGAACAGAAACGCAATGATCAAAATTCCGCTTTGAATCACCGGATAGTCACGCGAGCTGATCGCTTCAAAAATATACCGTCCGATGCCGGGCCATGCAAAAATAGTTTCCGTCAGCACCGCACCTCCCAGTAGCGAGCCAGTTTGAAGACCGATGACGGTAAGTACGGGAATGGCGGCATTTTTAAGTGCGTGCTTGTACACCACTTGAAAAGATGCCAGCCCCTTCGCCCGAGCCGTGCGGATATAGTCCGCATCCATAACCTCCAGCATGCTGGAACGGGTAATACGGGCAATAACCGCCATCGGGATGGTTCCCAGTGCAATACTCGGCAGAATCAAATGCTTGATGACGGTCCACACCTGATCCATACGTCCCCCTATGATCGCATCAACAATCGCCAAATGCGTCACAGCCTCCACCGGATCACGGGAATTCATGCGTCCGATGGAAGGAAGCCAATGCAGCTTATTTGCAAATATCCACTGCTCCATTAAGCCTAACCAAAAAATCGGGATCGACACCCCGACAAGCGCTATGACCATGCTGACATAATCAAACCAGGAATTTCGCTTCCAGGCGCTCACGATGCCCGCATTCATCCCGACCACAACGGCAAAAAACATACTCGCCACCGTCAGCTCCAGGGTAGCCGCCAGATAAGGAACCATTTCCCGGGCAATCGGCTGTCTGGTGCGGATGGAATCTCCCAAATCTCCATGTGCCAGCTCGCTCAGATAGGTTCCATATTGCTGGAGCCATGGCTTATTCAGTCCCAGCTGCTCGCGCAGCGCCTGTTTGGACTGTTCTGTGGCCTTGTCTCCCAGTATGGTTTCCGCAGGATCACCCGGAATAGCATGAATAATTGAAAATACGATGAGGGTCATGCCTAGCAATACAGGAATCAACACGGCCAGTCGTTTGACAATATATGCATTCATATCAGATTCACCGCCTGCCTGCGTTTGGACTATTCAAAATAAATATTTCCGTACGACTCAATACCTGCTGGAGAAGGTACAAACCCCTTGAGGTTCGCTTTGCCCGCCATTAGCGGTATGCTGTGTACCAGTGGAATCCACGGCGCATCCTCTTTAATAATCTCTTGTGCTTGTTTATACAGTTCCGCACGCTTATCCTGATCAACCTCAACCTGCGCCTTCACCAATATGTTGTGAAGTTCCTCGTTCACATAAAAACTGCGGTTATTGCCTGGAATCGTATCCTTGTCCAGCAATGTGTACAGGAAGTTATCCGGGTCGCCATTGTCCCCGTTCCATCCCAGCATATACAAGTCGTCCTTCTTTCCCCTCTTAAGATCATCCAGATACGTAGCCCATTCCGGGGATTGAATGTTTACTTTGACACCTATTTTTTCAAAATCGGCCTGAATGGCCTCTGCCACCTTTTTGCCATCAGGCATGTACGGACGAGACACAGGCATGGCATAGAAGGTTAGCGGCTCAGGAAGCCCGTTAGGGTAACCCGCTTCTGCCAGCAAAGCTTTGGCCTTCTTCAGATTATAGGCATAGTCCTGAATGCTATCGTTATATCCCCATAACGTAGGTGGCATCGGATTGACCGCAGGCTTGGCCTGCCCGGCAAACAATGCATCAATGATGGCCTGCTTGTTCACCGCGTGGTTCAGCGCCTGCCGCACCTTGGGATTAGCAAATGTCTTTTTCTTTAAATTAAAGCCAATGTACGCCACATTAAAGGAAGGGCGTTCAATTTTCACCAATTCACTGTTACCTTCCAACTGCTTCGCATCATCCGGATTCAAATCCTCCATCAGATCAATTTCTCCATTTTGCAGAGCATTAAATCGCGCGGTATTGTCAGGTATGGAACGAACAATGACCTTGGACAGCTTCGGCTGTCCCTCTTTCCAATAGTTTGGATTTTTCTCCAACGTGATGGTATCGTTCCGTTTCCATTCCTTAAATACAAAGGGCCCCGTGCCGACTGGATTGCTCTTGAAATCAGCCTTTTTCTCCTGAATAGCCTTGGGACTAGCAATACTAAAGGAAGGCATAGCGATATTTTGTAAAAAAGGCGCCTGCGGCTTGTTCAATGTAAACTCGACGGTGTTGGTATCTACCACTTTGACCTTCTTAATCACCCTGCTTCCTTCAGGTCCGAACATTGAATCATAATAATCAAACGAGTCACCTTCAAATTTGTATGGACTTTTGGGATCAGACCAGCGCTCAAAGTTAAATACAACCGCTTCTGCATTAAAGTCAGTTCCGTCATGGAATTTTACGCCCTGACGCAGCTTGAATGTATAGACCAGTCCGTCCGGTGAAATTTCCCAGCTCTCTGCGAGCCCCGGCTGAATCTCTGTTGTGTTTTCCTTATATTCCAGCAGTGTGTCGAACACTTGCATTCCGATTTTTAACGACTCACTTTCAGTCACAATGGCAGGGTCCAGGGCCACGGAATCTCCACCGCGCCCATAAATTAGCGTATCCTGCACACCTTTTCCCGCTCCGCCCGGCGGTTGTCCTGCCTCTGGCTTCGCTCCTTCACCTGATCCCCCACAACCGGAAAGCGCCAGAACAGCACCCAGCGCAAGCACCAGAAGTACAGTCCAGATTTTGTGTTTTACGTACTTTTTGCTCATGCAGCAAACCCCTTTCACACCTATATATTGTTAAATCGTTGATACTGGATGGAAGCCAATCCTATGGGCTGGCATGACAAGCTTGTCCTCAAGCTGTGGTCCCAAGTTCCGAGTTCATCAAATAGGTGTAATAGCAGGGCAAGTATGTAGTTTCTATGGACAGGTTTTTGTTGAAAAATACGGGCACAGAAGCTTTCATAATCTATTGGCTGAGATGCTTAGAGTAAATGAGTAGATGTAATTCAAACGAAGAGGGGTATATTAGATCGTGGTGAAAGTGTGACATATACTCACAAGCAGTGAATATTATGTTGAAACAAAGTTGATTAATGGATACTTTACTATAAAATTTGGAAGCAGACAAGGGTGTTTTTTATACATTACGATAAGTTTTTAACCATCATGTTAATTAATATTACAAATGAGCTTACACAAGGCATACTTTACAATAAGGGCAGGCGGTTGCCTTGAACCGCCTGTCTATTATGTTTCAGGCGTATGGCCTGGCTCATATAAAATGAGATCGTCTGTGAATGAGTTTATCAAAAAAATTATTTGGCTGTTTTAAATACACCCAGACGGTTCAGCACTACAAGTAAACGATAAAAATCGTAGCTGCTTGGCAGCTTCACATCCACAATCGGGCTTGCCGGATTCAAGGCTACAGCGGCTGCCATGGCTTCCTTCGCCCAGCTCGGTACAGGCATAGCCTGACGGGCCTCCAGTTCAGCTACTCGCTGGTCTACCTTTTTAATATATGCACTCTGTTCATTTAATGTCTGTTTGAGCACATTTTTGCTATTTTCAAGCGCGGCGACCTGCTGCTGCAAGGCCTGAAATGCCGCTTTTTCCTCTGCTGTCATCGGCTCATCCTCCTCTTCTCCTGCAAATGCCTGACGTAGCTCGGCCTCTGTTCCGGCGTATACATTCAGGTCGACAGGTCCTTGAATCCCGTCAACCCGTCCACTATCGCTGTATTGCCAGAAATCCCAGTGCTTCCATGCCGTGGTATCACTGGGCACCCGCGTGCTATAACGCGCGATCCACAGCTTATAGCTGCCGAGCGGAGCTTTAAAATAGGCAGCAAAGGCATTGCCCGTATATACCATCGGCCTGCGCCCACTTACCCGTTCAAACTCCGTTAAAAATGCCAGCGCAACCTCATGAATCGCGGCTGAGCTAAGCCCGCCCGGATTGTTTTCATAATCCATCACCGCTGGAAAGTCCAGCGCTTGTGCGCCACCCACCTGATTCAGCACCTCAGCGAAATGCCTTGCTTCCGCTTGTGCTGCGTTTACACTGGTCGCATCAACAAAATGGTAAGCTCCCAGCAGAATCCCGGCTGCTCTTGCCCCTTTTGCATTCGTGACAAATGTCGGATCGACGTAGGTCTGTCCTTGACTCGCTTTAATAAAGGCAAACGATTTGCCATCGGCACGTACACGTTTCCAATCAATCGTTCCCTGGTAACGGGACACGTCAATGCCCTCAGCAGCGTTAGGACTGCGATTTTGCATAAGGCGCTCCCTCCTTATCTATTTGTGATCATGTATCCCAACTATGTCTTGGTTATCCATATGCTTGGACCACTGAAACGGTCCGGGCTTTTCCATCTTGTGCCGAAAATAGGGCAAAGAGGATTCCGCCACCGCTACCCTTGTACTGAGTTATGGATGACACTTTATAAAGCTTTATTCCCTTTGTCAGAAGGGTCTGCTGGCTTTTTCTTTTCCCCGCTCGACTTGGATTCAAAAATAGCTACCGCATTTCGTAAAATATCCGGCATCGGCACCCCCATTCTGCCCACATTTTCAATAATGGACAGCAACTCGTTCGCCAAATAAAAGAAAACGACGGCATCCCGGAAGTAATGTTCATCCCCCAGAATACCGTCGATCAGATGAGCTACTGTAATCATCAAAAAAACCGTAACCTTGCGAAAAATACCGTAATAGCCGTCTCGACTTTTTAGTTCTCCGTTAATCCAGGCTGCAGCCCAGCCGGTGAAAAAGTCGATAATGACCATCCATAACAACAACGTCAGCATCGTCGTCCACCCTCCGAAAAAATAACCGATCAGGGTCCCCGTGGAAAGCCCCAGCCAAATCTGATCGATTTTTTCATGCATATTTGTTCCCCCCTTTTGAACCAAGGTGTAAAGTGAATGCCCTTGGGTTGTTCAAGGGCATTCAAAAAAACACGCTCTGTTTGAAGGCGTGTCTGTTACTTTTATCTGTGTTTATGCTTAATTTGTGTGCTACTTGACCTTACCTTCTGAAAAATTGATTACTTTGTTCCTATTTTACGGAAAATGGAGTTATACCATTTAACCGTTTCTGCCTGTGTGTTTATAAGATCGGCAGATGACGAATCATCTACGTTACCCGGTACCAGATCAGAACGATTGGATAAAACAAATTTCATCACTTGTTCACGCTGTTCTTCATCTAAAATGTAGCTTCCAAGGATGGTTGCTAAATCGCCATCTCCCCGATCATAGCGGGTAATACAAACTTGAGCACAAATACGCAATTGAGCCTCTGTTAAAGCTGCCATGGTTATGACTTCACCTCTTTTATATAAATTTCTTACTGCTGTATATAGTAGTTAGTACAAGTCATTTTCCTGTACTACCGAACATGAGCTGAGTCAGTGTCACTTCGAGATCGGCTATACGCTGCTTCAATTGTTCTTCCCCACTTGGCTGTTGCTCCGCTTTTCGTGTCAGTTCCTTGATCGCTTCGTCACTTAATCCTTCACCCCAAAATGTTGTCGGGTCTCTTCGTTCTGGAGCCGTAAATGTCTGAGCAAAATATACAGGTTCGTCCCCACGTTCGTTGTCTACCTTGCCTTGCCATTCATCATGTTGCTTCTGAAATGAAGCTTGAGATTCCTTGCTGAGCTGCTCATACGTCTTCTGGGCCTCTATCAGCTTTTCGTTATATTCTGCTTCATAGGTCAGCCAGCCTTGAATGTCAAAACGAGGATGATAGAAGCCCTGTGGCACTGGAATACCCACGTTATAGCCAGCAGGGATGGTTTCCGAATTCGCTTCACCCATGGCACTTGAGCTATCGGTAGTAAGCTCATTGGTGTTTAGCTGCTGTTCTGTATTAGATAGCGTGAGCGAAGATGGAGTATAAAAAGGGACGACGCCTGAAAAGGCATCGTCCACCAACTCGTCCTCCAGATAGAGGCCGTCTGTATTTACTTTAGGTACTGCTTTCATGTGTTATCCCCCTTTATTATTCAGCTATAAATTGAACGGCATCTAAACGTACCCAGCCGTAACCCCCTCTTCCTACTACCTCCACACGTCCGTCAGGGGATATAGCAATTACGGCTATTTTGTCGGAAGACACCGCATCGGATGCAGGACAGTTTAATACCGTTAGTATTTTAGGTCGGTACCCTTCTGGCAATTTAAAGAATGTGACAGTTGCATTAGAAGTCGGTACCTTTATTGACCCATGCATCTTAATTAGATTATCTGACATTTTAAGGTACTGAGGCTGCATGTCCACTGATGATGTTTCTGCCGTAACTCCATTAAGCAATGTTGGTGTAATCCACGACTGATTATCCTTTTCGGCCTTCTTGTTTTCCAGCACTGACACTCGCGATGTTGCTTGTTGCATTCTATCTACCAAGTCAAGCAATAGTGTTTTTTCGTTAGCTGCATATAAACCAACGAATGGGACGACAGGCGAACGGTCAAGCGTCAGGTATGTGACGCTGTAGGACGCTCCAGTGTCATGGTTGTAGTCAAACTGCTGCGCCAGGGCTCCAACACTTGTAACCATTTTGTTGGTTATCATCCATGTGTAATCTTGTTTTCCATTTTTATAGATCACCAAAATATCCGAAGCTTTTTGTTTAAGCCACGCCGTAGCGGTGTAGTTTGCGTTATTGATATTCCACAATTTTTCTACTGGTTGTTGATAGGTTTCGTTTCGTTCGCGCAACACAATCCCCGTGCCTACTTCTACCTGATTATCACCCTCGGTAAAGGTTAGCTGACCCTCGGATTCGATAGGATCTACTGTAGGCGTTGCAAGTTGGTATACGAGTTGGTACGGTGTCCAGTTTAACGCTTGTGTCGTCGGTAACGTGTCTGTTCCGTTCAACCAAGAATTACGACTAACGCCATCACTTCGACGCGCCCAGTATTTCCTGCCAACCCCGTTGTACACATTACCGCTAGGATTGTCAGGAGTGGTCCCCCCCGTCTCACCGTTAAACATTGTCCAGCCCATAAAATAGGCTTTAATCTCGTCAGCTGTCGGTGTGTAGCTGTCTCCCCACCCGCTGTCTACGCTTGAAATAGAAATATCAAACGAATCCTTAATTGGCTGATTACGGAAATAGGCATTATCTGCGGCGGTCATTCCTGCATTTTTAGTAAGTATTTTTCCGTCAAATTTAGTGACGTACAGCGAATTATAAGCCTGAGCTAAGGGCAGACCGGATATCCCTACAACTTTATAACCTGTATAGTTACCTGGTAATGACCAAACGAATGTGTCGTCCAGCCTAAAGCTCTGCCAGTTCTTAGACTTAGAATATTGACCGTCACGCACGAACACTGTATCCGCGTTCGAGCCTGTCACTGGATCGGCATACAGGTCTGTTTGCAGCGCAAACATAGAATCCTCACGTGGCTTGAATGGCTTAGCTGTGCTGCCGATGTTGAGCATAGGGTTAGAGATAGTCACTGACGTCTTGGCTGCCCCTAACAAACGAACGTTAATGCTGGTTTCTCCTGCAGGTACGGTAAATGTAACGCTCAATAGTCCAGAACCCGTTTTATCTGCAAGCACAGTAGATTCTACGCTATTGGTGACGGTGATCCGACCATTAGCATCGGACGATTCAACTGACAGGGTATATGTCTTGCCGGAGACTACTGGAGAAACACTGTGTATTAACTTATTGTCCGATGTAACTAAAACACTTTGCAGGTTCGAAATTACGGGACTCCCTTGTTTTGCTGACCACTCGTAAAAGCTTGGCAAAAGATTCTCACCATATCTGATTGCGTATGGATTCCGCACAGGTATTACGCTGTCCACGAAAGGATACTTCGAAGCTATTTGCTCTGGTGTCATGCTGGCAAGTGCTGTGTATTCCACATCGGAAATCTCATATAATCTAAGAGCATCTGCATAGCCAACCTGACCGACTGCTGTAACATTGAGTCGCGCCATTGCCTGGATGTCATTAACATCTACTGAGGGCGAGAATGCTACATAAGTGAACTCCCACTTGTTCTTGGAAGTAACCAGCGGAGTTGAGAAACTAGTTTTCTGAATAACAATTTGCATATTACTACCAGATTCATTGTACAAGTTCCCAAGAGCAATATACTTTTTGCCTGCTTTTATTGTTGTTGTTGTATTACCAAAACCGTCAGCAATAGCATTCGCAAGCTCCGAGGTTATTTTTAAAGAGCCCCCTCCTGCTATGCTTTTTGTAAATTCAATATTCAACGTAGATTGAAAGCGTCCAAACCTTGAGAGGGTTTTCGATGATCCCCAATCTCTACCCGCCAAATTCACTAACATACGCCCGCTCAACCCCGTCAGCGAAAACGGTGCAGCCTTTTCTGCATGAACAATCTGCACCCCGGGTTCCAGAGTTACCGCCTTACGCTCCGTCGTATCCAGACGCTTCTTGATCTCATTCACACCATCATTTACATCACCCGCAAAATCGTCTACAGCGCGCCAGTTTTGATCCAGATACTTATCCAGATCAAAATACGTTGTTTTGGGCGACGTGCGATCAATTTGATTTAAGCCAAGATTTGGTGTCTTCTCACTTGCCATGTTATGCGCCACCTCCTAAATATCTATCCTGTGTTGTATGTTCGTTTTCATAGAGGGTCATAGACTCGACTTCGGCAATGGTCAGGTAGCGTAATTTGTACTCAACCGCCATGTGAGCGGGCTTGATCTCCTCAATGGCTGCCTTTAGATCCTCCACGTTGGGTGGAATCCCGATGGTATCTATAAATTTGACCGTGAATCCCCATTCGGCGGGGTGAAAAGTAACATCTACCGTACCCCCGTCATACGCCTCGGCTACACTTTTGACAAGCCGTCCAGAAAAAGTCCCTGCTCCTCGCAGCTTCGATTCCACCACCGCACGCCGTTGGTCCAATGGCTTCGCAAGGTCGGTTTCGATACCCAGCTCCATTTCCCAGCGTTCCAATCCCCAAGTAGCAGTACGCACGAAAAACTGTCCTACCGTTGCGTCCATTGCGAGATACAAAGCGTCCAATTCGCTGCCCTTCGCATCCATATCGGAACGCATCACTCGTGAGGTTTCATAATAAGACGGTAAAAAAGAAAACAGCTCGCGTCCCCGCAAGCTGTTGATTTGGATATCCTCTCCCATAGCTCGACCAGAAAAGGACGCGCTGGCACTACGGTTCATTTCATCATTACTCACTGACACTCACCGTCCCCAGCACGGCCACCTGACCTGATCCAATCTCAATATTCTGATTGCTCTGCCCATTAATTTTGAGCTCAGAAAAATCAATAATGATCGGAATGTCCAGCAGAACAGCAGAAATTCGGGTATACCGAACCAACGGGTCTTCCTTGTAAAAAGCAAGCTGCCTCAAATAAGCTCGCACACCGCTTTCGATCAGTTTTTTGATTTCATCCAGTGTAGACGGCTTCTCCTTGGTACGCTGTACCTTGACCGAGATGTTAATTTCCACCTCTGTCGCTGGCATGATCGTCACCACAGGGCCCGCTGGGGCCAGCCCTTCCCCTTGTCCATCCTGCGTCGGGTCAATATATTTCTGCACCGCAGCCACGATATCCGGACTGGCAGCTCGCTTGTCGCTATCCAGCACATATAAAGCCACTGTTCCCGGCCCTTTCCAGAGTGGAACAACCTCCACACCGCCAACTCCGGCAATTTCACTCGCCCACTGGGTATACTGTGCTTTATTACCGCTTGTACCCTGGTTTCGCACCTTGGCATAAAAACGTTCCAGCAACAGCTGGTCGCTCTCAATGTCTGTGCCGCTTTTCGTCTCCTCCGTATTGATCACGGAGGAAATCCCGCTAATCGGGGTCGCCATCACTTGGATGACACCCGCAGGCACGTTGCCGCTGCGTCCGGGATTAATGGCTCGAATCGCTGCAACAGCTGTCCCCTGCTCATCCAGCGTAACCGATGCCGTGGTCGCATACTCAATGGATGCTTCCCCGGATACATCATCTGCCGGAGTCGCTACCAGCGTTCCGGCCGGGACGGTCGTTCCCGCTGTGCCTGTAAACGTGACTATACCTGAGGCGGCGACCGCTGCTCGCCGTGTCACCCCATGCTCTGCTGTTCGCAAATCCAGCTCTGGCGAGCGAAAATCCGGGTTGTCGCTGGCTGCCGTGCTGGCAAAACCACGCCGCAGCAGTTCCTGCGCCCAGATGGCCGCTTCAGATAGCATAAATGCGACCGGAGCCTGCGCATCCCAAATAAAAGAGCCTTCGGACTTATCAATATCCGAAGGCACTTTTTCCAGCATCCGATTTAAAATGTTCTCTTCCGTCTGGTCTACCAAATATTCCGGCAAGTCTGCCATCAGATCACCACACTTTCCACAATTTCCGTTTCATCCCGCACGTTCGTAATCTGGCAGCTAAAATGGCATGCCTCACCTTCCCAGCGAAATGTAAACTGATCCACACTGGCCGTGCGAGCATCTGCCAGCAGCGCTTCCGTGACCATGCGTTTAATTTCACTTTCCTGCACTCCATGCCCATAGCTGCTGCCAATCAGCTCCTCCAGCTCGCTGCCATAGTCAGGAGAATAGATCACATGACGGTAGCGAGAGGTGCGAATTGCTTTTTCACACCATTGCACCCACGCTTCCTTTTCACCTGTAACCACGATTTTACGACTGGGACTCATGACAAACTCTCCTGCTTCAAAATCAAACCGCCAGCTTCGCCCAAATACAGCCCGATTATCCTCCAGAACATCCGGGTCGGTCATATCTGTATCTGTCCAGACCATATCATCTGTTTCTGGAAATAAATTAGCCACGTCCACTCACCACCTTGCATACGACAACGACATCGTTACCGCTATTCACCCGAATCGCAAGTACACGATCTCCCAGCTTAAGTCCTTCGTTCAGGCTCAGATTCACATCCTCCAGCTCGTCCTCCCCGATATAAAAGGAGGTTTTCAGCTCTTTGTCTTCCCAATTCTCCGATTCCACCGTGGTCGAGGTCCCTTTATACATATGACGGGGTACAGACAGCAATCCCGGCAGCTCAGCGACCAGATAATCCTGAAGCTCATGTTTAAAATCGTCCAGCTTGAGTCCGGTGGAGGTAATCGTGCCCAGTACCGCGCCTACTCCGCTCAGCGCCTGCTTGGTATGCTTGTGAAATGAGGATTGCAGAGCGGTGACCAAATGCCCGTAGGGGTCCTTATTCAAGGTAAAACCTCCTTTTTACATCGTCATATGTTCCCAGCTCCAGCGACATGCTGCCGGGATTCCCCAATTCCCTGCTCACGGAAATCACCAGCAGCTTCATGGAACCCAGCAGCACCGCGTCTCCTGCTCGAATCGTGTTCATGTCCGGCGCATTCACGGATATCGTTTGCTGTATGCCTCTCAGCTTACTTTTCGCCAACTCACGTGCGGCTGCACCGGACTTCACTTCGTCATCCTGCACAATCACCTGCAAGGTTCCATATTTGGCAATATCCTTTTCCTGAATCGCCATCACCTTGGAGGGAACCTCTTTGCCTGTTTCACTGGCCGCCGTAGCCAGCACCTTTACTCTGGTGGCTGCGCCTTCCAGCGTACGGGATTGTGTTGTATCCGTGACTCTCTCGAGCACATACAGCTCTTTGTTTGTACCCAACTCGTACAGCTCCAAGCCGGAAGAGATCATCCGTGGATGATATAGCTTGCCGCCCGCCTTAGCCGTTTCCCGCAGATCGCCCAGCATCATGGAATAAATGGACTGTGTCCGGTATACCGCGCGTCCGAGCGGCTTTTTCGTATCCGGCAAAGAAGCGATTTTCAGCTTCCAATCCCTCGCGTATTTCTGAAAACGCTGGGTAGCTGTCTGCTTGGCAGGAAGTAAATATTCATCCTCTGACTTGTCCAAATACACCGTACGATCATATAACGTCAGCGTCATACGCTTAAGCCCGCTGTTGGAGGTTTCTACTTCCCAGATCACCGCTGGTGACAACAAAGGGACATAGTCTTTTTTGCCATACGGAATCCCGCTAACCCGGATTGACATCCCTGGAGAAATGACAGGCATATCGGACGTAACAACCAGATTAACTGTGCCCTGATAAGCGATTTGCTCCAGTGAGTCCCGCAAATTGATATTTTCCACAAGCGGAGATAAATCATATTTGTCCTGTAAAATGACTTTATAGCTCATGACAGCACCAGCTTTTGTCCTGGTTTAATCGCATTCGGATTTTGCCCAATGACCTTTTTGTTAAGCTGATAAATACGACTCCATTGCGAGCTGTCCCCCAGCTCCAGCTTGGCAATTTTGGACAAGGAATCCCCGGACTTAACCGTATATGTTTTTTTCTTTTCTTTCATATCTGTGCGAGGCTTTTTGTTGACTGTCGCGGACTTTGACCCGCTGCCAGCTTTTTTGGATACCTTCATTTCCCTCCAGGTCCGCAGCGAAAGATCAAAATTCACATCCCCGGATTCACCGCCGCGAAAGGTCGAATTATGAGAGGCTACAATAACAGGCACATTCACGGATGTCCCGCTAATAATGAAGCGTAATGGCTTCTGTGACAACAAGAAACCATTTAGCGTATTCATAGCCTCCTGCGGATCGGGAATATCCTGATATTTACAATATGATTCATCATACTCCTTGGGAAAAAAAGAAGAGAAGGAGATTTCCTTCACCTTCTCCCCTTGCGGAAAATCAAACTCCCCATAGGATAAAATCGTCGTTGTATCAAATCCCTTTTGCCGTGAGATCGTCACTTCCTCGGGATTCACCGGAAAAACAAACTTAAATCCTTTTCCATCCGTCAAACTGAAATCCATTTCTTTCCTCCTCCCCTATAGCTACCATCCACTGCATTACATAGCTCCAGCGCCCGCAGGCTTGGTATTCTGGGTTGCCCGCAAGATTTCAGCTTTCAGACGGTAACCAATTTGTGTAATAAGCCCATCCACATCCAGCTTGTTCTCATGCACAGTGACCTGTACAGCCCCCGCAGGAAGATTGAATTGGTTGGTGGTTTCGGTTTTAAAATCCTTCAAAAAGCCTGACAGTGTCCCCATTTGTTCAGGACTGATCTGTACTACTTGAGGTGTAGGATTACCATTGGCTTTGCCTTTAGCTTTGGCTCCATTGTTCGTATGAGCCGCAGTATTCAGCATCGGGCTTGGATTTACGCCTTGATTGGTAATAGCCATAGGTCCGTAAGGGTTAGGGACACCTTTTGCCCCCGGTTGTGGAGGCCCATAGATCACTGGAGTTCCAGGGAAAGGCGGCATGGGTGTTAATGGTTTGGTAGCCACGGCTACAGCAGGTTGAGGTGGGATTGCAGGTTTAGGAACTTCAGGTGGCTTAGCTGGCTCTTTCTTAGGTTCATCTTTTTTACCAAAAGAAAAGAAATCAGAAAAGCCTTTACCAAAGTCTCCAGCCTTATCCGAAAGCCAGCCTGTGACCTGGGAAGCTTTTTCTCCAAGAAATTTACCAGCGGATTTTGCTTTATCCATAATCGCTGGACCATAATCTGAGACTAATCCGCCAATCTTACCCCCAACAAAGTCTCCCGCCATGCTTCCAAGTTGAGATCCAACCATAGTACCAATACCCGGAAGCAAAAATGAGCCTATAGCTCCACCTATCGCAGTACCAGCGGTCCCACCTACAGTGGAACCAATAGCTTCTGCCCGTTCTTTACCAGAGGTAGCCTGAGCGATATTCATAATATCCATCCCATAGCTTAATGGCCCCAACAGTTTTTTAGCGCCGCCTTTTAAAAGGTTTTTGAATAAGCCTGACCCAGCTTCCTCAGCCGCACCAGCAACACTACTTGGGTTTACAATGCTGGAGGCTGCACTAGAAGCAGCATCAGCAGCGCCACCGCCCTTAAAAGCTCCAAAAATATCCAGGCCGCCTTCTAACATATCTCCTGTACCGCCAGCACTTTCTATAAGTTCACCAGTCGCCTTACCCAAAGCACCTCTATGATTCCATATTTTTTTTGCTCCATTAACCAACTTTTGCCTTCTTGTGGTTCCCCCAACTGGCCCAGCATCACGCCACGCTTTACCCAAATCTTTCCACTTTGTCCCAATTTCAGAGAATCCTTTCAATCCCTCACCAAACTTTTTTACTCCCACAAGACCATCTTTAATTCTTTCTACAGGACCTTTAGGCTCTTCTTCCTTTTTCTCACCGCCTAGCTTTAGAGAAGCTAAATTGGTGCCTAAAGCTGCAATAGCAGTCGTGTTAGCATTCACTGCAATAGTATTCAATTGCACCGCAGTGCTTAGCAAAACGATACTTGGATTGTTATCAGTCTTCGGGGAGCCTGAGCCAGATTGGGAGTTTACCTTCACATTTACATTCCCCGAGGCGTTAATAATCTGGGATTTGACCCGGTTAATCTTGTTCAACAGATTATCCAAGCCTTTGGAGGCCATATCGTTCAGTACAATTTCCGGGGCCATACGGGTGCGGCCGATTTTCAACACACGCCCTTGAATCCGCTCAAAATAACGTTCCATTGCGCGCAGTTCTCTGTTCGCCTTGATGACGTTTTTAGGATCTATTACAAGGTTCATGCGGTAATTTAATGCTTCTGCCATCTATCATGTTCACCTCCTTGTTTATGCCTTTGAAGCTGCCATGCTGTCCATTTCCTGCTCGGCAAACGCCAGCAGCAGCATGCGCTCACCGCGGGGAAGCCGCCAAAAGTCTCCGGGGCGGAGGTGGTGCCGGACCCACAAGTGGTACAGCATCGTCGTCATTCCCCCGGAGCCGATTAGTTTTTTAGATCAGCAATCTCAACGCCAAAGCCGGACAGTTCGAGCACCTTATCTCCTACTGCATCCAGCTCACCCGCCAGCAGCATACGACGGACAGATTGCTCGCCACCGGACAGCTTCAAACGGCTTGTAATCCGGGGATCGCCCCATCCATTAAGGGACAAGCCCTTCACTTCCAGCTTGCCAGTAGCTTCGGAAATCAACAGGGCATTAAAGGTCTCTGTATCTACCTTTTCATCCACCGCACCCTTCACGGTCCGGCGAATCGTGCAGCGTTCACGAATACTGTCTACTTTGCTGGAGGTGAGGCCGTGCAGCACAATTTTCATATCGAGACGCTTGATGCGGACCGTTTCCTCCGGCAGCTTTTCAGCAGCTTCAAACAGGCTGTCCAAAATTTGTTCTTCTGTCATATTTTCATTCAAGCTCATAAGTCATTCTCCCTTATTTTTAATTTCAGGATTTTGCAAAATCCTTATTTGTATTTGGGGAACGGAATGCCTGACAGCACCCCATCCCCCGTTTTTCAATTTAGTTCGCTACAATCGGATCAAGCAGCTCATAGCCTTCGAAGGTGAAGGTTGTTTCTTCCTGTACTTCCTCGCCCGCTGTCCAGTTGGCAAGCTGGATTTTGTCGGGAGTGCAACGGATGAGACGAATACTTTCATGTCCGAAGGCTTCTGGATCATCCAGTTTGGTAATAATCTCAAAACGGTTAAAACCACGACGAATCATATCGGACGTAACCTTGTAGCCACTCATCGTTCCCGTCCCTTTTTTGATACCACGCTTGTGCACCTTCCACTCATTGCCTACGAGATTCAGCTCGCGTTTTTCCATTTCCACGCTGGCTTCCAGCTTATTGATATTCGTCTGCCACACCCCGTCCACATGCGCCTGACCATACGTACCTAAAATGACTCTTGAAGCATCCAACATTTCTTTTTCCTCCTCAAAATAATCCATAATATAGTTTGGGATTTACCAAAATCCTTGCTGTTAAAAAACGAATTCAGTCCTGCTGAATTGCCGCACAATGCTTATGCGCGTAAAATGCCTATTTATTGCACGTAAAATGTGCCGAACAGCTGCTCCATCACGTCGGTCAGCTTCACGTTCCATTGCAGGAACACTTGATCTGGCTCCGGTTTGATCACTGGAGCATCGCCGTAGTATGCCGGATCGAGAATGACGTCGTAGCCATCCGCCTCGATCACGTTGCTCAAAGACAGCTGTGCCAGATATTCTTTGATCGCACCGATGAGTGCCAGGCGACCTTCCACCGTGTTGTTGATTTTGCCAATGTAAGTTTCCTCGGCTGCACGCTGCAAGTCAGCGTTAATGGCGTCCATGACACGGATGGAGCGAATTTTCTTCCATGCATTGTTTTGACCGGCAGCCGGGTTCACCAAGCTGTTGATCCCGCGCAGCGCTTTGACCTGACGGCCGTCGAAGAACAACAGGAAGACCCCGTTACGGACAGCCTGCTCCTGCTCGGAGCGTGTCCAGCGGCGGGTCACGTCCTCAAAAGGCGTAACCGCATACGTCGCCGATTGGTTCAGCCGTTGGCCTGCAATCAGTCCGGCTACATAGGCAGCCGTTTGGGCGGAGCTGTAGTCCGTACCTGCCAGACGTACACCCGTACCGACGTTCACGACGCCTTCATGGTTCAAGGCCAGGGAACGCGCAGAGGCCACGCTGACAGCCGTTTTGGACACATCATCTGCCGCAGAACCGCCGAATACAGCAATTACGCCTTTGCCCTCGCCCCGGACACGCTTGATCCAGGCGGCAAAGCTTTGCAGCAATGCCATATCGGCTGCATAATCCAGCGCCAGCACGTTAAATTCCTGTCCTTCGAGTGCTTCCTGCATGGCGATGTAATCGGCATTCACCAGCTTGCTATTACCGCTGTTGCCGCCAGTGAGGTGTACGCCGCTGACATCCGCTGGAATGCCGCCATTGCCGACAACCTCGGCCTTCACCCATACGTTTTCACTGTTCTTGTTCAGGGCCTCGGCAATCGAAGCAGCCGTTCCGTCACTGCCTTTGTACGTACCCAGCAGCTTGGTCCCCTCATAAAGGCGTACTTCACGTGCCTGCTCGTCACCCAAAGTCGGCTGTACAGTTACAGCAAAACCATTACCACGGCTACCTGTGTACAACGCCTGCAAACGCAGCACGTCCGTTGGTGTCGCGCCGCCGCTTTTCAGCGTTACGGATGCTTCAGCAGCCGTGTCATCTGCCAAACGGTAAGCGAGCAGTTTTTTCGGACCGCCCAGCAAAGCCAGATAGAGTGTGGAATAGGCTGTCGCACCGTCCTCACTGTCGCCGGAGAAGATTTGACTAATCGCCGTTTCGCTGCCAATCTCTACAAACTCACGTACAGGTCCCCAATTCGCCTTGACGGGTACAACCACCGTACCGCGTGAGCCACCTTGAATCGCTGAAGCTGCTGCTGCCTGAAAGTTCATATACAAACCCGGTAATACCGGTTTATTCGTGTTTTCCCATGTTCCGCCTGCCATAATTAGTCCACCTTCGCTTTCATAAATTGTTCGATTTTAGTGTGTGCTTCTGCTACCGTGAACAGCTTGTCCTGTTCACCAAAAAAGGCGCCTGCCAGCACCTCTTCCTTCACGGAAAACAATGGTTCCGCGTGTTCCTTAAGCTCCTCCAGCGTATAGCGGGGGCCGCCTACTTCCTGCCCGGCATATATCGGGGAATTTTCATTTTTTTCAAAGGTCACTCAGACCACCTCATTTCAAAACAGGATGAATTTCCACTCTGCGAATCAACGCCGCTTCCTCAGCCGGGCGCATACGTCGCTGTACCAGCGTCAGCCGGAGCTGACCGTCTAAAATCGCATCCGCCTGCAAATCGGCCGAAGCTTCGTCCGTAGACATATAACGGCCTTTGTCCTGATCCAGTGGAAGCTGAATTTGAGCGGCAAAGCCCTCGACCAGCGCGGAAGCTGCGCGGTTCTCCTCAGCGCTGTCTGGAGCAATAATATGCCCGATGAACCGTTTGCGTAGCTCATACATGGAGGCTCCCGCCATCCGGGTTTCGCAGCCGCTCAGCCGCCATAGAACCGCGTGTCGTCCCGGCTGTGCAGGCCATGCATCGGCATATACTGACCACGATTCGCCCAGTTGCTTCTGCGTCCAGCGGGTCAAGGCTGCCAGCCATTCATCCGGCTGGGCGGCGCCACTTGCCGGAATAGCTGAACTTCCTTCCGTTTCAGGCACATACACGCCAAAACGCAGCGTTCTATACGCTTTGCCTGTGACGGTGTCCAGCTTTTCTGCATCTCGCACGCCCAAATAGTGGGCGGTAAAAGCCGACGTATCCTCACCTTGGCCTGTCACCGGTTCCCGGTGCAGCCCGGCAATCAGGGCATTCGCCCATACATCGGCCTGCGCCAGCCCGGCTTGTCCTGCGTATAGCTTGATACGTACAACCTGCCGATAGCCAGCCCAGGAAGACTTCCAGATTTCCTCGCCCAGCGCCATAACAGCATACGGCTCCTCTGCCGTCTGCGACGGTGGCTGAACATCGTATACACGCCCTTGCAGTGCCGGAACAATTTCAATGAGCTTTTGCTTAAAGGCTTGTCTCATCCTGCAGCATGCCGCCTTTGCGCATACTGCACTCGCATGCTGTGGCTGCCTAGCCATGCTTTTTTCCACGTTCGTGTTCTCAGCCGGCGCAGCCTCATACTCATGCATTGCAGCATCCCTTGCTTAGGCAACACGACTCCTCCTTTCTGTACAACGAATTCCCGGGAATCAACAGAGACGATCACCGCATAAAAAAACCGGCCCTATTGGCCGGCTAACGTTTGACTGTGTGTGTCTTCGGTATGTTCTCTTGTCTTGATTCCCGATGATATAATCTTACACCCTAATAACGAATACGCTGCCGAAGAAATGGACGATAAAAGCAGAGACTAGGGATGAAGTTAGACGGTGTTTTGCGAACGGATGTTCGTATTGTTGAAACTGCGTTAAATCTATCTAATGGTTGGTGTTGCATAAAAATAACCGCCCTCTAAAAAGGCGGTCAATTAGTTTTCTTCAATGAATAATAAATATGTACAGCATACCTGGTGATCGCTTCATCGTAATTCGGATACTTATACTCGAAGCTTTTTGCCACAGCCTTGGCGTATTTTCTAAACAATTCATAACAAGCAAATAAAGACTGCCACATTTCCGGATAGCCATTTTCAGAGTAGGTGGATAGCAATACTTCCCAATCCTCTTTGGGAAGATAACGATTTATAAATTTGTAATTCTTCCCTACGCTAAAAGTATAGCCTTGCTCTGAGCCAATTTGCCAGGTCATCATTCTGAGCAAATTAGGTCGTGCAATCTCATGTAAATGGTCAATCGCAAACAGGATTTCTCTTCTCGCCAATCCTTTGACTACGTAGGTTGAGACCATCCAGAACTCATTACAGCAATCATCAAATTCCCTTGCCGTTGGCTTTTTAATCCAATATTGATGGTCGTTTGCGATCACTTCATTTTGGACAAGAGCATCCTTATCAAGCACAACCTCAACTAGACCGTCGCTATTCTTAAAATAATCCTCTACCTCGTTTACTGGAATCAGTGTCAGATCTAATTTATTTCCATCCTCAAAAAGAATGATATATGAAAACCAGTTACCTAGTTCTGGTGGGAAAAGCTCCATATCCTCGGGTGTTTGCATCATAAGCCTATTCCCAAAAATATGAAGCCATTGATCGCTTTCCTTGAAAGAATCCATATCTGTTACAAAGTAAGAAATGTCATAATCCTGGAATGTATCGGGGGGAATATTTTTGTTCGTACGTGATCCTTCCAAAGTAACCAATCGTATTCTATCGTCATTCATGGCAAAATCTACAAGTATATTCATCATTTCTTGTTCACTTCTCAAGACTTCATTTCTCAATGCAGTAGTCCTCCGTTCCAGCCTTTAGTCATGAGCCTCATTTTCTTGTTCAATTCCTATTCGTCGTTGTATTTCATACTCCCTGCTGTCCAAGTTAATGGAATCAAGGCTATGACCCCTAATTTCAGGAAATCAGAGCCTTTTAGAGGAGACGTACTGTAAGCCATACTATTTACTAACCGAGCTTTCGATCCGCGCCCTTCTGCAAGCCTGCCAGATTCAAAACGCCTTGGTCTGCCAGCGCAAGCGCCATTTTGTAAAAAGCACGCGTGCGAAGCTTCGTATACGTATCCTTGCTGACCGGCGGGTCCAGTACATAATTGTAAACCTTGTAATCAAACACATCGTCATCCTTTAAATAACGCTCACGGATGAGCAGCTGTTCGCGTTCATTCAAGCGACTAACTACAGCATCTACCATTTCGCAGTAGGCCAGGCGGGCGGCGGGAGCATCTACATTATATACGGCTGTCCGGGCCGTCGGATCGCTGGTCACATTCGTTGGTCCGTTCGGTCGATCCGTATAGCCAGCCGTAATAAAGCTTTCCCGATCCATAAAGGTAATCGTTTTATAAATCCGGTACTTCTCAAACACGCCCTCCAATGCATTCTGCGTTTTGCGACGATCCAATTCGGGTAAGTTATTTTTCATTTACAGCAGCACTCCTTATCTTATGCCTTTTGACAATGATTTAATTTTTAGCGATCACAATTTCTTCGTTTACATTTTGTTCGTGTTTTGTTCGCATCTTGAGTATAACATAGCATTATTTAGGATATCTATCCATCGTCAAAAAAAGCGGTAGGGTCCCAAAAACAGGATGTTCGCTTTATTTTTCTATGCCTTTTGGCATATTACGTGCTTTTCCTCTTTACCTAATGGTATAATGGAACTAATCTATGATTCTATTGCAGAAGGGAGCCTCCTTTGTGGAACAGCCAGCATTCGGAACCTACTTAAAGCAGCAGCGCGAACAAAAGCAATGGAGCATCAACCAATTGGCAGATGCCGCAGGCATTAGCAATTCGCAAATTTCCCGCATTGAAAATGGGCTGCGCGGTATCCCCAAGCCCTCTACTCTCCGCAAAATAGCGGACGCACTCGGCGTATCCTATACCGAAATGATGAAAGTTGCCGGCTATTGGGGAGACGACGATTCAATAGAGCAACATTCACACGAACCTGATCGTTCTACTGTGCCGGAATGGGCTACCTCCAAGGATCGCCGGGATTTCAAGAAAATGCTGGAGGAAGACGACGAATTAATGTTCGACGGCATTCCGCTGGATGAGACAGACCGTCAGCGCATCAAGGATGTGTTAACAGGTCTGTTCTGGGAAGCCAAGCAAATGAACAAGCATAAGAAGCCGCAAAAGCCCCGGGCGGGCAGAGATCAAGGATAGCAGGTGATCGTATGAAAGAACTCATTCACAAACTCGTCCGAAAATACCGTACCAACTGCCCCTTTGATATTGCAAAAGCACTGGGTATCCATATTCGTTATTCCGATCTGGGCTCCACAACCAAAGGGCTGTATTACCACAAGCTGCGCAGAAAATTTATCGTCATCCACGATGGTCTTACACCGGAATGGAAACGGTTTGTTTGTGCGCATGAATTGGGGCATGACCGACTGCATAAAGGCATTAGCCGCTTTTTTATAGAGGAGCATTCCTACTTTTCTCCAGGAAAATTTGAACAGCAAGCCAACCGTTTTGCTGTACTTTTGCTGAGTGAAGGAAAACCGCCGCTGGCTGACGAAACGCTGGAGCACTATTTGCCCCGGATTGGGCTGCCCAAAGAGACTGCTCTTTTTTTTAACCGCAAAACAGAACATTAGTTCTTATCTCGATTATTTACTGTTTATTGCTTCCTCCTCAATATAGGTGATTTGACGACGGCTTTAACAACCGATATATCAAAAATTTTTAGTGCTTTGATATAAAATAGAAGTTATTTTTACAATCATCTGATAAAATGTGGACGTAAGCGTTTGCTCTAATTCATTCATTTTATAGGGGGTTGAAGGAACAACATGAATTCATGGAAAAAAATCTCGTCACTCTTGACGACCGCTGCGCTTCTGTTCGGATGTCTTGGTACGGCGGCAGCAGACCCGGCAGCCAATGCGGGAACAGCGAATACGGCTACTGCTCCGGTCAGCGGCAAGCACATCACCATCCTACATACGAATGATACCCATGCCCACGTGGTCGCAAACGACAAGGAAATGGGCTTCGCCAAGCTGGCGGGCATCATCGACCAGTATCGCGCTTCCAATCCCAATACCTTGCTGCTGGATGCCGGGGATACCGTTCATGGAACGACCTTCGCTACTTTGGTTAACGGTGAGAGTATTGTGAAAGTGATCAACAAGCTGCGCTATGATGCAATGGTTCCGGGCAACCATGAGTTTAATTATGGCTGGAAGCATCTGGTTGAGCTGAGTAAGGAAATTCAGTTCCCCGTGCTGAGTGCCAACATTAAGCAAACAGACGGAACACGTTTGTTCAAACCGTATGTCATTAAGGAAGTGGATGGCGTTAAAATCGGCATTATCGGTCTGACTACGCCTGAAACAGCATATAAGACCAATCCCAAAAATGTGGAAGGGTTTCAATTCACCGATCCTGCGGCTGAAGCCAAAGCAGCTGTAGACGAAATCCGCAGCAAAGTGGACGTCGTCGTCGTTCTTGGTCATTTGGGACAGGATGCATCCAGCACGGACACCAGCCTCAAGGTCGTTAAAGAAGTGCCAGGCATTGATATTTTCATTGATGGACACAGCCACACCGTACTCGAAAAAGGGCTGGTCGGTGACAACGGCACGTTGATCGCTAGCGCAGGCGAATACACCAAGTATCTGGGTGTTGTGGATCTATGGGTCGACGGCGGCAAGGTTACCCAAAAGCAAGCCAAGCTGATTGACTCGACTCAAGCTGCCGATGTTCAGCCCAACGCTGAAATTGCTGCATTGATCGCCTCCATTCAGAAGGATCAGGAACCTATCCTCAAAGAAGTTGTAACGCAAACGAGTGTAGATTTGGAAGGAGCGCGTGAAAAGGTACGTGCGAGCGAAACCAATCTTGGCGATTTGCTCACCGATGCCATGCGTGACGTTTCGGGTGCAGACGTAGCTTTAACTAACGGCGGCGGCATCCGGGCTTCCATCAAGACAGGAACGGTAACCAAAGGAGACATCATCACCGTGCTGCCTTTTGGAAACCAGATTGTTACCCTGAAGGTGAAAGGCTCTGACATTCAGGCAGCACTTGAAAATGGCACAGCCTCCTATCCGGAGCCAAGCGGAGGCTTTCCGCAGGTATCAGGTATCTCATTTAAAATAGACACCTCAGCAGCCAAAGGAAGCCGTGTTCATTCCGTTCTGATCGGCGGCAAGGCGCTTGATCCTGAGGCAACGTACACATTGGCCACCAATGACTTTACTGCTGTAGGCGGTGACCAATATACGATGTTCGCTAAATACCAGCAGGCAGGAATGTTCGGATCGCTGGACGAGGCGTTAATCCGCTATATGCAAAAAATTGGCTCCGCCAGCCTGAAAGTACAAGCAGACGGCCGCATTCAAGAAGCCAAGGCAGACGTGAAAGCCACCGTCCCTGCCACACAGCCTGTGCCAGCTGCACCAATCGCAGCACCAGCACCTGTGCAGGAAAAACCGCAAGCCGTCTCTACACCGGCTGCGAAACCAGCACCAGCGAAGCCGGCACCGACAAAAACGCAACCAGCCAAGCCACAGCAGGCCTCCGTTTCTGCCCAGGCTGCTCATAGCCATGTGTATGTTGTGAAATCCGGGGATACGTTATATGACATTTCCCGCAAACACGGTACCACCTGGCAACAGCTGGGGCGGTTGAACAAGTTGAAAAATCCTCACCGCATTTATCCGGGACAAAAGTTGAACCTCCCGGCCTAATTCAACAGTTTGTCAGAAGATTTAATGTATGCGATAGTCCAAGCTTATTTGGACATCGCATATTTTTTTATAAAGCAAGCCTTTAAACCGCTGACAAGTTGTGGACCGAGAGGTATGATGGAGAAGAGCCATATTCAAGCAGAGAACATTCATCCCGGTATTGATCGGGACCAGTCAGGTGTGTGGAAGGAGTCCAGAAATGCAATACATTATTTATGATCTTGAATTTACCGTTAGCCGTAACGCCAGATATTCCTCTGAAATCATTGATATCGGTGCTGTCAAAGTCGTTCAGGGAGACGACGGTCTATACGTTGCAGATACGTTTCACAGTTTTGTAAGACCCTCAAATCGACCTGTACTGTCCACGGATACCGTTCAGTTCACGGGCATTACTCAACGAGATATTGATGCCGCCCCGCTCTTTCCCGAAGCTGTGAAGCAATTTGTTGCCTGGCTCGGTACGGATTCACCCTATTATTTGTGTGCATGGGGGCCGGATGACCGTCAAAAGCTGGTATCCCATTGTCGTACCCATCATGTAGATCTTGGGTGGATTCATAATACGAATGATATACAGAAGCAAATCTCCCGTCTGTTTGGTTCGGGCGGTAAATACCGTCAGCTGAGTCTGTCTCAGGCGCTGGAATTGTGCCACATTGACTTTGACGGTCAGCAGCACCGTGCACTGGACGATGCCATTAACACCGCTCAGGTTTTTATACATCTTTTTGATCGTATTTCATTAGTGAATAACGCTGCTGACGATGAGGAAAACCGAGGCTCAAAGCTCGTATACTCCTCGCCGGAGGAAGAACAGGAGCATTACAGTCCATTTGGCAATCTCGCCAACCTGTTTAAGGACCATTAAGCAGATAGCTCCCCGGCCCGTTCCGGGGGATCTCCCCCTGTTATTCTTGATTTCCTGCCTTTTTATCGAAATAAAATGCCCCCCAGGTCTGCAGCATTTCCTGCATTCGCTTGCGGTACCGCAAAGGCTCCAGAATCTCAGCCTCTGCTCCATACGAGGTGAGCCAATCCAGAAATTCACGGTCATGATTGACCGTCACCTCAAACAACAAGCTTCCATCCGGCAAATCCTTGAGTAATGGCTTGATGAATAATTCCTCTTCTTTGACCCGATATACAGACTCGGCAGAAAATCGAACCACAAACCGAATATTTTGATTTCCTTTGGTAACCGACCAGGTCCCTTTAAAAAACATTTCCATCTCTGTCGTATTCTTTTGAAACGTATACGGCAAAATTCTCATATTCCGAAAGCGGCTGATCCGAAAGGTTCTCATGGCGGATTGCTTATGACAAAAACCAAGCATATAAAACCGCCGATCCTGCGGAACCAAACAATAAGGATCTACTTGAACCAGTGACACATCTTCATTTTGAGGTGAGCTGTATTCCGCTTCAATCGTCTGCTGCGTAAGACTTGCCAAAACAATCAGCCTGAGCAGATAGGGCTGGTTTTCCCGATCAAGTGTCGAGCCGAGCCGAATGATATTTTTCATCTCCTGCGCGAAGCTCGTCTGGTCTATCTTTTTTTTCTGACTAGAGGCCATCACTTTCTCATACGCACTTTCAAAAGCCGGCGGCAAAAGAGGCTTCACCGTTTCCATAATATCTCCCAGCTTGGCAAAAGCCTCTGCCTCTTCTTCCGTCCAATTCAGAGGATACAAAGCAAAATTGCTTATAAATATGTACCCTTTGCCATGCCCCATGTTCGTAATTGGAATATGCATAGCACTAAGCGCCTCCATATCTCGGTAGATGGTACGTTCTGATGTTTCGCAACGTTCCGCAAGCTCTCTTGCCAATATCCCCGGATTTGCCTGAACAATAGTAATAATCCGCATTAAACGTATCAACCGATCAGTCAAGGAAGTCTCTCCTTTACAAAAAAATAGTAAATTAGACTCACTACGTTACACAAATAAACTAGCATAATCACCTATTTCATAATATTAATTTCGTTTAACTAAACGTTTACTACCGAATTCGATTGATCAAAAAGAACTTTAGAACTATGATAGTGATTTGATTCAAAAGTCCCATTCCATTTATTACGTATGGCTAGAAGTAACTCAGCTTCCTTCAGGTAATCCATATCATCGGTTCTTGCTGCTCGTATTAGCAATTCGTCTGCTTGTCTGTTAAGGATAAACGCACCTCGCTCATGATCACCTTTCTCGTACATACGCAATGCCTTTTTTACAATCATGGACGTCTCATTCAGCTTTATGTATTTTTCCACCATCGGATGGGGTGGAACGCTCAGCAGGCCCAGATGATGCGTGTAATTGATGTAGATTTGGTCCGACCTAACCAGCGTTCGCTTTTCCTGAGATGGCTTACGCCAGCTCCACTCCATCAATCCAATGGTATGTCTTCCGGATGAGTGAGCCGGTACAGAGAACGTCAAGGCAGCCTGTCTGTAGTTTCCCCGCCGCACATCCCCACAGTGGATGACCATGCGATCTCCGTCTTCTGAGCGTTTGAAACCGAGTCTCACCCCTTCGACTTTTAGTAGACTTACCCCGTTTTCGGGAATGAACTGGAGTTGAAGGTCACACCCCGCTGTTTTCAGGATTAGATTCCCTTTTCTTTTACGAATAGCTCCATAGCCCCATTCTATCAGTAGATTTACTTGTTCGGCCCCATTCGCTGATATAGACTCTTTTTCCCATGTGTACGTTACATTGACCATTGACTTTACCACTGGTAATTTCCCCCTAAAAGAACATGTAACTCTAAATTAACAGTGTTATCTGACACTATACTGTCAGGGAACGTACGTTTGCTTGTGAAAATTATACATGGTAATCTTTATGAAGGGGGACCTGCTTCGACAAATAACAATTTAAGCCATTAAAATTGCATAAAAACGCAAAAATAGCCCGACTTATGCCGAGCTACATTATAGTCTGCTTCCATATTTTATATCTTACGAAATTGTAGTTTCTGTTAAAGAAACTTTCGTCTTTTTGTAATTTTCGGGTATAGGTGCAAACGTAGTGCTATCCACTATGAGTTCCTTTGCTAATGGTTTTCCATTGACCGTGATCTTTAAAATTTTATAATCTTGCTCTCTCTCGTTCATCTTTCATTTCTCCTTCTATAAATCTACTCTTCCTATATTTTCGGTTCAGATATTCATTTTTAGGCACTGATCAGTAATTGAAGGCTTCGGCACGCTTGGCGGGAAAAATGTCGGAATGCAGATGCTTTCTTGATATACCCGTTTTGAGGTACACTTAACCTATATATCGACTTTTTTTGAGAACATTTTTCCATAATGATCGTCCGTTTATTCTGAAATCTGCATCCTAATCCGTATACTGTACGTAACCATGAGATATGGGTAAATGATGGGTACTATCTTACATCTTGGTGTATCAGAAGGGGGAACGTCTTTTGACACGACAAACCTGTCGCATTGCTTTCTACCGCCGTGTTGTTTGCACGGCTATAGCGCTTCTGTTTATTTTTGGGGTAACTCGTGTGCCCGGGGCATATGCTGCCTATTGGGACGATGTATATCAAGGCTTTGAGCAATTTTCCCGCCTGCCCGGCGATGTATATCAGCTCAAGGAAGGCTACCGGCAAACGCAGGAAGAGCTGCAAAAGGCCCGTGGCAGTATAGAAGCCTATCAAGAGCAAAACGCCCAACTGCTGGAGCAAAATCGTAAGCTGACCGACACCGTTACTGAGCTAAAAAACCTTCAAGCCCAGCGCGATCAGGCTTCACACCGAAATAAGATGCTTTTGATCACGGCTGTAATTCTGCTGGCTGGCTATTTTATAGGCATCCGCCTGTTGCGTTACGGGATGCGTCGACGTTCGGGAAGATACTAGCTGCCTGAAAGGATGAAACGTCTGAATGGACATACAAGCAGGACGTTACCATGATGAGAGCATCGGTTCGGTTGTAACGCTCAATCTAGCGGAAGGAGAAAAGATGCACGTTCTGCATCCGCAGCAAATTATCGCTTACCGTGGCCCCAGCTCAGGTCGCAGTGACAAGCTGATGAATATAAAGGGCATGTATCGCAAGCACAAGCTGATTCAGGCCGATTTCACAGGGGCTTGCCGTTTGATTGCCGCACTTCCGCCCGGCTTTAGCCTAAAAATGATTGAGCTTGAAGGAGGCGATGATCTGCTATACGATTTTCGCAATTTGTTCTGGTACAGCTCTGGAATCCATATGCGTACCAAACTGCTGAGTATGAAAAACATGCTGTTCAGCCGCGATGTTATTAAAATGAAATTTGACGGTGTGGGTCAAATTGGTCTTTTGACTCAGGGTTTGGTATGTCAGGAGCAGCTTCATCCGACAGAGCCGATCTATGTCGATGCGAGCAGTGTCATCGCCTATCCCGAAAACGCCAATCTGGAGCTGACCGTGTACGGCAACCATCTCGCCAGCCAGCATATGAACTATCATTTTAAAATGACTGGACAGGGTACTGTGCTTTTTCACGCCGGGGAGCATCATCGACGTCTCCAGCAGGATATGAACGACGATGGCATCATCAAACGATTTTTAAGGGAAGTTATTCCCTTTGGCGGAGTGTTTATCAAATAGCCCTGCCATGCTATAATGGCAATGCTATTAGCAAAATAGTCGGTCCCTGTGGCCAACACTATAATGAAGAAAATCCGTGCATCTTGCATGGGAGAGGTTCGCGAACTCCCTCTATAAAAAACTAACGATGCTTTGTCCTCCGCATGAAAAATGAACTCGCGGGGCAAGGCCTGTTTTTTGTTGAAGTCGGTTCAAGAACTCTCCTTCTTCCAAGTGACAAGACTCTGCGTCTTACACGATTCCAAGAAGATCGAGAGGTTTTTTTATGTTTGCAAACGAAAAAGCGGTCGTCGTATTCAGCGGCGGTCAAGACAGCACAACCTGTTTATTTTGGGCAAAAAAACATTTTGCCGAAGTAGAAACCGTGACGTTCGATTACGGTCAACGCCACAAGCAGGAAATTGAAGTAGCCGCCGGAATTGCTCACAAGCTGGATGTTCCGCAAACGGTGCTGGATATGAGCCTGCTCAATCAACTAGCCCCTAATGCCCTCACGCGCACCGACATTGACATTACGCAAGAGGATGGCGAACTGCCTAGTACATTTGTAGACGGTCGCAATCTGCTGTTCCTAAGCTTCGCCGCAGTACTCGCCAAGCAAAAAGGAGCGCGCCACATCATTACTGGCGTTTGCGAGACGGATTTCAGCGGTTATCCTGATTGCCGGGATTCTTTTATCAAATCACTGAACGTCACACTCAACCTTTCGATGGACTATCCCTTTGTGATTCACACCCCACTCATGTGGTTGAATAAGGCTGAAACCTGGAAAATGGCCGATGAGCTGGAAGCTTTTGAATTTGTAAGAACCCGTACACTAACATGCTATAACGGTGTCATCGGGGATGGCTGTGGCGAATGCCCTGCCTGCAAACTTCGCCGCGCCGGACTGGAGCAGTATCTCGCGGTTCGCGGAGCTTCATCCCAAGGAGCTGATGGCCATGCGTGAACCGGGTACCTTTCATATTGTCGACAAGCTCCAGCAGTTCGGGACAGATATTGAACACGCTCAGCTGCGCTATCACCGCAAACGTGTACTGGTCAGCAAACAATTTACGTTTGATGCAGCACATCATTTGCACTGCTATGAAGGCAAATGCAAAAATCTGCACGGACATACCTATATTGTAGTTTTTGGCATAAGCGGCATACCGGGCGAAACAGGCCTAACGCTGGATTTTGGCGATATCAAAACAATCTGGAAAGAACGGATCGAGCCTTATTTAGACCACCGTTACCTGAACGAGACGCTGCCCCCAATGAATACAACGGCGGAAAACATGGTCGTCTGGATCTTTGAACAAATGGAGTCCGCCTTGACCTCGGAGGCATACCGCTCCCGCGTGGAAGGTGGACGCACCGAATTTGTGCGGCTGTTCGAGACACCTACCAGCTACGCCGAATTCCGACGGGAGTGGATGCTGGATGAATAATCATACCGTGACAGCTCACCAAACAACAACGCCCTCTCGTGTGACCAAAACAGCTCCCATCCCCGTATTGGAGGTGTTTGGTCCCACCGTTCAGGGCGAAGGCATGGTCATTGGGCGTAAAACGATGTTTGTTCGTACCGCAGGCTGCGACTACCATTGCTCATGGTGCGACTCTGCCTTTACCTGGGACGGCAGTGCCAAGGATCAAATTCGTCGTCTCCATGCCGCAGACATTTGGCAGGAGCTGAAAGCCATCGGCGGTGAACGGTTTTCGCATGTGACCCTTTCCGGAGGCAATCCTGCCCTGCTGCCACAGCTTGGGGAGCTGGTCGCCCTGCTGCGCAGTCAAGGCATTGCCACCGCCGTCGAAACACAAGGCTCCCGTTGGCAGGAATGGCTGTACGATATCGACGAGGTGACCTTATCCCCCAAGCCGCCCAGCTCTGGCATGTCGACCAACTGGGACGTGCTGGATGGTATCGTCGCCCGTCTGTCGAATCGGAAGAGGACTGATGGGAAAACGGTTGGAGAGTCCAGGTCTACGACACACATCTCAACCGCAGCATGCACAGAGGAAGCCGCTAATGAATCTGTGAGAACCTACCATGGAGCATGCAGCTTGAAGGTCGTCATATTTGATGACACCGATCTCGCATATGCACGCACCGTTCACGAGCGCTACCCGCACATTCCTCTGTTCCTCCAGACTGGCAATCCAGACGTGAACACAGAGAACACGGAACAGATCGCGGAATCCCTACTCCATCGTTATGAGTGGCTTATCGACCGTGTCATGGACGATTCCCAACTTAGCGACGTAAGAGTACTCCCACAGCTCCACACCCTTGTATGGGGCAACAAACGCGGCGTATAGCACATAAATGTAATATATTCCATATGAGCTGTATGTGATACACAAATACGCCAAATTCGTTAAAGCGTACATTTGACATCCAAGCTACAAAATAAGAGAAACCCTCGTCCGTGAGGACGGGTTTTCTCACAAGATGAAGCTCCTTCTATGAAGGAGCGAACTTTTCACTTCTGCCCATCCCACATGCAAACGAGTAGGGACTTTAGGGTGGTAACGGCGGTCGGAAGCGGAGCGGAGGATTTGAAGCTGGAGAAGCGTTAGCGTTCGCCTTTGAAATGGGATTCTAACCTATACATCTGTCAATTATCAGAAAGAATCCCATTTCAACAGCGATCGGAAGCTCAAATCCTACGCGGAGCGACACGAACCTCCCCACCACCATAACTCCCATCTCGTTTTCTTAAACTACTCTTAAGGAGCCTAACCCAACATGACCGGAAGAAAACCCGAAGAAATGACCGACGTTACCCTGCTTGGCAACCAAGGCACACAATATACCTTTGCCTATGATCCTGCCATTCTCGAAAGCTTTGATAATAAACACCCGTACCGCGATTATTTTGTAAAGTTCAATTGCCCGGAGTTTACCAGCCTGTGCCCGATTACAGGACAGCCTGATTTTGCAACCATCTACATCAGCTACATTCCTGATATTAAAATGGTAGAAAGCAAATCCCTCAAGCTGTACCTGTTCAGCTTCCGCAACCACGGCGATTTCCATGAGGACTGCGTCAACATTATCATGAATGACCTGATCAAGCTGATGGACCCTCGTTATATCGAAGTGTGGGGCAAGTTTACGCCACGCGGCGGTATTTCCATAGACCCGTATACCAACTACGGCAAACCGGGAACCAAGTATGAGCAAATGGCGGAGCACCGCATGATGAATCATGATATGTACCCGGAGACGGTAGATAACCGTTAAGATTTTTATTCTCGCTACACTTACTCATCATTAAACAATGAAGTGCACCTCCAGAATAGACGCTGGATAACCTCATGGTTGATCCGGTGTATTCCAAAGGTGCACTTTTTAATCGTCCTGTTTGGTTATTTTGTGACTTTTAACTGAGTGCTGTCCGCTTTATAGATAATCTTTACTTTATATTTACTTGGCAAACCTACTGTTTCAATGGAAGAAAATGCTCCATTTCTTTTACCATAGGTTAAAATTGTGGCACCGTTAGCCGGTACATATTTGTTAGAGAAATTCAGACGTAATTTTCCGTTAAGCTGGGCTGTTCCCTTAATATAAAGCACGTCATTTTTACTGTCCAGGTTGAGCTCAAGTGATCCCTTGGCTGTTTGCTTGTAATTACCGCCAATAACGAGCTTGCCAGAAGTATTGGTACGGAGAGTGCCTCCATTATTCGTAACATCACCCCTTCCGAAGGCCGTTTCAGAGTTCCCCTCCAGAATGCCTTGCTCGAGCTGTGTACCGCCGGAATACGTATTGCTGCCCATGAGCTTCAGCGTACCTGTTCCCTTTTTAGTCAGCTTTCCAACGCCGGAGATATTGTTGCGCCAGCGATCCAATGCATTGAAGCCGCCTTTGGAGGAATCCATAGTCACGGTAACATGATTGGCAAAAGCACCATAACCGTCCACGGCGGAAAACAGATTAAGCCGTCCCCATCCCTCGGCATCGTCAAGCACGGGGTAACCGGAAGGAAGACCTGTAGTAGCCAAAACCCAGCGGCGTTGTGTGCTGTCAAGGTAAGGCAGACGTGTCTCCAGCAGCACCTCCGCTCCCTTAGGCACCGTCATTGGCGTAGTCGTCGGATTAATCTGGCTAAATCCGTATGTCAATCGCTCGGTGTAGCTCTTTTTGTTGGCAGCGTAATTGTTGAACCGGTCAGGCGCTGTACCCTTTTGCGTTAACAATTTGCTGTGAGCATCCTGATAAGCTGCTTTCTTCAAACTGTTATTGGCCGGATCAGACAGGATGGCAGCCGCCGTCGCCGTTGCCATGACACGCCCTCCCATCACATCAAATGGCGAATGCATACCAGCAACAATACGATTGTTGCCCAGCTCCGAAGCTCGTGTAAGCAGTTCCTGGTAACGCTCTGGTACAGCATAGGCCATAGCGATAGCGCTGAGATACGCAGCATTGGTATGACCACTAGGAAAGCCGCCATCCTTGCTCGGGTCCGGATTTTGAGCTGGCAGCAAAGTCGGAACTACAACTGAATTATCGCTCCAGCGAAACGGACGAGGGTAGCTAAAGTACGCCTTAGCTGAGCTTGTCGAAGAGTAATCCCCACGCAAGGTATTTACCAAATTCACGATATTGCCAAGACTGGAGCTTGTACTGCCTGCATTGGTTCCCTCATCTTCGTATTTTTTAGTCAAGGCATCTGCCGGTATGTCGTTGATTGTTGTATTTGCCCTCGCGTTCTTTCGATATACATCGGTAAGCGAACCCAGACCGTAGAGCTTTGTTTTGTAAAACAAAGGTGCAACCGTTGTTTCAGATAAGCTGATAACGAAAAAGGCATCTCAAAAGCCGATTATGCGACTCTTGAGACACCCTCTTTGGAAGCGCCATTACCTCATACAACATTGACCTCCAGGAAAATCATGTAATGAAGAGTATATAGCAGTATGGATTAGCAGTACCGAGTAAAGGCAGGTTTTACCCCCCTTTCAGCCATTTGCTGCAAACGGATCGCTTCCTATATCTTAAAATATACATACATAATCGGAGGTTGTCATGACTACTAAATCTGCTACAAAAAAAGAAGCGGGTCAATCGCTCCCTCTGCCGGGACCCCAAGCGAAGGGCACCGTTTTTGCGCTTCTGATTGCGATCAGCTTCGTTCATCTGTTCAATGACTCGATTCAATCGGTCATTCCTGCGATCTTTCCGATCTTAAAAGAATCCATGAGCCTGAGCTACACGCAGATCGGCTGGATTTCATTCGCCATTAATTTTACAGCTTCGATCATGCAGCCGGTCATTGGCTTGTTTTCAGACAAGAGACCTACGCCCGCGATCCTTCCGATCGGCATGGGCTTTACGCTGACAGGCATGCTGCTGCTCGCCTATGCAGCCGATTATAAAGCGGTGCTGCTCGCGGTGATCTTCGTCGGTCTGGGATCAGCCGCCTTTCATCCGGAAGGCTCGCGAGTATCTCATATGGCGGCTGGACCACGTCGGGGGCTGGCTCAGTCCATTTTCCAGGTTGGCGGCAATGCGGGCCAGTCGCTGGCACCCATGCTTACGAGCTGGATTTTTATCCCGTTAGGACAATTTGGCGCCATCTGGTTCACAGGTATTGCTGCAGCCGGGATTGTGGTCCAGTCATTCATCGCCCGCTGGTATGGTAACGTCCTGCGCACAGAAGGCTATGCGCGCAAAAAAGCGGCAGCTCGCCGCATGAAGCCCGAAGTACGCAAACGCATTATGTTTGCCATGATTGTTCTCATTCTGCTGGTATTCGTGCGTTCGTGGTACTCTACCTCCGTCGGAAGCTACTATTCGTTTTACCTGATGGAAGTGTTTAAAATGCCACTGGCTGATGCACAGCTGTACATCTTCCTGTTCCTCGGAGCTGGTGCACTAGGCACCTTCTTTGGTGGCCCTCTGGCGGACCGTTTTGGTAAACGCAACATGATTTTCCTGTCCATGGTATTGGCCGCGCCTCTCGCACTATTGCTGCCTTATGCCAACCAATTCTGGACTGCTATCCTGTTGCCGATCATCGGATTTATTATGCTGTCGAGCTTTTCAATTACGGTCGTATATGCCCAAATGCTCGTACCCGGCAAAATCGGAACCGTCTCCGGTCTGATCACAGGCCTCGCTTTTGGCCTTGGTGGGGTAGGTGCGCTCGTGCTCGGGAACTGGATCGACAAAGTAGGCATCACGAATATCATGTTCCTGTGTGGCTTTTTGCCGCTGCTCGGGATTTTGACCTTTCTGCTTCCTACAGATAAAACCCTGAACCGCTGGGCCGAAGAAAATGGAGCCGGAGTGTAACAGGCAAGCGAAAGCTGCTACGTATATCACCATCTGCGAATTCGTGTGGCGGCCATCCCGGCCGCTTCACACCTTCGTAGTCGCATAACCTGAATCCCCAAGCAACCAAGATCATACTCTCTTGTATCCCAAATAATCCAGTCAGCTCTCTTTTTCCGCCAAACGCATCAGAATACGACGCTTTTTGTATAGCATTTTACCCGCCTCAGCTACGTCACGAATGGCGCGCCTCAATGGTTTTCAGCTCATGACGCAATAGATCCTGACTTTCACGATATGGTTCAGCCCGCTTCATAGAAGTACACGTCTCCTTTTTAACCATGCTTGTTTATGTATGGGTTATACATAAGTAAAGTGAGTTCAGGTTTCTCTTTTTGTACATTTTTTAAGTTTAGCTTGTATAACCCATGAGATGTTATAGTATGTTAAAAATTATACGGATCGGAGTGTAACCATGAATAAATCCACATACACCTCACAGGCTGCTTCTACCACTGACGTAGAGCTTGTTCCTTACCATTGTAAGCATGATGCCACTTTACATACGTTTTATCTGCCTGAGGAACAGCGACAGTTTACGGGAATGCCGGATGAAATGCTGGCACTGGCCAAGCAGGACCCGCACCGTCATCCTGTCGTCATTACGGCTAACGGAAGACCTGTTGGATTTTTCATTTTATACGATGGAGACGATCTGGCGGATTATACGAATACTTCCGAGTCTCTGCTGCTGCGTGCTTTCTCTATTCATTACGCAGATCAAGGACAAGGGTACGCTAAACATGGGCTGCTGCAGCTGCCCCAATTTATTCTCAAGCACTTTCCAGATGTTCGTGAAGTTGTACTGGGGGTCAATACCCGCAATCGGCCTGCTCAAAAGCTTTATCTCATGTGTGGCTTTCAAGATGAGGGGGACACCAGGATGGGGCTGCACGGATTGCAGCATATTTTGAAAATGAGTCTGCATCGCTAACCTCTATGCGCCCTCACCAAACAAAAAACTCTCGGTGCTAGCACCGGGAGTTTTTATCATTCGATTTCTCCTAACGAAAAGCTTAGCTTGTAATTACCGTACTGCGTCAATTCATCCAGCATGGTATTAAGCTCTGACTGTGACGACATGCGCAAGCGCATCCAGTAACAGCCCTCCCCACTAACCCGGTGAATTTCAACAATAGAGGGATGCTTCCGAGCAAAAGCCAGAAAAGCACTATGAACGGTTCCTGAATTCAAAAATACCGTAATAAAAGCATGAATGGTCTGCCCAATTTTTTCAGGATTCCAGCGTAGAGTATAGCCTTCGATGATGCCCGCGTCTTGCATTTTTCGAACACGCGCTCCTACCGCTTGACCCGTAAGATGAACGAGCAGACCAATCTCCTTGTGCGATAAAGAGCTATCTTCAATTAGGTGATGAAGAATGCGCAGGTCGATCTCATCGGGCACAAATAGTTCCATAGCCATTTTTCCTTTCATCGTGAAACGAGAATGCTTGTTTTCCTTTCAGCAGGCCATAGCCTGCATCTTTTACGTCAGATATGATTGTAACAGAAAGAACGAACTGCTGAATATATCCGGCTAAAAAATTCTTTCGATTATACAAAAGGAGCTGTCCATATATGAAAATCACACTGATCCGCAATGCAACCCTATGGCTGGAATATGGTGGGGTAAAATTTCTGATCGACCCGATGCTGAGCGAGCCTGGTGTAAATCCACCTGTTCCAAATACGGAGAATGAACGTCGCAATCCGCTAGTTCCTTTGCCTCCACAATGGGAAACGCTCGGACAGCCAGACGTTGTGATCGTTACGCATTTGCACCCGGATCATTGGGACCCTGCGGCTGTACAATGGCTGGACAAGCAAATTCCCGTCTTCTGTCAGCCCGGTAATGAAGAGCAAATTACTGCTGACGGTTTTACACAGGTGAATCCGATTTGGGTGGTTGGGTCTATGGGGGAAATTAAGATTATCCGCACAACCGGACATCACGGTACTGGAGAAATCGGGGAACAGATGGGCCAAGTATCAGGCTTTGTGTTTCAAGCTCCAGGTGAGCCTGTCGTCTATGTGGCCGGAGATACGATCTGGTGCAGTGAAGTCGCGGAAACACTCGACAAATACCGTCCTGACTGGACGATTGTGAATGCTGGAGGAGCACGATTTACGGTAGGTGACCCCATTATTATGACTGCCCAGGATGTGACGATGGTAGCGCAGCACGCCCCTTACACACAAATCGTGGCTATTCACATGGAAGCGATCAATCATTGTCTGCTATCTCGCTCCGAGCTTTCGGAACATATCAACCGTGAAGGTTTGAGGCAGCGTGTCCATATTCCGGCGGATGGAGCGACGATTTCAGGATAGTCACCGTTTGCGCCCATTTCGAATATATTGGGTTTCAAAACGCCTAAAGAAGGGATCAACAATGAATTTGCAATATCCTTATTACGGTACAGAAACCCAGTGTAAAGAAGTACCGATTACTTTTCCTCCCCAGCATCAATACAGACAGCCGGGATTCGAGTACCTGATGGTTCCACGCCCTATTTTTGATAATCCAAAATATATCGGCACGGGAAAGCTTCAGGATCGGGTAGCTATTATTAGCGGCGGTGACAGTGGTATTGGTCGTGCGGTTGCAGTGGCCTTTGCCAAAGAAGGGGCCGATCTGGTCATTGCCTATCTCGATGAACATCGGGATGCGATGGAAACCCGCGATGTGATTCACAGGCTTGGCAGACGCTGTTTGTTAATTCCGGGCGATCTGAGGCTAAAAAGCAACTGCTGCCTGGTTGTCCAAAAAACGATGGAAAACTTCGGCCGTATTGACATCCTCATTAATAACATGGGTGTTCAGTTTGTGCGCGAATCATATCTGGACATCAGCGAGCAGCAGCTTCGTGATACGTTTGACACAAACATTATTTCCTTCTTTCATATGACCACAGAAGCACTGCCATATATGCGGGCTGGAGCCAGCATTGTCAATACGGCTTCGGTTACAGCGTATGTCGGGCAAAAGAATCTGATCGACTATGCATCCACCAAAGGTGCGATTGTGAGTTTTACCCGCGCTCTGGCTAATCATCTGGTCGATCAGGGCATTCGCGTGAACGCCGTTGCTCCCGGTCCGATCTGGACTCCGCTGAATGCCGCCACACAATCACCGGAAGCGATTCGCACCTTCGGCACCAATACACCGATGAAGCGTGCCGGGCAGCCTTATGAGTTGGCCCCCGCTTATGTGCTGCTGGCTTCGGATGACGGCTCCTTTATTACTGGCCAAACGCTGCATGTCAATGGCGGACAAATGGTAACGACCTAAACAAGGAACCTCCAGCATCCACATTTCGAGTGGGACTGGAGGTTCCTTTTATCTGTTTACATATGAGCTTTAGCGATAGCCAGACATGGAACGCTAAGCCGATCTTTTGTTTTTGTTGTAAATATCGAAGGCAACCGCCAACAGCAGCACCAAGCCCTTGATCCCTTGCTGCCAGTCAATACCCAGACCGATCAGGGACATGCCGTTATTCAGTACGCCCATCACCAGACCCCCGATAATCGCTCCAAAAACGGTTCCGATCCCGCCGGATGCCGAAGCACCGCCGATAAAGCAAGCTGCGATGGCATCCAGCTCAAAGTTCGTACCTGCTCTTGGCGTAGCCGCATTCAGACGTGCAGCGAAGATCAGACCGGAAATGGCGGCCAGCACGCCCATGTTCACGAATACCCAAAACGTTACTTTTTTCGTTTTGACACCGGACAGACCCGCTGCCTTTTCATTCCCACCCAGCGCATACACATGACGACCCATAACCGTACGATTCATCACGAAAGAGTAGACGACAATCAGAATGAACAGCAATACGAGAATGTTCGGAATTCCCGCATAGCTTGCGAGCATAAAGGTGAACAGATTGATGATAGCAGCCACCACAATCAGCTTGAGTACAAATAAAGTCTGTGACGGAACCTCAAAACCGTATTTAAGCTGGGAACGGCGCTCGCGAAACTCATTAACGATAAACCAAACCGTGAGCGCGATGCCGATAATGATGGATACCAGATTATAACCGGAGGATGCAAAATCCGGCAGGAAGCCTGAACTGATTTTTTGGAAGCCTCCCGGAAAAGGAGAGATGGATTGGCCTTCCAACACAATCATCGTTAATCCGCGAAAGAGCAGCATCCCCGCCAATGTTACGATAAATGCCGGAATCCGTACATAAGCGACCCAAAACCCTTGCCATGCGCCAATTAACGCCCCGACCAGCAAAGATGCAATCACAGCGATCCACGCTGGAAGCTGCCAATCGACCATCATAATGGCTGAAACCGCGCCAACAAAAGCGGCTATTGAGCCGACAGACAAATCAATATGCCCCGTGATGATAACCAGCACCATCCCGATGGCCAGCACAAAAATGTAGCTATTTTGCAGAATCAGATTCGTAATATTAATCGGCTTCAACAGCAGGCCGCCTGTCAGCACCTCGAACAGGATCATAATCACGACCAGCGCAATCATCATGCCATACTGGCGGATGTTATTTTTAAATAATTTAGTTATGGTTTCCATGCTTCACGCCCCCTGACTTGGTCATATATCTCATCAACGTCTCCTGCGACGCGTCTTCACGGCTAACCTCTCCGGTGATTCGCCCGGCATTCATGACGTAAATCCGGTCACACAAGCCCAGTACCTCTGGCAGCTCGGATGAAATGACCAGCACGCCCTTGCCTTCAGCGGCAAGCCGGTGAATAATTGTGTAAATTTCATATTTGGCACCCACATCAATGCCGCGTGTCGGCTCATCAAGGATCAGAATATCCGGCCCGGCAAAAATCCATTTGCTAAGTACCACCTTCTGCTGATTGCCACCACTCAGATTGCCCGTTTTCTGTAAAATGCTCGGCGCTTTGATGTTCATGCTTTTTTTCATATCCTCGGCAACGACGACTTCCTCCTGCTCATTGACGACAGCGCCCTTCGTCAGCTTGTTCAGGCCGGTCAGCGAAATATTGCGCTTGATATCATCCATCAGAATGAGGCCGTACTCCTTGCGATCCTCCGTCACATAGGCGAATCCGTTGTTAATCGCGTCCGTAACCGTGTTATTCTGGATCGGCTTGCCGTCTTTAATCAGTTGACCGGAAATGTTGCGTCCGTACGACTTGCCAAAAATGCTCATCGCCAGCTCCGTCCGTCCTGCCCCCATTAATCCGGCAATACCGACAATTTCACCACGCCGGATGTTCAAATTCACCTGATCCAGCACCTTGCGTTCCGCATGATGCTCGTGATAGACCGTCCAATCCTTTACTTCCAAAATGACTTTGCCAATTTCAGCATGTCGCTCTGGATAACGGCTGGTCAGATCGCGTCCAACCATCCCGCTAATAATCCGGTCCTCGGTGACCTCATCCTTTTTCATATCCAGCGTCTCAATCGTCTTCCCGTCCCGCAAAATCGTAATCGAATCCGACACCTTAGCGACCTCATTCAGCTTGTGGGAGATGAGAATGCAGGAAATGCCCTGTCTTTTAAATTCCAGCATCAAATTAAGCAGATTTTCACTATCATCCTCATTCAACGCCGCTGTCGGTTCATCGAGAATAAGCAGCTTTACCTTTTTAGAGAGCGCTTTCGCAATTTCGACCAGTTGCTGCTTCCCGACCCCGATATTCGTAACCAAGGTATTCGGATTCTCACTCAAACCGACCTTGGACAGCAGCTCGCGTGTGCCGACAAAAGTCTCTTTCCAATCAATCACGCCGCCGCTGGCGCGTTCGTTGCCGAGATAAATATTTTCCGCAATCGAGAGATACGGGATGAGCGCTAGCTCCTGATGAATAATGACGATCCCCAATTCCTCGCTTTGCTTGATATCCTTGAATTCACACGTTTTTCCCTGGAAAACAATATCCCCATCGTAGGTTCCATGCGGATATACACCGCTCAGTACCTTCATCAGCGTCGATTTGCCAGCACCGTTCTCACCGCACAGGGAATGAATTTCGCCTTCCTTGACCTTGAGATTTACATTTTCCAATGCCTTCACGCCAGGAAAGGTTTTGGTAATTCCCTTCATTTCCAATATGATTCCAGTCATGGGATACACTCCTTTCGCTTTAGATGGCCTGCTCTTATTTCAGTCCAATTTGCTCTTTGGTGTAATAATGGCTGCCGACAATATCCTTTTCGACATTCGTACGATCCACCGAGATTGAATCAAGCAAATAAGCAGGAACTACCTTTTTCCCATTGTTATATGATTTAGTGTCATTCACTTCTGCTTGCTTGCCCTGTAAAATGCTGTTGGCCATCACAACCGTCTGCTCTGCCAGCTTGCGAGTATCCTTGAATATGGTTTGCGTCTGCTCTCCGGCCACAATCGACTTGATCGAAGCCAGCTCCGCATCCTGCCCTGTAATGATCGGCAGCGGTTTGTTCGCTGATCCGTAGCCAACCCCTTTGAGGGATGAAATGATACCGATGCTAATTCCGTCATAAGGAGATAACACCGCATCCAGATTGGCTCCCGAATAGTAGGCACTCAGCAGATTATCCATCCGCGACTGGGCCAAGGCTCCGTCCCATCGCAGCGTAGCGATCTGCGCCATCGTCATTTGCTTGCTGCGTACGACTAATTTGCCTGAATCAATGTACGGCTTGAGAACCGACATCGCGCCGTTAAAGAAGAAATAGGCGTTATTGTCATCCGGCGAACCACCGAACAGCTCTATATTGAAGGGGCCTTTGCCTTCCTTAAGTCCCAGCTTCTGCTCAATATACGCCGCCTGCAGCACACCCACTTTAAAGTTGTCGAAGGTTGCATAGTACGTCAGATACGGCGTGTTCCGAATCAGACGGTCATAGGAAATCACCTGAATCCCCCGGTCATGTGCCTTCTGGATAACGTCCGTCAGCGTGTTTCCGTCCACTGAAGCAATGACCATGACATTGACACCCTTGGTGATCATGTTTTCGATTTGAGAGATTTGGTTTTCCACCACGTCCTCCGCATACTGTAAATCCGTTTTATAGCCTTGCTCCTGAAACAGCCGGACCATATTCTCCCCGTCTCCTACCCAACGCTCGGACGATTTGGTCGGCATGGAAATACCCACATAGCCCTTTTCCTTGCTGCCCGTTCCACTCTCCGCCAAATTACAGGCCGAAAGCATTAAGGCTAAAACCAGAAGCCATATAGCGACAGCTCCTTTTTTCATGTGAAGCTCCCCTTTCCTCATGTGATGCGGGTCATTTTGAAGGTAAGTGCTGATTAGAGTAGAGATTAGATAGCGCTTACAATGGAGCGGCGACGAACGCCTCTCCTTTTCTTATGTGCAACCACATGGTATCATTCCAGCCCGGGAAAGGTCTTTGCTGGTTTTGAACCTTTTTTATAAAATTTTAACCTTTGTGTGGGATGAGAAGGGATGGATTGGTTAGGGTAGACCATGGTATGGTATGGAATGCAGGCAAATAAAAGAGCTTTACCAGGTTAGATCTGGTAAAGCTCCTTTATTCCTTCCTTTTCTATTTTATCTTAATGACAAAGTGACTTCTTCAGTTGACCGAATCCGGCCGATTCTCGGAAAGATGTATTTACAAACATAATCGTGCTCCTCGTTCGTTGAAGCTGTCATGGCATCCTCCACAAAAATCTGATGATATCCATGCTGGTAAGCCTCTCTTGCTGTAGTATCCACGCCAATGGAGGTAGAAATACCACACAGTACAATGGTGTCAATTCCACGACGCCGCAACTGCAAGTCAAGATCAGTACCAAAAAATGCTCCCCATTGACGCTTGGTGATGATATGGGCATTTGGGGTGTCGGCTATTTCAGGAACCAGACGATCCCAGCCTTCAGGCCATTGCATCTGATTCATTTCCATATCTGTATTTGGCTTTAACATATCCTTCCCATCCACCGACGAAACTCGCACCAAAACTACAAATGCGCCTTTCTGTGCGAAGGCTTCAATTAATTTGCTTGCTTTCTGAACAACCTGCTCCCCCGTATAAGGGGCTAGCAAACGACTGCTGTTTGCGATCCCGGTTTGCAAGTCTATAACTACCAGTGCCGTCTTTTCTGCGTTTAGCTTTTCCGCCTCCGTTGATTTTACATGTTCCATATTTGTTTTCTCCCTTCATCTAGTCTGCATTTTGGCCTAACGCCAATTCATGGTTATTAAGCTTTTGATATACTTTAAAATAAACCCAGACCGCACTGACCAGTAACAACACACTTGTAATCCAAAATACAGCTCGGATCCCAAACCAGGCTGCCACCTGCCCGCCTAAAATAGAGCCTGCGAATACGCCCAAATACCCTGCCGACATGTTAAAACCAAAAACTCTGCCTGTCAGAGCATCCGGTGTAATCTTTTTGATCAGGATATTAACGGAGGGAATCAAGCCGGCCGCTGCTATTCCAAATAAAAATCGAAAACCTATAAACTGCCAGCTATTTTGTGCCAGGGCTTGCGGGATAAAAATGAGTCCTGCCACTATAAGGGCTGCTAATATCACTTTATGTGCCCCTATTTGGTCAGAGAGCTTTCCAAGTCTTGGTGCTGAAATGATATTCGCCAGTCCTGATGCCGAAAAGGCCAATCCAGCTAGCAAAGCAATATGACCGGTATTACCAGATAATTCTGTTATATACACGGTTATAATAGGTTCTACCGAATATAAGGCCACTGTTAATACAAAAAAAGTGACGAACATCGTAAGCGTCAAACTCTTTTCAGGAACAATGCGCCATGTTTCCTTAATACCAAGCGTTTTTTGGTGCTCACGGACAAACGTTTCCTTTACAAATAAAAGGGTAGTCAAAAAGGCAACCAGCAGCAGCACACCTGTGATAAAAAATGAATCTTGTAATCCAAAGTGCTCCGCTACAAATCCGCCGATCGTAGGTCCAAGCAAAGAACCGGCAATATTGGCAGTTGAAAGTGTACCCAAGGCCCAACCTGCGTGCTCCTTGTCCGTCTGGGTTGCAATCAACGTGGTACAAGCTGTGCCATAGCCGGTAATAGCACCCTGCAATATTCGAAGCCCGATCAATACATATACATTGTGTGCAAAGCCCATGCAGCCTATGACTACAGCCATCCCAAGACTTGCCCGCAATAGCATAGGCTTGCGCCCGAACCTGTCAGCGGCCTGCCCCCAAATGGGTGAGAAAACAGCTGAAACGATATAGGTAATCCCAAACGCAATTCCGGAAAGTTGTGCAATTAAGGCTGTATTATGAACTCCCAGCTGCTCGATATAAAGCGGCAATATCGGTGCAACCTGGCTCATTCCAACCCCGGTTACAAACATTCCGAACCAGCAAACGATTAAATTCCGTCTCCACATCGGCATGAATAAAGCCCCCCCCCTCTGCCATATGCAAGTGTCCTTGTACAACAATCATGAACAATAACACCCTTATATTAGCTTGCAGTTTGGCCTTATACCATGCACAATATTAAACTCCATGGACATTTTTGCTGTAATATTCTGACGGGCTTATCCCTTCCATTCTTTTAAATAATCTGCTGAAATAAAATTCATCCGTAAATCCAAGCGCCTGTGCCACTTCCTTTACTTTTTTATCTCCTTCAATCAGCAGTTCTTTGGCTTTATCTATTTTAATCTTATTAAAAAATTCAATGACAGCATACCCTGTCGTATCCTTAAAAGTCCGGGACAGATAAGTAGGTGATAATTGTACCATCTCCGACAATTCGGTTAAGGTAATCTTACTGCTTACATGCTGATGCATATATTGGATGATTTTTTCCATTTTTCGAGAATTGGAGCCACTCCACTGTTGCTTTCTTACGCTTTGAAAAATGGCAATCCCTAATTGCTGAAGCAAGGTTCTGCTCATGAGTTCGTACCCTGGAAGCTTTCCATCCCAGCAGTCCACTAATTTATGAAAAAGATCCTGGACAGAATAAGCATCCTTTAATTCTTGGGCAGCATGCAGGGGAAGCATTCGAGGCTCGTCTGTAATGTCCCATTGGCCATCATTGAAATTCACTTGCGCATAGCTAAAATGTACGGTTAGGAAACAGGGAGGATCCTTCGTATCCGGGTCCAAAGAATGCATTACACCCGGGCTAATGTAGAACAGCATTCCTTGTTTGAGCGGATAGGTTTTCCCCCCGATGACGATATTACCCGCCCCTTCGGTAACAAGGACGAACTCATGATGCGAGAGGGTTCTCGTGAACTTTCTCGGGTATCTTCCAGTTTCTTTGAATTTACTGCTATTGCAGTAGTGAATGTGAAAGAAAAGCTTATTGATATTCATCGACGTCAATTAAAAACACCCGCTCCTGAAAGCCACCTCGTGCCTCGGCTTTGTCTGCTCTTAGCTTGTCCAGTTTTACCGCATTCGCTCCATGTACTTCTGCCAGCGCCTGGATGACTTCCAGCAGATCCGCTAATTCTTCCAGCGCATCCTGATCCTTTTCCGTTTCAAAATATTCCTCCGCTTCTTCACGAAGCTTTGTTCGAAGCGCCTGTTTATATTCCGCTGGGTCCAAAATGCGCGTGCTGCATTCCTTGCCCTGAGCTGTAATCAGGTGAGGAATCTTATCACGCACCAGCTTGTTATATGTACGCATATGAAATGCACCCTTTCTGCTGTGGAGCTTTTAAGCCGTGGCCGATATCTCCCTTCTCGCCATTATATCACTGGAGGAGATAGGAGCAGCAATAATCAACAACGATTTAATTGAGTGGTTTTTCTTTAAAAATAGATAGATACTGCTCGGTTGGACGAGCTACCATTCTTCGTGATAGACGCTTTAAAATATGGTCTGTTTTATTAAGCAGCAAGTCTACTTCCTCCGGCTTCATCGTCTCCCTGGATGCCTCATCCTCTCCGGAAACGAGATAATGCACGGTACCCATAAACAGCACCATATCTAAACACGGCTCAGCATCCGTGCGAATCAATCTAAGCAAATCATTCATGGATAAGCTAATGGATAAAGGAATGATTTGATTTCGATGAACATACATAGCCTTCCCCATAGAAAACATCGCTCGATCACAAAGAATGAGGCAGTTATAAAGCTGCATATGGTTGCCATGAGCTGGGCAAGCTTCATCTGATATTGGGCAAGCTTTTGAAAATCCAACACGCAATTCAGTACGTTGGATTCGCTATAGGTGTGGAATGTGTAATCTGAATCACTGTGTAAGCGTGAGCATAAGGAGTAATTTTTCATGGGGAACCAACTCCTGAATGAAATATTCACAAACAATATGAGTACGTACTACAATTCTAAACCATAAAAATGTATAATTTTCTATCTATCGGTAAATATTCATAACAAATATTACTACATAGTAGTTTTAAAATCAATTTACTTACTACAAGTCATTAATTACATGTAATACTTTCTCTACACTTCTAACTAGAGGGTTTTGCAAAAATCCAATGCTTCAATAAACAATATCTAAGATCGAAGTAGTCTAGTTCGTCAATATATTGCGCTTTGGAGCGACTGGAATCGAATTTTGTAAAATCCTTACTAAAGAGAGGTGTAACCATGTCTGAACTTCTGGAATTAGTCGGTACACGCATTCGCGATATTCGGAAATCCAAAGGGCTTTCTCAGGAAGCTTTAGCCGAAAAAGCAGGCTTCAATTCGAGTTATATCGGTTTTGTCGAGCGTGCGGAGAGAAATATATCCTTGAAAAATTTGGAGAAAATAGCTAAGGCATTGAACGTGAGCGTCAATCAATTACTTACATATGTGAAGGAAAATGATGAGCTTACCGAAGAAGATTTGAGTATCAAACATATTTTGTCCCTGCTGAGAACGCGCGAAGCCAAAGATACGGAAATGGCCTTAAAAGTTCTTACGGACATATTTATAAGATTCGATGAACGATGAATACTAAAGGGAAGTAAGATAAAAAGGGCGTATCTTTGATACTATCTTTTCATGACACCTTAAGATAGTTGATAATTGTGGATAAAAAAAGCCCCCACTATTGAACTTACCCCTGTCAAATAGACAGTAAAGAAAATGCTCTTAAATTAAGCAGCTTGAGTCCGGTATTCAATCGGGCTCTTGTTGTTCAAGTTAAGCTGGATGCGTTCCTGGTTGTAAAAACGAATGTAGGGAATGAATCGCTTGAGTAAGGTCTTCTACAGACCCGAATTTTTGAATGTTCAGGCATTCGGCTTTGAGATGCCCAAAGAAATTTTCCATACAAGCATTGTCCAGACAATTGCCCCGTCTGGACATGCTACGAATCATCCTGTATTCTTGAAGTACGTTTTTGTATTTGTGGGAGGTATACTGGAATCCTTGATCACTATGAATCAAGGTACCGGTTACCCCCTCTTTTTTATGGCTTGGTCCAGGGTATTCAAGACGAGATCCAGATCGTTACGATGACTGATTTGGTACGCTACAATCTCCTTACTGTACAGATCTTTAATCGCTGAGAGGTACAGGAATGTCCCTCGATAAGGAAGATAAGTGATATCGGTCACCCACTTCTGATTGGGACGCTCTGCCGTAAACTTCCGGTTCAACGTATTCTCCGCCTTATTCCCTTCACAGACAGGTTTAAAGAAGCGTTTCTTTCTGCGTATCCGGGATTGTTAACCCGCTTGCTTCAACAGTCGGTAGACCCGCTTGTGATTCACCTTGCAGGCGTACTGACGACGAAGCCAAGCCGTCATTCGTGGATAACCATAGATCCCTTTCACGGCGTGGTAGCCCTCCTTCAACCAATCCAAGATCTGTTCGTCTTCTTGTTGCTTCCTTGATTTTTCCGGAGAACGACGCAACCATTTATAGTAACCACTTCGAGACACGTGAGCCAATCTGCATAAATGCTGGATCGGGTATTCTTGGGATAGGCATTGAATCGTTTGATATACAGCGACATAGGTTTGATGGTTGCTCACCTCCTTTGGAATTCCCGCAGCTTTTTTAAGAATGCATTCTCCATTCGAAGTCTTGCGACTTCCTCCTCCAGACTCAATTCTTTCGTCCGGGGACGTCCTTTTCCTGCACCGGTTTTGCCTCCTCTACGCTCGCTGAGGGCTGTAATCCCTTCTTCCCGAAAGGCATGAACCCAGCGCCGAATCATCTTCGCATCCAGATTCAAATTTTTGGATAGTTGATAGGATGTTTTTCCCTCTTCCAAGTACATTTTCACAATTTCCAACTTGAATTCCTGACTATATGTCTTTTTAATTTTCCCCATGAAAAAATCCCTCCTGAGTATATACAGTAAGGGGCTTATTCCTAACTGTCTACTCAAAAGGGATAATAACACTTTGGGGCTTTTTTTAATCTAACTACTTCGCCCTTAAGATATAGTTAGAACTTTTTTCACGCCTGTTGAATAACCACAAAATGGTAGAAAAAAGATCGTCTTTTCTGTAGAATCGTTGGTACCATCCAAACGAATCCGAAAGAAGACGATCTCATGAAAAATTCTATCACGATTACATCTATCCTTCAATCCATGCTGACTCCTGAAGAAGTTCAAAGGGTTGTGAAGTTAATAGGTTATGAAGACAAAGCCCGCAAGTTTACGGTGTACCATTTACTCCAATACTGGTGCATGGCTGCGTTGGAACAATGGGGTAGCTATCGATCCAGCGTAGATTATGCGGCTCTCTGTGGCTTGCCTGTCGTCCACTACTCACGCTTTTCAACCAAAGCCGCCGAAGTCCCGTTTTCCGTATTTAAGGAACTTTTCCATCTACTTGTTTGCAAATGTAACCGGGAAGCACGTCGGAAACTGACTTTCCCAAAAGAATTATTACTCATCGATTCAACCACGATGACGGTGGGAAAAACGCGTTTGCCTTGGGCTCCTTATCACGGGGAGCGTGCAGGTATTAAACTTCATGTCGCTTTACGAGCAGAAAATGGGCAACCCCTTCAGGTGGTCGAAACGCTGGGCTCCAAGCATGATGGCCCCATGAGTGAAGCGTTGGCTCAACCGGACTACATTTTGGTGATGGACCGTGCTTATGGGAAACTGGAGCGTCTGGATCACTTCAAAACCCATGGACAATCGTTTGTCATTCGGCTTCGCGACAACGTCCATTTGGAAAAGCCTCATGCGCTACGCCGCCTTACGAAGCCAGATTCATCCGTCATTCGGGATATCACTTGCCAGTTGGGAACCCCTCAGTGTCGTTCCACACAACGTCATCGTGTGGTGATGTTTCGGGATTTTGAAGGTCGGGAAATTCGGGTGGTTACCGATTTAATGCAGGTGACCGCAGAACAAATCGCACAGATCTATAAGGCTCGATGGCAGATTGAAGTCTTCTTTCGTTGGATCAAGCAACATTTGAATATCCCAACGCTGTTTGGTACGACTGAAAATGCGGTCTATGGGCAATTATTCTGTGCTCTAATCGTCTATGTCCTGCTCAATTGGCTATTTGTTGCTGCTCAGACTTCATGGCCCCAACATGCCGTTCTTTCCTTTGTGCGATTTTCTCGTCTATTTCTTCTTCAAAACTTACCTGTTGAATGGCTGATTCAGATTCAGCGCGTTCTTCTTCAGTGCACCTCTTGTTTCATGAATTGAGTTACTTATTTTGGTTATTCAACAGGCGTGAACTTTTTTATTATTATAGTTCATCTAATTGTATTTTGAACCAAAACGCTAATTTCTCTGCCATAAGAGGAGGCACTGCATTTCCTATTTGAACGAAATTTGCAGTTCTAGGACCTTCAAAAAAATAATTATCAGGAAAAGATTGAATTCTCGCAGCTTCACGGACAGTAATCGATCTATTTTGCTTAATATCAGGATGAATGTAATGATGTCCATCTTTTGAAATGTGTGCAACGATAGTATGAGAATATTTTTCATTACCTGCAATAACCTTAAAGCGATCAAGAAATGAAGTTAAATTTTGGTGAGTAATAAGTTTTTTTGGTAAATCAGTATACTTAATACGCATTTCTTCTTCGTTCCACTTTTCAACGACAACCTTGTAAATATCTAAATCTCTTTGGGTATGTGATCTAGCAATATGATGAGTTACAATATCATCATCATCTCTAATTTTCATGTTTTTTAGTAATAGACTATTAGGCAATCGATACCCTATTCCTCTATGAGCTATACCTGAAGAAATAGGTGGAAGGTCGATTAGTAAATCATTAACAATATGATCTGTATCCTGCACCGGAATTTCAGGATATCTAAATTCCAAATCTTTTCTCCAACCGACAATAATAATTCTCTTTCTGTTCTGCAGTATCCCAAAATCTTTGGCATTTAATTGTCTAGCTTCAATATTGTATCCTACTCGCTTCATATACGCCTGAAGATTTTTGAATAATGTTCCTTTGAATGCCGTTAATATGCCGGGAACATTTTCAAAAACAAATGCTTTTGGTTGATATCTGGTCAAGAAACGAACATAAAGTTTATAGAGGTAGTTTCTAGGATCATCTTCCATGCTATTTTCATCTCTGGCTCTTCCTACCAATGAATAAGCTTGGCATGGCGGCCCACCTATAATGACATCAATCTGATTATCTGGTAAATGAACCAACCTTTCATCAATTCGTTGGAAGATTAACGGAAGCGTATTTTCAGAAATTTCAATATTCATTATTGGTTCCAATTGATTTACCGGAACAGCTTCTAAAAGTTCAGTTCTCCTTTGCTCTCTTTCTATTGCAGGTGAATTATAAGTTGATTGATAATTTCTATAAAAGTGTAACGCATTATTTCTTTTTAAATAATAATAAATAGACCTTGTTTCTAAAGTCTTACAAGCATATGCATCTCGTTCAATATGTGCAATGGGTTGAAAACCAGCCCTTAAAAATCCTTCCGAAAGTCCCCCCGCCCCTGCAAATAAATCCAAAAAGTTCATAATATTGCTCCCTTGCTTAGGCTCAAATAAAAATTCTAGAAAAATCATACCAGGTTAATGCAACATTGTAAATTGAAAACACCCCACTCTTCAAAATTAATAAAGAATGGGGATTATTTTTAGATATTTATAATACCTACTCGTGATATAAAAGCTGTTAGATTTTGCTTGATATCTGTTAAAAGAAGCTCTCTAAATCCTAGAAACGGATTAGCTAATTTTAAGTGATCTGATGACTCATTAGTTATATGATGTAGACTAAAAACAACTTTAGTTAACTCCCCTTTTATTTTCAATTCCGGAGTGCAGTAGATAGAATTATTTTTGTGAATTTTAGAAAAATATTTACTACCAACCAAAATTCCAAATAATATACGTGTTTTCTTTAGCTTATTTTGTGCATAATCACAAGCTGAGGAAACATCTAGTTTAACTAACCTTAATATGCTTTCAGAATCTAATTGGAAATCAGAATCATTAAAGACACACTGGGCTACTTCTATTAAAAGATCATGATTATCAACGTAGTACAACTTCCCAGGCTTTTGACTATCAAACCTTGGCTCACTCTCACAAAGCAACTTTAGATTCGTATGCCCTAAGACATGTAAATATTGACTATGTAAAGATTCAAAAAGATCTTTATCAGAACAATCCCTTATTTCTTCTGGAGATTTAAAAGTGCAACAATCCACATTGTTCTTTTTCACAATAAATTTTTTATCTTTAAATATAGAGTAAACATCTTCATCTATTGTTTTTTTAATAGTAGAATCATTTAGAAAAAGAAACTTCCTTTCATCTATTGTAACTCTCTCTAATTGATTCCATAATTCGTCAGGTAACATATGATTTAAGGAAGCAAATGCATTTGTGATATAATCTTTTGCTGTTTTACCTAGTGATTTTCCTGCATTAGCAACAGCTAAACGTTGAATAATATTTTTTATGTTATCATCCCAGTCATTACCAGAATCAGATAACGAAGCGATATCATTAACTAAACAATTCGCTGCTTGTAATACTACATTTTCCCATATCAGTAGAGTTGATAAAGAATTAATTTCCTCTAATTTTTTATTTAAGTGATTAAATAATTTTTCTATTGAACCCTGCTTATACTTAACTTGAATAGGATTATATTGTTCCAAGATTTCAAATAATTCTTGTTTAAATGGCATTTCGATTTGTCCATCAAGCGTAGAAGCAATTTGATCATACATCTCTTTGTTTCCATAAGTTATTTCTACAAAATCATTTTTTTCAATATTAGTAATCAGATAAGGTTGGGGAACAGTGGTTTGTTCCTTAAGGTCAAGTTTGAACGCTTCAAAGTATTCATTATCATGTTTACTCCACACACATAAGATATATGGTCCATTACTTACACTTACAGATTTCCTCAATAAATTAAAAAGATTAGTATTAATTAAGTGAGGATCAGTTACGTCTGAGAATCTCATGTCTAATATCACAAGCCGAACCCCATTAAGTGGCTTTATTGGCTGATTTTCATAATGCCCATCCCAATATACAGAGTAAACTCCATTAGAAGACAGGGCTTTTATAATGGGCAAAGCTTCTTCAAATTGGTCATCTATAATAATTACTTTATTAATAACTGGTGATTCCAAAACTATTCCTCCTTAAATGATAACGCTATTATAGCCCCATGTTTATATTCGTATGGTATTTCCAGATCATCAAACTCTGGAAAGAAAATATCTCCTTTATGTTGCTTCATGATCTCACTTGCTAGATGAAGGCCTAATCCCATCCCACCCATTTTGTCTGTGATAAATGGTTTAGTTATCATCTCAGTAGGTATTGTAAACCCTTTACCATTATCTGCAATGATAATGCTCTTATATCCTGGAATTTCTCTTGTGATATCCAAGTAGATTTTCTTATTCGAAATATTGGCATAGTTTAACCACCAGATAGAATTATCTATAATATTAATAATTGTGCTTGCAATTAGATTCTCATTCCCTTTGACAATAAACTCATCTTGATTACTCAAATATTTTTTCTCAACAGTAATTTCATGAGCAGATAATCTAAAATCAACCAAAAATAAGGATTGGTTAATTAACCTTTTAAACTCGAAATTCTTTATGTTTTTAGATTTAACGACAGAAGAGTATCCCATTGTTAAACTACTTAATCTCTTTACTAACCCCATAACATGTTGTGAAGCCTGATCTGCTTTGGTAGCGTGCTCAAGTTCAGAAATTACTTTCTCTATCTCATGTAAAACCACTGTCATACTTATTCCTATACTTGAACTTTTCTGATACACTTCCGTTATATGTTGGTAATCACGCTCAATATTGTCTAAACACCCAAACAATTCCTTTTTAAGTGATTTATCCGAAATTTTCTTGTCGATTCTTTCTCTAAGAGATGCTACTTCTGCTACTACAGGTTCCGATTTCGAAGTAGCACCATAGTATTTTCTTATTAGATACTTATCTTGAGCCCTATCATGTTCAAATTTTTCTATAGCAAAAAGAACCGCATCTCTGAAACAAATGTATGCCGAATCTTCAATAAACCCTTCCCGATTAGTTTTTTCCTTTAAATCGAAGCTTTCGTGTCGATTTAGTTGAATGCTTCCTAAAACCAAGTTGGTGCTGATTTTATCAGCAGGACTGTTGACTCTCTTAGCATTTAAATCTAACCAGTCATCATCACCAGAAGAATAGATTCTAACATTATCTCGGTAAACAAATATACCACCATTTGATTTTAAATACCTTTTGAGACCCGAGGAATCAGATACATCTCCAAATTTAAGTAAACTTGAGTCTAAATCAAAACTTAATAATTCAACTTGAACACTTCCAATTTGAAATTCACTCAAATCGATAGGTATAAACTCTCTAGTTCCCTTAATTTTTGTTTTAACTTCTCTACGCATTTCTATTTCCCCAATAGCATTCGTTCTCATTTCTAACTTATCCAAAGAATTCCATGGGTAAAAATCATATTTATAATTTTTTATTTTGTTGCCTTGCAGAGTCATAGTTGCTTTAAATAATGCATAGTCTTTAATCTCATCATATTTCATTAACCCTGTTAGCCATTCTTCTTTATCAATTTTAAAGTCAACTTGAAAAGAATCCAAGGCTTCAAAAGGCGAATTTAATGAGGTAATTGCCCGCTGTAAGTCTCTGACCTTACCTCTTGTCCAAGGAACTTTAAGTTTCTCAATAATAATTTTTGTTCCAGAAGGGCTATTATTTAAAAAAGTACAAGAAGGGTCTCGTTCTATAATATCAATAGGTACGTCAGATAAATATTGATTTGAATTAAAAATAGACCAATCTATATTGAGATAAACCTCACTATGATTTTCTGATCGAGTTATCAATGTAATTCTGTTACCTAATTTATGTACACCAAAACGTCCAATCCCTTTTTCCCCCATAGGAAGTCTGTTCAACTTACTACGTAGGTTCTTTTCAAGCATTTCCTTTAATTTTTTTTCTTTATGATCAGTACCAGGTTCCATCCAATAGTTTTTGACTACATCATAAGACATCCCATCTCCATCATCCTCAATAGTGATTATCGCAGATTCCGAATCTTCCACATGACTCATTGTTATTTGAACATTCTGAGCATCAGCATCATAAGAATTTTTGATAAGCTCGAGAACGGCAATAGTCTCATCTTTAATCAATTGCTCTCCTAACTGGGACATTAGCCTTGCTCTTGGTTTAAAGACAATAGCTTGTTTCATTAACTAGCACCTATCCTCTATATTTTTTTTGGAAAATCCTACTTGTATTTTTACATAAGAACCACAAAGGAGCAAGCAATAAAAAATCAAATTTTATGTTAGGGAATTCAGTTATAATAGATAAGAAGAAAAAGAAGCCGTGCAATCACACGACCTCTCACAAAGCAATTAATTACGGACGAATAGTTCCAAAACAAATCGCTATTTTCTATCACTCCTACGACAACGCCAGCATCGCCTTCATATCTTCCTCCGCTGTCGTAATCAGCTTCAAGCCAAACATCTCCACAAGTACATCCAACACCCCCGACGAGATAAACTCGGGCGGTTTGGGTCCGATGCGGATGTCCTGAATGCCAAGGCTGAACAAGCCCAGCAGGATCGCCACCGCCTTTTGCTCAAACCAGGACAACACGATGCTGACCGGCAGCTCATTCACTGTACAGCCAAAAGCATCAGCAAGCGCCAAAGCAATTTTCACCGTGGAACCGGAATTGTTGCATTGTCCCAGATCAATATAACGCGGAATGCCAGTATCTCCAACTGTGCCGTAATCCACATCATTAAAGCGGAATTTACCGCAGGATGTGGTCAGAATGACCGTATCGTTCGGCAAGGATGTGGCCAGCTCGCGATAATAATTGCCACCTTTGCCTGGTGCGTCACAGCCTGCAATGACGAAGAAACGGCGGATATGTCCATCTTTAACCGCTTGAATAATCTCGGGAGCTAGCCCGATGACCGTCTCATGATGGTATCCTGTCGTAAGCACCTGTTCAGACTCTACATCTGCGGCTGGCAGGGCCAACGCGCGCTCAATCAGTGGAGAGAAATCATCATTCACAATTTTGGCGACACCCTCCAGCCCGGCTACTTCATAAGAGAAGAAGCGGTCTGCATACGTGCCTTTGATCGGCATGACACAGTTCGTCGTGGCAAGAATCGCACCCGGGAACTCCTCGAACAATCTGCGTTGATCGTACCAGGCCTTGCCGATATTGCCTTTGAGATGCGCATATTTCTTCAACGCAGGATAACCGTGGGCCGGGAGCATTTCCGAGTGGGTATAGATGTTGATACCCTTTCCTTCAGTCTGCCGCAGCAATTCCTCTAGCGCATACAGATTATGTCCGGTTACGACAATGCATTGACCTTCGATTTTATTCTGGCTGACGGTAATCGGCTGTGGAATGCCAAAACGATCCGTATGCGCACGATCCAGCACATCCATGATCCGTACAGCCGCATTTCCGACCTTCATTGCCATTTCCAAATGCTCTTGTACATTAAAGTTAGAATTGGTTAAGGTCATATATAGCGCTTCGTGCGTGATACGATCCACCTCGGGGTCGCTATAGCCTAGCTGTCTGGCGTGGGTCGCATAAGCAGCAATGCCTTTTAATGCAAAAATCATCGTATCCTGCAAGCTTGCTATGGTTTCATTTTTACCGCATACCCCAACGACAGTACACCCACCACTTGGCGTCTGTTCACACTGATAACAAAACATATCGTTTTCCTCCAAATATTGATAGATACTTATTCGTTATGCTTAGCGTAACAGAGCCCCAAATGATAAGGTGTGATTACACACACATTTTTCAGGTCACTCCTGATCCGACACGCTGACCCCGATTCCACCACCTTTGCGGTACTGCACCGGGGAAACACCCATGGCCTTTTTAAAAGCGGTGCTAAAATAGTGCTGGCTGTCGTATCCGGTGCGCTCTGCTATATCGTAAATGGACAGCGTTGTCGAGTCCAGCAATTGCACCGCTTTGCGGATACGGGCGCGCGTGACGAGGGTCACGAAGCTATCGTTAAGCTCCTTTTTGAGCACACGACTGAGGTACACAGCGGATACCTGTAGACGCGAGGCCAGAGCCTCCAACGTCAGCTCCCGATCGGCATACCCTTCCTGAATGAGCTGCCGCGCCCGGCGCACCAGTGGAGATAGCTGCGATTCGCCGTACACACAGTCACGGCACACCCGGAACGCGTCCACCGCACCTTCCAGCCCCCCGGCATTTGGCTCCACATGCGTATGAACCGCTATATTCAGATAGCGCCCCATCGCCTGCTCTATGGAAGCGCCGATCGTCTCGGGTGCCTCCCGCCACAGGCATATACCAATCAGCCCGTTCGCATCGCGAAACAGTACACGTGGCCGGTCCTCCAGCAGCTCGGCAATGATATTTTCTGCGGCAAAAAGAAACAACTGGCGATCATTTCCGCGCATAATCGCTTGTCGTGTCTCTATAACAGGCCACCGCACCACACCGATCTGAACAGGCGCCTCGGATGGAAGACGTAAAAACGCCAGCTGCTCCATGACGTCTTTCCCCGTGTGCTGCCCTTCCAGCCATTCCAGACAAAAGCGCTGGCGCAGCAACGGAATATTTCGCTGTATCTGCTCGGCAGCTTGCTCTACATAAGCGGCACGCTTGCGATCTTCGTCGAGCCGATGACCGAGCCGTGACAATACAGTATGAAGCTGCTCCGCATCCACCGGCTTCAAAATATAGTCTTCTACACCAAGCCGCACAGCCTCCTGTGCATAAGCAAATTCATCATGCCCGGAGATGATCAGGCAGCGGCAATCCGGACGTTCTTCCCGCAGATGCCGAATCAGCTCAATCCCATCCATGATCGGCATATTCATATCGACCAGCAAAATGTCGATGCCAAGCCGAACCGCCAGCTCCAGCGCTTCTTCACCGTCCTCCGCCTCATCTGCAACCTCCATGCCGAGAGCCGCCCAGTCTACGCAATCCCGTATCCCTTCACGGATGATCGGCTCATCGTCTGCAATAAGTACCCGGTAACGTTTTTCCGTGTTACGTTGTTCCGTTTCTGTAGTCATTGAATTTGTCATCCTGATCCTCTCCTTTTTCATGAGGCTTCCTCAGTTGTCCCATATCCCGCAGCAACGGATGAATGATCGTAACGCAGGTCCCTGTTCCTACTTCACTCTCCAGTACAATTCCATATTCCTCGCCAAAGGATAATCGGATGCGCGCCTGTACATTCAGCATGCCGTAGCTTCTGCCGTTCACATTGGATCTGCTTTTCTTCTGCTGTTGTTCCGTCGCCTCCAGCGGCATTTCCAGCAAATTCTGCAGCTCACGCAGCCTTTCTGCCGTCATGCCTGCACCATCGTCACGAACCGTCAGCAGCAGCTTGTCGCCGTTAGCTTTCGCTTCCACACGAATTGTACCGGGGCCGCGTCTGGCCTTGATGCCGTGATAAATGGCATTCTTCACCACAGGCTGAAGAATTAGCTTTAGCACAAACAGCTCCTCAAGCTCCTCGGATACGATCAATTCCCAGCGAAGTCTGTCCCGATACCGGGTTCGCTGGATTTGCATATAGCTTGAAATATGCTCCATCTCGGAGCGAAGCGGAATAAAGTCATCTCCCTTGCTCAGTCCGAGGCGGAACAATTTTGACAGCGCCCCGACCATGTCGGATACGTCGTCTGCCCCATTTTTTCGGGCCATCCAATGAATCGTATCTAGCGTATTGTATAGAAAATGCGGCTTAATATGCTCTTGAAGACTACGCAGCTCGGCATCCCGTTTTTGCCGTTCCCGAAGCTCGCTGAGCGACATGAGACGGCGAATTTGCTCCAGCATCCGGTTAAAGCTCCGGCCCAGCAATCCGATCTCATCCCCGCGATCGCTCCACTGACGAACCGTAAGATCTCCGGTCTCTGCCGTCCGCATATAGGACATCAGCCGGAATATCGGCTGCGCAATAGAACGCGATAAGCGCAAGGATGCCGTTAAGCCAAACAGACATACAATGAAAACAAAACAGACGACGTAGAATTTAATTTGCCGCACCTCCAGCGTCGATTCCCCTGCCGGGAATACCCCAACCGTTCTCCAGCCTGTAAATTCGGAAGCACGGAACATGAACAGCAGCTTCCGACCTCCGGCTTGACGGGTAAACATCCCGCTGTCACCTGACCCGAACCATTCCGGGGGAATACGCTCAATCAGCGGCATATCCGGCATATAGACGCTGCGTCCCTCGGCATCTGTTACCATTAAATACCCTGTTTTGCCCAAGGTCACGTCTCTGGCAGCCTGCGACACAGCCCGCAGCTTGAGATCAATCATAACCACGCCCAGCACGCGTCCCGTCTCCGAATCCGTGACCGAACGGACGACAGATACAATTTCACTGTCCTTATACCGGACATGAGTAGTCACATTACGGTGGCTCGGCTGCCCCAGCACGGTGAAGATACCGGCATGCTGCGCTGCCTGTTGGTACCAATCCTCTTCGGTCAGGCTGCGCTTGCTTCGGGCATACATTTCGTTGCTGATATAGTCACCGTTCTCGTTCACAATTAGAATCCCGGCAATCTCGGGATATAAGGTAGTAAAGCCCTGCAGAAATTGTTTCATTTCATATAGCGTATCCTGTGCCTGTACAGAGCTTGCTGCCTGATTGGGTAAGGTAGCCGAGTTCTGCGCCCGTCCCCTCTGCTCTTCCGGTTTTACTGCACTCGTATGATCGACACGACCTGCATGGTCGTCGGCCAGCGTCTGGCCTTGCCAAAACTCCCCAATATCCGGGTTAAAACCAATCAGATACGTCATGTTCTGCAGATTTTCCATTTTGGTATCTAACGCCTCGTTCACCTTGCCAATCAACTGCATCGTATGGTCTTCCACCTGCCGCTCAATAATCCGTTCTACCGTCCAGTTGACGAGCAGACCTAATCCCAATGAAGGCACGATGCCAAACAACAGAAACAACAGCATCAGCTGATATCGTAAAGGCATATTGCGCAATCGCAGCTGCTGCATCCTTTTGCCCATTTCTGTGTGGATGCGCTTCCATATTTCAGAAATCAAGCTTTGCTTTTTCCTCTTCTGTCGATCGTCATTTCGCATAATAATCATCTACATTCTTCCTTGTAACAACGGAAATGCCTGTATCCACCCGCACGGGCAGCGGGGCGTTATCACCGGAGGAGGAGGGGGCCGGAATCGTCAAATGATGGTGCAAATGGAATAGATATTGAAGCGACCAATACCCCATATTCCATGTTCCCTGCGCAATTGTCGCCGAGATTGTTCCTCCACGAATCATATCCAATGTCGCCTTGTTCGTATCAAAAGAAATGATTTTTAGCGGATGGCGGTTCTTTTGGCTGAGCACCGCTTCCCCCACCCCTGTAGCTCCCGTCGCCTCGGTCACAAAAATACCCGCCAGTTTCGGATAAGCCTTCATCAATCGAAGCGACTCATTCCGGGATACCAGCGCGTCTGCGTGACCATCTGCTACTTCTACCACCTTCATGGCAGGATACTGCCGCTGAATGGTATCACGAAAGCCTCGCGAGCGTTCCTCATGGTTTTGCTGACCAGGCAGGGTCAGAACGGCGACTTCACCTTCCCGTCCCAACAGCTCTGCCATTTTATCCGCTGCGGTTACGCCCGCCTTATAATTATCCGTTCCCAAAAAAGAATACGCCCGGCTGCCCGGTGCTCCTGCATCAAACAACACCACAGGAATGCCCGCATCCAGTACCTTATTAATCGCCGGGATCAGGGAGTGAGGATCAATCGCGGAAATCGCAATCCCTGCTGGCTTACGGGCAATCGCCTGTTCAATGACAGTCGTCTGTTCCTGAGCATCATAACCGGTAGCTCCTCGATACTCCACAGTCACCCCCAAGGCATCGCCGGCATCCTCAAAACCCTTGAGACCGCTTTTCCAATACTCCAAGCCAGACTTGAACGTAATCATCATATAGGTTTCTCCGATATTGCCTCGGAGCCCTTTTTCCTCCCAAGCTCCCTTCAAGGGCCCCGATTGTTCATACCTGAACACATAGAGCGCAAAGGCCGCAATCAGCAGCATATATACCAGCAGCGTTTTTTTCATTTGCCCACCTCTTCCGTACGGTTCCTCAAGTTGTGAATTTTCTGTGATTTCAACTAGATTGTAAACGCAATCATACTCAAATTGGAACCACTTCCACTCTTCCACTCTTCCAACTTTTAGGTAACGTTAATCCTGCACTAATGTTCCTGCGTTACAATACCTACAATTGTGTTATTGACCCTATACGATTCTTTTGGAAAAGGAGTGATATGGATGAGCAAGCCGCGTATCGCGGAGTGGACAGAACTGCGGGGTCTTGCCTACCTCGCTGTCGTGCTTCAGCATTGCATTGGCGAATATATTTATCGCAGCGACATTCAGCAGCCAGATTCCGTTATGCTCGCAATGCTGTACCATTTGACACGCTTCGGTACACCAACGTTCGTTTTCCTGTCTGCGGCGCTGCTTTTTTATAATGGTAACAAACCGATTGGCTATTCCCGTTACATTGGCAGACGGTTTCGAGATATTTATGTTCCATTTCTCTGCTGGACGGTCGTTTATTGGCTATGTAATCAGAACTGGTCGACTGCGCAGTGGGGAAATATTTATTTTTACAAGGGCATGTTAAAGGAAATGATTATACCTGTCAGCGGATATCATTTGTGGTTTGTGGTGATGATTTTTCAGTTTTATATTTTGTTTCCCTTATTTGCAAAAGCGACCGGGCAGGTGCAAGCGTTTCTACGTCGTTATAGCATGAAAAGACGCAAGCAGCTTGTTTTGGCTGTCATGCTGGTAGCCGCTGCGGCCTATGCACTGCTGTTACAGTGGTCCTACTATGACATGTCTGCATGGAGTACCCGGTTGCCTTCCTTTTGGCAGGCCCTGCTAGATTACCGGACCTATAACTTTGTCATGTACTTTTTCTATTTTATGCTGGGCGCAGTGTGCGCCTATATGACGGACACGTGGCGGGGACTGGCCCAACAGACGTTACCTTGGAATGTATTTGTTTTTATTGGCTTGTTCATGCTCATGGGTCACACCATGCTGATCCAGTCAGGCGATACGATTAATCTTAATATCTCCACCTATCTTAAACCAAGCACCTTTGTGCTGATTGTCTCGCAGCTGCTTTTGCTGTACGGACTACTGCTCCATTTGCAAAAAGACAAGCGCTCCGAGCCGTTTCGCCGCATGCTAAACTGGATCGGACGTTATTCCTTCGGAGGATATCTGGTACATGCACTCGTGCTGTCTTTCATATCCTATTACACACGCCCGCTTTCACTGGGCGATCATCATTTTACAGCCACGCTGATCACTTTTATTGTCGTGGCAAGTACTTCTCTGGGTATCAGCTGGCTGTTTGCCCATCTGCCGGGAGGCAACTGGATTGTCGGCTCCAAAGGTCGCCAGCGGTTGAACTGGCGCTCGCCTCGGTTCCAGTTTCTTTCGTCCAAACGTGCTTCCAAAGGCACGAAGGAGCTTGGCTGATCTAAAAGGGCCGTTTTCCAGTTCGGAGTTCTGATTCAATCAAAATCAAGACTTTTGCAGGGCTCTCTTATGGAGCTCTGCTTTTTTGTTGACTTGGTCTAACACGCCATCCCCCGGCTTATTAACATTTTATGACATGAACATGTGTTTTATTTTAAAATAAGTCATTTTATACAATAATCATAAACGTTATGTGGGAGAAGTCACAGTTTTGCATAAAAGGAATGGGGGATGGGAAACCTACACACAAAGAAAAAGGAGTTAATCGGTCGTCTTCAAAACATTTGGCTGAGAAGCTAAAAAGAATTATGCGCGAGTATCCAACAGCCAAGCAAGGCGAATATGCTGAATAGCTCGGTGTATCCCAAGGGCGTATTTCCCAGCTTAAAAGCTGTTATAGGTATCGCTCAACTCACATTCCAGCAAAACTAAATAACCAGTCGCTCGTTGATCTCAAGAGACTGGTTATCCCAACTTTTCATTAGTAGATACAGCATTTTTGCGCGCCGCCAAAATCCGTACTTTCATATAATTTCTTATATTTCTTACTTGGCCAGCTCACAAGGGCGTTTCCGGATTACTCCAGAAACGCCTACCTTTTTTTGCCAATTTTCCTCACATGCTTGACCATAGCTCAAACCTACCAGACATCCCTTTTTTAGTCTAGTTTTCGTGAACCGAGGTTGAAGGTGTCCCTGACTCCTGTTTCAATTGAGCTTCATGTGGAGACCCGGACTTACGGTCAAATGTAATCGGGCCTTTACGGTTAACGAGTCGTTTCAGATCGACGGTCATTTCATTTTTCAGCTTATCAATGAGCTGCTCCTCTTTGATTCCTTTGCTTTTAGCGATATCGGCCAACGATTTCCCTTGTCCCAGCTCATTTTCCAACTGGGCAGGAGTGATGCCCAAAAGCTTGGCTACTTTTTCGTTCAGGTGATGATTCCAGCCCCCAGGCCGTTTCCCATGCCCATGCTTGTGAGCATGCCCTTGTCGATGGCAGTCCTGTGGCTCCGTGTTCCCTTGACCAGCCTTACCTTGAATCAAGTTGTTGGGAGTAAGAGCTTGCATCTGGAGACCCGTTTCTATACTAGAAGCTCCGGCCGTCCCCGCACTACCATACATCATCACTCCTCCATACAGAGTAGCAGCGATCAATTTCCATTGTTTTTTCATGTTGCATACCCTTCTTTCATTCTTTTTCATCTAATATTTTCTCTTTCCGCTATTTTTATTCGTTTTCACGCCTGTTAAGTAACCATAAAACGGTAAAAAACGATCTCATGCAAATTTCTATCATGATTACATTTCTTCAATCTACTCTGGCTCCTTGTCATGGAGAGTGAGCAGGAATTAAATAACTAAACTTTTTACAGTAGAACTTAAATTTTTGCAGGTTAAATATTAAGGAAGCTATGATAAAATATTTTAGTAACAGCTTACAATTGAATTTATGGAAGTAAATGATGCATTTTGGTTTGCTACGGGCTGCAAAGCATCATAAATTTGTTTCTTGCTTACATTGCCAGCGGTAACTGCACAGGCGGCAACAACGATCACCTCAAATCAAAGTGGTATCCAAGACGGCTACTACTATGAGTTATGGAAGGATTCCGGGACCACAAGTATGACTCTCGATAGTGGTGGCACGTTCAGTGCCGACTACCAACCAAACGGCAATTCGTATTTATGTGTCTATGGGTGGACGGTTGACTCGCTCGTAGAATATTACATCGTCGATAGCTGGGGCAGCTGTCGTCCGCCGGGAGCAACGTCAAAGGGCACCATTGCCGTTGACGGGGGGACATATGACATCTATGAGACCATTCGAGTCAACCAACCTTCCATTAAAGGCAATACAACTTTTAAGCAGTATTGGAGTGTCCGGACGTCAAAGCGCACGAGCGGAACCATATCTGTTGGCGAACACTTCAAAGGGTGGTAAAACCTGGGGGGGTGGAAATAGGTAAGATGTATGAAGTTTCGCTTACGGTAGAGGGATATCAAAGCAGTGGAACTGCTACTGTGACTGTAATACAATTACGATCGGCGGCAACTCCGGCGGCGGAACTACTCCTCCTCCAAGCACAGGTACGAAAGTGGAAGCCGAGAGTATGACCAAAGATGGTCAGTACACCGGGAATATCAGTTCGTCGTTCAACGGAGTCGCTTTATACGCCAACAATGATTCGGTGAAATATACGCAGAATTTCTCCAGCGGTACCCATAGTTTTTCACTCCGTGGTGCTTCAAATAACTCCAACATGGCCAGAGTCGACTTAAAAATCGGCGGAGTGACGAAGGGCACCTTCTACTTCGGCGGAAGCAGTCCTGCGGTCTATACTCTAAACAATGTCAGCCATGGAACCGGAAATCAAGAGATTGAGCTCGTTGTAACAGCCGATAACGGGACATGGGATGCTTACATTGATTATTTGGAGATCAACTAAAATCCCGAAGCACTTTATATATTTTTTGCATACTCCTTATTGTAAAAATAACAACATCTTGAAAATTGCAATCTGTTATACAATGGCAGTTAACAACTAGAAATCGCTATAAATATATTCATAAGAGATGCAGGTGATAGCGATGGAATGGTATTTTGCGTACAAACAGGAATTAGAGGACGTGTTTCGCCAAGCGGAGGAGCGAACAGCTGCGTTTCCTGCTCCGTTTCAGCATCAGGGTCTTGACTATCTGGCTCGTTTTAATCCATTGCGTGAAGACAGCACACGGAACTACATATGCTACTTGCTTCCCTTTTGGCTGCAAGAAATCACCGGACTGTCTCCCGAAATATGCCGAAAGCTCTCACTTGGCAACGTGTTTGTCATGGCTCACTATTTAATTCAGGATGACGTGATGGACACAGCAGCAGACAACTGTAAATCGCAACTCGCCTTAAGCCAGCTATTTTATACCGAATGTCTAAGCATTTATCGGGACCTTTTTCCCGCGTCCTCTCCTTTTTGGTCACATGCCCAAACCTATGTCGGAGAATGGGCCGTTGGTGTGACATCCGAGGGAACAGAGGACCATTTTCAAGGGAATCGACATCGGGTGGCGCTGAAAGCAAGTCCGTTAAAAATGGCCGGAACAGGCGCTTTACTGCTGGCAGGCCGTGGCGACCTAGTCCAGACCATTACAGCTATGACGGATACGGCACTGCTTGTGCTCCAAATGTCGGATGATTGGGCTGATTGGTCGGAAGACTGGGACGAAAATAGCTACAATTGCCTATTGTCCCATATCAGTGCCGAGCAAAAGAAGGCTTATCGTGACGGATTGAATCCAGAAATGATTCAGGAAGCGATATATGTACGTGGCATGCTTACCAGTTATGCAGGAATTGCTGATCAGGCAGTCCAGCAGTTGGAATCTATGGAGCCTCCCATCCCCGGCCTGCGTATGTTTGCACGTTCCATCGCGGAAGAACTGGCCGAAGAAGCCGTAGAAATTGAAAGCGGACGCTCGCATTTGAGAAGAGGCGGACTCGATTTTTGGCTCTCCAGAAATATGAAATAATTCTAGATTTTGATGAGCCTTTCGTGGTATACTGACTGGGTAAATATAACCAATTGAATGAGAGGGTGATTTTTGATGGCTACTGAAGTTCTTCAAACACAAGTCATTCAAAAAGCTTGGGAGGATGCCAGTTTTAGAGAAAAACTAATGACAGATCCCAAATCTGCAATCCGTGATGTGTTAGGGGTCGTGATCCCCGATCATATCCAAGTCAAAACGTTAGAGGAAACACCTGATCAGTTTTATCTGGTCATCCCTCCAGACCCTTCCGGCGTACTTGCTTCATCCCGGAAACCTCGCTCGATGTGGTAATTTGGTTTTCGTAACATACTCGTATTACAATTATTAATCACACACGGGTGGGTTCAGCAAGCTTCCTTTCGTTTTCTCCGAACGCAAAAAGCCGGATATTATCCGGCTACGGGGAAGCGGATGGTCGCTTCTGTTCCCACCCCTTTTGCACTTGTAAAAGATATTTTACCATTCATCGTTTCAATAATCCGAAAGGTCACCATCATCCCTAGACCCGTGCCTTTTGTCTTATTCGAAAAATAAGGCTCACCTAGTCTGGATAAGGTCTGAGCATCCATTCCTTCGCCATTATCCCGAATATGAATGACAGCTTCTCCATTATCCACATAAGCCCATATATGAATATGACCCTGATCTCGCAGCGCTTCAATGCTGTTTTTGATAATATTGATGAACGCCTGCTTGAACTTGGAGGAATTCCCGCGTACTTTGATTTCCTGGGGAATATCCAGCGAAATTTTACCGCCCTGCAAATTAGCCATCGGACTAATGATTCCTTCAATATGCTTGAATTCATCCAATATAGTCAGCGTTTTGGTTTGTTCAAATTCCGGTTTGGCAAAGGTTAGAAAATCGGTAATAATCGCGGAAGCCCGATCCAGCTCCTCCAGCGCAATATGCAGATAATCTTTGTTTTTGCCATCCTCCTGCTTACTCATGAGCTGGAGAAATCCGCGAGTCACTTGAAGCGGATTACGTACCTCATGCGCTACAGATGCAGCCAGATCGCTGATGATCTCCATTTTCTCCGAACGTTGAAGCTCATTATTGAACATCTCCAGCTCTCTGGAATAGCGAACCACCTGATTATGCTTTTCTGCCAGTCTTCTACCCAAAATCGCAATCAACGCCAGCACAAAGCCGAACACGCCCCATTTCCACAGGAACATATTATAGCGCCCTTCCCGGATGAAGAACCAGGTCAGTTCACCAACGGAGATGACAGCGAAAAAAGCAAAGCCTACCGATAAAATAATCGCTTCATGATCTCCCTTAAGCGCCATACGAACCGAAGCAAACACTAGCAGTGCAAGTAAAGCCACGAGCAATACGCTCAGGACGGTTACACTGAAAAAATAATATACATCGTTTAACCGCTCCTGTGCACCCAAATTCACAATCATCATGGTAAAGCAGAACAAGGAGTAAGCAGTTAGAACCTTTCGAAACTTGCGAATCAGTAGAATCGAACTGATATTTTGTTCAAAAAAATACGCTAATGAAGGCAACAAGATGAACATTCCCACATCAAAGAGCTGTAAATACAGCTTGCCATAGCTGCGATAGAACGTATACAGAAAAGGCGAATACGTCACAATCATCAAACCAATGGACAGTACAATTGCGCTGAGGGACAGCCACATGGCCATGCTCGGACGGAACAGAAAGAAAGAGCAGATCAACAGTACAAGAGCCATGAATATGAACGTGCTGCCCAATACGATATCCAAAACATCCATTCTGACCAAAGTCCCCAGCAATTCACGATAATCACCAGTGATCACATTTCCGATAATACCCAGTCTATTATGGCTGCTTTCCGTCCATATGTATAATGTTTTACCGCTATCTTCCGGTTTCAACGGAATCAGAATACGATTATTTTCATAATTGTACCCACGGTAGGATTCGTAAAAATTGATGCCATCCTTATACAGCGTAATATGCCGGCCATAGATATTTTCAAAAAGCACCGCTGGCGTTTCATCATTAAGTGAAGGCAGACGAATACGAATCCAGGCAGAGCCGATATTGCCAGGCTGCTTGGGCAACTGTGAATCTTCCTGAATATGCATCCAGGTCTTGCTAGGGTCCCTTACCTCATCTAAGGAGCCATCCTCCCCTTCCACTCCCCATCTCATATCCCATGAAAGTATCTTGCTTTTTCTTTCCGGGGTCGTTTTTGCCGCAAAGACGGGGTGGCTGAGCGACATTAGCATCACAATGACCGCCAGCAGAGCGACGACAGCTTTGGGCACATGCCTCATGTTAAGCACCTCAAAGTTACAAAGTAGGATTTACAAATTTGTATGCATTTTCACAATTTTAAACGTCCTGAAATAATATTATTCTATACGATGATGTGCATACCTTCTTCAAAAGAAGGGTATCATGTTCTTTTTACTCATTATTTGTAAAATCTTTATATTGGTTAATAATCATTTCTTGCTCGTGGCACTCCATCTGCTTTCTGAGCCCCATGGCTAATCATCGGCCCGGACATGACCATTCCAATTCATATCCCTCCCTCTCCTCTTTATCATATCACAGCGGTTACGAAAAAAACGTTTATCGTGAATGCCATATTCCCTTTCGCATGATTTTAACCTTTGACAGACACACTAACTCAAGGTTTAGCCTTTCTACTGTTTGGGTAAGGTCGAAATAAGCATCAAAAGTAAAGGAGCTGAGCAACATGGCCAAACGTGACGATCGCACCACTGAGCTGCATGACTATGATTTTGAGCCTTCCCTGCAAAACGCGGAAACCAACTGGGAGAATCTGACCGCAGGACCGGATACCCAACTGGAAAATATCCCTGACGCTGATGAACTGACACCAGGCAGTACCGTCGACCCTTCCGCTCCTGCCGAATTCCTGCATGGTACAGATTTGTTAAACGGTAGCGACGGGGATGAGGATTAGATCCAGGATAACGTTTACCTCCCCTCCTAAACGGGTAATAAAGAGTAAACACTGGAAGAAGTTGACTGGTCCCTATGTATAAAAATCCAATGTCTCAGGCCGATATGGAGTACCAACGTTACAAAGCCTTAAATCCTGTGGAAGAAGACGATCGCAGGTCTGCGGACAAGACGACTACGATTGAACCTATGCAGGATTTTACCGAAGACAACCCACGAGGAGTCGCATCGACAAAGCCTGTGCCCAGAGATCGAGGCAGATAAGAAAAAGCGGATAGGGAATGCAAAAAGGGTGCTGCACAAGCCACACAGATGATACTTGGCTTGAGGGGCACCCTTTTTAGCTTCGTATATTACAATGGCAGCAACGCTACCGTCGACTTCGCTTCCAATCTCTCTACCATCTCATTCCATGCTGCAGATTTGGTATGATCATTACCACAGTAAGGGTCATAAATTTCCGCAAACATCCCCGCAACCTGGGCAAGCGCGTGCAGATCGGCCTCAGGACGTGTCCAATGAAAACGTCCTATGCCGAGCCGTTGCTGTACACATTATAACCGATTCAAATCAAGGGCGAAAACTGTACCGGATAAACAGGGCTTGCCTTCTGCACCTACTTTGTTTAAAATAAGATTCAAATCTTTTGAATACCATGAACAAAGACATGGACGGAGACAAGTAAACGTCTAACCGGATTCCCACAGAAAGGTACGAATTGCTGAGAGCGTACCGTAATCCCACGTTGAAATTCACTCCCGAGTCGAGCCTTGAACCGACAAAAGGATTCATTCCTTTGTCCGCATTAGAGGTTTCCGGAAGCCCCCGTTACGGGCATCAAGCTCAGAAGTACTGCCGTCGCCTGAATTGACGTTGACGACTCGTATGTACACTTCTGTAATTAGGGTGGTACCACGGCATTCGTCCCTTGCGACGAGTGCCTTTTTGTGTTATTTTCTGCCAAAAAGCCTATGAGCTAACAGAAAAAACAAATTTAAATTCGGGAAGGGTGTACTGTATGTCAACCAATGAAAATTCTTTGGAGCTGTTGCGGGAACAGCTCGATGCTACAAACTTGCAATTGCTGGAGCTGCTGTCCCAACGTGCTGAACTGGCGGGACAACTCGGAAAATTGAAGGAAGCGCAAGGGGTACCCGACTTTGATCCGGTACGTGAGCAGCAAATGCTGGATAAGCTGATCGCGGCTAACCGTGGACCTTTTGACGATGCTACGATTCGCCAATTGTTCAAAGATATTTTCAAGGCTTCTCTGAACTATCAAAAAGAAGAGCACAAAAAGCATCTGATCGTCAGCCGCAAAAATCAGCCGGACAGCACGGTCATTAAGGTCAAAGATACCTTGGTGGGCGGCAAAGCCTCCATCATGGTTGCAGGTCCCTGCTCTGTGGAAAGCTACCAGCAAACTCGCGAAGTGGGAGCGGCTCTCAAAGAGGCAGGTGTACCGATTCTGCGTGGCGGTGCGTTCAAGCCGCGTACGTCTCCGTACGATTTCCAAGGGCTGGGCATTGAAGGTCTGCAAATTCTCAAGCGCGTAGGCGATGAGTTCGGGCTGGCGACGATTAGTGAAATCGTCGATCCAAGACATTTGGAGGAAGCCATCCAATACATCGACATCATTCAAATCGGTGCACGCAACATGCATAACTTTGAGCTGCTCAAGGCTGCGGGTGAAACCAGAACTCCCGTTCTGCTCAAGCGCGGGCTGGCTGCTACCATGGAAGAATTCCTTCATGCAGCGGAATACATCGTTTCTCGCGGCAACACGCAGGTCATGCTGATTGAGCGCGGTATTCGCACGTATGAAAAATGGACCCGCAACACGCTGGACATTTCCGCTGTACCGATTTTGAAAAAGGAAAGCCATCTGCCTGTACTGGTAGACGTGACTCACTCCACGGGACGTAAGGACATTCTTGCCCCTTGCGCCAAAGCCGCACTGGCTGCCGGAGCTGACGGCATTATGGTGGAAGTTCATCCGAATCCGGCAGTGGCTCTGTCCGATGCACAGCAACAGCTGAACATTCCTGAGTTCAATAAATTCATGTCGGAAGTAAAAGAATCCGGTTTATTCAAAGCATAAAACTAATTTTATGCAAGGATTCATAAACCGCTTTCATTTTCTCTGGTTATGATGTAGAATCTAAACAGGATTGTGACTGATCATGCAGGCAAAACCTAGATATATGTATGCTCCATTTTTTCTGAAGCATATATGTATTTAGGTTTTTTTTATATCCAAATTACGAATAAAAGGAATGCCTACATGGTTATCATCCTCAAAAACATCAAGTAGAAACTCAGAGAGGGGAACAGAAATGAGAGAAAGAAACGGAAGGCTCCGATTTCCTTAAAACACTATTCCTAGATGATGATAAAAGAGATTTATACGTTCAAACTTGGGGTGGAACCAATACCACAGCCAGAGCTCTAAAGTCCATTGAAGACGAATATAAAAATACAGATCAATGGGAAACGATTCAAAAAAAAGTAAGTGATAAGCTCGTGCTGTATATCATTTTGGACCAAGACGATAGCTACAATAACTACATTGCAAAAAATTGGCCTGACATTAGAATTATCAATGATCAATCTAACTTCTGGCATCTCGCCTATGCCTGGAAAATGCATACGGAGGAAGTAAACAGCAAGCTGCATGGAGAATGGAATTTCAAAAATATCCAGGATGGTCACGGCAAGCTGCTGAATATGTACGCCTTGATGGGTGATGGAAAAATCATTAAAGGTGAACTGGATGAAGAACAAAGAGGCAGTGAAGCCTACTTAAAGAAAAATCCTCAATACGACAAGTATGATTTTATTTCGGAAGGGGATTCTCCGTCCTTCTTCTATCTGTTTGATAATGGCTTGCGGAGTATGGAAAACCCAACCTATGGAGGCTGGGGAGGCCGTTTTGGTGTCGTTAACGATAAATTATTTAGAAATACGGTACTAGATTACGATGTATATACGAAAAGATTCGAAGCAGAATATTCGCTGATGCGATGGTTTGATGATATTCAAAATGACTTCGCTGCTCGTGCGGATTGGGCGATTGCGTCCGACTACAAAGATGCGAACCACAATCCAACGTTGACCATTAAAGAAGGATTGGATCTTACTGCTAAACCAGGGGAAAAAATCACGCTGCATGCTGAAGGGTCCGATCCGGATGGTAATTCATTAACCTATAAGTGGTGGAGATATTTTGAAGCAGATACGTATGAAGATTCTAAAGTAAAGCCAGCACAGGTTAAACCTGAAATGGCGGGTAACATGCAGCTCGGAATTCATCAAGAAGTAGCGAAGGGTGAGAAGTTAAACACCATTGACTTGCAAGGTAGTGACACGAATACAGTAAGCTTTACCGTTCCTGCAGATGCTAAATCAGGAAATACGATTCATATCATTGCAGAAGTGCAGGACAATGGAAAACACACTTTAAAACATTATCAACGTGTGATTGTAACCGTAAAATAACAGACCGAACGTCCAATACAAAGGCTCATGGGAAGTACAGCATTCCATGAGCCTTTTATTTATGCATATCATTATCATTCTGCGGGTATGCTCAACACGTTCAAGGCTTTTTCTCAGTCATAGGCACATAATATCCTTTACCATTCGGGCCCATGGCGAATTTATTGCGAAGATGGATCAGATTAGGGCCGAACTTGGCCTCCAGCTCTTCACGGAATTCATACAATATTTCCATGATATAAATATCATGAATAATCACTTCCGTAATTGGCATCACAAGGCCAGGATGCAACGACCATGCAGCACGGCTATCGTCACCGAGGGAAAGTATACCCGCTACAACCTCCCGGTCATCTATGCTGAGTACAATCCACCGACCGCCAATTTCAGACGTAATCTCCTCACTCATATCATGATGGTACACAGTAGCGAAATCAAAGTTAAGTTCCCCGTATGCTACAATAATCACTTCAATTCCTTGTTGTGCGGCTTGCTCAAGGGTATCCCTGAACACCTCAGCATCCTCTTTCCAAATTTCCAGCAAAATCCGGTGTTTGGCTCCCTTTACCCCTTCATTTATGCGATTGATAATGGCTTCATAGCCTGATATATTCCAAATATTCTCTCTATTTTGAAACGATGCTGTGTACTGCTCCAAACTCTCCTGCGCCACATTGAAAATCTGCTCTGCTCTGCGTTTTCTTTGGGCAATCAATTCATGCGGCGGGAGCGGCACATAAAGCGGCGTATTTTCTTGACTTACGATAATATCCCCGCGGTTAACCATTCCTGACAAAACCTCATAAATTTTGGATCTCGGTACTCCGGAATTCAATGAAACAGCGTATCCCGAAAGTGGAGAACTCTCCAATAAGGTCACATAAGCTTTGGCTTCATATTCACTAAAATTCAGATCACGTAGAATGTCTAATACATTAGGTTTTGGTTTCATGACGGATTCTCCTCAATTCAACTGTTCATCCCTACTATATCATTTCCCCTTGACAAAATCCGGTATACGCACTATCTTTCTAATAGTAGTTACTTTAGTAGTCACTATAGTAGTCACTATAGTAGTCACTATTCCATTTCCACAAGAGGTCATCTCAGGGAAGATTTTTACTTGAACAAGGTCATAGCTAACCACAGCCAAAGCAGCCGAAGAAGGAGCTTTGCTTGAACTCGACCATTTCGAGGAAGTCTGGGGTACGAAATATCCCCTCATTATCCGCTCCTGGCGGACCAATTGGGAGGAGCTCGCTACCTTTTTCAAGTACCCGCCCGAGATCCGCAAACTCATCTACACGACGAATATGATCGAGAGTTACCACCGGCAGCTTCGTAAAGTGACAAAGGGGAAAAGTATCTTTCCTACCGATGAAGCTCTGCTTAAAATGCTTTATCTAGCCACCGTCGATGTCACTCGAAAATGGACAGGACGTGTCCAGAACTGGGGACAAATGCTCCTCCAGTTTTCCGTCTTTTTTCCGGATCGGGTCGGTCAACACTTGCGTTAAAATCACAACTTTCCCCTCGGGGGAAACTATGCCTAAAAGAGCTTACACAAAATTATTGACAGACCCAAAAAATAACCGCTTGTCCTTGTTAAAGACAAGCGGTTATTTTTTCTAGGAGACTATTAAAGAATCATCCATCCCTATTCAGGCGGGGTGTCATAGTCCTCGAAAAATACTGGCATCCAGTCTCTACGTCAACCCTGATTCTCTCTCTATCGCTAACCCCGGCACCGCTTGTCTCTTTCATTGGATTGGCAATAGATTTATCTACATCAGAAATGGAGCCGCAAGAACTCAGCAGAAGAGTGATAGATAATAATAGAGTGCAGCCTGATAACCTCTCTTAAGCCCCGAAATTGGATTTGAGTCTAGGTTACTTAACTAGTAAGCTAGATGAAAAACCAGTGGAGGGGATTTTTTATCCAACTTACTTGGAGCACATTTGGAATCACACTCTTGTTGTTTGGTTTATTCATGCTTATTTGGCCTTCCCATTTAACCCAAGCAGCCCCATCTTTAACCTCAGCATATTGAGCTATTCCTCTTAAGCCCCGAAATTGGATTTGAGTCTAGGTTACTTAACGTAGTAAGCTAGATGAAGAACCAGTGGAGGGGATTTTTTATGCAACGGAGACGTTTTACGATAAACGTTTACTAATTCATTCTTGTTAAAATACATATCCAAAGTAGATTTCCTTAGTTTCAGCTTTCGGAGGGGAAGCCTAACACACAACAAGCCGCTCAGGCTGTTAATCACCGGAGCGGCTTGACTCTAGAGTGCGGTGGAAGTAACGGCGCCGCTATTCCAAATTGCTGTGCTGCTTGAACGCAGCGGCGTTGTCTACGCCGCGAGACTCTGCGTAGCACAGGCAGACCGCGTCTAGCACAAGGTGGACGCATTGGTCAAACAGCGAGCCTAGCGGCTGCACGCTGGCGCCTTCGCCTTCGCGGCGGTGCTTCGTCGCCGCCGGAATGGCGAGCACCCGCACGGCGGACCGGGCGAGCGGGGATTCGGCGTCAGTCGTCAGGGCGATAACCGATGCACCAAGCTCCCGCGCCTTCTCTGCAGTCCAGACGACGCCATGCGTTGTTCCGGAGCCGGAGACGGCGACCACATAATCACCCACGGCTATCGAAGGAGTGATCGTCTCTCCGATCACATACGAGGTCGCACCGAGGTGCATCAGCCGCATAGCAAAGGATTTGGCCATCAGGCCCGAGCGGCCTTCACCTACAACGAAGATCCGGGGCGCGCCTGCCAGAAGGGCGGCCGTCTCGTTAACAACGCCCTCGTCTACCCGCTCCAGCACAGCACGGGCTTCCGCGAGTATAGTCATTAGCTTGTTCATAATCGTTCAGTCTCTCCTTCTCTATTCGCGATCAAGCAGAATCCATCCGCATTCGAAACCATTCGGCTGGAATGAAATCCGCAACTCGGACGGTGCTTTTTTAGTTTGTATATATAATCTGTTCAGTGGTAAACCGCTTGAGGTCCCGTTATCTTCTTCCCAACTCCCGGATGCGGTCCTGAAACGCGCGGGCAGCGGAGGCGGGGTCCGGGGCTTTCGTAATGGCGGAGCCAACAATGAGAACCTCCGGCTCCAACGCCAGCACCCACGGCAGCGACTCCTGCGTGATCCCGCCCGCAACGGCGATCCGAAGTCCCGTTGGGCTTTCGCATGTGGAACCGCGGACACTAGATACGTCGGAAACTATACCTCTGGGCAGCGCGTCGCTAGCACCGATCCCACTGGTTCTATTGATCCCGCTCTCATCGGTATCCGTAGTGGCTTCATATGCGCCCGACCCAGTCAGGCGGGAGCCGCCGCCCTCCTGCTGGTCCTTGCTGACATGGACGCAATGGACTGCCTCCCGGTACCGGGCAAGTGCAGCCTGTTCCTCCGGCGTCGTATGGAGCAGGTCGATCATGACCTGCCTGCCCCATGTCCGCGCCGTCTTCATGCAGAGATCAACGGTGACTAACGGAGCGGAGCCCATGACTGTCGTCACATCGGCCCCTGCCTTATAGCATAGCTCGAACTCGTATTTGGCGTTATCGAAGGTTTTGACATCCGCTACGATTGTCTTGTGGGGAAACTCACGCTTTATCGCTTCCACGGACGCCATGCCAAATTCTTTGATCAGCGAAGTGCCGACTTCGATCCAATCGATATAAGGCTCCGCCAATCTCCCCATATTGATGGCCTCCTGTATGCTCATCCGGTCCAGCGCCAGTTGAATGTTCATCTTGTAGGCACCTCAAGCTTTCCCTCCGTAGACGATTCCGCCGCTTTCCGGGATCTGCCCACGGTTATAGTCAAAATTGCGGACAGCAGAAGCGAACCGGCCATAAAGAGATATGAAGCGCCGAAGCCGCCAGTGGAGCTGTTCAGGTAGCCGACGATGTACGATCCGGCAAAAGAACCGAGCGCCCCCATACTGTTAATCAGCGCCATGGCGCCGCCTGAGACGTTCCGGGGCAAAATTTCCGGCATGATGGCGAAAAACGGTCCGTAAGGGGCATACATGGCTGCGCCGGCGATGATTAGCAGAATAAAGGAAATCCAGAAATGATCCGCTCCCAGCAAATAAGAAGCGTAGAAGGCGACGGCGCCTACCATCAGAAACGGCCAGACAAAGGCTTTACGGTTCTCCATCTTATCCGAAAAGTATGACGCTGTCAGCATGCCGATTACCGCGAGCACATAAGGTATGGAGGTCAGCCACCCTGTGGCAACCATGCTCATGTCCGGAGCGACCTTGATAATCGAAGGAAGCCACATTACGAAGCCGTAGACACCAATGCTCCAGAAGAAATACTGCAGGCACAGACGGATGACAAGCGGCGATCGGAACGCTTCGCCGTAGTTCTTGACAGGCTTCAGTCCCTTCTGTTCTTCATGCAAAGCACTCTCAAGCTCTTTTTTCTCCTGTGAGGTCAGCCAGTTCGCTTCCGCAGGCTTGTCGTTGACGAGCTTCCACCAGAAGAACGCCCAAATAATCGGAGGCAGACCTTCAATGATGAACATCCATCTCCAGCCGACAGCAGCTACGAGATAACCGGAGACAATCGACATCCACAGCACGGTTGCGGGATTGCCAAGGATGAGAAAGGTGTTGGCGCGTGAGCGCTCTTTTTTCGTGAACCAGCGGCTCAGAAAGACAAGCATTGCAGGCATGACTGCGCTTTCAACAACGCCGAGACAGAACCGGATAACGATGAGAACATGAACGTTATGGACGATACCAGTAGCTGCCGCCAGCAGTCCCCACAAAATCAGCGAACCGAACACGAGCTTCTTGGCGCTCTTGTTCTCGGCGTAATGGGCGCCCGGCACCTGGAAGAAGAAGTACCCTAAGAAGAAGAGCGCGCCCAGCAGTGAAGACATCCCCGCCGAAATTTGCAAATCCTTGGCCATGCCGGCAGCCGCACCGAAGCTGTAGTTCGCCCGGTCGAGATAGGCAAGGCTGTACGTTACAAAGACAATCGGTATCAGACGCAGCCAGCGCGAAGCGACAAAGCCGCCTTTGTTCGAGTTGTTCATCTCGTTCTCACTCCTGTCAGATGATAGTGAAGATATGCCTTAAGCTCTTCCTTAGTCGGGTATCCGTCGTGGTCGCCTACAGACTGCACCGCAATCGAGCCAATTGCGTTTCCCTGCCGAATTGCTTCGGTGATGCTTAACCCCCTCAGAAGTCCCGCGATCAAGCCTGTGGCAAAGCCATCCCCGGCCCCGACCGTATCCACAACCTTCTTCACCTTGAAGCCCTGAACCGTCCCCTCTTCATTCGGGGTGCGGAAATATGCTCCTTCCGGTCCCAGCTTGACGGCAACAAGCGAAACGCCCTGGTTCAGATAAAAATCGGCGATTTTCTGCGGGTCCCTTGAGCCAGTCAGGAATTCCCCCTCTTCGATCCCCGGCAGCACCCAGTCCGCCCGGCAGGCCAGATCGTTAATGACCGCCCTCATCTCCTCTTTCGAAGACCAGAGCGAAGGACGCAGATTGGGGTCAAAAGAGACGGACCTGCCCGCACCCTTCATCGTCTCCATCGCCGCATAGGCGAATGCGCGTGTGCTCTTCGTCAGCGCGGGCGGAATGCCGGTCATGTGCAGATGTCGGAAGCCGGTCAGATAGCCGGAGTCTACATCAGCCTCGCCAAGCGAGCTTGCGGCGGAACCTTTCCGGAAATACTGCACTTGCGGATCGCCCTCCAGCACCTTCGACTTCAGCTGGAACCCGGTGGGATAGCGGGAATCGTGGGTAATCCCGTGGATGTCCACCTGCTCCCTGGCGAGATACTCCGCGATATAATTGCCGAAGGCATCCTCGCCCAGCCTGCTGATCCACCCAGAAGATAGTCCAAGTCTCGAGAGGCCGACGGCAACATTAACCTCCGCCCCGGCGAGGCGGCGGATGAAGGTGTCAATGTCCTTCAAGGGGCCGGGTTGGCCCGCTACGAACATGACCATAGCCTCTCCAAAAGTTACCGAATCTTTTAACATGACTGCCATTCCTCCTTCAGTCTCTCTCTTTTCGTCCCTTTTCAGGCATGCCTTGAGCTTGCCGTAGCATCTTCAAATATCCTGAAAGACTATCCGGTCCAGGAATCGTAAACTCAATCGCCCGGAACGCGCGTTCCGGCAAATAAGCCAACAGCACTCGCCAGAACGCATCTTCTTCCTGGGGAATGGGAACCGTTTGCAAAGCATTGTCGTCCGAATATACGACATGCTTGCAGTGAATGTAGGCGGTGTAAGGAGCCAAATCCAGCGCCGCCTTCACGGGCTCCTCTCCTGCATACATCCAGTTGCCGGTATCGAACGTCATTCGCACTCCGTCGAGCCCGGAACGCTCCACCGTCTGGAAGAACGCTTTCAAATTTCCGGCGTTGCCTCCATGTGGCGTTTGGTCGTTCTCGATCAGTAGGGTCAACTGTCCATGCAAGACCCGGTACTGATCAAGCAGGCCCCCCAGACGGGTCAGCTGCTCGTCGCTGCTCCGGCTTGCCTGGCCTTCCGAAGCCTTCCGGACCCCGGGTGCTTCCGTCACGTTTTCCTCTGTATCGGCCTCGGCCGCTGCCATGAAATGCCCAAGCGATACCTTCAGCATCTCCGGCCTTAGAATCGCCGCCTCCTCCAGAATCTCCGACAGCTGCGTTTCATTCAGCCTTCCGGATTCGTCCCACAGCTCCATCGGAACCGAATATACGCAGCGCAAGCCGCTGTTCCGGTTGGCTTCGCAGCAATCCGCAAGCGGCAACTTGCTCGGCGGGAACAATTCTCGCCTGATTTCGATGCCGTCTGCGCCGGCGGCGCGAACCGTCGGCGTCCATTCATGCTGCAGGCCGGGTGTATTGCCAAATACAGAGGTTGGAACAAAGACCGCCTTCATATTGTCATCCTCCTTCATGCTCAGATCGACCTATGAGGTTCCCAGAAAAGCCAATCTCTTTGTAAATCGATTTAGTAAACCGGTTTACATAATTCTTGAGTTCATTATAATCCTGGCGTTTTCGTTTTGCAAGCCCTTTCATTAAAGCGTTATCTTAATTCTAAAAGGGAGAAAATAGGCCCAGGTGATTGCATCCAGTGAAGGAATTTATCGGTCAACGGGTATTCCCAGTATAAAAACGTCACTTTTCCACCCACGGTCATTGGCGTTGTTCGTAGGTTACTCTTCCAACTAGCTCTGGCCTCAAATCCAGATCGTGTTCCTTGGCCCGTGTTTTTGTCTCCTGCTTCTATCAGATTCCGCCTCGCGGTGCAAACCTGGTCTATATTTAACGTTAGTTACTCGCCAGCCCCAGTTCTGGACTTTCACCCTCAAGATATCGCCCATTGCTAGGCGTACTACAACAAAGACAGCTCCCGGTCCCAGACCTGAAGCTGTCTTTGTTAAAAATGAATTTTGTCCCTCTCAACACATTCAACGGGCCTGACCAGATGATGCTCGCACCGCAAGCTCGCATTCAAAGACGAACTCGGCCGCATCCGGCGCCTTCTCCGACCGGATGCGGGTGATCAAGCGCTCAGCCGCCTTTCTGCCCATCTCCAGCGAAGGCTGGTTGATCGTCGTCAGCGTCGGCGTCAACAGGTGGGCGAATGGAATGTTGTCGAATGCGACCAGCGCCAAATCCTCTGGCACCCGCAGCCCCTGTTCCTTAACAAAAGCAAGTGCTTCAAGCAGAACCAGATCATTACCCGCAATGAGCGCCGTCGGCGGCTCCGGCCCCTCTAATCGCTTGCGAAAGCGGTCTTTAAGCAAGGAAATCTCCGCATTAATGATGTTGTTACATATCTCGTAGTCCAGACCGAGCACACTCATGGCCGCCCGGAACCCCTCCGTCCGCTCGGTTCGCGTGCTGATTGTGAGCGGTCCCGTAGCCAAGGCGATGCTCCGATGCCCCAGCGACGCCAGATGCTCCACTGCCCGGGTGACTGCCTCCCGGTTATTGACCACAATTGTATCCGCTTTTACGTTTTTTACGCGACGGTCCATGAAGAGGATCGGATATCCCTGCTCGGCGAGGCTTTCATATAATGGCCCGTTCTTGCCCGTAGGCAAGAGAATTATACCGTCGACCTGCTTGGTCTGCAGCATTTCGGCATATTTCTTCTCCTTTTCCCCGTCCTCGTCGCTGTTACACAGAATGACGCTGATATTCTGCTCCTGGCAATAGTCCTCGATGCCCCGGCAGATTTCCGTGGAGAGCCGGTGCATAATGTTGGCCACGATGACGCCGACCGCACCAGTCCGCTTCTGCTTCAGCCCTCTGGCAAGCACGTTGGGCCGGTAGTCGAGGGCCTTGATCGCTTCTTCGATTTTGATCCGCGTCTCCTGACCCATATGCTGGTATCTTTTGTTTAGAAATTGGGATACGGTGCTTTTGGATACGCCGGCGCGCGACGCCACATCCCCGATTGTCGCTTTTCCCACAGTTCTCTACTCCTCTGTCCGATTATATTCCTACTATAAGACGCATCGCAGTGCTTTGTCTAATTAGATACTTAGCCCGGGAACCGTAGTTATACTTGCTTATGATGACTTATTGGGAGGTTACTTTTACGGTTAATGTTGCTATGGCCATACCCCTATCAAGTAGACAGGACTAAAAAGACACTTTTAGCAGCAGCCGTTTCTCAGTATTCAATAGGGGAACGGTTGTTTAATTTTTTCTGGAATCTACTTTGGTTATTGAATCAGATATTTCACATACCTGTTGTTCTGCCTCAGCTAAGATTTCGGATTTGCGTGAACTACACGCCACCTAAGAGGTGGGTGCTTCTTGGTCAATAGAGCAACCGCTCCAAGTTTACCCAAGCTTACAGGATAGTCCCTATCCCAATAGATGCAATTTACATTGCGAGTTTCAGAAGGTTGTTGGCTGCGTTTATATCTCTATCGTGATGCGCGTTGCATTCTGGGCAAGTCCATTCACGCAAGCCAAGATTCTTCACATCTGCATTTTTGTAACCGCAACATGAGCATAATTGGCTACTAGCGTAGTTCTTAGGTGCAATCATCAGATCACGTCCATACCACTTCGCTTTATATTCTAGCATTGAACGAAACAGACTCCAGGATACTTCACTAATCGCCTTGGCAAGCTTAGGATTCTGCATCATGTTCTTTACTCGAAGGTCTTCCATGACAATGACTTGGTTTTCGCTAATCATCTTGGAAGATACTTTGTGCAAGAAGTCCTGACGCTGATTACGAATCTTTTCATGCAACTTGGCTACTTTCAACCTAGCCTTATAGCGGTTAGTGCTTCCCTTCTTTTTGCGTGACAATTCCTTTTGCAATTTTGCCCATTTATAAGGCAGCAACCCGAATCTACTATGGTTCTACGATTCTGGCCCTGCTGATCTGGAGCACGTCGTTTATTGCCACAAAAGCGGCCTATATTAGTTTCCCCCCTCTTACATTGGGTCTGTCCAGATTTATCATAGCTTCCATTGTGCTGGGTATCGTATTGCTTATCAAAAAAGAATATGTCAAAGTGAAGCCAAAGGATTTGGCTACGATTTCATTTAGTGGTGTTTTGGGAATCACTCTTTATTTCTCAATGGAGAATATAGGGGTTAGCCTGACTACCGCTTCCAATGCAGCATTGATTGTCGCGTCATATCCCGCGATAACATCGCTGCTTGAACTCATTTTGTATAAAGTAAGAATATCCAAATATAAAATCTGCGGCATCGCACTGGCTATGATAGGGGTATATTTCTTGACCTCGGTCAACGAAGGCTCGGGTGGAAAAAATCAACTCATTGGGAATTTGATATTGATTGGAACAGGTTTTGCATGGGCATTTTATACTTTTATGACGCGCAAGGTTGTGGACAAATACCCGCCTGTAACGTTATCTTTTTATCAAACCGTTGCAGGCAGTATCTTTTTCATACCACTGGCCCTATTGGAAAAGGATAGTTGGCAGGCTCCAACAACGGCATCGTTAACATTGTTAATATATCTGGGTGTGTTCTGCTCTGTTATTGCATTTTTGCTCTACAACTATGGCTTAATCAAGCTGTCACCGAGCAGCTCCGTTTCGTTGATGAATTTGGTTCCGATATTTGGGGTGCTATTCTCTGTGTTACTATTACAAGAAACAATTACATGGCGCCAAATCATTGGCGGTATGGTCGTCATTATCGGCGTCCTGCTGAGTGCACATCAAATAAACAGCAAACAAAAGGAGCAATGAGAATAAGTCGGTTGCATTTATGCAGTCGGCTTTTTTTCTTTTATATAAAAATGGCGGTTATATTGATTGATGAGGTTATCCAAAATTGCAGACTGTCTAAGCACACTGGCATGGCCGAAGCCATGTTTTGCCTGTAAAACATACAGCTTTTGACGAGCTTTCTCCAGCTTTTGACGTAAAATGTCGTCTCCTATCATAATATATCCCTCCTTGTCATATGATTAGTTTAGTGGGTTATGGATAAGTTAACTAAAAGTAAAGGTTTGGGATAATTATCTATTAGCACAAAAAAAGACCTTATTCTTCTATCGTGGAACAACCACGTAGAAGCTGATATAATCGAATGGAATGGAGATGATGACATGGCTAAAAAGAGAAATTCGTCGATGCCCGCTCCAGCGGCTCAAGACAAGCCTGCTACGTTGAAGGATCTGCTGAGTCAGGATGTGCTGAATAAGCTTAAGGCTCAGGCGAATGAAGCCCAAGCAGAGCAGGACAAGCGTAAGGAAGACGAGCGGCAGCGTGCCCTCGAAGCAAAAAAGGCAGAACAGAAGAAGCTAGACAACAACTTTGAGCATCTGCTGAATAACAGCAATTTGGATTGGCACAAATATAAATAAGCCAGAACCACCCCGGTTTTGGCTTATCTCCACGCTCGATTATATTATAGCCAGTCACGGATGTGTTGTACCGAGTACAGCACCCCTACCCAAACCGGCAGACTGAACGCCATCCCCCATATAAGACCTTTAGCCAGCTTTTTGTCTACCTCCACCATAATCCTGCCCCTTTCCTTGGGAATAGCAGCAGTATGGGCCAAGAATACGGTATTCAAACCCGTATTTCCCAAGCCCAACAAAAAAAGGTATGATAGAAAACGGAAAAGTGTTCTGCGCTGCCCCAAACTATAATTAGGATTTTACACATCTAATCTTTCAGGAGGAATTCAAATGATCCGAAAAACAATACGTCCTTGGTATATGCTCTGCCTGCTGGCTACCATGCTCGTGCTGGTTGCCGGATGTGGCACAAAAGCGACAGATGTAGAAGCCGCAAGCCGGACAAGCAGTACAACCCCTGCCGCGACGAAAGACAAAAGTAAACCTGTTTCCCATCCTATCGTTACGATTGTCATGAACGACGGTAAAAAGATTAAACTTGAGCTATACCCTGAAGTAGCACCGAATACCGTTAACAATTTCATTTCCCTGGTGCAAAAGGGAGCTTACAACGGTACGATCTTCCATCGTGTAATTCCGGGCTTTATGATTCAGGGTGGCGATCCGCAAGGTAATGGTACAGGTGGTCCAGGCTACAGTATCAAAGGTGAGTTCAAGAGCAATGGCTTCAACAACACGCTCAAACACACACGTGGTGTATTATCCATGGCCCGCTCAGCGGATCTGGATTCAGCCGGATCACAATTTTTCATCATGGTTGCCGATGCGGACTACCTCGACGGTCAATATGCTGCTTTCGGTAAAGTGACGTCCGGGATGGAAGTGGTCGATGCCATCGTCAACTCCAAACGGGACAGCAACGACAAGCCGATCAAACCAGCTACGATGAAAAAAGTAACCGTGGACACGCTGGGTAAAAAATATCCGGCTCCAGTTAAAGTAAAGTAAACGAGATAGCAGCAACGACCTTGTGCATACGCATGAGGTCGCTTTTGCATATCACCTGATGCTTTCTAAGCTGCAGTCTCTGTGATGTAGTAAGAGTATATACACAAAAGGAAGCGTTTTCAATCATTATTTTATCCTTTTTTTATCACCCTGGGGCCATTGTCAGCGTTCGACTCTGAATCAACAGCCTCTTGCGCTTCATAAGCTCCTTGATCTGATTCAGTATACCCGGCTCATTCTCCGCTATGACTACGATCTGCCGCGTAGACGGGGTAGCCAGCTGATAAAAACGGCTATGGAGCAAGGACTGATAATGACCTGTGCCGCAACTCGCGAAGGGTCCAGCGACAAATTAGGCCAAGCTGTTTGATCCTGAAAGCCGTATTTGGATACCACCATCATGAGCGCTGCGCCAATCCCAACAATAAAATGCGTGCGTATACCCGCTTCCTTCATCCGACTTTTCCGTTCATAGCCGATTAACGCGCCGCATAGCCCGGCAAACATGACCCGAATCAGATGGTCCCAATCCCACATACTTAGTTCACTCCACTATATGATGATGTCTTGAAAACAATTCAAATGCACGGCAGATGAGCCGTTTATACAGCTGTTATTTTGTTATTACCCAAATTTTAAGGAACTTCCACCTCATGCTTGGGAAGGTTGCGATGTCCTTTTCTGCCCTTAAGCAGCCATCGTTCCGGTGTGTCCTGCACACCATCAAGTCTCAGGCTGAACGCTCTTGACGGTAAATGGCGTATGTGCAGCAGTAGACGGTTGCCGTCTGCCACAGCATCGACAAGCTCCAGCGGTGTCAGTGAATCGTTGCTCACCGTACCGCTCAGATGGCTAGCTGTGTCAGTTGTGCCTGTTGCGCCCTCCCGACTCCAGAGGCGCAGCTCATCTACAGACGGCGTGGCAATCCGCTTGCTGAAGGAAACAATCAGCTCATCAGCGGCCGTTCGCTCTGCCCTAAGCGGTCTGGGCGGCTCATCATACATATAGCCGCCCAGATGATATTCATAGGCGGTCCAGGCAGCGTAGCCGCCCTCCAGCGCAGCAGCCGCAAACCGCCGCGTCCACTCGCGGTCACGAACCATGCGCGCGAGGGAACCGATATCAGCCTGCACCCCGAGGGGCAGGTCAGGATAAGCGGCGCGTATCGACTGCGCAATGCGGGCATAGCCGCGGATATAATGCGGCGGCAGACGGCGGCGCATCCAGTCCGGCCAATGGGTCTGGAGCACATGCATATCCGGGGCCACGCTTCGGATCATGGCTACCGCGTCCAGGCCCTGCCATTCCCGCAGCTGGCCAGGAACATCGCCACGCCCGTTCACAGCAAGCGACCATGTCGCCACATAGATGTCCGGCCGGACATCACGCACGCCGCCTGCGCCGTTCACCAGCTCGCCAATCAGCCCGTTCACGGCGTCCACGCGCAGATCGACCCACTGCGCGTACAGCTCCGGGACCTTTCGGTAATAATTCCGCGCATGCTTGTCGCGGAAATCCGGAAGGTCCTCACCGCTGCGTTTGCGGAAGGCGCGCTGTGCATGCGGTCCGATATCCCCGTATACTCCACTGCGCAGCCCGTTCCATTCGGGGAAATAAGGCTCCGCCACCTCAAACCCATCGAACGGAATGTCGGTGACGAGCCGGGCAGCAGCCTTCTTTTTCCACTCCACATACTCATGTGCAAAATGCGAAAGCCGCTGAAACCCGTCGTCCGGTTCGCGCAGTAGCTCCATGCGCCATCCTTTCCACTCCGGCGGTAGCTGCGACACGCCAAAAGAGCCGTTGCCCAGCACCATCGCCCACACGGCCATGCCTCTGCGCTGAAAAGCGCTAACAAGCGCTGCATCCACTTCATTTTCACGTACCACAAAATAGTGAACGGTCCGGTAGCCCGCAAGGGCGATTTCATCTGCTATACTGTCCCGCGAACGGTTGGCGTAATAGGGAAACAACGGATCGATTTGAATACTGGGGCCGTTTAGTGCCCACGGCTTTATTTTTCCGGTTAGTGCTAAAGGAGCAGTCGATTCAGATCGGCCATTTGCGTGATTGCTCATTCGATCCACCTCCGTTGTTCGCGTTTATATGTTCCTGCTGGTTCGCCTAGGTTACCATATTTTGAAAATTCGGTGAAATACAGCCGATACTGTTTCACCCTCAACAAACAGAGGTATTGGAATCACGAGTCAGGTTTAGCTTATGAACGGAACAGGAGGAATAGTTAATGGCAACTCAGGGCTGGTTTTTCTTCATACTCTGATCCTCCCTGAACCGTTCAGCTCCGCGCATAGCTTGTTTGCCAAAGCGGGCATACAGCCTACCTCCCGGCAGCACCTCGAACAACAGCATCATCAAAGAAAAGAACAGCAATGCTATGACCTCTTCCGCCAAAATATACGCCGGATATGGCCCCAAAATATCCAATATCGACGGTGTGGACGGCTTTCCGGCAAGAAACATGTAATTTGCTCCGAGAGCAGCATCTACGATCCATACGATCAGCGCCAAGCCATTCAGAAAAAGCATGGCTCCTCCAACGCTTTTCCACGTCGGTTTAAGTCCTTCTATCCAAGTCATATACAATGCCGCCAAAATAATACCACTATGGGCCACAAAAAAATGGATAAAACGGTAATGAGGAAAAGCATACGACAAATTAGGCGTAAGTACCGCTTGAAGCGCTCCTCCAATTCCGGCAAAAAGAATAATCGGATATAGCCAGCGGTTTCGGAAAAACAGCATCAGAATTGACAGCAGTAGTGTCACACTGCACAGCTCTAACGGCAACGACGTCCGGGCATCCCAAATGCGCTGCGTCACGTACCATATATTTAGAGTTACCTCTGACAGAATGAGGACAGTCATTAAAAACCAGCGAATCCCCTCGTTTACAGGTTTATGCGACCGAATGAACCCTCGCGTCAGCCACAGCAGCAAAGCGCATACAATGAGCCCCAGCACAGCCCATACATGTGATGTCGTAAAAGCCTCGAATCTTTGTGGCGCATAAGCATCGAACCAGGACTCTGACCACGGCTTGTCCATAGAAAGCCCCTTTCTATCACTTTTTCCTATTCGTTGCATTCTATTTTATACCAAAAAACCGAATATGTTCTAGCCGTCTTTCTTGCTTGTTCCATACCTCAGCCTTTATGATAATAGATATCATATTCAAAGGAGATCTCTCATGCCCATTAATCGCCAATTAATTACAGATCAGGATTTCAGTGAGGCACTGGAACGCCATCTTCGTGTCCGGATATTTCAGGACGACCAGTTGATTGGCTCGGGCGGAACCATCATCCGTTTTGACGATCAAACCATCGTCGTGCAATCCAGTGTCAGTGATCTGGCCTACCATCCAAGAAATCAATGTGAATTTTTTGAAATTAAAAAATAGCCACTACACACCGGGAAACCATTTTGCTTCGTTTTCCGGTGTACAGCGGCTATATCTGATTTTGAACCATCATCCCTCGTGGCTGTTCCTGCTATAGTTGTATTCCACGTGTTTTCATCATGAGTTTATTCGTAAGCACTTTCAAATCCTCGGAGGAAGATGAGATTTCCTGCATGATAGCGGTTTCCTCATGAGCGGCTGTATAAATCTTGTGCGCACCTTCCGAGAAGGCCCCTGACATTTGCTGAATACGACGAATTTGTTCAAAGGTTTGATCCACCCGGTTCGTCTGCTCCGTTACGGCTTCTTCCATTAAGCGGATGCTCTCGACAAATTCGTGTACAATGGCGTTCAAGCGGTTCAGCGTCTGATCGACAGTGCTTGTCCGCTCCGCCTCAGCGCTGACCAACGACGTTTGCTGATGCATCAGCTGCACCGTTTCTACGATTTGTGCCTGCACACGGCTAACGATGGCATTAATTTGCTGTACAGACTCCGTACTTTGCGCAGCAAGTGCACGAATCTGGTGAGCCACTACGGCAAAACCGTTACCCTCTTCTCCCGCGCGCGCCGCTTCTATAGAAGCATTCAGTGCGAGCAGATGGGTCTGCTCCGCGATATCCTTCACCGTGCTTGTGATCGCTTCAATTTGTGAAGCTTCCTTTTCCAGACGTGCAATAACCTGCTGTGAACGACTATGTGAAGCTGTAAGCTCTCCCATTCCATCCATTAGAGATGAAAATACGTTCTGCGTTGAATCCACCGAATGCTCCATGTGACTTGACAGTTCCAGCATATGTCCCGATTTGCTACGCATCATTTTAAAATCGCCCAGCATTCGATCCGCTGTTTCAATAGACTGGGAAGAAGCTTGCTTTTGCTGCTCCACACCATTCAAAATATCTTCTACCACCGAAGACATGGCCTCAATTTGAGTTGCAGCCTGTACAATAGCCAAACTCAGATTTTCCGCACTTTGTGAAGTTGTTTTGGTGCTGTACGAAATCTCGTTAAACATATCTTTAATGTTCAGCATCATGCGCCGAAATGCATCATAAAGCACCTTGATTTCATCATCCGCACGCCGTTCCGGAATGACAACAGACAGGTTTCCCGCCGAAGCTTCCTCGGCCGCCTTGGCCAATCTAACAATAGGACGTGTGAGTAATCTGGAGATCAACCAGCCCAAAATGCCACTCCACAGCACACCCAATAACAGAATGACCGAAGTATATACCCATTCTCGTGCATCTTGAGCAAGCCAGTCCTTGAGTACAAAAATAAAAAAAGCGCTTGTTCCGTAGGTTATTGCAGAAATTGCGACAAACGCAGCAACCATTTTCGTGCCTAGTGACATCTTCATGTACTGTAGCCCACCCCAAAAAACTCAAATTTGATTCCATTTTATCATAAAATTGCTACAATTCTAGTAGTATTTTTCACAGACAACCCTATTTATGAGCATAAAGATAGAGAGACTTAAGACCCTCAATCTAACTGCGAAAAGCACTATGTTATCGAACAGCAGCCTGGAATAAGGCTAGACGAATCGCGCTGTTCCTTGCTTTACAGGCTATTCGTCACATTTTAATCAAGCTATTTGCCAATAAGCCAAGATTCCATCATTCGGAATTAATGTTATTTTCCTGTTGAGCGACTTTTTTCTTGACTGCTTCAATTGTGTCTATTTGGTGACTGTTTTTTTCCAGCACGGTAAACTCCCATAATCCAAGAGTCAACTTTTCGCCTTGCTGGATATCAAAACGCTCGGACAGCATCCAGCCGCCAATCGTATATACGTCCCCGGCCTCAATATCTGTCTCTAGACGCCGATTGACCTCATGAATAAGCGCCTGTGACTTGAGTATGTAGCGATGATCATCTGTTTTGGTAATGAGCGGGGTTAAGGCAGCGGGGGTTTCGGTTTCGGTATCGGTATAAGAAGGAATATCCCCAACAATCTCCTCCATAATATCCTTCAGTGTGACCAGTCCAGACGTTCCGCCGTATTCGTCCACCGTTGCTTGATGAGAGATGGAGCGGATGTGGATACGCGGTACCATAATCTCCTGTGCTGCACGGTCGTCAAAATCAAACACATTGTTCAGATAACGATATTCTGTGGGCGTGATTTCACCACTACGAAAGCCCTCGGATAACGCCAAACGAAGCTCTGCTTCACTGAGCGCAGCATCTTCCTCAGATACCTTTTTCAGCCCGAAAAGTCCCGTAATGACACGTGAAGAACGACTTAGCAGCCAATTCAGAGGATACGTCATTTTATAGAATATCGTAATCGGACGGGCGAAAAACAAAGCCATCGGTTCAGCAATCTGTATGGCAAATGTTTTGGGCACCAGTTCTCCCACGACCACCTCGAAATAGGTCAAAATCAGAAAAGCCAGCAAAAAGGACAGCACTCCTGTCAGGCCAGCGGGAATATGCGCCAGTACAAACAGGGGATGCAGCAGCTTCTCAACGGTCGATTCCCCCAGCCAGCCCAGCGCCATGGAGGTAATGTCGTCCCGAGCTGACAAGCGGATAAATACTCGTCCAGCCGAGACAAAATATTTTTAACAGCTTTCGCATTTTTGTTGCCTTCGGAGGCCAGCTGATTGATGCGAGATACCCGCACACGAATAATGGAATACTCCGAAGCCACAAAAAAAGCAGTTAACGCGATAAGTAAAATAACCAGAATGATATTTATCGTTTCCATAGTCTTCCTTGCCCCGTTTACGTCGGAGCAAGAAGCACCCCCTTGCAGCAATCATTTTTGGATGGAAGCATAATATAAGTTAAGTATGTCCATAATCGTGTATTACCCAAAAATGACAAAGAGTAGACTATGATTCATTATATTAGCGGATCGCCAGCGGACTCTTTTGTACGATATCTATCCATTGATCGGCTATCAACTGGTGTCCAGTAGCTGTCGGATGAACCCCATCATGCAGCAAGTAGGAAGCATCCGCCTTGGTAGCAGCCTCATTCAACAGGCTTTGGAGCGGCACAAATACGGCTCCAAACTCGTCTGCAAGCTGACGTACGAGCCGCTGGTAGCTCGTTATTTTTTCCTGCCAAATGTCCCAACGTGCTTCGGTAGCTCCCGTTTTCAAGATAAAAGGCTCACACAACACCAGTCCGATATCAGGCAGCACTTCGCGCGTTTCCTCCAAAATGTGGCGATAGGCCCGTTCAAATCGGTCTGTCACACCGGACGGCTCCTGCTCCACAATTCGCCAGGCATCGTTCACTCCGATCAGAATACTGAGCAGGTCCGGCTTCAGGCTAAACGTGTCTTCATTCCAGCGTGCATACAAATCCGAAACCCGATCCCCCGAAATCCCCCGGTTCACAAATTCCGGCTGCGTAGCACTCAACCGACTCCCCAGTGCACCGGCGATCAGATACACATAGCTCTGACCCAGCCAATGGTTCGCGTCCTCGTTCCGTCCTCTTCCTCCATCTGTGATGGAATCCCCCTGAAAAAGAACACGTGTATGTCCCATACTCGTCATCTCCCTAATTTCCTCCTTCAATTTTTCCAATAATACCCTTATCATACCTCGTATCCTCTAAATTAGAAAGCGATTTCAAAACATGAGAGAATAGTAGATTTGCCATATGAATTTTAATATATAAGCTGAATCTAAAAGCACGCCTGTTGAATAACCACAAAATGGTAGAAAAAAGATCGTCTTTTCTGTAGAATCGTTGGTACCATCCAAACGAATCCGAAAGAAGACGATCTCATGAAAAATTCTATCACGATTACATCTATCCTTCAATCCATGCTGACTCCTGAAGAAGTTCAAAGGGTTGTGAAGTTAATAGGTTATGAAGACAAAGCCCGCAAGTTTACGGTGTACCATTTACTCCAATACTGGTGCATGGCTGCGTTGGAACAATGGGGTAGCTATCGATCCAGCGTAGATTATGCGGCTCTCTGTGGCTTGCCTGTCGTCCACTACTCACGCTTTTCAACCAAAGCCGCCGAAGTCCCGTTTTCCGTATTTAAGGAACTTTTCCATCTACTTGTTTGCAAATGTAACCGGGAAGCACGTCGGAAACTGACTTTCCCCAAAGAATTATTACTCATCGGTTCAACCACGATGACGGTGGGAAAAACGCGTTTGCCTTGGGCTCCTTATCCCGGGGAGCGTGCAGGTATTAAACTTCATGTCGCTTTACGAGCAGAAAATGGGCAACCCCTTCAGGTGGTCGAAACGCTGGGCTCCAAGCATGATGGCCCCATGAGTGAAGCGTTGGCTCAACCGGACTACATTTTGGTGATGGACCGTGCTTATGGGAAACTGGAGCGTCTGGATCACTTCAAAACCCATGGACAATTGTTTGTCATTCGGCTTCGCGACAACGTCCATTTGGAAAAGCCTCATGCGCTACGTCGCCTTACGAAGCCAGATTCATCCGTCATTCGGGATATCACTTGCCAGTTGGGAACCCCTCAGTGTCGTTCCACACAACGTCATCGTGTGGTGATGTTTCGGGATTTTGAAGGTCGGGAAATTCGGGTGGTTACCGATTTAATGCAGGTGACCGCAGAACAAATCGCACAGATCTATAAGGCTCGATGGCAGATTGAAGTCTTCTTTCGTTGGATCAAGCAACATTTGAATATCCCAACGCTGTTTGGTACGACTGAAAATGCGGTCTAGGGCAATTATTCTGTGCTCTAATCGTCTATGTCCTGCTCAATTGGCTATTTGTTGCTGCTCAGACTTCATGGCCCCAACATGCCGTTCTTTCCTTTGCGCGATTTTCTCGTCTATTTCTTCTTCAAAACTTACCTGTTGAATGGCTGATTCAGATTCAGCGCGTTCTTCTTCAGTGTACCTCTTGTTTCATGAATTGAGTTACTTATTCTGGTTATTCAACAGGCGTGTTGTGTTAATTTATATTAAGATAGTTTAGCATTTGGGGAGATCCTAAAGCAATTATTTTTCCCTGTTCTAATTGGATTATAATATCACAGTTTTTAAGGGTTTCGTAGTTATGTGAAATTAAAATAACCGTTTTATTATGTAGATGAGATTTTAAAATATGATTAAATTGCAATTGGGAATCGGCATCGAGACTAGAAGTTGGTTCATCAAAAATGAATATAGGTTTATTCAGGTATAATGCCCTAGCTAAAGCAATTTTTTGTTTTTGTCCTCCAGAAAGATTGGTTCCATCTATGTGAGATTGGTATTTAAAACCTTTCTCATGAATTAATTCTTGTAAGTTTAAGGTCATAACTATTGAATTGTCTGGCTCTCCATCCAAAAATATGTTGTATTCAAGACTTTCTTCAAACAAGAATATATTTTGTGTGACCACAGAAAAATTGCCTCGATAGTTTTCAATATCATATTCTGCAATATCAATCCCATTTAACAATATAGAACCACAGGCAGGCTCATAAAAACGTAAGAGCAGGTTAATTAAAGTTGACTTGCCGGAGCCATTTTTGCCCCAAATTCCAACTTTGCTCTCCCTATCAATTTTAATATTGCAATCTTTTATCTGTAATGAATGTTGATTATTTGTGTAACTAAAAGAGACATTTTGAAACTCTATGACTGGATGTTGTTCACACTTATGATCAATTTTGAGGTTTCCACTTGTTTCTTTTTGCATATTCAAAAAGTCATAGTATCTGTTGATTGATGGTACAATTCCAGAAATCATAAATCTCAAATTCATAATCGCTGACATTGGGCTTGAAATATATACTAAATATGTAATAAAAGAAAAAACACCGCCAACAGAAATTTCACCTTTTAAGTATAATAGAGCACCTACTATGTAAATTAGGGTATTAAAAGCTTCGATGAATATTCTATCTGTTGTGACATTATAAGTAGTTACCATTTCAAATTTTCTATTGCTAAAAATATATTTAGTTACTGTTGCTCTGAATTTATTAGATATTTGTTGCTGCAAATTTAATAATCTAATATCTTTTAATCCATCTAAAAAGTCGCTAAACCAATTTGCCAAAGAGCTTTTTGATCTAATCACATCATTGGCCGATTTTTCTCTAATATTAGAATAAATTTTAATGAATAGATATTTTATTGGAATAAGAAACAGGGCTAAAATAGCTAATTTATAGTTAATGATAAATAATCCAATAATTCCACCCAACATAGTAAAAACCTGTGTTATGACAAAAAAAACTGAATCATCTGCAATAGATGAGATCGATTTTATATCAATATCTAAATCATTATATATACGCAAAGAGCTTCCTTCGATTCTATTTATTTTCACGTTGAGCAGGCAATCAACAGCTTGTTTATAGAGATCATTTGTAATTTTCGATTTAATGTCAGTTCGAAGGTATTCTTTAATTAATTCCATGAATTGGTGAAAAAAAGTAAGTATGAAGATCAATATAGTGTAGGTAATTATTGTAGCTAATTGTTTGTCAAGAAAGCCTTTATCCATTAAATCTTTAGAAAGTAGAGGAATTACAATAGTTATAATAGCCGTTAAAGCGAAAACAACAAATATAGCAATTACTTTTTTCTTATACGGAGAAATGAGTTTTACTACCGTTTTAAATTTATTCTTCATTCTACTCCTCCTTATCAAATTGGCTTGTTAAAAAATTACAAAAATCATTTATATCCATTGTATATGAACAATTGTTTATTGAAAAACAGCAAATAGAGTCTTGAATATCTAAATCCAGTACAATATCGCATTTCTTTGCAAAAGTATTATGAGGCTTATGCAAAAAAATCAAATTTAAATCATAAAGCCCTAATTTATCTTTGCATCCAATATAATATAATATTTGCTCATAGTAACTATCATAATAGTCTGGAGGAAAATAATCGCTTTGTACATAAAATGTATCCAAAATATCAGAAAGTATTAATGTATTATAGCTTTGATTTTCAAACTGTTGCTGCAATAAACATATAAGGGGGGCAGCCATAGTTACTTTATCTACATTAATGCAAATTAGTGGTTCGTCAATTTCAAATGAGCATGGTGGCATAGATGTTAACCAATTAAATGATAAGGGGAGAGTATAAATGTAATATGGATATTGTACATTAATAGTGATACTTTTCACATTGCTTATATAAACTATATTTTTATTGGTGGGAATCAATTTTTCAATATCTTCCCTTACTGCTTCTTCGCAATTTTCATCGGTTTCTACAATGATAGTGTCATAGTAATATTTTTTTGTACTAAGCGTTTCTAATAGTGTCTCAGATATAACAGATGTTGTAATGATTTCTTTCATTGAGAAATAATATAAGTTATCATAGTTCTGAAATCTCCGTTTAGTTATAATGATACTTTCTGAAATCCAGTCTAAATATTGCTTAGACGATTCTATGCCTTCTGTATAGTTAAAGGCCATTTTCATGAGGGCCTGTTTGATTTGCAACAATGTAAGATTAGGATTCTCTTTAATAATATTGCAAATATATGAGGTTATTACAGGCGCAGCAAAGCTGTTACTTTGCTTAGTAAATAATAGACCATCTGATAAATCTCCGATTTGGTGAACTGAATTTGCAGCAAAATCTGTGTTAGTAAAGTTGTAGCTGTTATTATATATATAATAATTTGTATCAATAATATCGTGATCAACATCTAACGTTTCTACGCTTATTACAGACGAAAACACCGCTGGGAAAGTAATGTTATTCGTGTTACTGCTTGGTGAAATGAAAATAGCTCCATGAGCTGTTAAAAAATTTATACAGGAAAGCAATTTTTTTCTTTCTTGAAAATGAATACTACCTAGACTAAAATGGATAATCCTAACACCATTATTAAATGCAAACCAAATACCAGCAATTAATTTGTCCGAGCTAGTTAAACCGAAATCAGAATTACTAATTATCTTGACGCTAGTAAAGCTTACTTGAGAAAAATATTTTTTTATTATAAGAGCACACTGAGTTGCATGATTTATTTCTTTTTCTGATTCGCATTCATGAAAGTTATTATACTGATCTATTTTAAATGACTTGATGGGAGTGTCACAGAGATATTTTTTTGCAACCCCATCATCAATAATTGCAACTTTAATCATTGGTTTTCTCCTAATATAGCACTAACCAAAAGTCATATGACTTTTGGTTAGTGCATGATTAATGCTTTTAATGAGCGCTGTTATATACTGCGGTGGTAGCCAAAGATGAAAGCCAAACCGAGAAACAAACGCAGTTGCAAGTGCAACTATACTGTTGAACAGTGTACTGCGCTTTTTCCATTTTCTTTCCGAGTTTTTTCATGTTTGCACCTCCCTTTTTTTTGTATTTATCTTTAATAGCTGCCGATATAAGGACTGTGCAAAATCGTCAATTGAAAATATCGGATTGGCAGCTATATCGGATACATCAAAAATGAAATTGTACCTTTTGTTGATAAGGTCAATCACATGAATTACTGCCCAAGGGGAAACTTCCATTTCATCCGAAAAAATCGGTACATAATTTTGAGATGGTAGTAATTTAATATTAAGTAGGTTTTCAAAAGCGTCAGTAATGCTTTTGGTTATTTGGTCAAGCGTATACATATATTTTTCCCCCTACACATAGTTGTTAGATAAGTTTTCAATAAGTTGTTCAACTAAAGAATTTAAATCACTTTCTTTGTGGAGGTTCAGTATTTCATATTCACAACATTGTATGGCTTTATCTACTTGCTCTGAACCACAAGTAAAGTGTCTTGTGTTGCCTGAATTATCAATGTCATTATAATCTATATGGATGTCTGACATAAGAATACAATCTGGTTCCAAATTAAACCGAAAGCGAAGTACTGATCGCATATTTTCAATAAACTCTGAATTGTATTCGCCATAATTTAAAGCAATGATACTGTAATCTGAAACAACGGCTTGAGTAATGTAGAAAGGTATTATGCCGAATCCTAAAGTGAATTTATTATTATAAGGACACAGTGCGTTTGGTAGTCCTAATACCATAATATCAGGTTGCTCAGCGACCTCAATTTCCTTAACAAATCGATTGAAACGATAGATTTTATCACTTGCTGTAATTAAATTATCTGTCATAAAAGACGGTATAGAATGAAATCCAAAGGCCTCAGAATAATTCATACTGCCTATTTGACTAACTTTATACCCGAGTTCCTTTAGCCTTGATCTTAGTTGAAGTTGAAGATTAGGAAGCTCGCATTCATCGGAGAGACCAGCTACAACAACAAGAGGTGTTTCTATTCTGTGAATTACTTTCTCATAAAAAGTTTCAGTATTCACCGATTCTAAATTCAGTAGACTGGTAAACAAATCGCTACTGGAGGAAGTTAAGGAACTTAGTGTATCTGAGTCAAATTTTTGCATAGAGAACACACGCTTATTATTTGAAAGCGCGTATTTTATTTTACTGATGACTAAATTAGTATTGGCATAGTTCGATAATGGCAAGATTAACACAGCATCAGTATTTTTTATTGCTGTTTCAAAATTATCATATAAAGTAACATTTGATATTGACTTTTCATTTGTAAAGAAGGTATCTTTTTTATCTGTTGAAATTTCGGCAGAAACCGCCCCAACAATCTCCAATTGTTTTAATTGTTTTCTATTTTGAATTACAACCAAATTATGAGCTGATAACGGGTATGCAACAACTTTCTGATTCATATTCTCACCTCGCTAAGAACGACTAAAATAGTATGTTTTTTCTATTCCAAAATCATATCCAAATTCTTTGTAAAAGCAATAAGCTTGCAAATCGGACTCGACATTCTCCTTTATCATTCGGCATCTTTTTAAACGACATTCAGCAGACAATTCCCCATCTTGTTCACACTGAGCACAACATTGTGAACAGTGAAGAAAAGCCCAACAGTTTTTACAATTATTTTCTGTCAACTTTCCTACATTTATCAGTTGACCGATTTGTTCAAAATTTATTCCTTCATCTAAATTCCCGATACTCATTGCAGCAGAATTTTCATTAACACGTTCACAAGGTAAAAACTTTCCATCTACACTTATAAAAAATTTTTTTAGGCCAGGTATGCAAGGTCCCCCTGGGTGAAATGAATCTGGCAATTTTTTTAGCGGAGTAAGAAGAGTTTTAGATAACTCTCGAATTTTTTGATAATTTCCAGTAAAAATGCTAGGGCGTTGCAAATTAGTACCATCATACAAACCTAGTCGGTTTAGAATGACTTTGAAATTTTCAAATTGAATACTCCTGTTATAGTCGGAAGTTGAATATATTTTTGCTTCATCTTTTAGAGAACTGTCACTGACTGGAGAAGCATTAATAATAGCGTCTGCAAAAGTAGAATCCAAATCGTAAAAATCAGATATACATGTAACAGCTTTATCCGGATTAATGACCGAATTGAACATAACTTTATTGCTAAAATAATCTGGATGTTTGTCTTTATACTTTCTAACATTATGTATGACTTTTTGAAAAGAGCCTTTTCCATTGACAAATTTTCGAAAGCGATTATGGATTTCTTCAGGGCCATCAAGACTAATTAAGAGCTGGAAATCATGTTTAACAAAGAACTCTATCATCTCATCGGTAAGTAAAGTAGCATTAGTAGTTAAATCAAACCTAATTTTCTTATCATTGACTTTATTTTCAATATAATTAACGCACTTCTTAATCAATTCAAATTCTAACAAAGGCTCTCCGCCATAAAACGCAAGCCCAATATGGTAAGAATTCGGAGAATGGGCTATATAAAAGTCAATAGCTTTTTTAGCGGTCTCCCAGGGCATTCTTTTTCCTGAATGCTGGCGGTTAACATATAAATGCCCGCTATATGGACAATATTCACAACGAAGATTACACATTTGGGTAACTTGTAAAGCTACACCATTCAATCCTTTTGATAATAGATGCGGAATCATATCGCTGGCAGGATGTTTAACTTCCTTTACTTTATGAGGGTTAAAAAAACCTTGATTTTTTGAGCGTGTATAAAAATTTACAAACATTTCATCTTTGATTGAGTCTGCATGTGAATAAAAATCTTTACTACTCATGCAATCTTGAAGATATTCAAAAATTACATCATCTACTTTGAGGATCTGATTTTTGTTGGCATCATACATGTACTTAAATCTATATGTTGAAAACAGGTGAATTAACGGTTGATTATTAGCCATAATAAAATCCCTACCACCTTTCATATTTTATTTTAAAATTAATTAATTTAATGAGTTATTATTTTTGTTACAATGTCATTAAAACACAAAGGGATTTTGATGTCAAGCATTTACACAATATCTATGATATTCAATTTTTTTGGATAACTATATAACAAAACATACCGGTTAAAGTTTGTATTTATATACTTAACTGTATTTATATACTTAACTGTATTTTATTATTTAACATATATTGATATAGTAAATAAAACAATGTAATATAAAATTTAAGTAAATGATCTTAAGGAGAAAAGGCATATGTCTAAAGCGAAAAGTACATTATCATTAACGGAAAGAGAAATGGATGTAATGAGAATTTTTTGGAAAAGTAAAAAGCCATTAGTTGCCTCGGACATTACAAAGATAGATGAGTCGCTAAGCAGTAATACTGTACAGGCTGTAATTAGGAAGCTTTTGGGGAAAGGTTGTATAAAAGTTGCTGACATTGTATATAGTGGCACTGTTTTAACCCGCAGTTACACACCAGCTGTATCGAAAAAAGAACTCATAATTCAACAATTTGTTAGTCAGTTTCGTGAAGAAGAGGATAATGTTCCGATTCCTAATCTAGTAGCAATATTGTTGAAACATGAAAAAAACGAGAAAGAAGTTATTGATCAACTAGAAAAACTGCTTGAAGAAAGAAAAAAACTACTTACAGCAACAGAAATTAAGGATTCAAAAGTAAAAGAGCAATCTTACCAAGAAAAAATTCTATAAGCTCACCAAAAGGTAGTGCACTTGATGTTGTATATCCTAATGCTCACATCATTGGTTGGCGCTATAAACTTGAAATATATAGACGTTAATACAATTATTCATGCGAAAAGCGGATAAGAGAATGGGGATTATTTCAAAAAAATACTTATTTTACAATTTATATTAATCCAAGAACAAAACTGGTGGGGCGGACGAATTTAATTATACAAATTATTAATACATGAAATCCAATCGATATATATCCTCTATTAGAAGATGAGTATTATTCGGAAATCACGTCTGTTGATTAACCAGAATAAGTAATTTAATTAATAGAAGCAGAGACACGCTTAAAAAGAACATGCTGAATCTGGATCAGCCATTCCACCGGTAGATTTTGCAGAAGAAAAAGACGAGAAAATCGAGCAAAGGAAAGAATGGCATGTTGGGGCCACGTCCCTTGAGCGGCATCAAATAACCATTTAAGCAGGACATAAACGATGAGCGCACAAAAGAGTTGCCCATAGACCGCATTTTCGGTTGTCCCAAACAGCGTTGGAATATTCAAATGTTGCTTGATCCACCGGAAAAAGACCTCAATCTGCCATCGAGCTTTATACATCTGTGCAATTTGTTCCGCTGTGACCTGCATTAAATCGGTAACGACTCGGATTATTCGACCTTCAAAATCTCGAAACATCACCACACGATGACGTCGCTTGGAACGACACTGCGGTGTCCCCAACTGGCAGGTGATATCCCGAAGGATAGTTGAATCCGATGGCTTGAGACGGGAAAGGGCATGAGGTTTTTCCAAATGGACATTGTTACGAAGCCGAATGACAAAGGATTGTCCTTGGATTTTGAAGTCATCCAGACGCTCCAGTTTCCCATAAGCACGGTCCATCACCAAAATGTAGTCCGGTTGAGTCAACGCTTCACTCATGGGGCCATCATGCTTGGAACCCAGCGTTTCGACCACCTGAAGGGGTTGCCCATTTTGGGCTCGTAAAGCAACATGAAGTTTAATACCTGCACGCTCTCCGTGATAAGGAGCCCAGGGTAGTCGTGTTTTTCCCACCGTCATGGTGGTCGAATCGATGAGGAGCAATTCTTTGGGAAACGCAAGTTTTCGGCGTGTTTCTCGGCTACACTTGTGAATGACCCGATGAAGAAGCTCCTTAAATATAGCAAAGGGGACTTCGGCCGCTTTGGTGGAAAAACACGAATAATGAACCGCAAGTAAGCCACTGTGAGCGGCATGATCCACCCCGGAACGATAACTGTCCCATTGTTCTAAGGCAGCTACACACCAGTATTGAAGTAAGTGGGTTACCGTGAATTTACGGGCTTTATCTTCATAGTCTGTTTCCTTGGCAACGCTTTGCACTTCTTCTGGTGTCAGAATAGATTGAAGGATGAATGGGATCGTGATAGACTTTTTCATGGAGTCGTCACCTTTCGGTTAAGTTTGTAGGGGTACAAACATTTTACCGAGTTGACGGCTCTTTTTCTACCATTTAGTGGTTAATCAACAGGTGTGATCTAAAAGATACCTATAGCGCCACTACGCAGGCGGGACAGTGCTTCCCATCGCCACCGCCCCCGGATTTTCTTGAATAGAGCCTATCAGGTAAAAACCATATTTCACACCGCGCGATACTTGCATACCTCCCGAAAATTACAGCCGCCACAAGCTCTGCGTGAAGGCATCGGGGTGAAAAAAGACTCCGGTTTCGGACGATTATAATAATCGTCATCGAGACAGGACTTCATTTCCTCGATGTACCGCCCGACATTGCCAGCCACCTTGTCAATATCCTCCTGCGCAGGATGGTACACTTCATGCTCTCCAGTCATCAAATATTCTACACGTACCTCGATCTTCTCCAGAGGAAGCTGATAATGCTCCTGCACATAGGAAGCATACAAAAATAACTGGTCTGAGAAGTCGCCTTCCTTGCCTGTCTTCCAATCGACGATAACCATATCTCCGTTCCCTCTGCGGTAGAGCAAATCCATTTTGACATATACCTTCGTCCCATGAAGCAGCATCGTATCCCACTTCTCCACCTCAACGATTCGAGCCTCACCCTGCTGCAGCTCACGCCAAACCGCAGTACGGTACAGATTGTGTACCACCGCATGCTGTCGCTCCTTAATCCGGGCAATCCGTTCAGGCAGCACTTCGTCATCATAATAAATTTCAGCGAGCATGATTCGATTTTTGGGATCTTGCTGCCATAGTTCACGTTGCAGCGATTCCTTGTAGCTGTCATTCAGCATGTTTTTCATCGCTGTCTCCAGGTATGCTGTACGCGGAATCGCACCCTTTTCCATCCAACCACGTATGACTGATTCACACATTTGATGCGTGATATTCCCAAATACAATATATAAATTGCTCAGCTGCTTGAGCCGATACAACGTAACCTGCTCTTCACTGCCCTGTGCAGGATTCCAGCCGTTATGCGAGCCGTAATAATGGTAATAGTATTTGCGTAGACATTCATCGAATGTTTGGGCTCTTGATTGCGAATAGGACCAGGACGGGTACATAGCCATGAATAGGCCCTCCTTCATTAGAACTTCCATACTCTATTATACCTCAAGCCTGGGCTGCATCGTCCAAAAAGAACGAAGACTTTAACCCATGGGCTAAAGTCTCCGATTGTCAAATATAGTAAATAATACGCAATACTCCTGAGGCCCGTCCAAATATGGCTTCATTTTCAATCCTTCTTTGCCGCATGAATCAAATCACTTACATTAACGGCACCATGCTCACGGACGTTGACAACGAGTACTGGAGTTCCCAGCAATCCGCTGATCCACGCCTTGTAATCATCAACATGACCATTGGGGAGAATCGTCAAAATGACTCCAGCAAAGCCACCACCACCCCAAAGTGCTCCCGGTACGCTTGTATAAGTGATTGATATCGCGTCGTTTGCTCTGAAACCTGCTCTTGACCATACAGGAGGGCGAGTACAATTTGTCCCTCACTAGAAATTCAACAGTTCCATATCTTTCATCGTATATCCCCCTAATGGCAGGTGATTTCCACCGTGGCGACTGGCCGCAAATATATGTCTGGCGCCTCGGATGCACCTATTGCAAAAAATTTTATCGTAATAACACTATAATTATCTCAATTTTCCCTGTACAAAAGTAGGGTAATATTTTAATCTGCAAGCGCTTATTCTAATCTATTTCCCAAGAGTGATCCCCATAAATATACAGAGAGCGGAATCCTATTTATATGATTCATGTCCATAAGGAGATGTAAAAAAAGAACCGGCTCCTCATCGGGCCGGTTCCTGCATCTATCCTGATATATTCCAAGCACTAACAGTGGCTGGATACAGGGCTGTGGAATTTCTTCCTAGTCGCGTTTTAGTACATATCCCCCATCACTATTGCGAGTTACAGTGGCGCCCAGCGCCTCGGCAACTGTTTTGAAAGGAACATACAGCGTGCCATATTGATCCGTATATGGAGCCTGTGGCAGCGTCAGCGTATTTCCTTCCAGTGTAGCTTTTTTGGAGCCGCTTTTCAGCTTGAGTGTCTTGCCTGTAATATCATCCACTACTGTAATTTGCTTGGCAGCTGCATCCCATTTTAGTTCGGAATTCAGTTCGTATTTCAATTCACGCAGTGGAATGAAGGCCGTACCTCCACGATTCTCCAAAACGTAGTAATCGTCTTTCGGATTGAAGGTGGTTTCTACTTTTGTAATTTTCAAATCATTTTTTAAAATATTATAGATCGGAGAATTCGCATCAAAATTGCGAAGCGTCGCTCCCGGTGTTAATTCAGCTTGTTTATTCAGGTCAATCACACCATTCGAAATATCAACTTTGTCAGCCGTTACACTGCCATTGATGTTCCAGGATTGCGCTTCAGTCACAATCGAGAAGGATTTCACCGGGAGACCCTCCACATCTGGCAAAGCAACCGTCAGGTCTGTTGACGCTTTGCGAACATTTCCTTTTTCATCAAAATACGAGTCGGTTTTCAGCACCGTGTTCGCACTCAGAACCGTTTTGATTTCAGGGGACTGTGCATACAATGTGCTAACTCCCACATCATACTGCGCAACAGCCAGATCCAAATATTTTTTAACCTCGGTATAAGCCTCATTAACCAGCTTTTCCTTATTGGCACTCAGTTCAGCTGTTACTTTATCGCTACCTTCAAGATTCATACCGGAAGCGATATTTTTAGTCATATCAATGGCTTGACTGATCAGTTCTTTCAAACCAGCCTCGTCCTTGGCCAGATTGGTCAGGAACGGTTTCACGAGCGCTACCAGCTCATCGCCACGAAGTTCAGCATGCAAATGAGTCAGTTTTACTTTATCCTTTTCACCATATACTTCCTCGGTTACAGACGTTGCAGAGATGGTTGAAGGGTTAGGAGCATGCTTGAGCATAAGTGCCGCAGCTGTTTTCGTCAGGTCTCTCACGTCTTTGGAATATACATAAGGATCAAATCCAGCAGGCATACCTTCTAAACCCTCTTGCGGGTTAAAAGGTATGTAATAAGGTTTTTTGGCGCCTTCCAGTTGAATAGCCATACCTTGGCGATCCAAAGCAAGCTCAAACGGCAAATTATACTTGTCGATGTGCAATGTACCCTTGGCGGAAGCGACTTCCTCCGACTGTACCTTGGCTTCATCCACCGTTACCGAAATGGAATTAATCAAATCTATGATTTCCTGATCACCTTGTGTAATTCCTTCTCTCGGAGTCAATTTAAGAGATATTTTCTCCGTTGACTGCTGAGATTTCACATCAAGTGTTCCTAGCAGATTTTTACTTACATCAAATCCACCTACTGCCTGACAACCTGTCAAAGCTACCATTAACAGAATAAGAGGGATGGCAATCCATTTTTTTATATTCATATTAAACCCCTTTCAAGATATTACCGTACTCTGTTCTATTATCTCAGTGTTAATACGCATTGTAAATGATAAGATTGGAAAATAGAGCTAGTCATTTAGGATCAATTTTCAGCCTGCAGCATCCGGTGAGCCAGTAATGCCATTTCCAGACAGCGACGTGTGTCCGTGTCTGCTAAACTCCCCTCGACAATTTCATTAATTTTGTCCAGCCGATTATAAAGAGTTTGTCTGTGAATGTACAACATCCCGGCCGTATCGCGCTTGGAGCCGTGACTTTGAAAGTAGGCATCCAGCGTGTCCAGCAGCTGCATATGGTGCTCGCGATCATGCGCAATCAGTCCACCCAAGTGGTCCTGTACAAACTCTTGTAAAAAAGGAATGCTGGGTGCCGCCTTCAATAACTGATAGATTCCGATGCTGTCGTAAAACAGCCGATCCTTCATGGCCGGGACGCTTCGCGCGACTTCAATGACCTGATATGCCTCTTCAAAACTGCGGTCCGTCCCTGTCATACGATGCCTTACTTTACCAAAGCCTGCATGAATGCGCACCTTGTCAAGCTGTCCTGCGGCATAGTTCTGAATATATTGTACGGTATGGGCAAGCACTTTTTTCATTTGCGCCGCAGAACGCAATGTTAATTCCTCCCTGGCACAAAGGATATAGCATTGACTGCCCTTCATCATTAACAGATTGTGCAGCGTCTCTTTTTTCAGCAAAGAGCGAAGCAGCACCAGCACATCCTGATTGATGGATTCCTTGCGCACCTGACTGACATCCTTGTCCTGATGCTCCACCTCGATAATCCCTGCCCAAAATAAATACTGCCCCTTCGACAACAATCGCAGCCCCATCCGGGTTTGAGCCTGTTCTTCGCTGGGAAGCTGTCCGTTCAAAACATCCTGGATCAGTTCGTTCTGGTTACGTAATAATCGGTCTTCGAGAAACTGTGTCCTCAGCACCAATGTGGCGGCTGCCTTGGCTGTATAATCAAGCAGCAGCGACATTTCTTCCGTTGGGGGTTCACCGTGCAGCACCAATCCTACAGCAGAAAACACCTGACCAAAGCATACAACAGGCTGAAACAAGACGGCAGTGGAGTCATTCAGCTGAAACAGCAGATGCCCCTCGCGATCAGCTGTCATGCTGGATTCCACCTCGTTGGCATAAAAATCTGCAATGCGGTCCGCCGAATCCGGCTGGACGGAAGGTACGAACCGATTAGTGTCTATGGAGGACATGTAGATGATCTGCCGGGCGGTATAGTCGTGGAGTACTCGCAAGAGAGCGTTCATATCGGTGCTGCGCAGCGTTTCCTGCTGAAGCTGGCGTGAAAAACGCTCCAGATCTTTTAGCAGTTCATGATGGCGGTTAATAAGAAGGGAATGAATATCTTGCGTAATTTCCACAAAACGTACGGGCTGTTCAAATACGATGACCGGAAAATGGTGTTGTTTCGCCAGCTCCAGAATTTCCGGCGGGATCTCATGAATGCTTGTGCCCAGCTCCACACACAAACCCGCCGCTTCCGAGCGGATCAGCTGCTCCATATACTGGGATCGTTCCTCCCCCTTCCGGGTTAGCCACAGGCCAGTCGTCAAAATCAGGTCATGGCGGCTCACAAACGGGGAAACATTGGTGATCTCCAACACATGGACCCAACCAACCCGGCGGTTCGTGCCCTGCTCCCCCGCCGCCAACTTGGCCCGCCGGAAAACAGGACGTTCCAGCACATCCGCAATGGTAAATGTTTTTTTACCGCTCATCGGCATTCTCCTTATATATATGTCTTTGTGTCATATTATATGACATATATTCATCAAAAAGTCGAGCCTTCAAGTCAGATAATCCGACAAAATGTATGATGTCAAGGAACTTATCCCCCTGTAAACTGTACCTAATCTAACATGAATTGCATTTATCGGCTTGAGTCCATATAACTAATCGGCAGCCTGCACAAAAATGATAATGCAATTTTTGTAATATTTAATACCAGCAAACAGCAGTATAACAGCATAGCTGTCCTGAGTAACAATGATTTTCCGTTGGATAACTATTATGTTTAGGAGAGGTGAACGGAATGAACATCGGGGTTCCGAAAGAGATTAAAAACAATGAAAATCGTGTGGCTTTGACCCCTGCAGGTGCAGCTCAAATGCTTCAACACGGACATCACGTGTTTGTAGAGAGTCATGCAGGGATAGAAAGCGGATTTACCGATGGGGATTATGCCACTGCGGGTGCAACCATTGTGCAGCAAGCTGCCGATGTGTGGTCCCAGGCTGATCTGATCATTAAGGTGAAGGAGCCACTAGCCTCAGAATACGGATATTTTCGACAAGGATTGATTCTGTTCACCTATCTGCATCTGGCTGCCGAGCCAGCGCTGGCCCGGGCTTTAACGGACAACGGTGTAACCGCCATTTCCTATGAAACACTGGACGTCGAAGGAAGTCTTCCGCTGCTCACTCCGATGAGCGAGGTTGCAGGCCGAATGGCTGTACAAATCGGAGCGCAGCTGCTGGAAAAGCCAAAAGGCGGCAAAGGCATCCTGCTGGCAGGTGTACCGGGGGTCAAGCGCGGCAAAGTGACTATTATTGGTGGAGGGGTCGTCGGCACGAACGCAGCCAAGGTCGCCATCGGTCTTGGCGCAGATGTAACCCTGATCGACCTGAGCCTGCAACGGCTGCGCCAGCTGGATGATATTTTTGGCAACCAGCTCCATACGCTGGTGTCCACCCCTTCTAACATTGCCGAAGCCGTCGCACAAAGCGATTTGCTGATCGGGGCCGTCCTGATCACCGGTGCCAAGGCCCCGCGGCTTGTCACGGAGGCCGTGGTACAGACAATGCAGCCTGGTTCTGTGATCGTGGATGTCGCCATCGACCAAGGTGGTATTGTCGAAACGATTGACCACATCACGACACACGATCAGCCGACCTATGTGAAGCATGGCGTCATTCACTACGCGGTAGCGAACATGCCGGGGGCGGTACCGCAAACCTCGACGCTTGCCCTGACGAACGCCACGCTCCCCTACGCTCTCCAGCTCGCGGATCTGGGTGTACAGGAGGCGCTTCGCAAAAGCAAGCCGCTGCTTAGCGGCACCAATGTCCTGAACGGACATATCACCTACGAAGCAGTCGCCCGCGATCTGGGGTATCCTTACGTTCCGGTAGAACAGGCATGGCAGGCGAAAGCCTTGCACTAGAATAACTGCAGCTCAAAGAACCACACCTCCTTTTCCCTGAGGGACGAAGACGTGTGGTTCTTTTTCTGTTCACTGTATTTCATGTAGTCGCAGCATTAGACGTATTCAGACGATTTCTGACGAAAGGAATGTCTGCAGATGGCGGTAAATATCCGTGATCTCTTCCAACGACATACGCACCAGTCCACTGGACGAGGGTGCCACAAATTCATGCATCTCGGGGATAAGCGGTTCAGGCTGAAATCCCCAATTTACTTTGGATTTTTTACTGTACTCAGTGTATACACCTTTGCCGACAAAGCAAGCAACCTTCGGACGATATTCCTTTAGCTTCGCATGCAGCTCCAGACGTCCTTTGGCGTATTCCTCGCGCGTAATGTCCTCCACGCCCCTGGTAGGGCGGGAAACGATATTCGTAAAACCGTAGCCAAGCTTAAGCAGCTCCCGATCTTCCGATGGATCGTACAAGTGAGGCGTCAAGCCCGCCCCCTCCAGTATGCGCCAAAAACGGTTGCGCGGATTCGCATAATGGTGGCCTATTTCGCCTGATTTCAAGCTGGGATTAAAACCAATAAATACAACGGATAATCCATAATCCAAATGATCATCTACCTCACGCAGCTCTGTCTCCTGCTCTGACATGGGCCTCCCCTTCCCTAAACGATATCCAGCGGCTGCTTCCGCATTGGCGGAGGAAAAGCTTCGTCTATTCGTAGAAGCTGCTCAGGGGTAAGTCGGATATGGGCTGCCGCTGCATTTTCCCGTATGTGCAATTCCTGTACCGCTTTGGGAATTGCCCAGACATCGCCGTCCCGTATAACCCACGCGAGCGCGATTTGGGATGGAGTTACCCCGTGACTGGCTGCGATATCTACCATAACGGGATGCTCCAGCAGTCCCTGTCGCAGGCGTCCACCTTGGGCAATCGGGCAATAGGCCATTACAGGCACCCCGTGTGTACGGCTCCAATGGAGCAGATCGTATTCAATGCCTCGCGAAGCTGCATGATACAGCACCTGGTTAACTGTGCAGGCATCGCCTCCATTCAGACTCCATAGCTCCTCCATATCAGATTTGTCCAGATTGGACACTCCCCAGTTGCGGATTTTACCCTGCTCACGCAGCTTTTCCATGCCTTGTATCGTCTCTTCCAGCGGAATGTTCCCACGCCAATGCAACAGATACATGTCCATATACTCCGTTCCCATGCGGGTTAGGCTCGCTTCACATGCATGGATTAGCCCTTGGCGGTCTGCATGATGGGGGTAGGCCTTGCTGACCAGATACACGTCATCCCGGCGGCCCCGAATAGCCTCCCCGACGATCTCTTCCGCGCCACCCTCCGCGTACATTTCAGCCGTATCAATCAGCGTCATGCCCAACTCTAAACCAAGTTGAAGCGCACGTACCTCCTCTTGACGGAGCGAAGCCTTTTCACCCATATGCCATGTGCCCTGTCCAATGAGCGGCACTTCACGTCCGTCAGTCCATGCAAGTACACTTTTCTCTTGTTGGCTCATGTGCTTTCCCCCCTTTTATACCGATTCAGTGGCCTGATGCCGCAGGCTTGTCAAAGACATGGCTCTGCGTCCAATGCTCTCCACCATCCGAGGTGGTATACATCACAGGTGCCTGCTCCGAATCCGAGAAAATTGCCCAGCCTTCCTTGGCATTCGCCATCCCGATTTGCTGGCTGCCATAACCGTCAAAGCTTTGCTTGCCATTGTTCCACGTTTTGCCGCCGTCATTCGTCCAGCCGATCGTATTGGGCTTGTCACACGGTGCGCAGTAGCCGCCCATCAATGCGGTATTGCTGTTAACCGCATAGAGCATCCCCGGTGCCACCCCTTCATTTTTGGAATGATTGTCTTGCTGGCTAATACCGGGCGCGGGACCGCCGCCAGCCGTGGCATTCGCCAGTACAGCTCGCCAGCTTTGACCGCTATCGGCCGTATGCCAGAGCGAATACGAGGTCTGATTCATGCCTGTGCCCCCAATCAGCTCAATCCATGCGTTGCTCCGTTCCACCGAGCGGATAACGGCCCCGTTCAAAGGCTCTTCGGTCGTCCGTGTCATGACAGCGGTCCATTTTTGCCCTCCGTTAACGGTGTGTACAATCTGGAACGAGCGGTCTGTGGCCTGTGTTACCGCCCAGCCGTTTTGCCGATCATGAAAATAGGGCTGTCCCACCATATGATCAGGCACAGGAAGCGCTGACCAGCTTTGTCCGCCGTCCTTCGTATATTGGTTGCCGCTGAATCCTTCGTTGGATGATACAAAATGTAAAAAGCCTGCTGTTCCTTCCTTAGGTACTGTCCCTACAGCCTCCCAGCGTTTGCCGCCGTCGCGCGTTGCCAGCAGTGAGCCGCTATCTGCCATAGCAGCCCAGGCCTGTTGACCATTCAAGGCAAAAATCTGCTGCACCGTACCTTGGCCTTGATATTGCACCTTCCAAGCCGATCCGACTGAGCCGGATGGTCCCGCGTCTGTCCGGGCAATCCAGCCATTTCCGCCGATCCAGCCGGATTGACCGTCGATCAGACGCAGTGCAGTAATATTATCCATGCGGACCTTCGCTACATGACCGTCCGTAGATGCTTGTCCTCCTGTCCCCGAGGTGGTGGATGGAGATGTAGTATTGCTTCCATCAGAAGCAGTCTGCTGTTCCGGTGTATGTACTGCCACTCCTGAACCGTTCGCTTGTGCCGACGTTGAACCTTGCTGCTCATGCTGAGCCGCTTGGCCATCCGTTTTTTTCGATCCGTTTTGTGCACTCGTTTCACACCCCGCCGCCATGATGGCTACGGCGAGCAAAAGCAGCCAGGCCGATGTTTTTTTCTTCATTTTCGTTCATCCCCTTATGTTGTTGATATCCATGCTGATGCTGTGCGGGTATCGTAATCACAGCAGGGCATATTCTATGTATTACCCTGCTGTCTTCATTTCACTCTTACGGGCAAGATACGGAAATCAACTGTATGCAAATCATCATGGCAGATTTACGAGCCCAGAGCAACAAAGCCCCCTCTTTCAATAGCCCGGGCTCCTTCTTCGCTTTGCAGCCATTCGAGTAATCGCTGCATCGAAGGGCGTGGCTTCTCGCCTTCCCGTGTGACCACAAATAATTGAGCCGTGAATGGATATTGCCCCGAACGAATATGTTCTTTGTTCGGCTCCACTCCATCAATAGATAGAAATTTGACCTCTTGACGATTATGCATCACATTTGCAAAATAATAAAATGAATAGCCCAGCGCGTTGTGATCCTTGTTAAAATCTGCGACTGCATTAATCATCTCACCCATAATGCCAATTCGGAGTTCCCGGGGAGGTTCAGCCATCTCATGGCCTGCCATTACTTTCTTTTGCATATATGTCTGGCTTCCTGAATTTTCTTCCCGTTGATAAGCAATGATCGGCTGATCCTTTCCCCCCACTTCATACCAATTATGAATGTACCCAGCATATATGCGGCGAACCTGATCCGAAGAAAGTCCGTTAACCGGATTGCTTAGATGAACGAGAAAAATAAATGCATCGCGCCCAATTGGAGTGAGCTTCAGCTGCACACCCCTGCTTTTGGCGAGACGCAGCTCTGCATCGGATGGCCCGGCTACCAGAATCAGATCCGCCTTCTTTTCAATCAAATTTACATACGCCTGATGCGTCGTATTGAATTTCAGCTCGTGCGCCGCACGCGCCCTGCTCATTCCGGTCAATTCATGCAGCATATCCTGCGCAAACGGGATAGCCGCTGTAGCTCCGTCAACGACTGGAAAATCCCTCTCCGCAATGTATGGACGTTGAGGAAGCATCAGTGTAATCGTCAGGACAATGACGAGTGCAGCGGATATCGCGGCAACAACCCATTGCCATTTATGATCCACCTTACCATCCCTGCCTGTCACCGCTGGATAACGATCTACCCCGACGCCTACCACCATGCCGGCTATCGGCAGCAGTGCAGTCAACAAAAACCAGATTTCACTATGCTGTGTATACGGCTGTAATACCTCCAGCACTGGCTCCGCCCAAGCGTGATAAAGTGAAAATAGCTCCCACGAGCCTCCCCATACCTCGGCAGGTTGACCACCAGATCCCTGTAGCCCCACAATCCATAGCCACAGCCCGCACAATAATGACAACAGCCCGGTCAGCATTAGTGGAAGCTTACGCATACTGGAAAAACGCGCACTCAAGGCACCGTAAGCTGCAAAAATTAGACCGACAATCCAGGCATACAGCACTATCATTACAATCACTGCTGTATCTGTCACACCTGCATGCCTCAGCAGAAACTGCACATTGGATGCCACAGCTATACTCCAAATTACATTAAACATGACTGAAAACAATCCAAACATAAACGTACCGCCCAGCCATGGCAAAAACCATACTGTCCGCATAGAAGCGCCTTTCTCCGTATCAGCTATAACTCCCTTTGGATCAGACATGTACATCCCCCTATACCTTTTATATGAAATAAGACTGTAAACAATTGCTTCTTCATTGTACAATTATGGTAAAGATTAGTATACGAGGAGATGGTAAAATGTCCTTAACTGATCATCAGGATCACACCTCCGATGTAACCTTGCTCCGAAAAACACACGATGATCTATGGTGCTCCTTACAGCATATTCCGAACGACGAGGCACTCAAGCTGCTTCACAGCTTTGCAACACAGGTAGCGTTCTATCATGAAAAAAAGGACAAGGAGGCAGAATGGAAAAGCTACTTCAAAACCCCCTTGCCCTATATAGCCATCGCCGTCGGTATTTCACTGCCAACTGCCATGTGGCTTCTGATTTTGTTCTTACCCTAATGCGTATGGGAAAAAGGCCTTCCCTGGAGGAAAGGCCTTTCTGGTTTGAATCTTTTTTATATCGCTCTGGCATGGATCAAAAAACGGTGCTGCTTCACGTCCTAATATCCATCACGTTGGATGTCCAAATACAGACCATACAGCTGTTCTATATATTTCTGTGGCTGAAAGTCTGCAATCTGCCATTCAATTGCTTTTAAATAATAGACGAGCGCGCCGATATCGTAAAATCGCTGTATCGGAAACTGTTCCTGCTGGTCCACGATTTCGAAGCCGTTGCTTTTCAGACCTGCAAGCGCTTGAGAAAGGGTCCAGTCCGCATACTCGTAATCTGGCGCTCCCAAGCGTTCGTTAATACCCGCACAATCCAGGCCCCCCACCTGTTGGGTCAAGAACGTCCCGCCTGGACGCAAAATACGGCGCACTTCCGCTGGCGAAAATGACTCATGCTTATTCAGCACAAGATCGAACCCGGCATCGTCAAACGGAAGGAAGTCGTCGTCATCAATAGCGATGACACGTACACCCAGCGGCTCCAGCCGTTTTTTAGCAATTGGAACATTCGGTGCATACGCCTCTGTCGCACATACAAGCTCTGGAAAAGGGCGTAAACGGGACAATTGCTCTCCCCCACCTGTCCCCATATCCAGCATCGCCTTCGATGTATGGATAAATGTCATAGCCTTGCTGACATAAGACCATTCCAAAGGCTCGCTTGCGACCCGGCCTGTATCCGAGATAAGTGAGAAGTCCCATCCGAGAAAGGACTCTTCATGATGCTTTAATAGCTGTAGAAACTCACGATCTTCTATATATTTCATAGCTTGCTGCTCCTCCACAATTGGCCTGTACGTAATTAATCTGTACATTACAGAACTCTTCTCTCTTTAATGTTCTACCTTATATCTCTCTATGCCTTTATTTACGTTAGTCCAAATGTGGGAGAGCTTTTGTACTTCTCTGTCTCGCTTAAGAAGCTGTTGGCAGAAACTTAGCAAGCTCCGGTGTGATGTCTTTTGGAGTTAATAAGTAATAAACCGTATGAAAGCCGGAACCGCTGATGGACTTGATTTTGACTTGGAACAGATAAGTGCCTTTCTCCACTTGTGGATCATAGCTATAATTATTGCGGTTATCCAGCACAGTATTCCAAAGTTTGGGATCTTCAATTGTGGTGACTTTATACTTCTGCTGCAATATCCTGAATAAATTCGCCGCTTCAATATACTTGCCAGGCTGATACGGCTCCTTCTCTTGAGAAACCATTGGAATAGCTCGAACCGATATCATGTCTTTCGACGTGATCATCACCTTGTCGGCATATCCTTTGCGTTCCAGCCAAGCATTCAGCTTGTGGAAGGATAAGCGCCAATTATAGTAGACGCTGCGAGTCCACTCTGGTTCTTCTGCTAAAACAGATGAAGGTTTGTTCAGAATTTCAATATTCCCCAACGCGTAAGAGCCTGCCTGCATTTCACTATAGCTCATGTCCAAAACTTCTTCTTTCAGCACAGCTTCAAATTCACGAATATCTTCCGGATCAGTCAGAACAACTCGCCGTTCATTATCATCTGCCGATTGAATGCTGATCGTCTCTGCTTTACCGTACAGCTTATCAAGTGAGTAGCTTACTGTTTTATACGGCTCAGACAGCATCACTTTCGCCAGCGCTGCCCGGAAAGGCTGCTCAGGAAATGTATAACTGCGAGTCATAATGGTACCATCATCCAAACGATAGGCAATGGATATCCTTTGTTGAGGCTCTTTATTGGACCCGGACGTCTCTCCAGCTGAATGTGCTCTCACAAGCTCACGCTGTAAATTTAGCACAGCGGCGATAAAAGCTTTATCCTGCGAAAAGTAAAGATTTTTCTGTGCTGATCCCCCGTCCAAATACAAATTTGGCCCAGCATAGACTTGCTCGACTGAATGCGCGGTTGGAATCCGTTCCTCGTAGCCTATCCAGCTAGATGTGGGGATGTACATTGCCAGTCCCAAAACCGCACCGTATGCGACCAGTTCCAGCAAAGCACGAATACGTACAATTTGCCACGTCTTGCGGATGACCATCTCCACAGCAATATAGCCCAAAATAGCTCCAAGCACATACCCGAAGATCGACCAGTCTCTCCCCTGGCCTCCTGTGCCATAAAAATATTCTCCTACCAGCAGTATGGCGCATAACATAACTCCTGCCTTAAAAATGGGTTGGAAGAAGGTAAAGGCCATGGCCTGCGTTGCCTTCTCTGCGAGCCGTTTGCGATATAACACATAGCTCAAAATTACAAACAGCAAGGAAACACCAACATAAATAAGCAGCTCCACATATGAAAATGCGCTACTCGACAAATCCGTAATGCGGGTGAACGGTGATAAACTATACCAAATATTATTGTTGCTACGCAACCCCACGCCATTACTACTTTGAACAATAGTTCCAATAATCTGAGAGTAACCATATAGATTGTGACCCAGAAAACGACTAATCATGGAGTACAAAAAAAAGGGCAACAGCAGCAAAGCATACACTACAACGGATTGCAACAGCGATTGTCCTACACAGATACCTACAAACACGGTAAAAGCAAACAGGAAAATCGTAAGAACCGATACAACCAAAGCCCATGATCCAATATCATTGATATGGAAAATAAAAGGCAGCTCAACCGACATGTTTACCAGGGCCGTTACTCCAGCAGTCAGCCATACGGGTACAATCAAAAGGATCAGGCCGCTAATTAAATGTGCCGTTAACAGATGCTCTCTGCGTAAGGGCAGGCTGTGATATAAATCCGAGGAGCCCTGACGCTGAATAAAACGAAGCAGCATCACACCTGCCAGCACAGGTACGGTCAAGAAAATGATACTTTGCATTCCATCGCCTGAGTTTGTACTATCGAACAGGCTTCTCAAAACCGTGGGCACTTGCTCGTTTCCAGTACTCATAAATAACGGCAGTGGCACCGTAAACAGTAATCCCGCCAAGTACAACAGACCGATCCAGCCATGCTGTCTCAGGCTTTGGCGAATCACGCCGCCGCTACAGAAGAATCGGTTGGATGTCATAACCCGCATCCTCCATTTCATAAATAAAAATTTCCTCCAGCGTCAACGACAGCAAATCGAACACATGCGGCTCATACGCCTGAATCGTTTCTGCAATCTGCTCCCGTTCCCCACGGATAATCAGCAGCAGGACACTGCCTCTCCGCTCCTTATGTACAACCGAAAGTTGCTTACATACGCCTTCCTCATGCGCACTTTCACGAAAAGCAACCTGCACCTTATGCGTATCGGACTTGAGGTCATCGACTTCCTTTTCCAGCAGCATACGTCCCTGATGCATAATACCGACGTGATCACACATATCTTCGATCTCACGCAAATTATGGGATGAAATTACAACGGTCAGCTCGCGCGCAGCGGTTTCCTGGAATAGCAGATTTTTGATCATCCGTCGCATCACGGGGTCAAGTCCATCAATCGGCTCATCCAAAATCAACAGTTCAGGCATACAGCTCAAGGCAAGTAAAAATGCGGCCTGACGCTTCATTCCTTTGGAAAAACGATGCAGTTTGCGTTTGGGGTCCAGCTTGAAAATATCCGTAAGCTGTATGTATCGCTCCTCACTCCAGCTTGGATAAATGGAACGATAAAAACGGGCCATCTGTTGAATCGTCGCTTGCGGAAAAAAATAGGGTGTGTCCGGCATAAACAGAATGCGCTGCTTGACTTCGGGCTGCTCATATACGGCTTGCCCCCCGATCAGTACCTTCCCTGTATCCGGTCGATAGATTCCGGCAATCATTTTGAGCAGTGTTGTTTTACCCGCCCCATTCGAGCCCAGCAATCCAAAAATGGAGCCCTTTTTCACCGTGAGGGCGAGTTGATCCACTGCCTTTTCCTCTGCAAATGTCTTTGTGACTTCCCTTAATTCAATCAAGGGACATCCCCCTTTCCTTCGATTGCATAGCTTCTACGTATATGGCGTCCACTTCCAGCTGCGTAAAACCGAAATGGACGGCTTCGATCATCTGCTTTAACAATGCTGCCCGAATCTCATCCCGCTTCATTTGCTGCGGCTGCTGCCGGGCAGGTGTGACAAAGCTGCCCTTGCCCTGGACGGAATAGATATATCCTTCGCGTTCCAGCTCACGATACGCCTTCTGAATCGTATTCGGATTCACTGTAAGCTGAGCGGACAGTGCCCGCACGGAAGGCAATTGCTCATCCGGCTGAAGTGATCCGTACACGATCATTTCCTTCACTCTGTCCATTAGCTGTTCGTAGATCGGCTTGCGGCTGCGGATATCCAGCTCGAACATGGACTTCCTCCTTTCAAGACTTGGTCCGATTTATATTATTTCAAACCGTACTAACTGTACTATAATTAATAGTACAGTTAGTACGGTTTGTCAATCATTTGTTTGGCCATTTATTACAAAAAATAGCCGTGATGCATGATGCATCACGGCTATTTCTTTTAGGAAATTCTTCGATTCATAAGACTCTCCGTGCCTCAACTTCGCCAGCTTCCTCCTCTTCCGGCAGCCTAAGATCCAGCTGGAACCGGAACGTCGAGCCCTTGGCCTCTTCACTATCCACACCAATGGAACCGCCCATCAGGCTAACCAGGTTTTTGCAGATGGACAGCCCCAGACCCGTACCTCCATATTTCCGGTTCAGTGCCGGATGGAGCTGGGAAAAGGGCTGAAATCACGACACCAATGAAGCCGAATTTTGAAAAAATAAGGGTATTTTCTTTAATTTCCGTCAGCTCAAATCGACAATAATAAACTTCAAACTTGATCCATATCAAATTGTTAAATCTATTAACAATAAAAGGGCATTTTCAGGTCCTCATGGCCATGAAAACATCCTTTTATCGTTGGATAGTTATCGTTGTGTAGCCTCACGGGTCAATATCATGCATACATGCAGTGAGCGCTAATGCGATTGTACCAAGCCGCTATGCCTTGCTGGGCTGCACCTCTTCACGTTCCTTGCCTTTGTCCGATTCGCCCGCATTTTTGTTTGCCGCCTCCCGGTCCAGCTGCATTTCCTCAACCGTTTTGACCTTAAGCCTTGCTGCTCCCTCATAAGGACGAGTGGGGATCAGATCGCCCGCAGCCAGACGTTGACGTGCCTCGGCAATCGCTGCCTCATACTGTGGAAGCCACGCTTCCTGCGCTACCAGCATTTCGTCGACCATCTGCCAAATTTCTTTCGGGTTACAAACCGCACCCACCAACGGGTCCATCATAAACGCCTGACGCAGCAGCTTGTCATCCCCATGCACAGCCGCTTTGACAGCCAAACGCTGGACGGAAATACTTACATTGCAGACGGCCGCAGGACCAAGCGGAAGCTCGCCAACATACGGCATGGAAATGCCGTTCCGATCCACATATCCGGGTGCTTCAATGATCGCATCGTCTGGCAGATTGGAGATTACTCCGTTATTAACGACATTAAAATGCCCTCGGTATACACGTCCAGTTTCTAACCCTTCAATAATATATGAGCCGTGCTCCTCACCACGATTCTCCGCTTTGTACTCCATTGGGTCTTCTTTCATCCAGTTGGGGAAATCCGTCTCGAACCAGTTGCGTCCTTCCGTACATACGCGCAGATAGCCTCCTGTTTCTCCATTGATCCAGCTGCCCAGATCAATCCAGTCGAGAATTTCATCCGGACGCTTCCGGTACCAGGGAACATATTCACTTAAATGACCGTTAGATTCTGTGCTGTAGAAGCCAAAACGGCGAAGCATGTCGATCCGTACCTTTTCGGTGCGGCTATATTCGGGATGCTTTTCAAAAGCCTCCAGCAGTCCTGCCGTCAGATCCTTGCTTTGATGGGATGCCTGGATGTACCATGTCTGGTGATTGATTCCGGCACACACAATGTCCACATCCTGCTTCTCCAGACCATACACCTCGGCAATTTGGTGATGTCCGTGCTGGACGCCATGACATAGACCAATCGTACGCACACCGCTGTACTTGTTGCAGGCCCACGTAATCATCGCCATCGGGTTCGAGTAGTTCAGCAGCAGCACATCCGGTGCACTTAGCTCGCGGATGTCCTTGCAAATGTCCAGCATTTCAGCGATCCCCCGCTGCCCGTACATAATGCCTCCCGCACACAGCGTATCTCCTACGCATTGGTCCACGCCGTATTTCAACGGATATCCACATCGGTCGCAAAGCCTTCCAGACCGCCAACCCGGATCGTACAAATGACGTATTTGGCATCCTTTAAGGCTACCCTTCGATCCGTAGAGGACTGTATTTGTATGGACAAACCGTTCTCCCGGATATCCCGCTGGCACAGCTCAGTGACCATGTCCAGATTGTGCTGACTTATGTCCGTAAAAGCCACTTCGATCTCATTAAATTCCGGCACCGATAACAAATCTCGCAAAATGCCACGTGTAAAACCAATGCTTCCCGCTCCAATAAAAGCTACTTTAAATGACACGGCAATCAACCTCCGGGATTAGAATTGTAATATACCGTCATTGTAGCAATATGCCTGTGGAAAGCGTTATCAAAATCATGACCAGATTCGTATATAGGTGTCAAAAATTCTAACTTTCATATCGACAGGAGCTACTTACCTTCTTCTAATTTCCACTTTCCTCGTCCGCATAGTTCCATACATGCCGTTCCACAGCAGAACGGTATTCGACTGGCGTCTTACCTGTATGCTTTTTGAACAGCATATGAAAATACTGCCTGCTGCCGACACCTACGTAATCGGCAATTTCCTGAATGGGAATGTCCGTTTGCTGAAGCAGCATCCGGGCCTTGTCCATTCGCAGCATGGTCAAATAAGCGGTGAGTGTTTGTCCGGTGTGTTTTTTGAAAATACGGTGCAAATATCCTGGATGCAGATTCACGGCGGCTGCCATATCCTTGACCACAATATCCCGGTCATAGTTGAGATGGAGAAATTCAATGCAGCGTTTGATATACATATCCGTTTGCTGCGTGTTGCTGCGCTCTGCCTCTGCCCGCAGACGCGCAATTCGCACCAGCAATTGCATAAAAAGCAGCTCCGCCATTGCACCCGGATGTTCTTTTCGTTGATCCAGCTCCAGCACGAGACTTTTCAGCGTAAAATATACCTCTTCCGGGTCCGACAACACCAGATACGGGAATGGACGCGACATGAAGGCTGTGATCTCCTGCTCCTCCGCTGCCATTTGTCGGATGGACGGTCCTACACTCATCCCCTCCGTAAAACCAAACTCCACATTCAGCATCCGACAAGATTGTTCTCCCTCCACCACCAGCCGATGCGGTACGCCTGCGTCCAGCATAATAAACTCTCCTTTACGCAGCGTAATGCTTGCGTCGGCCTTCTCTCCCGTTTGCACATCCACCCGACACAGGCCGGAAATCATGTACATAATTTCAGTCGAACGATGATCGTGGTACGGCATCGTATAGTCGCGCCACTGCTTGTAATAGTAAGCAAAGAAACGGGGAATATAATCCCCGTCCCGCAAACGCAGCTCAAACAGACTTCCGTTCATCCCCGCACCTCCGCAAAATAGATAAGGCTAACACGGTAACGTATCTGCAACCGTTCTATTTTCACAGTTTAACAGACCTGGTCGTGTTATTCTATTTTGCTCCACCAGACGATCTAAAATCCGGTGGAATACGCCGGGCCGTTCCCGTTAGAATAGCCGCTTCAATCACAGACTTCCTCACCTCGGTAACAACCTGTTCATTGAAAATGCTCGGAATAATGTACTGCTCGTTTAATTCCCGTTCACTTACGACGGAGGCAATGGCACGGGCGGCGGCTAATTTCATCGGCTCGTTGATGTGGCGCGCCCGGCAATCGAGCGCTCCTCTGAATATCCCCGGAAACACAAGTACATTGTTGATCTGGTTAGGATAGTCGCTTCGCCCCGTTGCAAATACACGAACATGCGGAATGGCTTCTTCGGGAGCAATTTCCGGTTGCGGATTAGCCATCGCAAAAACAATGCTGTTCGCCGCCATACGCTGTACATCCGCGGCATTCAGCAGATTGGCTCGCGACACGCCGATGAACACATCCGCGTCCCGAATAACCTCCTTTAATGTGCCCGGCTGTGACTCTACTTGAGGCTGGTCTGCCAGCCACTGCCACATCGGATGGGGATAAGTCCCACCTTGTATGATGGCTCCATCCCGGTCTACCGGAACAAGACGGCTTACTCCTGCGGCGAGCAGCATTTTGCATATCGACACGCCTGCAGCTCCTATACCGTTCACAACGACCCGAACATTTTCGATCCGCTTGCCAACTACTTTCAGTGCATTCAGCAGCCCGGCAATCACAACCACCGCCGTCCCATGCTGATCATCGTGGAAGACAGGAATATCTAATTCTTCTGCCAGGCGGGTTTCGATCTCGAAACAACGTGGAGAACTGATATCCTCTAAATTAATTCCTCCGAAAATTGGGCTGATCGCCTTAATCGTACGAATGATTTCCTCCGTATCCTTCGTGTCCAGACAAATGGGGAATGCATCGACTCCCGCCAGCTGCTTGAACAGCATCGCTTTGCCTTCCATCACGGGTGCAGCCGCATGTGGGCCGATATCGCCAAGCCCAAGCACAGCGGTGCCATCGGTAACTACCGCGACGGTATTTCGCTTGATGGTCAGGGAGTACGCTTTTTTCGGATTTTCATGAATGGACGTACAGACCCGGGCCACTCCCGGCGTATATACCCGCGACAGATCATCCCGATTTTTAATCGGCAAATTGGGCTGGACTGATATTTTCCCTCCCAGGTGCGCGAGAAACGTGCGGTCAGAAACGTTAATGAGTTGAATGCCTGCTAACGACTTGAGTGATTCGATTAGCGATGCCTCTGCTATTTCAGCGACGTGAACAGTGATGTCACGAACAGACGAATCCTGTCCGGGACGAATAACATCAATGGAAGTAATGTCTCCCCCGGCACGGCTGATGGCTGATGCGACCTCACCAAAGTTTACTTTAGAGTGAACGAGCTCCAATCGAAGAATCAGACTATTAAAGGCCATGTACATCCGCTCCTATTCTATTCATAGCACATGTGCGGTCCAAGGACAGACACGTGTATTGAAGCATTATCCAGTTCCCTTGCTGTTACATGGTATCGCCTTCATAAAAGCGTTGGGAAGCTTTTGTCCATATTGTTACTTATGGTCATTTTGTTCACGCAGCAGCTCATACCGATTAACGGGACGACCGACCCCGCCGTAATGCACAACAAGGCGCACGATCCCTCTTTTCTCCAGATAATCCAGGTATCTTCTTGCCGTTACACGGGCAATCCCTACTCCCTCCGCGGTATCTTCAGCAGATAGCTTGCCGCCATGCTGCTCCATGACCGCAAGCACCTGCTTCAGGGTAGCTGCATTCAAGCCCTTTGGCAGCTCATCGTAAGACAACGCCCATTCCTCATATACAGGAGCAGGCACTACCGCTGCCTTGGCAGCTTCTCTATTTTGCATAATGAGGTCCAGCTCTTCCTGGGTTCCTACTTCTTCCGCCCATAATCCAGCCTGCTGTACCCGGTAACGCTCCAGTGTATGATGGATACGCTCTACCTTGAACGGCTTAATGATATAATCGAACGCTCCGTTTCGCATCATTTCGCGGATCGTTTCCGTATCCTTTGCAGCCGTCACGACAACTACGTCTACAGGCAATGCCATGGAACGGATACGCTGCAAAGTCGCTATCCCGTTGAGCGATGGCATGAACACGTCCAGAAAAATCAGATCAGGCTTTAGCTCCTCAATCAGCTCTAACCCGCGAAGCCCATTGGAAGCCAGACCTACGACCTTAAATCCGTCAACCTGTTCAATAAAAAGCCGATTCACCTCTTGTACCATCGGGTCATCCTCGACCAGCAGCACACGAAACAGTGATTTAATCTGTTTGCTCATTGCCTCTCCCTCTCTCCTTCAACGGAAATAGAATCTCGATCGAAGTTCCCAAGCCAAGTGAAGATTCGCATGTCAGGCGGCCGTTCCCCTTGGTGACAATCCCGCTCAGTAAATGAAGCCCCATGCCGCGGCTCTCTCCGTCCTTGGTCGTGAATCCGCGTTCGAGCATTCGTATTTTCGTCGTTTCCGACATTCCACAGCCATTATCCTCGACTAATATGGACATATATTCGTCATCCTGCTGGATGCTGACATAAATTTCTTTGGAGCCGACTTCTGTATCCGCCAGTGCATCAAAGGCATTTTCGATCAAATTTCCGAGTAACAGCACAAAATCATGTCGGTCAATCAGCCGGGGAAATTGATTCATTCTGCTGTCAGGATCAATCCTAATATCAATGCCAAGCTCTTTACCACGGCTAATTTTACCCAATAGCAGACCTGCAACTCCGTCATCGTCGAAATGCCGTTGAAGGAAGCGTGTAATCTCCTCCTGTTGCTCGGTCACCTCAAACAGATAGCTCAAAGCCTCGTTCTGCTGCCCAAGCTGAAGCAAGCCGGCGACGGTATGCATTTTGTTCATATGCTCATGATTTTGTGCACGAAGCGCATGAACAAACTCTTTGACACCTGTGAGCTCCTCGGCCATTCTCGTCACCTCGGTCTTATCCTGAAATATGGAGATTGCCCCCATCGTAACTCCCTGTTCGCGAATGGGAATGCGGTTGCTCCAAATAATGGTTCCGCCAATTTTTAGCTCCTGGCTCAGAATCGCGACACCCGCATCCAGCACCTCCGGCAAACGGGTATCCGGGATGACCTCACGGATCGGCAAGCCGACTACATCACGGTGTACGTGGAAGATTTGCTTGGCTCGTTCGTTGAAAATGGTAATCATGCAGTTGCGGTCAATGGCAATGACACCCTCATGCATCGCCTGAAAGGCCGCGCTTCGCTCGCGAAACATTCTCGCAATCTCCTGAGGCTCGAGGTTGAACATCTGAAGCTTAATATGACGGGCCAGCAATGCGGAGCCAATCACACCAAACATCAGCGACAGCAACGAAGTGATGAGAATGGATTGCTTCTCCTGACGGATAATCTCTGTCACGCCTGGCAGCAGGCCGCCCGCGACGACGACGCCCACCTGCTCTGAGGAAGCATTCATAATCGGCACAAAGGAACGCAGGCCAATGCCCGCTTCACTGCGCACTTTGGAGACATACGTATGTTCAGCAAATGCAGCATCATCATCCCGAGCCTCAAACGTTCCGCCGATTCGCTCCGATAGCGGATGAGACAACCGTTTGCGGTTCATATCGAGCACGACGATATAAGCCGCATCGTTTAATATCCGAATTTTGTCCGCCATAGGTGCAATTACGGCAGAAGCATTCGGGTCGTTGATTCTATTCACTACGTCCGGCAGGTTCGCAACCGTCTGGGCCGTAATCGTAAGCCGCTGTTTGAGTTCTTCTTCCTTAAGCCGGGTGGCGCTGCCAAACAGAAAAAGACCGCCGATCAAAAGAGAAAAAAGAACGACTCCAAATGAAAGTATCATAATTTTCCAATATATGCGAAGTCTGTTCATCCTCTTCACCTTCCCTTTAAACCGTTTACCTTTGAATATCATTGTGGAATAATGGGTCTAAAATAGCAACAGATGGGAGGTTACTTTGTGAAAAGAGCTGCTGGATTTGGTGTTTTGCTCGTACTGGGTATCCTAACGGCTTATGTAATCGGTTTTCAAAAAAATTTTAACGAAGAACTCCCTTATGATAATGAATTTACCGGTCTTAAAGATCGGATCGTGATCAAATTTAGTCATGTGGTAGCTGAAAACTCGCCCAAAGGGCTGGCCGCCGCTTATTTTGCACAGCGGGTTAAAGAAAAATCTAACGATCGAATTGAGATTCAAGTGTTCCCCAATGGAATGCGCTATTCAGAAGCCACGGAAGTGGCCGCGCTTCAGCGAGGAGAAATCCAGATGATTGCTCCTTCCTTTTCCAATTTGAACGCGATTGACCCAGCCTGGATGGTGATGGACCTTCCATTTGCCTTTAAGGATCAGGCTGAAGTCGACCAGGCACTGAACGGAGAATTGGGCAAGCGGTTATCGCAAACGCTTGACCCTTATGGCATGAAAGGCGTCGCCTTCTGGTCCAATGGCTTTCGACAGATGACGAACAACGCCCGTCCAATTCGCAAACCCGCAGACTTTGCGGGCTTGAAATTCCGTATCCAGCCAAGCCAGGTGTTGGAACGTCAGTTTGAAACGCTTGGTGCATCGACCATTAGCACTCCCTTCAACGAAATATACCACAGTCTGGAGACGCGAACGGCGGACGGACAGGAGAACACGATATCCAATATTTTTACCAAACGGTTTTACCAAGTGCAACGCTATATGACCATTAGCAACCACAGCTATCTGGGGTATGCCGTCATATTTAACAAATCCTATTGGGATCGCCTCCCAAGTGACGCCAAGCTGGTGCTACAAGAGGCCCTGGAGGAAACGACGCGTTGGAACAAGCTGAAAACCTATGAAAACGCCAATCGACTGAATCAGCTGCAACAGACCGGAGACATTAAAATTACCTATCTGTCCGACGATGAGCGCAAGCTTTGGAGGGAACGTCTGCGTGTGCTCTATCCGGAGTTCACACCCATCATCGGGTCCGATCTGATGGATATGATTCAGGGACCTTAAAGACCAAAAGGAACGTTATGACCGTATTCTTGTTTGCCAAGAACGCAGCTTTTACACTGGGGATACAAAAAATAAAGCGTTTTCAAAAAAACAAAAAAAGAAAGCGAGAGCGTATCCCTATGAGACTGAGAATTAATTTGAAAAACTTGACGGTTCAGGTCGTTATCGCTATTGTTCTGGGCATTCTTCTGGGTCACTTTTTTCCTACAACAGGCGAAAAGCTCAAAGTGCTCGGAGACGCCTTTATCAAGCTCATTAAGATGGTCATCGCCCCCATTGTATTTTTTACGGTGGTGCACGGAATTGCCAGCATGGGAGACATGAAAAAGGTCGGTCGTATTGGCGGAAAGGCGCTTCTCTATTTTGAAATCGTTACCACAATTGCGCTAGCCATTGGTCTGCTCGTGGTTAACCTGATAAGACCGGGCGCCGGTATTGATGTGAGCAAGGCAACCGGAGATGTATCTCAATATGCTCAAAAAGCAGCGGAATCAAGTCACGGATTCGTTGATTTCATCGTCGGCATTATCCCTGAAAATGTAGTAAGCGCTATGGCAGGTGGAGAATTACTGCCTATCCTGTTCTTTGCCATCCTCTTCGGGCTGTCATTGACGGCCATGGGAGAGCAAGCCAAACCCGTCATTGTCCTGTTCGACAAGCTCTCTCACGCCTTCTTCGGTATCGTCAATATGATCATGAAATTATCGCCAATCGCCGCATTTGGTGCCATGTCCTACACCATTGGTAAATTCGGCATCGGGTCGTTGACCTCTCTTGGCAAGCTGATGGGCTCCGTTTACCTGACCATGGCCCTGTTTATAATCATTGTGCTCGGTCTGATTGCTCGCATGTACGGTTTCAGCATTTTCAAGTTTATCGCTTATATCAAAGAAGAAATATTGCTTGTACTCGGGACTTCCTCCTCCGAGTCGGCTCTGCCACGGATGATGGAAAAAATGGAGAAATACGGCTGCTCCAAATCAGTGGTCGGTCTGGTCATTCCAACAGGCTATTCGTTTAACCTGGATGGTACGGCAATCTATTTGTCCATGGCTGCCATTTTCGTAGCCCAGGCCTCCGGCGTGGAGATGACCCTGTGGCAGCAGCTGACACTGCTGGGTATCCTTATGCTGACCTCGAAGGGAGCAGCAGGCGTTACAGGCTCCGGATTTATCACGCTGGCAGCCACACTCGCGGCGTTCCCTTCCATTCCGCTGGCGGGAATGGCGCTGCTGCTCGGAGTGGACCGCTTCATGTCAGAAGCACGCGCCATCACCAATCTGATTGGTAATGGAGTCGCTACCGTCATCGTCGCCAAATCGGAAAATGAGTTTCATCCGGGCAGACAGGCGGAGCTTGCTCCGGCACATGCTGAGCTTGAATCCCGTCCCTTGAACAGCCCATTAACTAAATCTGGATAAGAAAGCATCATAAAAAAAGGGCTACCTCAGTGGTCTCCTCCGGGGTAGTCCTTTTTTTCCTATAGCCAACCCCTCTACCAACCTCTCACCTAAGAGCTTTGCTTTCTCAACTGACCATAATATAAGTCGCTGTAAAAGCCTTTATGGGTCAGCAGCTCATCATGAGAGCCCTGTTCCTCCAGACGACCATCCTTCAAGACCAGAATCCGGTCAGCCTGACGAATGGTATTCAGTCTGTGAGCGATGACAAAGCTTGTTCGACCTTGCATAAGCCGCTCCAGTCCTTCTTGTATTTTCATCTCGGTAATGGTATCAATGCTGCTCGTTGCCTCGTCGAGGACAAGAATTGCAGGGTTCGCCAAAATAGCGCGTGCGATAGCCAGCAGCTGTTTTTGCCCTTGACTGATGCCGCTACCGTTGGCCTCCAATACCTTGTCGTACCCGTCCTTCATCCGCATGATAAAGGAATGAGCATTCGCCAGCCTGGATGCCTCCTCAACCTCCTCGTCCGTGGCATCCAACCTGCCGAAACGGATATTGTCACGAATTGTTCCCTGGAACAGGAAGGAATCCTGTAGCACAAACGCCATATGGGAGCGCAGGCTTTCACGCTGTATGGTCGTAATGTCGCGTCCGTCCAGCGTAATCGTTCCCTTGTCGGGAGTGTAGAACCTGGAAATCAGTTGAATCAGCGTTGTTTTTCCAGCCCCGGTTGGACCGACCAGCGCGATCATTTCGCCAGGCTTGGCTTCAAAGGAAATACCCTCCAGCGTATCGCTCCCTGCATTATAGCCGAAGGAAACATCGGTAAATCGTACGGCTCCTTCTACATGCTTCAGAGCCACTGCACCTTGCTCGTCCTTGGACTCTTCATCCTCGTCCAATATCTCGAATACACGTTCAGCTCCGGCAATGGCAGACAACAGCGTGTTCCACTGGTTCGCCAAATCGTTCAGCGGTCTGGTGAACTGACGGGCATATTCTACGAATACGATAATCGTACCTATCGTAATGGAGCCGTGAATCGCCAAAATCCCGCCGATCCCCGCTACAATGGCAAAGCTGAGGTTGTTCAGTCCGTTCATCAGCTTGGGGATAAAGCCGGAAATGGTTTGTGCCCAGAAGCCCGACAGACGAATGCGGTCATTTCGCTCGCCAAAACCGTGGATGACTCTCTTTTCCTGTGAAAATGCTTTGATAATCTGCTGCCCGGACAGCGTTTCTTCAATATAACCATTCAGTTCGCCCAGGTTGTTCTGGCGTTCCTTATATAAAGGCCCGGTCCGGCGTGTAATCCAGCGCATCCCGGACGCCATGAGCGGCACTATGATAAAGGTCAGCAGTGTCATCAAAGGACTTAACCACAGCATGACTGCAAGGGTACCGACCAGCGTCAATATGCTCGAAAAAATTTGAATAGCCGAGCTGTTCAGCGTAGAGCTGACATTTTCGATATCATTGGTCAGCCGGCTCATGATTTCTCCCTGTTGGCGTTTGCCGTAAAAAGGAATCGGCAGCCGATGCAAATGCGAAAACAGATCAAAACGCATCCGGTATACGGTCTCTTGGGCGATTTCAATCATCCAGATATTTTGCAGCCAGGAGGTCAGCGAGTTGAACAGATATACAGTCGCTAATCCAGTCAGAAAATAAATCCACGTGCGTCCACCCGGACCTTCGAGAAAATCATCCACCGCTACGCCGACCAAATACGGACCCAATAGAGCCAGCCCCGAGCTGAGCATGACCATAAACAGCACCAGCATCAGCTTGGCCTTGCGGCGGGCCAGGTAAGCCCATATCCGACCCAGCGTACCGGACCAGTTCTTCGCCTTGGCCTTGCGGCGTCCCTCGGCGCCTGCCGGATTAAGCAGTACACCGGACGATGGTGTCGGCTGACGGAACGGATCAATAAGTTCCTTGAGCATGCGCCCCCTCCTTTCCGTATTGCGATTCATAGATGCGTCGATACAGTTCTGAGCTATTCAGCAGATGCTCATGACTTCCGCTTGCGATCAGACGACCCTCATCCAGCAGTAAAATCTGATCCGCCGATGCGGTCGAGCTGATTTTCTGCGTAATTAGAAATGTCGTGCAGGATAGGCCATCCAGCGCTTTCAGCAGCGCTGCTTCAGTTCGAACATCCAGCGCGCTCGTGCTGTCGTCGAGAATAAGTATCGTCGGACGGCGCACCAGTGCGCGCGCAATAGATAGCCGCTGCTTCTGACCACCGGACAGATTGACGCCACGCTGCCCAAGCAAGGTATCATAGCCTTGCGGCAGGCGTTCAATCGTATCATGAATTTGCGCCATCCGGGCGGCCTCCTGAATCTGCTCCAGGCTGGCATTCTCCAGCCCCCAAGCAATATTGTCGCGAATCGACCCGGTGAATAACAGCACCTCCTGCGGTACATAGCCAATGGCCTCACGCAGTATGGAAGCGTCCAGCTCACGCGCGTCCTTTCCGTCAAAGCGCACATGGCCGGCATCTTCTTCATACAGACGTGTAATCAGCTGCACAAGCGAGGACTTACCTGAGCCTGTAGCTCCCATAATCGCTATACGCTCACCTGGCCCAGCCTTAAAAGTAATATCCTTCAGTACAGCCAAATCGCTGCCCGGATAATGGAAGCTCACCCGTTCCAATTCCACCTGTCCCTCAATTCGCGTGTTATGTGTTGGAGCAGACGCACCCGCTCCATATTCATCATGTTGTGTTTCCAGCACCTCTCGAATCCGTCCCGTAGATGCGGTTGCCCGGGAAAACACGACCACGATGCCGGACAAGGCAGACAAGGCCCCAATCGTCCGCAAAGAATAATTGACGACTGCCACTACCTGTCCCACACTCGCATCGCCTGTGGAAATTTGACCTCTTCCGAACCAAAGCACCGCAATAATTCCCACATTCATCGTAAACAAAATGAACGGCATTGTCGTTTCTGTCCAGCGTAGAGCCGATACCGTTCCTTTCATCAGTTCTCCTCCATAATGGGCAAAACGCTCGATTTCATGCCGCATCCGCACAAACACCCGAATCAGCCGAATCCCGGTCAGATTCTCCTGAATCACCCCGTTCACATCATCCAGACGACGCTGAACGCCTTTAAACAAAGTGACCGTCCGACGCATCATCACCAGTACAAACACAAATAGCACCGGCGCCATGATCGCCAGCAGCAAACCAAGCCTGAAATGTACGACCAATGCCATCACAATACTGCCGATGACCACCAGCGGAACCCGTGTCATAAACCGCAGGCTCATAAACACCGTATCCTGTACTTGCGTAACATCCCCCGTCAAACGTGTAATCAGCGATGAGGTGGCAAAACGCTTAAACACCGGATAGGAAAAGGACTGGACCTTGCGGTACAGCGTTTCCCGTAAATCATAGCCAAAGCCCTGACTTGCATGTGAAGCAAAAAAGGAGCTGGCAATACCCGCCATAAAGGCGATAACGGCACTTCCTACCAGCACACCGCCCCATAACCAGACAATGGACAAATCCTGCTGCCGGATACCCTCATCAATGATTTTGGAGATCAAATATGGCTGCGATAACTCCACCGTCAGTTCCAGCAGCATCATCACGAGTGCTGCGATGGCTGGAACCCGATATTTTTTTAGAAAAGAAAACATCATCCCCACAAGCATTCCTCCAATTGCCAGACAGCCGTCCTTCCAGATCAGCATCTAATCGTCATATGAATCAAACCTGCCGTAAAACCATCTAACGCACATTATACAGCACTATATTGTATTATACCCCTCTGAACGACTTCGTTTAACCAGCAAATTCGAGACTTCGCTTGCAGCCATCACAGATATGTAAAAAAACAGCAGTACGAATAAACCCTCCATTGGCGTTGGAGGTTATATGAAAGAAAGCGTTCCAGTCACGGCACACTCACCGGACAGAAACGCTTTTTGATTAGTTCGACAGTTCTGCCGGATAATGCTCCAGCCAGTGCTTTAAGTCCTTGCTGTAGATGACCCACTTGGGGTCTTCACCGACCAGGCGAAGCCGCTCCAGCAGGAATTTGATTTCATCGGGGCCTGCCTTGATTCCCTCCTGCTCCAGCATATACTGAACTGCACTTCTGCCCGAATGCTTGCCGAGCACGAACGAATGATCAGTGCCCAGCTCGGTCGGATCAAGGGCCTGATAGGCGGAACGCTCCTTCAACAGACCATTGATATGTATGCCGGATTCATGAGCGAATACCATATCTCCCACAATTGGCTTGCCCTCGGGAATGACTCGGTTAGAGGCTTTGGACACCAGTGCAGCCAGCGGATTCAGCAGCTCGGGGCGAACGCTGCAGGTTCCCTTATATAAGTCCCTCCACGACATCACTACCTCCTCCAGCGCCGTATTGCCAGCCCTTTCCCCAAGGCCCGAAACGGTGGTACTGGCCCAGACAGCTCCTGCCTGCAAAGCTGCCAGGGTATTGGCAAGCGCCAGACCATAATCGTTATGGCAGTGGATCTCAAGCTCCACACCCTGCGGGACACGCGATACAAGCCTACCTATGCGGGCCGCTATGGCATCGGGATGGTGAACGGACAGCGTATCGGCATATCTGAACCGCCGGATACCATCCCTGTAGAGCTGATTCGCCAGCTGCTCCAGGAACAGGTCATCTGCCCTTGAAGCATCCTCAAAGCCTACGGAGACAGTCAATCCTTTACACAGACCGTAATCGACAGACTTGCGGATCAGCTCTGTCACCTGCACAGGAGTCATACCCAGCTTGGCCTTCATCTGCACCGCCGATACGGGAACCGAAATATGGGCCCAGTCGACACCCGTCGATTCCGCTGCATCAATATCCGAGAACACTGCGCGATTCCAGGTCATTAACTTCATCTGAAGTCCGAGAGCGGCAATCCTGGCAATAGACCTGCACTCTGCCTCCCCCATGGCCGGAATGCCGATCTCAGCCTGCTCTACCCCCGCCAGATCCAGCATGATGGCAATTTCTGCTTTCTCCTTCGTCGAAAAGGCAACGCCCGGAGCCTGTTCTCCGTCACGAAGCGTCGTATCACAAATGTGCAACCGATTCATCTGTATCCCCTCCTGTTCCGCAGCACGGACAACGCGGATTGCGCTTGACGGCTATGCTGCAGCTGCTCATATCCAGCACATTCATGCGGTGCATGCGGTCAGTGAACAGATTGCCCGCATCTGTAATCCATTTGACTGCTTCCAGTGCAGCCATGCAGCCAATCAAGCCGGAGGTGGCTCCCAGAACCGGGAATCCCAGAGGCTCCCAAGGCTGCCCTCCTTCCGGGTAGAGACATTCCAGGCATGCCGTCCTGCCGGGAACAATGGTCATTAGCGATACTTCATAGTCGTACATGGCGGCTTCTATCATCGGTCTGTCATATCGAACACACAGCCTGTTCAGCGTATATCTTTCGGGAAAGTCATAGCGTGCATCAATTACGAGATCTGCCGCTTCTACCCATGGTCCGGAGGATTCTTCCGTGATTCTGTGGGCGTGACCCTCAAGTTCAGTCTCCGGATTGATACGATGTAAATGCTGCAATGCTGTCTCCATCCGTTCCTCACCGATTCGTCCGCTGTCCATCAGCACCTGCCGATTCATATCGGGCAGATGAATTACGCCCTCGTGGGCTAATATCAGCTTTCCCACTCCGGCAGCGGTCAGGTACATGGCCGCTGTCCCTCCCAAGCCTCCGATGCCTGCGACCATGACAGTGGCCTGCTTTAGTCTGTTCTGACCTTCCACTCCCAGCAGCTTCAACTGGCGTCCGTATCTGCTGTCTTCCAGCAGCTGTACCATTCGTCCATCCCCTCCATGTGCGACTCCCGCCTTAAAGATATTCGTTCTGCATGATCTTGGCACCACATATCGTCGCTCTTTCTTACAGAAGGCTTATGATTCCACCTTGCCGCTGCCCTCCTCAGCATGCAGGATTTTGGCAAGCCACATGGGCGGATTGCGAGCCAGCATATTCTGGAGACGCTGGACCTGCTCCTCAATGGAGCTGCCGTAGGCTACCTTTACAGGCATAATGGTCCGTTTGGTAACCTGTGCAGCGGCCGAAGCGCCGATCTGTACCAGGAAGATCAGGGCACAGTCCTCGATCAGGCTAATTCGGCTGGCGATTTTGCCCGCTTCGTTCTCATCGCTGCCCGGGGCTAACTGCCGATGCTCCAGAAACTGGACGCCTGAGAGCCGAATTTCGAATACAGTGAACATGGGACTCTGCCCAAAATGAGCATTCACAAGCACCCCGTCTTCCGTCGCAAATGCAACCTTCATCCTCCCTTCCCCCTCTCGGCAAGCAATACATTGCCCACCTTGTTCACCCACTCCATGGTTCCACGGTATCCGACGCTTACGGATGTATGAGCGCCCAACTCGTCATACACCGGCAAGCCTGCCGGTACGAATGAGGCACCGGCCCGTGCCGCTCCCTTTCTTCCATGCGAATTGCTGATCCACAAATCCACGCCCTGCGCGCTCTCCTCTGCATCATCCAGATCACCGATCCAGATTTCCCGTTCTGTCTTCAGCAGCGCGGGCGTGCTGCAGGTTGTAACTAGCCGCTTCAGTTCCACTCCCATCTCCTCCAGCCAGGCTGCGGTCGACAGCATATGATCCGGTTCAAGCGCCACTACAGCCGAAGCGCCGGAATAATAGAAATGGGCATCCAGCATGCTGTCCAACAGATTTTCACGCTGCCAGCGGAAACGGACGGGGGCTGGCTCGCGACTGATCTTCTGCAGGAAATGTATGAACGCATCGCTCGCAGCCAAGCCAGACAGACCATCGAACAAGTGATAGGGAATGCCTGCGGCATGAGTCAGCCTGCGTGCCGGACGCTCCATGCTTGCGCCAATGGCAATAGTGCAGGAAGACTCCAGCATCTGGCAGGCTGAATCCAGCGGAGTTCCCCCTCTTGTCAAAGGGGAAAAGCCTGTCAGCAGATGCCCGGACAAGGAAGTGGAGATATCGGGGAGCGAAATAACCTCCAGGCCAAAGGAAGCGATAATATCCTTGATTTCCATGACATCTCCGGCAGTCAGATAAGAAGCCGGCAGCAGATTGACCTGCGTCCGGCGCTGTTTTTTGGGAGACTTGCCTCCGGCCAATCCGAGTACGGCATCCATTAGCGCTTCTACTGTACTGCTGTAGCCCGTCTCCAGGGAACCGTGAAAATCAGGCAGAGATATAGAAAACAGCAGACTGTCCTTCAATGCCCGTTCTCGCTTGAATGTCTTTACTCTGGATTGAAAATCAACACCAGCCACCTCGGTGAGGGCCGTACTGATAACGCCGATGACATCCGGGTGGTGCTTGGACCAGATATGATCCAGCGCCTCCTCCAGATTCCGGTCTGCGTCAAATATAACGTCCATCTCTTGCAGCGCAGAGGTCTGAACGGCGATCGGCTCTCGAAAATGGCGGGTCAACAGCGCCTTGGAGAAGGCCGAGCAGCCCTGAGCGCCGTGCAGCAAAGGCATTGAGCGATATATCCCCTGCAGAGCCAGCACGCCGCCCAAAGGCTGTCCTACCTTGAGCGGGTTGACACTTACAGGCTTCGTGGCGGATTTAATCGGCAAATTCCGTCTCCTCCTCCCATGGAGCCAATTTGGCGGTCAGCTCCCATACCGGATGCTGCAGCGTATGCACAAGCTGCTTCGCCAGGGACAATAGCCCGTCATAGCCCGCATAAGCCTTGTGCCGCTCCTGATTGATGTCCACAAAAGGAACCTGTTCCTTAATTGCCATATACATGTTCCGTCCCCCGGCAATGACCATGTCGGCCTTGCGGCTCCGTACGGTCTTGAAAATCTGGCGGGCGCCGCCTTCCGGGATGTATTCCGCATCATCCCCGATACGGGCAGCAATCCGGGATACATCCTCGGCAGTGCTCTTATTCGTTCCTACCCCAACCACCTTAATGCCCAACTCCTGCAAAGCCGTAATGACAGACCAGCTCTTCACACCTCCGGTATAGAGCACTGCCCGCTTTCCTTTCAGCTGCTTGCGGTAGGGCTCCAGCTCCAGCGAGAGCCTCATTTCCTCCCGTGCGGCCAGCTTATCCACTCGTCGTTCCACTTCACGATCTCCGGTCAGGTAGGCCATCTGCCGCAAGGAATAACTCGTTTCCTTTGCTCCGTAAAATGACCCCTCAAAATAAGGGATGCCGTATTTACGCTCCATTTGCACCGCCAGGCCCAGCAAAGCCCGGCTGCATACGACCATATTGACCTTGGCACGGTGCGCCCAGCCCACCTCACGGAATCGGCCGTCCCCGGTAATTCGGGACAGGATAGTCATTCCTGTCTGCTGCATCAGCCGCTCGATATGCCACATCTCGCCCGCTATATTGTATTCCCCGATGAGATTGACATCATGGGAGGTTGTCTGTTCCGGCTCGGTGCTGCCGATAACTTGCTGGAACAGTACATCTCCAGCCAGCCGGGTCCCGAGATTCTTGCTGCCCACAAATCCCGGGCTGTTCACTGGAATGATCGGCGTACCCAGCCGCTCCGATTCAGCCTTGCAGACCCCCTCGATATCTTCGCCGGTGAGGGCTGTGACGCATGTTGTATAGACGAACACAGCCGGAGGTGCAAAACGGCTGACAATGTAGCGAATTGATTCATGCAGCTTCTGTTCACCGCCAAAAATAATATCCTGTTCCCCAAGATCCGTAGTGAAGCCATACGCCGACAGCTCCGGACCGCTGGACAGGCTGCCTCTGCTCTCCCAGCTATTGCCGAGACACGCAATCGGTCCATGCACCAAATGAGCCGCATCTGCAATGGGGATCAGTGTAATCTGGGCCCCGTCAAAGGAGCAGCCACCCGAAGCCTCCCCCGGCACAGGCCGGGGACAGGGCGTGCTTTTGGGAATTTTGTTGCCGCAGGATACCTCCAGCCTTCCGTTAGACACAGCCGCCTCCATCAGCACAACCCCCTTATTTCAGATAGAATCCATTGTCACAAGTCCAGCAACCAACTTCCATCTACGCGGTACAGCGGTTAGCGTACCAGATCAAAGCTGTGATCCGGAGCCTGCTCCTCCATGACATCCAGTATGGTATTCACAAATTGGGTAAGCAGATTCAGCGCACCCTGATAGCCGATAATCGGATAACGATGCAGATGATGCCTGTCGAAGATCGGGAAGCCCACACGCAGCAACGGAATGTTCGCCTCTTTGGCCGCAAACTTCAGATGAGAGCTGCCAATAGCTAGGTCCACCGGGTCCTCGAACAGCAGCGAACGCATATGCCACAAATCCTGACCGCAATGCACCGTTGCTTCTGCACCGTAGGGACTGGACTTCAGCAGAAGCTCTGCTTCCTTTTCAAATTTCCGGTCCCCATTGGAACAGACAATGTGCACAGGCTCCATGCCCAGCTCCAGACAAAAGCCAATCAGGCCGATGAGCATATCCGGGTCTCCCGCCATAGCCACTCGTTGGCCGTGCAGATAAGCATGCGAATCCATCATGGCGTCCAGAATTCGGGCGCGCTCCTGCTTCAATGCCTCGGGGATTTCGATTCCGGACAGACGGCTGATCTCTTCAAGCAAGCGATCTGTAGCGCGGATGCCCAGCGGCGTAGAGATGGAGGACAACTGTTGCCCCCAGGTTCGCTTTATATAACCTAATGTTTTACGAAGAGAGTGCTGCTGGATCGCCAACGTACCGGCAGCATCTGCGGCTTTGGGTACATCCTCAAGCGGCGTTCCTCCGTAATAGTAGCTGTACTCCCCAGTAGCGCCTGAATCAAAATTACTGCTGTGGTCGCCCAGAATGGTATACGGTACGCCGAACAATTCCAGTATGCGCCGCATTTCTGCAAAATTGCCCGTATACCCCTCAAACCCGAGCAGCACATTCAGCTTCAATTCATGACCTGGCTGCGGCGTCCGGCCTGACTTGTTATACAGTGTCTCCAGTACAGAGCGCAGCATGGCATCATAGCCTGTAATGTGTGAACCGGAAAAGCTGGGGGTATTGGCAAAAGGAACCGGCATATCCTCGGGAAGGGCTCCCTCCTGACGGGCATTACCCAGGAAGGCGGACAGATCATCCCCGATCACCTCTGCCATACAGGTCGTGCATACGGCAATCATCTCCGGCTTATACAAGGCGATGCAGTTCTCCATACCGTCAATCAGGTTGCGCATGCCGCCGAATACGGCGGCATCCTCGGTCATCGAGGTGGATACAGCAGGAACAGGCTCTTTGAAGTGGCGGGCAAGATGGCTGCGGAAATAGGCCGTGCAGCCCTGTGAGCCATGAATGAACGGGAGTGTTTTTTCGAAGCCTAACGCAGCCATGACCGCTCCCAGCGGCTGACAAGCCTTGGCCGGATTCACAACTACGGCTGTACGAGCGAAATTTTTGTCCTTGTATTCCGTGGTCTTGGTGTACTCCAGGGTGGAAGTAACCTCCTCCGGCGAGCAAGGGGCCTCGAAGGCTCGTTTTCCCTCACGCTGGCGCACATATTTATCCTGCCGAAACAGCTGATTGTGATCGACAATATTCAAATGTTCGCTCATACCGACACCTCCACATTCTGCTGGGACGGCAGCAGGCTCCATACTGGACTGTTAATGGTCATATCCATATCACGTGCAAAAATCTTGAAGCCGTCAAAGCCATGATAAGGCCCGCTGTAATCCCAGGAATGCATTTGGCGGAAGGGAATGCCCATTTTGTGATACACATATTTCTCCTTGACTCCGGCGCCCATCAAGTCAATATTCAGCCGCTGGGCCAATTCCTCTAATTCATAGGCCGTTGGATCATCGTACAGAATGGTACCTTCCTTTACATCGGGATACGTTTTTTCGTAATCATCCTTATGGGCAAATTCATAGCCAGTAGCCACAATTTCCATACCCAGATCCTCATAGGCGCCGATGGTATGCCTTGCCCGCAGCCCGCCAATCAGAAGCATCACCTTTTTACCTTCCAGCCGGGGGCGATATTTACGGATGACCTCCTCCATCTGCGGCATATATTGGGCGATGACCTGCTCACATTTCTCCTGAATCGTTTCGTCAAAGCGGGCGGCAATCGCCCTTAGGCTCTCCACCGTCTTGGTCGGGCCAAAGAAGTTATATTCCATCCAGGGAATTCCGTATTCCTGCTCCATCGTTGTGCACATATAATTCATTGAACGATGACAATGGATCAGATTGAGCCTGGATTTATGGGCAATGCCCAGCTCATTGATCGTGCCGTCACCCGACCACTGCGCTATGACCCGCAGTCCCATTTCCTCCAGCAAAATGCGTGAGGCCCAGGCATCCCCGCCAATATTGTAGTCCCCGATAATGGAGACATCATAAGGTCCACACTCCTGCAGCTCGCGACGACCCATCAGGAAATCGCGGATCGCATCATTGGCAATGTGATGGCCCAAAGACTGACTCACCCCGCGAAAGCCCTCACAACGTACAGGAATGACCGGAATGCCCAGCTCCTCTGTCATCTTCTTGGCCACAGCCCCGATATCATCACCAATCAGTCCAACCGGACATTCGGATTGCACGGAGATCCCTTTGGCCAGCGGGAACATCTCCTTAATTTCCCTGCAAATGACCTCCAGCTTCTTATCTCCACCAAACACGATATCCTTTTCCTGAAAATTGCTTGTAATCTGCATAGCAGTAAAATTATTGATGCCCAATACCCCATTCGCATAATTGCGCCTAGTGCCCCAGCTGTATTGTCCGCAGCCGATAGGACCATGGCTAATGTGCACCATGTCTTTAATCGGGCCCCATACCACACCCTTGGACCCTGCATAAGCGCAGCCCCTCGCCGTCATGACGCCGGGTCGTGATTTCATGTTGGACTTGATGGAACAGGTTCCGCAGTTCACAAGCTCCTCATCCGCGATCTCAAAATGCTTGGTCCGGTCCTTCTTTGATTTCTGGGGATATACCTCCAGTATCTCCTCTACGATCTGCTTTCCCTTATCCACAATACTGCTCATTTGGCCTATTCCTCCCTCCTGCAAGCTGCGCGTTCAGCTCCCCACCATCATCCGATGTTTCCGTCATTAAGCCTTCTGGCTGCGGTCTACTGCCCCGACGCCTCAGCTTTTTTAATTGCGGTCTCTTCATCCTCAATAATGCCGAATTCCATCAACAGCTCCTCCAGCTCTTCCATGGTAATGGGAGTGGGAACTGTTAGCATATCGTTATTCAAAATTTTACCTGCCAGCTCTTCATACTCCGCAGCCTGCTTATGGTCCGGGCTGTATTGGGTCACGGTCATACGGCGCAGCTCAGCATGCTGCACAACATTGTCACGCGGCAAAAAGTGGATCATCTGCGTATTCAGTCTTCTTGCAAGCTCGGTAATCAAATCTGCTTCCCGGTCCGTATTCCGACTGTTGCAGATCAAGCCGCCCAAACGCACCCCGCCGCTGTTGGCGTACTTTAATATCCCGCGCGCAATATTATTGGCAGCGTACATGGCCATCATTTCGCCTGAGCATACGATGTAGATTTCCTGAGCCTTCTTCTCCCGGATCGGCATGGCGAAGCCCCCGCACACTACGTCGCCCAGTACATCGTAGGACACAAAATCCAGCCCTTCGTAGGCTCCCTCTTCCTCCAAAAAGTTAATGGCTGTGATAATGCCGCGCCCTGCACAGCCGACACCGGGTTCTGGCCCGCCGCATTCCACATTCAGGATGTCACCGAAGCCCTTCTGGACAACATCCCCCAGCTCCAAATCCTCCACCGTGCCCCTTTCGGCCGCCAGATGCAGTACTGTCTGTTGGGCCTTCGTATTCAGAATAAGACGGGTGGAGTCTGCCTTGGGATCACAGCCTACGATCATAATCTTTTGTTTGAATTTGGTCGCGAGCTGAGCCAATGTATTCTGCGAGGTTGTCGATTTGCCAATACCGCCTTTACCGTAAAACGCTATTTGTCTCATATCTTCTCAGCCTCCAAAATGTTCAATGGTTGAATGCTTACTTTTCTTACTGCACTGCACAGGATACATATAACGCAGAAATTTTACATATTCCAGAACGGATTCCTCGATATCCCCGCCGCATACAATAGGCAGCACGCCAGCTTCCTGTAATGCCTCTTTGGGGGCCTCACCTATGCCGGCCGACAGCAGCAATGCACAGTCATGCACCATGGAAAGGATCTCCTTCATCGTCTCGGCCTTATCCCCATTGCAATCGGCTTTCCCGTGACAGTAGGATTGCACCTTGCGGATGCCTACGGAATTGACAATCGTCCCGTCGCTCTCATAGATCATGAACTCCTTGGCACGGCCGAAATGCTGATTCACCTTTCCTCCGCCACGACTGGCCACAGCGATCAGGACCGGTTTTGAGGTAAAGCTTGCTTCAGGCTCGCCCGATAACGGACAGCTACAGCCAGCCGCGGTTGACGATTGTTTGGGGTGCGATTGTCCCTCCTTGCGCTCCATCTTCACTCTCACCTTCTCATCCAGTTCTTTCTGAAATTGTGCCCTTGCCCCTTCATCCATGGGAGGAGCGGCCGCTATGTTCTCCCATGTAAAATCCTGATTGCGATCCTCGCCCAGCAGGCCGATTGCATCCGCCCTGCACTGACGGCAATGGCGCATAATAACGGCTCCCGCGTCAGCACATTGCTCCTGCAGCTGCCGCACCAGACGGGGACGGGGGGCCTGCATCCCTTCCTGCTTATACTGGCTGCCGGGAGCGATGATGAGCGGCATAATGTTGTGAATCACTGCGCCGTGCTCCTTGACCACCCTGGCTACCTCCGGCAGATGGGCATCGTTGACTTCGGGAATCAGTACCGAGTTCACCTTGCACAATACGCCTCTTGAAGCCAGCATCTTCAAGCCTGCAAGCTGGCGGTCAATCAGCAGCCGCGCGCCCTCCTCTCCGGCATAACGTTTTCCTTCATCGTGGACCCATCCATAAATGCGGCTTCCCACGACTGGATCCACAGCATTGATCGTGATCGTGACATGCGAAATACCCAACTCTACAATCTTGTCGACATGCCTGATCAAGGTAAGTCCATTCGTACTGAGACAGAATATGACATCCTTAACTGTCTCACGGACCCGGCGGAAGGTATCGAAGGTTGCGTCTGCATTGGCCAGCGGATCTCCAGGTCCCGCAATGCCGACAACGGACAGCTGCATGAGCTGTGCCGCTACACCATAGGTCTTGCGCGCCGCCTGCTCCGGCGTGAGCAGTTCACTGACCACGCCGGGGCGGCTTTCATTGACGCAATCGAATTTGCGGTTGCAATAATGGCACTGAATATTGCATGCCGGAGCTACCGGAAGATGAATGCGTGCAAAATAGCGATGTGCCTCTTCGTTATAACAGGGATGTCGTCTGAGGTTTTCTAATGCTAAGGGGGTTTCCGAGAGATCAGCTAAAGAGTCCATTCATTCCCTCCTCTCCACGTTATATTCCCTTACACAAATCTCTAATTTGGTCTGGAATATAATTACATCTTAGAGACAGGGGCATATCCAGTCAATTCGCTTCTTCCCGAAATTCCTGACATTTGTCCTCATTTCACATATGTGTCAATTTTTACGTCAGATAATATACCTCATAATTAACATGTGTGCGGTTACATTTCATTTTCTCAATGACCTCCGGACATAAAAAAGAGAGTCCGCACAGACGGCCCTCCAAATACAATTCGATTTACAAACGTAAAAATTAATTAATCATTTGTAACACGAACATTGCTATTTCGTGTGAACTATTATACATTTAGGATACATTTTTAGGTCTATACAAGAATTCGGAAAGGCAACCGTACCTCACCGACAATCATATATAAGCGAAGGTGGAACCTGTCTATGAAGAAAGAAAAAGTTACTATTCAAGATATCGCCGATGCTTTGGGAATCTCCCGAAACACCGCTTCCAAAGCAATTAATGGAAATGACAGCATCCCGGTTGAGACACGGAACAAAGTCATAAAAAAAGCGATAGAACTCAAATATAAGCAATTTGCCTATGTGGAAACAGAGAGCATCATTCTGAAAAATCAAGGTAATATTGCCCTGTTCACATGCAATCTGCCGAACAGCTCGCATTTTGGCTCCTTGCTGATCAGTGGTCTGGAGAAAAGAATAAGCGCGGAAGGGTATAATCTGTCGATTCATATTGTGCGGGAAAATGAGTTATATGCAGGAGCACTTCCTAATAATTTTGAAGCCTCCAAGGCCGATGGGATCATTTGTATTGAAATGTTTGATCCACAATATAGTGAGCTCGTTACGAGTTTGGGACTGCCCACGATCTTTATCGATTGCTCGGTGGACATTTTTTGCCCTGATTTGAAAGCGGATTTATTGTTGATGGAAAATGAGCATAGCGTTTATTCTGTTACCAAAAGCCTGATTCAGGGCGGATTTACGCAGATCGGTTTTGTTGGGGATTATAAGCATTGCAAAAGCTTCAACGAGCGGTGGGTTGGATATAACAGAGCTTTAATTGAAGCCGGTCTTACTGTGGATTTATCCTGTTGTATCATCGACCACGACCGAAATTTTTTCTCCGAGTCGGATTGGATGGATAAACAGTTGGAGGGCATGAACGAGCTGCCGTCTGCGTTTGTGTGCGCCAATGATTTTATTGCCGTCAGTGTTATGAAAGCGCTCAAAAATAAAAACATGAAAATCCCTGCGGATATTGCCGTGTTTGGATTTGATAATGCTCCTGAATCCCGGATTGTGGAGCCTCATCTATCTACCGTCCATATTTACAATAACGAGATGGGTATTACGGCAGCTGAGATGCTACTGGCGCGGGTCAAAGATCCTTCCAGACCTTATCAAATCACACATATCAAAACAGATCCGATATATAGAGAGTCCACACCGATATTACAAATAGAAAAGTAAAAGAGGAGTTCTGACGACGCTCCGCGAACAGAACGTTGCTCCAATCGCTGTTGTGGCGACCGCTGACGCTTTTTCGCAATCGTTCCGTCCTCTCCGCTGCTTTCAGTAGATTCCCTCATTATTATAGCTTTTCTAAAGGTATTACATCTGTTTTTGGTAAATGGTACAAGCCACTTGAAAGGCATTAAGAATGCAAAAAGGCAAGCCTCTAAGTAAGTAGAGTCTTGCCTTCTCCTAAATTCAATAACGATTAATGCAGCGAAGAGTCTTATGCTTCCTTCCTGTTATAAATCCTCTGCTGATTCCACCGACTCTGCTTTTAATTCTTTCGTATCTATTTCCGTCCCATTGGCTTTCGTTTTATTGACTTCCGTCCCATCAACTTCCTTTTCATCTATCTCTGATGCCTCTACCTCATCCGCTTCAACGCTGCTCTCTTCCTCAATCAAGGCTCTTGGCGTATAGAGCTTGGGAATCGGCACGTTCGCCCAATCCATATCGGATGCAAAGTAAAAGCTCGTATAGGACGGCTGGTTATAGCCGATATTTTGACGCGCCACATCCGCCCGATACTGCGGATCATGCATCAACGTGTATAACTTGTGCGTTGTAGGCTCAGTGCTCAAATAGATACGGATCGCAGAGCTATCCGCTGTACGGACAAGCATCTCCTCGCGCCAATCTCCGAAAATATTGGCAACCAGCGACGGCGTTCCTTTGGTATAGTTATTCGTTTTGGTGCCTGTTGCGGTCAGCAATGTACCGCGCCTCCAATCCTCAATGGTCGGGGTTACGTCAATCGCCCCGTTCACGATTTGTGTGGTCATATTAGCGGCCCATTTGATACTCATGTTGGTGCCTGGCATCCTCGTATCAAGCTGCTTGCCCGCCGCAGTCCACAAGCCGATGGCCCAGGTTTCCAGTCCTCGTTGATCCGGGTCTATGTCACCGATCATTCCGCGCCCTGTATCCTTGCCGGAACATGCGCCGTAGATGATTTTGCCTGTCTTGGCATCCCGCAGCGAATAGCCATATGGAGCATAGGTTCCGCCCTCATGCACCATAAAGATTTCTTTGCCCGGCCGATCCGGGTCAATATCAGTCACATGCAGCGCATCCCCGTGTCCCAGTCTGGCTGTTTGGCCCGGAATCGCGCTTTCCGGAGGCATGACATCAAACGAGCTGTACAGCAGGCTGCCGTCATGGTCGATGGTGGCAGACCTGTATACGATTTCGTCCTTGCCGTCACCATCCACATCCACCACACTCAGCGAATGCGCTCCCTGTGTGGTCAAAGTGCCGAATTTCGGGTCCGTTCCGTCCCGCCCGTGCGGGCTGTCATTAAACGGATTAGTCATCGGTGCCCAGCCGCTGTCCACCATCCAATGCTTTTGAAGATGGCGGCCGTCCAGATAAGCCACCCCTGCCAGGAAACGATCCACACGGTTGGCAGGTTCAATCCGGGCCATAGCGTAATCCCCCCACATAAGACCGTCGTCATGACGCTCCGGCTCATAGCGGACGGTGTCCAGCTCGGCTCCCGTTTTTCCTTTGAAAATGGTCAAATACTCCGGTCCATCCACAATAAAGCCTTCGCACTCTCTCAGCTTGTTTTTGTCGCTCCGTGCAGGCGCGTATACATCCATGAAGTAGTCCGCCAGGCTTTCCGCATCCTTTCGGGATAACGGATAGCTATACGTTGGAGCAATGCCAAAGCATTCCTCCAGCGTAGCGGGCCATTGCCCCTTGACCACTTCTTCATGCTTCGTCCAGCTCATGAACATGTTCACCACATGCTCGTAATAATCCGTGCGGCTTAAACGGTAATCGTCCTTATGCGTAATCCCTGCTTTTCGATCCTCACGGGGCAGGGTAATATACGTTTCTTTTTTCGGCTTGCCCTTTTTGTCAAAAGTAATCGTTTTGCTGCCTGGGGCCGTCTTGAACATCAGCTCGGCTTTACCATCTCCGTCAAAATCGTATACCATCATCTGTGTATAATGTGCGCCTGATCGAATATTCACACCCAGGTCAATCCGATATAACCCTTGCCCTCGGCCGTATATGCATCGACATACGTATTTCCGGTATCGCCTTTCTGAGATACATCCTTGGAGTTTGACGGGTCCCATTTTACGAAAAATTCATATTGTCCGTCTCCGTCCACATCCCCCACACTCATGTCGTTGGCTGAGTAAGTATAGGATTCACCTGCGGGTGTTGCTCCATCGGCGGGCTTTTGAAGTGGAAGCTCGTAGTAGCCCTGCTGCCATGGCATCACTTTGGCACTGCGATCCTTTTCCTTCCCATTAACGACTGAAGCCACCCTGTACACCGCATTTCCGGTTCCTTCCTTATCAACATAGTTGGTGCTGTCGGTCACCGTTGCAATCTTCTTGCCGTCACGGTATACATTAAAGTTTCGCTCCCGTCAGTCCTGTTGGGCCATAGCCGCTCACTTCCTGGGCCAATAACCGCCAGCTCAAAAATACACCCTCCTGCGTCACCGCAGCTACCAGACCCCGATCCAGATTTTCCAGCTGAATGCTGCCGCTACGGTTCTGTTCAACAGCAATTGCTGATTCCGCCTGCAGCGTTGTCGGTTCGGACAAGTCTTCCGCAGCCACTCCTCCAATCGTCCCCGTCATCACCAGCATCGTTGCCAACGCGGCGGTCAAGCTTCCCTTTCGCCATGCGCCTTTCCTTTGAGCAATCCAAGTCGTCCTCCTCAATTGTGCTGTGATGACAAGCAAGTACGCCAAAATGATTGCGCTTACATAATTTAAATTCCTTATTATTATAGTTTTGTCGTTCTCCCTAAAGCGTTTAAATATCCGGCAATTTCTCTACACAAATCCGTGTTGTTGCTCATTTTTATTGAAATATTCCTTCAAGCTCGCTTTATAACGGTTCATTGCGTGAGCTATGATCAAACATACACTATCAGGGTTTCACAAAAATGATGTCACAAAACGCCCGATTGCGGTTGTTATATAGACATAAATACAAGGAGGTGAGCTCTTGCAGGCAACCATCCCCGGGGATACGCAAAACAAATACAGCCAGGTTGAGCTGGCCGTAGAGCGCGTCAAAGCAGGTGAACAGCAAGCTTACGAAATTATTATTCGGCAATTCGAGCGGCAGATGTACACCTACTGCTTTTATATTTTGAGAAATCATGAAGCAACAGAGGACGCCGTTCAGGACATTTTCATCAGAGCTTATGAGCATCTTCATCAGTACAGCAGACAGACCAGCTTCTCGGCATGGCTATACAAGATGGCCTACCATCACTTAATGAACATCAAAAGGAAGCACAGCCGCTGGCTCAGACTGGTACAGCAGGTCAAAGAGCACGAGCCAATCGTCCAGATATCACCTTATAAAAGTGTGATTGAAGAGCTGCTGACTTATCTTACACCGGAAGAGCGTCATATTCTGCTGCTGAAGGCTGTTGAGCAATACAGTTTTGAGGAGATTAGCAACATCATGGGCTTAAAGTCGGCGACCATCCGCAAAAAATACGAGCGGCTTCGGCGCAAGCTGCTGGACCAGAGAAGCAAAGGGGGACTTGCCAATGGACAACCGTCCAACACCACCTTATGAACGAGAACTGAATCAGTTGGAGAATTGGATCAATGAATCAGTCATGCCCAGAGGCAGTATGAGTGATCAAATTATGAAGAAGATTGGAGAAAGAACCATGCAAAGAAAGACCACGAAATCAAAGTTAGCAAAACGGGCAGTCGTGGCGGCATCCGTAGTTGGTGTATTAGGGGCAGGAGTGGTAGGTGCCGGGTTTGTATCACCGACCATGGCGGCCACACTGAAGCAAATTCCCGGAATTGGCAGTATTTTTTATGGATTGAGTGCGGATGAAATTCAGACTGCTGTAGACAAGGGCATTCTCAGCCATCCTAACGAAAGTGTGACTCATGACGGAATTACGTTGACATTGAGTGATGTTCTGTATGATGGCACGCGCCTGTCCTTCTCCATTGAGCGTAAAGGCGAGAATATGCCGGAAGGTTCCATGAGCCCTTATATACCTATGGATTCCAAAACTGAAAGTAAAGATGAGGAATGGATAAAGAAGCATAAAGTGCCTGAAAAAGATCAGCTTAAGGGCTACTTTAAACATCCGGAAGTACTGATTAATAGCAAAAAGGTGGACTCTAAACAATTCATATTCGGTGATGATCCGCACAAAAACAATTCAGTCATGGGGGAGTTCCTGCAGTTAGGCTCCCTCCCGGACGAGTTTGAGTTGACGGTTAGGACCTCGATGACAGGTGTTGATGAGCCCTATGAATTCAAGGTCCCGGTGAAAATAGACAACACCATGATTGTTGTCCAGCCGAATGAGACAAAAACCAGCGACAGCTTCAGCTACACCGTGAAGGAGCTGAAATCTACCTCAACGACGACTCGCTTAGTACTTGACAGTACAGGTGAAGTGCCTGCTTCCCCGGAGCAGACAGGAGAGTATGCGCCAACGATGATGTATTACGATATTGTGGATGATCAGGGCAACATTCTTGAGCAGCGCCAATTCGGTTATTTCAACAGCAAACCTAGGACAAAATACCATGTGGATGAGCTGTATGATGCAGTTAAGCCGAACACGAAATACGTAACGATTAAGCCATTCACCTTAACCGTCAAGCCAGCTGACTGGAGCATCGTTGGACAAGTGAATGACAAGGTTGGCAACGAAGTGAAGAAGGGTGACAAAACGTATATTAAGGAATTGGAAATGGAGATTCCCCTGAAAAACTAAACACAAATGATTCAATTCATGAATTTGAAATCACAAGCTTCCGGAGAGGAGAAATGTCTAATGCAACAGACAAACTTAAAATTCACATTTCTAAAACGGGTATTACTTACAACATCGGCTTTCGCGATATTGGGAACAGGAGCAGCAATACCGAAATTTATATCCCCCATTGTGTCAGCCGCTAGTGACGCGGAATCCGCGCAAGCCGCTTCTTCCAAGCTGAGCCTGACACAGGACGGGGTTACACTGAAGCTCAGTGATGTGTTCTATGATGGAACACGCCTGTCTTTTTCTATCGAACGTGAAGGCAAAAATTTACCTGAGGGAGTCATGAGCCTGTACCTCCCAATAGATGCCAAAGCCAGTAAAAGCCTCAAGAAATATATGGTTCCTGAGAAAGATCAGAAAAAGGGCTATGTCAAGTCTCCTGAAGTTCTGATAGATGGGAAGAAACTGAAAAGCTTTCTAGAATTCGGAGAAAAAGTATCCCAAAAGAACACCGTAAAAGCCGAATACAACCAGTTGGGCTCACTTTCAGACGATTTTGAAATGACAGTCCAGGTAGGGGTTACCAGAATCAGCAAGCCTTTTGAATTTAAAGTTCCTGTCAAAAAGGACAGCAGTGCGGTGAGTGTCAAGCCGAATACGACCCAAAAGAGCGGGTCATTCAGTTACACGGTCAAACAGCTTGATATTACCTCCCATACGACCCGTCTTGTGCTGGATAGCGAAGGTCAAGTACCTGCGTCTTCCCAGCAGACGGGAAAATACGCTCCATCCATGATGTATTATGACATCGTAGATGATCAGGGAAAAACGCTTCAACAACGGAAAGTCGGCTTCTACAACAGCAAGCCTAAAACGAAGTACCATATTGATGAGCTGTACAGTGCTATAGGCAGCAGACCCCAATATGTGACGATCAAGCCGTATACATTGACAGTCAATCCCTCTAATTGGAGTTTGCCGGTCAAGGCAAGGGAGCAGACGGCAAGCATAAAAACGGAGATAAGACATATATCAAGGAACTTGAAATGAAAATTCCTGTGCCAGCACAATAACATCAATACAAGAAGATGAGCAAGCCTGGATGAGAATCCAGGCTTGCTCATTTTGTTCACTTAACATTAATGCTGGGCTTACTGTTTCACATGTCGGAGTGGCCCAAATGCTCGCTTCCACTGCATATGACCAGGTAGGGAAACTGGAAACCGACTAAACACTCCAAACAGGGCTTGGCAAACTTGCGCTTGTCATTCATTAAGAAGAGGTTCAGGTCATTCTTGATTTGTATATCCTCCCAATTAGTGAGGGACAAATGAACCGAAATCATCCCGACTGGACTGGTCTGCATGATAAAACACAACATCCCCATCCTGTAAATGAAAGGCATGTCCGTATGAGTCTTTTACCTCTCTGCGATACCCCTCCAGCTGCCATTGGTTCAGCAACGGACCATTGATATATTGCAAATGTGGATGCTCCGTGTCCCCATGACGAAGCGATTCCAAATTGAAGCGGACGACGATAAAGCCCGTTTTCTTAAATATATCCGTATGCTCGTTTAGCTCTCGCTGACGGCTTTCATTACGTAGATCCGTCCCTTTGGTGACGGCGTACACATCGGCAGGCAGGCTATATTCGCCATACCAGCGCTGAATCGCCGCATTGGCACGGTCGACATCAACCCCATCCGGCAGGTCTGTCTTCGGACCGATTAAGGTACGGACCGCCGCGGGCAGCACTAGCCAATCGTAGCGGCCAATCCACGTTTTGCTGCGTGCAATACGCTGGGCATATAGCGCTACATAACGTTCCAGCGTTAACTGGCTCCGCTGTGCTTCACTCAGTTCATGTTGATATTGGTAGGCTGCTGTATCCTGCATTTCCTCTATGGGGACATTGCGCAGCCGCTCATTCAAAATAACATATCGTTTCTCCCGGTCCTCTGCCGATCCCACACGGATAAATTTTCGGCTGCCGGAATGCGTATACAGATCCACCTCTTCCCGCTGTCGCCCATCTTTGCTCACCCAATAAAATGAGGGCGTAATGCGGATACCATCCTTGGCGCTGAACATATTACCTTTAGTTTTGAGATCAAACTTGAAATGATAGCCTGTCTTGACCGCCACATTTTGGTAGCCCTCATGCGGATGACTACCAGGACGTACAGGCAGGGTAAACAGCTCCGGATTTCCCCTTGGCAATCCGTCGATGCCGCCTAGCCCTGTCCAGTAGGACAGACCGCTATGCAGCGGGCTTCCCTTGTGCTGACGAAATACCCGCTCCCAATGATAATCGGCAATATCGGTGATATGAAAATCATACATCCGTCCGATAACTTCAATGTTGACCACATCATTGGCAACATGATGAGCAAGATCCATATTGGCATGACGCTGTTCGGTGAACCCGTCCGGTGCATTTTCAGCAATGGTACGGAACTCGACTGTGTAGTTGCCTTCATCCACCCATACCGGTAAATAAAAGTCTGTATCCAGCTGCTGCACCGGAATGTCAATCCAGGTACCTCGCGGATAAAATTTTGTCTTTCCTTTATCGTACACATCGAACGGGAATCGCACCTGCTTAGTTCGTACATATTTGGCATATTCCCGGTTCCCGTAGCCGGGAATATTCAAATGTGGGCCTGAGGTCGAGATTCTCACCTGGAAAGGGCGCTCCAAGATAAGAGCCGATCGCCCCTTCGTAGGCTTGGTTTTCTGGTTATGAGCAGCATCATCCGATACGCTGGAAAGATTCACGACGGGAGTGTGGACAGTCACCGTGTTAATCCCTTGTATCGAAAACGTCTTATCCGCACCGCCATTGATATTCCCTTTGAGAATAGCGAAGATAATATCACCGCTGCTAGCCGTATTGGGCTTATTTATCTTGTGCTGATCAATCACATGACCCGGACTGTATAGCACATCCGGCCCAATCGCCCCGGAAGAAGGAATAACACCCGGCCTGGGTCCATTCACCTTCACGCGCTGCGGATTCATGATGGTCCTGTTCTCAAAGGTCAGGGTATCGTTCTCCACTTCGACTTCCTTAACAGCCCCCTCTGCCTTGGATTGTAGTGTACTGCGTTCGTCAGGTACACTCGGCTTGCTGCTGCCTCCACTTTTGCTGCGACTACCAGCATCCACGGTTCCCGGTGCAGGGGGCGGATAAAAGTTGCCCATGGTCGCTGCGACATATGAAGGTAAGGTATAGGATTGCGGACGAATGGTGATTGTTTCATTAGGTAACGCATAATTTCGGAGCGTAGCTTCCCTGATACCGTACACCTCCAAGTTGTCTATCTTCCAAAAAGAGTACGGACGTACGATTTTGTAGGTATAGGTTTTTTTCACAGTTTCTCTCCGCGTAGATTTTTTCTTGGGCCGCCAGCTTAACCGATATTCCCGTTTTACATTTACCGTATACGTACACTGACCCGTCATGTTTACAAACTTATGCTGGAAAAGGTATCTCTTGGCTTGTACATGACCGTACAGGCTCTCAGATGTAGGAATACCTTTGGACACGTCAAACTGTTCCCGGCCACGCTGGTCTGCTTTAATAACGGCCGATACTGTCGGGTCCAGCTCGGCAGTTTCCAAGCGCAAGCCAGGAACTGGGCGGGAGCAGACAACACCTTTCGTCGGCTGTTCCTCGCCTTGGCAATCTGAGGGTGAGCCCTCTTGGCTTTCTCCAGGTTTAGGACAGCCCTGACCTTCTTTGTAATACAAATAAGCGGTAAACTGCTCAAAAGAACCATCATACGTAAACCCGGGTACAATGCCCGGCAAAATATCTCCGCTCGGCGGTTTACCCGTCGTGCTTTTCTTGTAACCCACATATTCATATTTAGGATTGGTTGGTGGGATGAAATCATACGGTTGATCAGGTTTTAGTTCATCTTCAACTGGTGTAAATACGTTGTTAAGCGATTTTCCATCAGTGGTAAAATGCTTGACGATTAGACTGCTCTCCAGTTCGATTTTGAACAGGATGGGCTGGTAGATGCGCCAGGCCTCTACTTCTTTAGCGCATGTGGGACAGCTCTCTTCTTTAATGTTGCGAGCCTGATCTACTGGATCAAGTTTCATATTTATGGTGATTGGGATGATAGTAGTGTCTGAACCAATTCCCTGTTTCTGAAAGGGACGGATATCTGAATCTTTTGTCCCCTTACTCATATGCCTCGCATATTCCTCATAATTATCAGACCTAGATTTCACAAAATAGTCACCATTACTCATATAATCGGCTGTCGTATATAATCGAGCGGTAACGTTCTTGATTTTACGGCCCGGAAACTGAAACTTGTAGGTGAAAGTCGCTTCACCCTGCATTCCCTTTCCGGGCTGCTTTTTTTGGGTTACCCATTCCCCGGCTGTGTTCTTCCACATATCGAAATACATCATACCGACAAAATAGCGATCGTTTTTATCCGCATAATAAGACAAGGGTGTAATTTCCGTATCGGCCGCCGCCCTATCCGTGGGGAAATAAAAGGGAGGGAGCTGCAACAGTAGCTGCACTCCCACCAGCAAAACGACCAAAATGCGCTTGGTGTTACTCATATGATTAATTTCCTTTCCACGGATTAACCATCATCGGGATATAGTCCCTTGATGCGAGATCAAAACCAATATACTCAATGTCTTGCAACTTAAAAGATTTATAGTTTTTAACACCTAAGTAAATCTCATCAGCAGACGAATATATCGGATAATAAACCATTTTCGTACCATCCCCATTGTCTTGCGTCATTTGTTCTAGTGCAGGACGAAGACGTGCGTCTTTATTCTTCGTCAGATAGAAAATTCCTCCTGTAGAAGAATTTGTTTTTACTCTCATTCGTAGGTAGGGTACACCCTTAGAGGTTGTGTAAGGTTCTATTGAGTAAGTATCTCGCAGCATCTTAATAGGTAGATCATATTGTTTAAAAATCACCACTTTATCGTATGACTTACCAATAACATTTTTTAAAAGCCCTGGTATTGTACCAATCGCCTTCCTATACGGCTCGATACTCACCGCCTGATGCCCTGTATCCTCCAGCGCAGTGATTTCCTTCTTCCCGATCCAGACCCAGCGGCTGATCTTATCCCACTCCACCGTCTGGCCCAAGCCTTCACTTACTAACCGGAGCGGCACAAAAGTACGGTTCTGCTTCAAAATAATCTTCGTTTCGTATGTTTTGGTCTGTCCGTCCACCGTGGCGGTGTTTTGTCCGACCGTCATGCTAACGGCATGTGCATCATTTTTGATCGACACAGCCAATTGACCGCCTGCTTTTTCCCAACCAACCTTGGCCCCCAAGGCTTCGGATACAAAACGAATAGGAACCATCACGTAATCGTTACTATCCTGAAAGGGTTTAGCATCCGGGAACTGTATCTTTTTCGCATTTAACAAGACCTCAATCGGTTGGGGGTTGTTTGCCGCCTCCGTCGTTGGAATTGTACTTGTCGCGCCCCATAGCAACGTAACTGCGGTCAAACTCAATATCCATTTTTTTATACTCATCTCTCTATCCCCTTTGTCTACTAGTACTCTAAACTATGTATATCAACCCTACTCTCATATACTTATTGCATCCCCACTTTCGGAAAATACTGGATACAACTTATATATTATATGGTTTCCTTATTACAAAATCTATAAGGAAAACTTCTAACATATAGACATTTTAAAAAAAGCCATCCCAATCTCTATCGCCGAACTCGAAAAAGTGAATATAAAACGGAGTAGGCAAAAATGTACTAAACCAACAAAAAAGGACTGCCTCTCCCCAGTTAAGGAAGAAACAGCCCGTGTGCTTCACGCGCAAACGACTATGAATAAATCAGTTCATAACAACATTGTTCCAACATCATCCAATATTTCTTACATCATAAATCATAATCTATTAAAAATCAAACATTACTTTTACTCACAAAGCATCTCAAAGGACATCCATCCGCTATCACGCTAGTTACCCGCCTGATAGAGCTGCTCATACACCTCTTTATTGACCATTCTCAGCCCAAACAATCTGCGGATACGCTGTCCCGGCTTGGCCTTAAAGGTCACTGTCGCTATGTCCTTACCCTCCAAATATGCAGCCGGAATGGCGGCATTTACGTTGTAAAACTTATCGGCCTCATCAAAGCCTTCACTAAAATGCTCAAGCGGATGACCGTTAATCAAAATGTCAAAACCACAGTTGGGCATTTCCAGCGTGGCCGTGTAGGTGATAACGAGCAGCATCGGAGCAGTCGGATCTGTTTGCAAATCCAAAGAGAACCAGCCGTCAATGCCCGCATTTCGATAAGGTCGGTTGTTTACATATCCGGTGCGGGTGGAAGCATCCCCCTGAAAGTTATGATCCCGCTCCGGCTGCATTTCTCCAGGCTGGGCAAAGTCAATCGTACACTGCTCCAGAATCGCCAGTTTTTCACGCGCCGCTGTATATTCCTTTTCTGCCTCCTGCCATGTCTCCTTCGTAAAAATGTCCCAATACACCGAGTAAGTACGGTCGTGTATTTTATACAGAGGAGACAATTCCACGTCCCGGGGATGCCCGGCATTCAAGGTGTGGAACGTATTCGTTTTGCCCTCCACCGGCTATATCCGGGCATCCAGTTCCCCCGACTCAGGTATGAATACCGGTGTGTAGAGGAAATCCTTGGCCTTTGGATCATCTATGGGCACGAGGTCGCCTGCCAGCACCAGCGATCCATACATGACAGCCGCCCGGTCCGGGTTATCCGGCATCGGCTCCAGTCTCAGCGACATCGGAAGCTCCACCTCGACAATATCACCGTCTATCCACGTTCTAGCAATAGATACGAAGCTGCCCGGTTCTGACACGACTGCTTGTTCCTTGCCATTTACACGGATAGTCATCCCTTTTTCAGCCCAATAAGGATAGCGGATGAGCAGCATAAATGGAGCAGGTTGATCGCATTGAATTTCCAGCTTGATATGATCCGTGTCCGGATAGGAGGTGGCCTGTTTTAACGTAACCCCTGCTTCTTGCCATTTCAATGTCGAAGCGATGAATTGATTGGCATACAGCTTATTGTGATCGTGAAAATAAATACCGCTGCCGTAGCTTGCATGGTTCTCCATCCCTGTGCCGACACAGCATGTAAAATCATCAAATTTGCTTTCAAAATGCTTGTGTCCGCCCATGGCCAGGGACAGAAAATACGTCACACCCCCGTGAACCGGGTCCTGCGAGGCCAAAATATGATTAAACAGAGCCCGTTCATAAAAGTCCGCCTCCCTGGCGGATACATTCCATTGAAAGAGATGGTTGGTCAGCTTAAGCATATTAAAGGTATTGCACGTCTCCGTCGTATGCGGCCCGATGCGATCATTCAAGCCATCCGGTGCTCCAAAATATTCTCCAAAGCTGTTCCCGCCAATGACATACGAATGATGCTCCACCACTCGTTCCCAAAAAAACTCCACCGGCGCCCGGCGCATCGGATCATTGGTCAGCTCATACTCTTTGGCAAGTCCGATCAGCTTGGGAATTTGCGTATTAGCATGAATTCCTTGCAGGGAGTCTTCCTGTGAGCTAAGCGGGTCGAGCACCAGCTTGTGCCAGAAGCATTCAGCCAGCCGCAGGTAGCTCCCTTCTCCGGTATACCCCTTTTTTCTTCGATTTCGTCAGTTGGAAGCTATGTTGCACCATATCAAAAAGATCATCCTCTTGCATGTTACCATCTAAAATAACGGTATTCCAATGCACTCTATTCATATGATATCCCGGCTTAACTTCTTTAAATATGCTGCGTAGGAAATCGGCTCGACTCGGCTCACATTTGAGGTTGATGCAAAGGTGGCCATCATGCTTGTAAAGCATCGCAAATATTTTTTTATTATCCTTATGACGTATTACAGTCCATTTTTCGTCAAAGGGGTAGTCTTTATAAACGTCGGGATAAGTCAGACAGTAATTTATTATTTCCTCTTTAGTCATCTAGCTCCTCCATAAAATCTATTTTCAAGAGCAACCTTTAGCGGTCACCAGCAGGTAGTCCTCACCTTAAAATCATTATAAAGAACAACTCTGTTCCCCAATCAACTTAATATTAGGAGACTCTCTTCTGTAGGCTCTATATCTACTGTCTGAATACACCTTATTTATTAACTAAAACGGACAATTCACCTTCAAATACTTTCTTATCCTTGTCATTGAAAGTCGTCAGCATAACAGTAACTATTCCTGTTTCATTCAGTTTCTCTCGAAGTGCAGTTACCTCCACAATGGTATGTAATTCATCTCCCGGATACACGGGTTTTATAAATCTAATATTGTTCATAGCAGTTCCAGCAATGACATCATCACTATAACTACCCGTTTCAACCCAAAGCTTAAATGAAATTGCTAGCGTTTGAATTCCTGAGGCTATGATTCCATTAAATCTTCCCTGCGTTGCTTTATCTTCATCCAAATGCATATATTGTGGGTCAAACTCCGTTGCAAATCTGGTAATATCCTCTTTTGTTAATGTTAAAGACTTGGTTCTAAATAGTTGTCCGATATAAAATTCATGGTACCGCATTAATGTACCTCTCCTCTGGTCAAATGATCTGTTTTTTTAAGCATATCATTTATTAAGCTAATCTGCCCGTAGGCATATTAAAAAAGGACAAAACCGCGTAGTGGCGCCTCATGTACATTTATAGCTCAGTTCATATACAAAAAAACTTTATGCGAATAGCGCATAAATATCAATATGTAGCTTCCGCATGCGGCTAGCAATCATCCACTTTTATTTTCAAATGCCTCTTAAGAACATCCTGTTTTATAAATAAAATCCTTACCAGTCCTCGTCAAATATGCTTCCTGAGCAACAATTCTATTCCGTCCACTGCACATGGTGCTGTTGAGTGAATCTTCCATCACTAACCCCCTAGGCAGGTGTGCCTTCGGTTTCGTTATATCCCCTTCAATATAAGCCCTCCAATGGCGACTATGCCCACCCATAAAAACAGAAGCCGCCCTCAAAGGTTGTTATCGAACTTCCTTTGAGGGCGGCTTTTGGCCATCTATTTATGTTAAATCTCTAAGAGTTACAGCATTCCAACACGAACGGATTGCACCACTGGCGCTCTCACTGCTTAACTCGAAGATTCCGTGTAGATGGGCCTTCAGCATATAAACAAATGTGCCGTAATGCATCTGCACCATCATTTTCGGATTCATCGGGATAAACAGCTTCTCCTGAATGGCTTCTTGATATAACTCGTTCATTGGCGCACACCATCCGCCGGTATAGACTTCTTGCTTTACCTCTTCGTAAATGTAAGGCGAGAACGAATACTGCTCAATAAATTGAAAGCCCTGAGGATATTGTTTCCCAAGTTCGATAACCCGATTCCAACCAAATTCAAACTTTTCACGAATCGTTGTGCCCTTCAGCAAGCCTTCTCGCACATACTCTCCATTAAACGTAACAATGGCTTTGTACAATTCGTTAACGATATCTTCTTTGCTTTTGAAATAGTGATAAATATTACCAGTCGATACACCAGACTCCTTGGCGATAAGCGACATTGAGGTAGCCTGTAATTCCTTTCGGATGATAATGTTAAGTGTTGTTTCAAGGATAGCCTGCTGCACCTTGTTATAGTTCTCAAACATTAGGGTATCCCGCTCCCATCATAAGATCGAATGTTCATTCTAATCTAAGATACACCTCATACAATCCGTAGTCAAGATTGTCAGATCGATCTGGCGTTATAACAAAGCGCTTCATAATGGGCTTACATATAATTCTTAGCGATCGTCTCCAAATATTCGTCAATGGACACAGAATTTCTTAGCGCCATCAGATCATTGCCTGCTGTTCCGATGACAGTGCGAAATTTATTGCTCTCTCCAGTCGCCAATGCGGCTATGGCATCCACGATAATCTGAGGATCATCCAATGTAGAGCTGGATTCCGCATGATTCATTAAATTCTGCACTTTCGTCATTAGATTATCGTAATCATGTATGTTATCATCTTGGTTCCAAGTGATACTGTCCTTGAAATTATTTCCTGTAGAACCTCCCTGCTCGATCAATCTAAGCTCGATATTCAACGGCTTCAGTTCGTAATAAAGACCTTCCGTCAGTCCTTCCAAAGCAAATTTCGACATATTATAGAGAGATCCGAGCGGCACCGCTGTCGTGATTCCCATGAAAGAGCTAATATTGATGAACATGCCTCCACCATTGGCTCTGAAATGTGGTATAAATTTACGAATGACATTGATCGGTCCTCGCGTATTAACGGCGAATTGCCAGTCAATAGCTTCCTCTTGGGCTAATTCCAACGGACCGTAAGTCCCCATACCTGCATTATTGATGACGACGTCGATCTTACCGAACGCGGCAATGGCTTGATCTACCGATGTTTGAACTTCATGCACATTGGTGACGTCCAGTTTGAAAATTTTGATATTATCGTAATCAGTAAGCTCCGTTTCTTTGTCGGGTGTACGCATGGTTGCAGCTACGTTCCAGCCCATTTCAGCAAACCGAATCGCCGTAATTTTTCCCAAGCCTGAACTGGTTCCCGTAATAAATACTGTTTTACTCATGTTAATACCTCCAAATTTTAGATTGAATGTTCATTCTATATCAATTAAATGACTTAGATCGAATGTTCATTCTATTATGATACAGGATTTGATTTCTGTCAAATACTTCAATCCTATGCCTTTTTCTCTCCTTTACCACCGTAAAAGAGACCCAAAGAAATAATCTATTGTCGGCTCTATTGAATTTTTAAAACACAACTTTATTGTCTGTGCACAGGAACATATTTTTGTCCCTGGTTCCAAAGGAAACATTTGATCTATGAACCCGCCAAGCTTACTGACTGGCACCTAGCATACACGCAAATGAGATCGATGCAAATAATATCGATAGCAGTTTTGGTGGAATGTCTATGTACATACTATTTTCAATCTTCCCTTTTTACCGGATAGTCTATTTCCTGGATGTCCTCTTCAAGACCAGCAAATTCCAATTCTTCATTAAGACCTTTAAGCATTTTCCCATTCAGTGGCTCTATATCAAATATTCGCTGTACGAGTGATCGATCCAGTGAAATCTCGTAATACTCCGTTGCCCAGGCATAATAATAATCCGCTTTGCCGTTTAAAATATGCAACAGTTCGTAGGCTTTAGCATCCAACTCTTTACTTGCGGACCATGCCTGGCTGCCTTGCAACTTCCATGTGCAAAAGGTAGTCTCATCCATAATAAACGCTGGTTCCTTTAGAAATCCTTCAAATTCGTTAGGCACGCCTTGGAGCACATCATGTGGCCCATGCACCCGATTAAACCGCTGATCAAACCCTTTAATGATCAGTCCGTTTGGCTGAAACAGCGCAAAATAGTGATCCCCTTCGCCGTCCCTCATCGATGCCATCTGTTCATTCTCATCCCAATGGGCGTTGTACGAATAATATCGGTATTCCCACTCCGGCATAAGGATAGCGTCCAGGATGGCTGCAGCTTGAAATATACGTCTGCTCTCCTCGATGTCGGGAAGCATGCCAATGAAGTTTAAATCCGTCATGATCTATCTCTCCTCTACCCAGGTCCTCTTTCATAACATCTCCATTATAAACCATAATTTTTCCTACGACTTTAGATTTTATGGTAATTATTAGGCCCCGTTAGAGTCTCGTGATCGTGATGTAATCGACTTGGGCAGGCTCTGCCGATTCAATCCGAAGTGCCCGGTTGATCTGTCCTCGGTGATACTGCCCATGTAAGAGGACCTGCAACAAGACGTCCCGGGCGGACGTTCGGAACGAACCCCCGCTCTGGTTCTCATAGTCAATCATCTCATCCAGTTCGAATTCCTTGAGCCCTTCGATATAGATGCGATATTGCTCGGCGTTTTCTTCGAACATCGTCCGGATCGCCGTCAGGTCTTCCGTTTCCTCCCACAACGAATATTTCGCACTGCACTTGCCCTGCAATCGGTCCAGCCAGACTCGTTCCGCGACCGCAACATGCCGAACCAGCTTCAGAAGGTCCTTGTTCTTCGTCTCACTCTCCTCGAGCGCGTCCAAGATGCGTCCGTCCGCCCAGTATAGGTGGTCCATCATGCACCTGATTGTCTTCATTTCAGTCTCCCCCTCTTCTTTTCATCGATTACTTATACCTAATGTATCGCGTTAGTTTAGTGACTTCAAACTTTTAATTACCTGATAAAGCGACGTCGTGTTCCCCCCGGGAGGCATACAACTTTTAGCTTTGTTTGAGCTTGCTAAAAACGGGTTTTCGTTCAGTCAGGAAGTACAGGAGGGCCAGAGCCGGGAGAACTGTACCCAAACCAGCTGCAGTCTGCCAGCCACCTTGGGCGTATGCCCAGCCGCCCAAGGAAGAGCCAGCTGCGCCGCCCAAGAAAAATAATGACATGAACAGTCCATTCAAGCGTCCTCTTGATTCTTTGCCAATCGAATAAATAGCGCGTTGACCCAATACCAGATTGCCCGAAACAGCCATATCCAGTGTAATTGCAGCGACAACCATCAGCAGTAAACCCACAACAGAATGACCTTTTACCAGTACGGCAAGCAGGAAGGAAAAAACAGCTACCACCAGGAATGTGCCGGTTAAAGCCCGGGTCCAGCCTTTGTCGGCTAAACGGCCACAAATAGGTGCGGCAATAGCGCCACCCACACCAGCTAAGGCAAACCATGCAATACCCTGCTGCGAGAGGCCAAAGTGATCCGCCAGATGCAGAGGAATAACGGTCCAGAACAAGCTAAAGGCGCCAAACAGACAAGCTTGATAGAAAGCGCGGCGACGTAGAACGGGTGTACGGACAAATAGGGAGCCAAGCGATAGAATCAATTGTCGATAATTTAATGTAGGTGTCGGTTTCCGTTGTGGAAGCACACGAGACAAAACAAGGGTAAGCAGGGCAATCAAAACCATTGAAAAAGCAAAGATCGCTTGCCATCCCCATAAGCTGGCTACAAAGCTGGCCAACGGTCGGGCAAACATAATACCAAGCAGCAAGCCACTCATGACATTGCCGACTACTCGTCCACGTTGTTCTTCTGAAGATAAATAAGTGGCGTAAGGAACAAGAATTTGGGCGACCACCGAGCCAAGGCCAATGAACAGGGAAGCGGTCAGGAAAATTCCTGCGTTGTGGACAAAGGTAGCACCGGCTAGCGCGAGGACCACTACGACCAAAGAAATAACAGTGAGGCGGCGGTTCTCAACAAGATCACTAAGCGGAACTATAAACAGCAAACCAAGCACATACCCAATTTGCGTAATCGTCACGATCAGACTAGCAACAGATGAGGACAATCGGGTAGTTTCACTAATTGGTCCAACCAGTGTCTGCGCGTAATAAAGATTGGCCACGATAATTCCACAAGAAGCAGCAAGCAAAAATGTGAGCCAGGTGGGAATAGACTTGCGTTCGGCTAAAGAATTCATGATGATATACCTCCATCCAAATACAAAGAGCGTTCATTATAAAGCGCAAAATTATTTTTTCATACTTTTTTCCCATGCGCCCCTAACGGATATACCTGTCTCCATAGCTGCGTCTTCTAAATCATGAATGTCCTTTTTTTCTAGTGTAAGAGTTATAGCAGTTAATGCATCGTCAATATGTGCTTCTTTGGTAACTCCTATAATGGGTACAGTCCCCTTTACAAGGGCCCAAGCCATTGCTACGGGGGCCGGTCCAACTTTATATTTGTCTCCAATCTCGCTCATAACATTGATTAAATTTTGAAGTTTTCTTAGGGTTTCTATACTAAATGCTTCTCCTCTTCTTGTATTGCTTTGGAACGGATGATTAGCATTATATTTGCCTGTTAGTGCTCCTTGTTCCAGGACCATATAAGAGAAGAAAACGATATGATTATCGTTACACCAATCGATAATACCTGCTTCTTCTGATTCCCTATATAATAAGCTATAGTGATTTTGAACGGCTGCAAGTTCCAAACCCTCTTTTTCCAGAATGCTAACAGCCAATTTCAATTCATCCAAGTTATGATTAGATACCCCGATGTGTTTAATCTTGTTTTCCTTTGCAAGGGGGATGATTTCTTGTGTCCATTTTTCAACATTCCGGGGATTGTGAATCCAATAAAGGTCAATATTTTCCCTACAAAGTCTCTCCATACTTTCCTTTAATGACTTCCTCATGTTTTGCTCTTGGCCATCGAAGGGTGTGAACTTAGTAGAAATCAATATATCTTGTTCTCCCTTAATGAAATGGCCTAAAATGGTTTCCGATGCGCCATAACCATATACGGCTGCAGTATCCCATAAGGTAAAACCATGTTTAACGGCTTTTTCATAAACAGGTCTCAATTCCTCAGCAGTATAGTTATTTCCAAAAACCCGGTCTCCACCGTTAACACCTGTGCCCCATGACCACGTTCCCAGTGCAATAGCTGGTATTTTGTCGTTTTTCATAGTTACATATTTCATTATGAACTCCTCGCTTTCCAAATTTTAAATTTCCTCCGCAATCGCCCTTCTGATTCTACTCAACGACACGGGTGTAATTCCGATATAAGAGGCGATATAGGCTAGATTGATACGCTTCTCCAACTGGGGATACCTTTTTCTAAAATCCAAATACCTCTCCGTTGCACTTTTTAATAAAAAACTGCTCTCTCTTTGAATTTTATATTCCAACTTACGTTCCAATAATTTTGTATAAGCTTTCATGCAATATATATGATTCTCTATTAATTTTTTAAAATCGTTACATGGCATGGCCATAACTACACTATCCTCCAAAGCCTCGATACAACGGTTTGAAGGTTTATGATCAAACAATATTTCATAACAAAGCACTGAACCCTCTTTTGAAAAAAATCTTGTGATATCATCCCCATTAACATCTATATAAAAGCTTCTTAATAAACCGGAGATAACAAAGTATATTTCTTTTTGTACAACTCCCTGATGAACTAATAAATCTCCTTTAGCAATTTTCTTTTTTGTAAACTTATTCATTGCATGGTTAACGACCTCTTGTGGCAGCTTATCCTGCATAAGCAGTTCAATTGAATTTTGGATTTGAGCGAATTCATCCTTCATCTGTTTCCTCCTTCACTCCCATACTTTATATTTGGTTGCGTTCAGAATTCTGCAACATCTGTCTAGATTATATTTCCATACTCACACCTTGTAATTAACAAAAGATAATAATATGTATATTAAGCGAGTTCATCCATGGGTTATCAATCAGCCATTTTTGATTTTTTGTAGGCTAAGGGTGTCATGTTCATTGCTTTTCTGAATCTTTCTATAAAATAGCTGGTACTGTTAAATCCGACCTTATAGGCAACTTCTGTAACGTTAGATTCTGCTTGCTGCAGTAAGACCAAGCTTTTTTGAATTCGATAATCCATGACATAATTCAGCGGAGTTATCTTTAACACTCGTTTGAAATATCGGCAGCATTCAGAACGGCTCAATTGACCAGCTTTCGCAATATCATCTAATGTGACTTTTTCAGCGTAATGCAAATAGATCCAATTTAACATTTGCTTGATCCGCTGACTCTTTACCATTTCCGTCTGGTCATATTCTAATTTAAAGCCATTCATGACTAAATTTTTCCAGATTATTGTTAAATGCATGGTAATATCCATCTCAAAGTATGGTGATTTTTGTTGAATACATTGATTGATTTTAAAAATGGCATCTAAGATGTTTTTCCCCCAGAGCTCATTAGAATCTATATATACATAAGGTAAGTTAGTTGCTTGAATATAAGGGGCTACATAGGGGCTGTAAAGCTCTGGTGATAAAACGTAATGAGGAGAAGCGTTTAAACAGATATACACACAACCCGATTCATTCTGATCTTCCGCCATGTGTAGGAAGCCACTATTTATAAATAAGCCATCACCTTGTCGTACAATTCGTTTATCTTCATTAATTTGAAAGATCGCTTCCCCTTTTACAACCAGAACAAATTGAATTTCATCATGCCAATGAAGAGGTATATGCCCATGTATATTTTGGTTAATCGTTGTTTCATAACATGCAATCGGTAGTACGACTGTCCGATGCTCAGTTAGTTCTTTTAGGTTTTGGTCAACCATGAAATTTTTTATTTGCAAATCATCACAACCTCAATATATTTATATTTTTTTATCCTATTCAGGTATAATTTAAAATATTTTTCACCTATTATAACACTATTGTTGGCTGTACAATTTTTGGTAAAGGAACGTTCACAAATATGGGCTGTATGGAAAAATAGAAGAACCGCTTTCCAACTCATTGTCTACGGTTTGGTGGGTATGCTAGCGGTCCAATATACGTATATGGCCTCGATCCAAAGTGGTAATGCTGCTGTTGCGACACTATTACAATATCTAGCACCTGTAATGATTATCATCTATTTAGTTCTGCGAAGGCACATTGTCTTCACACGAAAGGATCTGTCAGCTATTTTCCTGGCTTTAGTGGGTTGTTTTTTCTTATTAACAAACGGCTCTATTTCTCAACTATCCGTTCCGAAGATCGCAATCGTTTGGGGTATCTTATCAGCAATAGCCCTGGCTTTTTATACCTTATACGCCATTCCTCTTTTGAAGCAATATGATTCCCTAGTTATTGTGGGTTGGGCTATGGTCATTGGCGGTTTGGGATTAAGCTTGATCCATCCACCTTGGCAAATCGATTTTAAAACCTTGACACCAGAAACCTATTTATACCTAGCATTCGTTATTATATTCGGTACAATGATCGCATTTTGGTTCTATATAGAAAGTTTACAAAGTCTTTCACCAAAAGAAACAAGCTTTCTAAGTAGTTTGGAACCGCTAGCTGCTGTTCTAACAACTGTATTTTGGTTAAAAGAGCCTTTTGGCTTCTTCCAATGGATGGGTGTATTATGTATCATCGGACTGATCTTGTTATTAGCATTCAATAAAAAGCCTTCTTCAAATAACCAATCAAAAGAAGATATCTCGCTTTCAGAGTGAGTAAATTTTACGGGTAGGCATTAGGGTAAAACTGCTCGTTAATGGAGGAGAAAACGGCAGCCGTTTTCATGGCTGCCGTCTCATATTTATGAAGCTACCGTTTGGGTTTCGTATAATGATACATCCGAACGTTAATTTGTTTTTTGGGGAGGTTGCATAATCATAAAAGGTATATTTTGTACTCCAACCATTCGTACATACGTAAATAATTGGCCTTTATGGTGAATCTCATGGTCTTTCGCCGTGGATAGCCAGAAGCTCCCAGTGCCAAGGAAGTTTTTAAATTCAATCTCCTTTTCTAGCTGTTGAGCATTTAACCCCTTCAATTCTCGGATTGTTTCCTCTGTCAATTGATCGACTATGCTGCGTACATCGGCTATTGTGTGATATTGATCTATTTTTGTCGGTGGAGTGAAGGTACCATTTTTTACGGTTTTCACGAACATTTCCATAGAACTGGCTATATGAACAATTAGGGAACCCATAGGCATCGCATTGTCCCAGGGTTTAAAGTCAATATGTTCATCCGGAATCACTTCAACCAATTCTTGCAACACCAATCTGTGCCTTAGCCATTCCTGAAGATATTGAGCTACTACAGACATGCTATCAACCTCCAAAATTTAGTAGTTTCCTAAGGTAGTAATTCTATACTTGCAACCCATTACCTTCTTTTATGAAAAGGTCACAGATGAAAAAGGAACGATTTATCATCCGATGGGCGTTCCATCAGGTAATTTAATATCTGGTTTCAACAAAACCACGTCCCCCTTTTCGGGTATTCCGCCAAGGACTAATACCTCTGACTTAAAGCCTGCTATTCGTCGAGGAGGAAAGTTGACTACACCTATGATTTGTTCCCCTATCATCTCTTCAGCTACATATCTTTTTGTAATTTGTGCACTCGATGTTTTTATTCCAATATCTTGTCCAAGTTTAATGGCAGGCACTTTGGCTTCTGCAAAAAACTCAGCGTTAATGATGGTTCCAACCCGAATATCGAGTTTCAAAAAATCTTCAATCGTTGCCGTGTAAGTATTCTCCTCATCCATTGTTTTCTTAAATCCCATAATAATCCGTAAACAATTTTAATATTTTGCAACTGTATACTTTAGAGATTTTGCCCAAAAATACATCCCCATACCGAACAAAGTCATAATTCCACCTATGAATTGAAATGCAGACATGATTTCTCCCAAAAATACATAGGCAAGAAGGATGGCGAGAACAGGCTCTCCAATAATGCCCACTGACACCGTAGTTGCTCCCATTGATTTCAACAGCAGATTAAAAATAAATTGCCCGAAAATAGTTGGGATTACTGCGAGCAATAAGAAATACATCCAATCCGACGAGTTATATTCGGTCAAGGAATAATGATTCGCCAAATTGTAGACTAGCAGAACACTGCCACCAAGAAAAAAGACTATCACACTATATAAATTTGCATTTATTTTGTGACTTACCTTCTGTCCTGCCAGCATATAAGCTGAAATCACGATTGTTCCTAATAAAGATAACCCATCTCCGATTAGTGCTTCTTTCGAGGTCCCAATGTCCCCCCCAAGCTATAATGATCGAACCGATAAGAGCAGCAATCAAACAAACAAACAAAAAATAGTGAATAGGTTTGCTCGTTCTCTAAACACAAAGTATGAACCAATCATTACAAATAAAGGCTGTAAGGATAAGATGACCATGGAGCTGGCAACTGAGGTGTATACCAAAGATTCCATCCAAAATAAGAAATGCAACCCGAGAAAAAGGCCGGCCAAGAAAACAGTGCCCCAATCTTTTTTGGTCATTTTTAAGGAGCGGAGCATTTTCCAGGGTAGAAAAGGAAGCATGAATATGACGGACATATACAATCTAAACATTCCAGCCACGGAGGTTGGAGTATGTGAAGATTTTATCATGATGGAAGAGACGGAAACCGACAAAATACTGATGAACAGTAAAAAATACGGATGCAAAGATAGCGATATTTTATTTATTTTCATAATGATCCTCTCAGATGTTTTAACCAATTCTCTGTGCACAGAACAATTGCATAATAAACTGAACTGAATATAATAATATCACCGCTTTTATTTATTTTGTGTAATTATATCTTTTATTTATATAGGAATATCGTCATAAAAAAGGACCCTCTCTTCTATGGAAAAACAATTGCACGAGACCATTCTCTATCCCGATGTTTCATTTCCATACATCATGTACACCCATACGGTTCATGAAAGTATTCCTAAAGGTAGAGGATTTAACGATTTACATTGGCATGAAGAACTACAGATCACTTTGGTCACTAAGGGAAAGCTAGTCATACAAGTGAACGGGATTGATCATGAATTAGATACAGGTCAGGCCATTTTAATTAATAAAGGTGTTCTTCACGTTACTACCCAGCTTTCACATCACGGTCAATATGTCAGTTTCAATTTCCCAGAAAAGCTGCTGGCCTTTTATGCAGATAGTGCAATGGAAAAAAATTATGTACTGCCTTATACAAACTCTTCCTTAGTGTCACTAGTAATTAAAGGGGATGTTGAATGGCAAATTCAAATTCTACAAATCCTGTGGGATATGAAACAGAAGTTTGATTTGAAAAAAAATTTTGGTTGGGAGTACGAAGTAGCCATCAAAGTGGCACAATTATGGTTCATCTTAATATCTAATAGCGCATCTAAGTGTTTCAGAGTGCACTCGTAGTTTTAAGAGAACTATTCATATGACCCCTTATGATTATTTAATTAAATACCGCATCAAGAAAAGCAGTGAATTACTAACCTCAACACAATATACCATAACTGAAATAGCCCACAGAGTGGGCTTCAATCACGTAAATCACTTCATTCAGTCTTTTAAAAAACATTATAATAAAACACCTAAAGAATTCCGCAAATTTAGAAATGATTCATGAATTGATCTATTGGTATACCCTGCAACTGCAAAAAGAGAGAATTTTATGTGAATGGTCTACACTATACCGTTAGACCAGCAATCGATAAAGCTCCTGTGAATCATCACGGGAGCTTTATTGTGCATCTAATACCTTTTTACCTGTAACGTTCAGGATTATCTGTCTGACCAAGAATAAAGTCGATACTCACCTTGTGGAAATCCGCCAATTTGATCAAGACAACACTTGGGATGTCCAGGTTCCCATTTTCATATCGGGAATAGGTTGTTTGTGAGATTTGTAAGAAGTCAGCACCAAGTCGAACAAGAAACGAAGCGGACAGAATAGTGCTGTTCAAGCCATAACGTTCGCCTTTGTGCCCGGATTTCAAACTTTTTAGCTTGATCAAGAAATACGACCGCGTAGTGGCACCCCATGTACATTTTTAACTCGGCTTGTATACTAAAAAAGTTTTATGCGAATAACGCATAAATATCAATATGTAGCTTCCATATGTAGTAAACTTTGCTTGGATGATGGATTTACGTGATGACAAAGACTTAACACAACAGTATTCATAGAGAGGCATGATGAAAATGATTTTGGAGGATATTTATTATGGGAAATGGCGTCCCAGTGAACAAATAAAGTCAACCGACCCCGAATCTCAAAAAGTGAATCAAAAAATTTGCGATCTTATGGAGATGTTGAAAAATAAATTATCGGCAGTCGATTTTGAGCAAATTGAAGTCATGTTTGATTTATTAAGCGAGTCAACTTCCCTGTACTCCGCAGCAGCGTTCACCCACGGTTATCGGACGGGGGCATTGACGATGATTGAAGTATTTAGCAGTGAGAAAGAATGAGTTGCTGGTCATAACCATAAGGAAAATGATGGATAAAAGAGTGCTTTATCAGCTTAAATAAACCCAGTTTGCAGTACGCCCTGCAACTGCAAAAAAGGGAGACGACGCTTTGCCATCTCCCTTTCTCTTATTCCTACTTACACTTCCTGCTTAAAAACATAGTGCCTATACAGGTGGTCGGTGAGCGGAGCGGGCAGAATTGTTCTGAAGAAGCGGAGCGTTCGACTTTGCAACGGGATTTTAACCTTACCAGGTGTCATATAAATGAAAAAATCCCGTTGCAACAGCGATCGGAAGAATAATCTGCACGCGTAGCGCCTCCCTGACATACGCCCAAACAAACAACTATGTTTTTAATCCCCCACCCGATTCAAAAACACCTTCGTCCGTTCCAACTGCGGATTGCCAAAAATCTGCTCCGGTGTACCGGATTCCGCAATTTCTCCGTTATCCATAAAAATGACGCGATCCGCCACATCTCTTGCGAAATTCATTTCATGGGTCACGATGACCATCGTCATGTGCTCCTCAGCCAGCTTTTTGATCACTCGCAGCACCTCGCCTGTCAGCTCGGGATCAAGGGCCGAGGTTGGCTCGTCGAACAGCAAAATGTCAGGATTCATCATCATTGCCCGGGCAATCGCCACACGCTGCTTCTGTCCGCCTGACAGTCGAGACGGGTACGCATCGGCCTTATCCGCCAAGCCGACTTTTGCCAGCAGCTCTGCACTTTGTCGACGCAGTTCGGCCTTGCTTACCTTTTTGACCAGCTTTGGAGCCAGCTCCAAATTATCCTGCACCGTCAAATGAGGAAACAGATTAAAATGCTGGAACACCATGCCCATCCCGGTGGTAATGCTTTTAATTTCGCTTGCCGGAGCATACTGACCATTTTCCACCAGCGCTTTATCATGAATGCGGATCGTCCCGCCCGTCACATCCTCCAGGTGCACCAAGCTGCGCAGCATGGTACTTTTTCCTGAGCCTGAAGGACCAATGACGGCTACGACCTCCCCTGCCTTAACGTTAAAGCTCACTCTTTTCAGAACGTCGAGCTTGTCGAACGATTTTTTTAGATCAGTTACTTCAATTGCGTTAGTGTTCATATCCCGACATTCCTTTTACTCAAATTTAAAACGTTTTTCCAATGCCCTGAAGAACAGTGTCAGCACCAAAGCCAACAACAAATAAATAACTGCTGCTACAACATAAGGAACAATCGTAAAGTCACGGTTCACAGCCGTATTGGCAAAATGGAGCAGTTCTGGTACGGCCACCGCGTACAGCAGCGCCGTATCTTTCACCAGCGTTGTCGCCTCATTGGTGACCGCTGGCAAAGCAATCCGTACCATCTGCGGCACAATGACTCTAATCAATGTCTGTGACTTGCTCAAGCCCAGTACCTGCGAGGCTTCGTATTGACCTTTATCAATCGACAACATCCCGCCTCGGAAAATTTCAGCAAAATAAGCGGCATAATTCAGCACAAATGCCAGCACCGCTGCCGTTGTCCGATCCAGGACGAGATATTCCCCGATGACAGGCAGCATGGGCAGACCAAAACAAAAGAACAACAATTGCAGCAGAAGCGGCGTGCCGCGTATAACATAAATGTACGTATGCATCAGCCAGGCAATTGGCTTAATCTGGCTTTTCGCCAGCAATGTAACGATAAAACCCAGCGGAATGGACAGAACGAGCGTGATAAAAAATAAAATAACCGTCATCTGTGCCCCTTCAAGCATAGGCTTCATAATTCGCAAAATATATTCCATACTCATAACTTTCGACTCCTAAACCCTTAGTTCAATACATTACGTATTAGTTCAAAACTTTATCTTCACCGAACCATTTTTTTGAAATTTCAGCGGCTTTTCCGTTCTTGTGCAGCTCATCCAAAGCGGACTGCAGCTGTGTCAACAGCTCTTCATTTCCTTTTTTCACACCGATGCCGTATTCCTCAGGGGCCAGTGATTCATCAAGCAGCTTATACGTCCCTTGTTCCTTGGACATATAATATTTGGCAACAACCTCATCAATGACAACCGCATCCAGACGTCCTGTTTTCAGGTCGGTCAAAGCAAGAACGTTATCCGGATATTCGGGTACTTGCTTTAATTTGCTTTTGATCGGGCTTGCGTCCAATGCATCGGCTGCCGAGGACAACGTTTGGAGACCCACCGTTTTGCCCGCCAGATCAGCCAGCTTGGAAATACTGGAGGCAGCCGGAACGACAATGACCTGACTATTTTTGAGATATGGCTTCGTGAACAGCACTTTTTGCTTACGCTCATCGGTAATGGTGTATCCATTCCAAATGAGATCAATACGTCCGCTGTTCAGCTCGGATTCTTTGGCAGACCAGTCAATTGGTTGAAATTCCACTTGTTTGCCCATTTGTTCTCCGGCCGCCTTCGCATAATCAATATCAAAGCCGGTCAGCTCGTTATTTTCATCTCTAAAGCCCATTGGCGCGAATTTATCATCAATTCCAATAATCAACTTGCTGTTATCCTTACCGCCGGAACATCCGGCCAACACGATCATAATCAATCCAATCATCATCGTAAACATGGCTGTCTTTCTCATCTTTTTCCCCTCCAACAATAGTGACCCCCGTATCCAAAGGACTGGCGGCAAACACTTTAGTTCGTTAACACGTTATCAGAGTATCATCATATCATACGACAGGATACTCGTCGAGAGGAAGGAGCGGAATCTTAGCCCTATAAAAATGGAAAACCTGTGACGAAAATTTGACCAATGTTCTATAATGTAAAACCTTACCTTGACATTTACCTTATCCGTTTTACCATTTCCCAGCATTCTTATATGCTTTTGTTTATTTTGATTGCCATTATTTTCAGCATAGACAGGAGAAATAAACCCCCATGTACATTTTAAAACGCCTTTTTATGATGCTTGTTACGTTGTGGATTATCGTCACTTTAACATTCATCATCATGCACATCATTCCAGGTGATCCGTTCTCGAACGATTCGAAAACGATTCCGGAAGCAGTGCTGCAAAACATGCGCGCTAGATACAATCTGGACAAGCCGCTCGCAGTGCAGTATGTACTGTATCTCAAAAATTTGCTGGTGCTGGATATGGGCCCGTCTATTCAGTCGAAAACGACGGACGTTAATATGCTCATTGCCAGAGGCTTTCCACCTTCTGCACTGCTGGGTATTCAATCCATCGTGGTTGCGATTATAGCCGGTATTTCGCTCGGAACATTGGCTGCTTTACACCATAATCGACCGCTGGATTATATTTCGATGTTTATTGCCATTGTTGGTATTTCTGTACCTAGCTTCATTTTGGCACCGCTGTTAATCAAGTATGTTGCCGTCAAATGGCATCTGCTCCCAGTTGCCTCATGGGGAACCTGGCAGCATACCGTGCTTCCATCGCTAGCTCTCGCCGTTTCACCTCTTGCCGTTATTGCCCGTTTTATGCGGACAAGTATGCTGGAAGTCATGCATGAGGAATACATACGCACGCCAAAGCAAAAGGCTTGTCCTCCAGGGCAGTGGTTATTCGTCACGGTCTACGTAATGCATTGATTCCGGTGCTGTCATTTATCGGACCGCTATTCGCTTCTGTGATTACGGGTACCTTTGTCGTCGAAAAAATATTCGCCATTCCCGGCATCGGTAAATATTTCGTAGACAGTATCTTTAATCGGGATTATCCAGTCATTATGGGTACGACCATTTTCTACAGCGCCATTCTGGTCGTCACTTTATTTTTAATTGATATTTCCTATCGCCTTGTCGATCCGCGAATCAAATTAGTCAGCAAAGGAGATTAACATGAAAGCAGCACCTACTGTCGAAAAAGACAGCCTGTTTAGTCTTGTAGACCGCAGTCAGATGCCCGCCCCCACATTAACCAGACCCCAAGAGTCACCCTGGCGGGATCGGCTTCGCAGACTTTTCAACAACAAGCTTGCCCTGTTGGGACTTTCCCTACTTATCATTATTATGGTGCTGGCGATTGTCGGGCCTTCCATGGTCCCTTATGCGCCCAGTGATCAATCCCTTTTGAAGACGAATCTCTCTCCTTCGAAAGAACATTGGTTTGGCACAGACGATCTAGGCAGAGACGTATGGGCACGGACATGGGCTGGGGCCAGAATCTCACTTATGATTGGTTTTGCTGCTGCTGCCATTGATTTGGTGCTCGGCATTCTCGTCGGTTGTGTGGCTGGTTATTGTGCGGGTCATGGCAAAATGGGCGACCGAACCGACAATGTCCTGATGCGTATTATTGAAATCTTGTACAGCATTCCTTATCTGCTGGTCATCATTCTACTGCTCGTCATTATGAAGCCCGGCCTGCTCACCATGATTATTGCTTTATCTATTACCGGATGGGTCGGTATGGCCCGGGTCGTACGCGGGCAAATCCTACAGCTCAAGCAGCAGGAATATGTGTTGGCTGCCCGTAGCTTGGGGATATCTCATTCGCGCATTATTTTCAGGCATTTGCTACCAAATGCAGCGGCCATCATTATCGTAAACCTGACGTTCACTATTCCATCGGCTATTTTTGCCGAATCGTTCCTCAGTTTTCTCGGTCTGGGGATTCAGTCTCCATCCGCCAGTTGGGGAACGATGGCTAACGATTCACTTGGCGTGATTTTAGATTTTAATGGGGATAGGGTGATTAAACGTATGAGAAGCTTTCTTGCGGTTGGTAGGCGCTGCGCGTGCAGATTGTTCTTCCGATCGCCGCCAATGCTTCGCTTCTCCAGAACAACTCTGCCTGCTTCGCTGGCAACCGTTGTAATGCTACTCTACGTTTTAGAGTGGGTGTAGTAGTTTGAAAGTGGTAGTCCAAGGTCATTAACTTGGACTACATTTTTCCTAGATACTAATAACTGAAAAACAATAAAAGAGAGAGTTCCGCGAAGTTTATTCGCAGGGCTCTTTTTTATTGATTTTCCATTAAAATCACTAATTATTATTTGATTTACGGTAATTTAGCGGTAAATGTGTTAAAATAAAATTAAGAGGAGGTTTTATTTTATGTTTAAGCCAAGATATAATATTACGTCGTCGATGATTAATGACTTACTGAAAATAGAACGCTCCAGCGTAGTTGTAGAGCAGCTTCCGCTTCCAGCAACGATTCTTGAGGAATTAAAAAAAGAAGCACAAGAAGTTACTGTACTTCTTTCAACCAAAATGGAGGGTAATACGCTGGACAATGAAGCCAAGCGGAAGGTTCTTTATAAATCCAGTAAAAACGACGAAGAACAAGAAGTTTATAACCTGATGAAGGCAATTGAATTTCTAGATGAGTCGGAGCAGCGTGAACTGCCCATCACCGAAGAATGGATTAAAAAACTACATGCTATCATTAAAGTTGTACATGGACGCAGACCAAGACTGAGCGAATACCGTAATGAACAAAATAAAGTCGGCGACCGCAATCAGGCAGGCTTTTATCTCCCGCCGGAGTCCCAAGATGTTCCTGTTCTGATGGAAGACTTGATTGCATGGATTAATTCGCCGAATAATGTGAATTTAGCTGCTCCCATTCAAGCAGGAACAGCCATGTGGCAGTTTTTAACTATTCATCCGTACATGGATGGCAACGGAAGAACCGCTCGTATGATCGCTACGTACATTTTGCGTAGGGGGGGTTATGGTCTGAAAGGATTGTTTGTTTTGGAAAATTTCTACGATCGAAACCTGAATGATTATTACCGAGCACTGCAAATGAAGCTTTCCCACAACTATTATTTTGGTCGAAATGATGCTGATATAACTGTTTGGTTAGAGTACTTTTTGAATGGATTGGCTGAGGTATACTCGGAAGCAGCAGAGATCGTTCGGCAAAAAAATAGCGAGATGCTCAGGCTAGAACCTGAACTGATCCGTAAGCTGGACATACAGCAACGTACACTATTCCGTCAATTGGTATTCAAGCAAAATGCCGCCTCAATAACAGAGATTTGTAGGCTATTGGACGCTGGTGAACGAACGGTAAGAGAAAAGATTAAAAAGTGGATTGAAGAAGGGTTCCTGGATCCAAAAGATCCGGAAGCGCAACGTATTCGTACCATCGTTCTTTCAGCCCAATATGAAGAGCTTGCTGTGGATATTCGCAATGAATCCGAAAAATACCAATATCTTTTGGGTCGTGATGACTAAATGGACAGTGCCCACCATGATTCGTTATGTTTTACAAGATAGATAACACGAAAAAAAGAGAGTTCCACGGAGTTTTGAACTGTGACCCTATTTGTGGACACATAAAAGAAAAGAGTTAGATTATGCTGTTAATAGATGGTTCCTGTATTCATCAGGAGTCATCTTTTTTAATGTCCATTGATACCGATCGGTGTTGTAGTAATCCATGTATTCATTAATGCGTGCCCGTAATTCCTGGAGAGTAACGCTGTCCCTATACTCGAGTTCATCCTTCATATGACCGAAGAAAGACTCCATGGAGGCATTGTCCCAGCAGTTACTCTTTCGCGACATGGACTGCTGGAAGCCTATCTCTTTAACTCGAGCTTGGAACCTCGGATTCGTGTAGTGAAAACCTTGGTCAGAATGGATGATGGCTTCGGGGTGAATGTTGCCATCCAGTCGTTGAATCAACCTGTCCAAGGTTCGATCTACGATCGTCATTTCTAAGGACGAGGATACATAATGAGCAAGAATCTGTTTGCTTGCACCGTCCTTTACACAGGACAAATACGCGCATTGCCCCTGACCATAGTGCAGGTATGTGATGTCTGTGAGAAAGACTTTCTCCGGCTCGCCCTGGTCAAACTGACGTTTAAGGTGATTAGGGAGTGTCTGTGCTCTTGTGTGGCCTTTGCAAGCTTACGGTACGGATTGGCCTGGCGTATCTTGGCCACCAACCCGTATTTACGCATGATACGGCGAATTTTCTTATGGTTCATGATGACGCCACTCTTATGCTCCAAGCACATTTTTAAAACAAGTGCTCCCACTTTCCCATTACGTTTTTCAAAATGTTCCCTGATGAGTAACAGATCCTGTTCGTCCGCTTCTTCTCTCAGCTGTCGTGCTTGTTCAGCGGCTAACCACCAGTAGTACCCGCTTTTACTGACATTCGCCATCTTACAAAGATGATGAGTCATCTTCTCAAGTTGATGCTTACGGAGGGTACGATTGATGAGTTCGAAGCGCTCAGAGGGTGTCAGCATTGGTTCTGCTGGGCTTGTCTCTCGAGCGCCTCGAACTTTTTTAGGAAGTCGTTCTCCGCTTCCAGAAGCTTTATACGTGCCTCAGCTTGTGCAAGCTTCTTCTCCATCGACTGTTCTGCTGCGGGCCTTCCCGTGCTGCCTTTTCCTCGTTGCTCTTCCAGAAGACCTGCTTCACCTTGAGAAGCAAAGGTTTTTCTCCAACGTTTTAAGCATCTATTCGGATTCTCCCGTCCGATCATATCTAAGTTGAATCCTGCCTCCCTGAAGATTTCTGCAGGAGTTTTCCCCTCCTGATAGGCCTTTAGAGCAGCCAACTTGAATGTGGGTTGGTAAGCAATAGAACGCTCTGTAATATGCAATACGTTAGCATGATCCTCCATCTGGCGGATCTGACTTTCACTAAACCTTTGTTCACCGGTAGACCAACGGTTCCCCATTTTGTATCCCCAACCTTTCGTGTATATCGATTATAAACGCAAAGAGACCCGAGAGAGGTCACTTTTTTTCAAAGTGTCCATCTTTCGGGTCACAGTTCATTTATTCGTGGGACTCTCTTTTTTTGATATTCTATTCTTTTAGAAAAGCTTTGTGGGATTCTCACGTTTCAAGGCCTAGTCCGTCTACTCTACCATCTGCGTCGTTCGTCACCTCTCAGGGGAAAGTCGCTCAAATCTCCGAGTTGGTCATGTGCAGCTTTGTAAATTCGGATGATAGCTTGTACCTTGTTAAAATCACTGTCTTCCGGACCGAATCCTTCCATATACATTTTTTGAATGATGTTCTGGAAAAAATCCATACGCTCGCGGATAGAATCCTGCTCGATGTGCAGCACATCTTCAAAGCTGTGCGTCTCCGCAAATTCAGACAGCTCATCGGGCTCCTGTTCTTGATACCGCTCTCCTCGTACTCGTATGTCTGGATTGAGATCAATAGAGGTACGCAGGGCCGACAATAAAATATTTTCCCGTGCCAGCATGACGTGAAAATCTTTGTTCTTAAACAGCTCCGCAACGATCAAACGGCACATTTCCTTGTTCTGCAACAGAATCCCGTCAAAAGGATGCAGCGTCCATACACCGTAATTAAAAAACAAATTGAAATTAAAGCTGCTGCTTCCATACTGATACACAATATTGATTTTCGATTCGTCGATGATTTCAAATGAAAATTCCAGCATGCATTCTCCTTTTGGATTCCAATATTTAACTCTATCCTATCAGAAAATGCATGCTTTTCAATAAAAAATTTTATTTCACAGAATCATTTAATTCCATAATAGAATCGGCTTTTTCGCTACTGGCAGCCACGAGTAAATAGACAATCACACACACCAAAATTAAGGACATCATACGCTCGCTCTCTCCTTTGGAATTCGCTTTTTTAAGAGTTTATGCACGAGAATGCTTTGTATGTTCATCATGTCCTTTATTGGCCACTGTCAAACCAAAAAAGACGCCTTCGGGGTCACCCGAGCGCCTTTTCAATAGACTATATATAAGTTAAACATGGGAAGCGTTCAGCTTCTATAGATCCATTATTCTGCATTTGTAAAATTAGTTCAGAAACGAGCTTAGACCATCCGATGAATCGTTATCCTTCAGCGTTGTGGACTGTTCTTTCCCTTCGATCCCCAAACGTTGGCTTAGGCTAGCGTTGATTGCCGTCATTTTGCTCGTATAATCCTGACAGCTTTCAATAATTCGACGGTTGGATTTTTCCGATAGATCCAGAGCAGCTACCAAATCGCCAATCGCCTGATTCACAGCCTCCAGCGACATCGAAGGCTTGCTAAGCAAATCCGTCGTTCTCTCGGTCGTCGTTTTGAGAAGCTTGGCATTTTCCTTGAATTGATCCTCAATGGTGCGATTGGTCGCATCGACGGCTGAAATGATTTTGTCCTGATCGGCCAGCGCCATCGCGATCATAGCCGATACGGTGATCAGATTCGATGTTTTATCAATCGCATTATTTACAGAGTCAATCAGCTTATCATTATTATCATTAATAATATCCGTTGCCGCTATCGCCTGATTATACAACAAAATCATTTCAGTCATCGACTGCGTGCGTGTAACCACCTTACGCAATCCACGCTCCAGATGAGGCCTCCGATTTTCATTCTCCGGCTTGGCAATCTCCGTCTCGAACAGCTCTTTTAAGCGATTGCCAAAGGCAATCTTCGTCTGCAAATTGTAGATTTCTTCAATGGAAGCCCTTTTCAGCTGTCTCATGCTGACAATGTTTTCTTCCAGATTGTCCTTGCCATCTCTCAAGGCAGTAATGATTTTCTCGATGTTCGTCTTAACCGACTGATACTTGTAAATGTAGTTTTTCAGCGGACTCTTGCGTATAAGCTTGCCAAAAAAGCTCACATTTTTACTCTGCTGGAGCGCTTCACATTCATCCCGCAGCTTTAAGATCATGTTCGATACCTCGGCCCGATCACCGGACATGAGATCATTCACCGGGCGATCCAGCATTTTAAGAGTTTGTCCAGCACGCTCCTGCGTTTTCACTCCCAGCTTACCGATGTCATCCATTAAGGTATCCAGGCTCATGACATCGCTTTGTGATACCTTCTGAATCAGCTGTGAAGCCTCCTCAGTCACCTTTTGTTCATCTTCTTTTTTTAATTCAGCCCATGGGGTGGCCATAACGCTACCTCCTAACTTAAACCATAACTATGATTCAAAGACCAATTAACTTTAAAAAACAGCTTACAATTCGGAACTGCTATACCGCTGGTGAATCAGCTCGGCTTTGCTCTGTAATTCCATCAGATCCTTATGCTCCACCGTGGATACAATCACTGATATTTTGCTATCCACATCTCGCAACCCGTTTAATAACGTCCTCCGGTTGGTCCGCTTGGCATCGCCGCTGAGCCGAAGAAACGGGTTAATCAGCCCGTTCAGATCCTTTAAAATCAACCTCCGCACCGTGTGGTTCACTTCGCTATTGTCTAATTCATGCAAAAGCGGAATCACACGTTGCAAACGTGCAAACAAAGCCAGTGCCTTCTCGACAATTTCGTTATCGAGCGCATCCTTCTGTCCCTCGGAAATCACCATATCCTCCAGTACCCCCAGATACTCCATCACCTGAGCAAATTCACTGGAAACCTGGTCTGATACCCGTGGTTGTCCTGTTAAAGACTGTGATGAAGCTGAAGCTTCCGGTTCGGGCCGCCGTGTATCAGCAGCCTGCTCCTGCATGATCGGAATCACGGAACCGGCCAGATTGGGGCGAGGATGGCGGACAGCCATAATGGCATTATATCCTCCTAGAGAAATGACTGGAATTGCCAAACATACAAACAGTGGCAACCAATAACTCAGTAAAAGCGCAATCAGATAGCTGACCACGGCAATCGTGATACCCCACATTTTTGACGTCATAGCTTGTACCTCCTGACGTAAACCCTTACCATATTGTAGAAAACAATATTTGTTTATGTCAATGTAAGGATGTACGTATGGTGATCGGTTGCTCGATATGACTAGCTAAAATGTCGTATTGCGGATAAAGTGGACCAATCTCGTTGCCCAAAGCCGATTTCACTGCCAGATAAGGGAAATTGATGCCGGACAAGCATGATACATGGAGCCCTCCGGACATCCGCGGATTGATTTCCAGCAGCTTGGGACGCTCACCGTTATATTTTACCTGAATGTTATAATTGTACGGTATGTGATACGCGTCAGCGACCTTTTGCGCGACATCCAACAGCTCTGTATGCTGCTCCAGCAGCCGTAATCGTCCCCCTGCCTTCCTGCGCGGAACTGCTGCCAACAGCTTTCCCTCTCGGTCAGCCAGACAATCAATACTGTATTCATATCCCTCCAGCAGCTCCATCACCATCAGGTTGGGAAACGACTCTGTGGATGACAAGACTCGATGGGCCTCCTCGAAGGAAATATGGTTTAGCGCATGCCCAAACAGCTTCTCCAGCGGATTACGTTCGTTGTCGATGATCCGAAAGCCCATTCCTCCTTCTGCATTACATGGCTTGAAGCATACCTTATGCCCGCGCGCTGTTAACGATTCATAAGCCTGTTTAAACTGCTCCGCATTGCTGGCAATGGCATAATCCGGGATCGCGACAATATCTTTTTGACGAATGGATTCATAAAATAAATCCTTTTCCATCAATTGCTCGAGCAGTTCGGTATCCCGGCATACAATCACCTTGGCTCCAACATCGTCGAACAAATGAAGATGCTTGCTAATATCAAGCATCTTCCAGCGTGGAATAAATACATCAATTTCGTGGCGTCTGCAAAAATCAGCGCAAAAACGTGCATACTCTACACCACTTGTGCGCGGTTCCACTTCAGCTACATCGCTGGCCTGTAAAGCCATATGTTGCGGATCTGAGTGGGTCGCATAGATTTCGAACGGGATACCGTCCTCATTGTTACGAATAGCATTCATATAATGATACGCCACTGAAAACCAGCGGTTAAAATATACCTTGACCTTCTTCACAGAGCCACGTCCCCTATCTATTCTGAAAATTAAGCTCGCGCTGTAGACATACTCCGATATATTTCATAAACATATGCCATGATTTCGTCGGCTGCATATGCACCCGACGACTCCGTAAAGCGGTAATTAACCTCCAGTTCATCCCGCAGCTGTTCCCGGTACAGCTCACCATGACGCGGAGCAATCGCATAGTCGGCATAATCCAGCAAGCAGCGATCCAGCAATGAGTCGCCAGATGCCACAACAGGTCCACCGTCAGTAAGATGACGAATATGCTCTACGGCTGCCTGCTTATTCACGGCCGCAGGCACAAGATACACCTTTCGTCCCTGAATGGATACCTCCCAGCCCATTTCACGCATGATTTGTGCCTTCTCTAACACCTGCTCCAGCGGCATACGATCCCGTTCAATCACAAAAGCATAAAATAACTCGTCGCAAAAACTCTCACGGATGACCCAGTCCTCATGCAGCACCTGTCCGAACACTTGACGTGCTTCTTCCGCATGGGCACCGTCTCGACGTACTTGTTCGTGAACGCGCCGATGCCACTCTCGATCCACCTCGCCTCCGACGATGATGTTACCGCCATTGCTCGTCACGGCATAAGCCGGAACCAGCTCCGTTTGGAACACGGTGATCCGTAAATACTGTGCCATCGTGCGCGTCGTCACAGGCATAAACATGATATTTTCCGGCAGCGCCTTCAGCAGCTGGAGGGCCTGCGCTGAAATAAATGCCGCTGTTGCGCCGTCAATATGCTCCGCAGGCAACAGCCCCGCGGACTCCAGCGGCACGCCAAGCGAACGTTTGGAGTATATCAGCGTCTGGTCCAGGTCGCTTGCGTAAATCATTCTTGTCCCCCCTTGAGCGGCTTGATAATCCCGCAGCAGGAATAGGTCAATCCTTCGAAAACCTCAACTGGCACTCCACGATCCTTTGCCAGCAGCAGGATATGACGAAGATTCGGATTGTCTTCACGGTCAACCAGGATTTTCCACGGTACCCTGCGCAGCAGCACACGGGTCGTCTCCCCCACACCGGGCTTGACCAGATTGATATCCCGAATACCAAAAGCCTTTTGAATTGCCTCGATATCCCGTAAGCCCTGCCATGTTACCGCAGGTGGGTTCAATGTCATCTGTTCAGCATACGCAACCGCAGTTGCAGTCACATCTTGAAAGTAACCCGAAACCGTATCTACAAACGTATTGGACTGATCCACTGACCGCCAGGCTTCATAAAATTTGGCTCCATGAAAATCGTCCGGGCCTATCAGATCGTCGCGCAATACCGTCCGACTCATCAGACCCGATACGGTCGAATTCAAACAAGCACTCGGGATCAAGTAATCCTCCCGTGTACCGAAGGTATCTGAGCAGCTTCCCGGATCGGCCAGCACTGCCAAATCATCATTCAGGCGCAATCCGTAATCCGTGTTCATCTCACGACAAGCCTCGATCAACACCTGCCGAATCGCGCCTTTCCCCGTCCAGCCATCTACAAACTGAAGCTCAATATCGAGTCCATGTTCCTGTAAAATATATAAAATAGCATTCCGGTCAATGCCTTTGCCGCGAATAATAGAGATGCTGTAGTGCGGAAGGGAAACGCCATACTTCCAGTCTATATAACGCTTGATCAGGATACCGATGGGCGTTCCTGCGCGGGCAAGCGACACAATTGCCGTGTTCAGTCCTCTTTTTCTTACGATCATTTCAGCCACAGAAGCTGCGGCTAGCGCAACCTTTTCGGCAGATTGGGCAAGCGTTTCGTGAAACAAAGCAATATACTCTGCTGTAGGCTCATATTCCACGGGAAGCATTTCGGAATAGTGGATACCCGACTGAATTGCCTCTTCACGATCCTCTGTTCCTTTTTCTAATGTAACACGACTTAAATTCTTCAATAAGAAAGTGACATCCGAAGCAGGGTAGCTGCCTAACGGTTCGGGCGGATGAATGTTCTTCTGCTGTATTTGCTCCATGAGTGCTTGCTTCATATCCGCGCTCCTTTACTCTCTTGGCTAGTTAAACGGTTAAAATAAACCACATGTACTTTATCACAGCCCAGGTGGGTCAAAGCATCCAGCATAGGCTTCATTCGCTCCGGGTTCGACTCCCTTTCCAGCAAAACAAATATTTCGTCATACTGACCGGGATCTACATTATAAATAAAATTACGTATTGTACTGTCATCGGGCGAGGAATAGGTCACACCACAAGCTACGCCATAGTCTTTTTCTCGATGGGGGTAAACCGGGCTGCGTGTCGTGGACTGATAATATACATTCGGACCTAACTCTGCTGCAATCCGCATGGGAATGTACATGAATTCACCTGTACCCATCACCAATGTGCGCTGCCCTGAACGAAGTTGGTTCAGTCGTTCAGCTGTGCGCGTGATTTCTGCATCCAGTGCTGGATTATCAGCGGATTGCAGACCGAAACGACCTGTATATTTCAAATAAGGAGTCGTATTGGCGTATCCGTCCGTTGAGATGGAGCTGTGCAGTATCCGCTCAAAACAGAAAGCATCCTTCTCAAAACAGTGGTCAATTATTCCAGAAGCTTCTGCCGCATCCTCTACCAAGCTAGTAGCAGCATGTTCGGTGTGTCCGGCCTGTCCAGCGTATTCTGCGTGATCCAGCATGGGTTCCCCTAGTACTTGGATTTTACCTTTGAGCAAGCTTAAAGGCGTAATCGTAATTCCCAGCTCTGCCTCCAGATCGTTAAAAGCCTGCTCATCACGGTCTGTCCGCCAATCCAATAATGAAGCAATCACATAGTGCTTTCTTGGAAAATGTGCCTGAATATCCCGAATGATATTAAGGGTCGTTTTGCCCGTCGTAATTTCATCATCTACCAGTACAATGGGGCCATCTCCGGCAAATGCATGCTCATCCAGTGCATAGCAGCGATGATCAACAGCATGCGAATGCTCTTCTTCAAACCGAATGATCGGCAGAAGGTCTGGAATATCCTCACGCGTCGTATGAATATACGAAGCACCATCGGCAAATATATGATACATACTGTGTCCCAACGCTGTAGCCGTCTCGGCAAAACCAACAAACTTGATGGACTCGGCAAAAGCTAAACGCTCATTTAGCAGCCTGCGATAGGCTTCTTCCGCATATTCCACGTCCAGAAGTCCTTTCACGGCTTCTCCGATGAGTTGATCCATCTGTTGTCCCGCCTGTGGGACAAGCTCCTTATACAGCAGGACCGCCAGCGCCGCGCCACTGAGAAGGGAGGTGTATGGGTTCACTGGAATATGCTTGCCCAGTACCTTGCTGACAAACAAAAACGAACGCTTCTTGTTCACCCGCGCCGCCATTGCAAACAGCTTGTCCACAGGGAGGCGGAATGGATTATGTGTCTCGGTAATTTTAACGCTGAACTGCTCCAAGATTGGGAGCAGATGTGTTTTCGTGTTTGGGTAAGAGACTGACAAAATGTTGTTGTTCATGTAACACCCCGTATACTTTTGATCTACTAATAATACGATGAGCCCAATTCAAGTGCGGCTTAATTTCATTCATTTTATTGGCATAGGTACTTTTGAACACACCCAGACTACCGTCATTACGCTCCACAATCGCGAGGGCATCCATATACTCCTCATGTGTCACCGCGTACATGGCCTGTACCGGTTTAATGTGGGACGGATGAATAATCGTTTTGCCGATAATCCCGTTCTCTTTGTCCATCATGACCTCTCGAATCAGCCCATCCACCGCATCTGAGATGAAGTCCATTCGCAAGTGGCGCCCTGGCTTCCCAAATGCGTCTTCAAAGGGTGACACTCTTAATTGAGGTTTAAAGATACGTTCTCGGTGGGAGAAATATTCCCATACAGGCCCGGAAATGACATAATCCGAGTCCACGCGTCCGAACAAGTTCATAATATCTGCAATGCAATCCCGAATGACGGCGATTTCATAAATCGTAATATCCGGGCTGCGTCTCAGTCCATATAAGCTCGAGAAATCAGTTGCCCCAATTCGTACATTCAGCACATATTTCTGATATTCGTCCAAAATTCCTTTAATCGACAGTAGCTCTTCCCAGCGGGTTTCCCGATAAATAATTTTAGAGCTTTCAAGAATCGGCAATCCATACAACACAGGCCTGTGGCTTGCGTCTCCTGCCCTTGTATGCATAGTCTGGTTATATTCAGCAATGAGGGCAAAATACGCCCGTCCATGATCAGAAGAAAACTTGGGGAGGACAAAGCCCGTGAGCAGCGCCAAGGTTTCGCCCAAGCTGTTCAGCAGTCGTTCCAACTGTTCGACAGAGCGAACACGTACAAACAGCAAAGGTAATTTCTGTTCACTCATCATACCTGTGCGCACATAGGTCAATAGTTGAAGCAGTTGCTGTGCCAGCGATTCTTCGGCCTGTCCGACCTGCTGATCCCCTATAGCATCCTCCAAATCCAAAATGACCGTGGTTAGTCCTGCATGCTTTCCATTTTTGATCTCTTCCGCTACTTCCAAGCGGGTCGCCGGCATGTACAGAGCTGCCCCTATCGCATAAGCTAATATACTTTTGGGTGAACGGTTATGAAACTCCATCGGTGGAGTACAAAAGATGCTTTCTACTTCCTCAGAGGTTAAATCATTAAAATATTTCAGGGTCCTTTCCCTCCTCTTGCTCTATCTCGCCTGACTGAAGCCCTACGCCTCGGGTATAAAAGAAATCCCCCCTTAGTTTCAGGAGGGATTTCGCTATACTTTGTACATTAAGCCTCTTTGTCGGCCTTTTTCTTTCTTTTCGCCGAGCTGAGAATCATTGTGCCTACAAAGACGGCAATCAAAATGCCGAAGAATAATACTTGCGACATATGAAAGCCAAAAGCAGCAGCCAGCATTTTACCCCCGATAATGGCGATCATAATAAAGGCTGTCTGTTCCAGTTCCGGAAATTTGTCAATGAGCTTGAGGAACAGTTGTGCGACACCACGCATCATTAGAACGCCGAGTATACCACCCATGAACAGAACCCATACTTTCTCACTCACCCCAAAAGCGGCAATGACGCTGTCAATACTGAAGGCAATATCCATCAGTTCGACCATTAATACGGTTTTCCAGAAAGAAGTAGGTTTGTTCTTCACTTCTCCATCACCCTCGGACTTGAACAAGCCCTTATAAGCGATATAAAGTAGATAAGCAGCACCCAGTACCTTAATCAGTGTAAATTTAATCAGGAAGGTACCCAAGCCGATGGCCAGGAATCTAAATAAATACGCACCTAAAATTCCGTAAAATAAGGCTCTCTTCTGCTGTTCCTTCGGTAAATGCTTAACCATAACTGCGAGAACCAAAGCGTTATCCGCTGACAAAAGACCTTCCAGCAAAATGAGAGTACCAATAATCCCCCAACTTACCGGGTCAGTAAACGTGCCTACCACATCACTCCATGAAAAGAAATGACCGTAGTTCTCGCTGATATTTTTGAATAAATCATTTAACATGAAAAGAGTGCCTCCGATAATTCAGTTTATTTACTACCCTGCGTCCAGCGCATGCCCCAGTTGTATGCCCGATCAAGTTCACGATGACCGCCATAGAATTGCACGAGTCTCTCAATACTGAACGTTTCATCATTCACATTTTGGATCATCGCAATCGCACACATCCCTTTGCGATTGTCATGTTCGTTCATATGAACAATAATGTCCGGCCCGTCCTTCTGGTACAGCGTGACCACCCCGTCTGCTTGTGACCAGTTCGTGACTCCTTCATAAATGAAGGTAAACACTAAAATTCGCTTAATCTCAGAAATTTTAGCCCCATTTATGCGGAGATTTTCCCCTGTTTTCACAGAGCCTGTCCGGTCGTCACCATCCAAGGCAATGTACGGGAAGCGATGGAGAGAACCGAATGCTTCCCCAAGCGCCTGAACAACCCCTTTATCCCCGTTCTTCATCTCATACAAGCAGCCCAGATCCAGATCGACACCCTTGGAGCCACGACTGAAAAAGCCCTTACTTTGCTGTACCTGATTCCAGTTCAGATTGATCAGGATTTCACCCAATCCACTTGAGCCCTTTTTCAAATTAATGGTGTCGCCCTTTTTCTTTAGCTCAATTTTGCGCAAATTCAGATTCACCGGAGTTGCAGGTGGCTCTGGCTTTGGAGCGGGAGGTGCTGGCGGCGGGGTTGGCTGAGGAACTGGAGGTGGTATAGGAGCTGGTGCCGGAGGAGCCGGATTATTATCCACTTCGATTCCGAAATTTCCACACAACGCATCCAATCCACCGGAAAAACCCGCACCAATCGCGTTAAATTTCCATTCACCGTTATGGCGGTACAGTTCACCAATAACAATGGCTGTTTCGACTGTAAAACCACTATCCAAATTAAACCGCAAAACCTCTCCGCTAACCGGATGGGCAAAACGTATAAATCCACCTTGAACCTGTCCAAAATTTTGCCGTTTCTGATCTGCATCATAAATGGTCAGCGTAAACGCAATCTTCTCAATATGTGAAGGTATTTTGGTTAGATCAAGGGAAAATTGTTTCTTGTCACCTAACTGTTGTCCATCTGAATAAGTGATAAAAGGTGTGGTCGGATTATTGTAGAAGATCAGATCCTCATCGCCCGATACCTTCCCTCCCGGACCCAGCAAAAATGCGGAAGTATCCAGCTCCAAAGCCGCCGGGGACTCCCATCCGATCCCTACGTTGACATGGGTCAAGCCCGGATTGGTTTTCGTCAAATCCGCCTTCTGTCCCTTTACTACGATAACAGCCATGATTGTGTCACCTTTCTGTCCGTTTGTCATGTGTCAGCGTACGCCATTCAATGGCTTAAAAAAAAAGGGTGGCGCCCTTTGGACACCACCCCAAGTGGATATTACTGAGCGTCCAAGCCATAGTTTTTAGCAAGCGCACCCAATCCACCAGCAAAGCCGCTACCGATCGCCTGAAATTTCCAATCCGCATTGTGACGGTAAAATTCACAGAAAACCACGGCCGTTTCAGTGGAGAAATCCTCACCCAAATCGTAACGCAGCACTTCACGATCCGTAGCCGCATCTACCACCCGCACAAAAGCATTGGATACTTGTCCAAAGTTTTGTGCACGTGCCTCATAATCATAAATCGTAACCGTAATTCCGATACGATGGATGTTCGCAGGAACCTTCGCAAAATCAACAATGATCTGCTCGTCATCCCCGTCGCCCTCACCTGTGCGGTTATCGCCCGTATGCGTAACAGCACCCGCTCCACCGGTCGGGTTGTTGTAGAATACAAAATCGTCAGCTGCCTTCGCTTTACCGTCTTCATACAGCAGAAAAGCCGAAGCATCCAAGTCGAATTCCGCGCCACCGCTATATTTATTGGTATCCCATCCAAGACCTACGACAACACGAGTCAAGCCTGGATTCGTTTTGGTCAGATCAATACGTTGTCCCTTGGAAAGACTAATGGTCATACCGCATACCTGCCTTCTTGTATAGATTTTTTAAGCCAAACCGTAATCGCGTGTCAGCCCTGCAAGACCATCCTGGTAGCCGCTGCCAATCGCATTGAACTTCCACTCACCACTATGACGATACAGTTCACCTACCACAACGCCTGTTTCGATCGAGAAATCTTCTCCCAGATCAAAGCGAACCAATTCTTCATTATTTGCCTCATTTACGATACGCGCATAAGCACGGGACACTTGTCCAAAGTTTTGGCTGCGCTCTTGTGCCTCATAGATGGTAATCGTAAAAGCGATCTTTTCTACGTTCGCAGGTACGCTGCTCAGATCAACTTTAATTTGCTCGTCATCTCCGTCACCGTCACCTGTACGGTTATCTCCGGTATGAACGACAGAACCGTTCTCATTTTGTGGATTATTAAAGAAGACGAAGTTCTTGTCCGTTTCCACTTTACCGTCCGCATTCGCCAAAAATACGGATACGTCCAAGTCAAAATCTTTACCGCCATCGTATTTGTTTGTGTCCCAGCCGAGGCCAACCGTAATTTTGGACAATCCTGGGTTTGTTTTCGTCAAATCAATTTTTTGACCTTTAGATAAGTTAATTGCCATGAGTAAGAACCCCGTTTCTCATTAGTTTTGTATGACAATAAAAATTACATGTAACGCCGAGCCAGCACATCAATATGCTCGGCATGGGTGCCTTCACCGATTGCAGCAAACTTCCATTCGTTATTATGACGATAGAGTTCTCCACAGACCAGCGCAGTCAGTCCTTCATAATTATCAGATAAATTGAACGTCACCAGTTCCTTGGAGTTCGCACCGTCCAGAATGCGGATATACGCTTTCTCGATCATGCCAAAATCCTGTTTCCGGTTGACGCAATCATATATATTCACAACAACAAGCACTTTGTCGACATTGGCAGGAATACGTGCCAGGTCAATCGCAATTTGTTCATCATCGCCGTCACCTTGTCCGGTCAAATTATCACCGGAGTGCACGACAGAGCCGCATGGACTTTTTTTATTGTGGAAACACACTACGTTGTCCGACTGAGTCAGCTTCCCGTTTGCGTCCAGCAAAATAGCAGAAGCATCACAATCAATATTGGGTTGCTTCTTAAAGCCAAAAAATCCTTTGGACTGTACCGGGTCCCATCCCAATCCTGCTATAACCTTGGTTAGTCCTGTATTTCCTTTAGTCAAATCAATTTTCTGACCCTTGACCAGATTAATTACAGCCACTAATTAACACACCTCCTTCCGTAAAATTTACAGACTAAATTCAGACGGATTCAAGCCAAGTACGCCGCAAATTTCAGCAACAATTCGTCGTTCATCAGCATCAAAGTCACCATCGGCTGCGCCAATAGCGCTACATACGCCAACGACGAGTCGGCCTACTTCAGGCTTACCTTTCAATTTTCCAATTGCTTTTAGCGCTTCCTGTTTACCAATTTCAGGTGAAAATTCAAAATTTGCCACATAGTGATTGAAGCGGTTGATAACCTCTCCCATATCAAACACCTTCAATTCCTCACTGATGTTTATATATCCGGCCATTTTTGTTTTCTCTTCCGGACTAATCGTACCATCTGCAAATGCCACCAATGCACAGCCCGCAACCACAGCCTCCATAAAATCTTTATTCTTAAACTTTTTAACCTGGTCTCCAAGCCCTTTTTTAGTTGTATTCAGCCAATTCTTAAATGTACTCATATTTCCCTCCACAATGACGTATTTGGGTAAAATTCATTCTAGTTAAATTCTTCCTTTACTATAACCTGAATTACGAGCTTTTTCTACAATAATATACAAATATACGGTAAATCTGATCTGCTTTTTTTAGGCATCGTCTCTATCTTTAGCCCTATTTTCTACTGATAGAGCCCCTTCAATTATCCACCACTTGATACCCCAATTGCAAATTCATAGATTTAGTACGGGGTAATCGGTTGGAAACGACGATCACTTTGGTGTAGATGCTCCCTTTCATTCTATCTATATCGGAATTCAGAAATATTGGTAAACAAAAATCTACAGACTTCTCCAGCTAGCGAGTTTTACAGTTTCCAACTGGCGCTCACTTGTTTCAGAGAAAAAGACTGTAGATTTTATAGATGCTGCTATTCGTGTTGTGGCGGTCTGGGCCGTTTTACCTAGGAGCGTGTTCTAGGGCAAATTAGGTATGGGTTTACCTATAGAAATATCTGTTTTGGTCCCATCCTGACCTATCAGCTTAATGACAGCCACAAGGGAATCAGATGATCCTGGAGGTTTCTCCAGTATTATAAATCTGTGCGATTCACCGAGTCCTCATATTGCAATCGCAGAACGTTCATCTGATCGTGAATTTTCTGCATAACCTGCTTGTCACCAATCTCCTCGGCGTTTTTCAGCAACTTCTCATATTGATGATATTTATCCGCATCTGCCTGCTCCCATTCGTCCAGGTTTTTGGGGGGTTTAGCGGCGTCTCCAGCATCGCTTTCACCCTCTCCATTGTCCACCAGTGCTGTACTGGCGCTCATCGCCGCTGCCAGTGCTGTCCAGAAGCCACGTGTGCTTTCACCATCCGCATTTCTGAACCTCGAAGCGATGCTTTTCAGCTCAATTTCAATAGACTGAACCTTGCTTAATGCAGAAGAAAGTGTATATTTAGCTGTCCGATAGTCGTTATAAAAGCGATTTCTCTCCATACCATCCCACTGGCTGTGAAGGTTATTCATTGTGTTATCCAGGCCGTTTAACTGGTTATACAGTGTTCCGTGGGCATCGGCAAATTGGGAGGCCACGCGATCCAGCTGCTCCGGCGAGACTTGGATTTTTGTCATGTTGATCACATCCCATCTATGAAAATAGGAGATAGACATTATATTTTACAGTAATCCTTATTTCATATTGTAAGCTATACAGGTCGATCATTCATGAGGATTTATACGTATTTGTGTATTCATAAGCAGTTCCTTTGATATAATGAATCCATATGGGTCAATTTCGACAATAACATTATTGAAAGTCAGGTGTTGGGACATGTCAGACAAAAAGATTATCTTTTTTGATATCGACGGTACGTTGCTGGACGATGACAAAAAAATGCCGCTAACGGCAGAAAAGGCTGTCTTTGCTTTGAAAGAGCAAGGGCATGAGGTCGCCATTGCAACAGGTCGTGCGCCTTTTATGTTCAAGGAAATCCGCGAGCAGCTGGAAATTGATTCCTATGTCAGTTGCAATGGGCAATATGTCGTGCTTCGCGGAGAAGTCGTTGCTACCACCCCGTTGAACAGAGAAGCTTTGCAGGCGATGACTGATCTGGCTCTCACACACAATCATGCTCTCGTATATATGGATCATTTGAACATGAAGGCCAATATTCCTAACGATGAGCTTGTAGAGAAGTGGGTCCAAGCCTTAAAGGCCAAGATATCGGTGGGGTATGATCCACTCTATTTTCAGGGAAGAGATATCTACCAGACGCTACTGATGTGTACGGAAGAAGAAGAACCTTTCTATGAAGCAGTATTCAAAGCCTTTGACTTTGTACGCTGGCATCCGAGTTCTGTGGACGTTGTTCCTCATGCTGGCTCCAAAGCGAAGGGCATTCGTGAAATCACCTCCAGGCTGGGCATTGCCGAGGAAAATCAATACGCTTTTGGCGATGGCTTGAATGATGTAGAAATGCTAATGGCTGTACATAATAGTGTGGCAATGGGCAACGGCTGTGATGAGGCCAAGGCTGCGGCGAAAATGGTGACCAAACGTGCAGATGAAGACGGCATTTTGTATGGGCTGCAAAAGCTTGGTTTGTTAAGCTAACAAGCTGCTGGCTAACGGAGCATGTTTTGAGAATAATAAGCATGTTTAAAGACTTACATCTGAGAAAATAGGAGGTTGTCTTTGGAATGGAGACGGAAGGCTTACGCAATGTCGAACAGCTAGCCATGAAGAAATACAAAATATATAAGCAAAGCCTGCTCCGGTATTTGGCACGTTCCATGCTGGCGAGTATGTTCATCGGGTTCGGCGTTATTGTAGCGTTCAAAACGGGCAACTTTTTTTACATGGAGCAATCTCCATTCACTTATCCCATGGCGGCAGTCACATTCGGGGCAGCCATCATTTTGATCGCTTACGGCGGCGGGGATTTGTTTACAGGCAACACCTTTTATTACACCTATGCAGCGCTCCGTAAAAAGCTGCGCTGGGGGCAGGTGCTTCGGCTGTGGGCTGCCAGCTATGGCGGTAATTTGCTAGGGGCCGGGGTATTTGCGCTCCTTATTTATTTGACCGGGCTATTTGACTCCTCCAGCGTGAACAGCTTTCTGCTGAACGTGGTTGAACACAAAATGGAAGCGCCTGCAACGCAGTTGTTTTTCCGGGCTATTTTGTGTAATTGGCTGGTCTGCCTTGCCTTTTTTGTTCCGATGCTTATGAAGGAAAACGGGGCGAAAATGTTTGCGATGATGTTATTTGTATTCTGCTTTTTCATTTCGGGATATGAGCATAGTATAGCCAATATGTGTACCTTCGCGATTGCACTCGTGCTAGACCATCCGGGTACTGTCTCGGTCGCTGGCGTGATTCATAATCTGGTTCCGGTTACGCTCGGGAATCTGGTTGGCGGTGTGCTGCTTATGGGTGTTATGTACTATTCGGTGAATCTCCCGTTTCTGGATGAGGAGGAGCATTAAAAAAGAAGCCTTGGGGCTACGTATCCCCAGGCTTCTTTGCATTGCTTTAAAATAGAGTATGCAGTATCTACAGGTGCTTTCTTGCCTTTTATGCTTCTTGAGCAGGAAAATGAATAAATTCCTCCAGTTCCTTAAACAGCTTCTTCGGATTGACGTTGTCAGGTACAACCAGAGTTAACGGCTCATCCAGCTTCAACACATACATGCCTAGAATGGATTTGGCATCTGCCATGCCGCTTTTGCCATGAATCCAGATGTCATACGTATAATTGGATACGATTTGATTGATCTTCTCAATATCCTTAACGTTTTTCACCTTAATGGGTGTCATCATTGCACAGCACTCCTCAGCGTTGAATTAGGGCTTATGAAAGCCTTACCATCACTTTACCCTATTCATGAAGAACGTTGCGAAACCGCGATTTGGAAAATATTTTGTTTAGAAAATTTCCATTAAAAAATCATGTGCGGTGCAGAGCTGATTTTCCAGTAGCTGCCGACCTTTTCGAAATTGACTGTAATTTTTTCGTTCGCTTTCTTCGTTCCTGCCGGATAAGGCACGGTCAGCAGATAGCTGCGCTTCACTGGAGTCATCGTTACCATTTTCGCTGTAGCCCGGTTAAACTCTAGCAAATTACCGCCATCTGCATTCAACTGCGCCAGTTTACCGTTAATTTCAACAAAAAATTTGCCCACAAATTGCTCACTCGCCTGCTTGGTATAAGCCTGTGTCAGATAGTTGATCAGCTTGGTCTTGGTGCCGATGTCCTCGGACAGGTAACGGTAGCTTTTGCCGTTCCACTGGAACGACTTCCCCACCGTACTGCCACCGCTGATCGCGTGCTGATAACGCGACTGCGCCTCCAGCACAAGTGGAATGACGCTCTCGTGGTTCAGCTTGTCCAACTGCGTTGGCTTCACGCTTGTAGCGGCAGCTTCTGCTGGCACCGAAGTGGACGGCTGCTGCAGCTTCGACGGCTTCGCAGTAGACGGTATAGTTGGAGCCGCAGCTGGCGCTACCGAAGCGGATGGACGCGCTACTGAAGTGGACGGAGCTGCTGGTGCAGCGGCTTTGGCGGAACCTGCGGCTTCAGCCGGGATCGACGCAGCTGGCGCGGACGGGGCTGGTGGGGCCGGTGTCTTAACCGACGCAGATGCTGCTGGTGCTGGCACCTGAGCCGGGGCCGCAGCGGCCGGACTGGCAACGTCCGGCTGCGTCGCTTCTGCTGGAGCGGTCACAGCGGGCGCTGCGGCTGCGGCCTGCGCTACGCTCAAAAGTGTGGCTGCAATGCACAGCGCGGATAGCTTCGTATTTATTTTCATCTTAATATACACCTCCATTAATATATGCCTGCATAGACTGCACACCTTTCTATTATAAGAATTCTGCTGTGCAATTAGGTTGCTAAATTGTTTCTATTTTCCTTTATTTGCTCATTCGGCACGAAGTTTGTCCGTATCTGCCCTGCACGGCTCATCTGACTGCTTTACCCGCTTTGCCTCCATATCTTCCAAGGATTGCGACAATTGCTTAACAGATCGGTCAAGCTGCTCCAATCTGCGACTGAGGGTGACAAGGATATATTTTAACAGAATCAGACTTAATGCAGCAGGGAATCCGACATTGGTTACGAGCTCAATCATGCCTTCGGTCGCCAGAGAAGTCACTATCCCGCCTCCTTTTTCATGTGTATATTCTCTTAATAAGAACTAATGTTCCCATTTTTAATCAGGATCATACGTTCTCTTTCTATGGGTATAACAAAGCATAATAAAAAGAGCTCCGATCAACTCCGGAGCCCTTATTCGTTTTCTGTCCATTCGTATTTCATTTTGGCCTTGTAATCAAGGAGTGTATATATTGGGCTGCAGGAGCTTGGACATCCCTTCTCCCAGATAAAAACTGGTGTGTGGCGGCTGATTATAGGCTACATTCTGCCAGGCCACACTTAACCGATACACTGGATCATGCATAAGTGTATAGAATCGGTGCTCTGACTCGTATGGTGTTGTGTAAATTCGTAGTGCCGAATTGTCGCTTTTGCGCCAAATTACTTCCTCGCGCCAGTCACCGAACAGATCAGCCTGCAAGGAAGGTGTACCTTTCGTTCCGTTATTGGAGCTGGTTCCTGTCGCGGTAAGCAAATTGGAAGTGGTCGAGTTGGTATAGTTCCACTTGTCGATTTTACCTTCGCTTGACGAGGTATGATCCAACAGTTCACGAGCAGGTCGCCATCCCACCAAATTCCAAAGTTAATGGAGGACGGTAGCGCATTTGTAACAAGCGCTCCTTTAGCTGAACGCAAGCCGATCCCCGGCGCCCATTGCTCGTTCCCTTTGGTACGCGGATCAATGTCTGCGGACATGCCTCTGCCGGTATCCTTGCCTGTATTTACGCCCCATAAAATGTTGCCGTTACGCGGATCGTACATGGCTGCGCCATAGGTGGCGTTCTTGTCCTCATTTACCTTAAACACTTCATAGCCTGAACGATCCGGGTCCAAATCTCCGACATGAAGTGCATCGCCGTGCCCCATTCCCGTGTTAGCCAGCTTCGCTCCGTTATCGTCCACCACCAGCGAGCCATACACGATCTCATCCTTATCATCCCCATCCAAATCCCCTATGCTGGCATCATTGGCCTGGTACGCGTAGCTCACATTATCCGGAGTTTTACCGCCCGCAGGCTGCTGGATGGGAACGTCCAGATTGTTGCTGCTCCATACCTTTACCACAGGGGAAGCAGCCTGCTCTGTTCCATTCACCACGGCACGAACCGTATACGAGGATGAGGTTGTACCTGCCTTGTCCAAATAATTGGTTCTCGATGTAATCGGCGTATCATTCACCTTGCTTGTCCCTCTGTACAGATTAAAGCTGACCGAATCTGCTTCCGTGCCCAGCAAACGCCAGCTCACAAGTACGCCCTCCGGCACCTTGACCGCCACAGCTCCCCGGCTCAGCTTTTCCATTTGCCTTGTTGAGGCAGCGGAGACCTGGCTATCCATCGGAGTGACCATTCCACACAACATGACACCGAGACAGAGCAACGCAGTATACCGAAACCTTTTGTTCATGAATCAATGGCTCCTTTCTGGTTTGTTTTTCAATAAATTTATTTTATCTGACCGATAAGTTATTGTTGTCTAAATTTTATGGTAGCGCTTACATAAAAGTAAAGGGACGAATTCGTCCTTTTTGTTCACAAATCCGAGCTAATGCTGTAAAAATCAGAGGTCCATGAATAATCGTTCTTCATCCGCTATGCTTTGGATATCCTCCGAGCTGATGCTGATATATTGATAGCCTTCCGCCTGTTGCTTTTTTAATGCCAGCTCCTTCATAAAACGCGGACTGCCCTCTCCAGCATCCTCGTCGTAAACGAGCAACAAACCATCTGTTTTGCGGAAAAGCAGTTCATCCCGTGCCTTGAGCTGCCATATCCCCTGATAAGGCTGACGGCTGACAAAGCCCACGTAGTCAACTGCGTTACAAATTTGCTGAAAGTACTCCTTTTTTTCCTCCTTCCACTTTTCCTCTATATTTTGATAGGCTGCCAGTATAGAGCATTTTAGGTGGGGATACTGCTGTTTTAGAGCAATAGCTACCTCACAGGCCCACAGGTCCACCCCATATTGGCCGGGAGTAATCACCCATTCCAGTCCTTCTTCAATCAGAGGAATGAGCCTGCCTGCAATCGCCTTTTTGATATATGGAATGCCCTCGTGCTTTTGACTGAAAATATTCAATTCATGGGCACGGTAGCCCGAAACGAGCAAATTTTTCATCATCTCAACGTCCTTCTCGAATGATCATAACAGTTATTGTACCATTTCAAAGGAGGTCACTACATTAAAAAAGACAAACCTCATTTCCATTTGCGGTGGAAGAGATTCGTCTTTTTGAATTCACTATTTTGCGCGCACATCTTGAATTCTAATGTTGCCACTAAGTATGCCTGCATCACTAATGATCTTGAACGATGGATAGTTGGGGTCTGCCTCAAGCCGCATTCTGCTATCGAACTGCTGCTCCTGCTGTCGGTCTACCCAAAAAGAATAGGGCTCGGATTGAACTATTCTATCGGTTGCATTCTCTGTTGTAATAACCTGGATGACAATGACGCCGTTGCATCCGCAGCCTTCTGTATCATAAAACAGCTTAAACATTCCCGGTCTTCCTGACAGAGCACTGTCCAGCCTTTCCACTGACAAGGGGTCCAGCTCTAAATGTATGTTCATGAGACGATCGCTCTCCTTTATTAATGAAATATTTGGAACTGTCAGCTCCCAAAAGAAAAAAATTTAAACTATATGTACATTATAGCCATGTTTTTCGAGGTATCAATGTGACTGCACTCACTGCTATACATGAACCCTCTCTATTCCATTTTGATAGTATACAAAAAAGGTGCAACCCCTCCGTATGTTGATGGGTTACACCTTTATATGAATGCCTTGTCCTCAAAGGAGAGGTATTTCAGACAAGTCTACCGATTATGGCGTATGAATGCTTACAAATTGATAGGCCCCTTTTGGATACACATTCCACTCATCCGGCTGATTGTAGGCAGGCGATCCATAGGATATCCCCGGCTTACGGACGAACGTTCCTCCTTGCGGTGTAAACTGTTCATCCGAATTTGGATTTCCTAATACATCCACCACTTGTCCTTGGTATTTCAAAACGTATGCAACGGTATTAAATTCGTTCGGGTTGTAGAAATTACCCTCATCATTAAAATACCAAGCAGGCGTAATATCCATGAAATCATAAAAGATACTGTCAATGATCAAGTATGGCATGGCAGGATAAAGTGGATTAATGGGTATCGTGGTCACGTTCATACGGTTTGTATTCTTCATCCATTGATGAACTTCCAGTGAATAATTTTCTCCTCTGTGGGAAGGATCTCCATCCCCGTTATAATACAATTGCAACACAATCCGTCCATCCCCGCCATCTACAAATTGCGAGAAATATACAGCAGGCGCTTGCTGTGGGTCCTGCTGAACCTGAAATACTGCAGCCCTCCCATCTGTTCCTACCACCCATACCAGCACGGGGTCCGGGGAAAGGGCAATCGTCGTGCCCAAGTGATCTACAGGTCCAGTGAATGTTGAGGATTGGGTCCCTCTATACACTAGAAATTCCGATTGTCCCGGGAAGTAGCTGGACAGGTCGACCGTTCTGTACGGCAACCCGTATTTAACCCCTATCGGAGTGATGCCACCGGAAATCAGTTCAGCGTTGCGTACATTAAACGTATATTGGACAGAGCCACCCTTACCATCCGTGGCTGTAATGGTCATAGCAGCAAGACCGCTGCCTGTGCCTGGAGCCAGTGTTAAGCTGCTGCCTTGAAGCGATGCACTCACCAAAGTCGGATCACTGGAGCTGACCGTAAACTGAAGCTCATCCCCATCCTCATCGCTGAACAGTTGCTGCAGATCATAATCCCTTTGCTGTGTAACTCCAGGGCTCAACACCTGCTCGTTTATAGCTGAGATGACTTGAGGAGCATGATTGAGCTGCGGCATGCTAACGATAACCGGGAAATTCGCTCCCTCTGCACGTCCGTACTGATCATACACACTCAGTGTTACACTGGTGGTCCCTACACTGACCGGGTTTAGCTGCAGCTTCTGACCGTTCATATGGGCCGTAGCAATACCCGGGTCATACGTGTCCGCTGTCACAGAAAGAGAAGCCAGGTCCCAATTCAATAGGAACGGCGACAGATCCAGTTCTGGCGCAGGATTTTCCAATTGAAGCAATTGCTCAGGGATAGCTGCAATCACTGCATTTTCTAATAGATGAACCTGTAAGTCTGTGCTAATCTCTCCGCCTCTGCCGTCTGTAGCAGTAATCGTAATGATTGTACTGCCGGCAGCCAGCCCATGAATGACAAGCTGATCATTTTGAAGCATAGCATCAGCTACAGCCGGGGCAGAAGAACTGATTTCATACCTGAGCGAATCATGGTCCGGGTCTGCAAAAATGGTGGACAGATCCACTGTGCCGTCAGCCTTGCCTAAAATCAGATGTACAGCGTTGGGTGCATGGGTTACCACCGGGCTGCTATTGGGGATTGGCAAAACCGTGACGATCAAGGTAACGATGGCTGTTCCCCCCTTGCTGTCGTCTGCCGTCAAGGTAATGCTGGTACTCCCCGGTTGCAGCGATTGCAAGGTAAGCTGGTGGCCTGTGATGGAAGTCTGCACGATGGACGTATCCGCACTGGCCGCTGTGAATACCAACGGATCGCTATCTGCATCCGTAAATACCGCCCCGAGGTCCAGCATTGAATTCGGCTGACCCAAAGTTACGGTTAACGGTTGAGGCGTCTGTCCTTGCGGAGCATGGTTCGGAGCGCCCTGAACCGTCAAATTGAAATCAATCTGCTTTTGCCCTGTGCTGCCGTCCTCCCCTTGCTGTCCGTCATTGGCAGTGACATGAACGATTGTACTGCCCGCATGAAGCGGACTGAGACGCAATTCATCTCCCGCAAGCACCGCCGACGCTACAGCAGGATGATCAACAGTAACCTGATACGTTAAGGCGGCATTTTCCGGGTCCTGAATATAGTCGTTCAAATGCAGTACAGCATCGGACTGCCCCACAGTAAGATCCTGAGCTGGTATACCTGTAGATACAGGCAGGCCATTCACGGTAATCTTGAAGGTGGACGATATCCTTTTTCCGCGTCCATCATTAGCCGATACACTGATGGATGCTTTGCCGACACTAACAGGCGTAAGCTTTAAGGTATTGCCTGACACAGATGCCCGTACCACGCCGGATTGAAGAGAAGCGGCCGAAAAGGTCAAAACATCCCTGTCCGGGTCGGTAAAGAATTGACGCAAATCGTATAATTGCTCACCCGTGCCTTCCGTAATTACACGCTCGACAGAAGCGTTTACAACCTCCGGTGAGCGGTTAGCAGCGCTGGATGAGCCTGATGAGCCTCCAGAAGATGAAGATGTACCTGTTACGCTTGTGACAGCTAAACCCGTAACCGCATTGGAAGCTACTCCGGTCCCGAGTGTGAGGGCGGATACCTGTATATTTCCACTCACATTGACCGTAGCTGCCGGATTGCTGACTTGCAGGTTTTCAATACTCCCCGTATTTTTTAATTGCAAGGCTCCTGTCCCACTGACGGTCAACTGCTGGATCGTGCTGTTGCCTGTCATTTCAACGGGCTGACTGCCAGTTACTTGAACGGTTGGAACCGTCCCCTGAAGGCTGACGTTGTCCGTCCCTTCATTAATATTCAGCTGTGACAATGAAGCAGCCGTGCCTACTTCAATGCTCGCATTGGATTGTACGTTCATAACAGTCGCGCTTGCCGTGCCGCTGAGTACGACATGAACCTCAGGCTTTGTGACATCCATTTGCGTCAAAGTCGAGCTATCAAATACGACTGTATTGTTATCTCCGCCGTTAATATGGGTCTGTCCCTGCACCTGTACATCCTGTGCATAAAAATCCTGCTGCACCCGGGCATCCACCGTTAGCTGCTGCTCCACTTTCAGATGCAGCACCGATGTAAAATCCCCGGCGACTACCAAATCTCCGTTCAGGGTGGAGCCATGCCCATCCAGCACAACGTTCCCACTGAACTCCGCTTCGCCGTTACCGGCCGGAGTCCCGCTGCTGCGAAGTTCCAGCCAAGTGACCTTGTCCACCGTCCGGCCTGTGGCATGGAAACGGATGCCTGCGCCACGCAACGCGGCCTGATTATCCGCGTGAAAAATGCCGCGCAGCGGCTCTGCCACGTCATAAGCGATGCCATTGATCCGTATCTGCTGGCCGTCGATTCCCTGGAGCTGCGAGGCACGCTCCTGCGGAAACAGGGCAGATACGAGCAGGCTGACCGCATCTACGCGGCTTACCGAGTCTTTGGCGTGAAGGCTTCCGCCAAATTCGCTCATCAGCCCGTCACTGAGCGCCGCCCGAATCAGCGGGGCCGCCCACGGGCTGGCTTCCTTCCACGTCGTCGGCAACGTCTGTGCCGACGACGTGGCGGTTGTGCTGGCAGACGTATCCGCAGGCGTATTCGTCCCGGCAGACCTGACCAGCAGCGCGACCAGTTCCTGGGCGCTGATCAGGTCATTCGGACGAAAGCGTCCGTCGGCGTCGCCCTGCAGCAGCCCGGCCTTGCGGGCTGCCTCTATTGCCGGACGGCTCCAACTATTGGCGGGCACGTCCGTGAAGGAGGCAGCACCGTCCAAATTGCCGGTCGGAAGCTGTAATGCTTTGACCAGCAGCACGGCTAGCTCCTGACGGGTGAGCTTCTGCTCAGGTCTGAGTGTTCCAGCCGGATCACCTTGGATGATCCCGAGTTCACGGGCCTTTTGCAGCTGTTCCAATTGCTGTGCTGTAAGCTGCTGCACATCCTTCCAAGGGCTGGGACTCTTGCCTATGGACGCCGTGGATACAGAGGCTGCATCAGCCGAAGACACTGCCGCCTGCGCTGTCCCGACTGGAACAGCAGGGGTCAGCAGCAGTAAAGCAGCTGCAAGCTGGGCGGTTAATTGTTTATTTCTCATGGTGCGACTCTCCCCAATCAATAAAATGTAAAAGTTACAATGTCATATAAGTGATGATTGTTTCTAGAGCACACCCATTTTAAGGGTGTAATCGCCCTAAATAGTCGCCTAAATTGACAGGGGAGTTGCTCGTTCCCTCGATAATCCATTCGCCTGCTTGATATTGATCCGCATTGCCAATGATCGTACCGCTGTTCCTTCCAAGAGCTTGTCCTTGACTAATTGTTGCAATGTCCATGAGCATATTATCGTAATACAGTTTAAGCGTAACGGGCTCCGGATTATGTTGTAACTGCAGGAAGGTATAATACCAGTCCGCTGATTCGTACGAACTGAGGTCATTTGCAATCACAAACGTTTGTCCAGGCATGATCACATCTCCGTCATTGGCATTGATGATAATCTGCTCTGGTTGATCGGATCGCTCAATCCGAATTCTATTTTTTTCCATAGGCCTGTTGGTAGGATTGTACAATTCAATCGCCTGATCCAGGTAATCCGGTTCCCCCTGCCATACGACTTCGGATATAAACAAATCTTTTTTCTCCACGATCACTGGAAGCGGGAAGGACACTGTTCCCCCACGGCCGTCATTTGCCGCGAGCGTAAGCAACGCCGTACCGTTATTTAAGGGTTGAACGAAGAGAGCACTCCCTTGTACCTGCACTACTGCAACTGATGGATCAGAAGATACTACGCTATAGGTCAGCGGGTCTCCATCGGCATCCGAGAATATAGTATCCATCTGTAATGTCTGCTGACCATCCCCCGGGTCCATAAATTGAGGTGCAGGTGCATTGGCTACCACTGGAGTATGATTATCAGGTAGAGGGCCTACGACTTGTAACATATATGAAGTGGAGGATACGCCTCCACGACCATCGTTTGCCGTAATTTCAATTGTCGTCGCCCCCGTACTATGCAGCGCTACAAATGATCCTTCTTCATTCTCCACCACACTGCCTACCTGGGGATTGGAGGAAGTGATGGTATACGTCAATGTATCGCCATCCTCATCCATGAATAACGTGCCTGGATAGAGCATCAGCTTGTCTTGCAGTACATTGGCAATTATGAAAGGTATATGAGGCAAAGCGACAGGCATGTGATTCACAGGCTGCGGATCAGGCAAAGGCGAATTCACGATAACAACAAACTGAAGTGATGTCGTGCCGCCTTTACCGTCATGCGCTGTTATCGTCATCGGGCTCATGCCGGTTTGAAGTGGTGTAAGCATAAGCTGATCGCCTGTAACTTTTCCTGTAGCCACTTCTGGCGAAGCTGATTCCACCGTGTAGGTCAACGCATCGCCATCCTCATCGTTAAACAAATCAGACAGACTGAGCTGCTGGCCGCCTTCATTTAAAAGCAAAGAAACATCATTTAGGCTTCTGCTTGCGACAGGACTGTGATTAACGTCCACCTCGTAAGTAGAACTGGTTACTGTATATGTGAAAAATACGCTCGCTTTGCCGCCTTTTCCATCCTCTGCCGTAACAAACACCTGCGTGCTTCCCGCCGATTTAGGCTTTAACGCAAGCTGTTTACTAGCTACTTCTGCTTCTGCTACGTATACATCCGAAGTGACCGCATGATACGACAGCTCGTCCTGATCCGCATCAAAAAACACATTTTTCAAATCCACCAGTGTATCCCCGGAGCCCAAAATGGCAGACTGATCGGCAGGAACTATGGCTGAGACAGGTGCATGATTAGGTGTCGGCGTTGGATTTGTTGTAGAACCGCCACCGCCGCCGGATGAACTCTTTTTCGTGCTTGTTGAAGATGAATCCGGGGAAGTATCCAATGTGGTATCACGTATAATTTGTGTCTCTGTTCCCCGATCCGCAAGGCGGGTCTGTACTGTCTGAATACCATTGGCGAGACGCACCTGTGTATCGGCAAAATTCAATTTAAGCTGCTGCCATACTCCACTCCCCTGAATCTGTACTGGCTCATGCGTATCTACAATCATTTCGTTTACGTCTGCATGAATCTCTACATTTTTGGCACCCTGCATCAACGTTACCTGAGGTAACATATCGCCTTGAATATGCACATAATCCGCTGCAATAGCTAACTTGCCTTTAAAATCTGTTCCTTTGCCATACAAGGTCACCGGATGTTCAGCTGTGCCGCTTTGCACAATTTGGAGCGCCGACAGATCAGCTACATTCCGGTTTGCCGCCTGATAGGTCAGGGTAGCCCCTTGAAGCGCCGCTGTATTATCCGCTCCGAACAGTTGCTTCAATTGCTTGCCGATCAAATATGGCTTTCCATCCATGTAGGCAATATCTCCGTCAATCCGAGAAAGGATTCCTGTCCGCTCACCGGATTGGAACACATTTACCAGAAAGGCCGCGATATCCTGGCGCTTTACCTGTACTTTAGAATCAAACCGATGATTGGATGTATCCATCAACCCCAGCTTGAGAGCTGCTTCTACATTGCTTTTGGCCCATGCGCTCACCTGTTCTCCATCGGAAATGTCCTGAGCATCACCGCCTTGAACCTGAGTTCCTCCAACGGCCCTTACCAAAATCGCTGCCAATTCCTCGCGGCTCACCGGAGCATCCGGACGGAAGGAGCCAGATTCATCCCCGTTCATTAAACCTGCTGCACGTACCGCTTCGATATAAGAAGCCGCCCAGCTACCCTGCGTATCCTTAAACGCTACTGTTTTCCCTGCTATGTCGAGCTTAAGCGCATTAGCTAGCAAAGCTGCCATTTCCTTGCGCGTCAATGGTTGATCCGGGCGGAAAGAACCGTCTGGATAGCCGGTAATTAGTCCTTGCTTCACAGCCTCCTGTACCGCCTGCAGCGCCTGGGATGACATACTGGATTGATCTGTAAAAGCTACTGTATTAGCTTTGGTTACCATCGTTGATGTTTCCCCTGCTACGTTCGCATGAGCAAGCTGTGGTCCCCATGCCATACCCGCCAGCAACGTCACCATCAGCACTTTGTGCCATTCTTTATTTGTTTGTTGATTCATCAGACTCTCCCCCGTAAACGGTTCATTCTTTTTATTAGTGAAAAGATCTTATCACCCGCCTCTGAACCGATTCTGAACAATGTTAAAATTTTATTTTTTTGCAGTTTGGTCTTGCTGCAAATGAAAAAAAGAGCGCTCAGCCCATTGGACCAAACGCTCTAAAATCTTCTATAAACGTTATTGTGAAGCCATATCATGAAGCCGCAGGATTCCATTGAAAGGTAGCCGCCGACTTGGATGGAAGTGCAGCTGTGAAAACGTTGCTTCCCTGCCGAACCTTAAAGGTCTTTTTGTTCGCTCCTGTATTGGCAGCAATCAGAACAAGCGTACCATCGGGATTGCGGTAAGCGACCGTTTCGATACTTCCGCTATAATGTGTAGAATCAATGCGTATCGCACCCGGACGGACGAATTTACTGGCATGACCCATCGCATAGTATTCCACATTTTTCGTAACGGCTCCGCTTAACGGGTCGATGGTCACTACACCTCGACAGTTGGTGCAGCCACCATTGGTTGGACCGCCGGACGGATCAAGTGCAATTTTCCAGAAAAGCACGTTTTGTGCCCAGTTTCGAGGTGCACCAATGATAAGCTTGGACATATCCCAGCTCAAATTATCCCCAAACCCTGAACTCCACGCTCCTCCGCTGCATTCTGTCATGAAAACAGGCTTATCTGGAAAAGCCTGATGCACATCTGTCATCGCTGTGGGCTCCCCTTTGTAGCAATGAAAAGCCGTACCATGCGTATAACTTCGGGCCTGCTCATCGCCAAGTACAGTCTTGGCATAACTGCTCCCTGTATCCCAATTATGGTCAAAGGCAATAATTGGGGTGGACAAATGATTTTGACTTAAGGCAGGGCCCAGGTATTGCTTGATAAATTTCGCCTGCTCTGCTGCTCCCATACTCATGCTGGGATACTTGGACGTAGTAAATTCCGGTTCATTTTGAATGGAGATCGCCTGAATTGGAATCCCCTCGTTTGCATAAGCCTTTATATAACGTACAAAATAGTCAGCATACGCCGAGTAGACACGTGGATCGGTATAATCCAAATACCAGCCATTATATATCTGCTCCCCGTATTTCATCCAGGGCGGGGCAGTCCATGGCGTCCCCATAATCCGCAGATTCTGGTTTCTTCTCAGGATTTGCTGCAGCACATCAACCACATCCCGATCCTTGGCAATGGAGAAGTGCTTCAACTCATAGTCCTTGCCTGTTGTCACATCATCATAGGTATAGCTGCCAGGCTGCCCCTGTTCATTCACCGAATAATCAGATGCCCCAATGGTATGGCGAATATAGCTCAGTTGAATGCCACTGGCGGTAAACAAATCATTTAACAACTGATCACGCTGATTTGCAGACATGCCATGGTTCATCAGGTAAGCAGACGATCCGGACACCGCTGCGCCAAACCCTTCCATCTGTTGGTAACGAATATCCGGCTTCACTTCCACCGTCAGTGTATCCGAATTCGCTGCTTTTTCTTTACTTTCCTTACTATTGTCATTTTCCCAATGGATGGGGGCTTGTTGCGTTAGGCGATTCGCCGGGTCCGGTGTTGTTAGCCACATGCTGACATCATGCTCAGCTTCCTGCTTCGGAACATTCTGTATAGCCACACTAACCAGAACAGCAAAGACCAAAATTGCAGCTGCAGCTACGAGCAGCCAGAGGTTAGAGCGTCGTTGCTTTTGGAGTTTCTTCATCTTCACAAAAAGAGAACGCTAACAATTTGTTTAACTAATGATAAAATTACATTTTTGTAACTTTTAAATGACGTTTTCTTAACTATTTTCAATCATAAAAAATGATTCATATGTCCCACAGGATGAGATCTTTCCATGCCGGTTCATCGCGTGCGACCAAAGTCGCTATTTCAAAATTGGAATATATGATGTATGAGAATACAACGATAAAAACAAAAAAATCCCAGAGAACCGGAAATGTCCCTGGAATTGACGTGATTATTCAAACGGATACCGAAGTCCCCACTGTGCGCGAATCTGATCCATTAGCTTCATAATCCCTAGTGATTCATCCAAAGAAATAATAGAGCTTTCGAGCAAGCCTTCGTTCAGGCAGCGCCCCACTTCTTCTGCTTCAAAGGCGTATCCTGTAAAAACACGGTCATCCTGGAAGTGGTGCGCTTCTTCACCATCCACAACTAAAGTGGCCGATGTGCTGTTCAGGAAGGACGGAATGTGAATATAGCCCTTGGTTCCATGATATAGGCTTCATTCGTCAGTCCGAGACGAACCGCTCCGTTAAGCATAGCCGTGCGTCCGTTGCCGTAATCCAGCAGGATAGAAAATGTCTCATCAACGCCCGTCTCCCCAATATGGGCGGTACTCCATACATGCTCAGGTTCAGGGCCGAAGATCATCGAAGCAAAAGAAACCGGATAAATTCCCGTGTCCAACAAAGCTCCTCCGCCCAGCTCAGGGTTTAAAAGCCGTCCCTCCGGGTTCCATTCTACACGAAAACCAAATTCCGCCTTAACCAGCTTTATCTCGAATGCGTCCCTTATGTATCCACTCTCGCACTTGGCGAATCGGAGGCAAAAAGCGTGTCCACATGGCTTCCATCAAAAATAGCTTACGCTCCACGCGCAAAGCTGATCAGTTCCTCCAGCTCTTTGCTATTCACAGTGAAGGGCTTCTCACACAAGACGGCTTTGCCCGCCCGGAGGGCTGTCAGAACATTTTCTGTATGAAAAGGATGAGGAGTACCTACGTAAATAGCATCGACCTCGGAATCCTGAACTAATTCCTTGTAGCTTCCGTAAGCCCGTGCCAATTGATGCTTGGCTGCAAATCGGTAGCGCTTTCAATAGTGCGCGATCCAACGGCATACCCTTCTCCATTCGTAACATGCGCCAAATCCGCAACAAACTGATCAGAGATCCATCCCGTGCCGACAATTCCCCATTTAATCTTTTGGCTCATACTTGTTTCCCTCCCAGCAGTATGGTTAACGGTGACTAACACAATCTTCTTCATTCTAGCAAACGGCTACCCTAAACAAAAGTAATTCCTGCTGAACAGAGGTTTTTGCTGTCGCTCGGCAGCGGAACGACACGGCGAACTACTAATTAAGGTTTTGAGCCAGGATGTCATCCAGAAGCATCCCGGCTTAAACCAATTAATGAATGACGTATTTATAAAACTTTTTATCCACTTTCATAACGGGAAAGCCAACCGGCAATTCATCAAGAGCTATACTAACAAAGCCATTCTTCTCATAAAAGCAATGAGCTGCTACGAATTGTGTTGTTGTTCCAAGGTAGATTTCTTCAATAGCCCTTTCCCTGGCCCAATCTATGGCATGATGCAATAATTGATGCGACACATTAAACGCTTGACCTCTATAGCTCTGTTTGACAAACATCTTTCTGAGTGCTGTCTTATGGTCCCCAATATCTAACAAAGCTACAGTCCCCACTACGGTTCCTTCACTTAGAGCTACCCAGAAGTTGCCGTTACCTCTCTGATAAAAGCTTTCAATTTCAAGCAGATCTGGCTGATCTTCCTTGGTTATGGCGATATCATATTCATTTTGTTGAATATGCAAGATTAAATCGACAACCTGTGATTGATACTCGCTTGAATACTCTTTTATAAAGATGCTATTGACCATCACTGCATTCTCCTAGTTCATTGTTGTGCCTTAATATTACATAACTCAACTTCGCAGCTAGTCTTGTGAACACCCACTTGATGTAGCTGAGAAAGCTCAGTCTCCTTCATAGAGTTGATCCAGTATCAAGGATTATCCAGGTGCGAAAGTTGAGTTAGTACGTCCTACGCTTGAAGCTGCGTAAGAATTTGCGGGTCCTTGATCTTCTGATCCTCAGCGAGCAGCACAATTTTGGATAAAATTTCGGCTGTTCTTGGGTCCTCATCCAGAAACGGCAGGAAGATGCGCCCACGATGCTGTGCATGCACCGGAATGATATGCAGCGCTCCCTTCGCTTGCTTGTAGACACCACCGCTTCCCAAATGCACCGCATATTCCCCAAGCGTGCCATCTATACGTGCATAATTTCCATCCAACCGTACATTGCTGATTTTCAGCAAACGCAATGATTCCTGTACAATAACGCTGCGCATTCCAATGGTCGTAAGACTGGCTTCCGGATCAACGCCGCCCACATGAGCAACACTAACAACCAGATCCACGTCCCGCATGACTTCGGAGAACAGGACAGGAGGAACTTCATCTAACGGAACACTTTTATACGTTGTCCGATCAAAGAACTGCACCGTTTCCAGCGTAGGTGCTTCGGTGTCCGCTGGTGAGAACCAATCCGCCATGGCGTACAGGTTAGCGATCAGATTTTCGGCATAATACACCTTTTGGAGTCCGTCCTCATAGCTGACCGTCCACTGGCGACCCTTCAGCAGGGATACCGTTTTATTCGGCTGTACCTGATGTCCTGCATATCGGCGGGAAACCGTTGCGCTTGCACGTTCGTCCTCATTCGGCAAGTACAGCTCACGGAACACCTGCTTAAACGGCTGACGAATCTGACGGTCAAATAAGTCCTTCTGGAAGTCGCCCCAACGGCCGCTTTCGTACAAATGAAGCGGATGGGCGATAATCAGCTTTTCCTCTTCTCCCACAGTATGCTGTTCAGCAGAAGGAGCAGTCAACGCCAACGTATCCTCGTTGAAATATCCAAGATGATCCCCGGCCTTGAATACCAACGTACGTACCAATGGAGCAAGCACGGGATTACCCAATAATCCCTTCAGCTCCTTCACCAAGAAAGCCGTACCGGATTCCATAGAGCGTTCCAGCTCTTTGCGGGCTCTTCTGTACTGATCTACCAAATCCCCTTTAAGTTCCTTTAAGGCAGCAACATACTCAGCCTTCTTAAAACGAGCCGGAATAGACTTCAGCGTCTTCCCTTTGCTGACAACCTCAATGTCTGCTGCCCCTTCTTCATCAATGACAAGTTGTATCGTTGTCCCCTCTGCCAAGGCATGTGGCTCAAAATAAGACCGGAGATCCTCCAGCTTACGTGCTTCCATATCCCATACGAGCCGGGTTACGTCATCATAACCTGCATTGCGGGCCAAATTTCCGAGTGCAATCCGCGAGACCAAAGCTTCACTAGCCTTACGCTGTGCTCCAAATTTTTTGCTGTGCTCCAGAAACCGCTGAATAAAGTCATAGCGTTCCCTCACATCCGGTTCAGGAGGCTCTGCAAGTGGGATCAGACTGTAGGTCAGCAAATGATCCTTATTCCGTTTGTCTTCCACGGATTGTTTTATTTCATCCAGCTTCAGCTTGCCCAGCGTCGCATCTGCAAACAACTGCGATCGGCGATGATTGGCTCCAGCCGAAATATACTTAGCACAATCGTACAGCAGGTCAAATCGCTCTTCGCCCAACGTCTCATAAGCTTCATGGAACCAGTGAATATCGAAGGCGCCGTCATTAAAATCCTGCGGAGCAATCGGCGAATAGTGAGCTACAATCGTCTCCTTTTCAGCCGAAAAGCCTTCATTGATATGTGCATGGAAGTACCATGCCGCACTGCGAAGCCCTTCCCATCCTAGGTAATTCGCTACAATCTCAATCCACTGTGGAGCATACATCGCTGCCTCCAGCAGACGTTTATCCGTAATTTTAGCATTTTTCAGCTTTTCCTTGAGCAGCATGGCATCTTCGCCTTCACTCGGATAACACACCTTCAGCAAGTGGCTGAACGATTCCTTTTTGGTAATACGATCACCGTATCCGTACACATAACCTCGGACGAACGTCTCCTTGTCAAGGCCTTCCAGAATACGGATAAAATATTCCATGCCTTCAATCCGCTTCAGACCCATAACCTTTGGCGTAGCCTCGGTAGGCAAATCACCTCGAGCCAATTCAACCTCCAGCAGCCGATCAATAACCGTACGCCGTATTTCTATAAATTCTGGCGAGTTGGTAATCCAAGTATTACGTGCGTTTGTTAAGGAACCCATATGACCGCGGCTACTACTGCCAGCCAACAGTTCCCGATATACTTCCCCTACACCAATCAATCCGTCTCCATATGCCTTGAAATAATCCGCCAGATCCAGCGGCGAATAATAACGATGTTCTGATCCTGGCAGTTTTGAATAGTTCACAAAGGTATGGAAAAATCGCTTAAAGGACTTACCATCATGGATCCGCCCCTTCTCCAGTGCCACCCACGGGCTGGCTAATAGATGAAGCATTCCCATGTCCTCAGCAGGTCTGTCCTGGGGCATGGCCTGCATCAATGCATTTAAGGCAAGGTCAATTACGTCAAATGTTTCCTCACCGGATGTATCCGGGAAATAAGCATTGATCAGTGTGCTTACTTGACTGGAATAGGTCAGCTCCGCCATCCACTTCTGAACCTCGTTAATCCGGTCCAAAGGATACATTTGCTCGGCGAAGTCTTTACGCCACCCTTCCAGCAGCTTGTGCTTGCTTCGTTCTGAATAGTCCATATTGGAGAAATAACGGTAGTAGCGATCCAGCGTTTGATCCATTGGCTCCAATTGGTCATAAAACACAAGCTCCAGTAGTTCGCGCGCTCCAATGCCGCTCTCCTGCAAATAACGGTTCCATTCCTCATAAAGAGGATATAAAGACAGCCTGGAATCTACTTCTTCATCGACCTGAACCAGCCGTAGAGGACGAAGGTTTGTCCCAATGAGCAGCGTCTCTTTGTAGCCCGAATAGTATTCCGCAGTATATTCTACATCACGATGACGATGGACAAGCTCATCCAGTCCACTCAAGAATTGCTTGAGCTTCTCCAATGAACAAACAAAAATATCGGCCAATCGGAAATCGCCCAAATCAGCTTTCTCCTCCAGCCAAGCCTCCCCGGCATTCGGATCGTACAGACCAAAGCCGTTTGCTCCTGTATAAGCGTCCTCCTGCCCCAGCTTGGATAGCAACTGCTCCTCTTTAGCTGTCGGTTGCTGAATGATATCCGCCAAAGCCCGCAGGCTTTCATATTGTTCTGCACGCTCAGGGTCTGCATATATTTTCGTCAATATTTCCAATCCACCCAATCGTTGCAGCTCCGCCTTGGCTTTGAGCAGCCGTTCCAGCGAGCCAGCCAAAGGCTCCTGCGGCTGTGAGAGCAGCACACCAATGACACTTTGCCGTAGAGAGCCTGTCTTTAGCTTTAATAAAGCCTCCATCTGCTGCATTTCTGCTTCCGACAGCGTCAGCTTGCGTGCCTTGGCAACAGCGAACTCACGAATGCTCATGCTTTTGTCAGACAAGCAGGAAAAAATAAAATCACGTTGCACCTTGTCATCAGGTTTTTGCACAAAATGATTTAGCAGCTCGCCACGCAGGTTAGGGCTAATCTGATCCTTCAGGGCTATGATTTTCCCAATCCAGTCTGCATCCATATCATACCCGGCGAGATACAGCATTTTTTGAATTGGAGCATCCGAGCGATGATAAACGTTTACAAAATCCAGCACCTTGGAGGGCCCGGTGGACTCTCCCTTTTTCATATGTACAAACAGGGCATGCAGTCGCTCAAAATCCTTGTGCCGCTCCTCTTTGCTATCCAGCAAAGGAGTATGCGCTACTTTAACGATCCGATCCGCGACTGTCCCACCTTCTACCCATTCATAAAAATAATGACTTGTATAGTTCTTCAGTATCCAATATTGAAGCTCCGGGTCCGTCTGGTCCAAATATTCTCTGGCAACTCCGAGACGTACATCCTTGTTCTCACTATTAGACAGCACATAAAGTGCTACGATTTTCTGATAAGGTGCTCCCTGCTCCATGAGTTGCCGCACTTGCCCATACAAGTCACGTTCCTCATGCACTGCCGTAGCCCACAGACTCATGTAGACTTCATTGGCATTTGGGCTGGTCAACCACTCTTGGCGCCGCTCACTATGGGTCAATGCCTCATACGCCTGCTCAATCAGTTGGCGAACTACCCGCTGATTGGCAGATTCCAGCCCCATACCTGTCCATACCGCGAGCGCCCGCACCACCGAGCTGTAACGAATGAAGTCTTGGTCTATAATCAACTTCAACAGGTATATAAGAGCCTCCCGGGTTCCTTCATCCATTTGCTCTACAATGCTTTGTCGCAGTCCCTCTTGAAGCTTGGCCGCTGTCAGCAGCTCACCAATCATGTGATAATGCTCCTCCTGATGGCTCAAGAGCAGTCCTTTAATCATGCCGCGCGTAAGTAATGCCGCCTGATTATCGCCATAAATAATACCTTTTAACGCCTCAAGCACCTGTGAATTACCGCTATCCAGCTCATAGGCTATCCAATCACTAATCGCCTCCTGAATCCGGTAATCCCTGCCTTGTTCATAATCCTTTTTCGTTAAATAATCCATAATGGAGAAACCGATCCAGTCCATGCGGATCAACTGCACCATTCTTTTATAAATCCGCGAAGTATGAGCCGTAATATCCGAGGTGCGAAACGGTTTACGCTCATACCCTGTACTGTACGGATATTCCGTAACGTGCTCCGTTATATGTGCGAACACATCACCTGTCGTGTGTCCAACCAACCGACACAATACCTCTGCCAGAGGCTTGAACAGCGATTCTCCGCTTGCTACAGCCTGTGCTTTCAATATTCGCTGACATTCGTTAAAAGGCACCTCGTCCTCGTGTATGTAAGGAAGCTGTCCCAGTTCTATAACATACTGCGCCAACTCCTGTTGTTGTCCATCCAGTTGCGCCGCGCGCTCCTTCAGTATGGTGAAATATTCCTGCTCATTTTTCTCCTGATGCATATTTCATTTCCCCCTCTACCATAGGCCTCCGGCCAGCATTGTAAACCGTATAAATACAATCTCGTCTCCATCCTCCAGCAACAAAGGAGCATCTGGTTCAGTAGCTTCCTCGTCACGTACAAAAACTCTGTATAAACCATCTGCAAAAGCCTGCATCGCTGTGTCTACAGCATTCTGAATATCAGGTATTGCATCATTATAAATGGAACCGAATCCGACCTTGCCTGTCTCTCCTTGCATCTGAATTTCCTCCCCTGTGAGGAAAGGAATCAGCGCGACGCTATCCTGTTTTTCCCGCAGTCTTCGGACATTCAGGGCAACCGTTGCCGCAATCAGCTCTCGTAAGTTTTGCGGTACAGGACTCAGCTCCATTTCTTGCCGTGCGAGTGCTGGCTTGCGTTTTCCCAAACTTTTTACAGTTACAACCAGCTTCATAACGTTCCCCTTCCTTCCTTCTTACTTCCACTTTTGATCCGTTGTCAGCTGAATTTTTTGACCGCTACAAAAAAATGTTAACCAAACCTAAAACGAATGTTTGTTCGTATATTTATTTTAATATGCTCACAAGCATTACTCCATCGCCCTTAATGACCAAAATTTATAGCAGTGTCGTACCCTAAAACCTTAAAAACTAAGACTTTATACCCTGTTTTCGCCAAAAAATATCCATATAAAGGGTAGAAAAGAAAAAGACCTGCACAAGGAATTTCATCTGCTCGTCACAGACTTCATTACCTTTTACAGGTCATATTTATCATAAAACGATGTTTCAAAGCACTTATTTTTTAAAAAGCTGGAACAACGCTGTCCTTGTAATGATCCTCAAAAAATTTGCGAACCTCCGGTCCGGTCATATGTTTTGCCAGCTTTTGAATCGCGTCGGAATTCGCATTATCCTTGCGCGCTACCAGATTAATGGCAAAGTGGGCATCATCCTTTTCCGTAATCAGCGCGTCCTTCTTCGGCGTCAGACCCAGCGGCTTGGCATAGGCAGGATACATGGCAGCCATGTCCACATCATCCAGTGACCGCGCCAGCATCAACAGATCCACTTCTTTAAACACAAACTTTTTCTTGTTCTCAATAATATCAGCCTGTGTAGCATTATAGCCAACACCTTCTTTAAGCTTGATCAGGCCATTTTGCTCCATCATGACCAAAGAGCGTGTAGTGAAATAATTTATTGCCTTCTGCGGGCAAATGTGTACTAAAACCTTTCATCCTCAGCGTACTTCTCTGCTACCGCTTGTCGATTCGGCGGGATATGGTGCTTCCGGTGAACTGGATCGTTTGTACGAAAATGATCATGACAACGATGGTGAACGCCATCAAGCCTGTTTCGAACCGCTGGTAGCCGTAGCGGATGGCAAAATCGCCTACTCCGCCGCCGCCCACAATGCCCATCACTGTGGAGTAGGAAATGAAGCTGATGGTCGATGTGGTCAAACCCAGTACAAGCCCGGAACGGGCTTCCACGTACAGAAATTTGAAAATTAGCTGGAGAGTAGACGCTCCCATAGAAGTAGCGGCTTCAATCACGCCCTTGGGAACATCCAGCAATGATCGGATTGAACCGCATCAAATTGGCCGCTGGAGGTGGTATAATGCTTGCTTACCTGATGCAGCGTAATCATGAAACTGGCTTCCTGATGTTCCTTTTCTCAGGGAAAATATAATAAGCCCGTCAGCCCAGTCAGGTCTGTACGAGCCGTCAAATCCCATTGCATTAATATAACAAAGAGCAGAAACCGGGCAAAGCCTTTTGGCAGCAAATTAGCGCACATCCCACACTCCTACGTAAGGAAAGCGGATACCAAGCTCCCAAGCCAGCGTAAGCATCACCACAAAATAACAAATAAACACAATATCTACAGCCGAATAGCGGATCACATAATAATACGTGCGCCTGGTTTCATTAACAAAGCCCTTGGCCTCCATGGCGATAGCGATTCGCTGCGCTCGCCGGATGCTCTGAGCCAGCAGCGGGATCGCATATCTGCGAAGCATGGCATACATATTCCATTTGGACACATGCTGCTCTGAACCTCGAATACGATGGGCATGTCTCAATGTCTGGAACTCTTCCAGCATAATCGGCATCATTCGCATGGCTGCCAAAAAGCTGTACGCATACTTCGGAGGAAGCCTCCATTGCTGCATCAGCGAATAAAAAAGATTCACCGGACGAGTCGTCAAACCAAATAGCAGCCCTGCTGCTGCCATGCTCAATGCACGAAAGCCCAGATGCATGCCCCGATAAAAGCTTTCCCGCGTAATGTGGATCAAGCCCCACGTCCACCAGGTCGTCACCCCTTTACCGAACAGCATCATACCTGTGGAGGTCGAAATAAACACCAATATAAAAGGAGAGCCGTACAGCAGCAGTCGCTTCCACGGGTGCCCAGACCAGACAAGCAGCAGCAACATAGCACACGCTACATTAAACATGACGTTTAGATTATGAATGATAATAACGACTATGAATAACAAGAAAAACATCACGAGCTTTAGCCCCGGATTAACACGATGCAGCCAGGTTTCATGATGGGAAAAAGACAGGTTCATGTCGTAGCTCTCCCTTCTGCACCCGCCATGTACCTGTGCAGTACCGACGAACGATTTCCGGGTCATGTGTCACCATCACGATGGCTGTGCCTGCCACTCTAAGTTCCTCCAGCATGTCCAGGATAACAAAGGTATTACGCGCATCCTGCCCAAAGGTCGGTTCATCCAGCAGCAGCACGGCTGGCTCACGGATCATAGCCGTGGCAATGCTCAGCCGCCTCTTTTGTCCGAGCGAAAGCTGATACGGATGGCGTTCGTCCAGCCGTTCCAGTCCGAATTGTACGAGCAGTCGATCCACTCGCTCACCGCGCTGTTCGGCTGTAAACAAGCTTTGGGGTAACGAATACTCCAGTTCCTTCCGTACAGTGTGCGCTACGAATTGCAGCTCGGGATTTTGAAACACGAACGCAATACGCTCTGCCAGCTCCTCCGTACCGCCAGCCTCTACGCCGTCCACACGATAACGTCCCCGGGTGTGAAGCAAGCGCATCATGGAAAGCAGCAGCGAGCTTTTACCCGCTCCGTTTTCACCGACCACGCCAATCCAGTCGCCCGGATTCACCTGTGCCTGCCCTACATCAATGACTGGACTTGATCCGCGCAGGCTACAGAAATCTTCCAGCTCCAGTAGAGCAGATTCAGCCGCCAAGATCGACGGTCTGTCGACACTTCCCGCCCCCTTTTGCTGTATTACTTGCTCTCTCCAGCGTGGCGAGGACGCTTCATCCCATACCCCCGGATACCATACGCCGTACTCAGACAATGCCTGCCGATGTACATGAAATACTTCTTCCGCGTCCCCGTCCGCAATGATCTCCCCTTGAGCGGAAAGCACTACAATCCGATCCACATCATGGACAATTTCATTTACTTTATGCTCTACGATCACCAGCGTCTGGTTTTCCGAAATGTGGCGAATCGTATCCCACACCTGTGCGGTGCCTTCTTCGTCCAGCAAGGCCGTAGGTTCATCCAGAAAAAGCACCTCCGGCTCCATCGCCAGCACAGACGCTATGGCCAGACGCTGCTTCATCCCCTGTGACATACTGCCAATGGGCATGTGCACATCATCCGTCGAAAGTCCGACCTGCGTTAGCAGTCTGCGAATACGGGACGGCATCTGCTCCCGCGGAACCTGATTATTTTCCAGCACAAAAGCCAGTTCCTCGTCTGCATATGACATGCAAAACTGCGTATCTGGATCTTGAAATACGATACCGGAACGAGCCGGAATTACGGCAGCATCGCATTTCATAGGTACTTCAATCGTACGCGGAATCAGACCGCTCAGCACCTGGAGCAGCGTTGATTTGCCGCATCCGCTTGGTCCAAGCAGCAACAGCTTTTCCCCTTTACGAACGGATAAAGACATATTATGAAAAAGCAGTTCCTGTTCACCGGGAAATTTCAATCGAAGACGGGTGACCGACGCCACCACATCCTCGGCAGCCCGACACATTAATCCAGCCCCTTGTAATCCTGCTGCGTTGCAGGTCTCAAGGTTCGTGTGACCCCGGTTACTTCCAGCGCCTTAGCCAGATAGAATGCGAACACCCCGGCAATTACGATACTGCCTACCATACGGAATCCAATATACAAAATGTAGTTCCAGGTCGAAAGCTGATCAACATACCCGTAGCTGAAATCCAAAATCAGAGAGGCGACGGACGCTCCGACAGCAGCCAGTGAAGTGACCCACAGATTGGCGTTCCTATACAGAAAAACCGCGAAGAACAGCTCCGCAGCCAAGCCTTGCAGCAGACCATAGTACAAGGTGGACATTCCCCATTCGCTTCCCAGAAAAGCACTGACTGTTGCCGCGGCTACTTCTGCCAAAATCGCAACCCCCGGCTTGCGAATGACGAGATAAGCGAACGTGCCTGCCATAAACCACATGCCATACATCAGTTGCTCGGCGTGCAGACCGAATGGCTTCATCAAATCATAGGCAGGTCCCCATATTTTATAGACCAGCCCGAACACAACAGAGATTACAATCGTGACCAAAATATCTGTCAGCTTTAACCCTCTGGACGCTCTTACATTAGTATTCATTGATGATATACTCCCCTTTTCCCTTAAAATAGGCCTCTTGGCCATAAAAAAAAGCCTGTCCGGAGCTGAATCTCCAGGCAAGCTTTATGCGCAGTCATAAGGTGATCACCATACAAAACATCACTTGTCGATATGTCTCATATAACTGTAGTCTAAGCTACTGCACTGCAACCAAGCCAAAGTCAGGGGCAGAACAAAATGCTCCCTGCTCGTCTGCAGCATTTTACAGATCCGCAGCTACTCAGTTGTTATATGACATGAATTGAATTCAACGACAAGCCCACAATACACGCGGTTATTCCTGTTATTTGTATAGTGCTCTAAGTTTCTCTACGCTGGCATTACCCAGATCAGATTTCACGGTCGGCGGCAGGGGCCACCCTCTCAGCCTGACTTTCTCAAGCTCCCGACAATGCTTTTTAATTCACTATAATGTACACCACATCTATCACTTTGACAATCTTATTTTGAAGGAATAACCTGAACCCTTTTTTTGGATCTGTCGATCGACAAATGCTTACTGAATGTTCACTGTCTTCCTAAAAATAAACCGAATGATGTATTCAGCTATAATAAAATTCAGCACAATCGCTCCATAAACTCCGATTGTATAACTGGTTACATAAATCATACCTAAACCGTTATTGCACACAAAAGTAATCAAATGAATGAACAAATTGGTGAAGCAGAATAAATAGCTTCGTATCATCCATTTTCGGTGCTTGTTGAACTGTTTTCTTCTAACTTGAATTAATGCGATAATCGTCATCGCAGGCCAAAATAAATTCACCATATTAAAGGCTATACTTACGATTTTTCCTCCCGTAGAGTGAGGTGCCATATAACCTGACGAAAGTGTCACGATGAATACAGAAATGATATAGACATATCCATTGAATCGGTGGAGCTTACGGTTATTTGTTAATATTCTTCCAGAGAAATTTATGGCTCCGGTCAGCATCGCCAAGCAAGCAAAGACCACATGCACATACATGACACTTAACCAAACTGGCAGCCTAAAGGAATCCCTCAGGTCTGTTTTATGACTGAGAAAAGCTGTGGATTGCGAATCCATAACCAAATTGCCAATCAGCGTGTAAATAATATATATCATGATAAAAATCAGTATGGCCGGGTAAATGTATCTTATTGGGGAACCTTGAAACCTTTTTTTGCTCAGCTTACATACCTCCTCAGATGGATGTGGCAAAAAGCAGCTTTGTTTTCTCAATAATATCAGAAGGAGCCTTTAGCAGGGAACCGCAGTTGAAGGGAGGTTACGGATCATATTCTGTTGCGAGCTGAACCAGCTTCGCATAATCATCCCCACATTCCCAAGCAACGATCTGCAACCCCATGTCAATACCGGCTGAAACGGGGTTAACCAAGGGAGGAATATATCGGAACTTTGCCAATAAAGACGAGATAGCAGCAGAAGCATTTGAATATGCAGGACAGGTATTATGGAGTCACGTTTCTGCCGCTGTGGAGGGAGTCAAAAGCGACCATTCCTATCCTGTGCTGCCTACTCCCCTTCCTCCCTCCCCCGCTTATGCTTCCCATACTTCCTTTACCGCAGCGCGGAACAAATCATCCAGCTGCTGATCACGCTCCCCCTCCATATGCCGGAGCAAAGGTGCTGTCTGTTCAAAATAAGCAATTTGCTGCTGTATAAAATCATTCAACACCAAAAGCTGTGGCTCAATATCAAGTTCCTCGCCCGCCTTTTTACGCTCCAGCAAATGCCCAATGACCTGATAAAGCTCTGTATCTGAGGGAATTAATGCCTCCAGCAGCGTTTCAAATTCCAGCGGAGGCATGCTGTTATACCGTTCAATCCAGCCGCAAGCCAGCAGCGGGCGCAGTACATAAAAATACTTTTTGATCCTCACCTGTTCTCCCTGCAAATAATCCCGGTAGTTCCCCCGTGCCATATTCAGATAGTGATACATACAGGACTTGGAAGAGAAGGTTAGCGGCGATATAGCACGAATCTGATCAGCCACCGAATATTGCTCCAGGTAGGGAATCGGGGATTGCAGCCATTCCAGCAAGGGCGGATTGGACTTGCGAAACAAACTAAGCGCCTTTTTCAAATCCCAGCCGTTCATATCCAGCAAATCACTGATCGGACGCTCAATCACATCCCGTTTGTCAAAAATGGACAAATACCATTCCATCGGCCTTACATAGATAAAACGCACATCATAGTCACTGTCCTGTGAAGGAAATCCCCATGCCCGACTGCCTGACTCACAGGCATATACAATACGCACCTGCTCCTTCTGCTCCAAGGCTCGCAGCTCACGCAAAATCGTTGCGCGCATGTCCGGCTTGATTAAATCGTGCTTCCGTTTCATATCGCTCATGCTTATCCCCCCATATATTTCAACGTATCCCATACCTTGAGTACATGAAGCGCTGCATACCGATTGGAGGAGATCACTGGACTCCAAAGTCCCGTTGCAACGAGCTGTTCGCCTACTCCTTCGTAAGAAAACAATATTTGCAACAGCATACCCAGACATTGATGCGCTTTATACTCTGGTCCCAAGCCCGGCAAATCAGCAGGGGCAGCATACTCATAATTCATGGATATTACGCCTTGTTTTTGATTCTTCCAAACATGCTGCATCACCTTTCTGTTATGTGTTGCTTCTTGCTCATCATGGTTACCTTGTATCCCTATGATCCTTGATTTTGCAAGTCGTGAACATGGTGAAAGTATTACAAGGATGAATAAATTTCCTTTTTCCTGCTTCCCTTCCCTGTTAAAATAAAGGGATACTTGTTTTCGCAGAACGGCAACAGAAATGGGGAATTCACCATGGCGAAAGAGAGCTTTGATAAAGAAATTCAATTTCTGCGCCTGCTGACATTAACAAGCGGTGCTTACAATCGGCAGCAATTTGCAGACAGACTGGGCATTTCGATACATACCTTCGATAAGACGATCCGGCGGCTCAAGGAAATCGTCCAATCCGTGCAGCAGCAGCTACCGGCAGAGCAGGGGCATGATTTTAATGAGATGCTGCGCTTTAATTATTATGAATCCGCTGATCCATTACTGTTATTCCTGTTTCGAGCCAAATCACTCAAGGAATCGGAAAGCGCCCGTTTGGCTTTACTGCTGACAGCACTACAATCACAGCCCCTGACCACCATGGAGCTGCTGAATGCCTGCTGTGACGGACTGGCTCCCGACAGTACGCTGCCGGATGAAAAAACCATCCGCTCGGACCTGAAATACCTGGTCGAAGTCGGCGTAGTTCGCAAGGAGCCGGGTGGCAGACCTTACCGCTATGCTGTCCGCAATGATCTGCTCACAGGGCTGACGAATGAGGAATTACTGGACTTATATGACTTTGTAGACATTATGGCCAACACTCAGCTTCCCTCTGTGCAGGGATACCTGTTGCGAGATCATTTAAAAAAAACGATGCGCCGTCAAGACGGAGATCGAGATATGGCGGAACCTTTTTTATACAAGTATCACTACTACTCACGCATTCTGGACGAGGCCCATATTCACCCGCTCTTGCATGCCATTCGGCAACGGCGCTATGTGAGCTTTTTATATTTTTCGACGACCAAACGCAGCATGTACGGGTCACAGAATACCAATCCGCTGTTTGAAAAGGAGACGGAAGGTCAGAAGCATACGATCCTGCCCCTGCAGGTCATCTATGATCATCAATATGGGCGCTGGTACGTGCTGGGGCACGTGGGCGGCAAAGGAATCATGAAGTTCCGCTTGGAAGGCATGACGCAACTGGTGGAGGGGAAGCCCGTGCCTGAGCAGCATTTTGCCGACCTGCTGGCGGTGTTGGAAGAAAAAATGCGGTATAGCTGGCTTGTGGATACTGGACGCGCTGTGAAGGTTCGGGTGCGCTTTTTTAATCCTGAGGGTGCGAAGCGCAATTTTATTCGGGAACGTGTGCTGTTACAGGGACAATGGGGTACGATTACGGAGGAAGAAAGCGAATCCTTTATCTATGAAATTATAGTAAACGGTATTACCGAGATTAAACCATGGATTCGCAGCTTCGGATCAAGCTGTGAAGTATTGGAGCCAGAGCGGCTGCGCAAGGAATTCAGGCAGGAATGGAAGGAGCTGCAAGCCTATTATGAGCCTGTTTGAGAAAATATTTAACTATCAGATCGTCTCACGACTGGATGAATCAGGTGCTTTTGCCACCACCTCGCAGGAAAGGGTCTGGCTCCAATCCATGCTGGCAGACGCGGCGGCGGTAGAGGCTTTCACCCCTTCGACGCTGGATAAGCTTCGGTTAATGCTGGCAGACGATGAACTGCTGGAGGCCGATGGGAGCTTGAAGGAAAAGGCAGGCAGCTCGGCTACCTCCGTCTACCATCCGCTCCTGCGTGTATTGCGTCCCCTCCTGCGGTCCCGTTCAGGCATCAGTATGAGCTACCGACTGCGTAACGGGTGTATGCATGAGCGAATGCCCGGTTTCCCATATAAGCTGGAGTTTTCCATGGTCAAGAAGGAATGGAGCCTGCTATGGTATAACCGCCGACACCGGGCGCTGATGTCCACCAAGCTGTCCAATATCGTAACCGTCACCACAGAGGAGCTTTCCCCTGAAGAGGCGCAGAAATTCACCCAGCGTATACTCGGTATTCTGGAGTCACGCAAGGAAAAGGGCATCATTGAAATTATTCCTATATACAACGCGGAAATGTCCCGTATTTTATATGCTTTTTCCTGTTTTGAAAAAGAGGTTGAATATGTTCAGGAAATAGATACCTATCGTATTACGCTCACTTTTCAGGCTGATGAATGTGAATACGTGCTATCCAAAATCCGTTTCCTCGGCAAACGTGTCAAGGTCGTTCAGGGCGACCGACTGATTTCCCGTATGAAAGAAACAATCACCAAGGCCCTCGCACGGTACGAAGAGGAATAGCTCTATTGAGAAAATACAGGATGTATCCACACGTAAAAAGACCCTTCCTCGTCCGTTTATTAGACAAAGGAAGGGCCTTTTTACGAGTTACGGCAAGGCTTGTCCGCGTGCGCTGACGTACAATTCATACCATTCCTCACGGGTCATTAGCTCGCTCTGACGTTCCGCATCCTGACACGCCCTGATTCGTTCAGGATTGGCGCTGCCAATAACGGGCTGAATCCGTGCCGGATGCTTCATAAGCCAGCCCAGGACGATAGCTTCACATGTCGTTTCCTTTTCAGTAGCCAGCTTTTGCACCAGCTCTGCCGTCTTGCGAACATGCTCAGGCTCTCCGTCCAAAGGTCCTCCGCTAAAACGTCCCTGTGCCAGCGGTCCCCACGCTTGAAGCTGAATATCCTCTGTTTGGCAATATTCCAGCAAGCCTTCGCCAAAATGTACATTCGTCCCCGCCTGCTGATTCACATGCACGGTCTGATCTACAAAATGCAGATGTGTTAGGCTCATCTCCAACTGATTAACGACCAATGGCTCCGTCAGGCTGCGCTCCAAAAAACGAATCTGGCTTACATTCATATTGGAAACGCCAAAATGCCGGACTTTGCCGGACGCCTTGAGCTTGCCGAACGCCTCTGCTACTTCCTCCGGTTCTACCAGCGGATCGGGACGGTGCAGCAGCAGAATGTCCAAGTACTCAGTTCCCAAACGCTTCAAGATGCCATCCACGGACTCCATAATATGAGCGTATGAGAAGTCAAAGCGACCCGAGAGTGTACCATCCGGCAGGAAAATCCCGCATTTGGACTGAATTACGATTTGTTCACGCAAAGCGGGTTGTCCCTTTAAAATCCGGCCGAAAATTTCTTCCGCTTTCCCCATACGGTAAATGTCCGCATGATCGAACATTGTAATTCCGATGGAACGTGCCGCTTCTATGGCTCTTTCAGCTTCGATGATATGCTCCTGCGTATACGGGGCATGACTCCATTCTCCACCAAAAGGCATACAACCAAGCACCAGACGACTATCAGAAATTCCACGTTTCTGTAAAGGCATAATCTTCATACTGCTCCTCCTTCAACCCCCAAAAAATATTTGCGTCATGAAGCCTTTTTATCCGAATATCCCCATGCTCAAATAACGCTCTCCAGTGTCTGGCGCAATACAAAGCACCCGTTTGCCCGCTCCCAAGCGCCGGGCTTCCTGTATGGCCGTCCAAATCGTAGCTCCACTGGAGGGCCCCACGAGAATCCCTTCCTCGGCAGCAATCGCCCGGGTCATTGCAATCGCATCCTCATCGGAAACCTGTACGATTTCATCATAAACCTTCGTATTCAGTACGTCAGGAATAAATCCCGGACTGGTGCCAACCAGCTTATGTGGACCGGGTTTTCCCCCGGACAGCACTGGCGAACCCTTCGGCTCTACCACGACAACCCGCAGATCCGGCAAATGCTGGCGCAGCACCTCACCCGTTCCCGTAATCGTACCGCCCGTTCCCGAAGAAGCGACGAACACATCCAGCCTTCCTTCCGTCTGCTCCAAAATTTCAAGTGCCGTCGTTGTACGGTGAATATCCGGGTTAGCCTCATTTTCAAATTGATGCGGGATAAAGCTTCCCTCAATTTCAGCCCCCAATTCGAGCGCCTTGCGGATCGCGCCGGGCATTCGTTCCTCTGCCGGGGTCAGCACAACCTCAGCCCCGTATGCTTTTAAAATATTGATTCGTTCCCTCGTCATATTCGACGGCATCACCAGAATCGCACGGTAGCCTCGCGCAGCTGCATTCATCGCAAGTCCGATACCCGTATTGCCGCTGGTTGGCTCAATAATGGTGCCTCCCGGCTGTAGATGCCCCGCCTTTTCAGCCTCGGCAATCAGGTTGCCTGCCGCCCGATCCTTGACACTGCCGCTTGGATTAAAATATTCCAGCTTTACATACACCTCTGCATCCTGCGGCCCTGTGAGCCGTTGCAACCTTACACAAGGTGTATCTCCAATTAAATCAGTAATATGATGTACCACTTTAAGTGTCATCGTTGTTCCCTCCTCGAGTGTTCCCTACTAACAAAATAACATAATTAGCTGCTTCCTACCGCCGCCTTTGTAATTTATATAAATCTTATCTATTTAGTATGTAAAATTCTTGCAAAATGGGTCGTCAGATATCGACTGTAATGATATACTCGCATTACTATTTTTTCAGGAGGATACAAGAAACTTATGAGTACTCAAGAACATATGACAGCTAATCGCTTTCCCCCCTCCTTGCTATGGCTGACACTTGGCGCCTTCGCCATCGGGATGACCGAATTTGTCATTATGGGACTTCTGCCCAATGTAGCCCATGATCTTCATGTTACAATTCCACAAGCCGGGCAGCTTATTACCAGTTACGCGCTGGGCGTAGCCATTGGCGCACCTGTGCTTACCGTATTAACTCACAAGGTGCCGCAAAAAAAACTGCTTTGCCTGCTAATGGCCATATTTATTTTAGGCAATCTGTTCTCCGTCGTTGCCCCCAACTACGAGCTTCTCATTGTGGCCCGCATGGCTACCGCGTTATCACACGGAACCTTTTTGGGCGCCGGTTCCATGATCGCCGCCAGACTGGTTCGTCCTGACAAGCGGGCTGGTGCCATTTCTATGGTACTGACCGGATTGACTGTAGCGAACATTATCGGCGTGCCGTTTGGTACCTTTATTGGGCAACAGCTCGGCTGGCGAGCTTCGTTCGGAGCCATTGTCGTGATCGGCCTCATTTCTCTTTTGGGCATCATTCGTTATATCCCGGTTATTCAGCAGGACAAGCCTTCCAGTCTCAAACAGGAAGTCCGAAGTCTGTTTAATCCAAAGGTGCTGCTAATGCTGCTCACAGGGGCTATCGGCTGTGGGAGCCTGTTCTCTGTCTTTACGTACATCACGCCTCTGCTTACCGACATTAGTGGCTTTGCCGAGCACAGCATTACGTGGATTCTCGTCCTGTTTGGACTCGGTGTAACCATCGGCAACATCGTTGGCGGCAAGCTCGCAGATTGGAAGCTGCTGCCGTCCTTGATTGCAAACTACGCTGTACTGGCCATTATTTTGGCTATTCTGACGTTTACGCTTCAAAGCAAGGTACTCGCTGTCATCACTGTCTTTATCTGGGGAATTGCCGCGTTCGGCATCATGCCCGGGATTCAGGTTCGCATCATGAACCTGGCCTATGAAGCTCCTTTGCTCTCCTCCACCTCCAGCCATTCCGCTTTGAATCTGGGTAATGCAGGTGGCGCTTTTATCGGTGGAGTTGTTATTAATCAAATGGGGCTGGCTGCTATCCCATGGGTGGCATCTCTGATCACCGTCGGCGGCCTGCTTCTTATGCTGGTCAGCTACATCATGGATCGCAAAACGGCTCATACTGAAGCGGCAGCAGAGACACAGCCATAGAAAAAAAGGGACTTCGTTCATTTCAGCGCAAGTCCTTTTTTTAGTATATTTAATCGGTTTATTAGCTTAACCAACGGTCAAAGAAATCCCGATATCCCTGCTTCATCACCTTACTTGAAAACTGTTCCATGGCGTATGCCTGATTCTCCATCGAAACCCGGCGAGGTGAGGCGGCAGCCATATTGACCAGCTCGAACCAGTTTTTCTCATTTCCTGAAAATGAATGTGTGGAGCTGATATGTCCATAGCAAGGATGCTCCGGTTTGACGACGATTTTTCCCATGGCCAGCGCTTCGGTCAGCGGCATCGCGAACGTGTCGAATTTGGAGCAGCTCCAATACACCTTCGCCGTGTTCATCAGCGCAAACACCTCATCCTGCGTCAATGCAAATTGAAGCTTTACATTGTCCGGGATGTCATATTTCTTCATGCTTTCCTTGTAGCGCTCACCGCCAAACACCATGTAGACATCCTTGTCGGGATTATGCCGCGCATACTCCAGTACCAGATCAGGACGTCGATTCTCCTCATCTCTACCAATCCACATCACCCGGTTCTCCACAACCTGCGCAGGGTCGAAGTGCTTTTCCACCAGCCGCTCATTAAAGCCAATCGGGATGACCGTCACATCGGTTACGCCAAACCTGGATGCCATCTCTTGCTTGAGAAAAGCAGTCTGCACAATAGCCTTATCGACGATCTGATAAAAAGGCTTCATCATCTCATAGCCTGTAAGCGCCGGATCAGGAAAACTGTGTGGAAAAAGCACACTCTTTTTAAAAAACATGTTCAGATATGTAAAACCGGATACCGTATAAATCACGTGCTCAATCTGCTGCTCATGGAGCTGGTCCAGAACGATATCATAATTGACCAGATCACCCTTTTCGTGCTCATACCCCGGTAGCCAGTCATGGCTGCTCACATGGCGCTCCGGGGATACAAATACAATATCCACTCCCAATTCCAGCCCAATCTGCTTCAGACGTTCTGCAAAAATGCGAGGACCCTGCGCTTCAGCAAATTGTATTTTTCTCATGACCAAACCGACTTTTTTCATCTAGCTCCCCACTTTCTTTGTCCCCATTCCATCATCGCTGCACATTCGTTCAAGCAGGCTAACATTTCTCCCCGTTGAGCCTCTAATTGCTCTTTTGACCATTTGTCGCCGTTTCTATGCTGGCTCGTTCCAAGCCTCTGTAAATCACTTTGAATTAGCAGCAGCATCCACAGCGAAAATACCACAGCAAACATGCCATATTCCAGTAAAAATATCGCTCGATCCACTCTTATCCCCAACAGCCCCAGCTGCTCCAGATACGTATCCAGCATACGGATACGCAAATCGGACGTCATGCGACGTGGGAACAACGGATGGGACATGTCGATCAGATGGTACACATCCCACAGCGGTATGTTCAGATGAGCATGCTCCCAGTCCAGCACTATAAGCCGTTCCCCGCTTAGCGCATAGTTCCCCGGATGAAGATCACCATGCGACAGTACAAGCTGCTGCGAAAAAGACTGGTGCTCCAGCCGTACATAAATACGCTGCACCTGTTGCTTGGAGAATCCCAATGAACTGCAAAGCTTCAGCACCTCAGGCTTACGCTCGTACAGTTCAGAAGCCATCTCCTTAATGAGTGGTTTCGGACCGCGCAGCGGAATGCCAGTAAAACGATCTGTCGGCAAAGCATGCCACCACGCGACAAGTCCAACAGCTCGCAACATCGTTTTTTCTTCATGTAAATGGTGCAGCGAACCAAGGTCCTCGAGGATCATCCATTCCCCTCTGCCATCCGTGCCTGCATCAGACCAGGCCAGCAGTTGGGGATAGATGGGTGGCAACGAAGCAAGCACATGCTCATATACCCACTTCTCCCGCCCTTCTTGCTCATCATTGGTTAGCGGCTTGAACACATAACTTTCAGAAGGCGATACGTAAAAACGTTCTACATGTCGACCATTCGTACCTGTATATAAAATTTCACGATTCCGTGCCAGCGTATCATTCAAAGTACCGTCAACATTCACATATGGATGAAAACAATTCATGGCTACCCAACTTTTTTTGTATAAAATGTAATAGCACGATCATATCACAGTCCTCGTTCCAAACGAAGTCCAGATCTCCTTCGTGTAAATTGACGTACCCAAAAGGGCTATCCAATCAGATCCACCCGACCTGTTGGACAGCCCCTTTTCATATCCGTACTCCTATCCTATACTACACTCCAATTAATATTTAGTATTCCCGGACTCGCTCGTATTACCGGAAGCAAAGCCTTTGAACAATTGTGGCACATTGTGATAGCGAGTATTCGTAATTTTAGCTTTGCTATTTGGACCGTCTGATCTCAGGATCGAATCCTTTACGTTGGAAATATCCGAGTTATCCACAGTCATATTTACTCTGAATTTAGAGCCTCCCAGTTGACGAACCAGCTTTCCAATATCATCGGCTCTAAAGTTTTTAATGTTAATCGTGCCTTCGGCATTAATTTGGAACACTTTGTCATAGGCGTGGTACGCTCCGCCGCCCGTAATGTTTACCGTGCCTGGTTCTTTAAGCGTCAAGGCATCTTCACCTACATCCTCCCACGTTACATTGGAAATAGTCCCGTGAGCATTACATTATGAGCTTGTGCCTCGCTTCTGATATGATCTATGCTATTGAATGCGGCGTTTGATGAACGTATAATGTATTTAGTGCTTTGAAGCGTTACATCTCAACATTACTGGTGAGAAAAGAGTGGTTATGGTGCAAAACAATAGAGAGATTCCATTAAGAGAACAAAATATTGTGCTCATTGGCTTTATGGGCGTAGGCAAAACAACGATAGGTTCCCATCTTGCGCGCAAGCTGTACCGGGATTTCGTGGATATTGACCAGGAAATTGAACAAGAGTACAACATGCCAACGACAGAGATTTTCAAAACATACGGGGAACAACGGTTCCGCGAAATTGAAAAAGAGCATATTCTGAAGTTATGCCGCAATACCCGTCTGAAAATCATTTCCGTGGGTGGGGGTGCATTTTTACAGGAAGAGGTGAAGCAGGCTTGCTTGGCTTCATCTATTGTTTTTTTCCTGGATTTGAATTGGAATTCCTGGAAAGATCGGCTTAAGATGCTGGTTGACACCCGCCCAAATTTGCAAAACAAGACGTTGGCCGAAATTGAAGATCTTTTCCGTTCCAGACAGAATATTTATGCGGTAAATCACTCCAAGATTGATACAGATCAGCTGGATGCGGAAGAAGTCGCAGACTATATTATCCAAACTCTGAATCTGGGTTGGGAGCTGTATCAGCCTACTCGGGGATTGAATTAGAATTAAGAACTACAAAAAAAAGGAAGACCCAACCATGCATTGCGTGAGGGCCTTCCTTTTTTGTTTACTGTGGATGACAGCTTATAGACTGTAATGCCATGCATCATTTAAGAGTGATGATGTAGTACCGTCAAAATCTCTCTCAATTCGGTGACAGGAATCTGCCCCGGCGCAGAAGCTTTCTTGGCCGCCCCAAAGGTCAGAGCCGAACCAAACAGTTCTCCGGTCAGACGGCTCACGACACCTTTCCCCGCCATCGACATTGTAATGATAGGCCGATCCGCATGCTCCTCCGCCATCGTACGCGTTGCATCCAGCAAGGTCAGAACATCGGCTGTGTTGGTAGGCATAACCGCTATTTTAGGCAGATCGCCACCCAATTCCTGCGCCTTTCGCAACCGGGATACGATTTCCTCCTTCGGTGGCGTCTTCTGGAAATCATGGTTGGATATAATCACATACACTTTATGCTGATGCGCAGCTTCCACCAGTGTCTTCACATCGGCTTCCTCGTTAAAAAGCTCGACATCAATGATATCTACTTGTCCCGTCTCGGCCACCGTGCGGTTCAACTCTACATAACTCGCCGCACTGATCTCTTTTTCCCCGCCTTCCCGAGCACTGCGAAATGTAAAGACGAGTGGAATATTCCCTAACATGGTCCGAATTTCCTTCAAGGCAGCCTTTACTTGCTCCAAGTCCTCCACATGCTCAAAAAAATCGACTCTCCACTCTACGATATCGAGATCTAGTGTGCGTAAATAAGCAGCCTCTTCCTTCAGTTGCTCCAGCGTTTCTCCCACCATTGGAACACAGATTTTAGGTGCTCCTTCCCCGATCAGTACATCTTTCACCTTTACGATTTTTTCCATATCTATCTCACTCCCAGATTACAGTTTCAAGTCGAACATATACAATAATTCATAGTATAGCGCATTCTGAATAAGCATGCAGATGATTGGACCCGGTTTGTTGGCGTACTCTGGATCAAGTGCGATTTTAAGGAACAATTTGCGAACGTTTTACCAATCTCTGAGCAGGTCGTAAGTTTTACAGGCACATCGGCGGACATCCCTGTAAAAAAGTGAAAAGGATATCCTCACAGCCAACGAGGCCGCAGGATATCCTTTTTAAATGCAAAAATTCAATAGACTAATGTGTAGACGTATTTTTCAAATCCGCTTCATAATGAAGTCCGATCTGTTGTCTTGCATCCTCCATCACCTCAGCGACTGCAAGTGAACATTCCAAGGAGTTAATGGAACTGTTGCGCTCTCCCATTTTGATCAGATCAATAAACTCCTGAATTTCATAATACATCGGCTCATGTGTCTGAGCTTTCGTCAAATCCTCAATGGTACCGTCCCGATAATGGATTTTCACCTCATAGGGCTGACTGATTTTGTCGATCACCATCGTTCCGTTCTCACCTTGAATTTCAGCAGGCAAATAGGAATCGGAAATTTTGGAATACATAACGACCGCATCCATATCAGGATACCGCATCGCAATACTGCCCTCGCCATCGACACCAGAGGACAAGAGTACACCAACTGCACGAACCTCCTCCGGTTTGCCGAATAATACCACCATGGGATATAAGCAATACACACCCAAATCCATCAAGGAACCATTGGAAAAAGCCGGATTGAAGGCATTCAACACCTTGCCTTGCTTAAAAGCATCAAAGCGTGAGGAGTATTGACAATAGCTTGCAAAATAACGCCGAACCCGGCCTATTTTATACATATGCTCCTTTATGATTTTAAAGTTGGGCATAAGCGTGGATTTAACAGCCTCCATCAACAGAACATTGTTGTTGCGTGCGGCTTCGATCATGCTCCGAACCTCCGTTGAATTCGAAGCAAACGGCTTCTCACAGAGCACATGCTTTCCGTGATTCATACACAAAATCGCCTGCTCCGCATGCAAGGAATTGGGACTGGCAATATAGACGGCATCCACCTGATCGCTTGCAGCCATTTGGGCCAGGTCTGTAAAAACCTCTGGTTGGCTGTTATATTTGGCAGCAAAAGCTTTGCCCTTATCCTCCGATCGTGAATACACCGCGGTCAGGGAAAATTCGTCCGTCTCTACCCCGGCTTGAATAAACCTCTCGGTTATCCAGTTGGTTCCAACAATACCAAAACGCATCACTATATCCCATCCTTCCCGTGAGTCATTCTCATTTGAATATATGTATCTATTCTCGCATTCTAGCCTAGGCTTGTCCACTATATCGTAGGGTTATCTTGTTCTTCAACAACTTTTATTCGACAAAAAAGACTGTAGTTATCAGATCCATTTATTTCTGATTGTACCACAGTCTTTGTATGTTTTTTGCTGGTTTTATACCTTTATTTTTTGGAAATGATCTTGCCTACTTCTGTCAAAATGGCATCCATGGAAGCCGGGTCATGTACATCATATTCATCAATGTTCAGACGCAGGACAGGGCAGGCATCAAACTCGTTAATCCAATTGGAATATCGGCGATGCATTTGCTCCCAATAGGCTCTCTCGGTCTGGATCTCCATCTCGCGACCGCGTTCCTCAATCCGACTCAGTATGGATGGCAGGCTGCCTTCCAGGTAGATCAGCACATCAGGGTGCGGGAAAAACGGTGTCATTACCATCGCCTCAAACAAGCTAGTGTAAGTTTCATAATCCGTAGGGCTCATTGTTCCCTGGTCGGCATGCATTTTCGCAAAAATGCCTGTGTCCTCATAAATGGAACGATCCTGCACAAAGCCTCCACCGGATAAGAAAATATTTTTTTGCTCTTTGAAGCGCTCAGCGAGAAAATAAATTTGCAGATGGAAGCTCCATCTTTCAAAATCATGATAAAACTTTTCCAGATACGGATTATGATCAACCTGCTCCAAAGAGGTTTTAAAGCCCAGGCGTTCAGCCAAAGCAGCCGTTAGCGTGGATTTCCCCACACCTACCGTGCCCGCTACCGTAATCAGGGCATTCGCGGGGATATTGTAATTACTCATTGAATAAGCTCCTTTACATCGGAAACAATTTGTTCGAACTGTGCCTGGTTTTCTACAAAATCAATCTCATTCCCATCTATGGTCAATATACGGGGCGAAGGGGACTGCTCAGCAAGAAACTGAATGCCTTTATCATAATCCGTAATTAATTGCTCCAGATAGGCAGGGTCCATCTCCTGTTCAAAGGAGCGGGCCCGCTTACGAATCCTGCCCAGCAAAGTATCCAAGTCGGCTCTAATATAGATAATGATGTCCGGCTTAGGCATGTCATCTGTCAGCAGATGATAGATTTGACGGTATTTGTCTCGCTTTATACCTTTAAGCGTACGTTCAGCAAAAATCAGATTCTTGTAGATATGATAGTCAGAAATAACAGGCTGGGCTTTCTCCAGATATTGCAGACCGGTGTCCTCCAGTTGCTTGTACCGGTTGCAGAGAAAGAACATTTCCAGTTGAAAGCTCCATTCATCTATATTCTGATAAAATTTATCGAGAAACGGATTTTCCTCGACAATTTCTTTAATAATCGGTATATGCAGCTCGGTTGAAAGCATCGAAGCCAACGTCGTTTTACCTGCTCCGATAGGCCCTTCAACAGCTATAAAAGGGGCATGTTTCATGCGTTCCGTTCCTCCTTGTACTCCAGTCCATCCTGTGGACAACTATCCTATTGTATCACAAGGAAGTGTGCTAACGGCATATCAAATCTATGGATAAAACAAAAAAACAGAGCTGCCATATCTTGCTTCATAGCCGTCTCTGTTTCTGCTTAGATATTTCTGCTGGTCACTCATTTAAACCAGCCTTTTTCATTAAAACGTCTAATCGCCTCAATTCGATTGCTGACACCCAGCTTATCGAGAATGACTGAGATGTAATTACGTACCGTCCCTGTCGTTAAATACAGTTCACCAGCAATCTCCTTTGTGTTCTTCCCGTCAGCAATGAGCGCCAATACAGTCTTCTCACGCTCAGTCAGCGGGTTGACCTCGGCATAAGCATCATCGACCAGTTCCGGGGCATAAATGCGACGACCTGCTAAAATGCTGCGAATGGAGGAAGCCAGCTCTTCACTGGGACTATCCTTGAGCAAATAGCCGTGGGTACCTGCCTTGATGGCCCGTTCAAAATACCCGGGGCGAGCAAATGTGGTCAAAATCATCACTTTGCAGTTCAAGCCCTTGAGCTCATCAGCCGCATCCAGTCCACTCTTTATCGGCATTTCGATGTCCATGATGCATATATCCGGCTGATGCAGCTTGACCAGCTCTACAGCCTCTTCTCCATTACTCGCTTTTCCAACTACTTTCATATCCTCTTCCAAGTCCAGCAGCGAAGCAAGAGCGCCCAGCAGCATACGCTGGTCTTCTGCAATGACAATTCGTATCATGGCCCCACCTCCTCGTTCGGCCTTTCAGTGATATTCGGCACTTTAATGACCAGAGTTGTTCCCTGATCTGAATGCAGCTCCATACATCCGTTCACAAATTCGAGTCTTTCCTTTATTCCTCGCAGGCCATGACCTCGAAAAACTGCATTTTCCCCTATAACGCCTGTCCCGTTATCCTGAATCCGAAGGGTCAACTCCTTCCGAGACGGCTCAATGGTGATAGAACAAGCGGTAGCTCCACTGTGCTTAACCACATTGGTTACCGCCTCCTTCATGCACATACTAAGCACATTTTCGTTCATTAACGACGTATGCTTCAGCTTCGGGTCGCCCTCCAGGGTCAATTCAATATGGGCAGCCTTTAAAATCTGCCGAATGCGCAGTAACTCATCCTCTAATCGCATGCCGCGCATTTGAGTCACCATTTCCCGTACTTCTTTTAACGCGCTTCTCGCCGTAAGCCGAACATCGTTAATTTCAACACGAGCCCGCTCCGGGTGCTGATCCATCAGTTTGCCCGCCAAATCGCTTTTCAGCCCGATGAGTGACAGCTTCTGACCCAAGGTATCGTGCAGATCACGTGCAATTCTCTGGCGCTCTTCCAGCTTAATCAGTTCCGATATTTTCTTATTGGCATCCTCTAATTGTACCTGAAGCCGATCACTTTTGTTACGATTAAAATTCGTGATCGGAAGAAGAATCACACCAATCAGATTGAGCAAAATAAAAGGAATCTGTTTAATAAAAACAGGATTTTCAGAAACAAAACCATAATTGATCAGTCCAATGGTAATAACCATCAGGAGAATATACAGTGTTGTGAATGCGGCTTTACTTTTAATATTACCGATCAGATAAGCAATAAATATGGAAAAATACATATAGCTGAACAGCAGCGTCATGGTAATTGATATAACAATCTGTACACTGGTCCAGAAGTATATGAGCCAGCCTTTCGAGACAAAAGCCAGTACATAACAAGCAAAAAACACTAAAATAATCGCCGTGCCCAGGATAATATGACTTGTCGAGGAGGAGCTGAAGTAATAAAAGGGCAGGATATAAAAGACAACCCACACATAAGGGCTAAGCCCCGTATTTTTTTGGAAAATCTGATACCATTTTTGCATCCTGCTCACCCTTCTCTCCTTCACCTTGCTTTTATCCCTTATCTTATCATATCGAAATGCGTACAATTCATTTTCTTTCTGTGCTCACAACAGGTGCAGGAATGGGTTTGGTAACGGTAACACGTTTGCCCAGCAGCGGCTTCACTTGTTTAAAGGTCAAAAAGGTTTTTGTGCTTTCATCCCAAAGCCGGAACTTCAAAGATTGCAGACTGCTGCTCATAGTGATGGTGGTTGCTTTCTGCAGCAATGGTGTCGCTTCATGTGCCTTCTCCAGATTATAATTCGGCACTTTTGGACTCAAGTGATGGACATGATGAAAACCGATATTCCCCGTAATCCATTGCAATACTTTAGGAAGCTTGTAGTAAGAGCTGCCCTCTACGGCTGCATTGATATAGCTCCACTCTTCATCATGCTCAAAATATGAATCCTCAAACTGATGCTGCACATAAAACAGCCAGATTCCCAGCATGCCTGAAACAAAAAAGATAGGCACCTGTATCAGAAGAAACGACTGCCAGCCGATAGCCCAACACAACAATGCATATAAGGCAACGATAGATATATTTGTAACATAAGTGTTTATTTTTTCCTTGCGCTTCGCTGTTTTGACGTTAAACCGATAGGTAAGCAAAAAAGTATAGATCGGACCTAATCCGAACATAACCCAAGGATTCCGGTATATGCGATAAGCCAGCCGTGTCCATATAGAAGCCTGTGCGTACTCTTCTACCGTAAGTACCCACATATCACCTGTACCTCTTTTGTCGAGATTACTGCTGGTTGCATGGTGGACGGCATGACTATTTTTCCATTGACGATACGGACAGAGCGTAATGATACCTGTAATCGTTCCTACAATGTCATTCAGCTTGCGGCTTTTGAAGAAGGACTGATGACCACAATCATGAAAAATAATGAATGTCCTTACCACAAACCCCGAGGCAATAACGGCAATCGGAAGCGTCAGCCAATAGGATACCGACAGACTGAGATAAGCCGCATACCATAGCAAGATCAGCGGGCCCAAAGTGTTAATAAGCTGCAGAACGCTGGATTTGGTGTTTATTTTTTCGTAAGGAGCCATATTTTTTTTCAATTGTGCTAATGGAAGTTGTGCCATACCTAATGTTGATCCTCCTTTAAAATGACGCCCTGTACCTTGATCTCGTCAGACGTGCATGTAGATCTAACCTCAGTATAAGGAACAGCCTCTCACCGCTGTAGTCATAAACGTCAGTTCGGGAGTATGACATTTGTCATATCATTAAATCGGTACAGCTATTTGCCAATGGTTCACGGGTTTATTTCCGGGAGAATATTTGTTAATATATAAAGTAAATAACGCTGTATGTGACTGGCGAAGTCAGTGGAATAAACCACGAGGGAGCATACAAACAAAAGCGTGCCGTTCGCCTGGGAGAAGTATTTGCAGAGGATTCGTCTGTCTTGACGACCTTGTGCAAATACTTTTTTGCGTTTACAAGACCCTGACACCCTGTTGATTCCATCATTAGCGCGATAAATTCAGAGGAGGCTTGAGCTATGGCTATTATTATGAAATCCAAAGAAGCAGCCGAGCAAGTGTATACGACGATTCGTTCCCAGGTGGAACAGTTAAAACAGCAAGGACATCGTCCCCATCTGGCAACCCTATTGGTAGAAGGTGATCCCGCCTCTGCCTACTACGCTCGAACCAAGCAAAAAATAGCGGAGAAGCTGGGCATCTCCTTTCATCTTCATACCTTTGACCGCCATGTTAGAGAAGCCGAGCTCCTTCACCTGATCGACAGCCTGAATGAAGCTTCACATGTACACGGCATTATGCTGGAATTGCCCCTTCCCCGGCATCTATCCGCATCCGTCATTAAACAGTCCATCGCCCCGTACAAGGATATTGATGGAATTACCCCGGGCAATAAGCTGGCTACTGTCACAGGCGAGGCTGGACTGTATCCTGCTACACCTCAAGCCTGTATTGAACTGCTCAAGCATTACGGTCACACCTTGGCAGGCAAAAATGTCACGCTTGTCGGCATCGGCCAGACTGTGGGACTCCCCCTTTTTCACATGCTGCAAAGAGAAAATGCTACCGTCACGGCCTGTCATGCGGGCACACGCGATATTGCAGAGCATTTGAGTCATGCAGACATTGCCTTCGTCGCAGTCGGATGCCCTGATGTCATTACGCAGGATATGGTGCATCCCGGTCTTATTTTGGTAGATGCGGGAATTAATGAGACGCTGGAGGGAAAAATAGTGGGGGATGCCGCTTTAGACGTTGGGGAAAAGGTGCATGCGATTTCTCCCGTGCCCGGCGGTGTCGGTACATTAACGACGGCAATCTTGTATAAAAATCTGCTCAAAGCGATTGATCTGCAACAATACTCCCGAGAGGTGGTTTATTCATGAGTGAACTGTCGTGGAAGGATTCCATCGGACATTTTCTGAAAGAGGCTGGAAGCGCAGCTCCTACACCCGGCGGAGGAAGTATATCCGCATTGGCTGCGGCACTGGGGGCCGCTATGACCTCCATGACCGCCAACCTTTCACAAGGAGAAAAATTCGCACACATCCACGAGTCAATCACTGAAGTGATTCGTAGTATGGAAAACCTGACTTCACGCTGTGAGGAACTGATGGCTGCAGACATCCGCTCCTTTGAACAGTACATGACGGCGCTAAAGCTACCCAAAGAAACAGACGAAGAGAAGCGTTACCGTACCCATTCTCTACAGACCGCAGTGATTGCTGCCATTGAGGTACCCATGCGCTTGCTGGAAGTAAGCCGGGACGGATTGTCCTATGCCTACCGTATTGTGGAGTCGTCCAATAAAAATGTCATTTCTGATCTTGGCATAGGCGCAATCCTGTTTGAAGCTGCTGCTCAATCCGCCCTGCTTACCGTTGACATTAACCTTGCCTCACTAAAGGACTTGGATGTCAAACAATCCTATGAAGCCAAAACAGCTGCACTCATGCGTGAAATTGCACAAATCAAAGAACAAACCCTAATGATCGTGCGCAGCCGAATAACGGGCTAATCCATTGGAAGAACCGTCCCAAGTTATCCCTGCTCCCATGCTCAAAAAATAGCCTCCAAACCCGTTTATAATCGTGGGTTTGGAGGCTATTTTATTGGAATTCATCAATTTGTGGAAAACCTTTCTAAATATTCAACGTCTATTGATACGGGTATATTTCCCAAGAAATTATTTTTATCTTATATCATCAACGAAGGCGACCTGGTATTTACCTTACAAGATCATTCCGCTTGGTATGTACCCAGAGACAACATTTCTGAATCCGTGAAATTCATTCCTCTGGAAGGACTACAGAACCTCGCAGCTGTAAGTGGTTTAAATCATGTGCTTGCCCTGAGCACCGAAGGCAGCATATATTTCGCTGATCGACTCAACAATGACGACATCTTGGGTCCTTTTCAACCTCTATCCGGCGTCGATGGGGTTGCAGATATAGACAGCTATTATGAAGAAAGACCGGAATATGAGGAAGGCTGGATCTTCTTGAAAAAGGACGGCAGTGTGTGGAAAAACACAAAAGGCTTGCAGGGTTTTAAACCTGTTTCCTCCTTAAAGGATATTACGGCAATCGCGAAAAATATAGCCTTAAAAAAAGACGGTACCGTATGGACATGGCCCAAGGAATTTGATACAAATGCCACCTTATCCGATACTATATCTGCTGCGCAGATTCAATCCCTAACAGGAATCCAGGCGATTAAATCCAATGGTCGTACCTATCTTGCGATGGATCGGCAAGGCCGGCTGTGGTTCTGGGGTGCTACAGTCACAGGCTCCTCGGATGCTACAACCTATCATAACGAAAATACTCCTGTACTGTTGACGGGTGTAAAGAATGTTAAAGACGCCTTCATCGTTGAGCGTTCCATTCTTGCACTGACCACAGAGGGAAATGTTTATGCAGCGTCCTTGGACGGAGAAAAATTATTGCCGAATGCCCACTTTACATTACTGGCTCAACATATTCAAAGCATCAAAGCAGGCCCAAGACATGTAATCATGCAAAAAACAGACGGCACCCTGTGGGGCTGGGGGGTCAACAAGCATGCACAGCTTGGTATAGGGGATTATGAGTTTCTTTATAGTATGCCAGTTCCTGTACAAAAGCCGATTCTCGTCCGTCTTAACGGTATACCTGTTCCCCTGAGTAACGGTGTGATTACTAGAAGCGGGCAGGCGTTCATTCCTCTCCGTTCTGTTTTTGACAAGCTGGGGGCCGAAGTCACCTTTGACTCCAACAATAAAGTAGCGAACATTATTCAGTCCAAGGCTGGAGCTAATCCTGTCTCTCTACAATTGAATCTCAAAACCAGCCAAACAACAGTGAACGGTAGACCTGTCGAGCTTACCGTCCCTCCTTTCACGGTGAACGGTATTGCCTATCTTCCTCTGCGATTAATCAGCGAGACGTTAGGGGCCAAGGTAGATTGGATACAGAAGGAAGGTACTATAACCATCACGACCGTCACCACGACAAAATAAGAACATTAACCTGTAGGACCGCCCCCTTTATTGATCCTACTCGTTCTTTTACGTAGATCTCGATAGCCTCTTGGATCATCAAAAAAGGGATATCTGCCCTGTATGGGTACGATATCCCTCTTTTCGTTATTTACCGCCCGTAAACGTGATTCCCTTGATAAAGTAACGATTAAAGAATGCATAAATAACGAGGATCGGTAGCGTACATATCATGGAAGCCGCCATAATGTAATTCCAATAGCTGATATATTGCCCCTTGAACGTATTTAATCCAAGCGGCAACGTAAACATTTCCGGGCTGGACATCACAATCAACGGTTTCATAAAATCATTCCACGACGCCATGAACACAAAAATAATCTGTGCTGCCAGTGCCGGACGGGCCAACGGAAGAACGATGCGAAAAAAAGCACCAAACCGTCCTAAGCCATCAATCTCAGCTGCCTCTTCAAGTTCTTTCGGAAAGCTGATAAAAAACTGGCGCATCATAAAAATATATGTCGCGCTGATCATAGAGGGAATGATCATCCCCTGATACGTATCCAGCCAGCCAAAGCCTTTCAAAATCAGGAAATTCGGAATCATCGTAACCTGGGCCGGGATCATCAGTACACCCAGGATAATGACGAACAGCAGCTTTTTCCCCGGAAAATCCAACCGGGCAAGTGCATAGCCTGCCATAGAATTAAACAGCAGATTGAGCGCCGTAGTGACAATTCCAATCCCCAGGCTGTTCAACAGCCATCGACCAAATAAAGGCTGCTGAGTAAATATCATATTGTAGTTGTCGAAGGTAAATACCTTGGGAATAAAGCTGATTTTTCCGTTCACGATTTCTTCCAGCGGCTTGAATGACGATGACAACGCCCATAAAAATGGAACTATCGTAACAGCCGCGTAACCGATAAGAATCAAATACAATAGAATTTTCCCGATGCCTATTCGACGGTTCATGATGCTCCCTCCCTAGTTCAAAGACTCTTCCTTGGAAAACCTGCGCTGGATTAGCGTTGCGATTAAAATAATCACCGCCAATGTCATCGCCAGCGCAGCGGCGTACCCCATCGTGCCCAGGTTTTTAAAGGCATATTGATACACCAGCAATACGACCGTAAGCGTCGAGTTGTTCGGACCTCCTGATCCCGCCGAGAAAATATAGGATTGGTCGAACAGTTGAAATGTTCCGATTAATCCCATAATGACGACAAAAGAGGTCACAGGTCTCAAGCTGGGCATCGTAACGCTCCAAAATTTCTGGAAGGCGTTCGCCCCATCCAGCTCGGCAGCCTCATATAAGGAGTTTGGAATATCCTGCAATGCGGCCAAGTAAATAACCATAAAAAAGGGAGCCGTCGACCAAATATTCATTCCCATAATAGAATGCAGGGCCACTCTCGGATCACCCAGCCAGTTATATATTGGCAAACCGACTGCACTCAACAGCTCATTAATTAGCCCGTTTTGATTGAACATCCACATAAAAATAAGGGTAAGCACAGCAGATGACGTAAGCGTGGGAAGAAAATAAATGACCCGGAATATTTTTTGTCCTTTCAAGCCCGCATTGAGAACAGCGGCCAGAACCATCGCCAGAATCGTTTGAATCGGAACAACCACGACAACATATTTTAATGTATTCCAGATGGCTATATGGGCGCGATTATCAACCGTGATACGGGTGAAATTTCGCAGACCAGCGAATTCTGAACTGGCAACGCCAAGCAGTTGAACTTTATGAAATGCAAGATAGATGGCATAGAAAATCGGGCCAATAATGAAAAAAAGCAGTACGAACAAGGTCGGCAGCAAAAACAAATACCCTTGAGCCGCTTCTTTAAATTTCCGTCTGGAAAGACTCCGCTTCATGTTGAACCCTCCGTCACTGTTTTAATCATAGAGCTGGAATTGAATTTCCCCATTGGCTTGATCTTGTGCCTCCTGAAGCGCCTCCTTTAATGGTCTCTCACCGATATAAGCGCTTACAAATTGATTGTTGAAGTTATTAAATATGGTTGGAAGTGTAGGGCCTGCCGACCAAACAGTCGCATAAGGGGCGCCTGCAACGAGTGGGCCGAGTACCGGATCTTTATCGTACCCCAATTCCTTGGCGACGGATTGGCGAGTCGGAAGCTCGAAGCCTTTACTCGTCCAGGTTTTCATCCCCTGCTTGCCAGTCAAATAGGATATCAGCTCCCAAGAAGCTTGTTTTTGGGGTGAAGCGGCATTCATCACATACCCCACCGTAAAAGCCATCGTTCCTTTTTTATTATGAATCGTCGGCACCTCCGCCGTTCCGAAATCAATATTGGGGAATGTATTTTTCAAAAATGGAATCGACCAGTTCCCTTCCAGCACCATAGCCGCTTTTCCTTGACCGAACATCTCACCGGTCCAACTGGCACCAACATCGCTGGGCTGCGCTGCCGTTTTGTCGATCAAATGCTGATCCACATAAGGCTGAAGGGCATTCAACACTTGGGGTGCAGTGAAGTTGGCTCTGCCTTGCTTAACCACCTGTCCACCTGCCGACTGAGCAATAAAAAAGGTTCGTGCCAGTTCCGGGTTTTGCCCGAAACCGTACACTTTATTGCCCTTCGTTAATTTCCGAGAGGCAGCCCGCAGCTCATCCCATGTTTTTGGAACCTCCACACCCGCTTCTTTAAGCATTTTTTTGTTGTAAAAAAGCGCAAGCGTGGAATACCCCTTTGGAAAACCATATATCTTTCCATCTTTTTGGAATGCATGTATCAGTGGTTTTTCAAAATCCTCCACATCAAAATCAGGGGAAACATAGGCATTAAGCGGTTCTAAAGCTCCCGTTTCAATCAGACCCGGTGCTTCAATAGCGTCCAAATAAAATACATCTGGACCCTTGCCGCCAATGAGACGTGTCTTGATCACATCCATATACTGATCAGCGATCACTTCGCGTTTTACCTTGATATTCGGATGGCTTTGCTCAAAATCAGCCAGCACTTGATCTAGCAGCCTGGTCTCTTCCGGAGTAGAGCCCCAGCCTGCAAAAGTGATCTCGACCTTATCGCCTGTATCCTGGTTCTGCCCGCTGCCACAGCCAGTCAGCAGACTGGCAATCAAGGCGGTCAACACCGCCACAATTATGAACCATCTGATCGCTTTCATCCTCGTTTTCCCCTTCCGTTCTGTTGGCTTAGTCAGCAATAACTCTATATCCCGTCGTATTCTCCAACACGGACCAGGAAATATCACTCTCTCCACTTCTTTCTACACGGATGGACAATATTCCGCTGCCGATGGCTATATTGGAAACCGTCAGCTCATTCATCCCGTCAAGCAAGACAGGCGAGAGATGGATTTCCTTTCCAACTCCGTCCGGAAATAATCCAAGCAGGGACTGGATAAATACCAGAGGCGCTCCCGCCGCCCATGCCTGTGGAGAACAAGCCACCGGATAAGGGACGGCCTTCCCGATTGAGCTGTCATAACCGCAGAACAACTCAGGTAATCGTTCATATTCAAAATGCCCGGCAGAATCAATCAGCCCTTTCATCACCTGATTCGCGTGCTGCTGACGACCGGTTTTGCTGAGTCCAAGGATAATCATACTGTTATCGTGCGGCCAAATGCTTCCATCATGGTAGCTCATCGGATTGTACCCGGCTTCTCCTGCTCCCATCGTCCGAATCCCGAAACCGGAGAACATTTTATGTGATATCAGCATGTCAGCTACCGCTTCCGCTCTGGATTCGTCCAGCATTCCCGATAACAGCAAGTGCCCGGGGTTGGAAGTGATGGTGCCCACCTGATGCTTGCTTCCATCCAAAGCGATGGCATAATATTGATGCTCATCCATCCAAAAAGCCTCATCAAATTTGCTTTTCAGGCGCCGAGCCTCGTCTCTGAGCCTTGTGGATTCCTCATTGCGACCAAGAGCCTCATACAAGTCAGCAATGCCCGTTTTGGCCTGAAAGACGTAGCCCTGCACCTCGCTTAAAGCAATCGGTGTGTTGGCATACTCTCCGTTGCGGTGAACAATGGAATCACCGGAATCCTTCCAGCCCTGATTGGCTATGCCTTTGCTTGATTCCTGATGATACTCCACAAATAAATCATCGTCCCGGTCTCCGTAGCGGTCGATCCACTCCAGCGCCCCGATAATATTGGGTTCCAGCTCCTGTACCAAAGCCAAATCCCCTGTCCATCTGACGTACTCTACAATCAGCATCAGAAATAGCGGGGTTGCATCAACAGTGCCATAGTAAGGAGTAAACGGAATCTGCTTCGTATTCGCCAGCTCACCGTATCTGATTTCGTGCATAATTTTCCCTGGCTGTTCGTCACGCCAAGGATCAACGGCCTTCCCTTGCCATGCTGCCATCGTTCGGATTGTACCTTTGGCAATCTGCGCATTAAAGGGAAGCATTTGCAGGGATGCGATAAGACTGTCTCTGCCAAAAGGGACTCCAAACCAGGGAAGTCCTGCGACCGGAAACGATCCATAGCCCAAATCCGTCAGCAGCACTTTCATATCCTTCAAGCCCCGATCTACAAGCCGCTGCAGCAGCTCATGATCTGTCTGCACTTTAGCCGTTTGCTGGTCCCACACCTTATAGATGTGCTTGAGCTGCTCTAGCGCATCCTCCGGCTTTATCGGCTCCGTTACGCATGCTTCACCAATTTGAGGCTGCACTGTAAACCTGATATTTTCCGATTCCCCATGGTTCAATGAGACCCGGAAAAAAACATCCCCGTTTTCATGAACGGATTGTTCCTGCCGATCCCATGTGACAGAAGTAGCTCGGCGGACTTGATCGGCTCCCAGGTAACTAAAGCTTAGAGACCGATCGGCAGCCTCCGTTCCGGTTCCTTTTCCCAGCTCACCGGTCTGAAAACCACGAACAACGAACATATCTGCGAAATCGGCATCCATGTGTACACTCAGCTCAAACGCAATCTGCTTCGGGTAATAATTTGTTAGCTGGATACGCTCATACAGCACACCGTCATAAATATAACGAGTCCTTTTCACTTCAACCGATTCACGCCACAACTCCAGCTTGCCGTCGATTTCCGTTTGCACATTGGTCAGCAAAATGGTGGCCATGTAATTTTCTGCTGCATCCGAGGAGAGCAAAACGGGTTCCTGCCCGTTAATTTTCAGATCCAGCTTGCTAAGAAAACGGGTATCCTTCGTGTACAAACCCAATCCATAGGGGTGATCCTCCGGAATATTCCCTTTCGTATCGGTTAATAAAAACAGATCATTTTCTTTAATTACTCTGTATTCCATAAGAACCTCCCTGTATCCGAAACGTTTCGGAAAAAGTGTAATTGAAAAACCACATATTGTGGTTTTGTGTCTTTAGCGTTTCATTGCCGATTCTCTTTCAATCAGCTGTGTCTCCAGGATCAGGGCATGTGGCTGTCCACTGCCTTCCAGCATTTGAATCAGCATAGTGGCTGCCTGATAGCCAAGCTGAAATTTATCCTGCGATACGGTTGTCAAGGGCGGGCTTGCATAAGACGCAAGCTGAATGTCATCATATCCAGCAACTGACAACTGTTCAGGCAGGTTTCGGTCAAGCTGCTTCGCTGCTTTTAAAACTCCCAATGCCATTAGATCACTCGCGCAAAATATCGCCGTAATTTCAGGATAAAGCGTCAACAGCTTAACAGCTTCCTCTCTGGCGGTGTCTTCATTATAATCTCCATTGACGACCCAGTCTGGATTGAACGTTAACCCTGCAGAGTTCAGGGATTCCTTATATCCCTCCAGGCGTCTCTCACTGACAAAAGCCAGATTATGACCATTGATCATACCAATATGACGGTGACCAAGCCGAATCAGATGATCCACTGCTTTTTTCGCGCCAAGCACATTGTCCGTCGTTACATAGCCTACCGTATCGGTCAGGATGGGAATATCGATCAGTATACAGGGAATATCGCTGTCCACCACCTCCTGAAGATATGGATCATCCGTCTTAATCCCCGATAAAATGACCCCGTCCACTCTTCGTTCCCGACACAGTTGAGAGTACGTTTTTTCTCTTTGCTTCGTCGAGTTGGTACTGAACAGGACCAGATCGTAGTCTTTTTCCGACACACATTCGTTAATTCCTGATAAAACCTCAAACGTAAAATGGTCCTTGGCACTTTGCCGATTCAATCCGGATACCAGCAGTCCAATCGTTTTGGACTTATTCATGACAAGTCCTCTCGCCAGAATATTGGGGCTGTAATTTAAATCCTTGGCCACCTGCATAATTTTGCGGCGAGTCGCTTCATTGACATCATCGTACCCATTAAGAGCTCTGGAGACGGTGGTGACAGAGACCCCGGCAACACGCGCGATATCTTTAATTGTCGTCATAATTCTGCTCCTTAGCCGGCCTTCCAAAACGTTTCGGAAGCTTTGAAAATGAGTATATCTTATGATGTAACCGATTGCAAGCAAAAAAACACCCCATCTCACGGCTACTGCCATGTAGTGAAGTGTTTACGAATGCAGGTAGATCGTTTACTTATTTTTAGCTTTATTCTCCTTCTCTCTTTCAACCAGCATATCCACGATCATATCAATCTGTCCGGTAATAGCGATCGGATCATAGCGATAAATAGACAGCTTGTCCACCCCGGCCTGCATTATCTCCAAATATCCAAAGTGCATTCTTGTCTGTCAGCTCATACAGGCCGAAGGTTGCCTTTTCGTCAATAACACCTTTAAGACGTGCGCGACCTTCAGCAGCCTTTTTATTAAATGCAGCAATAAATTGCTCTGCCTTCTCTTTCTCCCCGGTGATGTCACCGAACAGCTTGACTGTATCGTATATATTGGTCGTCGTTCCGAACGGAATATACAGGGTAGGGGCGATTTTAGACAAGGCCTCATAATTTGTATCCTTCATAACTACGATCAGGTCGGGTTTGAGTTCCAGCGTCTTCTCCAAATTGGCCGGGTCGCCAACTTCCTTGGTCCCTTTTTCCTTTAGCAGATCCGTCAGAAAAGGATTTTGAAACGCCGTCGGCTCCACACCCACCACGTTAGCTCCTACGGACAATAATCCCCACCGTAAAAATCGGTTACAATGCGCTGCGGTTTGACTGGAATCTGCATATCCCCTTTTACCGTTTTAAAGCTTCTCGTCTCAGCCGAAGTTGGCTCTTCCTTTTCCCCTGAAGCTGGAGCGGAATTACTTCTATTACTGCCTCCAGTGCAAGCGCTAATGAATACAGACAATACAAGCATCAAAGCAGTCAGCATAAAAAACGATTTTTTCTTCAACATATTAGCCCCTATGTATTATGGAAATCCCCTTATCTCAATAATGATAATGATTATTAATATCGTAAGAAATATATCAGGCTGGCCTTCCTGCTGTCAATTACAATTGATAACATTGCCCAACTGAAATAGAGCAGCTTTGACATTAATAAAAGGGAAAAGACCTGCCAGATGTATGGCAAGTCTTTTGTGGTGAGGTCTGTCTCAGCGTGCTACAAATTGGGGCTCGGATGTTGAAGGAGATTGTCTGTTGGACGTTGCTTGGCTTTATATTCTTCTCCCCAATCCTTCATCAGGTTAATAATCGGGATAAGCGTTCTTCCAAATTCAGTTAGGGAGTATTCGACTTTGGGCGGAACCTGTTGGTAAACCTCCCGATGAACTACACCGTCCTCTTCCAGTTCACGTAATTGAAGTGTCAGCATACGCTGTGTAATTCCCGGGCAAATACGCCGAAAATCACTAAATCGCTTTGTTCCATACATCAGATGATATAAAATAACTCCTTTCCACTTGCCCCCAATCACGTCCAGCGTGTACTCTACAGGACAAGCCTGATCATCTCCAGCGGGACATGCCCCAAAGCCGCCCTTCCGATTGCGCATAGGTGTTTCTCCCCTTGGTATCATTTTTTATACTACAGCACATTAATGTGCGTACTTCAAAAACAATCATGTATATACTAATATTAAGCATGTCACTCGGTAAGCGTCAATTCCAATCCATATCCATAAGGAGTGTAAAAACAATGGAAACCTTAACAACCACTAAACATCAAATCTTATCCGCATATGAGTTCAGACATGCAACCAAGGAATTTGATCGTCATAAAAAAATTAGCGATTCCGACTTCGATTTTATTCTTGAAACAGGGCGTTTATCCCCGAGTTCATTTGGCTTTGAACCCTGGAAGTTCGTTGTTGTCCAAAGTCAAGCTATGCGCGAGAAGCTGCTGCCTTACTCTTGGGGAGCCCAAAAACAGTTGCCAACAGCAAGCCATTTTGTACTCATTCTCTCCAGACTGCCTAAAGATATGGTAGCCTCATCCGATTACATCAAGGATATGATGGAAAACGTACAGCAATTACCTGCTGAAGTTATGCAAGGCAAAGAGAAGGTATATGACGCCTTCCTGAGATCAGATTTTGAACTGGAAGAAAATGAAAGAGCAATGTTCGAGTGGGCCTGCCGACAAACCTACATCGCATTGGGGAATATGATGACAGCCGCAGCACAAATCGGGATTGACTCCTGTCCAATCGAAGGCTTTAATAAACAGGAAATCGAACGCATCCTATCTGAAGAAGGCATCATGGATGCCGAGCATTTCGGTATTTCCTGCATGGTAGCCTTTGGATACCGTCTGAATGAGCCGCGCGGAAAAACCCGGCGGTCTGTAGATCAGGTTATTGAATGGGTCTAACCACCAACGAATATCCTTCTCTAATGCAAAGGGGCGTCCCCTAGCCATTTCCATGGCTTTGGGACACCCCTTTTCCATAAAACCTCAGGTCTTAAAAAATCCTGTCATTCCAATCACTTACTGATACTTTACTTCTTCTGCGAAGTAGATCTCCTTCAAACGATCCTTTACGCGCTGGATTTCATCTGCTGTTAACGAAGCCGTAGGAGCTAGCTTGAAGTTCCTTCCGGTGACATAGCTTACATCCACTTTCGAATTCTTCTTGCCGTATGGCATCTTCGGAACCGGACTGCGGGTATAGTCCGTAAAATCAATAATGGACCATGCCGCATCTCCATCCTCCTTGGATAAAATGATCCGCTGTGAGGCGTTTTCAGTCCACAAGTAACGCAGATTGGCCGGCGAATTATTGGAGTCCATGGCCGTCTTAAAGCCGGAGCCCCTAAACATGAGTGAAAATTCCGAATGATCATTATTCGATCCAGCTGACGATTGATAAATCTGTTTCAGCCCGTCCACGCCCACAATCTCGACCTCGCGGTCAGCAGGGAAGTGATTCACAAAGTTATCCCATATTTGAGACAGGTTATGTTTTTGGGCAAACGAGTTGATGTCCAGAATAATGGACATGTAGTTTACCGTATTTAAACGTTGATACGGATTATCCAGATATTGCTGTGCTATATACAGTTGTGGTGCCGCATCCGTTTCATTCACATATGGGTCACCTGGATGGAGCGTCCAGCGTGAGGAACCTTCTGTATAGCGTGATCCAATGGGATCAATCGTAACCGAGTTCATAAACACGATACCGCTATTATCGGTAAGCCCCTGTGCGGGAACAATCGGATTATCCTTATTGGACCAGTAAGGCATCAAAGGTGAACCCTCACCATACATGTTGTTAGCATTATACTGTGTAGCCGACCACCCCATGGCTGAAGTGATCTTATAATGATCTTTAAGCCATTGGGCCTGCTCAGGATTCACCGTGAAGCTGGTCAATGATTTAGGCAGATATTTTCGATACTGGTCTGTATCCATGCTTTCAAACACCGAAGGTGATCCCATCGTACCGCCTTGGTGCAGCTCATTGAGTGCATTATAACGATACATATACAACCACTCGTCCATCTTTAAATTCCATTCAGGAAACTCATACAGGTTATTCGCATACCCGTCCAAAATCCCGATTTCATCGCCATACTGATCCACGTATGCCAAAGCCTGTTTGAGCTGCGGGCGATTCGTGTCTTCAAAAACAAATGGATTTTCCATCGCCCAGGTCACTTTTAAGTTAGGACCAAAGTGATCCATCAGCAATTGACGAGCCTGCTTAATTTGGTCTACCGTGGTCGCACTGCCTCCTTTTCCCTGCAGCATTATGGAGACAGCAAAATATTGCTTTTTGCGTTCTCCTGGTACTACAGTTAATTCGGCATCGGATATGAAGTGAATTCCCTGAGATGGTGATTCAACCTCGATCTTGAATGGAATGACCGAGTTCACTGCCGGAATCAAATGCAGATTGACAATACGTCCATCCTCACCAAATATTCCCATGGAGTCCTCTATTCGAAGCTTCAGGTCTGACGGCAACGAACCGGGCGGTATGACCTCTCCCTTTGCATTGTGAAATACATAGGGCATGCTCCAGGCTGCAGGGTCTAGGGTAGTAGCCTGCGAAATGGTGTACGTGGCCAAGTATACGGACCTGATTACATTCGGAGCCTCTGGTGGAGGAGTCTTCTCCTTAACAATCAGCTTGGTCTGTGCTTTAAGCACCCGATAAGGTTTGGCAATGGTGACTTCCAACTCGACAGGAATCATACCATCTGCAGCAGGGATATTTTCAGAATGTGCGATTTTCCCCTGTTCATCAAACACACCTAATGCATCACTAAATGTATAAGTAACACTTGTAACGCTGGCAGCGGGAATGCTTACCGGCTGTCCTTCTTTGTAGAGCTGAAAGGACAGCTGATACGAAGGATACGTTTCCGGTTGATTTATGAGCTCCGGCGCCTTGATTACGACCTCATCCACTACAAAATCCGAAGAGTGATCCGGTGGTTTGGGATCAGGTACCGGTGGCTTAGGATCAGGTACCGGTGGCTTAGGATCAGGTACCGGTGGCTTGGGATCAGGTACCGGTGGCTTGGGATCAGGTGCCGGTGGCTTAGGATCAGGTGCCGGTGGCTTGGGATCAGGTGCCGGTGGCTTGGGATCAGGTGCCGGTGGCTCAGGATCAGGTGCCGGTGGTTTGGGCTTTGAGCTGTGTCTTTCAGGCTCCTCAATTTCCGGATTCACAGGTTGGGGCCTAATTTCCGGTGCCAAGTCGACCACTGGTTTGTCCGGTTCCGGCAAGCTGGGTAGCTGATTCGTCGTTCCAGCTCCGTTTCCTGACTCTAGCAAACGCTTGGCACGCTCTCTCAGATCGTCACCGCCTAGCCATACCCGATATGCAACCAACGTGGCATCTTGTCGTGTTACAAATTTTTTGGGATAGAAATAATGATTCGTATCCCCCTCTATCAGCTCTAATCGCTCCATCAACCACACGCTCGTTTGTGCATAGTCTGATATATCAAATTGATCCACAAAACTGGATATACCGGCAGAACGAGTGTCTTCAGAAACACCAAAATACCTAGCATACCAAACGGCCATATCCTGACGAGTCATATTGTGCGTGGCACCAAATAATTGATCGCTAATTCCTTTTGTAATGTTCTCTTTCTGCAAGATCTGAACATAAGGTAGAGCCCAGGGAGACACATCACGAAAAGCAATAACGTCCTTGTCATTCAGTGTACGTTTTAAGGTTTTAGCGAAGATGGTAGCCCATTCCTGCCGCGAAATAAACTGTACAGGTCGAAAACTGCCATCCTGATAACCCGTAACATAACCTTGAGCAGCCATGGCTTCAATTGCATCCGCTGCGTAGGAATGTTCAATATCGTTAAAGGCCCTATCTGCAAAAACAGGCACAGTATGTATACAGAACAACCAAACAGCCAGTAAACCAGTCATGTATTGCCTAATTCGTTTTATTTTTTTCTCACATCTCATTATGTTAGATTATTACACCTCCTCTATGAGATAGCATTGGATCATTTTCACCTGTCCTTCTGTTTCAACTTTGAAAATAACCTCATTTGTTTTCAAACGAATTTTAATTTCCATTAACACCAAACTGTATATTTAAATTATCGGAATAATCCCCCCGGAATTGAATAAGGCCAGTAAAAAAAAGTAATTCTGTCCTTATGCTAATTAATATACTTTTAAAGCCGTATATCCCAATCACTTTTCAATGGCTTTCATTGGTAATTAAATGTTTATAGCCTTATTCGGCTATTATTTCGATCACGCACACAAATAAAACAAGAGATAACATCATGTATCCGCATTTGTCATGGAGAATACAAAATGTTATCTCGTTCTTGTGTAGATGTGCTTATTAAATCCTGTCTACTCTTTTAATTCACTTTTACTTCAGAACCCTTATAAACATAAAAGTAGCCGTTTAAAATTCCATTTGACGGATAAGCAGCAGGATCTTTGCCCTTTATTTGGCCTACCAACTCTCGATTTATAAACGTTGGGGTTCCTTCTTCAACTAACGCTTCAGCAGACATTTCACTGATCGGTTTTACTGTACTGGACCGGAATGTAACTAAATAGACATCGTCAGCATTAAATTGATATCGTCCATCAGTTGGAGTCCCCTCATAAAACAGCTCTGCCAAAGAAGCCGCTTCAGATCCTCTCATAAAAACTCGAATATCATCGGTTCCGTTCCATTTATGTGGAACTCCACTAGTAGGATTTATATACTCTACGACCTCAGGCTCCTGATTGCTAGCAGAATCAATAATCGAATATTTATAACCCCCATCTGTTACACTCTTGGTCGCAACTCCGGTTGTTTTCTCTGTTCTATAGCCGCTGAACCCTCCATACACATTCGGGGTTTTGCTAATAGCAGCAAAGAACTTTTTCTGATCCATTTGTCCTGCTCTGCCAGGTACTGGAGTCAACTTGTAGGTCCTGGCCTCAGTCCCCTTGTACTTCTCCCAAGTGTATTCAAAATAGTAACTCGCATGAGATACTCCACTGTTCCAGCCTACAGATGCCAGCATGATAATACCTAGCATGAATAATAATGGCCATTTTTTCAACATCATACCTTCTCCTTCTTTTTTCTTAATACAATGCATTATAGCGTTTCAATAATTAAACTGACAGTTAAATTTTAGAAAGAGACGGATTGTAATATGAAGTGCGACACCTGCTGGAAATAAATAAAAAAGGGCCCATGGCCGGATTCGTGTAGAATGAAAGTTCCTACACCCACATTCACACAAGGAGAATCCACCATGAGCTACTCACATCTTAGCATAATCGAACGAAGCAAGCTAGAAATCCTGCATCAGCAAGGGAAAAGTTCAAGAGCCATCGCTGAGGAGCTGGGGCGACATCATGCGACCATTTGCCGGGAAATTCGTCGGAATGCTGAGCTAGAGCCCTACGATGCACAGCGCTCCCAACATGCTTACGAGCAGCGCCGTAGAGCCTCTGTACCCCGAGGCAAATGGACAGAGGAACAAGCGGTAGAGCTCGAAGAGAAGTTGCATGCGACATGGTCACCTGAGCAGATCGTGGAGCGTTTTAGAGCAGAAGGCCAGCCCACCGTGTGCTGCAAAACCATCTATCGCTGGCTCTATGCAGGCCGCCTTGCCCAAGCGAACGTGAAGGTGCTACGGCACAAAGGTAAACGGCAACAGCCTGCTGAAAAACGAGGGAAGTTTGCCGTGGGTAAGTCGATTTCCGAACGCCCCAAGGAGATCCGTTCCCGGGACACCTTTGGACACTGGGAGCTAGATACGGTGGTGTCTGGTCGTGGGAAAAGCAAAGGCTGTGTGGCAACCTTCATTGAACGGAAAACCCGTTTGTACACCGCGATTCAAATGCCCGATCGAACGGCATTGTCGATGGAGATTGCCTTTGGCGTAGCGGCTTCTCAGTACCCTGTTGGGGTGTTTCAAACATCAACTGCAGATCGAGGCAAAGAGTTCGCCTGTTACGCGAACCTGGAAACCACACATGGCGTGCAGATCTACTTTGCTGACCCATACTCTTCCTGGCAAAGAGGATCGAATGAGAATGCGAACGGTTTGCTTCGAGAGTTCTTTCCTAAAGGCACAGACTTTGCCCAAGTATCCGATGTGGCATTGGAGCGCTCGCTAGATTTAATCAACCATCGCCCCCGAAAATGCCTGGGGTGGAAAACCGCTCACGAATCTTTCACACAGGAACTGTCGCACTTGGCTTGACAATCCGTCAAGAGATAAGAATAATTTTGTTCTTTATTTATTTGATGTACCACAGTCTGTCCTATAGAATATAGAATACACTAGATTCTATTTATATTAAGGCTGACTGTGTGAAAAAGATAACCACACATAAAATAAAAGCCGAGCGAACTCAGGATATAGCCTGAATGGCACTCGGCAAATTTTACATATTTAACAAGCTTCTAGTTTTCCTCTAGTCTTCAATTCTCTGCCGCTTTCCGATACCAAAGACAAAATATCCAACAATGACGAGCGCCATAAATGATGCCCCTACAATCAATGACAAGCGTGTGTCTGGATTGAACCACATCCCGACGATCACTAGCAATAAGAAGATAATGGTGATGTAATTGCTGATTGGGAAAAAACGAGACTTGAAGGTGTGATCCTTCATTTCGTTTTTCCACTTCTTCCTGAATTTAAATTGGCTGATCGCCAATGCAAACCACGGTACCATGCCTGGAAGAACACTGGCGCTGTAGATGTACAGAAACAGTTTGGAATTAGGTAATAAGTAATTAAAAAGCACTCCGATCAGCAGCAAGGAAATCGTCGTAATAATGCTATTTCTAGGTACTCCGCTTTGGGAAACTTTCCCGAAAAACTTAGGGGCTTGTCCGTTTTTAGCCAATGTATATAGCATTCTTCCCGCACTATAAATACCACTGTTGCAACCTGACATCGCTGCTGTAAGAACAACAAAGTTAATGATGCCAGCAGCCGCTATAATCCCTACTTTGGCAAAGGTCAGGACAAAAGGACTGCCGATCTCGCCAATCTGGTTCCAAGGGTAAATCGTAACAATGACAAAAATCGCACCCACGTAAAAAATCAGAATACGCCAGATAATGTTTTTAATGGCTTTTCGCAGTGTCATTTTCGGATTTTCGGCTTCACCCGCCGTAATGCCCACCATCTCTATACCTTGATAAGCCGCCGTTACAATGCATAGTGCGAATAGAAAGCCTTTTAATCCGCCTGCAAAAAAACCGCCATGGGAGAATAGATTGGAGAGACCAATCGGTTGTCCACCATTACCAAAGCCGAAGAAGATCAGGCCCGTGCCAACAATCAGCATAAAGATAATGGCAACGATCTTAATCATGGCAAACCAAAACTCAAATTCCCCATAAAACTTTACAGCCGCCAAATTGGCTAACGCGATAATAACTACACCTGCCAAGGCTGGTAGCCATTGCGGAATGTCCGGAAACCAATACCCCACGTACACTCCAATCGCCGTTACCTCTGCCATTCCAACCGTAACCCATAAGAACCAATAGCTCCAAGCGGTCAAAAAACCGGCCAAAGGGCTGATATATTTATGAGCAAAAGTAGCAAATGAACCCGTCACCGGCTCGAGAATCAGCATTTCCCCCATGATCCGCATGATAAAAAACATAATAATCCCAGCTAAGAGATACGCCAGCAGCACAGAGGGACCCGCCCATTTTATCGTACTTGCCGATCCCATAAACAGGCCAACGCCAATTGTTCCTCCAAGCGCAATCAGCTCAACGTGCCGTGGCTTTAGCCCTCTCGTTAATTGTTTCGATTCCAATAGAACGCTCCCCTTCGTAAATGTTTATCATCAGATGTTAATGACCCGGAAAACTGTCCGCAAAACATTATTAATTTTTTGGACTGACGCAGTCCTGCTCGAACGACTACAAAATACAACGATTCGTAAATTAACAAAGAGACCACGTCCTACTTACCGTCCAAACCTTACTGTTTCTAAGACCGAGTCCGTAGCATTAGGTGAATTGTATGACAAAAAACGCCTAAATACAACTGCTAATTAGTAGACATATTTAGGGATGAAATGGAAAGGAAGGAGATTCTTTTTTTCTGAACATTGGTCAATTTAATTCAATGCATTAAATCAGGAAAATGTAACGAATCGCACGTAATTTTCAATGATAAATATCACGATAACGAGACGTTAAAATCATCCCAATGGGCAAAAATTTGAATGCCTCCTATATTCTTCATACGATGCTTTATGTCGAATCTCATTAATCCTGGCAATCTTGTCCGTTAAAGCACTTAAGCATCCCAATAAACGCTTCAAGCTTGCAATCCTCCCATGTTGAAATGCGTTTATAAAATTCATTTTCTTTTTCTTTTAAAGCGTCCAGAGCTTTTTCGCGCCCAAACGCTGTCAGGGAAATCAACACTCCCCGGCGATCCTCAGGATGAGTTTCACTTTTCACATAATTCATGCGCTTAAGCTGAGTGACAAGCCGAGTAACAGAGCTTCGATCCATGGCAGTGGATTCCGCCAAAAATGTAGCGCTTGCCGGACCATATGAAAGGAGACAACGTACAATCAGAAAAGCTGCAGGTTGTAAGGCTGGATCGAAAAGTGCTGCAGTTCTTACATTAAGTGCATGTGATGCACTTATAAGTGCATTGAGCTGCTCACCAAGATTCAGTTCTAATTGCACTCTTGCAGAATTTTGATCATGAATTTTATTTTCCATTGGGCTTTCACCTCATTGATTGATTGGTTTAAATATGATTGACATATATCAAATAAAAAACATATACTTGATATATGTCAATCATATTTGTAGTTTTGCTAGGTGTCAAGAAGCAGGGATGACTATAGAGCATAGACATGTGAAATATGAATGTAAATATTATAAGAATTTTAAGGAGGTATTTATATGTCGACATATCCGATTATTGTAATTACTGGTGCTACGAGCGGTCTTGGACAATTGGCAGCAATTGAATTAGCCAAAAGCGGAGCACATCTGGTATTAACATCCAGAAATGAACAACGAGCAGAAATAACTAAAAATATTCTAAAAGACCTTGCACCAAATGCAAAAGTAAACTTCTTTTTCGGAGACCTGTCTCTTATGAAAGATGTCAAACGTATTGGAAATGAAATTAAAGCCAATTATCCAAAGATTGATATATTAGTAAACAATGCAGGATTACATGGATTTGAACAGCGAATAACCTGCGAGGGATTTGCAGAAATGATAGCCGTAAACTATCTTGCGCCGTGGCTGTTAACACACACCTTACTCCAGCCATTAATGGATTCAAAAAATGCAAGGATCGTCAATGTTGCTTCTGAAGCATCCCGTAACCATGGTGAACTAAAATTGCCAGAGGATTTAACAGATACATCCGCCTTTACTGCAACAGGCTCATCTAGGATTTACGGAAAAACTAAACTACTTAATATTATGTTTACGGAAGAGCTTGGTCGTCAGTTGGATGGAACTGGAGTCACTGTTAACGCACTTAATCCAGGGTTTAACGTTACCGGCCTTGGCCGTGAGTTAGGATTTTCTTCGATACTTGCAAAAATATTGAAGGCTTTGCATATCGGAGATCCGCGAAAAGGAACGGACATTATTGTCCGTTTAGCTACAGAATCACAATATCAAGGAGTGACAGGTGGATATTTTAATGTTGGTACTGGAAAGTCAATAATACCGGCATATCCTGGTGGGGATATCAACATGCAACGCCAACTATGGAGTGCTACTAAAGAATTATTACAGCAAAAAGGGATGATGTAATGGGTCATTTTGTAAACTAAATCTCTCTTTTAACCGATAAATACATATGCTGGGTTTTAAGTACGGCTGTACATTTTTCCTAAAAGGGGGCTTTCTGTGAACTATCTAGACGAGCATATTCTTAGCCTCAAAGCTAAAATGAGGGATCAGACGACAGCTAATAACGGTGATTTAAAATCCATTCCAGCTCAAGCTCAGGAATCAGAGCAGAATGGTTCCATGTCTGAAGAAAATAAGCTCTTTCATATTCAAAATGAACACCTCGCGTTGGAGCCAAGCACGATACTAGATGGAGAAATCGGCTTCTATATTCCCAAATCCTTTAGTCCTATGCCAATGGAGCAGGCTGTAATTAAATACCCTTCGGAGCATCGTCCAAAGGATATTTATACCTCGGCAGAAGGAACGATTAATATCAGTTTTAATCCTACGGATTCGTTTTTAGAAGCGGATGAGCTTTCCGAATTCGTGGAGCAAATGGCAGATGTTTTACGATCTGTACAACCCATTCGCAACTGGTTAGGGACGGGCATGATCGTCAATCATTCCGGGCTTTCAATCGGACGGATTCGTTTTGTAGCAGCGGGGATAGACGGTAATCTATACAACGAATTGCTGCTTTTCATCCAAAAGGGACGAGTTGTGATAGGCTCCTTTAGCTGTCTGGAAGCAGAACTTGAAGCGTGGCTACCTGTAGCGGAATATTGGGGCCAATCCCTTCGTCTCCTTACGCCCTCCCCCTATCCTGCAAATGAGAAAGGAATGATATCATAATGAGCCTGGGATACGATCAAATTCAAATTCACCCTTATGACCAAATTGATCTGGAGCAGCTTACCTTAACGAAAAAATTGAACGAGCATACCCGACTTTATTTTACGGGTGTGATACCTGAGGACTTGCAGGACAGCTATGTGGAAGCTACAGAAAAAAACACGGTGATTGAGGTGAGCCAACGAGATGAATCCGGCGCCAGCAAGCCGCTATTCAGCGGGATTGCCCTCTCGGTCGAGGTAAAAGTCGTGCGGGGTGTGTACTATCTGGAGGTGGAAGCTATTTCCCATACCTACCGGATGGACATTAAGCAGCGCACCCGTTCTTTTCAATATACGAAAATGACGATTCCTCAAATGCTGGAGCACATAGGTAAGGATTATGAAGGGCTGGATGTCATTGACGGAGCTACTGGCGGAGAAGCCATCGGACGGATTGCCATTCAGTATCAGGAGACAGACTGGGCATTCTTGAGACGCATAGCCTCACGCTATCATACGAGTCTGATGCCTGTAGCCCGTTTTGACAGTCCCAAGTTTTATTTTGGTATTGAAGAGAGCCCCGCGCAGGCGGTGCTTGATCATACCCGTTATACGGTGCGCAAGCAGCTGCTGCCTTTTCGTTATTTTCAGGAGAATGAGCAGGCCAAACTGAGTGAGCATGATTTTATTTTTTATGAGGTAGAAACGGATGAGGTGCTAGACTTAGGCGCTCAGTTAAATTTTCAGGGGCATAACTTGTATGTGATGGAGGCCTATACCGCAATGAGTCAAGGACTGCTGCGGCATCAATATGTGCTGGGTTCCTATCAGGGATTTCGGCAAAAAAGTTACTACCAGGATATGCTGGCAGGTGCCTCGTTAAGCGGTGTTGTACTGGACGTCCGTCAGGATCAGGTACGTATCCATCTGGATTGTGATGAACAGCAGGATGCAAGCAAAGCGCATTGGTTCAACTATTCAACCGTGTACAGTGGCGGTGGTCACACTGGCTGGTACGTTATGCCTGAAAAAGGCGACTCGGTTTCCCTTTATTTCCCCGGCAGTCGGGAAGAAGACGGCGTGGCAGGCAGTGCGGTGAGACGGGCAGATCGCAAGAGTACACATAACCATTTTTCCAATCCGCAAATGAAAATATGGCGAACCCCACATGGCAAGGAAATTCGGCTGGGGCCGGATGAACTGGTCGTTACAGGCAAGGACGGCGCTATTTATATCAAGCTGGATGATAAAGAAGGCATTCATATCACGAGCAGCAAGCAAGTGAATATTGCAGCAGGAGGCAATCTCAGCCTGTCTGCGGGTAAAACGATGAGCCTGTCCGCAGGTAGTCAGCTCCGTATGGATTGCAACGGCAGTCATATTGAATTAAGCGGTTCGGCGGACATGAAGGGCAGCGAAGTGAAGTCGAATTAAGGATGATTAAAAATGGAAAAGCAAACAGATACGTTAGATCAGCAACAAGCGATTCTTCTTCAGGCATGGTCTCTCATTCGCCAAGAATGGGCATTGAAATGTAGAGCTACACAAGGCCAACGACTACAGCATATAGTGGAACATTTTTGTACCTTTTGTCAGTTGGTTCGGCAAAAGCAGCTAGAAGGTCTTAAAGGCAGCCTCGGTTACATCACCTATTCCATGCTGCGTACCACATGGCTTGAGCAAAAGCCTGTTTATCTGGTCGAGACTACGGATGCCTTATGGATGCTTGATGCTGTACCCATTTCGTTGGAGTATGATGCAGGTTGGGTCTTTTCCTATTGGACTCATTTACGTGAACAACTTTTGACCGAAGCATTGAAGCGGCAGCTACCTCTTGCCGAGCTTGAATTAGAACAGTTCATGCTGGAAGCAGCGGGATATCTTCATACGATGATCGTTAGTCTCATACGACAGGCTATGAAGCAAGCCGTTGCTTTACCAGAGTTTCAGACGCTGGATCGTGAAGAAGCATTCGAGATTCGTGTTGGAGAGTATATGGATTACAGTGTGTCCGTGTACCGGGAAGATCGAGGACCAATGGATGCGAACGTCATAAAGTCTTGGCTGGAGGAAAAAGAGGAATCGTCCTATAGCTACCAATCTTTGAGCCAAGTTGATCTATCTGGTGGAGATTACAGCTCCTTGGATTTTCGCTATACAGCCTTTCGCCAGATCAGGATGAAGCATAGTCGACTGCATAGCTGCATTCTCGCAGGAACCGTGTGGCAAGAGGCTCAGCTGGAAGGAACCGACTTTTCATACAGCCTGCTTTATGGAGCCGATTTTAGCGATTGCTCCCTGCAAGAGGCTGTACTGGACGCCGTTTCAGGGAATCGTGGATATGATGGTTCAGATGCTTGGCTGGATTGGGAGCCATTAGGATGGGATGGAGTAAATTTTACAAGAGCGAGCTTACAGGGAGCCAGCTTTCAACATGCTCAGCTTCAGGGGGCAGTTTTCAAGGATAGCTCACTGCAAGGAGCTTCATTTATCGGAGTAGATCTGACAGACGCCTGCTTTGTGGGAGCCGATATGACTGGCGCTTCGTTTACAGGTGCTTGTTTAGCAAAAGCTGATTTTACTGGAGCAAAGGTCAGCAGGGTAAGCTTTACGGAACAACAGCTTCACGAAGCTATTGGCCTTGCTGCTGAAGAAATGCTCCCTGCCTCCCCTGCTCATCCCACGGCTACAGAGGTGACAGATACGGTGGGTAAAGGAGGCTGGATGCAATGAGATATTTTCGACTTATGGTGGATGAACGTGTCAAGCATCGGGTAGAGCCTGCTTCCCTGTCTCCGTTGCAGGTAGAGGATATCCTTTCGGATCGCAGAACTCAGGCGGAGGACACTCCCCTGTTTTTAGCTGTACATACAGATTCACGAACCGTATATCCGGATTTTCTGGAGTTTCCTTTGCCTCTGGTGTCAGATTCGATGAAAGCACTGTTGGAGAAACATATGCCGGGACTGGAATGGAAGGCAGCTATACTTACTGATTTTCAGCAAGCCAGGCAGGATGTGTATTGGGTACTGCGCCCCCCTGTGGTAGATTGTCTTTCCTCAAGAACCGAGTGGTATCCCGACCATACCCTAAAGCATTTGGTGCTTAGACACGAAAAAATCAAGCCCTCTATATTTCGGATTGCCGGTTTAATGGAAGCTTATATCTATATTGATCTCGCTGTGGCAGAAAGTCTGCTGCGCCGTCCATTTACAGGTATTCGGGTGCAAAAATTAGAGATGGCAGCAAAGGAGGAATAATTCAGATGGGAGAAGCGAATGTGCAGCCTGGAACAGGCGCGAAAAAAAGCTACGTCGTCGCAGGTGCAATTTTAAGCTGTAGCTACGGTACACAGCCTACCCGATTAAAGCGCCCTTTTAGCCACGGGGTGTATATCAAAAATAAAGCACAGATGAATATTGGAGATTACGTGCCAGGGGTTAACATCAAAACTTTTGGAAATTGCTCCAGTCCACTCAATCCTGCTGTTCAAGCCAGTCAGATGGTCGATATTTATGGGGTGAAAAAAGCCCCGTGCATTCCTGTCCTCACGATGCCTTGGCTGAGCGGGAAAAGTGACATGAAAATCGAAGGCCAGCCCGCGCTTACGCAGAACTGTACTCATCAGTGTCTGTATTGCGGGCATATTCAAATCGAAAATGACGGTCAGGAACTTGATTAATAGCTGCAATTCACCACTTTTCAGGATAATGCAAAAATGCGCTGGTGAGAGAATAGCTATCTTCTCCACCAGCGCATGAATAGGTTATCTTCAAATGGCTGACATCATATCAGGTACCGCAAAAGGTTCGGTATGAGCAGTTGGATTTCTCAGGCAATGTAGAGTAAATAGCCTGTTCGTCAGAATAAGCGTAAGGGTTCGAAAGAACTTCCAGAAGCTGCTCCATCACCTGGTAGTCTTCTCGTTCCACCGCAGCCTCCAGTGCTTCTTCTACCCGGTGATTGCGCGGAATTATGGCAGGATTGCTGCTGCGCATTAGTTGGCGCCAGGTGGCTTGCGATTCCTGCTGTCTGCCCAGCCTCGCCTGCCATTGCTCATGCCACTGGGTAAAATCCGCAGTGCCGAACAGGACCGTATCCTCCAGCTCGTCCAAAGTTAAAGCACGGAACGTATTAGTGTAATCCGCACGATGCTTTTGCATTATACCAAGCAGGTCTTGAATGAGCGATTCATCCTGCGGCTCTTCGTTTAAGATTCCCAACTTCGCTCTCATTCCGGCAAGCCAATGACGGTGAAACAACTCTGAAAAATCTGCAATCGCATCCTCGGCCAGTTTGATAGCCTGCTCCGTGTTTTCATGCAGCAACGGCAACAGGGTCTCAGCAAATCTTGCGAGATTCCATGCAGCAATACGCGGCTGATTGACATAAGCGTAACGGCCCTGAATGTCAATGGAACTGAATACCGTCTCAGGGTCATAGGCATCCATGAAGGCGCAAGGACCATAATCAATGGTTTCTCCGCTAAGGGTCATATTGTCGGTGTTCATTACCCCGTGAATAAAACCAACGAGCTGCCATTTGGCAATTAGCTCGGCCTGGCGCTTGATCACTCCCTGGAGCAGGGACAGGTAGCGGTTGTTCGCAGCAGCAACTTCCGGATAATGTCTTTCCAATGTGTAATCAGCCAAAATCCGGAGATTCTGGGTAGTGTCCCATGCTGCCACGAATTGAAAGGTGCCGACACGAAGATGACTGGCAGCTACACGAGTCAGAATAGCACCGGGCTGCTCCGTTTCCCGGATGATCGACTCCCCTGTTGTAGTTACGGCCAAGCTGCGGGTGGTAGCAATACCTAGCCCATGCATCGCTTCACTGATGATGTATTCACGAAGCATCGGCCCAAGTGCCGCCCGGCCATCGCCACGGCGAGAGTATGGCGTTCTGCCTGAGCCCTTGAGCTGGATATCAACCCGCTCCCCCAAGGGAGTAATCTGTTCGCCAAGCAGCAGAGCACGACCGTCTCCTAACATGTTAAAATGTCCAAATTGATGTCCTGCATAAGCTTGAGCAAGAGGCGCAGCACCTTCGGGAGCCTGGTTGCCAGCCAGCACTTCTACACCATCATTCCGTTGTAGCGCCGCACCGTTCAACCCCAGTGATGCTGCCAACGGATGATTAAGCATGATCAGCTTCGGTGAACGAACAGGAGTTGGGTTGAGTCTTGTAAATAATGATTCCGGCAGACGAGAATAACTGTTGTCGAAGTTCCACCCTGTATCTTTTATTTCTTTTTTCTCCGTCATAATGTCTCCTTCTTATGTTGTGGTATTCCCGTGGGTTGTCCCTTTTAGTCTCTACTTTTGTCCATTTATTATCCACTTTGCACTATACTATTCTGGTCTTTAGCGGGAAAAGGCAGCCGAATCATTCGGTCACGGCCATATCCTTTGCCCTGGTAGGCTGGAAGTACACAGAAATCATGAATGACGGCCAGACCTGTATGAGCATGATTTACCCTGACCATTCCAATCGGCGCCAAGCCATCTACAGCGATATAAGTAACGCGTTCAGGTTCATTTGTATGTGCAAAATAATTCCTTGTCCAGGATTCTGCTTCTGTGTCACATCATAGCGTTGATGTGGGGCAAAGTCCACTCAAATAACTTATCTTATGTACTGAGCTTGCGCAATTTAAAGGCAGCTCAGGGATGAACTGGCGTAGCTCCTTCACGTACCCATACGGGAATATCCTGCCCCTAGCACGTTCACTTTTTCGACTTGCATGCCCTTTAGGAATCGAATCAATATTCACTTTTCCCCTTGCCCAACCTCAACAACGACTTCTTGAAAAACATATTGCTTACCATTTCTAACTAAATAGTTGCATAATACTGTATAATAGGATTTCACCGCATAATAAACTAAATGGGAAGGGGGAGCAAACCTATGGCTCAAAAAAATGAATATATATCAAATTCTTAAATTTTCATGTGCTGCTGTTGTTATAATCACATCCCTTTTATCCCTTGTTTATCCTGGTAACAATCGTCTTTCACTATCACTTACACAGCTTTTTCTCAGCCTCATGTTTTTATCTTCTGGCATCTCCGACAATACGGGTTCGTGCATCCAGTGATAATCTTGTCTACCCATAACCATGGCTTGTTTAGCCCATATACAGCACTGTGCCAGTTTGAATCCAGCTTCGATAAAATCGTTCTCAATTTTCAAAGCATCCTTAGTCTACCTGTATAGTCCACATTGTAGGGTGGATCAGTCACAATAAGCTGAGCCTTCTTACCATTCATCAATGTTGCGATATCCTAAGGATTAGTCGAGTCTCCGCATATGAGCCTATGCTCCCCAAGTAGCTAGATGTCACCTTTACGAGTGATCGGATGTTCAGGTAATGCTTCATCCACATTTTCTTCGTGTAATGTATCCAGCAACTTCTCCGCTTCAGACCAATCAAAACCTGTTAGCTCAATATTGTATTCTGTTTCTTTAACTCATACTTCCTATTTTACAAAACTAGCAAGAATAATAAAGCTATCCATAAAAGCATGAACGATCATGGGCCCTGCTAGATTTTTTGTACGCATCCAGATCAAACCCATCAACAATCCTGTGATAAACCGCTCTGTCAAAACTGTAGATAGTGACCAAGTTAGGTTTCCGTGCGTAGCCCATGAAGTAAGGAAGTAGGCATACGGTACATGATAGATAGCAAACAGTAGAGAGGCTAAGAATAAACCGTTCACCTCAGACCTTGTGAAACTTGATAATCGAGATTGCAGAATGCCTCGAAACATTACTTCCTCTGTAAAGCCGGGAAGGAGAAAAGCCATTACTAAGCTTAATGGATAAAAAAGGACTGCTTGATCAGGTTTCTGGAAAACAGTCATCACTTTGGAAAGTTGTTCTTCGCTAAGGGAATAGAGAATAATTGGTATAAGCAAAACGCATGTAACTACAGCTAGCGTTATCGTTTTTCCCAATCCCTGACGCGTTAATCCCACTGAACTCAGTAACTCTCTAAACGTTCCACCTTGCTTTCCCTCGCGCTGACTGAATCAAAATAAGCGGTACAATGACCAATGTTATCCAGTTTGTTTCCTCATTAATTAAAACGCGTAAATCCTCGTTGCCCAAAACAACACTGTAGATGATCAATACGATCACATACCAGATGAGGCTCACTTTTACTTCTTCATTCGATATCTGTACGGATGTAGTTTCAAGTTGATAAGCCCGTGACCAAACAAACACTACAACACCGGGTAAAATTACGCCAATAGCGTATACAGGATGAGATATCCATTCATCTGTGAGAACACCCATTACAACCAGTGCGGCGATATAAATAAATAGAACCAGCAAGGTGAAGGGCTGAACCCAACCTGTTAGACGGTTGGGTATTTGATTTGTCGGGATCTGAGAAGGAGCCTTTGACATAATAACACTCTCCTAACGTAGCATTTCAATTGGTTTTGCTGCCATAGACTGCAAAGATGCCAATAATGAAACGAGCAAGGTAACAAGCATCGACATCCCAATGCCGATTACTACCCAATAAGCATTCATTAACATGAGCGATACATGGAACACGGAAAGCAGTATGACGAAAGAGAAAATCAACGCCAAACCAGATGCTACGACACCTGCTACAAAAGAAAGAATCGCTTTTTCAGTTAAAATAGAGGAAATTAGTTTTCTTGTAGAGACACCCACGGTTTTCATAATGGCAACATCTCGTTTTTGTTGTAAAAGTGAGATCACCACTTGATTCCCAATCATTAATCCAGAAGTTAAAAAAGCAAGTAAAGAGACGATAGAAAAAAAATTACTAAATGTATCTACTACATTTTGTAAACTCTCTGCCACGGTTTGCTTGATGGAATAAGCCATTGCAGATTTAGGCAGCTTTTGGTTGAGCAAATCCAAGATGTCTTGAATCTTACCTGCATTTGCGTCAACATAGTAAGAAACACTCGTTGATTGACCGTACTTCTGCATGGTTTGTTCAGGAAGGCGTATCTCTGCCGTCTTAAATAAATTGGATTCGAAAAAGCCAATGACCTTTACATTCATCGTTTTTTGGTCCAAGTTAACTTTAAGAGTATCCCCTTGTTTGACTCCTAATTCTGTTTGGAAGTCTTCAATTAACAAGGCGTGTAGAGCACCGTTGTCTTCCGGAGTAAAGTCACGACCAGAGGAGATTTTATACGAATGGTTTTTTTCTTGTAAGTCCACAGCTTCTGTAGAAAATTTCATATTTTCGAACACTTTACTGGTTCGCCCTAGACTTTTCAGTTTCTCAATCGCACTTTGATCGTTTATCTGTAACAACTGCGTTTCTTGTTTATATCCTTTTTTATAGGAGATGACTCCGTCAGTTGTGCTCAGTAAATGCTCAACTACTTTTACGTCACTCGCAGAGGAAGTGAGCAACACATTTCCTTTGGATTGGACTTCCATTTGCATTTGAATCACTTGGATAAGATTATCTGTAAGTACATGACTTAGAACGACAGATAGCACACCAACGGTCAATGTTACTGATAATAGACCATTCCTTTTGTGTGCCATCGATAAGTTATGTAAAGCTAAATAGATAGGTTGAGAGAAAAGTGATTTTCCTCTCCCCAAAAGCCGAAAGAGTAATCCAAAGATCCAAGAAGTTACATTGATTAGTCCAATTATCAACAATAAGATCACCATGGACGTTAATGAAGCGAGAAGCAAATTAGATATTTGAAAAGAACCAACTGAATCAAACATGACATCCTGCAAATAGAAACCAACCACTACGCTTGCAAAGAAAAGGGTCTGTAGCTTTTTAAAAAAAGGTAATTTCCCCTCACCTATAGGCTCTGTTCCACGAAGTAACTGTAAAGGAGACATATGTGATACGCTACGTAACGGCATCCAAGCTGCAATAATAGTTACTAAAATACCTACTGGCAAAGTGGAGACAATCGCTTGCCAACTAAATTCCCAATGAAGAGGCAAGACAAGAACAGCACCCATGTAGGAAGAAAACCACACACTGGCAAGTTCTCCAACCAGAATTCCTCCCATTGTTCCAAGTAGCCCGATTAAAAATGCCTCGACAGCAAAACTGTACATGATGAAGCTGTTTTTGAGACCAATGGCTTTCATCACGGCTACTTCTCTGATACGAGTAGACATCATGATCGTCATTGTATTAAAGGTAGTCATACCGGCTATAGCAAGTGTAATAAGACTGAACACACGCAAAAATAGCAACAAAGAGCGGACGTCGATTAGCATCTTTTTCTCTTTGTCACCTGAATCCAATACATTACTTCCTTCGATGGCAGTAGTTGTATTTTTCCGTATCTGACCGATTTCTTCGTTGTTCGTAAGAGTGACCCACGCTTCATTTGTGATACCTGGTGTTAAGTTCTGCAATTGTATCAACTGATTGTAACCCATATAGATCATGCCAAAAATCATTGAATCTCCATATGACTCTTGGGCCTTTTCTACCAATCCACGAATTTGAAAAGTATTAAGCTCGCCCTGTTTATTTGGAAGTGAGATGTTATCCCCTTCTTGCACTTGTAAGCGATTTGCGAGATTTTTTGTGATCAAGACCTCGTTTTCGCGTAACGAGCGGACACCTGGAAGCATATCTTCTCCATAGAGAGGATACTGTTTGGGATCAATCCCTTTCACAAAAGCATTCGTTATTTTGTGGTCTGATTTGATCATCGTGTTTGTAACATACCCTATCGTCATGTTTTTTCTTGCGTGATCAGGTATCACTTTTTCCAAATCTGTCAGAGTAGTAGGTTTCATATAAGCTTGAATTTCGATATCTCCCCCTAAGACTTTCTTGGAGGATTCATGTACTGCCTGCGGTACAAGTTCAGAAAGCATAGACATACAGAAAAAACTCGCTACTCCTATGGCTATACTTGTCATCGTAAAAAAAGTTCTTAACTTATTTCGAAATAAACTCCGAAAAGAAGATATCCACAACATGGAAGCTTCACAACCTTTACTTAATTCTCTTGGATTTGCCCATCTAAAATGTGCAGTACTCGATCTGAAACTTCGGCAACGTTTGGATCATGTGTTGCTACGACAAATGTTGTGCCTACTTTATCTCGGAGACTACATATAAGATCAAGAATGAGTTTGCCGGTCGTCGAATCAAGATTTCCTGTCGGCTCATCGGCAATGATGATGGATGGATGATTGGCAAGAGCTCTGACAATGGCTACCCTTTGTTGTTGTCCTCCCGACAGTTGACCTGGCAGATGATTACAACGTTCTTTCATTCCTACCAAATCCAGCAGCTCAAGCGCTTTTTGTTCCATCTTGGAATTACTTTTTCCTTTTGCAGACATTAAGGAAAGCATTACATTTTCTTTGGCAGTCATGGTGGAGATCAAATTGTAAGCCTGAAAGACAAAGCCAATCTTTTTTGCGCGATACTCAGTGAGCTGGCTCTCAGTCAAACCAGTAACCTCATCACCGTCAATCATTAATTGACCAGAAGTTGGTGTATCCAAGGTTCCTAAAATACCAAGCAAAGTAGACTTTCCACTTCCGCTTGGTCCCATAATACTGACAACCTCACCTTTACGAATGTCTGTATTAACCCCTTTTAAAACTTGTAAGGTACCTGACTCTGTTTGATACTCTTTTCGGATATTTCTTACTTCAACAATTACTTGAGACAAAGATTATCCCTCCTTCATCATTTGTTTTATTTGTTTTATTTGTTTTATTTGTTTTTTCTTTTGTATAAGGCGATAGCTCATGTTCAAAACCAGCTGTACGAGGATCACCAACACAAGCATCCATAATCCTTTGGTACTTTCCAAAGTCAACGGACGTACTGCTAGTAATGTATGGATCATCGTATACAAAATATATGCAATCACTGCTGTTGCCATAAGGATATAAAGTGAAAAGTAGAAAAGTAGGACAGAACGAAGCTTTTTCTCCATCATTCTTATGCTCTTGTGAAAAGCTCCCCTCGACTCCTGATGACGCAGTAGATATCCCTTTATTCCAGTTTTAAGTAAGGTAAAGGCTCTGGTATGAACATTGTAAATACCAATTGCATCATTCAATGCCCAAAAACCATCATAACGTAGGATGGGGTTTAGGTTTAACTATACCAAATTGCAAGACTGGATATCATTATTAATTAGAAATATATACCTGCAAAATCTATTACAACCCTCTGCTTTCGGGGTAATTTCCACGCTTCACTAAGATCTACAAACATCACAGGCACCAACATATACAAACCTATCCCAATATCACGTGGACGAATACCATACCGGTATGCTGCCACTACATGCCCAAACTCATGGAATAAAATAGATAAGAGAAGAAGAATGAGTGACATTCCAACTCCACTAAAAGTTCCAAATGCCCCCATCATATCTGCCGTTTGCACTTGGTAAAAGTTCAAAAGCAAACAAAATCCCATCCCAAAGAGCATGAGGATTGCTAATTTTCCTATCCACATTTTCACCCCAAAGCAGGATAGAAACTCCACATAAAAGTGGAGTTTCTTCGTTGATAAAAGCAGCACCGAAATCAGTTCCTGATTTTCACAAGAATTTAAGCCTTCTAAAATTCCTGTTCACACAACAAAGTTCTTGATATTCCATATCAAGATATTTTGATGCATTAAACTTGGTGTATAGCCGAATAAGTACTAGTTAACTTTAACGCAACAAGTCCAAGGTTGGAAACAACAGGAACCAGCATTGATAATAGACATTTCATCGCGATTCTCTAAAACTTCCATTTCGTCTGCTAATTCAGTCCAAAGCTTCGTATTTTCATTAACAGAATGAATTTTAAATGACATATTTCTCACCTCCTTTCATGAAAGTTTCTCTTCACATGAACCGGATTTGAAGTCTACTTATGTTGCACCTGTAAAAAGATGCCTTCATTCAGCTTCACATAGGTTGAAATGGTTGGATGAGAGTAGTTACAGTGCGGCTTAGTTATAGACCCATTGCGCATCAAGTTTGAGTAGGCACACCCGCCGCCACAGAATAGAGAAACACTACACGTGCCGCATTGTTCGGAATCTGTTATATCCCTTTCCCACATGTTATGTTTGATGGGATTAATCACAAACTCTGGAAAAAATGTCCCAATAGCAAGCTCTGAACGTCCTACAGATTCTGGGCAAGCGTAAATCGCTCCTTCCGCACCGAAGGCATAGAAACGATGTTCTCTTGCACTACATTCTTTAAAAATTGGAAGTGTGTTAGGTATAGAAATACAACTATCACCAGGGTTGTTCATAACCCAGTCTTTGGAGGTAATGGCCTGACGAATTCTTGAAGTTCTCATACTTAAATCTGTACCAAGCTGGACGCTGTACTTTTCCAGAAACTCTTCCAAATCGCCAAACTTCTCGTAAAGAGCCACTAGTAGTTTATGTTCAGGTAAGTGGTTAGGTAAATTGTCGCCATAGTGGTCAGTAACGGGGGATATCTGCCAGAAAAATAGTGGGTGCTCGTGCCAGCCCTTCTGTTCAACAAAAGAGACCAACTCTTCTAGATGATCAACATTATCCTTGTTGATATTTGTGCGCAATGCGATTCGAAAGCCGCGCTCTAATGCCATATCAATGTTTCGAGCTATTCTATCAAACGTTCCTTGACCGCCAGCTGTAATCCTTCTCTGATCATGAATCGACTTAGGCCCATCTACAGAGATTTGGAAATAATCCCATTCTTCTTTATACTGTTCAAAAAAATCGAGATAGTCATGTAGAAAAGTCCCGTTGGTAATGGCATATATTCTAAAACCGTACCCATCGACAGCTCTCCTCACAACTTCCCTAACTGTTTCGCGAGTTGTAGGCAACAGAGGTTCTCCTCCGTAGAGCATCATACGATGTGTTGCATTTTGATAACGACCTTTTTCTTTTTCCATTGCAAGGATCCCATCAACTGCCTTAAACATTTTGTCTATTTCCGTCATTGTGAGTGCATGTGATTTTTCGTGGAGTTCATGTCCTTGATAGCAGTACGGGCATCGCAAGTTACACATATAAGTCGTACATACATTAAAAGTAATCCCTGCAACAGAGGTATCTTGCAACCGATAAACGTGGTCTCGTATTTCAAATAACTTTGCCCACTCGGAATCACGGCTTTCGTAAATATACCCTCTTTTTTCAAGGAATTGATACAATGGTTCATAATCTTCATTTCGTGAAGGGACATCACCTTTTCGAATACGATCTAGGAATTGTTTCACCTCCACACCTATTGTATCAATTGCTCCACTCAAGGAATTAATGAGAACATAACTCTTTAGCCCCTTAGTGAACTTGGACACTAAGAGTGTATATGGATTACACTACTAGTGATAAGGGGCTGAGAAAATGACACGAAATAAACATTCTAGAGAATTTAAATGCCAAATCGTCAAGGAAGCCATCGAAACCGGGAATAAGGCAGCTGTAGCCCGGAGATATGAAATTGCCGTCAATATGCTTCACCGTTGGGTAAAGGAATTTGAAGAAGGTAAATATGGTGAAACTTCACTGGAAACCATACATGGACTAGATTCCAAAGTGCTTTCCCAAGAAAATGATCAATTGAAGAAACTACTGGGTGAACAGGCACTAGAGATTGCGATACTGCGTGACTTGATAAAAAAGAAGAACCCTCATTTGCTGAAAAAGTGGAAGTAGCAGAACACTACATTTGTGAAGGATATGCCGTCACGCTTGTGCTACGACTGGCCAACATCCCGAGATCTAGTTACTACTACCATAAAAATAGAAAATTGATCGAGAAAACAGCAAGTGGGGGACGACAAAAGCCAGGATATTCGCTGCGTTCGGACGGCGTAAAAGTACCGGATGCTCAGATTATGGAACGGATTATGGAGTTGATTTCTGCAGACGGCCATGCGTATGGATACCGAAAATTAACCGTCGCTTTACGCCGAGATGATGGCCTAATTATTAACAAAAAGAAGGTCTACCGATTGTGCAGAGAATTGAACATCCTGCGACCACAGCGAAAAGTGAACTCATCTTACCCACGGAAACTGGCACGAAATCGGATGATTACGAATTCGAACCAACGGTTTGAGACGGACATTAAGTACGGTTATATTGCAGGAGAAGACCGATTTTTCTTCATTCAGTCTTGCCTCGATGTTTACGACCGTTCTGTGGTTGCTTACCATATAGGATTGCGGTGCGAGGCCAAAGATGTGATCCGAACGTTACAAACGGCCTTGTTTAAGAGACAATTATTTGAGGTGCAAACCAAACCTGTGATTCGTTCAGACAATGGCCCTCAGTTTATTTCTCATGGGTTTGAAGCTGCCTGTAAAAGCTTTGGAGTGGAGCATGAACGCATTCCTCCACGAACACCGAATATGAACGCACATATTGAATCTTTTCATAGGTTATTGCAGGATGAATGCTTGGCTCGCTACGACTTTGAAACGTACAGCGAAGCTTATGAAGCCGTCACTAAATTCATTCATTTTTATAATGAACGAAGAATTCATTCCGGCATTTGCGATTTGTCGCCGTCTCAGTTTTATGAGAAAAACCAGACAAAACCGATTCCGATCCGAGAAGTTCGTGTATAATTTCAAAAACGAAGTCTGGATGAGCAAGAGAGAGTTAGTGTCCAAACTTAGGGGGTTAATCCGTATCGCTGCCGATTGTATAGTGTAGAATCTCATGGTCGGTATACACGTCCAAATATACTTGCTTACATAAAAATAAAAGAACTACCTTTAATAAGGTAGTTCCTTATTGCACTATCGTTCTTCGTTAGTTTAGTTTTCCGTAGACCCATTGACGACAAACATGAATTCCGAATGAAAGAGCAACATTTCAAACATCACCTCGTGATATAACTAAATATGAATTCCAAACAAGGAGATGAAAGCATGAGTAAGTTAAAAGGTAAAATCGCTTTAGTAACTGGTGCAAGCCGAGGGATTGGTCGCAGCATTGCGCTGCGTCTGGCACAGGAGGGTGCCGTCGTCGCCGTACACTATGGAAGAAGACAGCATGAAGCAGAGGAGGTAGTTCATAAGATTGAGCAAAGTGGAGGGAACGCCTTCACGATCGGTACCGACTTAAGTATCCTTAACGGCATTCATGATTTATATGCGACATTGGATGAAGCCCTTCGGGAACGTACAGGCGATAATCGGTTTGATATTCTCGTCAATAACGCTGGAATCGGTCAAATTGTAACCATAGAAGAGACGACGGAAGAATCTTTTGACGAAGTCATGAACATTAATGTCAAAGCACCGCTTTTTGTTACCCAGCAAGCTTTGCCGCGTCTGAAAGATGGAGGCCGCATTATCAATATCTCATCGTTTGTTACACGAGTGGCCTCCCCTAGTGTTTTTGCCTACAGCATGTCGAAGGGGGCAGTCGACACACTTACGTACGTCTTGGCTCAGCAACTTGGGAGCCGTAATATTACGGTAAACGCCATCCAGCCTGGCATTATTAATACAGAGATGAATGACGAGACGTTAAAAGATCCCGATGGACAGAAATTTGCCTCTGGTCTTTCAACCTTCAAAAGGTGGGGGCAACCTGAAGATGTTGCAGATATTGCTGCCTTTCTTGCCTCATCGGACAGCCGTTGGGTAACCGGTCAATTGATTGATGCAAGTGGCGGGTCTCATCTGTAAATTATGGGTTCGGGGAACCTAGCTGAGGAGTTAGCATTTTGAACCCGCTAATTTACTCTACTATGCTGCCCGTTCCCTCAGTAACGAGGCTGCTGGTTTGTGCCAGCGGCCTTGCTCTGGTTGCTCATTGAGCTCTTGTTCCACATATGCACTATTTGAACTTTTTTATAAAATTTTTTTGGTCCTTTGTAAATATATAGCCACGTTGTTCGTAGAAACTGTGAGCATGTATTCGACTTGGGTGGGATAACAGTTTAATCCCAGAAAATCCATGGCTCTTTCCCCAATGTTCAAGACGCTCAATCAACATGCTACCTACACCTTGATTTCTATACTTTTCTTTTACAACAAATCCCAGTATATTTACTAAAGAGTCAGAAAAAAGCAATTCATACGGGCTCCCATGAATATATCCTATTACCTCGTTGTTTCCTTCACAAACAAAGATCATATCTTTTGTTTTCTTTGTTATGATTTCAATCTTCTCTTTTACTTTATCTTCAGAAAATAGATATAGATCTTGGTTAAAGTCTTGGTTTAACAAATAAATATCATGATAATCAGTTACCTTAATTCCCCTGACATTTTTTTCTTTCATTCTTGAACGCCTCCTATTTTCATCACGAACACCCGAAATAAGTGTTAGACGTCTTTGTACATTTTGGCAGGCTCTACGCTTGCACTAATCTGTCTACTTGCTTAACGGATTGGATAAAATAAAGATTGAGTTTTAACAGAACCCTCAAAACAACAAACTGCGATCATAAAATTTCAGACTTTTGACCGACTGAATCAGTCGAACAGCCCCATACAAACTATCCGGCGCATCATCATATTGGCAGTTTCGGTTATAATCCTTTATCTGGTTATTATATCGAATATCGCTGCATTGAACAGAATATGACCTTTCTTCACTTCCGGCTCCAAGCTAATAATACGTTCATGCTTCTGCCCCTTGGAATGTACACTTTCTACGGGTATATGTATCTTCGCCTTCCATAACTCTTCTTCAAATTTCTGCTTATATAGCTCTGTGCCTGATTCACCTCAAAACCATCGAGCTTTCGAACACGCATATGTATGTTGAATTCGTTTAACGTCATATCTGATACAATGATGTTACGCATTAGAAACCACAAAAATGAGAAATAGGTACAAACATACTCCCTCACCATTTACAGTTGTTTTTCACCCTTAGTTTATATGGCTTTTGAATAGCCTAAAGCGTAACATCAAGCCTGCTTTTTCTCATCTGGCGCATCCGTAACTTCGACTTTTCGTTCGCATTCTTATCTCTGCATTTCTCACAATATTTCTGTCGATTCGAATTAGCTGAAAATGTTTCTCCGCAACGTGTACAGTTCACCCTCGGTTTCGCTGTCTTAAACTCAGTCCCCACATTCCGTTCAGACGTATATTCTCGCTCCAGCTTCTCATCTGTTGGCAGCACTCCATTTTCAAAATATGTACAGCGTGGCAGAGCATCATTTTGACTAAAGAATACACATGGGCCATCCTGTAAACAGCAATAGTTTGGGATACCATGCTTCGCTCCAAGATAGCATGCACAATTATTCTTAACTAACCGCTTGAACCTATTTTTATTCTGCATTCGATTTCTCCTTACTCACATCTGCTAATCGTTGCTGCTCCGAAAGAAATTTATTGAATTCCAGCTTGGGATTCTCTACAAACGGAAGCAACGTCAGCAGTGTTTCCTGTGAGACTACTTCTTTCAGTTTCACAATCACATCAGCCATCCCAACCAAATCTGTCGGCAAGTTACGAGTAAACTTCACAGCGATATCACGGAAATCATATTACACGCCTTCTTTAATGTGCAGAAACGTAAAGAAATTCCGTAAACGCTGCTTGATCGCTTTTTCCATTAATGCTTCACGCATCGCTACTCGATTCTCCAAATTTAACAGCTTGTTTCTCAGAGCTAAGGAAGACGTATTACTGGCCCAATTCTCATTGAAGTTAACCTGATCCATCATATCGAAGATTTTGCGTTCAATATTATCCAGCTCGTTCTTTACAAAAGAATCGTTAATCTCCTTCGTAAGCCAGCTTACCTTTCCCCCAGCCGGAACTTGAATAATGCCCATCTTCTTCATATTCAATAAGTCCTCAGTTTCAAGCTTGGCATTCTCAATCACGAGATAGGCATTGCGATGATCTGCGATTTCATTGACCAAATCGGGATTCAATGCGCTATAGGCATCAAATAAAGAAATCACATCATGGAAGCCACTTTTTCTCTCCGTATTGGCTGGACAGGAGATAAGTGGTACTCTTCCAAAAATGTGATTGTGTTTGCCGATATATTTTAGTTCAGGTGATTGGTTTTGCTTACTCTGATTAGATCTACTATCACTGCCGATTGTATAATATATAATTTCATAGTCTGTATACACGTCCAAATACACTTGCTTATCGAATCGACGGGTTATGTAAGCCTAGTAATACATTTCGTTCTGCTGTTCCATCTTCCAACACATACGCATTCAAAGGAGACAATACTGTGGCTGAAAACTGGCCACCCGAATCAATATAGTTTAACTCAAAGCTCTCACCAAAGATTTCAGATTGTTTCCGAAGCTGTAGATTATGCTCTTTGTCCCAATGACTCATATGTACATCTATATTATGTATGGCTTTACCCTGATCTGACTTGGACACATAGTTTACTGGCTTACCGAGCAGATAGCCCACTTCATTATCTACGAACTTACGTGGAAAATTGAAAATGAGCTTTTGATTGCTTCTGCTTTCTTGCATGGCATAGTTCTTGAGAATGGCATGTTGGCCATTGTAGTAATCTGCATATTTCTGTTTGGCTAATGCAGCCGATTGGAGCTCATTTAGACACTCTAATATGATTTGTTCGTTTATTTGCAAATAGGTTCTTCCTTTCAAAATGGGCAGTGTAACTGTTGCTTGAATAAAGAAAAGAACCACCTTTACTAAGGTAGTCCCTTGTTGAATTAATGTTTACCGTTAGTAATTCATTTCAACCCTCATTTACTTGATCCATTAATAATGTTGGCTTTATTCAGCGGACATGGCATCCGCTTTTGTTACATGAACCGTACCATATGGATGCTCAGGCGGCGCATAGATAGCGTATATTTTAAGTGGGGTATTCCCCGTATTGGTAACATTGTGCCATGTTCCAGCAGGTACCATAATTGCATAGCCACCACAGGCCATTTCTTGAAAATTCAAATGATCTTTACTTTCACCCATCTGAACAAGTCCCTGACCTTCTTCAATACGTATGAATTGATCCGTTGTGGGATGAACTTCTAAACCAATGTCATCTCCAACATTAATACTCATTAGGGTCACTTGAAGGTGTTTCCCTGTCCACAAAGCAGTGCGGTAAGTATTATTTTGCTTAGTAGCTTGGTCAATATTCACTACAAATGGTCTTTGCCCATAATCTGTTAATTTATAAGGATACCAGTTCGTGTTGATCCCATTATAATAATGACAATTCCAATTATTACTCCAACGGATGTTATTCCAATAGTCATGCATTGGAGTATGCCATTGATATGGATAGCATGAATTACGGTACACTATTCATTCTCCTCTCAGCATTTCATTGTTTATTTTCATTCTATGCACTTGCCTATATAAAGGTTTAAAAAAACGGACAAGAGCATGGCTTTAAACAAACGGCAACACCAAGTGCTAAACAATTGACATCCAACCTTTATGGTAATTTAGGGTACTTACCATTTGAGTTAACGAGTAATTCAGTAAATATTTTTTTAGCAGAAGCCTCAAAATAACAAACTGCGATCATAAAATTTCAGACTCTTGACCGACTGAATCAATTGAACAGCTCCATATAAACTGTCTGGCGCATCGTCGTATGTACAATTTCGATTGTAGTCCCTCACCTGATGGTTATATCTGAGGTTACCCGAATTGAACAGAATATGCCCCTTCTTGATTCCTGGCTCCAAGCTAATAATACGTTCATGCTTCTGCCCCTTGGAATGCACACTTTCCACGGGTGTATGTATATTCGCCTTCCATAGCTCTTCTTCAAACTTTTGCTTCATATAACTCTGTGCCTGATTCACCTCAAAACCAATCTTATCTACAGGGTAAAGCTTCAACTTCTCAATAACCACTTGGAATAAATCATCCGGCAGAAATTTGTAAATATTTCCATTTATAACATACATTCGCTTCGTCCTTCGGTGTTGCCCAATAATTGAAATAGCCGAATAGTCATTTTTCTTCCCTGTCTTAATTGCTGGATCAATGTACATCGCCATTTCCATGTCCTCAAACTCAGGCAACCTGTCCCAATACATGAGATTCTGAAATATGTATTCGTCTGTTGAACGCGGATCATTTTGCAATTCTTTATAAAAACTTTTCTCGCCCATAGCTTGCTTCTTGCACATCAAATAATAATAGTCCAAATACTCGCTCCACAGGATTTCTGTACCCTCTAGCATTTCCTCCTCATTCGCCATAAAAAAAAACAAGGCCGTATTGATCCTGTCCTCGTCTTGCAAGTTATTATACATTCGTTCCCACTCTGACCACAGATCATCCCGTTCTGAAAATTGAAGCACGGCTGCTTTACGGACACTTCGTACACCTGGTATCTTCCCTTTGAGCAGATCAGCCATAATATCTTCTTCGTTGAGAATGGTTCCACAGATCAAAATATTCGTATCCCTTGTGCCAATAGGCAAAATGACATCCGTAAACGTATTTTTAATTTGTTCTCGTTTAGCTTCGGATCGAGCCGTGTCCTCCTTGAGCAAATCATTCATTAGAACCAAAGTAGGACGATGATGCTTATAGTGAATACCTCTCAAACTACCGTCTATGCCACGAATCATAATACATGAGTCCAGTCCACCTTTACTCTTAAGCCAAATCTCTTTATTGTTCCAGCGACTCCCTTTACGGATACCGAAATCCTCAATCAGCATCGTATTGGTCTCCAGTTCATCTTTGATCATATCGAGGAACGGAAGAGCAATTTGCTCTGTGGCAGATATGATCAGTGTAAACTGTGATTTATCATATAAAGTCGCATACAACGGAAATAAAAAGGAACTGATCGTGGACTTTCCATGCTTCCTAGGGAGGCTGAAAGCCGTAATCAGTCCTGTATTTGCAAGCATATGTCTTAATTCCGTGAATAGCTCTTTGTGAAACTTGCCAAATGCTCGATCAAAGTATTTAGGAAAATAGGCTAAAGCGAAAAACTCAATGTCCATCTCACCTATAAACTTGCGCAGTTCGGAGAAAGAGAATGTTTTGGTCAGTTACCCTGTAGCAGCTTTCAAAAGTGAATTTTCCACGTGTGAGATAGGGACAGATCTGCTCCATTTGACTAGTTCAGCCAGCATCGGATGTTTATCAATATACTCGTACCAAGTCGTTTTACCTATATCGAGTTTCCTGATAATGTCCTCCGCGTTCACGCCTTCTTCAAACCATTTTTGAATCTCCGCTAACCGAGGATATACATGGGTTTCCCACTTGGTTGGACGTTCCAATGCTTCAGCAAATTTCGAATGCTTTCTGCGATAATCGCCTAATGTCCAAATATGAATATTCAGTCGTTTCGCAATCTCTTCATCTGTGGCTCCTTCACGTACCCAAACGGGAACATCCCTGAGCCTTGGCACAAAAAATTGATTATACTTGGTCAGTATCTTTGGCTTGTTTCTTTTTGGCTTGTCATTGTTTTTGCTCATCTTAGCTCACCTCCATCACGAAAAAAGGGAATAGACTATATAGCCCACTCCCCATATGTATTCCAGCTTATCCTTCTAGCTCAGCCTCGTAAACCAACTCGATATCCTCAATCACCTTCTGAATCAACTCATTGTCCTCCCGAGCCTCCTCAGTTCCTAGCACATTTACCTTTTCGGCTTGCATGCCCTTTAGGAATCCAATCACCATATTCACTTTTGCCTTGCCCAATCAAATCACCCCTTCGGTTTAGTCAGCACATGATACCTCTGACCTTACCGACTCAGCAACGGCTTCTTGAAAACCATATTCCTTACCATTTCTAACTAAATAGTTGCATAATACTGTATAATAGGATTTCACCGTATAATAAACTAAATGGGAAAGGGGAGCAGATCTATGATCAAAAAAATGAACATATATCAAATTCTTAAATCTTCATGTGCTGCTGTTGTTATAATCACATCCCTTTTGTCTCTTGCTTATCCTGGTAACAATCGATTTTCACCATCACTTACACAGCTTTTTCTAAGCCTCATGTTTTTATTTTCTGGCATCTCCGAATTTAAAGCAAATCGAAAAACTTATGCCATAGTTAGTTTCAGTGTCTCCTTGTTCGCTGCAATTGTATTTATATCTTCACTTTTATTGAGAAAAGGTTAACTACGAATTCTCTAATTCTGGCTCAGCAACTACTTCTTGATAACTATATTGCTTACCTTCCCGAATCAAATATACATTGCTATCGCTACCAACGTGGGCAATATACCGCTTCACAATCACATCTACATATTTGGGATCAAGCTCACTGGTATAGCAAATCCGATCCGTTTCCTCACAAGCAATCAACGTTGAACCTGAACCACCGAATGGATCAAATACGATATCACCAAGTTTGCTCGAATTTTTAATTGGATAGCTAATCAAGGGAATCGGCTTCATGGTTAGATGAGATTCATTGCGGAAAGGACGATCAAATTGCCATAATGTCGTTTGCTTACGATCACTGTTCCAGTAGTGTCCACTTGTCGGCTTCCATCCGTACAATACAGGTTCATGCATCCAGTGATAATCGGCATGTCCCATTAGCATCCTTCGTTTTACCTGTATAGTCCACATTATAAGGTGGATCGGTTACAATAAGCTGAGCCTTCTTACCGTCCATCAATGTTGCGATATCTTTCGGATTAGTCGAGTCACCGCAGATGATCCTATGCTTCCCAAGTAGCCAAATATCACCTTTATGAGTGACCGGATGTTCAGGTAATGCTTCTTCTACATTAAAATCATCCTCATCATCGGCTGTATTTTCATGCAATATATCTAACAACTTCTCACACTCGCTCATATCAAATCCAGTTAGAGAAAGATCATAATCAGCCAGTTTTAATTCTTCTAGTTCCTGCGCTAACAATTCAAAATTCCAATCCGCATACTCAGCCGTTTTATTGTCTGCGATTCTGAAGGCTTTGACCTGTTCAGGAGTTAAATCATCCACCAGTATCGTTGGAACTTCCTTTAGTCCAAGCTTCTTAGCTGCTAACAGACGAGTATGTCCTGCTATGATTTCATGATTACTGTCAATCAGAATCGGATTCTTAAATCCATAACTCTGAATACTCGTTGCTACATAATCTACAGCTTTCTCATTATTTCTTGCGTTTTTTATGTACGGAATTAACGTTTCTACGTTTACGAATTTGATTTCCAATCCACATCCAGGTGAAAAACACACCAATTGCAGTAATAAATCTTAATATTTCTATGATTATTGCTTGTAACATTAATAGCAATCTTGTTGCTCCTCTCTAAATGAAAAAGAAACCCTAGCTCATAGCCAGAGTTCCTGTACCTTTTCGTTACTTTTGCGTTTTCTAATGCGTTACATCATTGTACTAAGCCTATTGTTTGCTTAAACTTCTGAAACGTATATGTATGCTGGAACCGTATAATTTTGAAAAATGACTACTCTGCGGTTTCGATTATTGGGCAGCATCGTTCACTTTTATCCTTACCCCATCTCACCAAAATCTTATCACGATAATAAGGAATTTTATTAGTGATTTCAAGAGGATGGTAGGAACCGCCTTTGGAAACACAAACAAAAGTTAGGTCAGCATTATAAGCCGCTGATCTTACGCACAGATATCCCCCGAAGCTTGATCCCAAAACACCAATTTTATCGCCTACATTCGGATAATTCTTAAGGAATTCAAGAACAACTCTATACGCTTTCTCCATTTTAATTTCTTGATAGCAGTGATCGAAGTATAGAGTCTCACCCTGACCAGGACCATCCACTATACACACTGCATGCCTCTTTCAATCAAATGTATGGCATACGCTGAATACATTTCTTCCTTAAAACCTGTCCAGCCTGCAATAATAAGAACAACTAGGACATCCTTTAGTGCATCATTTGGAATGAGTAACCATCCATTTAATTTCGAGTCCTTATAGGGCAGCTCAATTCTTTCTGATTTCAATCTATGACTTAGACGAATTCCTTTGTTAAAGCAATCAACCATTTTTCTATACAGTCTCAATTTCTCCTCAGTAATATTTACGAGTCCATATTCTCCTACTCTATATATTGCAGATGCATTTAATAAAAAGATACTTGCAGTTTGATTATGCCCCTTTGCCAATTCTTTCTCCGCATACGCCTGTGCCCTATCTCCGATTTCTTCACACACAATTACATAGTCTTCACCTGCCTCTAGCCTTTTACACATATTTGCATAGTCTACACCGTGCCCTACCATCCTTGCCATAGGCTGTTCGGCAGATCTCTTTCTTTTTTCTTGCATTTTAATACACTCCTACTCTAATAATTTTCTGTAACCTGAAAGGTCTTAAGGAATAACTGGAAGCAGCAAGTAAGACGCATATTTTCCGCCTGTATAAATGGTTGTATCTGCATCCCAATTTCTATCATCTGATGTTTGCATTAATAATGCACACCCACTCTGATTTTGGCTCCCTATTTCTAAAAGAAGACGATGTCCTTTAGATAGAACAACTGAACTATCCCATATTTCTATATCTAAAGGATAGACTTTTCCAGGAATTAGTTTCTGAACCTCATCAAAGGCGTAGTATGGCTTATATTCAGTAGATAGCTCTTCATCCAACTTACGCAAAGAGGCACGTAGCCACCCCTGGCTGATTGGAAAGTTCTCGGTTAGTGCCCCTGAATTGACCACCTCTTTACCTTGTGGATTAATATTACGCAAGGATACAAAGATATCCATGTCATCAGTTGACGATGAAGCCCATAAATGAAGTTTGATTGGACCCAGTATCTCTGTTTCATTGTCAAAAGGAGCCGTTTCAAACATCACTCTTTTTGCAGAGATTTCACCCTTGTCAAATGTCTTTATCATGTAAGGTTTAGCCCATGAAACAGATTCACGGTCTTTATCCCCTTCATAACAGAGTTGTGCTGTTGATTCTGGCTTTTCTACGGAAAGCCGCTTTGAGTCCGCATCAAGGAAAAACGGTGTCCACTCAGTGCGTTTGAGAGGATATTCATTCTACTAGTATCAAATTCAGAGCCTCCGATTTCTTGTGTACATCTTGTTGGATCCACATAAATCAACGGATTATTACTCACGTAAATGTACAAATTTAAACTCAGCGGATTCTTAATATCCCCTTCATACGTATCCTCATTAATAAACCTGCCGTTTGCGGGATCATACCATTTGCTCGCAGGTATTGCAGTTCCGTTGTATCATCCCGTAGCTCACCCGAGTAACGGAATGGATTGTATACCTTCTCCTGCGAAGAAGCTATATCATCCCCCCCAAATATCATAGCTATATAACGCATATGGATTGGATATTCCGCGCGATGCGTCGAAGAATAGCAAGTTAAGCCAGCATGGGCTAACAAATACGAATAGGAGGTTCTACGTCCCTTGGTATCTGTCACACTATCCAGCAAGCCTACATTTTGCTCTTGGTGCTTGTGATATTACTACACGTTCATTTCCCTTACTTAGGGTAATATCGGTTGAAGAATAATGAATCTGAATTGCGTTCCCAACAGCATCCCGAACAGTCGTCAATAACGGTACACCAGATGCATCTCTGCTATACATAAACTGAATCCGTTGTTATGTTTGTCCGTGATCTGAAACAGACGCCCATCCGCGGTGAAACTAAGACCCTTCCACGGTATGCCTTCAGGCTGCTATCATACTGAAAATAATCCTAATTCTCTCAATTTTGTGTTTATATTCTATTGATAGAAGCAATAGTGATCAATATCACAAAATTTTCAATTCATTATAATAATAAACAAAATTGTTGTGTCAATGTTTATTTTATTGTATAATTTACCTAGAGTCTAATCGAATGGCGTCATGAATAGTGGGGTGATTGGGATCGAATGGGTATATTTGTGTCTAGCTATTCTGTTTGAAGCAGCTGGTACAACCAGTATGAAGCTGTCACAACACGCCTGTTGATTAACCACTAAATGGTAGAAAAAAAGTCTATCACGATCCTTCAATCTATTTTGACACCGGAAGAAGTGCAAAGCGTTGCCAAGGAAACAGACTATGAAGACAAAGCCCGTAAATTCACGGTAACCCACTTACTTCAATACTGGTGTGCAGCTGCCTTAGAACAATGGGACAGTTATCGTTCCGGTGTGGATCATGCCGCTCACAGTGGCTTACCTGTGGTTCATTATTCGTGTTTTTCCACCAAAGCAGCCGAAGTCCCCTTTGCTATATTTAAGGAGCTTTTTGATCGAGTCATTCACAAGTGTAGCCGAGAAACACGCCGAAAACTTACGTTTCCCAATGAATACTCCTCATCGACTCGACCACCATAACCGTGGGAAAAACACGACTTCCTGGGCCCCTTATCACGGGGAACGTGCAGACATTAAACTTCATGTCGCTTTGCGAGTCTCAAATGGGCAACCTCTTCAGGTGGTCGAAACGTTGGCTCAACCGGACTACATTTTGGTGATGGACCGTGCTTATGGGAAACTGGAGCGTCTGGACGACTTCAAAATCCAGGGACAATCCTTTGTTATTCGGCTTCGCGACAACGTCCATTTGGAAAAACCTCATGCCCTTTCCCGCCTCCAGAAAGCAAATTCTTCTGTCATTCGGGATATCACTTGCCAGTTAGGGACACCTCAGTGTTATTCCAAGCAACGTCATCGTGTGGTGATGTTTCGGGATTTTGAAGGTCGAGAAATCCGAGTCGTTACCGATTTAGTGCAGGTCACGGCAGAACAAATCGCACAGATGTATAAAGCTCGATGGCAGATTGAGGTCTTTTTCCGTTGGATCAAGCAACATTTGAATATTCCAACGCTGTTTGGCACCAGCGAAAATGCGGTCTATGGGCAACTCTTTTGCGCGCTCATCGTTTATGTCCTGCTTAAATGGCCATTTGATACCGCTCAAACGACGTGGCCCAAACATGCCATTCTTTCCTTTGCCCGATTTTCTCATCTTTTCTTCTGGAAAAACTACCGGTGGAATGGGTGATCCAGATCCAGCGTGTTCTTCTTCAGCGTGCCTCTAATTCTATTAATTAAATTGCTTATTTTGGTTAATCAACAGGCGTGCTGTCACAAGGATTCACCAAGCTTGTTCCTAGCATATTGTTGGTGGTGTTCTATCTAGGGAGCTTATCATTTCTAACCTTGACCCTTAAGAAAATTGATGTATCCGTTGCCTACGCGGTCTGGTCTGGAATGGGCATTGTTCTGATTGCCTGTATCGGTCTCCTTTATTTTAACGAACGCCTCTCTTTGTGAAAATTGTTGCAATTATTTTGATCATTATAGGTGTAATTACTTTGAATCTGACTAAAGATTCACAAGAAACAAAGCAAGATATACAACGGGAAAGTAAATTATAAAGATGCCGAGGTGATTAGTTGTGGATATTTTTAACAAATGTATGAGTTGGGACGAAATCAAAAAACTACGTGCTAATGATACCTACCCTTACTTTATGCCTATTCAGGAAAAAAGAGGACCAGAAGTCATTGTTCAAAATCAAAATATGATCATGCTCGGAGCTAATGACTATCTAGGTTTGTCCGGTGATGCTAGACTAACTCAGGGAGCTGTTGAGGCGATGCAGAGATACGGTACATCGACTTGCGGCTCCAGATTTCTTAGCGGGACTCTTCCTCTCCATCTTGAACTAGAAACCCAGTTAGCTGAATTTTTGAATAGAGAGAGTGCTATTGTCTTTTCTACTGGATATCAGATGAACTTGGGAGTAATCTCAGCCATTCTGGGACGCAATGATGTAGCTATTGTAGATCGCCAGGTACATGCTTCTATTGTTGACGGGGTGCAGCTCGCCTCCTGTAAGTTGCTGCGTTTTAGGCATAATGATATGAATGATCTTGAGGCTAAGCTGAATGCTGCTCCCAAGGGTGCTGGAAAACTGATCATAGTTGATGGTGTATTCAGTATGGAGGGGGATATTGCCGATCTGAAAGCCATTGCAGCCCTTAAGCAGCAGTATAACGCCCGCTTGCTGGTAGATGATGCTCATGGAATTGGCGTATTGGGTCCAAATGGAAGGGGAACCGGAGAACACCTTGGAGTTGAGTCGGAAATTGATCTGATCACCGGAACGTTTAGTAAATCCTTTGGAAGCTTGGGAGGTTTTGTTGCTGGAGATACGGATATTATTGATTATATCCAACACTGGGGCCGGAGCATGATCTTTAGCACCAGTATGACCCCTGCGAGCGCGGCCGCAAGTCTGAAAGCGTTGGAAATTATTCGGCTTGAGCCAGAGCTCAGAAGCACGTTAAAAGAACATACACAGAACATGCTGACTGGGCTACAAAAACTGGGATTTGACACAGGACACAGTGAAACACCTATTATTCCGATCCATGTAAGAGGTGAATTAAAAACATTTCTGTTTTGGAATAAATTAATGAAAGCAGGTATTTATACCAACCCGGTGATTTCTCCTGCTGTTCAGGAAGGATGTGAAATTATTCGTACATCGTTAATGGCAACCCATACCCCTGAGCAACTTGATCTTACACTACATATATTTGAGCAGATCGGCAGGGAACTAGAGTTGATTGGGGGGTAGGGAGAGCCGACAAGAAAGGTCCTATATGTTGGCTTTTATAACATGTGGTTTATTATGGCCTTGTTTTATTTTACATTATTTTATGCTTTGATACGTATTTGGAGTGGAAAGTTCATTATTCAGATGAATTATCCGAACAAGGTAAGCATTTTCTATTTTATTCTGGCTGTAGGTTCTCTTAACTTCATCACAAGGTTGATATTCCCTACAAATCGTTTATATATCCATGATTTTTCCTTAGGGTATTTCCCTCAATTTTTACTGTTTTGGATGGAAATAGTTGCTTATCGGAATAATTGGCTGGAGAACATAGATACTAGACTGGCCGCATTTTATTTCCGAATCTCTTTGATTTCAATAATAACCTTGCCTATTGTTTTCCTGCTGGTTGATCTGTATGGGGGCAATCTTGATGCTTTCTATGGCGGGATCACTTCGGAAGCGCTTTATTACTCTTTTTGGGAACCATTTACTTCTATAGGGATAATATTAAAACTACACCACCCGCATAGCAGGTGGTTTTTTGTTTCGCACGCTTCGCGTACTCAACGGGCTATAGCCCACATAAGAGGGGCTTGTCGCCCCTTTTTACTGTTTCTCCCATACATTTTTCAAATTAATTCTCCTTTGGTAATAACAATGGACAGCACTCAACCCTAAAGCGTTTTTTTTGAATGCAGGAACATATTCAAAAAATTATCCTCTAGCCTTCGTACATCAATGCATTCTTATCTCGATATATTACTACCACGCACTCCACATGCATGAGGTGCCGGTTATTGGATATGATACGTATCCAACAACCTCGAAAGCCACGCCTGTTGATTAACCAAAATAAGGTATCCAAAAGCTGAAAAAAGGCCACTCTTTCGATAAAATCGATTCCACCACAGAACCCGATTTGAAAGAGGAGACCTCTGAAAAAGTCTACCACGTTTACAAACTTTGTTCAAATTCTTCTTAAAGAAGAAGATGTGATCAGCATACTGAAAGAGTTGAACTACAAAGATACAGCACGCAAATTTACAGCACATCAGTTACTTGTATTCTTTATGCACGCAGCTTTGGGACAATGGGATGGTTATCGCTCCGGTGTCGTTAAAGCCAAAATCTGTGGACTTCAAACCGTTTGCTTTTCTACCTTCTCATCCAAAGCTAGCGAAGTACCGTATGAGCTTTTCAAGCGCCTGTTTCATTTGTTGATTTTAAGGTGTAATCGTGCAACCAAACGCCAATTGCACCTACCCAACGATCTGTTATTGGTAGACTCGACAACGATCACGGTAGGAAAAACACGTCTGCCTTGGGCGCTGTTTCATGGAGAACACGCAGGAATCAAGCTGCATGTCGCATTCGCTGCGGCTACTGAGCAACCCGTTCAGGTCATTGAAACGATCGATCGGTACGGTTCATGATGGCCCTATCGGTGAGAAGCTTGCGGACAAGGATTACATCTTAGTAAATGACCGAGCTTACGGGAAGATCAAGCGTTTTGATCAATATGTCGCGGAGAAGCAGTATTTTGTAACCCGTATCAAAGAGAACGTAACGCTTGTGAACCCACATTCCTTAAAGAACAGGAAAGTGGAAACCTCGAACGTCATACGGGATATTACTTGTTATCTCGGAACACCTCAGTGCCAGTCGGAGCTTCGACATCGCGTCGTGATCTTTCAAGATAACAACGGCAATGAAATTCGGGTCGCAACCAATCTTGTGCATCTATCAGCCGAAGAAATTGCTGATACCTACAAGGCACGCTGGGGTATTGAAGTTTTCTTCAGATGGATAAAACAGAACCTAAATGTACCTGTTTTGTTTGGCACAACAATGAATGCCGTGTTCAATCAGCTTTTTGCCGCGTTAATGACTTACGTTATCTTGAAATGGTTATATGATCACTCAAAATCATTTGTCATCCCTTGCAAGAAAATGCCCTTGATCCGTTTCGCGAAACAAATTCAGCACGATCAACTACAAATTGAATGGATCATCGCCACTACCAAAGTGTTGGAAAAACATGTCTATTTGTCAAATCTCAAAAAAACAGTTTCTGGTTAATCAACAGGCGTGCTCGAAAGCCTCTATAAGTCTCTTTCCATGTAAATCGCTCATTATAAGGTCTATAAGGTCTCTAGGAATCCTGGCAAATACAAATGAAAAGTCTCCAAATTAATACTGGCATATTTTGTTTGCGCATCTTTTCGGACTTTAATCAAGTTTGCTTCTCTTAATGTACGGAAATGATACGATGTATTCGATTTGGAAGTATCGCATATCATTCCCAATTCTCCACAATTCATCTCCTTCTTGTTACCTTAGAGTGTCCGAATAATTTCGAGACGGGTCTCATCAGCCAATGCTTTAAAAATACGAACTCTTTGTTCACTGTTCAACATATGTAGACCTCGTGTGCTCAACATATTCAACTATCGTGCCATCTGGTTGTTGCACAAGCATGTTGTAGCCTGTCGGAACTTTCGTAATATCTTGCCGGATCACTGCACCTTGATCCAATAGCCAAGCTTTATAAGCGAGAATATCATCCACTAGGAAAGACAAAGTGATATCCTGCACAGCTGACAGCGCACTATTCGTTCCTCCAATAAGCAGAAGTTGACCAACAACTGCAATGTCCAATTTTTTCTCAGCATAATGAAACCTTGTCCCTGCTTTGGTTTGCAGCAGTTCTTCGTAAAACGGAAGAGCTTTTTCCAGCACATTGGTATAAATAGGCGTTAAGATTTTAAGGACTTGCAATATCGTCCTGCTCCTTTCCTTTAGGGAAATACAATTAACTTATTATGCAATAGTTTTAAAACTATTGTACTAAATGAGTAATGAGAAGTCAAGTATTGTAACCTGTCGAGGTTTAATTTAAGGTACAAGGACAGCTTCATCGAAAATAAAAGGCCCAGGCGATAACTACGCCTGAGCTTCAACAGGATAGGTAAATGTGGCTCCGTTATGCTATTTCCTGATGAGCAACACACAGCACTCCACATGTGTCGAGACGATGAAAGGGATATATTCCTTTTTATTATATATATTACCTATACTATCAAAAGCTACTCCTTCCCACAACACCCCTTTTCCAGATGACGCCCGTTCTCCCTTCACTTCTATTGATTCTACTAATTCCATATGAGCCTGTATTTAATTTACCCGAATCCATAATCACAATTAAATCAGCTCAGTTCCTGACTTTGGAAGACAATTGCTCAAAATTACTTTCAGCTTTCTCTCTTCCCATACCTCTCCCTTCCAGTATTACACATAGTAAATACCCCAACGAATGGGTCATTCTGTAAACTAAATCTCTCTTTTGACCGATAAATACATATACTGGACTGTTTATTAAATATCACCTCCTGTTCTTTTATACCTTGAATGAATGCTTACTTGGGACAACTGTATCCGATTAAGAATGTTTTTGTACCCAACAAACTCAATGATACATATTGGTCTTGAGCCAAAGCACCCATCCGTATTCAATAACCAGAACCGAATTAACGATGACGTATTTACTTGTAATCAGCCATCACATCTGGAAAGGAGACATGAACTCACTTGAGCATATTAACAGACGGGATCAGCTATAAAAGCCTACGCTTTTATGGTCCCTTTCAGCCACAACACATCGAACAACTTAAAATAAAACGTACCATTAATGATCATGCCTATTTACATATCAGTGGGTTGCTCTCCGAAGAACAAGGAGCAGCCTGTATCGGTCAAAATATGGAGCAAGAGCCGATTGTGATTCGTCAGTTGGATGATCAGGGACAATCGCTAAGACGGCTGTTCCATGGGGTTGTAACGAGTATGTCCGTACAATGTGTGCGAGGCGTATATACATTTGAACTAGAGGCCGCTTCCCATTCGTACCAGATGGATATCAAGGTAAAAAGACGCTCCTATCAAGATATTCACCGCACTTATGATGATCTGATCACTACGATGATACGGAAGTATCAGTACGGAGATGCCATTGATACCGTAACGAATTATGCCAAACTGGACACTTTTGTTTTACAATATGAGGAGACCGATTGGGCGTTTTTAAAGCGTCTCGCTTCTCGCTTTGGTTCCGTACTTGTGCCAGAGGTAACCGCAGCTTCGCCCAAAGTCTTCTTCGGGATGCCAGAAGGCAAGCAGCATAAGGTGGAACGGGATGTATTCTATCGGGTGCGGAAAACGTTTCATGAACTGGATGCGGAAAAGCTAGGAGAACAACGTGCTGGCTCGTATATCACCTATATGATTGAAAGTCTGCAATACTACGCGCTCGGCGACCTCATTACGTTACCCATCGGACAAGGTAAAGAACTGGTCGTGGTTCGAGCAGTGACTACACTAGCGGATGGCTTACTGCGTACTCGTTATGATCTTCAAGCCGAACAGGATATTCGCTATGCCCGTTATGAAAACGATCAGGCCACCGGGATTTCGCTGACAGGAACAGTGCTCATGGTACAGCAGGATTTCGTACAGCTTCAACTTGACATCGACCCGAAGCAAGATCCTGCCAAAGCCTGCTGGTTTCCCGTAGCCACCCGTTATGTCGCCGAAGAACATAGCGGCTGGTACGATATGCCTGAGATCGGGGAACAAGTCGAGTTATATCTGCCTACCCACCGCGAACAAGATGCCTATGTAACGGATTCACTGCAACAACAACGCCATACCAATGGTCAGCCGAATGTGAAGGTATGGCAACATGTACAAGGTAGCGGCGTAGAACTGTCTGAGCATGAACTGACCCTATCCAGCTCCGGTGAATTTTCCATTACACTGCATGAAAGTAACGGCATTACGATCGACAGTCTAGGGGATGTACAGATTCAGGGTGGTCATGTGAAGCTTGATGCAGGTGAGGAACTTTCACTGGAAGCTGGAACGGCGCTGTATCTAAAAGGCAGAGCCAGCAGCATGGTACTGGATGGTGAGACGGATACCAAAGCTCCAGTGATTTATCAGGAAGGAACGGTGAAAGCTCCTGTTTTCGTAGCCGACCTCCCTCCTGTACCTGAGCCGCCTTTGATGAGCATCAAAGCGTATGAAGCAGCTCAATCAGCAGCCAAAGATTCATCTAGCAGCCAAGCCTCTACCCCTAAAGCAAAAGTCACCAGTCCAGCAAAGCTTCAACAAGCGAATGCCATGATGGGGACAGTATCCAAGCTATTAGGCTCCATTCCGGTGATGGGAAAAGTGGTTGGCGTTGCTGTGGGAGTGCTAAGTGGACCTGCAGCGGGTTTGATTCTGAAAGCAACCGCAGCGATCCCTGTTCGGAGCAAAGGAACCCTACCGTTGGAGGCAGTAGCAAGGGGAGCGAAGTTCACCCATTAAAATACTTGGCTGGTTTGGCCATGCAAGGGTTGATTAGTCTACACGAGCATGAGAAAGCTAAACAAGCCTATTATAACAAGTGGATTCTAGGAAAAGTGTATACGAGCGCACGTCATATAGCTCATTCCGGCAGCACATTGGAACTGGTACAGAACCTGCTTAAAGAATCGAATGCCATGGTTCATGCGTATCAGCAGGTTCCGGAAGAAGTAAGAAAACGCTGGAGAGCTAATTACGACAGCCGCATGGCACAACAGCAGCCTAAACAACAAGTTGAGAAGCCTAAGTCTTGGTGGGATCGTTACCTGGGTTATACGGGTAGCAGCTTGATGATAAAAAGTCAAATAGCCATGGAGCAGGCACATGCATCTGAAAAAGCAGCAAACAGCCTAGTTGAATTATACAACGGCATAGAGCAGGCTAATAACGTAAGGTATCAAAATGCAGGAAACTCCATTGGTGAATTTTTAGATTATTGGTCATTTGGTATACCTAAAGGATTGTATCAAGCCTACATGGAGCGCGCACGTAATCAAGGTAACTCTGGTAGTGACGCTATCAATTTTGCTACATTTGGAATAACAGAGGCTATACGTGGAGCTGTGACACCTGAAGATCCTTTGTCACCAGACCATTTGTCCAATATCATTAGTGTAGCAGGGTTCCTTGAGGGAGTCGGTTCATTTCTCAAGCCGAAAACTATACTAAATTCACCAGTCAAAGAACCTGTTCATCCAGGTCCTAAAATCATAAATGAAAAAACAGAGCCACCCCAACCCTCAAACCCGAAGCCCAATAAAAATACAGGGATTGAGGGGACGCAAAAACCTACTCAAGCTAAAGCTAATTTTACATCAGAGGAAATTTCGCATCTCCAAAAACACGTTATAGATGAAGCTCAAATGCTAAAAGACAGTGGACTTACAAATAAGCAATTAGGTCCAGCCGTAGCCGGTGCCTACGATAATACCACCGGTAAATTTTATACAGCAATTAATGATGTAGATGGGTTTGTGCCAAAAGAGTTACATCCAATTATTGAAGCGAGAATTAAAGATATGCCTAAGGATGTTTATGATTCCTATAGTCAGTTTACACATGGTGCCGGATCCCATGCAGAAGTATATGCTGCGAACAAGGCTTTGTTAGCTAATCCAAATGCTAGTATTGACAATCTAATAATATATGTTATAAAACCCGGAAGTGCAACAAAGCCTGTAACTAATGTACCGTTCCCGACATGTCCGCATTGTAATTATATTCTAAAAGGATTTAATATTATATCCGACAGTAATAAAAAGTGAAGGAATAAAGGGGCAATAAAATAATGGAGTTATTAAACATTTTATCGATGGAAGAAGTATTGCAGGAAGGCATTGAATTTACTGACGATGTTTGTTTTTCAGGAAAAAACGGACAAGAAGTTTTTGATAAACCCATAGAAGATGGTGGAAATCCAATATCGGGTCTTGTATTTGAGAGATATAAAAATGGAAATTTAGCCTACTACTCATATTATGAAAATGGGATTGCAGAGGGCGAATACGTAAAATTTTACGAGAATGGTAAGTTAGAAAGTTTTCAAAATATGAATAAGGGTGTGTTATTGGGAAGATCCACTTCTTGGTTTGAGAATGGAGCAATAAAATCTATTGCAGAATGTAAATATGGTTTTAAGCTAACTTACAAAGAGTGGGATATAAATGGGGAGTTAATAACCGAAAAGCTAGAGCCTAGTGAATTCGAAAAAAGTATGATTAACAAATATGATACTTGGGCTAAAGAAAATGGAGAATAAAATAACAGAAAACTTTGATAAAATTCAATATGACTTATCTCAAAATATAAAATTAGAAAATAGTTTTAGCCAAGACAATATACAGTTGATTGCAGGGGTTGATTTAGCATATTGGGAAGAAGATGAAAAGACAATTGCAGTTTGCTGCATATGCGTCGTGGATTTTTTGACGAAAGCTATAATTGAGACAAAGTTTTTAAAAGATGAAATCAAAGTCCCGTATATACCGGGATATTTATCTTTTAGAGAGTTACCTCTCATTATTAATACGTTCAAAACTTTATCCTTTGATCCTGAAATTGTGATGTTTGATGGAAATGGTTACTTGCACCCTAGAAATATGGGAATTGCAACGCATGCCTCTTTCCATTTAAATAAGCCAACCATAGGTATTGCAAAAAGCTACTTAAAAATTGGGGCAGTTGATTTTGTTATGCCTAGTGATAAAGAAGGGGCATTTACGGATATTGTGATAAACGGTACAATATATGGACGAGTACTGAGAACACACAAACATGTTAAACCCATATTTATCTCTTGTGGTAATTGGATCGATATAGACACCGTCACTGATATTACGTTAGCATTAATTAATAACGAAAGTAGATTACCTATACCAGTAAGACAAGCCGATTTAGAGACTAAAAAAATGAGAAAACGTTTTGTGAAATATGAAAAATAGGTCTTTAAAATATCTTGTGTAACCTCTTTGCTACTCAATAATAAAATCGAACAATCCAATCAACAAAGCAAGCACTAACAACTTGATAGATTTTCAAAAGCTTATTTCAACTTGATTCAATGAGTAGGAATAAGCTTTTTGTATGCTCAAGATCAATAACAAAATAATATAGCCAGCCAATCCCCCATAAATAATGACTTGCCATCCCTCCCCATCAGAGTTAACATACACACACTTCAACCACGGGAGGGAAATATGCTATGTCAAATTGGCCAGATTGGTTTCTGGAAGCATTACGCCAGAGATTTTATCAATTAGAACTCGCCAGTGAACAACAGGCTTCATGTTCATCTGAGGACAACAATCTATTCACTCAAATGGATCAATTCAAAACCAACCAAAACGAGGATATCCAGCAACTACTATCTGAATGGGAAGAAGCCATAGGATATCAGCTAAGTCAAGACAAACAATCCATTTATATGGAAGGGGTAAAAGACGGGATGCGATTGATTCTTCCCGTCATGCAATCCACAAATATTCGTTAGCCCATTGATGGTTTTAGTCTATGATTTCTCTAGCCCTAAAATTCATTTAACAATGCTCTATTGATCTTCTATAATTTCATCTATACTCATTCCACTCTTCAAGGTAAAAACAAAATGCGCTGGTGAGAGAATCGTGATCTTCTCCACCAACGCATTGAATAGGTAATCATCAAATTGTTCCAGTATATCTTGCCGCGAGTTTAAAAGTTGAATAATTTCATCCACACGTTCCTTAATTTTTGCTTTCTGATCCTCTTCCTGCTCCAGTATCAGCTTCTGTTGTCTTAGCTCGTTTAGCTCATTGGAAAGTCTAGCTGTTTCTTCATCATAAACCGTCTCATCCATCTGATTCCGTAGTTTGAGATTCACTAATTCCTTCAAGTCGGATTTCAATTGTTGCATCTGCCCTTCGATATCCAATAGCGGTTCTTGCCCTACTCTGCTGGAAAGTGCCGATTCAATATTGGCTTTCAGCGTTTTAATCAATCTTTCCTTGTTCTCATACATCCGGTTGAACAATCGTACAAACGCGGAATGTAAAACTTGCTCATCAACCGATTTGGCATCACAGGCTGCTTTCCCTTCATTGACATACGTTTTGCATTGCCATACCACCTTCTTGGATGGGTTATTGCTGTTCCAGGTTCGGCGTTTAAAAATGGCTCCACAGCATCCACAATATACTTTACTGCTCAGTGCATATTTACTGGAGTATCTTTTACTCTCTCTCATTACGCTCCCTTTCAGCTTGGCTCTCCGTTCCTTCTCTTTTTGTACCGCATCGAATATTTCCTTAGATACAATCGGTTCATGGTTGTCCTCAATTAAATATTGCTGCTCCTGTCCTTTATTCCTTATTCGTTTGTGGGTTAGAAAATCTACCGTTACCGTCTTTTGCTGAAGCAAAGCTCCGTAATATTTCTCATTGGTCAGAATTAAGGTAATGGAGGAATCCCACCACGTATCGCCACCCGTGACTGTTTTAATCTTATCTCGCATCAATCCTCTAGCTATCGCCTGATAGCTTTTGCCATCCAAATACTCCTCGTATATGCGCCGCACAATCTCTGCTTCTGGCTCGTTATAATCACCAATTCACCATGTTCATCCTTATCATAGCCGAGGAAGTGAGTGGTGTTGCAGAAGACTTTGCCGTTTTGGAAGCCTCGTAATATGCCCCATCGACTATTTTCAGAAATGTTTCGGCTCTCGTCTTGTGCAAGAGAACTCAAGATGGTCAGCAATACTTCACCTGTGGTATCCAGTGTATTAATATTCTCCCGTTCAAAGAATACAGCCACTCCAAGACTTTTAAGTTCCCGTACATATTTCAATAAATCCAGTGTATTCCTAGCAAATCTCGAAATCGACTTGACCAGAATGAGATCTAGTTTACCGTTTCGAGCATCCTGTATCATCCGATTAAAATGCGTTCTATTTTTAGTGCTGGTTCCGGTGATGCCTTCATCTGCGAAAATATCCGCCATTTCCCATTCCAAGTTGTTTTGAATGTATTGGGTATAATAATTGACCTGATTCGTATAGCTCTCCTTTTGCTCCTCGGAATCTGTACTGACCCGACAATAGGCAGCGACTTTCTTCTTTAGAATCGGTTGGATTCCCTCTACGATATCCATCGTTTTAATGGGAACGATCACGACTTTTTTTGCGGTTGCGGCTTGTGCCATAGGTGTTTCTCCCTTCGATATCTTCTTTATACGGTCACATGTTATAATGCGTGCGGTACATCATCAAGTCCATTTCTGTCCATGTGATAGCTACTTGAAAGACTTTTTATTCAGCTCATCAATCGCTATGAACTCTTCTTCTGTAATGACATTTTGTAATCTCAATTGCTTCAATAGGCTTAGACTCAGTAGATAATCAATAGATTTTCGTTGCATATGTATGTGCTCCTTTAAAATAAAAATGGCTCACCTCTAAGGCAAGCCAATAGATATAAAACTTAGAATAAATTCTTAAGGCTAATGGTCTTTTCTATGGTAATACTAGGATCGCTTACTAAAGTGGCTGTTAATATTTAAGTAGTGGATCAGGTTATCGTCTTTAGATATATCTGTTGGCTCCATACCCAATAATCGTTTCATCAAATCCATTGGCTCACTCATGTGCTGGCTCCTGTTCTTCCTTTACCTGTGCCTTCTCGGTACGCTTCATATTCTTGACAACTTGAGCTTTCGTTTGGGCTACTTCTTGCTCAGTCTTATCTTGTTGTGGTTCCTCCACTTGCTCATATTGCCCACTATTCTGTAAACGCAGCACCGACTCCTGATCCGTGACTTCCTATGTGCAGCCTGTTTCTTGATTCAAAAACCACATCTTATCATCCTCCAAAAATGAAAAATAGGGTATCCAAAACAGATACCCTGAACGTGTTTCTTCTATTATAATGTACTCTCATATCATCACTTTCAATTAAGACTTATTGACCGTGAGTACAGCAGAGCTTCCGGCTTGATACATTTAGCACCGAATACCTGCAACCCTTTTCACTGCATCTGAAAATTGTTTCTCTGGTCTGAAGGCTTCCACCGAATCTACTTGGTCTGCAAACGAAATGGCACTCTTATGACTAGCGATGATTTTATACTTGGCTCCTGCGGTATTTGGCACATTGTTGGATTTATAAACGGTCATACCATCAATATCTCCCACATAGCCTGTGCGGATGATATTTGGGTCTTTGGTGAAACGAGCATCCTTTAAAAGCAAGCCATAGTACCATGCAGGAACTACCACAAAACGCTCGCTTTCCGGTACATTGTTCTCATCCAATAGTACGCCTAAATCAATTAGTAAATCATAAGCCGTTGAAGAAGTTGGAACTAGAGGCGGTTGTATCATTGCCGTTGTTTTTTTTCGAACTATCGTTCTCCGGTACAATGACTTAAATGATATCAGAGCAAGATGCTGCCAACGACACTTATTTCAAAATAGGTAGACTCGCCTCTACCGGAAATGATCTACACACTCATGCAGAAAGGCGTTTAACGTGCGTGGCTCTCTGCCGAGCAAGCGCTTCACAGTGACATTAGGACTTTCAGGTACCAGTTTAGACATGGTTTGAATTTCCACAACGTGGTTTGCGAGCCAAGGAGGCATATGCCCATGCTCGATTAGATTACGGAGTAGTACTTGAGGCTCCATGTTGATGTAGCTTATCGGCCGATTAAGCAGAGCTGATAGTTGACTCGCAATCTGTGGATAGCTAAAGATCTCCGAACCGGTAAGCGTATATATTTGGCCTGACACCTCGCGGTTGGTCAGAACTTCTGCGGCGACATCTGCGATATCACGACAGTCAATGAAGTTACAGGCTGAATCGCCCATGGCGCCGAAGAAAACATTCTGGGTTGTGATCGTTGATGCAAGGCGCAATAAGTTTTGCATGAACGCATAAGGGCGCAGCACGGTGTGGGTGAGACCCGATTCGCTCAGCGTTTTCTCGATTTTTTGATGCCATCCGGCCACTGCCACTGGAGATCTTTTCTCATAGGCAGGACTGGATATTTTTACGATGTGTCTGATTCCAGCTTCGACGGCAATCTGAATGATCGAAGTTTCCAATTCGACTTGTATTGGACTGTTGGACATGGATAGGAAGAGTTGGCTAGCTCCTGCAAACGCGCGCCGTAGCGATTCAGGATCGGAAGCATCAGCCGAAGCTACCTCGATAGTCAACCGGCCTTTTTCTCCAATCTGATCACGCAACTTCTCAGGCTCTCTGCTCAGCGCTCTGGCGGGTACGCCAAGATCAATCAAACGTTCTAAAAGCATACTGCCTATCGTACCTGTTGCTCCAATAATAACTATCATTTTATCTTCTCCTTTTGGATGAAAAATTTGTTGTGACGGCAAGACGCCACCGCCATGTCACTATCGTGCTTGCTATGAATCCAGACAACGGGAAGTCGATCCAGACACGACTGACCCAGGCCAAGTGATTGCTCGGAATCATAATTTCTAGTAAACCAGATGTCGCCCATGCGGCGAATAGCCCAAATGTTGCTCCCATCAACGCGAGCATCCCAACCACAACCAAGTGAGGTGCGCCGATGATCCACCGTCGGTTATGTACTCCTCTGCCGCGCAGCCAAAGGCCGAGCATCAAAGCCAAGAAAGCCGAGGCTCCACCAATGGTGGTCAAGGCCCCTATTTGAAGCCCCTTGTCGGCAGTGACCAATCCCCCGATACCTGCCATAATGGCAGGAGACGCATAGGCCATTACAACTTCACGCCACAGTACAAAAGTCTTTGTGCCAGAATCAGCAGACTTGATTTCGTAAACACCATCTGTCTGATTGGGGTACTCTGTCGTCTTGTTCATTTAGTTGCTCCTTTAATTCTTTTAATTGCTCAGCAGCATATAATTAGGAAACTAATTATATGAGAGTGAAAATGGGCTAGCTTCACTAGCCCGTTCTACTCATTATTGATGTGTTTTTTAGTTCGTTTTGGTTCGTCCGTAAGTGCCGATATACCTTGTGTAACTCGACCTAACAGGTCGAGGAATACGCTGCGCTCCTCAATATTCAGTAAGCCCACCATGGCTTCCAGCCGAGCGAAATGCTCAGGAGCCATTTCAAAAAGCTTCTTCGCACCTTGCTCTGTCAATATAACCGCTTTCTGACGTCCATCCTCTGAACTTGATCGCCGGGATACTAGGCCATCTCGCTCAAGAGTATCGATAAGACCAGTCACTGTAGCACGTGTCACACCTAGATGCTCCGCTAATTGCGAGGGCAACTCTTCTCCTTCGTTATCTTCAAGGTCTGCTAATAAACGATATCGTCCTGTTGATAAACCGAATCTGGAGAAATGAATCTCTGCGGCATGTCCAAGCTTGGCTCCGGCTTCCATTAGCCTAGACGCGACGAGTATAGCCTGTGCGTCTAGGTCCAGGTTATAGCGATCAATCTGACGCTTGGATTGTACAAGCGAGGGAATAGCGTCAATATCCTTTGTTACTTTATTATCCTTGTTCATATATATAGTATGGTCGCTAATTACTTTTGTGTCAATACTTTTTTGTCGTATCATAATTCCTATATTTTTCTTTTTTCAAATATCAAGATTGGCTCATAAGAATTTCCCCTCCATATTTCTTCATATTCGGAGTTGTATTCCTCCTCGGACACTGCCAAAGACTTCGTTAGCTTAATGGCGTTCCACCTCCTTAGTCTAACCATTTTTTTCTAACAAAAGGACCTACATACCCGCTCCCCACTTTTGGGTATTTTTCATCCTTATTTTATTTGGATTTTTGACAGCCTAAAGCGTTACATCAAGCCTATTGTTTGCCTAAACTTCAGAAACGTATATGTATGCTGAAACTGTATAATATTGAATATCATGCTCAGTACAATGATGTAACGCTTTAGAAAACGTAAAAACGAGAAATAGGTACAAACATACCAACTCCTCATTTTGGGTTGTTTTTAACCCTTAGTTTATATGACTTTTTCAACCCCTAAAGCGTTACATCGAGCCGTCTTTTTGTCTGAACTTCCGAACACGTATCCTGATATTTTCTTTTCTCGCCTTACCTCTGCATTTCTCACAATATTTCTGCCGATTCGAATTTGCCGAAAATGTTCCTCCACAACGTGTACAGTTCACCCTCGGCTTTGCTGTCTTAGGCTTAGTCTCTACATCACGTTCAGACTTATATTCTCGCTCCAGCTTTGGCAACACTCCATTTTCAAAATAAGTACAATGAGGCAGAGGATCGTCTTGTCCAAAAAATACACATGGGCCATCTTGTAAGCAGCAATAATTGGAGATACCGTGTTTTACTCCAAGATAGCATGCACAATTATTCTTCACCAACCGCTTGAACCTATTTTTATTCTGCATTCGATTTCTCCTTACTCACATCTGCTAATCGTTGCTGCTCCGAATGAAATTTATTGAATTCCAGCTTTGGATTCTCAACAAACGGAAGCAACGTGAGCAACGTTTCCTGAGATACGACTTGTTGCAATTTCACAATCACATCTGCCATCCCCACCAAATCTGTTGGCAAATTACGAGTAAACTTCACCGCGATATTACGGTAATCATATTGAACGCCTTCTTTAATGTGCAGGTAGGTAAAGAAATTTCGTAGACGCTGCTTGATTGCCTTTTCCATCAAAGCTTCCCTCATTGCCACTCGATTCTCCAAATTCAGCAGCTTATTTCGCAGAGCCAAGGAAGACGTATTACTGGCCCAATTCTCATTGAAGTTAACCTGATCCATCATATCGAAGATTTTGCGTTCAATATTATCCAGCTCGTTCTTTACAAAAGAATCGTTAATCTCCTTCGTAAGCCAGCTTACCTTTCCCCCAGCCGGAACTTGAATAATGCCCATCTTCTTCATATTCAATAAGTCCTCAGTTTCAAGCTTGGCATTCTCAATCACGAGATAGGCATTGCGATGATCTGCGATTTCATTGACCAAATCGGAATTCAATGCGTTATAGGCATCAAATAAAGAAATCACATCATGGAAGCCACTTTTTCTCTCCGTATTGGCTGGACAGGAGATAAGTGGTACTCTTCCAAAAATGTGATTGTGTTTGCCGATATATTTTAATTCAGGTGCTTGGTTTGGCCTACTCCAATTGTGTTTTTCATCGTTGCCGATTGTATAGTGTAGAATTTCATGATCAGTATACACGTCCAGATACACTTGTTTATCAAACCGTCTCGTGAATTTATGTAACCCAAGTAATACGTTTCTTTCTGCTGTTTCATCTTCCAGTACATAGGCATTCAAAGGAGATAGCACCGTGGCTGAAAACTGGCCATCCGAGTCGATATAGTTCAATTCAAAGCTCTCACCAAAGATTTCGGATTGTTTCCGAAGCTGTAGATTATGCTCCTTGTCCCAATGACTCATATGTACATCTATATTATGTATGGCTTCATCCTGATCCGACTTGGACACATAGTTTACTGGCTTACCGAGCAGGTAGCCCACTTCATTATCTACAACTTACGTGGGAAATTGAAAATGAGTTTTTGGTTGCTGCGGCTTTCTTGCATCGCATAGTTCTTGAGAATAGCATGCTGACCATTGTAGTAATCTGCATATTTCTGTTTGGCTAATGCAGCCAATTGGAGTTCATTTAGACACTCTATAATGATGCTTTCAGTTACTTGCAAAAAATTTCTCCCTTTCAAAATAGGTCGTTAGCTCAAAATTTCTTAGCTTCGAGAGACTCGATTCCCCATTCTTTATATAAGTCGGTAAGCTCATGCGATGTCTTTGTAACAAAACTCTTAACCATATCTTCTTTTAAATAAATTGGAGTTATCTGGGGTTCATTGTCCTTATTGCGTAACCACTGTAGCTTTATATCTCGGTATTGGCTTACTTCAATTTGAGTTAATAACGGTTCAATACTATAGGCACTTCCTACATAGAGCTTGTTGAGAACATCTTCTGCCCATTCTTCTCTCCTAATTAAATTAAATTCTACCTGATTTGACTCTATATCATAAATTTTTCTTATTTTATCTTTTTCTCCTCGGTACTCACGTTCAAAATTCGAATAAACTGTTTCCGTCCATCTTATGTCCGCATAGATATGAGCAAAATATCCCAGTACGTAATCTTTCCAGCTAGCCTCATCATTTAGGTTTAAATAATACTGACATCTTTCCTTAAGTACTTCAATACTAGGAAATCTATCTTCACAAACAAAATGTGTATTACCCTTTTCATTTCTTGCCACATTCCCCCTTACATGGACAGCATCTGGAGCAATACTCCCTATTAAGAAACTAGAAGATGGAGTACGCGAACAAAGTTCTAAAGCTATAGCAAAATGAACCATCGGATAAGGCATTCTTGAGAACCTCCTAAGAATGGATATAGAAATAAATGTAGCTATACACCAACATACTACAACATATTGAAACTAACCTGCCAGTTAGCTTAACGGGATTAGATCAAAATAAAGAATGAGTATCCGGCAGAACCCTCAGAACAACAAGCTACGATCATAAAATTTCAGACTCTTGACCGACTGAATCAATTGAACAGCCCCATACAAACTATCTGGCGCGTCATCATACGTACAGTTTCGATTGTAATCCTTCACCTGATGATTGTACCTGAGGTTATCTGCATTGAACAGAATATGACCCTTCTTCACTTCCGGCTCCAAGCTAATAATACGTTCATGCTTCTGCCCTCTGGAATGCACACTTTCTACGGGCGTATGTATCTTCGCTTTCCATAACTCTTCTTCAAACTTTTGCTTCATATAGCTTTGTGCCTGATTCACTTCAAAACCCAGCTTATCTACAGGGTAAAGCTCCAATTTTTCAATGGCTACTTGAAACAAATCATCCGGCAACAGTTTATAGATATTGCCATCGATCACATACATCTGCTTTGTTTTGCGATGCTGTCCAATAATCGAAATGGCCGAATAGTCATTCTTCTTTCCGGCTTTAATCGCTGGATCAATATACATCGCCATTTCCATATCCTCAAACTCAGGCGACCTGTCCCAATACATGAGATTCTGAAATATGTACTCATCAGTTGAGCACGGATCATTCTGCAATTCTTTATAGAAACTCTTTTCACCCATGGCTTGCTTTTTGCACATGAGATAATAGTAATCCAAGTACTCACTCCACAGGATTTCCGTACCCTTCAGCATTTCCTCCTCATGAGCCATAAAAAAAGTCAAAGCCGTATTGATCCTATCCTCGTCTTGGAGATTATTATATTGTCGCTCCCACTCTGACCATAAATCATCCCGTTCTGAAAACTGAAGCACGGCTGCTTTACGAACACTTCGCACACCAGGGATTTTACCCTTGAGTAAATCGGCCATAATATCTTCTTCATTCAAAATCGTTCCACAGATCAGAATATTCGTATCCCTTGTGCCAATAGGCAGAATGACATCCGTAAACGTATTTTTAATTTGTTCTCGCTTGGCTTCGGAGCGAGCCGTATCCTCCTTGAGCAAATCATCCATTAGAACCAAAGTAGGACGGTGATGCTTATAGTGAATACCTCTCAAACTACCATCTATACCACGAATCATAATGCAGGAGTCCAGTCCACCTTTACTCTTGAGCCATATTTCATTGTTGTTCCAACGGCTCCCTTTACGAATCCCAAAATCCTCAATCAACATCGTATTCGTTTCTAGCTCATCTTTGATCATATCGAGGAACGGCAATGCAATCTGCTCTGTGGCAGATATAATCAATGTAAACTGAGATTTATCATATAAAGTCGCATACAGCGGAAATAAAAAAGAACTGATCGTTGACTTTCCATGCTCCCTTGGGAGTCCGAAAGCTGTAATCAGTCCTGTATTCGCAAGCATATGTCTTAATTCCGAAAATAACTCTTTGTGAAACTGTCCAAACGCTCGATCAAAGTATTTAGGAAAATAGGCTAAAGCGAAAAATTCGATGTCCATCTCACCGATAAGCTTTCTTAGTTCGGAGAAGCTGAATGTCTCGATCAATTGTTTCATTTTCGGTGGTCTAAAATGCTTCTCCATATACTGCTTAAGTAGCTCAGCTTGGCGTTGTTGTTCTTGGTTTATCGTTTCAATTGTTGCGGCTCCTTTCTCATATTCACTATAAAATCATCACAAAAATTTCTGCGCCCTTTGCTGGCGGCTCCGATTATCTACATAGAAGAACCCCTCCCTCCACGACAAAAAGAGTGGCTTCTCACCACTCGATATTGGCCAAAGCTTCAACCATATCCTGCTGTGTTGTTAGTGTATAGATATTGGTGGTCGCTACGTGGTCATGTCCAAGGATTTGCTGGATGGTCGTCAAGGGAGTCGTTTTCACCAGCTTATAGCCAAGTGTATGTCTAAGCATATGTGGCGTCACCTTCACGTTGATTCGATCCCCATATTTATTCAGAATCAGGTTGATTGCATTCCGTTCCAATGACCCTCGCTGCCCAATACATAGATATTGTGATTCCACTTGTGGTCTGACTTCAAGATATCGGGTAATGGCTTTTCGCACTTCCTTATTTAATGGAATAGTACGAAAGGAATTCCCTTTACCGAATACCTTCAATAATCCTTTGCGTTCACTGATTTCAATATCTTTCAGCTTGATACCAACCAATTCGCTAACCCGTATTCCTGTTCCCAGCAACAATTCAATCACACAGATATGCATCCGATTGCCCATACGGTGAATTTCATTCCGCAGCTTCCACAAATCCTTTTCCGCTAACCCTTTGTATTGCCGAACAACCTTGTTCCTAACCGCTTCGATATGTATTTCTTCCTTAATATATCCTTGTTGGTGCATCCACTGAGCAAATACGTTGATACTGGCAATCTTGCGGTTGATGGTGAGTATCGCTTGGTTGGTGCTTTGCAGATATTTCTTGTACTCCACGCCATCCAATTCAATCCACTTGTCCAGTCCATATTCCGTTTTCCTTTGATACTAGGTTATAAACTGCAACACGTCCCGGATGTAGCACGAAACTGTGTTCTTGCTTCGATCCTTGCTCCGTAAATGTGCTTCAAACCCTTGAATATAGTCCATATTCGCCCCCACCCTTCGCTTGTGTGTCACATCATACCGTTGATGTGGGGGAAAGTCCACTGATTGCATAACTTATCTTATGCACTGAGTTTGGGCAATTTACAGGCTCATTCAGGGCTGAAATGGGCGTTTATCTATACAAATACTGACGACATAACGTTACGACTGCGAATCATCCGGCTTTATATATCCTTCCTCAATCTCTACCGTTTCCTCAATAGCTTCATAGTCGGCATCCACTACATCCGCTTCGATCATATCCAAAAATAGTTGCTTGCGCTCCTGTTCCAGTGCTTTTGTATTCACCACCAGCTCACGTCGATCATTCCACTCGTTAGGTGCACGGTTCTTTAAGTAGAAAATCATCGCTGTCGGATTGGGAGGCTGATATCGTTTCACTTTCTCAATTCTCGTCTTCTTTTTTCCATTTTTGTCCTCTTCAACTATTGTACGAATTTCCTCATATTCATATCCTGTAGCAGCTTTCAAAAGTGAATTTTCCACGTGTGAAATAGGGATTGATCTGCTCCATTTGACTAGTTCAGCCAGCATCGGATGCTTATCAATATACTCGTACCAAGTCGTTTTACCGATATCGAGTTTCCTGATAATGTCCTCCGCATTCACGCCTTCCTCGAACCACTGTTGAATCTCCGCTAATCTAGGATATACATGTGTTTCCCACTTGGATGGACGTTCCAATGCTTCCGCAAATTTTGGATGTTTCCTACGATAATCACCTAATGTCCAAATATGAATATTCAGTCGTTTCGCAATCTCTTCATCTGTTGCTCCTTCACGTACCCAAATGGGGATATCCTTCAGTCTCGGCACAACAAATTGATCATACTTGGTCAGTATCTTTGGCTTATTCCTTTTTGACTTGTCATTATTTTTGCTCATCTTTCACCTCTAGCACGAAAAAAGGGAACAAGCTATAGTAGCCCATTCCCTATATGTATTCCAGCTTACCCTTCTAACTCAGCCTCGTAAAACAACTCGATATCCTCAATCACCTTCTGAATCAATTCATTGTCTTCCTGAGCTTCCTCAGCCCCTAGCACATTTACCTTTTCGGCTTGCATGCCCTTCAGGAATCGAATCACCATATTCACTTTTGCCTTCCCCAATTCAATCACCCTTTCGGTTTAGTCAGCACATGATACCTCTGACCTTGCCGACTCAGCAACAACTTCTTGGTAGCTAAATTGCTTACCATCTCGAATCAGATAAACGCCGCTATTATCGCCAACGTAGGCAATATACCGCTTCACAATCACATCTACATATTTGGGATCAAACTCACTTGTATAGCAAATTCGATCCGTTTCCTCACAAGCAATCAACGTTGAACCTGAACCACCAAATGGATCAAATACGATATCACCAAGCTTGCTCGAATTCTTGATCGGGTAACTAATCAAGGGAATCGGCTTCATCGTGGGATGATATTCATTTCGGAATGGGCGATCAAATTGCCAAAGTGTCGTTTGCTTCCGATCACTATTCCAGTAGTGTCCACCTGTCGGCTTCCAACCGTATAATACGGGTTCATGCATCCAGTGATAATCCTGTCTACCCATTACCATCGCTTGCTTTGCCCAGATACAGCATTGTGCTAGTTTGAATCCAGCTTCGATAAATGCCTTCCTAGAATTCAAGCCCTCACTATCAGCATGGAATACATAGATACTTGCTCCGTCATCAGCTACTTCATACATTTGAGTATAGGCAGCCAATAGGAAATCATAAAACTGGTGATTGTCCATTTTATCGTTCTCAATTTTCAGAGCATCCTTCGTCTTGCCTGTATAGTCCACGTTGTAGGGCGGGTCAGTTACAATGAGCTGAGCCTTCTTACCATTCATCAATGTTGCGATATCGTGTGGATTAGTCGAGTCACCGCAGATGAGCCTATGCTTCCCAAGTAGCCAAATATCACCTTTATGAGTGACCGGATGTTCAGGTAATGCTTCTTCTACATTAAAATCATCCTCATCATCGGCTGTATCTTCATGCAATGTATCCAACAATTTCTCACACTCGCTCATATCAAATCCAGTTAGAGAAAGATCATAATCAGCCAGCTTTAATTCTTCCAGTTCCTGCGCCAACAATTCAAAATTCCAATCTGCATACTCAGCCGTTTTGTTATCAGCTATTCTAAAAGCTTTGACCTGTTCTGGTGTTAAATCATCAACCAGTATTGTTGGGACTTCCTTTAATCCAAGCTTCTTAGCAGCTAGCAAACGAGTATGACCTGCTATGATTTCATGATTACTGTCAATCAGAATCGGATTTTTAAATCCATAACTCTGAATACTCGTTGCTACATAATCTACAGCTTTCTCATTATTTCTGGCGTTTTTTATGTACGGATTTAACGTTTCTACGTTTACGAATTTGATTTCCAATCCACATCCAGGTGAAAAACACACCAACTACAGTAACAAATCGTAATATTTCTATGATTATTGCTTGTAACATTAATAGCATTTATATTTCTCCTCTCTAAATGAAAAAGGAACCCTAGCTCGTAGCCAGAGTTCCTGTGTATAATATGTAATTTTAAATTTTCAATATTTCAATCATCATTCAACTTGCTAAATTTCTTCTCGAAAAACTACAATTTTTAAATCTAACTTCTACAATTCAATCTGATGGCTCATATCGTCAATGATATCTCGCCAACATTGTTCCCGTTGATTGCTCAGTAAGATAGATACTTTTTCATCTAATTGTCCACAACGTTCGTTTAAACCAGGCGAAAGGTGAAGCATTCGCTGACGTACACGTTCTTCCCAATGGGCTTCTCGTAGAATTTCATTCATTATTTCTTGCTCCACACGTTGTTGAATGCTTTGTTCCAAGCTACGAGTAAGCGTTGATGAATCCGGAATGACCTTGCCTTTATCATACTCAGACATCTTCCTTTCCAGCCAAGAAACAAATAACTCGGAATCCATGGCGTTCAATTCGACTCGATTCGTTTGTAGCCAATCTTTCCATTCGCCAGCAACATAACTCGCTACTGGCTTCTCGTCTCTTTTCCTTTCTAACTTTTCTACTTCTAGCCCCATATGAACAGCTTCCTCTGGATCAAGTCCCAAATTAATCACTCGTACTTTTCGACCTGGGCGAGCTTTCGTCTCCTCCACCAATGTCTCATAGATTTTAGTTCCAGCAGCATCAGCGTCATGGATACAGAAGAATTGCAGTTCCTCCTCTGTTTCCCCCAACATATCCAGCAAATCCTTAACGGCTCGACTGGCATATCCCTTCGACGTGACCAACGCACAATCATACCGTTCAGGAAATTTTGCCTGTTTTAATAATGGGAATAAACCTTCCTTTTCGCAATATAGGATTTTATTAAATGTCCAATTCGGTCGACTATAGTCTTGAACCGTCAATGTACCGATAGGAATATCCTTACCTGTATGCGGATGATACAATACACCTCGATTATCCCGATACAAATTAGGAATCTCTCCGCATTCATTTTCATAGTTGGTGATGATTCCACAAAAATTTCCATACTCAAGTTGCCGACCTAACTCTGAGATGATGTAAGGACGTATGGCATAATACAGTTGCCGTAAGCTAAAAGGATACTTACCGTTACCACTTGCTTTGTCGATGGCTGCCTGTAAATGAGTCAAAATGATATCCTTCTGTGACTTCTTCTTATCCGTTTTGCTTATATGCTTCTTCGCTCGTTTCGTTGCCTTCTGAATAGCTTCTTTAATTTCATTCTTCATCCAGTTTAGATCAGGCTCCTTACCATCACTCACAATCGGCATATAGGGAGTAGTGATATTCAGAATAATGTGACAAGGTTTTATTGCAATTTTTTCATAGAAGCCACTTGCGAATATGGTAACTGATTTTTTATCTACGCTAAGTTGGTTCCATCCTGTAGTCGGAGATTTATTGACGAGGATATCCAGTCCAGAAGACTTATTGAAATCAACCCAAGCTTCAACTGTAAACGGGATTTCGGCGTTATATATTCCTCTACCACTTTTCACTGTAAATTCACCGCTGGACTTGTAATATTCATAACCCGTTATTCCATTCATACTACTGTAACGAGATCCATTGACCTGTTTACTGTGATTCCGAATCGCACCAAGCAATAATTCCGTTTCATCAAACAAAAGCGATTGAACCCATTTGTTTTTATAGTCGCTTGCCACTTTTCCAGCTTTCGTCCCTGTGCAACCATCAAACTCTGCAACCAACTCGCGTACACTACCTGTATAACCTTGGCACAATTCATAAAATGCTTCTGACGTGTACCAATAGCCAGATGTTCTCCCCTTATACTCTTCGCCTTGATTATACTGAATGGCTAATTCTGCCCAATGTAGGTCTGGCTTTAACGAATGACCAAATTGAATCTCAATCTTCGTTCCCGTATGAGGAGAATCTCCTACTCGCTTAGCCGTAGAGGTTCCATCTGCTTGGAAATGAATCTGATATCGTTGTCCTCGTGTGGTTACATGTAAACTCCCACCCGAAGCAATAACCGCACCCGACACGACACGAAGTCCATTTCCCAATACACCCCGAGTTGGCATCCGTAATATTTTACTGGACAGAAACGGACGATTAATGGAGAATAACTCTGCCAATAATTCAGGATTGATCCCTCTACCCTGATCCTTCACATAGAATCCATTTGGTTCCACATATCCCACTTCACAGTGTCCACAATGATCCAGCGCATTATCTGCTAATTCCTTCGCAACCAATAGTCCGAGTTTGTCCCGGCTGACCCCAGCTTTTTGTGGCAATGTTTCTAAATTCCTAAATTTTGTCCAATCCTGAGTTGTGATCAAATCCAAGTTTAAAATCTCTCCCTTTTTCGATTTTTTTGAGCAAGATTAAAATTCAATATGAAACATGAAAATTTTAAAGCGATAATCTATAACTCTATTGAATTAGCCGTGTTATTCACATCACGACCTCTCTACGGGCTGACAAGCCCTGTGCGAAGCACCCTACTACATCAAATAGTCTATTTAATAAATTCTCTAATCATTATGTAAAATTAGTTTTAATGGAACTATTATTCATCTACTCGTGGGATAGGGGAAACTCTGGGCGATAAAACCACTTCGCTGCGCTTCGTAAACGGTAGTATCGCTTGCCGCCGTTTCCCCTCCCACACCCAACCCCTTTGCGGCTCATTAAGTTCACTTTTTCGTAATTTTCTAACTTTCCTTAATTCTAAAAACGGTTGATTTCATTGACTTTTTTATCATCTGGACAGCAAATCATGGATACATGTATATATATAGCATTACTCCACAATTTGCTGTCCGAGATTAAAAAAAACCTTATATCTACTACCTTTTTGGCAATATCGAAAATGAGAAAAATTTGATTTTTTTGTTACAACCGGATTATCCACTAAGTTTGCCAACTAACCAATATCGCTTCCCTTTATGGGGATTGTTGCTTCCATCTTCTAACTTTTTTCGGTTATCTGGAAAACTACCAATCGCATATTTCAATTGATTCGATTGGAGGTAGGACTGTAATTGGCTAATATCCTTTTGTAATCTACCTCGATAATCCTTGATATCAAATTTTTCAATGACTTGTTTTTGACCGTCTTTATATATTCTTTTACCTACTATTGTTTCTAAATAGCTACATAATTCTTCTTGCTCAAATAGTTTCTCAATCAACGTGATTTTATTTTTATGTAATAAATTCGAAATGTACATCATATAGGCATCGCTTTCCTTTCTCCCTCCAGTTTCTTCCCTGAAATTATTGGTTTCTCTGTTCTGATCCAGCATTGCTTTGATCCGATCTCTCGTAGCTACAGCTTGAAGATATTTAACTCTAGACACTGTCTTCTTCGATATATATTTGCCATCACTCGAAACATTATTTTTAATGATGTAATTGGATTTCCTCGAAAATTTACCCACTAGCTTTTTCCATTCTTCAACTCCACCATGAATAAAAGCGTCTGCCTCATCCAGTTTCATCTGGACTGAATTCAAATAATTATTCAATTTCCTATTGTTTCTATTCAGCAACACCACATGAACCTTATCCTGGTCATTCTTGAATCTCTTTCGCCCAATACACTGTAGCATCGTATCCACGTCAAATATATCGCATACAATTAATTTTATGTGCTCATCCTTCAAATCAAAACCATTATCAAGCACTGTCGTGGTGAATAGATATTTACAGTCAAACCTATTTTGCTTGACCATGGACTCCACTTGATCATCATCTACATGTTTGAGATACTTTCTGTTTTTGCTGCTGCTTTTACTGCATACGAATAATGAATCGTCATACTTCACATGAAGCTCAAAAGCCTTTTGGATCGTGTCTGCAAAATATATAATTTTATCGTTAGTTTTATTGAATTTGCGCTTAATCCATTTTTCTACTGCATAAAAGTCTGTATAAAAGGATAACGATGTAATCTGATTGAATTTTATTGGTATGGAGTACGTCCATATCTTATTTCCGGTTCGTTTGAGCTTATGTCTGTACTGATCCTTTATGTAAGAGAATAACACATGACCCGTTGCGGACATAAAAATCCTAATTTGAGATTGTAGACCGAGTATAGCTTGAAGGGAATCATCGGAATTATCATTAAATCCACTGTCCGTAGTAAAGTAATGCGACTCATCACACACAATGTATGTATAGGGAGAAAAATCATACTCCTCGTCATTGTTTAACTGGTTCTCAATCGTTTGATATAATTCCACTTTGATTCTTGAAAACAGTGAATTGTCGATAGCTTCTTTATTCTGTTTATACAGGTTCTTTCGGTTAACCAATAAAAGGATATTTACATTTTGCTGATCCGCTAGTTTTTCCAGCTTGTTTCGAATAAAATAGGATTTACCTGATGCTGTCCCACTGCTAATTAAAACGATATCTCCATTTTTCCATTCAACTTCCTCCCCGTTTATCTTCTCAGTTACATTTTGCTTTGGCTTATAATCATCAATTCTCATCAAATGCTCCTCACATCATTTCTAACATCTACATTTTAATGATTTGTTGCTTCCCATTCATCAATGGCTACAGATAGTTCTGGCGTTTTCAGATACATGGAAAATAAAACATTCGTCTTATAGTGTCGTGCCTTCGTTATAAATGAAAAACCTTTACTTGTCAGATAATTAAACAAATGAATATCATAACAATAAAAGTAGCTCATTCAAATTCACTCCTCTCATTGTGGAATTGCACCCTTTTAACAGGTATCACCCAAGCGCCAGTGTTAACAGGCGCCTATCATGACAGACCTATGATTCAATTTATTCGATATGGACTACAGCCTTAAAGCTCGATTTCGTGACTTTTTCAATGGTTAAAAATTCAATTGCTGCACCATCAAAATCTAGGAAGGATAACCCCTCATCTCGACGGATGACCTGATCTCGTGGGATTATACATTTCCTTTCTCCATGCTCATCTACAATATGAACATAACGATACTCGACCACCTGAACCCACAATTTCTTGCCCAAAACCTGGTCAGCCACCAACTGGGATTCTTCCTCCGACTTTTTCAAAGTGCTGAAGGCAAGCGGATAATTCTTCAATGTTCGTCTTGTACTTCTCCCATCCAGCATAGAAGGCGTATTACTGATTTGTACTACGGTTTCTCGTTCAGCTTCATAGCCAATAAAGAATTGCCCCATGATCTCAAATAATGAATACACACCATCCGGTACATGGAATGGAAATTTCAAATCATCTATTGCAGCGATACCAGTGTGAACGGTAAGTTCTTTGCCTTCCATATTTCGATTCGTAAGACGGTTCACTCTTCGTACTTCCCTCTTCATCACATTTTCATGCTGCTTTAGATTTTCCAGTAGTCCATCTACAAACAGCCATGCAAAGGAGTACGTTCTGTAGGTTTGATATGCGATCTCCACAGCAACACTGGCAAGTATTGAAGGGTACGGACAGATCTCTTCACACTGAGTCTTGTATTCCTCTCTTAACCTAGCGTATTCCACGCTGATTGCTTTTCGGGTATCATTGTCTCGTTGCCATTTTTTCAGTTTGTTAAATTCCATCAAGCGATGATCTATTGGTCTTTTCTGCTCGTTGTATTCTTGGTATAGTGGCTCAATGCGAGCTAAATAGCTCAGAAACTTGGTCTGACTAACCTTGCTCATATCCTGTAACAATTGTCTCGTGCTTTCGATGCCCAAAATAGACTTATCCAGTTTCCCGTCTTTCATCTGGAACTTGTCATCTATGTACTTTTCTGCCTTGACACAAAATTGATTAAACGGCGATTTCATCGAGTGCTGATAATCCTCAGCTTTACCACCATTCACAAAACGAAAGAAATATGGCATTTGGATAGCCAGACGATCCAGCACATATGGAATCTCTACTTCCAGTCCATTTTTGGTCGCATCAATGATTTGACCTTGGAGAAATTTTAAAACGGAGTTTTCCAAAACACGCGCTTGAAGGCTCCCTTCCTCCAAAGCCAAATTTTGAAAATACGTATTCACATTCGTACATCTACCCGTCAAGTTATGTAGGCTTTTCAGTTCCATATTGACGATGCTGTCCATATTATTGGATACAGGTGCAGCTACTTTTTTATCATCTTCATTGATAATCGTAGGAGCATCGATCACGGCTGAGAGTATGGTGGGATCGTTGGTACAGAGAGCCGTATCTCCGTCCACATCTCCTAGTCCGAGCCTTGCAAGTGTTAAATCACAACAGTTCAGAACAATCACATTGTCTAAATGACGCATATATCGGTTATGTACTTGTACAAAATCTAGCTTGCCAACTTCATTAAATATGGTTAGCGGTGACCGGAATAACGCATGCATTCCACGTTTCCGATTCATAAAAGCCTGGTTCTTCTTCAACACACCTTTTACTGGATTTCCAGCGGCGTGCTCCATAAATGCAATCGGATCGTTGGTCAAATAAAAGTAGCTGCCACGAATTGGGATGCGACCTTTCAACATATCCTGTACTTTCAACATCGCTTGCTTCACGATAAATTTGCGAACATTACCGTCATACAGCATCAATTCATTCAAATCTATAGCTTGGATAATTTCATTGATAAACTCTTTCTTCTGCCCCTGTGCTACTTCATCTCGCTGTTCGTCAGATTCCTCATCTTCATCTTTAGGTTCATCGTCTTCTTGGACTAGCATATGTAGGAACGCTTTCGTGTAAGCAATATCTCGAAGCCACCTTCCATGGGGATCATTCTTTCCTCCATGTAATACACGCTTGATGACATCCATTAGAGGCGTAGCTAATTGAAACAAATCGTTTAGTGTAAGATTCAGCGCATGAATATATTGGTATGTCAGTGGTGTATAGGCGTTCATCTGGTATGCTGGCTTCGCATAATTGGCGACCCAAAAGTGGTTATGATTATGTACTTTCAGTGAGGCTTCATATTCCATTATATTTTCAAACAGACACTTAGGCTTTGCTTCTCCCTCATTGTATTGATGCCATGCTTTGAAGCAGGATTTTGTAAGGATGAGATCAATAGGACGACCCTGTTTGTCGATGATCGACTGTGATTCACCAAAAACATCTTTTATTTCTGTGATGCTATTTTCCTTGAACCATTTCAGCAAATCGAATCGGATAAAGTTACCTTTGATATATGGTAGTCTTCCCTGAACTGCATTAGGTGAATAGGGTAGGTTCAGATGTTGTCCAATACGCTCGGCAAACTGGAAGCTCATTAAACCTTGACCATCGAAAAATTGGACATTCTTATTTTCATACTGTGGATACTCTACTCGTTTAAATCCGATGGACTCTTCATTGATAGCGATGATTGGGATTTCTTCTGTTTGCCCGATGGAATAGCAAGGGTATAGTTCGTCATTATACATAACTGAACGAACAGGAAAAGGAATTTCTTCCAACCTCACACGACGATTTGCTTTATCCCATCCGTTGAATGTTTTATAGTCTTTTGGATCAGGAACGGACTTTGTACGACCATTCCACGGGATTACTTTGTTCGGTATACGATCTAACTTATGTAATTGTTCCTTGGATGGCTTCAATTCTTTCTTCGCTTTGAAATATTCACGTTGCTTTGCCTTTTCCTCGAATATTAACTTCTGTTGCTTCAAATCTTCAGCACACTTTTCCACTTTCCATACATCCTCAATGATCGTAGCTTTTTCATAATCTAGAATAACAACGATACGTGGAATATACGGTACTGGCTGTGCTGCCGAGCGACTAACACCTAGAGCTGCTTCCCACTTATGGATATTAGTGAGTGGCGGCATTTTACCGAGTGTAATGTGTCGATACAGATCAGCAACATATTCTTCTTGGATGAATTCTGTTCTCTGAGTACGTCCCATCGCAGGTGACTTAATTGAACGGACATATTTCCTTCCATTATAATAGATGCCATCTCGTAATATACGTTCAAACAGTGCAAGTTGGGCTGGATCATCTTCATCAATTTGATCAGCTTTGAGCATGAAGATTACGTCGGGAACATCGACTAGGGGATCATGCTTTGTTATGACTCGTTTGAGTTGATCGAGATAGATACTGTCCGATACAGTGATGGTACGAGTGCTAGATTGTGGCGCACAAAGTTGGTCGCCTAGAACCGTGATTTCGTTAAAGTAGAACAGCTTGATTTGGTATTGATTTCGAGTTGGATTAGTGGACAAATTTTAGCCTCCTGTTTGTTGGTTTGGGTGAAAATTTTATGATTGGGATCGAACAATTTTAGTGCTTCTCGTTCCTTGCAATGAGTAGGAACTGGTGTTCGTATGAAATATAACAAATATACATTCGTATTGCAAGAGTTAAGTTCAGAGAATTGTTTATATGACGACAAGGCTTTAAGGAGAACAAGAAAAACCGAGGGCTATATACCCTCGGCTGTTTGGAAATACAATGTAAATTACTCCTGATTCAACTCAGTATAATCTGCGCGGAAGTATACCTTGTAATCCGTGGCCTTAAACCCATACGCTTTCAGCATCTTCAGCAATATATTTCGTATGCCATTTCCGCTCATATGTGTCTCTATATACACTTTATCTAGGATTAACTGAGGTTTCCTTATCCCTTCTTGCTTCGTTGAGATGTACTTATTTTTCTTTCCATTCATACCAGGCATATGTTCAAAAGCAAGAAACTTTTCGCTATCTATAGAAAGCAATAACTCGGCAGTTTTTTTAAGCATTTCTTGCCAAGTCTTCACTTCTATCAATTTTTTCTCGTTAATTCGAAAGGCAAACGGTCGCTTATGCGTAAAATTCTCATACAAAGTATGTTCAACGTTAGAATCAACCATGTAGTCAGCATAATTGGGGATTTTATTCTTTTCGGTTTCTTCATCTGTATCGTTGTCTTCATTGACTAAATCAATAGCCTCTACACTAAGATTAGCTACAAACTGATCAATCTGCTGCTCATAATCGTGAATAAATACCGCCATATCGTCATACTGCCGTCTAGCAGCAAAGTCTCTTTTAGTGAAAGCGTCGTTTGACTTATGGTTTATACTGTTCATTGTATCATTAAGTACTTCTTTTATAAGCTCCAAGCTCTCAGACAGGTCAATAGCTTTGTTCGGGAATTCTGTTTTTAAGGTATATAGTACTTGATCTAAGTTCAAAAAAGCTCAACTCCTTGAGGCAAATTCAATCTACAACTCCAACCCATTCAGCAAATCCCGCAATGCAACAATCTCTTCCTTTGACAACGTGACACTATTGCCCATTTTCTCATGATCTGATGAGCATTCGTGGATATCGAATTGTGGTTGAAATTACGCCGCTGGATATGCTGAATAGACAAACTCATATAATTTTTGTCTATAGTAAGTAAGCAAAGATTCATCATAACTTTCAGGCAACTCGCTCCATAATGTATCTCTGATGAGAACATCTACAACCGCTTTTGTCTCTTCTTTATCCGTCCAATGGTCGAGTTCAGCGATTTTTGTTTTGATTTTTTTAAGCAATATTTTCGATAGCTGTTTTATTTTCTTAATCTCATTCGGGGTCAAGGAATCTTTCATAAGAAGATCATATATCGCTAGTTCTTCATCGCTATCAAATCCTTCACGGGCATAGCGTTTTTCTTCCTCATTTAGATCATTCACAAAATTGGCGAGATCAATAAAGGTCTTTTCAATTACTGCCTTGTCTTGTTCGGCATTGAATTCCTCAATGATCTTCTGATAACGCTCGTAATAATTAATTCGAGCTGGATTTAGGCTCATCATGACTGCAAGCCGTTCTTCCACAAGATCCTTCAGGTCTTTAAGCAGAAGATTATAATTTTGTACTTTAGCAAATTCTTGTTGCAGCCTTCCAAAATCAATGCGACTGATATCAAACCGCATTCCTTCTTCAGCAGTTCTAAAGTCGTCGCGCACAATAATATATTCACTAACGATATGATGAAGCTCAATCATCAAATCAGTGGTTTCCGAACGTTTACGTTTTTCCTGCATTTGTTCGTAAACTGCACTAATCGCATTCTTATAAGCCATATGGTCATGTGTTACTTCATGCCGCTCCACATATTTAAAGATTTTAAAAAACTCCCTAGCCATAATCTCAAATCGTTTTCTAATTTCATTAGAAGCACACATAGCATTCGCACCTTCTTTAACCAATGCCAACTTCTTAAAACCAGAAGAACGAACCAATTTCGATAATTCGAATCCTTTTTCCTTCATGTAATTCGTGATTTCTTGTAAAAGCTCGAAAATACGCTCCAGTAATTTCGCTTTATCCGGAGTCGGATCGGAAGTGCTTCCTCCCTTTTGAGTTGTATACTCAGCTAGAGCTTTTCTAAGCGCTTTGACTACACCGACATAGTCTACAATCAATCCATTGCTTTTCCCTTCGCAGACTCGATTTGCACGGGCAATAGTTTGCATCAACGTATGAGCCTTCAATGGCTTATCCATGTAAATAGTAGACAAAGATTTAACATCAAATCCGGTCAGCCACATTGCACAGACGAACACAATGCGGAATGGATGATTAGAATTTTTGAAATCCTTATCCATCTCTCGCTTTTCCATCTTTTCACGGTGCGGTTTAATGTCCAAACTTAGCTTACTAAAAGTGGAAATTTCATTCTGTTCCTGGCTTACTATGACGGCCATTTCTGTTTCCTTCATCCATTTCAACTGGCGGTTAATGTCCATATTTTCTTGTTGCGAAGCTGCCTCTAGCGTTTTTTCAACTTCAGCTATTTTTAAAGTCCAATATTTCTGAACAAGGTTGTACATGCGAACTGCCGTAACTTTATTCACGCAAACAAACATTGCTTTGCCGGTTGTCCAAAGTTCGGTATAGTGATTTACAAAATCTTTTGCTATTTTATCAAGCCGCTTCTTACTGGTAAGGATATGAATATCTTTGGCTAATTCACGTTCCAGTTTTGCCTGCTTGTTTACATCCAAATTAGCTGCTTCAATTGCGTCTACTAGCTTATCGTTAATTTCGGGATTTGTAATTTCCAGCATGTCCGCTCGGTTTTCGTAATAAAGCGGTACAGTTGCGCCATCTTCGACAGCCCGTTTGAAATCGTAAATAGACACGTAGCTTCCAAAAGTACGCTCTGTAATATTGTCATAAGAGAACAGAGGCGTACCCGTGAAACCGATTCGTGAGGCAGTCGGAAGAAGTGCGCACATGTTATCAGCAAAGATGCCACTTTGTGTCCGGTGTGCTTCGTCAGATAAAATGATAATATCATGAACCGGGAGGATCGGTTCAATATCTGTCTGATTAAATTTATGAATAAGCGTAAAAATAAAACTTGGATTCCCTTTAAGCATTTCTACGAGCTTTGATCCAGTAGACGGAATGAACTGATTCGCTTTCACACTGCCAAGACAACCACAGGCTTCAAAGGTATCACTGATCTGCTTATTGAGTTCATCCCGGTCAGTCAAGATGACGAATGTGGGAGAACCCATAAATTTCCTGAGAATTTTTTTAGCAAGGAATACCATCGAATAGCTTTTCCCACTGCCTTGCGTATGCCAAAACACACCCAGCTTTCCTTGTCTAAGTTTACGTTCCTTATATGATTCAACAGCCTCATTTACCCCGAGATATTGGTGATTACGTGCCAATATCTTTGCTGTTTTTCCATCTGAATTATCAAATAGGAAGAAGTTTTCAAACAGATCCATGAAATTTTTCTTGTTGCAGATGCCACGCAGCATCGTCTCCAAATCTACGGAACCCACATCTTCTTCTTTCAAACGCTTCCATTCATGAAAAAATTCATACTTGCTTTCAAGTGTACCAACTTTCGCTTCAAGACCATTGGAAAGCATCAAGAAGGCGTTAAAATGAAATAATTGCGGAATTGTGTCCCTGTAATCCCTGTAGTTGCAATCAAAGGCATCTCTTACATCAACATTTTGTTTCTTAAGCTCAATGAAGAGAAGAGGGATACCATTAACAAAACCAACTATATCCGTTCTGCGTCGATGAAGACTGCCATGAATTTTCATCTCTTTTACCGCTAAAAAATGGTTTTCCTCTGGTTTACTGAAGTTGAATACTATAACGCGACGATCCTCAAATTGGCCATTTGGTTTCTTGAAACGGACAGGGATTCCATCCTTTAACATAGTGTATTTTTGCTGGTTGATTTGGATCAGTAAATTAGAAGAAGAATAGGTCAACAGATTTTTGACAGCTTCCTCACATAATTCCTCCGTTAGCCAGTCATTGTTATCAAAAAGGGCTTGTTTGAGATACCGCAGAAGGACAATTTCCTTGTATGTCTTTCTACCAAGAGTTCCATTCTCGCCAAGAACCTCCTTGTTGTACGCGAAAACAACATTCCAATCCAAGGCATCATGGAGCAAGTTTCCTGCGCTGTTTTGTACTAAAATATTCTCTGAGTATTCCCAGCTCATATATAGCTTCCTCCTAAACTTCTAGTTCACCGCTCATTAGTCTTGGGAGTAGTTTGTCGCGGGTTTGGCGGAGTAAATGGCTCTGCTTATTAAGTAATCTTATTTTTTCAAACAAAGGTTTCATATGCTTAAAACAATATTTTATCAAATGCTCCGGTGGAAGAAGATATTCGACTTTTCTTAGTACATCTACTTTCACTCTTTGCCTGCCATCTGCGCCTGACATACTATTGATTGCCAATTGTCTGAAATCATCATTCCTCGCAATACAATAGACCATATATGGATTAAGCGCCTTCGATCTCATAACGATATATTCAGTTGACCCTACTGCTGATTCGTCTTCATCAAGAAAATCTACAAATGCCGTTTTCCCATTTTCAAGGCAAGGGGTAATCCGAGCAAGCAATGTATCCCCATATTGAAACTTGCTTCCAGAATTAGACTCTGTTTCTACAATCAATGACTCATCAACAACTAGTGAACTGGTACTAAGTGCTGCCATTGGCACAGATTTTTTCGTTTTCCCCTTAATGAGTTTGATTATGGGGTCAAATTCAACTACATCCTGAAGTGTACAGTGCTTCCATCCTTCTGGAACACCATCTATAAATTTCGTTTTCTCATACCCTGGAAAATGCAGCTTTACAAACCATTCTTTATACAATTGCATGGCGGCTTCTTCGAGCAGTTTGATTTGTTTTTGATTGTTTTCAATAAGATCGTCATAAGCAGATAAGATGTCAACAATACGGCGTTGAATTGTAATATTTGGAATGCTAATTTCCAGAGAATCAAAAATCCCATTGTTTACTCTTTGCCGACCTGTCGCACCTGTCATAGATGCGATCATATTTTTTCGCATATAGTCAATCTGCATATAGTAATAAAGAAATCGATTATCAACATCTTCTGTTTTGGGTCTGAACACAAGAAATTCTGTCGAACCAAAGCCATGGGGTAACTCATTGGCGAAAAAACCCTTTCCATTCTGAAGACAAGGTTCTATCCTTGCTATAACAGTGTCTCCTTTTTGAAATTTTACTCCCGATGAGTATGGCTTAAAATCAATTTTTTTAGGACTTCTTGTATAGATCCCAACATTAGCCATTTCTACAAAAGGATATTCTTTTCCTTTTTCTAAACTAATTTTTGGGTTGATTTGAATCCACTTTGTAAAAATCATAACCCTAACCCCTCAAAATTCGCCGAAATGATATCCATCAGATCATTTGCCTCTGTCTGCAAAGCCCGTAGCTCATTGTGGATTTCAACCATTCTTTCCGGGAAGTTATCCTCCGTTTCAATAACAGGCGCAACCCCCACATAAGCGCCGGGAGTGAGCGAATAGTTCTTCTCTTCAATTTCAGAAAGTGAGGCCCGTTTACACAAGCCAAGCACATCTTGATAAGTACCGTCATCGAATTTCTCGGTAAGCCATTTCGCTTCCTTGATGATGGTTCGACAGGCATTAATCTCCGCAATTGTTGATTCGACATTAGAGGACACTGCCTTTTTAAACTGAGCCCAGGTTGATATCGATTTGCTGACGCTTTGCACATAGGTCTTAGCCTCATCCTTATCCAACCCATCACCATAGGAAATTAGAGACTTTGTCTGCTCGTTCAAAACGGATGTGTACTTTTGGAGCAGCCCATTCAAATGATACAATTCCTGCAATGCGGAAGCTTTGTTTAATGTGGATTCGATTTCTGCCTTTATTCCTCTGAGCGGATCAGCGAAACGTTCCAAAAGTTCAAGGTCATTTTCCATAAGTAAGTATAATCCGCAAAGCCGCTCTGTGGTTTCTTTTTTATACTCCTCAAGCAGATTTGAATATTTCTTCGTTTCACCACGATACAGCCATACAATCGCATTTAGGTTTTTAAGCTGCCAAATACTCCATTCATTTAACGTTCTATCGACAACTGTATAATAATTTCGGGCATCGATAAACAACGCACTATCACGGTTTTCATCAATTTTGGCCCTATCAAAAAACCACAAGGTACATGGGAGAGATTTGGTATAAAAGAAATTATTACCTACAGACAACATCACGTCCACCGAACGACTTTCTATCAGTTGTTTGCGAATTTCTCGGTCTTTGCCACCGCTATCAGTAGCAGAAGCCGCCATCACAAAGCCTGCTCGGCCGGTTTCGTTAAGATAGGCATAGAAATAGGAGATCCAGAGGTAATTTGCATTGGATAATTCCTTCTTGCTATTAACGCCCGACAAACCGAATGGCAGTCGCCCTGCATTATAAGCACTTTCCGATTTTACTTTATCTACATTAAAAGGCGGATTCGCCATTACATAATCGCATTGGCCTACGAGATTGTGTGCATCGTTATAAAATGTATTGGCTTCATCGCCCGATTTGATAATTCCGTTTAAACCGTGTACAGCCATGTTCATAAGACATAGCTTTGCATTGTATTCCACTTTTTCCTGTCCAAAGAAAGTCATAGTGGTATTGGCGCTTATACCGTTCTCATTAACGAAATCACCGGTCTGAACAAACATGCCTCCGCTGCCGCAAGCAGGGTCAAGGAGAACCCCTCGTTTCGGCTCAATCACATTGACAATCATTTGTACCAGCGATTTGGGTGTAAAAAACACACCATCATCAGAAGCAACAGCAGGAGCAAATTTGCTGAGAAAATATTCATAAATACGGCCTATAAGATCGCCGCCTACTTCATCCAACGTTTTATTGTTAAAGATGCGCAACAGTTCCCGAAGTAGATCATTTTTGAACGATGTATATGTCTTTGGAAGAATCCCAACGAGTTGGGCGCTTTGTTGTTCAACCAGTTCCATTGCGTCATTAATAGCTTTTCCAATGTCTGCGTCATCCGACAAAGTGAGAAGATCATCATATCTTGCATTTTCCGGCAAATATAAAGCATTTTTGGTTTTAAAGTCGTTTGGCTCAACAGGAAGCACGCGCCCTTCGCGTACCGGACGATCTTTCAAGATTTCCGTCTCCACCATTTTATAGCGACTATATGCATAACGGAGAAAAATGAGTCCCAGCACAGGCATGCAATATTCATTCGATGTTAGCTTGGAGCCTTGTCGAAGCAAGTCTGCGGATTCCCATAATTCCGTTTCCAGTTTTCTTATATTAATCATCATCGTTTCTCCCATCAAAATTTAGCAGAATGAAAGGTCATTAATAGTCCTTTAGACTTATTCCACTATTCTAACCGAAAATCCCTTTGTTCGACAGTTATTTTCTCCAACAAACAAAAAACTCCGCTGCGTGAGGGAGAGGTAGTGAACCAATTTATCACTACTTATTTATGGTTAATCAGGAGGCGTACTACGATACAAAAGACTTTTATGATAGATTTATCCAATAGTGTCATAATAATTCTTTGAGTTCAAGATAATTTCCTTCTCTCAATAAGCAAAAGAATAATGTACACGACTAATACGCCAGAAAAAAGATAATCATAGTACATTTTGTATGTAATTAAGTCAAAATTATAGTACGCAGAGATAAGATTACCCCCAGTATAGCCCATAAATAATAAAGAAAATGCATAATTTAAGGGTCTACTAATAATGTGCTTCCACCGTTCATCTTTTCCTTCTCTAAGCGAAAAAATAAAATTTAATAGTACCCCTACCAAAATAATAACACTTATCAAAATACTCATCGTATTATTCCTCCTCGTTTTCTTCATAGGCTGCAAAATGAAATACTTCAGTAATTTCTTTTTTAAATACATATGCTATAGCAAATGCAAGCTCAAGCGAAGGAACAAACTTATTGTTCTCAATTGCGGCAATCGTTTGTCTTGTTACTCCTAGTTCTTTGGCTAGGTCTGTTTGAGTCCATCTCCGTTCAGCACGCAGTAAATAAACTTGGTTGCTGATATCGCCAAATGCAAACATGAAACAAAAACCTCCTCTCATTATTATAGTAATATTATAATAACATTTTGTAAAGTATATATAACATTATGTACTATAAAAAAAACAAAAAAACCTCCCATTAAAAGAGGCTCAAAAGTTCACTTTCATTATTAATCGGAAGATGCATCCTTCTAATATATCTCTACCACACACTCCACATGCCTTTGTAAATAAAATATGTCCCCGCACTCAACCCTAAAGCATTTTGTTGAATGCAGGAACATATTCAAAAAATTATCCTCTAGCCTTCGTACATCAATGCATTCTAATCTCGATATATTACTATCACACACTCCACATGTGCCGAGACGATGGAAAGGATATACCTTAAACACGTTTTAAACCATTGTAGATCAGAGAATAGCATGTCTATCCAAAAGAATAGAATCATTGATCAATCGGGGCTGTTCTCTAAACATATTGCGGTCGATGACTACAAATCCGGGGTAATTAGATACCGTGAGACTTTAAGCAGTGAGCATAAGTGGATGAACTGCTCCTCTGTAGTGAACTCATCATGTTCGTCGGGCAATAAGCAACGCAGGACAATCAATTCTTCTACGTGTCAGTTGGGATATGACGCCAATCCTTAGCGCTCTGGCACATAAAATCTTGCCAATTTTTTGACAAGCCTCCTTGACCGTATCCAGACGAAGAATCGGATGCATCATTAAGAGGACGGACTCGTCGTACACGGTTCGCTCAGTACAAGCTCTATCCAGCTCCGGTAGCGTTGTGAGCAGACCAATGCATTGAACTGACAATTTGACCAACAACAACAAGCGTTATCGTTGTTGGTCGAATTTGCATCTACATAGCAACAAAAGAATATTCATGGCTCGTATGATAGCATTTTCTTTTTTATATGACGGACGGATTGTAATATGAAGTGCGACACCTGCTGGAAATAAATAAAAAAGGGCCCATGGCCTGATTCGTGAAGTATGAAAGTTACCACACCAGCATTCACACAAGGAGAATCAGTCCATGAGTTATTCACATCTTAGCATAATCGAACGAAGCAAGCTAGAAATCCTGCATAGACAAGGCTAAAGCTCGAGAGTCATTGCAAAAGAACTGGGTAGGCACCCTTCGACGATTTGCCGTGAGTTAGATCGTGTTGCTGCATCGCACCCCTATCAGGCAGAACAAGCCCGGGCGCTTATGAGGAGCGTCGTAAGGCTTCTGTCTCTCCAGATAAGTGGTCAGACACCTTAGCTGCCTCACTGGAGGAAAAACTTCAGGCAACGTGGCCTCCGGAGCAAATGCGAATGGCTTGCTTCGAGAGTTTTACCCTAAAGGCACCGATCTCGCTCAGATTTAGGATGAAGAACTCGCCCATTCACTAGATCTGATTAATCACAGACCACGAAAATGCTTTGGTTGGAAGACTGCTTACGAATCTTTCACAGAGGACATGTCACACTTGGTTTGACAATCTGTCATTTTTTAAAATCTGACGCTTCTATAGGAACTTTTCCATTTATTAGGAACCATTTATGATTTTTATAATTTTGAATCATTCCAACATCAAAAATGATTGAGTTTACATTATTTTTCAAAAGGATATCTCGAGAAATATCGGCCTCCAATGTATACTTAACAGAGTTATCGTCTATCTTTTGATGATAGAACTTTATATTAGATGCATACTTTCTAATTTGGGATGGAAATAAATATTCTATTTTGGAGTTCCTATCTTGAGGAAGTATGATATCAGTCAACAAGTGTCCATCTTTGAATTTTAAATGAAAATTATTAACTTCAAGGATTTCTTTATCAAATTCATTTAGATTATCTTCTTTAAAATTTTCGAAATAGTATTGACCGGAATTTAACCGTACATTGTTTCCATCCTTGAGAACAACTTCGACAGCATCAAATTCACGAATAAAATTGATATCCACAGTCAATTCATTTTCATAGATCTGAACAATTTTCACATTGTCTAAAATAACTTTATTCTTTAACAATAAAGAAGCCTTTTTAATATTTAAACTATCTACTCTATAGGGGAAACTTATCTTGATTTTTTTAGGACTATCATCATGAGAATTGAAAATGAAATAACTATTCTCTCGTACACTTACTTGTTGAATATACTCCAACTGAGTGTCTTCACTTTTATTTGATTCATTTATAACCTTATCTTGATTATTGTTTGTACATCCAAATAAAAACATAGAATTAGTCAGCAGCAACATGACAATTAGAATAAAACGTAGTCTCAATATGTAGTCACCTCTTCTTGAAATGGTAAACCCCCCTCATATTGAGGAGGGTTATGTAAATGGTTCATTTTTAATTAGCTTGGGTTATCGTAGAGCCAGTATTCTACACCGCCGTTGTTATCATAACTGGAAGCGGTGTATTTGGTATCGCCAAACCATCCCGTATCAGTATACTCATAATTTCTTTTTATACCTCTTGCAGCACTTTTTAATTCGGCAGTATGCCAAGGTTTAATCGTCACATCAATGGAAACTTTTTTTCTGTATTCTTGGCCGATTTTCAAGCTCATCTCAGCTTCTGCGATAGCCTCAAAACCATATTTTACAGTTCCAGTTACTTCACCAGTCATTTTTGACTCGGTTTCTAAATTCATTCTTACACTTTGATTACTTCCATTGTTAAATTTGTCGTAATCTTGACCTGTATAATAATTACTTGAATTCACAAATGTCCACTTATTTGTGCCCATCGGTTGAACTAGATTGTTTTCTCTGTTAAGAGTTTGGGTGTCTTCTTTTTGATCTTTATCGAATTTTTTAATGTCCTCAGAAGAATAATATGGAACACCATCAATATACAACTGATCTCCTACATTACTTTCGGCTGGGGGTCTGAAATTCCCTTCTAATTCATTCTGATCTGAGGCAGCTTGTGCAGTCAACGCTGATAGGTTCAGCATTAAACCCAAAACAAGTGTTGATTTGATCAATTTCTTCAAAATTTTTCACTCCTTATATTTTTTGATGTTTTATTCAAATAAATGTTAATACATGTATACAAATGGAACAATCCTGCTCAAGACCTAAGTTGTATGATTTTATGTTTCACAATTGTGCAGTTTAGTCTATTAATGGTTAATAATCGATCTTCCAGTAGGTGTCGCACTTCATATTACAATCCATCCAAAGAACAAAACAATGACTTGCCATCCCTCCCCATCAGAGTTACCATACACACACTTCAACAACGGGAGGGAAATGTACTATGTCAGATTGGCCAGAATGGTTTCAAGAAGCATTACGCCAACGTTTTTATCAGATAGAACTAGCCAGTGAACAACAAGCTTCATGTTCATCAGAGGACAATAATCTATTCACTCAAATGGATCAATTCAAAATGAGTCAAAACAAGGATATCCAACGTCTGTTATCTGAATGAGAAGAAGCAATAGGCTATCAGCTAAGTCAGGACAAACAATCTATGTATATGGAAGGAGTGAAAGACGGGATTCGATTGATCCTTCCCGTCATACAACCCACAGTTACTCGTTAGTCTATTTATCGCATTAGCCTATGAATTTCGTTAGTCCAATATTTCCTCTATGCTCATTCCACTTTTCAAGGTAAAAACAAAATGCGCTGGTGAGAGAACGTTTATCTTCTCCACCAACGCATTGAATAGGTTATCATCAAATTGTTCCAGTATATCTTGCCGTGAGCTTAGTACTTGAATGATTTCATCGACTCGTTCCTTAATTTTTTCCTTTCGATCCTCTTCCTCCTCTAATATCAGCATCTGTTGCCGTAGCTCGTTTAGCTCACTGGAAAGTCTGTTCGTTTCTTCATCATATATAGTCTCATCAATTTGATTCCGTAGCTTGAGATTCACTAATTCCTTCAAGTCGGATTTCAATATTTGCATCTTTCCTTCAATGTCCAATAGTGTTTCTTGCTCTACTCTGCTGGAAAGTACCGATACAATATTTCCTTTCAGCGTTTTAATCAATCTTTCCTTGTTCTTATACAACCGATTAAACAATCGTACAAACGCAGAATGTAAAACTTGCTCATCAACCGATTTGGCATCACATGCCACTTTACCTTCATTTACATACGTTTTGCATTGCCATACCACTTTTTTGGATGGATTATTGCTATTCCAGGTTCGGCGTTTAAAAATAGCTCCACAGCATCCACAATATACTTTACTGCTCAGTGCGTATTTACTGGAGTATCTTTTACTCTCCCCCATTACACTACCTTTCAGCTTGGCTCTTCGTTCCTTCTCTTTTTGCACCGCTTCGAATATTTCCTTGGATACAATCGGCTCGTGGTTATCCTCAATTAAATACTGCTGCTCCTGTCCTTTATTCCTTATTCGTTTGTGGGTTAGAAAATCTACCGTTACCGTCTTTTGCTGAAGCAAGGCTCCGTAATATTTCTCATTCGTCAAGATTAATGTAATCGAGGAGTCCCACCATCGACTGCCTCCCGCAGCCGTTTTGATGTGATCTCGCATCAATCCTCTAGCAATCGCCTGATAGCTTTTGCCATCCAGATACTCCTCATATATACGCCGCACAATCTCGGCTTCCTTCTCATTAATGACCAATTCACCATGTTCATCCTTATCATAGCCGAGGAAGCGAGTGGTGTTGCAGAAGACTTTGCCGTTTTGGAAGCCTCGTAATATGCCCCATCGACTATTTTCAGAAATGTTTCGACTCTCGTCTTGGGCAAGAGAACTCAGAATGGTCAGTAATACTTCACCTGTTGTATCCAGTGTATTAATGTTCTCTCGTTCAAAGAATACAGCCACTCCGAGACTTTTAAGTTCCCGTACATATTTCAATAAATCCAGTGTATTCCTAGCAAACCTCGAAATCGACTTGACCAGAATGAGATCTAGTTTACCGTTTCGGGCATCCTGTATCATGCGATTAAAGTGCGTTCTATTTTTAGTGCTGGTTCCGGTGATGCCTTCATCTGCGTAAATATCAGCCATTTCCCATTCCAAGTTGTTTTGAATGTATTGTGTATAGTGGTTTACCTGATTGGTATAGCTCTCCTTTTGCTCCTCGGAATCGGTACTGACTCGGCAATAGGCAGCGACTTTCTTCTTTTGAATCGATTGAATTCCCTCTACGATGTCCATCGTTTTAATGGGAACGATCACGACTTTTTTTGCGGTTGCGGCTTGTGCCATATGTATTTCTCCCTTCATTATCTTCTTTATACGGTCACATGGTATAATGCGTGCGGCACATCATCAAGTCCATTTCTGTCCATGTTACAGCTACTTGAAAGACTTTTTATTAAGCTCATCAATCGCTATAAACTCTTCTTCTGTAATGACATGTTGTGATCTTAATTGCTTTAATAGACTTAGACTCAGTAGATAATCAATAGATTTTTGTTGCATATGTATGTGCTCCTTTGCAAATAAAAATGGCTCACCACACAGGCAAGCCGTATAGCTATAAAGCTTAGAATAAATTCTTAAGGCTAATGGTCTTTTCTATGGTAATACTAGGATCACTTACTAAGGTGGCTGTCAGTACAAGGGCTTTATTGTTCGCTCCACTACTGCTTCCGGCTTTCACAGTCACGCTATTTCCTGTACTCGCTGTCATGCTTCCCATGATAGGAGTTGAATCATCTTTATTCCGTAGGCTCCACTCTACCGACTGGTCAAACACTTCCGTTCCATGATCATAGATATGACTGACGTATGAGACGCTTTGACCTGTTTTTAGAACTGAATTGCCAATAATGGCTATCGAATAGATATGCGTTCCCGTTTCAACGACTTTCAATTCAATGGTACTCCGCACTGTGGGGTGATAGGTTAATTTTGCAGTGATACTTGCTTGTCCCAAAGCGATGCCCATAACCTGACCTTGCTGGTCTACGCTAATTACACTTGGATCACTAGATATATAGGTAATCGCCGGATTGGCTATCTCATTTCCATTATCTGTAGCAGTCACATTCAACGTTATTGTTTCGTTTAGTCGCACATGAGCTATCGTTCCCTGGTGTATATGTAATGCGTATGTATGAGCAGTCTCATATTTCCATCGGTCTGCAATGTTATTTTCCACGTCATCATTAGCTGTATTTATGCTATCTAATGTGCAGCTTAACTGAATAATGCCATTCATTGTGCGGTCAATTCCAACTATTTTAAACGGCTGATGAGTCATATAAAATCGTTGGCTTAATGTAATGCCCCTCGTATCTGCATTGTCTTGTAGTCTAACTATAATATTTCCCTCTGGCATGGAGATAACTTTACCTGTTTCCGTTGAAAACGTTCTGGCTTCTACCACAACATCAAACCATTTCACCTCTCCATTCCAGTTTAGAGCTAGTCGTTGATTACACTTTCTCATTCTGCCTCGACACGACTGTTCATTTTGATCCACCTGACTGGTGATCAGATAACGTTCATCACGATAATCCACGCTATCTCCTGTATGTAAGGGTGTTGCTGCTCGAATAATTTTTTCATCGGTCATTTGAATATTATTTGTCGCATCCTGGATCAGACCAAGCTGTCTTACACCGTTTATATGCACAAGCTTTCCCTTCTCTCGTAGGAAGAAATCAAGCATCGGTTCTAGGCTCCTTGTCACTCCTCTACCTCCAATGCAAAATCTGGCTTACAGCGATACAGATACAACTCCATATAATCGCTCCATTCTTTCTTATCCAAAATAATAAAAATATCCTTGCCCATTCGAACATAGCCGTTTAATTGCAATATGGATTCCAGTGGACAGAAGGCTCGATATGTCGTCTCCAGTATGTAACCATCTTCAAATGAAAAGCTTTTGCGATAAGGTTGTACATCTGCCATAATCAACTGGACAGGAATGAAATCGGCTTTATTCAAAATTTCCAGCTTCGTATCATAGAACATTAATCTGTCCCTACCTTGATTTTAGGTAGAGGAAGAGCAAGCAGGATACTTGCCGGAATCCCTGTTTCGTATGTGGCTGAACGTTCACCTTCCTGCTTATTCATAAGGCCAACCGAATCCCTATTTTTATAGAGATACGCCGCATAATCGACCATAACATCATCATATTCCACTGGCAGTGTTACCACATTACAATAGCCATAAATATTACTCCTCGCTTTGTTTAAGTAGTGAATCAAGATCTCGTCTTTAGAGATATCTATTGGCTCCATACTCAATAATCGTTTCATCAAATCCATTAGCTCACTCATGTGCCGACTCCTTTTTCTCCTTTACTTGTGCCTTGTCGGTACGTTTCATATTCTTGACAGTTTGAGCTTTCGTTTGGGCTGCTTCTTCAGTCTCATCTGGTTGCGGTTCCTCTACTTGCTCATAATGCCCACTAGCCTGTAACCGCAGCATTAACTCCTGATCTGTGACTTTCCATGTGCAGCCTGTTTCTTGATTCAAAAACCATATCTTATCACCCTCCAAAAATGAAAAATAGGGCATCCAAAACGGATACCCCGAACGTGTTTCTTCTATTATAATGTGTTTTCATATCATCCTATTTTCAATTAAGACTTATTGGCTGTGAGTACAGTAAGAGCCTCTGGCTTGATACACTTAGCTCCAAACACCTGTAAACCTTTTATTGCATCCGAAAATTGCTTCTCTGGTCTGAAGGCTTCCACTGAATCCACTTGACCCGCAAACGATATGGCGCTCTTATGACCCGCAATAATTTTATACTTGGCTCCTCCGGTATTCGGCACATTGTTGGATTTGTAAACCGTCATGCCATCGATATCTCCGACATAGCCTGTGCGGATAATGTTCGGGTCTTTCGTGAAACGAGCATCCTTCAAAAGCAAGCCATAGTACCATGCAGGAACTACCACAAAACGTTCCGTTTCAGGTACATTGTTCTCATCCATCATCACGCCAAGATCAATCAGCAAATCATAGGCTGTATCTTTTGTAGGGGTTATCGGCGTTGCATCGTTACCCATCGTATTCTCAGCTTTAACCTCTGTGTAGAATCCAGCAAGATACTGATCCACTACATTGGCAAGTCCATAAGAGGCTTCTACGATTCCACCATCAAGTAAATTTACATTCGCTTGAGCAGCATCGACATCATCCACCTGAAAATTGAAATATTTAGCCTGATCGATCACCAACGTTTTTTGTGTAGCATCCAGTTCCTGTGGATTCCCGATTCCTGCCACCTTATCATAGTTACCAATCGTTACTGCCCCAATCGAATTGATTTTTACGGTGGAGCCTTGGCCTTTAATTTCACCTTCATAATCGGTGTTGACCACATTTCCGTATACCAAATTCTTTTTCAGACTTTCATTTAAACGTGCGCTCCAAATGGTAGGAATAAAATTTTGTACTGACATATCTAATCACCTTATCCTTTTCGTTTATTATTGTTTGTTTTGTAATGCTTGTTTGACTTGATCCCAATGCTGATTAATCTCGTTAGGAGACATTCCTTTAATCGAATCCAATGTAAATGTGCTAATCGTTGGACTAGCCGGAGGGGTATATCCTTTTTTCCCCTTGAGTCGTTGCTCTACTTGCTGTTGTATAGCCAGTTGGAGTGATTGTTCCAACATAGCCAAATTCGCTGTCGTCGCTTCTTCATCTGCACCAATAAAAAAATCCACTAACGGGAGTGGAAGTTTCTTTTCGGATGCAATTTTGATCGCTTGGCTGGTTAATCGTTCACGCTGCTTCTCCAGCTTCATATTTTCGACTTCGGCACGTAGCTTCTCTACTTCAATTTCTTTCTCATCCTTAGCCGGGAATCGCTTCTTGATCTCAGCATCCACCACACTTTCCAGCTGATTGGCCTTCCATGTTTCCAGCGATTTAGTGGATCGTTTATCTACCGTGCTATCGAACCAACTTCTTGCTTCATGATTAGATTGAATGAATTGCTCTATCCCTTCTACGCTATACGGATTCAAACCCTGAAGATACGTTTGCCATTCCTCGTTTGTTTGGTTTTCTTCAATCAACTGCTTCACTTGTTCCAATTTCACTTTCGTTAATCTCCTTTATTGCCCATCCGACTCCTCAGAACCGAACACGCTTATGTATGTATGGAGCCGTTTAATGTCATGCTCAGGACAGCAATGTAACGCTTTAGAAATCACAAAAACGAGGAAAAGGTACAAACATACCAACTCCCCACTTTTGCATATTTTTAAACCTTTGTTTATACGGCTTTTGGATAGCCTAAAGCGTTACATCCACCCTATTGTTTGCCTAAACTTCTGAAACGTATATGTATGCTGGAACCGTATCATATTGAATATCATGCTCAAGATAATCATGTAACGCATTAGAAAACGCAAAAGTGACGAAAAGGTACGAACATACCAACTCCTCATTTTTGCCTATTTTCAACCCTTTGTTTATAGGGATTTTTCCACCTCTAAAGCGTTACATCGAGTCGTCTTTTTGTCTGAACTTCCGAACACGTATCCTAATATTTTCTTTTCTCGCCTTACCTCTACACTTCTCACAATATTTCTGCCGATTCGAATTTGCCGAAAATGTTCCTCCGCAACGTGTACAGTTCACCCTCGATTTCGCTGTCTTAAATTCAGATTCTACATTCCGATCAGACTTATACTCTTGATCCAGCTTCTCATCCATTGGCAAAACTCCATTTTCAAAATAGGTACAACAGGGAAGAGAATCATCTTGAGCGAAAAATACACATGGGCCATCCTGTAAACAGCAATAGCTTGGGATACCATACTTCGCTCCGAAATAACAAGCACAATTATTCTTCACCAGCCGCTTGATCCTATTTTTATTCTGCATCCGATTTCTCCTCAGCCGTATCTACTAATCGTTGCTGCTCCGTATGAAATTTATTGAATTCCAGCTTCGGATTCTCCACAAATGGAAGCAATGTAAGCAACGTTTCCTGAGAGACCACTTCTTTCAGTTTCACAATCACATCAGCCATCCCAACCAAATCTGTCGGCAAGTTACGAGTAAACTTCACCGCGATATCACGGTAATCATATTGCACACCTTCTTTAATGTGCAGAAAGGTAAAGAAATTCCGTAAACGCTGCTTGATTGCCTTTTCCATTAAGGCTTCACGCATTGCTACTCGATTCTCCAAATTCAGCAGCTTGTTTCTCAGAGCTAAGGAAGATGTATTGCTGGCCCAATTCTCATTAAAATTAACCTGATCCATCATGTCAAAGATTTTTCGTTCAATATTGTCCAATTCATTCTTCACAAAAGAATCGTTAATCTCCTTCGTAAGCCAGCTTACCTTTCCTCCAGCGGGAACCTGAATAATCCCCATCTTCTTCATATTCAATAAGTCTTCTGCTTCCAGCTTGGCATTCTCGATCACAAGATAGGCGTTGCGATGATCTGCAATTTCATTGACCAAATCGGAATTCAGCGCATTATAGGCATCAAATAAAGAAATCACATCATGGAAGCCGCTTTTCCTCTCCGTATTGGCTGGACAGGAGATAAGTGGGACTCTTCCAAAGATGTGATTATGTTTGCCGATATATTTTAATTCAGGTGCTTGGTTTTGCTTACTCTGATTAGGTTTACTATCGCTGCCGATTGTATAGTGTAGAATCTCATGGTCGGTATACACGTCCAAATACACTTGCTTATCGAATCGACGGGTAAATTTATGTAAGCCAAGTAATACATTTCGTTCTGCTGTTCCATCCTCCAACATATACGCATTCAAAGGAGATAGCACCGTGGCTGAAAACTGGCCATCCGAGTCGATATAATTCAACTCAAAGCTCTCTCCAAAGATTTCGGATTGTTTTCGAAGCTGTAGATTATGCTCCTTATCCCAATGACTCATATGTACATCGATATTATGTATGGCTTCATCCTGATCCGACTTGGACACATAGTTTACTGGCTTACCGAGCAGATAACCAACTTCATTATCCACGAACTTACGAGGGAAATTGAAAATGAGCTTTTGGTTGCTGCGACTTTCTTGCATCGCATAGTTCTTAAGAATAGCATGCTGACCATTGTAGTAATCTGAATATTTCTGTTTAGCTAATGCAATCGAGTGGAGTTCATTTAGACACTCCAATACGATTTGTTCGGTTATTTGCAAATAGATTCTTCCTCTCAAAATGGGCTGTGTAATTTTTGCTTAAATAAATAAAGAACCACCTTTAATAAGATAGTTCCTTGTTGAACTAACGTTCCCCGTTAGCTCAATTATGCTAATTTTAGAATAATATTAAGCTATCTCAAAAAATCTGGATTTGTAATCAGCACAGGATCGTATTCCGTTAATATTCAAATGCTTCATCTCAGATCTCTTTATGCCCAAATGATCGGATTACCTGTCTGTAAGGAAGCCTCAACAGGCTTCTTAATACTCGCGCGGGTCGAGAATCAGATCCCTTTAGGTTTCTCTTTACGACCTGAAAAGATTTTGGATAATACAGCTCATCGATTCCCCATATCTTTCGGCTTAGCGGATATGAAGATTCAAAAATTCGTCCCATCTCCAAATCATGAAATCTTGCATACTTATGCTTCCGTCCTTCTTTTTCAACACTCAGTACTTCCTGGGCGAACGCTACTGAATGAAAAAGCTCACGATGACCTCTGTCTAGAATACAGAATCCTCGGTCATTTAACTGATAAGTGTGCTCGCCTCCAGATGATAAGAACCACTTATCCTCTCCAGGAAGAGATCTCCCATATTCATCATAAGATACAGTATCTACGAGGAAAGTCCCTTGCAGCTTGCTTGCTCCTGATTCAAAAATATCCAGTTCCTTTAAAGCTTTTTCGGCCTGATCAGCGGAGAGTAACTTCCCCCCAATTGAAATTAATAATGGGAATTTGTCCTGCCCCAACCGATCAATGATTCCATAAAAGAAATTTCCTCCTGCGACATTAAAAACCCGGTCTTGATAATAGTAAAAGCCTTCATGCTCGCAAGCGTTCTCCCGCCACTGCTGATAAAGCTCATAGATTTCGTCATTTACAGATTCCAGTATGTCGATCCCTTCGTCCGTAATTTCCAGCAAGCTTATATCAAAAGGGGGAGGCTTAACATTTCCTTCCTTCACACAATTGCATACTACATAAGCATCCAGGCCCATATTCCCGCTCCTTTTCAAGTCCACTGAGTAATTTTTATATCTTCCATTGATCGGTTATAAGATTAAAAGAATAAACTCCGATTAACTAAGCATAATATCCACCCTTTGTAGGATATTCGTGATGTTCAAGATAATGTTTATATATCTTTCCAAATACTTTGATGGCCTTAGCTTGAGATTGGTTGTCATTCTTTAGTTTCACTACTTCACCAATTGGTGCTTGCATCGATATTTCCCCATTTATCAACTTGGGTAGATCAATCTCAAAAATTCCATCTAATTCCTCCAAACAGTTTCCAAATTTATACAAAGCAACAGTTCCTCTTATTTCAACTAACTCGTAGTCCAAACAAATGGCCATTTGTATCCCCTTTCCTTGCAACAATACAAACAACTAATTGGGTAACTGGTTAAGTTATCCTTCCCATTAGCTTAACAAAATTGGATCAAAATAATGAATGAGTATCTAGCGAAAGTCTCAAAATAATAAGCCTCGATCATAAAACTTTAAACTCTTGACCGACTGAATCAATTGAACAGCCCCATACAAACTATCCGGCGCATCATCATATTGGCAGTTTCGGTTATAATCCTTTATCTGGTTATTATATCGAATATTATCTGCATTGAACAGAATATGACCTTTCTTCACTTCCGGCTCCAAGCTAATAATACGTTCATGTTTCTGTCCCTTGGAATGCACACTTTCTACGGGTGTATGTATCTTCGCCTTCCATAACTCTTCTTCAAATTTTTGCTTCATATAGCTCTGCGCTTGATTGACTTCAAAACCAAGCTTATCTACAGGGTAAAGCTTCAACTTCTCAATAGCCACTTGGAACAAACCATCCGGCAGCAGTTTATAGATATTGCCATCCACCACATACATTTGCTTTGTTTTGCGATGCTGACCAATAATTGAAATCGCAGAATAGTCATTTTTCTTCCCAGCTTTAATGGCTGGATCAATATACATGGCGATTTCTATTTCCTCAAACTCAGGCAACCTGTCCCAATACATGAGATTTTGAAATATGTATTCGTCTGTTGAACGTGGATCATTTTGTAGCTCTTTATAGAAACTCTTTTCACCCATCGCTTGCTTTTTGCACATCAAATAATAATAGTCCAAATACTCGTTCCATAGGATTTTCGTACCCTCCAGCATTTCCTCCTCATTCGCCATAAAAAAAGACAAGGCAGTATTGATCCTGTCCCCGTCTTGCAAGTTATTATACATTCGTTCCCACTCTGACCATAGATCATCTCGTTCTTAAAATTGAAGCACGGCTGCTTTACGGACACTTCGCACACCTGGTATTTTACCTTTGAGCAAATCGGCCATAATATCCTCTTCGTTTAGAATGGTTCCACAGATTTGAATATTCGTATCCCTTGTGCCAATAGGTAGAATGACATCTGTAAATGTATTTTTAATCTGTTCTCGTTTTGCTTCAGATCGAGCCGTATCCTCTTTGAGCAAATCATCCATCAATACCAGCGTAGAACGATGATGCTTGTAATGGATACCTCTCAAGCTACCGTCGATGCCACGAATCATAATGCAAGAATCTAGTCCACCTTTACTCTTCAGCCATATTTCATTGTTGTTCCAACGGCTCCCTTTACGAATCCCAAAATCCTCAATCAACATCGTATTCGTTTCTAGCTCATCTTTGATCATATCGAGGAACGGCAATGCAATCTGCTCTGTGGCAGATATAATCAATGTAAACTGAGATTTATCATATAAAGTCGCATACAGCGGAAATAAAAAAGAACTGATCGTTGACTTTCCATGCTCCCTTGGGAGTCCGAAAGCTGTAATCAGTCCTGTATTCGCAAGCATATGTCTTAATTCCGAAAATAACTCTTTGTGAAACTGTCCAAACGCTCGATCAAAGTATTTAGGAAAATAGGCTAAAGCGAAAAATTCGATGTCCATCTCACCGATAAGCTTTCTTAGTTCGGAGAAGCTGAATGTCTCGATCAATTGTTTCATTTTCGGTGGTCTAAAATGCTTCTCCATATACTGCTTAAGTAGCTCAGCTTGGCGTTGTTGTTCTTGGTTTATCGTTTCAATTGTTGCGGCTCCTTTCTCATATTCACTATAAAATCATCACAAAAATTTCTGCGCCCTTTGCTGGCGGCTCCGTTTATCTACATAGAAGAACCCCTCCCTCCACGACAAAAAGAGTGGCTTCTCACCACTCGATATTGGCCAAAGCTTCAACCATATCCTGCTGTGTTGTTAGTGTATAGATATTGGTGGTCGCTACGTGGTCATGTCCAAGGATTTGCTGGATGGTCGTCAAGGGAGTCGTTTTCACCAGCTTATAGCCAAGTGTATGTCTAAGCATATGTGGCGTCACCTTCACGTTGATTCGATCCCCATATTTATTCAGAATCAGGTTGATTGCATTCCGTTCCAATGACCCTCGCTGCCCAATACATAGATATTGTGATTCCACTTGTGGTCTGACTTCAAGATATCGGGTAATGGCTTTTCGCACTTCCTTATTTAATGGAATAGTACGAAAGGAATTCCCTTTACCGAATACCTTCAATAATCCTTTGCGTTCACTGATTTCAATATCTTTCAGCTTGATACCAACCAATTCGCTAACCCGTATTCCTGTTCCCAGCAACAATTCAATCACACAGATATGCATCCGATTGCCCATACGGTGAATTTCATTCCGCAGCTTCCACAAATCCTTTTCCGCTAACCCTTTGTATTGCCGAACAACCTTGTTCCTAACCGCTTCGATATGTATTTCTTCCTTAATATATCCTTGTTGGTGCATCCACTGAGCAAATACGTTGATACTGGCAATCTTGCGGTTGATGGTGAGTATCGCTTGGTTGGTGCTTTGCAGATATTTCTTGTACTCCACGCCATCCAATTCAATCCACTTGTCCAGTCCATATTCCGTTTTCCTTTGATACCAGGTTATAAACTGCAACACGTCCCGGATGTAGCACGAAACTGTGTTCTTGCTTCGATCCTTGCTCCGTAAATGTGCTTCAAACCCTTGAATATAGTCCATATTCGCCCCCACCCTTCGCTTGTGTGTCACATCATACCGTTGATGTGGGGGAAAGTCCACTGATTGCATAACTTATCTTATGCACTTAGTTTGGGCAATTTACAGGCTCATTCAGGGCTGAAACTGGCGTTTATCTATGCAAATACTGACGACATAACGTTACGACTGCGAATCATCCGGCTCTATATATCCTTCCTCCATTTCGACCGATTCCTCAATAGCTTCATAATCGGCATCCACTACATCGGCTTCGATCATATCCAGGAATAGCTGCTTTCGCTCCTGTTCCAGTGCCTTCGTATTGACCACTAGCTCACGGCGATCATTCCACTCGTTGGGTGCGCGGTTCTTTAAGTAGAAGATCATCGCTGTCGGATTGGGAGGCTGATATCGTTTTACCTTCTCGATACGCGTCTTCTTTTTTCCATTTTTGTCCTCTTCAATGATCGTTTTAATTTCTTCATACTCATAGCCCGTAGCAGCTTTCAAAAGTGAGTTCTCCACGTGTGAGATAGGGACAGATCTGCTCCATTTGACTAGTTCAGCCAGCATCGGATGCTTATCAATATACTCGTACCAAGTCGTTTTACCAATGTCGAGTTTCTTGATAATGTCCTCTGCATTAACGCCTTCTTCGAACCATTGTTGAATCTCCGCTAACCGAGGATATACATGAGTTTCCCACTTGGTTGGACGTTCCAATGCTTCCGCAAATTTGGGATGCTTCCTGCGATAGTCACCTAACGTCCAGATATGAATATTTAATCGCTTAGCAATCTCCTCATCTGTTGCCCCCTCACGTACCCAAACGGGAATATCCCTGAGCCTTGGTACAACAAATTGATCATACTTGGTTAGTATCTTTGGCTTGTTCCTTTTTGGTTTTTCATTATTTTTGCTCATCTTCTGTTCACCTCCAGCACGAAAAAAGGGAACAGCCAACTATCGACCATCCCCCATATGTATTCTAGCTTACCCTAACAACAATCCACACTCCTCTATACGAGCTTTAATATAGAGGTGTACAAGGATAGTCTCTGGCTACCCTCGTTATAATAATATGAATATCTTTTACCAATCCACTTGTTTATAATCCTTTAAAAATACACCCGTGAGTGGTCTCTCTGCATCTTTTCCTTCATAGATTGGATCGCAAATTCTAGCAGCAGCATCATTAAAATCCAATGGTAGATTAATCTCCCGACTAGCCTTTACCTGTTCTGGAAACTGATTCGATACCCAGCCAGGATCTACGCTAGTTACAAATATTCGATGCTTTTTATACTCTTTAGACAAGGTTAGGGTCATCATATTAAGCGACGCTTTTGCCATGTTGGTGTGGACATGATATCCACCTTTTCTCTTCATCTGAAAGCGGCCTTCTGCCGCAGATACGTTAACAATAAATCGATTTTGATTAGGACTCCTCATCATAGTATCCTTCAACTTTGTATTGAGCAAAAATGGAGCGGTCACGTTGATTAGCTGAACTTCGAGCATTTCAACCATGGAAATTTGATGGGATTGAGCTGTCCATGAATTTTGAAGCGAATGATTGGGACTTATTACTCCCATTTCTTGATTAAAAAGCTGTAAATTTTGAATATCTTTTGTTTCATTCGCAGATTTATCAAAGTAAGAGATAGTCGTGCTGTTAGCGAGTAAATGTTGGTTGTCCATTATTTGTTTTTGGAGTTCCACTTCATTTAATTTTAATTCTTTATAATCCTCTTGTGACATTCTTACCGTCTGAGCAGCATTATTTATAATGATGTCGATGTAGGGAAACTCTTTATCTATGAAGTGGGCAAACATTTCTACCCTTTCAATTTGGCGAAAATCTAATTCGTAGATATGGATGCGATCTTTCCAATTTTCAAAATCAGGCTCTTGAATATAACGCTGTAGTGCATCATACGGAAAACGGGTTGTCAGAATGACTCGTGAACCGTCTCGTAATAGGCGTAATGCTGTATGATATCCTATTTTTGTTCGTCCACCTGTAATCAATGCGATGTAAGATTCTAAATGATGCTTGGCTAGACGTTTTTTTTCATTGTATTCACCACATGATTGGCACAGCTTTACATAATGTTCATGAGCTACAATATTTGATTCTTTACAAACATAGCATCTATACTGTCTGCCTTTATCGTTTATTTTTTCATATTTTCTCATTTTATCACCTTAAATATTATTTACACATATAATAACATATGGTACAATTTTCTTACACAGTAGCTTAATTAAAGTGCCCGCCTTTCACGCGGGAGAATGAAGGTCTCAATCCTTTCTGTGTATGGTGATAGTTTAAATGAAAACACCTTCCCGTCAAGAAGGAGATGGAGGTCTAACTCCTCCTCACCTTTAAAATTAAAGTAGGATGGTCCTTAATTCTCGCTTTCTTGAGGGTTAGGGGCTTTTTTGTTCTCATTGAAATAAGCTTAATTTTAACTTATCGTAGCAAATTGATATAAAACATATGGCTTGACCTAATAAAGTCGGCTTATATCAATTAAAACTTCCATGTTCTTTCAAACTATAAAATCTACACTTAGTAATTTCGGTATTTCCTTGTTTATAATTTTTGTGATGCTATACACCTTATAAACTCATTATATGCTCACTAATTTTGGATTTAGCCACTACTTCTTGATAGCTATGTTGCTTATCTTCCCGAATCAGATATACGCCGCTATTGTCGCCAGCATGGGCAATATACCGCTTCACAATCACATCTACATATTTGGGATCAAGCTCACTCGTATAACAAAGCCGATTTGTTTCCTCGCAAGCAATCAACGTTGAACCAGAACCACCAAATGGATCAAACACAATATCACCAAGCTTGCTCGAATTTTTAATCGGGTAGCTAATCAAGGGAATCGGCTTCATGGTGGGATGATATTCATTGCGGAAGGGGCGATCAAATTGCCATAATGTCGTCTGCTTCCGATCACTGTTCCAGTAGTGTCCACCTGTCGGCTTCCAACCATATAATACGGGTTCGTGCATCCAGTGATAATCACTTCTGCCCATTACCATTGCTTGCTTTGCCCATATACAACATTGAGACAGTTTGAATCCGGCTTCAATAAATGCCTTCCGAAAATTTAATCCTTCGCTATCCGCATGGAATACATAAATACTCGCTCCATCATCAGCAACTTCAAACATTTGAGTATAAGCAGCCAATAGGAAATTATAAAACTCGTGATTGTCCATTTTATCGTTCTCTATTTTCAATGCATCCTTGGTTTTACCTGTATAATCTACATTATAAGGTGGATCAGTTACAATAAGCTGAGCCTTCTTACCATTCATCAATGTCGCGATATCCTGTGGATTAGTCGAGTCACCGCAGATGAGTCTATGCTTACCAAGTAGCCAAATATCACCTTTATGAGTGACCGGATGTTCAGGTAATGCTTCTTCTACATTAAAATCATCCTCATCATCGGCTGTATCTTCATGCAATATATCTAACAACTTCTCACACTCACTCATATCATATCCAGTTAAAGAAAGATCATAATCAGCTAGTTTTAATTCTTCCATTTCCTGCGCCAACAATTCAAAATTCCAATCTGCATACTCAGCCGTTTTGTTATCGGCTATTCTGAAAGCTTTGACCTGTTCTGGTGTTAAATCATCCACTAATATAGTTGGTACTTCCTTTAGTCCAAGCTTCTTAGCTGCTAACAGACGAGTATGACCTGCTATGATTTCATTGTTACTGTCAATCAGAATTGGATTTTTAAAACCATAACTCTCAATACTCGTTGCTACATATTCTACAGCTTTCTCATTATTTCTGGCGTTTTTTATGTACGGTATTAAAATTTCTACGTTTACGAATTTGATTTCCAATCCACTTCATCCCCCTTTCTACCTTCATTTTTAAAAAGGCTGCAATCCAAATCCAGATGCAAAACACAACAACTGCTGTGACAACTCGTGATATTTCTACACTTATTGCTTGTAACATTAATAGCATTCATATTTCTCCTCTCTAAATGAAAAAGGAACCCTAGCCAGCAGCCAGAATTCCCGTGTAGTCTAATTTGTAATTGTAAAACTGCTCATTGTGTCACGTGACACATTTCAACTTTGAAGGTTCAAGTCCTCAATTCGTGTAGTTTAAAATTTTGCAAATAATAGTCCAATTCAGCAAGATTAATTTGAATATGTAAATTGAAAATTTTCAAGTGGTAATCCTAGTCAATAACATGATTCTGATTATGTATATAATATTTGCTGAATCTATAAATAATCTATTTGTGGGATAGGGGAAACTCTCCAAAGATTTTCCTTCGTTTCGCTTGAGCTGTACTTCGGACAAATATTTGCTGCCGCCGTTTCCCCTCCCACACCCAACCCCATTGCGGCTTATTAAGTTCACTTTCGCAACTCCAATCATCCCTTTACTCTAAAATTCATGGCTGAACAAATATATTCAATTCCACTTCCTCTCTACGAGCTGACAAGCCCACCATATAAACTCGATATACAAACATGTTTCTTATTCTCCGTCCGTTTGTTTCCAATTTTATAATGCCGAATTCCTATCTTCGATTCAATTTCTCCAATATAATAGCGGATTTTTAAAAGCTGTTTCCATGTTTCCAGTTTTGAGCACTCCTTATCATATATACACTCCTCACCAGCACATAATATTCGATCAAATATTATTATATGTATTCTCTCAAGAGTTAAAAAAACAGGAAACATGGAAACAAACTCATGATTCTCTATGTAAACAAACTATTTTTCCGTTTCCAATTGTATGCAAAACAGAAAACGAACAGGAAACAGATGCTGCAAACAGGAAACATTATATTTTGATACCAAACCAAAAGGGAACTGAGCTGCCACTTATTGTTTTGGCCTTCTTCCGGTAAATCTTATCCTTAAGTTTTGCATCGAGATGCTTATTAAATTTAGTCGTCGTTTCAAGTTTAAATCCACCTTGTTTACACCATGCAGCATACTTGGCATACAACCTTTTGCATTCAATTCGGCTTTCATCCTGTTTTGAAGCTTCACTTTCAATTTCACATTCTTCATCTATGAACAGCATAATGGTATCCGACTCCATTTGATACGTTTTAACTTGATCCTTAATCGTTTGTGAATACGAAAATCCACCTTGTTGTTCGAGTCGTCTTAAGCCCTCAAGTGCATAATTTAATAGTGTCGATAAAGCGGATGGAGTCGTCAGTTTATGAATTAGTTTCGTATCCTTTTGTTGATCTGTAAATTTACGAGTAAAAGGAAACACCGTCAGCCTTCTAAAAAATCCGTCACTGTTATCACTACTTTTCGGCAACTCATTGGCGCTGAACAACAATTTACAAAACGGCTCAAAGTTAAAGGGATCTTTCCCCTTTTTTTCTGCGTTTAATCCTTCACCACTGGCAAGCACCTTGAGGTTCCCTGTTGAGTTCAATGCATCCGCAGGGATACCTGTAAAGCAATTCAGCACTTTTCCATACAACTCGGCAATCTTAAACCGTGATCTGTCTCCTTCTAAATCCTGAATTTTAACTTTGGATATATTCGCCTTGCCTATCATTGCTTCAATCGTTTTAATCAATACCGATTTCCCGTTGCTTCCCGTACCTGTGAATAAAAATATTTTTTCATATTCCAAGGTGGGAATCAGGAAATAGCCAATCATTTCAAATAAAGTTGCATGCGTATCCTTTTCCAGTACAGATTCGATAAACTGAAGCATGACAGGGTCATTGGCCGTAGGATCATATAGGACAGGAAATTGAATAGTGCTCCGTCTATCAGGCGTATGCTCCCTTAACTCTCCCGTTTTCCAATTCAACAAACCGTTTTTCACATTAATATAGTCGTCCAACAGATTCATTTGGGTTCCTGCAATATAACTTTGGGCCTCTATGTAATAACGTGCTTCCTTAATCCGACTATGGCGAAATTCATTATCCAGCAGGGTAACGGATAATTGCTCCAGGTGACGCTCACCATCATTGACATATACGCCCTGATCATATCGATACAAAAACGTACCATCAGAAAAACATTTCATATGCTGATCTAAAATATCTTTGGCATACCAAACAGGTTGAAATTTCTTATGCGTTCCGTGAATCTCGAAGTATTCCATATAATTATGCTCAATTGATTTGGGAGAATTCTCTCCTGCTGACTCATCATCGCGTTTGAACACATCTGGAAAATCCACATAAGATGTAAGCTTAGAATTGCTTTGACTCTGGTAATACTCTTCCTCATGAGCTAACCATTCTTCATATTGTTCGGCAAGCCACTCTTGATATTCAGGATCATTCGCTTTCCGTTCTTCCTCTGCAATCCGTTGTTCAAGTTCCCAATTCTCAAAAAACGCGATCTCCTTCTTGAAATACGCTCGTTCCGAATCGGTCATATATTTTTCGTCCGTGTATGTCCACCACGTTTTGCCACCATTATACGAAAACTCCAACTCATATGGAGAATAATCAAACTGTATCCGATACTGTTTATCGATATCTTCCTTGGTAATCGGCTTCCACATACCATCTATCCAAGCCTCTACTTGTTTGCTATTGCTATTTTTTCGTACAGCCACCCGTTTTCCATTAATGGTGAATTGGTCGGTATAATATTTGTGTTTATCATCGTGTTTTTGTAAAGCTATTGTCATATTGTTATGATCCCCCTTATTAATAGATGTTATCGACTACCTGTTTAAATTCGTTATATTGTTCCATGGCCTTCCTTAATGGAAGTGAATCCTTGAATATAAATACTTTCCGATTGGAATCCTTTAAATCTACTTTTTCATCCATTTTATGAAACCGATTAAACATCAACCACCCTGCCATTCGAGACTGGGTAATGACAATGGTATAGCTATCCATATTTGACCTCCACATATATTAATGATTGGAATGTGAAAGGTTAATCCCCCCACATCCCTCTCTACCGGCTGGCAAGCCGCATCGTTAAGCTCGGAAGTCTGCCTGGAAAATGATAGAAGCGTTCGTTGTCTTTATAATCTGTTTAATGGTTATCGACTTGTACATATAGCAATTGAGGATGGAATCTCCTGCTTTGCGAGCAATACTCAATCCTTCAGCTACGCCAAGCCAGCCACGGTCATCGAACAGGGTGTATGTCTGACCCACCATTTTCTCAGCTACTTCTTTGGGATTCCATGTCCTCTTTTCGCTGCTTACCAAGGAAATTTTATAGTCGATGAGATCACCGAGCTTCGCATCCTGTCGTTTGAGGTACTTGTCAGGGATGCTCATATCCTTGCCTTCAGGCCATTGTAACGTGTAAGCTTCTCGTTTCATCACCGTGGCATAGTTATGGCCTAACCATTCAAAGGTATGTTCATCACTTTCTTTTGCCTGCTGGATATATACTTTATCTTTGTCCTCATAATGAAGCTGTACATTTTGCAGCATTCCTTCACTGGCGACCACCCAACAAAAGGAATAATTTTTATTCGATTTTTTCGCTTTGGAGTCCACGTAAGTCTTCCGCACAGCAGCCGTAGCAAGTAGAGAAGGACAATCGCATATGCTTTCTGCTGCTGCCTTCGTTTCCCGATATAGCTCCGCAAATTTGGCATCCACTTCTTTTCGCAATCGCTTCTGCTTCTCGTCTGATGCGAATGGATTCAGGCTTTGCTTCTCTTGCGTTAGCTCTCTATTTATTTGCAGGAACGTATCATAAGTTGTCTTTAACGCATTGATGGTTTGATCCACATACACTGTATCCAAGTTAGGATTTTGAAAATACTGATAGATATTCTCAAACTGATGTTTCCGAATTTTCCGATCCGTATCGTCTATCATGATTCGATTTATATATTTCTTAAATGAAAACATGGACTCGGCAAGCAGATCTAAAGCCGAGATGTACTGACGATACTTGTTGTAGGTTTTTCCGTCTTTGAAAAATGTAAATTGTGGCTTCAACGTTCCAAACCGATATTGAATTACATCTGGAATGACAACTTGGTCGAACAGACCCGATTTGGAAGCATCTATACATAGGGCCTGCAAATGCTTCATGATCGCAATCGGAAACTTGTATTGCAATAGCCTACCCTTCGCGTTAGCGATATTTTCAATCGTCGTATTAATATCGGTGATTTCTCCCGTTTTATCTTCAGAGCGAATAATAAAATCAATAACATTTGCCTTGTTCCAATCCTGTGAAGGAGCGGTGGATTTATCTGCATCGTTGACTTGTACCAGTGAATCGATCACATAGTCTGCCACTGATACTTTAGCCTGAGCGGGAAAACGTTCCGCAAAATGCTGCTGAATATTCTCATTCAACAGGTCAAGCCGATTTTTACCGTGGTGTTCACTTTTTTCGTTATTAACCTTAAAATTGTACTGCTGAAGGTATTCAATCTGAGTTTCGACCAAATTTAATTCTGTAGACAAAACCAGTAGTTCATCGCCGTCCCTGTCTGCGCCGCCAAGACGATCTGGCTCTGTCCCCAAAGGAAGCTGCACAATATTGTCGATATGACGAATAAACTCAGCATCCTCACCTTCATAATCCACAAATGTGGTTCGGGTAATTTCACTGAAAGACATGATCGGATTTCTCGCAAATAGATTCTGACCTAATATTGCGCCGCCACAGTAACTCTGCTTGGCAGACAAAAACCCTGTATATTCCCAAGTGTGATGATCCGCTGCCGCAGCGTAAGACAAAAACGCTAAAATATCTTGTGTCACATACAGATACTTAGCTTCAATATAAAATTTACCCAAGCCCATTTCATCTATTTTATGATCAATTACTTCCTTGATCGTTTGCCTTACTTTATGATCGAATGCCAATTTTTTATTAAGTTGCAGAGCATGAATGGCATCGCTACACTGTTTACCAATTCCATTATCTGAATTTTCCCGATACACCAAGTGCAGGAAGGCTTGCAAATAGCGGAGACCTTCCCAGTCCAACTCCTCTTTGCGATAGATACTTAATGCCCGATATATAAGGTCACCCTGGACATGGGATAAGCAAACGACATCTCTGGCTTGCAGATCAAGAGCCAATAACAGCTGATACGATGATTTCCGGTATTGTTCATGTACTGGCTTGGCAACATTGGAGATCCCTATCGCATCATAGCCATACTCTATCAATTTAGACTGGTACACTGCTATCGAGGGAAATAACCAGGCTTTCTCCTCTAAACCGTCTGGCTTTTCTCCGATCACTTGTAGCTTCGCTTTAAAGGTAGACTCGGTGGTCAAAATATCAATTTTGTCTGCATCATGCCATGTTCCAAATATATCCTGAATCCGTTTCACATTATGCTTACGGAAATATCCATGAAAATCTACACAAGGAAAGAAGCCTTTGATTGCTGGCAAGCGTAATTGATAACCTGTAATCCTATAGTCTACCTCTAGGAAACGCTCCATTTTCCGTCCTAACTCTTTTGAGACCAAACCCATACCGTCAAATACATTTTCCATGACCGTATGATTTTTTACTTCAGCTAATTGCAACCCTGTTGACCATGGAGTGATGGGGAGTTCTTTTTTCTCATACGGCTCAGTCTGGTCGATTGTCCATACAGGAACCGAAACGCCATCTTTCTTTTGGACTTTCCATACAGGCTTGCTAAGGTGCTCTAAGCACACTCGTCTGCTATTCTCTTTTTCCCAACGACCAGTCGTTTTGTATTTGTCTCTATCGTTAGGTGCGATAGGAAGTTCGATTTTATGCTCTTTGACCTTTTGGCTGATTTTTTGGCGCTCCTTTTCATAGTGTTGTTCTTCTTCCATATAGGCTTGAAGCTTAACATATCTGCCCTCTTCTTCGGGTGTGCGATCATATGGAAGGATCATCTCTACATCTTCCGTTACTGGTATTTCTTTATCGGGGAGAATACAGATGGCCAATTGCTTCATATCTACAGGAAATAGATATACGTCTGTTGTCGTTAAGGCATTGCGCGTCAAGTTTTTAGATACGGTGCACTTAGTTGGTTCGGTTCCAAGGGAAACATGCGCTTTCAATGCTTCAACGTATTTCTCCAGTACAAATAGCTGACGACATTCTTTGTTTTGAACACCGGAAAGGACATTATCCAAAAATACATAAGTATGCCGAGCAATCTCTTGACCGTTTGACTTTGTATAAATGGCGGTAAAGCCCTTTTCCAGTAAACGTTTGAGTTTGTCATTGTCCTCTTCACTACGTCCACGTCCAGTCTCGATGGTCATGATTGGGAGGAGATTCTTCTTTTTTCTGATCGGCTTGCTATTATTGGATTTTAGGTTGGAAGTATCTTGATTGGTTATGTACTCTGGCGTAGCATCAAATTTCTTATTCATTATTTTCTCGTGTAGAATGTAATACATGAAAGTTTCACTTGTTTGCTTGGCATCTGCTAAAGTGTAGGCCAGTGAAAATTCTCCGTTTCGTTCTGTTACATCGCCAAGTTGATATTGCCATAAGTGGTACTGTCTTTTTTTGATCATGCGAATCCTCCGATATTATTAGTTTAAACACAGAACTAATGTTCCTATTTTATTATACCGAATATACGTTCTCATTTGAATAGTTAGTGTAATATAATTTTTGAAGTGGAAAAGAGTTTTTGGGGGAGGAAAGCGAAAATAGAATATAATATCTATAAGGGACTAATATCTATTAAAACTCTAAAAATATTTAAATAAGTTTTCACAGGAGGAATTTTATGCTTAAAAATACAATCTCTTATGCTGGAGAAAATATTCTAACTGTTTACCATAAAGGTTTTGATGAAGACGTAAAAAATCGCCATTTAAAAACCAAAGAAAAACTGGGACGTTTTCAACTGATTTTTGAAGAAAAGGTTGTTCCAGACGAAGAAGTCGAAAATATTTCATATAACGGTTGGAAAATGGAAGGACTATTAAGCCAAGGGGCTGTTTTGAATCCCTATCGCAAAGGAGCCTGCGCTTTTGTAGAGCAATTTATATCTCTTGATAAACCACGCCGTCTTTTTTCCAATACTGAAGAATATTCGTTAAAAGTGGATGTTCCAACCTTTCAACAAATATGCTCTTTTATTGAAAAATACATAGGAATAGACCTTTTAAAGGCCCCTCTATGTTTTGGTAATACTTTCATTTACGAGTATTCGCCCAGAAACTTTCATGCATATAAAGAAGATGGAATTGTAGTTAGCAATAAGAGACATTGTGATACTATTATTGTAAATTTCAAAAAAGATGATCTGGTTGTATGCACAAAAATAATTCATACTACTAATTTTCCTCAAGAAGAAGATATTATAATTTTATCTACAAGTTCTTGGAATAATTACGATATCGAATTGTACGCTGACGGCAAATTGATCTACTTTGATAAGGATACATATTTTATGAGAAGTTTAAAAATAAATGCGACAATAGGTCGTCAGGGCCATACTATTCCCTTAAAGAACCTAGGCAAAGAATTTAAAACAATGAATTCAGGGAAAGAGCAGATAATAACTAACATTACTTCAGAAAATAAAACGTTTGAAGAATTGAAAATTAAACATTCTGAATCAAACATTCGTCGAAGGCTGAATGAAGAAGAAGTCGATGATTCCTTTCTGTTCATTAAACCAAATGAAGTCCAAAAAGCAATGGATTTTATAAAAAAAGAACTAGAAAAACCATGCAAAGAAATCTGGTTTTTCGATTCTTATTTTTCTGATCGTAACGGAGTTAATTATTCAATAGATTTAATTAGAATTTTTGCTTTTTGCCATGCAGAAGAGAAACATATAATTTTTCATAATAACCCTAAAAAAACTGAGCACAACCCTATAAGTGCAGCAGAATTTGCTACTATCGCTAAGCAAGATTCTGTTATACAGTCACTAAAAGGAACGGAGCCACTAAAGATTCAGTTTTACCAAACTAAACAACGTATTCATGATCGTTTTTTATTCATCATAGATAAAGAAGGATTTATAACAGGAATAACTATAGGAACATCGTTAAACTCTTTGGATAGCAACTATTTTTGCATGTACAAGTTGTACAAAGGAACTGCTCGCCATGTTTTTGAGGAACTAAAAAAATTCACTATTTTACCTCACATTGTGGAAAAATCAACTATTTAAATTAGGAGAATCCAACATGATGGATATAAAAATACTTGCTGAACTTTCTGATACTATCTTTGGTCACTGGAATGGGATTCAAGAATATAGAGAAGTTAAAATGCATCTGAAAAGGCTTTTAGGAAAAAAATCAATCTCGAATTTGTTCGAAGAATTCAAAATATTTATGAATTCCTTACCAAATGAACATTTAAAGAAAAAGCCTATCTATACTGCTATCTTTGTTCTAGCACTTTTTGGACAAAACTTGGACGAAAGTGAACAAATACGAAAGTACTTAAAGAGATATGAACTTATCTCCCTACTCTACGGGGGCTTAGCGGTGCTAATTAAAGGAACCAAACCAGATTTTGTAATACACATCTCAACGGGAGACGGCCCTTTCCGAAATAAATACCAGTTTTTAAGAAGATTTGAAGGGGAGTTTGGTTTTTGGGACTACATAGAATTTTTTATGGCTGCAAAAGTAATTTATGAAGAGGACAAAGAAAAATTTAGATGGTTAATAAAAGAAGACAATTCACAACTCTTACTTTTGAACCTAACTTCATATAATCCTGAAATTGAAATTCCGGAAGAATGGATTATAGATTTAATGAAAACACAGGATCAACTCCTCCAAAATATTACTTTCTATTTATTGACGAAAAAACTTAGAAGGTACATAGAACGATTGTCAGATGGTGATCGTTATCAAGATACTAAGGGAGAAAAAGCAGCTCGAAATGAACTATACACTGGGATCGAAGCTGAACTTAGGAAAATTGAGTATGCTTTATCACAAGTTGATGACCGAACACAAGTCTCACTATTATTTAACTATATTTTAGTCGAGAAAAAGTGGCCAAGGCGTTTTTCGACCTGGTTACTAGACCCAAAGGTATGGTTGATATTATCAAAAGAGATAAGGGATAGCAAAAAAATTAACACATTAGAGGAAGTATTGTGCTCCCTAGAAGTTATAAAGAATAAGGTAAAAACTTCTCACAAACCATATCGAAAGGATATGCTCTATAATGCCACAGTAGAAGTTATGCTTAATTTTATCGGAGAAAACGTTGGGATTTACGAGTGGACCGAAAAAGAAAAAATAATTTTCAAACAAATTTGCGAAGTCTTGCCTAAATCAAGCAGAACCAAACTGAAGAAGCGCTTGTATAAGGAAAGCCAGCAATTATGGACTTGTAAAATCGACGAGTTAATTCGCTTTGATATTTATTGGAGAGATCAAGCTAAACAAAAAATTATCATGGGTATGTTAGCTCAATTATAAAAGAGAAGATTGCATAGGGCTTTGAGTGAAAGAGAGGTATACCTATGATTTAATTAAAAAGAACAATTAATCTCGCAAGAAGCGCATAACTAATCAAAGAAGTCATACCAATACTCTATTAAAAATACTTATATCTTGAAGAGACGGTTACTAAGGAAATCGACTATATAGAAAAGGTGCTTCCTCTCACAGAGAATAGATCTAAATAAAATTGAACAAAATTGTTGCCAGATCCTATTTATGGAGAGGAAGTCGCTTTTGCTTTACAAAACTACTTTAAGATTTATAAAGATATTTATCTGCTAATAAAACAATCTTTCCATCCAAATTTTGAACTACACCAGTCTGAATGAGATGCTGGCAAGCATTTTCCATTGCTTGAAGTATATTCCCTCCAGTTCTGCTAAAGCCAAATGCCCGTGCTGTAACTAAATAAAGGTCATTAGATGTAATTCCAATACTATTACTAACAATCTTATGCATAGCCGCAGAAAGCTCTTCTGTGCAAATATGATGAATTGCTCTTACAGCAATATCATTTGATAAAGGAATCCGTACAGAGAGGTTCTCTTTGTCCTTTATCCAAATGAATTCCCCTTTACGTATTAATTTTTGTTCAAGATAATTATCAATTAAAAAGCTAACAGATTTCCTGATTTTTACGGTCACCTTTTGATTTCCAAATAAACCAGCTACTCTCTTACATAATAGTTCAAAATGTATCGGATGTTCTATTTGAACAACATGATGGATTACTTTAGTAAAGTAATCTGTATTATCTGAGTTTCTTTTCACTTCATGGATATTTGCTTCTTTATAGTAAGCAAATGAATACGGATTATCATACTGGATATCATCGTTGGACATAGGTTTTTCAAGAACTTCAATATTTATTTTAGGAGAAGATAACCTATCCTCAGATTCCTTTGGTTTAAAGCCGGTTTCAACGTATTCTTTAGTCGCTTTTTCAACAGCTTCAAGCAATTTTTTTCCCTCTGTTACCGGGTCCTTAATCCAATCAGTAGACCAAATCCGATAAATTTTCCATCCTATGTCTTCCAAAACTGTTTGACGCAACCTATCACGTTCTCTGGCAGTTCTAGCAGAATGATATGTGGCTCCATCACATTCCACTCCAAGAACAAATCGCCCATTTAACGTGGGATGTTTGACAGCCAAATCAATCCGATAACCGGAACAACCAACTTGCGTTGATACCCTATATCCTTGCTTCAACAAAAAATCATAAACAGACTCTTCAAAAGGCGAATCAACATTAACTGTATCTGAATAACTCAATTCCTGTTGCAACACTTCAGGTCCATTCATTGCAAATTCAATATAAGATCGTAGCATTTTTACGCCCTCTGCCTTCGTACTCTCCAACTTAATATCCGTAGGGCGAATTGATCCGACTAATTTTACGTTATATTTTGCTCTTGTTATAGCTACATTTAATCTTCTGTAACCACCGTCTCTACTTAGTGGTCCAAAATTCATATACATAACCCCATGTGGGTCTTTGGCGTAACCAATACTAAAAATTATTGTATCTCTCTCATCTCCCTGAACATTCTCCAGATTTTTAATGAAAAATGCTTCTTCCTTTTCCTCGTTGAAATATCTTTCATAATCTTGATTCTGTAAACGCAACTGTCTAAGGGCAGTTTCAACTGCCTGTTGCTGAGACTCACTAAAAGTGACAACACCCAGTGATCGATTGGGAAATTTATCAAAATGATTAAGTACCAACTTAGCTACTTCTAAGGCTTCATTCACATTACATTTCTTTCCTCCCCGATCGTAAACTCCATTTTCAACATAAATATACTCAACACCATGATCAGGAACCTTATCAATATGTGAAGGAAATGTAATTAGATTATAATTGTAAATTTTAGCATTCGAGAAAGCAATTAAATGCTCATGCCGACTTCGGTAATGCCATCGTAAGGTACGCTCTGGCAATACTACAATTGATTCATCTAAGATAGACTCAAAAGCATCACTATCATCATATTCACCCTTCTCATCCACACTGTCTATATCATAATCTGCCTCAGATGTATTGGCAGAGAAAAAACTAGTTGGCGGAAGCTGCTTGTTATCGCCAGCAATAATCACTTGTTTTCCCCTCATAATAGCTCCAATTGCATCTTCCGTACAAACCTGCGAAGCTTCATCAAAAATGACTAAATCAAATTTATACTTATCTGCTTCTAGGAATAAACTCACCGAAAGAGGTGACATCATCACGCAAGGCTTTAAAGTAAGCATCAGATTCGGTATGGATTTAAAAAGCTTACGCAAAGGTAGTAATTTGCGTTGTTTACTGAGCTCTCGTTTTAATATGCCCACTTCATCTATTGAAGTGGTAGGCAAATTTGGGTCTGGAAGCTTTGAAACAAGCCGTTCTTTTACTCGTGTACGAGCAAGAGAAAGTTGACTTAAATCAAGTCTACTAAAATCCTGGATAATCTCTGCATGGCTACGACTCCGAAAAGTATTAACCGTTGGGAATTTAAGAATAACAGAGTCTACCCATAATCTGTAAAACCGTTTCAAAAATGCATCAACAATTAAATCTTTGTCAATTTTAAGTTCCTCAACCTTTTGAACGTATTCTGATAGTCCCTCCTTGTTACACTTGTCTCTGCAACTTCGAAAATCAATCCATTCTTCAAGAGAGGAGATATTATTTAAACAATTATTTATTTTTAGTGATATATCAGATAATGCTATCTGTTGTAATTCTTCTTTATTTACAAAAAGATCGGCATACCATTTCCATTCCACTTCAATCTGACTGTAACTAGACTTTAACCTTTCTAAAGATTCAGATACTTTTTTAACAAAATTCGTGTTAGAACAAATGCCAATAATAAAGCTTTGAGGCAATGTATACTTTTCATTAATTTCTTTTAATTTTCCAGTCCAAGAAAGTGAATCTAGAATCGAATTCCAGTCTGTCTGAATACCTCCAATAAAGAAATTTTCATATTTTTTTTTAAGGCTTTCATTTTCATCCTCAATAGTATGATCTATGAGTTGAAGTATCTCTAATCTTGACAAATGATCTATAGCTTCATCGTATGAGATTTCCTGATTACTATATTTAGTGATTTCTGTATATAATCTCTCTAGCTGTTGAAACAATTTAATTGCGTTTGTGATTATTTCCAGAAGATCAGAAATCCCCATTTTCTCGAATTCAGTAGTAAAGGAAAATACTTTTTGAAGAGTAAGTAATATATCACTTTCCTTTATAAGTCCCACCTTTTCAAAAAGTTCTCTATTTCCTTGGGAATTCGTCTCACTACTACACAGAAAGTTCTTTAACTTTTCAGGAACAGAATCCTTTGAAAACCAGTCTATAATGATGGAAAATTGATCTAACGAATCGTTCAATCTCTCCCAATCAGTCAGTTCCCCTAAGTAATGACTCCCTAATAACTCTCTCAGTAAATTATCATTTTCTTGTAACCATGACTTCCTATCCTGAATTTCTTTTAATTCACTTAAGATTGTAATAATGTTTTGATCATCAATTTTCTTTGAATTTCCTTTATATAAACTACGTATCAATTTTTTATCTTTTCTATAATTTTTATTAAACACTTTAAACCATGATGAGTATTCAACCTTAAATTTCCTGAGCATTGTGTGAAAATCCAATTCAAAAATCTCCGAATCGAACCGATCGGTCACAGAATGAATCAGACCATTAATTTGCGAATATTTATTCCTTGCTTCATTGTATACTTTCTTTACGGCACTATATTTACTTGGATCGAACCATGCTTCCGTTGGTTTAGGATTCATAATTACGTGGTCGAGCAATGTACACAAAGACTCAAGACCAGAAAATGTATATTTATTCGAAATATCAAAAATTTCAGTAATACTTTTTGCTGCACCATAAGACAAAGTTATTTTCTCAGATATTGATGTTAACCCATTTATAACAGAATTGCTTAACTTAACAATGTCCTGTTCATGAGGGAAACTTGTTTCATTTAGTGATAACTTTAATGTACTGATTGTCGATAAAATCTGCGTTTTAAGAAATTCAGCATTCAGATTAAAATAGCCGGTATGGTGAAAATCAGTTAATTTTTTATGATGTTTCTCATACTCCATTTTTAAGTTTAGATACTTTTCCGCCTGTTCTATTAGAGCAGTGATATCTTGTCCAGTAACCCATTGAACTGGAATTCCTGGAGATTTCTCAGACACCTCCAGTATCTCAATTAATTCATTAACAGCAATTAGTGAAGATTTCCTATTAAATTCATAATAATCATTAATCAATTTAAACTGTTCAGTAAGCATATCAAATTTAGGTGACAGCTTTCTTAAATAAGTTTCAATATCATGACGTAGTTCATGAGAAACCATTGCTATGATACAGTTTCGCCACGGATTTAAAGTGTAATCTCCACTCATTTTACCAATAGTTTTAGAAAACTCCCCAAGTAAAAAAGTATAGTCGTTTAATTTTTCCGACGTAGTTCCTCTCAAATCGTCAATAGAAAAAATTATATCAGGAGATTCATAAAGTTTAGCCAATTTTCCAGTTATATAGTACAGTGTCTGGTTAAGTGGCTGAATAGGCGTGTGCAGTTCTGCTACATATCGGTTTAGTTTATCTCTCTGTTTCTCAAGGAGGTCAAGTTGAGAGAATGTATCATCCTGAATTCTGAATTTATTTAAAGCCAGTGTTTTTCCTAGATCATCCAAAACTCCCTTCTTACTAGCTTTATGACTATGTAGGTTTAGACAAAATTCAGTTAATCCAACTTGAGATAGCCGTTTGTAGACTACTTCAAGAGCGGCCATTTTTTCAGAAACAAATAGAACACTTTTTCCCTCTGCAAGACTTTCAGCGATAATATTGGTAATCGTCTGGCTTTTCCCCGTACCTGGGGGGCCTTGAAGCACAAAACTGATACCTTTTTTAGCATATAAAATGGCATCCTGTTGACTAGAATCCGCATCTACTACTTGATACGTATCTATTGCTCTCGTTTTTTTATCATGGTCGTATGCATTAAATTCCATCGGTAATGTTTTAATCTGTCCTTTATCACCGGATAATGCGACTAAAAAAGGATGTGCCTTCATTCTATCTTGATTTTTATCCAGATCTTCATACATATTGATTTTCAGAAAAGAAAGGAGGCTTAAACCCGTTTCATTAACAACTTCCCATTTATTCTTAGTAATAAACTTATTGATATTTTTCAAATATTCCCTAATGTTATCCTCATGAGCATCAAAATCAGGTAATATAACGCCAAAATCATGTTCCATTTTATATTTTAATGTCGGGTTTACAACAATTTCATCTTCAGCAAGCAGTAGTACAAATGGAGAGCTAATCGACTCTAATGTAATCGAGACCGGAACCAACACTATTGGGGAAGTAATTACTTGATCAGATCCTGTACTTTCTGTCCATTTAAGAAATCCAAAAGAAAGATAAAGAATATTAATACCTTGTTCTTCCAAAGCTATCTTGGCTTTATTTCTTAGATTTCTTAATGTTTTTTGTTGCTCTTTAAGTGATTGGTCAGTTTTGATGTCACCTAAAGAAATTAATGAACCTTCCATTTCGTCTAAATCATCACCATTAAAATCTTCATATTGGAATGGAAACTCCAAAGAATTCTCGTTTAAAACTAAATTCGCGAACAATTCATCCAGATCAGGAAAAATTATCCTTATGCTAGATCGTTTAGTTTCTCTATAATTAATCAGTCTGTTCCTTTTACCCAAATCAAGAAGACGTTTTTTCCAATTATCTATACGGACGTCAATTGAAGCCATGATACCACCTCTTATTCTTTACCCATTCTAATAAAACTTTTGAAAAAAAAAGCTAGTGTAAGCTATTCAACAGTTCAACTGGAAATCCCCCTATTCGACAGGTTCCTCCACTAGTATACATCAAACTACCGATATCAGTCTTTTTATTAAGTGTAACGATCAAATATTCCTAGTATATATCAGTTTAATTAAAGAATAGTATTATCTTAATTGACAAAAAACCTCCCTATAAAAGGAGGTTCAAAAATTCACCTTCATTAATTAATCATAAGAAGCATCATCTCGATATATTACTACCACGCACTCCACATGCACCGTATGCGGGAACATATCGACGGGCTGCACTTCCACCGTTCTATACCCGCCGTCCTCCAATATCCTTAAATCCCGTGCCAGCGTGCTTGGATTGCAGGATACGTACACCACCCGCTCTGGCTTCATCTCCAGAATGGTATCGAGCAGGCGTGGATCGCAGCCCTTACGGGGCGGATCGACGACGATGACGTCAGCGGTGATGCCTTGCTCTTTCCATCCCGGAATGACGTCCTCGGACGCGCCTACCTCAAACTTCACATTACGCATCTCGTTTAACCGCGCATTACTCCGCGCATCCTCAATGGCTTCTTTTACGATCTCCACCCCATACACCTGATCCGCATGCTGAGCGAGGAACAATGAGATCGTGCCAATACCACAGTACGCATCTATCACCGTTTCCTTGCCCGTGAGTCCGGCATATTCGACGGTTTTGCCATACAGCACTTCCGTTTGGACAGGATTGACCTGGTAAAAAGATCTTGCGGAAATGGCAAACTGGACGTTTCCGATATAATCGTAGATCACATCACGGCCCCATAGCACACGAGTTTCGTCGCCAAAAATAACGTTCGTTCGCTTGGTATTCACGTTCTGGCAAATGCTTGCCACGTGCGGAATATGCTCACGGATACTACCAATCCAAGCATCGACGTGCGGAATATCTCGTCCATTCGTGACGAGGACCAGCATCATTTCACCTGTGCGAAAAGCGGTCTTCACGACGACATGACGCAGCAGTCCGCGTCCGGTTTCTTCATTATATGCACTGATACCCAGCATTCGCCCAATCTCTTTGACACGTGCCACAACCTCGTCGTTACGCTCATCTTGAATGAGGCAGGTGTTCATATCCACGATACGATGACTTCCACGCGCGTAGAAGCCGCCGACAAGCCCGCCCTCGGTGACACCAATCGGCACTTGGGCTTTGTTGCGATACCGCCAAGGCTCACTCATACCAAGGGTAGGATGTACGACTACGCCTTGCTCACGCGCCAAATTTACGGACACGCTGGCGACATTCGGGTCCGTACTTACTGCCGAGGACGAAGCTGTATTCGCCTCTAAACCCGCAAGGGCAGCCGATACCTGTGCTGCCTGATTACCGGATTCAGTAGTCGCGTTTGCATTCGCACCCGAATCCGTTGCGGAACCGGCGCTGGCAGCCACGCTCAGCTTTCCGATACGTTCCAGTACGTCTACAACGTGCTGGCGCTTCCAGCCGAGCTGCGCTTCATAGCTCATATGCTGGATTTGGCAGCCGCCGCACTGATCATAGATGGCACAAGGCGCTGCAATCCGGTCAGGACTGGCCTGCACGATGTCCAGCAGCTTGGCATAGCCATACTGCTTTTTCGTTTTCAGCACCTTGACTCGTACCTTTTCCCCCGGCAATGCGCCTGGTATAAACAGCGTAAAGCCCTCGACACGCCCTACACCCTCACCATCATGATTCATGCCGATAATGTCGAGTATGGCTTCATCGTTTTTTTGTACAGGCAGATCAGCACGCTCTGTACTGGAACGGTTACGATTGGATGTGTGCCGCTCCTGTCCATCACCGGAAGAACGACGAGTCCCTCGTCCTTTTTCCATTCTATTCCGATCTGCATCCTTTATATTTCCATCAAAATTTCCATTTTCAATTCCGATTCCAAGCTGTTCCTTTCCAGTTCCACCTTGAGACCGCCCTTGCTCTCTCTCCCTTTTAGGCTGCACAGTCTTTTTCTGTGGCTTTCCTTGAACAGGAGCTGCTACATTCCGGCGGCTTTTTCCACGTCCGCTACGGTTACTTGTCATGATTCATGTCACTTCTTTCTGGTCATCTTTTTTATACCTATCTTCCTTCAATACATACGATGTAAACGGCCTGCAAGCTATATAAACATCAACTCGAAAATGCCGTTACTCCCCACGGAGAACGGCAAGGATCAATTGCTAATAGGGTCGAAGCGACATAACTACCTCTGTATACCATAGCTTGTCTCGTAGCTTGTCTTTTATTATTATTGAAGACGAAATCTCTTCTGGAGAAGCCAATCTCTTCAAAAAATTATTTTATCGGAAACACTATCGTTCGGAAACAAAAACCTTTCCACATCATTCCCTACCACAGGACTTTTGCAAAATTCGGTTTCAGTCGCGCCAAGATACAATATAAAGTCAGATAAATCATTTCGATTTTTATATTGCTAATTACATACGCTTTGTGGATTTTTCCCAAAAAATTCTCACCGAAATACATTCAAGTGGTGCGGCAAATTCTGGAAAGTTGCAGGCAAAGTTCCTCCCAGTTCGCCATCCAGATTAAGCTGGACATAGCCGGGTGAGGTTACCTCCATATAATCTGTTTTGAAATAAACAATCTTCTTGTCCTGCAAATGCTCGCCACGCAATGCGAGTGTCACCAGCCGGATCATTTCCGCCAGATTGCATTTGCGTACAGCGATGACGTCGAGGAGCCCATCATCTATTGTCGCCCCGGGAGCCAGCTTTTCAAACCCGCCCACCGAATTCGTATTCGCAATCAGGAAGAGCATGAACTCGTCGTGTATCACTTCCTGACCCGATGCTTTAATAATCAGCTCTTGCGGGGCCAGGCTGACCATTTTCTCCATACCTTTAAAATAATAGGCCAGCTGGCCAATCATCGTTTTTAGCTTGCTGGGAACTTCATACGTAAGCTCGGTTAAAGTCCCTCCGCCCGCAATGTTGATAAAGTAGCGGTCATTGGCTTTTCCGATATCCAGCGGCTTCGGATTTTGACGAATAACCAGGTCGCAGTAATCCTCCCACTGCCTGGGGATGCCCATTGCTCTGGCAAAATCATTCGTCGTCCCTAGAGGGAACACACCCAAGGGCGGGCGGTTTTCCCTTTCAGCCATCCCGTTAATGACCTCATACAAGGTGCCGTCGCCACCAGCGGCGATAATCATATCATACCCACGCTCGATGGCCTCTGTTGCAGCACGCGTTGCGTCCCCTTCACCCGTAGTTGCATGGCAAGAGGTTTCAATACCACCTTCATCCAGGCGCTGCAAAACATCCGCAAGACGACGTTTCATTTCCTCCCGCCCGGAGGTCGGATTATAAATTAATCTAGCTCTTTTCATTCCGTTACGCCACCCGTATATTTAATGATATTTATATGCAAATTCCAGTCATCACATTCAGTCTGTACAAAATATCATCATACTGGAAAAAGACCTCTTTTACAATAAAAGAAGCCATCACAGACCTAAATTTGGGAATAAAAGGGCGAAAAATACTGTAGCTAAACTACACGACCTGAACCCAACTGCCAATGACTTGGCCTTGTTCACTCACCCATGCCTTGCATAAGTTCGCAAACTTGCCTGTCCATCCAGGTTGTAAGTAAAGGATGCGGCAACAAAGGATCTCCTGAATAACGGTACTCCAGGCCCTGCAACCGCTTAGGAATCATATGGCGTGTAAAATATCCGGAGCTCAAAAAAAGCGGCGCCACAATAACATCATGACCCCGCTCCTGATTCCAATACGCTGCCTTGTCGTGCACACTTTCTGGATTCAGCAAAGCATAGTCTGTTCGTATGCTACTCACGCTTTGCACGGTACGGGCCAATGAAGAAATTCCTTGCTCCCAGCGCTGAAGAAAGCCATTATGCAAACTTCCGTGTCCAACGAGTAAAATGAGCTCTTTCGCAGGCTGGGCTGACAGTGGAAGAACCTTGTCCCACACCATGCGTGCAACATCTTCTCCGTCATCCAACGGCCTACCGAAATGCACTCGCGCCTTTCTTCGAAAAGGCATCAAATCCGTTTCTTTATCCGGCGCATCCTTGACCCCAAGCGCATAGCTAATCTCATCAACATGTGTACTGCCCGATGACATAAATAAAGGTATCACCAGTAAATCCGTTACATCCACGGCCTCCAGATGATCAATACCATCCTGAATCAATCTTCCTTTAACCGTTTCCAAAAATGAAACCTCTACCGGCATATCCTTCGGCAAATGAAGCTTTGCGACTGCCCGATCCACCTGTTCCACCCAATACGGCTCCCTCGAGCCATGGCTGATTACCAGTATCCCAGGTCTCCGCATTAGCGTCCCAGACGTTCCAGCGTCATTTTGTACCCGTCATTACCATAGTTCAGACAACGCTTAACACGTGAAATTGTGGCTGTACTCGCCCCAGTCTCCGCTTCAATCTGGTTATATGTGCTGCCCTTGCCCAGCATACGAGCAACCTCCAGACGTTGGGAGAGGGATTGAATTTCATTTATCGTGCACAGATCATCGAAAAACACGTAGCATTCTTCCAAATTTTTAAGGGTTAAGATAGCTTCAAACAATTGATCAATACTTTTATCATTAAGCTTTTTGAGCTGCATGGATTATCATCTCCCAAGGTTACAATCTCTCCTCATTGTACCTGAGAAATAGTAGGTTTTTCAAGCATTAACGGTTTCACGCATTACAGAACAACATTACATGACATGAGATTATACCGTACGAATGCCCAAATCCGCATTTATACCTGATTTCGGGACACATGCCTAAACCCACTGTGCGTTTGTAACATACAGTAGAGTATCAACCTGCAAAGGAATGTGATCTCATGCCTGGACACTACTATCATCGGAGGCCGCTACAGCGATCCCTTTCCGATCCGTATAATTCTACTCCCTATCCCGGACTCGATCCATACAGCGAGACTCCACAAGCCGATTCCTCCAGTCTGGTGCCTTATGAAGCGCCAGCGAGTATTACGGATTCCGCTGTGGTTACACCAGACCCGGCACCAGCCAAAGGAGGACTGCTGGGCAGTCTCGGAAATATCAACAATCTCAACGAAATTAAAGGTTTTATCGACCGCATGGGTGGCATTGACGGAATTGTAGCCACTCTTGGCAAGGTACAAAAAGTTATGAGCAGTGTACAGCAATTTGCTCCGATGGCGAAGCTACTCATGGGTTCGCTCCCCGTATTCGGCAAATCCCTCAGTAAAAATTCTGCGCCTGTATCTGAGGAATTGGATGAATACACACCACCTTCACGCCGCCGCCGAAAAAAAACACAACGCAAAAAAAACACTACTCCGCGCAAACGTTCGGTCAAGCGTAAACGTCGTTAGTCCATTTTATTTGAACCAGCCTCTACGCATAAACCAGACCACCATTGCGACACTCAGCAGAAACATGAAAAAAAGGATGCCGAAATAGCCGTATTTCCAGCCTAACTCGGGCATATACGAAAAGTTCATACCATAAATGCCGACAATCAGCGTCAAGGGCATAAAAATCGTCGTAATTACGGTCAACGTCTTCATAATCGAATTCATACGGTTGGAATTGAGCGAAATATAACTGTCTCTCAGGTCGGCCGTCATTTCACGGTCGGCCTCCAGCATATCCGTCAGCTTCAACAGATGATCATAAATATCCGTAAAATAGGCCATATGTTCCCCTTTGCCCTGCACATGCTGCGAATTCAGAACCCGATACATCAGATCGCGCATCGGTACAATTGTACGGCGCAGCTTGAGCAGCCTGGCGCGCAGGGCAAACACCTGCTTCATCAATTCCTCAACGGACTCATGCCTGCCCTGGCCCTCCAGCTCGGCCAATTCATCCTCAATCATGAACAGACTTGGAAAATAATTATCCACCAGCTTGTCCATCACCGTGTAGGCCGCAGCCAGCGGTCCGCGTGACCATATTTTGCGTTCATTCGCATGCTGGACAATCCGTTCCCATGCCTGATCTATCTCATCCAATTCATGATGGTGATAGGTCACCAAAAAACGACTGCTAATGAACAAGTCCACTTCTTCCGCATCCAATGTATCCACATCAAGCGCGTGCACGACCAGAAACTGCACATCCTCATAATAATCCAATTTAGGGCGTTGCAGGACATGCATACAATCCTCCACAGCCAGTGGGTGAAAATGAAAATAGCTCGTTAGCAGCTCCGACTCACGATCTGTAGGCTCGTTGAAATCCACCCATATCCATATGTAATTTTCCATGTCTAGCTGCTCCAGCGGCTGTCCCACCGTCACCTGATGGTCATGACCTATAGCCAGTGTACGTATCACCGAACGTCCTCCTCGTCTACACTGCTGTCTTACATGCTGTATATTGTATATAAGCCATTCTGAATTATACAAATTCCAAGCCCTATATTCCACACGCTAAAATAAGAAAAAAGATATGTCAGGTTCAATACCACCCCTAACATATCCTTAAACTAATTCATTCGGTATCACTTAAATCTTTTTTCATTTCTTTTACAGTTGTGGGATACCCGGGTTCCAACATTCATCGAATGATGCTTACCTCGCTATATCCCCCTCGGCGCAGCAAGCAAAGCGCTGCGCCAATTCCCTCTGCCTATACCCACCCATTTAAAAGTGGGGCAGGCTTTTGTGAAGAAAGGAGGGTTCAGCGGGCAGTAGCGCAGCGGTCCATTTGAATCTGTAGAAGCGACAGCGTTCGCCTTTGCCCCTGAATTTTCACCTTATAAGGTCTTATACAATCCAAAAAATTCAGGGGCAACAGCGATCGGAAGATCAAATGGAACGCGGAGCGTCTCACGAACACCCCCACCCACATTCACAAACCCTGCCCCACTTACAATACCTTCTCTAAAAAACTTATGGTCCGCTCATTTTTCGGATTACTAAATACCTCTTGTGGTGTTCCTTCTTCCACGATGTAGCCACCGTCCATAAACACGACACGGTCGCTTACTTCGCGTGCAAAACCCATTTCATGGGTCACGATCATCATCGTCATGCCTTCACGAGCCAGATCCTTCATTACGCCAAGCACTTCGCCCACCATTTCTGGGTCGAGCGCCGAGGTGGGTTCGTCAAACAGCATAATGTCCGGGTTCATCGCCAACGCACGCGCAATCGCGACACGCTGCTTCTGACCACCGGAAAGCTGGCCTGGCAGTGCATTGGCCTTATCAACCAAGCCAACACGATCCAGCAGCTTCATTGCCGTTTCCCGGGCCTCTGCCTTCGTTTGTTTGCCCAGCTCTGTCGGTGCGAACATAATGTTTTTGAGCACCGTCATATGCGGAAACAGATTGAAATGCTGAAACACCATACCTATATTTTCACGGACTTTGTTAATGTCCACGCTTTTGTCGCCCAAGTTGTAGTCATCGACGATGACCTCACCAGCGGTAATTTCCTCAAGCATGTTCATACAACGCAAAAACGTACTTTTTCCCGAACCTGAAGGGCCAATGACGCATACAACCTCGCCTTCCCGTACTTGCATGTCAATGCCCTTCAGCACTTGGTTACTGCCATAACTTTTTTTCAGATCTTTGACGATAATTTTACCCACGGCGAACTCTCCCTTCAAGACGGTTGGAAATTTTGGTCAGGACTGTAATGACAATAAGATACATTATCGCAACGACCAGCCAAATATCAAAGGATTGGAACGTCCGCGCAATAATAATTTTACCGGATTGGGTCAATTCGACCAGACCGATAACAGACAAAATGGACGTATCCTTCAATGTAATAACCAACTGATTGATAAACGACGGGATCATGATTTTTACAGCCTGTGGCAAAATGATTTTGAGCATAGCCGTCCGATAAGGAAGACCAAGTGAGCGAGCCGCCTCCATTTGTCCCGGATCAATAGACTGAATACCCCCGCGGATAATTTCCGTTACATAAGCACCCGCGTTTAAAGACAACGTTAATACAGCTGCAGCAAAAAGCGGCATTTTGAAACCCAGTGCTTGTGGAATACCAAAATAGATAAAAAATGCAAGAACAATCAGCGGAATACCGCGGAATACATCAACGAACACCGTCGCAATACCACGGAGCACCTTGTTATGGCTTACCTTCATAAAGCCAAACACCAGCCCTAGCAAAAAGGCTATGAGCAAAGAAACCAGGGTGTACACCAGCGTATTCCCCATCCCTTTAATCAACGCAGGCAGCGAAGCGGAAATCAGCTCCCAGCGGCTATGCTTGACAGGTGCCACTCCTTTGCCGGATTCGCCCAGATATTTGGACATGATTTTGTCATACTCCCCGCTGTTGCGAATATTAACAAGTCCGGCGTTGAATTTCTCGATCAGTTCCTTATTGTTACCTTTGTTGACAGCAAAACCGTAAGAACCGCCCTTTTCCTTATCCGTCACCAGTTTGAGGCCATTATTTTGTGTCACACCGTATGCCAATACCGGAAAGTCATCAAAGCAGGCAACTGAATTCCCTGTTTTGACTTCATCGTACATTTGAGAAGAATCGTCAAAAGGTACCATCGTAAAGCCGTATTTATCCTTAATGGATTCCGCGAAGGTATAGCCTTCCGTTCCTGTTTTTACGGCTACACGCTGCCCCTTCAAGTCCTCATAGCGTTTAATCGTATCATTATCTTTACGGACCGCCATAACGACCCCTGAATCAAAATAAGGCTCTGAAAAATCAAATTTTTGCTTGCGTTCGTCGGTGATACTCATCCCGGCAATAACGCCATCCACTTGATTTGTTTCAAGGGCCTGCACTGCCGCGTTAAAGCCTAGAGGCTTAATGGTAAACTCAAAATTTTGATCCTTGGCAATAGCCGCCAGCAAATCCATGTCGATTCCGACAAATTTTCCATTTACATCTTCAAACTCAAAAGGCGCGAACGTCGTATCCGTGCCAATATCATATTTTGCTTTATTTTCTGCATGTGCTACTACCCCGAAGTTACCGGCCAGGGCAACCACAAAAAACAAACAAATTATGAGTGGTATTAGTTTTCTAGATTTTTGCATAATTTCCTCCAGTCAGTGAACGGTTCAAAGTTTTCTGTTTATTTTACAGGAGTTATTAAAAATTGACTACTTTGATGTCAGCTATTTTTGAAATAACATTTCATGGGACTATCTGGATATGTGAACTTTAAAGGCGGAATTTTGACCCCTGAATGCCAATAAGCCCCTGCCGCAAAAGCGGACGGAAGCTTATTCTGTATCCTATAGTGTGTGTTTTTTTTCGTGAAATAATAATGAAAACTAGAAAAGAATTTTGAAAATCAATCCCGACAACAGTGCAGAAATAGGGATCGTTATCACCCAGGTTATGACAATACGACCAGCCAGCGACCATCGTACAGCCGAGAATCGCTTCGCAGACCCTACACCCAAAATTGCCGAGGTAATGGCATGAGTGGTACTTACAGGCAAATGAAGCAAGGTGGCTGTGAAAATAACTGAAGCCCCCGAAATGTCGGCTGCGAATCCATTAATAGGGTCGATTTTAAAAATTTTGGTCCCCATCGTCTTGATGATCTTCCAGCCCCCAATGGATGTACCCAGCGCCATGGCTGTTGCGGCCGAAATTTTTACCCACATTGGTACTTCCAAATGATCCTGATAGCCTGCCGCGACGAGTGCAAACGTGATAATCCCCATCGCCTTCTGAGCATCATTCGTACCATGCGTGAACGATTGAATGGCTGCCGTAATAACCTGCATTGTACGAAAGCCTTTGTTCACTGTATGCGGACTGCGTTTAGCGAAGATGTACTTCAATATCAACATCACAATATAACCGACAACAAAAGCAATCAGCGGGGAGAAAATCAGTCCCTCAACAATCCCGATAAAGCCGCTCCAATTTAATTTATCCTGGCCCGCACCTACATACACGGCTCCAGCCAACGCACCAATCAATGCATGGGAAGAGGATGAAGGAATACCGAACCACCAGGTCAAAAGATTCCAGATGATCGCAGCGATGAGCGTAGCAATAACAACATCAATACCATTCGTAAGCTTGGTAGGATCAGCAACACTTCCACCAATCGTCTTGGCAACTCCCGTAAACATGATAGCTCCGAGAAAATTCATGATTGCAGCCATAATAATCGCACGTCGCGGCGTTAAGGCGCGGGTCGAAACCGAAGTAGCAATCGCGTTCGCCGTGTCATGAAATCCGTTAATAAAATCAAATGCCAGAGCAAGAAAAATAACAATACCCAATACCAATAAACTTGTATCCATGTAAAAGGACTCCCTTACGAGTTACGCATAATGATCGATTCCAGCATATTTGCAACATCCTCGCATGAATCCGTTGTCGTTTCAAGGCGTTCGTACAGTTCTTTGCGTTTGATAAGCTCAATAGGATCAGTTACAGTTGCAAACAGGTTTTTGATGCAAATACGCAGCAATTCATCCCCCTGATTTTCCAAATCATTCAGGCGAATGGTGTACTCACGAATAGCCAGCAATTTCTTTTGCGAAAGCAAATGTACTGCTTTCTGAATTTCATAAGCTGATTGGCGCAAAATATCAGCGAACTGAACAATATACTCGTCCGGCTCCGTAATGTTGTACATATAAAAACGCGAGGCCGTTGCTTCCAGACCGTCCAGTACATCATCCATGGTCGTTGTCAGTTCCATGATGTCGTCGCGTTCCAGCGGCGTGATGAAGGTCTTGTTCAGCTCAGTAATAATCGTGTGTGTGTAATCATCACACTTATTCTCATACTTCTTCATTTCATTAGTAAACAAAGTCACATCTTGAAGATTTGAAGTATGTTGGGCAAAATAATCGGCTGCTTGCACGATCGTATCTGCCATATTTTCCAACGTCTCGAAGAATATATCCTTTTTCTTCAATCTCATAACGATTACCCCTTTACGAAAATATCCGCAACCTGTTTCGACTGCAATAGACAACCTTTGCTATCTTATCACACTCATCAATGTTTTTGTAATGTTTGTAAAAGCAAATTTCAGGATATACGTATACAATACCCGACACAGAAGGTCATAATCCGACATTTTTTTCCTAATCAGGGTGATTCCGTTTTTATATTGCTTTTACAATTACATGCTCATTTAGCGAAGTATCTGCAGGTACCACATGTATATAGGATGTACCCGGCGTCAACGGAATTTCAACTCCATTTTTCATAAAACGAACCGCGTCACCGGGCGTATGCTGCCATTGTGCACGTATAACTCGTCCTTGTTGAAACACCATGGCCTCCCCACTACCGTTCAGCTCAACACTCAATCTGCCTACATCGTCCAGCGTTCGATGGCTGGCACTCATCACAATAACATTGGCCGCAGAAAGCTGTTGGTTATTATTTTGATCCATATGTGACTTTTCGTTCACAAAACGCTTATATTGTTGATCCGCCGAATCGTAGGTGTAGGATACGCGATAGCTTTTGAGCAAAAAACGGATTTGCAAGGATACTGCACTCTCGTCTGTCATGACCGGGGCTTCCCCGGGTTTAAGGTAAGGGTATTCGGGAATCTTTGCCTGTTCGGCATACCCTTTATGATCAATTCCTTTGCGCAATCTGCTTATATCCGTGTACAGATTATGGGGAGGACGACGATCCTTGCTCCGCCAAAAGTAAGCCCCTCCATTTGATATCTCATCCAGATGCTCCTTCCGCTGCTGCTGTAAAATTGCATAGGCATCTGTGCTTCCCCCTGCATGGATCGGCAACGCACCATAGGTTTCGCCCAGCTCAATCAGGTACGGTCGAATGCTACGAACCGGACCGATCTTCACATCTCCATCATAACTTTGGAAAAAAGCGATCAAACGGGTAATTCCGCCTTCTGCAAGAACTTCATATACCATGTCTGCCTGGCTAAGCCCTGCCTGTGGACGTGCAGCCGGGGCGTTGTTAATCATAATCGCAAGCGGTCGCTCCAAAACAGGCTGTTCCACCGGAAGACCGGTAAGCGGAGCTGTAAATGCCGGAATGGACTGCTCTTTGGGCGGTTCAACCTCCAGTTCTGTGTTTTGCTCGTTCGATTGGGGGGCGGGCTCAGATTCACCCGTTTTGGACAAAGTAGAACAAGACATCAGCATCATGCATAACAGAACTGAAGCCATCACACGCAACCATTGAGTTCGCTCGGAAATGGACCTGGACAAGTTTATCCCTCCACTTTAGATATTTTTCTCATTATAAGCTTTATTTCCTGTTTTTGTCTTGATCGAAGATCCTCCTCCGATAGAATGCTTATCTGAAGACATTAAAATTTTAAAAAATATTCAGACTTTGTGATTTTTATCACAAATAAGTGTAACTGAACTTAATACAATAAAGGTGTAGCAGAGATGATCATCCCAAACCTAATGAAATACAACACATTTTGAGATAAGAAAGAAGAGTGGTTTAAATGTTTAACACCTGGTTGCGTGAAAATAAAGCAGCGATGTGGCTGCTGACTGTAGTACGGGTTTATCTCGGATATGAATGGATGAGCCATGGACTTGAAAAGTTGACTGGCGGATTTGACGCTGGTGGATTCATCTCGGGAGCCATTGCTAAAACGGGTGGGGACCATCCCGCTGTACAAGGGTGGTGGGGATCGTTCCTCGAAGCCTTTGCCCTGCCGAATGTCGGTTTGTTCAACGTCCTGATCCCACTGGGTGAGTTCTTGGTCGGGGTTGGCCTGCTGCTCGGTACACTGACTACACTGGCTGCTTTGATGGCCATGGTCATGAACTTCTCGTTCCTCTTCTCGGGTACAGTAAGCACGAATGCAATCTACCTGCTGTTTGAAATCTTCCTGGTGGTTGCTGGTGCAAATGCCGGACGGATTGGCTTTGACCGTTGGGTACTGCCCTTCCTGCGTGGACTGTTTAGTAGAAATAAAGATACTTTTCCAGCCGATCCCGCTCGAAAAACAGCTTAACTAACCCCAAAACAACCGTTACCCTCCGGGCTAATGGTTGTTTTTTTATAATACACAAAGGAACTTCCATTCCCACATACTGTGTGGATTCGGAAGTTCTTTTCACATTTATTGATCATTTTCCTGACCAAAAGCCCAACAATTAAGGCTTAGCGAGCCCAGGACATAGCTTTGAAAAAGCTTGCGTGCCGAGCGCTGATCATCCGCAGCCCCCATCACATAAAACAAAGGTGAAAAATGCTCAATCCCGTAAGAAGGGACCGCCTGCTTGGCATAAGGAGCCTTCTTATCATATTGGAATAGATGACGTAAATTCCAGTCTTGAAGCTGCTGTCCAATCCAGTCATCATATTGAACCGCCCACTCGGCCGGCTCATTCGTTTCCTTGAGTGTTCGCAGGTTGTGTACCAATCCGCCGCTGCCGATAATCAAAATACCTTGCTCTCGCAACGGTGCCAGCATCTGCCCAATCTCATACTGCTCCTGCGGAGCGCGCCGGGAATCAATAGAAAGCGGGACGACAGGTATGTCCGCATCAGGATATATATGCCGCAAAACCACCCATGCTCCATGATCCAGTCCCCGGTTCCGAACCGGCTGATGAAACAGGTTATGCTGACTGAACAGATGCTTTATCTCCTCATACAGCTTTGGATCGCCTGGTGCAGGGTAATCAAGTGTGTACATTTGCTCAGGGAAGCCATAGAAATCGTGCAACGCTGCATGCTGATCGTCCGCGCCGATACATTGATCAGGACTATCCCAATGCGCGGAAAAAATGACTATTCCTTTGGGTCGGGGCAGGCTTGCGCCCAGCTCTGCAAGAAAGCTAGTATATGCGTTATTTTCTACAGCCAGTGTCGGTGAACCGTGCGCAACAAAAATTGAGGGTAATGTCATCGCTGCCAACCTCCACACGCCAGTATAGTGTTACTCTTCCATTTTACTCCGGCGGAGGCGTAATTTCCAATGCAATTCGTTACAATCTGAAATCAGATCATCCAGTGCTGCCAATCCCGTTGAATGTTTTCCTGTTCATCCAGCCATTCCAGCGTCCGGTCAATTAGCTGTTGCCGCTCTTTACCTGAAGAGAAGGTATGGTCTCCCTGGAAAATAATCTCTTTATCGCAGCGTCCCTCTGGACGCATCCAGAATACCTTTTGAAATAAGAAGGCGTAGTCCACAGGAATGATATCATCAGAGGTTCCGTGAATAACGAGCACATCCCCGTTAAATTTGACAGCCTCCTGAAACGGCTGGAACTGGGCTAACGACTCAAAATAAGCAGGTGTGAACTTGTAGCCCAAATAGTCGGCCTGACCGTTTTTAACAGACTCATCATACACGCTTCGTTCCGTAATTTTAACAATGTCGTTGAACGGGTAGCCCACCGCTGACCAAAGGACCAGGTTTTGTACTCTCTTGTCCCGGACAGCTGTAAGAAGAGCAACTGCGCCCCCCAGACTGTGACCAATCAGCGTCACCTTGGTCGGGTCAATGTCCGCGCAATTCACAGCATAATCCAGCACGGTACGTGTCTGGTTAATCATGGACTCCAGCCCTTGCTTGCCATAATCGCCTGTGCTTTCCCCACACCCGGCAAAATCAAAGCGCAGGACAAAATATCCCCCTGCTGCAAGCTCACGTGCGGTCTTTACAAATAACCGATCTACCCCGATACGATTGCCTACAAATCCGTGGCATATCACGACGAGCGGTACCCGTTTCTGCCGTTCGCCCGCACTCGGATTGCTCGGATAATGAACCGTTGCAGCTAACTCCTCATTTTTAAAGCGAATTCCAATTTGCCGTTCCATCATGATTCTCCCCCTGAACAATTTAAACGTATATTGTAACACGGATACTCAGCAAAATACCCTTTCACCTTAATTCCGATATGTTTAATAAGTTTTATAGTAAAATCAGTCTATCATCGCCCTGATTCCTTGTCAACCTGTCATCCGTACTGATAAAAAAGTAAACAAATGGCGCTCCCCGACACGATGCCGGAGAACGCCAGACGACATACTTATTAGGGTGAACACCCCACATTCGTGTAGAAGATTCTCTATTCGTAGCTGTGCCTGAACATTTGGTGGGTTTCGACTCGTCCCTCCCACTCCAGTTTACAAGAGGCACCGCTATTATGGTCCTCGTGCCACAAGCTGCGATAGCTCTCTTCACCCAGTTCCCCTGCAAACTCTGCATCCTGAGTCACTTCAGTATCGTCCAGTATGCGGTACGTTGGAGATGCTCCTTGAATGCTCCGGTGACTCACGTTTGCAGACAAGGAGACCCCGTTCCCGTTCGGAGCGCCTGCCAGTCGTTTTTGGACTGAATAATCTGCCTGATTCTCCAGTTTCATGATGCTACATCCTCTCAACGTTTATATTCAGGTTGCTCCATGTGCTCACCCTTTATCCAGTTTGAGGAGAATGCAGTGCTAATATACATTCCGCACATAAAGCCTTTTGCCATCTGGCGCTTCCTCACGTATACTGTTTTTATTGCAAAATACCGGTTCCATCAGCGGGTTGCGCCCGCAAAGCAGGAGGAAAAAATGAATAAAGCAAAATATTATACGCTTATTGCATGGATTGCCTTATCCATGTTTTTTTTGACACAGGCGATGATCGGAGGGTTCATCACATTTACAGGCGGAGATATCACACCCTTTGAAAAAGTTAACCTGTCCACCCTGATCATCATCGCCGCAGGAGCGATTCTGCTGGTTGAAGCATTGATGAATTTTATGGACCGCCCTGGAGAAGACGAGGAAACGCAACAGTCTGGTCATGCTCCAGTCAAGCCACAGCTGAATTTCAAATCCATTTTGATGTATGTGGTGCTGGTTGTCGTGATTCTTGTTTCCGGATTGGCACTACGCAGTATACTGCCTGTGTTCAGGATATCACCTTGGTTAAATCTAATTCTCGCATCCATCGGCTTCATCGGACTCAAACCCCTTTTTCTGCGTAAAAAGCGTTCTTGATCCACAAATCCTCATTGTACTGAAGCCGCCTCATCACCCCAAAAAATCCGTATTCCCGTCTGCAAGAAGATGCATGTGGAAATACGGATTGATGTATTCTAAAACTTATTTGGAAAATAGCTGCTCTGCATTATCCAGGGCGACTTTGTGCCCCATTGCGGAATAGTCCAGCCAAGGCTGTCCGTCCAGCATGTAGACATGCCCCTGCTTAACCGCCTTGAGTCCTTGCCATACTGCGTTTCCCTCCAGTTGCTTGTATACCTTTTGCGCATCGGCGCCTTTACTGATAATGACAAGGATAGCATCGGCATCATAATCAGGCAAAACCTCTTGGGACACGACCTGATAGGCCTTGTCGATTTTTTCTACACCCTTGGCTGGCTTCAAGCCCAAGTCCTGATACAGCAACGGCCCTACCGGGCGTTTCATGCCCATGACACGCACTTCCTTCGCCGTCACACGTACAGCCATAACCGTTCCATCTCCGATTTTGGAGTGGATCAGCTTTTTAACCCGTTCCTTCTGTGCATCATAATCCTTCAGAAAAGCGTCAGCCTGGGCCTCGTGGTTAACCATAACAGCGATTTTTTTCAGTTGGTCCCTCCATGTGTCTTCATCCAGATCAAAAACTTCGGTTGGGGCGATTTTTTCAAACTTGGCAACATCGGCACCCGAATATTTTTTGTCGAGAAAAATATGATCAGGCTGAAGCTCCAGCACTGCTTCCATATCCGGGTCTGTGACAACACCCAGCTTGCGGGTATTTTGGAGACGATCCTTTACATGGGGCAGAAAATCCTTCACATCTCCGCCAATGACCGAGCCAGCCGGAGTAATGCCAAGTGCCAGCAGGTTGTTCGTCAAATGGATCGACATCGAAGCAATACGCGAATCGGCACTAAGGGTTGTCTGACCGCTGCTGGCTGCTTTGTTATCTGTAGCTTTGGATTCTGCAGCTTTGTTTGCTGCTTGTCCACAAGCGGACAGCATCATTATACACAAAACAAGAATCATTGCTGCCCAAGAACGCTTAAAATCTGATTTCTTAAATCCACATTTTCTCATGATTATTCTCTCCTATGCTTTATATGTATTCCTTCTGTCATTTGGTTCGGGACAGCAGGAACAAAAAATACGGGGCCCCTACCACCGCAACTACCACCCCTGCGGGAATCGCATTCGGCTGAAACACCGAACGTCCAATCGTGTCGGATGTGACCAGTATGACGACCCCGACAAAGCAGGCCACGGGCAGCAAATGCTGGTACATCGGTCCGACCAGACGGCGAGCCAGATGAGGTGCGATCAGCCCGATAAAGCCGATACCTCCAGCCATAGACACGCTGGCACTCGATAGAGCTACAGCTGCGCCCAGCAGCAGCAGGCGCTGACGCCTCACATTCGTGCCGATTCCGGCTGCTGTCTCGTCGCCCAGCGACAGGTTATTCAGGCTGCGCGTCTGTGACAGAACATAGGGCAGCACAATGACGATCCATGGCAGCAAAGCCGCTGCATGCACCCAGTCCCGGCCCCACACGCTCCCAGCCAGCCAGCGTGCAGTAAATGCATACGTATCCTCATCGAGGCGCAACGACCAATACAGCGTTATTGCGCTGAGACCCGAGGCTACACCGATACCGGACAAAATCAGACGCACGGGCACGACTCCTCTGCTGCGGCTATACGACAATAGTACAATCAGCACCGCTGCAATGAGTCCTCCTGCAAAGGTAAACAAGGGGATAAGCACGGCTGCCGAGCCCTCCAGATCGCGAAAAAAGCTGACGAACATCACCAGCCCGAGCGCAGCCCCTGCGTGAAGTCCCAGCACTCCGGGGTCAGCAAGCGCGTTCCGTGACAAGCCTTGCATGACAGCTCCGGCTGCGCCCAATCCAGCTCCAGCCAGCACGGTTACGACGATACGCGGCAGACGATACTCAAACAGGACCAAATGATCACGTCCACTGCCACCGCCAAACAGCGTATCCAGCACACGCAGGGGTGGAATACGGATCGTTCCGGTATTCAGGCCCAACACAATGACAACAAAGCTGATCGCTGCCAATATCAGGCAGACGAGCCAAGCCTTTGTCTTTCTTGCATCTCCGGTTCCTGTAGAGCGACTCACTACAAATCCCTCCTTTCCTTACGGGCGAGAAAGAGGAAAAAGGGTACCCCGATAAAGGACACCATAATTCCAATAGCCAGCTCCTCCGGTGGATTTGCCATTCTCGCCCCCAAATCAGCCAGCACCAGCAGCACAGCTCCCAATAGCGCAGACAGCGGAACAATCTGGCGATAATCCACACCGATCAGCTTGCGGGCGATATGTGGAATGACGAGCCCTACAAAGCTGATCGCCCCGGCTGCCGACACAGATAGCCCAGCCAGCACCACCACAGTCAGCAGGCCAAGCAGTCGGATACGCTTGAGATTGATTCCCAGGTTCAACGCCACCTCATCGCCCATTGAAATCAGCGATATGGAACGTGCCAGCCCCATAGACCAGGCAATCACCAACAGCAAAATCGGCGCAAGGATCTCAAGCTGCGACCATTTAATTCCGGCAACACCCCCCGCATACCAAAAGGCCAAATCCTGACTCAGATCAAAATAAATCGCAATCCCCGAAGTCATGGAACCTAGCAGGGCAGCCGTCACAGCACCAGACACCGTCAATCTCATTGGCGTCAATCCCCCCGGGGCAGAGGCTCCGAGGCCGAATACCAGCAAGGTACTCATCAGTGCACCGAGGAACGACAATATGATTAACGTGCCATAAGGCAGATTAGGGAAAAAGGCAAAGCTCACAGCGACTACAAACATCGCGCCTGCGTTAATGCCTAGCACACCTGTATCTCCCAGCGGATTGCGTGTAATGCCCTGAATCAGAGAGCCTGCCACCGCCAGCGCGGCTCCAATAACGGCTGCACCGAGTACACGCGGCAATCTCAGCTCATGAATAATCTGATGTGTCATTAGCGAACGATCATAGTGGAATACTGCCGCCCACACTGTGCTTAAAGTCAAGTCCTTAGCTCCAAAAGAGATAGCGGCAAACATGGACAAGGCTAATAATACCGCAGAAGCTATGAATAATAATACCTGCCGAATCCTGCCTGACCGGAGCAACGGGCGAGCTACAGAGGCTGCATCGAAAATTGTGCTTTCTGTATGAGCTGAACGTTCGTCCGTCCGACCTTTTGACCGCATTCTTGAGGTCACTCCCTCCATACCCGAATCACCAGATCCGAAAATCTCCATAAATCCAAAGGCGATAATGATAATTATTATCAGCTTGATTCATAATAGCATGTTTTTGTTACATTGCAAGCGAAAAACTGCTCCCCCATATGGAGGAGCAGTTTTTCGCTTATATCTATGTGAGCTGACTATACGGATGGCTCCAGACATCCCACTTTTTTAGTACGTAGGCCAGCCTGCTGAATCCCATTTCAGATCACTAATCAGAAGCTTTGGATTTCCATTATCCGTAGCATCATAGGCATGACGCGCAATAACACTGTTATTATAAATAGATTGTCCGCCTGGTCCCTTCCAACGGTCATTCCCTGCATCCAGCACGGTTCCACCGCCATCCATCAGGATTTTACCACTCTTGTCCACATACGGTCCAGTGATACTCTTGGAGCGGCCGTAAATGATTTTATAATTACTGTCTACGCCTTTGCAACAGTTATCAATGGAAGCAAACAGATAATAGTAGCCGTCACGGTAAGTAACATGTGGCGCTTCCAAACCACCAGCAGTACGCTTCGCAATAGAATAGATCTGGCCCGTAGGTTTCATTGTACTCTTATCCAGACGAGTAATTTTCAAGCCTGAATTCCATGAGCCGAAGGAAAGCCACGGGTCACCGGAAGCGTCAATGACCAGATTCGGATCAATCGCATTATAATCGTTAGAATCCGTCGTTCGCAGCACAAGTCCATCATCTCTCCAGCTTCCCGCACCAATACTCGTTGCTGAAGTCAATCCAATGGCCGAAGTGCGTGACCCGAAGGTAGAAATGGAATAGTAAACCCACACACGTCCATTGTACTTTTGAGCATCCGGTGCCCATACATCATTAGTCTTCTGCTTGGGTACATACGATTTCCACCATGATGGCGGCGACAGGAATATTTGCGGCAATCTATAAAAATTACGTCCATCATCCGACCTTTGGACCTGTATCCCCTGCCCTGTCGAGAAAATATACCATGCATTGCCTTCCTTTGTGATGGACGGATCATGTGTCGCCACATCACCCGTTAATGCCCAGTGCTCTGCCGATGCAGATGGTACCACTGACAGCAATAATGCCGCCGAGGTTACGGCGGCAAACGCCGTTCGGACCAATTTACCTTGTACTGATTTTTTCCAAGCTTTTAAGCTTACGCACCTCCAAATTTATTTTATATGATGCGAATCAGGTGAAACATAGATTACGTTAGTGTTTACACTTATGAAGTTACACATATATTAACTTATCGACTTCAGTTTTGTAAACGCTTTATTTCAAATAAAAAGAAATCCATAAACTACGCATAACGTTATACATACAAAAAGGAGCCCGCAGGCTCCTTGTTAAATCAGCATATTAAATAAATCCTCGTTTTTGTTCAGTTCTGTATATTTAATTCCCTTGCGGTTCATCCGTTCAATCAAAGGAAGATAGTCTTCCTTGTGAAACAGCTCAATGCCGACCAGCGCGGGACCGTTTTCCTTATCGTTCTTTTTCGTATACTCAAACCTTGTGATGTCGTCGTCCGGTCCAAGCACATCCTGAAGAAACTCACGCAGCGCCCCGGCTCTTTGCGGGAAATTCACCATAAAATAATGCTTCAGTCCTTCATAGATCAGGGAACGCTCCTTAATCTCCTGCATACGATCAATATCGTTGTTGCCACCGCTAACGATACAGACCACCGTTTTGCCCTGAATCTGCTCACGATACAGATCAAGTGCTGCTACAGGCAGCGAGCCCGCAGGCTCGACAACAATCGCATTTTCATTGTATAGCTCGAGAATTGCGGTACAAGCCTTACCTTCCGGTACCTTCACAATATCGTCCAGCGTATTTTTACAAATGTCGTAAGTCAGCTGACCGACACGCTTCACCGCAGCTCCGTCAACGAACTTGTCTATGTGGTCCAGTGTAACCACCTTGTTCAGACGCATCGCTTCCGTCATCGACGCTGCCCCAAGCGGCTCCACGCCGATCACCTTGGTGGACGGATTGACAGTTTTCACATACGTGCCTACGCCTGCCGCCAAGCCACCGCCGCCAATCGTCACAAACACATAATCTGCAGGTGTATCCAGGCTTTCCATGACTTCCATCGCAATCGTACCGTTGCCTGCTATAATTTTCGGCTGGTCAAACGGATGGATAAAGGTCATCGTCTGCTCACTGCACACCTTCATGGCTTCGTCATAGGCATCGTCAAACGTATCTCCGGTCAGAATGACCTCCACACTGTTACCGCCAAAGCGACGAACCTGCTTCACCTTCTGATTAGGCGTTGTGCTTGGCATGAATATTTTACCGTGGATGCCCAGCGCATTACATGAAAAAGCCACACCTTGCGCATGATTGCCCGCACTCGCGCACACAATGCCCTTTTCCATTTGCTCAGGAGTCAGACTGCGGATCATATTGTAGGCTCCACGGATTTTAAAGGACCGCACAACCTGGAGATCCTCTCTTTTTAGATATACATTGCAGTTATATTTGGCCGACAGGACGGCATCCCTCTGTAAAGGTGTACGTACAATCACCTCACGCAGCATATGATGCGCCCGTACAATATCCTCCATACCAACGGTTGACGCTGTGGCCGGGCCAGTTTTCTGGGTTTCTGTTGGTTCCATAGGTTCTCCACGCTCCGCCTGAATATTTCTATATTTGAAATCTTTCAAATATCATACCACGTTTCCCTACAGCTTGTGCTGGTCATAGACATGAAAATGAGAATGAAAATCAGTAATATCAAAAAAAGCAGACCGGGATGCCCGACCTGCTTTTTTCGATGTTACATTTTTGTTGTAGCGATTATCCTTTGACTCCGCCTGCCGTCATACCTTCTATGAAATAACGCTGGAAGAACAAGAACACGACCAGAATCGGTAAAATAGCCAAAACCGACCCGGCGATCAGTACATCATAATTGTTGCCATATGGCGTCAGCAGACTAGACAGACCAATCGGCAGTGTCAGCATGTCGTTGGTACGTAATACGATCATCGGCCACAGGAAGTTGTTCCAGCTGTTCATCGCCTGTAAAATAGCCATCGCCGCAAATGCAGGCGCCATCAGCGGCATCATAATCCGCACGAAAATACCATATTCCGAGCACCCGTCAACCCGTGCGGCATCCATAAAGTCCTTGGGTACTCCACTCAAATATTGACGGAAGAAAAAGATCGGGATCGGCGCAACGACGAAGGGCAATATCACACCCCATACCGTATTAATCAGCTTCATGCCGATCATCAGCTTGTAAAGCGGTAGCATAATAATTTCGACCGGGATCATCATCACGACCAGCACCAGCGTAAAAATCACATTTTTCAGTCTAAAACGGTACATCTCCAGCCCGTAGCCCACCATCGCGGACAATATCAGACATAGCACCGTAAACAAGACGGTAATGACAATGCTGTTCCAGTACCACTGAAAATAATCGGTCGTCCCCTGGAAAATGAACGCATAGTTTTTCAAGGACATGATGCTCCACTCCAGCTTAAGATTCAAGCCGTAGCGCAGCAGCTCCGTCGATGGCTTGAACGAGGCAAGCGTCACGGCAAATAGCGGAAACAGGGCAAACCCGGCAAACAGAATGAACAGAACAACAAGAAATGCGGATAACGAGCCTTTTTGTTTCTGAGCCATCGCTTAATCCTCCTTCCGGAACATGCCAAAAAATTTGAGCTGGATCAGGTTGAGCACCAATGTAAATACGAGCAATACTATGCCCACCGCAGCTCCAAAGCCCATGCTGTTCTGCTCCAGACCTTGACGGTAGAGGTAGCCGACAATCGTCAAGCCGATATCATTCGGAGAGTTATTACCTTTCCACAGCATGTAGCTCTCTGTGAACATCGACAAGCCCGCATAAATACTAATCGTAAATACGTAGATCGTCACCGGCTTGAGCATCGGAATCGTAATCCGCCAAAAGGAAGCAAACCGACTGGCTCCATCAATCTGCGCAGCTTCATACAGTTCGGGAGGAATGTTTTGCAGTCCCGACATGTAATACAGCATGTTAACACCCAGCCATCTCCACAAAGCCAACACAATCAACGCTAAAAAACCGGTGTTGGCATTCATCAGCCATTTATGCGGCTCCAAACCGAATACGCCCGCCTGGTCCAAAATTTCTTTATTGTAATACATCACTTCGGCCCCGACATGAAAATCAATGCCATAATACTTACCGTCTTTACCGTAAATCTGGACTCTGGAAGGCACAATGTTCTTCATCTCCGGGTCAATCACCGGATTGAGCGCGACCAGCTGCGGTATCCCTTTGAGGAAGTTGCCGATCTTGTTGACCTCGATATCCGCGATATCCGGTGCCCCCACCCCCGATTGCAATGCAATCGACAGCTTGCTGTGGTGGTTGTCATAAGGGAATGTATTCGCTTTCAAATTAATCTGTTCATCAGGGTGCAGTTGGTTCCATTGGTCAGCCATTTGCAGAAAAAACTTCTCATGCAGCTCGTTAAACGTCCACAAAACCAGTTCTGTTCCCGGCCCATCCTGTTCGTCGGCCTTCAAGGAACAACCTTGCAGCAGTCCAGCCATTAAAACCACCGCCATGAGCATCAACGACATGCTTTTTCTTCGCAGCAGCATATCCTTCCCCCTTCGCATGATGAAAAATGATTCGCTAATGATTGCGCTTACTTTTATTGTTTAACATCAAGCCAAATTAGTTTACAACAACATTATTTATAAAAATTCATTTTTAGTACAAAACTAGCGTCTTCATTGCATTATAGGGGGAAAATGAATCGGATGGGGTTATGATGATTTTTGCATAAAAAAGCGACCCAGCTCGAATTGAAACTTGGAGTTGGGTCGCTCTTTTTTAGCTATTCTTGAGAATGTGCTGCTTCGTCCTTCACTTCTGCTCGAAACGCTCTAATACTTTCTTTACGGCGATTATTTTTTTCTTCGATTTGCTTACGCTCCTCGTCACTGATTTCAGAGGAAAACTCGTTCAGATACCCTTCAGCTTCATGAAGATTCTGCTGTGTATTCTGAATATTTTGTTGCAAATGCTCAACATTATCGGCCCGATTATCCGGTTTTGCCATATTGTTGCCGCCTCCTAATTATGGAATCGCTCACTGGAGCGCTAATCGGTAGCTTGATCGTTATTGCATGATTTTATGCATTCCAGTGCTCTCCAAACCATTTCCCTGCGGCTTCGGCTTCTGTACGGGTTAATTGATGACCATTGCGTTCCCAATATGCTTCCACCTGGGCTCCAGCTCCTTCCAGTAAAGCGTGCAGCTCACGGGATTCCCCAACTGGAACGATTGGATCATTTTCACCGGAAGACAGAAATACAGGGACACCGCTGAGATCCGGCAATTGCAGCCCGCGCAGCGGCACCATCGCATGATGAAGAATGGCTCCGCGCAGCGCTTTTGCATCGTGAAAGAGCATACTGGCCGCTATGTTCGCCCCGTTGGAATAGCCAAGAGCCACGACGTTGCTACGGTCAAAATTGTATTGCTCCGCAGCAGTATCCACAAATTCGCTTAGCTCCTGGGTACGGAATACAAGATCCTCTATTTCGAACACCCCCTCTGCCAAACGGCGGAAGAAACGCGGCATTCCATTTTCCAGCACATTCCCCCTTACGCCTAACACAGATGCTCCTGGTGCAACCAAATCAGCCAATGGCAGCAAATCTTGTTCATTCCCGCCAGTACCGTGCAGTAGCAAAATCACCGGGGCCTCTGGATTACTTCCTCTACGGAAAATATGTTTCATATCTATTCCTCCTTTATTTTAACTTTAAATTAAGAATCTTATTTTTTGTGTATTTTGATTATACCTAACTTCTCTATCTTTTACAAATCCAATTGCAAACCTGCTCTAAAATTTTTTTTTAAAATAATGCATTGATCCGTTGACATACAACACAGCACTATTTTAATATTGGCTTAGATGTTTAGGAAATTATCTAAATATCTAAAGGAGTGAGCAAACTTTGAATGATGCCTTTAAAGCCTTGGCCGACCCGACCCGGCGCAAAATATTACAGCTTTTGAAAGAGAAAAGCATGAGCGCAGGCGATGTCGCCGAGCATTTTCAAATCAGCAAGCCCAGCATATCCCACCATTTGAATCTGCTAAAGCAGGCGGGGCTTGTGCTGGACGAGCGACAGGGGCAAAGCATTATTTACACCTTGCATACAACGGTTGTGGCAGATGTCATCGGCTGGATGTTCAGCATCGTCCATTCCGATGCCCCTGTAAAGAAACATTCGAATGATATTAAGGATACGGAGGAGTCTGAATGAAGTTTAGAATGCAATGGAGCCTTATGGATGTTTTCGCGAATTTAATTGCCTTATCACCTGCTATAGGCGGTTTACTGCTGTATAACCGGCTTCCCGATGTGCTGGCCTCACATTTTAGCTTTAACAATACAGCAGACGGGTATATGAGTAAAAATGGATCTATTCTTATGATGGTGCTGTTGGGGCTGGTGCCTTTGCTCCTTCGGCTATCCCGCTACATGGACCCCAACAGAGTAAATTTCGAGAAATTTGCTAAAGCCTATGAGGTTACGCGTGTAGGCACTTCGCTCATTATCGCTATAGCCGGTTGGGGAATGCTGCTGTATAACCTGAATTATCGGTTGCAGATGACTGCTATAATTTACGGGGTATTAGGGCTGTTGCTGCTGGTGCTTGGTAATTATATGACGCAGGTACAGCCGAACTTTACCTTCGGGATCCGTACACCGTGGACTCTGTCCAACCCGGAGGTCTGGCGTAAAACGCACCGTTTCGGCGGGCCTATGATGATGCTTGGTGGTGCCTCGGGCTTGGTGGCGGCATGGGTCGATGGAGTGGCAGGAACAGTCATTTTTCTCACTGGACTGGGTATATCCGTCGTCGCCCCCATCCTCTATTCTTTCCTCCTGCATCGCAAATTAAATCAATAGCAGGCATGCAGGACGTAGCAACTCTGTTCAGAACGACGAAAGCGTATGAGAAGATCCCCGATGCATAAATAAAAAAAGAACCTCCAAGCCTACGGTTAACGCAGATTTGGAGGTTCCTTGTGCATTTGTAAATTAGAATACTTGAATATCAGAACAACAGCTTGTCGGGATGCGTGCCTACACGCTCATCCAGATGAAGTGCGTTGATTCGGTTAACATCCTCTACCGTCAGTTCAAAATCAAATAAATCGGCATTTTCGCGGATACGATGCGCGGTTACAGATTTGGGAATTGTCACAATTCCCCGATCCAGATGCCAGCGCAAAATAACCTGTGACGACGTTTTGCCATATTTAGCAGCAAGCTCAACGATATCCGCCTGCTCTGTCAGTTTCCCCTTCATCAGTGGGCTCCACGATTCAAGCTGAATCTGGTGATCGCGGCAGTATTGATGCAGCTCTTGCTGTGTCAGACGCGGATGAAGCTCCACTTGGTTGATGACAGGTACAATGTTGCTATCTTTCAGGAGGTCTTCGAGATGGTGAACTTGGAAGTTACTTACTCCGATAGCGCGTACGCTTCCCTCTTCATACAGGCGTTCAAACGCCTTCCAGGTTTCCTTGTACTTATCTTTGCCAGGCCAATGAATAAGATACAAATCAATGATGTCCAGGCCCAGCCGCTTGCGGCTTTCCTCGAAGGCACGCAGTGTTGAATCGTAGCCCTGATCCTGATTCCATAGCTTTGTGGTAACAAACAGATTTTCTCTGGCCGCCCCACTGTCGCGAATAGCTTGTCCAACGAGCTCTTCATTGCCGTAAATCGCCGCCGTATCAATGCTACGGTAGCCAACCTCAATAGCTGTTTTGACCGCTTCGTAGACCTCATTGCCTTCCGCCTTGTACGTACCAAAACCCAGCCAAGGCATCTGAACTCCGTTATTCAGTACAGTTGTATCCGCAATGTTCCCCATATCTATCTCCTCCTGTTCCTGATTATGATTTATATAGCGGGATGATTACAGTTTGGCTGCATCCTGAAAAGCATTCACTTGCAGCGGAGCTGATAACAATTCCTTAGCTGCGGCAACAAATGCCTGGAAATGGGCAGACTTGTTATGGAAATCTACAGCCGCTGCATCCTTCCATTCTTCGACCATCGTAAATGCGTTGGGATCGTTCAGATCCTGCATCAGCGTGTAGCGTACATTGCCTTCTTCAGCCTGTGATGCACTGATCAATCCCTGTGTTTGTTGCAGAAAAGCCTCTCTTTTTTCAGGTAAAACTTTCATATCAGCATGAATAATAATCATGATTTCGTCCTCCTCGCATTATGTAACTATTTCTATTATAGACCATTCATCCGACAGATTAAAAGTGCGACTGTTCCTGTAATACAGTAAAATGAATCGTATTGAGGAGATGTGCAGCTTGATCAGCTCCTCCTATACCTTGCTTGACGGTGGTGAAGGCATGTGCGTTTTCAGACAAAACTAATGGTATTTATATCCCTTTTAGTGGTGGTGGTTACCGGGCTATTGGGATTATCCTTTCGATATATGATCACCTCCGCTCTATACGAAGAAATGGAAAAAAGGGCTCTAACCGTTGCCAATATGCTTGCGGTAGATGCGCAGGTCAGGGAAGCTCTGGAGCAGACCGACTTGGCGCAGCTGCGTTCGCGAATCAATGAGGCCGTAAAGCCAGTCCAAGCGAGCAGCGGCGCTGATTTTATTACGATTGCTGATCGTCATCTTATCCGGCAGTGGCATGTCAATCCAGAACGCATCGGCACACCTATGCTAGACCCCATAAATGATAAGGTGCTGCACGGGCAGTCCTTAATCACGGAATCGGCAGGCTCTCTCGGACAGTCACTACGGGCCAAAACTGCAGTTTATGATAAACAAGGCAAGGCCATCGGCCTCGTTTCTGTAGGTTTCTTAATGACAGATGTGGAGCAAAATATTCGTACATACACCTATGCCTAGCTGTGGTTCATGGTGGGGGCGCTTATAATCGGCATTTTAGGCAGCCTGCTAATAGCGCGGAGGGTACGCCGGGAGCTGCATGGGCTGGAGCCGGTGGAAATTGGACGTTTGTACCAGGAAAAGCAAGCCATTCTCGAATCTATAGGCGAAGGGATCATCGCGGTTAATAGCAGTGGACAAGTCACACTTGCCAATCCGCAAGCCGTCCGCTTGCTCGGCCTTCCCCTGGAGACTACCATAGACGGCTGCGAGCTTCGTCACTTAGCGGGTGCCGCGGGTAAGCTGGCAGATGTACTTGTTGCCGATTTTACCATGAATCATGCAAATATAAAGTCGGACCAGGAACATATCGTGCTCAATGAGGAAATTGAGGTGCAGCAACGAGTCGTAGTCGTCAGCCGTGTGCCGATCAAGGATCGTTCCGGGCAAATGATGGGCACAGTTGCCAGTCTGCGTGACAAAACAGAGCTGCTCCGCATGACGCGACAATTGACGGAGGTCAAAGATTACGCGGAAGTGCTGCGATCACAAACACACGAATACGCCAATCGGCTGTATCTCATATCCGGCTTGCTGGACAAGAGAATTGTATTACATTCTACGGTTAGCGGTGCATTCTCTACCTTATCTCCCACGTTGGAGTGGTCGCTTCTCGCTGCCATGGCCGGAAACCTGCTGGATAATGCCATGGAGGCAGTCGCGATGCCCTCAATCCCTGAGGGACAGGTCTGGTTCCGGCTTGAAGAAACGGCTGAAGCCATAACCGTCGAGGTTGCGGGTAACGGAGCGGGAATTGCGGAGGATATCCGGGAAAAGCTGTTCGTCAAAGGAGCATCGACCAAAGCAGAAGCAGGGCACGGTTACAGCCTTGCTCTCGTGCACGAGTATGTAGAGCGAATGGGCGGCTCTATCAAAATACATGAACGGACAGGTGGAGGTACCATTTTTGCAATACGCATACCTTTAAATACTTCAGTAACAAGTGATGAAGCAACAGGAGGTTTCACCCATGAATGAGCGGGTTTTATTGGATATTGAGGTTCTTGTTATTGAAGATGATCCGCGAATTGCGGAAATTAACCGACGATTTATTGAAAAGGTAGACGGGTTCACTGTATGTGCAATAGCAACGAACGAGTTTGAGGCCAAGCTTCAATTGGACGTGCTGCGTCCGCCTTTAGTCGTGCTGGATGTTTATTTTCCAGATACCGACGGCTTAACGCTGCTATCGTTCATCAAGCAACACTATCCAGACACCGATGTCATTATGCTGACTGCCGCCAAAGAAGCTGAAACCGTGGTACAAGCCGTTCGCGCAGGCGTGTTTGATTTTATCGTAAGGCCGCTTGTGTTTGAGAGATTGCGTGCCACACTGGAGGAATATGCCCGTTTTCAGCGACAGGTCAAGGCTTGGCAGGAGCAGCCATCGACAGTGGAGCAATCTGAAATTGACAACCTGCTTCAAAACGCGGGTACTGGTCGGATGACAGGCACCGGAGTGGGAGAGCTGTGGGCCAAGGGCATTGACAAAGTAACCTGCGACAAGGTGCTCGAACTTCTGAATCGGCGGGGTGAGGTGACTACGGGTACGGTGGGGAATGAGTTGGGCATGAGTCGTTCCACAGCCAGAAGGGATCTGGAGCATTTAGTAGAGAGTGGTGACGCCCACCACGATCAGGTATACGGAACGGTTGGTAGACCGGAGCGTATCTATCGGCGCCAGCGGGGAAATGAACAAACATAATTTTAATGAACTTAATTCACTTTATAAGCCAAAATGATTTAAATGAACACATTGTTTACGTCCCTCCTCCCGATTGCTAGAATGGTCAACAGTTGATTAATTGATAATGATTATCAATAAGTATGATAATCATATTTGGGAACGGGGGACAACATATGGCAACACCAAAGCAACCACTACGCACAGGCATGCTGCTTACAGCGATCCTTGCACTACTGACGGTCATTATGGCGGGATGTGGTGGCCAGTCAAAAGATAACAGCGCAGCAGCACCTCAAGCAACCGGCGATACCCGAATCATCAAGCATGAGATGGGAGAAACCAAACTTACGGGTAAACCCAAAAGAATCGTAACGCTGGAATTCTCTTTTGTCGATGCGGCAGTCCAACTGGGTGTAACACCTGTCGGGATAGCTCAGGAAAATGACGATGATATTGCTGGATTGCTCGGCAAGAAAATCGACTTTACGCCTGTAGGCACGCGCAAGCAGCCGAATCTGGAAACCATCAGCTCCTTGAAGCCCGATTTAATCATTGCCGATCTGAACCGTCATAAAAGCATATACAAAGAACTAAGTGAAATTGCTCCCACCATTGTTCTGAAGAGCCGCAATTCCTCCTATGAACAAAATCTGGCATCCTTCGGTGTCATTGCTGATGCGCTGGGCGAGAAGGAAAAAGGCGAACAGATTCTAGCCGCACATAAAGCTAAAATGGAACAGTTGAAGAAAGGAATTAAAGTCGGGGAGCCACGCAGCGTGCTGCTTGGGGTATTCCGCTCTGATTCCCTATCTGCTCACGGGGCTTCTTCCTTTGATGGACAACTGCTGGAGCAAGCAGGTATCCGCAATGCCCTTCAAAATACAAGCGAGCCCACCGTCAAGCTGACGCTGGAGCAAATTGTACAAGCTGATCCAGATGTGATCTTTTTGGTGGAGGCAGATGAGAAGCTGATTGCAGAATGGAAGCAGAATCCACTGTGGCAAAATATCACTGCTGTCAAAAAAGGGGAAGTTTACGAAGTGAACCGGGCATTATGGACCCGGTACCGCGGACTCGGCTCAGCCGAGAAAATACTGGAGCAAGCCATTTCGCTTCTGTATCCCGCGCAAAGCAAATGAGACGACTCCCGTTAAACGGACCTGTCAGGATGGATATCCCCACCATGCTGACCGCGCTTTTCACCGAGCACCCGTCCAAGGATCAGCTCATTATCCTGACGGTTCGGCTGCCGCGTGCTGTCATCGGGCTGCTCGTCGGGGCTGGCCTTGCTGTGGCCGGAGCGCTGATGCAGGCCATTACACGCAACCCGCTGGCTTCGCCGCAGGTGTTCGGGGTCAGCTCGGGCGCTTCGCTGGCTGTCGTGCTGTCTGTTGTGCTGCTGCCAAACATCGGATCATCCGGTAGCATATATTTTGCTTTTGCCGGAGCTATCGCGGGCGGCTCCTTCGTGTATGCCCTGGCCGGAACGGCAGGCATGACGCCAGTCAAGCTGACACTGGCCGGGATGGCCGTGCACCTGCTGCTGGCCTCCGTTACCCAGGGACTGCTCGTGTTCAACGAGCAAATATCCGATGTACTGTATTGGCTCGCCGGAGCCATTGACGGGTCCACCTGGGCAGATACACGTCTGGTGCTGCCATGGTTCGCCGTGGGCATGATTCTTGCGTTGACACTGGCTCCCTCGCTGTCTGTGCTAAGTCTCGGAACAGAGGTCGCACAGGGGTTGGGGCAAAATGTCCGGCTTGTCCGTCTGCTGGCCTCGGCCTCGGTCATTATGCTGGCAGGCTCTGCTGTAGCAGTGGCCGGTTCCATCGGCTTTGTAGGGCTGATGGTGCCAAATATCATCAAGATGCTTACAGGCGACAATTACAAACGGGTTATTCCCCTGTCTGCAATCTGCGGAGCCCTGCTGCTGACCTATGCAGACGTGCTTGGACGATTTATCGCGTTTCCGTATGAATCACCCGTCGGCATTGTAACCGCACTGGTCGGTGCACCCTTCTTTTTATATCTGGCACACAAGAACGGGAGGGCTGCAAGATGAAAAAGCTGTGGATTTTACTCGTTCTAATGCTGGTAGGTTCCTTTATAGCCATTGGCGTGGGCAGCACCTACATCACGCCCTCCGAATTGCTCATGGCTTTGACTGACCGGGACGCCTCATCCTGGTTCATCGTTTACCATTACCGGCTGCCACGCGGCCTGCTGGCCATTCTGGCCGGAGCTGGACTGGCGGTAGCCGGGGTCCTGCTGCCCCTCGCCTATACGCTACAGCGCAAGCTGGACATTATGGGCCTGGATGAAGAAAGCTCGGCTGGGCTGGGACTTAACGTGAAACGCGTGCGCACAGGACTACTGGCTGTGTCTGTGGCCCTGGCTGCCGCCTGTGTCGCTGCTATCGGCTCCATTGGCTTTATCGGCCTGCTGGCACCGCATCTGGCACGACGCTTGTTTGGCAACCGCCACCGTTACCTGCTGCCCGGCGCGGCGATGATCGGCGCCCTGATTCTCGTCCTCGCCGACGCGCTGGGACGAGGCTTGAAGCCGCCACTCGAAATTCCTGCCGGTATCGTGACAGCCGTCATTGGCGCGCCCTATTTTCTCTATCTATTGCTGCGGGAGCGCAAGTCAAGAGGAAGCGGGTAGTGGTTCTGAACGATTCATCCCGCAGCAATCGATCCTTAAAATGATCGTTTTCTTACTGAAAGGGAAGTAAACTTTAGTTATTGTAAAAATTAGTACCCAAATTGTGAAGAATTAGGATATGATAAAAACTGTAAAATATTCAAAGGCAAAGATGTAAGACTAAATTCATATGATTTTATGGAAGGAGTGATGTGGTGTGAAAATGCATCCAGGTAAGATATTAGAGAGGTCTAAAAAATAGGGAAGTCTATACGGATTTCCCTATATAGGAGGAATCCAAGATGATTACGCTAAAAGCAGTCGACAAAAGTAATTGGGAAGAATGTGCTCAACTTAAACCGAAACCAGAGCAAAAAAGATTTATTGTATCTAATCTTTTTTCAATTGCGGAACATCAGTTTTTAGATGGATTTTTATCTAAAGCTATTTACAATGACAACGTAATGATTGGTTTTACGATGTTTGGTTTAGACCCGGATGACGGAAATTACTGGGTTTACCGATTTATGATTGACGAAAGATTTCAAGGTTTTGGCCATGGTTACAATGCTATGTTGCTGGTTATTGACGAGATAAGGAAAGCCAGTGATAGAACTGATGTTATAATGATTGGATATAAACCAGACAATGAACTAGCTAGAAAGCTGTATAGAAAATCAGGTTTCAGGGAGGAGGGGATATCACCCTGGGGAGAAATGCTTGCGAAGTATAGGATACCATAGTTCAATTACCGCCTATCAGGGCGGTTTTCTTTTGGTCGAAAATCAACATTATGATTTAACATAGCCACAATAAAAAGAAAACAGAGAGCCCCCTGTATATGACACAGGCAGGCTCTCCCTGTAAGCTCCCGCACTTATGCAGGCTGCGGTACTTCAATTCCATTCAAAATGAGGTGCATGCGGATGTCCGCTTTTAAGGAATCGGATACTGCACAATATTTTTCCTTGCCCATCTGAATCGCCTTCCACACACGATAATCCGGTATATCTCCATCTACATGGAACGTCAGATCAATTGCTGTAAAGCCTGTCGGCATTTGTTCCTTGCGCGTACCTTCTGCATCAATATCAATTCGGGTAATGTCTGACAAGAAACGATCGAGAATCACCGTAATATCAATACCGATACATCCCGCCAGACCTGCCAGCAGCAGCTCCATTGGTGTCATCCCCTTACCATCGCCGCCATATGCAGCCGTAGCATCCATCCCAACCGAATAACCGGACGATCCCTCCGAAGTAAATGCGCGTTTGCCATGCCAAGTTGTAGATACTTTCATAATTAAAGCCTTCTTTCTCACTTAATAATCTATAATCAAACGTCATTCTTGTCTCAAAACTCACTAATCTGGCGCAAAAATTTTTGTGTTCTCTCGTGCCGGGGAGCCTCGAAAAATGCCTGTGGTGCAGCCTCCTCCAAAATAACACCGTCTGCCATAAATACAATCTTGTCCGCCACCTCACGGGCAAATTTCATCTCATGGGTGACGACAACCATCGTCATCCCCTCTTGAGCCAGCTCCCGCATCACGCTCAGCACTTCCCCGACCAGTTCGGGATCAAGCGCCGAGGTCGGCTCGTCGAACAGCATGATCGCCGGGTCCATCGCCAGCGCACGCGCAATGGCCACCCGTTGCTGCTGTCCACCGGACAAACGGGCAGGATGTACGTCCTGCTTGTCCGCCAGGCCCACACGCTCCAGCAACCGTTGTCCGATGGACATGGCCTGGTCGCGCGGCATTTTTTTCACCGTTACCAATCCTTCAATGACATTGCCGATGGCGGTTTTGTGCGGGTAGAAATTGAATTGCTGAAACACCATTCCCGTCTGTCTGCGAATGTTACGGATGGCTGCTTGACGTGTACGAAGAGGAGCGATGGCATCGACCTCAATCCCGTTCACTGCAAACCTGCCGGAAGACAGCTCCTCCAGACCGTTCAAGCAACGCAGCAAGGTACTTTTACCCGAGCCGCTCGGGCCAAGCAATACGACGATTTCACGAGCAGCGACCTGAAAATCAATGCTTTTCAGAACCTCTACTTCTCCGAAACGTTTACCCAATCCGTATGTTGTTATCATCTTCCATCATCTCCACCTTAATAGGCTCGAGCCAGACGCTTTTCCACCCGCTCCAGTATAGCGGAGAATCCAATGCTCATAATCCAGTACATCAGGCCAATTTCGAGCAGAAACGGCATGTAGCGCAAATACTGCGCCTGTAAAAGCTGTGCCTGACGCATCAATTCACTGACCCCGATGACCGAGACAAGCGACGTTTCCTTAAGCATACCAACAAACGTATTCCCCATCGGGGGAATCGCAATGCGTACAGCCTGTGGAAGAATGATACGCCACATCGTTTGACCAGGCGACATTCCCGTAGCATAGAGCGCTTCGGTCTGTCCCTGTGGTACGGCGAGGATCGCCCCACGGAACGTCTCCGATAAGTACGCTCCCGTGTTAATACTGAGAGCAAGACAAACAGCCGTCAGCGATCCAAACGATATTCCGTAATCATCCAGCCCATAATAAATGACCGCAATCTGCACCAGAACGGGCGTCCCCCGGATGATAGATACATAACTGCGCGACAACCACCGGACAGGGCGATTCCCCTTCAATCGTGCGACAGCTACAACCAAACCAATGATTAAGCCGAAAAGCATAGAAACAATCGTAATATACAGCGTATAATAAGCGCCCTTTAATAGAAAAGGGACGTTCTCCCACATTAATTCAAGCATCGGTTATATTCCCTTCTTTCAGACGAGTGGCCCCATGTGAGCATAAAAGCCAGGACCGGAGCCAGACGCCTGTAACAGGCTTGCGTTATTCTTTTGGCTCCTCGCTGAACCATTTTTTGAAAATTGTTTTATATGTGCCGTCTTCCTTCATTGCTTTCAGAGCCTTGTTCAAGGCTTCTTTAAGCTCAGGCGTATTCTGGTGAATGGCTACGCCCGCTTGGTCGGATTTAATCGGTTCACCCACCGCTTTAATCTGAAAGCCATTTTTATCGACAATAGGCTTGAGTGCATACAGATTGTTAATGGTTGCGTCAATGCGGCCAGAGTTAAGATCCTTTAAGGACGTAATGACATCATCATACGTTTTAATCTCAAAATCGCCTACCTTCGGCAGCACTTCGTTACGCAGATAAGACTCATCATTCGTTCCCAAGCCGACACCAATGGTTTTGCCTTTGAAATCCTCCAGCTTGGTAATATCATTGGTTTTACTGTTTACGATAATATTTACATGGTTTGTGATATAAGGCTCTGTGAAGTCAATTGCCTTTTTACGATCCTCTGTAATCGTTACCTGGCTGATCACCGCATCGAATTTTTTCTTTTGCAAGCTTGGAATCAGTCCCGAAAATTCCTGTGCTGTAAACTCCGGTTTCACTCCAATTCGCTTCGCCAATTCTTTGGCGATATCCACATCAAATCCGTCCAGTTCCTTTTTATCGTTCAAAAAATTGTACGGTGGGTAGGTCCCCATCATGCCGACCTTGATCACACCAGCCTTCTTGATCGCTTCAAGCTGATTACCCGCGACCTCATTGCTCCCCGCACCGTTACCTGTATTGGAAGCTTCCTGCTTCGTTCCGCAAGCACCCAGCACAAGGCTGAACAATGCCAGAGTCATAAGGGTGGTTACCAGAAGCCCTTTTTTACGTGTTTTCATAAATCGTTCTCTCCTGTCTGGATGTAAATGATTGAATGCATATGTGTAATTTGGCTATATATTATTTATCGCCTACTGCCCATTCATGCGATATTGACCGTCTAGCCTTGACCTAACAAGCCGTAAAATTCAAAGCTAGCCGCCTCTGCCGCCAATCTTTTAGCCGTTACCTGCCTCATATGGTCATGTGTTCCCTCGGAACCGAATAGCCAGCGTGTAATGACGCCCTCGATCATACTCATAAGTAATGCCGCCCGTAATTCGACATCCAGCTCGGCAGGCAGCATGTTCAGCTCGATTGCTCTTTCCATATTGCGCCGGAATGCCAGCTCCATTGCGGTTCTTGTCTCCCGGATACTTTGACGCACAGGTTCATCGACGCCGCTGCCGCTCAGCAGCAAGCCCATCAGATAGCGATTCTCCAAGGAAAAATCAAATAAACGGACAAACAGTGCTTCAGAAGCCTTAACCATATCAGCCAGCGTTCCCGCATCGCGGCGATAGCCCTGTCCTATCGCTGACAGTAGCTGTTCACAACCTGTAGCAATAATCTCCAGCGCCAATGCCTCTTTGCTTTTAAAATGCCAATAAAACGTGCCTTGGGCTACGCCAGCCTCCACCACAATATCTGAAATTTTCGTTTGATGGTAGCCCTGCTCAGCGAATCGCTTCAATGCAATGTGGAGAAGCTGCGTTCTACGGTCTGTTTCTTCTCCAGTACGGTCAGCAGATTGCTCATTCGCAGCGGTTTCGGACTGCTTCGCCTTCTGTGGCTGCATAGGTTCCCTCCTCCCGATTGATCAGTCAGTCAGTTTTATACTTTTAATCCTATAGGATAAGTAGACTTTTGTTAAACCAATTCCATACTGTGCGTATAACAAAAAAGAGAACCTCCGAAGAGACTCTCTTTATCTTGTAAAGCTCTGCTACAGCAATGCTTTTGCCGCAATATCCGTACGATTGTGCTTGCCTTCAAAGATAATACGTGCCGCCTGCTCGTAAGCCTTGTCCCGTGCCGCGGCAATGTCACGACCTAAGCCGACCACGCCTAATACGCGTCCGCCGTTCGTTATCCACTCCCCCTGCTCATTGATGCCTGTTCCGGCATGGAACACGATGGCTTCGTCTGCCTGATCCAGTCCGTGAATCGGTATACCTTTGGCGTAGGCTGCTGGATAGCCTCCGGAAGCCAGCACCACACACACCGCCGCTTCATCCTTCCACTCGATCTCCACCTGATCCAGCGTGCCGTTCACGGCAGCGAGAAAAATATCGAGCAGATCGGATTTTAGACGGGGCAGTACGACTTGAGTTTCCGGATCACCGAAGCGTGCGTTAAACTCAATCGTCTTCGGCTTGCCATCTGGCGAAATCATCAATCCAGCGAATAACACACCCCGGAACGGGCGCCCTTCCGCAACCATTGCTTTTGCCGTCGGCTTAATAATCGTCTCAATGGCTTCCTCAATAATGGAATCCGCTATGTGCGGCAGTGGAGAATAGGTGCCCATGCCTCCGGTGTTTGGCCCTTTATCACCATCAAAAACCGGCTTGTGGTCTTGCGCCGCTGCCATCGGACGAACCGTTTCACCATCGACAAAGGAGAGAATTGACATCTCCTGTCCGGCAAGAAATTCCTCGATCACGACCTGTGCACCCGCTTCTCCAAACACCTTCGCTACCATAATATCGGACAGAGCCTTTTCTGCCTCCTCCATCGAGAAGGCGACTGTTACCCCTTTGCCCGCTGCCAGTCCGTCTGCCTTGATGACCACCGGAATTGGCTGTTCCTTCAAATAAACATGTGCTTCCTCGTAGGTATAAAACTTGCGATAGGTTGCTGTCGGAATATGGTATTTGTGCAGCAAATCCTTCATGAAGATTTTACTACCTTCAATTTCTGCTGCATTTTTACGCGGTCCGAATACCGGAATGCCTTTCGCTTCAAAGGCATCCACAATGCCGTCAGCCAGCGGATCATCGGGGCCAACCACGACAAGTCCGACTTTTTTGGATTCTGCCAGCTCTGTTAGCGCGTCAAACTCACTCACCGGAATCGGAACGCACTCCGCTAGCTGTCCAATGCCGGCATTGCCCGGCGCACAGTAGATTTTTCCGGCCTTGGGGCTCTTCTTCAGCGCCCACACAATCGCATGCTCGCGGCCGCCCCCTCCGATAACCAAAATATCCATTCAGGTGATTCCTCCCGCTCCTATTATGATCATTCAGGTGTGAAAATGCTTTGCATCCTAACTAATGCAGCTTAGTGCTTGAAGTGACGCACGCCTGTAAAGACCATTGCAATGCCATATTCGTTAGCAACCTTGATGGATTCTTCGTCCTTGATGGAGCCGCCCGGCTGAATAACTGCCGTAATGCCAGCTTTAGCTGCCAGCTCCAGCGTATCGCCCATCGGGAAGTATGCATCGGATGCCAGGACCGCACCCTTTGTTTTTTCTCCAGCCTGTTCAATGGCAATCTTGGCCGCTCCGACACGGTTCATTTGTCCTGCACCTACGCCAATGGTCATATTGTCTGCTGCTAAGACGATGGCATTGGATTTCACATGCTTAACCACTTTCCAGCTAAACAAAAGCTGTTTCAGTTCTTCCGCGGACGGCGCACGCTCCGTTACAACTGTAAGTGCATCCGGGTCTAAAGCATGAATGTCATTTTGCTGAACAACCATGCCACCTTCAATAGAAGTCACAACAAAACGGCTCTCCGGCTGTTCAGACGGGGACATCTCACCCATATCAAGCAAACGGATATTTTTCTTTTTCGTTAAAATTTCCATCGCTTCTTTCGTAAAGCCCGGTGCCAGTACAATTTCCAAAAAGATTTCACTCAGTTTTTTGGCTGTATCCCCATCAATAATCCGGTTAGCCGCTACAATGCCGCCAAAAATGGAGGTTGGATCAGCCGCATACGCCTTGCTGTACGCTTCATAAATACTACCGCCGATTCCCACGCCGCAAGGGTTCATATGCTTCACCGCCACCACGGCTGGTTCGCTGAATTCCTTGACGATTTGCAGTGCCGCGTTAGCATCGTTGATGTTATTGTAGGATAGCTCCTTACCGTGAAGCTGCTTGGCTGTTGTCAGTGTACCTTTCGCTGCCAACGGCTGACGATAAAAGGCTGCCTGTTGATGTGGATTTTCTCCATAACGCAAATCCTGAATTTTTTCATAGGTTACCGTGTACCGCTCAGGCAATGGCTCGCCTGTTACATTCGACAAATAATCGGAAATCAAAGCGTCGTATGCAGCCGTATGACGGAAAACCTTTGCTGCCAAACGCTTGCGGGTGTTCAGCTCGGTATCGCCATCCTTGCGGATTTCTTCCAGTACGGTGCTATAGTCATCTGCATCGACCACGACACTTACAAAAGCATGATTTTTCGCCGCAGAACGCAGCATAGTTGGACCGCCGATGTCGATATTTTCAATCGCGTCCTCATAGGTTACACCGGGTTTGGCGATCGTTTCCGCAAAAGGATACAGATTCACAACGACCAGATCAATATAACCCAAGCCAAGCTCCTTCATCTGACGCTGATGCTCTTCATTATCCCGAACAGCCAGCAAGCCGCTGTGTACCGCAGGATGGAGCGTTTTAACTCGTCCGTCCATAATTTCAGGAAATCCCGTCACCTCTGAAATTCCGATAACAGGAATGCCCTCCTTCGCCAGCAAGCTACTCGTTCCCCCTGTCGAAACGATCTCCACACCTAATTTGGACAACTCGCGGCAAAACTCCACGATCCCCCGTTTATCCGATACACTAACGAGTGCTCTTTTAATAGTCACCCTGTCTCCTCCTTTAGCTCTTTATCAATTTATTTCCCGAGAAATATCGGAAAATGCTTATACAGCATTCTTGATATGACAATGATATGACAAATTACAATCATTTTTAGAGAAGTGAAACCACCTTGCGACCATCCAAATGAATTTTGCCTTGAGCCAGTCTGCTAACCACTTCCGGATAGAGCTGGCGTTCCACGGATTGAATAGCTGCAGATAACGAATCCGCTGTATCATGATCGTGTACTTCTACCACACGCTGGGCAATAATGGCCCCGGTATCCATACCTCCATCTACAAAATGAACGGTAACCCCACTGACTTTGACTCCATAAGCCAACGCCTGTCCGACAGCATCTTTCCCAGGAAATGCAGGAAGCAGTGACGGATGAATATTAATGATTTTTCCGGCGTAAGCATCGACCATGACACTGGATAACAGGCGCATGTAGCCTGCTAGCACAATGAGATCGATTGATTTCTGCTCCAGCAAAGCAACCAGTTCACGCTCATAGTCTTCTCTGGAAGCATACTCCTTGGGTCGAAACGTATGACAAGCAATACCGGCTTTCTCTGCTCTGGCTACAGCAGGGGCCGCAGGCTTGTCACAGATTAACAATTCTATGGATGCGCCGCCCAGTTCTCCTCGCGCAGCCGCATCTACCAATGACTGAAAATTCGTTCCTTCACCTGACGCAAAAACAGCAATACGGTAACCGCTCATTACACCTCGGCTCCCGTAAAGGTCACAATAGAGCTGCCTTCCGTTACCTTCCCGATCACATAGGCATCTTCGCCCTGCTCTTTCAGTGCATTCAGTGCAGTCTGTGCATCTTCCTGGCCCACAACGATGACCAATCCGATCCCCATATTAAAGGTCGTAAACATGTCTTTGTTGGAAATTGCACCTTTTTCCTGCATCAGCTGAAAAATCGGCAAAATCGGCCAAGCGCCATATTCTATATCCACATTGACGTGATCCGGCAGCACTCTCGGAATATTTTCGATAAAACCGCCACCCGTGATATGCGCCATTCCTTTAACCTTAACCTTGTCCAGCAAAGCCAAAACGGATTTTACATAGATTTTTGTTGGCTCCAGCAGTACGTCGCCCAGTTTGCCGTTCAAGCCTTCGATTTCATCATGTAAATCATAGCCTTGCTGTTCCAATAACAGCTTGCGAACCAGTGAGAATCCATTGCTATGCACTCCGCTGGAGGCCAGTCCGATTACGGTGTCTCCGGGAGCGATGGAACTGCCGTTAATGATTTTGCTCTTATCCACAATACCGACAGTGAATCCGGCAATATCATATTCACCATCGCTGTACATTCCTGGCATTTCTGCGGTTTCACCGCCGACCAGCGCACAACCTGATTGGTGGCAGCCCTCGGCGATTCCGGCGACAATGGCTTCGATTTTCTCGGGTACAACCTTGTCACAGGCGAGGTAGTCGAGGAAAAAGAGCGGCTCTGCGCCCCCAACGACAATATCGTTCACACACATCGCAACTGCATCAATACCAATGGTGTCATGACGATCCATCGCGAAAGCAAGCTTCAGCTTCGTACCGACTCCATCCGTACCGGAAACGAGTACCGGCTCCTCGTACTTATCCTTATTCAGGCCGAACAAAGCACCGAATCCGCCCAAATCCGTCAGCACTTCGGGACGGAAGGTACGCTTGACGTGCTTTTTCATCCGTTCTACTGCTTCATTACCGGCAGCGATATCTACCCCTGCGTTTTTGTATGCTTCGGACATTCATGAACACTCCTTCAAATGATTGACCCTCCTAAGTCCTCCCTAGCAGGGAGGATTCCATGGGGCTGCTCCCCCTGGACCCCTCAAGAGCCGGTCAGATGCGTAGGGTTGGGTGTTGCTTGGTGGTTGGCTCGTGCTGTGAGTCGCGTGTGTTCCTTGTGGTTGTCGGGATTTTCCCGCCAACCACAAGGACACGCTTTAGAGCGTGGCCGCCTTTGCAGCGGCGGCGGGGCACGTCCCGGACTGTTTGCTTCGCAAAGGCGGGGACGTGCCAGGGCAAAGAAGTGAGCGGCGCCAACGTGCGGCTTACTTCTTTGCCCTTTTGGGGCAGGCAGCTTCGCCCTGCCTGCTATGAGCCTCGCTTCGCTGGCTCACGGGCGGCTTTACGACCGCCCGTTAAAAACTCATGGCATGAAATAGTTATGCCATGAGTTTTTAACTGCCTTTCCTATCCTCTTCCCCGTGGGAACAGAAGAGGTACAGGCACTGCTGCAAAAGGATGCCGCCCTGAGGAACGCAGCGGGTGGACGGATTCTGGAGAAGCGAAGCGTTCGCCTTTGCCGCCGGATTCCAACCCTGTAAGGGGTTATTCCAATCCAGGAATCCAGCGGCAAGAGCGATCGGAAGAACCTTCCACACGCGGAGTGGTTCACTCAGAACCGTGCATCCCCATGCCTCCATGCACCGTTGTACCTCTTTTGTTCCCTTTTATCAACAACTACATCCGAGCTTTTCTTCGCCTTTGAAATCCACCTGAGTCGGATAATCGTTGTCGAAGCAAGCCAGACATAAGCCGCCTTTATAATCCTGCTCGTTATGTCCGCCTACAGCAGCGATCAAGCCCTCGGCGCTCATAAAGTAGAGCGAATCAGCGTTAATCTCCTGACGAATTTCCTCGACTGTTTTGGAGGAAGCGATCAGCTCCCGGCGATCCGGCGTGTCAATGCCGTAAAAGCACGGGTTTTTGAAAGGCGGTGAGGTAATACGTACATGTACCTCCAGTGCACCCGCATCCCGTAGCATATTCACGATTCGACGGGAAGTAGTCCCCCGGACGATAGAATCGTCGATCATGATAACGCGTTTGCCTTCGACTACGCGGCGCACAGCGCTCAGCTTCATTTTCACACCCTGCTCACGCAGTTCCTGACTTGGCTGGATGAACGTACGTCCGGTGTATTTATTTTTAATCATGCCCAGCTCATAGGGAATACCTGTCTGCTCGGCATAACCAATCGCTGCCGAAATACTGGAATCCGGTACCCCGGTCACCAAGTCGGCATCGACAAAAGCTTCCAAAGCCAGCTGGCTGCCCATCCGTTTGCGTGCGGCATGAAGATTAGTCCCGTTCAAATCACTGTCAGGACGAGCAAAATAAATATACTCCATTGCACACAGCGCTTTGCGCTGCTTTTCTTCCGTGTAACGGTCTTCGTGCAGTCCATTTTGATCCAGCACCAGCAGTTCACCCGGCTCGATATCACGCAGCAGCTCTGCCCCAATCGTTTCCAAAGCACAGGACTCGGAAGCAAACAGATAAGCATCTCCCAGTCTGCCCATCGTAACCGGACGCAGACCATTGGGATCAGAAGCCACGAGCAGCTTGTCGTTGGTCATGATCAGGAAGGCGAACCCACCGACGATACGTTTCAATGCATCCTTGGCAGCCTCCACCAAATCTTTGGACGACCGGGCGATCAAATGCGCGACGACCTCTGTATCGCTTGTCGTTTGAAAAATAGACCCGCCTTGCTCCAGCTCATGCCGGATTTGCAAGGCGTTTACGATATTACCGTTCGTTGCTACTGCCAAATCACCATCACGATATTTGAAAACCAAGGGCTGTGCATTCGTCAGCTTGCTGTCTCCACTTGTCGAATAGCGTACATGCCCGATAGCAATGTCGCCTGTTAGCGAAGCCATCAAGTCTTTATTAAACACTTCTTTAACAAGACCCATCCCGCGATGATAATGGAACTCATCCCCACTGCTTACACAGATGCCTGCGCTCTCCTCTCCACGATGCTGGAGCGCATGCAAGCCGTAATAGGCCAGAGAAGCTGCATCGGAGTGTCGGTATACACCAAACACGCCGCATTCCTCTTTTAATTTATCAAACAGCCCCTCTTTACCAGAGCCTTCATTATAATAATCTCCAGTCCACAACGTCCGTGCTGTTATTTCATCAGACATGGAATGACATCCTCCCAGATTTGCTTCAAGCTGGCGACTGCCTCGTTCAAAGCGGGTTGTCCGTTTACCTCAACTGTCAATTGTGTTCCTTCAACTGTACCTAATACGGTAACCGGTACTTCCAGACCACGCAGATGTGCTTCCAGCGCAGACGCCTTATCCGGCGATGCGGATAGCAGAATACGAGATTGGCTTTCGCTGAACAGAGCATGATCAGGACGCAAAGACGTTTCCACGTTAACCTGCGCTCCCAATCCGCCGCTAATACCTGATTCCGCCAGAGCTACAGCCAATCCGCCCTCTGCCAGATCGTGCGCGGACTGTACCAATCCAGTCTGGATCGCACTGAGTACCGCATTCAGAAGCTTCTTCTCCACATTCAAATCCAGCTCGGGCGGACGTCCCTCGGATACACCATGTACAACAGCCTGGAACTCACTGCCCCCCAGCTCGGCTTTCGTTTCTCCCACCAGGAAAATCACGTCGCCCTCGGCTTTGAAGCCTTGTGTCGTAATATGATCTGTATCATGTACCAGACCCACCATACCGACAACAGGCGTCGGATATATGGAACCTTTGGCATTTTCATTGTACAAGCTAACATTTCCCCCAATGACTGGGGTATCCAATACACGGCAAGCTTCTGCCATACCGTCCACAGCTTTTTCCATTTGCCAGAAAATATCCGGCTTTTCAGGGTTACCGAAGTTCAGATTGTCTGTAATCGCCAAAGGCTCGCCGCCGGAGCAGACAATGTTACGTGCTGCTTCGCTGACTGCAATCCGTCCGCCTACCTCTGGATCAAGGTATACATAACGTCCGTTACAGTCCGTAGTCATCGCGAGTCCCTTACGGGTACCGTGCACAGTCACTACAGCTGCATCCGAACCCGGACGAACGGCTGTACTGGTGCGAACCATGTAATCATACTGCTCGTATACCCATTTCTTGCTGGCTACACTTGGCGATGAAAGTACCTTTTTCAGCGCACCGTTCAAATCGGTCACTTCCGGGTAACGCAGTGTGTCAACGGCAGCATTTTGCTCGTAATAAGCAGGAACTTCGGAAGGCTTGTCGTAAATCGGGCACTCGTCTACCAGCGCCGTTACTGGCATATCGCCCACCACTTCACCGTGATGGAACAAACGCAAACGACCGTCATCCGTCACCTTGCCGACCTTGGCGCAAATAACACCCCAACGCTCGAAAATTTCAAGCGCCTGTGCTTCATCCTTAGGCTCGACAACAAACAACATACGCTCCTGTGATTCGGATAGCATCATTTCATAAGGCGTCATGCCTTCTTCACGCTGCGGTACCTGATCCAGATACAGCTCAAGACCGTTGCCCGCCTTACTTGCCATCTCGGCACTGGAGCAGGTAAGTCCCGCTGCGCCCATATCCTGAATACCCAGCACAATACCGCTGTCGATCAGCTCCAGACAGGATTCCATAACCAGCTTCTCCATAAATGGATCACCTACTTGAACCGCAGTCCGATTCGCTTCCGATTCCTCCGTCAGCTCAACCGATGCGAAGGTCGCTCCGTGAATGCCGTCACGGCCTGTCGGCGGTCCCACATAGAACACCGGGTTACCGACCCCTTTGGCAACACCACGCTGGATTTTGTCATGATCAATCAATCCAACACACATGGCGTTAACGAGCGGATTGCCTTCATAGCTTTCATCAAATACAACCTCGCCACCTACGGTTGGAATACCGATACAATTTCCATATCCCGCGATACCGGATACCACATGCTCGAACAAATATTTCACACGGTCGCTCTCCAGCTTGCCGAAACGCAGGGAGTTTAACACCGCTACAGGTCTTGCGCCCATGGAGAAAATATCACGAATGATACCGCCTACCCCAGTCGCTGCTCCCTGAAAAGGCTCTACAGCGGATGGATGGTTATGACTTTCGATTTTAAATACAACGGCCTGATTATCACCGATATCTACAATCCCTGCTCCTTCGCCAGGTCCCATCAATACTCGTGGACCACTCGTCGGAAAACGACGCAGCAACGGCTTGGAGTTTTTGTAGGCACAATGCTCTGACCACATGACACTGAACACGCCAATCTCCGTATAATTGGGCTGACGTCCCATAAATTCGCAGATCAACGCATATTCGCTGTCCGACACACCCATCTGCTGATATAGTTTATGTTCGGCAATCTGCTCTGCCGTTGGCTCCTTAGCGGACACTTGCTGCGCCATGACGATCCCTCCAAGCATTCAAAATAGATGTAAACATACGTTTGCCGTCATCCGTTCCAAGCAATGCATCCACCGCGCGTTCCGGGTGGGGCATCATGCCCAGTACATTACCTTGCTCGTTACAAATCCCCGCGATATCCGTCATGGAACCGTTTGGATTATCTTTATACGTAAATACGATCTGATTATTCGCCTGCAAACGAGCCAGCGTCTCATCATCACAGTAATAGTTACCTTCGCCGTGTGCGATCGGAATAATGATCTCTTCACCAGCAGCATAATCTTTTGTGAAAGGCGTTTTGTTATTCTCAACCTTCAACACGGTATCACGACAAAGGAACTTCATCGACAGATTACGGCGCAGAGCACCCGGCAGCAGCCCGGCTTCGGTCAAAATTTGAAAACCGTTGCAGATACCCAAAATATATTTACCCTCGGCAGCCGCTTTGGCTACTTCCTTCATCACCGGAGCAAACCGGGAAATCGCGCCACAACGCAGGTAATCTCCGTAGGAGAAGCCCCCCGGAACAAGAATACAATCGTAAGGCGACAGATCCGTCGCAGTGTGCCATACATAATCGACAGGTTCACCGACCGTGTCCTCTATCGCCTTATAGCAGTCAATATCACAGTTGGAGCCCGGAAAAACCAGAACTGCAAATTTCATGGAATTAGCCCTCCAGTTCGTAGCGGTAGTCTTCAATGACCGTATTAGCCAACAGCTTTTCGCACATCTCGATGACGCGCTTCTCTGCACTCTCGCGGTCTGTTGTATCCAGATTCAGCTCCATATACTTACCAATTCTGACACTGTCCACTTCTCCGAAACCCATAGAATGCAGCGCGCCCTGCACCGCAACCCCCTGCGGATCCAAAACGCTTTGCTTAATTGTGACATAGACCGTTGCTTTTATCATGTTCCTTCAGTTCCTCCTCCGAATGGATGAATCCTATTGGTTTTAAATCAATGATTACTATTTACTGTGCCGTCAGACGCCGCCAAATATCCGTATATCTTGCAGTTGTTTCTTCTACCACCTCAGCAGGCAACGGATCGGGCTTGCTGTTCTTGTCCCAACCGGATGATGCCAAATAGCTTCGTACCGGCTCCTTATCCATGCTGTCAATCTCCACATCCAGCTCATACTTTTCCTGTGCCCAGAAACGTGAAGAATCCGGGGTGAAAATTTCGTCAATCAAAATAACCTTCCCGTTAACAAGACCAAACTCAAACTTGCAATCAGCTAAAATGATTCCACGCTTTTCACAGAAAGCACGGGCAAATTCGTACAACGCCAAGCTTTTTTCTTCAAGCTCACCTGTTAGTTGTGCCCCGACCAGCTCTTTCATTTGGTGAAGAGAAATGTCCTCGTCGTGTCCGACGTCGTTTTTTGCAGCTGGTGTAAATAAAGGCTTGGGAAAGCGTTCATTCTTACGCAGCCCCTCCGGCAATGGAATACCGTTTACCTCACCGGTCTGCTCATACTGACGCCAGCCGCCTCCGGTAATATATCCGCGCACCACACACTCAATGTCGATGCGTTCAGCCTTCAGCGTGACCATGATCCGGTCCTTCAGCAACTCTTTATTCTGTTCGTCGATCACATGCCCGAGCTTGTTCACATCGGTGTGCACGACATGGTTTTCCAACAAGTCTTTCGTCTGCTCAAACCAGAAAGCGCTAAGCTTATTCAGTACATTTCCCTTTTCCGGTACGGGCGGCTCCAATACATAATCAAAAGCCGAAATCCGATCCGTCACAACAATCAGAAATTGCTCTCCGAGATCATACAATTCACGCACCTTGCCTTTGTACAGGAGCGGCGCATGAATCAGACCTTCGGCAGTAGACAATGACATTTCATTACACCTCTTTCAAAGAAGTTTCCCCCACCTAAATCCTCCCCTCGGGGAGGACCCCCAGGGCTGCTGCCCTCGGGACTCCCGCAAGGGTTGGTTGGTGAGCAGTGGATGATGGAGTATTGTGTAAACTGGGGTGGGGCGAGCGCGTTCTGCTGGATTAAGGCTTGTTGGCACAAGCTTTAATCCAGCAACGCTTTTACGTTGGTGCAGGACAACGTTTTTACGAGTACGACATCGTAATGGCGTTGAAAGCTCTAAGCTGCAATTTTATATGCAAGCTTACGGGCTGCTGCGGCTCCGTGCATGCCGCAGACCATTCCGGCCCCGGGGCCGTAGCTCGGCATGCCATGCAGCCGAGCATTGGGCTTCGCCTGTTGTGCGCATATGCCTACGGCTGCGCACCTTTGTGGTGGCTCAAGGCTTCGCTTCTTGAGCCTGCGCGTTCTCGGGAGGGCAGCGGGCTGTTTGCTACGCAAATTCGGCAGCCCTCACGAGAACGTGGCCTGCGATAGAAAAGCAGTGGAACACGCTTTTCCCATTGCTCTGGGAGGGTGCGGTATCTTGTGTGCCGCACCTTCCCCTAGCTCTGCTCCCATATGAGGGTTGGTGCTGGATTGCAGCGGAGCGGACGGAATCGTTCTGGAGAAGCGTTAGCGTTTGCCTTTGCCTCTGGATTCCAACCTTTACGGGTTTATTACAATCACAGGAATCCAGGGGCAACAGCAATCGGAAGAATGATCCGTTCGCGCAGCGGCCTCTCCACGCACCAACACTCCCACTTACTCCCCTAATCCCAGCTTCTTAAAGATCGTATCTACGTTTTTCAAATGCCAAGCCGGGTTGAACGCGTCCTCGATTTCGTCCGGGCTGAGCACGGCGGTAATTTCTGGAGTAGCCTCGACGATTTCGCGGAACTGGCGTTGCTCTTCCCATGCCTGCATGGCACGCGGCTGCACAGTATCATAGGCTTTTTCACGACTAAATCCCTTGTCGATCAGCTTCGTCATAATACGACCGGAGAACGGTACGCCATACGTACGCGCCATATTGCGCTTCATGTTTTCAGGGAAGACCGTCAGATTTTTCACGATATTGCCAAAACGGTTCAGCATATAGTTCAGCAGCATCGTTGCATCTGGCAGAATGATACGCTCTACAGAAGAATGCGAGATATCGCGTTCATGCCACAGTGTCACGTTCTCATACGCCGATACCATATGCCCGCGAATGACACGTGCCAGACCGGAGATGTTTTCACTGCCAATCGGATTGCGTTTATGCGGCATCGCGGAAGAACCTTTTTGACCCTTGGCAAAGGCTTCCTCCACCTCACGGAATTCACTCTTTTGCAGTGCGCGGACCTCTGTAGCAAATTTGTCCAAGGATGTAGCGATCAACGCCAATGTCGCCATATATTCAGCATGACGGTCACGCTGGAGCGTCTGTGTCGAGATTGGAGCTGGCTTGGTGCCCAGCTTACGGCATACAAATTCTTCTACAGCTGGGTCAATGTTGGCGTATGTTCCGACTGCACCGGACATTTTACCGTATTGTACCTGATCAGCAGCATAGCGGAAACGCTCCAAATTACGTTTCATTTCCTCGTACCACAAGCCCATCTTCAGTCCGAATGTGGTCGGCTCGGCATGGACTCCATGTGTACGGCCCATCATCGGCGTATGCTTGTAAGCCAATGCTTTTTCCTTCAAAATTTCAATAAAATTCAAAATGTCCCGTTCCAGAATTTCATTCGCCTGCTTCAACAGGTAGCCCAGTGCGGTATCTACCACATCCGTGGAGGTCAGACCATAATGCACCCATTTGCGCTCGTCGCCCAGACTTTCGGATACGGTACGGGTAAAAGCAATGACATCATGTCTCGTCTCCTGCTCAATTTCATAAATCCGGTCAATATCAAAGCTTGCATTCTTACGCAGAGCCACGGTGTCCTCTTTCGGGATAACCCCTAATTCCGCCCAAGCCTCACAGGCACACAGCTCTACTTCCAGCCATGCTTTGAATTTATTTTCTTCCGTCCAAATTGCTCTCATTTCCGGTCTGCTATAGCGTTCGATCATAACTATTTATTCCCCCAAATATTGGTTTGGTCAATCCATTCCAGCGCTTGCTCCGCATCCTGGCACAATAGATTAATATGTCCCATCTTTCGGCCTGGCTTGGCTTCACTTTTTCCATACAAATGCAGCTTGGGCACAACATTCAATCTTTCAGCTTCGGCATCCGGCTGTATAAATCGCTGAACTACATCCTCCAAATGCTCACCCAGCACATTAACCATGACCACCGGATTCAGCAGCTTCGTGCTTCCCAGCGGCAAGCCGCAAATCGCACGTATATGCTGCTCGAACTGCGATGTCGCGCAGCCCTCCATCGTGTAATGACCGGAGTTATGAGGTCTCGGTGCCAGCTCATTCACGTACAATTGCCCGTTTTCGGCAACAAACATTTCTACAGCAAGCAGTCCGACCGCCCCTAACGACTCGGCCACAGCTACCGCCAGCCTGCGTGCCTCCTCCTGCACAGATTCCGGGACACGTGCGGGTACAATCGACGTGTGCAAAATATTGTTCACATGAATGTTTTCCGCAGGTGGAAAGGCTTTGGCTTCGCCATTCGTGCTGCGTGCGACGATGACCGAGATTTCGCAGCGAAAACGAATAAACTGCTCCAGCACTAGCTCAGCACCGCTAGCCGCCAATTGTTCGTAGGCTGCTACAGCTTCCTCCGGCTGGCGAATGACCACCTGTCCCTTGCCGTCATAACCGCCGACTGTCGTTTTGAGAACACACGGGACACCTAGTTCAGCAACCGCTTGAACCAGATCCGTAGCACTGCTGATTTCACGATACGGAGCCACAGGAACGCCTGCCGCTTCAATAGAACGCTTTTCACGCAGACGATGCTGTGTTGTGTACAATAGATTGCTGCCCTGCGGTACACTGGACTCCTGTTCCAACAGCGCGGCTACACCCGCATCCACATTTTCAAACTCATACGTGATCACATCGCACTGCCTAGCCAGCTCTCTGGCTGCATGCTCGTCATCATAAGCGGCGCGAATCTGCTCCGACACCTGCCCACATGGACTATCCGGTGCCGGGTCCAGCGTCACAAAGCGGTACCCCAGGTTAGTTCCCGCCAATACAAGCATTCTGCCCAGCTGTCCGCCTCCCAAAATTCCAATCGTTGTGCCAGGAGGACGAACACAGCCTGCAGGTTCACATGCCTCATTCATAGTGAATCACTACCTTCCAGCACCTCATCACGGATACGGTCGCGTCTTGCCACGACCCGCTGGCTTATCTTTTCGTCAAAAGCACCTAATATTTGTGCTGCCAGCAGACCTGCATTCGTAGCACCTGCCTTGCCGATTGCCACAGTGGCAACTGGAATACCACCCGGCATCTGCACAATCGAGAGCAGAGAGTCCAGACCATTCAGCGCCTTCGACTGGACAGGCACACCGATAACGGGCAACGATGTCTTCGCAGCCACCATTCCCGGCAGATGGGCGGCCCCGCCCGCTCCGGCAATAATGACCTTCAGCCCGCGCCCGGCGGCATCTTCTGCATAATGGAACATCAAATCCGGTGTACGATGGGCTGAAACTACCTTTTTCTCATATCCGATTTCAAGCTCGTCCAGCACAGCACATGCATGTTGCATGGTGTCCCAGTCTGATGTGCTGCCCATAATGACAGCGACCTGCACTGACATGTCCTTCACTCCCTGTTTATCAATAAGCGCCAAAAATCCGGCACTCGAAAATAACGTTATTTTCAAGACACCGGACTACGAAAAAACAAACGACAGAACTTCATAAAGGCATGCCAAAAGCAAGCCTGTTCCACCGCACCAATGCGGCTTCAGCCGTATGTCTCCCGTAGTCCGGAATTTTAAGGTTTCCAGGTAGAAACTTCCGGGCCATATCCCCGGCATTATACGAGTCAGCATTGTGCCTAATCCATCCCCAACGCTATACGTTCCTAGCATAATCGTGATTTGTTTCGGCTCAAACACGTGTACTTTATTAAATTGTACCTAAAGTTCATTTTTTATCGACAATACACTTCATAGTTTAACAATTCCCTACACTCTATGTCAACTTGAAAACGAACATTATCAAAATCATCCAATTGAATGTTCGTGTTTGATAAAATCAACACGCTTATATACCTGAGAGTCTGACAACAGTAGCACATTTAGCCAACTCTCTGCCTCAACTAATAATAGCGGACATTATACTATACAGAAAAAAAGTCGGCACTTCCTGTACAGAAAGTAATCCGACTTTTACTCATTTTATTCTGTTACTTAACGACCAGCACAGGAATGCGCGCATGCTGCACCACATTGTGACTCACGCTGCCCAATACAAATTCACGAATACCACCCAAGCCGCGGCTACCGATCACAATTACATCAAAGCCATTTTCATTAGCATAATCCAAAATAACTTCGGCTGGCGAACCTTGAATCAGTTCTACCTTGGCATCCACACCTTGATCAGCAAGTCGCTTTTTAACTTCATCCGTGGTTTGCTCCGCCAAATCGTAATATTCTTTATTTATCGAAGCCGGAATCGGGGCCAAACCCTCGCCCATGAAGATTCGTGGAAAATCAAATGCCGTTACGACCTCAAGCTTCGAGGACGGTGATGCCTTGGTTAATTCAGCGGCCTTTAGCAAGGCCTTGTTGGCTGCATCCGAACCATCATAAGCGAGCAATATTTTTGAAAATAGCATCATAAACACCTCTTCTTTTTCAGTTTGTTAAATCCAAGCCTGAAATATGTATTCCTTTGCACGCTTGCATAATACATTCGTGGACGCTGAAGTAGCCGCCTTACTCATCATTAAACATCCCTATAAGAGCCTAAACCCCGGCTTTACCGCAAAAAATATCCATATAGCAATGCGTTAATGAACAGCAACGCAGGAATACCGAGTCTAAAGCTCATATGTCGTGTTTTATGGCGCTTACGGTACATCGCAATCAACACACCCAATGCCCCTCCGATCAGGGCCAGTAAAAACAGGGTCCTTTCGGGGACGCGATCACGATGCTTACGCGCTCTTTTTTTATCCTCCGACATTACCAGATAGCCTACTGCATTGATAAACAGCAGCCATACGAACAAGCCTGTCTGCAATGTCTCTCCTCCTTTTGCACACCGTACCCATCAGGTATTAGTTCATATGGAACGCTCTCACCCCCATTATACCCCCGCCCCTTTTACAGAAACAATCCTCTTCTGACTGGAATAGCGCTTTTACGGATATAGTAACGTGGTATGAGGAAAATCCTCACCACATCTATTTTGTCTCAAAGGAGGACCTGCGATGGAAAGCACCCATGAATACGTTGAAAAGCTGCGAGAAAATGCAAAAAAAGCGGAGCACAATCGTAAACGAGGAAAAGGAACTCCCAGTGCCAGCTTGCCAACCAAACAGCATACCAAAAACCCTTGATAAGGACACTGTCCAAGCTGTAAAGCCATGTATAAATGGATCCAATCAGCTTAACTTGCAGTTTCCTTTGATGAAGTAAGACAAACTGTTTGTTCAGCTTCCACAGAAAACAGTAAGCAGATTCCTTTTTGGGATATCGGCTTGCTGTTTTTGCATTTGGCGTGAGATCCATTGAATACGAATGCTACCTATTGTAAAATTGCCTTAAGCTCACAAGTTCTCTCATCGTACGCAAAGTACTATGATGCAAAAATCAGACAAAAAGTAGAACAAAGCGATCACATCTTTAGAAAATAAGTTTTAAAGTCATATTTTCTAACATTTATATTGACTAAAAACAATTTCACCCTCTATAATTCGTGATATTAACGTAATTCGACAATTTTCTCAGTTAATCTATCATTATCATTCAAGTTTTGACATTCGAGAGGAGCTTAATATGATTAACATGAAAAAAATGACGATGATTCCCCTATTGGCTGGCCTTATTCTCGGAAGTACCTTATGGAATGGTGGATTTACGAACACCGCAGCAGCAGCCACCAGCACTACTACACCTGCTTCGATCTCTACAACTTCAAACAAAACTGAAAAAACAGAAACCAATCATTTACCCAATATTAAAATACTTGCTACCGGAGGAACCATCGCAGGATCATCTGCTGTCAATACCGATACAACAGGCTACAAAGCAGGCTCACTAGGTGTTGAAACCTTGATTAAGGCTGTTCCTGAGATGAAAAGTATTGCAAACGTCAGCGGTGAACAGATTGTAAACATAGACAGCTCTGATATGAATAACGACATCCTCTTAAAACTTGCCAAACGTACCAATGAACTGCTTGCCAGAGATGATGTAGATGGAGTCGTAATTACGCACGGTACAGATACATTGGAAGAAACCGCCTATTTCCTGGATCTTGTGGTCAAAAGCGATAAGCCTGTAGTTGTCGTTGGCTCTATGCGTCCAGCTACAGCGATCAGCGCCGACGGTCCCTTTAACCTCTATAATGCTGTGAAAGTTGCTGGAGCTTCGAGCTCCAAAGGTCAAGGCGTACTCGTACTACTGAATGACCGCATTGGTGCAGCAAGATACGTCACCAAGACGAACACGACTGCTGTAGATACGTTCAAGTCCGTGGAACAGGGGTATCTGGGAGCTGTTGTCGGAGATCAAGTGTATTACTATAATAAATCTGTACGTAAGCATACAACTGCTTCCGTATTCGACATCTCCAATCTGACCGAGCTTCCACAGGTAGATATTTTATACGAATATCAAAACAACGGTCGCTATCTGTATGATGCGGCTGTAGCGGCTGGTGCCAAAGGAATCGTTGTAGCAGGTTCTGGCAATGGCTCCTTGTCCAAAGCCTCTAAAGAAGGTGCTGAGGCTGCTGGCAAAAAAGGAGTCATTATCGCCCGCTCCACGCGTGTAGGAAGTGGAGTCGTATCTCCATCGACGAAAGACGCGGCATCGAACTTTGTTTCCACCGATTCGCTTAATCCGCAAAAAGCACGGATTTTGCTCATGCTCGCTTTGACCCGAACGCATGACGTAAATCAAATCCAATCCTTCTTCAATGAATACTGAGAATAGTCCCAAAGCAATATAACAATCATTACCCCTTTTTACTACAAAAAAGCAGCAGTGACGGTATAAATATCACCGTTCTGCTGCTTTTTTAGTAAGATAATGGCAGATATAAGGGACTGCTCCATCCGAAATTTAATTGCCATAGTCTTACAAGCTATTCTGCCAGCCCGCCTATTCCGCGATCATGACTGTTGCTTGGGAATTCCATTTAGGCTTGGAGGATATTTGGCTTGCTTCTCTGGATGAGGAGCGATTTCTTCCTCCAGTATACTTGATTTATTTTGCTGATTATTGATTTTAAGCGGCTTATGCTTTGGCATAATTGCTCACCTCCTCGGCTTACCATGCCAAGGAGTGAGCGTTTTTATACCGACGTACACCTGATATTAATCAGCTTATATCTACTTTTGGCCTTCCTTACTTGCCTTGCTTTTGATCCATGGCCGCCTTTAGCAGATCACCCAAGCTGGAACCAAAAGATTCCTGCTTTTCATATTGTTTTACCAGCTTTTGTTGTTCGCGTTTGTTTACCCGCTGCTTGTCCTTATCCAGCGTCTCGGTAATACCGCAAGACAGACATCTTACATACAGTCCCGCTTTGCCTTCTTTCATTTCCATCTTCTTATGACATTGCGGGCAACGCCGGTTCGACAAACGTTTTTCCCCTGCACGACGGTAACCGCAATCCGTAATTGGACATACCAGAAACTTGCCCTGTTTACCTTTCTTCTCCAATAGCTTTGTACCACAATTCGGGCAATGACTGTTCGTTACGTTATGAGGCTTATATTCGGCATTGCTATTTTTTACAGTGGAAACCAGTTCTTTCGCCATAGCACGAATAGAGTTCAAAAACGGCTCCGGTTTCCCTTGACCACGCGCGATTCGTTCCAGCTCCGCTTCCCAGCGTGCCGTCAGCTCAGGTGTTCGAAGCTGCGGAGCCGCCAACTCGATCAGCTGCTTACCTTTCCCCGTTGGATGCATCACGTTCCCCTGGCGCTCAATCGTATCCGAGCTGACGAGCTTCTCGATCAGATCGGCGCGGGTAGCAGGAGTACCTAGTCCATGCTTCTCCATCTGGGCGAGCAAGGCCGCTTCCGTGTACCGCTTCGGAGGCATCGTTCGTCCAGCTCGCACAAGGCAACGCTGTATGCGGACGGCATCTCCTTTTTTCAGTTCAGGCAAAATAACGCCGCGTCCTGTGTTCTCCCGATCGTCTGCTTCTTCATCGTCCATGTCATAATGGCTTCCGTCATATACAGCCCGCCAGCCACTATCTTTTATGGTTGTGCCTTTGACCTGAAATGTCTCCTGCCCTACCGTGACCGATACCGCTACAGCATCATAGCGTGCAGGCGGATAGAACAAACTGATAAAACGACGTGCAATCAGGTCATACAGCTTGCGTTCCTCCGGGCTTAGCTGATTAAGCAGCAATGTCTGCTCTGTAGGAATAATCGCATGGTGATCCGTAACTTTACTGTCATCCACAATTCGCTTTGTGATCGGCAGATTGTTGCGCAGCAAGGGCCGTGCCAAGGATGCATACGGGCCTACAGCTACACTGCTGAGCCTTTCCTTCAGTGTACCTACCATATCAGAGGTTACATACCGACTGTCTGTACGTGGATAGGTGACCAGCTTATGCTGTTCATATAGACGCTGAAGTACATTAGACGTCTGTTTGGCGGAAAAGCCATAACGCTGGTTAGCGTCTCTTTGCAGTTCCGTTAAATCATACGCCAATGGATGAGGCTCATTCTTTTCACTCTTTTTAACACTAGCAACTGTCCCTTGGACACCCTCCAGTCTACGGCGCAAAGCCTCTGCTTGCGTACGGTCAAACATACGTGAATCCCCGTTTTCTGCCCGCCAAGCTGCCTGAAAGTCTCCAAAATCCGCTGTCAACGTATCATATTCCTGAGATCGAAACTGGGTAATCTCTTTCTCACGTTCCATGATCATCCCCAGCGTTGGCGTCTGCACTCTTCCAGCCGAAAGCTGCGCGTTATACCGGCAAGTCAATGCGCGGGTCACATTGAGCCCAATCATCCAGTCTGCTTCAGCTCTACAGCGAGCAGATTCATATAAACGATCAAACTGCTGACCAGGCAATAGCTTTGCAAAGCCTTCCTTAATCGCCTTGTCTGTCTGTGAAGAAATCCATAAGCGCCGGAAAGGCTTTTTCCAGTTCGCCATTTGTATGATCCAACGTGCCAACAATTCTCCTTCACGAGCAGCGTCTGTTGCCACGATCAGCTCACCAATGTCCTGTCGCTTCATAAGCTGCTGCACAGCTTTGAATTGATGATTGCTTTCGCGCAGTACCTTTAGCTTCGAGCTCTTTGGAAGAATGGGCAAGTCCTCCAAATTCCAGGATGCATATTTAGAATCATAATCTTCCGGCTCTGCCAAGCCGACCAAATGCCCCAATGCCCATGTCACCACATACTTGGGTCCTTCTATATGACTTTTATGCTTCTCGCGGCTGCCCATCACACGTGCAATTTCTCTGGCCACGGACGGTTTTTCTGCCAATACCAATACCTTCATGTTACGCTCCTTTCTCTCATAGTTTAATTATACCATCCAGCCATCCTACGATAAATCTATGTCAATGGCTCTTATCAGCATCTTTTATACATACTATTCATATTAATTTTACATGGATTAGGACATCTTATAAATCAGGCACACTCCATTTTAATAGCAGACCCGCATATGTCAGGCCGCCTCCAAATCCGTATAAGATGACATGTTGCCCATACCGTAAACGCCCATCATCCAGGCCACATTGTAAAGCCAACGGGATAGATGCCGCCGATGTATTTCCATAAAACTCTACACTTGTCAGCGTCTTCTCCACAGGTATTATGCTTCTTTCACATATGGACTCGATCATTCTCAAATTAGCGCTATGAGGTACAAACCAGTCAAGATCTTCCTTCTTCATATCTGCCTGATTCAATAGACGTTCGACTCCCGCTGGAACGGAGCGAACAGCCCATTTATACACCTCACGTCCATTTTGGGCGATAAATCCATGATCTTGCAGCTTCTCTCCATCCAAATTATTTGATAATCCTGTACGGTAAAGATGTGCTCCCCCTTGGCCATAAGTTCCAATATCCGCGGTCAAAAATGCCCCCTCATCCTCGTCGTATTCAACAAGTGCAACCCCTGCCCCATCTCCAAAAAGTACACATGTCGTCCGATCCGTGTAGTCTGTGATTTTGGATAACGTTTCCGCTCCCACCACTAACACCTTGCGGTGCAGACCACCCGTAATAAGACCATTTGCCAAATGAAGTCCATAGGCAAACCCTGCACAGGCTGCACTAATATCCATCGACCCCGTATCCAGGATATTAAAATGAGCCTGAATACGTGAAGCCGTACTTGGGAAGTAGTAATCAGGGGTACTCGTCGCTACAATGATCATATCAACATCATTTATATTTACGTCATACAGGTTAATCATACGTGTAATTGCTTGTATACATAAATCTGAGGCGTATTGATCTTCAGCTGCAATTCGCCGTTCACGCATACCCGTTCGTTGTACAATCCACTCATCACTCGTATCCACGAGCTTCTCTAAATCGGCATTCGTTAAAATCCGTTCAGGTACATAAGTACCAAGAGCCGTTAACTTTGCTTTTGAATTCAACAATCTGACCACTCTCCTTTGTTATCCTTAATCACATTATAACACCAGATACTAATACCTGGTACTAATTTATTTTAAATTTATTTACACGATGATGAGTCCATCTTAATTTGCACCTATTTCTTTAAATATATAAATATCACTGCTTTCAACGCAAAAAAAGAGTCACGATCTTAGAAGATCATGACTCTTTTAACTGTTGCTTGGCAACGTCCTACTCTCCCAGGACCCTGCGGTCCAAGTACCATCGGCGCTGGAGGGCTTAACGGTCGTGTTCGGGATGGGTACGTGTGGAACCCCTCCGCTATCGCCACCAAACATGAATTTGCATCGCAAATTCTTTTTCAGGTATCAGCATCGCCAAATGCTGTGTGTTCGCTTGTCCAGCCTAAGCTACTTGAGCTTACGCTACATCAAACTTACACCCTGAAAACTGGATCCGAAACTTCATTGCGTCTTATCTTTAGGATAAGCCCTCGACCGATTAGTATTGGTCAGCTCCATGCATTACTGCACTTCCACCCCCAACCTATCTACCTCGTCGTCTTCAAGGGGTCTTACATACTGGGAAATCTCATCTTGAGGGGGGCTTCACGCTTAGATGCTTTCAGCGCTTATCCCTTCCGTACATAGCTACCCAGCGGTGCTCCTGGCGGAACAACTGGTACACCAGCGGTACGTCCATCCCGGTCCTCTCGTACTAAGGACAGCTCCTCTCAAATTTCCTACGCCCACGACAGATAGGGACCGAACTGTCTCACGACGTTCTGAACCCAGCTCGCGTACCGCTTTAATGGGCGAACAGCCCAACCCTTGGGACCTACTTCAGCCCCAGGATGCGATGAGCCGACATCGAGGTGCCAAACCTCCCCGTCGATGTGGACTCTTGGGGGAGATAAGCCTGTTATCCCCAGGGTAGCTTTTATCCGTTGAGCGATGGCCCTTCCATGCGGTACCACCGGATCACTAAGCCCGACTTTCGTCCCTGCTCGACTTGTAGGTCTCGCAGTCAAGCTCCCTTCTGCCTTTGCACTCTTCGAATGATTTCCAACCATTCTGAGGGAACCTTGGGGCGCCTCCGTTACTCTTTAGGAGGCGACCGCCCCAGTCAAACTGCCCACCTGACACTGTCCTCGTACCGGATCACGGTACCAAGTTAGAACCTAGATACGATCAGGGTGGTATCCCAAGGATGCCTCCCCTCAAGCTGGCGCTCAAGGTTCAACGGCTCCCACCTATCCTGTACAGATCGTACCCAAATTCAATATCAAGCTGCAGTAAAGCTCCATGGGGTCTTTCCGTCTTGTCGCGGGTAACCTGCATCTTCACAGGTATTAAAATTTCACCGGATCTCTCGTTGAGACAGCGCCCAAGTCGTTACGCCATTCGTGCGGGTCAGAATTTACCTGACAAGGAATTTCGCTACCTTAGGACCGTTATAGTTACGGCCGCCGTTTACTGGGGCTTCGGTTCATAGCTTCGCTCCGAAGAGCTTACCACTCCCCTTAACCTTCCAGCACCGGGCAGGCGTCAGCCCGTATACTTCGCCTTGCGGCTTCGCACAGACCTGTGTTTTTGCTAAACAGTCGCTTGGGCCTTTTCACTGCGGCCCCCTCGGGCTATTCACCCTACCGAGGCACCCCTTCTCCCGAAGTTACGGGGTCATTTTGCCGAGTTCCTTAACGAGAGTTCTTCCGCGCGCCTTAGAATTCTCTTCTCGCCTACCTGTGTCGGTTTGCGGTACGGGCACCTTCTCCTGGCTAGAGGCTTTTCTTGGCAGTCTGAGATCATGACCTTCGCTACTACAATTTTCGCTCCCCATCACAGCCCAGCCTTATGATGTGCGGATTTGCCTACACACCAGCCTCACTGCTTAGACGGACATCCATCAGTCCGCGTCACTACCCTACTGCGTCACCCCATCGCTCATAACGGATTACGGTGGTACAGGAATTTCCACCTGTTGTCCTTCGACTACGCCTATCGGCCTCGCCTTAGGTCCCGACTTACCCTGAGCGGACGAACCTTCCTCAGGAACCCTTAGGCTTTCGGCGGATCTGATTCTCACAGATCTTTTCGTTACTCATACCGGCATTCTCACTTGAATGCAGTCCAGCGCTCCTTCCGGTACACCTTCAACCCGCATTCAACGCTCCCCTACCCCTGATGCAAGCATCAAGCCATAGCTTCGGTGGTGTGTTTAGCCCCGTTACATTTTCGGCGCAGAGTCACTCGACCAGTGAGCTATTACGCACTCTTTCAATGGTGGCTGCTTCTAAGCCAACATCCTGGTTGTCTGTGCAACTCCAC
>NZ_CP045298.1:2685000-3092500 GCF_009363115.1 Paenibacillus brasilensis | reverse complement strand
AAAGGTATTCGCAGCAGATTTCTATTTTACCGGCAGCATGGTGGGTCGCACTTAATACGTGGACATTGTTCAGTACTGTTTTTCCCCCTCGCATATTTTACATATTCTTTACATTGGTAGACATATGTTGTAGTGCACCTGTCAAAGCTTCAATTTCTTCATCTGTAAAATCACACAACAGTTTGTTCTGAAAGACCTCTCTTTGCTTCATTAAAACTTCCAGTTCTTGAACCCCTTGCTCGGTTAGACAAATATAAGTGACACGCTTATCCTGCTCTTTTTTATTGCGCATAATCAGACCTTCCTGCTCCAGCCTTTTCAGGTGTCGAGTAACCGCTGCTCCGTCCAGTGCCAGTAAATGCTGAAGCTCCAACTGACTTAATTCCTGTCGTTGATGAATATGGTATAAAATCTCGACCTTGGTAAAGCTGGTTTTCATCTGAGCTTCAAAAGCAGTATTCATTTCTTTACACAAAAGGTGCATACGATAAAACAGCTTGCTCTTATCCGTGCAATGTTCGATGATATTTCCTCCTCCAAATTAATCGACGCATCAATTGATAAATCAGGTATTATACGCCTCTATTAAAAATATTCAAGCTCTGTGACAGATCTTTATAAAGAACTCGGTCAATTTAAAGAAAATACTCAAGCTTCATGATCAGCCTGAGTATGTTCGGGTTTCTGCCGATGGTGTCCGTGATTCTCAAAGCTTTGAAAGCCCAGGGTGTCGCTGACGATATGCGGGTAAGGCCTTTCCCCCTCTTTGAGTTCATATCCAAAAGTAATACTATCCCCCAAAAATGCTGCATGGTTACCCTGGTACTTGTTCTGATTAGTAGTCATTGAATTCTCTCCTATCCCTTAAATCGCATTGTTGAGTTCGACAAATTTATGTTCAATGGCTGTCATCATATGGTTGGGACGGGTTATTAAATATGTATCCATGTAGCCGAAGGTGGGAGGAACCGGCAAATAGGATTTTACATTAAATTGCCGTGCCAGCCTTTTGGACATCAAGGTAATTCCCATTCCCATCAATACAAACTGCACCATCGTATCAAATACCCCTACCTCTACAACCTCGCCATGGGTCAATTGAATGTCCTGATACATCTTCTCCAATTGCGTAAGATAAAGGCAGCCATCCGACAGCACGATAATTGTAGCTCCTTGCAGGACTTGTTTGAGGTCTGAGCCTGCATGAATGTCTTTCCCCACCAGTACCAGATCTTCACGACAACATTTTTGATAATGAATATATGGGTTGGTGGGATACCCTGTAACAAAAGCAATATCGAGCTCGCCGTCGAGGATCAATTGCTCCATCTCCGTGGTGGTTCCGGTTTTCAATGTCACCGAAGCCTGCGGGTACAACTCGTATACCTTCGTTAGCGCCCTCGTTGTTTCGCCTGCTACAATGGACTGCATTGTCCCGACGCGCAGTTTTTCCTCCTGCGGTCTCATTTTCATCTCTGTGTCTTGCCACAGCAGCAAAATTTGTTTGAACTGAGCATATAGGATTTCCCCTGCGGGAGTCAGCTCCATGCCACGGGGTTTTCGGTAAAATAACGCTGTTTTATAATGGGCCTCCAGCTTCTTTATTTTAGCTGTCATATTCGATTGTAAGTGGTTCAGCTTTTGGGCAGCTTCTGTAAGGCTTCTCAGTTCTGCTACTGACACAAATGCCTGCATGTTCTCAATGTCCACGTCTCCATCTCCCATCAAATAAAATGATATCTACATCATAAACAAACATTATAATTTATGTGTTAAATGTATTATATTGACCTTGGGCACTATTTTCCAGCCTCATTAATATTTAGGAGGGTCCCGCAGCATGAAGAAAAAGAAGATTCGTACAGGAGTGGTCGGAGGATCAATGAATAACAAATGGGCCAGTCAAACGCACATTCCGGCTTTACTCAAGCATCCGAACCTGGATATCACTGCTGTCGGTACTTCCCGTATGAAGAGTGCGCGGCAAAGCGCAGAAGAAGTTGGGGCGGCACTGGCTTTTGATGATGCCAAAAAGCTCGCAGCTTCTGAGGACGTGGACATGGTCGTGGTGAGCGTCAAAGTTCCCCATCATTACGGAGCGGTGATGGCAGCGATTCAAGAGAAAAAGCATATTTTCTGTGAATGGCCCTTGGGGGCAAATACGGCGGAAGCCACCGAAATGGCTAAGGCAGCGGAACAGGCGGGTATTCATCATACGGTCGGCTTGCAGGCTCGGCAGGACCTTGAAGTGCAAACAATGAAAAGGCTGGTGGAGAACGGGGAGATTGGTGAAATTGTATCCTGTCACATGCAAGTAGCTACACGCGGGAAAGGAGGAAGTACAGATCAGGATACGGCTTATTTACTGAATAAAGCCAATGGCGCCAATTTGCTAACGATTAACGGCGGGCATACGCTGGACGCACTGCAATACATCGTTGGTGAATTTTGCGAGCTATCAGCCATTACAGCATCACACTACAGCCATGCCACGATTCAGGAAACAGGTGAAATTATCCCCAAGGATACAGCCGATCAGATTTTGATTCACGGGTTGTCGGAAAAGGGAACACCGATATCGGTTCACATTCAGGGTGGCGTAAACTCTAAATTTGAGATAGAAATTCAGGGAAAAAAGGGAGCATTGCGTTTGACACAAAAGCCTTCGCTTGGGCATGTTCAATTTGGCAATCTGACACTCGAAAAGCTTGTGTATGATTCAGGCAGTAATAAGGGTTATGAGCCTAATGAGGCTTTTGAACAAATAAGTATAGCTGCTGAGCCTGATGATGAACCGGATTTCCCAAAAGAGGGGGTAACCCTGAATGTAGCCAAAGCTCACCATGTATTTGCCAAGGACATTTTGACGGACACCCGCTTTGCTCCTGATTTTAATCATGCCTTAAAGCTGCACCAGCTACTGGACCGTATTGAGGAATCGGCAGCAACCGGAAAAAAGGTCGTGTGGTAAAAAGCATACGAGTAGAACAACAAAGCCTTAAAGTAAAAAACCTTCAAAACCACGATGGATGTGGAATTGAAGGTTTTGTTGTCTTGTTTGCAGTCTATAATCTATTCCCACTCAATCGTTGCTGGTGGCTTGGAGGTTACATCGTACACGATACGGTTTACATTTTCTACTTCATTAACGATACGTACCGAAATTTTCTCCAGCACGTCCCAAGGGATACGCGCCCAGTCGGCGGTCATACCGTCGATCGAGGTTACTGCACGGATACCTACGGTGTATGAGTACGTACGGGCATCGCCCATAACACCAACACTCTTCATGTTTGGCAGAGCGGTGAAGTATTGCCAGATTTCCCGATCCAGACCGGCTTTGGCAATCTCCTCGCGCAAAATATAATCCGATTCACGGACAATTTTGAGCTTGTCCTCTGTCACTTCGCCCAATACACGAATGGCAAGACCCGGACCCGGGAATGGCTGACGCCATACAATTTCAGCTGGCAATCCGCATTCTTCACCGACTTTACGCACTTCATCCTTGAACAATGCATTCAGTGGCTCGATCAGCTTGAACTTCATGTCTTCCGGCAAACCACCCACGTTATGGTGCGATTTGATGGTCTGCGCCGTTGCTGTTCCGCTCTCTACAATATCTGTGTACAACGTGCCTTGTGCCAGGAAGTCAAAATCATCAAATTTAGCTGATTCTTCTTCAAAAACATAGATAAACTCGTTACCGATGATTTTACGTTTTTGTTCAGGATCATCGACTCCCGCCAGTTTAGACAGGAAGCGCTCACGTGCATCAATTTTGACAACTTTCATATCAAATTTGCCAACGAACGTGTCCATTACACTTTCCGCTTCGCCCTTGCGCAGCAGTCCGTGATCAATAAACATACATGTCAGCTGATCGCCGATGGCTCTATGAATGAGCATTGCTACAACGGAAGAATCCACGCCGCCACTTAAAGCGCATAATACTTTCTTGTCGCCTACTTGCTGACGGATTTCACGGATTTGATCCTCAATGAACGATTCCATCGTCCAGTTGCCTTCACAACCGCACACTTCATACAGGAAGTTACTGATCATCTCATTACCTTGTACGGAATGACGTACCTCTGGATGAAACTGTACTGCATACAGGTTCCGTTCCGGATGACTCATAGCGGCAATCGGCGCACTCTCTGTTCCTGCATCGAGTGTAAAGCCGGATGGCAGATCTGTAACGTGATCCCCGTGGCTCATCCATACCGTTTGACGGGAATCCAGACCTTTAGCCAATCGGGAGCCCTCATTGAATAGCACGTCTGCTTTGCCGTACTCACGCTTGCCCGCACGTTCTACCTTACCGTCCAGTTGGTGAGCCATCAGCTGCATACCATAGCAAATACCAAAGATAGGAATGCCAAGATCATAAATTGCCCGGTCCACCTGAGGGGCATTTTCCGTATATACGCTGGAAGGTCCGCCTGAGAAAACAATCCCTTTCGGCGCCAGCTCTCTCAGCTTCTCCGCAGACGTATTGTATGGAAGGAGCTCACTATATACACCGAGATCCCGAATTCTTCTTGCGATTAACTGGTTGTATTGTCCTCCAAAGTCGAGAACTACAACGATTTCATTAGGCTTATTCATTACCGTGCCTCCCTCAATTGTTCGTTTCATTATACGCAACGATAAAACAGGACGTCAAGAAATCATACGGAGTTGAGTGAACATGAAAAGATTGTTAAAATAAATTGATTATAAATTACTTAATCTGTTCGTAGGAGTGTACACGATGGATGTACTGAAATGGATCTCGCAATTGTTCGAAGAATACGGATACGGCGTCCTCTTTTTCGGCTTGCTGCTTGAGTTTATTGCTTTACCCTTTCCCGGGGAAACCACAATGGCCTATGCGGGATATCTCTCCTATTCGGGTACCCTGGATTTCGGTAAATTGGTGCTGCTGGCCTTTTTCGGTACAACCATCGGTATGACGATTACCTACTTTATCGGAAAATGGGCTGGACTTCCCTTTATTCAGAAATACGGTAAATGGGTACTCTTATCACCGGTCAAGCTTCAGAAAACACAAAAGTGGTTTCAACGATATGGGTACTGGCTTATTTTCATTGGATATTTTATCCCAGGTGTTAGACATTTTACTGGCTATTTTTCTGGAATTATAGCTCTTCCTCTCCGTAAATTTGCCTTGTATGCATACAGCGGTGCTCTGTTCTGGGTTACTTTATTTCTAAGCATCGGCAAGCTGTTTGGTCCGCAATGGGATGCCATTTTCCATTTAGTAGAGCTGTATGCACTGCGCACCGCCGCAGTCGTTGGCATGATCCTTATGCTGTATGTTGCTTATCGCTGGAGAGCCTTCCTGCTTAGCCCTTTCTACAAATCAGATAAACCAGTTAAACCAGTTAAAACCAGCAACAAGAACGATTCACAATAATCAGGTTCCAGCTGCCTTGCGGCTGCGAGCTCTAATATAAAACATCGAAATCACAGTAGATATCAGGACAAATCCTGCGCCTCCAGCGAGGCCCAACATACGAGGCTTCATCATTTCTACCGCTACCCCTGCTCCAAGCATAGATAACCCGATTATGCCCTGACTCTTACGCTGTCAGCAAGCCTAACAATGGACCCTGTAAATGCAACGGGTTTTCCCGCATTAATAGTGTATCCAAACAAATGGCCCCCACTCCACTCATCACCTGCTCCAGCTATGGCCTGTAATAATTCCGCCGGACAAACAAGCAGCGCAATACTGCTAAAATAAAACGTGGGATTTGACCAACTCCGTCATTATTTCCTTGAGCTTGTGGGGCATTTACGTGGTCAGGCAGAAAAGCAAACCATCATATTGAGGGTTCTGCAACATTTCTGGGATAAGAAAAGCCGGAGATTACATAACAAAACACCCTCCGAGACTGAAATACAGCCAGCGTCCCGAAGGGTGTAATAGTGCTTGTGATCTATGCCTGCTCCCGAATGTACTCCAGCGCAGCATCAATATGCCCTTTGACTCTCAAGCCTCGCCATTCATGAATTAAAATACCATTCTCGTCGATCAGGAATGTAGAGCGAACGATGCCCATGTACTGCTTGCCATACATTTGTTTCTGCTGCCACACACCGTACGTCTCAGCTACCTGATGCTCTGCATCGGATAGCAGTTGAAAAGGTAGCCCGTACTTGGCGATAAACTTGTCATGCTGCTTAAGTGGATCAGGGCTTACCCCCAAAATGACTGTATTCAAGCCTGCAAACTCCGTATGCTTATCCCGAAAATCACACGCCTGTGTCGAGCAGCTGGAGGTCAGATCCTTCGGATAGAAATACAGCAATACCCTGCTGCCTCTATAGTCAGATAGCTTAACGTTCTTTCCCTCACTTCCCGGCAATTCAAAGTCCGGTGCCGGTCGTCCAATCACGGTAGATGTCGTGGACATCTCATCATCTCCTATCTTTTGGGGGTTCTCATGTGATCCGGCCTAAGAGCCTGCTCCCCTATAACGCCGAATCCCCCAATTCCATGCCAATAAGCCCAAAGTCAGAAACACAGCGCCCATTACAGGAGTTAAGAGCGCCATATGCCGCATATCTTCCCGTTGGAGGAACAAGGACGCCGGATATACGCCAACAAAAGCAAAAGGCAGTATCCAGGTCAGCACAACCTGAATGGCACGGTTATAGATCGTCACCGGATAACGTCCGTAACCCTGAATATTGTACATAAGCGGAATAATCCCCGTAGGCGCATCCGAAAAGAATGAAAGAGAAGTCAATATGGTGTATATACCCGTATAGATTGCCACGGCACTTAGGCTCAAAATAATCAGCGCCGGTACGAACCACCACTCCATAGCCAAATCCATCTGTGCTCCGCTGATTCCCATAATAATCAGACCAATCACCGATCCCACCAGCGCTGGCGGGTCCACATTTTCAAGAAAAATCTGGAACAGATTATACGCGGGACGGGTCATAACCCGGTCAAGTTCTCCTTTAACAATATAGCGTTCGCTAAAATTCCAGAGGTTGACAAAACAACTGAATAGTCCGTACGGAACCATGAAAAAGCCGTAAACGAATACCACTTCATTTTCACTCCAGCCACCCAAGCTGTCTGTGTGCATAAAAATGACCAGAATAAAAATAAGATTCGTAGCCTGAAACAGCAGGTCCGAAATGACTTCCACCCAAAAATCGGCCCGATAGGTGAGTCGTGATTTCATGTAATTTTTCAAATATTCGCTAATGAGACCCAAATAGTACATCATCGGCTTACCCTCCCTGCACGAACAGACGTCTGCGCGCCAGTCGCCAAATGATGACCATCGGCACGAGCAGAACGACTAGCCAAATGATTTGGATACCCAGCACATTCCAGATGCCAACGCCTTTTACACGTCCTGTGAAAACAGACCCTGGTAAATAGGTAATCGCCTGAAACGGCATCCATTGGGCGATTGTCGCCAGCCAGCCCGGAAACAAACTGATGGGTAAAATCAATCCGGAAAACAGGTCTACTACTACCCGCTTCATACGCATCATGCCCTCGTTATTTTCGATAAAAAAGGCTGTCAAGCCCGTAATAATATTAATCTGAGTGTTAATCAAAAAGCTGAAAAACAGCATGACCAGAAAACCAATCCAGGCTACCGGGTCACTAGGGAGCTTCACCGGAAACAGCAGCATCGCAATCGCCATGCCCGGAATCATAAATAACAGGAAGCGGAACATCCCCTCACCGAGTCCCTGCATACATTTAACGAGCACATAGTTATACGGCCGGATCATCTGAATAGCAATGCTTCCATCCCGAATATCCGTCGAAATTTCACGATCCAGATTGTTAAAATAAAAAGCCCTCGCCATCCATGAGACCGCTACATAGGTCGTCATCTGAGCAGCGGTAAAACCGCCAATACTGCCTGCACCCCCGTATATGGCTTGGTATGTGAAATAGTACACGCCAATATTCATGGAATAAATAAGTATGCCTGAATAATAGTTCACACGATAAGCAAGCATCGTCAGAAATCGGATACGAATAAAATCGGTATATACGCTAAGCATGAACTTTGGCCTCCACTGCCGGGAGAATCGGATCGCCCTTGCGTTCTGCCGAGCCAGACTGATAAATACTGCGGACGATATCATCTGTGTTGGTTTCAATGATTTTGATGTCTGTAATGTCGGTGCGGCCCACTACACGGGCCAGAACATCCGATACGTTAATGTGCAAAGGAATCCATACCTTGGCAGACAAATCGTTATCCATCGTCCAGGTCAGCGGCATATCGGCAGTCCATGCCTGCAATTGCTCCAGCCCAGCCGTCGCACCAAATTGAAACCGTACTTCGCGTCCTGTCCCCCACCGCGTCTTCAGATCCTCCAGACCACCATCATAAATGATATTCCCATCATCCAGCATAATGACGCGCGAGCACAACGCTTCAATATCCTGCAAATCATGGGTCGTCAGCAAAATGGTCGTGCCGTGATCCCGGTTCATGTCCTTTAGAAACTCACGGATTTCGGACTTCACCATAATATCGAGTCCAATGGTCGGCTCGTCCAGAAAAACAATGGACGGATTGTGCAGCAGTGCGGCTACCAGCTCACAGCGCATCCGTTGCCCGAGACTGAGCTTGCGTACCGGGCGACTTAGCAGATCCTGCAATTGAAGTCTCTCTACCAGCTCATCCAGTCTGCGTTTGAAGTCAGTAGCCGGAACCTGATATACTTTGCGCAGCAGCTGAAAAGACTCGATCACGCCGATGTCCCACCAAAGCTGGCTGCGCTGACCAAAAACAACGCCTATGTTGCTTACAAATTTCTCACGATCTTCGTAAGGGACATAGCCCCCGACCTTGAGATGCCCTGATGTCGGCACCAGAATGCCTGTCAGCATCTTGATCGTGGTGGACTTTCCGGCACCGTTCTCACCGATATAGCCGCATATTTCTCCTTGCGGGATACGGAAGGAGATATCTTTGACCGCAGCCACCTCGTTGTATTCTCGGGAGAATAAATCAAGGAAGGCGCCTTTCAGGCCCTCACGGTTTTTCTGTACCTTAAATGTTTTGCGCAGATCCTGCACATCAATTGCCAGCATGTTATACCTCTCAGTCAGGATTTTACAAAATCCATTGTTAAATTGATTGTGCTCCAAAAAGAAATTATAATGTAATGAATTGAAAAGCGAAAGGGAGAGCATCCATGACAAGCAGAACCAAAAGGACGATATGGTCGGTTCTGGCCGTGGTTATCGTCGCGATTGTAGGCTTTGCCGTGTACTATTTTTCATCCATCTATAATCAATTGAACAATCTGCATAAAGAGGGCGCAAACTCCCCCTTCAAAAATGTACAGCAGGTCGATCAGGTTCGTACACCGGACCCGCCCAAATGGGAAGGAACGGACATGGTCAACATTCTGCTGATGGGTGTCGATGGCCGTGGTATCCAAAAAGGGGAAGTCCCCCGCTCAGACAGTATGATGGTCGCATCGCTGGATCCCGTCAAGAAAAAGATTCATCTTTTCTCTATTTTGCGTGATACGTATGTAGATATTCCCGGCTACGGCAAAAATCGTATTAATACTGCCATTACCCACGGACCCAATACAGCCATGAAGGCGGCTGGTGATCTGCTGGGCATTCAAGTGCAATATTATGTATATACCGATTTCCAAGGATTTATTAAGCTGGTAGACGCTGTGGGCGGCATTGATTTTGAAGTGGAAAAGGATATGCACTATACAAGCAATGCGGATAAGCATCAATACGACATTAACTTGAAAAAGGGCATGCAGCATCTGGATGGCAAAACGGCGCTTCAATACGTACGGTTCCGCCATGATGCCATGTCCGACTTCTCACGGTCAGGACGTCAGCGTGCATTTTTGGAGGCGGTAGCCCAGAAAATGCAGACAACGACCTCCATTGCCAATCTGCCAAATATTTTGGAACAGGTGAGCCCTTACATTGATACGAATCTGAGTGTCAATGATATGTGGAAGCTGGCGAACGTCGGCTACCAAAGCACCTTTGCAGGCAGCGAGCAGGTTCCACCGATGAAGCTGCTCGGAGAAGAAAGTGTAGGCGGCGCACAGGTGCTTACGGTGCGCGATCCGGAAGAGCTGAAAAAGTACGTGCAGGATATATTCAACAACCCTCCTGTGCAGACACAGGAGCAGGGCAAGGATCAGAATGGACCGAAGCAGCCGGACAGCGCATCATCGTCCAAGACAGATAAGCCTTCTTTTACAGGAGGCAGTAAAACCAGTAATGAGGATGCTTCCACACAATCGACACCAAAGACAGGCCAAAAAGAGCTATAATGAAGACACAGGGGCAGCCGTGAACGCTGCCCTTTGGTGTGTGTATACCCTATTTAGATGAACGGAAAGGAAGTTTGTGATGATGAAACGGGAAAACTCCGAAGCATTATATAAAGAAGCATTGGAGCATATTGTCGGGGGCGTCAACAGCCCTTCGCGCTCCTTTAAAGCTGTGGGCGGCGGCGCTCCAGTATTCATGAAACGCGCCCAAGGCGCTCATTTCTGGGACGAGGATGATAATCGGTATATCGACTATCTGGCAGCATACGGCCCGATTATTACCGGACATGCCCACCCCCATATTACCAAGGCCATTAGTGAGGCTGCGGCAAACGGGGTCTTGTACGGAACTTCCACAGCATTGGAAATCAAGCTGGCCAAGATGCTGAAGGAGGCTATTCCTTCGCTGGACAAGGTCCGGTTTGTGAATTCCGGCACAGAGGCGGTCATGACGACGATCCGTGTGGCACGCGCCTATACCGGGCGGAACAAGATCATCAAATTCGCCGGCTGCTACCACGGTCACTCGGATTTGGTACTCGTAGCCGCAGGCTCCGGCCCATCCACGCTGGGCATACCGGACAGCGCAGGCATTACGACCAACATTGCGAGCGAGGTCATTACCGTGCCCTTCAATGATCTGGACGCGTTGCGCCAAGCCCTGGAGCGTTGGAGCGACGATGTGGCGGCAGTGATGGTCGAGCCGATTGTCGGTAATTTCGGCATGGTGATGCCACAGCCCGGCTATCTGGAAGGACTGTGCTCGATGGCGCGTGCGAACGGCTCACTCGTCATTTATGACGAGGTCATTACCGCGTTCCGCTTCCACTACGGCTCCACCCAAACGTATGCAGGTCTGGACAATCATGATGCGATTCAGCCGGATTTGACCGCGCTGGGCAAAATCATGGGCGGCGGTCTGCCGATTGGTGCTTACGGAGGCAGCAAGCAGATCATGGAGCAGGTTGCCCCACTCGGCCCGGCTTATCAGGCGGGCACTATGGCCGGCAACCCGGCCTCGATCTCGTCAGGCATCGCCTGCCTTGAAATCCTTCAAGGAGAAGGCGTGTACGAAGAGATGGAACGTCTGGCCGTGAGACTGACGGATGGAATTCAGTCCTCCGCCGATCGCTACGGCGTGCCATTGACGATCAACCGCATTCGCGGATCGTTCTCGACGCATTTCTGCGATCACCCGATCACGAATTACGCTCAGGCGCAGGATACAGACAGTGAAGCGTTCGCGTCCTTCTTCCGTCACATGCTGGATCGCGGTGTCCATCTGGCACCATCCAAGTTCGAAGCCTGGTTCCTTACAACAGCGCATACGGACGACGATGTGGATGCTACGCTGGAAGCGGCGGACGATTCCTTCCGTGCGATGTCACAGGGTAAATAAGCAGTTCAGCAAGCGATAAAATATGGATTCGGTAAGAGCCGGAAGTCGTCTCAAGGACGGGGAAACCTACCTTTGAGACTGCGTTCCGGCTTTTTTTATGACGCAAACTGTACCCGTACAATTGTGAATTTAATGGATTGTTTCAGGTTATGCCGTCGGGGTATATTGAGAAGGCCACAGGTTGAAATTATCATGACGGAGGTTCATTATGCACAGTCATACTAGAAATGGAGCAGCCTATTTGGCCGCTCTTAGCTATGCAGCTATACTTGGCTTTTCCTTTTTATTTGTGAAGTTGACCGTCACGGAGGCTAGTCCGTTGGATGTCATCGCTCACCGTTTTGCGTTGTCTTTTGTCACTTTGACCATTCCAGTACTGCTTGGGTGGATCAAAATCAGCATTACGCGTCGTGACATTCTACGCATTTTACCACTGGCGCTGCTTTCACCTTTAGTGTATTTCCCCTTACAAGCCTTTGGGCTGATGAGCACCTCTTCATCGGAAGGTGGAATTATTCAAGCGACTGTTCCCATTTTCACCCTGCTGTTGGCCTCCTATTTTATTAAAGAGCGCACAACAGGGGTTCAAAAGATTTCCTTGCTGCTCTCTGTCTTTGGCGTGATTTTTATATTTGTGATGAAAAGCGGAGCGTCTCTCGCTTCCAACAGCTTTGGCGGTATTGTTCTGCTCGTACTGTCCGCTGTCTGCTTATCCGGCTATAATGTGCTGGCTCGTCCATTAACACAAAGGTACAGCCCGATGGAATTGACCTATGTTACCTCCATTTTGGGATGCATCGTTTTTAACTTGGTGGCCCTGGGATATCATGCCATAGACGGTTCCATGAGCGCTTATACCGCTCCCCTGGTAAAGCCTGATTACTGGCTGGCACTGGCTTATCTTGGCATTTTGTCTACCCTCGTCACCTCGATGTTATCGAGCTTTGCCTTGAAGTGGATCGAAGCCTCGAAAATGAGTGTGATCGGTAATTTATCCACTCTCATATCCATGATGGCAGGTGCTTATATTTTGAGGGAGCAACTTGCCTACTATCACATAATAGGCGCTATCATGATCATTATCGGCGTACTAGGCACCAATTTTGGAGGACGAAAAAGCTTCGCACCCGGTCAAACCACTTCTGCCAATCGTTAACATGGACTGAAAACAGATATACATTTCACTTCAGGAATGGTAAACTGTATAAAATTGTATGCGATGATGAAAAGAAGTAGACAGGATGTGAAGCCTCAGAGAGTCGGCGTTGGGTGGGAGTCGATGTTTTACTTCTGTTGAAATGGGTTTCGGAGCACCACGTTGAACACTGCTTCCTGGTGGGGCGGTCAGTAGGCAAGGCGGAATAGTCCATCCGTTATCAAGGGACAGGATATCGACGGTATTTGAGTTGAGGCAGTGTCAGCACTGACCGGAAACGCGTCCGTATCTGGTGAGAGGATCGTTTGTCAGAAGCAAACGGTCAATCCAGGTGGCACCGCGAGGCACAAGCTTCGTCCTTGGAACGCAATCGCTATGGATAGTGATTGCGATATTGCAGCAAAACGGTATTATCCGTAGGCTGTGATAGTTCCAGAGACGGAGCTTTTTTATATTGGCTTTGAAGGGAGGTGATGGCCGTGGAGGACGGCTGGTGGTGGCGTGTACAACGTGTAATGTTGGCAGCAATTTATAACGTATTGAATTTAGGGAGGAATATGTATGCAATCTGTAACCGATATTATCCTGACTGGCGACCGTACGACTGGCAAGCTCCATCTCGGCCATTACATTGGCAGTCTTCGTAGCAGAACAGAGCTTCAGCATGAATACCGTACCTTTATTATTCTGGCAGATGTGCAGGCGCTGACTACGCATTTTGACCATCCAGATGTGCTGGCCACGAGTGTCCGTCAAGTCGCTCTCGACTATCTGGCAGCAGGCATTGACCCGAATCAGGCTACCCTTTTCATCCAATCCATGATTCCGGAAATTGCAGAGCTGGCGCAGTATTTTAGCATGTTCGTGACGGTCAATTCACTGCGGCATAACCCGACGGTAAAAAATGAAGCACAGCAACGTGGTGGCCAAGATATGTACTACGGCTTTCTCGGTTATCCCGTTAGTCAGGCCGCCGATATCGCAATCTGCAAGGCAACCCTGGTTCCAGCCGGTGACGACCAGATTCCTCATATAGAGCAGGCGCGTAAAATCGTTCGCCGCTTCAATGAGCTATACCGCCCTGTTCTGCCCGAGCCACGTATCTTACAGGGTGGACGACTAACCGGGCTGGACGGCAATAGCAAAATGAGCAAAAGTCTGGACAACGCGCTGTATCTCGACTCCTCCGCCGAAGAGGTCAGTACCAAGCTTGTGCGCGCAAAAACCGACCCTGCGCGTATTCGCAAGCATGATCCAGGTCACCCGGACATCTGTCCCGTATACGAGTATCACCGTTATTTCCGTCAGGATGATATGTCCGATATCCATGAGCAGTGCTCGAAAGGAGCCATTGGCTGTACCGATTGCAAAAGGCTGGCGGCTCACGCTGTAAATATGCTGCTGGAGCCCATGCGTGAACGACGTCACGCTTTTGCAGCACGGATGGGAGATGTTGACGAGATTTTGATCGAGGGCACACGGAAGGCTCGGACTACAGCCAGGGAGACGATGAGCGAGGTACGTGACGCCATGGGGATTGGCTACTTTAGGCGTTAAAATACGCTGATATAGCTAGTGATAAAATGCTGAACTGTTGCAGAGCAAATGTAGAATCATGATCAAGGCGATGGACTTTAGTCAGACATCCTTCTGCCCTTCGCAAAAAAAAGCATCTCCAGGCCGGAATTGCTATCGTCTGGAGATGCTTTTTCACAGTTTACAGTGCGTATCGGATTAGACCGGGTATGCCATCACACTCATTAACGCCAGCTCTGGCTGTGTCGTGTCCAGCCTGCTGTATTGAATAATCACGGGTACATCGCTGGTGACTGTAATCGCATAAGGAATGCATGTTGGAATCCGTTCGCCGGACTTTTCCAGCGAAGCTGTTCGGATATGGCGGGTCCGTCTTCCTTCCACCACCTCGATCAGTCCCTCCAACGGCTCCCGATCCTCAAAATAGATATCTATGCTCAGCTTTGCCGCACGGCTCCCACAGTTCAGCACGCATATGCTCTCATGACTGACCAGCTCTCCCCGGCTTTCCGGTGGAATATAGCCGTCAGGGATGACCCAGAACAAGCTGCCCCGCGGCTGAGTAGCTACCTTTTTCCGAGGAATTTCAGCATCTCCCATGATATCCGCCTCCTTTTGCCAAAATGAATTGGTCAAGCAACGATCTTCTACCCGTAAGGATTCTCCTTGGTACGCAGCAATTGAGCCAGGAAAGCGAGCGCCAATCCCTGACCCCAGCCCTGAATGCGTTTGAACGGTACGTTTCGATAGCCGTCAATATCGTTCATTACAGCCGTTCCAGCAGATACACCCGTCACCGTACCGTCCTCCTTAATCCGGGAAAGAATGCCGCCGATCGCCTTTTGCGTGTATTTGTTAAACAGTCGGCCCTGCATAAGCAAGGCAGTCGCAATCCCTGCGGAACCGGACGTTTCCAGATAAGAGATATCATCATTCAGTACCGTATGCCACAGTCCTTCCGGAGATTGCAGCCTTACCAAGGCACTGAGCTGGTCACGCAGCGAACCGTCGATGATCATGTAGGAGGGATGCTGCACCTCTACAAATTTCAGTGCCTTGGCCATCGTCAGAGCCGCCCATGAGTTGCCGCGTGCCCAGTATATCCCCGACATGCGGCTTTGGTTCGCATAATCCCAGCCGTGATAATACAAATTCGTATCCGGGTCCTGCAAAAATTCCTCATGCCCGTGATATTGCCGAATTCCGTCCTCCCAATATTCCTTGTTGCCCAGCAAATGACCGATACGCAGCAAATAATAGCCTGCCATAAACATCGTATCCACCCACGCTTGCTGCGGAAATACGTCATGAAGTGAATTCACTGTATGCTGGAAAATTCCGTCAGCGAACCGTTCGGCCTTTTTCGCCAGAAATTCCGCCATCTGGGTGGCGATATCCAGATATTTTTGCTCCCCTGTGGCCTGATGCAGCGTCAGCAAGCAGTGTCCTACAGATACGCCGTTCACCGATAGAGGCGGAAGGCCATCCTCAATATTTTCGTCAACCCATTCTCTCAGCTTGGTCAAATACGTTTCGTTCCCCGTCGCTTCATAGGCTTCGCATACCCCGTAAAAGGCCACTCCACCCGGCCAATCCCAGCTATAGTCCATTTGAAACGTGCGTTCCACTACCCGGTCGATCACCTGTTTAATTTGTTTCTCATCAAAAATCAATGCAGGCATTTCCTCGTCTCCTCCTTTGGTAAATTTCACGTTAGTTGCCTCCTTGCCACCTGTTCCAGAAATGGCCACGGTCAACGTAAGTACATGTGCAGCGGTTGCAAATTCAGTTCCTTCACAGCCGCCGCCACCATGTCTGCAATCCGTGCCGCGCCATTCTCATGAAAATGCGTATTATCCTCTAAACCTCCGGAAAAGTTCATGAATTCACCGGGCAGCAGCCACATAAAAAGCTCCTTGCTTTCCTCGGGACCCAGTCCTTCATATAATTCCTGCGTGCGGGCAGACAAATCAATCAGCGGTACATCCGCTTCTTCCGCCAGCTCGCGAACTGCCGTTATATAGTCACCATGCGTGTCGGACAGCGTACCATCCTCGTTAAAATAGCGACGATGTACAGGCGTAACCAGCACCGGGGTTCCCCCCTTGCTTCTCGCTCCGTCGATATACAGGCGCAGATGCTCCTTATAGGTTGTAAAAGGCTCTGTAGCCCGCTCTGGATCAGGCTTCTCATCATTATGGCCGAACTGGATGAACAGGAAGTCCCCTGCCTTCATTTCGCCCAAAATGACATCCAGTCGTCCTTCATCCACAAAGCTTTTGGAGCTTCGCCCCGATACGGCGTGATTATCCACGCAAACATCATGCTTGAACAGGGCTGGCAGAGCCTGGCCCCAGCCTGTATACGGATAGCCGGAGGCATCCTGATCCGTAACGGTGGAATCTCCGGCAAGATACAGCCGGAGGGTCTGTGGCGCTGGCGTAATCTCCAGCGCATTGAGCCGCGGCGCAGTGCCCGATACAGCAAGGCGCAGCTGGCCGCCCCGGACAGGCACTGCAAACCAGGCCTCCGCAAGCTGGCCTGGCAGCGTGTGTACCGGGGGCAGCATATGCTTGCCCGCCCCAGCCTTGATCCGCGTCAGCGTTTCCGCAATCGGATCGCCGAGCAGCATATAGACGAGATACGTCCCGTCCGGCACATCCACGACAAAAGCAGCGTTCAGCGGGATGCAAAAGCTGCTTCGCAGCCGTGTGAGCGTATCCTTCGCCGGACTTTGCCTTTGTCTCCCGTACACCTGCTCCGTAGCCTCGAAGCCATAGCCTCGAAGCCATAGCCTCGTTCAGCCGTATATGAGCAATCCGGGGATACCCCTTGTAGCCAGCAGCAGGCTCCCCCGGACCAAAATCAAACTTCCACATTCCACTCACCTCTCCGCGATCACCTTCAACCCCGTAAATCCAACGGTATACAGCCTGGTGCTTTACCCCTTCAAGCCACTTGAGCTCATTCCTTCTACAATTTGCTTCTGGAAGGCGAAGAACACAGCGATAACCGGCACCAGACTCAGAATGGACATTGCGAACATTCCACCCCAGCTAGAGGCCGACTCGCTATCGAGGAACATTTTAAGTGCAATAGATACGGTATATTTCTCCGGCGAATTCAGATACAGCACCGGACCGAGCAAATCCTCCCACTTCCAGTAGAAAGAGAAGATAGCCGCCGTAGCCAGCGAGGATTTGAGCAAGGGCAAAATAATTCGGAAATACAGCCGGAATTTGCCGCATCCGTCAATCGTCGCTGCTTCATCCAGCTCTATCGGTATCGTTCGTATAAACTGGACCATCAGGAAGATGAAGAACGGCATCCCGAAAAACGATGGCACGACCAGTGGCAAAATCGTATTGACCCAGCCGAGCTTGGTAAAAATAATGTATTGCGGTACCAGCACCACATCCCCTGGCAGCATAAGCGTCATCATCATCAGGGCAAACCAAAAGTTGCGCCCCTTGAATTTCATACGAGCGAAGCCAAATGCGATTAACGAGGAGGAAAGCACCGCTCCTATTGTTGCAATCAAGACAATCGTAAGTGAATTCAAAATGTACGTGCCGAAGCTGTATCCACTTGTGCCCTTCCAGCCTGTCACGTAGTTTTGCCAAATCCATTCTGTAGGGAACAGAGAACTTACCGTGACGAATATCGTCCGACTCTCCTTGAACGAGCTGAACAGCATCCAAAATACGGGATACAGCATCAGGAGCGCCAGCGCAGCGACCAGAATGTGATAGATCGGCCATTTGAACGTTTTCCATGCCATCGGTATCAGCGCCCCTTTTCCGTTTCATGAAATACCCAAAATTTGGATGTTAAAAATAAAATTGCTGTCAGTATCGCGATCATAATGAGCATGACCCAGGCCATAGCTGCCGCATATCCCATATTGCTGAACATAAACGCCTGCCGGAATAAATACAGCGAATGCAGCATCGTTCCATCCATCGGACCGCCCTCCCCCTTGGAAATAACGTAGGCCGGGACGAAGGTCATAAAGGCGCTGATCGTCTGCATAATCAGGTTAAATAAAATAATCGGACTGAGCAGAGGCAGTGTAATACTGAAAAATTTTCGCATTGGAGAAGCGCCGTCCACACTGGACGCCTCGTACATTTCAACCGAAATATTCTTCAAGCCAGCCAGAAAAATAAGCATGGAGGAGCCGAATTGCCATACGGACAAGGTGATCAGCATCGCAAGCGAAGCATTCGGATCACCAAACCATTTCACCGGGGTTGCCCCCAAAGCCAAAAGCAAGCTGTTTACAATGCCTTCATTGCTGAAAATGTTGCGCCACATGATGGACACCGCGACGCTGCCCCCGATAATGGATGGGAGATAGTACATCGTCCGATAGGTGCCAACCATACGCGATTTAGTATTCAAAATCATAGCTACAAACAGTGCGAAAATCAGTCGCAATGGTACACCAACCAATACATACGTAAACGTGACTCGGATCGAATTCCAGTATTTCGGATCGAAGTTCCCTAGACCAATCCATTTGGGCGGGGTGAACAGATTATAGGTTGTAAAGGACAGATACAGCGAAATAAACATCGGAATTAATGTAAACGCCAGAAAGCCCACAATAAACGGGCTGATAAACGCGTATCCGGTCATATTTGCTCTCAAGCTCTGATGATTTCGCAAGCTCATCAAGCCTCCTTTCTTTTGCTTTACTGATGAATCAATTATTCACATTTATATCACAAATGCGTTGTTACATGTATTTAATTATGATGCATATAGAAGCTGCTGCTGCGGCTTGTTCGTCGGCTAACCGTACGCAATCATACCATACCTACTCACGGTTAGCCTAAGGAATCCATTGTATTACTTATTGCTTGTTATTCGCTAGAATGGTATTCGCGTCAGCCCGGAATTTGACCGCTGCGTCTTCCGCTGTCATTTGCCCGAAATTGACCTGCTCAATATAATCGGTCAGGGTGGCAATCACTTCCGGTGATCCGACTGGCGGCGGTGGGCTCATTGGAGAAGCCTTCGGCTCCATGGATGCCACAAAGTCAAACACCTGCTTCGTAGCCTCGCTCAATTCCGGTGCTACAGCTTCCTTGATTTTGGCGGAAATCGGTACGCCCCGCTCACCTTTAATCAATTTATTTGCTTCTACATCGTTCATCCAGAAATCAATAAACTTGGCGGCCTCATCCTTCACCTGTGAACGGGCAGCGACCGTCCAGTACATCGTAGGCTGCATGTATACGCCTTTTTCCATATTCGGTCCAAACATCGGAGCCAGTGCCATCGGACGGTTAACGACCTGCTGTAAGCCCACATACTGATTGGACCACTGCCAAATGCCGATGCCTGTTCCTTTTACGATATCTGATTCCTCAAGAATCCCCTTGGTCTGGTTCATGATTTCAGGAGACGGAGTCGCCCCCTTCTTAATCAGCTCAGCCAATCCACCGAAGAAGTCAACAAACAGCTTATCGTCGTCATACCCCAAGCCTGTTCCTTCCGCATTATAGAGAGACTTTCCATGTGTCCGCAAATAGTAATGGAAGAAAATATCGGCAGCCATGGAGCTGTCAAAGTAAACTTTATTGGAGCCTGCCTTCAAAGCCAGCTCTTTATATTGATCCCATGTCCAGTTGTCAGGAATTTTGTCTATGCCCGCTTTCTTCAATAAGGCCGGGTCGTACTGGAAGCCCAGAACATTGACACCTGTTGGAATACCATATTGCTTTCCGGCAATGATCCCGGTTTTGAGTACATTTTCGTTTACGTCAGTGACCTGAATTTTCTGATTCAGGTAAGGTGCCATATCCTCCAGCTGACCGTTTTTCGCATATTGGCTAATGTACGAAATGTCCATCTGCACGATATCCGGCAGCTGGTTTGCCGCCGCCTGCGGGGCGAGCTTTTTCCAGTAGTCGTCAAAAAAAGCATATTCCACATCAATCGTTACATTCGGATTTTTTTGCTTATACAAATCAATAACCTTTTGCGTGTACTCATGACGCGCATCCGATCCCCACCAAGCGATCCGCAACTTTACCTTCCCGTCTGCACTTGCACCCGAATTGCCGCCGCTGTCCGCTCCGCTGCATGCCGTCGTCAAAACGAGCAGCATAGCCATGATCAGAAACCATCCCTTTTTGCCCACTTATCTCTCCCCTTTTCGCTGTTCTAGAAAGGAGCCTTGTTACAAGTGACAACGTATTTACGCAAATTTGATAGCGTTTATATTTTCTCCTGTTGTTATTTTCCCAAAAGCAGAGAAGCATTGGAATACACAAATCAGATTTCGAGGTTTAAAAAACAGAGGGGCTTTAGCACTTATCCCCGTTCATGTGACTTGATGTATTCGGATGGCGTCATCCCCGCCCATTTTTTGAATACCTGGCTAAAATATTGGGCGTTCCCGCCGAAACCGAACCATTCCGCCAGCTCAAACACCTTTACGTCTCCCGTCTCCCGAATATATGCTCAGCCGCACGTTCAATTCGGTAACGATTAACGTAATGCGAGAAGTTTTCACCCGTTACCTTTTTGAAAATTTTCCCCAGGTAGTCAGAGTTCATGTACAGCATTTGCCCGGCGACTCCGTTTAGTGACAAATCGGATTATTGATAGTTTTGTTCAATAATGGTGATCATTTTATCAACGGTGGAGGATTGGCGACTCACATTGCTTTTATAGTAGATTGCGGTCATTCGTCCGGCGGCCTCCTGCACAAAGGATTTAAGGGAAGCAAGCGTTTTTTGCTCTGCCAGCACGGCCATTCAGCTCGTAAACTCGGAACGCTCCTCTTCAGGGCATATACGGATCATGGCCGCATACAGCTGAAGCACATAGGAACGGGTGACGGAAATTTCCAGCTTCATACGGGATAAAATGCCGAACAGTCGATCCACCTCCTGTGCAACCTCTTCCGTATTTCCGGCCTTGATCAGCAGACCAAACTTTTCCTCGTCCAGCTCCAAATCTGCCATCTCCCGTGGGTCCTGAGTCGCCAAATCTTCCTTCGTAATCAGACTGCCCTCGCCGGTGTAAAAACGGTGATTCATACAGTGTAATGTCTCCCTGTACATCCCCCGCGAATGCTGCATATTGTCAGGCTCGCTAACCGCGACCGTTATCTCCAGCTTGTAAAAACGGCGAAACGTCGCACGTACCGCGTCAAGCTGCTCCATAAGCCTTGATGTATCGTCCCCGCTTTCCAGCACGATAAGCAGCTGTCCTTGCATGGTCGTACCGAGCAGGACATGATCCATTACATCCGCTGCAATATTTTGCAGCGCAAACAGATGCTCCGGCTCATGCGATTCCTCCACCCGCAGCAGTAGCATTCGAACCTGCTTATCTTGCAGCTCCAGACCGAATAAACGCTCATAAAAAGCGATATCACGGCTTCCGTAGGTTTTATAGGAAATGAACTCCTTTAAAAAGTGCTCTTTCACATGAGGCAGCATACGCTGAAAATCAAGCTTCATCCGGTTCACAAACTGCTCGCGCTCCTCCTGCTCCTCCCGTTCCTGACCCAGCTCGGTCAGCGCCTCATGGATTTGTCGCTCATTGCAAGGCTTCAATAAATAGTGCTTCACCCCGTATTGCATGGCTCGACAAGCATAGTCGAAATCCTTATAGCCGGACAACAGGATGAAACGAACGTCCGGAAAATGCTCTGTCGTTTGGCAACCAGACCGATGCCATCCAATCCAGGCATAGAGATGTCGCTGATCACAAAATCAGGCGGACTGGCCTGAATTTGATCATAGGCCTCAATCCCATTGCGTGCCGTCCCCACCAATTGCGTCCCTGCTTTGCTCCAATCCACTACCTGTGATATGCCTTCCAAAATCATACGCTCATCATCAACCAGCAGCACCTTGTACATGATCCTGTTCTCCTTTCACATATGGAATACAGACATGAATCGACGTTCCTGTTCCTGACTCGCTGTGCAGCTCGATCCCCCATGGTGCACCGAATGTCAGGTTAATCCGTTCCTGAATGTTGGTAAGGCCAATGCCTTGCCCACGGGTCGTGACCTGCCCGCTTCGCAGCTTTTCCAGAAAACCCCGCGTCATTCCCGGTCCGTCATCCTCAACCCGCAAAAACAGTGAACCGTCCCTTACCCTGGCAACAATAGAAATCCGACACGGCTCAATTTGCGGCTCCAGCGCATAATGAATCGCATTTTCCACCAAAGGCTGAAGTGTCAGCTTTGGTATTTGCGCTCCCATCAGCTCCTCTGGCACATCCAGATGAAAAGCAAGACGCTCTTCGAAACGTGTTTTCTGAGTGGTAACGTAGCTCCTCACAATATCCAGTTCTTTCCGAAGTGGAATGAGCTGCTCTTCAAAGCTGACCGCACTGCGCAGCAGAAAGGCAAGCGCCTCCACTATTTCTGAAATACGATCCTGCCTATTGGCCTTGGCGAGCCAGTTCACGGACTTTAATGTATTGTATAAAAAATGCGGATTAATCTGCGCTTGAAGCGCCTTGAGCTCCGTTTCCCGCAGCAATAGCTGCTTGGCAACATTCTCATTAATGAGCTCACGAATGCGGCGGATCATCTTTTTATACGTTCGATGCAACAGGCCAACCTCATCCTGTGTGGAGAAGGGAACCGTACCGAGTGCTCCTCTTCCAGACGGTCGAGATCGCCTTTTTCAATTTTACGCATATTCTGGATTAGTTGAACGATCGGTCTGGTAATGCTGCCAGACAACCGGGCGCCCAGTGCCAGTGCAATAAGCAGCATAATTACAAAAATTGCGCTTACAATTCCTTTGATTATGCTAATACTGCGAAAAAGGTCCCGCCCGTGTAGGTGGCAATTCCGTAAGGCTGCTTCCGTGCAAGCTCAGCCTGCATATCGCTTTGACTCAAAAGTGGTGTTTCCGGATAAATCATCTGCTTGCCATCTGTAATCATCAGCTGTCCGTCACGGCCGGAGGTCTGCACACGATCCGCTACAATCCGGTCAATCCGCACACGAATTGCAAGCGTTCCAAGCCCTTTTAACGTAAAATTGGTATCTGTAAAGGAATTGAACTGGCGCGCTGCCAGCAAGGAGGAGTGACCTGCCGCATACCATGCGTTAGAACCGTCATATTCGACTGCCAGCTCAGACAGGGTGGATCGAAGTTCTGGGGGAATGCCTTCACGGTTGCCCGCGCTCATGACCTGTCCCTCTTTATCAATCACCATCATGGAATAGATATAGGTTTCAGAGCCTGCGAAAGCGACAAGCCTATTTGTTATTTTTTTGCGCAGCACCATTTTGGTATAAGGCGAGGTTTCTCTTTCCAATTGTAGCAAATAACGTTGAAGCTGCTCATCCGTTGTTACTTTAAACGTGGTCTTTTCAACATCCCTGAGTTCATTTTCAATGCCAATCGAAGAAATATTCAGTACTTCAGATGTTTTTTTGTACATTTGATTATCATAAATATGAAATACGTATTTTAGAATGACTGCAAAAACCGCGAAATTGACCAGCATGAGCACTATAATTAATAGAATCATTTTATGATGGATTCCAGCATTTTTGTAAGCGATCTCCAAATAGGTCATCCGTGAATGTCGCCTCCTTCGCTTATAACATACAAAATACCCCATGCCTTGGTCATTCGGCAAGAGGTATTTGTGTTTGCTTAGCTTCAGTCGGAGGGTTTCGATTGTTTCGTCTTTCTCATATATTCATCGTATCGGTCGTCCAGTTCGCGCGCCATACTGCGGTATTTGCGGGTCTCCTCGACAATGGGATCAATATGCGTTTGAATCCGCACCTCATATTTAGGACTGAGCCGCTCCCGTTTTTTGGCCTCATTCTCACGAATTTCGCCTTCTGTCAGCAATTCACTAAGCTCGCGCTCCAAATCTTCGGATTGGCCCATCATCCTTCCTCCTTCAGCGATAAGCGATATAGGTGTATTATAACCCGGTTGCATCTGCTTCTTTCAGCACTTGAATAAGTTGGGAATGAATAGCTGTATTCGTAGCTGCAATATGTCGCACGCTCAAATCATAAGGTCTGCCCAGCGTATCTGTGATCATTCCGCCCGATTCCTGTACCAGCAAAGCTCCCGCTGCTACATCCCAGGCATTCAAACCGATTTCGCAATAGGCTGACAGCCGTCCCGACGCCACATAAGCCAGATGCAGGGCTGCCGATCCGAGCGCCCGAATGCCACGTACCTGCGGCGTAAGAACCTGCGCAATTTTCATATTCAGCGGTTGTGCAAACGCACGATCTGGTGGGAAGCCGATGCACACCAGACTATCTCCCAGTGTTTCCTCTCTCGAGGCCTGCATCCGATTGCCATGTACATAGGCGCCCTTTCCTTTTTCCGCCACGAACATCTCATCACGGGACGGATCATAAATGACGCCGACAATCACCTCTCCACGGTGGGCCAAGGCAATAGACACGCTGTAGAATGGCAGACTGTGCACAAAATTAGTGGTGCCGTCTACCGGATCAATAATCCATAAATATTCCTCTTCACGGGCAGCCTCTAATGCGCGAGCTGAAGCTTCAGCTCCTGGCTCCACGCCCTCTTCACCCAAAATGGCATGATCGGGAAAATGGGTAAGAATCAGCCTGCGGATCATCTGCTCCGCACCTTTATCCACCTCGGTCACCAGATCCGCAGGAGAGTGCTTGGTGTTCAATTGTTCAACCGTTCCCAGTCTGCTCTTAATCCATTCTCCGGCTTTGGATGCCGCGTTAATAGCGACGGCGGTATAGCTTTTTCTTGATACGATATAGGGAACCTTTTCGTTTTCATGTTCGTTCAACGTGTTCACGCTACTTTCTATATCATTGTTACGTGGTTTGCGAGCTGCCATACAGCACAGTCTCTTAACCATCTCTGTTAAAATACAACCTTGCTAGTTTACACAATCTAGTATACACAATATATTCCATAAAGTTTCTCTATTTGGGAGATTATCCGCATAATCCTACTCATTAAGGCGTAATTTCCACGGATGCTCCATTCAGTACTTTAATCCCGTCACCCTCCTGAAGGCGCAATTGATCCATCAATCCAAACAACGCTTCATCCTTACACTTGGCTTCAAGCATGACGTCTATCCGATCCGTATATCCGGCAATATGGCGCAAAAAGGTAAGCAACGGCTCGACCTCAACACCGTCCGCATGACTTCGGGGATCTTTTTCGCTTTTGGGACTGGATGCATGGACTTTGGGCGGCAATGGGTGATCAGGAAAAGACCCCGTTTGGGCCCATTCCCCTTTCCAGGTAGACAAAATGTCGGGCCATAGCTCCCAGGGCTTCTCGCCCTCGTTATTCACCCATTGATGATGAATGTCGAGAACCATCGGCAGCCCTGTCAGCTTGCAGGCTTCCAGCGTTTCCACAGCATTGAAGGTCTTATCATCGTTTTCCAATGTCAACCGCTCTTTTAACGAAACCTCCAACGCACCGACTTGCTCTACAAAACGCTGACCCGAGGTCACCTTATCTCCGTATGCCCCACCGATATGAATGTTGTTCTTGGCATCTGCACCGAGTCCCATCGCCTCCAGCATTGCTTTATGATACTGAAGATCGTTAATCGAGCTTTGCAGCACTTCGGGACGAGGGGTACTCAGCACCGTAAAATGATCCGGGTGAAATGACACTCTCATTCCATTCGCCTTGACATAGTTTCCCACCTCTGCAAAATCAGGTGCAAGCGCCTGAAATGGGTCCCAATCCCGCAAATCCTGATGGGTTGCCAGCGGAATCAGCTTGGATGAGAACCGATAGACCTCAATATCATTCGCCCTATTATGACGCAGCAGCCTCAAGGTATTATGAAGATTTTCGGCTGCAATCCGCTCCAGCTTACGGATCGCGGCCTCCCGGTCTTCAATCTTGTTAAAGCTGGCCAGCGTCATAGTTTTAGAGGGTGATGCATTTTGTACGTTGACCGACATGGCTACATAGCCAAACCTTACTATCATAGGATGTCCTTCCTTTCAGCAGATCTCAGTACAGGCAAAGCCGTTTTTGATTAGTGGCCTAAAGCCTTTTTCTACTGATCATACCCGGAAAAGCACCTGCTGATTCGGTGTTGCCACACATATTGCAAGAAGAACACAGCTTTAGGATTGCTGCTGCGCTCCAAAAAACATTTCATCCGCCAAGGCGGTCTGAATTCTCGATTCCTCTTCATTCAGCTTGCGAATAAGGATCATTTCAACCTCGGTTACTTCGTCACCCTGAAAATTGATTTCAGCGATACAGCCCACAATCTGCACGATGGCTACTGCCACGTTGGCCACGCTGTAAGCGATGACCTTCTGGCCTGTCGGAAATACGCGCAGACCGGATTTAACCATTTTACCGCGTCCGTATTCCAGCAGTTCGTACAATTCCTGTTCGCTCTTGAACTTACACACTGAGTTAAATTCGGTTTGAAAGCCCATGCTTAGCCCCACCTTTCCTTACATATGAACAAAAAGGAGAGTGCTCAGCTCCCCTTGGTTCGTTTTATGAGTTCTCGTAGTGAAGTGCCGACCTGCGTTCATAACGCTCCAGTGCGAGTGCAATCATGCGGTCCAGCAGACTCTGATAGGATACTCCGGTTTCTCTCCACAGCAATGGATACATGCTGAACGGTGTAAAGCCCGGCATGGTATTCACTTCATTGATCAAAATATGTCCATCCGAGCGTCTGACGAAGAAATCGGCACGGGAAATCCCGCAGCCTTCCAGCGCGCGGAATGCTTGTAGTGCAGCTTCACGAATACGATCTGCTACTTCCTCGTCCAACGGTGCCGGAATGAGCATTTCCGATTGGCCGTCTGTATATTTAGCAGCATAATCGTAGTAATCGCTGGACGATACAATTTCACCTGGTACGGAAGCAATCGGCTCGTCGTTGCCAAGCACGCTGACCTCAATCTCACGGGCATCCACGTACTCCTCCACAATCACCTTCAGATCAAATTGCAAAGCCAGTTCTACAGATTTCTCCAGCTCTTCCCGGTTATTGGCTTTGGAAATACCGACACTTGACCCCAGATTCGCCGGTTTGACAAAGCACGGGTAGCCAAGCTCAGTTTCAATGCTGCGTACCAGATCATGGCTGGTTTGTGCCCACTGTGTACTATTAAAATAACAGTATTTTACCTGCGGCAAGCCTGCATGCTCAAACAGCTTCTTCATGACGCCTTTGTCCATCCCTGCGGCAGAAGCCAGCACTCCTGCGCCGACATAAGGCATATCCGCCATTTCGAACAGGCCCTGAATCGTTCCATCCTCGCCAAAGGTGCCGTGCAGCAATGGAAACAGCACATCCAACGTCTGCTCTCCGTACAGCTTGCCGAACAGTGTATCTAAGGCCGCTTTGGTTCCCCCCTCAACACGTTCCAGCTTCAATTGCTCCAATGAAGCCAAAGGTGAGCTTAGCAGCGGCCCTCTGCGCCAATCGCCAGCCTTTGTAATATAAAAAGGAATAATCTCGTATTTCTCATAATCAAACGCATTCATTACCGCATACGCCGTTTGCAGCGAAACCTCATGTTCACCTGATTTGCCACCGTACACCAGCCCTACGGTTAATTTTTGTTTTGCCATGCTATCCTCCGCTTTCCTGCTTACGTCATTGTGCCTGATTTGCATCACTGTACCTGTTATTCATCATCTCTTTTAAAAATAGTCGGCGATATGATAAAAGCGGTATACCGTGCTATCCGTCCACGCATACGAATTTTTGTAGTCCCAATAACGATGTCTGGAGCTTACCGTATGCGCATTGACAAGCGGCATGCCGCCCGCATCAAAGGCCGTTACGATCGTGCTGTGCTGAAAGGTTCCGTCACCGTCCCAATCGTAAAAAATGACGTCTCCCAGCGTAAGCTGCTCCGGACGGCTCACCTGTTCAGCGGTCAAGCCCCATGAGCTGGAGTCCAAATACCGCTCCAGACTGTTGGAAACCGCCCAACTGTAGCTCCACAACTCACGTCCGGCGACCCTCCCTTTGTACCACCAGCCCGATTCTCTTTTACCAGTATAGTGGATCGGTGCGCCCCCTGCAAAGAGGCATTGCGAGATATAATTGGTGCAATCCACATCAAAACCTTCAAACTCCGGGTTGAAGCTATCCCACCACTGATCCGCATAGGCCGCCGCTTCTTCGCGGCGATATCGACTGGGGCGTGCCGATGAGCCAAAGCCCAGCACACCGCGATTCAGCAGCGGCAGATTCCCTCCTTGGTTAAATGGCGCCTCTTCAAAAGGAACCTCTCCCCCCGCAGGCTTCCTTTCTGCCGGATCACGCTCGATTCTCGTCACCTGCCAGGCCTCTCCCTCGCGCGTGAACGTCAATCGCTCCCGTTCAATGCGATCCTCCCGGTGGGTCATCCCGCCCTTCTCATAAAAGAGCCGGACATGCAGTTGTACGTCTATTACGGCCTCATCTGGAGTATCCTGCACAATCCGCAACGGCTTGGCGCGTGTCTCGCTGCGCAGGGGAACAGCATCCCGTTCGTTATACCACTGCTCCAATCTGGCCGCCCGCGCCGCTCGTTCCATCCGCTGGCCCACCTCCAGATATTCATCCGGCTGTGGTACCCCATTCACCTCACTGCGATTGTATTGATTCACGTAAGCAAAAAGAGCCTGTTTCCATTCCCGCTCCCCCATCCCAATCCCTCCATATTCGTCCTGCCACCCTTTTCCGCGGATAGCCGGGATGATATATAACTGCCTTCTTCCCTCTCTGCCCTGATATGCTCTCTATCTATAAGTATGAATCTCTAAAGCTTGGTATGAACATCGAAACACCAGGAAGCCGAACGTTTTATTTTCCAATCTGCGCCGCATAATTTAGGTCAAAAAAACTTTACGGAACCGCCTGAAAACGGTATACTTAATCCAAAAGCAATCATTTTGAAATCAAGTTTCATCTAATGAAACGATTTTCATTCATCTCAACCTTTAACACGCAATGAATCACTGAAGATGAAATTGAGAACGCAACCAATTTAAACCAGCCATGCAAGACATCGAAAAAACGACATTCCTATTCACCCCACAAGCATTCACTTCAAGGAGGTAATACCTATGTCAGGAAAAGATCAATTCTCCATTGCTCGCAGTCTCGAAGTCAATGGCAAGCCTTATCGCTATTACAGTCTCAAGGCATTGGAGGAACAAGGAAAAAGCGGTGTTGCCAAGCTGCCTTTCTCCATTAAAGTGCTGCTGGAAGCCGCGGTTCGCCAATTTGACGGACGCGCGATTACAGAGGAGCATGTACAGCAGCTGACAGGCTGGGCTGAGGATCGTGACACCAACAAGGAAATTCCATTCATCCCGGCACGCATCGTGCTTCAGGATTTTACGGGTGTTCCGGTAGTTGTCGATTTGGCAGCCATGCGTGATACCGTGAAAAAAGCGGGCGGTGATCCAAAACAAATCAACCCGCTCGTCCCGGTGGATCTCGTCATCGACCACTCGGTTATGGTTGATGCTTTTGGTACCAGTGACGCGCTGGACTACAATATTAATGTAGAATTTGAGCGTAACGAGGAGCGGTACCGTTTTCTGCGCTGGGCGCAAACGGCGTTCAACAACTTCCGCGCTGTACCGCCATCCACGGGGATTGTCCATCAGGTCAATCTGGAGTATCTCGCATCCGTAGCCGCCACCAAATCCATTGACGGCGAAACGGTCGTTTTCCCGGATTCCCTCGTGGGAACAGACTCCCATACCACGATGATTAACGGACTTGGCGTTGTAGGCTGGGGCGTCGGCGGTATCGAGGCAGAGGCGGGTATGCTCGGGCAGCCGCTGTATTTTGTCACTCCCGATGTCATTGGCTTCAAGCTAACAGGCAGTCTGTCGGAAGGGGCCACTGCTACGGATCTGGCGCTTACAGTAACTCAAATGCTGCGTAAAAAAGGCGTGGTCGGCAAATTCGTGGAATTTTACGGTCCCGGTCTGGCTAACATCAGCTTGGCTGACCGTGCGACCGTTGCCAACATGGCACCGGAATACGGCGCAACGATCGGTTTCTTTCCGGTTGATGCTGAAACTCTGGCTTACCTGCGCAGCACTGGACGCTCTGATGAGCAAGTCAGTCTCGTAGAGGAATATTACAAAGCGCAAGGCATGTTCCGCACAGCCGATACGCCGGACCCTGTGTTCAGCGATACGATTGAGCTGGATCTGGCTTCGGTTGTACCGAGTCTCGCCGGACCGAAACGTCCGCAAGACCGCGTAGAATTGAGCCGCATGAAGGAAACCTTTGAAGGTATTATCCGTACCCCGGTGGACAAAGGCGGTTATGGACTGAGCGATGAGAAAATCGCACAAAAGATTCCGCTGACCCACCCAGATGGCTCCACCAGTGAATTGGGTACAGGGGCAGTCGTCATTGCGGCGATCACAAGCTGCACGAATACCTCCAACCCAAGCGTTATGCTGGGCGCGGGCTTGCTTGCCAAAAAAGCCGTGCAGCGTGGACTCAAAAAGCCGGGTTATGTTAAAACCAGCTTGACACCAGGTTCCCTCGTCGTGACGGAGTATCTGCAAAAGGCCGATTTGATCGGCCCGCTGGAAGCACTCGGCTTTCATGTAGCTGGTTACGGCTGCGCGACCTGCATCGGTAACTCCGGGCCGCTTCCTGACGAAGTCAGTCAGGCCATTACAGACAACGATCTGACCGTGGCCGCAGTCATTTCCGGCAACCGGAACTTTGAAGGCCGTGTGCATGCCCAGGTCAAAGCCAACTATCTCGGCTCACCTCCACTGGTTGTCGCTTATGCGCTGGCAGGTACGGTGAACATTGATTTGGCGAATGATCCGCTCGGCTACGATCAGGACAATCAGCCGGTATACCTGAAAGACATTTGGCCGACTTCCGAGGAAATCAAGGAAGCCATCAGCCTGTCTCTCAGCCCGGATATGTTCCGTCGCAAATACGAAAATGTATTTACTGCCAACGAAAAATGGAATTCCATTCCGGTTCCTGAAGGCGAGCTGTATGAATGGGATGAAAACTCAACCTATATTCAAAATCCGCCGTTCTTTGAAGGACTTCAGGATGGCGTGCAGGATATCAAGGAAATCCGCAATGCCCGTGTGCTTGCCCTGTTGAATGATTCGGTTACAACAGACCATATCTCACCAGCAGGCAACATCGCTCCTTCCAGCCCGGCAGGACTGTATTTGAAGGAGCATGGTGTAGAGCGTAAGGACTTCAACTCCTACGGCTCCCGCCGCGGTAATCACGAGGTCATGATGCGTGGTACATTCGCCAACATCCGTATTCGCAACAACGTGGCTCCCGGTACGGAGGGCGGCGTGACCAAATATCTGCCAACGGATGAGGAAATGTCCATCTACGATGCGTCCATGAAATATCAGGCAGCCGATCAAAACCTGATTGTCATTGCCGGTAAGGAATACGGCACAGGCAGCTCGCGTGACTGGGCAGCCAAGGGTACGCTTCTGCTGGGCGTTAAAGCCGTTATTGCCGAAAGCTTCGAGCGGATTCACCGCAGTAACCTGGTGGGCATGGGCGTGCTGCCACTGCAATTCCAGGAGGGCTACGGCTGGTCCAGCTTGGGTCTGAACGGTCGCGAGACCTTTGATATCCTTGGCATTGACAATGACGTGAAGCCAGGTCAAGAGCTTACGGTTGTAGCAAAACGCGAGGATGGCACCAAGTTCGAATTCCCGGTAACTGCCCGTCTGGACAGCACCGTCGACATCGACTACTACCACAACGGTGGTATTCTGCAAACCGTATTACGTCAAATGATTCAAGCGTAAAGAACGAATGAATAATGAAATCCCCTCCAAAATGCAGTGAAAACTGCAAATTGAGAGGGGATTTTTTACATGCTTCAAGCCTTTAAAAGAAAACATATGCCTAGGATTGAAAATACGAGGGTTATAAGAAGTGTGAATAGACCAGGTAGGCTTTCCATGATTGCAGACCCTTCTTCGCTCTTGAACTGACGACTGAGATAAGGCTGGAGCATCAGCATAATTATAAAAGATATCAGACTAATGCCACACAACAACCATACCTCAGGGGAGGATTTGTCTACAAAACGATCAGCCACATCATTGAAATTGTAGTGGATTGCTACATTCCTGGGCATTGTCGGATACATGAAAAGGTAGATGACGAAAGGCAAAGCAGAAAGAAAAAAGGACAATACATTAAAAATATTCAATCTATTGCGCATGGAAATCCTCCTAATAAAGCTAAATCGACTCATATCATACATGTTCAGCAGTCTATATTTTGATACCTATGGCTTAGAAAGAGAGAAATAATCAAGCTAATTATCGTTGGTAAGAAAGAAGCGAGCACCATGTATTCATTAACTTGCAGTCCTAATCCTACAGCGATCCCTATTAAGCCAAAGGCTATCCAAATATAAGCAGAGATACGATGTGTTTTTTTCCACGCGGTTTCATTCGAAAGTAGCCATGGAAACTTCAAACCAATCAAGCGGTTAGGTGTTAATTTAGTAAATGTAGCGCCTACTGTTAAGTGTGATATCGCCGAAATCAGTAAAGCAATATTTAAGGGATTAAAGTAAATAGCTTTTGAATATTGTAACATTACAAAAAGAGATAGAAAATTTAACACAGGAAATACACTGGCACATATTTTCCGATATGGAATTAAATTATTATCAGAAAACTGTTCACTGTCTCTATGCTTCGTAAATTTAGGGTACAAAAATACAATTAAAAAAGTTAAAATCATTGCTGATGACGATATAAGAAAAAAAGCCATAGGGTGCTTTAAAGGGTTCATTGAAGGTAACAAAATAAAAGAATTTATAAAATGCAATATGATAAACAAAATGGAAATCTGGATCCACGGCTTTTTAAATTCTTTTTTTAAATCGTAGTTATTCTCCACTCAGTACAACCTCACTCTCGTTCTGATTTTGAGTTGATATTCAGAAGTAAACTCAATAAATTCTTTGAGTATAGTGGGATTTGGAATATTACCCTGATACTTTTTTAACAAATTCATATTTCTGTATTCCCGGAAATATAAAACTACAGCGCGAATAATAAAAAACTTAGATTATAACACTTTAATGTAACCAAGGGGATGGAAGTGAAGCCACAAAATCACTAAGAATAAAATCTTTTATCCACGCCCCCAGATACTTCTTAGCCAACACATTAAACTGTAATAAATCTAAATATCAGCTTGTTACAGAATCGGATCAAGAGATAGCTTTTGTGTCAATCTTGGACATAGTCCATTCAGCTCATCATTAAACTTGTTTATTAGTACCTCGTCTACTTTCGCAGCAAATTCATAGTCATATTTAAAATTCCGATAAATTAAGACAACTATCTCAACGGAAATGTAAAATAAAAGAATTAAAATGAATATATTTGAATAAAATATATATTATTGTCTGATCATAATACATGTTTTTCAAAAAATAAGAGATCAAAGTCACATTAAATATAATTTTTTACAAAAAATAGCTTTTCTTCTGTTTCGAAAAGGAGTTATTATCCATATACTCTATTTCGATTATTAAAATAAACATCACAAAAACAAAAAAGCCGATCCCTCAGGACCGACTTCCTACCCTATTCTCCTATAACCTTACCTTCACATTGCCAGTTACTTCGAAATGTCCAAAAAGCCTTCTCCGAATACATCCCGCACATCATGAATCGTGATAAAGGCTGCTGTGTCGATAGCTTTTACAATCTTTTTAAGCGCCGACACTTCTTGCTTACTAATGACGATATACAGAACTTCCTTCGGGTTTTTGGTGTAATATCCGTGGCCTGACAGAACGGTAACTCCACGATCCATTTGCGTAATGACCATCTCTGCAATTTTGTCTTGATGCTCGGAAATAATCATGACCGCTTTCTTAGAGTTTAACCCCTCAATCATGAAATCCATAACCTTGGTACCCACGTACAGGATAACGATGGTCAGCATCAATTTTTCCGGACCAATAATAAAATAGGAAGAGAACGCTACGATCAAATCAAAAAACAGCAGGGCATAGCTGATATTCCAATCCAAATATTTATTGGCAATCCGCGCCAAAATGACCGTTCCTGCCGTTGTGCCCCCTACCCGCACGATTAAGCCAATTCCGATTCCGACCAAAACCCCGGCAAACACGGCATTAATCGTCGGCTCATGCGAGTCAATCCGCCAGTCAGCTGTTAAATGCAAAAATAATGAGTTAAATGCAACTGCAATGACGGTGTATAACGTTGTTCTCGCATCCAGAAATTTATATCCAATAACCAACAACAGACCATTAATCACCAGATTGACGATCGAGGGAGACCACTGAAACAGGTAGTATAAAATAATCGTAACCCCTGTTACGCCCCCTTCGCCAAACTCATTCGGGATCACAAACAGATTAACTGCCAGCGCGAAAAAAAACGCGCCCAGAATGATAAATGCTATGTCTGCAATTCTTTTTTTCATATATGTCATGGTCCTTTCCCAAACATTTCAACGGATGAATAGCCAAAGGAATTTGCTGACTCTAGCTGTCAAAATACGCTTACAACCAGTTCATGGTATCTACTTACAAACCTAAAGTCAATATAACTTTGACACTTTAATTCGCCACCAGACTGCCTTAATCCCAGCTACAAGGCTTCACAAAATTCGATTGCACTCGCTCCAAAGTACAAAATAGTGACGAAACCAAGCCATTTCGACAAAAAAACACAATCCCGACTACTAAACTAAGAAAGCGGGCCTCTAGCCCTTATTTTGGACCTAGGCATATCCTCCCTCAAAATGACTATCCTCCTAATACACATTTTGGACGCATACGACCATCTTCCTGTTTTATGTCAAAAGCGTTTTACTTTGAAAAAATGCGGGTATAATGATTGCAATCTTACCAAGCAACCTACATGGCATTACGACATCAAGTACATACAAATAGTCCTATACAGACGTCCTAAGCAACTCAATCTGAATTTGACAAAATGGAATTGGAGGAACAAACCACATGAATACAATGAACTTAACTGTACACACCCTGATGCCCTTTCACCACCAATACCAACGTGCCAACGCGGTGAGCATGCAGAAGAAAGAAGATAGCTCGGAGAAGAAGCTCAGCTTTCAGGATATTTTAAATGAGAAAATGGGTAAAAAATAAAGCAGCCTTTTTTCGGTTACTCCATCTTGCTTTGACATAAGCTCAAAAGCCGTGTTTCCCTACATCGTCTGTAGAGAAACACGGCTTTTTTGGAGTATTTACATTCGGACGCATAAGCGACGATCCTCACTTAGCTTGCCAGCGTGAGTAATCCGGCTTCCCAATAGGTTGACTCACTTCCAACCTATTGCCCCGCATCCCGGTATTGCTCTGCCTTTTCACGCATCCCGGCAGCTACAGCCTCTTCTGTATTCAGCCCCTTGTCTGCCGCATAGGCGCGAATATCCTGCGTAATCCGCATGCTGCAGAATTTGGGACCGCACATCGAGCAAAAATGTGCTTCCTTGGCCCCCTCCGCCGGTAGCGTCTCATCATGGTAGGATAGAGCACGCTCGGGATCGAGGGAAAGGTTGAACTGGTCGCGCCAGCGGAACTCAAAACGCGCCTTGGATAAGGCATCATCCCGTTGTTGCGCCCGTGGATGGCCTTTCGCCAGATCGGCAGCATGTGCCGCAATTTTGTAGGTAATAACCCCTTCACGAACATCATCCTTGTTCGGCAGACCCAAATGCTCCTTTGGCGTAACGTAGCACAGCATCGACGTCCCGAACCAACCGATCATGGCTGCTCCGATGGCCGAGGTAATATGATCGTAGCCGGGCGCAATATCCGTCGTGAGCGGTCCCAAAGTGTAAAAAGGAGCTTCCTTGCAAATTTCCATTTGCAAATCTACATTCTCCTTGATTTTGTGCATTGGGACATGCCCCGGACCTTCGATCATGACCTGGACATCATGCTTCCATGCGATTTGTGTTAGCTCACCCAGTGTTTCCAGCTCTGCAAACTGCGCTTCATCATTCGCATCATAGATGCTGCCCGGACGCAGGCCATCCCCGAGGGAAAAGGCGACATCGTATGCTTTCATGATTTCGCAGATTTCCTCAAAATGCGTGTACAAAAAGTTCTCCTGATGGTGGGCAAGACACCAAGCCGCCATAATCGACCCGCCTCGGGAGACAATTCCCGTCATTCTATTCGCTGTCATCGGAATATAGCGCAGGAGCACGCCCGCATGGATTGTAAAATAGTCTACACCCTGCTCCGCCTGCTCAATCAGGGTATCGCGATACAGCTCCCACGTCAGTGCCTCAGCTTCGCCGTTTACCTTTTCAAGCGCTTGATACAGCGGTACCGTTCCAATCGGCACTGGAGAATTCCGGATGATCCATTCACGCGTCGTATGGATATTACGGCCTGTGGACAGGTCCATGACCGTATCCGAGCCCCAGCGCACAGCCCAGGTCATTTTCTCCACTTCCTCCTCAATGGAGGATGTAACCGCCGAATTGCCGATGTTGGCATTGATCTTCACGTGAAAATGACGTCCAATGACCATCGGCTCATTTTCCGGGTGATTGATATTGGAAGGCAAAATCGCTCGTCCCGCCGCCAGCTCCTGTCGCACAAACTCGGGCTCCACCCCTTCACGAATCGCCGCAAATTCCATCTCGGGTGTAATGATTCCCTTCCGAGCATAGTGCATTTGCGTCACCGTTCGCCCTTGCGACGCGCGAAGCGGACGATGGGTCACGCCGGGGAATTCCGCCGTCTCCCGCTTGGAACCAGGCTTCAGCCCGTTGTCCTCCGGCTTAACTGTGCGTCCCTCGTAAGCCTCGACATCGCCCCGTTCCAGCACCCAAGCCCGTCGAAGCGGAGGCAGTCCCCGTCGGATGTCCACCTGATAGGCTTCGTCCGTCATCGGACCGCTTGTGTCATACACACGCAGCGGCTCATGATGCTCTGTACCCTGCGCCGTATGTGTCGGGTGCAGCGCGATTTCACGCTCTGGCACGGCAATGTCCGGCCGCGAGCCTTGAATATACACCTTGCGGCTCCCTGGAAAGGGCTTGACCCCTTCCGCTTGCTCTGCACTTGTCTTCTCTGAACCTGTCTTTCCTGCCACTGCTGCCTTCATTTCAGTTCCTTCTGTTTCCGTCGGTTTCATTGTCCGTTCCTCCCGTTTCGATGAAATGACACACCGATCCGGAACCATTCCCAGGGTGGCTGATCTATGCAAAAAAAGCCGGTTCCCCAGGGAACCGGCTAATCTAACGAGGAGCTGTCCAAAAAGTGCGCACGTGGAATCATTATATTCCAATATGCCGTCTTGGGCAGCAGCTACGTATACATTTCAATGGCCGATTACTTCCCTACGCTGGTATGATCCAGATCAGGTGCAAAGGGTCCGGAATCCTGTACGATTCCATCTCAGCCCGGCATTACAGGCTCCCCCAGTAAATGTGATTCTTCGATTTGCATGAGGCGGCGATAACAGACCTCCCGCCATCCTCATCAGATTACTTTAAATTTACTGCTTTGGCAACCCCACTCTGGTCCTGTTACGGAAGCATAAGCCCCATTTCCTTCGCAGCTTCGATCAAAATTGGGGCAAAATCATGCAACGTCTCAGGTGCAAGTCGGCTGACCGGACCAGATACAGACAAAGCCGCAGCGACCTGTCCCTTCCGGTTCACCACAGGCGCAGCTACAGCGGCAGCGCCTGGCTCCCGTTCTTCATAGCTGGTTGCATAGCCCTTCTCACGAATGTCCTGCAGCTGAGCTTTATAGACCTCCGGGTCTACGGAGGACGGCCATTCATCCCCCCTGAGTAGAGCTTCCAGCTCCTGCGGTGGCATAAAGGCTGCCAGCACCTTGCTGGAAGCCCCTACAGCCAGCGGCATACGCGCACCCACAGGCGCAACGCGGCGGATCGCCTGGTTGCTCTGAACGGCTTGAATGCGAATACGCATACTGCCGTCCCGCAAGTACAAGCTGACCGTCTCACCCAGACGGTCACGCAGTCCTTCCATCGCAGGCTGCAGCAGCACTGCCGGCTCATCACTTTGTGACAGATGGGTGGACAGCTCCCATATGCGGAAGCCGAGCCGGTATTTTTCGGTTGCGGCATTCCGAACGACAAAGCCACGATCCTCCAACGTAGTCAGCAGCCGATGAACCGTGCTTTTATGTAGCCCAATTTTGGAGGCAATCTCCGTCAGGCCAAGATCCGAATCTGCGGTAAAACACAGCAATATATCAAGCGCACGCTCCACAGCGCGAACGGTTAATTTACGGTCTTCCATCGTGAACCGCTCCCCTTGCATCCATTTTCGTTTCACACCTTGAAACATGGTTACATAAATTATATAGAATACCCGCGGCTACTGTAAACCAATGTTTTTGTGACAGCTATATTACAAAAGAAGAACAAACATCGACAATTCTTTGCGTCATTTTTACTTTTCAGGCTCAGACGTTGACTTTGGATAATCCCCATCATACGATAATAGGTATCAATATGGACATACACTATCATTTTCAAGTGAATTTGTACCTAAATTCCATAGCATGAAGTTCAATTTTATATAAGGAGGCTCTTACATGATTTCGACATCCCAGCGCAGCTCTCAGCTACAAACCGCTGTTCAGGAGCCGTCCATTCCACGGATTAATCCCCGTCTGCTGCGGTTCAAGCACATTGTGATTGCGCTGCTGCTATCGGTCGTATTTTTTCTGCTGTTTTGTTTTATTGCCCTACATGCCTACATCGCATGGGTACTGACGAATCCAACCGTGGCACCGCTGTACTCTAATCCGATGCAGGCGAAGGGAATGCCCTATGAGGAGGTCAGCTTCCCTGCCAAGGACGGCAGCCGCATGGTGCAAGGCTGGTATATCCCGGCGAATCAATCGCGGAAAACCATTATTTTCAGCCATGGGTATGGGGCCAATCGCGAAGAAAGCTGGATTCCCATGTATGACCTGGCACATTATGCTCACCGTTTAAACTTTAATGTGGTTATGTTCGATTACGGTTTCGCCTCTCAAAACAGCAAAGCAGTCGCGACCGGAGGCAAAGCGGAATCCCAACAGCTTCTGGGGGCGATCCAGCTTGCGAAGCAACGCGGCTCGTCGGAGATTATCGTATGGGGCTTCTCGATGGGGGCAGGAACCGCCCTGCAGGCGGGCTTGCAAACCAAGGATGTGGACGCGATGATTTTGGACAGCACCTTCCTGCTGGAGCCCGATACGCTGTACCATAACATTCATAATCAAATTAATCTGCCACGCCATCCGTCTTTGGAAATTCTGGAGCTGCTGTTTCCAGTTTTGAACGGCACCAGCTTGCATCAAATTCCATATCAAGAGGTTAAAAAGGAAAACTATCCGTTCCCGATTATGTTTGTGCATGGTACGCAGGACGAAAAAGCTCCTTATCCCATTGCGGAAAAGCTCGCTGCCAATCAGACCAATCCGCTTTCCAGTGTGTGGATTGTCAAAAACGGGCTGCATGAGCTTATTTTCAGAGAGCATCCACGTGAATATTTGCGGCGGGTATCGACGTTTTTAAGCAATGTGCAGGAACTGGAGGACAAGAAGACCATCGCTAATGCGAATAAGCCAACGACTGCGAAGTAAGGAATTGATATAGAGAAGCCTGATGATGGACACTTCACTCGTGCCGTGGTCGGGCTTCTTTTTCTGCATCCCAATCGGCATTCATGATTCTGCATGGCATGTGATATCTGGCGGAAAGAGTTTATAGACATATTCCCTACGAGAGGTCGAATATACTGGGTACGTATGCATCCGGGGCAGATTCTTTCTTCAAACCGGAAAGCCATAGTGGGATACGGGAGGTAAAAACAATGCTGAGTACTTATGGGGCTTTTCTGCCCTTACGCGTGCTGGAGGAAATCCGGCATTGGAAGCAGCAGGAAAGCTGGCATGTGGAAGTGATTAAGTCCGCTACTGAGGGGCTTGAGCCTGCATATGTGCAGCTGCTCGATGATTGGCGAACTGTATTTGAACAGACTGAACGCGCTGCTGTTGAGCTGCTTGAAGAGCAGCGAAGCGTCCACGCTCACGCAGGTCAGTCGTGGAAGCACTCATGGGATCAAAAATCGGCTGCTCCACAAGCGCACACACACGAACTGGCTAAACCATCAGGACAGTCAAGGGAATGGGATGATGCCTCATCATCTGGAGAGGTGCCATCGCCAGAGACTGCCTCACAAGATCTGCATCGTCGGCTGGACGGATTGCTGCAGACTGCAAATCGCCAGTCACAGGAGTATGTGCGCCAGCTCGGCCTGCTGAGCGAGCACAGTCTTGCGTTACGGCAGCAGCCCAGATCCGCCGGAATTGTGCTGCATGCGGCCCATGAAAGCCAATATTTCCTGATCTCCACTACACCCTTTCAAGAGCCTGGCTCCATCGCCAGGGCCGCTGGGTTGTATCATGCGTCAGCCGAGGGTGAGCACTACCCTGAGGATGCGTTTCGAGAACGACAGGCGGGCATAAGGGGAGAAGGCACATGGGCGGCTAAAGGCGTCCAGTCCGGTCAGGCGGAGCCTTCGGCAACGGAAAAAGCTTCCCCCGGCCGCCCGGTTCCTATTGGGGGACATCGGTTGCCACCGCTCCCTTATCCCTACAATGCGCTTGAACCTTACATTGATGAAAAAACGATGCGTATTCACCATGACAAGCATCATTTGAGCTATGTGAATGATTTGAATAAAGCAGAGAAAAAGCTGGAAGAGGCCCGCAAAACAGGTAATTTTGACCTCGTAAAGCACTGGGAGCGGGAGCTGGCGTTTAATGGTGCAGGCCATTATTTGCATACTCTTTTTTGGACGATTATGAGTCCTCAAGGCGGCGGAACACCAAGCGGGCCGCTGGCTGAGCAGATCAAAAAGGATTTCGGCAGCTATGAGGCATTCAAAAAGCATTTCAGCTCGGCGGCCGAGAAGGTTGAGGGCGGCGGCTGGGCGATCCTGGTGTGGAGTCCACGTGCAGGACGGCTTGAAATTTTGCAGGCCGAAAAGCACCAGAATCTGACTCAGTGGGAGTCCATTCCGCTGCTGGCACTTGATGTGTGGGAACACGCCTATTACTTGAAGCATCAAGCTGAACGCAACAAATACATCGAGGATTGGTGGCATGTCGTCAACTGGCCTGAGGTGGAAGAACGCTATGCTCAAGCCTCCAAGCTGAAATGGCAGCCCTTCTAAGCTAATTGCCATGTGAGTTAGTGAGTTAGTGAGTTAGTGAGCTAGTGTGCTAAATCCATGCTCTACCTTACACTTGTGAATCGTATCGTTCTCTAAGTGCAGCTATCTGTTCTGACAATCCTTGCGGTTGTACCAACGAGCCATCGACAGGTAAAATCGTAGTCCGGCTTTCGATCACCCGGCGCAGAGATGCTGTATAGGCCTCAACAGATGGCACTCCAGCCAGCTCTGCCAGGCTGCCCATCGTTGCCGGATTTACCCGCGGATAATCCGGCTGCGGCACGCCCGCCTTCGTATCTCCGGCTGCCGCCGTATAAAACTGCTGCACCGCCTGTGCACGCTCCGCACCACTGCCCTCAATCATCACGAAAGCCGTGATGATATACGCCTTGGCTTGACGCCGCTGCGCAATGCCGCAAAACTTGCGGCCACGAACGCTGACATCGTAATCACCGGGACAGAAGGACCCGGTGATTTCCCCGGTCTGCGCCTCGGCAGACCACGGGGCCAGCGCATCGGCAATCAGCCCCGCCATGAGCCGGAAATCCTCATGCAGGCTGATCGCGTGCTGCGGATTCGGCAGGATCAGGGACAGGTTCAGTACCCCCCTGTCCAGCATGACGGCTGCTCCGCCCGAGGGGCGCACGCACACCGAGATTCCCGTGCTGCGCACATGCTCCATCGCCTGCGGCGCGTATGGAAGCCTGCGGTCGCGGTGACCGATGACCAGCGCAGACGGATGCCGCCACAGATGCAAAATAGGCGCAGCCCCTTTTCCAACTTGCCGACAGGCCAGCTCCTCCCAGGCCAGCGGAGACAAAACATCCATCTGGGTAAGCGCAAGCGGCGCTTCAAGCCATTGCAAATCAGGCAAAACGGTTGTTTTTTCTGTTGAGCTATGTACGTTCTCCATACGTTATCCCCTATCTTAAAAAAACTGTTATCCAAAGGCTAATCGTAATATTTGGCGTTCACCTAATCCCATGTTAGCAAAAAAGGGTGGCTACGCCTATGCGTAAACCACCCTTTTTGTATCGCCTGATCGTCGCGCCCTGTTCGATCACTCCTTGATCAGGGACAGGAATTCTGCGCGCTGTGCTGCATCATTACGGAATGAGCCGCGTACCGCAGACGTTACCGTTTTACTGCCCGGCTTTTTGACACCTCTTGCACACATACACAGATGTTCGCCTTCTACAACCACCATTACCCCGTGAGGAGAAACCGTTTCATCCAGAATATCCGCGATCTGTGATGTAATCCGCTCCTGAACCTGCAAGCGGCGGGTCACAGCCTCTACCAGACGGGCAAGCTTGCTCAATCCTACAATTTTGCCACTGGGTACATAGCCGATATGCACTTTTCCGAAGAAAGGAGCCATATGATGCTCACACTGGCTGTAATAGACGATGTCCTTCACAATCACAAGCTCCTCGTGATTCTCGTCGAATGTCACACCCAGCGCATCCCGGGGATCAACCTCATAACCCGCAAATATTTCCTCATACATGCGCGCTACGCGTGCCGGTGTTTCCAGCAGCCCTTCACGCTTGGGGTCCTCACCGATCAGTTGTAAAATCTGCTCCACATGATACTCGATTTTATCCCGGTTATCCGCAGCTTTGCGGTTAATATAATCTTTTACGCCAGCCACAGTAATCCTCCTCTATGCAGCAACCTCATGCGACATCCGTGCTCACGTTGCTCATTATTTCCGACGGCCCTGATTTTTACGCGCACCAGGCTGATTTTTGGAGAACTGCTGGTTCTTCATCATCTGCTGAGCCCTCTGCATTTGTTTTCCATTCAGGTTGTATCCCATCTGCTTGGCCATTTTTTGCAGCGTTTCAGGGTCGTTCTGCATCTTCTCAAGCTGCTTGCGAAGATAATAAGCACCGATGAAAAATCCCCCAACCAAACCAACAATCAGGGTAATAATCGGAATGACAATATTCCACACCACGAAGTCGTCACCTCTGTATATTTATATGAAACATCATGCATTACACACGAACCTATCATAGCAAAACATGGGACAGCTAGCAAATCACAATTTGCAAACATATGTCCTTATTCTTTTTCCAAATTCAGCAGCTTTGTCTTGACTTGCAGACCCCCTGCATAACCGACAAGGCTTCCGGTTGCACCTGATATCCGGTGACATGGAATCAGAATGGGCAGCGGATTTTTGTTGCTCGCATCGCCGACTGCACGTACGGCTTTGGCACGTCCGATGGACTCTGCAATATCCTTGTAGGAGACGCTCTGTCCATACGGAATATTTTGCAGTGCACGCCATACCTGCTCTTGGAAGGGAACCCCTCTCAAATCAAAGGCTATACTGAATTCCCGTCGTTCTCCGGCAAAATATTCACGCAGTTGATCCGCGGCCTCGCGCAGTTTTTCCGGTTCCTGCACGTAGACATATTCCCCGATCCATGTCCGGGCCCATTGCTGAAGCAGTGCCTCCTTCGCATAAAAAACGCCAAACTCTATTCGGCACAGCCCCCGATCCGTTGCACACAACGTCAAAGTGCCCACAGGTGTCTCCATTTCATCATAGTAAATGGTGGTTGGACCCTGTGAATCCACGGCCGTTGCTTCTGAATTTGATAATTCAGAGACCTTTTGCTGTTCTGCTTGCTGTTGCTCCTCCAGTTTGGAATGCGCCTGCGCGATCATTTCGCGTACTTGCTCATGTTGTTCCTTCTCTGATGCTTGCTTGATCGCTGTCATAGCGTTTTCTCCTCCTATTCGGCTCAAAGCCCAAGCCGCCGTGCCCCGAAGCTCGGGGCGTGGATCATCCAACAGAACCTCCGTCAGCTTGGGTACGGCACTGATATCCTTGAAATTGCCCAGCCCGATAATGGCATTGCGCTGAATTGGCTTTTTCCCCCGCCAGGCTGCCGCGCTTTGACCAAATCGTTCCTTGAATTCACGATTGCTCAAATCCAGCAACGGCAGCAGCAGTGGCTTCACAATTTCGGGATCGGGAGTAAGCTCAGGATGATGGTTCCAGTTAAGGCCCCGATTTTTGGGACATACCATTTGGCAGGTATCACATCCGTACAACCGATTCCCTATTTTCAGCATAAACTCTTCATCCAGAAAGCCTTTCGTTTGTGTCAAAAAGGACACACACCGCTGGGCGTTCAGCTGCCCCGGTCCCACAAGCGCGCCCGTAGGACACGCATCCAAGCATTTGGTGCATTCCCCGCAGCCGTCCGTGACGGGTTCATCTGGTTGAAAAGGAATGTTCGTCAGCAATTCACCCAGATAAATCCATGATCCGAGCGTCGGTGAAATCATCATTGTGTTTTTGCCGCTAAAGCCGATACCCGCGCGTTCCGCTACAGCTCGATCCGACAGTTCTCCGGTATCCACCATGCTTTTCAGCATCGCATCAGGCACTCGCTCGCTTATAAAGGCCTCGAGCTTCTCCATCGCCTCGCGCAGCACAAGATGATAATCCTTCCCCCAGGCTGAGCGTGCCAAAATACCACGATACTTGCCCTTTTCCGACTTCGGCGGATTCTTCATTTTAGCAGGGTACGCCACCGCAATGGCAATCAGGGATGCTGGTTGTGAACCATACAGCTCCGGATAAATCCGTTTATGAATATCCGGCTCCTCAAAGCCGGATTCATAGCCTTTGGCCCGATGCTCTTCCAATATAGCTTTCAGAGACAGAAAGGGGTCGGCGGATGCGAACCCGATGGAGTCGATACCCAGCCCCGGAGCTGCCTCAATGATTTCCTGCTTGAGTGATGCCCAGGTCGAGGCGGTTCCGGCAGCCGTTGGTACTAATCCGCGTTGCATCCGATACTCACCTCTCTTTCATTCCTTCGTACGTAATCACTTGTTATGAGGAATTTGCAATCATCCTCTTATCTCAAATTTCAACAGAAAACAGCTCCAGATGCTACCGTAAATTTTTAACAGCGCTGGTCGCCAGAAAATCACAGCGATTGTTCAGCTCGTTGTCACTGTGCCCCTTCACCTTTACATATTCAACCTCATGCTTGCCCATCAGTTCCCACAGTTCTTCCCACAGCTCTTTATTTTCAACAGGCTGATTTTTACTGTTGCGCCAGCCGTTACGAAGCCAATTCTTAATCCAGCCCTGTTTGAAGCAATTGACGACATAGGCAGAGTCACTGTGAACTTTGACATGACAAGGCTCCTTGAGCAGCTTCAGCGCTTCGATCACAGACTTGATCTCCATGCGGTTGTTTGTTGTCATTTGCTCGGCTCCGGACAGTTCCTTGCGATGCTCTCCATACAGCAAAACGACGCCCCAACCCCCAGGGCCCGGGTTTCCCGAACATGCGCCGTCGGTATATACCATCACTTCTTTCATATTCCTCTTCCTTTCCTGATTCGCAACCGTCTGCTCCGTCATGATCCTGATCGGTTCACACGCGTTCCGCATTGATTTCAAACTATCGTTGCTCTATAGCCATTTCCAACCAGATATCGGCCAAAAAATAAACTCCGCACGCCCCAGCAAATCCTGGGATTTAATGCTGCCGAAATAGCGGCTGTCCTTGCTTGCGGCAGTATGGCGGTTATCTCCCATGACAAAAAAGTGACCCGGCTCCACCGTAAAAGGGCCGTAATCACCATCCTCCACCCTGGAGTTGGTGTAAGGCTCATTTAGCAGCTCACCGTTCACATACAAGCGATTATGTTCCACCCGAATCACATCTCCGGGAGTGCCTATCACTCTTTTCACTAAAAATCTCGGGTTGGACGACTTGGAGTCGGGATCTTTTAAAATCACGATGTCTCCCCTGGCCGGATCATGAAAATTGTAAACCAGCTTGTTAACGAACAAATGCTGGCTCTCCATGAGTGTCGGCTGCATCGAATGTCCCCTGACCGTGGACAAATTAAACACGAACAGGTTCAGCAGCAGCAAGACGATCAGCACAATCAGAAGGGTAACCAACCAATCGCGTAAGTAACCAGCGCGACCTGTCTGCTTGGATGTTTCCGGTGAAGGAAGCGGGCCTGACGAAGGAGCCAAAGCGTCCATAATATACCTCCTTAACCCTGTTATAAATAGAAAAGCATATCCCGTACCCGATTGCAACGGTTACTCAGATATGCTCTAATTGGAAATATTAACTTTAAAAATATTCAATTCTCTTTATATCAATGAGTGCCGTTTAATGAGGAGCCAAAATACTAAGCTTCTGAAAAGCCTGTAAAATCTGGTTTGCTCCATAGCCCATTGCTTCATACAAAGGCATGGCCGCGCTGTTATGCTTGTCCCCGGCTACTAAAATGCGGCTAACTTTACGTTGTTGGAAACGTTGCTCCATGGCCTCCACAAGCGATTTCCCAATACCCATTCGACGATGATCGGGGTGAATAGCAATACGATAATAACAACCATGATTCTGATCTATCGTGCCAATCAGGGCACCAACAATCTCTCCCTCATCTTCCGCAACGACGATCAAACCGGAATCCCACGAAAGCTGACGGGCAAAAGCACCCACCGTCTCCTTGTAGCACTCCTCTGACAAAGCAACTTGCATGAGTTCGGTTACTGGATTCACATCACTTAATTGAAAGGAACGAACGTGCATAAGTAATATCTCCCTTTTCGTAAGCTTAATAAAAAAATGAGACAACGCCGTCATTTTTACATAAATCCTTAAAGTTCTTAGCATGGTGTTAATCACAAGGCATTATGATAAAAATGCATACGATCTGCTATATATGAAATAAAGAACAGGAAAAGGGTGTAATGCCCTCAAATTCGTCAGGTCCAAAAGACATGACAAAGATATAGCAGACGACAAAAAAGCCGAAATTTCTGCTTCCTTGATCATTAAACCACACTTTTAACAGGAATACATCCCTTTTTCTCATGTAAGCGCTGTATATGTAGCGTTTACATTTTTGTATCTTATAATTTCCTTCATATTACCTATATTTTGTGTATTCCAGTCAGGTTTTTGGACATGCTAGCTATCAGGTCGTATTTCCCAGTTTGCTATTTTACAAACAAAAATGTTGATAAAATAGCCTGAATGCGGTTTAATATAACTGTAGAGGGTATTATTACATAGGAATACCTTACCCAACCATATAACCAGGAGGGATTTTATTATGGCATTTCAATTACCAGAACTTCCTTATGCAAAAGACGCACTGGAACCGCACATTGATGCACTGACAGTAGAAATTCACCATGATCGTCACCATAACACATATGTAACGAACTTAAATGCAGCTCTGGAGAGCGCTCCTGAACTGCAAAGCAAAAGCCTGGAGGATCTGATCTCCAATCTGGACAGCGTTCCTGAAAGCATCCGCACTGCGGTTCGCAATAACGGTGGCGGACACCATAACCACAGCCTGTTCTGGGAAGTTATCGGTCCTAATGGCGGCGGACAACCGACGGGCGCTATTGCTGATGCCATCAACAACGAGCTGGGCGGCTACGACAAATTCAAAGAAGACTTCACTAAAGCAGCTACAACACGCTTTGGTAGCGGCTGGGCTTGGCTGGTTGTCGGCAAAGACGGCAAACTGGCAATCACTAGTACTCCTAACCAAGACAGCCCACTGTTTGAAGGTCTGACTCCGGTACTTGGACTGGACGTTTGGGAGCATGCTTACTACCTGAAATATCAAAACAAACGCCCGGATTACATTGCAGCATTCTACAATGTTATCAACTGGGATGAAGTAAACAAACGTTACGCGGCAGCAAAGAAATAAGCCAGTAACACATTCACTACTCTATAATAAAGGCTGTCTCCAAAGTAGAATTTCTACGAGTGAGACAGCCTTTTTCAATTTAAATGGATGGACAGAAGCCCCCGTCCATTAAGTCGAACAGGAAGCGCAAGAAGATGCTGACAAAGATTTGGTATTCCATGGTAAGATGGTAGCGACGATCATCAAAACAATGCTGGAGGTTGATGGATGCAGACTTTCTTTCGCTACAACTGGATGGTTCGGGAACAATGGTACCGCTGGTGTGAGGAGGTACCGCAGGAAGAGCTTTTTTGAGAGAACGCGTCGGCGGTGTCGGCGGTATTTTGAAGACGCTCTTTCATATCGTTGATGTGGAGTGGAGCTGGATTCAAACGATTCAGGGCAAGCCTGATTTTCAGGAGGACTTCTCACTCCATGCTACGCTGGATAAAGTCCGTAAGCTGGATGCGAAGTTTCGACTTGATGTCGAGCCGTTCGTGCTCGCCTGGCATGAAGGGCTGGAACAAAAAAGGTTTGAAGATCACCTACCGGACGGCAGGATTGTAATTGATGCCTGGGGCGAGCTGATGCGTCATGTCATCGCCCACCAGATTCATCATATCGGGCAGCTGTCCGTATGGTCACGGGAGGTCGGCAAGCCTCCGGTTTCGGCCAATGTAATCGGCAAAGGGCTGATCGAGATCGAGGACCGTGCCAATTCACTTTAAAGATCGAAAGTGGCGAAATGTATATCTACATGAAGCAGGCAACCAAACATTTTTGAACAGGCCATGTAATTGTGACTGATAAATAGCGACGGTCTATATATATCGTTATTTTTACGAGACGTCAGACTTAGCGAAAAAAGAACAAAAAAAGCTGCCGAGACTTCTCCGGCAGCTGTTGAGGACCTACACCAAGGTCCCTTTTTGCTTTGCATAATATTCGGTGATCAGATCGAGGAACACCTTGGGAAACGCCATGGTGTCCATATCCGCCTCGCTGATCCAGCGGTATCCTGCAGGCAGCCCGGAGTGGGCCTGCTCCTCCTGTTCTGCCAGCGCAATCAACGCATCCGGCTTCGCTCCGGTGCTGTAGTCTGCCCGCTGCTCGGCAGCCAGCGGTTGTCTGTTCGCCATTCCTGCAGGGCTGGCGACCTCTTCACACTGGAACACACGCAGGTTCCAGTGGATGTGGCTGAACGTGTGCTCCGCCTCACGTACAAATCGCACCGGGCGCGCAAGCACGCCCTCTGCCAGCAAATGAGCCGCCAGATGGTCCATGGCAGGCTCATCCGGCACCGGGCCGTTGTATCCCTCTGGCCCGGCAAGCTCGTGCGGCAGCTCCCACATGCGGGCGAGCAAGCCCTTGGCCGGACGCTGCCGGACGAGCAGGCGACCTGCGTTCGCGCCGCTGCCCTCAATGAGGGCGACGGAACGCGGCTCCAGCCGCGGCGGCTTCGCCTTCGTCTTCACCGGCAGCGTCTCCTCGCGACCTGCCAGTCGCCCTGAGCAATGCTCCATGACCGGGCAGGTCAGGCACTGGGGCGACTTCGGCGTGCACACCAGCGCCCCCAGCTCCATCAGTGCCTGATTGAAATCGGAGGCTCTCCCTTCGGGGATCAGCTCCCGCACCAGACTTTCCATATGTGATCGTGTGCTGCCCTTCATAATATCCTCTTCAATGAGGAAATAGCGCGACAACACCCGCATCACATTGCCATCTACAGCAGGCTCCGGCCGATTGAAGGCGATACTCATAATTGCACCTGTCGTATACGGGCCGACTCCTTTCAGCGCGGCGACGGCCTGTGTATCATCCGGTACCTGTCCGCCGTGAAGCTCGACCACTTGTTTGGCCGCAGCTTGCAAATTCCGGGCACGGGAATAATAGCCCAGCCCTTCCCACAGCTTGAGCACATCCTCCTCGGGTGCTTCCGCCAGCGCTTCGATCGTCGGAAAACGTGCAATAAAGCGATTGAAATACGGGATCACCGTATCGACACGCGTCTGCTGAAGCATAATTTCCGAAATCCAGATATAAAAAGGATTCCGATGGCGGCGCCACGGCAAATCCCGTTTGTTTCGTGTATACCAGTTCAACAGTTCAAAACTGAAATAACGTTTTTGTTCCAGTGTATTTGCAGTCATCACATCACATCTCCTTATATTCGACAATTACAAAAGCAGAGGCAATGTTGGGCTGGTGTGTAATACTCAGGTGAATACTGTAATCCGAGCTCCCTGTACCTGGCAAGTCCAGTCTATTCCACGCGGACGAAGATAAATAAACTACGGGCTTTCCCCCAGGCTCCGGTAAAATATCCATATCACCGAACCCGATCATCTGCCCGATTCCGCAACCGAAGGCCTTCGTTATCGCTTCCTTTGCAGCAAAGCGACCTGCTACAAACTCCGTTAGCCTAGCTTTGCGTTCCACAGCAAGCTCACGTTCAGCCGGGGTCAACACCCGTTTTAAAAACGCATCTGCATATTTACCTGCCAAAATGTCAGCCATACGGCTTATTTCCAGCACATCATGTCCAATTCCGTAGATCATTTGGGTATTCCCCGTCCTTTTTATACTTTACTGCACCTATTGTAACAGTGCGTCCACACCATGGCGAGCCACAAAGGCGCAAGGGCAGCACCAATATATGTTAAAATAAGAGTAGCTATAGTTCAATGTATGAATTTAGCTGATAGACCCACTTAAAAATTCCCGTAGAAAGGAAGGATAGGATGTCAGAAACCATTGTGGTTGAAGCAGGAATAGATGCCGTGATCCGGGCCTCCTGGTTTCCCGCCAAAAACAAAGCCAAAAGCCTGCTCATCATCGCTCATGGCTACAAGGGATTTAAGGATTGGGGTATGTTCCCCTTTATTGCAGAAGCATTGAGCGTGGATAACCATGTCGTAACCTTCAACTTTTCACATAATGGCATAGGTGAGGATTTAGAGAATTTTACCGAGCCGGAAAAATTCGCACGCAACACCTATAGCCGCGAGCAAGAGGATTTGGATATACTGCTAACCCATCTAAGAGCACGCCACGAGTTCAGAGAGCTGCCGTTATTTCTATTAGGGCACAGCCGGGGCGCGGGAAGCTGCTTCGTATACGCTCTGGATCACCCCGGAGAAATATCCGGTGTCATTTCATGGAATGGCGTGACAGATTTGGATCTGTTTACTTTGCCACAAAAAGAAGAAATGCGCACCAAGGGACGCAGCTATGTTCAAAACGCCAGAACCGGGCAGCAGCTCCCGCTGGATGTAGTCATTCTGAACGATCTGGAGCAAAATCGCTCGCGTTTTGCCATCGTGGACAGGCTTGCAGACAGCCGGCTGCCAGCCGTACTTATCCAGGGAACCGAAGACTCCAAACGCCTACGCGAAGGCTCTGCCCTGCTCACCACCGTTCGTCCCGATATTGAATGGGTACAAATTCAAGGTGGCAATCATACCTTCAATACCGTTCATCCATTTCAGGGAGGCAGTCTTCAGCTGGATCAGGCGATTACCGAAACCCGCCGCTTCATTGAATGGATCACCAATTAAGCTATAGCCCTTTTAATGCAAACGGCGATCCGCCGGGCGGATCGCCGCATTTTTATTGATTTGAGCATTTCGCATAAATACCAAGAGTGATTTACAATTTCATAATCATAAGATTACGCACTTAAACTCCCGGAATGCTTGTCCGCTTATGCGCTGTACGTGTGAAGAAGCTTTCCAGCTTTTCGCGTGCCGCCGGGTCTATTTCCTTGCCTTCCAGATAGTCGCTGTTCGCTTCGTAGGAGATGCCCAGTTCTTGTTCATCCGTCTGGCCTTCCCACAATCCTGCTGTAGGCGCTTTGTCCAAAATGACCTGCGGAACTCCAAGGTAGCTGGCCAGCAAACGCACCTGACGCTTGTTCAGCGTACTAAGCGGTGTAATATCGACTGCACCATCGCCCCATTTCGTATAAAAGCCTGTGATGGCTTCTGAAGCGTGGTCTGTGCCAACGACAAGCAGATTCAGCTCGTTCGCGAGTGCGTACTGAACCACCATACGTGTTCTTGCCTTTACATTCCCTCTCACTTGCGGAGTAATGGAACGTTCAAGACCGATATCCTTTAACGTATGCTCCACTTCCACGGCAACCTCATCAACCGCTTCCTTGATGTTCGTTTCCCCGGCATATTTCAGATCGAACGCTTTGGCAACCGCGTAGCTGTGCTCAATATCTTCCTGCTTGCCATAAGGCTGGAACACCCCCAGCGTTATGTACTCTTGCCCTTGCTCCTTCGTCAGCTCATCTGTAGCCTGCTTGCACAGGGCAGCTGCTACAGCACTGTCAATCCCGCCACTGATGGCGATCAGCAGTCCTTTGCTTCCGGTTTTCGTTACATACGACTTGAGGAAATCCACGCGCTTGCGGACCTCTGCCTCTACGTTAATCGTAGGCTGTACTCCCAATTCAGCAATAATCTGTTCCTGCAAACTCATCAGATAAACACCTCTTTTTAGGAATTTACTTTACAAGCTAACATGCAAAAGCCCCGGCAAGTTTCGCAGGCGAAAAATGCGGGGGCATAGCTTGAGCAGTCTTAACGGCAAAAACGGTCAAATGCACTGGTCAAATCAGCAGCGATTTGATCAGCCGAACGGTCCTCCACCTGGTGACGCTCGATGAAGTGAACCAGCTCGCCGTCTTTCAACAGTGCAATGGAAGGGGAAGATGGCGGATACGGCGCGAAAAATTCGCGAGCCTTCGCCGTTGCTTCCTTGTCCTGTCCGGCAAAAACCGTATACAGGTGATCCGGTGTAATATCATGCTTCAGCGCTTCGGCCACACCTGGACGGCATTGACCTGCGGCACAACCGCATACCGAGTTAACAACAACCAGCGTTGTTCCCTTGGCATTAGGCAGCTTGGCCTCCACTTCTTCCGAAGTACGCAGCTCCTGGATTCCAAGATTGGTCAGTTCATCGCGCATGGGCTGAACTGAATCTCTCATATATTGGTCAAAAGACATAGACATATTCTTTCACTCCTTTTCCAAAAATCATGTATACTACGTTGCTTTTTTTATCCACTCTCGTGTTAAAGGTACGGATACCTAATCTTCATTATACAATCTTTTTCACGTGTTTTGCAAAAAAACAGATCTATATGTGTACAATTATTTTTGTATGGAATTCATGACAGAAGGCTCGGAATGTTCTCGATAAGCTGGAATGGTTCTGCGCAATCGAACTCTAAACTGCGTGCCCGTTCCTTCCACAGAATCTACGGCAATCGTACCGTGGTGTCGCTCTACGATACTTTGACATAAAGCCAGCCCCAGACCTGTGCCTTTGGTTTTGGTCGTGTAAAAAGGCTGGAACAGCTTTTCAAGCTGGTTTTGCGGAATTCCCGGACCTGTATCCTTTACTTCCAGCTCCACAAAATCCCCTTCCTCATGCGTGGAGATGGTCAGTACACCCTTTTCACCCATAGCCTCCATCGCATTACGCGATAAGTTAAGCAGCAATTGCTTCATTTCCTTGGGGTTCAAATGCAGCATCGTCACATGATCCTCCAGCTTTAGCTCAATTGTCTGCCCCCTCAGGTTCGCATCTGCCCACAATAAAGGCGTGAGCTCGCGAATAATATCGTGAAGATGACATTGCTCCTTCTCAACAATCCGGTTCTGGGCAAGTGAAAGAAAATCGTTAATAATCCCGTTCGCGCGATCCAGTTCCTCCATCACAATACGGTAGTAATGACCGAGGGAATCCGGACTTTTCTCACGCATAAGCTGTAAAAATCCACGCACAACCGCCATGGGATTGCGTATTTCATGAGTGATGCCTGCTGCCATCTGTCCGACCAGACTGAGCCTCTCAAAATTGCACAGCTCACTGCGCAGCGTCTCCAGCTCTGTAATATCCTGCAAGGCAATAATGACACCTGTCGTTTTGTTCACATGTTTATCCCGCATGGGGAGAAAGCTGCAGAAGAATACTTTGGGAGGTACATTAATAAAATCAGCACCCGCCTCCCCTTGCAACGCTTTCATAACCCGTTCGCTAATCACCGACGAAGTGTTAAAATCATATAACGAGGTCCATGGACGCCCCACTACCTTAGGCAGCGTAATGAAGGGATCGAAATTCCGATAGAGTTCCAGCATTGTTTTGTTCATATGTATAACTCGTTCCTCGCTGTCCAGAGTTGCAAGGGATAATGGCAGCAAATCCATCACCTGACGCAGCTTATCCGCTTCAATTAAGTATTTGCTCGTAAATTCGCTTACATCACGTCGCAGCGCCAGTTTTTCGAAGGCATTATGCATCAGACTCACGACCATAAAACTTGCCAGTATACCTGCAGCAATATTCCATAGCGTTGTAAGCAAATTGGGAATGTATACCCATACATCCTGTCTGCCCAGCAGGAGCGGGAACAGAGCCTTAAGCAGCATATCAACCACAACATATGCGGAAATCAGAAGTTTTTTGTCCGACAACGTCCCTTTTTGAAAGAACTTGCCATGCAGCAGCATAAAAGTAAAAAGGATAAAACCTGTGCACACATACATCGGCGACATTTCTGTCGACTGGGCTATAATCAGGGTCCCCATGAGTGCGGAAGCGGCGAGCGCGAAGGCGGTACGACGTCTACCATACATGATGCCGACAGCGAGGGGAATAATTCCGAGATTGGAAGGTAGGCCATATGGAGACTGATATTGAAAGAGAGAACATAGCAATATGGCTGGTAAGCAACACAAATAAAGTATCCCTTGATTCGGACCGGGCAGCAGCTGGCCGCCCCAAACCTTTTTCTTATCTCCATAATCCGTTAATATAGAGAAAAAACCCGCCGATATAACGGCAAGGAGAACCTGAAGCACACTTTCCTTCAAAGCAATTAACAAGGACTTTTCCTCCTCCTCATCTTTCCTTGACGCCGCTAGTTGAATTAAAGCACAGGCTACAATATATTACAATATATGTGTTAAAATTCCGGTGTAGAACGACAAAATCCGCAAAATGCTGGATGAATAGAAGAAAATCGTTTTTACGTTTTTCGCAATCAGACAAAATGAGAAATCGGCGTGTTTATCATAATAAAAATGAATTAAAGCGACGCTATTAAGATATAATGAAGAAACTGTTACACCATTCTGAATTTTTTGAAAATTGTCGACGAAAAGGAAGAGATTTGATGAGTTACGACATTATTGTGATCGGAGGCGGCTCGGCCGGATTAATGGCCGCTGCGGCAGCCAGCGGTGAGGGCGCCAAGGTGCTTTTACTGGAAAAGGGAAATAAACTCGGGCGCAAGCTCGGTATTTCCGGTGGAGGACGCTGCAATGTCACCAATGCAAAGGAGCTGAACGAGCTAATCCGGCATATTCCCGGCAATGGCCGTTTTCTGCACAGTGCGCTGGCGGCTTTTGGCAATCGGGATATCATCGCCTTTTTTGAACAGTTAGGCATAGCCTTAAAGGAAGAAGACAACGGGCGTATGTTTCCAGTGACGGACAAGGCCAAAACCGTTGTCGATGCTTTAGTTAACAAGGTACGCTCTCAAGGGGTCGACATTCGCACAAGCTGCCCCGTACAAGAGGTTATTTACAAAGAAGGTCATGCGGCTGGAGTACGGCTGCGCTCCGGAGAAATCCTGCGCAGCCGCAACGTCATTGTAGCCGTTGGTGGCAAGTCCGTTCCGCATACAGGATCGGAGGGTGACGGCTATGCTTGGGCCGAGCAAGCAGGGCATACAATTACGGAGCTGTATCCAACGGAGGTTCCGTTGACGTCAGGCGAGACGTTCATCCAGACGAAGGAGCTTCAGGGACTATCCTTACGCGATATCAGCCTGACCGTATGGAATGCGAAGCAAAAGAAGGTTGTCGTCCACGAAGGAGATATGATTTTCACACACTTTGGCCTGTCCGGCCCAACCGCTTTGCGGTGCAGTCAGTTTGTCGTAAAGGGAATGAAAAAGGACAAGACCAGCACGGTGCTGCTGACTCTCGATTTGCAGCCTCACAAGCATGCCGATGAAGTCTACCGCGAAACGCTGGAGTTGGCGGCAGCCGATGCTAAAAAGGCGATCAAAAATGTGCTTAAGCCTTATTTACCGGAACGCTTGATTCCATTATTGCTCCAGCAAGCACAGCTGCGTGAAGATTTAACTTATGATCATATTCCCAAGCAGCAATGGCAGGAACTCGCCCATCGCATCAAGGCGTTTCCAATTCGCGTGAACGGTACACTCTCTCTGAAGGAAGCCTTTGTTACCGGGGGCGGTGTGAATTTAAAGGAGATCAATCCCAAAACCATGGAGTCCAGGCTGATGCCCGGATTATTTTTCTGTGGTGAGATTTTGGATATTCATGGTTACACTGGTGGCTATAATATTACAGCAGCGTTTACGACAGGGCATACAGCAGGAACGCAAGCGGCCGTAAGCGATTAAAAAGCTGCGCGTAGGATTTGATCTTACGATCGCTGTTGCTTCTCCAGATTCAAATCCTCCGCTTCGCTGCAAACCGCTATTACATCCGCATTTTTAGGAAAAACAAGAAGAAAAAAGACTTAAATCAGTCGTATTACTGATCTAAGTCTTTTTTTGAGTAATGGCGCCGTGAACAAAATCTCATTTCGTTTTGACGTTTGCCACCTTAAACCTCAATAATGATAGGTAAAATCATGGGCCTTCTCTTGGTCTGACTGTAAATAAACCCACCCACATTATCCTTTAGCATCTGCTTAATCAGACCCCACTGACTCATTTCGGTTTCTGTTAATTCGTTCACTGTGGACATGATCGTTTCGTGGATTTGTTTCATGAGATCTTCGGAATCCCTAACGTATACAAATCCTCTTGAAATGATCTCGGGCGTTGCGAGCATTTGCTTCTCGTTTTTGCTCAACGTCATTACAATAATCAGCATTCCGTCTGAAGAAAGTTTTTTGCGGTCTCGCAGTACAATGTTGCCTACATCACCTGTCACCAGTCCATCGACTAGACTATTGCCGGATGGTACTTTGGGACCGAGGGATGCCCTTCCTTCTTCGACTTGAATGGTCTCCCCGTTACGGACAATGAATACATTCTCCATAGGAATGCCCACAGACTCTGCTAGCTGACGATGACGATACAGCATTCTAAATTCACCATGTATCGGGATTAAATACTGTGGTTTCATCAAAGTCATCATTAATTTCAGCTCTTCCTGGCTACCATGACCGGATACATGCATCCCTGTGGAGCTGCCTGATCCATAAATAACCTGGGCCCCCAGCACATACAGGTTGTCAATCACCTGGGAAAGATTTCGCTCATTCCCGGGTATCGCTCCCGCAGCAATGATCACAGTATCACCGGGTAAAATTTCGATTTTGGGATGAAGGGAGTTCGCTAACCGGGATAATGCGGCCATAGGCTCGCCCTGACTTCCTGTACATAAAACTGCGATTTCTTCTGCGGGAAACCGCTCTGTTTCTCCCGGCTCGATCAACAAGTCCTCCGGCATTTTCAAGAAGCCCAGCTCCTTGGCCACTGTCACCACATTTATCATGCTGCGTCCAAGTAAAACAAGTTTGCGGCCTGTTTCCACAGCCGCATCAATAACTTGTTGGACACGGTTCACATTAGATGCAAACGTGGAGATAAACACCTGCTGCTTGGCTCTGGCAAAGGCATCCAGAATATGCCCGCCGACCAAACGTTCTGAAGGGGTAAATCCTGGTCTTTCTGCATTTGTGCTTTCAGAGAGAAGCACTTTAACTCCTTTTTTTCCGATTTCGGCCATTCGGTGAAGATCCGGAAAAGGTCCGCTTACGGGAGACATATCGAATTTAAAGTCACCGGTATGGACCACATTTCCTTCTGGTGTCTGAAAAAAGACACCCAGACAATCCGGGATGCTGTGGACGGTGGTGAAAAAGGATGCCTGGATCGTGCCTATATCAATGGTTGAATTCGCATCTATAAGATGGAGCTCAGCATCACGTAAAAGACCGTGCTCTTTTAACTTGATTTTTAACAATTCGATGGTGAGCTTTGTCCCAAATACGGGGAGATTGATTTGCTTTAGCAAATAAGGAATGCCTCCAATGTGATCCTCATGCCCATGAGTCACGATGAGCGCTCTGACTTTGTCCTGATTTTCCAGCAAATAGGTGACATCCGGTACAATGAGGTCAATACCAGGCAAATTTTCATCAGGAAACTTGGAGCCACAATCAATAACAACAATATCCTGATCGTATTGAATGAAATACATGTTTTTCCCGATTTCATTCACACCGCCTAGAGCAGCAATGAGTAATCTATTATCAGCAAGCATAAGTTTATTTCCTCCTTAGGAAAATGCTATCCATATTATTCATTTTCCACGTAAACTTATGCACCATACATTTCTTCTCTGAGCACAAAAAGAAACCCTTGTCTCTATAAGACAGCTCCCCTCCTTGGTTTATTAGATGCCCACCGCAGCCGAAATAGCCGCAAAAATCACAGCAACCAGCCACTCCGTTCCCCTCGCACTGCAATAAACCCAGGCGAAGCTCCTTCTTCCAACCCATTAAAAATAGCATTTGACAGTAGAAATTTGTCTAAATAAACCTCGGAAATCTCTCACTCATTTATTCAAAAATCGTCTGAACGGTTTAACGTTTTTCAATAAAAGTGTCAAGGCAATTTATTAAAAAATATGTTCTTACAGATAAGTTTGTCCGAATAAACTAATAGACAAATACCCTACAAATACTCGAGGAGGAGAATAGTATTAATACATTTTTTAGTTATATTTTTCTGGGTTTGTCACTTTCGGCCCCCATTGGACCAATCAATAGCGCACAATTGGATCGAGGTATCAAAAACGGGTTTTGGCACGCCTGGTTTATTGGGCTCGGTGCAATAACCGCAGATATAATTTATATGCTGCTTGTTTATTTGGGAATGATTCACCTGCTTAATGCCCCATTTGTCAAAGCTTTTTTGTGGTTGTTTGGTTTTTTCGTGCTTGTGTATACAGGAATTGAAAGCATTAAAAATGCAGGTGTCATTGCACAAGCCGAATTAAGGGGCAATAGTAATACATTAACCAATTCCTTTCTGACAGGCTTCCTGATGTCATTATTTAATCCTATCTCCATCCTGTTCTGGCTTGGCATTTATGGCTCAATACTGGCAAACGTTGCAGATACGTATCCCGTACAGCAGCTATTGATATATAGTGGAGCCATTGTATTGGGCGTGCTGCTCTGGGATGTGACTATGGCTGCCGCTTCAAGTATTTTTCGTAGATTTCTAAAAACCGGAGTGCTTCAAACCATCTCATGGCTGTCCGGATTATCGCTTATAGGCTTTGGCTTTTATTTTGGTTTACAGGCATTAAAGTTATTGTTTTTCACTAAGACTTGGCCTTTTTGACATAATGACTGGATCTAGTATGCTTTCGGCGAACCCGCTGTACAATGAAATCACAAATCGCAATCAGCAAGACAAGCAGTAGGCTAATATATAACCCCGGACGGCTAAGCTTGTGAAAAAAAGATCCGACTACAGCCATAACGATTAACAATAATCCAATCCAACGTTTAATATTGCTTGATCTGCTCGATTTCAGTAGCTTACCTGAAGACAGCAAAATGAAGCACCAGTTATAAAGTAGCATTAAACCAGCCGCAGTTGTGATATATTCATATACTTTCCCCGGTAATAATAACGACATGACAATGGCTGCGATTAGTCCAACGGAGATTAAACTAAGTGCAAAAAGGGGATATTTACCCTTCCACTTTCGTGAAAATAAGGTGGGAGCATCTCCTTCCTGTGCAAGCGTAATCATCATAGATGTTTCTGCGTATAGGGATGCGGTCATCGTTGAAAAGCCTGCAATGATAAGCACTCCATTAAATAAATGGGGAACAAAGGCCAAATGATCGCTGCTGAGCGCAAGTACAAAAGGACTTTCTTTTGGATTAAAGGCACTTAATGGAACCATAGCCACAGCCAGGCCAATAGAAAGCATATATACCGCAACCAGCATAATCAGCATCACCTTTCCGGCTTTAGGTGCTTCCTTAGGCTGTTGGAGCCGGTTAGACATAATTCCGAGTACTTCAATACCTCCATATGCATAAAAGGCAAAAATAAAAGAAGACCACAACCCTATGCCGCCGATTGGAAAAAGATCTTTATAATGGCTCGGGAACCTAGGATTATATTTTCCTCCTCCAATCCAACCTGCCAAAAGAGCTATAGCCAGAACCAGAAACATAACAATCGCTGCCATCTTGATGATAGCCAGTACATTTTCAACACGGTCAAAGCCCTTATTTCCAAAAAAAACAATAACCAGCCCGAGGATTCCGAACCCAGCCGCAAAGATCCACATGGGCACCTCAGGAAACCAAAAGCGCGAGAATATGGACAGCGCAGTTAGCTGACTCCCATTAATAAGCAGTTCCGAGAACCAATAGACCCAACCACTACCGAAGCCCGCCCAGCTCCCAAATGCTTTTTGGGCATAGGAACGGAAAGAACCCTGCTCTGGGTGATCTGCTGTCATACGTGAAAGGGCATCAAACACGACATACGTCCCAACTGCTGCAAAGAAGTATGCAATTAAAACAGACGGACCGCCAATGGAAATCGCTAAGCCGGACCCGAGAAAGTAACCTGTGCCAATAGTGCCTGCAACCCCTAACAAGCTAAGCTGCCACCACTTTAACTTTTGATCGTTTTGCATGCGAGCAGAAGGCTTATTCCCCATAAAATCACCCTATACCTGAATTTGAGACCGAGTTGTCCGTTTTTTTAGATTGCCCCCTTCGTTCCCATTTCATGTGGATGTCTAATCATTTAAGTTTCCTCCCCAGATCTGTAACAAATTAAGCCACAAATATAAGCGAAAGCACCTTCAAGACCACGATTTCAATGGGTGTGAAGGTGCCTTTTTATATACTGTATTGGAAAAGTTAGAGATGGATGCTGCCGGAAAAGCCATCCACTTCATCTTCCGGCTGTTGATCAGAGCTTACATTATGCTCCTTTATCGTATTGTCATATGTTTGAGAAGAGCCGTTTTTATACGCTTCGCTCCAATCTTCATTGATAATGTGCGCCGGGATAATCCAATCCTCCGGGCTATAGCCTGGGTTTTGTACATTGATATTACCTTGCGCACCTGGACGAAAAGTGAGAATTCCCGTCTCAATGATGCTTCCCTCATAGGCTTGGCAAATCTCCAGTGCAGATAGCACATCCTGGTTCTCAACATGAACCCTGAGACCCGTGTCACCGTTTGTGCTGGCAGCGTATCCAATTTCCTTTAATGTTTCACAGGCTTGTGCAGCCTGTTGCGGATCACGAAATTGAAAACGGAATGAGCCCGTATCCATGTGCCCTCATCTCCTCTGAAATACTTATTTTGTTAGTTGGGATTTATACCGTTAGGTTATTTTTTAATATAACCAACCGGAACGGGTTTCTTACATTCAAAACCTTTATTTTTCAAAAATTTACTTTAAAGCTTTGAAATTAAATAATTAAAAAAGCAGCTACTGTGACAAATCGCATGTTATCCCTACGTAAATCCCTTTATGCTAGTAACAAGGGTATGGTTGCCCGGTCATCCGAACCGAGCGGTCAAAGGATGCCCAAATCCATACATAAAGGCGGAATGAAGATGATAGATTACCGAACATTGGTGACACAGCAATCCATGCATTTATATAGCGTGTTTGCCAAGTCATTCAAAAGTGTAAACGAACATGCGGTTGCTGGCATCAAAACGATGGGCTTCAACCCAACGGCCTTCGCCGTGATGGAAGTTCTATATCACAAGGGAGCGCAGCCGATCCAACAGATTGGAGCCAAGCTGCTGCTGCAAAGCGGAAATGTCACTTATGTTATCGACAAGCTGGAGAGCCGCGGTTATTTGCACCGTCACCCGTGCGACCAGGATCGTCGGATTATATATGCAGAATTGACGGACGAAGGACAACGCGTCATGGACGAAATTTACCCTGACTATACACGTCAAATTGAACGTGCCTTTAGCGGCATCAGCGAAACCGAAAGAGATCAGCTTATCGGTTTACTTAAAAAATTGGGGCGCAGCGCTGATAACCTGTCACCCTATCACAAATAGACTTACCAGATCGGCTAATTACCTAACTGTAAGTGGCGTTTTTCACAAAGAGTCCGCACCACGTGTATAGTGGGGCAGACTCTTTATGTCTATCTGTTCACTTAATAAAATTGTTGATAACCACATTTTTGAAAATAGCTGTACCGCCATCGGCAAAAAGGGTAATTCCCTGATCATCCATACGAGGGAAGATTAAATTGGAGTGCACCACTGCTCCATCGTCTACAAAAACTTCGATACTGGTCTTATCGACTAGAATTTTCAGGTGAACGTTTTTATGGTTCACGTCAAAGGGCGCCTTGCTCTCCACATAGGCTCCACTCTGATCCGGCTGTCCTGTATATCCTCTGTTAACATAAGAGTATTGGCCTTCCAATGAAACGCCGACATCCACATGACGTTTGCCATCCTTCGATTCTCGTAGTCTCAAGCCTGCATTTTTAAGCGTTGACCATGAAATATCCGCCTCTAGCTGATAAGCTTCTGCCTTCACCGGAAGCGTGTACGTACCATTCACCCTGATCTGTTCAAATGACTTCATTGAGGTTGGCAATTGCTTCAAAGCTTCGATCGGCTGTGAAACCAAGCGATACCCTAGTCCGTCTACTTGTTTCAGTCGAATTTGACGAACGATGGAATCCATCCCGTTAAAGCCTTCTTTTAGCGTAGGCGTGTTGTTGGCATAATCCCAATTGTTCATCCAGGCCAGCGCATAACGGTGGCTGTATTTATCGTTGCCTTTTCCTTCCTCGAACGTCACCGCCCCATACCAATCAAAGCCGTAATCCAGCCACTCGGGCTTACTATCGTCCGGGGAAAAATGGTTACCGTCGAAATTTCCCGTCCAATAGGCATATGTGTTAGGTTCTCCTGTTGATTTCCCGTTTGCGCTTGCGCCCAAAATCCACTTATAGGTTCCATCGTCCGCTCGCATTTGGTAGAGGTCGGGACATTCCACAAGTCCGATATTTTCGGTGCTAAAGCCACTCATATAATGCCATTTCTTTAAGTTGTCAGACTCATAAAAGCCAATCTTCGTACCTTCCGCCATGACCATGATCCATTTATTGCTGCGCATATCCCATATGATTTTCGGGTCTCTGAAATCCCGGGTACCCGGATTCTTCATCACAGGAGTGTCGCTATAAGAAGTAAATGTCTTGCCTTTGTCAAGGCTATACCATAAAAATTGCTCTTGCTTTCCTCCATTGGCAGACGGCTGCGTCACAATAGCGACCAGAGCACCTTTGCCAAACCCTGCACTGTTGTTATCATCGCTCACAACCGAGCCAGACCACGGGTCGCCATTCGGATTGGTATATTTGGGGATCGACACGCCCTCATCCTGCCAATGAACCAAATCAGTTGAGGTGGCGTGCCGCCATTCTGTACCATTTTTTTCAGGATAATCTCGGTTATATAAATAGTAATAATGGTATTTCCCATCCATATAAATGGGCCGCTGCGGATCATTTTTCCACTTATCCGGAACAGTAAAATGATAGGCCGCCCGATAGGTCGGGTTTGTAGGAGGTATTGGAGTTTTGCTCGCATCCCGTTGGTACATACTCCAACCCATAGTTATGAAGATTGTTAAGCCTGTGATGATTACAACGGATCGTATCCAAATGCTCTTGGAAGCTATTTTTTTCATTATGACGATCCTCCTTACCTCCCATTGCATCGTTATGTACCGTCCGAAGACGACAGATCGGTCAGCTACCAAGCTGCCGTCTTCGGACATGCTGCATCTACCTACTTATTTCTTTCCATACTCATATGGAGGTTCTTTTTTGTCATCCGTTGGATCAATCGTGATTTGCCCTTGCTCCAGAATACCGTTTTTGACAACAGAGGTTTTCAAGCCTTTAATATTCAGCAGGAAGCTTGGTGCGAAAGTGGATTTGTGATCCGGGAAAAGCCCTCGATTGGTCATATAGCTCGAAACGACTACGTTATTGCCTTTACCTTGCGGGATAGCAAAATGGGCATAAGTCCAGGTAATATCATCACGATCCAGATCCTGATGAAGAACGAGACCGGTTCCATTCAACGGTTTGTAAGGCCCAGTCAAGGAAGTAGAAGCATAACCCAGCATGTAAATATCATCGTCACCGATCGCATCAACAGTCACCTTGGAGCCTCTCGTGCTCGTAAATAAGTACCACAAACCATTCATCTTGAACACATTCGCCCGTTCAATTTCATCCGTTACCAGATTGGACGCAATCAAAGGAGGCATTACTTTTTTCAAAGTATAATCGTTATTCAATTCAACGATGCCCAGTGCGCCGTTGGCCAATTCAGCTCCCTTTTTCTTGGGACTTTGCAACAGATTACGAAGCTCTTCCGTGAAAAATTCGTTATTACCACCATAATAAGCTGAGTTTTGAAGAGAATCCTCGCCCTGGTAGCCTGTTTCTGTCCCTGTGTTCGCTTCAAATATAATATATTTGTGGCCTTGATCCTCGACATAGTGAGGGTCTCTAAACGTATGGTTATCCATATCTACACCGACGCTTTGCTGAACATTTTGATAGGTTTTACCATCTCCACCGTCATAGATCGGTTTCAAATCCTCGACACCATCCACTTTCAGTGTCTCCTCATCAGGCTGAGAGAGATTAATTTGAGCCGTGGTCAAGGTTTGTTTACCGTATAGTTGGTTACTCGGCTCAAAGGGCTGTCTGCTGGTATAAAATAAGCGTACTTGTCCATTAGAGGTTAAGGTAGCAGAACCGGACCATTCTTCTGACTGATTTTTTAGAATCGGATCGTTCGCAAGTAATTTATCATTGTCTTTAAATACTCTTCCGGCATTTTTCCAGCCGCTCAGCGAGGTATTACCCGCTTTTTGATAGAACAGATATATAAATGTATCCTCTGCTCTTTTAGGATCGCCTGCCAATCCAAAAACGATATTATACCCTTTGTAATTGGCTACTGTGCCATCGGCATTTTGTAACGGCCAAGAGTCCCAGACATCGAAATCAATCAGCTTGCCTGAGCTGTCGCGGCCTTTTGCGGAAGGAATATTCTTAATTGTAGATGCATCAAAGGACGGAACCTCAAATTTCTCTTTGCCTTGCTGTTTGAAAATATTCAACATGTCATTGCGTGTAATGTGCGTAAATGCATTGTCTGTTTTGAGATCAGATTCATCCGTGTCTTTGGCAAAAGCTTGAATACCCCCTCCCAATAGCAATGTGGTTGCCACAGTTAATGTGGTGGCTTTTCTGAAAATTTTGTTGATTTTCAAGTACTTCATCTCCCTTGTTCTAATTATTCAAGTCTAGATTAGAAACCAACTTTTTTGGTTGGTAGGGCCATTTTATATGGTATGACAAGCGATTGATATAGACTGAAAATCCCCTTTATTAAGGCTGAAAGCAGGATGCTCCTTGAATTTCATCCTCATATTTTCCTAGTAAATTTCTGAAATTTTTGTTTTCTTTAATTTATATTGCATTCAGAAAAAATTGTTACTTGCTTTTTTTGCATATTCAATTTTGCCTGCTTGCTTGCTTCATTTCCATCCAAAATCATTCAAAAAAATTCATAAAAAGCTCTAATTGCAAACGAATTCAAAAAAATAGTTCTTTAGTAGTCCACTATCCGATGAAGAAATACGTTGGCTTCGTCTATGATTAAGTCCAATTTACTATTTTATTTTTTATGTAATCATATACATATAAACGCATGACATAAAAAAGAGACAGCCCTCCCCCTTATTTGGGTATCCCAGACTGTCCCTTTTTTTGTATAAATATTTATATTCTTGTCTCAAAAGCTGTTATCCTGTTTTTTCAAATAGAAACCGTTATTTTTAGGACGCATGTTCAAACTGGCTATTGTATAGATCGGCATAGAAGCCGCCTTTAGCCAGCAATTCCTCATGCTTGCCCGTTTCGATAATGTTACCATCCTTCATGACCAGAATCAGATCGGCGTTCTTGATCGTTGAGAGCCGGTGGGCAATCACAAAGGAGGTTTTACCTACAGTCAGTTGGTCCATCGCTTGTTGAATCAGCAATTCCGTACGCGTATCGACCGAACTTGTGGCCTCATCCAGAATGAGCATGGGTGCATCTTCAATCATGGCTCTTGCAATAGTAATCAATTGCTTTTGACCGGCAGAGAGATTGGCTTTATCGTCCAGCATCGTATCATAGCCTTGCGGCAGTGTTTTAAGGAAGCTGTGCAGCCCTACCGCTCTACACGCAGCTTCCACCTGTTCATCGGTAACATGCTGTTTGGAAAAGACGATATTCTCACGGATCGTTCCTTCAAACAACCAGGTATCCTGCAACACCATACAGAATAATTCATGAATATTCTCACGTGTTAATTGGCTGATCGGGGTTCCGTCAATATAGATTTCCCCACCGTTCAGCTCATAGAACCGCATAAGCAAATTCACGAGCGTTGTCTTACCGGCGCCTGTCGGACCAACAATGGCAATTTTCTGACCAGCTTCAGCTTTCATAGAGAAATCCTTGATAATCATACGGTCTTCTTTATAACCGAAACGGACATGTTTAAATTCGATATTCCCTTTGGCGTTGTCCAGCTTCTCGGTCTTATCGCTCTCATCCGCCAATTCTTCTTCACCCAGAAATTCGAATACACGCTCACTGGCGGCAGCCGCAGATTGCAGATTGGTTGCGGCCTGTGCCAGCTGTGACAAAGGCTGTGTAAACAGACGAATATACACCATGAAGGCTACAATAGTTCCGATCGTTATAGTATGTTGATTCACCAGCAAAGCGCCCACGACACAGACCGCGACATAACCGAAATTCCCGATGAACATCATGACCGGCATCATCAGGCCAGACATGAACTGGGACTTCCATGCATTTGTATATAAGCGGCCGTTAATGCCATGGAACACTTCCTTGGCTGCTTTTTCTCCATTATATACCTTGACTACGTTATGACCGGCATAGGTTTCTTCGATATGACCGTTGATCTGGCCAAGCTCCGCTTGCTGTGCTACAAAATATTTCTGTGAATGCTTCATAATTACGGTCATCAGTGAAAAACCGATCAGCATAGCTACGATCCCGGTTTATAGAAGATTAGTCAATGTATGTGAGGTGATAGTATGAAAACGAAAGCGAAACCCAAATTAGAAGATGTTGCTAAACATGCCGGTGTTTCACCAACCACTGTTTCTAGAGTGTTGAATAACCGTGGTTATATTAGTGAAGAAACTCGAAAACGTGTTCATAATGCAATGGAAAAAATTAATTATTTCCCTAATGAAATGGCTAGGTCTTTATTTACAAAACAAAGTAATATTATTGGATTAATTTTTCCTACAGTAAGTAATCCCTTTTTTGCTGAGTATAATATCGAAATTAAATGTGAAGAATTAGGCTATAAAGTGTTTCATGTAATAGCTTAAATAATATGGATAAAGAAAAAATATTTAGACATGCTCCAACGAAATCAAGTAGATGGAATTATTGTTGGAAGTCATAATAGAGGGATTTTTGAACAAGTTTCAACAAGCTTACCTATTGTTGCTGTAGATCAATATATTTCAACTTCAGCGCCAATTGTTTCATCTGACAATTATTTAGGTGGTAAATTGGCAACGGAACATTTGATTAAAAGAGGTTGTAAAAAGATTATTCATATTAGTGGGCCGAGCAGATTAGATACTCCTACACATTTACGAACCTCTGCATACAAGGATATAATGACAGCTTACGGTCTTAAGCCAATTATCTATGAAATCAATAAAACTTTTAATGCTAAAGAAAATCATAAAGTCATTTCGCAAGTTTTTCATGAAAATCCTGATATGGATGGTATTTTTGCAAGTGACGATATTATTGCTGCTAACATATATTATAAAACTGTAAAAATAAGGAAAAACGTCCCGGAAGAGTTAAAAATAGTTGGTTTTGATGGAACAGAAGCAGTTAGAAATTTACTCCCACAATTAACCACAATACAACAGTCTATACCATAAATGGAAGAAAAAGCAGTTATAATACTGGATAAGAAAATTAAAAATGAGGAAATTTCTTCTCATTTATGTAAGCCTCTAGATATCATACTTGTCGAGGGTGCTTCAACGACAAATGTTTTTGTAACCTAAAATTCCCCCCGTGATTACGGAATCAGTCTTTTAAGTAAATACACTAAATTTTTCAAAAGGCTACAGGTTAAAAATTAACAGTGGCTTTTTTGTTATTCTCTACCTAAAAGAGCAATATTAATTTTCTTTTATTTAAAAAAACCCGTATGATAACCGCTTGACACATTGAGTGTCAAGCGGTTATCATACTTTCATAGTATACGTTTTCTTGATATCAGGATAAAAGAAAGATTTATGACAACCGTTTGACATGCAAACGCTTTACATTTATATATTATGAATATGAAAACGCTTTATAGTTGTTGGTATCTCAGTGAAAGGATGTTTATATTATGGAATTTTTAAATAGAGTGAAAGCGGAATTAAGAGAAAATTTGAAAGCGGTACCAATCATTCAACTTCCACAAGATTTGGCTAAAACAAGACAAGTTCCCATTCCGTCTAATGCGAATTCGGAACACGTTAGAATTACTGAACGTTTTATCCCTGGTGGCGATGGACAAGAAATGTTGATTAAAATTTATGAACCAGTTCAGAGGAGTAAAGAAGAATTACCTGCTGTTCTTTGGAGCCATGGAGGAGGATATGTGTTAGGTCATCCTAATGGTGAAGACAGCCTTTGTGAAAGTATTGTTCAAGCAGTCAATTGTATTGTGGTTTCACCAGATTACCGATTAGCCCCTGAGCATTCGTATCCCGCAGCTATTGAAGACTGCTATGCTACATTGGTATGGATGACGAGTGCAACAAATGAATTGAATGTTGATCCAATGAGGGTTGCAATCGGTGGAGGAAGTGCAGGTGGAGGATTAACTGCGGCATTGGCATTAATGGCACGCGATAGAAAGGGCCCGGTTATATGTTTTCAAATGCCATTATATCCAATGGTTGATGATCGAAATATTACACCATCCAGCTACGAAATTACCGATATTCATGCGGTTTGGTTCAGGTCAAATAACATATCGGCTTGGGAAATGTATCTAGGGGATTCTGCTCATGGTGAAATCTCCCCATACGCAGCACCAACCCGCGCAAAGAATTTGGAAGGACTACCTCCGACCTATACATGTGTAGGTCAACTAGATCCTTTCCGCGATGAAACAATTGATTATGTTGCACGTTTAGCTCAAGCAGGAGTGGATGTAGAATTTCAATTATATCCTGGATGTTTTCATGCTTTTGAGCATATCGTCCCGGATGCGGAAATCAGCCAGCATGCCAAAAACGGGTACATTGAAGCACTTAGCAGAGCATTAAATGGTTAATTAGAGGAGGAGCCGAATTTGATACATGAAATTATTGATATACGTACACAACATTCAAAGTCTAAGTTATATACGTATATTTTAGATAACTCTCCAGAAATAGATAATACTCGAAAACGCCCTCTGGTCATTATATGTCCAGGTGGTGGATATGAGTTTACTTCTGATCGGGAGGCGGAACCTATAGCAATCAAAATGAATGCGATGGGATTTCATTCATGTGTATTAAGGTACAGTGTTCGCCCTGCTACTTTTCCAACAGCATTATTAGAACTATCTATGGCAGTTGCTCTTACTAGGAAAAAAGCAGAGGAATGGCATGTTGACATAAATAAAATCATTGTGGTTGGTTTTTCAGCTGGCGGCCACTTGGCAGCCAGTTTAGGAGTTTTTTGGAAAAGTAGTTTTTTATCGAAAGCCCTGGGAATCCCAAATGAAATGATAAAACCTAACGGGATTTTACTAAGTTACCCGGTTATTACATCTGGTACGTTTGCACACGAGGGTTCATTTAAAGCTTTGTTAGGTGATAACTATGATGAGCAATTACATCAAGTGTCATTAGAAAAATATGTTTCTTCCGATACTCCACCAACATTCTTGTGGCACACGTATACAGACGAGCCTGTTCCTGTCGAAAATAGTTTTTTATTTGCTAATGCACTTTTGAAGAATAAAGTAAGTTTGGAAATGCATATTTACCCGAATGGGGTGCATGGGTTGTCCCTTGGAACTGAGGAAACTATGGCTTTAGATAATGAAAGGACCATTCAACCTGAAGTTTCCAATTGGATTAAAATGGCGGGACGCTGGATAAGTGGGCTCTAGATTAAAAGTAATAAAAGTTAAATAAATCCGGAGGAACTACATGTATAAGCTGGATGATAAAATCAATTTTCAAAATAAAAGGAATGACATCTTAACAGTCGGGGAAATTCTTATCGATATGATATCAACTGATTATGATGATCATTCTAAATGTAACACCTATCAGAAATTTTTCGGTGGATCTCCTTCTAATATTGCTGTTAATGTTAGTAGATTAGGGATTCATTCTCTCGTAGCATCAGCTTTAGGTAAAGATGGGATGGGAGTATTTTTAACTAACCAGTTACAATTAGCTGGTATTGATACTAAATGTGTTCAAAAAGTAGACTATTCTACCAGTATGGTTGTTGTTTCGAAAAGCAAATCTACGCCAACTCCAATTTTTTATCGCGGAGCGGACTATTATTTAGCTTACACTCCTGAGCTTGAAGAAGCTGTAGATAATTCTAAGATTGTTCATTTTTCCTGCTGGCCAATCTCTATGAAGCCAGTTCGTCATACGATTGAAAAAGTTATAGAGCGTGCGAGAGAGAACAACGTTTTAGTATGTTTTGACCCAAACTATCATCCGAAAATTTGGCATAAAGGAGAAGATGGTGTTGAGTACGTAAAATCGATGTTCAAAAAGGTCGACATCGTCAAACCTTCAGAGGATGACGCAGAAAGATTGTTCGGAAAAGACACTCATGAAAATCAGGTTGAGAAGTTTTTAAAATTTGGGGCAAAGCTTGTTATTATGACCTTAGGTAAAGACGGGGCAATTGTCTCAAATGGAAAAGAAATCATTAAGTTAAATACATTAGCTACAGACGTAATTGATACGACAGGAGCAGGGGATGCTTTCTGGTCCGGATTTTATGCAGCTGTTGTGAAAGGCTATACGCTTAGGGAAGCGTTTACGTTAGGGTTTGCTGTAAGTGCTTATAAGTTAAAATATACCGGTGCAATCGTAGCATTACCCAAGCTTGAAGTAATAAAAAATATGTATGGATTATAGGAGGTGTCGCGAATGGCAGTGAAAAATCAGGTACAGTTAATTACCTACCCCGATTCTTTGGGAGGTGATTTAAAGACTCTTAATCAAGTACTTCTAAATTATTTTACGGATATTTTTAAAGGAGGAGTGCATATCCTTCCACCGTTTCCCTCTTCAGGAGACCGTGGATTTGCTCCATTATCCTATTTAGAAATTGAACCGGCCTTTGGGACTTGGAAGGATATTAAAGCTATTGGCGAAAACTTTGATGTTTTAGTAGATTTGATGGTTAATCATATATCTAGGCAATCTGAATATTTTCAGGATTTTCTAAAAAAAGGAAGAAAATCTGAATATGTAGATTTGTTTATTACATTAGATAAGGTTTGGGAAGATGGAAATCCTGTTCAGGATGACATTAGTAAAATGTTCCTACGACGTTCCCTACCATATTCTACTTTTACAATTGCGGAAACTGGTGAGGAAGAAAAGGTATGGACGACATTTGGAAAGACGGATCCTTCAGAACAAATTGATTTGGATATTAAGTCAAAAAGGGTAAAACAGCTAATTACGGACTTCTTTTTAAACTTTAAGGAAAATAATGTGAAGATTGTCCGTCTGGATGCGGTTGGCTATGTTATTAAAAAATTGGGGACAAGTTGTTTTTTTGTAGAGCCCGAAATCTATGAGTTCCTTGATTGGGTCTTAGAACTGGCTAAGTCATTAGATATCGAAATATTACCAGAAGTTCATTCACATTACACTATCCAAAATAAGCTGTCCGAGCATGGATGTTGGATCTACGATTTTATTTTACCTTATCGAATTTTGGATACTTTAATCAATAAATCTAGTATAGCTCTTATTGATTATCTTAAGAATCGACCACATAATCAGTTTACAATGCTGGACTGCCATGACGGTATACCAGTAAAACCAGACTTAGATGATCTTATTGATACAACAGAAGCTAGAAAATTGGTAGATGTTTGCCTCCAAAGAGGTTCAAACCTAAGTCTAATTTTGTCAGACGAGCATAAGTCGGAGGATGGATTTGATGTCCATCAAATCAGATGCTCATACTACTCCGTACTAAATAATGATGATGATGCCTATATTTCAGCGAGAGCGATTCAATTCTTTACTCCAGGGATACCTCAGGTGTATTATGTAGGACTATTAGCTGGGGAAAACGACTATGAAAGAGTTAGAGAAACAGGAGAAGGTAGAGAAATCAACCGTCACAACTATAGTCTTATGGAGATTGAAAAATCTCTAGAAAAAGAAGTAGTCAAAAGATTATTAAAGCTTATTCGATTTAGAAACGATTATGATGCCTTTAATGGGGAGTTCAAGGTATTAGAATCCAACAAAGATGAAATTTATCTGTCCTGGCAAAAGGATAAGAAGCGTTGTACACTTTATATCGATTTTAAAACGAACAGGCCTGTTATCGATTATATTGATCGAGATGGTAAAGATACTCAATATTATGTATAACAAGTTAAATAGATAATGATTAATGAAACAGCCATACTATTATAAAAGTTTTTTTAAACCGCTTTCAATTAATAATTGGAGGGGTACTAAAAATATTATTTATTTTCGATGAAGATAAAATTAAATCATTAAGAATTTAAGGATGTATAAATTACAGGGGGGTTTATAATGTCTGAAACAAAAAAAATACCAAAGTTAAGATGGCTTTACTTTTTACCTGTATTATTTCTAATGTGCTTTTTTTCATTTGTAAGTAACTCACTTCTAAGCATTGCCCTACCTGGGGGAATGCTGAAGGATTTAGGTTTTGCTGCGAGCGTTGCTGGGATTGCGGGTGGAGTCGCGGGTATTGGAGGTATGATTTTACAGATCTCCGGTGGACACATTGCTCAAAAAGGAAAACTCAAAAAATTTCTTGGCTTTTCAACGATATGCTGGAGCGTAATAACTATTCTACAAGGGTTTGTTACAAACGGTTGGCAACTTATAGTACTCAGATTTTTACTTGGTGTTGCGGAGGGAGCTATTGTACCAGGCATCATGACTCTTTTGCCCTATTGGTTTCCAGAAAAGGATGGTGAAAGAAGTCGAGCTATAGCCGTTGTGTTTACTGCCTCCGGCATTGCAGCAACACTTACTGGACCAATCGGTGGATTTCTGATAGCAATGTTCAATTGGCAAATGATGTTTATGATTTTAGGTGTTATTAGTTTAATAATTGGTGGAATATGGTTTGCTGTAATGTATGACAGACCAGAACAAGCTAGATGGTTAAGCAAAGAAGAAAAAGAATATATTACTACAACCATTCAAAAGGAACAGAGTGCTTTAATGAAAGATGGGGGCAGTAATGTAAGTGGGGATAAGCTTCTGCCTATTTTAGGTTATCTATTAAGAAATAAGTATAGCTGGGTTTTGAGTATCGTTGGCTTTTGTGCAGTATTCGGTCAGATAGGGTTTTTTACTTGGATGCCAACAGCTATTCAGTCTGTTACGCATGCAGGTATTAGTAATGTAGGATTATTAAGTGCACTTCCATCGATTGCTGCTATTTTAGGATTGGCAGTATGGTCTAAATTAACACCGAAAATAAAGCAGCGCCGCCTTAGCACGGGGATACCACTACTGTTGTTTGCTATTGCTCTAGCTATTTTAGGTCTTTTTTCTAATAGTACAAATGCCGCTTTGTACATCGTTTTAATGTGTGTAGCTGGCTTTTTTATACAGGCTTTTATGCCTAGTTTTCATACAATACCTACTCTTATTTTCTCCAAAGAAGTTGAAGGTGCAGCTAGGGGGCTAACAGGATTTACTTCAGCATTTGGTGGATTTGCTGGTCCTTATCTTGCTGGAATTTTTATTTCAATCTCAGGTTCGCAAAAAGGAGCTATGTATGTTATGGCATTAATATTGTTCGTAGGGATGTTAGCATCTTTCATTCTTCCTAAGAATCTTGGTTTAGAAGCACAAGGTGAAAATAATCATAAAGCAGCCTGACTTTCTATTAAAAAATCCAAGAAATAATATATCAAATGAATAGTGTTAGTGATACATTCCAGCTTTAATAAACAGGAAAGGAATGTATCACCCTTATATTTATTAAAAAGACAGTTATGTTAATGAAAGTAGGAATAATAATGAATGTACAAGAAGTTATTGAGGCAATTCTCTCAGATTCATGTGGCGATATGAGACTTGAAAAAACAGGTGATCAGTTAATATGCGGGAAGCCTAATACTGAGGTCCAAGGAATTTGCACAACGTTTATGGCAACGATAGACGTTATTAAGCGTGCTATTGAAGACGGGGCAAATATGATCATTACACATGAACCCACTTTTTATACGGGAAGGGACGAGATGGATTGGCTCGAGAATGACCCGTTATATCTTGCAAAGAAAAAGTTAATCGAAGAAAACAATATTGCAATTTGGCGGTACCATGATTATATGCATATGGCGAAAACGGATAGAATTTATGATGGCCTTCTGAAAGAAATTGGCTGGGAACATAATTTGCAAGAGGAGAACCAACCTTTCATATACAAAATTAATGAAGTTACTTTGGCTGAACTCGCCAGATTTTTTAAACAGAAACTATCAATGGATGTTATTCAAATTGTTGGCAATCCCGAAATGAAATGCTCAAAGGTCGGGGTACTAGTGGGTGGAGGAAGCTTAGGTCTAGGCAGAGAACAAATGCCAATGGAGTTAATGAGAAATCATAACTTGGATGTTATGGTTTGTGGTGAAATTACAGAATGGACATTGTGTGCTTATGTCAATGATGCAACAATGCTCGGAATGGATAAGGGAATGATTGTGATTGGCCATGAGCGTAGTGAGGAATCCGGCATGAAATATATGGCGGAATGGTTGAAGCCTTTGGTCAAGAACATTCCTGTCACTTTTATTGATGCGAAAGAACCGTTCCTTTATTTATAAACCTCGACTTCATTAAAAAAATTTAGACATTAGGAGTGAATCAATTGGCCATATCACAAGTTAATTTTTACTCAAAGGCTTTAAAAAGGGAAGTTACATTCAATGCACTCTTACCGCTAGACCGCACTGACATGTTTGGGCATGGAAATACTGAGGAGCGCCCATTTAAAACTCTTTATCTTTTACATGGATATTCTGGTAATTATCTGGATTGGCTTAGTCTTTCAAGAATTCGGGAACTATCTCATAAATATAATATAGCTGTGTTTATGCCGTCAGGTGAAAACGGTTTTTATTTGGATGACAACGATAAAGGGGAATTATTTGGTGAATATATTGGAAATGAATTGGTGACGTTTACGCGAAAAATGTTTCCTTTATCCACTAAGAGAGAGGATACCTTTATTGGTGGATTATCAATGGGCGGATATGGAGCCATTCGCAACGGATTAAAGTACGCTGGTAATTTCAGTCGTATAATTGCCTTGTCCTCCGCAATCATAACTTACAGAATAGCGGGAATATCTACCGACTATAAAGATGAAGTGGCAGACTATAAATATTATAGAAGAGTTTTTGGTGACTTAAATCTGCTTATGGGCAGTGATCAAGATCCGGAGGCACTCGTCCTTAAATTAATAAAGACTAAAATGGAAATACCCGAAATATATATGGCATGTGGAACTGAGGACTTCTTGTTAGATGTAAACCAAAAATTTCATGATTTTTTAGTCTCAAAAAAGGTGAATGTCATTTATAGAGAAACAAAAGGGGGCCATACGTTTGATTTCTGGAATGATTATATTGAAAAGGCTATATTATGGGCTACCCATAATAGTGAGAATTGAGTAAAAAACTCTATTAAAATGACGGATTGTCAAGCCAAGTGCGACAGTTCTTCTGAAAAGGATTCGTGAGCAGCCTTCCAGCCCAAGCATTTTCGTGGTCTGTGGTTGATGAGGTCTAATGCTTGTGCCAGGGATTCGTGTGGAAACCAATAAAAAGTATATATTTGGTAAAAAATATATTAAAAAGAAAAAGACCCATTCTTGGAGTGGGTCTTTTTCTTTAATCTGGGTTTATTAAATTTCGCTGTGATGCGTTGGAGAAATTTCTCCATTACCTGGAGGTATAGGAACAATCACAATAGCCGCTGCCATGATACTTGCCACTATCAGTGCCAAAAACTTTTTACTCTTCATCTTCGCCTACTCCTTAAATTGATTTTCCATTTCACTGTCGTTTCATCCGTTTCCTGCACCCAGCTTAAATCGGCATATTTTTTTAAAACCTGTTGTATAGTCTTTTTTGGCATCACAGACCTCTGCTTGAATTAAATGAGCAAACGCCCAGTATACAAATGCAGGATAGAACCTTTTACTGTTTTCATCAATATGTATTCACTAAAGCCCTTAATGCATCCAATTGGTCAGTCTCGTCCAGTCGTTCCATGTAATATTCAAATTGAATGGCCGCTTCGTAGTTCTTTTGCTGGTCTTCTCCTTGCCTAGTTGGAAATAATCGGTATTGGCAAATCGACAAGCGCTCTAAATACTGTTTTTTCTCGGTTAGTGCCACGTTTTCATACAGTATGCCCGCCGCTTCATACAAGCGTTCTTCAAAAAAAATGTTCGGCTAATTCGAATAATGGAATAGCATACCTAAGTACTCGGAGATATACCAATCGTAATAATAACCGACGGTATGACCCATAGCGTCGGTTATTATTACGATTGATAAACTGAGAGCTTGCAATTTCCATTGACGAAACCGCTAATTGTGCCGGGATTCATATCGGTTATTCTGGCTAAATCGCTTGTTTTATGTGTGGTGCTATAAATTGAAGAAAGACGTTTCCGGGAAATCGGAAACGTCTTTCTTATCGTTGCTGGAGCTGGACAACAAAACTTTATTGCCCGTAAAGGAGACTCTCTTATGCATGTTCTCTCTGGGGTGATTTGATGCGCTGATCCGTCCCTTCTTCTGTGCCCGGTGGTCGATTTCGCAGCCCGAGCACGACAAACCAGCTAATCACCGCAATAACGACCATGATGATAAACAGGGAATGGAGACTGTTTTCCAATACAGAACGGAGTATACCCGCTGCCTGTCCACTCAGACTTTGTGAAGCATGAGGTGCAAGCAGACCATTAATATCCTCCTGTGTAATGCCTTGCTGTGTAAGCTGTCCATCTGCTGTCTGGGCGGCAATGTGATAATTCAGCCATGAACCGAAGGCTGCGACCCCAATCGTTTGCCCCAGCGTGCGCAGGAACGTATTCAAAGCTGTGGAGGCACCGCGCAGTTGGAACCCGACCGAGGACTGGGCAATAATCGTAAACACGGTCATCGAGAAGCCAAAGCCCAATCCGTACAATAATGTAGACAGAAAGAGCAGCCAGATCGGTGCCGTTTCCCCCATCAAGGTCATGACGAAGGCCCCTAATACAATCAGGGTCAGCCCGATCAACGAGGTTCGACGAGAGCCCAGTGTCAGTAAAATACGCCCTCCGATCATGGAGCCAAACAGCCAGCCGACCGACATCGGGGCGAGGGCCAGACCGGATGAAGCGGCATCCCCACCGTGTACGCCTTGAATCCATAGGGGCAGATAGCTGGTCAGCCCGATAAGCAGGGTGCTGACCAGAAGCGCTGCGGCACAGGAAAAAGCGATATCCCGTACCCGGAACAGCTTCAGAGGCACCATTGGTTCCTGAGCGCGTTTTTCAATAACTAAAAACAGAATCAGGAACAAAATAGCTACGGCAGCCAAGGCCAGCAATTCGGGAGAAGCCCAGCCGATGTACTGCCCGCCCAGCGCTAATACGAGCAAAAGGGCCGTCATCCCGATGGTAAAGGTAATTGCCCCCGGCACGTCGACGCGCGCAACGCGCTTGCTTACCTGTTCCCGCAGGTAACGGGCGATGAAGAACATCGCCAGCAGACCAAAGGGAATATTGAAGCCGAAAATCCATTCCCAGCCAAAATAAGTAACCACGTAACCGCCCAGGAGAGGTCCGATCAAGGAAGAAATCCCCCATACTGAGCTGATCATTCCCTGGACCTTACCGCGTTCCTCCATCTTGTATATATCTCCGATGATGGTAAAGGTAACGGGAATAACACCGCCCGCTCCAATCCCTTGAATAGCCCGGTACACAATAAGCTGCTCCATACTGCCAGCCAGCATACACAGCAAAGATCCAAGCACAAACAACGAACAGCCAACCAGAAAAATTGGCTTACGGCCAAATAAATCGCTAAGCTTACCGAAAATAGGCGTGGTTACAGCCATCGTCAGCAAATATGCCGTAAAAATCCAACTGAGCAGATTCACACTGCCCAGTGCACTAACAATCGTCGGCCCTGCCGGGCCAATAACCGTTCCTTCAATCGCGGCCAGAAACGTCGCCAACAGAACACCTGTCAGTACAAGGCCACGCTTCATGGGTTTATCTTGTCCCAAGCAAATCACAAATCCTTTCCTTATATAAGCTGTGTTGTACCTATGCGATTCGCCTGCACAGAATCGATATTACCCACACTGCATAATCGTAAACAGGCGGCCTGAATAGGCCGCCTGTTTGTAAGATGTATATAGATTATTGTCTACATCCACTCAATTTTTGTCAACTGTAATCGTATGATAAATCCCATTATTTTCCATTTTATAGAGATATCCCTCTTCCATATGCAGAACATGGCTGGCAAAGCTTTCGACCACCTGCATATCGTGGGTGATGATCAGGAAGGCTGCACCTTCGGCAGACTGTTGTGCACACATACGGAGCAGAATGTTCGCTCCTTCATAATCCGTTCCGGCGGTGGGCTCATCCAAAATGTACAGTTTTTTCGGCAGGATAAACTGCGCCGCTACGCTCAAGAGCCTTTTTTCGCCTCCGCTCAGCAGATACGGGGAGGCATCCAGCTTGCGATCCAGCTTGGCGGCTGCCAGCAAGCGCTGTGCCCGTTCCTCATACACGACGGGAATCGCCTCTCCGCTCCGCAAACCGAGCTTGACGCGAACGCTGTACAAGCATTCCTCCCATACCGTTGCTGCTGCAAACTGATGCTCAGGCTGCTGAAACACATAACCAATCCCGGTGGCAAGCTGGTGAATTGGCAGCTTCGCCATATCCTCTCCCTCCCACCACATGCACCCCTTGGGTGCAGGCAGCAGGCCCATGAGCAGCTTGCTGAGCGTGGTTTTGCCGGAGCCGTTCTCGCCCAGCAGAACGACTCGTTCGCCGGGCGCAAGGGCAAGGCTTACGCCTGTCAGCGCTGCCCGCTGCCTGCCGGGATAGGTGAAGGTCAGCCCCTTCACCTCCAGCAACGGCTGCCCGGTGCGCTCAGCCGCCGAGCCGGGCTTCGCCCCCGGCTCAAGCGGCACGTCTCCCCTCCCTGCGGGAGAGGGGAGCAGCCCCAAGGCGGCCAGCTGCGCAGCATGTTCGCGCAGCAGCGTTTCCGGCGGACCTTGCAATAGCACGGTCCCGCCCTTCAGGATGACGATGCGCTGCGCTGCGCGCGCGGTATCGTCCATACGACCGGACGCGGTGACCACCGTCCGGCCTGCGGCATGGAGCCGCTGGCAGAGCAGGACGAAGTCGCGTACAGCCGGCGGGTCCAACTGAGCCGCTGCGTCGTCGAACACGACAAGCGGCGCTTCCAGCGCCAGCACCGCAGCAATGGCAGTGCGTTGGCGCTGGCCTCCCGAGAGGCGGCGCACGAAGGAGCCGCGTTCGGGAGCAAGGCCGACGGCCTCCAGCGCAGCAGTGAGGCGCTGCGCAATTTCTGCCGGAGGCACGCGCAGGTTCTCCGGCCCGAAAGCAATCTCGTCTTCGACGATTCCCTGCACCAGTTGGGCATCCGGGTCCTGAAGCACGACGCCGACAGTGGAGGCGACAGCAGCCAGGTCAGCCGTATCGGGGTCCAGCCCGTACACGGTTAGCTCCCCAGTCCGTTCTCCTTCGCCGGAACGGGACAATCCGCCATGAAGTAGCTGGCAGAGCGTAGATTTTCCACTTCCGCTGGCTCCGACAATCGCTACATGCTCACCCACCATAATATCCAGCGTCAAGCCATGTAACGCTGGCTCGGCCTGATCATCATAACGGTAGCCAAAATCCTTCAAGGACACGGCTATTTTATATCCAGATTCACAAAAGCTATGCACGCGAAGCGCGTCCCAGTTCAAACCGTTTTAACAGGCCCGTGCGATTCAAGGCATCGCCCAACACTTTCGTGAGCAGACCACACAGGATGATACCACTGAGAATGCGCACGACCAGTGTAATCGTAAGCACCTTCCAGCCCCAATGCATATAGCCAAACATATTGGCTGCCACAATAAACCACAACGGAACCATGGCTCCACCCGCCAGCATCAGCGAAGCTACATTCCAGCGTCGATAGCGCAGTAAGGCAAATACCAGTTCAGCAACGATCATATAGCATACAGCCGCCGCGATGATAGCAGCAAAACCGTATGCAGTGCCTATAAAGGACTGTACCACTGCGCCAAATGAATAAGCAATAACCGCTGTGCCCGGCTTGCGAATAATATAGTAGGCCAGCAAACCATATATCATGTACAGTCCGACAATAACGGAAGTCGCAATAGGCCCTCCCAGACTGTTTAATGTTTTGTTAATAAGTGACAAATAAACAGTCATAACGCCGTTCAACGTTGCCAGCATCGCCATCAGCACGATATCCAGCGTTGTAAATTTTGCGAAAATACGAGATTCCTTCATATGTATTTTCTTAACTCCTCTCCATAATCTAAATGTTTAAGGTAACAGCCCCATTGTTCCCTGTACAAGCTGCTACTGTATAAATGTATTCACCCGCACTTATATTGTCAACCAAAATATATTTATAAAGTTGACAATATAAATAAAAAAAGGAATGTCGTTTATAAGCTCCACCATAAAACAGCCGTAGCTATTACAGCGACCAGAGCGGCCATAATACCCAGGTAGCTGGAACGTCCACTCTCCAGTGTGCGAAGATAAGTCCGGTCTGCATAAGCGCCAAAACCTTTTCCCTCCATAGCCAGCGCAGTCTGCTGGACTCGCCTCACTGCATTCACGAGCACGGCAGCCGCATACCCGCTCCAATAGGCTATTCGATTTTTCAGCCCTCGAGGCGGCTCCTGTCCACGAACCCGCCGTGCCGCCATCATTGTACGTCCTTCCTCTTCCAGCAAAGGAAAAAACGTTAGCGCCACCGAAATACCGAATGCAAACCGATAAGGAACACGCAAATGCAAATTCAAGGCCTGTACAAAATCTCTGGGGTCCGTTGTCGAGAGATAAATATAAGAAGCCAAAAACAGTACAAAAATCCGCAGCGTTAACGCCCCTGCGATATCCAGCCCTTCTGTTGTAATCGCAATCGGTCCCCAGGACATCACTGTATGTCCTTCACGAACCGCCAGAATAGACAATATAAAATATGGAATGCCTAAACCAATCAGGAACGACATAGCCCGAAGCTGGCGTACCAAGGTCAGACGTGCACCTAGCCAGGCCACAGCGATCAGTACAGCCAATAGCGCCGATTCGTGCAGCGTGGAATCCCATGCCATCGACAGCAGACTAAAGCATCCCACCCAAGTCAGCTTACTTAATGGTCCCAGCCTGTGCAACAGCGATGACCCGCCGTTATACTGAAACAGCATTACGCTTCGCCTCCAGTCTGAGCCACTCTTCATGCAGTAAAGAATACACCAGCATATCCTTAAAGCCTGTAGATGTATGCTGCACCTGCCGCAATAGCCCTTCCTGTGTCCAGCCCATTGAGGACAGCAAGGCTTGCGAGCCTATATTGCGCGGGTCCACCAATGCTTCCATCCGATTCAACCGTATCGTGTTATACCCGAATGACAGCACCAACCGCAGCGCCTCGGTCATGTAGCCCTGTCGCCAATAGCGTTTGGCCAGCTCATAGCCAATTTCAGCTTTATAAGCCCCGTCGGTCTGCCAATAATTAAAGCCGCAGCTTCCAATCAACTTCCCGTTCTCCTTCAGTTCGATTCCCCAGCGCAGTGCATCCTCCGTCTTCGCCAGATCATTTAACAGCTCAATCATATCCTCTGCATCCTCACGCCCAGACATACCGGAAAGGTTCAAATAACAGCGAACCTCCGGATCAGACCAGCACGTGAACATTGCAGCTGCATCCGCGGTTTCCATCCTTCGCAGACGAAGTCGCGGGCCTTCCAGCGGTGGTATATGCCCCTTACATGCATATGCACACATGTTCAATCATCCTTCCAGCATCAAAATGACAACAAATCTACGCTACATTTAAGCATACACTTCCAACAAACACAACCTTCTTTATGGTTGAGAAGCTTTTATATATAAAAATAGCCCTCCTGCTCCTAAAATCAGGAATGAGGCGGGCAACTTTTTTTATGAGATTTGCGCTCCTCTGTGTTCAGGAAGAGACATGGGTAGCGGCGCGCATCGGTTTCTTCACAACATCCTTGTACAATACGCCCAGCATCGACTGAATTTCCTGTAATTCATTGATCCCCGCGCCAGTAATGGCCAACAACGTTATACTGTTTTTACCCATAGGAAACAAGCGGGAAACAGATGAGGAACAGCCCTTGCGGAATTACTCTCCGTATTCCTTAAATTTCAGTTCATAAAATTGCCCCTTCGAATTATAGGAACCGATCAGAGCAGGCGATCCACTCTTCGTGAAATGCACGACTGCTGTCATTTTCGGGTCCAAAGTCGCTTTATATCCAGTCAGATCAACCTTCAAAAGCTCCTTGGACTGTTTGGCTGCATTTTTCAGCAAATTGGTCCTCACTGTAGGATTTCATTTTTTTGAATGCTTCTTTATAATTGGCGGGGGAATCCTGCAGTTCATGGGCAGAGACCTTCGTGACCTTGTTTGTCCCCTTCTCGACATTCACAAAAACCGGATTGGGTCCTGTTCCAAATACCAGAGTATACACAGTCTTTCCATTTTCCGTGAGCAATTGGGTCGGTTCAACCAGCGTACCCTGCTTTATACCCTCCAGACCGACAAAGACGCCCTCAGCCGCTTTTAAAACTCCCTCATCTATTTCTTCATTCTTAATGAGCTTTATTGAACGGATCACTTGACCGTCACGAAGAATAATGATGTCATTATCCAACCTCACATATAAGCCCAAAGCCCCTTTTGGCTCGCTCTGGCTTTTTTCATAGGATACTTTGACCCTTTCCGGGGTCTTATCTACGCCAGGCAGCACGGTTTTCAAAGCGGATTGGATTTGCCTCTTGTAGCTGTCCTTTAGCTCACTCCAGGGCTGGTCCAAGTATATTCTTTCTAATCCACCTGATTGGGTGACCATTAACCTGGCTGTGCTCAAAACCTTTTACACTGAAATCCCAGCCGCTCTCACCACCCATGCTCCATTTTTTCGCTCCGTCCAGGGTAAAACTCTTGCCCGTCACGTTTTTCAAATGTTCTTATGCCTTTTGCACAAGCTTACTATCCACCCCTTTGAGCGATGAAGCCGAGGTCGTCTGTGTCGATTTGGCTTGTTGGGCGGAAGCGGCATATACTTCAGCCACAGGCACTGCTGTGAGGATCAAACTGGCGACCACCGCTGAGCCAAGTGCATAATAAACCTTTTTCATATTTAACAACTCCTATCCTTTTCCTAAAATTAAGATATACATAGATTAGAGGACGAAAATGATCAAAAGGTTACAGATGGATTTTCCTCTTGACTGAATGTATACAATCGTTATATCTTAAATTAATTAACCAATGGTAAAAGTCGTTTGAATAATTGACTATTTTTGGTAATCCATGCAACAGATCCTGTAAAAATTAATGTTAGGAGCGTGGACTCTACATGTTTCAAGCTATCCCTTACGAAGGTACTCGTCAAGAACAATACGAATCCGTTCTTGGACAACTCCGTGCACTTGTTCACGATGAATCCAATACCATTGCCAATCTAGCGAACGCGTCTGCGCTACTGGGTCATTTTCTGCCAGATGTTAACTGGAGCGGCTTCTATCTCTATGATGGAACCGAGCTTGTACTTGGTCCTTTCCAGGGCTTGCCCGCATGTATACGGATTCCCCTGGGACGCGGCGTATGCGGCACAGCTGCAGCGGAACGGAGAACGCTAGTCATCGACGATGTGCATGCATTTCCAGGACATATCGCCTGTGACGCTGCTTCCAATAGCGAAATCGTGATCCCCCTGATCAAGAATGAGGAACTGATTGGAGTTCTGGACGTTGACAGTCCGCTAAAAGGCCGCTTTGACCACGATGATCGTGTATTCCTAGAGGAATTTACGTCTATCCTGGTGTCCAGTCTGTAACCAAAATTGTGCATATATATGGTCTTCCTTCGCCACAATATATGAGGGTTCTAAACCTAAAACTACCCAGCGAAGGAGTTTGATGATCAGTGTACAACACCATGGGTCCACAACAGCAGCTTCATCAATGCGAACAAATTATGCAGCAATTGGTACAACAAACACAGCAAGGAACTGCCATGTATCAGCAATTGCTGCAACAAGAGCAACAAAATGCATCCAGTCTTGAAAGCCTGGTGCAACGTGAACGTAATGCGGCTCAAATGATCCAAACCGCAATTCAGCACCATCAACAAGCTATGCAGCAATACCAACAAGTCATTCAATTGTGTAGTCAGTTGGAAAACACCATCCGCTCCAGCAGCCAAATGACTCAACCTGGATTTGGTGATAACTATGCCTCCCGCAGTATGCAACCATCTTCCTATGGTACAGGAAGCCATATGAGTCACAGCTTCCCGCAACATATGGGTATGGCTGGGCAACAGTATGCAACCAGCGGGAACATGCAACACTATGGAAGCAACAGCCAGCAAGGCATGAGAACGACACACAGCAGCATGTAAAGAAGGCTTTACACACAAAAGGGATGAACAGTAAGCCGTTAAAACTCAGCTTGCTGCTCATCCCTTATTACACTTCTTCTCACAGCCTTTTTCGCCAGCTGCCGAGTTCTCATGCTTATTCAATCAATTCTATTGTTTAAAATTTCCCCATAACTACACGATCATAATAAGCGATTTTCTGAATGATCTTCTCCAAATTGCTCTGTGTTTGGGCCATATGTTCTTCTATCTTTTTCTTATGGTCTACAAGAAGCTCTCTTCTCTCATGTATGGTAGCTTCGCCTTGTGCATTAAGCTCAAGATATGCCTTAATCTCTTCAATCGTCATCCCGGTATCTTTCATAGCCATAAGGAACCTAATCCAGTCGATTTGCTTATCCGTATATACTCTTCTTCCGCCTTCATCCCGACCGACATCAGGCAATATCCCCTCTTTTTCATAATAACGCAGTGTTGATGCAGGCAATCCACTCTTGATTTGAACTTCTCTGATGGAGTACACGGTTAATTCCCTCCTCATTCTTCTACTCTCTTAAAGTCAGCTTTAGCCATAAGTATATGTTTTTATAGAAAAGAGCGCAAAAAAAGAAAACATATTTTGGGATATAATTGTATACTTTTCAACAATTTACTTAATATATGCGATTGCTCCTCTAAGCCTATTCTTTTTTATCCTCTTCATTTAGTATTATAAGGATATAAAAAAGGAGGTTATCATTTGAAAAGTACAGGTATGACACGTCCCTTAGATGCGTTAGGCCGTATTGTCATCCCCAAAGAAATGCGAATTTCTATGGATTACAATGTGGGTGACCCTGTTGAGATTTTTGCAGATGAGGAAACCGGTACTCTCGCCCTTCGAAAATATACCGGGGTAACGTGCAAAATGTGTGGTTCAACAGAGCAGCTGACTTATTTTAGAGACAGCTTTATTTGCGGGGAATGTATCGAAAGTCTAAAGAACGGTACGAATCTTAGTCCCATGATAAGGCCAGCCAAATCGGCTTTCCCCATCGGAGATCGCTCTAATAGGGAGTCTAAGCGCCTGCGCCGATCGACACAGCAGATGATCGAAAATCTGAAAGAATTAATGCAAAAGCACCCTAATGCAGCACAGCACGAATATGCCAAAATACTTGAGGTTTCCCAAGCCCGTATATCCCAGCTCAAAAAGATGCTATAACTTCAGCTTGCTACCCTACATAGGTCTACATCAGAGATTTCATCATGTACAGCTGCTTTTGAACCGTGATACGCGTCACCATAGCTAACCGACAAAAACCATAGACGTCCATGGCAATAATTTTATACTGGGAATAAAGAACCACCGGAGCTTGTACAGGCGAATCCCTGTACCCGGTGGCTCTTTGTTTTCAAAGACATTTCCTATAACGGGAAAAGGCACTAAGCCGGACACTACCTTTTAATGATAACCAGCTTGGTCTCCAGCATTTCTTCCATGGCATATTTCACACCTTCGCGACCGGTGCCGCTTTGCTTCACACCACCATACGGCATATGGTCGACACGGAAGCTCGGAATGTCATTGATCACCACGCCGCCGACTTCTAGCTTGTCCGCTGCATCCAGCGCGGTCGTAATATTACGAGTATAGATTCCCGCCTGCAAGCCATAAATCGAATGGTTCACATGGTCGATGGCTTCATCTATAGAGCTGACCGGATGAATCAACACAAGCGGAGCAAACACCTCGCGACAGGACACCTTGGAAGTCGGGTCCACATTCAGTAGAACCGTAGGCTCCAGAATACCGCCCTTGGCTTGTCCCCCGAGAGCGATCTTCGCGCCTGCTTGAACCGCCTCATCCAGCCACTCACGGACACGTTGGACATCCTTGGCTGAAATAAGCGCGGATACGTCTGTGTCCGGCTCCAGCGGATCGCCAACTTTCAATCGTTGTGTCGTCTCGATAAAACGGGAAACAAAGGTATCGTACAGTTCATCGACAACGTAAATACGTTGAACCGAGATGCACACCTGTCCCTGATTGGCAAACGCTCCGCTCACACAACGGTCGATGATCGTGTCCACCTCGGTATCACGGTCGATGATGACCGCTGCATTGGAGCCCAGCTCCAGTGTAACCCGCTTCAGGCCAGCCTTGGAGTGAATTTCCGTGCCGACTGCCGGACTTCCGGTAAAGGTGATATAGCTGACGCGCGGATCGGTGACAAGCACATCGCCGATGGTTTTGCCATCGCCGCTGATCACGTTAAGTGCGCCGGCAGGCAAGCCGGCCTGCTCGAGCAGCTCTGCGATCAGGTAAGCCGACAGCGGGGTCTGCTCGGCAGGCTTCAATACGACCGTATTACCTGCCGCGAGTGCAGGGCCAACCTTGTGGGCGACCAGGTTCATCGGGAAGTTAAAGGGTGTGATGGCTCCGACCACACCGACGGGCTTCTTAAGCGTATAGGCCATACGGCCCTCACCGCCCGGTGCGGCATCCAGCGGGATGGTTTCCCCGTGAATCCGCTTGGCTTCCTCGGCTGCAAACTTGTAGGTTTGCACCGTTCGGTCAACCTCTGCCAGCGCAGCCTTCCAGGGTTTGGACGCTTCGCGTGCAATGATACGCGCGGCCTCATCGCGCCGCTCCTCCAGCAGGTCAGCCAGCTTTTCCAAAATGGCTGAGCGCTGGTGCGCCGGCATGGCCCGCATCTCTGCACGTGCGTCAGATGCGGCCTGAATAGCAGCATTGGCATCTTCTGCGGTCGCCTCTGCCACCTCAGCAATGACCTCCCCGGAATACGGTGATTTTAGTGTTGTATACGTTTGAGCTGCATGCTAATATCCTCCTCTCTCTATTCAGATTTATTTCACTGTCAACACAGGACAAGGGGCATGCTGGATCACATGATGACTAACACTGCCCAATATCATTTCCGAAACCAGCCCTTTTCCCCGTGTTCCTATAATAATCAGATCTACCTTTTCCTGATTTGCACTTTCGCAAATGACACTCGCCGGGTCACCATGACCCGCCAGCATGCGGTAAGAGATGCCCTCTTCCTTTAGTCGCATGAAGCTGATCGGCAATGGCCGGAAGAATCGGATCAACCAAGCCCATAAATGAAATAACACAGGCAAAGGCGACCGCCCAGACGGCTTTGGGCTGAGACAGCAAGCCTGACTGTTTTTTTAGATCATCAGGGACTTTTAACTCATCAGGTAAACTATGTTGAGAACTCATGAATGATGTAACCTCCAAATCTGATTGTAAATATTCCTCGTTATGACGGTTCGCTGCCAAGCTCCTCATCAAGCAGAGCCTTCCGTTCACGAACCCTGGCCCGTAGCTTCTCCAGCTCAGTCTGAAGCATGCGGATGCTGTTGATTTTCTCCTCCATCATCTCCAATTGTTCGTTCAGAGTGATCTCCATATCCACCAGCATGGCCCTGCGCTCAGCAGGTTGCAAATGATCCGTACGCTCGCGATATTCCTCCCGTTGACCCTTGAGCATCTCCGCTGCGGACATGTAGCGCTGAAGCTCTTGCAAGGAGAATCCAAGCACTTCCTTGGCACTCACTATTTTTTTAAGTAAATCCACATCCTCCTGCGTATACAGCCTTATATTACCTTCGCTGCGTTGCGGGGAGGGCAACAAACCAATTTCCTCATAATAACGAATGGTTCGCTTCGTTAGACCGCTTTGCTTGGCGACCTCATCAATTTTATACGTAACCATGACACCCACCTTATGAAAAATTTTATATATAAATATTACGCCCATATGACGTTAACGTCAACGTTAACTTTTGAAAACAAAAAAACCGCCTCTGTTCAAGGCGGTTCTGTTCCGGCTGATATGGCTTTACAATGGTCATAGACCTGAAGCATCGGCGCTCAAGCCCATGAATGCAGCATTAGATGAAAAAAGTACGAGTGATGATAACCAGCAAAATGAAGAGAACCAGAATAACACCAGTGGAAGTCCACATGCCGTAGCCGCCACCGCCACAACCTCTATTTACTTCACCCATTTCAAATTCCTCCTCCCTGTTGATTACAGCAAATTGCCCGAATTTAAATCCTTGAGCTGTGAATCAGATGACAAATGCTTTGGAGATGATAACAAGCAGAATGAAAAGTACCAGAATCGCTCCTGTAGATGTAAAAGCTCCATAACCAGCGCCTACTCCAGACATGCTGATTCCTCCCTTCATGGTTTACAAGAGCATCTTATGCTTGTGCCGTCATCCATGATAGGGACAAATGCCGCGCCGATCGCCCAATTATAGATACATGCTGTAGCTGCGCTATCCTTCAGATGCCAGCATACCGCGATACAGCAGGTTGCGTGCTTGTTTGGCAAGTACAGATGGGCTTTCGCGTCCAGGCAGCAATTTGGTTAACGTCAGCCGTTCAATCAAACCGATGACGCATTCTGCTGTCAATTCAGGGTCCAGTTCCTCACGGCAAGAACCCCACCGCTGTGCCGCCAGCAAATGCTTTTTGATATGCTCAGCCATTTCTGCCTTAATCCGGACCGATCCAGCCGCCTGGTAAAATCCGACACGGGTCATTGCAGGATTATGGGACAGCATACGAAAAATAGCTTCCAGAAATACTTGTCCCCGTTTCAAAATTTCTGCTATATTCTGATCCGGCTCTACCTTCATGCTTTGCACCGTTTCGTTCACCAAAGCACGGAAGCTCTCGACAAGCTCCTCATAAATCTGTTCCTTGCTTTCAAAATGAATATAAAAATCCGGCTGCGTTAATCCCGCACGTGCCGCAATTGAACTTACTTTTGTCTGATAAAAACCCGTCTGAGCGAACTCTTCAGCCCCCGCTTCCAGTAACAACCGTCGACTTTCCCGACTTCTGATTCCCGCTCTCTTCACGGTCTTGCCCCCTTACTCCATAAATCTATCGTATTATAAGGTTCCTTTGCAGTAGGAACAACGGGCTTGAGAATGATATATACCTGTCCTTCAAAAGTCCTAATACAGATGAAACGAAGACTTTGAAAGTGAAGATAGCTACTTCTTTAATATATATTTAACCCGTTAGGCCATGAGCGAGCAGGAATAAATCGTCCTAAATCAAGAATGAACATAGAAACGGAGTAGAAGAATTATCTCAGTGATGGGGACAATATTTGCGCATCATTTCAATCGTGGCCAGATCATTATCCAGCCCCCGTTTTTGCAAGCCATCCACGATCTGCTGACGCTCCTGACCTTTGACATTCTGACCGAATTTGAACTTGGCCGTCCATTCATCCGGTACGATTTTGATCAAAGCGACCCCTTTCAAACGTGAAGTATACCGAGGATCACTGGCATCAATAGTGTCATAGCCGCCTTCCGGCTGCAGCTTGTTCATAAAAATGGAAAATGCCGCCGCCTTTTCTTCCAGATCAACTACAAGTTCCGCATGTCCACGCACGGTAACGCTCTTAAAAAACGCAGTCGCCGGACATGCCATATGCTCGTCTGTAAAGTAGGACGGAATCAACGCATACTCCTTGGCGGCGGAAAAGGTGACCCGGTTATCCTCCTTCATCCGTTCTATCTTTTCTCCGGCACGACTGCCATGTATATAAAATACGCCATTTCCGTAAGCAAAATTCAAGGGGACCACACGCGGAAAACCATCCTCGCTGTTGAGACCTAAAAATCCGAAACTGACCTCGTTCAGAAATTGCTCTATTTCCTCTTCTTCTGTCACTGTAAATTCTTTTCTTCTCATGATTAGCTCTCCTTCCTTCTATTGACCAACGATACGTTTCAGATTATGTTGAAAATGGATGTATAAAAAGATCCAATCTGAACAAAAATAAGTAGTCCAATATAAGGAGCAGGGTATGGATATTACAATTGCTTACCAGCGTGCTATTCAGAAATATCATCATAAATATTTGGCATTGTATCACGCTCTCCGGGACGAGATTCTTAACGGCTCCCTTGCTGGCGGTACGCGCCTGCCCTCCAGTCGTGATCTGGCTACGATGTACGGAATTTCGCGTGGCAGTGTTGCCGAAGCCTACGATATGCTGTTGGCAGAAGGATATGTAGAAGCGGCGGTAGGCAGAGGAACCTTTGTTATTGAGCAGACAGCTATGCTGCCGAACCCATCTCTAATCGGCCAGCAGAACCAGAATCCACCTTTTACAAAGCAAAAAGCCCCCGCTCTGTCAGCCTGGGGACAACGAATCATGCAGCTGGAAAGGGAGCGGCAATTACTGTCTGCTACTGCTTTTGTTGAGGATAGAAATGCTGCACAGCAGCCCTTGATTTCTTTTCAGGCAGGAGAAGTCGTATTGGAGGGCAGCTCACAGCTCGCATGGAAAAGTGCACTGGCTGCCGCTGGCAAAGACCTGCAAAAGCCTTCGTCTGACTCAGCGACTGCGCCGGTCAATGGCGATGAATGGCTGCGTGAAGCGATTTGCCAGCATGTTGGCAGGACACGCGGGATTACGGCCCACCCGGACCAAGTCGTTTTATGCAGTGGTTCCATGGAAGTGATTACCCTGTTATGCCAACTGCTTATTGATGAACAGGATACAATTATATTGGAGAATCCCTGTTATGCCGGAATTTATCGAGCAGTTATGGCCTCGGGCGGACAGATTCAGGCTGCTGAACTGGATCAGCAAGGAATAGTCCCGCAGGATTGGGATTCCAAGCTACTGTTTGTGACGCCGGGAAGACAGTTCCCGACCGGTGCTGTTTTGCCACTGGCACGCCGTCAGCATATTTTACAATGGGCGATATCACGAGGTGCCTGGATTATCGAGGACGATTATGACAGTGAATTCCGCTGGGCTGGACGGCCCATCGAACCCTTAAAAGCATTGGATCGCGCAGATTGCGTAATCTATGTCGGTTCCTTTTCCAAAAGCATGTTCAGCAGCCTTCGACTTGGCTATGCGATCCTGCCTGCTGCACTCGCCCAAGCGCTGACAGCTGCCAAACGGCTATATGATCCCCTGCCGCCTGCCCGTTTGGAACAACGTGCACTGGCACGTTTTATGATGCGCGGCGACTATGCTCGCCATTTGCGGCGGATGACCCGTATATACAGATCACGCTACGACGTGTTCCAGCGCGAAATGCAGCAACTGAGCGAACTGTTTCACTGGCATCAGAGCGATTGCGGGCTGCATGCCTATGCCATCTGGAAGCATGAGCATGTTCCATATCATCATTTGATGCAGACAGCACAGGGTTACGGAGTTACATGGCGGGATGCCGCCGATTATCAGCTGACCCCAGGTTCCCCAGCTGCCTGCTTTATCTTTGCCCATTTAACGGAGCAGCAGATTATTGAAGGGATTAGGCGTCTGCGCCAGGCCTGGGACAGTATCAAACATCTGTATTAACGCAGAGAATCAGATGCAAAGTTGACCAGCAGGAAGTGAAAGGCCGTTAGCCCTAACAGTCCCATAAAAGACGATGAAGTTCTTATTACATAATTAAATTCGGAACTTTTAAATCTCGTGATGTATGATCAACATTTGTAAAGACAATACTGGAATCCATAAATATTGCGAATTGTGTGGTGCTTTTGAATGGATGATTTCTTGAAAGTGAATTTTTGGGAAATGAGTTTAAGGGCAAGCCTTTCTTTTTTTGTTCTATTGATACTAGCGCGGCTCCTTGGAAAAAAACAACTTAGTCAACTTACTTATTTTAACTAAGTTACAGGGAGCACTATCGGTTCAATCACAGCGGATATTGCTGGCAGAAGTGAGACGCCTTTTTTAAATGGACTCATTAGTTTAGTCTGGTGGTCGCCTCCTTCTCAGCCAATCCCAAAGATCGCGCACTGCCTTCGAATGATCCGAGTGCTCTATATACGGGCGGGGCTTTCTTGCCTGATCCAAGCGAAACGGAGAACAATCGTCGGGCGGTTCAAATGCTAGGCATTGGTTCCGAAGGCATGCTCACCCTCGCTTTGCTTTATTTACGCCCTACAAGCCGGGGGTCGATCAAATTACAAAACAATGACCCTCTGAAAATCGTGCTTGCAGACGAAGGTTTTCTCTCGAATCCAAAGGACATGGAAGCGGTGAAAAACATATATAAAATTTATGTCAAGAACATAGCGGCAGAGCTAGCGGCCATTGACCCATCATATCAGCTCGTTTCTCCGACGCTTGACGTTAGCCTGGCCCCCCTTATTTAATCACTAGCCCCAAAAGGCCCACAAATGATGAAGCCTGATGAGGTGAGATGATGCAGCCATTCAAGTCTTCTATCTCCACCTGCAGTCCATCGAATTCACAATCGCTCAAATCAATCCCTTTGAGCTTGGACCCCGACAGCATCGCCTGATCCAGATTACAGCGGGTAAAAAAGGTTTTCTGTAGCGTCAGATGATAAAGGTCGGCGCTCTTCAATGAACAGTCCTCAAAACCAACCTGCTTGAAATTGGAAAATCGAAACATTGAATAATCGCCCTGGCAATCCACAAAACGAACGTTTTGGAGCCTGCTTCTGGAAAAGTCAGTGCCCAGCAGTTTACAATTTCTGAACTCCACCCGGTGAATAAAAGACCCGGACAAATGGACATTGGACAGATCACATTTATCAAAAATGACATCTGTCCACTCACTTTCCGGCAATGACGATTCCATGATGGTTACATTTTTAAAGGTCATCTTGTCCAATGAAACCTTAACTGCATCCACATTATCCAAAATCATATCCTCTACGGCCCCCATAAGCAGCTCGTCTTTGGATCGCAAGGAGTACATTTCTTCGTTTAATACGGGTAAATCCGCAGGAATCTTCGGCAACTCCACTTTAATGTTCATAATCCCTCATCTCTTGAGCACGGATACCAGCACACACCAAATCCAACTTTATAGCTGCTTTGTGTATGTGGCAGGCATGGCTACTCATAGCGTATATTTTCAGATAAAGTGTTTAATTTCTCCACGTTGATGATTTGAAGTTCATCATTTGACCGTGAGAGGATATGCTGTTCCTCCCAATTTTTAATGATTCGATTTAGATGCCTTTTCGTTGTACCGATTAATGAAGCAACCTCATTCAGGCTTGACGTAGATAAATATTCCTTTGTATAAGCATCTGAATAAATGGTGCATAAATAAGCTGCAAACCGTGCTTCAACCGATGCTAAAGCGTTCACTCTGGAGGAAATCGTACGTTACATAAACAGACAACGGAATAAAAATAAACGAGCATGCTGTAGCTGCAGTACAATCCGATTGGATGTCGCAATTTTGCAGCAACAGCTCTTTTCCTGTAACCTCTTTGGTGGTTACATAATACCTTCCCTCGACTAATAAGTAGAGTCCTGTAATCTCATCCCCTGCTTGAAGAATGGTGGCTTGAGAAGAAACTATGAGCCATTTGCACAAAGGCTGTACAGACAAAGGGAGTGGAATTTGGAACTGTTCGCAAGCTTTTTGAATATTCATGGATTACCTCCGGGGCATCTGTCCTTCTCATTTTACCAAAAGCCTTTTATATGTATAAGTAGAGGTGAAACATATGAACTTTGTTTTTGATTTGGACGGAACCATTTGTTTTAAAGGCCAACCGCTAGACGAGCAGGTTTGTCACGCATTAGATGCATGTATGCAGCATGGACATGAGGTCATTTTTGCATCCGCACGACCGATTCGCGATTTACTACCTATTTTACCAAAGGAATATCATCATTTTCGGATGGTTGGGGGTAATGGGGCGTTCACTTATGCAGATCAAAAAATCGGCGTTACCTATTTTCCAAACGAAGTACAGGCACAGCTGGTTGAAATCGCGCTGACACACAACCTGCAATACTTGGCGGAGGTATTGATTGATATTAGTCCGCCTGGTATGGATAAAGCAAAAGGATTAGATCAATTGGGTATTACTGAGTATATTGCTTTTGGAAATGATGCAAACGATAGAGTATTATTTGAACAAGCAATTTACAGTGTTTGTGTGGGACATCCTCCAGTTTCAAGGTATGCTAATGAAATGGTGACCCCTGCAAATGTGGCTGAAAAAATTCAGGAATTAGCCTATCGATATGGGAAACGTAGATAGAAGCATATATGAATCTATTTCCTATCAATCTCCAACCATAGGGTAGCAAAAGCATTTCTCTTACATATATTAACGTTGTGAGAGTACGCTCACGAACCTTTTTAAGGAGGTTGATAGAATGGCAGTGCAGCTATCTAATCAAGTATTCTCCATTGACAGGTGTGTGGAAGCATGTGGCTGTGACTCTGTCAGGCACGACTGCGATGATGTATGTGGACGGCGTGGAAGCGACGCGTAACGCCACTATGATGTTGAAGCCGTCCAGCCTTGGGATGACAGACCGGAACTATCTTGGCAAATCCCAGTTCGACGATCCCTATCTCAACGGCGCTGTAGACGAGCTGATTATCTATAACAGAGCGTTAACCGCTCAGGAAATCCGGGGCTTGGCCTCGCCAAGCAGCACCGCTAATGCTCGTCCTATGGGAGCCGATTAGAACGAGCATTTCATGTCCTTAACTTTTTAGCCTGTGAATGATTTGTAATATGAATCATTTGTAATATGAATCATTTGTATCGTGAATGATTCGTGTGGTAAAGGAATGACACCGTGAACACTCAGACTGTGCAAAGAACGGCGTCCGGGTGCCAGATTCCCTCCACCGTTCATATGAAGCTTTACGATTTGGATTGCAGGAAAACAGCTTTTCCATCTGCCGGGCATTTAGCTCTTTCTAATGCGCGTCGTTCTTGGTCTTAAGCGAGCCAGCTCCTCACTGGTAAGCTGCCTTGTATAGGAACGAGGGGAAGAGCCTGTATCTACCGTAAGCACCCTGCCTGCCCCGTTGGGGCGGGCTACCCGTGTGTTGAACACCTGCATGAACCACTGCACCGGGAAAGCAATGGATAGACGGCCATCTGCCGTGCCTGCAAAGTTGACCGCAGCTGCGTAATTATCCGACTGTCTGAGCCAGACAGAGCCGGAATCTCCTGGTAGCGATACAGGAGTCGTGCCTCTGATGACCGTCTGGTCCTCGAAGGTCAGCAGCCCCAGGCTTCCGCCATAATTGATTTGCAGGTCCGTATAGACAGACTCTACCGTGCCATTGACCCGCCCGCTTGTACGCCCTACCTTTTTTAATTTTTCTCCCACACGATAAGCGGTCACATGGCCCGGAACTGCTCCTACTGTGGCATAACGCGGACTGAGCAAGCTGTTGCTGGTCGGCAGAGCAAGCGCCGTATCAATCAGGTTCGTTCCGTTTGGATTCAAGCGCACGTAACGATACAGCCGCCCAATACGATCCCGGGCAACCGTTCCCCCGTCTGCTCCGCCCGGCTGAATCGTAGCCTCCCGATTGTCAGTATTGGAGGGATTAAGGACATGGTTGTTGCTGAAAAGATACCGTGTAGCCGGCGCTCCAGTTGGCGCAACGATCAATCCGGTTGTCCCGGAGCCTTCAATCGTTCCGACACTGTAGCCGGCGACGACCGGGCGTATGCGCTTTCTGTAGTCCGCAGCATGGGCTTTGATTTTTCCGGTTTTTACAATCCGGACAGGGACATTCGTTTTCTTGCCCAATGCGGTGGCGGACAGGAGTCCGGCGGAGGCCGAGGCCAGCCGGTCTGTATACACAATGACAGCCGCTCCCTTTTTGGGATGAGCAGGGTCTTTGTACCCTATGCCAATACCGTGGACACCGGATAATTTTAATATGCGCTTGGCCATCCGCTTTTTCACTTGAAGGGCGGCCGAAAAGGTAGCCAACATCATCATCCCCTTTTACATTCAGATGAAATATTGTATGGCTAAGAACGCTTCGCGTTCCATTTGATCTTACGGTCGCTGCTGCAGCGGGATTCTTAGGATTAGGTAAGCTGAACTTAAAAGCTTCCTATCGTGCCACTGCGCAGTCGGATGGTGCTTTCCAGCGCCACCGCCCCACGGATTTCTTAAATAAATTCTATGTTTAAGGTAAAAATCCGGGGACAAAAGCGACCGCTAAAACTTTAGACATAGAAAAAAGCCGTGTCATTTGTACACGGCTTTTTCTTTAGGCAATCATGGCACAGAGCAGCCAAATGCTGCTGTACCCGGTGCTTGTATTCGCCTGGAAACTTTTTTGTAGGAAAGGCCATCTACCTCCTGTTTCTTTCCTTAGCCCTTAACCGCTCCTTCCGCAATCCCCTCCATGATGAATTTCTGGAAGAACGCATAGATCAGGATGACTGGGATAGAGGTCAATACAAGTGCAGCCAGAATGAGCGACCAATCCTTGTTGTACTCGCCAAACAGCATATTCGTCGATAGAATCAGGGTGTAGTGGTTCACATCCGTCAGCATCAACAATGGAAGCAAAAAGTCGTTCCAAATCCACAGGAAATCCAAAATCGCAATCGTGACGGTGATCGGCAGCAACAAAGGAAATATAATGCGAAAGAAAGTTTGAAACTCATTGCAGCCGTCCATCTGTGCCGATTCCTCCAGCTCACGCGGGATGGATTTGACGAATCCGTGATACAAAAAGATGGCCATATTCACACCCAAACCGATATAGATCAGCGCCAAGCCGTACGTACTGCCTTGGACGGACAAATCCTTAGCCATTCGTGTAAGCGGTATCATAATGGAATGAAACGGAACCAGCATGGAGGCGACAAACAGGAAGAAGATCGCACTGCTCATTTTTCCCCGTGTACGCGACAGCTTGTAGCCCGCCAGCGCCGAACAGATCACGATACCGCCTATTCCGATAAAAGAAATGATCGTGGAATTTAGGGCGCTGTTCAGCAAATGGGTCTGGTAAAAAGCCTGACTGTAATTTTCAAAGTGAAGCTTCGTCGGCAGCGCCGTAAAGGATGCAAACATTTCACCCTGTGTTTTAAATGAATTAATCACCGCCATATAGATGGGGAAGAAGGACACCACTGCGCCAACGCACAGCAGCAACGTAATCAGCAAGGAATTGGCTTTTTTCAGCCTCATGCCTCCACCTCCTTCTTCTTCATGACACGCAGCTGGATCAGCGTGAAGATCAGGACGATAGCGAATAAAATAACGGATTTGGCGCTCGCATAGCCGTAACGGAAGTTGTTGGAGAACGCCTCTTCATAAATGTTCATCGTAATCACCTGCGTACTGCGTCCCGGCCCCCCGCCGGTCAGTCCATAGACGACCTCATATACCTTGAAGGCACCGTTCAGCGTCAGGAAGAAACAGATTGTAATGGCATGGGTAATCATCGGCAGCGTCACGCTTCGCAATGTCTGAAACGCGTTGGCCCCGTCAATAATGGCAGCCTCCTTCAAGCTTTGCGGTACACTGAAGTGCAGCCAGATAAATGATCATCATATACCCGACACCATTCCAGAGTGAGACAATAATGATGGAAAAGAAGGACACCTTCGGATCGCCCAGCCACGATTGACCCAAAAAAACGATCGCCGTCTTTTCGGCAATCTGCGGCAGCACGGAGGAAAAAACGAACGTCCACATAAAGGCACTAATAATGGTACTAATCATATTGGGCATAAAAAATATCGTTCGGAAAAATCCTTTGGAACGCGTACGCGACTCGATAAGCACGGCCAGCAGCAGCGCCAATACATTTTGCAGCACAATCATGACCAATACATATTTGAGCGTAAACCAAAGGGAATTGAGAAAGTCCGGGTCTTCCTTCAGCGCCTCTACAAAGTTCCCCAAGCCGATAAAGCTGTAATTCGGATTCAGTCCGTTCCAGTCTGTGAAGCTGTAGTACATGCCGCTGATCGTCGGAATAAGCAGAAAAATGGCATAAAAGATCAGTGCCGGAGCGGTAAATGCCAGCAGCATCACATATTTTTTGTAGATTTTAAAAGGCATGGAGTCTCCCCCTCCTGATGTATTTCTGTAGGCTACCCGTTACTTGTTCACTTTGTTATACGATTTCCATGCCTTATCCAGCGCCTTAATCACATCATCCTGCGAGAGCTGGCCTGCGTAGTAGGATTGCAACGATTTGCCTGCCTCGTCCTTGACCGCTTGCGGGATGGATGGATCTTGATATGATTTGCCTGCTTTCACATATGCGGTAGCGTCATTGACCCAAGGATAGCTTTTGAACGTATGCACCTTGGAGATCGGGTTAAATTTCAATGCTTCATAGAATGCACTGGAATCCTTGTCGTCCAGCACATAGTTGACAAAATCGAGCGCAACCTCCTTGTTTTTGCTTGTGGAGGATACAGCCAGCGAAGTCGAAGTGGACAGATTGATCAATGCCGCATTAGGATCATCGTTGATCGGCAAAGGAGCTACCCCAAAGTCCATCTTCGGATTAGATTTCAAAATCGTTTCCGCAAACCACGGCCCTTGAATCCACATGGCTGCTTTACCCGAAGCGAAGGCCGCCGATCCGTCATCCCCGCCAATTTCCAGCGCCTTGTCTGTGCCGTTGCTGTTGACCAGGTCGATAATGTCGAACATGCTCTTCATTTCAGCAAAAGAACCTTTATCCTGATTCATGCGGTCGATAAAATCCTTATTCTGTGTGTTCATCATCGCCCCCGCTGTCAATGGCACGAATAGCTGTGGAATCCAGGATTCCTTGTAGGTCAACAGGAACGGCTTTACATTATTCGCTTTCAGTTTCTCGACTACAGCCTTCATTTCAGTCAACGTTCCCGGTGGCTTCAAGCCCAGGTCTTTAAATATCTTTTTATTGTACAAGTAGCCCCATGAAATTGTTTCCAAAGGAACCGCCACAACCTTGCCGTCTTTCGTCGTTACCGAAGGCTTCACACTATCCATTAATTTGCTGACAAATGGCTGACCAGACAAGTCCTCCAAATAACCGGCTTTATAAAACGGAGGAATTTCATTCACCGCATGCAGCGCGAACACATCCGGCGCATCGTTGGATGCAAGTCTCGTTTTCAAAATTTGTGCGGCATTGTCGGCAGGCGGCATCTCCAGCTGCACCGTAACGTCGATATTTTTATCTTTCTTTTCCTTCGCTACGAACGCGTTAATGTATTTATCGTAATGCTCCTTCAAGCGGGGCTGGGCGATAAACATTTTGAGATTCACGGTTTTGCCGTCTCCACCGGAACCACTGCTGTCACTACCTGAAGAATTAGCTCCACACCCGGCCAACAACGTACCGACCAGCATCGTGCTCAATACACCTTTCCATAATTTCATGCAAAATGACCTCCCCTAAGTTGAAAATAACGTTACCGACTGGATAGGCTCCTCTAATGCTCTAGATGAGCTTCATAGAGGCCAAATCCTTTGTGCCGCTTGTTTTGTATACGCTTTCATTATAGGGTGGGAGGTCACTTCTGCCATTGGACATCATTAGCCTGTTGAGTTGGATTTTTTTAAACTCATCAATACTCCTTTCTCATTTCGCCGGGCGCCATGCCAAAATGCTTTTTAAACACTCGATAAAAATAAGATACATCCTCATATCCAGCCATCTCCGCCACCGCTCTAATTGAAATTTGTTTATCTGCCAGCCATTCCCGCGCCTTTTTCATTCTCCGCTGCACGATATAGTCCGTTACATTTTGACCATACTCCTGCTTGAATACCTTGCTCATATACTCTTTGCTCACAAAAAAGTTTTTCGCCAGCTGCTCCAGTGTAATCGGTTCGGCAAAGTGACGATCCATATAGCGCCTTACCTCCTCCAGATTCAGCTTGTTTTTGTATTTTCGCTGTCGTATAAGCTGATCCAGCTCCTGAACATAGCACGCCGATACGAACTCCAGTGCATGTTCTGCTGAGGATAGCGCATCCTGCGACAGTGGAAATCCGGCTTTCGCTGTCGGGGCATCCAGTCCGTTGTCTGCTGCCAGCTCTTTAAGCAGGGAAAGCAGCTCCTGCACCAGCCTGCCCAGCATAGTTGGACTTGGCGCTCCGAGATGCTTCAGCTCCTGCATGACCTGCCTGCATGTCAGGTTCACGCCGTCCTGATTCAGCTCATTGAAATAAAGACGCAGCAGCTGCTTATACCGGGTCAGCTTGTGAAAAAACTCATAATCCAGCTCTGCCCTTTCTTGCTGCTGCTCTGCTGCCTGAGTCTCCAGCTCGTTTTTACATTTGAACAGCACTGCATTCAGCTCGGTGGGGTTAACAGGCTTTAGCAAATAATCGACAGCCTTATAGCGGATGGCATGTTTGGCATATGCAAAGTCATCATAGCCGCTCACGACAATGATTTTTACATCAGGAAAATGGTTATTTAGCGCTTGCAGCAGTTCTACTCCATCCGCACCCGGCATCCGCATGTCAGTAATCACAATATGCGGGGTTAATTCCCCGGTGAGCCTGAACGCCTCGTCTCCGTCCTCGGCCTCACCCACCACCGACATGCCGAGCTTTTCCCACGCGCCAAATGTCTTCACAATATCGCGGTTCCATGGCTCATCATCGACAATTAATACCCTGATCATATGTCCCCCTCCTCTGCTGAGGTGAATGGAATTCGGATGGTGACACGTGTACCTGCCCCCTGCTCACTGTCTATGGTCACCCCGTAATTCACTCCAAAATTCATTCGCAATCGTGAAGCTACATTGCTTAATCCGATATGACTCCCCTGCGCCCAGTCGATTCCTCCAAAGCATTTTCCAGCTTTGCCCGTACTTTTTCCAGCTTGTCGGCATCCATACCGTTACCATTATCACAAACCGTGATACACACGTCCTCTTTCCTAATCTCCACACGGATGCCCATTCGCCATGCCCCCGCCTTACGCTCCAGACCGTGCTGGAACGCATTTTCCAGCAATGGCTGCAGTGACAGCTTGGGTAGACGAATATCCATCGCCCGTTCATCCACCTCCACCTGAAACACCAATCTCTGCGGGAAACGCCGCTGCTGGATGCGCATATAGTGTCCCGCATGGTCGAGCTCCGCACGTAAAGAGGCCATATCCTGAGGCTCCCGTACCACGTAGCGAAACATCTCACTCAGCGACCGGATTACCTCATAGGTGTCCTCCGGCTTTTGGGAAAATACCATGCTTCCGATCATTTGCAGCGTATTTTGCAGAAAATGAGGATGAATCTGCGCCTGGAGCGCTTTCAATTCAGCCGTCTTTTTTTGCAAATTCATACTGTATTCTGTCTGGATATGCTCACGGATTCGTCCTGCCACGTGCCAGCCCTTCGGATGTTTTGTAAGCACTGCGAAACGGGATTTGTCTGGATGTATGAATTTGTCGCTCCCAAACAATGCTACAGCAAGCTCTTTCGATCCCATACCGTCGAACAATCGCTGGGTTCTACCGCAGCGCAAAGCGCTCGCATGCAGCATACGCCGGTAAGCACCGTACAGCGCATGCATAATGAGGCCGTCCCGCTGGAGAGCGATCGGATCTATCAACAAGTATGGGAGGAAGCAAATGCATCATCCGATTTAGTTTTAGGTGTCGATGATTTTGCCATCAAGAAAGGCCACACGTACAATACCGGCATTCACAATCTCAAAGGCGAAACGATGCTCGATTTACTGCCAGGTCGGAAATTGGAAGCATTGCGGGCCTATACCAAGGAGCATCCGGAGTTCCTACTGCTGAATCCAAAAGCTGTGGTTATGGATTTGTCCCAGATTTACCATACCTGGATCAGCGAGTGTTTCCCGTATGCCCTTCGCATCGCGGATCGTTTTCACGTTCATGGTTATGTGATCGAAAGCGTGCAAGAAGTTCGAAAAACGGTTCAGCAGACCTTATCGCCGCGAGCGAGAACGTATTTGAAGGCGAATCACCGCTTGCTGAATCCACCGGCGGAATCGCTGAGTGAAGAGAGCCGAAAACGACTGGAAACGCTTCTGAACTATTCTCCCCTTCTCCATAGCGTGTGGGAATGGAAAGAAACATTCAACACTTGGTATGACTGCTCTCCCAGTTTCGCCGTGGCCCGGCTTGGATTTGAGCGGTGGTGTGAGCAAGGCAGTTGAATAGACCATGCGGCGGTTCGCCGCACACTGAAGACGATGCAGAATTGGAAAGAGGAGATCGTGGCCTACCACCAATGCCTGGACCAACGCGACGGTGGAGGGCCGACATAATCGCATTAAGGCGTTTCAACGCCGTCATTACTTTACACGCAATCCTGATCGCTATAAAGCAGGTATTCTCATCGAATGTAACCGCCACCGACTAATTGGCTAACAGTCAAGTACTGATTTTGAGATTGAGCCTCAATTTGTGCACGAAAATCTTCATCAGTTATTTCTTCGATTGGAGCACTATTGGCATAGCCCGCGTTATTAACAACGATATCCAACGATCCAAACTCATCAATAGCTAACTGAATGGCTGATACCTCCGGCAGCACCACCACGGCATCGTACCTCCTGAAAGTCCAGGCGTGGACTTCGGGCGCTGAGCTACAAGAACGTACCTTCTTTCGTGTCTATAACTTAATTCTCGAGTTCGCCGTACACACGTGCGATATCTGGATCCAATGCTTTCATTTCAAAAGCTGAGCCTCTCCCAACGCTTCGTTTCAGCCAGCTTGCCCTGATCCACGGCGTTGGCAATCATAACGGCATCGCTGCCAAGCAGCAGGCGAAGCGTGATTTATCAATTAAAAATATTTTTGAAATGAATGTACATGAGTTAATCGTGGGAATCAGTTCCCTTTGAATCATGAGCTTATGTTTAAGTGCTCTAAGATCTTTGTAACTAACTAAACTAAGTGTGTCATTTTGCGCGGGCAGTTTGTAAGACCGATTGAGTTGTAGATTTTTTTTCACGAAGCAGCAATAGTATAACGACAACAATCAAAGATGAGGTTAAAAATAACGCTGACCCTGTAATGGATGCGGTAACCGCATTAGCAAATTCAGATTTTGAAGGATTCGACGATTGACTTACAGCACCAAAAACCGTTGCAAGAATTGCCAAACCTACAGATCCTCCGATTTGATGCGACACATTTACTAGACCTGAAGCAGCACCTGCATCACGAGATTCTACTTCTTTAAGTCCCAATGTCGTAAATGGAATAAATACGATGCCGGCACCGATTCCCAGGATGATCATCGGAATAATAATTCCTGAGAAAAAGTGTGTATCCACTGAGACTCTGCTTAGCAAGCTCATTCCTAGGATTGCAGCGATAATACCAAGGATTAATACTTTAGCGTTTCCGAATTTGCCTATTAGTTTAGGAACGACATACATCATCCCAAACTGAACCGCAGTCATCGGTACAAATACAAGACCAGCTTCAAAAGAGGTAAACCCAAGTACGATCTGTAAAAACTGTGACATGAAGTACATCATAGAAAACACGCCACCGACAAATAAAAATCTTCCTAAATAACCCGCAGTCCGATCACGATTGGCAAATAAGCGAAGCGGTGTAATTGGTTGTTTCACACGCGACTCAATGAGAATAAACAATGCCATTAAAATAACGCCGATAATAAGGGGAGTGATGGTCCCATTTGCGCCCCATCCCTTTTCTGATGCTTGAATAAAACCAAATACTAATGATGTCATCCCTATGACAGAAGTTAATGCTCCATATATATCCAACCTTCCAGAAGCTTTTTCAGTCTTGGGTAAATAACGTGGAGACAAAATGAGCAGCGCTATTCCAATCGGTACGTTGATGAACATTCCAACGCGCCATGATACGAGGTCAGTCAATATTCCGCCAAGGATGATCCCTACACTTCCCCCAGCCCCATTGACCGCGCTATACAAGGCGATTGCCTTTGACCTTTCTTTGGTTTCAGTAAAAGTCACCGACAACAACGCGAGCGTAGAAGGTGTAGCCATCGCAGCTGCTACGCCTTGTATGGCGCGAGTGATAAGCAAGAATTCTGACGATTGGGCTAGACCGACAAGCAGTGAAGAAAGCGTAAAGAGCGCGATACCATACATAAATACCTGCTTACGGCCCAAGATATCGCCTAATCTAGCACCAAGCAATAAGATACCGCCAAAAGCTAAAATGTAGGCATTTTGAACCCAAGTCAAATTTGTCGTGGTTAATTGGAAAGAGCGACCAATTTCAGGCAGTGCCGTTACCATTACAGACGCATCTAGTACGATCATCAGCTGGCACGCGATAATCAACATCAAAGTAATGTTCTTAGATGTACGCATACTTAAACAACCTTTCTTTTAATCAAGTTTTGTAATGGATTCAAAAATCGCCCGTGGTTACGATTAGTTTTGGCCATGCCCAGTAATGGTTTTTGTTTCCAAACATTCTTCTATACCATACTCACCATACTCCCGGCCAATACCCGATTGCTTAAATCCACCAAACGGTGCTTTCATTTCGTGAACAGCCCCGTTAATGAGAATGGTTCCCGCCTCGAGTTTGGAAGCAAGTTCGTTTGCTTTCTCTATACTACCGGAGTGGATATAGGCCGCGAGGCCATATGAAGTATTATTAGCCATCTCAATGGCTTCTTCTTCTGTTTTGTAAGTGAGAATCGCTTGTACAGGGCCAAAGATTTCTTCTTTCGCAATCGTCATGTCTTCTGTAACATTCGCAAACAAAGTTGGTTTTACGAAATATCCGCTTTCGAGACCTTCGGGTTGACCAAGTCCTCCGCTTACCAATTCTGCTCCTTCATCAATACCGATTTGAATATACCGCTGAACGTTCTGGTATTGTTTATCAGTAATGATCGGACCAAGCGTTGTGGTTTCTTCTGTAGGCATACCTACGCTCACAGCTTCAATAGCCGCTTTAGCAAGCTTCTTCACCTCTTCCAGGCGATGCTCCGGAACAAGAAGACGAGAACCCGCAATACAAGCCTGACCATTGTTAGTTAGAGCTTGATTTACGGCAATCGGAATAGCTTTTACAAAATCAGCATCATCCAATACAACGATCGGTGATTTGCCGCCAAGTTCTAGTGTGATACGTTTCATCGTATCAACTGCTCCTCTACGGATCTCTTTTCCGACACGTGTTGAACCTGTAAAGTTAATCATTGCGATATCTGGATTACGGGTCATTTCGGCTCCGACCGTATTTCCGTAACCATTCAAGATGTTTATAACACCTTTTGGTAAACCAGCTTGATGGAAGGCCTCGACGATCTCATCAGTTTGAATAGCGCTAAGCTCACTTGGTTTAATGACAACCGTACATCCCGCCGCGATTGCGGCAGATAACTTCGCTGTAATTTGGGAATAGCTTGCGTTCCAAGGAGTGATAATACCGATGACACCAATGGGTTCCGAGACGATTTTGGCAGTAGCAATGTAACGTGTAAATTCAAATTTTTCCAATGCTTGTTTGGTATCCAAGAAATTATTTGCTGCAAGTTTCACGCGGCCAACAGCCATCCTTCTCGGGGCGCCATATTCGTTGATATTCGCTTCAACCATGGGGTCCATTTTGTCCAGGATGGCGTCGTGTAACCGTTGAAGCATTTCAAGGCGCTCCTGAACAGATGTTTGTTTGAATGTCTTGAACGCTTCTTTGGCAGCTGCAATAGCTTTCTTAGCATCTTCTTCATTCCCAAGTATCACACTGCCAATGACTTCTTTGTTAGAAGGGTTAATGAGGACTTGTTCGTCAGTCCCCGAGGGTTGAACAAATTCTCCGTTTATATAAATTCGATTAATTTTTCGCATAAGATTAATTCCTCCTGTTATTGAGCTCGTTATGTTTCACGCGCGAGATTAGGGAATGCAAGGATGATGAACTGTCTGCAACTTAATTCTCGAGTTCGTCGTACATACGTGTGACACCTGGATCCAATGCTTTCATTTCAAAATCTGTTGAAAGGCTGAGCTTCTCCCAACACTTCGTTTCGGCCAGCTTGCCCTGATCCACGGCGTTGGCAATCATAACGGCGTCGCTGCCAAGCAGCAGGCGAAGCGGCGGGTTTTCTTCGTTCACAATCGTAATGATGGCTTGAGCAGCTCTATTCGGGTCGCCGTTTTCCTTGCCGGTAACATCGCGCAGATGCTTCAGCAAACCGCCAACCGTATCCTTGTACTCGTCGCGCGGCTCGATATGCTGCATGGAAGATCCGGCCCAGTCCGTACGGAAGCCGCCCGGTTCGATCAGCGTAACTTTTATGCCCAGCGGACCAACTTCTTTGGACAGTACTTCGGAGAAGCCTTCAACCGCCCATTTTGCCGCTTGATAAGGCGCAAGACCCGGTGCCCCTGTACGGCCGCCAATCGAGGAAAATTGAACGATATGACCATGACCTTGCTCTCTGAGCAGCGGCAGAGCGGCTTTTGTGACGTTCACAACGCCAAACAGATTCGTTTCAACCTGGGCACGGAAGTCTTCTATCGGAGTTTCTTCAATGGACGACACATTACCGTAACCGGCATTATTAACAAGAACATCTAGTCGACCAAATGTATCGAATGCGGCTTTAACGGCTGCTTCAGCTTGCTCGTAGTTATTAACATCCAACTGAACAATTCGCACCTGATCACCGTAACGCTCGGTATAATCGGCAATTTGCTCAGGTTTGCGCGCCGTTGCGATCAATCGGTCCCCTTTTGCCAATACCGCTTCTGCCAGACTGCGGCCGAAGCCGCGGGAACTACCTGTAATCAACCAAACTTTAGACATAAAAAGCCTCCTAAAATTGTTCTTGGAATGTTTGTTCCATATTCAATATAGCTCTTCATCTTTATTTGGTCAAGGTTTTTCGGAATGAATATTCCATGCGAAACATTCCAAAATAGACTTTTCCTCAACTATTACGTCGAATTTTCTGAGGTAAAAAGTCTTAATATTAGTGTGCCACTCTAGCAAATCAATCTGCGTTCAACTTGGAGCTAACGCCAAAGTGGAATTTATGTTCCATTAATTGAGAAAATGTGGCATACATAGAACCACCTTGATTTTCCCTATTCGCCAAACCGCCCATTGAAACCGTGGTCTACCAAAGGACTGTCAGTTAAACAGGTGCGAATTGTTCTGTTTCCCGGGAAGGTTTTCACAGCTTCATACGTTCCCGGCTTCGAGCCCCCGATCGACACAGAAAAAAAATGACCAGTGCGAGGGGCACACTTTTTCCTGTGTGGCCTTCACGCGAGTCATTATTTTGCCACCGTAAAACGGTCGGCGTCAAACGAGTATTGCTTTCCAAGAAGCTTCAATGATTTGCTGAATCTGATAGTCGTTCAGCGGATATTTCTGAACATAATACCCCTTTAGAATCGCGGCAACGATACCATGAATCAGCTGAGAGCACAGATGCGAATCCATCTCTTTGATCATTCCTTGCGACTGGCCTTCTTCGATCAAGATTTCGATTACCTTGGATGAATTATGCGTGTCCGCCATATCGCGAAGCTCGATCGATATATAGGGCGAAAAGGAATAGGTATCTATGAACATGAACTCTTTTGGAAAGTTAATGCCAAAATGAAACCTGTTTAGCTGAATACGCTTAAATCGTTCATATAAGCTCGCACTCGGTTCGTAACCCTGCAGCAGGCATTCGCCCCAATGCACCCGAGCTTTTTTATAAACCGCATTCACCAAATCTTCTTTGCTGGCAAAATAATTATAAATAGTGCCTGAACCAACATTTGCTCGCTTAAATAATTTGGCGAAGGTTACCGATTGAAGCCCTTCTTCATGAATCAAGTCAAGCGTGGCAGTCATAATGTCCTCTTTCTTACTCATCTACTCCACCTCTTGTTTCTAACATTAGTATGAGGCAGCGAGAATTGTCAAGCAAATGCAAGATTCGAGTGAAGTTTAACGAAAGATAGATTTTGCAGTTTAACCCGAACATTTCGGTTATCCGCCGAAAGCCATTGACCGTTCGACGCACCAAATCAGCCGGCCTTCATCATTAATATGCCCCGCGAATGCCGATCTGTCCCAGCAAACATTTACCTCCACTTCCAAGGCTCAGGCATATATCCGCCGGCATCGCGACTTTGCGCCCGGCTTGAACGGCAGCGGAAGCAGTCTCTCAAATGATAAAACTTCTCAACGAAGGGTTATTCTGTACTGTAAAGCTGACCGCATGCCGCGTTAATGTCCGATCCGAATTGAGTTCGGATGGTGACTTTGATACCTTTTGACTTCAAGACCCGAACAAAGCTTTCGATCTGGTTAGAATCAGATGTCCGGTAACTTTCTGGAGTAACTTCGGTCGAATTGTAGGGAATCAGGTTTACGTGATAAAGATGTTCCCCAGGTCCTCTTCCTCGTAACAACTCAGCAACCGCTTCCGCATGCGCCGTCGAGTCGTTGACCCCTCTAAGAAGAATATACGCAATATACACCTTTCTCCCTGTATGCCGGATATGGCGATCCAATGCATTGAGCACGTCGCGGACAGGGAACCGGTCGTTGATCGGCATCAGCTCGCTTCGCTGATCGTCGTAGGGCGAATGCAGCGAAAAGGTTAGATTAACCTGCGGATACTCCCGTGTCAGCTTGTCGATCCCCGGTAATAGACCGATGGTGGAAATCGTAATTCGTCGATGTCCTAATCCAAAGAGACTCGGATCGGTCAAAATATTCAAAGCATCAAAGATATGCGGGGTGGCGAGCGCCTCTCCCATACCTATAATGAGACACTGTCTAAGCTGTGACCATTCAGGTGAAAGTACAGCAATTGGTCGGTAATTTCGTCGGCCGTCAAATTTCGCTTCAGGCCTATCGTACCGGTGGCACAAAATTTGCACCCAAACCCACAGCCGCACTGTGTGGAAATACAATACGATTTCCACCCACGTTCATAATTAAGTCGTAAGGCTTCTATACGTTCGTCGCCAGCTACGGCAAACAGTACCTTGCTGACCTGACTCGATGTGAGTTCTTTTGCTGGAAAGATGCTACAGACCCGCGGACCAAGCGTCTGAATCAATTCTTCACGCAGAGATTTGGGCAGTATGACCATCCGATCGAATTCACCGACTTTTAGCTTGAATATCGCTTCTGTAATTTGCGAATACCTATACGAGGGTTGCTTTAACTCGGACAATACTTGGCGAATCATTTCATATTTCGAGACTGGCTTCATGTCTTCTCCTTACCGCCGGAGAAAACGTACAAAAGCAACCGTCAGCCGGCGCCTTAAATACGTCATTAACCAATTGCGAAGAGAAAAGCACGATGCGTTTGCAGAACGGATCGCTACGTGCATTTGTCGATAAAATGGTAATCCTCCGGCATTTTGTTTTTGTGAACCGCATCATTTGAAATGAACCGGTTCACAAAATCATCTACAACCTCTATCATCACATTCATCCTCCAGAAAAGGTTAGTCTGTAGGTTCTGCAATCTTTGTCCGCGATATGCTTGCAAAACTCGCTGTCATGCTCCACGAAAATGATGGTCGGAGCGTGCTCCAGAAGCAGCTCTTCGATTTGCATCCTGGAAATGACGTCGACAAAATTAAGCGGTTCGTCCCAAACATGTAAATGAACCCGCTCGGAGAGGCTTTTCGCGATGAGCGCCTTCTTCTTCTGGGCGCCGCTAAAAGATACGATGTCCTTTTCGAATTGCAAATCGTGAAAAATCGAGCTTCCGTAAAATCGATTTGAACAAGCATTCGTCAATCCCGCTGTTTCTGGTAAATTCCGACTAAGGGACTCGAGGGAAAATGATAGGGGCAGTTCTATTAGTCTGTTCCCTAATAATTAGCCAAGGTTCTTGTCTCATTCAAAGATAGAGAGTCCCTTAACAACACACAACAACATAACTTATAATGCTGCCCTTCAGAATAAATAAGTCTGAAGGGTTTAGTATTTTTAGACCCGAATATGGACGCTAATTTGACTGATGCAAGATAGCATAAGGACAGGAAAACATTTACATTTGTCGAAATAATACTAAAAATGATGTCTGAATATATCACAATGACTAGAGGTGAGTTGTGTGGGAAAATACACGGATGAAGAAATAAGAAGCTTACCCAAAATTACCTGTAAAGTTGCAGCTGATTACCTTGGCATCGCTCCCATGGCTGTAAGTATAGGCATGAGAAATGACAGCTTGCCGATAGGTTTTGCAATTCATAATGAGGATCGATACTCCGATAGCTGGAGTTATCACATTATTGCTGAGCGACTTATTGCGTACAAGCATGGAAGAATTAATGAAGTTCAAATTCAAAGCATAGAGAAAAATCTGGAGACAATCTGATCCCTATTATCCAAATGAAAGTCTTAGAATGCTCCCCGGATTAAACCGCCGTCTACACGGATCGTGGCGCCGCTAATATATTCTGCATAATCGCTACAAAGATATGCTACAGCAGCAGCAACTTCATCCGGATAACCAAATCTTCCACGGTCATTCGGAATCAGGGACTCGACAGCCCTCGGTTGAATCTCTTCCCAAATTTCGCCCCACCCGCGAGAAGGGCCTATTTGTTCAACCAATTCTTTTACTGCGTCAACGAGAATGGCACCAGGTGACACAACATTCGAGGTAATACGAGTACCCTTAAGCTCGCGTGCTAAGGACACTGCAAGATTATGACGTGCCGCAAGAGTTGCATTATACTGCGGATGGGTGTTCATCGGTTGAGACGCAAGACCGCCGCCAATCGTAATTACTCGTCCCCAGTTTTGTTCACGCATTTGAGGAACCAATCTTTGAATCATGCGAACACCCGAAACCACATTTATATTGTAGGTTTCATTCCATTCATCTGCCGAAGCATCCATCCAATTAAGATGTCGATAAAACCCTGCATTATTAACTAGAATGTGTACAGATCCACCAGCTAAGGCAACAGACGCAACTGCATCTGCACCAGTGTCTGTTGTCAGATCTCCCAGTGCGGCAACAGCAGATCCGCCATTGAGACGAATGGATTCTACAACTGAATAGGTGCGTGCCTCGTCACGGCCGTGTACAATTACATCTGCGCCTTCTGAAGCCAACATCTTCGCCATTGCCATCCCTAATCCGCTACTTGATCCAGTAACAAGTGCACGTTTACCTTTTAAATTAAGATCCATGTTAATCTCTCCTTTTTATCTTTATAATACTGATTAGTTTACCCTAAGCAACGCCATCCATTACAAGAACAAGGACTCTTTTGTATCGATAGAAATTTGACGATTTTTGACTTCGTATTTAGCAATAGTCAAATTTTTAGTCAAAAAACACCTTAATAAAATGAAATTAAATTCAGTCAAAAACTAGATTGGAAATTCATTGTTCATTCACTATCCCTCCACTGACTACTATAGTGCATCGTCGGCATAATTCATTTTATACTAAATATATATAAATTGTCTATAATAAATATTTTGTATATCATATCTTAGATTCGGTGATTCGGTATTAAATGAACAACCAGTTAATGTGGATTTTTTAGCTGCGCATTTGCCCACAAGCTTTAAATCCGTCAAATGTTTGGCAGTAGTAGCGGCAGTAACTCCACACCTAATGATCTTCCGGGTTATGCGGCAAGAGTTTTCGATTTTGCTATGGCATCCCGATTTATTTAGATTAATGGCATGGTACGGATTGGAACAGAAGGTCGATAATCTAACCGAGCGTGCTTCAGTCCAACAAAAGGAAATAAAAGAGCTAATGAATGCACAAAACGCCGGGCTGGTGGGAACTACATTCACCCCTGGTATTCTTTTGACTGCTGTCATGGCCTTAGCTACCGTTGGACCCCGACAAATCCTTTTGGTCCGTCGTACGACCCTAGTGCATTGAAAACGCCAAACGAGACAAAGGAAGCAATCACCAAGGCCGTTAGTTTGCTTACCAAGGGCGAAGAAGGCATTTCAAATTGAGGAAATAATCATTTACGGTTGACCGAATCTCGTTTTGGAAGGGTAAGCATGCAATGCCTCCTCTTTTCGAGGTATTTTTTCTGTTGGTTACTGCAAATCATCGAGACTAACTTCTACAATCCCAACAAAGGATAGCCCTAAAACCTTGCCATTTAAGACAGCGTGGAGAATCATATTGCGTGGAAAAGACAGGAAGGTCCTCATGCCTCAATAATTGAGTATAACAAAATAAAGTAACATTTTTGTTAAGCTAAACATTCCCGTTCAATTAGGGCTTTATACAAAGACTGACATCACCCTTCACTATGTTGAAAGCAAATTTAGGGCATTTGTACGAGGAAAATCTCTTACGGATGAAGATTGGAGAAAATAATACAGTCAGGCAAGCATCCATGTGGATGTTAACTTGAAAATTATCCGCAACGGTGAGTTTGAGTAAATCATCGGTCAGCAATCTATATTGATGATTACAAGTACCATTGAGAATTTAAACAAGATGAACATATAACATCTTTTTTATATTCAACGTTTATTGTATGGCTTCTGTCATGTATAATATAAGGAGAGTTTCAAAGGAGGAAGAACCATGACTAAACCATTAGTGAGTCAGCAAGATAAATCGAAGATAAAATTACTTAAAAAGCTAATCTCCTCTGTCATGAAAGATGGTTTTCATAATTTAAGGATGGATGATATTGCAAAGCATATGGATGTTAGCAGAGCAACGATGTACAAGCATTTTTCTTCCAAAGAAGAAGTGATCGAAGGCGTTGTTCGGGTTTTTGTTGATTATATTAACGAGCTTGAAGATCCCCAATTAGAAAACGACGAGAAATCTTTCGGAATCTGGTTTCAACAATTGTTTGAACAATCCGTATCACTTGTTGGAAAGATTTCGGATGTGTTTTTAAAAGACCTTCAATCAGCTTATACGGATTTATATGATTTGTTGAAAGGAACTCTGAATAAGCGCGAACAGCAAACTCTGAAGTTTTATCAATTTGGGAAAGACAAAGGGATTTTCAACCAAATTAATGAAAAATTCATTTTACTTCAAGATGATGTATTGCTTCGTGAGATCATAAATATAAAATATTTACTTTATAATCAAATTTCCATTCAACAAGTTTTGCACGATTATTACCAATTCAAAAAGGTTCAATTATTCAAAGCAGAAAAGATGTCCATCGTAGATGACTCTAACATACATCCAATCATCGATCATATTGTTGAAAAGTTTAATCGGACATTATGAGATGAGCAATCGTTTTGATGATTTGTTATTTGATTTAAGCTAATTATTTTCGGCTCAATCTCAAAATCAGTACTTGACTGTTAGCCAATTAGTCGGTGGCGGTTACATTCGATGAGAATACCTGCTTTATAGCGATCAGGATTGCGTGTAAAGTAATGACGGCGTTGAAACGCCTTAATGCGATTATGTCGGCCCTCCACCGTCGCGTTGGTCCAGGCATTGGTGGTAGGCCACGATCTCCTCTTTCCGATTCTGCATCGTCTTCAGTGTGCGGCGAACCGCCGCATGGTCTATTCAATTGCCTTGCTCACACCACCGCTCAAATCCAAGCCGGGCCACGGCGAAACTGGGAGAGCAGTCATACCAAGTGTTGAATGTTTCTTTCCATTCCCACACGCTATGGAGAAGGGGAGAATAGTTCAGAAGCGTTTCCAGTCGTTTTCGGCTCTCTTCACTCAGCGATTCCGCCGGTGGATTCAGCAAGCGGTGATTCGCCTTCAAATACGTTCTCGCTCGCGGCGATAAGGTCTGCTGAACCGTTTTTCGAACTTCTTGCACGCTTTCGATCACATAACCATGAACGTGAAAACGATCCGCGATGCGAAGGGCATACGGGAAACACTCGCTGATCCAGGTATGGTAAATCTGGGACAAATCCATAACCACAGCTTTTGGATTCAGCAGTAGGAACTCCGGATGCTCCTTGGTATAGGCCCGCAATGCTTCCAATTTCCGACCTGGCAGTAAATCGAGCATCGTTTCGCCTTTGAGATTGTGAATGCCGGTATTGTACGTGTGGCCTTTCTTGATGGCAAAATCATCGACACCTAAAACTAAATCGGATGATGCATTTGCTTCCTCCCATACTTGTTGATAGATCCGATCGCTCTCCAGCGGGACGGCCTCATTATGCATGCGCTGTACGGTGCTTACCGGCGTATGCTGCATGCGAGCGCTATGCGCTGCGGTAGAACCCAGCGATTGTTCGACGGTATGGGATCGAAAGAGCTTGCTGTAGCATTGTTTGGGAGCGACAAATTCATACATCCAGACAAATCCCGTTTCGCAGTGCTTACAAAACATCCGAAGGGCTGGCACGTGCAGATACGTTTTTTATCGAACACGGGAAGGTGCCGGACGATTCGCATCCCATTGCTTCCTTGGCGGATAACCTGTTGGTCCGACCCGCAGCATGGACAACCTTGCTTGTCGCTGACGGGAAAAGCCTCGATGTGAAGCTCATCGGTAGCGATGTGTAGGATTTGGTGAATTTTTAACTCTGGCAAATGAAGCAGTTCGTTGATATACTGAATAGGCATCTGTCAATCCCTTTGTTGTTTGGTAGGACTTACAACTTTACAGGAATTGCAGATGTTTTTCCATTTTTAGCTCCAGATTATTTTGTCAAGCACTGATTATGGTTTTGAGCCAAAAAAGCTTCTCTATTATTAAATAATAAAGTGGTATCAGATAATGTGAAAATAATTCAGATCCATGAAAATGAATTGACTGTAGATATCAAATTCATTCGTAAATTTGATGCTGTCGAAGTTGCTCTCGAGACATCCTTTTGAAAAACAATGTAAATTCAATCATTTTTGATATTGGAATGATTCAAAATTACAAGAATCACAAATGGTTCCTGATAAAAGGAAAGGTGCCAATAGAAACTTCTGATTTTAAAAAATAAAAAATACATCTCTTTTCCAAAAACAAAAAAAGGCGCGGTCTCCAAATATCAGATACCGTGCCTTTTTATAACCATATTATCTCAGCCTAACATCCCCTATATGCTGGTGTACTACATACATCATCCCCATCAGGAATAAGGCCAAGCCCAAGTACCCGATGCCGAATTTCCAGCGTAATGACGCGGGTACTTCGTAATATTTATCATTTTCATAGGGAATATAGTCAATCCCACACAGCAATCTGAGCTGATATGCATCTGGGGTCGGTATATGCTCCACACCGTTCAGCCATGCATGTTGGACAAGACACTGCTGTGGCAGCATGAACGTCTGCTCCACGTCCAGACTTTCCATATATACCGTCACATATTGCTGTCCTTCCAGATCCGAATAGGTATTAAAGGATAATCTACGCGTATGCTCCGGTCCCGGCAGCGGATATCCTTGCTCGTACAGATGCTGTACATCAATCAACGGCTTTTGCGTAAATGATAGAACCTTGGCCTCTCCTTTATTGCGTTTGACATATTTTTTGTATAAGTCATAGGCGAAGAGTGCCCAAATAAAGAAAAATAAAATGGATTTCAAATACACAATGACGACGATTCCACCCAGCAGACCCACCAGCCATAACCAGCGTGTCACGGCTGTGGAAATCCGTCCTCCGTCAAGCGGATGAATCGGCAATAGATTAATCAAATTGAGGAAAAAACCTACATATGCCAGCGCATATAGCAGCGGACTGTCGGTCGCATAGGCTCCTGCGTATACCGCCATAGCCCCAACCGTGCCCAGCAACGGGCCGCCCATGGCCACATATGCCTCTGTCTGGGCATCCAAAGGATGGCGTTTCATCGTGATCAGCGCACCTAGAAAAGGAATAAATAACGGTGTCGACACGGGGAGTCCCTTACGCTTGGCAGCCCATACATGCCCCAGCTCATGCACAAACAATAGCAGTACGAACCCAACCGCGAATCCCCATGGGTATATGATCGCATATGCGCCAATCGTCGCTGCCATAGAGATCAGCGCACCGCCAAATTTACTGAATTTTAAAAGCGCAAGCAACGACTTGCCCTTCAATAGAAGCAACGCTGCTGCACTGCCGAGATACCATTTGGATGAGCCGGGCTTGGAATCCGTTTTTTGGTCTTCTTTTGGCAAAATATACGTCTCCTTTCTCTAATATCTCCATTGTATCCTGCTATGTACAGCTTGTAAAAACTTCCCTACCTTTATTATTGTACAGCGTCTGTACGTTTCATCAATTCAACGTACTGAATTAACTCTGCCTTTTGTTGTTCCAAATTATGAATTCTGTTCGTTAACCCAACAAAAAAAGCTTCAATTTGGTCTCTGATAACATTAGCCGAATGCCCTGTCCATTCATGCAGACGACCATATAATACACGTGCCGCTTGTTCATCTGTGCGAAGTTGAGTGAGCAGCCACGTCAGTTCCTTTTCGGCAAGCAATAACTCTTCCAGTTCGACCCGTATTTGTCCGTTCAAATCACTCGCCACCTCCTATGTATCATATGTCTTGATCCAATTCTTCATATCGTTAGTACATTGTTATGAGCTGATATCCGCCTGGATAAACTGCTCTATTTTGTTTTCGAGATAATAAAGAAATTCATTAGTCGTCCGTAAATGCCACTGACTGAATTCCGTCATAGAGGAGTCAAGCTGTGTTACAATCGGCTGCAACCGACGACTCTGACTACTGTGCAAATAGCGCGAAAGCCTGGCTCTGACACGTTGGAAATCTGCATCGCATTGTTGCGCGTTCGCCTTCCATTTTTCAGCTACAGCGAGCAGATGCTCCGGCATGACTTGAATCGTACCCGAAGAAGCAGATGTAGCCGCTGTTACCAGCGCTGCCTTTTGGAATTGAGTTAAGGTCTGTCCTAATTGATGTATCCAGCCGTCCACCGTATCCATTAGGTTGAAGCCAGATGGAATACGCGGTGATTCAGCAATTCGTTCGCCTGTTACAGGATCGTACAACGGGTTGGATACATAGCCGTTCTCAAAATGATAATGTTCGAGTTTGTGATAGGCAGGTCCGCTTAAAGTGTTTTCAATTTTCTCTTTAACACCCACTCCGTTATTCGCTGTTTCATAATTAGAATCCACATAGTAAGTGGATCCAACGTGAAGATCGTATCCCCCAAAGGCACCACTGGCAATGACATCTCCCGGATGCAAAAAGTTCGTAATTTGATGGTCAAATTCGCCATTTTCAGCTTTATGCCGATATTCAGTTGTTAGACTGGAAATAACAGAAGGAGCGCTAAACGTTACGGCAGTCAAGCCAGTATAAGCCGATACATATTGTGCATTCCCTCCCCCCAGCGAATGCCCTGTTAACGAGAAATTATAGTCTTTGTACTTCTTCTGTATATCCTTCGCATAGTCCTCTGCCTGATAGAATTGATTTGAGCTACCGAACAAAGCCTTATCTACACTTTTTTCTTTCTCCCCCATCCAGTTGTTGAACGCCGTGAATCCTAAAGCATCGTCCATTTTTTTCATTTTCTCATTGTATTCATCTGAATGAATATTCAAGCTACCGTGAATTTTGCGGTTAATTTCAGGAAGAGCAAGGGTCGCATCATTATACAAATCCTGTGGATCATCTGTCTCCGTACCCCGATAAGCAATAACGGCCTGTTTCGTTTCTTCGTTGTAAAATGTGACAGCGGCAAGTCCCGAATCCTCGCGGTCGAGCGTGTCCAACACTTTCCAGCCGGGGAGTTCTTCAGATGGTTCAGCACCTTTTTTTATTTTTTTATAGGCCATTCCAGACATTATTTTATAAGTTTCATCACTTACTTGAAGTGAGTTCATACTATTTTCACTCCTCTGATCTAGTGATTTTTCTTTTTATTTTGAAAGTCTGGATAAGTCCCATTTTCAATAAGCACTTTCTTTAATTCGGGACTTATAGCAAAATCCGAAGTTTCTTGATTCTCATAGTTTACAGAAATCGTAAAATCCTCTTCTGCATGGCCTATGACATTACCACTTATATCGACCTTGCTTGTTACATAAGTAGGAAATTTTTTTGCGTATGTGATTTCTACGTCAAGCTTGTATTTCTCCTTTAAGTGTTGAACAGCCGTAGCCTTGGCTTTACTGATCAGTTCAGCATCTTCATCTTTATTCACCTTTTGGCATCCTCCCAATATTAAAATAAGGGCTATCAACACCATCATTCCTTTTAGATATCGGTGACTGATCCTAATCATCCCTTTCATATGCGTAACATCCAATTCTTATATCCACAAAATCCCTTTTATAAATTGTACCTTTTCTTTCCAAAGACAATCAATACGCCATAAGGCATAGGGTAGGGGTAAGTCTACGGTATCAAAGTGGTGTGGAAATTTCCCGTGCTTAGCTCGTTAGTTTCATTTCCCATAAGATATCATCCATATATTTCAAATATACTCCCCAAGTGTCCTTCCTACTGTCTGTTCTGTTATCATGTAAGAAAACGGAATAGCCAGGAAAGGATTACGAACCATGAGCTTTGAACTTACCCGGCGGATCATCAGACAGCTATGCAGTCAAGCCGCTTATGACGACGGGGATGCCTATTACCGGGCCAAAAAAGTGGCCTTTACACAAATAGACCATGACGAAGGTGTATACGAAGCTACAGTCAAAGGAAGCGGATTTTATGCCGTTGCCGCAATGATCCGTCCCAATGGCAATATCCGGGCAGAATGCACCTGTAGTACATTCCAGACTACCGGACGGTATTGTAAGCACATAGCTGCTGTGCTCATTAACGCGCATGATATGCTGCGTGGAAAAAGTCTGTCCGTACGCTCCTTTGCTTCCAGACTTCATCCCGGCACTTCCCCGGATACAGCGGGAGGAATAGATTATGATCACGCGGTTAAAACCGTGCGCTCCTCGGGCATCACACCAGGCGATCTCCAGCTGACCGACAGTATGTTAAAGCTGTTCAGCAGCAAGAAGCCGCTTCGCAGCACACCTACCATGCTGGATACTCGCGCAATCGTGGACTTTCAGTTCATGATCCGGCCTTTTGCCTACGGTTACCAGAAATATATGTTTGGCGTGGAGATGAAAGCCGGACCCAAACGATTATATATCGTTCAAAAAATCCGTTCGTTTCTCGATAGTATCGACCGCGGAAGTAGCTACATGTTCACGAAAAACTTCTCCTACGAGCCTCAGCTGCACCGCTTCCAACTGGAACATGACGCCATTCTCCAGCAGCTGGTTCAGATTTGCCGCAATGAGCGCATGATTCGGGAAACTTCAGGTACGTATGTGTCCCCCAGCAGCCATATGAGTGGCGAACGAATGCTGCTTATCCCTCCTGCGGCCTGGGAGAAGCTGTTCCCCTTGCTGACAGCGGCACAGGGCGTCCATTTTGAAATTCATGGAAACATGACCGAGGGTATCCCCCAGTCGGACCCTATGCTGCCGCTGCAATTCGAATTCGATGAAGCCGAGGGCGACACCGAGGGCTATCAGCTCAGTATTCAGGGACTCGATGATTTGACTATCATGGAGGACTATGGTGTGGTCATTGCCGAGGGTAAGCTTGTACCACAGAAGCCTGATCCGCTGCGGTATTTGTCCGAGCTAAAACGGATGGTAGAGATCCATCACAGACGAAAGATCCAGATTGCACCGACACAGATGGAGTCTTTTATGGATAAGGTCGTGCCCGGATTAATGAAGCTCGGACGGGTCCACATGTCCCGGTCTGTCTCTGAACGGGTCACACAGCAGCCATTAAAGGCGAAGCTGTACCTTGATCGGGTTAGAGACAAGCTGCTGGCAGCGCTGGAGTTCCAATATGGGGATATCGTGATCAACCCGCTGGAAACAGATGAGCAAGTGCCTGGTAACGATCGTATTCTGATCCGGGACGGGGAACAGGAGCAGCGTATTTTGGAACTGATGGACCATAGCTCCTTTGCCAAGACAGACAGCGGATACTTTATGAAGGATGAAAATGCGGAATTTGATTTTCTGTACCATACCGTGCCACAACTGGAGAAGCTGCTTGCAGTCTATGCCACAGGTGCGGTCAAGGCGAAAATCAACAACACGCTGCCCGTCCCGAGGACACGGGTGGAGTGGGATGAACACACGGATTTGCTTGAATTTACATTTGATATGGAGGGCATACCGGAAGCTGAAATTCGCAAGCTGCTAAAATCGTTAGAAGAAAAACAGAAGTATCATCGCTTGCCGAATGGTGCCTTGCTGCCGCTGGAAACAGAGGAATACAAGGAGCTGATCCGGTTCATGAATGAAACAGGGATTCGCAAAAGCGATCTGGATGCCGCACAAATACGTATTCCTATTACGCAAGGGCTGTATTTGATTGATCCTCACGATCAAGGGAAAAATCTGACGCTGGGCAAAACCTTTCGCCAGCTGCTGGAGAATATACGGAATCCTGACCATCTCGACTTTCCCGTACCAGAGACGCTCGCCCCCATTTTGAGAGATTACCAGGTTTACGGCTTTCAATGGCTCAAGACATTGGCGCATTATCGTTTTGGAGGCATATTGGCAGATGATATGGGGCTGGGCAAAACGCTGCAAAGCATCACCTTTCTTGTGTCTGTGCTGCCGGAAATCCGCAGCCAGCAGCTGCCAGCCATGATCGTATCCCCTGCATCCCTAGTGTATAATTGGCGGAATGAGCTGGAGAAGTTTGCTCCGCATATCCGCGTCACGATCGCAGATGGCACCCCGGAGGAGCGTGGCCGAATGATACGGGATGCTGCCAGCTATGACGTCATCATCACCTCCTATCCGCTGCTGCGCCGGGATACGGATATGTACAGCAAGCTATCGTTTCACACGCTCATTCTGGACGAGGCGCAGGCCTTCAAGAACCATGCGACCCAGACAGCGCAGGCTGTTAAGGATGTAAAAGCCCGCCATCGTTTTGCCCTGACAGGAACGCCAGTAGAAAATACGTTGGAAGAGCTGTGGTCCATCTTCGATATTGTATTTCCCGAGCTATTTCCCGGCGGAAAACGAGCGTTTCACAACCTGACTCGCACTGTAATTGCCAAGCGGATTCGCCCGTTTCTGCTGCGTCGTCTCAAGAGTGATGTTCTAAAGGAGCTGCCTGAAAAAATTGAATCCGTTCAGGTATCACGGCTCCTGCCGGATCAGAAAAAGCTGTACGCGGCTTATCTGGCCAAGCTACAGCATGAAACGTTGAAGCATCTCAACGAGGAAGGCTTTCAGAAAAACCGGATCAAAATCCTTGCAGGTCTGACCCGACTTCGTCAGCTCTGCTGTCATCCAGCCCTGTTCATCGAAGGGTATACCGGAAGCTCGGCCAAATTTGAGCAGCTGCTGGAGATCATTACGGAATGTCTCAGCGCCGGGAAGCGAATGCTCATTTTTTCACAGTTCACAACGATGCTTCAAATGATCAGGCGCGAGCTTGCTCGGGAAGGGGTCCCTTACTTCTATCTGGATGGGCAGACACCGGCTTCGGAGCGTGTAGAGCTGTGCAGTAGGTTTAATGAAGGGGAACGCGACCTGTTTCTGATTTCCCTAAAGGCAGGAGGAACTGGCCTGAACCTCACCGGAGCAGACACGGTTATTTTGTATGACCTGTGGTGGAATCCCGCCGTGGAGGAGCAAGCAGCCAACCGCGCACACCGAATGGGTCAGAAAAATGTCGTACAGGTTATTCGTCTCGTTGCCCAAGGCACGGTGGAGGATAAAATGTATGAGCTACAGCAGAAAAAGAAAAACCTGATTGATCAGGTCATCCAGCCGGGACAAGAAAGTCTTTCGGCACTGACCGAACTGGAGATTCGCGAGCTGCTTATGATTTAGCCAAAACATCAAACAGGCCCAATTAACGGTAGAGCTTACCCGCAATTGAGCCTGTTTTGCTTATCTTGTGATTGTCCTGATCAGGCAAATTAATCCTGTTTTATCACTCTGGGTTCAACAGGAACCAGATTGGATTCAATTACGGAGCGCTGAGGCTCATACCACTCAGGCAGCATCAGCTTGTGTCCCAATTCATTCAATTCCTCATCCACGGTAAAGCCAGGCGGAGCCGGAAAAAAGGTAATAATCGTTCCTGGGCTGCCTTGTTCATTACCAAAATACAAATGATATACCTCAGGAGCATCAAAGTTGATCGTCTTTTTAATCAATCGCAAACCAAGCACACCTGCGTAAAAATCAACATTGCCCTGTGGGTCTCCCTGCAAAGGACGTAATATGGTGAATTCCAGCAGTCTTTAATGTCATCTCAATCACTCCTTTTATATTTTATGATTCACATATTTTTAGAATCCGTTGTAGCTCACAAATTGTCCAACCGGCTTGCGGTATCCGCGTGGACGCTGTCCCGATTCATCCTCTTTGCCCAAGGTAATCAGCATCACTGGCACGAATTGTTCAGGAATATTCAATACCTCCTGCACCTTCTCCGGATCAAATCCGATCATCGGGCAGGTATCCCAGCCTTTGTCCTTGGCAATCAGCATGAACTGCATGGCTGACAGGCTGGCATTGCGTATCGCTTCTTCCCTTTGGAAGACAGGTCCCCGCTCGCGGTAAAACTGGGTCACTGATTCCACTGTGCTGTCATATTCCTGTTTGCTCAAGACGCCCAGATTCAGAAAACCTTCATTGTATTCAGCTACTTTTGTATAAGCCTCTGTATCTCCCAGCACCACAATGGTGGCCGAAGACGTCAATATTTTATATTGCTTACTTGCCTCATCATGCAATCTTTGTTTCGTATCCGCATCCTGTACCACGATATAATGCGCATGCTGTAAATTAAAAGCCGATGGAGCAAACTTCACCAGCTGAAATATCTCTTCCAGTTCTTTTTGATCTATTGTAACCTCAGGAATGAATTTAGAAGCTGATCTTCTCTCTTGAATAATATTCACCAATTCGCCCATGTTCAGTTTCACTCCCGGATATTATTTTTAAATGAGTTATCTTTAAATTAAGAATATATTTTTTACTTCTTTCTGTCAAGTAAAACTAAAAAAAATCGCCAAACACACCTTTTACAGTTCGGTTGCCCGTATTCTTATCGTAATGGCTTCACGCTGCGCTTTGGTCAAGCTCTTGAAAACCAGCTCATACGAATGATCAATCATGCTATACAGATCCTCTAATGGGAAAGTAGGATCGACTGTTATCGTGTTCCAATGCTTTTTATTCAAATGATATCCTGGTTTAATCGCTTTGTTTTGCTCACGCAGGTTTTCTGCAATGACCGGGTCACATTTTAGGGATACATGGCTAATGCCATCCTTTTCAGTCAGGAGAGCAAACATCTTGCCCCCTATCTTCAGCACCAGCGTCTCGGGACCAAAAGGGTAATCCTTGATAGCCTCTTTTTTACTCAGGCCGTACGCCACAATTTCCTCATACATCAGCCTTCTCTCCTCTGCTCCAGTTATCGATCTATGAACCTATTTCTGCCCTATTATATCACCTTCATGCGCGCAGTCAGCTTGATCATGCAGGCTTCACAGTTACACAAAGTCATGATATTCAGCGTGAAATTTGGCAGAAGTATATATTTGTTGCCAGCATGAGCGGAATCACAACTCTGATGGGAGCCTCCGTCAGGGCTATACTCACTACGCCAGAGTCGCGTACAATATATGAAAAGCTACTACATGAGATTTTTCGCATACGTAGGTGTACACTCTAAAAAGCAAGATCCTCCATGATGTAATCATGAAGGATCTCTTTTGTTTTACCCTATACCTGTAGCTAAAGGCTAAGCTCCAGTGATCAGTTATCTCGACATGCCTGCTCAAGCCCTTGAAGCAATGCTTGCAGCTCCTGTCTAGTCTCAGCGTTTGTGATTACGCCTTCCCGATCCAGTTTCAATGTAATATGGGGAATAATGACCTTTCCATTTTCCACAATCTCGGCATTGATCATTTGTAGTGTCAGCAGCAGCGAGGCATGAGCCAGATTCCCGCCCATAGGAGACGGTGATGCACTAATAACTGCTGTAGGTTTATTGACAAACTCGCCCGACGATACGAGCCAATCCAATGCATTTTTCAAAGTACCTGGCACGCCATTCCCATATTCCGGCGTACAGATCAGCACTCCATCGGCTTGTTTTAATTGTTCCCGCAGTTCTCTTACAGAGGCTGGCCCCTCATCTATATCCAAGTCAGGATTAAAATGGGGTAGATCCCCCAACCCGTCATAGACGGTGAATATCATCTGTTCAGACGCCAGCCCAATCGTAGCCTTCATAAGAGCTGTATTGGAGGACTTTTGACGGAGGCTCCCCGATATAGCCAATACTTTAGTTTTCTTCATCAATATCATCTCGTTTCTTTTCCAATTCATATGGTCTTGTATTTTTCAGTCTGCTAGAAAATAACACTAGCGAGCGGTCCGCATCGGATTCCGGCTTTCACAGGGCACCTTGGTCTGGCAAAGTCCGCAACCGGCACCCGATTTAGCCTCACCGCCGTTTAACACTGCCCATTTTTGCGATTCCTCACCGTACACAAATTTCATGCAGGCGATTTTGTCATGGCCGCCCTCCTTGCTGATGGCCTGCACAGGGCAACGGGTAATGCACACACCGCAAATGCCTTTGCTGCACAGCAGGCAATTCCCAGTATGGCTCGAATTCGAGGATGCTCTGACATCAGGGGCCACCTGCAGGTCAGTTACTACAGACAGCAGGCGGATGGCAATTCCTTTCTCGGTGATGAAGCCATCGTTGATACTGAAGGTGCCGAGGCCGGCTGCATACGCGATATGCCGTTCCGACCAGTTGGAGACTGGACCACCTGCGGCACCTTGGATGCTGTACCAATTCGTATCCAGCGGCGCCACCGCCCGGTAACCAAGGCCGATCAGATATCCCGCCAAATGCTGCCTTGCCGAACGTACAAAATATTCATCGCCAAAGGTCCGCAGCAGCGCCCACTCTCTGGAGGCTCTTGCCTTTTGGGCACGATTGGCCTTGCGGATTGGCTCGCTGATCGGCAGCACAACACTGATAACAGTGCCTCCATCAAAACTTCCTGCGCCGAGGGTCCGTTCGAAGGCTTCCTGCGGCGTAGCATGGTCAGGGCCGACCACTCTTTTATACTCCTCAAACAAAGGATCATTGGCCGCAGCAAATTGAATAATCGGCTCCTCGTAGTAAGGGCTCTGCAATTCTTCACAGAAATTGCCCTTGTCTTCGCTCACATAGGTTTTCATCTCGGCTGCGATGAGTTCTCTCATGTCTGGTACGGGCACTCCCATCCAATCCACATCCCTCTTCTTTGTTATTATATATCTCTCGGCTTCCTTGCGGATAACCGGTGACAGACAGGTTAATGGCTGAGATACACATCTCAGCCATTTTTCGTGTATATACACGAATGGGTTGGTATACCTCCCTTATAAGGCGGCGGCTAATCACAGGCTCAATTTTTCAATTTTGGATAACAATGCGGTCAATATCTGCAAATCATCGCTTCCCAGTGACTCCTGCAAAAAAAGCTGCGCCTCCTCCCATAGCTCTGCTGCATCGTTATATACCTCTTTTCCACTCCCCGTCAGAGTAAGGCAGCGGTTCCGACTTCCCTCAGCGGATGTATCCTTCACATACCCGCTTTGCTCCAGTGCCTTCAAATTGCGCACAAGCGTGGTCCGGTCGAGCCGCATCTCCAACGCTAATTCGCTTACACATACCGGTCCCAGCACCGTTAAGTGCTTGAGCAGCGAGAACTGGCTGATATTGAGTCCACTCGGAGCCAGATACCGGTCATACAGCCCTGTTACAGCCATCGAGGAACGGCGCAGATTAATGCATGTGCAGACCGAGGGCGAGCCCTTCCGCGATAATTTTTTGTCCTTCCTTGACGCAGTCATAAAGCCTTCTTTCCTTCCATCTTTTCGTGTATCTACACTATTTCAAAATCCGTGTGTTTTGTCAGGGCAATTTGTCACAGTCTTCATTCTCTAATTTTCAGTATTTGGGTTCCAAAGGCTTTTTCGCAGAAATCAGTTGCATAAACTACAAGGGTAACCTTTATAGCCTCCTTTTTACTTAGGCCATACGCCACAATCTCCTCATACATCTGCCTTCTCTCCTCTACTTTAGCCATTACCTATGATGCTTATTAAACCCCAAATCCGAATCTCCTATTTCTGCGCCTGTCCGGCCAATCCAAAGAAGAACAATTCCATGAATTGATCGACATTACAGGTTAACCGTTCTTGATTCGACGCCTCCCAATGCCGACTCAGCTCATTTTTAAACATCGTAAAATACATCATCGCTGTCTCTTCGGTTTGATCTCTATGGATATATCCCTCATGCTTCCCGAGCGCAACAAACTTCATAAAAAAGCTTGTTACCTTCTGCTCGCTGTAGCTTTCCAGTGCTTGAGCCAGTCCGCTAAACTCAGAGGACGGGAATTTTAGAAATTCATCCGATAGGATTTTTAAATTTTGGGCCTCCAGCATCATAATTTCCTTACTTTTCTCAGGAAAGGAAAGGCTCGAATCAAGTATTTCCTCATACTGCTCCAGCTGCTTGTCCATCCAATTCATAAGCATGTCAGCATAAAGCTGTTCTTTCGTTCCAAAGTAATTATAGATGGTCGCCGGGGAAACCCTTGCCTGCTGAGCGATCTCATTCACAGTAACCTTCTGAAATCCGTATTTAGGAAATAGTTGAAATGAAGCACTGTATATCTGCTCTATTTTTTTCTCTTTCCGTCGTTCAAAACCGTTCATCCTCTTCACCTCACATCATAGTGTAGCTTAGACTTTAGAGTACATCAACAATCGAACTACAAATCTGTTGTAATAATGCATTTTAAAAGTTATAATAATTTTATAGTAAATGTACTATCTCAGTACAAAACTATAAAATGAATGATACTTGTGACATCTACTTGACCGAGGAGGCAAAATGAAATGAAACAAATTCGGATTCCTTCGTTTTTACATGATGTATTTGGTGAAAAGCAAAGTATTGGCTCGATTGTATGCATACTGCTTTTTGGTGGACTGCTGACTACTGCGCTATATTTGGTATTCCCTCAGCTTACGGACAACTTACCGATATGGCGCATCGCTCTGGCGTTATTATTGATTTTCGATATATTCTCCGGTTGTATTGCCAATTTTACGGCTTCCACCAGTAACTTTTATGCTTCACGTAAAATGAACCGTATCGTATTCATTGCGATACACTTTCATATCGTGCTTGTTGCGCTTTTAATCAATACAAATATTGGGTACTCCATAGGAGTATGGGCATATACAATTGCAGGAGCATTCATCGTGAATGCTCTTATCGGAAGACATTCACAACGATTTGTTGCAGGCTTGCTCCTATCTGTTGGTCTCGGTGCTATGCCATTATTGCCCGGGTTACAGCCTTATATGCTGACCACCTGCTTATTATTTATGCTTAAAGTGTTATTTAGCTTCGCCGTAGATCATTATGGCAGAGCCGCGAATAGCATCGGTGAGGAAGCATGAGTAATTCACGCAACCTATCCAAACTAACCAAAGCAGACAAACCCTTATTCGTATCACTAATGAGCAGGGCTTTTGCCCAAGACCCCTTTTTCCTGCATTTATTTGGCGACTCCAAGTTTGACAGAAAAGCAAAACATCGAGTAAAAGCCTTTGTTTCCTTTATGTTTGATAAAAGCTTTTTGCTTCACGAAGAGGTGTGGGGATATTTCGAAAATGAAAGCTTGATCGGTACTTACATTGTGGAGAAGCCACATGCAAGCATGCTTCAGAATTTGAAAGGGATATTGCTAAACGCGAGGTTGATTCCTTTGTTGTTTCAATTGTCTGGAAAAACATTAAGCCTGCTTAACTCCTATATGCGAGTCACAAGATCCTCTGCTCCTTCATTTACGCATCACTATCTCATTATGATTGGGGTAAGTCCGGAAGAACAAGGAAAGGGGATCGGCAAATCCCTTTTGCAACACTTGATCAATACGGTCAAAGCGGATAAAAAATCGCAAGGAATCGCGCTCGATACCGAAAATAAAGAGAATGTGGATTTATACCGAAGATTTGGATTTACGTTAAGCCAAGAAGCACAAATGGACAATATGCCTGTATACTGCATGTTCTACCCAAAAGAAGGTTAACCATACACAAAAATGCCTGCGGCTTCGCAGGCATTCGTAATGAATAGGTGCAGCTGAATCAGGTATCCTTCTCTTGTTTGCGCTGTACGCCAATCAGATCGAGGAAGAAAACAAACAGTGGAATCCCTACAATCAGGCCCCAAATCCCGATCAAATGTTCAGCGAAAATCAATACGACAAAGGTAAAAAAGATCGGCAAATTGGTTTTGGATGACATCAGCTTCGGATTCAGGAAATAGGCTTCAATCGCATGGATAACCACGATCAGAACAACCAGATAAATCACATATTTGATTCCCCCGACGCTAAAGGCGATCAGACCGAGCGGTATCAGCGAGATGAACACACCCGCTACCGGTACCAGTCCCAATACGAAGATGATGAGTGCAAGACCGAGCAAATTAGGGAAACCCATAATCCAGAGTGCAGTCGTCGTTAAGATACAGTTGATGAGTGAAATCAGCAGTTGGGCTTCCAATACCTTTCCGAAGGTATCCAGGAACATCCGGCCAAAATGACCCACTTCCTCGAAGAACCATCCCAGCTTGCTATGCTTAAAAGTAGCTGTAAAGCGTGTAATATAGGATTTTTCCATCAGGAAAAATAAACTCAGAATAATCGACACCAGCAGTTGTGTGCCCAATTGGCTTACCTTCATGACTGCATTCAAGCCAGGCTCAAATAACCGTTGAACATTCAAGGTATCCATAAATTCAATGATCGTTTCATTCCACTGATTGCGATTAGGATGCGAATACGCTTCCTGAATCATGAGATATACCTGCTTGACCTGCATGCTAATCAGCGGTACCATGCGGTAGACTCCCCACACGATGATCAGAATCAGCAAGGCGTATACCAGCAATAACACAATCGTAGGCGGCACATTGGCAAACCGCTTGATCAGCTTGTTCACTCCGTTATATATGCTGCCAATCAGGATCGTAAGCAGCAGCGATAACAAAATAATATTCATCATGCTTCTCAACATAAACAATAGCAAAATAATTATTGCAAGGACGGCTATCCGCCTGACGCCCGCATGATTCATCCAGTTTCTTACCATTCGTCTTTATTCCCTCTCTCCTGCTTGACTGTCAACCTTGTTATTTGCTCCAGTATCAGCTTTCCCTTTTTAACAATTTACTGTTAGCGATCAATAGAGAACCTACCATGGCCAGAATCGCAATAGACCACCAAAATGTATTTTTAGCATCATCATGATCTACTATAATGAGCCTGATAACAGCCGTGATCCCAATATAGATAAAATACCGTAGGGGAAAATGAAAGTTGGTTTTAAAATACTTAACTATTAATGCTATGAACTCAAAATACAAGAAAAACACAAGCAATTCTTCTGTGAATTCATAGTAATTTTTGTCCGCCTCTGTGTACAAGAAAACATACGAGAAAATGGACCAAGTTTCTTTCAGGAGCAAGAAGCTTAAAATCAGACCGACCAGAAACAACGAGACATTCAAGACCATTTGCAGAAAACCAGGTAACTTCCTTATATACTTCATTACAACATTCAATATAGATCCCCTCGCTGGATGTACAGGTTCTTTATTTATATTATCGATGGAATACATGAAAAATGCTACACTACTTTTGGTTAACCTTAATGAAAGTCTATATTCGCCCCGGCTATATAACCAATCGAGATAAAGATAAGCGTCCATACCAGAGAACCTGCGCTTGCCACCAGCATATATTTTCGAACAGGCATTGCACTAATCCCTGACAAGTAGCTTGTCGCATGCCTGACTCCCGGAATAAAATAACCGAACAGGATGGTCCATAGCCCGAAGCGTGCAAACCAACCCTTCACCTTGGCGAACCGCTTCGGTGTCAGCCCGACCCACTTGCCATGCTTATCGACCAACGGCTGTCCCAGCTTTTTGCCAAGCGTGTAGCTGAACATCATCCCTGTCATGGCACCGATAAAGCTAACAAGTACAGACATCGAATAATTCAGTACCATGATAGAGGATAAATAGCCGACAAATACCATAATAATTTCATCCGGAACCGGCAGGCCGATAATCCCAAGAGCAAGCAGCGCAAAAATAGCGATATATCCGTATTGTGTAATCATGCTGATGGCCCATTCCATAAAGACGCCACCTCCTGACCGGTTATTTTTTGAAGGATGGGAACGGAATACGGCTGACCATGAGGAACGATAGCACTATCATTACCGTAATCAGCAACCCCGGCTTCAAATGCTCACTCCATAAAAACAAAAAGGACATAATCACACCCGCAGCCGTAATCGGCATGCCTACAAAGCCTTTGCTATAAGCCATCAGGTTGAATCTTGCCAATCTTACCGCACCACAGATCACAAACAAAACAGCAGCCACCATGCCCATCCAATGGGTATCTCCCAGCTTGTACAGCAGGATCAGGAAGGCAGGTGCAACACCAAAGGAGACAACATCCGCCAGCGAGTCGAGCTGCTTGCCAAAATCACTGGAGCAATGCAGTAGCCTTGCCAGCAAACCGTCTAGTACATCCCATAAGGCAGCCACCACCACCAGGGTGAAGGCAGTCATATATTGCCCGTGAATCGTGAAGTACAGGGATAGGACCCCTGCCCCCAGGTTTGCAAGCGTGCAAAGTGAGGGCAACCAATTCCATTTCATATTACGTAACTCCTCTGCTATAGCTTAGCCTCCGAATATGACGATAAAACGGACGCCATTTTGGGTATTCTCCGCCTTATAGCGGAATTCGTGTAAATCGAGAATTCGTTTGACAATGGACAAACCGAGTCCCGTCCCACCCGTTTGGCGGCTGCGCGACAGCTCGGCCCGGTAAAACCGCTCCCATATCTGATCCAGTTGATCTTCAGGAATCGTCTCCCCTTTATTTTCAATGGAAAAGGTACTGATTTCTCCAGAGCCTTCGATACGGATCGTGATCGAGCTTCCTTCCTCAGCATGCCGGATGGCATTGATGACGAAATTGATCATCACCATCTCCAGCCAGCCCGCATCAGCATGAATCGGCAGCTCATTGGCAGGGATAATGACCGCTTCCAGTCTTTTTTCCTTCAGCAGATGGAACAGCTTGTCCACGACTTCCTCCACCAGCTCACTTAATATAAAGGTCGTCTTGCGAAGCTTGAGGGTGCCGGATTCCAATTTGGCGAGGTCCAGCATATCCTTGACCAGCCTCTCCATTTTGTCCGCTTCCTCTACAATAACCTTTATGTAATGATCCTGCTTACCAGCGCTAACCCCATCCTGTAGTCCCTCGGCAAAGCCTTTAATAATACTCAGCGGGGTCTTCAGCTCATGAGAAGCGTTGGCAAAAAAGTCCTGCTGCACGGCCTCCATCCTCTGCTTCTGCTCCATGTCCTCCACCAATTGCTGATTGGCCTCCTGCAGCTCGCGCAAAGCGAAATCCAGATTCTGGGACAGGGTATACATGCTATAGGAAAGACTGCCCAGCTCATCATTTTGCCGGATCGGTATATGAGCTGTAAAATCGAGTTTAGCCATCCGCTTGGCGGTATTGTTCAAGGCAATAAGCGGACGGGTCACCATCCGGGAATAGAACAGGGACAAAATCAAAATCAGCGCAAATCCCCCGATCCCCAAATATAAATAAAACCAACGCAGGGCTTCATTTGTCTCACTGATTTCCTGTAACGATGTCACTGTGAACAGCAGGTCGATTTCTCCCGTACTCTGACGCACAGGGTAGACGATGACCGCATTACGTACGCCCGTCCAAGGCTCTGTCCATTCTTCCTCCAGCACTTCGAAATTCTTGAGCTTCTCCAGATGCGTCTGCGATAAAGGAAACCATTCCTCCAACGCACTTAACAGTAAACCTTGTCGACCGCTTAATGTTTTCAAATCTGGCATTACAATTTCCGTCACTGTGCCGGTCCACTTGACGCTGCTTTCTGTGCTTGTCTCGTCCGAGGCAGCTCCGATATTTCCGAAGCCAGGCTTCTGGATGACCACAGGATAGACCACATTGCCAGTAGATATTCCATTACTTTCAGGAATTTCGCCTTCAACGGTTATCGTGTCACCTGGCTGAATCCGGGAAGCTCTCAACTCATCTCCGAACTGGCTTATAAACAGAGACAGCGATATCTTAACGATCTTACCATCTGCTTTTCTAAGATTGATATGAAACGGATCATCCAGCTTGACTTTGCCGTCGAGCGTTACAATCGCCAGCTGGTTCTTGTTTTGATGCATAAAGCGAGCCGCCTCGCGCGAAACTCTGCCAGATCCCCACGCCTCCTTGACATAGCTCTGACCGAAGCTTTGTAAACGGCTTTCCACCCGACCAATCTTCTGCTGCTGATAAAAATTTTCAAAGAACAGCAATTGGCACAAGATCACCATCCCGTAAAAGCACAGGAAAAATGCAACAGTCATAATGAACAACTTAAAGGTTACTCCCCGCTTGTTCATTCTTCCTCCTCAAACCTGTAGCCTGTGCCAAAAATCGTGCGGATATGGCCTGATTCACGGCCCAGCTTGCTTCTCAGCTTTTTGATATGCGTATCGACGACCCGTACGTCTCCTTCATAGTCAATCCCCCACACCTGGTTCAGTATCGCATCCCGTGAAATAACCATGCCCTTATTATGTATAAGCAGCCGCAGCAGCTCATACTCCTTGGGTGTCAGCTCGACTTCTGCCTGATCCACCTCAAGCCGATGAGCCATCGTGTTGAAAATAGCACTGCCGAATCGCAATATGTGCGACTCCGGCTGCACATGTCCATCCACCCGCTTCATCAATGCGTTCGCGCGGGCGATCAGGACCTTGGGGCTGAAAGGCTTGGTAACATAGTCATCCGCCCCCAGATCAAAGCCCAATATTTTATCATCATCACCGGATTTGGCTGTCAGCAAAATAATCGGCACTCCTGAACGGCTGCGTACCTGGCGGCACACCTCCCAACCATCCATTTCGGGCATCATAATATCGAGTACAAGCAGGTCCGGCTGCACCGAATCAAACCAGATAAGCGCATCCTTTCCATTGCCTGCTTCATAGACTTCCCATTTATTCTGTTTAAAATAATCCGCAATCACTTCACGAATACGTATTTCATCCTCTACGAGAAGAACTCTTTTATTCAATCGACTTCCCTCTTTCGGCCATTCTATTACAACAGCATACCAAAGACTTGTGTTCTTTATGTGTTCTTATCAGTAGAAATTTTCTCAGCAAATTCCACCTTGGATTAGGGCAAATTTGTCTTGGCTCAGACCATCTCTTCTCCTTTGATCCTATCCTATAATAAAAAGAGATACAAAAAGCTTGAACAGGAGGGTAATACATGAGCAATCAAACCATTCAGTGGTTCTCCACTTCCAAGGCCCAAGCTTGGCAATCCCAAGCTCATAGCCTTATCGAAACGCAAGAGCAGGCAAACCTGACCATGACGGAAGAAGTCCATCAGCTTGTCGAAGGCTTTGGCGGCTGTTTTAATGAACTTGGGTATGTGGCTCTGAACCACTTGGAAAGCACCGAACGAGAGCAGGTACTGCATTCCCTCTTCCACCCGGAGGGCGAGCACAAATTCACGATTTGCAGGCTGCCCATCGGGGCCAGTGACTACGCGCTGGAGTGGTACAGCCACAATGAAACGGACGGCGACGTGGAAATGAAGCATTTTTCCATTGAACGTGATCAGCAATATCTTATTCCTTTCATTCGGGAAGCGCTGAAGCTCAACCCGGACTTGAAGCTGTTCGCTTCACCCTGGAGCCCGCCGACATGGATGAAATCACCCAAGGCCTACAATTACGGAACTCTGCGCTGGGAAAAAGATATTTTGAAAGCGTATGCATTATATTTTGTCAAATTTGTTCAGGCATATTGTGAAGAAGGAATTACAATCCATCAGATTCATGTTCAAAATGAAGTCATTGCCGATCAAAAGTTCCCCTCCTGTGTGTGGACGGGAGAACAGCTGCGTGAATTTATTCGCGACTATTTGGGCCCTGCTTTTGAGGAACACGGACTGGATACGGAAATTTGGCTTGGTACCATTAATGCTCCTGATCCGTGGGAGGAATTAATGAAGAAGGTTTCCACCGGATTCGATGAGTATGCCCATACCGTGCTAAGTGACCCGGAAGCCTACAAATATATTAAAGGCGTAGGCTATCAATGGGCAGGCAAAAATGCCATCCAACGCACCGTTGCCAGCTATCCCGAGCTTCGTTACATGCAGACCGAAAATGAATGCGGAAACGGGGAAAACTCATGGGACTACGCTAAATATGTGTACAACTTGTACCAGCATTATTTTACTAATGGTGTGAATGCTTATATTTACTGGAATATGGTTTTGGAGCCGAAAGGCAAGAGCACATGGGGATGGGAGCAAAATTCGATGATCACCGTTGATCCAGCGGATCGAAAGCCTGTCCTTAACCCGGAATATTACGTCATGAAGCACTTTTCTCATTTTGTTTTGCCGGGGGCCAGACGCATTGGACTTCGCGGATCATGGACCGGAAATGCCGTTGCCTTCAAAAATGTGGACGGACAAAGGGTACTGGTCATCGCCAATCCGTTCCACGAACCCCGCGCACTAAATCTGTCCGTGGGACAAAAGACGCACCGCTTGGAGCTGGAGCCGGAGTCATTTAACACGATCGTCATTCCTTCTTAGCAGTCGCTGATTCTGGATTTTTACAGTCTTGCACACATCATCACGCGTCACGGTCCGATTGACCCGTCTCTGAACGTATGCTTAGTTTCCAAAATGGATGTATCTCCTTTTGCGTAGAGTAGTTATAAATAGTATACTTGGAGTCACTACGGATGGGAGGGCGATGAACATCACTACTGTAAAAGACAGAATTGATTTGAAGCTGATTAATTGTGATAAGGAGTTGACCCTCGCGGTCATCGGCGGAAAATGGAAGCTGATTATTTTGTGGCATCTCGGTATGGAAGGCACCAAGCGGTTCGGTGAATTGAAGAAGCTGATCCCTCATATTACGCAAAAAATGTTGACCAATCAGCTGCGCGAGCTGGAGGAAGACAAGCTTATCCTTCGTAAAGTTTACCCTGTTGTCCCTCCGCATGTGGAATACTCACTGACCGAGCATGGCGAGAGCCTGATTCCGGTACTGAAAGCCATGTACGATTGGGGATCAAACTATCGCGAGAACGTGATTTGGAAAGAAGAAGGGGCTATTCAGGACGTTACACCCGTGTAATCAGCCAATAGCATGATGCATCACGCTTGAAATATATTTTTAGCCAGTGGAGGCGACTCTGGGAATACCCGGGGTTGTCTTTTTTATCGGCTCCTTTTCTCTCTCCAGTTAACGTAAAAAGCCTGAGACTGTACATCACACAGGCTCAGGCTTTACGCTTCGATCACTTCATAGCTTGATTAGGCTTGCAGCTTACCCGCACGAATATCATCCGTCATACCCGCATAAGGTGCTTGGGAAATCAATTTCTCGTTGTTCACACCCGCATTTTCAATGAATGTAATGTCTGCAAATTCAGGGACTACATACTTCGGATAGGTTTCGTACTTTTCACGCGATTCTTCCATCAACGGAATAAAATCGTTTTGATAGCGTACCGTGATCTCCGGATGCTCATGCACCCATTTGGGGAAGAAAATAATACCGTGCATGCGTTTCTCCTCAGGCATAAAGTTTAGAGAAACGTCAGTGCCTGTCGGCTCAGTCCAAGACACTTTGTACACATTCTCCACTAATTTCACCAAATTCACCTTCTGATCACGTACCCAGCGCCCGCCTACCATACCACTATGAATGCGGTAATCAATCGTATCTTCATTTTTAATGTATATTTCGTATTCCCAACCGTTCTCATAGGTGTAGATCATGTGACTACCGATAAACTTGTCCATCATACATCCTTCTTTCTTTCTTTTATTATTAGTTTTCATGAGTTAAAGAGGGCATCGACAATAGTATCAATTTTATACATGTAAATATAAACATGTTTTATATTACATTTAAATTGTAACACTGTGATATACTAGTGTCAAATACCCCATTGTAAGGAGAGCTACGTTGAAACGTACATTAAAATATGCCATTTTGGGCCTGGTCCACAAACAGGAAATGAGCGGCTACGATATTACGAGCCAATTCAAGCAGGAAATCGGACAATTTTGGAGTGCCAAGCACAGTCAGATTTATCCTGAGCTCAAAAGGCTAACCGAAGAAAAGTTAATTGAATATCGTACTTCCATTACAGGAGCCAAGCTGGAAAAGAAGCTGTACTGCATCACACCCAAAGGAACTCAAGAGCTGACCGAATGGCTGTTGAGTCCCAAAGAGCTGCCGGAAACGGAAAAGGATGAGTTTATGCTCATGCTGTATTTTTCAGCCGCCATCCCCAAGGAAGAAAACAAACGGCTGTTCGAGGATCAGATCGCCAAACGTAAAGAGAAGCTGGAGTATTTGTACGAAAGCAAAAAATCCCTCCAACTGCTGGATAAGAACCTCCAAGTTCCCGGCTCTCATCAATTCGGACATTATCTGGTGCTGAGTCGTGCTATCAATCGGGAAGAAAGCTATATTACGTGGCTGGAAGAAACGCTGTCCTTGTTTGAATAGCTTTCAATACAAAAAAATCCAGCTCAGCAAACAGGATTGCACCCTATCCGCCTGAGCTGGCTGCTTTCGTTGTATGCCAATCTGCCGTCGTATTGGAAGCTCCGTAATCCTCAATGTGAATATCCGTACTGAATTGTACCGGAATCGTGCTAAAAGTCGTATCCCAATCCTTTTTGACCTTGCGCCATACTTTAGGATGCTGAATCCGCAGGGCTTCTCCGAAGCCTCCAACATCCACCCGTAGCTTATGCATTTTGGCTACAGTTTGTTCTGCTAATGAGTTGGCCTTCCCCTGAAAAATACTCTCTAATCGGCCAAGCAGTCGATTATTGCCCAAAGCTTCATTCGGATTAAAATTTTCCGAAATGCGTCCCTCTGAAGTCATTCTTACGCGGAAAGATATGTCATCCCCCTGAACGATGGCCTTAATCCTGCTTTTTGTTGATTTGATCTCATATGCCATATTTTTACCAGTTTTGTGATCGATATCTTTCAAAAGACCTCCTTTCAGTTCACCTTTGATCCACATGAGTCCTTCCACCTCAGACTCATTCAGAAAACCACCGTATGTTTGCGCCTTTCCCTTGATGATTCCTGCACCCGCGATCTTGACTTCACTCTCCGTCGTAATGACATTAGGCAATAAAAAGCTTCTATTCGCCTTCATGGGTCCAATCACTTTAGCCAGTGACACAGGCCTCAGCATCCGTGAATTCCGTTTACGGTTTACGAAAATATCCTTTAATATAAAGGCCGGGGTCTGACCGGGTATTTTCTCCTGAAGTGCATCACCTGCCTCGTCTGTACTGATCAGCAATTGAACGCTGGGTCGGATGTCATTATCCCTCAAAAAAAAGTCCAGCAGCTCATACAACGGAACCTTACGAAGCAGACTGGAGCTGATAATGACCGTCTTCAAATGAAATCCGATAGGAGGACGATTGGTCCGTAATGAAATTTCCCTCAACATCTCAAAGACGGAATCACCGGTTTCTGTAATGTTATAAAATTTTTTAGTTTGCGAAGGAGAGCTTCCGGAACTTTTGTTCTCCTCTGGCACTATAAATTGAAAGGTTCCTTTAATTAACTCTTTCTTCGGATAGTATCCTCCTTTCTGATTGAGTTGCTCTTCTTGCGAGGATTTTTGTGCTACATCCATAGCAATGCCTGTCTCCAGATTTAAATCCTCCACCGGAGAGCTGCTCCAGCAACCTGAAAGTGTACTGCATATCAGGAGAGCCGATATTCCGAGTAATCCTAACCGCACTCTTTTCATGACCGCCCCGAATGAAAATAACTCATTCAGGTTTTTGGGAATTTGAGATAGGATGTAAATGGCCGGGAGCAGAATAAACAGGATTGCCGAATAGGATCTATTCAAAATTTGAGAAACTCCGAGCGAAGCGCAATAAAAAGCGATACTGAAAGTGGCAAAAATCTGCATGATCCAGATTGACAGCAATAGGGATTCGAACCGTTCAAATACCAGATACTCCACTTCAAAGCTGCGGGCTAAATCCAAAAAAGGCCAGGTTCTGGTCATAACCCCTTCCACCGAAAAAGCCCCAATGCACAGAACCACCGCGGCTATATAAAAAAAAGCCGCTATTCCAATGGCCAGACCGATCACCCTGGTTGCTTTCTTAGGTTTTTCCATTCGACAAAGAATGATAAGCATACACTCAGCTCCCGTAAAGGTAAGCGTTGTAGTTTTCAGGGCTTTAAACACTGGCATCACACCCTCCGACAAGACGGGACGCAAATTATTCAATTCAAAAACATTTAAACCCAGCAAGCATATCAACAAAAGGTAAGTGATGGCTCTCATGCTTTGACACAAGCCATAGAAGTTATCGTCCCTGCCAAGATTAGTGTGGACACAGGCAAGTCTAACAAAGATAAAGAAGAAGATCAGGTTCAACAGACAGGAACCTCCGAGCAAGGGAAAGCGGTCTCCCTCTTTGTTCCAACAGCGGCATATCTCGATGAACAGATACAACAAGCACTGCGGGAAGGCAAGGCATACGCAGACATTCGTTTGGAGCAGGAAAAGCAAACTAGTCGTGTTATCCTTTCTCAAGCTTTGCTGAATAAATGGGATCAGGTTGGAGTTGCCGTAATATCCCGCTATGGAACACTGATGATATCCAGCGATGCCTTAACCCGCATGCCCCAGGCCAGCAGGACGCTACTTTCTCCTTCCAGCATACGGATACAGAACGTGCACAGCAGATACGCGATTGGGCCGAGCAACAATCCAACCTGAAGCTAATAGGTCCGATTGTAGACATTAAGGCCAACGTGACAGGAACCTCGTCCATCGTTCTACCCCTGGATAACGAATCTTTAAGTAAATTGCAGAATGCGGAACCCCAATTCTCCATTCTTGCTATTTATGAAAATGGCGAGCGTGAGATTCTAAAAGGCACTGCTGTGATGGATTCAAAGGGAATTTTGTCAGGCGTAAGTGTGAATACAACTCGGTTAAATACCTTTGCCATTGCTGTCTCTACCGACGCAAAGCCCGAACCGGATCATACAAATGTGCAAAATACTCCCATAAATCCGTCGGATTCGCAAGAGACCGCTCAGGTATGGCCGGATGTACAAGGCCATTGGGCAGCGAAGTCCCTGCAATCTCCTGCAGCCAAAGGCTGGATACAAGGATATAAAGACGGCAACATGCGCCCTGAGCGCGCGGTAAGCCGTGCAGAATTTGTGTCCATACTGACCAGAGCTTTGGGGACTACTAAAGACGAGGGTACATCTGCCAACTTTACAGATATGGAAGGACACTGGGCTGTAGCAGCGGTGGATGCCGCTCATCGTCAGGGGTGGATTCAAGGGCTAACCGTTCAGACATTCGGCCCTGATGAGAGTCTTACCCGAGAACAGGCGATGGTAATCCTGTCACATGCATTAGCCGATAAAATATCTGCTTCAAGCAAGGCTGCACCGCAGTCCGATAAGGATGATCAGCAAACTGCTTCCTGGCTTCCACTGCATTCAAAAATGCTGTTGCCTCCGGCTGGATTAACGGTTATCCTGATGGGACGCTCAGACCAAAGGCAGCCATCAGCAGAGGTGAGCTGGCTGAAATGCTGATACGTATTTTCAAATAAGACGTTAAGGACCCTTAAATTAAATGGGGTACAAATAAATACAGCGCGGTCCCAAGGTTTTCGGGGACCGCGCTTTTTTAGTGAGTAGTGTATAAAGGCATTATGTTCATGTACAAGCCTCCAACATTCACTTTTGCTTGTTTATTCACCCTTTTTGCTTCAGTAAATATATTAATAATACCTGTGAAGCGGGGCGATTAACCACTTGTCACCTCTATAGTAGGAAGAATGGTGAGGAGGAGATATTAAGAGCATGAAACATAAAAGGCCGTTCAGGTTCGGTGGCGCTTCAAAAAAAGACGAAGACTGTAAACCAACAAAAGTTAATCGGGGTATTGGGGCTCTTCTCAAGCTTATTCATGAATTGACCGCGATCATCCCACTCGTATTTGAAAATCCCTTAGCAGTTAATGTTTCTTCATTGCAGCAAATTTTAAAACGATTATTAATTCTGGCGAAAAGTTTGAGACTTAGAAACGGGGGGAAGGCGGACTTGTTGGCAGCGTTGGAGCTGGCTATCGTGGCGCTGGAAGCCGCACCTTTCTCACCGATCAGTGTAGGAACTACACTGCAACAACTGCTGGATGCCCTATTGTCTATCGTTCTACAGGAATCCCTCGATCCTGTCTTTAAAGACAGCCTGATTGGTGCGATCAGAACGGCAGGAACAACTGTTAGCAACACATTAGGTAAAACATACGAAACGTACTATTCAGGGGATCCTGGCCCGCAAGGGCCTACCGGACCTCCAGGGCCTCCTGGTCCAGGGGGGCCTCAAGGCATCCCCGGACCACAGGGTCCTGCCGGGCCGGTCGGCGAAGCTGGTCCTATCGGAGCGGCCGGACCTATTGGCCCTCCTGGACCGGCCGGGCCTGCTGGACCTGTGGGGTCGGTTGGAGCCGCTGGGCCTATCGGGGCTGCTGGACCTGAAGGGCCTGTCGGAGCCACAGGGGCTACAGGTGCGGACGGATTGCCCGGCGCTGTAGGGCCTGCCGGACCTACGGGTGCCACAGGCGCCACAGGGGCTACGGGTGTGACAGGCGCTACGGGCGCCACGGGTGCGACGGGTGCGGGTGCAATCATTCCGTTCGCTTCGGGTGGACCAGCGATTTTGACCACCATTGCTGGCGGGTTGGTAGGAACCACAAGCTTGATCGGCTTTGGAAGCTCAGCAACAGGTATTAGCCTTGTAGGCGGGGCCATTGACCTGACAGGTACACTCGCAGGACCATTGATTAACTTTGCTTTTTCCGTCCCACGGGATGGCATAATTACATCCATCGCTGGATATCTCAGTACAACTGCTGCACTGACCCTCATAGGGTCAAGCGTAAGTATTACTGCCGAGCTGTTTAGTTCTCCAACACCTAATAACACCTTCACAGCAGTCCCCGGAGCTACAGTTACATTAACTCCACCATTGACTGGTATTATCGCTTTAGGGACAATATCCAGTGGTATCACTACCGGATTGGCTATACCGATAACAGCGGGAACCCGTTTGCTTCTGGTCTTCTCCGCAACAGCTACGGGACTTTCACTTGTAAACACTGTCGTAGGTTATGCAAGTGCAGGTATTACCATTACCTGATCCAGAATGGCAAAAGCCCCGCAGGATTGGTCCTGTGGGGCTCTTGTTATTTGTATTAAAGCGATATTTTCACTTCTTCTCCGTCTTCCCGAATGTCGAATGTTTTGACTTGTCCGGTATCAGGCTCTTGAACAATACCTGTCTCCAAATCAATCTTCCAGTCACATAGTGGATCATAAATGTAATGACCGGATACCATCGCTTCAGCAAGCGGCCCCCCTTTAGGATGCGGGCTGGAATTTTCAATAGCATAAAGCTTGTTCTCAGAAGTGCGGAATACTGCAATTTCGTTGTCATCCAACCGGATCGTCCGCCCAATTCTAGTTGGAAAATCCTTACTGTTACCGACGATAAGCCATTCTGCATGTTTGATCATTCGCTTGATTGCTCCCTTCTCCAGGCATGATCTAAATAATTCATACAATAGATGGTGTAACGACCTCAAATAGGTTCTTACGCGAATCCGCATCATGGATAATCTTTTTCCATGGGTCTTCAACCTGTTGCAGTGCAAATTCAATACGTTCTATTAAAGCTTTGCGATTTTCTATATCATGGACGACAGCCTTCCGAATCTCTTCAAGACCGGTCCGTTCCACCCATTCCGAAGTACGTTCCAGATATTGGCCTGTTTCACGGTAGAACTGCATCACGCCTGCCACAATATCAATCAATTCAGCATCCGTCTTCACCTTACAGAGCGAATCAGCCAACCGCGCTTTAATACCGCCATTTCCACCGATAAAAATCTCCCAGCCTCCATCATTACCCACAATTCCGATATCCTTCGTACATGATTCGGCACAGTTGCGCGGACACCCGTTGACCGCTAATTTAAATTTTGCCGGAAAATCCAATCTTTCAAATTTCCGTTCCAGCACCTCTCCCATTCCCATGGAATCCTGTGTGCCAAACCGGCAAAATTGTGATCCAACGCAGGTTTTAACTGTACGGAGCGATTTCGCGTAGGCATATCCTGACGGCATGTCGAGTTCTTCCCATACCTTAGGCAAATCCTCTTTACGGACACCAATCAGATCTAGCCGCTGCCCCCCTGTTACTTTAACCACTTTAACGTTGTATTTAAGTGAAACATCAGCTATTTTCTTCAAATCCTCCGGAGTCGTAACACCGCCGTACATTCTTGGCACAACTGTAAATGTTCCATCCTTTTGAATGTTGGCGTGCAGTCGCTCATTCACAAATCGGGAATCTTCTTCATTTTCATAGGTATCCGGGTTAATCATTCCCAAATAATAATTCAGCGCCGGGCGACACTTGGAGCACCCTTCATCATTATGCCAACCAAGCACATTCATAACTTCACGTGTCGTTGTAAGGCCCTTGGTTCTGATAGCTTCAACAATCTCATCCCGGCTCAATGTGGTGCAGCCGCATATTCCCTGCTTGGCTGTCGTTTGGAAGCTGTCTCCAAGAACATACTGGAGAATTTGTTCAACGACTGGCTTACACCCTCCACAGGACCGCGTTGCCCCGGTACAGGCTTTAATTTCATCGACTGTAGTCAACCCATTTTCATGAATTGCATCAACAATCGCCTTTTTAGTTACACCGTTGCAGCCGCAGACAATTTCATCATCGGCCATCGTTTCAGCGGATAAGGTTTTAGCCCCATCTTGACAACATCCGGTACCCATGAGCTGTCCATATATTTCATCAGTCATCAGCGTTTGCTGCCGTACATATTTTTGAAGGCTGGCGGATTCGCTCACATCTCCGAACAACACCGCTCCGACAATTTTGTTTTCACGAAGCAGCACTTTTTTGTAGGTGCGCTTCCACTCATCCTTTGCCACAATCACTGTATGTTCAGGAGCAGTTATGAATTCGCCAGCCGAGAAAACATCCACACCTGAAATTTTGAGCTTGGTGGAAACCACTGATCCCTGATAGCCTTCGGTATCCGCACCTGCAAAATGCTTGGCAATGACACTTCCCTGTTCAAACAACGGAGCAACCAGACCGTAACAGATCCCGCGGTGTTCAGCACACTCCCCTACAGCATATACATCCGGCATGGAGGTCCTCATCAAATCATCGACCACAATTCCACGTTTTGTTTCTATACCACTTTGCACAGCCACCTGAATGTTAGGCTTTATCCCGACAGCCATTACAACCAAATCTGCCTCCAGTTCGCTTCCATCCGAGAACCGAAGTCCCTGCACCCGATCCTGACCATATACCTCAGCAGTTTGCATTTGCATGGCAAACTTGATTCCCTGGCGTTCTAGTTCTGCTTTCAGCATCGCAGAGGCTTCCCGATCGAGCTGACGCTCCATCAAATCCTCCATCAAATGAACAACCGTTACGTCCATGCCGAGATTAACCAGGCCTTTAGCCGCTTCCAGTCCCAACAACCCTCCACCAATGACCGCTGCCTTTTTATAGGTTTTGGCTGCCTCAAGCATTGCCGAACAATCGGCAATATCCCGAAAACCGATGACGCCCGGTAATTCTTTACCCGGAATAGGCAAAATAAACGACTGGGAGCCAGTAGCCACCAAAGCTACATCGTAATCAATTTCAAGTCCGTCCTCAGTGTGAATCCTCTTTCGTTCCCCGTCGATGCTGCGCACCGTTTTCCCAGTATATAAAGTAATACCTTGATCCTCGTACCATTGCAGATCATTCAGTATAATGTCCTCGATGGTTTTACTACCCTCCAAAACATAAGAGAGCATGATCCTGTTATAGTTCGGATGCGGCTCATTTCCAAGGACTGTAATTTCATATTTATCCGTTAACTTAAGAATTTGTTCGACCGTATTGATACCAGCCATCCCGTTACCTATAACCACAAGCTTTTGTTTACTGTTTATCATATACCGGTTCCTCCATTCATTCGACGACATTCCTACCGACGACTACTCCTACGATCCTACTAAATATTGTCTATGCTTCTATTCTAATGTCGTGGGTTATGTTATATGTGACTTCAATCACAATATAGCTAGAGTTGTACATGTCGAGGGACTTCCCTATTCGAATTCAAGGGATTAAGGTAAGAAACAAAAAAATCGAGTTATGATGTTGATTTCTGAAATGTGGATGCTTGGATTTGACTATTTAGATTATTGATTTAAAATCCAATTAAATGATATAAAAAACTATCAATTAATTATAAAAAAAATTATTAATAAGAGAAGGATTTTCTAATGAAGAAGGACATGACAACGATCAAGCAAATAAGGCTTAATAGCCTGTTGGACGTAGCCACTATGCTACTTATCGAAAAGCCAACCGCCTCTATGAACGAGATTGCCGATTATGCAGGAATTGGCACTGCCACCTTGCATCGCTATGTTGAAAGCAGGGAGCAATTGATGATTCATCTGGGATTTCGAGCCATCGAAGTCGTAAGTGAAACCATAAAAGGAATCTCTTTGGATGAGGACAACTATGAAAACTACATTCCAGAGTTGATTGAAGCACTTATTCCGTTAGGAGACAAAATTTATTTTCTTGCTCATGATGCATCCGTCAACTATAACAAGGAGATTGAAGGAGCGGATCAGAAGCTGAGAGAACCCATATTGCATGTGATACAAATATTGCAACAGAAAGGTTATTTTCAGCCACATATTGATAAAGAATGGATCATGGATGTCCTCTACTCGCTGCTATTTCTAACATGGCAGCAAGTAAAGAACGGTAATATCGCAAAAAACTCTGCCGCAGCACTGGTTGTAAATACTTTTTACCATGGATTCAAAGCAACTGAGTAAGGGTCACACTGCATCATGAAGAGGCGAACACACACGAGGAGGAATCCTGCATGTTAATTCAAAACGTACTGGGAAGTATTGCGATTTCCAAGGATGCTATTTCTAATATCATTGGCAAGACAGCAACTGCAACAATGGGAATTGCATCGATGTCAACGGAAGTCGTCGAAGGAATCACCAACAAGTTAAGTGGGAAAAGCCTGCAAAATGGCATTGAGCTTCATGTGACAGAATCAGGGCTGGATGTCGATTTAAGCATTGTCGTTCATTATGGAACAAAAATGTACGATGTAGGCAGAGAATTACAGAAAAATGTTCGGGAAGCCATTGAGAAGTATACGGGCCTATCCATTGGCATGATAAACGTCAAAGTACAAGGGATATCCCTACCCATTCATTAGTCGCAGAAAAGTATGAGTGATAGACATAAATGATAACGGGATTATGGAAATGGACGGGCCGGCTTTTCATTGTACAGAATGGCCAAAAGGGTGAAATCGAGTAGGAGGCTACCCATTAGTTGAGTAGCCGACCTCTCACACCACCGTACGTACCGTTCGGTATACGGCGGTTCAACCGTTTAAGTACAATTGACGTAGACGCTCGTACTGCGCAGGGAAGTCATAATACCCTGCCTGTACGAGCCTTTTGTTTGTAACCGAGCGTTGCATTATCGCACTTCCGGCAATGCGCCAGTACCCCAGACGGGTGTTTCCCCATGGGTAGGCCTGCCCCTCCGGTACTCCCAGGTTTCGCAGGTTCCGTACCTTCGTTCTCGGTTTCTTCCACTCTTTCCAGATGTACATGCGCATTCGTCTTCGCAGCCATTCATTCCAACTTTGCAGGATTCGCTTCATGTCGGCTGCATAGAAATAACCAATCCATCCGCGAATGTAGACCTTGACGTTTTCCATCACCTGCCTGGCATTCCTGCCTTGACTCCGGCTCGTTAGCTCTTTCAGTTTCCTCTTTGCCTTCGTGAGGGATTGCGGGTGAACCCGAATGTACATCCCGTTTCTGTTCTTTCCCAAGGCGAATCCAAGAAATTTGAAGTGCTTTCGTGCCACGGCACTGACGACCTTGCTTTTCTGCGCATTCATCTGGAGTTTTAGCTTGTTCTCCAGATACGTCCGGCTTGATTTCAATAGCCGCGTTGCTGCTCGTTTGCTCTTTGCCAGTACCACGATGTCATCCGCGTACCGAATGAACCTCACGCCTCGGCTTTGCATCTCCTGATCGAATTCGTTCAGATAGATGTTCGCTAAAAGCGGCGACAGCGGCCCACCCTGCGGAGAACCTTCTTCTGTTTTGCGGCGTATTCCGTTTTCCATCACTCCGCTCTTCAGGTACTTTTTAATCAGGCCCGTCACGCGCTTGTCCTGAATTTGCTTGCGCAGGAGGTTCATGAGCAGTTCATGGTTCAGCGTATCGAAATACTTCGAGAGGTCGATTTCTACCGCATGGCTATAACCCTGCTCCGCATAAGTCTTCACTTTTCGAATCGCTTGCTGGGCACTTCGCCTTGGGCGATAGCCGTAGCTTCCTTCCGAAAAGAGCGGCTCAAACAGCGGTTGCAGTTGCTGGGCAATGGCTTGCTGGATGATGCGATCTACGACCGTCGGGATGCCGAGCTTTCGGACTCCGCTTCCATCTGGTTTGGGGATGTTCTTGCGTCGTACCGGGCTTGGCTTGTATTTTCCATCCCGGATGCTTCCCAAGAGTTCCACTCTGTTCTCCCGCAGCCACGACAATGCCGCCTCGACGGTCATTCCGTCGATTCCCGGCGCTCCGTGATTGCGCTTGACTTGCTGGTAGGCTCTGTTCAGGTTGTTCCTGTCCAGTATCTTTTCCAGCACGTCGCTTGCACCGCCTCTTTCCCTACTTTCCCGAGAGCCGATGCTCCGCGCTCCTGCATACTCTTCGCGTTCCACGCTATCCCTTTGCAGGTAGCCCTTTCGGTATTCTGCTTTCATCACACCGACTCTCCTTCCTGTTTGTACTCAAGACCTACGATTGTTCAGCCCTTTCCGAAAAAAAAACTTCCGGTACTATGGCCTCTGCTGACTTCTCACAGCAAGCTTTACTCCGTCTTTCGGATAATATTTTTTTTTTCCTACACAACGTCTGTGAGACCTCCCCGGGTAAGAGCGATAACCTTCCCCTCATCTATCTGTCACATTTACATCATGGAATTCGGGCAGTATTGGACTTCACTTTGTCTCGCAAGCTCGTCCGTTCCATCATGCCTTCTATGTGATTTCTGTTCGTCAGACCGAGGGTTTGCCTCCGGCTTCCTTCAGATTCTGCCTCGCGGCAGACACCCTTGCCCTTGGCTAACAGTTCCTACTGCCAAGCCTGTAGCGGACTTTCACCGCCAAGTTATCGCCCATGCCGGGCGCACGAGAAAAAGGAGCCCATCCTCGCTTGAGAATGGGCTCCTTTTGCATTTTTCGGCATCTGTTTTCCAGTTCGGAGTCTTGATTTAAACAAAAGCAAGGCTTTTGCAGGGGCTCTCCTTTTGGGCTCACTTCGTTTGTTATATATACATCATGCTGAACAGAGGAGGTGCCTAAAGATTTGGATGAAGAAGTAGAATACAGAATCAAACGGGTCCAGGCAGGCAAGATTCAGGATTACGCTTTTATCGTAAAGAAATACCAGCGTCAGATTCTGGTGTACTGCTGGCGGCTTCTGGGCAACGAACAAGAAGCAGAGGACGCCGTTCAGGATATCCTGGTCAAGTCATTTGAGAAAATTAACATGTACAAGCCGACAGTAAGCTTCTCGTCCTGGTTGTATAAAATAGCTTATTATCATTGCTTGAACTTGATTCGCCGGAAGAAATTACACCAAACATTGAAGCTTGGGCTGTTCACCCACAATATGACTGCCACTGACAGTGCTGCACAGGCCATAGAAAGCCAGCTTTTCAGTGAACCGCTCAGCCGGGCGCTGAACAAACTGACAGCAGAAGAGCGAAGTTTGCTGGTACTGCGAATATTTGAAGAAAAGTCGTTTGGTGAGATCGGTGAAATCATGAACAAAAGCCAGGAAGCTATCAAGAAAAAATACGGCAGGACGAAAACAAAGCTCAAAAAAATGATGAGCCCTGTGAAGGAGGAAGAGGAATGCGTGAATTTCAGCACACTGTTCAAGACGAAAGCATAAAAGAAATGGATTTGCTGCCGACAAAAGCGTTCAAAATCCAGGTGTTTGATGTCACGGACAAGGTGATGGATCGGGTCTATCAAAAGGAGCAACGAAAAGCGAGGCTGTTTGCCAAAGGCCTACGCTCCGGTATCGCAGTCCCCGCAATGATCTCGTTTTTTGTTTTGGGTGCTTCCCTAACCGGATATGCGGCTTCGCAATACCTTGAATTTCGTAACAGCAAGGGCGACGTCGTATTAAATACAGCTAAAGCTGACGAGCCCACAGATTTTGCCAAGACGTATTCCCGGCTACTGAATGCGTACAGCCAACAGGTCAAAGACCAGCTTCAGCCGGGAGAATATGCCGCCTATTATATTAAGGATGATTTTATGAATAACGCAGATCGGTCCAATCCGATCAAATTTGAATATAAACAAGGGGAATTTTCCAGTTTCAACAGTCTGCAAAATGAAATTAAACGGACGCATGCACCACGCTTGGATAGTCCATCCCATCTACCGAACGGCTACCGTTTCGATTACGGATATGTATATCCTGCCTTTATGTATCCCAAATTTCTGCAAAATAAAGAATACCGCACTTTGGCAGATGAGCTCATTCAGAAGTCCAAAACCGCTCCAGCAGGCGAAAAGCTGCTTATCAAGAAGCTGAGCTGGGAAAAGGCAGACTTTACTGCAGCACGGTATGTGAAAGGAAGCGATTATGTGAGCATTTCCATTACGACACTTACGCCTGATTCCAAGCTGACTGTCTTTCAGAATGATCGAGATGCAGCCGAGAAGCTGACGATTAAAGGAACCGCGGCCTATTACATCAAATCGGGTGAGATAAGCGGGGCATCCATTACCAGCAAAAACCGGCTTGGCTGGAAAGATGACGACCATCATTTGCTCTACGAAATTTATGATAATCCGAGTAGTCCGCTGGTCAAGCAGGACTTAGTGAAGATTGCAGAAGATCTCCTTACCTCCCATTGATCTGGTAAATATCGTCATCAGAATTCTCCCTATTTCATGAGGATGTGGGTGAAAGTTTACAGGCTCAAGATGGCTTTAAAACCATCATTGAGCCTGTGGTGATTTAAGGTATAGAGCCGTGCCTGTATCAGCTTCAAACAGGCCATCAGTCTTCCACGACCATCGTTGAACGCTTGCAGGTTCGCTTGTAGATTATGGAATATTTTAACCAGTAGAATTTAAAGCGTTTACAAATTCAAAAAGCGGGTTTCCGGTCAGAGATGGCTACTTGACCGGATCACTTTACAAACTGGCTTAAGCCAATATGCCAAGAGCGTATCCAATAATTCCGATTGCGAATAAAGCAAAAATCAGAGCAATAGCATTCACTTTCTTTTTGAGCAGTCTCATGCACAAAAAAGTCAGCAAGAGAGGCAACAGACCAGGCATCAATTGATCCAGAATCATCTGTATCGTCGTAACAACCTCTACTCCATCCGAACGGGTATATCTGGATACTTCGAGTGGCACATTCAGAGTAGTCCATTTCGATACGAGTGCGCCCATAACAAAAAGTCCCAGGATGGAGGCCGATTCCGTAAGCTTTTGCAGCCGGTTTCCGGACATGTCGGACACAATCTCCGTCCCTTTTTGGTAGCCGTATTTCAGTCCGTACCACTTGGTTGCCAGGCGAATAACATTAAAGAGCAAGAAAAATAGGATAGGCCCGATAACGCTCCCGGACAATGCAATGGAAGCTCCCAACGCAGCCAGAACGGGGCGTAACGTTCCCCAGAAAATAGGGTCCCCTACTCCAGCCAAAGGCCCCATTAACCCTATTTTCACTCCGCTTATGGTAGCATTATCAATCGGCTGGCCATTGGCTTTCTGCTCCTCCATAGCCGCCGTTACCCCCATAATCGGTGCAGAGATAAACGGTTGAGTATTAAAAAACTCCAGATGCCGCTTTAGTGCTTCTTTTTGGTCTTCCTTCTTGCTGTATAGCCGCTTGATTGCCGGAATCAAGGTGACACAAAAACCAATCGACTGCATACGCTCAAAGTTAAACGAGCCCAGCAGGAACCATGAACGGAAAAACATTTTGTTTAAATCGCTTTTTGTCAACTTTTTTTCTTCCATAGTACCCCACCCTTTCATTAGGAATTTCTTTAGAGCTCTTCAATTTCACCCATTTGATCTTTTCGCTGGCTATATTTAGGATTGAGCTGGATATACAGCAGAGCCAGAACCGCCCCTATGATTCCAAAGCCAACCAGATTGATGCTTGTAAATGCCGCGATGACAAAGCCCAGGAAAAAGAAAGGCATCAGGTATTTGGCTGCCATCATGTTAATAACCATGGCATACCCTACAACGACGATAAATCCCCCTGCAATTTGCAGCCCTTTTGTAATGACCTCCGGGATTGCATCCAGCAAAGTCGTAACCAGACCGGTTTCTGCTGCAATAGCCACCAATACGGCAGGCAGAGCGACGCGTAATCCCTGAAGAAGGAGGGCTATGAAGTGACATAATTCAATTCCTTTGAAATTTGAAGATTCGGCATATTTATCTGCCAGGTGCTGAAAGAACACGGTAATCGTTCTAACAAAAATGGTCAACACTTGTCCGGCAGCGGCAATCGGAATCGCAACGGCAATTCCGGCACCGATCGACTGATGTCCAACAATAACCAATATGGTCGAGACTACACTGGCCAAAGCCGCATCCGGAGCCATGGACGCTCCGACATTCATCCAGCCCAAAGCCATCAATTCCAGCGTACCGCCTAGAATAATGCCCGTTTTAAGATCACCCAAAACCAGACCAATCAGTGTACACGCAACTATAGGCCGATGAGTCTGTCCTTCATCCAAAACACTGCCCATTCCGCAAATGGCTGCAACCAGCGCTACCATTACAATTTCAAAAGCACTCATGTTTGACCCCCTCTCTTATGCGTACTTGCTGTTAAAACTGGACATTTTGGAGCTTGTTAATCAAATCGATTTTAGGATCACTGGCTACTTTTCTAATTTCCAGTTCAATCCCCTTTTCGTGCAGTTTATGAAATGCCTCTACATCCTGCTTGTCTACGGACACCGCTCCGGTAATTTGTGTTTTGCCTTCTTTGAAGCACATCCCACCTACATTTACCGATGTAAACGGTACTCCGCCTTCTACAACCCGCAGTACATCCGTCGGATTGGTAAACAGGAACAAGGTCTTGAAATCGTTATATTTAGGGTTGTTGTAAGCTTCAATCGCTTTCGCAATCGTGACGACATATGCCTTGATTCCCGGCGGCGCCACCTGTAGCAATAAGGTTTTGCGCAGCGTATCCGCAGCGACCTCATCGCTGACGGCGATAATTTTGTTACACTTCGTTTCCTTCACCCACACAGTAGCCACCTGACCATGAATCAGACGGTCATCAATACGAACAAATGATATTTCCATACCTATAATTCCTCCTCTGTTTGTATGTCCCGGATGACACGAAAAGACTTCATCGAATCCTGACCCGCACGGATGACCAGATCACTCAGATTCTCCACGTTCTCCAGCCCTCTATTGGTCAGCAGGTCTACGATCATTGGCAGGTTTACCCCTGTTACAATGTCCATTTTTTCATACCCGGCCACAATCCTGCTAGCCGCATTATAGGGGCTGCCACCAAACAAATCGACGAGAAAGATCAGTCCGTCCGTCCAATCAATCGTTTCCAAGGCCGCTTTGTACTTCTCAACAAGTCCGTTAACGCTTTCACCTGGCTCAAACGTCACGCCCACCACATTATCCAGATGGCCGAAAATCATTTCCGTGGATCTTAAGATCTCTTTGGAAAGTTTTCCGTGTGTGCCAACAATAACACCTATCATTTGTTTCACCCCCTCCTTACATCCTTCGCCTATACTTATATGCAAGTCTCGTGCCAACATTCTGTATGACTCGTTCAATCATCAAAAAAAGACCAAACCCCCTGGCTTTTCCGGGGATTTGGTCTTTTCTGGCCACCTGCTTATTTTCCTCATTCGTATGTTTAATACACATCCAGCATCGTTTTATACACTTACGCCATTACTCGGGGATACAGTTATATACTTCGCTTAGGATTTCGCAAATATAATATTTTTCATCATTAGTCAGCTTGATGTTCATACTGGAAGCAAATATATTGCAGGAACGGTTCACCGCATCGAGCACTCGTTGGCCAAGCAAGGATACATCCCCCTGATATACTAACCCTTCTCCAATAACCATTCGTTCCATCGCATGAGCCGTATGAACAGCAAGCTGAACCTTCTTTGCATAATGAAAATCGGCATCCAGTTCCTGTTCCAGTTGCTCGATAAATTTCATCAAAATCCCCAAAATTTTGTGAGGATTCAAATAAGTCATAAACTCCTTTAGCGTATCCTCACATAGATCTCTAACGACCACGCTTCCGTGTTCATGCATAACGGGCAACTGATTGTTCAGCAACAGTTCTCTTAATGCCTGCTCACCGCTTGCCTCGATCAGTTTTTCCAAAGGGATAAACGGTACATTCAGCTCGCTTGGCCGCTTAACTCCAATCACCGCAAGAATCGTATGCTTGACCCGTAAATCCTTCACTACTTTGTCCAATTCCCTGACCTTTGCCGGTACAACGGCTATTTTCTCTTCGGTTAAGTCATAAACGACCTTCTCTACAAACTCCTTTAGCTTGGCTGCGGCGCCTTTGCCGGAGGAACAGACCGTCACTATGACCTTATTACTAACCTTCTCTGCTTTTACTTCGGCGTTTCCATTGTTATAACCACGGAAGTCCTTTAAGGATTGGTAAATTTCATCTATATTCATATCAAAAATACTGGCCTTTCGCACAGCCTCCAGCGTAAGCGGAGTTGAAACCATATCAATAGTCTTCACCTTGATCCCGACACGCTCCATAATGGTTGCTTCAAAATTGAGCAGGGAGCCCATATCAACCAGCAGCAATACGCCTCTGCCATTGTCAATGCTCCTAACTTTATCAACAATAACCTCCAGGATTTCTCTGGGGCTAACATCCAAAGGCATGTCTACTGCGCAAATATTTGAGCTTCCCAGCAGGCTATTGACAACGCCAACGATACTGCTTGCCGTACTGTTGCCATGTGCAGCTACGATGATTCCCACATTTCCCTGATGCTCCTCTTCCACCGATTTCAGAAGAATCGCCACATAGGTAGTCTCGGCATCGGGTACGCTGACTTCAAACTTGGACTCGATCAAATCCTTGATAATGAGTGCCAGTCTGTATTCTTCATCCTGATCATTCATCGGATCATAGACTTGTTTACTGATATATTTCTTCTCTCGGATTCGCTTTAAAAAGGCACTCAAATGAAGGCTGAAGGCATAAACAAACCTGTCGCTGTACTTTCTGCCCAGTTCTGTTTGAGCCATCTCCTGCACCTGTTCAGCGAATTCAAGGATATTTCTGCCCACGATTTTAAGGATTCGTTCCCGGCCTCCTTTGATGTTATAAAATCGGTTATAGAAGCTTTTAATATGAATATTGACATCTGTAGTAATAAACTTATTGATAAAGCTGTCGTCAAGCCCTTCTTCCTTCAGCATCCCTATTTTGTCTTCAATCAGTTTGTAAAGGTTAAACGGCAGTTCCGAAGCGTCTGCTTCATCCATTCCTTTGCTGCCTTCAGGAGTAATATACAGCGAGGAGTTGACCATTTCCATTTCGGCAATCTCCTTGCGATTTTTTCCCATATTAAATAGACCTTCCTTGATATTTCCGGGCAAAATTTTAAAATCAAGTTCAATCTCTTCCTTATTTTCATGTATGCTGTTCAAAAATCCTTTAGCACACACAAGCTGAATGTTCGATTTCAACTGGCCAATATTGCCATAGGTGACGCTACCAATCAGTGCTTTTACCGTTTCCAATTCAACCCTGATGGGCTTGTTCACACGATGGGCCTCGTTTGCAAAGAGATGCTTCAGGATCAAAAACCGCTCTTCAACGGTTCGTTCTTGCAGGGAAGGAATGTTGATCGTAATCGGTATCCGTCTAATAAAGGTCTTAAGCATGGAAGAACCGGGATCTTCGGTCGTAGCGCCGATGAGCAGCACGTTTGCTTCCCGCTTGCGTTCCGACTCGCCCAATTTGTTATAGCTGTTCGTGTCCATGAAATAAAATATCATTTCCTGACCTTCTGGAGGCAACCGATGAATCTCATCTAAAAACAGGATACCACCGTCAGCTTTCTCGACCAGCCCTTCCTTCTCCCGATCAGCCCCGGTAAATGCCCCTTTCACATGACCAAAAATGTGGGAAAGTAGCAATTGAGGGTTATTATAATAATCGGCGCAGTTAAATACGATAAACGGTGCTTGCTCTGAAAACCGCTTCATATATTTCCCATAATTATACATCAACCTGGCAAACATCGTTTTTCCCACGCCAGTCTGCCCCACAATCAGCGTATGCAGGCCCTTCGGCGGATATAATATTGCCGCTTTTCCCTGCTCCACCTGATTTCTCATACTACCCATGAAACCGATTAAGGCGTGAAACGGATCGACTTGCTCTCCAGGCAGCAATATTTCATTAATGCTGTTGACTTGGATCTGTTTCTCTTTCAGCTGGACTCTAAAGGTCTCCTCGATTACCTGCTTGTGCAAAAACTTGACGGGTCTTCCCTTGATTTTAATAATCAAGTCGGCGCGAAGCAGACTATTAAGCTCCTTGCTTACATTATTTCTCAGCATATTCTGATGATCGGCTATTTCCGCTGCCGTAATTCCACCGCCGTCCAGCAAAGCCTCTACCGTTAGTTTCTTTGTTCCATTGGCAATATACTCTAAAATCTCATCAATTCGTTTCACAGTATTCCCCCAGGTGACTAGTTCTCATGTAATTAGTATATAAAAAAAGAAATAATCCTCTACAAAAAAATAAACTGACAAGTTAATAAGTAATCTGGTACGCTCTTCATTGAATCATCCACAATTCATACTCAACTTATTCCATTCACTTCTTTTCCAAGATCAGAGGTTGGCAGTATAATTGCATTAGCTTCACGAATAAGTTTCATTAAAAGCTATATTGTTGCCCAGCAAGGAGCTGAGATAAAATGATACGCTACGGATTACAGCAAGAGCAAGCATTCAGGCTGGTTATGACTCCTGAATTACGACAAGCTATCACGATTCTTCAATATTCTTCGGTCGATCTAATGTCCTATCTTCATGAGCAAGCGGATGAAAATCCGATTATTGATTTGACAGAGATTGACATGTCCATCAAAAGGATAAGTAAAGAGGAAGAATATGCACCACGAAAAAACGATAATCCGGTAGATCTTCTGGATTTTGTCTCTAACCCTGCGGATAATTTATATAGACATCTCAAAGCGCAGCTTGGGATGGTCCGCGGGTTATCCAAGCTACAACAGACGATTGCCATGTTTCTGATTGGAAATTTAAATGAAAAAGGCTACCTCGAGCTGGAGGTAAACACAGTTGCCGAAATACTTGACGTCCCCACTGAAGAGGTTGAAAATATTCTCGCCCTGATCCAAGGCTTTGAACCGGCAGGAATTGCTGCCCGCAGCCTGGAGGAATGTCTTCTTTTGCAGCTGCGATATGCCGGTAATGATGATGTTTACCTGGAAGAGATCGTGCGACATCACATGGTTAATCTTTCATGTAACCGCATACAAAAAATCGCAGATGCTCTGGGTATCAGCATTCGCGAGGTACAGCAAATCACCGACCAGATACGCAAGTTGAATCCTTGTCCGGGGGCGGCATTTGCCCCATATGATCACCCGTATCACATAGCAGATATCTCGGTAGAGAAATCCAAGAACGGCTACATTGTGACAGTTAATGATATCACAGTCCCGCGCGTCGGGATTAATCCTTTTTACCAGCGTATGCTCCGGGAGCAGGCGTTGGGAGCAGAGAAGCAGTTTCTACATGAGAAGATGAACACGGCATTATGGCTTATTCATAGCCTTGAGCAGCGCCGCCTGACCCTGATGCGTGTAGCCCAAGCCATTGTTGATAGGCAGTGGGAATTTTTCGAGCATGGCGTTCATTACCTTAGACCGATGACCCAAAAGGAAATTGCTGAAAGTACCGGCTTGCATGAATCCACGATCAGCCGGGCGATCAGTAACAAATACATGCAGACGCCCCGTGGATTGTTCGAGCTCAAATATTTCTTCACCTCCGCCCTGGGGTCGAAAGACGGAGATGCCCCTTCATCGGAGAGCGTAAAAATGCGTATTAAGCAGCTCATCGACGGCGAAGAGAAGAAAAAACCGTTTTCGGATCAGGCAATCACAGAACTGCTGGCTAAGGAAGGGTTGGAGCTGTCACGCAGAACAGTGGCCAAATACCGGGAAGAGCTCGGCTATCTTTCTTCTAGCAGGAGAAAAGTTTATTAAAGCCTCGGTGTTCGATGACCATTTCGGTTATAGCCCTGCCCCTTTACTCAGAAAAGAGCCGTTGTAAGTATTAAAAATATTATTAATCAACTGTATTTCAGATGGTCTGTCACTTTCCACCGGAAAAGCAGCAGGATCAAAATTAAAAATAGACAGCTTCATGGCTGTCTATTTTTAATATGACCACCCTGCTAAGCTCAGTATTAACAGAGCAGCATCGTCAAAAGTTCAACTGTCCAATATAAGAATTCATCTCCCATTTGAGTCCTTCTAAGCGGCGATTCCCCGTTCCTTGGCCTTACCTCGGTCATGGCGGCTCAGCAAAAATCCGACCAGAGACGCGGTGGATTGCTGGAAAATCATTCCTAGCACCACGGGGAGCGCTACCGGAGCCGGGAAGTAGGTGATGGCAAGCACGGCTCCTGCACTGATATTGCGCATTCCGCCGTTAAAGACAAGCGCCGTACGGTCGGCATCGTTCCACCTCATTAGCCTGGGGATCAGGTAACCAATTACATATCCGGTGGAGGCAAGAGCGATGATCAACAGGCATACCCCCACAAGCTTTAGATTAAAATCGACCAGATAGGGCGCGATTACAGATCCGTTAATCATCACGACTAGAGCCATAGCCAGTTTGGAGAATGGGCCAGCCGAGGTCCCCACACCTGCTCGATCTTCCCTTGGGTCCATTCGTTCAACACCATGCCGATTAGTGAAGGAACGACAATCATCCCAAAGAGGCTCTGCATCATCCCCCACGTATCAAGGTGTACATCGGCTCCGATCAGCACGGACATCATGCCAGGCACGACGAATGGGGCCAAAATCGTGTCAATCAAAATGATGGCTAGCGTCAGCGCCGTATTCCCCTTGTAGATGTTGACCCACACGAAGCTGGAGACCCACGTAGGGATGGCCGCACCAAGAATAAGTCCGGTAATCGTATAAGGATCGGCTGCGAAAGCCAAGTGTCCGAGCATCATCGCCAGCAGCGGCATGGCCAAATGAAGAATAAACAGGCAGGCGATCAGCGGACCGGGATGCTTCATCACATGGACAAAATCTTTGAAACCCATGCTGATACTACCCGCAAAGGTCATGAATGCAAATAGCAAGGGGGAGAACCCGGTGTATGCCGACAACGGCGTACCGATCAGGACGCCAATTAGAATGCTGATGGGCGTAATCAGCGGCATTGCTGCATTTAGTCTCCGATTCAACGTTCTGAACATACATAACTTCCTTTTTTATACTACAGTGTAGACCTTGCAGCGCCGATTCGTAAATGATCTAGCACCTGCCTAAATCCACTCGACTGCTGCCTCAAATAAAGAAGAAAACGAGTAACAAGTTCGTTTTCTTTTGTGATGTGACGCCGACCTGGGCAACATTATTACAAGAAACAAGGGCGAGCAAAAACGAACCGCCAGCGGCAATTAATTAAATATCAATCGGAAGAAGACTATGGTGCATACCAGTTAGTGAAAAATGGTTTATGATTGATAAAAACACATACAATTGCTGGAACGTAGTTTAATACACTGCTGTCTGTCCACAATTGATTACCGATTAACAGTGTTGTAGTCCAGTCCTAACCGTGAAAGGTGGGCTTTTTTGTATGAACTAAAAAATTTCAGCTTAAGGATAGGTATTCTGGTCAAATTATTATAATATGAAAGGTATAAAAATTTTCAGTCCATAGGAAGTATTTACAGAAAGAGAGTGGTGAGTTTCCATGCAGGAAGAAAAGTTAACACGGGGGTTGAAAAACAGGCATGTACAGCTGATGGCCATCGGAGGGGCTATTGGTACTGGCTTGTTCCTCGGGGCAGGAAAATCGATCCATCTGGCAGGTCCATCCATCCTGATCGCCTACATCATTACAGGTATGGTTCTGTTCCTGTTAATGCGTGCATTGGGGGAGTTGCTGCTCAGTAATTTGGAATATCATTCGTTTGTTGATTTTGTTAAGGACTATCTGGGGAATATGGCAGCTTTTATTACCGGTTGGACCTACTGGTTCTGCTGGATTTCGATTGCGATGGCAGATCTGACGGCGGTCGGGCTGTATACTCAATATTGGTTTCCGCAGATTCCTCAGTGGATGCCAGGGTTAATCGCACTTGTGATTCTACTCCTTATGAACCTGGCGACGGTTAAGCTGTTCGGGGAGATGGAATTTTGGTTTGCCCTGATCAAGGTATTGGCGATTCTGGCCCTGATTGTTGTCGGGTTATTTATGATTGTCAAAGGCTTCTCCACCACCAAGGGACCTTCGAGCTTCGCTAATCTCTGGAGTCACGGCGGAATCTTCCCGAAAGGGATTCATGGTTTTCTGCTTTCTTTTCAAATGGTGGTCTTCGCCTTCGTAGGCATGGAGCTTGTTGGACTGACGGCAGGGGAAACCAAGGACCCCGAGAAGGTCATTCCGAAAGCTATCAATAATATCCCAATTCGGATTCTGCTCTTCTATGTCGGTGCACTGCTGATCATCATGAGCATTTATCCGTGGAACGAGATTGTACCGGGTGAAAGTCCGTTTGTACAGGTATTTACAGCCATTGGCATTGCCGCAGCAGGAGGAATTGTCAATTTTGTTGTGCTGACCTCTGCGGCTTCAGCCTGCAACAGTGCTATTTTTAGTACAAGCCGGATGGTGTTCTCCATGGCTAAGGATGGCAACGCCCCCAGTTCGTTGAGCCGGCTGAACAGCAGGAAGGTTCCGTCCAATGCGTTGCTGTTCTCCAGTATCGTCATTTTGATCGCAATTATCCTGAACTATGTGATGCCTGAAGGAGTATTTACCTTAATTACAAGTGTATCAACGGTTTGCTTTATCTTTGTCTGGGGAATCACCATAATCAGCCATCTGAGATATCGCCGCACGCGGCCTGAGCTGGCCAGCCGCAACACATTCAAGCTGCCGCTGTACCCGCTGTCTAACTATATTGTGCTGGCTTTTCTCGTCTTCGTTCTGGTTATCTTGGCATTAGCCGAGGATACGAGAGTGGCGCTGTTTGTTACACCGGTGTGGTTCATTCTGGTAGCCGGAATCTATTTGCTCAAGAAAAGAAGCTGGAGCTCGAACGGACAGTAAGTAACATCAGTAAAGTAACATCAGTAAACGTATAAATTTGTTGTAGAGTAAAGCCGCCCAACTGGATTGGGCGGCTTTACTGCTTCTATAGAGCTGAAGGCTCCTGTACATCCCAAAATCTCTACAGCCTTACTAGAATTGAATGCACAGCATCTTTTATAGCGCTGCCCTACGAGCAATACGGTATGCGAAGTAATTAACTCAACGGATTGTCAAGCCAAGTGCGACAGTTCCTCTGAAAAGGATTCATGAGCCGTTTTCCATCCCAAACATTTTCGTGGTCTGTGATTCATCAGATAGAGAGCCTTCATCTTCTCATAAAGGAGCTCCTTAAATTTTGCTTCCCACAACAGAAGATCACTGGATTTTCCCGGTGCTGGTCAGTGTCAATGATGCAGCCAACTAAATGTTTAGTGCAGACAAAAACAGCTCCTGCATCTGCAGGAGCCATTCTCTGAACGGACATAATTATCTTTTGTGCATTCCTTTGCGCTGACGATAGGAGCTACTATGTTTTCTCCCCGCTTTGGAATACGTGAATGAGGGATATCCCGTCAATTTCATTTATTTAACGATACGTTATTTTTTTATTATTACAGAAAGATCCCCTTCAAAAATTTTTTGAGTCGTATGATTAAAAGTAGATAAATTCACAGTTACAATTCCTGTATTCTTTCGGTTATCTTCTAGATTAATGACTTCAACAACTACATGTAACTCATCATCAGGGTATACAGGTTTTATAAATCGGATATTATCCATAGCAGTACCAGCCACTACATCCTCACCGTATAAACCACACTCTACCCATAGTTTAAATGTTAGGGCTAATGTTTGGATTCCTGAAGCAATAATTCCTCCAAACATGCCTTCCTGAGTTTTCTTCTCATCCAAATGCATGTACTGAGGGTCAAATTCAGATGCGAATTTACGCATTATCAACTCATTATCAAACGATTGCCTTAAGCACCTTTCTTCTCTGTCTAAGTGCAATGATATCTGCCTTTCTTGCTGTTTCCGTACAACTTCAGCAAGCCCATGATTGCGTAGGGTAGTCTCCGAGATATCAACGGTAGCCGCTATCTGTTCAAGTGTAATTTTAGTCTCGGACATTACCAGATCAGAAACTTGCTTTTCCACAACTTGATTTATTTGTAGATATTTTTTGAGCGGTTTCTTTAGATTAGATGGCTTAAGCATAAAATATTTTTGTACTTCACTGTTTGCATAGTAGTAACTATAGGTTACGAGCGGCCACTCATATCTCTCTTTAAGTTTTTTATATCTGTTCTCCGAATAGGTTCGCCAACTGCAATCAATGCTTTGAAAACATTCTAACAAATTCTCCGGGGGATCTTTTATATCTGTGGTATATGACTTATTTATCTGTTCCGGAAGTAGCTTACGATAAGCCAAATAGCCGAATACTTCACTTACATAAAATATGTTCTTTCTAAGTTTTGTTGCAACCTGACACCTCGTCCCACCTTCTGAAGCCATTTTTAGAATATCCAAAATCATATTGATCTGCTCGTGAATTTCTTGCCATTCTTCTGTAACAGGATGATATCCATATCTCATAAAACAACTAGTACATGTATAGTAATATGCATACCTAACCTTTTCCGCTTTGTTCCTACTCTCTATCCTGTCCTTGCATAGGTACATCAAATTATCTTTCTTTTTTCCTTCACACCAAGGTGTAAGGCAAAGGCTCGGAGGGAGGAAAATTCTATCGATATCCACCTAATTAAAAAAAACTCTGAAAACTATTAAAAAGGAACGTCAAACTTTTGGCAGTTTAACGTTCCTTTTTGCATGTCTATTTGTTTTTTGCTACAAAACGGAACCCATTATATCAAGACTGACTTCTACTTTTAACAAATCACGAATCTCATCCAGAAACACACGCAATGCAGGCGAGATCCATTTGTCTTTGTGAAACACGACCTGGGTATACAGTTTCGTAGAATGTCCCTCCAAATTCAGTGGCTGAAGCAGCCCTTTTTCAATCTCAGCCGCCACCGCCATCTGCGGTAAAACTGCGACTCCAAGCCCGGATATCGCACACTGCTTAATTGCCTCAATGCTGTCAAATTCCATCTTGCGGTTCAAAGGCACGCCGTGCTCAGCCAATAAATACGTAAATAGTTGGCGATAGCGGCATGTCGGTCGAGTCATCAACAGCATGACATCTTTTAAATCCTGAGGACCCACAATCTCCTTCAGCGACAAGGGGTGTTTTTTATTCGCAACGATTAGAATTTCCTCTTCGCGAAGCACTTCAACTACTAACTGCTCGTCACTTAATTGGAGATCTAACACAAGAGCTGCATCCAACTCCTGTGCCAATGCACGGGTAAGGTCGGGGCAAACACCCGCCCGAAAAACAAGCTCTATGTTTGGGTAGCGTTCATGTAATCGGTTAATCACAGGTGGCATCCGATATGCACATAGAGTATCTAACGCACCAATAATCAGCATACCGGCGGGATGTTCGCCGTGCGCTAGAACGGCTTTTGCCTCGTCCAAAAGGGCAAGGACTTTTTCCGCATATAGTGAAAATTGTATTCCTGGTTCCGTAAGTGTTACCGTTTTACCGCGACGTTCGAACAAGGGCTGCCGCAGTTCTTCCTCTAACGACTGAATCTGCACCGTCACGGTCGATGCTGCATAGGACAACGCCTCTGCCGTTCGCGTAAAACTTAGCTCTTGTGCTAGCTTGCGAAACGTTTGCAATTGCTTAATATCCAATGTCCACCTCCTTATTTCAATACCCAAACTCACTATAATTCGAAAATTTCGAATGTTAACTTCAAATCTTTCACATGTGATGAACACGAGGTTATTGTATCATATTATTGTACTGAGGGAATATTAACTTTTGAAATGGAGGAATAAATCATGCCTGTAGTAAATATTCAGATAATGGAAGGTCGAACACCTGAAAAAATCAAGTTTGTAATCGAGGAAGTTACCAAAACCTTATCCAACGTACTCGAAATTCCACAAGAAAGTGTGGTCGCCATAATAACAGAAGTTCCCAAATCCAAATATGGAATTGGTGGGGTACCTGCATCCGAAATCCCAAAATTTAATGGATCTATATCGAAATAAAGCTATTATTTTATGAAAGGAGTCATTCAATGGAAAAGCTTTACTGGATCCCAGGCAGAGAAAATAAACAGATATCTACTATCGTGCATGTTCCGCAAAATTCCGCTAACAGAAAACACCCTGTGATTTTATACTGTCACGGTTTTACTGGAAACAAGACAGCTGGGAATCGAATGGGGGTAAAACTCGCTAGGCGGTTATGTGCCGAGGGATATGTAGTTGTTCGTTTTGATTACATCGGTTCTGGCGAAAGTGAAGGAGAATTTGAGACTGATACCTATTTCTCAGGTTGGATAAAAGATGCTCAGAGTATATTGGCATGGACAAAAACACTAGAAAACATCGATTTGGACAGAATCGGAATCATCGGTCACAGTATGGGTGGTGCGATGGCTACACATTTATTATCTTTTGAAAAAACGCTGAAATCCATTTGTACTTTATCACCTATGTCATATCTAGAAGAAAATTTAAAAAAAGTTATTGGACCTTCATTATGGGAAGATTTATTGAGCGGGCAATCCGTCCATAACTTTAACGGCTCTGGATATTCGTTATCTCCTAGGTTTGCCCAAGACCTAAAACAATACAACCTATTAGAGAGCGCCAGCAAAATCTCGCAGCCATTCTTGATTCTCCATGGGAAAAATGATCGAGCTGTTCCTTATGAAAACAGCTACGATTTAGAACGTACTCTGCTATCACCAACGAAGCTTTTGGAAGTGTTGGAAAACGGAGGGCATTTATTATCCGACGATGCTTACCCTACAGTTGTTGATTGGTTTAACCATACACTTTAAAAAAGTTCAGCTAAAGAAAGCATCGACTCGAGTCTTGAGTCGGTGCTTTCTTTGACTTTGCGTACATGGCGTCTGCAGACTTCCTCTCCAACTATCTGCTTCAATTAATTTCACACGCCTTCGGCGTCCATGCTGAGCACAAAAAAATAGGAAGCCCCAGATATGAGGCTTCCATTCTATTTATCCATTAACAGTTTGTTCATCTAACATTGTATCGATATTTAAATAAGTAAATCCGTGAGCCTCTGCAACTGCTTTATAGGTCACTTTACCATCTATCACGTTAATCCCCTTGGCTAGTGCAACGTTCTCTAATGCTGCTTTTCTATACCCTTTGTTTGCAATTTGTACGCCATAAGGAATCGTCACATTCGTTAGTGCTATGGTTGATGTACGTGCAACAGCTCCGGGCATGTTCGCTACAGCATAGTGTACGACGCCAACCTGCGTAATTCTCGAAGCTCGGCAGTCCAGTACCCCGCGGAAAATACCAGGGAAACATAGAACATTGTTAATCTGATTCGGATAATCAGAACGCCCCGTGGCCATCACTCGCACGCGTCACGTCAATCGCAACAATATCACCTCCGGCATCCCCAATCGCTGTTGCGACTTTCCCAAATGTTACCTGCTCTTTATGCATTTCCAACCTCACAATGAACTTGTGCCTCCACCGTTCAATCCTGTCATTTAACAAACAGTCCCGATGTAGAAACCTTTCATCGGGACTGTTTGAGTTAAGGTACCATATTTTCTTGTAGGTAATCTTTAATCATGAGTAAATGTTACATTTGCAATAGCGAAAAAGTCATAAAAGCCACTTCACAACTTTAATGTCACTGGACAATTACTTACCCAACGTTTTATCTTAATTATAATTGAAGTAATTTCTATTTAGCAAATCCTCCTTTCGAAGCATCATTATTTATTATTTCATCATCATATAAAGTAGAAAAACCTTGATTCATCAGTGTTTCTGACGAATCAAGGTCCTCGCTCTGTCTCAAACATGTATTGCAAAAAATCTCATTTATTAATTACATTTGTCTCAACTATAATGGTTACTCACAACAGAAGCTGTGAAAAAATCTAAATTTTATAAGCCTTCATAGCTTTTCTTAGCTCTTTGAAAGTAGGTCGTTTGCCATACATCAAGACACCCGTACGGTAAATCTTGGCAGCCAGCCAGCCGAAGAGCAGGATGGAGGCGACCAGAATGGCAAGTGACAGCCATATTTCCAGCAGGCTCGCCCGTTCCAAACCTATGCGCAGCAGCATGACGGTCGGAGAAAAAAACGGAATGTATCCGGCGACCTTGATGAACATCGTGTCAGGTGCAGCTATATTAAAGATACCGATATAAAAGGCCGCCAGTGATAACATGGTAATCGGCATGATCGCCTGCCCCAGCTCCTCCGTACGGCTAACGATAGAGCCGACAGCCGCGAATAATACCGCGTACAGAAAGTACCCCAGGATGTAAAAAATCAAACCATAACTGAGCACCGCAGTGTTCAATTGCGACAAGTCCAGCCCGGCTGAGCTGAGGATAGCACCGTTATGCGGCAGCATAAGGTTGGTACACACAACGGCTGCAAAAACAACAATTTGCAACAGGCCGACCAGAAAGATGCCGATAATTTTTCCGAACATCTGGGTCAACGGCGATACACTCGTGATCAGAATCTCCATAATGCGCGAGCTTTTTTCCGAAGTCACCTCTGAAGCAATCATATTGCCCGTCATCATCGACGAGGTGAAGAACAAAATCATCAGTACGTAGACCAAGCCATAGTTAATCATAGAGGTCGCTTTATCCTTTGTCCCCGCAGCACTCCCCACCTCAGATGGACTATCCACTGCCCTGCTATCCACAGCTACTGGCATGCTAATTTCACGAACTTGATCACTGGTCAACGCATTGCCGCCAATGATGGCTTGAACCTTTGCTGTCTGTAGTCCTGTTTGCAGCAAAGTGATAACCGCCGGGGAGGGTTCTTTCTCTACAGATACGTACTCCACTCGGGGAAACGCTTCTCCCGTGGCGGCAGGCTCCTTGAGCTCTACATAGCCTTGCAGCTTCCCGTCCTTCAAGGCTTGCTGCATGGCCGGAGCCTGTACGTTATCATAACGCACCCAAGTGGCTGCCGGATTGGACTGCTCCTTAGTGAATTTCTCCAATTGATCCGCAATCTCTGTTCGGTTGCCGGCAATCAGTGCCAGACGAAGATGCTCGGCTGCTGTTTTCCCGGAACCTCCTGCACCACCAGCCGCTTCTCCCTTAAACAAGGAAATTATATAAGGCAGGTTCATGCCGAGGGTAATGAGCAAGGCCAATACCAGCGTCGTAATGATAACAGATTTGGTTTTCGCCTTCTGACGAAACGTAAAACCGATGACTGTACCTAATCTATTCATGAGAATCACCCACCTCTCGTATGAAAATTTCGTTTAGTGTAGGCTCCTTGATCTCAAAATGCTCCACATCCGCTTGCTCCAGGGCCGTTTGTAAAATCAACTTTGCCGCATCCGAGTGCTCAATATGCAGCAGCCACCCGCGGTCCATAGGCTCCACACGACGCACACCGGGCAATTGCTCCAGTCCGTTCACTGCGCCTGTGGTGATGAGACGAACTTTTTCACGCGGGTAGCGGTTTTTGATTTCCTGTACACTTCCTTGCACAACTGTATTGGAACGATGCAAAATGGTAATATGGCGGCATAGCTCTTCCACATGCTCCATGCGGTGGGTCGAGAATAAAATCGCAGCTCCAGCGTCCCGCAGCTCCTTCACCGTATCCTTCAGCAGCTCGACATTCACAGGATCAAGCCCGCTGAAGGCCTCATCCAATATAAGCAACGTGGGGCGATGCACGACGGCTGCAATAAAGCCCATTTTCTGCTGGTTCCCTTTGGATAGCTCTTCAATTCGCTTATCGTAATATTCCGGTACGCCAAAACGCTCCAACCAGTAACGCAGGCTTTTGTCCGCCTCCTTGGCCGACATGCCGCGCAGCCTGCCCAAATAGTTAATTTGCTCGCTCACCTTCACCTTGGGGTATAGTCCACGCTCTTCGGGTAAATAGCCCATCGTCCGCTGAAGATCTTTGTTATATGGCTTGCCCTCGTATCGAATGCTCCCCCCGTCAGGGTAAATCAGGCCGAGCACCATTCGCATGGTTGTTGTTTTGCCTGCTCCATTGCCTCCCAGCAATCCGTAGATCTCTCCCCCGTTTACATTCAGTGAAATTCCGTTTACTGCTGTATGGTCTCCGTATTGCTTCACGACCTCTTCCAATTGCAGCATACTCATGAATGCTCCGCCCCTTTCTTCTGTGCGAAAGTTCCTTCATAACCCGATAGTTGCCCCGCAACCCAATGTATTAAAATATCATCCAGCTCCAAACGCCGCACACGGATGGGACGAATACCTGCTTGCTCCAATATGGCGCTAACCTCTATCGCCGCCAACGTTACAATTCGTTGCAATCGGCCTTCGCTCTCTGTCTCTATAACCCCCGGAAGCTCCGATGCTTCCTCCGGCGTGCCCTCAAACCACATTTCCTTACTATTTTCGAGTAGATGGTCCTTTTCTAGCTTGCCGAGCAATCTACCTTCATGCATCAGGACAATATAATCAGCCAAGCGTTTGATTTCATCAATGACATGAGTGGCGATCATGACCGTCGTTTTGCCATTTTTCATACAGTCCCGCAGTTCCTCAAGCATAATCTTCCATGCAAAAGGGTCCAGACCCGACGAAGGCTCATCCAGCAGCAATAAACGAGGATGTGGCGCCAAGGCAGCAGCCAGCTCAAATTTACGCCGCTCTCCCTTGGACATATGCGATAATTTGGTATGCTGAGGAACCTGAAATCGTTTCATCAAACGTTGAAAACGCGTTTCATCCCAGCCGGGATACCACATCGCTCGAAAAGCAGCTGCGGCTTCCGCCGTGAGACGATCTTCCTCGCGGCTCGGCTGCTCCGGCACATATCCGACCCATTGCCGCGTATCTACAGGCATACCTTCCGGATAGGCTTGACCGAACCAGCGAATTTCACCGGCATCCGGGTGAATAAGCTGGGTCAGCAAATGAATCAGTGTGCTTTTTCCTGAACCATTATGTCCGGCCAAAGCGACCACGTATCCCGGCTCAATGGTCAAATTAATCGGTCCAATCACCCGATTCCCCCGGGTTTTGTAGACCTGGTTTATTTCAATAATCGGTGCTTTCACCTGTACTTCCTCTGGTGTTCCCACCGGCATTTCCACATGGTTATTTACATGGGTCTTCACGGGCGTCACTCCTTCGCTTGGACTTCATACCTTTTCTTCACCATTTCTGCGAAAAGCTCCAACAATTCCTGTTCTGTCATCTGTACAGCAATGCCTGTAGCAATCGCTGTGTCCAGTGCCTCGGTCACCGCTTTGAGTCGGTGGGCTGAACGCATATCTTCCTCGACCAGCGCGACGAAGGTTCCCGTTCCCTGGCGGGTACGAAGCAAGCCTTCGTTCTCCAAATCCTGATAGACCCGCCGGACGGTGATTACGCTGCAACGGAGCGTCCCCGCAAGCTCCCGAATGGAGGGAAGCAGCGTTCCCGCTGCAATCTGTCCGGTTACGATGAGTGAACGAAGCTGCTTTTCAATCTGCGCATACAGCGGTTCAGCACTATTCTCATCAATTTGCACCGGTATATTCACCTGCGTCTCTCCCCTCTCTGTATCCTCCTACACATGCCGCTATGCCAGATCACGCTTGATAAGCTTGCGCAGTGTCATTCGATAGGACACAAAAATTCCAAAAACTCCTGCCGCCAGCGCTCCCCACATCACAGGGGACAACAGCTGCCATTCCTTGCTGTAAAATGCCGTTATGGATACCAAATTGGCTGCATATATTCGAACCATAATCGAAATCATTCCGCAAATCAGCATGATGATAAGTGATAGCCAAAAGTAGGCTTTTCCCCTTTTAAGAAATTCCAAATACATATAGATGGCCTGAATTAGCATCCCGTAGCCTATCCAGGTCAGAGCAAACGATATAAAGAAACCTGGTCCGGCATAGGCCCGAAGCGTCCCTGACAGCGCAAATAGAAAAATAAAAAATACCACACCGTTCCCGATAAACGCAAAAATCGCTTGTTGAATTCGACTCATAATGACCGCGCTCACTGGGATGGGCAATGTGCGAAGGAAAGCCAGCATATGTGTATAGGAGTCTTCCTGCAAATATTTAAATGTACGACGGTTATAAATGAATCCAAGAAACGGAGTTAGCACCAGCATGACAAAATCAGCTGCCGGATTTAAAGCTCCCCTCTCACCAAGCTCCATACTTACAACAAAGCTCATGGTGAAACCCAGATACATTATAAAAAGCACCGTCCACAATAGTGCATATGGATTACTGCGAAAATCCTGACGGGTGATTGCCCATGCCTGCTTCATGATTGTCATTTTCTCATCCTGATCCCTTCTGCACTGTCTGTAATGACTGCCTCAGCCTCTTCATAAGTACTGAGAACCATCACAGTAATCAGTGTTATTACTGTATATATCTTTATACACAGTATATAAACTGAAAAGCACACCTGTCAACGCAAAAAATTAAATTGTGCGTACAATCACAAAGGCTCGCCCATAACCTATGCTACCCTGTAACTGATAAAGGTTCTCACTAAAGGGATGAGCTAGTGGATAAGATACTGCAGCATGGTTTTACCATTCAAAAATAAGGAGCTAAAGATCATGAGCGAGCTAATTAACAACCGTGAGCATACAGCACAGGAATTAACAGAACGTCAACAAATCCTGAAGGAAATTATAAAAGAATTACATGCCGGGAAAAGCGCGGAGGAGGTCAAAGCGCGCTTCGCAGAGGCAGTGGGCGGAGTCAGCGTGGCTGAAATTTCAGCCATGGAGCATGCATTGATGACCGAGGAGGGAATCCCCGTGTCAGAAGTTCAGCGTCTCTGTTCCGTGCATACGTCGATATTCAAGGGCTCAATCGAGGATATTCACCGTCCTTCAGGACCGGAGGAACAGCCAGGGCATCCCGTTCATACATTCAAGCTGGAAAACCGCGAGATTGAACGGCTGGTCAACTTCAAGCTGGCACTGCACGCAGACCAATTTCAAAAAGAGGACAGCCCCAAGATTATCTACAAGCTGCTGGAGGATTTAAGTCTGCTGCTGGATCTCGACAAGCACTACAGCCGCAAAGAAAATCTGGTCTTTCCGTATTTGGAACGATATGGAATATTCGGCCCAACCAAAGTCATGTGGGGAGTGGATGACGGCATTCGTGACGCCATCAAGGAGGCAAAGAATCTGCTCACCCAATATAACGGAGATCGTGAGCTGATCGGTAAGAAGCTTGCCCATATCATGAGCGAAGTCAACGAAATGATATTCAAGGAAGAAAATATTTTGCTGCCGATGGCGCTTAGCAAGCTAACCGAAGATGAATGGCTGAAAATAGCTCGGGAAAGTGCGGAAATCGGCTTCTGCCTGACCGCTCCCGAACGGGAATGGATACCCGAACGGGCAGAGGAGCCTGTAGAAGCCCTTGAGCAAAAGGAAGGTGAATCAGGAACGCCGCAAGGCTTCGTGCGATTCGAAACGGGAATTGTATCCGTGCAACAACTGGAGCTGCTGCTGAATCATCTCCCTGTTGATCTGACCTTTATAGATGAGAATGATGTAGTTCGCTATTTCTCCCATGGCAAAGAACGGATCTTCGCCCGTACAAAGGCTGTTATCGGTCGTACCGTACAAAATTGCCACCCGCCGCAAAGCGTATATGTCGTGGAGAAGCTGCTGGAGGATTTTAAGGCCGGTCGCAAGGATGCTGAGGATTTTTGGATACCGATCAAGGACAAGTTTGTATATATCCGCTATTTTGCCATCCGTGATGCTGAAGGCCGCTATCTGGGAACACTGGAATTCACGCAAAATATCGCGCCTATCCGTGCCCTGGAAGGACAAAAGCGAATTTTATCCGAGTAGCCCCCAGCCATAAGCTACCATGTTCAGGTTTTTGCCACCTATATGAATAAGATGGTGTTCTACTACAAGCCTGGCCCCCAGCCTTTCATAAAAAGTACACGCTGGATTATCCGCTAACACCCACACGATCACGGAGTGAATATGCATACTATTGAAATACTGCAATAGATGCATAAATAGCTCCTTCCCAAATCCTAAATTATGGTATTCTTTTAAAACATAAATAGCCGTTATTTCTCCCCCATAAGGGGGATATTCACCTGACTTTTCCGGACCTCCGCTTACGAATCCGATAATTTCCCCCATTTCATTTTCCGCAACATATGCCAGATGGCCATCTTCACTGCAAAGATTCGCTTCCCACAGCTCTGTTCTTTGCTCATAGCAAAGCTGTTCCAGAACCTCGTCAGGCATTATATTTTTGTACGTCGTTCTCCAGCAATCCACATGCACCTTGGCGATGTCCGCGGCATCTGTTATCGTCGCTTTCCTGATCATCATTTCGGTCCCACTCCTATTTCCAATATTAAGCTTTCTATTCTATCGACCAGCCGAATCTCATATGACTCAGTTTTTATAGGAGATTCAACTTGAATAAAATCGTTTTATTTTATGTTCCGCTTGGCATTTCGTCTTTGATTGCCGCACTAACGCATGCTATCGTTAATGCCGTGCTCGCGCGTTCAGAACATTCTTCACACACCTGTAGGCAGTCTGGTCTTTCAGTATGTATTCGGCGTATCCCCGGTATTGATCGAACCTGCCAAGAATGTATTTCAAGTTCTTACTTTACTATGCATATTGATTGCTGTCCGTAACATATATCAGAGACTTATCATTAACAAGCATCGAGGACATGGGCCGCTTCCTGAGAAAAAATTCACTTAGAGAGTCTTGTGCCAAGACCAAGCACATTGGACTCCCTAAGGCACACCTATCCTTTACGAGGTCAAAATGTATGGGCCGTTCTTCGTGATCGCAATCGTATGCTCGTATTGTGCGCCCCAACTGCCGTCGGCCGTACTGATGGTCCACCCGTCATCGCCCCACAGCACGGCTCCTTCGGTTCCAAGGGTAAATACCGGCTCGATGGTAATAACCATTCCTTCACGCAGCGGCAATCCCTTTCTGGGACGACCATAATGAAGAACTTCCGGCGGCTCATGCATCTGACGCCCAATACCATGCCCGATCAAAGGCTTGACGATGCCGAAGCGCCTCCAGCCTGCCGCTTTTTCCACTGCGTGCCCAATATCCCCCAACGTCTTCCCCGGGCGGGCAACCTCGATTCCGCGCATCAACGCCTTATGGGTTTCCCGTAACAGCCTCGCGACCGGACGACTAACGTTACCTACTGCATAGGTCCATCCCCGGTCGGCCAACCAGCCGTCCTTGTTGACCACAATATCAATGGTCACAATATCCCCATCATGCAGCACTCGTTCCGAAGGAAAACCATGACATACAACCTCGTTGACCGAAGCACAGGTTGCATAAGGAAAGCCCTTATAGCCCTTTTGCTCTGGCGTGGCTCCGCGCTTGCTCAAAAATTGCTCTACCCACGCATCAATTTCGAGCGTTGTGATTCCCGGAAGAATACGACTCTCCAGCGCACGATGGCAATCAGCCAAAATGCGTCCGGCTTCTCTCATATAACCGATTTCCTCCGGTGTTCGTATCGCCACCTCCATTGGAATTCGCCTCCTTTTGTACATACAATTTCACTAAACCTATCCCATTGTATGCAAGCTGAACACAAAAAAACCGTCTCCTCTGTGGATAGACGGTTTATAAAAGGCGTATTTCTAGTTTAGCGGGTAAACGTACCCTTTAAGATACTGAAGAATTCATGCGACCGAGTTCGTTTTCCACCACCATGGTCAACTCTTCCTCATACCCTCCTGTAATCCGGTATTTTCGCACATATTCCTTTACAAATTTTTTGGGATCCTTAGGCCGGAAAATTCGAGTCATTTCCCGCAGACTTTCCTTTACTTCATTGTGACCTTTCGTTGCCATGTAACTCCCTCCCAAAACATTGAAAATAAGTGCTCCGTTGAAGAGAATGCCGAAAAGTATGGATGTCCTTATGCAGTGAAGTAGTATGTCTAATGCAGCTTAGGTCGGGAACGCCTTAGGCAAGGCATGTACCTGACACTATTATTAACCGATCTTCGTTTGGCTGAATCACTACCCCATTATAACATATTCAGATACAGCTTTCAGCTTTCCAGCAAATTTACATTGATTTTACATTGATTTTACCTATCTTTTACGCTTCATGTTATTTGGAGTAACTATCTGGCTGGTTCACAGAGGCATACCTTATTTATCGGCTTTTGGAGTGTATGTGTTTGGGGTAAAATAAATAAACATAACAAGGAGGGAAAAGGATGCGCCGCGGCAAGCTGATCTGGGAACGCTATTACAACGGGCACGAAGCAAGCGCTCTGAATGATCTGCGATCCGCGACCAAAAGCTTCACCTCCACGCTCATCGGTATCGCGGTGGCACGTGGCGATATGCCCGGGCCGGAAACGGCTGTGCATAAGCTGTTGCCTGATTATCTGCCCCGTCGGGAGGGCCCACTGCTGGAGCGGATTATGATTCGCCATCTGCTGACGATGACGTCCGGCCTGTACTGGCAGACGGGCAAAAAGCTTGGCGAGGCTTTTATCCGCCGTTTTCATCGCAGCAATGGCATCGACTACTGCATATCCGCAAGGACATGGAGGACAGCAAATTTGTCTTGTGCCTAAAGCCGATGCAGTCATGGTTTTTACAACAGACAGCAAGGTTAGCCGTTGGAAAAAACCACACTCACTACTGGAGCGATACATTTTTCCAGGCGTATCCTCCCTCAACCTGGAACGTTCCTGAAATGAGCTTTATGCTTTATTGAATAATAGGGGGCTAAACATCATGGAAGCCGCAGCACCAAAAATATTAATTTTATATGCAAGCTACGGGGAGGGCCACGTACAGGCCGCCCGGGCAATCATGGATAGCTTGCAGAGAATCGGAAGCTGTGAGGTACAACTACTCGACTTAATGGCTGAATCCCATCCCTGGTTAAATAATCTGACCAAATTTGTATATATGCAAAGCTTCAAAACCATTCCTCAGCTTTACGGCTGGGTCTACAACATCACACGGGGGATGCAGGCCAAATCAGCCTTTGGCAGCGTGCTGCATTCCTTTGGAATGCGACAACTGGCGCTTACACTCGACAAAGAAAAACCCGACCTCGTCATACATACGTTCCCGCAGCTGGCTCTTCCGGTGTTGCGTCGCAAATTGGGAATGAAGCTGCCGATTGCCAACGTGGTTACGGATTTTGACCTGCATGGGCGTTGGCTGCATCCCGATATTGACCGCTACTATGTCGCCACAGAGGATATCCAGCAGGAGGCGGCGCAGCGGGGAATACCTATCGAGCGCATTGTCGCTACGGGTATTCCGATTCATGCTTCATTTTATCCTATGTCTATGTCTGTGGAAGAGGCAGCAAAACCGCAGCATACCATCCCACAGCCAATCTCAGGGACTACAACGCTGCTCATTATGGCAGGAGCCTATGGTGTATTATCCGGCATGCTGGACATCTGCCAGCGATTAAGCCAGCTGCCACAGCTGAGACTATTGATCGTCTGCGGGCGCAACCAGCAATTGAAGGCAGAACTGGATGCGCTGTATGCGGGCCATCCCGATATCTACACCTATGGATTCGTGGACTATGTTCCTGCACTCATGCGTGCAAGCCATGTGGTAATTACGAAGCCCGGCGGCATCACACTCTCGGAGAGCATCGCATCCGATTTGCCCATTCTTGTGTTCAAGCCCGTGCCTGGTCAGGAGTTGAATAACGCTCTGTATCTGGAGCAAAAAGGAGCTGCCCTCATTGCTCGCACCACAGAGGAGCTGATCCAGCATTGTATCAATCTGGTCTCTACTCCTTCCCTCGCTGCGGAGATGAAGCAGTCGATTGAGTTGCTTCGCAAGCCCCATCCCGCAGACCAGATTGCCAGGGATATTTTGCACCAGCTTGTGGATAAAACCCCTTCCATATGGACAAATTAAACGAAGAATAAGCCAGACGGAGGGGATACCAATGGAACGCAAAGGAAAGGATTTGCTTCCGCTAACGGGTGAGAAGGTAGAAGTAGACGGTATTTATATCGATGAGGACGGACATGAGCAACATTTACATCGGGGACAGCATTTTCCCTCTGATGTTGTTTTAGGCGATTCCGAGTGGAAAATGACCGAATACGCCTTTGACAATCATCATGACGGACGTACCGATGAACGACTTGTCCCCAAAGAGGATGACGAGAATAAAAAAGGTAAGATTACACATCCACGTCGCCGTTTACAACGCGGAGACCGTTAACATGGGAAAGAAAGCATCTGAATGAAATATCCACAGATAAGTATATCTTGTTGATATATTGTGCATAATTTGTGCATAAAGAGTGGATACAACCTATGTTTTCTACAACTTGTGCACAAATTGTGTATAAAACCCATTTATTTTGTGGATAAACTGCGTGCAACCTGTGTAAAAATTGTGGATAACCTTGAAAAAGGGTGAGCGAAACCTATTCGTTCACCCTTTTTTGTATTGGGGGTACCGCCACATGCCCATCAAGCTAAGATGAATCTATACCCCAAACTGGAAAAATAAGCTATCCTTTCTATATCAAGCATACTTCCATAGAAAGGATGGTTTGCCATGAATTCTATTCCACTTTCTATCAGCGAAGAAATGCATTTACTAGCCCAACAGCTTCACCATCATTTTTCTCCTACCCAACTTGAGGAGCTCGCTAGAAAAGCTGGCTTCGTCCAACGAAAGAGCAAATATACCGCGCAGGATTTGGTTTCCTTATGTGTCTTTTTAAATGATCATGTAGCTGTGACTCCCCTAGCACGATTATGTAGCCAGCTTGATGCCTCTAATCAGCTACAAAATCCAGTTCTAAGCCAATTGATTCGGATCAAGTGACGAACGGTAGCATCTGTTCCTTTTTCTTTATTCTTAGCTTGATGGGCATGGGGTACCGCCAGCAAAACGCAGATTTACAACGTTAAGGAGATTCAGACCACCTTTTATTATTGCCACTTAAATAAGTTCCAACGAAATTTTTATCCCGTATCCTTAAAAGAAGTATTCGGCTGCTGTTCGAGAAAAAAGTCCTTTACCTAGACCTTAGTCGGGGAAAAATATAGTCTTCAGGCGGTTTATTAATTTGCCTTCTCCCCTTTATCCTTGAATTAAGAAAGTAAGCAATGATAAATAATCAATTATAAAAATCAAAAGGGAGAGAAGGTAATTGAAAAAAGTATGGCGTTTCATCGTATATGTGTGCGTTTTTATTCTGGTTGTGGGAGGAACCGGAGCGATCGGTTTCATAAGCACGATGCAGGAGGCTATGTCGGTTTACGATAAGCCGGTTCCTGCTTCTTTACAAAGTATACAAGCTCCTGCCTATGATTCGAAAAAGCCGACAGTGGCCGTTATTTTGGCGAATGAAGTGACCGAGGTGTTCGATTTTCTCGTACCATACGAGATGTTCTCTTTGACGGGCTCGTACAATGTGTTTGCGGCAGCTCCCGACAAAAACATCAAATCGTTGACAGGCGGCCTTGATGTCGCACCGCATTATACTTTCGACGAATTGGACAAATTGACGGGCAAAGGTCCAGATATAATCGTGATCCCTTTCATGCCGATTTTGGATGAGGCGAAATACAGGCCTGTCCGCGATTGGATAAGGAAGCACTCCGGCAAGGAAACGACCTTGTTGTCCATCTGTAATGGGGCGGAAAATTTGGCGGATACAGGCCTACTGAACGGGAAATCTGCGGCAACACATTGGGGAGATATCGGCAGGTTGGAAAAGAAATACACCGATATTACTTGGAAAAGGGATCAGCGTTTCGTGCCTGATGGCAATATGGTCTCCTCAGCCGGCCTGACTTCGGGGATCGATGCCACACTGTACGTCATATCCAACCAAATGGGAGAGCCGACAGCGAAGAAAGTAGCGAAGGAAATGAATTACCCTTCCTACGATTTTGTTCAGCATCCGCAAATGGAGCCTTTCACGGCCGGATTGAGCGATATCGCCTATGTCTTGAACAATGCATTTCAATGGAGTAAGAAAAAGAATGGGGTGCTGCTGTATGACGGGGCCGACGAGCTGATGTTGTCCTCGGCTTTTGACACGTACGGGGCTTCCGGTACGACGACAACATTGACGATATCAAGCAAACGCGAGCCAATCGTTACCCGGCACGGTCTGAATCTGATCGCCCGATATCAAATAGCGGATGCTCCGAAACTCGACAAAATGATTTTTGTGGGGCCGGACGTTAAGACGCGCGCTGCAGGCGATATCCGAAACTGGAACGAGAACGGCGGGAAGGCTGAGCAGCTTTACCTGCACAGCGATGCGCCGGAGCGGTTCGCGATGGAGCCTGCATTTGAAGATTTGGCGAAGCAGGAAGATATCTCGACGGCAAAATTCGCCGCCAAGCGGCTCGAGTACCGTGCCACAAGCCAGCTTAAGCTTGAAGGAGCGTCTTTTTCATACGAAGCATTCGGCATACCAATTGGTGTCGGCTTGTTGTCTCTATTCGTCGTTTATTTGGCAGACAGACGTTTCGTAAGAAGAAAGACCGTTTCCGCATAAAACGGGAAGCCAATGAAGCATCGCAGACGACCTGGTCTGGATGCTTCTTTTTCTTTGATCCGAGAGAAGTCACCACATTGGAATCGTAGCGTCCGTTGAACCAGGTATAGCAACAAAGCCGGATACACCATTAGCGTGGTGAAAACTGGATTTTTATACGAAAAATTCCTTAGTGTTGTAAATTTGCGTTTTGCTCGAGATACCCCTATTTCTATACACGTGGCTTAGCTTGAACTTTTCTTGCCGGGGTTGGCATAACCTTCATTCCTGTCCTCATACCCTGTATAGTACGGAGCCTGCGCATGAATAACTTATAAAGGGGGATTTGCCTTACATGTCGGTCTACAAGTCTTCCACGGGTATGGATGAAAATATAGCGGCTGTCCTGTGCTACCTGTTTGCATTCATTGGTGCATTGGCCTTCGTGTTGCTGGAAAAGAAAAGTCGGTTCGTACTGTTTCACGCGCTGCAATCCATTTTTCTGTTCGTAGCCCTTATAATCGGGCATGTGCTCGCAGGACTCATTCCGCTACTCGGCCCTCCACTCGCTTCCCTGCTGACGCTGGCAGGCATCGCATTATGGATCGTCCTGATCATTCATGCTGGACAAGGCAAGTGGCTCAAGCTTCCTTGGGTGGGTGATCTAGCCCTCCATCAAGCCCGGCAGTTGTGAGAACTTATGTGCATTTAACCAAGATTTAAAGATAGCAAAAACCTTGATCCTGAGAAGGAATCAAGGTTTTTTGTAGCATGTCGGCTTTTTCTGCTCATACACGAATATGCCCCAGCTTGTCCGGATTGATCATTAAATAAAAATCCTGAATATGCTCCCCATCCGGTGTCAGTCTGATACATAAGACTTCTTTTACTTTACCTTCTTTCAAAAATGCCAGTTGTATCTCGCCATTGATGACAGTGCGGACTAGCTCTCTCTCCCGCAATGCGGTCAGCACCCGACGAGAGGTTAACAGGGCGAGAACGCCTTTGCGTACAACCATCGGACGCATCACCGTATGCACGTTGCCTCCACCATCGGCCACAAATGCGGGCTGCTCAGCCAGTAGCTCCAGCATGGCAGTCACATCGTGGGCGAGAAAGGCGGAGGTAAAGCGCTCCAGCAGCTTTATTCTGGAAGCATTATTTTTAGAGTTACTTGCCGGAACGGGAAGGACAGATTTCTCGGAAGACAGAATACGACGAGAGCGACTGAACAGCTGACGACAGTTACTCTCCGTCTTCCCCAGTAATTCTGCAATATCTTTATAATCGTATTGAAAAGCTTCCCTCAGCACAAAGACAGCACGTTCTACCGGCTTTAGCTGCTCCAACAGAACGAGAAAAGCGTAAGAAATCATATCCTTACGCTCCAGCCAATCCGCAGGAAGATCTGCGCTTTCGCCAAGCGGCTCCGGCAACCATTGCCCAACATACGTCTCTCTTTGCTTACGCGCAGAGTTCAGTAAATTCAGGCACCGATTCATCGTCATTTTGGCTACATAGGCTTTGGGATTCTGTATGTCATTCAGGGGCTTATTCTCCAGCTCGACAAAGCAGTCTTGAACTACGTCCTCGGCATCCGTAACCGTTCCAAGCATACGATAAGCAATGGCAAACGAATATTTGCGATATTTTTGATACAGCTCCTCTAGGCTTAAATCCACCGATTCCTGTTCAATCCCTTGTTCTTTGCCAGTCAAAGCGTGGCCCCCTGTTCCATTAAAGAATGCCCGGATACATCCCTGTCGCTATGGCAATCCGGTTCCAGTTGTTAATAACATTAATTGCGGTGATCAAATCCACGTATTCTTCCTCGGTAAAATGCTCTCTGACCCGATTATACAGATCTGTAGGCACCCCTTGTTCTGAGATACGGGTAACCGCTTCAGCTAATTCAAGCATAGCACGTTCTTTTTCTGTGAACAAAGGAACCTCACGCCACAGGGCAAGCTGTAAAATGTGGTCAGCATAATCCCCCAGCTTGAGCAAATCCTTGGCATGCATATCCAGGCAATAGGAACATCCATTGATTTGGGATACTCTAATTTTCAGCAGCTCATACAGTACCTTGTCTGAAAACCGACCGGAAATATATTTTTCCATCTCCATCATCGCCTTAAAGGTGCTTGGACTCACTACTCTGTAATTGAATCTTAAACTCACAATCATCGCCTCCATTATTGGTTTACACCTAGAAGACAAGTGAACCTGTGATTTTGTGACAAAATGCAATAATCAATTTGGAATTGCCCTCCGTTGACATAGCATGTATTATATATGAATGATTTTAAGTAAAGAAGGTGAGCACTCATATGAGCGGAAAAGGTTTTATTAAAGAGTTTAAAGAATTCGCTGTACGGGGGAATGTAATCGACCTCGCGGTCGGTGTTATCATCGGTGGAGCGTTTGGCAAGATTGTTACTTCTGTAGTAAACGATATTATCATGCCTCCGATTGGCAAACTGCTGGGCGGCATGAATTTTCCGGACTTATACGTAGCTTTAAGAACTGCCGAGCCTTTAAATGCTGATGGTACACGCATGACTTTGGCGCAAGCCAAAGAAGCGGGAATCGCAGTTCTTGCCTACGGTCAGTTCATTAACGTCCTGCTGGACTTCATGATCGTGGCCTTCTGCGTGTTCCTGCTGGTCAAAGGGATTAATATGCTCAAGCGTAAGGAGGAAGAAAAACCTCCTCAGGAAAAAACGATCAAGGAATGCCCCCATTGCTTGTCGGAAATTCCTGTAGCTGCTACCCGTTGCGCACATTGCACCTCCAAGCTGGAAGGGTACGTGGAAGCACGCTAGCTGATTTCAGGTGAAACGAATACACCCGGACAGTCCAAACTCATAGTTCTTACAATAAAACGGCTTAAGACGAACATTGTCTTAAGCCGTTTTGCCATGCTATTTTTGCCAATTCAGATGAAAGCCTGATTAATTAAAATTGGTGATAATACCCCGGGGTCTGACGGGCAACCCCTCAGCATACAGATGGGAGACGTCTCCGAAGCCGATGCAGCGAGGGACAGCCCATTCCTTGGAGCGCTCATCAAACAAGATCGTAGTTACGGAGCTAGGCGGCATCCAAAAGCCGGACCAGACCAAAGCCACAGGCAGCTCAAGCAGATGGGCAAGCCAGGTTAACCCGAAGCCGCCATGGCAGAATACAGCCACCCGATCCTCGGTATGCTTGAGAATCCGGTATCGGCCCCCGATTCGCTCAAAGCCTTGGCGCTTCAAAAATTCATCGGAATGAAGCTTTAGCTGCTCGAAGACTTCGGGACTTTGCGTTCCCTGATAATAGGAAATCTCCTTCCATGTGTCATGCGTTGGAAGAGGCAGCTCAGAGCGGATCACTTCACCGGGCAGATCCCAATGGGATAGACGACCGTATGGAGTTTCCTCCAGCTTCAGGGCCAGCTCCTGTGTCCAGTGCTCCACTTCATGAGTCATACCGAGAGCATCGGCCGTGTAGCGCATCGTATCCAGAGCCCGCCCCATAGGCGAAGCATAAATGCGGTCCAGTCCGTGATCGGACAGGCGTTTGGCCAGTGCCCGGGCTTCCAGATGCCCCTCCGGGGTGATGGTGTTGTTCGGGTAATCCGGATCTGCATGACGGATGATATACAATCTCATATTCTTTACTCCGTTCCTATGAATTACAGCAGGATCGCTTTATCTCATTTTATCCTACAGCTCTCCTGATCCTTAATGCTTGTTCAGCAGATTTTCCAGGATCGCACGTAAATTTCGGTCTTCATGATAGACTTCCTCACCCGTATCCAGCTCAATGACCCGGATATATGTATAGTCTGCCCTGGCATCAACTGGCTTGAAAATCAATTCCTCCGGGTTATCCGGACGCACATCATAGCCCATATTTTTGAACATATCTGTGATTTGGTCGATCCCTGGCTTGCCTCCGCTGTCCAGCATAATCAGCCCGCGCAGCTCCTTGGGCTCCTCCGGATGCATGACTCGAAAATGTACAATACATTCCATGTAAAAACGCTCCTTTCGATCATAAACCTAGTTTATGGCGCAAATCCCATGTTTCCAGCATACCCCAAATGCCGTCGCACATTCCACAGCTGTCTACATATCCTCAGAACAGAAAACACGTTATACTGTAAAATAGACCTTTTACATCTGAGCTGATTATAGGAGGAATCCCAATGACTAGCGAGCTTCTGGATATCTACGATGATGAAGACAAGCCCCTTGGCACTGCTTCAAGACAAGAAGCACATGCCAAAGGATATTGGCACCATACCTTTCACTGCTGGCTGGCACGAGACACCTTTACAGGCCGTCGGATGCTCTTCCAACAGCGTCAGGATTCGAAGGACACCTTCCCCGGATACTACGATATTACAGCAGCCGGGCATTTAACAGCAGGCGAGGATGTATCTCAAGCAGCCCGTGAACTGGAGGAAGAGTTGGGCATTCACGTCCCTTTTTCCTCATTAACACCGCTGATGACTGTTCGGTATGATAGCAAGGGAACCGCACAGGGCATATCCTTTTGGGACCGCGAGGTAAGCTCGGTGTTTGGATTACTGTGGAACCAGCCATTGGAGGCTTATCGTCTCCAGCAGGAGGAAGTAGCCGGACTGTACGAAGCAGACCTAGAGCAAGCACTGGCCCTTTTTGAAGGGCGCATTCCTTTTTTGGAAGCCCACGGCATAACTTCAGGACCGAATCCGGAAAAAACTCGCCGCCTGATCACATCCGATCAATTCGTACCTCATAAAGCGGGCTATATTACATCTATATGCCGGGCTCTGATGGAACTTCCTTCCCGGTAATCCTTATACTATTCTCCGGCTGACATATATTTGCCGATAATGCCCTCATATCGCCAGCCATACCGGGTCGACAGCTCGCTGCCCATATCATGCTCCAGCTCATACAAGATGAGATCCTGGGCAAAATGATTCAGCAGCAGGCCTGTCATGACCGGATGCTCGGTAATGAGTGCTTGTGTCAGGCAATTTTCTCCCCGCATCCCCAGCATGCACCAGCGCCGATCAACGACAAAAGAAAACTTGCGTCCTGCCGGTTCCTGTCCATTTTTGCCAGCCGCAAACGGTAGCCACGGTCCCAGCACGCTGTCGCCGTTATTACAGGACCATAGCAGGCGCACGCCCCGTTTTTCAGCTTTTTCCAATTCGGCCCGCAACAGTTCAGCTTCTTCTCGCCACAAATCGAGTACAATCTCATGCTCCGCCCGTTCCAGCTCACGTGTCAGGCTCTCCAGCACATTGCGGTCGCCTTCCGCGTTGTAAAAGGTCGGCTTGGCTGGCTCTGCTCTCGGCATTTCCTTCTCCACGGCACGCAGAGACTCCTGCATCTGCCCCTCGATCATTCGGGTCAATTCGCCTGACGGCAGCATACTGTAGCGCACAGGCTCTCCCGTGCTGGTTCTGAGATATCCCTGTCCGGCCAGACGCTGCAAAGCTGCATATACGTTGGAGCGCGATGCGCCCAGACGCTTAGCCACCTCATAGCCGGAGGCTGCATTTTGCCTCGACAGCTCCACCATGACCTTTGCTTCCATTTCCGTAAAGCCCAGATTTCGCAAATGATGCAACAAACGCTCCATATGCTCTGTTCCCCCTATGCTGCCCGGCGTTCTGTCTGTGTCCTGTGACAGCCTGTTCGGCTGCGTCAAATCTGTTCAGCTCCGCAACGCGGACACCACTTGGAGCCTTTAGGCAGCTCCGCTGTGCAAATTTGGCATTTTACATTTTCACGTATTTGCGTAGCTGGCTTCTCTGCCCCGGAGTTATTCGCCTTCCAATATCGAATACGCTCGTCCAGCTCCTCCTGACGCTCACGCTCTCGTTCCAGCTCTTCAAGACGGAGGTGCTCTTGCTCAATCTCTTCCTGACGACGGCGCTCCCACTCTTCGTCGAATGCCGCTTTTTCCTCCGGTGTAAAATCAGACATATAATTGCGGTCTGATCCGGCTGATGCGGCTGGTTCGAACATTTCATGCAGCCCGCCCTGCTCGTGTTCATGCCGCTCAACTACTTCATGTTCTGTATACTCCGTGTAAGCAGGTGCAGCATCCTTGGCTGCCTCCGGCTTGCGCAGATCAAAAGAGTAGACGTCTGTCGGTATTTCTTCACGCACAGCAGCCACTTGCTTGGAAGCAGCCTGCTCTTCATTTAGCTTGCGTCCGCATTTTGGGCAAAAATTCGCATCCAGCGGTACAACGGCCCCACAGGTGCATAGATGAGCGTTCTTCAATTGTGCAATTCTGCTGCGCAGCTCGTCAATTTCATCCTGAAGCTCATCACAGGCGGTGGATAGCTGTGTCATCTCCGTTTCTGCCACCGACATATCAGATGCCCGGTAGCCCTCATAAAAAATCTGACCCATTCGCAAGAAATGAACGTCCATTTCCTGCTGAATTGCGGTAATTTGCGAATTTATTTTACTAATCTCGACAGCATGCTGCGCCTTTTCTGTAGCGCGATTAGCGCCTTCCTTGATACGTTGAATCAGCTTCATCGTTATTTCCTCCCCATATCCAGCCGGTTTTCCCCATACCGTCCGCATATCCCAAAGTTTTTTTCTGTTGGCAAACCTCGAACTCCTGTATAATGGAATGCGGTTATATCGCCTATTTGCAGGCTACACGCATCAGCGACAATCCTATGACGCGCTGACACTCTGTAAGATCCGCATGAATTTCAGCATTATTGCAGCCCATCGCTTTATTCTTATTGGTCAGCGAAAGCTACTAGAACTCTATCATACCAAAAACTACCCCCATTTGTGAAAATGGAAGATTTTATGATCGAAAGGGGTTTCAGGATCATGGACCCAAATCCTGCTTTTTATCCTCGACCTATCGGGGTTTCTTATTCAACACCGAGCCCGCAAGCTCGCCCTGCTTCCATAGATACCAGTACGACACTGGTACCCGACACCGACCAGGACTCAGCCTATTTTCGTGCCTTGGAGGACGTGGGCATCCATCTGAACCGCCCGCAAATTCAGGCTGTTCGCCACGGCAAGGGCCCCCTTCTGACACTGGCCGGGGCTGGCTGTGGTAAAACCACAGTGCTGGCTGCCCGTGCTGGCTACCTGATGGCGATGCGGGATATCCCGGCATCGTCCATCTTACTGGTAACCTTCACCAGCAAGGCGGCTGCCGAAATGAAGCTGCGCATCGCAGGACTGCCCGGTGTGCGCCCTGCTGCTGCACGTGCTGTTCAGGCACGCACCTTTCACTCATTCGCTTTGGCGATGCTGCGCCATCATGGCGTCCAGGATGAGGTGTTCGGTGAAACGCAGGCCCAGCATACCGTTATGAAAATGATGCTGCGTCAGCTTGGACTCAGCGAGGCTTTCCAGCCGGAAAGTCTGCTGGCTGCTCTCTCTGCCTGGAAAGCGGAGGGCCGCAGCGCGGACGAACTGCCCGAAACCGTACGCGAAGAAGCGGATGCCAAACGGGCCATGCTCGCTTATGAAGCGTGGAAGCAGGAACGCAATAAAATGGATTTTGACGATATTTTGCTGCGTGCCTCCGTTCTGCTGCGTGACCCGGATGTGCTTCAGCCGCTTCAGCGGCGTTTTTCCCACATCATGGTCGATGAGTTTCAGGATACGAATGCCCTGCAATACGAAATGGTGCAGCGATTGGCTGCGAGGCACCGCAATCTGATGGTCGTCGGTGATGATGACCAGACGATTTATACCTTTAATGGGGCGCGTCAGGAATCCATTTTGGAGTTTGACAAGGTCTATAAGGATGCGAAGGTGATCACCCTCGATATTAATTATCGGAGCGACGCGCGAATTTTGGGGCTGGGCTCCAACATTGTCGCCAAAAATGTCCATCGACGCTCCAAGCGCCTGTCGGCTGCCGGACATGAAGGATTGCCGCCGCAGTTTGCTACCCCATCGGGGCCTGAGGAAGAAGCGGCGCATATTGTTACCCATCTGCTCGGACAGGTGGAGGAGGGTCAGCTTCGCTATCGGGATATCGCTATTTTGCACCGGACAGCCAGCGGAAGCCGATCTATTTTTGAACAATTAATTATGCGGGATGTACCGTTTATTCAATATGGAGCAGGGGCTGTATTTTATGACCAAACCCTGATTCGTCCTTTAATGGACCACCTGCGGCTGTCGCTGAACCCCCGGCGCATGGAATCTATTCCAAGCACCCTTGGACCGCTGTATGTCTCCCGCGAAGCAGGGATGGAATGGATTATGCGCGAGGAAAAGCAACAGGCTAAAAAGTATCCGCTGATTCATCTTAGTCGCTGGGATCGGCTACGCGATTTTCAACGCCAACAAGTAAAAGAGCGTATCCGTCTGATTCGCAGTCTCACTACAATGAAACCTGCCTACGCCATTCAGGAAATGCGCCGTGTCTTTTATGATAAATATTTGGAAAGCGGAGATACAGGCGCGTGGACTCATTATAAGGAAACGATGCAGGAAAGCCTGGAGGAGTTGGAAACTGCGGCGAAGCGGTTCGACACGGTGGAGGCATTCGTCAGCTTTGCGGACGAGCTTTCCGAGCGTCATCGCCAGATGGAATCACTGCGCAGAGAGGAAGACAGCGATGCCGTTCGGCTCATGACGATCCACCGCGCCAAGGGACTGGAGTTCCCTTGCGTCTACTGGATCGGCGCAAGCGAGGGCATCCTGCCGCACAGCTCGGCGCTGCACAGCGAGCTGCCGGAAGATCGGCGGGCAGGCGCAGCGCCTACAGCAGCTGTGGATAACGACGCAGCTCTGGAGGAAGAGCGCCGCCTCGCTTACGTGGCCGTCACCCGGGCGAAGGAACTGCTGTATATCACCTCCCCTGCCTCCAATCACGGCAAGCCTGCCGCCGTGTCGCGCTTCCTGCTGGAAGCCTATGGGGTCACACCTCCCGAGGCTTCCAAGCCGGAAACGCGCCGCGGCAGCTTCGGGCAACCAAAGAATGCTTCCGGGTACGGCAGCCGGGTCAGCGGTGGAGCGTCCGCATCCGGTGTAGCAACCCGTGTGAGCAGCAAGCCTGGACCGGGCAATGCTGCGGCGCGAACGGCCACGTCGGTGGCAGGCTCACGTACAGAGCCACGCATCAGCGTGCCTGTGTGGAAATGCACCGACGACGCCTGCAAGGCGTGGATGCGGCGCGATACAACGAGCGCACGCCGCACAGCTGCGGCCAGCACAGGCACGCCACCGGTGTGCCCGCTCTGCTCCTCCCCGATGACGGAGGGGACACGCAGTATCCCGGCCAAATAAGGGCGGGGCGCGAATAGCCGGTATGGGGGCTGTGCTTCCACTGCACTCGTGATATCAGTCCGACTTGTGGAGAGCTATAATGAATCAAAATAAGCACTGTCGTTCATGTTCTCGGCAGCCTTCGAAAGACAGACCTAATAAAAGTAAAAGCGGCAGACTAGGACGTGAAAACCAAGCCTAGTCTGCCGCTTTCAGAATATGGAGCGGTTCCTTTGGATAGAACTTCTCTGTCTCCTTCACAAGTGAGCTTATTACTTCTAACGGACTAATTTATTTATTCTTGACTTAAACTATGGTTTAAATCGTATGATATTCCTGTCGACAGAGTAAGATACAATTTGGAGGACTCCTACCATTAATCGAGCGGGATGGAGCGGGGAGACGGCTATTTTCAGAAGACCAAATTGCGCTCCTTGAAACCGTTATATGTTTAAAAACACGCACATGTCAATTAGCAATATTAAGCAATATATTGATTGGATCGTAGAAGGGGATAACACCCTCCAACCCCAACTTGAAATGATGAAGTTTCACAAGCAAGCCGTACTAGATGAAATTTCGTTGATGACAGAATCCTTAAAAGGAATTGACTTTAAAATTACACGTTATACCAATCGTATTCAGGAAAGTAACAAAGACTGATAAGAGGAGTGAAAAACAATGAAGCTTTCAGGAAATACAATACTAATTACAGGCGGAGGTTCTGGAATAGGATTAGCTTTTGCAGAACGTTTTCTAAAAGTTGGAAATAAAGTCATTGTTTCTGGACGACGTGAACATGTACTTCAAAAGGCGAAAGAAAAATTCCCTGACCTTATTACTCGTGTAAGTGATTTGAATATTGAATCCGAGCGTATAGCATTGTTGGATTGGGTAACAGCCAACTATCCAGAAGTAAATGTGTTAGTCAACAACGCCGGTATCCAACAACGCTTTAATGTTTTAAAAACGGATGCGAAAAACAATTGGGATTATTTCAACAAAGAAATCACAACTAACATTGAAGCACCTTTCCATCTTTCCATGCTGTTCGCTCCATATTTTGCAACAAAAGAAGAAGCTACTATCATTAACGTCACTTCTGGGTTAGCTTTTACGCCGTTTGCGATTGCTCCGATCTATTCGGCAACGAAAGCGGCACTTCATTCATTTACAATCAGCCTAAGACACCAACTTTCTGACACGTCTGTAGAGGTAATTGAAGTTGTTCCTCCGGCAGTGAGTACAGATTTAGGCGGAGCAGGGTTGCATACGCATGGAGAACCATTAGATGCCTTCGCAGATGGGATTTTCAAAGGATTAGAAGAGGGTTCAAAGGAAATTGGATATGGTACTTCTGTGGCACGCTTACGCATGTCACGAAATGAAGTCGACGAATACGTAGAAAATATGTATTCGGCAACGAAAAACTCAATTGAATAACTCGCTTATGAGATTGATATAAAAAAGCAAAACTCGCCCCTATGAAGGCGAGTTTTCTTCCATATTGTATACTCAATAGCTTCTCCTAGGTTGGATACAAGTCGGACTTAATTACAGATCGAATCAATACTTTCTTCACAGCAACAATCTATCACCCAATCGGTGTTCCATCAGGTAGTTTAAAATCAGGCTTTAATAGAACTACATCCCCCTTTTCGGGTATTCCTCCAAGGACTAATACCTCTGATTTAAAGCCTGCTATACGTCGAGGAGGAAAGTTGACTATACCTATTATTTGTTCACCTATAATTTCTTCAGCCGTATACCTTTTTGTGATTTGGGCACTCGATGTTTTTATTCCGATATCTTGTCCAAAATCAATCTCAAGTTTGATCGCAGGTACTTTTGCTTCTGCAAAAAACTCAGCTTTTATAATTGTTCCAACACGAATATCCAGGTTCAAAAAATCATCAATCGTTGCCATTTAAACCTTCACCTCATCTTTTGTCTTTTCCTAAAATTACACACTAATCAATTTGAATTATAATTAGCAATTGGGTAGTTTAAGGTTTGTAACCAAAAATACATACCCATACCTAGTAATGTCATTAATCCACCTATGAATTGGAATATAGAGATTGTTTCTCCCAAGAATAGATAGGCGAGAATTATAGCTAAAACAGGCTCTCCAATAATACCAACAGAAACAGTAGTTGCGCCTATAGATTTTAACAACAGATTAAAAATATATTGTCCAAAAATAGTTGGGATTACTGCAAGTAAAAAGAAATATGTCCAATCCGAAGAGTCATATTCTATCAATGTGATATGATTTAACAAACTGTAGACTAGCATGACGCTCCCACCAATAAAAAAGACAATAACACTATATAAATTTGCGTCAATTTTGCGACTTACTCTCTGTCCTGCCAACATATATGCTGAAACCAAAATTGTTCCTAATAAAGATAATCCATCTCCTATTAATGCTTCCCTCGAAACTCCGATGTCTCCCCAAGCTATAATGACTGAACCGAAAAGAGCAGCTATCAAACAAAGAATGGTTAATATGTTGGTTCGTTCTCTGAACATAAAGTATGAACCAATCATCACAAATAAAGGTTGTAATGATAAGATAACCATGGAACTCGCAACTGAGGTATATACCAAAGATCCCATCCAAAATAAGAAGTATAACCCTAGAAATAGACCAGCTAAAAAAACGGTACTCCAATCTTTTTTGTTCATCTCAAGGGATCGGAGAGTTTTCCAAGGTACAAAAGGAAGCATAATGATTACTGATATATACAATCTGTACATTCCAGCCACAGCGGTTGGAGTATCTGAGGATTTTATCATGATGGATGAGATAGAAACAGACAGTATGCTGATGAACAGCAAAATATACGGATGAAACGTTAACGACGATTGATTTATTTTCACAGGTACGCCTCCAAGATGTCTTACCCAATCGTCTGTGCACAGGATTGTAATGATAAGCCGAAGATTTGATATAATAATATCACCGCTTTTATTTTATTTGTGCAACTATATCTCTAATTTATATAGAAATATCGTCATCTGAAAGGACCTCGCAAAAATGGAAAAACAATTGCACGAGGCCCTTTTATATCCCGATGTTTCATTTCCATACATCATGTACACCCATACTGTTCATAAAAGTATCCCTGAAGGTAGAGGATTTAATGATTTACATTGGCACGAAGAACTACAAATCACTTTGGTTACTAAAGGAAAACTAGTTATACAAGTTAATGGGGTTGATCATGAATTAGAAACCGGTCAGGCCATTTTAATTAATAAGGGCGTCCTTCATGTCACTACGCACCTGACACATAACGGTCAATATGTCAGTTTTAATTTCCCTGAGAAGCTGCTGGCCTTCTACGCAGATAGTGCGATGGAAAAAAATTATGTACTACCTTATACAAACTCTTCCTTAGTATCACTGGTAATCAAGGGTGAAGTTGAATGGGAAAATCAAGTACTAGAAATGCTTTGGGATATGAAAAAGAAATTTGATATGAAAAAAAACTGGGGGTGGGAATATGAGGTCTCTATCAAAACTGTACAATTATGGTTCACCTTAATTTCTAACATTTCGCTTTCTTCCGAGGAAGCACCTAAATACATGAAACTGCAACAGGAAAGACTTCAATTGATGCTCAGCTTTATCCATCGAAACTACTCAGACAGTATAACACTGCAAGAAATTGCTGATGCAGCACATTTAAGTATTTCGGAATGCACTCGTAGTTTTAAGAAAACAATTCATATGACACCTTACGACTACTTAATTAAGTACCGTATCAAGAAAAGCAGCGAGTTATTAATTTCTACAGATTCTACAATAACTGAAATAGCCCACAGCGTGGGTTTCAATCATGTAAATCACTTTATTCAGTCTTTTAAAAAACATTATGATCGAACACCTAAAGATTTCCGGAAATTTAGAAATGAAATCAAGGATTAAGGATTATTGGAGGTACCGGGAAACACTAAGTTTAACAAAAGCAGCGGCGAACAAAAGAGGCCAACCAGAAAATGATATGCTCCATCATAGTAGACAGTAGAAAAAACAAAAACTTCTACCTCTACCATGATGGGAGTTTTTGTAATGTTCAAAAGAAGCCCGATTTTATATGAACTAAAGTTAAATGCCGTAAGGCGCTGCCTGCGATATGAATCCAATCCCAACCATGAGGCGAAACAATTAGGTGTCCATAAAAACACGGTTTCCGAATGGATAAGAAAATATCAAGCAGATGGAGAAGAAGGATTAAGAGCATCCAAAGGGTGGAAGTCTTATTCTAAGGAGCTAAAACTATCTGCTATTCAAGGCGTACTCTCCGGGGAATACTCCGTACGAGAGGTGGCGAAAAAATACCATATTTCGAGTAAAAGTGTGTTAGAGACTTGGATTGCCAAGTATACTAAAGGGGTGAAAATGAAACCAACTCGGAAAAGGATAGAAGCCCCTCTTATGAATAAAGGACGCAAAACGACATACGAAGAACGGATCGAAATAGTACAATTCACCGTGAGCTTAACGCTTTAGGTGTATTTCACAGCGCCTGTTAGTAAGTATTTTAAGTAACAAGGAAACGAATTCAGCATGTTTTACTAAATCATCACAGAAGGATTTATCAAATCTACTCCACCCTAATGTAAACGGTGGAATCAAACCGAAACCTCCACATAAACAATCATCAAGACCATCCAGGCCGGCTCCAAAATGATGGAAAGCCCGAATGGAAGCTTGCTCATATGTTCACCGCCAAAAGTTCAGGATCGATTTAGCCTTCAAATAGTTGTGTGTACTCAGCCGTCATAAATTTGTAAAACGGCAATGATTGTACAGCGCTTTGAACAACCTCCAGGCTGTCACCGGCAAAAATACCCCAAATATCCATCATCGTGTGGGACAAATATAACGTTTCGAGTATTCCTTGTTCCTTAAGTTCAGCAACTCGCGCTCGCTCCGCCGGCAACAGCTTCGCTATTTCTTCCTTCGGAGTAGCAGGGTCAATTTTCAAATAAACGATAAAACGCATAGTTTGTTTGCCTCCTAAACGCAATTATACAGTTTGTACATACAAACTGTATAAGATTAAATTACAGAAGTCAAATTCAGGCTCTACCTCATAATCCTGAACAATGCTCGTATCCATCATGCCAAATTGCTATTCTTTTCCGCTTTTATTTTAGCTATTTGAAGAAATTCATCTTTTTCAATGTCGGGTAAAGTTCGCAGTAATTGAATTAATGCATTCTCTTGCACAGAGACATTTACGCCAAACAATTTATTATTTGATTCAACATCCGACTCTTCATCTATTAGCCAATTCAAATCGCATTTAAAGGCCATTTTAAGGGCAATAATGGTCTCACAAGAGGAATAACCATTTCCACGCTCAATATCGCTTAGCGTGCCTTGTGAAACGGCAATACTGTAAGCGAATTCCTTTTGATACATTTGATTACCTTTACGAATATATTTAATTTTTCCCCCTAACTTCATCTATTGGCCCTCCTAAATACAAAGAACCCGGCTATTTGACCTTTATATTTCGTATAGTAATCCATCCAGCTTTAATATCAACACAGTTATTCCTCTACCCTCAGTGGCACCGCTTTAAGAATGTTCATTTTCTCTCACTATTCTGCCAGTTGGCTTAATGAAATGCTCACCAGTCTATCCTGAAAATATCGCTCCGTAGAACACCTAAAAAAGGCAACAAGAAAGCGACCCTCCGGCAAACAAAAAAATAGCCAAGGGCATTAGTAATGTATGGTTTGCAAACGATCAGGAAGCTGCCGTATTCACAGTAATTGATACACCTAATGACTCCAGTTTCTTAATGGAATGCTTGATGATCACGTCCCGTTTTCGTTCCTCGTAGTAGGTTGGACCTAGCTCGATGTAGGGTTGTTTCCGCTTAAGGATATAGTAAACCATAGACAATATACTGTGTGCTACTGCAACCGTCGCTCGGTTAGCTCCCCGACGCGCGGAAATCCGATGATACTGGCTGGATAAATACGTTTCTTTTGTTCTAGCCGCAGCCTTCGCAGCTTCTACAAGCGTACTTCGGAGTTTCTTATTTCCTTTTCGCGTCTTGCCGGACAATCGTTTTCCGGCGCTTTCGTTCTGACCCGGACACAGCCCTGCCCAAGAACATAAATGGGCGGCGGAAGGATACTGATTCATATTAGAGCCAATTTCGGCTAGAATAGTCTCTGCTGTTCTTCGTGCCACACCTGGGATGGTGTCAAGCAGTTCCAAGTCTTCATCAAAAGGGAGCATGCGCTTTTTAATTTCCTCATCCAACCTGCCAATCTCTTCGTCCAAATAATCGACGTGACGGAGCTGAGCTCCCAGCATCAGTTTCTGATGAGGGCCCATTAAGCCGTTCAATGCTCGCTTCAAATCCGCTTTTTTGCTTTTCAACTTTCGTTTTGCAAGATCAGATAAAGCTTCAGGATCGGTTTCCCCAGCAATCATCGCCTCAATCATTGCACGTCCTGATTTCCCAAGCACATTGCTGGCAACCGAGGAAAGCTTGATGTTTGCTCCTTCCAGCACCTTTTGAATGCGGCTGACTTCCCGAGCTCGCTCTTCGATGAGACTACGGCGGTAGCGAATCAATTCCCTCAACTCTCTTTGCTCGCGATTTGGGATAAAGCTACCCTTCAATAGACCATGCCGGAGCAATCCAGCAATCCATTCCGCGTCTTTGACGTCAGTCTTGCGTCCCGGAACATTCTTGATGTGCTGGGCATTCACAACAAGAGTCTCAATCTCCTCAAGCTCCAACAGGTTGTAGATTGGTTTCCAATATGCTCCAGTGCTTTCCATCGCTACATGAGTGCATTCCTTGACTTTGAGCCAATCTACAAGCAAAATTAAATCGTCGGTCATCGTGCCAAACGTACGGATTTCTTTACCTTCAGGCGTGATGGTGCAGGCAACGATGTTCTTTTTATGAACGTCAAGTCCGCACACATGACTGTAAACAACGTCCATTCGTAGCCTTCTCCTTACGGCAGCAAGATTGAAGGGGCTGGTGCAACAACCACATATGGTTATTCTATCCTGCGTGCTTCCAAATTCGGAGCAACAATCTGTGGTGCACCTGGTCGTTAGGGTCAGTCTAATACTCGGGCTCGAAGCACCATTGACTGCCGACCTGCCTTCGCCAGCCGTAAGTAAATTATATCGCATGCCTACCATTTTTATCATCTGATGGTGCTGCGTTAGCGGCATGGGCGTCTAATACTTTATTATTCAGTCTAAAACATTATTATTTGCGGGCAGGAACGACTAAAGCTTCGGATTAAGGAACTCGAAGCGCGTAATGAGTACCTTGAAATGGAGAGCGCACTTGCAAAAAAGTTGGCAGAGATCCGGCGAAGAAATATACGCTAACCTTCATTCGGCATGTAGACATCTATCAAGCAATTAAAGAGCTACACGCTGAAGAAGGATATGTGATCACAAAGCTCTGTGAGCTCGCAGGAATCGCCCGATCTGCCTATTACAAGTGGCTAAAATGGACGCCATCCACTAGAGAACTCGAAAATATTGCACTAGCCAAGGAAGTCAAACGTCGCTATGACAAGTGAAAGGGGATACTGGGTTATCGCCAAATGCGTACTCAGCTGAATCGTAAGCTGAAAAAGAACTACAACCGCAAACGGTATTACCGTATTCATGCGCGCACTTGAAATCAAGGCAGTAATTCGCAAAAAGCGGCTAAATTACGTGAAAGCTCCAGCCCTTCATATCGCTGAGAATGTCATGAACCGAGAATTCCAAGCGGATGCCCCAAATCAAAAGTGGTGCACCGATGTGACCGAACTGAAGTACGGGAATGGTCGTAAGGCCTACCTGAGTGCCATTATTGATGGATATGACAACTCGATTGTTTCGTGGGTTTTAAGCCATTCCAATAACAATGAGCTTGTTATGGGTACTGTAAAGAAAGCGTGCAGAAGAAACCGAGGTACTAAGCCGCTTTTGCACAGTGATCGAGGCTTTCAGTATACTTCGGTTGAATACAAACGACTTCAAGAGAGATACCAATTTAAGAAAAGTATGTCTCGTGTAAGCCGGTGCTTGGATAACCAACCGATTGAACGATTCTGGGGTATCTTTAAAGCAGAAAGCTATTATCTGGAGAAGTATGACACATACGACGATCTCCTGCACAATGTAGAAACCTATATGCGCTATTACAATAATGATCGGTACACCGAACGACTAAACGGTTTATCTCCTAACGAATATCGACGAACAGCTTAACGACAGAAAAAATAATCCTCTCGGCTTTGATAACCGAGAGGATTGAACACTGATGATTTTGTTTTTTAGTCTGTCTACTTGACAGGGAGCACTTCAAAAACTGGCTGACCTCTTTTGTTTATTTTGAAGATTGACCTTCCAAATAAGAGACAGGCTCTTTAACCTCTACTTTGGTACCGCCAAATTCATCTTTAATGTATTTTTGAGTATCCTCGTTATGGTAGAGAGCCGCTAATTTTTGCAGTCCTTTGTCATTTTCCTTAGCGGATGTAGTGACCAGGATGTTAATATTGTTTTTGGTCGCCTGACTGATTTCTTCGTGGAACAAGGAATCTTTCAGCACATTCAGGCCACCCTCTAAAGCAATCGTATTCCCGATCAATACCAAGCCCACATCTTGAATGACACGCGGTCCTGTTTTATCGTCGATCAATTCGAATTTCAGCTGTTTAGGATTGCTGGTAATATCATTGACTGTACCCAGAGCATCATCAAAGCCAGCTTTGAGCTTAATTAAACCAGCTGCCTCTAACAGCTTCAAACCTCTTGCTGTATTGGCCGGGTTATCCGCCAATGCCACCAATGCCCCGTCAGTCACTTCATTAATGCTTTTAAATTTTTGTGAATAAATCCCCATAGGCTCCAGATAAGTTGTGGCTATAGCCTTCAAATCCGCTTTGCTCTCTTTGTTGTAGCTCACCAGATACGCCCACGATTGGAATGCATTCACGTCCACATCGCCATCTCTGGTCGCATTGTTCGTCTCGATTCCACCGTTAATTTCCTTCACCTGAATGTCCAGCTTGGCATCCTTGGCTGCCTGAGATTGGGCAATATGCTTCCAAATCTGAGCGTCAGAGCCCATGGAGCCGATGACTACCTTTTGCGTTTCCGAGCCGGAAGCGGAGCTGGAGCCGTTACTTTCAGTGCTTTTATTACCGCATCCTGCGGCCACCAATAATAAACTAATTCCTAATAGTACAGCGAATGATTTCTTCATCTATATTTCCCCCAGATCATGCTAGTATGCTAGTGCATCGTCATTCCGCCTGTAACATTAATCGCTTGTCCTGTCATATATGCAGAGAGCGGACTTGCCAGAAACAGCACCACATTGGCGACATCCTCCACCTCAGCCGTTCTCCCCAAAGGTACCTGCGAGCAGTCTTCCTCGTATATTTCTTGAGCAGTCATTCCGCGAATGATGCCCCCTTCAATCCGTTCACGATGTTTCATTGGTGTTTCTACAATGCCGGGACATACAGCGTTGACCAAAATGTTATGGGCAGCAAGCTCAACCGCCATCACCTTGGTCAAGCCGAGAACCGCATGTTTGGAAGCACAATATCCACCCATGGCCCGATAACCATTTTTCCCGGCTTGCGAGGCAATCTGAATAATTCGCCCTGGTTTATGTGCATCCACCATTTCTTTGGCAAAACGTTTGGACGCTACATACAATCCGGTTGAATTGATTGAAAAGACTTTCTCCCAGTCGGCTAATTCGGAGTCAATGACATAATCCATCGTAGAAGTGCCTGCGCAGTTCACCAATATATCAGGAACTCCCGCTTCGCTAAACAGTACATCACACCATCTTTCGATATTATCCGGCTAGGATATGTCCAAATGAGTTTCAATCAGCTGTGAATTGACCACTCTATACGGCTCTTCATAAGAAATATCAGCAGAAATGACTTTAGCTCCACTTTGAATGAAAAGCTCGACAATCCCCTTGCCTATACCTGACTTGCCGCCTGTCACTACCGCTGTCTGATTAGATAAGTCAATCGAAATCATAGATTTTAAAATACTCTTTCAAAAGGATCGCGGCTAATGCCAGCCTCCAATACAATCTTCACATATTCCTGCGCGGAAAAAAGAGAGTGGTCCTTGTAGTTCCCGCATTCCAAAGCCGTAACCGCCGGAACCTCTGTCGTTTCCAGAATTCGTTTCAACGTTTTTTCCAGTGCAGTTGCGATTTCCTCAGGCTCATGTTCATTCCATAAAATCAGGTAAAATCCCGTTCTGCATCCCATCGGAGAAATATCAATAATGCCTTTGATTTCATCTCGCAGATACGTCGCTAACAAATGCTCCAGCGTATGTACAGCGGCTGTTGGAAGTGCATCTTCATTCGGCTGCAAAAATCTCAAATCATACTTTTGGACCGTGCTTCCTTTTTCATCATGCTCTACCCCAGCTGCTCTTACATAAGGGGCTTTTACAATTGTGTGATCTAATTGAAAACTTTCTACTTTCGCCATTATTCTCATCCTCATTTTCTGTGTGATTTATATTTAAGCATTTTGCATAATTCTAAAAAATCAGATGTCTCAAATCAGCATTTTTGTAATTATACATCGGTTTACTCGGTTTTACCACCATAATTATTATTTTTTTCACTTTGCATTCCCTGATCTCCTTTGCCTGCGGGTTTTGACATAGTGTACAATATATAAGGTAGTGCCTGTTTGCGAAATAGATCGAGGACATCGTAAGCCTTATTGAGGAGAATGCCCTGTGAATGAACCGGATTGGAAGCAATTGAATGCTGTCCCTTTGCCTCTACAGGAATTCCAGCTGCAGCTGGATCAGAACAGTGTGAACGCCAAGCAATTGGAGGAGTGGAGAAAAATCCCCGTCCTGTATCAGTTGGCTTTGGAGGAATTAAAGAACAAAATCAAGCTGATTCAAACCGAGTGGAAGCTGTTGGACGGTTTTAGCCCGATTGAGCATATTAAAACCCGCATCAAGGAGCCACGCAGCATCGTGGAAAAGGTTCGGCGCAAAGGGTATGAAGTTACCCTGGATAATATACTGCGGGAAATTCATGACATTGCAGGCATGCGAGTGGTATGCGCTTTTGTCAAAGATATTTACCGTCTGATGGATCACCTCCGTACACGAGAAGACATTCGTATTCTGGAGGTCAAGGACTATATTGCCCATCCCAAGCCCAACGGATATCAGAGCCTTCATGTCATTGTGGAAATTCCGCTCATCCTGTTTGAAGGTACGCGCTGGATCAAGGTTGAAATTCAGCTGCGCACACTGGCTATGGATTTTTGGGCCAGCATGGAGCACATTTTGTACTATAAGTTCGATAAGAAAGTGCCTGAGCATGTCATTAACGGATTATCCGAGGCTGCACGTGCAACCTATGAGCTGGATCAGAAAATGCTGAAACTGCGAAGCGAAATTTTATCACTTAGCGAGGAGCAAAATCAAGAAGAATCCTCCGAGCAGCCAACTGCTGCGGAAGCTTCTTCGAAGACACTCTCCCTCGCCACGGATCACGCCGAATCCCGGTCGCAGACCTGCTAGATATTGATGGATGCATCATATAAATAAAGAGCGCTCCAAGCCAATTTTATCGTGGTTTGAGCGCTCTTTTATTTACTCTATATTCATATATTCAGAGCTTATTGCTTCTCGCGAATCTCTGTACTGATTTTCTCAACGATATCCGCAATGCTGAGTGATCCCAGATCACCTTCGCCCCGTTTACGTACCGCTACAGTACCGGATGTTTTTTCATTTTCCCCGATAACGAACATATATGGAACCTTCTCCAATTGCGCTTCACGGATTTTATAGCCAAGCTTCTCATTGCGAGTATCCACTTCGACACGCAGACCCGCTTGCAGCAGTGCTTCCTGCACCTGATTGGCAGTCTCGATATAGTTCTCGGATACAGGCAGCAGCTTCGCATGGACAGGCGCCAGCCACAATGGGAACGCACCTGTAAAATGCTCAGTCAGGATGCCCATGAAGCGGTCGATTGATCCGTAGATGGCACGGTGAATAACAACTGGACGGTGCTTCTGATTGTCCTCGCCCACATAAGTAAGGTCGAATTTCTCAGGCATTTGGAAGTCCAATTGAATCGTTCCGCACTGCCAGCTGCGTTTGAGCGCATCGAGAATGTGGAAGTCGATTTTCGGACCGTAAAATGCTCCATCTCCCGCATTGATACGGTAGTTGATACCCAAGTGATCCAGCACGTTTTGCAGAGCTTGCTCCGCTTGATCCCACAACGCTGGCTCGCCCATAAAGTCATCCGGACGTGTGGACAGCTCCACTGTGAAGTCAAAACCAAACACACTATACATTTCGTTAATCAGCTTGATTACGTCGGTAATCTCTTGTTCGATCTGACCAGGTGTTACAAAAATATGCGCATCATCCTGACAGAATGTACGAACACGCATCATGCCGTTCAACGCACCGGACAGCTCATGGCGATGCACTTGTCCAAATTCGGATATACGAATCGGCAGATCGCGGTAAGAATGAAGCTCATTTTTAAACACAAGCATATGTCCCGGGCAGTTCATCGGTTTCAGAGCAAATGTAGTTTCATCTACTTCGGAAAAGTACATATTTTCCTTGTAATGCTCATAGTGTCCCGATTGCTCCCACAGACGATTGTTCATCATCAGCGGTGTGCGTACTTCTTCATAGCCATGCAGGCGTTGAATCTCACGGGAGTAATCCTCCAGCGCAGTCCGAACAACCATACCTTTAGGCAGGTAGAACGGCATGCCCGGTGCTTCTTCGGAGAACATGAACAGCTCCAGCTCTTTACCCAGCTTGCGGTGGTCGCGTTTTTTTGCTTCCTCCAGCAGGTGCAGATGCTCATCCAGTTGTGCTTTTTTCGGGAATGCAGTTCCGTAGATACGTTGCAGCATCTTGTTATTGGAATCGCCTCTCCAGTATGCGCCCGCTACACTCAGCAGTTTAAAGGCTTTAATGCGGCCAGTAGATGGCAAATGCGGGCCACGACACAGGTCAAAAAATTCGCCTTGATCATAGATCGTAATTTCTGCATCTTCCGGCAAATCACGGATCAGTTCAAGCTTCAACGGATCTTCCAGCTCTCCAAAAATACGAGTTGCTTCCTCACGGCTAACGACACGACGTGTAATCGGCAGATTTTCCTGTGCAACCTTGGTCATTTCCTTCTCGATCTTCGCCAGATCGTCAACGGACAGCGGGTTTTCGATATCTATGTCGTAATAGAAGCCACTGTCGATAACGGGGCCAATCCCCAGCTTTACGTTCTTCTCACCGTAAATACGTTTGAGCGCCTGTGCCAGCAAATGCGCTGTGCTGTGACGATAAATTTCCAGACCGTCTGCACTGTCCAGCGTGATAATTTCAAGGTCAACGTTTTGATCCAAAACGGTGTTCAGATCTACAGCCTTCCCGTTCACTTTACCTGCTACTGCATTCTTTTTCAGCCCGGAGCTGATCGAACCCGCCACGTCGGCGATCGTTACGCCCTGCTCGTACTCACGTACGGCTCCATCCGGCAATTTCACTTGAATACTCACGATTAAAGCCTCCATTCAAATTGTATGCTATTTATCAAAATTGAACGCAAAAAAACGCAGCTCTCCCTCAAGGGACGAGTGCGTTCAGCTCGTGGTTCCACCCTAGTTCGGCCCGCTCCTGTGCAATAATTCATATGCTCATGCACGATATGCGTAACCCTCCATTGGTATCCGTTAACGGGGATAAAGCGGTAGGCGCTTACTGATGTCACTGCCACATTGCACAGCTACACGTTCAACGTCACGGCTACAAAGGGGTAACTTCACATGCGGTTGCCGGAAAAGCTCTCAGCCTTGTCTTTTCTCTCTGAACGGCCCTTCAAGGAAATCATGTCTTTGGTCAATGCCTTGAATATTACTATATGCTACAGCATTATAGATGAAATTTGCAGCTATTTCAAGAGGGTGTTTATGTCTTTCACTTCTATTGGATTACGAATGAGCTGCGTCAGCTTTTTTAACTGCGCTTTTCAGGTCCTGCTTGCGGCGTTCCTCCAAATACCGCTCCCCATTCTTTTTGTCTGCTGTCAGCGTAAAGCAGGAAATGATGGTGAACAAACCTGAAATGGAACCCAGAATTACATAAGTAATCGGGAAATTCAGGACTTCATACATATGTCCGACAATTGGCGAGAAAACGGAAACCACCAAGGAGCCCATAAACAAATACAGCAGGTACATGGTGGAGGACAAGCGCTGATCAAAGTTAACGAGATGGCTACCAGAATAAGCGGCTTCTCCAGGGAGTGAATCATCTTCATCCCCGCCACCCATATGGAACCGAATGGCAGTGAAGAACCGATAATACGCAACGACATAATCGCCCCGGCAATAATCAATGCCCACTTGGCGGTCGTTTTGTTCACAAACCAGGGAGTAACCAACAGGAACACAAATTCCAGAAAAACCTGTACAGCGCTCAAGTCGCCTAGAAATTGATTTCCTTCCGCTTTGGAGCTGAACTGCGAAACGAAATATGTAGCAAACTGCTGGTCATATACCTCATAAATTTGGGTCACGCCAACCATGAATAGCATAAGAAACCAGAACTTTGTGGTACGTACGAGATGCAGCACATCAATTAGCTTCAACGATTCTGTTTTCTGCTGCTCCTGTCCGGAAATTTCGACTTTGGTCAGGAAGATACAGATCATGGCAACAACGGCAGATACGGAGGCAATCCAGAAGGTCAGATTTACATTGATATTGATGACCCGTCCCGCAACAAAAGTAGCCGCCGCCCACCCGAGTGAACCCCACATACGAACCCGTCCGTATTCAAAGCCGTATTTACGCGAAACTTTGTCCATATACGAATCGACGACACCGTTGCCTGCATTAAACACCAGGCCGATAAATAGCGCACCGACAATCGCACCAATGACGAACTGCGTTTGAAGCAATGGACCGTACACATAGATAAAAAAGGGTCCGACAAGCAAAAGAATCGTAAAGAGCATGTATAGCAGATGCTTTCTCAACCCCAGCTTGTCGGATAAGTAACCGAACAAGGGCTGCATGACCAAGGCAACGATTGAGTTAGCCGCGTATAGAAATCCCGTGTAGGTTTCTGAAATCCCCAGGCTTTGTCCCAGCCAAATGACAAAAAAAGACATGGCCGCAGACCATGTAAATAGATAAGCGAAGTTAAAAATACTAAGAGACCAATAGTTGCGTTTTGCCAAGCTCATCATGTTCAACTCCCTTCAAATTATAGCCGCTCAATGCGCTGCAAACGTGATTATGCATTGTCTATACTATTAATTGTAAGGATTATTCAATTGAATCCATAGGGCATTTTCCCAAGATTTCCTGTGCTTTTCGCAATCAGTTGCTGGGAATTCTATAGAAATGAAGAGCTGGTAGAATGAAATCGAGTCGATTCAGCAACATATTCACATGACTTGGACGGAATGGATTTTGATCTAAGGAGGGGAATGTCGCAGGGCATCCTCTGTGATGGCTACTTTTTCTTTGACTAATGAAAACAAAGGGAATGTTTCAGCATTTTTCATAAAAAATTCGAACTCTGTATTTTTTTATTCGTCGGGCTCTACACTAATTCTTTGCAGCAAGTCGATGAGAATATCTTCTTCCTCGTCAGATAAATTACGGACAAGGCCAGCATTGAGTTCTTCCAGAATTCCTTGCAGGACAGGAGAAAACTCTAATGCCTTGGCCGTGGGTGACAAAAGATGGGAACGCCGGTCATTCGGGTCTGTTTTCCGCTCAATGTAGCCGGATTCCTCCAATTGTCTCACCGAACGTGCTGTAGTTGCCTTGTCAAATTTAAGTTCATTCGTCAATTGTTCCTGTGTAATGCCTGGACGCTGCAAAATAAGCTTTAAAAAGCTGTGCTGGCCGCCACTGCCGATTCCGTACGGAGCCAATTTTTTAGACAATATTTTTTGATTTCGGCGCTGTAGGTGGGAAATCAACTTTCCAATCGTTTTTTTTCTCATCAAATACACCTCATTGGCTTAAAAATTTCAAATCCGCAGTTGGGACCAAAGCAAAGTTTACAACAATATTGTTGCACACGCAACTAATTTGCTGTAAACTAGAACTGTCATTTAGTTGCATGCGCAACTAAACAGTAATACCCAACGACGAAGAGGTGCTAATCATGAGTTCAACCGCTACAACCGCTGCAACATATCAGGAAAATACCGAAATCCAGAAGAAACGATGGATGATTTTGATTGTATTGAATCTGTTCACGTTTATGTCCACCCTGGATGGAAGCATCGTCAATATTGCTCTACCGGTGTTGTCCCGCACGTTACATTTACCCGTAGCCCAAATTGAATGGGTAACAACCGCCTATTTGATGGCTATATGTACAGCTATTTTATTTTTTGGCAAACTTGGAGATATAGTCGGCAAAATCAAAATATTCAAGATCGGCACGATCGTGTTCATCCTTGGCTCACTGCTGTGTGGTCTCAGCCATTCGCTGCCCATGTTGGTGATCTCCCGAATCATTCAGGCGCTCGGAGCATCCATGACCATGGCCAACAGCCAGGGAATCGTCACGGATATCTTCCCTTCCACTGAACGAGGCAAGGCGCTCGGCCTAATCGGAACCTTCGTTTCCCTCGGCAGTATCGCGGGACCCAGCTTGGGTGGAATTATCGTCTCTTCGCTAGGCTGGCAATATATTTTCTGGGTCAATGTACCGATTGGTCTGGTGGCCGTTTTTCTCGGTTGGAAGCTGCTGCCAAAGGATCTGATCAAGGTGAACGACAAGATCGACGTTCCTGGCAGCCTGGTGTTTGCTGTTTTTATCCTCACTTTGTTCGCCGGATTACTGCTGGGGCAACAGGTCGGATATGAAGACAGCCGTATCATTGCTTTGCTGGTAATTGCCGTCATTGCTTTTGCGGTATTCCTTCGGGTGGAAATTCGCCGTCCACAGCCCTTGTTGCAGCTCACCTTATTTAAGAATCCGTTGTTCTCGCTCAGTATTTTGTGCGCTTTTCTCGTATTCGCCGCTAACTTCTGCTTTAATATCATTTCGCCTTTTTATGCGCAGAATATGCTGAACTTGTCGCCTTTTTATGCCGGGTTCCTGCTCATGCTGTTTCCCATCTCCATGGTTATCGTTGCCCCTCTCAGCGGTGCGCTTTCAGATAAAATCGGGTCTGAACTGCTCACCTTTGCCGGACTGGTAGTCATGGTAGTCGCCCAGATTGGCCTGGCTCGCCTTCATGCAGGCAGTCCCGTTTCGTTCGTAGGACTGTGGATCGCAATGCTGGGCATCGGCAGCGGTTTATTCCAATCGCCTAACAATTCGCTGATTATGTCCAAGGTCCCTCGTACACAGCTCGGCTCAGCCGGAAGTGTCAACTCGCTGGTCCGTAACGTTGGTATGGTGGTAGGGATCACGCTGGCCACATCTATCCTGTTTTATATCATGAGCAAAGAGGCTGGATATCGCGTTACCGGATTAATTCCGGGTCACCCGGAAACTTTTCTGTCAGGAATGCATGTGGTTTTCATGACTTCCGCATCCATCTGTCTTGTAGGAGCCCTGCTGACTGGCTGGCGGCTGATTGGAGCCAGACGGGCAAAGGTACAGCAGGAAAAGAGATAAAGAGGCTATTTTGAAAAACAGCTTGGCTGAATCCTTCCTGCTGACCATTATTCAAAAGATTGAAGCAGGGGTCATTTGAATGGATGCAAACGAGCGGAACTGTGAACCGCAAGAGAATCACCTTTTCAAGATTCCATCTTGTGGGCCACAGTTTATATGCTTGCCCCCTACACTTCCACTAAACGTCCGTTCTCTTTCCACGATTGCAGTATTTTTTCAAGGACCCATTGGTTCTTATACCCGTCCTCGAACAATGGGGCACGAGCCACGAACTCCCCTCTTGCCAGCTTCACGAAGTCTCCATAGGCCGTATGATCATAGATAGCAGGGACAGCCCAAGTCTCGTATTCGGCATCCGGGTGCTCCGGATCCCGCAGCACAATGCGGATATTTTCCCGGTTATTGAGACTGGCGTGCAGCGTACCGAGTTCGCCGTAGATATCCACTTCGATATCGTGGCGTTTGCCTATGGCATTTTTGTGGGTGATGAATGTACCCACCGTACTATCGCCTAAAATTCCATGGAAGGAAGCGAAGTCTTCCACATCCACCTTTACAGGCAAACCTGTAACCGGATCAGGACGTTCGGGTGTAATCGTATGAAGCAGCGCTGCGACACTTTTAAATTCCCCTACCAGAAAACGAGCCAGGTCAATAATATGCGAGGCTGTATCGCCCACAACCCCGGAGCCTGCCTTGGCTAAATTATGGCGCCATGTATACGGATGTTGCCGATACGGTGAGAATGCATCCATCAGATATCGGAATTGAATGTTATAAATGCTGCCCAGCTTGTGTTCATCCAGCAATTGCTTGGCATACTGGAAGGCTCTACCGTAACGATGCTTATAATGAACCAGCAAAGGTACCGGGTTCGCTGTATATAGCTTTTTCAACTGATCCGCTTCCTGCCACGTGAGTGTTAACGGTTTTTCTGCCAGGACGGCTTTGTGTTCTTCCAGCGCAATACGGATAATGTCAAAATGCACATCGTTCGGTGTCAGCGACAGAATCGCATCTACCTCCGGGTCACGGATTAAGGCTTCATAATGGGGATACTGCTTATAAGCGGGCAGCTGCAATTGTTCTCCAATATATTGAAGGCGATTGGGGTTCACATCACTGACGGCCACAATGGAAACCCCGGAGATCGTATGCAGTGATCTAATGTGATATTCAGCGATCAGGCCAAGGCCGATGACACCCATGCGAATGAGTTTGGTTGGGGAGATGGAGATACTCATATGATCTGGATTCCTTTCTCTGCAATTTGACTTGATGCGTGCAGCAAATTCCTTTTTGCTATGCAGTATCACCCGTAGCCTTGCGGAATAGTCCCTACAGAAGCGACAGATATCCATAAAATAAAAAAAACCTGCAATTCCGCTGTGCGGTTTTTGCAGATCCTTTTACATACCTTCTTTATACCCATTCTCTATCCAGGGCTACATCAAAAATGTACCCACCACAAATGACACCCCGACAATGATCGAGCGCAGCAGTTGCGCCAGAGCCACATTGCCTTTGGCAATTTCCTCGCACACTTTGGTACGCGGAGTCAACAGATCAAAAATAACATAGACCAAACACAGCACCACTATGCCTACGGCTGACCAAATCAGCATATCGAGCCATGAATGGCTGCTGTATGACACCATGCCCACGATAATACACAAACCCAGCAGCTTTGCCCCCATATAGATGCCTGCCGCCTCATTGCCGCATGCGATTTCCTGATTATCGTTATAACGTGTCAGCAAGCTGAACACAAAATAACCTACGATTAAGATGGCAAACAGGATAAGCAGGCCGATGCCTACATTGCCCAATGCGTTCCCCATGCTGATTTGTGAGTCCAATCCTCTTCCTCCTTATAAATACTTAACCATAGTGACATTTAAGCATATGCATACTTAATACTATGAATAATTATATTTTAATACTTGTTAATCATGTAAAAAGGCTAAGAGCGCCCAGGTGACTCATGAGATACGGTCGGAACGGCGGCTGCACAATAATAGGCCATATCGCCGGTGACCTTTTCCCCGATTCGTGGCAGGATGCCCGCAAACCTCCCGCCGATAACAAACACGCCGGTCAGCACATAGCCATGATAAAGCCCTTCCTCGGTCTGCACCTCTGCGCTTTGCATAGGCCACAGCCGCTGATAAATCTTGGGTTGGCTTTCGTAATAAGCGGCAATATGTGCGGCCTCCTCCTGCTCAGGCGTTAGCGGAGCATCTGCTTCATCAGAGACGTTAGACGGGACAGCCTTCGCCCATTGTTCCGTCAGAGCTGGAACTTCCAGCTTATTTTCGGTATCGGCAGACACAATCAGATGCGTCCCTTTTCCCTCCCGGCCCCATATTCCTTTGGCCACATAAGGCTGTTCATTTTGCATAAACACCGTTGGTTCAAAATACGTAGGCAGCAGGTAGGTTCTTATCACCTCCAGCTCCTGGTCGTTAAACAAGCGAAAGCCGCAGAACTCTGGTGTCTGCTCATTGCGCTCATACAGCGACCATATGGTTGCTGTGAACCCCTTGCTTTGGGTAATAATATGCTGCGGCGGATTGATTAATCCTACCTTACCGTCCGCTACCATATCCATTAGCGCCTGCCCCACCTCTAGCCCCGTGTCCTCTTCCCGGTCATCAATCAGATATTCCAGCGGATACAGGCGGTAGAGGATGTGTATGGGCTCTCCCCGGTGATACAATCCTTCACCCGGGATAATCTCCAGCTCTTCCAAGGGCGCATAAACCACTTCAAATCCGGCTTGTTCACACAAGCGCATGATATATTTCGTGTTGGTCTGATCCTCAATATGCCAGTCATAGCAAGTAAAATACACTTTTGTGCCTAATCCCTTGCTGCTATAAAAATGAATCAAATCAATCAGTGCACGCTGAATGGCATCATCCATTCCAGCTGACGGTCCCAATAGAGCAGTATCTTCCCGTGAGCCTCCGGCCTCATTCAGTATCTCCAGCAGCTTCCCTTCGAGATAGGCTACCTCGGGAATTCCAGTCGGGGTGTCCGTATTGTTCTCAATGCACTTGATACCCGCTTCCCCCACAATCCAGTCCTGTCGGGTAATTCCATCCGGCGCAGCCTCCATGCGCGCAGCACGCAGCAGACCCGGATGGATACCCAATCGTTCCACCAGGTACTCATCTGGCATATAGCGCTGGACGAAGTGCTGAACCTTGCGATAGATGCTATGTACCGCCTCAGATGCAGCCTGAAGATCTGCCAGCTCAGTTTCCTGAAACATCGTTAACGCGGGTACACAGTAGGATTTGCCATACATGCGATGGTACGGGATCATACGGCTGATTTCGCCGCTAAAAAGCTCGTCATGATCATAGGGCAGTTGCCGAATGGTACGCATACTCATTTTAACCTCCGGAGGAAAAGCCGCTACGTGAGCCACTACTGCCAAAGCCGCTGTGTGAGCCGGAAGATGAAGATGAGCTTTTGCGGTAAGAGCTTGAAGAGGAACGACTGCTATGATAGGAGGAGCCTCCGCTATAATAAGTCGATCCGCCATAGTAATACCCGCTGCTGCCTGAATCCCGACACGCTGTTTGCTCCGATACAGGAAGCTCATCGCAGTCATAATACTCGTCGTCACCGCAGCCCGTCAGGACGGCTGGCACAGCCAGCATCAGGGCAAAGGCCGCCATCCGTGTACGAGAGCCGGGCTTGGATTTGATTTTCTCCCAAGAGTGCTCCATCACAGATCGACCTCCTTCACAAACAGATGTACCTTTTTCAGTTGTGGGTCCAGTACAGAATAAACAAATTCATACGTTGTGCCACCCAGCACCGTATAGTGATCCAATAGCCGATGGGCTAGCTCCAGCGTAAATACGGAGCCTTCCCGGTGCTCCATACTACGAAATGCAGGCTCATGCCATACCCAGTAAAGCACGCTGAACGTTGAGGCGTAGCCTTCATCACTTGCCAGTACGAGGTCCGTAATTGATGCGCCGTAAGGCTTCGCACGTTCCCCTGTAAATTCGGTCACATAGACGGAATGCTCTGTGTGATCCTCACTTTCATTGGAGATATGTGCCCATAGTTTGTCATGGAGACGCGTAGCGTCTACAAGCTTGCGCAGAAACAGCTCATCTCCCGATACGGATTCCCGTGTCAGGCTGCGCAGTTCCTTTTGTGTGTCTTCTGACCATTCCCGATACGTTAATGAATAATAAATGATGATTCCCTTCCCTTCCTGCACGCTTCTGTCGTCAATCACTATACGAGATTCTACCTTGAAAAGGTTCAATTTGGAAAGAAAAATATGTAAAAAAGCTGCAATCCCACAGGATTACAGCTTTGCTTTTGACTGCTACAGCTTGATTTTGTTTTCGCCGAAATATTCTTCAAGAGTTAATCCCTGCTTGGTTACATCCTCTGCAATATCTTCTCCCACGTAACGAATATGCCAAGGCTCGTACACATAGCCAGTCACATCTTCCTTACCCTTCATATAACGAATAATAAATCCGTATTCCGGCGCATGCTTTGCCAGCCATTCGCCTTCTTTGGAAGCGCCAAAGGCTTGCTCCAGCGCATTGCCCACACTTGGGCTGGATACGTCGATCGCCAATCCTGTCTGATGCTCGCTCGTCCCCGGTACGGCGCTGACTTGAGTGGCATATGCCTGCCCCTTTGTCTTTACATTGTTGTTGAAAATGGAAACCTGTCGCTTATAGGAACGATATCCCGATACTGCCCGCAGTTCTATACCATCCTTCTGGGCACCTGCGAACAGCTTCTCCAGCGCATCTGCCGCTTCCTTGCGCATTTGCCGCTTCTCATGCGGCCCCTCAAAGGAAAACGGCACCTTCGGCTCGACCAGATCGCCCGGAACATAGCCTATAGGCAAGCTGCGCTTTTTGTTAACAACGACCGTGTCAGCCTCCGCATTCGTTACAACCGCGGTTCCATCCTCTTCCTTAGCCGTCGCCTGCAGCGCATTTTGGCTTCGAATGGCCATCATGGCATCAGCTTGTCCGCTTTCTGCGCCCGTGGAGGCTTGTCCCGTGCCAGAGCTGCTGCCAGCCGTCCCCGGCTGGGTAGAAGACGGTGCATTTTCCTGTACCGTCGTAGATGACTTCAACGGCTCGCTTTCCTGTCCACCTGAGCCTCCCTGCTGACAAGCCGCCAGCAGGAGCCCCGGCAGGATCAGCCCTGGAATGAGCGCCCTGGTCCAGCGCTGTGGGGGGCGCGTCTGTTGCATATGTCGTTTCATGCTGGTATCTCCTCCAATATCGCAATTAATGCATGACTTGCTATCACTTTTCGTTCCCCTATTGTAACTGAACTTTCGACACTCTTCGAAGCCGTTATTCAGTCCGATGCAGATGAATAGGCCCGAAAAAAGAAGTATACACCCGAATTGTTACGGAGTATGACGTTTTTGCGGAATTGCTCCCCGAGCGCGCTCTGCTACACGCTCACGTATGAGCTTTAATGCCTCTTCCGCGCGGGGTAATCCCGGCAGCAAAGCCGTAATATCCGCTTCATTCTTTGAAGCAAGCTTTTGCGGCAGACGAATCTCAATCGCATGAAAGCCCGCACCGGGGCGGTGCAATGCTCCCTCGGCAGCAGATTCAGCAATCCATTCACTAATCGCCGCCGATCCGTTGCGTCCACCCTCTGACCGCGAGGTTGGCTCAAGTGCAGGGGATGTCCCTCGCACATGGGACAGTTCTCCGGCCCAAGCGCTGAATACGTACTCCAGCAGCTCTTCCCGCGTCATTCCGATCAGCTCCAGACAGCAGTGTGGCTCGTTTTTCAGTCCAGCCTGCAGAGCTTTCTTCACGTCGTCGGCTGTACCCATATCATCCTTCAGGCTGGGAGCAGCTGTTTCGGCTGCTGCCTGAACAACATCTTCCAGTGAGAGACAGGTCTCCCCCTGCAAGAAACGGTATATGTCCCAAGGCTCCGCTTTGAGCTGCTCCAGCCATGCCGTCCGCTGTTCCGGGTTCAGTACAGGTACAGGCCCCGTCCAACGGGCAGCTGCAGCCGCCGATCTGTCTTCCGTCCCGTCGACGTCTATTTCTACTGCCCACTGACCGTCAGCTACGTTCAGCTTCACTTGCGGCCTTGTCATTGCCTTCATCCTTTCTTTACTACTTTCTTTACCTACTTTCTTTACCTAATCAATCCATACATCATTTTGCAGCGCGATCAGACCGCGCAGCTCATCGTCAGACATTTCGGTCAACCAGTGTTCACCAGAGCCGACAACCTGCTCGGAAAGCGTCCTTTTGCTCTCGATCAATTCGTCAATCCGTTCCTCCAGCGTACCTTGGCAAATCAGCTTATGCACCTGCACATTGCGGCTTTGACCGATACGGAAAACCCGGTCTGTCGCCTGATTTTCCACCGCGGGATTCCACCAGCGGTCATAGTGAATGACATGGCTGGCACGCGTCAAATTCAAACCTACGCCACCTGCACGCAGGGAAAGTACAAATATATCCGGGCCTTCTCCCTTTTGAAAGTTGTGAACAATCTCGTCCCGTCTGGTTTTTGTCAGCCCTCCATGCAGAAAATACGGCTCTTCGCCAAAGATTTTGGCCAAACGCGATACCAGCAATTCGCCCATCGACACATATTGGGTGAAAATCAGCGCCGATTCGCCATTTTCGCGAATGGTCTCCACCAATTCCAGTAATCGCTCCATTTTGCCCGAGTTTTCGGTTTTGCCGGTCTCAGCCCGCCCCGGAATGATCAGACCCGGATGGTCACAAATTTGCTTCAGCTTGGTCAGCGAAGACAGGACAAGCCCTTTGCGGGCTATGCCGATCTGTCCATCGAGCGTTCCCATCAATTGATCCACCACGCCGCGATACAAACCTGCCTGCTCCGGTGTCAGCACACAATAGGATTTTAGCTCCAATTTCTCCGGCAGATCCTTACGTATATCCGGATCGCTTTTGAGTCGGCGCAGCATAAACGGAGAGACGAGACGGTGCAGCTCACGCAACGCGGACCCGCGTTCCTCCCCCGTGGTACTGTACCGCTGACGAAACGAAGACGCTGTACCGAGATAGCCTGGGTTCAGGAATTGGAAGATAGACCACAGCTCGCTCAACCGATTCTCCACCGGAGTACCCGTCATGGCAATCCGGTGTGGTGCAGACAGCTTCATGACGCTTTGCGCCTGCTTGGTTCGTGCATTTTTTATATATTGCGCCTCATCCAGTACGATGGAGGACCAATAGACCGCAGATAAATCACTGCCGTCCCGGCCTGCCAGATGATAGGTGGTGAGGACGATATCATACTCGCGTACACTTTCTTGAAACAACTCTCCGTGCAGTCGCTGGTTACCATGATGAATGTACAGCGACAAATCCGGTGAAAACCGCTTCAGCTCCCGCTGCCAGTTGCCGAGCAGGGACGTCGGACAGATGATCAAGGCCGGGCGCTGATCCGCAGCACCAATCCCTCCATCGAGCAGGCAGGTGATAACCTGAATCGTCTTGCCAAGCCCCATGTCGTCGGCCAGGCAGACGCCAAAGCCCAAGCCGCGCATCGCAGCCAGCCACTGGAAGCCGCGCTCCTGATAGGGCCGTAATGCGCCGTGCAGCGTCTCCGGTACAGGTCGCGGCTCCACGGAACGGAGCACGCCGCCCTCAGCCAAAGACGCAAGCAAGCCGACGGATTCCGCGCCGAATATGGACAGGCCTTTCCATGAGGCTTCACCTGCGCCTTCATTTTCCGCGGCCAGATGCATCCATTCGGACAAGGTCATTTCGCCGTCTTCCCCGCGCTTGATAAAGCGCAGCACCTGACGGATTTCCTTGGGATCGACCTCGATCCATTCCCCTCCGAGACGTACATACGGCAAATTGGCCGCGACGATGCTTTCCAATTCCTCCATCGTCAAGGTCATATCGCCCAGTACAGCCTCGGCATCAAAGGAAATCATGCGGTTAATGCCGACCGACGACGTATCGGTGATCACACCATCCGGCTTTGCGCCCCGCTCCGTTGAACGCATTTTGAGTCGCAAGCCTGCACGCCTCCGGCCCTCCCGGCTCCAGCGTGAAGGCATTTGCACTGTGATGCCGTTCTTTTGCAGGGCAGGTACAGCTTCCGTCAGGAAGCGGAAGAACATCTCGGGCTCCAGTATGAGCCCCTCGGGATAAGGGCGATTCAACGCTTCCAGCAGTATAGGCGCCGCATCAGCCGCCTGTCCGAGCCGCGTCAACAGCTGTGCTTGCACTTGGCGATACACGATTCCACCGCGAATCAGATCACGTTCAGGATGCGCCCATAGCGTCAGAGCAGGCAGTCGCAATCCCGGCTCTGCATCGCTTTCCACCCAAAAGGTGATGCGCCATTCCTTGACATTCTCCTCCAGGCCAGGCTCCAAACGAAGGCACAAACGCAGCTGCCCTTCGATCGGTTCCTGCGCCTCCCGCTCCGTGACAGGCATCGCGCTTCCCTCAAGAGAGGACGCTTGAAGTACCAGCTCCTCCATTTCGACAGGTGTTCCCTGAATGGTAACCTGACGTGAACCTGTCAGCAGACTGTTCCACCACAGCTCCGCCAGCGGCGATCCTCCGCGCCGATATTCTGCGCGATATCTTCCCAGCTCACGGTCCGAGGCAGCCAGCACGGCAGTTGTTTCTGCATGAACGATCGCGCGCAGAAAGGAATATAGCACGATGCCAGCCGCATCCTCTCGTGTTTCGGGTTCCTTGCCCGCGAAGACAGCGGGAGCTGCCATACAGACAGCTGGCATCGCAGCAGCCAGCTCATGAAAGCGGCGAATGTCCTCCTCCTGGCGCAGCCGCGGAATCCATACCCCGACAGCCGCCTCCGGGCCGCGTCGGCGCGGTCCGGAGGGACGCGCCTCTGTAAGCGAAGGCACGATTTCGCCCCGCTGCATCAGCTCCAACGCAAAATAGGCGGCCTTTTGCCAATATTGCATTTCCTCACCCAGTGTAATGCCTGACGCGGCACAGCCCTTCTCGTCGATGCGAGTCAGCAGAGCCATCGTCTCGCGCGGTTCGAGCGCCAAGCCCTCCAGCGTACGGCCCAGCATAGAACGTCTTTTGCCACCTCTGCCTGCGGTCTCTACACGAGCGGTGTTCGGTATCCGCACCTCGGCAAGACGCAACGCAGCCTGCCGAAACGGCCGAAGGTCTCCCTTCAGTGTCAGCCTGCGGATTACACTGCTCCATGCATCTATACGTGGTTCCGACGTCTCACCAGAAAAGCAAAAAAACACATCTCCGAGCCATATTCCATAAAGCGGTTGATTCATATCTGTCTCCCGTCCAGCCTTTTGAATTATTACTCTTCATCATATACGAAAAACAGCTCTTTTCAAAACTTTATCGCAAAAATAAATATGAGCTGCCATCAGTTCATAGCCATAAATATTCATGTGATGAACTATAAAATAGAGGCTTGATCTATAAAATCAAGTCTCTTTTCTTTTGTCATCCGCTTCATCATCCTTCAGATAAGGATTGAGGCTGTCTTGCAGCAGTTGCTTGACCCGTATCCGCAGCTCTTTCGGATGTATGACCTCGGCCTCTGGCCCGTATTTTAACAGGTGTCTGGATACATATGTAAATTCTTCGGCCGGAATATGTCCCTGCCATTCATGATGAGAGACATTTTGGAAGATGGGGTCTGATTCCGCCAGCCGAGCACCAAATGGCGTAAATCTTATTTTTGCCGAAATTCCTTTGCGGCAATCCTCCGAAGCCAACCATTCCTGAAGTGTGGGAAGGCTGGATAAGGTGTCCTCCAGTATGGTCATTGTAATCACGCGGTCTGAGCGGTACAAAATGATCCGATCTCTGCTATGCGCAGGCATGTACCAATATCCATGCTCAAAATAGAGTCCAACCGGGTATACTTTAGTCCACTTGTCCCCAGTCGCAGAGCGGTAAAGCATGTTCACCCGCCGCCTATTCATCGCAGCCTCTAAAATAAGCGAGGTATAGGGTGAATCTGCGTGAGTGGGCAGCATGCGAAACGAAATATGATCCTTTAGCTGATCAATGCTATCCCGCACATCCTGTGGGAGCTCGGCATAATACTGCTCGGACAAATGCTCCCGAACCGATCCAAAAGGGACATCCGGTATGGTTTCCAACAGCTGCAGCATGAGAAAAAGACCAAAAGCCTCATCGCGGGCAAGGTGAAGGGGAGGAAGAAGTCGATTGGGAAGTGCCCGATAGCCGCCATGAGGCCCGGTTTCGGTATAAAGGGGTAGCCCGGTCTGCTGCAAATAGTCGAGATCTCTTTGAATCGTTCTGACGGAGACGCCAAAACGCTCGGCCAGCTCACGCGCCGTATATTTTTTTCGGGAATCCAGTATCCTCATAAGGGCGATTCTGCGTTCGTTCATAAGTACTCCTTTTGACCGATCAAAAGATAAATTCAAATGATAAATTAACTACGACAAGATATGTCATAAATATATTGTAACATAGGCGTTAGAAAGGAGCGATGAATGATGAATGTAATCAAATCAAACGAAGTTGTATTGTATATTGCCATGAGTCTTGACGGGTATATTGCATTGCCGGATGGCTCGGTGGACTGGCTGCATGATGTCAAAGGGGATGGCGGGGACAACGGTTATGCCGACTTTTATGACACCGTAGGCACGGTGCTGATGGGCAGGCTGACATATGAGGAGGTATTGAAGCTCTCCGATGATTTTCCTTATGCGGGTAAGCCATGTTACGTACTCACCCGGTCATTAACGGAGCATCAGCAAGCACCGCATGTTACGTTCACGGACGAGGCTCTGACCGAGCTTGTCCCGCGTCTGCAAGAGCAATCAGAAGGAGCTGTATGGCTGGTGGGTGGAGGCCAGCTAGTTCAAGCCTTTATGCGGGAGGGGCTACTGGAGAGGGCTATCATTGCGATCATTCCCAAAGTCCTTGGGCAAGGAATACCGCTATTTCCAGAAGGCACGCTGCCAAGTACGTTTGAACTCAAGGAAATAGAGCGGCGCGGGGATATCGTTTTGCTTCATTATGATATATAAGCCGAGCTTGAAAGTTTCATATCGTGCCACTGCGCAGTCGGATGCTGCTTCCCATCGCCACCGCCCCCGTATTTCTTGAATAAAGCCTTTTATAAGGGTAGGAAATCCGGGGACAAAAGCGACCGCTTCGCTTGTACAGCACCACTCCGCCTACTTCGTTTTTATGTACATTTTTCGAGTTCAGCCTATATAATTAATTTACAAAAAAGCCTTCGTATGTTAGGGTTATACCACTCTCTCTGACATACGAAGGCTATATCGCGTGCTCTACCTAACTATTTGCTTTTTAAATTATCCCACGTGCTCTGAAAACCCTCAAATAGTTTATTGGCATCAGATTTACCAGCCACGTAGGCTTGCATCTGACTACCAAACTCTTGCTGCGCTCCTTCAGGATAGCGGCTAAAGAACCAGCCCAGCAGCTTGTTTTCCTGACTATATTTCACGACCTCGGCACCCAATTGGCCCATATCGGACTCTGCCCCTTTTATGCTTTTGAAGGCCGGAATGAACTTGAACTCCTTGGTGATATACTGTTTCCCCTGCTCGGAGGTCACCATCCAGTTTAAAAACTCCTTCGCCTCAGCTTTGACAGATGAATTTTTGTTAACCACCCAGTTGTTGGCAACACCAACAAACAGCTTATCTCCAGCAGTAGCATCTTCACCGATCGGCATAGGCAGAATACCCAGATTCAGCTTCGGGTTAATCCCGTCAATTTGGACCTGAGTCCAGTTCCCCTGTTGCATCATCGCTGCCTTGCCAGTGGCAAAATTCGTTACCTGCGTATTGTAATCGGTCGTCAGCGGCTTCGAATTGCCATACTTGAGCGTCAGATCGAACAGCTTAATCCACTCAGCGAATACGGCATTGCCCGGGATTTTCGCAGTTCCGTCATTTAGTCCCTTGACGAAGGCTGACGGGTCCGGCTGATTGGCAAATGCCACGTTCAGCAAATGATTCCCCAGCACCCAAAACTCCTGATATCCATTCGAAAAAGGTGTAATCCCAGCGGCTTGCAGCTTTTGAGCGGCTCCCTCCAGCTCGGACAGCGTTTTAGGTGTCTCCGTAATCCCCGCCTTCTTGAACAAATCCTTGTTATAAATAAAGCCGTATCCCTCCAGATTCATCGGCTGACCATACAGCTTGCCGTCTTTGGTCATCGGCTCTTTGGCGACATCGACCACATCACCGACCCAAGGCTGGTCGGACAGGTCCTCCAGGTATTCCAGCCACGTATCCAGCTCACGATAGCCTCCGACGTTAAAAATATCCGGCTGTTCTCCAGACGCGAACTTTGCCTTTAACGCAGCTCCATAGTCACTGCCCCCGCCCACCGTCTGAATGTCGAGCTTGATCCCCGGGTGAGTCGCTTCATATTCCGCCTTCATACGATTTAGCGCTTCTGCGATCTCCACCTTGAATTGGAAAATGTGAATCGTCTTCTCCTTCACTTCCTCTTTGCCTGCATTTTGTTCGCTACCACTGCTGTTACAACCTGCCAAGACCAGTGCGAAGGCTGCAAAAAGAAGAATCAGTGCCTGGGCTTTCTTTTTATAAGAGCGTGTTTTCATATTCATGTTCCTTTCTATTTTCAGATCAGATGAACTCGAAAAATTCATATCGAAACCGAGCAAACGGAATGGTGCTGAACAAGCGATAGCGCTCGCCTTTGTCTCTAGATTCCCACCTTTATTCGTTTATTCAGGGGAATCTGGAGGCAACAGCGATGGTAAGTGCCATCCGTTTGCGGAGTGGCACAACATGAACATTTTCAGTTCATCCCACACTCAGCCTTTGACCGAACCAGCCATAATACCTTGAATAATATATTTTTGCATGGCCAGAAAGAATGCAATGACTGGCAAAATGCCAAGTACCAGAGCAGGCAATGCCAAATCCCATTGCTTTGTGTATTGTCCGAAAAAGGCATAGGTAGCAATCGGAATCGTGCGCAGTTCAGCCTTTTGCAGCACCAGGGATGGCAGGAGATAGTCATTCCAGATCCAGAGCGTATTTAAAATAATAACCGTCACCATCATCGGCAGCATCAACGGATAGACAATACGGAAAAACACACCATAGGGTGTACAGCCGTCCACCGTAGCCGCCTCCTCCACCTCGACCGGCACACCTTTGACAAACCCATGAAAGAGAAAGATGGACATAGGCGCACCAAAGCCCAAATAGCAGATCACCAGCCCAGTGATGCTGTTCATTAAATCCAGCGTGCTTACGACCTTGACCAAAGGGATCATCACCGATTGAAAAGGGATGACCATCGCAGCCACGAACAGGCTGAACAATACCCGGTTATAACGCGTCGGATACCGAACCATCCGATAAGCAGCCATCGAGCTGATCAGCACGAGCAGCAGATTGCTGACTACCGTTACCACAAGTGAATTCCACAAGGCTTCGGGAAACCGCGTAATGCTCCACGCTCTGGCATAATTACTCCATACAAAGGTTTGTGGCCAGGCCGCAGAATCGGTGAGCAGGTCACCAAAGCTTTTGACTGAGTTCACAAACAAAAAATAAAACGGAACGAGGAATAACAAAGCGACCAGGATCATGACCAGTTCAGTCGTCCATGTTCCGAACCGGTAGCGCTTGCTTGTTTCCATTTACGCCTCCACCTCCCGGCTTTTCGTCAGGCGCACCTGAAGGCTCGTAACAAGTGCAACAATAATAAAGAAAATGAGCGCTTTGGCCGTTCCCAATCCGTAACGATTATTCACAAATGCTTCATTGTAGATATTGAGTGCCACCGATTCCGTGGACCCGAAAGGACCACCCTTGGTTAACGACAAATTAAGATCGAACATTTTAAACGACCATGATATCGCCAGGAAAAGACATACCGTAACCGCAGGCATGATCAACGGCAGTATAATCGACCTTAATATTTGCATCCGGCTCGCTCCGTCAATTTCGGCTGCTTCCAGCATATCCCGTGGCACATTGGTCAGGGAAGAAATATAAATGACCATCAAATACCCGGCGGTTTGCCAGATAAATACGATTACAATCCCCCAGAAGGCCGTAATCTCATCTCCCAGCCAGGATAGATTAAAGAAAGACCAATTCGTGCTTTCTCCAATTGCGGCAAAGCCTTTGACGAAAATAAACTGCCAGATAAATCCAAGCAGCAGCCCACCGATCACATTAGGCATGAAAAAAATAGTCCTGAGCACATTTTTTGTTTTCAGCGGCTTGGTTAGGAAATACGCCAGCAGAAAGCCCATCACATTCGCAGCCACCACTCCAATCACCGTAAAACGGACCGTAAACCAAAACGCTGTCCTAAATTTGTCATCATCCCATAAAATGTGACTGAAATTATCCAACCCGACCCACTTCGCCTGATTGGCAACCCCATTCCACTCTGTAAAAGAATAGTACATTCCCAGGATGAAAGGGATTACAATAATGATAACGAAAAATAACGTCGACGGTCCTACAAAAATCCATTGCTGGAGCCATTGCGACGACTTGGCGCGGTTCAAACCGATCCCCCCTTTTGTAGTCTGTTGGTGTCAGGAACGCTCCTACGGCTCCTCAACAAGCGGCATGGATGTTTGGGCCGCAGGATTGGCGGTTCACATATTCATTATGTCGAATAAGCGCTCTTGAGAACACGCAAGATCGTGAACCATTAGGGGGAATTTATTGACCTCTGGCTTGTCTTGAATCGTGAAAGGAGCTACCTGTATGAAATTTCATAGCATTCGTTCCCGTTTGATCTGGTTTCTGCTCATTGCAGTCACCCTGCCGCTGCTGCTGTCGATGACCATGACCTTTATTCTCACCAAGCAATCCTTGCGAGAGCAGGCTACCCAAGAAAATGAACGACTTATTTTTCAGGGAATTACAAATTTGGATAACTACTTGCAGGGATTAAATCGCGCGTCCATCGGAGTTTATAATGACCCTCATTTTCTACGCAATCTGGCCAAAATTCCGGATGATTACCGGGCCGTCGCCGAAATTTACACGACGCTGCAAACGATGCTGAATGCTTCGTCAGGCATCGACCAGGTATATTTGCACTCTTTTCAGGCAGGGCAATCTACCCTGATTACCAGCACAGTCCCTCTTCGGGAATTTCGGCTTGAGCCCTTCCCCGGCTCTATCCATTACGGTTCTTCCGGATTATTCATACAGCCATCACATAAGAAGCATTTGTACGGCTTTTCGGCGGTTTCCTATGCAAAGCACGACACACAACGGCAGGTATTTACACTCCATCGGGCGATACGGAATATTCCTTCTTCAGAGATGCTTGGGGTACTGGCTATAGATGTTCGTCTCGATCCGCTGCGCAGCATCTGCCGTCAATTGTATAATGCGGATACAGAGGAGCTATTCTTGGTCGACCAGCACGGAACGATCATATATAGTGGAGATGAAGCAGCAATTGGAACACGCTGGAAGGAATCCGGCCTGTTCAATCGAATTTCTAATGAAGGCGAGCACGGAGTAATCGAGGATGATATGGCACTGCATGTGTACGGCAAGCTGGATGCCAGCCTGTCAGGCTGGACGCTCGTTAAGAAAATTCCTAATCGAACGCTTTATTTGCGGGCCACTCGCCTGACCCAGATCAATGTAGCCATTGCAAGCACCGCGTTGCTGCTTGTCATTGTCGCCACGCTATGGATTTCCATAAGAATTACGGAGCCTATTAAGCGACTGACTCGCTACATAAATCAAATTCAATCCGGTCAACTCGATGTAGACATCCGGGCCATGAGCAACGATGAGATCGGGGTGCTATCACGCAGCTTCAGACAGATGATGGATACCATCAACAACCTCATTTTGAGGGAATACAAGCTGGAGCTGGCAAACAAGACACATCAATTGAAAGCGCTTCAGGCGCAGATTAATCCTCACTTTTTATATAATACGCTACAGTCTATTGGAACGCTGGCTCTACAGCATGAGATACCGCGGATCTATTCTCTGCTCTCCTCCCTTGCCAAAATGCTGCGCTATAACATGCGAGATCATACCGTCGTTACGCTCAAGGATGAGGCCGAGCATGTAAGGCAATATCTTGATTTGCAAAAGGAACGCTTTGGGGAGCAATTAGAGGTGACTTACCAGTGGGATGATGAGGTCCTGAATGACCGCGTGCCTAAAATGATTCTCCAGCCATTGGTGGAAAACTATTTTAAGCATGGTGCTGATCCCCGGCTCGGCCCTGGCAAAATTCACATTACAGGCTACCGAATTCGCGAAGGAATTGTGAGGATCATAGTGGAAAATAACGGAGCATCCATTTCGCAGGCCGAGTTGGAGCAGCTTCAGCATATGCTGAAGCGTCCGCTAAAAGCCTACGAGGAACCGGACATCAGCGAACAGGATTCCATCGGACTACGTAATGTTCTATTGCGTATTCAGCTTCATTCGGAGGACGGTTCTAATACCCTGTGTGTAGACAATATTCTGCCTCATGGCGTTCGTTATACACTCGAAATTCGTACCGAAGCTCACACCGGAATTCATATTAAGGGAGAGTGATCTGTTATGAAAGTCTTGATTGTGGATGATGAAAAGCATGTGCGCCATGCCATTCGGATGCTCGTACATTGGGAGACTTGCGGCGTGACCGAGGTGATCGAAGCCGAGTCGGGCGATCAGGCGATTGAGCTCATCACGGCCCTTTCCCCACCTGTTGTGCTCACGGATATGCGGATGCCCGGCAAAGATGGAGTAGCCCTGATGGAGTGGATTCAGGTCCATTCCCCGGCGACCAGAGTTGTGGTGGTAAGCGGCCATGACGATTTTGATCTGGTCCGGCAGGCCATCCGCCGGGGAGGGATGGACTATATTCTCAAGCCTGTAGACCCGGTTGAGATTAACGAGGCTCTATCCAAAGCCACCAAGGCATGGCGAACAGCGGAGCAGGATCGGCGCAGGCAGACAATGCAGGCTATCGAAGTAAACCGGATGAGGCCGCACTATGCTGATAAACTCTTGACCGAGCTGGTATCCGGTACGGCGAATACCACTCTTTCCATCACGCCCTTACGCGAGGAGCTAGGTCTTCCCGGTGGGATTCAAATGTGCAATGCAGCTGTGATGAGCATCACTCAACTGGATGGCGATATGCTGGATAAATACAAAACGCGGCGTCCGCTGCTGAGCTTCTCCCTGATTAACATCTGTAATGAGTTTCTCATGGCTTCCCGGACCGGAATTGCATTCCGTCATTTGGAGCGTATGGACGAAGTTATTTTGCTGTACTGGGGCGAGCCGTCCCGTTGGCCGCTGCTTTTGCAGGATATGCACACAGGGATCAAAACAGCATTGCGATGCTACATGCATTTCGGTATTGGTTCCTTCGGTGCCTTTCCCATAGCGGCAGCTACAGCCTACCATGAGGCGCGGCAAGCATTGTGGAAACGGGATGTGTTGCAGTCCACCGATTGGCAGCACCATAATTCGCCTGCAAGACTGTCCGTGCATCTTCCCCGGCTGCCCGAGATGGAAGAAGAGCTGCGACTTAGCGCGCTCAGTTGTAACGCCAGTCGTGTAGCTGCGACAGTAGGCCACTGGATAGCAGCTGTTGCCGAGCTGCCCTCGGTCACGGCGGAGCAGCTCACTGGCTGGAATCAGGAGCTGGACTGGATGCTGGCCCGTTGGCTGAATGACAGACCCGGAGATACCGAAGGCGAGGAACTGGCCGATGGAGCAAGCTCCATTCCTGCTCTGCCCCTCGACAATCGTGGCCTGCTATCCCTGCCCTTATGGAAAAAACAGATCGAAAACCGCATTCTGGCAGCCGGTCAGGCACTTACACCAAGCCATAGTCCAAATAACCCGACGATCCGTGATATTGCCCGCTATTTGGATGCTCACTACGACGAGGATATTTCTCTACAGGATATGGCGAGCCGTTTTTACCTCAGCCGGGAATATATCTCTCGCAAATTCAAGCAGGAATACGGCGTGAATCTGTCCGACTATCTGTGCCGGATCAGGATGGACAAAGCGAAGCTGCTACTGCTGAATGACAAGCTGCGACTTCATCATATAGCCGGCATGGTCGGATATCAGGATGAAAAATATTTTGGCAAGGTGTTCAAAAAACTGGAGGGAGTCACGCCTGGCGAATTCAGAAAGCGCCATTCTGCAAATCTTCAGCTGTGATCGCATACAGCACATGATCTTCCCAGACACCATTAATCTTCAAATAATTTAGCGCCAGCCCTTCACGACGGAATCCGGCCTTTTCCATCACTCGATTAGACGGCGTATTCCTCGGCATGACCCCGGCCTGAATACGGTGCAATTCCAACTCACTCAAGGCATAACGTACAATGTCTTTCACTGCGGAGGTGGCATAGCCTTGTCCGTGATATGTAGGGTCTACAAAGTAGCCCAGATTCGCATTTTGAAAAGGGCCTCTGGCTATGCCCGACAGCTCCATTCTGCCGATCAGCCTATCATTTTCCGGCAAAAAAAGTCCAAACGTATATCCTTGTCCTGCTTGTGCAGCCTCAAGACCAACGGAGATCAGACGTGCCTGTTCTTCCAGCGTAAAGTAAACTTCAGCTCGTTCCGGCTCAAACGGCTTGAAAAACTCAAAATTTTCACGTCTGATTTCTAGTAATCGCTCTGCATCACTGACTTGTAAAAGCCGAATTTGTAGCCCGGGATGGGTGGACTGTAACATCGTCATTTTCCTTCTTTCTCTGTTATTCATATGCTTGTGGATAATCACGGACACGAGACAGGAAAATACCCCAGGTGCATGGAAGCGACCCAGGGTATTCCTATCATTTCAAAATTTAATCCGTAACAGGCAACCAGCCAGGAATCGTCGTCAACGCACCCCACAGGTAGTCTGGAATGACTAGCTCTTGCTGGGCTTGCTTGGACAAAGTCGTACGAATGGTATCTTCTGTGCCGTTCTGCACCTTCTGAACCCATTGCGGCTCCATCAGAAGCGGACGTCCGAGCGAAACAAGCGGTACACCTGTCTCCAGCGCTGCAAGCGCATTGTCCGGTGTATTCAGCGACCCAACTCCCATAATCGGCACGCGGTTGCCAACTTTCTCATGGATGAGAACGGTACGTGAACGTTCATCGCTCCGGTCACGGAACGAACCGCCGAAGAAATGGTTGACGGAAATGTGCAGGTAATCCAGCCCTTGATCCGCCAAACGGTCTACGAGTACCATCGTATCGTCCAGCGTAATACCTGGCGTGTGTCCTTCCTCAGGAGACAAACGGTACCCGAAGATGAACGGTTGCTTGGCATGCGCAGCTATCACTTTTTTCACTTCGTGGACAACCGCCAGCGGGAAGGTCAAACGTTTCTCAAGGCTTCCTCCCCATTCATCGGTACGAATGTTGGAATGCGGGGAGAAGAACTGCTGCACCAGATAGCCGTTTGCGCCGTGAAGCTCCACACCGTCATAACCCGCTTCAATCGCGCGGCGAGTTGCTTCGCCGTAGGCGCGGATGACACGGTGAATATCGTCGGATGTCATTTCACGCGGCACAGGTGCGCCTTCTTTTTCCTCAGCTACTGCGCTTGCACTGATCGGCTGTCCGTCCGGAATTTGATCCGGTGGACACAGGCGACCACCATGATAAATTTGCAGGATTGCTTTCGCACCCTCCGAATGAATCGTGTCAGCCAGACGGCGCAGGCTCGGAATCATTTCGTCCTTGTCGGCACCAAACTCATTTACGAAGCCTTTGCCGTCTGGAGTCACATACACACAGGCCGTAATGACTGCGCCCACCCCGCCGGAACGTTCACGGTAGTAAGCCAACTCCTGGTCACTGACCTCACCATTTTCATGGGAAGCAAAGTTAGTCATAGGGGCCATCGTAATACGGTTTTTCAACGTAACGCCAGATGGCAGGGTAAAAGCTTCAAATAAAGACTTATATTTCGGATTCATCCATTTTCTCTCCTTCAGTTTAAGTCAGATCAGATAAGCCCGTAAACCATGAAGCCGAATGCGAATTCGGAGTAATTTTACTTCGATGATGAAGCCTGTCTGCCGTTGCTTATTTTAATTGCTTACTTTAATACAGTGGTTATAATAACCACAGTATAATGATCCGCCCCCATAAAGTCAAATCCTACCTTTCTGACCTCCTTAAACTGTCCCGAAAACCTGAACCTTAGCCGCTTTTCACAAGCCATCGACTTATGACAAGTCGCCTATGACAAATAGCTTAATTGCTTCCACCTGTGCTATTCTTCTCCTCCCGGCGGGAAAACCAGGTCGCGAGCAACGAGCCGGAAATATTGTGCCACACACTGAAGATCGCACTCGGCACAGCAGCAATCGGGTTAAAATGAGCAGCTGCCAGCGCAGCGCCCAAGCCGGAATTTTGCATCCCCGTCTCCAATGTAACAGCTTTACGTTTGGACAGATTCATGCCGAACAGCTTGGCAAACCAATACCCTAGTAGGAACCCGATACCATTATGTAAAATGACTACCGCAAAAATAATCGGGCCGGTTTCCAAAATCTTGCCCTTGCTGCCTGCAACCACAATCGCCACGATCAGTACAATCGCCAGCGTCGATACAAGCGGCAATGCCTTGACACTCGCATCCGCCTGTTTGCGCAATAGCGATTTAACGATAACGCCCAGCACTATCGGTACGATAACCACGATGAGAATATCCATAATCAGCGACTTTGCATTAATATTCATCCAACGCCCGGCAAGCAGGCTAATCATGGCCGGGGTCGCCAATGGAGCAATCAGCGTCGACACTGAAGCAATCGACACACCCAGCGCCACGTCACCTTTTGATAAAAGAGTCATGACGTTGGACGCGGTTCCGCTTGGGCAGCAGCCTACCAAAATAACTCCTACCGCAATATCCGGCGGCAACTGCAGTACCAACGCCAATGCATACGCCAGAAACGGCATTATCAGATAATGCCCGACTACACCAATAGCTACATCGACCGGACGACGAAATACTTCACGAAAATCCGCCGAGGATAAGGTTAATCCCATGCCGAACATGACGATGCCAAGAAATAGCTGTATGTATCCTTTTAACCCTATAAACGCCGCAGGAAAGAAAAACCCCAAACATGCAAATAAAAGTACCCAGATCGAAAAGGTTCTTCCCGCAAATTTCCCTACTTTTTCCAAACTATTCATTCCACTTATCTCCTTACTTCTATATAAGCTGAATTTGAGCAAATCCAGCTTATATAGTGCTTAAAATTTTTTTCATTGTACTACATATGACTGCATATACATACAACTTTTTATGAATATATTTGGACCCTGAAACTTTTTCCTGCTTGAACATAATTGGTAGCAAAGTGGGTATATTCATAATAGAAGATGATGACCAGTCGGTCATTTCGTTCATCACTCACTCATTTAGGAGGGAGGTATCTCTATGTCGCGAAGCCATCCGTATAAATGGTGGAACATTCTTGCATTCATCGCTGTTATCGTTGTTAATATTTTGGCTTCTACACTTTCCATCGGCGGCAGAAGCACTGCTGCTGTATCCAATATGTATCCTACCTTGGTAATACCAACAGGCTACGCATTCTCCATCTGGTCGGTCATCTACCTGCTGCTTGCCTGCTTTGTCGTGTATCAAGCCACACCTGCAGGCCAAGCGAAGACAAATGTCCAGTCCATCGGGATTTTCTTCATTTTAAGCTGTCTCTTCAACATCATCTGGATTTTCCTGTGGCAGTACGTCTATGTAGAGCTGTGCGTCATCGTCATTATTTTGTACTCGCTCTCCCTGAGCGTCGTATACGCACGTACCCGCACGCCACAACCAACTCGCGGGGAAATGTGGTTCGTCAAGCTGCCATTCAGCCTGAATCTCGGTTGGGTGTCTGTTGCTACCATTATCAACATCGCGGTTGCCCTGAATAAAAATGAATGGAGCGGCTGGGGACTCAGTGAACTCACATGGGCAATCACTATCCTGCTCATTGGAACCGCCATTGCCATCCTGATCAGCTTCCCTTACCGTGACAGCATATATCCTCTCGTATTCGTATGGGGCTATGTCGCCATCGCCATCGGGCATCCAGACCATGAGAAGGTGCGGCTGGCTGCATTGATCCTGGCGGCAATCATTCTGGTGTACGCGCTATGGCTATTCTTGGCACGTAACCGCGACCGGGATTAAAGGAAACTAATGTCATCTGTAACGAGAACAAACGGGTGCCTCTATTATAGGGGACACCCGTTTGTCGTATTTATTAGCCTTTCAATGCAATGACTTCAATCTCCACCAGTGCATCCTTAGGCAGACGGGCTACCTCCACCGCACTGCGAGCCGGATACGGCTGCTCAAAGAAAGAGCTGTACACTTCATTGACGCTGACAAAATCGTTCATATCCTTCAGGAATACAGTCGCTTTCACAACCTGATTCATATGGCTGCCTGCCGCGTCCAGGATGGCTTGTACGTTGCTCAGAGACAAACGCGCCTGTTCCTGTACGTCTTTACCAAGCTCACCTGTCGCCGGGTTCAGTCCAAGCTGTCCTGAGGTGTAAATAAACCCGCCCGCCTCTACCGCTTGACTATAAGGGCCGATAGCACCGGGTGCTTTTTCAGTAGAAATGGTTTTCTTCATATCTATTGGAGTCTCCTTCCTGATACTAGTTTTACCGTATTATAGCACGGGATGTCTAATGCCACTATTCCGCCCCCATATCTGCACTTATGGATGGTAAGTTGCTCTTAGATACTATTTTTCCAGTTGTGCTATATTTTTCCGACCCGGCTGTAACCTTTAAAGCTTGTGCATCATCTAACTTGATGTACACCTTTTAAAAAAAGATTTTACGCATTTAAATCCAGGTACAATGATCACAGCCAGTTTAGACGGGAAAGGAGCACCATCCTTTGAATCTCGAATTAAAATTACACCAAGCAAGGCATGGGGACCGCAAGGCATTCGTCGCCTTGATGAAGCATATGGAATCCGATATGTACGGTATGGCGCGTTCCATTCTCCGCAGTAATGAGGATTGCGCAGACGCGATGCAAGAAGCAATGCTCAAGGCTTACAAATCTCTGGGTGAGCTGCGTGAGCCCCGTTATTTTAAAACATGGCTGCTTCGCATCCTTATTAACGAGTGCCATCTGATCCTCCGTAAGCAAAAGAGGGTCGTACCCGTGGCGGAATTTATAAGGGAACCCTCCACCTCAGGCGGATATGAAAAAATCGACCTATTCATTAACGGAAAATCAATGCTTAGCCAAAATGGTGTATTTAGCTATTTGGGAGAAAGCCCGGGCAGAGACAGCAATTCCATGCTGATTTCCTACATGCGCGACCCTGCCAGCGGGCTGCCCGCCTTGCCAGAGCAATTTGATCTGAAAGTATATGCCAAGCTAAAGGGAGTGACGAAACCATTTGAACTGAAAACTATCGTCTACAAAACAAAGCTGGATAACAAGGTGCTCAAGCCACAGATCAGCAAAGCGAATACGTATCTCAAATTTACTGTAAATCGGGTGGAAATGACGCCAGTTACGACCAAAATCCTCACAACGTTCACTATGCTTGTGGACCTTAAGGATATGCCCGACGACTATGCAGAAGAACGCAAGTATATTTCCACAGAGGGACCGCACAAAAACTATACTAAAAAAGTAGTCAAATCTCTTGATTATGCGGTATTCGACGATCAGGGACGTGAATTGGAAATGCTTAGAGGCACGGGTAAAACACTGTCCAAAAATCAACCTGGACAGATGGTCATGTTGTTTACTCCTTTTGTTGATCCGCCGAAAAAGATTACCTTCAAACCATTTATTCATCCTTTGACTCCGGATGGAAGAGCTATTCTGGACGCTAATGGCCACTGGTCTCGCCAATACCTTCCTGAATTTGAGATTACGATAGATGTACCGAAAAATACAAACCATAAATAAAGCCGCAAATAACGCCGCTGTTATCCGAACCATCGAGTGACAGCGGCGTTGTTACCATAGGGTGTGCCAGTCCACTCTTACACATTATTATCCGGTCTCATTCCTGCGCCAGCTTCCTCCTCATCGGATGCCAGTTCTGCACCGATGACCCGGATGATATCATTCGGATAAATATGTACACCGTTCGCCTGCGCGAGCGCAATTCGTACCATGGCTCGTGCGATGACCGAGGCCGGGATAGCACGGTAGGGAGCGAGCTTGCCCGTCATCATGCCATCCAGTGCCTTCATGACGACAGCGGCAGCAGCTTCGCCAGCACGGCGTTCAGGTCTCGCGCCCAGAATCAGCGACGGACGAAACAAATGGAGCGCAGGCAATCCAACAGCGGCAAGTGCCTCTTCGGCTTCTCCCTTGGTACGGTTGTAAAACACACGCGAATTCGGGTTGGCTCCCATCGAGGAGATCGCAAGCATCTGCCCAGCACCGGCTTCCTTTCCCAGCCGTGCGGTCAGAACAGGATAGTCCAGATCCACCCTGCGAAACTGCTCCTTGGAGCCAGCCTTCTTCATCGTTGTCCCTAGACAGCAAAAAACATCATCAGCCCCTTCGAAGGCGGACGCTGTCTTCTGCGGCTGCTCCCAGTCGATGTTTGCCTGCTCAAGCTTGGGATGCTTGATTTCCAGCGGGCGTCTGCCTACAACCATGACGCGGCTGTATTCCTTTTGCACCAGCAGCTCCCGTACCACATATCCCCCGACAAGCCCCGTTGCCCCTACAACAACCGCTTTACGTTCCATGATGACCTCCTTTGTGCACCTAGCACTTCTGCTTCTACATGGCGCATCAGGTTAATTTAAATGGCTGCTTGCCCGCCTCCTTGCTTTCAGACGGACACATAGGCAAATACAGGGAAAAGGTACTTCCCTTGCCTTCTTCACTCTCCAGACGGATAAAACCGCCCAGCAAGCGCGAAAAATCGCGACTAATCGACAATCCCAATCCGGTTCCTCCATATTTGCGATTAATCGAACTGTTCGCCTGCTGAAATGCCTCAAAAATAATATGCTGCTGAAGCTCAGAAATACCGATTCCCGTATCTTTCACTGCCATGATAACCCAATCCCCCTCCTGTCCCTTTCGATCCAGATGCTGTGTGCTGATTTCCAGCAATACACTTCCTTCATGAGTGAACTTAAAGGCATTGGACAATAGATTGCGTAAAATTTGCTGTACACGTTTGGGATCGGAGCGGATTTCATCCGGTATATTTTCATGTACCTTCAGGCTGAATTCAATATTTTTATCCTTTGCAGTGACTTCAAAATGCATCATCATCACCTGCGTAAGCTCGCGTATATTAACCGGTTCATTTACAATTTCCATGCGCCCAGCCTCGACCTTGGACAGATCCAGAATGTCATTGATTAATTGGAGCAAATCATGCCCTGAGGCATAGATCAGATCACTATAGAGGGATAGCTCGTCCTCATCCAGTTCCTTTCCCTGCTCGTTAATAATTTGTGCCAGATTAATAATGCTGTTAAGAGGTGTACGCAGCTCATGCGACATCGTTGCCATAAAATCCGATTTATACTGAGAGGCCATCATGAGTTGCTTGGCACGTTCCTCCAACACAACCTTCGCCTTCTGCAGCTCATTGCGCTGCTTCGATAGTAGATGGTTCGCCTGTTTAATCTGAGAATTGCGCAGTTGCTCCATCTGAAAATCACGTAAAATCAGAGCAAATAAAAAGCTGAGGACCACGCCGATAGGCAGTGTAAGAGGAACAACCTCCGCTACATAATAGCGCCAGGGAATAACACCAAGGAAGGCAATATTTATCGTATTGACGATATTAACCGCTAAAATGGTCACCGACGCCTTAATGATCAGACGCAAGGTGGACCGACGCATCCAGTAGTTCAATCCGGCACACAGTACGCCCAGAATGCTCATATTCAGGAAACCAACCCACGCCGCCATATTCAGACCAAAGGTAAATCTCGTAAGTCCGATCGCCACGCCAATAATAATAAGCGTGTAGGAACGGGGATACACCAACGCCGCAATAATCAACGGAACGAAGCGCAGATCGAAAATTACCGTCTCACTAAAATTAAAGCCAAAGCAAGAGCTGATCCATCCGCCAAATACCACCAGCAGCACCGAGCTGATATATTTGAACCGCGAAGAGGTACGACTCAAACCATATTTATAAATCACATTCGCCACATAGGCAACAGCTATCAGCATTCCCAAATTGATTACAAACATCATCGAAAATTGCACGGACTCACACTCCCATAGCACAAAAAATTGGATGCCACGCCTATGCTAACCGCTTTTGTCTTTGTTGTACATCATACCATGAAGCACCATCTTTCGACATGTCCAATGACGGTTCAAGGGGTATCAAAAAAAAGCGAACCGCAGTGGCTCGCCCTCGTGGAGTTATCTCTGATTTCAGCTTATGATGCCCTTATTCCGGCGCCATTCCCGAACAAATAATTCGGCGAAGTAAGGATCCCACTGGCTCCCTTTTCCTTCCTCCAATATCATAACCGCCTTCTCTTCCTTCATACCTTTTCGGTATGGGCGATCCGATGTCATCGCGTCGTACGCATCTGCTACGGCAATAATCCGCCCAAAAAGCGGGATATCTTCACCGGAGAGCTGGTCTGGGTATCCCTTGCCGTCATAACGCTCGTGGTGCGAGCGCACACCAGGCAAATAAGGAGCCATGGCATAAGCCGGTTCAACCTGGCGGAGAATGCTTTCTCCCATGACGGGATGCATTTTAATCTGATCAAATTCCTCGTCCGTCAGCTTGCCATCCTTGAGCAGTACAGCATCAGGCACGCCGATTTTACCGATATCATGCAATAAGGCTGTTTTACGCAGCAAGTCAAGATCCGTCTCATTCAAGCCACCTTTTCGCCCAATGAGTACAGAATACTCAGCCACACGCAAAGAATGCCCCGCGGTATAGGCGTCCCGTGCATCCAGGGCCGCCGCCAAGGTAGCAAAATAACTGTCCAATAGCTGACCGTTCTTTTCTTCCCGCTCCTTCAGACCCTCGATCATCATGTTAAAGCCTTCGATTAACTCCGCAAATTCATCGGAATACAAGTCGCTGGCGTTACTGTTCAGGTGACCTTCCTTTACTTCGTTCATTTTCTCCAGCAGATGATGGATCGGCTGCTCGATCTCACGGGTCAGCAGTCTTCCTCCCAAATAGGCAAAAGCTACACCAAAAATTAAAATCGTTCCAGCCCATAGCCAGTAGGGGCTGGAGGAGGTCGCATCCAATCGTTCCAGCCGAATCTGCGTAGCCAGACAAAATAAAAACAGCGGAAAAGCACCGATTAGCGTCGCGCTCAACTGAAATTTATGCCGCAGCGATAGCAGCACGCGCCCTCGCAGTGACAGGTTCAGTCCATATTGCTGATAGGTCCGTTCCTGTAGCCCCTCCAGCAGCGGCCGAATCGCTCTCATTGTCAGAAAAAATTCAACCAGTGCATGCATGGAAGCAACCAGACAAGCACCTATACAAGCAATTCCTACGTAATAAGAGGGAAAAGCAAGCTGTCCGGTATGGATCATCCATAGGGCTATACCTGCTGCCGGGATGGAGAACCCTAACAAATGCGGGCCAATAATACGTAAAGCCGATAAATTAGGCAGATGATGAACCCGTATGTACACCGCTTCTACATCCTTGAATGTTGTTGGTTTGCCGTGGAAAAAATGATGAACCGGTCTCAGATGCATCCGGAACGCTATCACTTCACAGCCAATCATAATAATGCTGGACAATACAATGATTTTCACAAGCCCCAGAAATTCATAGTGGGCTACATTTAACGTGGAAAATACAAAAATCGCACCTACCAAAAGCACAGCGGCCAACGAACCTATAACATAGTTCAGGATAACATGCTGAATAAAGCGCTTATAGATCGGCAAATTGCTACCCCTCTTTTCATCCGTACGCTCATATAATATCTTGTTTATTCAATATCGGAGTCCAACCATCAAAAGTTAACCTTCGTTGACAACAAAACAACCACGTATCCGATGATACGCAGTTGTCGTGATTACAATTGAATGCCCCTTGCGTTTTAGAAACATTCCTGCTATACTATGGGAATATGTATTAACCCCATAGGATTCCGCGTAACAGGCTATACTCCTTATCACCGCATGGAGCTTCTCCAAATTTTATGTATAACCCAAATGTAGAATTTTGAGCTTTTGCCGTAAGATTTTCACATTCACACTGGCGCGGTCATCGGAGCCGCAAGGACGAAAGAGAGGTAGGGCTTTTGTCGTTTGGAAAATGAACAGTGGAATCAGACTGCCCCTAATGAACATGCTGACCATATTATGCAAGGTAGCAGGGGTTGAATATATATTATGCCGTCAAACGATGAAGTTTGAACAGGCCATGCAGTCTACATAGACTGCAATCAATCCTCCGGATGATCCCCGGGGGATTTTTTAGTTGATTCACCAAATGAACATGTTATAAACAAAAAAGTGGCCCTGCCGATACATCGACAGGGCCTATAGCTTGATCAAAAAGGGGTTAATACGGTCATTATAGTCTCTCTTTCTTAAAATTAAATGATATGCACCTTAAAAACTCATTAATTTTCCAGTTTAAAATGCCTTAGCATTTTGCAAAATCCTCACCTTCTAATAATTCGTCCAATATTCTGTATTGTCGAGCGGTGTCATCGGTGTAGTGGAGCGCCCTGTTTCCATTGGAGTACGCCTATGGATCGAAGGCCGCTCCCACCCTTCAAGTAAAATTACATGTTGGGTACCTGTGTTATTTTCCCATGTGATATAACGCTCTTGTTCCATATGTCGCAAGGCAGCTGTAATTTCAGCGTCTCGCTTGCCCGTTTTAACAGTTAATTCCGTCATCGTCGGCATGTGGCGATGCTGGGCAAAATAGTTGTACAAGATACGTAATAGCTTTCGTTCCAAATCAGGCAGCATCATCTTTCCTCCCTTTCCAGATTCCCAGCCAGCTATTGACCGGGATGATAGTCAAAAAGAACATATGTTCCCATTATAGCATATAAAAATGCACCCTCCTACCGGAAGATGCATTTAGGCTTGTATGCCCATGCCAAATTCAGTTTTTTTCCTTCTCCTGACGGCCGACAGAGCGCAGCCACCAGACGATTCCCCCAACGCTTCCCAGTGCCAGAACCGTCAGGAAAATAATATAGAACAAATGAAATGCACGATCACTCATGGCAATCGCCTCCTTACCTTATGTATACACTTTCCAGCCAGGAGTGTAAACCTCTTTTTGATTCTTCAGTCTATTTTTTTCCAACCCCTTAACAAAAAGGCTTTGGTTGTGGGTGTTCGGTGCATGCTAACCCAATATGGTTAATACCACATATGGCAATACCAAATATGACAGACCAAGGAGGTTATCAAATATGAAATTTCTATTGATCGTCATCATCGTCGTGCTGATCGTTGTTTTGCTTATGAAAAGACGCAGATAAGCCTAGACATCCCACCAGTTAAAAAATATACAAAAAAAGGCTTTCGGTTATATCACCGAAAGCCTTTATTCAACTGAAGTTCTCAAGCTGAATTACACCTTATTCTTCTTGCTGTATCTAATAAAAGCAATCACAAGCGCAACGACAAACAATATTCCGCTGACTACCCATGTTGTCAGAAATGCCATACCCAAACCAACATTCGCCCCCATCGTCGGGTGCTTCATTGTATTCAACATCGAGCCCTGCATCATAAATATGGTACAAAATAAAACAACGGGCGCCAAAATAATCGTGCTTGCCGTCTTCCGGCTACCTGATACTGCGATCACGCACAGCGCAGAGATCACCAAGATCACCCAATATATAACTGCTTCCCAAATCATTGAAGTGCCCACCTGTTCGACCTCTTTTCTATCCATTCATAAATGTCTCTTCCATTGTAACAGACGTCACACAGTGAACCAAGCCATTTTTGATAAGAAAAGGGGTAATTCCAATGGATATCGTAAATAATGTATAGTAGTAGAAGTCCTCTATCAAAGGCATGAAAGGAAATGATCCCATGAGAAGTGCAAGTCCTTATATCATTGTTAACGATGTGCAGCAGACGATTGATTATTATCAATCTGTTTTAGGTGGAACAATCAAAGTGCTGAATAAGCATGAAGGCAAGCTTTTACACGCTGAACTGCATCTCGGTAACAGTCATATTCATTTTTCCGATTCCTACGGTAAACCGCTGAAATCACAGCCTGTACAAATCATTCTCGACTGTGAGAGTGAGGAGGAGCTTAAACGTGTTTACCACGCACTCGCCGAAAAAGGCACCATCACCGTAGAACTGCAGGATACCTTCTTTGGTGCGCTGCATGGCCAAGTCACGGATCACCTGAATCAGATTGGATGGGTAATGAACTATTTCAAGAGATAGGCACGCTTAGCCATAACCGAATACGTCTTGTAGCCGCCATCAACATTTCTTACCGAATAACCGTGCTGAGTCAAAATTCTGGCTGCTAGATAGCCGCGCAAGCCGACCTGACAAGATACAGCGATCTCCCGATCACGCGGGATTTCCGACATTCGATCTCTAAGCTCAGGCAAGGGAATATGAATAGAACCTAAAATGCCTCCAGCCTGTAGCTCCACCTGATCCCTGACATCTATAATCACACCGCCATTGCGGTGAAAATCGTCAACCTCATGCCACTGTAGTGTTTGGACGAGTCCATCCATGATATTGGAAGCCACGTAACCAGCCATATTCACAGGATCTTTGGCCGAAGAATAAGGAGGCGCGTAGGCAAGCTCAAGGTCAGCCAGATCACGGACGTTCAGATTGCCGCGAATCGCTGTCGCAATAACGTCAATTCTTTTGTCTGCTCCATCGGCTCCAACAGCCTGTGCTCCGTAGATCATACCTGTGTCTGGATTAAACAGCAGCTTGATGGCAATGGGCGATGCCCCGGGATAATAACCTGCATGCGAACCGGGATGAATATGAATCGCTTTATAGGGAACGCCCAGCCGTGACAAGGTTTTTTCGTTATTTCCTGTAGAGGCTGCGGTCAATGCAAAGACCTTAATGACGGAAGTCCCGAGCGCGCCATCATAGGAAATGGCTTGACCGTTAATATGATCTGCCGCCAAACGCCCCTGCCGATTGGCTCCCCAAGCCAGCGGCACCATGGTCGCAAATCCGTGATTGCGGTCTTTGACCTGGATAGCGTCCCCTACCGCATAAATGGCCGGATCGCTGGTTTGCAGCTGGCCATTTACCTGAATGGCCCCGCGAAAACCAAGCTCCAATCCGCTTTGCTTGGCCAGCTCATTTTCAGGAACAACACCAATTGCCAGAATAACCATGTCTGTCCGAAGCATATCGCCTGAAGTCAAGCGAAGCTGTGTTCCCTGGTCTTCAAAAGCCGCGACTCCTTCCTCTAAACGTATCTCCACCCCGTTCAGCTTCATATGCTGCTCTACCAGCTTGGCCATTTCAGGATCTAGCGGATTAAGCACTTGCTGTCCCATGTCAACAAGGGTCACCGCAAGGCCGCGTTCCCGCAAATTGTCGGCCATCTCCAGCCCAATAAATCCACCACCGATCACCGTGGCATGTTTGGGCTGGCTTTCATCTACAAATGTCTTAATGACGTCCGTGTCATGAATGTTTCTTAACGTAAATACATTCGGAGCTTCATGTAAGCCGGGAATGTCTGGTATCATCGGTTTGGCTCCTGGCGATAATACCACAATGTCATACGACTGCTCACCCGTCTCTCCTGTCGTCATGTCACGGAAACGGACGAGCTTATGCTCGCGGTCTATTTGCACCACTTCGTTCAGCACCCGCACATCTATGTTAAAGCGTTCTCTAATCCCCTGAGGTGTCTGGACAAACAGCTTGTCACGCGCCTGAATCGTCCCGCCAATATAATAAGGAAGACCGCAATTTGCAAAAGAAACATGCTCTCCGCGTTCAAATAAAATAATCTCGTCTTCCTCATTCCATCTCCGCAATCTCGCCGCAGCAGAAGCTCCGCCTGCTACCCCGCCAATAACAACTATTTTTCTGCCCATTCCTTCGCCCCCTTGTATACCTTATAGGGTATACAATATACCCCCATAGGTATATTGTCAACGCAAAAAAGGTGGAGGATATCCCCCACCTGACCAACCCCTGAATCCTGCACGAATGCCTCATCACACTCGTCAACCAAACCCATAACGATCATTGTCTACTGTTGACTGGCTGCGATCGCTTGCTCCAAATCGTACAAAATATCTTCAATCGCTTCTGTCCCAACCGATAGACGCAACAGCTCCGGTTTGACTCCAGCAGCAACCTGTTCCTCCGCACTAAGCTGCTGGTGCGTTGTGCTCGCCGGGTGGATGATCAAAGACTTGGAATCGCCCACATTAGCCAGATGGGAAAATAGCTTCACATTGGCGATCAGCTTGCTTCCCGCCTGACTCCCGCCTTTGATGCCAAAGGTCAGGATCGCCCCCTGCCCTTTAGGCAGGTATTTTTGGGCTAGCTCGTAGGATGGATGGCTCGGCAATCCGGAGTAGCTGACCCACTCCACATCCTTGTGGCTTTCGAGATACTGCGCTACCTTCAGTGCGTTCTGACTATGTCTCTCCAGCCGCAGATGGAGCGTCTCCAGGCCTTGCAGCAGCAGCCACGAGTTGAATGGTGAAATAGCCGCTCCCAAGTCACGCAGCAATTGCACTCGCGCTTTGATAATATACGCGATCGGTCCCACCGCCTCGGTATACACGACCCCGTGGTAGCTTGGGTCCGGCTCGGTCAGTCCCGGGAAACGGCCGCTCGCTTTCCAGTCAAACCTGCCGCTGTCCACGATCACACCGCCTATAGATGTACCATGTCCACCAATAAATTTCGTGGCCGAATGCACAACAATGTCCGCTCCATATTCGATAGGTCGCAATAAATAGGGGCTCGGAAACGTGTTATCCACAATCAGCGGAATGCCATATTCGTGTGCAATCGCCGCAACAGCTTCTATATCCAGCACATTACCCTGCGGGTTGCCAATCGTTTCCGCAAATATAGCCTTCGTTTTCTCCGTAATGGCTTTGCGGAAGTTCTCCGGGTCATCCGAATTGACAAAATGTACCTTAATGCCCAATTTCGGCAATGTAGTAGAAAATAGATTATATGTACCGCCATACAGGCTGGAGGCCGATACAATTTCATCTCCTGCTCCTGCAATGTTCAGGATGGAAAAGGAAATCGCTGCTGCTCCCGAAGCCGTTGCCAACGCACCAGCTCCTCCCTCCAGAGCTGCAATCCGTTGCTCGAACACATCCGTGGTCGGATTCATCAGACGCGTATAGATGTTGCCGAACTCTTTGAGTGAGAACAAATCAGCCGCATGCTCCGCATCCCGAAATCCATACGAAGTCGTTTGATATAGCGGAACGGCACGGGCAAAAGTAGTAGGATCAACTTGTTGTCCGGCGTGGACAGCGAGAGTTTCAAATGACAGCTTGCGTTCTTCTGACATGGTTATTTCCTCCCTTGTTATACGTGCTGTATGAATCGTCTCTTCCTGTATGCGTAATCATGGATGATTTTTCAATCATTCTCGCACAAAATGAATCATTTGGGAAGATAATTCTCATTATTCGGGTAGGAAATTATTATTTTGTTGAATCATCAGGTTTCGGAGCGGAAGGTTTTGCCCAAATGGTCACCCAAACCAAAATAATGGCGGAAATTATAGATGAGAGGACTCCACTTGGTCGGATCAATATGGTTTTCTCCTAGAAGCTTATTCTGGTGAACATGTACCTGCACAGCCTGAGTTTCGACGATCGCAAAATAAGAAACGTGGTCAGGAATGCGGATATGTCTCACCTCAGCTTCAATCTGAATAGGACATTCCCTGATTCGGGTGGGCTTGACCCTAATAGATTCAATCGGAGTTAATCCGCTAATCTCATACTTATCTTTTTGATAGGTAAATCCATTTTGCTTCTTTTCCGCCGGTACAGGATTTTTGCCTGTATAGGGAGCCAAGCGTTCTACATTCTCCCACATAGAAGGCCCCGGAACGTTGATGACACATTCAGGATGCCGTTTCATATTTTCGAACGCTTTCCCGGTTATTCCAATGCCTAATACCAGGCAATCGCCCAATGCCCATGAGGAGGAGATGGGGCTAATATTTACAGTGCCGTCCTCATTCAATGTATTAAGCAAAACGACAGGTGTCCCGTAATATAAAATGCTTGGGTTAATCGTCTTCATGTCTGGGCTAAGATTCATCTGATTTATTTGATTAATTGGATTCATTTGGTCCATCATCCCTTCTCCTTCTGTTCATATCTGCCTCCTTATTGTAAAATGAAAACATTTCAAGCTTCATCGAAGTATGAATTACAAAGGGGGATAACTGTGCCATGAGCACCAAATCCAATGTAGCCATGATTGCTTCTCTCGTGAGCGAGCCTTCCCGTGCTGCCATACTTACCGCTTTATTAGACGGCAGGTTCCATACGGCAAGCGAATTGGCCCATATGGCTGGTATTAAACCGCAAACGGCCAGCTTTCATTTATCTAAAATGATCGAGGCACAAGCCGTTACTGTGGAAAAACAAGGACGCCATCGCTATTTCGGCATACAAAATCCTGAGGTTGCCTGCGTGATGGAGTCACTTTTATCCATAGCTCCACCCGTTCAAATTAAATCGTTCAAACAAGCCGCTGAAAACGAGGCCATACGGTTGGCAAGAACTTGCTACGACCATCTTGCAGGTCATTTAGGCGTACAAATCATGAATTCTTTGATGCAAAAGGGGATTCTGTCCGAGGATCAGGACGGACTTCACATTACCGGAAAAGGAGAGGCTTTCTTTGCAGATTTCCAGGTTGATCTTACACAAACGAGACAAAAACGCCGCTCCTTCTCCCATAAATGTCTGGATTGGAGTGAACGGCGTCACCATCTAGCCGGTGCCTTGGGCAGCGCCCTTTTGGACAGATTATTGGCCTTACACTGGATTGAACGTCTGCCCACGACCCGGGCGATACGCGTTACAGCAGAAGGTAAGAGAGGCTTTAAAGAACTATTTTCAATAAACATCGGCTAGATTAGCTACTCATGAAAGCGTCCCTTTTTCTAAAAAAGCCAGCATTTCATTTAACGATTTTTGAGCTGAATGGACATTGTATCGTGAAGAGTACGGGTCACTGAATCCATGTTGTCCGTTATATTGGTATGCTCTGACATTATGGCGGTGATCTAAGGTAGAAATTAGCTCACCTACATCAAAGGATGGCTCCTCCTGTGGGAAAAATAGCAGTGTTGGACATTGTGGGGTCACTTCCAAATAATTTCTAATACGTGAGCCATAAAATCCTACGAGGCCATCGACACATTGCTCTTCACTACACAGCCAGGCAATCGTTGCCCCTATGCTAAATCCGACGATAAATATTTTGTCATAGCGATCTCGAATGCTTAATAATAAATTTTTAATTTGTGATGATGCGTGGGTAAAGCCTACATTGTCCACAAAATTTTGGTAGGCAGCTTCCTCTTGTGAATAGTCAAAGGGGGCTTGTCTTTCCAATAAATCTGGACAAATCACGTCATAACCCTGATCCGATAATAATCTGCACATATGCTGTATGTGCTGGTTCATTCCGTAAATCTCATGCAGCACTACGATTATAGTGTCCGACTTTTGTTCAATGCTTATCATGGGCTGTGTACCTCCAACTCCTTTTATTAGGAACATTATATCCATTCCAATGATCCTGGTATATATTGTTTTTAAGTTATTAGGTCATCCTGCGTTTTCACCTGATACTAGGTATACCCGAAACTCGAAATGGTCTCGCCTAAAAATTTTACCCGCAATCTTGACCGATTCCGGCGTAATCTTCTCTACTACTCCACCATAATCCTCAAACGTTACGCGTAATTCCTCATCAATAGATACAACGTATACGTGCAACTGAACCAAAGCAGCTCCAAACAATTCCATGTCAGTATTTAATATTTTAAATGTGCGATTCATGACGATCACCTCCACAAATTCATTCGGTAGATCATATAAGGTTTCCTTCTACGATAATCATTTGACTAACAGCGGTACTGAAATACGCTTTAATTTCACTCAATTTAATGCCAAGTACCTTTTTATACATTATCGACGACCTACGTACCTCAAAAATTTAAATTCCACTATAGATCTTATTTTGTAATATATATAATTTAATGTTTAGACAATTTTCCCAATAGAGTTTTATAATTCCCTTGTTATTACATATATTTAGGAGGAAGTCATGAAAAATATTATATTCAAAAAACTAGGAACTATGATGCTAGCCCTGCTCATTGGAGTTACCGTGTTCTCCTTGTTCCCTACCGTTACAAAAGCTGAGACTACAAATGTAACTTGGACAAATGGATCTTTAGTTAGAACTCTCACGAAAAGTAATGAATCTGAGAAAGCAACTACAGGAAAAACCTCAGGTAAATGGTACTGGGAAATAACTATAAAGGATAATTCTTATAGTACTTCGGCATCTGCCATAGGAATTACTGGAGAAACAGATACATTACCGTCAACCTCATGGGATTTAATTTTAGACTATGGATACACCCCTGAATTATTTATTAAAACAAAAAATACATCAAACATTCTTAAAAGAACTAGTTTTGGTAAACCGTTCGTCGACAAAGACGTGATTGGTGTAGCTCTAGATTTGGACAACGACAAGATCACATGGTATAAAAATGGGGTTTCTCAAGGAACAAACAGTGCAAAACCTTCAGAGCTTGTTGGATCACAAGTGTTCCCAATGATTATGAGTGGTTCATCGCAAGAAAGAACGCTTACTGCTAATTTTGGAGCCAGTTCCTTTAAATATCCGATTCCTGAAGGGTTTTTGCCTTACCAAGATTCAGGTTCATCTACAACACCTGATCCATCTACAACACCTGGGTCATCTACAACACCTGATCCATCTACAACGCCTGGATCATCTACAACACCTGGATCATCTACAACGCCTGATCCGTCTACAACGCCTGGGTCATCTACAACACCTGGATCATCTACAACGCCTGATCCGTCTACAACGCCTGGGTCATCTACAACACCTGGATCATCTACAACGCCTGATCCGTCTACAACGCCTGGGTCATCGGATTCAGATGGATCCTCACAACCTACCGGCGATCGTGCCATCTTGGTTGTAACAATGGACAATGGATTTGATAAGGAATTTGATCTGAGTAAAAAAGAATTGAATGCCTTTATCGCTTGGTATGACGCAAAGGATGCTGGTAGAGGAGCTTCATTTTTTTCCATTGATAAACATTCCAATAACAAGGGTCCATTCAGCAATCGAAAAGATTACGTAATTTTCAATAAAATCCTTACATTCGAAGTAAGCGAGTATTCGACTAAATAAACAACAAAGGACTCCGTACTGGTTACATACCAGCGAGAGTCCTTTGTTACGTCTGGTCTAAATTCAATTCATATCAGTTTCCCAGTAAAGTTTATTAATCAAGAAACAACTCTTTCTACTCTTAACATTTTGCGTTGTCTTATTACATTAACTGTGTCTCCAACAACTATAATCCCATATTCACTTTCATCTACTTCTAGCTCTTCTCTTTCCCCATTTTCATACTCACAAGTAAAAAAATAATCTTCAGAGGGCGAATCATTTTCTAACCTTACACGTTTATCAAGAACTATTGCTCGACGAATTACTTTCGGTGCTCTTCTGTCACGCCTAGCCGATATCCAGAGCGAGAAGAACAAAATAAAAAGCACAGCTAGAAAACCCATTAAGGCCATCAACTAGAATCCTCACCTTTTTGACAACTCATTGCGTATATCATATCGGGATAACTAAGGCATTTATTTACATCTGCATAAAGCACTACATACTTACTCTAAACTCAAACTGCCCTCTCATATAATACATTCCTGATATTTTAACTGACTCCGGAGTAAGCTTTTCTAATGGACCACCATAGTCCGCAATATCTACCATATCATAACTCAACGGTTGGACTACATATACTCTTACCTCGCTTAATGCTGCTGCAAACAGTTCTATATCTGACTTTAACACTTTATATGTATGGTTCTTGCTATCACCTCAGGATAAGTATTCGGTGAATTGTTCGGTAATTCCTGCAACGAAAAAAGCTCTGCCGACCATAAGGTTAGCAGAGCTTTTTTTATAATGAGAGCAGTGAGGGTTATCTCTCGGCTCTTTTTTTGTTATCCCCATACCTCTTGAATCACAAGGGTATCATCAGGCTTGTAGGTACTTGAAAATTATAGAAATACGTAATTGACATATGGTAAATAGTTCTATATTGTGGGATTATGCGGTAAATCAAAAAAGGAGGATTTGGTAATGGAAGTGGACGCTATTGAAAAAGACCTACTTAATGTTGAAGATTTAGACGCAATAGTACATTACATTAGGATGTGCTATACCTCAGGGGATTGGGAAAGACTCCTAAAACTAACTGAACATCTATATAATTGTGCCAAGTCAAACTATGATATGATGCTAAACAACACACACGATAATTTACATAATAAGCAGTTAAAACAACCCCTTGTGTTTTATTACGGATACAGTCATCTGATGCGTGGTGTCGCACACCTTAAGTTACAAAATTATGCAGCCACCAAGGACTGCATTGAAAAATACGCAGAACTTGGTTGGTTTAACAAGTTAGACAAAGATGGGCTTGAGGTGGTGGATAACTTCAAGCTTTTAGCTAAATTGAACGAGTACGAACTAATGATGTTTGAGGGCAACAGGCATATTATTGCTGAGTATATAAGGTTTTTGGAAATATCGCCAGAAGACGATTGGCTTCCGGCGCATGTCAGTATTGTAGAAGCAGCTCTACAACATGGGTGGGACATTGACTCAGAGCTAGAAGCAACGAGTCAGCATAGTGCATCGTTTGTCGAGCTGGAGGATTACGGAAACATTTTTCAATTCACTCCTACCACTTAGCTTTGTATCAACTTAGAAAAGACAAGTTTGTCGATGCATTAAATTGCGTATTACAGGCATTAGAATCCTCTGTTATAATCGAGGAAGGAAAATATTTTAAACGCTGTATAGCTCTATTCGAGTCGTTTAGAGGTTTTGCTACTCCAGACCAAATTAAGCAGTTCGAAGAGATGTTTAAAATTATTCTGGAAGGGGAACTGAAAAATGAAAAAGGCATTTGTTACCTTGGCAATCGTATTAGGTCTGATCATCAGCACACCGCCCATTAATACGGGAGCTGGTTCAATTACACCCACTAGTCATGGAATATTCTAATAATTTTTTATTATCAATAACGACTCTTATGAGGGTCGTTATTTTTTATTTTGTGAATATTGGGGAACAAATATCGAAAATTGGTCTGCTGCCAGAGCTTATGATCCGAAAATCATTATTTCCAACGATCCAGATAAAATTGAACTGAAATAAGTATAAAGTTTAAAAATAACAATAGTCAGGAACATTACATTATTTCTAGTGTCCTGACCATTGTCATTTTATTGAGAGGGGATAACCGAAATGGTAGATATTGAGAAGGTGAGAGAGCGCAAAAAGTTAAGATTAGATATACTAGGAGAACTATACCAGCTTTGGTTTAGTGGCGGCGAAATCAGCATGTCTGGTACAAAACGTGACATATATCAAGAGCGAAATACCGAACGCCACTTAGCTTTCCACTATCTTTTGTCTATGGGATTTATAGATATTACACCTATGGGTGGCAAAGGAATGGATGAAGTATTGTCGATAAGTATTACTGTTAAGGGGATCGAATTTTTGGAATCTAACTTGGAAGATGAACAAAAAATTGATGTAAATATATGTGAGCAATAGCAAAAAAAACACCCTACCAGCCAAAGCCGATAGGGTGTACACTCGTTTTAAGCAGCTTTATCATCTTTGACCATTTGTATATCTTAAACACTAGTTCTACAAGCCCGTTGCTGACAATCCGGCTAGGCTGCTCATTGGATTAAACCTTTTACCATCCTTGAAAATGATTGAAGTGATATTATTCAACAGCCCTTTTTACAAAATTAAACCCAAATTGATTTAGTGATGATAACCAACAGGATAAAGAGCACCAAAATTGCCGCTGTAGAAGTCCACATACCGCCAACACCTGCACCTGTATCTCCATATGCACCCATGGCTTTAACCTCCTTTATTTGTCCTCACCTTAATATATGTATAAATACGTTCTGTGATAGGGCAAGCAGGTAAATAAAAAACACCCCGCCGACATTAAGCCAGCAGGATGTTACCGATGCTTTCGGATTACACAACGACGTCCGTATGTGTTGAGGCAATAATATTCTTCCTCCGTTTTATGGGATCCAATAATAGGAGAGCATATTAACACCAAAAAACCACTTTACTAGACTAAAGGTTAGAAGAATGTTAGAAAAATGCTCACTCCAACAAAAAAGCGCGACCTCCAAAAAGCTTGGAAGCCGCGCTGTGCTTGAGTTTTATAAGATGCTGGTGAAGGGAATTGAACCCCCGGCCTACGCATTACGAGTGCGTTGCTCTACCCCTGAGCTACACCAGCGAGTCAGTATAAGCTGACAACAAAAACTATTATACTCTTACTTACATAAAAATCAATGACTTACATTCATTTTTTCAACTAGGATTTGGATTTAATTCGGTCACATTCGCTATCCCTGTGCCGGACAGTTTATCTGCTACGGAACGGAGCTTTTGACGGCTGGAGGAAGGCTTGTCGCGACGGTCGTCGATTTTGACCGAGGTGGAGACGCGCTTGGCCCCTGACAGGAACGGCGCTTCGTGCAACGCTGCAATGGCGGTAAACACATCGTCCAACGAGCCTTCAATAATCGTACTCATAGAGGTAAGCTCATAGGTAATTCCTTTTTGCGTCTTTAACACTTTTTGCATTTGGGCAACATAGTCGCTCAGGCTGGTACTTCCCGTCCCAATTGGGATTACAGTCACTTCCGCGATGGCCATCGTGGTGTGCCTCCTTTATTTTTGAAATTACACTTCACTTTTTAGAATCTAAAAACACTATCCGATAGAGCAACCTTATTCCACATTAAGGCCATATGTATGCTGAGACGCTGATTGTTTCTGAAAAAAAACTCTCTATCATTCATTGTACCGTTCACACAGCCTCAATTCAAATACAGTCCGCGTTTTCCCTGCATATTTTGATTTTCCATTCCTTTTCCTTTACGTATGGCTTCGAATGTTGCTATAATACTCCTTGCACTTATTTGAAATTTTAAGTTTATAAACACAATATGTTGGGTTAAATATTCATAACACTTCTAAATATAGTGATGCAGCCGATAAATTGCATGGGAACCAACTTTCTCCTCCTTCATTGGCAAGCGCATCGCTATTTCTACGTTATGGGATTACATACAGCCTCAAAATGCTGTCTGAACCATCGCTTTTTTCATTATTTTCTTTGTCAACATGATCATCTTCATGCCTATTCCCTAAGTAAGTATTCCAAATCAGGAAAGCGAGGAATTAATCCTATGCCACAACTCGTAACAAAACCAAACAATCGCCAGCTGGCTTTTGATGAAATACGCATTTCCGTATATGCCGACCGTGTACTCAGCGGATTGGACAAGCTGGATAAAGACCGCCTCATTCGCGGTGTAACCAGCAAGCTGCGCCGGGACGAGGTCACGGGAGATGAAATCAGCAACGCGTTTGCGATGGCTGCCCTTGAACTGGTAAGCAAGGAAGAACCGGACTGGAAATTTGCCGCTGCGCGTGCTTTGCTCACTTCCTTGTATAAAAAAGCGGCGACTCACCGCCGTTACAAATCCTATGCAGACGAGCCTTACGGCGCCTTCTATCCATTGATCACAGAGCTGGTTGAAAAGGGAATCTACCGTCAGGAATTGCTCGATTACTATACTAAAGAGCAAATTGATGAGCTGGGTGCTTCCCTTTTGCCGCAAAATGACCTCCTGTTCGATTATATCGGGCTGCTGACGCTGTCTGAGCGCTATTTGGCGAACGACTTTGACGGACGTGTGATGGAGTTGCCGCAGGAACGCTACATGATCATCGCGATGTACCTGATGCACAAGGAGCCTGCGGACAAGCGTATGGAGCTGGTCAAGGAAGCCTATTGGGCGATGAGCAACATGTACATGACCGCTGCTACACCAACGATGTCCAATGCGGGAAAAAAGGTGGCCGGACAGCTGTCCAGCTGCTTTATCGACACGGTAGACGACTCGCTGGAAGGTATTTTCGATTCCAATACCGATGTAGCCCGTCTCAGCAAAATGGGCGGCGGCATCGGCGTATACCTCGGTAAGGTACGGGCGCGCGGCTCCGATATCCGCGGACATAAAAACACAAGCTCGGGTGTTATTCCATGGATTCGCCAGCTGAACAATACGGCCGTCAGCGTAGACCAGCTGGGTACACGCAAAGGCGCGATTGCCGTTTATCTGGACGTATTTCACAAGGACATTCTCGCGTTCCTTGACCTGAAGCTGAACAACGGTGATGAGCGGATGCGTGCACATGATGTGTTCCACGGCGTATGTCTGCCCGATCTGTTCATGGAGCGGGTCGAAGCACGTGGCGAATGGAACCTTTTTTGCCCGCATGAAGTGAAGAAGGTCATGGGCTGGAAGGACGAAAAGGGCCGCCCATTGGGGCTGGAGGATTTTTACGATGAAGCTTTCGGTTCAGGCTCCTTCCGTGAGAAATATGAGGAAGCGTCGCAGCATCCTATACTTTCCCGCATCACGGTGCCTGCGATCGACATCATGAAACGTCTGATGAAATCGCAGCTGGAAACCGGTACACCGTACATGTTCTACCGTGATACGGTAAACCGGGCCAACCCGAACCGGGCCCATGGCATGGTATATTCCTCCAACCTGTGTACGGAAATTATGCAAAACCAGTCTGCGACTGTGGTAGAAAAAGAGGAACTGGTCACCAAGGACGGACAAACACGCATTGTCATTTCCAAAATCCCTGGCGACTTCGTTGTCTGCAACCTGAACTCCATCCATTTGGCTCGCGCCGTTCCGGCAGGGGTACTGGATCGTCTCGTACCGATTCAGGTACGTATGCTGGATAACGTCATTGATATTAATAATATTGAAGTGCTGCAAGCACAATATACGAACAGCCAATACCGCGCAGTCGGTCTGGGCACGTTCGGTCTTCATCACCTGCTCGCACTCGAAGGCATCCGTTGGGAGTCTGATGAAGCGGTAACCTATAACGATCATTTGTATGAAAAAATCAACTATTTGGCTGTTAAATCCAGCATGGAGCTGGCAAAGGAAAAAGGACGTTATGCCAAATTTGAGGGCTCTGACTGGTCAACCGGGCATTATTTCACATCCCGTGGCTATACGGACGGTACGCGTGAAGGCAAATTCGTCACCTCGTCCGAGTGGAGCGAGCTTGCAGAAGAAGTGAAACAAAACGGCATTCGCAACGCATGGCTGTTCGCCATTGCACCTAACGGTTCCACGTCAATTATTGCAGGTTCCACTGCCAGTATTGATCCATTGTATGAGCTGCTTTCCTATGAAGAGAAGACAACCTACAAGATTGCCAATCCTGCACCGGACTTGAATGAAAAGACAATCTGGTACTACAAAACGGCCTTCCTGCTGGATCAGCATGCTTCGATCAACATGGCATCTGCACGTCAGCGGCATATTGACCAAGGCCAAAGCTTTAACCTGTATGTACGTCCTGACATTAAAGCTACGGAATTCCTGGCACTGCACATCCATGCCTGGAAATCGGGTATGAAGTCGACCTATTATGTACGCAGCCGCGCACTGACGATTGAAGAATGCGAAAGCTGCGCATCCTAAACTAAAGGAGAGAATCTCCCATGCAGTTACAAAAGATTTTTAACACGGAAGCGCCTAACCGCTCTACCCGTATTATTGAAGGCGAAAACTCCGGCATTCTGAACTGGAACGATATTCGGATGCCGCATATGTACAAGCTGTATAAAGTGCTCCTGCTGAACCACTGGATTCCGGATGAAATTCCGATGTCCAAGGACGCGTCCCAGTTCCCTTTACTGGATGGCGAAGAACAGCGTACATTCAAAATTAACATCGGTCTGCTGGCTGTGCTGGATTCCATGCAAACGATGTTTGTTGGAGATGTAAAACGCTATTTTACCGATTCCTCGCTGGAAGCGATCTCGGCCATTATCGGGCAACAGGAAGTGGTGCATAACCAGTCCTACTCCTACGTTCTGTCTTCCTTGGTATCGGAGCAGGAGCAAAAGGAAATTTTCGAATACTGGAAAAACGATCCTGTCCTGCTGGAGCGCAACACCTTCATTTCTGACATTTATCAGGAATTCCGCGATGAGCAGAATCCGCAAACCTTTTTCCAGGCGATGGTAGCTGATTTGATTCTGGAAGGTATTTTCTTTTACAGTACATTCGCTTTCTTCTATAACTTGGCCCGTGACCAAAAAATGATGGCCACCAGCCAAATGATCTCGTATATTCAGCGTGATGAAAATCAGCATTGCTACTTCTTTGCCGAAGTGTTCAAGCAGCTATTGGCTGATTTCCCTGAGCTGAACACAAAGGAAAATACCGACTATGTTTACCGTATGATCAACCGTGCAGTGGAGTTGGAAACGAACTGGGCGCATTATACGCTCAAGGAGGTTCGTGGCATCGACTTGAACGAGCTGAGCGATTATATCAAATATATGGCAAATATGCGCCTGAGACTGCTTGGTATGGACAAAGCCTATGAGGACGTAGATGTAAATTGTATGCCTTGGATCAAGCCATTCTCGGATGAAGCGCTGAATGCGACAAAAACAGATTTTTTTGAAGCAAAATCACGCAATTATGGCAAGGTCGGAGACGACAACGGATTTGACGATTTGTAAGTAACAAAATGCAGCCTTAACTCGGTATTTACCGGGTTAAGGCTTTTTGGCATATAAAAAACCGTGGGATAGGCATATGACCATTCCATAAGAAGTTCACCTTCGTCGGGTATGGCGCATACATATAACTTAGAACTGTGTATTGAGGCACTTCAAGACGGGGGCATCATCGCTGTTTTTACCTGCTTCGTATAAGAGGGATAGCCTCCCGTGTGCTGGAGCATTTCGATTTCACGTAAAATGCGCGGCAAGTCACCGATCGAGTTCATGACGATATGGGCTCCTGCCCTTTTTAAACCGTATACGCTCTGTCTGCGTCGTTCCTCAGCCACTCTGTCGTCTATTTCAGGGCTGCTTGTTTGTGCCGCGGTTAACGCACTTTTGTTCTGGTTCAATACACCTACCGTCCATACGCCGGCATTCCTTCCCTCTTGCATATCGGCTGCCGTATCTCCTACTTTCACAATATCGCTGAGCGGAAATACCTGCAAGCGATGTGCAATATCGTAGATCATCCACGGATAAGGACGTCCCTGCGACACTTCACAAGGGGCTACTATACAATCCAACGTATAAGGTGACTGGGCAGGCGTGAAAATAGGACCTAGCAGCTCCATCGGGCAGGCTGTGGTGGCACCCGACTGAATACGACGATCCTGCAATTCATGCAACGCCTTGTCTATGCCGATCGCGGGCTCAGCCCCTTGAATCAAGGAGCGAAGAACAGGGACAAGCTCAAGATAAATATGCTCAATATCTGTCCTTCCGGGATGTGTACCGAAGCACTCTAACCACTTTTTCCGAACCTCTGAAAGTCCCAGCACATTGGCAATATGATCACGGATCGGCAGCCCTCGCCCATGTGATACCTGCTCTTCGGTTACTTGTACACCCTTCCATCTGAAAATATCAAGCATTCCCTGGATCAGGCCCCGCCCTCCGGGGTCCAACAATGTACTTTCAAGATTAAAAATAACCGCCTGTATCATGCAATCCCCGCCTCTCCGTACCGCGGCTATCCGCAATCTTTATTACCTTGATATTTGCATCATTGGTCTCACTTGCTCGCAAGGTACAACAAATAGACGGAAACCATTCACTCCGATCTATCTCTTGCTGACTAAAAATTACTATTAGGAATATGATACACAGCTAACGTAAACTGAAATGCCGTAAACCGTAAGCGGATTGTAATAGAAATTAATTCCTTTATTGGTTGTGGATTACCGAGTGTCATAAGGAGGAATCGCAACATGAGACAGCCTTGGAATGAATTTAATTCCAAAATGCCTTGGCGAATGGAGCTAGGTTGTTATGCGCTGAACAAACTGGCTTGTGGGGGATTGGTGTTTGGCCTCATATGGATGTATTGCTATCTGGCAGAGGAAATAACAGGACTTCCATCTACTATAGCAGGCAATAGCGGTGAGCTGACCGCGCAGTTGTGGGCCTACGGCTTTGCCCTTCCAGCAGCTCTTGCTGCCGATGCACTGCACAATTTTTTACCTTGGCTGCGAAAGCCCGAGCAGCTCAGCCTGTACTTTGCCGCAGGATTCAGTATCTTTCTCCTGCTTGGTACTGTGATGTCGCCTGCCGGAGCAGGCATTTCATGGAGCAACGGCATAGCTGGTGCAGCCATCACACTGCTGTACTATGGAGGAAGACACTGGCTGAACCGTGAGTATGAATTACAGATCATACTGGCCTTCCTCCTGCCGCTACTCCTATGGCCTATAGGGCTTCAATGATGTCACCGGCCACCACAGCAGCGGGATGCTGGCGATGACGCGCGGCTGTTTCTCCAGCCACGCCATGCAGGTACACGCCAAAGGCAGCTGCCTGCGAAGCGTTCAGGCCTTGGGCCAGCAAGCCTGCAATAATACCTGTCAGCACATCGCCTGCGCCGCCTGTGGCCATCCCGGCATGGCCTGTCGTATTGATGTAGGCTGCTCCGTCAGGGCAGGCAATGACGGTGCGGGCTCCCTTGAGCACCAGCGTAACCCCGCGTGTCCGGGCATATTCCCGGGCATGGGTGATGCGATCGCGCTGCACCTCTGCTGTCGATATGCCCAGCAGACGAGCCATTTCGCCAGGGTGCGGTGTTAGCACAACCGCCGCGCTTCTCCGCTTCCAAGCCTCCAGCTCAGGCCCTGCAGAGGCAAGGATGTTCAGGGCGTCCGCATCGAGCACGAGCGGACCATCGTACTCCTCCCACAGGCGGCGCAGCCAGCCGGTGTCCGCCGTGAAGCGCCCCAGGCCGGGACCGACGGCTAGCACATCGCGCGCCTGCGCAAGCTGTAGCAGCTCGTCCGCAGAGTCGGCGTTCCATTCGCCGTCTCTCCCCGTTGCCGCCGCAGCGAGCATTAGCTCCGGCGCGGCGCCGATCACGTGCGGCAGCAGCGCTTCAGGCACTGCCCACGTCACCAGGCCGCTGCCGATCCGCAGGGCGGCACGTGCGGCCAGCAAGCCTGCGCCGCTCATGCGCAGGCTTCCGGCCGCGACAAGAACGTGCCCGTAGGTGCCCTTGTGCCCGTCCGGCACGCGGCGGCGGCTTATGTCCACGTTCAGTGCTTCACGCAGCGTGTCGCGAGTCAGGAGACGCAGCTGCACGCCGCATTCGCGGGCAAGACCGGGCGGAATGCCGATGTAGCGTACCACTACCTCGCCTGCGGCCTCGGCGCCCGGGTATTGGACAAGCCCGCGCTTCAGATAGGCGAGGCATACGGTGACGCACGCACGAATACACGGCTCGTGCAGCGCACCTGTGTCGGCATCGAGGCCGCTAGGCACGTCTACCGACACAAGCGGCGCACCGCTGGCATTGGCCTGGCGGATCAGCGAGGCATAGGGCTCGCGCGGCGGGCCCTGCGTGCCCGTGCCCAGCAGGGCATCGACGATGCCTGAGGCGCCGCGCAGGTCGAGGGCATCCCGCCCGTAGACGATGACCGGGATGCCCAAAGCCGCGATGACATCACGGCCAGCAGCCGCCTCGCCGCGCAGCGTATCCGGTGAGTCGGCATAGACAACGGTGACGTGCAGGCCGGCATCGGTCAGATGACGGGCTGCAACCAGTCCGTCGCCCCCGTTGTTGCCTTTGCCCACGAGGATATACCAATGCTCCCGTTGCCATACAGCATGGCGCCCGTGACTCCACGGCTCCACCCGAATGACCTCCCGGTGACTTAGCAGATCCCCCGGGCCTGTCCGGGAGACCTTTTCTGTCGCCCGCCACCTGAACACTTCAGCGCTGTCAGCATCGCAGGTTTGATTTTCCTGTTCTTCCAATCTCCCATTCCCTGATCTGCTTTTCATAGCACAGAGCTTTAATACTTCGTCAGCTACTGCGCGCCCGGCATTTTCCATCAACGTGAGGGCCGGGATACCCAGCTTGTCAATCGTATACCGATCCAGTTGCCGCATTTCATCGGCAGTCACCATATACATACTTTTCCCCTCCCGGATTGCCGTACTTATGGTTTAATACCCAACCGTAAAACGGGAATTGACAAATTCACCCGCAACCAGCTCATCAATCAGCGCTACCGCATAATCCTCTACCGAGATACGACTGTGGCCCAGCTCGTCAACCACCAAATGATCCAGGCCAATGCGGAAATGTCCTGTACGTTTTCCCGATTCGATAATTCCCGCCGGACTGCAATACGTCCAATCCACATCGGCAGCGCGATACAGCTCAAGCGCCTCAGCATGTGCAGCCGCAAGCGGCTTGACTTCTTCGGGGAACTCGGCGGTATCCATCAAGCGTTCACCGTTTTCTGTGATCAGGCTTCCGGCTCCACCAACTACAAGTATGCGTTCCACACCGGAACGTCGAGTGCCTTCCAATAAAGACCGAGTGGCTTCGAGCAATTCTTCCTCGGCTCCAAATGTGGGGCCGTAGGCGCTAATGATAGCATCGTGCCCTTTCGCCACCTCCGTAACTGAATTTGGATTTAAAATGTCCGCTTGAACGATCGCCAAATATTCGCTTTGCTCCGTCACCCGCTGCGGGTCGCGTACCGCCGCCGTCACCTCATATTTGCGCTTGATCGCTTCCTTGACTAATGCTTGACCAATCGTTCCTGTTGCTCCGAAAATAATAACCTTCATCGTCTCTTGCCTTCTTCCTATAATTTACTAAATAAGTTGAACTTATAATCAAGGGAGATACCCGGGACAAAGGCGATCGCTCCACTTGTACAGCACTCTTCCGTCTACTCCGTTCCCTGTGTACACTTTTTTATTTCAGCTACTATATTATTGGTTCCGGAAAATTCGATTCCAGTCGTTCCAGCTTACAGCCCGCCCGGCTGTCGCCAGTACATCCCTTCTGACCCGGACTGACAGGTTGAAAGCCGAATTGCGCATACAAACGGTCAGCCGGTTTATCCGCAATCAGTGTCGCAAAGCTGCCCGCCGGAACTTCTCTTCTTAAATACTCCGTAATCTCTTCCATAAGCTTACGTCCATAACCCTTTCCCTGATGTAAAGGCTTGACAGCAATATCAGTAACCAGAAAAAACACACCGCCATCACCGCTTACCCGGCCCATCTTGATCAATTCCGGTCCAAGCCGCAGTGTCACGGCAAACAAACTGTTCGGCAGGCCCTTGGCTGCCGCCTCTTCCGTAATTTGCGTTAAGCCAGCTTGCTTACGTAACGCCCGATACTCCTGAACGGATGGATGGTGTAATCCACACGAAGCTCTACGTACGGTTGATTCGATGTCTTTTGATGTTCTGTGGCAATATCTATATTTTTATTCATGCTGAATCTCCTCCCCGGCTAGTAATCTTGTCTATTTTACCAAAAAATACTTCATATATCTTGGTCAGATACAGACAAGCCCTTGAAATGCCTGCGCGGTCTGTGCAATAGTGTAGGAAGAACTATGGAAGGAGGGATTGCGGGTGTCCCCGACGGACTTCGCGGCCTTAGCCGCATATATCTCACCCGGTCTGATTGCTTTTCTGCTGGCGTTATCCCTGCTGGTATGGCTGTATGTTCACAGCGCAGCCCAGCTTCGCAATTCTCGTCAGCAGCGGCTAAATGAATTACAGGAGTCGCTACGCATCTACGGGCGATTAGCAGGCTGCCTTCAAACCTCTACCCAGGACGGCAGCAGCAACGAAAAGCAGCCCCATCCGAACGGACTGATTCATGCTCTTCAGGAGGCGAAGGCCGCTCCCTATTTGACTCCTCACTTACAGGAGCAGGTGCAGGCATCGCTCCGGGAAGGCGATGCTTTCCGCAGGGAACTGCTTCTCAAATCCCTGGAGCGCGAAATGAACAAACTGATCGAGGAACGGCGGCTTGTTTTGCTGGAGTCACATGCACCGAGCTGGGGAACAGCTTTATGGAAGCTGCTTCGTCCCGCAGCCGGCCCGTTGGCGCTGGTCGGGATCGTTTGGCTGATCTCACGGCTGCTTGTGGAATTGGCCTCGTACAGCAATGTCGATAGCAGCCTGTCCAATAATGCGCCGTCTGCCTACTGGCTTATAGGATGCACATGGATGAGATTCGTATCCGGTTTGATCGCGCTGCTGTATCTATATCGGCTGATGACCTTGCGCAGACAAAATGATTTGGACGTAACGGCTTCCCATTTTCCAACAAGCCTGTTGTCCATGGTGATCGCCGCTGTTGCTGTGTTTCAATGGATCGGACCGGAGGCTTCTCCTTATATACTGGCTGTACAGCTTGTGTTGTTTTTGATCGGCTTCCGGCTCACCCGAGGTCGTTCACGGAGTGATCGTCCTTATGTCGGTCATCCTGGCCTGATGAAGACGGATTCAGCTCATCAAGCGGGGCATACCGCAGACAAGGATAGAACATCTGATTCTTCTTTGGCAGAAGAACATACCCGATATTAACCTTCTATAACCATATACCCACATCAGGACATCCCGACAAACAGCGAGTGGTTTAGGGATGTCCTGTTTTTTGAACGATTTTGGACTTTTTGAGGGGTTAGGCTTGTGCCAGCAATCAAGGAAAGGGTATATTGTTTATACAAATGTAAATCATAACGTTTTTTATGTATGAATATTAAAAAAATCCATATATGTTAAACTACCATCAATTTATGATGTGCGTTAGAATTGGAGGAACTATGCAACTGGACATTTCTGAAAAATCACTTCCCGTATATGAAGCGCTGGCCAGTGAGGTTCGGCTGAATATGATTGTTCTGCTTGCGGAGAAGCCTATGAATATACGTGAGCTGGCGGAAGCGTTGGGACTTAGCAGTGCGATTATGACCATGCATGTCAAAAAGCTGGAGAGAGCGTCCATTATTTCGACCAAAATGCTGCCTGGGCGTGGTGGAGTTCAGAAGGTGTGCTCGCTGGCTACGGACAAAATTGAGATCGCTATGCCACGCTATCAGCAGGATGTACGGCAATTTCATCAGACCGAGATTTCCGTCGGGCACTTTACGGATTTTGAAATTCAGCCGACCTGTGGATTGGCTACCGTCGAGAAAATCATCGGAGAATTCGACGAGCCTCGTTCATTCCTGGCCCCTGAGCGCTTTAACTCCAAAATTCTGTGGTTTAGTCAAGGATATATGGATTATAAGGTACCTAATTTCCTGCTGTCCAGCCAAAAGGCCGAGGAGCTGGAAATTTCAATGGAGCTATCGTCCGAGGCGCCTTTTACCAATGATAATTGGCCTTCAGACATTACTTTCTTCCTGAATGATGTCAATCTGGGTACTTGGACCAGCCCCGGGGATTTCGGGGATAATCGTGGTAAATACACGCCCGCATGGTGGCCAGACTTTATTAATCAATACGGTTTGCTCAAAAGACTTCGCATTACGTCCGAGGGTACCTTTATGGACGGCAAGCAGATATCCGATGTGACTTTAAGCCAAGTCCTGATTGACCAAAAGCAATGGAAATTCCGTATTGCCATATTGGATAATGCCCAGCATGTTGGAGGAGTAACCCTGTTCGGTACCGGATTCGGTAACTACAATCAGGATATCCTGTTCCGCTTGTACTACAAGCCTGCCGAAAACCACACAAAAACAGCAACGGTTGAAGCCGGGGAGCCTGGTAAATAGCTCTCCATTTGGTTCAAAACCTGAAACACGGCGTTGTGCCCCATGTCTTTCATGGAAGCAAAATGCCGTGTTTTTCTATGCTCTTTTACCATGTTCTGTAGCTATGGCTACCGTGTAGGCTCAATGCATACAGGAGAAGGAACCTCCAGTACATAGCCCGTTCGTGTCAATCGACCATCTTCATCGTGGATAGCAAAAGATACAATGTTATTTCCATCCTGATTCGCCACCACCAGATAACCTGACAGGATGTTGAAGTTACGTGGCGTGCCACCGAAGGTTTCGACCCACTCGATTGTCTTCAGCTTGCCAGTGACCTGATCGACATGGTACAGCACTATGCTGTCATGTCCCCGGTTTGACACATACACATAACGTCCACAGGCTGTAATCCGGATATCTGCGGCTGTATTTTCCACATCAATCACGCCTTCCGGTAGTGTAGACAGGCTTTGCAGCAATGCAAGCTCACCATTACGTTCATTGTAGCCAAACACAGCAACGGTATTGTTTAGCTCATTGGCGACAAAAGCATAGGGACGTGAAGGATGAAATACCAGATGGCGCGGGCCGGAGCCGGACGGCAAAACTGCTTCACGGTGGGCCACCAATTTTCCATCCTCTGTCAAACGGTATACTACAATCCGATCCAGGCCCAGATCACATACCAGAGCATACTGCCCTGAAGGATCAGGAATAATCGAATGTGGATGCGCCGCATCCTGGCGGTCCTGACGAATACCTGAGCCGGTATGCTGAACCTGTCCCGACATGTCCCCCAATCCTCCAGCTTCCATCGCCGGGAATACAGCGGCATTCCCGCCTGAATAGTTAGTGGCCATCACATAACGTCCATCCGCTGTTACGGACACATAGCAGGTGTGTGCTCCCTTGGTCCCTTTTCGATCTACCAGATGCAGCTCTCCTGTCCGGGCATCTACCTGATACGCATACAGCTCACCTTCCCCTGTCTCACTGGCAGCATACAGCTTCGAACCATCCGGATGCAGGGCTAAAAAAGAAGGCCGCTCAATGCCCTCTACACCGCCAATCATGCGCAGATCACCGTTTTCAATATCCAAAGCGCATACATAAATCCCTCTTTCATTTCGAGATGCATAAGTTCCTGTATAAAATAACTGCTCACTTCGTTCATCCATTCGGCTCACGCCTCCCTCCGATTGCTGCGTTGTCTTGCATTATTACCCATCATCGACTCCAAAGTACACATCTAGACGAAAAAATATAAATAGGTAACCATCACCGTAAGATGTTGTTGCACGCTTTGATTCTCTTTACACAAACTTCTCGTTTTGTTATATTGTTAAAGTTAATTGTCAACCACATTAAACTCAATTTGGTTGACAATTAAAATAATAGATTGGAGAAGGATGGTGATCATTACGAACTATGAGCGTCTCGCCGCCATGAATAAGGCGCACTTATGGCTTCCCTTTACTCAAATGAAAGATTACAACAAGCTGGACCCTTTTATTATTGAGCGTGGTCAAGGTGTCAAACTGTATGACATCCAGGGCCGGTCTTATTATGACGGATTCTCGTCTGTTTGGCTTAATGTACACGGACACAACGTACCGGAACTGAATCAGGCAATCACTGATCAGTTAGATCGGGTCGCCCACTCTACACTGCTGGGAATGGCGAATATACCTGCCATCGAACTGGCTGAGAAGCTGGTAAGAATCACCCCCAAGGGTTTAAACAAAGTGTTTTACTCCGATTCAGGAGCAACCGGTGTCGAAATCGCAATCAAAATGGCGTTTCAATACTGGCACAACCGCGGAGTACATGAGAAAAAGACATTTATTACGATGAATCAAGCGTACCATGGGGATACCATCGGGGCAGTCAGCGTCGGCGCGATTCCCCTGTATCATGATGTGTTCCGACCGATGTTGTTTCCAACAGAGACCATTCCTTATCCTTATGCTTACCGCCACAAAGGCGGCGCAGCGGGAGCAATGGAGTCCACTTTAACCGCTTTACGCAGTTTGCTTGAGACTCGCGGGGATGAAATAGCAGCTCTCATCGTGGAGCCAATCGTACAGGGAGCGGCAGGAATGATTATCATGCCGCCAGGCTGTTTGCGGGAAATGGCCTTGCTTTGCCGCAAACACCAGGTACTTCTCATCGCGGACGAAGTCGCAACAGGCTTCGGTCGTACAGGAGCCATGTTTGCCTGCGATCTGGAAGGCGTTTCGCCTGATCTGATGGTTGTCGGCAAAGGCCTCACTGGCGGCTACTTGCCCGTCGCCGCGACACTTGCGACTGACGAGATATACAATGCCTTCTATGCCGATTATCAAGAGCAGAAAACATTTTTCCACGGACATTCCTTTACCGGAAACCCGCTTGGCTGTGCCGTCGCTTTAGCCAGTCTACACCGATTCGAAGAGCGAGACATGCTCAAAGGCGTGCAAACAAAGGCATCATTTGTCCAGCAAAAGCTTATGGCACTTAAAGAACGGCCGCATGTCGGTGAGATTCGGCAAAAGGGTCTGATGATCGGAATCGAACTCGTACGTGATAAGGCTTCACACGAGCCATATGATTGGGCAGATCGGATCGGCGTTCGCGCTGCCAAGCGTGCAAGAGAGCTTGGAATGCTTACAAGACCACTTGGCAATGTTGTCGTATTTATCCCCCCTCTTGCCAGCACAGAGGATGAGTTGGATGCCATGACAGATATTTTGGCAGCATCCATTATTGACGTCACCGAAAATGGATTAACGATATGAGCAAACTACGGGGAATATTTATAACCGGTACGGATACCAGCGTTGGGAAGACCATTGTGACATCGGCCCTTGCCGCTACGCTGCGTGCAGAAGGTCTGAATGCAGGTGTCTGGAAGCCTGTGCAGTCCGGCGGCCTTCTTGGCAGCGGAGCAACGGATGCCGAACGTCTGCTCCAAAGCACAGGCATCTGTGAACGCCCCGAGGCTGTAGCACCTTTTACGTTCGAAGCACCGCTGGCCCCAATGCTTGCCGCAAAGCGGGCGGGTGTGACGCTTAGTCTTAAGGAGATGATCGCCGCAGGGGAACCCCTTATCGGGCGCTATCAAGCACTGCTCATTGAAGGGGCGGGTGGGGTCGCTGTACCGCTGACCGATAACGCACTGGTGATTGACCTGATTTCCATGCTTCACGTACCTGTTCTGATTGTGGCCAGATCCGGTCTGGGTACAATCAATCATACACTTTTGACCATTTCCTTCTTACAGCAGCGTGGAATCCCGATTGTAGGCATCATCATGAACAACAACGAATATATTGACGCCCTGGATGATCCAAGTATCGCGACAAATACAGAACTCATCGAACAATACAGCGGCGGCCTGAAGGTCCTTGGACATTTTCCATACTTACATGACGTGACAAATACCGAGATGCTTATCCATTCTGTTCGAAGAACCATTCAATTAGCGCCGATCAGGCAAGCATTGTTATTACAAGGCGGTGATGATCATCCTTTGGATGAAAAAAGAACTTGAGGCATTAGACCACGCATCAATGGAACGCCGCTTGCGTACCCATGTCCCTATCACCGAAAATCCTGGTTATGTGATGCATGGCGGACGAGCACTACTCGACTTGTCCTCGAATGACTATCTGGGGCTGGCCCAGCATCCTGCCATTATTGAAGCGATGCGTGATGCACTCCTCAAGGAAGGAGCCGGTGCCGGTGCCTCCAGGCTTGTAACCGGCAATCGGCAGCCATATGCACAGCTTGAAAAAGCGCTGGCAGAATGGCAAAACTGTGATGCGGCACTTGTCTTCGCAAACGGTTATACAGCCAATGTTGGTGTCATTAGCGCGCTTGTGGGCCGCGGCGATGTGGTATTCAGCGACCAGTTCAACCATGCCAGCATTGTCGACGGCATTATTTTGAGCCGCGCCGAGCATGCACGGTATCGCCATAATGATATTGAGCATTTGCGTGCCTTATTGCATAAATTCCGTGATAAACGGCGGAAGCTAATCGTGACGGACGCAGTCTTTTCCATGGATGGTGATCAGGCACGCTTGCTCGACCTTATTGCGCTCAAACGGGAGTATAATGCTCTGCTGATGGTTGACGAGGCACATAGCGGAGGGGTTTACGGTTCACGTGGCGAGGGATTGATCTCTGCACTTGGGGTAACAAGTAATGTGGATATTCATATGGGAACGCTCAGCAAATCGTTTGGCATCTACGGAGCTTATGTTTGTGCAAATGAGATGCTCATCAGATGGCTGTTAAACAAGGCCAGGCCGCTTATCTATTCAACGGCACTCCCCCCTTCTCTTATAGCGGGGGCTGCCCAAGCATTGAAGCTGATACAAACAGAACACTGGCGTCGTGAACGGCTGTTCGCGGCAAGCAAATTTTTTCGTTCCTCATTATGTGATGCGGGTTTTAACATCGGTAACGGGGATTCTCCAATTGTGCCCTTGATCCTAGAACACAATCATAAGGCTCTGCTATTTAGCAGTGCTCTGGAAACCGAAGGTATTGCGGCGATAGCCATTCGTCCTCCAACAGTACCCGAGGGGACTGCGCGAATTCGCTTCTCTTTATCGGCTGCACATTCCCTGGAGGAGCTCACAGATGCCGTTACGAAAATTTGCAGACTAGGACTTCAACTGGGGGTTTTGGAATCATGCCGTCAGAATTAGGTGGCACCATCCTGTGGCTGACCGGGTGGAGTATGTCGAATAAGGTCTTTGATCAGCTTCGCGGGCTTCTCCCTGATTTTCATCATGTTTCTGTAGATTACAGCGCTGCTGCTTCCTCCGAGGAGATATTGCATTTGGCCGAAACTGCAGCGAAAGGTTTTCTTTCCTCATGCTCCGGTCCTTTTCTAATAGCAGGCTGGTCACTGGGCGGGCTATTGGCATTGAAACTCGCGGATCAGAAACTGGCAGATGGACTCGTACTTTTTTCAGCAACAGCCAGGTTTACCCGTCCTAAAGAACAACAGAATCGCGGCTGGGCAGATATCTATGTTAGACAGATGATCAACGGACTCCAAAGAGATCGGCAGGCTATAGAGAGCAAATTCAGTCAGATGATGTTTACGGGCTTGGAAACAGCGTCGGATCTCAGGGACCATCGTTCCCTCATAGGCAACTGGACAACTCCGGCACTCATCGCGGGGCTTGAAACCCTCCGTCATGTGGAATGCCTCTCTCGACTTCCGGCAATTCATTGTCCGGTTCTTCTTATACACGGTACCAAAGATCAGATTTGTCCTTACGAGGCGGCAGAGGAGTTGCTCATGCAATTACCTCAGGCAAAGCTGCTGGCCATACCCGATAGCGGACATGCTCCGTTTTTGGGAAGGGAGGCACTTATGGCTGAATCCATTAGGAGTTGGTGGCATGACCAGTAGAAAAACAGCTATTGCACGGCAATTTAACCGCAGCGCGTCAGGGTTGTATGATACTCATGCCCATGTGCAGCGCACCATGGCGGACAAGCTTTCAGAATTTCTTATACAACAGACCAACGCTGAGGATCCCAACAAACGCAGCATGCTTGAGATCGGATGTGGCACCGGTATTCTAACTGAAATTTTGGTGAACAGATGGCCACACTCGTCTATTACTGCGCTGGATATTGCGCCTGCAATGATTCTGGCCGCTGAACAGCGTGTGCTAGGCGCTGCAAACCCTGGAGGCTCAAACGATAGGCCATCATCTGATATTCATTTTTTGCTTGCCGATGTCGAAATGTGGGCGGCTAACACTCCTGCCTCTTCGTTCGATCTCATCGTTTCCAGCGCTTGTTTCCAATGGTTGAGCCAGCCGCAGCAAACACTGAATTACCTTTACCGACTGCTTCGCCCCGGAGGGATACTCGCATTCGCGACCTTCGGACCTGGTACCTTCCACGAGTTGCATACAGCTTTTGAAGAAGTTTACCGTGCTGAAGATATGGAGCCCCAGAGGCACGGACTCTCGTTTCAATCTGCAAATCAATGGAAAGATTCATTAACAACAGCCGGTTTCTCCGATATTCAATATAAATGTATGCTGTTAACGGAAGAATACCCTTCACCAAGGGATTTTCTATTATCTGTAAAATCACTCGGAGCTAGCACTTCAGAAGCCGCTATTTCTCGTAATCTCGGATCACGGCGTCTGTTCACCAGCCTGTATAAAGAGTATGAAAATCGTTTCAGCACGCCGGAAGGTGTTGCAGCGACTTATGATATTGTATTTATACAGGCATCAACAACTGAATGATCTTTACGGATACAAATCAAAAAAACAGGACGTTTCGTTCAAGAAACGTCCTGTTTTTCAATCATACTACACCGCTGTGGTTTGTGTGCCTCTGCTGTTCCATTTTACAGCCAGCCCCAAGCTAAGAAGGAGAATGGCCGCCCCGAAAATGTACGGCAAATTGATTTGCACCTGGAACAGCGTACCCGCCAGCGCAGGCCCCAGAATATTACCGACACTCATATAGGCATTATTCATCCCGGCTGCAACGCCCTGCTCATCTCCCGCCATTTTGGATAAAGCGGTATTAATGGCTGGTCGCAGTAGCGACGTGGCGGTAAAGAAAATGAGTGATACCCCGAGTACATAATAAAAGTTACCAGAGAACAGCATTAGCACAAGGGAAATTGCAGAAAATAGAAAGGAGCCGATAATCACACCTTTTTCGCCAAAACGATTCAACATCGGACTGATGACCACAGCCTGAATCACGGTTCCGACCAGTGCGCCTACCGTAATGATGGTGGCAATATCACCCTCATTATAATGAAACTTGCCCGTTACGAAGAATGGGAACATCGTTTCAAAATGCGTCAGCCCAAACGTAAGCGTGAATATCATAATCAGTAGTATAAAATACGGCTTGCGAAAAGAAAGTGCAAACTGCTTAATCACATTATCGCGCTTGACCTTAACATTCCTAAATTTCAACTGCTTCTCCAACGACAAGGTTTCAGGCAGCAAAATCAATGAGATCAGCGCAGCCAAGCCCGATACGCCAGCCGAAACATACAAGGGCGTACGCATCGAGGTATGCGCCAAAAAGCCGCCCAAACCAGGACCGATAACAAAGCCAAGAGACATGGCAGCGCCCAGCAAGCCCATTCCTCTACCACGATTGTGCACCGTTGTAATGTCGGCAATATAAGCCATCATCGGAGGAATCATAAAGGCAGCTCCCGCTCCTCCCAGCAACCGGGAAATATACAGCATCGTTAACGAGTGTCCAATGGCAAACAATACAGAAGACACCGTCATGATTACCAAACCGGTAATAATCATTTTTTTACGTCCGTATTTATCGGACCATTCTCCAGCTAACGGTGAAAACAGAAACTGGGTCAAGCCAAACACGGCAACCAGGTAGCCTCCCGTTTCGCCACTGCCTCCCAGAGAATTCATAAATTTGGGAAGGATCGGAATAATTAGACCGATTCCCAGCATGGCAATAAACATATTAATCATCAAGATGACCAGCGGTCCCATTTTCAACTGTTGTTGTGAATCTGACATGTTGCGTTTCGTCCTCCTCAGCTACTTCATTAAAACTCTTCATTATATTAAAAGAGTGAGAGACAAATAACAATCATAAAATACTTCCGTTAACCCTGAATGTTTCCTTTGACAGGACAGCAAAAAGAAACATTCATGGAAAGAACGGGATTTAACCACCCTTTTATTTTGGCATAATCGCGATCGCAATATCATAATCAAATCTCTGAATTTCCTCAAAGGGGATATCAAAGGGATTTACAGGCTTCAGCCGATTCATCTCCATCCAATAAGCCCCCTCCACTGTATTACGCTCATATCCATTACGATCCAGCCAGGCAAACAGGTCATCATAAATGGTACTCAGTCGTTCCCGATCCCCCTGAAAACGAGTTACCGCATACACCTGCTCAGGTATCTCGATACGTTCGAGCGTACCTGGAATTGCATGCCAAGAGGATACTTTTACTCCCACCTTGAGCGTGATATTTCCGTTCTCCTCGGCCACTGTCCATTGCGGGGAGAGTACATAGCCAATGTCGGCATCCAAACGCTCAGGGTGAATCTCCGGAACCATCCTTTGTACCTGCTGCCACTGCTTGCGTACCTCATCACCCAGCTCGGTAAAAGGGGCCTGTGCGGCCAGAGTCGCCACCCTGAAAGCTGGTATCCGTCGAATATCCACATTAAAGTTTGACCTCATCCTGTTTCCTCCTTATCAAGCGGATGCTACTCAGGTAACCTCGTTCCTTATTGAGGATCATCGAATAGCTCATGCAGCATTTTTTCCTTGTTGTTCAGAAATTGCTTCATAATGATGAAATGATCGGTTTCCTCCAGCGTCCGGGTTTCGATTCCTTCATGTGTCAGATGATACAGTGCCACCCTCCGGATTAAATCCCCACGCAACCGCGATTGCCTCCATAAGCGTCGATTTACCTACACCGTTTTCTCCGATGATATAGGAGCTCCAATCGACGTATAAAAAGATTGCGATCCCATATACTCATGTCCGGTTCAGCTCCATTGCCAAGAAATTTACTAGGTATTCCATCATTATATTGGAATTATTTACAGCTATCAATCTAAAATCCCATTTTCGTAACCCTTCTGTTGTTATTCAAACGTTAATTATAGGTATAATATATATATTCCGTTTTTTGGGCATGAAATCCCCGTGCTTCATAACTGTGGATGATGTATCTCATTATTTTTCAGGCAGGTGAATCTATGAATTCAAATCGCAAATCAATCCAATCCTTTAAAATCGTACAGTTCATGATAACCATCTACAGGCAGCGAATGACGCGTATTTTGCTACCGCTGGCTGTACTGGCTTTTATTATATGGGAGGCTGGACGAGAGCTGAAAGGCTTCAATCTGGCACGGATACTTCATGAGCTGCGGCGAATGGATGCCACATTTCTCATCGAGATTGGCTTGTTCTCACTGGTAGCGGTGGCGGCCATGAGCGCATACGATTACGTGATCAGGCATCATTTTAAGTTTCAGATCAAGCCTGGAGTAACATTCCGGTATGCCTGGATCTCCAATACCTTCAATAATGTCTTTGGCTTTGCCGGCTTTACAGGTGCGGGACTTCGCACTATGCTGTACAAAAAAAACGGCGTGCCGCTGGGTGTCATCACCTCTGCGGTTGTGTTCCTTTCGCCTGTGGTCATTACCGGATTGTCTTTGCTGGCTTGGGGAGCCATCGTCCATCTGTATCCGGTCCAGCCCGTACTGGATGCTCATCCGTGGCTTCATTGGGCGCTATGGGGAATGGCGTTGTACCTGCCGCTGTTTCTGATCCTTCAACGATCCAAGCGTTACGCCAAATGGTTCAATAAGGGAGAAGGCCGGCTCTCCTGGTCCACTATCTCCGCCTCCATTGGCGCTTCGCTGCTGGAATGGCTGCTGGCCGGTCTTACCTTTGCATGGATCGGCTCATACTTGCTCCACGAGCTGCCAATCAGTGCCGTGTTCGGTATTTATGTCATTGCCGCGATAGCCGGACTCATCAGTCTCGCACCCGGAGGGGTCGGTGCTTTCGACATCATTGCCCTGCTTGGACTGCAATTGGAGGGTGCCAATCCGGATCGGGCCCTGGCTGTGCTATTGGTCTTTCGCGTCTTTTATTTCATCATCCCGTGGCTGATCGGCCTGGTCTTGGCTGCGCTGGAGATGATTCCGCGCAACGAGCGCTTAAGCCAGCTGGCTGAGACAGGTTGGGATTATTCCCTCAATGCCTGGCAGAAGGTATGGGGCTGGCCTGGCCAGTTCCGGTTTTTAGCCGATCTGGGGGTATGGGCACTTGGTAAGCTGGTACTCATCTCAGGCGCTGTGCTTCTTTTGTCTGCGGCTACGCCCGGCCTGTTATATCGGCTCCGTTTTGCCGAGCATTTGCTCAGCCTGCCTGTCATGCGCTTATCGCACGAAATCTCGGTCATCATCGGGATTATGCTTGTCGTGCTGTCCCACGGAATCTCTCTGCGTATTCGCAGAGCATTGCGATTGACGTTGATACTACTGCTAGCGGGCGCAATTTTCACCTTTATCAAAGGTCTGGATTTTGAAGAAGCCTTGTTTCTGCTGTTCGTGGCGTTAATGCTGTGGATTTCGCGTTCACGGTTTTATCGGGTCAGTGCGCCGCTGAATCGTCACAACATTTTAATATGGGGCGGACTCTCTCTGCTCGTGACCGGGGCTTATTTTATGATTGGGGCAGGCTCCAATACTCCGTTTATGCGCCATCTGCACGCCAAGGTTCATCTGGATTTTTTTATGAATCGTAGCGATTACGGAGTTACTGCCGTGTTTAGTTTGATTTTGGCATGGGTGTTCCTGACGGTGTATTTCTTCCTCAGACCACAACGTGTAATCGGTAATCTCCCCGATGCACGGGAGCTCGACAAGCTAAAGGAGTTTTTGGAACGGCAGGGCGGTAACCTCGTTTCTCATATGCTTTTTCTCGGTGATAAGTATCTGTATTGGACCAAGGACGAGCAAGTCGTTATTCCCTATGCTCGTAGCCGGGACAAGCTGGTTGTATTGGGCGACCCGCTTGGTTCAAAAGAACGTGTGAATGAAGCGATTCAGGAATTTCAACGCTTCGCAGACCGGTATGCGTTGACGGCTGTATTTTATCAGGCATCACCGGAGTATTTGTCCATCTATCACGAGAACGGCTATCGCTTTTTCAAGCTGGGCGAGGAAGCGTTGGTACCACTGGAATCCTTTACACTGACAGGCAAAAGCAATCAGGCTCTGCGCAGCGCCAAAAACCGCTTTGACCGCGAGGGCTACTCGTTTGAAATCATCCAGCCGCCTCTGGAACCGTCACTCATTGAGGAATTGCGTCATATATCAAATATCTGGCTGGACGGACGCAAGGAGAAGGGGTATTCACTCGGCTGGTTCAAAGAGTCTTATCTTCAGCTAGCACCGATTGCACTATTAAAGGACTCTGAAGGAAAGGTCATTGCCTTCGCTACCATGGCCCCTGCCTATGATCACGGACAGACGGTTTCCATTGACCTGATGCGCCACCTGCCTGACACGCCGAATGGCACGATGGATTACTTATTCACACGGGTTATTGAGTGGGCCAAGGAGAGCGGGTATATGACATTTAATCTGGGCATGGCACCGCTGTCTCAGGTAGGACAAAGTGAAAAGGCATTACGAGAGGAAAAGCTGGCCCGACTCGTGTTTCAATATGGAGGGCATTTTTACGGCTTTCAGGGGCTGCGACGCTTTAAAGATAAGTTCAAGCCGCAATGGGAGCCACGCTATCTGGCCTATCCGGCTTCTGTCTTTCTGCCTATTCTGACGCTGGAGCTGGTATATCTCGTGTCCAAGCGTTCGGACTAAGCGAAAGCATTCATGACCATAGCAATCCGGACATAAAAAAGGGTGCTCCCCAACCACGACGGTTGCAGGAACACCCTTTTGATTTAGAAAGGCTTCTTAGAAGCTGCCTTTTACAACAACTTCAGACAATGGGAAACGTCCTGATGGACGAGCTGGCACTTGTGCCTTACCGACAGTAATCAGCATGGTTGGCAGGTAACGTGCAGGAATATTGAATTGCTCGATTAGCTGTGCAGGAATAAAGCCGCCCATAGCGCAAGTGTCATAGCCCAGAGATTTAGCAGCCAGCATAATGTTTTGTGCCGCAAAAGCAGAGTTCAGGATTGCTGCATCGCGAGCGACTTGCGGATTTTGGTACGCACCGTTGATTTGCCCTACCAAAGCATCACGAATTTCTGCTGGCAATGTGCCTGCTTCTACCGCTTGGTCATAAATGACTGCGTTACGGTTCGCTTCCAAATCACCCAAAATGGCAATCGTCACGGAGCTTTCCACTACTTGACCTTGGTTATAGGCGATAGGCAGCAGCTTTTGCTTGTCTGCTTCACTGTCGATCACGAGGAATTTCCAATGTTGAAGGTTCCAAGCGGAAGGAGCTTCTATCGCCGCAGTCAAAATAGCTTCCAGATCTTCCTCCGGCAATTTAAATTCCTTCACATAGCTTTTCACCGCGTGTCTTTCACTAATAACAGAAAGTGTTTCATTTTTTTTGGAAATCGACATTCTGGGCACACTCCTAATGTTCTCATAGTATATATCTGACTTGAATCCTCATTAACTTCCCAAACTACTGCAATTATAAAAATGATAGTGGATGATGTCAATATGTTTAAGTATGACCCTGCACTCAAAATACAGTACAATACGAATAAGACATTCATATCGGCAGATCCCCGCCAATCGGACAAGACATAATGAGTTCATTTTGTTCTCATTAGAATGAAAAAAGGAGCGTTACTATGATTGGATCGTTTAAAAAAACGGATATTGCTCTGTTTGCCGCCTGGGTTGTAGCTTGTGTGGCTACATTAGGCAGTCTGTATCTCAGTGAGATTTTGGGATATGAGCCTTGTAAGCTGTGCTGGTTTCAGCGCATTCTGATGTATCCCTTGACCCTCTTGCTCGGAATCGCTTATTTTCGGGGAGATACGGGAATACGTCGTTATGTCATGCCGCTGGCTATCATTGGAGGCGCCATTTCGGCCTATCATTTTACAATTCAGCGTATCCATGCAGCTGCCAAAGCAGCTACGCAAGCTTCAACCTCCTGCGGCAGAGTATCCTGTGAACAGGATTATCTGAACTGGTTAGATTTTATCACCATTCCCTTTCTCGCCCTTATTGCCTTTATCCTTATTATTGCAGCCATGGGTTATATGATGCGCCAGGAGAAAAAATCAGCTCTGGGAGAGGTACAAGCAAAGGAGCTCGCATAAGCATAATAAAGACCCGATTATAGGGCCGGGTTTCACCTTGAGGCGTATAATCCGCTTGTCGGAGGAAAGACTGTAACTAAATATATCCATGACATATGTGCTATAATGATAGCGGTTTGCAGTCTGTCCAACAACGCTTACATTCCTTATAGAGGGGGCCTAGTTCATGGTTCATATCAGCACCCCAATTCTGCAATATGGCGCGACCTTCGGCATGATTTTGATCGCGGTTTCGGCTATTTTTATCCGCATGAAGACAGGTCATCGCCCTGTTAACGCCAAAAAGATTATCATCCCTCCGCTTGGCATGAGCACCGGTTTTATGATGTTTGTCGTGCCGGAGGTACGGGTTCCCTGGCTTTGGGCGCTGGGCGCTTTTCTGATCGGCTGGTTTATTTTTTCCTATCCACTGATCCGCAGCACCAGATTTGAGCTGCAAGAAGGGCAGGTTTTTGTGCAACGCTCACGCACCTTCTTTTTTATCCTGATCAGCCTGCTGATCGTCCGACTGCTGCTGCATGAGTTTATTCAGCGTTATATTACCATTCCACAGACAGCAGGACTATTTTTCATACTAGCCTTCGGAACCTTGCTGCACTGGCGGCTGCGTATGTATTTTCAATATCGCGAATTCTTTCCGAGCGAGACGTAGGCCTGCATCTGACCTACAGATTCTTGCATGCATCATGGCAGGTGGCTGTATAGACCCAAAAGACACGCTCTCCCAGCAGGAGTCGTGTCTTTTGGGTCTTTTGGTTTAGTTGGGTCATTTAACTATATTATGCTAAAAAGAGACTGTCCTCCGGACAGCCTCCTCTAATTTCTGTAATATGTCCAGCTCATTCAAGCCGTTAATCTGTACGCAACCCGGTTGCTGTCTGCTTCTTATTGCTGGGTCAAAATGATCGGGCCATCCGCGGTAATGGCCAGCGTGTGCTCGTATTGCGCCGACAAGCCGCCGTCCAGCGTACGTGCAGTCCAGCCGTCCGCATCAATTTTACTGCGGTAGGTGCCTGTGTTGAGCATCGGCTCAATCGTAATGACCATGCCTTCTTTCAGACGCGGCCCGCGATGCGGTGGTCCATAATGCGGAACCTGCGGTTGCTCATGCATTTCTTGTCCGATGCCGTGACCGATGAATTCACGTACGACCGAGAAGCCCTCCGCCTCTGCATAGGTTTGAATTGCATGCGAAATATCCCCGATCCGGTTACCGATAACGGCCTGCTCGATCCCTTTGTACAGAGATTCCTTGGTGACGTCCAGCAGCTTTTGTGCCTCCTCAGACACATTACCTACTGCATACGACCAAGCGGAATCTGCCAGCCAACCGTTCAGGTTCACAACCATGTCGATGGTCACGATGTCCCCGTCCTTCAGCGGCGTCTTGTTCGGAAAGCCATGGCAAATCACATCGTTAGGTGATCCGCAGGTTGCAAACTGGTAGCCGTTGTAGCCCTTTTGCTCTGGCGTTGCCCCATGCTTTTTCATGAACGATTCCGCGAAGGCGTCAATTTCCAGTGTTGTAATACCCGGCTTGATCATTTTGGCAATTTCCCGGTGACAAGCAGCCAAAATCTCGCCAGCTTTTTTCATATTTTCAATTTGTTCTTTGGTTTTAATGATAATCATTAAACGGTCTCCTTCTTTTCCGTGTTCGTTCTACTTTTCACTGCGTCCTTTTGCTGCTTCTATTGTAACGCTAAAAGCAGCGAAATGGAACCGATGTCAATTGATATCGTTTACAAGTATCTTAAATTGGGTATATAATACCCGTAACTTGTATACAAGTATGCAAAATCATTTCCAAGATAGGAGTATCCTATGAAATATCCAACAACCTGGTTACAGGGTGCGTCACTTGGGGAAAGGATTGCTTGTGAACTCCGGCTCCAGATTATACGCGGCATACAGCTCCCCGAGACCGTGCTGTCTGAGAACCAGACTGCTGCCGATTTTGGCACAAGTCGTTCTCCAGTACGCGAAGCCTTGAAGGTACTTGCGGGTGAAGGGCTTCTCCGTCTGGAGCGCATGGGAGCGATTGTCATCGGTATGACCCCGGCTGATATGGAGGAGCTGTTCGACGTAAGAAAGCTGATTGAGCATTTTGTTGTTCGAAGGTATGTACATAGCGACAATACCGGATTGGTGACCGCTTTAAACCGGATGATTGACAAAATGGAAGTCGCTCTCAAGCACAGAGATGTCGCCGAGTTTTCTCTTCAGGACTTTAATTTCCATGAAGCCTTGGTTCTGGAGGCAGGCCATACCCGTATTCTTCATACCTGGAATGGAATGAGACAGTTAATCCTGACAGTCATGCTGGCTGCCACAGAACAACGCTTTGCGTCCAACATCGAAGAATCCCAAGTTACGATTCACAAGCATCGCACCTTTGCAAACGCTTTAAATCAAGGAAACACGCAGGAATTATTCGAGTTTATTGAGGATCATTATCGGGACACCCGCAACGCGGTTAACGACAGCGTGCTGTCTCCCTATCACAAGGCACGGTCCTAGTCTGCAACTTGCGTGATTAAGAATCCAATGTACCGCGCATTTTGCGTTTCCTGCCAGCGCGGTTCTTCTTCTAATGAAAGTTGTCGACAAGTATACATCTATCTTAATATGGATGAATAAGGAGGCATTACTTCATGAACACACTATTCGGCTTGAGCCATAACGTTTCACTGCTCATATGGGCGCTAGTTACTGTCATTCTTTTGATTTTGCTGATTGCCAAATTCAAATGGAATCCCTTCGTTTCACTGCTGCTCTCCGCCGTATTTCTCGGGCTGGTTAACGGGATGCCAGGACATGAAGTCACTGCCTCTATCACCAAGGGACTGGGCAGCACGCTCGGCTCCATTGCCATCGTCATCGGACTTGGCACCATGCTTGGCAAAATGATGGCAGAATCCGGCGGTGCCGAGCGCATCGCAACTACACTGATGGAACGTTTTGGTGAAAAACGCGTCCATTGGGCTATGATGATTGTAGGGTTTATTGTGGGGATTCCGGTATTTTTCGAGGTCGGCATCATTTTATTAATTCCGATTCTATTCACGGTCGCCCGGAAAATGAATATGTCTCTATTGAAGATCGGCATTCCAATGCTGGCAGGGCTATCGACGGTACATGGTCTTTTGCCCCCTCATCCGGCTCCGATGATCGCAATTGAAGCCTTCAACGCCAATATCGGACGCACGATAGGATATGCACTTATCGTCGGTATTCCGTCCGTCATTATTGCAGGCCCGGTCTTCGGCGCATGGATTGGCAAAAGAATCATGGTCAGACCTTCCGAAAAGCTGGATGAGCAGTTCAGAAATACGACCGCACGGTCGTTGCCGCCTTTTTGGATTACGCTGTTTACCATTTTGTTGCCTGTTATTCTCATGCTAAGCGGATCGGTAGCTGAAATCGTGGACCCAGCCAATACACATGCGGTTACTGTATTTTTCAAATTTATTGGTGATGAAGTGATGGCGCTGCTGATTGCGGCTGTATTCTCTTTCTTCTCGCTTGGGTATGCACGCGGCTTGAAGAAAGAGGATTTAGCCCGTTTTACCAGCGAATGCCTGGCCCCTACAGCCTCCATCATCCTGATTATCGGCAGCGGCGGTGCATTTAAAACCGTGCTGATTGACAGCGGCGTGGGTCAGGCCATAGCTGCAGTCGCTACAGGAGCGCATATGAACGTAATTGTATTTGCTTTTCTGGTCGCTGCGCTCATTCGTGTGGCCACCGGGTCCGCAACGGTCGCGATGACGACAGGCTCCGGTATTGTCGCACCTGTACTGGCACTCACCCCCGGCGCGAATGTCGAGCTGGTCGTCCTGGCTACCGGGGCTGGATCGCTCATCCTGTCTCATGTGAATGATGCCGGCTTTTGGATGATCAAGGAATTTTTTAATATGACCGTTCCGCAGACTCTAAAATCATGGACCGTTATGGAAACCATCCTCTCCCTGGTCGCTTTCGGTTTGATTATGCTGCTGAGTGTGTTAATTTAACGTTAATAGCTAATAACGGTTAAGTGAAGGGGAGATTGACTATGACAGACACCCGATACATGATCGGCGTCGATATCGGTACGACCAGTACCAAAGCAGTGCTTTTTGAAGAAAACGGCAAAATTGCCGCCCAGCATCATGTAGGCTATCCACTGCATACGCCTGAGCCCGATGCAGCGGAACAGGACCCGGAGGATATTTTCAATGCCGTCGTTACAACGGTGCAAGAGGTCATGAAGCAAAGCGGAGTGCCAGCCGGGCATGTACTCTTCGTCTCCTTCAGCTCAGCCATGCACAGCGTACTGGCGGTGAACAAGAACGGCAAGCCGTTGACCGCCTCCATCACTTGGGCAGATAACCGCAGCGCCAAATGGGCTGAAGCGCTCAAGCATAAGTACAACGGACACGACATTTACTTGCGCACCGGGACGCCCGTTCATCCCATGTCACCGCTGACGAAGCTGATGTGGATTACACGGGATTTACCGGAAATTGCAGCTCAAACGTACAAATTCATCTCCATCAAAGAATATGTATTCGCCCGGTTATTCCAGCAATATGTTGTGGATCATTCGATTGCATCCGCTACGGGTCTCATGAATTTGCAACAGCTGGATTGGGACGAGGAAGCGCTGCGCATTGCAGGTGTAACGAAAGAACAGCTATCTGAGCTGGTGCCGACGACTCATGTGCTGCAAGGGCTGGACAAGAGCTATGCCCAGGACATGGGCCTACTCGAAACGACTCCTTTTGTTATCGGGGCCAGTGACGGTGTCTTGTCCAACCTCGGTGTTAATGCAATCAAACCGGGGGTTGTGGCTGTCACAATCGGCACCAGCGGGGCCATCCGTACCGTAGTTGATCAGCCGCTTACCGATGCCAAGGGACGTTTCTTCTGTTACGCATTGACCGAAAAGCTATGGGTAATCGGTGGCCCGGTGAACAATGGCGGGATTGTGTTCCGCTGGATTCGGGATGAATTTGCAGCCTCCGAGGTGGAAACTGCCAAACGATTGGGGATCGATCCGTACCACGTGCTGACCCAAATCGCGGAGCAGGTACGTCCCGGCTCGGACGGCCTGCTTTTCCTCCCGTATTTATCCGGTGAACGTGCACCTCTGTGGGACCCGAATGCACGCGGCTCTTTCTTCGGCCTGTCCCTGCGCCACAAAAAAGAGCATATGATTCGCGCCGCACTGGAAGGCGTATTGTTCAACCTGTACACGGTCATGCTCGCTATGGAAGAGGTCATCGGCAGGCCGTCGGTCATTCATGCTACTGGCGGATTTGCACGCTCAGAGCTGTGGCGTCAGCTCATGGCGGATATTTTCGACCAGGAGGTCATTATCCCCGAAAGTCTGGAAAGCTCCTGTCTGGGCGCTGCTATTCTGGGCTTATATGCACTGGGACGGATTGATTCACTGGATGCAGTCTCCGATATGATCGGCACCACTCACCAGCATCAACCTGTGGCAGAGCATGTAGATATTTACCGTGATTTACTGCCGATTTATATCCGCATCTCGCGTAAGTTTGAAGAAGAGTTCAAGGATATTGCGGAGTTTCAGGCCAAGTCCCTATAAGACTTAAATTAATGGAACTTGTTACAGCATTGTGGCGTATTACCGTTTCATACGAACCTGTCTATGTCAGTTAATGATATAAAAAATCAGCTGGACAGGATCAGAAGGAGGATTAGACGATGCTCAGAAAAATACTGCACCGCCTGTTACATTCCACCTCTCATTCTCATAAGCGGCGATACAGCAGCTCAGATCGTTATTACGACCAGAGACGCCATTCTTCATCAGACGGTTACAGAAACAGCCATAACGGTCACCGATATTACAAGGACAAGCGCCGTCACTACTCCAGCTCCTAGCCAAGTAACAAAAAGCGAAGACCCTTCTCAACACGGGCCTTCGCTTTATTGTTATACGTCCTTCGTTATGCAGGACAACATCTGTGCATTTTAAAGGAAATCGGCTACGGCCGAAATTACAGAAACAGGGTTTTGGATATAATCACCAGCAAAATGAACAGAACCAGAATTGCTCCTACAGAGGTCCAGGCTCCTACGCCGTAATGCATACCGCCTACTCCACACATATGACTCATTTACAACACTCCTTTCGCTCATTTACAGGATCATTGTATGTAGACCTGGTCAAATGCGTAAGTGGGCATCCCCCCATTTTTACGGCGAATGCCCGGCTATCTTTATGGACCGGTATTACGGATTAACCTCAAGCTGCAGCAATGCTTCCTCTAGCGTCCTGCCCGAGATATATTCCATGACCAGGTACACTCCGTTCGGATGCTCTACCCTTTCGAGCAGCTTCGGGATATAGGGATGGTCCATCTGCTGCATGATATCGGCCTCACGCTGCAGCAGCTGAACTGCCTGCGCCCGCTTGCTCGGTCTGGGCAGCTTGACGGCTACCTCCTGCCCACTCTGTCCGTCCTGACAGAGATAGGTCAGACCATAGCTGCCCATACCCAGCAGTGAATGAATATGATACCGTCCGTTGAGTATATCACCAGGCTGTTTTGGGTAGTCGATCCATGATTGATAAGCGTTTCGCAACCAAGCCAACATGATCCTGTCCTTTCCTGTACATGCCGCGGCAAAGCTCTCCATGCAACCTGTCCTCTGGCTCTTTGTTTTTACTTTACTACTATTATATCATTACAAAAAAGACCATCAGGGCCGAGAAGGTCTGATGGTCTTATCAGAAAAACAGGAAAATGAAAGCTATGCCTCTCTACGTCTGCGCGGCGCCAACCCCAGCCAGGATAGCAGTGAACTGCGTGATTTGCGCTGTCTGCCCTGATAGGTGCGCAAATTGGTGATTAGCAGTCGATCCCGTTCCTCGTCGGCCCGTTCTTTCATCCAGCGTTTTTGATCCTCCAGCTGGTTAGAAAGGCTAATATTTTTTTCCACCAAACGGCTATGCTCCGCTTCCAGCTCTTCCAAGCGACTTCGCATCTCCAGCAAAGCACTTTGTACCATATCCTGCATCTGCGTTAATTCTTGTGGTTCCATGGGCTCCAGCGTTTGTACTGATACAGGGGCTTGTTCCAATCTATGCTCAATAGTTTGCGCCAACGTCTGAAAAGGCTCCTGCGCTTGTCGCTGCACCAGTTCCTCTGACAGCTCCTGCACATTGATTTCCTCCTGTAAGCCTGCCGACTCCAGGGTAGCATTGGCTTGCGCCTCTACCATATACGAATCTCTATCCTCAGCCGCCGCCAATATCTCCTCCCAGGTTGCAGTCAATGATTCCGCATCCGAGACAGGCGGCAAACGGAATTCTTCTTCCACGATTGGGAATGGTGCGGTCACCCTTTCAAGTACCGCCTGTACTGCCTGGTCCATCGTCATATGATCTTTACGCAGCGCTTTTCGCATCACCCTTAAGCACTCTACATCTTCTGGACTGAACATTCTCGACTGATTCGCGGAACGCTGAAACACATAACCCTGCTCCTCCAGCGCTGCCGCATATTTACGAAGGGTACTTGCCCCGATTTCCAACTGTCTGGCCGCTTCCATCGTCGATTTGCTTTCTTCCATTGATCATTACCTCCCCGGATGGTATGGAAAGAAATAAGCTTGTATATGTACAATTCGCGGAATCAAATGGAAACCCTTTGGCAAAAAAGTTCTAATATTGCGGACTGCTAGGAACCTTTGTCATCACCAACGACTTTTAAAAAATGCAAAAAACGACACGGCGGCGCCGCTTTGATTCTATGCAATTTTAGAGCGTTTTCAAAACGTCACGTAAATGTCATACTTTCAGTGTTTTCATGGCATTATTCCTCCCATTAAAACAATGTATTTTTTAATTTATATAAATATTGCTTTAAAATGGATTGAACCGGCTTAGCCTGTATTCCAGCGAAAACGTCCTTTAATTCACGCTTATGCTACGCTCATCATAAAAAAGCAGCTCTATTTACAGTTGTTTTTTCATTTTGCAGCATGAAGGCAAAACAATGGATATTTTCAAAAAATCAGCAATATGTTATGTTATGTAACGTAAAATGGATTTCAGGCATAATTTGTAGCATATTAACGTTCACTGGAACGAGGAGGAAACATACATGAAGGGGAAGGCAAGGAAAGTAGCGATTGTCGGCGCGGGAATGGTCGGTTCGAGCTGTGCCTACTCAATGGTTAACCAGTCTATTTGTGACGAAATCATGATGATTGACCGCACATATGACCGGGCCTTGGCGCATGCGCTCGATCTATCCCATTGTATGGATTTTACGTCCACACGTACAAAGGTACATGCGGGAACCTATGCGGATTGCACGGATATGGATGTTGTGATTATAACAGCCGGGGCCAATCCGAAGCCCGGTCAAGATCGCTTGTCTGTATTGGACAACGCAGTGATCATCACTCGGGAGATTGTAACATCTATTATGGAGGATGGCTTCGACGGTATTTTCGTCATTGCAGCTAATCCTGTCGACATTGTGACCTATCTGGTGCAGAGCATTTCCGGCCTACCGCGCAACAAGGTGATCGGCACAGGGACCTCTATTGACTCATCCCGTCTCAAGACGCTACTTTCTGAAGTGTTTTCCATAGATCCACGCAGCGTGCAGGGATACGCCCTTGGCGAGCATGGCGATTCCCAATTCGTCGCCTGGTCACACGTCACCATTGGCGGGAAGCCACTCTTGCACATTCTGCGTCAGCACAAAGAGCGATTCAGCCACGTGGATCTGGACGACATTGCCCGGAAAACGAAGGATGCAGGTTGGGAAATCTACACCCGCAAAGGCGCTACTTATTTTGGCATAGCCAATGCGCTCGCCTATATTACCCGTTCCATTTTAAATGATGACAGTAAAATTATAGCGGTGTCTGCCGTATTGGACGGTGAGTACGGGCACAGCGATGTCTGCACAGGCGTTCCGGCAATCATCGGCAGCAGAGGAATTCAGGAGATCATCGAGCTGGAGCTAAGCCCGGAAGAGCAAGCCAAGTTCGACGCCTCCTGCCGTTTCATCAGCGATAATATTCGCGCCCTGCCAGGGCGTGTGTAAAAACGTGCATTACACCGGACTGAATGCTCTTCAATCCGGTGTAACCATTTGATAAATTCCACCCTCTCAAATAACGGTGTTTCCTTTTTAAAATTGCAGAGTGACCATAATATTAAACCTGTGATTAATAGCCTCAATGCTCACATTCCCATCGTATCTCTCTGTAATCTTTCGAATGTTAGTTAACCCATTTCCGTGAAGATCAGGCTGTTGTTTTTTCGTATACAAGCTACATGTGAAATCCTTCATCGTATTAGTAACATTGATAAATAGTGTGTACTTATTTGAAAAAATAATAATCTCTATACACTTATTACCTGTCTGACCTGATATTTTTGCTGCTTCAACTGCATTGTCCAGTATATTTCCCAACACGACACAAAGATCATATCTCTCGATTTTCAAATTGACATCTTGAAGATTAACTTTATATTTCACCTGTATTCCGCTAACCTGTGCAATATTCAACGTATTACTTACTAGGGCATCAATGACCAGATTTCCAGTGTTTACTCTCTGATACGAATTGTCTATCCTGTCCAAAGTCAGATGGATATATTCTAAGGCCTCATGCAATTCTCCCTCCTCGATACATCTAACTATAAACAGGAGATGATTATTTGTATCGTGTATAATCCGCTTGATGTTCTTAAATGAATTGGTGGTCTTTTCATAAGTTGTATCCTGGTATTCCATTTGCCTTAACAATTGTACATTCACTTCGATCAATCTAAACTTTTCAATTATGTTGTAAAATAGATAGCTAACCAACAAATTAATGATCAACAAACCAATAACAGAGAATATACAATAATTATTTGTATTGGAATAAAAAATTAATGTGTTCATAATAAGTAGGCTGATTAGTATAATAAGCACTATAATTAAATAGTATTCTTTGTAAATTTTATATTTCTCTCCGCGTCTAATCAATTTTCTGAATTGAATAAATACGAGTATCAATATAAAAGCAATTGATAATACCAGTAGGCTGTTCACATATTCCGCGATCGTTCTGAATCCCCCTTACATTTTTTCATAGTTTTCATGTTGAATTGTATAGACAAATATTTGGAAGTCTCAGCATTTGAGATATGTACTTATTAGCATTAACTCCTTCGTTTAAATTCGGAAATCATATATTTGGTATACGTGGCCTTGACAGCCTTTAATTTGGAACGTCCTATAGGGAATTCTGCGCCATTCGACATCAAAACAGAATGGCATGTAAATTTGTTAATATGTTCCATGTTGACAACAATAGAGCGGTGAATCTGTAAAAATCGATAATCCCCCAATTTCACTACATAATTTGATAAAATCCCGTTTGTAAGGTAATGATCGTATACCGTTGTAATCTCCAATTTCCTACGACTTTTAAATCCATCGTATACTTCTAGAGATATAATATCTCCATATTTCAATACGATCTCTTCCAAATCTACTTTTATGACCAGAAAACGCTTTTTCAAAGAGAAAATATATTGAGATAATTTGATAATTTTTTGTTCGAAAACATCGTAGGAAACTGATTTGAGCAAATATTGAAACGCCTGAACATCAAAACTGTCCATCACATACTCGGGATAGTTTGTTAGAAAAATGATTTGAACATCATAATCTGGAATATTACGTATCATTTTTGCTACCTCAATTCCGTTAATACCTCTCAGCTCAATGTCGAGAATCAGAATATGATAAGGATCTCTTTCACTTTTTTGATAATATTCCAATAACTCCTCACCAGAGGAAAAGCAAGAAATTTTAAATTCCTGTTCTAAATTCATAGCCATATGCAAGAATAGATTTTTCACACGATGTTGCTGCTCCACTTCATCATCACAAATAGCGACCTTCAACAAAACCAAATCCCTCCCCAAAAATCCACATCAAGATTTTAATGGTCCATCAATCTCCTATTTCCTGTAATAGAACAAACCTAACACGAATATGTCGTTCGTGTTGAATTTACATCCATTTGGACCATTTTTAAGAATTACATATCAATTATGTGTATTATGACACTAGCTTAGGTAAACAAGGTTGAATTCCAAATCCTCAAGAGCAAATGCGTTTACCTAAGATTTTATTCTCTCTGTCACTCCTTCCTTTGTTTCTTTTTATAACATTACATGAGCTTGATTGGATCTTCGCCTTTTTTATAAAAATATCAAAGGGCTGGATGGCTATTTTTACATGTAGGAGGTGAATTCAACTTTTGATTCAAACGAAAAACTAAGAACTTTGTTCACGACGTAATATAGAGTACTAAATTAAAAAAATTATGGAGGCTGAGGTAATATGAACAAATTGTTTAAAACGTTGATATCTTTAAGTTTTGCAATCAGTATTTTGGCTCTTCCTACTATTCAAGCTAGTGCTGAAGAAGTGAATTCATCAATCTCAACCGATGTTTATCAGGAAATGAAGAGCGCAGGAATGTCTGATCAGGATATTGAAATGCTTAAAAAACATAATGCGGAAGAAATTGAATATATCAATAGTGGAAAACTAAAAGAAAAAGCCCTCAAAGACCAACAAACCATCGCATTGAATAGTGACAAATCAGATGAGCGGAATGCTGCTATTTCGCCGAACGCTTCTAGTTTGGGCACCTTTGGAGATATTTTAGTAGCCTTCAACGCAAGTTCTTGGGGAATTGATTTTGGTTACCCTGGACATGCAGGGATCGTTTCTAATACCAACGGCTACACTATAGAGTCATTCCCTGCAGATGGAGTACAGTATCATACAAACGATTGGGGTAGTCGTACGAATATTTATGCCATGCATGTTAAAGGCGCTAGTAGCAGTAATTATACAGGAGCTGCCGGCTATGCCTACACGAAAATCGGTAAACCTTATAATTGGAATTTTGTTAATCCATGGTCTGAAGATAAATTTTATTGTTCGCAACTGGTATGGAAAGCATGGAAAACTCAAGGAATTGATGTTGATTATATCACTATCGATCCTATTGTAACTCCAATGGAAATTGCAAAATCAGGTAATACGAGTATATATTATAGTAATTAATCATATTCGTTAACTAACATCTTAAAATTCCAGTTAGTTGAAGTGGTTTTCTACTAACTGGAATCATTTTGTATGTTCACATCAAATTTTTTTTCATGAGGGGGAAAGGCTTTGTTAACAAAGAAACAGATAGTTTGGATAGTAATTGTTATGGCCTGCTTAATTGGCCTTCTTTTAACCCTTTGTATCATCAGTAATAATTCAAAAAGTAGACCATCCAAAGATTTGAATCATTCCATAAATACCCTCTCAGAAAAAATAAAGCTGAATACAGCTGAAAAAGGCTTTGTAGTCATCTACTCTGATGCCATGAAGGAAGGCGCTGATCTTGTAAGCTACAGCTCGACTGGAGATATTATAGGCAAGCAGAAACTAAAAGATGGCCGTGCCTTCTATTATTTCACTAAATTTGATGGTAACTACTATATCGCCTCTGAGCGACAAAATAGGCATTATGTTATGGATAATTACGGAAATATTTATTCCTTTTTTGGTCCCGCAAAGTACAACAAGGACAGAGCAATCGGTACTTCTTTCATCAAAAGCAGCGGAGACTATTTATTTTTCACTATGAATGTGGGTACCAATCCACAATACTCCCCCAAGGTATATTCTAATGAGTTGGTATATTCAAAGATGGGTGAATCTGCACTTCATCACGTCATGTTGCCAGGATATTTCCAATCCGTTGTAGAAAAAGAAAATAAAGCTTATGTATTATACATAGACGGGAATGGAGAAAACGTTGGTATTTATGTGATAGATCTAAACACAAATCGTTTGCTTCATAATTATTCTATTCAAAATCACAAGTCTCAGGAACGGGCATATTATCCGGTCGGGCAAAATAACGGATCATCCCTTCTATGGTTTCATAATCGTCTAATCATCATGTTGGATGGAAATCGTCCGGGCATTCAGGATCGGCCGATCATTCAAATTTTAAATCCCTCTGATGGCTCCTTAGATAAAGAAATTTCTATTTCTAACGAATCATTTTCCCTGTATGATACTGCATTACACAATGGAAATTTGTATGTTATATCAAATAATGGTGAAATAATGGCTTATGATTCTTCCTTAAAGAACGTAAAAAAAATCCAATTAAAACAAAACAAAGAGTTTATTCAGAAAAAGGAGACTGACAGAGGATATATATCGAGTACAAGAATTTCGGGGAATTCTATTGATATACTCTATGACTTTGTTAAAAAAAGTCCTAAGGACAGAGTCAGAGAAATACGTCGCTACAGTTTAGAGACAGGCGCTGAAGAGGCTGTCATTCCCTTAACCTATCATTCCAATAAAGAAATGATTCGTTTCTTCGGCACAAATTAGCTAGCTACCAAATTACTATACTCCCTTCAAACGAGGTGTTAATATGATTTATTGGTTTTTTCATCAACTGAACCCTCTTGTCCCCACTCTGCTCATTTGCCCCCTAATCGCCATTATAATAGGGATTATTTGTTCATTTCTTCATTTTAGGATTCTGCTGGGTGTAGGCATCGCTATTGTACTTCCTCTCCTGTTTATCACGACAAATATAGACACCTTTAAATCCAATTTGGACGCATGGGCGATGTATGGTATTATCTATGCCCTGATTACCTATGCTTCATTTAGAATAACTTCACGAGCTAGACGTTGAATCAGCCCTATATACCCATTCTGAGACGTGACCCGGAATGAATGAAAATAATAAAACAGAAAACAGATCGAGGCAAGCTTCATGTACCAGCAAGCTTACCTCCTATATCTCACTCTATATCTCTTTATAACGAAACACCGTCAGGCCCGCAAACAAAAACACGACAAAGCTACCCAGTATAACCGTCATTAGTGTATCAGCTGGTACCATGAACGCCCCGAAGTTGTCTCTTCCGCTCGGCATCATCGCCAGTAAGGGCTGTACCCACGGATAATACGGAGCGTAGGTCTGGGATTTGGCGATGAGAATATTCGGCACGGTAAAGACGAAATTCAAAGCAAGCGGTGCAGCAAAGCTGGACCACAGGAAGGACACCATGAGCTGCAGCGCAGCCAGCGGCAGGCAGGCAACCCAGCCTGCGAGCAGGCTTTGGGCGATCACGGCCCAAGGGATCGGTCCATTCATATCCTGCACAGCTCCAACACCCAGCAGTGCTCCGCCGAACAATAGCTGGGTCAATCCGACCAAGGCCATAATGATCGTCAGCTTGGCCGCGTACAGGCTGGTGCGGGACAATGGTAACGACAGCAGTTGCTTCCAACCGCCGCCCCCATGCTCGAATCGGCAGACCAGGGAGCCAAACACGGCGGTCAGCATCGGCATGAACAGGAGCGCATGCATTGTGAGCATGGCTGACAACAGCAACAGCCAGTTTCCTCCCGGGTTCGCCAGCAGACCAACCAGCACGGCAAGCGCCGGACTGACGAGTGCGAGCAGCCAGACGGGCGATTTAGCCATTTTCATACGTTCGACAGAAAGCAGCCGTACATATCCTCCGAACATTACGCCACATCCTTTCGGCAAAAATGGGCCGCTGTCAGCAGGCTGAGAAGCACACCCGTTCCGCAGCCGATGGACGCAAATATCCACGCTTGAGGCGCAGCCCATGCGAATTGCGGCCAAGCCAGCGGAAACCATTCAGACAGCTGTGAAGCAAACAGGCTGCCGATACCGAGCGTAATGCCCAGTGTTACAGGCAGCGCCTGATTTTGGAACGTGACCGTTAGCCACAACAGCAGCACGAGCACAGGCAGCGTGCCGCCCAAAGGCCAAAATCCGAGCCGCAGCAATTCGCCCATCGGCGCAGACTCTTCCCCGAAACCAAGAAGCATTCCCAGCCCCCACGTTCCCACCGTCAGGAGCAGACAGGACACGCATAGCATTCCGATGGCCAGCGTGAGCTTGGCCATATAGACGCTGAACTTGGAAATAGGCAGGGCCAGCAGCTGCTTCCAGGAGTTAGACGAATGCTCCACATTCGCCAGCATGGAAGCGATCATAGTAGCTCCTAACACCAGCGCAAGAGGTACGAACAGAGCAATGTTATCCATCAAGGCTTCCCACAAACGGCCTCTATATCGCGGAATCAGATAGTCATAGCGGAGTCCGAAGTTCAGTCCCTGCATCGCCACCAGTCCAATGGGACCGAGGAATACCAGGAACCAGATTCCCTTTCGGCGTGCTTTGAGCAGATCCGCCTTCAACGCCCGCAGCATCATAGGGAGCCCCCTCTTTTGCCCACCACTTGCATGAACATATCCTCCAGCGATTTGCGGCGCTCCTCCACACGATACACGGCATGCGTATTTTCGACCAATCTTTTGACCAGCAATGCAACAGCCGCATCATTCATGTTTTCAAAATCCAGTGCCGCCCCGTCTTTCACCGAATGGTAGCCCTGTTCACGTGCAATCAGTTGAGCAGCTTCCGGCTCCGATACTACGATACGAATGCCCCCTGCGGATTCCTGGCGGAGATTGTGAATCGTATTTTGAAAGACCAGCTCGCCCTCACGGATAATACCGACGGTATTTGCCATCTGTTCCACCTCGCTCAGCAGATGGCTGGATACCAGTACGGTGATCCCCCGTTCCTTGGGCATCGCCTGAATCAATTCGCGCATTTCCTGAATACCCTCCGGGTCCAAACCATTCGTTGGCTCGTCCAGAATGAGCACTTCGGGATTCCCGAGCAGCGCCGCTGCAATACCAAGTCTCTGCTTCATGCCTAGCGAGTAGCCTTTGACCGGGCGTTTGGCATGCTTGGTCAGTCGAACGACCTCCAATACGTTCGCAATATTCTCTTTGGGCACATTCAGAATGCGGCGAATGGCCTCCAGATTTTCGATTGCGTTCAAATGACCGTAATACGAAGGATACTCTACCAACGAGCCGACTTTACGCAAAATATCGAGCTTATGCCTCCGAATATCCTGTCCGAATATGCGGATCGTTCCCCGGGTTGGGCGAATGAGTCCAAGCAGCATTCGGATCGTTGTCGTTTTTCCCGCCCCATTCGGGCCGAGAAAACCGTAAATATCTCCACGCCCTATTTTCAGGTCCAGTTGGTTAACCGCAGCACGGCCTTTGTATATTTTGCTGAGACCGTTCGTTTCAATAATATATTCGTTCAAGTTCCTCACCTCGACACCTATCGTAACGTACCGAGTTTAAAGCTGAGGGAACCCCTTGTTTAAGTTTTGTTTAAAAAACGGATTTGTGTTCCGGCAGAGGAACTGACAATATCCCTCTCCAGATTCATTTCACGAGCCAGCAGTTCTGTAATCGCCAAGCCAATCCCGGCTCCTTTTTCACTAGACTGGCGCTCCATTCCCGGCCCTTTATCTGCAATAACTAGCGCGGCTTTCCCGTGATGCTCCTGTATATGAATACCAATATAGCGGCCTGAAGCGGCGTGGCGAACTACATTTTGAAAAACATTATCCAGTAAACGGCGGAAGCCTTGCTCATCGACCGTCCACACTATACTATGCTCGGGCAGATCAATATCCACCTCAAAGCCTTCCTTTTCCCACATCGGGTACCAGTTGGCTGCACACTCTCGCACCAGCCGCAGGATATCGCGCGGTTCGTTTCTCAATGTGTATTTACCACTCGACAGCAGATTGTAGGTGAGCAGGTTGTCGATCAGACTTCCGAGGTCTTTCAGCTTATTTTCCATTAACATAATGGACTGTCTTCCCTTGACACTCAAATTCTCCGTATCCAATGTGTACAGATGGTTGCGTACAACCGTAAGCGGTGTCCGAATATCGTGTGACAGATCCGCAACCAGCCTTTTTCGCAGTTCTTCCTCCTGTCGCTCTCGTCCCCGGCTATCTGCCAATTGCTCAACCATCTGATTGAACGCCTCCTCCAGCTTGCCGATTTCATCCGGGCGTCCAGTGGTGACAAGGATAGGCAATCCATCCTCACCTCGTTGCGACATGGCCGCCTGAAGCCGCACCAGTCTGCGCCGAATGCCTACAAAGAACAGGAGAGACACGAATATAAAACCTGCAAGGATCAATACAATAAATATGATGTAGTACATTGATATGCTGCTATCTGTATATTGCCGCTCAAAGAAGGAACGAGGTACTATTAATACCATATAGCCCTGATTCACATCTTCTTTGCCGCCGCCAATAAAGGCCACTACCGTGAACGGTCCCTCGTAGCTTGCTTGCTTCATAAAGGCAATAGCCTGCCCCGCACTCCATTGATTCGGGATATCCGGTTGTGTGGGTAGCTCCAGTCTTGTTTTCCCGGTGGCATCCACCCAAAATATTTGTGAATCGGGAAACATATCCCGCTGTATTTTGCGCAGATGGGCTGAGATTTGCTCGGGTGTGTTCCCCTTCAAGGCTATAGCTTCACGATGCCAACTACTTTCGGTACTGGTAGTTGAGGGATAGTGTGGGTTTTTAGGCGTGGAGTTCGTCTCCCAGTTAGACAACATACTATAAATAAGCACCGTAGCAGGCAGCACAATGGGCAATAACAACATGGCTACCACAATAATGAGCAGATAGCGAAATAACAGAGAACTCCCAAAACGTTCTCCCTGACCAAGCCCCGAGCTACGACGTAGCCTTCCCCAACTATTACGTGGCCTGCTCATTACGCCTTCACCCGATAGCCTACACCACGGATCGTTTCTATGATTCGGGGATTCGCAGGGTCAATCTCCAGCTTCTCGCGCAGGTGCCGGATATGAACCATCAGCGTTTTATCTCCGTCGATATACGGATCGCCCCACACAGCCTCATACATTTGCTCCTTGGTCATAATTTGGCCCAAATGCCGCAGCAAATAAGCAAAAATATGATATTGCTTGCCTGTTAACGTAATTTCTTCTCCGGTATCACAATTCACAATACGGTTATCAGGAGGATACACCGTGAGATGTGCCAGTTGTATGGATTCTTCGGATGCGGCACCTGTTCGACGCAACAAAACCTCCATCCGTGCAATAAGTTCATCGGGATGAAAGGGCTTGGTCACATAATCGTCGGCAAAATCCAGCCCTTGCAGCTTATCATCAATGGAGGTGCGGGCTGACAACATAAGAATCGGAAGCTCCGGGCGCTCCTTCTTGAGCCGCTTGCCAATGGTGAATCCATCCAGACCAGGCAGCATCACATCCATAATAACGAGCTGGCACGTACGGGCTGCCTCCACAGCCCCATCCCCACTGCGAAGCCACCTTACAGCGTAGTTCCGTTCTTCCAAATATTGATGCATCCATGCACCGATATCCTGATCATCTTCAATGTATAACACATTTGTTTTCATCGTAGGCACCTGCTTATCGTTTTTCTTTTATGTAATGGGCATTATAGCATTTATGGTACATAACCCGCTTAAAAAGGTTAATAACTACCTTATACGACATACGCTATACGATTTCAAATTTTATTGCTCGTAAAAAAGGAGGCTATTCCATGCTACTGGAAGCGATATGCCATCACCCGAAGCGCAATTGGGCTTTTGGCTATGATCATGAAACGATATTTTTACGGCTTCGCACCAAGAAAAATGACCTGACCGCCGTGCACGCTCTGACTGTAGATAAGTACGACTGGGGACGTACCCGGCAGCTTGTTCCGATGTCCAAATTTGCCACCGACGGCAGGTTTGATTACTATGAATGCACTGTAAAGCCTACTCATCGCCGGCTGAAATATGGGTTTTTACTGGAAGATGGAGAGGAACGCCTTTGGATGAATGAGAACGACTTTACTACCGAGGAACCCCAAAATGCAGATAATCTGTTCCAATACCCGTTTTTGAATCCGATTGATATTCTGAAGCCTCCTGCATGGGTGAAGGAGGCCGTGTTTTACCAAATTTTCCCTGAACGCTTTGCGAACGGTGACCCCTCCATTAGCCCGCAGGGTGCAGAAGCATGGGGCGGCAAGCCGCGAAGAGACAATTTTTTCGGTGGCGATCTACAGGGCATTCTGGATCATCTGGATCACCTGAGCAAGCTGGGAATTAGCGCTCTGTATATGACTCCTGTCTTCAAGGCAACAACGAATCATAAATATGATACCGAGGATTATATGGAGGTTGATCCGCATTTCGGGGACAAGGAAATATTAAAAAAACTGGTGAATGCCTGCCATGACCGGGGGATCCGGGTACTGCTTGATGCAGTTTTCAACCATTCAGGACGTACCTTTAAGCCATTCGTTGATGTGCTGGAAAAGGGCGAAGCCTCACCCTACAAGGACTGGTTCCATATACATAGCTTCCCGTTGGAAGTAGTCGACGGCACACCAACCTACGATACATTCGGGCTGGAGCCGATGATGCCGAAGCTGAATACGGAGCATCCTGAGGTGAAAAAGTACCTGTTGGGCGTGGCCAAACATTGGATTGAGGAGATCGGCATTGACGGCTGGCGGCTGGATGTAGCTGATGAGGTGGATCACGCCTTCTGGCGAGAATTCCGTACGACAGTCAAGCAGGCCAAGCCGGATGCGTACATTTTGGGCGAAATGTGGAATGAATCGTCTGAATGGCTCCAGGGTGACCAGTTCGATGCGACAATGAATTATCCGTTCACCTATGCGGTGAATGATTTTTTCGTCAAAAAAGTGACCGATGCCCAAAGCTTCGCCTTTGCCATCGGACAGCAGCTGGCCCGCTATCCGCAGCAGGCATCCGAGGTGGCCTTCAACCTGTTGGATAGCCATGACACGCCACGCCTGCTGACGCTGTGCGGAGGTGACAAGCGGCTGATGCGGCTAGCCGCCATGTTCCAGTTCACGTATATGGGCGCGCCCTGCATTTATTACGGTGATGAGATCGGCCTGGATGGAGATGCCGATCCCGGCTGCCGCAAATGCATGGAGTGGGACACCGACAAGCAGGATCATGAGCTATTCGACTTTTATCGCGAGCTGATTGCGCTTCGCAAGGCGCATCCGGCCCTCCGCGATAAGGGAAGCCTTGCTTTTCTGGAGGCACAGCCGGAAAGCACATCCCTCGCTTACGCGCGCCGAAGCGAGGAAGAAGTGCTGCTTGTGCTACTCAATCGTTCCGATGAGGACCACGTATTTGAACTGGACATTCCCGAGCAGGAATGGCAATTAGCCTTCGGCGAAAGCCAGTGGTCCACAGGTGCAGAAGGCTTAAAAGCCAAGCTTCTACCCTATGGCTATGCCGTACTGAAGAAAGACATAATGCCTATGTAGGTTCATACTGGTGAGAGACTAAACAAACACGACAATTTAAGTGAAACCGCCGGGAACAGGTTAGGAAACCTGTCTATCCCGGTGTTTTTTTTGCGCCGACGATGAGGCTTTTACATAGGAAAGATTACTTGTTTTTAATATCCGTTCTGACGACCCCAACATCCGAAGCATTGATAGAAATAGGGTTGCCGCCTTGTCCTGTTTGAGCTGAAGATGATTGTCTGACGTCCACCGAGATTCTTTTATTCTTAAAGCCAGTTCGTCTCGTTCTTCCCAATCCAATGACCTCCTTCAATAAACGTAAATTTATATATGAATATGCCAGGGTAGGAGACTTGCATCAGCGAATAGCAGATTATAGAGAAAAAAGGCTAATTCAAACGCAAAAAGCGAGTATTTCCATCCATGCAAAAAACCGCTTCTAGGTGACCCCTTTGAAGCGGTTTTTTCTGCTCTACCTGAGCCAGTACAGCGGTCTACGCAGGTTGCGTTTGTGTTTTCAACTGTATATATAGCTGGTGCGTCACCTGTTGAGGTTCAATGCCCAGCTCATCTTCCAATAGGCTGACGAAGCTTTCATAGTGCTTTTGTGCAGCAGTATAATCGCCCAACTGGGCATAGGCTGTCAGCAGCAGTCCGCAGATATCGTCTGAGTACGGCTCTCGTTGCTGGAGACTGATCAAGCGCTGGACAGATTTCCGGGTGCCGCCTGAGCGTAGCTCCTCTCTTGCCAGCTCAGAAGCACATGCCAGATACATATTGCGCAGCTTTTCCCTTTTCGCGTATGCCCATGGGTAATCGTGCTCCTCCAGATAGTTGCCACGGTACAGCTCCAGCAGGCTATCCATACGCGGCGTACCCCCGCTACCAGATGCGGCCCACTCGGATATTCCCCGCTCGAATAGCTCTACATCCGTAGCCCACCCATTGCGGTTCAAGCGGTAGCGATCCAGGTTGTATTCCAGCTTCGTATCCTGCATCCGTTCTTTCAACGCCTTGCGGATTTGGTAAATGGATGTGTGCAGGTGAACAACCGCCTTGTCCAAATGATATTCAGGCCACAGCGCATCCAGCAGCTGCTCCTTGCTAACCCAGTCTCCTTCATGGTGCAATAAAAAGGAAAACAGTTCCTGGGACTTTAATGTGCGCCATTTGAATGGCTTTGCTCCTACGGCTTCCTGACCATCCTCCAAAATTTCAAGCTTCTGAAAACACCGTACCTTCGGTGTCTGCTTTACTATGACCCCCGAAGTGGAAAAACGGGAATCTGCCAGCAAAGCAGCAATCCGGTCGATCGTTTTGGATAGCCGCCGGGCATGAACAGGCTTTAACAAATAATCCAGTGCTTGCAGCTCAAATGCTTCAATAGCATACTCCGAGTATGCGGTCACAAAAACGATATGAATATGAGAGTCCAACTGTTGAATCCACTCGGCAGCCTCCAGGCCGTTCATCTCCGGCATTCCGATATCTATAAAAACAATATCTACACGTTCTGCCGCCAGATGATCCAGTCCCGCTTGTGCAGACGTATATTTGCCCATTACCGTTAACCGTCCGTCCGCCTCCAGCAACCGTTCCAGGTAGGTCAATGCCGACCGCTCATCATCAATCAAAATCGCCTTCATCTATGTGTCCGTACTCCCTTCCTGCTGCCATCGTCCATACGATTGTAATTTCTTATATTTTATATATCGTTTCAATACGGATGTGATATTAGCTTTTCCGATACATGTACTATACTTTTTTTATTCATCGTCATGCCGAGGCAAGGTCGTTTCCGGTACACGAAAGCTTACCGTGGTCCCCCGCATGGGATTACTTTCAATTCGCAGCCCTTCTCCATACATATGGATAAGACGCCGATGGATATTTCTAAGCCCTACACTGGAGGATACATGTCCCTCCGACAGCAGTTGTTCCAGCCGCTCCGGCGGCATGCCTACACCGTCATCAGACACGCTAACCACAAAGTAGGCTCCATCCTGCTTAACAGCAACCTGCACGACTCCACCTGTTGCCCGTTGCATTACACCGTGGCGTATTGCATTTTCTACGATAGGCTGAATGCTTAATGGCGGGATAAGCGAGCGGGTATTCCTTCCCACTTCAATAGTTACCTGCAAACGTTCTTCAAAACGGGCTTTTTCCAGCGCCACATACGATTCCACCAATTCCAGTTCCTTGATAAGCGGAACTGTACTTTCCCTATTTTGAAAATCAAAGCTGCCACGTAAATACTGGCTCAGCTCCATGAGCAGCTCCGCTGCCTTGTCCGGGTCAACAGCCACGGTCGAGACAATGACATTCAGCGCATTGTACAGAAAATGCGGCTTGATTTGTGCCTGTAAAAAGGCCATTTCCGAGCGCACCGCTTCCTCCGCTGAATCGCGCATGTTCAACAGCGTGCGCACACGCGCCTTTAATTCCTCAGCATCAACTGGCTTGCGCAAAAAATCATTGGCGCCAGCCATAAAGCCTGCGCGGATATCGCCAGGCAGATCGCGTGCCGTGAGTAGCAATACCGGTAACTCGGACAGAGAATATCGTTCCCGTATCCGGCGGCACAGCTCAATACCGGACATTTTCGGCATCATCCAATCCGTAATAACCAGATCAAACCGGGACCGGCTATTCAGCATGTGAAGCGCCCCGTCGGCCTGGTCCACAGTCACCACGGTACAACCTATCGTATATAGCAGCTCCTCCAGCACCCGGAGATTAACCTTATCATCGTCTACAGCCAGCACTCTGTAAGAAGCAGGCTTAACAGGCTCCACCGCCTCCTCTTCAACCGGATTCACATCCTGACTCAGCGTTGCGCCAGACTGCAATATAACCGCAGTGGAATCATCTTTCCGGTCCTCATAGGCTAACGTACCCGTCTGCGCCAAAGGCAGTGTAAAATAAAAGGTTGAACCCTTCCCCAGTCTGGATTCTACCCACATTTGACCGCCATGCAGCTCCACCAGGCGGCGGGTGATGCCCAATCCAAGCCCGGTTCCACCAGACCCTTTATCATCAGCATTAGCCCCTCGGTTAAAAGGTTCAAATATATGTGCAAGATGCTCCTTGGCAATACCGGGGCCCGTATCCTTCACGCTGATTTCTATTACCCGGTACCCTACCTTGGCAGAGATATAGATCTGGCCCTCCTCCGTAAATTTCACCGCATTGCCCAGCAAATTGTACAGAATCTGATTCAGCCGATCCTCATCCGCATGAACCTTCGGCAATGAACGGGGCCATTCTTTTACGAATTTGAGCTTTTTCTTGTCCATCGTATGATCCAGCACTTCCAGTACAGAATCTACAGCAGCTTGTACATTTACAGGGCGACGATTTAAGGCCAGTCTTCCATTTTTTAAATTGGAAAAATCCAGAATATCATTAATCAAATAGGACAGTCTGCGCCCCACCTTGGCTATCAAGGTCAAGTTATGCTTTTGTGGCTCATTGAATTGTGCTCCGTAACGATCCAGCATGGATTGGGCAATATTGATAATCCCGTGTAAAGGAGTGCGCAGCTCATGTGATGTGTTCGCCAGGAATTCATCCTTCAACCCATCCAATGTCAGCAAACGCTGTGACAGGTTCTCGACCTCCAGAAATGAATGGACAAAACGTTTGGCCAGCAGCAGCGTTTGAGCCAGCACGAATATGAGCATTTCATAAGCTGTCACTCCGCGTACATCCCCCCAGCCCAGAATATACACAAAGCTGGTCACCACAATCATGAGTATGCTCATAATACTAATGACAACCAGTGCCGCATCATCCGTCCGTTGAAGAAGTCCACGAATCAAGATCAACAATACATATCCCACACTGAATACGCCAAAAAGAAGAATGAATGCCTCAAAGGAGGAGAGTACCAACGTAGGCAGCAGAAGCCCCATGCTGAGCATCAAGATTGTTGCCATAAAATATAGACGCTGCACCATCCGATTCATGACAATCTGTGTCGATTGATGAGCATACTGAATTAAAAAATAGTAAGACAGCGTTGAAGAAAACGATTGTATCTTTAATATCCACTCATAAGGCAAGTATGGCATTCCCCAGACCAGCAGCTTTTCTCCATGCGTCAAAATATAAAATAAAGCCGCGATACAAAAGCATCCCAAATAAAGCAATGCCTTTTCTTTTTTACGCAAAAAATACATCATGATAAAAAATACGGTAGGAATAAAAAATCCCGCTACCAGCACGGTGTCTTCTGCCATTGCTGCTTCCCGGCTATGCGTAATACTCTCGTAATCCCCAAATAACAATGGATAAATGATTCCACCAGAGGAATAGCTGTAATTCGCCACCTGCACGGTAATATCAGCCGAATGTCCATCTACCGCAGCAAAGCCTACATAGGGAGCGTTGCCCTGCCTACCTTTGTCGCTGGATATAGACGGAACACCGCTAGCTCCTACTTTTTTCCCGTCAATCCACACCTGACTGGCGCTGCGAATGTTTTGCATATAAATGCCGTACAGATTTTCTGCCTTTTCAGGCAGCAACACACGAATATGGTATGTTCCGTATCCGGTCGCCTGTCCTCCAGGCATCCACTGATTCCACTTACCAGGCACATTTACAATCTTGGCGGAAGATTCGGTTTCCAATCGCGATTCAGCAGGATTCTGATGAATTTCCCCATTCTTATCCCGCAAATCCTGAAAAGATGCAGGCTGTACCAACTGATTGGGGTAAAATTCCCATTCTCCACCCAGTTGTAGGGGGCCTTCCTTTTCAGGATTCCAATTGCGCAAATCCATAACACCATCGTGAGCTTTCCAATGACTGTTTTCGGATAGTACACCCGACACCAGCGGATAAATGGGCAACGCAACCGCAAGCAGAAGTATAATAAAAAATAAAACACCCTGTCTTTTCATAAATCCTCCGCTCTTTCTGTATAATCTAACTTGTTGTATCGGTTATTCTAAGCTGCTGTGTTAGAAACACTACCCACGCAAAAAGGGACGTTCGCCACAGATCGAAATCTGTGCGCACCGTCCCATGTATACATCCTTGTATATCAGTTATTTCTCATCAACTCCTGCGTGCTTTACGGGACAACAGATTCCCTAAAGACTGAACGCCTTGTACAAATAAGACCAGAACAACCACGGTAATCAGCATAACTAACGTATCAAACCGCTGGTAGCCGTAGGAGATGGCCAGATCACCAATTCCGCCGCCGCCGACCGCACCAGCCATTGCAGTAGCCCCAATTAAGCCAATGGTGGCTGTCGTTAACGATAAAATTAGAGAGCTGAACGCTTCGGGAAGCAAAAAGTAACGAATGACCTGAAAAGGGGTTGCTCCCATTGCATCTGCCGCCTCTAATATTCCCGGATTAACCTCCAGCAGCGAATTTTCAACCAGCCTGCCGATATAAGGTGAAATATATACAATCAAGGGGACAATCGCCGCGCTGGTTCCAATGGATGTATTCACAATCAAACGGGTTAGCGGAATGATCGCTACCAGCAAAATAATAAACGGTAAAGAACGAACAATGTTTATGATTGGATTCAAAATACCGTAAAGCCATTTGTTCTCTAAAATGCCACCCGGACGAGTGACGACCAGCAAAATACCGATAGGTATACCGATTAGCGCACCAATGAATAACGAAATGCTGACCATGAGCAAGGATTCATACAATGCTTCCCACAGCTGATCCCAGGTTATCGTAGTTCCTGTAATCATCATAGGGCCTTCACCTCCTCCTGAATATTGACCCCTTTGCTTTTGATAAAATCAACAGCCTGCTCGACGGCATGCTGTTCACCACGCAGTTGGATCGTCATATAGCCAATCGTCGTTTCTTGTATTTCCGTCATGTTGGCAAATAAAATATTCACATGAACATCATGCAGCCGAATCAATTCATGAACCACTGGTTCAGAAGCTGCCTGGCCGATAAATTCCAGTTTGTAAATCCGCTGTGACTCTTGCTGTTCGAACGTTTGCAGCACACTATCCGGTACCGTATCGTGAATAACTGTGCGTACAAAGCTTTGCGTCGTCGGATGCTGCGGCTGCCCGAATACCTCGAATACGTTGCCCTGCTCAATGATTTCACCCTTTTCCATTACGGCTACCTTGTTGCAAATCCGCTGAATCACCGACATCTCATGCGTGATGATCAGAATGGTGATCTTGTATTCCTTGTTGATTTTGCGAAGCAAATCAAGAATAGACTGCGTGGTCTGTGGATCAAGTGCCGAAGTCGCCTCATCACAGAGTAAAATAGACGGGTTGCTCGCCAGCGCCCGTGCAATCCCGACACGCTGCTTTTGACCGCCGGACAGTTCACTTGGATAGCTGTTTGCTTTGTCGGACAAGCCCGTGAACTCGAGCAGCTCCTTTACCCGCTGCTCAATCTCCCGTTTGTTGCGCTTGAGCAGCACCAGTGGTATTGCAATATTATCGAACACCGTTTTCGATTCCAGCAAATTAAAATGCTGAAAAATCATCCCGATCTTCTTCCTTATCTTTCGAAGCCCTGCGGTCGAATAGGTATTTAATAGCTCCCCCTCAACAAAAACTTCCCCGCTGGATACCTTCTCCAGACGATTGACCAGTCGAATCAGTGTACTTTTACCTGCACCGCTGAATCCAATAAAACCAAAAATATCCCCTTTATCCACTTTGATATTTATATTTTTTAACGCCTCTATGCTTAACCCTTTTCTTACATAGGTTTTGGATACATTTTTTAGTTCAATCATTGCTTTAGCTCCTTCCGTTCCTTCAAGTATGTAAGATACCACTGAGCTGTTTGCATCCGTTTGTCGTTAGTCCACTAAATCCGAGTATTCTAGTGAGTTTTATAAAGTATACTACTTCGATTTAATATTCATGTCAATATGTGTTTTTTGGTCGCAATGATTAAGCTTTAACTCTGAGGGCATTTTACGCATAAATAGTCATAGCATTGCAGACTCTATGGAATATGCCGAAGCATACACACCTTGCCCAAACAAGACGGAAGAGAGGAAGTTAAATGAAACGAATATTTGCCTTGTGGCTATGCGTTGCGGTTATAGGGATGTTAGCAGTTACGGGTGAATCCACACAAGCTGCTCAGACTGTTGACGGACAGCCTTATCATTTTGGGTTTAAGAAAAGTAAGGGAGGCGAGCTGCCCTCTATCGCACAAGAGGGCTTTATGCATCTGATTGAAAGACAGGGTGGCATCTTTCTGGGGGATACTACTAAAAAAGAATTATTTCTCACGTTCGATAACGGCTATGAGAATGGTTATACGCCCAAGGTGCTGGATGTTTTAAAGGCTAAGAAGGTTCCAGCCGCCTTCTTTGTAACCGGGCATTTTGTGAAGGACCAGCCCGCTCTGATGCGCCGCATGGCGAGTGAGGGTCATATTATCGGTAACCATTCATGGAGCCATCCTGATATGAGCACCATTTCTTCAGCAGAGATTCGGTCCGAGCTGGATCGGGTACGAAATGCATCGGCGGAGCTAACCGGACAGAAGGAAATGAAATACGTTCGGCCGCCTCGCGGCATATTCAGCGAAAAAGCATTGGCCTCCTGCCGAGAAGCGGGATATACGAGCGTATTTTGGTCTGTTGCTTATAAGGACTGGGATACAAATATCCAGCAGGGCGCAGATTATGCTTACCAACAAGTTATACGTCAGCTTCACCCCGGAGCGGTCATTCTGCTTCATTCTGTATCCAAGGACAACACCGAGGCGCTTGGTTCGATTATAGACGAAGCACGTAAGCAAGGGTACGAGTTCAAAAGCCTGGATGACCTCAAGGTTAAGCATTACCACTAAAGCTGCAACTGAATTTTGATGTGCAGTAAATGTAATAAAGCCCGATTTACACCTGCTTACAGCAGCCAGTGTGAAGCGGGCTTTTTTTATTGCAAGGTTAGCTTATACACTCTTGCCTCATAAGGGCGCAGCTTCAATTCATGCAGATTTTCCCCTTGTACCGGTTCATAGTTGGACAACAGCAGCTCCGCATTGGCAGTAGCATAGCCATCCTCCTCTGGCCAGCGGAACAACGGACCACGTTCAAAGAAATTCAAAATGACCAGCAAATGCTCCTGTCCCAGCATGCGGGTGAATACATACAGCTCTGTATCAAGTGGTAACAGCAGTTTGTACTCGCCATAAACAATAACCTCATGCTGTTTGCGCAAAGCAATCAGCTTACGATAGTAGTGAAAAATCGAATCCGGATTCCTTCTTTCCGCCTCCGCGTTGATGTGCGTATAGTTATCGTTGATTTTCATCCACGGCTCTCCGTCGGTAAAGCCGGCTGCATGACCATCATTCCACTGCATAGGAGTCCGCGCATTATCCCGACTTTTCCTCCAAATTGCAGCCATAATCTCTTCCTCAGGCTCACCTATCTTTCGTTGCTGCTCATAGTAATTTAGCGTCTCCACATCCCGGTAATCATCAATTGACGGGTATGCGATATTGGTCATGCCAATTTCCTCACCCTGATAAATATAAGGCGTGCCTTCGAGCATGTGTATGAAGGTTGCCAGCATTTTGGCTGATTCCACACGGTACTGCCCATCATTCCCAAATCGTGATAAGGCACGCGGTTGATCATGGTTGTTTAAATAATTGGCATTCCATCCTTCCGAATGAAGCACGGTCTGCCAACGGCTCATAATTTGTTTCAGCTCCACCAGTGTCCATGGCTTGAAATTCCATTTTTCAGTCCCTTGACCTTGGGCATCGACAAACATATGCTCAAACTGGAAAACCATATTCAGCTCATGCCGCTGGTCACCTACATAATCAAGCGCCTGCTCCGGACCCAGACCGGAGGTCTCACCGACAGTCATTAAGGGATAACGCATCAGCACTTTTTCATTTAGCATGCGCAAAAGGTCATGCACCTGCTCGAGATTGGAAAAGAGCTGATAGGCCCTCACTAATGTCCTTTTATCGGGATTATCAGCATCAGGCAGTCCCTCGGCTTTGACAATATGGGCGATAGCATCAAACCGGAAGCCATCAACTCCTTTTTTTAGCCACCATTCCACCATACGATAGAGTTCGCCTACCATCTCATCATTCTCCCAGTTCAAATCCGGCTGGTGCTCGGAATACAGGTGCATGTAATATTCGTCTGTAAGCTTGTCATATTTCCACACAGAACCGGAAAAATACGATTCCCAGTTGTTCGGATATCCGCCATTTTTGCCTGTTCGCCATATGTAGTAATCCCGCTTCGGATTATCCTTGGACGAGCGTGATTCCGTAAACCACGGATGCTCATCTGATGTGTGGTTTAATACCAGATCCATCATGATTTTGATGCCTCGCTCATGCGCCTTGTGCAAGAGTTCATCAAAGTCATCCATCGTTCCGAACTCATCCATAATGGCATAATAATCACTAATATCGTATCCGTTATCATGATTGGGCGACTTATACACAGGGCAAATCCAGATCACATCAATGCCCAGATCACACAGATAATCCAGTCTGGACAGAATACCTTGCAGATCGCCTTTTCCGTCTCCATCAGAATCCTGAAAGCTGATAGGATATATCTGATACACCACTGCTTCCTTCCACCATATCTTTTTAGGCATGTTTCCCTCCTGTAGCTTCTCTGTACATCCAATAGCTTATGCTGTTAACATACACGCAATACCAGCTGACGAATCGTATTTAGAGGAATAAGACAGCTTCAGGTTGTACACATTGACTCGGTTTTACCTATATATATGAAGCACCCATATATATGAACCAGAAGCGATGCCATTATTAAATCAAAGGAGGAATTCATGTGAATCATCGACCCAAGCAGCTCCAGGATCTGATTGTAGAGTCCGCTGTAATCCCGCCAAACATCCATGTGGATGTGGAGTCAGCCACCGAAGGGGGAAACCGCCGCCTGATGCTTAGCGATAACCCGGAGACACTTACCGACGTAACTGTACCTACTGAGCAAGCCACCCTGTGGCATGATGTAGTTCGTACCACCACCCGTACGGTCAAGCACCGCATTTTCGGCTGGCATTATAACAAAATCGGAGGCCCCGTTAAGCTAGGCATTACGGTAGAAAACAAAAGTAATGCTGTGCTGGAGGTACGTCATATGGAACGCGCTCTTGAGATTGCCCCTGAGGATGGCAACTGGATTATAGATGTCGGGCAATCCATTGCCAAAAGCTGTTTGGCGGGTGCGATGAAACGTCTGAAGCCAGTTGACCGTCATAAATTCGGCAGAGGCACCGCCCTGCTGGAAGAATTCAAGCTGCCCGAAGGATCGCTGGCTGGATTCACCTATGACTTCACAGTGGAATATGGCGAAGGCCACGGTACGCTGGACTACGTCATTCGCACCGTGGTCAGCAAGGACACGCAGGTCAACCTGCGTCAGATTCATGCGGATGCACTCCCGCCTGTACCCCCACCGCAGGCGCATCCACGAGGGGTGTGGTCCTTTTCCGAAACGAATGCACGGATGCCGGCGTACGTGGTAGGGCAAAGCGCCAACTATCGGGCGTGTGCCACCAAAAAACTGGACGGCAATCCCCCTGCCGATCTGCTGTTTACCGGGGCACGCAGCGAGCTGGGCCCTGCGCTGGATAACCGCGGACAATTCGGCACCATATACAACGCGACCATTCCCATCGTTAATGACAGTGACGAGGTACGTACCGTGCGGATTTATGCAAATCCGCGTGGAGGGGCATTTGCCGGGTCTGTACGCATAGGCAATCATGTATATGGTATCCCTCTGCTGCGAGATAATACCAAGGTATGCCGATTGGTTGATATCAGCGTCCCTCCCGGCAGGTCCAGCTATGTTGTCAGCTTCATGGTCGCAGGCAGTGCAACTACGCCGCTAGGTTTGTACGTTATTACACTATAGCTATACTCACGATGACTCCTTCGTCATTAGCGTAAAAAAAGCGCGAGTTCTAGGGTTATTTCCCCCTATAACTCGTGCTTTTTGGATTATGCTCGCCCATTTGAGCAGGTTATGGATAGTTGTTCTTTAGTTGCCCAAACACACTTAATACCGCTCTATTTGAACCGCTGGACCTGCCTCGAAGGCATAATGGTCAATTCCGGAATGTTGACATGCTCCGGCTGCTCCAGTGCATACAGGGCAGCTTCAGCAACATCATCGGGATGCAGCGGCAAAACGCTCGAAGCAAACGCCCGAATCTCCTGCTCGGGATATCCGGCCACCTGCGAAAATTCCGTCGCCACCGCCCCGGGGTGAATCGCAGTTACACGAATTCCTTGCGTACTGGTCTCCAAACGCAATGCGGAAGCTATGGCGCTAACGCCGTACTTGGTAGCGCTGTATAGTCCTCCTCCGGCAACCACTTCCTTCGCTGCAATAGAGGAGACAATGACAACATCCCCCTTGGCCTGTTCCCTCATTGGCTGAAGCCCATACTTCAGTGTCAGGACAAGACCGTGCACATTCGTCTTGTAAAGCTCCTCCCATCGTTCCAGGTCCACTTCTGCCAGTGGGCTTCGATACCCGAAGCCGGCATTGGCAACAATAATGTCAAGTCGCCCCCAGTGTTCAAGAATGGCATGGACCGCTTGCTGTACATCTTCAGCTTTTTGGATATCGGCTGGGATTGCCATGACCTCGTACAATTCCTCTTGGTGCAAGTCGCGAACCAATTCGTCCAATCGCTCCTGACGGCGTGCCAATACAGCTACATATGCGCCTCGCTTTGCCAGTTTTCTTGCAATCGATGCCCCAATGCCGCTGCTTGCGCCTGTTACCAAAGCCACTTTACCGGCTAGGCTTTCCTTCCCTTTCCAGGATAATTCCAACTCATCCAATATCATATTAAACCCTCCCCAAGCTTATTTGGTTAAAAGCACGCGATGAACACCCTGGCTGCCTCCAGGAGCTGTGCCTATATATAAATATCCGTCATGGTTTACAGCCGTAGTTACGCCATAAAGCGAGCCTTCAGGATCATGCCAACTTCCGATGAGTTTCCCCTGCGAATTAAGCTCCACAGCAAGCCCATGCTTCACAGGTGCGCTTGCACCGCTGAGCAGCGATTGAGGCAATTTGGCCATCATTCCAGCCAGCCACGGGCTTCCATGCATCTGATCTACAAAGGGAATACGTGTCGTGAAGAGACCGACCCAGAAATGGCCTTGATCATCACGCGTAATGTTATCCGGAAAACCAGCGAGATTATCCGCAAAAATATCCGAAGTCCCCTTCTTCGGCCCTTTGAGCCAGTATCTGGCCAATTGGTAGTGATACGACTCTGCCACAAGCACAAAATCTTCGTCCGCAGACAAGGCAACCCCGTTCGCAAAATAAAGGCCTTCCAACAGAACTGTCGTCTGCTTGGTCGCCGGATCATATTTCAGCAAACGTCCATGTGGCTTGTTCTCGGCGATTTCTTTGAAGGTCACTCTGCCATAATTGGAGGTGTCAGAAAAATAAATAGTGCCATCTTTCGCAATATCCAGCTCATTGGCCAAATAGATCGGTGTGCCGTCGACTTGATCGGCCAACACCGTCACGTTCCCGGAAGGATCTACAGACAGCAGCCCCTTCTGGACATCCGTAACGATCAGATTTCCACTAGCGTCAAACATAAGTCCATTGGGTGTTCCTTTGGTATCTGCATATAGTTGGGCCTTTTGCGGATTGCCCTTTCCATCAAAGGCAACCTTATAAATTTTCCCGTCGGAGTCTCCCGTATATAAATTACCTTCCTTGTCAAAGGTGATAAATTCCGGAAACTTAGGAGCATCTGTAACAAGCTCTGCGGAGCTGAGTTTATTATTTTGTTGCCATGGACCCGCTTTCTCAAAAGAGGGAGCCGAAGGTGCAATCCATTTTGCAGGCTGGACAGGGGAAGGGATGAGCATGAAAATAATCACTCCCAGAAGGATTACCGTCAGCAGCGATAATCCGGCTCTGCGTCCCCATTTACGCGGTTTCTTATTCTTTCTTTCTAGAGAATCTTTGATGGACAAATCAGGTTTACTGGGCATGAGTGCCTCCTATGTGATGTGGGTAATATTTATATTTGAACGACGATTTTACCGAAATACTGTTTTCCTTCAGCCAAAAGTGCAAAGGCTTCACCGATTCGGCTGAGCGGGAATACCCGGTCGATGACAGGATGTAGCTGATGGTGGGAAATGGCGCGATTCATGTTTTCGAAATGTTCCCTGTTACCGACTTGACTGCCACGAATCGTCGCAGCCTTTTGTAAAATGCTGGTGACATCGAACTCAGGAATGGTCAAGCCCGATAAGAATCCGACCATGCTCACAGTCCCTCCGGTACGAAGTGCATTGATGGATTGTGCCATTGTTGCCGCTCCCCCCACATCCAGGACATGGTCGACTCCGCCGCCTGTCAGCTCCAGAGCCGCTTTATCCCACTCGGGAACTTCCGAATAGTTGATTGTCTGCCATGCGCCGAGAGCTTTTGCCCGTTCCAGCTTGTCATTGCTGCTCGATGTAATAATTACCCGTGCTCCCGCCATCAGAGAGAATTGAAGCCCAAAGATGGAAACACCGCCTGTTCCTTGCAAGAGCACCGTATCCCCCGCTCGCAGCCCGCCGGATTCCATCAGCATGCTCCATGCGGTTAATGCCGCAATCGGCAAGGTGGAAGCCTCCTCCCAAGAAAGGTGATCCGGAATGGCGACGACCCCTTCTTCATGCAGAACGATATATTCAGCCGCCACTCCACTGAGCGGGCCGCCCAGACTGTCCTTTAATACCTCCGCTCTGGTGCTCCCGCCAATGAATTTCTGTTGTAAATTTCCCGCTACCCTTTGTCCAACCTGAAATTTTGTCACTCCTTCGCCCACAGCTACAATTTCACCCGCTCCATCGGATAACGGAATGAAGGGAAATTGAATGTCAATCGGCATTGCTCCGTTGAGAATTACCAAATCCCGGTAATTTATGGATGCTGCCCTAATGCGGATCAGAACCTCCAGCCGTCCCGGCACTGGTATGTCGATTTCCGTCAAGGTTAATTCTTCAAAGCCGAAACCTTTTTTCAGTTGCACTGCTTTCATTTTGGTTGTCCTCCCTGCAATGTTAAATTTTTTACCCATTATAGATACAGTGTATTATACAGAAAACAATGTTTCCTGTATAATACACTGTATCTATTTATCTTCAAAACGTCAATCTTTACTTTAAAAATAAAACGTGTCGTAAAACTGCCTCCGTTTTTTTTGCGTTCCTTACCAAGTAAAAATTGGAGGCTGGGTTGCTTTCGCTTGCCCATAGCTTGCTCAGGTAGACAAGCATGAACCAAAAAACGCGAGTTGCAGGGGTGGAATAACCTCTGCACTCGCGTTTTTACATTAATGGTGATATAAGTACTTCCAATACAGTTAAAATTTTGCTTATGAGACAAACCCATCTAAGCTCCACATTTTATAGACTACGTAGATTTAAACGTGCTTCTGACTACACTACTCTACTAAGTACAAAATTGGAGGGCGGGCAGGGTTCCGGCTTGCCAAACAAATAACCCTGAGCCAGAGACACACCTGCTTCACGACAAAACTCAAAATCCTCCATCTGCTCAACGCCTTCAGCCAGCACCAAGCCACCAAAGCGAGAAGCCGATTCCACTATCCCTGTAATCTGTCGCTTCTGGTCACTGCTACGATGACAGCCATTAATTAAACTGCGGTCAATTTTGACATAATCCGGCTGGAGACAATTCATAAGTTCTGTCGTGGAATAACCTGCCCCTACATCGTCAAGTGCCACTGAAACTCCCCGTGTGCGATATTTTTCAAATATTTGATGCAAAATACTCACGTCGTCAATTTCTTCCGTCTCTACGACCTCAAACACAAAATCCTCCGTATTCATGGACAACCGGTCAATCGTCTCAAAGGTATGATTCAAGCAGTAGACAGGATTATAAATGGTTGAAGGAAGAAAGTTAATAAACCGTTTAATCCCCGCAGGAAGACATGCTGCACTCTTTTCAATAGCGGAAATACGGGCCGAACGATCCAAATGAGCATGCAGGCCAGCTTCACGGGCAATTTCAAACAGTCGAAAAGGCTGAAAGGGCCGCTCCGAATGTGACGGACGCAGCAAAAACTCAAACCCGATAATGTTCAATTTGTGGTCAACAATAGGCTGCAGGTGGCTGGAAAAACTTTTGTCACAAATAATATTCACAATTTCCGGATGTTGGAGCCTGACTTGCAATTGGCTAAATAGAAGCCAGTCCTCATATCCTTCCACATGATACATCCCGGTCACCAAAGCCTCCATATGTAGCAGCCATTCATGGGGAAGACGAGCCAGTCCGTTAACCAGCTGCTCCAGCTCTGAACGACTGTTATACCGAAACACTCTGCCATTCTCACAGCATTTCTGCGATAGCATACCCAAGCCATCTAATGCTGGAATAAGCGACACCCTGGGATGCCTGATCTTCAGCAATCCTTGATCCTTAATAGGTAAGATGATGCTGCAACTGCTGCAAGTCATAATGGTCCTCCTCGGAACAATTTTCCGGTTTTTTCACCATTATATCACAAATAACTAGAGCAAAAGTACTACAAAATGCAGAAAAACAAGCTTGTAACCCCTCGAAATTTAGGACTTAAGTGTAGGTTCGGCAAAAAAATATTATTTTTTATAAAAATCAAAAAAGCAGCAAGTCTCTCGGATAGAGACTTGCTGCTTAGTTCTGTTAAGCTTTGGAGCCGGAAAGCAAACTTACTTGGAAGTCTTTGGCTTGGTTGTGTTAGCTGGCTTGGCAACTGCAGGCTTCGTTGTTTTAACCGCTGGCTTTGCTGTTGCTTTCGCAGGGACTACAGCTTCCTTAACAGGAGTCTCTGCTGCATTAGGCTTCGCACCAGCTTTTAAGCTGTATTTGGCAAAGCCGTCTGCTGCGCTGCTCAAGTATGCAATTTGTTGATTTCCAGCCAGCACATCCTTGGCATCAGGAGAGGACTCGAAGGTAACCTTTGCCTGACCGAAAGGAGCAATAGACCAATTGCCATCCGCTGACGGATTAATGGTTCCGTTCGTACGGATATAGTCAGTAATGACTTGACGGTTTTCATCCGGCGCTGCCATGACAATGCGTTTGCCATCCGGGTTCGCCAGTTTGGATGAGGAAGCACGGTAGTTATTGGTGGCTACGATAAATTTCTGTGCAGGATCAATTGCCTTCCCATTATATTGCAAGTCCTTAATACGATGAGCCGATGAATCAATAATAGTTCCCTTGGCATCGTAGCGTGCAGGCTGAGTTACATCAATTTGGTAAGTTACACCGTCAATGACATCAAAATTGTAGGTTGGGAAATCTTTGTTGATTAGCGCTTGTTCCTCTGTTTTGTTCGGATCAATGCGGTTAAACTGACCCGCAGACCACTCCAGCCATTCCTGAATTTCAGCACCGGTTACTTCTACGGCATGAACCGTATTCGGATACACATACAGATCGGACACGTTTTTAATCGCTATCGTACCTTCGGGAATGTTGGTGTAATACGAAGCACCGTTGCGACCACCGGCCTTGAATGGGGCGCCAGCCGACAATACGGGAAGATTTTCATATTCGGTCCCTTTAAGATGGCTTTGAACATACCATTTTTGTGCATTCGTCACAATCTGAATGGATGGGTCATCCTGCACCAATGCAAAATAACTGGTAATAGGTGCGGTGGTAGTTCCGACCGGCTGACGAACATAATCCAGCGTTCCTTTATGCTCATCCTTGATTGCATCTACCAACCTAAAATCTGGATTCGTCTGTACAGCTTGATTTTTGGCATTCACAACCGGACGTGCTTCAGACTGGGAATTCGTAACGGTCCACTCATTTTTTTCCTTTTCCAGACTCAGGTCGATAATGCCCAGCTCCTTGCCCCACGAGGAGGCTTCAACAGCCGGTACACCATTAATGGTTCCTTTATCCAGGTTTACCCCGCTCATCCCTTTAAAATCAGGGCCTGGGAAAGATTTATGTGCATGTCCAAACAGAATCGCGTTAATTCCATCCACCTGGCTCAAATATTTAACGGCATTCTCCATCATTGGTGTTTGCGGCACATCCTCATAACCTGTGTGTGCAAGCACGACAATAATATCGGCACCCTCCAATTTCATTTGAGGAATGAATTTTTTTGCCGTTTCCACAATATCCTTCGTAACAACCTTGCCTTGCAAATTAGCTTCATCCCACTGCATGATTTGAGGAGTTACCAAGCCGATTACACCCACTCGGAGCGTTTGCTGTTTACCCTTCTCATCCGTTACCGTTTTATCGAGAATCTTATAAGGAGTAAAATAATTTTTAGTATCTTGGCCCCCGTTGTCATAGTACACGTTCGCATTGACGTAAGGGAAATCGGCACCCTTGAGTGATTTCTCCAAAAAGTCGAGACCGTAGTTAAATTCGTGGTTCCCCACTGTAGCAGCATCGTAGCCCATCAAGTTCATCATCTTGTAGACAGGATGGACACCGCCTTTTTTCTCGAAGGTTTTGTTTCTGGCCATATAATCGCCCAACGGATTGCCTTGCAGCAAGTCGCCGTTATCAAACAACAGGCTGTTTCTCGCTTCACTACGTGCCTGCTGGATCAGTCCGGCTGTGTTAATCAAGCCATATTCGTTGGTTTCCTTGTCTGCATAATAATCGTAGTTCATCAACGTCGTGTGAATATCCGTCGTTTCCATAATTCGCAAATTCACTGTGGCTCTGTCCCGAGAATCATCGGCAGCCCAGGACGGAGCAGCTGTAAATACCAGCATACTGCAAGCTACAACCGCTGCAGTAAACCCTTTAAACCAATTTTTACGAAATAACAAAATATACCCCTCCTCATTAAGGTTTATGGCTCATATACATACTTTTGCACATATATGTAAGCTTTGAACCCACCATTCCTATTTTAATCCAACGCCAGACAAAAAAGTAGTCATTTGCTCAAAGTTATTTATAAAAAAATAATTATTTTTTTTCACAAATAAAAAACCAGCAAACCTCCTCCATAACTCGAAAGATTTGCTGGTTTTTTCAATTGAATATCTGCCGCTATTTCTCCCACACCTGCCGCTCGGTTTGCTGACCCACATACTCAATTCGAGTCGGATTCACGTCCAAAATGACATAATTCGGGTCATCCGGTCCGGAAAACCATTCCTTCAGGGAGTCATTCCACACTTGTTTGCGCAGTCCCTCATCTGCTGTGACCTGGACGGTAGCCTCTACTTCTACAACTTCCTTCGTGCCCCCCACCTCATAACCCAACAGCAGGTAAGCATTCGGATTGTCTTTTAGCTCATCCACCTTATGTGTTTTACGATTCGTTGCCAGATGGATGTTCATTCCATCGTTGAAGAGGGCCATATAGCGTACCTTCGGCTTACCGCCCTCCACTGTGCCCAACGAGCAAAATTTGTTGTTATCCAAAGCCTTCACAATGGCTTGTTCCAGTTGGCTGCGATCCAATGTTTCCGTTTTACCCATGGTACAACAACTCCTTTTCGTGAATTACAGTTCTGTACGGACATGTCATCCAGCACCAGCTTATCTGATCCTATCTGCGCAGCTGACCTGAAACTAGCATGACTCGCACAGCTCTGAATGGTTCATGTTCATTTTCAGAGCGAAGCTCACAATAAAAGTGTACCCTGTCGTTTGGCAAATGAACCGTCATCTCTTCCTCAATGCTGGACAGTCCAGCCTTCAAGGCATATAATCGTCGTATTAGACCCGAATAAATAAACCCATTAAACCATACAATGCCAGGGGTGCTGGAATCGGCCGGCTGAGAGTGTGTCCCAAGACACTGACCCTTACAACCTGATCTGGGTAATGCCAGCGTAGGAATGCTTAAGCTAAGATGTGCTTTTTTATATAGGCCATCCCTTACTTTGGTATATACAAGCGCAAGCGTCCCGGAACCTCGGGGCGCTTTTTTTGTTGAGGATTAAGTTGTTGGAACGCTAGCGTCCGGCAGATGTTATTTTTATGCATAAGCTGTCTAATTCGACGGATGACGGGTAATTAAAAGGAGAGAACACAACGATGAAGCGCATGAAAATGTTAAGCCTGGGACTGATTAGTCTGTGGCTCATAGCCCTGACACTGACCGCCTGCGGCGGGGGCTCCCCCTCTGCATCTCAAGAGGCGGCTCCTGCCAGCAACGCTCCAACATCCACCCCGGCAAAGGGGCTTAAGGACGTTAAAGTCGTACTCGACTGGACACCAAATACGAATCATACGGGACTCTACGTCGCCAAGGATAAAGGATTTTACGAAAAAGCGGGCTTGAATGTCCAAATTGTTCAACCTGGTTCAGGCGGAGCCGACCAAATGGTCGCTTCGAATGCGGCACCTTTTGGTATCAGCTATCAAGAAGGTGTCACCCAGGCTCGCACGCAAGGCGTCCCGCTTGTGTCCATCGCTGCAGTGATTCAGCATAATACTTCTGGTTTCGCGGCCCCGGTAGACCGTGGAATTAAAAGCCCAAAGGATTTTGAAGGAAAAACATACGGCGGCTGGGGTTCACCCGTAGAAGAAGCGGTCATGAAATCCATCATGGATTCAGACAAGGCCGATGTGAGCAAAGTGAAGATCATAAATATGGGCAATGCCGACTATTTTACAGCCGTGAAGCGGGATATCGACTTTGCCTGGATTTTCTACGGATGGACCGGCATAGAAGCAAAGCTACGGGGTGAACCACTGGATATGCTGTATGTAAAGGATTATTCCAAAAGCCTCGATTACTATACGCCTGTGATTGTCAGCAATGAACAGACCATTAAAAATGATCCAGAGCTGGTCAAAGCGTTCATGGACGCTACCGCCCAAGGCTATGAATACACCATTGCTCACCCGGAAGAAGCCGCGGATATCTTAAGCAAAGCCGTGCCGGAGCTGGACAAAAAGCTGGTACTTGCCAGCCAAAAATGGCTAAGCCCGCATTATCAGGACGATGCCGCGCAATGGGGTGTGCAAAAAGCAGAAGTATGGAAAAACTACTCGGACTGGATGTACGAACGCAAGCTGCTCAGCAAGCCTTTGGAGGTCGACAAAGCCTTCACAAACGACTTCTTGCCCAAGCGTTGAGCATTTTGCTAAAACGCTAAAATCACCAACTAAATAAAGTCAAAGAACTAGAGGTGTACATGCAGCGCCACTACGCAGTCGGATGGTGCTTCCCATCGCCACCGCCCCCGGATTTCTTTTATCAAAATCTAGAGATTGAAATCCGGGAAGGTGATGCTTCCGAAGCGAGCTTTCCTACGGAAAGCTTTTAAAGCGAACGCTAACGCTTCTACAGCACCATTCCGACCACTTCGTTCTCGTTCCACTTCTTTAGTTTCATTTTTTCTAAGCGCTAAGTAGGTGCGCTTGTGTGTTAAAAATGCCACACAAACCAGCTTTAAAAATAAGGTGCTTTTAAGGCGGTTGGCAGCGGAGCGGTTCATTTGAATCTGGAGAAGCGAAGCGGTCTCACCACCTTAAACCACCCTATTTTCTCTAAAACACTCCAAATGAAGGACAGGTGAATTCGCATGGCTAACACTTTGCTCAGTATTCAAGTGATTCCTAAAACCCCTAACAACGAGGACTCTTATCCTTATGTAGATAAGGCGATTGAGGTTATTCAACGTTCCGGTGTCAAGCATCAGGTTAACCCCCTGGATACGACAATGGAGGGCGAGTTGGACGAGCTGCTGCAAGTCGTTAAAGAAATGCACGTGGCATTGACGGAGGCCGGCAGCCCCAGCATCATTTCACAGATCAAAATCGCACATAATCCACAGGGCATCAGCATGAACAAGCTGACAGAAAAGTATCGCCCATGAACCCAAAAGGCAAGAACGCACCCTGGTGGAAAAGCGTGTGGCCGCCCCTTGTGGCGGTCCTCTTCTTTTTAGCGGCCTGGCAGGGGGCGGTTTCCTATTTCCATGTTGAACCCTGGCTGCTTCCAGCTCCGTCCCTGATCGTACATGAGGGCATGGCCCAGTCGGCGTTGCTTGGTGCCCATACGTGGGCTACGATACGCCTGACACTTGGAGGATTTGCGATAGGGACAGCAACGGGACTGTTGCTTGCCATTGTTCTTCATACGATTCCCTTTCTCAAATCTGCCCTGTACCCTTTGCTCATCCTTAGCCAAAACATTCCAATCATTGCGCTTGGTCCATTGCTGATGGTGTGGTTTGGTTTTGGCGTGCTGCCAAAGCTGATGGTGATTACATTAGTGTGCTTCTTTCCCGTGGCTGTAGCGGCCATGGATGGACTGACACGGACGGACCGTATGATGATGAATTATATGCGCATGTCGGGCGCGGGTCGTATGGCTATTTTTCTAAAGCTGGAGCTGCCGCACTCCTTGCCACAGGTATTTTCCGGCATCAAGATTGCTGCCACCTACAGCGTGATGGGCGCAATTATTGCCGAATGGATCGGTGCCAGCGAAGGAATCGGATATTATATGATGCTGCAAAAATCAGCCTATCGCACGGATTTGATTTTTGCCGCCATTGGCATCATTGTTGCACTCAGTTTACTGATGTTTGTCATTATTGTACTGCTGGAAAAATGGCTAGTCCGCTGGAAACCGGATCAGGAATAGCTTCCAAATGGAATCAAATAAACTCGAAGAAAGGACGTGGTGCGTATGAGCCTGCATCCTCCTGATCTATCATCACAAAACATGGCTGATGAACAACGGGGCGGGGAACAGCAGGAGCTTTCATCTGCTCCTCCGGCATTAGAAGTGGATGGCATCAGCCTCGCCTTCCGTGAAAAACGAAGCTCACTGCCCGTATTGCAGGATGTATCCCTGACCGTTAAACCGGGAGAATTCGTCTCCCTCATCGGCCCGTCCGGCAGTGGAAAAAGCACGCTGTTTCACATTATCGGCGGGCTGCTCAAGCCACAGCAGGGACGCGTCCGCATGCACGGACAGGAAGTGACGGGTGAACGCGGGCATATTAGCTATATGCCGCAGCAGCCTGCCCTTTTCCCGTGGCGTACCACGCTGGATAACGTACTGCTTGGACAAGAAAACGCGCCGCGCAAAGATACGACAGCGCGCTCACGGTACGCCAGCGAACGCCGCGAAGAAGCCCTGCAATGGCTGGAACAGGTCGGGCTGGGCACCTTCGCCAAAGCATATCCGCATACACTCTCTGGCGGCATGCAGCAGCGCGCTGCCTTCCTGCGCGCGTTGCTCAGCCCGCAGGAGCTGATGCTGCTGGATGAGCCGTTCAGCGCTCTGGATGCGCTCACACGTGCGGACATGCAGCAATGGTTATTGCGGATGTGGGAAGAGAACCGCCGCTCTGTGCTGTTTATCACCCACAGCATTGAGGAAGCATTGCTGCTCTCTGATCGTATTTACGTGCTGTCGGCACGACCTGCTACGGTGATGCATATCGTCGATGTTCCCTTCCCGCGCCCTCGACGGGAAGAAATCACCCTTGATCCGCGTTTTAGCGAATGGAAGCGGGCCATGACTGGCTGGATGCGCGAGGAAAAGCATAAACTGGACGGTGACATGGACAACGCTGAGAGTGTCCACACCAATACCCCGAATGATGGAGTGCAGCGGTATGAATAACGTGAAAGTGCCGTCTGCATTGAAATGGAATAACGCAACAAAACCAAGCCTGAAATTGGATGCAACAGCATCCGCACCATTGATCGACGCCCACATTCATATTGACAGCTACCCGCCTGAGCAGCAGGAGCTATTGCTCGCTTCTCTTACCGATAGCAGCGTCGAAACCATTATAGCCGTGTCTATGCATCTGGCCTCCAGCCAAGCCAACCTACGGTTAGCTGAACGTTGGCCCGGGCTGGTACGCCCAGCCTTCGGCTTTCATCCCGAGCAGCCTCTGCCATCACAAGCCGAGCTTGATCTGTTGTTTGACTGGATGAACAAGCATATAGAGCAGATGGTCGCCGTTGGCGAGGTCGGCTTACCCTACTACAATCGGCTGGAGGCCGAACGGAGCGGAGCTCTCTTTGACCTCGCTCCCTACATAGCTCTGCTGGAGCGTTTTATCCGGTTTGCACGCAAGCATAACAAGCCTATTGTGCTGCACGCCGTATATGAAGACGCCGATATTGCTTGTGACCTTTTGGAACGTCACGGCGTCACACAGGCGCATTTTCACTGGTTCAAGGGCTCTGCCGCCACAATCAAACGTATGGCCCACAACGGCTATTACGTCTCCTTCACTCCCGATCTTCTGTACGAGGAAGAAATTCGCAGCTTGGCGAGACAGTACCCGTCCAATCAGATCATGGCGGAGACAGACGGTCCCTGGCCGTTCGAGGGAGCTTTTACCGGGCAACAGACGCATCCGCGGATGACTGCCGACGTCATCCGCGCATATAGCGAGCTGACCAATCAAGACGAGGCTGCCGTCCGCCCATTATTTTATGAAAATACAAGACGCTTTTACTCACTGTCTAATTTATAAAGGCATTTTACAGCATAAGCAAAGAACCTCCGAGAACGCATTCTGTGCCAGCGCAACCGGAGGTTCTTTGTATTTTTTAGCCTTTGCTCTACTTTTATTGCTTCAAAAATCCCTTTTGCTCCAAAAATGGCTTCAGCTGCAAACGGGCAGGCTCGGTCAGTCTCGCCGCCATTTGCTCAGACCAAGGAGTAGAGCGTTGACCGCCCGTACGTTCCTTCAAATATTCAGCCGATGTGTGATCATATAGCTCCACAGCCTTCATCGTCTGATTTTTGTCGTAGCCGTTCATGTGCAAAACACCGGACAGCGGAAGACGTGGGCGTATGCCTGTGTCCTGATCCGGTACGCCGATACACATACCGAACACCGGATATACCAGTTCAGGCAACCCTAGCAGCTCGGATACCTCAGCTATTTTCGTACGGATACCCCCGATGTAAACGATGCCCAAACCAAGTGATTCAGCGGCTACTGCTGCATTCTGTGCAGCTAACGCGGCATCAATGGTCGCAACCGTATAGTTTTCGACAGAACCTTCATAGGAAGGCTGACCTGGCTGATGGTGAACCGTGGCCTGCTTCAGGCGATACAAGTCTGCACACCATACCAGAAACACCGGGCATTGCTCAACGTAAGCCTGCCCCCCCGCAAGCTCGGCCAGCTTGGTTTTCAAAGCAGGCTCTGTAATAGCAATGGCGGTATATGCCTGCACATTACTGGACGAGGAAGCCATTTGTCCAGCTGCTACAATAGCTGCGAGCTGCTCGTCGGTGATGGCGTCTGACTTGAATTTTCGTACAGACCGATGCTTCATCAACAAGGAAATCGTATCATTCATGACTGCTTCACTCCTAATCCTTCATTTATCTGTGTCAAGCTGTGCGTACACGAAGAAGTTCTTGCAGGTTTCCATGGCACTCCTACAAATATTATGAAACTTTCGCGGTTGATAAGCAACCTAACGCGATAGAGGGCACCAGAAAGGAATTAAGAGAACCCGGCATAACAAAAAGCAAGCACGCTGAAAATCAAATCAGACGTACTTGCTTATTTAGCTGTTTAGCCTCGCTTGGATGCTGGTTGCATATTCGAAACAGGTCTGTTGATCGCTCTTGCAACCAAACGCGATTTGAATACATGATATAGGTTTGCCAAGAGCAGCCCTATAAACAAGTACATTAATCCGCCAAAAAGGTCATACACAGCCGCTCCTACGAACGCGACAAGAATCCCAAAAACGATTTGATCCTTCACCTTGGCAGGTGTCGTGGGCAAGTCGGTAAGCATAAAAAAGCCAAAGAAAAGAGCGGCATTGATAAATGGAGGGCGAAATGCATCCGAAGCATCCCCCAGATGAAAGCGGCCTATAAGGAATAATAATACAAAAAAGGTCCCGAAAAATGAAAACACCTGCGGATATTTATTGACCCGATCCGTTATCATATATCCACCAATAAGCAGGAAGGCAATCATCCATGTGGGTAAATCTCCAAATGCCCCCCACCAACTTTGCCCTGATCCAAAAATGAGGATCGATAGCAACAGTCCAAAAGCTGCTGGATTGAAAATCGGCTTTTTCTTATAGATCAACAAATGCTTGGATGCGATGGCAATGGCTGAAGTAGCCGCAACAACGTACCAGGCGGTCGTCGTACTTAACACCAGGGCGATGAGTAACCCTGTAATCAAAGCACCATCCGGCAGTATCCGCTTCCTTTGTCTCATCAAGCCAAAGGGAATGTCCACAGCTATAGCAGCACCGACGGCAACGATGCCATTAATAATACCTGCCATGTCATGCCCGGCAATAGAGGCTATAAAAAGATAAGCCGTGACCGCCATTGCGACATAGCCCTTTGGTGATTTTATCCATTTATTTGTAGTCACTTATATCCCTCCGACTCGAACAAATTGTAGATTTGATGAAATGAGGAGAGCTTGTAAACTGGCTTGTTCCACAAGCTCCCTCCCCTTGGCTGCACCCAACAAAAAAGATGCTGTAGAAAAAGCATCTGCCATCATCGCGAAGGGGGCAATCACACTGGAACTGACCCAATCCTTGGGCGAACGCCCGGTTTCCGGATCGATCAGATGGTGTATATCGGCTGTGGTCGTACTTTTGCGCTCATAGCCTCCAGAGGTACATATAGCCTCATCGGAAAGCAGAATCGTCGATATCACTTCTTCTTTGCGCTCAGGATGCTGGATGCCTATTTCCCATGGCTCTCCAATACCATTTACCCCTCCTGCAAATAAGTCGCCCCCCGCATTTACGACAAAACCTTCAAACTCTGCTAGCTCATGAGCTGCCAAGTCAATGGCAAATCCTTTGGCTACAGCCCCGAGGTCAATCACCAATGGCTTCAGCAAACACAAGGTACGCTCTTGTTCATCCAATACGATATCATGATAGGTAACAGAAGCCGCAGAAGGACTTTTCATGGATTGACCGGTTAAATAATGACGATTAAAACCATAGTCCTCCATCTTTTTCCCTATCGCTGGGTCAAATATCCCTTCCGTACATTCGGCCATTTCCAAAGCAAATTTAAGAGGTTCAAACAAAAACGGGCTCACAGTTACAGGTACTCCTACCTGTTGACAGGCGCTCATCAATTCACTGTCAGGGCTAAAACGACTGCAAGCCAGCTCCACTTTTTGAAAAGCCTCAAAGGCCTGATTCATTTTCTGCGTTACCGCTTCTTCGGATGTGAACTTTCCTGTAACAATCTGTATGCTTACGGCAGTATCCATATATAATTTAGTTCTTTTCATACTACACGTTTTGTGCACTGGAGAGTGCATCTTGTACAGCATCCTGAAATGCCTGGGTGCTATACGTTGCACCGGACACATTCATCACTTCTGCACTCTGGTTTTGCACAACCTCCGTGGGAAGTCCTGCTACGTCACTTTCGGAATAATGCATGGCAAAATGGCTAATCTCAACGTCCGTTATTTTATCATTCTTGATCGTTACGCTGACTTCAATGGAACCACGCCGATTATTCCCCATCCCCGTATAGGTACCATCCTTATATATATTTTGTGTTGGAACATTGCTGTTATCCGTGTAGGTTGATGGAGTATTTGAAGGATCATTGTTTCCTGATATATCATTTGTTTGAATACTGGCTTGCGTGTGTTGCGGCAATGTCTGTACAGCTGCCTCTGTTTCCGTCGTAAAATATCCGGCCGCATACACTGCTGTAATCGCTGTTGAGCATAAAACGACCCATTTTTTATTCATCTGCGCCATAAAAATCCCCCCATATATGATTAGCCTTATACCTCTCTGCTGATAATGCTAGGGCCTGTACGCAAACTGTACAACCCATAAAAATCTAGTAAAATAAGGAATATGAGACGAAGATATGAGTTAACAGATGAAGAATGGAATATCCTTGAACCCTTGCTGCCCCCGGCCCGAAAAAAACAAGGAGGACGTCCACCTAAAGATCGGCGTCAGATGCTAAATGCCGTGCTATGGGTTGCTCGAACGGGAGCGCCATGGCGAGATTTACCGAGTACGTATGGTCCTTGGTCTTCTGCCTATAGTTTTTTCTGGCGGTTGCAAAAAGCGAATATTTGGAATGAAATCTTGAAGCATGTCGCCATCGAACCCGATTGGGAGCAAGTGATGATTGATGCTACCATCGTTCGCGTCCATCAGCATGGAGCGGGCGCAAAAGGGGGCAGGATCGACAAGCCATCGGGCGTTCGCGCGGAGGATTAACCACCAAAATTCATGCGATGGTGGATGCGCTTGGCTATCCGCTGCGTTTCGAATTGACGCCAGGACAAGACCACGATTCGGTCACGGGCTATCGCTTTCTTCATGGACTGGACGTTTGCCCGGGAGAAGTGTTAGCGGATCGCGCCTACGATACTAATGCCATTTTAGAACTTTTGCAAAGCCGATCCATTACTCCGGTGATCCCATGCAAACGCAATCGGCGGGTAAAGCGTCCGCTAGATTCGGAGACGTATAAAGAGCGACACTTAGTTGAATGCTTTTTCAACAAAGTTAAAAACTATCGACGCCTGGCTACTCGCTATGAAAAAACAGCGAACATGTTCATGGCTTTTTTGGTGCTGCTTTCCATTCGTTTATGGCTCAAATAGGTTTGCGTACAGGCCCTAGTATAGTAGTGGAATATTTAAATTTTCTTAAAAAACAAACAAAATGAGTTCGATCACTGAAAGGTGGAACAACGTGTGCGAGTGCTTGTCGTAGAAGATGATCCTTCTTTGCTCAAAATTGTCTGTGACCTCTTTGAAAGTGAATCTTTCCTGACAGACAGCGCAGAAACTGGCGACGAAGGGTATTATTTGGCCCAACAAAATATTTATGATTTGATTATTCTCGATATCATGCTGCCGGGAATGAGCGGTGTTGAAATCGTCAAAAAGCTGAGAGCAAACGCTATACTCGTCCCTATCATTCTTTTGACGGCCAAAGATGCAGTAGAGGATCGTGTCGCCGGATTGGATATCGGAGCAGATGATTATATCACGAAACCGTTCGCTGTATCGGAATTATTGGCACGAACAAGAGCTGTTTTGAGGAGAAAGGGTACCATAGGCCAGGAGGGCGAATTGATCTATGGACTTATCCGATTAGTCCCTGCGGCGAAAGACGCTTTTATTGAGGATAATGCCTTGAATTTAACAGCAACAGAATATAAATTACTGGAGTTCTTTCTATGTAATAAAGAGCAGATATTAACCCGTGAGCAGATATTTGACCGGGTATGGGGATTTGATTCAGGATCAGCCACGACGGCAGTCGACGTATATATGCATCTATTGCGTAAAAAGCTCGCAGCCCGTAACGCCGATAATCTCCTCCGAACCGTACGTGGAATCGGTTATATGTTAATGGGGGAGCCTTATGTTCACTAACATTCGCAGACGGCTGGTTATCCTGAATACTGTCGTTTTTCTTCTCGTTTTTTCCATATTGGGCACTTGGCTGTACATTCATATGCAATACCAGCTATATCACGATACGGATGAAGTAATGGTACAGGCCCAAAAGCGTTTTCAATTCTCTCGCAATCCGGCAGAACTGCTCCAATCCAATGATTTGGACCCCGAACATGATGAGAAAATAATATACCTGTTCTGGTCTGCTCAAAACGTGTTCCTCGGGCAAATGCCCCGGCAGTCATTTCCCTTGGAGGTAGCTAGTCTGCTCAAGGAACAGTCTAGTGCACAGACCATTCAGACGGTGAGCATCGGTGATCGTAGTTATCGGGCTCTTCAATTTATGTACACACCCAAGCATTCCAACACGCCGATCATAGTTTGCCTCATCAAGAGTCTGCAAGATGTGCAGCGCACGCTCCACTCCTTGATGTGGGATATCACTGCAGGAATTGTCATCGGAGGGATTATTTTCGTTTTTGCGGGTATATTTCTGGCCGGACGCGCGCTTGTGCCTATACGAAACTCCTGGGAAAAACAGCAGCGCTTTGTTGCAGATGCGTCACATGAGATGCGAACACCAACGGCAATCATCCATGCCCAAACAGAGATGCTCCTGAGGCACCCCACACATTCCATAGAAGAGGAAAGTCCTCATATCGCTGTGATTTTAAAAGAAAGCAAGTGGATGGGCAGGCTGTTGGAGGATCTGCTGACATTAGCCCGATCTGATTCCAATCAGTTGCAAATTGACCCCTCGTCCATCGAGCTGGATTCATTATTACGGGAGTTGGCAGAGCAATTCAGGCTATTGGCAGATACCAAAGGGATCAATATCCAGACGGATTTACAGGAGCCCCTACTCCTGTGGGGAGATGGCGGGAGAGTACGCCAGCTTCTTACTATCTTGCTGGATAATGCCTTGAAGTATACCCTACCCAATGGACAGATCAAGGTGGCTGGACGCTATCAAAACCATTCCGTATATATTAGTGTGTCAGATAGTGGCTGTGGAATCCCGGAAGCTGAACTGCCCCATGTCTTTGACCGATTTTATCGTGGTGACAAGGCCAGATCCCGCACCGAGGGGGGAGCAGGACTTGGACTATCCATCGCTCAGTGGATTGTAGAGGTACATGGCGGAAGCATCCGAGTCCATTCGGAAATAAATAAAGGAACTCAGGTGGAGCTTTTTTTCCCCCGAAAGAAACAGCAAGCGGACTAAAAAGAGACAGGACGGAACATTAAAAAACGGCAATGGCACAAACGTCTAGGACGTGAATGTCATTGCCGTTGCTTTTTTTGCAAAGATTACAGCTTTACCCGTTGGAGGCGCAGTGCATTCAGCACAACCGAAACAGAGCTGAATGCCATAGCTGCTCCCGCCAGCCACGGGGCGAGGAAGCCTAAGGCAGCAATCGGAATGCCGATTACGTTGTAACCGAGCGCCCAAAACAGATTCTGCCGTATGTTAGTCATGGTCCGGCGGCTCATTTCGATTGCGTCGGGAATGCTGTTCAGGTTACCGCGCATGAGCGTGATGTCGGCAGCCTCCATCGCCACATCCGTACCTGTGCCCATCGCCATCCCAATATTGGCCGTAGCCAGTGCAGGCGCATCGTTAATACCGTCCCCCACCATCGCTACGATTAAACCTTGTTCCTGAAGTCGTTTCACTTCTTCTGCCTTGCCTTCAGGCAGCACTTCCGCCAGTACCCGCTCAATTCCGGCTTCGGCAGCAACCGCCCGCGCGGTCCGTTTATTGTCGCCCGTAATCATGATGACTTCAATGTTCATCGCCCGCAGACGGGCAACGGCCTCACGTGACGTTTCTTTGATCGTATCCGCCACGGCGACCAATCCCGCATAGGAACCCTCCACAGCGACAAGCATTGCTGTTTTCCCTGCGTTCTCCAGCTCATTCATATGTTGCTCGGCGGAGTCAGCTATCACAATGCCTTCCCTGCTCATCAATCGGCGTGTACCTGCAAGTATCTGCTTGCCTTCCACATGAGCCTTTACACCATAACCCGGAATATTTTCAAAATCTGTTGGCTCTGCCAGTTCAATGCCGCGATCCGCAATCCCCCTTACAATGGCTTCCGCCAGTGGATGCTCCGAGCTTTTTTCCGCCGCACCCAGCCATCGCAGCAGATCCGTTTCAGCCAAGCTATTCTCTTCTACAATCACATCCGTCAGCACCGGCTTGCCATTCGTAACTGTACCTGTCTTATCCAATATCACCGCGTTGATCGAGCGAGTCATTTCCAGATGCTCGCCGCCCTTGAACAGAATTCCATATTCTGCGGCACGTCCCGATCCTGCCATAATGGACGTTGGCGTAGCCAATCCAAGCGCACAAGGACAAGCAATGACGAGAACTGCAATCATCTTCTCCAGTGAACCAGCAAAATCAGACGATGTCACAAGGAAAAACCAGACGAGGAACGTCATGACGGCAACAGCCACTACAATGGGTACAAAAATACCCGAGATTTGATCCGCGATCCGCTGAATAGGAGCCTTGGAGTTTTGCGCATCTTCCACGACCTTAATAATACGGGCCAACGCTGTATCACCGCCTACACGCTCGGCCTGGATACGAAGTACTCCGTTTTTATTAAGCGTGGCTCCGGTGACTGGGGAACCCGCCTCTTTTTCAACCGGAAGACTCTCACCGCTTAGCATGGATTCATCCACTGCCGAACGTCCATCCACGACCACACCATCGACGGGAATTTTCTCGCCGGGACGTACAATAAAGATATCCTTTACACGCACCTGCTCAATCGGTACATCAAGCTCCTGTCCGTCACGCACCACACGTGCCGTCGTCGCCTGGAGACTCATCAGACTCTTGATCGCCTCGGACGAACGCCCTTTGGCTACCGCCTCAAACCATTTACCGACCAAAATAAGCGTAATCAGCACCGCACTTGTCTCATAGTACAGTTCAGGCATTTTCATGACAGGCATCCCTGCTATACCTCCCATGCTGTCCATCACGGTAGACGGTCGCAGTGTAAGGTACAAGCTGTAAAAATAAGCCGCAGACGTACCCAGTGCAACCAATACATCCATATTTGAGCTTCCATTGACAAGCGCTTTATATGCGCCCACATAGAACTGCCATCCAATAATGAACTGGATTGGCGTTGTCAGGACTAGCTGGAACCACGGGTTTAAAAACAATTCCGGTACATAAATCCATGAAGTAAAGGAAAAATGAGCTACCATCGCCCATAATAACGGAAGCGACAGTACCGCCGACACAATCCACTTCCATTTTTTACGCTGGATATCCTTGCTGCGCACATCTGCTATATGATCATCAGCGCTCTGCGGGATCGCTCCGTAGCCCAGCTGCTCAATCTTGCTTACCAGATCCCCGACTGTAATACTCCCTGCTGCGTATTCGACATGAGCCGTTTCCATTGCCAAATTCACCGTAGCGCCTGTCACACCCGGCATTCGATTCAGACCTTTCTCAATCCGGGTTGCGCAAGCCGCGCATGTCATACCTGTCACATTCAGATTGGCTTCCTCGCTTACAGTTCCAAAACCCAGAGAAGCAATTTTATCGCGAAAATCAGGGATATCCACCTGCTTCGGATCATACGATATTGACGCCTGCTCCAGAGCCAAATTCACGTTGGCCTGGGCCACACCGTCAATTCGATTCAGTCCCTTTTCAATACGGCTTGCGCAGGCGGCACAGGACATCCCTGTAATATGAAGCGTTGTCTGCTTGTCACCGTCGGTCACACGGTTTTCCATGGTAGCTCTCCTCCTACATACCCCACAGGGGTATATTATATTCCAAAAGAAAAAGCTCCTGCTACGGAAGCTTCTTCTTTAAAACAAATCTCTTCACGCATGAAGCACCTTAAACTTAAACAACATCATAGCCTTGGTCTTCAATCGCAGTTTTCAAGGCCTCCACGTTCAGCTTGGACTCATCATACTCCACAGCCACTTGCTTCGCTTCAAGATTGACCTTACCGGAAGCACCAACCTTCTCCAAAGCTCCTTCTACTGCCTTCACGCAATGATTACAGCTCATGCCTTCTACGTTCAATGTAACTTGTGCCATTATCTTTTCCTCCTCCGGGGTACCTCATGTACCCGATTATGTGTATTGCTTTTAACGGATTAGCTTCTTGACCGTAACCAGCAGCTCGTCGATCACTTCCGGCTCTCCTGCCTGCATACGCTCAATGACACAGCTTTTCATATGCCCTTCCAGCAGCAGCTTGCCGACACCATTCAGAGCGGACTGAACAGCCGCAATCTGGTTCAGCACATCATCACAGTAGGTATCCTTCTCGATCAAGCCCTTAATTCCGCGCACCTGACCTTCAATACGGTTCAACCGGGATGTAAGGCTGTTCTTAAATTCTACCGAATGGTGACTTTTTCTAACTGTCTTTTCTCCATCTGTTCCGCAATGATTTTCATGAACTTCATGGTGGGAAACAGGTTGCTTCTCAGCCATACATCAGCCTCCTGTGTTGTGTATATGCCTGTGTAGTACATAGTGCATTTGTTAATATGTCCCTATCATAATATACCCCCACGGGGTATGTCAAGACTTCAGAAAAATGTCACTTGCTCGCCTTATTTTATGCTCTCAGGTGTGCGTCCTTCGCAAGTACCAGAAAGCTTAACAACGCACCGATCTCTGCAATAGCGATTACGACCGCCATGGGTACAGGCGTTGTGCCGCTGCCCAAGCCCACTAACGGTGAAGCGATGGAGCCAAGCAACAGAGGCAGCAAGCCAAGCATGGCGGACGCACTGCCAGCGGAGCGCTGCTGGCTCTGCATGGCCAGTGAAGTCGTCGTTGTGCTCACAATCCCCACGCAGGAAACGATGAAAAACAGGGGAACTAAAACAGCGAACAATTGACCTCCGGTAAGAGCCACGGTAAGCAAGCTGATGCCGGCTACGACCGCAATCACCAAACCCGACAAGAGCAACTGGCGCTCGCTGAAGCGGCCCACGAGTCTGCCAGTCAGCTGGGAAAACAGCACAATTCCCAAGCCATTCACAGCGAAAATGATGCTATACGTTTGAGGGGAGACCCCGAAAATATCCTGAAGCACGAACGGCGAGCCAGCGATGTACGCAAACATTGCTCCTGTAATGAGTGCCTGTGAGAAGGCATAGCCCATAAAGCGTCGATCCGCAAACAAATGACCAAGTGTACTCAGCGTCTGTTTCAGCCCTCCGGATGAGCGGCGATTAACAGGCAGCGTTTCCGGCAAGCCCAGCACGACAGCTATCAGCATAGCCACACCGACCAGACAAAGCACCATGAACACGCCGCGCCAGGAAACAAAGTTCAGAATGACTCCTCCCAGCACAGGTGCGGCAATGGGAGCCACGCCATTCACCAGCATGAGCAATGAGAAAAAGCGCGTTAATTCTTTGCCTGAGTATAGATCACGCGCTACAGCTCTGGAAATTACGATTCCCGCTGATCCGGTGAGCCCTTGAACAAAACGAAGCGTAATAAGCAGCCCGATATTAGGCGCAAATACGCATAGCAGCGAAGCCGCAGCGTACAGAATAAGCGATATGACCAGCGGCCCTCTGCGGCCTCTGACATCACTAAGCGGACCAGCAACGAGCTGACCCACTGCCAGTCCCAGCAAACAAGCGGTTAAACTAAGCTGCGCCAGCGAAGTGGTCGTATGTAGATTGTCGGCTAATGTAGGTAATGACGGCAAGTACATATCTATGGACAAGGGTCCAAAAGCACTCAATGCGCCCAGGACAAAGGCAACCCATAAAATCCGGGATTTGGTCATATCTGCGGCAACCATTACCGTATTAGAGAACCGATTCATAATCAGAATCATCCTTTTCACAAAAAATAAAATATGACTTCAATATATTATGATATCATTCATTTCGCCCTGCTTCGAACAATTACACGCTAATCCGCGATTTTTTTTGAAAACTGCTATATATCAGGCAGGAATTTACCAATTTCAGGTCGAATTATACTGTATCCAAAACATGCATTCAAAAAATTTATGAAATCTGGAGAATGGTAAATGGTCTATGATGGAGTGCTGCTGGGTCTCATTGTAGGTCTGCTCCGAGGAGGCTGGCGGCAAGGTTTGCTCCGTTTCAGTCAGATTCGCCTCATAGCGGGCTGGATGTTCCCCTTCCTGCTGCTGGTGCAGTTTATGATTTTTTATGCCCAGGAAAAGTGGGCTTGGTTAGCGTCTATTAACGGATATCTATTTATGGGCATCTACGTGGTTGGATTGATATTTCTCTGGTTGAACAGACAGCATAAGGGATTCTGGCTTATTTTCATCGGCGTACTGTTGAATTTTATCGTAATGGCGGTGAATGGCGGCAGAATGCCGGTCTCGTTGAGCGCTTCGGAGGTGCTGGGTCCCTATTATACAGACATGCTTAAATCTGGAAGCGTCATCTCGAAGCATTATATGATGGATGCGAACACGCATTTATCATTGCTTGGTGATATCATCCCTCTCTCCAAGCCCTATCCCCGCACGCAGGTGATTAGTATTGGAGATGTGGTCATGAACTTCGGGATGTTCCTGTTTATCCAAAGCGTTATGGTCGTGCACAAGAAGAAGGATAATCAGCAAGGAACCAAGCCCCACCACGCCTAATGCGTACTTATTCCAAGGAAGGGAGGGAATCCTATGAAGAACCTGAAATACTCCCGTGTGATTATCAATGCTATTATCGTCGCTTCTGTCGTAATCGCTTTGACTTCCGGTTACAAAATCGGGGGCTAGTCACCGATAAGAAAATAAGGAAGCACAGGCTCAACAAAACAGGCTGGATTCCGGCCTGTTTTTTTCATGTGGAATTTCCGATTACAAAATTGCAAATTCTCCCATTCACCCCTGGTAGCTTTGACATCAAGATACAACAAGGCAGGAGAAGAAATGATGAGTATATTAAAAAAGCTGCAAGAACGGGTTACCGCGACGGGAATATACGTGTTTTGCATATGTACGGTAGGCGCAATCGTCCTCTTGTATACGAACCACTGGTCCTTTTTCCACTATTCGACAACAGAGTGGGTCACGATTTATTCCCTATTGGGAGCAGTTCTGATTCTGGAGCATTTTACCTTCCAGCTACCACCAGCCAGTAACAAGCAGTCCATGGATTCCTCAGTATATCTTGCTTGTATTTTTGTGCACAGCGCTGAAACTGCCATTCTGATTTTGTTACTCAATTCAATCATTGCCGCATTCCGGCATCAAGAGCTGTCCTGGTGGAAGCATACCGTCAATTTTTCCATTTATGCACTTGCCATTTTCCTGTCTTCAACAGTATTTGAGCTAAGCGGCGGAACGCAGGGAGCCTTGAACCAAGAACATTTTGCTTCCTACCTACTCGCACTGGTCTGCTACTTTGCAGTGAATACAATTACTCTCGGGATCTACTTTTATATCGCACACAAAGGGTCCTTCAATGAGCTGAAACAGGCTTTTTTGGCTGAATCCCTGCTCGTATATTTATGTACACTCATCCTGTCTCTGGTGTTGACCACGTTGATATATTACAACGGCATTTTGGGACTTCTGTTGGTCCTTGGGTTAAGCATGCTCCTGTCTCACGCGTTCAAGCAAATGTTCACGATGTATCGGGAAATTGAGGAAAAGGCCAACATGGATCGCAGAACAGGACTATACAATCACAGTTATTTTGAAAACACACTTGAAGCTGAACTAAATATATCGAGAACCCAGAACACTCCTCTCAGTTTAGCGTTGATTGATATTGATGATTTCAAAAAATACAATGATCACTTTGGCCACCTCAAAGGCGATCAGCTACTGGCATTCCTCGGTGATTTTCTAAAAAAAGAAACCTCTGGTACTCAGATCACTGTATCCCGTTATGGCGGAGAAGAATTCACCCTGCTTATGCCTGAACATACCGCTGATCAAGCTTACGAAGTTGTTAATGCCATGCGCAAAAGGCTAAATGACTCCCGCTACGAGGGTGTGGAAATCTTTCCGCACGGCTGCTTGTCCTTCTCTGCTGGCATTGCACAAAGCCGCATCGACATCTACGACAAATCACAGCTGGTCAATCTGGCTGATAAAGCATTGTACTATGCCAAGAAGCAGGGAAAAAATATCGTTCATACACATGGCAGTTTAAATGAAGTGGAACGTGAAGTCGATCTTGGACAAGATATTCGTGATATTGAACAGCAGCTTAATCTATTTTTGTACAAGGATATTAATACCTTCAAGCATTCCAAACGTGTATTCAGATATGCAGCAGACATGAGCGAAGTCCTTCAGCTCGGCCCGGAGGACAAGCGGCGTTTTGTACTGGGTGCTCTCATTCATGATATTGGCAAGCTCGAAATCCCATGGAATATCCTGAATAAAATAGAGAAGCTGTCCTGTGAGGAATGGAAGATGGTAGAAGCACATGTTGTGTGGGGCAAACGAATTATTGAGGCCAACGAACGATTCATAGATTTGGTTCCTTTTGTGGAGCTGCATCATGAACGCTATGATGGGGGAGGTTATCCGTTCGGCTTTAAGGGCGAACAAATTCCCCGACTGTGTCGGATGCTGACGATTATCGACTCCTTTGATGCAATGACGACAGAACGCCCTTACCAACCCACCAAAACGTTCGAGGAGGCCATTGAAGAACTGCGCGCCTGCTCGGGTAGCCAATTCGATCCTGAACTCACGGATATTTTTATCCATTATATTCAACACAAGCAACCTGCTTTTATTGGTTCCGTGGAAGCTGGACTCTAGTCTCCCACAGGCTCGCCCTCGTTGCCCCTACCGCCAGAAATCATCCAGATTTCTAAATCGGTAGGGGTTTTCACATTATTAGCAAAAACAAAATGCTATTTATTTCAAATTTCATATAAATGTCATAATTCGCTCCATCCATTCACACGATATGCACTATGATAGATAGAGATTGGGTTTGTCCGTATAAAATAATACAAATGAGGATATCCTCGCTTCAAGTAATCGAGAGAAGGTGACTTCACAAGCATGTTGTACCTGTCCAGGCCAGCTCGTATGGCTTGTCTTCTATTGCTGTGCCTACCACTTCTTATCCTGTTTCCTCGCTCATCATGGGCTCATGCATTTGTCGTTGAATCCAGTCCGACCGAAAATCAGGTTTTGGACAAGTCGCCTTCACAGGTGAGCATCACCTTCAATGAGGATTTGCAGCCTGCCTTTATGTCGATCAAGGTGACCGATGAAACAGGCAAGCGAGTCGATACAGGACAAGCACAGCTCAACCCGGAACATAAGGCCACCATGGAAATCAAACTGATTCCGGGGATGAAGGGTGGAATTTACACCGTCAATTGGAGAGCATTGTCCGCGGACGGACATCCGATTAATGGGGTCATTCCCTTTCAAGTCGGTAGCGGCTCCAATGCGTATACCAACCCAGCTGCCACGCCTGAAGGCTCAGCAGCATCACGACCCGACTTAATCGCTGTCCGGTGGTTCCTTTACATAGGAATATCGCTGCTTTTTGGAGCGCTTTGCTTCCGTTTGTTCATCTTGCCGAGCTTAAGCCAAGGCAATAGCAAGGAAGCAAGGACACCGCAGGAGCTTGATCAACGCTCCTTTGCCACATTACCCCGCTGGCCCGTGCTGCTATGGAGCGGCTACGCCATAACATCTGCCGCCATTTTGATCAGTCTGCCGCTTCAGGCCTCTTGGGATGCGGGGGTTTCCATCGGGCAGGGCTTTACATTCTCGATCCTGGGAGAAGCGCTCCAGTTTACAGGGGCAGGACAAGTCTGGTTCGTCCAGATGGTTCTCGTACTGCTGCTGAGTGTAACGCTGATTTACGCGCTGGATCACAGCATTTCCATTCGTCAGCGCCGTCTGTGGGGCTACAGCTCTGTCATCCTGACGCTGAGCGTCATGCTGTCCAAGGCCTTTGTCGGCCACCCGGCAGCGGCTACCCATCCGGCTCCGGCCATCGCCGCGGACTTTGTCCACCTGGCGGCGTCAGCCTTTTGGATCGGCTCACTTGCCGTCATGACCGTGTGCCTGCCTGTTGCCGGCTCGGAGCTGCCCGTGTCGGAGCGGGCAGCTCTGCGACAAGCAGCTCTGCGTCGCTTCGCCGGCTGGGGCATTGCTATGGTGGCAGCGCTGCTCGCCACCGGTATCTATGGAGCCGTGCTGTACGTACCGGCTCCCTCCTTGCTGCTGAACACGTCCTATGGACTCGTTCTGCTCGGGAAAGCAGCGCTGCTGCTGGTCATGCTGGCCTTCGCGGCCAGCCAATTCCGCAGCGCACGACAAGCGGCGGCGACCCGGCGGGCCGCCGTGGGGTTACGAGCCGAGCTGTCCGTCGGCCTGCTCGTGCTGCTGTTGGCTGCGCTGCTCACCCATCTGTCCCCTGGTCAGGCACCCGCTGTACCGTTCGAGGAGACACACACTACAGGCGAGTATAACGTCAGGCTGGGAGTCAGCCCCAATGCTGTGGGCAGCAATGAATTTAAGGTGACTATTCAGGATAGCAAAGGGAATGCGGTTTCAGGAATTCAGCAGGTTTCATTGACGCTCGTTCCGGCAGACCCTGACAAAGCTCGGCAGGAATTTGTTCTCCCCGTGAAGCAGCAGCCCTTCCGCAGTCAGGAATTGATAACTGCCGAAGGAACATGGGTGGTCAAAGTACACGCCCTGACGGCATCTCTGGATGCGGTTGATGCCTACTTTACGCTGCACGTAGGCGGGAAAAAATAATCAATTTATTGCTTTAAAGGAGCGAAATAAATATGAATACAACGATTCAATCGGTGAAATCCAGATTTTCCAGGTTTGCGGCGTCAGCGGGCTTGATTGCAGCAGGCGCCTTGCTTTTTGCAGGTATGGCCAGTGCACACGTGACGGTAAAGCCTTCCGTTTCGCAGCCCAATGCGTGGGAAACCTACACGCTGAAGGTACCCGTGGAGAAAAACATCCCCACCACCAAAGTTGCTTTGAAAATTCCGAAAGAGGTCGTTTTTAAACAATACGAGCCCATACCGGATTGGAAGGTAGCTACTGAAAAGGACAGCTCCGGTAAAGTAACCACCGTGACCTGGACAACGGAAAAAGACGGTATTCAAGCAGGACAATACCAGCGCTTCAGCTTTGTAGCACAAAATGCAAACCAGAATACCGAAGCATCTTGGGACGCCTTCCAGTATTATAGTGACGGAAGCATTGTGGAATGGACAGGCGACGAAGAAAGCAGCACACCTCATTCCATTACCAAAATAACGACAGAGGCTATATCCGAAACCCCTGCCCATGCCACAGACAGCGGGCACGATTCGGCTGGCACCGCAGCAGGCCATGCGAGCACAGACACGACCAAAGAAAGCAGTAGCCCTGCACCCGCTTCGAGCCCTGCTACGGAAGCTGCGTCTACCGCTACAGCTCCAGCCAGCCCGGCTGTACAAACGACCGCTCTCATCCTCTCGATTATTGCAGTCGTGCTTGGTGCAGCAGCTGTCGGCATTGCACTCAAGCCCCGCAAGTAATCTAAATTGTTCTGATTACTATAGATACACAGTGGCTTGCTCCTCCACTGAACGGATTTGACCGCCTAGAAAATACGCACCTCTGAGCACGCTCAACAAAAACAATCATTGAATGGCTTAACAGCTGTCAATGGTTGTTTTTTTATATGGGTACACCAACCAAAAAACATAATACCCACGCTAAGATATACTCGGGTTCATCTCATCCTACATTTCACATTCACCTATCTATCATTTTTTTGGTAAAATGGTAGAAACCTCACGATTCTAGCATAATAGCTTTGCAATCTATTGAGCATAGGAGATCATAGGATGAAAATCGTAAATAAGGCTCTGTTATCTAGCGCTATTTTTCTGAGTACAGCAGCGGGCATCTATAGCCCCTTGGCTCAGGCGGAGGCGGGCAAGGTCAGCATTGTGCTGGACGGATACCCGTTACCGTTCCCCGTACAGCCCGCAATGATGAACGGAACGACCATGGTTCCTTTTCGTGCTATATCTGAGGCTCTGGGCATTACAGTAAAATGGGATCAGGCTAGCCAAAGCATCACCGCTACCAAATCACAAGGCTCTGTAACCAAGCAGGTGGTTCTGAAAATGGACAGCCGCAATGCCACAGTGGACGGGCAAACGGTGCAACTAACAGCTGCACCCCAAACCGTACACGGGAGCACGATGATCCCGTTAGGATTTTTCGGGCAGCAATTCGGGGCCGCGGTGAACTGGAATCAGGCAACACGGACCGTCTCTATTACATCGCCACGTGAGGCCATGTATACGGTAGGCTTCTATGCGCTATCTTCTTTTGACCAGCGATCCAAGATACCTAATTTTAACGCAGTAGCCTTCGGCTGGAGCCGAATTGATACGAACGGGCAGTTTACGACAACTGGCAAAGAATACAAATGGCCTCAAGCCGCTGGAACCGTAACACCGGATTCTATTGTACAGGAGGCAGACAGCCAGGGGACGTCCCCTTATCTGATGGTCTATTCCGGTGACGGTAATCACGAGTTGACCAAGGTTTTGGAAAATGCTCAGCTTCAAGAACAGGCCATTCCCCAAATCGTCAGCACTGCCACCGATAAGCAGTTTAAGGGCATCACGCTTGATCTGGAGGGTCTGGGCTGGAGCGGTGATAAAGCCAAAGCGCGTTCAGACTACAACGCTTTTATTCAAAAGCTGTCTGCCAAAGCGCATCAGGCTGGACTCAAGCTCACCGTCGTTCTGCATCCGCTGAACAGCTCTTACGCTGGCTATGATTACAAGACGCTGGGCAATCTGGCGGACGATCTGATCATTATGGCTTATGATTATGGTCAAAAGGCGACGCCTGAGCCTTTGGACAAAGTAGACGAAGCCATAAAGCTGGCCTTGAAGGAAACCTCGCGGGACAAGCTGATTTTGGGGATTTCGATGGGTAGCGAAAAAGACAGCACTGTTAACGCCAAGGTCGGCCTAGCCAAACGTTATGACCTTAAAGGCATCGCCATCTGGCGGCTGGGCATCATTGGAGAAACGGCTTGGACGAAAATGAACGAGGCCATCGAGTTTAAATAACCCTGCTCTTACTGCGCCCGCTAACGATCTCGTGCATCTTGGATGAAATCGTCAGCGGGCTTTCCTTATGCCCACCTTAACAAAAATGCTTTCCCGAATCGGATGTTGTCGCCGCAGGCTCGCGATTCTGCTCCCCATAAAAGATACCCCAGTCTCTCATAAAATCCAGCAACGGCCTTAATGTATCCCCCAACGGGGTAAGCGAGTATTCTACATGTGGTGGATTCTCGTTATAAATTTGACGATGTACAATGCCGTCCCGTTCCAACTCACGCAACTGCAAGGTCAGCATCCGCTGTGTAATATTGGGCAAGGTTCGCCGAATTTCGTTGTAACGCCGTGGTCCGGTGGTCAAATGATATAGAATCACTCCCTTCCATTTACCGCCTATAACCCCTACAGTTTTCGCCACTGGACATCCAAAATTCACGCTAACTCCATTTTCCATTTTTTGTGTCATCTTTCCCCTTCTTTCTGCAGGATATAGATCCATAGCCCCAGATTGGTGACAAGGAACAAATATGTGCGTACTTGTTCCCTCAAGAAACTTTCTATATGATGACTATATATTCGCTATCAGCTCTCATTATATTAGCAGAAAATATATGAAGCACCAACTAAATCCAACTGGAGGGAATACGTTTTATGTCCAATACATCCGCTAAAAAACAGGAGATTCTGGATGCTTTTCTGTTCCGACACGCCACGAAGGAATTCGATCCTGATCGCATCATACCGAATGAGGATTTTCAATTCATTCTTGAAACCGGTCGGCTTTCCCCAAGCTCCGTCGGTTTTGAACCGTGGCAGTTTGTGGTTGTACAAAATCAAGCTTTAAGACAAAAGCTGGCTGCGGTGTCCAGCGGGGGACAAAAGCAGATTCCTGCGGCCAGCCATGTCGTCCTCATTTTGGCGCGTAAGGATGTACGATATGATTCTCCTTACGTGGAGTATATGTATAAAGAGGTAAAAGGCATGTCCGAGGAAGAATTTGCTTCGCTACCGGGACGCTACAAAATTTTTCAGGGTGAAAATCAACGTCTGCTGGAAAACGAGCGTACGTTATTCGACTGGGCTTCCAAGCAGACCTATATCGCCTTGGGCAATATGATGACGGCGGCAGCTCAGATCGGCATTGATTCATGCCCGATTGAGGGCTTTAACTACGATCAGGTGCACGCCATTCTGGAGGAAGAAGGACTGCTGGAGGACGGACGACTGGATATTTCGGTCATTGCCGCCTTCGGTTATCGCGCTCATGAGCCTAAGCGGGAAAAATCCAGGCAGCCCCTGGAAAAGGTCACACGCTGGGTTCTGTAAATATACCTCCAATACTGTCAGTCAAGCTTAAGTATAGTAAACATCCTAACAGGCGGGCTTGCGATCATCCATCTTAACGGTGGCCCATCGCAGCCCGTCTTTTTATTTAAAATTTTTCTCTTCTACAACCTTTTGTTTATAGCCGCAGCCAAGTTATCCTATATAATAAGATGTATCTGCCTAAAAAGGAGTAAAGCACACGTGGAAAAATCAGAGAAATTGACAAGGATTGTTATTGTCGATGATGAAGAATTAGCTTTGGATTATATGAAGCGTCTGCTTGGCAAGTTACACGGCATACATATTGCAGGAGCTTTTACGAATCCGTTCGTGGCTAAGGACTATATTTTACTTGATGATATAGACATAGCCTTTTTGGATGTAAGACTTCCAGAGATCAGCGGAATTGAATTAGCAAGTCAAATTTTGGAGTACAAACCCCATATTCAGATTGTATTTGTTACGGCTTACGATAAGTACGCTATCCAGGCCTTCGAGCTTAATGCGCTGGATTATCTGCTCAAGCCGGTCACAACAGAACGTCTCATCAAAACCATGAATCGCATTCTGAAGCGTGAGGATCAAGCTGTCTCCATACCTTCGGATCAGCCTTCCCTTCTTCATTTACAGGTTTTTCAACATGTTGTCTTCACATTACCGGATCAGCAGCCCACTGTTCTTCAGTGGAGAACCAAAAAGACTCAGGAGTTGTTTTTGTACCTGCTCCAAAACCATGACCAATGGGTTCGCAAATCAGCCTTGATTGAATTACTATGGCCGGAATATGAAGAAGATAAGGCCTACTCTCTTTTATATACTGCCGCTTATTACATTAGAAAAACGATAGCGCCGTATCATTCCTTTTTAGATATTTCCAACACTAATGGCGGTTATATTTTGCATACGCAAAACGTGCTGTTAGATACAGAAAGATGGGAGTCCCTCCTGGCATCCGCTCCACAGATGAACAAGGAATCCATTCCCTATTATGCTAAAATGATGGAATTATACAAAGGGGACTATTTACAGGAATATGATTTTTGGTGGGTTGAAAGTGAACGCCAAAGACTGCATAAAATGTGGTTATCCACCTCATTAAAAATGGCAGAGTGGTATAGAGGGAACTCCCAGCCTGAAGAAGCGGTCTCAATTTATGAGGGCATCTGCAGTCGTCACCCCCAAGCAGAGGAAGCCTACTGGGGATTAATGAAAACCTATGCTGATATGAACAAAAATAGCCTAGTTAACAAGTGGTATGATTTGTTATCATCCGTCTTATGGGAAGAACTTCATGAGAAGCCCAATGAACAAATTACGAATTGGTTTATAGAGTGGCAAATGGCACATGCCTAATCTCACGGCTAGAGTCATTCTCGGGAACCCGTAGAACCTCATCAGAACCGGCACTTGCTTCGCCTCGTTCTGCATGAGGTCCTACGGGACAGAGATATTAAGTTTCTTGCCTTTGTATCCGGGGAACATGGAAGCTCACCGTTGTACCCTGATTGGGACGACTACTAATATACAGCCCCTTACCGAATACTTGCTTCAGACGTCGGTCCGTATTCCGTAACCCAATCCCGCTATGCTGTTCTTGCTGAGGATCCAGCAGACGATCCAGCTCCTCCTGACTCATACCCATACCGTCATCCATAATGGCTATTTCTGTGCCATCCTCCCGCTGCTGAATTCGAATGCACAATGTTCCTCCATCTATCCGATTCATGATACCATGCCTGATCGCATTTTCCGCAAGTGGCTGGATTGATAACGGCGGCAGAAGCAAGGACACCTGTTCGTCTACTTCCCATACAATATCTAATCTATTCCCAAAACGCTCCTTCTCTATATAAAGATAAGATCTCAGGAGTGAAAGCTCGTATTCCAGTGATACGACTCTATCAATATTTTGAGGATTGAAGCTTGATCTTAAATATTTGCCGAACTCTTCAATAAGCTCCACCATTCTGGCATGATCCACATGACTTAAGGATGCAATGGTATTCAAGGTGTTAAACAAAAAATGAGGTTTGATTTGCGCCTGTAACCATGCAGCCTCCATCCAAAGCTGTTCCCTTGCGGACTTTTTAACATCAGTCAAGGCACGGACCCTGGATTTCAATTCCATGGAATCTACAGGCTTCATAATATAATCGTTGGCCCCGGCAAGAAATCCCGTATATAAGTCCTCCTGCTGACTACGTGCCGTCAACAGCAGCACAGGCAGCTCGGAAATGCTAAAGTATTCCCTCACACGCCGAGTTAACTCATAACCCGACATTTGAGGCATCATGACATCCGCTATAATTAAATCCCATTCCCGCTGATCCAACCTATGCAGAGCCTCCTGGGCACTGGTTACAGTGACAAGATCATAAGACTCCGTTTCCGAGGCGAGAATGCCCTCTAACACCCTTAAATTAACCGGATCATCATCTACCGCGAGTATGGCCGACCGTGCAGAGCCTGCCGCAACCTGCATCACAGCTTCATTCTGCAAAGCTATAAAATCAGTATCTGCCGTTTCATCCATACGCACCTGCTCGTTATCTCGTAGTTCGTCGGGTACAGGTGAGGGGTCAAGCGGTAGCGTGAAAGAAAAGGTTGAGCCTTGCCCAAGTTCAGAGCATACACTCAGAGATCCCCCATGAAGCTCCACCAATTGCTTGCTAATGCTCAACCCTAGTCCTAGCCCATCCCCAATAACCGTTAAATGAGAATCTCCTTGTTCATATGGATAAAATATTCGCTTTTGCGTCTCCTCATCCATCCCAACGCCCGTGTCACGAACCTCAATACTGGCCATTTCACCTTGGATGTGTGCGTGAACAGAAATGGTCCCCTTAGCAGTATATTTGACCGCATTGTGAAGGAGATTGAACAGGATTTGGATTACCCGGTTTTCATCCGCTAATACATTTGGAAAATCAGCAGGGATGTTTACCACCATGTTTAGAGGTTTACCATCTGTCATGAATTGAAGCATATCCAGCACACCCGAGGCTACAGCCTGGGGCTTCAAGCTTCTTTTTTCCAGAAGAATATCTTTCTCACGCAGACGTGTAACATCCAGCAAATCATTCAATAATAAGGACATACGACGACCGACCGTAACGAGCAATTGCATGTTTCTCTTGCTGGGCTCGTCCAGGGCGCCATTCTGATTCTCCAGCACGGTCTGTGCTATATTAATCATCCCATGCAGAGGATTTCGCAGCTCATGAGAGGTGTTGGCCAAAAATTCATTTTTCACCTGATCAGCGCGCTGCAGTCTCACCGTCAACCTTCTCAGCTCGGTATTCGTATTAAAAAACCGTTGGAACCAATAGGACGCAAACGCCACGAAGGCCAGCACTATATCCCAAGGGTAATAGGGGAGGTCATTCGTTTTGAACACGCCCCACAGTATGCTGGAAGCAATGCTAAGGGATGCGAGCAACAGAAAAATAGCCTCTTTTTGCCCTCTGAATGTTCTAAGAAAAGTAAACGTTGGAACCGTAACACATAGGGTAATGCCTGAAAATGCGATAAGAGCCAACAAAAATGCATAAAGGTTGGATGTAGATGCAAATAAAACCGTAACCGCAAAACAACAGTGGCCTATAAAAACAATCTGAATGATGCGGGATCGAACCAACAGAGACTGCGCCAGCTTCAGTACACACATACCTATTCCTATATAGGAAAGTATGGTTATTTTTAACGAAAGACTCAAATTGATGGGGAACCAGTCTATTAAAAGCTTGTCATCGTCTGTCAGGATGGATAATACCGTGCAGACTACAATTCCCGCAAAATACAGAAGCGCCTTCTTTTGTGGATTCATAAAAAATATAACGATTACATATATCCCGTGAAGCAGCAAAATAATACACACCATGATTTGCATCGAGATCGCGAAGTTGGTTCGGCTATTCACAGCCTCCGCGCTTCCGAAAATGATAGGCTTCACAATTCCTCCGCTGGAAGGAAAATCATAATTGGATACTTGAATGACAATCTCTATGGCCTTTCTGTTCGTATCAAACATAGCAGTGAACGGAACGGTCGATCCTGTATGCTGTTCGACCTTGTTAGAGACCTGTCCACTATGACTAACTAAACGGCCGTTCACAAATATGTTGGATGCCGTACTAATCCTCCCGATCCGAAGTCCATATAAAGTATCCTCCAACCTGTCATTCAAAATAAGCAGCCGATAGGTTCCAACCCCATATGCCTTATGATCCACGGGAGATACCGACTCACTCCATAATCCGGGTACCTGAATGGTCTGGCGCTGCTTCTGCATAAATAAGGATTCCAGTTCAGCAGGAGAAGATAAAGCTCCAGGATAAAACTCCCACTCTCCATTTAATGGTAGGGTCTTCATCTCCTGCAAATCCAGGCCCCTCAGATCCAGAATTCCCGCCTTGGCCCGGGGATAATCCTGATTGTGGTAATAATCAAACCACAGCAAACGCAGGCCGATAATTACGATCAGGAATGACAGCGTAATAAAAAAAAATCTCCGCTTGCTCATCCACTTGTCATCCGGTACCATACATCAACACCACTCTGCCGGGCTCTCATTTGAACCAGCAACATTGGCAGCAGCATTGGATAGTAACAATCCTCATAGCTTCACAACCCTTATCTACACAATTTTCACTTATTGTTCCTTTGCACAGATTGTCCGTGCTATTCAAGCAACATACGAACCCCGGTAAGCACAATTCCAATCAGAAAACCTGTAAGCGCACCGTTAATCCGTATCCACTGTAAATCCTGCCCCAGCTTGTCCTCCATTAAAGCAATCAGTGAAGCTTCATCCATTTTATTCACATTTTCACGGACCAGACCACCAATTTGGCTGTGGTTTGCTTCCACTACTCCGGTAACACTTGCCACGATCCACGAATTGATCTTGTCCAGCAGCTCCGTATTTTCCCATAAATCAGACAGCATTTGATCCATTAAAGGTACAATGTATGCCGTTACATAACTGGTGTCCTCCATATAATCCAGCAGATGACGGCGCAGCTCTTCGAGCTTCCCTGATACAACTGCATCACCTTCCCAGGAATCAATAAAGGTATTTTTCCAATGATTCAGCCCCTCCCTGACCGTATCTTTGGCTGCCAGACGGATCAACTGTGTGTTGATACCATCCAGGACGGCCTGACGGTGCGGATGTCCTTCATTTTGAAGCTCCGCTACGCGGTCCAGCAAAAAGTGACGAATCATCTCGCCCATACGCTCCTCATTCAAATAGCCCAGGAAGGCGTTCAGGGCAAACTGCATGAGTCCACTGACCTGCAAGCCGCTAACGGCCTGCATCCCCAGGGTACCAAGCATAACCCCGGTGTCTGCCCGCAGCAGCCAGGACTCCGTCTGCTCCAGCGCATAATCCAACGCTTGTTGGTTATACTTCCGCTCCCCAGCTTGCCGGGCGAGGGCCTCTAGCAACGGCCCCATATCGAATTCAGTCGCCTGCCGCTTAATCCCGGCCGCGATCACCGGGGCCAGCTCCGCCAGCGGAAGCGAGCGGACAAGTCGCTTGGCAAGGACATCTATGAAAGTAACCGCTTCAGGCGTGCGTATTCCTTTTTCCACGCTTTTCAGCACCAGCTCGGCCAGCCGAATATCGGCAATTTTAGATGCAATACTTTCTTTATGAAGTAAATTGTTTTCGACCGTGTTAACCAAGGCATCGGTCAGCTTTCCTCGATTTTTGGGGAGAAGCGCTGTATGTGGAATCGGAATGCCCAGCGGATGACGGAATAACGCGGTTACGGCAAACCAGTCTGCCAATCCTCCAACCAGTCCGGCCTCAAAAGATCCAGCCAAAAGACGGGCCCAGCCAAATTGTTGAAAAGGTAACGTAGCAGCAAAGCCCGCTCCCATCATAACAAGTGACCAAGCTGCTGCGGTTTTCGTTTTTTTTGTTTTTCCCATCCTGTGATCCTCCAAACTAACTGTCGAATATATATCATTAGATCTATATTACCCATCATATCACTGCCTGTACGAATTCCAAAAGCTTGCCACACTCTATTTTCGACAAATCGTGTGTGAAATTCTGAATTTGCGCTATTTACATAAATGGCGTTCACATACCTACACCTCTTCATACATGTTCGTGAACAGGAACACAACATTGGAGCCAAATCTATTTTCTAACAAAGTGAGCCCTACGAATCATTTTGTCGAAATATAGTCCCATTTTTTCTAAGATCGAAAGGATATATGCCCCTAAAGTGGAATTGCAGGATTAGGATGCATTCGTCATAAAGACCAACTATTTTCAACTCTCACCCTTCATTCTATCCATTTAACGATTAAATTCTGGAGAAACTTGTCCCTTTTCACACAGATACCAACTGGTTAAATTTCTAAGCAATTGTGCAATCTCTATTGTACATGAACATACTTTAATGTGATAAAATAACCTTTGTAAATGGGAACTCCGGTTTTAAAAGGGTATTCGTAAAACAAACTTCAATTATCTTACTAAAATTGTTCTTTTGTAAAGGAATTGGATATGACAACAAAACAAAAAAATGCCCAGGGTCTCTGGAGCGAAGATCCAGTTGCAATTGTATGTACACCCTCTGCCTTCGCTAAAAAATCCCTCTTTTATATACAGGAAATAGGCTATTTCAAAACAGATGCTTTTGCAATGGAACGGGAAAAGCTCTCCTCATTTTTGCTCCTTTTTACCCTATCCGGGAGAGGGGAATTGCAATACCGGGACAAGGAATATATATTGAGGCCTTATGACATGCTTTTTATTAATTGCGGAGAATATGTACAGTACAAAACTTCCTGTCAGGAGACATGGGAGTTTATTAGTATTAATCTGCACGGCAATCTGATTGACAATTTCTACGAACAATTTGACAAGCACAATAAGCCTGTAATCTCATTAAAGGACCCAGGTGTGGTATTGGACAAGCTGCGTACATTATTACATGTACAGTCTGAAAGAAGCATATCCTCTGAACTGCTCTCATCCAAGCTAATCGTTGAATTGTTAACGGTTATTTTACAGCACCCCTACACCAATCCCAACGCGAATTCAGATGGAATTGCAGAGGTGCGCAAGGTAAAGCAATATCTGGATCAATCCTATTGTGAACGGATCACGCTGGATTCACTGGCAGACATGTTTAGACTGAACAAGTTTAACCTGGCTAAAAACTTTAAAAAACAGACTGGCTTTTCTCCTATTGAATATCTTATTAATGTTCGTGTCACGGCTGCTCAGGGCTGGCTTAAAACCAGTGATGTATCTATTGTTGACATCGCACAATATGTGGGCATTCCCAACACAAGTCATTTTATCAATCTGTTCAAAGAGCACATTGGAGAAACGCCTCATTCCTACCGCAAAAAATGGGGAAATCGTATAAAATAGGCCTTGTGTATAATCTGCAGGCTTGGTTTGTCGATAAATAGCGGAAATTTGAGATTTAAACTTGCCTAATAGAGTACCTAACTGATAGAATAAGGAATATAAGCTATTCAGGATAAATGGCAAACTTGTCGAAAGGCAAGGACGCAAAGCTACAGGGCCTTCTGTATGATGGCAGCCAGCTACCGGTTGAAGTGGCTTTTTGTCGTGCCTTTTTACCCGAAAACTTTATACGAAATGGCAAACCTGTCGAAAGGCAGGGACGCAAAGCTATAGGGCCTTCTATTTATGATGGCAGCCTGGCCACCGAAAGGAAGTTTTTTATGGGGAAAATGATATTTTCCGCACTTCTCCTATTTTTTATGCTGTCTACAACACTCCTAAATTCGACAGCTCACGCTGCTGATAGTGATAGTGTTGCATGGTTGGATCAAAACAATGTAAATCATGGTACGGTCAGTGTTCGTTACCCTGTTAAACCTAACGTTAAAACCAAGATTTTGGTTACCAAAGATGCGCAAAAGTACTCTTATAATCTCACACCCGGAAAATCCGAGGAGGTATTTCCTCTCCAAATGGGTAATGGGAACTATAGCATTAGTATTTTGGAACAGCTTAGTGGTAATCAGTATAAAGTGATAGGACAAGATACGATCGAGTTAAAGCTAAACGATAGCAAAGCGGTATATCTCAATTCCGTGCAAAATATTGACTGGAGCGATACCAATCAAGCGATTCAAAAAGCCCGTGAATTAACCCAAGGCGCAACAACGGATCGCGAGAAGCTTCAAAAAATCTATGACTATATCATTAGTCATATCAAGTATGACTCCAATCAGGCCTTCGCCTTAACGACTGACTATCTGCCGGAAATTGATCGTACGTTAAGCTCGCAAAAAGATATTTGCTATGGTTATGCTTCACTGATGGCTGCTATGTTACGAAGTGTAGATGTACCAACCAAGCTGGTTATGGGCAAATCTTCCTACGTGGATACTTACCATGCTTGGAATGAGGTCTACATCGACAACCAGTGGGTGGTCGTAGACACTACAGTAGATGCAGCCCTGTATAAGGGTAAACAAAAATTCGAAATGATCAAAGATCCCTCCAAATACATTAAAACAAAGCAATATTAATATCAATATTTTTATTAATATTATTTTTTAAAAATGAAGAAATAGAACTACATTTCGTAGAGCCTTGATCACATGATCAAGGCTCTTTTTTCTATTCTTGTTGAGAAATTGTTGAGATGTGGGATGTATTCTAGTCCAGAAAGACATTGAAGTCTAATCCATTATCCTGATTTCAGGACAAAAGGAGGAGATATTCATCTCCGAATGTGAATTTTAATAAATTCTGATCATGCTCAATGCGGCTAACTTAGCATTATATGATTGAATGATGAATATATAAATACAGCCCTCTCGACCTCGAAGGAATAACCATTTAGCCGCTAAACAAAAGTATTTTAAGAATAGGAGATTTGTTTACCGTATGAGAAAAAAATGGAATACAGCAATTGTCGCGTTATTGCTCTTTTTGCAATGCTTATTCAGTACAACACAGGCCTATGCACAAAATCCCGACTCTGCTCTGCCAGTGACTCCAGAAACCGATCAGGTTCAGAGTGTGACTAACGATGTTTACCCAAAGCCCTCGGAGCCGATTAACATCCCGCCTGATATCCCGACTCCAGCCATTGAGGCAACTGCCGGCTCAACTTCTGAAGCGCGGGCAACTCAGGAAAGTATTTTAACCAAGCTAACCCTCACAGATTCCACTGGAAGTGTTATTGATGCAGTGTATAATCCCGATAGTCGTATTGATATTGGCTCCGCCATCCATTTAGGCTATGAATGGGAGCTGCCGAACCATACGTACAAAGCTGGAGACACCTTTACCTTTCAATTACCTGAGCAATTTCAAATTTACACAGACATCACATCTCCTCTGAAGAACGCGGATGGAGAAGTAGGTTATTTTACCGTAGACCGCCAAGGTAAAGTGATCATGACCTTTAATGATTACGTGGAAAGCCACTCTAATGTCAGCGGTAAGCTGGACATCCAAACCGAGTTTAGCAAACAAATAGAAAAAGGCAGTACACAAGTCATTATTGCGATTCCAATCAAAGGCGGCGAGCAAACGGCTATCGTAAATATTAAGCCTGCATCCGGCCCTACTTTGGAGAAGCAAGGGAAGTTTGATGGAAAAAATGAGATTGATTGGACGGTCGATGTAAATAAACAATTGGACCCTGTAAAACACGCCGTAATAACCGATCCCACTCCCCAAGGATTGGAGCTAATCAGAGACTCCATCCGGGTATATCATTTACAAATCAATGTGGACGAAACCACTGAGCTGCGGGACATTGTTAGCACAGATAAGTATACAGTTGAAGCTGATCCGGATGGTACGGGCTTTAGAATCCGCTTTAACGAAGAGCGTATTAACGGCGCATACCGGATCCAATATTCTACGAACATCACTAGCGAGGACACTCGTTTCTCCAACACGGCCACTTTTTCAGGAGATAATGTGAAGGATACCTCAGCATCAGCTACAGTTACCATTAAACGCGGGGATTTTCTAAGCAAAAAAGTGGAGCAATACGATGCGGTCACACAAACGATTTCATGGGCAATCAAATATAATTTTGCCAACAAAAAAATCCCCGCAGCTAAAGCAGTATTGAGTGACCGTTTTAATAACAGCCAACAATTCATCACAGGCTCACTTAAAGTGTATAAAGGGGATACGCAAGAGGAGCTTCCTGCATCGGAATACATGGTCACTCCAGTTATTGACGACAATGGTACCAACGGCTTCAACCTGTCTTTCAAAGCGGATATTGATGCGCCATATACAATCCGTTACCAGACTAAGGCCATAGATCGTGTACTTAAAAATGGCAAAATAACGAACAGTGTAACATCGGACGGAGTAACAAAAGAAACGACCACAGAGCTGAAAAGTGTGATTATTACCAAGGGCTATAAGGAGCCGAACTATAACACCAAAACGATTCCTTGGATCATTTCCATTAATGCGGATAAGTATACAATGGACCAGGTCGTTATCAACGATATCTTTCCGAATGGCGGTCTGGCGTTATTGCCGAACACATTGAAGATCCAAAGCGCGGACGGAAAAACAACACTAACATCGCCGACGGACTATGAGCTGATCCCTCTTACGCTGGATTATAAAAAAGGGTTCACGATACGTTTTCATAAAACGATCCAAGACACGTATACAATCAGCTATACAACTACATTTAACAACGAATGGAAACTTGACAAAACCAAGCCGGACTTTTGGAACAAAGCCTCTATCAGTTGGTTATACAACGGAACAACACAAACCGCGGAGGCCGAAGCTCGATTATGGCCGGATAATATGACCCAGCAAAATGGGGCTAAATCAGGTAGTTACAATGCCAGCTCCAAGCAAATTACATGGGACATTAAGGCTAACTATAACCGCAAAACTCTGAACCATGCTGAAATAAGGGATACATTATTACAGGGCCAAAAGCTGGTGCCAGGTTCTGTTAAAGTATACGATATGGACCTGCTCGGGTGGTGGAATGGTGTACAAAAGGGAGCCGAAGTGCCTTCGAGCCAATATACTCTTGTTTTACCTTCCGCCGATAACAACAACGAATTGACCATCCGGTTTAACCAGTCCATCGACTCTCCTTACTGGGTCACTTTCCAAACGACATTGGAAGGAGAGCTTATTGATAAAGAGATTAACAATGACGCTCAGCTTATGGATGGAAAAAATGTAGATTCGGAATGGTCAGCCAAAGTGACTGTGCCCCACGGTGGAGAATACGTGACGAAATCCGGAGCTCAGAATGGAAATAAAATTGATTGGAACATCCATATCAATGAAGGGCAATCCTATGTCTCCAACGCGGAAATCGTGGATACGCCCAGCAATAATCAAATTCTGATTGAGGATTCCTTTCATCTATATTCCACCAAGGTATCTGCCAAGGGAGAAGCTGTTAAGGACACCGAATTAGTCAGGGATCAGGATTATAAGCTAAAAATAACAACGACTGATCAAGGTCAGCAATCCTTTGAGCTCGCCTTTAACAAGGCTATATCATCGGGCTATATTTTGGAATATCAATCCTTTATTCAAGCTGAAGACAAGGCAAAAGTCAGCAATAAGGTCAATTTCGAGGGCGACCGTTTGACCACCGAAACCAGGGAAACAAGTAAAGAAATTATCGTGCGTACATCCTCTGGTTCAGGATCAGGAGGAGGAGTTACGGGAAGTCTGGAGATTACCAAAATTGACGAGGACGATCATAATAAGGTACTGTCCGGGGCACGTTTTGCACTCTATGACAAGGATCAGAAAAGACCGCCTCTTGTCCAAACTACCAATTCGGACGGGAAAATCGTATTCTCCTCATTAAGTTATGATGACTACATTCTGGAGGAGCTGACTGCTCCTGAAGGCTACAAAATAACAGAGCCAAAAACTGCAATCAAGATAGATGCAGCCGTTAAACAAAGCTCAGGAATTAAACAAATCGTGATCACCAATAAAAAGGAGACTCCTGTTGATCCGGGTCCGGGTAAACCTACAGACCCAGGTACGCCTACAAATCCGGGTACGCCTACGAATCCGGGCTCAGGCAAAAAACGTGATAATGACCCTGAAATAACTGAGCCTCCTGCGACGCCTGCTACGCCCGTAACAACCGAGGAGCCGCAAATCATCGAAGATGAGGATGTTCCGTTGGGCGTTCCAACTATTGAGCAGCCGCCTGTAGATCCCGAGGTAGAGGCGCAGCCAGGGGCACCAGAAACCGATCCTCACCAGGAGCCTTCTCCACCCGTGAAGATCGAGGAAGATCCAGTACCTACGGGCGTCATCCGCCTACCGGCAGAGAAGCCTAAAGATCCAAACGAGCCGAGTCATACTCCTAAGGTGAATACATTGCCACAGACAGGAGAAAGCAGTCCTGCTCCCTTCTATTTAAGTGGTATGTTCTTAATTCTTCTGGGAGCCTACCTGGGCTATAGACGAACACATAAAAAATAAATAACATCTTATAATCAAAAATCCCCCTTCTTAGCTTACTACTAGCGAGAAGGGGAATTATTTTACATGGTCCTTCTATGGATTACTGTTAAAGGGAGGCTTTTTTATTGCGTAAGCTGGCATACGTGAGCATTATTTTAGGAATTATCATCATGTTATTCCCTACCGTTAATGAATGGATGGAAAATCAGAAGCAAAAAGAGCTATTACAAGAAGCTGAATCATTATCAAATACAGATAAATCGACACTGACTCCCGAAATGATTAAAGGCTATACACAATTGTCCAGTTGGTTGACAAATACCGCAGCAGCGGATGGATCACAATCGTCTGAAACCACCTCTTCTTCATCGGCTGAAGAGCCAGCTCCAATCGCTACAATCCAGATTGATCGTATCGGGCTGGAACTTCCTGTACTGGAAGGCGCGACCCGAGACCATATGAGATATGCAGCCGTACATATGTCGGAGACTGCGGCACTCGGTCAGGTGGGGAATGCTGCCATAGCCGCTCATCGCTCACGAACGACTGGACGTCTATTTAACCGACTAAATGAAGTGAAAATCGGAGATCAGATTCTGATTCACACACGGAGTGAAAAATACTTGTACAAGGTCTACAACATCTCAATTGTCGCTCCTTCCAACGTCTCCGTTTTAAAAAGCAGCAAGGAAAAAAAACTCCTCACATTAATTACATGTGATCCTCTTGTAAACCCGACACATCGACTCATCGTTCATGCCAAACAACTGTCCTAATACCGCTAATGGATAGCAGAATAACCTATAAACTATATTGGTGGTGACCCCATTGAGTATATCTTTAACAGCCTTATTTTTAATAGGTCTAACTCTGGCGCTGTGGATATATACGTTTATTTTTTTACGTTCCGTGGTGATGGAAAGAAATTTGCTGCGGAAGCTTGCTTATCAGGACCCTGTAACGGGTCTGTTTAATCGGAATGCACTTGAACTATATTGGAAACAACGCAACAGCAAGGAGAGCACTGCTATTATGTATCTTGATCTGGATGGATTCAAAGCCATTAATGACACATATGGACATCAAATAGGTGATAAGCTGCTCAGACGGGTAAGCGATCATTTACTCCAGGTGACGAACTCCAATCAGAAGGCTTTTCGGATCGGGGGAGATGAATTTCTGCTCATTATGAAGGACTATGACGCCGATCAGGTCAAAGTTCTGGCAGAGCTGCTGCTGCAAAAAATCAGCGCTCCTTATAACATCCAGGGAATTTTGCGGCAGGTATTCAAAAAAAAACAAAGGTCCAAAGTATACAGCAAATGGCAACTTTCTAACACTAAAAAAGATACCCGTAACATCAAATCAGGCGGGCAAGTCCTGTTCATCCAAGATTATACCCGCCGCAAAAAATATCCCTATTCCACCTTACTCTTTGCAATCAGCTTGAAATCATCAAAGTGGAATCCCGGTGCAACAACACAGGTTACCAGTACAGGCTCATCCCCAAGCGGGCGTGCCGTTTGCCATACTGTTCCTGGTACCAGAGCTTGCGGATGCTGACCGGCCTCCACATCAGCACCGACGATAATTACGGTTTCCTCACCGGGCTCATCTCCGCTTCCACCCAGCTTCAACTCCACAGGGCTCCCACTATGATAAAGCCACAGCTCATCTGAATGTACAACATGCCACTCAGAAAATTCACCCGGATGCAGCAAGAAATAAGTCGACGAAGCTGCAAACCGCGGACCTGAATATACATCCGGCAGCACAGGCTTTGGAATTTGAAAATTAGCCTTCCACATCTCTTTGTACCAACCGCCTTCCGGATGGGGCTCCATGCCCAATGCCGTTACAAGCGGTGAAATAGCTTTCGTCATTGTACTAACCTTCCTTTACCCTAAATTCCTTCCTCCCTACTGTAAAACATAGCGTTGCTTTTGTCACGTTTCTCCCTTCGCCTGTCGAACATCAATATTTAATGTCAAATTTAATAACATAAAATTGTGAATATCCACTCGATTTCATCATATAAATAGCATTTAACTAGTAATAAATTATACAAATATATATTTTGCGTAAAGTTATATGACATAAAATCTTGTTTTTTATTGTAAGCTTATAGTATCATGAGAGAAAATTTTGAAAATTAATAGAGCTTGATCATGCCAGTCTAAGTACTAGCTATGTATCCAAGCATAAAAGGGGTGAGCTCTCTGATCCAGTTTCGCAATGTAAACAAACATTACGGTCACTTCCATGTACTCAAAAACATCAATCTTCAGATTAAGGAGGGCGAGGTCGTCGTGATCATCGGTCCCTCCGGCTCAGGTAAAAGCACCCTGCTTCGCTGCATTAATCGTCTGGAGACGATATCGGATGGGGAGCTGTTCGTCAACGAAATACCTGTACATGATAAAAAGATTGATATCAACGCCTTCCGCCGCAATATCGGGATGGTGTTCCAGCATTTTAATCTGTACCCCCACAAAAAGGTGATTGAGAACATTATACTCGCACCCATGAAGGTGCTGGGCATCTCCAGGGAAGAAGCTTCACAAACCGCCATCACCTATCTGAAACGCGTCGGAATCGAGGAAAAGGCACAGAGCTACCCCGCTCAATTGTCCGGTGGACAACAGCAGCGGGTTGCGATCGCCCGCGGGCTCGCTATGAATCCGAAAATTATGCTGTTTGACGAGCCTACTTCAGCGCTCGATCCCGAAACCATCGGGGAGGTACTGGATGTCATGCGCTCGCTCGCCCATCAGGGCATCACGATGGTCATCGTCACACATGAAATGGGCTTTGCTCGCGAAGTGGCGGATCGCGTAATTTTTATGGACAAAGGGCAGATTCTGGAAGATAGTCAACCTGCCGAATTTTTTCAGAATCCGGGCGAAGAACGGGCTCGTCTGTTCCTGAGCCGCCTGATTCATCATTAAACAAACTACCACGTAGCGTAAATCGAAAGGGGAATGTTCTGATGAGAAAAAGATTTCAATGGAGTACTTTGGTGCTGGTAGCCTTATCCTGTCTGCTCGTCCTTGCAGGCTGTGGAGGCAAGCAAGAAACGGCAACGTCGGGAACCGAGACGGCAGCGAATGGTCTGGAGGCAATCAAACAGCGAGGCAAGCTCGTCGTTGGAGTTAAATACGATACCAAGCTCTTTGGTCTGAAAGACCCGGCCAGCGGGAAAGTGGAAGGCTTTGATATCGACATCGCGAAGGCTGTAGCCAAACATATTTTGGGCGATGAAACCAAGCTTGAATTAAAGGAAGTCACATCCAAAACACGTATCACCATGCTGCAAAACGGAGACATCGACGCCATTATCGCAACCATGACCATTTCGGATGAACGTAAAAAGCAGGTCGATTTCAGTGATGTCTATTTTAACGCCGGGCAATCTCTGCTCGTGAAAAAAGGAAGCCCCATCACCGGGCTGGAGTCTCTGACCCCGGATACCAAGGTACTTGCCGTTAAAGGCTCTACCTCCGCAAAAAACATTCGTGAAAAAGCACCTAAAGCGACGATATTGGAGTTCGAAAACTATCAGGATGCCTTCAACGCCCTCAAGGCAGGTAAAGGGGATGCGTTGACTACCGATAACTCTATTCTGCTCGGCATGCAGAAACAAGATCCGAATTATATTCTTGTAGGCGGGAACTTCACAGAGGAACCTTACGGCATTGCAGTGAAGAAGGGACAGCCTGAACTGCTGCAAGCCATTAATGATACGATCAAGGAACTAAAAAGCAGCGGTGAATACGATAAGCTCCACGAGCAATGGCTTGGGGTTAAACCCGAATAGTACTCTTGTGAAGGAGCCGCAGGTTGCGTGCTCCTTCCTTTTCTTTCTTTCTGCTGTAACACCACACCAGAAGGAATACTATCTACCCTCGAATACACCCCATAGCTCTGGATAAGGAGGTAAATGCGCAGATGCTTACTTTTGATATCAACGTACTTTTCGATCATGGCGATCGTTTCAGAGAAGGCTTGCTTCATACTGTCCAAGCCAGCGTCATTGCCTTGATCGGCAGCTTTATTCTGGGAGCTGTCATCGCTATCCTTCGAATTGCGCCTTTTAAATGGCTCAACTGGATCGGTACCGTCTATGTAGAGGTCATTCGCAATATTCCGTTGCTGATCGTCGTGCTGTTTTTTTATCTCGGGCTGCCCACTTTAGGTATCCCTTTGGACGGATTTGTATCTGGAACGCTTGGATTGACCGTATACACAGCCTCCTTTATTGCGGAAGCCATACGGGCCGGCATTCAAGCTGTTCCCAAGGGGCAATTTGAAGCGGCAAGGTCCTCCGGCTTGAGTTACAACCAGACGATGATCAGCATTATTTTACCGCAAGCGATCAAAGTCGTACTGCCCGCAATTGGCAATCAATTCATCAATCTGGTCAAAAACTCATCTGTGCTGGCCATAGTAGCCGGACTGGATCTAATGTATTACTCAGATCTGATTAACTCGGATACCTTCCTGCCCATCACAGTCTATGCCATCACGGCGTTGTTGTACCTTACATTGACGGTTCCGCTCAGTTTTCTTGTACTGTATATGGAGCGGCGCCTGTCCAAAACATCCTAAGGAGGGAAGCCTGTATGGATTTCAGTGGATTGTTTGTATGGCCTAATGTGCGGTTTATACTGGAGGGCTTCCTGCTAACGCTGGAGGTCTCCATTTACTCGATCGTGTTCAGCTTCGCTCTTGGTATTGTATTCGGCATCCTGCGCTATACGCGTTTACCTGTCATTTCACAGGTTGCGGCCTTTATCATTGATCTCATTCGCAATCTTCCATTATTGCTCATTATTTTCTTCATCGGCATGGTTTTACCATCCATCGGTTTTTCCATTTCTCTCAAGTGGGCAGCCATTACGGGACTGTCGATCTTCGAAGGGGCCATGATCGCCGAGATTGTGCGCAGCGGCCTCAATTCGGTTCATAAAGGACAGGTGGAAGCCGCACGTTCCTCCGGGCTGAGTTATTTCAGCACCTTATGGCATATCATCCTGCCCCAAGCGCTTCGCCGTATGGTTCCACCCATTGTCAGCCAGTTCATTTCTCTATTCAAGGATACCTCGCTGGCTGTCATTATCAGTTTGCCGGAGCTAACACATAACATTCAAATTGTTAGTGGTCAAAATCAATCCTTTGTCATTCCGGCTCTGCTGTTCGCCGCCTTCCTGTACTTTGCTGTCAATTACAGTATGTCACTGATTGCACGCAGGCTGGAGGTTCGTACACATTAAAGCTTGTTATCATTCATCAGGGCTGCCGCCAGCTGGAACGCTCTATCAGCACGGCCTGTATTTTTCCAATCAATTGCTTCACTGCTTCTCCAAGATAACGATCAGACCGATAAATCAGCTCTAGCTGACCCTGAGGTGCTCCCCGCAAAATAGGTATAGTACAAAAACGGGAATGATCGAGAACTGCCGCGAGGGACTCCGGCTGTAGGGTAACAGCAAGTCCCTCCTGCACCCAGCGCAGGATTGAGGGGATCGAGTTTGCCTCCAAGACGGTTGCAAAGCAATACCCGCGATCACGGAAGCACTTCTCTACCAGCCTCCTGCCAGGATGATAATCCGGCTGCATCGCCCAGGGTACATGTCTCAACTCGTCGAGTGTAATGGAAGAACGATTGGAGAACACATGCTGTACCGGGACAATAAGACAGTAATTCTCCGTGCGAAGAGGAAGCTGGACAAGCCTGTCATCCGTACCCGCATGCAGTGTAATACCCATATCCACCCGGTTATCCAGCACCTGCTCTGTTACATCGAATGATGGACAGATATGCAGACTGATTTTAGGAAATAAGCGATGAAAATGGATAAGCATCTCTTGCAAGGGTTCCTCCAGCTCCGGAAGTGCGATACCCATCCGCAAGCTTCCACGTTGCTCGGTGCGCAGCTCCTCAATGGAAGCCTTCGCTTGCTGTAAATCCTTGAGGGCATGAGCACTGTGTTGCAGGAGTAATTTCCCGGCCTCTGTCATTTTAATTTTTTTGCCTGCACGATCGAAGAGCGTCATTCCCAGCTCCTCCTCCAGTGCTTTAATTTGCAAGCTCAGCGTAGGCTGGGAGATTCCGATCTTTTCCGAGGCTTTCGTAAAATGCAGTTCCTCACATACCGCTATGAAGTATTGAAGCTGACGTATTTCCGTCTTCCTTCTCTCCCTTCGAAATCCCAAAACTGGTTAAAAGACTTAAAAAAGCGCGAGATCGGATCACTCCGGTTCGCGCTTTTTTGAAGTTTATTGCGCTTTTTTGAGCTTATTGGGCTACTTCCGCTTTCTCCGCAGTTAACGTTATATTCGCAAATGTGTCTGCATCGTACTCCTTGCCCCGGGTGATATCGTAATTGGCTACTCGATTATTCAACGCCTCCAACGAGTAACGGAATAATGTAGGTACAATTGGTGCTTCCTCACTCATATACGCCTGCCACTGATTATATATATCTTTACGATAATTGTCGTCAAAGGCCTTCACCGACACACCTTCCTGCAGCAGCTTATCATTCTCTTCACTCGTAAAGCGCGAATAGTTAAAGTTGGCTCCGCGTCCATACAGCCCATTAGGGTCTACATCTGAACCTGTATTCCATGCACCGCCAAAAATATCAATGCCGGGATCATCCTTTTGCACACGGTCATAAAAGGAATTGAACTCAAGCAGACGACCGTCCACCAGCTCGACATGTAGTCCGACTTCCTTCCAGTTCTGCAAATAAAACTTCGCCAGCGATTCAGCTGTCGCATCCCCGCTCATTGCCGCATAATGGAGCACCAGTTCCTTGCCTTTAGGGTCCTCACGATAGCCATCTCCATTGGTATCCACATAGCCCGCCTCGTCCAGCAGCTTTTTCGCCTTGTCCGGGTCATACGTGATGCCCTTCGCATTCGTATCATGGTATCCCTTAAAAGCAGGCGGGATCAGAGATGTTGCCGGAATCCGAAGTCCATGGTAAAGCTGCTTGCCGACCTGCTCATTATTGAGCGCATAGCCAAGGGCCAGACGCAGTGACTTGTTTGCCAGCTTGGCATTTGGGTCCATGATATTTGTATTTTTCGCCTGATCAAATTTGCCCATTTTAAAGCCTACATAGCTATAAGACAATTCCTCCTGACCGAGAAACTGTACATTTTTCGGATTACTGGCCACATCGTAGCGGGTAGTTGGATAGTCTGCCCAGTCAATTTCTCCACTTTTCAGCGCCTCGGTAATGACATTCGGGTTCACCACCTTTAAATGAAGGCCGTCCAGCTTGGGCACACCGTGGAAATAATCGTCGTTTTTGACGAATTCCACAGATTCACCTGTAACCATGGATTTAATTTTGAACGGACCGTAGCCAATGGGGTTTTTACGGACAGGATCAGATCCCGCCATATCCTTCACAGGAATGCTCTTGAACACTTTTTTCTCCAGTGGGAATGACCAGAGTCCTGATTTGATGGAAGGAGTGGCCTGTTTAAATTGAATCGCAACCTCTTTCTCATTCAGCACCTTGATGCCTGAAATAGTTTTGGCCTTACCAGCGTGATAATCTTCCATGCCCACAATGTTCGTCATAAAGCTGTCGTAACGTGGACCTTCATAATCCTTGTGGCCAATGACCTCATAGGCAAAAGCATAGTCCTCCGCTGTTACCGGATTACCATCTGTCCAGTTCAGCTTGGGGTCGATTTTGACAGTCACCGCTTTATTGTCTGCGGAAAAGGAAATCGTCGCTGCTCCTTTATTGTCAATATTGAGGTTGGAGTCGATGGAGAATAATGAAGGGTAGAAAAATTTAAAGACTTCATAATCGGGGTTTCCATCATAAAATACAGGATTCAGAACACCTTCAAAAGGAGTATCGTACACCAGCGCATAATTGATCACACCACCCTTGATCGGAGCCTTGTCGTTCTTCACTGCCCTTGCCAGTGCAGTCGTATCCACCTGCTTGCTATCCGAGCCAGAGCCGCCTGTACTACCAGAGGTAGAACCTCCATGTGGAGCAGACGGCGAGCCGCTGCATGCGGCCAGAGAAAATACCAAAATTGCAGATAGAACAGGCAAAATTCCTTTTTTCCAGCGTTTGACCATTGTAAGCTCCTCCTTATAGTTGCCCTTATCATTGAATTTCGGTTAACCCAATCGTTGTCTGGCATCTGTGGCGCGTTTGAGCGCCTGACCGATAAAGTTGATCGCCAGCATCAGCACCAGAATAAGCAGTGAGGCAGGCAACCACATCCACCAGCTGTTCTGTAGAACATCTGGATCGTTGGCGTAGCTCACCAGCGTCCCCAGGCTTGGGGTGGATTCCGGCAACCCAAAGCCAAGATAGGAAAGCCCGGTCTCAATCCCGATATTTCCCGCAAGACTGAGCGTCAGATTGACGATCACGACTGAGCTGAGATTGGGCAGCACGCCAAACCAGATGATTTTCCAATTGGGTGTGCCGAGCGTTTTGGAAGCCTGTACGTAGTCCAGCTCCCGCTCCGACAGCACCTTGGCTCGAATCAGGCGTGCTTTTCCGATCCATAGAAAGGCGGTCATGATGAAAATAAAAGACCCGATGCCGCTCTTGGGAACAATGCTGACGAACACGATCACCAGCATCAAAAACGGAAGCACCAAAATAAAATCAATAATCCGCATGATAATGTTATCAACCAGCCCCCCATAAAAACCGGCCAGCAGACCTAACGTTAGGCCAATAGCGGCGGATAGCAGCGTAATCGTGAAGCCAATCGTGAAGGAATTGCGTGCTCCAATAATCAGCTGACCCAAAATATCCCTGCCCGCCCGGTCTGTACCAAGCCAATGCACCGAGCCTGGAGCTTCGCGGATCGCGCCCAAATCCACGGTTGTGACTACATCCTGATTTACAAACAGGACAGAGGCATATATAAAGATCAAGAACAGAACCACAAATGCAATGGACACCAAGGCCATTTTGTCACGTACCAGCTCGCGGCGCAGTACCGACCAACTGGATGGTGATTTACGAATGATTTGTGGTGTGAAAGCTTCCTCCACCTGTGTAGACACCTTACATCCCCCTCCTTCCCTCAGACTTGTTCACTATTCGATGCGAATGCGGGGATCAACCTTGCTCAGGATGACATCAGACAGCAGGGTTCCCAAAAGCGCCAGGAAGCCGGAAATCATCACCAGTGCATTCACAACGGAAAAGTCCCGTTGGGTGATGGACTGGAGAAACAACTGACCCAATCCCGGGTATCCAAAGATAGATTCGAGGAAAATGTTGCCTGCAATGACTCCCGTCAGGTCGTAGCCCAAAAAGGCGGCAATCGGCAGCAAGGAGTTTTTGAAAATATGACGGGAATAGATTTTCCCTTCCGGCACCCCTTTGGAACGCGCTGTTTTTACAAAATCCTTCAGTCGTGTATCAATGACCTCGTTGCGTAAATACTGAATCGTAGCCGTCGTACTGAGCAATGCGCCTGTAACCGCCGGTAAAACGAGATGATAGGACTTGTTCACGTAATACGCCCATGTTCCCGGCTCCACCCCTGCATCCACGCTGCCGCTGGTCGGAAACCAGCCGAGCCTGAATCCCAACACGTACAGCAGCAGCAGCGCGAGTATAAATAATGGCGTCGCAAAGCTGAGATAGGTATAGCCCACTACCGTTTTATCCAGCAGACTATGCTGATAGCGGCCGCTGAGTACGCCGAGCGGGATGGCGATCAGATACGTCAGAATCAGGATGACCACGCCCAGAAAGAACGTGTTGCCCAAACGGCTGCCAATCAGATCAGTAACGCTGATTTTATGTACATAGGATTTGCCCAAGTCCCCGTGAGCCAGCTGAACGACCCAGTGCCCATACTGCACCCACACCGGGTCATTCAGTCCCAGTCTTTGCCGTTGCTCCTCCAGTGCCGCCGGGTTCAGATTGGGTGTGGAGGTAATGAGCCCTGTCAGGGCATCTCCCGGCATGGCCTTGGCCAGAAAAAATATAAGCACGCTCAATGCAAAAAGCTGGGGAATCATAACCAGCAGGCGGCGCAGTGTAAATTTCCACATATTTTATCCCCCCTTATGGTAGCGCGACTTGATGGGACGGGCTGACTGCTTTGAGCGCAAACGGCTTTCCACTCGCGTCCAAATACTTGGGCAGCTCGGTTTTGTAGGAGGACAAAAGCAATCGCCTTTTTTCAGCGTTCTCCAGCCGCTTTGCAGGATCAATATTGGGAATGGTCGCAATGAGCCGACGGGTATACAAGTGCTGTGGATGCTCATAAATGTCCTGCTCGCTCCCTTGCTCCACCAGTCGCCCACGATACATAATGCCGATTTGATCGCACATATGGCGGATGATCCCCAGATCATGACTGATGAACAAATAGGTCAGGTTGAATTCCCGCTGTACATCCTTCATAAAATTAAGCACCTGTGCCTGTACGGAAACGTCCAGCGCTGACACCGGCTCATCGGCAATAATCAGCCTCGGATTTAACGTCAGGGCGCGCGCAATACCAATCCGCTGCCGCTGCCCACCCGAAAATTCATACGGATATTTGTAGGCCGCATCGGAGTTCAGACCGACCTTTTCCAGCAGCATCTGTACTTTTCTTCGTTCCTCCTCACTACTCAGCCTTTCAAAATTTCGCAGCGGCTCAGCGATGACATCCAGCACGCGCTTTCGCGGATTAAGCGAAGAATACGGGTCCTGAAAAATCATCTGAATGTCTCTGCGGAGCGGATGACGATTGTTACGGCTTAAAGCGGCAAGGTCCTTTCCGTTAAAAAGAATCTGTCCGCTCGTCAGCTTATTCAGACCGATGATCGTCCTTCCAGTCGTCGTTTTTCCGCAGCCGGATTCTCCTACCAGCCCATATGTCTGCCCCGCCTCAATGCGGATAGACACACCGTCCACTGCTTTTACCTGATCCACGACACGCTGAAAAAAACCGCCGCGTACCGGATAATGCACCTTCAGATTATTGAGCTCCAGTAATGCCATAAGCAGCCTCTCCCTTTGCCTCGTCTTCAAAATGAAAATGCTGATAACATGTACAACGGACCCAATGACCGGGGGAAATTTCACTTAATTGGGGGTGAGCTTCATGCGCCCCCTGCCCTATCCACGGAATACGCGGGGCAAAGCGGCAGCTATTGCGGGGAATATCCTGCAAGGAGGGAACAATTCCGCCGATGACATGCAACGGTGCTCCCTTGGTATGGGAGCCCGGCATGGAAGCCAGCAAAGAACGTGTATACGGGTGCTGCGGATGCCGAAACAATTCAAAGACATCAGTGCTTTCCACAATTTCACCGGCATACATGACCACCACGCGATCGGCTACTTCTGCCACAACGCCAAGGTCATGCGTAATCAGGATAATGCCGCTTCCAGTCTCCTGCTGAAGCTGTTTGAGCAAGTCAAGAATTTGAGATTGAATGGTTACATCGAGCGCAGTAGTGGGCTCATCTGCAATAATAAGAGAAGGTCGGCAGGCTATGGCAATGGCGATCATCACACGCTGCCGCATCCCTCCTGACAGTTCATGCGGATACTGGGCATACACACGCGCAGGATTCGGTATGTCCACACTGTTCAGCAATTCCAGCACACGTTCCCTTTTTTGCTTCGTAGATAGTGACGTGTGATAGTCGAGATTTTCCTCAATCTGCTTACCAATGCTCATCAGCGGGTTTAAGGCTGTTAGCGGGTCCTGAAAGATCATACCAATGCCCGCCCCGCGGATTTTATTCAATTGTCCTAATGAGAGACGGTTCAGGTCTGTGCCTTTAAAAAGAATCTCTCCCTCTATACGTGTGCGCTCCATGTCATGTAATTGTGCTATCGAAAGCGCCAGCGCGCTTTTGCCACAGCCGGATTCCCCGACCACAGCCAGCACTTCATTGGGGTTGACCTTCAGATCCAGATGGTCAACTGCAGAGTAATATTGATCCTTGATGCGAAAGGAAACGGTTAGTCCTTTAATTTTCAACACAGGTTCGATATTCAATATTGCGCTGCCTCCAGTCTCTCGCGGCCTTGTCCCGCTTACTCGCACCCTGCTTGATGTTAAACCTATCATAAACATTACATACTGTTTTTGTCAGATTAATTTGAGTACATCCTATCACCAGTATATGGATATATCAATTAAGATTAGACTATCAACATCATTTAAAAAACCAATGATTCAGCAATAGCGCGACCTTTTTGGCACAAAATGTAATGAAATAACCAACCGCAGGTTAATTTTCATCACAAAAAAACCGCTTGGTCCTCTAAGGGATCAAGCGGTTTTCTCGAATAGCTAACCTTGTACTGTCTTCGTTGGTTATGAAGCCGCTCCATAGGAGCCAGGCTTGTACGTTCTTGGATCGTACCATTTGTAGCCTGCTGCCGGAGCAGACCAAGGCTCAGCCTGTGGCTCTGTAGAAGCCGCAGGCTCCTCGAACGGCAGCAGCTTCGTCGGCTGGTCAAGTGTCAGGCCTGCCACCTCGGACAGCTTTGTATAGTCCTGCTTCCATGCAAGCCATTGGACGGTTTGCACCAAGAAGGTAGCATCGTCCACTTCCTTGAAGCCATCATACGTCTTCTTCGACTGTCCGTTTTCCTCACGCGCATATTTCGGCGTGGCATCTTCGACAGGTGAAGAATCACCGATGAATGCCGCCTTGCCCTGGCCTACCTTGGAAATAGCGGCAAAGGGGCCTTCGGCACGGCCTCCGCCGTTATAGACACCCTGATCTACAGCATTGCCCCATTTTTTCGTGCCTGCAGGGATATAAGCAATCCCTTTAGCCTTGTCCGGATCAATAATAGCCAGCGTAGATCCAGCATGCATTGCAATAGAGCTCACGCCCTTGGTAATACCGAAGGATTGATCCGCAGCCACAATGTCCGTCGCGTTCACGTCACCGAGCGCATTGTAGCGGAAACGAACACCAAAGTTCGTTGCCAGCCAGTCAGAGCTGGTTAAGCCCTGCATTGCCGGTGATGCAGCTTCTTCTGCTGTCATGCCTTTTGCCGGATTGGAATAGGCTCCGCGGCGATAGCCGTTCATGACCTCGGAAGAATCCCAGCGGTTTTTGTTACGGTCTGCATTATAGTGGTCGGAGATGAAAAAGACGCTGCCCCCGTTCTTCACATATTGCAGCAAAGCAGCCTGCTCGGATGCCTTAAAGGCAACATTGGCTTCACCGATGATGAACACATCATATGGACGCAGCTTGTCATACGTTATGGCCTGCTCTCCATAGGTAAAAGGAATGGAACGGTTCAATTGGTCCACGGTAAAACCAGCATTGCGCAGCCCGTCCGCAAAATCGGAGAAGGCGCCATCAATGACCCAATCCGCAGCTCCGGCTGTCTGTGCATGCGTATTATCGAACAGAACCTTTTTGCCTTTTCCATCCGGCAATGTCGTACCGGGTTGTCCCGGGGTACCAGGATCAGGCTCGCCCGGATCACCAGGGTTTCCTGGCTCGCTTCCACTCACCAGCTCCACAGCGCTCGGGCTTTTCACTCCACCAAAATTGTTGTAGGCACCAAGCGTACCCGTCACGCGGATTTTGCTGCCGATCAGCTCAGGGTGGCCTGAAAGTCCAAATTGCCCTCTGTACGCTGATGTAAGCTGTATATCCAATAGACTAGACGTATTGTGTTCATTGGCCTGATCAGCAATCAATACGTTAAAATCATTGGCAAACGGGCTGGAAAAGTTGGCCGTTTTTGATCCGGTAGCATGTCCGACGATGTAGCCTTCCACCGTCACCGTGCTTCCGCTGCTTTGGCGCTGAAGGGCTTCAGCCACTGTCAATGCCCCCTCGGCTTTAACTTGACCGAACGGAACGAAAATCCCTATAAGCAGTGATACAATCGCTGCCAGATGCAGCATCCCTTTCAAGCGTGAACCTGTGAAGCGCAAGCCTTTTGCCATACGTCAATATCCCTCCTATTATTCCATAAATGGTATTGTCCTCTATCAGATTAGCGATCTATCCTCTAATTCCTCCCTGATTTCATCCATAATTATGTAAAATTTAATTTTTTCTAGTGGGAACCTGTTGGTCTTTGTAAAAATCGAATCCTGTGGTTGACAGCGGTCACAGCATATATTATTCTAAAAAAGATATGTAGAACGGTATACGCGAATGAAGATGACGGGAGAGTCCGTCCAGGAAGCTTACAGCCTGGAGGCACCGAAGGAGCAAGACGCCAGCACCCGGCTGACGGATAATCTCTCAGGTCCATGTATCGTCATCTGACGCAACTCTGGAGAGAGCGCAAGCCACCCAAGGGGTAAGGCGGGAATGACACCGCACGAAACTCTCAGGTAACGAGGACAGAGATAAGGGAAACTTCCTTATCCTGTCCTTTTTTGCGCTCACATCGTGCGTCAGCATTAGGAACCGTCTATACGCGCAAGACGCGGCAATACCATATACTATGGTATTAGAACATACAGGGGGCCATACCATGCGTTTCAAAGATGTATTTTCCATTATCGGCCCGGCTATGACCGGACCCTCCAGCTCACATACCGCAGGCGCGGTGCGACTCGCACGCGTTGCCCGGCACTGGCTCGGCGCACAGCCTGACCGTGCCCGCATGACACTGTACGGTTCTTTTGCCGATACGTACAAGGGCCACGGCACAGACCTGGCGCTCATCGCGGGGCTGCTCGATTACGATACGGACGACTACCGAATTCCGGATGCCGAGCAATGGGCAGAACAAGCCGGGATGGCGGTGGAATTCGCCTTTAGCGGACTACCCGCCCCTCATCCGAACACGGTCCGCTTCGAGCTGTGGAAGGATGAGGATCAGCGCACGCTGCTGGGTTCCTCCATTGGCGGCGGAAGCATCCATGTCCAGCAGCTCAACGAATTCCGGGTCAATCTGACCGGAGAGCTGCCCACGTTGGTGCTTCTTCACTCGGATAAGCCCGGTACATTGGGCGCGGTGACCTCAGCGCTCGGAGCGGCTGACATTAACATTGCCTATATGCACGTGGATCGCAAAAGCCGGGATGGTGAAGCACTTACCGCCATCGAAATGGACAGTCCTGCTACGCCTGAAGTGATCACAAAGCTGCGGTCCTTACCTCATATGTACGAAATTAAAATGATCAATTTGAAAAAAGGAGCTGAATCTGATGCGATTTAGCCATCTGCATGAAATCAGTGCTTTATGTGCGAAGGGATCCACCACGATTGGCCGTCTGATGATTCAAGAGCAGGCACAAGAGACGAACACATCGGAGGAAGAAATCTTCCGCCAAATGTCTGATTATTATGAAGTAATGAAGGAAGCCGTTCATCGTGGCCAGACACAAGACACTGTATCCCGCAGTGGATTGACGGGCGGCGACGGCAAGCGCCTGGCTGAATATTTGCGGGCAGGGGAAACCTGCTCCGGCGATGCCTCGGCGCTAGCCATGGCGTATGCCCTCTCCGTGTCGGAGGTTAATGCGTCCATGGGTCGTATTGTCGCCACGCCCACCGCAGGCTCATGCGGAGTCATCCCCGGTGTGTTCATCAGTGCACAGGAGCGATTCGGCTGGGATGACGAGCATATGGTGCGCGGCCTGTTCGCCGCTGGAGCCATCGGCTACGTGATCGCCAACAACTCCTTCATTTCCGGCGCGGAGGGAGGCTGCCAGGCTGAGATTGGCTCAGCGATCGGGATGGCCGCCGGCGCTATGGTCGAGCTGCGCGGCGGCACGCCTGAGCAGGCTATTCACGCCGTGGGCCTCGCCCTTAAAAACACGCTCGGCCTGATTTGCGACCCCGTCGCCGGACTCGTGGAGATTCCGTGCATCGTGCGCAACGGACTGGGGGCTGTCACCGCGCTTGCCGCAGCGGATATGGCCTTGGCAGGTGTGCGCAGCGCCATCCCGTCTGACGAAGTCATTGACGTGATGCTCGAGGTCGGCAGCGCGATGCCGTCAAAGCACCGCGAGACCGCCAAGGGCGGCTTGGCGCAGACGCCGACCGGCAAGCGCTTAACCGAATCGCTTACACGCAACGCATCGACCAAGAACAAAAAGTCGTAGTTTTTAAGCGCCAGTCCTCCCTCTACATTCTCCTGAAGAAAGAGGATTTACCATATTAAGAAAAGAGCAAGCATGTCGTCCCTGGACGTATGCCTGCTCTTTTTCTTTTCAGTCGGTTACAGATTACTGCACGTTCACCTGTACCTTCGTCATTTTACCTGCATATTTTACTGTAATTACGGCTTTCCCCTTGCCCTGTGCCTTAATGTTACCGTCTTTGACTGTGGCAACAATAATTCTCGACGAGGACCAGACAGCCGGTTTGGAAACATCCAGCTCCGACTCGTCCTTGTACGTAGCTGTAGCCGTCACTTTAGCCAGCTGTCCTGCCTTCAAATTCAATGTGACTTCGTCTGTTTGCAAATATTTAAGTGTATCTACATCCACGGGTACACTGATAACCTTCCCGCCGAACTTCGCCTGAATGTTGGCTTTACCATAGCTGACCGCGGTAACCTGCCCCTTTTTAACCGTAGCTACCTTGTAATTGGACGTTTTCCATTCAGCCTGGGTTGTAACGTCCTTTTCTTTGCCGTCACTGGATTTAACAACAATCGCGATGGTTTTTTGATCACCAGATTTCAGCGATAACGCGATCGCATCCGCCTCAATCTTTTGCGCTACGTCCACTTCCACTGTGAATGTAAGGTTTTGCTTGCCATAGGAAGCTGTAACGGTAGCCTTACCACTGCCATTCGCTTTGATCAAGCCCTCGCTAACCTCGACCACTTTCACATTGCTGGTCGTCCAGGTAGCATCCTTGGTTACATCTGTTTTTGCACCGCCATTCTTGACGCCAGTTACCTTCAATTGCTTCGTTTCCTGGGCACCGAGCGTAATTACGCGTGTGTCCGTTTCCAAACGGTCTACAAGGCCCACTTGTACGTTCATGGTCAGTTTTTTGCCATTGTAGGTTGCTGTAATAACCGCCTTACCGGCTGATTTACCCGTAATCGTTCCTTTGGATACGGAAGCAATGTCTTCCGCACTTGAAGTCCATTCCGCATCCTGTGTCACATCTTCCTTACGCCCATCGGCATAAGTAGCGGTCAAAGTTGCAGTATAATCCTCATTAACATCAATCGTTGCTGTTTTGGAGGACAAAGCCAGGTCACCAGGTACATTCACGGATACCGTCGCTGTGGCTGTTTTACCGCCATACGAAGCAGTGATCGTTGCCTCACCTGTTTTATAGCCCGTTACTTCACCCTTACTGACAAATGCAATATCTTCATTGCTGGATTTCCACTCTGCCTTGCTTGTAATATCCTCTTCCGTACCTGTTACGTACGTAGCGGTCAGCTTGAGCTTTTTGGTTTCCTTGGCATTCAGGCTCAGCTTGTCCTCACTCAAATCGAGATATCTCGAGGTTTCAACGTCGGTCTTGATCGAAACGGCCTTATCACCATACTTAGCGGTCACCGTAGCTGAACCCGCTCCAATCGCCATAATCGTTCCTTTATTCACCGTCGCAATTTTCTCATCACTTGATGTCCAAGTAGCCTTATCTGTGATATCAGTTACCGTTCCATCCGGGTAAACAGCGGAAACCTGTATTTTCTTGGATTCATCCAAACGGAGGAAAATATCGGATTCGCTGGCTTTCAGCTTATTCGTTTGATCAACATCTACCGAAATTGTAGCGGACATTGTACCATATTTACCAGTAATCGTCGCCTTTCCCGCACTATAGCCGGTAATGGTGCCTTTCAGTACGTCTGCCACCGCTGCATTGCTAGAGCTCCACTCGGCAGACTCTGTAACGTCCTGTACCGTTCCATCCGGGAACGTCGCTGTCAATTTAACCTTCTGAGTTTCCTTCAACAACAGGGAAACCTCTGATGGACTAACATCCAAACGTTTAACCTGTTCCACCTGCACAGCAACCGTTACGGTCTGTTGACCGTATACGGCCTTAATATTGGCTGTACCTGCTCCCTGAGCGGTAACCACTCCGTTAACTACGGTTGCTACCTTCTGGTTATCCGAGGTCCATGTAGCATCACCCGAAACCTGAGCTGTTGTATTATCACTGTAAGTTGCTGTCAGATCAATCTGTCCAGTGCCGCTTGAACGCAAGCTCAGGCTTTGTACACTGGATGTCAATGCCTTAACCTTTTTCGTTACATGTACCTGAACCGATTGTATTTTATCTTTATAGGTCGCAACCACAGTCGCTTCCCCTTCACCCTTGCCTGAAACTGTACCGTTGTATACCGTAGCAATAGCTGTATTGTCACTTTTCCAATCCGTGCTTACGGTTACATTTGAAGTCGTCCCATCGGTATAAATAGCCGTAGCCGTCAATGCAGCCGTATCTCCCTGTTGCACAGTTACCTCGTTAGAGGAAAGGACAATCTTGGAAAGCACCGGATCAGCCGCGTATGCGAACCCTGCATATGATGTAAAACTTGAGATCAGGATGACCAACGCCAGAAAACCAGACCACCTATTCTTCAAAATCTAATTCCCTCCCATTTTAAAACTTAAAATTAAGGATTCCGCAAAATCCTTATACCTACGTTTTATGTCGACATTTGGAAAAGAATAGTTTAGGCTTTAAAGAGAATTTGGTCCTTATTAACTAAAATCAGTACGGACAAAAGTGAAGCCGTTAAATGCGGCTTCTCTTTTACAAACAGATGTAAGCTGCTGCACGAACTCTCAAATGATGGTATTCTCCCATATTGGGATCAAGCTGATGCATATATACGACCGAGAAATGCTCGCTTGGATCTATAGAGACCCAAGTGCCTGCTGCTCCCGACCAGCCGAACTCTCCAATAGAGCTGTTTGCATGCCCGGCCGCTTGATCCATTAACGTGCAAACGCCCAGCCCATAACCATAACCCGTCTGATATGAATTCGTAAAATCGGATAATTGGGCTGCATTCAGATGATTTGTCCGCATTAAGTCAATGGTTTTTCTCCCTAGTAACCTCACATTGTCTACCATGCCGCCATTCGACCGTATCTGTGAAAATGTAAGATACTCTTTAACTGTGAAATACAGACCAACGCCTCCACCTTCATATATAGCATCTGGCCGATGATATTCATCCAAAGAACCCTCTATTTTCTCAAGTTCTCCGGCGTCTGTCCGTCGATAAAAAGAGGCCATACGCGATTCAATATCTCTACGATAACGGTAATCTGTATTATCATTCCAATCGGATCAAATATTTCATCCTTTAGGAATTGTCCTAATGATTTTCCCGAAGTCACTCGAAACCCTGATTAAATCCTGCATGACTAAGAGGATGACTTCCTCGACCCAGTCATCTCCTCTGGTACGAAGGCAGAATGGGTGGTGTGATTGCAGCGGCTAACAATAACTGGATTGGATAAAGGCGTTTCCCCGGATTGCTTTGGAAACGCCTTTATATATGGGAGGCTCTACTAGAATGAAATCGGCCTCCAAGAGGGATTAGTATAAGCAAACCGTTTGGAATCCTACTCCATTGTTACTTCTGAAACCATGCGAATTATCGCCGCCGTTTTGTTTCGAGTACAGGTGTTGTTCGATCCAGCCAATTTCGTCTTCAGGGACCTGTCATTCGTATTTCCGTCGACCCGGAGAAAATCGAACAGAAGCTTGCATCAGAAGGTCGCAGCACGGTGGTTACCATTCCGGTCGTGTCCCATGAGGATGTTGCCATAGGCCAAATCAATGGTGAAACCCTTAAAAAATGGAGAATCTTGAAGCGGTTCTGGAACTGCAAACGGAAAGTGCCACTTACACGATTCCTACTAAGCAAATTCAGGTGACTCGATTCTTGAACACCTTGAAGAAGATGTACAGCTTGAAGATATCGTTATTCAGCTCATCATCGCCAAACCTGTGGGTTCTATGCTGAACACCATTAATAACGCAGCTGCAAACGAAGGTTTTACCTTGGTTACCCAGCCACGGAGTTTTTCCATTACCGGAACTTATGGGGACCAAATCGTTGAAATCACCCACTTTAATGCATACGTCGAGCGGGCCATTACGATTCTGCGCGATGTGGATCCTAATCAAATCACCACGGGGATTGTCGTTGAAGCCGACGGAACAACAAGACATGTGCCGACAAAAGTGGTTCAACAAGACGGTCAGTACTATGCCATGATTAACAGCTTGACCAACAGTACGTATGCGTCATTTGGAATCCAGTGAAATTTATAGATGTCGAAGGCCACTGGGCTAAGGATGCCGTAAACGACATGGGGTCACGGATGGTCATTAACGGAGTAAATAAGGAAGAGTTCAATCCAAATGCGGATATTACAAGATCTGAATTTGCCGCGATTATCGTGAGAGGACTGGGTCTTAAACCCGAAGAGGGGCAAAGCTCCTTTGATGATGTGGGTAGTGAGGACTGGTACAACACATATTTTGAAACTGCTTACTCTAATGGACTTATTCAAGGGTTTGAAGACGGGGAATTCCGTCCGAATGATCATATTACTCGTGAACAAGCAATGGTCATCATCGCTAAAGCGATGAACATCACGGGGCTTCAAGCAGACACTAGTTCAAGTAGTCTGAATAACTTTAAAGATCGATCTTCAGTATCTGAATGGGCAGAACAAAGTGTTGCTCAATGCATGGGAGCAGGACTCGTATCCGGCAGAACTTCAACTGAGATTGCACCAAAAGCGAATGTTTCTCGAGCAGAAGCTGCTAAACTGGTACAAGCACTGCTTTCAAAATCTAATCTAGATAAACCAGTGAAAAAGCCTTCTTCCTTTCGGAAGAAGGCTTTTTTAATGTACGCCCAGCAGGGAATCATTTTTACGATGAAGTCGGGAATGTGAGCTACAAGTGCCTGCCAGTAGCCAAAGGGCATAGAATTTCTCAAGCACCTATTAGTACCAATTACTTTGTCTACTGTTACTGATATCGTTATTATCAGAAGGGGAAATGAAGTGTATCAGCGAAATAGTGTATCGGACAAACCCAATATTCTCTGACATTTGTTTTTTAACTCTGCCGTCCAGTCCAATACAGTAAGAACTTCTTCAGTTCTTGGCTGGAGATAGCCAATATACGAAGTGAAGAAGTTAGCGTTCCTTCCTGGTATGAAATTGAGAAGATGAAAATCGAGCGTTTTCCAAAAATAGCGTTCAAATACAAAAGTTCAACTAATTATATTGAATGCTATCATCAATCTACATGGTGTACAAGTGCTACGTTGATTGTCCATATGAGTCAGATGAGAGTAAAGAAAAGCTTAAACAGAATTAAAAGTCGCCTGAAGTTAAATCAGCGACTTAAAAACTGAGCTTATTAACATATTCATCTACATATGTTTGGATCCGTTTGTTTTGCATACTTGGATTTTCAAAAACCAACATAGCTACGCTCTGGGGTTTAAATGAAGTCTCCCACTCAATAGATTAAGCAATGCTAAATTGTGAGATTTGTTTTAAAAAAGATTGATACTATCTATAATCATTTACCTCCATATTTTTTCGGAACTGACTGCAATCATCCTTATAACGATGCCAGAATTGGAAGCCAGAGTAGGCATGGACACAATGTTGAAGGTGAGAATTGCCATAATAACAACAGTCCTGCTTATCGGTCTTGTTCTATATTTGTTTGTTCCTCAGGCGTGGATCATTACAGTAATTGCAAATTATTCTGCACGTTCTTAAACAATATGATCCTTAACAGGCAGAACAGTCTGAAAAAATATTTTGTTTTATTTTTAATTATCTTGGATCGAGTTTCATCTTCAAATTAGTTTTAAAGAATCATTTTCCATTTTCATAATAACTTCATACAAATAATCCCTTTTATTGTAGTATACTGGTTAAGTATTCCACATATTATAGAAAAGGAAGTGTCTTATTGAAGATGAAGAAGACATCAATTATCCTTACATGTGCATTGGCTCTAATGGCAGTATCCCCTGTAGCTGCATTCGCCGCACCAAACAACGTGGAAGTTTCATCGCAAGCAAAAAGCGATAATAGTTTGGAAGGATTGAATCTTATTTCAGTAGATAAGTTTGTTCAAAAAGATGCTGTAAAGACAACAACATACAAGACAGCAGATGAAGTTTTTGCAGCACATGGCGGTACTACGAAACGGGTTGATTTATCTTCACTGCCGAAAAACACGGCGGTTATTAAGGTAAATACTGTAGATGAATTGGATGCATTGTTATCAGGAGTTTCGGGTTCATTGTCTGGAGAGGGCGAGAATGTCGTTATTAGTCCGAATCAATCTCAATCAAATGATTCAAATAATGTTTCCAAAGTGAGCCCTACCGCATATACATCATCAAAGAGTTCCAATTTATATGATGCAAAAACATGGTGGGTTCGCCTATACAGCAATTACACAGTAACAAATGCTGGCATTATAGATGTGCAGGCATATACTGCTCTGAGTGGTCTTACCCTTGGAGTAACATGGAATCAGACTTCTGCAACAAGCACTAAAATTTCAAGTAAACAATGGTTAACAAAAGGCTCTGGGACATATAATTTAGTTATTTTCATAGAGGGTATCGGGACGGTATACTCTGAAAATGTAAGTGGCTCTCATTATGTAACAGTATCTTAAAATAGATTTTACTGGTGACTCTTGACAAATCTCTAAGAGTCACCAGTATTGTTAATACAGCTCTTCAAGGAGGAATATCATGACACATTCTTTTTCTTCGATATTAACATACTGCATACAAGCAATTGCGATTTTACTCATTATTTTTAATTTAATAAAAAGAAACAAAAAAAAGATAGGTAAGGGATCATTTTCATTATTATTAGCTTTCCTTGGCATGGCTGTTTCTTTTAAGTTTGGAAATTACATACTTGGAGATCATTTGTTTTCCATTTTAGGCTTGTCAGCATGGTCTAACAATGTCGATAATACTGGGTTTCACTACACAATGTTTCTGTCTATCATTTTCTTTATTCCAAGTTTAATCATTGGTTATAAAAATCCAGAAGAATTTGGAGTTAAAATCGGGAAGTGGGTTTCCAGCATATATCTATTTTTAATAATAGTTATGTTTATATTTTTTATTATAAGCTGAAGCACACAATCCATATCGGTTAAAATCTGGACTTCAATTAAGAGCATGCTTAAGCATCTCTATTTTGGTAATTATCATATTCATTCTCACTGAATGATCTTTTCTTATAGTCATCCTAAATAGGATGACTATCTTTATGAGATTTAGTTCCAAAGAAAAAATATCTATTTTATTATATTTTTGCATAATCATTCATCTTATATTGTCAAAAAGGAAGTGTTTTAAAAGTTTTAAAAGTGTTAAAGTTAAAGAAAAAAGCAGTTATCCTTACATGTGTTTTCGCTCTTACATCAGTAGCTCTGCTGGCTGCTTCTGCCGAACCATCTAAGGGGATTGAAGTATCGAAGGATGGTGGAGATATAGCTGTCCACAAAACTGGTCAAAAGGTACGTGAGGTTTTTGGTGGAACAAGTCCAACGATGGACTTAACTATTGAAAAAGGTTATGGACATGTAAAGATTAAAGTTGGAAATGAAGGAACATCAAATCTCACTTGGAGCTTGCAGGGTAACGGGAGAGAATACATCCTTAAAACTGTTGGCAAAGAAGACACATTTACGTGGACCAGTCTTAATTCATTCCCTAATGGGATGCCTAGTACCCCAAGCTTCGCCTTCAACTTTGTTACCGCCTGCTCTGAATTGAATTACGTAATCCCCTGATTTTGTCGTGTTGTCCAGCGACACAAAGTAAGTCCATTTAACACAGAAATGTATTCTGGTAATTTAGATATCTTGGGAACTTATTTTGCTTTGCTCTTTTTGTAGTATAAACTTTGTGTCGCTATTCTGTTTTTCTCAATCATTTATCCATGTTATTTACAGCGTCTCTCATTTGATCATCTGTTAAGTGCGTATAAATCATTTTAGTTTGTATTGAAGAATGTCCTGATTGATTCTTTAATTTTGGAACATCATTATTCTCTATGTAATAACGTGTTGCAAATGAATGCCTCAAAGAATGAACCGTCAAAGCTGGCTTTCCAAAGGCTGTTGCATATTTCTCAACAAGTTTTTCTATAGAACGTTGTGTTAAACGTCTATTCTTACCTTTGCGTCCTACAGGTGCTGAAATAAACAAAAATCTTTCACTTCTTTCCGGACTATATTGAGTTGATCGGGATGCGTCTGTTCGCTGGGCGGCAAACCGCCGATGCTGCGCTAGCCGGAACTGTTCCTCGTACCAATGAAGCTTCGCCTTCAGTTCCGCGTTCTCGTGTTCCAGCTTGGCGTTTTGCTGGAGCAGTTCTTCGGTTGTCGTTTGGGTTTCTACTCGTTTTTCCATACGTTTAGAATTCGACGGCCTGTCGGTTGCTCCTGTGGGCAAACATGGCGAAAACCCGAAACAATTTCGGCTAAATGATCGTTTCGGCTCGGATCGGAGAATGAGCTTTGTGCTGCTCCAGCGCCAGACCATCCAGTAGCCAGCGAAGCTCATGGCCGGAGATGATTACCGTCCCCTCATTGCCGCTCGGCCATTGAAACAGCCCCTTTTCAAGCCGCCGGTACAAAAGCCAGAAGCCATTGTGATCCCAGAGCAAGATTTTGAGTTTGTTGCGCTGGCGGTTACAGAACACAAAGAGGTGGGGCGCGAATGGCCCATGGCCTATTGAATGTACAAAGAAACTTCTCCTTTGGTTGTAGTTGGGTGGCACCTCCATTTTACCAAGGAGAGGGTTCTTTTTATTTTACAATATAATGAAGGGGCGTCCTTCCGTAATTTTTGACTTTCGGACAGCCCCTTGATGGAAGCCACCGGCTAAGCGGGTGGTTATGACTTTAGTCTTCAAATGCCAGACCTGATGACTAACAATCTCATGTACGCTCAGTATGAAACAATGCCTCAAACTTCGCTTTTCCTTGCCTTTCCACCCAGGTATCGAAATCCATTAATCCCGGGAATAACTTGCGCACAATAGAAATATCGACCTTGTGGCCCCCGTCGCTTACCCATTCAAACACGCTGGCCAAAACTTCATTATGCTGGCGAAACGATTCCATCGGAATTTGAACGTAAGGAATGGTACGGTTGGTTACACGCCCTAGGGCATCGGCAATCTGTAAGGGTGTTAACTCGTCGCCGGCAATTTCGATCGTTGTGCCCAAATAGACGTCCGGGGATCTAAAGACTAACGCGACAAAAGCGCCGATGTCCTCCACAGCTACGAGCGGGATCGCTCCATCTGGCTTGAAGGCTTGTGTGAACGTGCCGTTCTGTATACCTGCAGACATCGGATCTGCGAAGTTTTCCATGAAGGTGGCGGGACGCAAGATGGTGGCCGGCAAACCGAGTGAAAGAATGTACTGCTCAATTTCCCATTTGGCGTCACGAAACCTGGATTGTGCCTCTGCGCCGCCAACAGATGTATAAACGAAGTGCTGGATATTTACCTTTTGGGCCACGTCAGCTACAGCTTTCCCTCTGCGCTTTTCATCGGCGTTGGATTCAGTAGTATGGTTCCAGTCCGGCGGCTGAACACTGAATATGCCATAAACTCCATGCATAGCCGCATCGAGCACGGCAAGATCGTCCATGTCACCCACTACAAGCTCGGCTCCTAATTGGGACAACTTCAGTGCCCTATCGCTCGATACATCGCGAGTAAATGCACGAACCTCCCAGCCATCGGCCAGCAAATGCCGGACTGCCGCACCTCCTTGTTGTCCGGTTGCTCCCAAAACCAATATCTTTTTTTCGTTCAATTAGCATGCTCCTCCCTAAGGTTTATAAGACTATCTCTGCCATCGCTAAACCATGGCAGTTTAGCAAGCCTATTGTTACTATTAGTTATACGATTTATAATTTAAAGTAGACATATTATTTTTATATAGATTCATAAAGTAAGATACCTATAATATAGTTAGGGGTGATTTTTGTGGATAAACAAGACGACATATGCCTTATCTCCATCCGTGAAGCTTTGAAGGTTGTTCGTGGAAAGTAGTCTTTTTTGGTGCTTTCATTACTGAGTCTGGGTCCGCAACGATTTAATCAAATGCGAAGAAATTTAGACAACATCAGCATCAAGTCTTTAACGGATGTCTTGCGCCATTTGGAGCAGTATAAAGTCATCAATCGCAAGGTGCTTCCTACCGGACCTGTAACCGTTGAGTACTCGCTAACGGATAAAGGAAGGGAGTACATACCCGTACTTCGGCAAATGCGCATTTGGGGTGAAAACTGGGGGGGAACATCCGAAGCTCGTTGATGATCGCGAAACCTCGTTGCAGCATAATCGTCAAGTCAGCACACCTGTAAACCCAAGCCAGTCATGAGATCAGGCATATCTTAAATCAAGGAGATTTGCCAGACGACCCAAGCAGACAAATAGCCCACACCTAGTCAAAGGATGTGGGCTTAACTATGCTGGAATCAGGATTAAAACACGCGACAGGTCAACGGGATCTTCGATGACCACGGCAACAGATCGTCCAGCGGCTGCGGGTCCTTCGGCTCGTCAAGCTGTGGGAGTTGTTCGAATAGATACTTCAAATATTGGAACGGATTCAAGCCATTTTCTTTCGCCGTCTCGATCACACTGTAGATCGTCGCGCTAGCCTTCGCGCCTCGAGGCACGTGCAAGGATCACCAGATCCGGATATACATGCCACCGATTTTGGCCCGTGCTTCAAAGTAGAACCTATAAATCCTTGCGAACAAAGCGGCGCAACCCGAGTCCAAAGAGCACAGCCGTGTAAAATGCCGCGTACATCAAAAAGGCTGTTGAAGGTATCTCGCCGATACCAAACGGTCCACTCCTTACCGGGATGAGTCCATTAATATTCTCGAAGCTGAACAGCACTGCCTGCATTTTACGCTGCAGCCCATCGGCAGGCATGATCAGGGACAGGACACCCGTTATATTGTTCAGGGTCTGCATGGGACCTGGTTCTAGACCCACAGATCCGATGATTTTTCCAACCATGCCACCGAGCCAACCAGCTCCATAAAGCATCGTCATGACGACACCATTCGCAACCGAGGACAAATAGCCGGATCCGAACATGGATACGGTCACAAGCAAGGGAACGACTGAAGCAAATAGCAAAAAAGCCTGCACCAGCACTACCGGATCACGCGGGATCGAAGCATGCACATCAGTGATCCATAAAATCAGGCTGTACAATATCAAGGCATAGATTACACCAAGCGAAACATAGCCGAGCCAGCGGCCCATATACCATTTCCACCTTGGAATCGGCCGCGGCAGCATCGCCTGCATGACCCCTTGCTCTGCCTCGCCCGCAATCGCGGAAAATGAGCTGAAAATCGCTAAAAAGGCGAGTACAAAACTTGCGAAGAAAAAACCGAGCATCAAAATGAACATCCCGAGCGTAAATTCCTGGATCATATTTTCATTATCCGTACCACCTGTGATCACCCTGGAGGCAGAATCTCCTCCGATGGCGCCGGCAATAAACCAAAATCCCAGCAGGAATACAACGGTTAATAAAAGTGTCAGCAGGAGGACCCGTTTGCGCAGCAGCTCCTTCCAGGTCATGGTCCAAATAATCCTCATTCCTGTTCCCCCCTATGATTCAGCCCTGCAACAGCCTCCATGAACCACTCTTCAAGCCGTTCTCGAACTTTAGTGACTTCATATAACGTCATCCCCTGTCCGATCAACAGCGTATTGATCCAGCCTACCTGTTCTTCGCTCTCCAGCTCCGCTTCAAGCCAGACGGTATCATCTATGCCCGTCTCTCCTGTAAATCCGCCTTCGGCTTTTCCATCTGTTATTACCCCAAAACTGAGCCCTGTCGTATCCATAAGCCAGGACAGCAAAAAAGGCGAAAATCCGCCGACTTTAAAACGCCAGCAGACTCGCTTCTGAAGCACTTCAACTACCCGCCCATGGCGGAGAACCTGTCCGTTATTCAAGAGTGCCATTCTGTCGCATAATACTTCCACATCCTCAAGCAGATGAGAGTTTAAGAAAATCGTTTTCCCCTGCTGCTTCAGTTCCTCAAGTATATTACGTACATGCATTCGTCCAACCGGATCCATGGCGGAAGAAGGCTCGTCAAGAAAAATCACGGCTGGATCATTCACCAGCGCGCAAGCCAGTCCGAGCCGCTGCTGCATGCCTTTGGAATAATGCTTAACACGGTCCTTCCCCCGCTGTCCCACACCTACCATGTGCAGTAGCTCAGGAACTCTTTTGTCGATCACCTGCTTGTCCAAACCGCATAATCGCCCATGCAACCGGACGACCTCATCACCCGTAAGCCACTCCTGATACCGGTATAGCTCCGGGAGATACCCGATTTGCCGTTTCGCTTCGAGCGTACCGATGGGTGCACTCATCAGGGTCGCTTCTCCGGCCGTCGGATGGATGAGTCCGACCAGCATTTTCACAAACGTACTTTTCCCGGCTCCATTGGGGCCGAGGAAGCCAACGGCTTCCCCTTTTCCTACGGTGATGGTCACGTTACGGCAGCCGCGCCCGTTGCTGTATTCCTTGGTTAATCCTTTAGCGTCGATCGCCGACTTACTCATGCCTCAATCAGCTCCTTAAGCTTGTGCATGAAATCAGCCTCTGACTCATAGGCGCTCCCACCTTCAAAGGAAAAGAACTGTCCGTCTTTGATCCAGATAGCGGTACGATTCGTCATTGAGCTGTACTTCATGTTTGTAACCAGAACCTTGGTTCCTTCAACGGTAATCTCAGAAGTTTCAGCGCTTTTATTAACCACATATGGCATAGGAATGGAACCTGCTAGAATGCGGCTGCGCTTTACCTGCTCTTTCAGATTGGAAGGCAGAATCGGAAGCTGAAGAACGGCATCCACCGCTTCCTCTGTATCAACGGACGGATCCACCGTAATTTCAGGAGCCTGCATCTGTGTCAGAGTTGCCCAGTGGTCCTGATCGGTACCTAAATCGTAATTTACACCTTCATGTGTACTAAACGCTATTTCTTTATCGTCCATCGACTCCGGCAGCAGCTTCGTTGCCCCTACACGCTGCATAGCTTTATTGAGCTCATCCACATTCAGCATCATTGTAATTTTTTGCGAAGGAGTAACGTACACACTTTCCTTCGTTCCGGCCACATTTACTGGAAGAAGCTGATATCCGAGCTTGGAGGCTGCCTGTTCACGCGTAAATTCCCCCCGTACGTTTCCGCTTTCCGATGTAAACTGGCCAAAGGTGTTTTCTATGTCGGCCGATTTTCCCGGAACTAGCTGATTAAACATATCTTCGAGCGTGCTTTCGTCAACTGTAGCGATATCCTGCACCCGGAATTGGTTTAAAATCGCCGCCAGCGCGTTATTTCCCACAGGGGTTGCAAGTACGACGCCGAAGATAACGGCTGCCGCTGCCGCTGTGGCCCACTTCCGGCCTTTGCCTGCCTGCCGGCGGAATGAAGCAACCGGAGCCGGAGCTTCAACTTTCAAACTGGATGCCGAATCCTGAATTGCGGCTAAGTCCGCTGGCGGCGTAAGGGTATCGGCAAGCTTCAGACCGTCCTCTTTGTTATTTACGTCCCAGGTCTCCCATTTGGCGTTTACCAGCTCCGTGGCCAGTTTTTGTTGCAGCCTCTCCCAGGCTTCGTGTGTACTTTTGTCCGCTTCTGTATGCTGCGGTTTGGTAGTCATATCGTTTCAACCCTTTCCGAATGTTTGGTTAGTCCTGCCGTGCCATAGCCTTGCTGGCTGTGGCCTGCAGCTTGCGTGTCGCTCTTTGCAGCAGGCTACCTATTAGCGGCGGCCTGACATTAAGCTCTTCCGCGATCTCCGCATAGCTGTAGCCGGAGTAGCGCAGAAGTAGCGCCTGGCGGTCTCGTTCGGGCAGTCTGTCCAGCCAAGCCTGAACCTCTTCCTGATCCAATCGACGCATCAGCGTCTCTTCGCCGGATTCAGAAGCGGCTTCCCCTTTATACATCATCTCCTGCTTATTCTGCAGCTTTCTGTCTCTTGCTCTCTTCTCTAAATAATCGTATCCGATTCTTGTCAGTACCCGGTGTAGCCATGCTCCCAGGGTTGCCGGGTTATCGGGCGGATTTCTGTACAGCCTCAGAAATACTTCCTGCGCCAGATCGTCGGCTGCTGCTTCATCTCGCACAAGCGCAGCCAGTTTTCTGCGTACGGTTGGATAATACTCATAAAATATGTTACGGAATGGTGAGGATTCCGGAATACTCATTTTGTAATTGCCTCCTTTTAAGCTGCAGCTATTAGGAAGACGAACCTTCTTCCTTTTTTGTATCATGCTCGGAGATTTTCTTCGAATTTTTTTAGGCTACACTTAATTGGACAGTCCGAAGACATCAGGATTAATAATCTGTTAGACATTAGAACACAACTTTATTGTACAAAGAACACACCTTATATTGTATTTCAGCAAAACCTATGCCCATCGCTCTAGTGAAATTTGTGTATGTACGTCGATATTTTCGTAGGGCGTGTCAGAGGTTGCCGCGGCGGTTGACCGTAGAAAGATGCCGCGGATGTTGAGAGCCCACCTAGGGCCTGTACGCAAACTGTACAACTCATAGAAATCTAGTAAAATAAGGAATATGAGATGAAGATATGAGTTAACGAATGAAGAATGGAATATCCTTGAACCCCTGCTGCCCCCGGCTCGAAAAAAACAAGGAGGACGTCCGCCCAAAGATCGGCGTCAGATGCTGAATGCCGTGGTATAGGTTGCTCGAACGGGAGCGCCATGGCGAGATTTACCGAGTACGTATGGTCCTTGGTCTTCCGTCTATTGTTTTTCTGGCGGTTGCAAAAAGCAAATAGCTACAAACTCGTTTATAGTCTATGGTAACGTCCAAGGTCAATTGGATAATTGGGTATTCAACTAAAAATGAAAAAGAAAATTATCTTTATCATCATTGGCATTATAATAGCGGTCCCTGTCCTCTTTTTCTTGGTAAACTTATGGGCACTCAACAACCTATATGTGCCATCTCGATAATGTCAAGGAGGTAACATGAACTTGAAAAAGGTATGGAAAATCGTAGACTTTTCCGTTTTTTGTCGTAATGACAGTTAATATGAGTTGCCATGCTCTGCGTAAATATGCAGAAGCCCTCCTTTAGTGGAGGGCTTTTGTAATACATTATAAAATCCAAATCCCGAACAATCTCCTGCTCATTCCTGGAGGTCAAAACAAAAAACACCCCGCCAGCATCAAGCCAGTAGGGCACTGCTTACTTTGTAACTGTAGCCGTATTTCCTTATTCCGTAGTTACAGGCGTTTAAACAGCTTCTGTCGGTGCAGATGCGGACTCTGTCTCAGCAGGAACAACAGATCCTACCTCTGCTGCAGCCTGCTACATCCTCAACAGGCAAAGCAGTAAAGAAAATGTAGCTGTCATGATGAAAAATGGATGATATGAGGAAAATCGTATTGAAGGCATGGTACAATGAAACAGGATAGGATTATTTATCCCTATATTAATGTGTTTAGGATTTGACCCCATTTCGAAGTTTAAAGTATAAACTCGAGTAGTTGATAGACCAAAAAGAAGACAACTTGCGCTTTTACAACTTAGGAGATAACTACAAAAAGAAAGTAGAGCATATAGGGGATAAGGAAACTTACGATCTGGAAAGTGCACTGAGTTTATATGGTGCGAATGTGAAGCTCACATAAAAACCCCGGGTCCTTCGCACCTCGAAATTTGTCGAAAAGCAACCGAATCAGTTATCTTCAGTAAAAGTCAATGGTTGATCCAAGCCTTTTTAGCATCAGTTTTTGCGACAATGTGAGAAATTGATATCATTAGGGTATGAATTACTGTATTTTCGCTGTCGCACTCCATGTGGGTGCGTGGATTGAAATCATCCAGCGAGCCGCCGGACCGAATCACAAGCCCGTCGCACTCCATGTGGGTGCGTGGATTGAAATTGGATACCGCAAAGGGTTGGCATGACGGACGATGGTCGCACTCCATGTGGGTGCGTGGATTGAAATGTGAAGATGTAAACAAATCCCTTCAAAGTAACACGTCGCACTCCATGTGGGTGCGTGGATTGAAATTTTTCGTTGATTTCGAACCACCCCTTGCTTGCGCCGTCGCACTCCATGTGGGTGCGTGGATTGAAATGAGGACGTCAAACTCGCCGGCACGCGCTGGACCGGTCGCACTCCATGTGGGTGCGTGGATTGAAATATTAGAATGGATGATGGCGGTCCTCTTGACCCGGATGGGTCGCACTCCATGTGGGTGCGTGGATTGAAATCTCCTCAGGCTCCAGTTCCCAAGACTGAACCAGTGTCGCACTCCATGTGGGTGCGTGGATTGAAATTATCAAGCCACGCCTTTACTCCCTTAAACTCTTCAAGTCGCACTCCATGTGGGTGCGTGGATTGAAATTGGTATTGTACCTTGGATTAAACAGCTTAACGGTGTCGCACTCCATGTGGGTGCGTGGATTGAAATTGCACGTAAGGACGTAGTTGCAAAGATCAACTTAGAGAGTCGCACTCCATGTGGGTGCGTGGATTGAAATGTTTACAGCCGCATGATACTGTGTTGCCGTTGGTAAGTCGCACTCCATGTGGGTGCGTGGATTGAAATTAACGGCTTTGAGGGTGTGGGGAGTATCGAAAAGAAGTCGCACTCCATGTGGGTGCGTGGATTGAAATTTACGCCGGCTACGCGGTGTCAACGTGAGTCCTGTACGTCGCACTCCATGTGGGTGCGTGGATTGAAATACCGATAACATATCGTTTATGCTGGAGTATTTCTGTGTCGCACTCCATGTGGGTGCGTGGATTGAAATCAGAAAGCTGCAATGGGCTGGAACGATGATTTAAGTCGCACTCCATGTGGGTGCGTGGATTGAAATAATTCAATCGTGCTTACAGGAAGGATCACGGGAAATACCTTATCCAATCAGGATGGAATTCCTGGAGACGATATTGGAAAAATTACCAAAAAAATTCCAAAAAGCCTTACGTGACATGAAGTTAAGGCTCAGTAAAAAAGGCCTGCTAACTTTTAGCAGGTCTTAAGATATATTGGAGTTATCACTTTTTTTGTTACCAATTTGGTCAATAAACCTTAAAATATTGCCAATGCTATTCCCCCTGCGCCCAACCAGTAGTCAGATGAAACCCATCGGTGCTTATTAGAAATTGTTAGTTAGCAATTGGTAACATCATCTATAAAGCTAACAAACTCTATAATGCCAAATATGATTGCATTAATGCCTATCCAAACCAATAATAACAAGAATCGAGCATGGTAAAGAGGTGTCAATCTTATTTTCGTATAAGAGAGCTTTAAAAAATACAATTTTTTATCCCTTCATATAACTAAAATTAGATTATTTCAATCCAAATTTATTATTAAAAAATTCCGTTAAGTAATCATGTAGTTATCCCTTTACTTTCAGCTTCCGACAACAATCCCTTCTTAGTTTGATGAGGAAGATACATGAGAATGGACGAATAACCTGGATCAATAACCGTACCATTATAGACTAGGACAATCTCACCGGAATGAACGAATGTCTTCAATCTATTAACTAAGTCCGGTTCTGTAGTCTCTGTTATACCAACTAATGTCGTCTTTTTAATCTCAACCTCTAACATCTCACCAGTTTTAACACGAATGTTATAAGGTCCTGCAGCCTTAAATAATTCATCTATAACCTGGTAAATTACCGAATCTAAGCTTCTAGGTATAGGGAAGACAAATTGGGATATCCATATGCCGTGACCTGTTTTTTTCTTCTATTAAATATGTTGGTTTCCATCCTAATTCTAGAACTTCTTCAAGCGTCAACTCACTCGAGCTTGTCTTCAACATAATTTTTGCTCGGGCGGATCCATTTTTGCTAATACTCATTACCCTAGCCCATTCACCGTTATTGAAGTACGGCTGAAAAAGGAAAGAGATGTTAGTCATTTCGTAGATTTAAATATCTAATGCAAATTTAAAGTTAAAGTTCTATTTTTGCATATCCTTATTCAGGCATATTCAAAAGGGACTTTTTTTTATTGCTTGTAGCCGAATGTAGAAGGAATTTATTCCAACTATAATCGGCTTTTTTATATGCATATGCTTAACACAAATGACAAAATACAAAAATATACATAGAAGATTTAACGGGAATAATCGGGTTGTGTCATGGAAATGGGGTGAGGATTGGCAAGTACCCATTGCACCGCCAGTTCGCTTAATCTGGCAGGTTGTTCATTGCCAGCGATGTTGCGGAACCGGTTGGAGAGTGCAGCTGCCTCGTGAAGAAGAACGGGTGCTAAGGGCGTCCCTGTGCTAAAATGAAGGATCAGTGCATCCAGCATTTTACGGTAATTGGCATCCCAATTTCCCCCGCCATTATTAAGTATTTCATGAGACACCCGCCCTGTAATGCGGATAACCTCTCCCTGCACCGTTTTCGCGTGTCCTGAAGCAGGAACGAGAACATCCCATAGCTCCTGGTGCTGTGCGGGCCATGAGGCTGCCGTTACCTTGATGGGAGAGATTCCATCATGTTTCTCCAGTTTCACTATAGGCTCGACATCAAATTTCCGGTATAGCTCCAGGAGAGCATTTTCAGTTTCCTGCAGCTGATCTTTATTGTAATTTGTTCTGGCGAATTCAAAATCCTTACCAATTCGCCGCACGGATTCCTTCATCCCCGGCGTGATTGCTGCTCCGGCATCCAGCATAATTCCCGAGATTTCTGCCATGTGGACTATATCAATATTCCGGCATTGTAATAATCCTCTGGCGAGAGGTGTGTTTTTCTGCTTATTTTCTGCATGGACATTTGCACCGCGGATCACCAGATCCCGCACTGCTTTGGTCCGGTAAGAAGCTGCTGCTGAGTGCAGCGGTGTCTCATTCTGGTAATCAAGGGCTTCCAGATCCGCGCCTAGCTCAAGGAGTAAGGAGACATTTCCGGACCAGGTTGCAGCCTGGGCATGAATAGGGGTGCGCTTATAGTTGTCGGCAGCGTTGATGTCAGCCCCCTGCTCCACAAGCCAGCGAACCATTTCATCCGGTATTTGCCGGAAGCTGAGGGCGGTACCTTTGCTATAACCCCCTCGGGCATCCCATTCGCATAGCTCAAACACCTCTTTTAAGGCAGATATATCATTCGTTTTAACCAGCTCGTCAAAATTGGCGGGTAATGTTTTTTTCTTTTTGCCCATATCATTTTTCCGCTCCCTTAAAATAGATAAATAGCAGATAACTTCTTGCAAGTTTATCATACAGGAGAATTGAACACTAATTCATGCAGGAAGAGACTCTCTGACCTGACAAAGTGTACAACTCAAAAGGCAAACCCTCTTCTCCCGGATTCGGGAAAAGAGGGTTTGCCTTTTGCTGTCCATACTAGGAGCTTAAATGACCTTAGTATACCTCTTCAACATTATTCCCGGCCAGCAGCTTCAGCCAGGCATCTGACGGTTGACGGTCGGTGATCAGGATATCGAACCGGCTTAGCTCGACGAGCTTGGCGAAGGCAGTTTTGTCAAATTGCTATGGTCTAAGCGATCCGGATAGTGGTCCAGTAACTAGATACGGTGTACGGCTTGACCCCAGACAAAGGCGCCGTCTATTGATACGACGGATTCGGGACCTCCTGGACAAGGGTTGGCGGAGCTTCCAACACCATATATGCATTTGAGGAATAAGATTAACCCTTGAAAAATCAATCTTCAAGCCAATCTTAGCGCTGATTAGCGTGTTGTAATACCTAGATCAGCGTAATGGCTTCTGGGTGAATGTTTCAATCAAGTGAGACGATAAAGCGTTCGTTATAGAATAAAAATACTTTATTTCTCTTCTATAAAAAGTACTTTATGAAACACAAAAAGAACACAGTCTTTAGGCTGTGCTCTTTTTGTCGTGCTTGGCAACGTCCTACTCTCCCATGACCCTGCGGTCCAAGTACCATCGGCGCTGGAGGGCTTAACGGTCGTGTTCGGGATGGGTACGTGTGGAACCCCTCCGCTATCGCCACCAAACATGAATTTGCCCCGTAAATTCTACCGTATGGTTATTCGGTTCATCACATATCGTGTGAATGAATAGCCATGCGCTTGCCGTATGCAACTCGTACATACCTTCAAGGCGTCACACCCTGAAAACTGGATCCGAAACTCTATTGTCAATAAGACACGCAACAAGATCATGTCCATATTCGTAAAGCCATCGTGTTCCTGGCTCAAATGCGAGCGGAACTTCAGAAAGCGCTTCAATTTCTGTGCGCAAGTCATATTTCCCCCTCCTGTTCTACATTAACAGTTCTGTCACCGTTTCTTTCCAGCGATTCAGCACCACTTCCGACTCCTTAAGTCGGATCGTAACCCCTGCCACAATATCAGCATATTGGGCCGAATCCTCTCGAGCTGCAAACACCCGTGCCGCAAATCGCTCGCGCACATGCTTGGCTCCGGGTAACATCGGCAGATGCTCCAGTGACAACCGTACATAATGCGCTTTTCCACCGATGAACACCGCAAGCGTTGCCTTCCCGGTACGGATCATATTGCCCGTCGTGGTCGTTCCTGGCCATAATGCCAGCCGCAAATTCCCCTCGTCCAGCGCAACAATCTCACCTACGCTAATCATTGCAATGTGCGGCCACTGATCCTCTGTGACCGTCAGCAGCATCATCGCTTCATGCTGCTTGTTCTCCAGTGTCTTGCCGTCCAGCAGCATAAACAGCTCCTTGCCAATCCTTGGTGTCTGCATAAAGTATAACCCCCTTTACATTCGGCCCATATACTCAAAATACCACAATTTACATCCGGTTACGAACGATCCTGCCTCCGTTCTGCAATCAGGGGTACGTGAATCGCATTCGGAATATCCCGGGGATCGACCTTGAACGCTGATTTATACTTTGCCGGATCGGTAATGCTATCTGGTTCCGAGGTTCGCCATGTGAACAGGCAGACAGGGCACAACAAAACCTCCCAGGCACCTTCAACCGGCGAATGGGAAACAACTTCTGAACGATTGGACTCACAACGGGGACAAATATGCATCTGTCAGCTCTCCTTTAATTCTTTTATTTTCAAACATATTTAACGCAGCATTTGGCTCAGCTTTTTCTCCCAAGCGGCTGCGAGTAATGGCCTCGAATATCCGGTGCTACAGGTGTCGTCGCATCCAGTATCATTTTGTGTGTCATTCCTGCCGGATCAGAGCCAGGGTCAAGCGGCAAAACAGACAAGCCTGGAACTATGACAGCATCATGCTTCGGATGCAGCTTAGTGGATAAAGCCCACATGACCTGCGGCAGATTGAACGGATCGACATCCTCATCCACTACAATGACCAGCTTGCAATACCCCAGCCCATGCGGAGTCGTTAACGCACGCATCCCCACAGCCTTCGCAAAACCGCCATACCGGGTTTTCGTAGAAATAATAGCGACAAGCCCATGCGTATACATGGCATTAACGGCTACGATTTCATTAGGAAATGCATCCTTGAGCTGTTGGAACAACGGTACACTTGTATTTACACCAATCATATAGTCCGTTTCCGTCCATGGCATTCCGATATACAAATGCTCAAAGATAGGCTGCTTACGGTGATATACACGATTAATCTGAATGACTGGCATCGCGCGCCCACCGGAATAGTGACCTGTGAATTCACCGAATGGACCTTCATACTCCCGCTCGCCCGCTAACACTTCACCTTCCAGAATAATCTCGGCCCCCCAAGGCAGATCCAAGTCCGCGTCCTTGGCTTTAACTACACGATAAGGCTCACCCTGAATGGCACCTGCCATCTCATATTCGGATTGATCGTACAACAGTGGTGTAGAGGCAGCCGTCGTAATAACAGGTTCACATCCCAGGGCAATCGCCACCTTCAAATTTTCACCCCGTTCTTCAGCTTGACGGATATGGATCGCTATATCATGCTGCGGTACAGGCTGAATACCCAGACGGTTTTTACCTTTCACCTGCATCCGGTACAAACCGACATTTTGCTTGCCATACGTATCCGGGTCATCCAGATCGCGCGAGACCAGAATAGCTTTATCCAGATAAAATCCCCCGTCTCCCTGATTCAAACGGAACAACGGCAGAATATCAAATAAATTAATATCTTCTGTGATCTCCACTTCGTGAAAGGGAGCCGTTTCTTCCCGCTTCACAGGTACCGGAAATTGTTCATAACGTCTGGCAAATTCAAAAAACTGCTCTTTGAGCGGAGTGTTCTTTGGCATTCCCATCATAAGAGCATCATTAGGCCAAGAGCCCATCACATTCATTACAATACGAGCATCCGTATAGCCATAAATATTGTTGAAGAATAGAGCCGGTGTCTTATCTCCAAGGTTGTTTAATGCCCTGTTTGCTGCTGCAATATCCGGCTCCGGCTTTACTTCATCGCTAATGGTGAGCAATTGTCCCTCTTTCTCCAGAGCATGCAAAAAATCACGAAAATCCTTATAAGCCATGATCCATTCTCCTTCGTTTTCCTATTTTAATTTTGGTGCAGTCTGGATTCAGCCTGCTTCATCCCATCCCAGCGTTTGGCTGCGGTTGTAACGATGTCCAACTGATCCAATACACGGAATACAATATGATCCACCATTTCCTCAATCGTCGCAGGATGATTATAAAAGGCTGGCATCGGCGGCAGGATCGTCACGCCCATGCGTGACAGTTCCAGCATATTCTCCAGATGAATACTATTCAGTGGTGTTTCCCTTGTCATGAGCAGCAGCTTCCTGCGTTCCTTCAACATCACATCTGCTGATCAAGTGAGCAGGTTGTCCGCCATTCCAATACGAATGGAAGCGAGCGTCTTCATGCTGCAAGGAGCAACAATCATACCGTCTATCCGGAAGGAACCGCTAGAAATACGCGCAGCCTGATCCTTGTACGAGTAAACCACATCCGCCATCGCCTCCACTTCCTTGACCGTGTAGCCTGTCTCATAGGGAATGTTTGCAATAGCCCACGGAGATAACACGAGGTGGCTCTGAACCCCCGCCTCTCGTAAATGCTGTAATATACGGATACCAAAGATTGACCCCGTCGCTCCCGATATTCCTACAATGATTTTCTTCATATATTCCCCTGCTTTCACTCCATTGTTTCCGTCCTCTAACAACGCTCTGCTCTTTAGACAAATTTATCCATTTCATCACTACCAAAAATTATACGCCTTACCTGTACACACGAAAAATATATATAATATATGTAATGCATACTTTAAAAGTATTCACTTGAGACTGTTCAGAAATGGGAGGTACCCTAAATGGATATAAAGCATCTGCACTACTTTTGCGTCATTGTGGAAGAAGGGCAAATCACGAAGGCCGCCCGAATGCTTAACATGGCTCAGCCTCCATTAAGTCAACAACTCAAAAATATGGAGGATGAGCTTGGCGTCAAGCTGATTTACCGCGAAGGAAAGAAGTGGGAGGTAACTGAGGCCGGATACGCACTATACACCCGTGCCAAGCGATTATTGGCCGAGATGGAGGATACCTGTAGAGAAATTGGTGAATTTGAAAGCAATGTCACCGGTACTCTGTCTATAGGCACTTCATCGGTCTGTATGTCACTGATTACCGGACCTCTCAGCCGCTTTCATCAGGATTACCCGGGGGTGTATATTAAAATAGGGCATGGGGACACGCATTACCTGGAAGAGCTGCTGCATCAGAATAAAGTTGATTTGGCCCTGCTCCTTCTCCCGGTAGATGACAAGTCGTACCATACGATAGAATTAGAGGAGATTCCTTTTGTTGTGGTGCTTCCTTGTGAATGGGCAGATCGTCATCCGAGTGGTGAAATTACGTTACAGGAAGTCGCCAGCTATGATCTCCTGTTAGCACGTCGAACGGAAGGACTTGGGATATACGAGACTGTGATTCGCAAATTTCAGGAGCAGCATCTTAACCCCCGTGTGGTACTGGACTGCCCTGAAATATCGACCATTCTCTCCCTTGTATCAACAGGCATGGGAATTACTATTATTCCGGACGCTGGCTTGGGACAAGAGTATGGTGACAGATTTCGCACACTATCTATTAAGGAGCCCTTCTCCTTTACCCGGCCAGTCGTCGTATGGCGCAAGGATCACTATTTGTCCAATGCAGCCCGCAAATTAATTGAACACCTGCAGGCTGGAGCTGGAAGCACAAAGAAGACTGCCCCAGAGTAGAAATTCCACTCACAGAACAGTCATATATTACATAGGTACTCACTATTCAGATCAGATTATATATCTCGTCCTACTTGACTCGCTGATGTCGATACTCTGTCGGAGTCATTCCACATTTACGCCGGAATACTTGTGTAAAATGCCGCATATTCTGGTAGCCGATCCGCTCTGAGATATCAGCCAGCCGCAGGTGGGGATCACTGAGCAGCCGCTTCGCCTCCTCCATCCGCAAACAAATGACATAATCCTTATAGCCCTGTCCCGTTTTCTGCTTGAACAGTTGGCTAAAGTAGACCGGGTTCAAAAAGACGACGGAAGCTACCTTCTCTAACGACAGCTCCTCCGTAAAATGAGCCTGAATATATTGCAATGCCACATCCACCGTATGCATGCCTTTACGAAGACATTCTCCGATATCCGCTGCTGCCGCTGCAATCTCCTCCGGCGTCCGTCTTAGCCGTGCAACCTCTTCAGGTATGGAGGCAAAATTGTGGTGAACGCCTGAGCGCGTAATTTGCAGGGGCACCTTCACGTAACGTTTTAAATGGGATTCGAGTAACGTCTCCAGCCGTGCAGCCTCCGCCTCATCCCGCAGGCGTGCAATGCCCAGCAGGCTATGACGGTCGAGACTGACGACAAAGCCGCTCCCCCCTGCCTCAATAAGCTCGGATAGTACGTTTTCAATCATAAAATGCTCCAGATGCGTCTGCTTATGATCAGGTTCCATGCGAACCATAAAGAGATGAAACTCCGGATAATTTTCGATAAAGGGCTGTATATCCAGTTTTCCCGTGTCCAGTCCAAGTGCATAGCGTTGAAAAACAGCCTCACGCAAATAGACCATATTGGATTTGAGAAGCCTTCCCTCATTGGCCTGCTGCGAAGCGACAAGCGCTTCGGCAGCCAGCACATTAATACATTCCAGCAGCTTCCTTTTGCCGATTGGCTTTAACAGATAATCCTTGGCACCCAGCTTCACTGCTCTTTGCGCGTATTGGAAGTCGGAATGGGCCGAGATGACAACCCACTGTAGATGAGGATGCTTTCGCTTGGAAATGCGCATGAATTCCAGACCATCCATACCCGGCATCAGGATATCAGTCAATACAATATCCACGGAATGCTCCGCCAGAATGCCCGCTGCTTCCTCGGTGGAAGCAGCGAGATGAATGCCGCAAGTTGGCAGAGCTTGGCCAATCGTACGCCGAATCCCCTGCCGAATCATACTTTCATCGTCAGCTATCAGAATATTCATGTTTCTTCCTCCTTCTGTGGCAGAGGCACACTTACAGTGGCTGTCGTTCCGGCCCCAGGTGTACTAGAGATCCGTAGACCGTACTCCTCTCCAAACATGTGCCGTAGCCTTAAATTTAGGTTTTGCAGGCCGATGCCTCCCGCCTGCCCGCTGCCCGTCTGCTTGCCGGGTTCTGCCAAAGCTACCTGAACCACCTCCCATCGTTCGTATTCCATCCCTGCACCGTTGTCGATGATGTGCAAACTTAATACACCGCCATGCTCCTCTGCCCGAACGAACAGCTTGCCACCTGTATTCGCAGGTAGCGGCTCCAGCCCATGCTTGACTGCATTTTCAATCAATAGCTGCAAGGTCATTTTCGGCAAACGGATATCCAGCCATCGCTCATCCATGCTGATGTCTACAGATACCCTGCCCTCCAGCCGGGCTTGGATGATTGTAAGGTAGTGGCTGATCTGCTCCACCTCCTCACGAAGGCTTACATCGGCCCCCTCTTCCCAATGGCTGCTGTAGGGGAACATATGGGATAAGGAGAGTACCACCTCTCCTAGCTGATCCTGCCCCTTTTCATCCAGCATCCAATAAATCATATCCAGCGTATTGTACAGAAAATGTGGATTAACCTGCGTCTGCAGCGCATGCAGCTCCGCATTTTTTTCACTGACTGATGAGATACGGACCAGCTCAATCAGTTCTGCAATCCGTCTTACCATATGGTTGAAGGAATTGGCCAACTGGTTGATTTCTTCATATGACTCAATGCTTACCGTATGACGGAAATTCCCCGTCTCTACCCGATTCATTTCACGAATGACCCGCTTGAGCGGAAGTGAAATCCCTCTGGAGACAATAGATGCAATTAACGCGGACACAATAATGAGTATAGGTGCCACAATAAGCAAATATCTTTGATTTTGCACCAGCTCTACATTCAAATCCTCACTGGGTGTCACACTAATGACTGACCAATCCGCAAACGGTAACTTGGAAGCGATTACAGCACTTTCATTACTCCGGTTTACAATAACATCATCCTCCGCTACCTGCTGTTCCAGTCCCCGCAAATCCGGGGGAGGGTCAGAGGAAGTAGCCGATACAATCCGGTTTTCATGGCCTAACAGATATACCTGACTATTGGTACCCAGCCGCAAGTTGTGAAGAGCGGACAAAACAGAACGCGGTTCGGCTTCAAATAGAACAATCCCTATTGGTTTGTGTTCGTCCAGATCATACAACTGCCGTCCGAACGCAAATACAGGTCTGGTTTCCACTTGATCAATGGCAGAGTGAGGATACACGCCCAGCCATGCGATTTTGCCTGCTGACTTTCGTATTTCCTTATACCATTCCGTATGTTCGTACTGAGTATCAATGACATTCATATAATTGCCATAGTTGTAGACCTTGCCTGTGTCCGTGATGACATGAATACCGATCAGGTCCTCCCGCGAATAATAGATAGCTCCCAAAATATTCGTAATCGTACGCTCGTTGATGTAGTTAACAGCAGGTAAATCACTGCTATCCGTCGTTAGCAAGCGAACCAAATCCATATTGTTGCTGATCGATTTGGACAGGCTGTTGTAGCTGCCGAGCAGCAAGTCGAACAGCCCTGCTGTCTGGGAGACATTTTTACGTGCCAGTTCACTGGCCTTATCATGGAACTGCACCGTAGTACGGTTGTAAAATAACAGACTGACCACCAGCACAATGCCGGACATGCTTAACAGGAACAGAACAAACAAACGGTATTGAATGGATTGAAAACGGCGCGGCATACCTCTGTGCGCTCCTCTCGCCTTGGCCGACTATCCTTTAACTGCTCCCGCTACCATGCCCTTGGTAATCTTTTCGGACAAGACAAAATAAATAATAATGACTGGTAAGGCTCCCATGACCAGAAAAGCGCCAATATTGCCGTAATTTACAGAATACTGGCTGACGAATGTATAGACACCAAAAGGGAGCGTTTTGAGCTTCTCGGATGAGATAAAGGTGGGAGCCATAATGTATTCATTCCAAATGTTAATGCAGGTTAATATACACACTGTCATGATGGGTGGAATCGAAATAGGTAAGATTACACTGCGGAAAATACGATAAATGCTTGCTCCGTCAATGTAAGCGGATTCTTCAATTTCGTGGGGTATGGAGCGCATAAAGCCGGATAGGATGAAGACCGCAATCGGTATCTGAAAAGCGATATAGGGTAAAATCAGCGCGAAGTACGTATTGAGAATGTGAACATTTTTAAACATCACCATCAGCGGCAGCAATGTAGCCTGCAGCGGAATCATCATTCCGATCAAAAACAAAGTCAGTACAACAGCCCCGAAGCGCCAGCGAAAACGCGTAATCGCATAAGCAGTCATCGAGCTTAATACTATGACGAACATCATCGTCGCCCCGGTCACCAGCACACTGTTTCCTAAATAACGCAAGTAGTTCCCTGCTTCATAGGCTTCCTGATAGTTGTGCCACTGGGGCACTACCGGGAGGGCAAAGAAGCTTGCGCTCAATATCTCTTCATTTGTCTTCAACGAGTAGGTCAGCAGCCAGAAGAGTGGATACAGCTGTGTGACGATTAACATCGCCAATAGAAAGAACACCCCTGCTTTTTTCATAGTGTTCAATAGATCCAACTCCTTTAGCTTACCTTATTTTCGATCCGTTTGAAAACAAAATTTATCACAATTGTAAATGACAAGCAAATGACTACGAGAATCGAAGCCAATGCGCTGCCATATCCATATTTCATTGATAAAAAGGACATATTGTACATATATGTCCGTCGCATGAGCCGGGCCTCCACCTGTCATCACCCAGATCAAATCGAATGATTGCAGAGAACCGATAAAAGCTAATACCATGGATATCTTAATAATCGGCACCATGAGCGGCAGTGTGATATATCGGTCTGCTTTGAACCCTTCAGCTCCATCAATTTTGGCTGCTTCGTACAGCTCATGCGGTATATTTTGTACCCCGGTAAACTGGATTAGCAAATGATAGCCAAAATACTGCCACAACGCTACAAAATAAAGGGCATACATCGCAATCTGCGGTTCTGTGAGCCATGAGCGTGTCCAGCTTTCCATCCCAACCGATATTAAAATACCATTCACCATCCCCCCATGGAGGCGGGATTATAGATTGTCTTCAATAGCTGTCCTATAACAGAATAACTGGCAGGAAGTACATCGTAACCAGCGTATTCGCCTTACGCACATATCGATTGAGCAAAATGGCCATTATCAGACAGAACGGGATTTCTGTCATCGAACAAACCGCGAACATCATGGTCCGCCTCACAGACGGCCAGAACACCGGATCAGCTGTAAAAATGCGTTCAAAATTAGCCAGTCCGACAAACTTCGCCTCGGCTATTCCGTTCCAATCCAGCAATCCGCAATACACGGACACCAGAATCGGCACAAAAACCATACAAGTATACAGCAGTATACAGGGTAACACGAAAACAGTGATGGTACGTGCCGGTACCTTCAGTACATTCATGCTCCGCCTTCTTTGCGTTGTTTTGTGAACGTCCTTCTAGGCTGCATCGCTCTACAGGATTGATTTCCAATCAGGGAAGTAGCTTTACTGCTCCTCCCCTGCTGTTATTACTTCAGGATTTGCAAAATCCTCACTTATTTATTCGCCTCAAAAACACTCTGATGCTCCTTGGCAACCTGCACAGAATTTTCCTTTTGCACGAACAGATTTTGAATACTGCTCAGATGGGCCTGCGCAATAGCCGGATTCATCGTATTATCGAAAGCGAGGTCGCCACCCTTTACATTTTTGAATAGCTCATACAGACTAATCGCCAATTCGGAGTAACCGGCTTCCTTCAAATCGCCTTTTATTTTCTGACCGCTGCCAATCGCGTTTTTCAAATCAAACTGAATCTTAGGCATCTCCGTAATAAAATAGTGCAGAAAATCCTTCGTCTCCTGTAAATGCTCACTGTTCGCCGATACTGCAAACGCGCTGCCTGGAGCTACTACATATTCATTCACATCCCCCTTGCCATTTACCGTTGGAAATTGAAATGCTCCCACCTTGCCTGCTACCGGTGAAGCATCAATAGACCCGGTTTCCCACGTGCCCATAATATACATCGCAGCTTTTCCTGTTTTAAAAATATTGCAACCCGCGTTATAGTCAATGGATGTAGCTCCGTCTGGGAAAGCCCCTGCCTGCACCAGTTCCTGAAATGCATCCACCGCTTCCACAAAAGCTGGGTCGTTAAAGGTCTTTTTGCCGTCCAGTACATCCTTGAGAAAATTCGGCCCTTCATTCGTACGCAGCAAAATGTTCATAAAAAGAAGGGAGCCGGTCCAAGAATCCTTTTCTCCAATCGCAATCGGAGTAATTCCCTTCGTTTTCAGCGTCTTGACCGTTGTAATCAATTCATCAAAGGTGGTCGGCAGCTTTAGAATTCCCGCCTGCTCAAACAGCTCTTTATTATAAAACACCACTTCTATATTGTTGCCGTCAGGAAAAGCATAGAGCTTATCGTCAAAGCTATAGTAATCGAGTAGTCCATCCTGAAATGTATTCTTTAAACCCTCTTTATCAGCCACATCGTCTAACGGAGCCAGCAATCCTGCATCCACGAACGGTTTCATTTGTGCAGCCGGGTTTACAATCGTAATATCCGGTACTTCCTTCGCTGCTGCTTGCGTTTTCAGCTTCAGCTTTTGTTGATCTGTATTGAGTGAGTCCAATTCAATTTTGACATGAGGATGATCCTGCTCATATTGACTGACAATTTGCTTGATCATTTTGTAAGAAGGGGTACTCGGGTCAGGGTTAATGTTCTGGAAGGTAATCGTCACATCTTGGGTTGAGGTGTCTCCTCCCTGTTTCCCTAAATTCCCCGGACTTGCGCTCTGTCCATTATTACAAGCTGCCAGCGTTAATGCCAAGGCGCTCACCACCACAACAGCAAACGCTTTTATTTCTGTTCTGCCCATAATCTTTTTCCTCCTCATGTTGAAGCATTACGCAATTTGTCCCCTATTGGTGGACACTCAATGCCCGCTTGTTTTTTTCATTATGTTCTATATAAAAGTTGTGAACAATGCGTGAACTTAAGGAGAAGGGTTTGTTTTTTTAAGCCCTCATTTGCGTGCTTCAAAATTCATTCATATCATAACTTGCAATTTATCTCGAACACAGGCATAATATAAATAAGAATTTGATAATGATTATCATTATTGAATACAGAATATTATATACACATAGACTTAAAGGAGGCAGGACCGCAGTGAAAGAAGTTTTCAGCAAAACCTCCCTGCATATTGATGATTATTTAGATCTTCTTAATCTTGCCGTACAAGTCGGAGATACAAAGTGGCAAAAAGAAATTACACGTAAACTTCAAGCCTTAAGTGTTCTCCAGACAGAACAAGTTGAAATAGATTAAGTGTCCCTCAGATAACACTGTACCTCTGTTCAAAATAGCTGGCAAGACACCACTTTACGAGAACAATCAGGATACGGTAAACTTGTGTATGGACGATAAATAGATCGAATAAAATAAAAAAAGCACGGCCCGTTAAGGGCTGTGCTTTTTTTCTGTGCTTGGCAACGTCCTACTCTCCCAGGACCCTGCGGTCCAAGTACCATCGGCGCTGGAGGGCTTAACGGTCGTGTTCGGGATGGGTACGTGTGGAACCCCTCCGCTATCGCCACCAAACATGAATTTACATCGTAAATTCGCCTATGTGTATGTATCTTCTACATACCTTCAAGGTGTTACACCCTGAAAACTGGATCCGAAACTTCATTGCGTTTTATCTTTAGGATAAGCCCTCGACCGATTAGTATTGGTCAGCTCCATGCATTACTGCACTTCCACTCCCAACCTATCTACCTCGTCGTCTTCAAGGGGTCTTACATACTGGGAAATCTCATCTTGAGGGGGGCTTCACGCTTAGATGCTTTCAGCGCTTATCCCTTCCGTACATAGCTACCCAGCGGTGCTCCTGGCGGAACAACTGGTACACCAGCGGTACGTCCATCCCGGTCCTCTCGTACTAAGGACAGCTCCTCTCAAATTTCCTACGCCCACGACAGATAGGGACCGAACTGTCTCACGACGTTCTGAACCCAGCTCGCGTACCGCTTTAATGGGCGAACAGCCCAACCCTTGGGACCTACTTCAGCCCCAGGATGCGATGAGCCGACATCGAGGTGCCAAACCTCCCCGTCGATGTGGACTCTTGGGGGAGATAAGCCTGTTATCCCCAGGGTAGCTTTTATCCGTTGAGCGATGGCCCTTCCATGCGGTACCACCGGATCACTAAGCCCGACTTTCGTCCCTGCTCGACTTGTAGGTCTCGCAGTCAAGCTCCCTTCTGCCTTTGCACTCTTCGAATGATTTCCAACCATTCTGAGGGAACCTTGGGGCGCCTCCGTTACTCTTTAGGAGGCGACCGCCCCAGTCAAACTGCCCACCTGACACTGTCCTCGTACCGGATCACGGTACCAAGTTAGAACCTAGATACGATCAGGGTGGTATCCCAAGGATGCCTCCCTTCAAGCTGGCGCTCAAAGTTCTACGGCTCCCACCTATCCTGTACAGATCGTACCCAAATTCAATATCAAGCTGCAGTAAAGCTCCATGGGGTCTTTCCGTCTTGTCGCGGGTAACCTGCATCTTCACAGGTATTAAAATTTCACCGGATCTCTCGTTGAGACAGCGCCCAAGTCGTTACGCCATTCGTGCGGGTCAGAATTTACCTGACAAGGAATTTCGCTACCTTAGGACCGTTATAGTTACGGCCGCCGTTTACTGGGGCTTCGGTTCATAGCTTCGCCCCGAAGGGCTTACCACTCCCCTTAACCTTCCAGCACCGGGCAGGCGTCAGCCCGTATACTTCGCCTTGCGGCTTCGCACAGACCTGTGTTTTTGCTAAACAGTCGCTTGGGCCTTTTCACTGCGGCCCCCTCGGGCTATTCACCCTACCGAGGCACCCCTTCTCCCGAAGTTACGGGGTCATTTTGCCGAGTTCCTTAACGAGAGTTCTTCCGCGCGCCTTAGAATTCTCTTCTCGCCTACCTGTGTCGGTTTGCGGTACGGGCACCTTCTCCTGGCTAGAGGCTTTTCTTGGCAGTCTGAGATCATGACCTTCGCTACTACAATTTTCGCTCCCCATCACAGCCCAGCCTTACGATGTGCGGATTTGCCTACACATCAGCCTCACTGCTTAGACGGACATCCATCAGTCCGCGTCACTACCCTACTGCGTCACCCCATCGCTCATAACGGATTACGGTGGTACAGGAATTTCCACCTGTTGTCCTTCGACTACGCCTATCGGCCTCGCCTTAGGTCCCGACTTACCCTGAGCGGACGAACCTTCCTCAGGAACCCTTAGGCTTTCGGCGGATCTGATTCTCACAGATCTTTTCGTTACTCATACCGGCATTCTCACTTGAATGCAGTCCAGCGCTCCTTCCGGTACACCTTCAACCCGCATTCAACGCTCCCCTACCCCTGATGCAAAGCATCAAGCCATAGCTTCGGTGGTGTGTTTAGCCCCGTTACATTTTCGGCGCAGAGTCACTCGACCAGTGAGCTATTACGCACTCTTTCAATGGTGGCTGCTTCTAAGCCAACATCCTGGTTGTCTGTGCAACTCCACATCCTTTCCCACTTAACACACACTTGGGGACCTTAGCTGATGGTCTGGGCTGTTTCCCTTTTGACAATGGATCTTAGCACTCACTGTCTGACTCCCGGAACTAAATCTATGGCATTCGGAGTTTGACTGAGCTTGGTAACCCTTGCGGGCCCCGCACCCAATCAGTGCTCTACCTCCACGATTCTATTTTCCGAGGCTAGCCCTAAAGCTATTTCGGGGAGAACCAGCTATCTCCGGGTTCGATTGGAATTTCTCCGCTACCCCCACCTCATCCCCGCATTTTTCAACATGCGTGGGTTCGGGCCTCCAGTGCGTGTTACCGCACCTTCACCCTGGACAGGGGTAGATCACCCGGTTTCGGGTCTACGTCCACGTACTCATTCGCCCTATTCAGACTCGCTTTCGCTACGGCTTCAGCTCTTCACCTTAACCTTGCACGGGAACGTAACTCGCCGGTTCATTCTACAAAAGGCACGCCATCACCCATAGATCGGGCTCTGACTTCTTGTAAGCACACGGTTTCAGGATCTATTTCACTCCCCTTCCGGGGTGCTTTTCACCTTTCCCTCACGGTACTGCTTCACTATCGGTCGCCAGGGAGTATTTAGCCTTGGCAGATGGTCCTGCCGGATTCATACGGGGTTTCACGTGCCCCGCACTACTCGGGATCCGTCTCGGAGGGAACAAGTTTTGAACTACAGGGCTTTTACCTTCTCTGGCGGGCCTTTCCAGACCTCTTCATCTAACCGGTTCCTTTGTAACTCCATGTGAGACGTCCCACAACCCCAGGGAGCAAGCTCCCTGGTTTGGGCTAATCCGCGTTCGCTCGCCGCTACTGACGGAATCACTATTGTTTTCTCTTCCTCAGGGTACTTAGATGTTTCAGTTCCCCTGGTCTGCCTCTCACTCACCTATGAATTCAGTGAGTAGTGACTGTCGATGAAGACAGCCGGGTTTCCCCATTCGGACATCCCCGGATCAAAGCTTGCTTACAGCTCCCCGAGGCTTTATCGTTGTTCGCCACGTCCTTCGTCGGCTCCTGGCGCCTAGGCATCCTCCGTGTGCTCTTTGTAGCTTAACCTAGTATTTACATCGTAAATACGATTTGCTTTGAATTTCGGTTCGACACGAAGGTGTGAATGAAATCCAAGGCTGCTACCTTTATTTCACTTGTTTACACAAGATCAGCTTAAAGGAATATTCTAAAACGCAATTCGTTTCGGTATCCAGTTTTCAAGGTGCAATTCGCTTCATCGAAGCGAAACCCGATGAATATTTCGGTTCCAACACGGATGTGTGAATGAAACATTCGTCGAAGCCTGAGAGTTTGAGCTCTCAAAACTGAGCAACGAGTGAGTAACAGGCCGAGACCTGATTTAGAAGCTTACGCTTCGTATTTGAATGTTTCCGTTGCAGGAAACGATTCTCCATAGAAAGGAGGTGATCCAGCCGCACCTTCCGATACGGCTACCTTGTTACGACTTCACCCCAATCATCTACCCCACCTTCGGCGGCTGGCCCCCTTGCGGGTTACCCCACCGACTTCGGGTGTTGTAAACTCTCGTGGTGTGACGGGCGGTGTGTACAAGACCCGGGAACGTATTCACCGCGGCATGCTGATCCGCGATTACTAGCAATTCCGACTTCATGCAGGCGAGTTGCAGCCTGCAATCCGAACTGAGACCGGCTTTTCTAGGATTCGCTCCAGATCGCTCCTTCGCTTCCCGTTGTACCGGCCATTGTAGTACGTGTGTAGCCCAGGTCATAAGGGGCATGATGATTTGACGTCATCCCCACCTTCCTCCGGTTTGTCACCGGCAGTCTGCTTAGAGTGCCCAGCTTGACCTGCTGGCAACTAAGCATAAGGGTTGCGCTCGTTGCGGGACTTAACCCAACATCTCACGACACGAGCTGACGACAACCATGCACCACCTGTCTCCTCTGTCCCGAAGGAAAGGTCTATCTCTAGACCGGTCAGAGGGATGTCAAGACCTGGTAAGGTTCTTCGCGTTGCTTCGAATTAAACCACATACTCCACTGCTTGTGCGGGTCCCCGTCAATTCCTTTGAGTTTCAGTCTTGCGACCGTACTCCCCAGGCGGAATGCTTAATGTGTTAACTTCGGCACCAAGGGTATCGAAACCCCTAACACCTAGCATTCATCGTTTACGGCGTGGACTACCAGGGTATCTAATCCTGTTTGCTCCCCACACTTTCGCGCCTCAGCGTCAGTTACAGCCCAGAAAGTCGCCTTCGCCACTGGTGTTCCTCCACATCTCTACGCATTTCACCGCTACACGTGGAATTCCACTCTCCTCTTCTGCACTCAAGCTCCCCAGTTTCCAGTGCGACCCGAAGTTGAGCCTCGGGATTAAACACCAGACTTAAAGAGCCGCCTGCGCGCGCTTTACGCCCAATAATTCCGGACAACGCTTGCCCCCTACGTATTACCGCGGCTGCTGGCACGTAGTTAGCCGGGGCTTTCTTCTCAGGTACCGTCACTCTTGTAGCAGTTACTCTACAAGACGTTCTTCCCTGGCAACAGAGCTTTACGATCCGAAAACCTTCGTCACTCACGCGGCGTTGCTCCGTCAGGCTTTCGCCCATTGCGGAAGATTCCCTACTGCTGCCTCCCGTAGGAGTCTGGGCCGTGTCTCAGTCCCAGTGTGGCCGATCACCCTCTCAGGTCGGCTACGCATCGTCGCCTTGGTAGGCCTTTACCCCACCAACTAGCTAATGCGCCGCAGGCCCATCCACAAGTGACAGATTGCTCCGTCTTTCCTCCTTCTCCCATGCAGAAAAAGGATGTATCGGGTATTAGCTACCGTTTCCGGTAGTTATCCCTGTCTTGTGGGCAGGTTGCCTACGTGTTACTCACCCGTCCGCCGCTAGGTTCATTAGAAGCAAGCTTCTAACGAACCCCGCTCGACTTGCATGTATTAGGCACGCCGCCAGCGTTCGTCCTGAGCCAGGATCAAACTCTCCAATAAAGACCAACCGAAGTTGGTTATAGAAAGAGCGATTAGCTCATTTTGAAACTGACAAGATAAAATATCTCATTGTTGATTTTGCGAACAAAATCATGTACTCACTCGTTGTTCAGTTTTCAAAGATCAAACATTTCTTTTTCGCTGCGTTTTCAGCAGCTATAAGATCATATCATGTTCTTTTCAAAAATGCAAGGGTTATTTTTTTCTTTTTTTCAAGATCATTTTGACCCGAGCTTTTTTTGAAATTGCTGTTTTGTTGTCAGCTAGAATAATATATCATTTTTAGCCAGATAAATCAACTTGTAAATATTCCCTCTTACTAGAGAGCTAATTTATTCAACCATTTTCCCAGCCTTATTTGGCTGGAGTTATACTTTAACACGCCTAGTTTATAAAGTCTATATGAATTTAGTTCCAATTATAAGATCTCGCACGCCACTCAAGAACGTCTATCATGTATATTCTTTTTCAGTTGGGTGCTCTAATTATAAACTAAAATTTCGACGTAGCGGTTCTTACTACTTGCTACATCTTATTCCCCATTGACTCTAATAAGCAAGGTCTCGTGAGCTTGAGCCTCATTCTCATCGCCAGCATTACATTTTTTCATTTTTCTCTCTGTATTTTAAAAACTTGATACAATCCTGATTGTAGGCTTGTTCATCATTCGCCTTGGTGTGAAGGCTGAGTTAAGAACTTTGCTATCCGGCGTTGATGGCTCTTTTATTATCCATGTTGTTCAAACGCCCCTTAATTTAGATTGTCATAGGACATGAAGCAAGGCGGGTCCTAGAGACTCCGCCTTATATATCTATATATTTTTAGAGTCGGCAAATTTCATGGGCACATTGGCCATACGAAGGACAGCAGCACATGGCACGCAATACCTTGAGATCATGAATAACGATTTTCCCATCTCTTGTATCCAGAGTGCCCTGCTCCTTCAACGAACTCAGCATCCGGTTCACACTCTCCCGTGTCGCTCCAATCATCTCACCCAGTTCGGAGTGACTCAGCTTCATATTCAGTAAAATGCCATCCTTCACTGCTACGCCGCATGTGTTGCTCGCACGAATCAGTGTAGACGCGAGCGCTCCTGTTTTACCATACAACAGCAAATCCCGAAAACGCGATTGCGTAATTCGTTGTTTCATCGCCATCCATTGAATAAACTGCAGTGCCATTTCTCCATTTTTAGACAAGAGCGACTCCAAATCCTTAACAAGCACGACGCCTAACTCACACACATCGGCTGTTTCCGCAGTGCAGCTATACTCTTCCCCATCTATCCCACTAAATTCCCCGATCAGATCGCCCTGATGCTGAATAGTCAGAATCAATTCTTTACCGTCTTCTGTCGACTTACGAAGTTTTACATGGCCCGAATGGATATAATAAAGCTGCTCCGCATCCTCGCCCTCTCGAAAAAGCATAACGCCTGCCTTTACCTTTTTCCAAGACATAATTTCTTTCAGCAGTTCAAAATGCTCCTCCGTCAAAAAAAGCTGAATCCCCGTGCGTTCCGCCTCGTCCCCAAACCGTTCCATACAAGTGGCTTGCATATTAGCGTCCTCCTCGTGTTTACCTTATATCTATATCATAAAGGCATAATACACGGGTTGTTATCGGGAGAACACCTGATTTTATACCTTTCTACTCCCTGATTTGTTGTGATATATGTCACTTCCCAGGCAGGCTAATGCCCCATTTACCGGCTTTCCTCTTACTCATTCCCCCAGCCTTATGAAAAGTCAGTGTTTCCTGCGCCTATAGATCAGGGGGTTCCCTGACTTACTTTTGCAACTGTCGGAACTACAATGAATTAGAGCTAGTTTTGTTAAGAAAAAGGATGTGTCTTCTATGCTACAAATAACGGATGAAATGCGAAAAGAACTAAACCAGTTAAGGGGTCGCGTCTATGGGGATCTCACTGCTCTTGCATACATGTCCAAGTCAGGAGGTGGTAAATTACATTGGTATTATGCCTCTGGCAGCAGAAGCAATCGTTATCGCCTTATTTCTTTTAAAGTGGGGCATGGCATTGCTGGACTGGCTGTTCGTCAGGGACGTACCGTGACCGTGAGTGCTTTGCTGCCTGGCAGCATACGCCTACGCCAGGAATGTGCGCTGATGCTGGCAGAGCAGCTTTATTCTGCTGTGGCTATTCCCTTTTCCAGCACGGGTGATTTACCGAACGGTGTGCTGCTTCTTGGTAACCGTGATGTTAGAACATTCACTGATTCCAACGTGGTCGAGGCCACTCAAGTCGCTCAGCGGCTTGGTCAGCTATGTGCTCACGCCCTTACTCCGTAAGATTCATTATAATTTTATAGAGTGACAATAGATATTTGCTAAAAATGGCTATACCAACTGTCTATATTGATTGAAATCCCTAAAATTTGCTATGATTATGACAAAACGCACGGTTTTTTTACCGTTCGAGGGGATGACAAATTGATTCGTATACTTGTAGTGGATGATCATGTTGTCGTACGTTCCGGCCTCATGGCCTTATTGGACGGCAAAAACGGCATTAAGGTGGTAGGAGATGCTGCAGACGGTGATGAGGCGATCCGCAAGGCGGTGGAGCTGCAACCTAATGTGGTGCTCATGGATTTTAGTATGCCACCTGGCAAAGATGGCCTAACAGCAACCACTGAATTAAAAAAACGGTTGCCTGATACTGAAGTTCTTATCCTAACGATGCATGATGATGAGGAATACCTATTCCGGGCAATTCAGGCCGGGGCATCCGGATACATTTTAAAAAGCGCACCTCATGAGGAATTACTCGCTGCCATTCAGTCTGTAGCCGAAGGCAGCGCCTATCTGTACCCAAATGCGACCAAACGACTGATGAGTGAGTATCTGGACAAGATCAAACAGGAAGGCATTGCCGGACCCTATGAGTCCCTTTCCGAGCGTGAAAAGGAAATTCTATCATGGATAGCAAAAGGATATGCCAACAAGGAAATTGCCGAGCACCTGGTGATTAGCGTCAAAACCGTAGAGTCTCATAAAAGTAACCTTATGGAGAAGCTTAACCTGAAAACACGGCCCGAACTGGTCAAATTTGCACTTAAAAAGGGGCTGCTGCACTATGAATGAACCTTCTAATCCTTTACTGCAACATGTGTTTGATGAGTCGGCTGATGAGCTACTAAATGATTTGGAAGCTTATATTCCAGAGTCCCCTTTTCTCGATGAACTGCGTAACTCACTTCACCAGCTATCCAACCTGAAGCTTGCACTAGATACTTCTTCTATCGTTGCCTTAACTGATCATCGGGGCATTATTCAATACGTGAACGACAAATTTTGTGAGATTTCGCAGTACAGTCGTGAAGAACTGATCGGTCGGGATCATCGCCTAATTAATTCAGGCTATCATACTCCAGCATTCATGAAAAACTTGTGGATCACGATACGTTCAGGCCAGGTATGGCAAGGAGAAATACGCAATCGTGCTAAAGATAACAGCTATTATTGGGTGAATACCACGATCGTTCCGTTTATGGACGAGGAAGGTAAGCCCTATCAGTATTTAGCGATCCGTAATGAGGTTACCAAACTGAAAAAAGTCGAGGCGGAGCTTCAGACGATGATGACGCAAGTAATGCAAATTCAAGAGGAAGAACGCAAGCGTTTTTCAAGAGAACTGCATGACGGGATCGGACAAAGCCTGTTTTCTCTAATTATTCAACTGGATAGCCAGCTTGCTGAACAACCTACCCCTGTTCTCGAAAATCTGCGTTCACAGGTAACCGACATCATTAAAGACGTCCGAGGACTGGCATGGGAACTACGTCCCTCAGTTTTGGATGATTTAGGTGTCGTACCAGCCATAAGAACCTATATTGAAAACTTTTGCTCGCATTACGGAATCGAGGTCCATTTTCAATGTAACCTACGTAAACGCCTTGATATTGGCAAGGAAATAGCTATTTATCGGATTGTACAGGAAGCATTAACGAATGTAGCCAAGTACGCAGACGTAGCAGAAGCACATGTCGACGTAGAAGATCAGGGTGAAATCATACAAGTGAACATTTGGGATGAGGGAATCGGATTCTCTAAAGAATCCCAAGGAGAGGGCGTTGGATTATTTAGCATGGAAGAACGGGCTAGAGGGGTAGGAGGATATATGAGCATGACCTCCGCGCCAAACCTGGGAACTTCCATCCAGCTTACCATTCCCGTGTAAAATTGGCCGTCGGATCGGTAATCGGTGTATATCAACAAACTTATTTGTGAGGTATACACCGAAATAGCCAGGGCCTCAAAATTCATCATATTGTTATTTAGAAAAGAGTATAAAAAAAGAGAGAGCACTGTCCTCAGACAGGCTCTCTTTATTTATAAGGTGTCACCACTGAGGCAACAAGAATCCGCTATAGCAAAAAGCGGGTGATGGGAATCGAACCCACGCTACCAGCTTGGAAGGCTGGAGTTCTACCATTGAACTACACCCGCAAATCAGTATCGGGATGACACGATTTGAACATGCGACCCCCTGGTCCCAAACCAGGTGCTCTACCAAGCTGAGCTACATCCCGACATTATACATTTTTTAAAAGAAATGGCGCGCCCTGAGAGATTCGAACTCCCGGCCTTTTGATTCGTAGTCAAACGCTCTATCCAGCTGAGCTAAGGGCGCATATTTTTAATTCATAATGAGCAGTTAAGGCGCCACCCAGATTTGAACTGGGGATGAAGCTTTTGCAGAGCTTTGCCTTACCACTTGGCTATGGCGCCGTATGGATAATGGAGCGGACGACGGGAATCGAACCCGCGACCCTCGCCTTGGCAAGGCGATGCTCTACCGCTGAGCCACGTCCGCATAATATGGTGCGGTCGAGAGGACTCGAACCTCCACGGGGGGTTAGCCCACACGGACCTGAACCGTGCGCGTCTGCCAATTCCGCCACGACCGCAAAATAATTATAAATGGTGAGCCATGAAGGACTCGAACCTTCGACACCCTGATTAAAAGTCAGGTGCTCTACCAACTGAGCTAATGGCTCTTAATGGCTGGGGATATAGGATTTGAACCTATGCATGACGGAGTCAAAGTCCGTTGCCTTACCGCTTGGCTAATCCCCAACAATAAGTATAAAGGGCGGCCGATGGGGCTTGAACCCACGAATGCCGGAGTCACAGTCCGGTGCGTTAACCACTTCGCCACGACCGCCATATGATTAAAAAAGACTGGTGGAGGATGATGGATTCGAACCACCGAACCCGTAAGGGAGCAGATTTACAGTCTGATGCGTTTGGCCACTTCGCTAATCCTCCAAAATGGTGCCGGCGAGAGGACTTGAACCCCCAACCTACTGATTACAAGTCAGTTGCTCTACCAGTTGAGCTACACCGGCACATTACTCATTCCCACTTGAAAGGTGGCTCGGGACGGAATCGAACCGCCGACACGAGGATTTTCAGTCCTCTGCTCTACCGACTGAGCTACCGAGCCATATTATGTTTTATTACAACATTACATACTAAAATGGCGGAACTGACGGGATTCGAACCCGCGATCTCCTGCGTGACAGGCAGGCATGTTAGGCCTCTACACCACAGTTCCAGAGGCATTCATTTCCATCAGGAAATTAATTGCGGGGGCAGGATTTGAACCTACGACCTTCGGGTTATGAGCCCGACGAGCTACCGAACTGCTCCACCCCGCGACAGTAAAAGGGATTTCACTTAAATTATTAATGGTGGAGGCTGAGGGGATCGAACCCCCGACCCTCTGCTTGTAAGGCAGATGCTCTCCCAGCTGAGCTAAGCCTCCATATTATGACCCGTAGGGGATTCGAACCCCTGTTACCTCCGTGAAAGGGAGGTGTCTTAACCCCTTGACCAACGGGCCTTACTAAATTAAGTTCTGAAATTTTAAAGGTGTGGCGGAGAGAGAGGGATTCGAACCCTCGCACCACTTTCGCAGTCTAACCCCTTAGCAGAGGGTCCCCTTATAGCCACTTGGGTATCTCTCCGAGTAGCGGCAGAGGGGATCGAACCCCCGACCTCACGGGTATGAACCGTACGCTCTAGCCAGCTGAGCTACGCCGCCACCTTATATATATAAGACAGAAATATTTAAAATATGGCTCCCCGAACAGGACTCGAACCTGTGACAACTCGATTAACAGTCGAGTGCTCTACCAACTGAGCTATCAGGGAATATTGGTGGAGCCAAGCGGGATCGAACCGCTGACCTCCTGCGTGCAAGGCAGGCGCTCTCCCAGCTGAGCTATGGCCCCAATCATTTATACTAATTAAGAAGTGGTGGGCCTTAGTGGACTCGAACCACCGACCTCACCCTTATCAGGGGTGCGCTCTAACCAGCTGAGCTAAAGGCCCTAATATGTACAACTTCATTATCCTCTAAAGGACATTGCTTGGCGGCGTCCTACTTTCCCAGGACCCTGCGGTCCAAGTACCATCGGCGCTGAAGGGCTTAACGGTCGTGTTCGGGATGGGTACGTGTGGAACCCCTCCGCTATCGCCACCAAACATGAATTTACATCGTAAATTCGCCTATGTGTATGTATCTTCTACATACCTTCAAGGTGTTACACCCTGAAAACTGGATCCGAAACTTCATTGCGTTTTATCTTTAGGATAAGCCCTCGACCGATTAGTATTGGTCAGCTCCATGCATTACTGCACTTCCACTCCCAACCTATCTACCTCGTCGTCTTCAAGGGGTCTTACATACTGGGAAATCTCATCTTGAGGGGGGCTTCACGCTTAGATGCTTTCAGCGCTTATCCCTTCCGTACATAGCTACCCAGCGGTGCTCCTGGCGGAACAACTGGTACACCAGCGGTACGTCCATCCCGGTCCTCTCGTACTAAGGACAGCTCCTCTCAAATTTCCTACGCCCACGACAGATAGGGACCGAACTGTCTCACGACGTTCTGAACCCAGCTCGCGTACCGCTTTAATGGGCGAACAGCCCAACCCTTGGGACCTACTTCAGCCCCAGGATGCGATGAGCCGACATCGAGGTGCCAAACCTCCCCGTCGATGTGGACTCTTGGGGGAGATAAGCCTGTTATCCCCAGGGTAGCTTTTATCCGTTGAGCGATGGCCCTTCCATGCGGTACCACCGGATCACTAAGCCCGACTTTCGTCCCTGCTCGACTTGTAGGTCTCGCAGTCAAGCTCCCTTCTGCCTTTGCACTCTTCGAATGATTTCCAACCATTCTGAGGGAACCTTGGGGCGCCTCCGTTACTCTTTAGGAGGCGACCGCCCCAGTCAAACTGCCCACCTGACACTGTCCTCGTACCGGATCACGGTACCAAGTTAGAACCTAGATACGATCAGGGTGGTATCCCAAGGATGCCTCCCTTCAAGCTGGCGCTCAAAGTTCTACGGCTCCCACCTATCCTGTACAGATCGTACCCAAATTCAATATCAAGCTGCAGTAAAGCTCCATGGGGTCTTTCCGTCTTGTCGCGGGTAACCTGCATCTTCACAGGTATTAAAATTTCACCGGATCTCTCGTTGAGACAGCGCCCAAGTCGTTACGCCATTCGTGCGGGTCAGAATTTACCTGACAAGGAATTTCGCTACCTTAGGACCGTTATAGTTACGGCCGCCGTTTACTGGGGCTTCGGTTCATAGCTTCGCCCCGAAGGGCTTACCACTCCCCTTAACCTTCCAGCACCGGGCAGGCGTCAGCCCGTATACTTCGCCTTGCGGCTTCGCACAGACCTGTGTTTTTGCTAAACAGTCGCTTGGGCCTTTTCACTGCGGCCCCCTCGGGCTATTCACCCTACCGAGGCACCCCTTCTCCCGAAGTTACGGGGTCATTTTGCCGAGTTCCTTAACGAGAGTTCTTCCGCGCGCCTTAGAATTCTCTTCTCGCCTACCTGTGTCGGTTTGCGGTACGGGCACCTTCTCCTGGCTAGAGGCTTTTCTTGGCAGTCTGAGATCATGACCTTCGCTACTACAATTTTCGCTCCCCATCACAGCCCAGCCTTACGATGTGCGGATTTGCCTACACATCAGCCTCACTGCTTGGACGGACATCCATCAGTCCGCGTCACTACCCTACTGCGTCACCCCATCGCTCATAACGGATTACGGTGGTACAGGAATTTCGACCTGTTGTCCTTCGACTACGCCTATCGGCCTCGCCTTAGGTCCCGACTTACCCTGAGCGGACGAACCTTCCTCAGGAACCCTTAGGCTTTCGGCGGATCTGATTCTCACAGATCTTTTCGTTACTCATACCGGCATTCTCACTTGAATGCAGTCCAGCGCTCCTTCCGGTACACCTTCAACCCGCATTCAACGCTCCCCTACCCCTGATGCAAAGCATCAAGCCATAGCTTCGGTGGTGTGTTTAGCCCCGTTACATTTTCGGCGCAGAGTCACTCGACCAGTGAGCTATTACGCACTCTTTCAATGGTGGCTGCTTCTAAGCCAACATCCTGGTTGTCTGTGCAACTCCACATCCTTTCCCACTTAACACACACTTGGGGACCTTAGCTGATGGTCTGGGCTGTTTCCCTTTTGACAATGGATCTTAGCACTCACTGTCTGACTCCCGGAACTAAATCTATGGCATTCGGAGTTTGACTGAGCTTGGTAACCCTTGCGGGCCCCGCACCCAATCAGTGCTCTACCTCCACGATTCTATTTTCCGAGGCTAGCCCTAAAGCTATTTCGGGGAGAACCAGCTATCTCCGGGTTCGATTGGAATTTCTCCGCTACCCCCACCTCATCCCCGCATTTTTCAACATGCGTGGGTTCGGGCCTCCAGTGCGTGTTACCGCACCTTCACCCTGGACAGGGGTAGATCACCCGGTTTCGGGTCTACGTCCACGTACTCATTCGCCCTATTCAGACTCGCTTTCGCTACGGCTTCAGCTCTTCACCTTAACCTTGCACGGGAACGTAACTCGCCGGTTCATTCTACAAAAGGCACGCCATCACCCATAGATCGGGCTCTGACTTCTTGTAAGCACACGGTTTCAGGATCTATTTCACTCCCCTTCCGGGGTGCTTTTCACCTTTCCCTCACGGTACTGCTTCACTATCGGTCGCCAGGGAGTATTTAGCCTTGGCAGATGGTCCTGCCGGATTCATACGGGGTTTCACGTGCCCCGCACTACTCGGGATCCGTCTCGGAGGGAACAAGTTTTGAACTACAGGGCTTTTACCTTCTCTGGCGGGCCTTTCCAGACCTCTTCATCTAACCGGTTCCTTTGTAACTCCATGTGAGACGTCCCACAACCCCAGGGAGCAAGCTCCCTGGTTTGGGC
>NZ_CP045298.1:2470000-2682500 GCF_009363115.1 Paenibacillus brasilensis | reverse complement strand
TACAATGCAAATTCCCCTTCTCCGCCTCATTAAATTCAGCCAAGGGGCTAGTTGCCCCTCGCTGTGACTCCCTCCGGTTCAAATACCTCAGCAGGCCAATGTAACTCAACCCCCTGGCGAAGAAGCCTGTTTTGAAATCGTCCCAGATGTTCTGTAGATTCGCTTACTTCATTTGGGTATATTCCATTAGAGACGCAGTAAGCCGCCAGAATCCCCGCTGATTCCCCTATGTTCCACTCTGTAGGATGCAGACGGTAGCAGCCATTTGCGATTTGGGTCATCCCTATATTTTTGCAGGCAGGAAGCAGATTACGTACTCTTATCGGTATAAGGGAGCCTAACGGGATTTCATAAGGATAGTTGGGGATATAAAATGCCCGCTGAGATACCGTAGTCGGATGAAGATCCAAATGATAGCTGCCTACACCTACACTGTCTACATACCGTTTGGGTCCCTCCTCTCCACGCAGCTCACGACTTACATCAAACTCTGTTATCGTATACTTGGCCTGAATCCGGCGTGACTCGCGAATATAAGCTGTTTTAGCCAAACCATCCGAGGTGCCAAGAAAATCTCCCCGTGGCCGAATACCGGGATAGCCGAATCCTCCATCTAACCGGGGAGCTTCAGTCTGAAGCCAATAGATTAATGAACGAGTCAACTCACGCGCCCCTTCTCGATGTCTTTCCTGCTCCTGAGCGGTGACACCGATCAACGGACCAAGGTAATAATCATTTTGCGCCCAGTTTAAAAGAGTAACCTCACCATCATTTAACGGTTCGCTCCATATAGAGGGATCTACAATGCGGCGATAATCCCATAAAGATACTATGCCCTGATCGTTAGGGAATAAAGTGAACTGTTTTAGTTTACTGGTATCATCTGCGTCTGTAGCGAACCAGCTTAAAATTGGGAACCGCGAAAAGGAAGGGATATAATTCCTCCAGAAATCATATTGCTGCGGCCGCTCTATAATGAAGTTTCCTTGAGGGATATAATCTACGGCAGCAACATGAGTAATAGATTGCATATCCAAAGGATCAGCACACTTTAGTGCATGAGGCTCACCCGTCGCTTCCCGTGACTCTGCTCCACTCGAATACTCCACTCCCGCCAACGGAAGAAGATCGCCACACTCCGTCGCATCCAGATAGAACGTTCCCCGTAGCACACTAACTTCGCCCTTATGATCAGGGCTATCGGAGGTACGAACGGTTACAGAAGCAATACAGTCCCCATCCGTTTGAGCGGCAACGAGCACAGTACGATAATATACACGAACTCGCCCTGTATTCAGATAGGGAGCAAGCATATCTTCAAGCACCCGCAAAGCTACTCGTGGTTCATGAGCCAGACGACTGACCCAGCCGTTGCCGGGATTAAGAATGGGATCATTATGAGCTTCTTCCGTTAACGGATAGTTCTGACGATAATAATCCCGTACACGATTGCGAAACTCACGGTACGTGGCTGTACAGCCGAACTGTTCGATCCATCGGTGCTCATCCGGAGGAACAGCCTGTGAAGTTAGCTGTCCCCCCAGCCAATCCGTCTCCTCCGTCATGATGACTCTCATGCCAGCCTTCGCCGCCGCAAGCGCTGCCGATGTCCCCCCAAGACCTCCGCCAATCACAACGATGTCGGTATCAAGCCGATTTTGCGTCATGGTTTGTTCCCCTTTCATGCTCGCGCTAAGTCTCCGTTATTTCAAAAGCAAGCCGCGCGGCACCTATAATGCCAGCGCGATTGCCGAGCAACGCCCGACTTACTTCCGTTTTAACTCCCATCAGGTGCAAATGCTTTTCCAGCAAGGGCCACCAGACCTCTCCCGCGTCTGCCACTCCCCCGCCTACAATAATCGCCTCAGGATCAAGCGTCACCGAAATATTAGCCAAAAGCACAGCTAAATCTGCGGTGTATTCGTCCAGCACCCGGATGGCCTCCAGGTTACCGTGAGCGGCCTCCTGCATGATCTCGTTCCCCGAGCGGTAGAGCCTGCCCGTGTATTCCGTGCCCCGCCGTAACAGGGCTGTGCCCGATACATACTGCTCGGCGCAGCCTTTTTTTCCGCAATTGCAGGGGAGACCGCCCGGGAATAAAATACTGTGTCCCCAATCACCGCCGCTCCAATGAGCCCCTCTGCACAGGAGGCCATGCTCCATAAATGCACCGCCGACACCTGTTCCCAAGGTGAGCATAGCCAGGCGCTGCTTGCCCTTTCCCGCTCCCTGCCACGACTCTCCAAGCAAAGCGGCGTTCGCATCATTATCAGCAATGGCGCGTACTGCCAGCTTTTCTCTGGCCCACGTTACCAAGGATGTGCCTTGCCAGCCAGGCAGGTTATCTGTCGCATACACGACTTCGCCGCTCTCCATATTGACTCTGCCAGCAGTTGCAATTCCCAGAGCGTCTATCCCCCTATTCGTACTGCTGTCTCCAAAAGAACGCATCAGTCCGAATACCGACTCGGACACCCGTGACAATACCCACTCACGTCCGCGAGAAGCGTCCGTATCCAGCCGGATTTCATCAAGCACAGATCCATCCCGTGCCACTATGGCGGCTTTCACCGAGGTACCTCCAATATCAACTCCAATAACTCTGTTCATATCCTCTGCCACCACAGCGTCCTCCTCGTTGCCCTGCAACATAAGCATATAGGCTTTTTACCTACATTTTCTTGCATAAATTTTCTTATAGCAGCAACTCATATAACAACACAAAGCCAAGCCGGGAGCCTGAGAGCGCATGCGGTACTCGACATCAAAATCTCAATAGCTCCGCTCAATAACCGCCCTCGCGGTTTTTTCCTTCATCTGTTTGGTGTGATTGATGTGTTTGCGTGCAAGTCCTTCACAAAGGAGGTCAATTACGAACAGCTGTGAGATTTTAGCGCCAATTGAGCCTCCCTCTATCGGAGCTTCCTTGCCTGCAGTCAATAGAACGATATCTGCAATCGAGGTGATTGGCGATTTTGCATAATTCGTAATTGCGATAACTGTTGCACCGTTTTGTTTGGCCTTGTGCAGCATGTCGTTCGTATCCAGCGTACTTCCCGATACACTGATGCCGATAGCCACATCACCGGGGTTCATGGATACCGCCATCATTGATTGGATATGACCGTCTGCCACAGCCTCGGCGCGCCGCCCGATCCGTAAGAAGCGGTTTTTGGCATCCTGCGCGGAAATCCCCGAAGCGCCTACACCAAAAAATTGGACATAGCCGGCCTGATCGAGACATGCAATCGCGCGTCCAAGCTCAGAATGATCCAGGAGCCCCATGCTGGAGTGCAGAATATTGAGCATGTTGCGATACACTGTACGGGTAATATCATGATCGTTATCAAGGCCAAGGCGTTCCCCGCCTATATCAGTTTTGCGATAAGTTTGGTTTTGCGCCAGGGACAATCGGAAATCCTGGTAGCCTTTAAAACCAATCTTCCGGCAAAAACGCATGACGGTCGTCTCGCCTGTACCGGCAAAGTCAGCCAGCTCTGTTACGGAGAAATATATAATATCTGCGGGACGCTCCAGTACACACAAGGCAACTTTTTGCTCCGATTTTGTTAATGAAGGATAATACGTATTAATTCGGTCTTTCATCTCCATAGATGCATTTCACTGCCTTCCTTGCGGCATCGGCAAACCGCTGCGTAATCAATTGAGGTCTGGTAATCGCCGAGCCTACAACCACTGCATGTGCACCCAGCCGAAATGCTTCCTTTACCTGTGCCGGGTCATGGATTCTCCCCTCTGCAATTAAAGGAACGGGAACCAGCTCCGATGCTCTCCGAACCAGTTCCAGATCCGGACCTTCTATTTGAGTAGAGTATGGCGTATAACCGGATAATGTTGTGGATACGCAGCCTACACCAAGGGAAGCCGCATGTAGCGCCTCCTCCAATGTTGATATATCCGCCATGGAGGTTACTCCATGCTCATGGGCGTAATCTATGAGTCGCTTGAGCTTGCACCCTCCCGGGCGTGGACGCAGTGTGGCATCCAGTGCGATAATATCCGCGCCCGCCTCAACCAGTTCCTCCATCTCACGAAGAGTCGGCGTAATGTAAATATCAGAATCTTCATAATCTCGTTTAATCAAGCCGATAACCGGCAAAGAAAGCGCCTGTTTGATCGCACGCACATCCGCTGCACCGTTGGCGCGAATCGCTACGGCCCCGCCCTGCTGTGCGGCACGTGCCATTTTGACCATCGAATCCGCTCCATACAGCGGTTCGTCTGGCAATGCTTGACACGATACAATCAGACCGTGCCGCACTCTTGATAATACAGCTTCCATTTCCATGGGATCACTCTCTCTCCTCGGCATAATGCCGTACGGTCAATCCGACTTCAAAGGTGCGGTTCCACGGCATGTAGCAATCTGTAATTTTTACGCGGCCCTCCGGCCCGTTCACATACTCCTCAAGCGCCTGCTCCAGCCGCCCACGAATAACCGCAGCAACCGAACCCCTCTGTCCATCGAGCATAAACTTGGTAAAGCCCATTTGCTCCACAATTCCGTTATTCATAGCGGTGCGCACCACAGCGCAATAACAGGCGTCTTCGGCATAACGCAACGACAGAAAATCGAGATGCTCCTCCGTAGGTCCATAGTGCGTATACAGCATCGACTGGGCAATGACGGTTCCGAGGGTATTGGAGCTTGTATTCCAGCCAGCATAGCCTGCCAGCTTAAAAAGCAGTCCCTTTTGCTTCAATAGTCTAAGCAGCTTGAGATCGGCGCCGTTGGCATAGCCTACATCAGCGACGGCAATGTGTTTGCCAGCATATTGCAGCATGTGAGCACCGTATTCGACTAGTTCAACTACATTCCGGTGTACATCATATCCGGCCATTGCATGTTGCTGGGATGAAGCTTCTGCCATCGTGTCGCCAGGGGTGTTGGCCAGCAAAATCAAATCAGCCTCCGCCGCTGAGGAAGCAATCAGCCCACCGGCCGCTATAATCTGATATTTTAAAGTTTCATAAAAATAGCGATCCTCAAAAAGCGGAACAACGAATGCCCCTTGCAAGGCGGACAAGCGGGGATAGACTAGCGGCACAGCTTGATTCATTCGGTTAACCCAACGCGCCAGCAGCGTACATCCTACTTCATCGGCCCCTGGATACATGTACACGTTTAAATCCAGCGCGAGTTCGGAAATACGACTTCTTAGCCGCTGCTGATCCTTAGCGGTATAGCCATAGGGGGCCGAATCATCCTGTGGAATAATCATAAAATCAATAACGCCCTCTGCTACCAGCTCCAGTGCCGCTTCATTCGCCTCCAAATTCACACGGCGACGACCTAAATAATCTCCCAGTATTTCTACAGGCAACCGTTGGTTGATGTCAGCTAATTCAAGCAGTTCCTCTGAGGTAGCAATCCCCAACTCCTGACGATGCACAATGAAGCCCTTTCTGAATATCTCACGCCCCCAATCGGCATAGTAATCCGGTTCTTCATCAGCCAAAGAGTATTGCGGACAACGCATAATTAGTTGAAATGCATATAAAGTCAGCTGCGGATATAGCTGTTTGAGCCTGCGAAGGCGATTCATCCTGTCTCTGATCTGCTTACTTGTCATTTCATGCAGGCGGGAAGGCACAATTCCACCATACAGCAACGTATCCATCGCAATAATAGCTCCATCAGCAGCAGCCGCATGTTCTTCGAGCCAGGCCCATAGGCTGGTTGTATCGCCAGGGGCTTTCTTTTGTCCCATCCATTCGAATGGAGGCCGTTCCATTTGCAAGTCTGTGCCCTGGGCCAGTAAATAGGGAAATTCATAATTACAAGGACGTTCATCCAGCGGCACAAAAAGCACACGGGTGTTTGGCTTCGCCACACGCTTCACCTCTCGTGAATATTACTGTTATCTCACAGCAATCATGATTTTCAGAGCAACTACACTGTCTGGTTTCTTTCCGCAGTTAAAGCCTATAGAATTAGTTGATATTTGCCCTGTTCATCCTGACCCACGTAGCCCCACTGCTCGGCAGCACGGATGGCAGGATTACTCCCCAGCTGGACCTTTGCTTCCAGGCAAGCGGTAATTCCGCTTCGCAGCTCCGCTACGATTTCATCCTTCAACGGCGGTGGCTCTTGCGGATCAGCCACTTCGCTTTGCGTGCCGCTCTCCTGTAACCGGGCATTATCCCGCTGTTCGGTAACGAGCACGGCTTGTCGCAGCACTTGCCACAGACTTGCGTCCAGTTCGGCACGCTCCAGCCACGGCCCAGCCTGGGACACGAACCCAGCGGCAGGGTCGTCGGTCGATACATTCCGCAGAACTTTCACGGCCTGAAGCAGCCGTTCAAAGTACATATCCAGCGCAGGGATATCGCGCGCTTGCAAGGCAAAATCCACGTCCTCATACACAATACCGCCCAAGCGGCTATTTCTGTTTTGACGGCAGAAAAACATAAATTCCTCCGCACGCGCCCCAGCCAGTTCACGCGCAGCCCATGCCCAAGAGAGTTCCGGCATATACCGCTCACTGTTCCACATGTAGTGGGCCATCGTAATGAGCGTCACTTTGGAGCACTCCCACTGATTCATCGGATTGGCTACCATCCCGGTATGCCCACAGTCCGGAAGCCTGGAATACCGCCCACGCAGTGGGTCGAGGAACAAGCGATCACGGTCACAATCATTCACCGGGATGTTATCCCACAGCCACAGCTCATGCCCAAAGAAAACATGATTCTCATCGGCATGCTCACGACTAATCTGTGGAGCAAAAACGAAGTACCCTGTCCAAAACACTTTAATCTCCGGGTGCAGACGCTCACGGAAATCCTTTTTATATTCCGTATCCCAATAAGACCAGTACTCCGAAGGACAAACCGTTAGTGTAAACTCAGGCAATCGCTCGGTCAGCCATGCATGCACCTTGTTGGTCAAAAAGACATGAGCATGACCCGAGCGGCCCAGCAAATGTCGGTTTTCTCCTTTTAGCACATAGTCAATATCATCCATTAAAACTGCAAAGTGCCTTACACCAATAGCCATCACAGCCGCCAGCTTTTCCGTCAGCCTCTCAAAATCTTCATCACTGCCGAAGCTCAGATCATTCCCTGGGCTGATACAGTAATGAAAATCAACCTCATTTTGGTCGCAGGCTTCCTTTAATTGGCGGATTTGTGCAAATGTATCCTCAGGGTACGGATCCCGCCATAGCTCGCGATGATATGGATCATCTTTGGGAGCATACATAAACGTATTCATCCGATGTGCAGCCATAAAAGAGACGGCATCCAGCCGATCTGCGAAGCTCCACGGCTCTCCGTAAAACCCCTCAATAATCCCTCTGACCGGAAAAGAAGGCTCATCCCGAAGAGCTACCACCGGCAGGATACATCGCTCCTGATCAACTTGGAGCAGGAGATGCAGTGCATCCATGCCGTATTTAAGTCCTCTTTTATTGGAAGCATGGATTTCAATCCGGCCCTCCTTCTGAATCTCCAGTCGATATCCGTCTGCAACGAGCGCCCCATCATACTCCAGTACCAGTTGCACGCTGCCTCGTGATTCGGTTGGCACACCCGGTCCCGGAGGTAAAATCAGCTTGATCGGTCCCTCGGGGTCCAGCACACCTTCATACTCCTGATTCATCGCAAAGCGGGAGGACAGCTCACAGACCAGACGTGGTTCAGGTACAACCAGCTTTTCTCGGCTGTCATACGCATCACGAAAATAATATTGAATCTCCTGAGGTGTTAAGCCCATTGCAATCGCCTCTCCTTCCATTCACGGGCTATCATAGCCGAAATATCCAGCCTAGCCTTTCACCGCTCCTGCCAGACCTTCCACATAGTAGCGCTGTGTAAACAGGAACAAGATAATGATCGGAAGCACTGAAATCATCGTGCCTGCTGCTATCCAGCCGAAGTTATAGGCAAATTGACCATTGAGATAGGTGAGCGCAGCCGCCAACGGGTATAGCTCCGTATCGTTCAAAATAACGATAGGCCACAGGAAGCTGTTCCAGAACGACATGGCCTCCAGCAAAGAAATCACGGCGAGCGCCGGCTTCACCAGCGGAAGCACAAGCTGCCACCAAATTCGAAATTCCGAAGCGCCATCCATTTTGCCGGAATCACGCACATCGGTAGGAATATGAATAAACGTCTGTCGCATCAAAAAAATGTTGAAAACAGAGACCGCTCCAGGCAGTACTACACCCAAATAGGTGTTGCCGAGATGAAACTCTTGAATGGTCAGATAATGCACAATAAATGCGGTATACGAAGGAATAATCATTGTAGCAATCAGCAGTGTAAACACCAGGTTTTTACCCTTAAAACGAAATACAGCCAAGGGATATCCCGTCAAACTGGCGAGCAGCACATTGAGCACTACGCCCAGCACCGTAATAATCACGGTATTCAGCATATACTTCGGAAAGTCCATAAATTTCCATACCTTAACATAATTATCAAAATCAATAAAGGTCGGGAAAATGGCGGGTGGCGATGAGAAAATGTTGCGACCCGGCATGAGCGATACGCTGAGCAGCCATAGGAACGGTCCCATTAAAAATAGAGCGAGCAGCACCAACAATGCATAGATGATCGTCATTCTTACAGTTCGCCCCAAGCTCCGCATGATCTGGCTGTTTTTATTTTTCGGAAGGGGTGAGTGTAGCTTTTTGTCATTCTGTAGACTCATCAATAGGGATCGACACCACCTTTCCTATTGAATCGGAACACGATAATACTGAGTACCGCAATCACCGCGCCAACAATTAAGCCAAGCGCCGAGGCATAACCAAACTTAAACTGCTCCATCCCTTTTTGGAAAATATACAAGCTGGAAGTCAACGTGGCCGTTCCCGGTCCACCCTTGGTCAACACATACACCTCGTCGAATACGCGAATAGCTGCCATGAGTGAAATGAGTGTGCAGAACAGAATGTAGGGTCTTAATAGCGGGAGGGTTATATGAACGATCAGCCGCCAGCGGCTTGCTCCGTCCACTCTGGCGGCTTCGTACAGGTCCTGTGGAATGTTCTGTAAGCCTGCCAGATAGAGCATCATATAATACCCGAGTCCCTTCCACATCGTGATGAACATAAGTACATACAAGGCTAAATTACTGTCCGATAACCAGTGGATCTCCCTGCTGATTAAGCCGACCTTCATGAGCAGATAGTTCACAACGCTGTTATTGCCCAGCAGCCAGCTCCAAATTAAGGCTACGGCTACCATGGAAGTTACGACAGGAATGTAGTAGGTCGTCCGAAATATTTTAATCGCTGGTATACGACTGTTCACCAGCACGGCCATCAGGATGGAGAAAATCTGAAGAAAGGGAACAATGAGCACATACACTAATGAGTTCCAGATCGAAATGAGAAAGTTGCGGTCCTTAAACGCTGCCTCGAAATTAGCGAGACCAATATAATGGGTATCCGATATGACCGAGTAGTCCGTCAAGGCCAGCGGAATGCTGTAAATAATAGGCCAAAATACAAAGACGGCAAGCAACAATAGTCCCGGCGTCATAAAGGCCCAGGCCGTAAAGGATTCCGACCTCAACCATTTGATCATGCTGCATCACCACCCGATTTTGATAAATGAACAGGGGAGCATTCACTTCACTCCCCTGCTGAACCTATTGCTTTAATATGTCATTCACTTCCTTCTCCAAAGCAGCAAGCGTCTGCTTGGTATCCGTTCCGTTTAATAAAATATTTTGAAAAGCACGTGTAATCGCACTGTTCACGTCCTTGGCATTAGGCACACCGACCATGTAATCAGTCGCCTTATCCAGGCTTTGTGCAGATACCACTTTCGCTTGTGCCTCCAGTGATTGATCTGACTGTGTGAAGTACGGATCTTTAATGGAGTCCTTCGTGGAAGGCAGCGTATTTGCCGCTTTGGAAAACGCCGTCTGGCTCTCTGCATTCGTCAGGAAAACAGCAAACTTCACCGCTTCTTTTACATGCGCAGACTTGGTCGGTACAACCAGATCCATGGTATTGGATAACCTCACGTCAGCTTTACCTGTAGGTACAGGAAAAGCAATCGTATTCTTATACACGTCCGGTGCCGCCGTTTTGATAAAATTGATAAACGTTGGGCCTGCCAGCTCGAAAGCAACCTGCTCTCCTGCATAATATTTCACTTGCTGCGAAAAATCAGCGTCTTCTTTAAGAACGACACCATCTTCCATCTGTTTTTTTAGATTTTCAAGCATAGCGACTGCTTCCGGTGTATTGAACGCCGCTGCTGTCTTTTCTTTATTCAAAATCGGAATGCCATCTATGGCAAAAAGCTTGGATACAAGCTGCTGCGCATACCCGGCTTTACCGATTTTTCTATTGATTTGGCGGCCCCATTCCGACAGCTCTTCCCGCGTTTTGGGCGGATGGGCAGGGTCTAATCCAGCAGCCTTCACCAGCTTCGTATTCATGTAAAGCACTTCCGTACCCGTATACCAAGGTAACGCGTAAGCCTTTCCGTTAATAACTGTGGAATTATAGATACCTTCGAAATAAGCTGCTTTCTCCTCCGGGGACAAATACTCATTCATATCAACAACAGCACCCTTGGAGCCCATTTGGCTGGCAAATTCCGTATTGAGATTGACCACATCCGGACTGCTGCCACTAGCAATACTCGTCAACAGCTTGTTGGTTACCGCATCATAGGGGTAGTCCTTCCAGTCAATTTTGACATTGGGGTTCTTCTGCTCATAATCAGCAATCACTCGATTAAAATACGGAGTAAATGTAGGTTGTAGTGCAATCGTCCAAAATTGCAGTGTCACTTTCTCACCGTTTACATCTCCCGGTTTTGAGCTTCCGCCACCGCAGCTGCTCAGCAGTACAACCAGCGCCAGCATAGATACAAGCAACCGCAACCTGCCTTTCGCATTCTTTGTCACATGGTGACCCCCTTGTTCTTAGTTTATTAAGGTAAATTATAACAGAAATACCGGTAGAGAAGGAACGTTTTTTCAATAAAATAAATTTAGAAGGAATAATTTTTCTTTTATAGACATAAAAAAGACGCCTCTTTGAGTAGAGACGTCTTTTTTACTTCAATGAATTTCAGAGGGTTTACTCAGGGTGCAACTATTAATAGTACGGAGCCATGAATACGTACACGAGCACCCCGGTCAAACTTACATACAGCCAAATTGGCATGGTCCAGCGCGCAATTTTGCGGTGCTTCGCCACCTGCATCGTCCATCCCCAAACAACGGTGAACAGTGCCAGCGGCACGATAATAGCAGCCAAGATGCTATGCGAAATCAGCAGCGTAAAGTAAATCGGCCGAAGAATGCCCACCCCGCCATATTTTGCAGTTTCCGGCGAAATGTAGTGGAAGGTAAGGTAGGAGAATAAAAATAAAACGGTACTGGCAAAGGCCAGCAGAATAAAAGTTTTATGCACCTTAATGTTTTTCTTGAAAATAGCAATCAGCGCAGCCACCAGAAAAATAAAGGTGAAGCTGTTAAAAATCGCATTTAGCCTTGGGAAAATAGTGATATCGAAGCTTACACCACCCTGGTATCCGATCGGCGAAAAGAATAGCAGCAAAATAATCACGTTGGCTATAATGGAAACGGTGATAATCAAGGCTGTAAAATTACGATTGCTCGTTGGAACATACTGCTTGTCCTCACGCGCTTTAGTCATAATAAGCGTCTCCTTTGTTTAAATTCAGGTTTTTCGTATTTTTTTGTTTTTGTCCTGATCTTAACCATAATATATTATATAGAACACAAGGACAGCCTGTGAAGTGACAACAGTATGAACAATTTCACAGCGGTCTGTCTGAAAATGTGCTTCATTATCTTAGGATAACATTTTATCTCCATATATGAACGCTAGAATGCATTGATTTCTCAAGCTTTATACACACCAAAAAACACCGGAAGGTTTACTAACCTGATCCGGTGTTGTGTTGACGATTATACACCTCAGCCCCGCCTATATCCCGCATTTACTGCTGCCAAACGTCACTATATTCCTTATGGCGCCTGAACAAGGCCAGCGCATATGAGCAAGCTGGAATAACACTTTTATGCTGATCTCTCGCCATGTTCACAACCTTGTCGATCAGTTCCTTACCGATTTTTTGCCCTCGCAGTTGTTCCGATACAAATGTATGGTCAATGACCAAAGAGTGGTCATCTATGGATTTATAGCCTACCTCTGCAACCACCTGTCCATCATCCACCATGACTATCGCATGGTCCTCCTCGCGAATTTGTCTCATGAAACCGATCCCCTTTCTATCTAAAAAAATCCTGTACTGGATATCCTTATTATTCCCCGATTTGGCGACCCGCGAAACATCTCATACATAAAAAACGACTTGGCGTCGACACTGAAGAGGCCTCCGGAAGCGTTTGTTTTCTGAATGACCCATCGCCCTTTAAGCCTAGTGCCTAATCGTCATATGGCACTTTGGAGTGACTTGGTGTGGTGGGTGACGAAATGTAACTTGTTGGTATGACAAGTCCTTTGCCATACTTGGTTTTGCCGGACGCTATAAGGCAAAAATACATTTCAAGGAGAAATCATTCATGAAAAAAATGATTCACACCAGTCTCGCGGTTCTACTATTATCTGCTACGATAACTACCGCCTGTATGGCCCCCAACGGCGCGTCGGTTGCCGCACCCGTTAACGCACCAGTTGCATCTGAAAAGGCTAGCATGGAGGGGCCGCGAGATGCCAAGGAACTAGAAGCTTTTGCAGATGGTGTTTTTGCGGACAAGATGAAGAAGTTTAATACCGTTGGTTCTAATTTTGTGGTCGTCACAGGTGGGAAAGTGATGCTAAGCAAAGGTTACGGTTATGCCGACAAGGAGAAAAAAATTCCTGTTGATAAAAATACCGTTTTCCAAATCGGCTCTGTTACAAAGTCATTCACTGCATTGGCAGCTATGCAGTTGGTCGATAAGGGGAAAATGGATTTAAAACACGATATCCAAGAGTATTTAGGAGGAATAAAGGTTCCGAATAAAACAGGAAAAAAACTGACGATGTTTGATCTACTTACATATTCAAGCGGATTTGATGATCCAGATATTTCCATGGAAATGCATCCAGAATACGCGGACAAATATTTTCCAATGAAGAAGTTCATTGCATCAAATATGCCAACTGTTGTCAGGCCTCCAGGAGAAGCGTACACGTATGACAATTTTGGTTTCATGCTAGCGGGATATGCTGTAGCAAACGTAACGGGCATGTCATATTCCCGATATATGGAAAAGAATATTTTCAAACCGTTAGGCATGAATTCGACGAGTGTGCGGTTTACCCCCCAATTGTTAAGCAGAATGGCTGCTCACTATGGACCAACAGGTGAACTGATACCCTTGGACGGGTTTAAACCAACGGAAAAACCTGAAGGCGGTATCGTTTCAACAGCAGATGACATGGCGAAGTACCTCATTATGCACCTGAACAAAGGCAAGTACAAAGGTAAAGAAGTGGTGAGTCCAAAGAGCATAGAGCAAATGCACACATACCAATTATTCCCTGACAAGGAGTTCCCGGTTACAACAATTGGATTCGAAGGCTACTTCAAAGAGAAGATGAATAATCAGCATGTGATTCTAAAAGGAGGAAATGTTACAGGGCATTCTTCCTTGATTGTTATTCTGCCTGAGAAGAATACAGCGATGTACATGTCCTACAATAACGACTCCATGATGAGTCTTGACGTGTATGAAGAATTTATGAATCATTATTATCCGAGAAAATCAGAGGTTCCAAAGTCAACCTACGCGACAATAAGTGAACAGCAGGCCCAAGACTACGTGGGATTATACCAAAATACGCGTTTTGCTGCCTTAAGGACGAAGGTTTCGTATTCGGACGGGAAATTAATAATGGAGACAGGAACATCAGGCAAACATACACTAAAAATGATCCACCCTTTATTATTTGAAGATGAATCAGGTAATAAATTGACGTTTAATAAAAATGAAGCAGGCCATATTGCATATTTGTATTACATGCAGCTCCCAGACCTCGTTGCTTATGCGCAAAAAATAAACATTGATTCACCGTTTTCTGATGTACCTGCGGATAGTAAATATATTTCATATATAAACAACCTTAATGCTTTGAAAGTCATGAGCGGAAAGTCAGCCAACCTCTTCGATCCGAAAGGAACGATGACTCAGGGAGAATTCTCAGAAGTGCTGCTGCGCGCCCACGGGTGGTATAAACAACCTTTCATGATTGAACCGAATAAGAAGCAGATGATGGCCGGACTACGTAATTATCAGCCTAATTCTCCTATCACTAGACAAATGGCGGCGGTAATGATCCAGAACCTGAAACAGGTTGAGCCTGGAACCAAGGTTAAATTGAGTGGCGAAACGGATGCTTGGGCAGTTAAAGCAGTCACAGCTCTTGTTTCCCAAGGTATCATGGACCCGGATACCAAGATCAATTTAGACGGCTCCATAGACTTCCGCTCCAAACAGCTTTTGAAGCGTCAAGAAGCCAGTGCCTTGTTGGATCAAGCATTTAATTACTATACGTTGCCAATCAGTCACTAATTCAAAAGATTAAATAGAAAAAGTAAAATAATAATCTTTAAAGTATTCATATGGCGGGTCTTTGTCAATACGAAGCAGGATTACTGCGGAAGCTGGCATGAGCAACGATGATTAAAAACATCAGGTATAAACCATGTGTAACTCAAGCCTCATCTCAAAGCACTGCGATATTCGCATACTCCTAATATTCAAAAACGCTACTGACAACGGGATGTCAGTAGCGTTTTACATTTTTTCGGATTCCTCGTAAATCCGATTTCGGAATGTTCAGGTTCCAGGTATACGATTATTCGTTATTCGGCGTGGCCGGACTAGCCGTGGGCATCAAGCCTTTAACGGCGCCGAGAAACGGGCGAATGGACTTGATCATACCGTAGCCCATCTTCACGACCGGGACAAATTTCTGGATCATACCGAACAGCCGCAGGCCGCCGCCGAGCATACTTCCAAGCCCTCCTGCACCCGCACTGGCACCGCCAAGCCCGCCCAGGCCGCCGAACAGCGAGCCCATCATCGGCAGGAATGCAGATACCTTGGCATCTGGCTTGCGGGAGCGCGAACGGCCAGACGATTTGCGTGCATCGCTTCTCCGGTTGCCGCGACGGGCGCTCGGGGCATGAGCACCAGCTCTGCGCTTGAGAGGTCGGGAGTCTTGCTTCCTGGAAGGAGCACGTGGGGGAGCTCCAGCACTGGCAAGTACCAACCCGCCGCGATTAACGTCGGTGATGTAGCCGACGTAAGTCTCTCCGCTGTGCAGGGTGACACAGACCGGACGGCCTTGGAACTTCTTAGCCCGTTCACGCATCTCTTTCGATTGTGCCATGGAAGTTCACCTCGCTCACTGATTATAATTCAGTTTACGCCAGGGGCGGGCTGCCTGCTTGTGCGAATGGGGCATACACACGCCGAAAATCGTTTGATGGGCTCGCCGCCCTCTTGAAGCAACGTTTCGGGATAACCATCTTCATCTACATGAAATAAAAAAAAAGAATGACTCCTCCTTCAGCTTCGTAAAATAATAGTCTTCATTTTGAATAAGTCTCGGGTTTCCGCCTGCTTTGATCAAAAAAGGCTGACCCATTGATTTTTCGTCATGGCTTAGTTTCCCGTCTGAAATTGCATGCTTTATAAGACCTGGGTTAGTAAACATATCTTTGGCGCTTTCAGTCGAAATGGGATGCTCAATCACCTTGATCGAGCAATTAGGATATATGTTGTTTTTCAGGTACTCCTCATAGTCTTCAGGGATGAAGATCGAAATCATTCTCTCCGGTTTAAAGGGATGGACGAGGGTAATTGTTTAACATCATCGAAGCTCTCATCCCTGAAACAACAATAGGGCGAATCGGCATAGGACCATTTGATGAGTTCCGCAATCGTTGATCCCGGCGTGTCGCTTTCTTCTCCTTGCCTGGCCGCTTCCCTCTCCAAGGCCTCCCATGACCAGGCGGAGATGCTTGGCGCATGTCCCTCTCCAGTCGTAAATAGCGTGTAGTAATAGTAATGTTCGCCATTTTCAAAAAGAGTGCGAAAGGGCGATCATGGCCACATCGCAATCTTTGCCGCCAGCGCCTCTATCTCTTGCGTCGGTTTCATGACATTCGCCCCTTAGCCCTGTCCACTCCATCTCCGGGGAGAAATCGACGTGTCGTGTCAAATGCAGAACAAATTGATTTTTGGTTCAAACAAGTAGCCTTACTATTTTTTGACGAACCAAATTCTAACTAGTATGTGCCACATCTCACACATAAGCGTTCTAAATAAATATTAAAGGAGAATTTAATAATATGTTATGCCATTTTTGCAATGAGGAATTAGAGTCTGCTGCTGAACACCTTGAAGCCGAAACAGGTTTCCCAAAATTAAAATTTCAAGAAATGGAAAGAATAAATTCTAAGAATGTAAGAGAGGTGAATAAAGTATGGAACTAGAGCCAATCGTTCCATTTGAACCAACCAGGGTGCAGACTCCTCCATCAGGAACTAAATGGGTTGCCCAAGTAAAATGGGATGGGGTAAGGATTCTACATTACTTTGATGGAAATGAATCTCGATTATTCAATCGAAAATTGAATGAACGTACTATGCAATATCCTGAATTACTTGATACTAACGCTTTCTGTAAAGCTCGTTCTGTAATTCTCGATGGAGAAGTCATTGCCTTTGACATGACTAAGCCTTCCTTTCATGAAATCATGAAAAGGGATCGTTTGAAGCAAGCACAAAAAATAGAACTGTCTGTAAACACAAATCCCGTGACCTATATGATTTTTGATATCTTGTTCTATAACGGTGCCTGGGTTACTGATAAATCATTAGATTATAGACAGCGATTGCTCGATAAAATCATCGTACCCAGAAATAATATACAAATTTCGCAAAACTTCAGTGATGGAATAGCTCTTTTTAACCTCATGAAGCAATATCAAATGGAAGGTGTGGTCTATAAGGATATCTCCAGTAAATACAGAATAAATGGTAAAGATGGTCGATGGAAAAAACATAAAATTGTGAATGACCTTTTTGCTGTTGTAGGTGGGATTACACGAAGTAATCATATTGTTAATTCACTTTTATTAGGTCTATATACCGATAAAGATGACTTTATATATATTGGCAGCGCAGGTACTGGGAAATTAACACGTCATGATTGGGTATTCATTACTGAACAAACAAACAAGATTGTCTCAGCAAAACGACCATTCTCAAATGATCCCGAGAAATCCAAAGATGTTATTTGGGTAAAGCCAGAGTTAACCGTAAAAGTTGAATATCTTGAATTTACCCCCGGAGGAACAATGAGGCATCCCAGTATTCAGACTATTATCGATGTTGATAAAAATGAATGCACAATAAATCAAATATTCAAATAGATTAGTGTACATAGATCATGCATTAATGTACACTACAAAATTTATGTACACTAATTTTTTAATCCTAGCTACAATTATCAAACAAGAAAAGATATAAATTGTTATGATTAATGTCCATAATTTTTATGTAGATACTAATTAAAAGGCTGGACAGATCCTACACATTGGGTGGGAAGGACGCTGGATCAAGGTCAAAAATTATGGCGATATCATTGCTGTCATCGGAGGCTATACCCTGAACGGAGGTATTATTAATGCTGTACTGCTGGGCCAGTATGACAAGCAAGGAAGGCTGCGATACATCGGACATGCAGGTACAGGCAAGCTGACTCGGGAAGATTGACGTCAGCTTGCCGAGCGCCTCATGCCGCACACGATTTCGGAGCAACCATTTGTCAATAAGCCGGACCGTCATCAAGATGCAATCTGGGGGCAGCCTATGTATACCGCCAAGGTTCAATATAGTGAGTGGCGATGGGAAGAAGGACGTACCCTTCGCCAACCCTCCATACAAGCCTTTGTCAATCAGAACATTGAGCAGTGCGTCGGCCCTTGGACGTAATGCTTAGCAAGTACGCTTTCAAAAAAATGCGGAAAAAGTTTGTATAAATCATTGCAACCAGTGGTTAATTAAATTACAGTTAACTAATTAACTACATCGAGGTGAATGGCATGTTCTTTTTCTTGGACTCCGAAATTCGGCAACTGGCTTATAATTTGTTTCCGGGCGGCAATAAACCGATTAGTGTTTTAGTGGATTTGTTTTCCATAACATGTGAAATACGTAAAAATATGGAGAAACGTTCGCGTGAATTTGGTCTCTCCTACGGTCAATATATCGCGCTTTGTGTACTCTCTGCGCAAAGAGATGAAATGTCGTCTCCTTCCAGTTTGGCTGAAAAGATGGGTGTAAGCCGGGCAGCAATCAGCTCTATGGTCATTTCTCTTGAACAAGACGGATATATTAACAAGTACGATGATCCCAATGACAAACGAAGCGTATTTGTTTCCCTGAACGATAAGGGGAGAGGAAAAATCAAACAAATGGACCCTTTTTTCATAGGACTAGCTTCGCGCCTGATGTCGGACTTCAGTGAATCGGAAATTACCCAGTTTCAAACCTATTTATCACACGTACGTTCTGCCTTTGAAGATGTTAAAGATTACGGTCTAGCAGACCCCAAAATGACGGGAGACAAATGGTATGAAGACTAAAGAAAAAATAAGCCTCCTGCTTCCACCTGCTTTGATGCAGTTGGGTTCTAGAGGCTTATTTTCCATAAAGGCAGCTAACACGCATTGTGAGCTTAATAGTCGCGTATAGCTTGCCATCTCGATCTATGAATTTACAGACTGTTAAAAGCGTCTGTCAATACAGGGACGATTTGCGATTTGCGGGATACGACGCCTTTCAGAACGGCTTTGTTGTCGTCCAGCTGCACATTATAGGCTTTTTCAACTGCTTGTGCCTGGCTTCCCAGCGCAATACCAATAGAATCACTATTCACAATGTCCGTTACGACGAACAGGAACAAATCCAGGTTTTTGGCTTCAATCGTCTGGGACAAGGCAGCTTCCAGCTCAGCTTGACGGGATAATACGTCGTTCACATCTACCGCGTTCACTTGAGCAATTTCCACTTTGCGACCGTTCATCTGGAATTCCTTGGCATCCAGACTTACCAGCTGCTCAATCGTGTGGCCACTCAAATCAGCACCCGCTTTAAGCAAGTCAAAACCGTAACGATCTGCATCTACACCAGCAATTTCAGCCAGTTCACGTGCAGCAGCAACGTCTTGATCCGTGCAGGTTGGGGATTTAAACAGCAGGGAATCCGAAATGATCGCAGACAACATTAAACCTGCGATTTCTTTTGGAACCGCAATACCATTCTCCTTGTAAAGCTTGTTCAAAATGGTAGCTGTGCAGCCCACAGGTTCAGCACGAAAGTATAACGGCTGGCTTGTTTCAAAGTTAGCGATCCGGTGATGGTCGATGACTTCAGTCACCGTTACTTTGTCAATATCAACAGCGCTTTGCTGGCGTTCATTATGATCGACCAGAATGACGCTGTCCGTTTCCACAGCAACCTGCTCAACTAAGCGCGGTGCGCTTACTTTGAAATAATCCAGTGCATACTGCGTTTCCCCGTTAACCTCACCCAGACGAACCGGTTCTACGTCCGCACCCAGCTTGGTTTTCAAATCTGCATAAGCAATAGCTGAGCAAATGGTATCCGTATCCGGATTTTTATGCCCGAAAATCAACGTTTTTGCCAACATAATCGACTCCTCTGCATTAAGCATTCTACATCATTGTGAAATCTCAACAATTCCAATGCAGATTATATCATTAAATCTCGTTTTCTCCCATTCCCCTTTCAAAGATTTCAAAAATAATCTAGTAAATTCATAACATTTCCATGGAATCTATACGTGAAGTTACCCTTATTTTTTCTAAAAATATGAAAAACATATAGTAAAATATCCCACCAATATGGTAAGATATGCCTCAAAACTGGCAAGTTAGTCACTAGTGGTCAATCTATCAATTTAGATATTAAGGGAGGCGTGAAAACAGCGGCAGTGGCTTCAAATCCTAGTATGTAGACATATCATATTTTGATTGAAAAGAGGGAAATCTTTGAAAAAGCCAAGCATTTTGAAAAAAATACCTGTCGTATCACTCGCTCTTGCCTTAACGGTAAGCTTGTCTTTGCCGTCCATCAGCTCTGCCGCTACCGCAGACCTGTCAATCGGTTCGTTTTTGAAAGCCCAGGAAGCATTGACGGTCGAGGCGGCTCCGGCCTTCATCTCGCCAGAGCTGAACACGGATTCTTCCCGCCAGGTCAGAGTCATCGTACAGCTGGATGGTAAGCCTCTAGCCGTGGACAAATATGTGGCACGGACAGGTGCCCAAGCTTTCACTGCTCAATCTGAGCAAAAAGCGGAATCCGCCATCGCCACAGAGCAATCAACGTTCGTGGATAAAGCTGCAGAACACGGTATTTCTCTTGAGGTGAATTACCAATACAATACGGTGCTTAACGGTTTGGAGGTCACACTGCCAGCCAATAAAATTCCAGAACTGGCTAAACTGCCAGGCGTAAAATCCATTCACGAAAACAAAACATATTATTCTATCCCCGTACAGGACCCACCCACACTTACAGCCAGTGAAGCAACCTATGACAATGCACCGCTGGATCAAATTGGTGTTCCCGAAGCCTGGGCAAAAGGTTTAACAGGTGAAGGAATCAAGGTTGGAGTTATCGATACCGGTATCGATTATGAGCATCCCGATTTGAAAGCGGCTTACAAGGGTGGGTATGACTCTTTTGAACAGGATAACGATCCTTACGAGGAACCGTTACTTGATAAAGAGAACGACCCGTATGGTACGGGTTTTAGCGGAACAACACACGGTACTCACGTCTCCGGTACGATTGCTGGTCAAGCAGCGAATAAATCCTCGGAAATTGTGCAAAAAGGTATTGCTTATAAATCGGGCTTATACGTTTATAAAGTGCTTGGACGCAACACCGAGACAGGCCGTTCCTCCGGTTCCTCCGCACAGGTCATTGACGGTATTGAACGTGCTGTCAAAGACGGCATGAACGTCATTAACCTGTCACTTGGCTCCGACTCTGAAAAAGACCCGAACTCCCCGGACTCCATTGCCATCAATAATGCTGTGCTTTCCGGCGTAGTTGCGGTCGTTGCAAACGGTAATGCTGCGCAAAGCGGAAAATATTACTATTCAATGGGCTCCCCTGCAACAGCCCAGCTGGCAATTTCCGTCGGTGCAGCCACTTCACCTAGCCATAGCTATTCAAATAAAGCATCGGTTAATCTTGTAACCTATGGTAATGATGAAAAACTGATGACAGTTACATCAGATACCTATTACCATCTTAATACGATGAGTTGGCAAACGTTTCATGAGGATTTTGCTTCCATTTTAGGAACGGAACCATTGGAATTAGTATATGCCAATTTAGGATATCCGGATGATTTCACTTCTAAAGATGTAAAAGGCAAGGTTGTAATTGTATCACGTGGCGCCTTCAGCTTCGTAGACAAAATCGCGAACGCACAACAAAGCGGTGCGAAGGCTATTATTATTTTTAATGGTCAAGCGAAATCTGGCGACAGCACTCAAGCCAATCTGAATGAGGCTATCCCGAGTTACGACGGTTACATTAATTCAAATCAGGGTGACGGCGTGGATTACATCCCTACCTTTGACATGATAGGAAAGGAAGGTAGAGCGCTGGCAAGACAAATCATTAAAAGCCAAAACAACAAACAAAAATTCTTTATTACTTTTGGAAAAGATTATCTTCGCACCGATAACTCCGGGAATACGATGGCCGATTTCAGTTCTCGTGGACCAAACGGGGATGAGCTGCTCAGCATCAAGCCGGATGTGAGCGCACCGGGAGTCGGCATTTTGTCAACCTATCCTGCTTTCGCCAAGTTCTATCCAGATGCGTCATATCAGTATGCTTACAAACGCAGTAATGGAACCAGCATGGCCTCCCCGCATGTGGCTGGACTTGCTGTGCTGCTGAAACAGCAGCATCCAGGCTGGACACCGTTTGATATTCGCGCTGCTCTCGCCAACACTTCGGTTACACTCTTTGATGAGGATAAAATTCAATATGATGTGTATTCTCAGGGTGCAGGTCTTGTAAACATCGCTAATGCGATTCAAACACCAGCCCTGCTGGAAACCGTTGAAAAGATAACGATTCTCGACAAAAACTTTAATCGTCAAGAGGTCGTGAATTACAACCCTTCTGCCAGCTTTGGAGTAATGCGGCCTGGTAGTGATGCGAAGCAAATTCAGCTTCAGCTCAAAAACTTGTCCAGTAACTCTGTACAGTACGAGGCCAGCTATATTTTGCATAATAATGTAACCTCTGATCCTAAAAAGCCAATTGCCACACCTGACGTGAGCAACATTGCCGTGCAACTGCAAGGTGTCGGTGCAAATGGGACAATCTCGGCAGAACCAGGTAAATCCCAGCCGTTCTTCCTGTCTGTACAACCCAATTCTAGTGCAGCCACAGGAGTATATGAAGGGGAAGTTATTCTGAAAAGCGCTGGACTGCCAACACTTCATCTGCCATTCGTCGTTCATGTCGGCAATGAAAATCCGGCAACAGGCTTTGGCGTGCAGGATCTGAGTGTCACCAACCCGATTATTTATCCGAGTCGTACAGGCGTTCAACGCTCAACAGATCTTACTTTCCGCCTGACTACGGATGCGACTAACCAAATTGCGCTCTATGTATACGGCGTAGATGATAAGTTAATCGGTCTAATCAATGGAATTACGACTTCCAAGGAACAGGGACCGAACGCTCGTCTCAAACAAGGCGCATACTCCTTTAAGGATATTGATGGAGGTTACGTTGAATTAGATGACAATGGAAAGCCTGTTCTGGATGCCAACGGTCAACCCGTAATTCAACATTTGAAGGACGGAGTATACAAGCTGGAAGTTAGCGCTCCAGAGTTGAATGCAAAAGGCGAGGTCAAGCGCGATACCGACGGCCCTAAATTCTTCACCGCCAATAAAGCTATTCGTGTGGATAATAGTGCCGCACCCGGCAGTAGTGGCGGCGGAGGTGGAGGCGGCGGAGGTGGAGGCGGTGGCGGTAGAAGCAATACAACATCTTCTGCAGCAACCAACATATCCACTCCTGTCTCTACCTCTGCACCTTCACTTCAAACCGTAGTGAAGCAAGGACAGGCTGTGAAAGCTGTCACTACAGCCGTTGCGGTTAACAATAATGTACAGTCGCTGACTGTAACTGATGCAGACTTACAAGCTGCTGTAACGGCAGCAGGTTCCAGCCCAGCAGCTATTGTCCTGTCGGCTGCTAGCCAAGCAGGCCAAACAACCAAAGCAGCGCTCACTTCCGCTCAGTTAGCAACGCTGGGCAAGGCTCCAGCAGGAAGCAGCCTGATCGTGAGCAATACAGGTTCCTCGCTGGCTTTGCCAATGTCCGCTCTGAAAAATGCTCCTGCAGGTGCAGGCATTGAAGTGGTCATCAGCAGCCAGTCGCAAGATAGCAGTACATTTACAGGCAAACTGAAAGGCTCTACTGTGATCGGCACACCGGTAGGCTTCGAAGCTAACGTCATCACTGGCGGCAAGAGTCAACCACTCAAAGTTGCTCCAGGACAGTTTATTACCCGCTCTTTTACCGTCCCTGGACAAATTGATTCGAATACAGCCGGTGTGCTCTATACAGCGAATGGAAATGTCTATCCGGTTCCATCCGTCTTTACCAAGCAGGCAGATGGATCTACCGTTGTGAAGGTAAGCCGTCCGGGCTTCTCGACGTATGCGGCAGCAACGCGTCCGGTTAGCTTTGAAGACATTTCATCGTCGTATGCCCAATCCGAAATTCAATCATTAGCGAACAAGCTGCTGATTAACGGCACAACCGATACAACCTTTTCACCGAAGAAGAACGTGACACGTGCAGAATTTGCAGCTCTGGTAATCCGGGCGCTTGGCCTGACACCAGGCACGGCTGCACCATTCAGTGATATTCCTGCAGACAGCTGGTATACCGGCGATGTGGCAGCCGCTTATGAAGCCGGATTGATTACAGGCCGCAACAGCAACAAGTTTGATCCGAACGCTCATATCAGCCGTCAGGAAGTTGCTGTCATACTGGGTAAAGCTGTAGACCTGCTTCAAATTAAAGCAGCCGTCGATGGCCCTACACGCACACCGTATCATGATGCTTCATCTTTTGCAGGCTATGCCAAGGACAGCATTGAAAAAGTGAGTGCAGCAGGTATTATCAATGGAGAAACGATTCAAAGCTCCTCCTATTTCAAGCCGAATGCACCTACAACACGCGAGGCATCCGCCAAGGTGCTGCATGTACTTTTACAAAAAGCTGCACTGATTAACTAACAACACAAAAGCCTCCCGAGCCGTGTACAAGCAAAGCTGCGGTTCGGGGGGCTATTTTTATGCTGCTCCGTCATGTGCAATACTATACCGTTCCCGATAAAGGCAGCGTTACTTTGAATACACTGCCAATTTCCAGTGTACTTTGGGCTGTGATGTTTCCGCCGTGCGCCTCCACGATAGACTCTGTAATAGCCAAGCCAAGACCCGCTCCACCTGAGCTGCGTGTACGTGATTCATCTCCACGATAAAATCGCTCAAAAATCCGCTCCAACTGCTCCTGACTCATGCCTGGTCCGTTATCACGAATTTGGATATCTGCCAACTTCTTGCCGGCGGACAAATTCACATGGATCACACCTTTCTCCAGATCCGTATGCTGAACAGCATTGTGAAATAGATTGAGCACCACCTGCTTGATTTTGTCTCCCTCTGCCAGCACCCGCACACCTGCCGTCATATCAAAAACCACCTTACGTGTGCCTGCCAGCATTAGCAGCTGTGGTTTCATTTCCAGCATCAGCTCATCCAACGATATGTCTTCCAGCTTCAACTCCGGTGTTCGGTCCAGCTTAGCCAACAACAATAAATCAGAGACTAGCTTATTCATCCGCTTGGATTCTCCATACATACTTTCTAGTGCGGACTGAAGCTGCTTGGGATTGGCTGCCGCCCCGCGAAGCAATACCTCCAAAAAGCCGTGAATCGACGTAAGCGGGGTTCGCAGCTCATGAGAAGCATCCGCTATAAAGCGCCTCATCTGCATCTGCAATTCCCGTTCAGCAGCGAATGAATGCTCCAGCCGTTCCAGCATTCCATTAAATGAAACAGCCAAGCGGTCCACTTCATACTGACCCTGCTCAGCATCGAAGCGCTCGTCCAGATTCCCGGCATCAATACGTTTGACCGCCTCGACCATCCTCGAAAGGGGTACCAACGTGCGGCGCAGCACCGGAAGCATGAGGGTCAGGCCAATCGCAAGCGCAATCAGTGACAATAAAATAAAGGTACGGAGCTGATTAATCAGCTGCTCTTGCATGGATGTCGTGGATACGCCCATTTGAAGCAAACCTGACGAGCGGTCAGGTGGACCAAGCGGACGGAACACAATCAGTTGCTCATTCCCTTGAGAGTCCGTGACCAATTGATAGCCATGGCGCATACGCCTGCTCTGCTGCATCGCTTGATACTGCTCAGCGGTGAGACGCGGTGGGTTAAGTCCATTTTCACTGGATAAGCTCCGAAAGGTTCCGTCTGTGTCTATAGATGCGAGCGACATATCCGACCAAAACAAAAACGGCCCCGGTCGACTATCCCTCCGATTAATTCCTTCCTGGGGAGCAATCCCCCCGTTCTGCTCTTCGTAGTCCATGATCAATAAATCAGCAGGAATTGAGTTTAACTGCGTTCCCATAGCTTCTGCTCGACTGCGATACAGAAAATCCTTCATCAGAAAATATTGTAGAAAACCGATCAATACGAGCAGCAGAGCCAAAATGAGTAAGGTTCTGGCTAAAAGCTGGGACTGGAGAGAACGGAGAGCATATTTTCTCCGATTTTTGCCCCCCGCCTTCATAGCAGGTCCACCCGGTACCCAACACCGCGTAGCGTACGAATGACTCGGTGTTCTTTGTCTTTAAGTTTTTCACGCAACGAGCGGATATACACTTCAACAATATTATCCTCGCCTCCAAAATCGTAGCCCCACACCCTGTCTAAAATACGACTTTTACTCAATACAATGCCGTGGTTCAGCACCAGAAACTTCAATAGTTCATATTCGGTAGGCGACAACTCCAGCACTTGACTCTGATAGCGAATCTCCTTACGTCGGTCATCCACTTGAAAGGGTCCATGAACCACTTCCCCCAGCAAATCGGGAAACTGATTGCGCAAACGAGCTTCAATGCGAGCCAGCAGCTCATTAAAACTGAAGGGCTTTACGACATAGTCATCTGCACCGAGCTTTAAGCCTTTCACCCGATCATCTACATCATCCTTGGCTGTCAGCATAATGACCGCAATGTTATCCTCCGTCTCCTTGAGACTTTGGCATACCTCGAAGCCGTTCATTTCAGGCATCATGACATCCAGCACCGCTACATGCGGGCGAAACTCCCTTGCCAGATCAACTGCATCACTCCCATTCCCGGCGGTTTTGACTTCATATCCTTCATTAATAAGTCCAAGCTCTAAAAATTGCAAAATATGAGGCTCATCGTCAGCCAGCATAATTTTAACTCCGTGGATTGGATTCATGATTCATCTTCCCTTTCATAACATTGCATTTTTCCCCATATAAAAAGTCGGTTTATATTTGCCTGTATCTAATATACCTGAATCCCACCGTAAAAAAAGCACCTCCAATAAGCTTTCAGCTAACGTTCAGGGAGCGCTCATAACCAATTAAGGTACGTCTGGCATGATAATAGCAAGCCGGTAGTTCACCGGGCCAAGATCAGAAGCGACTGGTCATTCCGCAGTCCTGAAGATAGCGGCTAGAACAACGGAATAAACACAAAGAATTTTCACAGGGAGTGGAATGTACATGATTAAAAACTGGTTTAAAAGCAGGGCGGATATCCCCCTGATCATCACCATGTTGATATCTGCATTTTTGAATGGATACAACATCTGGCAAGACAAATACGTCAACACCTACTACACGACGGCCGTAGCGAGTATGCTAGAGAATTTTCACAACTTCTTCTTCGCCTCACTCGATTCTGCCGGGTCGGTAACGGTAGACAAACCGCCTGTTGTGTTCTGGCTTCAGACCGCGAGCGCCTATATATTCGGGCTTCACGGCTGGAGCGTTATTCTGCCGCAAGCACTGGCTCAAGTCGGGTCGGTATTGCTCGTATACCTGCTCGTGAAACCGAGCTTCGGTACGATAGCGGCTCGATTGGCTGCCTTCGCTATGGCAACCACACCGATAGCAGTAGCGGTCAGCCGCACGAATAACATCGACGCTATGCTGGTATTCACCTTGTTGCTTGCGACATGGCTTTTGTTCAGAGGCATTAAAAATAGCAAAACCGGGCTGATCCTCGCGGCTTTCGCAGTCGTAGGCATCGCCTTTAATGAAAAAATGCTACAAGCCTACATGATCGTTCCCGCTTTTGGACTATTTTATCTGCTGGCCTCCAAGTTTAACTGGAAGCGAAAAGCGGTAATCCTTGCAGGATCGGCCGTTGTTCTCCTGATCGTGTCGCTCTCTTGGGCAGTTGTGGTGGACTCCACTCCGGCAGACCAACGCCCTTATATGGGGAGCAGCGGTACAAACTCTGTACTGAATTTGGCCTTTGGCTATAACGGTCTGTCCCGTTTGACAGGGGATCGGGGGATAGGCGGTGGACGTGGCGACCAAAACTCGGAGTGGAAACAAAGGGCCTCAACGAATAGCAGCAAGTCAAATTCGGATCAGACGCAGACAACTGCATCATCGGACGGTACTACAGCAACTGGCGACACGGGTACCAACAACATGGCAGCAGGCGGATTCAGTGCAGGTGGCCAATTGCCGCCGGGCGGATTTGGCGACAACGGTCAGGGCGGCCCTGGCGGTGGATTTGGCAGGAACTCCGGTGGTGGTATGTTCGGCACGGGTGAAAAGGGACCTTTACGGTTATTTCAATCTGCCTTATCAGGCCAAGCAAGCTGGCTGCTTCCATTCGCATTGATTGCTTCGATCGGCCTACTTGCAGGCATTCGTCGTCGCAATTTGACACAAAAACACCAAGAGGTCATTTTTTGGTTGGCTTGGCTGCTTCCCGCAGCTGCATTTTTCAGCGTAGCCGGTTTCTTTCATCAATATTACCTAATTATGCTCGCTCCACCGATTTCAGCGCTCTTCGGAGCCGGATTCGTAGAATTGTGGAAGCAGTATCGTGAGCGCTCCAATTGGCTCTCCTGGCTGTTACCCGTCGCGGTATTGGCAACCTCGGTATTTAGCTGGTTTGTTTTGCAAAATTACAACAAGACCATCGGCAGCGGCTGGTCCATCGGGGTATTAATTCTGGGGATCATGGGCACAGCGTTACTGGTAATAGCCCGACTGAAATCAGAGAAGTTCACGAGATTTGCCATCATTGCAAGTGTACTTGCAATGTTTATCGGCCCTGTGTACTGGGCATTGACACCGATCGCCTACGGGGGGAACAGCATGATTCCACAAGCCGGACCAACTCAGTTTGGCGGCGGTGGAGGTGGCGGAATGCCGGGAGGCAATTTTAGTAAACGAGGCCAGAGCGCCAATAGACAACAAGCTGAAGGAACTCACACAAGTATAGACACGGAACAGAGATCTTCTACCCGCTCCAGAGGAATGGGTAGACCGAACGGAAGTCAAAGCTTAGACCAAAAAACGTTGAGCTATTTGCAACAGCATAACACAGGTGAAACCTACCTTTTCGCAGCAAGCAATTATTCAACAGCTGCTCCTTACATGATTGAAGCTGGACAAAAAGTGATTATTATGAACGGCTTTGTATCCTCCGATCCGGTGTATACCGTCGATAAGATCAAGGCGCTGGTCGAAAGTGGTCAAGTGAAATACTTCATGATCAATGGTGGTGGCGGCGGCAGACCGGACAGCGGTAACTCCGAGGTCACCGCATGGATCAAAGAGCACGGCAAACTAATCCCTACAGATGAATGGAAAACAACAACTGGCGAAGCAAGTACAGATGCTCAAGCATCCAACAGCGGAAACGACAAAACGAGCAGTAACTCGATTGCTCAGGATGGTCAAGGTGGACCTGGCGGAGACGAACGTGGCGGAAGCGGTACTTTATACGAAATCACATTATAAATTAGGGAGGAATTACTCATGAGTGAACAAATTCGTTATTCCATAGTTATTCCGATGTACAACGAGGAAGCCGTCATTACAGAAACCTATCGGCGGCTAAAGCAAGTCATGGGCTCGATGGGAGAGCCCTACGAGCTGATCTTCGTAAATGATGGGAGCTCGGACCGCAGCGCCCAGCTCATCAAGGAATTCAGTCTCAGAGATGACACCATTGTACTGATTGATTTTTCCCGCAATTTCGGTCATCAGCTGGCCATTACTGCCGGGATGGATTATGCGGTGGGAGAAGCGGTGGTCGTCATTGACGCCGATCTCCAGGACCCACCCGAGCTGATTGTTGAGATGGCTAACAAATGGAAGGAAGGCTATGAAGTCGTCTACGCCAAACGGCTAAAACGCAATGGCGAAACTCGCTTCAAGAAATGGTCGGCCAGCCTCTTCTACCGTGTGCTCAAAGCATCCACGGACATCAATATCCCGGTGGACACCGGGGACTTCCGCCTGATGGACCGCAAGGTTATAGATGAATTAAAGCGACTACCGGAAAATAACCGATTTGTCCGTGGACTGGTCAGCTGGATCGGCTTCAGGCAAACGGCTGTTGAATATGAGCGTGATGAACGGCTCGCAGGCGAGACCAAGTACCCGCTGAAACGCATGATCAAGCTCAGTCTGGACGGGATCACCTCCTTTTCGATTAAACCGCTCAAACTGGCGGGCTATATTGGAACGCTCCTGTCGATGTCCGGTTTCCTGTATCTGATGTACGTGCTATTCCTCAATTTTTTCACCGATTCCTACGTGATGAGGGGCTGGTCGTCCATGATTAGCATCAGCCTGATCTTTGACGGTGTCATCCTGATCATTCTCGGTATTATGGGTGAATATGTAGGGCGAATATATGATGAAACCAAAGCCCGTCCGCTCTACATTGTACGTGAGCATCTGGGCGGACAATACGAAAACGGACCAACCCATGCCAAGAAGGTTCCTGAACAACGTGACTCCCTCTACATGCAAGGAGCCCGGGACAGTCTGATCTCTGCCGGACGCACTGTACGCGGCAATAGCGCAGTATATACCGGGTCCAAATCCGGGCATGGAGCATAGCTCATGAAAAGTCGCATAGCCCCACTGCTTCCTATAATCCGTTTTGGTATGGTAGGACTGGTTAATACGGGTGTAGATTATATCATTTTTATGCTGCTGGCCTGGGCCGGAGTTCCCGTCCTGATTGCGCAGATCGTTTCGTATAGCTGCGGCACAGCCAACAGTTATATTCTAAACAGCAAATGGACATTCAACAAACAACGATCAAACGATACTCATAAAAATCAATTACCCAAATTTATTGCCATCAACCTGATCGTATTGGGTCTAACCGCCTTATTATTGCAACTGCTTCACACTGGAACCGAGCTGCCCCTTGCCCTATGCAAGCTGATCGCTACCGCAGCCGGAATGATCATTAATTATATCGGGAGCCGATACTGGGTATTTGGTTCCCCATCCCGAAAGGAAAGTGAATCTCTGTGAGAAAAATTACAAAAGCCGTTATTCCAGCCGCCGGACTAGGAACCCGTTTCCTGCCTGCTACAAAGGCACTGCCTAAAGAGATGCTTCCAATAGTCGATAAACCGGCTATTCAATATATCGTAGAAGAAGCCGTCAAATCCGGGATTGAAAGCATCATTATCGTCACGGGTCGCAATAAAAAAGCTATCGAGGATCATTTTGACAAGTCTGTGGAATTGGAGCAAGTGCTGGAGAGCAAAGGCAAGTACGACCTTCTGCGCGAGGTTCAAAGCATTGGGGGCAAAGCAGTCGTTCACTATATCCGTCAAAAGGAGCCCCTTGGCTTGGGACATGCGGTACGCTGTGCTCGTCAGTTCATTGGCGACGAGCCCTTCGCTATATTGTTGGGCGATGATATTATGAATTCCTCTACCCCGGCAATTCGTCAAATGATGGATGTTTACGAGGCGACGGGCAAGCAAGTGGTCGGCGTACGCACGGTGGAAGAACAGGATGTGAGTAAATACGGCATTATTGACTCTACCCGCCAGAAGGGCCTTATTCACGAGGTCGCCGGACTTGTTGAAAAACCATCCCCTGCTGATGCTCCTTCGCGTCAGGCAGTCATTGGACGGTATGTATTGGAGTCTTCCATTTTCTCCATATTGGAAAACATGTCCACCGGGGCAGGTGGTGAATATCAGCTGACAGACGCCCTCCATCAGGTGGCATTACAGAACCAGCTGCTTGCACTAGAACTGGAAGGCACACGCTATGATATTGGTGATAAGGCTGGATATTTGGAAGCCGTTCTCCATATGGGTATGCAGCGCGAGGATTTACGTCCAATGCTCGACTCCATGATACGCGAGTGGGCGCTTGCTTCAATGATAAAATAGGGAAATTTCCCCCTCCGAAATCCGATGGTTACTGTGCAATCACGACAGTAGATGGATAAGCATATAAAACTGTACAATGTAAGAGTACAGCAGCATCGGAATCTGCTCGGCCCCACCCGGTCGAGGCAAAGGAGAGAGAAGCCCTTATGATACCTGAAGGAAATCTGCAAAGTAACGTGGACCGTTTTAGTGGTTTTGCCGACAAGTACGATCAACACCGTCCGGAAGCACCATCGCTCGTCGTGGAAATCATTAGCCGCTATCTGGAACGAAACGTGGAGCTTGTCGCCGATATCGGCTGTGGTACAGGGCTTTCGACCTTCATCTGGAAAGACGTGGCTCGGCAGATCGTCGGGATCGAGCCTAACCCGGACATGAGAGGAATAGCTCAGCGTAAGCTGGAGGCAGCAGGAACGACAACAGCAGCAACCATCTCCTTCCAAAGCGGGTTCTCCAACAACCTGCCCTTTGAGGATGGAACTGTAGACGTTATCACCTGCTCTCAATCCTTTCACTGGATGGACCCCGAGAGCACGCTCCAGGAAGCGGGCAGAGTCTTGGCTCAGGGCGGCGTGTTCGCAGCCTTTGACTGTGACTGGCCTCCGGTGCTGCAATGGCAGGTAGAGCAAGCTTATACAGAGCTTATCGCTAAAGCGGATGCCATTTTGGAACAGGAAGCTCCTATAGAGCAGCAGGCCCATAAATGGAACAAGGATCAGCATTTGTCGAATCTACACCGCAGCGGGCAATTCCGTTATACCCGGGAGATTGTCTTTCACAACCGTGAGCAGTGTGACGCTGCTCGCTATACAGGGCTTGCTCTGAGCCAAGGTGGGATTCAGAGTGTCTTCAAACTTGGCAACCGAACACTGGATGACGATTTGGCACACTTTGTGAAACAGGTCGAGGATCATTTTCAGGGAAAAACACTGGATATCCTGTTCAGCTACCGTATGCGGCTAGGTATCAAGTAGGAAAAGAATCAGGTTCATCGTAACTTTCATTAGTAATTTTCATTAGTAACTTTTCATTCACGACTTCCCGTTCTTTAGCACAAACTCAAAAAAGACTCTCCTTCGCCTCGTAATCACGAGTGCGAATAGGAGAGTCTTTCCACTTCAGTCCAGTCTGCTTTGTTTAGGAAGAGTGGACAGCTAAAATGTGCGCCAACCGATCAGGATAGTCCGTAATAATGCCGCTGACCCCGGCCTCCAGCAGACGCTTCATTTCCTCAGGCTCATTCACTGTCCACGGATGGTAGACTACACCTATGGCCAAAGCCTCAGATACAGCTTCTGGTGTAACGGCATTCTTGTGGGCATGAAGTGCTGTGACCCCAAATTGAGCTGCATACTCCGATGGGCGAACCATAATCTCGACATAGAGCGCACCCGTCCTAATCTCAGGAGCAAGCTGCGCACAGAGCGCCAGCGATTCGTGATTGAAGCTGGACAGGATCACCCGCTCTTCCAACCCGAAGCGCTTCACGGCAGCAATGACCTCTTCCTCCATACCGGGATAGCGATAAATGCTATTTTTCAATTCAATATTAATCACTGTATCGCTGGACTGCGCAAGCTCCAGCAGCTCATCCAGCAACGGTACCCGCTCGCCCCGGAATTTCTCGCCAAACCAGCCGCCCGCATCCAGTGTATTCAGTTCTTGCAGCGTGATGTCCCTTACATCCAGTGGTGAGCCTGTCGTACGCTCCAGCGATTCATCGTGAATCAGTACCAGACGTCCATCCTTGGTACGCTGCACATCCGTTTCGATACCTGTTGCTCCCAGCTCCAGCGCGTGGCGGAACGCCGCCAGCGTATTTTCAGGACATACCCCCGAAGCTCCGCGATGTGCAAAATTAATCACCTTTTCGGTCACAGTCACGACATAATCCCTCCTGTCAATTCAAACAAGAACATTATACTCACTCATTGTTTGGGCTGTATAAAATAGGGTTGCTGGCAAACCGCTCTACTTCTTAAGCTGTTTGCAAAATTCGGCCAATCCAGTCGGAATAAAACGTATTCCCGTTCCGCCGATCAAACGTTGTTGCCGCCGACTCCGCCAGAGGTCTGAAATACGCAATGATTTCTTCTAGTGTGCGCTCCTCTTTCCCCCACTCTAAAGTTGCAGGCATCCGCATCAAGCGAAGTTTTCTCGAAGCATCCAGCTTTTGCAACAGCCCTGCCATCGCTGCGTAAAAATACATTTGCTCCAGTCCGCTCTCATAGTCCAACGCCATGTGCAAATGACGCTCCACCACTCCGATTCCCTCCACCGGGTTCGCGATTGTCAAATACTCGATATGCTCCGCTATCGTTTTCAGGAAGTCACGGTCATCGCGAACCAGACGATAGCCTTTACGATGCTGCTCCTTCGCCTGCTCGACCTCCCCCTGACGATAAAGCGGCAATAGCACCTGCGAGAGCGTCACATGCGGCACTTCCGCACATCTCATCCGTCCCGACAAAATCGGTTTGGCCACGGCAAGCGCCTGCTCGTCTTCTCCGGTCAAGTAATAGAACCGCACCATCTGGCTTTGCTCACAGGCTTCACAATCACTCATATTGTCTGACTCAATCTGGCGAAACGTATCCAGATACCGCCGTGCTTCATCCAGTTCACCCATGTCCATCGCGATACGGAACTTATAATAGTAATACGGACGCTCATTATACCCGTATTCGGCATAACGTTTGCGCATATCCTCCGCCAGATCTTCTATTTGAGCCCTCGGTATATTGAAAAAGCTGCATACTTTACCGAGTATCCATTTGTAATTCCACAACAGTGTATCTGCGTCGTATTCCTCTGGATTTTGATCAAATCGACCCAATTGCCATGAAAAAGCGACTAGCGCCTTTAATGGATACCCATTAAAAATAGCGCATTCCAGAATCTCTCCCCGAATTTCATAAGCGAGCTCCTGCAACCCGGAAGTATCCGCCAAGCGGGCGGCTTCCTCCAGGATCGCAAGCTTTGCCGCCCCTCCGGGCAGATCCTCCGCCTGTTCCATCAAATCATGTATCGTATCTTCCATGTGGTTCCTCCTATAATGATGCGATTACGTATTTTGTCCGTTCCCTAATCCCCAATTAATAAAATGCAGTACACTCCTGTTCATCAATCCCAGCTCATTGCGGTTCATCGGGTAATGCCCCATCATAAGTGCATTCACATACATCATTTCTGTAGCAGCTGTAATCATCTGCGTATCAGAAGCTTCAAAAATACGCGCCACCACCGGGTTGTTCAGATTAAAATACAAGGTCGAGTAGCCCGCATTCTGCTGGACTCCCGCTTTCAGGCTATCAAGCACGTTGGATAATAGCGCCGTTGTCTCTTCGACGGTGTTTTCCATGGAGCGTAAGGTCAGTGCATCCTGCGAAATGGTATACAGCACAGGCAAACTCGCAGGCTCAAAACGCTTCAATTCGCTGCGACAGCGCATCGGCTGCAAGGCAGCATCCATCACACGCAGCACACTGTAATACTTATCGTGCTCTTCCTGCGTCAGCCCGGTAAATGAAAGAGATACATCCTCGGGACTAAGCCGCTCTGTCTGCAGTTCAGGGTCAATCCAGTGCAGCTTTTCCAGAATTTCCGAATCATAAATGTAGCCGCCATTGACCACCAACATGGACTGCGCTGCCGCTACATGCGTAATCTGGCGATACTCATCCACGGTCGCTGTGTAATGAAGCGGACGTCCGCCTGCCTCACGGATCAGCTCACTCAGCTCACGCCGCCCAAATGTGCTTTCAAAGGAAAACCAGCGGTGCATAATGCGCAGAAATTCATCATCCTCGACCGCGAGCGTCTTCATGGACAGCTCATGCAGACGAATCCAATGCTGCAGACGATCCGGCTCATATTCCGCCATTCGTAACAGCTCTTCACGAATGCAGGTTCCCAGTTCAGAGCGAACAGCATCAAGTTGCTCATTTTCATAAAAATATTCACGAGATGCCGTTGGCAGCAATTCATCTGTCCAAATCAGGCTTTTAATGAAAAATGCCCATTCCGGCAATACATTTTCCGCTTTGTCGGACACGAGCATATGCTTCAGGTACACCCGATGCAGCCGCTTGCTGTTCAGATTAATGCTGCGAGGCAATATAAATGCAATCCCGCCTGTTCTGCCCGATGCCGTCCGTAGCGGGATAAAATCGCTGAAGCGCTCACCCATCAGACGATACCCCAGATCCAGCACCTCACTACGCCGACTGCGTAGCTGTTCCGGGTTCTGCATCCAGCTCGTCGATGGAAGATTAACCCGCTCGGTCTTTCCATCGACAGACAGCAGGACGGGATACGGCAGCAAAGCCCCATAATAAAATAAGGACTCCTTCACCTGAGCCGGCTCATAATAAAACTCGCTCCCCGGCTTGCAGCGCAAATAAATTTGCGTTCCTGCGGGCAATTCCGTCTCCAAGCGACGGATCGTATACGTCCCGTCCGGCTTCCCTCTCCATTCCATAGAGATGCCTTCCTTTACCGAGCGCGTTAGCACCACAATTTCATCGCTCACCATAAAGCAAGACAGCAAACCAATCCCAAAGCGTCCGATAAATGAAGTCTCTGAGGTCAGCAAATCGGCTCCCTTTTTGGAGGATTGGCCGATAATGGACAGAAAACGGTGAATGTCTTCTTCCGATAGTCCAATTCCGTTATCCTGAATCATCAAAACCTGCTGCTCCCCGGAGCCAGATAGCTCCACAGTTACTTTACCCTCGAAGTCTTTATCTTCTAAAGCTGTAGCTTTTAGAGCCTGCTCTTCCAATGCATTACTTTCAGCAGCAGTCCTTCGTAGCTCCTTGCGAGCTGTAATGGCATCTGTTGCATTTTGCAAGATCTCACGTATAAACACCCGTGGACTGCTATATAAATGATTGGCCAAAATATCAATCATACCGCCCAAATTCACCTGAAAACGATATTCGTCCGTCTGACTCATACACACCATTCCTTTCTCGAAATGCCACAACCATCATCTGATGTTGAATCAACCATCTTTTAAAGTATAACGTGGATTCGGATCAGATTACACATGCCGCATTTCAGATATCAATACATTGACAACGATATAACAGGGTCTTTTTTCACATTGAAGACCCGACATAGGGACTAAGTAACTTCATAAAAATGTATGCAGCATGAGTTTTTAGTTAATAAGCATCAACTTCACCCGGATAAATTTGGTAATCAAAATAATATTTATATAAAAGTTTGCCCTTTCTTCTAACACCATTTCTACTGAGGGACAAATGACTCATTTTATACAAAAAGCCCGCACTTCTTCTCTTGTAGGTCATTACAAGAGAGAATGCGAGCTTATTTAGCTACAAATAAGACCTACCTATTGCAGAAGAGAATTAATGAGACTTAGCGAGACGAATGACGTTCCACGATGCCTTGCCCAGGTGGGCTTTTACAATTCCATCCTCGAGCTTGGCATTGCCGCCAGTATGAGGCGTAACCTTTTCCCCTGCCGGGCTGTTGGTCGCCTTGAGATCGTCATGCTCCAGTACCGTATGCTCCACAATGCGGTAGCCTGCGAAGCTGCGCACATCCACCGTCAGCTCCAGCGACTCGGACAAGTGACGGTTAACCGCAAAAATGGTCAGAGCGTCTCCCTCTTCATCATAGACCACAGCACTATCCAGATAAGGAATGTCTGTGAAATCCTTGGAATCGTATTTTTCGGAGTCTACCACAGGCATCAACGATATTCCCCGACCATAACGGGATGCATGCAGGTACGGATAGAAAATCGTTTGCTTCCACGCTTTTCCGTTATTTTCGGTCATGATTGGTGCAATAACATTGACCAGTTGAGCCAGACAAGCCATTTTTACACGGTCCGCGTGACGCAAGAACGTAATCAGCATGCTGCCCACCAATAGCGCATCCTCGAAGTTATAGATATCTTCAAGCTGTGGCGGTGCTACAGACCACGGATCAATTTTTTTGTCCGCATCGTTGGAGTGGTACCACACATTCCATTCGTCAAAGCTGAGCATCATTTTTTTCTTGCTGCGTTTCTTTGCTTTAATATAGTCGCAGGTCGAGATGACTGTTTGAATAAAATGATCCATATCCATCGAACGCGCCAGATAATTAGCCGTATCATTGTCGTGGTTGCCATAGTATTGGTGCAGGGAAATATAGTCGGCTACCTCATAGGTATGATCCAGCGTCGTCGCTTCCCATTCCGGGAACGTCGGCATCGTGGAGCTGGAGCTGCCACAGGATACCAGCTCAATATCAGGATCAATCAGCCTCATCGCTTTGGCAGACTCTACAGCCAGACGACCATACTCTTCCGCTGTCTTATGTCCAATCTGCCAAGGACCATCCATTTCGTTGCCAAGACACCATGTTTTGATCTTGTGCGGTTGCTCTACTCCGTGACTGCGACGCAGATCACTCCAGTAGGAGCCGCCCGGATGGTTGCAATATTCAACCAGATTGCGCGCCGCACCAATTCCGCGCGTACCCAGATTTACCGCCATCATAACTTCGGAACCAACATCCTTGGCCCATTTAAAAAATTCATTCGTACCCACCTCATTGGGCTCGACCGTCCTCCATGCCAGCTCCAGCTGTCTAGGTCTGGACGCAACCGGGCCGACACCATCCTCCCAATTGTAGCCGGATACAAAGTTACCGCCTGGATAACGTATAATAGGAACATCAAGCTGTTTTACCAACTCTTTAACATCATTGCGGAAACCGCTTTCATCACTAGTCGAATGAGTAGGCTCATAAATACCGCCATATACCGCACGCCCGAGATGCTCTACAAAAGAACCATAAATGCGTTTATCGACTTCAGCAATACGAAAAGACTTGTCTACAATCATTTTTGCTTTTATAGCTGCTGCCACCTAAACCATCCTCTCTGAATGCGAAAATAAAATCCGTTATACCTCTAAGAATAACAAGCCGTTTTATTTACGCTTTTAATATAACACACCATAATTATCATGGCCAACATTATGATTAAATGAGTAATATAATTATTAACTATAATAATAAACGAAAAGAAGTTGGTTACGTACTTAATAAATATCAGTTGACCAGCAGTTGTTCTAAGCCTGTATAAAAACGACCTATATCGTCCGCGTTTAGATTCGGAAGGAACCATTCTTTCAAATATTCCTGCTCTGTCCGTAAGGATATTTGAATGTTTTCAGCCTCCGCTATCGCCGTCAAAGAAAGCTCAATATCAACGCCTGATAACATTTGTTCTTGGGTGCAATCCGTAATATCCAGAGCCTCTACACACAAAATGACAATATCCGCATACGCGCTATAAGCCATTGTACCAGCAATGCTTATCAGCTTTTGTAGTCCATGGATCGTAGCGGAAGGGGACAAATACTCCATGTCATACAGCATTGCCGCAGGCTGGTCCACCGCGATCCAGCTTTGGTATTCATCCCGGGCAAAGGACTCTCTCAACACATGCAAAAAATAAAGAATGTCAACGTCCTTGTTATAATAAATACAAATAAGCGGTATGTGAGAATCCTCGATTGCAATAGTCTCCTCCTGTCTCATAAAGAAACGCTCCTCTTGCTGCCACCAGCGCAAATGGCGAGATGAAAAATTCAGCATGGGGATGTGACGTTGTTTTTTAGAGATATAGACGACATGTTTTCCATAACGTATAGCCAATTGCTCCACTTCCTGCAAATCTACCGGCTCCATTTCCCCTAGCAAGACCATCGTATCTGTCAGGTCATCTATCCTTTCTCCAGCTTTATTCGTTGCATTCTGTGGTTCTTGCTCTCGCAGGATTACTTGTTCAATGACCGCAGCAACTTTAGCATAAGGTAGTTGAGCTTCATATGGAGTCTGAAAATAATAAGGCGCCGCCGATTCAACTACGGAGTCCTGTTTAAACACATATGCGCTTCGTATCCAATCCGGATGCTTGTAGTGCATTACAGGTAATACCGTATCCTGTATTGGGTGATAACTATTCTGACGGTAACTTTTCTTAAGTAAACTATGTTTTAGCTTTTCTATGGAAGGAATACGCTTGGACTGCTGCAAGAATCTGCACACCTGTGCTGTAACGAATGGAGTGGCATAGCTGTTGCTGTTGGGACATTGTACAACCTCTCCAGTTGCACCCACCAGCTCGTGTCTGGCAAAAGCGGTAAATTCAATACCGCTTGAGAATGCTGTATCAGCATTATATGTATATTGGCCTGCTGCGAGTATGCCGCTACGATCGCAGCGTACTCCAATCACATTAGCAAAAGAGGCCGGATAAGTAAGAAGTCCTCCATTTTGTGCAGCACATACCATAATTAATCCCGCCATAGCTGCATCATTTACAGCTTCCCGCAGCATGCCTCGATCGCGATAATTTATACTTCCCAGGCTGATATTAGCTACCTGCACACCGTGCTGTACACACCAATCCAACGCGGCACATAGCTGCACTGCATTTCCTTTTCTATGGTTCATTATTTTCACACTGCTGATGACCGCATCTGGAAAATACGCTTGTACAATAGCCGCACATAGCGTGCCGTGATTTAGGATACGTCCATCTTCTACGCCTTCATGAGCTATCTCGACGTTATATAATAAACGGGTGTTTAAAAAGCCAGTATTAACCCCGTCGTCAATAATGGCTACATGGATCTTGGCATTCATTTTTTCTCCCCCTGTCCCTTCGGATCGCGAATGAATCTCACGGCTCTATTCGTTCTGGTTAGAGTAAGCAAAGGGTGCTTCTGCGAACGATAGCGTTCGTCTGAAAGCACCCTCCTAATTCAGCAAACCATATACATAATAGCCGGATTAAACTGCAATATTTACCTTCGTACCTGCAGTCTTCGCCCCGTCTTTAGCTGAGTCCAGATAGGCATGAAGCTCTTGTTCAGTCCACACCCTGCCAGTCTCTATACTTGCTTCCTTCTCATCCTTTGGTTTATCCCGATCTGTAATTGTCGGCTCGTTGTTCACTGCTTCACTGATACGCTCATTAATTTTCGCAGCGATTTTCATGATATTTCCATCAAGCCCTTCTGCCTTCTCACGCAAAGCCGCTGATTTTGCAGAGTTCGTGCTTTCCCAGCCCTTAGCCTCGCTTGCCAATGTGATTTGTGCCATTTTGGTTACTTTGGCATTCTTCAGCTCATTGTTTGCAGATACAATACTATGCATTGTATAGGTGATCTGCCCTTGCCTCTGCTCCTCTGCAGTCTTGGGCGTATATTGTTCCTGTTGACCTGTCTGAGCCTCCTTTTTGCTTTCCTCATCCATGCCTAAAGCTTTTTTTTGTTCTTCCAGTGTCTGCTTTTGAATGTTCTCGTCAATTTGCTGAATCTGCTTATCTATCTCCTCCATTTCAGCCTTTACAGCCTCAGGACCGAGACCACGCTTGAGAGCATTACTTACATAGTCCGAACGCCTCTCCATCAAATTTTGCTTTTGCTCTGTCAATTGTTGAATAATCTTGTTTTGCGGCTTGCCTATACCCTTTCTTTCAGCCTGAGCGGAAACGGGGTGCCGTTGTTCAAGTCGGTTGTTATCTGTGGTGCGGAACGGCGATTGGTGAGATGATGTAAACGATACATTCATCCTAAAACCTCCAATTCTCTTCTAATAAGTGATTCTAGAGGTATATCGGATTTTTTTGTATGTTTTATCATCATTTTCACAAATCCTTCATTCCTTTTCCACTGTTAAGCAGCTCTTTATCGTCTCATACAAGCTGTTATATGTAAGCAACCCCCCTCCCAATATACGCTCTTCCGGAATTCGGATAGCGAAGCTTTGCTCGACCTCAAATAATAGATACACCAGATCTCTGGGAAACAACTTCATATCGGGACCCAGTAAAGTAGCCTCTTTATTGATCTCCCCTACTTTTATGTTAAAAAGCTTCCAAAATATATTTTCCAGTTTTATTCCTGTTCCTGTTACATCCTGTGTAAAGTTCATGTTCTCCCCTCCATTACAACTGAACTACATGATGCTCAACCGAAAAATAGTGTAAAATATCGTTCGCCAGCTTGCTCATATCTTCATCGTTAGACGGATTGAGTATTGGCACAGAATAATTAGAAAACTCTTGTTTTTTCTCTTCCACGAAACGATTATCAACAGAAGCATATTGCATGTTCACCGTGGAAGAAGAGTAACTATCGAATACATTATTACACAAGGCGTATCCCAACAATGAAGAGGAAAAACGGTTTTCCATATACTGTTGCACATGCTCCAAATATTTTAAATTGTAGCTATCGTAATGGAGACAACAGATTAGACCGTCCGGTCTGACAGCACGGGATACCAAAAATGAAGTTACTCCAAAATAATTCGTGAACGTATTATTAAAGGGGACAATCCCGCCAGGGATACCTACGAGTATCAGGTCAGGTTTTTCGCTCTGCTCTATTTTTTTCAAATAGCGATTAAACATGATAATCTTCTGCGCTTCGGTCATACCGCCCTCAAACATAAACTGTGGAAATGAATGTGCGCCTATCAGCTCTCCGCATCCATTAGATGTGATTTGCGATACCCGGTATCCTTGCGCTTCAAGCTTCTGCCGAATGTTAAGCTGCAAATTAAGCTTGTGGGTTCGCTCGTTCAGACCTAGTACAAACAAAACGGGTGTAAAAAAATCATGGATAGCAGAGCTTGGATCTGGCGGCGAAATATGTTCCGCGCGTACATCAAATGTATTTTTTAAAATCAGCTTGTGATCATGATCCTCACAGGACTGGATGAACTCCATACACGGGTCTGGCAAAGTAAAATTGCACATGACTTTTTTGCCAAGTTGTCCAGCCTTCATGATCACCGGCAGATAAACCTCTGCGATATCCAGCTTGAAATTGGATTGTACCAGTAATATGGCATCACAGTGCTCTATTTCTTGCCCCAGACAAGACTCCGGCTTCACTATGAATCCTGTTACTTCACCCTTGTCCGCTACACAGGCGTCTTTCCCGATCATACCCGATCCTTGAAAAGAAATAAGTACAACTTCCCCATAACTTCCTAATAAGTTCAAATTCCTAACCAGGGCTATCGTTTCATAATCAAACGGAAAAATGATTAATTTATTCGTCATGGAGACACCCCTCATGCTTTTTCAAAGTCAAGGATCGTATCCTCAGAGAAATCATATCCCAGCTCATTCATCATGCAAAAATCAAGCAAAGTATGTCTGATATCGTTTTTGACTGAGGAACAATGACTCATCTTCTTTTCCTTGGACAAGGTATGCAAATCATCTGCTACAGCAACACATAGCGTACAAAAACGAAAATTCCAGCAGTTTTTACATGCATCCTCCGTGATGGTTCCTACATTTAAAATTCGGCTGATTTTATCCACCTCAAAGCCAGTGTCCACCTTTCCAATCTGTACCACCTCCGACTGCTCACTCACCCGTTCACATGGAAACAGATTTCCATGTACATCTGCAAACAAACGCTGAACACCAGGCACACAGGGTCCGCCATGATGTGCTTCTATCGGCATCCCCGCAGAAGGCTTTCTATAATGAAACATTCGGAAATATAACTGAATATAATAGTCCTTAATCAGCTTGGAGACATGACTTTCATCCACTCTTCCAAACTTGGAGAGCATCATTTTAAAAACCTCATAGCCTCTCTGCTCAATAAATGCATTCCTGTATAAAATTTCATCCTTCACATAAGCATCGTTAATGTAGGACGACCTTACACTGTACAGACTTTCGAATGTTTCATAATTCGTATAAAAATCATTGATACAACCAAAATCATTGCGGGTATCCAGCACCACATTAAAATTAATCCATTCAAAAAGGGCCGGGTAATTCCTTTTAATTTTGTCCACATTGGCAATGATCGTATCGAAGGAGCCCCGCCCGTTAACAGCAAACCGTCTGTTTCTGTCATGATTCTCCTGATCTCCGTCCAGACTGATGGTAAGCACAAAACGATGTTCATCCAGAAAGGCTAAAATATCGTCATTAAGCAACGTACCATTAGTCGTCAAATGAAAGCCTACATCTCTATACACTACCTGCTCCTTGATATATTCCACACATTGCTTGATCAACGGAAAATTAATGAGCGGCTCTCCCCCATAAAACCCAAAATCCAAACGGTCACTGTCTACTGACCGATCAATGACAAAATCAATACACTTGCGTGCTGTCTCAAAATCCATCATCAGACTGGTATGACCTCGATTTTCATATCCTCCTGAATACACGCAATAAGAACATCTAAGATTGCAATTTTGAGTTACCTGCAAGGTGAGGGTCTTAAGCTGATGCTGCAGCATATGCTCCAAATGCTTCGTCTTGGGATGAATCACAATCTGCGGACGCTGTGAAGATAAAAATCCGTTATCCAACAAATCACGGATATACTGCTGCAATTCCGGTGCAGCCTCCATCTGATCCAGGTCGAAGCTGGAATGCGAATTCAGAAAATGATAAGCCTCCTCTTTAATCCGCAGGATCAAGTTGGTATTGACATCATATACATAATGGTGGAGTCTCGTCTGAAATGTGTATATAAAGGGTTGGCAAATGTTCATAATTCACACCTACTCTGTTTTGATGTGGACAGAAGAGCCTGGAATTCCCAGGCCCCTCCATACAGATACAAGCTTAATAATTGCCAATTCCAGTTCCATTATCTCTGCGATAAGAGCCGTCACTTTCTCGCTGAGTATTGGAGCTTCGAGTCAGACTGCCTGCGCAATAACAGGAGCAAGGACAATAACAGGAACAACCACAGCCAAATGCCTCAATCGTGTCGCCTGCATTTGCACTTCTTTTCACAAGCTTACGCATGTTAAACTACTCCTCCCATTCATAATATGATGTAAAAGGGTGTTCACCTATACTAATTCCTTGCATGGTGTTAAATCACACTATGAAAGCGTTTGTTTTTTTCATTATTTTATTGCAGCCTCTTCATGCTCGAATACCCATTCTCTGTAACCGGCATGACCGTTCATAAAATAGGAATGTGACCCTATTTGAGCAGGCTCGCCTTTCTCCAGCAAAATGACTTTATCGACATGTGCTAATACCTCGCTCCGATGTGTAACGATCATTACGGTCTTGTCACGTAAACGGGTCTTCAACAATTGCTGGACATTTAGCCTGGCTGCCGTATCCAAATTGGAGGTCACCTCATCAAAAATAAACAATGGCGCTTCCCTGACCAAGGCCCGAGCCATGGCAATTTTCTGTCTTTGTCCACCCGATAGCCTGGAGCCATTGGAGCCTATGTGGAAGTCATACGCCAAGCTGTGGACCAATTCTTCCAGTCCCACCTCAGCGATAATAGCCTTCATTGTATCTTCAGAGACTTCTGCGCCCAAGCAGATATTGTCAAGAATAGTCGTATCAAATAAATACACCTGCTGGCTTACCAAAGCGATTTGACTTCGATACGCATCTATTTCATAGCTTTGAATGTCAATGCCGTCATAAGTGATCATCCCCTGATCAGGCTGGGTGAATCTCATCATCAAATCCAGCAGCGTAGACTTCCCTGCTCCATTTGCCCCAATGATCGCTACCTTTTCCCCCCGGGCAATCCTAAAATTCAAGCGGGACAGGACGGGTTCATCCTTGGCATAGGAAAAAGAAACATTATGAAATGCAATATGATTTTCGAGGGGCGGATCTGAAAGGACAGACGCTGGAGTGACCGAATTAGATGTCTCTTCCTCCGCCCAATCCAAAAACTGATAATATCGAATGGAGGAAGGAACCACTTCAGCCAGAATGTAACCAATATTTAAAATAGCGAAAACAGGTGTGGTAACATAGGCACTGTAAGAAACAAAGGCAAAAATACCGCCTACACTGAGCTGTAAACGAAAAATAAGATTAGCTCCAACAACATACAGAAGCATCATGAGGAGTTGAACTAAAATTGATTCCGAAGCGATATTCCACGCGTCCAGAAGTGATAACTTCCGTTCCGAATCTACAATTCGACGCTGCCTGGATGAGAACTGCTGGTGCCTATGTGGAATAAGACCAAACATTCGCTGTTCCTTCATGCCTCCGATAGATTCCCCAAACCACTGGGCAAAGTCACTACTGCCTTCAATTAAATCCCCCACCAGTCTTTTTCTGCGCTTCACAAAATACTTCACAACGACATATTTGATGGGCAAAAAGCACAGCACAATTACAGTCATCTTCCAGTTAATGAGCAGCAATCCGCATAAACCACCAATCATGCTGAACGCCTGCATAATGATAAAAAATATTCCGCTATCCGTGATCCTCGATACATTGCCTACATCTGTACTAATTTGGTTTAGCAGTTCAGCTTCATTGGTTCGGTTAAAATAACTCATTCGGATTCTTGTCAGATGCAGATACGCCTTTTCAAATAAAGAGAAGGTAACCTGTGCGCTTAAGCCTGCACGAAAGTTTTCTTTACACACGTTCAGCAGCTTGTCCAAGCAAACGATTAAAAACGCAGCAGAAGTGTACAGGATTACAGCCTGCATATCCCCCTTCAGGAGACCTTGATCCACAATAATCTTGCTTGTCAAAGGCAATAATATATTCAAGCCCGCTGATACGATTAAACATGCCAAAATGATAGCCACCGTCTTCAGATGAGGTCTAAATGTTGCCGCCAACCGTTTGTATACGATTGATTCTTTCATCCTTTCCCCCCTTCCAGCTCATGCATCCTCCCCTCCTATTTACTAATTCCGTCTCTGCATCAAAATCACCTTAAAAAATCTCCTAACTGTTCTAGTAATTCCATATTAACGAGATTAAAGTATGATTTATGTCATCCTTCTAAATTGGAATTAATGTATATGATTGGGATATATGAATCTCTTTTATCCTTTTTATCCGTCCAAAGGGGGCTTGAACATGCCAACCAAGATGGTTATCGACTGCTGTGAAGAGGATCAATGTCGCAGAAGTTCTAGATGCTTTTACAGGAAGATTTGTGAGCTTTATCTAGGTGAAGTCTATCGTTTTTGCCTGCATTTGATCAAGAATCAGTCCTGCTTCAAATTTATGGCGGAAGAATGTACGCAGGATACTTTTGTCGCAGCAAGACAGCAACTGGCCAAGCTAAAACAGCACCCCAATGTCAAAGGTTGGTTGTACCTTACGGCTAAAAATCTTGTATGTAAATCATTCAGGAGCTACTATACACAAAAAAAGCATGAAGCTGCGCTTCAATACGAACAGATATACAGCTTTTCAAATTCGGTGGAAGAGGAGTGGGAGAATCGAAGGCTGGGAGATGTGGATACGGTTATCGTTAACATACTGACGCAGCTTTCAAAAAATGAATATATGCTCTATCAAGACTACTTTTGTCAACATATACCTGTGCCCTTCCTTGCTATCAAATATAATATCTCCGTTACGGCTACAACGACCCGCATCTACAGATTGAAAAGAAAAATTCGGACGTTATCTCATCAATATTGCCTGACTCATATATAAATATGTCCATGTGAAGCCAAAAAAGCGGAGCCTCTCTTTCAAAGAGAAGCTCCGCTGTGTTTTTCAGCACATGCCTGATTGAGCGGGGTATAGACGCTTTTGTTTGCGTTGTTCCTCCAGCAAATGCATCATCTGTTGCTGAACACTTCTGGTTTGCTGCGTTGCAAAGGCGGGATGGGCCAGGTTACATGTTTCCAAAGGGTCGATGGTCAGGTTATACAATTCATATTCATCACAAGCCGGTTGTGTTTTGACCTGTATAACCCATTGAGAGTATGGTCCGCATGTATGATCACCCATGGGTCGCATAGTCACATCCCGCACTCCCGGTTGGCTCCAGAATTGGGTACTGTCAAAATAGCGGCTTAACTTCCACAGCTCTTGCACGCCATCTCTTTGCAGGGGCGAAATGACCGTCTCGATATGATTGGGCTGAATAACAGACGGATACGGCTCTCCCAGTACATTGATCTGCCGCTGGCCTCGGGTAATATCATCATCGGTCATAAAATAAATCGGCTGGTCAGCTATTTCACCTTGGTTTTGTCCTCGGATAACAAGACTAAGGTCACGCCCTACCAAGGGCCGGGCTTCGGTAAAGCTGTTTTGCAGGCGGCTCTGGATTGCAGTGATGTCAACATTCGCCAGTCCAAGCATGGTAGGCAGGAGATCCACGTGGTTTGTCAGGATATGCTCGCTTTTATACTGTGGAAACAGATGCCTGTTATGGATAACCAAAGGCACGTGCACAGTCTCTTCGTAGGCAGAGTAAAATTTTTGATGAAGACTGCCGTGAGCGCCTAGCAAATCTCCATGATCAGATGTAAAAATAACAATTGTATTATCGTAAAAAGAAGAACGGGTCAGCGCTTCAAATACCTTAAACATTTGTCGATCCGCATTTTTTTGCAATTGGTAGTATAGCTTGTGGTAAAAAGGCTGATCCAAAATGGGCTGTAACGCTTTAGGGTAAATATCCCGATAGCTTGCCTGACAGCGTGGCTTGGTGTCCAGCCATTCGTTGATTGTCGGAGGAGGAGTGACTGCCGGCATTGGTTCCACCTCAAACCGAAACATGGGCAATTGTGCAGTAATCGCACCGTATAAAACAATGTCATGCGGGTTCACAAATGAAGCTACGATCAACCAGGGCTTGGCATAGTTATCATACTCCTTCTGACGGTCAAGGACCTCGATAAGCTGGGCGGTATCCGCAGCATACACCTCGTCTCTCCCACTTAAACCGAAAGCGGCAGAGGAACCGGAATTTCGCGGATTTCTCCCATGCGGCTCCGGACCGATCCACCCGGAAAAGCCGAATTTATCCAAGCGGTCAGTTTGCTCATATAGGTCTTCCCGTTTTCTATCAGGTTCCCCTGTCAGCGGATGATAGCTAGGGAGCGCCTGGTGTGTACCCGGGATGATAATATCCTCGTCGGATATATGCCATTTTCCTTTGTAATAGGTTTGGTATCCAGCTGCGCGAAAATAATCTCCCATGGTCGGCACCGTGTTTCTATCCAGCCAGAACATATCGGAGTCGAATGCCTCCTTGGCAACTCCATCTGTCTGAGTGACACCGTGGAGTGAGGGATAATGGCCTGTGAACAAGGTTGTCCTGCTAGGGCTACACGCAGCGCTTCCAATATAGTGCCTGTGAAACTCCAGTCCGTGAGATCGCAAAAGTCCTTGTGTAATAAGATTCTGTCTGCTCCATTCTTTGATTTCCGGGTTTTCATAAACCACGGGATACCGTTCCTCATCCACAAGGAGCACAAGAAAATTGGGCCGTTCAAGGAATCTGGGTAAAAATGAGCTATTGTTCATATACACACATCCCAGGTTCGTTTTTACCCTAAAGATATGTTATGAAGCCCCGAAACAGTCATCCAAAAAGAAGCTCAACCATTTTGATGTCTATGCTAAGACCGCACGGGGATATCACATATTGATGATATTGAAGTACACTTTCTGGAACTACCAAAGCTGGATGAGCAAACTGCATCCTTTGAACAAGGAGGATTCGTCAACTGGATATTGCCTCCAAAAGACATAGATCCATCCAAATGGGAGGTTTTGAAAATGAACGAGCCAGGACTGGAAAAAGCCATACTCTTTTTTTATGATAAAACAACAAAACGGCGGAGTCCCCCAATTAAAAGGGAAACCCCGCCGCTAAACACTACTACTTAATACCCGAAATTGTATAATTCTCGATAATATACTTTTGAAAAACAATGAAGATAATCATGATCGGTAGCACCATAAAGGTCGAGCCTGCCATCTGGAGCGCGAATTGACTCTCGTTCTGTCCCTTGAGCAGTGACAGACCGACGGACAAAGTGTACAGCTTCTCATCGTTCGCAATAATAAGCGGCCATAGAAAGCTGTTCCAACCACCAATGAAGGTCAGGATGGCCTGCACTGCCAAGATCGGTGTCGAGATCGGCAGTACAATTTGCAGAAAAGTGCGGAACTCGCCTGCTCCGTCCAGACGCGTCGCCTCCAGCAACTCTTCGGGAATATCCGACATGAACTGCCGGAACAGGAAGATGGCGAATGCTCCTACCAAACCAGGAAGGACGATCCCCATCATCGTATTGGTCAACCCCATCTGGTTCAAAATCAAATACACCGGAATCATCGTTACCTGCCCTGGAATCATCATCGTGGCCAGCACCAGATAGAATAGAAAACCTCTGCCCTTAAATTTGAATTTGGCAAACCCGTAGCCTGCCATGGCGTTGAGGAATAATCCAAAAAAGGAAGCTAATACAATCACCAGCGTATTGGTCAAATAAGTGCCAAAAGCCATGCTATCAAATAGTATTTTAAAATTCTCCAATGTGAAATGCTCTGGCCAAATGGTCGGAGGAATCTTGGTTACCTCGCCTTCAGTCTTAAAGGAGGATAAAATCATCCACGCAAAAGGCAGCACCATCAACAGACCTCCCACGGTCAGGAGAATCGCCACGAACCATTGAAATGTTTTTTCACCACTGCCCGAATTGGCGCGGACTTGCTGAACAGCTGTTTTCACGTTCATCACCTCTCTCTATCAGGACTCCGCTTTATTTTGCAAACGGAACTGAATCAGCGTCACCGCGATGATCGCAAAGAACAGAATAAACGATCCCGCCGCGGCATAACCGAATTTACTAAATTGGAAGCCGTTATTGTAAATGAACAGGGATGCTGTCAGTGTGCCGTCAAGCGGCTTCCCTTTGGTCATGACGAACGGTTCCTCGAAAAATTGCAGCCAGCCGATCATCGTCGTAATGGACACGAAGAAAATAGCGTAACGGAGCTGCGGAAGGGTAATATAACGAATTTGCTGCCATGTGCTGGCTCCGTCAAGCTGAGCTGTCTCATAGTAAGAGCCCGGAATCCCTTTAATGGCCGCAATAAAAATAATCATATTCAAGCCTATGCCCCGCCAAACCGCCAGCACAATCAGCGAAATTTTCGCCACGGTCGGATCGGTCAACCATGGAACAGGGCCCAGATTCACCAGGCCAAGCACATAGTTGAATAATCCGAGCGTTGGATTATACAGATAGCTCCAAACGACCGCGACCGCAACCACATTCGTTACGGACGGCAGATAGAACACGACGCGGAATATTTTGAAAGCACGTGATTTTCCCATATTAATCAGGATCGCAATGCTCAGGGAAAATATCAGTACCAACGGAACACCGATAATGACGAAGAACAGGGTATTACCCATAGACTTTAAAAAAGAAGGGTCTAGTAGTACATTCTTATAATTTTCCAGTCCTGTAAAGCGAATACTATCATAATTAACCAGTCCTGACAGATCCATATCGGTAAAGCTGATCACGAGCGCCAGTAAAATCGGCAACAGCGAAAACAGCGCCAGCAGGATGATGGAGGGACCGATAAACAAGTATGGCGCAAGCTTCTGCGAGCTTCCTTTCATGCCTTCACTCCCTTTGACAATGACGGATACGGATCATTATTTTTTCATAATACTTGCAGCTTGCTGATTAAAGTCATCCATTTCCTTCTGCACGTCGGCTTGACCACGGTAAATGCGTTCGAAGCTCTTGATGAACTGCTGCGAAACCTCTTCCCATGCTGCCAGTTGCGGTAATGATGCGGAATGATCGAGCTGTTTGCGAATCGTTTGCAGCATCGGGTCACTCTTCAGCTTGGCATCGTCCCATGACTTGGTAGCAGCAGGCAGGGTACTGGACAGCTCCATCCATTTCAGCTGGGTTTCCGGTTTGCTCATGAAAGCCAGGAATTTGGCCGATTCCTCCGGGTGCTTGCTAAACTGCATAATCGAAAGGTTCGACCCGCCCAAAACAGACAGGTTGTTTACTTTTCCCGGCAGCTCGGCTACATTCCATTTGCCATCCAGCTCTGGTGCTTTGCTCTTGATTTCTCTAATCATAAAAGGACCGCTGATAAACATCGGAACGATACCATCACCTTGCAATCCCTGAACGGAATCTATCCCAAGATCGAGGGCATTAGAGCCATTTTGGAAAAAGGTGTTCAAATACTTCACAGCCTCTACAAACGGTGGCTGGTTAAATAGCGGATTGCCCTGCTCATCAATCAGCTTGGAGCCGTTCTGGAGGGCGAACATAAAGCCCAGAGACTGCTCCTTCGCATTAATGGCAATACCATATTTCCCTTTGCCACGCGCTGCCAGTTTTTGAGCAGCGTCCGAAAGCTCTTCCCACGTTTTAGGTGCTTCATTATATCCGGCTTGCTTCAATAGATCTGAACGGTAGAACAAAATTTTCGTTTCGGTATACCAAGGAACACCTACAGGTTTTCCTTCAAATTTTGTCGTATCCACAGCACCCGGGAAGAAATTCTTCGATTCCAGCTCGGGGTATTTGCTGATATAAGGGGTGATGTCCGTCAATGCACCCGCAGACGCAAGCTCAGGAACCCATGATGTGCCCAGCTGGACCACATCCGGACCGGATTTGGAAGCAACTGCCGTCAGCAGCTTATCGTGAGCGTTATCCCAAGGCAGTGCCTGCACCTCTACATGAATATCGGGATTTCCTTTTTCAAAATCCTTCACAATCTCAGGCAGCAGCTTTCCTTCTGCCCCCATACCCCACAGGGTGATGGTTGTTTTTCCGTTCGCGTCCTTGCCAGATGACTCATCCTTGGAAGAACAGCCAGCCAGTGCGCCTCCCAGTAACAAAGTGCTTGTCAAAATGATCCCCAACGTTCTTTTCATCATACGAATTCCTCCCGAGATGACCGGTTTACCGATCACGCAATATGATAACGGATTAAATAGAAGTAAGTACATGCAGTGGTTACATCATACCGTTATAGCAATAATGTTCCAAAATCCAAGGACCATACTCATCAATAGAAACGTTTCGATAGTCATTATAAAACAAATTGAAACCGTATTCAATAAGAATATTATTTTTTATTCAGCTAAAATCGCGCCCTTATTTTATCTTAAACACGTTGCTTTTCTCATAAGACAACCTCCAATGTGGATTTGACTCTCGAATTGAAAGCGTATATAATCCAACTGAATCCCACAATAGAAACGTTTCTATTAATAATACAACCGAATATTATGCATATACACTAAGCTATTAGTCTGTTCAGCACTTTTATGAAACCATTTTCGCCAAAAAATCTCATGAATCTGAAAAAGAAAGCTGTCTACCAACGCAGCTTACGGAGGATTATGATGGAACAACACCTAAATTCCTATTTGCAAAGCATGACGCTTGAAGAAAAAGTCGACCAGTTGCTTCAGCTTGTGGGCGCCTTTTTTGAAGATGCTGGAACTGAAGGCCAAATTACCGGGCCTATGGCTTCTCTTGGTATCACCGAGGAAACCGTCCACAACGTCGGTTCCGTGCTTGGCCTCGCAGGAGCCAAGGAAGTGATTCGTGTTCAGCAGGCCCATTTGAGTAAGAATCGGCTGAGCATTCCACTTCTAATTATGGCAGACATTGTACACGGCTTCAAAACGATTTTTCCGATACCACTGGCTATGGGTTGCTCATGGGATATGCGACTTACAGAAGAGAGCGCTACCATTGCTGCGAAAGAGGCAGCTGTGTCGGGGATACACGTTACTTTTGCACCGATGGTCGATTTGGTGCGCGACCCGCGCTGGGGCCGTGTCATGGAATCTACAGGAGAAGATCCATACCTTAACAGCGAATTTGCCCGCGCGCTTGTGCGTGGCTTCCAGGGCAAGGATCTGACGAACGATACGGACCGGGTAGCCGCGTGTGTCAAGCATTTTGCCGCATATGGAGCAGGTGAAGGCGGACGGGATTACAATACTGTCGATCTATCCGCATGGCAGCTGCGAGAGTATTATCTCCCCTCCTACAAAGCCGCGCTGGATGAAGGCTGCGAAATGGTGATGACATCCTTTAATACCGTAGAGGGCGTGGCCGCAACGGGCAATAAGCGCCTGATGCACGATTTGCTCCGCGACGAATGGGGCTTTGATGGTGTACTCATCTCGGATTGGGCTGCTATCAAGGAGCTTATCCCCCACGGCATCGCCGAGGATGAGCGCGAGGCAGCACAGAAAGCATTGCTGGCAGGCGTGGATATCGAAATGATGACCTCCTGCTATAACGGGCATCTCCCCGAGCTGGTTCGCAGCGGACAGCTGGACGAAGCACTCGTCGATGAAGCGGTGATGCGCGTGTTGAAGCTCAAGCACAAGCTGGGCTTGTTCGACAATCCGCTGCGCGGCGCGGACCCTGAGCGGGAACGTGAGGTTGTGTTCTGCGATGCTCACCGTGCGGTTGCCAAGGAGCTGGCGATCAAGTCGTGCGTGCTGATCAAAAATGATTCCGCTCTTCCATTGAAGCGCAGTCAGCATATTGCGTTGATCGGACCGTTTGCACAGAGCGGTGATATCCTCGGCTCTTGGTCCTGGAGCGGCTCGCAGGACGAAGCGATTCGTGTTGTTGACGGATTTCAAGCGAAAATAGCTTCCTCGCTGCTCACAGTAGCGACAGGCTGCTCCATAGAAGACATGACCGAGGAGCAATATGCAGAAGCTCTGCAAGCCGCCAGTCAAGCAGAGGTTATCGTGCTGGCGCTTGGTGAGCGCTCGGATATGAGCGGTGAAGCAGGCAGTCGTTCGAATATTCGCCTGCCACAAGCCCAGCTGGAGCTGGTAAAGCGCCTGAAAACGCTGAATAAGCCTATCGTAGCCGTCCTTTTCAATGGTCGCCCATTGGACCTGCACGGTGTCATTGAAGAAGCAGACGCCGTACTGGAGGCCTGGTTCCCCGGTGGCGAGGGCGGCGCAGCTATTGCCGACTTGCTGTACGGCGATGCAGAGCCTACGGGCCGTCTGACGATGTCCTTCCCGCAATCGGTCGGACAAGTACCTGTGTATTACAATCATTTTAATACGGGTCGTCCTCAGCTAGATCCAAATACAAAGGAACGCTACGTGTCCCAATACCTGGACGTACCGAACGAACCTTTATTCCCGTTCGGCTATGGCCTGAGCTACACCAAAGTAGCCTATGACAGCGTACAGCTATCCGGCGAAACCCTTGTACCCGGTCAGGAGCTGACGGTTAAGGTGCGGGTAACAAACACAGGGACTCGTCCAGTCGAAGAAACCGTTCAGTTCTATGTCCGTGACATCAGCGGAGATACGGTTCGTCCGATGAAGGAACTGAAGGATTTCCGCAAAGTTCTGCTTGCCCCAGGCGAAAGCCGGGAAGTGGAATTTGCATTGACCGAGCCTCAATTGCGCTATCATCATGCAGACCTGAGCTTTGGCAGCGACAGCGGTGAATTTGCCGTCTTTACAGGACCTAACAGCCGAGATACTACTGAAGGACGATTTCGGTTAGTCAAATAAACAGGAAAGTGAGGTGGACCCCTTTGATGACTACAAATCTGGATCAAAATATTCTGCTGCGGGCAGGCGACCTGTCCTTTACCTTTTTGAGCAGTGGTGATGTGTACAAAATCGCTCACGGCTCAACCATGATCAACCAGTTGCTGACCAATTCAGTCGACGGCTCCCTGAACAATCTGTACTTGAGACTGTGCCGTCCATCCGGCGTGACTATCACTCCCCTGCTTGGAGTTCGTTCACCCGGAGTAATCCGCCAGACGGATCGGCAAATTATTTGGGAAGGTTTCACTGCTGGTGTAGGCTATCAGGTAGCTTTCACACTAAGCAGTCTTGGAGTATGGTTCTGGGATGTAATTTTACAGGGCGATGATGTTGAAGCAGATATCGTGTACGGTCAGGATATCGGGATTGCGGATACCGCTGCTGTACGCAGTAATGAAGCTTATTTGTCTCAATATATTGACCATACCGTCTACCATGACGAACAAAGAGGCTACACAGTTTGCTCGCGTCAAAATCAGCCGCAAAGTCAGGCATTCCCTTACATCCAGCAAGGCTCGCTAACCCGCACCGTCGGCTACTCGACGGACGGATTTCAGTTCTTTGGACTTTCGTACAAAGAAACGAACGAGCCGGAAGCCCTGCATCGCGACTCGCTCGCCAATGAAGTGTACCAATACGAATTTGCCTATACAGCATTGCAATCCGAGCGGGTGAAGCTTGCCGGGGAAGCTCGCTTTACCTTTTACGGTCTGTTCCAGCCGAATCATCCCACGGCGGTGACGAAGCCGGAGTATGAGGAGCTGGTGACAAAAGCACGCGAAGAAGTCGCTGCCATTCTGGCCACCGCTTCCGATCCTATCATTCCGGTACATGCCGCAGATGATTTACAGGCTGGGCGTGTAGCTCCAGACCAAGCCATCGGTGAGCCGCTCTACACACTGGACATGACCGATGCCGAAGTGAAACAGCTTTTCCCGAAGCGGCAGGAGGAAGAACGGGATGGCAATGCACTACTTTCCTTTTTCACGGACAGCTATGAGCATGTCGTACTCAAATCCAAAGAGCTTCGTGTAGAACGTTCCCACGGACATATTTTAATGGGCGGACACTACACGGGAGACAAGGAAGAAACAATTACCACCACCTCCTATATGTATGGAGTGTTCAATTCGCAGCTCGTGATCGGGAACACGAATTTCAACAAAATGATCACAAACGCGCGTAATGCGCTTAACATTCCCAAAACATCCGGGCAGCGTATCTATGTCGGAATCGAAGGGAAATACCGTCTGCTCACGATGCCTTCCCTGTTCGAAATTGGCTTTAACTATGTACGCTGGTATTACAAGACCGCTGACGATACGCTCATCATTACAAACCATACGAACGCCGATACGCTGGAAGTACGGCTGCACGTGCGCTCTGCAAGCGGCAAAGCCTATCCGTTCCTCGTGACTCAGCAGCTATCTATGCATATGAACGAATATGAGCTTCCATTTCATATGAAACGCGAAGGTGACGCCCTGCTCTTCCGGGCAGATTCCGCTTCACCGAGCGCCAAAGCCTATCCGGACCTGCTGTACTGTATGCAGGTAGAAGGTGCTCCGCTACAACAAGTGAGCGACGCTCGCGCACTGCTGCAGGGTGCTGTCTGCCCCGATCCATCTCTGGTCGTGCTGAAGCTGGGCGACAGCAGTGAATGGACCTGCACCGTGCAGGGCTGGTTGCATGGCCGCTCGACCGGGAAAGACCAGGCGCGCAGGAAGCGCCACGTGTCCTTTGAAGACGAGCGTGAGCGCTATCGGCAATACTTTGCCGAGCTTATTAACGGCTTCCATCTGACACAGGGCGGTCAGGAAACCAGCGAGCTATTCCGTGTGAATGCGGTGGCCTGGTGGTATACCCACAATATGCTCGTCCACTACTCCGTGCCTCATGGTCTGGAGCAATATGGCGGTGCAGCATGGGGAACACGTGACGTATGTCAGGGACCTGTAGAATATTTCTCAGCCGTACAAAAGTATGATGAGGTCCGTTCCATTTTGTTGACTGTATTCAGCCATCAGTACGAGGATAGCGGTAACTGGCCGCAATGGTTTATGTTCGACAACTATACTCGCGTACAGCAGGAAGAAAGCCATGGCGATATTATCGTCTGGCCGCTCAAGGTACTCGGTGATTATTTGACCGCGACCCGGGATTACAGTATTCTGGAAGAAAATGTACCCTACACCCATCGGCATTCTTTCGATTTTTCCAAGCAGACCGCGACCCTCATGGAGCATGCAAAGAAGGAAATCGAGTATATTCGGGTGAATTTCCTTCATGACACGCATCTGTCGGCCTACGGCGACGGCGATTGGGATGACACGCTCCAGCCAGCCAACGCCCAGTTGAAGCAATACATGGCGAGCAGTTGGACGGTTGCCCTCACCTATCAGGTGATTAGCAACTTTGCTACTGCTTTGGAAGAGGCGCCAGCAGGTGTCGTCAACGAAGCAGATACAATTGCCCACGATCTGCACCAAATGGCCGAAGGCATCCGGAAGGATTTTAACCGCTATATGCTGGAAAGCGGTATTATCCCAGGCTTTGTATATATGGAGGAGCCTGGCCAGCCCAAGCTGATGCTTCATCCGTCCGACACCGAGACGGGCATTCACTACCGCTTGCTGCCGATGACACGCAGCATGACCAGCCAGCTGCTCACGCCCGAGCAAGCATTGGCTCACGAACAGCTCATCCGCGAGCAGTTCCTCTGCCCGGATGGCGTGCGCCTGATGAACCGCCCAGCGCAATACGATGGCGGTGTTAGCTCGCATTTCAAGCGCGCAGAGCAAGCGGCCAACTTCGGCCGTGAGGTTGGGCTGCAATATGTGCATGCCCATATCCGCTTCGTGGAGGCGATGGCCAAGCTGGGTCGCAAAGATGACGCCTGGCACAGCCTGAAGCTCATCAATCCGGTTGGCATCCGCATGTCCGTACCGAACGCTGAATGGCGTCAGAGCAATGCCTATTTCAGCAGCTCCGACGGCAAATGCAATAACCGTTATGAAGCACAGGAACGGTTTGATGAACTGCGTGCAGGAGCCGTACCTGTCAAAGGCGGCTGGAGAATTTACTCCAGCGGCCCGGGAATCTACATGAATCAGCTCATTTCGAATGTTCTGGGTATTCGCCAGTCGGGTGAGGACCTGATTTTGGACCCTGTACTGCCGGACGATCTTGACGGATTGGAATTTGAATTTTCCTTTGCCGGGAAACCGATCACCTTTGTTTACCGCCTGCTGCAAGAGCATCATAGCGGTGAGCAAGGACGTGCAGTATTGAACGGAAGGCCACTGGAGAGTGAGCCCGCCGACGGTAATCGCTACCGCTCCGGTGGCATGCGCATCAAGCGTGACACCTTCGAGCAGGCGCTGACAGATCATGATGGTGTACATCGTCTGGAGATTGTTTTATAAATCAGGCATAGGCAACAAAGTGATGGCGATCTTGCGGGATCGCCCTTTGCTGCTTACCTGTAGGGCTACGATTTTTCAAATAGATTTGTGGTTAATAACGAAAAAATAGAGACAAACGAACAGGAGGGGACGATGTGGTCAGCATTAAAGACATCGCCAAACAGGCGGGCGTTTCCATATCCACTGTTTCATATGCTTTGAACGGCAGCGATAAGGTAACGGAAGAGACTTGCGCACGCATCTTGGCGATTGCCAAAGAGCTTAACTATGTGCCAAATGCCGCCGCACGTAATCTCAAGAAAAGGCAAACCAAAATTATTGGCGTTTTCCTGACTGATTTTCGTGGAGACGTTTATGGAGATTTACTGTACGGCATCAAGGAAATTTTGAACCGTAAAGAATATGACCTCATCGTATGCAGCGGCAAGCAATCACACCGTATGCTGCCGGAGCGCATGATCGACGGCGCCATCGTGCTGGATCAGACGTTTGATAGTGAGGAACTGCTAAGCTACGCCGAGCGAGGACATAAAATTGTCGTACTGGACCGTGAACTGAGTCACCCTAACATTAATCAGGTGCTGCTGGATAACAAAGCGGGTGCCGCACTCGCGGTAGAGCATCTATTGGAATTGGGACACCGCAAGCTGTATGTTGTCACTGGACCAGACGGTTCTTACGATTCATGGCAACGGATGCAGGCGGTCAAGCAAACCATTGAACGGAGTGGCATCGCCGAATTGATCGAGATCCGTGGCAATTTTGAGAAATCGGGCGGCGAGCAGGCGGCCGAGATGATTTTGCAGCAGCATGTCAGTCCGGATTCGGGACCTGTAGCCGTCTTTTGCCTCAATGATGAAATGGCCGTAGGCTTTTACAATCGAATGGCTCAGTCAGAGCTGACGATCGGCAAGGATATTCATATCGTCGGCTTTGATAATATTGAGCTGACACAATATATTCAGCCCCGCCTGACTACTATTGATTACTCCAAGCGCAAATGGGGCGCTGTAGCTGCCGAGCAGGTTCTCAAAATCATTGCAGGGGAAGAAGTGGACCATGAACGTTTGTATGTTACGCTTGTCCAAAGAGAATCCGCAGGTGCAGTATGTATCCCCCAAGGTCAGCAAAATATGTAATGAAAAGAACTTCCACAGCCCCAGAATGCGGGTGGGAAGTTCTTTGGGTTATGCTCTTGCACGCTCTACTACAAGCGTATGTTTAAAACTTTCCGTTCGTATTTTTCCACTCTGCTTTAGCTGGAACATCCTGAACTACATCCCAATGCTCTGCGACTTTGCCATTCTCTACACGGAATAGATCGTAGACACCAGCCGAGCTTCCGTTTGGCGGTTTGATTTCACTCACAACCAGCACGAAGTTGCCTTCTCCAATGACCATATGAACCTGATCATATCCAAAGGAAGCTCCCTGGCTTCCCACTGCGGAGAATGCTTGCTTCAGATTGGATACTCCGTCACCAAAAAGAGGGTTATGCTGAATGTATTGATCACCATTATAATAGCTTTCCAATGCAGCACGATTTTTGCCAACCAGCACATCATCCACAAATTTGCGGATTAACGTTTTGTTTGTCTCGGTTTGATTGCGATCTGTAATTTGTGTTGTTCCGTCAATCATGGTATGTCCGCTTGGATTAGCTGGGGCGGAGTCCTGAATATTGTCCCAATGCTCAACGATTTTGCCATTGCTGTCGAAACGGAAAATATCAAAGACGATGCTTGATTTTCCTGCAATGGACTCTTTATAGTGAACCGCTACGTAGTTGCCATCCTGAAGGACCCTTTGGATTTCAACCTGTGCATTAGCCCCCTTGAGTTGGCTAATCAATTGCAGCAAGCCATCTCTCCCGTTGGGAACGCTCAGATTGTGTTGAATGTACTGATCCTTGCTGATCCAGGTCTCGGCCGCTTTCGTATCTCCGGTTTCAAAGCTTTTCAGGATTTCAACGACCTTATCCTTATTGCTCACCCCGATTTGCACCGTTTGGCTGGCCGGGTCCCAAGTCACTTGCTTGCCCCACGCTTCTTTGACGACATCCACCGGAACATAAGTTATCCCTTGTTTAGTCAATATAGTCGAGGTTGACAGTGGTACCTTAATTCCGTTGATTTGCGCTTCCGGACTGCCTGACACCAGCACAACCGTCGCCTGGTCATAACGAATGGTCGTACTTTGACGCGCAGTATTAAACGTAATATGCTTGGAATCCAGCGGAATGCCCAAACTGGTAGCCAATTGTCTCAAAGGAATCAAAACCTGCTGATTTCTCACGATAGGCGCAATTTTATAAGCCTCTTTTTTGCCATCTACCCAAACCTGGATACCTGTAGCCGGTTTTACCTCGGCTGCCAAGGCAGGTACAGCAGAAGATAGCACGAGCAGCCCAGCGAGCGCGGCAGTAACTGTATGTTTTTTCATGAATGTAAGCCCCTCTCATCTTGTAAAATAAAACATTGAAAAAGTAATTTTATGTAACTATTATAGTTACAGCTAGTCACAAAAAGCAACTCTTCCCGCCTACCTTATCTTTAAACCCCGTTTAAATCTTTTGAAACCTTAATATCCCTCCCTTCAAACTTTTATACGTGTGGTCGTTAAACAGCAAGCCACAACCTTAGAATAAAGGATATGGGGAGCAATAACAATGTATGATAACTTGCTGACAAATGAATTTATGATGAAGCTGTGCAAAAGCGGGTCCGATCGCCAAGCAAAGGTATGCTTGTGAACAGGAATCCCGCTTCTTTACATAGTTATATCGTTATTGCGTTATACCGTTATACCGTTATACCGTTATACCGATAACGTTCTCCGAAACTTGATGAAGCTCCCAATCCGCCAGATTGAGATATATACCAGCGCCATCGTAATCGCCAGCAGGCTAATTTCGCTCGTACCCAAACTGCTGAGGTACTGGGTCAAAACGACGCGAATCAAAATAATGGCGATAATAATGTATTTAAAATATTGATTCGGCTTGGGATAAATAAGACCGTCATCCCGTCTTTCATACGCCGTATGCAGCAAAATGACATAACCAAACAAAGCCCCTAGCAGCCCGGCGACCAGCAGCTCCCAAAAGGCGGGAAGCGCATGCGTCTGACCGGGAATATGCAGTAATTGATATACAGATACCATCATAACCGGGCATGCGATAAACAAGGGAAGCAAAAGGCGGACTCCGTTTCCTTTTACCGGCCCCCCTCTTCTTTTGGTTCTGAGCCAGATCATCAGCCCCACCAAAACAGCCATCAATACATATATGAATATCGTCGTCATGGTGAAATTCCTTTCTAATATATAGTAATTTGTCTATGCTAAATCGACAGTTTTTTCTCCAACAAATATGCGTTCAAGCGAATTAATACATATGCAGCAACCCAACTGATCAACACCGCAACCGGGAAATGCCAGGTAAAAGGAAACCATTGTCCTGTCTTAACATGATCAAACTGCCCATGAATCCATTGAATCCATTGATCGTTTGACCAATAAAAGACACTCCCGCCACCCATCAAAAGAATCCACAGTATCGGGTTAATCGGCCGCAAAGTACTGTATTTGGTACTGGCCGTCAGTAGACCCAGCGCAATAACAAACGGTGTGAAAACGATAATCATCACAAACCAGTTCAATCCGGCTATGATAAAGGACGCTGCATCCGCAAACGTATAAGGCTCTATGGTTGATGAGATGAACAGCGCGAACAAAGAACCCGCCACAAACAGGAACAATATCACGACAATGGTTTGTAAAATAGCGGCAATCCATTTGGCGCTGATCAGCCACATGCGCGGATAGGGAAGGGTCAGCCACCACCCGTAGGTGTCATTTTCCCATTCTCTTCTCAGACTTCCCACACCCATGAAAATGATCATGTATGGCAAGCCCAGGGTGACATACCACAGCCTTGTCAATTCGAGTTGGTTGTGAAGCGCGAAGTATAAGGAAATAGCGAACGCCGCAAGTAAAAATAGTGAGAAATACACAAGTCTCCACGATCTGGGCAGGCGATTGCGGCTCTGCTTTCTCCAGCTTCCTTTATTTCGAAATTCATGGCGTACCAAATCTTTGAACAGCCCGGATGAATTCACGCCTTCCACTCCTTTTTGTACAAATTGCGGAACACCTGATTCAGCGAGCCATGCTCTGCACGCAAATCATCCGAATCACCAGACCATATTACCCGCCCGCGGTCCATCATGACCGTGTAATCAAATAAGCCTTCCACTTCCTGAATATCATGCGTGCTAATGAGTATCGACTGCTGCCGATCCTCCAAATAATCAATAATTCCGGCTACAATCGCCTCTCTGGAAAGGACGTCAATTCCCGCAAACGGTTCATCCAGGATCATAAGCGGAACCTCACGCGCCAGACACAAAATCAGCAGCACACGTGCCTCCTGTCCGCGACTCAGCCCAGTCATTTTTAGCTCCAGCTCGACATCCATATGAGCAGCAAGCTTATGCGCATCCTTTATATTGAAGCCAGGCAAAAAGGTCTCCCCCCACTCCAGCGTCTGCTGAACTGTATGATTGGGATACCAACGGGCCCGGTCAGGAAGATAGGATATGCCACGGTTGGTTTCCCAGCCAGGCTTTTGCCCCAATACGTGAAGCTCGCCCCCGTCCGGCTGAATCAATCCTGTTATCGCCCGAAAGAAGCTTGACTTCCCGCAGCCATTGGGCCCAAGCACTCCTACGATACGTCCCGACGGAATGACGACATCCAATTGATCCAGCGCTTTTTTACTGTCATATTGCTTCGTTAGATGACTGGCAACCACAATAGATTCCGTCATGCCCTTTCGCCGCCTCCTTTCTCATCATTCCCGCTCTGCTTGCTGCTTATATACTGCTGTACATCCTCCCAGGATAGTCCCAGACTGCTCATCTGCCCGAGGAACTGATCGATATACGTCCTAGCCAGCTGCTCCCGGAAGCTGTTAATCCGCTCACTGGACGATGTGACATAGGTGCCCAGGCCGCGCCGCTTCTCTGTCAGTCCGTCCCGCTCCAACTCCTGATATGCCCGCATCACAGTATTCGGATTCATGCGCAATTCCTGTGCCAGATCACGAACAGACGGCATTTTGCTCCCCATTTCAATCTCCCCTTTGGCGATGGAGCTTCGTACCTGATTCAATACTTGTTCATATAATGGCTGGCTAAAGTCAATTAAAAACCGAAACGAGCCAACCCGTTGCTCTTCCATGGGTGTTTCCCCCTAAATCGGCTGAATCTCTCATGCCTGTAGTGTATTATATCACTTAATACACATAATACAAGTATATTTTAAACTTCTAGTCATATCATCCAAATTTCATTCAGCAAATGCTCAGCTTACGCTAAGATAGTATTCATGTTGATATCTTATGATGTTTTCGTACCAAACAAACCATAACCGAAAGGTGGAAAATGAGATGAAGAACACTAAGAAAGCGATTTTGGCAGGAACGATGGCATTGGCATTTTTAGGAGGTGGAGCACTGTACTCCACTGGCGCAGCCAATGCTGCTTCATTTACACCTGAGAAGGCTCCAATTGCACACAACCATTACGACGCTAACGGGCATGTCATCAGAGAGGGAAATTTTGCTGAGCACAAAGCTCTTCTGAAAGTATTGAAATTATCCTCTAGCGAGTTGAAGGCACAGTTGAAATCAGGTAAAACACTCGCAGCAATTGCTGAAGCACAAGGCGTGAGCGTGAATTCTGTTATTGATGTGATGGTTTCTGATATAAAAGCAAAACTGTCTGAGGAAAAACAAAACGGCAAGATTACAGACGCCAAATATAACCACCGTGTCTCTAATCTGGAACAAAGGGTAACAGATATAGTGAACGGCGTTAAACCGTCCAAGTCACCGGTAGAATGGGATAAAGCGGATGAATTCAAGGATCATGCTAAATCGGATGAATTCAAGGATCATGCTAAAGAAGATGCATTCAAGGATCGCGCTAAAGAAGATGCATTCAAGGATCGTGCTAAAGAAGTTGCATTCAAAGATCATGCTAAAGAAGTTGCATTCAAAGATCATGCTAAAGAAGTTGCAGCCAAGGATCATGCTAAAGAAGTTGCATTCAAAGATCATGCTAAAGAAGTTGCAGCCAAGGATCATGCTAAAGAAGTTGCATTCTAAAGCTGAAGTAGATAAAGTTCCAGTGGAAGCCGAAACCAAACAAGCCCAAGCAACCAAGGCTCCAGTGAAAGCTGAAGCCAGACACGCTCAAGCAGATAATGCTCCCGTCTTCCAAAAAGCTGTAGCTCGATAAGCCTTATTCATTAGAATCATTTGTTAACTAGACATTGCCACTCCATGTAAATAAATCTCTATCCGGCTTCCCTGTACGGATCGGGAAACACCCAAAGCCTGTCCTCTGCTGCCATACAGCAACAAGGGACAGGCTTTGGGTTCGTGTACATCAGACCAGATGTGATAGACTAGTATGATCAAGGGATAGCGATTGGAGTATGTCCAGAATCCGGTTTCAACCACAAGGAGCACCTAATGAAAATAAGTCCACAGGAATTTAATGTGAAAGGCATGACGTATACGATCAGATCTGCCACGAATAAGGATGCGAGGAATCTGTCCAAAATTCGATTGCTGATTGATGGAGAGACGGAAAATTTAGACCGGGAAAAAGGAGAGGCGTACATAGATACGCCGGGCTTTGAGCAGCTCATTGAAACGGATACACAAAGTAGCAGAAACCTGTTTTTAGTTGCAGTAGTTCATGATAAAATTGTTGGTTTTTCCAGGTGTGAAGGTTATGCTCTCAGAAGATTTGCTCATAAAGTAGAATTTGGCGTCTGCATATTAAAAGATTACTGGGACTATGGAATAGGAACCAACCTTTTAAGAACGTCCATTTCCTGGGCTGACTCCAATCATATCAAGAAAATGACCCTACAGGTTTTGGAAACAAATAACAAAGCCATTGAACTCTATAAAAAGCATGGATTTGAAGTTGAAGGTATATTAAAAAACGATAAACTTCTTTCGGATAGCAGGTACTACAACACCGTTATCATGGGTAGATTTCCTAAATAAAAAAATTTCCCAAATAAAAAAGATCCTGCTCTTCAGGATCTTTTTATTTGGATCACATATTGAACCTAGTAGCGATAATGATCATAATAATTACGACGATGATACTGATCACGCGGCGGCTGAGCTGCGGTAATCATCAAAAAGATGCCTGAAAGCAAATGCATCAGCCAGCCCACAATCGGAATCCACCCAACAACCGAGGTAACAATCCCCAAGATCGATCCATAAAAGGGCTCCCTGTTAGTCACCGAAAGCACTAATGTAACGATATGGAAAATCAACATAAAGAACAATACGGTATAAGCGGAATTTACGACGATCAGCCCGCCTAAAACAGGAATGGCCAGAAACAGCTCCAGCCCGCCTGTAATCCATTTTAAAGTTTTTGATGGTGTCATCGTTCCACTCTCCCGTTGCTGTCTCATCCCATCATTATATCTTATCCCTATGCAGGATGACATACATTTTTTAACAAATTATATGTTCATCTAGCGACTGTCTTATCCCTTTTTCGAATGGTCTGAGTTCTAACTACATATATGTGAGAGAGAGCGAAATTTCGTGATTTCTAAAGGGGTGAACAGATTGGGATATTATATTGAGGTGGAGCGTGGCGTCAAGCTATATGTTGAGGATATAGGAGAGGGCGTCCCTGTGCTCATGGTACACGGCTGGCCGCTGGATCATCGAATGTACGAATATCAGGCTGCCCTTTTGCCTGCCTATGGATACCGCTGTATTCAGGTAGATCTTAGAGGGTTCGGCAAATCGGATCGACCATGGCACGGCTACGACTATGATCGACTGGCTGATGATCTGCTGGCCGTAATCCAGACGCTTCAGCTGGGGCATATTCGGCTGATTGGTTTTTCCATGGGAGGCGCTGTTGTTACACGCTATATGAGCAGACACCGGGGGTATGGTGTCAATCAGTTGATTTTGATCGGAGCAGCCACGCCACGGTTCACCCCAACCAGCGACTTTCCTTATGGCACTCCTGTCACAGAGGTAGATAAACTCATCAAACAAGCCTATACAGATCGTCCGCAACTGGTAACCTCATTTGGCGAACTGTTGTTTGCCAATCCCGTCAGCCAAAGCTTTCGGGACTGGCTACGTGATCAGGGCTTTGCTGCCTCTGTGCATAGCATGGCCTGCACTTTATATTCACTGCGTGATTCCGATTTGCGTCCTGATTTACCGTGTATACACGTACCTACATGGATTTTACACGGTAAGCTGGATCGAGTCTGCCCTTTCCCTCTGGCAATACAAACTCAAAAAGGAATCCCCGGATCAAAGCTGATCCCTTTCGAACGAAGCGGGCACGGCGTATTTTACGAAGGACGACCTGAATTTAATTCCACCTTGCTGAACATACTATCTCCAATTTATCCAGGTCATAATTGAAAAACCTGATCATTCATATGTAAAGGCAACGCCAGCCGGAGTATTCTTCATAAAGTAAAAAAGACGCCTCAGCGCCGTTAGTGGCTATGGGGCATCTTTTACTACAAACATATATCCGCTTAGGATTGTTTCGTATGATTAAAGCTCGTATTATTTAATACAGCCAGCTTTTTCTCGCCCTTCACCATGGCAGAACCGCAAATGGGGCATGTCGGCTCGACAGAAAAAGCGAAGTTATCCCGCATCCATCCGTTGCACGTATCGCTGGCGCAATTCCAGACAGCTGTAATTTCCTCAGGAATCTCATCCATTGGCTTTTTCCGTGAATTGTACATAAACATCCCTCTTTCTTCATGATTTATAAAGCGAAAAGATGTAATCAGTTCAAAAACGGCCCTTGTAAACAGATAAAAACAAATGCCCCAAACGCTATGTTCGGGGCATCTGAAGTAGGCTGTAATTTTAAATTACAGTTTTACAACGTTCTCAGCTTGTGGTCCACGGTTTCCTTCAACTACGTTGAATTCTACGCGTTGGCCTTCGTCCAAAGATTTGAAACCTTCGCCTTGGATTGCGGAGAAGTGTACGAATACATCGCTTCCACCTTCAACTTCGATGAAACCGAAACCTTTTTCTGCGTTAAACCATTTAACTGTACCTGTTTGCATGGTATTACCTCCAAAATATATTTATATGACCTTTATTTTTTACAAATAAAAATTCACATATTGCACAAGGTTATTTCAACCTAAAACAATAACCCTCTACAATATGTGAATCTCAGGTCACAATTTCAATATACTCATATTACCATAAGTGTATTGAAAACGCAAGCACTGGTGAAATTAAATTATGCAGAGTGCCCTTGTCCTTTATTAATTTCAAGCTATCTTTTCAGTTGACGAAATCAGTCATCAACGCCTACCTAAAACATTATATCCACTGTTGCCTTTAATTATACCAGTGAACTAAAAATAAATACACAAAACATTTCGCAGAAGACGAACTTTTTTAAAAAAATGCCCGTCTCCTTCGCTTGTTTGGCTCATATTACTTCATCAGGAATCACAGCTCAGACAATGCTCTAATTTCTTCTGCTGTCAGCGCTTTGTTATATATTTGAACCTCATCCAGACTGCCGTTAAAGTAAGCATCAGCGGCAAAGCGGCTTTTGCCGAGATAAACTTCGCTCGTCAGCAGCTCTTTTGGATTAAAGGTAATCCTGTCGTTAACAGCCACTTCCTCACCGTTTACATACAGCTTCCCGGTATTTCCCTCCAGTGTAACCGCTACGTGCGTCCACTGGTTTACAGGCAATGCTGACTTGGCAAGCAGGCTTTGATCCGCACCCTCATGAATCGTAAACTGGAGCACGCCGCTTCCTTGGGAAGGAGTCAGAAACATATGACGAGACTGACCATTCCCAAAGTCGAGAATCCGTTGCTAGGCTCCACCGCCCTTCCAGTTCACCCAAGCGGAAAAGGTAAAATCGTCTGCATCTGTGACCGTGGCCGGTAGCTGCACGTAGCCATCCTTCCCGTTCAGCACAAGGGCACCGCCAAGCTTTCCATCCTTGTCCCATGCAGCACCACCATAGGCATTGCCGTCGAAATGGTTATATGTGCTGTCTATGACAGTTGTCCCTTGATCCTCAGTCCATGAATAGCGCGCGAGCTGCGGACCTTGAGCCTGCTCAGGTACAGTGGCTATAAAGCTTTTCCTGGCCGTTGCTTTGTCTTTCCTGATGGTCGCCGTCAATGTGACCGTCGCAGGCTGAGAGCCCGCCGCTGGGCGGTACACTTCACCTGTCACGGAAATATTTTCAGGACGTGAGGACTCCCATGAAATGGTAGTACCTTGGGCAGCTTGAGTAGGCAGCGTCAGATTATATAAAACATTGCCCAAATCGCCCAGACTCAGATCCTTTTGCACAGCAGCCACGATCTTGCTGGCCTTCAGTTCAGACTTTGATGTACCCCACACCGCAACTCCCTTGGAGGATAGTGCAGTGAAAGCAAGCGTCTTTTGGCCCGTGTCTGGATCAACATGTCGCAGGAACACCCCCTTATACTTCGTACCATCCGCTGTAATCTCCAGCTGGTTACCTGTGCCAAGCTTCCATGTACCAGTCGCTCCTCCAGACAGCTTGCCACCACTGTCCAGGCTAACGGTCACAGCTTGCTTAATATTGGCCGAAATTTCTTTCCCGTGATCTACATACGAGTATTGGCCGAGGACATCCTTTTCCGACAACTTTTTCAGTGAGTCTTCATCACCCGAATAACGGTAAGGAGCAACTACAGGCCAACCGTCAGCGTTCATAAACATTTCATGCACCCGCACCTCAAACTGCTCGCCCCTGCCCGGGAAACGGGAGTGGAAAATCAGAAAATGCTTTTTCGTCTTGCTAAACCCATTGCTGAACGCGGGGAGTCGCCCTTGCAGGCGTTATAGTACATATAAAACTTGCCATCGGCCAGTTGAATAACATCCGCCGCCCACAGCGTGTCTGTCTGCGCCCAATCCAGCGCTTCTTTTAATTCCTCTTTGACATTAGGAACCAGTGCATTACCATTTACTACTCCTGTGGCGATCGTATCCCAATTCATGAGGTCCTTGGACTTGGCAGCTGCAAGATGGGAGCCAAAGATGTAAAATGTATCTTTCACTTTCAGAATAGATGGATCATGTACGGAGGTTTCCTTGAAAGAAACGGGCTTTTTGCTTTGAATTGTAATGTTCTCCTGGCTTTGATCTTGAAGGGTAATCTGCCCCGCAGCTTGAAGTCCAGCTGTATCTGGATTAAGCGTTTGGTCGCACCTGCAAAAGAGGCAGGCAACAACAGCGCACCCGCCAGCGAAGCGGCTGTTACCCTGCAAAAAAGTAACTTTTTCATTAACTAATCTCTCTCGTTTTTGAACATACCTGATAAACTAAGGCGCTATGAAGTAAAACGGTCTTTTAATTCATTGTTGATAATCACCTCCAATATTAATAAAAGCGCTTTCAAATTTATCAAAAAAATAAAGCTCTTCTGTTAAGAGGGCCCATCCAAACCTTGTGGTTAACCGTACCTTTATATTATGTAATGGATATAGGAAATTCAATATGCAATTTTATATTTTTACAAATTATTTATTTAATTATTAATGTTAATAAATGTATTGTGATATGTAAATTTTTATAGTTATAATTTTACAAGTAAAATTCTATATCTTTCCTGTCGATATATCTAAAAGAACAATTTTGAAAATCTTTATAGAAAATCTTTAAATTTTTGAGGAGGTGAAAATATATGCAATGGTATTTAAAAGGATTACAAAACTATGTGGGATTCCAAGGTAGAGCAAGACGTACAGAATACTGGATGTTTGTTCTGTTCAACGTAATCGCAAGTTTTATAATCGGTTTAATCGACGGTCTCTTTGGCCTAACACCGATATTGACTTACATTTATTCTTTGGCTGTCCTGTTGCCATCTCTGGCCGTTACGGCCCGTAGACTGCACGACACAGGCAGAAGCGGATGGTGGATTTTAATTGCCTTAATTCCGGTTGTGGGTACGATTATCCTGATTGTATTCACTTGCCAAGACAGTCAGCCTAACGACAACCAACATGGGAAAAATCCTAAATTGTAATGGTTGTAGATGCGTAAACCTCTTTCACTCCTGTGAAGGAGGTTTTTTCATATTCCCTCCTTCCCTTCCTCCCCCTCAAAATTCCAGCAATAAGTTTATCAGGAGCCTCCTACGTCCATACTGGATTAAAAAGTATCCTCAAGGAGAGGGAGAACATTCATGCGTTTTCGGAAGAGAAGCACCCATAAAAAGTTCAATAAATTGCCTGTTCAGAACGCAGAAAATCAGCCTGCACATTCAAGGGAACCGATCAGTGCAAATCTTGGACAAAACCTTCAGCAGATCAGACAAACCGTGGGTAACAGCACCGATATCATTATCAGAGAAGTTCGCATCGGCAAGGACGGAGACCAAATTATCGCGATGCTCTATACCGACGGGTTGGCGGATAAAAATATAGTCTCCGATTTCATCATGGAGTCGATGATGTTGGATAGCAGCCTGCCTGTGGACGTGAACGACAAAATTCAACTGTCCTCCAATGTGCTGCAGATTTTAAAGGATTACGCACTGACTATCGGAGATATCCATGATATCACCGATTTTGAAAACCTATATAACGCGCTATTATCCGGAGATGCAGTCATTTTAATTGATGGTCAGACACAGGGAATCGTAGCCAGCGCGCGGGGATGGAAGGATCGAGGGGTTACAGAGCCTGCTTCTGAAAACGTCGTTCGCGGGCCGCGGGAGGGATTTTCAGAGACACTCCGCACAAATACGGCCTTGGTCCGGCGAAAAATAAAAGACCCGAACTTGTGGCTGGAAACCAAACAAATCGGCCGCGTAACCAAGACCGATGTGGCAGTCATGTACATCAAGGGGATCGCGAACGATAAGCTGGTCACAGAGGTGCACGAGCGCCTGAATCGTATTGATGTTGACGGCATTCTCGAAAGCGGGTATATCGAGGAGTTGATTCAGGATGAAACCTTCACCCCTTTTCCGACCGTGTACAACTCCGAACGCCCGGACGTCATCGCCGCCGGGCTTTTGGAAGGGAAAATTGCCATTCTGGTGGATGGAACCCCCTATGTGCTTATCGTACCTGCACTGTTTGTTTCCTTCCTGCAGGCCGCTGAGGACTATTATCAACGTGCGGACATCAGCACCTTCATAAGGTTTCTTCGCTACATTGGAGTCTTTATTTCCCTGCTGGGCCCATCCTTATATGTGGCTATCACTACGTTTCATCAGGAAATGCTACCAACTCCATTGCTGATCGGGCTGGCTGCACAACGGGAATCCGTTCCGTTCCCTGCCTTTATTGAAGCGCTCATGATGGAACTGACCTTTGAAATATTGCGGGAAGCCGGTGTCCGCATGCCCAAGTATATCGGAGCGGCCGTCTCCATCGTAGGGACACTTGTCATCGGACAAGCAGCTGTCCAAGCCGGGATTATATCAGCGGCGATGGTCATTGTCGTAGCCATTACGGCGATTTCCAGCTTCGTTCTCCCTGCCTATAATATGTCCATTGCCTTTCGTATGCTGCGATTTCCTCTGATGGGGCTTGCCGCCTCATTCGGATTGTTCGGAATTATCGTCGGATGCATTGCCCTTATTTTGCATATGTGCAGCCTTCGTTCGTTTGGCGTTCCATATATGACCCCTCTTGCGCCTCTAATTCCGTCAGACACCAAGGATACCTTATTTCGGCTCCCTCACTGGATGATGATTTCCCGTCCCAGGTTAATCAACCAGAAGAACGTGAAACGCCGAAACAGTACCCCGCCCCGAAAATCACGGGAATGAAATAGAGAGGTGGCACAAATAGAAAGGAGTCGAAAATCGTGAAACGGAAGGCCGCCTGTCTGCTCCTGATTTTTACAATGACCTCGCTTCTCACTGGTTGTTGGAATCGCACGGAATTGAATGAGCTTGCCATCGCCGTCGGCATGGGAATTGATAAGCAGGGCGATCAATTTCAGGTTTCCGTCCAAGTCGTAGATCCAGGTCAGGTGTCAGCTAAAAGTGGAGGAGATGGCCGGGCTCCTACCACGTTATATACAGCCAAAGCCGAGACCATATTTGAGGCCGTTCGAAAAATGACGAAAATAAGTCCACGGAAAATCTATTTTTCCCACCTTCGCATATGTGTGATTGGGGAATCTATGGCCACGGACGGAATGGCAAAAGCTCTTGATCTTCTGTCAAGAGATCATCATTTCCGCACCGACTTCTACTTAGTATTGTCAAAGGACGCAAGTGCAGAGGATATACTGAAAATCTTGACGCCTTTGGACCCGATCCCGGCGAATGACTTGTTCTCCTCCTTGGATATATCTGAAAAAAACTGGTCACCCAGTATGACCGTAACCTTGGATGAATTGATTGCGGCTCTTACCAGTGAAGGAACAGAGCCTGTCATGACAGGACTTCGGATCATTGGCAATAAAGAAGCGGGGGAGAGAAAAGACAATGTCGAAAAGATCGCCCCCCACACCCGATTAGAGTATTCAGGACTGGCTGTGTTCAAAAAAGACAAATTAATTGGCTGGTTAAACGAAGATGAAAGTAAAGGCTACAACTTTATTACCGGTAAAGTAAAAAGCTCCGTTGGTTTTGTAGCCTGTCCTCAAGGCGGCAAGGTTATCTCAGAGATTATTCGGACCCAAACTACTGTAGAAGGGAGAGTATACAGGGGAGAGCCCCAAATCAATATTAAAATGCGGGTTGAAGCCAACGTGGGAGAAGTCGAGTGTCCTCATCTGGATCTGACCAATGTGAGCACGATTTATGACATTGAGAAGAAAGAGGAAGAAAAGATAGAAGAGGCTATGAAATCAGCCATCAGAAAAGCTCAAAAATCGTACAAAGCTGACATTTTCGGATTCGGTGAAGCCATTCACCGTGCTGACCCAAAGGCGTGGAATACACTGAAAAAAAATTGGAGCAGTGAGCATTTTGCAGATTTGCCCGTAAATATCAAGGTCGATTTCAAGCTTCGGCGCTTGGGTACAATTGGCAGCTCATTTCTGAATGATGTTAAGGAGTAGATTCCCGCGCGGGGATCTGCCCCTATACTACTATCACGGAAAAGAAGGTGCTGAGTAATGCTGTCTCGTATGGTAAGCGTGCTGGGAATATTGCTGGTTGCTGCTGTGATCTGCTTGTTAGAGGTCCCCTACATGTGGAAAAAGGGGTTAAAAAAAGAGTTGTGGTTGTTTTCCATCCTCCTTCTACTTGGAATCGGGATCAGCAGCGTCAAGATATTAGTCTGGACAGTCCCCACTCCTTTGGACTGGATCACAGTCATATATAAACCATTCAGCGATTTCTTAATCCATATTGGATTAATTAAATAAAACGAGGTGAAAGCGGTGCCTGGACAGATCAAAATCTCTGCACGTCAGCTGTTGATCTTAACAATTCTATTTACAATAGGAAGTACAATTCTCATCATCCCTTCAGGCATGGCGCTTGTAGCCAAACAGGATGCATGGATTGCCACGCTTGTCGGGGTTGGGTCCGGGCTTTCCTTTTTGCGCTTATTATAATGATGGCTGTTCGTCTGGGATTGGAGGTGCTGGCCCGTTCTGCGGAGATAATGTTGGTGCTAGGCCCTGACATAACAGCAAGAAACATATATCCAGGCTACGCGTTAGCCAAAAAAATCAGTATTGGCCATTTTCTACAGCGTATTGAAGCGATCATGGCTACCATGTGGTTATCTAAAAAAGCTGTGGGCCAAGAATTCAGTGTCAGACCAATAAAAGTGAGGTAGGTGAAGATGATGCCTAATTCAGTCAAAATTTCTCCACGTCAATTGTTGATCTTAACGATTTTATTTACAATCGGCAGTGCAATCCTCGTCATTCCTTCCGTTATGGCTGCCACAGCCAAACAGGATGCATGGATAGCGTCATTCGTCGGTGTAGGGGCGGGGCTGCTTTTGATATGGCTGTACAATACAATTACCATCCTGTATCCACAAATGACCCTGATTGAAATCATGGAAACTCTGCTCGGCAAGTGGTTAGGGAAGTCCGTTGCTCTTCTGTTTGTCATTACATTTTTTCTGAGTGGGCCTGCTGCGGTGTTGTATGATTCGGGGAGTTTTCTGACGACTCAAATGATACCGGAAACGCCGGTTCAAGCGGTCAATATCCTTTTTGCGCTCATTGTATTGATGGGGGTGCGTCTTGGACTTGAAACGCTAGCCCGTTCGGCCGAGCTGTTGTTTCCCTTATTCATCCTGCTTTATACGGCTTTTGTCGTTTTGGTAGTATCTAATATTAAGCTGGAGAACGCTCAACCCATGCTGGAGATGGGATGGGGGCCCATCTGGCCTGCTGTCTTATCCTTCATAAGTATTGCATTTCTGTCTCATGTAGTTTTATTAATGATTTTTCCTTTTGTAGATCACCCCGATCAAGCACGCAAGGCCTTTCTAATAGGAAGCCTGATTGGCGGATTGATTCTGGTTGTGCTCGTTACATTGGCAATTCTGGTTTTTGGCCCTGGATTTACGGCAAGAAATATTTACCCGAGCTATTTATTAGCCAAAAAAATCAATATTGGGAACTTCCTTCAGCGTATTGAAGCAGTTATGGCCGCCCTGTGGTTTATTTCCCTCTTTTTCAGGCTAGTCCTGTACCTATACTCCATTATGATAGCCATTACCCAAATCTTTAATTTGAAAGACTATCGTCCGCTGATTTCCCCTCTCGGGGTGATCCTGGTCGTCATGTCAGTGATCATATACCCAAATGTACCTTACCAGCAATCCTGGGATGCGAAAATATGGACAACTTATGTCTTATCTGTAGGCCTTCTTTTGCCTGTGCTACTGCTCTGTATACATGGAATACGAAAAATGTGGTCAAAGGAAAAAACAGGATCCAAAGAGTAAAGTGCACCCTTCATACGTCATCTGTGAATTTTTTTGACGTTACCTGTTTATAACGTCCTCATTTAGTTTATTTTAAACGAGTATTAAGCTGGCGCTAAGATTGGGCGTGTATGATGTATTTAACCGATCTGGTAACTACATAAGCCGGATGGTCTACAGGCATAAACATGATTCCCGTTGGATATCCATATACCATTCACACCCTGTCAGAATTTAATGAACAAAAGGAGATCTACACTTATGAATCGAAAACGAATGATGGTCATCTGCACACTGTTGCTGGCGTTGTCGATTGGGCAGTCCTCTACATGGGGAAGTCGGGCTAATGCTGCTGCATTGGCTCCGGAGAGAGCCCTGCAGGTACAGGATAGTGAAGCATCCAAGGATGACGAACTGCTGGATACCCTGGGTTTATCCTCGGATGAGCAACTGTATGATGCACTATATAACGGTCAAACCTTGGCGGATATTGCCTCGAGCCATCAACGGGACGCTCAGGCTGTCGTTGACTTGCAGGTAGCTCAGCTAACGGAGCAGCTCGATCAACGACTGGCCAATAAGAGCATTACGCTTGAGCAATACCAAGCTCATAAGGCAGAATTAACACAGGTCGTTGCTAAAAGTGTGTTCGGGCTGTAAGAAGTCTGGGACACGACAGGATATAAAAAAAGGCGCTGAACCCAAGGGGAATCAGCGCCTTTTTGTGATCTATTTAGCCTATACTTGATGTACTCTGATCAGGTTCGTCGCACCAACCTCTGCAACAGGAACGCCCGCTGACAGTACGATGGTATCCCCTTTTTGGATATACCCTGCGTTCAGGGCATTGCGGATCGAGGATTCGAACATTTCATCCGTCGTCGCTACTTTATCCCCTTTGACCGGGAATACCCCGGACAACAGACAAATTTTGGCGAATACCGTACTGTTCGGGGTAACCGCAATAATCGGAGCCTTCGGACGATATTTGGACACCATTCGCGCCGTGAATCCGCTGGCAGTCGAGGTAATGATCGCCTTGGCATCCAGCTCAAGAGAGGAGCTAACCGCGCCCTGACTGATCACTTCGGTGATGTTCGTGCTTTGGCGTGCTCTACGCTTATCGAACTGCTCCTGGTAATCAAACTGTGATTCCGCTCTGGCAGCTACCGCAGCCATCGTGCGAACGGACTCGACAGGGTATTTACCTGCGGCAGATTCGCCCGACAGCATCACTACATCGGCTCCTTGCATTACCGCATTAAATACGTCACTGACTTCGGCTCTCGTCGGACGCGGGTTAACCTGCATGGATTCCAGCATGTGTGTAGCTACGATGACCGGCTTGCCGACCAGATTACACTTGTCGATCATTTCTTTTTGCATCACAGGCACGTCTTGAATCGGCACTTCTACACCCAAATCGCCACGGGCTACCATAATACCATCCGAAGCTTCGATAATATCATCCAGGTTTTCCATGCCTTCGGCATTTTCAATCTTGGAATAAATTTGCACATGCTCAGCTTGATGTCCTTTCAAAATCTCACGGATTTCACGGATATCGTCGCCCTTACGCACAAAAGAAGCCGCAATCAGCTCGATACGCTGCTCCACCCCAAATTGGATGTGCTTCACATCGCGCTCCGTTACGCCTGGAAGAGTCGTATGAATCCCTGGCAGATTCACACCTTTTCTCGGCTTCAAAACACCGCCGCTTACAATATTACAAATCATTTCAGTACCCTCAACAGAAGTTACAGTCAGATCAACCAAACCGTCGTCAATCAAAATACGATCGCCTGGTTTGATGTCCTTTGGCATATCAGGGTAATTCACCGAAATACGGTGCTCATCCCCCAAAATCTCTTCTGTTGTCAGAATCAGCTGGCTGCCTGGTTTCAGCAGACAGGATGCTTCTTTCAGCTTGCCGATCCGAATTTCAGGTCCCTTGATATCCATCATGACAGGAATAAAGGTTCCCAGTTCCTTGGCAGCCTGTCGCACATTTTCAATACGTTTAACGTGATCTTCGAGCTCCCCGTGAGCCATGTTCAAGCGAGCTACTGTCATACCGGCCTGAATCATTTCTTTTAATAACTGAATGGAGTCACAGGCAGGTCCCATAGTACAAATAATTTTCGTTTTAAGCATAGAAATGTCATCCTCCTGAATGTCTTTACTTTTTGGTAGTAATTCCAGTATGGTTCTATTCCACTCCTCTTTGCTGCTCTATCTATTTAAACTTTTATGACTTTATTTTATCTATATCGGTGCGACAAGACTATGAACTATAGTATGATGACTGTATTATAGTACAGTACAGTGAATCTTTAAGACATGGAGAGTGACTTCATGATTACAATCACGAACGTGCGACAGGACCATGGTGTGGACTGGTACGAGAAGGCTGGTCCAGATAACGATAATGTGGACTACATGTTCATTTTGGTCACCTTTGGAAAATGTGTATATTGGGTGAACGATTGCAAGATTATTCTCGGCAAGGGTGAGGCTCTGATTCTGCCCGGACATCTGCCTTACTATGGCAAAAGTATTCCTACGCTTTTTCATACCAAGTATGTGATACACTGCCGCAAAACATGTACGGATGACGTACTTCCCATACTGAACACGAACAAGCCGCTGTCGATCAAGCTCGGATGCTACGATATGCTGCATGAACGGGTCAAGTCGGTGTATTACCAATGGACTGAGCGCCCAAGCTACTATGCGCTGATGGCTGACTGCCTGTTGACCGAGGCGATGATTTATATCAATCAGGAATGGGATAAAGGCGTCATTTCCAGCGATAAAGAACGGCTTGTGGAGTATATGAAGCAGTATATCCAAAATCATTATCGGGAAAAAGTGACGAAAGAGGAACTTGGCGACGTCATCCGCAAAACACCCAACTATGCTGCCACACTGCTTCGTGAGGTTACACGCCAAACCATCAGCGAGCATGTACATACACAACGCATTAAAACGGCCATCTACATGCTGACTGAGTCCCGGCTGACGATTCGTGAAATTTCAGAGTATGTCGGTTATAGTGATGTTTCCTATTTTCATCGAATCTTCAAACGGCTAACAGGCTGCTGCCCGTCCGAATTTCTGGATGAACGCTCTTCGATCATCTAGCCCAATAACCACTGGAACAGAGCAAATATATCATAAAAAACGGTCACCCTACCTGAGAAGCCTTCTCTAGCAGCCCTTTTACAACAAGGACCGAAGAGTGCTCCAAAGTAGGGCGACCGTTACAGTTCATTCATACGCGTATGCGTTCTTATTTCTGCACCTAGTTGGTGTTAGCTGGAGGAATCTGCTGTTTTGACTTCCTCCAGCATTTTATCGTTGTAGCCAAACATCCAGGTCAGGACAAACGCTACAGCCATAGCAACCAGGTTCGCCAAAATGTAAAGCGGAAGCTGATGGTTCATGTAGAGTAACGTGCCCGGAATGACCGTAATGGCCATACCTGTTGCCGCCAAATGGAAGATAGAGGCGATGAAACCGCCAACAGCCCCACCGACTAGTCCCATAATAAAAGGCTTCATATATCTCAGGTTAACACCGAAAATAGCCGGCTCAGTGATTCCCAGAAAAGCAGACAGCGAGGAAGGAAGTGCCAACGCTTTGAGCTTGGCATTCTTCGTTTTCAGTCCAACTGCCAGACAAGCCGCACCTTGGGCAGCCATGGCGCAGGTAATGATCGCATTGAATGCGTTCACGCCATTCTTTTCGAGCAGTTGAATTTCCAGAAAATTAAATATATGATGCACACCCGTAACGACGATAATTTGATGCAAGAAGCCGATGACGATCCCTGCAATACCGAAAGGCAAATCAAGCACAAACGTTGTTCCGTGCAGCACCCATTGTTCCAAAGAATGGAAAATCGGACCGATGGCAAACAGCCCGAGTGTAATCATGATCAACAGTGTTAAAAATGGTGTAAGAATCAGATCCAGCGCTTCAGGCACCCGTTTGCGCAGTGCCCGCTCCAGCTTGGCTCCGATCAAGCCCACGAAGAAGGCCGGCAATACCGAGCCCTGATAGCCTACCACAGGAATGAATCCGAACATCGTCAAGGCTTTAGCTGAGCCGTCGGCAACACTATAAGCGTTGGGCAGGGCTGGGTTCACCAGCATCAGACCGAGAATGATCCCCAGCACCGGGCTGCCGCCGAATACTCTAAAGGCTGACCAGGCGACCAGCGCAGGCAGAAAAGCAAAGGCTGTATCCGTTAATACCTGAGTATACAATAGAAAATTGGGTGAAATGTCCTGTGGGGTCATGCCCAGCAGAGCGAGAATTTGCGGCTGTGTGAGCAAGCCACGCAGTCCCATGAACAGCCCTGTAGCGACCAGCACAGGAATAATCGGTACAAACACGTCGCCAAAGGTACGAATGGAGCGTTGGAAGACGTTTCCTTCTTTTGTCGCCTGACTTTTCACCTCTTCTTTGGAAGATCCAGACATGCCAAGCTTTTCAACCTCTTCAAAAATCCGATTGACCGTACCCGTACCAAAAATAATCTGATATTGACCTGAATTAAAGTAAGCACCCTTGACCTTGTCGATCTCCTCAACCTTCTTCTGATCAATCTTATCCTTGTCATGCACCATAATCCGCAGACGTGTCGCACAGTGAGCAAAGGACGCAATATTTTCCTCCCCACCAATCGCTTGAATCACTTCTTTGGCAATTTCCCGGTTTTCCGCCATGATGTTCATCCTCTCGTTTATTCCGTTATGTTATTGCTGATTAACGATCCACTTGATGACTAGCCTACTCTGTAATATCCCATTTCACCGCTTGGAAGAGTGCCTCTCCCTTGTCGGCAAAAAAGTGTATTTCGTCACTCTCTGGGTGCGGAAAAATACGACTGGTGAACACCTCTTCCCCATCATTGACGAAAATCTCAACCGAAGACGTATCTACAAACAAATGAAGCTTGATATGGTCTTTATCCCATGCACACTGCCGTACCTCACCATACGAAGCCGCAACAGGCTCACCCGATTGCGAACGGTCCAGTACAAGCTTACGGCTGACGGCATCATATTTAATTACCGTTCTCTCAGTCGCACTCGCACGGAATTCAATACCAAACGTCTTGGCGCTCAAAAGGTCAACCTCACAAATCAGCTCGTAGGACGTGCCCGTGAAGCCCTCATAGGTCTTTTTCTCTGACGATAGTGTATCTGCTACCCGATCCTCACGCTTTCTACGCAGCGAAGTCAGCTCGGGGATCGGCTTCTGCAACAGTTTACCCTCATGAAGGATAAGCTCCCTCGGCAGTGTCAGGCAATGAGCCCATCCGTTCGGGTCTGTCGGATAGTCAATATCCGGCATTCCCATCCATGCCACCATAATACGCCGTCCCTGCGGATCAACCATCGTTTGCGGCGCATAGAAGTCAAAGCCTCTATCAAGCTCGTGGAACGTCCCATGCTCCAATGCCCTTGTCTCGATATTCAACGGCTTGCCGATGACGTACCCCGATTGATAAATATTGTGGTACTCATCCCCGGAAGGCTCCAGGCCTTGAGGAGAAAAGACCAGTACACCCGAGCCATCCAGTTCAAAATAATCCGGGCATTCCCACATGTAGCCAAACGACTCCAGCCCTGTGCGGAGCTCTCCCTCAAACTGCCACGAGTGAAGATCTGTTGATCTATAAAGGACGATGCAGCCTGTTGAATTCGTTCTCTGGGCACCAATTACACAGTAAAAGCTATCGCCATCCTTCCATAGCTTAGGATCACGATAATGGTCTGTGTACCCTTCTGGTACACTTGAAATGACAGGCTGCTCCCATTTAGTAATGAGACCGTTCTCATCCATAACAGCCATGCATTGATAAGGATGTCTGATCCAGTTTTCATCCCGTGTATTTCCCGTATACATCATATACAACTTGCCATCATGCTCCAGCGCGCTGCCTGAGTAAGCCCCGTGTGAATCAAAGGTATCCCCTGGTGTAATACCGACTCCCGCACTGTCCCATGCAACCAGATCTTTGGACTTCAAGTGATACCAGTATTTCATTCCATGATCGGTTCCCAAAGGGAACCACTGATAGAACAAATGGTATTCACCCTTGTAATAGGAAAAGCCATTGGGGTCATTGAGCAGGCCTGTCGGTGGCTGAATGTGAAATGTTTGCCTCCAATGGCACTGCTTGACTTTCTCCTCCAGGCTGGCTATCTCACCTGGTTCTGCCTGTTCAATAAGCCGATACTTCTGTTCGTTTGTCATTTTCATAGATGTACCTCATTCTTATTAGAAACTTGCGTAACAGGAACCGGTTCCAGTATGATGAAAAATATATATAGGAAACCGGTTCCATTTCAATTAAAAAAATAACTTATCCATGGATTTGCAACCGATTCCATTTGTACCCGAGTATCATGGAACCGGTTTCGTAGAAATTATAATCCACTTATTCAGCGTTTGTCAACGCTTTCTCTTTCAATAAGAGAATAATTCATGACCGTCACTAGCTCTACCGGTTTATGCTCTACCAGCCGCATAATATTTTGTGCCGCTACACGTCCAGCCTCCATATACGGATATTGAACGGTTGTCAGCGCAGGGTGAATGACCGCCGTAATATCGTACCCCCCAAAGCCGGTCACCGATAAATCCGACGGGATGGCAATCCCTCTGGAGTAAGCCGCATTGATCACGCCAAGCGCAATATTATCCGTCGCACACACCATTAACGAAGGCTTGAACTGATCTAAAATAGCAGAAGCAGCAATCCGTGCATCGGACATTTTAAATCCGGTTTCATAGTATCTGATATCATACCCGGCAGCCTGCAGCGCATCGTCCGTATGAGACCCCTCAGGCAATGCATCCCGAACAGCCTGCTTAAAACCTTCTTTGCGCTGTACGCCAACTGCAGCATCCTTTTCCGTAACACCGACATAGGCAATTTCACGGTGTCCCTGCGAAAGAACATAAGCACCGATATCATATCCTGCATGGTAGTCATCATGGATCAGGCTATGAATCTGCTCGTGCTGCTGGCCCACCAGCAAAACCGGAATACGAATGTCGCGAATCGCGGTCAGATGGTCGTCCGTAATTTGAGCAGCCAGCAAAATGATGCCGGAAATCTTTTGTCGCCCCAGGTCATAGAGCGCTTCTATTTCACGCTTTACATCCTGGCTCGTATTGGAGATCAGCATCTGATAATGCCGGGAACGCAGCTCCTCATCAATCCCCATCAGCGTATGAGATGTCGCAAAGGAATCCAGGCGTGGCACAACGGTTCCGATGATGTTGGTCCGCTTCGCCTTCAGGCTCTGGGCAAAGGTATTGGGCACATAACCCGTGGCCTTGACTACCTGTTCAATTTTACGCTTCGTATCCACACTGACAGACCCGCCATTCAAATAACGGGATACCGTGCTTTTGGCCACACCGGCCATGTGGGCTATATCTGCAATTGTCTTATTCATGAGGCCCTCCGGAGTGTTTTCATTTTCATAAGCTTCCAAACCGTCTCTTTTTCCATAACCCTATCATAGCATATGGCGGGGTTGGAATGCTGTGGCTCCATGCTCATCATGGACAAAAACGCCGCTCCTTTCAACGAAGAAAGAAACGGCGTCTTATCAAAACTGAATTTAAAAGTCGAAGTTATCTGGATCAGGACCTACCCGAAGATTGGCATTTAACGCCTGAATTCGATCCATATCCTCATTTGTTAATTCAAAATCAAAGATGTCGGCATTTTCAATAATCCGATGTGCCTTGGTAGACTTGGGAATGGTGACAACTCCCTGCTGTACATCCCAGCGTAAAATCACTTGTGCCACCGATTTGCCATACTTGCCTGCTATGTCTTGCAGCACCGGATGATCAAGCAGTTGTCCTTGCATGAGCGGGGACCAGGCTTCCATTTGAATGTTGTTTTTTTGACAGAATTGCAGCAGCTCGGCTTGTGTTAATTGTGGGTGGAATTCCACCTGGTTGACCATAGGCTTTATTTCGGAATCCTTCATAAGGTCCTCCAAATGATGAATCTGGAAGTTGCTGACTCCGATCGCCTTGATCCGTCCTTCCTTATACAAGGACTCCAAAGCTCTCCAGGCCTCCTTATACTTCCCTTGGACCGGCCAATGAATCAGATAAAGATCCAGATAATCCAAACCCAGCTTATCCAGGCTTGCCTCATAGGCCGCCCGTGTCTCCTCATAGCCCAGATCGGCATTCCACACTTTGGATGTGACAAACAACTCTTCTCTCGACAGGCTATTCTCCTGAAGGGATTCCTGAATGGCCTGTCCTACACTTCTTTCATTCGCATAGATTGCAGCTGTATCTATACTGCGGTAGCCATGCTTTACAGCAGCCTTTATAGCGTCGACCAGCTCCGAGCCTTCCTCTACTTTAAATACTCCGATGCCAAACCAAGGCATATGAACTCCGTTGTGCAAGGTTGTTGTGCTTTGCAAGTTTTGAGTCATTCTATATCTTCCTCTCTATTTTTAAAAAGTTTTAGCCTGTCAAGGCGGTTGTATCCCTTTTTTCAAGTATCCGACTCCAGCCTGTGAGCAGAACGGCCATGAAAACCATAATGGCGCCGATCCAGGTCGTATGAATGAGACCCAGCGAGTCAGTCACAAGTCCGCCTACATATGCTCCCATCGCAATCCCTGCGTTAAAGGCAGCAATATTGACGGCGGAGGCAACATCTACAGCCTTGGGCGCAAAACGTTCGGCCAACATGACTACATATACCTGTAGACCAGGCACGTTCATAAATGCTAGTAAACCCATAAAAAAAATTGTAATCAGTCCTGCTGCTTTAAAAGGTACAGTAAACAGCAGAAGGAACAGGACAACAGCCTGAATCAGGAACATGTAAAATAAAGCTGAAAGCGGCTTGCGGTTTGCAGCTTTTCCACCCATAACATTCCCGATGGCAATCGCAATTCCATACAGCAAAAGAATAAATGTTACGGTATTGGGCTTAAAGCCGGTTATGTCGTGAAGTAATGGAGATAAATAAGTAAACACGACAAACGTGCCTCCATACCCCAAGGCTGTAATGATAAATGCGAGCAGCAGGCGACCGTTGGTAACCAGTTTGACCTGCTCACGGAAAGGAGTCTTGTTCCCTTTGCGCAGAGTAGACGGCAGCAGAATCAGATTGGCGACAAGTGCCACTATGCCCACGACTACAATCGCCATGAAGGCCGCCCTCCAGCCCCATTGCTGCCCAACATAGGTACCCAAAGGGACACCCGTGACCGTGGCTACGGTCAGCCCGGAAAACATGATAGAAATAGCACTGGCCCGCCGATCATCCGGCACAAGGTCGGCTGCGATGGTGGAGCCGATGGACATGAACACCCCGTGAGAAAATGCCGAGATGACGCGTGCAACCAGCAGCAAGATAATTCCACTGGAGACGGCAGCAAGGCTGTTGCCTATTACAAATACAATCATGATCCACAGCAGCAGCGTTTTCCGGGGAACACTTGATGTTAGTGAGGTCAGGACAGGCGCGCCAATCGTCACCCCCAATGCGTACAGCGTTACAGTGAGCGCAGACATGGTTACGGATATATGCAAGTCCTCAGCGATCAGGGGAAGCAGTCCCACGCTGATGAACTCGGTTGTTCCTATCGCAAAGGCGCTTATGGCTAAAGCCAGCAGCGGCCAAATACTTCGTTTTTGATCTGACGACATGTTTTTCACCCCTATCTATAGAAATCTTCGACCAGCAGATGTTATTATGAATTACTCAAGCAAGTATGAACAGTACGTACTTTTTAGTAATATAGGTACCAAAAAGTACCCTATGTATAACACGAGTGAAGTACACGGAGGGATCGGCATTGGGACAGAAAAAATACAATATCTCAGTTGAGGCAACGTTAGAAGTGATCGGCGGAAAATGGAAGTGCGTGATTTTGTGTCATTTGACACATGGAAAAATGCGGACAAGTGAATTGAAGCGGCTGATGCCTTCCATTACACAAAAAATGCTGACTCAGCAGCTTCGGGAGCTGGAACAGGACGGCATTGTCAATCGAATCAGCTACAATCAGGTCCCTCCTAAAGTGGAGTACGAGCTGAGCGAATACGGGTGTAGTCTGACAAGCATTTTGGATGCTCTGTGTGCCTGGGGAGAGAAGCATATTATTAAAGAATACGGGGATAAATCCGCTGTATTGGAGGATAACATTCTGAACAAGCTGTAAAGTATAAAAGAGTGGTTCATAGAAAAAAGCACCTACAATAAACCAGCAGGTGCTTACGCTCTTGGAACGCTCCATTCCAATCTGTATTTACGGAGCTATGATTGACATCATTTTATTTCGTGAAATCAATGACCATACGTCCTTGGATTTTGCCATTCTCCATCTCCTCGAAGATATGATTAATATCTTCAATCGGGCGTTTTTGTACAAGAGGGACGACTTTACCTTCTGCAGCGAATTGGAACGCTTCTTTAAGGTCTTCACGAGTGCCGACCAAGGAGCCGATCACTTGAATGCCGTCCAGAACCAGACGCGGAATGTCCAGATCCATCTTATCGGTTGGAAGGCCTACAGCTACCACGCGCGCGCCAGCCTTCACAACGTCGATTGCCTGGTTGAAAGGTGTTTTGGCAACAGCAGTAACCACAGTTGCATCCAGACCAGCGCCGTCCGTTAACTCCTTGGCCCGGGCGACCGGATCTTCTTTCAGACTGTTAACGACATAGTCGGCACCGATTTTTTTGGCCAGCCCAAGTTTTTCATCACTGATGTCAAAGGCTACAACTTTAGCATTAAATACATTTTTTGCGTATTGTACAGCCAGGTTACCCAAGCCGCCAATGCCGAAGATACCGATCCATTGCCCTGGTCTGATATCACTTACTTTTACTGCTTTATAGGTTGTAACGCCTGCGCAAGTTACACTGCTTGCAGCCGCAGGGTCAAGATTATCAGGTACTTTGACCGCGTAGTCAGCTGTGACAATACATTGTTCTGCCATTGCACCGTCTACTGTGTATCCGGCATTTTTAACTTCACGGCACAGCGTTTCCCGCCCGGTCAGGCAATATTCGCAGTGACCGCAGCTTTCGAACATCCAGGCAATACTAACGCGATCACCCATTTTAAGACTGGTTACTCCTTCACCTAATTCAATAACTTTTCCAATGCCTTCGTGCCCCAAAACTCTGCCTGTGACATCACCGAAATCTGCATTTTTCACATGTAAATCTGTGTGGCAAACCCCGCAATATTCCACTTGGACTAATGCTTCTCCATGCTTCAGGGGGCGCAAAGGTTTCTCTTCAATACTTACTCTCTTGTCTTTTGTAACAACTGCTGCTTTCATGTGATCTCTCCTTTGGCTATATGGAAGTATTTTTTGTAATATACACTTCATTATTATAGTAATTTTTGCCCAAAGATAACAAACACATATTTCACTCAAAGGTATTTAATCGAAAAAATCTCCTTCCTAAGTCCTTGTACCCTTGTAGGAGCTTTGTACAATAATTTACAATGTAAGAAGTTTCACATAATCTATCTGGAAGAAGGACAAAGAACCATGAAAAAAAACTGGAAAGGGTGCTTATCCAGCACGCTCGCGATTTTCTTAGTCGTGTGGGTAACAGGATGCAATCCTCAGCCCGCGACTTCTAGTTCCACCAGCACCCCAACTCCGGCAGCTAACAATGTACATGCGGTTGTTCAGAAAACTCCGCACTGGTCCTATGAGGGAGATGAGGGACCCGAACATTGGGGAGAGCTGGAAAAGGATTTTGCCGCTTGTGGTAACGGCCACGAGCAATCCCCTGTCAACATAGAACACACTCGTATGGAAGCTTCGCAAACGCAGCAACCGATACAGGTTCACTATGCCAATACGAAGGTATCCATTCTGAATAATGGGCATACCGTTCAAATCAATGCAGCCAGCCCCAGCAATTATATAGTACTGGACGGTACCAAGTTCACTTTAAAGCAGTTTCACTTTCATCATCCCAGTGAACACCAAATAGATGGTAAAAATGCCGATATGGAGCTTCATTTTGTTCATCAGAGCGACAACGGCAGCACCGCCGTCTTAGGCGTACTCATTCAAGGCGGCAAGGAAAATAAAGCTTTCAGCCGTATTTGGTCCAAGCTGCCAAAAGATGTTTCCCAGGAAGAAGCTCTGGAGGGAGAACTGAATCTCGCTACTCTTCTGCCGAAGGATCTGCACTCGGTCCGCTACAACGGATCCCTGACCACCCCGCCATGCACAGAGCATGTGAACTGGACCGTGCTGGAGCAGCCTATTGAAATGTCGGCGGACCAAATCAGTCAGTTCGCTGCCCTCTTTCCCGATAACCATCGCCCTGTGCAACAACTGGGTGCCCGTAAACTGACTACGGATAAATAATAAAAAGAAGACCCCTCTGTTGATCTGCAAATACAGAGGGGTCTCCTTGATCATTAAAGTTGCTGCCTCACTCAAGCGCACCAACTCTTCCACCTTCACCGGCTGACCTGTACGGATAGAACGGTTGGCGGCAATACCTGTTAAAATGGACCATGCGCCGTCAATATGTGAAGCTGCACGTTGAAAACGATCTTCTGCCGGCTTATCAAAAATATCGCGCAGCATGACCGGATCACCTCCGCCATGCCCCCCTACGCCTTCCTCTACTTCGACCTCATAAGATGCTGCAAAGTGAGGATAAATCGTGATGGTCTTCTCTTTTAACGCCCCCTCGTCTGCCTTGCTGCCACCGGAATTAACGTAGGATTGCTCGGATACCCGAACCTCCATTCGTCCCTTGGTGCCGTTAAACACGATGATAAAGCCCTCCCAAGGCATGTAAGCATTCAGCGAGTAGTTCATCACCGCCTTGTTCTTGTACTTCACCATGACACTGAGCGTATCCTCGATGCTGATATTGTCGCCAAATACGCTTTGATCACGCAGATAGCCATCCTCATGCTCGGCATCCAGATACATGCTTTTCAGATGCTCGTTGCGGTCCAGATGCAACGCAAAAGGGTCATTTTCCGCCGCCTTGCTGCCGTAAGCTCGTTGGTAGAACTCCGTCACGCCACGCTGCTCGGCATTTTCCCGGCCGTAAAATTTCAGGTCGCCCATCGCATATACCGTCTCTGGCTTGGAGCCGAGCCAGAAGTTCATCAGGTCAAAATGATGCGTCGATTTATGCACCAACAGACCACCGCTATTGCGCTTATCCCGGTGCCACCGGCGGAAATAATCCGCACCATGCTGTGTGTTCAGCAGCCATTCAAAATTGACCGACAAGATATCACCGAGTGTCCCGTCCATAATAATCTCGCGGATTTTCGTATTATGCGGCGCATAACGGTAGTTAAAAGTGACGCGCAGCTTCCGTCCCGTGCGGTCTATAGCGTCCAGAATATCCTGGCATTTGTCCTCGTCCACCGTCATCGGCTTCTCGGAAATGACATCGCAGCCCAGCTCCATCGCCCGGATAATATACCGATGATGTACCCGGTCAATGGTCGTGACGATCACGATATCCGGCTTCGTCTCCGCGATCATCCGATCAAACTCGTGAGCTTTATAAGTCGGAATCGACTCATGCTCGTATTTCTTCTGCAACAGCTGATTGGCATAATCCATTCTCGTCTGATTGACGTCACAGAACGCGATCAACTCTGAGGTATCTTTGAAAACGGTAACAACTTCACCGTAGAAAAATTCGGCCCGACCTCCGGTGCCTACAAGTGCATATTTGATTTTAGCCAATAGGTTCACATCCTTTACATGAATTGCTTTTATTTTATAGTATAAGAAAGAGCAAAATCTCTGCGTTTATTGTTAATTTTCTCGTAAAGTATACATATATTATCCTCGTGCATTCTTTTATTAAAGGAGACTGTCGATATGATTGCCACACCCCGTTTTGCCATCGAGCAAGCGCTACGGACGATGCCGTTTAGCATGTCTGCCGACCATGTCCACCAAGCGCATGAAATCTACTATCTGCTGGCAGGAGAGCGATACTACTACATTAATCAGCGGGTATACGCGCTACAGAAGGGCGATCTGGTCTGGATCAGCAAACATGATTTTCACCGTACGAGTAACAAGGGGAACGGCAGCCATGAACGGATTTTGATCAATTTTGGTGAAGCGTTTGTAGCCTCGTCCACGTCTGTCACTCCATCCGGCGATCAGAGCCACCTACTTTTGCCTGAAAAAAGCTTTTTGCTTCGCTCGTCTGCGGAAGAACAGCGCGAGCTGGAGCATCTGTTCCGGCAGATGCTGGATGAATATCACCAAGAACATGCCTATCGCCAACTATATCTCCAGAGCTTGCTAATCCAGCTCCTTATCCGCATCCGGCGCATACAATCGGCCACTGTCGATACCATTGCACCGGAATGCAGTGAGAAGCAGCAGCGCGTATATTCGATCATTGAATACCTGCATGCCCACTATGCCGAGAGACTGTCGCTGGATCAGCTGGCAGGGCATTTTTATATTAGCAGCACGTATTTGTGCCGTATTTTCAAGCAGACAACAGGTTTTACCTTAGTAGAATATCTTCAGGATGTGCGGGTCCAGCAGGCTCGTGCGTATTTGAGAGAAACAAACTGGAAAGTGACTTCCATTGCTGAAAAAACGGGTTTTGACAGCATCGCTCACTTTGGTCGTGTATTCAAGCAATTCACCGGACATCCCCCGTTACAGTATCGAAAAAAACACAAAAAGGAGCAGGGAAACGCCCCTACCCCTTGATTCCAGTTAAGGTAATGCCTTCAATAATTTGCTTTTGGGCGATGATATAGACGATCAGCACCGGAACGACGGAAATGGTAGTCCCCGCCATCATCAGTGACCAGTCTGCCGTATACAGCCCTTTGAAATTGTTAAGCAAAAGCGGAACTGTAAATTTCTCCGGTGTATTGAGATAAATGAGCGGATCGAGGAAGCTGTTCCAGGCCCCCAAAAAGGTGATAATTCCGATCGCCGCCAATGCCGGACGAATCAGTGGCAGAATGACGCTCCAATAAATACGGATATACCCCGCCCCGTCCATGACCGCTGCTTCCTCCAGATCGCGTGGAATCCCCATCACGAACTGGCGCAGCAGAAACACCGCAAATGCATTAAACATGGCTCCAGGTACGATCAGCGACCAATGCGTATCCAGCCATCCAATTCGATCCATCACCAAGTACAGCGGAATCATCGTCACCTGCTTCGGCACCATCATCGTAGCGAGGAACAAGATAAACAGTATATTGGAACCCGGAAAACGGATTTTGGCAAAAGCATATGCCGCCATAGATGCACTAATCAGCGTTGCTGTCACGATAATGACCGTAATATAAAAGCTGTTCATGTACGCCTGCACGAAGGGCATAGCCTCCAGCGAAGCCGGATAATTGCTCCAGACAAACGGATCGGGAATCCATTGGGGCGGGACGACAAAAATTTGAGAAATATCCTTTAAGGAACTGAGGACGGTCCACAGGAATGGAAAAAACATGATCAGAGAGCCGACAGCGAGCAACATATGGCGCAGGATCACCCTGCCTCTGTAACTAATCTCCATAGTGCACCCACCTCTTCTGCATCTTAAATTGCAGCAGGGTAAATACAAAAATGATGATGAACAAAATCATCGCCGCAGCCGCACTTTCTCCCATCGTGAAATCAATAAAAGCCTGATCGTAAATGTGATACACAAGCGTATAGCTGGCCTTCGCTGGTCCTCCGTTCGTCATGACAAACGCCTGATCGAACACCTGAAAGGAGCTAATCACCATCATGATGGTGACAAAAAAGGTGGTCGGTGACAATAACGGCAGTGTAATGTACCTTAACTGCTGAAGCTTGCTGGCTCCGTCAATCTCTGCTGCCTCGTAATAGCTTTTGGAGATGCCCTGGAGTCCTGCCAGAAAAATGACCATATTATACCCCAGCCCCAACCAAATTCTAAGTAGAGCAATCGACGGGATCACCCAATGCGTATCGGTAAGCCACATGGGGCCTATAATGCCAATGGCTCGCAGCAGATGATTGAAAATACCAAACTCGCCGTTCAGTATCCACATCCAGATGACCCCGACCGATACGGAGCTGGTTACCACAGGCATAAAAAAGAACAAACGGTAGATCTCTTTGCCCTTCACTTTATTGAGCACAATGGCTACGAGCAGGGCCAGCGCTATCCCCGCCGGGATAACCAGCACCATATAGTACACTGTATTAATCAGTGCCTTCCAGAAATCAGGATCAGCTAATTGGCCTCTGAAATTATCCAAACCGACAAATACAGGCACGCCAAAGCCATCCCAATTCACAAAGCTTAAGTAAAACGCATACAGCAAGGGCAGCAGTGAAAAACATATCAGACCCAGAAACTGGGGGCCAATGAATAGATAGCCCCACAGCGCTTGATGCTTTTTCTGCATCTGGTCACCTTCCTCCCCGGTCACGGCTGTATCCCGTGCTTACTTGACCGCCTTGGATATGATCTGATTCAGCTTCTCAATCGTGGCGTCAGCATCTTGCTTCCCGAGGAGCATCAGATCCATCGCTTCTGTGATATCCGAGTTTAATCCCGGTACCTGGGCATCATAGGCCAGAGCAGAGCCATGCGCATGCCCTTTGTTGCGTCCTTCGGTCAAATAGTTGGAATGCTCAATCGTCGCCTTTTTCATAATGCTCTCATCTGCGGCGGCAAGCGTCCCCATGGCATTCCCGCCTTCAACGAGTCGAGCCTCCTGTCCCTTCACAGAGACGTAGAATGCTGCCAGCTTCATGGCCTCTTGCACATTCGGGCTATTTTTGTTTACAGCTACATAGGCAACCGGAATGGCGACAGGCTCATTTTTGCCTGTGTTGGAAGGCCAGTAAATATAATCGAAGTCGAGGCTTTTATTTTGACTGAACAAGGGCTCCAGCCATCTTCCCGCCGCCAGCATACCGACCTGATTGGACATGAACATCGCATCTGCCCCTTGCCCCTTGGGAAGCGAACCGAGGTATACCGCATTTCCCTTGTGAACCATATCGTACATGAAGCGGAAGGCTTCCTGGCCCTTTTCATTGTGATCCAGTACGTACTTGCCTTGTTCATCAAAAATCCGGCCGCCATTCGACCACACCCATGAATACCAGTGAGCCCACCAGTTTTCAGCAATATAGCCTTGCTTTCCGGCAGCCTTCAGCTTTGATGTGACTTCCTCAAACGCATCCCAGTTCCACTTGCCTTCGTCATAATATTCCTGCGGTGTTTTCACACCTGCTTCTTTAAAGACTTTTTTGTTGTAATACATCACCATCGGATTCGAGTCAGGAGTGACCCCGTAGATTTCCCCATCACGCTTGGCCGGGCCCCATAATCCTTCCGGAAAATCCTCGGCTTTTACATCACTGGCATCACTTTTTAAAAATCCACCCAAAGGCTGTACCTGCTTCGCCCCAGTCAAACGTGCAATCGTTGGTTCATACGAATAAAACACATCCGGTCCGCGACTTCCTTGAAGCTGTGTCAGCAGCTTTTGCTCATATTGGTCTCCCGGTACAGGTACCAGCTTCACCTCAATATTCGGATTCTCCTTTTCAAATGCGTCCAGTGCCCGCTGGTACACCTTCACCTCCGCCGGATTCCCCCAGACCTGCATGGTCAGCCGCACTTTTTTACCTTCCGTGTTCTCCAGCTTGGGAGAGCTACTGCATGCTGCTGCAAGTAAAAACAGAACGCTGAGAAAAAAACCAATTTTTATCCAGCTCATGTAATTGTCCATCTCTATCGCCTCCTGTAGCCTCACATAGTTATATGTCACCCTGAATTGAAACGCTTACAAATTGTTCCCTATCATCATATGTAGAAAGCAGAGACGCGATATCCCCAATATCATTTATAGATAAAATTTTTTCTCCTTGACAGGATATGTGTCTAAAATATAATGCAAAACGAAGAGGGAAGCCTGGGAGGCCCTCCCTTGTATGCCCAATCAAAATTTCGGTGTTAATTGAGATAGCTTCTGTTCATCATTCTTAGATAAAGAACCCTTCCTTAAAATAGATTTTTTTATTTCTGAGTAAGTATAGAGTACTGCTTGTGGAGAATCGTCACCTTTACTCACAAAGTCAAAGCTTTTCCCATCTTTATGCCAAACTATAGAGGAGATCAGTGTAAAATCCTTATCGGACACATGCGTATAGCTCTTATGCTCAACATCGTATACTCCGATATAACTTGAACCTAGATCACCGATTCCAAACGCAATCTTTTTCCCATCTGGTGACCAGTTATATGCATCAATCTTTTCACTCCCCGCTCCGTCACTATTCATCTCAAACATATTTACAATAGTTTGAGTCCCATCGGATAAATTAATTAGAACAAGTCTACTCCCCTCATGATCGCTCACATCAAGAGCTACCTGGTTGCTTTTGGATAAAGAAAGTGAGTTAACTCTCAAAGGTCGTGGGTTGAGCTTAACGAGTTGCTCTCCGCGCTTACTTTTTATTTTCATGGAATCCACAACTTCATTGGCTTCGGCGGTTTCTTTCCCCTTAGCCTTGGTTAATTTTGCGGTAAAAGTAACGTCTTTATTTTTCCATACAATCTGTTTTCCCAAAACTACAACCTTAGATTTGTCTTGGTTATTATAATACTGTGAATAATCTACGGAATTCACCTTTTTGTCAGTTGCTTTAGATGTTTCTATAGTTGCTTTTCCGTCTACTTTTTTTACACCTTCCTTTGTGTTGTTTACCCCAATATTATTCACTTCGTTCTGAGGCAGTTGTTGATTTGAACTTGCCTTACCACTACACCCTGAAATCGCCAACGCTACTATCGCACCTACAGTCATAATCTTCACGAATTTCATAATTTCCTCCTTAATATACAGCGTGCCGTTATCCCTACGTTCCCCTGGATACGTAATCTAATAAAGGTGAAGCACTAATCATCGAACACATAATCAAGTAATCTACTTTAAAATCAGTCACCTCTTTCCTTTCTGTCTAAAATAGAATTGTATTGGACCCATTTATATATTTTACCATATAAAATCCTTTTTATGTAATTTTAATACATAATCTAGCATATGCGGAAGCAGCGAAAAACAGCCCTCGTGCCGTTTTTTTGCCCTCCCTGATCTCAAAGTCCTTCGCTCCGTGGGCTGCGTGAAAGGAACGACAGGAACGTAGAGCGCCTTGGCCGGGCGCTTTCTCCCGGCGTAGGCGCTCTAGTTATCGGCGTGAGTAGCGGCCCAGCGGTGCGTACTGGCTCTTAGGTGGCCGCTCTTGCCGCCTTAGAGCCAGTAGCATGAGCCTGTTTCCCCGCTCTTGTCCTGTTTGTTCTTCAGCCTTTCGACTCCTGAAGCTTACGGATCAGAAAACTTAATAGGAAAACATAAATAAAGGACGTCCCTATTGCTCAGGACGTCCAAATTGAAGTGAATAATCTATTTCATTTGATCTTTCCTTACTTCACCGGAGATAGGTACAATAATAGCTGATAATCCCGTACTATTTTTAGGTAAAGCTTGCGTTACTGGCTTCCCGCCCCCAACCTTACCATATGTGACGCTATGATCCACACGTTCTTGTAAAAAATAATATTGTGTTTTGTCTTCCGGTGGACGCTTTCCTTTTTCTTTCATTTTCTTCCTCGAATCTTCTTCTACACCTTCCCAAACTAGATGTTTAACATCATCCTTAATTTCATAGTAAGTATATAAATTCCCAACAACATAATAATATCTCAATGCTTCTCCTTCAGGAAAGATATACTGATAATAAACACCCTCCTCGGTATTATTAAGCGTATTTTCATCATTCGAAGGAAGGTCTACAGCGATTTTACGTGCCGCCACCAAATCCGTACCTTGATACAGCTTCTTATATGTTTCTACTTGATCAGCACTCCGGATAATGACAGTATTTTTGTCCGCTTTCCACTCCACCTCTGCTTTAAAGGCTTCGCTGATAAAGCGCAAAGGCACAACAACGCGATTCTTGTTCAATTGAGCAGGCACATCCAAAGTAAGCGTTTTTTCTCCATAAGAAGCTTCTTTTTGACCGATCGTAAGTACAAGCTTTTCTTTCACCCCAGGAGCATTGACAGTCACCGTCTTCTGGCCAGCATTCCAGACTAAATTAAGCTTAAGCGGCTTCAAAGAAGCTAAAGAAACCATAGTTCTCCCTGCGACAGAAACGGGTGGAGCATCTGAATGTACCACCTCGCTATTGATAACTAATTGAATCGACGGTGCAGCAGAAAGCGGAATAGCAAATGTTAAGAGCATACCTAAAGTAAGCATAGATGAAAGAAAGATTTTTTTCATACCTAACTAACCTCCAACTAATTCGTAATTCACTAATTAAAAGCCGTTGCTTATGGTTTTGAATCCACATGCAAAATAAAGGGACGTCCCGCAATAGGGCTATTCACAGTATTTTTCTTTGCCAAGCCGAACGGCCAATTACAGGGTTAATACCAGTAAGCTTCATACCTTATCCGTCCCCATGTACCCACTCTCCAAACTACTGGAAGGCGGCGACATGAAATTTTGGGAGACAGTAAGAAAAGGATGCGAACGAACCAACTAATCCTCTTGGTCAAGCCGCACTACGACCCATCAGAAGAAACCCCTCTTACGTGGCTGAAGTTAGGTTGAGGCTAAGAGAAACCCACATCTCGAAGAAAGTGGGTTTCTCGGCAATCTGAGAACTCATTGAAAACTCATATTGTGAGTTTTTCTGACATTTCTCTTTTATAGTTGTTCTTCTTCTGGAATAGAGAAAAACATTTCCTTAGCTTGATCTTCAGTCGCTTCACCCAGACGAGTTTTTTTACCGGCTTTATCAATAGTCCCGTACGTGGTGCCGCCCGGAACGCTATAGTTATAATAAACAACGCCTTTTGGGATCGTTGGCATTTTGCCGTTTTGTTCAATAATTTTGTTGGTGATGAACGGCAGACTTGCATTTTTAGCTTCCTGTTGCAGATTCATTCTTGCAGACCAGAGCAGTTCTACATGTGTATCAATGATACGATAGTAATTCACAATGTCCATATGTTGTTCGAAAAATTCGCTGGATTGTTTTTTTGGGAAGTAGCGAATGTAATCCATACTATCCCCTTCTTCACCTTGCAGTACAACAACTTTCGCAATACGTGGAAGATCATATGCACCATGACGAGCTACAGAAATATCGCTGGATTGGATTTCTTTCAGCATATTTTCTGTCGGTTTAGCTACATAAACCGTACGATCTGGAGCATTCCAGTACACTTCAGATCCAGATGCATCTGCAATGAAACGCAACGGTACCATAACACGACCATTTTTCATTACAGAAGAGGTAGACAGCGTTACTTTTTTACCACTTACCATCGCCTCCTTTTTACCAGCTGCCAGTGTTGATTTTATTCCGTTATTATCTACAGTTACTGTTTTAGAAGTGTTGTTCCAGTTGATCGTTACACTAGGGAGCGATCTTAACATATTCAATGCCACCAATGTGGAACCATTTTCAATATATGGCTCTACATCCCCTGACACAGGCTTGTTATTCACTTGCACAATAATTGACTTGGAAGCTGCCGCAGAAACCCCAGAAACACCGCTGGCAAGCATGCTAAAAGATATTGCAGATGCTAGAGCCGCTTTGGTAAATGTATTCATAATTTTAGTCTCCTTAATAGTATTGTGTATATTCAGACGTATATTATACCAAAAAGTTACACGTATTAGGAAATTTAATAAATTTGAGATAGTTATTTCCAATCTATCTTCATAATCATATTTCATATATGGGGCACTGCATAATTGGATGATGTTTTGTAAGTATAAATAGACAAAGGCAACTGCCTTTTGCTTGTAGAGAATCGTTTTGCTCTTGAAGTTCACATGTGAATAGTTAAAACAACAATTTAAATCTGTAACACTCTTAAACTGACTATGGTGTCTAAATCTCTAGAAAACTTTTATTTGGGAAGTCAACCACTTATCTCGAGTTAGAGTCAACAAAGTTTAGAAGTGCAGTTGTAAAACATATTAAAAAAACTCCTATATATATGAGAAGAGAAAACAGTAAAAAAACTTCTCAAAAAACAATATAAAGAGTAGATATTAATATGAACAGACACGCAGGAATCGTTGCAGAGACTACCTCAGCCAATTACACAGGATTGACAGCAAAGCTTACTATCCCTTCCAGTATTCATGTTAACGATGGATATGTTGACTGGTACATGGGAATTGGTAAATCCGCAATTGAAGCTGGTATTTCCTACAAAGCTGGTGTAGGCTTCAAAGTATTCATCAACGGTGTCGTTGACGCCGATAAAGAAGGCGTACGTTCCAAACCTGTATCTTTTCTGAGTCCAGGACAAACAGTTGATATGAAACTCGTTTACAACCACGGCACCAAAAAAGCAACATTGTATATTAATAGCAAGCCTATCGACTGGGCTACCGAAGTTACCGCAACGGCTGACGCATTGAAGCGATTGAGCACTTACAATACAGTAAAGCTGGTACATGGTGTGGAAGACAGTGGCTTTAACACATTCAGTCAAGCCACTTACTCTTCTCCGCAGCTTCGCATGGACACTGCGGGTACACAGTACAAAGCTTGGACTTCAAGTTTGTCTACAACTGTTCCGCGCGTTTTGGGTGACGCAGGTAGTGCAGACCGTTTATATATTTTACAAAAATTCCCTATGGAGACTCGTTTGGATCAAGCATAAGATTTACAATTAAAAAGTAAAATAATGAAGCTAACTAACCAGAGTATGTCCCTCGTGGGCCGGTGCATTGATAACGGCCCATGGAATCCTTTTGGGGAACTTTGCAATGCAAGAAGTCTATTTGGGTTCCTACGTAACGTTGAGTAACTTCAAGCAGACATTCAGGGCTACATCGGCTTTTACAAAAACGAGAAGCTATAGGAAAAATTAAACGGCCTCAGTCCAATTAAATTCAGGACCAAGGCCGCTTTCAATATACTATTAAAATGCATCAACTACAATGCGGACAACGCTCCCACAGGCTGCTCCGCTCTGACAAGCAAGGTTGCTTGGGCAGCAGCAATGCGAGCGAATGGCACCCGGTATGGTGAGCAACTGACATAGTCCAATCCGCTGCGGTGACAAAAGAGAATAGACTCACGATCCCCGCCATGCTCACCACAGATACCTGTCTCCAGAAAAGGTTTCTTGGCTCTGCCTTTGGCAACAGCCCATTCGATCAGCTTGCCTACGCCATCCTGATCCAACACCTGAAAAGGGTTCGCTTCCAAAATATTTTTTTCCATATAGGAGCCGAGGAATTTGCCTTCGGCATCATCGCGACTGTAACCAAAGGTCATTTGTGTCAGATCGTTGGTTCCAAAGGAGAAAAAGTCAGCGTATTGAGCCACGCTATCTGCCAGGAGGGCGGCTCTTGGCACCTCAATCATGGTGCCCACCCGATACCTGAACCCTTTAAATTCCTCGCTAAGCACCTGAACGGCTACCTTATCCACCAGCTCTCTCATTTGCTTGAGTTCATTGGAGTGGCCAACCAGCGGAATCATAATCCCCGGTCTTACATCCACACCCTTGCGCAATGCTGCTTCCGCAGCCTTAAAGATTGCTTCAATCTGCATGTCGTATATCTCTGGAAATAGAATGCCCAGCCGAACACCGCGTAGACCGAGCATAGGGTTGATTTCTCGCAGTTCGTGTACCTTGGAGATGGTGTTTTTAAGACGTTTGAGCTCCTCGGTATGGTCGCCGGAAAGCTCAAGCTCCCGCTGTCGCTCTTGAAGCTGTTCTAGATTCGGCAGGAACTCATGTAACGGCGGGTCCAACAGGCGAATCGTCATCGGTAAACCATCCATCGCACTAAACATAGCCTCAAAGTCAAATTGTTGCATTTTGAGCAGACGATTCAAATGAAGCATCCGCTCCTCCTGATCATCGGCCAAAATCATCGCCTGAACGATAGGCAGACGATTGCCCGAGAAAAACATATGCTCCGTCCGACAAAGCCCGATGCCTTCGGCTCCAAACTCTCGGGCTTTGACTGCATCGAGTGGCGTATCCGCGTTGGTGTAGACCTTCAATGTCCGAATTCCATCCGCAATCTCCAGCAGCTTCAGCAGCTCCGGTGTGATGGCCGGCTCGCTCAGCGACAGACTGCCTTGGTACACCTGCCCGGAGGTCGAATCAATCGAGATATTATCCCCTTCCTGAAAGGTCAGGTTACCGATGCTAACGCTCCGACGGTCCAGATCAATGCTCAGCGCTTCACAGCCGCAAATGCAGGGTTTCCCCATTCCTCTTGCAACCACAGCAGCGTGACTGGTCATCCCTCCACGACTTGTTAGCACTCCTTCGGCGGCAATGATTCCATGAACATCGTCGGGTGAGGTTTCCACACTGACCAGGATGACCTTCTGCCCATCCTTCGTCCAGTTCTCTGCCGTATCTGCGTCAAATACAATCCGCCCACTTGCTGCGCCGGGCGAGGCAGGCAGACCTTGGGCAATCGCAACCAGCGGTGTGGAAGTATCAATGGAGCGATGCAGCAGTTGATCCATGTGGGACGGCTCGATCCGTTGGATCGCCTCCTCTTGGCTGATAATCCCTTCCTCCACCAAATCTACTGCTATTTTTACAGCCGCTTGCGCTGTTCTTTTGCCGCTGCGTGTCTGTAGCAGATACAAATTACCTTTTTCAATCGTGAATTCGATATCCTGCATATCCCGGTAATGACGCTCCAGCAAGGAAGCCAGCTCCTCCAGACGATCATAAACTAGCGGCTGCTCCTCCTGGAGCTGTGCAATAGGGTTCGGGGTGCGTACTCCGGCTACGACATCCTCCCCCTGAGCATTCACCATATACTCGCCATACAATTCGTTTGCGCCTGTGGAAGGATTGCGGGTGAACAGCACCCCGGTTCCACTGTCATTGCCAAGATTGCCAAACACCATCGCCTGAATGTTCACTGCTGTTCCTTGTTCATCCGGAATGCCGTAAGCCTTGCGGTACACCTTGGCACGCATATTGTTCCAACTGCGGAATACAGCCTCTACCGCCAGGTGCAATTGCTGATACACATCCTGTGGAAACGGCTGGCCGCTTCGCTCTGCGACAAGATTTTTATAATTTGTGATCAATTCCTTCCATTCTCCTGCGCTAACCTCCTGGTCACTGGTACGCCCGTTGGCTTGCATGCTCTGCTCCTGAAGCTGATCAAAATGGATGGAGTCTATACCTAGCACGACCTCGCCAAACATTTGAATAAATCTGCGATAACAATCATAGGCGAAGGTTTCATTCTCCGTCTGTTTTGCTAATCCACGCACGGTTTCATCATTCAGACCCAGATTCAGAATCGTATCCATCATACCGGGCATCGAGGTTACCGAGCCTGAACGGACAGATACCAGCAAAGGCCGCTCCGTATCCCCGAATATAGCCGACTGGGCTTCCTCAACGTCGTGCAGAGCAATTACGATTTCCCCCAATAAGCCCTCCGGGAGCTTGCCGCCGGAAGTAAAGTAGGCTCGACACGCCTCGGTAGTCACCGTAAAGCCGGGAGGGATCGGAAGACCCAGTGTCGTCATTTCCGCGAGATTGGCGCCTTTTCCTCCTAGTAGCGCTTTCATCCCCAACTTACCTTCGTTAAATGAGTACACTCTTTTTAGCATTGAATTCATTCCCTCCACTTATCGAGATACATGCCTGAATTAATAAATATATCTATCTAAAGTTGTAACACATATCAGGAGGTTATTTCAACATATATGACGTAATATATGCTAATAACATTCATTAATGATGTTTTAATCAATGCATGGACTTATTTATAAGATATTTTAATTCGTCAATAAACGAATATTGGTTTTAAAAATGATTCTATGCCGTGAAGCCATAACTAACCTAAGAGACTAAAGCAAAAGAGGCCGCCCCACCGTCATCTTGGATGACCTCTGGGACAGCCCCTTGACTCAGTTCAGGCTTTATTTTTCCTATACCTCTGTTAGCATCTTTTCAAAAATATTATAGCCGTCTGTTTCACCCTTATACGTATATCCGCATTGTTGGTAAAACTGACTTAGCTTGTCATTCCCTGCAATACAATCTAATCGAATTCGATCCTTGCCTGTGAAACGGATGCCTTGTTCAATCCATTGCATTAGCTCACGGCCCAATCCCTTTCCGGCTCTATCCCGATCTACAACCAGGCGATGCAAATATACTGAGGTTCCTTCCACGGTATCATCATCGTCTAACCCCCACAACCTACAGTCCCAGGCACTGGGCCGCTGTTGCAGGATCACTGCACCCGCCAATGCATGATCCTCTGATGTGCGGAAAATAATCACTTCTCCCCGCGCAATAGCGCCGCCCAGGTTGTGATCATCTTTCCCTTTGAGCAGGTTGCCCCATTGCTTGGAGCCTTTGCTGTGCAGCCATCTGGCCGTCTTTAAAATCAACTCCTGAACCTCTTCCTGATCTTTAGCGATTGCCTGAAAAGCTACTAATCCTGGTTTGACGGATGATTGGACAATAGTCAATGATGTCATGCTGCACCTCAACTCTCTCATTATGTATAAGAACTATATCATAAAAAAAGAGAACCCGTGAGCTCCAGCCCTTGGTGGAGGTACACCAGCAAACATTTTGTAACCGTCAAGGATCATGGGTTGTCAGCATCCTTATTGAACTGGAATACGTCTTCTTTCTTTTGGCTGCCTTGCGTAAGAAGTGGAATAATCCTGCAATAATATACTATATGCCTTTAATATCAAGATGTATATTTTATGAGAATACTTTAACAGGAGTGTGCGCATAAATATTACATCTTTTTTGATATACTGCCTTATCGTTACATTTACACCTGAACCTACTAATCTCATCATATTAACCACAGTGCATACTTTTGGGACAAAAAAGGCAATGAAATATATATGGAGCAACTGTTGCTTTTGGTTTATTACTTGTTTTTTCTGCTATGTTGAATACTGTGCTTATAACGGTAATACCAAGAATTCTAATTGTTATGCAAATAATGGGAAGGCTTCTTTTCGGTACATTGTTCAAGGAGTTTTTACAGAAGCATAAAAAGACTGTTCATGCAATTATGGCATTATTTTCAGTTTATACTGCAATAGTGGTATGGATGTAGGTGAACCAATCAAGAGGTGAACTATATGGATAAATTTATATATAAAAAATCGGCAGGTATTATCGCGTTGTCAGCCAGTTTTACTGATTTTACGTATAAAAGGCACGCTCACAGGGAATATGCAATCGGTGTAACATTACGTGGTATTCAACAGTATAACTTGGATGGCAGTTTGCAATCATCCTATCAAAATGGTGTTATGCTTTTCAATCCGGAACAGGCACATGACGGAATGGCTTATGATAAGACAGGTATTGATTATGTTATGTTATATATTGAGCCACCATTGTTTTTAGAGATTCTTGAGAAAAAAGATATAGTACGTTTTTCTACACCTATTGTGTATAATCATAGACTTGAACAAAGAATATTAAATCTTTCTAATGCAATATTAAGCGGAAAAGATGAGGCTTTGTGTAATGAATTACTTTTATCCCTCACAGATAGCCTTTTCCAAACGAATCTTTGTATAAACGATAAGAAAGATAACGATTTAATTAAAAAAGCGAAGGATATAATTCAATTCAAATTAGAAAGTGTCCTAAAACTTGACGACATCTGCAAAGAACTTGAGATGTCAAAATTTAAGTTTATCAGATTATTCAAGGCTAATACTGGGATTTCACCATACCAATACTTTCTTAACTGCAAGATAGAACGTGCAAAGCAGTTAATAGAAAAAAACAAAGATATCTATTCGGCAGTAGCTGAATGTGGTTTTGTTGATTTAGCACATTTAAATAAGCACTTTAAAAGCATATATGGAACAACTGCATTTGAATTTATGTCACATTTAAATTGAGGAGGAGTTTTTACAATGGAATTGGATACCAAAATTGTAGTTATACTTAGAGATGACCTCTTAACATGGCAAAAACTCAATGTTACAGCATTTTTAATGACTGGAATTGGCGGTACTCAAAATATGATTGGTGAATCTTATATTGATGGTGATGGAGTAGCTTATTTGCCAATGTCACAGCAACCGATTATGATTTATTCTGCAAGTGGCCAAGAGTTAAAAGATATCCTAAGAAAGGCCCTTACTAAAGACGTTAATATGACGATCTATACCGAAGAGCTCTTTAAGACTTATAATGATGAAGACAATCGTGCGAAGGTTGCAGAGTATAGAACGGATGACTTAAACCTTGTAGGTATGGGTATGATAGGCAAGAAAAATCATATTAATAGGTTAACAAAAGGACTTAGTCTACATGATTAGATGAGCAGCTCAGGAGAATTTTATGGATCTTCCAGAAACAGTAAAGAGACCGAGCCTAAAGCCCGGTCTTATTCCTGCACACACCCTTACATCGTTCTTGCAAAATCAAGCAATGCTTTGGACATGCTGTTAATCTCGTCCGTAGCTGCATTCACCTGCTGCGTTAGCGCGGCCTGTGTCTGCGTCAACGTAGACATGTTGCCGATGTTATGCAGAATCCGCTCGATGAGCAGCTTCATTTCGTCCAGGCTGGTCTCGATATTTCCGGTCGCATCAGCACTGTGAATGGCAAGCTTTCTCACTTCATCTGCAACCACGGCAAAGCCGCGCCCCTGATCACCCGCACGCGAGGCCTCAATGGCAGCGTTCAGACCGAGCAAATTCGTTTGATTGGCAATCTCTTTAATGAAGTTGGAGATGTTCTGCGTCTCTTCTGCACTGACTTTGGCTTGATTCGCTGCCTCCGTCGATTGCTCTTGAGCCGTAGCCAGCTCCTGAGCCTGGTTACTAACCGAGTTCACGCCGTTCACCATTTCCGCAATGGAATCGGAGAGATGCTGTATTTTGAGTGTGAGCTCGTCCGCAACGGCCCGCTTTTGTTTCTCCAACGTTACATCACGGATGGTACCTGCCATGCGAATTGGCACTCCCTTACTGTCACGTATGCTTCCCCCACTATTATAATACCAGCGATATTCTCCATTTTTATTCTGCAAGCGGCAAGTTACTTCATAGGGAGTACGATCAGTAAAATCGTTCAAATGGTCGGTCAAAGCTTTAAACGCTATTTCAACGTCATCTGGATGCAAGCGTGAACTCCAGCTACTAAGCACACTCGGGAAATCCTGCTCATCTGTAAAGCCCAATGTGCGACGGAATTGCGGGGACCACCAAAACTTATTATCCGGGTTCTCTATATCGCTATCAGCCAAAATGATATCATACGGAGCCTCAACCAATACACGATTGATGAGATCATATCTCGTAACCATGGCCTCCAATTCTTCGGACTTAAGCTTTTGGTCGTGCACGTCCAATAAAGCCCCGGCAATACGAAGCGGTACTCCCTGCTGATCGCGAATCGTCGTTCCGGTGGCCCGGAACCAGCGGTATTCCCCATGCTTCAGCTTCAAGCGATACTGCACGTCATAAGGAGTCGTTCCCGTATAGTCCAGTAAATGATTGGACAAAGCTGCCAATGCCGAGTCATGATCTTCGGGGTGCAGACGGGATGCCCAGCTGTCCAATACATCCGGGAAGTCCTTTTCGCTCTGATATCCCAGCATTGCACGGAATTCTTCTGACCATGTGAATGTATTACTTGGATTGACGGGATCACCTGCAATCACCTCCATGTCCCACAAACCAATTTCGATGGCCTTGGTAACAAGCTTCAAACGGATGTCAACATGCCTGGCATCATTTTTCATGGACTCCAGCGCTTGGTTTACATTGCTTGCGATCTCTTGAAGCTCGGAGGATGCAGAGGATAGTTGTATTGCGGCAGAGTAATCTTTCTGCTGTATTCTTTGCGATAATTTGCGACTTTCTTCTACTAAAGGGGCCAGTGAGTGGGTCTCATTTCTTTTGAAAATCATCTATGAATCTTCCCTTCTAAGCCAGTATAAAAAGCTATAATTTAAATATCGGAATTTTATTAGGAATCATTATAAATAAAACCAAAATAAATTAGGTATTAAGGACTATTTCCCGAGTCTATATGCCTATATTTTCATAAAAATAAAATCGAAATATGTCGAAAAATAGAGCTGGTTAGCAAGCACATGCAACAAAAAAAGAACACCCCTGCATGTCTTTCGCAAGAGTGTTCTGTAAGTCAACCATTCAACTTATTGACTGTTATTTAAGGAAGCAGCGTACTCCTCGCCTTTTTCCTTATCATATTCGCCTTCCCATTTGGACATGACCACGGCGGCAAGCGAGTTGCCTAATACATTGACTACTGTACGCGCCATATCGAGAATACGATCAATACCAGCGATAAAGGCCAAGCCTTCCAGCGGAATGTGCACTGATCCCAGCGTAGCGAGCAAAACGACAAAGGAAGCGCCCGGTACGCCTGCCATACCTTTGGAAGAAATAATCAGCACCAACATCAGCGTGATCTGTGTAGTGATCGGCAGGTTAATACCATACATCTGGGCGATGAAGATCGCAGCCAGCGCCTGATACAAGGTGGAACCGTCCTGATTAAAGGAATATCCTATCGGAATGACAAAGGAAGTAATTCCTTTCGGGCATCCGAACTTCTCCATTTTCTCCATGATCTTGGGCAGGACACTTTCCGAGCTGGCCGTTGAGTAGGCAAGCAGCAGCTCGCTTTTCAAAATTTTGACCATAGTCCAAAGACGAGTACCGCAAAGCTTGGCGATAATTCCAAAAACAATCACAATGAATAGCAGCATGGCGCCGTACACCGACAAAACAAGCTTCAATAACGGCCACAATGAGGCCAGCCCAAACTTGGCTACTGTCGTTCCAATCAGTGCAAATACACCGAACGGAGCCAAGCGCATAACCTGATTGGTTACCCAGAACATAGCGTCGGCTACGCCTTCGAAGAAATTCAGCACAGGCTTGCCCTTGTTGCCAATCGCCGCTACCCCTAGTCCGAACAAGACGGAAAAAAAGATAATAGCCAGCATATCCCCTTCGCCCAGCGCTTGGAAAATATTAGTAGGAACAATATGGACAATCGTATCCATAAAGTTGTGGCCTGTACTTTCCGCCGTCTCCACATATTTATGGATATCACTCTTAGCCAGGTGGGACATATCCACGCCTTCCCCGGGACGAGCCAGATTCGCAACGAGCAATCCGAAAAGGATGGCAATGGTCGTCACAATTTCAAAGTACACAATAGACTTTCCGCCGAGCTTGCCCAGCTTTTTAATATCTCCGACGCCGGCTACGCCAATAACGAGCGTTGAAATTACAATCGGCACGACAATCATTTTGATCAGACGGATGAAAATATCACCGATCGGCTTTAAGTAGACTTCCACCCCTGAATTGCCGTAAAATAAGGCGCCAATAATAATACCTAAAGCCAGTCCGATAAAAATTTGCATTGTCAAATTTATCTTTTTCACTTTGTGCCCCCCTGACTGAGTTGTATATTTTTGCAGTATGCTGTTCTTAATATTCAAATGATGTTATTTATACTACAATCTGAACTATGAAAACCGACAGTTTTCTACACATGTATTTGTTTTTTTCTATAAATTCACAAACTTTAATGATGAGCCTGTGAATTTATCTTACATTGCCTTTCTGAAACAAATACCCGGAGGTGAATATGGATGAAACTAAATACACTTCTTTTCCTGCTGATGCTTATCTTTGTACCACTGGCAGGTGAGTTGAATATTCACCCGTTCGATAATACATTTCGTCTCAGCTTCGGTACGCCCGTATTTTTTTTCTTTCTGTTATCCATTCGTCATATTCCGCCTGCATTATCGGGAGTGCTTGCAGGAATAGCTGTAGTCGTCTTTCGCATTTCACTCAATCATTTCCTCCAGCCCGGGTCTTCCTTTGAAGAGTTGCTGACTTTGCATGGACCTACCTTTTTTTATTACATGGTCTATGGTCTGCTCTTCCAGGTTCTTAACATTAATGCTGAGCCTTACCGCGCACTCCGCGTAGGCATCCTTTCTGTGGGGATTGAGGTTGCCGCAAGTGTAGCGGAACTTAGCGTCCGGCGGAGCATTGACGGTGACATCTGGGATATCGTCAAGATCAGCAAGGTCGCTCTCATGGCCATGATCCGCAGCTTCTTCGTGCTTGGGTTCTATAATATAATTCGCCTGAACCAGTCCGTCCAGCATGAAGAGGCACAAAGACAGCAGACTGAGCGAATTTTACTCCTTGTATCGGACTTGTATGAGGAGTCCGTCCAGTTAGGCAAAACCCTGTCGCACGCGGAGCAAATTACCCGTGAAAGCTACGAGCTGTACCGTGAGCTGCAGCAGGATGAATCTCTGAAGGATAGAGACCATTACGCTAGACAGGCACTTCGTATTTCAGGACAGGTCCATGAGATTAAAAAAGACAGCCAGCGGATTTTTGCCGGTTTGTCCAAGCTCATTGATTCCGAAAGTGAAGTGCATTATATGACTTCGCAGGAGCTTGGCGAGCTGATCGTCCGAACGAACAGCAAATACGCCCAATCGCTGGGCAAGTCCATCCGCTTCACGCTGAATTTCGATCCTTTGTTGCCCAAGCTGCATGTTTATACAGTTCTGACACTGATTAATAACCTGACATCCAATTCAGTGGAAGCGATGAATGACAGCGGAAGGATTGACGTGTCCATTCACTTTCTGCCGGGAAAAGAGGATATAATATCCTTTAGTGTCACCGATAACGGTCCAGGTATTCCTCAGCGCAAACGGGAAATGGTCTTCACACCGGGGTACACGACCAAGTATGATGAGGAAGGACAGCCTTCGACCGGCATGGGATTGTTTTATGTGCGCGAGGTCGCGGAGAGCCTTGAAGGAACGATTGAACTTCAACAGAATGAAGAAGAGAATACTGGTAGGGTACAGACTACTTTTAGAATCATATTGCCTTTACGGAAACTGACGGAGAAAGGAAGATAGTTCGATGCGTTTTTATATTGTAGATGACGATCAAGGGATTCGTTCTATGTTGGCAGACATCATTGAAGACGAAGGTCTGGGGGAGGTCGTCGGGGAAGCAGAGGACGGTTCCTATGTGAATAGCGGCCTGCTGGAGCTGAACCGGATTGATGTATTATTGATTGACCTGCTGATGCCGCTTCGTGACGGCATTCAGACGGTGCGCGCGCTCGGTGATCAATTCAGTGGAAAAATCATTATGATTTCACGAATTGAATCCAAAAACATGATCGGGGAGGCCTATTCGCTCGGTATTGAATACTATGTTGCCAAGCCCTTGAACCGACTGGAAATTATCGCAGTGATTCATAAGGTGGCCGAACGTCTGCGAATGCAGCAGTCGATTACAGATATCCAGCGCACACTGCAAGGGTTGTCGATGTTCACATCAAACAGCCCATCAGCAACGCTAGAACCGACTCGAAACATTGTGACTTCCGGACAGTTTCTACTCTCGGAAATGGGAATGATCGGCGAAGCGGGAAGTATGGATTTGCTAGACATGCTGGAATATCTGGACCAGTATGAGGAGGAAACAGGTAATCTATCGCCTCATCTGCTCCCGCCGCTCAAGGATATATTCGCTAATGTAGCGTTAAAACGGTTGGGACCCTCGGCCTCTGCGGCAGAGCTAAGCAAGGAAATCAAGGCATCGGAGCAGCGTGTCCGCCGCGCGATATTCCAGACACTAAGCCATATCGTATCGCTCGGATTGACCGATTATACTCATCCAAAATTCGAAAATTATGCGTCCAAATTTTTTGATTTTACGGAAATTCGCAAAAAAATGCTGGAGCTGCAAAACAATGTAGAGCCTTCTCTGTCCCAAGCCCGAATTAATACAAAGAAGTTTGTACAAGTGCTCTATACGGAAGCCAAACGACTATTACACTAAAAGCGAAAGCACCTGTATCCCCCACATGTGTCTACCACAGAGGATTAAACAGGTGCAAATCGCTCTTATTTCATGTCCTTTGGCTCCAAATTCTTGTCTTGCCACTCCATAGCTTCCAAGAAGCCAATGCCATCGGACAGCATACGCTTCAAGACATCCAATTCCTCCGAACTGTAGCGACTTAAAAATTCAAATAACTGATGCTGTACCTTAACATGCAGCCGTTCATGCACGAGAAAGAGTTTTTTTCCCAGCGGGGTTAGACGAAGATAAATTTCTTTTTTATTGTCGTTAAGCTGGGCTCTGCGAATCCAGCCTGCCTTGATCAGCTTGGTGCTGACTTTCGATACCGTACCTTTGCTCAGCTCAATCCGATCCGCTAATGTCGTCACATTAATCGGCTCATGTCTCCCGATACAGTCAATGACATGGACATCGGTGAGATTGAGTGAAGCTATCCCATCAAAATGCTCGTGGATTTCTTCGAGAAAAGACAAGCCCTCTCTCTGCTGATGCTGCTCCAGCTGGTGATTCATCTTAATAAGCAAATCATAGACATACTGAACTGCTGCGGTTTTTTCCATACAAACAAATGGTCACTCCTTTGGCATACTCCTCCCTTCATTATAACCCCTGTTTGTTTCGCTGGAAACAATATAGTTATAGCAATACCGGCTCTCCCCCACACCAGCGCGCGATGCCCTTCCCGATGGCACTTAACACATTCGTTGCTTCCACGGAAATGGCCCATGCAATATAACCATCCGGGCGTATGAGCACTGTATGGACATCGCTCCAGCCTACGGGCAATTCCTCAGCTACAGCCTCCACATATGACAGGTGCGCAAGCGGGGTATTGCATAGCTCGCCCGCTACTTTGGCATCCTGCGCCAGATGGAGCAGTACAAAACAGCCCTCATGGAGGAGATCATAGGCATACGATTTCGTTCCATCATTCATCAGCAGTGGAAAATCGGCAAACCGTTGCCCGTTCAGTGGATGCTGTGGCACCTCCTCACCTGCCGGATAACATACATCCAATGCACTCACTTGCTCTGCCATGGAACTATTGATTTCCGGATGACGGAACCATTCCTCCTGTAGCTGACGGTGCGCCAATACAGCAGACGTAAAGCCCAATAAGTGAGTCTGAATCTCCGTATTCCGCAGAAGCTGCGTGTTAACAGGGTAACGTTCGTCATGATAGCTATCGAGTAACGTGTCTGGAGCCCAACCCCGAATCACTCCTGCCAGTTTCCATCCCAGATTTGCAGCTTCTTGTAAGCCTACATTCATCCCCTGTCCTCCTGCCGGGAAATGAATATGTGCAGCATCCCCCGCTAACAGGGTTCTCCCCTTGCGATATGTTTCAGCCTGCCGCGTAGCATTTCCGAACCGGGATAGCCAGCGAGGATTGGATACTCCAAGGTCTGTACCCAATACATTGCGCAGTTCTGTCTGAATTTCTTCCAGCGTTACAGGCACGTCTTTCGAGACACGCATCAAATGGGGTGTAGTCAAAACAATCCGATAAACATCCGGTGAAACGGGGACAATCATCGCTCCCCCGCGCTCTGTGTATTCGGAACGCACCCCATTCTCAGGAGGAACAGTCAGCTCTACATCCCCTAAAACGGCGGTCAGAGTGGTATCTGTGCCCGGAAAAGCAATGCCCGCCTGCTTCCGTACGATACTGCCCGCCCCATCGGCTCCTACGACATAAGCCGCAGTCATGGCCGATACATTCGCCTGCGGGCCGGACACGTGTACACTGACCACTTCCACACCCTGATCCTGCTCCCGTACAGATACCACCTCCTCACCACGACGGATGACAACTCCCATCGCTTTTGCATGTTCTTCGATCACCTGCTCTGTCATGACCTGTGGGATAAACAAAGTATAATTAGATGAACTATCAAGCATCGAAAAATCTAAACGAGTATCCAGCATTGCAAAATGTCCTGTACTTATAGGTCTGCCATGCTCCATAAATCGTTCCTTCAATCCACGTATATCAAACATCTCAAGCGTACGTGGATGTAGCGTAAGCGCGCGTGATTGAGAAACAGGCTCCTCTAAACGTTCTATTACACAAACGCTTACCTTAGCCAAGGCCAGCTCAGCAGCTAGCCACATCCCAACAGGACCCCCGCCTACGATAATCACCTCATAATCCATGTTTCACACTCCTTTGTATAAGTTCATGCCTACCGCCTAATCGTTTCGTTTGAAACAATATATACATACGAAAATCTCCCCTATAACATTTTCGCATCCATATAAAATCATATCTGTCTATGATATTTTGTTTCTATTGAAACAATTTTATTTTAATTAAATTTATAATAATTATCAACTGTTTTTTTAAAAGTTTATTCCTCTCTCCAAAAACACACTCGCAATTTTTATTTTTGAAAATTAAATTGTATAATCGTTAAATGAATGAGAGCAAGCCAGATCATAGGCTCTCTATAGAAGGGATGATGATACATGTCAGATGCAAACCAATTATTCGGCCAAGCACTGGTTAAATCGCTGGTTGGTGAACGCGGACATATTCGAGTGGCCCGGGCATTACCGGACATTGATGTCGAGCTGGCAGGGAAGAAAAATGCAGAAATACCTTACAGCATTTATCAACTGTTGAAGCATATGATCTACTGGCAGCAATTTATGCTGGAGCATTTGGAAGGACGGAAGCCTCAGCTTCCCGGCAATGTCATGGAAAGCTGGCCCGAAGAGACCGGACCGCAAAGCGAAGAGGCATGGCAAGCTGTCATTAACGAATTCTTACAGGGCGTAGATCGGGCTGTGCAGATTGCCGAAACCGCGCAGCTGGATGATTCACTAGCTCATTTCCCAGGCGAGACAAAAGCGGGCCTGCTGCGGAATATTGCTTCTCACAACTCGTACCACTTGGGCGAAATCGTACTGCTGCGTCGTATTTATGGGGCTTGGCCACCACCCGGAGGCGGTTTTCCCGCATAACGAAAATACTTTCAGTAGCTTTATACGATAAAGGCCTCTCGATATTTAGGCACAGCGGGGAATGCATCCGCGTATCCTATGAGGAACCCGTTCCCCTTGTGCCCTGCTTCCTTCATATTCATCCTAGCTTGATTTGCAGCCATTCTTGCGTAATCAGGACTATTCGACCAACGGTTTCCATCATGCAAGGTTAAGAGAGGTTCCGATGATATGAAAAAGCACTTATATTTAAATCGCAATCTCATCTGTATGATTGTTATTAGCCTTATTGCCAACATGAGTGGGAGTATGATTCTTCCGCTCTTTGCGATTTATGTAGAGCAATTCGGGATATCTGCATTCCGTATGAGTATTTTATTTTCTCTATTTTATGTGGGGAGATTTGTAGGTGGAGGCCTGGCAGGACGGATTTACGAGAAGGTTGGCGCAAAGCGCCTTGGGTTGAGCTTACTCATCGCTGAAATCGTTTGTATGCTTCTGTTCCCAGTTGCAGAAAGCTTTATCATGTTATCCATCCTTAGATTTCTTCAAGGCTTGGTGGCTATAGGGTTAACTGTCTTTGTAAGAGTCACTATCAACCACATCAGCACCATGGAAAATAGAGGAGCACTCAATGGATATATCAGCAGCAGTGAAGGTGCAGGTATGATTTTGGGTCCTCTTATGAGTGGAATGATCGTTTCTTTTTTTTCTTTAGCGGTTCCGTTTTATTTTGTTGCTCTTTTCTCTTGTATATCCTTCGTAGCTGTTTCAAGAATGGCTTTCTTCCATTCCCCCGCACAACCTCAGCAACAGCATTCGCTCCCTCAGACATCCAAAAGAAAAACCATGTTAATGAAACAGTTACTGCTCTATTCTACCGTTCATTTCCTTGAAATGAGTGCATTCGCTATATTTTTAACGTACTTTTCCATATATGCAACCTACAAGCTACACTGGAGTCCAGCAGAAATCAGCCTGGCTTTCACAATCATCGGCATTTCAACCTTTGTATCGGCACCTTTGATTGGCCAAATATCTGATATACTCAAAGATCGCTTAATCCTCTGTATGGCGGGTCTGTTATTCATCATGGTGGAAATCGTTTTGTTTCTTTGGTTCACGGAGCAGTGGATTGTATACTTGGGAATGTTCGTAGGAGGCATTGGCGGAGCCTGTTATCTGGATTCATTTTACTCGCAGCTAGGAGACATTATTCCTGAGGAACATAGGAGCTTATTTATCGGCAGCGTCGTGTCTTTATCTGAATTGGGGGCCATTGTTTCTCCGATCATCGCAGGTGCGCTCCTTGAATGCTTTAGCATAAGCGCCCCCTTTTATTACAATATTATTTTGGTGTTTATTGCGATTGTTATCCAATATTTCATGCGATTAAGGTCGCAAACCTCAAAAAACAGGCCACTTGGATAAACAAGCGACCTGTTCCTTTACCTGTGATTACTTTACCTATTGTTTACAGCACCAATTCCACGGCAACTCCAAAATGATCAGATACAACCGATCCCGTCTTCCCGTTCAACACAACGGCTGAAGATCGAACCTGCACAGCCTGATTGGAGAAAACATAGTCAATCCGCAGCGGCTCCGCGTTACCTTCCCAGCCTGCAATGGCTTTGATGACGGTATGGCCCTCATCACGCACTGCTGCGTTCGAATAAGTATCCAACCAACCGGATTGCAGTACATAGTCATATCCTTCTCCACGCACTTCGGCAGCATTATTGAAATCTCCCATCATGAAAACAGGAGTGGGCGCCAAAGGGTTCAATATTTCCGTAGTACGATCCCAGAGTCCACGGAAGGATTCCTCATCATTCCACCAGTTATAGTGGCCACTAACAAACCATGCCGGTACCCCGTCCACCACAGTCTGAATGCCCACAATTTTACGCGAGCGGTAATTGTCATAATCGCGAAGCGAGGAAGCATATTCGTTCACCGTATCTGTAATCGGTGTCCTGGACAAAACCGCCAAACCCTCGTCGTATTTGGCAAAGCCAATATGTGCGGGCGCCCACGTCCAATGATACGCATCGGACAATAACCCGTTCAGTACATAAGCATAGTTATCACGCTTAATGACTATTTCAGAATCGGCGCTATAGTAAGAGCCCAAATCATCCGGTGACAAAGGCGCTTCTTCCATGGACTGATTCACTTCCTGCAAAGCAATGACATCAAACTGCTGTTCTTCAATAAAAGCAGCCAGTTGCTTTAGCTTTTCGAGCTGGTTTTCTTCCATCCAAGCATGTGCATTTAAGGTTAACAACTTCAAACTAATCACCTGTTGAGTATGTCTTGTATATCTGATTTAAGTACATCGGCCTTCGGTCCGTAGACCGCCTGAACCCCATTATCTACTTTAATCAAGCCCAGAGCACCCAGCGCCTTCCACGTCTTTTCGTCTCCGACGGCACTCGTGTCTTTCACCGTTGCACGCAGACGGGTCATACAGGCATCCACCTCGACAATATTCTGTTCTCCCCCAAGCGTTTTGATGATATCGGCAGCCAGTTGATTCTGTGTTAATGCAGCCGCCACACCCTCTGTCCCCGTAGTTCCTGCTTCGGAAGCCTGCTGAGGCTCTTCATCTGTATAGTTCCCCAGTCGTCCCGGCGTAGCCATTTGGAATTTACCGATCATGAAATAAGCGATAAAGTAGGTTGCCACCGCAAACACAACACAAGTCAGCACGAAATTGATAATGTCCTGCACCAAACCTGCTTTGATAGACAACGGCAATCGGGTCAGCAATTCAATCATACCAAACGAATGTAAACGCAAATGTATAATGTCGGCCATTCCGAACGCAATTCCGGTAAGAATAGCGTAAACCACATACAACAGGGGCGCCACAAACATAAACATGAATTCCAGCGGCTCTGTCACCCCGGTCAAAAAGACAGCTGCAGCTGCTGAAAAAATCATCGGCTTGTACTTGCCGCGCTTATCCTTGTCTACACGGCGATACATAGCCACCGCGAGTCCCATGAAAATTCCCGCACCGCCGATCATTTGCCCCACCTTAAAGCGGGCAGGCGTCACGCCTTCCAGCAATTTATTATAGGCTGCCGGATCGGTACCATGAAGCACACTCAGATCACTGGCCCAAGCCAGCCATAGAGGGTCTTGCCCGGCAACAACGCTTCCCGCTCCGGAACCCGTGAGTGTCGTGTAAACGCCACCAAGTTGAGTATAGTTAATAGGAACGGTCAGCATATGATGAAGTCCAAAGGGGATTAACAACCTTTCCAGTGTACCATAGACAAATGGAGCTACAAAAGGAGCTGACTCTCCCGAAGTCGCCAGCCAAACGCCGAACTGGTTAATCCCCCCCTGAACAAATGGCCAGATGGCAGACATGATCAAGCTGACGATAACAGACCATAAAATGACGACAAAAGGAACAAAACGCTTGCCGTTAAAAAAGGCCAAAGCATCCGGCAGCTTGCGGTAATTGTAGTACTTGTTAAATACCACTGCCCCGACGAATCCGGAAATGATACCAACAAACACGCCCATATTCAGTGCAGGTGCGCCCAAAATAGACGTGAAATAACCACTGACCGGAATGGTTGCACCAAAGAGAGTCTGGGTGGTTGCCCCCTCCTGTGTCAGCATCTTCGAGGACACGCCCAAAATCGTCCCTGTTGAAATATTGATGAGGATAAAAGCAATCAAGGCAGCAAAAGCCCCGCCTGCCCGTTCCTTAGCCCAGGAGCCGCCAATCGCCACAGCAAACAGAATGTGCAAATTATTAATAATACCCCAACCCAGATTCTCCATGACTCCGCCGACAGTTAACCAGAAATGGATATCGCCAGCCAACATCGCCACTACTTTACCCAGCGAAATCATAATCCCCGCTGCTGGCATGACGGCGACAACCACAAGCAGTGCTTTCCCAAGCTTTTGCCAAAAATCAAATGATAGAAGTTTTTTCATGCTCCTTCAATCTCCATCCCTTATAGTATGTACAGCGTTGTTCGTACCCTATATACATTATGCAATCGGTTGCACGATTATTATAATGATATCGCTTTCTATTGGCAATACCCTAATTTGTAAATATCTTCGCTAATGGCGACATGTTACTCGGAAAAAGTCGCGAATTTGTTGATTTTCGAGCAATATCGTATGATAGAACATAATATTTCCTGCTTGAGATAGCAAAAGGAGACGAAGACGATGGCAGTAACCATCAAAGATGTCGCAAAGCGTGCCAATGTTGCTACTTCCACCGTATCCCGTGTCATTCAAGACAGCCCAAAAATCAGCGAGGCCACCAAGGCACGTGTCCGCAGGGAAATGAAGGCGCTTGGCTATGAGCCCAATTATTCAGCCCAAAGCCTGGCAAATCGTGTCACACAGTCGATTGGCATTATTATGCCTGAATCGGATGTGGCGATCTTTCAAAATCCGTTCTTTCCGGAGAGCCTTCGCGGTATCAGCGAATGGGTAAATGAGCACAACTATACACTGTCGATTGTCACTGGGAAAACAAGCGATGAATTGCTATCCCGCGTAAAGCTGATGACGCGGACAGGACGCGTTGACGGCTACATTGTCCTGTACTCCAAGCAAGAAGATAGCATCGTGGAGTATTTTCATAAAGAAAAAATACCTTATACCGTCATCGGCAAGCCTCAGCAATTTGTCAGTGAAACCACCCATGTAGACAATGATAATTACCAGGCTGCCAAGGATGTAGTCACTTATTTGACTGGGCTGAATCATCGGCACATCGCCTATGTTGGCGGAGATCATGAGCGTATCGTAAATATCGAAAGACTCCGAGGCTATCAGGATGCGCTGCGAGAGGCCGGCTTGCCTCTACCGGACGAATATGTGGTTAGGGAGCCCTTTAGTCTGGAGGATGTGCAGGCATTATTGCAGGTTTCGCCGCCGCCCACCGCCATGATCGTGAACGACGACCTGGTAGCCATGGCAGTACAGAAAATGCTTTCTCAGCTCGGCGTATCCATGCCGGAGCAGCTATCCATGGTGAGCTTTAATAATTTGATGCTGGCTGAGCTGATGAGCCCCTCGCTTACTTCAGTGGATATTGACATCTTCACTTTGGGTTATCAGGCTGCCAAAAACCTGATCGAGAAAATCGAAGACCCCAAGGAATTGACCAAACACATTATCGTTCCCCATCGAATTGTAGAACGCGAATCCTGCCGCGCACTGTCATCCTCCGAGGAATGAACCAAAGCTGATTTTATGGACATCCATAAAATCAGCTTTTTTTTGCGTTGACAGGGCAAACGGTTGCACTATATACTGAACTCGCTCATATATTGGTTTCGTTAAAGCAACGATCTCATTTTCCGAGAGGGGTACGCAATCATGGTTTATAACCGATTATTTGACGTAGATAACTGGAAACTGACAACCCGCACTCTACATACCACACACATGCGATTACAGGAAAGCATAACGTCCATAGGCAACGGATACATGGGCATGCGCGGCAATTTTGAAGAGGCTTATTCAGGTGATCATCATCAGGGGACTTACATCTCTGGTGTCTGGTTCCCCGACAAGACCAAGGTCGGATGGTGGAAAAATGGCTACCCTGAATATTTTGGCAAGGTCATCAATGCGATGAATTTTATCGGCATCGGTCTGATCGTGGACCAGCAGGAGGTAGATTTATTTACCGCGCACGTCAGTGATTTTGTGCAGGAGCTGGATATGAAGCAGGGTATCCTGCGGCGGGCCTGTACCGTGAACGGTCAGGTGCGTATCACTATAGAGCGTTTTTTAAGCATTACCACTCGCGAGCTATGCCTGATTGATTACCAAGCAACGAATATAAGTGAACAACCTCTAACGATTGAGCTTGTCCCCTATCTGGACGGCAATACAAAAAATGAAGACACCAACTATGGTGAGGTTTTCTGGCTGGAGGAGGCGCGCGAGGTTCAAGAGGAATTCATCAGCCTCTCCACAACAACGATAGACAATCCCTTTGGCGTTCCGCGCTTTACCGTAAACGCTACCATGGGCATTGTGACCGAGGGACAGGAACTGCAAACGACAGAGGAGGGCTTTTTGTATGCGGCATGGCACTATCAATATATCGTCGCTCCCGGTGACAGCATCCAGCTGCAAAAGATCGTGGCTGTTACCACCTCACGAGACATGGAGAAGGACGCACTGATCCCACAAGCTGAACGCATCGCCGTGGAAGCTGTGAACAAGGGCTACGCAGCACTCAAGCAAGAGCATATCGCAGCTTGGGATAAACGTTGGGATAAAGCAGATGTTGAAATCGAGGGAGATGCAGAGGCTCAGCAAGGAATACGCTTCAACATTTTCCAGCTATTCTCTACGTACTACGGTGAAGATTCACGTCTGAATATCGGACCAAAGGGCTTTACGGGTGAAAAATATGGCGGTGCTACCTATTGGGACACGGAAGCATACGCCGTACCTATGTACCTGGCGCTTGCCGATCCCGGTGTGACCCGAAATCTGCTGCTGTACCGCTATCATCAACTGGATGGCGCAAAGCATAACGCAGCCCAGCAAGGGCTCCGGGGTGCATTGTATCCCATGGTCACCTTTACGGGTGTGGAATGCCATAACGAATGGGAAATTACCTTCGAGGAAATTCACCGTAACGGGGCCATTGCCTATGCCATTTACAATTACACGAATTATACGGGCGACTCGTCCTATCTTCACCAATACGGTATAGATGTACTGGTCGAAATTAGCCGCTTCTGGGCTGACCGGGTTCATTTTTCCAAAAGCCGGCAGCAGTATATGATCCACGGGGTTACCGGGCCGAACGAATATGAAAATAATGTCAATAACAACTGGTATACCAATACGCTGGCTGCATGGGTTCTAAAATATACGTTATCCGTCTTGCCGCAGATTTCGGCAGAGAAGCAGAAGCATCTGGCTGTTGCAGAAGATGAGCTTGGGCATTGGCAGGATATCATCGACCGTATGTATTATCCCTATGATGAGGAACGGGGGATTTTCGTACAGCACGATACCTTTATGGATAAGGATTTGCGGCCTGTATCTTCCCTTGATCCAAGCAATCTGCCACTCAATCAGAAATGGTCATGGGATAAAATCCTGCGTTCCTGCTTCATTAAGCAGGCAGATGTGCTGCAAGGACTGTACTTCTTTGGCGACCAGTTCACACTGGAGGAAAAGGCGCGCAATTTTGCATTTTACGAGCCAATGACCGTCCATGAATCCAGTCTGTCACCATCCATTCATGCTGTGCTGGCCGCCGAGCTTAAAATGGAGGAAAAAGCGGTCGAGATGTATAAACGTACGGCACGTCTGGACCTCGATAACTATAATAACGATACCGAGGATGGACTTCATATCACCTCCATGACTGGGAGCTGGCTGGCGATTGTGCAGGGCTTTGCCGGAATGAGAACGCATCGTGAAACACTAAGCTTTTCCCCTTTCCTGCCACAGGGCTGGAGCAAATATACGTTCAAAATCAATTATCGCGGTCGCTTGCTAAGTGTTCTCGTACAGGAAAATGAAGTCATCATTACATTGTTGGACGGAGAACCCCTGACGCTGGAGCTATATGGACAGCCGACACACATAACCAATGGGCAGCCGTTAATGACGAACAGTGTTTCATAATCCGGGCAGACAGGGGGAAAGCAAATGAAGGCAGTGATTTTTGACTTGGATGGCGTGATTACAGATACCGCCGAATATCATTTTCAGGCATGGGGAAGCTTGGCGGCGGCGTTAGACATTCCTTTTGATCGGGAATTTAATGAGCAGCTAAAAGGGATTAGCCGCACGGAATCGCTCGACAAAATACTGGCGCGCGGCAATCTGTCCGATGCTTATTCAGACGAAGGCAGGCGAGAACTGGCCACACAAAAAAATACCGAGTACCAGCGGCTCATCTCGGCTTTAACTCCCGCGGACGTTCTTCCAGGCATTAAAGCGCTTCTGGCAGAGCTTCAGGACGCGCGGATCGGCATAGCGCTGGCCTCTGCCAGCAAAAATGCAGCGTTTATTCTGGAACGGCTGGAGTTGACGCGCTATTTTGACAGTGTTGTGGATGTTACCGCCATCCGGCATGGCAAGCCGGACCCGGAAATCTTCCTCACCGGAGCAGCCAATCTGGGCGTTCAGCCTGCGGACTGTATCGGCATAGAGGACGCACAGGCAGGCATTCAGGCAATCAAGGGTGCCGGAATGTTCGCGGTCGGCGTAGGAACGCCCTCGCAAATGCAGGGTGCCGATATCGTGGTGGCTACTACCGCCGAGCTGTCTTTGAGGATGTTGGAGGATTATTTTTTCAGGGATTAAAAAGAGGATAAGATAAGCATAAGATGATAGGGTGCAGGAAGGGGATTTCTCCCCAACCCTGCTGATGGCTCAAGCCTTCTTACGTTGCAGCGTAAGGGGCTTTTTACTTTACCCGGTGGTTATTTTTCTTGGCTGTTTGGAAATTCATCCAAGCAGTTGCGAAATTAAACAATGCCGTGAGTAAATCTACATTCGTAACTGTTATAATGGAAGAGTTAAGCTACCATGAACAACTATTTCTCTCCCAGGAGACTAATGCATATGAAACCAACCTATCTTATGGATGATATACAGTGGCAGCAGCTTATCCAGAACGTAGCTGACCATTTTAATGATGTAACGATCAAACGAGGCTTTCAATATTTTAAGCAAGGAAGGGTTAAAGAATTCGTGATGCCTGATGCTGATCATATCGCAGCTGTCGTAGATGGAAGCGAGCTCTACGAAGTGGATCTCCACTTGAGCGCTTTTGCTGCCAGCAGATGCACGTGCCCGGTTCATACCAACTGCAAGCATATGATCGCCGTACTGCTGAATTACACGAATGAGCAGGATCGTTCCGTACATGCGTTGGTGAACGCCCGTTCAGCAGGCTTTACCCGGTTGGCTGCACAAGCAGGCACACGCACCACATCGCCTTCCCGGTCAAGCCTGTCACCCGATCGCAAGGAAGCAACCAGGAACGTAATCAGTAAAACAGCCAGCCTGATGCCGGACATGCCCATTTCAGAGTGGCATGATCTGTTCGATCAGTGCATCGCACTCAACCCTGTGAATACACAGAATTCTCAATATGTTCAAAGCGCCCTAGCCTCAATCTATGCCGTGAAGCCGCCGCTTTCACCCTACATGCAGCAGTTATATGAACTGCACGCTCATCTGTGTGTGCTGGAAAAGCTGGTGCCTCAATCCCCAATGGCGGGCTACCCCACCCATTCCTATATGGGGTATTACACGCAAATCGCCGCAGATGAGCTAAAAGAAGCGATCGAGCGTGATTTTGAGAGCCCTCTTGCACTAACCGGCGAACCCAAGCAAGAAGCCCGTATGGCAGAGACCTTGGCCTACTTACGCCAAAAAATGCTGACAGAATCGCGTAATGGTACTTATTTTTCTGACGCCTATTATTGGTTTTGGCTACGCTGGATGCGCCCTGAACGGCCAAACTCCGACATATATGCAGAGGAATTGGAGCATCTACAGGCGGCTGAAGAGAAGCTGGGTACAAATTTGGCACGACTTCCCTGGATGTTGGCCCAAAGCTGGATGCACGTATACCAGTCACAGGATGCTGCGGCCTGGACGATGCTCCAAGAGGCTGAACAGGCTTTTCCATTGAAAATCTCTTCGAACCAGTTGCTTTTATTCTTACACGCGCTCCGTGAAGTCCAAGACTGGTCTCGGCTCAAGGATGGACTGCGGCATATCGGCCCCTTGCTTCATAGCCATCGGGACGATCATTTGCAAGATTATATGCAGAATTGGAATCTGGTCTTGCAGCACCTTCCGGAAGCCGAACCGGAAATGTGGGACACACTGGTTGGCATGCTCCCTTTTGCCGGGGGAATGTATGAAGAGACACTGCTTGCCCATGAAAAATGGCGGCAATGGATCGACTATCAACTGAGCATACGCAGCGAGCCGTTGAGTTTTCGCGTAAGCGTTTTGCAGCCCATTGAAAAAAACGCGCCAGAGCTGCTGCTGCCCTACTACCATCAAGCGGTAGAACGATATGTGCTGGAAAAAAACAGGGTCAGCTATAAAGCAGCAGTCAAGCTATTGAAGCGACTGTCCAAGCTATACAAGAAAATAAAGCAAGAGTCGCGCTGGGAGCTGTTTTTCACCAGCTTCACCAGTCGTCATAGCCGCCTTCGGGCGCTGCAGGAGGAATTGCGGAAAGGGAAATTGTTATCATGAGCCAATATACCGAAACGATCACGGTACACATCCGATTAACTGCTTATGGAGACGCGCTGATCTATGGCGATTCTTCCATGAACTATAGCATTTCCGGCCAAATCCTAAAGCAGCGTTTGTTTGCTTGGCATGAGGCTTCCTTTTATGGTACCGAGTTGGAGGTGCAGCACGTTCAGGGCAATGATATTATCGTCCTTCCCTCCGAGCAAGTGATCCATTTTCTGGAAAAACGCGAGCTGCTGGAGCATATCGAATGGATCTGGGATGAGGTCCATGCCCCTTGGCTCCGGTCCATCCCTCTACTCGCCCATTGCATTGAGGCGAAGGCCTACGTCCCCAGCTTCACAGCATTCCAGGCAGGAAAGCTGCAATGGATTTGGGATGCAGAAGCACTGGGAGCACTGGGAGCACTGGGAGCACTGGGAGCACTGGGAGCACTGGGAACGCTGGATTCACCAGAGGCTCCGGCATCCGAGTTAACGCCGGAGAGCGCCCAGCTAACAGAGCTTGCCCAGCTTCTCAGCAGCTTGGAAAAAGACGAGCGCGAAGGAGTGGCAGCGGCGTTCTCGGCTGCCGTGTTCCAGCGCTGGTACGACACCGAAGCAGAAGCCGCCGACTTGCGAAGAGAGTATCCCATCCTCTTTGCCCCCAGCCGCTCGGTGGCTGCAGGTCTGGATGCACGGGCATGGCTGATTGCCATCGGCTGGAAAGCTGATACCGCGCCATTTCGGCCGCTTCTGCAACTGCTGGAGCCGGCACCCGAGGACGACGAATCGTCCTGGCAGCTCAAGCTTGTGTTGCAGGACAAGCAGGACACGACGCTGCTGGTGCCTGTACAGCTTGCCCACGATGGGTACGCAGCCGGCTCATGGCCCGATGCGTGGACGGCGCACGTCCGTGAGCGCTCAGCCGGATGGCTGGAACGCTTGACCGCCATTTTGCCTGCCGGGCAGCGTGCCGGCAGCCGTCAGGACGTGCTGGATCACCCGCTCACCGATGAAGCGGCGTGGCAATTCCTGACGACCGACAGCCAGCGCCTGCTGGAGGGCGGCTGGCAGGTGCTGCTGCCGGCTTGGTGGGAGGCAGCCACCCGCAAGAAGCCGAAGCTGCGGGCCAAGGTTCGCCCAGGCGAAGGCGCGGGACCGGGCGCCAAGGGCAGCTCGCTGTTCGGACTGGACTCGATTGTGCAGTTCGACTGGCGGGTTGCCATTGGCGATGCCGATCTAAGCGAGTCTGAGTTCGCCGAGCTGGTGGCCCGCAACGAGCGCTTGGTGCGCTTCCGGGGGCAATGGATCGCGCTCGACCCCGCGCTGCTCGCGCAGATCCGCCGGGCGATGGCCGGGATCGACAGCTCTCAGGGCCTGTCCTTTCAGGACATCCTGCAGCTGCACCTGCTCGGCAATGCCGATGAGCCTGAAGGCGACGCCTCAGGCGAGCAGCCAGAGGACGCGGCGCGCTTCCGGCTGGAGGTCGAGCTGAACGCGCATCTGCTGAAGCTGATCAACCAGCTTGGACGGCAGTCGGAATGGCCTGCACTGGACGTGCCGGACGGACTGCAAGCCGAGCTGCGGACCTATCAGCGGGACGGCTACGCGTGGCTTGCCTTTTTGCGGCGCTTTGGACTGGGCGCCTGCTTGGCAGATGACATGGGGCTTGGCAAAACGGTGCAATTTATCGCCTATTTGCTTCATCTACAGGAGATGGCCGCGGAGACAGGCGTCCGCTCCAGTTCTCTACTGATTTGCCCGACTTCGGTACTGGGCAACTGGCAGAAGGAGCTTAGCCGATTCGCCCCCTCCTTGAAGGTCCTGCTGCACTATGGAAGCAAGCGGGATCAGGGGGAATTGTTCCGCGAGGAAGCCCGGCAAGCCGATGTCGTCTTGACTTCCTTTGCGACTGCAACCCTCGATCAAGAGCTGCTCCAAGGCATGACCTGGGATTCGATTTGCCTGGATGAAGCGCAAAATATTAAAAATGCCCAAACCAAGCAATCCACAGCCGTTCGCAGCTTTCCTGCACGTCATCGTATAGCACTGACCGGGACACCTATTGAGAATCGGCTGTCTGAGCTGTGGTCTATTTATGATTTTATCAATCCCGGTTATCTGGGCAGCTCACGCGCCTTTAGCAATCGGTTCATGAATGCTATTGAGAAAGAACATAACGAGCAGCGAACGATAGATTTGCAAAAGCTGGTTCAGCCCTTCATGCTGCGGCGCAAGAAAAAGGACCCGGCGATACAGCTTGATTTGCCTGACAAAAATGAGATGAAAACCTACATTCACCTCACCTCCGAGCAGGGAGCGCTCTATGACCAGATTGTCAAAGAGCTGATGGAACGGATGCAGAAGCTGGAAGGCATTGAGCGAAAAGGAGCTATTTTATCCGCTCTTACCCAGCTAAAGCAGCTTTGTGATCACCCTGTCCTTTTGACCAAGGAAGCAGCTCTGAATGTCGCTGCTCCCGGGTATAGCCCGTCCGAGCTTGAAGTGCTTATCAGCCGTTCATCCAAGCTTGAGCGTATTCTGTCCATGGTTAAGGAGCTGCGGGCGGAAGGTGAGCGCTGCCTGATTTTCACACAATATATTGGCATGGGACGGATGCTCCAGCAGGTATTCGCTCAAGAATTGCAAGAGCCGGTGCTCTATCTGAACGGCAGCACGTCCAAAACCGCGCGCGACCGGATGATTGAGCAATTCCAATCTTACACGCTCCCCCCTGAAGAGCAGCCGTCTGTATTTATTTTGTCACTCAAGGCTGGCGGTGTGGGGCTGAATCTGACAGCGGCCAATCACGTCTTTCACTTCGACCGCTGGTGGAATCCGGCTGTTGAAAATCAGGCCACAGACCGCGCCTACCGGATGGGACAGACGAAGGATGTACAGGTACACAAATTCATCTCGCTGGGCACGCTGGAGGAACGCATTGATGAAATGCTGGAGAGCAAGCAGCAGCTTAGCGACCAAATTATTTCCAGCACCGAGGGCTGGATTACCGAGCTGTCGACAGATGCACTAAAAGAACTCTTCACGCTGCGGCGCGATTGGGCAGGATGAGGTCCCAAGTCGAACTATAATCCACATGGAGTGTCACTGCGCAGACGGATGGTGCTTCCCATTGTTGTTGCTTGTTCAGTACCGTTTCGCCTGCTCCGTTTTCATGCATTTTGAGTTCGATATAAACCTATTTTTTCAAATGTAGTTTATGGCACATTCCAAAGCTCCTTTGTACGCATCTACTATCTCATCACAACAAAGGAGTTGATTTGAAGTGGCCATTCGTCCTCCACAAACGCTGAAATCCACCGGCAGAAAGGTGCCTGTTACGAGATATCGCAATGTGAGTCCAACGCAAACCTTCCGTCGATTTACAGTCATCTGGGCTAACAATGATGGTGTCCCTTTTAACACGAGCGGATTTTTTGCTGTGCTCCGGCGTCTAGATGGAAGCTTTGTACAATCCGCAAACTTCGACAGTTTTGGTACTGTCCGATTTAGCAGAGTCCGCACACCTACGAACCAGCCTTATATTCTGCGTACCTTTAGAGACGATGGAACGCTATTCCGGGTTAAATCGGTACCTGCTGGCGTGTCCTCGTTTGTTGTTATCGGTTAAGAGCATGCCCAGCACAGCATAAATTCGGTTAACGAAAAAGCAGCCAGGAACAGAGCATATCTGTCCTGGCTGCTTCTTCGTGAATCAGGATTTTGCAAAATCCTCAAATACTTATTCGGAATCTTCCACCGCTTGTACATTTTTCGAAACGGCTGCTTTGTATACTGTTTTGAGCCAGTTTTCACTCGACCAGTTCAGCTTGCCTGCACCCGCTCCGTCCATGCCCTGCAATTGGGCAACCAGATTTTCAGGATTTTCGGCTGTGTAGCTGTATGTCAACGTTTTGAATCCATTCCAGGAGAAGTCCTTGGCTTTGACAGGATACGGAGCTAACGGGCTATTCGCATCGTCACTGCCTCCTCTGAACACGGTACCGTTGTCCGAGAGGATGACGTCCTCTGCTTTAATTTTGCCTGTGTAGTCCGCTTGGTTAGGGTCCTTTTGGTTATTACGGACAGGAGAAAATACATCAATTAAATACGATTTTTCTAGCAGTACCGCGCCATTTTCCGTTGAAATTGCCCCGTTACCTACTACGTCAAAATGATATCCTTTTGCAGCAATTGCTTTGGCCATGTCAGGTGTAATTCTTTTTTTGGCTCTGGCCAATCCGGCAGCATCCATAACGATGTTATATACATGAGCATTACCACCACGCAGAAGAGGCATACGATCCTGAATATCCAGGTAGTAATTATGATGCAGCGTTACTTCCAAATCTGCATTGTCGCCAGCCATTTCTGTAGCACCAATCAGATGCGCTTTCTTTTGTCCTGCTGCAATATCAATGATATCTTCTTTAGGCATATAAAGAATATTAAAATGTGCCTAATTACTTATCTTTTGTCTTAATTTCTCTATTAATTTTTCGTTCTTTTTTCGCGAACACACCAAATGCTCTTTCATAAAATCACAAAAATCGCTATTTTTTTATTTTTGAATAAGACATAAGGCTGTCATATTAGAAGTGGTACATATAAACAGGTCAGCATCATAAATACAATGCAAAGGAGCAATCAGATGTCCAGCTACCAGTACGTTTCCAAAACGGAGTTAAAAGAAGCCATCCATGCCTCCTACTTGTTGTTAGACAGTGAATTCGAGGAGATAGACGAGGATCAAAAGGATATTCGGATTCCCGAGGTAGATAAAACCCCCGCAGAAATGATTGCCTACCAGCTCGGATGGCTTCAGCTTGTAATGTCATGGGACAGAGACGAAAAGGAAGGAAAAACTGTCATCATGCCTGCACCAAATTATAAATGGAATAGACTAGGCGAGCTTTACCAATCCTTTTACAAAACCTATTCCCACCACTCTTTACGTGAATTACGGCAACTATTCAAGCTAACCGAGCAAAAGTGGCTGGATTGGATTGACACACTCAGTCATGAAGAACTCTTCGTACAGGGCGTTCATAAGTGGACTGGCAGTAATCCGAACTGGCCCATGGCCAGATGGATTCATATCAACTCTGTGGCACCTTTTAAAACATTCAGGGCCAGGATACGAAAATGGAAGAAATACAAAGCTCAACATTGATGAAAAAAAGTGTGCATTGTGCTACAATACTTGAGTTGTATCGGGATAGATTTAGGGAAGGGTAAGTGAAACGCCATGCTTATTATTGGTATTGCCGGCGGTACAGGTTCCGGTAAATCAACGGTAGCACGCGCTGTCGTTGAACGTCTGGGATCTAATAAAGTGACTTTCATATCTCAGGATAACTATTATAAAGACCATTCACATCTGAGCTATGACGAACGTGCTTTGGTCAATTATGATCATCCGTTTGCCTTTGACAACGACTTGCTTATCGAGCATCTGCAATGTCTGAAAAAAGGACAAGCGACTCAAGCGCCAGTGTATGACTTTACGGTTCATGCCCGTTCCACTGACGAGACGGTAGAGCTGCTGCCGAATCATATCGTTATGCTGGAGGGACTGCACGTGCTGTCTGACGAAAAACTCCGTAGCCTGCTCGACATTAAAGTATTTGTGGATACCGACCCTGATGTGCGTATTCTTCGTCGGGTTCTTCGAGATATCGAGGAGCGCGGCCGCACCATCCATTCGATCCATGATCACTATTTGACTACGGTTAAGCCTATGCACGAGGCATTCATTGAGCCTTCCAAGAAATACGCAGACCTGATCCTTCCTGAGGGGGGACATAATGAGGTCGGTATTCAACTGCTATCTATTTTGACGGAAAAATATTTGGCAGGGGATCGGACATGGGGTACGGTTTAGGGTAATCCCGGTTAGTTGAGGCTGTCGAGATCTTCTCGATGGCCTTTTTTGTCGTTTTATATGCCAATGGAACTAATTTTTTTTTTTGGATTCCCGTGTGGTTTATGTTAGCATGTAAAGATTAAATGCTTTATATTTGAATTAAGTTGGAAGCGTTGTCAAGCGTATGCCTCAGATGATATGACATCCGCGTTAATGCGGTCTTTTTTGAATAGGTATAATGACGGAGAGTGCTGCCATGAATGAGCTATGCAACATTTTGATTGTGGATGATGAGATCTTGGTGCGGCAAGGAATCAAGCACTATTTATCGTGGGAAAAGTACGGTTTTCGGATTGTAGGCGAGGCCTCCAACGGGAAAGAAGCGCTGGAGCTGATTGAAGCCCTGCGTCCTCATATTGTCATCACGGATATCGTGATGCCGATCATGGACGGTGAGGAACTGGCCCGAATAGTCAAACAGAACTATCCGGATATCGAGGTCATTGTGCTCAGCAGCTACGGCGAGTTTAATTACGTGCGATCCACCTTTCAGCAAGGGGTTGCTGATTATATTTTAAAGCCCAAGCTGGACACGGATGAGCTGCTGCAAGTGCTCCAGCGGACAGCTCACAGAATCCCAACCATTCAATATCAGGCAGATGCTGGAGATAATCAAATTACGATGGATCATGTGATCGAAAAGCTCATTTCCGGCTATAGCATAGAATATGACACTGAATTGCTAAAGCAGGCATTTCCATATGCCCGTTTTGCGCTTATAGGTATAGAGCAACCGGCTCAACAGGGTACAGGCCGCTCCTACTCTGCCTCAGACCTATTTTCCAGGCTTACGGATCGAGTGACATCTGCCTGTGGACAAATCGTACTCCGACCCTTACCGTCCGATGCTCATGCGGCCGTTTTTTTAGCCAATCTTGATCCGCAGAAGGCAGACTCCTGGATGACTGCGGTCAGGGAAGTGGCACAGGAGACGAAGCAAGCTGATCTACAGATCGGCTGGGCGGTCAGCCACCTGTTTGATGATTTTAATCGGATTAGCGAGGTCTATCAGGATGAACTGCCGAAGCTGCTCAGCTATCGCTTTTATTTCCCGGAAACAGCGCTGCTGATGGAAGACGAACTCCCCCAGCCTGCTCAAGTGGACAGCTCATTTAACTTGAAGCAATTCACGGAGGAGATGAAGCGCGAGCATTTTGATACGGCTTTTCAGGATTTGAGATCTTATGTAACAGCCATGTCCCGCAGCTATAACTCTACCGCTTTTGAGTTTAAATCGCTGCTTGGGAACTTTGTGTTCAACATTACAATTTTACTTGGGAATCAGGGGTATGATATGAAGGAACTGGATGCAGCCAAATACTCCTATTTCAAAAGAATTAATGATGCACCTCACGTACATGAAGCCGTGCGATTGCTGGAGACCTTTTTAGAGGAAGCGAACAGGCAGATCATGGCCAAAACGCAGCAAGGCAGCAGCGCAAGCATGAAAAAACTGCTGGCATATATTGAGGAACACCATGCTGAAACGCTCAATTTGACGACACTTGGACAATATTTTCATTTTAATCCCTCCTATTTGTCCAGTTATTTTACAACCCATCATACAGAGGGTTTCAGTGAGTATCTGAACAAAATTCGAGTGGAGAAGGCCGCGGAGTTGTTGCGGTCGGGTACAATGTCCATCTCCGATATTAGCACCACTGTCGGCTATTCGGACCCTAGCTATTTTACCAAAGTGTTCAAAAAGATGACGGGGTACTCACCCAGTCAATACCGCCGGGATCATCTCCATTAAAGAGCAAGTGTATATCTGCAGCAGAAAAGAGATTAAACATGAAAAGGTATATTCATAAAATCAAATATCAGGGTTTGTTCTTCAAAATATTTATCGTTATGGTGGTCAGCATCACTGCGGTGTCGTTGCTGACCTCTTTGGTGACGATTCGCATGTCTGAACGACTCTTTGCCGAGACATTCAGTATTACGAATGCCAAGGTACTCAGTCAAATTCAGTCCAGCTTTGAGTCCTTCAATGACTCGATTGTGAATGCCGTAACCCATGCCTCGGAAAACGGGACGGTCAAAAGCTACCTGACTGGCGGCCAATCTGACTCTATTAACTCGGCACGCATCTACTTTGGTATGGCACAGCAGATGAAGCAGATCAAATCAAATGTCGACGCCTATGATGTCAGTGTTGCGGTAACGGGCATGAACGGCCGCAGCTTCTATTCTGACTCGTCCTACTGGCCGGTAACTGCGGAGGAGCTTAAGAACAGTTTGATTACAGCCCGAAGCGCGGCACAGCCGACACGACTGATGTATCAATTGGATACGGATCTATTGCGTCAGCAATTGAATAATAATACCGGACAGAAACCGACACCTTATATTATCGCCTCGAAGGCATTTATGGAGCGAACCAGCGGCACCTTGTACGGCATGATCTACATTGCCATTCGCGAGCCGGAATTCCGCCGCTTCTATAACAATTTCACAAGCAATGGCAATGATGTTCTCATTTTGGACAAGTCGGGACTGATTGTATCGAGCAACCGTCAGGACCTGATCGGACAACGCTCCAATGAACTGCTAGGCTATGCCACAAAGATCAATGAGCAAGGGCTAAATTACATGAATGCGAACGTGATGAACAAGGATAGCATCCTCCTTTCCAACTATATCCCTTCGTATGATTTTTATCTGGTTAACATGATCGACAGGCAAACTGCGATTGGGCAGATCATTGACGTCAAATCCGTTGTATTCATCTGCATTACTATCGTGCTGATCGCCTTGCTGATCGTTTTTCTGATTTCCCGTCGCCTGATTCGTTCTTTGACTCGGCTGGTCAAGCAAATGTCGACGGTCCGCGAGAAAAATTTTGATAACTATCTCCCGGTAACGGGCAGCTATGAGGTCAGACAGTTGAGTCATGCCTACAACTACATGCTGGATGAGCTGAATGACTATATTCGCAAGCTGCTGGAGACGCAAAAAGAGCAACGAAACGCAGAGCTTGCCGCGCTACAACGGCAGATCAACCCGCATTTTCTGTACAACACACTGGCTTCGATCAAAATGCTGGTGCTCAAAGGAAACAAGGAAACCGCCGCCGAGACGATTAACGCGCTTATTTCCCTACTGCAAAATACAATCAGTAACGTAAGTGAGACGATCACGATTGAGCAGGAAATGGCCAACATGCAAAACTATGTGTTCATTAACCATGTGCGCTATGGGCAGCGGGTACAGGTGAACTATTTTATATCGCCGGATTGTCTGGAGTACCATGTGCCCAAGCTGATTATTCAGCCTTTTATCGAAAATTCTTTTTTCCATGCGTTTAATGAGAAAAATGCAGGTCACATCTATATATTGGTGTCCAAAACGGAGGATACTTTGATCTGTGAGGTGGTAGACGATGGAGACGGTATGGATTTGGACGGGCATACGGCAAAGGACGGACTGCCCAATCCCAAGAGCAAGCGCCAGCTGTTCACTGGCATCGGCATCCAGAATGTGCACAACCGCATTACTCTTCTGTATGGAGAAGAATATGGCGTGACCATCTCCAGCAAAAAAGGTGAAGGCACCAAAGTGAAAATGACACTGCCATTGATCGTAAAACCCGCCCCTCCTATCTTATAAAAAATATAGGCTGAACTTAAGACAAAGAAGGTGGAACAAGAACGGAGTGGGCGGAATGGTGCTGTACAAGCGTAGCGGTCGCCTAAAAGCTTTCCATAGGAAAGCTCGCATCGGAAGCATAAGCTGTATCCAGATTTCAACCTTATATAATTTGAATAAAGAAATCTGGATACAACAGCGATGGGAAGCACCATCCGACCGCGTAGTGGCGCTTCGTGTATAACTTTAGTTCAACCTAAAAAAAGTACCTAAATCCAAGGAAAATACAAATGTAAGCGGTGCCTTTTTTGATAATTGATAATAATAAGACAAATCCGTATAAAGATATTCCTAACTGCCCACAAAGCAAGGATGATAAACTAGATTCATAAACAAGGTAACCGCTTTCAATAAGTTTTAAATGATTAGCACGTATAAAAAAAGAGTAGGGGTTGAACAAAATGAAAAAAATGTCTTTCCTTTTGCTGATCGCAAGCTTGATCTTGCTGTCTGCGTGTTCCAGCAATTCTGAGAAAGCAGCTACGACCACAGATTCAGGCAAAAAAGAAATCACCGTCTGGGCCTGGGACCCGAACTTCAATATCGCGGCCCTGAAGCTGGCAAAAGATCGCTATGTTGCCAAACATCCTGATGTAACCGTAAACATTGTTGAATATGCTCAAAATGACATCGTACAGAAAATGAATGCCGGTCTCAACTCCGGTTCTACCAAAGGATTGCCTAACGTGGTTCTGATCGAGGATTACCGGGCACAAAACTTCCTGCAAGCCTATCCGGATTCCTTTCATGATATGAGCAGCTCGATCAAGGTATCCGACTTTGCTGATTATAAAATCGGACCAACCAGCTACAATGGCAAGCAGTATGGAGTTCCATTCGACTCCGGTGTTATGGGTTTGTATGTAAGAACAGACTATCTGGAGCAAGCTGGCTACAAAGTGGCTGACCTGACCAATATTGATTGGGACAAATTCATTGAAATTGGTAAAGCTGTAAAGCAAAAAACAGGTAAAGAAATGCTCACTCAAGATCCGAACGACCTCGGTCTGATCCGTGGTATGATCCAATCCGCAGGTTCATGGTACCTGAAAGAAGACGGCAAAACGCCGAATCTGGCAGGTAATGCAGCTCTGAAAGAGGCACTCTTGACGTACAAAGCCTTGTTCGACGCCAACATTGTTAAAATGAATGCCGACTGGAGTCAATTCCTGGCAGCCTTCAATAGCGGCGCAGTGGCTTCCGTACCTACAGGCAACTGGATTACACCTTCGATCAAGGCAGAAGCTTCACAATCTGGTAAATGGGCCGTTGTTCCTCTCCCTATCATGAAAAACATACCTAACTCCGTGCATGCTTCCAACATTGGCGGCAGCTCCTGGTATGTTCTTAACTCAGAGGGTCAGGATACCGCTGCTGATTTCCTGAAAGCAACATTCGGTTCAGATCAAGAATTGTATCAAGAGATGCTCAACAAAATCGGAATTATCGGTTCATTAAAAGCAGCTTCCGGCGGTAAAGCTTATGAGAAGGCAGATCCGTTCTTCGGCGGCGACAAAGTCTATAAGAAATTCGCAGACTGGACGAAACAAGTTCCAAAAATCAATTATGGTCTGCACACTTATGCAATTGAGGACATCATGACCGTTGAAATTCAAAACTTCCTGAACGGCAAAAATGTAGACGCAGTTCTGGAAGATGCTCAAAAGCAGGCAGAAGCACAGCTTAAATAAGACAGTCTTCCTAGCCAAGGCTAAACAATAAAACGATAAGCACTTAAAACCTTGGGCTTGCGAGTTCAAGGTTTTAATGCTGCATAGGGAGTTGATATGGTTATGAAGACAGCCGCACCCAAAATGACTACAACACGTCTCAAAGCAGGTATGACAGGATGGTTGTTCATAGCCATCGCAGTGATCATGATTGCGGTCTTTTATTTCTACCCGATGATTCAGGCGCTTATCTTGTCCTTCAAGACAGGCACAGGGTCTAATCTCACCTTCAACGGCATTGATAACTACAAGCGTCTGTTGACGGACAGCATGTTTATAACCGCTGTAAAGAATACATTCTTCTATTTAATTTTCCAGGTGCCTTTGATGGTCATTCTGGCTCTGTTCATTTCAGTATTGCTGAATGATAAAAATCTGAAATTCAAGGGCTTTTTCCGTACAGCCATCTTCTTGCCTTGTATTACATCACTGGTAGCCTATTCCGTTGTATTCAAGTATTTGTTCTCGGCTGACGGTCTGGTCAATTCCCTATTGCTGAATCTGCATGTGATCGGCACGCCGATTCAATGGATTACAGACCCTTTCTGGGCCAAGGTTACGATTATTATCGCGATCACATGGCGCTGGACCGGTTACAATATGATCTTTTACCTGTCCGGTCTCCAGAATATTGACAGCTCCATCTATGAAGCGGCCCGTATTGACGGTGCTTCTTCGATTCGCCAGTTTTTCAGCATTACCGTTCCACTGCTCAAACCAATTATCCTGTTCACCTCGATTACATCAACGATTGGCACACTCCAGCTCTTTGATGAAATTATGAACATTACCAAGGGCGGACCGGGCAACGCGACATCTTCTATTTCGCAATATATTTATAACCTGTCCTTCAAATATTCATCTGATTTTGGTTATGCGGCGACCGTATCCTACTCCATCGTCATTATGATCATTATCTTGTCGATTATCCAGTTCAAAGTGGCAGGTGAGAAAAAATGATGAAAACGAAAAGAATATTTACGTACGCCTTTCTGATCCTTGTGTCGTTCGTTTCCATTTTTCCGTTCCTGTGGATGCTCTCCAGCTCCACCAATCTTTCGGTCGATGTCACAAAGGGCAAGCTTCTGCCCGGCGCTCATCTCATGGATAATATACACAATTTGCTGGAGAAGGTGGATATCGTTACAGCGCTGGGCAATTCGGCCAAAATCTCTATTTCCACGACGCTGCTAGCGATGCTGATTGCATCACTGGCCGGTTATGGCTTTGAAATCTACAGAAGTAAAGCCAAAGATGTGGTGTTCAACATCTTGCTGATGTCGATGATGATTCCGTTTGCGGCAATCATGATCCCGCTTTACCGGATGTTCGGCAGCATTTCGAATGTCGTCCCCTGGATCGGCATTGATACCCTTTCATCTGTCGTCATCCCGACCGTCACTACGGCGTTCCTGATCTTCTTTTTCCGGCAAAGCACTAAAATGTTTCCAAAGGATCTGCTGGAAGCAGGCCGTATAGATGGATTATCCGAGTTGGGTCTGTTCTTCCGCGTATACATGCCTACGATGAAAACAACCTATGCCGCTGCCGCGATCATCACGTTCATGTCGAGCTGGAACAACTACCTCTGGCCTCTGATCGTGTTGCAAACGCCGGAGAATCAAACCATCCCGCTGTTGATCTCGAATCTGGGCTCCAGCTATGCACCTGATTACGGTGTCATCATGATCGCTATCGTCCTGTCCACATTGCCGACTGCACTGGTATTCTTCCTGATGCAGAAGCACTTTGTAGCGGGCATGGTTGGCTCGGTCAAATAACAGATTTTTGAACGGATCACTGATACCTTCATTTCATTCTAAATAATAAGGAGTGTTCACCTTGACCATCCATACCCCAAGTCTGGACTGGCTCACTGATGTGACCAAGTTTGCGGTAAATCGGCTGCCAGCCTATTCCGATCATAAATATTACGCCACGCTTCAGGAAGCAGAGCACCAGGCCGATATGGCCTGGCGGCATAGCCTGAATGGAAACTGGAAGTTCAATTATGCAACCAATCCAGCCAGTCGTCCGGTGGAATTCTATGCACCTGACTTTGAGTATGGCGGCTGGAGCGATATTCAGGTGCCGGGCCATATTCAGACACAAGGCTTCGGCCAAATGCAGTACGTGAATACGATGTATCCGTGGGACGGACATTCCGACGTTCGCCCACCGCATATTCCAGAGGATCACAACCCGGTAGGAAGCTATATTAAAAGCTTTGTTTTGCCGCAAAATATGAGCTCCGACGGGCAGCCTGTGTTTATTTCTTTTCAGGGTGTCGAGTCGGCCTTTTATGTATGGTTAAATGGAAATTTTGTCGGCTACAGCGAGGATAGCTTTACACCGTCTGATTTTGAACTGACCCCGTTCCTGCAAGCCGGCGAGAACAAGCTGGCGGTAGAGGTATATCAAAGAAGTACGGGAGCATGGCTGGAGGATCAGGATTTCTGGCGTTTTTCCGGCATTTTCAGAGACGTATATCTGTACACGATCCCCCGTGTCCACGTACGTGACCTGCATGTGAAGGCCGATTTGGATGCCTCCTTCACCCAGGGCCTGCTGGAGCTGGAATTGACCTTGGAAAAACCGGAAGCAGCCTATGCAGCCGTTGACGTGAAGGATGCTGTGGGCCAGGCAGTAGCTTCTTTGAAGGCTGACTTTACAGACGGCAAGGCTTCGTTGTCCGCAAGCTTGGAGCAAGTACAGCGCTGGAGCGCGGAAAAGCCTTATTTGTACACGTTGTTCATCCAAATTTATGAGGCTAATGGATCGCTCGTAGAGGTCATTCCGCAAAAAATTGGCTTCCGCAGATTCGAGATGATCAACAAGGTCATGCATCTGAACGGCAAGCGCATCGTCTTCAAAGGCGTCAATCGTCATGAATTTAACGCCCGCACCGGGCGTGCGATTTCCCGTGAAGATATGCTGTGGGATATCCGAACACTCAAGCAAAACAATATGAATGCTGTCCGTACCTCGCATTATCCGAATCAGACCCTATGGTATGAGCTGTGCGATGAGTACGGGATCTATGTGATTGACGAAATGAATCTGGAGACACACGGGTCCTGGCAAAAGCTCGGCGCCGTCGAGCCTTCATGGAATATTCCCGCTAATCTGCCCGAATGGCAGGATATCGTTATGGATCGTGCCATTTCCATGCTGGAACGGGATAAAAACCATCCGTCCATTCTGATCTGGTCCTGCGGCAATGAATCGTATGCGGGTGAAGTGCTGCGCAATGTAGCCAACTATTTCCGCGCCACCGACCCAAGCCGTCTGGTGCACTACGAAGGCGTATTCCACAACCGCACGTACGATGATACCAGCGATATGGAGAGCCGGATGTACGCCAAGCCCGAAGATATCGAGCAGTATCTGAACGACAATCCGCAAAAGCCGTATATCAGCTGCGAGTACATGCATGCAATGGGCAATTCCGTAGGCGGCATGCACAAATATACCGAGCTGGAGAACAAATACGAGTTGTATCAGGGCGGTTTTATTTGGGATTACATTGACCAGGCGGTCATGAAAAAAGATCGCTACGGACGCGAGTACCTTGCGATCGGCGGCGACTTTGACGACCGCGCAACAGACTACGGCTTCTGTACGGACGGGATTGTCTATGCGGACCGGAAGGTTTCACCAAAGATGCAGGAGGTCAAATTCCTGTACCAGAATCTGAAGCTCACCCCTGGTCGGAACGGCGTAACCATTCGCAACGAAAACCTGTTCGAGGGAACGGGCGATTACGAGCTGGTATACAGCCTGCTGCATGAAGGTCAAGAGATCGCACGAAATGTGAGTCATGTGGATGTGGCTGCTCAGACCGAAGCCTATATTCCACTGACGTTCCCAAGTACAGACGGGAAGCCCGGGGAATATGTCATTCACACAGCGCTTGTTTTGAAGGAAGCCACGCTCTGGGCTGAGGCCGGGCATGAAGTAGCCTTCGGACAGCATATTTTCATCGTGGAAGATCCAAATCCACTGAAAGCCCCTATGGGCGGTACCTTGCGTGTGGTACATGGCGATGTCAATATTGGCGTTCACGGCTCGGATTTCAGTATCATGTTCTCCAAAGGAGCAGGCAGCCTGACCTCGCTGCGTTACGCCGGACGCGAGATGATCGCTATCCCTCCTGCCCCATTGTTCTGGCGTGCAACTACAGACAATGATCGGGGAACCGCACTAGGCTTTGAAGCCGGAGGCTGGTTCGCTGCGAGCCTGACGCGTAAATGTGTAGGCATCGAAGTCACGGAAGAGCAGACAGACCGCGTAACCGTTACGTTCCGCTACACGCTAAGCATTCATGCAGACGCACAGGTAACGGTAGCCTATACCGTCTTTGGCGATGGCAGTCTGAACGTAAAATCCACCTATGAAGGCGTATCAGGACTGCCCAACCTGCCGATCTTTGCCCTCTCGTTCAAGGTTCCGGCGGACTATCGCCATCTGGACTGGTACGCGATGGGACCGGAGGAGAATTACATCGACCGTGCCTTCGGCGCGAGACTCGGCGTATTCCGCAACGAAGCTACGGATAACGTGTCCGGGTATGTCGTGCCGCAGGAATCCGGCAACCGTACAGGCGTGCGCCGTGTCGATATTACTGACGATTCCCGGCAAGGCATTCGCATTACTGCACCAGCTACCGCACCTGTGGAATGCAACATTTCGCCATACACAGCGTTTGAGCTGGAAAGCGCCTACCATCTGTATGAGTTGCCCAACGTCTACTACACCGTTGTCACCGTAGCTGGCAAGCAAATGGGTGTAGGCGGCGACGACAGCTGGGGCGCTCCGGTACATGAGGAATACCAAATTTCAGCCGCTCAAAAGCTGGAGTTTGAATTTACTGTGCAACGGGTGTAAATAAGCTCACCGTATATATATTCAAGATAAGCCTGATGCAACAAGCTAAGCCCTTCCGGCTTCTCATGAGAGAAGCATCGGGAGGGCTTTATACATTCGATTAGCTGGTAGCCAGATTGACATACGTTCGCGTGAAATCAAGGTTTTGCAAATCTTTTTTATCCATGAAAAATTCCAAATATCCTGCGTCCCACCAGCACATGCCGACCTCGTCCAAAGAAGAAACGGAGAGCAGAACGTGCCAATCTTCTGAAGCCTTGTCGTGCTTTTCCCGGTTCGTCTGGTATTCTTGCAGCTGAGGCAGCACTTCAGATCGTAAATGCTCCGCATACTCTGTACTTCCCCTGTGCATGGCCTGCTCGACTTCCTTATGGATCTGGCTCTCACTCTTATGCCAGTTAAACAGAAGACCCTCCAGCCCGTTTCGGCACAGATAGGCATCCCGCCGGGTGTTCCCGGCAAAAGACTGATGCTGCCCCCACACCGTATCACTATGCTCGCATAAAAGCTCATAAAGCTCCTCATGCTCATCTAATAGAATATCTGCCGTCTCGCTCTCCGACGGCACCGTCAAGATCGGCTGAAAAGAAATTGCACAAGATGTGAAATCCCTGTCCTCGGCACATACTTCAACCTTCCCAGTCGGTGGCAAGGTTTTCTTCAAAGCGCTGCTGTCACCGTTATAGTAAAAGATTTTATGGTCAATATCATAGGCGGGCTCATCCACTCCAAGGAAAAAATAAAGGATTCCCTGCTCGGGCAACCTCTTAAATGGAGAAAAAGGCATTTCGCCCAAATTGATTTGAGCAATAAACGTATAATATTCCCCGTCTGAATCACACGGCCACTCGATCGAGGGTGGCAAATCCGGGTAGCCAGCGATTCGGCTATTGCCAATACGCTCATAGTTCTCTTCATGTTCGATATGAAATTGTATTGCAGCCCCAGCCTCTCGATAGATCACTTCTTTTAATTGCTCATCCAGTGCATGGTCTTCCAATATTCGAGTCAGTTCATTCTTTAGTGGTGGTTGTAGCATCTCGCTTGCCCCTTTTTATCAGTGTATTATGTATTGATTGCTCTCATTTAATCTCTTAAATCAGATTATCAAATTACAGTCTGATAAGCCATGCCTCCCGTGAAGCGGAATAGACTAAACATTGTTCATAAATGTTTGATGATAGGCATTCCGGTACTGTGAAGGAGTCATATGGACTCTCTTTTTGAACAAGCGCATAAAGTACTTCTCATCCGTGTATCCGGCTTCTTCTGCAACCTGCCTAATGCTCATATCTGTACGGGAAATCAATTCCTTGGCTTTATTGATACGAATACTGTGGATGAATTCCAAGGGCCGCATGCCTGTATTTTGCTTGAACAAACGAGAAATATAATCCTTGTTGTAATTGAATTTTCTGGCTAGATCCGTCACCGTCAGCGGCTCTTCGGCATGAATCCGGGTCCACTCAATAATCTTGTTAAAGCTCACATTCCCCTGTGGGCTGACAGGACTATTGATCATACGACCAAGAGCCAGCTCCGATATTTCAATCAACAGCGAGGTAAACAAATAATTCGCACTGTGATGCGTGAGATAATGTGAGTTGGCTACGTGTAAAATTTGACTGACGATGATATGAATCCGATCCCCGTTGTCTGCCTGTACATATTGCGGCAAATAGATATCCCGCACCACGCCGTGACGCTGCAAAAGCCCCTCCATCGTATGGGTTTCCTGCTTCATTTCCTCGTTAGATAATACATTCGGGGTCGCGGGAACGTCAAAATGAAACCAATAAAATTTAATCCCCGGCAACGATTCCCGGTATCCTCCATGGGTACGACCGGGATAAAGCAGTACAATATCGCCTTTTCCTATCTCAAAATGCGCCTGTTCCTCTCGTATATATACTTTCTCATGGACACCAAGGATCAGCTCAAAGTTCTCGATGGAACGGTTCATATGCTTCCAGGGCACCTCGGAAATAAACTCGCCTGCTGAGATCAACTGTACGGGTGCGTCCACATTTACTTTCAGATAAGTCATGTTATCGCCTCTTTAGGTTCATGTTCGGATTTGTCCACCCATTGTATGGTTAAGCTACTGACATACCGCGATTGCAATGCTAATGTAGTGGAGAAATATACACCTTCATCTTAGCTAAGGAGCGATGACTTTGAAAGCAAAAGCTTTTGACTTGCATAAAGTAAGCATTGATTCCGGTCCACTTTACCATGCAATGGAACTGAATACGGCCTATCTGCTCAGTTTGGAGCCTGACCGCCTATTATCGCGGTTTCGTGAATATGCGGGACTGGAGTCCAAAGCTGCTCATTATGAGGGCTGGGAAGCACGCGGCATCAGTGGACATACGCTCAGTCACTATCTGTCCGGCTGCTCGCTGACGTTTGCCTCCACAGGCGACGAAAGGCTGCTTGAACGGGTAAACGATGTCATCGACGAGCTGGAAATATGCCAAAACAGTCATGGGAACGGATACATTTCTGGCATTCCACGCGGGAAAGAGCTGTTCGAGGAAGTAAAGGCTGGAGATATACGCTCCCAAGGCTTTGATCTGAACGGCGGCTGGGTGCCGCTATATACCATGCATAAGCTGCTTGCCGGCTTGCGCGATGCCCATCTGCTGGCGCATCACCCCAAGGCTCTACCCATGGAAATCAAACTCGGCAACTGGCTGGAGGATGTATTCAGAGGGCTGGATGATGAGCAGATGCAACGGGTGCTGCATTGCGAATTTGGCGGTATGAACGAGGTGCTGACCGACCTGGCGGAGCATTCCGGGGAAGAGCGCTTCTTGAAGCTGGCGGAACGCTTTTATCATGGAGAAGTGCTGAATGACCTCGCAGACACCCGGGATACGCTGGCAGGACGACATGCCAATACGCAAATCCCTAAGATCATTGGCGCAGCACGGCAATATGAAATGACAGGCAAACCGCAATATGCGGACCTTTCCCGCTTTTTCTGGAATCGGGTGGTTCATAAGCATTCCTACGTGATCGGCGGCAATAGCTATAATGAGTATTTGGGTGAACCGGGGAAGCTGAATGACCGTTTGGGCGAAGGCACCTGCGAAACCTGCAACACCTACAACATGCTGAAATTAACGAGACATATGTTCGAATGGGACGGCTACGCAGCCTATGCCGACTACTATGAACGAGCGATGTTCAATCATATTTTGGCTTCACAGCAGCCTGTCGATGGACGTGTGTGCTACTTTGTATCATTGGAAATGGGTGGACACAAGTCCTTCAATTCTCAATATGAGGATTTTACATGCTGTGTCGGGTCAGGTATGGAAAGCCATTCCATGTACGGTACTGCCATCTATTTTCACACGCCACAAACAATCTATGTCAACCAGTATGTCCCTTCTACCGTAACGTGGGACCACATGGATGTACAGCTCAAGCAAGAAACTCTCTTCCCACAAACTGGACGGGGAACGCTGCGCGTCATCAGCAAGACGCCAAAATCCTTCACACTGAAGCTGAGATGCCCGTATTGGGCGGAACAAGGCATGGCTATTAAAATCAACGGGGAAGCCTTTGTTACAGAGGCTTGTCCTACCAGCTACGTGGTGATCGAACGGGAATGGAAGGACGGAGATACGATCGAGTATGACATCCCTATGACCGTGAGAATCGAGGAAATGCCAGACAATCCGCGCCGGATTGCCTTTATGTACGGCCCGCTTGTGCTGGCTGGAGACCTCGGTCCTGTCGCACAGGAAGCCAACGAGGAGCACCTGCTGGCATCTGTGCTGGTCGGCTCGGCAGGTTCATTGACCTCGAAGCTGGTTCCTGACGAGAATGAGCCCAATACATTCCGTATGAACGACTTGGGCTATGTCGGAGACTTGCAGCTTCGTCCGTTTTATCAAATATATGATCGTTCCTATACCGTCTATTGGGATCTCTTTTCCAAGGAAGAATGGGCATCCACAGAAGCGGAATACCGTACCGCATTGGCGTACCAGTTGGAGCTGGAACGACGTACGGTCGATGCTGTGCAGCCTGCGGAAATGCAGCCTGAACGGGATCATGCCTTTACTGGCGAACATGTAGGCATGGGGTCCATCTATAACCGTAAATATCGCGACACATGGCCTGGGGGCTGGTTCTCTTTTGTGTTGAAGGTCCTCCCGGATGAGCCAGTCCAATTAGCGGTGACTTATCTGAAGGACTCGAGCCGCTCCAACAGCTCTCATCACGACTTTGACATCACCGCAGATGGTCAGATGTTAGGAGAAGGCAAGCTGGAGTCGGAGGAAATGAATAAATTTGAAACGTTCGTCTATGAGCTTCCTCAGTCCGTGACGAGCCAAAAGAATGAAGCTACGATTCGATTTACAGCTCACCCGCAAGGCAAGGTGGCGAAAGTCGCCGGATTGCGAGTGATCAGACGTTGAAATAAACGCTGAGATTATCGTGCTGTACCTGACGCTTAAAACATTGAGGCTGCCGGCAATCCCGGCAGCCTCCTAATCGTTCAGTAAATGGATCATTTTCTGCACCGTATCATTCTCTTCCAGAGGGCGATAAACGGTTAGCCTCAGTTCGGGGGCATCGTAAACTCGGAAAGTGATATGTTCCATAACCAAGGTTCCAACGCGCGGATGATTGATCTTTTTCTTACCGGTTGGCGTACCCAAAATATCATAGCGCGGCCACCATTGTCTGAAATCAAGACTGATCTCCATTAACTCAGCGACCAGATCCTTAAACCAGCCTTCCCCTACATAAGGAGTGCTGGTTAACCGGAATTGCGCCAAAAGCCGTTTTGCATGGCTTTCCCAATCCCCGATTAGGTTCCGGTAAGCGGGCGAAGCAAAACATCGCCAAATCGCGTTTCGCTCTTTTTTATCCATCTTTCCAAAATCACCAAACACTCGCTCGCCCGCTTTATTCCAAAGCAATATATCCCACCGCTGATCCGTCACATAAGCCGGACATCTTTCATATTCATTTATGAAGTTTTGCACGATCGGAATAAGGCTTGCCTCGATTGAAGCCGTTTGTTCTACCGGTAGCTGCCCGAGAGCCAGCTTGTACAAATGGTTCCTTTCTTCGGTATTAAGCTGCATGACCGTTACGAGACGTTCAAGCACCTGGGTAGAAGCTTGTATATTTTTCCCTTGCTCCAGCCATGTATACCAGGTAAGACCGATACCTGCAATCTGCGCCAACTCTTCTCTGCGCAGGCCTTTGACTTTCCGTCTAGCCCCTACGGGCAATCCGAATAGTTCGGGAGTAAGTTTGGAACGCCTCGATTTTAAAAACTTCCCTAACTCCTTGCGTTTCTCTTCCTGATCGCTCATGTCAACTTCCTTTCGTTTAAAACCATTATTTTTAATACTATGATAAGCACGATTCTATTCATAGTATGGTATCTGTATTAATCTTACAACTGTAGCCGATTTGAAGTAAAGGAGTTGTTGTTTTGAAAAGTAACGTCAGACCCGGGCTTACCAGAGGTCTAATTGCGCTCATGGCGGCAGCCTGCGGATTTGCCGTAGCGAACGTCTATTTGAACCAGACCCTTCTGGTCGATATAACCGGAACATTCGGGGCGACTGAAGCCGAGGTGGCGATCGTGACGACACTCACCCAGGTTGGTTATGCCCTAGGGAACCTTATACTCGTACCGCTGGGAGACATTTTTGAAAGACGTCGATTGATTCTTGCCTTGTTAGGTGTGACAAGCCTGTCACTGGTGTCAGCGGCCCTCTCCGGTTCAATTACATGGTTGATTGTCAGTAATTTCTGTCTTGGCTTTACCACGGTGATTCCACAAATTATCGTTCCTTTGGCCGCAGGAATGGCGGATGAACGTAATCGCGGAAAAGTGCTAGGGACGGTAGCCATCGGATTGGTCTGCGGCATACTAGGAGCCAGATTTGTCAGTGGCCTGGTAGATAGCTTCTGGGGATGGAGAAGCATGTACTGGATTTCGTTCGGATGCACTCTTCTGCTCGCCTTACTGATTCAACTTCGCTTTCCAGTAAGCAAAGGAACGACCTCGTTGCCTTATCGCGGGCTTCTTCTTTCCCTGGGACCTCTATTTATTAAAGAAGGTGTGCTTCGGCGTGCTTGTTTAAGTCAGGGGATGGTTTTTGGATCCTTTAGCGTTTTTTTTACGACAATAGGATTTATGCTGCAAGCGCCCCCTCACTCTTATAGCAGCGCTGTCGTCGGTCTGGTCGGTCTAGTAGGAATCGGCGGTGCGATCGCTACACCCTTAATCGGAAGGATCATCGATAAGAAGGGGGCCTCTTTCGCCAACAAAATGTGTATGCTTGTGGCTCTGATCTCCTTCCTGATCGCCGCGCCAGCGGGACACTGGCTACCAGCTTTGATCTTGGCCGCATTTTTGTTGACAGTCGGTACACAGGCAAACCAGGTAGCCTGTCAGGCCAACATCTTCAACCTCTCCGCTTCCGCGCGAAGCCGATTGAACGGGCTCTATATGGTTTGCACCTTCCTGGGGGGAGCATTAGGATCCTATTTGGGGGTATGGGCTTGGAGCCGTTGGCACTGGATGGGTGTGTGCATTTGCGGCATGGTTATGATTTCGGTCGGATTGAGCACTGCTCTGGGAAACAAAAAATGGCGGGAACAACCGCAAACGATAAGTTCATAAAGAAAGGGATGGAACTATCATGACATTTGTTGATGAAAACTACAAAAAAGGAATGGAGGTCTTGTCCAAAATCGATGGCGAAAATTACAAGGCCATCGTAGACAGCTTCCAGGATTCCGTAGCGCCGGATCTGGGAAGATTGGCCGTTGAATTTAACTATGGGCAAATTTTTTCCCGCCCTGGCCTGGATTTGAAATCACGTCTTCTTGCCACCGTGGCTGGCCTTACAGCCATGGGAAATACGCAGCAGCTGAAATTTTACATAAACGGCGCGTTAAATGTAGGGTGGAGCGAGGATGAGATCGTCGAATGCATGATGCAAATGATCATCTACGCGGGTTTTCCAGCAGGTTTAAACACGATACTTACCGTCGCAGCAGAAGTATTTGAAGAAAGAAGACTCAAGTCGGAATAACCCGTTAAGCAGACGCTCCTTTTGAGCTGTCTGCTTTTTCCGCTTACCGCCTGTATAACCTAGTATCGATATCTATAGTTGCTGCTTCATGTTCACTTCATAGCATATTCATTTCCCGGAAGCTGTCTCTAATCTTCCGCAGCTCTTGCTGGGCTCGACCGTATCGGGAAGCGTACGTCCAAGCAAGCACTTGATGATAGTGTGAAGGTGTTTCAATCGTGGTCACGTTATACATAATTGGAGTGTCTTCCACTTCTCCTTTGAGGGTAAATTCGATGGCAGGATATCCATTCACCACGATGTCGGAAGCCCTTCCCGATTCCGGGTTGGTAAGCTCCGATTCTATATGATCTTGAATAATCTGTTTATACTCTTGAAGAGTCATACTGCTGTCAAAATCGCTTTTCGGTTCAGACAATACGATCAAGTATCTTTCTGAAAATTCATTTTTAATGGAAATATCTGCGTCCTCATTAATCGTATCATCTCGTGACCAGCTCAACGGGGCTGTAACCGCAAACTGATTATCCTTACTGACAAATACCTCGGGCTTCACGATTTGTGTAATGAGCGAAGAAATAAAGAATGCAGCATAGATAACCGAAATGATCGTCATCAGGATGATTGCCCCTGTGAAAATACCTGTTTTCTGTCTGTTCACTGCTCTCAAATCCCGCACCTTAACCACATATGTATTCGCAGCCATATCGCCAAGCCGCTGTTTTTTGGGTGTCGCCAGCACACATACACCGGCAGGCAAACCCAAGAAAAAAAGCGGATTCGTATCTACCAGCTGTATGAGGGTGCGGATCAACGATTTAACCAGACCCGGCGATCTACCTTCTCCATTCACAACTTGAATACGAAGTACAAACTTGCCCAGCGTATAGCCTGTGAGTCCTTCCAGCAAAAAATAATAGCAGAAGGAACCGATCAGGAAGATACCCAATACCATGCCCATATTTGGGGTTTCCGCAGCAGCTACCTTTTTTACCACAAAAAAAACCAGTCCTTCATATCCGAAAACGATAAGGATAAAGTCAATTATCCAGGCAGCCCATCTTCTGAAAAAGATAGAGGCTCCATATGTTCCCGATAATACTGCCATCTTATCCGGTTCTGGTCGACGATAGCTATGAGTCGCGTACTCTCCCGGAACGACTGTAGATTGATTTTTCGTTAAATCCTGTTCCTCCAAATGATACACTCCTGATGTCAATTTAAATTCCAGTTAAATTTAACCATTGACATCATCTCTTTGTCAAACTCATTTCAGAAAAAAATCCACTATTATAAAACACCTCATCCCGAGGTCAATTTTATAGTAGTGGACCTATTCAGTCGATCAGACGATGTTGAACCCATTTGTTCCCTCGGAAGCGCCACAGGAACACGAGCCCCCGCACGCCCCATTCAATATCCATTGCCAGCCAAACGCCGACAATCCCCAAATTGAAGACGATCCCCAGCATATACCCAAGCACCACCCGGCACAACCACATGGACAGCATCGAGGTGATGGACGTAAACTTCGAATCACCTGCTGCTCTAAGCGCAGAGGGGGTAATAAAGGCGATGGACCACAGCGGGATTTGGGCCAATGTATTAATCAGCATGACGGTGAAAATGTCATCTACGATTTCAGCAGGCGGATGAAACAGCCCCACCATCGGCTTAAACAAAGGCATCAGAATGAGCCCCATGACAATAAAAGAACAAGACGACAGCCAAATAAACGATTTGGTAAACTTGCGGGCATCCGCAACATTACGACGACCCATGCATTGCCCGACCACTGTCACAATGGTAAGCGCCAGGGCATTCGAAGGGATTTGGAATACGTTGGCCAGTGATGAGCAAATGGCGTTCGTCGCCAGGGCATACGTCCCCAGATTTACAATGAAAATCTGGGTTAAGATTTTACCCCCATTGAAAAACATCTGTTCCGCTGCGAACGGAAGTCCGATAAACAGAATTTTTTTGAGCATGGCTAGATTAAAATAAAGCATATCTCTAAGCTGAACTCGCAAGTCGTCATCTACTCTGACCAAATAAATCAACGCACAGACGGCTGCCGCATATCTGGACACGTTCACCGCAATCGTCATGCCCAGCACACCCATGTGCAACAGATTGATAAATACTACATTTAAGACCACATACGAAAGGTTCATAATGAGAGAAAGCGCCAAAGACGCTCGCGTCTTCCCTATTCCCCTGAGTGCTCCACATACCGCCTCAACCACCCCAATTCCAACGAAAGATACACAGCTTCCCAGCAGATATACCTTACCGTTGGCCAATACATCCGGCGAGGCAGAGCCGAACAGAACACTTAAAATTGGATTGTACAACGCAATCATAAACAAACTGATACATAAGGCCAGCAAGGAAACGGAGGAAATGGTGCCGGATGCGGCCTTGGAGACCATGAGGTCGTTGCCGCTCCCCCTATACTGCGCAACGACAACCGTTCCCCCGGTGGACACCGCGACAAACACATTAATCAGAAAAATATTCAGGGAATCAATCATATTTACCGCACTGACCGCCGCCATCCCTGACGAGCTAATCATGGCAGTATTCACCAAATTAAGCCCCACAATAAAGGCCTGATCAATCAGAAGCGGGATAAACAGAGCAATAATCTGTCGATAATCAATAGACTCTCCCGTAAAATGCTTATTTAGAAAGCCATGCGTTCTCATTCTTACACTCAATTGGCTCATATCATCACATTCTTTTTATCAAATTGAAAAAAACCCTTCACCAGAAGAGCTTTCATTGCGAAAAAATGTATATAGTTGCAAGGCTAGGTGTGCCTAGTTCTTGATTCCGTACACTTTTCTCTACATAGAAAGTATCACTCCAAAAGAAAATCCTGTCAATAGTTTTACTCACATTTTGAATAGAAAAAACAATAACCTGCTCAACTTAGTGAACAGGCCTTCGGGCAGGAATACAATATTTCTTAATATCATTAATATTCTGTTATATGAATTAATTAGATCCCCTTGCAATTAAATCTTGTTGAATGGAGGCTTCATTCTTTTCGAATTTTTTATAAAAGAACATAGGAATGATGCCGATCAGGAAGATGATAAACGGTAGCCAGATAAAGCTAAACTGAATGCCGGACAATGCAGCAGGCGTTTGGACCTTTCCGGCGATATAGCCTGTGCTACCCATAACCCATGCAGGCAATAATCCACCAATTCCACTACCTGCTTTAATACAAAATGCGCTGCCAATCGAGGTCAGGAACCCACTTGCCCGAATTCCATTTTTCCATTCCCCATAATCCACTGTATCTGACAGCATTGCAAATGGCATCGAACATGCGAAGCCTGAACCTAACGCACCAATAATCCAACCGGCAATAATGAGGGTTAAGTTGGCGCTTCCCATTAAAATCACAACCTGCCCCAGTGCAGCCAGTATCAATCCGATAATCATGATCGAATTTTTACTTAATTTTCTGGCGAACATCGGAATTAGAACCATCGAGATTAATTGTATAGAGGTCAGTCCATTGATTAAAGGAACCAAGTCCTTGCTGTCCAGATTGTATTGCAGATAAAAGATGAGCGTGGATGAACGGATGTTCAACCCAATCCAATAACACAAGTTAGCAGCTACAACAAGCATCCAGGGCCAGTTTTGGCAGCGTATGCAATTTTTCCAGACTCACTCCAGTTGGGTGTTGTAAACGTAAGCACCATGAACACAGCAAACGGGATAGATAGCCATAGAAAATACGGTCTGCTCTGCCCATATTTTGATTTGGTCCGGTCAATCAGGATGCCCCAGATCGGGGCATCAATGGCGTCGATAAAGCGGGTGATAAAAAGCAGTGTCCCGGCAATCCCAATAGAAAGACCAAATACATCCGTGTAAAAATATAATAGATAACTGGAAATGACACAGTATAAAAGATTGCCCGCTGTATCCGTTAATGAATAGCTGATTTTACGATGAAAAGGAACGGTACTGGCTGCTTTCTCAGGTGGTTCCGTACTCACAATTCTCGTGCTCATGATCTCTTCTCTCCTCATGCGAATGAATTATGATTCATAAACCCATACGCGCATTTCCCCTTTGGCCCGGTTGCACCAGGCATAGTAAGGAATAGCGGTGATTTGCTGCGGAACAAGTTCAGGCGGCTCCGAGCTATATAATGCAGTCGAGCTTTTCACCCGATAACCTTCTGCGGTCAGCTTTACAATGCCACCCAGCAGGCTTTCGCTAAACTCTTCCGTAATGAGGCTGTTCTTCGGCAATCGTAACCCTGCCAGGTTGGGCCCATTATCTACTTCTTCCAGACAAAATACGACGGGGCCACGTTGCAGAGCAATTTGCTGCTGGTTCATGGAAACAAGCGGATTGCTCCGAATGCGTTCAACCGGCATGGCCAAATGCAAGGAAACGACATCACCGTCATTCCAGATACGCTCAAGCTCAACATACCCTTTTTCCAGATGGTCTAATGATACGGCCTTTCCATTCACCTTCACCTCTGCCTGTTTGCACCAGCCCGGAATGCGCAGCGCCCATGTAAATGAGGTCGGCTCTGTTACATGAATCGAAAAGCCCAAATCCGCGTTCCATGGATAACGATGAGTTTGGGTGATTTCAGCCTCTTGACCGGATAAAGTCAGGCTCACCTTGCCTGCAATATACAGATGTGTATACAACGTATCCTCGGTTTGGGTGTACATATTGTCCTCGACCGATGCGATCATGCGGGCCAGGTTGGGCGGACAGCAGGCGCAGAAGAACCATTCTTGCCGTTCTGTTTTTACATGCCCCTGATCTTTTCTGGATTTCTGATACGGATTAACTTCTAGTGGATTCACGTAGAAGAACCGTTTACCATCCAGATCCATCCCACTGATCGTTCCGTTGTATAACGCACGTTCCAGTACATCGGCATATTTCCGGTCTGGCGACAAGCGCAGCATACGATTGGCCCAGAAGGCCAGCCCTACCGAGGCGCAAGTTTCACAGTACATGCTGTCATTAGGGAGATCATGCTGGCAAGTGAATGCTTCCCCGTTGACAGCAGATCCGATCCCGGCAGTGATGTACATTTTGTGGTTCGTTACATCCTCCCATAGTGTTTCACAGGCTTTTAACAGGGAAGCATCCCCTGTTTTTGCGGCCAGGTCCGCCATCGCAATATACAGATACATTGCTCTTACCGCATGGCCGACAGCCCCTTTTTGCTCACGCACAGGCTGGTGTGCCTGCTGGTATTCGAAGCCTAAGCCAAAATTAACGTTGTTATCATCATTCCAGGTAGGCTCTGTTTGAATGTGTTTTCTGTTGCCTTGCTCCTCCACAAAACAAATCGGATGCTGCCCCCGCTGCTCAATAAAATATTGCGCTAATTTGAGATATTGATCCTTGGCAGTTACGTCGTATAATTTGATTAAGGCCAGTTCGATTTCTTCGTGCCCCGGGTAACCTTTCTTTTTCCCTTCTTCCGTACCAAAGATTTGCTGAATCAGGTCTACGTATTTCTCCATGATGTGAAGGAACTTCGTTTTGCCCGTCGTTTCATAATAAGCAACAGCGGCTTCTATAAAATGTCCCGCACAATATAGCTCATGATTATCTCTTAAGTTTGTCCAGCGATTATTGGGTTCCTTTAGCAAATAGTACGTATTCAGATATCCATCTTCAGCTTGGGCTCTTCCCAACAGCGCAATCACTTCATCTGCCCGCTCCTCAAGCGCAGGATTCGGGTGATCCCTTAAGCAAAAGGCAACCGTTTCTAGCCATTTGGCCAGATCACTTTCCTGGAAAACGGTTCCATAATATTCCCCACTGGATTCCCCAGCCGCAATTTTAAAGTTTTCAATCGCATGACTAGGTTCTGTATCTGGTAATTCATCATTTAATGCTTTCCACTGATAAGGAATGACCTCTTCCGCTACAACCTGCTTATACTTTTTCCAAAATAAATCATCCACGCTGACATGCTTTACTGGCTTTGCCGTTTTCATTGGATAAACATCCCTTCCTCGAAATAGAACGCTTTCATTTTTGAAAAAATAAAGATAAAGTAATGATTATACCGACCAGGCCAACCTGAGCTTCCCTTGCTACAGTCCTTATTTTATCAACCTGAATTTATAAAAAAAATCGCGATCTTTAACTAAAAGTTATACGATTTCACACACAAAGGAGCTGACTTCCATGAGCAAAACAGACTTTCTATCTTTCCTTGTCCCTCCATTGCCTTATTTCATTGAGGGGAATTTTACTACATACCAAAAAGGGGACAGGCACCCGAATCGCTATAACTTGGGCTATTTTGACGTGATTATCATCAAAGAAGGGCTGCTGCACATCGGCGAAGAGGACGAAGCGTGGAAAGTAGCTGAAAATTATGCGCTCATTCTTGAACCGGATAAACACCATTTTCCCATTGAAGCATGTACAGAACAAACCTCCTTTTATTGGTTCCATTTCCAAACGAATAGTGCGTGGCGCGCGCAATCCTCACCCAACCTGATCACACCTAGCTCACCCCTACATTTCATTCCGAGCACACGACAATTCATTTACCCAAATTCCAAAAAATAATTAGTCCCAATGAGCTGTTTTTCAAATTGGACTACTTGTTAGCCTCTACCTTAAAGCCTAGAAAGCTGGCGCTGTGGGAGGCCCAACAGACGTTTGTGAATATTTTTCAGAATTTGGAATATGATGAGAATTATAAAAGCAGTTCCTCCAAGTTAGCAGAACAGATCGAAATATACTTAAAACAAAATTACAAAAATACAATCACCAATAAAGACTTGGAGGCTCATTTTCACGTCCATCAAAACTATCTCGCCAGATGCATGAAGGTCGCCTTCCAGCGCACGCCGCTTGAATATTTAATGGATTACCGACTGGATCAAGGCCGCAGTCTTTTGCTGCAAACCGACTGGTCTGTGCAACAAATTACGGAGGAAACGGGTTTCTCCCAAGCCAGCTATTTCTCCAAATGCTTTAAAGAAAAGTTCGGGATGTCCCCCAAAAATTATAGACAACAATACTGGAAACCAGCCGATTGAATGTTTATGTCTCCTTTACATTTCCATCGTACGCTTCTTATATTGTCCCTTTATATTAAGTCAGTTATTTGATCCTGCTTCATGAAAAGGGGTATACATATGAAGGCAACCAGATTAGCATTGTTAACCATTTTGACAGGAACTCTCATTGCACCTGGAATGATCCATGCGGCAGAGGCACAACCATCCGGGTATGCACCACTGCGAACACTGGCAGATACCATGGGGGCTACAATTACCTGGGACAGTGATGACAAGTCTGCTTTGGTAAAGCTGAAAAACGGTATCGTCGGAACCTTTACTGTCGGTGAGAAGCAATATCGCCTGGCCGGTCAAACCGGAGAAGCAGAGCACGAAATTAAGATGGTTGGCGGCAATATATACCTCCCCACCAAGCTTCTTGCTACCCTTAAGGCAGAAAGCAGCAAATTTGCTGATCCTAAAGACGCTGTTCCTACCTATAAAGTGACTCCATCTGCCGAAACAGAAGCAGTAGAGGATGGAGACGACGCAGCCGACGATCCTGCAATCTGGCTCAATCCGGCTAATCCGGAGAACAGCAGAATTGTAGCCACCAATAAAGGCGGCGGGATTTTGGTCTATGATCTGGAAGGCAAGCAGCTGCAAAACTTTAAGATTGGAAAAATGAATAACGTGGATATCCGTTACGGATTTACACTGGGCGGTAAAAAAATTGATATTGCAGGGGCGACCAATCGCACTAACAACACCGTTGATATCTTTGCCATTGACGGGGGATCAGGAACGTTAACAAACGTGGTCGACAAGCCTATTAAATCATCTATGAACGAAGTGTACGGCTTCAGCTTGTACCATAGCATCAAGACGGATAAGTTTTACGCACTCGTTTTGGGCAAAGAGGGTGAATTTGAACAATATGAGCTGACTGACAACGGAAGCGGCAAAATTAACGGCAAGCTTGTCCGCCAGTTCAAGCTCGCTACGCAATCCGAGGGCATGGTAGCTGATGATGAATATGGCACAGTCTACATTGCTGAAGAGGATCACGCCATCTGGAAATATGACGCTGAGCCAGACGGTTCTTCTGAGCCGCTACGACGTGTTGATATTGCAGATGGGCGCAGACTTCAAGATGACATAGAAGGGCTTACATTGTATTACGGCAAAGACGGCAAGGGATACCTCATAGCCTCCAGTCAAGGAAACAGCAGCTATGCGATCTATGAACGTCAAAGCGACAATGCATATATAAGCAACTTTACGATCAGCGCCAGCCCTACAGTCGACGGTACCTCTGTTACAGACGGTATTGATGTTCTTGGTTATGGACTGGGCAAGAATTTCCCGCACGGTATCTTCGTTGCACAAGATGATGAAAATCTGCAAAACGGCAAAAAGCTGAATCAGAATTTTAAAATGGTGCCTTGGGAGCGAATCGCCAAGGGTGCACGCATCCCGCTAACCATAGACGATGGCATCAACCCACGTGAATTGGTAAACAGAAGCACGCGATAACACCCGTCCAGAGAGCTAGGTTCAACATCCCAGCTCCATCCATAAAAAAAGGAGTGTCCCAAAATCCATAAAATGGATGATTCGGGACACTCCATGTTGTTTTTAAGCAGGAAAAGGTTTTACCACCATTACCCTAACCATCTCGTACTCTACCCTTTAAGATCCAACACTAGCACATTCACTGAATTAGCGGGTAATTGCAGAAGGACCGCGTTATTACTGAGCGAAACCTGCTGCTCAGTAGGCACAACCTTCTCATCATTCTTTTTATTCACGTTCGGCACATGAACAAGAGAGGAATCGCCGGTTAATGTAATCAGCTTGGCGGTCGACTCCACACTTAATTCCCGAAGGTTCAACTGTGTTGCCTTATCCACGTTGTCGGCATTCACAAGCTTCACATATACATGCTCAGCATCCTTGGTCACCGAGTTGAATACATCACTGTTGTAAGCCTCCAGCTTGTAGTCCAGCACTTTGCTGCTTGTCTTGCCGTCGGTGTATGAGCAAATCAGGTTATTGCCCGTTTCACCGCCGTAGTTCACCGTGATAGTGTAGTCCGTGTTGTCGGCAAGCTCTTCATAGCTGGCTGCTCTCAGGTTGCCTGCCGCCGTACTGGAAGAATAGTCACCCATGGTATAACCTTCTATACCTTGCTTGTAGACTTTCACACCGGTAGCCTTGCCGCCGTATCCGATCGCGTATTCAACAACCGTCTTTTTCTCGGCCGAAATATCCGTGAGACCTGCACCCACATAAAAACCATCGATCCCGGAAATGCGTGAAGCGACCACCTCCACCTTGTAATTCGTCCAGTGGTCGTTCAAGATGAACAAGCCGTTCAGGCCGTTATCTTGGGCTTTGAGGAACAAGCCCCTTGCCTTCCTCCACCGTAGATCCCACGGAGCCGGGAATGACTTGCCAAGCTGAATTCAATTCCTTGGTAAAATCTTGATCCAACAGCACGCTGCCATCCCTGTTGGAAGTAACGGTCACACGTTTAATCACAGCCTCGGCGTTGCCTGTCGCAATCTCAATTCCACCCCGGGGAACAAGCTCTATCGGCTTGCCGTTTTTATAGGTAGAGAAAGAGGTAGCCAATACTTTATTGCCCAAATATTTAGCAAACATTTGCTGCACATAGTAGTTCGGCGTAAACCATACGGTTTCGTTATCGAACCAAATACAATCCGGGGTCCATCTGTAGGTTCCGTCCGTCAGTACTTTGTTAAACAGCGGTGTATAGGCAGCCAGCAAAACGACATCAGCATTATTTTCAAAGCCGGTCATCACCGCTGCCTCGGCTACTGCACCTGCCAATGTATTTTTATCCGTTGAGGCGTACTCACCAACGAAAACCTTTGACGTTTCCTTCCAGTTGATACTGCCGTCCGCGTTATAAGCTCTATAGTAGTAGTTATACCGGTCCACATTATTCAACAGATACTCGTTAGAACGGTAGTAGTGCTCATCCGCAATGGTGTCCATGTAATCCTTCTGCTTCTCATACCAGGTCACGACCTCCTCCGTCACTTGGTTACCATCTGCAAAAGCAACCTTGGCTGATCCCGTGATGTTACCACTCAGGAACTTCCAGCCCTGCTGATATGCATCGTCGTCTGCTTGAGCGCCAACCGTGGAGATAATATGCAGCTCATAGCCTGGATAATTTTTCTCCATATACTCATCAATGGACGTTTTGAACACTTCAAAGTTGGCAAAAAATTCTGTACCCCAATTTTCGTTCCCTACTCCCAAGTAATGCAGATCGAATGGAGCTTCATGGCCCATTTTTTTACGCATGGCAGCCCATTCATTATGTTCAAAACCCACGCTAATCGCGAAGTCGATCAGATCTGTAAAGTTCTTGATATAGTATTCTTTTAACGCCCCTCCAGCCGGATGAGCATAATCGGAACGGGCTTGGCAGAGCACGCCGCAGGCCATGACCGGAAGTGGAGCCGCGTTCAGGTCTTCTGCCAACTGGAAATACTCCATATAGCCAAGCCCCATGGTCATCATATAGCCCCATACATTAAAGTTTTCCTTGCGCAGCTCGACATCGCCAATGGATTCCTTCCAGTTGTATACATTTTCCCATATAAACGAACCCTCGGAGATACAACCACCTAGAAAACGCAAAAACTTCGGATGCATGCCGACCAGCGCGTTCACCAGATCTTTTCTCAGCCTGTAGTTGGGATTACCCTGAAAGTTAGCGTGTGCGGATGGAGATTTCTTTTCCTCTCCTGCGCCCCACACATCCTGTGGAAACAAGGATACCATATCAATTGAAATGTCACCTGCAAACGTAAGCGCCAGTTGTCCCAGAACCGTAGCCGAGCCTGTCATCACCAGCTTGGTATCAATGCCATACTTCTTCCACGTGTTGCCGCCCTCTCCTGTACGGTTACCGAATCACTAATGGCCTGTTCATGCGAATCCTGCAGCTGCAATGTAATGGTGCCTGCCGATTCGGCCTGCGCCCAGATGGTGAAATCATACTTGGCTCCTTCTTGGATGGACATGGCACAATGCTGGTTAGAATCGGCAAAGCCTTTGTTCCGAATGGTTGCACCATCCGCTACCGTCACATAATAAGCGTTCACTTCTTTATCCTTTACGCCCAAAAACTCATTTAAGCCACCGCTATGCTGCGGAGTCATCTTATCCGTATCACCAGACCAGGCAAACAGCGGGTTGCGGTTCCGTCCTGTGGAGCAGCCGCATTCGCCGGAAGCATGGGAATACGTATCGAATTCAAAGGATTCAAAGGAGCGGTTCTGAACAAGCTCCGCATAAATCCCGCCGTCAGCCGCATTATTGATATCTTCGTAGAACAAGCCGTACATCACTTCGCTGATATCCAGTACTTCCTTGTCCCCATGAATGTTCAACGTGTACGGAGGCAGTTGTTCCGGAAGAACCGATACTTCAAAGCTTTCTTCAATCCGGCTTGAGCCTCTCGTCAAGGTGGCTGTAACGGTCACTCCTTGTGCGGAGGCAATAGCCTGAACCTGACCATTATCAGAAAGTATATCCGGTCGGCTCGATTTCCAGGTCACCTTAACCCGTCCACCCATCAGGACCGTTGGCAAAGACAAGTCCTTGGTGACAATCGTCGGCGGACAAGCCTGCTTTATAAATCCGGAAGTCCGAAACGGAGCCGGCAAAGTCTACATCCGCTGCGTGCTGGGAACGACCGATAAAATTGTTATTATAGTTGGACGTGTCCGCAAACGTTTCAAACCATTTTCGCAGCCTGGTATAGTCGCCGCTGGAGGTTTGGCTGATAGAGCCATCCGCTGCCACCTCACCATTAACATATACAATCGGACCTGCGCTGCTTAATGTGCCACCCTCCGGGCCGACCACAGACATGGCGATGTGCATCCACTCATCCCTGACAAAGCCTCTTCCCGGGTCTACGGACAAATCTGCCTCGGCGAACAGCGTTCCGCGCAGGTTCCGTGTCATAAACATATAGGGTCCGGTATGGGCTTTGCCAAAGTCAAACACACGCTCCCACATATCCGTGAATCTGCCAAAGTTGACCCAAGCAGTCACCGTGACACCTGTGTTATCGCTTACATCTTTAAACAGATCGGAGGGCAACTGGATATAAGATGTGCCGTTGGGGCCTCCCGCGAGCGTCAAAGCTGCTCTTCCGCCAACATTGGCAATCGTAGGTGTATCCGTGCCGGATGCTACCCCGTTATTGCCTTGTCCTGAGCTATCCTTGCCGACGTCCCCTGCATCATCAAACTTGTACCGTGCAATGATCTGATCTTGAAATTTGGTCATCTTCGCACTCCTATACATATAGTTTATTAATGAAATAACTAATTAATTAATATAAATACATACTATATAACTATAGTACCCTATCCTGCGCATATTTTTCAATCCTATAAATCAGCCTTAGGAAGAAAACTCTTGAAGGAACCACAATAAAAAAAGCAGTCATCACAGAGCATACTCTGCAACAACTGCTTTTTGACTTTTAGACACACTGCTAGCCGGCCCTTTCTCCAAAGAAAGGAATTTGACAGTAGCTATAGCTACACGCTTAATTTCTGACCACAGTTTGGGCAGAAGTTAGCTCCCTCGTTTTTTGTACCGCAATTTGGACAAAAATTAGGTTTTTTATGCTCGCCAGCAGGAGTGGAGGCATCGGGGGCAGACGGAGTCTCAGCCGGGGGCTGCTGGCTTGGGTTCAAATTTTTCATCATTTCATTCGCCATATTCATCCCCATCATCATACTCGCCATATCCGAAGCAGCTCCGCCGCCTTTTACGTTGCCCGATGCAATCCCATCCGTCATCGTCACCTGTTGATACTTTTGTAGATTACCGATCATTTCATGAGAAGCTGTCTTCGTAATCATATCCTGGATCTCTTGAGGATAGTTGAAGCTCATCACATGGAAGCCGGTAATCGTCATGCCGTTGTCCATCACTTGCATGTCCAGGTCTTCTTGAATACCTTTTGATATATCGGAAGCGTTCGCCTGCAGATTAAACATGTCCTTCCCTTCTCTGCTGATCCACTTCATTAACAGCTGGTCCAACACAGAAGTAATGCGGATTTTAACATCCTCAACCAGATAGCTGTCCTTCACCCCGGCGATCTTATCAATGAGCGTAACATAATCATTCACTTTAAAATTAAACGTGCCGTTGGCACGAATAGGCATACCGCCCGGAAGCTGGGGAGTCGGGATCAACACTGGATTCTGCGTCCCCCATTTGACGGTAAACTCCTTCGTATTGACGAATAGAACCTCCACCCTCATGCCGCTGTTAAAGCCAAACTTGAACCCTTTTAACGTAGACAGGAATGGGATAATGTCAGAATCAATGCTATACGACCCTTCATTCTCAAAAATGCCTTCGATCTTACCGTTATTTACAAAAATCGCATCTTGACCGGGGCGAATAACTAACTTGCTGCCTTTTTTAATCTCGCGGTTGCTCCACTTCCAAAAAATCATGTCATCTCTGAATTCTTCCCACTCTACCACATTCGCAAATTGATTTCTAAAGAATCCCATTCCGCGTCCATCCCTTCAGTTAAAATGATCCTCTGCTGCCGCTATGCGAATGACCGCCGCTGGTGGTTCCGCCTCCGCCCGAGCTGCTGCTGCTACTGCTCTTTTCAATCTTCCGTTTCGTTGTCGTTGTGTGAAGGTACTCGTCCCGATGCTCCAGAACCCCTGAAGTGCTTCCATCCTCGTAGGTCTGCCGATTTACAGTCACTCGACCGCCGGAGTTGGAAACCATCTTGCCCACGATAATAGACGCCAATCCCAGTGCAACCGCCAAATGAAGCCAGCCCTTAAAAAATATACTGTCCGGATTCACCCCTGGGCGGATGGCCAAATATCTATGCGCACTCAAAATATACTTTTGAAATGCCAATCCATAGTTGCCGTTCGTCAGATCCGGGCTAATCTCATGACGTATTTTATCCAGTCTGTCGTCATCCAGATACCGCTCAGCCTTATAAAATCCGGCCAGATATACCTCTCTATTTCTCATGTCCATCGTCAAAATGACCGCATTCCCTTGAGACCTGTCATACCCCGGCCCATGATCGTCATAAAAATCCTGCGTCATTTTCATAACATCCCTATTGTCGGGATTCATGGTAGTAACAATAATAATATCTGTTTCTCTTTCGGCTCCGTATTGATTAGCCATAGAGTTCAACACATCATATTCTTCCTGATTAAGCAGTCCTGCTTCATCATAAATCAGGGGCTTCATTTTTGTCGTAGCTGCTTCGCCCTTCATTTCCAGCGGAACAGCTAGAAGAACAGCAAAGAACAACAAAACGGCCATAATCGCTCTGTATCTTTTCACTGAAAGTCTCCTCCCATCAACAACCAAGTGATTAGCCTCAATGAAAAGAGAGAAATACCGAAAATACCTGCAAACCAGGCCGTCACCTTGAACTTGCTAATCGGCGGCTTACCGACTACTTTCCCCGTCTGGCCGTTCATCGCAAACGTATGCTCCAATTGATTGTAATCATAGTGTATGACCCATACCGGAAGCAGGACATAATCCGCTTGTTTTAATGTAGTATCAATTTGCTTTTCTGTGTAGTTCACGGCCGTATACTCTGACACCGTAGAATGAATATAGGAATCAATATATTCCTTCACTTTTTCTTTAACTCGCGGGAAAAGCTCTTCTTCGTTGTAGCTGTACTTCTCCGCAATATAGCCCGCCAGATATGGCGTTTTAAAAGGTTTTAGCTGATCATAAGGAAACGGCTCCAATTTATCCATCAGCTCGTCATTCATTTTCTCCGCAGCATCAATCGGAACCTTCACATAATTCAGACGGATTTTCCGATATACATCAAAATGCTGCGTTTCCGTATATTCGTAATCCCCACTCGTATAGGTTCGTACCTTGGTACCCTCACCATAAGCCTCGATTTTGTTATGTAAATCATATAACCAGAACGGCACATACATCCCGGTGATGCCCTTAATCCGATCTGCTGTCATGAATCGGTTCGGTGTTAGACGACCATTCTTGCACCATTTTTTGAAAGCATCTATGGCTTCTTCCTTGCTGATCGAAAAAGGAATCACCTGCGCCGGAGCCAGTTTCCCGGTCAGTCGATCACCGAGAACCACGGCTGAACCGCAAAAGCTGCACACCGTTGCACTCGTCTCCATTTCAGTCATAATGACTGCCCCGCAGTTATTGCAATGATACTCCTGAACCTCATTTTCTGAAAAATTACGATTTGTCGTAAGAGGATCAGGAATGGATTCGATATTATCCTCTCTTCCGCAACTATGACAGGATAACATCCCTGTCTCACCGTCAAAGACCATGCCACTACCGCAGTTGGGACATTTGTATTCAATAACCGGCATCTGCTCACCTCTATCATGTAGAAACTGTTATGATTCCTTATTGTTTATTTGCTCTTTGATTGCAGCCAGTTCATCTTCTCCATTCGTACTCTTCTCATATTGTGCGAATAAATCATCCAGGTTGGCCTTTGTTCCTACCCGGAGCTCGGCTATCGCCATCGCTTCATCATATGCCCTGTTTACCTTATCTTCCAAAGCTTCGAAAACGGAGTCCCTGTTGCCCATTGAATTCAAGGTTTGCTGCGCTTTGGCAACCGCCATCTTCCCTTTAAGTCCGGCTCGCCGCGCTTCCAGTTGCTCCATATCGGACACCAATTTATCCTGTATTTGTTTCATATTTACGGCGTTTGCCGAAGCTAAGTCATAGGAGGTTTGTAATTGTTCCAGCTTCTCAGCCTGCGAACCTTTTCTCTCCAGAAACTTTCGAGCTTCCTCTTCGTTTTCAGCTTCCACGGACTTACTGGCATAATGCTGGAGCTTTTTGATCTCGGCTCTGCATTCATCCAGTACTCTTTTTGCCCTTCTCTCATCAGCCAATACTGAAGCGGTTTCCGCTTTCACCTTACCCAGATCACTGTTCAAGCTCCGCATATAATCGTCAATGGTTTTCTCCGGATCTTCCACCTTATCCAATATGGCGTTAACATTCACCTTCATAATATCCGTAAACCTCGACAAAATCCCCATGATAACCCCCTTCGAAAAGACTATATCCTACCATATAATACATCATATCTGGTACAAAGTGATCATTATGGCTAGATTCCAATAGCTAATTCCATTTAGCCATCCGTCCTCACTACGCGATAACTCAAAAAAAAGTGCCTGAGCCCCGTCGAAATCGTACGTTCAGGCACGGGGTCAGGCACTTTGCATTGCAGTCACAATTCATGTAGTCTTAACATCCACAATAAGACCAAGCCTGTTTCGAAACTGGAGAGGGTGTTTGACCAGACCACCCTAGACTCATTGAATACATTGTTATTATTTATCCTGTTTGAGCGTTTCTTAAAATAAATGGTGGGGGGAGATCACATTGGCTATCCGCTACAGCGTCATCATTCCAACCTATAATCGAGTCCAGCAGTTGCTGCTAACACTCGCTTCATTTGAAACACAAACCTATCCGAAGCAACTATTTGAAGTGATTGTAGCTGATGACGGTTCTACAGACGGAACGAAAGAAATGGTCGAAGGCTTCAAAGCATCCTATCCTCTTATCTACGTATCCCATCCGGAGCAACGCGGTCGGTCTGCCGTTCGAAATTTGGGACTGCGCCGTGCAAAAGGGCTATACATCATTTTCTGCGACGCTGACTTTTTGGTGTTACCTGATTTCATTAGAATCGTGAGCCGTTATCACCGCAAATATCCCAAATCCGTGCTTTCAGGCATTCCTCACTCGTGGGACGATGCTTTTACCCATTATCACCCTGACTTTTCTCCGGAAGAAAAAGAGCATTGTCGGAGCATACTTACACAATCAGGCCTATGGAATCCCGACTTTGAAGCAGCGAATGAAATCATTCCGGTCATAACCCCGGAAGATATCCTTCATCAAACGGGTGTTTTGTCTAAAGTAGTTAGCCCCACAAGAGTTCCCCTCAATATTAAAAAGCAATTCGCCACTACAGATGTAGCTCCCTGGCTGCTCCTGATTACACGTTGTGTATCCATCAGGCGCAGCCAATTGATCCGTATTGGTGGCTTTAATGAACGATTTGTACTCTATGGACTCGAAGACTGGGACCTTGGCTACCGGCTGCATCGACTAAGGGTTCCTTTCTATTCCATCAAAGAGGTTGTCGGATATCACCAAGAACACCCAACCTACCTTAGAGGGAACATCTTAAATACGGAAAATCTGAAAATCATGTTTGAAACCTACGGATTCAATGATTCCTCCTTAAATCTGCTCGCCCTTGTACCACCATCCGTGGATTTGGAAATCTACAAAAGTACACTGCGAGTATTACACAGGGGATTCCGTTCCAAGCTGACACGCTCATCAGCCCTGCTGTTAAGAAGGACACTGCGTTTGGCAGCCAAGCAGTTCTTTTATCAAAAAAATAATCCAGCATACCAAGAATCATTGAACCTAATCAAAAGGAAAGTAGCGAACCGAAAAAGCCGAGTCGCTCACGTGCTGCGAGAAATGCTGCTGAAGTCTGAAAAGCTGGTGGAATAATAGAAAGACTCCTCCATAAGGATGCGAGCCCAACTTGGCAAGCAGCTTTATGGAGGAGGAGGCGAGGCCCTAAGAACTCAACACTTTAATGCTTTCATCGCACCAGCTAATTAAACTGCTGAACTGACTTTTACCATAAATCATTGTGATCATCCAATACTTATGATTATGGTCTTTATGCTCTACGTTGATAAGCCAACGTTCAAGCTCTTCAAATATATGCAAGCTTTCCATTAGCTTTTCTTTATGCTCCTGTATGTGCCTTATAATTGTTTCAGGCGAAGAATTGCCGCCAAAAAACACCCTCAACAGCAGCTCATTTTTTTTAAGCATCACCACATGCTCCATGGGCTGGGAAAGCCAATCTGACAGCGTCTGCCTTCCCTGATCGGTAATGCTGTAGAGTTTCTTGTCAGGCTTTCCTTTCTGGCGAATGACCTCGAGTGCAATGTCTTTTCGATCCAGTAGTTCTGCCAGGCTGGGATAGATCTGGCCATAGTTCTCATTCCAAAAGTAGCTAGTACTTTGCTCCATATGTTGCTTTATATCATAACCGGTATGAGGACCCAGACTCAGAATGCCTAATACCGCAAACATTGTATTGGTTTTCCCTGACTGTCTCGCCATTATATATTATGCCTCCTAGTACCTCTAGCAAATCTCCGTAGTATGTCATGCTTTCATTAGACTAGACATAATTATAGCCCATTTGAACCAGCTCCACACCCAAACTATATATTATAAAATATATATATTATTATAATAATCAATGTTGACAAGGGTTTTGCACCGTTTTATATTAACGATATCAACAAAATATCAATGAGCTTGCCGAGATGAAGCCTTGGGTACATATATCATAAAGAATTCCAAGGCATTGCTTGGTTAAACCTCAATAAGGATATCTCAGACCATGACCATGATCAATGTCAACTATCCAGCAGGCCGTATTACGCTTGAACAGCGTCGACTTTTGGCAGAAGGGTTGACGGATGCGGTTCTCGTTCCAGAAGTAGGTCAATATTGTCCGCCAGCAAGAGAAGGGTTCCAGGTCCATTTCACCGAACGTCCAACAGATTACATGGCAATTGGCGGGCAATTGCTGTCGGATCAGCCTGAACGTGATGTGGTTACTGTCAATGTTCTGGTGATGAATGGTGACTGGCCTAACGATATCCGCAAAGAAGTGCTTGAGAACATTCTTGGCAGTTTGACTAAAGTACTGGGAGTACCGGAACCATCCCCGACTTGGTGGGTATCTTTCCAAGTCATTGAAGAAGGCAGTTGGGGTTCCCGCGGCAGTGTGCTCTCCATTCTGGACTTGCTGGATTCAGGGGTCTTTACTGATGAGAAAATTAAGGCTATCAAGCAATATGCCCAAACGAAAAAACACCCATAAGGGTGCTCTTCATTTTCCCGTTAAAGTTCTTACTTCAATAGGAAGCAGGTTCGCCTCAATTTGAGCCCGCTGCGGTTCAAACCACTCTGGGAGCATTAATTTCTGCCCCAAAGATTCAGCAGGTTCATCTTTAGCAAATCCCGGTGGATCTGTAGCAATTTCAAATAGTATGCCGCCCGCTTCTCTGAAATATATAGCATTAAAATATTGACGGTCTATGATTGGAGTCGGCTGATAGCCATAATTCTGGACAGTGCTTCTCCAGTCTTCATGTTGCTCGAAATCTTTTGCACGCCATGCAATGTGATGTACCGTGCCTGCTCCACCAAAGCCTAAACCCATTTTGGCGATTGGAACATCCACGATGTTGCCGATTTCTCCTTCGGACTGATAACGGACATATTCGGCGTCTTCATCGATTTTTGTAAATCCGAGTATGCTTTCCATTACATCCATCGTTTTCTGAGGCTTGACACTAAATAGCACGGCACCTCCAAACCCCTTAATTGCTTTATCAGCCGAAATGCCACCGTAAGACCAAGTACTGTTCGCTCCCGCTTCACGTTCGACAAGCTCAAGACGTAGGCCCTCATTATCCTCGAATTGGAGATATTGTTCAGAAAAGCGGATCGTTTTCGTAACTTGAATATCAAAGCTTTGCAAACGATGCTGCCAAAAATCAAGTGAACCTGGCGGTACTACATATGAGGTAATGCCCACCTGGCCACCTCCGATTCGCCCTTTGGGAGTTCCTGGAGCAGGAAAAAATGTAATGATGGTTCCAGGGCCTCCTGCCTCGTTACCAAAGTACAAGTGGTAAACCTCAGGAGCATCGAAGTTGATTGTTTTCTTCAATAACCGAAGTCCAAGGATGCCGGCATAGAAGTCGACATTCTCCTGCGGATTACCGGCAAAAGCTGTAATATGATGGATACCTGTAGTTTGAAGTGACATATGAAACCCTCCTTTAATCGTAGGAACCTTTATTTTTTGTCGTTGATGATTTTTAATGGCCTAACTATCATGTTTTATTTAAGTATTGCATCGATGGAATATGAACCTGCCCCTGTCAACGCAATACCGATTACAACGGCAATAAGAACTAGAGGATATTCATAGCCGTCAGCTGTGGCCCAGATCCCATTTTGACCATGTACTTTGAAAATCGCTCCGAGCATAGTCACCGTAATCAACAATGCAGCCAATGGAGTGAGCAGTCCTAAAGTAAATAGAGTTCCTCCCAACAATTCCATCACCCCAGCGGACACTGCCATGAATACTCCGGGCTTAATTCCAATTGACTCCATCCAACCGCCGGTGCCTTTTGGACCATAGCCACCAAACCAGCCAAAAAGTTTCTGAGCTCCATGTCCCACCAATAACAATCCAACCACCAAACGTACCAGTAACAATCCACTCGCCAACATAAAATCACTCTCCATATTATATTCGTTTAAAGATTATTTAATTAAAGATATTAGATAAAATTAAATTCATTGTTTAACGATTTGCGCCTGTTCTTTTTTTAGTTTTTCAGGAGTAACATCATCTCCATTCGGATCATAGATAGTAGCATTCAAAAGGATGCTTTTTACAGAACCCCGAAAGATTTGAAGGTATTCTTTGCGAAGATCGATTTGTTCCGTTTTTTCAATTTCAGTTAATCCGACTTCTTTTGCTTTTTTGGCAAGCTGATTAATTCTTTTTAAAATTGTAAGCAAGTGTATACCTCCATATTCAAAATTTGCTGATCGTTTTTATCTTTAATTTATTTATCTTGATATAAAGATATAATACTTTCCTATCCGTGTCAATACTTATTCCAGAAAAGACAAAAAACAAGCTTATGCTGAAGGGACTGGGGTCTTATGTCGTTAGATATGGAGACAATCTTGAAGGCTCAAACCATTATACTCCACAGTTTCCTTATTTGCTGAAAGATTCCCCTTTATATCAAAGAATTCGCTGTTGGTTCCGGCTATGATAAAGTTATGAACTTTTTCTCCTAGCAAAAACCTTCATTACTGGTTTTTGCTTACTCATGATATTCAAACTCCTGTTGTTTTCCAGTTGCATCATAAATGATCTTGAACTTATTTCCTTCTGTACCCTCACGAACTCGTTATTGCTCTTTATATAGTAAACGGATGCACTCGACTCATTGGCTTGCTTGCGCGCATGTTGATTAGCCTTTTTGAGATTCTTGAAGTTGTTCTCGATTCGCAAACATCTTGAGTCTCTCCAATTCTATGATTAAGGGCGTTATAACACAAAATGAAAAACCGACAACCTAGGGGAGGCGAGGCACTACCCATTTGAGCAGTACTGATAATGGGTCTGTATGTTCTACGTAGGTTGAAAGTTGTATTCATAATGTAAAATTACTATATATATATATGGTTCTCAAGGAAACAGGAGGAATAATTATGCCGAAATACGACTTTCATGAACTGTTAGAACCACTCGAATTTGAAAAGCTCGTTTGTGATGTCGTTCAAGTTAGGGAAGGCTTTTTTGTACAAATGTACAAGGAAGGGCGTGACTCAGGCATTGATGGTTCTTATATAAATCACGGCAAGAAGACTATTATTCAAGCAAAACGCTACAAAGATTTCAAGCAACTTTTCAGTAGTTTAAAAAATTCCGAGCTACCAAAGGTGCGTAAGTTAAAGCCCGACCGATATATTTTGGGGGTGTCATTTGATTTTCGACCTGGTGAGAAAGAACAAATTATAGATTTGTTTGAAGGGTCTATTCAAAATGAAGATGATATTTTAAGCAGGACAGATATTAATCGGCTATTGGAAATTCCAAATTATCATTGGATAGAATCGGCACATCCAAAACTTTGGCCACTGAGCATTAATATATTAGGAAAATTCCTTATAGAGTCAATACACCGCTCTTTATACAGGGAATCGGCTGAAGAGCTCAAAGAAGCAATAAAAGCATCTACTAAATTCGCTCCTACGCAAATCTATCGCGAAGCATTACAAAAATGGTCACATAATCATGTAATTGTAATTTCTGGAGAACCCGGTGTTGGAAAGACAACGATAGCTTATCTTTTGGCACTGGCATATTTGCAACCAGAAGATCTAGACGGATTCATATGGGGAAATTCTATTGAGAATATTTATAATATGCTAGAGGACGATAGGAAACAAGTCATTATTTTAGATGATTTCTGGGGAAGTATTTTTCATAATGAAAACACTAGTAGGAAAGATGAAAGTCGGCTTATTAAACTGATCCAACGTATAATAGACTATGGAGAAAACAAGCGTCTCATCTTAACAACAAGAGAATACATTCTTCGTCAAGGGCTTCAAAAACAACTTATGTTGAAGGAAACGTTAGAGCAATATGCTCTGATATGCACAATGGATAAATATAGTAATATTGAAAAGGCCAACATTTTATTTCAACATCTCTACGCCTCAAACCTAAAACATGAACATGTTACTTATCTTTTTCACAATTGTGGTGAAATAATTAATCATGACAATTATAACCCACGGGTACTTGCGCTCTATCTAAATAAAGAACCAGATAATGAAACTTCCGCCGAAGAGTGTTTTATGGAACTATGTGATTATTTCGATAACCCTGGCGCATTCTGGGAGGATATTTTTTTAGAACTTAGTCAAGAGGCGCAGATTGTAGCCCTGCTTTTGCTAATTTCTTCAACACCCATGAATCTGGAAGATATGAAACGCTGCTATGCACGATATATAGCTACTCGTTCAAACCGGATGGGGATAAAGAAGCTAAGCGACAGTATCTCCGAACTTGAAAAAACAATGATTAAGTCCTTTTATAGTGATGAGGAAAATGGAATTTTATTGAAGTTCAATATGCCCTCTGTACAAGATTTTCTATATTCCTATATTCAAGAAAATACTGAGCAGTTTATTCCTGAGCTTATACAATGCTGTGCTTTTTACAATCAACTTCAGTTTCTACTTGAACATTTTTCTAAGAGCTCTAGCAAACAAATTACGGAAATGCTCGAGCAACAATGTATATTACATTATGTAGATTATCCTTATTGTTATACCGAACCTGATGGCAGTTGGAATTGGGAATCTGATGGATTAGATGATTTACCTAATGGGGAAGAAGAGCTTCATAGGTTCTTTCAAGTGCTCCATTGTTGTGATCCTCATTTACATCCCACACTCTTTAATTTTTTGGAAAGTGAAATTAATAATTATTGTTTAACTATGGGGCATGGAAATATAGAAGCGCAGTATATGGATCTTCATAACTTACCTGATATTATATTTCGATGCATAAAAAAAGGAATGCATTTCAATGGTAGAAATATTATAAATCAATTTTACCAAGAAGCATTTAGTGTGTATCATTACATGGCTATGGAAAAATTTCAGGAAGTATTTCCAGATGAGTATAGCATTTACCATGACAATTATTTCCCAAAAATAAAAAAAGAATTAAAAGCTATCTTGTTGACTGAAATAGAATTACTTGATGATTTATGTATGGATATTGAACTTGACATGCTTGTTGATAATATTCCGGAAATACTCAATCATTTTGGCCTTCGATATACCAATCAATTTGGAGAGAAGATATCCTCTTTATGCGGCCGGAAGCCGATATTAGTGCAAAAAGAAAGTATAGTTAACACTGATAACAATATATATAGAGATGAAAAAGAACACGCCTGTTGAATAACCACAAAATGGTAGAAAAAAGATCGTCTTTTCTGTAGAATCGTTGGTACCATCCAAACGAATCCGAAAGAAGACGATCTCATGAAAAATTCTATCACGATTACATCTATCCTTCAATCCATGCTGACTCCTGAAGAAGTTCAAAGGGTTGTGAAGTTAATAGGTTATGAAGACAAAGCCCGCAAGTTTACGGTGTACCATTTACTTCAATACTGGTGCATGGCTGCGTTGGAACAATGGGGTAGCTATCGATCCAGCGTAGATTATGCGGCTCTCTGTGGCTTGCCTGTCGTCCACTACTCACGCTTTTCAACCAAAGCCGCCGTATTTAAGGAACTTTTCCATCTACTTGTTTGCAAATGTAACCGGGAAGCACGTCGGAAACTGACTTTCCCCAAAGAATTATTACTCATCGATTTAACCACGATGACGGTGGGGAAAACGCGTTTGCCTTGGGCTCCTTATCACGGGGAGCGTGCAGGTATTAAACTTCATGTCGCTTTACGAGCAGAAAATGGGCAACCCCTTCAGGTGGTCGAAACGCTGGGCTCCAAGCATGATGGCCCCATGAGTGAAGCGTTGGCTCAACCGGACTACATTTTGGTGATGGACCGTGCTTATGGGAAACTGGAGCGTCTGGATCACTTCAAAACCCATGGACAATCGTTTGTCATTCGGCTTCGCGACAACGTCCATTTGGAAAAGCCTCATGCGCTACGTCGCCTTACGAAGCCAGATTCATCCGTCATTCGGGATATCACTTGCCAGTTGGGAACCCCTCAGTGTCGTTCCACACAACGCCATCGTGTGGTGATGTTTCGGGATTTTGAAGGTCGGGAAATTCGGGTGGTTACCGATTTAATGCAGGTGACCGCAGAACAAATCGCACAGATCTATAAGGCTCGATGGCAGATTGAAGTCTTCTTTCGTTGGATCAAGCAACATTTGAATATCCCAACGCTGTTTGGTACGACTGAAAATGCGGTCTATGGGCAATTATTCTGTGCTCTAATCGTCTATGTCCTGCTCAATTGGCTATTTGTTGCTGCTCAGACTTCATGGCCCCAACATGCCGTTCTTTCCTTTGCGCGATTTTCTCGTCTATTTCTTCTTCAAAACTTACCTGTTGAATGGCTGATTCAGATTCAGCGCGTTCTTCTTCAGTGCACCTCTTGTTTCATGAATTGAGTTACTTATTTTGGTTATTCAACAGGCGTGGAAAAAGAACAATCATTAGAAATGGTAAAAGAAGACGCAGAAAATTGGCTTTTCGGCCCAAATGAACTCCCCCTTGATGATGAGCAGATTTCAGAATTTATAACTGAGAGCGATCTTCAACCCTCTCTAAAAAAAGAACTAAGAAGAATATTTAAAAACAATCGCCTTCACTATATTCATGACTATTTGCAAACAAGGGAATCAATTACACTGTCTCTCGCAGCATTGCATGACATTGGGAATCTTCCTGATGTGGAAAGCAGTTTATGTATAATAATAATTCAACATTTACTCCAACAAAACACAAATTCAAAACTTACTAACCTAATTGATTTCTGTGCTGAAACTTTTGGTTCATTCATGTATTTAGATGAACCCGTGATCCGTGCCTCGGAATTTTTATCAAGCGATATATACAATCACTATTTGAAAAACGATCCTGTTCTTTGCGAGATTGTCTTTGGAAATTTTGTCCTCCAAGATTCACAATGGGTCCGTTTCCTTCACATTCCTATTTACACTTTCTGTTATGCTTTTACAACATGCATGGAGTACAGGAATGAAGAAGATTCCGATGGAGAATCCTGCCAAGAGTTCTGGAAAGAGGTGTGGGGTAATAATTTTGACAAATTAAAACGTACAATTAAATACAATAAAGAAACTCAGAATAGTATTTATTATGCTGAATTCGGAATCTACTATTTTAAAAATTATGATTGGGAGGGGCGCATGTACAGAATGTATCAAGAATTAGACCCCTTCCAATTTAATCGACTATATGTTAGCCCCAAAATTGAAGGTTACTTAAATCAACTTAGTTATGAATGTGAAGAAAGCAAAGTATTAAATCATCTTTCTCTCTGCAAATATGAATTTTATTATGATGATTCCGGAACCCCCCGCTCTTCGACTGCTTTCATTTCTGATGAGCTATCAATGTTTGAGATTTAAACATTACTAAAAATTGGGACCCGTATCCTAAACAACTAAGTAAAAGTAAGTTTAAGGAATTGAAGAGTAATAGCGATATATGTAGTAAGCATAATGAGAATTGGTCAGTTGCAGTCTATAAAATCAAGGACGTTGAACTGTTGAAGGAGATCGGAGCCTACGAAGAAACATTAGGTTTGATACAGGAGTTAGAGAAAGTCCATGCTAGATTTTTTTCTGGGGATTACTCATCGATTCTATGATACGGTACAGATGAATTTATTTAAATTTCTTTAGTAGAGTGCCATCCGAACACTTGAGCATCGAATTAATCCAGCATTGCTTCAACATGAGCTGGAAAAACAAAAAGCGACCAATTACGGTCGCTTTTTTCATAGTACTTAAATGGAGGCGAGGGGAGTCGAACCCCTGTCCGAAGATAACGACACATAAGCTTCTACGGGTGTAGTCACAGTTTTGATGTCACCCGAGTATCGCCCCGTAACCGGCTATACGTTGGGTCAGCCTGATTGTCTTCTTCAGCTCACCGCAGGCGGAGATGAGACAGCGTATCCCACTATTTGTTAGCCCCTATCCCTGTCACATGGGCGATGCAGAGTAGAAGCACGCTCACAGGTTATTAAGCTGCGAAAGCGTAGTTGTTTTGTTGTTTGCCGTTTAATAGGCTTTAGCGTTGATGAAGCGGACGCGTCCCCACTACCCGCTACCCATGCTCGAACTATCCCCGTCGAATCCATAAACGCCCCCTTGTTATAAAAAGGGCTCCACGGATAAATCCGGAAATACCGGAGCATAAGCATGCATAATATCGGAAGCTGAATTCTGAGATTCAACAGTCGAACAAATTAAAATACATTAAAACTTACTACTTCGTTAGTATAACATATAACATGTCATAACGAAACGGAATGAAGCCATTTCAGCTCGATAAAATAGCACCATTACAGGAACATGTAACTTATTCACGTAATTTGTGCCATACACAATATTGCAGCAATCTATCTCGCAATTTTTTGCTTCTCCCGCAAAGCACGTTGAATATCACGCTGTGCATCACGTTTAGCAGCTGCATCACGTTTATCATACTGCTTTTTACCTCTACCCAGTCCAAGCAGCAGCTTGGCATAACCGTTGCGCACATAAATCTTCAGCGGCACGATCGTGTAGCCTTCCTGTTTGGACAGACCGATAAGCTTGCGAATCTGCTCTTTATGCAACAGCAGCTTACGCGTGCGCGTAGGATCGGTCGGATTGTTACGATTACCTTGCTCAAAAGGGCTGATATGCATATTGTGAATATGAATTTCGCCATTACGGATCGTAGCAAAGGCATCACTGATATTGGAGCGGCCATTCCGCAGAGACTTAATTTCCGTTCCCGTTAACACCATGCCCGCCTCGTAGGTGTCCTCAATAAAATAGTCATGGGAAGCTTTTTTGTTCTGGGCGAGCACTTTCCCGTCTGCCTTCTTACCCATGAATACCACTCCTTATAAATAACTTAATTCAAATATAAATCCAGGCACAAGAATCCAGCTACAAAGAGCTACCTAGAAATATATTGTAACAAATTTCAGATGATAAAAGCAAGAAAGGTCAAGCCTTCTACATTTCTAACTTACACGTATCACACTAAAAGCAAACGGTTTCCATCCATTACTACAGACAGAAACCGCCTTTATACTTAAGCCCCATCAGCTCATTTACTGGCACGAAAACTCCAGCCTTCTAACGAGTATGTTATATCAACTTACTTTTTCTTTTTCCTCACAAATCCAGCGGTGCTATTGCCGCCACCGCCGCTCTTATTTTTCCGCTTGCGACGCGTGCCGCCGTCACCGCCTGGTCTTGCATCACTCCCAGGTGTAGCTGCGCCACCGATAAAAATACCGCTGGCAGACGTCTTCTTCCGCCGCTTGCTTGCGCCCGTTGCTGGCGAAGTGTATCCGCCCTTGCCACTGCCAAAGCCAAAGCTGCCCGCCGAACTGGCTCCGCCACCGCTTCCACCACCACGGCCTGTGCGACCTGCAGTGCTGATACCTCCGTTGCCGGCCTCTTTAGGCTTCCCAGCCGTTTCACGACCGCCCTTACGCTCTCTGCCAGTCTTGTCCTTGCCGCCCTTGCGGTCACGTCCTTCGCGGCCTTTACCACGCCCCTCGCCACGTGCAAAACCACTGCCTTGGCCCGATCCGCCCGTCCGCTCACGGCGTTGACGCGGCTTCATATCGACAAGCTCAAAATCAATCGTGTAATCCTCCATGTTGACGCGGGCGACACGAACCTTGACCTCATCCCCGATGCGAAATACCTTGGAGGTGCGTTCACCGATTAACGCCATATGCTGCTCATCAAAATGGTAATAGTCGTCCGTAAGCGCACTCAAGCGCGTCAGACCCTCCACCGTATTGTCTAACTCGATGAACATACCAAAGCTGGTTACGCTGCTAATGATGCCCTCGAACTCCTCGCCAACCTTGTCCAGCATGTATTCAGCCTTTTTCATTTGCTCTGTGTCGCGCTCTGCATCCACAGCCACACGTTCACGCTCAGAGGATTGCTGCGCAATATCAGGCATACGTGCAGTCAGATATTCTTGACGCTCAGCTGTCAAAGCCCCGCCATTTTCCAATACCTCACGAATAACACGGTGAATCACCAAATCAGGATAACGGCGAATTGGCGATGTAAAATGAGAATAATACTCCGCTGCCAGTCCAAAATGTCCTGTCGATTCCGCATCATACTTTGCTTGCTTCATCGAACGCAGCATCATGGTACTAAGCACTGTCTGTTCCTTTGTACCCTCGATATCTTCCAGCAATGTTTGCAGCGCACGCGGATGAATGGAATTCCCGCGGCCTTTAATCTGATGTCCAAAATTAGCCGCAAACGCCATGAAATTTTGCAGTTTCTCCGGGTCCGGGTCCTCATGAATCCGGTATAAGAATGGTACCTTGAGCCAATGAAAATGCTCGGCCACAGTTTCATTGGCTGCCAGCATAAACTCCTCGATAATTTGCTCGGCGATCGTACGATCTCTTTTAACGATATCGACAGCTTTACCTTCATCATTTACAATAACTTTCGCTTCATCAAAATCAAAATCAACCGCACCCCGGCGCATCCGGTTAGCACGCAGCTTCAATGCCAGCTCCTTCATCGTGCGGAATACCTCTACCAGATCCTTGTACCGTTCCATCAGTTCAGCATCTTCCTCTTCGAGGATCTTGCGAACGTTGGTGTATGTCATTCGTTCCTTCGTTTTAATCACACTGGTGAAAATATCATGCTTTACAACCTTCATATGCTCGTTGAATTCCATTTCACAGGACAAAGTCAAACGATCCACCTGCGGATTCAAAGAACAAATGCCGTTTGAAAGCCGGTGTGGAAGCATCGGAATGACGCGGTCAACCAAATACACGCTACAACCGCGATTATAGGCCTCCTGATCCAGCTTGGAGTTCTCTCGCACATAATACCCTACGTCGGCAATATGAACGCCCAGGCGGTAGTTCCCGTTCGGCAGACGCTCTACATTGACCGCATCATCCAGGTCCTTGGCATCCTCGCCATCAATCGTAACAATGATCTTATCACGCAGATCGCGACGACCCTGACGTACAATTTCTTCTTCCGTAATCGCGTCTGGAGCCTGATCCGCTTCCGCTGTCACTTCGTCGGGAAAAGCCTCTGGAAGCTGATGCTTGCGAATCACTGACAAAATATCGACGCCTGGATCATCCTTGTGACCCAGAACTTCCAGCACTTCACCTTCCGCCGCCGCCCGTCCTTCCGGGTAGCTCACAATACGCACAACGACCTTTTGCCCGTTTACAGCTCCATTGAAGCTATCCTTTGGAATAAAAATATCCCGGTTAATGCGTTTATCGTCCGGCAAAACAAAACCGTATGCTTCGTGGCTCTGAAACACGCCCACCACTTGAAGCACAGCGCGCTTCACGATCCGCACGACTTCGCCTTCTAATCGGCCACCCGCAGGTCCCTTCGACGTCACTCTTACCAGTACCGTGTCTCCATTCATCGCGCTCTTTAAGTCGTTAGCGTGAATGTATACATCCGGGTGCTCCCGGTCCTCCGGAATGAGAAAAGCAAAGCCCTTGGCATGAGCCTGCAAACGCCCACGCTGCAAATCCATTCGTTCCGGCACGCCATAACGGTTTGTGCGGGTCAGCAGAATTTTCCCGTCTTCCTCCAATGCGTTCAAGAGCTTAAGGAATTCGCGAAAATCGTCTGCATCCTTAATGTCAAAATGCTGCTCCAACTCCTGGTATGTCATAGGCTTGTATGCGGTCTCGCGCATAAAATCAAGTAGTTGTTGCTCTGTTATCATAATTTTGTCCACCTCGGGCGACCTTTAATTTTCAGTAATAATCCGCATGTTCCTTGTTCCTGTTACAAGGCTCTTATATACTCATACCCTAGTATACACGAATTTAATCGACGGCATCCCTGCTTGCCTAAAATCCAAAAAAGCCTCCGTTTCCCGTGAAACGAAGGCTTAAGGTATTTATTTATCTTATTTTGCAAAAAATGCAACCAGTACGGCAATAATCATAAAACACGCACCCAAAACGGCAGTTACGCGTTGCAAAATCAAATCCATACCGCGAGCTTTTGTCTTGCCGAACAGATGCTCAGCACCGCCAGAGATGGCACCGGACAAACCTGCACTTTTCCCCTTTTGCAGTAAAACAACCGCAATAACAGCAATCGAGAACACTACGAGCAGCACTTTCAAAAAGATTTCCATGAAAAATCCCACCTCCTGAGCTTATACATCTGTTTTGCAAAACAACACAGCCTCTTTTATGAAAACATGTCCATATCATGTTATGAATAGCCGGAAATTAACGCAAAACACTACTTTCATTCTACCACAGCTTCCAGTAGATAACAACCAGCTTTGCCGATTGGCTCGCACCAAGTCTTTGCAAGGATACATCTATATGCTGATCTGCTGATCTGCACTATGCATACAAAAATAACAAAAACAGACCTGCTCACAGTAGCGAGCAGATCTGTTTAATCATTGCGTCTAGCTTCGAGCGTCCAAGCTTCGTTATCTTAAACCACGAAGCTTAGAACAGCTTTAGCATCTTATCGCAATATTATTTTTTCAGGTTGTAGAAAGATTTCAGGCCGTGGTATTGAGCCAGTTCACCCAGTTGGTCCTCAATGCGGAGCAATTGGTTGTACTTCGCAATACGGTCAGTACGGGAAGGAGCACCTGTTTTGATTTGGCCTGCATTTGTTGCAACAGCGATATCAGCGATTGTGCTGTCTTCGGATTCACCGGAACGGTGAGAGATTACAGCTGTGTATCCTGCACGTTTAGCCAATTCGATAGCGTCGAATGTTTCAGTCAGCGTACCGATTTGGTTTACTTTGATCAGGATGGAGTTACCGATGTTTTCTTCGATACCTTTAGCCAGACGTTCTGTGTTCGTTACGAACAGGTCGTCACCAACCAATTGGATTTTGCCACCCAGTTTCTCAGTGAGCAATTTCCAACCTTCCCAGTCATCTTCGGAACAACCATCTTCGATTGTGATGATTGGGTATTTATCAACCCAAGAAGCAAGCAGGTCAACGAACTCAGCAGAAGTGAAGGATTTGCCTTCGCCTTCCAGTGTGTATTTTCCATCTTTGTAGAACTCAGTAGAAGCAACGTCCATACCGAGGAATACGTCAACGCCTGGTTTGTAACCAGCTTTTTCGATGGCTTCGATAATAGTGGACAGAGCTTCTTCGTTGGATTTGAAGTTAGGAGCAAAACCGCCTTCATCGCCAACAGCTGTGTTCAAGCCTTTAGAGTTCAGTACAGATTTCAGGTTGTGGAAGATTTCCGCACCAATACGCAGAGCTTCTTTGAAAGTAGGAGCGCCTACAGGCAGAACCATGAACTCTTGAACGTCAACGTTGTTGTCGGCATGAGCGCCACCGTTAACGATGTTCATCATTGGTACTGGCAATTGTTTAGCATTGAATCCGCCCAGGTATGTGTACAATGGCAGGCCCAGAGCTTCAGCAGCAGCGCGAGCTACAGCCATGGATACAGCCAGAATGGCATTTGCACCCAGTTTGCCTTTGTTTGGCGTACCATCCAATTTGATCATCAATGTGTCGATTTCTACTTGGTTTATAGCGTCCATACCGATTACTTCAGGAGCGATGATTTCGTTCACGTTTTTAACGGCTTGAAGAACGCCTTTACCCAGGTAACGGGATTTGTCGTTATCGCGAAGCTCTACAGCTTCGTGAGCACCAGTAGAGGCACCGGAAGGAACGATGGCACTACCGATAGCACCGGATTCCAGATATACTTCAACTTCAACAGTAGGGTTACCACGGGAGTCGAGGACTTCGCGAGCGTACACGTCAGAAATAATAGTCATTTGTACTTAATCTCCTTTGTGAATCATAATTTATTGGTCAAGCCTATACTTATTAAATCAAGCTTACTTGCGGGATGCAATCATAGATTTTCCTGTCATTTCCGCAGGTTGCGGAAGTTGCATTAAATCCAGAAGCGTTGGAGCTACGTCAGCCAGAATTCCATGCTCACGCAAAACGATATTCTCATCAGTCAAAATGAACGGAACCGGATTCGTTGTATGAGCTGTGAACGGACGTCCCTGCTCATCAATTTCCATATCGGCGTTGCCATGGTCGGCAATGATAACAACCACACCGCCTTTGGCTTTAACTGCATCAACAACACGTCCAACACATTCATCCGTCGTTTCTACCGCCTTAATGGTCGGCTCCAGCATGCCGGAGTGTCCAACCATATCCGGATTGGCAAAGTTCAGGATGATTGCGTCATGCTTGTCAGCTTCGATTTCCTTCACTGCAGCATCCGCAACCTCGTACGCACTCATTTCAGGCTTCAGGTCGTACGTAGCTACTTTAGGCGAGTTGATCAAAACACGGGTTTCGCCAGGCAGCTCGACATCGCGTCCGCCACTGAAAAAGAAAGTAACGTGCGGATACTTTTCCGTCTCAGCAATACGCAATTGCTTTTTGTTGTTTTGTACCAGCACTTCGCCAAACGTATTATCCAGGTTTTTCGGTTCATAGGCTACAAAGCCTCCAACCGTTTCACTGAACAAGGTCAAGCAAACAAAGTGCAGATCCTTAGGCCATTTCGGCCCACGGTCAAAACCACGGAAATCCTCATTGGTAAATACTTGAGACAATTGGATCGCACGGTCAGGACGGAAATTCAGGAAAACAACAGAGTCATTGCTCTCAACCAGCCCTACAGGACTTCCGTCGGCCTTCACAATAACGGTTGGCTCCACAAATTCATCGAACACTGATTTTTCATACGATTCCTTTAATGCTTCCAGTGGGTCAGTATATTGAGGACCTTCTCCGTATACGATTGCACGGTAGGACTTCTCTACACGTTCCCAACGTTTGTCGCGGTCCATTGCATAATAGCGTCCTTGTACGGTCGCAATTTGGCCAATGCCCACTTCCTGAATTTTAGCGATCAGCTGTTGCATGAAGCCGACGCCGCTGTCAGGCATAACGTCGCGTCCATCCATGAAAGCATGAATGTACACTTCTGTTAATCCTTCTTTTTTTGCCAGGTCCAGCATAGCGAACAGATGGCTGATATGGCTATGCACGCCGCCGTCGGACAGAAGTCCGTACAGGTGAAGCTTGGTGTTGTTCTTCTTGGCGTGCTGAACTGCTTTAACCAATGTTTCGTTATCGAAAAATTCACCCTCACGAATGGACTTCGAAATACGAGTCAAGTCTTGATATACAATGCGGCCTGCGCCGATATTCAAGTGACCTACTTCGGAGTTGCCCATTTGGCCTTCCGGCAGACCCACCGCTTCACCAGAAGCAGTCAGTGTTGCATGAGGATACTGTTTTAAATACCGGTCGTAATTCGGTTTGTTGGCCTGTGCAACCGCGTTGCCTTCCACTTTGTCGCGCAGTCCGAATCCGTCCATAATAATTAAAGCTACCGGTTTTGGTGCTGTCATCTTACTTCGCCCCCTCAACAAGCGCGATGTACGACGCCGGTTGAAGACTGGCACCGCCAACAAGCGCGCCGTCGATATCGCTTTGACCCAGGTACTCAGTAACATTTTCAGGTTTTACACTGCCACCGTACTGAATACGTACAGCATTTGCTGTATTTTCATCATACAGTTCTTTAATCAGACTGCGGATGTAGGAGATCACTTCATTCGCATCCTGCGAAGTGGAGGATTTTCCTGTTCCGATTGCCCAGATTGGCTCATAAGCAACAACCACTTGTGCAGCCTGATCCTTAGCCAAGCCAGCGAAAGCTGCTACAGTTTGCACTTTTACAACCTCTTTGGTTTGACCTGCCTCACGGTCTTCCAGCTTTTCGCCTACACATACGATCGGAGTCAGACCGTGGCGGAATGCCGCATGAACCTTTTTGTTTACCGTTTCGTCTGTTTCGTTGAAATATTCACGACGCTCGGAGTGTCCGATCACAACGTAATCTACGCCCAGGTCTTTCAGCATACCGCCGCTGATTTCACCTGTAAATGCGCCATCTTCTGCAAAGTGCAGGTTTTGTGCGCCGATTTTAATAGATGTGCCTTTTACTGCTTCAACCAGAGCAGGAAGATTAGTAAATGGAGCACAAATAACGCTTTCCACTCCTGCAACCTCTGCTTTACCTTTGATCTCTTCGATGAAGGTTTTAGCTTCTGGCACGGTTTTAAACATCTTCCAGTTACCCGCGATAATCGGTGTTCTCAATGGTTTCAACTCCTAACTATTAGGTGCCCTAAAGCTATATTACGCGCTAAGCGTTTGATTACTTATCGTTAAGTGCAACAACACCCGGAAGTGCTTTGCCTTCCATAAATTCCAAAGATGCGCCGCCGCCAGTGGAAATGTGGTCCATTTTGTCAGCCAGGTGGAATTTCTCAGCCGCAGCCGCAGAATCACCGCCACCAATGATGGTGTATGCTTCTGTTGTTGCGCAAGCTTCGGCTACTTCACGAGTACCGCCAGCAAAAGGTTCGATTTCAAATACACCCATTGGTCCATTCCAAACAACCAATTTAGAGTTTTTGATTACATCTGCATAGATTTTACGAGATTTTGGTCCGATATCCACGCCTTCCCAATCTGCAGGAATACCGTCGATGTCCACAATGTTTGTGTTCGCTGTAGCGCTGAAATCGTCAGAAATAACAACATCTACTGGAAGATAGAAGTTTTTGCCGAGCTTCTTCGCTTTTTCGATAAATCCAAGAGCTACGTCCAGTTTGGACTCATCCAACAGGGATTGACCCACTTCATGACCTTGAGCTTTAAAAAATGTATAAGCCAAGCCGCCGCCAATAATTACGTTATCTGCAATGTTCAGCAGGTTGTCGATCACGTCGATTTTGTCTTTTACTTTGGAACCGCCGATAATGGCTGTAAAAGGACGATCTGGGTTTGAAAGAGCTTTACCGATTACAGACAGTTCTTTCTCCATCAGCAAGCCGGAAACAGCCGGAAGAAGATGCGCGATACCTTCTGTGGAAGCATGAGCACGGTGTGCTGCGCCAAAAGCGTCATTTACGAAAATGTCAGCCAGCTCAGCAAATTGCTTTGCCAGTTCAGGATCATTTTTCTCTTCTCCTGGATAGAAGCGTACATTTTCAAGCAACAGCACGTCACCGTTTTGCAGTTCAGCCACTTTTGCTTTAACAGCCTCACCAACTGCTTCGTCCACTTTAACAACAGGCTTTTTGAGCAGCTCAGACAAACGCACGCCAGCAGGAGTCAGACGCATGGATTCAACGACCTGACCTTTTGGACGTCCAAAGTGACTCGCCAGGATAACTTTTGCACCTTTTTCAATCAGGTAGTTAATTGTTGGCAAGGTTTCACGAATACGCTTGTCATCCGTAATTTTACCGTCCTCAACCGGAACGTTAAAATCTACACGAACAAACACCCGTTTTCCATTCAGTTCTATATCACGTACGCTCTTTTTGTTCATCTCCATATTCCTCCGCACCCTTTTAATTTTACGAAACAGGAATTTAAGGCACATTTTGATATATAAAGAGCGGAAACAATAACTGCTGTTTCCGCTCTATGATGTTGCTCGATAAGGAATTCTTATTTAGCCAATTTAGCGAAGTATTCCAATGTACGGATCAATTGTGCAGTGTAGGACATTTCATTGTCATACCAAGCTACAGTTTTAACCAGTTGTTTGTCGCCAACAGTCAGGACTTTAGTTTGAGTTGCATCAAACAAAGAACCGAAAGTCAGACCTTTGATGTCAGAAGAAACGATTTGATCTTCAGTGTATCCGTAAGTTTCAGGATCGGAAGCTTCTTTCATCGCTGCGTTGATTTCTTCAGCAGTTACGGTTTTCTCCAGAACTGTTACCAGCTCAGTCAGGGAACCTGTTGGTACTGGAACACGTTGAGCCGCGCCATCCAGTTTACCTTTCAACTCAGGGATAACCAGACCGATTGCTTTAGCAGCACCAGTTGTGTTAGGGATGATGTTTTCAGCTGCTGCGCGAGCACGACGGAAGTCACCTTTAGCATGTGGAGCATCCAAAGTGTTTTGGTCGCCAGTGTAAGCGTGAATTGTAGTCATCAAGCCTTCAACGATACCAAATTTGTCTTGCAGTGTTTTAGCCATAGGAGCCAGGCAGTTTGTTGTGCAAGAAGCACCGGAAATTACAGTTTCAGTTCCGTCCAGAATTTCATGGTTAACGTTGTAAACGACAGTTTTCATGTCGCCAGTAGCTGGAGCAGAGATAACAACTTTTTTAGCGCCGCCTTTCAAATGTTTCTCAGCAGCTTCTTTAGTTGTGAAGAAACCTGTGCATTCCAGAACGATGTCTACACCCAGGTCTCCCCAAGGCAGTTCTTCAGGGTTGCGGTTAGCCAGAACTTTAACTTCTTTACCGTTTACTTTGAAGAAGCCGTCATGTACTTCTACTTGTCCTTGGAAAGTACCTTGTGTTGTATCATATTTCAACAGATGTGCCAGCATTTTGGAATCTGTCAAGTCGTTGATTGCTACTACTTCAATACCTTCCACGTCTTGAATACGGCGGAAAGCAAGGCGTCCAATACGTCCGAAACCGTTAATACCAACTTTAACTGTCATGAGTGAGTTCCTCCCAAAGTTCGTTTAGTTTATATATTCAAGACAGACCCGAAAGCCCGTCAAGACAACACAATTAATCAATCCATATTAACCTTTTAAATAACGGCTTACAATCTCGACAGCAGCGCCTTCGTCGGTGACAAGAATGTCTTCTTGCCCGAAGCGCAATACTGCATGAATAGCAGCCGCCTTGCTCTTGCCTCCAGCTACACCTAGCACCGTCTCCGTACGCCTAATGTCCTCCAAGCGGAGTCCAAGCGTCAGCATTCTGTGAACAACGACGCCGTCTTCGTTAAAATAATAACCAAACGATTCGGCAACCGCGCCTTCACTGCTGATCTGGGCAAAGGTTACGGGGTCAAGCTTGCGTCTGTGGGCCATCGCTATGGCGTTGCCTATCCCGTGAATGATGATACGGCTCTCTCGAATCAGGCTTAATATATCCTGAATATTCGTATCCTCAAGCAAGGAGTTGTAAGCATGATTGCTGAGCAAATCCGGTACATGGAGCAGACGGTATTGAGCGCCGACCTTGCGAGCCATCGTGGAAGCAATAGTGTTAGCCTGCATTTCCATGCTCTCTCCCAAACCCCCGCGTGCCGGTACAAACCATCCGCCCTTAAGCGGGCCGCTAGCAGGTAATGTCAGTTGTTCCGCCACATCTGCAATTGTCGTGCCACCTGTTACAGCGACAACATCCTCGTCATCCATAACACTCAGCAGCGCCTTTGCACCAGCACGGCCCAGCTCCTGCTTCGCTAACGGTGAAGCATCCGAATCCCCTGGAACGACAACCACTTTCTTCAAACCATAGGCTTGACGAATCTGATCCTCCAATTGGGACAGGCCGAACAAGTCGTTCGCAATCGGCTCCAGCTGTTCCAGCAGATCCAGTCCTGCTTTGCTCACCTTCATGCCCACACTCTCAATCTCAATTAGCCCTTGGGCTTTAAGGAGATCGGTTTCGGCGCGCAGCACGCGCTCGGTCATATCCAGTGAAGCTGCCAGTGTTCTGCGTCCAATAACATCGGACAGCATGATCTGATGCAGGATCGTGTACCTTTTTTTCAAAACATCCATGAGGTCGGGCAGAAGCTGCTTCTGTATTTCTAATATCTTTCGCATGCTTTCCACTCCCGCACACTTCTAAGTTCTGTCTCTAAGCTATATCTCTGATTGGTCTTAAAACGTCCCGGGATAACTTTTTAAGTCCCACGTATATCTTAACCAATATTTGCTCCACATGCAAGTCTATCTGATCCTATATTTCTCAACTTTTTATGTGAATATGCGCACATAATAAAAGCTTGCAATTCAATGCCGTATATCATATAATCATCTTTGTTTCCAATTATCTGTGCGCCCGTGGTCCAACGGATATGACGTAGGCCTCCGGAGCCTGAGATCGAGGTTCGATTCCTCGCGGGCGCGCCATTTTAAATGAATGCTTTAATGCTTCTATATCATGTTTTAACCAATAAGAGCGCTGAGGGCTCTTTTTTTTGACCATTAGTTTGACTTTCTTTGACTTTTTGTTTGAAATTGTTTATCATGTGGTTAATACGGTAACAGTTTATAAAGTAGGGGCATGTAGATCGGCATGTCCACCAAATCCATTAACGATATTTAAGGGAGGTTTTTTGACGTGAGCTATGTTCCTATGGTAGTAGAGCAAAGTAACCGCGGCGAACGCGCCTATGACATTTATTCCAGACTGTTGAAGGATCGCATTATTTTGTTGGGCTCGGACGTCAATGACGTTGTAGCCAACTCTATTATTGCGCAAATGCTGTTTTTGGCTGCCGAAGATCCTGAAAAAGATATTCACTTGTATATTAACAGTCCTGGCGGTTCCATTACAGCCGGTATGGCCATTTTCGATACGATGCAATACATTAAACCTGACGTGTCTACGATTTGTGTAGGTATGGCTGCTTCCATGGGTGCGTTCTTGCTGAACGCAGGTGCCAAAGGCAAACGTTTTGCTTTGCCGAACAGTGAAATTATGATTCACCAACCATTGGGTGGTGCACAAGGTCAGGCAACGGATATCGAAATCCGCGCTCGTCGCATTCTGAAAATGCGTGACAAATTGAACCGCATTCTCGCAGATCGCACAGGCCAGCCACTGGAACGCATTGAAAAAGACACAGACCGTGACTATTTCATGTCCGCTGATGATGCCAAGGAATACGGTATTATTGATAAAGTGCTAACCAGCTCTTCTCCAGAAGGTGTATAAGAGGGGAAATTCATCGCTCGATAGCTGGTAAACGAAAAAGCTGCCCCGGATGTTCGTATCCGGTAGGCAGCTTTTTTGCTTTACTGTCCTGCAAAGGGCTTTCCGCCCTGAGGCAGCAATTGGGCAAACGAGTAGGTGAACTCTGGAATTCCATACGCGTATGGTGCATATTCATACAAATCAAACACGACTGTTACCCCACTGTTGGTCACATAAAAATTCTGATCTGCCTTCAACTCTTTAAATTTATCAAAACCTTCTCCACCCTGAAGCGCATCAATTTTTTTCTTTAGGTCGTTATTGAGAAACTGCTTGTATTTGGGGTTTGCCTTCAGCACATCGGATAATTGCAGCAGCTTGCCATCAGCAAGCGAGAACGTATATCCCTTGCGTGCCGTCATGCCATGTGCGCCGCCTGTATACGAGTAATCCTGCATAATCACACTCAAAATACCATCCTTGTTATAGGCAACCGCAAAATCATTCCCAAACTCATACGGTCTTTCTGTTGTAGCCTCTCCCTCAGCCATCATCTTTTTGCCTGCTGCCAATACTCTGTCTGCTTGCTTTTTAAGCACACTGTTAATGGCATGTTGAGCCTCAGGATTCAGCTGGCTGCCGCTGATTTGCGGGTACTTAATCTTGTAGGACACCTTCGCATTACTCGAAGCGGAAAGTGATTGGGACGCAATTGTGATTGGATTTAGCTGGCTTTTACTCAACGTTACTGTTTTTTGGGCTGCATTCCACTGGGCATCGATACCCAGATAGTCTTTCAACAGACCCATAGGAATGTATAGCTTCCCGGCAATCTGTTTGGCGTCCATGTTGCGCGTGCCGATTCTATTCACATTGACATAGGTATCCGAGAAAGAAGAAATGATGTAAAGCTTGTTGTACCCGCTGCCTACGGTATATGTCGCTGTTTTGGCATCATAGCTCACCGAAATTCCCAGACTGTCGCGCAGTGCTGCTACTGGAATCAGTGTGCTTCCGTTTACCTGAACTCCTTTGGTCGCCAAGGTTTTGCCGTCCCATTGAATGGAGATTCCCGGTTGCTGTGGCGTAGCTTGCTGTTTGGTCAATGCTGCCTCAATATAAGAAACGGGAATAACTGCGGTTCCTACTAAAATTCCTGCTGCCAGGAGAGCGGAGCCCCATTTTTTCGTATGCTTGTTCATCGTAAGTATTCCTCCTGTGGTGGATCTGTATTATCTATGTGTTTTGATTGCTTTTCTTATTATATCTGTACCCTATTATATGTGGTTTACAATCTGTACACCCTCCGATTTCAATCTATACACCTAACACCCCTTAGCTATGACAGACTCATTGCAAAATGGTTTCGATATACAAACAAAGCCAGCAAGCCAACCTGCACATGATGCAAGCCGCTTGTGGCTTCGTTTAACGTACTGTATTAGTTCATTTCGTATTGGGCCGATACCTGAACCTTCACTGTCACTTGACCAGACTGTATCTCTGTTCCATTCCCTGCGTCCAAAAGAGACTTGCTCATAGCAGTCTCACGTTGTGTGAATACTTGGGCTTCTCCGCCATCTACCGTCACATTTACCAAGCCTCCCAACCCACGTTTGGCTGCCTTTGCTACAGCACTGGCTTTAGATTGAGCGTTACTGAGCGCCTTGGCAATCGCTTCTTCTTCGTAGGTGGAAGGGTCTTCTACTGAAAAGCGTACATTATCCACGTTGTTCGCCCCGGAATTTGTAGCCTCATCCAGCAGTTGACCGATTTTATCCAGATCACGGTATTTAACGGAAAGTGTATGGTTGGCAATGAAGCCTTTGAGCTTCTGACCTTCTTTTTCGTTGTAGATATAGTTAGGCTGCACGTAGAACTGGCTAGTCTGAATGTCGTCTGCACTAATGCTCCATTTTTCTTTCAGCAATTGTGTAACCTTGTTTATTTTCGTGGCATTGGCTTTTTGAGCAGCGGCCGCTGTATTTCCTTCCGATTGCACACCGATGGAAAGATAAGCAATATCGGGCTTAGCCAGTATTTCACCGCTTCCGCTCACATTTATTACACTATTCACCGTCGCGGCTGTTGATGCGGCATAAGCACGATCTGCTCCTGTCCACAATCCTCCAGCTACTCCTCCGGCCAATAATGCTCCTGTGAGAACTGCTGTACTTACTATTTTTGTCCAATGTCTCATCGTATCCAACCTCTTTCTTGAAAATGTTTGTACCTTCCAGACGGAAAGGACGAAAAAAGGTTGCAGTCAAGCATTCGCATTCCAAAATAAAGGATCAGCACGGAATATAAATTAGGTGTAGGTTGGACTAATTCCAGTTGGCATATTCAACAAAACGTTACTTTAGAGCTTTACAAAGATAAACAGCTTTTCGGAAAAACATCTAGTTTTTTTACGGATATAAAAAAAGCCCCGAGGGGCTTTTCACGAAAGAGCGTATACCGTATCACAAATATAAACAGTCGCTTACTGGTTTTCCAGCTCTACTTTACTAACCAGACTTACTAAAGCGTTTACAGCCTGTTCGGCGTCCGCACCTTCAGCACTAATATTAATTTCAGTACCTGTACTGATGGCAAGACTCATAATACCCATGATGCTCTTGGCATTAACCTTTTTGTCTTCTTTTTCCACAAAAATCTCAGATGAATATTTATTCGCTTCCTGTACGAATAACGCAGCAGGTCTGGCGTGCAGTCCTGTTTTCAAGCGTACGACTACCGGATGTTTTGACATGTCAGCTTACCCCCTCATCAAATAAATCTGGACACTACTTACTCCATTTTATTTATCACATTATAACATTAACCCGGGACAGACACTAGAAAAAAAACTAATTAAAGCGACAAAAAGCCCCAAGGACATTCTTTTTTACGGAATCAGGCCATTTTCTCCCCTGATTTTGTCCGCCATCTCGTCAATTTTGCGAAGACGGTGATTTACACCGGATTTACTAACGACCCCTTTGAGCATTTCCCCGACTTCTTTCAAGTTCAAATCAGGATGGGCGAGTCTGATTTCCGCCACTTCACGCAGCTTGTCCGGCAAGGTCTCCAGACCAACTTCCCTCTCCAGCAGCTTGATGTTCTCAATTTGCCGAACAGCAGCGCCGATCGTCTTGTTCAAATTGGCTGTTTCGCAATTGACAATACGATTTACGGAGTTGCGCATATCGCGCATAATACGTACATCCTCGAATTTGAACAAGGCTTGATGCGCTCCAATGATGCTGAGCAGTTCAATGATCTTCTCGCCTTCCTTGATGTAGAGAATAAACCCTTTTTTTCGCTCAATACAGCGGGCATTCAGATGAAACTCATTCGCAAGATCTACCAGGGCCTGACAATGCTCCTCATACATCGAGGAAATCTCAAGATGGTAAGACGATCCCTCCGGGTTGTTTACAGAGCCACCAGCCATAAAGGCGCCCCGCAGATAAGCCCGCTTACAACAGTTTTTCCGAATGATCTCCCGATTAATCCCGTCCGTGAACAAGAAGCCTTCTGATACGATGTACAAATCCTTCAGCAGCTCTTGTACACCGTTAGGAATACGGACAATGTACACATTGTTTTTTTTCAAGCGCATTTTTTTCCGTACAAGCAGTTCAATGTGAAGCTGAAAGTGCTTTTTGATCAAGGAGTAAATCCGCCTTGCAATCGCGGCATTTTCTGTGGACACGTCCAATATCACCCTTTTATTCGACAGTTGTACGGATCCGAGCATACGTATAAGCGCAGACAGCTCGGCTTTTTCACAGCAGGGCTGACTTTCAATCATTGTAAGCTCTTTTTTCGTTTGTGCCGCAAAGGACAAGGGACTCACCTCCTTCTTAATATCCAGTTTTGTACTAATTGATAAATGTGCTGGCTTAGTTTGTCTGCATCATGCCGTAAATACGTGCGGAACAGAACTAACGTATCTGCCACTACTTTATATCCCCGGTCATTCAGTTCGCTCATGTCGACTTGAACTGGCTTGGCTCCCTGCTCGGCATACATTTCCTGCACTTGAGGCGGGATTTCCCCGTTATTCACAATGACATAGTCGAAGAGATGGTGGCCTACATGCTCGTAAATAGCCTGCAGGTGATCTCCCACCGTATAGCCATCGGTTTCACCCGGCTGGGTCATGACATTGCAGACAAATATTTTGATAGCATCGGATTTCACTACAGCCTCAGCGAGCTTCGGTACGAGCAGATTGGGTAAAATACTGGTATACAAACTTCCGGGGCCAATCAGAATCGCATCGGCTTCATTAATGGCCTCTACAGCCTCAGGCAACGGCTCCACGTGAGTCGGCTCAAGAAAAACACGTTTGATTCTGCCGCCCGCTTCCGGGATTTTGGACTCCCCGGTAACAACCGTACCATCCTCCATTTCGGCACTTAACACAACACCTTCTTCGGCTGCCGGCAGTACACGCCCCCGGACAGCAAACACACGGCTAAGCTCACGCACCGCCGTTACAAAATCACCTGATATATCGGTCATCGCTGCCAAAATCAGATTGCCCAAACTATGGCCTGACAATCCTGATCCTGCACCGAAACGGTATTTTAGCATATCTGACATCACTGGTTCTACGTCAGCCAAGGCAGTCAGCACATTGCGGATGTCCCCTGGAGGGGGCATCTGCAGCTCACTGCGCAATATCCCGGAGCTTCCGCCATCGTCAGCAACTGTAACAATAGCCGTAATATCCAGTGGCTTTTGCTTCAAGCCCCGCAGCATGACAGACAAGCCGGTTCCCCCGCCCATAACAACAATACGCGGGCGCTCCCGTTGTGATCCGGTCTCTTTCATCATTTCACCTCATTAGTGCCGGTCCCGATCAGCATCCCGATGCGAAACAGAAACGGACTCTGTCTCGCTGGCACCCAGCATTTTTCCTAAATATTCCGATATCGCAACAGAACGATGCTTACCGCCGGTACAGCCAATACCGATAATCACCTGACTCTTGCCTTCTTTACGGTATTGTGGAATCAAAAAATGCAACATATCCAGCAGCTTGGTCAGGAAAGCCTGAGTCTCAGGCCATTTCATAACATAATCATATACATCGCTATCCTGTCCCGTATGGGGGCGAAGCTGGTCCACATAGTGAGGATTGGGCAGGAAGCGCACATCGAATACAAGATCGGCATCAATGGGAATACCATATTTAAAGCCAAAAGAAGTAATATTCACGGAAAGCATGCTGCTCTCCAGATGTGAAAATCTCGAAATAATCCTGGCCTTTAAGGTTGCGGGCTTCATCGTGCTTGTATCAATAACCTCAGAAGCCGAGCTTTTCAGCTCCTCCAGCATTTTGCGCTCCAGTCGGATTCCATCCAAAGGCATACCGTCTGGAGCAAGCGGATGACGTCGACGGCTTTCCTTGTAGCGTTGCACGAGAACGCCATCGTTGGCATTTAAGAATAGAATTTCACAATGAATCGTAAAATGTTCTTTAATATAATTCAATGATTCCGATAAGGCAGTAAAGAATTCTCGGCCACGCAAATCAATGACGAGCGCCACTTTACCTATTTTTCCGTTGGACTGCTCGATTAACTCAGCGAATTTGGGAATCAGCACAGGGGGCAAATTATCAACGCAAAAGAAGCCCAAGTCTTCCAGGCTCTGCACCGCAATGGTCTTCCCTGCACCTGACATCCCCGTAATAATAATGAGCGTTGCCCACGGCGCAGCATTTTTTAGGTTGTCTGTCATATGGACTTCCCTCTCCTTTTGCTTCTTCGCTCTATGTCAGTAACTGTATATCAGCAGCCTGTAAATCAGGAACGCAACAGCAAGCCTGCAGCCCCTACGATACCTGCGTCATTGCCCAGTACTGCCGGAACAATCGATACTCCTTGCTGAAGTGGCTCAGGTGCCTGCTTAGTGTATACGCGGCGCATCTCTTCAAACAAAAAGTCGCCAGCTTTGGAAACACCGCCGCCTATAATAAACAACTCCGGATTGAGCACTGCTGCCACGGCTGCCATAGATTTCCCCAAATAAAAAGCAGCCCGGTTCACGATACGTAGCGCGACCTCATCACCGGCTTTAGCAGCATCAAATACTTCTTTAGCAGCAATTTGATCCTCCAGTGCCAGAGAAGTACGATCGCCACGTTCCACAGCGTCTTTTGCCATACGGATAATGCCTGTTGCAGAAGATACGGTTTCTAGACAACCCATTTTGCCGCATCCACACTGGATAGCCTCCAGATCAGGCACGACACTCATATGCCCAATTTCTCCGGCCATACCCGAGAATCCTTGATATATTTTACCATTAATAATAATGCCGCCGCCAACACCCGTACCCAGGGTATAGCATACACAGTTATCTATGCCTTTGCCCGCTCCGGCCCATGCTTCACCAAGTGCGGCAACGTTAGCGTCATTGTCTATTTTTACAGGCTTACCGATTCGTTCCTCCAAAAGCGCACGGATCGGTACATCACGAAAGCCAATATTGGGAGCGAGGACAATAATACCATTGCGAACATTCGTAAAACCCGCAACGCCAGCACCGACACCCATCAGTTGATCCCATTCATAGGGGGATTGCTCAACAATGTGCCGCACATATTTTTCGATATTGCTGATTACAACATCTACGCCCTTATCGGTTTCGGTTGGTCCCTCATAAGTGTGCAAAAGCTGCCCGTTTTCATTACAAATGCCGACTTTAATCGCTGTACCGCCCAGATCGACACCCACATAGATACTTTCAGACATGTTTCAAGCCACCTTTATGTTTACTTAAAAACCTTGTATGAAACATATGATTAAAATCTTGACTTCATAATAGTAATCCTACGTTCCAACTATAATTGAAGCCCCCGTTACGGTCAAGGACACTTACCTATTGAAAAATGTACGATTAGCGGAACTTTTGCCCTTACTTTATCCATAAAAAGGAAAAGGCCTGTGCAAACGCAACAGGCCTCTCTTCCTCAACATCGAAATATCGCTTTATAACAGGGCTACCTTACCCCACTCTTGCCATATTGTGAGCTATAGGCTATCTTTATTGATCCAGTGTTTCGCTCCAGTCATGAACAGCGTTGCCCTCGAGATACTTCTCACAGTCCATAGCCGCCATGCAGCCCGTTCCCGCAGCCGTAATAGCCTGGCGGTAACGATTATCCTGCACGTCCCCACACGCAAAAACGCCGGGGATGTTCGTTTCCGTCGTGCCTGGCTTCACTTGAATATAGCCGTGATCGTCTGTATGGATTTGACCGTTCAGGAAGCCTGTGTTTGGTGTATGTCCAATCGCTACGAACACACCATCCGCCTCAATCAACTCATCCTGATTGTTTTCATTATTGTGTACCTTCAAGCCCTTTAATCCGGTTTCACCTGTTACGACCTCCAGAGGAGTCCGGTTTAATGCCCAGTGTACTTTTTCATTCTCGTGTGCACGGTCTTGCATGATTTTGGATGCCCGCAGCTCATCACGACGATGAACCAAGGTTACACTGGAAGCAAACCGGGTCAAGAAGCTTGCTTCCTCCATCGCCGAATCGCCGCCGCCGACCACGACAATCTTTTTCCCGCGGAAAAAGAAGCCGTCGCAGGTTGCGCACGTGCTAACTCCGCGCCCTACATTATCCTGTTCACCTGGAATACCAAGATATTTGGCAGACGCGCCTGTAGCAATAATAACCGACTCCGCCTCAATGATGCCTTTACCCTCTACCTTCACTTTAAAAGGGCGCTTGCTGAAATCCACTTCCTCTACCCAACCGGAAGTAAATTCAGCGCCAAAACGTTCAGCCTGCTTGCGCATGTTATCCATCAATTCAGGACCAAGGATACCTTGCTCAAAACCCGGGAAATTTTCAATTTCGGTCGTCGTGGTAAGCTGCCCGCCGGGCTGCATTCCCTCAATGATCAGCGGATTCATGTTAGCGCGCGCCAAATAAATAGCGGCTGTATAGCCTGCGGGACCTGTACCAATAATTATGGATTTATACATACGTTTGTTGCCTCCTTTAAGTGATGTTTGAAGCAGGTCTCAGACCTGCTTTTTAAACGTGGAGAGCGGCTGCTTCAGCTTCTGTTTGATACCACACACACTGTCAATCTGGCGTGCATAGCGGCTTACGGTCGACACAGAAATACCGTAACGGTCGGCTACTTCTTGATAGGTGACTGAATGATGATGCATTTTGGCTGTCAAATATTCCAGCGCCGCTGCCCATCCCTCAGTATGCTGAATCATCGGCACTTCAGGAGCAAGCCGATCCAAATACTCCAGCCAAAGCGACCGCAAATCGTGCTGCATGGCCAAATCTGACGGCTTGCTCATGACGGTCAGCACCTTATCGAGCACTGCCTGCCATTGCGGATCGACCGGAGCAGCAGATACATCGCCTTCGGTTAACAGACAATCCCTTTCAGCTTCCGATTGCTCCATCTGTTCTGCCTGCGGGGCCGTTTCCTGCACGCCATAATCTTGATCCGTCAGCTCTTGCAGCACCTGCAAGGCACGCTGTTTCAGCTCACCCTCCTGATCCGGGTCATCTACAAATGACTCCAGTGCCTGGCGCACCTCATCATCACCGATCAGACTCAGCGCCTGAATGACCTGAAGCTGAGTTGCCCGATCTCCGTGGCGCAAAGCCCAGAAGAAGGATGACCGTATAAGCGGGTCCTTCTTCATGCTGTCAGGCACTTGATCAGCGCCGAACTTCTCCCACATGCGGAATTGCTCCTCAAAAGGGAGATGATAATGGTAGCTGAGCACTTGTAGCGGTGTGCCCTCCTGCTGGAGTTCCTCCAGCCGGGACAGGAAAAAGCGCGGAACTTCCGAGGAAGCATCCTGCTTTTGCAAATGACTCCACAACCGCCGGGCTTCTGCATATCTTCCTGTGTTGCTGGCAGCTACTGCCGTGTAATGGTACAAAGAAGCGTCCGCACTGTTCTCTCCCGTGCCATGCAGCAATCTGCGAAAATGTCTGTACGCCTCCTCGTGGCGTCCAAGAATGCCCATGGTGGTTGCCAGCTTGAACACCTGCTCCTCCTGAAACGGTATGGTGACCGCCAAGGTTTGAACCAAGCGATCCAATTCCGGGCCGCCTCCCTCATGCTGATAAAAGATCGCCAGGTTGCACAACGCGTGCAAATTGCCCGGCTCATCCTCCAGCACTCGAAGAATGACCGTTTTGGCATTTTGGAATAATCCCATGTAGTAATAGGCGAGCGCCAGATTATTTCGCGCAGCGAACATATCGGGCTGTTCCTCCGAAATTTGCTTGAGCAATTGGGCTGCCTGAGCGAATTTCCCTTCCTCCAGCAGGACGCGGGCCTGATCATGCTCGACCACTCCCTGCCGGGCCTTAATGCGGTTCAGCTTGGTTGGACGGTCCAGCTCATAATAGAGCAGTTCCATCATTTCCTCGGCCTCATCCAGAAACTGTCCTTCTTCGTCCTCCTCCAGGTACGTGACTAAAGCTTTCTCCGCTTCTTCAAATTGCTCCATATTAGCGTAATTATTCGCCATATAGAAATAACACTCTGTCATCGACGGATCTACGTCGCTCAGAACAGAGGACAGGATCTCGTTCGAGCCTGCATAATCCCCCATCTCTGATAATATACCCGCCATATTGCAATGATTCACCGGATTATCCGGTTCATATTCAACGGCTTTACGAAAATATTTCAATGCCTTGTCATAATGATTGCGGTCCAGCGAGCGCACAGCTTTCTCAAAAAAGAAAGATGCGTCGAAACGCAAAGCAATAATCTTAGGGCTAGGTTGTTCCGATGCTCGCAGATGTTTCCCTTTCATAAATAACCAAGGCACCTCCTTTAAATATAGCTAGCATGTTCATACCCTTCAGTATACCACAACTTCAAAACGACTTGACAGTCAGTCGTTCCGCATATGCAGGATTGTTTTCCAATAAATACACACTGATAGATACATATAAGAGGATATGCCAATAGCCGAACGCGTTTTCCTCTTTAAAAGGCACGTTCGGCTAGTCAATGGATATATATTTGGACCCAATAAATATGGATATTAAAGCGTAAGCGATACTAGCGTACGCTCGCGATGCTGAAATACCGCAAGCTCGCGATAGCCGACCTCATATAGAAGAGCACGCGCCTTCTCCAAATGCTCGGACAGCTTCGCCGGATCATGGGCATCCGAGCCGACGGTCAGCGGGATGCCTAGCGATAATGCCTCCTCCAGCATGCGGCGGCTTGGGAACATCTCCGCACAGGGCTTGGATAGCCCTGATGCATTCAGTTCCATTGCCCGCCCGCTGTGGGCCACGGCTGAGAGTGCAGAGCGCTCCAGCTCACGTAGCTCCTCCTCTTCCTCCGGCTTCGGATGATGGCCGAAGCGCTTTATGACATCCAAATGACCCATGATGTCATATAAGCCGGTAGCTGCCGCCTTGGAAACCGCATCGTAATACGTACGGTATACCTCCAGCACGTTTTTGCCTTCCCAATGATGTACCTGACGGAAGTCCGTGACATCCCATTCACCGAGAAAGTGAACGGAACCAATCACATAATCCCACGGATACGCGCTAATAATATCTTCGATTTCCCGTTCCCAGCCCTCAATGTAGTCACCTTCCAGGCCGACACGTATATCAATCTGCCCTTTATAGCGGTCCTTCAGTTCCAGACACTCTTCCACATATCGGGGCAGCTCCTCCATAGGCATTGCCATTTCCGGGTAATAGTCGGCTGGTTTTACATGCAGTAAGGGCATGTGATCTGATAAGCCAAGCTGATCCAGTCCCAATCGAATCCCCTGCTGCACATACTCTTCCAGACTTCCTATCGCGTGACCGCAACGGGCATGATGCGTATGATAGTCAATTTTCATGCAGCCCTCGCCCCTTTCTGCACTAAAACACCCATTTAATCTCGACGAGGACGCTCATGGCGACGATTCAGCTCAGACAGCACATCATCCAGCGGTAGCTTCCGCTCCTGCAACAGCACCAACAGATGATAAACCAAATCGCTGACCTCCAGACGCAGCTCCTCATTATCTTTATTTTTGGCAGCAATGATCGTCTCGGACGCTTCTTCGCCAACCTTTTTCAGGATTTTGTCTACTCCTTTATCAAAGAGATAGGTCGTGTAAGCTCCTTCAGGGCGTGTCTCTTCACGTTCCTTAATGATCGCCTCCAGCTGGGCGAGCACCTCAAAGCGGTCTGCTGTAGCCCTTACAGTGCCGTCCGTTTGGGTAGCCGACGCCTGAACTGCATGCCCGGCAGCAGATGCTACAGCCGTTCCCGGCGCAGAAATCTCGCGGGAGAAACAGCTCGTTGCTCCTGTATGACAGGCAGGACCGTTGGGAATGACACGTACAAGCAGAGCATCACCGTCACAATCCAGCTGGATGGAGGAGATTTTTTGCGTATTCCCGGAGGTTGCCCCCTTGTGCCACAGCTCCTGTCTGGAACGAGACCAAAACCAGGTCTCTCCCGATTCCAGAGACAGCTTCAGCGACTCGCGGTTCATGTAGGCCAAGGTCAGCACCTGAAGCGTAGCAACATCCTGGACAATGGCTGAGACAAGCCCCGCTTCATTCCAGCGGATATTTTCCAATATCTGCTCCAGAGATAGCTGCTGGTTTAATTCGTTGCTCATCGTATCTCCACTCCTCTGCGCTTTAAATCCCGTTTTAGCTCAGGGATTCCTATTTCTTTATAATGAAAAATCGTTGCCGCCAATCCAGCATCCGCCTTGCCCGTCGTAAACACGTCATAAAAATGCTCCTGCTTGCCAGCTCCACCGGACGCAATGACCGGAATCCCCACCGTATCCGACACCGCAGCCGTGAGTGGCAGGTCAAATCCATCCTTGGTTCCGTCCGCATTCATGCTGGTCAGCAGAATTTCTCCAGCCCCCAGCTGTTCAGCCTCCTTGGCCCAGGCCAAGGCACGGATACCGGATGGTGTGCGGCCTCCGTGCGTATATACTTCCCACTCGCCCCACGCCTCATTGTACTTGGCATCAATCGCAACAACGATGCATTGTGAACCAAAGCTGCGTGCACCCTCCGCAATCAGCTGAGGGTTACGCACAGCCGCCGTATTCACGCCAATTTTATCGGCCCCGGCACGCAAAATGCGTTTCATATCATCGACATGGGAAATCCCGCCGCCGACCGTGAAGGGAATAGCGATCTCCCCGGCTGTCTGGCGAACGACCGCCTCCATAGTGGCACGACCTTCAACCGATGCGGAAATATCCAGAAATACAATCTCATCTGCACCTTCCCGGTCATACAGCGCCGCCAGCTCCACCGGATCGCCAGCATCGCGCAGATTCACAAAATTGACGCCCTTGACCACCCTGCCATCCTTTACATCCAGACAGGGAATAATACGTTTAGCCAGCATGTTTACTCCCCCTATGCCTTCGCTACAGCTTGTACGGCGACCTGCAAGTCAATGCTTCCCGTATACAATGCCTTACCCACAATGGCACCGCCTACACCTGCTTGTGCATACGTGCTCAGTGTGATCAGGTCATCCATCTGACTGACACCCCCGGAAGCAATTACGGTACGTCCACTGCTTTTTGCAAGCGCTACGATCGCCTCCACATTCGGTCCCTGCATCATTCCATCGCGTGAAATGTCTGTAAAGATGAACGTCTGCGCCCCCTTGGCGGCCAGCTCAGCGGCCAGTTCATCCGCGCGTACCTCCGAGGTCTCGAGCCACCCGCGCGTAGCTACATAGCCATTTCGCGCATCCAGACCGATAGCGATCCGATCACCGTAGGCAGAGAGCACTGCTTCGGTAAAGGCGCGGTCCTCAATTGCCGCCGTGCCCAAAATCACGCGGCTCACGCCCAATGACAACAGTCGCTCCACATGCTCGCGTGTACGCAAGCCGCCACCCACCTGTACAGGCACCTGCACTGCAGAAGCGATACGCCCGATTAATTCATCGTTCACCGGTTGGCCTGCTTTAGCACCGTCCAGATCAACCAGATGAATGTAAGAGCCGCCCTTGCGCTCCCATTCCCGGGCTACCTCCACCGGGTTTTCGTTGTATATCGTCTCCTGGTTGTAATCCCCCTGTACCAACCGTACACATTTGCCATCGCGAATATCAATCGCCGGATATATCGTGAACAAAGTATGACCCCCTTGTGAGCTATTCAACATTTATAGGCCTTCACATCCATCAACGCCCAAAGCTGGCCGTACCACACTCCCGCGCACTGATGCATAATTACGCTCGCTTTGCCGCCTCCGCCAGCTCCAAAAACTGACGCAGCAGCCGCATGCCCATTTCTCCGCTCTTCTCGGGATGGAACTGCATGCCATATACATGGCCTCTGCCAACGATAGCTGTTACAGGCCCGCCGTAGTCGGTCACTGCCAGCAGGTCACTTTCAACCTCCGGCTTCGCATGATAGGAATGCACGAAATACACATGTCCTTCCTCCAGCCCTTGGAGCAACGGATGGCCCGGCTGTGTCATACGCAGACGATTCCAGCCCATATGCGGCACCTTGACGCCCCTATCGGGAGCAAAGCGGACGACCTCGCCCGGTAAAATATTAAGCCCTTCATGACTGCCATATTCTTCACCACGAGTGAACAACAGCTGCATACCCAAGCAAACACCGAGCAGCGGTTGTCCAGCGCTCGCCACCTCCTGGATAATCCGATCCAATCCACTGGAACGCAAATGCTCCATCGCATCTCCGAATGCCCCTACACCCGGCAAAATCACACCGCTGGAGGAACAAATCACCTGGGCATCTCCTGTGACTACAGCCTCATATCCAAGACGCTCAACCGCCTTGCTCACACTATGCAGATTGCCTCTGCCGTAATCCACAATAGCAATGGACATGGACTATAGCACTCCCTTCGTTGAAGGCACTCCCGTTACCCGTGGATCAATGGAGGTCGCCTCGTCCAGCGCTCGTCCCAGTGCTTTGAACACCGCCTCGATCATATGATGGGTATTTTGCCCGTAGTGAACGATAACGTGCAGCGTCATACGGGCCTCTAATGCAAACTTCCACAGAAACTCATGCACCAGCTCCGTCGAAAAGCTCCCTACCTGCTGTGACGGATACTCCGCACGATACTCAAAATGAGGTCGGTTACTGAGATCAATGATGACCTGCGCGAGCGCCTCATCCATCGGTACAAAGACGCTGGCATAGCGCTTGATTCCTTTTTTATCACCCAGTGCTTCCAGCAAGGTTTGCCCCAGACAGATACCAATGTCCTCCACAGTATGGTGATCGTCGATGTCAACATCCCCTCTGGCCTGCACACTCAGGTCAAAGTGTCCGTGCTTCGTGAACAAATCCAGCATGTGATTTAGAAAAGGAACATCCGTTTCGATCTCGGCCTGTCCTGTCCCATCTACCGCAAAAGACAGCTGAATATCCGTTTCGTTCGTCTTCCGGCTGACGCTCCCTGTGCGTCCTGCTTCGTTATTTTCGTTCCCCATCGCCATCCACCGCCTTCTTTTCATTGTCCAATCGAACCTGTATCGCCCGTGCGTGGCCCTCCAGCCCTTCATGCCGGGCAAGCTGCATAATCGTCTCTCCATTACGCAGCAGCGCTTCCTTGCTGTAATAGATCATGCTCGACTTCTTGATAAAATCATCAATATCCACCGGCGAAGAAAACCGCGCGGTTCCATTCGTCGGAATAATGTGGTTGGGCCCGGCAAAATAATCGCCTACCGGCTCCGAGCTGTACGCTCCCAGGAAAATAGCTCCCGCATTTTCAATCAGACCCACATGCTCCATTGGCTGCTCTGTCATGATCTCCAGATGCTCCGGTGCAAGCCGATTGACAATACTGATGCCCTCTTCCAGAGTGTCGACGACAATGATGGCCCCGTAGGACTCTACCGATGCAGAGGCAATATCTCTGCGGGGCAGATCGGCCAATTGGCGCTGTACCTCAGCAGATACCTCTTCCGCCAAGCGCTGCGAGGGTGTAACCAGAATGGCCGAGGCCATTTCGTCATGCTCAGCTTGCGACAGCAGATCTGCTGCAACGTAAGCAGCATTCGCCGTATGATCAGCCAGCACGACAATTTCACTCGGTCCAGCAATACTGTCGATATCCACCGCACCGTACACCTCACGCTTTGCCAGCGCTACATAAATGTTGCCGGGACCGCAAATTTTATCGACTGGTTTAATGCGATGTGTTCCGTATGCGAGAGCGGCAATCGCCTGTGCTCCGCCCACCCGGTATATTTCCGTCACACCAGCCTCTGCCGCAGCTACCAGTGTATATGGATCAATACCCGCCTTGCCGCCTGTTGCCGGGGGTGTCACCATGACAATCTCCGGTACACCCGCCACCTGAGCAGGAATGACATTCATCAGCACCGAGGATGGATAGGCCGCCTTACCGCCCGGAACATACACGCCTACACGCTGCAACGGTCGGATAATCTGGCCGAGCAGGCTGCCGTCCGGCTGCCAATCCATCCACGAATTTCGTTTTTGCTTCATGTGAAAAGCACGGATATTTTCCGCCGCCTCTTGAATCGCCTGTATAAAAGAAGGCTCCACCTTGTCATATGCCGACTTCAATTCTTCATCTGTCACACGAAGCTGCTCCGCTGTCAGCGATACTCCATCAAACGATTCCGTATACCGCAGGACAGCCGCATCTCCCTCCTGCCGTACTGATCGGATAATGGCACGAGCAGCCTCATTTTGCTCTGGTGTACCGTAATCCACCTCACGCTGAAGACTGAAATCACGGGCTGATACGATCTTCATTTGTCCACTCCCCCTCACTTGCAGCTTGCTTTGCAAAAAGCTATTTCAACCATTGGCCTCATTCCATTAGATTAGTCCCGCGGTGCCACCGCAGCTGGAATCACCTGATGCAATCGGTCACACAATGCCTGAATCGGGCCGTTTTTCATCCGATAGCTGACCCGGTTGGCAATCAGGCGACTGGTAATATCCAGAATGCTGACCTGCTCGACCAATCCGTTCTCCCGCAAGGTCTGCCCTGTCTCCACCATATCAACAATGCGGTCTGCCAGGCCGATTAACGGCGCCAACTCGATGGAACCGTTCAGCTTAATAACCTCCACCTGCTGGCCTTGCTCCCGAAAATACTGGGAAGCCACATTCGGATATTTGGTAGCGACCCGCTGGCGAATACCCGGCTGCCAATCCGGCAGAGCAATCACCGACATCCGGCAACGGGCGATTCCCAAATCCAACAGTTCGTACACATCCTTGCTTTCCTCCAGCAATACATCCTTGCCTACAATGCCAATGTCCGCAGCCCCATACTCCACATACGTAGGGACATCGACCGGCTTCGCCATGATGAACTCCATTCCCAGCTCAGGCAGCGGAATGACCAGCTTGCGCGTATCATCCACATCTAGGGGAATCGGTACACCCGCTCGGCGAAACAGCTCGGAAGCCTGCTTATAAATCCGTCCCTTCGGCATGGCTACCTTCAATGTTTCCGTCATGGCAATTCCCTCCCTTTTACCGGTCGCCTTTCTGCGGCTGTATAGCTGTATACCTCCGCATATAAGTCCTGCTGCTGGCGCCGCCCATCCTCTGGCCCTCCCGCCAAGCCTGTAACCACAATCCGGCCGGCTGTACGAAGCTGCGCTGCAGCCGATAACGCCTCTTGGCGTCCCTGTTCGTCATAAAGGATAAGCGCAGGCCGCTTCGTCTCAATCTCAATGCCGTCTACACCGTCGACGATCCGGTTCGTCTTCAGTGCAAATCCCGTCGCAGGTACAGACCGACCAAACTGCTGAAGCAGATTGTCATAGCGACCTCCGTTGCATACGGGAAATCCAATCTCCGCCGCATAGCCCTCAAAAGTCATTCCTGTATAATATGAAAAATCCCCGATCATGGTAAGGTCAATTAGCACATGCTCAGATACGCCATAAGCCTCCAGTACTTCCCACACCTCGCACAAATGTGCAATAGATTGAAGCGTCTGCTGCTCTACGCTAAGACGGGTAGCTTGTTCACAAATTTCTTTTCCACCACGCAGCCGAAGAATAGCCTCCAGCTTATCCCGATGTTCAGCAGCCAAGCCCAAAGCCTCAATCGCTGTGCGGTAGCCTACTACATCACGGCCCAGCAACAGCTCCTTTAGCGCCTCCTGTTCACCCTGGCGACCTGGAATGATTTCCTCGAACAGACTGTTCAGGAATCCCACATGTCCCATGGCAATTTTAAAAGAGGTGACTTCTGCGGCCTGTAACGATGCAATCGCCAAGGCTACAATTTCTGCATCAGCCTCCGCCGAATCATCGCCTACCAGTTCCACACCCGTTTGAAAGAATTCAGCTTCTCTTCCCGCCTCTTCCTCAATCGCCCGAAATACATTGGCGTGATAGGAAAGCCGAAGGGGCACTTCCTCTTCCTTCAATAGCGACGATACCACCCGTGCAATGGGGGCAGTCATATCAGACCGCAACACCAGCGTAGTCCCCCGGTTATTGAGCAGCTTAAACAGCTTCTGATCCGAGGTGGAGCTGGCTACACCCACTGTATCGTAGTACTCCATCGTAGGCGTCATAATCTGACGGTAGCCCCAACGCTCCATGCATTCGAGCACATTCAATTCAATCGCCCGCAGCTTCGACACTGCACGTGGGAGGTAATCCCGAACCCCTACAGGAATTTCAAACCCTTTTGGCTTAGACATCTCTATCACCTCATGATTTCACAATATCTTTATCATGGTAAAGTGCTAACAAACTAAAGTATATTCGATATATTATCATGCCCTGCTTGTCAACGTCAACCGAACGGAGCTGCCCATTTTTAAAGTTTTCATCCATACGCTACCCCGCTCTATATTGTATCCACTGCCGAATTCATGAATCCTAAAAAAAGACTGCCAGCCTCTCAGCCAACAGTCCATCTTAAAATATTTAGCCACTCACCTGTTCACCTTTAGTCCGTGAAGGAGGTAATTTCGGAATCGTGCCCAATCCGACCCAGGAAAACGGTAGATATCGGAAACATAACGTCACAATCAGCCATGAGCCAAACAGTGCCAACAACCATCCACCGGCAACGTAGAAAATATATTCTATCGGCGTTCCATGCAGATCCAGCTTGCGATACACTCGCAATAATGCCGGATGAAGTAAATAAATACCGAACGAACATGCACCCATCCAACTGATCCAGGCTCGCAGCCTCCCATTCACATGGCGATAGAATAAAACAGAAAACTGAAACAGCACTAGCGCAGATACGAGGGCATGTGCATTGCGGAGCAGTTCATAGACCAGTGAGTCTGCATAGATGGCTTTGCGATACGTTACAAACCATATCTGCACATAAGCTATGCCCACCAGTAACCAAGCCGTCCACAAGGCACACCAGCTCATCAACTGTCTGCGACTGATTGTTGTTCCTGGTAATGGAAAAAGCCACTTTTTGATCTCTTCATAGCCAATCGCTACAGCTGCACCCAGAGCAAAGTAACTGATATATGTAATCGCAAGACTTCCTCTTTCGACTCCCCAAACGTATTTGTTCAGTAATACAAACCCCCATTGAATGGCCAGACCTGCTGCCAAAATAACAAGGGCTGCTCTCCGTGGGCTTACTATCCACTGTCTTAAACGTCGTACTCCCCAGAGCAACAGCGGAAAGACCAAATAAAATTGGATAATGATGATTACATAATACAAATGCGTATATGCCTTTCCTGTTAACAGCACCAGAGGAAGATCACTGAGCGGCATTAGCCCGCGTGTCACCAGGGTCAAATAGTAGAGAAGTGAAAACAAAATATAAGGCAATACAATAAACATCAGCCTTTTCCGAAAAAACACAAGCATATTCTTACCCCGAAGCGGTCGATCCACATAATTGTAAAATAAAACAAATCCACTCACAAAGATAAACACCGGCACTGCAAAGCTACTGAACACATTTAAAAATAAAAAAGGATAAAATAATAGCGAATGACGAGCATCAATCAAAGCCATTGAAGTCGCATGAATAGTAACAACGGCTGCAATCAATATTCCCCGATAAATATCAAGCTCCGGTATACGTTCCTTTTTGACCAAATCAACACGCTCCCATATCGCCTTGTAAATATATTTATTTTCTATATTTAAACATAACCAACATCCATTCCTCTACTTATTATACAAAAAACAGTGCAAAAAGACCCCTTAATCCATAAAGGGGCCTTTCTTGTGTGCTATTTACTATACCTCCACATCGGGTCGTCCTAAATCACGCAATGGATTACCGCCTACGAACGCTCCAGCAGGCACGTCTTTATGCACCACCGCTCCAGCGGCCACGATTGCTCCATCACCGATGGTGACCCCTGGCAAAATGGTCGTGTTTGCACCAATCAACACATGATCGCCAATCACCACTTTACCGATACGATACTCCTGTATAAGGTATTCATGGGCCAGGATAGTCGTGTTATATCCGATAACCGAATTGTTTCCTATCGTAATATGCTCTGGAAAAAAAACATCTACCATGACCATCAAGCCGAAGGCCGAATGTTGGCCCACTTTCATACCCAGCATTTTACGGTAAATGACGTTTTTCAGAGAAAGCATAGGACAATACCGGGCAACCTGTATAAAAATAAAATTTTTAACGCCTTTCCAAGGGCTCACCGTTCGATAAATCTGCCACAACGCGTTAGGACCTTCTACAGGATAGCGTTTCACCTTTCTCACGATACATTGACACCTTGAAGCTCAAGCTTTAGCAAGTCGCGCATATCATGCAACATGTAATCTGGTCCATACCCACGCAGAGTCTCCTCACCCTTGAGCGACCAGGCAACACCCGCAGATTTCACACCTGCCGCCTTAGCTGACAAAATATCAAAGGAACTGTCTCCGACCATCAACGTATGCTCTGCTTCAGCGTTCAAGCCAGCCAATGCCTTGAGCACTGGCTCTGCATGTGGCTTCGGATGCTCCACATCGTCTACCGTCACAATATAGTCCATAGAGGAGGTCATATTAAAAAGATCAAGTACACGCATCGTGGATGGTCGTATTTTGGTTGTCACGACCCCTAGCTTAATTCCCCGTGCACGCAGTTCCTGAATAACCTCAATCACATACGGAAATGGCTTCACCATTTGATCATGATGAATATGATTATAAGCACGGTAGGCTTTAACCAGCTCAGACACATCCGTTAATCCTGAAAAAGTACGGAGCTGATCATCCAGCGTTCCACCCATATGTGGAATAATATGCTCCCGAGTTAGCGGATCAGCATCTGGATGATTCATAATGTGCAAAAACGTGCTGATAATCAGTTCATTCGTATCCATGATGGTGCCATCCAAATCAAACAAAATCGTGTTTATCATAGATGCTCCTTCTTATCCTCGTCCGTTTCCTCCTTGGGAAGCTTATCTGCTGTAGCAGTCGGAGGAACCGTATCTTGTCCTGGGCGGGATGCTTGCTCTGGCGTCACGTCAGGTACCTGATCAATCCCCGTCTTGCTGGAGACAATCGGGTCGCTATAACTTGCAACGGATGAGCCCTTCCGGCGACGAACCAGGATAAAAATCACGGCAGCTACAATGATGAAGATAGCAAGCAGCTGTGAAATCCGTACATTACCATAGTTCGGGTCCAAGTACCCTGGTTCAAACCCTAGCCACACCATAGGGGACCAGAGTGCATTCAAAAAAGAAGCCATCCAGTCCGGCCCCTGAAAGGCCAAGCTGTCCGTCCGCACACGCTCGATGAAGAAGCGACCGATAGAGTACCAAATGAAGTAGAATGCAAACATTTCGCCCGCACGTACAAATTTCATGCGGCGAATCACAAGCAACAAAATCACACCTACGATACTCCACAGCGATTCGTACAGGAACGTAGGGTGGTGGAATACTCCGTTAACGTTCATCTGATTCACAATGAAATCCGGCAAATGCAGTTGATTCCGCAAAAAGGTTTCTTCTGTCGGTCCACCATAGGCTTCCTGATTGACAAAGTTACCCCAGCGTCCAATCGCTTGGCCAATCAGTAGCCCCGGCGCACAAATATCAGCGATACGCCAGAAGTTATACCCTTTATAGCGAAAATAAATGACAGCACAGATAATCGCGCCAATCAACGCGCCGTAGATCGCAATACCGCCATTCCAAATTTTGAAAACATCCCATAGATTATCTTTATAGTCTTCCCACTTGAAGGCCACATAATAAATACGCGCTCCAATAATAGCCGATGGTACCCCCAACAACAGCATATCCATAAAAAAATCTTGCGGAATACCAAATTTTTTTCCTTCACGGATGGCGAGATATAAACCCACAAGCGCCGCCAGCCCCAAAATTAGCCCATACCAGTGGACCTTAATTGCCCCGATTGAAAAAGCAATCGGATTCAGCAATAATGTTGCCGTTGACATATGTTTCTCTCACTCCTTCTTCTTCCTTGCAAGCAACTGAACCTTAATCCATATCTTCCATATCTTCGGAGATCGTAGCCGTCAGCTTGTTCGTAAATTGCAGAGCTGCATTAACGCCCATTTGCTTCAAACGATAGTTCATCGCTGCCACCTCGATAATAACAGCCAAATTTCGGCCCGGACGAACCGGAATCGTAACAAGTGGAACCTCCGTATCAATAATACGTGTCGTTTCTTCATCTAGGCCAAGACGGTCATACTGCTTATCCTGCTGCCATGCCTCCAGACGGACAACCAATGTAATCCGCTTATTATTACGAACAGCACCAGCACCAAACAGCGTCATCACATTAATAATGCCCACGCCTCGAATTTCTAGGAGGTGACGAATCAGCTCAGGTGCAGTACCATGCAGCTGAAAGTCAGACGTCTGCCGAATTTCCACCGCATCATCCGCTACCAAACGGTGTCCACGTTTAACCAGCTCCAACGCGGTTTCACTTTTACCAATTCCGCTACTGCCTGTGATGAGCATACCTACGCCATAGACATCACATAGCACACCATGAATAGTCGCCGTAGGAGCCAGCTTTCTTTCGAGAAAGCCCGTAATGCGGCTTGATAAAATCGTCGTCGCCATATTGGTCCGCAGTACAGGAACGTCTCGCTCGGCGCTCGCCTTCACTAATTCAGCGGGTACCTCCAGACCACGAGTAACAATAATACATGGAGTCAGCTCTGTACACAGGCGCTCCATCCGATCCTTTCTCTCCTCAGGAGGCAGCATACCCAGGAAAGCCAACTCAGACCTTCCCAAAAGCTGCACCCGCTCCTGTGCATGGTATTCAAAATACCCGGCCATCTCCAAACCCGGACGATTCAAATCGTCAACTGTGATCAGTCTGCGCAGACCCTTTTCACCGGAAATAACCTCCATTTGAAACTGCTGTACAAGCTCGGATACCTTTACCTGTTTAGCCATCGTATTCTCCCCTTCATCTGCAAAACCGGATTCTATACGTTATTTGATTTATGTAGCTTTACCCTATCAACCATACAGCCCAACGCTAGTCTATTCTGCACCAGCCCAAGCCTCACTGTATTTAATCATATGATTTCAGGCTATCTCTGTTCCGACAGTTGGATTGATCACATTTATGACCCAGCTACAAAGCTTGCCTGAACCCAGACCTGTACCATTGTACCCATCGTATCGGAATTTTCCAATGAATGCAATGCCGAAGCTGCAGCTGTAGGACATATACAAAAAAAGCCGCCATCTCCCGATTGGGAAAACGGCGACTCCTTCAACAGGCTGGTCTTATTCACCAACCAAAATGCTCAATTCCGATCCTTTATCGAAAATATGAACCTTGTTCATATCGACAGCCAACTTCGCTTTGACACCATCACGAGTATTGGAACGTCCATCTACACGGGCAATAATCGTATCATTTCCGGCACCACTCAGGTACAACAGCATTTCATGACCGAGATTTTCCGTTACATCCACAGTGGATGTAAAGATCGTATTCGGAGAAGCCTCCAGGAATACAGGCTCTTCATGAATATCCTCAGGACGGATGCCCAAGATTACTTCTTTACCGATATAACCCTTCGCTTTTAAAATCTGCCCCTTACCTTCAGGTACGAACAGATCCAGACCTGGTGCAGTGAAATGCAAGGCACCTTCTTTTTCAACCAGCTGACCTGTGATAAAGTTCATCGTCGGAGAGCCGATAAAACCAGCCACGAACAGATTCACTGGACGGTTGTACAGTTCATCCGGTGATGCAGCTTGTTGGATAATACCATCCTTCATAACTACGATCCGATCACCCATTGTCATGGCTTCGACCTGGTCATGCGTTACGTAGATAACGGTTGTTTCCAGGCGCTTAGCCAGCTTCGTGATTTCAGCACGCATCTGACCACGGAGCTTGGCATCCAAGTTGGACAGCGGTTCATCCATCAAGAAGACTTGCGGGTCACGTACAATCGCACGTCCCAAGGCAACACGCTGACGCTGACCACCGGACAGCGCTTTCGGCTTGCGATCCAGCAGATGCTCAATATCAAGAATTTTAGCCGCTTCACGTACACGTTTGTCAATTTCTTCTTTCTTCACCTTACGAAGCTTCAGACCAAAAGCCATGTTTTGGTACACGTTCATATGCGGATACAAGGCATAGGATTGGAAAACCATCGCGATATCGCGATCCTTTGGAGCCACGTCGTTCACAACACGATCTCCAATGTACAATTTACCGTCCGAGATTTCCTCCAGACCAGCGATCATACGGAGTGTAGTAGATTTACCACAGCCGGAAGGACCAACCAATACGAGAAATTCTTTATCTTGAATGTCCAAATTGACATCAACAACCGTAGCTTTTTCTGCACCCGGATATTTCTTGAAAATATGCTCTAAACGTACACCAGCCATAGCTTTTGCCTCCCCAAGATCAAGTTTTGAAATCGAATACATTTTCTACTTGTATCTTACCCTAGTACCCAAAGCATGGCTATTCGCAAACTGCACAAAAATGCTATTTCCTTTTTGTCACTTTGTACAATAGTAGATATAGCTTGACCAAAACTGCGTCATTAAACGTCCGTACATCCAACCCCGTCTCCTGTTTAATTTTGTCCAGACGATAAATCAGCGTATTCCGGTGTACATACAAACGCTTAGCTGTCTCACTTACATTACAGTCCAGTTGAAAAAAGATATCTAATGTAGCCACCGTTTCTGAGTCTTTCAATATGACAGATGACTTCATTAACTGCTCTAAAAATAGTATCCGTTGTTCCTTGGGAATACGGTTTAACAGCCTTTCCAAATGAAGTTCCCATGAAAAGTGAATGTGCTCTGTTACGCGAAAAATTTTCCCAAGGTGGATCGTCTCCCATAGCATATTCAGCTCCTTGGGAAGATTCCGTGAAGGTATAAACGGCTTGGATACCGCCAAATGGAATACACCTACCCACTCATTCGCGATAAGCTCGTATAAGCCCAGACTAAAAGCCGTAAGGACCTCCTCCAGCGATTCCATAAAATCTGCATCCTTGGTTTCTGTGTCTTTATCCCGTTCGTCGTCAGCTCCCAACAGAAGCTCTTTTTTAGCCATAATCAACCAAGATTGCTTATCAAGTGGAACAAGCAGCAGCTCTCCGCCAAAATAACTGACTAACAGTCGATGCAGCTGCGGGAAGGCAATCCCCCCCTCCTGTGTTCCCTCACCATGGAGTAAAATCGGAACCATGCAGGCCGAGAGCGAATCATGAAGCTGCAATTCATCAGGAGCCTCCTCTTCATTGTGCAGATTAGCAGCCTGCTGTATGAGCCATTGTCCAAAACGATTCATTCGCTCTTCTTCGCTATAAATCGGATTCATCGCCAATTGTGTCCCATTCTGCCAAACCTGCTCCATGTTCCCCAACAGCGCCTCTACCAACTGTCGTTCCCGGTCGGTCAAGTGTCTGGCCTCTACCATAAAGGCAGCCAGTTCACCTACCGATGCACGAAACGGGAAGTATAACTTGCTATCACGTATAAACGATCTATCCGGCATAACTGAATCTGCTGTCTGACCTTCCGCCATCATTTCTGCACACCAGGGCACTATGGTAAAAGGCGCTTGAATAATATTCTGAAGCTGTTGCTGAATCCATTCCGTATTCAGAGTCACGCGATCACCACTTCACTTTTTTTGATATGCACAAAGCGAACATAATGAAATCATTATAACCTGTCGATACCGTAAAATAAAAAAGTGATTAAAAACATAACCTAAACAACACAAAAAAAGCCATCAACCTATAGTTGATGACTTTCGATGAGCCATGAAGGACTCGAACCTTCGACACCCTGATTAAAAGTCAGGTGCTCTACCAACTGAGCTAATGGCTCATAAAAACTGGTGGAGGATGATGGATTCGAACCACCGAACCCGTAAGGGAGCAGATTTACAGTCTGATGCGTTTGGCCACTTCGCTAATCCTCCATATAAAGGTGGCTCGGGACGGAATCGAACCGCCGACACGAGGATTTTCAGTCCTCTGCTCTACCGACTGAGCTACCGAGCCATATCCATTAACAAAAATAAAGTGCGGAGGGATTCCCCTTCCCACTTTAATACGGTAAACTATAAAATTTGAAAAATGGCGGAACTGACGGGATTCGAACCCGCGATCTCCTGCGTGACAGGCAGGCATGTTAGGCCTCTACACCACAGTTCCCTATATTTTTCATAAATGGTGCCGGCGAGAGGACTTGAACCCCCAACCTACTGATTACAAGTCAGTTGCTCTACCAGTTGAGCTACACCGGCACGGTGGTGGAGGCTGAGGGGATCGAACCCCCGACCCTCTGCTTGTAAGGCAGATGCTCTCCCAGCTGAGCTAAGCCTCCTGGGTATGTATGGTAGCGGCGGAGGGGATCGAACCCCCGACCTCACGGGTATGAACCGTACGCTCTAGCCAGCTGAGCTACACCGCCATAACATATATTTCGCAAGCTTGTCTTAAATGGCGGAGAGAGAGGGATTCGAACCCTCGCACCACTTTCGCAGTCTAACCCCTTAGCAGAGGGTCCCCTTATAGCCACTTGGGTATCTCTCCAAATAAATAGACACACTTAGCGATAGTCAAACTAGTTATTCTACATATTACACTGAATATCAAGCCTAATTCAAGGTGTTACACCCTGAAAACTGGATCCGAAACTTCATTGCGTTTTATCTTTAGGATAAGCCCTCGACCGATTAGTATTGGTCAGCTCCATGCATTACTGCACTTCCACCCCCAACCTATCTACCTCGTCGTCTTCAAGGGGTCTTACATACTGGGAAATCTCATCTTGAGGGGGGCTTCACGCTTAGATGCTTTCAGCGCTTATCCCTTCCGTACATAGCTACCCAGCGGTGCTCCTGGCGGAACAACTGGTACACCAGCGGTACGTCCATCCCGGTCCTCTCGTACTAAGGACAGCTCCTCTCAAATTTCCTACGCCCACGACAGATAGGGACCGAACTGTCTCACGACGTTCTGAACCCAGCTCGCGTACCGCTTTAATGGGCGAACAGCCCAACCCTTGGGACCTACTTCAGCCCCAGGATGCGATGAGCCGACATCGAGGTGCCAAACCTCCCCGTCGATGTGGACTCTTGGGGGAGATAAGCCTGTTATCCCCAGGGTAGCTTTTATCCGTTGAGCGATGGCCCTTCCATGCGGTACCACCGGATCACTAAGCCCGACTTTCGTCCCTGCTCGACTTGTAGGTCTCGCAGTCAAGCTCCCTTCTGCCTTTGCACTCTTCGAATGATTTCCAACCATTCTGAGGGAACCTTGGGGCGCCTCCGTTACTCTTTAGGAGGCGACCGCCCCAGTCAAACTGCCCACCTGACACTGTCCTCGTACCGGATCACGGTACCAAGTTAGAACCTAGATACGATCAGGGTGGTATCCCAAGGATGCCTCCCTTCAAGCTGGCGCTCAAAGTTCTACGGCTCCCACCTATCCTGTACAGATCGTACCCAAATTCAATATCAAGCTGCAGTAAAGCTCCATGGGGTCTTTCCGTCTTGTCGCGGGTAACCTGCATCTTCACAGGTATTAAAATTTCACCGGATCTCTCGTTGAGACAGCGCCCAAGTCGTTACGCCATTCGTGCGGGTCAGAATTTACCTGACAAGGAATTTCGCTACCTTAGGACCGTTATAGTTACGGCCGCCGTTTACTGGGGCTTCGGTTCATAGCTTCGCCCCGAAGGGCTTACCACTCCCCTTAACCTTCCAGCACCGGGCAGGCGTCAGCCCGTATACTTCGCCTTGCGGCTTCGCACAGACCTGTGTTTTTGCTAAACAGTCGCTTGGGCCTTTTCACTGCGGCCCCCTCGGGCTATTCACCCTACCGAGGCACCCCTTCTCCCGAAGTTACGGGGTCATTT
>NZ_CP045298.1:2397500-2465000 GCF_009363115.1 Paenibacillus brasilensis | reverse complement strand
ATTACAAACAAAAAGGAGCCATAGCGGCTCCCCTAGCGTGTTCAGAATGTCCATAAGACATTTATCACTTATATCTATAACGTATAATACACCTGTTAATTGAGCTCTCTGCGGCCTTCCAGCGCTTTGGACAAGGTAACCTCATCGGCATACTCCAAATCTCCACCGACTGGCAATCCGTGAGCAATACGAGTAACCCTAATCTCAAAAGGACGCACCAGCCTCGAAATGTACATGGCCGTGGCTTCTCCTTCTATGTTCGGATTCGTCGCCAAAATTAACTCCTTGACGCGTTCATCACTGAGCCTATTCAGTAATTCCTTGAGCTTGATATCTTCAGGGCCAATTCCCTCCATTGGAGAGATTGCTCCGTGGAGCACATGGTAAAGACCATCAAACTCTTTGGTGCGCTCCATGGCAACCAAATCCTTAGAATCCTGAACAACACAAATGACGGAGGCATCCCTCGTCTTATCCTGACAGATCCGACAAGGGTCGGTGTCCGTAATATTGCCGCAGACTGAACAGAAGTGAAGATTACGTTTTACATTGACCAGCGCCTTGGCAAAATCAATTACATCATCTTCCTTCATCTTCAGTACGTGAAAAGCCAACCGGGCAGCCGTTTTCGGCCCCACTCCCGGTAGGCGCGTAAAAGCATCAATTAGCTTTGCAATCGGCTCCGGATAATACAATAGCGTGTTTCTCCTTTTTGCGGCAGACTAGAACAAGCCCGGAATTTTCATACCGCCTGTAAATTTCCCCATATCGTTATTAGCCAATTCGTCTGCTTTGGACAAAGCATCATTGACCGCAGTCAGTACGAGATCTTGCAGCATTTCTACATCATCAGGATCTACAGCCTCCGGTTTGATTGTGATGGACAACACTTTTTTATGCCCGCTTACCTCTACAGTCACAACACCGCCGCCGGAAGTACCTTCGATTACTTTTTCACCAAGCTCCTCTTGGGCTTTCAGCATTTGCTCCTGCATTTTTTTCACTTGCTTCATCATTTGGTTCATATTATTCATTTCAATCATCTCCTTTAATGAAGTATAACTTTGATTTAATCTTTAATGACGACCAGATCTTCCCCGAAGAGCTGAATAGCTTCATCAATCCAGGGCTCTTTGGACTTTCCCGGCGTATCTTGCTCCGGCTCCAGTTGGAATTCTTCGGCAGGCTGATCGGAAACTCCTTCAATCGCAGCATTCCAATCCTTTTGCATCATCGTCACCAGACGATAAGGATGACCCAGTTGCTCATGCAGAACCTTCTCAATAACTTGCTTATTCGCAGGCTTTTCAGTAGTTTCACGATGAATATTGTTTTTAAAGGCTACCAGTACGCTGTCCTCTAATACAGAAACAGGCTCACCGTCCATAAACCACGCATGAACCGTGACCTTCGCCTCTTTGACTCCTTGCAAAATCTGACTCCACTTACGCCCTGTCGCTGCAAATGCTTCGCTCGACTTCTCAGCGATATAACGATCCAGCTGAGGAGGGAGCTTGGCTGGAGCAGAAATTCTTGGAGCAGGCGCACGACCACCGGAAACCTGACGACCACCGGATGATGCCTCTTGGCCTGCTCCGATGGCTAATCCACCTTGCAACGCGCGTTCAAGCTTTTTCTCCAGTTCAGCAAGCTGACGCTTCAACACTGCTACATCTCCCTGATCAGCAGCGCTAGAGTGCTGTGCTGTCGACTGAGCAACAGCTCCCACTTCTCCCGGAATGCTGCACAGTTTCAAGAGAGCCACCTCAAACAAAGTTTGTGGCTGAACAGCATATTTCATCTCACTCTGATAACGATTAAGAGTGTCGATCATCCCAAAGAGTTGTTCTTTGGTAAAAGCATCTGCTACTTCCTTGAACTGCTCCGGGTCCAACACTCGCTCTGTCATTTTAGTCGCCTGCGGCACCATCTTGATCATAAGCAGATCCCGGAAATAGTACAAGAGATTCTCCATGCACTTATCGGCGCTTTTGCCTTCCTGCATAAAGTTCTCGATCATTTGAAGAACCGTGCCTACGTCTTCTTTCAGCAGCGCCAGGGCAAGCTTACCAAATTGCTCGGACGCAATGCCTCCTGTCATATCCAACACCTGCTGATAGGTAACCCGACCGTCTGTAAACGAGGCTATCTGATCCAAAACGCTGACCGCATCCCGCATCCCGCCATCTGAAAGACGCGCAATGTACTGCAGTGCATCTGTATCAGCCTGAATATTCTCCTGTCGACATATTAGGTCAAGTCGTTCTGTCTGCTCTTCCAGCGATATCCGCCGAAAGTCAAAACGCTGGCAGCGCGAAATAATTGTCGCCGGGATTCGATGCGGTTCAGTCGTCGCCAATATGAACATAACATGTGGCGGTGGCTCTTCCAGCGTCTTCAGCAGCGCATTGAACGCTTCCGTCGTCAGCATGTGCACCTCATCAATGATATAAACCTTATGCCGCACCTCTGTCGGCGCATATTTGACTTTATCGCGCAAATCACGAATCTCTTCAACGCCCCGGTTGGAGGCTGCATCAATTTCCTGTACATCCATAACTGCCCCGGCCGTGATCCGTTTACAGGCTTCGCATTCGTTGCAAGGTTCCGGTGCAGGTCCATGCTCGCAATTGATTGCCTTGGCCAAAACTTTGGCCGCACTTGTCTTCCCCGTTCCTCGTGGACCACTGAACAGGTAAGCATGGGACGTGCGATTTTCACGAATGGCGTTCTGCAATGTCTGGATAATATGCTGTTGTCCTACCATGTCTTTGAAGGCCTGAGGCCGCCAAGCACGGTACAACGCTATATGTTCCAATGCGCGTTACCCTCTTTCCCATTCACTTTCATGACCATTCACAGTCACTTCATTATACTATACTCCTGTCCGAATCTAAACCAGACACCTTCCAATTTATAAACACAAAAAAACATCTTCGCATTGACTGCCAAGATGTTCTGATTCCAGATATAAACCGTGCACCTGTTATTGATCGTTGTGATCCGAGCGGCAACCCTGAACAACAACTCGGGCTAGGCAACCCTCCGGCACAAGAGTGGGCTTGCTTATGGCTGCTTCCTTCCGGACCTGACCAGGTTCACAAGTACTCATTGCGGAGGACCCAACCGTCAACATTGTGCGCAGGGACCAGCCTCACATCAACAACACCTCTAACAGGAATTCAACCTCGCTATAGCGGATTGCGAGTTACAGGGCACCGCTACCTCCCCATCTAGCACGGTGAAAATAAGTATATCTCATGGCTGTATAAAAAGCAAATAGCAAATACCGACAAAAAGAGCCTTCTGCAATTGCAGAAGGCTCTAATAACTTTATAACTTGTGGTAACTCATTAGATACCGTATTTCTTTTTGAAACGATCCACGCGTCCACCAGCATCAATAAACTTCTGCTTACCTGTGAAGAACGGATGGCAAGCGGAGCAAATCTCCACACGCAAAGATTCTTTCACAGAACCAGTTTCAAACGAATTCCCGCAAGCGCAAGTAACGTTAGTTACGTTATATTTCGGTTGAATAGCTTGTTGCATTAACTTTCACCTCTTTCCGCCCTGAACGTCCTATCAGTCCAGAGTTGTATGAACACATGTTCACATTATAGCACTTGAATATAAGTGTTTCAATACCTGTTTTGCGCATCTAAAACTGGCGTAAAACAGGTGTATTTCAGGTAATATCGGCCATTTTAAGCTCTGGCAAATTTAGGACGTGCCTGCCCTGGCGGAGGTACATGAGTGTAGGACCCGATAACAACATCAGGCAGCTCTTCCCGGTAAATCTCAAGCATTTGCTTCATGCCAAGTATATCTCCTTGGGCAGGTGGAATCAGCTCCAAATAGCTTTCAGGATCAATATTCAAATTACGCATCTGAATCAGCTTGAGTTTAGTACGCTTGGCGAACTCGATCATCGCCTCTATTTCTTCCTCACGGTCAGTTACACCCGGGAAGATCAGATAGTTAATCGACGTATATACACCCTGCTCAGAGGCATATCGGAGTGATTTTTCTACATTGGCTAACGTATAGGCTCTAGGCTTGTAATAAGCATTGTAATGATCGTCCAGCGCACTGATTGTGCTGACCCGCATCAGATCAAGACCTGCATCTACGATGCCCCGGATATGATCGTTCAACCCCGCATTGGTGTTGATATTGATATATCCCATATCCGTAACGGAACGCACTTCTTTGATCGCATCAATAATCAGCTTGGCTTGAGTGGAAGGCTCGCCTTCGCAACCTTGCCCAAAACTGATAATGGATTCCGGTGTTTTCAAATGTTCCAGCATGACCTCTACAATTTCTTCAACACGGGGGCGAAAATTCATTCTTGTCTGCGGAGATACAAAGCCGCTGTCATCCGGTTGTTCAGATATACAGCCAAAGCAACCGGCATTACAAGAATAAGATACCGGAACCCCTCCCTCCCAGCGATTCAGGAATGTGTTGGAGGAAGTAAGACATTCATAGCCTAACGCACAGTTGGACAAATGTTGGTACAGTCGGTTTTCCGGATATTGCTCCGTCATCCGCTGAACCCCCAGCTTGACCTGATGACGGTCACAGTTTTCCGGATTCCATTTGGATGGACTGTCGCTCTGCTCTGCGGTTACATAAAATGCTCCATCTTTCCAGACTACGGCAGAATAACCGAACAAGGGCAGCTTATATTCTTTATCGGTTTTCACATATCCCGGCAGACATAATCGTGTAAAACCTTGCGGCAACAATGCACCTACTGCCTGCATATCTCCAGGAAGAGAGACCATTTCCCCAGTTTCAGGGTTCATACCGACCGGGCGGGTGTTGGGCAAGCCTACCAGCGTAGCTCCTTCCGGTAGCGGAATAAGCTCATCCTCCATGATTTCAACAATCATGTCTGCACTGCGGGCAAGCCCATACAAAGAAGCATGATCATATACATTGCCTTTTTCGTCGGCATACACCAAATACATTATGGAACTCCTTTCGCTCCGTCAAGCTACACACCATTAACAGAATGAACCGTAACGGTCGCGGTCTTACGGAACAGATAAAATACATGGATTGGGTTTAGTTGGTCGAGGCCGGGACCGACGCTGCAGTAGAACGCGTGGTTCTCCGTTGTTGGGCGCCTGAGCCGCCGGATGATCCACCAGAAGGTGTCAAATCAAACGAAGCCAAAAATTCGGCGTTATTTTTGCTGTTGCGCAGCTTTTTGAGGAAGCCTTCCACAAAATCATGACTTTCCGTCATATTTTTACGAATAGCCCAAATGGTATCCAGTTCTTCCTTGCTCAACAGCACTTCCTCGCGACGTGTACCTGAACGACGAATATCAATGGCAGGGAAGATACGACGTTCTGCCAGTTTGCGGTCCAAATGAAGCTCCATGTTGCCTGTACCTTTGAACTCTTCATAGATGATATCATCCATCCGTGATCCTGTATCAATCAACGCTGTAGCAAGGATTGTCAGACTGCCGCCTTCCTCCACGTTCCGCGCCGCACCAAAAAAGCGCTTCGGACGATGAAAGGCCGCCGGATCAATACCCCCACTCAAAGTACGACCGGATGGAGGGATAACGAGATTGTACGCTCGAGCCAAACGTGTAATGCTGTCCAGCAGGATCACAACATCTTTTTTATGCTCCACAAGACGCAACGCACGCTCCAATACCAACTCTGCTACTTTGATGTGATTCTCAGGAAGTTCATCAAATGTAGAAGCCACAACTTCACCTTTAACAGAACGCTGCATATCGGTCACTTCTTCAGGGCGTTCATCAATCAACAAGACAAAAAGCTCAATCTCGGGATTGTTGGTAGAAATGCTATTGGCAATTTCTTTGAGGAGAAGTGTCTTCCCGGCTTTGGGAGGTGCCACAATGAGTCCGCGCTGTCCAAGTCCGACAGGGGCCAGTACATCCATAATTCTCGTAGACAAATGGTTGGGGGAAGTTTCAAGGACTAATTTGGTTTGCGGATACAGTGGAGTCAGTGCAGGAAAATGTAGCCGCTCAGCAGCTTGCTCAGGGCTTCTTCCATTAACTGCGTTAACTTGAAGCAATCCAAAATATCGTTCATTTTCTTTTGGCGTTCGGCATTTACCCGATACAAGATCGCCTGTTCTTAAGTCAAACTTACGGATTTGTGAAGCAGAGATGTAAATATCTTCGGTACTCGGGAGATAATTAATTGGCCTCAGAAAGCCATAGCCTTCAGGAAGTATTTCCAGAACCCCCTGCATAAACATCAATCCGCTCTTCTCAGCTTGCGCACGCAGGATGGCAAAAATTAATTCTTTCTTCTTGAGCGTTCCGTAGTACGGGATCTGGTATTGCTTGGCCAGCTTGTACAGGTCGGTCAGCTTCATTTCTTCCAGATCGGAAATTTGCAGATCCATATAATAACCACCTATTCAATTATTAAGTCCATTCATACATCTAAATGATAGACAATGATATCATAAACACCATTAACATAATTTTAACCAAAACAAATAAAGTTATGCAGCCGTCTGCCTGGATTATACCGGATTATTCCGGTTTTCCGATAAAAGATTATTAGGTATGAACCACAATCTTGTATCAAGCAGCGGCTGCATAGAGCTTACCCCTTCTATTGTTTATCCGTTCAGGGAGTCCAAAATAAAGTATGGTTAAAATTATTCTGTCTGTCGCCATACATCCGCGCCCAAATGACGAAGATTGGAGACAAGGTGATCATAACCACGGTCAATATATTCGACACCTGTCACCTCGGTTACACCTTCACTCACCGTAAGACCAGCGATGACAAGTGCTGCTCCAGCTCGCAGATCAGCCGCTTTGACTTTGGCCGCATTCAAACGACCGCCCTCAATGATGGCCGACCGACCCTCTACGCGGATCTTAGCCCCCATTCGAACCAGCTCAGGGACGTGCTTAAAACGATTGCTGTACACGAAATCACTCAATACACTAACACCCTGCGCCTGAGTAAGCAAGCTGGTCATAGGAGATTGCAAATCCGTGGCGAATCCGGGGTAAACTAAGGCTTTAACGTCGACATGTTCATAACGAGACGCACCGAGTACACGAATACTTTCGTCATATTCCTCGATGCCAATACCCATCTCCTGCATTTTTGCAGTAAGGGCCTCCATATGCTTGGGAATGACGTTGTCGATCAATACATTGCCACGGGTAGCCGCAGCAGCAATCATATATGTCCCCGCTTGTATGCGGTCAGGTATGATGGAGTGACGACAGCCATGTAGCTCAGATACGCCTTCAATACGGATCGTCTCCGTTCCGGCGCCCTTAATAATGGCCCCCATGGAGTTTAACAGAGTTGCTACATCTATAATCTCAGGCTCTTTAGCCGCATTTTCAATAATTGTGGCGCCTTTGGCACGTGCGGCCGCCAGCATGATGTTAATCGTAGCTCCTACGCTGCTGACATCCAAATAAATTTTGTTACCACGCAGCTCTTTGGCATACAAATGAATAGCACCGTGCTCATTTGTCACCGTAGCACCCAGCGCTTCAAAACCTTTAATATGCTGATCAATGGGCCGGGGTTCAAAATTACACCCTCCTGGCAAACCGATAATCGCTTCCTTGAATCTGCCCAGCATGGCTCCCATCATATAGTAGGAAGCTCGTAATTTCTTAACCGGTCCATTCGGCATAGGAATGGATTTAATAGAGGATGGATCAATTTTCATCTGGCTACCTTCCCAGGCAACCGTTGCACCAAGTTCCTCTAATATTTCGGAATACACCGCCACATCACTCAACAGCGGCAAATTGTCCAAAATGACTTCCGACTCTGCCAGAATGGCGGCGGGAATCAAGGCGATGGCACTGTTTTTGGCACCGCTGATGGAAACTGTACCTTGAAGCGGCCGTCCACCGGTGATCATCAATTTTTCCATAAGCTTGAGGGTCCCCCTACGTGTTTTGCAGTCGGTCAAACCATGAACTAAACAACGAAATTTCAACTTTTTAGTGGTGAAAATGGAAAGACACCGGCTAAGCGGTGTGCTTTCCATACCAAACTATTCAACTATACAAAATTAAATATTTTGTGCAGCAGAATTACATCTACAATAAAAAATGGATCTATCCATGCAACAGCATGACCAGTTCACTAGTTCACTCGTTATTACGCTTTGTTGTTGGAACCGAACTCACGAATTTTACCGATAACCGTTTGTTTGATCGCTTCACGACCTGGAGCGATGAATGTACGTGGATCGTAAGCATCTGGTTTCGCAGCAAGCACTTCACGAACCACTTTCGCAAATGCGATTTGGTTTTCAGTGTTTACGTTGATTTTGGAAGTACCCAGGGAAATGGATTTTTTAATGTCATGTGTAGGAATACCTGTTCCGCCATGAAGAACGAGTGGCAGTTTCACAGCATTGCGGATTTCTTCCATTTCTTTAAAGCCAAGGTTTGGCTCGCCTTTGTATGGTCCATGAACGGAACCCAGTGCAGGAGCCAGTGTATCAATACCTGTTTCGTTAACGATACGTACACAATCGTCCAGCTTAGCGTACATTACGTCACCTACAACATCATCCTCTTGACCGCCAACCATTCCAACTTCGGCTTCAACGGAAACGCCTTTGGAATGTGCATATTCAACAACTTTTTTCGTTGTTTCGATATTTTTTTCAATCGGGCTATGGGAATCGTCAATCATAACAGATGTGAAACCAGCATCAATCGCTTCTTTACATTTTTCAAAGCTGGAACCATGATCCAAGTGAATTGCAACTGGAACCGTAATTTTCATGTCATGAATAAGTCCCTCAACCATTTTAACAACAGTGTAAAATCCGCCCATGTGACGAGCTGCGCCTTCAGAAACGCCCAGGATTACAGGGGATTTTTCTTCTTCAGCAGCGCCCAGAATAGCTTGAGTCCACTCGAGGTTGTTAATGTTGTATTGACCTACTGCATATTTTCCTTCGAGTGCTTTGTTCAACATGTCTTTCATAGATACCAATGGCATGGTTACGTCCTCCTAAAGGTGTTTGGGTTTGTCTATCTTTTTAGCCGACATCACATACGGGCTTATTATACCACAACCCATATTAAATACTAAACAAGCTTTTGCATATCAACACATACAAAAATCACGCTCAGGACGCCGTTTTATCATAGATTTGTATAAGGAGAGGATTTACTTTCAGTATTTCCCATAAACACAAACAAAAAACCCTGTTTGCTAACAGAGTTCTTAACCAAAATGACTGATCTAGTCGTCCCTGAGTTGTTTGTTCACAGCAATTCGCATTTCGTCAATATCAAAGGGCTTGGTAAAATGCATAAGCGCACCTAGCTCCGTCGCCTCTTTAATCATGTCCAGTTCACCATACGCTGTCATCATAATAACCTTGATATCAGGGTTCATGGCTTTTAAATGCTTCAAAATTTCGAGTCCATCCATACCCGGAATTTTCATATCCAGCAGCACCAAATCCGGCGGTTCCTTTTCAACAATTTCAAGTGCAATTTTCCCGTTCGCCGCCTGAAAGGTCTCATAACCCTCACTCCCGAACACTTCCATCAGTAAAATCCGTATTCCATTCTGGTCATCGACGATTAATACTTTCTTCTTTTCCAATGTTTTAACCTCCTAAGATCTTAAAACGAGGATCATGCAGCTATTGCCATAACAGCGTCCGATGACGTACAATATCCGTCCCATACCTAAAACTATATTCGATCCTGCAAAAAGAAAATCCTTCTCTTATACATAATTGTGGAATATTCTTTCATAATCAGGAATCATGGGGTAAAAAAAAAGACCTCTCAAGAGGTCTTTTAAGGGTCGTTGTATTAACCTTGAAGCTGCAATGCTGCTTTTACAAATTCACGGAACAAAGGTTGTGGACGGTTTGGACGGGAAGTAAATTCCGGATGGAATTGTACTGCCAGGAACCATGGATGGTCTGGAAGCTCAACAATTTCCACCAAACGTCCGTCCGGTGAAGTACCAGAAATACGAAGACCTGCTTTTTCAATCACTTCGCGATATTCATTATTAAATTCGTACCGGTGACGGTGTCTTTCGTATACCAGCTCGTCATTGTAGCAAGCCTCAGCAAGGGAGCCTTCCACTAGTTTGCACGGATACAAGCCAAGACGCATCGTACCGCCCAAATCCTCGATGTCTTTTTGGTCAGGAAGCAGGTCAATAACAGGATAATCCGTAGCTGGGTTGATCTCCGAGCTGTTGGCTCCTTCAAGACCAGCCAAAGAACGGGCAACCTCAATAACAGATACCTGCATACCCAAACAAATACCAAAGAATGGAATTTTATTCTCGCGCGCATAACGGATCGTGCTGATTTTACCTTCAATCCCGCGATCGCCGAAGCCACCCGGCACGAGAATACCACCAATGCCACCCAGCATGTCCGCTACGTTCTCGTCTGTCACTTCTTCAGCGTTCACCCAGCGGATCTTCACGTCCGCATTGGCATCAAAGCCGGCGTGGGAAAGTGACTCAACCACGCTTAAATACGCATCATGCAATGCGACATATTTACCGACAATGGCAATCTCGACCGTTTTATCCAGCTTGCTGATTCGATCAACTAGCCCTTCCCACTCCGTCATATCCGGCGCAGGGGTTGTCAGCTTCAGATGGTTAACGACGATTTCGTCCAAGCCTTCTTCACGCAGGTTCAACGGAACCTCATAGAGAGTTGAAGCATCGCGACATTCTACCACAGCGTTCGCATCAATATCGCAGAACAGCGCAATTTTGGCCTTCATATCGGAGGACAGTTCGTGCTCTGTACGGCAAACAATGACGTTAGGCTGAATGCCGATGCTGCGTAGTTCTTTTACACTGTGCTGAGTTGGTTTGGTTTTAACCTCACCAGCAGCTTTGATATAAGGAATAAGCGTTACGTGAATGTACATTACATTCTCACGTCCAACTTCGCTTTTAAGCTGACGAATAGCTTCCAAAAATGGCAAGCTTTCAATATCGCCTACTGTACCGCCAATTTCTGTAATAATGACGTCCGAACCTGCTTCGCGGCCTGCGCGGTACACGCGCTCCTTGATTTCGTTCGTAATGTGAGGGATAACCTGTACTGTACCGCCCAAATATTCTCCGCGACGCTCTTTGCTGATTACGCTCGAATATACTTTGCCTGTTGTGACATTGCTGTTCTTGGACAGATTAATATCAATAAAGCGTTCATAGTGTCCCAGGTCAAGATCCGTTTCCGCACCATCATCCGTTACGAACACTTCACCGTGCTGGTAAGGACTCATGGTGCCCGGATCGACATTCAGGTAAGGATCAAATTTTTGGATCGTTACCTTTAGTCCCCTGTTCTTCAAAAGCCTTCCCAGTGAAGCTGCCGTAATCCCTTTGCCCAAGGAAGACACAACCCCGCCTGTCACAAAAATATACTTTGTCACTGTTCAAAACCCTCCTAGATAAAATGCAAAATTCAGGCGACATTATGATGTTATCGTAACCCGTTTACACGGATTATCATCCATGAAGAAGGCAGCGGATTTAATTTCCATACCGCCGCCCTTAGCCCTCTTTCATGAGTGAAAACACCCCTATAAAAAACAAAAAAGCACTCCCGTAGTACGGGGCACTTTTATACAAAAAAGCAAACATATAAGTGAATCAATCATAAGCCCAAGCAATAGTTTACCCCGTGTCCAATCCCCTGTCAAGGAAGTTATCTATGTTAATTTACCCATTGCACGAGATTGGAATGATTCCACCCGAAAGCTTCAAATCAGGAGGGGTTTCAGGAAAACGGTCATGAAAAAGGGGAGAGCATATCTCCCCTTACGATTTGTTCCTAGCGAAGCGAATCATCGTCGTCATCCAACGAATCATCGTCATTTTCATCTTCTGTATCGTCCTCATCACTGAGGTCTTCGTCGTCTATGACTACGTCTTCATCACTATCGTCATCTTCACCGTCGAACAGCTCATCTTCGCCGTCCTCGTCTTCACTATCTGCATCGAAGTCGTCATCAGAGTTGTAGGTTTCTTCTTCCTCATGATAGTCGTCTTCGTCGTCATCGTCTTCGTCGTTAATAATACGAGGGCGCTTGGCGCCTGTCAGGGCATCTTCGGATTTATCCACCGGATACCAACGTTTCAGGCCCCACAGATTCGTACCGACACAGGCAAAACGCCCGTCAATGTTGATTTCAGTATATAGCTGAGCAATTACGTCATTAATTTCTTCATCGGACAAGCCACGCAATTTGGCGACTTCATTCATCAGGTCACGGTAATAATATGGAGTATTGGCCGCTTTCAAAACCATAAATGCCAAATCCACCATCGGGATCTCGTGGACTTTCTCCGGGTCAATCTTTAAGTTGAGTGGGGTACTCACCTAGGGACACTTCCTCTCACACGTAATTCACAAGAACATGTTTCAGAGCATACACGATACATGCAATACTAACATATCCATTATCAAAACTAAGTAAAACCTATTTGGAAGCAAATTGCAAGTTAAACATGGGTATCGGCACAAATTCCAGGAATATCCCCATGGACAAGACCACACATGTAAAAAAGACGGGGTCCCCCCCGTCTTCGACTGTACCCACTCCGGGAGCTGTCCCCCAAAGTTGTTGCACAAGAGCTTATGCCCTCCATGTATCGTATGTGTCCTCCAACACTTTGACACGACAAGCAGGCCTATTTCCATAAAAAAGGGGCAGGTTCCCCATGCAGGCGCTGACGCTTGCTCATACAATACCTCAGCATGGCTCATCGGAGGAGGACCGTCTCAAATGGACTATCCTGGTTTTTTGCAGCGTTTGCATGAGGGTATTTCGGAGCCGTCCGGCAGTGGACGGCACAAACAGATCATTACGTTCGATAAACCTCATCAATACCGGGAATGCCTGTCCTATCTCAGGAAGCTGAAACCTGAGCTCGCGGGATTACGACAAGTGCAACCGGCCCGACTGATCCGCGCTCTCATCGCCCCCCTTCCAGGGGGAGACAGGCTGGGCAAATATCACAACGGTGTTACCGTTGAAGAAGATACGCGCATGAAGATTCACGCAGAAACAGCCCATATACCGAAAGCAGAGAGAAACCTTCCCATGCCTTGGGGAGTCAAGCAGGTCCGTGCATACAAGGCTTGGCCTTCCTCCACAGGCAATCGGGTCAGAATCGGGGTGATCGACACAGGAGCCGATTTTCAACATCCTGATCTTCGTTATTCTCTTGCCAGAGGTATTAATTTGCTTAATCGGACGATGTTACCCTATGACGATAACGGTCACGGAACTCACATTGCCGGTACTATCGCTGCTTCCAACTATGATGAGGGTATGGTCGGCGTAGCGCCGAGGGCTTTGATTCATCCTGTAAAAGCGTTTGACCATAACGGAGCCGCCTACGTCTCCGACATTATTCTCGGTATCGACTGGTGTGTGCTAAACCGTGTCGATATCATCAATATGAGCTTTGGCATGAAGTCACGCAGCAAGGCACTGCTTGATATGGTGAATAAAGCCTATCATAACGGGATCGTGATCGTGGCTTCTTCGGGCAATGAAGGCAAGCGTCGAGCTATTGACTACCCGGCTCGCTATTCCCAGACCATCTCGGTTGGAGCTACCGATAAATACAGACGCATCGCACCTTTTAGCAATCGGGGACAATTTGTAGACGTGTACGCACCTGGCGAGAAAATCATATCCTCCTGGATACACGGCAGGCATCACGAAATGAGCGGCACCTCTATGGCTACTTCCCATGTCACCGGAAGCATCGCGCTTCTCCTTTCACTCAGACCGGAACTGGAGCCGGCGGAGATCAAAGCACTGCTCAAACGCACCGCCACACCGCTACGCCTTCGTAAAAGCAATGGACGCAGCTCTATCTCCACCAAGCTTGGAGAAGTGGATGCCTTCCGATTAATGCAGGAGGGAACTAAGTAATGATACAGTTTGAAGAATTTTCGAAGCCACAGGAACAGCTAGGCCTTTAACGTTGCGCACGGCTCAAGCGAGTAAATAGCTTTTACAGACCCTTCGCCACGTTCGATCCAGCCTTCTTTTATCAGTTCATCACATACTAGATCGGTCTGCGATTTCGGTGCATGAACGAGCACAACCTGCTTGCTGGGCAATCGCTCCAGCATATGCTTCACATCCGACACTCCCTGATGCACCTTGTAAATTACATGCCGAACGGTACAGCGGTCCTTTTGATCCGTTTTCTGACTCGTGCAATCCAGTAGATGTTTACCAAAAGACCCCCTTGAAGCATGCCCGGTCAAAACAACTCCATTGTTGTTGATTTTTCCATCGTCTGTATCACCACCCAAACTCGGGTGGTCAGACAGGTACTGATAGTACCAGCGTGCGCGTGGTGAGTCCATCATGCCGTCTCCTGTTACGATAATGGCCGCCGCATTCTGTTCCAGTAACCTTATTCGTTCCGCATGATTACGGGGTACAAACACGCTGTCATCACTCAGCACCTGTTCTATTCGCACAAGAGCCTCCGGACGCAGCCATTCTCTCAAGCTGCTTAAACGCTGCAACCCCTGCCATATATCCGGCTCTATAATTAAGGTCTGTCCGGGGAACTGCTCCCTGGTCCAAACGATCAGCTCCTGTCCCCGGCCAAAGGCAGGCACAGGCAGTAACACATGGCCCTTAGATGCTAATATCCGCCCCAGCTCGGCCCGCAGCCGCTCCAGCTTCACAGCCTGCGGGTCCTTATCCATGCCATAGGCATTATCCATTATGGCGATATCCGCCAGATTGATATCCGGCATCATTCCAAGATGGTCAGGTACACTTTTCCCCGCGCCCATGCTTGGCGTATCCGCAGCGAGCAGCTCGGATTCTCGGCTGTAATCGCCCGAAAAGAACAGTCGCTTTCCTTCCAGTTCTACTCCAAACCACACTGCACCAGCCAAATGCCCGCTGCGCCCCCATATGATTTGTACACCCGGACAAATCTCCCGCCATACACCTGACGGCGCTTCATCCTCCAGATAACGGTATGTAATAGCTTTAATATCCCGCTCATCGTACGGCAGTTGTCCACCTCTCGATGCTACATAAGAATGCCAGGAGCAAAAATAGGAATCCAACTGCTCTACGGTAGCCTTGGTCGTCCAGACCTCTCCCCGGTATCCATACTTATAAAGTAAGGGTAGAGCCATCGAGTGATCTTCATGCGCATGGGACAGCAATACAGCAGATAGTCCCTGCGCCTCCTGAGGCGGGAATACAGGGTATTGTCCGATTCCTTCCTTTTTCACTCCACAATCCAGCATAATACGGTGCTGCTCTCCTTCAAAAACATAGCAGGAGCGGCCATGTTCGCCCGCTCCGCCCCAAATTCTAAGCTTGGTCATCGTCATTTCCACTTTCTCTGCGAGTTTAGGCTCTCCATCACCATCAGCAGCAGGGTAGTCAACCCGACCGATATGACTGCCATCGCCATGCCGAGCGACACCTGTCCCTGTTCAAACTGAGCAAAGATGTAGGTCGCAGACGTCTGAACGGATGGTGGCAGAATCAGTAATGAACCCACCAGTTCGCGCGAGGCAATGGTGAAGGTCATCATCCAGCCCGCCAGCATCCCCGGCAAAATCAGCGGTAACATAATCCGGCGGAATACGTAAAACGGACGTCCGCCAAACACCTGGCCTGCCTGAAAAAGGGCTGTGTCCACCTGCGTAAAGGCGCTTTTTACATATTGAACGGTATAAGGTACAAACAAGATCACATACGTCAGAATAACCATGCCGTAAGTGTTGTACAACGGAATGGGCATCCATGGCGAGTTCCACCATAAAATAAGGCCGACGACCATCACAATCCCCGGGACTGTGTTCGGCAGCAGGCTGAAGGCATCCACCGTCCGCTGAAGCACGGAACGTGATTGTCCCACAACAAGCGCAAACCATGTGCCTAGCAGGGCGGCAATCGTCGACGCGCCCAAAGACAGAAATACGCTATTCAGCAACGCCTCCATGCTTTCCGATCCCCAAGACAGCAGCTCCCTGTAATAATCGAGTGTAAAGTTGTTCCAGGCCAGCCCGATTCCCCTTAGCTTCATGGTAGAAGCAGCGATGATAGAGAAATAAGGGATGCCAATAGACGCAATAAGCAATAATAGAATAAAGGCAACACTTAGCCCTGTTGTCCAACCCGATACACGAAGACGGGAAGGACGAGAGCCTTTGCCCCCAACCAGTCTATACGTGTATTTGCGATTGATTACTGATTGCACATACCAGACCAGCAGACAGGCCGTTAGCAGCACCGAGGCCAGTGACGTTGCCTTGCCAAAGTCAATCGGCCAGCTGGAAATATATTTGTGAATTTCCGATGTCATGACCTCATATCCGATACGCCGTCCAAAGGTGGCGGGGGTACCAAACTCCGCAATCGTTTTGACGAAAATAAGCAATGCCCCCATTCCGTAAGCCGATAGCAGCAGGGGTAAAATGATCCGGCGGAATCTGTACCAAAAGCTGCCGCCCATCACAGCACCCGCTTCTTCCAGGCTACCGCCAATTCTTAGCAGCGCACCACGCAGCAGCAGGTATAAGAATGGAAACAGATGCAGACTCATGATCATCACCATGCCGCCAAAGCTAAAAAAGGACGGCGTTAAAACATGAAGCTCGGGAAGCAGCTGCGCCAGATACCCGTTTTTTTGCATAAACAAAATCCAGCCCATGGACCCGATATAGGGCGGGGTCATAAACGGAATCAGCAGCACCACGTCCAACCAGCGCCACCTTGCAAGACAAGTGTTGGACATGATCCATGCCAACGGAAGTGCAAGTACAGTCGTCCCGGCAATAACACAGATACCCAGCCAAATGGAGTTGAACAGAACACCCGCAAATCGGGATTCAGCCAACGTCCGCAAAGGTGCCGTCCATTGAAATGTCCCATCCGCATATACACTTTGGATAAAAATTTGCAGCAACGGCATGACGATCAGAAAAGCAAGCGCGATCAGAGCAAGCATCAGACACCACGCTCTGATCTGTTTGACAGATAGGACTCCCATCCGCTTACTTAAATATTTGCGTGAACTTCTCGGTCACGTCAGGCCCGTGCTCACCCATCCATTCCCAACGGGTGTTCAGCAAAGGGATCTCATCCAGGTTGGCACGCTTGTCGGCTTTGACATCCGTGCGGCCCGGAAGCAGGGAAGCATCCGCTACCAGCTTCTGTGCTTCGTCCGACAGCAGATAGTCAATGAATGCCTTGGCATTCTGCTCATGCTGCGTTGATTTGAGAATGGCCGCCGGACGAGGGCTGATCACTGTTCCTTCCTTCGGATAAACAATGTCTATCGGCTCGCCTTTGGCTTTAGCCTTGTAGGTCATGTAATCGACCGCAGCTGCAACCATGCTTTTGGCTCCGGTAATGACCGGGTCCAGCGCTTCCTGATTCGCGCCAGCCATGGCAACACCATTAGCCTTGTACTGCTCGAACAACGTCCAGCCCCCATCGCCCTTGGCGCTCAGATAACCTGTCATGAAATCCAGCGCCGAGCCGGAGAGTGACGGATCGGGAATGTTAACTTGGTCCTTATACTCTGGCTTTGCCAGATCGGCCCATGATGTCGGTGGCGTCTTCACCAGATTCGTATTGTACGCAATACCTAGCGCCGAGGCACTGGTACTGAAATAATGGCCTTCCTTGTCAGACCAGTCGGGATTCAGCTTGTCCGCATTTTTGGCCTCGGGGTAGGACAGCGTGAGTCCATCTTTTTTCAAGCCTTGCACAGAAGGAAGAGATGCCAGCACCACTACGTCTGCTACCGGATTCGTCTTCTCGGCTTCCATCCGAGCCAGAATTTTACCGGTTGTCCCCTGGAATAGCTCAACTTTAACTCCGCTTTGCGCCTCATAGCCTGCTACCAGCTTTTTCGCCAGCCCATCCGGGCCTGCACTGTAGACGACCAGTTTCTTATCACTGGATGCCGCCCCGGCTTGTCCGGCTGTTCCCGTCGCTTGCGCTCCGTCCTTAGAAGGTGTAGCGGCTCCACAGCCTGCAACAGCCAGTCCGAAGGTTAATGTTAATGCGAGCATTGCGCCTTTTTTCCATCCTGTACGAAAAACGTGCCTGTTCATCATCTTGTGTTTACCCCTTTTCCTATGGTTCGAGTTGGTGGATGTACTGCGGTGATACCCAAATTTGCTTTCGTGATCCTATGGACAAACGGGTCGAATGATAAGCGCTCCATAGCTCTCCATTCTCAGCCAGTATACGGATCTCATACCGATCCCCCACATAGCTGACATGCTGAACCTCTACTGTAAAAGCGTGCTGGTCCACTTGATCCTGTTGCCAGCGCACATGCTCAGGGCGGAATAGCATCCGCTCCGGCTGTAGCCAGTTCGATTTACCGATAAACCTCGCCACCTCTGGATGAGATGGACGACCATAGATTTCCTCTGGCGTTCCCGTCTGTAATATATGTCCGTTTTTCATGACGACCACCTCATCAGACATCGACATCGCCTCGACTTGATCATGGGTGACGTACAGGGCGGTCAGACCCAGATCGCGTACCAGTGAAAGCATTTCGATGCGCATTTCCTCCCGCAGCACCGCATCCAGTGCACTGAGTGGCTCATCGAACAATACAAGCCGGGGCCGAACGGCAACGGCGCGGGCAAAGGCGACCCGTTGCTGCTGTCCGCCGGACAACTCATGGGGATACCTACCTTCCATCCCCGATAGTCTGACCTTGTCCAGTGCCTCTAGCACCACCGCCCGCAGCTCCTTGGCACGCCCGCCACCGGGAAGTTTAGCCTGTTTGCCTGCACGCAGGCCGAAGGCCACATTTTCAAACACCGTCATATGGGGCCACAGCGCAAAGTCCTGAAATACCATGCCGAAATGACGAAGATGTGCAGGCACATCCTTTTTACGTTCAGCCGAAAATAGAATTTCCTCCCCCAACGTGACCATGCCGCTATCTGGCGTCTCCAGCCCAGCGATCATGCGCAGAAGCGTTGTTTTCCCACAGCCGGACGGACCGAGCAGTGTTGTGAATTTTCCCCGCCGCACAAGCAGATTGGTCTCGTGCAATGCGGTCATATGACCGAAGGTTTTACTCAACCCGTGAATATGTAGATCTTGATTCATCGCATTACCCGCCTGTTCTTCTGACTGACCCCAGTGTAAAACTTGAATTCGCAGCCTGTGTTATTGGAAAGTTAAAACAAAATTAATTATTTCAATGAATTGTGTTAATACTCATAGATTTAATCTATATAGAGGGGATTGATACTGTGGCACCAGAGGGCAGGCATACATTTCCGACCAATCAGAAAGTAGGGCATCCCAAGTGAATTTGAGTCTTCTAAAACTGCACATTGTAGAGTTGCTGGACAAGCACCATAAAATTACCACCGTGGCCGAGCTTCTCGGTCTGAAACAACCAACCGTTACCTTTCATATGAAGAATCTGGAGCGGGAATTCGGTGTAAAGCTGTTTGACACGAGGATGGGCAAAATCATCCTGACAGATGCTGGCCAAGCGCTACTCCACTATGCCGCCAAGATCAACGCACTCGCTGCCGAGGCAGAGCGGGTCGTCTGCGAATTCGACACGCTTCAGCGGGGAAGCATTCGAATCGGAGCAAGCTATGTACCTGCTACCTACTTGCTCCCTGCGGTGCTGCACCGTTTTGCCCGTGAGCATCCGGGGATTCATATTTCCTTGTCGGTGAAAACTGCTCCAGTGATCAAGGACATGCTCACTCGCCACGAAATTGACCTCGGCGTCATCTCGGCAGAGCCGTTTCAATCGCCAACGCTGGTGGCCGAGCCCTTAAGCGAGGATGAACTGGTACTCATCTGCGCACCCGGTCACCCGCTCGCAAGTGAAACCGGGCTGACGCCCGAACGAATCGCTTCTTCCTCCTTCGTGCTGCATGGCAAGGATTCCAGCACACGGCATATGACCGACAAATGGTTGGAGTACGACAACCGTCGTCTCCCCTCCTATTTGGAGCTGGATTCGCTTGAGGCGATTAAGCAGTCAGTCATGCTGGGAGAACACGTCTCCTTCGTCTCCCGCATTGCCGTACAATCGGAAGTCCAACGCGGGCTGCTGGTGATCCGGCCCATTCCGGGTCACCGTGTTGAAAGATACATTTATATGGTCAGCAACCAAGACCGCCACCGTTCGACGCTGATTCGCCGTTTTGCTGAATATTTGTCATCGAACCAAGATTAAATCTTACCTGCTATATAGAAATTATGTTATTTTTTAATCGTAGTACCGCCCAGCCTTGACATACGACTGACAATAACCCCGTAAAGTATAGCGTGTACTACCATTCGGACGAACAGGAGAGGATAGAATGAAACAGAGGCTTCGTTTTACAAAAGTATTGTCAGTCTTAACCCTGAGCGCAGTGCTGCTCGTAATGGGATGGAAGGGAGCCGACCCTGCACAGGCCGCCGCCAATGCCACTCCAAGCTATGAGGTAAAGCTGCTGCTGGATACGGCTCAGGTTCTCAATGCAGATGGCTCTCTGAAAAGCAGCATAGTACATGAGTTCCACATTAGCGATGAAGTACAAAGATTGAGCGTGGAGTATTTCGATACCGATCAGCTTCAATTGAACGGCGAGGGCTGGAACGTCAGATTTCGTAAAAAAGAGGATAAAAAGAATTATGAATTAACCTACAAGAAGCGGTACACCGTCACGAACGGAGATATCGACGCGGCTCTCACCCAAGCCAATAAAGAAGGTTTTAGCGCATCCGACGATAACTATGATGCTGAGGTGGATTGGGGTTATAGCAAACAGACACTGAGCTTTTCCAATGATAAAAAAACGAACGCTTCCAAAGGATTAACTCTTCCTTCCCCGGATCAGGCGTTAAAGCAACTATTGGACAATCTTCCGGGCAAGCTGCAAAACTGGAAATCCAGCAACTGGGGCAAGAAAACTCTGGCCGACTCCAGAGTACGCGGTCCGGTACAGGTCAGCAAATATGAAGGCAGCTTCCAAGGACTGGATACCGACGTTGAAGTCTGGCCTATCCGCAGTGCAAGCGGATCCGGTACAGATACCATCATCGAAATTTCTTTTAAAACCACGGATTACAGCGCTGCCGCCAGCAACCGCACCCAGCTGATCAACTTGCTGCAATCCAAGGGATGGCTGGTTCCTGCCGATTCCCTGAAAACGAATCTGGTGCTGGAACGGTACTAAGCCAAGCTGCTTTCATATAAAAAGGAACCGCACGTGCCATCCTGTTCTGGATAGTACGTGCGGTTCTTTTATCGTTACAGCATTTACATACGTTCCGGCGCAGACACGCCCACCAGTTTCAGCACGTTGGCAATGGTGGTGCGCACCGCGCCAAACAGTGCCAAGCGAGCTTGCGTTTGAGCAGCATCCTCGGTGATGACGCGCTCTGCCTTATAGTAGCTGTGGAATAGTGAAGCCAGCTCATAGACATAGCGAATCATACGGTGCGGCGCAAAGTTCGCAGCTGCTACAGATACTTCTTCCGGCAGCTCGCCGATTTTGCGCAACAGGTCATATTCATGCTCAGCTGTCAGCTTGGACAGGTCTACTTCTGCCAGTGGCAGTACAGCAATGCCCTGCTCCTCGGCCTGGCGATATACACTGCACGCACGTGCGTGAGCATATTGCACATAGAATACCGGATTTTCATTGGAGGTGGAAATTGCCAAATCCATGTCAAAATCCAAATGCGAGTCCATGCTGCGCATCGTGAAGAAGTAACGAATCGCATCCACGCCTACTTCTTCCATCAGGTCCTCCATCGTTACGGCCTTGCCGGTACGCTTGGACATCTTCACCTTTTCCCCGTTTTGGAACAGGCTGACCATTTGGGCAATCAGCACTTTAAGCTTATCCGGGTCATTCCCCAGCGCTTCCATAGCTGCCTTCATCCGTGGAATGTAGCCATGGTGATCGGCGCCCCAGATGTTGATGATCGTATCGTAACCACGAGCATATTTATCGCTATGGTAAGCAATATCCGGCGTCAGGTATGTGTAAGTGCCGTCATTTTTGATCAATACGCGGTCTTTATCGTCGCCGTATTTGGTCGTGTTCAGCCACGTAGCTCCGTCTTTCTCGTAGATTTCATCACGGTCACGAAGTTCGTTCAGCGATTTGAGCACTTCGCCGTTGTCGTACAGCGATGTTTCGCTGAACCAGGAGTCAAACGGTACACGGAATCGTTCCAGGTCACGCTTGATCTTGTTCAGTTCCTTTTCCAGACCATATTCACGGAAATAAGCAGCGCGGTCCCCGGGTTCCATGGACAGCAGAGCATCACCCTTTTCGGCCACCAGCTCCTTGGCAAACCCGATGATATCCTCACCATGGTAACCGTCCTCTGGCATCTCCGCAGGCTGTCCCAGCTCCTGCAAATAACGTGCTTCAATCGAACGGCTCATATTGTAAATCTGGTTACCCGCATCATTAATGTAGTATTCACGAGTAACCTGATATCCGGCATAATCAAGCACATTGCAAAGAGCATCCCCCACTGCTGCACCACGCGCATGCCCCAGGTGGAGGCTGCCTGTCGGGTTCGCGCTGACAAATTCGATTTGGACCTTTTTGCCTGCCCCTACCTGTACACGTCCGTAATCTGCTCCCTGCGCTTGTACTTGTTCAATAATGGTATACAGGTAGCTCTTGTTTAGACGGAAGTTAATAAAACCCGGTCCGGCAATTTCCGCACTCTCAATAGAAGCGGCAGCCAAATCCATATTTGCGATCAAGTCTTCAGCGATTTGACGCGGGTTTTTCTTGGCAATACGGGTAAGCTGCATCGCAGCATTGGTAGCCAAATCACCGTGTGACTTGTCCTTTGGTACTTCAAGCGTAATGGTCGGCAGTTCTTCGCGGCTCACGATTCCGGCAGCCAGTATCGCGGCCTCGATTGCCGAGGTTACCTTTTGATTAATAAGTTCCAGTGGATTGCTTGTCATGATTGTTGCTCCTCCTGTATATGCAAACTGATGGCAAAATGCCCCGAGAAATCCTCAAATACGTACAAATCATAGGTCCAGCTCACATATCCGCTAAATCCATTCATCCGAATATCAAGCTTCTGCGTATGCGCAGACATGTTCAGGTTCAAATAAGGCGATCGGTAAAATCCCGGCAATCTGCGTCCAAGCGCAAATGACTGCTCCGATTGCACCTCGCCGTGACGGATTAGCTTAAGCTCATCAGGTCCGATTTTGACCGTGTTCCGTGTCGTTCCTCCCTGAGGCCCCTCTTGTGGCTCTTCATACCTTATATATAGATGCTTCCCACGCACGATGGCTTCACCGGGAAGCTCCTGGACCACATCTTCCCCATCATGATGACTATGAAGACGGATTTGGACCTTTGCATTGTGTGGCATGTGTTCAAACTCCATTCTATCGCTATCCTACTGTACTACTATATCCAGTTCCCGATTGCAATTCAAATGAGTTTTTACAAAAAGATGCTTTCATTCAAAAAAAATCAGCTATCACAGGTTCGCTCATCGGATGCCTACTAAAACTTTCGATAAATCGGGAAGCCAGGGAAGACATGTATTTATCCTTGAGCCACACGGCGGCTACACGAGTATGCAATTCTTCACACATAATTTCCTTAACGATTAACTGGTTATTGCTGCCCAGTGACAACGCAGACTGTGAAATCATGCCGATACCCAGACCTTCATTAGCCCAGTGAAGCGTGGTGCGAGCATCATCGTTTTTGCAAAAGAAGTTGGGCTCAAAGCCATGCCTCATGCAGGTATCGTGGATCAGTTGTTCGAAGCGACGGTATACAATTAACGGCCTGTTCTTCAACTCTGACAATGTGATGGTCTTCTGGTCAGGGTCCCAGTCGTGTTCTTCTGTCATCACTGCAACCATCGGCTCGGAGGCCGCATATCTGCAGCCCAAATCGGTAGTGTTGAACGGTGTCCTGACAATACCGACCTCCACAATTCCTTTGTTCAGAAGGTCGAGAATCATAAACGTATTTCCCTCATGAATTTCAAATTTTACACCCGCATAGTTTTTATGGAATTCGGAAAGCCTGTCCTTCATCAGGGCTGCGCCGGAGGAAGAGACGGTTCCAATCGCGAGGGTCCCCTTCATGCCCATGGCAACATCATTAATTTCTCTTGTCGTAGCATCTGTCAACTCCAAAATCTGCTTGGCTCTGTTCTGCAAAATGATGCCGGCCTCCGTCAGATGAAGGCTTCGTGGACCTCGATGCACGAGTTTTACACCAAGCTCCTCCTCCAGCTGCATGAGCTGCTGACTTAAGGGAGGCTGGGCCATTTTCAGCTTTTTCGCGGCTGCCGTAATTTGTCCGGCCTCTGCAATGGCCAGGAAATACTTGAGATGTCTCAATTCCATCATGGACCTCCGGTACTGATATATGTAATACATATACCTCTAATATATATTAAATATTATTCATATGGGTTGGGATATGCCATAATCATATTCAGTTATCGCGCTGGGTCAACAGGCTTTATATATTATTTAGGTTAGGTGATGGTTGATTTGCTGAAATTCGCTGTTTTTTTGAAGCCTTATAAAAAGGAAAGCATCCTTGGGCCTCTGTTTAAGCTCATTGAAGCCATTCTGGAATTATTGCTGCCTACCATGGTTGCTCTCATGATTAATCACGGCGTTGGCAAAGAAGATACCCATTATGTGTGGCAGATGGGCCTTTTAATGCTGCTTATGACCGTGCTGGGCTTCGGCAGTTCAATGGTGTGCCAGTTTTATGCAGCCCGGGCCTCTCAAGGCTTTGGTACGACGCTGCGCAACACGATGTTCCAGCACATCTCTTCGCTTTCTTATGCGGATCTCGATAAGTTTGGGACACCTTCGCTCATTAACCGGATTACAAACGATGTTAATCAGCTCCAAACGGCAGTGGCCATGCTGATTCGTCTGGTCATTCGCGCTCCTTTTATTTGTATTGGAGCTATTATAATGTCGATGATTCTGGACTTCCGTCTGGCTTTGGTGCTGTTGGCGGCTACGCCGATCCTGGCTGTGATTTTGTATCTGGTCATTACGAAGGCTTCACCATTCTACCGCTTATATCAGAAAAAACTGGATAAAATCGCTTTGGTGCTAAGCGAGAATCTGACCGGGGTACGGGTAATACGGGCTTTTGCCAAAAGAGGAGCCGAACGGGGAAAGTTCACTACAGCCTCCGATGATCTGACCCAGACTGCCATTCGTGTCGGTCGTATTTCCGCTTTGCTTAGCCCGGCCACTCTGCTGGTGGTCAACGGAGCCATTATCGCCATCCTGTGGGTCGGGGGTATCCATATTCAGTATGGAGCTCTTACACAAGGTGAGATTATCGCTTTTATTAATTATATCACGCAGATTTTACTGGCTCTGATTGTGGTGACCAATTTGATTATATTGTTCACCAAGGCTTCTACTTCAGCGGCACGGATTCAGGAGGTGCTGGATACACGAGCTTCGATCTCTGATGTTGCTGCATCTGGAGGTCAGCCACGTGCAGATCATATGTCCCCACAAGACACTGTACCAGCTATCTCCTTTGAGCATGTCTCCTTTGGATACAATACAACAGGACAAATGGCGCTTAGCGATATAGACGTAGATATCTATCCCGGTGAAACGGTCGGCATCATCGGAGGAACAGGCTCGGGAAAATCTACATTTGTGAATCTCATTCCCCGATTCTATGATGCAGTGGAAGGTAGTATACGGGTCGATGGAATCAATGTCCGGGATTACACACTTAAGCAGCTGCGGCAAAAGATCGGGATTGTCCCACAGAAGGCGCTACTGTTCACCGGCACCATAGCGGATAATATCCGCTGGGGCAATGAACATGCCACCGATGAGGAAGTCGCGCGGGCAGCCACCATCGCACAAGCGAATGAGTTCATTTCCAGCTTACCCGAAAAATACCACGCCCCGATTACCCGAGGCGGTCTTAATCTGTCGGGAGGCCAGAAGCAGCGGCTTACTATTGCAAGAGCTATTGTAGGGAACCCGGAAATCCTTATTTTGGATGATTCCTCAAGCGCACTTGATTTTGCAACCGACGCTGCCCTGCGCAAATCGCTACGGGACAATAGCGCCCATATGACCGTCCTGCTGGTCTCACAACGGGTAAGCAGCGTGCAGCATGCCGATAAGATTATCGTATTTGATGAAGGACGGATTGCCGGTATTGGCACACACGATCAGTTGATGAGCAGTTCAGATGTTTATAAGGAAATTAATCGTTCCCAGCTCTCAACGCAGGAGGTAGATCAATGAGCAGCAAGGAAACGTGGAAGAGACTGTTAACCTATGTGAATCAATATAAGAACGCGACCTTTGGGGTCATTGTCTGTGCAATTATCAGCGTGCTTGCCAGTCTGGTCGGGCCCTATATGATTGGTCGAGCTATCGACCATATGGCAGGTCAGGGGGGAGTGGATTTTAGAGGTGTCGCGCAAATTCTAGCCGGATTAGGCATTGTATATGCGGTAGGAAGTCTGTTTAGCTGGCTGCTTACGTATTTGACGAACCGGGTTGCTTATCAGACGGTAAATGATATGCGGCGGGAGTTATTTGATCATTTTAATATCCTTCCGTTAAGCTTCCATGACAATCACCCTCAAGGAGACAGTATCAGCCGATTTGTAAACGATATGGATGCTGTGTCAGATGGATTGCTCCAAGGTTTCTCTACCCTGATTACGGGGATTGTTACCATCATAGGCTCCATTGTGCTTATGCTATATATCAGTCCTTTGATGACACTGGTGGTGCTCGTCTCAGCCCCCGTCACGTATGGCGTGGCCAGATTCATTACCACAAGATCTCAACGCATGTTCCGCGAACAGGCCAAAATTTTGGGAAGTCTGAACGGTTATGTGGAGGAAATGATCGGCGGACAGCGGGTAGTGACTGCCTTTCATTATGAAAACCGCACGTTCGAGGAATTCTCCGCCAAAAATGGACAATTGTATCAAGCCGGGGTAAAATCACAGTTCTATGGATCATTATCGAACCCCTCTACCCGATTGGTTAACAACATGACTTTTTCGGTTACTGCGATGATTGGCTGTATATCCATCATTTTGGGTGTGATCTCGGTGGGCGGACTGTCAAGCTTTCTTATTTATACTAATTTGTTTGCCAAGCCATTTAACGAAATTACGGGTGTGCTCACCCAGTTCCAATCGGCAACAGCTTCCGCTCAGCGCATATTTGCCATTCTGGATTCACCGCCAGAGCAGCCGGAAAAATCAAACGCAGTGCAGTTGGAGCGCAGCAAAGGTACGATTGTTTTTGATCATGTCAAATTCTCCTATAACCCGGAACGTACACTCATTACGGACTTTAGTCTCGAGGTTAAGCCGGGCACACGGGTCGCGATTGTCGGCCAGACCGGGGCAGGCAAAACGACACTCGTCAACCTGCTCATGCGGTTTTACGATGTGGACAGCGGCTCCATATCCATCGACGGGGTGAATATCAACGACATGTCCCGGGACAGCTTGCGGACGAACTTTGGCATGGTGCTTCAGGATACATGGCTGTTCAGCGGCACCATTCGGGACAATATCGCTTACGGAAAGCCGGAAGCTACAGAAGAAGACGTCATTGCGGCTGCGACGGCTGCCAATGCGCATAGCTTCATTAAACGCCTGCCTCATGGCTACGAAACCGTCATCAGCGGCTCAGGCGACACCCTGTCCCAAGGGCAAAAGCAGCTGCTCACCATTGCACGCGTGATCCTGGTTGATCCGCCTATGCTTATTCTGGATGAAGCGACCAGCAGCATAGACACCCTGACAGAGGCGCGTATCCAGAAAGCATTTATGAAAATGATCAATGGACGAACCAGCTTTGTGATCGCCCATCGGCTATCGACCATTCGTGAAGCGGACTTGATTTTATACATGAAAAACGGTGATGTCGTCGAAAGCGGAACCCATAATGAGCTGCTTGCAAGCGGTGGCCATTATGCTTCGCTCTATAATAGCCAGTTTACTACGGCCTAGCAGGGCGGGTTAAGGGGGGAAGCCGGTTGCTCTGATGCAATCGGCTTTTTGGGTTGTAGCGTGGGGAGGAACATGGCACCTGCCAATATGACCTGTTATACGAATGCCTCAGCTTCAAATCCCTGCGCCCGTAGCGGTCGGATGGTCAATTTGCTCACTGTCTTGAAAATCACGTCGATAGAACCAGCCGATCAAGACAGCAATGGTCGTCATAGCCGCAGCCAGCAAATACACCTGCACCATACCGAAACGGTCTGCATACCAGCCCAGGAATAACAAGGACAGGCCAAAAGCGAGATTCGTAAGCACATCAATACCCGCCATTACTTTGGGGAGCTGAGCCGCCGGCGCGCTCGTTTGCAGCAAGGTGCGGCGAATAATTCCGGCCATTTGAACAGGTATACCGGATATTGCAAAAAGAACCAGTGCAGCGACTGGGATTGTATTGAGCGCAAACACAACGGTAATCAGTACATATACCATTAAAGCACCCAGCATATACAGAAAGCTGTTCTTTTGCAGCCGTTTCACCAAACCAACGACGAGAAGCCCGCCTAAAATCATGCCCGAAAAAAAGGAGGCATTCATAAAGCCCCACCAGCTCTCATCTTGATGCAGCACTTGAGTCACATATGCCAGGATGAACACGCCAACCCACGAGGTTCCTCCAATGGTATCCACACTATCCACGATCATGAGAGAACGGATGCGGCGGTTATGCCAAATGATCTTCCACCCTTCTCCAAGCTCCTTCCAGTATGCCCCCTTCTTCTTCTCTTTGACCAACCCAGCTTCATTCGAAGAAGGATCAGACGATTCAGAACGTACTTCCTCTTGAGCCAGCGGATCACGGATGAAGGACGTGACGATGGCGGCCACGAGATAGCAACACGATGCGACCACCAGCGTATTCAACGAGCCTAGCCAGACAATGACAATACCGCTTAATGCCCAGCCTGCGCATTTAACTACTTGATCACTGACCGACACCATACCGTTCGCGCGCATGAGTCCTTCACCCGTGGCCAGACGAGGTACCAGCGCATTACGAGCAGGATTGGTCCATCCATCCAGAAAAGACATGCCGAATACCATAATAAAAATAAAGAAAAAAGACTTCTGCCCAGGCGTATTCCACAGGTACAACAATAACAGCGTGAAAATCACAAACTGCCCTAGCTGGGAAAACAACAGAACCCGATTCAACCGGAAGCGACTGAGAATAATCGGTGCCACTAACCCGCTAAGAACCTGCGAAAACAAACGAAACAACGGGATCAAAATGGTCGTCATTAATGAATCACTTGAAGTAAACACCAATACCACGATACTCAGCAGATAAATAATATCCGCCACATTGGAAACCGTCTGCGACCCCCACAGGTAATAAAAAGAGCGTCTGATCAAAAAAATCTCCCCCTCTTTGGTACATCGTCAATTTATGTATTTCCATAACCAAACCTCCCCCTGTTGATATTACAATTCTGTCAAATGTCTGGTTTTCTGTATATTCTACGTATACCCTTAAATTTCCTTCTTTTATTTTTATAGGAAATTCAGTGTCCAGTATGCTTTCATGCCTGTTTTCAATGTTATCCACAACACAAAAAAAGCGTCTACAGCGCTCTTTTTCACCCAAAAACAGGCGATAAAGAACACTGCGACGCTTTCTTAAAAGTTACATTTATTTTATGTCATAACACCTTATACTGGGATGTATATCCCGCTCGTTTTACTTCCTTACTTCGTTAAATCCTCCACAAATTTAGGCAATACAAACGCCGCTTTGTGTAAACGTGGACTGTAATACCGAGTATCCATCTCCGGAATTTGAGCCTCGTCCACTTCGAGCGGGTCATACTTCTTGCTGCCAAGCGTGAACGTCCAGAGACCGCTCGGATAGGTCGGAATGTTCGCTCCGTACACACGTACAATCGGGAAAATTTCCTTTACATCTTTGTTGACCTTCTGAATCAAATCAGCCTTGAACCAAGGGTTATCCGTCTGCGCCACAAAAATGCCATCTTCCTTCAGCGCTTCAAAAATGCCTTGGTAAAATCCGCGCTCAAACAGCGGCGCTGCCGGACCGACCGGCTCCGTCGAATCGACCATGATCACGTCGTATTCATTTTTATGTTCGATAATGTGCATGTAGCCGTCATTGACCAGAACTTCCACATTAGGCTCGTCCAGCTTCCCGGCGATCTCAGGTAAATATTTTTTGGAATATTCGATCACCTTGCCGTCAATCTCAACCAGCACAGCCTTTTCCACCTCAGGGTGCTTGATAACCTCACGAATAACGCCGCCATCGCCGCCGCCCACAACCAGAACCTTTTTGGGATTCGGGTGGGTATTCAGAGCGGGGTGTGCTACCATTTCGTGATAAACGAATTCATCCTTCACGGTGGTCATCACCATGCCATCCAGTACGAGCATATTGCCGAATTCCTCTGTCTCGATCATCGCAAGATCCTGAAACTCCGTTTTCTCAGAGACATACGTTTGTTTGATTTTTGCTGTAATGCCGAAAGAGGGAGTTTGCTTCTCCGTAAACCACAAGTCCATCATTCCAACCTTCTTTCCGATCAAAGTATGTGTCCGGCAATCCTTGTATCGCCTAGGTTGCACTCTTATCATTCCAGTCGCGCCAGCATAAATGTTGGATTTCCTTATATATGCAACACGCAAACGCCAAGTTTGCTATATTTATTGTACCAAACACGCTATGCTTTCACACTTTTTGCATTATAAAGGATACCTGGATAGACTGCAAAAGCAACTTTCAGGTTTCAGCATGTTTAAAACAGATACGTATACGCATCTGATGAATAGACGCTTTCGGATTGACTATACTGAGAACATCAACCATGGAAGGAGGTGGCAGGATGGCCGCTACAACCGGGCAATTCCCCAAACGCAAGCCGCTCTGGCTTCGATGGTTCCGGGGACTACTGTCGCTTACCATTCTGACGGTCATCGCCGCCTGCATTCTGCTCGCCTATTTATATACTACCAGTCTCCCCCTCGCGGATACGGACCGGAATTCACGTCTGCTGGATAGCCAGGGTCAAGTCATTGCCACCTTCTCTGCGGGAGGCAAGGAATCCATGCCCGTCCAGCTGGATCAAATTTCACCCGATCTGATTGCAGCTACACTGGCTGTGGAAGACCGAAAGTTTTACGATCATTTCGGCTTTGATTTCAAGGGCCTGGGCAGGGCTGTGCTTGTCAATCTGACCCATTGGGATATGTCGCAAGGAGCCAGCACGCTGACTCAGCAGCTAGCACGCAATCTGTACCTATCTCATGAAAAAACGTGGACACGCAAGGCCAAGGAAGCCATCTATACCGCGCAGCTGGAAATGAAGTACACCAAGAACGAGCTGCTGCAAATGTATTTGAACGAAATCTATTATGGTCATGGTGCTTACGGCATTGAAGCGGCTTCTCAGATGTATTTCGGTAAATCGGCAAAAGATCTGGATTTGGCTGAAAGCGCCCTGTTGGCAGGTATTCCGAAGGGACCAACCTATTATTCGCCGTATAATCATATGAAAAACGCAAAGGATCGGCAAAAAATTGTGTTGGATTCCATGGCGCTCACCGGCAAAATTACTCCAGCCCAAGCCACCAAGGCCTATGGGGAAATGCTCGCCCTGCGGCCTGAGAGCCAGCGCCGGACGGTAGAAGCCGCTCCCTGGTTCCGCGATTATGTCCGCCAACTTGCAACGAATCAGCTGGGAATTAGCGAAGGCGTGCTGGAGCATGGCGGCCTAAGCATTTATACCACGCTGGACATGCACATGCAGCAAGCAGCCGAGGCGGCTGTAAATGAGGGGATGAAGGACAGCAACGGACTGGAAACGGCGTTAATCTCCATGGACCCGCGCAACGGGCATGTGAAGGCCATGGTCGGCGGGACCAACTATGTCGGCAATCAGTACAATCATGCGCTTGCCACGACCCGGCAGCCCGGCTCGTCCTTTAAGCCGATTATGTATCTGAGCGCACTGGACTCCGGCGAATTGACGAGTACGTCCAAGTTCGAAAGCCGACCAACGTTGTTTCACTACGATAACAACCGCAAAACCTACAAGCCCAAAAATTTCGGAGACAAATATTTGGGCGAAATTGATCTGCGGCGTGCGATTGCAGCGTCCGATAATATTTATGCGGTGAGCACCATTTTGAAGGTGGGGACCGACAAGGTCATGGACCTCGCCCGCAAAATGGGCATTACGAGCGAGCTGAAGCCTGTGCCTTCCCTCGCGCTGGGCGTATCGCCTGTCAGCCCGTTCGAGATGGCCTCAGCCTTCTCGGTCATCGGCAGCGGCGGACAAAAGGTCGCTCCGGTGGCGGTGCTGCGCATCACCGACGCGGCCGGGCGGTCGCTCTACGAAGCACCGCAGGCCGCTCCGGTGCAAGTGGTGAAGCCCGCCTCTGCCTACGTCCTCACGCGCCTTATGGAAGGCGTGTTCGAGGAAGGCGGTACCGGCAACCGGGTCGCAAAGCTGATCAAGCGCCCGGTTGCCGGCAAGAGCGGCACGACCAACACCGATGCCTGGATGGTCGGCTTCACACCCGAGCTGTCCACCGCTGTCTGGGTCGGCTATGACAAGGGCAAGGCCATCAGCACGCAGGATGCCAGGCGAGCGGCACCGATTTTCGCGCAATATACAGAAAAAGCGCTGGAGAATGTGCCGCCCAAAATCTTCCCCATCCCTGACGGCGTAGTCAGCGCCTATATAGATCCGGCCAGTGGCAAGCTGGCTGCGCCGGACAGTCCGGATAAGCGGCTGGAGGTATTCGTCAGCGGCACGGAGCCGAAGGAAACCATATCAGGGCAGAACAACCCACCGGCAGCGACACAGACTGACCAAGCGGAGCGACAAGCGGAAAAGAAATCATGGTGGAGCAATTTCAAGCGATGGTGGATGGAGTAACAGTCAAAAAAAGACTGAAGGAACGCTATGATCGTTTCCTCAGTCTTTTTGCTTTCTTTTATTTACTCATATGTCCCATGTATCTCTCTTGTCACGATTAGCCGCAACACCCCGGTTCAGCACGCTTTCCCCAAAGGTGCGCTTACCAAAAGCAGCTAAACGCCTCAATCCGGTTGGTGTCTATACCAAAATAAGTCCAGAAAAAACCATTCCACCGGAATCCCGCTACAGATGTTCTGCCTACAAAGACGGGATACAGCCAGAAGCGCTCGCCATTCGTCAGCCATATAAACGTGTTGCGGAACAAGCAGCCCGAGATGGCTCGGGGATCAATAGCAAAGGCCGTGACCAGCGGCCTCGGTGGCGTAAATTGCGGCGGCGGAGCAGTTGGCGCTTGAGCTTGGGGTCCCGGTCCGCCAGGACCTATCGGGCCTGGTAGCGGCGAGAACGGCCCTTGCCCTGATGGCGGGCCAAAAGGCGCCAGCGGTTGTGGCGAAAAAGTTCCTCCTGGTGGTGGGCCAATCGGTGACGGGAACGAACCCTGTGTACCAGGAAATTGGGGAATCGAAGGACCTGACGGTGTGATTGAACCCGGAGTGCCCGGTTGTGTTCCGAAAGGCACCTGTGGCATTAAAGACATTGTGTTTCACTCCTTGTGTTCTAGGCTGATGTATCCTATGCGGGACATCAGCCCGTGGACTGGGCGAATCCCCATATCGTCACGAATAGGCGGGTCCACACACAACTGCCTGTGGCCGTTCCGTAAGCTTCCCCAAACGGACTCTACAAAACAGATTGGATCGTAAAATTCACTAAACAAACACTGATCCACCGCCTTCATCAGGAGAATGGAGCCGTGTTACATGCTGTTTTCACCCTCAAAAGACAAGCCTTCATGGCTATTGACCAAATGGCAATCGAATTTGGCAAAAGCGTAACCTACTTAACTTATTATAGTCTTATCAAATAACCCGATTAAGACCACTCTGGTCTCGACCGGGTTATTTGTTATTAAGGTTGGGGATCATCTTTTCCTCCTGATATGAATGAGTATAATTAAAACAATATTTTTTATGGTAATATTACATTTAATAGATGCTAATAAAAGGATGTGTGAATCATTGTCTAATGAGTTATTCAACCATAATCATACTCAAAACAAATTTAGTGCAGATTGTGAAAAATGCTTTGGTTTATGCTGCGTAGCTTTACCTTATGCAAAATCTGCTGATTTTGCTTTTAACAAGGATGGAGGAACTCCTTGTCAAAACCTAAATGCGGATTATCGTTGTAGTATTCATAAGAATCTAAGAAATAACGGCTTGCGGGGATGCACGGTATACGATTGCTTTGGGGCAGGGCAAAAAATTTCTCAAGTTACGTACAATGGGAAAAGTTGGAGAGACGACCCGGCAATAGCTGAGGAAATGTTCAATATACTCCCCATAATGCAACAGCTTCACGAAATGCTTTATTACTTAAATGAAGCCCTTGGCTTAGAAGAAGCTCAACCCATCTATACAGACCTACAAGAAGCTATGGCGAAAACCGAACAGCTTACGGATCAAGCTCCGACATTCCTTTTAGATCTTTATGTACCAACCCATAGGGCACTCGTTAATGATTTGCTTCTACAAACAAGTGAGCTCGTACGTAAAAAAGTTAATAAAAATATGGAACACAGTAAATATGGTAAAAAAATCAAGCGCAAAGATCTTATGGGTGCTAATTTAAGAGGCGCTAATCTGAGAGGCACTAATCTGAGAGGAGTTTTACTTATTGCCGCTGATCTCCGAGAAGCTGATATGAGAATGACCGACCTTATCGGTGCGGATTTTAGAGACGCTGATTTAAGTGGAGCTAATCTCGAAGGAAGTATTTTTCTGACACAAGCGCAATTAAATTCGGCCAAGGGCAATCGTAAAACCAAAATCCCTTCTTCTTTAAGTATTCCAAGCCATTGGCTACATTAAATTCTAGCGATATAAAAATCCAACCGCGGAATCGGATGGTGCTTCCCATCATTGCCCCTTCTACTGCACCATTCCGCCTTTGGCAAAGCATGGACAATAATCATAAAGGCATCATTCCTTTTCGTTCAAAAATTCCCTTAACCGCCGGCTTAAAGCTGCATACTGCTCTGCATTGGTGTCTGAAAAAGCTTCTTCTCCGTTAGAGTGCGCATGTTGATACTGTGGAAGGCTTGAAAATTGCGACCTTGTAAAATCTATAATGTCCTCTCCGATTCGATTGTAATAATGCCAGCCACTATCCAGCCATGTCTTCAAAATATCGCCGCCAAACCTGTCCTGAACGACGAGTGCTGTAACACCGCATTGTCCCGCCGCAGGATTATCCGCTGTCCATTTAGAGCTGGACTCCAAAGACCAAGCTTGAAACAGCGCTTCTTCCAATTCTAAAAAACGATCTGCATTCAACTTGTGTCGCCCCTTTCGATTCTAATCATACTTAAAATTTATGATGAACACTCTGCACGATGATTTTAGTCGACACCGCTTACCCCGGGCAACTATCACTTTTACATGAGGCTATTCTGAGTACCGGATTACACATCCATAACCTAACCTCCATATTCATTACACACCAGGATCTTGATCATATCGGCAGCTTAGCAGATATAATCCAGGCTTCTTCATCCCCGGTTCAGGTGTTCGCCAGTTCTATCGAAAAGCCCTATATACAGGGATAGCGTAAAAAGTATGTTATTTCAGAATTCGATCTACTAGAGAGTGTACTGCACTCTGTTCCCAGGTAATCCTCATTGCCGATTGCGCCACGCTAACTGTTTCAGCACTTCTTCTGGTTGATACAACCCCTTCTAAATCTGGATTCGCAAGCGAGTCATTCATAATTTCTGGTAGTTGAAGTAAATTATCATCAATTGATTGAGGAACTGAAATGTAATATGCCCCGTAAGAATGTTCTGTTACTCCACTTGCCCCAATTAAGTTATTAAATATGTAAAAGGGCATCAAAACCTTTCAGCGCCGATATTACTTCTTTGGGTGTTGTCAACACAGAGACTCTTAACAAATACAGTTTTTAATGATTTCAATAAATAGTTTTTTTGTTTTTGGCATATATTCTAATTTTTTATTAGATAATATGCCTAATTCAACATATTGATTGTTAATTTCTACTTCTAAATACTTATTCTTATCGCCTATAGGCAGTGATTTAAAAACAGCACCTATGAATTCAGTATTTTCTATCATTTTAGGTATAACAGAAATTGCAGTTGTAGCATGAATTATGTTGTTTTTGTAGCTATTGTTAAATTGATTTCTTACCAAGTGATACGTCAAACAGTTCATCCCTCCTGTTACAAAACGAAAATCAAACAACTCCTCCATAGTCACTTTTTGACCAGCTAAAGGATGATTTTCTGAGACGATAAAACAAAGTTCTTCACTTAAAATAGGATTAAATGTAATGGAATTATTTTCAATTTTACCGCAAAATGCAAAATCAATCGTATTTTTAATTAATTTGTTATACAACTCTTCCGTTGAGGTTGAAATAAAATTACACTCCATATTCGGCTTTAGCTGTATGAATTCCTTAAATATTCTCGGAATGATATTAGAATAGTTTTCATGTATCCCAACGTTTATAACGCCTCTTTCTTCTTCTCCTAAAGAAATCATTTCGTCTTTTATATAATCCAAGTGTGAAATTAAATTGTTTATGTTCTTAGCAAGAATCTCACCTTGGGGTGTTAATGTCGCTCCCCATTCACGTTCAAATAATTGAACGCCAAATTCCTTTTCCAGCTTTTGTATTTGTCTTGTTACTGCTGATTGAGAATAATTTAATTTTTCAGCAGATTTTATAAATGTCCCTTCTTTTACAATACTGGAAAAAGTCATGAGTTCCTTAATATCCATTTATGTAACACATCCTTATTTACTTTTTGTTTCAAAACCCTTCATGCTTAAATTTCATTAAGGCCATTATTATATTGCATTAGTCGCATTGTTGCAATTCATGTATATTGTTTTTACAGCAATTTATTAAGAAGTATTTATCTTTAAATTGTTTAAGTACAAAACTGAGATGAAGGCAGGTTATTAAAATGAAAGCTATTCATATTGAAAAGTCAGGTGGAAGTGAAGTATTGCAGGTTAAAGAATTTCCCGATTTACAGCCTGATAAAGGGGAAATGATTATTGATGTTGCATACGCAGGAGTAGGGCTGGTTGATGTATTAATGCGTAATGGCGATTACCCCATGATTCCTTTTCCTATGATTCCAGGGATAGAAGTATCTGGCTTTGTACGTTCGATTGGTGATGGAGTCGTAGGTTTTAAAGTTGGTGAACCAGTGGTATCCATGACGATGTTAGATCTTGGTGGATATGCAACACAAGCAAGGGTTAGACCGCATTTAACAATATCTCTTGAACAATTCGGGGATTCCGTAGGACTAGAAAAATCCGTTGCTTCTATTATTAACCTAACAACTGCATATATGGCTATCCAACATGTGAGTAAATTACAAAAGGGCGAGACAATCCTGATCCATTCTGCAACTGGAGGATTAGGTAGTTTTCTTGGGCAAATCGCAAAAAAACTTGGTGCCAAAAAGGTACTAGGCACTGTAGGCAGTTTAGATAAAGTAAATTTAGCCAGTAGTTTAGGATATGATGAGTTATTTATAAGAGAGGACTTTGTAAGTGAGACAAAACGTGTCACTGAAGGACAAGGGATTGATATCATTATTGACCCAGTTGGTGGGGAAACACGTAAACAAAGCTTGGAACTTTTAAAACCCCTAGGCAAATTAATTTTTATAGGCAATTCCAGTGGTGATGAATATTTATATCCAACCAATAATGATTCAATGTTGAAAAACCATATTATCATAGGATTTGGACTAGGCCCTTATGCTGTACATGCTCCTAATGAGGTAGCAAAGGCAGCACGAGAAGCTTTACAAATGATTGCAAATAACGAAATAAAGGTGGACATATCTGGGATATATCCATTGGAACAAGCAGCACAAGCCCATTTAGATTTGGAAAGTAGAAAAACGACTGGAAAATTGCTATTAAAATCGTCATGACCGGCTAGACCCCCTAAAACTGGAGTCCTGCCCACCAAAAATAACACGAGGGCACAATTACTTGTTTTTTCGAGTGATTACATCGCTTTATGGAACTTGGATGAATCTTCTAATGTACGAACCCATGCCGAGAACTTGGTCGGCGGCATTAACTTTAAGCTGCCATGCATCTTGCGATTGTTATAGAAGTCCATATAGGCTTCGAGTGCTTCATAGGCCTCCTCAAGCGTCGTAAAGGATCTTATACGGAACAAATCACGCTCCAGGAGGCTGTGGAACGACTCAATGTAAGCATTCATATTCGGCGTCCGTGGTGGAATTCGTTCATGGATCACATCCAGGCACTCACACATGTCACCAAATAGGATACTGACAAATTGTGGACCGTTATCGGTACGGATGACAGGCATAGTATCACCTGATTGTATACGGCTCTGTAAAGCGTAACAAAGCGTCTGAACCGCGTGCTTAGCCTCACATGTGGTTCCTTTATATTGGCCGACCACAACACGGTCAAACACATCAATTATGCTAAGGACGAAAAGAAGCGTTCCTGTCCAATCACATAGCGTGAAATAAGAGATAAGGCGTAGTCGAACACTATCTCCCTATCTCTCTTTCCCGAACCGGACTTGCGCCTCTCAGCGCATCCGGCTCTCCATTTTCTACTAGGCCTTCAAATGGACTCTCAATACAGGCGCATCTGGAGAAACAGACGAACCTTCTAATATTTCTACATGACTAATCATTTCTTGCCCGTCTGGGACAATTACCGGAGTAATTACCGGCAATCCATTCTGTTGAATAGCATCCAGATCAAACTCCATCAATAATTGCCCCGCTTTAACGTTATCTCCTGCCTGGACGTGAGGGTTAAATCCCTGTCCTTTGAGGGAGACTGTATTAATCCCGACATGTATCAATATTTGTACACCGGATTCATGTTCAATGATCAGGGCGTGCTTGCTTTTCTCCATCACATGAACGACTTTCCCCGTAAAAGGAGCCGTAACCCTGCCTTCAGACGGATGAATAGCGATACCTTCTCCCATAGCCTTTGTAGAGAACGCAGGATCTGGAACCTCTTCAAGGGAAACCACTTGTCCTTTAATTGGCGCTACCATGTCGAATTCTTCAATACGAGGGGCCGCTTTCTTTTTGAACCATTTAAACATAACGATGCCACCTTATCTACAGAATATATTCATAAACAGTGAATAGGACTTAACTACACGCTTTAGGAACCGGTTCCACAAAGAATTAAATAAAAACCGGATTGGAACCGATTTCTATCTGAATTATAGTGAATGCCTTTCCAAGATGTCAAGACGGTATCAGTCAAACAACCGCTATTTTTACAATTAACTGTCTAATCGTCGCAAAATAACCCGGCTAAGATAACGCCTAAGGCAAGCGGCTTCTAGCGATCTTACTTTACACCCTTTCATTAAAACTGCATAATGATCCATTGTAGAGTATGCATATTTGCATCGTATACTTACCTAAAGGAGAGTGTAATTTATGCGCGAAACCTGTGTTCCGTCTGGCGTGGTCTTAAAAGACACTGGCTTTGGATATACGTTGTCCTTAATAGGCGGTAAATATAAAATGATCATTATATATTGGCTTTCTGAAAATAAGATTATGCGGCATAACGAGCTGAAACGAAGTATCGGTACTATTTCCTTCAAAACACTAAGCATCATGTTAAAAGAGCTAGAGGCAGATGGCCTTATCATACGCAAGGAATTCCCCCAAATACCTCCAAAAGTTGAATATTCATTATCTGAACGCGGTCTTTCGCTCATCCCATTGTTAAATATGATGTGTGAGTGGGGAGAGAAAAACGGTTTGCCAGCTCTGGAGGGAGGACGGCGATAGGCATTCCTGTTTTGTTTAAATCAAAAGAAGTATCTCCACAACAGGGAAATACTTCTTTTTTAGAATAAGCAGCTGAAGGAGCAACTGGTCATCAAACGATTTACCAATTTGGTTCTGACTCTCTCCTACACGTCATAGCATAGACCAATGGATTTGAAAAAAGGAAATGAAAAAAGACGCTTCCGGATATACCAGAAACGTCTTTCTTCATTTTCTTTACAGATTAATATGAACCAACAAGGTAAGGAGTTCCCCTGTTATTTCTTAAATCATTCTCCCAAATGAACTCGTACGCCTGTTGTTTAGTTACTCCAGCCATGCCGTAGGTAATAGTCCCGCATGCTTGTAATCGAAGTCCACCATTATATAAATCATGATGAATTTCTTTTGCCTTTGTCGAACCTACATCAACGCTTGCATAACCACAGTAGTGTGCTCTACACGGCCCTCAATTTTGGCATATCCAAACATATATGAATAAGACTTTTCCATAGACCAGCCACGATTTCCTGCGGCTGTTTCAACCTTTGAGGTATAAGTAATGGTGCTGCCATCATCAAATGTAAGAACTAAAGGTTTATCTGGATATACATAGATGCGTCCTTCTTTACGTCCTTCAGTAGAATTCAGACTAAATTTTGCTTGCAACTCATTCAACTTTTGCTTTTCTAATTCGGCATTGAATGCATCCGGAATTTTGGTGTTGTCACTACTTGCATGAGTGGTAGGTACGGAGAAACCAACAATTAAGCAAAAGACAAAAAACAGACTTGTAACAGCCTTTAGCACGTTTTTCACATCCATCAACCCCCAATTTTTTAGTATTCTTTCGTCACTCAAAGCAGGATATTACCACAGTTTTTAATGCAGGTGTTTACTATTGTCGTCGCTTTGGTGATATACGATAGACTTTTCAAAAGAAGATGATCCATCGGCAACATATAGAATGATGAAGTTTGATCACTTCGCTCCTGGTAGAGTACATAGAAACGTAAAAAAGAGCGATTTCCATCGCTCTGTAACATCCATTTATGTATTCAGTTGATTTTCCTGTCCGAAGCTCCCTGAACAAAGGGGATCCGGACGAACTCTTTGAGTCTGGACAAATCCCCCATCTTTGAATAAGCTTCAGACAATTGATCGAGCTACACATATTGCTAAGGCCTTTGTATTTCGCTGATATCTACCTCTAAATATGCTGCCAGCCGCACTTCTGTATCTGATTTGGCCTTGCCCCATAATAATCTTGCATCATGTACATACCCTCGGCAAAGATATTTGGCCGTAATACAATTTCCAGCTCATGTTGTTCCGGAACCTTGTAGACTTCACCTAAAAGGTGCTCCTCTCTTTGTTGTTCCGACAAACACCACTCTACCAAAGATTCGGAGCCCTTTTCATGTTTTCAGAGAATCGAGCTTTCAAAATTCAGGATAAACTATTTTAAGTCGTGAGTTTTTATCTTATCCAATTCTTTTTTTCTCTTCTGGTTAAGGGACTTTCTTCCTGCACTCCATTCTACAATAAGGAAAAGCAACCCTAATAGTAGATAAAGGATAAAACCAAGAGTGCTATTGATACGATTAGTAGCAAACATCCATATTGAAAAAACAATATAGGCTACTGGTATAACCGCCCCCCAATAAACGTTGTTCCTGGTTGAAAGAAAGTATTGAACTGCTAATATCCCGGCTATAACCAAAACTCTGTATAAATCATCCATTATTATTCTTTCCTTTCTTGTTTATATTTTTCAATGATCAGTTTTGCATCTTCTAAACTTATGCGATCATCAATCGTTAAGTTTTTGATGAATTTGATGAAATCCTCATTATCTATAGCGTCATTGATTTTTATTTTCTCGATTAATCTATCAAGCTTAATCCTTACTGTTGGATATGACACTTCATACACTCTTGCGATTTCTTTCAAAGAGCCTGAATTGAGAACTAAATTTTTCATGAATTCTAAGTCCTCGTTTTCCAAGGATAATATCCAGTTAGGCACATTTTTTATATCCATGCATGTTTCACCTCCTTATTCATTAATATAGTAACACATCGTTTTAATTAATTCAAACAAAAACTAAATTATATTTAATGCAAAACGTAAATTATATTTATTTATATATGTGCAGAAATTAAAATATCTTTTATTTATTTTTTTATTTAAGAGATTATAATAAACATTTAATACAAAAGAGGTGATTGATTATGGATTTTCGAAATCCACCTAATCAGTACGACCCTGAAGCACATAAAAGAAAACATGAAGAGCAAGAGCAGGAATACTTATCAGGAAGATTCAGTTTTTTATGTAATGCAGTAAACTTGCTTATTGTAGTTGGTATTTTTGCGGTCATTATTTTACTCATCAAATTTTTCTAGTCCAAGCAATCCATTTCTAACCAAACCCCATACGTCACTCTTCTTTAGATATATGGTTTTGATCCCATAAGCATGATGCCGCCTTAGGGCCAGTAGCATAAGCCAGCTTCCCGCTCTTTCCCTGGTCTACTTTTCTGCTCACCGATTGGGAAGCCAGCCTGCTTGCTACAGTACCCAGGCTGGTTAAAACCAGCCTTCAGGTTTAAACCGGCTCATGAAAAAAGGGTGCTCCTGGATTCCTCCCAGAAACACCCCTGCTTCTCTATCAAATTGCTTCTATCTTCTATCCTGGTTTAATTCATGAAACAAACATAGCGACCCCTTATAGTTTTTAATAAAGCTATTTTTACAGGTTGTCAATAAATTTCAAATAATCTCGTGCGTTTTTTTCCAATTCGCTTTCGAAAGCATCAGGGTCATTTTCGCCGGTCTCATTTTCTGCACCATAAAACGCAAAGAACGAACGATAATCTGCATTGCAATATAGGAAGGTTGTTTCAAAAGGAGATAATAAGTGCTCAAGTGTATAGCGATATCTTCCCTCTTCACTATAATCTTCTTTTTTAATTCCGGCAGATACAGCTAAAGCAACTTTACGATTCTTTAATTTGTCTCCTCCATTTGAACCATAAGCCCAGCCATAAGCAAAAACATCGTCAAGCCATTTTTTAAGGAGAGGCGGACTATTAAACCAATAAACAGGGAACTGTAAAATAAGATTACTATGTGATTCAATGAAGTGCTGCTCTTTTTCCGCATCAATGTTCCCGTCAGGGTAAACTTTATGCAATTCGTGTACAGTATACTTTTCTGGATATTTCTTGAGTTCTTCTACCCATCGCTTATTTATGACAGAGGTTTCTATGCTTGGGTGTGTTACGATAACAAGAGTTTTCAAAGACTTTTCCTCCTTAAGTATTAATATTTTCTGATTATAAAGTGCGCACTACAAATATGTAAGTATGCACTTTTAATACAGGTACTTACACAAAGGTTAGTGTCAAGTCAGTCATAATATATTCTTCTAAGCCATCATCCCGATCCTACGGGTAGGATGAAAGCTATCACTTATTGCATTAAAAAAAGCAGCCGACAGAAGCGGCTGCTTTTTACAATACTTTTACAGTGTTAACGCTTTTCTTACCCTTCCAGCGCCTGCTTCAATTCCTCAGGCGAAGCGTCCCACCATTCCTCGTTATGGGAAATCAGCAGGCTTTTGAGTGCTGCTTTATCCTCGCTGCCGAGATCCTCCAGCATGAAACGACGCTTGAGCGCGTAGTCCATACGGTTGACGTGATCGGCGAGAATCTTCCAACCGCGTTTGGCCTCGTCGTCAATCAGCATCTCGCAAGCTGTCGCGCCGCCATACATACGTCCTTCGGGCGTGCGGTCCACGGCTACCCATACCAGCCATACCTGGCGTCCGTTCGGTACGTCCTCTTTATTCGTAGAGAACTTGATCCCACGCTCCACTTTACTTTTGGCATGCATGGCACCAATATCAATTTTCGCTTCTCCCCGGTCAATGATGACCGGGGACATGCTGTTCAGATCAATTGAGCCTGCACCGAATCCCTTATGTTTACTCTTGCCACTGACAATGTTCAGTGCAATCTGTTTTTTCCCGTCCAGCTGATTTTCACTCATGCGTCATTAGGCCTCCATTTTCCGTCTTCACACTCTATTCTACACTACAAATATTTTAAATAATAATCTCCCGAAAGCAAACATATACATGCTGTAGATGCTTGTCAACGGGAGGTATCCATTGTATGACCCCAGCACGCCCCAAAATCGTTTTATTGTCCACACTAGCCCTTGGTCTCCTCGCAGGGACGTTATGGTTTGCCTGGCAGCCGGAACCGCAATTGCAATCCGATCCGTCACCCATAGGCCAACCATCATACGGCTCCCAGTCTGAGTCTGCGCTTGCACCGGATATGGGCAAGCCTCTAGAGGCAAACATCCTGCCCGATCTGCCCAAGAATCCTCCACAGCCTGCTTCAGAAATCCTCAGCAAAAGGGTGGTAGAGTATCACATTGATGTGTCTTTGGAAGAAGGACAGGTGTTGCGAGGTACAGAGACGCTTACCTGGAAGCATCCGGGGAAGAAGACCGTAAACGATCTGTATCTTCATCTATACCCAAATGCCTTTTCTTCCATGGAAACCACCTTTATGAAGGAGTCCGGGGGCAAGCTGCGCGGAGACACCATGCCCAAGGACGGCTTCGGCTCTATGACGCTGACTGAGCTAAAGACAGAAGACGGCTTATCCCTTATTCACCGCGCCCAATACGTACAACCGGATGACGGCAACGCAAACGACCGCTCGCTCATGAAGGTACGTTTGCCCAAGCCGGTACGCGGTGGCGAAGAAATCACACTATATATGAAGTTTGAGGTAAAGCTGCCTGCCATCTTCGCACGAATGGGGGCGACAGATGATTTTGTGATGGCAGGACAGTGGTTTCCCAAGCTCAGCGTTTACGAAACTGCAGGGCAGCGCGGACGGGCCGAGGAGGGCTGGAATCTCCATCAGTATCATGGTAACTCCGAGTTTTATGCCGATTTTGGAATTTACAGCATACGGATTCGAGTCCCTGAAACGTACATCGTAGCCGCAACTGGTTTCCCCACTCGTGGAGCAGTCCGACAGAATGGACAAAAAATATATCAATTCTATGCCGATGACGTGCACGATTTTGCCTGGGCCGCTTCACCCAACTTTGTAACAGTAGAAGAACCCTTTTCTTCTACGGAAGTCCCTGGTGTAAAAATCAAGCTGTACCTCGACCCGGCGCACAAGGAACTCAAGGGACGTTATATGAGCGCAGCCAAGGCCGCCCTTTCGTATTACAGCAAATGGTACGGGCCTTATCCATATTCCACTCTGTCCATCGTGGTTCCGCCCAAAACAGGCAGTGGCGCTGGCGGTATGGAATATCCGACACTGATCACAGCCGCCGCTGCGGATAACCTGAACCCCGGCTATAACCTGGAGCGGACATTAGTTCACGAAATTGGACATCAATATTTCTATGGGATGGTAGCTAATAACGAGTTTGAGGAGCCGTGGCTGGATGAAGGCTTCACCTCTTATGCAGAGGAACGACTCATGGAGCAGGAATATGGGCTCACCCCCAACTTGCCGTTACAAGCGGGCCAGATAGCGTCTCCACAGCCGCTTAATCGCGAATCATGGAAGTATGGCTCCTCAGCTGCGTACGGGCAAAATGCCTATTCTCGAGGAAAGCTGGTATTACGTGGCATTGAGCGCCAGGTTGGAATAAAAAAAATGGATCGCATTATGCGCACCTACGTTCAGACGTACCGATTTAAACATCCGTCATCTCAGGATTTTCAACATATCGTTGAGAGAGTCACCGGGCGCTCATGGAGCCACTATTTTGAACAATATGTATATGACGGTCAAATGGCGGACTTTTCGGTGGACCGCATCACGAACCACAAGCTAAAGAAAGGATATGAAGCGGTCGTAACACTGAGCAAAAAAGGTGCGGACTATCCCAAGATCCCTATTCAGTTTACCTTCAAGGATGGGACAACGATATTCAAGGCCTGGGACGGCGCGGGTAAAAGCACAACTTATCGGCTCAAAAGCTCCTCTCCCGTTTCATATGTAACCATTGACCCGCTCTATACTATTGCGCTGGAGAACAAGCATATCAACAATAACCTGAAGGCCGAGCTGAACGAAAAGCAACAAACTCGTTGGAGCGTAAGTGTAACCAAGCTGTTGGAGACACTGCTTGGAAGTCTGTCATGGTGAGGTGTCTATAGATGCGGACGGTTATAAAGGAAGGCTGGGCGCTTGTGCGCATACAATTTTATATTGTCATTATTCTGTTTCTGTATCGGCTGCTGTGGGGAGTATTCCTCTACCGGCTGGTGCAATCCGCCGTTATCCCGCTGCTGCTGCGTTATCCCGATCAGGGGCACAACGAGTTGGGCCAGACCTTGTTCTGGATGGAGAGCCAGATTGCCCTGATGGACAACCGGGAAGTGCATATCTACTTGTGGGTACTGCTGGGGGCGACGGTGCTGCGTATGCTGATCACTCCCTTCATTAGAGCCGGGATATACCAAAGTCTGCATACCCATGCAACCGAGCCGCAAAGCCTGTCCTTCTTCCGTGGGATGAAACGCCATGGCTTATCATCGCTGCTTTATTACATCATCGAGCTGGGACTATTGCTTCTGCCCGCATTCTGGCTGGTACCGAGACTCTATCCTATTGTAGCAGGAGCACTGCAATCTCCCTCTTACCTGTTGCAGATGCTGCCCTACGCCATCGGATGGATTGCCTACGGCTGGTTCATCCGGCAGTGCATCCTGTACATGCAGCTGGGCACCGTCGGGGGTCACGCTATACTCTCGTCCCTGCTTACCTTTTTTCGCCAGATCCTCCCGGCTGTTGGCATATCACTTCTGCTGGGCGCTGGTGTGCTGCTTGTCTTCGCTCTATTCGGCACCGTGGCGCTGATTTGGACGGGGATACTGGCACTTATTCTCCAGCAATCGTATCATTTTGTTACCAGTCTGGTCAGGCTGTGGCACATCAGCTCGCAATACCGGCTGTGGCATTCCGATATTTCCGGCAGAGGCTGAGCTCTGTTGACAAACTACTTCTTATCCCTGTGCAAACGGCACCTAACTGAATACTTTTAACAAAATCTGTTCCTGAGGTATCAGGAGCAGATTTTTTTGTAGCTTTTTGTGATGAAACATTTGCCAAAACCAGCCGACTTTGTTACAATAATCGCAGTGAACTGATAGTAACAACTTTGTAATCTTTATTGTAACTTTTATCTCAAAAGCTCGTTATCGTGAATACTGCTCTCCAAGGTGCACATCATAAGTTAAGCCTAATTCCTGGCACCTAGGAAGCGGGGGAACCAGTTTGGGTGAATTGATCTCGCAACAGAGTGGTCATAGGGGAACCTTCTACCGAATCCTTAAGCTAACCTCGCAGGCATTGGAAGGGGTATATTTTTTTTGAAGAAGAAGCTAACGATCGCAGCTATGGGTCTTGCCATTGCCTTTACATCTTTTACATTCGGCGGAGGCAGTGCATACGCAGACTCTAAGATGGACCAGATCATCCAGGATGCCAAAGGAACAAGCTACAGAAGCGGAGGCACTACACTCGAAGGGTTCGATTGCTCCGGCTTCACAATGTATGTATTTAACAAACTGGGAATTAAATTGCCGCATCAATCTGGATCACAATTCAAAATGGGATCTTCCGTATCCCCCGATGAAATGAGACCTGGGGATCTGGTGTTCTTTAACACCACAGGGAGAGGCATTTCCCATGTAGGTATCTTCGTAGGTGAAGGGAAATTTGCCCACTCCTCGTCTTCACGTGGTGTAGTAGTTAGCTCACTGAACGAAAATTATTACGCTAACCGTTTTGTCGGTGCAAAAAGAATTATGAGCACAGACGATTACCACGCCGTAGCTTCTGAAATTCCTGATGACGATAACGTAGAATAACTGACGCACAGCAAGCTAACCTTAGCCGCAATTTGATTCTGGCCGGAATCGAATTGCGGTTTTTTATGTCCCCAACATCAGCAAATGGTATTATTACTGACGAAATGACACCTCAAAAGGTTTCAATTTTGGCGAACATCGTCGGTTTTACCGTCATGAGGGGAAGCATATGAACAGCAATACCTTCTTACTGAATGTATACCCGACTTGGAGAAAAAATAAACACGCTTGCCATTCCTTTGTAGCTTGTCTACAATCTGTTGTTAATAATTTAAGCACCTGTAAAAGGAGGATGTCTAATATATGCCTGCCTCAATATCAAACTTCCGGGTCGTACCGATGGACGAGCATCAGGCGGCTGCGATCTGTGAATGGCGCTATGATCCACCCTACAATATCTACGGCTGGCTACCCTGGGAACAAATGAAGGCGCTGGAAGTCGAATTTGGAAATCCCACACTTCGGCAAGAGCAATATGTTGCCGTACTGGATGAGGAGAGCAAGCTGACGGGATTTGCGCAATATTTCCCGATGGTTGGTGTAACCCGGCTGGGTCTTGGAATGCATCCCGACAGATGCGGACAAGGCAGAGGCTCCGATTTTGTCCGAGCGATTGCTGAGGAAGCCAGACGGCGCAATCCGCAGAACGAAATTGATCTGGAGGTGCTCACCTGGAATGGGCGCGCCATCCGGGCCTATAAGGCAGCCGGGTTTAAGATTACAGATACCTATGAACGACAGACTCCCGATGGCAAAAAGCCGTTTCATTGTATGGTATATCATCCCGACCACCAGAGCCGGGTTCTATGATAAAAGCGCCTTCGGCATACAACTCTCTGTTGTATAGCGAAGGCGCCTTTATCATCATACAGCAGATCATTACACACTTAATGACTGCTGCGCATTTTCTCAAAAGCTTCATTATATTGTTGGGCTTCCTTAATATCCACGGCCATAATACCGCCATCATCCCATGAGGTCAAACGTAAAGTCACGGTCTTGTAATCAATCGTAATAAAAGGATGATGATTGAATGCCTCAGATATAGCGGCAACTTCATCTACAAATGCAATCCCTTTCATAAAACTGGAAAAATTATATTTTCGAACGATCCAACGTCCTTCCTCCAGCTCCCAGCCCTCCAGTTTCTTCAGATGTGCTTCAATCTCTTCTTGTGTAAAAGGCATGTTACGACTCCTCTCCATTTATACGGAAGCCTTTCAGCCGCTTGTACGGCTAAAACTACGATATAGTGGTGTACATATTACCACGGCCCCGCTGATAAATCCATAAGACGGCCCTCAAATTAAAGGGACCGACGTTAGCTCCTCTTCTCCAATGAGAACATAAATCCGATGCTGCTCTGACTCATAGATCACAACGCCGCTGCCTACAGTAATTACAGGCTCTGTGCCCAGTGCATAAAACAGATCCTCCGCCAACGCCTCGTTGACCTCCTGACGTCCCACCGGGTCCAGCCTGTCCCAGTCCTCTGCTTCCATTTCGAAAAATTCATAGCTGTCTGGAATGCGGCCTACAGCCTCTGTCAATTCGTTCAAAATTTGTTCATACTCCCGCCCATGCTTCACTCCCATGCCTTTTCCTCCAATTCTTCCGCCATTCATTACATAGTCACCTTATTATACCGGAAATTCACACTTAACAAAAAAGAGAGTTTTGTCGATAAATACTATAATCCGTCTTGTAATGACGCGCTTGGGGCATGGACGACCCCGGCGGCATGAAAGGATTCAAAATCTATTCTCATGGATGAGGTGTATCATGCAAATTTCAACCATTATTGGACTTGTGCTCGGGATTGTGTCACTGGTCGTCGGGATGATCCTAAAGGGCGCGCCAGTCGTCAACTTGGTCAACAATCCCGCTGCTTACATGATTATTTTTGTCGGAACGTCAGCGAGTATATTCATGGCTTTTCCGATGGAAGAACTTAAACGGGTACCTAAGCTGTTTAAAATTATTTTCACCCAGCAGAAACTGCTGGATCGCAAGGAGCTCATCAGCACGTTTACCGATTGGGCATCGATTACCCGTCGTGAAGGTCTGCTCGCGCTGGAATCCAAGGTCGAAGAGATCGACGATCCCTTTATGCGTACAGGTATGCGTATGATCATTGATGGTAATGATCAGGAATTCGTACGCGATGTGCTAATGGAAGACATTAACGCTACCGAAGACAGACATCGCGCCGGCGCGCTGATTTTCTCCCAAGCCGGGATGTACGCTCCTACTCTGGGGGTACTCGGTGCGGTCGTAGGTCTGATTGCGGCCTTGGCCGACCTTAGTAACATGGAAAAACTGTCTCACGCCATCGCTGCAGCCTTTATTGCAACGTTGCTTGGTATTTTTACCGGTTATGTCCTTTGGCATCCGATGTCAAATAAACTGAAACGACTTTCCAAAAAAGAGGTTGAATTGAAGCTGATGATGGTCGAAGGCTTGCTTTCGATTCAATCGGGCATCTCGACTATTGCCATAAGCCAAAAGCTGGCGATCTTCTTAACTCCTACCGAACGCGCTAGTATGGCCCAGAAGGATGGCGACTCCAGTGAGTAAAAAAAGACATGAACCGCATGAAGAACATGCAGACGAAAGCTGGCTGTTGCCATATTCCGACTTGATGACCCTTCTGCTCGCATTATTCATCGTCTTATTCGGTATGAGCTCGCTTGATGCCAAAAAATTCGAAACGATGGCTCAATCCTTGACTGCAGCCTTTAACGGTGGTACCGGCATACTGGATCAATCGGCTGCTAACCCGTCGTCACAATCGATGGATATGGGGAAAAATAAAGAACAGGTAACCCAACCCGTAAAATCTAAAGCTACTTCTACTTCTGAATTGCAAAAACAGCTTGCCCAGCGGGAAGAAGAAGATTTGAAAAAGCTTAAAAAGCAAATGGATCAATACATTCAAAATAACGGCCTGACTACTCTGCTGAATACCAAACTGAACCAATCTCAGCTGATGATCACAATTAGCGATAATGCTTTGTTTGCATCAGGACAGGCCGAAGTAAAGCCGGAGGCGAGAAAGCTGGCTAAGTCCATTTCCGGCATGCTGCAGCAATTTCCTGGCTATGATGTTATCGTATCGGGTCATACAGATAATGTGCCCATCTCCAACAGCCAGTTTCCGTCCAACTTTGACTTGAGCGCCAAGCGCTCACTCAATTTCTTGCGGATATTGCTGCTCAATCAGCAGCTTGATCCAACCAAGTTTGTATCTATCGGTTATGGCGAGTATCGTCCAATAGCCAGCAATCAAGATGGACAAGGACGCGCTAAAAACCGCCGTGTTGAGATTTCCGTTCTCCGCAAATATCAGAACGGTACACAAGTTATTAGCCCTACCTCAAGTGCGAGTGAAGGTTGATCATGCATATGTTATATGAGCAAAGGCACCGCCGCATTTTAAATGCAGCTGGTGCCTTTTGGTTTAGCGATTCCTGTAGCTGCCCTGTCCTATACGACGATCATGATCTGTAGGCCATGAGAAGCCCCTCTGGCTTAGCTAAGCGTATAATCGAGCATCTGGCCAAGCTCCTGCTTTTCAGCCTCTGTGAGGTCACGCCAGGCGCCTTTCTGGAGCGATCCCAACCGAATATTCATAATCCGCAGGCGCTGCAGCTTTTGGACTTCATAGCCGAAAGCCGCACACATCCGCCGAATTTGACGATTTTTCCCTTCCGTCAGAATAATACGGAATACATGCTCTGATACACGCGTCACCTCACAGGGCAGTGTCCGCTGGCCGAGTATTTTCACACCACTGGACATCCCCTGCACAAAAGATAATGTGACGGGACGATCCACCGTAACGATATATTCCTTCTCATGCTTGCCCTCTGCCCGTAAAATCCTATTCACAATGTCTCCATCATTGGTAAGTAAAATGAGACCTTCTGAATCCTTATCCAGACGTCCGATTGGGAATATCCGCTGCGGGTGCCCCACAAAATCAACAATATTGCCTCTAATATGACTTTCTGTTGTGCTGGTTATTCCCACCGGCTTGTTCAGTGCAATATATACATGATTGGACTTCTCGCGCAGTGGCTTGCCGTTCACGCGAACATCATCGCCTTCCTCCGCTTGACTGCCCAGCACTGCAACTTCACCGTTAATCGTCACGCGGCCGCTCTCTACCAGCTTGTCCGCCTCACGACGCGAGCAAAAGCCGGTTTCGCTGATAAACTTGTTAATGCGCAACCTGTGTACCCTCCATTTCTACTATCACGTTTCCTCCTGCGTCCTGTATCGTTACTCAGACTTGGCAATCGGAAGCTGTACAAGGGCTGTCGTTCCCTCGCCCTCTGTGCTTTCAATATCCAGTGTGCCTTTATGACTCTGTATAATACGCTGACTGACCATAAGTCCGAGTCCTGTACCTGTTTCTTTGTTGGTGAAAAAAGGCTCGCCCAGCTTGGACAGCATTTCTGCGGGAATCCCTGTCCCCTGATCCCGTATGAAGATTTTAACGTTTTCTCCCTCCAAGAACAAACGAATCGTGATCATACCGCCTTTACTCATAGCTTCCATACTATTTTTAAGTAAATTAATGAATACCTGTTTTAACTGATTTTCTTCAGCGTATACAAGAGCAGGCTTCTCTGTGACCTGAAGGTTAAACACAATACCCAGCAGATGCGCCTGACTATCAAGCAACGAAATGACATCACTCACAATATATCGAACATCTTTTTTCTGAAAATGTACGGCCTGTGGCTTCGCCAATATTAAAAACTCGCCAACGATCAAATTAATACGATCCAGTTCAGACATCATAATATCGTTGTGCTTCAAATTTAGCACTTGATTTTGCTGCTGCAGCTGGAGAAAACCACGCAGCGTGGTCAGCGGATTACGAATCTCGTGCGCCACGCCTGCCGCCAGTTGTCCTACTGTCGTCAGTTTCTCAGATCTGCGCAGCAGTTCCTCCATCCGGTTGCGCCCTGTAATATCACGCGAAACGCTGATAAATCCCAAAATTTCGCCTCCCTCATCCATAATGGGCGACGTGCTCATACTAATCTCTACTGTACTTCCATCCTTGCGCATTCTAAGGGTCTCAATGGACACGACGCTTTCACCCTGAAGGAGGCTTTCTTTCTGCAATTCATACTCCTCCTGTTGCTGTGGAGGTACAAATTCCAGCTTACGTCCAACCAATTCCTTCTTGGTCCAGCCGTATAAAGCTTCAAAAGCATGATTAACCCGAACGACACGATCGTCCTGATCGGTCACAAGAATCGCATCCGCTGTCTGATTAATAATCGATTCCAGATGCTCCTTTACAGAACGATTCTCCTCATACATCTGTTCGAGTCTCCGTGTATACATACCCAGGTTGTAGGCCATCGCGTTGATCCGCTCACCCAGCCGTGCAAGCTCATGACCACCCTTAATCTCTAGCCGTGTATCAAATTGTCCATCGGCCATCTCGTTCACCTTCTCCAGAATGGACTGAATGGGACGGATGAACAGACTGGCTAGCACGTAGCTGCCAATAATGACAACCTCCAAGAGGACAATGGAAATGGCAATTAAACTAATCAATTGTTTAGAAATAACAGAGGTGATCGTATCATAATTCATAACAATACGGATAACATAGGCTTCACGGTTAGCTGGATAAAAAGGTATGTAACTGACGAGAACCCGCTGGCCTTTAATATAACAATCTTGTACAATACTCTCCCCTGAGAGAATAGCTCTGGACACAGCCAAACGATCCTCCTGCACTCTAGTGAGTTGATACGTGCCGAATTGGATCGGTTTATTGTACATATAGTAGTATTTCCAATCGTTCCCGTTCTTGTCCATCGTAGCACCACCAAAGGTTGCAGGGTTAATTCCTGTAATCTCCATAATGCGATAATCCACTTGCTGAGTCTGCTTTACGATCTCATCAGGGCTTAGGATGGATTCGAAATCTTGCACTGAAGTATCCTGAAAGGAAATTCGAATTAAGTAGTTACGTTTTTGGTCATAATAAAATCCCCATTTATTAATATGTGAGGCGTCTAAACCTGTGTAGTCAAACGATCCGGTCCAAAAATGGTCCAAGTTCTGTCCTTGCGCCATTCTAGCCTGTCCATGCTCATACAATTGGTCGACTGCATTTTTCCAATGCCCATTCAATGGATCGGAAGACGTTAATTCTTTGGGATTGGAGGATTTGACAACCCTATACCCCTCCCCATCGCGAATCATCAAGGAAATGTTAATATCCCTATGGAGTGTGGCCATCTGTTGAAGCTGTTTCTGCTGAATTTTTTGGATGTCAGGATCTAGTTGATTGGCAGCCAACGTGGCAGAAAGCCACAGATTGTATCCGAGCTGTTTGTCAACCGCCTCCCAGCTATGCCGAGTTTGTTCGATGGCTCCTCCGATGATTTTAGCCGTCAGAACCATTTTAGTTTCACTGTCACTTCTTAGATTTTCGTGGGTCGTGTAATAATTAAGTGCGATATTTAATAAAAGGATAAACAGGACTGACCCCGACAAAATAATCGTTATTCTGATTTTTATCGACACACTAAATTCTCACCTCTTGCCGTATGCTGGCGATTACTGGCAATTGCTAACTCAATGATACCGTAATAACGCCCGTGATACCAGCATTTACATTTCCCGGATATACATAAATACATACCAAGTGTATAGTATTGTCAACACAGGGGCGTTTGCCTACAATATAATCAGATAATCATCCACAAGTAATCCACAAATACACAGGTTTTATTATTAACTGTGGATATGTCTGTGGACAAGTGTGGTGTTATCCACAATTTTATTCACATCATGTTAACAACGGAATATTTGTTCGTTGGATAATTCCGCGTTTGAGAGGAGCATTTTCCCAGTGACCATTATGGATCACGCCTATTGGATGAAAGAAGCCATTCAGGAAGCGTACAAGGCAGAAGCGTTGGGTGAGGTACCCATTGGAGCTGTCATCGTAAAAGATAACGAAATCATAGGCCGTGGCTATAATTTGCGTGAGACTGACGCTGATCCGACAGCACATGCAGAGATTATTGCTATTCGTCAGGCTAGTGAACATCTGGGTGCTTGGCGTCTGCTGGATTGCAGACTGTATGTCACTTTGGAGCCGTGTCCAATGTGTGCCGGAGCCATTGTGCAGTCAAGGATTCCTCACTTGATATATGGCACTACAGATCCCAAGGCTGGCTGCGCAGGCACACTGATGAATTTATTACAGGAGCCTCGGTTCAATCATTGCACAGAGGTGACCAGTGGTGTCCTCCAAGAGGAATGCGCCTCATTGCTGACGAATTTCTTCCGAAATCTCCGACAAAAGAGAGCGGCTGCGAAGTTGTCTTCTCCTCCTCCTTCATCCTAAGGATGAAATCCGAAGCACTTACCAACCGCGATCAGTCGTTTTACATCTGATTGCGAATTCCTTTGGAAGGAGATCAGCTATGCCCATGAGCTTGTATAACACGCCTCAAGGTATCTTTTTACGGCTAATAGGCTTGAAGGACAGTGAATCCCTTCTCGCCCTTAGAATGCGAAACAGGGAGTCATGTGCGCCGTACGAGCCGCTTTACGAGGACTCATTTTTCACATTAGAGAAGCAGCAGGACTACATCCGGCAAAAGCTGCTTCAAACCGAAGAGGATCGAGGGTACATGTTCGGTATCTTTCTCTTAAAGGAAGAGCGGCTCATCGGATATATCTCCATTTCCAATCTGGTACGTGGAGCTGGACAATTTGCCGATATCGGCTACATGATAGATCAGCTTCAGGGCAGCGGTCATATGACCGCTGCCCTGAAGCTGATCATACAATATGCCTTCCGTGCGCTCTCCCTGCACCGTCTTCAGGCGGGTACTCTCTTGCATAATGTTCGCTCACAGCGCGTATTGGAAAAATGCGGCTTCCAGCCGGAAGGTATTGCCCGCAAGCTGGTACAAATTCAGGGCACTTGGCAGGATCACCAGATGTTCGCACTTCTAGCTGAGGATGACGTGTGGCAGACCTAAATGACTGTACAGGGGCTAATATAGCAGTAGACAAAAAACCGCCCGGCGTTAAGCCGAGCGGTTTCTTACATCACATGATGAATGCTGCCTTGCAAGACTGCATTCTATACTTAAGGAGCGACAGTTTGCATTTTTTGTTGCAGTTGTTCTATAGTCAACACTTGGTCGCTTGTTGGAATACCCACTTTAAATGTTGCTTTTTCATTGATTTTGCTATATTGCGTGTAGCCTGTTACAGACAATTTCACATTGTCTTTTGTAGCCGGATCATTCATCTCCACATTAGCATTCAGGTCTTGATACACAGGAATGTTATCCTTGTTCAAAGCCGTGTTAATGTCAAATTGTTTCACCGTCAAATAATTTTTTAACTCATCCAGCTTTTTCTTGAAATCGCTGGTGTTTGTTTCTACTGCAAGTTTTGCTGCGGTAAGATCTTCTTTCTTCAATTGGAACAAGCTGGTGTACTCGTCTTTTGACATAATATCAAAAACTTTAGGAATCGCTTTAGTAACAAATGTATCGACAGCTTGCTTCACATTGTCGTTCGTAATTTTGAATTGAACCACTTGTTTAGCTTCAACGCCTTGTGGCAATTTAGCATCCTTAGGATCAATATCAAAGAAATACGTAGCTTGGTCATACTCGCCCATAATCGCTGCGATCACTTCGTTCGCAAATTTTTGCGATTTTTCCTGATCCATCGTCGCAGGGTTAAATTCTTGTCCGGATTTCTTAGCCAGTTCTTGTGGATCAATAATCAGGAATTTACCCACTACATCCTGTGGAAGCGGGTAGAATGGAATATTCGGAATTTTAACATACAATTTATCTTTGGTCATAACCATTGGGATCGTGAAGCTGGTGGAAAGATCACCTTTCAAATGAATGCCCAGCGTCATTTCAGATTGCAAAGGTTCTTTTTGATACACACCATCCAGCGTAATGTCTGCATTTTTCAGCATACTGGTTATCATTGCACTTTGTTGACTTGGTAGAGTAGCGGATGAAATTGTCAGATCCTTAACGGTAAATTGACTTTTGGATTCATAAGAGTTCAACTTCATTGCATTTGCAGTACCGGTCGTAACAGCTTCCTTCGGCTCTAACTTCTTGCTACAACCTACCAGGGCTACCATCAAAAGCAACACCATAGTGAGTACCAAGACGGATAACTTTTTACTCATTGTGTAGATTCTCTCCTCTCGTAATTAACCCCTTTTATAATACTAACCAAAAAATACACACCCCCTATTTTACCGCATTTTCACAGACAACGGAACACTTATTGGAAAATTTTCTTGCAATAAGCACAAAGACACCCTGGCTCTCTAACCAGGGTGTACTTATCATGCAATATATTTTTAGGAAAAAAGTCTAACTGCTTAAGACCCTTCTCTGTTGTGGTGATCGACGTGATTTCGTTGTTTCACCTTTTTAGAACCAGACAATGGCTCTTGTTGATGATTACGCTCACGTCTTTCGTTTCCTCCACCAGAATCCTGTGCTTCGGGAACAGGAATAGCTTTAGGCTTGCTCATTTATGCATCCTCCGTTCTCAGTCTATACTCTGACACATTAGAAAATCCGTTTATTACCATTTAAAATAGGACTATAGATGGTGCAGGTCTTCCGTTTTATCGTGATTTAGTGAATCCTGATGACGGCGGTCATTACGATCCTGCTGCACTTGCTGTGCCTGATGACTATTCACTGGACGCTGCTCCAAATCATCTACAATGTTGGACAGGTTCTTATCCAAACCGTTTTTGGCTTTCGTCATGTACCTTCTCCCCCTTATTCCTTCATGATTATGAATGCGTCAATGACTGTAACGTCTGAGCACATTGGTGAATATGCCGAGTGTAATCAGACACCAGCTGTTGGATGATATCTGTGCGCTCATCCACAGTCTTCCCATCTCGTTCTACATCGACCAAGTTAACCTGCACTTCTCGGGAATCTACATAGGTGCATGCAAAGTCGAAGGAGTACATTTGTCGGCCTTCTACCTCAATGTGGATTCGTATAGTCCGGCTGTCTGCTTCATCTGCCTGCACCTGTGCTTTATCTCCTGAATTCAAAAGAATCGGCAGCTGTTCCTGCCAAGCTTCTACCAGTTTCTGCTGATCTACTGTCATTTCTCGATTCATGCCAGCACCTCCACATCTGATAACGTGTGAAAAAAGCAGGCTTTTTATACAACAAAAAAGCCATTCACCACGATTCCTGATTCATAGCGCCTAAAGGCTAATGTACCAGCTATCGTATTCAAATGGCTTGGTTATTTTAAAATATGGCGGAGAGGATGGGATTCGAACCCATGTGAGCTTGCACTCTAACGGTTTTCAAGACCGCCCCGTTATGACCGCTTCGGTACCTCTCCAGGTGGTAAATGGATCAAGTTGCTTCCTTTTAAAATTAACTCAGGCGCAACAAAATTATTTTACCACAGAATTTCTACAAATGCAATACCTACTGTTTGGGGGTAATTACCTCGACACCACGCATGTATGGACGCAGCACTTCAGGGATCACAATGCTTCCGTCTTCCTGCTGATAATTTTCCAAAATAGCAGCCACCGTGCGCCCTACAGCCAATCCTGAACCGTTCAGCGTATGTACAAATTCAGGCTTCGCTTTCGAATCTGGACGAAACCGGATGTTCGCACGACGCGCCTGGAAGTCTTCCGTGTTAGAGCATGAAGAAATTTCGCGGTACATGCCGCTCTCAGGCAACCACACTTCCAAGTCGTACGTTTTGGCAGACGTAAAGCCCATATCCCCAGTGCAAAGTGCCAGCACGCGATATGGAAGACCAAGCAGCTGTAGAACACGCTCAGCATCATTCGTCATTTTCTCCAGTTCCTCGTAAGAGGTGTCCGGGTGAACCAGCTTGAGCATCTCTACCTTATTGAACTGATGCTGGCGAATCAAACCACGCGTATCCCGTCCTGCCGATCCTGCCTCTGAGCGGAAACAAGAGCTATATGCCACATAATATTTTGGAAGCTGCTCTGCGTTCATAATCTCTTCGCGGTGATAGTTCGTTACCGGAACTTCAGCTGTAGGAATGAGATAATACTCGGTATCACGCAGTTTGAACAAATCCTCTTCAAACTTTGGAAGTTGTCCTGTTCCATACAGACTGTCGCGATTAACAATGTATGGAGGAAGCATTTCTTCATAACCATGTTCACTGCTGTGCAAATCCATCATAAAGTTAATCAATGCGCGCTCCAGTCGCGCTCCCAAACCTTTGTAGAACGTAAAGCGGGAACCCGTCACCTTAGCTGCGGCCTCGAAATCAAGAATATCCAGATTCTGTGCCAGCTCCCAATGCGCTTTGGGCGTAAAAGAAAACTCAAGCGGCTCCGACCAGCGACGGATTTCTACATTATCCTCTTCCGAGGCGCCTACAGGCACTGTGTCATTGGGGATATTCGGGATGGACATCACCAGTTCGTCGATCTGAACCTCCAGCTCGCGTACTTGATCATCCAATTCTTTAATACGATCGGAGACCTGACGCATTTCAGCAATAAGATCATCCGCATTTTCCTTGTTCTTTTTTAACTTGGCTACTTCACCGGATACGACATTCCGACGATTTTTGAGCGCTTCACTTTCCTGAAGCAGCTCACGACGGCTTACATCCAAATCTGTAAAACCATTAATCAGATCCAGCGATTTGCCCCTGTTCTGTAAAGCCTTTTCAACCCGACCAAGCTCATTACGCAAAATCTTTATATCTAACACAGGTAATCCCTCCTACACTACAAACCTGACTTGCCGCGCTATTCGCGGACCATATCCACGAAATACTGATGTAATCGGTAATCGTCTGTTAATTCCGGATGAAAGGATGAAGCCAGCAAATGCCCCTGACGGGCCGCTACGATCTCACCGTTGTACTCAGACAGCACGTCTACTCCTGTTCCAACAGACATGATTAACGGCGCGCGTATAAACACAGCACGAACCGGCTGCTCAATCCCTTTAATATTCAAGTCTGTTTCAAAGCTTTCTCGTTGGCGACCAAAGGCATTACGCGATACTGTAATATCCATCAGTCCCAAGTGTGCTTCTTCCTGCCCTTGAATTTTTTTGGCCAGCACGATCAATCCCGCACAGGTACCGAATATAGGCTTACCTTGATCGGAAAACTGACGTATAGCATCTATAAATTCATACTTGCGCATTAGCTTGCCGATGGTTGTGCTTTCACCGCCAGGAATGATAAGACCGGACAGCTCATTGAGCTGTTCGATCTTTTTCACCGTCACACCTTCAGCACCTGCACATTCAATACTACGTATATGCTCAGCCACAGCACCTTGCAGCGACAATACTCCTATTTTCATGCTGGTCCCTTCTTTCCTTACCAGCCACGATCCTGCATGCGTTCATGCGGTGCCAGCTTGGAAATTTCAATGCCCTTCATAGGAGTACCCAAATTCTTCGATACTTCTGCAATCAGCTTATAGTCCGTATAATGAGTGGTTGCTTCCACGATTGCTCTCGCGAATTTCTCAGGGCTGTCCGATTTGAAAATTCCCGAACCCACGAAGACACCATCTGCACCCAAATGCATCATCAATGCGGCATCAGCAGGCGTTGCTACGCCACCCGCTGCAAAGTTAACCACTGGCAGCTTACCGTGCTCATGCACTTCCAGCAGCAATTCGTAAGCAACGCCGAGGTTTTTCGCTTCTGCATACAGCTCGTCCTTCGACAGGTTTTGCACCTTCCGAATTTGTCCGTTGATAAAACGCATATGTCGAACAGCTTCAACAATATTCCCTGTTCCAGGCTCACCCTTTGTACGAATCATAGATGCGCCTTCGCCGATACGACGCAGTGCTTCTCCCAGATCCTTAGCTCCACAAACAAATGGAACAGTGAACTCCCGCTTATCGATATGGAAAACTTCATCCGCAGGTGTCAGTACTTCACTCTCATCGAGATAGTCGACACCGAGAGATTCCAGCACCTTTGCCTCCACAAAATGACCGATACGTGCCTTAGCCATAACAGGAATAGAAACAACCTTCATAACTTCTTCCACAATCGTCGGGTCCGCCATGCGGGCAACCCCACCAGCTGCACGAATATCAGAAGGCACCCGTTCAAGAGCCATTACCGCTGTAGCGCCTGCTGCCTCTGCAATTTTAGCTTGTTCAGCGTTCATGACATCCATAATCACGCCGCCTTTTTGCATCTCTGCCATACCTCTTTTAACACGCGAAGTTCCCGTTTCCATGTCGTTGCCTCCTGTAAGGGTTACGTTTAGATTCTAACTTAATATTTTACCGCACAAACGCCAAATACACAATCATTTCTAACTGAAAAATAGGTAATGAGGAACCAGGCACATCGTTTTTTCTCCAGCAAATTAGAAAAGGTTTTTAATGCTCTGGAACAAATTACCGAAGAAGTCGCCGATTGCCCGGAACAACATCCGGAACCAGCCGCCCTCTTCTACCGCCGTCGCCGTTACCAAATCTACAGTTTTCATCTGGCCTTTATCCGAGCCATCCGTTTTATACGTATACGTGATTGTTCCGACTTTTGCCCCTTGCTTCAACGGTGCCACAAGAGAGCTTGCTGGCGTTATTTTCGTTGTGAAGGTTACCTTAGGATTGCTCGCGCCCTTAGGTACGATGAAACTTACTGCATCCTTGGTCACTACAGGCACTTCTGTTTCTTTACCTTTGGTGACAGGCACATTCTCTATACCCTTCACTACTGTCTTTGGTGCTACAACCTGTTTCACTTCAAAATTATCAAAACCATAGTTCAGTACTTTGGCTGTCTCTGTAAAACGATGGGGTTCAGAGTCTGCTCCCATAACTACACTAATAAGCCGCATTCCGTTGCGTTCGGCTGTTCCGGTAAAGCAGTTACCCGCGTTGGTCGTATGACCAGTCTTCATTCCATCCAGACCCGGATAAGCGAACTTTCTAAAGTTGGTAATATTTTTGTTTGCTTCCAGCATCCAGTTGTAATTGACAATGGGCGCCTTGTCCGTCGGGCGGAATTTATAGGATTGAATCGTTGTAAAACGTTTGTAATCCGGATGGTCCTTAATAATGTTGCTCGCTAGTATTGCTGCATCTCTCGCCGTCATTACAGTTTCCCGATCTGTGTTCGGCTGATAGGCTTTCGGCATATCCTTGCGATCCAAACCTGTTGAATTGATAAAATACGTATTTTTCATGCCCATTTTTTGGGCTGTCTCATTCATTAATTTAACAAAGTCCTGCTCCGTTCCAGATACACGTTCGGCAAGGGCTACTGTTGCATCATTAGCAGAACCTACCGCCATGGCAATATAAAGCTCTTCTACCGTATGTTGATCACCTTGAGCCAAAAAAATACGCGATCCGATACTCTTAGCAGCGTTCTCATTGACAGTAACCTTATCGGTCCATTTGAGCTTACCCTGCTTAACCTGCTCAGCCACGATGTATTCAGTCATCATTTTAGTCATACTGGCAGGCGGGAGCGGCTCATCCGGGTTCATGGACAGCAGCACCTGCCCTGTGGAAGGCTCAATCAGAATGGCTGAACGTAGTGCCAGACTAGGCGGGTTAACAGAGCCTGTCCCCGTGATTTTAGTAGCCTCTGTTGTCGCTCCCGCGGCAAAAGTAGCCACGGTCGGATCGAAATTGCCTACAACAGGCAACGCCGACATATACATCATATTAAGCGCCATAACAGCAGTTACGCTTTTCTTAATCATGCTGCGTTTACTATTTTGTTTCTGATTGTTCGCTTTCAAATGAATACAAACTCCTCTCATACCTCAACCCGATCCGCTATGTATAACGGGACGGTGGTTATAGCCTCTATCAGGCAATGTAATTAATGTTTAGTGTCTTATCGTTCATTGGATTTCATCTTCTAAATTCGGGCTACCATGAGCATGCTCTGCTTGTATCTTAGATCCAGCATGGAGCGAAATCGACAAACGTCTGGAAATCTCGTATATTTCTCTGCTTGTATCTTAGATCCAGCATGGACTCATTCAAGGGTCTTGATGTGTCTTTGCCTTATCAATAACTCCGTAAAATGGCGGACACTTGTCTATTCTATCACAGGGGTATCTCTAAAAAAAGACAGGCAGAGCGAAATGCGCTCTGCCTGTCGTCAAGTCTATCAAAGCCGAACTTTATAAAGAGTAGTTTGGTGCTTCTTTCGTAATTTGCACATCATGCGGATGACTTTCACGTAGACCTGCGCCAGTAATACGGATAAAGCTTGTATCGTTACGAAGCTCCTCAATATTAGCTGTACCGCAATATCCCATACCGGAACGAAGACCACCCAATAGCTGATGAACAGTGTCAGATAGTGGCCCTTTATAAGCAACACGTCCTTCGATGCCTTCCGGTACCAGCTTTTTGTCGTCATCCTGGAAATACCGATCTTTACTACCCTGCTTCATCGCAGCCATTGAACCCATACCACGATATACTTTAAAGCGACGTCCTTGGTAAATTTCTGATTCACCCGGACTTTCTTCCGTCCCCGCAAAAAGACTTCCCAGCATTACCGCTGAAGCTCCTGCCGCAATGGCCTTTGTAATCTCACCAGAGTATTTAATACCACCGTCTGCAATAATCGGAATATTATATTCCCGTGCCACAGTTGCACAATCATAAATAGCTGTTACTTGTGGAACACCAATCCCTGCAATTACGCGAGTTGTACAAATAGAGCCTGGACCAATACCGACTTTTACAACCGAAGCCCCTGCTTCAATCAATTCGCGTGTTCCATCACCAGTAGCTACATTACCCGCTACAATGGTCAGATCCGGGTAAGCACTACGCAGCTTGCGAACCGCCTCAATGATGTTAATATGATGGCCGTGAGCAGAATCCACGACAATCACATCTACGCCAGCTTTTACAAGTGCTTCAGTCCGATCAAATGTATCTTTGGAAATACCGACAGCCGCACCGACCAGAAGACGCCCCTGTGCATCTTTCGCTGCGTTTGGAAACTGAATAGCCTTCTCAATATCCTTAATGGTTATCAGACCTTTGAGATAATTCTCATCATCAACCAGAGGAAGCTTTTCAATTTTATGCTTTTGCAAAATAACTTCCGCTTCCTGTAAAGTCGTGCCTACAGGTGCAGTTACCAGTTCTTCTTTGGTCATCACTTCACTAATTTTAAGATTAAAATCGTGAATAAAGCGAAGATCGCGGTTAGTAATAATACCAACCAACTTGTTTTCTTCATTTACAATAGGTACACCGGAAATCCGATATTTCCCCATAACCGCCTCAGCATCGGACACCAAATGGTTTGGATTTAATGAAAATGGATTGGTAATTACACCGCTCTCCGAGCGTTTAACCCGATCCACCTCTTCTGCTTGCTGTTCAATCGACATATTTTTATGAATAATACCGATACCGCCCTCACGAGCCATCGCGATTGCCAACACTGCCTCAGTAACAGTATCCATACCAGCACTCATCAGAGGAATATTCAACTTCACGCTATCACTTAAACGGGTCGCCACGCTTACTTCTTTAGGCAGAACCTCCGATTTACGAGGTACCAGCAAAACATCGTCAAAGGTAAGGCCTTCCTTACCGAATTTATCTTCCCACACCAAGATGATCCTCCTTCAAATGTTTAGTCTGTATTAGTCTTGTTGTCTGTCCGACATGGACAAATCAAGGCTCTCTGAAAATATATTATTGCAATCTTAGCAAAGCGGTATAGGGGTGTCAAGCCTTCATCAGTAGCTCTAACCCTTAGTATTTCCCTGTACAAACAAGTGTACTCCTACGAAGGACATCCTTTATAAATAAGTCTTTCCAAATAAATCACGATATTTAAATGAATATTTCTAACTTGGGAAAGCAGTATAGGAGTAATTCGACCCTATAGATTGTTTGACCATATACAAAAGAGGATCATGATCTCATTGAGATAATGATCCTCTTTATTTGTTGCTTGGCAACGTCCTACTCTCCCAGGACCCTGCGGTCCAAGTACCATCGGCGCTGGAGGGCTTAACGGTCGTGTTCGGGATGGGTACGTGTGGAACCCCTCCGCTATCGCCACCAAACATGAATTTACATCGTAAATTCGCCTATGTGTATGTATCTTCTACATACCTTCAAGGTGTTACACCCTGAAAACTGGATCCGAAACTTCATTGCGTTTTATCTTTAGGATAAGCCCTCGACCGATTAGTATTGGTCAGCTCCATGCATTACTGCACTTCCACCCCCAACCTATCTACCTCGTCGTCTTCAAGGGGTCTTACATACTGGGAAATCTCATCTTGAGGGGGGCTTCACGCTTAGATGCTTTCAGCGCTTATCCCTTCCGTACATAGCTACCCAGCGGTGCTCCTGGCGGAACAACTGGTACACCAGCGGTACGTCCATCCCGGTCCTCTCGTACTAAGGACAGCTCCTCTCAAATTTCCTACGCCCACGACAGATAGGGACCGAACTGTCTCACGACGTTCTGAACCCAGCTCGCGTACCGCTTTAATGGGCGAACAGCCCAACCCTTGGGACCTACTTCAGCCCCAGGATGCGATGAGCCGACATCGAGGTGCCAAACCTCCCCGTCGATGTGGACTCTTGGGGGAGATAAGCCTGTTATCCCCAGGGTAGCTTTTATCCGTTGAGCGATGGCCCTTCCATGCGGTACCACCGGATCACTAAGCCCGACTTTCGTCCCTGCTCGACTTGTAGGTCTCGCAGTCAAGCTCCCTTCTGCCTTTGCACTCTTCGAATGATTTCCAACCATTCTGAGGGAACCTTGGGGCGCCTCCGTTACTCTTTAGGAGGCGACCGCCCCAGTCAAACTGCCCACCTGACACTGTCCTCGTACCGGATCACGGTACCAAGTTAGAACCTAGATACGATCAGGGTGGTATCCCAAGGATGCCTCCCTTCAAGCTGGCGCTCAAAGTTCTACGGCTCCCACCTATCCTGTACAGATCGTACCCAAATTCAATATCAAGCTGCAGTAAAGCTCCATGGGGTCTTTCCGTCTTGTCGCGGGTAACCTGCATCTTCACAGGTATTAAAATTTCACCGGATCTCTCGTTGAGACAGCGCCCAAGTCGTTACGCCATTCGTGCGGGTCAGAATTTACCTGACAAGGAATTTCGCTACCTTAGGACCGTTATAGTTACGGCCGCCGTTTACTGGGGCTTCGGTTCATAGCTTCGCCCCGAAGGGCTTACCACTCCCCTTAACCTTCCAGCACCGGGCAGGCGTCAGCCCGTATACTTCGCCTTGCGGCTTCGCACAGACCTGTGTTTTTGCTAAACAGTCGCTTGGGCCTTTTCACTGCGGCCCCCTCGGGCTATTCACCCTACCGAGGCACCCCTTCTCCCGAAGTTACGGGGTCATTTTGCCGAGTTCCTTAACGAGAGTTCTTCCGCGCGCCTTAGAATTCTCTTCTCGCCTACCTGTGTCGGTTTGCGGTACGGGCACCTTCTCCTGGCTAGAGGCTTTTCTTGGCAGTCTGAGATCATGACCTTCGCTACTACAATTTTCGCTCCCCATCACAGCCCAGCCTTACGATGTGCGGATTTGCCTACACATCAGCCTCACTGCTTAGACGGACATCCATCAGTCCGCGTCACTACCCTACTGCGTCACCCCATCGCTCATAACGGATTACGGTGGTACAGGAATTTCCACCTGTTGTCCTTCGACTACGCCTATCGGCCTCGCCTTAGGTCCCGACTTACCCTGAGCGGACGAACCTTCCTCAGGAACCCTTAGGCTTTCGGCGGATCTGATTCTCACAGATCTTTTCGTTACTCATACCGGCATTCTCACTTGAATGCAGTCCAGCGCTCCTTCCGGTACACCTTCAACCCGCATTCAACGCTCCCCTACCCCTGATGCAAAGCATCAAGCCATAGCTTCGGTGGTGTGTTTAGCCCCGTTACATTTTCGGCGCAGAGTCACTCGACCAGTGAGCTATTACGCACTCTTTCAATGGTGGCTGCTTCTAAGCCAACATCCTGGTTGTCTGTGCAACTCCACATCCTTTCCCACTTAACACACACTTGGGGACCTTAGCTGATGGTCTGGGCTGTTTCCCTTTCGACAATGGATCTTAGCACTCACTGTCTGACTCCCGGAACTAAATCCATGGCATTCGGAGTTTGACTGAGCTTGGTAACCCTTGCGGGCCCCGCACCCAATCAGTGCTCTACCTCCACGATTCTTCTTTCCGAGGCTAGCCCTAAAGCTATTTCGGGGAGAACCAGCTATCTCCGGGTTCGATTGGAATTTCTCCGCTACCCCCACCTCATCCCCGCATTTTTCAACATGCGTGGGTTCGGGCCTCCAGTGCGTGTTACCGCACCTTCACCCTGGACAGGGGTAGATCACCCGGTTTCGGGTCTACGTCCACGTACTCATTCGCCCTATTCAGACTCGCTTTCGCTGCGGCTTCAGCTCTTCACCTTAACCTTGCACGGGAACGTAACTCGCCGGTTCATTCTACAAAAGGCACGCCATCACCCATAGATCGGGCTCTGACTTCTTGTAAGCACACGGTTTCAGGATCTATTTCACTCCCC
>NZ_CP045298.1:1580000-2395000 GCF_009363115.1 Paenibacillus brasilensis | reverse complement strand
CAATTTCGCTTCCATTTCATACAACCTAACGGCATGTATCAAAATCTCAGCGTTGGATTTTACAAGTAAAATCCGCACTCACTCGTTGTTCAGTTTTCAAAGATCAAACACTTCTTTGTTCGTTAACTCAGCTCTTCGCTTCATCAACTCTTATATCATATCATGTCCGAACCAATCTTGCAAGCTTTTTTTTAAAATCTTTTTGTAACTCTCACTCACAATATTGTATTTCTTGGCCGGAATTAGAATATATCATACTGAATATTTAAATGCAAGCTTTTTTTCGAAATTGTTTTACGCCCCGAAATACCGCATCTCTCATTACAGTTGAAGTGCTAGATCTTATTTTTCTTTAATATTGATGATTTGATAAAGAAAGGATGGGTAAAAATGATATGAGAAAACCACACGTAAGCAGTTTTGTTTTATAAAAAATTAGCTGAGGATTCATTCATAGTATAGAGGAGTAGATTTAATAATGAAGCAACGTAGGCGAACATGGATAAGAATTGTGTTTTTTGTCATCTCTTGCTTACTGCTTGTCGTTATCTCTGGATTTGTGTATGAATGGATTGCTTCTAAACAGGATAAATCGCAATATCCTCCTTTGGGGAAAATGGTCGACGCCGGAGGCTATCGCCTCCATATTCGCAAGCTTGGTGCCGGCTCTCCGACAATACTGCTTGAATCGGGAAGCGGGGAAAGCAGCCTGTCCTGGAGAGATATTCCCGAAAAGCTGTCATCATTCGCCACCGTTGTATCCTATGACCGGGCAGGCTATGCCTGGAGCGAGGAGGCTGCTACTCCACGCACCGGGGAAAACATCGTTCGAGAGCTTCATGTCGCCTTAAAGAATGCAGACGTCCAAGCTCCTTATATCCTGGTAGGCCATTCCCTCGGGGGGATGTACTCAAGGCTGTACGCACAAACGCACAGAGATGAAGTGGCAGGGTTGGTCCTGGTGGATGCTAGGCCTGAGAATGACGCTCGCCGGACAAATGAGATCTATGCCAAGGAACAACCTAAGGTCAATCCCTCGCCGTTAGTGTCCATTCTTCTAGAAAAGTCGGGAGCTTTTCGTCTGTTCCCTAATTTTATGCTAGCTGGTCGTGTTGAGGCACAAGATAGGAAATCGTTTGTGAATATTGTAGCTTCCCCCAAATACTTTCGATCTGTTGCCGAGGAGGGGGATCGGGCGAGCACTACCGAAGATGCCATACGTGGGCAGCATCTGGGAAATCTCCCTGTGCGTGTGATTGCCCGGGGCATCCGGCAAAATTTGACTCAGTTCGGTATAAGTAAAAACGGGAATGATCAAATCGAAAACAGCTGGCAAATGGGGCAGCGTGAGATGCTCAATATCTCTACAAACAGCAAATTTATTGTTGCCAAGAAAAGCGATCATATGATTATCCATGATCAACCAGAGCTTGTCATTCAAGTCATTCGTGAGCTAATCTCCATTACCCATCGTCCTCAATTAACCGTTACTAAAACAAACACAGATGATTAGCAGCTTTATATGCTGATGTTTGCATAAAACACAAAAGACGCCCGGGTTTTTCCTATAAAAAGGAACCCGGGCGTCTTTGCTGCCCAACACTTATTATTGTTGATTGATCTTAGGACAATATGGGCTTGCTTTTAGATGATGCTTCTGCGACCTTGCCAAGTATCTGTCTCAGTACTTTAGCATTCTCCCCGACATAACCGGAATCAAGCAGCACATCGTGCGTACCGATAATTCCGTACTCTTCGTATTGACCATGCGTTGACTGTTGCCATAGCAGTTTATCTGATGATGTCACTGGACCAATGGTATCGTCCTCTGCAATCAAGGCATGAATATTCGCCTGAACCTCACCCTCGTTAACAAGCTCATTCCGATAGATGGAGTAGATCAATATTTTCTCTTTGACTCGTTCCCTGTCGGATGGATCGGCCAGGAATGCTTTGTACTGATCCTCAATGCTGTCCAACACCGTCTCGACGATCTCTTCAAGCTGCTCTGGTGTCGATTCATCCTTGGATGTCTTTCTCATCGCATCGACCATAATGAGGTCGCTGACCTGATGACCTCGGCTTTCCATGGCTTTGGCCACCTCGAAGGCCAGATTTCCTCCGAGGGAGTAGCCCAGGAAGACATAAGGTCCCTCTGCTTGAATCCCCTCAATGGCATCCACATATCGATCCAGCATATCTTGACCCTGAACACGATCGCCAATGAATTCGAACCCGTATACTTCGCAATGCCCTTCCAGCTCCCTGGCCATCTCATAGTACCCCAGAGAGTAGCCAACCCGAGGAGGGAAACAAAACACTTTGAGATCTCCCTTCCCTGGGAAGTGGAGGATTTCCATTTCTTCTTCATCAGAAGCAGCTTTTGCCCGCAGCTTGAAAATTTCTTGTGCCATTTCCTCCACAGTCGGAAGATTGAACACGAGTTGGAGCGGAAGCTGTACGCCCATGCCGGTCGAGATTTTCTGGATCAATCCCAATACTTTCAGGGAATGGCCCCCAAGCTCGAAGAAATGATCTTTGACTCCGATTTCCTGCACGCCGAGTACCTCGGACCAAATATGCGCCAGTTCGACTTCTGTCGGCGTACGTGGCGGGATATACTCGGCTGTGCTCCGCAGCAGTGCTTCCGGTGCCGGCAGCGCTTTGCGATCCAGCTTGCCGTTCGGATTCAGCGGCATTTGTGCCAACTGTACGAACGCAGTCGGAATCATGTAGCTTGGCAGTTCGTTGGCCAGTGCTTCACGTAATACGCCCGCTGCAAGCCCTTCTTCAGCCACAAAGTACGCGCAAAGCTGAGTACTTCCAGTTGCATCAGCCAGTGCAAGAACGACTGCTTCCTGCACAGATGGCACTTTAAGAATTTGTGCTTCCACTTCTCCCAGTTCAATGCGATAACCCCGGATTTTTACCTGGTGATCGATCCGTCCCAAATACTCAATATTCCCGTCTGGCAGCCATCGGGCCAAATCGCCCGTCCGGTAAATCCGTGCTCCCGGTTTGTACGGATGAGGAATAAACTTCTCCGCCGTCAGTTCCGGCTGGTTGAAGTATCCCCTTGCTACCCCTTCGCCTGCAATGCAGAGTTCCCCCGGTACACCTACAGGTGATACCTGAGAAGCACTATCCATCATCCAAACCTGGACGTTCGCGTACGGCTTACCGATAGGTACATGCGTTAGAGCAGCAGTCTCAGGGCTCGTTGTATATCGGGTCGCATATACGGCTGCTTCCGTAGGACCATAGATGTTCTCCAGCACTGCGTGTGGAGACACTTTATAGTACTCTTCTACAAGTTTGGCAGGCAGCGTCTCGCCGCAGGCAAACAGGTATTTCAGCGTAAGGAATCCCTGAGTGTCGCTTTCTTTTAAATACTGAACGAGAACACTGAGCATCGACGGCACCAGATTGAGATGCGTGATACGGTTCGTATCCACAGCCTCCAGCAGTGCCAACGGGTCTTTGTCCACGCCTTGCGGCAGGATCACGAGAGTTCCTTGCCCAAAGAACCAGCAGAACAACTCCGGCACGGAGAAGTCAAAGGTGAATGTTGTTTTCAGCAGGAATCGGTCACCTGCCAGCATCGGATATTCAGTTTCCAACTGACTCAGCGTATGGACAGCGGAACGATGTTCAATCATTACGCCTTTCGGCTTGCCGGTTGAACCTGACGTGTAAATGATATACGCCAGATGCTCCGGCCCCGCGATGGGCTCGAGATTCGAGTCATCAGCATGATACGCCTGCGGATCATCGAGTGCCAGGAGTGTACCAGCAAACGGAAAGCGATCTTTGAGATGGTTCTTGGTCAACAGAAGCTTCGCTCCTGAATCCTCCAACATGTGTCGAATGCGATCTTCCGGGAATTCCGGATCAATCGGCACATAGGCCCCGCCCGCTTTTAGAATGGCGTGGATACCAATAATCATCTCAAGCGAGCGCTCAACCATAATGCCGACTGGTTGGTCCGGTTTAACCCCTTGGGCGCGCAATGTACGCGCGAGGCGGTTTGCCTGCCGATGAAGTTCTCCGTAGGTAAGCTCGATCTCGCCGTAAATAAGTGCTGTACGATCCGGTGTGAGCGCCGCTTGTTCCTCAAATATACGGTGAAGAGTCTTCTCACGCGGATAAGGAGCTGCTGTATCCCCCCATACCTCTATAATCTGCGATTGCTCTTCCGGCGTGATCATGCCCAGATCGCAGACCGGGCTATGCGGGTTATCAAGTAATTGTTCAAGCAGATGAACCGCATGTGCCTGCAGACGACTGATGGTATCCGCTTCAAACACGAGCGCATTGTATCTCATATGAAGCTTGAGCTGTGCACCCGGCTCAATGGTAAGAACAAAATCATAGTTCGTTTGTTCGAATGCTTCGAGAACGGTAATCTCCATCTCATCCCGATCGTTTTGTCTCATCTGGCCGAGCCGCTCTTCCACCGGGTAGTTTTCAAATACCATGACGTGGTTGATTAAGCTTTGCTTTTGCTCAGTCAACGCCTGGATTTCATACAGCGGATACGTATCGTAAGCGTGCGAGGCCAAATACTGCTCTTGCAGCTTTTTCAGCAATTGCGCGAAGGTCTCCCCTTCTTCTGTTTGAACGCGAACGGGAACCGTATTGATAAACAGACCGACCATATTCTCAATACCCGGTATGTCCGCAGGTCTTCCCGATACCACGTTTCCGAAAACGACATCCCGGCTGTTATTGTACCGTTGCAATAAAATCCCCCATGCTGCCTGCATCAGCATGCTAACCGTTACTTGATGCTGCTTGGCCAACAGTTCGATCTGCTTGGTCATATCCTCGCCAAGATCGCAGATCGTATATTCCAGCCTGTACCCTTCGACTTTGCCTTGGGCTTTTACTTGCGGCAATAGCGTTTGCTGCTCATAGTCTTCCAGGTACTTGCTCCAATAATCGGTAGCCTTTCCGGCATCCTGACGATCCAGCCACTCGATATAGGTACTGTAGGATGGCGCTGGTGGGAGCTTCGGTTGTCTTTGCTCCAGAATCGCCGTATAGTGCTCGAATACCTCCTGCATCAGAAGCGGAACGCACCAGCCATCAATAATAATATGATGGAAGCTCCAGATTAGGCTGTAGTTTTCTTCCCCGGTACGGAGGATCGAGACACGCAGCAGTGCATCCCGGGTCAGGTCAAACCCTTTTGCCCGATCCTGGACATTAAAGTTCTCTGCATACGCATCGCACTGCGCCTGATCCATTCCGCGCAAATCCTCACAATAAAAATCACTTTGCCTGTTGCGGAATACAACTTGTACAGGCTCGGCCAAACCATTGTAAAAGTTGGTGCGCAGTGCATCATGGCGTTGCATTAAGGCATCCAGACTTTGAGCGAATACTTGCATGTCCAGACTTCCCCGGATGCCAAAAGTCGATTGTTCGAAGTAAGAACCCGAATTAGACTCCAGCAGGCTCAGGAACAGCATGCCCTTTTGCATCGGCGCCAGCTTGTACACATTTTCGATCTCGCCGACATGCCGGGTTTGCTGCACAAGCTGCTCCAGTTCCTCCAGGCTGAGATCCGAAAGCAGCAAATCGCTTGGCGTCAGCTCCGACTGCTCTTTACCCGCGCAGTGGAGGATGATTGCCTTAAGGCTGCTTTGAATCAGCTCGGCCAGCTTTTCCATCGTCTCCTTGCGGTATTGATTTCCGCAATAGCTGATGGCCAGCTTCAACGTACCTTCCGAAATCATGCCGTTGATGTCCAGTACATAATTCCGCACGCTGTTTTCGCTAATGGCAACCCCGGTTGAATAAGGCGAAATTTGCAGCTTACTACTGTCCAAATCCTGGTCGAACTGCCCCAGATAGTTGAAGCTGATTTCCGGCTTAAGCTGCAAGGAATCGTCCCCGTTTACTCCGTTATCGGACAAGTGGGCCAAAATCCCGTATCCAATGCCTTTATTCGGAATGTGGCGAAGCCCTTCCTTGACACGCTTAATGCTACGAGAAATGTCCTGTTCGGCCCCGGTCTCCAGTACAACCGGATATTGGCTCGTAAACCAGCCTACGGTCCGGGTGATGTCGGTATCTGGAATGATCGGTTCCCGACCGTGTCCCTCCAGATTTACCAGCACCTGCTCCGTTCCCGTCCAGGCATGAACTGCCATGCCCAAAGCGGTCAGCAGCAAGTCGTTTACTTCCGTGTTGTAAGCGTGGTTAGCCTGCTTCAACAGCAGCGAGGTTTCTTCCTCGCTCCATCCAGCTACTACCGTCTCGCTGTCGCGAACCTGGGCTGTAGGGTGAGCAAAATCCATCGGCAGCGGTTCAATAGCTGCTGCCGTCTGCACGATTTGCCGCCAGTACTCCCGCTCGTGTTCCATCGTCGGACTTGCCGCATGCAGTGACAATTGCTGCGCCCATGTGCGGAACGAGTCTGTTTTTTGCGGCAGCCGGATTTCCCGCCCGCTTGCCGCCTGTTCATAGCCTGCGGCGATATCCTCGAACAATATCCGCCACGATACTCCGTCCACCGCCAGATGGTGAATGACGATCAGCAAATGGTCGCCGTCCGCGCAATGGAACAGCCCCAGCTTCAGCAGCGGCCCTTCGCTCAGGTTCATGCTGCGCTGAATGTCGCTTGCTTTCGCTTCGATGGCAGCTGCGTAGTCAGCCTCGCCCCGGAAATCCGCGATGTCGAGCGTGTACAGCTCGCCCTCGCCGATGCCGCGGTTCCACGCTTCGTATCCGTGATCGTTCAAGCGGAATACGAGCCGCAGTGCATCGTGATGCTCGGCGATTTTGGCCAGCGTTTGACGCAGCGCTGTCTGTTCAAAGCCTTCCGCTCGATACAGCATGACCGAATGGTTATAGTGATGCGGATCAACAGGCGTCTGTTCAAAGAACCAGTGCTGGATCGGGAGCAGCGGCGTTGCACCCGTCACTTCCCCTTGATCAACGATGTGGCCGACGATTTGCGCATGCGGGCTGAGCTCAGCTATAGTCAGATACTTGAACAAATGTTTCATGTCCAGCTTGTAGCCGGCTTGCAGCAGTCTCGAAGACACCTGGATCGACTTGATCGAATCGCCCCCAAGGTCAAAGAAGTTGTCATGAATGCCGATTCTTCCGACACCTAGCACGCCCTGCCAAACGGTGATCAACGCTTGCTCCACCGCTGTACGTGGAGCCTCATAGGCGGTTCCGGTCGGCAAGCTGCCTTCAGGCGCGGGCAGCGCTTTGCGGTCGACTTTCCCGTTAGGCGTATACGGCAACCGCTCCAACTGTACAAAGTACGACGGGATCATGTAGCTTGGAAGCTCCTTCGCCAATACTCCGCGGAGCTCGCTTGCCGTCAACGAACGGTCAGCAACCAAATATGCGCATAGCTGCTTTTGCCCGTCCTCACTCGCACGAGCCGTTACGACGGCTTCTTGTACAGCTTCCACTTTCATGAGCTGCGCTTCCACCTCGCCTAGCTCGATTCGGTAGCCGCGTATTTTCACTTGCTCGTCGATTCGTCCCAAATATTCGATGTTTCCGTCCGCCTGCCATCGGGCCAGATCCCCTGTCCGATACATCCGCCCACCTGGAGCAAACGGGTTGTCCACGAATTTCTCCGCCGTCAGCTCAGGACGGTTCAGATAGCCCAGGGCGACTCCGTCTCCGGCAATGTACATCTCTCCGGGTACGCCCGGCGGCACCAAATTGCGCTGCGAATCGAGCAAGTAAATGTACACGTTGTCGGCCGGAACCCCAATCGGTACGGACTCCTTCGTATCCCTCACAGGATCGTAGAGGTAAATCATGCATCCGACTACCGTTTCGGTTGGCCCGTATTCGTTGAAAATTTCGATGTTTCCGCCAAACAGATCAGAGATGCTTTTCGCCAAATGAGTGCTGAGATTTTCTCCGCCTACGATCATTTTTCGAATTCTAGAGTGGTCGGGCATCTTCATGTCTTTGATCAGGCTCAAATGCGTCGGCGTCAGCTTAAGAATGTCCACCTGATTGTCCTCAATGATCTCCTGGATTAACGTCCCCTTGTCCGCCCCTTCATAAATGAAGATCGTATTGCCTGTGATAAGCGGCGTAAATATTGAGGTAAGCGTCAAATCGAAAGAAATCGACGAATACAATGGAAAATCAAGCTTTTCCTCGCCTACATACACTTTTTTCGCCCACCAAATATAGTTGACCAAGCCTTGCTGCGTAATCATGGTTCCCTTAGGCAGTCCTGTAGTACCAGAAGTATAAATGAGATACATAAGATCCTTCGGCTTGACTGTAATGCCCGGATTGGAACGGTCTTCTGCGTATGCCTGGCTGCTGTCCAAATCCACCATCTTGCCTTCGAAGCTCGCCAAATCAGGTTTTTCCTGCCGTAAATGACTTTGCGTGAGCAGCAGCTTTGTACCCGAGTCTTTTAAAATATAGTGAATCCGCTCTTCCGGATATTCCGGGTCAATCGGTACATAAGCGCCACCGGCCTTCAAAATTCCGAAAATCCCGATCACCATTTCCAGCGAACGCTCGACCATCAGGCCGACAAATTGCTCCGACCGAACGCCTTCGGCGCGCAACGCATGCGCCAACTGGTTCACCCGATCATTCAGCTCGCGATACGTTAGCCGACTTTCTCCGAACACAACTGCCGTCTGATCCGGCGTTCGCTCCACTTGCTCCTCGAACATCTGATGAATCGGTTTATCTTTCGGATAGTCAACCGCAGGAGCGTTGAACTGCTCCAGAATCTGCGCTTGCTCCTGAGCTGTAATGATTGCAATCTTCGACAGCTTCGTCTCGGGTGCGCTCACCACCGTATGGATCACCTGCACGAATTGGCTCGCTAACCGTTCGACCGTTTCCTGCTTGAACAGCGCACTGGCGTACTCAAAGCTGCAGACGAGTTCCTCGCCTTGCTCCGCTATAAGAAGCGTCAGATCAAATTTAGCGGATTGATTCTCATACACATACGGTTTGAATTGCAATCCGGCAATCTCCCGTTCGCTCTGCTCCGTATTTTGCAGCACAAACATCGTATCGAACAGCGGATTTCGGCTCATATCCCGATTTAAATTGAGCTTCGCAACCAATTCCTCGAACGGATAGTCCTGATGCTCGTATGCTTGCAGTGCCGTTTCTTTGACTTCCTGCAAATAGTCAAGAAACGATTTCTCGCCGGACGGATAATTGCGGAGTGCAAGCGTGCCGACAAACATCCCGATTAGACCTTCCAGATCACTGTGCGACCTTCCCGCAATCGGGGTGCCGACAATCACATCCTCCTGCCCAGTATATTTATGCAAGAGCGCGGTATATGCGGACAGCAGCACCATATATAAGGTCGATCCAGTTTGCGCCGCAAGCTGCTGCAAAGCCTGCCCTTTGGCGGCATCAATCACAAAATCAACCTGTTTTCCTGCAAAGCTTCGCTCCGCCGGACGAGTTTCATCAATCGGCAAATCGAGAATTGGGAGCTCGCCGCGGAATACGTCCAGCCAGTAGGCTTCCTGCTTCTCAATCCGCTCGCTTTGCATCTCCGTTTGCTGCCATACTGCATAGTCTTTGTACTGGATCCGCAGCTCCGGCAGCTCGCTTCCCTCGTACATCTGCATAAATTCCTCGGTCAACACGCCCATCGAGGTTCCGTCAGAGACGATATGATGCATATCAAACAGCAACAGATGGCGATCTTGCTGCAGCTTGATTAATCCGGCCCGCAGAAGCGGTGCCTGCTGTAAATCGAACGGGCGGATAAAGTCGCGAATGCGGTCTTTTGCCTCTTCTTCCTGGGCCTCAATATATTCCACCGTAAATGGCACTTCCTCATGCACTCGCTGCACCGGTTCGCCGTTCACGACATCAAAGCTCGTTCTCAATGTCTCATGTCGGCGTATGAGTCGGCGGAACGCAGCTTCCAGCCGCGTGCGGTCCAGTTCTCCTTCTACCGTCATAACGCCCGGCATATTGTAGCTGATTTCTCCGCCTTCGAGCTGGCTGAGCACGTACAAACGCTTCTGTTCCGAAGATACCGGGTAGTAGCTTCGTTCTCCGACGGTCGGAATGGAAGCATAAGCCGCTTGATCCCGGCTTTCGATCATTTTCGCCATCTGTTCGATGGTCGGGAATTGAAACACTTCACGGAGCGCAATAGGGGCGTTCAGCTCTTTGTGAATACGGGACACGAGAAGCGTAGCCCGCAAAGAGTGTCCTCCGATTTCAAAGAAGTTATCTTTGATCCCTACATGCCCCACGCCAAGCACGTCCTTCCAAATCTGTGCGAGCCGCGCTTCCACAGGCGTTGTTGGCGCATCATACTTCGCACCTGTTAGAAGATTGCCCTCAGGCGCAGGCAGTGCTTTACGATCTATTTTTCCATTCGGGCTCAGCGGCATTTGCTCAAGCTGCACGAAGTACGACGGGATCATATAGCTCGGAAGCTCCTGACCCAGCGCTCCGCGGAGCTCGCTTGCCGTCAGCTCTGCATTCGCCGTAAAGTATGCGCACATCTGCTTTTGACCGTTCTCGTCTTCCTTTGCTACGACAATTGCCTCCTGCACAGCCTCCACCTTCAATAGCTGTGCTTCCACTTCGCCGAGTTCAATCCGGTAGCCGCGTATTTTCACCTGATGGTCGATCCGTCCCAAATATTCGATGTTTCCGTCCGACTGCCAGCGGGTCAAATCTCCCGTCCGGTACATCCGCTCTCCCGGCACAAAAGGACTGTCCACGAATTTCTCCGCCGTCAGTTCGGGACGATTCAGATATCCTCGGGCCACTCCGTCCCCCGCGATGCACAGCTCGCCCGGTACGCCGATGGGCTGCAGCTTGCCGCCTTCGCTGACGATATAAAGCCGTATATTCGAGATCGGCTTTCCAATCGGAACCGTTCTGTACGCTTCATCCGCTTGCAGGTTAAAGTACGACACATCGACCGTTGCTTCCGTCGGCCCGTACAAATTCACCAGCTTCGCCTGGCTGGCCGGGGCAATGAATTGCTGGAACCGTGCCGCCGCATTCGGCGTTAAGGCTTCCCCGCTGGTAAACACTTGCTTCAGCGAAGACAGCTTGCTTTGCGCTGGCTCTCCTTGATGCTCGATGTATTCCAGAAAGGCGTTCAGCATCGCCGGTACGAAATGCATCGTGCTGATTCCTTGCGCAGCAATCGTCTCCACCATCACTTCCGGGTCTTTCTCCCCGCCGACCGGAAGCAGGCACATACTCGCTCCGACGAACGACCACCAAAACAACTCCCATACGGAAACGTCGAACGTGATCGCCGTTTTTTGCAGTATCGTATCTCCCGCATCCAGCGGATATGCCTCCTGCATCCAGATCAGGCGGTTGATCACCGACCGATGCTCGATCATGACCCCTTTCGGCTTGCCCGTCGATCCCGACGTATAAATGACATACGCCATGTCCCCTGGTCCGGCGACTGGCGCCAGATTCGAGCCGTCCTGCTCGTACGCCTGCGCCTCGTCCAGCTTCAACGTCCGACCTTCGAAGCGGATATGGTCCTGCAAATGGCTTGGCAGCAGGAGCAGCTTCGCCCCCGAATCCTCCAGCATGTAGCGAATGCGCTCTTCCGGGTAGCCCGGATCTATCGGTACGTAGGCTCCTCCGGCTTTTAAGATCGCGAAAATGCCTACCATCATATCCAGCGAACGCTCCGCCATCAACCCGACGAGCTGATCGGCCTGCACGCCTTCGGCCCGCAACGTGCGCGCCAGCCGGTTCGCCCGCTCGTTCAGCTCGCGGTACGTGAGCCGGCTTTCCCCAAATACAACCGCCGTCTGCTCCGGCGTCCGCTCCGCTTGCTCCTCGAACATCTGATGGATCGTTTTATCCTTCGGATAGTCAGCCGCGGTCGCGTTGAATTGCTCCAGAATCTGGGCCATTTCTTCCTGAGTAGCCAGTTCAAGCTCGCTCACAGGCAAGTTCGGATTGGCTGTAATTTGCTCCAGCACATGCATGAAATGCCCCTGCATCAGCGCAACACCTGCTTGCTTGTAAACCAGACTATTGTAGCGGAAGCTAATCCGAATGGCTTCGCCCGGGATGACGATCAGATTGAAATCATAACTCGTTTGATCGAACATACTGACGTTCGTAATTTCAAAGGCATCCTCGTCACCGCTGGCTGACTGCTCGATTTGCTGTTCCATAGGATAGTTTTCAAATACCATGATATGGGAAATCAAGCTTTGCTTCTGTTCGGTTTGCGCTTGAATTTCATAGAGCGGATACGTATCGTAAGCGCTCGATGCCAGGGCCAGCTCTTGGGTTGCTTTCAGCACATCTGTAAAAGCGGCGCCTTCCTCGGCACGAATGCGAACCGGGATCGTATTGATAAACAGACCGATCATCGTTTCGATTCCGGTTATTTCTGCCGGTCTTCCAGATACGACGCTGCCGAAAACAACGTCCCTGCTGCCGTTGTATCTTTGCAAAACAAGGCCCCAAGCGCTCTGCATCAGCGTATTAATTGTCACTTGATGCTGCTTGGCAATTGATTCCATCCGGCGAGTTAGTTCCCCGCCCAAGTCGCAATCGAGTTCTTCCGCCACATAGCCCGCTGCCTTGTTTTGCGGGTTCTCCTGAATCTCCTGCGGAAGCAGCGTCTGCTGATCGTAATCTTCCAAATACTTGCTCCAGTATGTGGCCGCTTCTTCCGGGCTTTGCTGATCAAGCCATTCAATATATTGACGATACGGCAGGACAACGGAAAGCTCTGGCTGCCGCTGTTCCTGAATTGCGGCATAGTGCTCGAATACTTCCTGCATCATGATCGGCACGCACCAGCCATCCATAATAATATGATGGAAGCTCCAATAGAATTGGTATGTTTGTTCACCGATTCGCAAAACCGAAACACGCAGCAGCGCATCCTGCGCCAAATCGAATCCTGCCGCTGTATCGTTGACGCTGAACGCCTGAGCATACGCCTCGCGCTCGGCTTCTTCCAATCCGCGCAGATCTTCGTAGTAAAATCCGCAAGGCTTGCGCCGATAGACGACCTGTACAGGCTCGGCCAGCCCGCTGTAAAATCCGGTACGCAGCACGTCGTGCCGCTGCACGAGAGCATCCAGACTTTGGGCAAAGATCTCAACGTCCAGGCTTCCCTGAAGACTGAACACTGCTTGCTCGAAGTAAGCTGCCGAATCCGGCTCCAATTGACTGTGGAACAGCATGCCTTTTTGCATCGACGTGAGCTTGTACACATTTTCGATCTCACCGATATGCGCGGTTTGCTGTACAAGCTGCTCCAGTTCCTCCATGCTGAGGTCCGAAAGCAGCAGATCGCTCGGCGTCAGCTCCGGCTGCTCTTTATCTGCGCAGTGCAGGATCACTTCCCGCAGACTTGTACGCAGGAGTTGGGAAAGTTTTTCCATCGTTTCTTTGCGGTATTGCCGCCCATTGTAATCGATTGTCAGCGACAAGACACCCTGCGAAATCATGCCGTTCATATCCAGCGTATAGCGCTGTGCCATCTTCTCGCTTATGGAAGCTCCAACCGAATAAGGCGAAATTTGCAGCTTATTGCTATCCAAGTCCTGATCGAACTGCCCCAGATAGTTGAAGCTGATTTCCGGCTGGAGACGCAGAGCATGACCCTCGTTCTCGCCGTCACCGGACAAGTAGGTCAAAATGCCATACCCGATGCCCTTATTCGGAATGCGACGGAACCCTTCCTTGACGCGCTTGATGCTACGCGAAATGTCTTGTTCAGCCGCCATCTCCAGCACGACCGGATATTGGCTCGTAAACCAGCCTACGGTCCGGGTAATGTCGGCATCTGGAATAATTGGTTCCCGGCCGTGTCCTTCCAGACTTACCAATACTTGCTCTGTTCCCGTCCAGGCATGAATCGCCATGCCCAAAGCGGTCAGCAGCAAGTCGTTTACTTCCGTGTTGTAGGCGTGGTTGGCCTGCTTCAGTAGCAGCAAGGTTTCCTCCTCACTCCATTGCATGGTGACCGTTTCTCCATCGCTTCGGGTAGGGTTATCGTGCTTTTGGTCTTTCGGCAGCGGTTCAATAGCTGCTGCCGTCTGCACGATCTGCTGCCAGTACTCTCGCTCAATTTCCATCGCCGGACTTGCCGCATACTGTGGCAATTGCTGCGCCCATGTGCGGAACGAGTCTGTTTTTTGCGGCAGCCGGATTTCCCGCCCGCTTGCTGCCTGCTCATAGCCTGCGGCGATATCCTCGAACAATATCCGCCACGATACCCCGTCCACCGCCAGATGGTGTATGACGATCAGCAAATGGTCGCCGTCCGCGCAGTGGAACAGCCCCAGCTTCAGCAGCGGCCCTTCGCTCAGGTTTATGCTGCGCTGAATGTCGCTTGCTTTCGCTTCGATGGCGGCTGCGTAGTCAGCCTCACCCCGGAAATCCGCGATGTCGAGCGTGTACAGCTCGCCCTCGCCGATGCCGCGGTTCCACGCCTCATATCCGTGTTCCGTCTGGCGGAACACCAGCCGCAGTGCATCGTGATGCTCGGCGATTTTGGCCATCGTTTGACGCAAAGCCGTCAGTTCAAAGCCTTCCGCCCGATACAGCATAACCGCGTGATTAAAGTGGTGCAGATCAACAGGCGCCTGTTCGAAGAACCAACGCTGGATCGGGAGCAGCGGCGTCTCGCCCATCACTTCCCCTTGATCAGCGATGCGTCCGGCGGTTTGCACATGCGGGCTGAGCTCGGCGATGGTCGGATACTTGAACAAATGCTTCATGTCCAGTTTGTAGCCGGCCTGCAGCAGTCTCGAGGACACTTGGATCGACTTGATCGAATCGCCCCCAAGGTCGAAGAAGTTGTCGTGAATGCCGATCTTCTCCACACCGAGCGCGCCCTGCCAAACAGCAGCCAGTGCTTGCTCCACCGCTGTCCGCGGGGCCTCATAGGCAGTTCCAGCCGATAGGCTGCTTTCAGGCGCGGGCAGCGCTTTGCGATCAATCTTTCCGTTCGGGTTCAGCGGCATGTACTCAAGCTGCACGAAGTATGACGGGATCATATAGCCCGGAAGCTCCTGCGCCAGCGCTCCACGGAGCCCGCTTGCCGTCAGCTCTGTATTCGCCGTAAAGTACGCGCACATCTGCTTCTGACCGCTTTCGTCTTCCCTCGCTACCACGACCGTCTCCTGTACAGCCTCCACCTTCAACAGTTGCGTTTCCACCTCACCAAGTTCAATCCGGTAACCCCGTATTTTCACCTGATGGTCGATCCGTCCCAAATACTCGATGTTCCCGTCCGCTTGCCAGCGGGTCAGGTCTCCCGTTCGGTACATTCGCTCTCCCGGCACAAACGGGTCGTCCACGAATTTCTCCGCCGTCAGCTCAGGTCGGTTTAGATACCCCCGGGCAACTCCGTCTCCCGCGATGCATAGCTCACCTGGCACGCCGATGGGCTGCAACCTTCCGCCTTCACTGACGATGTATAGCCGTATATTCGAAATCGGCTTGCCAATTGGAATCGTTCTGTACGTTTCGTCTGCTCGCAAGTTAAAATACGAGACTTCGACCGTCGCTTCCGTCGGCCCGTACAAATTCACCAGCTTCGCCTGACTGACCGGGGCGACGAGTTGCTGGAACCGCGCTGCCGCAATCGGCGTTAATGCTTCCCCACTCGTAGACACTAGCTTCAACGAGGCCAGCTTGCTTTGCGCTTGCTCTCCTTGACGCTCAATGTATTCCAGGAACACGTTCAACATCGCCGGTACAAAATGTATCCTGCTGATTCTTTGCGCCTCAATCGTCTCCAGAATCACTTCCGGATCTTTCTCCCCGCCGACTGGAAGCAGGCACAAACTCGCTCCTACAGAAGACCAGCCGAACAGCTCCCACACCGAAACGTCGAACGTGATCGCTGTTTTTTGCAAAATTATTTCTCCTGCATCAAATGGATACACCTTCTGCATCCAGGTCAGGCGGTTGATCACCGACTGGTGTTCGACCATGACGCCTTTCGGCTTGCCGGTCGATCCCGACGTATAGATGACATACGCCATGTCCCGAGGTCCGGCGACCGGCGCCAGATTCGAGTCGTCCTGCACATACGCCTGCGCCTCGTCCAGCTTCAAAATCTGGCCCGCGAAACGGATGCGATCCTGCAAATGACTTTGCAGCAGGAGCAGCTTCGCCCCCGAATCCTCCAGCATGTAGCGAATACGCTCTTCCGGATAGTCTGGATCAATCGGTACGTAGGCTCCGCCGGCTTTTAATATGGCGAAAATACCCACCATCATGTCCAGCGAACGCTCGGTCATTAATCCGACGCGCTGATCGACCTGTACGCCTTCGGCCCGCAAGGTGCGCGCCAAACGGTTGGCCCGCTCGTTCAGCTCGCGGTACGTGAGTCGGCTTTCCCCGAGTACAATCGCCGTCTGCTCCGGCGTCCGCTCTGCTTGCTCCTCGAACATCTGATGGATCGTTTTATCCTTCGGATAGTCAGCTGCGGTCGCGTTGAATTGCTCCAGAATCTGCGCTTGCTCCGGAGCCGTGATGATCGCAATCTCCGACAGCTTCGTCTCAGGCATACTCACCACCGCATCGATCACCTGCAGGAAATGATTCGCTATCCGTTCGGCCGTTTCCCGCTTAAACAGCATACTGGCATATTCGAGGCTGCACGCAAGCTCGCTTCCTTGCTCAGTCACATTGAACATCAGATCAAATTTGGCAGCCGTATGCTCATGCGGATAAGGCTTGAACTGCAGATCGGCAATTTCCCGCTGCCCTTGCTCCAAATTGTGCAGGGCGAACATCGTATCGAACAACGGGTTGCGGCTCAAATCCCGTTTCAAATTCAGCTTCGCCACAAGCTCTTCCAACGGGTAGTCCTGATGCTCATACGCTTGCAGCGCCGTTTCTTTGACTTCCTGCAGATAGTCCAGGAATTTTTTTTCACCCGCCGGATAATTGCGTAGCGCCAGCGTGCCGACGAACATCCCAATCAGGCCTTCCAGCTCCCCATGCGGCCTTCCTGCAATCGGGGTACCGACAATCACATCCTCCTGGCCGGTATATTTGTGCAGGAGCGTCGTATATGCGGACAGCAACACCATATACAAGGTCGATCCGGTGCTTGCCGCAAGTCGTTTTAAAGCCTCGCTTCTGGAGGCATCGATCACGAATTCAATCTGATCCCCTTCGAAGCTTTGCAGCGCCGGTCTAACCCCGTCTGTCGGAAGATCGAGCACCGGAAGCTCCCCGCGGAATGTATCCAGCCAATAGGCTTCCTGCTTGCCGATCCGTTCGCTTTGCACCTCCAGTTGCTGCCATACTGCATAATCTTTGTACTGAATCCGCAGTTCTGGCAGTTCGGCGCCTTCGTACAGCTGGATGAACTCCTCAATCAAAATGTTCATCGACGCACCGTCGGAGACGATATGATGCATGTCGAACAACAGCAAATGGCGATCTTTCTGCAACCGGAGCAGTCCGACTCGCAGAAGTGGAGCCTGCCGGAGATCGAACGGACGAATAAACTCACGAACGTGTTCTCTCGCTTCTTCTTCCCGGACCTCTGCATATTCCACCGCAAAAGACACTTCCTCGTGCACCTTCTGCACCGGCTCGCCGTCCACGACATCGAAGCTCGTTCTCAGCGTCTCGTGCCGACGTATCAGCTGGCGGAACGCCGCTTCCAGCCGCGTGCGGTCCAGTTCCCCTTCCACTGTCATAACGCCCGGCATATTGTAGCTGATTTCTCCGCCTTCGATCTGGCTGAGCACGTATAAACGCTTCTGTGCCGAAGATACCGGGTAGTAGCTTCGTTCCCCGACGACCGGAATGGAAGCATAAGCCGCCTGATCCCGGCTTTCGATTATTTCGGCCATCTGTTCGATGGTCGGGAATTGAAACACCTCCCGGAGCGCGATATGGCCGTTCAGCTCTTTGTGAATACGGGACATGAGAAGCGTAGCCCGCAAAGAGTGTCCTCCGATATCAAAGAAGTTGTCTTTAATCCCAACACTTTTCAGCCCCAGCACTTCCTGCCAAATGTTCGCCAGACTTGCTTCTATCGGCGTTCTTGGCGCCTCATGCCGCGACCCGGCTGTTTCGATTTCCTGCGGCGCCGGCAGTGCTTTGCGATCAATTTTCCCGTTGGGGGTCAGCGGCAGCCGATCTACTTGAACAAAATAGGCCGGAAGCATGTAAGCCGGAAGCTCCTGCGCAAGCGCAGCTTTAAGCTCGCTGGCGGGCAGCATTTTCTCCGCAGCGAAATAGGCTGCCAGCTGCTTCTGTCCAGTCTGGTCCTCACGTGCAATGACAACGGCTTCCTGTACGGACTCGACCTGTAAAAGGTGCGCCTCCACCTCGCCCAGCTCGATTCGATAGCCACGAATCTTCACCTGCTCATCAATCCGTCCCTTGATCTCAAGGTTTCCGTCAGCACGCCAACGAACCAAATCACCTGTCCGGTAACAGATCTCTCCCGGCTTTACCGGGTCTTGAACAAATTTCTCCATCGTCAGTTCCGGACGGTTCAAATACCCGCGCGCGACGCCATCCCCGCCGACGATCAGCTCACCCCATGCCCCAATCGGCAGCAGCTTCATCGAGCTGTCCACGACATAAGCCGTCGAGTTGCAGATCGGCCGACCGATGGGCGCCGATTCCGTGAGTTCGCCGGGAATCGCATAGGTCGTCGAGAACGTCGTATTTTCCGTCGGGCCGTAAGCGTTCACGATGCCGAGGCCCGGATTGTCCCGCAGCACCCGGTTGGCATGCGGCACCGATAGCATGTCGCCCCCGACGATCAGCGTCTTGATCGTGCCAAACAGCTTACTGTCCTGCTGCGACAGTTGGTTGAACAGCGGAGAGGTCAGCCACATGGTTGTAATGCCGTATCGTTCGATAGCTTGCTTAAGCTCCCAGGCGTCCAGAATGACATCGTTGCTGGCCAGATAGAGCTGACCACCGTTCAGCAGCGCTCCCCAAATCTCGAATGTGGACGCGTCGAACACCACTGCGCCTGTTTGCAAAATTCGCGTCGTTTCATCCAATTGGACATAGTCCGTAGACTTCACCAAGCGTACGACGTTCCGGTGTTCAACCATAACGCCTTTCGGCCTGCCTGTCGTTCCCGACGTATAAATCACATAAGCCAGATCGCCCGAAGCGCCGGTCAAGCCGAGATTCGATCCGTCTTCGGCATATGCCGCGTCATCGTCCAGATCGATGACGCTCCCGGCAAAGCCGATATCGGCTACGTCGTCCCGCCGGATGAGCAGGAGCTTCGCTCCCGAATCCTCCAGCATATATCCGATGCGCTCCGCCGGATAATCCGGGTCAATCGGCACGTAAGCTCCGCCGGCCTTGAGGATCGCCAAAACGCCAACGACCAGCTCGGTCGACCGATGGGCGGCAATCGCCACGGGCTGATCCCGAACAACACCCTTGTCGCGGAGTGTCCGCGCCAGCCGGTTTGCCCGCTCGTTCAGTTCGCGGTATGTCAGACGCGCGTCTTCGTACACGACGGCCACCTGCGCCAATGACCGTGCCGCTTGCTCCTCAAACAACTGATGAATCGTCTTCTCCTTAGGATAAGCGGTTGTCGCACTGCCTCCGAGGAGCAGCATCTGCGCCTCCTCTTGCGGCGTCGCCAGCTTCAGCTCGTTCACACGAATGTTCGGGCGGCTTACCACCTGTTCCAGCATATGAATCAGATGTCCCTGAATCTGTTCGATGCCAGACTGTTCATAGACGAGCTCGTTATAGCGGAATACGATTTTAAATTCTTCGCCCGGCAAAACAATCAGATTGAAATCATAGTTCGTCTGCTCAAACAGCTCAGCGTCCGTAATCTCAAAAGCTGCCTGCTCCCCGCCCAACAGCTCGATTTGCTGTTCTACGGGATAGTTTTCAAATACCATGATATGTGTGATCAAATGCTGTTGTCCGGTTTGCGTCTGAATCTCATAAAGAGGGTACGTATCGTAGGCATGGGAAGCCAGGTACTGTTGCTGCTGCCGTTTGACCATATCTGCGAAACTGATGGTTTCGTCTGACCGCACACGTACTGGAATCGTGTTGATAAACAGTCCGATCATGCTTTCAATTCCCGGTATTTCCGCAGGTCTTCCCGAAACAACGCTGCCGAAAACAACGTCCCTGCTGCTATTGTATTTTTGAAGCACGATTCCCCAAACAGTCTGCATCAAAGTGCTGACTGTCACCTGGTACCGTTTTGCCGCCTGTTCGATTCGCCCGGTCAGATCCTTGCCCAGCTCGCAAACGATCTGTTTTGAAACGTAGGCTTCCGGCTTGTTTTGGGCTTTCGCTTGAGGAATCTGCGTATGCTGTTCGTAATCTGCCAAATAGTCGCTCCAGTATTCGGCTGCCGCCTGATCATCCTGCCGATCCAGCCATTCGATATAACGACTGTACGGCAAGGCTGGGAGAAACTCAGGTTCTCTCTGCTGGCTGATCGCAAAATAGGTTTGGAACACCTCTTGTGTAATGAGAGGCACGCACCAGCCGTCCATAATGATATGATGAAAGCTCCACATAAGCAGATAATCCGCTTCGCCCTTGTGTAGAACGGAAACGCGGAGCAGCGGGTCCTGCGTCAAATCAAACCCTCTGTTTCTGTCATCATCTATATAATTCCGGATATACGCCTCACGCTGTAATTGCTCCATCCCGCGCAGGTCTTCATAATTGAATTCACTGCGTTTGGTTCGATAAACGATTTGTACCGGGTCGCCCCATCCGTTATAAAAATTGGTGCGGAGCGCAGCATGTCTTTGCACCAAAGCATCCAGGCTTTGCGCAAAGCTTCGCGCATCAAAGTGACCATGCCATTCGAACGTCGCTTGTTCGAAGTACGAAAGTGAATGCGGCTCCAGCAGACTGTGGAAAAACATTCCTTTTTGCATCGGCGTCAGCTTGTACACATTTTCGATTTCGCCGACGTGCCGGTGATGCGATGCCAGTTGATCGAGCTGTTCTATAGTCAATCCCTTCAGCAAGATGTCGCTTGGCGTCAATTCGGCCGTTTCTTTGCTTGTGCAGTGCCGGATGACTTTTTGCAAGGATGTCCGGATGAGCTCGGATAGCCGCTCCACCGTTTCTTTGCGGTATTGTTTGCTACTGTAAGTGATGGCAAGCGATAGCGTTCCTTCGGAAATCATCCCGTTCATATCCAAAGTATAAGCTTGCACAGCATGTTCGCTTATCGCGCCGCCTGTCGAATAAGGAGATAGCTGCAACGAACTATTGTCCAAGTCTTGATCGAATTGGCCCAAGTAATTAAAGCTGATTTCCGGCTTGAGCTCACGTATAACACGTTCCAGATTTGCAGACCCATATTTCAGGAGGCCGAAGCCAATGCCTTTATGCGGAATGCTGCGCATACTTTCCTTGATCCGCTTAATTTGGCCTGACAGGTCGTTGTTGCTTCCGATCTCCAAGGTAACCGGGAATTGACTTGTGAACCAGCCTACGGTGCGGGTGATGTCGATATCCGGGATAATCGGCTCCCGGCCGTGCCCTTCCAGATTGACCAGCACTCGCCCGATACCGCTCCAGGCCTGAATAGCCAGCCCCAGTGCCGTTAAAAGCAAGTCGTTCGTCTCCGTATTATAAGCGCGGTTCGCCTGCTTGAGCAGCAGCTCCGTTTCCTCTTCGGTCCATTGAATCGTGATGGTTTCGCTGTCTAAAACCAGCGGACAGGTCTGCACCTCATCCTTCGGCAGCGGCTCTGCTACTATTTGCCCGAGCTGTTCCCAATAAGCCCGCTCATGTTCCATCGCCGGACTTTCCGCGTACAGCGACAACTGCTGTGCCCATGTCCGGTAGGAATCCGTTTTTTGCGGGAGCTGAATCTCCTGGCCGTTTACCGCCTGCTCGTAGCCTGTCGCGATATCTTCGAACAAAATTCGCCACGACACACCGTCTACGGCCAAATGGTGAATGACAATCAGCAGATGATCCCCTTCCGCGCACCGGAACAACCCCAGCTTCATCAAAGGTCCATGAATCAGGTCGATGCCGCGTTGGATTTCGCTTGCTTTCGCTTGGATGGCTGCCTCGGGGGCAACCTGCTCTTTGAAATCGACAATTTCCAAAGTATACAGTTCGCCTTCCGCCATGCCGCGGTTCCACGCCTCATATCCATGTTCCGTCTGGCGGAACACCAGTCGCAGTGCATCGTGATGTTCGGCGATCTTCTTCATCGTTTGATGAAGCACCGCTTCCTCAAAACCATCCTCCCGATACAGCATGACAGCCTGGTTAAAGTGATGCGGACTTACGGAATGCTGCTCGAAAAACCAGCGCTGAACCGGGAGCAACTTGGTCGCGCCACTGACTTCCCCTTGCTCCGCTATGCGACTGACCGTTTGGACATACTGGCTCAGTCCCTCAATGGTTGGATGCTTGAACATATCTTTCATTTCCAGCTTGTAGCCTGCTTGGAACAGCCTTGAAGACACCTGGATCGATTTGATTGAATCGCCCCCAAGGTCGAAGAAGCTGTCGTGAATGCCGATATTGCGTACACCGAGCACGCTTTGCCAAACGGAAGCCAGAGCTTGCTCCACGGCTGTCCGCGGTGCAGCGTACTCGGTTCCCGTGTGAACATTCTCCTCGGGAGCCGGCAGCGCTCTGCGATCCACCTTCCCGTTGGCCGTCAGCGGAAGCTGCTCCAGTTGGACAAAGTAGGATGGAATCATGTAGTTGGGCAGTTCTTTTGCTAGCGCGCTTCTGATCTCGCCTGCGCTCAGCCGGTTGCTGGCCGCAAAATAGGCGCAAAGCTGTTTTTGTTCGCTTTCGTCCGCCCGCGCAATCACGACGGCTTCCCGAATCGATTCTATCTTGGCAAGCTGAGCCTCCACTTCGCCCAGCTCAATGCGGAAGCCGCGGATTTTCACCTGCTCATCAATCCGTCCCTTGATCTCAAGGTTTCCGTCAGCACGCCAACGAACCAAATCACCTGTCCGGTAACAGATCTCTCCTGGCTTTACCGGGTCCTGAACAAATTTCTCCACCGTCAGTTCCGGACGGTTCAAATATCCGCGTGCGACACCATCCCCGCCGACAATCAGCTCGCCCCATGCCCCAATCGGCAGCAGCTTCATCGAGCTGTCCACGACATAAGCCGTCGAGTTGCGGATCGGCCGACCGATGGGCGCCGATTCCGTGAGTTCGCCGGGAATCGCATAGGTCGTCGAGAACGTCGTATTTTCCGTCGGGCCATAACCGTTCACGATGTCGAGGCCCGGATTGTCCCGCAGCACCCGGTTGATATGCGGGGCTGATAGCATGTCGCCCCCGACGATCAGCGTCTTGATCGCGCCAAACAGCTTGCTGTCCTGCTGCGACAGTTGGTTGAACAGCGGAGAGGTCAGCCACATGGTTGTAATGCCGTATTGTTCGATAGCCTGTCTAAGCTTACGGGCGTCCAGAATGACATCGTTGCTAGCCAGATAGAGCTGACCACCGTTCAGCAGCGCTCCCCAAATCTCGAATGTGGACGCGTCGAATACTACTGCGCCTGTTTGCAAAATTCGCGTCGTTTCATCCAATTGGACATAGTCCGTATTCTTCACCAAACGAACGACGTTCCGGTGTTCAACCATAACACCTTTCGGCCTGCCTGTGGTTCCCGACGTATAAATAACATAAGCCAGATCGCCCGAACCGCCGGTCAAGCCGAGATTCGACCCGTCTTCGGCATATGCCGCGTCATCGTCCAGATCGATGATGCTCCCGGCAAAGCCGATATCAGCCATGTCGTCCCGCCGGATGAGCAGGAGCTTCACTCCCGAATCCTCCAGCATATATCCGATGCGCTCCGCCGGATAATCCGGGTCAATCGGCACGTAAGCCCCGCCAGCCTTGAGGATCGCCAAAACGCCAACGACCAGCTCGATTGACCGATGGGCAGCAATTGCCACGGGCTGATCCTGAACGACACCCTTGTCCCTGAGGGTCCGCGCCAGCCGGTTTGCCCGCTCATTCAGTTCGCAGTACGTCAGACGCGCGTCTTCGTACACGACGGCCACTTGCGCCAACGACTCTGCCGCTTGCTCCTCAAACAACTGATGAATCGTCTTCTCATGTGGATAATCCGCTGTCGTCGCATTGAATTGCTCCACGATCCGCACTTTTTCCTGCGGCGTAATGATCTCGATCGACGATAGTTTTGTCTCGGGTTTCTCCAAAATAACGTCAATCAACTGCAGCAGGTGCTTCGTCATCCGTTCCACGGTTTCCCGTTGGAACAACGCAGTCGCATACTCCAGGCTGCATGCCAGTTCTTCCTCGTTCTCGGTTACATTCAGCGTCAAGTCGAACTTCGCCGTCTGATGAGGATGAGCATAAGATTTAAACTGCAGTCCTTCGATTTCCTGATTCCCTTGTTCTGTGTTTTGCAACACAAATAAGGTGTCAAATATCGGATTGCGACTTAAATCTCGTCTGAGATCAAGCTTTTCGACCAGTTCTTCGAATGGAAAGTCCTGATTTTCATACGCTTTTAACGCCGATTCCTTGACTTCCAGCACATACTGATAAAAAGTCTTGTCTGCAGCCGGGGAGTTTCGGAGCGCGAGCGTATTGACAAACATTCCGATCATGCCCTCCAGATCGGCGTGCGGCCTGCCAGCAATCGGGGTTCCCACGATAATGTCTTCCTGCCTTGTATATTTATGCAGCAATGCGGTATAAGCGGAGAGCAGCACCATAAACAAGGTGGAACCGGTTTGGGCGGCAAGCTGCTGTAAAGCATGGGTTTGTCGCTTATCAACGACAAATTCAATCGAGCTTCCCGCGAAGCTCTGTACGGGCGGTCTCGCATAATCCGTCGGTAATTCGAGCACGGGCAGCTCGTCGCGATAGACATCCAGCCAGTACGCTGCTTGCTTATCCAGCCGTTCGCTTCGAGCCTCAGCCAGCTGCCAAGCCGCATAGTCCTTGTATTGAATCCGCAGCTGCGGCAGTTCCTCCCCTTCATACAACCGGTTGAATTCTTCCACCAAAATGTTGATGGACGCACCGTCGGAAACAATATGATGCATATCGAACAACAAAAGATGACGCTCCGCTTCCAGCTCGATCAGTCCCACTCGCAGAAGCGGTGCCTGCCGAAGATCAAATGCCCGTACAAAACGGCGAATGTAAGCTGGCGCTTCCTCCTCCGTTGCTTGAGCGTACTCTAACGCAAAGGGAACCTCCGGATGCACGCGCTGCACCGGTTCGCCGTTCACCACGTCAAAGCTTGTTCTCAGCGTCTCGTGCCGACGGATCAATTGACGGAACGCTTCTTCCGCTCGCGTGCGATCCAGACTCCCTTCCACCATCAGCACGCCCGGCATGTTATAGCTGGTTTCCCCGCCTTCGAGCTGGCTCAGCAAGTACAGCCGCTTTTGAGCCGAAGAAACAGGATAATCCGCTTGTTCCTCGACACGCGGGATGGACGCATAGTTAACATGCTCCCTTCCATCCAGCAACTGTGCCATTTGCTCAATGGTCGGTGCTTGAAACACTTCCCGCAGGGATATACCGACGTTCATTTCTTTTTGAATCCGAGCCGTCACGATTGTGGCCCGCAAAGAATGTCCTCCGATCTCAAAGAAGTTGTCCTTGATCCCGACGATTTTCAGTCCCAGCACTTCCTGCCATATTCGCGCAAGCTGCGCTTCCCGCTCGCTTCGAGGCGCTATGTACTCCTCTCCGGTATTCATATGTTCTTCCGGCGCCGGCAGCGCCTTGCGGTCAATTTTACCATTCGGGCTCAGCGGCATTTGATCAAGCTGCACGAAGTACGACGGGATCATATAGCCCGGAAGCTCCTGCGCCAGCGCTCCGCGGAGCTCGCTTGCCGTCAGCTCTGCATTCGCCGTAAAGTATGCGCACATCTGCTTCTGACCGCTTCCGTCTTCCCTTGCTACAACGACCGTCTCTTGCACAGCCTCCACCTTCAACAGCTGCGTTTCTACCTCACCGAGTTCAATCCGGTAGCCCCGTATTTTCACCTGATGGTCGATCCGTCCCAAATATTCGATGTTCCCGTCCGCCTGCCAGCGGGCCAGGTCTCCCGTCCGGTACATCCGCTCTCCCGGCACAAAAGGACTGTCCACGAATTTCTCCGCCGTCAGCTCCGGTCGGTTTAGATATCCTCGCGCGACTCCGTCTCCCGCGATGCACAGCTCGCCCGGCACGCCGATGGGCTGCAGCTTGCCGCCTTCGCTGACGATATAAAGCCGTATATTCGAGATCGGCTTACCGATTGGAATCGTTCTGTACGTTTCGTCCGCTTGCAAGTTAAAGTACGACACGTCGACCGTCGCTTCCGTCGGTCCGTACAAATTCACCAGCTTCGCCTGGCCGACCGGAGCCACGAATTGCTGGAACCGCGCCGCCGCATTCGGCGTTAATGCTTCACCGCTGGCAAACACTTGCTTCAGTGAAGCCAGTTTGCCTTGCGCTTCCTCTCCTTGACGCTCGATGTATTCCAGGAAGGCGTTCAGCATCGCCGGTACGAAATGCATCGTGCTGATCCTTTGCGCAGCAATCGTCTCCACAATCACTTCCGGGTCTTTCTCCCCGCCGACCGGGAGCAGGCACATACTCGCTCCGACGAACGACCACCAGAACAGCTCCCATACGGAAACGTCGAACGTGATCGCCGTTTTTTGCAGTATTGTATCTCCTGCATCCAGTGGATACGCCTCCTGCATCCAGATCAGGCGGTTGATCACCGACCGGTGTTCGACCATGACGCCTTTCGGCTTGCCGGTCGATCCCGACGTATAAATGACATACGCGATGTCCCGAGGATCGGCGACCGGCTCCAGATTCGAGCCGTCCAGCACGTAGGCTTGCGCCTCGTCCAGCTTCAAAATCCGGCCCGCAAAGTGTACCCGATCCTGCAAATGGCTTGGCAGCAAGAGCAGCTTGGCCCCCGAATCCTCCAACATGTAGCGGATGCGCTCTTCCGGGTAGTCCGGATCGATCGGTACGTAGGCTCCTCCGGCTTTTAATATGGCGAAAATGCCCACCATCATGTCCAGTGAACGCTCGGCCATCAAACCGACGAGCTGATCGGCCTGCACGCCTTCGGCCCGCAAGGTGCGCGCCAGCCGGTTCGCCCGCTCGTTCAGCTCGCGGTACGTGAGCTGACTTTCCCCGAACACAACCGCCGTCTGCTCCGGCGTCCGCTCCGCTTGCTCCTCGAACATCTGATGGATCGTTTTATCCTTCGGATAGTCAGCTTTCGTATCATTGAATACGGTCAAAATTTCATTTTTTTCCTGTTCATTGATCAGAGATATCTCCGATATTTTTTGTTCCGGATTTTCGACAATATGTTCCGTTATAACAAGGAGATGTCGAATGATTCTCGCAATCTCACTGGCATCGAACAGGCGGGAACGGTAATCGACATGCAGCACCAATTGATCTTCATCCAACATCTCGGCAATATGAAGCACCAGATCATTGACTTCATCGCCGCCAAAATCATAATCTGTATGAATGCGAACGTCATCCAGATCCACCCAGCTTACTGGACGATATTCCATCGAAACGCCGAACAGCCGTTGGATATCCTTGCTGCGGTAGGTTTCCCTTAAATCTTGAATCAATTGATTATATGGATACTTTTGATGCCGTAAAATCGTGGTTTGATCCTTGACCACGCTTTGCAAAAAGCTGATCAAATCAGCGTCAGGGTCAACAAAAGACCTAGCTGCTATTGTACTGACGAACATGCCCACCGTATTTTTTTCCTTCTTTGTCGAACGGTTGGCTAACGAGGTACCAATCGCGATATCCTGCTCGCCGATCGCTTTGTGCATATAAATGTACATTGCCGCCATAAAAAATTGAAACAAGCTAACTTTATTATCTTGGCAAAATTGCTTTATTTGCTTGTACAAGCCGCCGTCTACTGTAAAGTGCGCTCTTTGGGCAACCGTGCTCAACAGCAGCGGATCATACGGTTTCAATCCGGTCACGTCCGGCAGTCCGGCAAATTTATCGTTCCAGAACTCCTTGTCCTTTGCAAACCGATCAGACTGTACATAAGCTCCTTCCGTTTCGATATATTCGATATAAGAATATTTTTTGCCCAGTTGGGGTTCTATTCCCCGAATAATATCAACGTAATATTCCGTTAACTGGTTTCCGAAAAGAACCATGGAAATGCCGTCGGAAATGATGTGATGCATTTTAACACTCAGCCAATACTCGTCATCGCTAATTTTAATAAACAAAAATTGAAAAAGCTCATTGTTGAGCAGTTCAAAAGGCGCTTGCTTATGACCCTCCAACCAGCTATTCATTTCATCTATGCTTTTGAAATCCGCTGCATCCAGACAAGTGAACTCCTTGTCCTCAAAAGGCACTACGTATTGTCGGGGAATACCGTCCTCGGCCGTGATGCGAATCCGAAAAGCATCGTATTGCTTAATAACCATATTGATGGAGCGCTTTAAGGCATCTATGTTCATTTTTCCTTTAAACTTTACGGTTCCCAGAAGCAACGATACGGACGTATTCGGGTAAAGCAGCTCAGTGTACCAAATCCGCTGTTGCGCATTCGTTAAAGGAAAAAATTGATGTACGTTGTTATTCATAACCTAATCCTCTTCCCTTCTTGTGATTGCGATGACCTTATCCCCTCAATGCAGGTTCACGTTATACTTGTTTCGGAGTATACGATACGATCTCTTCCGCCTTGACAATAATCCGATCCCCTACAGTAGCCAAACCTTTGCCGAGAAGAAAACCTCTCTTTCTCTTTGTTACTTCAAAATAAAGATCCAGTCGATCTCCAGGCTGAGCCCATTCGTGCATTTCGACCTGATTCAATGAACTTAAAAAGGAAATGCCCGTTTCGTCCATAGTCGCAAAGCCGCCTAACTGCGCCAATGCTTCAACGACCATCATATGGGGCATAAACGGATTCGCTTCGGAAACAAACCAATCGTTCCAGGTTACATTCTTGTAGCCTCTAGCCCATTTTGAATTCTCAAAACCCGTCACTTTGTCTATCATAATGAACGGATAGCGGTGAGGAAGCACATCAAGAATACGTATGTCATCTGCGTTCACGATGTTATTCCCCCAACCATTTGCGTACGGCCAGACAAACGTTATGACCGCCGAAACCGAACGAATTGCTAATCGCTGCACGGACTTCGCGTTCCTGATATACGTGCGGCACAAAATTCAGCTCAGGGGCTTCAGGATTGTCGCAATTGAGTGTCGGTGGTACCTTGTTGTGGAGCAAGCTCTGTACAGTGGCGATTAATTCAACTGCCCCTGCTCCGCCCATTAAATGGCCTGTCATCGATTTAATAGATGATATCGCCAAACGGGGAGCATGCGCTCCGAATACGCTCTGAATCGCATTGATCTCCATACGGTCGTTAAACGGCGTACTCGTACCATGGGCATTGACATAGTCGATTTCCTGCGGTGTCAAACCGCCATCCTGCAGAGCGATGCTGATCGCTTCCGCCGGACCGGAGCCCGAGGGATCAGGAGCCGTGATATGGTACGCATCGGTCGTGCATCCATAACCCGCAACCTCGGCCAAAATCGTGGCTCCGCGGTTCAAGGCATGCTCTAGCTCCTCCAGCACCAACACCCCTGCTCCTCCGCCGATGACGAATCCGTCGCGGTCCACATCAAACGGACGACTGGCCTTCTGCGGCTCTTCATTGCGTCTGGAGAGCGCATGGATATTCGCAAAGGATGCTAAATCAAGCTGACTGAAATTCGCTTCTGCTCCTCCGGCAACCACAACATCAGCCGTCCCATACTGGATCGTACGCAATGCTTCACCAATGGCATTACTTCCGGTAGCACAAGCCGTAACCACAGCAAACGAAGGTCCCTTAGCTCCGATAGCAATGGAGATTTCGCCAGGCGCAGAATTAATCATCATGGAGGAAACAAAATAAGGAGAAACCCTCTTGGGACCAAGCTCTGTTAGCTTCCTGTAGTTCTCCTCTATTACGTCGAGACCGCCTGCTCCAGAGCCGACAATAACCCCCACGCGGCTTGCATTTCGCTCATCTATCACTAATTTGGATTGCTCGACTGCCTGCCGGGCAGCCGCCAGGGCAAACTGAGTGAACTGTGCAACTTTATTAGCTTCCTTCTTGCTCATATATTGCAGCGGATCAAAGCCCGTAACCTGTGCGCCAATCTTTGTCGGAATGTCCGCTGTATCGAAAACAGTGACAGGTCCGATTCCGCTCTTTCCTTCCAACAGTGAATTCCAGAAATCTGAAAGATTAAGCCCAACCGGCGTTACGACTCCCTGTCCTGTCACCACAACACGTCTTCTCACTGTACCCACGTCCTTCGCTGAAATTAGTTCTTGGAAGCCTGTTGCTCGTAGAGAGGAAAGTCGCCATACACATGACTGATTTTCTCATGCACATCTGCAAGATTAGCATATACCTCGACGACCACAAGCTTGTTCTCTTGATACTTCTCCCAAGCAAGCCGAAGCTGTTCTTGGGCCTCCCCCTTGCTCCGGATCGCAAGACTTTCCACAAACTCATACTGTGGAATTTGGATTCCTGCCTTGGCCTCCTCGGAAACAAATGGCAAGGATTGATCCGAAAGATGCTTATAATTCATCTGATTTTGCAGCCAACCGTAGCCGCCATTATTGAGTACGATATAGATTAACGGTATTTGATACTGCACCGCCGTCATAAAATCCGAATAGAAGAGATTGAACGCACCGTCACCGACCAGTGCCACTACTGGACGTTCTGTTGCCACGCTTGCTCCCAAAGCAGCAGCCGCACCGAATCCAAGGCTCGTTTGGTCACTGGGGACAATCGAAAGAGAGCCTTGCGTGAAGCGAAAATATGGATAAAAGTAAGACCACATATCCTGCAATCCATTCTCTTGAAGAAGCACCAGATTTTCCGGAAATTCCGTCTGAATGATCTCCAGCAGCTCTGGAACGTGGATTCCAGGGGTCTTTTTCAGCTCCTCCAGATAAATGGCTCTGTTAGAAAATGCCTTCTCTTTACAACTTCTGATCGTTTCAAGCCACACTTCATCAGGTTTGTGTCCGTACCGTTGGACCCATTGCTCTAATGCTGCATATCCATCACCAAGCACCTTGATGCCCCTGTATTCGTGTGCAAAATCCTCCAGCTCGACATTAACTTGAATTAAAGGTGTATTCTCTAGCAGAATATCCCACTCAAACGTAGCCGTTTCTTCCAATCGGCTGCCCAGCGTAATCACCACATCAGATTCCTTCCAGATTTGTCTCAGACTGAGATCCGTATAGAGCCCGGCAACACCACAGAAGAGTTCATGATCCTCATCCACTGCGCCCCGTCCCGAGGCGGTTGCGAACAAGGCTGCTCCATGTTGGTTAGCGAACACCTCAATTACATCATTTGTAACTGACTTCATTCCGCCTCCGACCAGAATGACAGGCCGGCGAGCAGTCTTGATCAGCTCCCATGCCGCATCCAGCTCCCGAAGAGACGGAGAGCATGAAAGCTTTTCTGGTGGGGTAAACTGGAGTCCTGTCGGCAGAGGTTGGTCCATCAGGTTTTCGGGTAGTTCAATATAGACAGGACCTGGGGCCCCATTGATGGCCAAAAAGGCTGCCCGCTCCAGCGCCCATACAAGTCGATCCACATGCTCGACACGGTAAGCCCATTTTACGAGCGGCTTCACGAGTGAGATTTGATCTGCCTCCTGAAAAGATCGGGTACCCAGTTTGTCCCCTCCGGTGCCGAGCGCCAAAAGTAAAAGCGGAGCACCCAGGTTCTTCGCTTCCAGCAGCCCCGTAAGTGTATTGCTGAGCGCAGGCCCTTTACCCACAACACATACGGACATCTGGTTAGTTGTGAGCGCATAACCTGCTGCCATAAACACAGCATTACGTTGATCTTTGCACAGAATAAAATCCATACCGGACGAGGGGAGTGACGATACGATTTTGAGATCATCACTGGGTAATCCAAAGAGATGCCGAACCCCAGCCGATTTTATGTAGCCAATGATGGCATCCCATGGCAATAAGCTCGCAGTCATACCAAACTCCTCTTTTCCGACAAATATTCTGCGACAATTTCTGAAATCAAAATGGGCTTCGAAACGAGCTTAAAATCGTAAAAAATATAGTTCGACATCGTGCCGTAGCCACCAAAGGGCTTATTCCCCTGATCCACATCCTCAAGCGTCTGATTAATGGTCAGCGTGTGCTTCTTTCGAAGAACATCACTCAGATGCTCAGAACCGTACAAGCTGCAGCCCATCGCACGTTCACTGAAATAACTGGAGGAAATACGCTTGATCAGCTGCTCGTCGTCACGATAGATAACCACGTTGAAGACTGGTGAAAAATACTCGATAATCTCCAAATTTTCATCTAATTCACTATAGACAACCGTTGGCTCCATCTTTTTCGTACGGAAATCGATGCCACCGCCGTAAATAATAAACTTATCATTCGTATTAAAATATTCAGAAACGGAATACAGCGTATCTTTGTAGAAAATAGGGGAGTAGTTCGCGTTCGGGTCATTGTTTGCTCCAAACACGAGTTGGTCAAGCCGCTTAATCAGCAGGTTTTTAAAGCTCTCCCTCACATCCTGATGCACCAGAATGATGTCAGGTCCCAGGCAATCCTGTCCGGAGTTGTACAATCTCATTCGAGTCACATCGGTAACCGCCAATTCCAGATCGGCATCGGGTCCGATGATGAAAGGATTTATTCCTTGTCCGTAAAAGATGTAGAGCTGTTCTTTTCGAATTTGTTTTTTGATCTTCTCCGCATTGGTATAGCTACCCGTGAACACCACAATATCAGCCGGCATCACGGAATTCTCCATAAACACCTTCTGACTTACTTTACGAATATAGATGGGTAACCCATGTACAGCCTGGAGCTTTTCATGCAGCATGCTGACATACTCGTTTACGTGAGAAGAAGGGCGAAAGTCTATATTTTCAACGTACAGGGCCGGAATCAAAAGGTATAATGCGTAGGAGTACAAAACGACGTTGGAAGGCATAAATACAGCCATAGAACGCTGCCAGCCTGGCTGATAGGTCTGTACTTCCTCCAAAGCACCTTGAAGTGTGAGGATGGTGGAATCAATTTCTGCATTGGCGGCCCGATAGGATGAAAATTGGGTGAGAATATCCATCACTTCCTGCCGATGCTCGATCAAATAATTAAGGCACTTCAGAATTGCTTCATGCCTTTCCAAAAAAAGCTTGTTTTTTTCCAATTCCGGATTCATACTCATGGTGCAATCTCCCTTTCCTATATGAAATTTTTGGTAAACATCCGTGCTTTCTGCCGAGATACTTTATAAACCAGATAGGGCCTCATTATCCTCAACACTTACACTTTGCGAGAAGCAACTTTCTCCAGGGCAATGCGCTCCATTTCCAGCCGGTTTACTTTTCCATTCCGATTTAATGGAAAATGGGCAAGCGGAAGCAACAGATCGGGAAACATGTATGAGGGAAGTACCCGATTCATTTCTTTGCGGAGTACAGACAAGGCCTGCGAGGATTCGCCTTCGATGTATGCGATAAGCAATGTTCCTTTAGCCTCGTCCTCCAGGGTGATCACGCAGGATCTGTATCCTAGCGAACCAATCCGGTCCTCGATATAGACCGGAGATACCATATAGCCCATCCGGTTGACCGTCTTACCGCTGCGGCCAATGACATACAGCATTTCGTCATCCAGATAGCCCAGATCCCCTGTCTTGAACCAGCCGTCCTGTAGAACGGACTGCGTCAGGTCTGGACGATTCAGGTAACCTTCCATGCATCCGGCACTGCGTATCCACACTTCGCCTACGATGCCATCCGCCTGCTGGCTACCAGCAGCATCAAGTATTTTCAGGTCCACACCAGGCAACGGTTTGCCACAGCCTTGCGGACACTCCAGCGTCCCCAGCGTAACGTTGCCCAATTCAGAAAGGCCGTAACCATTCAGCAGGGGCTGTCCAAATATGTTGTTAAATTTGTCTTCGAGGTCTTGGGTAAGTGGGGAACCGCCTACGCACCACATGCGTACTGGAGATTCCTTTACCATTTCCAGTTGTTCGGGTTTACGGTTTAACATACGCAACAAGGTGTAAAAAGCCGAGGGGTTAGCGTCTACGACCGTCGCCCGGTCTTTCGTAATACTTGCAATGACGCTCCAGAGGTTTTTAGGATTGCAGATGATGAGAGAACATGAGGTTAACCACCAGGAGAAAATAAGTGAAATACCATAGAAGTGAGAAAACGGTACAACGGGGAGCATATGGTCAGACGGCAGGTAGTTCATGGCGTGTATGGAATGCCTGATATTGTCCATGAAAGCAGATCCAGCCTTCACGATGCCCTTGGGTTTACCCGTCGTGCCTGAAGAATACAGAATGAGGGCATCCGATCGCTCGCACCACTTGTTAAAGTCGATGCCATAGATTTCCGGCTCTCCAACCCAATGTGGGTGCACTGCTTCTTCTTGGATTAGATCTTGAATTAGAATAACAGAAGCATGAGAAAGTCCTGGATCGCAATCGGTCAGGATACAACAGGCATCTGCTTCGTCGTAAATTTGAGCTACTTCATCATGTACGGTCTGCTCGTCCACTACAGTCACCGAAACAGCAATGTTGCACAGGGAGAACAGAGATACTATAAAATAATAAGAATTCGCTGCTTTCAGTATCACTCTGCCTTCTTCAGAAATTCCTCGGAGAGCCAACATACGGGAAAAGATCACAACGTCCCGCTCCAGTCGCTCCCTTGTCATAATCCCTTCAGGTGAGATAATACGGCAGTCCGTATGCGTAACAAGCACAGCGTTCCCTCCTTACATCCCCGTAATGTGGTATCCTGCATCAACATGGATAACTTCTCCCGTAATGCCTCTCGATAAATGGGAAAATAGGAATAACGCGGTATCCCCGACTTCTGACGTATCAACTGTCTTGCGTAGGGGCGTCGTCTCTTCAATATGCTTTAGCATCGTGCTAAAATCCTTAATGCCGTAAGCGGCCAAAGTCCGTATGGGGCCAGCTGAAATCGCATTAACACGAATGCCGTAAGTACCCAGATCATTCGACAGATAGCGCATGCCAGCTTCCAGTGAAGCCTTCGCCACACCCATAACGTTGTAATTCTTGATCGCTCGTTCTGCACCAATATACGTCATGGTGACGATACTTCCACCCTCCGTCATCAGCGGGTAAATCCGTCGGGAAACAGCAGCCAGAGAGTAGGCACTGATTTCTTGAGCAATGGCGAATCCCTCGCGAGAAGTGTCGACGAACAGGCCGTCCAAATCCTCAGCCTTAGCATAGGCAACACTGTGAAAATAACCATGCAGGACGCCTACTTTCTCCTTTAGAAAATCCGCCAGTGTATCCAATTCTTCATCGCTTTGTACATTACAGGGACAGACAATGGACCCCGGAATCGTGTCAACGAGCTTTAGCACCCGATCTGCAACCCTCTCATTTTCGTAAGTAAAAATGAGTCTTGCTCCTTCAGCAGCTAAAGATTGGGCTGTCCCCCAAGCAATACTCCTGTTATTAGCCACGCCCATAATCAAAATGTTCTTACCACTCAGTAGTGCTGCCACAGAAACCACCTTTCTTTTTTTACATTTTTCCACAAAAAAACAACTTAATTGCGTATACCTATAAATGTTAGACACATGTAATCTTTTCTGGAATATTATCATGTTAGTTGCCAAAGTTAAACAAGCGACGTTTTAGGCAAATACGAGAATTCATTGAAACTTCATGTAATTTGGGAGGTACTATTCTACAGATGAGTTTGGCTGTAATCTTGTCCGCCATTCCTCCGGGAATTCAAGTGCGCTTCATACGATGGCTTGTCCTGCCATACCCAGCAACACCAATGAGCTGGGTCTTATCATTCACGTAAAATTGACCGCAAAACTACTACCGTTAACGGCGCAGTATCGCTCCAAAAGCTAAAAAATAACTATAGTAAAACCATAAAATTTCAAACAACTGATTAATAAATCCAACCCTAGACCCATAAAGTCGTTTTAATATGCTCCGTCTTTAAAAGGTCTGGAGAACACATAATGCATGCTGTCTATCAGCTCACGAGAGCTGTACTTCTTCTGTTGGTCTGTGTTCAAATCGGAAGGAATCCATGCGATTAATGAGGTAGAGAGGCAAAAATGAGGTGACTGTTTGAGCGAGTTCAACATAAAATTATCATATTTGTTATTTTTCCTACAATAGCGACGGACTCATCGAACTACCGGAAGTGACAACTTCATTTTTACTATCAACGACCCTTCCGATTTGAACATCCTGAGTGACCGGCCTTATTTCATCCGAATGTGAAGCTTTATATCTCCCCGAAACTACGCCTTATTTTTTTTAGGAGCCAAAGTATAGCTAAAGGAAACAATAAAGTCGATTGCCAGAACGACTGCCCATGTTTTCATAAGGCCCTCCAAGGAAGCCGTACGCTGTAGATCACCCACATACACGATGATGGCGAGCAGCAGAACGTTGCCGATGGCCCAGCCCAACAGGTGAAGCAGCCACGTCGTCCGTTCCTCTTTTGCATGAGCAGCGCCATACTTGCGTTGGGGCTTCGGCCCCTTGCCAAACCAATAGGAGAACCGCACATCCGCCCATTTAATTAACCTATGACCAAATGCTACCGTAATACCAAGATAGCAGGCAGCCAGACCCGTAGCGGTCGTAATCTCCATGCCGCTGCTCACCGTGATAAACACCGCAATCAGCAACAGGATATCAATAACAGGAGTACACAGTAAAAGAAGACCGCCTAATTTCTTCAAGTCATACATATATCTTGCGATCAGTCCTGCAACAACAAATACCCAGAATAAAACTTCAGCACTAATAATAAATATATACATAGTAGATGATTCCTTTCAAAATAGAAGTTGGTATTCCCCTCGGCTATCCCCCTTTCACGCCCACTATCATACAATATTATACATAATATTCCTAGTATCTTGACTATAATTACATAAAAGGAAACAAATAGCCTTTTTTCTACAAAAAAAGCCCCTGTCAAGTCCATGGTCCCTCACTTCCCCAAATTGCATACCTTTCATGATATGCTACACATTAGATCATGATGATGTAAAATGAAAAAAAGATGCGCCCGTGACATCAGCACAGGTGCATCTTTTTATACTATTTGAGCTATCCAATTACGATATGCCCTTCGGGACGACGGTACAACGTCTTAGTCGAGCGTGGACGAAGAGCATAAGCAATTGTAAGTGGACCAATTCGTCCAATAAACATGGTCACACAGATGATCAGCTTGCCTGCGTCGGACAGTCCTGGCGTCACTCCTACAGACAGCCCTACCGTTCCGATTGCGGAAGCCGCCTCAAATGCAAGAGAGAGGAAGGGTGCATCCTCTGTCATTAAGAGCAGCATCACCACAATCGAGAATATAAATAGCGCCAGTATAATTATGGTCAGTGCTCGCATCATGATATCGTTGGGAACCCTATGGCGGAAGAACACAATTTCCTTCTGACCTCGCATGACGGCCAACAATGCACCCATCATCAGCAAAAATGTGGTTGTTTTGATTCCACCCCCGGTAGAGCCCGGTGAAGCTCCGATAATCATCAGCAGCATGATAAAGAACTGACTGGCCTGCCTCAACCCGCTGATATCTACTGTACTTGTCCCAGAGGAGCGTGTAGATACGGATTGAAAGACAGAAGCGTACATTTTGCCCTCCCAATTCAGTGAGCCCAGGGTACGAGCATTGGTAAACTCAAAAATGAATATAACCAGCGCCCCGATTACAATAAGCGCACCCGACACACTCAACACCATTTTGGAGTGAAGACTCAGTCTCCGGGTGCGGCGAAAATCGAACAGATCGCTTAGTACAAGAAAGCCCAGTCCCCCTGAAATGACAAGCACAGAGGCGATGATATTGAATACAAAATCCCCAGCATACTGTTGAAAGCTACTTCCAAACAGGTCGAAGCCCCCGTTGTTAAAAAGAGATACCGAATGGAATATTCCATAGTATATCGCTTGTCCAACAGGCATCTCCCTCATCCATCGCAAAGCCATGACTACGGCAGCTATAGCCTCAATGGTAAAAGAGAAAATCAGCACCTTGCGAATAATGCGTACGATTCCTTCCATGCTATCGGCATTAATCGCTTCCTTCAGCAGAAGCCGATCCTTCAATGACAACCGTCGCCCCAGCAACAACGCAAACAAGGTCGCCAAGGTCATAAAACCGAGGCCGCCCAGCTGCATCAACACCATGATGACCGTTTCCCCAAACATCGTATAGGTTGAATTCACGTCCACCACGACCAATCCGGTGACACAAGCAGCGGAAACAGACATAAACAGCGAATCAATCCAATACGGAACATGTCCACTATGATTGGAAATAGGAAGCATCAGCAGCAAAGTACCTAATGCGATAATCAGCAAGTATCCGATGACCAATATAAAAGGAGGCGATGCAAATCGGGCAAGCTTGACGCTGCGTTTCATTAGAAGTACTCTCTCCATCCATTCTTATGAAAAAGAGGAACAAGACACGGGAAGGAAGCCCGGCTGATCCTCTATATTCATAATGTTATGTTATTCTACTGTTGGTTACGCATATGCGGGAAAAGCAGCACGTCGCGAATGGACGGTGCATCTGTCAGCAACATAACCAACCGGTCGATACCGATACCCAGTCCACCCGTCGGCGGCATACCGTATTCCAATGCACGGATAAAATCGTCATCCATTTCATGAGCCTCGTCATTACCATGCTCACGTTCCAGCAATTGTGCTTCAAAGCGCTGGCGTTGGTCAATCGGATCATTCAGCTCAGTGAATGCATTCGCATGCTCACGAGCTACTACGAACAGCTCAAAACGATCCGTAAAGCGCGGATCTTGCTCATTTCTCTTTGCCAGCGGCGAGATTTCAACCGGATGCCCTGTAATAAAGGTCGGCTGAATGAGCGTTTCTTCTACGAATTCCTCAAAGAAAGCGTTCAGGATATGGCCAAAGGTCATATGCGGCTCTACCTTCACGTTATGCTCCTTCGCAAGGCGATGAGCTTCTTCATTACTCAGATGTGCTCCAAAATCCACGCCTGTTACTTCTTTAACAGCATCCACCATCGACACTCTACGCCATTGCGGTGTCAGATCCACTTCATGACCTTGATATTGAATATGCTGTGTTCCAAGCACTTCCTGCGCAATATGAGCAACCATGTTTTCCGTTAATTGCATGATATCCTGGTAGTCAGCATACGCTTCATATAGCTCAATCATTGTAAATTCAGGATTGTGGCGTGTTGAAACACCTTCATTACGGTATACGCGTCCAATCTCATATACTTTCTCCATTCCGCCGACAATCAATCGTTTCAGATGAAGTTCAATGGCAATACGCATATAAAGCTGCATGTCTAACGCATTATGGTGTGTAATAAATGGCTTCGCCGCTGCCCCGCCGGCAATAGAATGCAACGTCGGAGTCTCAACTTCCAAATAACCGAGCGAGTCCAAATAACGACGCATGGATTGAATAATACGGGAACGTGTAATGAACGTTTTTTGTACTTCCGGGTTCATAACCAGATCAACATAGCGCTGACGGTAACGCAATTCAACATCCTTCAGACCATGATATTTCTCCGGTAATGGATACAGAGATTTGGACAAGACCACAATATCCTGAGCCTTAATTGTAGTTTCTCCCGTTTTGGTCTTAAACAGTACACCCTTAATACCGACAATATCGCCCAGATCCAAAATACTGAACGCTTTATACTGTTCTTCCGGAACACTGTCTTGACGAACATAAATTTGAATACGCCCGCTAAGATCCTGTATATGAGCAAAACTAGCCTTACCCATCACCCGTTTAGCCATGATACGGCCTGCAATGCTAACTTCAAGATTTTTTTCTTCCAGTTCTTCCTTGGTCAGACTGTCATACTTGCTTAGCAACCCGCCCGCTTCAGCCGTGCGTATGTATTTACGTCCAAAGGGATCAATGCCCAATGAGCGAAGCTCGTCCAATTTGGCGCGGCGAATTTGCAACAATTCACTTAATTCCTCGCGATTTTCCTGTGATTCCTGATTCATAGTTTCATCCGACATGGTGCTAAATCAGCTCCTTCATTATGAGTAGACGGGCCGGGGTCCATCCGGGTGTAGAGAAAAAAAGCTTCCTTGTGGAAGCTTTTGAATTTAATTCCAAGGTTTGTTTCTTATTTCTTGATATCCACGATTTTATATTGAATAACACCTGCTGGAACAGTGACATCCACAACAGTTCCCTTTTTCTTGCCAAGGATTGCCTTGCCAACCGGACTTTCATTGGAAATTTTGTTCTGAAGCGGATCGGATTCAGCGGAACCGACGATCGCATATTCTGTTATATCTCCGAATTCCAAATCTTCCACAGTCACGGTTGCGCCTACTCCCACAACATCGGTGTCAATTTCATCACTATTGATAATGCGGGCATTGCGTAGCATTTTTTCCAGTGTAATGATGCGGCCTTCAATAAAAGCCTGCTCGTTCTTTGCATCCTCATATTCGGAGTTTTCACTGATATCCCCGTATCCGATGGCTACCTTAATCCGTTCCGCCACTTCACGGCGTTTGACAGACTTTAAGTTCTCAAGCTCATCCTCGAGCTTTCTAAGGCCTTCCTGTGTCAGAATGACTTCTTTATCGCTCATCTTAACCGATTCTCCTGTCATGGGAAAAGTTTAAAAGTGCATCGGAATGCACGCTTTCAAAACATCATATGCCACTCTGAGGGAATGAGAACATTTCCTGCTGTTGTCTTAAAGAGCTGCACACAATTTGTAGCATACATCAAGATTTTATACTGAACGATTATAGGGCAAGCATTTGGAAAAGTCAATCGCGCACAAAGGCAGAAGCGGCTTCATTATTGCGCAACAGCGGCAGGAGAAGCAGTGCTTGCAGCAGGCTCATCGTTTTCCACCATGTGCAATTGAGACACAAATTGATCCAAAATACGCACCATGTCATCACGTTTGGTTTCTTCCATAATGACGTCCTTAATACGCGCAGAGCCTTTTAGCCCTTTAAGATACCAAGCCAGATGCTTGCGCATTTCGCGGACAGCCACGGCTTCGCCCTTCAGTGCCACCAGACGATCCATGTGCAGAATGGCAATACGGATTTTTTCTTCCGGTGAAGGATCAGGCAAAAGTTCACCCGTTTGCAAATATTCAATCGTACGATACAGCATCCACGGGTTACCCAGAGCACCGCGTCCGATCATAACACCATCGCAATTGGTCAGATCCAGCATGCGGCGGGCATCCTCCGGTGTTGCCACATCGCCATTACCAATTACAGGAATGGAAACTGCTTCTTTAACCTCTTTTATGATATCCCAGTTCGCATGTCCCGTATAGAGCTGCTCCCGTGTGCGGCCATGCACGCTCACAGCCTTACCTCCGGCACGTTCTACGGCGCGGGCATTCTCTACGGCATAAATATGCTCGCTATCCCAGCCGATACGCATTTTCACCGTAACCGGCTTACTCACAGACTCCACAACAGCAGATACCATTTCATAGATCTTATTGGGGTCCAGCAGCCAACGAGCACCTGCATCACATTTGGTCACCTTGGGAACCGGGCAGCCCATATTAATGTCAATAATATCCGCGTTCGTCTCCTGATCTACGACCTTCGCTGCCTCCACCAGGGATTCACGGTCTCCCCCGAAAATTTGCAGGCTAAGCGGCTTCTCGCGCTCATCCACAAACAGCATTTCGCGCGTACGTTTATTTCCGTGAATAATCGCCTTATCACTAACCATTTCCGCACAGACCAGACCTGTGCCAAATTCCTTGGCGATCAGGCGAAAAGCAGGATTACACACGCCTGCCATCGGAGCCAGGACGACTTGGTTTTTCATTTCAATACCGCCGATTTTCAACAATTTCCTTCACTCCTTTATTCCTTCTTTATATATCGTTCACTTATCGTTATTCCGTCAGTTCCCGGACTTCAATTTCTAGGGTTCGGGCAATAATGCTCAGCATGTCAGGCTCTATTGTACGATTACCCCGCTCCACAGCACCCAATACGGCCAAGGATATACCGGTTCGTTTAGCCAACTCCTGCTGTGTTATTCCTTTAAGCTTTCGGAAGGCGCGGAGCCGTTGCGCCAGCTGCATGTTTTCCAAAACTGTATGCCATCCTTTCCATCCAATGAATTCAATGCAGTATGCACGATACTGTACAGACCGGATGGATCTTGATTCGGAACGATGTCAGCCAATGGCACAAGCACAAAAGCACGCTCCAACATGCGGGGATGAGGAAGCTCCAAATCCGGTGTAGCCAGCCGCGCGGCTTCCATCCATAACAGATCCAGATCAATCGTGCGCGGACCGTTAGGAATATGCCTTACTCTACCCAGACGACTCTCCACCTCCAGCATAAAAGCCAGAAGCTCCTCGGGAGCGAGTGTTGTAGATACGGCTGCCGTCATATTCAAAAAAGAAGGCTGATCCAGATACCCGACAGGCTCTGTTTCGTACAGGCTGGAGCAACGCAGCACCCGTATACCCGGATGTTCGTCCAGCGCCGTGATGGCTTCATACAGGGTATGCTCGCGCTCCCCCAAATTAGCCCCTAAAGCAATATAAGCCTCTGATGCCTCAGAGGTCGAATGTGCGTTCATGTACGTTCCTACTTTCTTGCGCGATAAAGCTCAACCGTCACGCCTCCAAAATGAATATCAAACGGCGGATGCGGCTTTGTGACTTTGACAGTCAGTGCATTTACACTAGTATAAGTGTCCAGTAAGGAAGATGCAATACGTTCGCCTAAAGCTTCAATCAATTGGTAAGATTCCTTTTCTACAATATCTTTAACGGTGTAATGCACCTCAGCGTAATTAACCGTTTTGTCCAATGTGTCCTGCTCGCCCGCCTCACGCAGATCAAGCTCCAATTCCAAATCAATGTAAAAACGCTGTCCCAGCTTGCGTTCCTCGGGAAAAACACCGTGATATCCGTAATACTCCATACGATGCAAAACCATTTTATCCATTCGTGGGTAGTCTCCTCTGTTTTTTTTGATTATAATTTTTTATATTAAATTTTTTTCTGAAAATGCAGTGACTTTATGGTGCGTTGCAGCGTAATGAAGGATTTGAATCCGGAGAAGCGGAGCGCTCGCCTTTGCAACGGGATTCTTACCTCTACATGGTTTATAATCCAAAGAATCCCGTTGCAACAGCGATCGCAGGATCAAATCATTCATGCAGCGTCTTCTAACCATTATAACTCAGTGCATTTTTAGACCCGTACACCATCGCATCACACATACGTACCGTGCGCTTGATTTGGGCCACATCGTGTACACGCACAATCTGGCATCCTTGAGCAATACCAAAGGCAACCGTAGCCGCTGTCCCCTCCACCACATCATCCACGGGCAAATCCAGTGCTGTACGGATAAATCTTTTGCGCGACGTAGCCAGTAACAGCGGAAAGCCGAGCTGACCCAACGCATCGAGAGAAGTCATGGCATGAATATTTTCATCGTAATCCTTGGCAAAACCGATGCCTGGATCTAAAATGATCTGTTCCTCGCGTACACCTGCATCGAGAGCCAATTGGATGCTTTCTTTTAAATCAGCCAGCATATCGGATACCAAATCGCTATAGTTGCGATCATGACGATTATGCATCAAAATGACTGGACAATCGAACTCTGCAGCGACACGTGCCATGTCAGGGTCTGCCTTAAACCCCCACACATCATTAATGATATGGGCCCCCGCTTCAAGTGCCTGCCGGGCGACCTCGGCTTTGTAAGTATCCACAGATAACGGAATGTGTGGTGCGATACGATGGATTGCCTGGATGACCGGAATGACCCGAGCCAGCTCCTCTTCCACACCTACCGGTTCATGGCCCGGACGTGTAGATTCTCCGCCAATGTCAATCACGTCGGCTCCATCCTCCACCAGCTTCAAGGCATGTGAAACAGCCAGCTCCGGACTATGATGCATTCCCCCATCGGAAAATGAATCCGGGGTCACATTCAGTATACCCATGATCTGTGTGGCATGTCCGAGCGTAAGCTCAGCGTCCCCCATTCGATAGCTGCGTTGATAAAGAGTCGGTATATTCACTTGATCCCTGCTTTCTGTCTATAGTCGTGCAACAGCAAGGCTGTTATGGGCCCGGTCGGTGCCGAGGAATCCGGTATATGATGTGTTGCTCCGTCCGGCTCCAGCAGCAAATGGACAGGCCTTATTTCTTGTATGGAGTTGGTCATAAAAATTTCATTAGCCCACTTCAACTCATCCCAACGGTACAGCCCTTGCTTATAGGGAATGCCTCGTAATTGAGCCAGCTCCAAAACGAACTCACGCGTAATGCCTGGCAGAATTCCCGTAGACAAGTCAGGCGTATACAACGTATCCTGTCGTACAAAGAACAGGTTGCTGACCATTCCCTCTGCCAGAAAACCATTGGCCGTAAGCATCATCCCTTCGGCCTTATACTGAACGGCGGCAGCGTACTGCTGAAGCTCCCGCTTCGCAAGAATATTGTTCATATAATGGAGTGATTTTAAGCGAATCTCACCCTCTGGCGTATTCCTTGGGGTTCGCAGCAACTGAAGCGCCGATGGGGAAGTCGGTTCCCCGGCCTGTGTATTTGTCGAGGGCAGCGGCTTGACGAACAAAATATGGTTGGGCTGCGTGTAGTCACCAGATGGCAAGCCTAGCACCTCTTCCCCCGCTGACACGGTGTAGCGGATATAGGCCTCGTCCAATCCATTTGCCACCATCAGACTTTGGATATGTCTCGTAAGCCGCTCTTCGTCCGGTTGAAAAGGAATGCCGAGCATGCGGGCGCCTTCTGCCAGTCTATGCAAATGCCGATCCAGCAGGAATGGAACGCCTTTGTAGGTGCGAAACGTTTCAAACAAGCCCATGCCGTATAAAAAGCCGTGATCACTTACGTGAATCACGGCTTTTGCGGCTTCCGTTAGGACGCCGTTGACTCCGATATATTTCATAAATCAGACGCCTACCTTGCGTTTTAGGAAATTGCGCAGCAGTTGATGCCCGTAGTCGGTAATAATGGATTCGGGATGGAACTGGACTCCTTCTACGGCGAATTCTTTATGCCGTAAACCCATAATTTCACCCTCTGCAGTTTCAGCGGTAATCTCCAGACATTCAGGTAGGCTCTCACGCTCCACCAGCAGCGAATGATACCGGGTCGCTGTGAACGGTGATGGCAAGCCTTCGAATACCGACGTATTGTGATGGAGAATCGGTGATGTTTTACCGTGCATGAGCCTTTCAGCCCGGATAACCTTACCGCCAAAAGCCTGTCCGATGGCCTGGTGACCGAGACATACGCCGAAAATTGGGATACGACCTTTAAAATGACGAATCACATCCAATGATATTCCCGCCTCGTTCGGCGTGCATGGGCCCGGCGAGATCAAAATATGCTCTGGTGCCAGCTCTTCTATGCCTTTCACATCAATCTCATCGTTCCGTTTTACGGTTACTTCTTCGCCAAGCTCACCCAAATATTGAACAAGATTGTACGTAAACGAATCATAATTATCAATCACCAAAATCATACGACTCACCCTCCTATAATACCGCTCCTGTTCACAGCAGCTTCTTCTTCACCACATTGTACCGCCTTCATAACAGCTCTGGCCTTGTTCCGACATTCCCGATATTCCCTGTACGGGTCTGAATCAATAACGATACCCGCACCTGTCTGTAAATAGGCAGTGCTGCCTTTGACAGCTAGTGTTCTTATTATAATATTTAATTCCATATTGCCGTTATAGTCAATCCATCCAAGAGAACCTGTATAAGGACCTCGCCGGACAGGCTCTAATTCTTCAATGATTTCCATCGTGCGCACCTTGGGTGCGCCGGTAATAGTCCCGCCTGGGAAGGTAGCGGCAATCACATCTATGGCCGTGCGACCGGGGGCTAATTTTCCCTCAACCTGGGAAACCAGGTGCATCACATGCGAATAATATTCGACAGTCAGCAGTTCAGGCACATGGACCGAGCCATATTCGGCAATCCGCCCGATATCGTTACGTTCCAAATCGACGAGCATAATGTGCTCGGCACGTTCTTTTTCACTCGAGAGAAGCTCGGCAGCCATAGCGGAATCCTCATCCGGTGTCAGCCCCCTTCTTCTCGTGCCTGCAATAGGTCGTGCGCTGACACGTCCATCCTCCAGCTTCACCAGCAGCTCCGGCGAGCCACTGACGATCTGTAAATCCGGCATACGCAGCATCCCCATATAAGGGGAAGGGTTCAGCAGACGCAGCCATTCATATATATCCTCTGGGCGGGCTGCAAGCGTACGTTGCTGGCGAATCGACAGGTTCACCTGAAATACGTCACCCTGTGCGATATATTCCTGTACACGTTTCACAGCATACTCAAAATCGGTCTGGTCGAATGCTGCTTCCCAACCTTCAGATTCATGATGAACAGTCAACGACTCGGCTTCGGCAAGCCTTGTACAGCGCCGAGGATACGCTGGATCAGTCTCTCCGCCATCCATGATTTTCTTCCACTGAATCAACATCCGTTCTGCCCGCCGGGCAGCTTCCGCATAAAGCTCGGAAAGTATGTTTTTGGGCTCAGCCAGCGCAGCATGAACAGCGCAATATATGCACGATTTTTCGTGATCATAAATCCACAGCTCATTTACTCGCATCCATACATAATCAGGTATGTCTGTATCATCTGCAGCCTGAATGGGCAAACGCTCCAGCGAGCGAGCTACATCGTAGCCCAGATAACCCGCAAATCCTCCAGTGAAAAAAGGCAGGCCAGGTACACGCGGCGCACGGTAGGGGGCAATCCAGTCGTTCATAATGGTCAAAGGTTGACCATATATATCACCATGCTCCCCATTTTGTAGATCCGTCCAAACTGCATGTTCTCCCTTGCCCTCCAATAAGGCAACCGGATTTAAGCCCAGATAGGTGTATCTCCCGCCTTTACCGCTCTCCAGCAAAAAGGCATATGGCGATGAATCCTCCCAAGCCTTGCGCCATGATAACGGTAAACCTCCCACGGGTAACTGATACTCAGCAATATAAGGAAGTATACTCCAACCCTCCTCCTGCCAAACCTGCCACTGTGCGGCCGTCACTCTAGCTGTCGATTTCATCCGTGTGCGCTTCCCCTTCCATTCCTTAGCGAAAAGTCTGTATTCTCTCCTTAAAAAGAAACCCCCACCCCCTGACAACAGGGAAATGAGGGATTACTTACATATAGTATACACAAATGCGGCGTAATTACAGCTCGAAATTGTATAGTGGTGTACTCAGATAACGTTCGCCATTACTTGGAATAATGACAACAATTCGTTTACCCTTGCCCAATTGCTTAGCCAGCTTCAAAGCCGCGTGAACAGCCGCACCAGAGGAAATACCCGACAAAATACCTTCTTCTTTGGCTACTTTACGCGCTACCTCAAAAGCTTCATCGTTTTCTACATGAATAATCTCATCATAGATGTCACGGTTCAAAATTTCAGGAATAAAGTTGGCACCCAGTCCCTGAATTTTGTGAGGCCCTGGCTTACCGCCAGCTAATAATGGAGAAGAAGCCGGCTCTACAGCGACAATTTTAATTTCCGGGAATTCCTTCTTGAGCACTTCTCCGGCGCCAGAGATAGTTCCGCCCGTACCCACGCCTGCTACAAAAGCATCCAGAGATCCGCCGATGGAGCGAATCGCTTCAACAATCTCAGGACCCGTCGTTTCACGATGAATTTTGATATTAGCTTTATTTTTGAACTGCTCTGCAGCAAAATAATCCGGATTTTCACTCAGCAGCTCTTCCATTTTCTTAACAGAACCGTTCATACCTTCCGATCCAGGTGTCAACACAAGATCAGCTCCGTAAGCACGCAGCAGGTTACGGCGTTCTATACTCATCGTTTCTGGCATAACGATTACTGCCTTATAGCCCTTCGCAGCAGCAACCATAGCTAAACCGATTCCTGTATTACCGCTAGTCGCTTCAATAATTGTACCACCTGGTTTAAGCAGCCCTTCACGTTCAGCTTCCTCTACCATACTAATGGCAATACGGTCTTTTACACTGGAGCCGGGGTTTTGATATTCCAGCTTCAAATAAATTTCAGCGCTATCTTCCGGTACGATCCGATTCAGGCGAACAAGGGGAGTTTCCCCAATAAGTTCGGTAATGTTATTAACGACTTTAGCCATAATAAGTTCCTCCCTGACTGTGATGTTATATTAAAAAAAACGAAATCACATTTGTAGATCATTCTTGCTTTATGCTGCTCATTTAATTTCCGATAAAAATAGTTGGTTTTATACGCTAATCATAACAATCTTCAATTCCAATGTCAATACAAGCGATAAAAACACGATGCTGCTGATCCGCCCTTTAGCACCGTGCTTCCTCAATTCCAGAACGTCTTGCCATGCTCATAGAGAAGCAGACGGCCTATCTTTATCAGATAAAATACGCGCTCCGTACTTATCGCGCAGGCTTTTCTCAATCTCTTCCAAAGGAGCCGCCTGGGCAAGCGCAAGAGATCGACGGATTTGCTGCCGAATCTGTTGCTTGTCTGGAGAAGCTTTCAGGCGGATATCCTGTACGTAGATCACGGCATAACCATCGTCAACAGAGATGGGACCGGCAACATCCCCAGAGCTTAGCTCTCTCGCTGCCTTCATGATCGTCTCCGGTTGAAATGGATCATACTCATCCACCCACCCCAGCTGTCCGCTAGTATTTTTCCCAAAGGGCTGACCTGAAAGCTCTTGAACCAGTGCATCAAATCTTTCCCCTTGTTTGACCCGCTCGAGTAACGCCTCTGCTTCCTCGGCTTTAGACACATAAAGGGCTGCCAGTTTGATCTGCTTGCCCGTAGCAAATTGCTCGGGATGCTGCTTCCAATACTCATCAATCTCCGCTTCCTGAATTTGAATACCCTGCGTGGCTATTTTCTCCAAGCCAATCCGGTATTCCGCTTCATTCCGCAAATCAACCGGACCTAGACCAAGCTGCTGCTGCATTTCCTCAAAATAGGCTTGAGATGAAGCATATCCTTGACTGTCCTGCTCCAGCACCTGCTGTAGATCCTCTTGGGTGACCTTAATACCAAGGCGCTTGGTTTCAGCTTGCACGACTTTACGATTCAACATTTGCAACAGCGTATTGGCTCCGTATCACTTCTTCAGTTCTGCAATCCACTGTTCCTCCGATATGCCCTCCTGACCGATCTCCGCCACAGTATGATCGCCGTCATCCTTGCTTATATCACCCGGCTTTACCAGCCCCCGAAGCATGATCAGACCACCCAAGGCGGTGACGCTAACGGTCAGGATAATGACAGCTGCCCATAATCCTTTCTCCCGTGTAGTCGTCTCTCGCACCGCCTATCCGGTTAGGCTTTGGCCTGATCTAACAGTTTTTGCAAATCGTCCTTGTTAAACTGATAAGCCTCATTACAGAAGTGGCACACAACTTCGGCCTGTCCTTCTTCCTCAATCAATTGTGTCAATTCGCTTTCTCCCAAGCTGACCAATGTTTTTTCTACACGTTCCCGTGTGCATTCACACTGAAAACGAATATCCGTCTCGTCGAGAACCCGAACGTCCGGCAGCATCCAGCGCAGCATTTCATCAAGCTCCAGTCCTTGATCGAGCAGAGCTGTAACCGGTGGAAGTGAGCCGACCGCATTTTCAATGGCTGTAATTTCGTCATCATTCAAGCCGGGAAGCAACTGAATAATGAATCCGCCTGCCACAATAACGGAGTTATCGGTATCCACCAACACGCCTAAGCCCACCGCCGATGGTGTCTGCTCCGATTTGGCAAAGTAATAGGTGAAGTCCTCACCCAATTCACCGGAAATAATCGGAATACTACCGCGATAAGGCTCTTTTAATCCCAAATCCTTGATGATATGAATAAAGCCTTCTGTACCTACGGCACCTGCTACATCCAGCTTGCCCATGCTGTTGCTCGGCAAATGCACATGCGGTTCGGCAACATAGCCTCGCACCTCACCTGCCGCATTGGCATCCACGATGATTTGCCCAATCGGCCCGTTACCTTTAACTTGGATGGTCAGTCGCTCTTTGCCTTTTAGCATAGAGCCCATAATGGCACCCGCTGTGAGCGTACGTCCCAAAGCAGCGGTGGCGGTAGGATAAGTATCATGTCTTCTCCGCAATTCCTCCACCAACTGTGTTGTACGAACAGCAAAAGCTCTAACCCTTCCATCCATGGCTGTTCCGCGAATAAGCCGATCCTGTTTCTTTTCCATATTGATATCCTCCCTATGCTCCAAGGCAGCTGCGCTGCTTATTTATGTTCGTGTTTGCGCTAATTAAAGCATGATTTCCTGCTATATAAACAACCTGTATTGACAGATCACGCGAATCGTTCAAAAACGTAACATATTTCAGTATAGACGAAAAACGCCGCTAATCCAAACCGATAAGATCATCGGCTGGCCTCAGCGGCAGCTTATATCCACTTTTTTATTCAGCGTTGCGTTGGTAAATGATGCGCAAGCCTTCGAGCGTCAGCATCGGCAATACCTTCTGAATGCTCTGTGTCTCAGATGCGATGAGCTCAGCAAGTCCTCCGGTAGCAATAACCGTAGGCTCTGCCTGCATTTCTTCCTTTATGCGCTTCACAATACCATCCACTTGGCCCGCGTAACCGAAAATAATCCCGGCTTGCATAGCATGAATCGTATTACGACCAATAACCTTCTTGGGCTTCTCCAGCTCGATGCGGGGCAGCTTGGAAGCCCGTTGATACAATGCCTCCGTCGAAATTCCAATACCTGGCACAATCACTCCGCCCAAGTAGTTTCCCTTGTCATCAATACAATCAAACGTCGTTGCTGTTCCAAAATCCACCACAACCAGTGGCCCGCCGAACTGCTCGACCGCAGCAACTGCATTCACGATCCGGTCTGCCCCTACTTCACGCGGATTTTCATAACGCAGGTTAAGACCGGTCTTGATTCCCGGTCCGACGATTAACGGTGTTCTGCCTATGTATTTATCACACATGTCCTCCAATACACGAACCAACGGCGGAACAACAGAGGAAATAATAACCCCTTGAATATCATCCTTTAACACGCCACCCATACTAAAAAGATTATGTATAAGTACGCCGTATTCATCTGCGGTTGCCTGTCTGGAGGTACTAATCCGGTAATGATGCAGCAGTTCGGTCCCCTCGTACATCCCCAGAACAATATTGGTATTCCCTACATCCACTACAAGAATCAATGGGTGTCACCTAACTTTCTTCGCGTTAAGGTCAAGGCTGATATCCAGGTTATGAAAGGAATATGTCAGCCTGCCTACAGAAATCACATCTACACCGCTCTCAGCCATCGCACGTACGGTATCCAGCGATACATTGCCTGAGGCTTCCGTTTTGACATGTGGAGCCCGTTCACGAATGAAACGAACTGCCTCCTTCATATCCTGAACGGACATGTTATCCAGCATAATAATATCCGCCCCGGCATCCAGAGCTTCCTGAACTTGCTTCATGTTCTCTGTCTCAACCTCAATGGTCATGGTGTGCGGTATATGAGCACGTGCTCGACTTACTGCCTGTGCAATCCCGCCCGCGCCCTTAATATGATTATCCTTAATCATAACAGCGTCGTACAGGCCAAAGCGATGATTGGAACCGCCGCCCACACGAACAGCGTATTTCTCCAGCAGTCGATGTCCTGGTGTTGTTTTGCGTGTGTCCACCAAGCGGGTGGCAAGCCCGTGCAATTGATCTACAAAAGATTGAGTCCGCGTTGCAATGCCGGACATCCGTTGAAGCAAATTGAGTGCCAGTCGCTCTCCGGTCAAAATTGCATGGGTACTCCCATTCACTTCTGCCAGAATGCTCCCCTTTTTGATCGCCTGTCCATCGGTCACCAATGGAGTGAATGACAAGGAAGGATCGACTACCTGAAATACAAGTTCAGCCACAGATAAACCCGCAACAATGCCAGGCTCCTTGGCATGTATTACAGCCTTTGACTGGTGACCCGGCTCAATCGTCCAGCGCGTGGTTACATCGCCGGAACCCGTATCCTCACGCAGCCAGCTGCGAATCTGTGCCAACAGCTCTTCCTGATATCCGCTAAACTCTCCATAATGCTCGCTGTTAGATGTCATGAACACCCTCCTCCGTTATGCCTTGCTCGCGTCGCTGCTGAACATGCTTCTGCCATATGCTATCATCTGTCTTAGGGAAATCCTCGCGATAATGCGCTCCTCGGCTCTCCTCGCGTAGCAAGGCACCGTCTGCGACTAACAAAGCACAAGTGAGCAAATTGGCAAATTCGATCTCTTCCCTGCTGGTGACTATAGCCTTAAAAACGGGCAGTTGTGCGTGCAGCTCATCTAATGCCGCTTGCAGTCCTTCCCCATGCCGACGCACTCCAGCATAACGAACCATTGTTTCTTGCAGCTTGTGCCGCTCCTCTACGACAGATGAAGCCAGGAGCTCTGCACGGTTATCGCTGTAAGCTAATAACGTATGATTGGCAAGCGGTGGCAAAGAATGCAGCCGTTCAATAATTCTGCTGCCGAATACGATAGCTTCAGATAACGAATTACTCGCCAAACGATTAGCTCCGTGAACCCCTGTGGAAGAAACCTCCCCACAGGCGTACAAACGAGCAATAGAGCTTTCCCCATACAAATTGGTCTGAATGCCACCCATCATATAATGCGCAGCAGGCGCAATCGGAATCCAGTCTGTGGTCATATCCAGGCCATAAGACAGGCACGTCCGATAAATTGTTGGAAAACGTTGCTTAATCCGCTCAGGCGGTTCATGTGTAATATCCAGGTATACAAATGCAGCTTGGGTACGTTCCATTTCATGAACGATAGCACGGGCTACGATATCTCTAGGCGCAAGCTCTTGCCGGGAATCATACTGCTCCATGAACCGTTCTCCATGGTTATTGCGCAACACCGCACCTTCTCCTCGTACGGCTTCGGAAATCAGAAACCTCGGAGCACCCGGATAGCACAACGCCGTCGGATGAAACTGTACGAACTCCATATCGCGCACAATCGCTCCCGCACGATATGCCATAGCGATACCATCACCGGTTGCAATATCCGGGTTGGTTGTATAACGGAATAACTGCCCGCTTCCTCCTGAGCATAAAATCGTTGCGTTGGCAGTTACATACAATCTTTCGCTCTCCGCCCTTTGGATAAGAGCCCCAATACATTCGCCATGTTCCGTCAGCAGGTCGATGACCATACACTCTTCCCACACTTCGATAGCGGGATGAGCAGCAACCTGCTCTGACAGCGCGCGGACAACTTCATATCCGGTAGCATCTCCGTTCGCATGCAGGATGCGCCGATGACTGTGTGCACCTTCCTGTGTTAGCGCAAGTTCACCATTCTCCCGGTCAAAGGCCGTCCCTAAACGTATTAGCTCCTGTATACCACCTGGACCTTCATGTACAAGCGTCCTGACTGCCTCCGGTTCACACAAGCCTGCACCAGCAATCAGAGTATCCTGCATATGAGAAGCAGGTGTATCCTCGTCCGATGTGACAGCTGCGATGCCGCCTTGTGCATAACGTGTGTTGCTCTCCATCAAAGCCTTTTTGGTGATCAGCAACACGTTCCGATCCTCCGCGGCCTTAATCGCCGTATATAAGCCTGCAATGCCTGAGCCGATAATTAACACGTCGGCTTCCAATTTAGTCAATTCCGCTACATCAAAATCAACTAGATATCTTGGAATCATGCCTTCACCTGATTTCACAGAGAATAGCGCACACCATAGGTTGTACAGTATGCGCTCACGGTATATGTTCAAAAGGATAATAAGTCTAAGTCAATTTGAGCGGCTGTTGGCTTGTTTATACTAAGAACACGATAGCCGTTTATTTAACAATAAATGTACACAACGTTCCTCGGTCTGTCAAATCACATCAGCAATAGTTTCCCATATTTTAAAAAGCTCCGGAAAACCAAAAGTTGCTGGTTTCCCGGAGCTTTTATATACACTCATTCAACGATCAGGTTGTTGTCGGTGGAGTGCCACCGGAGTTGCCTGAATTGTTATCATCTTCTGGCTTCTGCAGGTTAGGGATATCATTCGGTTGATCCGTTGTATTCTTAGGCTCGTCATCCTTGCCTTGAATACGTACACGAACGTCCCCAATGTTATCAATCACAGGCTCACCGATTTCCGGTGTTCCTTCACCCTCATTCGTGCTGCCGTCCAAAGAACCTGTCTCGATCAAACGTTTAATTTGTTCAAGCTCCAAGGTTTCTTCTTTCAGCAGGGTTTGAGCGATCAGATGAACCTCTTTGGAATGCTTGGTCAGGAGCTCTTTAGCACGTTCATAAGAGTCAGTGATGAAGCGATTCATCTCTTGGTCAATCTGATAAGCGATCTGATCACTGTAGTTCTGCTCATGACCGATATCCCGTCCAAGGAAGACCTGACCTTGTGAAGTACCGAACTGCATTGGACCGAGCTTCTCACTCATACCGTATTCCACAATCATACTGCGTGCGATGCTTGTCGCTTGCTGGAAGTCACTGTAGGCACCCGTACCGATTTCGCCGATAAACAGCTCCTCAGATACGCGTCCACCCAACAAGCCGGTGATTTTATCCAGCAATTCCTGCTTGGTTGTCAGCATGCGATCTTCCTTCGGAAGCATGATGACATACCCGCCTGCACGTCCACGTGGAATAATCGTTACCTTGTGAACCATGTCGGCATTTTCCAGGAAGTAGCCGATAATCGTATGGCCTGCTTCATGGTAAGCAACAATTCGTTTCTCGCGGTCACTGATTACGCGGCTGCGTTTTTCTGTACCTACGATTACACGGTCGATGGCTTCATCTACTTCTCGCATGGAAATATCTCTGCGGTTACGACGAGCTGCCAGCAAAGCAGCTTCGTTCAGCAGGTTTTCCAGATCAGCGCCTGTAAATCCTGTTGTACGTTTCGCAATTACATCCAATTTAACATCCTTCGTCAATGGCTTGTTGCGTGCGTGTACATGCAATACAGCTTCGCGGCCTTTAACATCTGGACGGTCTACCGTGATTTGACGGTCAAAACGTCCCGGACGAAGCAATGCCGGGTCGAGAATATCTGGACGGTTTGTAGCGGCTACGATAATGATACCTTCGTTTGCGCCGAATCCATCCATCTCTACGAGCAATTGGTTGAGCGTTTGCTCACGTTCATCGTGTCCGCCACCCAATCCAGCGCCACGTTGACGTCCAACCGCATCAATCTCATCAATGAAAATGATACATGGTGCGTTCTTCTTCGCATTTTCAAACAAGTCGCGAACACGGGAGGCACCGACACCGACGAACATTTCTACAAAATCAGAACCCGAAATGCTGAAAAACGGTACACCTGCCTCGCCTGCAACGGCTCTGGCCAAGAGTGTCTTACCTGTTCCCGGAGGGCCCACTAACAGTACACCCTTTGGAATACGAGCGCCCACAGCAGCGAACTTACGCGGGTCCTTCAAGAATTCTACGACTTCGACAAGCTCCTGCTTCTCTTCGTCAGCCCCTGCCACGTCCTCGAAGGTAACCTTCTTCTTCTCTTCGTTATAAAGACGGGCTTTGCTCTTACCAAAGTTCATAACTTTACCGCCGCCGCCCTGTGCCTGATTAAACAGGAAGAAGAACAGCAGGAACATGATCACCAAAGGAATAATAGAAGTCAAAAACGTCAACCAGATGCTTTCGCCTTCCATTTTCTTCTGTACGTATTCAAACCCGTTCGTTTCGCTGGCATTAACCAGTTCACTTAGTGCTTGATCCGTTGGCGGAACATACACGGAAAAATTAATGGATTTAGCATCAGCCGGCTGCTTCTTATATGCACCGGTTACAAGATAGGCGTAACCGTCAAATTGGACCGTTACTTTAGAGATGTTATTAGCTTTAACCTCTTGCCGTAATTGGTCATATCTAGGGAGATCGGAGGCTTCGTTACTGTTGCTAACAAATTGAACGATACCCACCACAACTAAAAAAAGAATCAAATAAAAACCAGAATTCCGGATGAACCGATTCATCCCCTACCTCCTCTCGAGACACTTAAGTTATTTTACCATAGCCTGTAAGTCCTTCTCAACAAAGGGCCTTATTTAGTCCTAGGACTGGAGGCTGAGAATTAGCTGGTGTAGATTTCCGGCTTCAAAATCCCTATGTATGGGAGGTTCCGGTAGTGCTCGGCATAATCCAGACCATAGCCGACAACAAAGGCATCCGGAAGCGTAAATCCGGTATAATCTGCTTGAAGATTAACAGTCCGGCGTGCAGGCTTGTCAAACAAGGTTACGACACATACCGAATTGGCATTACGGTTCTTAAGCAGTTCAATCATATGCGTCAGCGTCAGGCCGCTGTCGATAATATCTTCGACAATCAGAACGTCACGTCCTTCAACGGATGCGTCCAAATCTTTAATGATTTTAACAACTCCCGAGGACTTCGTGGACACTCCATAACTTGATACAGCCATGAAATCAAGCTCCAACGGCACTGTGATGGATTTAACCAAATCAGCCATAAAGATAAACGCGCCCTTCAGCACGCAAATCACCAATGGATTCTTTCCTTCATATTTTACGCTGAGCTGTGCGCCCAATTCCTTAATTTTACTCTGGAGTTCTTCTTCGCTGATTAATACTTCCTGAATATCATTCTGCAACGGTGTAAACCTCCTAAGTTTATACTATGAAAGCCGTTCCTGTGCGATTATCGGTGCTCCGGACTCTCCAGTCTTTGCCATGACATGTATATAACCGAAGACGTGTGCTTTTGCACTGCGGCATGTACAGAACGCCGCACGCCCGGAATCCAGAGAATAGCTCCAGAATGGTCACAGACGATGGGAATAACGGAACGAAGTGAAGGAGGAATTTTTCCATCAATAAAAATATCCTTAACCTTTTTTCTTCCGTTTAATCCCATGACATGCATGGCATCTCCAGGTAATCGTGAGCGTATGGTCAACGGCAAACTCAATTCATCCGCGTCAAACCATGCCTCCTCCTCATTCGCAGGATAGAGTCCATCCGAATAGGAGGTTCTTCGCCACCGAAGCACACCACCCGCCTCAGGCAATTCAAGCTCGCCAGACATAGGCAATACGTCTAGTCCATAACACCATTCGCTCATAAATCCTCGCGTTCGGTCAAACAAACCCGCTTGGTCATATTCGCGGACTCCAACCGCACCGCCACCCAAGTCCAAGCTCCACGTGGACGGTTGTTCCTGAAGAAGTTTCAGTCGAACGGTCTCAATTTTACGAAAATCTAAATTTTCACTGTCCGAAGGCAGATAATTTAATATTAGTTTAATCAACCTCCGTTGTAAAGCAACGGGTAGCTTGCGATAGGAAGCAATGGAAAACATGTACCTCCCGTTATCCAAGCGTACCAATTCCTCATATACCGACAGCGTTGATGCCTCCACAAAGTCATTTTCTTCAGCCATCGTTTCGGCCAGCCGGTTGAGGGATGATGTCAGTTGCTCATTATATTGCCCCAAAAAAGGAAGCACATCCATGCGAATGGCGTTACGACGGTATTTGGAGGTTAAATTGGTGCTGTCCGTCACATAGGAAAGGCCATAAAACCTGCAGAACTCAATCAGGTCAGCTTTGTACATACGCAGCAACGGGCGAATGAGTTGCACATTTTTTTCTGTGCGCGCCAGACGCATACCCGCCAAACCCGCTGGACCGCTGCCGCGCAGCAAGTGCAGGAGAACTGTTTCGGCCTGATCATTGCCATGGTGGGCCGTCGCAATATGCTGTGCTCCCCACTTGGCAGCCATATCATGCAAAAAGGAATAACGCAGCTCACGGGCTGCTTCCTGTGGACCTTTCCCGCTTTCCTTCATATAAACGGGCACATCCACCCGAATCATTTCAAACGGAAGCTTCAGCTTTCGGGCTATGCCCTTTACCTCTTCAGCCTCCGCATCCGATTCCTCTGGCCTGAAGCCATGATGAACGTGAGCACAGATGAGCTGCAAAGGCATATGTATAACGGATATTTCATGTAAAATGTGCAAAAGGGCCACCGAATCCGGCCCACCGGATACAGCAACCACAATGCAGTCTCCGGGGCTCCACAGTGAATGATCTCGCGCGAGGGCGAGTACTTCCTGTACAACACCGGTCGGTTTGGTTGTTCCCATTGACGACCCTCTCTTCTCCCGACCGTAAAAATGATGATCATCTGTTATCTTATGTAAGTCATGCTGCTACCGCAACGCTATCCAGAGCGCCCCAGCCAGCAGCAAAAGTGAAACCGTGAAAGCATATCCCAGCCAACGTGGATTCCCTCGTTTGGCCGACGATTGCCTGACATGCGCTGAAGCCAGACGCGACCAGGATCGGGCCGCTGCACGGGTATCGGAATATTCTCCGCGCACTGCACCGAGCAGCCATTCGGCGTAGGGACGTAATACACGGCTGCGACGAATGATAACCGTCAATTCTGCCGTATTGCGCAGCTGTGGCAGCCTGCCGGCAGCCGCCTTTAAGGATTCGCCCTCTAATATATGAATCGTTAGAAGAGCAAAGGCAAACAGGTCATACTGGGGATCGGCATTTCGGTTGCCAGCATTCCAGAATCCTCTGTCATACCATTCTGTAAATTGTTTAACACTCCGACCTGCAAGGGATACTCCGCCATAATCAATTAATTCGGCTTCTCCATAGGCATTGACCAAAATATTTTGCGGCTTCAGGTCGCCAAACACCCATCCTGCCTGATGCAGCTCTGCCAGACGATTGAGTATACCGGTTCCAGCCACACCATACCATTCCGCCCCTTTGGCTGCAACAAAACGATGAAGCGGATCGCCCTTAATATATCGCATGACATAAAAGGGGATCTCTCCGCTGCGTAACACCACATCGTCGACTTCAAATAAAAAGGAGGGGTCCCCATCTTTTTGGAACACGGCCTTAGTCCCTTGAGAATGCAGTGTAGTCAGCACATTAATCTCTGATTGCAGATCAAGCGTGTTTCTTCCCATTTTCAGAGCAAATTGCCGATCGGCCTGTGCTTCTTTTACCAAATATACAGTTCCGTTCGCTCCCCGGCCCAGCAGGCGCTGAATGACATAGCTGCTCCGCTTCCACTTGCCCTTGATGACCGTTCCGGGTGCAAGAACGGGATCAGACGACATAGTCACCGAGCATCCCTTCTCCTTTATCATAGGATTCTTCCATATCTTTCTGTTCCTCTAGTGTAACATATCGGTAATAATCAATCACTTGTAAAATGGCTGGACCTGTCGGCGTCGCTCCTTTCATCCGCAGACGTCCGAATAGCGATTTGATCTGGTTGAGTTCAGAGGTCCAGCCGATATCCATAACCGCATCTTCACCCATTCGGCCGCCTGGAAAATGGAATACAGAGATGCGGCTGAGTCCGCTCCTGGACTGCAAACTGAGCAGCAAATCGCGAATGCTGTCCTCTACAGCATGCAGCTTGGGCCTCATGCTCGCGCTGGCATCAATGAGTAAAGCAATTTCCAGAGGGCTTGTCTCTGTCAGTTCGTCCATCACCTCAACTACCTGAGCCCGTTTGGCCGGAGGCAGTTCACCAATATGCCGGGCGCCACCCTCACCCAAAATATGCGTTAACTCTCTATTAACCGCCTGCTGAATCGTTTGAACGACCGTTTTACGTGTCATCATCTGCATGGTCTGTGCCAACTGCTTCGTGCCTACGATTTGGCTGAACCCTCCTCCAGCTTTAGCAATTTCGCGAATCTCCGTACCGCCAAGCTCGCCTATGGTTCCATAATCTATAACTCCAGCGACATTCACTGTAATGCCTTCCTGTAGAGCCTGAGCAGCCGCTATGACCGGGCTAACCCCTACATTGGAACATCCGTCTGTAATGATCAAAATTTGCTTCATCGCTTTTTGACCTCCGCTTCCTCTTAATCTATCCCGATAGATTCTATCTTTGCCTATTCCGGAATGATTCAAACGAAGAATGCGGATTTTTAAAAGCGAGAAAGGAATTTCCCGGGCAATGTTACCTTAACTCACCGTCCGTGGACGCTCTGCCCAGCTCATACCGGGTACATGCAGGGTTGCCCACTCTGGACGGTAATGATCTATTTTACTAACAACAACCGTCATATCATCATAGATTTGATTTTGCTGGTAACGAATAACCCGTTCCAGCAAGCAGTCGGCCAGCTCCTGCGGATCATCACTTTCAATCTCCTGGATCATGCGCTTCATCCATATTTCCTTATTGACTGCATAACCCGGCGAATCGTATATACCGTCTGTAATCATGATGAGAATATCACCCGGCTGTAGTTGAAGTGACACCAAATCCACCTCAATATCCTGTATAATGCCAATTGGCAAATTACTGGCAGATACAGGAATGACCTCCTCCCCCCTTTTAATAAAGCTCGGCGTAGACCCAATTTTCATAAAGGTTGTTCGGGCCGTATACTGGTCAATCAGCGCCATATCGACGGTAGCATACATTTCCTCGGGTGATCGCAGCATCAGGACAGAGTTCACCGACTTGATCGCCAATTTCTCATCCATCCCGGATTGCAATAATTCCTCCAAAATATCAAGGGCCGCGCTGCTCTCCTGCTGCGCACGCTCTCCATTCCCCATCCCATCGCTCAGGGAGACTGCAAAGGTCCCGTTCCCTAGCTCCATCATGCTATAGCTGTCTCCTGAGAAAAAATCCCCTCCCTTGGCGGCACTTGCTACTCCTGTAGCCACCTCATACGTCTTGGCAGAGCCAAACATGACGGTGGCCAAGCCTTGGCGGCGATCTGCCGCCGTTTCGCGCATCACGGCAATATGCTCGTCCAGTATGTCCGACAGCAGCGGAGCAATGATTTTCCGACATTCATCGAATCCCCTTGTATAGGCATGGACAATCTCAATTTCTACCTGACCTGCATCCAGGTTAATAATCTCAATTGATTGGATGGACAAACCCAGCCGCTCAAGCGCCTCCCGTATTTGCTCCTCCTGCCGATGCATGGTCTGGCCTTCCCGCTGAATTTCCCGCGCCAAATCCTCCATAATTTGTGATACGCCTGATAGCTGGTCAGCAACAAGCTGACGACTGTCGTATACTTGGCGCTTCCACTGCATATTATGCTGATAGAGACTATACTGCTGCTTCATGACCTGCAGTACAGCGCCCGTTTTGGCGCATGCCTTGCTCCATTGCGGCGGCATCTGCTCCGGCTCCAAATCAGGATTATCCTCAATGGCGCTCATCATTTCCGTCATATACTGATGAGTTTGCATAAACTTGCCGTCCCAGCACTGCTCGCACTTAAAGCAGGAGGCGCACGTGCCTTCCGCTACGGCGTTCATAAAATGCTCGATTTCTCCGTCCGGCTTTGCGCCCTCACTCGCAGATATCTGATGAAAGCTGCGGGATAGCTGACTGAATACGCGGGAAAATTTCGTTACCCGCTCTGCGGTGAGGTCACGAACCCTTTTGGCATATTCATGCTGGGACTTGGCGTGATCCTGCGTACCGGGGACATAGGTAGAAACCGCTTTAAAGAAGCTTTTTGGAGTTATTAAGAATAATAGAATCGCCGCACAGCTCTCCCAAGTCGATGTCAGTACATCTCCCGTCCCATCCAAATAGATCGTTAAAATGGAAGAGCCCAGTAACATCCCTAATGCAACAGCACCCTTTCGCCCTTCACGCAGCATCCCTGCCAGCAAGCCCGCAAATGCAAGTAAGCTCATCTGCACAATCGCGGACATATTGGCCAGGCTGAGAATTAAGCCGGTAATCACACCAACCGAAGCACCTAGTGAAGCCCCTCCAACCAAAGCAAACACCAAGATCAAATATCGTGACAAAACATGATCGACAGACAGTGAATGAAGGGTCCATCCTACCGCCCCTGTCATCACAGAGGCCAGTAAAATAATGAGACACAAAATTTCCTCATTCTTGAGCTGGCTTGTCTTTTTTCGATACGTAAACAGTGGAATAGCCTGCGTGAACACCAGTGTAAGCATAAAGCTGAGGACCGCATCCGTTCCCACAATGACAAGATCATACCATGTGAAGGACGGAGCCATCACGGCGTTAAATAAATTGACCATGAACACAGATAGGAAAACCATAAGCGGAGCATAGGATAATTCCAGACGATCAAAGGCTCGTAGCCCGCGAAACAAGAGATAAAATACAATCAGCTCACCTCCAATCATGAACAACGATGGATAGGGAGCCAACAAGCTACCCAGTAATACCGATACAGCTATAGGCAGCATCAGATCACGGCGAAGGAATGTGATGACCGCAAAATAAGCGAGGGCAAAAGGGGAAAGCTCGTCCAAAATCATGGCGCGCCCCAGTAAAAGCCCCATAGCCGACAATAGCAGCATCCATCTTTGCGCCATCACCCATTGCACCGCTTTATGTGAATCCAGTCGCTTCTTGAGTCTGGAAGTCCAACCTTCCGTACGTTCTTTGGATCTGGACTTTCTAGATTTCAACCCCGGAAATTGTACCACGTTCCATTTCTCCATCATGCGTCAGGCACCCCATTCATCAATTTGATGTTCCCATCTTAAACCGGAACGATTGAGAAAGTTTGTCAGAACCTCACGTCTTATTCCAAGAAATTTCCGACAAAAAAACGTTCAGCGCGAAAGGACAGAGCATCACCCTGGAAATCAGGCCACGCCCGTATGGAAGGGTATGGGAGTTCCATCCAATCCTTCACTTTCGTAGCCCCTCCCTGTCGTCCATCACTACACCCAGACTAGCGATTTGCACAGAAGATAGACGGAAAACCGTTGGAGTTTGTCGGACGATTAGGTCCTCACGACAAAAAAAACATACATTTTTCCAGCACAATTGCTCTTCGATTCTTCAATAATCATGATTCTCATCATATGCTCGCAGGATGACGGCAGCCTGCATCCCTTCCAGCACTTGCCTGCCTGTATGTGTTGTCGGTAAAACGCAAAAAAACCGTAGCAGTCTTTCGACTGTACGGTTTTCCGTGTATGGTTGATACGGTTGTCAAAGTGAATTAAACACGCTTCGCGCCGCGTCCTCCGCGTTTACCTTCGGTGTTCTTTTTCAGCGACGAAATGCGTTCCTCACTATCTTTCAGGAAGCGTGACATTTTATCCTCAAATGAAGGTTTACCCGGTGCAGGCTTGAAAGAACGGCCTCCACGATCGCGGTTGAAACCACCACCACCGCGTCCCTGACTTGGACCTGAACCTCCACCGCCGAAACGGTCTCCTCCACCTGTTCCTCCTGTACGCTCCGGTCTTGGAGCTCTTGGTGGACGGGCTTCACTTGCCGGCTTGTCAATCGTTTGCTTAATGGAAAGTCCAATTTTGCCATCTTTGTCAACATTAATGACTTTCACCGTCACGACATCATTAATCTTCAGGTGGTCGTTAACATCCTTAACGTAGTTATCGGCGATTTCCGAGATGTGAACGAGACCCGTGACACCTCCAGACAAATCCACAAATGCTCCAAAATGCGTGATGCCTGTCACTTTGCCCTCTAACTTGGTGCCCACTTCAATTGCCATAGAATAAAATGATCCTCCCTTAAAATATACAACCGATTTTTTGCAAAAAAATCCCGCTGTGGTGATTTGATTATACAAAATGGCGGAACTAAGGTCAACTAAGCATTAGCCCGATAACGGTCCTATTTCTGATCACCGATGATCGGCGTCTCTTCCGGTTTGTAGAGACCGTACTTGCTTCTGGCAATCTCCCCAATGTACTCGGGGTCTTTGAGACGATTCACTTCGGTTTGAAGCTGTTGTTCTGTTTGTGTAGCAGCTTGCTTCTGCTTTTCCTTCTGGGTGAGCTGTTCACTTCGATCAGCCATAATCATCTCTTGAGAAAAAAAGGTGAAAATGGCCCAACTACCAAAGGCGGCAAGCGATAGCAACCAAATCATGATTCGCCTGCGCCCGCCCGCGTTGGACTTGGACGTAGGAGATGACTGGCGATCTACAGACGAATTACGCATGATACTACCTCCTTCCAAACCATCTTTTTGCTGTGTTTTTCACTCTGATGCCGAGCTTCACGAGCGACTCTGGAGTCTTCCAGCGCGCTTTGAGCGGACCGATCAGCCATAGGATCGGCTTCCAAAGTGGCATCAAGATGTATATCAGCATCCTTCCCAAGAACACGATAAGTGCCCATGTCCATCCGACCAGCTTGCGTACCAGCCGATACAGCGCCAACACCGGAAGAACAATCAGGATGCGCAGTATGCTGTTCACGATCAACGTCAGTCTGCGGACTATCTCTAATAACATTACCACAAAACGTTGGGTTGTAACACTAAAGGCCCAAAAATAGAGCCAAACCCCCAAAAGTAGTCCTAAAAAGACATAAAACCGCAGCTCACCGCGATTGCTCGCGTACAGCACACGGAAAATAAACAGCGCCGAGGCCACCCAGTACAGCACGTCCAACATATGAACGCTCCAACGGGCAAAATGAAAGCGGATGGACAGCACCCGGTAGCTGTCAAACACCACTCCCATTGCAATGCCCGACAGCAGCATCCACGTCAACGTCAGCCATTGTGTATAAGGATTCATTTGAAGAGCTTGCCGAATAGGCTTTTTCCATTTTTGGCTGGGGCCCCGGGCTCCAGGTAGACGAGGGAATTAATCTGACCTTCAATGGACAACAGCCCCTCTTCCAGACTGAGGTTTTTGATATGTAAATGTTGTCCGCGAATGGTGAGATGGCCCAGCTCGGTCTGAAGCAGGAACTCTTCACTGTCAAAGCTCTCCACATTGCTGACGCCTGAAATATCGAGCTGCTTGCGGCTTTGCATATGCAAATCATGGTGCTTGGGCTTCCCTTGTTCAATCATGGCATGTACCCCTCCTTCTGTTCTTAGCTTATGAAGGAGGCCATATGATTTAGAACTGTTTTTGCTTTAAATCAGCCAGCCTTAAAGAAGGCTTATCACCTAAAAAAAGCACCCCTTCATCAGATGATGAAGGAGTGCTTTCATGTACAGCTCGATGAGAAAATTCGGTGCCTGCTTACCAGTTCAAACCGCTCTCCCTGGCAATAGGCTCTTCTTTCACCAAAGTGTACATACTTGCAGCCTCGTCCTTGCGTGTAGTGTCGGCGAGCCGTTCCACTCGCACAGTCACCAGCTTTTGACCAAATTGGACAGTGATTTCATCGCCCACTTTGACCGCACTGCTCGGCTTGGCTTCGCGTCCGTTCACCACCACTCTCCCCTGTTCGGAGACATCCTTGGCTACGGTACGCCGCTTAATCAGCCGCGAGACTTTCAAGAATTTATCAAGACGCATTAGTTAACGGCTTCTTTAAGCTTATTACCGGCTTTAAAAGCAGGAACGGTCGATTCTGGAATTTCAATCGTGTTGCCGGTTTGTGGGTTGCGACCTGTACGGCTGGAACGTTTGCGCGTTTCAAAAGTACCAAAGCCGATCAGTTGTACTTTGTCGCCACTAGCGAGTGCATCTGTAATTTCACCAAGAACGCCATTCAATACAGCTTCAACGTCACGTTTGCTCAAACCGCTTTTGCTGGAAATATTGTTGATCAAATCTGTCTTGTTCATAAGATAAAAGCCTCCCAAATATCAAAAAGTAATCATCACGCCGCTGCATGTCCATACCTGGAGCAGACGTGAGGTCAAGCTGCGGCCGAAGCCTCTCTGAATTCAACTGTAGCACGTTTGTCTGTAAGCTACAGTTATTTTCAGAATTACTACAAGTTATTCTGGCTTGCCCCTAAAAATCCTGCAATAGCAGGCGTTTTTTTATTGGACCCCAGTTAAGCCAACATCCTACTACAAAACGCTCCCCATTGGCAAGTCTCCTCAAACCAGGCATGCTTTTAACCCTGCACGCGTCTCCTTTGCTGGCCTGTGCAGTCCATAGGCAAGCCACTCTTTACCTGTGTTTTTTGTCGCTCTCTGACCGAATCATTGTTCAGCAGGGCGGTGTGATCAAGCTCTGTCAAGGAGCTTTTTGGCTTCCTGCCAGTAGGTTTCCATTTCTTCTACGCTGCTGTCCTCAGGACGACGCCCCTGCTCGCGTAATTTTTGTTCAATATACTGGAATCGTTTTATAAATTTTCGATTGGTGGCAGACAATGCCTCTTCGGGGTCTACTTCCATAAATCGAGCTGCATTCACAGCAACGAATAATACATCACCTAGCTCCAGCAACTGTGCTTCTACGGAATGGCCTTCACGGACCGCTTCCTTCAATTCAGCCACTTCCTCGTCCAGTTTGTCAAATACACCTTCGATACTATCCCAGTTGAAGCCTACCTTAGCTGCTTTTTTCTGAAGCTTGTATGATTTCATGAGCGCAGGCAAATCACGTGGAACCCCATCGAGTACAGAAGACTGTGCGGACGCTGTCCCTTTAAGCCGTTTTTCCTCGGCTTTCATCTGCTCCCAGTTTTGCAGCGCCTCTTCCGCATCATTCGCCTGATGGTCACCAAATACGTGCGGATGGCGGAAAATGAGCTTATCATTCAATCCCTGAATCACGTCATAGACATTGAAGGCTCCAACTTCCTCTTCCATTTGGGCATGCAGCAAAATTTGCAGCAGCAAATCGCCCAGCTCTTCCTTCATATGCTCAGGGTCATCCTCATCTATCGTTTCGATGACTTCATACGTTTCCTCGATCAGATTTTTGCGGATGGACTGATGGGTCTGTTCACGATCCCATGGACACCCTTCCGGGCTGCGTAAAATATCGACAATCTCGTGCAGACGGTCAAAAGATCGCCGCTTGAGCGCCTCATCCTCACTACGGGGTATATACACCAGAGACAGGTTTCCGTAGCCCTCCACTCGATCCAGCTCGTACAGAGGAACCTTATGTACCGCTTCCTCACCTTCTACCCCAAGAGCGTGACCGACATACACCTGGTAATCGTCAGGATAACGTTCCATCAGACACAGCTTCACATCGGATGCAGTGAAGGCGTCATACACTTGTCCGATCAGCGTATGTAGCTGAGGCTGAAGCCAGCTCGCATCCAGTGTACCCGCATCGAGCAGTTGGAAACCCTCAATCGGATCAAATCCAAGACGCACAAAGGCTTCATCCAGAAAGCTTTCACCGCCCAGGATGTTCAGCTCGATGCCTTCTTTAGGACAACGTTCCTTAAGCAGCTGTACCGCTGCTTCCGCTACCATCGGGTGACCGGGAACCGCATAGACAATTTCGCTTCCATCCGCCGCCTTGGCAGCCGTTGCAATCAATTGGCTGGTAATTTCCTCGTATACCTCTGGAAAAGATTCCTTTGTCTCATACACCGTGTCAAACGACTCAAAAGCCACCTCAAACTCATCCAGTACTTTAACCGCCGGATGCTCCCTTGTCCGCAGGTACAGCGCCGAAGCGCCCCGCATTTTGTTCAATATCCCTATCGTAAGCTGATCGGGATCTCCCGAGCCCAAGCCTACGACCGTTAATGTTACGCTCATATCGAATCCTCCGTTCCGCAGAAACCAGGCATGCTCCGAGAAAACACGGCGCATCCCACTTCCTTTGCTTTGGCATTTACTATACCACAAAGTTGTATAGGCTCATAAAATGGCAATGCCGCTCTGTCCGTAAGCGGCATTGCCAAGGCTACGCCAACACGCGCAGCCGGCGCAGCACGGCTGCCAGCGGGCGTCCGAGCTTGGGCACCGCCACAAGCTCAGCCTCCGTGATCAGCCGCAAGCGAGCAAGGCCGATCACGAACACCACGGCGCCTGCTGCTACGCCCAGCAGGCTTTCCGCTGCTGCTGTGGCACGGCCACCAGCGGTCCAGCCCAAGGCACCCAGCACAGCGCCGGTGCCCCACGACACCGCTATTGCTGCGCAGGCTAAGGCGATCAGCAGCGCAGCCGGCTTGAATACGCTGGCGGACCAGCTTCCGCGCAGGCCCACGAGACGGGCCAGCAGCGCGATGTTGATCACCGCCGCTAGCAAATAGGCGACGGCTCCCGCAATGGCAGCTCCAGCCGTGCCTAGCTGCGGCACAAGCAGCCAGTTTAGCAGCGCCTTGGCTGCTGCTGCGGCGAGCATCGCCAGAGCTGGCGCGCGAACGGCGCCAAGCCCTTGCAGCAGCGCAGCCGAGATGATGCTGAGCGTACCGCCTACGGCGGTCAGCGCCATCCAGCGCATGATCTCGCTGCCGGTATCATCCGCGTACAGCATCACATTAACGGGTACGGCCAGCACGACCAAACCTGTCGCAGCGGCCAGACCCAGCAGCCAAAACCAGCGCAGCGATTGCTCGCACTGGCGGCGGGCCAGCTCCGTGCCGCCGGTCACCCGGGCCTCTGCCAGCGATGGGATGAACAATGCCGACAGTGTGGTGGCAAACATCATGACCAGTTGTACGAGCGGCAGACCGCGGTTATAGACACCGAAGGCCACCATAGCCGCCGTATCGTCCAAGCCCTCCTGCTTTAACAAGCGGGGGACAGTAAATGTGTCTACCAGGCTAATTAACGGAACGGCCAGCGCTCCAAGGCAAACAGGCAAGGCATAACGCAGCAATGCTTTTAGCAAAGAACCATAGCTTTCAGTAATGTGAGCTTCTCCAGCCCGTTGCTCTGCTGCTCCGGCTGCACTCTCCAGCACACCCGATACGACAGCACGACTGCCATTCTCCAAATGGCCCGTCCTTGTTTTCAGGGCGTCAGCGCGTCCAGATGCAGTCTCCTGCATGGCCCTTTGTTCTATCTTCCCATCAGGCTGCGAGGCCTGTTCAGACAGCCTCCCCTGACTTTGAAGCTTCTTCCTGTGGTTGCGCCAGAATAACAGCATGACGACCAATCCCGCTGCACCGCCAGCGGCTGAACCAAACACAGCTCCGGCTGCAATCATATCCGCACCTGCTCCTTGCGACAGCATGAGCAGCAGCAATATGATCATCACACTTACCCGTACCGCCTGCTCCGTCACTTGAGAGACAGCGGTCGGGATCATATTTTGCAAGCCTTGGAAATATCCCCTCAGCCCTGCCATCACCGGCACGAACAAAAAGGCAACCGCCGCCGCCCTCACCGAGGGTATGACATGAGCATTGTCGATCCACAGGCTGATTAGCGGCGCACACGTATACATCAGCACCCCTAGAACTAAACCAAAGATGCCCAATACAAGCGAAGATAGCCGAGCAACCCGTTGCCCTGCTGCTTGGTTTCCCACCGCCTCATACTCAGCTACAAATTTTGATATCGCTGCCGGAAATCCAGCAGCTGCAATGGTAATGAGCAGCGTATAAAAAGGATAAACCGTATTATAAATACCAAACACACCGTCGCCGCCGATATTTTGTAGCGGTATTTTTTGCAATGTGCCGATCAGCTTGCTCGCTACCGCCGCCAGTGTCAAAATGACAGCACCCCGTAGCAACCGCGAAGCGGCGCGATTTTCCTGCATTCTCCGTCTCCACTCCTACCTGAAATATGCCTCTTTCACGATTCCTATTATACTGCCTCTTCTTCCGGAAAGAAAAAAATCCCTGTACAGCGAAGACGGCTTATGCCATCCTGTACGCCATACAGGGGTGAAACGGGGTGTTACTGTTCCATTTGCTTGCCCAGGAAACCAGCGGCCGTTTCGGCCATTTTGATCTCCATTTCGGACATTTTTACATTCTCGTCCTTGTTCAGTAAAATAACCGAACCAATAGGATCGCCACCGGAAACAATGGGAGCCGTCACAAAGGACGAGATTGTTTCTTCGTGGTCACGGGTTAGCTCATAGGAGCCGCTGGTTGTTTCCAGTACAGTCTTGCGATTATCCATACTATTTTCGATAATGCTGCCGATCGGCTTGTCCAAGAACTCTTTTTTGGAGCCCCCAGCCACCGTAATAATGGTGTCGCGATCAGTAATCATCGTAATATGGCCTGTGCTTTCAAACAGGGACTCAGCATATTCTTTGGCGAAATCACCAAGCTCACCGATAGGTGAATACTTTTTCAAAATGACTTCTCCGTCACGATCCACAAAAATCTCGAGCGGATCTCCTTCACGAATTCTCAAGGTGCGGCGAATTTCCTTTGGAATAACTACACGCCCAAGATCATCAATACGGCGAACTATACCAGTAGCTTTCATTTCACATGTTGCCCCACTTTCCCAAGAAGAATTTAGTCAACTACTGACGGTATCGAAAGACGCTTCCACTCCCCCGGAAGCGGTCACGAAGAACGTCACGGTCATGGTGTTTATGGTGATATCTGACCATAGTATTCATCTGTTCCCATTTCCTTATGCATGTTCAGTTATTTACCTTCGTTTGTAGCCCCGTCTTTGGCTGTTCCTGCCTTGGTATCACTGGTGCTACCTGTTGTTCCGCTTGGTGCAGTCGTGCGGCCGGTGCCCGAAGTAGTGCCGCTTTTCTCTTGCGCGGCAGGTGCCTTCGGCAGATTGATTTTCAAATTAAGCTTGGCCAATTCTTGATCCGTAAAGTTTTGGATACTTTCCCCGGCCAGTTTGTTTTTCAGGGCAGCCTTTTCGTTGTCCTTCAATTTATCAAACGTAGGCTCATTGCGGGATTCCACTTTGATGATGTGATATCCGTATTCCGTTTCCACCGGATCACCGATTTTGTTAATCGGCTGGGTTTCGGCTGCCTTTTTAAAAGCGGGTACCCATTGTGCTACGGATGCATTTTCATACAGACCGCCATTAGAGGCAGAGCCTGGGTCTTCTGAATATTTTTTGGCAATCGTCGCAAAATCCGCTCCTCCGTCCAGCTTCGCCTTCACTTCTTTGGCCAGCTTGAGGGCATCTTCTTTTTTGCGTTCCTTCTTCGTTTTTGGATCCTGGAAATTAATCAACACATGGCGCACGGTTGCCGTCGTGAATTGATCTTTATTTTTCTCAAATTCCTGTTTCATCTGATCGTCTGTTACTTTGTTCGTTTCACTGTTGATTACGGTCATTACGCGCGTAAAGTAATCCTTCACACCTTGTTCAGTCAGCTTTTGATCACTTAAAAACTTCTTGAACTTAACTTCTCCGACCGACTTTTTATACTGCTCCAGCTGTTCGTTCCCTTCCTTGGCACCCTGTTCCTTGGACTTGTCATCCGCTTTGGCCGCCAGAAGCTTGTACACTACTTCCTGTTTTGCAATTTGCTCCCGTACCTGATCCGAAGCTAACGCAGCTTCATATTCCGGGTACAAAAATTTCATCATGCTGACTTCCTGGTTGAATTCATTCTCCGTAATGGTTCCACCCGTATAGGTCACGACAGTCTTACTGTTGTCCTTTGGACCTTCTTGGACTTTACTCTCGTCAGCCTGTTTGGTACAAGCTGCCAGCACGGATATAGCCAACAACGCTGCCATGCTTAGGGAGAGCATTCTCCAAGGTTTTCTTTTATTTAGTTGTGACATTTTGCAGTTCCTCCTTCAATGTGAATGCTTCTTTCAATGCACTCAAAAATTGCTCCAGCAGCTCTAGCAGCTGTGCATCATTTAGACCCTTACCCTTTATGCGTGCGCTCATAGAAGTGCCCTGTTCAAATTGTACACGTCTTTCAAAGCGATTGCCAATCTCGGCAAGCTTGGCAGTCTGCAGCGCCTGCTGGCGCCCTTCATGAAACTTCAACACCATATTGTCATCCCGTTGGACAATGGACTCGATGCCATACATCCGTCCATATACCTTGAGACGAGCCACAGCCAACAAATGACGCACTGCCTCCGGCAGATCGCCAAACCGATCGACCAGTTCATCCTCCAGCTCAGAAGCCTCGTCAAAGGTGCTGACTGCCGCAACCTTTTTATAAATTTCAATCTTCTGAATACTGTCATAAATATAGTCTCCCGGCAGGTAAGCATCGACGCTCAAATCAATCGACGTGCTCCAGTTCCGATTCGACAGGTCCTCTTCTCCAAGTACGCTGACTTTACGTTTATTAATCTCCTCAGCAAGCATTTGCGAGTAAAGGTCAAAACCGACGGATGCGATGAATCCATGCTGCTCTGCGCCCAGCAAGTTACCCGCTCCGCGAATGGACAGGTCGCGCATTGCAATCTTGAACCCGGAGCCCAGCTCCGTAAACTCCTTGATAGACTGAAGACGCTTCTCCGCTACTTCCGTAAGCACCTTATCCCGCTGGTACGTGAAATAAGCATAGGCGATCCGGTTAGAACGGCCTACACGGCCACGGAGCTGATACAGCTGGGACAGCCCCATTTTATCGGCATCATGCACAATGAGCGTATTCACATTCGGGATATCCACTCCGGTTTCGATAATGCTGGTGCTGACCAATACATCATATTCGCCATCCAGGAAGTCCAAAATCGTCTTCTCCAGCTCGGTTTCCGACATCTGTCCATGGCCCACACCCACCTTGGCCTCCGGCACGAGCGCGTTGATCTCTGCAGCCATTTCCTGAATGCCCTGCACACGATTGTACAGGTAGTATACCTGCCCTCCACGTGCCATCTCACGTTCAATGGCCTCGCGTACCAGCGTCTGGCTGTGCTCAACCACATAAGTCTGCACTGGAAAACGGTTCTCCGGCGGTGTCTCAATAACCGACAGGTCGCGCACACCCAGCATGGACATATGCAGCGTACGCGGAATAGGCGTAGCCGTTAACGTCAATACGTCTACATTCGTTTTCAGCTTTTTCAGCTTTTCCTTGTGTGTTACGCCAAAACGTTGCTCCTCATCAACAATCAGCAGCCCCAGATCCTTAAACACCAGATCCTGAGAGAGTAAACGGTGGGTGCCGATGACAATATCAACCGTACCTTGTCGAACTCCCTTGGTCGTCTCATTCTGCTCTTTGCGCGAGCGGAAACGGCTCAACACCTGAATGTTGAACGGATACCCGGAAAAACGTTCACGGAACGTCTCATAGTGCTGCTGTGCCAAAATCGTCGTCGGTACCAGTACCGCTACCTGTTTGCCCTCAATAGCCGCCTTAAAGGCAGCGCGAATAGCGACTTCGGTCTTGCCGTAGCCTACATCGCCGCACAGCAAACGATCCATCGGACGGCTTTGCTCCATGTCCTTCTTAATTTCTTCAATAGCCCGAACCTGGTCACGGGTCTCTTCATACGGGAACATATCCTCAAATTCCTGCTGCTCCGGCGAATCCTTTTCAAAAGCAAACCCCGGTGCTGATTGACGCTCTGCATACAGCTTGATCAAGTCATCCGCAATGTCCTGAACCGAGCTGCGCACCTTACTCTTAACTCGTGTCCACTCATTGCCGCCCAGCTTATAAATCTTGGGCTCTTTGTCCTCCGAGCCGACATACTTCTGAATCAGATCAATCTGTTCAATCGGCACAGACAGCTTATCGCCGCCCGCATAGACAATGTGCATGTAATCCTTATGGATACCGCCAACCTCCAGCGTGCCAATCCCCATGTATTTCCCGATGCCATGATTCTGGTGTACGACATAATCGCCCACCTTCAGCTCGCTGTAGCTCTTAATCCGTTCAGCGTTGTCCACATGGCGGCCCTGCTTGCGCGCTTTACGCTGCTTCTGAGAGAACATTTCGCCCTCAGTAATAACCGCCAAATGAATAGATGGCATCTCAAAGCCGCTTTGCAGATTGCCAATAGCCATCATAGGCTCATCAATACCATAGTCTTGAAGCACCCGGCGCATCCGATCCAGTCGTTCATTGCCACTTGCCAGCATCATAACCTGTGTGCCTGCCTTGTGCCAACGATCCATTTCCGCCTTAAGCACATTCATTTGGCCGTGGAAATCCTGCATGCCCCGGCAAATGAAATTCAAAATATTTTGCGGCTGGGTATGCGGAACCTGACGAAGGAAGATCGACAGGAACAGGGTCTGAAATCTCCGATTATACAGCAGATTGTCCGAGTTATCCGATAGCTCCAGTTGCGGTAGCGTTTTACCGTTTTGAAGCAAATGCAGATTCCATTCAGACTCATCCCGCTCCAGCTGCTTGGCTGTTTCCAGCATTCGTGCCGGTTCGTCAATCACCAAAATCGTATCCTCCGGCATATAATCCGCCAAGGTTTTGCCCTCAGGATACAGCAGGGAGATATATTTATAGATTTCGTCAAAATACACATGCTCCCGCAGCAGCTCAATTTCACGATGAATCTCTTCTTTCAGATGCTGCTTGGCTTGACGATCGCTCATTTTGCCCAGCTGTTCCTCCAATATAATGGCAGCAGCATCCGCCGCCTGATCCATACGCTGGTTGCTCGCAATAACTTCCTTGCACGGTGTTACGATCACGTTCTGTACCTTTTCTACTGAACGCTGATCCTGCGGATCAAACATACGGATAGAGTCAATTTCATCATCAAACAGCTCTACACGATAGCCCCAACGGGTTGTCATCGGATAGAAATCAATAATTCCCCCGCGCACACTCATCTCACCACGTGACTCTACACGCTCTACACGCTGATATCCCATTTCGACCATATGCAGCAAAAACGACTCTAGCTGAATCGTCTCGCCTTCTTTCAGCTCAATACGAGCCTCACGCCATGTTTCCGGAACCGGCAGTAAACGCCGCACACCAGAAAAAGGCACAACAACAACCCCACGGAAACCCTGGGCGCATCGTATCAATACGTCAATTCGTTGGGATAATGTCTCTGGACTGGATATCGCTGCTTCAGCAGCCACCAGTTCGTTAGCTGGGTACAGTAAAACCTGATCAGGGGAAAGCGCTTCCTGCAAATCATCTGCTATTTTTTGAGCGGAAAACATATTGTGCGTCATGACCATTAACGGTCGCCCGGTATCTTCGGCAAGCGCGGCCATCAGTATCTGCCTTGAAGAGCCTGATAAACCCGATATCAGCTGTTCCTTCATGCCTGATGATATGCCTGCTGCAATGGATGCGTAATCAGCATCCTTCGTAAAAGCCTGAATAAGTGCTTGTAACAAAAAAGGCACCCCTTTATGCTTATAAATAGTTACATGTAAACCGAAAAAGAAGCCTCAGCAATGCTGCCAAGGCTCCATAAGCGAAAAATCCGCTTCACCTCTCAAGCTGGTACATCTGACCAGTTGAATACCTGTTATTGGAGCGGATTTGCGAGCAAACTCAGCTCTGGATTATTTTCCAGCGCTTGACTGCAATGCTCGCAAATGACTTTGACAGTCACTTCGCCGCCCGAATTATACGCTATTATATCTCTACGCTCGGCAGGGGTCAAGGAATGGAAGCCCAACCTTTCTTCGGTTACTGCCGCGGAATCAATGCGTCCCAAGAAAGTTCGACAATGTCTGCATACATAATTAACAATCATGTAATGTATATGCCTCCTGAAAGTTTTCTATACCTTTCAGTATGTCCAACAATCTTCCATTTAAGCCCGTCCGCCTCTGCCTGAACTACTTATTGAATTCAGCCATCGTCCGTTCAAAAGGATGACTCAAACTATATTCCAGGGCGCTGCATGTATCCTCTATCATACCAGTCAATAAATCCTTTTCCTTCTTGGGGAATGTCCCCAGAACGTAATCGACAATAGCATGTCCAGGCTCTGGGCGGGAAATGCCCATACGAATCCGGTTGAAGGACTGTGTCCCTGTATGCTGAATGATTGATTTGATGCCGTTATGGCCGCCTGCGCTACCTTGGTAACGTAATCTTATTTTACCAACCTCTGTATCCAGATCATCGTACACGACGATCAAATCTTCGAGGTCGGCTTTATAGTAGTCCATATAAGCACGCAAAGACTCGCCTGAGAGATTCATATACGTCATTGGCTTGATCAGCACAGTTTTTACGCCGCCGATATGCCCCTCTCCAATCAACGCCTTGCATTTGCTTTGATTGATCTGAATGTTATGACGTGAGGCAAGTCCATCCAACGCCATAAACCCCACATTATGTCTCGTTTTCTCGTATTGGGGACCTGGGTTGCCCAATCCTACAATCCACTTCATTAACCATGACACCCTCTTTCGAAGTCTTTATTTTTTGGTAAAATAGTTGTATTGAACAGGAAGGTGCGTGTCGGTATGCTCAATCAGGGTGATATCCTCTTATATGACAGCCATTTTCTATATCATTTAAAACATTCCGTTCCGGTCCAGATTTATGACAGGAATGTACACATCCAGATTGGCATCATTGCGCGTTTTAATGACCATTTTGTCGAAATAGAGGACACGCTATACAATCGTCAACGCTTTACATTTATATCTCGGCCAGGCTTTTAGCCTGACATGCTGATAGGGGTTACCTTTTCCGTATGGAAAAAGCAACCCCTTTTTTTTAATGAGCCAGCGCTTATTCGATTTCAAACAGTTTGCTGATCGACAATTCTTCATGCACACGGATGATGGCTTCTCCCATTAACGGGGCCACAGACAGTACCTTCAGCTTGCTTGTCGGATTCGGGTGAACGATCGGAATAGTATCCGTCACCACCACCTCTTTTAATGGCGAATTCTCCAGTCTTTCCATCGCAGGACCGGACAGCACGGCATGTGTACAGCACGCATACACGTCTTTGACGCCGCCCTCTTTAAGCGCATTTGCGCCCAACACAATCGTTCCGGCTGTATCAATGATATCATCAATTAAAATAGCCGTTTTCCCTTCGATATTCCCGATGATGTTCATAACTTCACTGACATTTGGCTCTGGACGACGCTTATCAATAATAGCGAGCGGCGCACTCAGGAAGTCCGCCAGCTTGCGCGCACGAACAACCCCGCCATGATCGGGTGAAACGACAACCGGGTTCTCAATTTGTTTGGAACGGAAATATTGGGCCAAAATTGGTGCTCCCAGCATATGATCCACTGGAATATCAAAAAATCCCTGAATCTGCATGGCATGCAAATCCATACTGATTACGCGGTGAGCTCCCGCCTTTTCAATCAGGTTGGCTACAAGCTTCGCTGTAATCGGATCACGCGAACGGGCTTTACGATCCTGACGAGCATAACCATAATATGGCATAACTACATTGATGCTTTTCGCAGAAGCGCGTTTAAGTGCATCAATCATAACCAATAGCTCCATCAAATTATCGTTAACCGGCAGGCAAGTGGACTGTACAACATACACATGACAGCCACGTACGCTTTCCGACAGCTTAACCTGGATTTCACCATCACTAAACGATGTGGTATGGGATTCCCCCATTGGGATTCCGATGTAGTCCGCAATCTGGTGGGCTAACTTCGGATTGGAGTTACAAGTAAATATTTTGAGTTTGGAATCGCAATAAGTCATTAATAGAAACCCTCCGTGCTGGTTCATTCATTACAGATTCAACAGCTTGCTGATTAAGGTCATTCCGATCTTTTTTTCTTCGCTTTGGCACGCGCGCGGATTTTATCCGCATATCCGGCTTTGTTCTCTTGACGTGGTCTGGCAATGGCCAAATCATTATCAGGGACAGCATGTGTTACAGTGGAGCCTGCTACGACATAAGCACCTTTTCCAATCTTAATTGGGGCGATCAGATTCACATTGCTGCCAATAAAGGCATCGTCTTCAATTTCTGTAATGGATTTATTATATCCATCATAATTGACCGTTATTGCCCCGCAGCCAATATTTACATTTGTTCCCACCTTGGCATCACCGACATAGCTTAAATGAGACACCTTGGAGTGATCCCCAATGGTCGCATTCTTCACCTCAACAAAATCACCGATCTTCACATGTTCGCCAAGCTTCGCGCCTGGACGCAAATAAGCAAACGGACCTACAGACGTGCTGCTTCCCACTTCCGCTTCGTTCAACACTGAATGTTTTACCGTTGCGCCCGAATGAACAATCGTATTCTCAATCTCAGCCTGCGGGCCAATGACACAATCTTCGCCAATTTGCGTCTGACCATGCAGCCATGTGTTCGGGTACAGCACCGTATCGGAACCAATGACAACCTCGCTCCCGATGTAGGTAGACGACGGATCAATGATAGTGACACCATTCAACATGTGCTTGCGAACGATACGTTCACGCATATAACCCTCAGCCACTGACAAAGCGACTCTGTCGTTCACACCGATGGATTCGGACACATCATCTGTCAAATATGCCTCGATCTGCTCCCCACCGCCACGCAAAATACCAATGACATCTGTCAGATAGTATTCCTGCTGCGCATTGGTATTCGTTACCTTGTCCAGCGCTGCGAACAGCTTGGCATTGTCAAAACAGTACGTTCCCGTGTTGATCTCCCGAACAGCATCCTCCTCAGGTGAACAATCCTTCTGCTCCACGATTTTGAGCACAGCTCCTGAGGCGTCACGGATAACTCGTCCATATCCTTTCGGGTCATCCAGCTCAGCAGTCAGAATCGTAGCAGCCGCTCCGCGGCTTTCGTGCAATTGCACCAAGCCCTCCAGCGTTTCCGCTGTGATCAGTGGAGTATCGCCACAAATGACGATGGTCGTGCCCTTCTCCTGACCGAGCAAGTCTTTGGCCTGCTTGACGGCATGGCCTGTTCCCAATTGCTCTGCCTGAAGCGCATATTCTGCTGACGGCCCCAAGTAAGACTGTACGGCTTCTGCACCGTGGCCTACGACAACTACACTTCGGGATACCCCGATTTCACGAACCGTGTCGAGTACATGGCCAACCATCGGTTTTCCGCACACCGGATGCAGAACTTTATATAATTTGGATTTCATACGTTTTCCCTGCCCTGCGGCAAGAATGACTGCCAACCTTTCCAACAAGTCCAACCTCCTATCCTGAAAATAACAGTTACCCCTTGGCTAAAACGTTAATTCCCAGATCAGATTTTGCTTAACTTTTCACAATCCTCCTGAAAAATAACGGCGAACCTTCGGTTAATGGCTATTTTTTCAGGCCAGCTTGTGCTGGACATTCATCCCCGGGGCGCATAGCTGCCCAGTCTCTGTCTTATGAAAAAGCCGCTTCGGCAGCCCGGATGACTCCAAGTTGCCTTAAAACTGACTGTTAACTCACTAAAGAATATATCTCATTCCAGACAAAAAGAAAAGAGAGCCACAGTTAGTGGCTCTCTTTTTCTTTTATACCCCAATCCTGCTTTAGGCCAATTAAGCGCCTTCTTCAATAGCTACTTCTTCATCCACGGCTGCGCGTTCGTACTCAGTCAAAACAGCAGCCTGGATCTTCTCGCGGGTTCCTGAAGATATCGGGTGAGCGATATCGCGAAACTCTCCGTCCGGAGTTCGTTTGCTTGGCATAGCCACGAACATTCCGTTATTACCGTCGATAACTCGGATGTCATGAACAACAAACTCGTTATCAATCGTAATGGATGCAATCGCCTTCATTCTTCCCTCTGAGTTCACTCGGCGAAGTCTAACATCCGTGATCTGCATGTGTGTTTCACCACCTTTTTCCAAATAGGACTTGGTGTATTATTCCACACAGCAATTCGAATTCCTTCTTTTTTTGGACAATTCGTATCCTAAATTCAGGTAATTTTTTTGAAAAGATTTCTTTTCGACATATTTAGGTATTTTATGATGGATTGTGACAATTTACTGCCCTGATAAGTCATCAAAATAATTACCCAGCTTGACCGTAATTTGTTTGCTGCGAGAATCGACTGCCGTCAAGTTGGCCAGTGAAATATAATCGTGCAGCAGGCGCTCTTCATTCTCAACCTCGCCCGATTCTACCAGCACACCTACTCCGGCTACCTCAGCATCAAACTCAGCCAGCAAATCGACCATTCCCTGAATCGTCCCGCCCGCCTTCATAAAATCATCCACGATGAGTACACGTGACTTCTCGCGCATCGCACGTCTGGACAAAGACATCGTATGCAGGCTCTTTTGCGATCCTGAAACATAATTAATACTTACAGCCGAGCCTTCTGTCACCTGATGGTCACGCCGTACGAGAACGACTGGCAAATTGAGCTGCGCTCCCGTTGCATAGGCGAGAGGAATCCCCTTGGTCTCCACCGTCATTACCACATCAATCTGGCGATTCGCAAAAGCGGTCGCAAATATTTTACCCGCTTCGTTCATCATCGCCGGTTGACCCAGCAAATCGGACAGATAGAGATATCCCCCTGGCAATATGCGGTCAGGCTGCTCCAGTTGGGCACACAGGTCGTTCGCAAACGCAAGCGCATGTTGCCTGGAAAGCCTTGGGATGAGCTTTACGCCCCCTGCCGCTCCTGCAAGCGTCAGAAGCTCGCCAATGCCCTCATCCTCGAATACTTCCTTAATGATGGCCAGATCCTCGCTTATAGATGACTTGGCCGCCCCATAGCGATCCGCAAAATGAGTAAGAGGCACCAGCGTATGCGGCCGTGACAACAAAAATTGCGTCATTTCCACCAATCGTGAGCTTCTTTTAAGTTTCTTCACAACAATTCCTCGCGATCTATTCTCCTGCCGCCCGCTTCGTACAGCAAAGCACCGGCGGACTGGCCGGTTGCTGGCGGAATGTAAGTGGTATAGTAAAATCCGAATATTTAATAGTAAATATATCATCTTCGTACGTATTTGTACAACAATTACCACTATAATCGGCAAAAAATAATTAAAATCAGGTCAAAAGTCGTACTGCATACACATCTTTACAAAAACCTCTCAGACCGTTGTAGATCCGCGGCACTTTCGCTTCCTTCGATACCAGTCCAAACACTGTAGGCCCGCTGCCTGACATCAGCACACCATCGGCTCCCAACCGAATCATGGAGTTTTTGAGATGCTCCACCTCCGGGTAGAGCTTCAACGTTACATCCTCCAGTACGTTCCCGAGCGCATTGCACACCTCGGTAAAAGAAGCGTTCCGGATCGCATTCTCCATTTGCCGGGCAGACGGGTGGTGCGCAATCTGGTCCGCTTTGACACGTCCATACACTTCTGCAGTCGATACATTAATCGGCGGCTTGGCAAGAATCACCCAGCATTGGGGCGGATTCGGAAGCGGCTTGAGCAGTTCTCCGCGTCCGCTTGCTAAAGCTGTGCCCCCTGTAATACAGAAAGGCACATCCGAGCCCAACTCCGCACCCAGCACTCTTAATTCTGCATCCGAAATGCCAAGCCTCCACAGCTTGTTCAATCCACGCAGTGCAGCAGCGGCATCACTACTTCCCCCTGCCAATCCTGCCGCCACCGGGATATGCTTATCCAGGTGGATATGCACCCCTGTAGACACGTTATAACGTTCCTTAATCAGGCGTGCAGCCTGAAAGGCCAAATTCTTTTCATCCAACGGTATGTACCCGGCCTGGCTTGAAATAATAATGGCGTCACGCGGTAACTCGGACATCGTCAAACGATCGGACAAATCGACCATGGTCATGATCATTTCGACTTCGTGATATCCATCATTCCGCTTGTGTAAAACATCAAGCATTAAATTGATTTTCGCCGGTGCTTTTTCGTATATTTTCAAGGCGTTCACCCACCTTCAACTTTTCCCTCAAGACAGCTTAACATATTATATCAGACTCAGCGTGTCAAGTCATGAGGTTCAAAAAAGCGGAGATTACCCGGTAAAGACCGAATATCCCCGCTTTTTCATAGCACCAGCGATGATTACGATTTGCGGGAAGCCGCCTGCTCCGCAAGCTGAATGGCCCGCTTGACCATATTCCCCGCATCTTTGGCTTTAATGCCTCCCCAGCCCTCTTCCTTGACCGTATCGTAAAACCCGAGATCCTTGGCCAGCTCGTACTTCAGCTCCTCCGACATAACACTCCGTCTTCTTCGGCTCATGCATACGCCTCCTTCGGTTATGGAATAAGGAAGATCATTGCCGCCTTAGTATGTGCAGAGATGCCAAGCTTCATCCTTTCCCATATATACAAAACGGCCTCGTCATTTGGAATGACAAGGCCGCCGTTAAACCTGCAAAGCTGGTATAAATTACGTTAAACCAATTAAGGTGTTTCAAAATACTCGACTACACTTGTATGGGAGTCGGGATCATATACAGTGACTTCCACCGATTCGGTAAGAATGTCAGCATAGCTGTAGGAGACACGTTTAAACGTTTGTTGCTCCTGATCCAGCTTGACGATAAAAACAGAAGGGTACGTTTCTTCCAAGACACCAGTTCGTTCGACGGTCTTACGGCGTCCGCCGTTAGCCCGCAGCAAAATTTTTTGCCCTACATGTGCGTCGAGACTGCGTTTGATTTCCAACAGCGTATTTTTAGCCATTGCCTAACGACCACCTCTTTCCTTGTCCATTATAACGAATTTTAGAGGGATTGTCAAATCAAGCTAAATATTATAACAACACGAAAAATAAGTTGTCAATTTAAATTTTTGCGAACAGGAATAGTCTATATAAAAATGACAAAAAGCCCCTGTAAACAGAGGCCTTTTGTTCAGCAAGTTCCTATTCAGCACTAGCATGTTCAAATCCTAGATAGCGGAAGGCGTTACTTTAAGGGTCGACAAGTTTTCAAGCTTCGGCAGGCCGATGCGATAACTCCCCCTAGTTTCGATACCACCCACTCCACGGCTGCCACTGATCGTCTGGTGAAACAGATCGCCCATATTGACCGTATCACGGATTGACGTAAAGGCGGCCTTGGCAGCCACGTAAACCGGGTCCAGCGCGTGAATCAGGATCCGCCCCGGGGAACTGGCAAAGTTCGCTCCTGCACGCAGCAGCGCCTCAAAATGGGACTGGCATGCCCCTGCTACAATCGTCAGTGAATCCAGATGACGTTCATATTGTCTCGCTACCTGAATCGCCGCCACAAAATTTTGTGAGTTTTTGTAGCTTTTCAGACTGTACAAGTCATAAGGCTGCGGCTGCTTCAGTACACCATCATGTCCAGTAATGACTACGATATCCGGACGGATGCGGGGAAGCAGTCGGTACAACGTGTCGGCCATCGCCGATTCGTGAACGTGATGCCCCTCTGCGGGAACACGGAGCTGCTCATATAGGCTGAGACATTTTTTCAAGTAGTCAGGGTCTCCATCCAGATGAAGTACCTTTCCGGGCATTTCAAAGTACGTCGACTCTACTGGATCACTCCACTCCCCAATCAGTGCCGCCTGACTGCGGGCAGCTTGCCGCTGCCTTGCCTGCTGCAGCAAATTAAGAGACTCTCCAGCCTTAATATGGGCCTGCCGAGTCTTACCGCTAATCTGGTCCGCAGGCACCTTGACCAGATCGTTCACCGGGGAATCAGCCAACAGCCGAAATTCTGTCCCCTTGATGATCGCTTTATCCCGCTGGATGTCCTCGACGCGAAACGTGACATCTCCGCCATACGATTTTCGAACGACCAAGTCTCCTAAAATCATCACACTGTATCACCCCTCCTATATCGTATGGGTGAATGCACAGTTTGGTTACAGCTTAGGAAATCCCGGCCTCCAGCAGTACAGCGCTGAGACGGGCAAATTCCTCAATGCTTAGCGTTTCTCCCCGACGGGAAGGTTCAATACCAGCCTGCTTCAACAACGGCTCCAGCGCGTCCCTGTTCTCTTTGTTGAAGAAGCGGCTTTTCAAGTTATTGGAGATCGTTTTGCGACGCTGGGCAAAAGCAGCATGAATGACCTCAAAAAAGTGCTTCTCATCCACCACCTCAACTGGAGGGGTTTCTCGCACACGCAGACGAATCACTGCCGACTCTACATTCGGCTGGGGGATGAACACCGTATTTGGTACGATGCAGACCAGTTCAGGCTCGCTATAATATTGGACCGCAATGCTCAGGCTGCCATAATCCTTCGTACCTGGAGACGCAGCCATACGTTCAGCCACTTCCTTTTGGATCATGACCACGATATTCTCCAGAGGAAGCTTGTCCTCCAGCAGCCTCATCAGAATCGGTGTAGTAACGTAGTACGGCAGATTAGCCACCACGCTCACTTTACTGACCCCTGCAAAATCAGAGGCGAACACCTCTCGCAAATCCAGCTTTAGCACATCCCCGTGACGCACCTTCACATGCTCATAAGGAGCCAGCACTTCCTCCAGAATTGGCAGCAGCCGCTGATCAATCTCGACAGCAGTTACAACCTTGGCCGATTGCGCCAGCTTTTCAGTTAAAGCACCAATGCCGGGACCGATCTCAAGCGCGCCCTTGGTATCATCCAAGCCAGCAGCACTCACAATCTTGTTCAGAATATTTTGGTCAATTAAAAAGTTTTGTCCCAAACTCTTTTTAAACGAAAAACCGTGCCGCTGAATAATTTCCTTCGTACGCCGCGGTGTTGCTATATCTTGAATCCCTGTCATACGGATATCACAATCCTTCACTTTCGATTTGTGCCAGCGCACTGGCGAATTCCTCAAGACTGATCTGAAATACAGCGAGCCGTTTATGCAGCTGCTTCCCGTTACAATAGCCAATACCCAGTACATTGCCGAGCGCCATACGGCGCGCAGCAGCATTCGGGTGGGTGATAAGTCCGGCGTCAATCAAATCCGCCCACTCAATCAGTGGATCGGCTCCTTCCACCGTCGTATGTACTCGTGCGAGGGCGTGTCTGATGGCCTCCGGTGAGGCATTTTCCACCCCTATATCCCCTTTACGCGTCGCTTCCGCCTCGGGTATAAAGGCCTGCTTACAGCCGGGTACCTTGGAGGCGATAATTTTACGGATGCGCTCTCCCGCATGATCGGGATCTGTCAAAATAATGACACCCCGCCGCTCTTGTGCCAATGCAATTTTGCGCAGCGTCATTTTATTAATGGCGGAGCCGCCAGTTTCTATGGTATCCGCCTCGACAGCACGGCGAATCGCCACCGTATCATCCCGTCCCTCGACCACGATCACTTCCTTGATCATTTGCGTTTCCCTCCACTGCTACACAGCATGCTATATTTATCTTTCCCTGCTTTTGAAAACAAAATAAGAAGAGGATATCCTCTTCTTAGCATGGCATAACTATGATGTTAATACTATCGCATTGCCCTGAACATACACAACCTGTTTTAGTTGATTTCAGGCTTTACCGGCCCGATTACATATACGGTTTTACCGTGCTTGCGACCAAATTGATTAGCCCGGCTTAAACTCTCATAATACACATCAATTTTGTGGCCTTTAATGGCGCCACCGGTATCCTCCGCACGGCGGAAGCCCACCCCTTCAATATACACCCACCAGCCGATTGGAATGATGCTTGGATCGACAGCGATGGTGCGCCCTTCCGTGACACGTGTACCGGAAGCGGTACGTGTACCGATACCTGACTCTTGTGAGGAGTACGCCGTCATGGAGACATTTTGCAATACTTTGCTGTATTTAAAATCTACACCTGCTTTACGGACAGCATTGCCCGAACTCACCCGTGTTGCCTTAACGGCATCTTTTGGACCGACAGAAGCAGCCAGAACGACCGGCTTTTTCTTCGTTCCTACTGCAATTACCTTATCCACGCGCTTCTGTGCGACTTCCTTGTTGACCAGCTGCTTGGATACCAATTTTCCGTCATGGTATACCTTCTGAACATGCTGGACTACAACACCTGATTTACCGCTTTGGATGACCCGATTATCGCCTTTATAAAGACTCGGATCGGATGTTTTGATGACCTGATAAGGCACCTGCTTCTTCTGTTCGACCTGCTGTTTCTTCACACGGACGATTTTTATGTCCATGTTAGACGAAACAGAAGCATCCAACGCAGGATAAACCTTGTCATTTGACGATAATTTATAGCCCGAAGTGCGAATGGCACCCTCTACTGTATTTTCTGTTGTGTACAGCTTTTTCGTCTCATTGCCTGAGGATACTTTAACTTGAGTGGCACGTTTGATGACGATGCGATCCCCATCCTGTATTGCTCCGTTCAGCGGCATAGAAACCGTATCATGCGGCTGAAGTGAAATGGAATGCTCATTGAGCAAACCTTGGAGCTTGGATTCCCGGGTTTCCACCGCAGATGCCTTACCATTGATGACAAAAAAGACCTGTTTTTTAGCTTGAGTATACACCAGAATTGAAATCATAATCGTTAGTGCGATTAGAAAAATAGCAACCAAAGCAGCCTGGCGCACATTTTCCTTCTTCCAACGCAATACGTAAGACATGCTGGATGAGCGTGACTCATGGGTCTCCTCTTTTTGGAAAACTCCCATTTCCTCCGTCCTCCTTACATAGCCCGCCGTCTAGAGTAAGACATAGTTGAGATTTGACGTGACTATAACAGATTTTCTACAAGACAAGCCCGTACTGCGACTGTCCTGCACCATGTACCCGTCTTCGCGGCATGCTGTCCTCCCCTGTTTAACCACAGTATGATGACAGATTTTCTTTTATTCACAACAAAAAAAGCCAAAGAAAGAGACTAGAGAGCTCTTTCGTGGCTTCCGGCATGTAGTGAATATGCGGAAAAATCATGCACGAGATGGCTTCTCTCTTGTTACGCTTACGGGGTTAGCTGTCGGGTTCGGACGTAGAGAGTCGCCCTAGCTTGGGTCAACCGCTCATGGCGGTCGCCTTCACATTCACCCCGAAGACCCAGAAAGAAATCGAAATATGGCTTCTCCACCTGATCTATCCCATTTCGGATAGAGCTTTGGTCGAGCCGACTGACGAAAGAGATTATCTCTTCGCCCTTATGCCGAACCTGCAGTAAGCCATACCGGTTCCCCCGTTCCCTGTTAAGGGACTCAGCGAGACTGGTTCATGAAATGACTTGTTGGAGTTTACATCCAAACAACAATTCACTGAAAAGATGATATCCTGTTTCTATGCATGTTGTAAAGCAGGTTTCAAGTACATTTTTTAAAATATTCGGTTAAAATATTGTAATATTCTTGAGTTTCCTGCAACAAATTCATGATTAGCTCCGTCTATCTCATTATTTTGATTTGTTTTTTCTCTTTTTCACCGAATGTCAAATCGTTCCAAGCCATTTTGGGTCGTTATAGACACCAATTCCTCCACCGTAATCCCCTTGATTTGGGCGGCAGCCTCTGCCACCAGTCTCACATGTGCAGACTCATTCCGTTTTCCACGAAATGGATGAGGTGTCAGATAAGGCGCGTCCGTTTCAATGAGCAGACGGTCCAGTGGAACCTGCGCAAGCACCTCTTTGGGCTGCTTTGCATTTTTGAACGTAATTGGCCCACCGAAGGAAAGGTGAAAGCCCATATCCAGCACCATTTTAGCTGTCTCCCAGCTTCCGGAAAAGGAGTGCATAACTCCGCCAACCTCACTCGCTTTTTCCTCACGTAAAATCTTAATAATATCTTCATGTGCATCCCTGTTATGGATAACAATGGGCATATTCAGCTCCCGAGCCAGACCAATTTGACTTCGAAGCACACGATGCTGTACATCCTTCGGTGATGTATCCCAATAATAATCCAGACCAATCTCACCGATGGCTACAACCTTTTTGTGACTGCATAACGATGCAATCCATTCCAGGTCGCCCTCCTGCATTGTAATAGCATCCTGTGGGTGCCATCCGACTGCCGCGTAAATAAAATCATACGTCTCGATCAATTTCATGGTAGATGGAATCGTCTCACGATTGAATCCGATATTAATCATCCGGGTTACTCCCGATTCGACAGCACGCGCTATTACTTCTTCACGATCTTCGTCAAATTGAGGCGCATCCAAGTGGGTATGAGTGTCGAATAATTCCAAGGTTCTGATCTCCTTTTTTTACTTTCATTGTTATATATTTGTCTATTGTTTGACAAAATAATTCCTTATTTCGGCAGGAAGCCTGTCTTTTACCCTATTCAATTTATCTTGTGGATAATACATATGATATTTCCCTCGGTGAATGCCACTAATAGAGCGTACAATTTCCGACACTTCGGAAATCTCTCTCACTTCACCCTGGCGACCAAGCAGTAGAATCTGGTTGTCCGTCGAGCCACCCTTACGAAACACATCATAAGGAAGATCGGTCGGAAAATCAATTTCAAGATCATATTCCGGGTGTAAACCAACCTCAGCCAAAGCTTCTCGAATACTGTCAATAGTATCTGTATCCATATTTTCAATCTCTACATATTTATACAATTTACGATCCATAAAACGAGCGCTCAAATCGCTTAAAATGTCGTCCTTTTCTCGTTTCCACTGGCTAAACACCGTCTGAATCAGAGACTCATCGAGCATCAGATACTGTTCTACTGTAAGGTCTCCCTTCAGAAGGTCCGGAAGCGGGTCCAACAGAAAACCAAACTTATATTCGTATTTAAACAATTCCTTCGCCCGCTTGAAAATTTTACGCAAAAGGATTTCCGAGCTGCGTGTTACAGGATGAAAATAAATTTGCCAATACATCTGATAGCGTGACATCAGATAATCCTCTACCGCATGCATGCCGGATTCCTTTACGACGATTCTCCCATTATGAGGGCGCAGCAGCCGCAAAATACGATCCAAGTCAATAGTACCGTAATTGACACCTGTCGAATGAGCATCTCGCAGCAAATAATCCATACGGTCGGCATCCAGCGGACTGGTTACCAAGTTGACAACGATTGGCTTGTCATATGTCTTAGCAATGACCGCAGCTACCTTTTGCGGAAGCTCCTCATCGACCTGCCGCAGCACGGCGTTGATCTCCGTATCCCCTAATACAATGCGACAGGTCCAATCCTCATGGTTCATATGAAAGGCTTCTTCTATGGAATGAGAAAATGGACCGTGCCCTACATCATGCAACAGAGCGGCGCACAGAGCAACCAATCCTTCCTCCTTTGGCCAATCGGGAAAATCCCCGCGTTCAAATTGCGAAATAATACGCCGCGTAATTTCATATACGCCCAGTGAATGTGAAAAACGGCTATGCTCCGCTCCATGAAACGTAAGATAGGATGTACCCAGTTGCCGGATGCGGCGCAAACGTTGGAACTCCGGCGTGTTGATCAACCGCCATATCACTGTATCCTGAACATGGATATAGTTATGTACCGGGTCTTTAAAAACTTTTTCTTCACTAAGTGGCTGGTGCAAGATATCAACTCCTTTAATATTCGGAATAATGGATTAAAATACAATAAAATCCTAAATCGTTTCCTTCATCCGACATTGTTTGTCGTAATATGTCGAATTATAATTTTTAGGCATTTCCAAATCGACAAACGTGATAAATCATCTATAAAATAAGGTAATACACACGCATCAAGCTCTTTAATCCAAATACTTTTGCATAATCAGCCTGTTACTAATTTTTTTAGGTTGACTGTTTTGGGAATCGTTGGTATAGTAATTATCAGAAAAGAGAAAATTTTGTCGAATCATGACACTTATATTATTTTAAACGGCGAGAGGAGCCTGATTTATTATGATGAAATCCACTGGTATTGTAAGAAAAGTTGACGAGCTCGGACGTGTTGTTATTCCAATCGAATTGCGTCGTACTCTGGGAATCGGAGAGAAAGACGCCCTGGAAATTTATGTTGATGGTGAGCGCATCATGCTTAAAAAATACGAGCCTGCTTGTATCTTCTGCGGCAATGCTGAGAACGTAATTTACTTCAAAGGGAAAATTGTTTGCCAAGATTGCATTTCTGAAATCCCAACACCTGTGACAAACTGAGAATTTTAGTATATAATAGACTTATCAAAGATTGTTAATTCTAACCTTTTTCATAAATACTCCTTGTTGCCTTCCACGGTTTGAACCCAACCGTTGGAAGGCCCTTTTTTGTCTGGACAGGTATTTACAGAAGTGCGTTGTAAACATCTCTCTTGGAAATAGAGCGATCCGTGGCTGTGCGCCTCATCGCATCCTTGCGTGTAAGGCCCTCTGCCTCGTAATGAGCGACATGAGCCTCCAAGGATATGGACTGCCACCATGCTTGACGCTCCTGCTCCTCTTCTGCTTCGTTCTTCCCTTCAACCACCAGACAATATTCACCAATCGGTGGATACTCCTCCAGTTGAGCAAGGCATTGCTCAACCGTTCCCCGCACCCATTCCTCATGCAGCTTGGTCAGTTCACGCGCAAGCACCACTTTACGTGATCCCAATGTTTCCTTCAATACCGTCAGTGTCTTCACAATACGATGTGGAGATTCATAAAAAAGGATCGTACCGTGGGATACCTGAAACGATTGCAACAGCTTCTCCAGGTCCTTTTTCTCCCGTGGTGGAAATCCAGCGAAGGTGAACCTCTCTGTATCCAACCCAGAGGCAATTAAAGCTGATAATGCCGCATTCGCTCCCGGAATGGGAATGACGCTAATTTCCGCTTCCAATGCCAGCTTGACCAAATCTGAGCCGGGGTCTGAAATGGCTGGTAAACCAGCATCGCTGACCAGTGCCAAATTTTTTCCTTCTATTATATACCGTATTAACTCAGGCCCACTGGCAGCCTTATTATGCTCATGATAACTGAAGAGCATTTCCGGCGTAATTTCAAAATGTGTCAGTAGTTTGCGTGTCTGCCGTGTGTCCTCTGCCGCTATAATACTGCACGATTTTAGGGTGTTAATCGCCCTAAAGGTCATATCATCCAAATTACCAATCGGTGTTGCAACGAGATACAGCTTGCCCCGTTCTTCCTCGCTGGTACTAAAGCTTTTTTGTACAGCTGCTTTCACACTGAATCCTCCTTGCTTACTTCCCCATAGATATCCCTTATTTCCTGAGTATAATCCCCATTTTCCTGATAAACAATGAGCGGGGGCAATAAACGAACCTCCGGCTTACCGTCGCGCAACGCTTCAATCAGTACCATATTGGCCTCCATATGAGCCCGTGGGTGAACAAAACGAATTCGCTTCGGTTCAAGACTGTGGGCACGCATCAGAGATATAATTTCACCCAACCGCTGCGGACGATGAACCATGGACACTTTTCCCCCGTTGCGAACGAGCCGGGTACACGCCTGAATAACTTCTTCCAATGTACAGCTAACTTCATGACGCGCAATGGCCTGATGAGGATTCACCTTCAAATCGCTGCCGTTTAACGGCATATAGGGGGGATTCACGGTAATTGCATCATAAACACCGTATCCCGTAATTTGGACCAGCTCACGCAGATCGCCTTCCCGAATCTGAATCATTTCCTCCAGTCCATTCAAACTGACACTGCGTCTAGCCATATCCGCCAAGCGAGGCTGAATCTCAATTCCCTCAATAGCTGCTTTGGTTCGTGTCGTAAGTAGTATCGGAACAACCCCATTACCTGTACACAGATCCAAAATCTTTCCACGCTGCGGAATACCGGCAAACCGTGCCAGCAGGACTGCATCCATTGAGAAGCTAAACACCTCATCGCTTTGAATAATGCGCAAATTATGTGAAAGCAGATCGTCAATCCGTTCGGACTTTTTTCCATTTTCGTACATAGTGCTCTCCCATCTTCTATAACCAGAATCACTCTTCATTCTTTCTTCCTTACAAAAAAGCCGTAGGCATCTTACTCCTACGGCTTTTTTTTATTTATTCAAAAATGACAGACAGAAGAGGCAGTCGCCCTCTGTTCGCAAATGTCCGTAATACACGTTGCATATATGAAATCCTTCATGATACAGCCGTGCCAGATTGTCGTAGCCTTCGCCCACGACCTCGCCCGTTCCCTCTTCATCTTTAATGACGATTGGAGGAGGAAGCTTCGGTTTGCTCGCCGGCTTTTCTTCTCCAGAGGTTTCACGCTTGAGCATCTTACGCACCTGTTCGTTTTCAATCGTTAGTCGTTGATTTTCCTCCAGCAGTTCTTTTACTGCCAGTTTCAATTCACCCAGATCGCTATACAACTGTCCCATTTGGGTTTCCATTTCGTGAATACGCGCAAAAACATTTAATTTATCCAAGTTTCCACCCCGAAGCAACCTAATGGTTTACTTGACGACTACATCGTCCATTGGAAGTTCCTTGACCTTGCCGATCTCAAACAATTGAACATGCACCGTACGATGACCTGCATTTACGCCTACAACCTTGCCTTCCCCCATAGAGGTGATAACCATCTTACCCACCTGAGGTAGCTCTTCCTTCATGCTCTCGTAGTTATCATGTTCGAACTTGAGACAGCACATCAATCTTCCGCACAACCCGGAAATCTTCGTCGGATTCAGCGACAAGCTCTGATCCTTCGCCATCTTGATAGATACCGGGTCAAAATCTCCCAGCCATGAGGAACAGCACAGAATACGTCCACATGGTCCGATCCCGCCGAGCATTTTAGCCTCATCCCGTACCCCGATCTGCCGAAGCTCAATCCGTGTACGAAAGATACTGGCCAAATCCTTTACAAGTTCTCGAAAATCCACCCGGCCCTCTGCCGTAAAATAAAAAATGATCTTATTGCGGTCAAATGTAAATTCTACATCCACCAGTTTCATTTTAAGGCCGTGGTCTTTAATTTTATTTAAACACGTACCGAATGCATCCTTGGCCGCCAATTTATTCTCTTCTACAACAAGAGCGTCATCATCTCCGGCAATACGAATGACTTTCTTTAAAGGCAGGACAACATCCGAGTCATTTACCTCTTTTTTGCCCACCACAACCTTGCCATATTCAATACCGCGTGCGGTCTCTACAATGACGCAGTTTTCTTTCTCCACCGGAAGATCCAGCGGATCAAAATAATAAGTCTTGCCCGCCTTCTTGAAACGGACACCCACTACACTATACAAAAATTAACCCCCTTGTATGCCACTAAACCTCTTTTGAAGCCGACATTGCATGAATGGCCGCAATTGAAGTCTCACTGTCGCACAAACCGGGAACCTGGCGTCGCGGATTGTACAGAGTGGAACAAGCGCGCCTTCCTGTTAGCCGGTGATAGAACCGCTTGTATCGGACAAACCAATCAGAAGCTGCTCCACGCATAATTGTCCATTGACGTTAAAACGGAGCTTCTTTCTGCAATTCGCGGCCAAATCCATATAAGAGACCCATTGTTCCGTGCTGCGGGTGATTGCCAATTTGGAGACGGACTCCAAATGATCTATGAAAACAATGCTTTCGTGCCTTCCGTAACGGAAATGAAGCATATCTTTAAACCACAAATGAAACAGATGAAACAGAATATCCAGGTGTTCAGAAAGTCCAGTTTTAAAAATCTTCTGTTGAGCCAGAATAATGGACGAGCTCCCCCGGCTCATGGACTCCTTCACTAATTGTAACACTACGTTTCTAATTTCTGCAAACCAATTCTGCTGGAGAATTTCTCTACATGATTCCAGTCCCGAAGCCATATGAACTACCGATCGGACAAGTCCTGCCGTATAGCCTTCCCCAATCAACTCCTGCATCATCATTTCCGGATGTAAGGCATGAAAAGGAACCATCTGCGACCGTGATTGGATTGTAGGCAGCAAAGCCTGTCCATTTTCAGAAATGAGTATGCCGACCACGGGTAACTGAGGCTCCTCCAGAAATTTCAACAGGCTGTTTGCAGCCTGCACTGTCATGGTATCCGCCCGCTGGATGATATATACCTTCGGATTAGAGCTTTCTGATCTATAAGAAAATATACGCTGAAGTCCGCGAATCTGATCAATTTTAATTGTAGCCCCATCCGGCTCTACAATATGCAAGTCGGGATGGTTTCCGTGTTCTACCTTACGACAGGACAAACACTCTCCACATGCATCATCCGTCCGTCGCTCACAAAATAAAGCCTTGGCAAAGGTCTGTGCCATTTTCATCTGCCCGCTTCCTGGCGGACCACTAAAAACATAGGCATGGTTGACCGTATGATTCCGCAGCGCGTTTTGCAGCATCTTTTTGGCTATATCCTGCCCTATTATATGTTGGAAAGACATAATTCCTCACTTTCACGTCTGCCCACATGCACCACATAGTCAAAAATAATCTGCCAGCATGATCAGCAAGCAGATTATTTCTTCGTGGCGACAGCCCGTTGTATTCATTTATAACATAAAGTCTGCATTAAAAAGAGAGATTAATCAGCAATCCTCTTATTTCACCGACTCCTTGCAAAAGCTCAATCTTCCCTTGCTCGGTTTCGAGCAGCTCATCCGCCATCTTGAGCAATATCTCATCCACTTCATCAATCAGCTTATAACGCTTGCTGCGCCCCCGCCGATCCCAGCCCTTCGTATCCTTCATGGACACGCCTCGCCGAACTGTATCCTCCAAAAACCGTTTGACCAGCATTTTATAGGCCTTTAGCTCACGAATCGTCATTGAGCGTGCAAGACGATCCCCCTGCATTTGAATTTCCTTAAAGCGCCGATTTAATTCCTGCTGTGAAGCCTGCTCCCCATTTTGCTGCATAACATCGGAAAAACTCTTGGGCTGAATCGGCTTCGTGCTCATCTCATTCGTAGACAATGTACTTTGTAAAGGGCGATAGCCCGGATTTATTTTCATATAAACCTGCTTTCTCCCCGGGTGCTTCCACTTTTCCCTCTTCAACAGTTCAATTTGGAACTTGAGGGTCCTATCGGCTTCTCCGGGGATTGCGCTTTAGCGCTGCCGTTTTAGTGGATCTGCCCTCACTCCCATTATGTGAGCAAGACACAAGCATTTCCCTATCATATCGGCAGAATAGGTCCTATTGTGTAGATTCAGAAATGCTCGAAACGGTCTACAGGCATCACGAACACCGTAGCTCCACCGACCTGTACTTCAACAGGCAATGGCAGATAGGAGTCCGTCGTCCCGCTCATAGGGGTAACGGGTGTGACCAGCTGTTCACGAACCTTGCAACTGCTGCGAATGACATTCATCAGCGAGTCCACCTGATTGTCATCGACACCGATCATAAACGTCGTATTACCTGCACGCAGAAATCCCCCTGTGCTCGCCAATTTGGTAGCACGGAAATTAGCTTTCACCAGTCCGCTGGATAATCTGTTACTATCCTTATCCTGTACAATCGCAATAATCAGCTTCATCCTGTATTCCTCCTTCAAGCCATATTAGGGGCAACCTTGTCCCTAGCTCAATTTTACCGTATATCCTTCGACAATTACACGTTAAAATTCTGAATAAATCGCTTTTTCAGCAAATCCTTCAATACCTGCTCTACCTGCTCCGGTGCAGGAGATGCATCGACAATTGTAATTCGCTCCGGAAATTTACGAGCAAGCTCCAGATAGGCCTCTCTCACCTTATGATGAAACGATATGCTCTCCATATCGAGGCGATCCATCCCCTCTCCACGTGATGCATTAATTCTCGCTAATCCCAACTCGGGTTCGATATCCAGATAAAACGTAGCATCCGGCTCCCAATCATCGACCGCAAAACGATTAATTGAAGCAACCTCATCTATCCCGATTCCTCTTGCAAATCCTTGATAGACCAAGCTGCTATCTACAAAACGATCACATAATACGATAGATCCCTGTTCAACTGCCGGCTTTACCTTCTCCACTAAATGCTGGCGCCGGGCTGCCGCATATAAAAGCGCCTCTGTCCGGGCATCCATACTGGTATGGGCCGGGTCCAAAATGATAGCACGAATCTTCTCAGAAATTTCGATGCCACCCGGCTCCCTCGTCGTGATGACAGGATGCCCTTCCTCCTCCATGAACTTGGCCAGCCGTTGGATCATGGTTGTTTTACCGGAGCCATCTCCCCCTTCTAGCGTAATAAAAATACCTTTGCGATTCATATCGTTCCCTGCTTTCCAGCCTGAAAAATAAAAGTCACCCACAGGCTCGTATGCTTCTTTTATTCAGCCTTCTGTATTTGTCGTTAAGTCTCTCGGTTCTAACCTTTATTTTAAACGGAATACCCGAATCGTAAGCAACCTTTCATCTGCTGCCCCTTGCCATTTGGCTCCCAAATCACGTAAACGTCTCATCCGCAGAGCCTTAGCCTCCGTGATCTTCTCTCCTGCATATAGCAGCGGAATACCTGGAGGATACGGGATAATCATTTCTGCAGCTACCCTGCCGACCGTGTCCTCTAAAGGCACGACCTCTATCTGTTCCGGGTTAATCGGTTGAAGTCCAAACTGCACCGGATTAGAATAAGCTGTCATACGATCATTGTTCCACGTGGAAAAATCCAAATCTAGTCCATGCTGCTCCATCCCCATGGAATACAGCTCACCAGCCGTCTTCTTAAACCTTATATCATTATTTATATGCACAAACGCCTGCAACAGGTGACTCGCATCTCTGGCCGTAGAGCCTAACGTAAACAGTAAAACAACATGTTTTTCGTCACTCATCTCCGGAATACATCCGTAAGACTCCAGCTCATGCTTTAGTCCAAAGCCATCCAATACACCCAATGCATCGTACAATACTATTTTAAAGGGGTCCTGGGTTGAATACCCGCTGGTCCTCTCCCCGTCCTTTTCTAAGCCCTCAGAGCTGTCTTTATGAGCGTCTTCCCCATATCCCGCTTGCTGTGTAGGCTCTACCAAGCGAAAGCGTGGGAGCTGCTCCAGACCCTTTCTAAAAGCATCCACCGCTGCTAACCCCTCCGTAAAGGCGTCCTCGCCATGAACATCAATATGCCATCTTGCCAAATCCAGCGAGGCCATTAACGGATACGAAGGGCTGGAGCTTTGCACCATTGCTAGCCGCTGACGGAGCAGCTCTCGATGGACTCGCTCTCCCTGCACATGCAGCATGGCCCCCATGGTCATAGATGGGAGCATTTTATGAGTCGACTGAACAACTACATCAGCCCCACAGGAGAGAGCGGAGGCTGGCAAACGAGGATGAAGACCATAATGAGCGCCATGTGCCTCATCTACCAATAGCGGCACATGGGCCGCATGGCAGGCTCTAGCCGTTGTCTTCAGATCATACCCCATCCCATAGTAATTAGGTAGCGTAAGCAGTACCCCTTTAGCCGAGGGATAGGCCTTAAGCGCAGCCTTTACCGTATCCGTCGACGGAGCAACCGCCAACCCACTAAGCGTATCTATTTCGGGCTCCAGGAACACTGCAGTAGCCCCTGACAGCATAAGACCATTCAGGACAGACTTGTGTACATTACGCTGAACCAGCAGTATATCTCCCGGCATTGTACATACAGTCAGAATCATAGCCAAATTACCGACCGTGCTTCCTCCAACCAGCCAAAAGCTCTCCTCCGCACCAAAACACTCCGCAGCCAGTTGTTGTCCTTCTCGAATCACATCTTCTGGGTGATGCAAATCATCCAGTCCCGCTATTTCCGTCGCATCAATTGACATCACCTCTTGTAACAGAGACGCGATATCTTCATGCTCGTATACTTGTCCATTTTTGTGACCCGGTACATGAAAAGAAGCATTACCCTTATTCCGATAACGTATGAGGGCCTCCATTAGTGGTGCATGTCCCGTCGTTTTCCCCATCATTCTGCAATCCTTCCGAAACAAAGCTTTATATCTATCCTATTTTATCGTAAAATCAAGCGGAATCCTACTTTTACTCACAGAAAAAAAGGCCCGTATCGACAGACCTTGGAATGCATTCCTTTAAAGACTAGCTGACAAAGGATATTATGCATTTTTCTGAACCCAGATTTGCTTAAGCTGATCAATAAAAAAATGATATTTGGCGTCTGTTGCATCCGTGTGCACCATTTCAGCTTCACATGCATCGCAGATAAACTCGGAAACGATAAAAATGCCTTCATGCTTGTGTTGGCTGCATATAATGCAGCGGTGGCCGTTTTGATCATGCATATCCATCCCACCTTGTTTCTTTTACTATTAGTATGGGGCACTTTCTACTATTTTAAACCTTTTCATAGCCCAGCTCGACGATATACTCTATATATATTCCCTCTGGGCCCTTATGGTGTTTGTACGCCGTATGTTTAAAAATCTGCCCCCTATGCCGATATAATAAGAAAAGCCCCTATGGTTGGATACCCTTTCATAGGAGCCATGTACACTTCATCAGTGATAGCTTTTCCTCTAATTATAGAATAGGGTAGCTAACGCTAGATGCCAATCAATCTGTACATTCAAAAACCGATGTAATACTTGTTAAAAGCGGCATGAGCGAAGTACCGCCCCTTTATCCGGCTGTGGGCGGGAAGCCACTTATTAGATGCAGTAGATTAATGAAAGGACTGTTTGCATGACAGAGGAAACCGGAACCAAAGCTACCTACTATCACTATAAGCTCATTAAAAAAATCAGTATACCGCGTCAGTTGATATGGAGCCACATCTCACTGCCTGTCATTATGCTTCTCTTTTTACTTCTTGCTTTCTCCTGGACCAGCCTATTTTTGTTTGTCCTCGCCTTTTTCCTGACCTTATGGGTACAATTTGTAATTTCGCGATCTGTACTATTCATAGGTGGCGGAACAGCTTTCCGCAAACGCTGGACATTTCACCGCAAGCTGCCTTGGCTGGGATATATGACAGACCAATACATAGGCTACGGTATCTTTCGTCGTGTGCACATACATACACTCTGGATCGGTATTTGCTTGTCAGCAGTATTTATATTCTGGTCTCCCCCAGCCTTTACTGTATCCTTAATTTTCTGGCATCTCTGGCTTATTGCACCGCGTCTATACATTCTGAGTCGGCTTACAGGCGAGAGAAAGGACGGCATGCTAAAATTCACTGATGAGGATGCCTCCTATTATCAACAGTAAATCTCAACATTCATCTTTCATACAGGTAGAAACTTAGGCCTGATCTAACTGTCTCCAATCATCTGTATCAAAAAAGGAGCATCCCTTGTGAGGTTGCTCCTTTTTTTTGTGTTAGTACAATATATGCTTTTATTTCTCCCAAGAATGGGTATCCGTCCTCTGTATCTTCATTAATCATTAGCAGATAGAAAATAAGATCTATGCACATATATAAAAGGAAGCCACTCCGCTACTCCAACAGCAGTTTTGAGTGCTCCCTTATCTAATCTCTCCATTTAGTATTATACACATCATTCCTTACTAATTAAGGTCCACACTTTTACTCTTCGCAGCAGCCTTTCCATCCTTCGGAACCAATACAGTAAAAGAACCATCATGCACAGACAAGTGCACCATGTGCTTATTTTTCTGGAACACCTTCTGATTAGAAGTGGATAAATTCGGTTCCTCCGTCCAGCCCCAAGCTGCAATCTCCTCCAAATAAGCAGCAGGCAGGCTGTCACTTTCCTTCAAAGCTGGCAGTGCATAGCGAACATAGTCCATATCCGAGTTACTGCTGGCCCGATCGGTTTTACTAGCTTCTTTGGGAACCGGAAATGTCTTCTCGTTCGCAGCTCCCTCAAACGATGTCCAAGTAGGCTCCTCTTCTACACACCCGGTAAGAATCGCGACAGCGACACTGAATAGCACCAATAGAGCAAGCCATTTATTTCGCCGCATGATCTTCCCTCCTTACCAGCCTGATTGATTATACAAACTCCTCCATAGGAAGTTGCATAATTCTGCAATAATGCAGCGTGTTTGTATGGGATTCAATACCTATTATACAGGGGTTACTCTTACATTCCGTAACAAAAATGTTACCTTCCTTTTGTAAGGACATTTCAAAAATATATGCATATACAAAAGAGGATCATGATCTCATTGAGATCATGATCCTCTTTATTTGTTGCTTGGCAACGTCCTACTCTCCCAGGACCCTGCGGTCCAAGTACCATCGGCGCTGGAGGGCTTAACGGTCGTGTTCGGGATGGGTACGTGTGGAACCCCTCCGCTATCGCCACCAAACATGAATTCGCATCGCAAATTCTACCTTCAAGGTGTTACACCCTGAAAACTGGATCCGAAACTTCATTGCGTTTTATCTTTAGGATAAGCCCTCGACCGATTAGTATTGGTCAGCTCCATGCATTACTGCACTTCCACCCCCAACCTATCTACCTCGTCGTCTTCAAGGGGTCTTACATACTGGGAAATCTCATCTTGAGGGGGGCTTCACGCTTAGATGCTTTCAGCGCTTATCCCTTCCGTACATAGCTACCCAGCGGTGCTCCTGGCGGAACAACTGGTACACCAGCGGTACGTCCATCCCGGTCCTCTCGTACTAAGGACAGCTCCTCTCAAATTTCCTACGCCCACGACAGATAGGGACCGAACTGTCTCACGACGTTCTGAACCCAGCTCGCGTACCGCTTTAATGGGCGAACAGCCCAACCCTTGGGACCTACTTCAGCCCCAGGATGCGATGAGCCGACATCGAGGTGCCAAACCTCCCCGTCGATGTGGACTCTTGGGGGAGATAAGCCTGTTATCCCCAGGGTAGCTTTTATCCGTTGAGCGATGGCCCTTCCATGCGGTACCACCGGATCACTAAGCCCGACTTTCGTCCCTGCTCGACTTGTAGGTCTCGCAGTCAAGCTCCCTTCTGCCTTTGCACTCTTCGAATGATTTCCAACCATTCTGAGGGAACCTTGGGGCGCCTCCGTTACTCTTTAGGAGGCGACCGCCCCAGTCAAACTGCCCACCTGACACTGTCCTCGTACCGGATCACGGTACCAAGTTAGAACCTAGATACGATCGGGGTGGTATCCCAAGGATGCCTCCCCTCAAGCTGGCGCTCAAGGTTCAACGGCTCCCACCTATCCTGTACAGATCGTACCCAAATTCAATATCAAGCTGCAGTAAAGCTCCATGGGGTCTTTCCGTCTTGTCGCGGGTAACCTGCATCTTCACAGGTATTAAAATTTCACCGGATCTCTCGTTGAGACAGCGCCCAAGTCGTTACGCCATTCGTGCGGGTCAGAATTTACCTGACAAGGAATTTCGCTACCTTAGGACCGTTATAGTTACGGCCGCCGTTTACTGGGGCTTCGGTTCATAGCTTCGCCCCGAAAGGCTTACCACTCCCCTTAACCTTCCAGCACCGGGCAGGCGTCAGCCCGTATACTTCGCCTTGCGGCTTCGCACAGACCTGTGTTTTTGCTAAACAGTCGCTTGGGCCTTTTCACTGCGGCCCCCTCGGGCTATTCACCCTACCGAGGCACCCCTTCTCCCGAAGTTACGGGGTCATTTTGCCGAGTTCCTTAACGAGAGTTCTTCCGCGCGCCTTAGAATTCTCTTCTCGCCTACCTGTGTCGGTTTGCGGTACGGGCACCTTCTCCTGGCTAGAGGCTTTTCTTGGCAGTCTGAGATCATGACCTTCGCTACTACAATTTTCGCTCCCCATCACAGCCCAGCCTTACGATGTGCGGATTTGCCTACACACCAGCCTCACTGCTTAGACGGACATCCATCAGTCCGCGTCACTACCCTACTGCGTCACCCCATCGCTCATAACGGATTACGGTGGTACAGGAATTTCGACCTGTTGTCCTTCGACTACGCCTATCGGCCTCGCCTTAGGTCCCGACTTACCCTGAGCGGACGAACCTTCCTCAGGAACCCTTAGGCTTTCGGCGGATCTGATTCTCACAGATCTTTTCGTTACTCATACCGGCATTCTCACTTGAATGCAGTCCAGCGCTCCTTCCGGTACACCTTCAACCCGCATTCAACGCTCCCCTACCCCTGATGCAAAGCATCAAGCCATAGCTTCGGTGGTGTGTTTAGCCCCGTTACATTTTCGGCGCAGAGTCACTCGACCAGTGAGCTATTACGCACTCTTTCAATGGTGGCTGCTTCTAAGCCAACATCCTGGTTGTCTGTGCAACTCCACATCCTTTCCCACTTAACACACACTTGGGGACCTTAGCTGATGGTCTGGGCTGTTTCCCTTTTGACAATGGATCTTAGCACTCACTGTCTGACTCCCGGAACTAAATCTATGGCATTCGGAGTTTGACTGAGCTTGGTAACCCTTGCGGGCCCCGCACCCAATCAGTGCTCTACCTCCACGATTCTATTTTCCGAGGCTAGCCCTAAAGCTATTTCGGGGAGAACCAGCTATCTCCGGGTTCGATTGGAATTTCTCCGCTACCCCCACCTCATCCCCGCATTTTTCAACATGCGTGGGTTCGGGCCTCCAGTGCGTGTTACCGCACCTTCACCCTGGACAGGGGTAGATCACCCGGTTTCGGGTCTACGTCCACGTACTAAGTCGCCCTATTCAGACTCGCTTTCGCTACGGCTTCAGCTCTTCACCTTAACCTTGCACGGGAACGTAACTCGCCGGTTCATTCTACAAAAGGCACGCCATCACCCATAGATCGGGCTCTGACTTCTTGTAAGCACACGGTTTCAGGATCTATTTCACTCCCCTTCCGGGGTGCTTTTCACCTTTCCCTCACGGTACTGCTTCACTATCGGTCGCCAGGGAGTATTTAGCCTTGGCAGATGGTCCTGCCGGATTCATACGGGGTTTCACGTGCCCCGCACTACTCGGGATCCGTCTCGGAGGGAACCAGTTTTGAACTACAGGGCTTTTACCTTCTCTGGCGGGCCTTTCCAGACCTCTTCATCTAACCGGTTCCTTTGTAACTCCATGTGAGACGTCCCACAACCCCAGGGAGCAAGCTCCCTGGTTTGGGCTAATCCGCGTTCGCTCGCCGCTACTGACGGAATCACTATTGTTTTCTCTTCCTCAGGGTACTTAGATGTTTCAGTTCCCCTGGTCTGCCTCTCACTCACCTATGAATTCAGTGAGTAGTGACTGTCGATGAAGACAGCCGGGTTTCCCCATTCGGACATCCCCGGATCAAAGCTTGCTTACAGCTCCCCGAGGCTTTATCGTTGTTCGCCACGTCCTTCGTCGGCTCCTGGCGCCTAGGCATCCTCCGTGTGCTCTTTGTAGCTTAACCTAGTATTTACATCGTAAATACGATTTGCTTTGAATTTCGGTTCGACACGAAGGTGTGAATGAAATCCAAGGCTGCTACCTTTATTTCACTTGTTTTCACAAGATCAGCTTAAAGGAATATTCTAAAACGCAATTTCGTTTCGGTATCCAGTTTTCAAGGTGCACGTTCTCCGGTGTAAACCCGGAAAAAGATCATATCATGTTCAACTGTACTTGACTACAAGCACATGTTGGAAATGATACTTGAGAGTTTGAGCTCTCAAAACTGAGCAACGAGTGAGTAACAGGCCGAGACCTGATTTTGAAGCTTGCGCTTCATATTTGAATGTTTCCATCGCAGGAAACGATTCTCCATAGAAAGGAGGTGATCCAGCCGCACCTTCCGATACGGCTACCTTGTTACGACTTCACCCCAATCATCTACCCCACCTTCGGCGGCTGGCCCCCTTGCGGGTTACCCCACCGACTTCGGGTGTTGTAAACTCTCGTGGTGTGACGGGCGGTGTGTACAAGACCCGGGAACGTATTCACCGCGGCATGCTGATCCGCGATTACTAGCAATTCCGACTTCATGCAGGCGAGTTGCAGCCTGCAATCCGAACTGAGACCGGCTTTTCTAGGATTTGCTCCAGATCGCTCCTTCGCTTCCCGTTGTACCGGCCATTGTAGTACGTGTGTAGCCCAGGTCATAAGGGGCATGATGATTTGACGTCATCCCCACCTTCCTCCGGTTTGTCACCGGCAGTCTGCTTAGAGTGCCCAGCTTGACCTGCTGGCAACTAAGCATAAGGGTTGCGCTCGTTGCGGGACTTAACCCAACATCTCACGACACGAGCTGACGACAACCATGCACCACCTGTCTCCTCTGTCCCGAAGGAAAGGTCTATCTCTAGACCGGTCAGAGGGATGTCAAGACCTGGTAAGGTTCTTCGCGTTGCTTCGAATTAAACCACATACTCCACTGCTTGTGCGGGTCCCCGTCAATTCCTTTGAGTTTCAGTCTTGCGACCGTACTCCCCAGGCGGAATGCTTAATGTGTTAACTTCGGCACCAAGGGTATCGAAACCCCTAACACCTAGCATTCATCGTTTACGGCGTGGACTACCAGGGTATCTAATCCTGTTTGCTCCCCACGCTTTCGCGCCTCAGCGTCAGTTACAGCCCAGAGAGTCGCCTTCGCCACTGGTGTTCCTCCACATCTCTACGCATTTCACCGCTACACGTGGAATTCCACTCTCCTCTTCTGCACTCAAGCTCCCCAGTTTCCAGTGCGACCCGAAGTTGAGCCTCGGGATTAAACACCAGACTTAAAGAGCCGCCTGCGCGCGCTTTACGCCCAATAATTCCGGACAACGCTTGCCCCCTACGTATTACCGCGGCTGCTGGCACGTAGTTAGCCGGGGCTTTCTTCTCAGGTACCGTCACTCTTGTAGCAGTTACTCTACAAGACGTTCTTCCCTGGCAACAGAGCTTTACGATCCGAAAACCTTCATCACTCACGCGGCGTTGCTCCGTCAGGCTTTCGCCCATTGCGGAAGATTCCCTACTGCTGCCTCCCGTAGGAGTCTGGGCCGTGTCTCAGTCCCAGTGTGGCCGATCACCCTCTCAGGTCGGCTACGCATCGTCGCCTTGGTAGGCCTTTACCCCACCAACTAGCTAATGCGCCGCAGGCCCATCCACAAGTGACAGATTGCTCCGTCTTTCCTCCTTCTCCCATGCAGGAAAAGGATGTATCGGGTATTAGCTACCGTTTCCGGTAGTTATCCCTGTCTTGTGGGCAGGTTGCCTACGTGTTACTCACCCGTCCGCCGCTAGGTTTATTAGAAGCAAGCTTCTAACGAACCCCGCTCGACTTGCATGTATTAGGCACGCCGCCAGCGTTCGTCCTGAGCCAGGATCAAACTCTCCAATAAAGACCAACCGTGGTTGGTTATAGAAAGAGCGATTAGCTCATTTGAAACTGACGAGATAAAATATCTCATTGTTGATTTTGCGAACAAAATCATTCACTCACTCGTTGTTCAGTTTTCAAAGATCAAACATTTCATGTTCGCCTTAGGTTTTATCCCTCAGCAACTTTTATAGTATATCATGTTCCCCAAGATGATGTCAACACTTTTTTTTTCAAAAAATACTTTTTCTCTTTTTCGACAACACTTGAAGCGACAAGAAATAATATATCATACTTTTATTATAATTCGCAACCCTTTTTTTAAAAAAAATAATTAAGTCTCAATACACTCAATATAAAGCTCTCTTTGAAGCATCAAGTTAATAATTTCTCCATTTACTTGAACCAACGGACGAGTCGGGTGATCTCGATCAGCAAATATAATTTCCCCTATACGATTATCATTAAGGCGCACTTTGGTCCCGTTGTTAAATTGGGTGAGCTTGTGAATAAAAACCTGTACTACACTTGGGTCCAGCTTGCCAAACGATTCTGATTTGATTTGCTCCAGAACCAGATATGGTGATTGGGCAGGTCGATATGTCTTCTCCAGCGTCATGGCATGAAATACATCAGCCACTCCGACAATTTTAGCGTAAATGTGGATTTGTTCCCCTTTGAGCCGCAATGGATATCCGGTACCATCCACTTTTTCATGATGCTGAAGGGCAGCCAGGCGCACACCCTCGTTAATGGCCTTCACATTTTTGAGCAACTGATATCCTAGTGAAGTATGACGACGAATCTCCTCTTGCTCCTCCCCAGTTAATGCGGAAGGCTTGTAGAGGATGGCTGGGTCCATCTTGGCATTTCCAATATCATGAAGCAAACCGGCGAAGGCAACCTGCATCCAGTCCTTTTGAGGCAAACCAATCCACTGCGCAATGGAATACGAAGTAAGTGAGGTCAAAACAGCATTGTGAAAAATATAATCAACTTCGATCATGGATCGGGGAATGAATGTCATTACGTTATAGCGCTGTATGTGCACCAGTAAGGACTCCAGCTGTCCCCGCAGCTCAAATATAGATAAATTAGAGACGAGTACGGATTGGAATGCACTCTTAACAAGCATCACCATTTTGTCATATTCATCCTGGAATTGTGCAAACTCATCTCGCTCATCTAATGAGAATACTTGTGATTCAGCTGTTGCAGATTGAACAGTAGCATGTTCGCCATCGGAAGCCGTATAATCATCCGTTCCTACCTCTACTTGCTGGATCAGGAACGCCTGTAAAATCTCCAAGTCACGGGGCAATAGAATGCGCCCTTTCGGTAACAGCAAGCTGCCCATTTCAGTAAATACATCGCTTTGTAGTCTAAGCCCTGCTTTTAATTCGGATACGGGTACAGTTGTCATGGTCAACCTCTCTGTTCTCACAACAGCTGCTCCAGCTGCCAGTTTATGATGTCATTATATTACTTGGAAATGGTCCTGTACATTCATTTTATGCCGTTTTAAGTTTTACCCGTCTGAATTCATTGTCCGAAAAAGAAAAGACTCCCTGACCAAAATAGCCAAAGAGTCTCCTCCATCATTTAAAAAATCCTGTAACCACTTGTGTAGTATGGGTGGCTTCTTATTCGTTCTCAGAAGACTCTGATTCACTGCCTTCTGTATCTTCTGTATCCATATCAAGAACAGGTTCAGCACCTGACGGAGACGTATCTCCACTGGCTTCCCCGTCCTCTAATAGCTCTTCAAGCAGTTCATCCTGCTCCTCATTCTTGTTCGCACGACATACAGTAGCAACCGAATCATCCTCGCGGATGTTGATCAGCCTTACCCCTTGTGTATTGCGGCCCATTGTAGAGATTTCGTCCATACTGGTCCGAATCAGAGTACCACTGGCTGTAATGATCATCAGATCCTCTTCGGTTTTTACAACTTTGAGGCCGACAACCGGACCATTTTTATCCGTTACATTAATCGTCTTAATTCCCTTACCTCCGCGGCTTTGGATACGATAATCTGCTACAGGGGTACGTTTGCCGTAGCCTTTGGCCGTTACAATCAGGATATCCAGGTCGGTATCTACGACATCCATACCTATTACAGCATCACTCTCATCGAGGCTGATTCCTTTAACCCCGGTAGCACTACGGCCCATAGACCGTACATCGCTCTCATGGAAACGAATCGACATCCCTTCTGCCGTACCGATGATCATTTCCTGCTGTCCGTCCGTCAGCTTTACTTCGATCAGGGCATCATCTTCACGCAAGTTAATGGCAATCAAGCCACCTTTGCGAATATTAGCATAGTCGTCGAGCGGCGTCTTTTTGATAATCCCTTGTTGGGTCGCAAAGAACAGATAACTATCCTCAACGAATTCCTCAATTGGAATAACCGCGTTGATCGACTCGCCCTGTTCAATCTGAATCAGATTGATAATCGGTGTTCCCCGGGCTGTCCGACTGAGATCAGGAATCTCATAAGCCTTAATCCGATAAACCTTGCCCTTATCGGTGAAGAATAACAAGTGATGATGCGAATTCGTAATAAACAGATGCTCTACGAAGTCCTCGTCCTTGGTATCCATACCCACTACGCCACGACCACCGCGTTTTTGACTGCGATAGGTAGTAACGGGAAGGCGTTTAATATATCCGGTATGGGTTACAGTAATAATAACATCTTCACGAGGAATAAGATCCTCATCCAAAATGCTCTCTTCACCTACTGTAATTTCAGTACGACGCTCATCAGCAAAACGATCTTTAAGCTCATTCAGCTCTTCGCTAATGATGTTAAGCACCAAGTGCTCGTTGGCTAAAATTTCGCGATATTCGGCAATCTTTTGTATTAACTCGTTATATTCATTCTCGATCTTCTCTCGTTCCAAACCGGTTAAGCGTTGCAAACGCATATCGAGAATAGCCTGGGCCTGCTCGAGAGTGAGTGAGAAACGCTCAATCAGTCCTTCACGAGCTGCTTCTGCAGTTTGGGAAGAACGAATCAAGGCAATAACTTCGTCCAGATGGTCAAGAGCAATCCGCAAGCCTTCCAAAATATGTGCTCTAGCTTCGGCTTTCTTGAGATCAAATTCTGTCCGACGACGAATAACTTCAACCTGATGTTTAAGATAATAATACAAGACATCTTTCAGGTTCAAAATCTTCGGCTCGTTATTTACAATGGCCAGCATATTAATACCAAAATTGGACTGCATGGCCGTATGTTTAAACAAATTATTCAGAACAACGTTCGGGTTCACATCCCTACGCAATTCAATAACAATACGCATACCTGTACGGTCCGATTCATCCCGAAGATCCGTAATGCCCTCAATACGCTTGTCACGCACCAATTCAGCAATCTTCTCGACCAGACGAGCCTTGTTCACTTGGTAAGGCAGCTCATGCACGATAATCCGTGCTTTATTGCCAATTTCCTCTATGGTGGTCTTTGCCCGCATGGTCACAGATCCGCGGCCCGTTTGGTACGCCTGACGAATGCCAGAGCGTCCTAAGATATAACCTGCTGTCGGAAAATCCGGCCCTTGAATATAATCCATAAGTTCCATCGGCGTAATATCAGGGTTTTCGATCATTGCCTGCACACCGTTGATAACCTCGCCCAAGTTATGCGGAGGAATATTGGTAGCCATTCCGACTGCAATCCCGCCAACGCCGTTGACCAGCAAGTTAGGATAACGTGCAGGCAACACGACGGGCTCACTTTCTTCACCGTCATAGTTCGGCATGAAATCAACGGTCTCTTTGTTCAAATCACGCAGCATTTCCATTGCAATCTTCGATAATCGCGCTTCAGTGTAACGCATCGCAGCCGCCATATCTCCATCAACGGAGCCAAAGTTGCCGTGTCCGTCCACCAGCATATATCGCAAGGAAAAATCCTGCGCCATCCGCACCATCGTATCATATACAGCCGTATCACCATGAGGATGATATTTACCGATAACTTCGCCGACGATTCTTGCTGATTTTTTGTAAGGTTTGTCTGGCGACATGCCCAGCTCGGACATCGCGTACAAAATACGACGGTGTACCGGCTTTAGTCCATCCCGCACATCAGGCAAGGCACGGCTAACAATAATACTCATGGCATAATCCATAAAGGATTCGCGCATTTCCACTCCGATATCCCTGTTGATGATCTGCGGGTTATTTTGATCGGCCATGCTGGTCCTCCTTCTCGTCCTTCAATACATTGCTCTCTATGTGAAAAGCCTAACAAGATAATGCCTGTATACGCTGCTCTCTGCGCAGGATTTTGGCTGAAACCCTCATCTGTATAATTATATTACTTTCACAAAAAGAGCACAATTAAACGCCTCTGTCCCCTTTACAGCGTAAATCCCTCGTCTGCCTCTTCCTCCAGAAGCAAATAGCTATTCCCCTACATCACTAACAAGCCCTGATTATAACAAATTCCCCTGAGCTGGGGATTAGCCCCCACCATAAGGACCTTTTCCACATACAATACGTATACGGAGCAAGATTCCGAAAAACGCCGTATTTCTCTATTATATCATTGTTTTCCGCGCTTGTCCTTTGGTTTCCCTTGTTTTGTTAAAGTGTTGTTATTTCCAAGCATGTGACTCATATTACGAAAAGAAAGGGATGAGAATACTTGTCTATTCAGAGAGTAGCCAGTAAGTGGAGCAAAACAAATGCCATTCTCCCCAATCCGACGTTAGCCGCTTATATACCGGAGACACGTTTGTACACATTCGAGCACTTGAACGAAATGTTAGGGTTGTATGGAACTGTCTATATCAAGCCGGATAACGGTACTTATGGAAAAGGGGTGATGCGCGCAGAAAAACTCACAGAGCTGCTCCCGCCAACAGAAGGAGGAATCATCGAGGAGAGAACCTGGTACGTCCTTCGTTATGAGGTAGAAACGCTTACTTTTGAAAGCATGGAAGAACTGCATAAGGTAGTTTCTGCTCGCATACGGAAGCGTCCATATCTGATCCAACGCGGGATTCCCCTTCTTCAGTACGAAGAACGTTCTTTTGATCTACGGGTATTAACACAGATGAACTTGAGAAAACAATGGGAAACGACGCTTATTATAGGACGTATAGCTGCTCCTGACAAAGTCGTCACCAATCATCACAGCGGTGGCACTGTACGCTTTTTCAATGAACTTGTAGCACCCTATCTGGATGTGAAGGAAGCAGTGCGTCTGGAGCAAAAATTATCGAAAATGGGCGAACGGGTAGCCTGGCAGCTGCAAAAAAAATACCCTCAGCTAAAGGAAATTGGATTGGACGTGGGACTGGATCAGCAGATCTATCCGTGGATTTTGGAGGTTAATACGAGACCAGCCATTAAAGTCTTTTCTTTCCTTCCAAACAAAAGTCTTTATCATAAAATATTCAGATATGCTGTAGGCTATGGCCGTTATTCATCATCCACGGGCCAGCCTGCACGCTCTAAGAAAAAGGCCTAGAGCATTGACATTAAGTATTCAAGTTCCCTCAGGCTGGTTAATGAACAAGAAAAGGGACGCCGTTTGGGCGCCCCTTGGTATTGAATAACAAGCAAATAACACATTGGCTAAGATGAGAATATTACACATTAAAAATCGAGATTTTTCACATACTTAGCATGTTCCTGGATAAAGTCGCGGCGCGGTTCTACATTATCTCCCATTAGGGTGTTGAACAGTGTATCTGCCAGCATCGCGTCATTAATGGTTACCTGTAGCATGGTGCGGCTCTCAGGGTCCATTGTCGTTTCCCACAGCTGTGTCGCGTTCATCTCGCCCAAACCTTTATAGCGCTGTACATTGTACTTCGCATTTTCTCCAAATTCCCTGATGATCTCATCGCGTTCCGCCTCGGAGTTCGCATAACGTACAACTTTGTTTCGCTCTACCTTGAATAGCGGTGGCTGAGCGATATAAATATAGCCTGCATCAATGATTTTACGCATATACCGATAGAAAAACGTCAGCAGCAGCGTGCGAATATGAGCACCATCGACATCCGCATCCGTCATGATAATGACTTTGTGATAACGTGCTTTGGCAATGTCAAAATCGTCTCCGATCCCTGTACCCATTGCAGTTACCATCGACCGAATTTCATCACTGGACAAAATGCGATCCAGGCGTGCCTTCTCCACGTTCAGGATTTTACCGCGAATCGGCAAAATAGCTTGAAAGTGACGATCACGGCCCTGTTTGGCCGATCCGCCCGCTGAATCACCTTCGACGATGTACAGCTCACTAATCGAAGCATCCTTGGAGGAGCAGTCCGCTAGCTTGCCGGGAAGAGAGCTGATTTCCAGCGCACTTTTACGACGCGTCAACTCCCGTGCTTTGCGGGCTGCTTCACGGGCACGGGCTGCTTGAAGGGATTTATCAACTACGCGGCGAGAAACAGATGGGTTCTCCTCCAGAAATTCCTGAAGTTTCTCAGCGAACAGGGATTCGACAATCCCTCGTACCTCGCTGTTACCCAGCTTTGTTTTGGTCTGACCCTCAAATTGCGGTTCCGGGATTTTGACGGAGATAATCGCCGTCAGCCCTTCACGCACATCATCCCCGGTCAGGTTGGCATTGCTATCCTTAATCATGCCGTTTTTGCGTGCATAATCGTTAATAATCCGGGTTAATGCACTTTTGAAGCCAGATTCGTGTGTTCCGCCCTCATGCGTGTTGATATTGTTGGCGAAAGAATAAATATTCTCGGTATAGCTGTCGTTATATTGCAGCGCAACTTCGACCTGAATCATATCGCGTGAGCCTTCGACATAAATCGGCTGCTCATGCAGTGCTTCTCTCTGTTGATTCAAAAATTGTACGTATTCACTGATTCCGCCCTCGTAGTGGAATGTATCACTGGCACCTGTCCGCTCATCAGTCAGGCTGATCGCAATTCCTTTGTTCAGAAACGCCAGCTCACGAATCCGCGTTTGAAGCGTATCATAGTCATATACGGTTGTTTCTGTAAAAATTTGCTCATCGGGGTAAAATGTCGTCTGGGTTCCCGTCTCGTCTGTGTCACCGATAACTCTTACATCATACTGCGGCACACCACGATGGTACTCCTGTTCATACACATGTCCGTCCCGTTTGACACGAACGACCATTTTGCTGGAGAGAGCGTTCACTACGGATACACCAACCCCGTGCAGACCGCCAGAGACCTTGTACCCTCCGCCTCCGAATTTACCACCTGCATGAAGTACAGTCATAACGACTTCCAGCGCTGATTTTTTCATTTTGGCGTGCTCACTTACTGGAATACCGCGACCGTTGTCTGTAACGGTAACGCTATTATCCTCGTGAACGACAACTTGAATGCTGTCACAATAGCCCGCCAGCGCTTCGTCAATGCTGTTGTCCACAACTTCCCAGACCAAATGATGGAGACCTTTGGCACTCGTGGAGCCAATATACATCCCGGGACGTTTCCGAACCGCTTCCAGGCCCTCCAGGACCTGAATCTCGCCCGCATCATAAGACGGTTGATTCATAGACATGCCTTTCACCTACTTCTATAGATTTCTATGTTAAGCATTGGCAACAAACTGGTTTGCCCGCTTTTTGAGTGTTGTTGAGGAGATGGGGGAATAATACACCGTATTCTGTGTCACTACAATGGACTTGGCTTCCTCTTCGCCAATCATCTCGACATGCTTTTGCTGCTGGGCGTGGTTCACGTATTGCTTGGAGATTTTGGAGGATTTTTCAATCGAGATATCGAAAATAGCCACAAGCTCTGACGAGCGGATGATCTTTTCGCCACCCAGATGAATATACATATCGGTTACTCACTCCTTAGTATTCCACATGCCCGTCGTGGACGTGATAAATATTCGCATCCTTAAGTCGTTCCGCGTTCAAACTCTCAATCCCGGTCGCGGTGATAAAAGTCTGTACCTTGCTCTGGAAAGTTTCGATCAGCTGAGTTTGACGATAGGGATCTAGCTCAGACAAAACGTCATCCAGTAGCAGGACAGGATATTCACCAATTTCCTCATGAATTAATTCAATTTCGGCCAGCTTCAAGGACAGGGCTGTCGTCCGCTGCTGCCCCTGAGAGCCATACGTATGCACTTCTCTGCCATTAATGGCAAAGGCCAAATCATCACGATGGGGTCCCGCCAAAGTCATACCACGGCGGATTTCCTGTTCCCTCATTTGGGTTAACTTTATCATAAAACGCTCCAATAAGACAGCTTCATCTTCTTCCTCCGGCTCACTGAAGGAGGGAACATAGGATAATTTTAGCTCTTCAGTCCCCCCCGCGATTCCTTCATGAATGGCCTGAGCCCACCTTTGCAGCTTTGTTATAAATTGTTTCCGCTTTTTAACAATTTTAACACCATGCTCAACAAGTTGCTCGTTCCATACCTCCAGCATCAGTTGCACCGAGGCCATATCTTTCCCCCACGCTTGCTTGAGCAGGTTGTTTCGCTGAGCCAGTACCTTTTGATATTGCTGCAAATGATACAGATAGCCCGGAGCTACCTGTCCAATTTCCATGTCAAGAAACCGGCGGCGAACCCCCGGTGTTCCTTTGACAATTTCCAGATCCTCGGGCGCAAACATGACCACGTTTAACGAACCGATAAAATCACTCAGCTTTCGCTGCTCCAGTCCGTTGATCTTCGCTTTTTTACCATGTGTGGATAACGAAAGATCAAGCCTGATTTTCCCGTATTTTTTATCCACATCTGCAGCCAGATGGGTAGAAGCAGCCCCGAAAGAAATTAACTCCTTATCACGCGACGTTCTGTGGCTTTTGGTCAAAGCCAGCACAAAAATCGCCTCTACGAGATTCGTTTTGCCCTGGGCATTTTGTCCAATCAGCAAATTAACGGGCCCAAAATCACTCAGCTCCAGCTGTTCATAGTTCCGGTACTGCTGCAAAGCAATGTTGTTCACAAACACATAGGGTCCCCCTTGCTACTCCGTACCTAAAAGGAGTCCTTGCCGACTAGGCGATTATGCTCCTGTCGTAACCTCGAAACTTCCGTTGTCCTCTACTTCTACAGTATCGCCAGGGTACAGCTTTCTTCCCCGACGTTCTTCGGGCTCACCATTAACGCGAACTTGTCCCTCCTGTAAGAGGGCTTTGGCCATTCCACCTGTAGATACACAGTCAGCCAGTTTTAAAAATTGATCGAGCTTGATGTACTCGGTCTGTATCGCTATACGTTTCAAGGCTTGTTCATCCTTTCGTTTGTTCTCGGGTGGGTAATGCTACATGTTAGTTGGTTGTGCGGTATGGCAGGATAATGTACAGCGCATTACTGGAATCTGCCGGTTTTAAAATAATCGGGCTCATGATGCCAGTGAAAGCGATCGTCAACTGCTCACTGTCAATCACCTTCAGCACGTCGAGCATATATTTGGAGTTGAATGAGATTTTGAGTGGCTCTCCCTCAAATTTGGAGACAGTTACTTCCTCACGTACTTTACCAAGCTCAGAGGAGCTAGAGGAAATTTCCAGACCGCCATTTTCCAAAGACTGCATTTTTACAATATTCGTTTTTTCCTCACGGGACAGCAAATAAGCACGGTCGATAGACTCGCTCAAGCTTTTTGTATCCACAATCAGTTCTGTTTTGTAGGAGGTCGGAATAATCCTAGAAGTATCAGGATAGGTTCCATCCAGAATGCGGGAATAAAAGAGTACCCGGTCCACTTTGAAAAGCACCTGATTGTCCGCTACAACGATATCCACAAGCATATTTTGGTCCGGAATAATCCTACTCAGCTCATTCAGCGTTTTGCCTGCAATGACAACATTGCTAAAACGCAAGCCTTCAGATGATTCCAATCGAGCGCTGCGGGTGGCCAGGCGGTGGCGGTCCGTTGCTACAAACTTTAATTCTCCCTCAGCCAAATTCCATAATACCCCGGTCAAAATAGGTGTTGTTTCGTGGGTAGAAATGGAGAAAACCGTCTGTTTGATCATATTTTTGAGCAAATCACCTGGTACAGAGATAACCTGATTTTCTTCAATGTTGGGAAGCACCGGGAATTCCTCAGGGTCCAAACCAACGATCTGAATTTCAGTCGCACCGGACGAGATGAAGGTTTGGAACTGATCCTTCACCTCCATACGAATCTCTTGAGACGGCAGTTTTTTGATAATTTCGACAAAGAATTTGGCTGGCAGGACAACACTTCCGGGTTGTTCAACCTGAACGACAGTCTGGTCTCCATCCTCCATTGGAATAAAAGATTGAATAGAGATATCTGTGTCACTGGCCGTCAGTGTCACTCCTTGATGATTCACATCCAGCTTAATACCACTAAGAATTGGAATCGTAGTCCGGCTCGATATAGCTTTGGATACATGCTGTATAGCCTCGTTTAAAACGTTTTTCAGAATGCTGATCTTCATAAGTTCCTCCTACGGGTTTTATTCCTTCAAGCACGCGTTGGCGCGGGCCTTATTTAGGTGATGTATATCTTTAAAATATAGTAGTAATAGTAATAGGCGCACTGAATATGTGGATAAGTAGGTGTAAACCTAATAAAATCAAGCCTATCCACATGTGTATAAATTGTGTATAGGCTCTGAACTTGTTCAGGTTGGATTTTTGATTTTCTCTATTAGGTTGTTGATAACTTTGAACAGCTCCTGATCCACTTGAATGGATTTGGAGATTTTTTCGTGCGCATGAATGACTGTTGTATGATCGCGTCCACCAAAGGCTTCGCCAATTTTAGGCAGAGAATAGTCGGTTAACTCACGCGACAGGTACATAGCGATCTGTCGTGGAAAGGCCACAGCCTTTGTCCGCTTACGCGCCTTAAAATCTTCCAGGCGCAGATTGTAAAATTCCCCGACTTGATGCTGTATATCCTGAATCGTGATCATTTTAGGGCGGCTGGACGGGATAATATCCTTCAACGCCTCGGCCGCAAGATGACTTGATACATCCTGATTGGTTAAGGATGAATAGGCGACAACGCGAATCAACGCTCCCTCCAGCTCACGGATGTTTGTATCAATCTGGTTGGCGATATACATCATGGCCTCGTTGGGAATGTCCAGGTTTTCCGCACGGGCTTTTTTCCGAAGGATAGCGATTCTGGTCTCCAGATCCGGTGGCTGAATATCCGTAATGAGTCCCCACTCGAAGCGGGAGCGCAGCCGTTCCTCCAGCGTCGGAATTTCCTTAGGAGGTCGGTCACTGGAGATGATAATCTGCTTGCGTTCCTCATGAAGCGCATTGAACGTATGGAAAAATTCCTCCTGAGTCGATTCCTTGCCCGCAATGAATTGAATATCATCAATGAGCAAAATATCAATGTTGCGATATTTGTTCCGGAAGCTCTCCCCGCGGTTATCCCGGATGGCATTAATGAATTCGTTCGTAAACTTCTCCGACGATAAATATACGACCTTGCTGGTCGGATTGTGCTCCAAAATATAGTGCCCGATGGCGTGCATCAGATGCGTTTTGCCCAAACCTACACCGCCGTAAAGAAACAGCGGATTGTATGCTTTGGCCGGCGCCTCGGCGACGGCCAGCGATGCTGCGTGAGCAAAACGGTTCCCCGATCCGATGACGAATGTATCGAATGTATATTTGGGATTTAGCATATGGGACACGGCCTCTTCATGTACGACCGGCTGCTGCTGAGGTTGCTGCTGAAGATCGAACTCGGGAGGCTTGTTTTCCTCAATGACAAACTTGACCTCCAGCTGCTTACCCAAAATTTCATAAACCGTTGCTCCGACTAGCTTGGTATAGCGGCTTTCGAGCCATTCCACGGCAAAAGTTGTCGGGGCAGAAATCACAATGGAGTGGTCATTCAGTTTCGCTGCCTTGGTAGCCTTAAACCAAGTGTCGTAACTCGGCTTACTCAGCTTGGTTTGTATAATGGATAGAATTTGCTGCCATAGTTCAGAGATATGGCTGTCCACAGACGTCACTCCTTTTAAATCCTGACATTTTGCCGATTGACTGAGAGCTGCTCCCGGCGTTTCGGCAAAACGCCTAAAATCCCAAAAATATTGTTGAAGGCCATAAAAAGACATACCGCCGCCTAAATCATGCGGCAGTGTGGTGAGAGAACGCAGCACAAAATGGCCCTGAAAAATAACTGATGGAAAATTCCACTGCTATGGGCAGAAGAAGGGCGAAATTTCTCAGGAGGGAATGTGCGGCACGATCCGTTCTCTTAATCCCGCAGGCCAAAACAGGACTGCAATATGTCGAAATCAAATGAAAAATGTAGAATATATCCCCAGAATCCCGAATCCGCACAAAAACAAAAAGATGGATAAATTGAACTTGTTCACAACTTTATCCACAGGGTGTTGATAATATGGAGGGTAAAACAACATATTCACATTCAAAAGTAATATCATCATAGCAAAAGAAGCCTTGTATTTCAATGACTCGTGGTTATTTATCCACAAATTCAATCTGTTGTGTACAATTTTTATTCACAACACAAGATATTGTTTATAATTTGTTCAGTTTTCGACAATAACTCTTTTTTGCTCTAAAATGTTATGCACAGGTTATGACCATTTAAATCACAATTCCGTTCTTTTTGTGAATCTGTGTATAACAGCCGTTGCCTTTTGGTTACAGAGGCTTATTTTTTTGTTGAAAATTTCCGATAACGTTTCCGACATTGTTTTTGAATGAACTGGCGACGGCGATCCGAAAAAGACTGAATTGAAGTTGGAAAATGAATAGATGATAGATACGAGTAGTTTCGGCAGGGGAAAAATGCAGATGAGCTGCTGAATGAGAGGAGAGAGAAACAAAAAAGTGTCGCTAAACCAGGGCAAATGAGAGTGAAGTAATGAATGTATGAGAAGGATCGGATTTCTGAACACGAAAAAGAGGGAGAGGACTCACAATCACATTGACTTTGACGGTTATTTGTGGTTAAATGTACAAAGGTGTTTTTTGTGGAGATTGCTACGTTAGGTATATTCCATATAAAACGTATTCCTTGTAAGGAGGTGCAGCACAATGAGACCGACTTTCAGACCGAATGTCAGCAAACGTAAAAAGGTTCACGGCTTCCGTAAAAGAATGAGCACAAAGAATGGCCGTAAAGTTTTGGCGGCTCGTCGCCAAAAAGGTAGAAAAGTATTGAGTGCGTAATGCGTGCATAAAGACCACTACGGTGGTCTTTTTTTTCATAATTGAGGTATTAACGGACCGGATCGCTTCCTCTAATTTGTAGAAATGCAATGAAAAAGAGGGTGAAGTGCCGAATCCTGCGCTATATTATGCGCTATATCCTGCGCTATATTATGCGCTATATTAGATGAAGCTTTTGAAAATGGACGTAAAATAAGCGAGATTACCATGACGGAATGTTGTCCATACTTCTTACTATATAAGAGGTAAGGATTGACTTACCGAAGTGTGTAAAAGAGATGAGCAAGGAGAAGCGCCGTGCAAAAAAAATTGCGTCTTCGAAACCGGGCGGACTTTGGGCGTGTATACCGCCATGGCAAATCTTTTGCCAACCATCAGTTTGTGGTGTACTGGTTCCGCCGTAGAGAGGTAGAGCAGTTCCGTGTCGGAATTTCTGCCAGCAAGAAGATCGGCAATGCAGTTGTCCGTAACCGGATGCGCAGAATCGTCAAGGAAATTGTGCGTCATCATGAGCATGAATTGGTGGAGCAGATTGATTTGATTTTTATTGTCCGTAAGGGTGCGGTTACGATGTCGTATCAAGAGCTGGAGAAAAGCGTGCTGCACGTTCTGCGCAAAGCCTCGCTGCTCAAGTCTTCACGCCGATAGTCAGTATCTTTGTCCTACAGGATATGGTATGATTTACGTTGGAATGGATTGGTTAAGAAAGGGGTTATGAAGTGTCGCGTTTGAAGACTCAACGGGGGAAATGGTTCCTCCTAATTGCCGTATTGGCACTTGTTGCCGTACTGTCCGGGTGTGCCCCGACGGTTCACAATTCTTACACGACGGCAGACTTGGCCAACGGTTCGTGGTGGCAAAGATATGTCGTTTACTGGTTTTCGTATGCGCTGGATACATTTGCCCAATGGTTCTCTGGAGAGTATGGCCTGGCCGTACTGATACTGGTGATTATCGTGCGCACCATTATTTTGCCGCTTACACTCAAGCAAGTACGCAGTTCCAAAGCTATGCAGGCCATTCAGCCGCAATTAAAAGAAATTCAAGCGAAATACAAGGATACACCTGAGAAAGTCCAGCAAGAGACGATGAGATTGTTTCAGGAAAACAAGGTCAACCCGATGGCGGGCTGTCTGCCTTTAGTCGTGCAAATGCCGATTTTTATCGCGCTTTATAATGCCATTTACTATAATTCGGCATTACGGGATCATGACTTTTTGTGGCTCCAGTTAGGTAAACCGGATCACTTCTTCATCCTGCCGATTCTGGCAGCGATTACGACATTTGTCCAAACCTGGATGATGATGAAAATGAATCCTACGCCGCAGCAGGGACCTATGCAGTTTTTGCTGTACGTTTATCCGGTGCTGATTCTGTTCATGTCGTATAACTTCCCATCCGCTTTGCCGTTGTATTGGTTCTACAGTAATATCTACACAATTATTCAAAACTATTTCCTTTATCGAAATAATGGTAAAGAAGCTGCCCTGGCGAATGTGAAAACAGCCAGTCATACAAAAACAGGTTCCTCCAATAGCAAGAAAAAGAACAACAGAAACTCGAAGGGGGCTAAAAAGTCGAGATGACCAAGGTCGTGACATCAGGAAAAACCGTTGAAGATGCTGTAAAACAAGGACTCTCTCAACTGGGAGTAAGCCGTGAACGGGTAACCGTAAACGTGTTGGAACAGCCGTCAAAAGGATTCCTGGGATGGCTCGGGGTCAAGAAGGCCAAGGTGGAGCTTACGCTGTTGTCTGAACCGTCTCCCGAAACCATACACGCGGCTGAACCTCATGTATCGGCTCAAGTGCCTTCTAGTATAGGACAGGCTATTTCAGAAGCTGCGCCTGTTGCGCGGGAAGCACACATCAGTTCGGAAGCCTCTGAGGGACAAGTTGATCCCTATGAGGAGGCGACTCGTTTTATCCGCGAAACAGCAGCAGGAATGGGATTGGACGTTGAAGTTGATGTCCACCACCGCAAGGATGAAAGTATACTGGATATCTCCGGTCCGTCGCTCGGCATGCTGATTGGTCGTCGGGGACAGACCTTGGACGCATTGCAGTATCTGACGAATATTGTTGCCAACCGTCATTCTGACAAATTCATCCGAATTGTTCTGGATGCCGAGCAATTTCGCGCACGTCGGCAGAAAACGCTGGAGGATTTGGCAGATCGGTTGGCAAACCAGGCTATTCGTTACGGCAAGGAAGTCGTGTTGGAGCCAATGCCGTCACAGGAGCGAAAGCTGATTCATGCTAAGCTTCAACAGCATGCGCAGGTTAGAACATACAGCAAGGGGGACGAGCCGAATCGGCGCGTCGTCATTGCCAAAAAATAATCCGACGCAATGGCTCTCTGCATGGTGCAGAAGCCATTGCTTTTTTTCTTATATTTCTGGTGAAACGGATGCCGTCCTTACTCAAGGACGGCAAAGCCGGTTCTACTTGATAGGAGGTAGAAACGATATGCTGAGCGATACCATAGCTGCCATTGCAACGGCTGTCGGCGAAGGCGGCATTGCAGTCATACGGGTCAGCGGCCCGGAAGCTGTCACGGAAGTGGAGACTTTGTTCCGCAGCAAAACGCCTTTAAGCAAGGCTCCATCTCACACGGTACACTATGGACATATTATAGATCCTCACAACCATGAAAAGGTGGAGGAAGTTTTAGTGACGGTAATGCGGGCGCCACGCTCTTTTACAACAGAAGATGTAGTAGAGATCAGTACTCATGGCGGAGTAGTAGCCGTCAAACGGGTTATGGATTTATTGTTGCTGCAAAATATACGTTTGGCTGAGCCAGGCGAATTCACGAAGCGAGCCTTTTTGAATGGTCGTATTGACCTGAGTCAGGCAGAGGGGGTCATCGACCTTATTCGTTCGAAGTCAGATAAAGCCTTTTCTGTCGCTCTGAAGCAGGTGGATGGACATCTGTCGCAGAATATTCGTCGCTTGCGTAATATTTTGGTAGAGACGCTCGCTCATATTGAAGTAAACATTGATTATCCTGAGCATGACGTGGAATCTTTTACGTCTGAGTTAATTAAGGATAAGAGCAGCCAGGTCATGGCCGAGATTGATCGGCTGCTGCATACGGCGGAGCAGGGGAAAATTTTGCGTGAGGGTCTGACCACAGCGATTGTCGGAAGACCGAATGTGGGCAAATCCTCGCTGTTGAATACACTGGCTCAGGGTGAACGGGCGATTGTGACCGATATTCCGGGCACCACTCGTGATGTTATTGAGGAATATGTGACGGTTAATAACATCCCGCTCAAGCTGTTGGACACCGCCGGGATTCGTGAAACGATGGATGTAGTGGAACGAATCGGAGTAGAGCGTTCGAGAACGGCGGTCAGTGAAGCGGATCTGTTGCTCGTTGTGATTAATGCCAACGAACCGCTACATGAGGATGAAATGGCATTAATGGAACAAATCCGCGGTAGACAAGCGATTATCATTATGAATAAAATGGACTTACCGGCTCAAGTGGACCGGGATTTGCTGCTGCGCTATGTACCTGAGGAGCTCATCGTACCGATGTCCGTCAAGGAGAACGAGGGAGCAGACCGACTGGAGCAGGCCATATCCAATTTATTTTTCAGCGGCAAGCTGGAATCAGCCGATATGACATATGTCAGCAATGTAAGGCATATTGCTTTGTTGAAGAAGGCTCGCCAATCACTGGCAGATGCCTATGAAGCTGCAGATCAATTTGTACCAATCGACATGATTCAGATTGATGTAAGGCTGGCGTGGGAGCATTTGGGTGAAATTGTGGGCGATACTGCGCATGATGCGTTAATAGATCAAATATTTTCACAATTTTGTCTGGGGAAATAGGACATTCAAGCATGGCTGGTATAAGCCCTGCTATCGTTATAGATATACAAATGCATATTCGGCGGAAGACCGAAATGTATAAGGAGGTAAGAGAGGTATGGGATATCAAGGAGGCGACTATGACGTAATTGTCGTAGGCGCGGGCCATGCGGGCGTAGAATCCGCCTTGGCAGCAGCCCGGATGGGCTGTCGTACGCTGATGATTACAATTAACCTGGATATGGTCGCGTTTATGCCCTGCAACCCGTCTATTGGCGGTCCTGCAAAGGGTCATGTAGTGCGGGAAATTGATGCTTTGGGCGGTGAAATGGGCCGCAATATCGACAAGACATTTATCCAAATGCGTATGCTGAATACAGGTAAGGGGCCTGCAGTTCATGCATTGCGTGCACAGGCTGACAAGTTCTCTTATCAGCATACGATGAAGGAAACAATGGAGAAGGAACCCAATCTTACCCTGCGTCAAGGCATGGTGGAAGAACTGATTATTGAAGACGGCCATTGCGTAGGCGTGATTACGAAGACAGGCACAGAGTATCGAAGCAAAGCAGTTGTGCTGACTACTGGCACCTATTTGCGCGGAAAAATCATTATGGGTGAGCTGATGTATGAGAGTGGTCCGAACAATCAGCAGCCTTCGGTGAGATTGGCTGAGCATTTGAAAGAGCTGGGCTTTGATCTCGTTCGATTCAAGACAGGCACACCGCCACGGGTGCATAAGGATACGATTGATTTTAGCAAAACGGAAATTCAGCCGGGGGACGACCAACCGAAGTTTTTTTCTTACGAAACGAAGTCTTCGGATAATGAGCAGCTCCCTTGCTGGCTGACGTATACTTCGGTAGAAACACATCAGATTATTAATGATAATTTGCATCGTGCGCCGATGTTCTCCGGTCTGATCGAAGGTACGGGCCCGCGTTATTGTCCATCCATTGAAGATAAAGTGGTACGTTTCAGTGATAAGCCGAAGCACCAAATCTTTTTGGAGCCTGAGGGTAAAAACACATCTGAATACTATGTTCAAGGCTTGTCGACCAGCTTGCCGGAGGATGTACAATTAGCTGTACTGCGCACCATTCCGGGGATGGAAAAGGTAGAGATGATGCGTAACGGCTATGCTATTGAGTATGATGCGATGGTCCCTACGCAATTGTGGCCTACTTTGGAGACGAAAAAGGTCCCTGGCTTGTTCACGGCAGGCCAGATTAATGGTACTTCCGGTTACGAGGAAGCCGCTGGTCAAGGCATTATGGCAGGGATTAACGCAGCTCGTAAGGTGCAGGGCAAAGAGCCTGTTGTATTGGATCGCTCTCAAGGCTACATTGGAGTTCTGATCGACGATCTGGTAACTAAAGGTACGAATGAGCCTTACCGCCTGCTGACATCCCGCGCAGAATACCGTCTATTGTTGCGCCATGATAATGCAGATCTGCGATTGACGCCGATTGGGCATGAGATTGGCCTGATTACAGATGAACGGTATGAACTCTTTTTGGACAAAAAGCAAAAGGTAGAACAAGAGATTGAGCGTCTTCGCTTGGCGAAGGTTCGTCCAGTTGATGTAAATGAAATGTTGGAGCAAGGCGGTTCCGCACCGATACAAGATGGTAGTAATTTGTTAACGGTGCTGCGTCGACCAGAGATCAGCTATGCACAGGTTGCGCAAATTTCACCTTCACCTATCGCTCTCACTGAAGAAGAGCAGGAGCAGGTCGAAATCCAAATTAAGTATGCGGGCTACATTGAGAAGCAATTGATGCATGTAGAACGTCTGCAAAAGATGGAGAAAAAGAAGCTTCCAGAGGATATTGCATACCATGAGGTTCAAGGTTTGGCTATTGAAGCGAAGCAGAAGCTTGAAAAAATCCGTCCCATGTCCATCGGCCAGGCATCCCGTATCTCGGGCGTGACCCCTGCGGATATATCCATTCTGCTGGTCTATCTGGAGCATTATAATCGCGTAACGGCAGCGAGGGGATCATAAATGGACGCCATACAGCAGCAATTTAAGCAGCGACTGGCCGAGCATAGCATTGTGATCAATGACAGTCAGCTAGAGCAGTTTGAAACGTATTATCGTGTGTTGGTAGAGTGGAATGAGAAAATGAACCTGACGGGGATTACAGAGCGTGATGCAGTGTACACCAAGCATTTTTACGATTCTCTTTCACTCGCCTTCTATGTTCCGTTAAAGGATGTGGGGAGCCTAGCTGACATTGGATCAGGCGCAGGTTTCCCTGGCATTCCTTTGAAAATATGCTTTCCACATATTCAATTGACTATTGTGGACTCGCTGAACAAACGCATACAGTTCTTAGCACATGTGGTAGAGCAGTTGGGGTTGGAAAATGTTGAACTGATTCACAGCAGGGCAGAGGAGCTAGGACGTAAAGCAGGCTACCGCGATAGTTACGATCTGGTTACCGCCAGAGCTGTTGCCCGGCTTGCGGTACTGAATGAATTTTGTTTGCCTTTTGTCCGTGAAGGAGGTCACTTTGCTGCGATGAAGGGCAGTGATCCAACGGAAGAAATCAAGGAAGCTTCCTACAGCCTGAAAGAGCTAAAGGGTAAAATTAAGCATGTTCAAGCTTTTCATCTACCTGTTGAGGATGCAGCCAGACATATGGTTATTATTGAAAAAAGAGCAGCTACACCAAGGAAATATCCGCGCAAGCCGGGTACTCCCTTGAAAACTCCGTTAGTGTAAATGTTTGAAAAAGAGTGAGTGTTTCACGTGAAACATTCACTTTTTTTATGGCTGAATCGGTAGCTAGTACGGGGACGACAGTTTATTAACTGATCCTTCCGAAAAGCTGGTAGAGACGATAGGATTATGGTTAGAAAAGTGATAGAATAGAGATAATCGTTTTAATGCAAGTTGACTACTCCCCGTACTCATTTATCAAGATATACATATAGGGGAGTGGGGCAACAAGGTCAGGAAAGTACGTGGAGTGTACCTACTTACGGGGCTGTCTCATATAAAAGGGGGCTATGATCCGCGTAAGTAACTGTTTTTCACGAAGCGCTGTAAGTATGGTGCTATTATGAAATTAGGTGGTATTATACGGAATGAAAGAACAATTTTCCAAGCTATTTGGTTTGACGGAGCGATCTACTGGGGACGAAATAAAACAAATTCCCGTTCAGGATATTGTCAGCAGTCCTTATCAGCCCCGCACCATATTTGACGACGAAAAGATTGATGAGCTATGCCAGACCATTAAAACGCATGGTGTAATTCAACCGATTGTCGTCCGTTTCCGTAATGGACAATATGAAATTATAGCAGGGGAACGTCGTTGGAGAGCTGTTACCAAACTGGGAATGGACACGATTCCAGCCATTGTTCGTGAGTTTAATGATTCACAAGCTGCATCCATCGCATTGATTGAGAATCTTCAACGAGAAGGGCTGACTGCGATTGAAGAAGCAGTGGCTTACCAGAAGCTGATTGATCTCCATCAGCTTACTCAGGAAAGTCTTGCTCAGCGACTGGGCAAAAGCCAATCTACCATTGCTAACAAGATACGACTGCTTCATTTGCCAGAGAGAGTGAAAGAGGCTCTAATGGAACGGAAGGTGTCCGAGCGTCATGCTCGTGCGTTATTGTCATTAGAGACCGAAGAGCTACAGTATAAGGTTTTGGATGAAGTCATTGCTAAGGAACTCAATGTAAAGCAGACAGAGGCACGAGTGGCCTTTTATAAACAAGTGTCAACGATGAAGAAATCCAAGCGGATTTCCTTTACCAAGGATGTCCGGCTTGCGCTGAATACGATTCGTCAATCCATTGATATGGTGTCTGGCTCAGGCCTGGATATCAAAACCAAGGAGTCCGATCACGAGGATCACTATGAGATTGTCATTCAAATTCCCAAACGTAAGTAAGGGATGCAGCGTACAGGCGGCAGCAATTGCCGCTTTTTCTGTCTAACGCCCAATAAAACCGCAGCATACTCGTATTCATTCTATAAAATTGCCGGTATCCGTAAGTTAAGGATTAAGTAACGTCTCCATAGAGCATTTTGCATCATGGAATGTAGCAGAATTCCGATTAAATTATGAGGTGAATGAAGTGTCAAAAATAATAGCCGTAGCCAATCAAAAGGGCGGAGTGGGCAAAACAACTACTTCCGTGAATTTGGGCGCCGGACTTGCTTCCCTCGGCAAAAGGGTATTGCTCGTGGATATCGACCCGCAAGGTAATACAACCAGCGGTGTGGGTATCAATAAGGCGGATGTGGCAAATTGCATTTATGATGTACTCATTAATGAGGTAGATCCTAGTGAGGCGATTGTCAGTACACAGATTGAGGGCCTGGATATTATTCCAGCAACCATTCAGTTGGCAGGTGCGGAGATTGAACTGGTACCGACTATATCTCGTGAGCTGAGATTAAAAAGATCACTCCAGCTCGTAAAGCATAATTACGATTATATATTAATTGATTGCCCTCCATCGTTGGGTATTTTGACGCTCAATTCATTAACGGCCTCCGATTCAGTCATTATTCCAATTCAGTGTGAATATTACGCATTGGAGGGATTAAGCCAGCTATTGAATACGGTGCGGTTAGTACAGAAGCATTTAAACACCTCATTGCAAATTGAGGGTGTATTGTTAACGATGTTTGATGCCCGTACGAATTTGGGTATTCAAGTGATTGAAGAAGTGAAAAAGTATTTTCAAAGCAAGGTTTATCAGACGATTATTCCACGCAATGTAAGACTTAGCGAAGCCCCATCGCATGGCCAGTCCATTATTACGTATGATCCCCGCTCTCGTGGGGCAGAGGTATATATTGAGTTGGCAAAGGAAGTGGTATCTTATGAGTAAACGGTTGGGAAAGGGACTGGATGCACTCATTCCCTCCCTTACGGTCAATGAAGAGGACAAGGTTGTTGACATTCCGCTTAGCCAGTTGCGTGCAAATCCGTACCAGCCTCGAAAAACGTTTGATGATGAATCCATTAAAGAATTAGCGGAATCTATTCGTCAGCACGGTGTTATCCAACCTATTATTGCACGCAGTGTATTGAGAGGATACGAAATTATAGCGGGGGAAAGACGTTTTCGGGCATCCCAATTTTGTGGGAATCCAACTATACCTGTAGTCGTTCGTAATTTTACGGATCAGCAGGTGATGGAGATTGCCTTGATTGAAAACTTGCAACGTGAAAATTTGAATGCGATGGAAGTGGCAGTAGCTTATCAGGGGTTGATGGATCAATTCTCCTTAACGCAGGAAGAGCTGTCCCTGAAGGTTGGGAAGTCACGTTCTCATATTGCCAATTTTCTTCGCTTGCTCGCATTACCGGAGGAAGTCAAAGATCATGTTTCACGTGGAACATTGTCTATGGGACATGCCAGAGCCATTGTCGGACTCAAAGATCCAAGTATAGTGAAGCAGCTAGCACTGCAATGCATTGAGCAGCAGTGGAGTGTTCGCGAACTGGAGGAAGCTGTACAACAACTGGATCACAAGCCTGGGATAACGAAGGCCAAAACCAAAATGCGAAAAAAGGACCCCTATATTGACCATATGGAAGAGTCCCTGCGTGAGCGTTTTAAAACGACTGTGAAAATTAAGCACAATAAGGATAAAGGCAAAATCGAATTAAATTATTACAGCCAGCAGGATTTGGAAAGGTTACTGGAGCTATTGCAGTAGTCTGTAACAATGGACATGTCTCCTTGAGCAAAATGGAAAGTGAGATATGTCTTTACTTTGTCCGGAACTGTAAGAATCAGAGTGGTATTGATGGGTAAACTAATAACCCTTCTGTTATTTGTTTCGCTGTTCTCAAACGTATAAAATATAAGATATGTAGGTACATGATTTTTGAGGTAGAGGAGTAGAAGCAAGCATATGGCTGAATTGAATGGACTAATCATGGAACAGCTTGCCGGTATCGTTGCAGGGATCGTGCTCATTTTGTTCTTCCTGTTGATTGTTATTATTGTACAGGGTGCAAAATTGAAGAAAATGCGGCGAAAGTATGAGACCATGATGGCAGGCAGCGGTGTCGAAAATTTAGAAACGCTGCTGATTGATTTGAAAGTACAGATGGATACGATTGAGGATGAGCAGGAAGCCCATCGTGCAAGCATGAAATCTCTACGTAGCAAACTGACTGGAATGAAGGGAACTGTTGGTATCAAACGTTATAATGCTTTTGGCGAAAGAGGAAGCGATTTGAGCTTTTCTTTGGCTATTGTAGATGACAATCAGGACGGCATAGTGTTAACCGGTATTTATAACCGGGATGGCTCTTATGTGTACGCCAAGCCTCTCGAAGCTGGGCAATCATCCTATTCCTTATCCCCTGAAGAGAAAGAAGCCATTACTCTTGCGCAGCAAGCAGGACAGAACGGTAATGCCACTCCTTAATCGCGGAGTATAAGCTACTAGCAATGATATCTGATAATTTCATTACCAGATTTAGCCTTGTATTTTGCAACACGAAGTATTCCATGAAGCCGCCGACGTTAACGATACCTGTCAAATGGATATCGCCGACCGGCGGTAATTCTTTATTTACGCCTGCTCCAGGCTTTAGCGGACCCTCTGCGACCTGGATGCACCCCACACTGGAGGTTTGTCCAAGACATGCATCAATGCCGATGATGTAAGGCTGTTCATACTGGGTATAGATGCCGTTTAGCGTCGTTTGCAGATTCATAGCATGCACAGGCTCATCTAATGTACCATACAGGTTGAATAGAGGGCTTTTATAGCGTGATAAATGGGTGCCTACGAGCGGTCCAAGGCAATCCCCAGTAGAACGGTCGGTGCCGATGCAAATGATGACGATATTCTGTAGACTCGGTGCCTGATGCAGATGGAACAGCAAACGATGGATGATGGCTGATTGGATTCCAGGGTCGGTGTGTGATATTTTTAGGCTAAGGGGTTCTTGCTCCGGAATGAAGTCAGATGGATGAGACATGGTATCTTCCTTTCGCTCTGTAATGGAGTGTGCAAGTTGCAGGTTGCGCTCGCTTTATATAGATCGTTATGGGTGTAACATTTATTCTTTAGATAGTAGCTAGTATATGGATAAGTTTGTGCTTTTATACTTGGGAAAGTAGATTATTCATAGTCGTATGAATAACATCAGTTGATGAGCTTCTATAGTAGAAAATAGAATGCGGAAGCAGGAAGGGAAGTTCCCTTGTTTAAGGAGGAATACAGCATGACCTTTATGCATTGGTTGGAGAGCGACTCAGGCACAGAAGAGGTAGTGAACGGGGCTATCCACTTGAAGGATACTGCGTGGAAATTCTTCACAGATGGTGAGATGTGGTCGACCTTTTTGTTTGTAATTTTGAAAATTGCTATTATTTTCATCATTACCCGTATCTTTATTCGGGTTATTAATAAAATTATAGATAAGTCAATGCAGCAAAAGGGAGATAACAGCAGGTTCCGATTGAATGAGAGACGGTTAACGACTGTTGGGGAACTTCTTAAAAATGTAACGAACATTGTCTTCAATTTTATTTTGATTATGCTGGTATTGTCTCAAATGGGTATTAATCTTGGGCCTCTGATTGCTGGCGCGGGAGTGCTTGGATTGGCTGTTGGTTTTGGAGCACAGAGCTTGGTTAAGGATGTAATTACTGGATTTTTTATTATTTTGGAGGATCAGTTTGCTGTAGGGGACGTCATTCAGACAGGAACCTTCAAAGGGACGGTAGGAATGATTGGGCTTCGTACAACCAGGCTGGTAAGCTGGAAAGGAGAGGTTCACATTTTACCGAACGGCTCCATTACAACGGTTACGAACTTCTCCATGTCCAACGCATTGGCGGTAGTCGACGTACCGATGAAGGTGGAGCGTAGTCTGGAGGAAGCCGTTGGCTTGGTAAAGCAAGCAATCCAGGGGATTGAGGAGTCTAATGCACAGATACTCAATATACCGGATGTGCTAGGGGTGCAGTCCATGACTACAGCAGAGTATATTGTACGTATTGTGGCGGAATGTATGCCGAATACAGCGGCTGTAGTCGAACGGGATATCCAGAATAACATCAAGAAGGCTCTGGAGGATGAGGAACATCGTCAGGCCGCGCTAAAGACGGCGGTAACCCTCGAAAAAGAAGATTACGAAGAAGGAAAAGGGGGAGAGAAGAGTGGAGCGTAAGTCGTTTGAACTAGGGGACATTGTGCAGATGAAGAAGCCTCATCCCTGCGGAACGAATGAAATGGAAATTATCCGTATGGGGATGGATATTCGGATCAAGTGTGTCGGTTGCCAGCACAGTGTGCTGATCCCGCGTGCCAAGTTCGAAAAGAATATGAAGAAGGTGCTGCGCTCAAAGTCCAGTACTCTCGAACAGAATTCGGAAACCATTTGAGCCCGAGAAAGTGAATCATGCTGGACAAGAATCAGCTTGCGTCATGGTTGCAATGATGATATAATAATCCTTGCTGCGGAAAGGTACCCAAGAGGTCCAAGGGGGCTGACTCGAAATCAGTTAGGCGTCGCGAGGCGTGCGTGGGTTCGAATCCCACTCTTTCCGCCACTACAATAAATCGCACTGTATCAACGTTTACAGTACGATATGTGGATCGAAAGCTATACGATTTTTACACGAAATTGAGCTAGATGATTCCGATATACCTAAATGATTCCGTTAACCTCTTACGCTAACCACGCGTAGGAGGTTTTTTATTATGGATAAACGTATGGGCCGCAAGACAATCAGCGCACGTAAGTCGACTGTAGACGTAGGATTACCGACATATTCGCTGGAGGAGGCGCTGGACTTCGTTGTTCAAGTGAAACGCGCTAATAACTTAAAGGAACGGACGATCGAGGGCTACATACAGAACATGGGCTATTTCAACGAATGGGTCGCAGAGAGGTACGGAGATATTTCGATTGATGGCGTGACGGCGGCGATGCTGCGCGAATACGTCTTGTGGTGCGCTAATGACAAGGAGTTCTACGCGGGCCATCCGTTCAAGGCGGACTACGATAAAGAGCGTAAGGGGCTTTCTCCGGCGTCTGTGAACGTGCGTATACGCGTGCTGAAGACGTTCTTTAATGTGTTATACGATGAGGACGTTATAAACCGTAATCCGGTCGCAAACTTGTCTCTAATGCGCCAAGACGTCGATACAGTTATGCCGTTAACAGAAGACGAGCTGCGGCGCTTTATGAAGGCTCCCGATCAACGACAATGGGCGCAATGGCGTGATTATATAATAATGACACTGATATTGGATTGCGGAATGCGTCTCGGGGAAGTGTGCGCGTTAGAAAAGTCCGAGGTTGACTACGTGAAGAAACAAATCGTGCTGCCTGCGGTGAAGAATAAGAACCGTAAATCGCGTATTTTACCGTTATCCACAACTACAATTCGGCTTCTAAAACAGTTATCCACAGAGACAGCGGAGCATTTTGACACGCCATACTTATTCACAACCAATTACGGACAGCAACTAAGTGAAAAGACGATACAGAAATCGTTCGATAAATACGCGGAGAAGGCGAAACTAGAACGGTCGATGTCGCCGCACGTGTTAAGGCATAATTTCGCTACTATGGCGGCTGAGAACGGGATGTCGATATTTCATCTACAGAAGTTAATGGGGCACGCGGATATTGCAACAACGCGGAAGTATGTACAGATTAGTGAGGGGAGTTTAGTGGATGAGCACCGGAAACATTCTCCGTTGTCAAGGCTTCGGAAATGAGCGGAATTTATAGTTGAGAGAATACTGTGGTTTAGCGGAAGTATGTTGTATAATTATATAAGCAAGACGCACGGCATGGAGGAACTATGAATGAGTGTTTTCGAGTCTATGTCGTTAATGATTAATTTTGGAATGTTTGTTTTGACATTACTGGCCGTCGTTATCTCTATACTTACGTTTAAGCAGAAACGAGAAGAAAACAAGGTGCAAAAAAGAAAATAGCCTAGTCCCCGGCAAGAGATAGGCTATTTCTACAGAAAAATATATTATTGGGAGCCGTGCGTCTTGCAATTACGGCTTCTTTCTTTTTGTAACACGTTACATTTTTAGTTTACACAATCTCATCCCAATTGTCATTAACTAATTGATTAGATAGTTAGAAAGTGCGGAGTCGACATCGTTTCGTACGCGTTAATCGGGACTGGCGTGTACAGTACGTTCAGTGGGGCTGGGCCGAAAACGGAGAAGAAGGCGGAAAATATGACGGAGTAATAACGGATATAAGCGGACTTGCCTGCGGGTGGGTCCGCTATTTTTCGTTTAAACAGTGGTGACAGTAGCGGGATGAAATGGTATTATTTAGGTAAAAGTGAATTAACGGAGGGGGAGTACGATTGGAGACCGATAAGTTCGAGGAGCGATTTGAACGAAAGAAAACGCAGCCTAACGTATATCCAGTACTCGGGTGGCTTTGCGTTGTCGTATCACTGGTATTCTTCCCGTTGCTTGTCGGAGCCGCCGGCGTTGTGTTCGGATATCTGACGAAAAAGTCCGGCAAGGACGTCCAAGGTGTCGCGATCATGTCTTTAGCGGTCGCGTGCGGATTGATTGGTACGTTGATCGGAATTATTGCACCTATGCATTGATAAAAGACAGTACATATACCGTATTTTCACCGCAAATCAGCGCCCTAACTCCGCTCTGAATACCCACTTAAGGGTAGCGCCATAAACGCCTAATTTTACGTTAAAAGCCCGTGTCCTCAACGTAGAGGATTGCGGGCTTTTTCGTTGTTTATCGGTTCTGCCCGCGCTGTATTGCGCGGATAAGTTCTTCGTTTCGCAAGTCAGCTTTGTGGCTGTTTACAACGACCAGTGCGTGAATGACACCAGGCACGAAGAAAAATATACACAGTATAAAATTCAAAATAGCCTGGCCGGGTTTACCACAAAGTAGAACCGCCAGCGGTGGAATCAGAATAGCAAGAAGGTATCGCATCAGATGTAACCCCTTTTTACGTTTATTTAATTTGAGCACAATTTTATCAGATAGAGGGGAATTATGCTACGAAAAAACTGGGAATTTTACCCTCGGAGGTTGCGCACGCACAGCTTCGAGCGTATCGCACATAAGGTCGTAATCACCCTCCGCCTTCTCCGCACGCGCCTCTGCTTCCTCTCGCGCCTCACGCTCGACCTTCAGGGCGGCCTTTACTTCGCGTAGTTCTCGCACGGTCATTTCGTCGACGGTCTTTACCGCGCCGGATTTCAGCGTATGCCCACGTGTCCTCTCTTCCGGTGACAACAGCGCTATCTCGTATAACCTGGTCACTCCTATTTGACAATTCGGATTGTCATCTGTCCCCAGCTCGTCGAATACTACGATGAATTTGTCAGCCTGTTGACGTGTCATCCTAATCTCTTCAGCGCACCAACGTGACCACTGACCGTGTACTAAATCATTCTCCTTTACGTGCTTTAATCTCCGTCCAATTTCGAAGATAGCTTCGCCTGCGACGCGCTTGTATGCGTTGATTTCCGCAGTTAGTGTAGGTAAGTCGGATGATAGAGTCGCGACTTCACTCACGTTGATTCCTCCTTTCGAGCCAGTGACGTGAATAGTATTCACCTCATCCCTACTTCATTTCACTAAAGTGAATAAATAAACCTATTAATATGCAAGACGTACATGTTCGGACGACCCACCTTGGGTATTTCCCTGCGTTAAACGCAGAGTATGTCGCGTCGTTTCACCGTAAAATCACCGTAAAATAGCCCGTCTAAGCCTACGTTAAGGTGTAGGGATGGGGACGAGGGGAAGACGCTAATTTAACGCAAAAAGACCGCTAGATTAACGGTCTTCTTTTTTCGGCTCGGTACTTTCTTTGGCACCTTGAGGTATGTATTCAAGAGATAGTAATTCAGAAATATCGTTGATTTCAAGGGCATCCGCAATTTTCACAAGTGTTTTAATATTTATTTGTTCGCGAATGTTACGTGACATTTCGGAAATAGCAGCTTGGCGGACGCCGGATAATTCTGCGAGCTGTGTTTGTGTTAACCCCCGTTGGGCCATGACCTCATTTAATCTCAAGCGGATAGTTCTCATATTTACCTCTTCCTCAAATTTCATTATCGGATATACGAATATTCGTAAATTAAGTGTTGACTCTATACTAAAAGCCGTATATACTCGAAAACAGAAAAGCGAATATACGAATAATAGTATAAGAAAGTTTCATCTTTATCCGAGCAACAACGTACTGTTCCGAAGCATCAACGCAATTCATCCTATAATCCCGCTTGGAGGCGAATCATATGTCAATCACGTTAGGTTTCATCCGTAATCGTCGCGAAAGTAACGTCATCATCACGGTCGGAAGCGGCCGCAAACGTCAAGAACTCCGCGTTACATCGGAATTGTTCTTCACTATTATACCGCAAGCTAATCCGTTTCTCTACGGTGATACAGTCGAAACAACTCCGGCACAACTCGTTGAACTCGGCTTTGAATTAGACGCAGAAATGAAGCGCGAAGTCTTCCGTGTTGTACGCCCGCTAGTTACTCCGGCTCAAGTTCGCTACGTACTCGATCCGATCACGGGCAACTACATACTTCGATACGTCGGTACGCGTCAGGAACTCGTTATACAGCCGCGCGCATTCTGGAAGATAACCGGAGTCAATCGGCGGTCGCCGCTCGGTAGTTTAACGCTGTCAATGGACGTCATGAAAGAACTCGGATTCATCGTCGGGAAGGGAGGCGTCAGGGTTGAACCCAGTAAGAAGCTATTCATTAACTACGCGTAACATCGTATTTTCACGAAAGGCTCGTAAACGTATCGTCGCTGTACTTAAATTCATCTACGCGGTCGTATTGATCACGCGAGAGGTGCTTACATGACGTACTTGGAAATATTTACGGATTACCGACTCGGATCGGAGACCTACGGCGAGGCGTTGATGATCGCGTCCCGCTTTTACACACTTGCGGTAGGTGACGTATTGGAGAGTTCACACTTCACCGATGCAGAGCGTATCCAGAGGTTAAAAGAGCTAAATTCAGCATTTAACAACGTATTTCCGAATGGAGGCGTTTGAGTATGGGTGAGTCAACCGAATTAGAACGGGCGGCGCTGGTCTACGGACCCTACGACATGCCGCATATGTATGAAGTCGTAGAGGGCGTTTTGTACGCCGATCACTACTTTTTCCACCTTGAGGATGGAGCCCTATGGCTTCGTCACGTCCGCAAGGTCGAGCACCCGGAACACACGCACTTATTTATCGACGGAGACTCCGGCGGGCTTCAACTCGGGAAGAACGTTCATCGCGATTTGTTGGAAGTAGTTACGGAAGTCCTCAATCATATCCGCGCCATGAACGGGTTAACGTTTTTGGTCGACGAACTCCTTTGGCTCGAAGACCGCGGCGATATCGAATTGAATCTCGTTAAGAAAAAGGGATGACGCGCCTTCCGATGAACTAACGGTGTCCAGAATGGCGCCAAACGTTCCGAACCCAATATGGGGAGGAGACGCGACGTAGTATCAAACCGCCTTTGCGCCAACATTGACGGTCTCGTCCGTACCGCACGTAAGCGGATCGCTATGCGGACATTCGGCCTGCGCTAACAGGTCGATGCTTTAATGCTGAGTGGTGCCAACTACTCGGTGGTTCTCCGGTCGGTCTACGTAAGACGCGCCAACGTCTCGGTAGGCTGGCCGACTTCAATAATTCCTACGTCCGGATACGGCAATATCCGTCAGGCAGGCGTAGTTCACATAGATTAGACGACCGGCCGGTCAATCCGGTTCAGGCACCGGTCGTCTGCTTGTTATATCAGATTAATACGTAGGACGAGAACGTAGGTTCCATTTTATTGCGGAAAAAGTTGTTTGTTCACGAATTGGACACAACTTACGTGTGCGACCGGTCCAGCTCTGGTGATTTCGTGTCCTTATATATATTACGAGGAAAAAATTTCACGTGAATCTGTGCGGAATCAAAATTCGCTGTAGATAAAAACTGTATCCGATGTGCGAAACGGCCATCGACAGGTGTGTTATCTATGACGGACTAAATAAAATTCCGTAAAAGTGCGTCACGAGCGGATGAGCGGTGTTGAAGTAGGTGTACGGCGGAGAATTTTCGTAAAAGTGTGCGAGACGCATTTCTCATCCGTTGAAGTAAATGAGAGACAGAAAAATATCACGTAGAAGTGTGCGAAAACGTGAAAAGCGTCGTCGGTATAAGTATAAGGCGGAGAAAATAATGCGACGATGTGCGAAACGCGCGTGGCCGGCATCAAGTTAGTGTAAGACGATGTGCGAAGCGCGTGCGGACTTTCTATATTCTTGTGTGCATAACGACGCCGCGCATTCGGTTAACTAGGTAGACCGCGGGAAACCGCATCTCATAATACCAAACGAAAAGGGAGCGATTTTATATGTTTATGAACATCAAACAACGCAAAAACGGAAAAACAACGGTGTATATCTATACAGGTTACGCAAGCGATACCGTCCTGTCTGATATCTTATCTCAAAGCAGAAACGCAGGCGTGTCGATACGTCCACTACGTTCCGGCAAAATTGCTATTGATATTCGGAACACGCCGGAAGGAATACGTTTGGTTACCGAACTCCTCCGGAAGTACGGTGACTATGAGGAAGCGGTATACACAGCGTATGAGGCGGAAGACCAACAACGGAGGGACCTGTACGTCGTCTCAAGTTAGATGACGGCAAGTTAACCTATCTCTTATATAAACCAAACTAAAAGGAGCGATTTTATTATGTTCACAATCAGCCAACGAAAATACGGAAAAAGTACAATCTACATTAGGAACAACGAGGAAGGGCGTTTCTTAGTTAATCAGATTACTTCTAAGTTTCCAGACGCATCCGCGAGAATCCGCCCTCTACTGAATGGAAAGATCGCGGTTGACGTTTATGACGAAAAAGGAGCCGCACAACTTATTGACGCGCTACTTATTGCCCATCAAAAAGGGGTTGATGAACGAAAACGGGCTCGTTGGGACGCTCAACGTGCTACGTACGCATCCTGGCTTGCGCGTGATAATTCAACTATCGACGATTATGGAGTCATATGGACTGATGACTATTCCGCCCCGCTTGCAAAGGGGTGCACAAAATGCGGCCAAGTCAAACCTATTGACGAGTTTTACGCACATAAAACAGGGCGGGCAGGAAGACGACCTGATTGCAAGGACTGCGTACGTAAGCGTGTAAACGCAGTCGGCTAAAGTATTGTTACAACGCGGCGGCTCCGTTGTGGGCTGCCGCTCAATTATCTTACGAGGGAGGACGCTTTATGACGATCTACACGGGGAAATTACGGCCTTACGAACACGACAATTGGTTCGTCAAGATTCCGGTCATACTGTTCCGGCTGTATCCGAAACTCGAAGGTTTTACCGTGGAATCGGCGGGCTTTTACGGCTATTTGCGTTCCTGGTGCCAAAACAAGCCGAGCCACCGATTGTACGGTAAAACGTGGCTCAATCAACGCGAAATAGAGGCGCAAGCGGGGCTATCCCCGTACAAAATACGCCAGCACACGGCTATACTCTGCCGTTACGGTTTGCTCAACGTCACAAAGTCCGATCGCATTCCGAACAAGCTGTTTTATGAACCGCTCGAGCCGCTGACGTATGCGAAGTTCCGCGAAAAATACGGCATAGAGGAGATGACGAAATGACCGAAAGAAATCGTGAGCCGCTGCCCAACGATAAGGTATCACTTTTAGATGACCCTCGTGGGTTTGAGGTTTACAATCGGGACCTCGTACGCAAGGTATTTCCGCGGATTATTAATGAAATGCTCGATACCGTTTACGCAGGTAGGAAACGTAAACCGGAAATTAGGGATATCGTGGCCTTCTACTTTACATTGCAATCGTATATTGATGGAAACCATCTCTGTAGCGACGGAACGCTTAACGACAGATTCGGGGCGTGCTTTATATCGTATGAGACCTTGATGTCTACGCTTAGGATTGACCGATCACGCATCAAATTGCTTGCGGATATTCTGGAGACCAATGGAATCATTCGTACAGCCACCCGATACGAGGGTACACGGCGTTTTAAGTGGTATTTTCCGTCGTATTGTCCGCGTATCACTGATGACGGATACATCGTTGACGAGGAAGGAACGGTAATTGAGCCGGACTTGAATGTGTATAGTTCGGTAACACGTCGAAACGCCCGCCACTCCGCTTAGTACGATCAGATCACACTACGGTAAGTACGGTCAGATCGTATCACGCCTAGTACGATCAGGTCACACGGTAAAAAGAGAAAGGTGTAAAAGAGAAATACGTAAAAGAGAAACAAATAATACCGAGCCAAACCTGTTTCGGGATAGAAGACCACTATCCCTCACGCGTCGTCATTCGCTTACGCTCATTCCTAACGATGTATCATACGCGCATTAGGGTAGTCACATATAGATTTTTGCGTGAAAACTTCTACCAAGGAAGAACAACAGATACGTGGACATCAAAATATTAAGTTTCCATATAGGAGGGGGTTCGCGTTTGAACATCACCACATTTTGGGACGCACACTACCGGATAGAGGATGATGAGTTACGCGTTATGATCGCCGACGTCGTCACATCCACGCTCCTAGCGGCCGGATGGTCACGTAAGAAGCTCGCAGCACAGACGTACAGGCATCCGATGACAAGGCGTAAAAACTACTTGTCGCGGTTTTCAATCCTCGAAATCTTAGCGGACTTCATTATAAAAGCGGATATGGTTACCGAGCGCACCGCATCTCATCCGGTAAAGAATGCTGACGCGGAGTTTTACCGCGAGCAGCAGCGGAAGAAACGCGAGATATCACTAGAAGCGTTCATCGAGGGCGGCGGTCAGGTTGATTTAACGGGGCAGATATACCTTCCAAGAGAAGATGTGACAAATTTGTGAATGTTACATAATATACCTGATATTTTGAGCGCTGGTTTCCCATGTATATATGAGGAGATAAGACCGTAATTGTGCCGGGTGCTTGGCGGCATGATCGGTCTTTATTTATAACTATGTATGAACAAGACACCACCACAAAAGGAGGAATATGAAGTGCAGCTAACGCCAGAAATCATACGTACTTGCCGTATCAACTTGGGGATGTCGCAGGGAAAACTCGCGAAAGAGGCGAGTGTATCAGTACCCTTACTCGGCGCTATTGAGCGGGACGAACGTCCTTTGCTACCTCATGTTGCGCAAAGAATCCGTGCAGCCATTCCCTATACAGACGAGCAAATCGTTGAATTAGTGAGTACCGTTCGTCGGCTTAACCAGTGAGGAGGCGATAACGTGCAAACAGAGTTAGAGGCGTTTTCGGTCGAGTATGGAGCAAAAAGGCCGTTAACATTCCGGCCGCCTAATATTGACACACTGGAAAAACAGTTCTTGTTTGATGGTATGGATGAGTACGTCAGTAAACGCGTAACCAAAAAGCAACTTGAGAGCTTGAGTGATGAGAGCGTGTATCGGTTGGTTGAGAAGTTCGCAATTGAAGTGTGCAAGGCTGAGTCTCCAACGAAAAACTACGGAGTCAAGAAAGCAGAGGTAAGATACGCTATTCTCTACCGACTCCAAGAAATAATGAAATCCGAATAGATTTTACGGTAATCTACCGGGCGATTTCCGTCGGCCGGCTATTTGCCGTGCCTAAAAATACAAAAGGAGTTGGTCGGATGAAGATTTCGGTGTATCAACAGGTTTACGTTTCTGGAGACGTCACGAAAACACTCGTCATATTGGTCGCGGAGGACGGTAGCGTCATAGACCGCCATAACGTAACTTACGAAGCTTATCCGCTTATTGACGTTGCTTGGTCTAACTTTGAGCATGTGACACGCATAGTTCATCGGTGCCTTGGAGCAGACATTGTTGACTATCACTGCAATGTACTCGGCCATTATCACCTTACCAAACGAGGGAGCGGATATGGTCGCAAGCTTGTACAAAATCGGCTGACGGGAAAGCAGAGTACAAAGATATCATGGTCAAACGCGACGGAGGAAGAACAAGAGGAGGAATCAGCGTGAGTAAATTCATCAATTCAAAAACGTGGACAGGCGGCATCGGTACCGGCGATGAGATCACCAGCATCGGCCCGTCACTCGGTATCAGTCGGAGGGAGTCGGTTGAACCGGCGAGGGTAAAGCGTAAATCCGGCGTAGTCTCGTACTTTAGCGATCGGGGCTACGGGTTCATTTCGTCCGGTGATAGCCGCGTATTCTTCCATCTATCCGACTGCGAATCATTTGACACGGCGGAGGTGCCGGTCGGCTTGCGCGTGAGTTACGTTTTGACGGAGGGCAGAGGCGGCAAGCCTGCGGCGAAGGACGTACAAGCAAACTAAACTAAAAGGGGAAATGAAAATGAGTTACGCAAAAGCAAAGGCAAGTTTACAGAGAGCACGCGAAATTGAACAATCCTCAACTGGTATGATGCTGGAATATAAAAGGAAGCTCTCCGCTGAACTTTCACAGATAGAATCGGACCGCCGCCTCACCGAAGAGGGCAAGCAGGAGGTCAAAGCCGAAGCTAAACAAAAGCATGCGATTGAATTCTTGCAAAAAACACACACGATGAGACAAAAGTACGTCGCGAACATCAAAAAGACAATCCAGGAAGCCGAAAAGGTGATTTACACGCCGCCGAGAAAGCCGGATGCGACGAAACTCGGCCGATTTGAGGACGCTTTCCGGTCACTGAAAACGGAATTAATGTTCGCCACGTCGCAGAAGTCGGCGTTTGATAAGCTGCGCGGCTTCATCGAAAAGTTGGATGACCCGTACCTTGCGAAGCTTGTCCGGGACGACTTTGCGGAGCTCACAACGAAGGTCCTCGCTACTCCAGGGGACGGTAACTCCCAAAAAGGCACTGGCGCTGCCGCGGTAACGACTTCCGTCCGTAGAGAACTCGGCGAGATGTACGACGGTTTGATGAGGCCGTTTCAAAGCGAGGATTTTCGCGGGGCCAGCGAAGTCCTTGAGATTGCGCAAATGCTCGTTGAGGATTCACGCATTCACCGTAGCGTTATCGTAAACAGCGCGGCAGAAGAAACATTCGGGGCGGATTATGCGCGCTATATCAACGATACGGATTCGTTTTTTGTTAAACATCCAGAATACACGCCAAAGCCGTTTGTGGACGAAGAGGGGGACCGTATTCGCCAAACTGAGGAAGACTTGGCTTGGATTTATAAAGACGACGAGAATTCGACGTTAAGCGTTGGGGCAGGAAAGGCGGCGGAGTAATGAGCGATGGTGTTTTAGAGACCGCAAATAAACGCCTTGTCCGGGCGGAGTTTCTGGTCGCGTCAAGAAATGCTGGCGTGCTTCCGGATGCACTCGACGCCGCGTACACACTGGTGGACTTGTCCGGCGTATCCATTGACGATAACGGCAAGGTGTGGGGAGTAGATGACGCGATTGAAACACTTAGGACTAGGAGTGGTTATTTATTTGCACCAGTAGAGCCAGTGAAGCCGAAAGCTATTGGCAGTTGGTACTTATAAGTTGGCCGAAGGAAGCGAAGGCGGCGCAACAACGATAGGGGGAGTAACATGTCGGATAATATCACGGCAGCTTTTGAGCGTGTAGTTCCAATTGCGAACTTACTCGCGGAGATCATCACGTATACTCGGCCGGGTAACTACGGATTCCGAACAAACCACGCGGAGCAGCACGCAACGTGGACGGAGACAGCCGCGCAATTTGAGGCTTCCGGGGTTCACTCGATTAAGACCGTTGGATACCGAATGCGTAGGCTTTCGGATGCGCTTGAGAAAGCGGATAACGCTGTGGATCGCGGTCGAAATGCAATGCGTCAAACGTTAACTGTACACGATGCGCTGCGTAAGTTGCTGCGTGCGATCGACCGTTATCGGGAGTGGGTGATCCGTAATTGAGCTTCGATTTAATCGGGCATTTACGCCTCAAGGACGATCTATCTAGCAAGCTTAGTAGGGCAATGGGCGGCATGATGAAGTTTGGAGCCGTGGCTGCGGGATTAGGTACGGCTGTATCTGGGGTCGCAATTGCCGGGGATTCTTTGAAAAAAGCAATGGATTTTGAAAGCCAAATGTCTACGATTCAAGCGTTAACGGGCGCGACCGATGAGCAGACGAAAGCTATGCAGCAGCTCGCGCTTCAACAAGGAGCTCTAACGAAATACTCTGCGCTTGAAGCCGCACAAGGGATCGAGGAGCTTTTAAAGGCGGGTATGTCCACTGCACAGGTCCAAGCGGGCGGTCTTAACGCAGCGCTGAACCTCGCGACGGCTGGCGGTCTCGGTCTAGCGGAATCTGCGGAAATCATGTCGAACTCACTTAACGGCTTCAAAAAGGACGGACTACAGGCGGCACAAGCTGCGGATATCCTCGCCGGGACTGCGAACGCGTCAGCTACGGACGTTCATGATTTACGCTACTCACTGGCTGCGGTTGGCTCGGTGGCTGACGGCGTAGGGATGTCGTTTAAGGATACGAATACAGCGTTAGGCCTATTCGCGAACAATATGCTGAAAGGTGCGGACGCAGGTACGTCGCTGAAGACGTTCCTGTCCAACTTGGTTCCAGCAACGGACAAGGCGTACGGTATGTTCGAAGACTTCAACCTCTTGACCGTAAATACTACGGACGCACTCGCTTTTATGAGCAAGAAGGGCATTAAGTCAACTGGAACCTCCGTACAAGCGGTTACGAAGGACATTGAGAAGTATGTCGCAGCGCAGACGGGACTCAAGGTGGGTACGTCTAAGGCGGCAAAGGAGACGAAGAAATTCCTGACAGCGAGCAACCTGATTCATTCCGCTTTCTACGATAATAAAGGCCAGATTAAAGACCTAGCGCAAGTAGCGGACTTGTTAAAGAACCGATTCGGGAAGCTCACGAACGAACAGCGTCATTACTACTTGCATCAAATATTCGGGTCTGATGCGATACGCGCAGGTAACATCCTCTTTAAAGAGGGCGCGGCCGGCGTTAAGAAGTTCCAACAAGAGATGGCGAACGTAACCGCGCTGCAAGTCGCAACGAAGAAGATGGACAACGCAGCGGGTGCGGTCGAACAATTCCAGGGCGCAATCGAAACGTTGCAGATATCCGCATTGCTTCCGACGATGCCGATCCTTAAGAAGCTCGCACAAGCTGCTTCGGATTTCGTCGTTAAGTATACTCCGCAGATTACCGCGGCGGTAGAGCGTACGGTCAATACCGCCAAAAATTACCTCAAGTCGCACTTTATCAACAACCCCGCATTCAACCGGCTTCCCGACATCCAAAGTAAGATTGCTTTTATCTTTGACGATGTGATGGCTACATTCAACAAATGGTGGGATAACGGAGGTAGTGCGGCGTTTGAGGAAACAGGTCGTAAAATTGGTAATACGATCGGTAAAGCACTCAAAGCTTCCGGTCCTTTACTCCAAGCTGCAACAAAGGTCGGAGTTGATATAGGTGCGGCTGTAGTAACCGGAGTTCTTAAGGAAATCGGGAATAATCCGGTAGCTAGTTCGCTTCTTCTCGGTGGGGCCGGTGCAAACCTCGGGTCTCGGTTCGGACCTTGGGGAGCTGTAATCGGAGGCGCTGGCGGAGCTGTCGTAGGTATAGGAGCGTCAGAGTTTGCACAAGCAGCAAGCGCGGCACAAGAAAGATCGGCGGCCTATGCGGAAAAGGCTAAATCAGGCGGGAAGATAAGTTACCAAGGTGTGGCTACTCCGGGATACAATGGGCCAACAGGTATACAACGCTTTAATGCCTGGAAAGAGGATGGGAAGCACTCAGGCGGTTTGAATAATGTCCCGTTCGATGGATATAAGGCTGAACTTCATAAAGGAGAGCGCGTATTGACTCGCGGACAGGCAGATGAATACCGGAGAAACGAGGGTCGTGGTGACGTAAACATCACGATCAACGCAACGATCCGTGAGGAATCGGATATTGAAAAGCTCGCCGGTGTGCTGGCTCGCAGATTAGCGATGTAACGAAAGGAGGATTCATTTATGATCGAACGAATAGACGGAGGCGGCGTATCGCAGTTGATTGACGTTATTAAACAACTCGGATACAACGTAGAGGTCGCGATCGAATACGCGACGATCCTCGCACCTCCGCCAGCTCTACGCGTTCAAATCGATAACATGAAGATCGAGCTCGACGGGGACGACGTAATTATACCGGAGCATTTGCGTGAACATACGCGAAAGGTGTCCGTTAAAGCGGTGGAGCCGACGACACTCGAACTCAGCCGCTATACACGCGTAACGAAGGAGACGGAATCGTCTGCGCCTGTTAATTCGAAGGCGTTCAGCGACGTGTTTAATTTCGGGTGCTTCACGTCCGGCGAGTTCGAGATTACGTTTCATGACACGCTGAAGGCGGGCGACCGTGTGGCGATTGCGTCGTTTAACGAAGGGCAGCGTTATATCGTGTTGGGGCGGATTTAATAACGGGCGGGCTGCGGCTCGCTCTTTTACTTACGAAAGGGGATACGTTAATATGAAACTAGAAGCGAAGCATTATACCGCGATACAATACTTGTCATTACCGCCGGGGGAGCGCCCGCCAATTACGGAGATAGCAGAGGAGTGTAACGTTACGCCATCCGCTATCTACCAGTGGAAGCGCGATCCTGCGTTCGAGGCGGAACTGAAGCGTCAGATTGTCCGTAACAATGTTGACGACCTGCCCGCGTTGATCGCTATACTTCCGGAAATCGCTATTGCGGAGAAAAACGCAGCTATGGCGAAGCTCGTACTTCAAATCCACGGCATGCTGTCCGATAAGGTCGAAGTCACAGCTAACGTTAATAGCGAGAGCGGCACGGATATTGAGGCGCTTAAAGCTCGTATCGAGGCGTTGAAAGTACGTCAAGCCAGTGATGAATAAGCGATCGAGCCGACGCCTACCTCTCAGTGATGTTCACTACGAGGCTATTGCGTTACTGTCCGATGTTAAGCGACCGAGCCACGAAGAAATAGCGCGTCGGCTCGGTATTACGCGTATGACGCTTTACCGTTACCGTAAACGGCCAGACTTTAAGCGTGAACTGAAACGGGAGATCAAACGACGTGCAGGCGAATTAATGCGTGAGAATCGCGGAAGGGCACGCGTCCGGGCAACGCGGGATATCGAGTGGTTTTTCCGCGAAACGGGTCTATCGTAAAGTAAACGAGAAGCGGGCGTAATGCACGATCGGCGGTGTAGTGGTGCGGAGTTGCTGCGTCAGTTAACGTGTTACAAAAGTTCAAGTAGCGTGAATTTTTCTACACGAGCCTCCGGACGCGTGACCCCTTCGGAATTTTTCGGATACGAAAGCGTGCTAATAGCTGGAGGTCCAGTGGGGGCGCGGAGTTCCACGGTTTTATAGCTTCGGAAACTTTCGGGTGTGGCGGATTTACGCTATACGTTCCGGCTGCATACGCAGTGCATAACGAACGTGAGAACCAGCGTATTTCACTGCATACGTTACCAGCGGGTAGATAGCCAGATAGGGCGGGAAACCGCGTAGCTACGAGGTTTATACGGATTATGTATATACATTGCATATGGTACGTTTATGCAGCGCGGTATCAACCGCATAATGGCGCGGGTTCCGAGCGCAGACATATTCGCATAATATGTGTTTTGTGAATATGTACGTGAATAAACGATGCATAAAAAGTGGCCGGGTGCTGCGTATGGCTGCGCGTGTCCGATCGAAAACAACGCTTATTTACGCTATCAAAAGCGGATGAATGAGCGTCTTTTTGCGTGGAGACTGCGAGGGCCGTACCCCCAAGGCCCCTGCGCGACGGCCCGGAATCTGGTGCGAAAACAATCCGGACATTATTTTTTATCTCGGGGTAGCTTAATATAACGATAAACTAAGCGCTCATCTCTTCGGAGGTGGGCGCTTTTTCTTCGTTCATAGACGTGTTCTCTTGATAGCTCTATATGCGCGTGCTATTATAATAGAAGAAACTAATTCAAACAGCGTAGGGTTAACGGAATCAGTCCGCTATGTGACCGCAAGCTAAACGGTGACACAGCGAGGGATTAACGGAACTCTAGCGTCAACTATGTGACTCGAAATCAGTTAGGCGTCGCGAGGCGTGCGTGGGTTCGAATCCCACTCTTTCCGCCATTAACTTCGTTGAATATTAAACCAATCTCTTACGCTTGTGGGCGTAGGAGATTTTTTATTTTATGGAAAATGTTTTGAAGGCATATCTCTGCTATTGTGTTTTACGAAGTAAAGAACTTAGAAGGGTTGTATTCCCTTTTGGAAAATAGAATCATATTATTAAGAAAATACGCGCTATCCTCAAGTGGATTAGCGCGTATTTTCTGTGCTTTGAGGGACGTACTGAATGATATCTTCAATACCAAATGTTTTTTCCAAACCGTGGCTATGAGCGATTTCGTTTATTGCATTTAAGATATTAACCAAGGTTTCCAGCTTAATGGTTTTTGTATCGCCACTTGCTAAATCAAGAATAGTAGCAGGTCTTGTTTTCGACTCCACCGCGATCTTGTTACGTGTAGCTCCAATCATTTCTAGTGTTTCACTCAGTTTAAAATGAATTTGACTCACGTTAATGAGCCTCCTTAAGAAAATATTGTGGATACAAAATTAATAATTTAGTTATTTGTTATTATATCCTACACTACACTACCTGGATCGTAAAACTTTTTTCGTATATCTTATTGACACACTACTCACCGAGTAGTACTTTTTTGTGATTTTCTACTAATAGAGTAGTAATCATTAAGTTTAATTGGTTTTCGTTTTACATACTTTTGCTCCATTTTACAGGGGAAGAAGAGCTTTATTTTTATTAAGAAAGGGGAGACATACAGCTCAATTCTTGTAAAAGACAAGGGTTAGGTTGTTTCTTCTCAGGGGGATCATTATACTCAGAAAAATACTCCTGACAGAAGATGAGATCAGTACCGTCAGGAGTATTTCTTGTGGTTATAGTTGGTTTGGCGGATAATGATAGCGTTTTGTTCTTTTCGAGCCGGAGACCATCAGAAGGATCGCTGCGATCAAATGTAGAACCCAGCCCACGACGGGAATCCAAGCCAGCAAAGAGGTGAGTATTCCCCATGCAGAGCCGTAGATCGCTTCCTGATTGCGTAAAGACAGGATGAGTGTGACTGCATGCAGGACAAGCATGAACCCCAGAGCAGAGTAGCCGGTCCCGATGACAATGGCTCCTCCCACAATCGGTACGGCAAGCACCAATTCGAATATACCTGATATCCATTTTAGTATTCGAGAATAGCTCATCTTAAAACCTCCGTAATAGTAGGTCTTTGTACTTGGATATATTCTAGCAGAAGGAGCTGAATTAATCTGCATTTTACCAGTATATGCAAAAAGTCCGATAATGCAACAAGGGAGGACCTCAAAGGTCCTCCATCGTAGGCGATACATTTTTAACAGGATACGATCTGTTCAATCACATCATGAAACTCGGTGTACTGACAAGCAATACCAGTGTTGAAAAGACAGTGTCCTTTTACACAAACCTAACGCTTCTAATGCCCTGAATGGATCTCCTAACAGTTTGTCCGGCTACGTCGTCCAACGGAACCACACCTCTCTGTTGTACCGCCTAATCATAATATGGCCCAGATTCCGAGGAAATATACATTAATGAACGCGGGCTTTCGTTTTTTTCTTCCACTTGCGGTTATGGTTGGTGGTTTTCGGAAAAGAGTCGCCTCTTTCCAGGGTTATTTGCTGCGGGTTTTGAATTTCGGTATGAAAGCTTTTTTCTCCGACCTCCATATATACGCCGTCATTGGGGACCTTGTCGCCTGGTACGAACTCAGTCTTTTCACCCATGAAATTTGTACCTCCTTTAGATAAATAAATTTGGACTGCAACGGTTATTGTGCGCTGTTCTGAAAAGAAACATGCGGAAATGATATAGAAGTGCATCAGCCGACTTGTGTTGCTTGCACTGAATTGCAGGTTGCATTCAGTCGCTCGATTTGGTAAACTGTTTTAGTGCGAGTTTAGGCTCGTTCCTTGCTCTCAACTAAGATTGAGGGCCTTATGTCCATAAGGAGGTGTAAAGAATGCGCAAATATGAAGTGATGTACATTATTCGTCCTGACATTGAACAAGAAGCTGTTCAAGCGACAGTCGACAAATTCCAAGGTATCATCTCCAACGGCGGTGGCGAAATTACGAATCACGATGTAACTAAACGCCGTCTTGCGTATGAGATCAAGAAATTCCGTGATGGTTCTTTCGTTCTGGTAAACTTCACAGCAGAACCTGCTGTTGTTACTGAGCTTGAGCGTATCATGAAAATTTCTGACGAAGTAATTCGTTATCTCATTACGAACGACGTAGCTTAATTATTGTGCGTGATTATGTAATGAACAACGCTCAAAGGAGGGGATTGGATTGTTGAACCGTGTCATTCTGATCGGTCGGTTGACCAAAGATCCGGAGCTGCGCTATACACCGTCCGGTGTAGCAGTAACCCAGTTCACCCTGGCTGTAGACCGTCCGTTTACAAGTCAAGGCGGCGAACGGGAAGCGGATTTCTTGCCGATCGTAACCTGGCGTCAGCTTGCTGAAACGTGCGCTAACTATCTTCGTAAAGGTCGTCTGACGGCTGTTGAAGGCCGTGTTCAAGTACGTAATTATGAGAACAATGAAGGAAAACGTGTATACGTGACTGAAATTGTAGCTGATAATGTACGTTTCTTGGAATCTAACCGCGATAGCGGCAACGGTGGCGGCAATAGCGGTGGAGGTATGCGTGAGGAGTCTCCTTTCGGGGGCGGTAACAGCAATAGTGGACGCGGGAATAATAACTCGCGAAACAATCAGGATCCTTTTTCCGATGACGGAAAACCGATCGATATTTCGGATGATGATTTACCATTTTAATTGGGAAAGGACTGACAAAGAATGGGCTTCAGACAAAGAGAAGGCGGAGACGATAACAAAAGACCAGCTCGTCGTGGTGGTCGCAACAAACGTCGTAAAGTATGTTTCTTCACTGTGAACAAAATTACTCACATTGACTATAAAGATACAGACCTGCTTAAAAAATTCATCAGCGAACGTGGAAAAATTCTTCCTCGTCGTGTGACTGGAACAAGTGCGAAATATCAACGTATGTTGACAATCGCGATCAAACGTTCCCGTCAAATCGCATTGCTTCCTTACACTACTGAATAGTAGTGAATGGAAAAAAAAAGAGATGTTCCCGATTCCGGGAATGTCTCTTTTTTTATGACTTTTTATATTGACAACAAGTGCCATCTATTGTAACTTACTAATAATACAATCCATGTTTAACCATAGAACGTAAGATTATCTTTTATTCACTTGTAAAATTACAACTCCCCCAACTCGCCAGAGCAAACATTCCGGCACTCCGTAATGTTATTTTAGGTTACATTGAATTATGTATTTTTTCATTTCCTATAAGTTAAATTCATAAACTTTACATAAATAGATATTTAAACTTTTTATATTACATAAAAAAAGATATTGACGTGATATTATTTTACACGTAAGATAAACCTTAATAAAAATGTAATGTTTGCCAGTGAGCAAAAAATTGACCAAAGGTCTATAACGCGTTTTTACGCTATCGTAGGTGACAGTAAGGAGGGTGTGACGACTTCATTTTCAAACCTTAAGCTTTAATGAATCACCGCAGGAATGAGGCAAGCTGTTAAATAAAGAACCGACTAAGGGGGATTAACAGGATGGTAAAGACGAAGAAATGGGTTTCTTTGCTTATGGTGCTTACGATTGTTGGTGTTCTGTTTGCAGGATGCAGCGGAGGTGCTAATGAGGCACAGCCACAGCAGGGGAATGCAGACAAAAAAACAGAGGGTAATGAAGCAGGTACACAAGTGACGGAGGGTGTCATTAAAGCGACTGATCTGACACAAAACCCACCGGGAGCAACCAATCGGAAAGATAATATTGTGGTAGGCATGACATCACCTAAAGGGGTATTTAACCCGCTTTTCTGGCAAACGACTTACGATTTTTATGTAGTCAGAACAGTGTTTGATTCCTTTTTGCAGGTGAAAGCAGATGGTACATATGAAAATAGCTTGGCTGACAAAGTTGATGTATCACAGGATGGTCTAAAATATACATTCCATCTGAAACCGGGTGTGAAGTATAGCGACGGCACGCCGGTAACGGTGAAGGATTACGCCTTTGTTCTCAAGGTGCTGCATGATCCGAATTACGACGGTGAAACTGACATTCTGTCGTTCAAAATTAAAGGCGGTAAAGAATATCACGATGGTAAAGCAAATGATATCTCCGGTATCAAAATCATTGATGATAACACGGTAGAAGTAACGGTTACAGAAGCAACAGCCTATACAAAGGATTTTTTGGGCGCCGAGATTTATTTCATGCCAGAAGCTTATTACGGAAAAGGCTACAAAAAGGGTAATCTGGATAGCATCAAGGCGCTTAATAATAAGCCACTCGGCTCCGGGCAGTATGTGTTGAAGAGCTTTTCTCCGGGGCAACAGGTCGTATTCGAAGCGAATCCAAACTACTTCAAAGGCGCACCGAAGGTGAAATCGGTTATTTTCAAAACAACGACGGAAGAAACGAATCTGTCTATGCTGCAAACGGGTGAAACAGATATGGATAACGTTACGGTTACCGAAGATAACGTAGAGGAATTGAAGTCCCTGGGCTTCCTGGATGTGCATATTATGCCGACGAATGGCTATGGATATATTGCGTTTAACCACAAAGAAAAGAAATTTCAGGACCCTAAAGTACGCCAAGCTCTGACCATCAGTTTGAACCGTAAGGAGATTGTACAAGGGGTGTACGGTCCATATGCGAATGTGATTAACATTCCACAGTCTACAGAATCCTGGTCTTACACGGATGAAGGCATTAATAAGTATGAATTCGATATGGCTAAGGCGAAGGCTTTGCTGGATGAGGCAGGCTGGAAGGTTGGCGCGGACGGTATCCGTGAGAAGGACGGAGAGAAGCTGGCTATTAACTTCTCTGCGACCGCTGATAACCCCGTTGTAGAAGCGTTGCTGCCGATTATGACGAACAATTATAAGGAACTGGGTATTAAGCTGTCGTCCGAAACGCTGGATTTTAACGCAATTATGGATAAAAAGGATACAGGCAAGTATGATATGTTCTTTGCAGCTTGGGGATTGACACCTGATCCGGATTCAACGACTTTTATTACGAATGGTGCACAAAATGATATCGGCTACTCGAATAAAAAGGTTGATGAGTTGACACTAGCTGGTAAGCATGAATTGAATCAAGAGAAGCGCAAGGAGATCTACAAACAGCTTTATCAAGAACTGAACAAGGATTTGCCAGTTATCTTTATGTACCAACGCAGAGATATGTGGCCGATTAATGGACGTTTATCCGGCTTTGATATCTCACCATACAAGGATTTTGAATTCACTTTGCATAACGCTCAAATCGCTCAATAAGGGTTGCCAATCGTATGCTTAGCTCTCACGGGCTGAGCATATCATTTTATTCGTCTGGAGGAATGATTATGAAGCAGTACATTATTCGCAGACTGCTGCAGCTCATCCCCACACTTATTGGCATATCCATCATCGTATTTGCGATTTCAGCCATGGTGCCGGGAGATTATATTACAGCCAAGCAGAACCCGAATATGACCGCCGAGAAGGCGCAGCAGCTACGACATATCTACGGGCTGGATAAGCCGGAGTACCAACGCTATTTTATATGGGCTGGCAATATGCTGAAGGGAAATATGGGAGATTCATTACAGCATAAGCAGCCGGTAACGAAGGTTATCGGCAATTATGTATGGAACTCGTTTATTATCGCTTTTTTCAGTCTTATTTTTAGCTGGCTGATTGCGGTTATTGCCGGGGTATTTTCAGCCAAGTTTCAATATTCGTTGTTCGATAAGTTTGTCACGTTGTTCATTTTCTTATGTATGTCACTGCCTTCATTCTTTATAGGTCTTTTGGTGATTAAAATATTTGCACTCGAATGGGGGATTCTTCCGGTTGGTGGCATGACCACAGCAGGAATGGAGCCAGGTTCATGGGCTTATATGGTGGATATTCTCAAGCATATGTTCCTCCCGACACTCGTACTTACGATGTTGAGTACAGGCAGCCTAACCCGGTATTTTCGTACAGGCATGCTGGAGGTTATCCGTCAGGACTACATCCGTACTGCACGGGCCAAAGGCTTGAAGGAACGGACGGTTATTTTCAAGCACGCTTTGCGCAACGCACTCATTCCAGCAATCACACTGCTCGGCTTCGAGCTCCCGGCCTTATTTGGCGGGGCAATGATTCTGGAGAAGGTGTTTGTGTGGCCGGGGGTGGGGCAGGTGTACCTGGAGTCAATCAGCATGCGGGACTATCCGTTTATGCTGGGATTTACCATTTTTCTGGCAGTCCTTACGCTCATTGGCAATCTACTTTCTGACGTATTGTATGGCATGGCAGATCCAAGAATTCGCTTGAAATAGGAGGGATACTATTGTCCGCGAAAACAGTTACGATTGAAACCAATCAAAAGGCGGCGATCCGTCCTGAAGCGTCTCCATGGAGAATCGCCGTGCGCCGTTTTAACCAAAACCGTCTGGCTTTGGCAGGACTCGTTATTTTGATTCTGATGGTGGTCATCTGTATATTTGGGCCGATGGTTTCACCTTATCATTTGGATGATTACAAGCTATCTGACAAAAATTTATCGCCTAATGCTCAGTACTGGCTTGGTACGGATAAGTTTGGTCGGGATATTTTATTGCGTACAATGCTGGCGGGGCGTATTTCCTTGACGGTGGGACTGGTTGCTACGTTTATTTCGGTCGCAATCGGTGCGACGTTAGGGGCGTTGGCAGGATTTTACCGTAGAAGCGTGGATACGATAATTATGCGGGTTGCTGATATTTTTATGGCATTGCCTACGTTGCCGCTGCTCATTATTTTAGGTGCGGTTTTATCCGATTTGAAGGTCGATCCGTCGAAACGGATTTATTTTCTGATGCTCATTATCGGGGCTTTAAGCTGGACGAGTTTGTCCCGTCTGGTCAGGGGCCAAATTCTTACACTGCGTGAACAGGAGTTTATGCAGGCTACAGAAGCTCTCGGCTTGAGGGATCGCCGTAAAATATTCCGTCATTTGCTGCCGAATACCATTCCTACCATTATTGTTACGGCTACGCTGGGGGTGGCGGGTGCGATTATTACAGAGTCTGCGCTCAGTTACCTAGGAATTGGCGTGGTCCCGCCCACACCTTCGTGGGGAAATATGATCTCGGCTGCGAATAACCTGATCGACTTCCGCAAACGGCCTTGGATATGGGTCCCACCGGGAATGTGTATTCTCATTACAGTTGTAGCTATTAACCTGATTGGCGACGGTTTGCGTGATGCACTGGACCCTAAAATGAAGAAGTAGGAGACGAACGTTTATGGAAAATGCTTTGATTGAATTTCGTAACCTGAAAACCCACTTTTCATACCTCTAACGGAACTGTCAAAGCGGTCAATGACGTCAGTTTTAAAATTCGTGAGGGTGAAACGCTTTGTGTGGTAGGGGAATCTGGCTGTGGTAAAAGTGTAACAGCGATGACGATGATGCAGCTGATTGATTCTCCCCACACTTCAGATGGTGAAATCTGGTTTGATGGCAAAAACCTCTTAACACTTAATAAAGGCCAAATGCAGCAGATTCGCGGTAATGACATTTCGATCATTTTTCAGGAGCCGATGTCTTCTCTGAATCCGGTGCTAACAATCGGAGAACAGATTACGGAACCGCTGCTTATGCATACATTAATGAGTAAAAAGGAAGCACGTGCGCGAGCGATTGAGCTGATTAGCTTGGTAGGCATTTCTCGCTCGGAGGAAATATTCCATTCCTATCCCCATGAATTGAGTGGCGGTATGCGCCAGCGGATCATGATTGCTATCGCGTTAAGTTGTAATCCGAAGCTGCTGATTGCAGACGAGCCGACAACGGCTCTGGATGTGACGATTCAGGCACAAATTCTCGATTTGATGCGGGATTTGAAGGATAAGCTGAAGACATCCATTATGCTGATTACGCACGATTTGGGTGTTGTGGCAGAGATGGCTGATTATGTGGTCGTCATGTATGCCGGCAACGTCATTGAAGAGGCTCCTGTCATTGAGCTGTTCAAAAACCCGCAGCATCCGTATACTCAAGGACTATTAAAGGCGAAGCCTGTCATTAATCAGAAAATGGATCGACTATACTCCATCCCCGGTCAGGTCCCCAATCCGATTGAGCTGGAAGAGAATTGCCATTTCCATGATCGGTGTGCGCATTGTATGCAAATTTGCAAGGATCAGGCCCCTCCCTTGAACGAAAAGGAGAATGGTCATAAGGTTGCCTGCTGGTTATATGAGAAAGAAGGAGGGCAACGAATATGAGCGAGCCTTTAATTCAGGTGGAAGGGCTGAAAAAATATTTCCCGATCACGGGGGGGATTTTTCAGCGTACTGTCGGACATGTGAAAGCGGTCGATGATGTATCATTTAGCATTCACAAGGGAGAGTCCTTCGGTCTGGTAGGGGAATCAGGCTGTGGAAAAAGTACGATTGGGCGGACCATCCTCAGGCTGATGGATAAGACAGATGGGTCGGTGCGATACAAAGGAGAGGACCTGCATACGTTAAGCAAGGAGCGCATCCGGGCGCTTCGACCCAAGCTGCAAATCGTCTTTCAGGACCCTTTTAGCTCGTTGAACCCGCGAATTAAGGTTGGTGAAGCCATCGGAGAGGCATTGCTGGATCACGGGCTGATTGACCGTGGTAAGTTGCGGAATAAGGTTAACGAAACGCTGGACATTTGTGGACTGTCCTCGTATCACTATGATCGGTATCCGCATGAGTTCTCCGGCGGTCAGCGCCAGCGGATCGGGATTGCACGGGCTTTGATCCTAAATCCTGATTTTATTGTAGCAGACGAACCTGTATCTGCGCTGGATGTGTCCATTCAGGCCCAGATTATTAACTTGTTAAGTGATTTGCAGCAGGAACGTCAATTGACGTATCTGTTCATCTCGCATGATCTGAGTGTAGTTGAGCATCTGTGCAGCCGCATTGGTGTAATGTATTTGGGCTCGATGGTGGAGCTGGCTTCCAAGGAGGAGCTGTTCCGCAATCCGCTTCATCCGTATACGAAGGCGCTGCTATCGGCGGTCCCAATTCCCGATCCGACGATCAAGAGACAGCGAATTGTACTGAAAGGGGACATTCCTTCTCCGGCTAATCCACCGTCTGGCTGCAAGTTCCATACGCGCTGTCCTATGGCGGAAGCACGCTGTGAAAGAGAAGCTCCGGTATATCGGGATGCGGGTAGCCAGCATTTTGTAGCCTGTCATTTTGCCTAGCATGTTATTATAAAAAGCCTCAATATCCGCTATCCTGCAAACAGGGGTGAGCGGATATTTGGCATAAAATAAAAAAGGTAAAAAAATTGTATCTTTTTTTCGAAAAATTGCAGACAAAATGAATTTTTCATCGTCTAATAAGTATGGGGGTTATTACGATGATGAAAAAACACTGGTTACGTTGGGCTATTATTATCCCGGTCCTTATAATATTGATTTTTATTACACTTGGACCCCGCCTGTTGGTTGGGAAGCCGGATGTGGATGCAGAGGCTGCGGTACTGATGGACATGCATACTGGGGAATTGCTGATGAATGTGAACGGCAATACACCTATGCCCTCCGCAAATATGTCCAAGCTCATGACCGAGCTATTGGTGTTGGAGGATATTCGGACTGGACGGTTAGGCTGGAATGATGAGGTGCGGATTAGCCGTTACGCGAGTACGGTGGGGGGGATAAATCTATCTCTGCGGTATGGTGAAAGAATGACGGTATCCGAACTGTTCCAGAGTATGGTTGTGTATTCAGCCAATGATGCCGCTGTAGCACTTGCAGAGCGCTCGGCAGGCAATGAAGCGGCTTTTGTGAAGCGTATGAACGAGAAAGCTGCCCAAATTGGATTATCGTCCGACAGCCGCTTTAGCAATGCGTCTGGAGCAGGGCAGAGTGAATTGGGACCGAATCATCCCGAGGATATTCGCGGAGAAACGAAAATGACAGCAAGCGACACAGCAAAGCTGGCCTCTTACCTGATTGCGTCACATCCGGAGATTCTAAGAACGTCCAGTCGTACGCAAATGGAGTTAAAGGATAAGGGACTCTACATTAGTAATACAAACTGGATGCTGCCTTCTCTGGCTGGACCGTACTCTTACGCCGGAACGGATGGCCTGAAAGCCGGGTATACGAGTGATGCCGGATATTGCTTCACGGGTACCGCTGAACAGCATGGCAGACGGTTAATTGCTGTGGTACTTGGTGCGCCAAGCAAGGAAGAGCGATTTAAGCAGACACGGAAGCTGTTCGATTATGGTTTTTCACTGTGAAACTGTCGCTGCACTAAGGCAAGAAATCAATCTGAAAGCTACATAGGAGACAGACTATAAATATGAATTTGGGGCTTTGACCGTGAGGGCAAAGCCTTTTTGCTATGAGTTTGAAGGGTTTGCGCTGTGGCACTTTTGACAACAAGGCAGCAGACCTTTTATGCTTTGAGGGGAAGCCTCCGCTTCATAAGGGATCTATTCGGTTTAATGAAGAGATGGGATTTGTGAAGGAAAGAAGGAAGGAACCTGTTATGGAGAGAAGACATAAGAGAAGGACCAGCGGCAAGTCGCAAAAGAAAAAAAGGTTTACCGCCCTATATCTTTCATGTATTGTTTTATTTCTGATCGCAGCGGGAGGGTATCTGTTTCGCAAACAGCTAACACTGGTGGCTTTTGACTGGTTTGTGTCTCCGACGCTGGAAAGAAAATTGGAGAAGTCCTATCAGCCGCGCCAGTCTGGAGAACAGAAGCGACAGGACGCAGTAGCCTACCAGAAAGAGCCGTTTTCAGTGTTGCTGCTCGGCACCGATCAAAGGCCAAACGAAAAGGCGCGCGGTCGCTCGGATACGGTTATTTATGCGGCGGTGCGGCCTGCGGAATCGCGTGTGCTTTTGATTTCCATCCCAAGGGATATGTATGTACAGATTGCTGGACACGATCCGAATCGTGATGGTGAGGATGATTTTGATAAATTGGGGCATGCTTATGCGTTTGGAGGCGAAGGTATGTCCATGGCTACGGTAGAGAAGCTGATGGAACATAAGGCCGATTATTACGCTACGATTAATTTTCAGGGTATTCAGGATGCAGTGGATGCCGTGGGCGGGGTTGTGCTTCCAATCGACAAGCCGATTGAAAACAAAGATCCGCTGCATATCAAGTTTCGCATTGAGGCGGGCAAGCCGCTTTATAATGGTGAAGAAGCCATGTATTATGTTAGATATCGGGAAGATAGCGACTTCAACCGTACAAAACGGCAGCAAATTTTCCTGAATGCTATGGCGGATAAGCTGCTGAATATCAACGGAATTTCCAAAATTCCAGAGCTGCTCGATATTATGGGAGCCAATTTCAAGACCGATATGGAGCCTGCTTTTATTACAGGGCTTGGCAAGCAGGCTATTACGCAGGGTGAACCACAAATCTCAAGTTTTACGATTACAGGGGAAGGGTTCAAGAAGAGGGGCGTGTATTACGATCGGGCCAATGAACAAGAACTGGAATATGCCAGACTTATGATTGCGAATTGGCTGGATTCCGGTACAACCCCGCAGACGCTGAAGCTTCCCGACAAGCAGGACATTCAGTGAGTAATCAATTGATTTACATTTGATTTTGAGGGGGATTCGTTCTCATGAATATCGCTTTTTTCTTGCTTCCCAAACAGGAAGTCGCTTGTGTAACGGCGGATGCTACGTTGCGGCAAACGTTGGAGCGGATGGAGTATCACCGTTTCACAGCGGTTCCCATTTTGGATAAGGAAGGTAGATATACGGGTACAGTTACAGAAGGTGACCTGTTATGGCATATGAAAGAGTCTGAGGGGAAAATCACCTTTGAAAACGCTTCTAAGTTTATGCTCAAGGACGTTCCGCTGCGGGTTTCGATGAAGCCGGTGTCCATTGATGCAAATATGGAGGATTTAATTAATTTGGCTAAAGTACAGAACTTTGTACCCGTTGTGGATGATATGGACCGGTTTATCGGTATCGTGCGCCGCAGCCAGATTATAGAGTATTGTGAAAAGTTTGTGTCCAGAGAATCGTTTAATACTTCTTCCTAAAATAAGCTCATAGCTGCTTTGAAAATAACGATTTACCCCATGGGGTAACAGTTATTTTCAGAATAGGATATGCTATAATGGAGAATAAAGCTTTTTCAGAGGAGTGTGACTCTTCATCATATGCCTAAAGAAATGGATGTTGTGAAAAGGGCCAAGGTCATTGAATGGCTCAAAACAGAAGTTCTTGACCAAGTTTCCCGTCTGTTTAAAGCGATGTGGGAAGGCAGTACAGCCCGTATTGGCGATTGTCTGGCGAGCTTAATGATGAGTAGTTATATTTTGGGAAGGCGTCTTGGAGTGTCTTACCGTGAATTGGATGATCTACTCATCGACAAGCTAAGAAGACACAGAAAAGAAGGACACCAGTTGGAGGATTGGTATCAGGACATTTCTGCACTGGAAGAACATATGCGTAAGAGGTGAAAACGTTGAAATTCCGCTTGGCAACTGTAGCATGGAGCGTCATTTATTTGCTTCTGCTGCTGACTTTATTGACACCACTGAAAATCATTACCGTATTTTTGCTAATTGTGCCTGGCGCTGTATTGTTTTCATCGCTGCATTTCAAAGGATTTCTGATTCATGTCATACCGGCGCTACTGATTTTGGCGCTATTAGATGTGTATTCGCTGCTCCCTGCGCTTTATTTTCTGATCCCTTCGATGCTGATGGGACGGGTGTATAAAAAGGGAGGATCTTCTTTTCAGGCTTTGATGACAGGAATGGGCGTTATTTTAGCCGAGTTGTTGGTTGTACTGCTCATCGCTACGTATTCATTCGGGTTCGATCTTTCGCAGTATCTTCGTGATCAGGCTGCGATAACGGGAAATATTATGCAGGAGATTTTAAGTGCCAATCCGATGCTTTCAGGCACAAATTGGACTGCAGATGATACGCAGCGACTCGGTACGATGCTTATCGGTAAGGTTCCATATGTGCTGATCGTAACCTCCTTCTTACTGGCTGTAATCACACATGCTTTGGTACGTCCGGCATTGAGTAGTCTTGATGTGCCGGTACGCAAAATGAAGCCAGCCCGAGAGTGGAGGCTGCCGCGCGCGCTTATCTGGTATTATCTGCTGGCAATTGTGATCGGATGGATAGCGGATTCCTCGGATAGCAGCTGGATTCAAATGGTTTCCATCAGTATGCTGCCGCTGATCCACGCTTGCTTTATTATCCAGACCATTGGATTTATTTATTTTTGGACGCATAGCCGTAAAATGAGCCCGGTGATTGCGCTGCTGCTGTCGCTCGTCGTACTGGTGTTCCAGCCGCTCCGCATTATAGGTATTATTGATTTGGCCTTTCCGCTGCGTGAAGCTATTACAAGATCAAAGAAATAGGGTGAACAGTCATGCCTAAATTTCTACAAAAACGCTGGCACGGTTATCAAACTGTCTGGGCGTTTTTGTTGCTGCTGGTGCTTGTCATATGTATTTCCATGTACAATTGGGAACTGGGTGTGATGGGACTGCTGCTGTCATTCTTGCTTGGCGGGCTGATGCTGAAGACGGAGTTGGATTTTCGTCGGGAATTAAATCAATATATCAGCGGTCTTTCCTTCCGGATCAAGCGGGTAGAGGGGGAAGCAATCAGCACACTGCCGTTTGGGATCATTTTATACAGTGAAAATCGAACGGTAGAATGGCACAATCGGTTTGCCGGGGAGATGTTCGAGGAGCAGTCGTTGATAGGCGAGCCTCTGCAAGGCCTATTTCCTCAACTAGCGGGAGCTTTAAGTGCCAAAAAGGAAACAAGGGAGTTCACTCGCGAGCTTAAGGTGGAGCTACAGCATGATGAGCGCCACTACCAGTTTCTGATCGTACCGGATGAGCGACTGATATACCTGTATGAAGTAACGGAGCTGGCGGTGCTGCGCAAGCAGTATGAAAACGAGCGATTGGCGCTCGGTATCGTCATGCTCGATAATATGGACGAGGCCGCTCAGGGAATGGACGATCAGCAGCGCACTGCGCTTATTGCGAAGGTGACGAGCGAGATTACGTCCTGGGCGAATCATTACAACATTTATTTGCGCCGTTTGTCATCCGAGCGCTATCTCATTATGTTGAATCACAAAGCGCTTCAGGAGCTGGAGCAGAGTCGATTCGTCATTCTGGATACGGTGAGGGAAATGACAGCGGACTTGAAAGTGCCCATGACACTGAGCATCGGTTTGTCCTTTGGTGCCGAGAGCATCAAGGAGCTGGGCGAGCTGGCTCAGTCCAGCCTGGATATGGCGCTCGGACGCGGTGGCGATCAGGCAGCAGTGAAAGCCGGGCAGCGCCTGTCCTTTTACGGAGGCAAGTCTAACGCTGTCGAGAAGCGTACAAGGGTGCGTGCCCGAGTCATTGCCCATGCGCTGCGTGATCTGATGCAGGAGAGTGACCGCGTGCTGATCATGGGACACAAAATACCGGACATGGATGCAGTCGGAGCGGCCATCGGTGTGTGGAAGGCCGCAGCGTTGTACAATGTAGAAGCGCATATCGTGCTGGATAAATCCAATCCGTCCATCGACCGGATGATGGAGCAGGTGAACAAGGATGAGAAGCTGTCGCAGGCACTGATGACGCCAGAGCAGTCGCTTCAGTCCATGACCGAGCATAGCCTGCTGGTCGTGGTAGATACGCACAAGGCCTCGATGACGATTGAGCCACGTCTTGTGCAGACGGCAAGCAGAGTAGTCGTGGTAGACCACCATCGTCGGGGCGAGGAATTTATTAACGATTCGGTTCTGATCTATTTGGAGCCGTATGCGTCGTCGGCCTGTGAGCTGGTGACTGAGCTGCTGCAATATATCCATGAGAAGGTCCAACTGACACCGCTGGAGGCGACATCGCTGCTGGCCGGGATTACGGTGGATACCAAGCATTTTTCCCTGCATACAGGCTCACGTACGTTTGAGGCGGCCGGTTTTTTGCGGCGTAGCGGGGCAGATACAGTCATGATCCAGCGCATGCTAAAAGAGGACCTGGATGAATATATTGCTAAGGCGGAAATTATTAAGCATGCTAAAATGATATATGGGCACATCGCGCTTGCGGTGACAGAGCCCGGACAAAAAATTCCGCAGCTTCTGATTGCTCAGGTGGCGGATTCATTACTCAATATGACGGATGTACTGGCCTCCTTTGTGGTCAGTGAACGTCCTGACGGCCTGGTGGGGATCAGCGCCCGTTCGCTCGGGCGCATGAACGTACAGGTCGTCATGGAACGGCTAGGCGGCGGAGGACATCTGACGAATGCGGCGGTCCAGTTGGATTGCTCGCTGGAGGAAGCCGAACGCAGAGTGGTCGACGTGCTGGCCGAAATTGATGGGGAAGAGGGGTTATTTGAATGAAAGTGATATTCATTAAAGATATGAAGGGCCAAGGCAAGAAAGGGCAGGTTAAGGAAGTGTCCGACGGTTATGCAGCGAATTTTCTGCTGCCGCGGGGTATTGCCCGTCCAGCAACGGAAGGAAATATGAAGACGCTGGAGAATCAGAACGCTGCTGAGGAAAAACGCAAGCAAGAGGAAAAGGAAGAGGCGCAAGTACTCGGCAAAAAGCTGGAAGAGACAACGATTCAGCTCAAAGCGAAGGCTGGAGAAGGTGGACGGCTGTTCGGCGCGATTACAAGCAAGCAAATCGCAGAGGCTGTTTCCAAAACTGGGATCAAGCTGGATAAACGCAAAATCGAGCTGGAAGAACCGATTCGTACGCTCGGCGTGACTCAAATGACCGTCAAGCTTCATCCTGAGGTCAAAGCTACGCTGAAGGTTCAGGTGACTGAAGAATAATTATGGGCGGCGAATTTTTTGATCGGATTCCTCCGCAAAATCTGGAGGCTGAACAGGCGGTTATCGGGTCCATTTTGCTCCAGTCCGAAGCACTGATTACCGCGATGGAGCGGGTGCAGACCGAGGATTTTTACGATAAGGCTCATCAGATGATTTACGAAGCAATGATTGAGCTGGGTGAATCCGGGCAGCCGATTGACTTGGTTACGCTGACCTCGAAGATTCAGGACAAAGGTCAGCTGGAGGATATCGGCGGAGTCAGTTATCTGGCCAAGCTGGCTCACGGAGTGCCAACAGCGGCTAACGTGGATTACTATGCCCAGATTATTGAAGAAAAGGCGATGCTTCGTCGTCTGATTCGCACAGCTACGCAAATTGTGAGTGAAGGCTACAGCAACGGCGAGGATGTCGCCGGTATGCTGAGCGATGCCGAGCGCAAGATCATGGAAATATCCAACGGGCGCTCAGGCAGTGGTTTTATCGCCATCCGCGATGTCGTGATGGAAGTGTTCGACCGTGTCGAAATGCTACATCAGAACAAGGGCAATACAACCGGAATTCCATCCGGATTTGTTGACCTGGACAAGATGACGGCGGGTTTCCAGCGCAATGACTTGATCATTGTGGCGGCCCGTCCATCCGTAGGTAAAACGGCGTTCGCCCTGAATATTGCGCAAAACGTTGCAGTGCGGGCGAAAGAGACGGTAGCCATCTTTAGTCTGGAGATGTCGGCAGCCCAGCTCGTGCAGCGGATGATCTGTGCCGAGGCTAATTTGGACGCGAACGTCATGCGGACAGGTGAATTTAAAGGCGACGAAGATTGGGCCAAGCTGACGATGGGGATTGCAGCCTTGTCTGAGGCAGAGATCTATATCGACGATACGCCTGGTGTCACTGTCGCTGATATCCGTGCCAAGTGCCGCCGTCTCAAGACGGAAAAGGGACTGGGCATGATCGTGATCGACTACTTGCAGCTTATTCACGGACGCGGCAAAGCAGGCGAGAATCGGCAGCAGGAGGTATCCGAAATTTCACGGACATTGAAGCAAATTGCCCGTGAGCTTGAAGTGCCTGTTATTGCCCTTTCCCAGCTGAGCCGGGGTGTGGAGCAGCGTCAAGACAAGCGACCGATGATGAGTGACTTGCGGGAATCAGGTTCCATCGAGCAGGATGCTGACATTGTCGCGTTTCTGTACCGGGATGATTACTATAATCAGGAAACGGAAAAGAAAAATATTATTGAGATTATCATAGCCAAGCAGCGTAACGGCCCGGTCGGAACGGTAGAGCTGGTGTTTCTCAAAAACTATAATAAATTCGCCAATTACGAGCGTGCCCATTCGGATGCATTCGCTGGCTAACGTATTCATATCATTAGAAAAAGGCTCTCTCGACGCGTGTCTCACGATGTCGAAAGAGCCTTTTCATAGTCTATTTACATGTTTTCATATAAGGATTGAAACTCCCAATTACGAACAATACTATTTTCATGTGATATATTGTTCGTTTTTTATTTGACTTTGAAAAATGGTACTGGTACACTTATAGTGCTGCTTCAACGCAGTGGGGAGATCAATACGCCCGGGGCATTCCGACCTATGGAATGTCTGCGACGGACGTTTTTTCCTGCTGTCCGAGAACGCTCCGTATCTGGCTGTTGAGGCAATTAGAGCCAGAAATGCGTAGTGCGTCAGCTCAAAATCAGAGTGTCTGTGGGCACTCCACGGAGGAATGAAACATGTCAACTGTAGTCGTTGTGGGAACACAATGGGGAGACGAAGGCAAAGGTAAAATCACGGACTATCTGGCGGAAAGCGCTGAAGTAGTGGCCCGTTACCAAGGCGGAAACAATGCTGGTCATACGATTCTCATTGACGGTAAAAAGTACAAGCTGAGCCTGATTCCATCCGGCGTTTTTTATGAAGATAAAAAGTGTGTTATTGGCAACGGCATGGTAGTGAATCCAGCCGCTCTTATTGAAGAAATTACTTACATTCATGATAATGGCTTTTCTACGAAAAATTTGGTCATCAGTGACCGCGCACATGTGATTATGCCTTACCATATGACGCTGGACGTGCTGGAAGAAGACCGCAAAGGTCCTAACAAAATTGGTACGACGCGTAAAGGGATCGGCCCTGCCTATATGGATAAAGCTGCACGTAACGGTATCCGTATTGCTGATTTGCTGGATGCGGAGGAATTCGAAACGAAGCTGCGTCTTCTCACGAAGGAAAAGAATCAAGTGATCCAACAGGTATACGGCGGGGAGCCGCTGGATGTAGAAGTAATACTGAAGCAATATCTGGAGTATGCGGAATTTATTCGTCCTTATGTAGGTGATACGTCTGTTGTGTTGAATGATGCGATTGATGCGAATCGTAAGGTACTGTTCGAGGGTGCGCAAGGCGTTATGCTCGATATTGACCAAGGTACGTATCCGTACGTAACGTCCTCCAACCCATCGGCTGGCGGCGTATGTATCGGTTCCGGCGTCGGACCGTCCAAAATTCAACAGGTAATCGGTGTAGCTAAATCATACACAACTCGCGTAGGCGACGGACCGTTTCCAACCGAGCTGAACGATGAGATCGGTGATTATATCCGTGAAACAGGTCATGAGTATGGGACGGTTACAGGTCGTCCTCGCCGTGTAGGCTGGTTTGACAGCGTTGTTGTGCGCCATGCCCGCCGTGTCAGCGGACTTACGGGTCTCTCCCTGAACTCGCTGGATGTATTGACTGGCTTGAAAACAGTCAAAATCTGCACAGGCTACAAATACCGTGGTGAGATCATTACGCATTATCCGGCAAGCTTGAAAATGCTGGCAGAGTGTGAAGCGGTATACGAAGAAATGCCGGGCTGGAGCGAAGACATCACTGGTGTCAAAACACTGGAGCAACTGCCTGAGAATACCCGCAATTATGTACAACGCGTATCTGAGCTGACAGGCATCCCAATCGCCATCTTCTCTGTGGGTCGTAACCGTGATCAAACGAACCAGGTGCTTCCAATTTATTTGTAAGACTTATTGATAGAGCTATTCATATACGTTCAAGGAGAGAGGGCTGTTAACAGCTCTCTCTTTTTTTATTGTTGAAGTGTTAAACGGATTCCTTCTCTTTACATAAACTTATCCTCCTTGTCGATTTGTGATAATAAACCCTCTCTATAATCCAAATTGAAAAGAGATTCGGACGTCTAGACGTCTTGAGAGGGATGAATTATGAACTGGTATCTTCGCTCACTCGGCACACGCAAAATTGTGGAATTCATCGTGCTTGTCATTTTCGTCATTTTTTTCCTAGGGCCTCTGACCAATTTACTCCTGTTGGCGGTCTCGGGAAAATGGCAGTATCCTGCACCGCTCCCGCAGAGCCTGTCACTGGAATGGTGGAAGTTTGTGCTTACCCAGGATGACGTTCTCAGCTCGATTTCCCTATCCTTCCTGATTGCTATTACCGTTACGGTCTGCTCGATTATTGTATGTGTTCCTGCTGCTTATGCCTTTGCACGGATTTCCTTTCCGCTCAGTAAGTGGTTCCTATTCTCATTCCTGCTCACGCACGCTTTTCCGAAAATGGGCTTGTATGTGTCCATCGCTGTGCTGTTCTACCAATTCGGGTTGATGAACACCTTTGCAGGCATTGTATTAATCCACATGGTGAATACGCTCATGTATATGACCTGGATCCCTTCCTCTGCGTTCCGCAGCGTACATCGCGCACAAGAGGAGTCAGCCAGGGATGCCGGAGCCGGACCATTTCGAGTGTTTTGGAAAATCACCTTTCCTATGGCACTGCCCGGCATTGTGGTCGCCTCCATCTTTACCTTTCTTGCTTCACTGGATGAGGCTCAGGGGACACTGTTGGTCGGAACACCAGATTATAAAACGATGCCAGTCATTATGTATTCCATTATTGCCGATTATCCGAGCACAACGGGTGCTGTTTTCTCGGTCATTCTTACTCTGCCAACGATTATTCTGCTATTGGCTGCCAAGCGGTTTGTAAGTGCGGATGTACTGTCAGGCGGATTTCAGGTGAAATAACGTAATTGGTCAAAAGGAGCCTAAGCTAATGTCCATTCAACTATCCATTCAAGAGTTAACCAAACGCTTCAAGACAGGAGACGGAGTCAAAGGCATCTCACTTGACGTGATGAAGGGAGAACTGGTAACGCTGCTTGGTCCGTCCGGCTGTGGCAAAACAACCGTGCTTCGCTCAATTGGCGGCTTTCTTGACCCGGACGGCGGTGACATCCGGATTCAGGGCAAAAGCGTACTGAAGCTGCCTCCCGAAAAGCGCCCGACAGCCATGGTGTTCCAAAGCTATAATCTGTGGCCGCATATGACGGTATATGACAATCTGGCCTTCGGACTGAAGATTCGCAAGGTGAGAAAGGCAGAGATCGACCGCCAGGTCAAGGAAGCGCTGGCGCTGGTGCGGCTGGAGACGACGGAACGCAAGACGCCCGGCCAGCTCTCAGGCGGCCAACAGCAGCGGGTAGCGCTCGCCCGTGCTCTGCTGCTGAAGCCGGATGTATTGCTGCTGGACGAGCCTTTCTCCGCACTCGATGCCAAGCTGCGGATGGAAATGCGGGAGGAACTGCGCGATATCCAGATGCGAACGGGGATGACGATGGTATTCGTCACCCACGATCAGGAAGAGGCGCTGTCCATTTCCGACCGGATTGTGGTCATGAATGCTGGCCGGATCGAGCAGCTTTCGACGCCGCAGGAGATTTATGACAATCCGCAATCGCTGTTTGTGGCGGGATTTATTGGGCGCATCAATTTATTAAGGGGGGTGAGCAAAGGCCGCAGTGTCTCCGTGAGCGGAATATCTTTTACGCAAGAGCATGAATACACAGGTGAATCCATGGTAGGTGTAAGACCGGAGGATATTGTTCTGACGAATGAAGACAAGCCTTCTCTGTCCGGAACGATCCGACAGGTGATGATTCTCGGGCATTATGCCGAGGTGTCGCTGGACAGCGGGACGGATCATCTGAAGATGTTTGTGCCGCGTGAACGGGCTGCCGAGCTGCGCAGTGGGGAGCAGATCAGATTCAGCTTCAATAAAATTGTTACTTTTCCAGCAGCACAGTGAATGTCTGCCATCAACCTTCTGCATCGCTTCAATATCAATCCATCATGAACGCATCATCTAGCGGTATTGCGAACTTGTGCAACCATCTAAAGGAGGAAACAACGTGTTTGGGAAAAAGAAGATGAGTCTGATTTTGGCTGGGGTGCTCAGCCTATCGTTATTGGCCGGATGCGGGAACAGCGGCAAGGCCACAACCACGACAGGAGAGGCCAAGGACACGAAAGCAGGGGCAGCTGCAGGCACGACGGAGATTTCCTTGTACACTGGCGGATCTTTGAACGTCAAAGAGTTATGGGAAACCTTAATTAAGGATTTTGAAGCTAAAAATGACCACATCAAGGTTAAGCTGGTGTATTTGCCAGCCGGAACGGGAGGTGCATCGACGCTGGATCGTCTGATCGCAGCCAAAAAGAGCGGACAAACTGATGTGGATATAGATCTGTATGAGGGCAGTCTGGATGACATCACTAGAGGTGTAGGTGAACAACTGTGGGACACGATGGACGCCAAAAAGGTTCCGAACCTGGCCAATGTGGACGAAACTTATCTGAAGCAAGTAAATAATCAGGCTATTCCATACCGGGCATCCTCGGTAGTTCTTGCCTATAATAGCGCGAAGGTGGGTACGCCTCCCAAAACAGCAGACGAGCTGTATACGTGGATTCGTCAGCATCCCGGCAAATTTGCTTATAACGACCCGTCCACGGGTGGGTCAGGCAGCTCGTTTGTAAATACCGTCATCTATAACTTCCTCCCGCCAGAGGCCATGAACAGCAATGATCCGGCTAATATGAAAAAATGGGATCAAGGCTTCTCGCTGCTCAAGGAATTGGGGCCTTCCATGTATCAAAAGGGTGTCTATCCGAAAAAGAATCAAGGCACGCTTGATATTCTCGCGAGCGGAGAGGTGGATATGATTCCGGCCTGGTCCGATATGGCGCTGGAGCAATTGGCAAAAGGGCTGCTGCCTGACACGATCAAGCTGACGCAGATCGCCCCTGCTTTTACAGGCGGGCCGTCTTATCTGATGGTTCCTTCCCTTTCCTCCAAGAAGGAAGCGACGCAAGAATTCCTGAACTATGTGCTGACACCGGACGCGCAGAAGGTTGTTATCAATAAAATGTATGGCTATCCGGGGATCAAGTGGAGTCTGATGCCAAAAGAACTGCAAGAGAAATTCAACAGTGTTTCTTCAGGCTACCGCAGCTTCAACAGCGGCGAGCTTCAGCAGGAAATCTACAAACGCTGGCAAAGTGAAGTCGCAGGCGGCTGATCATGAGTTCATCTTCTAAAAGAGGGATGTTAGGGCTTGCCCTAGTCATCCCATCTTTTCTCATTTTGCTGGTCGTCGTTATTGTTCCCATTCTCTATGCGGTAAAAGAAAGCCTGATTGACCAGCATGGAACCGGCTACGGTCTGGCGAACTATATTTGGCTGTTCACGGAGCCGGCCATGCGCAGAAATATCATATATACGATCAATGTCACGCTAGTCTCGACGGCCCTTACGCTGGTCATCAGCTATGCTTTGGCTATTTATCTGAGATTTGGAAAAGGGGCCGTCGTGAAATGGATAGGCCGATTGTATTTTATTCCGATGTTTGTTCCTGGTGTAATTGCAACCTATGCGATCATTACGATGTATGGCAATCACGGCTGGGCTGCACGTCTTTTGCTGCCGCTCGGCATTGAAACCATACCGAGGATTATTTATGACTACAAAGGGCTGGTGCTGGCTAATTTGTGGTTCAACATTCCGTTCGCAACCATGCTGCTCAGCTCGGCGCTTGCCAGTATTCCGAACGCTGTTGTCGAAAGTGCCAGAGATGCGGGCGCCAGCACGCTACAGCTGTTTGGTCGCTTTATTTTACCTCTTTCCTACAAAACGATGTGGGTGGCGGTGACTTTCATCTTTATGGGAATCATGGGTAGCTTCACAGCTCCGTTCCTGATCGGTGCCAACTCACCGCAGGTATTGGGTGTCGCCATGCAGCAGGTATTTTCCAGCTATCAGGAAACGCATACGGCAAGCGCTATGGCAGTGTTTATGTTTTTACTGTGTTCTTTCATGGGCTACTTTTATATTCGAACCATGGTGAAGGATGCGGATGCGGGCTAGATGGCCGCTATACACTAAGGAGGTTACAGGGATGAACAGCCAAGCAGAAGTGCAGATGACCGGGTTTCGCGGGGAATTGCAGGAAAAAGACCTGCTGGATTGCGGGTATCGGATTGCCTTGCACAAAGCCGAGGTCGAGCTCAGCACGGGGAACGGGTTCCGATTCACGTTTTCCATGCCGGAAGACGGATTCGCAGAGCTGGATTTGCTGGCCCGCTCGGAGAGCGACTGGGCTGCGGCAGATCGGGAATCAGCCTTCGTGCGCCTCTACCTGAACGATGTCTATAATCAGGACGTTATTTTGTATTATGGCAGCAGCCTGGGTGTGTACACTCGTTTGTTGGGGTATTTGAAGGAAGGCGATTATGAGGTGTATGCGGAATTCCGCGAATTGGAGTCTGCTCCGCTGGTGTCCAGAGCCTGGATCGACGGGGTCGAGCTGCGCTGTGTGGCTGATTCTTCGGTTAGATCGCTTGTCTATCGCCACACCCCTCTTTTGTATGGTCGCAATCTGTCCCATCCCTATGAAAATCGTTTCACGGATACGCCGCTGGTTCTGTTTTATTCGGTGGCAGAGGAGGAAGAACGGACGATCATCGAATATCAGATGATGTTCAGCCATGAGGACGAAGGAACGCCAGCGCCGCTGTTAATGAGCAAGTGGGGAAGAACAACAGATATTGAATGGATGTATCGCGTTGAGCTGGACGTGGAAGGCCATGTGCTGAATGCTGTTTTCCAAGGCCCGCATCACATCACTACTGCTTTTCAGGGAAGCTATGGTCTGGGCGGGCATCCTGTGCTCCAGTCGGCTACAACCAATGGAAACTTTACGGATCATATTACGTCAGATTACCGTTTTATGCTGACACCTGCCTTTCAGTGGAAGCCAGAGGAAGAGCCGCGTGAGGCGGTCATGAGCCGTTTTCCCTTTGCCTATCAGGTTACGCAATGGGAAATGGAGCGCCAGCAGGAGCTGGAAATGCCAGCGCTTGCGTCATCCATAGCTCTTGCTCATCAGCGCAGCTATGTATTTATCCAGACGTCAAAATTTCCTTTGCCTGGTTCCGACGGTGAACGCCCCTCAGCATCTAGACCAGGCTTTAATCGACGTGAAGAGGACGCGTGTGTCGATATCCAGCTTCGCCTTCATGGCTCCGAGCAGTGGTATTCATCATGCCATCATGATTTGAGACTCGGGGATTTTAGAGCCGCTTATGAGGGGGCAGAGTCGCACTTCTCCACAACGATCAAGCTATCGGGAGAGCCTGCGCTGGATGATATAGCGGAAATCAGGGCAGTGCTGCTGGAAGGCGGTGCCGATCGTATGAAGGTGGCGGGACTGTATGCTTTTATGTTGAACGAAAATTATTTGCCGCAGCAACCAGGGATTCGTACAGATCGGGCGCTTGAGCTAACGCGTGATACCCCAACAGGTATTCTATGGGCAGCGGCAGACGAGGCGGGGTCAGTAACTTATGCTGCGGATTACTCGACAAGCAAGGATGAGCAGGTATGAGCAAGCTGCTGTATGTGGAAGGAACGGTCGATCGTTCCTGTACCCAGAGCCATATTACGTACTCTTTTCATATTTCACAGCCGACAGAAATCATTCGCATTCAATTTTCGTACACCCCGAAGCTGTTGGAGGATCAGGAGCAGGCTCGAAGCATGATTGAAGAGAGCATGAGGCGCTACGGATACGACGAACCGGGTCATGCTGAGGAGGCGTGGAAGAAGTATACGCCACTGCAAAATTTATTAACGCTGTCTGTCGATGATCCTGTTCGCCATCGGGGCAATGCGCACCGCCCCGAGATGCAGCAGGAGCATCGGCTGGGTTCTTCCGCGGCTTCGCCGGGATTTGTCGCAGCCGGCAACCCCACAGGCATGTGGAGGATCACCGTCAGTCTGCATGCCGTTGTAACAGAGGCTCTGGCATACAGCATTGAGGTATGGGGGGAGGATGCCGCGCATGGTTAAATGGATTCCGGCAGAGCTTCATACCCATACGCTTCATAGTGACGGCAAGCAAACACTGGAGGAACTAGCCCAAAGTGCAGCCAATCTTGGGCTTGAGTGCATCGCCGTGACAGATCATAATACCCAGTCGGTACTTGTAGATCAGGAGCGGGTTCAACAGCAGTTCGGTGTCCCGATCATTTCAGGGATGGAGTGGACCACCTTTTACGGACATATGCTGACGCTTGGGGTAGACCGTTTTATTGACTGGCGTATTCTGGGACCTGATGATATTCACGAGGGGATTCGGAAGGTGCATGAGCAGGGAGGAATTGCAGGGATCGCCCATCCGTTCCGAATTGGAAGTCCGATCTGTACGGGATGCTTCTGGGAATACACCATTCAGGACTGGCATGAGGTCGACTATATCGAGGTATGGTCAACACTCATGCCGTCGATTAAGCGCGATAGCCAACGGGCATTCGCGATGTGGACGGATTTGCTGAATCAGGGATATCGCATCACGGCGGTAAGTGGTCGGGACTGGCACATTTCCAAACCGGATGATGCCCTTCCGGCGGTCACTTATCTGGGTGTGCAGGAGGAAGCAGGAGAACAGGAGACCTTGGCGAACCGGGCCGTTGAGGCGATCCGCGAAGGCTCTGTATCGGTTACGATGGGGCCGTTACTGACGATGCAGGCACAGGTCGAGGGGAATGATAAAAGCTATCGTATCGGGGAATATATAGAGCCGATGGCGGGAGATTCGCTGTTGGTGACGATACAGTTGGATGCACAGATCAGGGCAGCCCATTATCGGCTGGAGCCGCAGAGCCTTCGGTTGCTGTTGACCAGTCGTCAGGGGACATGCTCTGAAATTCATATTCCTGCTCAATCAGGAGAATATACGATAACGCTGCAAGACCCGGCAGAGAAGGGCTGGGTACGAGCCGAGCTGTATGGCTGTATGGAAGACTGCGTGACCATGATCGCTTTTACGAATCCGATTTATATCGCTGGAATCACATCATTATGAGAGAAAGGCTGGGCTTTGGACGGTGTCGACCAAACAAGAGAGCATTAAGCTGCTCATAGAGGAATATATAGAGGTTAACCAGATTGGACCGGGCGACAGGCTGCCTTCGGAAGCTGCGCTTTCTCAATCGTTCCGAGTGTCGCGTACGACGCTACGTGGAGCGATCCGCCAGCTGGAATCGGAAGGAAAGCTGTTGGTGAAGCACGGGAGCGGCACGTTCGCCACTCGTCCGCTTCCCAGCATTCCCAGTTCATTGGATCGCTTGTACAGCATCGGAGATATGATCCGTTCAGCAGGGCTGCGGGAGGATGAGCAGCTGAAATCCATTCAGAGGATTTCGGCGTGTCCTCCGGATATTGCGGACCGAATGGGGCTTTCCGAGCATGAGCCGATGATTGTTCTGGAGCGTACACGAACCGCGGATGGGGAGGCGGTTGCACACTCTATAAACTGGATGCCGGAGAGGTTAGCAAGCCCTATTTTGGAGGACGGGTCTTTTTCAGGGTCCTTATTTCAAAGCTTGGAGCTTCAGGCCGGGGTACGAATTGTAGGGGCGTATTCAGAGCTTACCGTTCCGAGCGCTCATGATGCCCACGCGGTACGTCTGCTCCAGCAGCCACAGGCTACGGTATTGCTGCTCAAGCAGCTTCATTACGATGAGCTGAACCGGCAGGTGCTGTATTCACTGGATTATGTCCGCAATGATATTTTCCGCTTCTGGGTACGCCGTACTCGCTGATCCACTGCCAGATCACATCTACTATTCAATTGTGCTAGTTTTACATATTCCAAGGGTTAAAAATCGTCATATCTCGTCAATACTGATTGATATGCACTTCATGATGATGTACACATGGCAAGCTGCGTATGAAGGAGGTAACGGGATATGAGATGGCTTGGATGGCTGCTCAAGAAAGGAATGACGGTGGTGCTGGTCAGCGCTCTGACGCTGGCTGTGACAGGTGTGGTTGTGAATGCCTATGTTCAATCGCTGCTGCGGCAATTCAACATTCAGCTCGATCATCAGCCGATATGGGGATTGGGCTGGCTGAATGGGAGCACAGGCGCAGGTAAAAGCACAGATACGGGTAAAAGCTCAGACATAGGGAAAAGCAAGGCAACAGGCGGAAGTACAGAAAATGAAACCCCACCGGATGGTGCTCTGCCCGTCATGGGACAGGGCTTGAACGAGGGTGGAGGAAGCACGGGTGCTGCGAACGCGACACCTGAACCAGGCCAGTCGACCAGTATTGAAGGTCATGACCTGGTGATTACACCCGATCACTTAACAGAAAAGAAGAACAATTTGCCTGCGGCGCAGAAGCAGGAGATTTTTGCGATTCTGATGAATAAGCTGCCGCCGGAGGAGATGCAGAAAATATCAGCCGCGATGGAAGGCGGCCTGACAGAGCAGGAGCTTCAGGATATTCAGCAGGTGCTTGCGAAGTATTTGACGAAAGAAGAGTATAACAAGCTGATGAATATGCTTAAATGATAAGGTGTGTTTATGGGCAAAGCTTATGTACAAAATAAGACTATGGAATCCGCGCCGGGCGCGGATTTTTTTGCGTGTCAGGAAGTAATTGGAGTGAAGTTGAATTCTTTGTAAAAGCTATGTTAAAGTAAAATGTGTTGTGAAAAGGTTAAATTTTTGAAACCTTTTACGTAACTATGTAATGATAGATAGCGACTAATAGCATATATGATCACGCAAAATAGCTGCTTTTATAGTACAAAAAGAACTTTTACAGTACAAAAAACATTCACGAACGCATTTAATAGAGATAGGATATGCTGAAAAGGAGAGGACCATGCAGGTTTCTAAGGGGAAGTATTCACCAGACGACAAGAATGAGAATTCAAGCGTTGAAGGTAATTCTACTGGCAAAGCGGGAACAATAGCTACATGGTGGAACGGACGGAAAAAGTGGTTGAGCTGGACGGCAGGCGGTGTAGTGATTGCAGGCAGTCTTATTTTTGCTGGCAATCAATATGTCGGGGCCAACACGGTGCCTTATTATAAAGTGTATGTAAAGGGCGTCGAAGTTGGGAATATCCTAAATGAGCAACAGCTCAAGCAGCTGTATGCTGCAAAGAGCAAGCAGTATAAGGCCAAGTATCCGGGCGTGGATATGGTGCTTAATACGAGTGCGGTAACAACAACCACTGAAAAGGCGTATAAAGCGAATATTGATAGCTCAGCCACGCTGAAGAAGTTGGACGGTATGTTGACAGCGTATGCCAAAGGGGTTGAAGTGAAGGTCAACGGAAAGACGATTGGCATTGTGAAGGATAAAGCGACTGCACAGGCGGCGTTAAAGCAAGTACAGAAGAAATACACACCTGCGGGTGAGGGTAAGGCTACAGGTATTAAGGGATTGGTTCGCAAGACGTCGGTGGGCAGCAGTCACGCTAGTGCCAGTACCAAGACGCATAAAGCGTGGCTGGAGTCTGCGAGTATCCGTGAGAAAATTGCATATGAGCATGTGAAGGCAGACCCTAACAAGGTTCTGACGGAGGCAGAAGCGGTGAAGGTGCTGACCGAGGGACGCGAGGAGCCTGTAACGTATACGGTGCAGGAGGGCGATTCGTTGTCGTCCATTGCTGCGAAATTCAATATGACTGCTTGGGAAATTAAGCAGAACAATCCGGGTCTGCGCGAGCTGTATCTGCAAATCGGGGACGAGCTCAAGCTCACTGCACCCAAGGCCCCAGTCACGGTACGGACGGTAGAGAAGGTCGTCGAGCAGATTGCCATCGAGCCTGAGGTTGAGATTCGTCAGAGTGATGAATTGAAGGCCGGGGTTACCAAAGTCGTCAGACCGGGACAAGCAGGTCTTAAAGAAATGGACTACCGTTTGACCAAGGAGAACGGTGAGGTCGTGCAAGAGGAATGGCTCGGTCAAAAGGTGCTGCAGCCGTCTCTTACCGAGGTGGTTCTGAGAGGAACGAAGGTCGAGGGAGAAGGCTCAGGCCAGTTTGCCTGGCCGACTGCGGGTGCTGTAATGACGAGCAGCTTCGGTGGACGCTGGGGACGTATGCATGAAGGTGTTGATTTGGTTGGCGATCATACCATTCAGGCCTCCGATGAAGGTGTCGTTACATTTGCGGGTCAGCAGAATGGCTACGGTAATGTCATTATGATTGATCATCGCAACGGCTATCAAACGGTCTACGGACATTTGAGCAGTATCGGGGTTCATGTGGGACAGGTTGTTCAGCAGGGTGAAGCCATTGGTATTATGGGAAGTACAGGACACTCAACAGGCACGCATGTTCACTTCGAGATCCGTAAAAATAATTCACCACAAGATCCAATGACGTATTTAAGATAGATTTATAGCTTATATGGGAATGTACATGATGGATGGGGATCAAGGAGAAAGGCCATGTTTTTCTGCAGGACTAAGGTCAGGTGCAGGCATGGTTTTTTTCTGCATAAAGAAAAGGATGCGAAGAAGTAATGGAATGGCGTGCGGGTATGATAGAATAGAATCAGCATCTTATGGAACTAACAAACGAAGTTCAATATATAAATTACGATCGGTGAGAAGAGGTGAACGCTGTATGCAGGGGACGATTCTGGTCGTGGATGATGAACAGCCTATCGCTGATATTTTGAAATTTAATTTGGAAAAAGAGGGCTACCAGGTGATTTGCGCGTTCGATGGAATCAGCGCGGTGGATATTGCGGTCAAGCAGCAGCCTGATCTGATTCTGCTGGACCTGATGCTGCCGGGCATGGACGGTATGGACGTATGCCGCGAGGTGCGCGGCCATCAGCTCCAGACACCGATTATTATGCTGACCGCCAAAGATGGCGAAATCGACAAGGTGCTTGGGCTGGAGCTGGGCGCCGACGATTATGTGACGAAGCCGTTCAGTACACGGGAATTACTGGCACGCGTCAAGGCACAGATGCGCAGACAACAGCGCGGTGCGACAAGCACGCCGGAAGGTCGTTCACAGGAGGATAAGCAGGGGTTGCGCGTGGGAGACCTCTTCTTTGATACAGATATGTATACAGCTTACAAAAATGGGACGGCGCTTGATCTGACGCACCGAGAGTATGAGCTTTTGCACTACATGGCGAAAAATGCCGGAAAAGTCATGACCCGCGAGCATTTGCTGCAGGCGGTGTGGGGTTTCGAATACTACGGCGATGTACGAACGGTCGATGTGACGATTCGCAGACTGCGTGAGAAAATCGAGGAGAATCCGAGTAAACCAGAGACTATCCTGACACGCCGTGGACTCGGATATATTGTTAGCGGGAGCAAAGGTGGCCTGCGGGCATGAGATGGCTGTCTTTCTTTCGCACCATCCATGCCAAGCTGATTATTATTTATGTGCTGCTTATTTTAGTGGCGATGCAGCTGATCGGGGTCTATTTTGTCAGCTCCATGAAGAACTCACTGACGAGTAATTTTACACAGGATTTGCAGGCACGGGCGGAAATGCTGTCCGTGCTGGCAGAGCAGGATCTGAACGGCAGTGACGGTAAAATGGAAGAAGACAGTGTAGAGAGTCTGCGCGCACGGGTGAACAATCTGTTCGATTTCAGCGGTGCGGAAATTCAGGTGCTGGATGCCAGTGGCAAGGTATTGATTACCTCTCAAGGCTCACACGCCGATTATGTCGGACGTAAAAATACGCAGACCGTTGTCAGTCGCGCACTCCAAGGGATTCGCGATAACGAAGAATACATGGTGGACGAGGATAACGTCCGTAAAAAGGTCGTCGCCAAACCTGTCATCAGCCAGGGTAAAATCGTTGGCGCGGTGTACATCGCCGCTTCGATGACCGAGCTGTACGATACGATGAAGCGCATTAACAATGTGTTTCTATCCGGTATGCTGATTGCGCTGGCGTTGACGGCTGTGCTGGGCGTGGTGCTGGCGCATACCATTACACACCCGATCAAGGTGATGACTCGCCATGCGACAGAGGTCGCAGAGGGCAAGTTTGACCAGCAGATGCCAGTGTTTGGTGAGGATGAGATCGGCAGACTCAGCGTGGCCTTTAACTATATGACAGGCCGCTTGCGCGAGGCGCTGTCCCAAAATGAGGAGGAGAAGGAGAAGCTCTCCTCCATCTTGACCAATATGAGCGACGGTGTCGTCGCTACAGATGACCATGGCCGGGTCATTCTGGTGAACCGTCGGGCCAGCGCTATGCTGGGCGTGAACGAGAACGAAATGACCGGCAGGCATATCGCGGTGCTGCTGGGGATCGACCCGGAGGAAACCGAGGCCTTGTATAGCGGCTCTACGGCCTCCACGCTGCTGCAACTGGAGCCAGCAGGTCAGGATGATCCGATCGTGATCCGCGTGACATTCACGCCGATTCATCGACGGGAATTTGGCATTACGGGAACGATTGCCGTGCTACAGGACGTGACGGAGCAGGAGGAAATGGAGACGACACGGCGGGAATTCGTAGCGAATGTATCCCATGAGCTGCGTACCCCGCTGACGACGATCCGCAGCTATGCGGAAGCACTGGATGACGGTGCAATGAGTGAGCCGCAGCTTGCGGAGCGCTTCGTGGGCGTAATTCGCAACGAGACGGAGCGTATGATCCGGCTGGTTACGGATTTGCTGCATCTGTCGCGGCTTGATTCCAATGAGGCGCCTTTGCGGATGCAGCCCGCGGATGTGATGGAGATGCTGGACGAAGTGGCGGATCGTTTTTCTTTTCAAATGAAGCAAAAGCACATTCGCTCAGGAATGTTCGTAGAACAGGGGATTGGCAAGGTCGTGATCGACCGGGATCAAATTGAGCAGGTATTGGACAATCTGATGTCTAATGCGTTGAAATATACGCCGGAGGGCGGAAGTATTCGGATTGAAGCACGCCGCAACAGTGAGGGGATGCTGTCGATTTCGGTACAGGATACCGGAATTGGGATTCCGAAAAAGGATCTGGACCGTATCTTTGAACGGTTCTATCGTGTAGACAAGGCGAGATCGCGCAATATGGGCGGTACGGGATTAGGGCTGTCGATTGCCCGGGAAATTGTAAAGGCCCATGGAGGCCAGATTTTCCTCGAGTCGGAATATGGTCAAGGGACCTGCACGACCTTTACGCTCCCGATGTCGGGTGAAGGGAGGGAAGCACAGTGAAGGAACGTTTGAAGTCAGGGGTGCTTGCTTTTCTGGTAGCTTCCAGCCTGATACAGACTTACTTTTTGATCTACCGCCTTCCGGGCAGTGATTCTGTACTCACTTCAGAAACAAACTATGTGAAGACCGAAAGCATGGGGCAGGAGAAAAAGATTGAAAACCTCGTGTTTCCCGATAAAATGCTAATTCACCAAGGGAACAAAAAACATACTGTTTTTTATCCGGGTGTTGCTTTTTACGACTTGATTTATACGCGGCTGGAAAGCCGGAGCTTTAACAATTTCCAGCGTCGGAGTATCCATTCGGCAGACTGGGCGCGAATCCGCAGTGAGAATGAGGGCATCGAATTGTCTTTTTCAGGCGGCGTCCCCGTGTCATTACTGGAGAGGGTCATGCGTCTGACGCCGGATTCGGTGTTTCAGGGAGAGACGATTAACCGCATCTGGATCTATATCGACGAAAAGAATGCCAAGCCGCACGCTCTCTTTTTCAGTGCGAGAGGCGATGTAGTGTATGAAGCGAACCAGTTCGATATGACGGTGGAGGATGTAAGGCAGCATGTGAATTTTGGCAAAAATGCCCCGTTGTACGAGCTGGTGGATAATCAGTACTACATCCCCGTAGAGGATCTGGAGACGGTACAGCCCGTAGTGTATGCCGGGTTGTTTACGACAGAGCAGATGCAGCGAAATTTGTTTTTTGATCCGGGGATTACACGCAATATTCAGGAGAAGGACGGCTCCCAAATTTATACCGATAGCAAGCGGAGTCTGCAAATCAAGCAGGATCAGCGATGGATGAGCTATACCGATCCCAGCGCTCCAGGGGCGAGCGGAAGCAGCCCGATTAGGGATGTGTTGGCCGCCGTTGATTTTGTAAATCAACATGGCGGCTGGGATGCTTCCTATCAACTGAAAATGAGAGGCAGCGATGAAAATCGTACAAGTGTGCTGTTTCAGCAGTATTACGGGGCTTATCCCGTGCTGGATACACCATCATTCCGCTTTGGTACGATTTCGCTGCAAATCCAGCAGGAAACGGCCTCTGTCTATGATCGCTCGCTGTTGTATCTCAAGGGTGGGGAGCAGTCCTCGAAGAAGGTCATGCTTCCAGGCGGCGAGGTCTTGAAGAAGCAATTGAAGACAGTAGGCAAAGGAAAAACCATTAGAGATCTAACTCCTGTATATCAGCCGGAGCTAACCAATGATGGGTTGAAGCTTGTCCCCGAGTGGCGCGTTACGCTGGGCGATGGCTCTATCGCAGAGATTCTTGCTGTTCCGGTAACGACAGCATCGATTCCACTACAAGCGCAGCCATCTCAGGAGACAAAGCAGTGACAGGAAGGGGGAACGGGAATGGATTGGAGTCGCGCCAAAAACGTACTGATCTGTACATTTTTGCTGCTCAATGTGGTTCTGGGGCGCCAGTTGTGGAATGATGCACAGGAAACGGCAGGGCCGAATTTGGATTTTACTTCATTGGATGAAAATACGCAGCGTTTAATGGAAGAAAAGAGCATTCAGGTGCTGGCTCCGATTCCAGGAGATACCCCGCAGCTGCCCAAGCTTTCCTACACGTATGTTTATAGTGGGGAAAAGGGTGATCGCGTGCAGCTGGTAAAGCCGGTGGACAGCAAGCTTGTATTCACCCATGATGCGCTGGTTGAGGCATTGGAGCCGCAAATCAAGGATATCGACAATTACCAGTATGATCCACTGGATGTTCAGGAGGAGCCGGTATCTGGACAAGCGGACGCTTTTGTGCTGCATCCATTGGTACAGGACAAATGGCCGCTGTTTAATGTGAAGCTGGCTCTGTTTTACAGCAACCAGAAGATTACAGGATATCGTAAAATCCAGGTGATTCTCCAGCCCTCGGACGAGGCGAAGAAGATGCTGCCTGCATCCAAGGCGCTGGCACGCTTGATCGACAGCTATTTGCCGCGTGACACGATTGTGAAGGATATTCGGCTCGGTTACTACGGACAGACCTTTAACTCAGATAGCCAGGTGGCCGCCCCCGTGTGGCGGTTTATGCTGGATAATGGGAAAGGCGTCTATTATGTGCAGATGAACGGAGATGTCATTAGTCCAAAGACAGAACATACAGAAGGGTCTTGAACAGATATGGGGATTTCATTTACCGTGCTGTCGAGCGGTTCGACCGGCAACGCTACCGTTGTTCGGAACGAAGACACGACATTACTCATCGACGCAGGTCTCAGCGCGAAGCGTATTGATGAATTGCTGAAAGAGCGCGATCTGAGCGGAGAAGAGTTGGATGGTATTTTGGTCACGCATGAGCATTCCGATCATGTTAAAGGACTAGGCGCCATGGCGCGTAAATATAATTTACCTGTGTATGCCAATGAGAAGACGTGGTTTGCCATCAGCAATGCTGTCGGGCAAATTCCGGACGATAATCGCAGAATATTAGAGACAGGCGCGACGCGTGAATTTGAATCATTGCGCGTGGAGTCTTTTGGCATATCTCATGATGCAGCTGAGCCCGTAGGGTACAGCTTTTACGATGGGGCAGAGAAGCTCAGTGTAGCGACCGATCTCGGCTATGTCAGCGATAAGGTGAAGCAGGCGATATCAGACGCTGACGTATTAGTGCTGGAGGCTAATCATGATGTGGAGATGCTCCGTATGGGGCGTTATCCGTGGAACATCAAGCGCCGTATTCTCAGCGATATCGGTCACTTGTCCAATGAGATGGCGGGTGCGATTCTTAGCGAGCTGCTGACAGGGCGGACAAAGCGAACGTATTTGGCGCATTTGAGCCGCGATCACAATATGATGGAGCTTGCGAAGCTGACCGTACGCGGAGCGATGGAAGACCGCGGCTGCTTTTACAAGGACAGTGAGTTCCGATTGTGTGATACGTATTATGATCGTCCTACACCTTGGGATAAGGTAAGTGAGTCATAAAGCTGTCCAGCTCGGCAGCTTTGCGTTCTACCTCTTCACGGGTCACAACGCCTTTATCCACCAGTAGTTCAATCAATGTACTTAGCGCCAGTGTGTTGCGGTAATGCTCGTCTTTTAAATCCGCAAGCTTGGCAGCCATACGAACTTCATCCATAGCTGAACGATGTGAATTCATCATATATTCCTCCTGAAAAATATTTTGAAAATGGCGTGTCATAAGCTTGGTTCTGCCTGTGGTTTTACTAGGTGCTGTGATACAATAAAGCTAACAACAGATAGCTTTCTGAAGGAAGGCTCTCATCCAAAAGTATAGGCTGCTTTAAGCGGACGGGAACAGGCCAGAACGTCTCTATGAGACGATCATTTTGTAATAGAATAGAAGACTTGTTACTATTGTAGTCCATTGGTTTGGAAATCATTCCTCCTTTTTCCTCTATTCGGAGTCAGATTCGGCGTGTATGCTAATTTATGTGATCCGGTTGCTTAGGTAGACGCCGTTTGTGGTGATAGATAAGTAGGCCGGAACGATAGGTTGCTGGATTCCGATGATGGGGGATATTCAATCCACTTGAGATGTTCAACGGAGCAGGTTCTCTGTAGCATAGGTTGGCGCAAGCCCGAATAGCCCTAATTTTTTAGTGAGTGTCGGTGCATGACAACGAAGGGGAGAGGATTAGTATGGGCTTGTTCGAAGACGATTTTTATTCAACAAAGGTATCTACACGTGCGGCGAAAAAAACGGCATTCAAGGCACGCCGTGGAGGAAGGGGGCGTTGGACGCATCGGAAACGCGGAGTAAGTCCGATGCAGGCTGCTGTCATTAGCGGGGCAGTCAGTGCAGTGGTTGCTGTGCTGCTGTTCAGCTTTATTACAGGCTTGCCCTCCGCTACAGCGGTAACCGGAGCAAGCCATTATTCCTTGCGGCAAGCAGCGGGTGATCCGTATGACCGGATTGTGCAGGCGGCAGCCAAGGTGCGCCCGGCTGTTGTCAGCATCGTGAACCTGAAAGGGGGAGATGGCAGCAGCACGGAGCAATCGGCGCTTGGATCGGGTGTTATTTTCCGGGTGAGCTCCGGCAAAGCCTTCATTATGACGAACAACCATGTCATCGAAGGCTCAGACGATCTGGATATTGTAACAGTGGATGGTGTTAGAAAAGAGGCAAAGCTGATTGGAAAGGATCGCATTAGCGATATTGCCGTGCTGGCGGTTGATGATAAAGGTATTAACACGGTAGCCGATATCGGCGACTCCAGCAAACTTCGTCTAGGCGAGACTGTAATTGCTATTGGCAATCCGCTCGGCTTGGGGGATACGCTTACCTCTGGCATTGTGAGCTATACAAATCGGATCATTCCCATTTCCATTAATCAGGATGGGGTATACGACTGGGAGCAGCATGTCATCCAGACCGATGCGGCGATTAATGAGGGGAATAGCGGCGGTGCGCTGGTCGATCTGGATGGACGTGTGATTGGCATCAATACGATGAAAATCGCCGATACCGGCGTTGAAGGACTGGGGTTCGCCATTCCCGCCAATGAGGTGATGAAAACGGTGAATGAGCTGGTTGAGGACGGCAAAATTACCCGCCCTTATCTGGGGGTCTACACGGTCGACCTCAATAATGAGTATGCACCGCTGGACGAAACACAGCGCAAGGAACTCAAGCTGCCCGATAGCGTGAAGGACGGGGCAGTGGTTCTGGAAGCCCACGGTCCTGCCAAAGAGGCAGGCTTGAAGCTGAACGATGTCATCACCGCCTTTGATGGTGAGCCGATCAACTCTACACTTGATCTGCGCCGCTATTTATATGATACCAAGAAGATTGGCGACGAGCTGAAAGTTACCTTTTACCGGGCAGGCAAGGAAGAAACGGTAACGTTAAAATTAACGGATAAGCCGGAAGGCTAGGGTTTAACTTATAGGCATAACTATAAAAAAGGCGTTCCCCGACTCATTTTTCCGGGGACGCCTTTTCAGTTTGTCGGTCGGTTGCATTTTAGCTTAAGATGCCGTTCCCGTCACACGCGTTCCGCTTTTGGTGATCTTGTAGGTCACCACATCGCCGCTCCAGAAATGGAACCTCAGCGTGACTTCAGCATCCTTCACACTGTTAAAAAATTCAGGCAGAAGCTTAATGCCATTGGAATCATAGGCAGGAGCAAAGGTGTTGCCAAACTCCTTATAGGGCGTCCAGTCCTGTGGGCCGGCATTGCCACTATTAGATAAACAGCCTCCATCGTAGCAAGCTGGCTGCCCCGGAAGTCGGTTGGAATGGTAAAGGCTTGCGTAGTCCCTTTTCGCCTTGTTCAATAACGCCTGTATTTTTATCAAAGCCGAGCAGACCGAATTCGCCGACAATGACCGGAATACCTTTGGCTACAAAGGTGTTATAGACGTTATCAAAGGTTTGGATAATATCGTTTTTGGTATCTGTATCAAAAGTAGTATGGCCCGCAATATTTACACTGAAAGGCCAATAACCATAATAGTGAACGGTGGCAATCAGGTTGGGATCTTTAAGCTTGGTCATCGTGTTGTACAGCTCATTGATTTTGTTTTGGGCAGGTGAAGTATCCAAGCCCGGCAGAACGAGTGGGCGAGTGGCATTTTTACCGCCAGAGGCGCGGACAATTTTGTGGAAGGATACATTCAGTTCCTGAAGCATCTGGTTCGCTTTCGCTTCATTGGTTGTTCCTCCCTCGGTGAAACGGGGTTCGTTAATGCTTTCGAACATCAGCTTGTCCGGCTTATCTTTAAAGCGCTGGGCAATTTGTGTCCATATTGCATTATAGCGAGCCAGCACTTCATCGTGCTTGGGCTCCATACTGCTTACCCACATCCATGAATCATGATGAACATTGATCATGACGTACAGATTGGCATCCAGTGCCCAGCGCACAACCTCTTCCACACGATTCATGTAAGCTGACTCAACGGTATAATTCGGTGCGGCTCCTATGTGTTTATCCCAGGTAACGGGAATACGGATACTTTTGTACCCTTGGGCAGCAATTTGCTGGATCAACGCCTGGGTAATGCGTGGATTGCCCCAAGCTGTCTCATCTGCTCCGACAGCATCCAGAGAATTCCCTAAATTCCATCCCGGCTGCATGGCTTCCACATACGATTGCATACTGCTTGCAGCGGTGGCTTGTGGTGCTTGCTCGTCAGATTCGGCAGCAGCGGCAAGTGATCCGAACGTAGATAGCAATAGGGTGATGGCAAGCGTCAATGACAGCAATGAAACGGGTCTTCGTTTTAACATAACAGGCAGGCCCCTTTACAAAGTTATTTTTGAAAGCGCTTTCCATTGAGATACTACTATACTATTACATTATAGACTACCTATATAATTAATGGAAAAATCATGTCATAATTAGATGTTTTAATATTGTAAGCGTTGTTATTGAAAAAATGTAGGAATGAGTGTAGAATCTATGGCCTTCTCGGAAGGTAAAGTAGTGCTGGAGAAATATCCCCATTTTCGCGAGGACTTAAATGTCAGTAATTTTCTCATTTTTAAAACCAAGCGTCAGGGATAGCGATCAGGCCCTTTCCTTTCCGCGTCAAGTGTGGTAGAACAAGAGAAGGCGGTAAAACAGACACCTACAACAGGAAGAGCTTCATACGGAAAGGGATGCAACTGGAATGTACGTAGTATGTAAAGAGCATGTGGAACTGGCAATTGATATGTTCGTCGATGAATACGAGGATGCACCGGATGTCGTCGATCTCAAGGAAACGAAATTTTCGGATTGGGACCCTCCGGTGAAGTGCAAGGAATGTGAGAACAAAGCGGAATTTTTAGTCGTATAAAAAATGAGCACGGGCGTTTCGGGCAGAAACGTCCTTTTTGTATACCAGTATTTTTGTATCATCCTCATACATAGAGCTTTACTAATTCCCAATACTTGCTGAGACAGGGGTGAACGTTAGATGGACCCTTTGCTGCATTCGCTGTTTCGTCCGCTTCAGGTCAATGGAAGTGACTCTTCCTCATATTATATCGAAAAAAAGCCGTCTGCTGCGCTGAGAGCTTACGTAGCTTGTTATTGGGAGTCCGGTCCGGCTGCCAGGGTGGTAGAGGGGAATCTAGCAGCTTCGTGTGAAGGCGCTGCTTCATTAAGTCTGCTGGCGGAAGAAACCGTGGAGCGGGTATTACCTGATGGCTGTACGGATATTCTGTTAGAATACGACCCGGTGAGTAAGCGTCAGGAGATCTCGTACTGCGGGACTTTTACGCATCCGTTCGTGTCTACCAGACAAGCAGGTACCGAGACGCGCATTTTTGCGGTGCGATTTTTTCCGGGCGGAGCACATTATTTTCACGGCATGCCGACTCATTTGTTTACAGGTGGCCTTTTTCGCTTGGAAGATATATGGCCCGAGAATATCGAGATCATAAGTGAACGTATTTTTGAGGCACGAGACTTTAATGAACGGGTGCGCGTAATGGATGAGTATCTCATCCAGCTTCTACTGCGCCGTAGGACGAACGATTGTGACCTGATGAAAAATCTGCTGCATCGGATTTTTGTAAGCAGTGGGGGTATGAGTGTGAAGGAGCTTGCAGAGCGCGAAGCGATCAGTGAAAGGCAGCTTAACCGCAAGTTTGGGCAATGGATCGGGATCAGCCCCAAAAAGTTCAGTGAGGTCGTCCGCTTCCAGAGCGTTCTGCACAGTATACAAAGCGGTGACCCTCTGGATTGGACGGAGCTTGCGTTGAAGCACAGCTTTTTTGATCAGGCACATCTGATCCGTGATTTTCGCAGGTTTTATGGCGATTCCCCGCTTACTGCGGCCAAGGATTTTCGGAGATTGTCCGATTTTTACAATACACGCCCTGAGGCTTCCGCTATACTCAAAGCATGAAGAAGAATGGCAAAGGAGAGATGAGAATATGAGTGGAACGCTGCAAGTTCGTGATCATCTGCTGAATGAGCTGGAGACCGGAGTACGGACGGGGGAAGCACTGATCCGCAAAATACGTCCAGAGGATTGGAGCTTTCGGCCGCAGGACAATTTCCGCTCGCTGCTGGAGTTAGTGCACCATTTTGTGCTCATTCCTGCTTCCGATCTGGCGATCATGCAGGAAAAGTCCGAGGGAGAAGTAGGAAGCATTGAAAACAGCATGTCCGGGGTGGAAGATCCCGAGCGCCTGGCAGCGGCTTTCAGAGAGAATTTCGAGGCCTATAAGGCTTACATTCTTTCGCTTAGCGAAGACGATTATTTGAATCGCTCGACGAAGGCCTTTTATATGGAGCATGGGCATCTACAGGTCCAATGGCAGATCGAGACCGTGACGCATGTGTTCCATCACCGCTCGCAGATCTATAATTATCTGAAGCAGTTGGGGCATGAAGTGAGCTTTTTTATGTTGTACGCTTGAGTATGAGGATAGCTGTGAAAAATGGAAACGTACAAGCTGGAGCACCTAAGGGGTGCTCTTTTTTTGTTGTATTCAAGGGTTTTTAGTTTTTTAGGGTGGAATGACTTACTCAAACGCGCGTGAAATTTCTTTACTAACTCGTCTGAGAATCCCGATTTGCTTCTCATCTAATTTGCTGGTTAAAGCCACGAACTCATCTATCGCCTCTTGCCGAATAGTTTCGTCTTTAGTCATATGTTCTTTGGAAAACATCAATTCACTGATAGACACGTTTAAGGCGGTTAGCACTTTCTCCAAGGTATCAATAGAAAAGTTTCTTTCGCCACGCTCTACCGATCCGATATATGCATCATCTAATCCTGAAAGTTCCGCAAGTTGTTGCTGTGTTAATCCCTTAGCCTTCCGAATTGCTCTAATTCTGATACCCATTTGCTTGCGTAATTCAGCCATATTACCACCTCATAATAAGCTTATGGAAGATGAAGTGTAAAAGTCAGGTAGAAGGGAATAGTTCAATTCTTTTTTTGCTGTAACTCAACTAAATCAACAATATTTTTTGTTATAGTAGTAAGAATTTCAAGCTCTGTTGTTTCTCTTGAATTTATGAGTAACATAAGTTTATTTATGATTTCTTTTCGATCAGTAGTTTCATCGAATTGGAAAAGTTCAAAGGGGGGAACCTGTAACGCTAAAATTATTTTTTCCAACGTCTCCAATGAAATATTTCGATCTCCACGTTCTACTCCGCCAATATAACTGTAATGAAGTCCTGCTGCTTCTGCCAATTGTTCTTGCGTCCATCCTTTAGCTTTTCGTAGTTCTCGTATCCGATTTCCAACGCTTTCTGGTAAACTCATGTAATCACCTCCACTTAAGGTTAGAAGAGGACAGATTATCGTTACAGACTATCTTATGCAAAATAAATACATTGAAAACTGTACTTTTAAGTATTTTTTATATTGACCTCCCTTTTTATTTTCTATACAATTGGGTGTAAATGGAAATATAAGGAGGGCTATTCTTGAGAACTTCTATCCTAAAATCACTCAAACCGGACATCATTGTTGAAATGTTGGAGATGGCTGTGGCTTTTGAGAATTGGAAAAAGGTGATGGAGACGGCGGATATTTTGTACCAATGTGTACAGCATATCTACGAAGAACGGCAGTATCATAAAACAATGGAATTACCCATCCCGCATGTCAATTTAGAACGTCCGTTGGTATATTATTTTGGACTCAGTCACCTAATGTGTGGAATGGCTCACCAGAACCAGGGTGCATATGAGCAGGCAAGGGAGTGCATCTATAAGTATGCTGAGCTAGGGTGGATGGAGGATTTAGAGGAAGAAGGCAATCAGGTTGTCGAGGAATTCAGGTTTTTAGCCAAAACTAATTTATATGCAGTAGATATTTTGTCTGGAAATATAGGGCTGATCGAGGAATACGTAGCCTTTTTACAGGCTAATCTAGAGGAAATATTACCGGGGCTCAATACCATATTACAGGCAGCGCTCATGTATCATTTGGATGTGGCAGATATCTTACATACGTTTGCAGAGCAGATTAATGAATTCGAGAGTTATAAAGACGCAGAGAACATATCTTACTATTATAGCTACTGCTATCATTTGGCTTTGTACTATCGGAAGTACGGCAGATTACAGGATGCAGTGGGGCTTACTTTGCAGGCGATGCAACTAACTGATCAGTCGGGTAACGATTGTAATTTCAAGAAATGTACAGCATTGTTCGAATCACTGCGCGAGTCAGCGACAGTGGAACAAATCAGTCAATATCGAGAGATGCTAATGCAGTGTCTTGATGAATACGGAACTGATAAGCATTTCATTGTGAAGAGCGTAAATGAATGATTCGCTATGATCTGAACAGGGAATAGGCTCGTAACGGAGAGGAAATAGATAGGTAAGAGACGTTTCGGGTGCTAAAATAACTATGTTACAGGTATATTTTTAAGTTAGGGATCTTAAATACGATTTTATATTATCATTCGACATAGATAGGGGTATGGAATTTGTTTATTCAACTTATAGGTGTGGGAAAGTTAAAAGAGAAGTATTTGGTCATGGGGATTCAGGAATACGCTAAACGGCTAGGGCCATACATCAAGTTTCAAATGATCGAGGTAGCGGACGAAAAGGCTCCTGACACACTGAGCGAGGCGGAGGTTCGACAGGTCAAGGAACGAGAGGGAGAGCGCATCCTTGCTCATGTGAAAAGTGAAGCACATTTGATTGTACTCGCCATCAACGGCAAATTGTGGAGCTCGGAAGAACTCGCAGAGGAATTGGACAAGCTCGGAACCTACGGTACAAGCCATGTTGTCTTCGTCATTGGCGGTAGTCACGGTCTCTCTGATGAAGTCCTTCGCCGCGCCCAGCAGAAGCTGAGCTTCGGAAGAATGACCTTGCCGCATCAGTTGATGCGATTGGTGCTGGTGGAACAGATTTATCGGGCGGTGAAGATTAATCGAGGGGAACCGTATCACAAATAACGCAAAAAATTGAGTACTTATATCGTGCTATAAAATGGTAGAACCGAAGAAGATCGGGGAGCGGGATTCCTCCGATCTCTATTCAGGTTGGTGCTACGTGATTATTCTTAAAATCATGAGCTAGCTATGAATCATCCCTGTTGAAAGCTCCCATAATTTAACGGCGGCTTCGGGATCAATTGCGTAAGGGGCGACACCCGACTGATTCCCTGAATCTTGGGGTCCAACCTCGTTGCAATTCTCAAAATATCGCCCCCCGATACCGTTTAACAAGGGGGACGTTGCCAATAGTACAGAAGTAGCCGCTCCCTGCTCCGGGGTCTTCCAGATGATTTCTGGATAGCCTGTTCTAGTCTCGTTTAACTTTGCGATTTCCTCGGGAGTGACTTGGATACGGGCAACTCCGGGGGTGCGCACACCGCCAGGCATCAAAGCGTTTGCGGTGATCCCGTCGTTAGCCCAGCGTTTTGAAGCTTCCACAGCGAACAATATATTAGCTGTTTTGGATTGACCGTAGGCAAGAAACGGGTCGTAGGGACGACGCAGAAAATGAATATCATCGAACACCACCGGCGAGCGGAGATGCCCCGCGGAACTAACTGAGACCACACGGGCGCCGTCTGCAGCAGCTAGAGCATCTTGAAGTCCGGTGGTAAGAGCGAAATGTCCCAAATGATTGATAGCGAACTGAAATTCCCATCCCTCAGGGGTTCGCATCTCAGGCGTTGCCATGATACCGGCGTTGTTGATCAATATATGGAGCGGTCCTCTCCATGAAGCAACGAATGAGGTTATGGAGGATCGATCGATAAGATTTAATGGCATCACCTTAACGAGTGGATTACCCGTGGTTACAGCAATATCTTCGGCAGCGAGCTTTCCTGTGTTGATGTCGCGAACAGCCAATGTGACTTCGGCACCTGCTTCAGCCAGAGCTCGTGCCGATTCAAGGCCGATTCCGGATGTAGCTCCAGTTACAACAGCTCTGCGACCAGTAAGATTGACCCCCGAAACAACCTCGCTTGCGGTCGATTTGGAATGGAATGGGGTTGTGATCAATGAGGATTCCGACATTGTGATTCCCTTCTTTCTTGATTTTCTAACCTCAAGGACATTATGACTTAAATTGATATATTGAAATAGTTTGTTTCTGCTTAAAACTTGCTCAAAACTGCAAATGATAAAAAGCGCCCTTTGCCCTTGACCAGGATTAAGTTATTATTACAAGAAAGGTTTCGAAGCGAACCTGAATGGTTGTTAACGAGCTTCTGAGGATTCTTCAAAGTAAAAGTTGGTGAATGATGTGGGAGAACAACAAATCAATTACGGACAGTTATATACGGAAAGCACCCAATCAAAAACATATTTGAATCAAATGTTGGAAATTGCGAAACGGATCACCATTGACGAGGGTCGTACCCAGACGATGATTCCGTTTTTAACGACAATGCGGTATAGTCGACAGACCTCGGAAATCTCTGGTGTTTTGACTCCATCGATTTGTCTGATTCTAGAGGGTGCCAAGAAACTTCATCTTGGTCAAGAGGTCATTGATTATCGTGCAGGAGATTACTTGGTATCTGTTATCGATATTCCGGCATCTGCTGAAATTATTGGGGCTACAAAGCAGTCGCCCTATATCGGTCTGCGCGTTGATTTTACGATGGAAGATATCGCTTCTGTGGTTATGGAGGCGGGTATTCAATTCGGCCCAAGGGACAAAAAGTTGAAGACTGGAGCATATATCGGGAAAGCCGACGAAGGTTTGGTGGAATCATTATTTCGTTTGCTCAAGCTAGTTGAGAACCCGAATGAAGTCGGTTTTTTGTCATCACTTATGAAACGCGAGATGATCTTTCATTTGCTCTCGGGGGATGCCGGTCACATTTTTTTTCAACAATTCATGATCGATCGGCAAGAAGATGGGATTGGCAAAGCCGTTGCATGGATCAAAGAGAATTATTCTAAGCCTTTTACCATAAAGGAACTGGCAAAATTAACAAATATGAGCGTTTCTGGTCTACATCATAAGTTCAAAGCCGTTACAACTTTGGGACCTGTACAATATCAAAAGCAGCTTCGCCTTCAGGAAGCAAGACGTCTTATACTGAGTGGCGCATTTAATATAACTGCAGCCGCTATGGAAGTCGGTTATGAAAATGTATCACAATTTAGCATGGAATATCGCAGGCTTTTTGGATCGCCTCCTTTTAAAGACATCAAAGCATTGAGAACTAGCCCCATAGTAGAGAAGATCGAAAAGGATTGATTTGGTCGTTAGGCATGTGGAAGGTCCAGCGAATGGAAAGAATCCAGATATTGTTAAAGCGTTCTGAATCAGAAGGCTTATTTTTCGTCTCACAAGTGATATGGTGAACCGTATCATAAGTAACGGCAAGTTTTAATATGCTCCCCTTTAAATAAACAGGTAGAGGAGCATATCAGTTGCCGTGGAAGCCACATAACGTTTATTCTATTAACGGGAGTAACCGTCTATGGAGCTGCCTATCCTGCTCCAGTAAACGGAATAATCTCTCCTCCGTGCCAGAACCGGGTACCGGAACGAAGAAACACCAGTGCAGTCCCGGATCGTTATCAATGACAGCCGCAGAATGGAGTGCGAACTCCATCTCCTGTGCGTCAGGAAGACGAAATAAAGCGGTAGCTACGCGCTTTTGCTTAATCTCATATAGCTCCCAGAAATGCACGAATTCCTCGCTTTCCCGTCTCAAGCGTTCGAACCTTTCCATATACAACGGGTTGTCCTTGTAAAGGTCAAAGCTTGACCGCAGAACCGCTACGGAGTAACGGGCAAAGCCTTCCCAATTCACCAGTCTGTTGCGGTAATCCGGCTTTAAAAACATAATGTTCATCATATTCCGTTCGTTATCCGGCAGACTGCCGAAATCGGCTACGATCAGTTCTGCCGCTCGATTCCAGGCGATAACATCCGTGCCTTCGTCCGTGATAAAAGAAGGATAATGCAGTTGATCTACGATCTTCTGTAAAACTTCCGCATCCGGCCCTCCGCTATTCGGCACTGTGACGACGCTCGTCGCGTCTACATTGGCCAGATCGAACAGATGCTTCTGCTCATCTTCGTCAAGCTGAAGCGCTTTGCTGATACTTAACAGCACTTCCGGCGAAGGATTCACCTCCTTACCTTGCTCCAGCCAGGTATAGTAAGTCACGCTTATATGGGCAAGATAAGAGACTTCTTCTCTTCGAAGCCCAGGAGTGCGTCTTCGTCCGGGCAGTGGCTGGATTCCCGCCTCTGAAGGCTGCAACCGTTCCCTGCGCGATTTCATGAATTCACCCAATGTGGATGGGGAACGATTTGTTTTCAAGTAGGTCACCTCTAATTACTCATATGGAAGAATATATATCGTTATTAACCAAATGGACCAAAAGCACTTCGTACATGATCATTATAATCTATGCCAATTGTCGGTTGCCACAAAAGAGAACCATAACGAGCACCGATGCTATTACTCCCGTTAATAGTAATAGTCATGCTGTGGCTAACACCCTCCTACCACGGTACTATTAAGATAATTTACATCAGAGCAGTGCTATCGATAGGAGGTTGTGTTTCTTTTGAACAAGTATGTATATAGAAACAAGCTAGCTATAGTCACCGGTGCTTCATCCGGAATCGGGAAAGCGTATGCCAAAGAACTGGCGGCACGAGGTTGTCATGTCGTTCTGGCAGCGCGCTCCAAGGACAAACTGGATGCAATGGCTGGGGAAATAAACCGCCAGTATGGCGTGAAGGCATATGCGTTGGCTTGTGATTTGTCCAAAGCGAATGCCCCGCGTCAACTGGCCGAACAAATTTCCGAACTGGGCTTGTCGGTCGATATTCTCATCAACAACGCAGGCGTTGGCACTTATGGCCGTTTCGAGGAAATAGACCCGGAGCGCGAGCAGGAAGAGATTATGCTGAACACGGCTGCGTTAGTCGATCTTACGCATCGGTTGCTGCCTAATATGCTGAGGCGAGAGGACGGAGTCATCGTTAACGTGGCTTCGATGGCCGCGTTTATGCCTTGTGCTTATTCTACAGTTTACGGGGCTACCAAAGCATTTGTATTGTCCTTCTCTGAGGCGCTATGGGCGGAAACGCGCGGGCGAGGCGTTCGCGTGCTCGCACTGTGCCCAGGTGCAACCGAGACGGGGTTTTTCGATGCGGTCGGCAGTGAGGAAATGGGGGCGGGTCAAAAGCTCTCGACCCCGGAGAAGGTTGTACAGGCAGGAATTCGCGGGATTGATCAGGGACGCAGCTATATCATCGATGGCCGTAACAATTACCTTATGGCTCAAATGATCCGATTTTTTAGCAGACGCAGGGTAGCTTTGATCATGGAACGCATGTCAAAGCCAAAAAGGTACTGATAGCGGGATCTTGTTCTTGATGAGATTTGGGGAGTATGATAACGTGCCGGTCAGCTCTACAAGGTAGATCAATAAAAAAGCCGACTTTTCGAAGTGCCTCGGCACCGAGTCGTCAGCCTGTCGTGCAGATATGAAAATAAAAATCCATAAGAACATCAACAAAGGAGCATGCCGCGGCAGCTCCTTTCGTACTTTTCGCCGATAGACCCGTTAAGGTGAACCGTATCATAAGTAGGGGCAAATTTTTTTGCGGCTTTCCTTGCGGGGCATGGGTTTGAATATATGTGTGCAGGCGATTTTATTCAACGTTGATATCTATTCTATGGTCAAAATATACTGATATGGCTTAGAGAAGACATGCCGTTATATTTTTCAATAGAAACTGACAAAAAAAGTATCCCTACATTATAATTGTTATATATCCTATAGGGGCACTGACCAGGAGGACGGCATGCAATTTCAACCAATCTATTATAATGGGAAATTGTTTCTACCGAAGATCGAATTAAATATGACATCGAACCAATCGATTGGTATTATAACGGACTTGAAGCGAAAGCAGCTTTTAATGAATCAATTAGAGGATCATTCCCAATATTATTTATTTCGAGCTCAACAAAACGAGTATATGCGTTTAACGGTGGAAGAGCTGATCACTTTTTTAATCAAAGTAACGGAGAGGAATGAGCGTGTCGCTCTGTTAATGGATTATTTTTCTTTAAAGGAGGAACGAAAGGTAAAAATCAAGGATCTAAGTTCATCGAAAAGGATGTATGTGACATTGCTGCGTGTCTTTTTTGCGCATCAGCCTACACTTGTACTGGAGGAGCCCTATTTTTACTTGGAAGAAGAAGATCGATGTCATTTTAAACGGATTTTAGATGACCTTTTGAAAGAGAAGCAGATTTTAATTTTAACTTCGAATTTAGAGGATGCCATGATTTCCTGTGATGCCATTTATCGATTGAACGAATTCGGATTTCGTCCACTGGATATTCGGGACTCGGAAGAGGATAAGCAGGAAGTGCCGGAACAAGATCGGGCCAATATCACCTTGCAGAAGATTTATACGAAAAGAAATGACAAAGCGATTTTATTTGATCCGCCTGAAGTCGATTACATAGAAAGTATGGATGGTTCGATCCTAGTTCATGTGGGTGGAGAAAATTATGTCTGTGCTTTGACGCTAACCGAGCTCGAGCAGAGATTGATAAATTTCGGATTTTTTAGGTGTCATCGATCCTACATCGTTAACTTGCAAAAAGTAAGAGAGATTATTACATGGACGAAGAATAGCTACAGCTTGCGATTAAATACAGGTAAAGATTCCGTGGTTCCGTTATCCCGTTCAAAATTGCATGAATTAAAAGCACTTCTTAACATTTAATTTCCGGGGCAATATCAAACCAATCAAGCATTCCATGGTACCATTCAGGCGACAATAGCTACATTTCGGTGGGTTTTGATGGCTCGAAGCAAGCAATCTTTATATGCTTAAGGCATCAACGCTAAGGAAGTGGTGTTCATGGATGTGATCCAAGTAGAACATATTCGAAAGCGGTTTGGAAATAAGGATGCGTTGTCGGACGTGTCCTTTTCCATTCCGAAAGGGGAAGTTTTTGGTTTTCTGGGTCCGAGTGGTTCGGGAAAAACGACATTAATTAAGATTTTAACGGCGCAATTAAATCCGACAAGCGGACAGGCAAGAGTATTTAACCAGCCGGCGGAGATGATGCATCAGTCTGCGCAGAAGATGCGCTTTGGCATTTTGACGGATAACAGCGGTCTATATGAGAGATTAACGATTGAGGAAAATCTGGAGCTGTATCGTAAGTTATATGATCTTCCTAAATCTTCGATCGATAAGGTGCTGCAGTTTGTAAACTTAAGCGGAGAGCGCAAAAAGAAAGTCCACCGCTTATCGAAAGGGATGCGTCAGCGTGTCATGTTGGCATGCGCGGTGATCCATGAGCCGGAATTGTTATTCTTGGATGAACCTACTTCGGCTTTAGATCCAGTAAACTCAGCACATATTTATAAGGGCTTACGCTATTTAAATGAGAAAGGGACAACGATTTTTTTAACTACGCATGATATGGCTGAGGCAGAATTGCTATGTAACCGTGTGGCGATTTTGTATCAAGGGCAAATCCAAGCCATCGGCTCCCCCCAGGAACTAAAAAAACAGCATCGGGAAAACGTAGTTTGTGTTGACTTAATCAATGGGGAAACCTACGATCTCCCGCTCGATGAGGGGACGGCCGATAAAATCGCCGATTGGATGAAACGAGGGTTAATTGATCGATTAGAAACGAAAGAGCCAAGTCTAGGTGATATCTTCATTAAAATAACAGGAAGTGAGTTACTATGAGTATCTCATTAAAACGTGTGCGCGCGATATTTGTGAAGGATTACAAAGAGTTTTCACGCAATTATGCGGTCTCTATTATGTTGGTTATTCCTATTGTTCTCGCACTTCTTATTCGAGGAATAGATTCGTCTTTGCCCTTAGCATCCGTGGCTGGAACTTTCGCTACCGTTCTTAATCTTTCGTTTGTGTTGCTGACATGTTTCGCACAAGCCTGCTTGATTGCGGAAGAAAAGGAGCGTAACACGTTAAGATCATTAATGATGACTCCGGCCACGACCCTGGACGTTTTAATCGGTAAAAGCAGCCTGGTCTTTGTCATGTCAGCTGTCGTTCTGGCCGTTTCTACGTATATATTCGGATATAAGCCGGCCAATATATGGGCTTTTGCGGCGGCCGTTATTCTTTCGATAATTCTATACATCGCGGCCGGAACGATCTGCGGCTTGTTCTCCAGGACGCTGCTGGATGCATCGTTATCCATACTTCCTGTGACATTCGTATTTACCGGGGCGCCTTGGGGAGTGTTTCTAGTAGATGATTATCCGATCTTCAAAGTGCTGGATTACGCACCAAGCAGTCAACTTGTGCATTTGCTAGGTATACCCAATACAGGCTTTACGACGGGAGATTTATTAAAACCCCTCCTCATTATCTTGGCGTGGACGGTTGTATTAACGATTGTGTCTGTTGTCTTGTATCAACGACGGTTAAAGGACGAGTAGGAAGGAGGGATCAAATTCCGATGAATTTAGCCGTCAAGTTGATGCGAGAATTGAAAGACCGCGATAACCGGCTTAAGCTGAAAGGCTATCGGGACAAAGTGGAGCTCGTCAGGAAGCGGAATTTGGAAGCATGGGATGAAAAGCAGTTGCAGGCGGAATCTCTCCGGCTGAAAAAGGAAGCAAAATCGGGTGCGCCTTTGGACGAGCTGCTTATCGATGCCTATGCGCTAGTTTGTGAGGCGGCGAAGAGAAAGCTCGGGTTACAGCCTTACGATGTCCAGATCATGGCTGGCATCGCTCTGTATGAGGGATTTTTGATCGAGCAGCATACCGGTGAAGGAAAAACGCTCTCTGCTGTTATGCCTGCTTATCTAAATGCGCTGACCGGTGAAGGCGTTCATGTGCTGACTTTTAACGATTATTTGGCAAATCGAGATGCCGAGTGGATGGGCCCGATCTATCGTTTCCTCGGGTTAACGGTAAAATCGGTTCAAGCGGGCATGAGCTTGTCCGAGAAACGGGAAGCGTACGCCGCGGATATAACCTATGTTACGGCCAAAGAGGCGGGATTCGATTATTTGCGCGACACGATCGCACTGGACGAAGCCGATACCGTACATCGTCCTTTCCATGACGTCATCGTCGACGAAGCGGATTCGCTGCTTCTCGACGAAGCACGGGTGCCGCTGGTCATCGCCGGCGAGCCGGGCTCTTCCGAGAGCAACGGCATTCGTTTTGCAGAAGTGGCCAGGCAGCTTAAGCAAGATGTGCATTACGACTTCGACGAGTTCCAGCGGAATGTTTATTTGAATGAAGCGGGCTCTGCGAAAGCGGAATCGCTGCTGGGATGCGGCAATTTGTACGAAAGCCATAATAGTCATTTGTTAATGTCGTTAAATTGCGCGCTGCATGCGGAATCGTTATTGAAAAAAGACGTCGATTACATCGTCCGGGACGGTAAAATCGAGCTGATCGACGAATATACCGGCCGCGTGGCAGAAAACAGGCATTTGCCGGACGGGCTACAAGCCGCGCTTGCGGCTAAAGAAGGGCTGCAGTCGAACGTCGGCGGGAAAATTCTCGGTACGATCACCCTTCAACACTTCCTTAGCCTATATCCGAAGATTTGCGGAATGACGGCTACCGCACACGCTTCCGCAATGGAATTCGAAGATATTTATGGGCTGCAGGTCGTGCAAATTCCGCCGAACCGGCCAAACATACGGATCGACCATCCGCACCGGATTTATACCCATAAAGTAGCCAAGCTTAAGGCGCTTGTACAAGAAATCTCGTCCGTCCATGCAACGGGACGTCCGATTCTCATTGGTACGTCAAGCGTCGAGGAGTCTGACATGCTGGCGAAGGCGCTAGCGGCTGCCGACGTACTTTGCCATGTTCTGAATGCGAAAAACGACGCAAAAGAAGCCGAGATCATCGCCAAAGCGGGAGAAATCGGCGCCGTGACGGTGTCTACGAATATGGCGGGACGCGGCGTCGACATTCGGCTCGGTGGCGGCAACCCCACGCAAGCAGAAGTTGTCGCCAAGCTGGGTGGGTTGTACGTGATTGGTACGCATGTGCACGAAAGCGTGCGGATCGACGACCAACTGGGCGGGCGTTCTGGCCGCCAAGGCGACCCGGGAGCTTCCGTATTTTTCGTAAGCTTGGAGGACGAGTTGATGCTTCGGTTCGGCATCGATAAAGTGATTCCGCCCGTCTATCGCGATCTCAGGCAGGAAGAAGCGCTAGAGGAGTCGGTGCTCCGCGGCAAAATCGCCCATATTCAACGCGTTATTATGGGCCAAAACTTCCATATCCGCCAGGAACTGAACCGTTATTCGGATATGGTGGAGGAACAACGGCGAATTCTGTATGAGGAGCGGCTCGGAATTTTGAAAGGCAAGACGCCGATGAGCCCTTCGGAGCAGCGGGTACGGCTTTATTATATCGACAAGTTCTGGGCTGACCATCTAGCATACGTTTCTTACATTCGCGAAAGCATCCATTTGACGAGCCTTGTTAACCGCAATCCGATCGACGAATTTCATGAGCAAATCATCCAAGCGTACGAGGAAATTCCGGATAAAATAAATAGAGAGTCGGCAAATATGCTCGAAAAGCTCGAGGGTTCGAATGATCCGGCGATGTGGGGAAAATTCGGGCTGAAGAACCCTACCTCCACTCGGACTTATATCATCAACGATCAATACTTGGAGTACTTGCAGATTCGCAGTTCATGGACCGCAGGGACGATCATCGCTTATTGGATTCGCAAGATGTTGAGGCCGATCTTCGGATGGGCAAAGTTTTGATCGGGACGAATATGAGCGAACGCTCGGGTTTATCCTGAGAGCCATTAAACCTATCGAAGCGGCCGGCAATGCCGCCGCGCTTCACACTTAAGCGAATTTTTCGCCGATAGCTCCGTTAAGCTGAACCTTATCATAAGTGATGCAAATTTCTTTGCCTAAAGTGGGTAGAAAAACAGCTTGAAGGGAGTCGGCGTTCGTGAATGATCTTTGCACAGGCAATATGAAGTCCTAAAAAAGAGGTCACCCGAAAGTTGGTTGACCCCTTTTTAAAAGAGAAGGTAATGGACTTAACTCTTACTAGATTTTTTATTAGGCAAGAAGGATATAAAAATGAGTGAAATTAAAGTGAAACCGACTGTCCACATAAATGTATGCTTAAAAGCAGTGTTCAGCGTCGTTATATTGTTAACAGATAGAGAGGTCATTTGATTTTGTAAGATGACTGCAAGAACTGAAGCACCAAAGGCTCCACCGATTTGCTGTAGAATTCGAGTGGCACTGCTGGCATGCGGGACCTGTTCTTTCCTTAATCCTTCATAAGCTGTTGCCATGATGGGGAGCATAACGCCTCCAAGTCCTCCGCCACGGACAACCAGGGCGATGGCAAGCAGAAGTTCGCTGGTATTGGTCACGCAAAAGGCAAAGGGGAGGGTTCCGAGTATTGTTAGAAGGGTACCGCAGAGCACGATCCATCGAGAGCCGATTGTATCTGTAAGTTTTCCTGCTAATGAACGCGTCATTAACATCCCTACACCTTGAGGAATCAAGAGTAACCCTGAAACGAGAACACTCTCTCCGCGAACTTGTTGATAATAGAGAGGTAATAATAACATGCCACCATAAGAAGATAGACCTGATAAAAACAAAAGGCAAGAAGATGCGGTAAAAGGCATGCTTTTAAATATACGTATATCTATTACTGGATTGTGGGATTTTCTTAATACATAAAGGCAGAAGGCCATCAGGAATAAAAGTCCAATGACAATAGGGATGATGACTGAACTTTGAAAAAAACCATGCTCTGAGCTGACTTTGGTAAGCCCATAAATAATCAACACGATACTAGGGGATAACAAGGATAATCCAAGCGTATCCAATTTTTGAGATTGATTTGTGGCATCATCTTTTGGTAAACCCCATACGGCTAGGATTGATGCGATGAAACAGATAGGAATATTGACATAAAAAATCCAACGCCAGTTAAGATACGTAATAATAACCCCACCTAATATGGGGCCGAGGATTGGACCGATCAGTATAGGTAAACCAACAATGGCCATTAATTTACCTAATTTCTCCCCGCCAGTTGCCCGCACAACCATGGTCTGCATGATGGGCATCATCAAGCCACCGCCCATTCCTTGAATCACTCGAAAGGCGATGAGACTTCCTACATTCCATGACAAACTTGATAAAACAGAACCCGTTAAAAATAAACTCAAAGCCAATATCCACATGTTTTTACCGCCATAACGATCAAATGCCCATCCAGAAATAGGAATAACAATTCCAATGGCAATTAAATAACTCGTCATTACCCACTGAATCGTTGAAACGGATGCGTGTAAAGCATTTCCAAGGGTATCGATTGCGACATTCATAATGGTAGTATCGAATAAAGGAGCAAGAAGTCCAATCAACAGAATCCATGCCATTTTCATAACGGCTGGATCTATTTTTTTGTTAGCTGTTTGTTCCATTTGTTTCCCCATGCATTTTCACCCCTTTTTATGATTAGATACTATAGGTTTCTTATTTGAATCCATGATATAATAAACTCATAAGAAACGCAACGTGTTTTATTGGAGGTGTTTTCATATGAATAAGGAAAATGAGGGAGAGTTTACGACAAGAAGAAGAGGAGCAGAATTAGAAGCCGCCATTATACAAGCAGCATGGGATGAGCTGATGGAGGTTGGTTTTCAAAGCCTTACGATAGAAGGGGTTGCTGCCCGTGCTCAAACAAGTAAGCCCGTCATTTATCGGCGTTGGCCTAATCGCGAGGAGCTTGTCTTGGAAGCGATTCGGAGAAATTTACCACCATTATCAGATGAGATACCTGACACTGGGGAACTGCGAAGCGATGTCATCATCGTACTGAATCGATTGAATGAAATGCTCCGTCAAATTGGACAAGAAACGATTCATGGATTAATGTCTGTTCTAACAGGTATACCTTTATCCGAATTGATCGGTTTCCGAAGAACCAATGCCATGCCAATCGTTCTGAATCGGGCAGTAGAACGAGGAGAAATTAGGCAAGAGAAAATTACTCCACGAATTACACGGCTACCTGCCGATCTTGTTAGACATGAGGTGTTAATGACCTATGAACCTGTGTCACAGGACACAATTGTAGAAATTGTGGATGAGATTTTTTTACCCCTGATAAAGTGAATGGATGCGATGAGTTTTAGAGGTTTTTTGTTTTTTTTCAGATAAATGACCATGTCTTAGTTCATAGTGGTTTGAACTATTTTACGATTCAAACTGGGCGTTTGCCGTTACTAGGACAGGTGTCCCTACATAGAAATAAGCTGATGAGGAAGGCTTATGTCATAAGCAGGGATGGTGTAAAGTAGATGGCACAAAAGTTGATAAAGAAAAGTACACGATTAACCGGAAGGATCGTAATTCCGGGCAATCCGTCATACAATACGGCCAGAATGGAGTTCAATAGGCGCTTTTCCAAATTTCCAAGGGTCATTGTTTTTTGCCAACGAACTCAGGATGTGATCAACGCAGTCAAATGGGCTCGTGAGAGGGGCATACGGCTACGAGTGCGCAGCGGACGGCATAGCTATGAAGGCTTCTCAGCTGTAAATGGCGGTATTATTATCGATGTGAGCGAGATGAATAAGGTTAAGGTTGATCAAAAAAATGGAGTGGCCATTGTCCAAACGGGAAATCCACTTGCCCGTGTGTACAAAAAGCTGTGGAATAAGCGCGTGGCAATTCCGGCGGGGACTGCGCCCGACGTAGGCGTAGCTGGGCTTACCCTGGGAGGAGGCATTGGACTTCTTTCCCGCAAATATGGACTTACGTGCGATAACTTGAAACAAGTGAAGATGGTCGTAGCTTCGGGGCGGTATGGGGCAAAGACGATTGTGGCAAACAGAAAGAATCATTCCGATCTGTTGTGGGCATCACGAGGCGGAGGGGGAGGGAACTTTGGTGTTGCTACAGAATATACATTTCGGGTTAGACCAATTTTATCGGTTTCTATATACAGTATTACGTGGAAATGGAGTGATCTTGAGAAGGTGTTACCGGCTTGGCAGCGCTGGGCCCCGTCTGTCACGAACCGCTTAACCTCAACCATTGAGGTGGCTGCCAAGCAGGTGGGAACCATTGTATCTACCGGGCAATTGCTTGGCGGTGCAGAGGAGCTGCGTCGATTGATTAGACCGCTCTTGCGAGCAGGCACTCCGGTGAAGGTGATGGTGAAGACAGTACCTTTTATTGAAGCAACCAAATTTTTTGCCGAATCGGACCTGAATTTGGAACCGAAGTTTAAAATAACCGGGGCCTACGGGTTCCAACCTTTGCCGCCTGAAGGAGTACGAATTATACGTGACTTTTTATCCAAAGCACCCAACAGGCATTCTAGCGTGTGGAGTCAGAGCTTAGGTGGTGCAGGAAGCGCGGTGAGTCGAGTATCGCCTACTGCAACGGCCTATCCTCATCGGAAGGCTGAGACAATCTACGAACTGTCAGCCCGCTGGAGAAACAACAGGAAGCAGGAGCGGAATATTCAGTGGGTGGAAAGGTTCCGCAGAGCGTTGCGTCCCTTTGTTAAAGGGGATTATGTGAATTTTCCCGATCTGCAGATTAAGAACTGGCCCAAGGCGTATTATGGCGTGAACTTTGGCAGATTGAAGCAGGTGAAACGTAAGTACGATCCTCATAATGTGTTTCGTTTTGCTCAGAGTATTCCAGTGGGTAAACAGGTCAGAAAATGACAATACGCACACCAGATTGAATTAAAACAAGGAGCTGACGGCGGCAGCTCCTTTAGCAATTTCGCCGATGGATCCGTTAAGCTGAACCTTATCATAAATAAAGGCAAGTTTTTGCTTTAGGTGGACATAATAGATTCATTGTGTGTGAAAGGAAGGAGCTGCACGACGAGGAAATGGATCATCTCTATGTAATCTTACCTGAAGAACCAGCGCCCAATGGTATAGAGCATTGTGAAATTTGCGAACTATCCAAGCAGCGGATCGTGTCATCTGGGGTGAAGGAAATCCGAAGGCCCCGCTTATGATGATTCTGGATAATCCCGGAGCCCGGGAGGATCGGGAAGGAAATTCGTTTCTATGCGGTACCCGAGAAACACTCCAATTCGGCATGAGAGAGGCGGGGATAGATGTAAACGATGTTTATGTCACCTATTTGCTAAAATGCCGACCGATGCGTGTCTACAATAAACCCGAGGCTAGAGCGGCGTGTCTCCCTCATCTACAGCAACAGCTCTTTCAGAAGCAGCCGCTTGTATTATTTGGATTTGGCAATGTCGTAGCGGAAGCAATATTCACAGATAAGGAGAGTGCCAGTGTCAAGGAATTACGAGGCAGCTGGTATGAGTTACAGGGTACACCCATCAGCTTCACCTATCACCCGCTTGCAGTAAGAAGACGACCCAATCTACTTAGGTTCTTCGTAGAAGATTTGAAAGCTTTGAAGGAGAAGTGGAAGGAGATTCAACTCGGCAGGATATAGATTGACGAATTCTTCTGAGAGCTTGCCGTTACCGTTCGGGGTTTGTTTTTGTCATTAAAGGAGAATATTAAAGGAAGACGGGAGAAAGGGGCTGGTTGTGCCAGCCATCTTTCATTTCTTTTTCTCCAGCTCTGCCTTTAATCTTGCATTCTCTTCCAACAGCTTTTGAACGTCCGGGACATCCTTGCCGGAAACCCAACCATACAAATCGTCTCTTGCTGCATACTCCGGCAATTGATCACGAAGTACCATTTTAATGTGCCGTACATCTTCAACATAATAGATAGGGATTTGTTCCATGACCGATTGCTTAAACTCTTGAAACTTCTGATAGTATTCAATTGCTGCGAAGTCGTATGGCTTTTGTCTTAATGCTTCATCTGTGACAACAAAAGCAAATCTAGGTTTGCCCGCTTCTCCGGCATACTCATACTCCCAATGCGTATAGCTCTTGGATTCATCAGGAAGCGTTAAACCATAGAATCCTCCGAGAATCAGGATATATACATCGGACTCGTCGATCCATCTCTTCCTAATTTTCATTGGACTTTCCTTGAAAGATTGCTCGATTCCAGCAGGGATATGACCGGCTTGAAGTACGGCTTCAACAGCGGTATGTCTTTCCTCAATAAGATCATAGTAAGTAGACGATATGTAAATTTGTAATTTTTTTCTCATAGGCCACCCAAATTAAAGAAATAGTATAAATAGAATCTACCACTCTCTCGCTTTATTTGTCAAAATTGACTGGGGTTTTCATGCGGCTAGCTTGCACCAGACGGTAAATAGGAGGCTTATTCGTGCAGAAGAAATGGAAGAGGAAGATTCGGAGAGGGCACGGTCTGCATTTTATAGAGATTTTGTAGAGGCTAGGATTTAAACTATGAAAAAAAGTTTTGGTGAAAGTGTAGTTATTAGGAAAATCCCCCCAAATGGGGCTGAGCTCCATCAAACGTTTGCGAAAACGAAGTACAAGCTTGTCTATCACGGGCAGATTGGCGCTTGGCTGAAGAACCATATTGTACCCGTCGTGGTAATGAACCTTGTAACGGTAATCCATGAGCGTCAAATGAAAAAAATTGCCGGGGACGACAAGCTGCTGCTGCAAATGATCGCGGCTATGGACGAAGGATCGCAAGTGTTGGAAGCCCTCGGTTATCCGCTAACAACAGCCCAGCAAGCCTTGTTTATCCATAAACGACCGACGCTGATGCGCTTGTTTATGAAAATTTATCATCTCTTGCCGATGAGCCGGCTGGTTGACGGATCTGTAGGCGAAATAGTTGCTTTAAGCAGCGTGTTTCACCATTGGAAGGAGCAAACAAGCGTCCTTACCCCCAACTGGGACCAACTGGAAAATCTGTTTAATGCCAAATTATCCTCTTCCGTCGGCTAATCCGCTTCAAATTTTTATTGGAGGTTATCTTTTTTTACCCAAGGGAGGATTAATACTAAAATATCTACTTTTTATAGAAATTAGGAAAAAGAGCTTATGATAAACCATGGTATTTCATTTCCAGTTGGATTGTGATTATCGGTATCGTCATCACGATGCTCAGCATCAATGGGGTGAGTGTAGGTTCCGAGATGAGGATAGAAGGTACAGAGTCAGAGCCGCAGAAGGTGCTCGATATCGGGGAGTGCCCTTATCCTGCCTTCTTGTGTGGTACCTGTTTTCTACTGCACTAAACTATCCAATTCCGGCTGCAATTTGTTCCGCAGAACATACAACATGATGGCTCCAACAAGAAAGGCGACGGTATCTGCAATGACGAGCGACCAGACCACCCCGTGGAAGCCGTTCATATGATTGGCGATAAACAACACAGGAATCAGAGTAATTCCTTGAATAACAGACATAATAAACGCGGCGGTTCCTTGCGCTGTTGCTTGGAAGATCCCCGTAAACAATGTGGTCATTCCTGTAATGAACAAGGATAAGAACGTCACATGTAGAATGTAGCTACCCATTTCGATTAATTGCGTGTCATTCGTAAATAAACCAATTAAGTGGTCGGAAACCAGATAGACGATGACGCCGAACACGATGGCTAACGCCACAATCGCTTTGATCGTGAATCCAATGGTTTGCTTCATACGTAACTTATTCGCTGTAAAAGAGAAGGCAATCAACGGCACGACTCCCTCGCATAAGCCCATCAGAATAAATTCAGGAAATTGCAATAAACGTGATGATATTCCGTAAGCCGCTACGGCCTGATTCCCATATTCGATCAGAAAACGGTTAAAGATGAGTGACATTGCACCCAAGAAGATACTCATAATAAAGACGGGAACTCCGATTTTGAATACATTGCTCAGAATGTCCTTGGTTGCCTTGAACCATTTTACGGAGACGGTTAAGGATTTGCTCTTATATCTCATATGGAAGGCAAAGAATATGCTTGCGACCAAGTTAGAAAGGACCGTAGCCGACGCAACCCCGATCACGCCCCAATGGAAGACGAAGATAACTAGTGCATCGAGAATAATATTCACGACAACACTGAGAATCATACCGATCATCGACGTGATGGCTGCACCCTCCGAGCGCACGATATTCTCCAGCGTGAAGAATAATACGACGAATGGTGAACCCATAAGCATAATCGTGACATATTCCTTCGTGAATCCGAAGGAGTCAGGCGTTGCCCCCAGGCCATGAACGATTGGATCGATCAACGGGAGGCCGACGGCCATCACGATAAGACCGAGAACTAAACTGCTGTAAAAGGCGAATGAAGACACATGCTTTACATCATCATATTTTTTCTCTCCCAGCAAACGGGAGATGAATGTACCGCTACCCATGCCAATCAAGTTGCCTAGCGCCATAATGATCGCGAATAACGGTAAGGTTAGTGCGAGTGCGGTTAACATAGCCGTATTGCCCAGTGTACCAAGGAAATAGGCATTCAAGATGGAATAGATGACACTTATTGACGTGCCTAGCATCATCGGTACAGCGAAGTGAGCTACGGCTTTTGTGACCGGTGCTTTTTCAAAGTAATTGAGGTTTTCTGCATCCATGCGGGTCACTACTTTCTTCATTATATTTTTGGCCTCTACTCTAACGGTGTTAGGTTGTGCCTTACAGTGTTAGATGATATCATGAACCTATGAACCTGTAAAGCATAAACTTACACTGTTAGATAAAAGGGCGGATACCGATGAAGAAACAGCAGCCTCAGATTTCGGAGGAAAAGATTTTGGGAACCTCGTGGGAGCTTCTTGGAGAGGAGGGTATCGAGAAATTCAGCATGAGACGATTGGCCGACCGGCTGGGGATTCAGGCTCCCTCTTTGTATTGGTACTTCAAGAGCAAGCAGAATCTCTATCAGCGTCTGGCCAACCAGGTATCGAAAATGATTCTGGAGGAGTTCCACTCCGAGGGGGACTGGAAGGAGCAGCTGACGGGGCTTGCGGTAACGGTACGGAGTGTGCTCAGCCGATATCCCTGCTCCACGCAGCTCATGATGATGACGCTGCCCCACGAACCGGATATCATCCGGTTCACCAACCGTATGCTGCTCTGTGTGGAATCGACGCCGCTTGAGCAAGAGCAGAAAATGCAAGTGGTTACTACGCTTGTGAACTATGTCTTCTACTTCGTTCTGGACGATTACCAACATGAGCGTAATGTTTCCGCTGTCCTTAAGGACCAGGGAGCAGAGGCGCTTCCGGGTGAGGAGATGATTCGCCTGCTGGACTCCATGAGCGAGACGGAAGCGGGACTGTTCCGGAGAATGTTCACGAACGGGCTGTTCGAGCTGATGGGGACCGACAGGGCGTTTGAGTTTGGCTTGAGGCTGATTCTGTTGGGGATTGAGCAAGTGATAAAGGAGCAGGAGAAGTAGAATGTAACAACTGCTTATCCGGTTTGGTCAAGACCCCATTTTATAGACACTGAAAAAAGACCCTAGGCTATAAGCTGCTTCCGGTATTCTTCCGGAGGCAGCTTATTAAAATGCGGCAGCCATGGACATAAAGCCCTAGGCTGCCGCTGCTTTTATTAAACTATTGCTTCCTGTTGGATTCGTATCATACCCATGTGCATGAGCTACTAACATTAACTGCATTGTAAAGATACTGCTATCGACCTTTGCAACTTCAACTTTTATTTCTTTTGGTAGAGTTGGATACATCGATAGAATGGTTTCGAGTTGACTATCTCGTACTTTGGCTGGCATTTTTCCTTGTTCAACGGCTATATTGTAAATTTCTTTAACATATAAATAGCTTTGGGTATCACCAAAAATGATTAATAACATGGCGGATGAAGTATCGTTTTGTAATGTATTGAAACGCACAAGAGGTCTTAGTTTCTCTTTTCCTTCCGGAGTATCCACCACAACTACACGCCAAGGCTGCATATTTGCAGAGGACGGAGCCAAACTGGCTTCCGAAATGATTTCGCTTATCTCTTCTTTCGATATTTTAATGGTCTCATCATAATTACGAACAGAACGTCGTCCCTTGACTATACTGGCGAAATCGTTAATTACAATATGGTTAAACATAGAATCTCTCATTTTGATAACATAAGATTTTTTTGACATTGTATATGTCGTTCATTATCATATTCGCATTATGCACTATGAACCGAGGTTTATAGCAAATCGATAAAGAGAGACCATATGATGAAAATAAATGATGTTTCAAAATTAACGGGTCTGCCAATATTAACATTGAGATTCTATGAACGTAGTAAATCAACAACTTAAATTATCATACAAGGTAGAGAAAAAGTAGTTGAGCAAAAAATCAAAGAAAATGAAGATATCCAGAAGCGGTTGAGAAAGTCGAAAAAATTCCTGCATGCAACCTTGGAAGGAGAAGCAAATTTTCAAACAAAGTGTTAATACTTGCCGTTAAAGACAGCTCGGTGAACCGTAACACAAGTAGAGCGAATCTTGTAAGGAACATGTATATCAACAGCTGAAGATATCCGATCCGGGTCACGAAGAAGTCATTCAGGTGGTACCGAGCACATAGGCTTCGAACTATTTGCTTTACGTATGCTGGTACTCCCCTTCCATACAGAAGGCCTGTTCCAAACGAACATGGCCTAACGGCCATCATCACGAATGAAAATGTCTTGGTTTGTGAATCTGAACCTCCCTTAATGGAAGTACAGGGCACAGGCCGAGATTTTTTTGGTAGGACATACGCTGAGTCTCAAACCAGCCGATTGTATCCGACGGGTATTGCCATTGGTTGTTATGAGCACTAAATTTAAAAATCCCACCGTTTTCATGCGGAATTCAAAACGTTGTTGACACGACACCAAATAGTGTCCTAGAATTAAAGTGACACCAAATGGTGTCCAATTGGGTAAAACAGATAATTGCTTAGGAGAGGGTGTTGTGAGAGAGAACGACCAGTTGAGGGATGTGTTTGACGCGATTGCAGATCCAACTAGGCGCCGACTCATTCGTCTATTATCAGAGGCGAAGGAGATACCGTTACATGAATTAACGGCACAGTTTCAAATGGGTCGTACAGCCGTATCCAAGCATTTGACCATACTTAGAGAGGCCGGACTGGTACTTGACCGTAAAGTCGGCAGAGAAACACTATTTAGGCTAAACGCCGCTCCACTCAGAGAAATTCAAGATTGGGTGGCCTTCTACAGCAAGTTCTGGAGTTCAAATTTATTACGCTTGAACCAACTATTAGAGGAGGAAGACGAATGAGTTTAACATTATCCCTGGATTTTGAGTACACGACATCCATCGAGAAGCTTTGGTCCGCTTTGACCGATTCAAGCAAGCTTGCTAAATGGGTGGCCAACATCCATACCGGTGAGGCGATGGAAAACGATTTTAAGCCTGTCGTAGGACACCGTTTTCAGTTTCGAACCCAGCCGACCGAATGGTGGAATGGAATTATCGAGGGTGAAGTACTTATCGTGGACGCACCAAACCGGGTGTCTTATACGTGGGTCAGCGGAGGAGAGAAGCACACGATTACCTGGACGCTGCAAGATTTAGGGGAAGGAAAGGTTAACCTTCATCTCGAACAAACTGGAATCTCAAGTGATCAGGCACTCAACGGAGCGAAGTATGGCTGGAGTAATTGGTGTGGCAAGCTTGAACAGGTAGTCGCTTAGACTGCCGCAATAGTCGTATTCCTTAGCTTAAAGAAGGGCACCCCTTTGGGAGCCCTTGAATTTCACTGTATAGATGATACGCTGGACCTTACCACAAGTAGTGGTAAAGCAGAGAATGAAGATAAAGGTTATCCAAAACGTGAACGATTACCTTGAATTATTTTTGGCATAATATATGGTAGATAAGAGGAAATTGAAGTTGACTATATGCGCAATTCTAGATTTGACCAAAATTTGTATCTCCAAAAGAAATAACTTGAAGAATGGCTTGGTTTTTGGTGAAATGTGAATTCCTGTTGCTTGGAAATAAAGAGAGAAAAGAGGGATGGAAATGTCCTATACCGTTGATTTTAAAGATGTGTCCACGGTTGGTTTAGAGTCCTCACCTGTAGTAGAAGCGCTTGCTGGTTTACGTGCGAATGAAGCTCGTTACTTTATGAACAAATACAAGCATGAATTTACAGTTGTTCCAGCTAGCGAAAGTCAGGAGAGCCTTGATTACGTGAACCGAATTTTGAAAGAAGAACGTGATATTGAGTTTGCGGCCAAACCTTTAGAAACATCGCGTTTTCAAGTGGAAAATATCCAATTTACCTACGTTTTTTATGAGGATGGTCTTGCGGTCAATGTCATGTATACGGTGGATGACCCTAAGAAGCGGGCCGTTGGCTTTAAGCTTTCTGAGGGGATGGAGGTACCACAGGAGTTAGAAGAGAAGTTTAAGTTTGCTAGGCAGAAGTCTAAACTAGCGGGAACGATTCGGGGCTCGTTTTTCGTAATTAAAGGAGAATATTAAAGTAAGCAAAATCAAACACGGGTTAGAGGGCTGTGACAGAGTAGGAGCAAGTAGCCTGTCGCAGCCCTCTTTTTATTTGTTTTTTTGTCGCTCCCGTTATACAGATGTCTTGGATTGAAGCGCGGCGCAAGCGAGAATGTCCTCGGTCGCGCGGATTCTGCCAATCCGTGGAAAGATGACCTTGCTCACATGCTCATGTTCTGCACTGCCCTTTGTGCCTCTGGGCAGATTAGGGATCCCATCGTTGGAGCCGTTGTGGTTGGAAGGTACGGTTTGCAATTCAGCGTTGCGTCCAGCGCGATCTTTATGGCGATAGCCGCCGCGTTGGCCGGTTGGTATGGACACCAACAACGAAAGCAGTTGATCCGGCATTTCTCTCTCGGAAACTGAAAATCGTTTCGTTTCACAACAATGACAAAAGCTGTAACCATTAACGATTAAGATGGGGTTAAGGAGCAATTGGAATCGAACAAAAAGGAGTGAATGAAGATGTCGAATGTTGGTTATATCGGCTCGGCAACAAGGGAATTCTTCCACTCGGATAATCTTCGGCTTTCTTACCTTGATTTTGGCGAGTGATTGCTCTGGATCAACGAGGACACGGTTGGAGCGAGCATCCTCGGCGAACAAAAACTATAAAATAAGGTCTTTGTTCGCCTCTTTTTTGTTGAACTAACGAACCCGTTAGCGTAGTGATCTAGCTATCCTTTATAATACGGTTCTCCGAAAGAAAGCACGAATCTCCTCGGCTAACAACTCAGGCTCTTCGAATGCAGCAAAGTGTCCACCTTGAGGCAGTTCAGTCCACCGCTGGATATTTGTATAGGTGCGCTCAGCCCACTCTCTAGGCGCTTTATTGACTGGTTCAACTGTTAAAGTAACCCCTGTAGGTACTTCAATTAGATGATCTGCCGGGTCATGCTTTCCAAAATGCTTATGATCATAATAAAGTCGCATGGAGGAGTTAATCGTCTCCGTTCCCCAGTAAATCATAAGATTGTTCAACAACTCGTCCTTGCTAAAGCGGCGTTCAATGTTTCCTGAACAGTCACTCCACTCCCGCATTTTTTCAATAATCCAGCCTGCCAACCCAACTGGCGAATCGTTCAAACCGTACGCCAATGTCTGAGGTCGGGTGGATTGCTGATGGTCATATGCTCGTTCTTCCTGTTCCCAGCGTTCTACTTTGGTTACATACGCTTGTTCCGCCGGTGTTAACGGCGCACCACCTGGACCAAGGTAAGGGTTACCAACAGCCATGATATGGATTCCAATTAGTTGGTCTCGATGATAACGGCCAAGGTTCGAAGTAACGCCAGCACCGATATCGCTCTCGTCATACTAATAACACCTGAATATCCAGAGACGCAGAAAAGGGCAGTCAGCATAACAACTGCCCAATCATCAATCTGCCCCCATCTGGAATAATAAGGGACATCTATCAGTTTATAACATGGTGAAAAAACGCGGGGAACCGTATCATAAGTAAGCACAAAGTCATCGTTAATTGAAGCGTCAAAGTATGGAGGTGCATTCCTATGTCGCATAATGAGATTACTATAAGAACGGATCTGATAGATCCCCATAGTTACTTAGACTTCAGATTAAATATAGACCTGTCCTTGAGCGGATAAAAGGAATATTCAAGGGATATATCTCGCAACGTCACTTCATGGAGGTATTCAGTGATCTATTCAATAAAAACACGCTGAAACATACGATATTAAAGGGACTTATCGAAGAAAAGTGGATTGGTTCTGTAAATATTGGTAAGAATAAAATCCTGTATTTGAAACGTAAGGCAACCATTTGTTTGTCTAGAAACAGTAAAAATGGGGATTTGAACATTCCTTCAGTTCGTCAAAGTTATTCGTAGCCTATTGATTGCAGAGTTGTACTTGCAAGGAACTGAAGGCTTTTCCGGACAAAGGAAAAGCCCCTACCACTGAGCCAATAGCGGAGGGGCTATGCTTAAAAGATGCTTCTCGGCCTCGTCCTTGCGGACGCTGTTGGCGTGGCAGACCGAGCTGCCCTGGCTACGGAAGCGTCCACATGGAGTCACAGAATGATCTCACCTTGTCGACGGATTTCCCGAAGGGCGTCTGATCTAAATTGGAGTTAGGCTGTACATGGGGTTCTGGCCTTTACCCAAATCCAGTATTACAAACTCGCGTAAATTGTAAAAGGGCACCCGGAAGGGTGCCCGTCCGAGCAGGATGGCTTCTGGTCTTCATAGCCGATCATGTTCAAGACTGCTGCGGTTTCAAGGTTCTCTTCTCTTAAGCGACCAAACTAATGAGATTGCCGTCGGGATCCTTGACGATCGCATAGCCCTCTCCCCAAGGTGTATCCTGCGGCACGAGATATCCGGTATAGCCCTTAGCCGTCAATTGACGGTACAATTCGTCCAGCGCTTCGCGGCTGTCGAACTGGAAGGCGATCTCCATCCGATACCCGACAGGCTTTTCACTGCCGCCTAGAATGCCTTCCGCCATTTCCCATGTGTCGAAGGCCAGGATAAGCCCGTTTTGCTCCACCTCTACGTGTTGTTCTTCGTCGGCGCTTGCCGGAATTTCCAATCCCAGCGTACGGTAGAAATTCAAAGCCCGTTCCATCCGCTCCACGAAAATCGCGATTCTCTTCACCTTAACCGTCATGCTTGACACTCCCATCGGTGTGATTTATTTTCACCCCTATTGTATCTTCGGAGTCGACGGTCAAAATAGGAAATATCGGACTTCTTCATCCCCGTTTGGTCAGGCGTTTAAAAGGCAACCCGTAGTAACGGGCGAAGGTATTGGCAAAATGAGACTGATCGTAATAGCCGTATTTCAGCGCAAGATCCGTCAAGCTGGAATAGTCCCCGCTGGCGAACTCCCGCAGAATACTTTGAAACCGGACGATCCCCAGCATCTCCTTTGGGCTTAACCCGAGCTCCCTGTGGAATGCCCTTCTCAGGTGCCTCTCGCTGAAATGAACCTGATCCGCCAAATCCGCCACGGAAAGATTGCCTTTGCAGGAATACATATACTGCATGCTTTGATATACCAGAGAAGGAGCAGGCCTATCGCTGTCCGTCAGCAATTGGTTTAATTTGTGCTCGACCCGTTCCATGATCTCCGTTGTTGTCTTGGCGGTCAGAATTTGTTCGACCCAATTCAGCCCTTCAAGGCCCCAGACATCTTCCAGGTAGACAGGGTGTTCCCTGAACGCCGAGAGGGGGAACTTCAATAACGTTCGGGCTGCTTCCGAATACATCCGAATGCCGAATATCGAACGAGCCTGGGCGAAATGCAAAACTTCGGTTCGAGTCGCCAGCCCTTTGACCCGGGCAGCTTTTCGGCTTGAGGGAGAACGAAGATCGACAACGATATCGAAGCAGCCATCCGGGATGACGCGATGCCATTGGCCCTCCGTTACCGGCTGATAGTTCATCGTCCAATAGAAGGCTACGATCGATTCCAAGCGGCGGCTCGGCGCATATTCCCGACAAAGGTACCAGGGTCGGCGCAGCTCCGGCTGCAATGCGGGTGTATGGATGGGACGATAAGGATGAGTCATCTTAACCTCTGCGTATTTTATAGTTGATAGTGGGTAGTCTTGCCTATTCACATTACCGCTTTTTGGAACCAAACGTGCCTTTTTCGTAGTATCAGAAGTTTTCTAAAACAATTTTTCCAATAGACCGTCCAGTTTCCAACTTCTCATGCGCTAACCTTAGGTTTGCTGCATTAATGGGTTCTAGTCGTTCATTTAGTGTAGTTTTTAATTTTCCATCATCGATTAAGTCCGCTAGGTCATTCAGCAATTCGTGTTGTTTAATCATGTCTTTGGTATGAAACATGGACCGTGTAAACATGAACTCCCATACAAACGTTACACTTTTAGAAAACAGCAAGTCCATTTTCAGGCTTCCTGCCCAGGTAGCCTTATCTGCGGGTACGATACAGCAAATTATACCTTGAGGGGTAATGACCTCCGCCATATTGGCTAGATGTTGTACAGTGTCATTCAAGCAAAAGATATAATCTACGGTGTCTATACCAAATTCTTTGAGCTGAGGTTGAAAAGGGTTGTTGTGGTTTATTATAAAATCCGCACTTAGACTTTTGACCCATTGAGTTGACTCTGGACGCGAAGCAGTACCGATGACAGTCAGACCTGCTAATTTGGCAAGTTGAATGGCAATCGATCCAACTCCTCCTGCTGCACCGATAATAAGTATATTTTTGTTTTCATTCGCGTTTAGGCTAATTCCTAAACGATCAAATAGGCCCTCCCATGCAGTTATCGAGGTAAGCGGTAATGCGGCGGCGGCTGCGAAATCCAAACTTTTTGGCATGTTTCCTACAATTCGTTCATCAACCAAGTGAAATTCACTATTACTGCCTGGTCGAGATACACTGCCCGCATAATAGATCTTGTCCCCAGGTTTAAACAATTGACAGTCAGGGCCAACTTGTTCTACGATTCCAGCAGCATCCCAACCAAGAATTTTCGGTGATTCGGCTTCGTAGTTATGTTTCTCGCGAACGCCCACGTCTGCAGGGTTGACAGAGATTGCTTTTACATTTACAAGCAAATCACGGCCCGTAGGTTCCGGTTTATCCAAATGCAGATCAATAAGGCTTTCCGGATTGGATATTGGGAGGTATCGGTAAGCACCGACTGCTTTCATCTTTTGGTGAGTATTCATGGGTATCCATCCTCTCAAATAGGAAATGTTGTACAGTTGCATTGTAAATCAATTCGATTACTTTAAGTAAGTACGCATATTTTTATGATATAGTATTAAAATTCAAACCTTTAGGGGGATAAGCTGATGGGAGACCGAAGAAACAAATATGGAGCGAGTCCGGATATGCAAGCATGTCCTGTTGAAACAACGCTGGATGTTATTGGTGGAAAGTGGAAGGGGATCATTCTCTATCAGCTTCTGGACGGAACGAAAAGATTCAATGAATTCAGGCGCCTCAATCCGGGAATTACGCAGTTTATGCTCACATTACAGTTAAGAGAGCTTGAACGGGATGGCATCATTCACCGCGAAATATATAAAGAGGTTCCGCCAAGAGTGGAATACTCCCTTACTGATTTCGGAAGGACTTTGGAACCGGTCATTATGTCTATGAAAGCATGGGGGGAGTCTTATAAAGTGTGGCTTAATGAAAATCGAGCGATACAAGGGGAGGAGAGTTAAAGGCAATTTGGGTAACAAGGCGGCGGGTACTGGGCCATAGCTACAAGAAGTAAAGAGAATATACAATGCATGTTCTATAATTTTAAGGCCATCCCGCAAAGGATGGCCCTAAAACTTGTCGATACAGACAGCGCTGAGAACCGTATCACAAATAATAGTAAAGCGAAAGCGGGCCATTACTATCTTTTTTCGTCATCCGTAATGTCCTTGGAGATAATCTTAATCTATAACACCAACCTCATGCAGCGAGAAATGTAGCAATACGTATTCTCCAAGGTGTAAACGGCTGATTTGTTTAAACAAAACAAAAAGAGATTTGTTCTTTAACTGAAACAAGTCTCTTTTTTTGATTTTCAATGGACTTATTTTTTTTTGACTAAACGATCTGGAAAAGATAAGATAGGTGTCAGAAAGGAGGTGTTCAATACATGGGGAGAAGCAAGGAATTCGATACGACGCTTGTGCTGCACAAGGCTATGGAGGTATTTGGCCACTATGGTTATGAGGGCACCTCGCTGCAAAATTTACTCGATGGGTTAGGTATAGCTCGCCAAAGTCTATATGACACGTATGGAACAAAGAGGGATCTCTTTATCTCGGCAGTGAAGCATTATATGAATGATAAAAGCGCTGCTGTCATTTCCTATTTGGAACGCCCCGGTTCGGCGAAGAAAGCTATTACCGATATCATTTATGAGGTTGTAGCCGTTCTGAAGGATGAACAGCGCCGCAAGGAATGCTTCATTATGCACAGTGCCATCGACCAAGTCCCTCACGATCCGGACATCGCAGAGTTCTTCAAACAAGATACGGCACGTTTGGAGCAAGCTTTTTATAAAGCATTAGTGCGCGCACAAAAGCAGGGTGACCTTAGTGAACGTCTAAACCCCCTTGCCCTTGCCCGATATTTGAATCAGGCGAGATATTCGTTAACCCAAGCTGCTAAATTAACCTCGGATCCGGAAGTTTTGGACGATATTGCAGCTGTTACTCTTACTGCGCTTGACCATTAATGGAGCGGTATGGATGCTCCATTAAATTTTAATCTTATTGGACCATTTGATCCGAAAAATGAAATGGTAACAAACGTAGTGTTGCGACACATCGCAAGCGGCGAATTGACGCGGTCTGTTTCCGGTTACTGAACCAATATGACTGACTGTTCACAACCATTTTGGACTTATTAGTCTAGAAAAAGAAAGGGAGTAATTGATATGCCTAAAAACGGTAAAATTCTAGTAACAGGTGGAAGAGGTAAAACGGGAAGCCGTATAGCTAAGCGACTTACAGATTTAGGATATGCCGTTCGTACGGCCTACCGCGGCACTTCCGCTCCAGGTAGCACAAATGAGCATGTGACCTTTGATTGGTTCGATGAGACGACGTTTGAACCGGCTCTAAAAAACGTGGATAAAATCTATTTGGTAGGTCCCCTTGCAGTCATGGACCCATCCAAGATCATGGTGTCGTTTCTGGAGAAGGCTTTAAGGGTAGGCGTGCGCCGGGTCGTCTTGCTTAGCAGCGCATCCGTGCCCGAAGAAGGGCCGGTGTTTGGCAACGTGCATAAGGCAATTCGTCAGCTTGTGCCGGAGTGGGCGGTACTACGTCCTTCTTATTTTATGCAAAATTTCACCGAGGGTCATCACGGGGCTCAAATTAATGGTGATGGGGTAATGATTACTGCTACAGGATCGGGGCAGGTTGGATTCGTTGATGCTGACGATATTGCTGAGGTCGGTGTGAGAGCGCTGATTGATGAGCAACCTCATAATACAGATCATGTCATCACGGGTCCTCAGTCCCTTAGTTACGCGGAAGCTGGAGAAATCATCGGGGCCATTGCAGGGCGAACCATCAAGCATGTGAATATTAGCACGGAGGAACTGGCGGCTGGGATGGTGAAACTGGGCATGACGGAAGACTATGCTTATTTTCTCGCAGGTCTGGATGAAGCGATCAGGCTTCACGGTACCGAAGATCAGGTTACGAGCACCGTTGAACGTGTAACCGGACGTCCACCCAGATCTCTGAATGACTTCGCAATCGCTCACGCCTCTTACTGGAAACAGAAATGAAAGCGGGTAAAACTATTCATTTTTATTTAATAGCGAACAAACGAATAAGGAGTGGTAAATATGACATTCAATCCGGCAGATAACGAAAAGGTGCGGGAAGCTTCACGGGAGATTTTCAGTAAGTTTTGCAAGTCTTTATTAGAGAAAGACATGAACCAATTTATTGAACTTTTTGATGACAATGCGCTGTTCGAGTTTCCTTACGCTCCTAAAGGCTTTACTCAAAAACTTGAAGGGAAGGCTGCCATTTATGAGTATATTAAAGACTTTCCTCAAAGGTTTGATATCTCACAGTTCAGTGAACCCACATTTCACTTCACGTTGAACCCCAACTTCATGGTCGTTGAATTCGGAATTGAGGAAGCGCAAGTCCTGACTACCGACAAGCCCTATCTTCAGAAGTATATCTCCGTGATCGAAACAAGGGACCATAGAATCGTACATTACAAAGATTATTGGAATCCATTAGTGGCGCTTACAGCGCTTTTGGATACAGCATCCATACAGAAACTATTTAAACGAACAATAATACAACAAAAGAACATCAAAAAAGGGTATCGCTTCAATTCCTCTTATGGTGATAGATCGCTTTATGTCAGGTAAGCCACCCAATCTCGTTGTTGAGGGGACACCATTCGTTTCTTCAGTTGGTGGAAAGAGGGGACCGTTCATGGCACGCCCACAGGCCGTACCGTCGAAGGCTCGAATATTTCGCCGGAACCGGGTTTCTTGCGCATCATCCAGCCCACAAAGCACTCCGGCAAGTTACAGTACGGTTGATTGGTGTAGGAATGAAGGGTTGCCACAATATAACGCCCGCCATAATGAACGATTTCATTACTACAATAATGTGGAGGGGAGCCAAAAAGGCATGATCTTGATGGGCAAAGCCATGACAGATTTATGTAAACCGGATCTGTACGATTTATTCAACCTCCATGCCAAGGCAAGAGGGGAGTTAGTAGATACAGCCAATCAGGCCGATGCGATATTCTCATTGGAAAGAGGGATTACTCCGTTTGATATCGAGCTAATTATGGCTGAATATGTGGTTTGAGTGCAGATACTAATGGATATCGTTCTCAATGAGAAGCAGCCTTGTGCTGCTTTTTTTCTGATGAGTTCTGCATAGAAGATACTTCTTTGTCGATTAATATACGTAGGATAAGGGTGACTATGGATCACCCGATAAGCCTGCTCGCATAATATGGATGTATGTAGATCATAATCCATTCATTATTGTATATCCTGGATGCATCCATTTCTTAGATTATGCGAAGGCTTCATTTTCGGTTAAAATAGTGCTAACGCAGAAAATAAACAAAATCAAGCCGTAAATCTTGTAAAAAGCTGAGTTCAATCCTTATTTTTGCGGAATGAATTCTCACTTTTTAACATAAATAGTCTATAATTATTATATGGTAGTTAGTTTTATTTTTAATAGACTATAATTTAGTTATAATGGAGACAGAAAAGGTATGTTCCTGAGTGGAGCCTTGCTTCTTGTATCACCTAAGCAGGAGGGCCTGCTCTTTTTTGCAAAAATAAGAGATAAGGAAGGTTTTTATGAGCAGCATTCAGAAAAAAACAGACGTTATCTTAATTGGTGCCGGAGTCATGAGTGCGACTCTGGGATCATTGCTGAAAGAGTTAGCACCGGAATGGGAAATTAAAGTGTTTGAGAAACTCGCAAACGCAGGAGAAGAAAGCTCTAACGAATGGAATAATGCGGGTACGGGCCATGCTGCACTGTGCGAGCTGAACTATACATCCGAGAAGCCTGACGGATCTATAGATATTAGCAAGGCTGTAAACGTTAATGAGCAGTTTCAGCTCTCAAGACAGTTTTGGTCTTTTCTTGTAACTAGCAATCTGATTCGTAATCCGCAGGACTTCATCAGGCCAATACCTCATATGAGTCTGGTCATAGGGGAGAAAGATGTATCCTTTTTGAAAAAGCGATTTAAAGCGCTATCAAAGGTTCCCCTGTTCCAAGGAATGGAATTTTCTGACGACCTTGAAAAGCTAAAGGAATGGATTCCGCTGATCATGGAAGGCCGTACCTCGAATGAACCGATGGCAGCAACCAAAGTCGACTCTGGAACAGATGTGAACTTTGGAGCTTTAACACGCATGTTGTTTGAGCATTTACAAAGTAAAGACGTTGAGATCAAATACAAGCATAATATTAAGGATATTAAACGTATGAGCGACGGCTCGTGGGAAGTCAAAGTGCATAATCTTGAAAACGGTAAAATCGAATACCATACGACCAAGTTCGTCTTTATCGGCGGTGGGGGCGGTAGTCTGCCTTTATTACAAAAAACGGGTATTCCTGAGTCCAAGCATATCGGAGGATTTCCGGTAAGTGGACTATTTATGGTATGTAATAATCCAAAGGTTGTCACGCAGCATCATGCAAAAGTATACGGTAAAGCTAAGCTGGGTGCTCCTCCCATGTCTGTCCCGCATCTGGACACAAGATATATCGGCAACGAAAAAGCACTGCTATTTGGGCCATTTGCCGGCTTTTCACCAAAGTTTTTGAAAACGGGTTCAAATTTCGATTTGGTCTGTTCTGTAAAACCCAATAACCTCTTGACGATGCTGGCGGCAGGCGCAAAAGAGATGGCGTTGACCAAATACCTGATCGAGCAGGTGATGTTATCGAATGAAAAGCGCCTGGAAGAATTACGCGAATTTATTCCAAATGCCCAAATCGAGGACTGGGGGATCGTGGTAGCAGGCCAGCGCGTGCAGGTGATCAAAGATACGGCGAGCGGAAGAGGCACACTTCAATTTGGTACGGAAGTGGTTAGTGCTGCTGATGGCTCAGTAGCTGCTTTGCTCGGCGCTTCTCCGGGTGCATCTACTGCTGTTAACGTTATGCTGGAAGTATTAGAAAGATGTTTCCCACAACATATGAAAGATTGGGAACCGAAATTAAAAGAAATGATTCCTTCTTATGGTGTGGCACTAGCGGAAAACCCAGAACTTTTCCAAAAAATTCATGCATCCACAACACAGACGCTTGGTCTGGGCGAAAAAGAACTGCTGCATCGTTAATTCGTGAATTTAGAAATAAATACAACGCCAAGCGGTGGGAAGTCTCCCCACCGCTAAAGTGCTTGCTTAAGAATACAAAATCTCGTCTAAGTGGTCAGATGTCCCGGTCGAACATTGGGCTTATCGGGACATTGTTGCAGCGACAACTCGGATTCGCTAGGATACATCGATAAGCGAAGCTTATCTGCACTTACTGCTGCGTGTACGGATCACATTCGGTCGGTTTCGGTCGGCGATTCCCCAAAAGACCTGGCCTGTCGCAACAAGAGTATCCGTACATGCAGAATAGTCCAGTTTGAATTTTCCTAATTTATTGGATGGGCGCAAGTACCAATGTCTTAACGATTTCTTCCTGATTTTTGTCCAAACCCAAAAAGATGGCAGTATAGTAAATACCGTTCTGCTTCCATAAGTAATAGGTTTGACTTCTGGTGTCCTTCTTGTTTGTTGTGCCGCGTCCATATTCATTGTAGACGTTATTGTTGTCCTCACCAACGGAAATGTCGATGCCGTTAATATCTAATTTGCGAATTACGGATAGTTTTGCAGCATTAACAATGGGAACCTTGCTCTGATAGAGGGCGAGTTCATCATTTATTTCATATATTTTAGAATTGTATTCTGCATGGTATATATTTTTAATTGAATCCGCGTCTGGCCTAAAATCGTAACCCGTGTTTTGATCTCCTGCCTGGAGCAGTAGCGAGTCAATAAGCTTAAGTTGGTTATTCGACAGGCCAATTGGGAACTTCACCTTAAAACCCAAAATTTTTTTTGCTTCCAGCAAATCCTTTTCGTCATATATAGGAAACGAATTTCCTTTTCCATCGTAGCTGACATTTTGGATTTGTTGGGGGAATGTAAAAGATAGCAACAATTTCTCCAGCTCGTTTTGCGAGATATTCGTCCAAAACTCAGGGTGACCTTCTCTGGAATGATTTTCACTATAGTAATTCATTGCATACCAGACTCCCTCATCCTGCCAAACAAAGCTTTTTTCCCTTTCCGGTTGATGGTATTCATAATTTTGAATTTGGGTTACTAATGTGCCTTTGATGCCGGCATACGTAACCTCATCTTGTTTGTAGGAACGGACTTGTGCATTCCCCCAAGATGCCGGAGCATTACTTCTGACATCCCCCGCCACCGATCGACTGTATGTTTGGAGTAAATTTCCCTTGGAGACGAGCAACGTGAATTTTTTTTCATCCGATTTTCCAAAGTTTGATACAAAAGTAATAGTAACTTGATTATCGATACGATTGACATAATTCTTAAGAACCTCGACATTTTGAAGTTGATAACCAGGAGGTAGATAATCGGGTACTTTGAACCGAAAACCGGAAAAGTCGTTTGCCCTTGCCAGACTAGGAAACCATTTTACCCAATCATTAAGACGTTCTACCTTCCATGAAGAAAAAGTTCCCTTCATGGAACCTACGTTTGGATCTACAGCTGATTCAGTATTCTTACCGCTCTTTAATGTAATAGCGAGGATTACGCCACTTAAGACAAGAACCAGAATTATTGCGGCGGCAGATAGTCTATACGAACCTTTTCTGAATTTTGCGATCATCGTGATTCTCCGTTTCATTTCATTATTGTTTTGAAAAAATGCGAAAGATTGATCGGGCAGGGAGAGCCTAGGGGAAAATAATGAAACCTTTTTCCATATACTTTGTTTACATCCGTAAATAATGCCTTAAATTTACTCTTGTACATAAAGCGTGTCAAGCGTAAACGTTTAGCCTCATGAATTAGAAGCATAGGCCAGCCCGATCAAGTACAAAGTCGGAATGGATGATAGTAACTCATTGTACGTGTCTGGCAAGCTGGATAGAGCGGTGCCGGGAATGTTAGAATTAAAAAAAGGGTGAAAACTAGGAGGCAGAGCTGATGCGGGACAATCTGTTGCCACAGCTGGAAGCGTGGCATGAGGAAGATGAATTCGAAGAAATCGTAAATGCCATTATGGAGATTCCTGTGGAGGACAGGGATTATGTGCTGATCAGTCATTTGGGCAGAGCGCTGAACAATCTTGAGCGTTACGAAGAGGCGGTTGAACAGTTCCTATCCATTGAAGAGGAGGGGAAAGACGATCCACTGTGGAATTACCGCATAGGCTTTGCCTATTACTACCTGGATCAATATGAGGAGGCCTTGCGCGCATTTGAAGCCGCAGATCAGTTAGAACCTGGGGATGAGGATACTTTGGAGTTCCTGGATTTGACTCGGAGCAAAGCCCCTCAGAAAGCAGTGGAAGTGTCCAGTGCCGAGGTTGATACCGTTGTGGATTTCGATTTTACGGACTTTTGGGATGACAGCGAGCATGCGTTAGAACAATATGTTATAGATGATCCGCCCACTGATGAGCTAATCGTCTCCTTAGAAGAAGAATTGGTGTTCAGGCTGCCGACCTTCTATATTCATATGATGAAGCTGCATAACGGGGGAGTTCCTCGTAGCAGATGCTTCCCTATAGGTGAATCGGTCTCCGGGGCGAAAGAGCATATCAGAATTGCAGGCATTCTGGGAATCGGGCGGGAGAAGAGACACTCACTGTGCGGTGAATCAGGCAGCCGCTTCAGAATTGAGCATGGGGGATATCCTGAAATTGGTGTGGTCATTTGTGATTGCCCTTCGGAGTCCGAGGTGGTCATGCTGGATTACCGGGAATCCGGCAATGACGGCGAACCGGAGGTTGTCCATGTGGATAAGGAGAATAACTACAAGATTACGCGGCTTGCGCCCAATTTCGAAGCCTTTATTCGCGGGCTGGCAAAAGAATAAATGAGGAGTCTGATTCGTCAATCTAATTAATAATAGATCCAGGCCATCCTCCTTTTAACCGCGAAAGATTCTTACAGGATAAAATGCTCGGCTTGGATGCTGGTGCGGATTCCAGTCGGATGGCCGAGAGCACATAAGTAGGGAATCTTCTCGCGTGTCATCGGATGGATAGTGCCTGGCTGGCGAGTATCGACATTGCTCAGAATAAGGCTTGGGCTGCGGTTACTGTGAAAATGCCAACTTCAAACTTGACCAAAATGGCTGTGCCGAATGGGGAGCTGCTCCGGATCAACACAACAATCACGGACGTGTGGTTATCAACGGAAGATCGTCCAGTTTTTCGTAAACCAACAATCCTTTCTCTTTCGCAACCCTTACCATTTCATCGGCACCCTGAGATGGTCCTCCGACTCGAAGCACGGCGTTACAGTAATCAAGCAGGCGAATGGAAGATGGATGAAAAATTCGGTTGAAAATCTCGTCTCCCAGATTAGTGGAACCGGCTGTCGCGATAAGTGGCAGAGCATACCACTCCCCCAGCACCGGCATGTGCCCAGCCTCGTAAACTTGAAGAGCGATTTCATTCATGTAGCTGACATTTTCCTCAATTAATACGGGATCATCATTCGTTCCAGAGCGATACGGGCCTGCGATAAGGATATGCAGCGGTTTCGCTTTCACTTTCAAGAGACCTTGAATCTGAGCGTATTGGAGCAGCATGATCGTCTTGGCGTCACGAATCTCGCCGCTTTGGACCATGTCGAGCGCCTGAGCAAACGGAAGTTCCACCACTTCAATGTTTTCCTGTTCTTCCTCAAGCCCTCCACCCCGACCCGTTGTCATATCTTCATTATACTCCGCTACAAAGAAGTACAGGATTTCGGTAACCGATCCCGGTGACATATAGGCCTCGCCTATTTTCTGTACACGGTCGATACAGTACCCTGTCTCCTCCTCCGTCTCCCGCAGAATACTTTCCTCCGGTGTTTCTTTATCGAGCAGTCCTGCACAGGTTTCGATAAGCATTCCAGTCTCATTGCCGTTCCGATAAGTAGGCATTCGGAACTGTCTGGTTAGTACAATGGTTTGTTTGTGCCGATTATAGAGCAGGATCGTTGCGCCGTTGCCACGGTCGTACAGTTCACGGGATTGTGTTTCCCATTGTCCATTTTCTTTTTCGTACTCGAATGTGACTTTCTTTAAGATGTACCAGTTATCCGATAGAAGCTCCTCTTTTACGATCCGTACTTTTGGGTGGTGCTGCTGTGCCTTCATCTCATTTCCTCCCTAGAAAGATCCCGTTCTCTTTAGTCATTTTGAGGGTCCCGTTCTGCTGCAGAAGTCGATTGACGTGGTCTCGAAACTTATCAATAGCCGCTCCGACAAGTCGCTCTCTTGCGTTCATCGGAGTCGAAATCATATATTCGATCAGGGGTTCCGCTTCGTCGACCAACAGACGGTCGTCATAACGAAGCAACCGAAGATCGGAGAAACAAGAAGACAGCAACTCCCCTCCGTTACCTAGATGGAACCGTTTAATAGCTTGATCCAACACATGAAGATCGGGGTCGAACGAAACTGCCAAGTGCTCAACCTCTTGTAGGTGTTGAATGCTCATCGTAGAGGTGCACACTATACCTCCTCGCTTGAGGACACGGTGCATCTCGCGGATCGCTCCAGGGATGTCCGGCACGTGATACAGCATGTTGTTAGCGATAACCATATCGAATTGTTCATCATGAAATGGGATCTGTTGCGCGTCAACAGATAAAAACTTAAACTGCAAATTGTTGCTTCCTAAGCGGCAACGTGCTTCTTCCACCATCCCGCTTGACACATCGGTAAGCGTGATGCGCCAACTGCTTGGAATTCGTTCTGCGTTTCTTATCCAAAAGGTTCCGTCGCCGCAGCCCAACTCTAGAATGTGGGCTCCCGGATGAACCTCCAGTTGTTCAAAAACCCAACTATGCCAGCCTTGTGGATTCGTGCTAAACTTGTCATAAAGATGTATCCGCGTTTGCAGGCGGTTCGCCGTCCGATACTGCTCGCCCCAATTTTGCTCACTCTGCACGGTTTGAATAACATCCGCCAAGTGGTTCCAATCAGACCCATTGACCGACATTTCCATAGCATCTCGTATTGCATGGACGACGTGCTCCGTATGAGCGATTTTCCTCTGTAGAACATCGAGCTGTGCTTGCAACGAATGTCTGATCTCCCCTATGGATAGCGACTCTGCATCTAAGATGTCCTTTATTTCTTGAAGCGATAGCCCTAAGTACTTCAACGTCTGAATCTGCTGCAATCTTTCCAGGTCTTTCATTTTGTATGATCTTATAGATCCAGTGTGATGCTTTTCTGGAATTAGAAGCCCAATCTGATCGTAATATCGCAATGTCCTGACCGTTATCCCTGTACGCTTGGCAAGCTCCCCTGTCGTCAGATCGTTCTCTTTGTGCATCCTTTACTCACATCCAATCGAATGCTCTAACATGTGGTTCTCAGTAAGTATAGCAGGTGACGTAACGTCACCTTCAAGCAAAAAATTATGCCACAAAGGCGCTATTATTCCATCAACACTGAGTTGCTTTGTTGAAATAAGCTTTGCTAATGGAAGCTCCAGATATAACAAATAGAAAAATACTCAGACTACAAGATCAAGTATTGTGGTCTGAGTATTTTTTGTTTATAAATTGTACTGGTCGAGCTGAAGGATTAACGCTATAATACTCTCTACATAAGAAGATTAAATATTTACTTATAAATTTCATTGGTAATGGAAATTACTGATAAACAGTAATAGTTCTTGTCCCCTCTCATAGCCTCGATATCATCCTTCAATTATCGCGAATAGAAGCCCTAAATATATCTACTGTTAGACTCCAAAATTTTTGACCAATTCATTTTAACTTGGTAAAATTAAAATTAAATTGCTAACAATTTATTTAACAAAATAGATATTGCTTTACATGTCTTATTTTTACCCGGACATTATATTTTATGGAATAGAAACAGGTGAAACTTGTATGGATAACAACACGAAAAATGAGCCTTTAGATAATTGGTTATCTCTTACCAACCTACAGACAAGTATCAATAATGAATTAGAAAGTGCTTTGCAGGAGAAGTACAGTTTATCCTTAAAGGAGTTCTATGTTCTATATTTCCTGTCTCAAACAAGCGATAAAGAATTGAGATTGCAGCAATTACAAGAAATGGTCGGCTTGAGCCAAAGTGCCATATCAAGGCTGGTAGGTAGGATGGAGGCTAAAAGCTGTGGTGCTTTGCAACGGCATGTATGTGAAGATGATCGCAGAGGAATTTATACCCGTTTGACTGAGCTCGGTGAGGACAAATTACAAAGAGCTCTGGTCACTTTTAATGAAATTTTCCAGTCCGCTCTTTTAAAGGACGATCTCCAGCATGAGTTACAATCCTTAATCAAAAAGCTATAGGACGCAATTACTTATCGTGCAAGTATAATGTTATTTCTGCCCAGAAGAGATACCCTTCTGGGCTATTTTGTATTAAGTAATAGGATAAACGAGAATCATCTAACATGCCTATAAGTTGACATAAGGAAAATAACTATGCTAATATAAATGCGTGCGCATGCATTTATATATAAAAAGGAGTTTTTTCGATGAAGGATTTATTTAACCCTTACAAGTTAAAAGGACTGGAGTTAAAAAACCGTGTTATCATGCCTCCCATGTGTCAGTATTCGGTTGATAAAAAAGATGGAATAGCTACCGATTGGCACTATCTGCATTATGTAAGCCGAGCTGTCGGTGGTGCAGGATTGATTATAATTGAAATGACCGACGTAGAACCGGATGGACGTATTTCAGACTTTGACTTGGGATTGTGGTCTGATGAGCAGATCCCTGCTTTGAAGAAAATTGTTGATGCCTGCCACAGTTATGGTGCAAAAGTGGGGATTCAAATAGCCCATGCCGGACGCAAAGCAGAGGATGCAGAAGTACCTGTTGCTCCTTCCGCTATTCCGTTTGATGAGAATTCCAAAATGCCTAGAGCCCTTTCGACCAACGAAGTTAAAGAAATGGTTGAGAAGTTCCGCAGTGCAGTACAGCGTGCTGTAAAAGCAGGAGTAGATACAGTTGAAATTCATGGGGCTCATGGCTACTTGATACATCAATTTCACTCTCCTCTCACGAATAAAAGAGAGGATGAGTATGGAAAAGATTTGACTAAGTTTGGCCGGGAAATTATTCAGGCTGCCAAAGCCGAGATACCGGAAGACATGCCATTGATTATGCGTATATCTGCTAAAGAATATGTAGAAGGTGGATACGGAATTAAGGAAAGCATCGCTTTTGCCAGAGAATATCAACAAGCAGGAGTGGATATTTTTGATATCTCTTCAGGTGGCGAGGGTCCTATTGCTGCTTGGGGAAGACCTGGTACTCATGCTGCTTATCAAGTCCCGTTAGCCCAAGAAATCAAACAGGCGCTTGATATTCCGGTCATTGCCGTTGGAAGATTGGATGATCCTATACTGGCCAATGCTGTTATTGGAAATGAGGCTGCCGATCTCGTAGCTGTAGGGAGAGGAATGCTAAGAAATCCTTACTGGGCTCTGGAAGCTGCAGCTAAACTAAAAAAAGAAACGACAACTCCAAAACAATACACTACAGGTTTTTAATCGACAGCTTCAATGAACGTTAAGCTTCTACTAAGCATAAAAAATTTTCCTAACCACCGATGAGCCTGATCGTAGGTTTTGGTAAAAGTGTACTGATGCATAATAAAAAAGAGCGGCCAAGCTGCTCTTTTTTATTATGCATCAGGCAGTTCTGAAAAGGTCAAAGCGGGCAGAATAGGTTTATATGAGTCGGCGTATAAATACGGCGTCCAATCCGGATTGGCACCGGAATAAAAATCTTTGACCCCGCACATGCTATGGGAAATGATATCAAGGGAGTGCATCCTGATGACAAGAAGAAAGAGGAGATATGTAGTTCCAGGGGTTGAAAACGAAATGCAGGCTTTCAAAGCAACTGTAATGAAGGGTGAAGGTTATGTCGTTGATCCGAATCAACCTGACGATGTGAAATACGAAGTGGCTAAGGAGCTCGGAGTCCCCCTCCAGCCAGGCTACAATGGCGATCTAAATACGGAATCAGCCGGTCATATTGGCGGCAAAATTGGCGGTGCCATGGTTCGGGAAATGGTTCGTCTGGCCCAAGAGCAACTCACAAACAGGGAGCAATCATAGAACACTCTGATTTTACCACTCAATTCGGAACTGTAAAATGTTTTCACCATCGTACCGCAAGATTGCTCAAGATAACCCATCTGATCGGCAAGTAAGCGAATCACTTAACAGCCATTGCCGACGTTCCATGTCGTTGATGGTTGTTTTTACTCACAAGTGGCTCCAGTAGCTTGTCTATGGACTCCTGATTTTGGATCAGGATAAGATAGCTGTCTTCCTCCATTCGAAAGGAAGGATGCTGCATAAATACTTTGGACAGCTCGGCTACATGAGCCGGGTCGTCAGGGAGATACTTTACATATTATCTACGAGGTCTTGGGCTTGTTTTTCAGAGATCTGGAGCAGTTCGCGATTCCTCCCTATACATAGGGATATAATGGTGTACGCTTGTGAAAGAGTTTTCAGTGTATTGTGCATCTGAACAACATAATAAGGCTTGTTTCCCTACATGTCAGCCTATTTTATCATAGGAATGAAACCGTTTGCTTATATAGCTAGGGAATTATAGACTATACCAAAAAGCAGGCTACTCTTAGGAGTACCTGCTTTTTGAGTCTATCGTGTTTATTGCCAGCCAAGCTGCTCTAATGACGGACCTCGCGAAAGCTGTAGGTAATGTCGTGCAGCTCTTTCTTTAAACGACTATATTTAGATGCGGGCGTATATCCGAGCACCTGGTGATAACCCTTTTCGGTCTCAATAATGGCTGCATGGATGACATAATGGTCCACATCTTTTTGTCCCTTAATCGTAAACTCAATGGCAGGATATCCATTAATCGTTGTGTCAGATGAAGGTCCTACAGTAGAGAGGTTAAAACTTTTGGTCAGGTTGTTTTGAATTTTCTTTGTGTAGTATTGGAGAGTTACATTACCCAATTCCTTTTTCGAATTGGACAGTACCGCAACGGACTTTTGAATGTATGGATTGAATATCGCAATATCCGTCATTTTTTCACTGTCCGGGTCTGTTGACCAGTCCAGCGGGGCTGAGATTTGAAACTGCCCATCTTTACTTACGTAGGTCTGCTCTGCCCTGCTCACTGGAGCTTCGGGAGGTTGATAATGATGTAACCATATATAAATAGCATTAACACCCGAGCCTCCCAAGATCACCATTGCGATAAAAAATATTAACAGCGAACATTTCATTTTCTTTTTGCTAATCGGCTCTAAATCACGTACCTTCACAACATATGTACCTGCGGCTAAATCACCAATTCGTTGTCCTGATGCAGTTACTAACACGCTGATAACAGCAGGTAACGAGCCCATTAGAAAAGGGTTGGTTTCAATCAATCTAAGCAAAGTGCGAATTAGCGATTTAATAAAACCAGGAGGCCTTTCTTCCCCGTTAACGACCTTGATACGAAAAACGAACTTCCCCAGCGTATAGCCTGTATAACCTTCCAAAAGCAAATAATAGCAGAAAAACGCTATAAGCAGGATACAACGGGTTGCAATCGCCAAAGGCAAAAACCATCTATCCGTTATTTGAATGACAGAGATAAACAAGCATATATAACCGATCACAAAGAATATGAAATCAAATACCGTTGCTCCCCACCGCCTAAACAAAATAGACGAACCGTAGGTTTTTGATATTTCTGCCATCCTGTTTGTTTCCCCATAATTTTGACCATGGCGAATGTACATCTGTCTTGATGCTTCCTGCGGATTCTGGTACATGTGCTGGTTCTCCAAAAAATACACCTCTTTTTAATATTCAATCATGTAAAACACGCCCCTTATATTAACGGTCATTTTACAATCCATGTTTAGGAAAACATTCTATAAACAAAGAAAAAGTTTATAAATAACTGTTCATGAGTGATTCCTCTTTCCATCATTTGAATTTGGCGGCCACCATGCTTAAAATGTGCTACTTGGAGTATACTTAAAGTCAACTAAAACCGATAAATATAGACTGAGGTGCCCTGAACATCCTTTATTTTGGAAGATGGGAGAATGGAATGAACAAAAGGCAAACAGAGATTTTTCGCAAATTATTGACAGAATCAAACCGATTGTGGCTAGTGCAGGATCTGGCCGATCAAACGGACTGCTCTGAAAAGACGATTCGCAACGATCTGAAGGTAATTGAAGAATATATAGCAAAACATTCACCGGACGGCTCATTTTGGAAGGTGATTCAGAATATCGGCTCGGCTTCGTTTACCTTTATGGTACCGATTCTCGCCGGATTTATCGCGATGAGCATTGCGGATAGACCGGGGCTTGCACCAGGTATGATTGGCGGATTTATTGCTGCGAACGGCAGCTTTTATGGAAGTGAGGCGGGAGCCGGATTTATCGGCGGAATTATCGCCGGTTTCCTGGCAGGTTATGTTGCACTTGGGATTCGGAAGATTAAGGTTGGCCGAGCGTTACAGCCGATTATGCCTATTATTATTATTCCGGTATTGTCATCCTTGATTGTAGGATTAATCTTTGTTTTGTGATCGGTTCTCCAGTCGCACAATTGTTTGAGGCTTTAACAGGCTGGCTCGCAGGTATGCAAGGTACAAGTTCGATTCTGCTGGCGCTGATTTTAGGGGCAATGATCTCCTTTGATATGGGCGGACCAGTCAATAAAGTCGCATTCTTATTTGGCTCGGCTATGATCGGGGAAGGGAATTACGGAATTATGGGTCCAATCGCCGTTGCAATTTGTATCCCGCCGATTTCGATGGGACTTGCAGCGATGATCAACAAACGTAAATTTGCACCGGCTGAACGCGAGGCCGGGAAAGCAACCTTCACGATGGGTCTCTTCGGTATTACCGAAGGTGCGATTCCGTTCGCGGCCCAAGATCCACTGCGTGTAATTCCTAGCATTATGGTTGGATCAATGGTCGGTTCAGTCATCGCCATGATGGGAAATGTGGGAGATAAGGTAGCTCATGGCGGTCCGATTGTAGCCGTGCTTGGTGCGGTTGACAATGTGGTTATGTTTTTCGTCGCCGTTATTGTCGGCGCGGCCGTATCGGTTGTCATGGTGAGTTTACTGAAAAAAGATATTACAACTGTAGAGCCGACTGCTTCTGGAGATGAAATTACTGGAAATTCTGCTGCAGAGCTATTGGCTTCAACAGCCATTACCAATAACGGGTTAGCTGATTCTGAACAAGCTGTCCACATTGAGAAGTTGACGGATATTGTAACGATGGATCTGATTAACCTCAATCTGGAAGGAATAACGCAGGATGCTGTGGTTGATGAAATGATCGGGGCGCTTGAGAAAACCGGAGCTGTAAGCTCTGCCAATGACTTTAAACAGGCCATATTGGACCGAGAGAAAGAAAGCTCCACAGGGATCGGAATGAACATTGCCATCCCACATGGCAAATCGGAAGCTGTTCTGAAGCCAAGTGTGGTTTTCGGTATCAAGCGGAGCGGCGTTGACTGGAAAATCTTGGACGGAAGTGAGGCGAAGCTGATCTTCATGATTGCTGTGCCACGCAATAGTAAGGAAAACGCGCATCTGAAGGTGCTACAAATGTTGTCCCGTAAGCTGATGGACGATCATTTCAGAGAAGCCCTTCTGGCGGTTACAACCAAGGAAGAAGCATATCAATTGCTGGATCAGGTGCATTAATGGATGCACTAAGAACTTGAATCAAAGAAGAGAGGCTCCCTAAGCTACAGTTGGGAGCCTCTTTTTTGTCCAGATGGGGGAGTATAGATGCACATTACTATTTTATTGGAGGAAGTGGCATATACATTTCGTATTGTTCAAGGGTGTCTTTTACAGGACCTGCTTTTTGGATAAAACGTTCAAGAGAGTCATTATAAAAGGATATATAGCAATCCTGGCGAAAGTCCTCTAGCGTGAGTCAGCGGCGTTCACCGCGCGAAATGAGCATGATGCCAAGAAAGACAAACCCTGCACCTGCCAGATGAGTAAATAAAAAAGGTTCCCGGAGGATGATGTAGGACAACAGCAACGTACTAACCGGAATACACCCCGTATATACCGCTGCCGTACTGGCGGCTACCCTTGACACGCCCCGGAACCATAATATGTAGGCTAATGCTGTAACAAAGATACCGTAATATAAGACGAGTCCAATCTCCCCTGCACCAACATGATTGAAGTTGAACCGCCGTGCCTCCCCAAAGGAACAAGCCAGAAACATGAGAAAGGAAAAGAGCGTTATATACATCGTTCCAAGCAGGGAAGAGACATGGCTGGATAGCATCTTGCGTAATACCGTCAGCGCCGCTTCCCCGAACACGGCAGACAAAACAAGCAGCATGCCAATAAATGAGGTTGCATGGGGAGTATTCAACCAGAGCGCCGATATGTGGGGTAATTGCAGCGCCAAAACGTCGAGCAGTGAACAGGCGATCCCGAGTCCGGGGCGCAGCGTAATCTTCTCTCTCAGCAGCACATACGAAAGAAGTGCAATGATAGCTGGGGTCAAGCTTGTCAGAATTCCGCTTTCGGAAGCAGAGGCATAGGCCAGCCCGTATAGCATCAGCACACGGAAGAGAAACATGCCGATCAGGGCCTGAATGAACAGGATTAAGGCATCCCGCTTGCTGATCCTTAGAGAATTTTTGTGCCTGACTAACACAATAGGTACCAGGAACAGAAGGGCAACGGCCAGACTGGCTGATTGCGATAAAAAAACAGGCAGCCGCATTACAACCAGTTTACCGACCACCACAGAACTGCCGACAATGACGGTTGCGATCACTAATTCCATGTAAGTCAAAATGGTTGCTTTGTTCATTCCAGTTCACCTCTTGTACAGATATTGATATATACTGTAACAATAGAAATGGGGTCCTTGTAGATCCAGTTGAAGGGATTTTTAACAGTACCGCTTGAGGAGGACAGCGTATGTGGCTATCTATAGATAAAAGTGCGTCAGTTCCGATGCTCCGTCAGGTGTATCAGGCCATCCGGGACCGTATTTTAGTTGGAGAACTGCATGCAGGATATAAACTCCCTTCAACCCGGTTGCTGGCTTCACAATTAAACGTATCCCGGAATGTTATTCTCGAAGCATATGAAATGCTGCTGGCAGAAGGTTTAGCCTCTGCATACCCGGGTTCAGGCACCTATGTAGCCGAAGGAGCCGCTCTTCCAGGCTATGTATCCACACCGCCTATCGCCGTGTCTTCGTCTGCATCGAGTATTCAGTATCCAGATGAAGTGCCAGTGATCTCCTTCCGGACGGGGCTTCCTGCGTTAGAATTGTTCCCGCGCAAATCATGGGCTGACTTGCTTCAAAGCGTATGCAAAGAAGCTCCCGATCTCGCACTGGGTTATGGCGACTCTGCTGGAGAACCCGAGCTGCGAAGGGAGCTGGCTAACTATCTGGCTCACACCAGAGGAGTAAAAGCCAGGCCGGAGCATATTGTGGTTACTAGTTGAGCAGTACAAGCCATTCAGCTTGTCACCCGTCTGCTGCTGTCAGCGGGGGATGAAGTCTTGGTAGAGGAACCGACCAATGAAGACTTAAAAAGCATTCTGTCGGCTACAGGAGCAGCACTGCGGAGCATGCCTGTGGATGATTCTGGCGTTATAACAGCGTATCTGCCGCAAAAAAATAACCCTAAGCTGGCATATCTGACGCCCTCGCACCAGTTCCCGCTGGGGGGCATCCTGCCGATCCAAAGGCGGATCGAGCTCATCCAGTATGCCGCCCGGACAGGTTGCCTGCTACTCGAGGATGATTATGACAGTGAGTTCCGGTATGATGGAGCACCCGTCCACTCTTTGCAGAGTCTGGACCCGGAACGGGTGCTATACGTCGGTACGTTTAGCAAAACTTTATTTCCGGCCCTGCGGATCGGCTACATCGTCCTTCCTCCGTCACATGTTGCTGATTTTATCCGATTAAAGCAACTGGCAGATTACCAGACGGCGAGCCTGGAGCAAATAGTGCTGAGTCGGTATATCGGGAAGCGACTCCTTCATCAACATATACATAAAATGAAGAAAGTGTACGCCAAGCGGCGTCAAGTCCTGCTTGATAGTCTGGAGCAGCATTTTACCGGGCAATTCCGGGTATGTGGTCGGCCGGCTGGTTTACATTTGGTAGCAGAGTTCCAATTTCCGCTCCCAGAGAATCTGCCTGAATGTTTCTGTAGCGAAAATGTTTTTGCAGTACAGCTGGAAGGGAACCGACTGCTAATGGGCTATGGGCATCTAAATGAAAGCGAAATTCGTGAAGGGATCAGCCGAATCAGGAATGCCCTGCAACGGCATATATGAACGGATATGAAAAGCAGTTAGTTTTTCTAATGGACAAAGGCTCCTTCAAGTACAGTAGTACTACCTCAGTTAACTAAAGGGAAAATGATGAGAACTGCTACATAAAGTCAAAAAAATAACGAATCACGTGAAAAAAGACGGGCGAGGTGTAGGTCAAGCTATCTACCCGGCTTAAGTAGCTTTTTTTCAAAGCATCGAACTTTTCGTCATCACCGATTAGTAAATCCCGCTTCAGCACGGAAACCGTTAAGCTGCCGAAGAAACCGCTCAAGCTGATGAGTATCCCGAAAATGAGTCCAAATTTCAGGTCAAACAGCGTCAAGTACGGATAGATCAGATAGGAAGCCCCTATGGTTACGGGAAAAGCGAATGCAAAGCCTTCCCAAGTTAAATTGGGGTTGGAGGTCGGGGCGATTTTCCGCTTTCCGAAATAGAGTGATGCCAGGTAGTGTGCGACATCATTGAGCTGCGTCAGTACCACTAGAAAAAGTACAACCTTACGAATACAGGAACGTTTCTTACGAGAGTCATTAAAAGCTATACCAGAGCGCCCTACAATCACGCCTCCATCTCCTTTAACCGGGAGCTTTCGGAATTATACAGCTTCGGGAGAAAGACTCCCAATAATCCTCTGGATGGTGGTTTCGTGAAAGAAGATATTAAGACAGGTACATACAGCAGATTTCCGAATACAACATGTGTCATCTACGAGCTTCAAGTAACCGACCGTGAAATCGAAAAAATGAAGCGGGTTTTACATGTCTTTATCAGAAGTCGTCAAAAATATTTGTATAACCTTCTGGGCTTGATCGGCGTTGCCTTAAAAGAGCCTGTTGAGTTCAGCAATTCCTACTTTTGTTCGCAATTCGTAGCGGAAATCCTACAGCGATCCGGCATAAAGATATGGAATAAGCTACCCGCACTCATTACCCCAGACGACAAAGTGACCGATTCCATTTGATCTACGAAGGTAAATTGAGCGAGTATGAACCTCAATCCCGAGAATAGCACGTCGCTCAAGCACATTTAGGCTTTAAATTAGACTTCCATCATATTTTTAGTTACTATATAAAAGTACATGTAGAAAAGCAAATGTAAGAAAGTAAATAAAATCTGAATGGAGGATTTCATATGAAAATCGCATTAACAGGAGCAACAGGGCAACTGGGTTCCATCGTGGTAGATACGTTGCTTGCATCTGTCCCGGCAAAAGACCTTATTGTTAGCGTAAGAAATCCGGAAAAAGCAGAGAGCTTGCATGCTCGTGGCGTTGACGTTCGGCATGGAGATTTTGATAAACCAGAAACGCTGGATCAAGCGTTTGCTGGAGTAGAACGACTGCTGATGATATCTGCAGACGGGGATAATGATACCAGAATCCGCCAGCATAAGGCTGCTGTTGATGCTGCTGTACGTGCGGGAGTAGGCTTCATCGCTTATACCAGCGCAGCCAATGCCGCTGACAGCACTCTGTTCCTAGCACCCGTACATCGTATAACGGAAGAGTTTATTCGGGAGTCCGGTATTGCTTATTCCTTCTTGCGTAATAATTGGTATCTTGAGAATGAAACAGGCACGATCCAATCTGTACTCGCGGGGGCTCCTTGGCTAACCTCGGCAGGGTCCGGTAAAGTAGGGTGGGCCACCCGTGCCGACTATGCACAAGCGGCTGCCACCGTTTTGTCTGGCGTAGGACATGAGAATACAATATACGAGCTTTCCGGCAAGCCGATTACCCAGGAAGAGCTCGCGGCGATACTTGCTGATGTTCTGGGCAAGGACGTTCCTGTACAGCAGGTGGACGATGCTGCGTATGCCGAAATTATGCTCGGTGCGGGAGTGCCAGAAGGTGCCATCCCGATTGTGGTCGGGATTCAACAAGCGATTCGCGAAGGAGCCCTGGATGTTGTAAGCAACGATTTCGAGAAGCTGTTACAACGCCCCCTTACGCCGCTTAGCCAAGGGCTTAGCGAGCTGATAAAGCAAGCAAAGGCATAATATACGTGCCGTAGAGTACAATTTCAACATAGGATACTGCTTATGATAAAAAACGGATGCTGCCTTAAAAGGTCAGCATCCGTTTTAGTTACATGTTCACTCCCCAGGAATTTTCAGAGACCTAGTTGCCTCCATGAGTGGAATCGCAGCAGATTATCCAATATACTTGTATGGAACTCCAAGGAAGGCTTGGGTTTATATAAGAAAGCTAACACAGTAATAGAAATAAAAATGAATGGAGTACATAATATTATGTCTAATTTGCCAAATTGCCCGGAATGTAATTCAGAATACACTTACGAGGATCGCAGTCTTTTTATTTGCCCGGAATGCGCTCATGAGTGGTCTTCCGAGTCAGACACCGTAAGCAACGAAGATGTGAAAGTCGTCAGAGATGCGAATGGTAACGTCCTGCAGGATGGTGACTCTGTAACTGTCATTAAAGACCTGAAGGTTAAGGGCAGCTCATCCGTGCTGAAAATCGGCACCAAAGTAAAGAACATCCGTCTGGTGGATGGTGATCACGATATTGATTGCAAAATTGATGGTTTTGGAGCGATGAAGTTAAAATCAGAATTCGTAAAAAAGAATTAGAATGTAAGAGGTTATAGGGGGGCCAGCCATACGGTCCCTGTTCCTCTGTATACATTAACCAGCCCTTCGCCGGAAGCGGCGGAGCCCAATTTGGTTTTTCCAGATTTTTCGACGGTGAACTGTAAGGTATTGGACCACATGAGAGCAAAATTGCCATCCACCTTCAGGGTATCATTTTGCAATTCTATGATGACTGCTTCTTCGGAAGGGATCGGCGCTTGCAGTGCCAGAACTCCTTTCCCCCGGGCGCTTAGGTTAAATAATCCCTCTCCACCTAATGCAGCAGAGGAAAGATTACTACGCGCAACGACGGATATGTTCAGCGTAGTATCACAAGCTAAAAACAAGCCGTCTTCGATGGCAATGTCATCATTATCGACATCTATAAGCCAGATATATTGATAAGTAGGCTCCAGCATAATGGTTCCTGTGCCTTTGTAGTGGGGTTTAATGGCACCTGTCCCCGTCACAGCACCGGATACCAAGTTACGCATTAAGCCTCCTACGCTTTTTATGCCAGTAGTCATTTCCATGCTCCCCACAGTATATTGCATGGCTCCCGCCTTCATCATAACTTCGCTATTGTTGATTTCGATCATAAGCTGTTTGCGGCGCATGTTACTTTTACTCATATAGTAACTGTCTTTCGCAGCTGCAACCGAGGTGCAGCTCAAATCTGTTATGTATTCCAGTACCGTAAATCCACCTAGTTGGTCAGTGATGACAACATTGCTGTTATCCTTTAGGTTATTAATGACAAAAGCCATAAATGTATGCGCCTCCTTGTTGTATTCATGTTGTAGAGATGGGAATCCTCTTAAAATATTCGACAAAGAGAATTCTTTTCCTGCGGCGAATATGGACGCTCTCCTGACTGAATCCAGACCCGGAAAAGGAAAGCTTGAAAAAGAAACGAAAAAAATTCAATATAAAGATATCCACTTTTAAAATGGTTTGCTTTGCAAGCCGCTGAATAAGAGCAAGACATGACAATAGGAGGTAGGACCAATGGAGATAGGGATAAGCACGTTTGTGGAAACAACACCGGACCCCCAAACGGGTGAGGTCATCAGCCACGCACAACGAATACGTGAAGTTGTCGAGGAGATTGTGCTTGCAGATCGGGTAGGGCTGGATGTGTACGGCGTAGGGGAGCATCATCGAAAAGATTATGCGGCATCTGCTCCGGCTGTTATACTGGCTGCGGCGGCAGCACAGACACAGCGAATTCGGCTAACCAGTGCGGTCACGGTGCTATCATCGGATGATCCAGTGCGGGTATTTCAGGATTTTGCTACACTGGATGGCATCTCGAATGGACGGGCTGAGATTATGGCAGGGCGGGGTTCTTTTATTGAATCGTTTCCGCTGTTTGGATATGACTTGGATAACTATGATGAGTTGTTTGATGAAAAGCTGGAACTGTTATTGAAAATACGCGAATCCGAAAAAGTGACCTGGAAAGGCGGACATCGGCCTGCAATCAACCATTTGGGCGTGTACCCACGTCCGGTCCAAGATCCGTTGCCCGTATGGATTGGCAGCGGGGGCAACCAGGAATCTGTAGTCCGTGCCGGATTGCTCGGATTGCCGTTGGTGCTGGCTATTATTGGAGGTAGTCCTGAGCAATTTGCGCCATTGGTGGAGTTGTACAAAAAGGCAGCTAAGCACGCAGGCCATGACGTATCGCTGCTTCCGGTTGCATCCCACTCGCATGGTTTTATTGCGGAAAGCACCGAGCTTGCAGCGGAAAAGTTTTTCCCTTCCACTCAGCAAAGCATGAACGTCCTTGGGCGTGAGCGTGGCTGGGGGCCTTACACCCGTTCCAGCTTCGATGCCGCACGCAGCTTTGAAGGAGCGCTGTATGTAGGCGATCCCGATACAGTTGCCAAGAAAATCATCCACCTGCGTAAACAGGTAGGCATTACACGTTTTCTGCTCCACGTGCCTGTCGGCACGATGCCGCATGAAGATGTCATGAGAGCTATTGAGCTGCTGGGAACAGAGGTAGCGCCACAGGTGCGCGAGGAGATATCCAAGTGGGAATCCGAGAGTAAATAAGCAATTTATTTTGAGTATTCGGATTTTGTGGTGGGATTAAAATGATTTCCATTTGTTTCAAACCGAGGTTATACGTCGGTTTGAAACATTTTTTATTGCTTGACTTTCCACTTGAGTGGAAGGTTTATAATTCGAGTACAGAAAGGAGTAAATCATATGTTTAAAATCAGTGAATTCTCAAAGTTGAGCCAAGTACCTGCAAAAACTTTGAGATTTTATGATCAACTTGAACTTCTCAAACCTGCCTACACGGATCAACAAAGTGGTTACCGTTACTACAAGAGTGAACAGATGCTTGATCTACATCGAATTTTAGCATTTAAGGATCTTGGTTATACACTTGAACAAATCAAACAGCTTCTGAATGATAACGTGTCTACTGCAGAAATTCGCGGAATGCTTCGACTTAAGCAGTCGGATCTGCACTCGCTGATTCAGTCGGAAATGGAGCGTTTGAGGCGTATTGAGGTCAGACTGAAACAAATTGAACGACAAAGCGACGGTCTTTCTCGATATGAGGTTCTGGTTAAGAAGGTCGAGCCCTTAATGGTTGCAACGCTTAAAGAAACCACGAGCAGAGCAAGTATTCCCGAATTATTCGAAGAAATTGACAAATATTTAAAATGGAATGGAATACCTCTGCCTGTTCCCCATATGGTGATGTGGCATGGTTGTCCGGAGTGTGAAAGCACCATCGATCTGGAAATAGCCTGCCCAATCCCACGCAAGCTGCAGGATACGGTTCGCTTTCAATCAAAATTGCTGCCGGACATGACCGTTGCGTCGGTGACCCATATGAGCCGTCCAGATGCGGATACGCCAGTGAGTATTGATCTTGGATCCTGGATTGAAGAGAACGGCTACCGGATCAGCTCGGAAATGCCGAGCAGGGAAGTTTATTTATCACCTCAGGAAAGCAACAAATTGCGATATGTGACAGAAAGTCAGATGCCTATTTTGGGAACGGGGTTCATGCAATGAACCGTATGCCAACTGCGCTCTAGGCGTTAACTCTTGCCTCTTTTGGTATCGGCACGACAGAATTAGTACCTATGGGGGTACCGCCAACAAAATTCAAGAACTTATGGGAGTGACAACAATGCCGATATTTCGATCCAACGGAGCAAAGCTTTTTTACGAAGAAGAGGGTGCTGGTTTTCCTTTAATTATGCTTCATGGTCTCCATGGAAGCAGCAAGATGATGAAGTATGAAATCAACCGGTTGAAAGAATATTTTCGTATTATTGCTTTAGATTCGCGCGGACATGGAAAATCAGACAAGCCTCTCCATTATACGCTGGAAGAACATGTACAAGATGTGATTAATCTGTTGAATCATCTCGCGATTGAAACCGGATATCTTATGGGAATGTCTATGGGAAGTTACATTGCACAAGGTGTAGCGATCGCGGTCCCCAATAGGGTGAAGAAGCTGGTTCTCATTGTCCCGAAAAGTCATGGCAAAACATCATCCATGCAGGAGCTTTTCGCTCGTCATGCAGAGGAACTAGAGGGCCTAACGTTTGAAGAAAAGTTGAGCCGCGCTTCCAAGTATATTTTTCATGACCCCATTGCTGTTCAGAAAGTATTTAGCGCATTTTATGATCAACAGGCGCTCCTTACATCGCCACAAGAGCAAGAAGCTGCTAACAAGGCCTTGGAAGGATTCGATTTTCGGGATCATTTGCATCAAATTACTGCGAGCACATTAGTCATCAGTGGAAAGTATGACGGTGTGAACCCACCGGAAAGGGGAATAGAGATCGCCTCGCGAATACCCGGTGCAATTTTCATTGAATTCATTCATTCCGGCCATGCTCCAAGCATTGAAGAGCCTGAACGTTTTATAAAAGAGGTAACGAATTTCCTACTTGCTTAACGACTTCAGCTGGTCAACATTCATGCCTGTTCTGTTAAAACCCAGTTTCGCCGTTTGCATTTTGGTCGTCCGCTTCGCCGTCACCTTTTCCCATACGCTAAGCAATGCGTTGCATGAAAAAAACCGGACCCTTTACTCTACAAGGGAATTCGGTTTTTCGTAAATGCAAGAGAAGTTCAACTAACGTACCCCTCCCTCGGAATGTCTCCAACTGGCGTTGTTTGTGATCGTGGCAGGCTTCTTGGTATCCTAGGTTTCCACCTTGATTGAGAAATTGGAGAAGGGCGAATTATAAGCCCTTTTCCACCATAAAATCCGAATACCCTTTATTTTTAGGTTATGTTAAACGTTGTTGTTGATATTTGATATATACGAACTAACGTTCCATAATTAGGGTGAAGCAGAAGCATAAAGAGGGACTCGTTTGCCCGCATTGCAAAAACCAAAATTTGTACACGTAAGGAGATAAAACTATGACAAAAAACAAATTACTAAGAATGGACAATGTTGGCATCGTTGTAGAATCCCTTGATGATGCAATCGCTTTCTTCGAGGAGATTGGCTTGAAGCTCGAAGGGCGAGCTACTGTCGAAGGTGAATGGGCTGGTCGCGTAACCGGGCTGGGTTCACAGTGTGTAGAGATTGCTATGATGGTTACCCCAGATGGCCACAGCCGACTTGAACTTTCGCGATTTCTCACCCCACCTACTATATCAGATCACCGAACTGCTCCTGTAAATGCCCTCGGTTATCTACGCGTCATGTTCACCGTTGAAGACATTGACGAAATGGTATCCAGACTCACTAAGTATGGTGCTCAGCTCGTTGGCGAAGTGGTTCAGTACGAGGACTCGTATCGGCTCTGCTACATTCGTGGAAATGAAGGACTTCTAATCAGTTTGGCGGAACAACTCGGTAATAAATAAGTAACGTTTAAAAGAAGACTTAACTGAAATATACATTACTGGAAGATCAACATCAGGATTTAACATAGCCTATTTTTAAAGGGAAGAGAGAAAGGAGCAGCCCCCTGGTGATTAGACCGCTCCTTTTTATATTCAAATACCATATAGTCTAATTCCATGATAATCCAATTATCTGTTTTTAGTCCGTTTTTTATGCGCGATACGTTTCTGCAATAAAGCTTTTCCTTGTTTTAGTCTCTTGGGTGTTGCAGGTACTCTGCGTGAAATGTTTTTTTCTTGTGTTGCTTTTGAAGGCAGTGTCATGCGAAGAATGGATGATGCAGGTTGTCTTTGACTGCTGCTCGTTATAAAGTTGATGGTGTAGTTCAAGACGAACGGGCCAACTGTAATTCTCCGCAGCCCCACGCTTCTACAGGTGGTACAGCCTGTATCCCAGCACCAATTGAAGGCATTCTCGGGAACTTGAGTGAAGTATGAGCCCCGCCATTTGCGCCCAAAATTATCCTCCCCATAATAGAAGAACGTGTTACCGCCTGCGAAGCCGCTCCACACCTGAATGGTCTGACCTGGGTTAACACGGAACCAGCCTGCTTTAGAGTAGTTAACAGGACTACAGCTGAAGTCCGGGTAGGCATAGACTACAAAGATAGCTGCATTAGTGCTGTTGCGAAAATTAAGCCCCATTGTCGTCACTTCTTTCCTCATATAGTAATCTTACAGTGTATGCTATGAGAATTTTGAAAGAAGGAAATGGACAAGAGTCTCTTAATCGCTAAAAATTGAACCATTTGTGGATGTCTATTTTTTTAGATGGATTCATAGATTGCCATTCGTTCGTGTCTGGTTGATAGGTATAGTCTTTTTGCCAGGTCATGATGTTTTCTAGAATTGCTCGTATGGAGGATGTGAGATAGGAGACTTCCTGATTCGTCATCATGGGATGGAGGGACAGGCGCACCCAGCCCGGTTTTTGCGATAGATCTCCCGCATGGATTAGGCTTGTCATTTGATTAGAGGTTTGTTGATCAATACCCAGCAAATAGTGTCCGTAGGTTCCTGCACAAGAGCAGCCGCCCCGGACCTGAATTCCAAACCGATCATTCAGTAATGTTGCAATCAGGTTATAGTGAATATTTTCGACAACGAAAGAAACGATTCCCAGGCGATCTTGGCTGCTTCCACCCAAAATGTGCAGGCCTGGTATGGTGCTCAAGCCTTTTAGCAATAATGAGGTTAGTTCCTTTTTGCGCTCCAACATACGGTTGAGCCCCATCTGTTCCTTGAGCTGAATGCAGAGCGCCGTTCGAATGGCCTGAAGAAAAGGAGGGGTTCCTCCGTCCTCACGTGCTTCGATATTATCTTTATACTCATAGCCACCCCAAGGGTTGGTCCAGCTTACCGTACCGCCTCCGGGCTGATCCGGCGCATAATTAAAGCATAGTCTCGAATCCATAATTAAAACGCCGCTTGTACCGGGACCACCAAGAAATTTGTGCGGTGAAAATACAATTCCGTCCAGCTTCTCAAGGGGTTCCAGGGGATGCATGTTGATCTCGGTGTAAGGGGCGCTTGCAGAGAAATCAATAAAACAAACGCCGCCATGCTCATGCATTTTGCGGGATAGCTGGTAAATAGGTGGTTCAAAACCTGTAACATTGGAGCAGGCTGTAAAGGCGCCAATCTTGACAGGCCGATGCCCGAATTGAAGCAGCAGCCGTTCAAGATAAGCTGGATCGACGATCCCGCCGGGTCCCGGCGGGATGCATACGACGTCCCCGATGGTTTCCGCCCAGGAGATATGATTGGAGTGATGCTCCATATGCGTAACAAAAATAACGGGACGTTCTTTTTCAGCGATTGGATAGTGATGCTTTAATTTCTCATGTATTTTCAATCCTAGCAGCCGTTGAAGTTTATTCACCGCACCGGTCATACCGGCCCCGGCAAACATAATGATATCGTGTTCGCTGGCATGAACGTGGTTCTTAATGATTCGTTTCGCTTCTTCATAGGCTTGGGTCATCAGGGTGCCTGTCAAATTAGACTCCGTATGAGTATTCGCCACAAAAGGGCCCACATCATTAGCTATTTTCGACTCGATGGGTCCATACAGACGGCCGCTGGCTGCCCAATCGGCATAAATCAGCTTTTTTTGTCCATATGGAGATTCAAAGGTCTGGTAATATCCGATTGTATTTTCACGATACCTCTGGAAATAAGCCTCGTTAGAAGGCTGATACCTACAATTATTGCTTCCAATTCGAGCCATGAGCATAAGGCGCCTCCCAAGTCGTTCTATCTTCTCAGGGTACGTAGGTAGGCCTGAATAGGTTAAAAGAAATAGGCGAGTGTCATCATTTAGTCAAAAATAAAAGCCTCGTCCATATGTGGACAAGGCATGAATGTATCTCAGATAAACAGCTGCATATCGGATTCGAGTGCATCCTTTAGATATGTTTTGGCCTCGATAATCTCCAGTTCAGGTATAAATTCTTCCGGTTTAAAACCCATAATATCCACCGATAGCTTACAGGCATAAAATTTAACGTTCTTTTTCCGTGCCCCCTTCAAAAAGTGAATCAGCTTCGGGGCTTCATTATCTTCGATCATTTCCGTCAGCATCAGCTTGCCCAGACCGCTAAAATTCATTTTGGATAATGGAAGCTCCTCGGGTCCTTTCGGAGTCATCCAGCCCATGATTTTTTCGTATATCGTTTTGTCCTCAAGCGTCATCTTCTCGGGATCACGAACAAGAAATAACCCCCAGAACGCAAAAAACATGGTAACCTCTACATCCAGCTCCCGAGCTGTATTTGCCAGAATCAGTCCAGCCATCGCCTTATCATAATCGCCGCTAAACATGAGCAGATTCATCCTTTTGTCCACAATCTTCCGCCTCCATTACCAACAGATATATTCAGTATGGATTTGGAAATGAGAACTATGCCCAGTTCACATATCGTTCACAATTACAGGCTCGCCCTTTCATTTTAACGAGCGAAAAACATTGTTTAATAGCAACTCGGGAGGCTATATCACTTTTTATACAAATTCATAACCAAGCTGGATTTATATGGGTATCATTGATGTATTTTGAGAGACCGTCTAAGTCTGGAAATAAAGAAAAATGGTTTATTCCATTTAATTTTAAATAATTTAGTACATCTTCTCTTACTTCGTATGTTAAATCAATTCTTTTCAAGGAGTTGGATGAAAATAAAGTCTCACTAAACTCCTTCTCAAGAGGGGTCAAAGAATTTCCCTGTACAGTGAATACCCCATGTTGCGCAACTATACGGGAGTTGCTTTTATTGGGATAAATTGCTCTACTTTTTATATTGGAATCAGCATGCTTGGTCAAGAAGCCATTCTTAGTAGGTAGTTTTATCTCTGAGGTACCTATTGATGCAGCGTTTAATGATTCTGGATTAATCATCCATATACTGCAACTCCCTGTATTCCATCCTAAATTAGCGAAAAATAGACTGACAAGGAAGCTTTCAGACCAATCCAGCAATCTTGTTCTAAGACCATGATGTTGCATTGAATAAACAATGGTCCACTCATCTTTTTCATCAAGGCTTTGTAGGTACCCTAGGCTTTTAAAATAGTTAAACATTTGATTTTCTAAACTAAGATACTCACTAATCTGATTGCCAATTCTAAGTCTGAACAATCCTGAATTCAGAGAGAAAGTAGAATTACAATGTCCCCTAAACCAAACAATACCGGAGTTATGTCTTGAAAAATCTGCGACTTCATCCATAATAGTTTTCCAATTTTCACTAAACGCCATAATGTTGCTCCTTATTTGCTATTTTCCAATAATATCATATAATAAGTTCATTATTGTGTATAGTGGAGGATATAAATGGAAATAAAACAAGAAAAAGGGCTTGCTGCTATTCAGGTTACGCAAGGGAAATATAAGTTTTACATAGTCTCCATGCCCTCCGAAACATTACGGGAGACTTGCTTTACAATTACACGTGAGGATGATCCGATTAAGGGGTTTCAACGCAGGTTAGATGAAACTCGTGCTGATGAAATATCCCAATATATTGACGGGGGTGTGGGATCTATTCCTACAGCAATCATTTTATCTGCCCAAGATGAAGCCAACCTAGAGTATCATTCTAGAAATAAAACGATTTCATTCACTCCAGAAAAGAACTCCTTTCTTATTATAGATGGGCAACATAGAGTTTGGGGGTTTATTAAAGCCAAGACTTCGATTCGCGTACCAGTTGTTATTTATGAAGATTTAACACGTGTAGAGGAAGCTCAACTCTTTGTAGATATTAACTCTACACAGAAAGAAGTTCCAAGAGATTTAATTCTTGATGTAAAGCGACTACTTCAAAAGGAAAGCGAAGAAGAGAAAAGGTGTAGTCAAATATTTGAATTCTTCTATTCAAAAGAAGGTAGTATATTAAATGGGCATTTAGCTAGAGCAGAAAGGGAGAACGGAAAGATAACTAGACGAATATTTAATAATTGTATCTCTGAATTATTATCCGACATGCTTGAAGAAATATCAGATGATGATTCCTATATAATCATTAACAACTATCTATCTGCGATGAAATCAGTCTTAGGTAGCATTGATAGTAATGGTGATGATATTATTACAAGAATTACCGTTTTCCAAGCATGTATGGGAGTATCCAAATATGTAATTGAGAAAACTAATAATATGTTCGGTGGAAGACTAACCGTTGATTCCTTTACGGAAACACTCTCCATACTGAAAACTAACTTACCGAGAGGCGTTGTCCAAAGGCCTGGCAACTCTTATAGAAAGCTTTCTGATCATTTAATGAATGCTTTGACGAAGGTAAGCTTGAGACCTGGTGTAATCAGTCTTGAATAACGTATAAACAACACTTCTTATATTGTTTGATTTTCATTTTTATATAATTATTTTATTAGAACAAAAATTCACTTGACTTATTGCTCTAAGTAGGAATACACTCACCAAATTTTGATAGACTTCATTGTTGTCCGATGACCCAAAGACTCTGCAATTTTATTGTAGTAGCAGAATACTTTGGGTTATTTATCTTCTGGAGAGTGACACCTTTAAACATTGAGCCCCACTCGTAGTCTCTGAGTAAATCTATAGGTACAATACTTTGTTCATTTAATATAATCTCAATAGCAGTAATTGCCTCGCCCTTTGCTTTCGAGTTGACGTATCCTTACTCCAACCGTTTCTGGTAAATTTATGGCATCACCTGTCTTAAGGTTATAGTATATCAAGTCGACCGTCCACCGTTAGCAATGTCATATCTCTGAGCTACTCCCATTCTGTATAATCTCAAGGGAATTCAAGACACAAGCCTGAGATCGGGAGGATCATGAGAAAGTGAGTATAGAGAACAAATATAAAGCACTTGAACTGGAAAAGCCGGGCATCTACGAGCTGGAGGGATTGGAAGTCGGGGTCACCTCCAATTGCAACTTCAAGTGTGATTATTGCTGCGCGTATCAGCGAAACGACGGGCAATGCATCAGCAGCAAGGAGGTCATTGGTATTATTGATGACATTCCAACGTTAAAACGTGTACGACTATCCGGGGGGGAAGTGACCTTAAAGTATGAGGACTGTCTGGACATTGTGGCTCACTGTTCGAGCAAGGGAATCGCTACCCAGCTCAATACCAATGCCAGCCTGCTTAGCCCTGAACGAATTGAGAGACTGCGTGATGCAGGTCTGTCCAACATTCATATCTCCTTTAACTTCACAGACGCCGAAAAATATTCCGCCTATTATCATGTTCAGCCTCGCATGTATGATAAAATTGTGCAGAACATTCGGTTATGTACAGAGGCCAAGCTGGAAACAGTGCTGGAGACTTTGCTGTTTGAGGAAACACAGAATAACATGCAGGCCATTAGCGAAATGGTATATGAACTCGGTGTGCGCATCCATGAAATCCAAAACAGCATCGTGATGGATCATACGAACTGGAGCGCTATTTCCACCAAAGAAGCACTCGTCCGTTCCGTTCATGATCTGATTGCCCATAAAAAGGACGATACCGTGCTGTATTTCACCTGCATGGACCGTTTTGCAGAAGCGCTGGGCTTCAAGGAGCAGCCGGGCGTTTATTTTTCCAACTGTGTTGATGGTAAAAAGCAGCTTCATCTTCATGGAAACGGTGATATTCTGATCTGTGAGCTATGCCATCCTGTGGTTATCGGCAATATTTATAATGGAACGTCCTTAAAAGATATTTACACACATAAACCGAAGCCGCTTCAGGAGTTTCTCGACAAGCTGCCTTGTCCTGCTTATGATGCGCTTTTCCCGAATGGGCTCTGAGAGAGGAAAGATGTAAGTAATCGAATTAATCGTCACAATTGTTATTGCATTGAACCAAAACAAAAAGAAATAGACCGCCCTCGGACAAGGTAAACGGTCTATCTTCTCAGATCTAAACCACAGCCGACCGCCCTTAAAAGCGGCTGTTGCTAAAGAGCAGGGCTAGCCCCAGTGCCTTCGCCTAGGGCTTTTTCGACTTTTGCCGATTATAATGCTGATTTAATGACCTTTTTATAATACAGAATGGATAGCACCCCAAAAATGGAATATAAGGCGGTGTATAGTACCATAACGATGATCATAGGCATCCAAATTTCTGTTCCAAACAAGAACCAGCCGGATTGGACGGCAAAATAGCTGTGTGATAGGCCAATCACCAATGGAATGCCGAAGTTAAAGAGTTGTTTTATTTTAATGCCTCTAAGCAGGTCACTCTGGGTGAACCCTAACTTTCTCAACACGGTATAATTGGCTTTTTCGTCTTCGCTTTCATCCATTTGCTTAAAATAAAGGATGCAGCCTGATGTAATAAGAAAGGTCAGTCCTAAAAAGCCAACAATAAACATGATCACTCCCATATTTCTCTTCTGATTGCCGCTCATTTCAAGGCGTGATGATTGTTGATCATTAAAATTTGCAGCTGCAAAGAGGCGATCAGCTTCTTCAATCTGCTCTGGATTTATCATATCAATCCCAATATATAAGGATGATTTCTTTTGAATCTCAGGATTTTTATCTTTCTTTAACTGCTCAAAGATGGTTTCGTCTACAATGACAGTGGGTAGTCCCCCGGCTGTAAAATAGTACGGAATCACATAATCCTTTTTTAGACCCAAATATTGTTGATGTATGACTTCCGTTTTTCCCTTCAAATCCAATGGTCCAAAGTCTTTCAAGGACATAAACTTCTGTAACAGATCATTATAGCCCGTTAAAATCGTTTGACCTGGAGATACATCTGTACCCTCCACAGATTGATCGCTTATGACAGGAAGCGTCATGGAATCCGTACCAACATTTAATTCTTCCAGAGGAGTCTCCATAATTTGCGCTGTTTTCACACTGACTTGAATAACTTCAATTTTCTTTTCACGATACTTTATATCATGCTCATGAAGTAATGTTTTGAATTTCTCCGCATCTGGTATATTCGTCATCGCAAAATGGGAAGGCACATTATTCTCAGCTGCTTTATCCGCAGAATAATAGGCGATATAGCTTAAGGATAATAAGCCGATAGCAAGTGCCGATACCGTTGTAATAATGGTCAACAACAAAGCGTTGGATTTCATGCGGAACATAATGGATGAGAGAGACAGCACCTCATTGATGTTTAGATAGCCGCCTTTGCTTTTTCTGATGATGTTTGAAATAAAGCGGATGGACCCTTTATAAAAAAGAAGTGTTCCGATAATGACAGAGCCTAGAATAAATACCATAGCCATAAATAATTCATTCATGGATGTAAAGTCTCCACCGAACAATTTGGAGGAAACATAGTAACCTAAAACGATGAGTGAGACGCCAACGATCCCGATAATTATCTCAAAGATCGTTATTTTCTTGATTTTCCCTTCGGTGGTTGAGGTCACTCGGAACAAAGACAAAATACTTTGTCTTTTGATAAAAGAATAATTCATGAGCATGATCAGCAGATAGATAACAACAAAAACGATGAGTGTTTGAGTCAATGCTTGGTTAGAGAAATATAGAGTGGCAATAGCCTCGACGCCCGTCGTCTTAAATAAGATCATGATCACTAATTTGGAAAAGGAGAATCCAACCACTATGCCGATAAATAGGGAACTGAAGTATAAAATTAAGTTCTCAGCACTCAGGATGCGAAAGATTTTATTTTTGGTCATTCCGATTAATTGAAACAGGCCAATTTCTTTGCTGCGCCTTTTGATAAAAATATTATTGGCATATAAAAGGAAAATGCAGACAATGGCGACCAGCAGGACGGAGGCTGCACGTATAGAAGCTGCACCTTTAACAGAGCCCTTCACTTCGTCCATAGAGGGATCGTATTGTAATGTGACAAAAGCGAAATAGAGGGCAACACTGAAAATGAGAGCAAAGACATACAGGTAATAATTTTTCAGGTTTTTTTTCAAATTCTTTAGGATAAGTTGATTAATGTTCATATTGGACCCCGCCTAAGACCGCTTGCGTTTTCATGATATCCTGAAAGAAGCTCTGTCTTTCCTGCCCACCTTTATGAAGCTGCGTATACATTTGTCCATCCTTAATAAAAATGACCCGACTGCAATGGCTGGCAGCGACAGGATCATGCGTGACCATAATAATGGTTGCCTTGCGCTTCTGGTTTAAATGGCCCAGCTTGTTTAATAAATCTGAAGCCGATTTGGAATCCAGCGCACCTGTAGGCTCATCGGCAAAAATAATACTAGGCTCATGAATAAACGCTCTAGCCGCAGATGTCCGTTGCTTTTGTCCGCCCGAGATTTCATTGGGATACTTATCTTTTAGCTCATAAATCCCCAGCTCTGTAGCCACCTCCTGAAATCTTCGGTTGGCTTCGTTTTTTGGTGTTCTGGTGATGGATAAGGGGAGAAGGATGTTTTCCTTCACGGTTAGCGTATCCAGCAGGTTATACTCCTGAAAAATAAAACCTAAATGCTTTTTGCGGAATTCAGCCAGTTGCTTTTCCTTCATTTTCGTCATTTCGATGTCATTGATTTTAATGGACCCTTGGCTCACCTGGTCAATGGAGGATAGGACATTCAACAGTGTAGTTTTTCCCGAACCAGAGGCCCCCATAATACTGACAAATTCGCCTTCTTCAATCAGGATATCAATTCCCTTTAATACCTCTTGCATATTTAACTTATTGCCGTAGCTTTTATGAATTTTATGGGCTTCCAATATGTTCACTTTGACGCACTCCTTCATGTTCTTGTAGCTTTATTATAAAAATAGGGACGTTGTTTTTCCCTTGATTGAGCGAACAATACATAGAAGCATGTGACATCTCTGTCACATGCTCATCATACTGATGAAATCGTTTCGCTTGGGGAAAATTAAAGTAAAGGTAGTACCAGCGTCCGGCTTGGAGTGGACATCAATATGTATGAGCAGGGGCTTTGCTGCCTTTTTCGTTAAATATAACCCCATACCCGTGGAAGTATGATCAGAATGTTGGGTCGTGGATGTAAAGCCTTTGTCGAAAATGCGGGGGATATCCTTCGGATCAATGCCGCGACCAAAGTCTTGAACCTCAAGCCGTATGCGCTCATTTTGCTCATAGCTGTGAAGGATAACATCGCTGGCATCGCTATATTTGATGGCATTGGTTAAGAGCTGTCTGATGATAAAAGCCAGCCACTTGGCATCACTGAGCACTTCCATTTGCTCAAGCTGGATGTCAAAGCCAATCCCTTTTTGAATGCACCAGGATTGCAGGGTTTTGATCTCCTTATAAACGAGAGATTTTAGATCCACTTGCTCTACATACAAATCATTTTCAATAAAAGATATGCGTTTTTGGTGGAGCTGCTGGTCCAGCAGTAAGTGAATGCGCAGCCATTCATACGTGAGTTGAGCCTTAAGCGATTTGTCTTCCAGTCGCTCGATCATCAAATGCATGGCAGTCAAAGGTGTTTTCACCTCATGAATCCACGATAATAGCTCATCCTTTTCGTGTTCCAGGGTTAATTGATTTTGCGAAATGATCTGTTGTAGTCGTTCAGTCTGTTTGCTGATTTTTTGTTCAACAATTTGTTCAAACGGACTTTCCGGTTCACCCATCCCGGTTAGTTCGAGCGGGCTCTCCCATTCTTCCAGCGTTCTATAGAATTTGGTTTCCTTGGGAAAGCGGATGATTAAAAAAATCAAGAAAACCATCGTGGATAAGAAGACGATATATAGAATCGGCATCAATGGGATTGCCGCATCCACATAAGCGATGAGAAGGATGAGCAATTGCTGGCATACAACTAGCAGAATCCAGCTCATCCTTTCCATAAGATATTTTTTAATCATAGCCCGGTACCTCTTCTGTAGCCATGTAGCCTTGCCCCACTTTCGTTTCAATGAAACGTCCCAAATCCAGCTCGTCCAGTTTTTTTCGCAGGCGATTCAAGTTGACTGTTAAGGTATTGTCGCTGACAAAACGTTCATCATCCCATAGGCTTTTAATGAGCTCCTCCCGGGCGACAATTTTATTTTTTTGCTCAATGAGCAGCTTTAAAATGAATATTTCGTTCTTGGTTAATTCGATGGAGCCAGCCTCATTGGCCACTACATTTTTTTCATAATCCACCGTAGCTCCACACCATGTTTTCAGGGAGACGGGCTCTGTATTGTAATTATATACGCGGCGAAGAGTCGCCTGTAATTTTGCAATAAGGACATCAAAATGGAATGGCTTTTGGATAAAATCATCCGCTCCAAGCTGCATCGACATAACCATATCCGTAGGGTGATCACGCGATGATAAAAAAAGAATAGGGACATTTGAGTGGGATCGAATCATTCGACACCAATGAAACCCGTCAAATTTCGGCAATTGAATATCAATCACGACCAGATCAGGCTTTAGGGCTGAGAATTCATGAATGACTTTACTAAAGTCCCGGATACCATACACATCATAGGCCCATTGAGTTAGCCGGTCCTTCATTTCTTGGAACAAAGTTTCATCATCTTCAATCAGTAAGATTTTGAACAACGATTTCACCACTTTTTACTTTTTTATAAAGAGTATAGCAAAAATTGTGTATGTGCTATATGTGAAGATTCAACTTGATATTGCGATAATCTGCTGTTAATAGTTAAGGCTTATAGTTGGTATATATCCACGATCTCATATATTCTAAAGGATGGATGCAATGATGGGAATTCACACGTATTTTCGATCACTCAATGAGCTGGAAAGAATTATTCGTTGTCCAGGCAAGTTTAAATTTGAAGAGCACAGCGTATCTGCTCATTCGTGGAAAGTGGTACAGTACGCCAAAACGCTGGCTGATATCGAGGAGAGAAACGGTGTAAGCATTGACTGGAAAAAGCTTTACGAGATTACGAGCAGTCACGATTACGGGGAGATTTTTATTGGAGACATTAAAACGCCTGTTAAGCATTCCTCTAAGGAACTCCGATTATTAATCCAGCAGGTCGAAGAAGGTATGATTGATTATTTTATTGAAGAGAATATTCCCGAGGATTTTAAAGCCATTTTCCGCAAACAGTTACGGGAAGGTAAAGATGATTCTGTAGAAGGCTTAATCCTTGAAGTGGCAGACAAAATGGATCAGGTGTACGAGGCATTTGCTGAGCTTCAGCGGGGAAATACCGAAAAAGAATTTATAGTGATGTATCGTAATGCGCTTGTGAAAATTAAAAACATCCGATTAAAATGCGTGGATTATTTTTTGGAAAATATCCTGCCGGATATGGTAAAGGAAGAAACTCCTTCATCCATTGATATTAAAAAAATCACGGAAGAAGCCTTAGCAAGCCCATAGCTCTAGCAGCTTAATAACCCCTAAAAGCCGTCCTTAACGTGAATCGGCACGAAAGACGGCTCACTGGTTTTACAGTCATTAGGGGAAATCTGTTTTACAAAGTGGGGGCTTGCAATGCAGTCTGGATATTTTGCAAATCCATCGAAAGCTGATCTTGTATGTTCCATGGGTGATACCAGCCACGTTCAATCATGTATGTGGAAATTCGTTCATGCGTATCAATGGCTTCATCCAGTTGCTTTGTAAGCATAGCTTTAATTTCTGGGGTTCCCGCTTCTGTTACGGCCATGGCGTAATTTCTCACACCGCTTTTGGCAGTGTTCAGAAAATCGGCTGCAATGACCTGATCCGTTAAGGTGTGCAGTCCGGTCAAATGCTCCAGCAGTGTGTTCATTGCTTCACCTCCTGTTGTGACGAGGCTTGATTTAAAACGTTACCCAGCTCTTGCAACTGCCGGGTTGTTAGGTCGACATCCTGCTGCAAAATAGCTTTGAGAGTCGGATCAGAGATCAATGCTTGCATTGTTTTAGACTTGGTCACACACACTGCTTTGAACGCTGATAGCTCATGAACTTCAAGTATTTCGTGCACGCCGTACACCATATAACGTTAACCTCCTATTCAATATATAGTTAAGGTTTAAGTACAACCTTGATGCAGTTGTCTTGTCTGGTATCGAAAATTTCATATCCGCGTTTGGCATCGCTTAACGGAATCACGTGTGTAACAACGTCCCCGGGGTCGACCTTCCCCGTATCAATCAGCTCATACATATAGGGCATATAATGAATAACAGGCGCTTGTCCTGTACGCAAATTGATATTTCGCTGAAAAATATCCCCCATAGGGAAACCGTTGTACCGTCCGCCGTATACTCCGGTAACTTGAATGGTACCGCCTTTGCGGACAGCCTGTGTGGCTATAACCAGTCCACCTAAAGCCCCGCCGTGAAGCTTGAGACCGGAAGCCAGCGATTCCAGCGGAGACATTTTACCGCTCATGCCGGAGCAGTCAATGACCACGTCTGCGCCTCCCTTGGTCATTTCCTTCAGGTAGTTGCCGACGTTCTCTTGCGATTCCACATTAACGATCTCCACGTGGTTGGTACGCTTCGCATGTTGCAGACGATAATCCAGATAGTCCGCTGCAATGACTCGCTTTGCTCCTTTGAACCAGGCGAACTTCTGCGCCAGCAGACCTACCGGCCCGCAACCAATGACGATGACCGTGTCTCCGTCCTTCACCCCGGCATTATCGACGCTCCAGAAGGCAGTAGTCATTGCATCAGCGATGAGACAGAGCTTCTCGTCGGGATGCTCGCAGCTCTCGGGAATTTTGAAGTGAGTGAAGTTGGCGAAAGGCACGCGTAAATATTCAGCTTGTCCACCCGGATACCCACCGGTTGTTTCCGAATAGCCCAAAAAACCGCCCATATCTCCATGCTCGTTAGAATGATCACATTGGCTTTCCAATTGGTTTTTACAGTAAAAGCATTCACCACACGCAACGGTGAACGGAATGATCACGCGATCTCCCTTTTTTAAGTTTGTCACGCCGCTTCCAACCTCTTCTACAACACCCATCGGCTCGTGTCCGATAACATAATTCTCCTGTAGATTCGGAATCATCCCGTGGATGAGATGCAGGTCTGAGCCACAAATGGCAGTTGTCGTCAGTTTGATAATCGCATCGTCGGCTTTTTGAATACTTGGGTCCGGAACCTCTTTGACCACCACGTTTTTGATGCCTTGGTAAGTCACTGCCTTCATGCCTGGTTTCCTCCCATATGCTCGTCCGGCGTGCGATCAAACATGCCCTTGCGGGTGGTATCGTCCGGGAACAGCTTCATATTGCTGATATCCATCGTCTTATTGGCTGACAGCTGGTCCAATTGGTATTGCTGTTGCAGATCATAGGGATGAAACCATTTTTTTCGCACCATAAGATCGGTGATTTCCTGGTGAAGCGCGATGCCTTGATGTAAATGATTACGCAGCAGGGTTCTGGCATCCGTAGAGACCGTTTCCGTCAAAGCTACTGCCGTGTTCCGTACCCCTTCCTTGGCGCGGATCAGAAAATCCATCGCAAACGTCATGTCTGCCATTTCCGGCATATTTAATGAATTTCTAGGATCGACATAATCCATATGAGCGGGCTGAGTCTCATTTAATGTCACATTGGTCACCTCAATTTAAGATTGGTGTTGGGCGAAAGGCCGGAACAGGTGCTTGAAACGGTGCTTTAGCATATACCGCTTGCAAATCGGCAATAGCCTGAATAGACTGCTGAACATCTTTTTCCATTAAATCCTTTAGCTCCTGATCGAATACCAGCCCCTGCATTAATTTGGACTTGGCTAAGCATAACGTTTTAAAGTTAAGCGCTTCGTGAATTTCAAGGGACTCATGCGCCGCTAATATAGGCTGTTGACTTATCATAGGATCACCCTTCTTTTATGATTCTCATGGGGTATGGTGTCCAGCGTAACTATGTTTATTCGGATATTTGATATAGCGTGTAACGCGATACCGCTTGACTTCAAGTTAACTTTAAGTAGTAACATACTGGATGTAACGTGATGGTGATTAGAAAGACCGATGACTATTCTTTGAGATCGGAGTGATTGAAATGAAAAAGAAACAACTGGGTAAAAGTGACCTTCAAGTATCCGCACTGGGTCTGGGCTGCATGGGAATGTCTGAATATTATGGCGAGTTGAATGATCAGGAGTCGATCAAAACGCTTCATCGTGCGCTGGAGCTGGGAATCAACTTCTGGGATACAGCCGATGTTTATGGTATGGGAAAAAATGAGAAACTAATCAGTCAAGTCCTGCGGAGCCACCGGGATGAGGTGGTATTGGCTACCAAATTCTCCATTATGCGCGGAGAGGATGGGGGATTTCTGGGTGTCAGCGGTCGCCCCGAATATGTAAAAGAGGCATGTGACCGCAGTCTGCAAAGGCTGGGGGTAGATGTCATTGATTTGTACTACCAGCACCGGGTTGATCCGAATGTACCTATCGAGGAAACGGTTGGCGCGATGAGTGACTTGGTTCAGGCGGGAAAAGTCCGCTATTTGGGGCTGTCCGAAGCTTCTCCTGCACTCATTCGGCGTGCTCACAAGGTTCACCCGATCACGGCCCTGCAAACAGAATACTCCTTATGGAGTCGCGAAGCGGAAGATGAGGTTATACCTACTTGCCAGGAGCTGGGCATTGAATTTGTAGCGTATAGTCCGCTGGGACGCGGCTTTTTGAGCGGGCAAATTCAGAAGTTTGATGATTTTGCAGAAGATGATTTCCGTCGCACCGTGCCACGCTTTCAGCCTGAGAATTTCCAGAAGAATCTTGATCTCGTGCAGCATATTAAGGACCTCGCTGCTCGCAAAGGGGTTAAGCCTTCTCAGCTGGCCTTGGCATGGCTACTGGCACAAGAGGGCATAGTACCGATTCCAGGCACCAAGCGGGTTGCCTATTTGGAGGAAAACGCTGGGGCAGTCGATATCGCTTTATCCGCGGAGGAAATGGAAAATATTAATGAGATCATTCCCAAAGGAATGGCAGCTGGCCTTCGTTATGCGGCAGAGCGGATGCCGAATTGGCAAGCCGAATAATTCCAACTTTATAACCCAAAAAGCCGTCCTTAACGCGGATCGGCGCGAAAGGCGGCTTTGCGGGGCTTACATATACAGCTAAGGGCGCGGTTTGAAAATGCCGAAGGGACGTCCTACAGGCAGGAACGTACGGCCAAAATGGGCATTCAGAACTGCGGCTCCTGTACCGTACAATGAAAGCAGACCAATCCCCATTTCGGCCATAGGCTGCGAGGGTATGGAACACCTCTGGAGCAACGCCGAATGCATCGAAGCTAAGGCCAAGAAATAGAAAATCAATCAGGACAAAGATAAAGAATAGAACCTTATGTGTCTCCATGGCGCCAATGGTCATGAATAGCGTGAAAATAAGATAGCCCGCGAAGGCAAAACCAAGCTGCTTGCCATCTACAGCAGATGCCAGTTCTGATCCGAACACGCCCATTTTAATCATCCAGCTACTGGCTACGGCTAACCAGAAGAAGGCATAAGCACCAAATGCCGTCATGCCAAAGGTGTTGTTATGCTTTGCATCCTGAATGCAGGCAAACAGCTGTGCGAAGGCACCGAGGAAAATAGCCCAAGGGATAATAAAACTCAGGCCTTCAGTGAGGCCGAGCTTTTGGGAAGAAGCCACAAGCGTGACAATAGCCAAGCCAAACAGACCGATCGCACTCGGATCGGCCGTTACGATTTTTACGTTAGAATGAGATTCGTTTTGCATGAAAAAATACAAGCCTCCAATAATGTTCAAGTACGCGTCAATCTGCCGATGCCAGAATCACACTGACATATTGTAACGGAAACGGACGTACTCGCATAGTGCATAATTCTGCTACCGATTATGAGATTTGCGATACCACGATTGGAGCTCTTCTTCGCAGAACGAGAGATTCAGAGATTACCAACAGCCGCTTTGACCGGAATAATGGACATGCCATTGCCACCGGACATAAAAGCTTCCCGGCAGGTGAGTTCCGTAACGTCAAAATTACGAATAACCAGATTACCAATTCGGGCGGCGGCAGTGGAATCAATCTGTCACGTGCAACCTACACGACGGTTACCGGGAACCAAATTATCAACAAAACCCATCAATCTGACGGCTACGCAGGCATTCGCATCCCTAATAATGGTGCTAACAATATCGTCAACAATAATGTAATTGAAAATTATCCGCGCAGAATCTTTGTACTGACTGGAGCTACAGGTAACAACGTATACGGGAATACGGTGAAAAATGCATCCCTGCAAGGTCTGCTGGTCCAATCGGATGGCAATACCTTTACGGATAATGAATTTATCCAAACCAATTCTTCATGGGCCACATGGATGTCACCTGTAGAACCTTGAATAACAAACGCAATGATAGCTACGAGCAACAAGCTGAGCCTGACCTTCCGATTAAAGATGTTTGGCATATTACACACTCTCCCTGATAAAATAGTGGAATTTATTACAAAATTACCCTTTATATTTTCGGTCAAAATGAGTATTATTCCAAGTATTTTTATATTCATTAAAAGGTATACTTTCAGCTAGCTTTAATCTTGCCTTCATCTTGGCCGGGTACAATCAAGGCAATTTTCCTGGGGAGGATGTATAACGAATGAACACGAAAAAGACCGTTTGGATTCCGGCAATGATTGCAGTTATAGTAGCAGCTTTGTTCGTAATCTACTATTACTACATGTCTTCAGTTTCCGGCGGAGAGCTTGGCCCACGACCACCAAAAGGCGGCGTAAGCAACGCAGGACAGATGGGTCGTCCTCCCGGAGGGGAGGGGCATGGAGGCAACGGGGAAATATTCAAGACGTTGGGTACTATCTCTGTGTTCCTTGGGGCGGCTGCTTTCTCTTGGTTCTGGTTTAAGAAGAAGTTGAGATCGCCATCGGTGTTGGTTAGAAAGGCCGGGAAGTTGTTGCATTCCATGCATAAGCTGCTGGGTTGGGCAACCTTAATCCTGATTGCCGTCCACGGTGTCTATTTTTTGATGACCAAGCTTCAAGATCACAAAACTTACAGCGGGCTTGCGAGCTTTGCCATTCTGCTGGCGCTCGCCGGATATGGCTTCTTTATTAACAAAGTTCGTAACAAGTGGATGCGGACCGTGCATCGTTCACTCGGACTGCTGTGGGTTCCCGTGTTGCTGCTACATGCTGGCGGGTCCGCGATCACGGCGGTCATCGCCAGCCTTGCGGTGGGGGTTCTTGTTTGGGTACTGGAAAAAAGCGTGGGGAAAACGACGAAGCCTGTCCCGGGGAGCCGATAATTGGACAAGCAGCCATTCGGCCATGAGTCATATATCACTTGGCACGAGAGCAGGTTGTGTCACCAAATAACAAAAGATCCGCTACCGAAAGAGGTTGCGGATCTTTTGTTATTTGGTGACAGTCTATTTTCTAAAGTCCGGACCCCAGACCCCGAGCCTGTCCGAAAGGCTATCTCCTTGGGGGATTCATATTTATAACAGGTGGGACATGCTGTTTGTGACATATATCTTCGTTTCTAACAGAGGTAGCGGCCCACGCAGGAGGAGGACTAGGTGCATATGCATACGGTATGCGCAAAAATCAAAAAAGATAAGAGGGATGACTAGTGCCCATTGGAAAAATGAAAAAGTATAAAGAAATGCTGCAACATCCCGTTTTGCGTCCGCATTTACCTGAAACCCACTGGTTTACGGATTCGAGGACCTCGCGGATGCTGAATACCTATTCATCGGTCTTCATAAAACCCAATCACGGAAGTGGTGGTAGCGGGATCATCCGGGTCAAAAGATTGAAAAAAGGATATGAGGTTCGTAGGGGCTCAAGCCGAAGGATTGTTGGATCTCGTTTTGTTTTAAAAGCAATTAAGTCATACCAGAAATCCAGACACATGTATTTAGTACAGAAAGGACTTCGGTTAGCTAAGTATCACGGGTCGATTTTTGACACCAGGATATACTTACAGAAACCAGGGAGAAAATGGGTAATTTCTGGCGCGGCCGCCCGTGTCGCGGCACCTCATAAGTATGTTACCAATTATCTTAAAGGCGGGCATGCAGTATCTTTGCATCAAGCTCTTTTCAGCCTTTTTAAGCACAACCGTACGAAAGCAGATGCCTATTATCGTAGAATCTCCAAGTTATCCGTCATCATTGCCAAAACGATTAATAAACGGCATCCGGTTCGCGAATTGGGGGTCGATATTGCCATAGATAAAAAAGGCCGTATTTGGATTATAGAGGCCAACTCACACCCCGGACATATGCTGTTTACTCAGCTTCCCGATCCTACTATGATCAACACGATCATGAGAAACAAGAGTATTATTTGGAAGTAGATTCCTTGCACGTTATTTTTAGGGGAGAAGGAGAAGCTTCAATGAAAAAAACAAAGCAACTTAGAGATTTGGTCCATTCTCAAACACTGGAGTTTATCATGGAAGCCCATAATGGTTTGTCAGCTAGAATTGTGGAGGAGGCGGGGTTTAAAGGAATTTGGGCCAGCGGGTTATCCATCTCTGCAGCGATGGGAGTAAGGGACAGCAATGAGGCCTCATGGACGCAGGTTTTGGATGTTTTGGAATTCATGAGTGATGCTACCTCCATCCCGATTTTGCTGGACGGAGATACGGGGTACGGCAACTTCAATAATGCAAGGCGGCTGGTGAGGAAACTGGAGCAGCGTCATATTGCTGGGGTATGCATCGAGGATAAGCGGTTTCCCAAAACGAATTCTTTCATTAGCGGTCGAGAGCAGGCTTTGGCTGATATCGAGGAGTTTTCCGGGAAAATTAAAGCGATGAAGGATACACAAACGGACGCGGATTTTACGGTGGTGGCCAGAGTAGAGGCATTTATTGCCGGGAAAGGGCTTAAAGAGGCGCTGCAAAGGGCGGAGGCCTACCGGAAGGCAGGAGCCGATGCCGTATTTATACACAGCAAAAGATCGGATGTCACAGAGATTGAAGCGTTCATGAAGGAATGGGCCGGAAGATTGCCGGTAGTGATCGTGCCTACCAAATACTATACAACCCCAACCGTCAGGTTTCAGGAGATGGGAATCAGCCTTGTGATTTGGGCAAACCATAATTTGAGAGCATCCATCCGAGCCATGAAACAATTATCTGACCGAATTTATCGGGATGAAAGCCTTGTCCATATCGAAAAGAGAGTTGCAACCCTCGAAGAAGTATTCCGGCTTCAAGGGGTCGAGGAGCTGCAAGCTGCGGAACGAAAATACCTCCCATCGTCAGAACCGGATTCGGGTGAGCACGTATAATGGACACGAAATTGTTAGGAGAAGAGCTGAAAAAATTAGGTTTCACCTTTTTCAGCGGTGTTCCATGCTCTTTCTTGAAAAGCTTGATCAATTATGCGATAAACGAATGTGATTATGTTGCAGCGGCTAACGAAGGGGATGCGGTCGCCATTGCATCTGGAGCTTATATAGGTGGGAAGAAGTCGGTAGTCCTTATGCAAAATTCAGGGCTGACCAACGCTATTTCGCCATTGACCTCTCTTAATTACCCTTTTCATATTCCGCTGCTTGGATTTGTCAGCCTGCGCGGAGAACCGGGGATACCTGACGAACCTCAGCATGAACTGATGGGCCGGATTACAACGCAAATGCTGGATGTGATGAATGTGGAATGGCAATATCTCTCCAAGGATTTAGAAGAGGCCAAAAATCAGCTGATCCAGGCTAATGAGCAAATTGCCCGGCGTCGCTCGTTCTTTTTTGTTGTTAAGAAAGGGACGTTCGACAAAGAGCCATTGCAAAAACTGCAAACCTCCATTCATTTAAATCAGATCCGACAGCATGGTCATGCGGACCATCAAATGCCTACACGGTATGATGCATTATCAGCGATTAACTCCATGAAAGACGACGATACCATACAGCTCGCAACAACTGGTAAAACCGGGCGTGAGCTGTATGAAATTGAAGATGCGGCTAACAACCTGTACATGGTAGGTTCTATGGGATGCATCGGTTCCTTGGGGTTTGGTTTGGCTCTGAGCCAACCAAGCAAAGATATCGTCGTGATTGACGGAGACGGATCTCTGTTGATGCGTATGGGGAGCCTGGCAACCAACGGCTATTATCATCCAGCCAATATGGTTCATATTCTGCTCGATAATAACGCTCATGAATCAACAGGCGGGCAGAGTACGGTATCCCATAATGTCGATTTCATAGACATTGCCGCTTCCTGCGGGTATACAAAGTCGATTCATGTTCACAGTCTCGAGGAACTGAGGGCCTGTTTACAAGAATGGAAAGTGGATAAAGGACTTACGTTTTTGTACCTGAAAATATCCAAGTATTCCAAGGATCAGCTTGCTCGTCCGCATATGAAGCCTTATGAAGTAAAAGAACGTCTGCAGCGGTTTATTCATAACAGTCCTTTGAAGGGCAAGGAAGTGAGCGGTTCATGAGTTCTCCCGTCAAGAAAAACATTTTGCTTACCCCTGGTCCGGCAACGACTACAGAAAGTGTGAAATGGTCACAGGTGGTTCCGGATATTTGTCCTCGTGAAGCCGAGTTTGGCCAAATCATGGAGTATATTTCTACAGAGCTTACCCGGCTGGTCGCAGACCCGGATCATTATGCGACCGTATTGTTTGGCGGGTCGGGTACTGCAGCGGTGGAGTCCATCATCAGTTCGGTGCCGAATCACGATGCGGTGATCATTGTCAGCAATGGAGCCTATGGAAAACGGATGTGCGAGATAGCGAAGGTTTATGGAGTGGAATATTTTGAATTCAAGAGTCCTCCCGATGATGCTATTGATTTGGCTGAATTAGAGAGGTATATCCAATCTTCTGAACGCACCGTCTCCCATCTGGCCGTCGTTCATCACGAGACGACAACTGGCCTGCTTAACAAGGTGAAGGATATCGGAGAATTATGCAAAAGGTATCAAATCGACATGATCGTGGATGCCATGAGCTCATTTGCGGCCATTCCAATTCAATTAAAGGAAATGAATATTGCCTACCTGGCGGCAAGCTCCAACAAAAACTTACAGGGAATGGCCGGGGTTTCGTTTGTGATCGCCGAAAAAAGCAAATTGGAGCATTTGAAAGGCCAGAAACCAAGAAGCTATTATTTGGATTTGTATGCTCAATACAACTATTTTGTGGAACATGGACAGATGCGGTTTACACCTCCAGTCCAAACCTTATATGCGCTTAGGCAAGCGATTGAGGAATTAAAGCAAGAAGGGGTGGATAAAAGGTACGAAAGGTACGCGACATCCTGGAAAACCTTAATTAACGGGTTAACCCGCTTAGGTCTAACCTATATCATTCCCGAGGAGCATCACTCCAAAATCATTACTTCCATTCTTGAGCCTCATTGTGCAGGTTATGATTTTCAATCTATGCATGATTATTTTTACAGCAAGGGCATTATGATCTATCCCGGCAAACTTGAGAAACTAAATACGTTCCGAATTGCCAATATAGGTGATATCACGTATAAGGAAATGGAGTTATTTTTGGAATTGCTTGAACGCTATCTCAGTAGCATAAAATGCGGATGAGAAAGGTGGAGTCCCTATGGCATCAGCAGCAAAGGATAAGTGGTATAAATATTTGTTATTGAGAAGGCATGCGTCTCTGAGGTCTTACGTCCCCGAAACGAAGCTACTGGACAGGTATAATTTTTCGAAGCTTCTCTCCAAGTATGGGCATGTTATCGTGAAACCGGTGTGGGGGAGTCGTGGCCGGGGGATCTTTCAGGTCTCCTGGGTAGGAAACCATGAGTACATCGTACACTACGAGAATAAAAGAACTTTAGTACGGGGCAGAACCAATACGTATCATTATATTAGAAGAAAAATCGGGAACGCCAGTTATATGATTCAACGCAGAATTACCCGTCCGACCATCAACAAACGCCCTTTTGATATGAGAGTCATCATTCAACGGAGAATTAACTCATCTGTATGGGTAGTCACAGGCAAGGTTATCAAAGTTGCAGGCAAAGGCTATTTTGTTTCCAACAATACACGGAGTAAGGGAACATTATACCATTTTAAATCCGGCATTCGACAATCCTCCATTCGACACCTGTCTGCCAGTGCATTAGAGTCCCATATTGATCGTGTTTCCATCCGTTCCGCGAAGAGATTAAGCACTTTTTTCCCGGGGCACCGTATATATGGACTGGACATTGGAATAGACCGAAAAGGACGTGTCGGGATTATTGAAGCTAATCTTTTTCCGGCAAGATCCCATTTCCGTAAGCTGAAGGATAAAACGATGTATCATCGCATTACGGATTACAAAAACGGTTGATACAAAATGACTGTACCTTCTCTCGTGAACAGATTACGAAAGAGGCTTCTGCCTGGGTTATTTGTCATCGTTGGTCCGTCCCTTTGACGATCTTCAATGGTGTTACCTTCATATTTGTGATAGTATGTACACCTATATACAATGAGGAAGTGACACAATGATCAATATAACGATTCCCACCCCGGACATTACGATTACCAAGCAGGTTAACCCTGAGCTCAGCCATATTTACGGATTTACAGATTTTCACCTGATCCCTAGAGACAAGGCTGGTATCTTTATGTTCTATAACGCACAGGAGGAATTGCTGTTCGTTGGTAAAGCAAGAAAGCTGAGACAAAGAATTAAAAAGCATTTTGAAGATACGGTATCGCCGATGAAAGCGTATCGGAATGAAGTGGCGCTTATCGAGGTTTGTATTGTGGAAGATGCGGTAGAACGAGAAATTTATGAAACCTACATCATCAATTCACAAAAGGCCAAGTATAACGTCGAAAAAGTGTTTTTCAAGTAATGGAGTGACCCGGTATGCAATATAAAAGAGCAATAAGCTGCAGTAGTTGTACTGCCCTTATTGCTCTTTTATTATTAGTACATGTAGATTCCTCCAGAGGGGGTTCCCTGGTATGAATAAAACAGACCGTTTGCTAGCGATTGTGCTAGAGCTGCAACGCAAGCATATTTTACGGGCAGAGGATTTGGCGGCTATATTTGAAACGAGTGTAAGAACCATCTATCGGGATATACAGGCTTTAAGCGAATCGGGTGTACCGATTGTGGGAGCACCAGGCATCGGATATTCCTTAATGGAGGGCTACTTCCTGCCGCCAGTGAGCTTTAACGTGGAAGAGGCCGTAGCGTTGCTGATAGGAACAGATTTTGTCGAGCAGAAATTTGATACAGAATACGGCAGCAAGGCGCAATCTTCCCGACGGAAGATCGAAGCTATTTTACCGGAGAGCATTCGCAGGGAGGTTTCGCGGGTGCGTACCACCATCAGGCTGTTCGCAGGGGGTAAAGGAGTAGATCCTAGAGAAAAAACCTATCTGGAAACGCTGCGTCTCGCGATATTGGAAAAACAAAAGGTACGCTTCAGCTACTCCAAAAGAATGCCAGAGGCCGATGGGAATCGTCAAAGTGTGCGTGTAGTTGCACCCTACGGTCTTGTACTGTTTCATGGTTCGTGGGTTTTGATGGGGCAATGTGAATTACGGCAGCAGCTTCGCCACTTCCGCTTGTCCCGTATGGACGAGCTGACCGTGCTGGAGGACAGGTTTCAGCTCCCTGTCGATTTTAATTTACAGGATTACAAGCAAGTCGATGACCGTCATGTGTATGTTCGTATATTAGCTCATCCACATATCGCAGATAAAGTGAGGGAAGCGAGCAATTTTTACATGGAGACCATGGAGGAGCGTGCAGATGGATTGCATGTACTCTTTCGCGTGAGGCAGCCGGAGGAATTACTGCAATGGATACTCGGATGGGGTGCGGATATGGTCGTTCTGGAGCCTGAGACCCTTCGAGAGCGAGTACGTGCAGAAGTCGAAAAAATGTTGAAATGCTACTGACATACTGCTGTCAGTAGCATTTGTGTATAGTAAAGCTACTTGATGAAAAGGGGTGTATTTAAGTATATGAATACAATTGAAACTTTACAGCGTTTTGAAGAAACGGTACAACACTATCTCCATGAATTGGACAGCTTTAGCTTGGAGCAATTGCAGTATACACCGCAGGAGGGTGAATGGTCACTTGGGCAAATGTACCTCCACTTGGTGAATTCTGCCCTTCATATGCAGCTTAAAAATATCGAGCTTTGCCTAAAGCCAGATGGTGAGATGGGGGCTAAAACGGAGGCGGGCACAGCCGTTTTTGATCTGGGAGGCTTTCCGCCAGTGCGTATCCAGGTCCCACCATCTTCGCAGTACACTCCTCCGCAACCGACGAGCAAAGAAGACATTGTGGAGGGATTACAGGCTGTGGTCCGCCAAATGAGAGAGGTTGAACCTGTCCTCCGTAAATCGTCAGAAGGGTGTACCATCCCTCATCCCAGATTTGGTGCGCTGAATGCCAGGGAGTGGTTTATGCTTATCGAGATGCATTATCGGCATCATCTCTTGCAGAAGGAGCGTTTGAAGCACGCAATAGCCGGTTAATCGTTTCCCGGCGCAGCCCGATGAATTGTCCGATTTCCTCTTGTGTCAGCACGTCCGTTAATGTGGCGGGTGCAATATAGGAGTGGAACCAGTTCTGAAGTTTCCGAAGCTTTTCAGCAGGCGAAACTTCAGTGAGCTGGTCGATCCGCTGCTGCATCATGCGCAGTTTGTCTTGTAGCTGCAAAGCGATAGCCCGGCATTGCGTCGGGTCCTGCTCTAGCGATTGGTACCATTCCTTTTGTGACAGAACCTCAATCTCACAGGATACCAGTGCGATCGCTGTACCATAATACGGATTGGGGCTGATTAGGGAGTGATGCGGGATGATTTCATCGGGCACAATAACGTTGACTAAAATTTGCGAGCCATCCTCGTGGACTCGGATGATTTTTAACAAGCCGCTCTTTAGCCGATACAGAGGGCCGGATTCCCCTTGTCGAAATAGGGTTTCACCTTTGTGTAATATCATGAACGTGTGCAGCCTCCATTCCATGTACCTGCATTTTGCATCATTCGATTTCAATTTTTTAGATAAATCCCCCGTTGACGCGGATCGTCTGCCCGGTAACCCATTGTGATTTGGCGCTGACCAGAAACTCAATCACATCTGCAATATCCTCGGGTTCACCTAGACGGCCGAACGCATTCAGCTTTTTCATACCTTCGATTTGCTGCGCGGTTTTCCCTTCTTGAAAAAGCTCGGTATTTACAGGGCCGGGAGCCACGGCATTAATCGTAATATGTTTATTTCCGAACTCTTTCGCAAGCTGGCGGGTAAATTGTTCAACGGCACCTTTAGTACCTGCGTATACGCTGTAGGCCGGGAACATTTGTCCAATTACGGACGTGGACAGGTTTACGATTCTTCCGTAGTTCTCCATGTGCTTCATCGCCTGCTGGCAAGCAAAGAAGGTGCCTTTTACATTCAGTGCAAACTGTTTGTCAAAATCGGCTTCTGTCACGTCTGCAAGCGGCTTGGTAATCATCAGTCCGGCATTGTTAACCAGAATATCTAATCTGCCAAATTCAGCAATGGTATTCGTAAATAATGCTTCAATATCACTTATCTTGCCCAGATCGGCGTGGAGCGCGATAGCTTTGCCGCCTTTTTCAATAATACCTTCTACGACCTGTTGGGCTTTATCCGGGCTGCTGGCATAATTAATGACTACATGAGCGCCCAGTTCCGCCAGTTGCTCCGCAATGACACGTCCAATTCCTCTTGATGATCCGGTGACAATCGCTATTTTTCCGTCCAATTGTTTCATGCGTATTCAACCTACCTTCCATATATTTTTGAAGAGATTCCATTTTCCAAAAGCGCCCACACATCCAAAAACTCTTGATCTATTTTAGGATTCTTCCATTCATAAGCATGAGCAGGGTGATGAAAGCGGGCTGTAGCATAAAAAAGAGTACGAGCCAGTTGAGCTGGCTGATCCGATGTGATGCCCTCCCGTGTAATGATATCAGCGAGTTGCCTAACAATATGGTCTATATGCTGCTCGATTAAATCAGCCGCTTGCTCGGTGACCCGGGTGTACATCCGAAACATCTCCTCGTCATCACGGGCGTAGTAATGCTTGAGTTCGACCAAAGTCTGTAAATATCGTTTTAAAAGGGATGCGCCTGTTAAGGATGAATCCAGGCACACCTTCGACAGTGGAGCGATAATCTTTTCATTCAGCCATTTTTCGGTTACACCTTCGAGAAGTTCAGCTTTGCTATTAAAATGTCGGTAGATGGTGCCATGACTCACACCTAATACTTTAGCCACATCGGTCACGGAGGTTTTGGCTATACCAAAACGCTTGAGCGTTTCTTCTGTCGCGCTAAGAATCTGTTCCTTAGTTAACACTTCTGAGAGTTTTTCCATAGAAACACGACGTATTTGCCGTGTAATTCACCTCCTTGCAATCAGGATAACACAAAGAGTATCAAATGACAAAAAATAATATTTGTCACTTGATACTCTTTTCTGAAAATATTTAAAGGAGACAGCAGAGAAGCTATAACAGTGATTGGATGACAGCTTCTATGGCAGAGAGCTCTGTCGTTACTTCAAACCTTCCTCTTACATGACCATCACGATCAATCAGAAATTTGGAGAAGTTCCACTTGATCCCGTCGTCAGCGTATATTTCTGGATGCTTATCCCGAAGAAAGCTATCCATGAATCGGCCTTCCTTGGTCTGGGGATCGAAGCCTTGAAAGGGTGCCTGCTGCGTCAGATACTGAAATAATGGGAGGGAAGAAGGACCTCTGACGTCTGTTTTCTCAAATAGCGGGAACGTTAAGCCATGTTCATTTTGGTAAATTACCTGCATTTGCTGGCTGTATTTACAATAAGGAGAACTTTTCCTCTATACTCTGAGAATTCAACTGGTTTCCCGTAAATGGTGGTTGCCTGGAAATCATAAATGGACATGTTAGTGCTCCTCCTCACGGTATTTTTAACATCATATATCCGAAGCTGGTATTGGTCTAATATATAATTGGAATCACATTTATAGGCACATCCAATAATGCGCCGTGTAATGCACACATTACGCATCTCTATTGAATCAAAAAAGGTAGGATAGGAGGAGTTTGCCTCTTTTATAGCAAACTGTGGCATTCGCCGTTACCAAGGTAGATTATGGATGCATATTCATGTAATGCGTGCAAAAACCCACAGAATAGAGGGATACTCGTGCCCATTGGAAAGATGATTCAATATAAGGAAATGCGACAACATCCCGTTTTAAGTTCTCATTTGCCGGAAACCCGTTGGATAAGCAATGCAAGGACATTGCGTATGCTGGACGAACATCGGACGGTTTTCATTAAGCCTAATTTTGGAAGCGGAGGGACTGGTATCATACGGGCCAAAAAGCTGGGGAGGAGGTATGAGATTCGCTGCGGCTCCAGTCGAAGAATAGTCAGAGCCCACAAAGTGAGAAAAGCGATCAGAACCTTTCGGATGCCCCACCGCCGTTATTTGGTACAGCAAGGGCTTCGGTTAGCTAAGTACAAAGGTTCGATTTTTGATGCCAGGGTATATATGCAGAAGCCGGAGTCGGAATGGATCATTTCAGGAATAACTGGCCGTGTTGCCGCACCCCGAAAAGTGGTTACCAATTACCGCAAAGGGGGACATGCGGCACCGTTGTCCAAGGTGCTTTTAAAGGTCTTTAAACATGACAGAACGAAAATGAAAGAGATTCTGGACCAGATCGTTGAACTTTCTAAAATGGTTGCCGACACGATAGATAAAAATCATCCGTTTCGCGAGCTGGGGATTGATCTTGCTATTGAGAAGAGTGGTCAAATCTGGATTATCGAGGCCAATCCGCATCCCGGACATAAGTTGTTCAAGCAGCTCCCCAATCATAAGATGATTCACACTATTTTGAGAAACAAACGTCGGATTCAGCGTTGGAATAAAGCTCATTGGTGAGCTAAGAAGGAGGACGCCCAAGCAAAGGCGCGGGAGCGTTCTCCGTTTGTTAAGTTCAAGCTGTGCTCTAGCCAGGGATCATTTTTAGTAGAGCATTTATGTTAGAGAGTGCCCTCCATCCACATGGAGAATGGTTCCGGTCACAAAATGATTTTGGATTAAATAAAGTACGCCTTGTGCAACATCCTCCGGATGCCCCACTCGTTTTACAGGGAGCTTGTTTGCCACCGTATCATAGAACTGATTACGTGCATTTTCAGGCATTTTGCTGCGGGAAGGTGTATCAATAATGCCGGGTGAGACGATATTCACGCGGATCGGAGCAAGCTCCAGCGCCAAGGTTTGCCCCAGATTTGAAACGGCTGCATTAACAGCTCCAAGCGCTGAGGACCCAATCATCGGTTTGTATGCCACCACACCGGAAAATAGGGTAATGGACCCCTGGGCTGAGAGCTTCGGTGCTCCGTACTTAGCTGCATAATATTGGCCCCAAAACTTGTTTTCGAATAGCTTGCGCGCTTGATCCGTTTCCAACTGGAGAAATGATCCACCGGATGTTTCTGCTGCACTAATGACCAAATGATCATATCCGCCGACTTGTTCAAAAAAGGACTTTACCTGCTGCTCATCTGTCGTATCGAGCACATACGCTGCAGCCCGTGGGCCCAGCATTTCTTTGGCCTTGTGCAATTTATCTTCCGAGCGGCTGGCGATAACCACTTCCGCACCCAGCGAAATGACTTGCTTGGCTGTCTCTAAACCAATACCAGAGCTTCCACCAATAATCACAATTTTTTGATTTTTCAATTCAATAACCTCCTATGTTAGCTGAATGTATTAATCATTGAATACGGCTTGTAGATGTGTATCAAGGTTGGTAATAAATTGGGGGATATTCGGGTTTTTAACGACGTCATAGCATGCAAAGCTCTTCAGAGGCTTCATGCCGAGAAATGTATGTGCAGAATGCAAATGACGGAGCGCTCCTTCCAAGCTATCGCCATTAAAAAAGCGAGCTGGATCATTAAAGGCTTTTTCCGGGGCATTCCAGGTCGTTGAGAACATATATTTTTTGTCGGTTAACAAGCCGCCGTTTCCATATTCACGAGCACCCGTGAAGAATAGACCGTAAGCGTAAACTTCATCCATATAAGTCTTCAATAATCCTGGAACACTGAACCAATAGATAGGCGTTTGGTAGATGACCACATCCGCCCATAGGAACTTTTCGTGTTCCTCGCTAATCGTATAGCCGTTTTGAATAATCGTTGTTTTGATGTTGTTCTCTTTACTTAAGAGCCGCACCATATTGTCCATCAAGGTTTGGTTCAATTTTCCTTCGGCCGCATCATACTTTTGATGACCATTAATGATGAGTATATTTTTCATTTTCTCCATCCCCTTTTCCTACTGTCTTTGTTACCCCTGTTCCCAACGGTTAATTACCTCCTTATGTTAGAGAACGTGTTCTCTGCTACAACGATATTGTATATGTATTAAATTCATTTAGGGAAGTAGTGATATTTAATTCATATAGTTTCCCTAAAGGAATTATTGTGATACTATTGGGTTTAGCAGATATTATTGGGAGGATGGTTCCTATGCACGTTCAAGAGCCCATTGAATTAACCAAAGGGATACCAGGCGAGCCATGCCCTATTGCCCAGACGCTTGATTTAATTGGAACGAAATGGACCTTTTTAATCATTCGTGACCTTCTTATCGAAGGAACATTGCGATTTAGCCAGCTTTTGAAGTCCATGAAGGGGATTAGTCCCAAAACGCTTTCCCTACGCCTGAAGGAGCTTGAAGACAATGGTTTGTTGGAGAGGAAGGTTTATCCCGAGGTTCCCCCGCGTGTCGAATATTCGTTAACGGAAAAAGGGAAGCGACTGGAGGGTATTTTTATTGAGCTGAAGAGATTTGGCCTAGATTTAAAAGCAGATCATTGAGGGATCGCCAACTTTCCTCTACAACTCTTAATTATGGGGCTGCTTGTTCGGTTTTTATTTGCTAAATTCGTTAAAGCTGCAAGAATTGCGACACCTGTAAGCTTAAAAGGAGTCAATGACGGAGTACGATAGCATTAACAACCGCCTTCTTGCTGGGAAGGCGGTTTGTTTTGATTACAGCGTTTGTCCGCTGTCTACCGTAATAATCTGGCCTGTCATGGCTTCCTGCTCCAAGGCAGAACACACCATGCTGGCGATATCATCAGGTGTGGAAATGCGCTGTAGAAGTAAATGAGGAGCCAGTTGTTTCATCTGTTCCTCCCTGCCTGCCCACCATCTTGTCGCTACCGCTCCAGGCACGATGCAATTGACCCGAATCTCCGGTGCCAAAACCCGTGCTAACGATTTCGTCAGTCCATGAACGGCTGCTTTGGATACGGCATAGGGCAGTGAGGAGCCTAAGCCTGTTTGTCCCGCGATACTTCCCAGATTGACAACAGCGCCTCGTTTGCTTTTTTTCATAAAAGGAGCTACGGCCCTGGCACAGTAAAACATACCTTTTACATTTACATCCAAAAGTGCATCCCAAACTTCCTCAGTGGCTGCTTCCAGATCTTCCATAGGAATATGCTGTGTAATACTGGCGTTATTCACGAGTATATCTACTGTTCCAAATTGCTGAACAATTTGATCGACCATGCTTCGGATCTCCTTGTCCTGGGAGACATCCGCCCGCAATGCGACAGCACGTCCACCTTGTTCAAGAATCATACGCACCGTTTCCTCGGCTTCCTGTTTAGAGCGCGAGTAGTTGACGACTACCGTCGCCTTTCGATGTGCCAACGCCAGGCAAATAGCTCTCCCAATCCCTGTACCTCCGCCCGTAACTAGTGCTATCGTTTGTTGTAAATCCATCTTCATCACTCCTTATTTATCATTGTAGATTATGTGTTTAGTTCTGTATAATTGAATTATATGAACAGATGATTCAATAAAATTGAATTCATATTAGGAGTAAGCATATGGATATTAAAATGCTGAAAACATTTCAAATGATTGTGAAGTACAGTAGTTTTGTTCGTGCAGCGGAAGAGATGAATTATGCACAATCTACAGTGACGATGCAAATGCAGAAGCTTGAAGCCGATATGGGAGTTCAACTGATGGAACGGGGCAAGAAAATAAAACTAACCGAAGCGGGCAGGCTGCTGTATGAGCAGAGCCTGCATATTGTACAGGACATGGAGCAATTGCAGAAGAACATGGAGGAGCTGCAAACGGGGACCGCAGGTCATATTCGTATAGGAGTGACCGAACCAACCGCCAGCTACCGACTACCGAGGATTCTAAAACGGTTCTTATCGAATTACCCGAACATTCGTATATCGGTTGAGTTTGGGAATACACCCACGCTAAGCGAGCGTATTCTTAAAGGGGATATGGATGTCGCGTTATGCTCTGCACCGGATTTGGGCACAGAGCTATATTTTGAACCTTTGTTTAAGGAGAATTTTGTGGTTTTGATGCCTGAACATCATCCGCTTGCAGAAAAGGAATGCATTGGACCAGCAGATTTGCAGGGGCATCGCTTGCTTATTACGTCAACCATCTGTCCTTATCGTCGCAAGCTTGAAATGGTCATGAAGGAATATGGAATAACCACGTTGGATACGATGGAAATTGGCAGCATGACCGCTCTGAAATCTTATGTGGAAAGCGATTTGGGTATTGCCCTTGTGCCGCAAATTCTGGTCAGTCCTGTCCCGGCAGGAACAGTGGTGAAGGAATTAAGCGGCAGTTTGATTGATATGACCTTCGGTCTTCTGTGTAAAGCAACAGAGGCTGCGCTAAAGCTGGCAGGTGCAAGGCTGTATTCCGTGTTGAAGCAGGAGCTTGGGGAGTTATCCGAGGCGCATTAAGGCAGGGTAGGGGATGAAAGAGATTGAACCGACTGTTGTATGCAGTCGGTTCATTTGCTTATTTTTTCATAATCGGAATCCATACTTCACATCGGTAATCCTCTGCACGGCAATCCCCCATGCTTCATGTCCAGACATATTCCGAGTATATCATCACCTGTTCCCAAGGCATGAATCCGATCTGATGTGCCGTCTGAGTTAAGCTGGCAGCACCTTCCTTGGTTGTAATCATATCATTGACGGTGTCCGTAATCCTGTCTTTACGTGCCTTTGTTGAACAGGATACCAACAGCCTGCCCCCTTGTGTTCATAATTAAAATTTGGGACAATAGAAGAAGTGTTTGAATAGCGCAGAGCGCTCAAACATGCTATGATGCAATGATAGTTGAGACGAGTCGTGATGGCTAGGGTTTATATATAGAAATACGAATTTTAATGCTTTGAAAAGAGGATCGAACATGAAAAAAGAATCCATTTATGGATTAACGCTAGACCAATTGACAGCATGGCTCATGGAGCATGGACATAAGAAATCTCGTGCGTTGCAGGTATGGGACGCATTGTACCGGAAGCGGATTACTGATTTTGCAGCGATGACGGAGGTTCATGAGAGCTGCGTTCGCCTGCTGGAAGAGCATTTTTCTATTGAAACGTTGGAGGAACATGTAAAGCAGCAGTCAGCAGACGGGACAGTCAAGTTTTTGTTCAGGCTACAAGATGGTAATTTAATAGAGACTGTACTGATGCGGCATAAGTTTGGACTGTCTGTATGTGTGACGACGCAGGTGGGCTGTAACATTGGATGCAGCTTCTGTGCGAGCGGACTGTTGAAGAAAAGTCGTGACCTGTCCAGCGGTGAAATTGTAGAGCAAATTATGAAGGTGCAGCTGTATCTGGACAAAGAACGTCCGGGCGACCGGGTCACTCACGTTGTTGTGATGGGGATTGGCGAGCCATTTGATAACTTTGTGAACCTGTCCGATTTTATTCGGGTCATTAAGGATCACAAAGGACTGGCGATTGGCCCTCGGCATATTACCGTTTCTACAAGTGGACTTGCCGATAAAATTATTGAATTTGCAGATTCCGATCTGCATGTCAATTTGGCGATTTCACTCCATGCGCCGAATGACGAGATTCGTACCCGCATTATGAAGATCAACCGGGCGATTCCGATTGAAAAGCTCATGCAGGCGATTGATTATTATCTGGACAAAACGAATCGTCGGATTACGCTGGAATACATCTTGCTGAAGGATGTTAATGACGGTAAGGAGCATGCGCTGGAGCTGGCTGAGCTGGTAGGCCACCGTCGCAATCTGGCGAACGTGAACCTGATTCCTTACAATCCGGTGGATGAGCATAGCCAGTACCAGCGGAGCGAGTCGGAATCCATTACCGGTTTCTATGATGTATTGAAAAAGCAGGGCATTAGCTGTAGCGTCCGGCTGGAACATGGGACCGACATTGACGCGGCCTGCGGACAGCTGCGCAGCAAGCAGATTCGCAAGGACTCCCAAGGCAGTCGCAATTCGGAACGCGAAGCCATTAGTTAAATCTACAGGCGTACTCTCTTACAGGAGTACGCTCAGAGTGTCGAGAAAGTCCAACGGACTTTCCGGCACTTTATTTTTTGTTTGGGGAGACTCAACTTTTAAAACAAAAATCGATTTAAAACGATCTGAGGACCCATTTTTATTTGATCAAAAGAGCCATTTTAAACCTCATTAAAAAAACAGGGGGTTTCTCGACAGCCTGGGCGTACTCTCTTACAGGAGTACGCTTTTTTTTTGTATCACGGACCAGAGGACAAAACATCATCTGAAATTGTGAAAATAGTCACGTAACAGTTGCTGCTTTTACGTTATAGTGAGTGGTTAGTGGAGGGGTTATATGGCTAACGTAATTTCAAATGTGGCACTTGTTCCGGGCATCTATGTGATGAAAATTGAGGGGACCTTTAAAGGAAAAATGGGGCAGTTCTACATGCTGCGCAGCGGAATGAATTACCCACTGCTACCCAGACCTATTAGCATTTATGATATCGGGGAAGATCATATTTCTTTTTTGTACCGGGTTGTTGGAGAGGGGACAAGCCTGTTTTCCCAGCTACAGCCGGGTCAGGAGATTCAACTGGAAGGACCGTTCGGCAATGGTTTTCCGCAGGTAGAGGGAAGCCTGGCTTTAGTTGGCGGTGGAATGGGGACGGCTCCATTGCTGCTGGCTGCGAAGCATTACCCGCATGCGCACGTTTATCTGGGGTTTGCACAGCAAGCCTTCGGGGTTGAGGCATTTGAAGCTGTGGCGGCATCTGTGCAAGTCAAGGTTGGAGGAAGCATCATTGAACAGGTCGATCCGGCTCTCTATGTGAATATGTTTTCCTGCGGGCCGACGCCAATGCTACAAGCGCTCGCGATAAAAACGGAGGGGACATCGTCGCGTTTATATATTTCAACAGAAAGACACATGGCCTGTGGTATTGGCGCATGTCTGGGCTGCACAATGCGTACCCGTGAAGGCAATCGTAGGGTATGTAAGGAAGGGCCTGTATTCCCGGTGGAGGAGGTGGAGTTTGATGATCTCCATGGCGTGTAATATTGCGGGTGTACCGTTCAAGAACCCGATCATTATGGCTTCCGGGACGTTTGGCTTCGGGCGTGAATATGCAGAATTTTATTCTCCTGAGTTATTGGGCGGCATCGTCGGCAAGGGACTGACCCTTCATCCAAAGGCTGGTAATACGGGATCACGAATACATGAGACTGCATCCGGCATGCTCAATAGTGTGGGGCTGGAGAATCCGGGGGTTGCCGCCTTTTTGAAGGATGAACTGGATGACATGACTCGCTGGAACACGGCTGTTATTGCCAACGTAGGCGGCTCCAACCTGGAGGAATACGTTCAGGCCGTAGCTATGATTACGGAAAATGCGCAAAAACGCCGCACGATGAATCGCAGGGGCGTTGATATGCTGGAATTGAACATTTCATGTCCCAATGTCAAGCAGGGCGGGATGCAATTCGGTATCCAGACGGAGGTCGCGCGGGACGTTGTGCGGCAGGTGCGTAACGTAACGGCGCTCCCGCTGGTCGTCAAGCTGTCTCCCAATGCAGAGAACATTACACAGATGGCGGTTATGTGCGAAGAAGAAGGCGCAGATGGTGTTTCGCTGATCAATACATTTTCTGCGATGAAAATTGATATACGTCGTCGTCGGAGTGTCTTCGCCAACACGTATGCGGGTCTTTCCGGCCCGGCAATCAAGCCAATTGCCTTGCGCATGGTTCATCAGGTGGCGCAGGCGGTGTCAATTCCGGTAATCGGCATGGGCGGCATCAGTTCGGTGGAGGACATTATTGAATTCATTATGGCAGGGGCCGCTGCCATTCAGGTGGGAACGTATAATTTTGTCCATTTGCATGCAGGGGCCGAGCTGGTATACGGACTCGAACAATGGATGCAGCAGGAAAAGGTGCAGTCGTTGGATGAGATACGGGGAATCTTGTAATTTCGTACCTGTTTCCATAAACTTAAGCGTACACAACCGGCTTGTCTTCTAAGGCAAGCCGGTTGTGTATTTTATTATACCGAAACAGTCAAGCTCAACTAATTGTTAATATCGCATTTGTTCAAGATAAACGAAATTTGATTTTCCAGCCGATGAATGGCTTCCTTGGAAGCTTGGTCGTTGCTACCTTGTGCCTGAAGCGCAGCGAGCTCCTGCTTGAGCTGATGAAGATCCTGCCCTGCATGGGCGCAGTTGTAATTACTTTCGAGATTGTCAATCATCCGATTGTCCTCCATTTCGTTAGGTATACGTCCTTATTATGGAGAATTGGTTCTTCCTTATTCAGCATATTGTTTTATTTCAAACAAAGGCTATAATATAAGGAATTAATTCCAACCTGATCAGTGGGTTAAAAAGAAAAGCGAGCAGGAGGGGCCGCATGAATCCGATACAACATATACTGGACGAATTTCAGCTGATCGTACTGGATGGCGCAATGGCGACCGAACTGGAACGTCATGGGCATGATCTGAACGATAGCTTATGGTCAGCTAAAATACTCCATGAGCATCCGGAGTCCATCAAGCGCGTACACAGGGATTATTTTGAAGCCGGGGCAGACTGCGCGATTACTGCGAGCTATCAGGCTACCGTGGAAGGCTATGTTCAACGGGGGCTGAGCGAAAATGAGGCGCTGGAGATGATTCAATCATCGGTGCGGATTGCTGTGCAGGCACGGGATGAATTTTGGGCCGAAGTTACGAATGAGGCAAATCAGCAGCATCGCCCCAAGCCGCTAGTCGCGGCCTCTGTCGGACCCTATGGGGCGTTTTTGGCGGATGGCTCAGAGTATCGCGGTGATTACAAGCTGAGCGAAGAAGAGCTCGTCGAGTTTCATCGACCGCGGATGAAGGCTCTCATTGAGGCGGGGGCGGATATATTGGCTTGTGAAACGATACCTTGTCTGGTCGAAGCCAAGGCCATTGCCCGATTGCTGAAGGAGTTCCCCGGCACGTATGCCTGGATCAGCTTTAGTGCAAAGGACGGCCAGCACATCAGTAACGGCGAATCTGCCGCCGCTTGCGCTGAATGGCTGAATGACCACGAGCAGGTGGCAGCTGTGGGAATCAATTGCACTCTGCCGCAATTCATTCCATCGCTTATTCATGAAATGCGCAGCCATACGGATAAGCCTGTGGTGGTGTACCCCAATCTGGGGGAGGAATATGACCCGGTCACCAAAACATGGCACGGCACCACTTGTGCAGAGACGTTCGGGCAGAATGCCCGCCAATGGTATGAAGTGGGAGCCCGTCTGATTGGCGGTTGCTGCCGGACTCAGCCGCAGGATATTAAAGAAATAGTGGCATGGTCGAGAGAGGTATAAACGGAGACGAGGTTAGGGGGAGGTTGCCCATAAGGAGACTCCCTCGATTGTCCCGAAAAAACAAGCAGGCTGAACCAAGTTGTCATCCAGCAATGGAGAAGCTTGGTTCAGCCTGCTATTTTGTCATGACGACTAGTTATTCAAAGAAAATAAAGCCCTAGGCTGCCGTTAGTTCAATCTTGTGGACAAATGAACACCTTCCATATATTCATCCTCTCTTGTGCGAAATCTAACTTTATAGATCTGCACCTCAACGGATACAATCACTAAATCTACCACAAGCAAAGATTGGTATGTTGTATTAGCAATATTTATATATTAACGCAGGCAAGACAAACAGGAGTTTAGCGGAGGGGATATAATGGGAACGTCGACTAGTGAAGGTTTGACCGAACAGTTAATAGACCATTTAAATGGGTTGGATTTTATAACCCGGATAGATGTAATTGGAAGTCGTGTTGAACAAACCTCAGACGCTTACTCGGATGTAGATTTATTGCTAACAATTAAAGATATTACTCCGCATATCGCATTGTACGAAGTGACCGAAAGTGTAAAAGCGAAGTTCCAACCGGCGTGGTATGATTTTGCAAACAGCCTGTTGCCTGATAAATTTTTAGTATCCACATTTATTGGAGGAGACAATCCTTTTACATTTTATGATATCGGTATCCTAAACAGTGATAAGAATTTGGTCTATGACAAAAAACTGTTTGAAAATGATCAATGGATTCATCTGATGAAGCTATGGGTGATGAACTTCAAGTATATGATGCGTGATGCACCACAGTTTGAAAAACGATTTGCAGCAATGATGGAAAAAGCGAACATCTCCTACCATTCCGATTATAGAAAAGGTTTTTATCAATTATTATTAAAGCTGAAAGATAAGAAGACTATTAAGAGGGGTTATTTAAATATGCTTGAGGAGGTATTTAGAAACAGCTGATAACGTTCAATTGACCGGATTTTCCGGCGGTGTCCAACTCAGCATTTTCCCTCTTTGAGTGCGATTTCAATTAACCTGCCCGTTAGTTGAATAAAAGCAGCCGATCACATTGATCAGCTGCTTTCTTGGTAACATTGAGTTATCGTTTCCCGTTAGCTCAATGATCTGAAGAAATTGTTTCACTCAAGCTATTCCTCAGAAATCTCTACGTACTATCTAAACCCAATTTGACGCCGAAATTAGGCATTCACCTTGCCTAGGGCGAATATCTTAATGGGGAAGTACATTTTAAAAAATGAGGCGATATACTTGGGATACTTTGTAACTGTCGAACCGGGCGTCAACGTATTTATAGAGGACATCAATCCGAAGGGAAATAAAACGATACTTTTTATTCATGGATGGCCGCTAAACCATAACCAGTTCGAATATCAATTCAACTTCCTTCCAACGCTTGGATATCGTTGTATCGGAATGGACTGGAGGGGATATGGCAATTCGGATAAACCTTTTAGCGGTTACAGTTTCGATAGATTAGCAGATGATGTCCGCATGGTCATCGAGACGTTACAGTTAAGAAACATAACACTGGCAGGACACTCTACAGGAGGCGCGATCTCGATTCGTTATATGGCTCGTTACAAAGGGTATGGGATATCTAAACTCGTCCTGATCGACGCTGCCTCTCCATCTAGCGTTCCAAAAGAATTTACAAATAAAATCATCGAAGATACAAATCATGACCGACCGCAAATGCTGCAAGACCAAACGGGAATTTTTTTCTTTCAGTATATTTCCGAACCGAAATCCGATTGGTTCGTTTTAATGGGATTACAAGCGGCAAATTGGGCGACTTCCGCCATTATGGTCACGCTTAGAGATGAAAATGTTTACAATGATCTCGGTCAGATCAATGTACCCACATTAATTATTCACGGAATTCATGATAAAGTCGTTCCGTTTACCCAAGCTGAGGAAACAAATAAGCTGATCAAAAATTCGAAGCTAGTTCCGTTCCAATACAGCGGCCATTGCGCTTTTTTAGAGGAGCGCGATAGATTCAACCAATTATTATCTTCTTTTGCATAACGACTCGGATTAGCCGCACCATCGCTCCCCATAAATATAGTCCGATAATGCCCGATGATTGAGCAAATCTGCCCGTTAGTTGAATCAATAGGCATTAATTTTTAACCCTTAGTAGCCTCATACTGTTCGATATGACAATCAATGCCGCACCCGTAATCACTAATCACTGTAATCCATAATGTGGGCAGTTCTGGAAAGATAAGAATCAAGACATATCGTGTACTGACGCATTCCGAAATCGAATTCGGGAGGAAGCCCAAAAAAATGTTAGAACACTACTGACATACTGTTGTCAGTAGCGCTATTTTATACTCGGAGTAAGTAACCGTAAAGGAATGGGAGATAAATGCGAAGTATTCTGACCCAAAATGATATGATACCGTATTGTATCATTTAATTATAGGAAGGATGGTATCTCGTGAATTTTGCTTCTGTACGCATCATTACCGACGATGTGGATCGTCTCGTCGAGTTCTATGAGAAAGTCATGGGTGTTTCGGCGGAACGCCCCGCGCCTGTCTTTGCCGAACTCGTTGTGCCATCGTGCACCCTGGCGATCGGCCACTCCCAGACGGTGCGACTGTTCGGCGCTGGTTCCGCAGTGGCAGCCGACAATCACACTGTCATCATCGAGTTTCGCGTCCACGATGTCGATGCCGAATACGAGCGCTTGAAGCCGTTTGTCAACGAGTGGGTAAAGAAACCAACCACGATGCCGTGGGGGAACCGTGCTGTGCTGTTTCGCGATCCCGACGGCAACCTGGTTAACCTCTTCGCGCCGGTGACCGAGGAAGCGATCAAACGGTTCAGCGGTAGGTCGCTGACGGACAGTTGAAGTGAGTGGGGCGAATTTCGTAATTAGTAATTTTACTGACTGCTGAAAGAGACCATAGCGACGAGCTATGGTCTCTTCATTTTATCTAGGTACTTCATTAATTTTAGAGAAATGGATCTATTTCGCGATCTTCGCTGTTGCTGGCAGCCTATTTGTAATTGTGCTATCGTTTCCCGTTAGCGTAATGTCCAGTTAATTGTATTAGTCTCCGACTCTTCGAAGATTAAAGATTAGTTTGACAAGCACATTTGCTTGATCGATCGTCTGTTTGACAGTTACAGCGGCAGAGCGATCGGTGGCTAACCGAAGACCTTGGCCCGCCCAGAGTGACATGTACTCAGGGTTATTCGCTTTTGCAGCTGCCTGGCGAATGTCCCTCGTCATTGCGTTTTGAATTGGGTAGGCAGGAATATTTCCGGGATACCGATGCATGTCATTCATAAATTCTGTTCGAATACCTCGTGCGGCTTTGCCAGAGTACACGCGAGTAATTTCGGTGCAATCCTCATTTCCTGAAAGAATCTTCTGTTTGTACGTTGTATGAGCACCGCTTTCGGGACACGCCAGAAAGGCAGTTCCCATTTGTACGGCGGCGGCTCCTAATGCGAGGCTTGCTACAAGCCCCCTTCCATCCATGATGCCTCCCGATGCGATGACTGGAATTGTTACATGATCCACGATCTGCGGAACAAGAGCCATGGTGCCTATCTGAGTGTCGGAAACGCTCTTCAAGAATGTGCCGCGATGTCCCCCAGCTTCACTTCCCTGGGCTACAATTGCGTCTACACCAGCCGCTTCCAATTGTTTGGCTTCTTCAATTGTTGTTGCTGTACCAATTACAATTGTTCCACGCTGCTTCATCGTTTGGATCACATCTTGCGGTGGTATGCCAAAGGTAAAACTAAACACCGGGATTTCTTCATCCAGTAATACTTGCACCTGCTCTTCAAACGACTCCGAATATTTCTGGATCGCTGGATTTTGTGCAATGCCAAGTTCGACGCGATAAATATTGAGATGATCTGCCATTTGTCCGATCGTTTCTTCCGATTCTATTCGTTGCTCAGGTACAAACAAGTTGACTCCAAACGGCTGATCCGTTAGTTGTTTGATCTCTCGTATCATGCTCCGGAGTTGTTCTGGTGTTAAGTATCCGGCACCTAAGTTGCCTAGACCCCCGGCGTTTGAAATTGCTGCTACCAATTCAGGAGTCGTAGGTCCACCTGCCATCGGCGCTAGGAAGATCGGGTATTGAATTTTGAGGGTACGTGTTAATTCTGTCTCAAGCAGTTTTGAAAACCTCCTATTGTTGAACCTATAATGGAATCTTCATGATTTCGATTAATGCGAATTTCAAAGAAGTTTGTTACTCCATCTATTTAAGGCAGCCACCAAACTATCCTGCCCGTTAAGTTAACAAAAGAATAAGGAACTACCGCAAAGGAAGCTCCTCAACTATCGTTTCCCGTTAGAATTCCTGTAGAATGAATCATCAATGATACTGGCCTGTAATGTGTTCATTCGCATCTTTCAGTATTTTGGAGAGTAACACCTGCTAAATGTAAGCAAAGATTACCGATGCTGTTCATGGAATCCTTCATTTTCTTCCAAATCAAATCATCATCAAGCGGGTTTATGCTCTTTATAATTCGATCGAGCTGCTTGTTCATGTCTTCGAGTACATGCTTTATTAGGTCTGGCATGACCATTTCCCCCTCTGTAAACTTATTTTTATTACGAGTCCAACGATTGCTCGATGCAGCAAAACAAAATCCCTTTCAGCAAACGATGTACTCAAGCCACTTGATTAATCTAAAGATCCTGATCGCCCGTATTCTTCAGTACCAGGAGCATCTTGCTGAGTTAGAACAGAACATAGATGCCCTGGCTAAAGAGATCGAAGAGTATGATTTAATCCAGTCTATTCCCGGTATTGGCCATAAAATTGCTGCAACAATTTTATCGGAAATTGGAGAAGTCGACCGATTTGACCATCCAAAGAAACTGGTCGCGTTTGCTGGCATTGACCCCAGTTGTTTTTGCTTCAGGTAAGTTCACAGCAACTCGAAATCGAATCACCAAACGCGGTTCCCGGCAGCTTCGATATGTCCTAGTTATGGCCGTGCAGTGTGGGTTGATCCGTTCTCACAACACTCGGATTAAAGATTTTTACGACCGTAAGAGAGCCGAAGGAAAGCCTCACAAAGTTGCTCTAGTGGCATGTGCAAATAAGCTGGTTCATTGGCTGTATGCCATTTTAAAAAGTAAGAAATCATTCCGTCTGACATAACAAAAAGTTAATAGTATAACCTTCCAATGCAACTCGAATTGGAAGGTTGTTGGGCATGCTTATTTTTCACTATACCATAAGGTTTCTAAATTGTTTTGCTGGAAATGTTGACAAGCTATTAGCTGGTATAGTTGAACAAACTAAGACCTTTTTCTATGCAGGGGAATCCGTTCATTTTGAGTGATTCGGGTTAATCGGTTCCGGGAGCAAAAGAAGGCCCGACCAACTTAGATCAAGTTAATTCGGAACCTTCGGATTATCTTTCACTCCATTTATGATTTTGCCGGATCAAGTTGAAGCTCCAGCGCTCCTGACCACCGTCCGGACGGAGCGAGCCGCTGAAGCTTCTCCGCCGTATTCTCCTGAGGAAGTGGTATATACAATAAAATTTTCAGCTCGGGAAACTCGGCCGGCATTAGTGTCGTCGGTCGCAGGGACAGTTTTCCTGCAACAGGATGATTCAGCTCTTTATGGCCGGTATGCGCGATCCGGATATCGTGCAGCGGCCACCATTCCCTAAATTCCGGACTGGCTTCGCTTAATTCGTGGCTGAATTCCCTGAACCACGGATCATCCGCAAACTGATCACTGCTCGCCCGAAACAAAGCCAGACATTTCCGCGCTTCCCTCTCCCAATGCACGAGAAGCTGGCGCTGTGAAGGATGAGTGAACAGGTACCAGACCAAATTGCGATCCCGTCCGGTAAGCTTCCCATAATCGGCAAACACCTCGCTTGCAGCTTCGTTCCAGGCCACATAGTTCCACCTGCGGTCCACGGCGTATGCAGGGCACCATCCCCAGGAATCCAATATGCCTTGTAATACGGGATCATACGTCGATCCCTGGTTTGGAAGCTCGCGGGCGGCCGGATCTATTGCAAGATCGAACATATGTCTGCGCTCCACCCAGTCCAGCTGCAGCGCCCGGGCTATGCTGTCCAGCACCTGCGGCGAAACGTTAATATCGCGCCCTTGTTCCAGCCAGGTGTACCAAGAAACACCGACGCCAGCAACCTGTGCGAGCTCCTCTCTTCTTAACCCAGTAGTTCTTCGTCTTCCTCCTGCGGGAAAGCCGTATTCCTGCGGGTCAAGCCGCTCTCTTCGCGTTCTTAAAAAATCCCCTAGCTCAACTCGACGACTGTTCTTGCCCAGGTTTAATCAACTCCTTTACCGTAAAGTAATCCCCGGTTAATTTGGGAAATGCCGTTCCATTCTAACTGGTGTTATTACACCTATGATAAATAAGCTCCTCGTTATCCCTTTGACACCCGTGCCATAATCATAACATAGCAAACGCCATACTGTGCAGAAACAAAAGAACTCAAGGAGAGATGTAAGATGCAATATCGGAAATTAGGAAAAAACGGACCAGTTATTTCGGTGATCGGCTTCGGCGCTTGGGCCATCGGCGGAGGAAATTGGAATTACACCTGGGGTAATCAGGAAGATCGGCTATCGCATAACAGCATCCGCGCGGCGCTGGATGCAGGGATTAATTTCTTCGATACGGCTGCAGTTTACGGCTTGGGCCACTCCGAAGAAGTGATCGGCAAAGCACTGAAAGGCGACCGCGATAAAGCGGTCATCGCCACCAAATTCGGCCTCGTTTGGGATGAACAGGGCAATGTCTCGCGCAACGGCACCTATGCGTCGATCCTTCGCGAGGTCGAGGCTTCCCTGCGCCGTCTCGGCACCGACTATATTGACCTGTATCAAATGCACTGGCCGGATACGGACGCCAAAGCGTCGGTAGAGGAAACGATACGCGCCCTTGAAAAACTGCTGCAGGACGGTAAAATCCGCTATGTCGGAGTCAGCAATTTTCCAGTTGCGCTGCTGGAAGAGGCTTTGAAGATCCGGCACGTAGATTCCTTACAGCCGCCCTACTCCATTCTGGCCGCGGATGCGGAGAAGGAACTCCTCCCCTACAGCCAGAAACAGGGCATCGGCGTGATTGCCTATAGCCCGCTAGCCTCGGGTCTACTCTCCGGAAACTACAACGCGGACACCCGATTTGACAAACAGGATTGGCGCTCCAAGTCCCCATCCCATTCCGGAGAAGGCTTCAAGCAAAATATCGCGGTAGTCGGGCAGCTCAAAGAAGTGGCGGCGGACCTCGGCATTACAGTCGCCCAACTGGCCCTCGCTTACGTCCTGGCTCATCCGGCTTTAACGAGCGCGCTCGTTGGCGTCCGCAAGCCTGAACATATCCAGAAGTCGCTGCCGGCCGTGGATGTTAAACTCGACGATGCCGTGCTGGCTAAGATTCGGACCATTGCAGCGAGCGCCGCAAGAATCAAGATGCCGATAAACGAGTAAACCAGCAAATACAACGCAGATAGGTATCTGCGTTGTATTTGCTGTTCATAAAAATCATTACAGAAACAGGAAACGACTAGTAGGTACCCAAAGTTTGCAATGATACAAAAACGAAAAGAGCTGCTAGAGTAAAAAAGGCAATGGAAATTCTAGAGTTATTCTTCCGCTCTTTAATTCCATAAGCACAGCAAAAGATAGCCATAGTGAATTGGGCACCACTTCGGCAATAGGCATTGCTCACAAAAAATATGCTGCTAAATTCGATTACTGCTGTGGTAAGAGCTAGTATATCAAACCATAAAGGATTTTTTCGAAATTGTTTATACATAAAGGTTTCCCTCCACCATTCCAACGAGATGTCTTATTGTTTTACCTACTAAGTGGTCCCGTCAATCCCCTGCCTCTACTCACCTAAGTATACTTAAACAGAACCATTATAACGTGAATATTAAACTGTAAAAAAGGATACAAATATTTATCAACGTACTTAGATTCTAGGCCCCAATAATCATAATTATAGTCCCTTGGATGTTGTATAAGGTGTTTTGAGCGTTCAATCCAGGCATTAAGCTGCTCAGTCTTAGCGAAATTGCTCACTTTTTCTAATAGTAAGGCCAATTCTTTTATAACTTCCTCTTCTCCGGATTTAACAACATCACTGGTAAAAACATAAAGGCTGCTTAGAAAAAAAATGAATAGGTTTGCATTTTTCGTCATCGACAAAGCTGCATATCATCGGTATGTTTTCAAAGCAATTCACAGCTAATTCCCAATCCTGACCCGGTATTTCCATATCGCTGTATGCCCATAGTTTAATTTTTTTTGGTTTGGGTTCCAAGCATGTTGAGCATCTCTCCACATTCTTACCCCCTTTTGCAATTGAGTTCTCATTCCCCGATAGTGCAATAATGATTGCCGCCCTAAAAGGAATAGGTACATTCACTGCCTTAAATAAATAAGAATATTATAAACACAATGTCCAATTGTTGGAGCCCATATTGAAGAAGTCTTTTTATATATAAATCCAAGAATGTATCCTACGAGAAATATGGTCACATAGTTAAGAAGTGAATATCCTGAAATAATACCTATTGGAAAGTGTATCCCCATAAAAAGTATCGCTTGTATAAAGTTATATCCCTTCACCCGATGGTCTCTTAGTTTATTCATAATGAATCCCCGGAACACTACTTCTTCAGAAAACGCCGCTAACGGTGTAATGATCCATCTGATTCCTATGTCAAAACTAAAACCTTTAAAGATAGCAAGCTCAATTACTACCAATAAGAATCCAATAATTCCGCCTGTAAATACTCCCTTGATAACATTGTGTTTTAATTTTAAGTAGCCGATGATTTGTTGCGGCCTTACTCGATCAATATATATGAAATAAATGACCACCAGCCCGATCCAAAAAATCAATTTTATCAAGAAGGATATCAGATAAAGCTCCAAATCAGATATTTTGGGATGAAATGTTAGCTCCTTAATTGTCCAGCCCATATAAAAAATTAATATAAAGTGAGTAAGTTTACTTTTAGTCATTTTTTTGTTCCTTTTAATAAATTTCAGCTGATAGTTTAATATTACCAAAAATAGTTCTGTAACTCCAATACCACTAGTAATTTTGGATTGGCGTTTATCCGGATAAATAGAACGTTAATGACACTCTAAAAATTTAGCATACCTCCCATTAGTTTGGCTGCATGTCATCCCAGCGGCAGGATCGTGGTGTAGTGTCTATATAGTAATTTTTCCATACATAACTGCCCGTTAGCTCAACAGGCTGCCGATATTATGGCAGCCTGTGTTCTTCTTTGTGCTATCGTTTCCCGTTAGCTTAATGAGATTACACTTAACCTCCGAGTCATCACGAAGGAACGGAAGGTATCTATCGATGATCTGCTGTGAACTGAAATGCGCTGATTCATTCCACTCCTATCAGGTAGGCCCAAGCCCATATCCCTTGATTCTAAGACTCTAGAAGTCTTGACTAAAACACTTTAAGGATCACTCGGATAGAAATTCAGAAATTTTCTCACAGAGGCGGTCAGGTACTTCCAAAGGAGAAAGATGGCCGGTTTGAGAAATAACATGTAGTTCTGCATGAGGTATACGTGGCAATAATTCACTTGTCATACTTTCTAATCGATCCACGGGATCAGATTCTCCTGCTAGAACTAGTGTGGGTACATTGATGTTTTTCACTTCTGCGGATATGTCCTCTTGCATGGCAGTTTTTGGCCATGCTGCACGAGCTAACGGTGCACTGTTTTGCATATCTTCAAGCACCATTTCGCGAATATGTTCTTCTAAAGGCAGTAACGCAAGATTACTAAGAGCAGTCTCTGCCCCCTCACGATTATCATAAAAATGCACCATTGCATTCCTTAGTTCTTGTGGCATATTTTGAGGACTTGGAGGAGATGGTGCAACTAAGATTAAGGCTTCTAAACCAGAAGGATTACGCGAGGCCAATAACTGTGCTGCTTTGCCACCCATGGAATGTCCAACAAGCACATAACGTTTCAAACCAAGCTCTTGAATAAGAGCATGTGCATCATCAGCCAGGTCTTCAATCGTATAAGATGCAGCAGACTTATCAGAGCCCCCCCATCCGCGTTGGTCATAAGCTATACAACGGTGTTTTTCTTTTAAAACGTCAATCATTTTACTCCAGGTTCGTGTTGACCCTCCGTAAAAGTGCAAAAACACAAGCGCGGTATCTCCTTGTCCTTGTTCTTCAACATGAAGATCGAGTCCATTTACACGATAGAACATCAAAATCACTCCTTAATAGTATCTGTAACAGTTACTGTTACTTTTTTTATAAGATATCAGGTCATCAATTAAATGTCAATTTTCTTGTAACATTTTTAGTTTGATTTGGCTCTTGAAAATCAATACACTAAAATAAGCATGAATAAGAAAGAAGGACCGTGCAAAAATGGGAAATCGAAGCCAACAGTTCTCTGTAGCCGTTCATATCTTATGCTTTCTTGAATTCAATAAAAACGGACGAACCACATCGGAGTTACTTGCGATGAGTGTGAACGCGAATTCGGCAGTTATTCGCAGAATTATGAGAAAACTAACTAAAACAGGTCTTATTACATCCACGCTTGGAACCAATGCAGCGATACAGCTTGCCAAAAATGCAAATGACATTACACTATTGGATGTATACCGTGCTACTGTTGAAGATCATCAAGAACCTTTTATCATTCACCAAAATACAAATCCCACGTGTCCGGTGGGAAGTAAAATGCCTCATTTATTACATGGAGTATACTCTCAAGTGCAAGCGACCGTGGAAAACGAATTGTCAGGCATTACAATAGAACATCTGGTCGAGGATGGAATTATAGAAACGAGAGGAATATCGTCGATAAAGGGGTTAATTCAAGGTGATTCAGTTTGAAATTTTAAAACTGTTGATAAAGAGGTAACCCACTTTTCCCTCCACGCTAGCGACCTAATGTCAGAACGTCTAGCTTGGAGGTGACTTACTCTAAATTTCTAAGAAACAATATGGATGCAAACATGGAGGTAAGTCAACGAACCAAGTTCCGTTTGGAAATGGGGCCAACAAACAGTGCCGAAACTACGCTCATATGATCCCCGTCAAAGTTTCTTTCAGTAATAACATCTTATTATTATTGACCTATAGTTCCTCGTTTATAATTGAAGTACTACACTTTATTCCTCGATAAAAATTCTCTTTACTACAGCTCAAATCGTCGTCGGAAAACATTGAACAAAAGCAGCCGATCGACGTGATCGGCTGCTTTCGTGATTTCATTGGGTTATCGTATCCCGTTAATTGAGTCACATCTATGGACTCAGTTCCAGAAGTATTCCATCTTCCTATACCCAACATCCCATATTTTTTCGTTCCCCTTAATGGTTATCGTGAGCTCGCTCCCCGCCTCGATAGGAATCTCAAACATCGCCGGGAACAGTTCCGGATCACGGCGTTGATCCTCTCCAGAGCTGGCCAATACCTCGCGTCCATCGACGGAAACACGGATGCTTCCGGAATAATCCGTTTGTTCAGGTATCCCGTAATACATGGAGAAAATAATCTCCTCTTTATACGTATACGTGAACGTTTCTAGATTTCCACCTTCGACGCCATACATATTATAGCGAGGTTTTACGTTTTGAGTGCTTATTTTAAAGCTATTCGTTTTTTTTCAGTTGATGAATTTCCAGAGCTGTCTATCAATTTGTTTATCGCCACAAAGGGACCTTCTTCTTTGGTTAACGCTTTATCCACAATCCCACACAATCCCCATACCCCTGATAAAAGAACCATACAGGAAATGGCGGTTGTCACAATATTGCGCAAACCGTTTTTTGAACGAACACCAAGCTTGTACGCCCCAAAACCGACTGCTGCGCCTAATGAGTTTTGAATGGCGTCGTTAACATCGAAGCTGCCGAGAAACGAAAGTGCCTGTATAGTTTCCATCACGATAATCGACAGAAAGAACAATGTAATGAATCGAACAAAGGTGATCCGATATAACAATGGAATCAATATACCGAAAGGGATGAAGGCTATGATGTTTCCAAATCCTACAAAATCCATGAGGGTAGGATGTAGAAGATCAGATATAGTTGGCAACTTAAAGAAATTGTCGGGTAAAAAATAAAGGTGTAGCCAGTCGTTCGCTCTGCGGCACCTATTCTACCGAAGGCGAGAAATATAAAATAAAGAATCAAAATTGTATAGAGTATGGTTATGGTAAAAATAATCTTACGTTGTTTTCACATGGCTAACTCCTTTGTCGGGTGGGTACGTCCTGCAAAAATGAACTTGCTGCCTCAACCCATTTTACTATAATTACTACTAACCTGCCCGTTAGCTTAACGGCGTATCGCCTGTCTAACAGCGGGACAGCATCTCACTTGACACGATAGTACATTAAACTCCACGGTCTCCGGTCAGCTTTCCGCCAAACGTTCCAGCAATGCATCACCATTACGGCTGACCCGAATATAAGCGTAATGAGCGTTCTGTTCAACAGTACGTCCGGTCCCTTCCGGAATGAAATAATTCTCAATACCGTACTGAATGCGGGAACCATCCCACTGCCCGTTCAAGACAATCTCATGATTGGCAAGCTTTTCACCATCCTGGTACAGGCGATTAGCGATATATACCCCTTGGCTACCCGGCGTGAGGACGACTTTAACTTTGCCGCGCATCCAATCTTCCTCCTGAAGAGGGGTCCTTGAAGAAGGAGGCGGGGTAGAAATATCGTAATTCAGCATAACGTAATCGCCTTGCAGCAGGGAACGCGGGTCTACAGGGGCCAGCTTGAGCTTAATGGAAGCACCTGTGGCGAGCAGATTTTCGCTTCTGACGGTTTGAAAGCCGATGATACCCAACTGCAGCGCGATAACGATGGCGATGAGCAGCGGGCTTAAACGCATAAAGCTAAAGATGTGATGATCCGCCTCGAACGCTGTCTTGCCACTATGAGGCGTCCGGCGATCCAGCCACCAGGTAATGCCGAGTGCAATGATGCCCAGCAGCGCCAGCGTAAACGACTTATACAAAAGCGTCCACAATAAGTCATAGTATTTGAAGCCGATAAAAATAAACCAGAACACCACACTTGTTATTGCTGCCGATTTTTGTTTTAGACGGATAAAGACGAAGACCATCCCTGTGACAACAACAAAATAAAAAATGTTAATCAGCATATAAGAGTGTGGGATGACATCCTCGAAAAACGTCGCCCAAAACAGGAATAACAAGCTGAAAAATAACGAGCTACCCCTGAGATGCTCTCGTAGACCTGCTTTGAATACAAAGTAGCTTATTCCATATAACACGGCATTGACGAGGAAGAGAGAAAAGATAATGAGCTCATAGGTCCAGTTCCAGTGCTCCCATTCCTGAAACTGCTGAAATAAAATGGTCGCCAGATTCAGGTTCACAAAGGTGTAGGCGAAAAATAGCTGCCGTTTCCCCCTGGAGCGAAACCATCCCGCGATAGAAACGATCAGAAACAGCACCGAAAGTAACGACTGATCTGACCATAGAATGGCAGCCCAACCTGTAATATAGCTGATGGTCAGCAAGGTATAACGTATGACAGAATCAAGCTTGGAGTCGGGAATAACGATCATCGAAATCATAAGCAGCAAAGACACGCTCAGCAGTACATATTCAGTGTGGTTTACATTTGCGCTAATGGTAATTAGCCCGATTAGAGATATACTGCCGATCAGCACTCCGACCACCTTGATCATACGGGATACAGCTTTGCTGATCCATTCACTGCCGCGTTCCTCGGAAACCGTTGTTTCAGCCTCCGGTGCACTCAAGTCCGGAGTGTCTGTTGTCTCTGCATGAGGCTTCGCAGCATTCGATTTGCCCAAGCGGTTTAAATAACGGAAAAACCATACATTACCTGTCAGCAGGAGCGCCACAAAAATTAAACCAAAAACAAAAAACAAAGAAGAGAAGTAGGCCTCCGTCAGTTCGATAAATTTAAAGACAGCAAAGGCAGAGGCCGCCAATGCATTCAAGGTCAGCAGCGTTTTGTTCAGTCGAATTTTAATAAATACATAAAATCCAATAGCAATCACAGCGATACACGGTATATTCATGACGAGCCCATATTCGTCAAATGCAAAAGAGTTAGTCATGGTCAGCAAGGCTATATGGAAAACGATAAAGCTTATATATTTTAGCGGTGTAGAGCTTAGACGGTGAAGGAACATGAACAGAAACAATCCGAGATTGACCAGTGCGAACACCCCGGCTATAGATAGTGATTCCAGTTCGCTATAAGATGCGCCTTGCATCGTAGGGTAAAAATAAAGCCACAAGCCGAGGTGGATCAGGACATAGGATAGCACATAAAAAGGATTGTAACGGGTAATCCAGCTAAGCAGCAGAGCCGGGACGGACCAAATCAAAAACAACCCGTAACTGTCCGCGTGGGAATTATAAATTTGACCGAGCAACGCCACAGAAACGCCAAAGGCAATACAGCCAGCCACCAGAAATACATTGGAGAGAAAAACTTGTTGACCGGGAATGGCACGTAGACGTGCAAATACAAAGGACAAGCCATAGAACAGAACAATAAGCGCAGCAGCCAGCACAATTTTGACCGTCCGATCCAGTCCTCCCCAATTAGAGGCAAAGAAATAAATGATCGCGGCCAGTACCAGTGAGATGCCCAGCAGATAGCCCGTACGTATCGCATTGAATCGCAGCATTAAGTTCACGTACCTTTCCTGTTGGTTTGATGCCTATTATAGCGTTGAAAGGGCTGAGAACCAAGTGCGAATTAGGAGTAGGTCATAAAAAAAGGAGAGCCACCGACATACGGTTGTTCCCCTTCGGTTATTCTCCTGTATCGGTGCAGAACTCCAGTTAAGCGTTGGCGGTACGAATCTCTTGCCGGGATTGATGCCGGAAGCGATACTCACGTGGCGGAATTCCTGCTGTTTTCTTAAATGCCTTGGAAAAGGTGGACATATCGGTGTAGCCGATGGATTGGGCAATGATCGACAAGTTGTAAGTCGTCTTCTCCAGTAATCTTTTGGCTTGGTCAATCTTGAGGTTTTGCAAATACTTGGCGGGGGAGATAAGGAAGGTAGAATGGAATTTACGTGAAAAATGCGCACGATCCACCCCTACATGCTCGGCAATTTGTTCAATGGTAATGCGGTCACAGTAATGCATATCAATGTAATCTTTCCCCTGCTGGAGCCAATAATCGGAGCATACCAGGCTGCGAAGCACGTCAGACTTGTCCCGGGACAGCTCCTCGAAAATCTGGTGCAGTGTAATCAAGCGGGCTAGATCGCTGCCCTGTCTGCTGCTGTCATTTACAATGGAAAAGAGGTGGGAGATAAGCTCGAGAATTTCCTCGCTTACTGCGTTAGCCAAAAAAGGCGTACAAGGCTTAATCCCGATCCGCTCCAATAGCGCCAGAGATTTGGGTCCCTCAAAGGCAATCCATACCTTTTGCAACGGGTGCTCCTGATCCGTGTAATATTCATGGGCAAGATGCGGAAAGAAGCAGAATAAATCGGACTTCTGGACACGGTACTTCTTCTGCTTATAAATAAACTCTGCCTGACCTTCAAGTACAAAAATGAAATAAAAATAGGGCACAGCCTTAGGGCCTACATGACAGCTGGTTTTTGAGATATCCATCCCGAGTCGGACTGGCCATACGGCACTGGATTTTTCCAGTTCGGTAGCTGTGAAGTAATGGTCTTCCACGATGTCGAAGTGATCTTCATTTTTTACTCTTTTCATAACACGTCACCTCTCCTTTGGTGGAGATAAGGGGATTTTGAGTTTATTGTATATAAAGAAAGGTATAATTACAAGTTAATTCATGGGAATTTGTGGTTTTAAAGTCGAAACAAAGCTCCTTATGCCGTCAGCATAAAGGTGACGACACGATTGATGACAAAAGCCCCATGGCTAATGAAGACAAGCCGTGGAGCTTTTATAGTTGAGCTAGCTATAGGTTAGCCTTATGTTTATACGTTCAGGATTCCTTTTTTTGGAGTGACGTTAAAGGCTTTGGCCAGATCGGCCAATTCCTGATCCGTAATCCGTTGCTGAATATCATGGTGAGCAATGAGCATATAAATTTGCGCTGCCTTTTCAATCGTTTCAATCAGACCAAACGCTTCATCAATGGAGCTGCCTGTTACGGCAATTCCTCCGCTAAGCTGTTTATCTTTGAACAGGAATCCCTGCACATCGTCCCCCTGCCAGCAGTGTAAGGATATTTTGATGTCTGAAAGCTTGCGTAAAACGTCATCCACCTGAATACCGTGGCGGGCGTACAGCTTTTTCGCTTCGTTATAACTCGTTTCAATGGCTTTGTTCATGGCTTTACTCCTTTATTAAGGTGTGAATAGGGATGTTGCTTGTATCTTGAGGTTTTTCCAGCGATCCAGCAGCTCTTCCATGCCTTCCACCGATTGCGGCTCATATAGCCGAGTCGGGAAGGAGCTGGCAATGGTTCGGCCAGCAGCTTTGAGATCTCCAAGAGCACCAGAGCTAATTAATTGCACGACAATATTGCCGATGGCCGTCGATTCGGAAGGTCCTGCCTGAACCTCAATTTCTAAAAGATCGGCTGTTAGCTGGCATAGTAATTCGTTGTTAGCGCCTCCACCGACAACGTGCAATTTGGTAACCGTTTCGTTTGTTAAACTTTGTAGCTCATGCAAGGCATCCCGGTAGCTTAAGGCCAGACTGTCAAAAATACAGCGGGCAAGCGCACCCGGTGTGTGTGGGATGGGCTGCCCCGTTTCTTCGCAGAATCGCTGAATCTCAAGGGTCATACTATCCGGATTTAAGAATGAGGGCTGGTTGCAGAGGACGAGACTGGCAAACGGTGTCTCTGCTGAAGCCAGTTGGGCCAATTCGGCAAAGCTATACGCGGAGCCACTTTCTCTTCTCACCTCCTGAATCATCCATAATCCCATAATATTTCAGAAAACGGTACGTACCGTAAGCGCCCTACTCATTGGTGTAATTCGCCTGCATGGCTGCCTTGGTATTCAAGGCCTCGGATCGTTCCATTCCCAGTAGTGACCACGTTCCGCTGCTAATATAAGCCCAGGATTCTTGCCGCTGTGATGGAACCCCTGCAACAGCCGATGCGGTGTCGTGCGTGGGCACAAGAATGATCTGACAGTCTGGAAGATCGTACTTCTGAACAAGCTCCGGCAAAAGAGAACCCAGAATCCGTCCAGGCTCGGCAAGCTCCGAAAATTGGTCGCGCCGAAGCTGGAGCAGGGACAGCAGGTCTTCATCAAACTCGCGGGTGTTCACGTTGAGAAGCTGCATCGTGGATGCATTCGTCATTTCATTGATCATGATGCCTGTTAGGCGGTAGTACAGATAATCGGGAACCATCAATATTTTATCTGCCTGGGCAAGCTGTTCCCGATCATGAACGAACAGTTGATACAGCGTATTAAAGTTTAATTCCTGAATGCCTGTTTTCTCATATACATCTTCTCGACTGATGAGCTGGTGCAGCCTGTCGGGCGCATGAAGGGTGCGTGCATCCCGGTAAGCGTATACGCCATGAATGCGGTTACCCTCCTTATCAAGCAGCACATAATCTACAGCCCATGTATCAATACCGAGCGTACAGGAGCCAATCCCGTTTTGTTTGGCTTTTTGCAGTCCCTGGATGATCTCATCAAATAGATCGTCGATATTCCAGTAATCATGTCCGTTCTTCTCAGAAAAGGAGTTGTTGAACCGATGAAGCTCTTGCAAGTGAATTTGTTCACCTTGTAGAGTTGCACTCACGAGCCTTCCGCTTGAAGCTCCAATATCAACAGCAAGATAGTTGCTCATATCTATTCTCCTTGCATGGATGAAATCCCGGCAACCTGAAAGTCTGCCTTTTATTCTTAACTAACTCCATACCACTTCCGTTTGTCTGTGTAGTCAACAGAAACGGAAGTATATTTTTTGGTTTTATTTTGTTTTTAAAATTATAAATAAAATTAAATGTTGTTTTGTGTGGTTTTACGTTTTTTGATATCCGTTTTCCACCATATATAACCCTCAAATAGGGATCTATGTGTTGTTGCGATATTCAAATTGTGGAAGGCTCTCCAGATGCCGCTGTTTATATGAAAAATGGTCTTGAAGCCGCCAGCCAGAGGGTGTAGTATACAAGGTATCAATTTCATATGACTCGTATAATATTGGGGATATGGCCCAAAAGTTTCTACCGGATGACCACTGTAATCATCCGACTATGAGTGATAGCGCATCGGCTTCGGATGAATGCGGACATTTATTTGTGCCCCAATCCGTCAAGGGACGAGAATCCCAAGGACAGGGCTTCACTTGAGAAACAACTCAAGGGAGCCTGTCCTTTTTTGGTTTTTGGCAGGTTTTATTCTATTTTCAATTACAGAAGGAGCGATATCGGCGTAATGAAAGCTTTGGAGGAACGTATTCGTCAAGAAGGACAGATTTTATCTGACACCGTATTAAAGGTAGATTCATTTTTGAATCATCAGGTGGATACAGCGTTAGCACTGGACATTGGTAAGGAATTCGCACGCCTGTTCGGCAGCGCCCCGATTACCAAGGTACTTACGATTGAAGCAAGTGGTATTCAATTTGCCATGGCTACAGCCATTGCCTTGGGTGTCCCGTTCATTTATGCAAAGAAAAAGAAGGCGATCACGCTGAATGAGCAGGTATACTTCGCTGAGGTTCATTCGTTCACACGGCAGGAAACCTATCAGGTGAGTATTTCCCAAAAATATCTGGATGCCAGCGACCATGTGCTGATCGTGGATGATTTTCTGGCTACTGGTGCTGCCTTGGTTGGGCTTACGGATATTGTGAAGGAAGCAGGAGCGGAACTGGCCGGGGTTGGATGTGTTATCGAAAAGAGCTTTCAGGAAGGCCGGGGGCTATTGGAGCAGAGGGGCATTGCTGTGCGCTCTCTTGCACGTATCGCTTCCATGGCACCAGGCGAGGTTCATTTTATAGAGGAAGCTGATGCGGTGATTCCTTCCGTTAAGGAGAATGTGGGATGTTAAGCAAACAAAAGTTATTTGCGCTGGGCTTCCAGCATGTCATGGCGATGTACGCCGGAGCGATAGCCGTACCTCTGATTGTAGGAGGAGCGTTACACCTGACACCAGCTCAGATGGCCTATTTGGTAGCTGCGGATCTGTTCACCTGTGGGATTGCCACGTTGCTACAGATTATGGGCACACGGTTTTTCGGCAGCAGATTACCGGTCATTCTAGGCTGTACGTTTACGGCGGTAGGACCGCTGATCGCAATTGCCTCGACCTCGAATTTGGCGACCGCGTATGGGGCCATTATTTTGTCCGGTATATTCGTGGTGCTTGCGGCACCGCTGTATGGCAAGCTGCTACGCTTTTTCCCGACCGTGGTGACCGGCTCGGTTGTGACCATTATCGGTTTGTCCCTTATCCCGGTAGCGATGAATAATGTAGCTGGCGGACAGGGCAGCGCAGATTTTGGACAGCCGCGTAATTTGTTGCTGGCGTTGATTACATTACTGGTTATTCTGCTTGTAAATCGAGTGGCCAAGGGCTTTTTACGCTCGATTTCTGTACTCATCGGTTTGTTTGCGGGTACTGTGGTCGCTTATGCGATGGGAATGGTACATTTTGCTCCCGTGGCGGATGCCTCATGGGTGAGTGTGGCGCAGCCATTTTATTTTGGCAAGCCGGAGTTTAGCATTATGGCGGTATGTACGATGATTATCGTCAATATTGTGAGCATGGTTGAATCGACGGGAGTTTATCTGGCAGTAGGCAAGGCGATTGATCAGAAGGTGGAGCAGAAGCAAATCGTCAATGGACTGCGTTCCGAAGGACTTGCGATTATGCTGGGCGGTATTTTTAATGCGTTCCCTTACACAGCTTTTTCGCAAAATGTCGGCCTGATCTCGCTGACTCGCGTCAAATCGCGTAACGTAATTTTTGCAGCAGGGGGCATCATGGTTGTTCTTGGTTTGTTGCCCAAGCTGGCTGCCTTGACGACCGTCATTCCTAACGCCGTGCTGGGCGGTGCGATGATCGTCATGTTCGGTTCGGTAGCTGCATCCGGCATGTCTATTTTGTCCGAAGTAGACCTGCGGAAGGAAAGCAATCTGCTGATCGCGGCATGCAGTATTGCCGTGGGCCTTGGCTCTGCCGTTCTACCGCAAATGTTCGACCAATTGCCGAGCTTTGCTAAGATGCTGCTGCAAAACGGCATCGTATCCGGCTCGATTACGGCCATTGTCTTGAATATCGTTTTAACGAGAAAACAAAGCGAATCGGTCAAAGGCGAGAATGTGTCGGAGGTTCCACAGAAGGTTGGATGATTAGAAATGGGTAAAGAGAGCCGGAAAGAAGGCATAAGCCTCTTTTTCCGGCTTTTTGGCATATTTATTCGAAACTGATTATTTGTTCAGCAGCATGAAGTTATTGATAAAACCCTCTTTCTGTATGAAAATCGGGGTTTGGATTTTCGAAGTGAAGTCATAATAGTATACGCCGCGTCTTTCTTTCTGATTTTTCTGAGAAGTGCTGCCCAAATAATAGACCCCCTTGCCGTCCGGGGACATATAGACAAATTGGCGGGATAAAAAGGGCAACTTTATTTTGGTACGTTTACCTGTTGCAATATCAACCAGACTATACTCAATTTTTCCGAAATTAGTTAAATTAGAAGTTACGAGGAGCAGCTTATCATTACTGCTGGACATTGAAGTTATTTCCTCTTTTTTTAGTGTGATGATAGAACGCTCTTGCTTGGTGACGTTATTGATTTCTGTAACCTTGTAGTCTGGAGGTCTTGAATTAGTATTTTCTTTTGAGGCAATGTCGAATTCTTTACGCTCTTCCTTCTCCGAATACTGTGTATTGTAAATTGTATTTTTTGCTGAATTATAGGCTATAGACCAAGTGTGTTCATCTTGGTTTTCATCATGCATAAATTTCATGGTACGCGTTGATTTATTGTAGAAAATAGTTTTAAGTGTCCGCTCTCCTTTTTTGACCGCAACCAGAACAAGTGGGCCATCTGGAGTAGTTGGTACGATACGATTAATGGCAAACAAATTATCGGAAAGCTGTTCGGTTTTTTTTGTATTCAAGTCATACGAAAATAATTGGTCTCCCTTATCACCAACATCGGCAGAGTAATAAATTTTGTGATCAGGCAAGGACACTACAGAAAGCGGGTATTGAGAGGTATAAGGAACATCGGACAGTTTGGTCAATTTTTTACTGTTTAAGTCGTATGTCATAACTCGCATAACCATGCCTTGATCTGAATTTTTTCCATTAACATATTCTGTATAAGTCATGGATAGATACTGGCCTTTCCCGGCCGACGCTACTTTTTCATTTGATTGGGTCTTTTTGGGTACAGATGATTCTGCTGGTGGAGTAGAAGAGGGAGAGCAGGATGACAATAAAGCTGGCACGAGCAGGGAAAGTATAAAGAATCTAAAGAATTTGTAGCTGCTTGTTCTCAAAATGAAGCATCCTTTCTGAGATAAGATGAATCAAACTGAATATGATAACGAAAAGGGGAAGGATAGGACGCGAGATCCTATCCTTTTTTGGTATAAAGATATTAAAAATCATAGGAATATCTTGCTGAAAATGAGACGTACGGATTCCATTCTAAACCTAACTTCTCTACACCCGTTTTCCAAATATCAATGACTGCATCTGGAAGTCTCCCATTATCAGCTTTATAAAAATTAGTTACGGTATCATTATCATAATTCCTTACCCGAATTTCTGTCCCAAAATCGGGATTATCAATTTCCCCTTTTGTTGCACAGTCACCTCTATGGAGCCTATTGGAATTTTCCCCATACGTGTCTGTGAAGTTTGTTCCTCTCCCTACGCCTCGAACATAGCCATCAGATGTTCCGTGAATTTTAATTTCATTATCATGATCTCCATATGTATAAGTCCCAGTTGATTTCCTTTTGATCAGGCAAGATAATATCTTTGATAAAACCTTCGCCGTCATAAATTACTTTTAAACCAGGCTGAGGGTCAGGGTTATCAATGTGGTATACCGGCAGTGATTTGTCTTCTTCTTCGAACTCTTTATCCAGTTGTTTTGCCTTTTCTATCTTAGCCTTTTGTTCAGCTAGAGATTTTTGCTGTTCAGGTACCGGAGTTCCTTTTTCCAATACAACCATGTTATTGTTCTCATCATATTGGATGATTGTACCCGCTAACATTTGGCCAGGGATTTTCTCTCCTTTCTCAGCATGGGAGATTGCTGGACTGGCGACTCCCCAAGGAATGAGTAACGTTGCAGCTAGAAAAGCTTGTGGTAGAAATTTTACTTTCATAACAAAACCCCTCCTTGAAAAATTTGTAAATCCGCAAATAGCATAAATGAGTCTATCAACATTTTCAACCTTTTTATGGAATATATGAATATATTTATCTGTATTTGTATTAGCAATAGCCCATTAGTTGGATATATACGACATTTATTGATAGCCTTAATGACGTTGGAATTGATAGTTTAGCAAGAGCCAAGAAGTTGAAGGTATTTCTCAAATGAATATTAGGGGCTTGATAATCTACTGGGAGTAATTGCTAGAGTGGTAGGAAGAGACAGGTGTAAAAATTTCGGAACAAGCGCAAACCCACCGCGTAATTAGGTTAGGCCCCTAACGGTGGGTTTCGTTTGCATTAACATTCAGTTATGCAGCGCGCCGTGGTGGTGATCCACAGCCTTTCAAGTCTTAAGAGTCTTTGCCGTTGGCGCGGCGAAGACTCTTTTTAGTATATGGACACGGTGGTTATTGCTATACCTAATTTTAGCACTTCAATTGCGCGCACGCAATTGAAGAACTATAGCGTTGGTTCTTGCTGTATCATTAAAATTTAAATTATTATGCTGCATTGTTGACAAGCCTGTAACAACAAAATAAGATAATCCTAAATCGTAATATAAAGGAATAAAGGAAGAAAACAGGTGTGAGCCGAACTTTCCACATACAGGGTTTTATTGAAGCCTTGTAGTGATGGGTTACGTGTTCGCTTAAAAGGGAAGTTCGGTAGATTCCGACACGGACCCGCCACTGTATACAGGTATCAGCAGGAGCATGCTGTAGCTTTCGGAATAGCCACTGGAACTGTGAAGAACCGGGAAGGCCTGAAGGACAAGCCTGGAGTCAGGAGACCTGCCTGTTTTAACATCACTGTTAGACCCACGGGATGCTGGGGAGGTGGTTAGGCGTGCTGCATACGGAATGTCTGAAACCGACCGATCCCCCTTTTTTAGAGGGTGCTGAGGGTGAGCTTTGGCATTTTATAATGAAAGCATTTCTGACTGCTGATCATGCGGTCGGGGATGCTTTTTTCGCGTTAGATATAGATGGAATTACAAGATGGAGGGGATTAATAAAATGATAAGCAATCGTAGGAGGCGTTCACGGTTTATATGTACGGGATTGATGCTGCTTATGGCCGTAATGGCTCTGGCATCATGCTCCACACCCGATCAAACGGCCGACTCTACCAAGAACGGGCAGACACCTATCCAACAGAACGCAGCGGATAAAAAGCTGGTGATGGCGTACACCTGGAAGCCGTCAGGCGTTGACCCACATGGAGATAGTAGCTGGGATGTTATGCGATCCGGTGCAGGTGAGACACTTGTCCGTTTGAATGAAAAGTTGGAGCCTGTGGCTTGGCTGGCGAAAGGATGGAAGCAGGACAGTCCTACCGTCTGGACGTTCAGCTTGCAGGATAAGGTTACTTTTCACAATGGAAAGCGTATGGATGCAGCAAGCGTGAAGGCTTCCCTGCTGCGCTCTATCGAGAAGAGCCATCTGGCAAAGGATTTACTGGATGTGAAGTCCATTGACGTAAGTGGCCCGTTGGCTTTGAAAATTACGACAAACCAGCCGAACGCGGCGTTGGTGTCCAATCTGGCTGATCCGTCAACGATTGTGCTGGACGTGGCATCTATGAAAGATGAGCAGAGCTATCCTGCGATGACCGGTGCTTTTAAAATCAAAGCATTCAACAAGGATCAATCCTTGGTCGTGGAACGCTATGACGGCTATTGGGGAGAGAAGGCTCGGCTGGCTGAAGCGACGATGAAGTTCATTACGGATGGCAATTCGCGCCTGATGGCGCTGCAATCCGGCGAGGTGGATGTAGCGACGGATATTCCGGTGGATAACGCGGAGATCTTGAAAAAAAACGACAAGCTGCAGGTGCTGTCGGCTCCTTCCCTGCGTACCCACATGATCGTGTACAATATGGAGTCGCCTGTGTTCAAGGATGCAGCCAACCGCAAGGTCGTGGATAGTCTGATTCCACGCGCATCCATTGTGAGCGCCATCATGAGGGGCTTTGGCACGGAGGCAAGCAGTCCATTTCCGAGTATTCTTCCCTTCGGGAAGGTTGAACGTAAAGCGCTGGACGGAACCCCGGAGCAATTGCTGACGAAGGATGGCTGGCAAAAGGACGCCCAAGGCACATGGACCAGGCAAGGCAAGCCGTTCGAGGTTACACTGCTGACCTTTCCTCAGCGTCCGGAGCTATCTGTGATGGCTGAGGTCATTCAGAGCCAATTGCTGAAAGAGGGTATCCAGGTCAAGATTCGCAAGGTGGAAAATATCGACGAGGCGTTAACCAAAAACGATTGGGATTTTGCCATGTACAGCATGCTGACGGCCCATACAGGGGAGCCGCAATATTTTATGGATACCTTTTATTCCTCGAAAAGCGAAGCTAACGTGAGCCGATATGTCTCCAAACCGCTGGAGAACATTCTTGGCAAGCTGAAGCTGGCGAAGAATACCGCAGAGCGCAATACGGAGACACTGCAAGCGTTAGACATCATTAATACGGATTTGCCGCAGTCGTTCATTGTGCATCCTGACAATGTATTTGGTGTAAAAAAAGGGGTGCAGGGCTTCACGCCCCATCCGATTGAATACTACTACATTACAGCGCAATCCGATATTGCGAAATAACGGGCTGTGCATCCTATGATTCGTTTTATTCTGGAACGTGCGGCGCAGCTGGTCATCATTGTATTCGCCGTCTCCACGGTGACTTTTGTACTGATGAGACTGGCTCCGGGGGACCCTGCTACCATTCTGCTTACCGCACATGATGTACCTGCCTCTGAGGAGGCGCTGACGGCGCTGCGGAAGGAGCTGGGTTTGAACGAGCCGCTTCATATTCAGTATGTGAACTGGCTGCGGGATGTGTTCACAGGGCATTGGGGCACCTCGTATGTATCCAAGGAGTCTGTGCTGGCTGAACTGTGGAACAGACTGCCTGCTACCGTAGAGCTGGCCTCGGCGGGCTTTACCGTTATGACCGTGCTGACTCTGGGGATGGGACTAGCCGCCTCGGTAAAATCCAGCGGCCCATTGGATCGTCTGAGCAGACTTTTGGCTCTGCTGGGCTCGTCCATTCCTTCCTTTTGGCTTGGCTTTCTGTTGATCTATTTGTTTTCCGTTTGTCTGGGCTGGCTTCCATCCATGGGCAGAGAGAACTGGACAAATCTAGTGCTGCCAGCCCTGACCCTTGGTGCGGGCTTGGGGGCCGTACAAGCTCGTGTGCTGCGTGCACAAATGCTGGAGCTGGGCGATCGGAATTTTGTGAAAGCGGCGAGAGCTAGAGGTTTCTCACATATGCATATTCTGTTTTTTGAGGTATTTAAGCATGCCATTCTGCCTATTATTACGCTGTTAGGTACGAATCTGTCATTTATGCTTGCAGGTAATGTTATCGTGGAGACGATTTTTTCATGGCCGGGTTTGGGCAAGTATTTTATAGATGCAATTACGCAGCGGGATTACCCGGTGATTCAAGGATATGTTATTTTTGCTTCATTTTTAATTGTAGGCGTTCAGTGTTTGGTAGATGTGGTCCAGACGGCGATAGATCCGAGGCTGCGTTTGCGTTAGGGGAGGGGCTGGAAATGAAAAGGATACGGCTTTCCTCCAAAGGAAGCTTGCTGACAGGCGGTGTGCTGTTTGGCTTGATCGTGCTGCTCGGTGTGCTGGCTCCATGGGTTGCTCCTCATGATCCTCTGAACGTGGACCTTCTGAACCGTCTGGCTCCACCGAGCCGGGAATATCCCTTTGGTACGGATCATCTGGGGCGGGATGTACTGTCACGGCTGATTTACGGAATTCGGACGAGTGTGTTAATCGCGTGTGCGATTACTGTAGCTACGCTGAGTGTCAGTCTGCCGATAGGTTTGCTCATTGGCTATGTGCGTGGGCGTGTGGATCAGCTGATTATGCGGGGAATCGACGGCGTGCTGGCTTTTCCCGATATTATTTTGACGGTGGCGATTGTAGGGATTTTGGGCCCGGGTTTTGTTAACATGACCTTGGCTATTATTGCGGTACGGTGGGCAGGCTATGTCCGCTATATCCGCAGCCTGGTTCAAAAAGCCTGTCAGGAGGACTATGTGCGATATGCCCGTCTTTCCGGCAATTCACACGTACGCATCCTGAGACGCTATGTATTACCACAAGTGCAGCCGCAGCTGTTTGTTTATGCGGTATGGGATATCGGGCGCGTGGTGCTGATGATCGCCGGGCTCTCTTTTCTTGGACTGGGTGTACAGCCACCCAAGCCAGAGTGGGGCGTGATGCTGCATGATGCAACCTCGTATTTTCAGGTGGCTCCGCATGTCATGATTTTCCCGGGCTTGGCGATTATGCTGTTTGTACTTGCGTGCCAGCTGCTGGGTGACCGCTTTTCGGAGAAGGAGGCGGCGAAATAGTGGAGGATCGGACTGACATGGGTCGAAACGATATGCTAGAGCGAGTGGACGGGCGCAAATCTCTGTTACACGTGGAACATTTGGAGATAGGCCGTACAGGAGCAGGAATAGCCATTGGGAAGGGAAAAGGTTCGGATGCAAGTAGAAAATCGGAAGCGAACGGGGAAACAACGCGGAACAGTGGACATCAACCGCTGCTGCGAGATGTGAGCTTTACTATATATCCGGGGGAAATTGTGGCTCTGACCGGACCGAGCGGATGCGGCAAGAGCCTAACTGCGCACGCAATCGCAGGCATGCTGGAGCCGGGAATCGGTGTTACGAAAGGGCATATTTACTATAACGGGGAAGACATCGTCCCGTTCCATGAACGACGCTGGCAAAGGCTGCGCCGTGAGGATATTGCTCTGCTCATTCAACAATCGCTGAGCGGGTTGAACCCGATTCGTACCGTCCGTACACAGTTGACGGATACGTTAAGGCTGCATGGGCGGCGCCAGATGCCGCATGTACAGAAGGGGGCGGGGCACGCTAATGCTGCCCCGTCCCTGGCTGCCCCGCGGCAGGCCGCCCTACAGGGCCCGCTGTCGCGGATAAGGCAGACGATAAGCCGCGTAGCTGAGATGGCTGGAGGTCGCGCGATGCAATCGCAGGAGGCTTATCTGCACGCGCTGCTCAGCAAGGTCGGGTTTGCGGACCCGGAGCGTATTTTGTCGTCGTATCCATTTGAATTAAGTGGGGGAATGTGTCAAAGAGTGCTGCTGGCGGCCATGTTAAGCTCGGGTCCGCGCCTTTTTATTGCCGACGAGCCTACTACAGCACTGGATGTCATCAATCGGGATAAGGTTCTGGCACTGCTCCAACAGCTGAGAGAGGACTTTAATCTCACCATTTTGTTGATTTCTCATGACCGTCAGGGCATAGGCCGTGTGGCAGATCGTGTGCTGGAGATGAGCCCGGAAGGAAGGATGCACGAATGATACTGGAATTGAGGCAAGTGACCAAGGCTTATCCAGTCCGCAAACGGAGGAAAGGCTGGTTCAACCAGCAGGCTGGCGAGCAGGCCGCCGTGAAGCAGGTGAGCCTGGAACTGCAACGGGGGGAATGCCTCGGGCTGGTTGGTGAGAGTGGAAGCGGCAAAAGTACGCTGGCACGATGTATTCTAGGACTGGAAACGTTGACCTCGGGGGAGATTTGGCTGGATCATCGGCCCATTCATACTGGAAGGATGAAGGATATTCATCTGTACAAGCGAATCCAGTTGGTCGCGCAGGACTCGTCTTCCTCGCTGCATCCCCGTATGACTATTCGGGATATTTTGCTGGAGCCGATCCGCAACTATTTTCCTGAGCGAAAAGCGCAAGCGCTGGATATTTGCCTATCCCTGCTGGAATCGGTAGGCTTGGAGGCTGACAGCCTGGAGAAATATCCAACGCAGCTAAGCGGCGGACAAAAGCAGCGGGTATGCATCGCCCGTGCGCTGGCGGTGGAGCCGGAAATCATCCTGTTCGACGAATCGGTCGCTAATCTCGATACGGCAACGCAGTCCTCCGTGCTCGACGTGCTCAAGAAAGTGCAGATAGAACGCCAGTTATCCTACCTTTTCATCACTCACGATCTTCAATCCACCCGCCCGTTTTGTGATCGGATTGCTGTTATGTATCAGGGTGAAATCGTGGAAATATTCAAGGATGGGGATCAAAGCCTGCTAGAGCATGAATACACGCGCGCCTTATTTCAGACGTTAGCGGTCGAAAATTAGAACGGGTAACTTCAAAGGGTTCCTTTTGTGCAGCATATGGATAAGTAATTGAAATCAAATTTATCTGTTGTATTATTTGAATAACCCGCTATAATATAAAATCATAGTAAATCACTTGGATTAAGAAGGGACATCACATATGAAAAAATCTGCTTTTGTTGCAGCGCTTGGCCTTTCTCTTGTGTTACTGACCGGAGCCTTGAGCGGATGTTCCTCGAAGGAAGCGGCATCGGGGGATAAGGTGATCTATGTCGGCACACAAAATGACTACCCGCCATTTGCTTTTGTGAATGATAAAAATGAACTGACCGGATACGATGTGGACGTCATTAAGGAGATTGACAAGAAGCTGGACGGCTACAAGTTTGAGTTTGTACCTTCGGGCTGGGATGCCATATTCCTTGCACTGGATGCGAACAAAATTCAGGTGGTGGCAGATGAAGTTGCCAAAAATCCCGAGCGCGAGCAAAAATACCTGTTTTCGGATGAATCCTACTTCCAGGCGCAATCCGTCATTGTTGTGAAAAAGGGTAGAACCGATATTCATTCTCTCAAGGATTTGGAAGGCAAGAAGGTGGCCGCCTCGGTAGGTGATTCCTACACACAATTGCTAGAGCAGTATAATGCGAAGAACGGAAATAAAATCATTTTGAAATATAATGATACAGGCACTTCGTCCGACAACCTGCAGGATGTGCAAAATGGCCGGGTGGATGCCTATGTGAATGATCCGGTTATGGTGGCGGCAACGATTAAAAAGGAAGGCTTGCAGGTGGAAGCTGTGGGCGATCCGGTACAAAGTGACAACATTAACCTGGTGCTCAAAAAGGATAAGCAGGGTGAGGAGCTGAAAGCGAAAATCGACCCGATTATTAAAGAGCTTAAAACAGACGGAACGCTGAAAAAGCTGTCTGAACAATGGACAGGCGGAGAATTTATTCCTCAGTAACAACAATGTAAAGGGTAAAGTGGGGTACCTATGGAAAAGCTGTTTGACCTTGATTATATGCTGAAAAGCCTTCCCCAGATTGTGGAGTATCTCCCCGTAACACTCTGGATTGCGTTATTGTCCATGCTGCTGGGTTCGATCATCGGGTTGGCCACGGCCTTAATTCGGATATACAAGGTGCCTGTTTTGGCACAATTGTCTACGCTGTATGTCTCCTACATCCGAGGAACGCCGCTTATCGTGCAGTTGTTCCTCGTATATTACGGAATACCCAAGTTTCTGTATTATTTTCAGAGCGAATATGGGTTCTTGCAGCAATTTAATGTCTACGTGATTCCACCTGAGCTGTTCGCGCTGCTGTCATTTTCGTTGAACCTCGGGGGGTATCTGTCGGAGACGTTCCGGGCGGCGATTAATTCAGTCGACCGGGGCCAATTTGAGGCTGCCAATTCCATCGGGATGAGTCAGACGCAGATTATGCTCAAAATTGTACTACCACAGGCGTTAACGGTAGCTTTGCCCAATCTGGGGAACACGCTGATTAGTACGGTGAAGGATACATCTTTTATTTTTATGATCGGTGTCGTCGATATGATGGGACAAGCCAAAATTATGGGTGCGCGGGCGCTGGCTTTCTTTGAGGTGTATGTTGCGGTGTCTCTAATCTACTGGCTGGTGTGTATCATTATCGAACGCGGGCTTGTCGTGCTGGAGAAGCGGATTCGAATTTACGAAAGAAGTGAGTAAGGGCATGATTCAACTTCATCAAATCCATAAGCATTTTGGACAGCATCATGTGTTAAAGGGTATAGACCTGACCGTAGGCAAGGGAGAAGTTGTGGTGATCCTGGGCCCGAGCGGATCGGGGAAGTCCACGCTGCTGCGCAGTATTAACTTTTTGGAGCAGCCGACGAGCGGTATCATTGAAATTGACAATGTAAAGGTAGATGCGACCAAGGCGAGTAAAAAGGACATTCTCGGGCTGCGTATGGCAACGGCGATGGTATTTCAGCAATACCAGCTGTTCAAAAACCTGAATGCACTCCATAATGTGATGATCGGTCTGACCAGTGTAAAAAAGCTGGATCGCAAGCAGGCGAGGGAGATCAGTGAAGGAATTTTGGAAAAGGTCGGATTAAAGGATCGCATGAGCCACTATCCTGCCCAGCTTTCGGGTGGACAGCAGCAGCGTGTTGCCATAGCCCGGGCTTTGGCGCTGAATCCGCAAGTGCTGTTGTTCGACGAACCGACTTCCTCACTCGACCCTGAACTGGTGGATGAAGTGCTGTCTGTCATTCAAAAAGTAGCAAGTGAAGGCAATACGATGATTATTGTCACACATGAGCTTGGTTTTGCGAGGGATGTAGCGGATCGGGTCGTGCTGATGGAGCATGGCGTCATTGTGGAGCAGGGTCCGGTGGAGCAGTTTTTCACCAATCCGAAGGAAGAACGGACCCGCCAGTTCCTGGGGAAAGCGTTGGGACAAAGAACACTACAGGTGCAACCGGTAACTCCGTAAAATGTCGCAGAATAAGGGTAGGTCAAGAGTGGTTGTCTTTAGAGTAAGTGTTGTTTATAGAGTAAAAAGCACGCTAGACCCATCGCGGGAGAAATGAGAACCTGCGTTTGTCTGACGTGCTTTTTTGGCACCATCCTTCAACAATTCTTTTCCATAGCAAAGTAGCTTATCACACTTATTCATGATAAATTCTAAAAACAATAAAGTGAAGATGTAATCGGGAAGGAACATTGGCACATGAAAAAGGTTTTGTTCATCAACACAGGTGGAACGATTTCTTCCTCCTACCAGGAAAACGGCCTGACTCCGACCCAATCGGCTGAGAATATTCTGGCGGAAATTCCGGAGCTCAAGGAAATTTGCGATATTGATGCCCACAATCTGATGAGCATTGATAGCACCAATACACAACCGGAGGATTGGGCTTCAATTGCCCGGATGGTACACCGTTCCCTCGATCAATACGATGGTATCGTCATTGCACATGGCACGGATACAATGGCTTATACAGCTTCTGCCTTGAGCTTCATGCTGGGAAGCGTAGACAAGCCCGTCGTTGTGACAGGTTCACAGGTGTCCATTTTGGCCGAGCACAGCGATTCCAAAAAAAATGTAATCGACTCATTCCTGACCGCATGTGGCGAGGTGGCAGGGGTTTTTGTCGTATTTAACGGCAAAATTATTAACGGCAGCCGCAGCTCCAAAATCAGAACACGCAGCTATAATGCTTTTGAGAGTATTAACTATCCATACATTGGACTCGTGGAGAACGGCAAGGTGGTCTATTCGGACGGCGTATTTGCTAATCGTAGTACCATTCGCTACCCGTATAATGACGGGTATGCTGCGGAGGTATTTTTGCTCAGGCTGATTCCGGGTACGAATCCGGCGATTTTTGATGCTATTCAGAGCTTAGGCTATAAAGGTATCGTCATTGAGGGCTTTGGCATGGGCGGCGTACCTTTCAAGGAAAGAAGCCTGATCAGCAAAATCGAGGAATTGATGAAGGACGGCATGAGTATTGTCGTGACTACTCAATGTCCCTATGAGGGCGGGGATCTGACGATTTACGAGGTCGGGCAGAAGGTACTGGAGAAGGGTGTTATTCCGGGGTATGACATGACTACGGAGGCGCTTGTAACAAAAATGATGTGGGCGTTAGGCCAGACCACCGACCCCGCAGGGGTAGCCAAGATTATGGCAACCAACTATGTGGACGAAGTTTCCTTGCCTACGGACACAACCTCCCTGTAAGGGAGGTTGACGACCGTAACTGCTGGAGACATCGGGTTAACGCTAAGATTGCTCTAATCTATGCTTAATCTTAATAGCCATTTCCAACGATTGAATGGCTTGTTCCAGTGGAATCAGGCATTCCGCATGCCCATCAAAGCATTCAAGGCCATGATCCAGACTTTTTTCGTACGGATTGGCGGATTCGAGGTTGATTTTTTGCTGCCCTGATGCGGTATACTCATATAATGCAGTAGATATAGGATCATTTTCGTTGCTTTCATGGAATACCAGCTTGGCCTTTTCAAAGTAAGCTTCATAGGCTACCGTGAATGGATAGCTTGCCGGCATATGGGAAGAGGCAATGACTTCTGTGAACGTATCCTGCGGCTGAAAATAAGCCCGGACCTGCGCCTGTTCAGGATGGGCAACCTCTGTACCCCAGACCGTGCATGGGTCACAGGGGCCCAGCAGCCATGCCAATAAATCCAGTTCATGAATCATGAACTGAGTAGGGATGGAGCTTAGTCCAAGATCGCCCCACAAGGGAGGCGTTTCCCTTTTCAAGGACAAGGAAATAAGCTTCCCGTACTTTTGCTGACGATGAGCCTCGTACAGATAGGTATAGGCAGGATCAAACTTAATGAACTGGTTGACCAGAATCTTTTTACCATATTGCTTTTCAGCTTGTTGCATAAGCAGAGCGTCTTCGAGGTCAAAGCAAACCGGCGTTTCACAAAACACATGCTTTCCGCGCTTGAGCGCAGCAATGGCATATGACTTATGCAGGTGGGAGGGCAGGCACAGATCGACGATATCCACGTCTGAATCCAGCAAAATATCCTCTATATTTTGTGTGACTTCAACGTTCAGTTCCTCTCTCAGCTTTTGCAGCTCAAGCTGGAATCATAGCGAACAGGCTGGAAATCATCCAGTCCGTGCAGGGAGAGGGTTATTTAGATCTGACAGTCAATATGTATAGTTATGAAGCGGCTTGCCGCGATGCTATGGATTGGATCGGCCGGGGTGAGATTATGGAGCCTGCGGCACTTCGACAGTTTGTGAAGGAACAAATCAGCCGACTCCAAAAGCTATATGCAGGAATTTAGAAAAACACCTGCCCACGGGCAGATGCTTTTGCTTGTTAAGTCCAGGCCCAGAGGAATCCATCACGGTCCCAGGCTATTCTGCCGCCATGAAGCTTGCGGAATGCTTTTTTGATTTCTTTTTCCAGAGATTCATGACCATGCTCGCTTATAAACACATACTGCTCTCCATACGCAGAGCGTACATATGCAATTGCATCTTCCTGCTTCAGGGTGCCTACTTCACGGATCTGCGCGACCATCCATTGTGCGATTTGTTGTTCTGTTGTAGGGGAATTGTCCATTTTTTTGTATCCTTTCCTGCATACCGATTGAGTGCAGCCGTTCGGCTCACCTCCCCGTAGTATACGGCAATTCGGAGAATTATTGAAATTTTTGAAATAAATTCACCTGGGCGGTTGGCGAAGTGGGCTTTCTTTTGTATAATTAAGGGAATATTCACGGGAATTTTCTTTTTTTTATTGAAACATGTAAGTAATCCCTGGGGGTGCCTGATTTGAAGGAAACAACCACAATTCGCGCAGAGCTGGAGCAGTATATTAGACGAGAAGGAATTACGATTAGCAAGTTTGGGGAGAACACAGGTATTAATGCAGGAACGATCAGTGCCATCATTAACGGCAATCGGCCGATCGCGATGCTCCTGTTGGATCGGATTGCCGCAGGCATGGGGCTTGAGGAAGGGAGCCTCTATGAGTTGTATATTGATGAGTTTATACGGAATACAGCACCGAATTGGCGACGGGTTCGTCCATTTTTGCATCGCTGTGCAGAGCTGAACAAACTGGATTGTATTAAGCAGGTCGTGGAGTTTATGATGGACTATCTCATATACGCCCCGGCTTTATTTGAGACGGCAGAAGAGCTATTCGGAAAAGGCAAGTACGAGGCTGCGGCCATTATCTATAAAAATGTTTCAGAAAGCGAGAAGTACCAACATTCCGAGCGTCTGGCTCTTTGCCAGTATCGGTTATTTACGATTGCCATTGGTGATGATCAGGACGAAACTTTATGGGCGGCTACACACTTTGAAAGCTTTGTGGACCGACTGGGTGAAGCAGACCAGCTGGATGCCTTAAGAGACCTGGCTAATACCTATGCCTCCTTGCGACGTTGGGATAAAGTAGAATGGCTGGCTGAGAAAATGTGTCAAAAAGCCAAGGTGCAATACGAACAAAAATATGGAAATACCAGAAGATCAGAGCGTGGCAAGGAACCCAAGAGTCCTTTGTTTATGTATATTGTATACTCTTATGTGCTGCGCGCCGGGGTATGTGATGAGCGTGGGGATTATCAGAAGGCACTGGAATATGTATCCTTGTACTCGGATTTGAGCTGGGTAAAAGAGGACACGGAAGAAGCACGTCGTTTGAAGGCCCTTTGTAGCAACTGGGCTGAGGCCAACGGGTATCTCTATCAGTTGATGTCCGGCAGCCTGGATGTAATTCCACAGTATGTAGACTATTTGGAGAAAAACGAAGGCGAAATTCTGGCAGGGCTGCATAAAATTATGGTGGCGGCCAACCGTTACGATTTTAATGTCGATCATGTACTGCAGCGTTTTGAAAAACAAATTGAGGCATTAGCAGATCAGCATGCCAAGTTAGGAACCTATACAGAGCAAATGTCAGCAGATCTCTATGCACGATTTTTGGCAGAGATGGCTTGTTATGATCTCAATAAAGATCGTTATACCAAAGGAATGAAATTCTTGCTGGAGAGCCTTTCTTATTCCGTAATGCTGAATGGTAATCCTGTCACCATCAAATGTGTGGGATTATTCGAAAAGTATCGGCATACTGCTTCTTCTGAGGACAAAGAGGAATATAAAAACTTACTTGGAGAGGTAGAGTACATCCATGATAAAAAAGATCGTTTTTTCTCTGCTCGCATTTAATGTTTTTATCCTATTGAATTCTCCACTCGTTACCCCACCACTAGAAGATCCTAGCGAGGTTCACAGTCATGGATTGGGAGGGTGGAACTCTTCATCTATTGATACGTCTGTTTGAAAAGCTCTGGATAGCGGTATCCCAAAAGGTATTCTCTTGTAAAGAGGATACCTTTTTTGGATCTTGCCCTTACACTCGAATGACTGCTTGGCTCAAGGATTGGCGGATGGAGGTAAAGCGGGTGGAAACCAGACGTGACGCAGATCCACCCAGCCCTGGCTATTAAAAGATACGCCACGCACAGAGGGGAGATAGGCCGTCTGAACGGGTTTTTCGTATAAAATATGCAGTTGATGCTCCTGGATAAGCCGTGTTTCAATATGCTCGAATTGACGTGCCCTGATGGTATGATCGGCTTCGCGTGCAATTTCACGCAGCAGTCTTTCGATATCGACGCGACTATGCGGCTCCACGTGCCCGGACACATTGAGATACAGATCAAATAAGCGCAATTGCTCATCACGATCACGAAATAGAGAGAAGATGATCAGATCCGACTCCATGCGAATTGATGAGCTTTTAAACTCATTCATGGACGCGGCTACGATATTACAGGTATACCCCCAGGCTTCTAGCCGGGTCGCGACCCGGTCTGCATCCGCTCTATACTCGGGAATAGTGGCGATTTGCAACGCCGCCAGTGATTCATATGCATCGTCAGACGCCCCCACCTCTTGGGAAGAAAGGCTGCGCTGCTCCAGGCACGCTACGATTCGGGCGCGCACGTCCGGATTGCGTAGCGGCCCATCCTTGTGTGTATTGCATGTGATAAATTTGCGTACCGAGGCCGCCGAGTGAATTTGGCTCCATGCGGCATCTGTACCTCCCGCCGATACTGGATTGTGGATGATATGAAATGAAGAAGCGATATCCTCCATATCCGACGATTCCATCTTGGCCGCCCACGGGAGCTGTACGATCTCCACTCGATCCAGATGTGCCCGGCCTTGAAAATAAGGCGCAAAAGCTTCCAGCGTACAGAGGCTTTCATTCATCTCTGTGACCTTGAACGCGCCTGTACCGACAGGTCGGATGCCAAAGGCAGCCTCTCCAGCCTGATTCAGCTCACGCGGCACAATCGCAGCCCGACTGGTACACAGAAAGGACAGAAACAGCTCGTTCGGCTCCTTCAGCTCGAAGCGTACCATGGTCGGACTTAGTGCCTGTACGTGCTGAATTTGCCGGACGATAAAATGGTACAGTCTCCTTCCCGGCGCGCGACGCAGTCGCTCAAAGGTATAAACGACGTCATCAGCGGTTAATATTTTGCCGTTATGAAACAGCACTTCCTTGCGCAGGAAAAAGGTCCACTGTGTACGGGTGGCGTCGACCTCCCAGGCATGCGCCAGCCCTGGCAAAATCTCGCCGCTTTCATTCGCGCGGCGGGCCAGCCCATCAAAGACGTGGCTGGATACGAAGGACTCGGCCAGCCAGTTCAAATACAGCGGGTCCAGCGTATAGAGCTGCTGGCGAATAGGCAGACGCAGCGTGTCGATCTGCTGCTGATCGCTGCGCACCTCCGCGTGATGGCCGAAGTAATTCAGCAGCCAGCCCTGCAAATGCTCCTGCATTGTGGAGGAGCGTGAATGGGCCCGGATTTCATCCAGCGCACGCTTAATGTCATGGCGGTCAATGGCCTGCATCATGGACTGCACGGCAATGTCCTCCGGCTGGATCAGAAAGCGCAGGCTGGAGCGGCGGCCCCGGCCCCGGCGGGGAGTCCATTGAATCCAGTCATGCTGCTCCATTTTCTGGACGATCATCAAGGCGTTGCGATGGGTGCAGTCAAAAATAGCCGCCAGCTCATCCAACGTAATCTCCACGGTATGATTCTCATTTTTATCGTCAGCGGTGTGTGAGTGAAGCTGCAAAAATTGGGCATGAAGTTTCATTCATAGTCGCTCCGTTTCCTTTATACGTAATTAAGGCGCACCTGTTTTTATAAAATAGGAAATTTTGTTCCGATTAATTTCTCTTTATCTTCTTATTTTATCATCTACAATAAGGGTTATAAAGCATATTTGTGGAGGTATTTACCATGCATGACAAGATGAGTGGAACGTCTTTGCCGGAACCGTCGTTTTTGTCGGCCTTTGCTGGTGCAATTGTGTTAGCGCTGGTTCATCAATATCTGTTTTACGGACATGGGCTGGGCGTGTCTATGCCTATTTTTGTCATTGTATTTTACGCCTATATGTATGTCTTCAATCGAGATCGCATCCAACTGGGTTCATGGATAGGGCGTTTGCTGTCTGTCACCATTATCATGCTGGCATTGACGTATGCACTGTTCAATAACCCGGTTCTATATGTGTTAAATGCGCTGGCTATACCTGCTCTGATTAGCGTACATATGGTGCTGCTGTTGGGGGAGAAGAGGTATGGCTGGTCGGAGCCTGGCATGATCGGTCAGGCGTTAAGCCATTGGTTTTATCAAAATATGCGCCATATCGTGACTCCGTTTCGTATGTTCAAAAGGGCAGCCTTTCGGAATGTTAAGGATGAGCGTAAGCGTGTATTGGGCAAGGTGATGATCGGTTTGCTCATCGCCTTGCCGTTGCTGTTCATCATTGTATCCCTGCTGGCTTCGGCAGATGGAATGTTTGAGGAGCTATTATCCGGCATACCTGCATGGATTGGAACGTGGTCCTTTGGAAGCGGGATGCTGCGGCTGATCTGGACCTGCTTTTTTACCTTCTGTTTCTTCTGTTATTTGTGGGGATTCGTACAGCCCGCCCCGCGCCAAACAGAGAGGGAAATTCAGTCATCAACAGTACCTTATCACGAGCCAGTAGCAATCAAGTTTGATCCAGTCATCACGGCTACCGTGCTGATCGTCATGAATCTGGTGTATGTCGTGTTTGTGGTGCTTCAGTTCGGGTATTTGTTTGGTGCATGGGAAGGAGCTTTACCCGAAGGAACCTCGTATGCAGAATATGCAAGAAGGGGATTCGGGGAGCTGGTTATGGTAACAGGTATCAATTTTGTGTTGATGATCAGTGTGTTGAAGTGGACTGAATTCAGCTCCAGCCTATTGCAAAAAATCAACAGCGGTCTGCTGTATATACTCGTTGGCTGCTCGGGTGTGATGCTCTATTCAGGATATACCCGGCTGGTGATGTACGAAGAAGCATACGGTTATACGTACACCCGTTATCTGGTACACGCGTTTATGATTTTTCTGGGCTTGCTGCTGCTCATTGCAGCTGTTCGCATTCAAATCCGCCAGCTGCCGTTGGCGAAATATTATATTGTACTTGCGCTGGTGGCTTATGTCGTCGTGAACTATGTGGGGATTGATGTACGTATTGCCGAAAATAATCTCGAACGGTATCGTACGACATCGGTGATAGATAAGGAATACCTGAGTGGGTTATCGGCGGATGCCATTCCGTTATTAATTGAATTTAGCCGTAAGGAACACGGAGCGATGGATGAGTCCCTACAAGGGCGTCTGATAAGCATGACAAGGGAGGAAACGGCCTGGCCTGCGTTCAATTGGGCTACGTATCGAGCGCGGCAGGAGCTGCAGGATTATATTTTGGAATGAGAGGTGCTTGAGAGTGATCGGAACAGATGCAGTACAAGGGATGGTATTGGAGCTACAGGATGAAATGTCACAGTATCGGTATCAGTTTGGTACACGACGGAACCAGTTTATCACGGAGGCTTTGTCCTGCGGAATGAGTGAGGCAGAGGCTGACTCCTATGCGATCCAGAGCATTGGTCCGGTCATTCCCGTCGTCAGCATGCCTACGTTAGCTCCCGGTAAAACCCGGCCGCTTAGTCCGCTGCTGGCAGCCCGGTACCGCTATGTGGGAGACTGGAAGGACATCGGTGAGCATCTGCCCCTGCCTGATGAAATTCTGCGGATCGCAGGTACAGAGCAATTTCGCAGCTGGATCAGCGATATGCGGAATTACTGGGTAGAATCGGCTCCTTACCGATTTGGTGATGATCGTCTTTCGCTGCTGTCGGTTGCCAATGAGGAGGAAGGTCACTTTTCCATGCTCGTCTGGAAGGAGTCTGGTGAAGAACCGGAGGTATGGACGTATGCTTCCCAGCATGAGTATCGTTTCAGTCATTTGCTCCACTGGTTCAAGTGGCTGAACGGGCGGAGTGAAGAATGAGGGGTACAGATGATGAAAAGGAATCGTAGTTGGATCGTGCTATTTATCGGCATTGCTCTGATGGTGGGAGTTGCAGACTATTTTATACAGGCTAAGCAGACTACTCCAGAGCTTATCGTACCAACCGTAATCAGTAAAGAAAGTCTTCATTTAATTGATGATACGTTTGTAAATGATGCAGACAGGTGATCATTATGCGCTTTGCTGGTAATTTCCTTTCCGGCAAGGCGTTTTATATTTTTCAACCCTGTATACAAAGAAAGGAGCCTTTAGGAAAGGCTCCGGCTACACGCTGTTTCTCATACTAGAGTTTACTGGTTATCCCCAAACCAGATGTTTTCAGTTCCGGTTCGAGTGTCTGTCCATACGCATACAAGACGGTCTATCTGTGGAACAACCGCATTTCCAATGTAGTCCCCAAATAGGGTAAGGCCCGCAACACTGAATGAAGTCGTCGTAATGCGAGTGTTTGTAAACGTATTTCCGCCATCCCTGGATGTAGCAAGAAAAACGTCAAGATCAGGTGGATTGACTCGATTGGTGTAATAGGAAACAAACACCGCCCCATCCGATGGGGAAACCGTGATGGCCGGAAAAAAGTTCTGCGATCCCACCGGACTGTCTGCAATGGGTTTTGGCGTCCCCCAATCTACGCCAAAGTTTTCAGAGACAGAGAGGAAGATATCGGAATAGCCTTGCCGAAAGTCTTGCCATACGGCGTAGACATTTCCTCGCGTCGCCGGTGCGTTTGAGATGTCACCCGCCATGGAAGGGTATGTCAGGCACCTGAACTGGTATCCTGGCAGCGGCGAAGGTGGAACAACGACAGGCGCAATCCTGGTTTCAACTCCGAATGATGTTCCACCGTCTAGTGATGTACGAGTATTAAATTCACTTACACCGGGAGGTTGGGTAATCCATCCCGCGACAAGAATCCCATTTAATGTGATTGCCATCCCGGGGAACTCTTCAAATTCGTTGACTGAGGAGAGGAGGATCGGCCCGGAGTACGTACTGCCCCCATCTTGGGAGCGATTGAAGAATATTGTATTTCCAGGTATAAATTGCGTGTTGTAGTCGTGTGTATAACCGGCATAAATGTTCCCAAAAAACGGGCTGGACCCGGCCTTATCGGTGGTAATAATCACCTGATCGTCATTGACAAACTGCCCAAATCCTTGGTTCACAATGACAGGCGGCCCGAACAAAGATGCGTTATCGTTGGATATATAAGTCACAATTGTACCGCTGAGACCGTCGGCGTCAAAGGCATGTGCTGCGACGACAAATGAATTGGGATATAGATAATCAATATGTGGCGACTCGATGCCAGCGAACCCGGTTGGGATCGGAAGTATTGTTGTGCTCCATGTTGTACCAGCATCTATTGACTTGTACAAGCCAATAGCCGCTGGTCCTGTTCTTAAATCTACAGCAACTACTACCATAACAGAGGGATTCAGCCAGTTTACCGCGATGGATGGCTCAAACTGGCTACTAGTACTTGGCGAGATTTGTAAGTTTGCCATGGCGGCTTCTCCTTTTTGTACAAGAGTAATAGCAATTGTTATAACTTATGGGTTAAGCTGTGCAATTTGGGTGAGTTCTTGTTGCAGCACTTTTTGGTAATGAATTACGTTTCCGGATGAATCCGTTCCAAATACATTAATGACTGTATCCGTAGGAACTGTTCCTGTAACGAGAAACTGAACCTCGTAAGCAAAATTGCCTGCAATGTTGAAGTTAAGAAGTTGACTCGTGTTGGCATTGATATTTAGTGAACTGGCATAAATCAGCGTTTTACTCGCCATGCTGTTCCAAACGTAGATGTGATACACAACGTTAGATGAGAAACTAAGATTATCATTGTCAATGTTAATTGCAAGATTCGTTGCAGAAGTTACAGTTCCCGTATTCGTAATGATGCCCGTTGTAAACGCCATGAAAAACAACACCTCTCTATTCGTTTTTATTAGTATATGAAGTACGAGTTTATATGGTTTGGACAATACCACCTGTATCTCTTTTTCCTGTTGCTTGAGATTTTTTTCGTAATTTCGTTGTTAAATGAAGCCCGAAATCACCCTAATAGTTGAGAGGGAATTGAGGCTAACATCATTTCCTCTACAACTTATATTCAGGGGGAATTTTCAATGGCTAGAAGTGCAAGCACCTATGCATCTGTAATTGACGGTTTTAAGGTAGAAACGAACAAAAAGTACTCACCTGTAGGTGGAACAAAGTGTAATATTTTTGCTCAGGATGTGATGTCCGCTATGTCGGCTGACTTACCGAGTGGCTTAGCCAATCAAATGGCGGATGCTTTATCTGGTAACAATACACAGGGGTGGTACTCCGTAACCTTTCAGAATGCTCAAAAAAGAGCAAATCTCGGGTATCCTGCCATCGGGATTAAAAAAGAGGACGGGCATGGTCACGTCGTCGTTGTCAGACCGAAGGTGTCATCAATCACGATTTTAAAAGAGGTACAAATTGCTCAGGCGGGGACCAAAAATTACAATAGTAATACCATAAACTACTCGTGGGTGGCGGCAGATCTGCCTGGAGTGAAATTCTACACACACGACTAATGATTCCAAGGCAATAACGTATTGACCCCGGAGGGAGATCCATTCGATCTGCCTCCGGGGTCGTCTTTTTATTTTGAAACGGAATGTTTGGATACAATGAACGCTTTACCTGGCTTGATAAAGGCCACAGCATAGCCATTGGAGAAGGAGGAGGATTCCGCCTTATACTCAAGCTTGGTCAGCAATTGGCCTTGACGATTGATGTAACCGAATTTCCCGTCTGAGACCGATGAATGTGCCTGTTTACCCACTAAAGCCAAGCCTTCCTTGAATGGGAACGCGATATCATATTTTTGTTGATATTTAATGACCAAGGCTCCGCTTTTATCAATAAAGCCGACCTCGTTTTTCGCATTTTTTACACTCGCCAGGCCTTCACTGAAATCCTGGGCATCGGTAAATTTAAAGGGAATAACGACTTTTCCCTGTTTGCTGATGAAGCCCCATTTTCCTTTGGCATTTTGTACAGGAGCCAGCCCTTCCGAAAAGTCTCCTCCAGATTTATATTGAAGAGGAATAACCTCTTTTCCTGTGGTATTTATATATCCGTACAGTCCTTTGCTATTCTGGACAATAGCCAAGCCATCCGAAAAATTCCGACTATATTTGTATTTATAGGGAATCGCTAATTGACCGGAAGCATTAATAAAACCAGCCTTGCCTGTGTTAGGAGCGTAGACAAGCGCCAGGCCGTCCGAAAATAGATATTCTGATCCATAGTTTTCTTTTAATGGAATAAGGATTGTTCCTGTACGATCAATGAGGACATTTTCTTTGGTGGAGGCTATGGTGATCTTGGCTTTTCCTTCGCTAAACGAATTAGCTTCGGTATATTGGCAAGGAATGACCAGTATCCCTTTGGTATTCATATACCCATAGAGATTGGTTTTTGTATTTTTCACGACGGCTCGCTGCTCATGAAAATCACCAATGGGTTTCAGCTCGGCGGGAAGAGAGAAAGCCTTTTCTCCTTTGGTATTATAAAACACAAGTTTTCCAGCGGATGTTTCAGCGGCTAATAGGCCATCATGAAAAGCACCATCGCTTAGGGGCCGAGCAACGTTGTAATCCAGCGGTGTTTTAGAAACTTCAATGGCTGTTGCACTGCTGGGAGCAGCCCACCCCGTTCCCGAAACGATAACGCTGGTACATAGAATCAATATAGCTAATCCGAACTTTTTTAACATGCATAAGCTCCTTTGCAAGTTGATTTACCATAATATAGACGAAAAATATGTAAGAATGTTTCTTGAAATTCTATATTTTTCTAATTTTCGCGGGACAGAGGAAAAGGGGAATGGACAAAAAGATTTGCTTTCAAGTATGATGCATCCTAATCATTATCCTAAAAAACAGAGAGGGGGCTGCCCCAAAAGCAGATTTTTCATTACTAAGGACAGTCTCCTAAATGAAAAATCGAAAACCGGACTGGGCAAGGGGCTGATCCTTACTGGTCCGGTTGTTTTTTTCGTCCACTTACCGAGTTGCCAGCTCTCTTTCCACCATTTAGTGGTTAATCAACAGGCGTGATTGAACAAATTTAGCTATGAGCTTCCGCTCAAGCAGGTTGGCTGCTACACGTTCTGCTGCCCGATACGTCATGTTCATTCGACGTTTCCGGCGAATGCTGGCTTGAAGGCCTAGCTTTTGCATAAAACGCAATATCTTCTTATGGTTCATCCACACGCCTCATCCTGCAACAAGAACAACTGGAGCTGGCGATAACCGTACTTCCCATCGTAACGTTGATGTACTCTACAGATGAGGTGTTTGGCCTCGGCACCACGGTCGTTCCCTTTTCGCTTTAAATACGCATAGTATCCACTTCTTCCAAACACTTTTTTAGCAGTCCATGCAATCCATGCAGTTCAGCGGCGGATACGGAGCCTACAATCAGCCGATGAGTCAGCCATACTACAACGCGGTAAGCCCGCAAAGATCTATGTAACAGCAGCCGCATCAAGTGGCTGAGAACAGGGCATACGGCATGACTGTATGTCTTGTTTTTTTGACATTAAAGAATTTATAAGTTTAGGGGTTCCCCAAGGCTTTTTGCAGGAAAGATAAAAAGATATTGACAGTGCTGTGAAGTCTCTTGCAGGAATCAACTTTTTTGTATACAATTACGACGAGTTGATTGAGTTAACTAAATTTGATTAACTCAACTTTCAGGTTATTATCCAGGGAGGGAGGTAATCCTTATACGATGTCATACTTATCTTTTACAGACGAGGATCACCTGATTATAAAGTCTTATGAAGCTCTGGTCTATGGGATTGCGGACTACTTAGGACCGGAATGCGAAGTCGTTCTGCACAGCCTGCACGATTATAATCAGTCCGCAGTCGTAATCGCCAACGGTCACCATTCCGGAAGAAAGATAGGCGCTCCTATTACCGACTTGGCCTTGCGTATGCTTAAGGAGCTTGAGAATTCAGGCGCTAAACAATCCAAAAGCTACTTCACCCGCGGCAAGAACGGTCAGCTAATGAAGTCCAGCACCATCGCTATTCGGGGGAAGGATAATAAAATTATCGCCTTGTTGTGCATCAACATGAATCTTGACGGTTCCCTGTCAAACTTTCTTAACATCTTTTCGCCGAATCAACTCCTATCCCCTGAAAACAATGTGAAAGAGAATTTCGCTAACTCAGTGGAGGATCTGCTGAAGAACACCATAGAAACGACGATTCACGAGGTCGACACTTCCCAAGAGATCCCGCATCATAATCGAAATAAAGAAATCATCAGGCTGCTCTTAGAACGCGGCGTCTTTCAAATGCGCGATTCCGTGGCTATCGTTTCCAATGCGCTTAAGATATCAAAGCACACGGTTTACTTGCATTTAAGAAATTATAACAACAATCAAGGGGAAGACTAATTTTCTAATCAACAAAAAGAAAACGCATACATGAATCAATAGTTTAGGCATTATTCAGCTATAAAGCTCCAAAAGGCATGAAGGCTACGGGCGCCCTTGCCGGTGCCGCATGTGCCGCCTTCCTGGTAGAAGCCTTCCAGAAGTATGTCGGCGGAGATCTGCTCGGAATCCCGTTTTTAGGAAAAATCGGTGACGTCGCATATATTCCCTGATGATGGGTGCCGCTTGTGCCGGAATAGGCATGCTGCCCGGTTTGGTCGCCGGGTATCTAGTGGCGTTCCTGGTAAAGTATATCGAGAAGAAAATGCCGGCAGGATCCCAGAACCTTCAAGATGGTTACTGGAGAGCTAAACTAACTATCAAATAAAACGTAAGAAGCTTTGACTCCGGTTGGGATCGCTTTTTTTAAGTAATTCAACCAGCATTTCCGATGACTTCTTTACGCTTTCCGTGCGGCGGCGAAAGCCAATTGCCCGCTTGTCTATCAATTATGGGGGTGCTTATATGAACATGAATGTAATACCTATTAAAGAAAAAGAGGTTGTTAAATACAAAAGTTGTTTTGATGTGATTGGGCCGGTAATGATAGGTCCTTCAAGTTCACATACTGCAGGTGCTTTAGCTATTGGAATAGTTGCCAGTAAATTATTTCAAGGTATTCCAAGAAAAGTCGTGATAAGGTATTATGAGTCATTTGCTGAAACCCATAAAGGACACGGAACTGATTTTGCAATTATTGCTGGGATATTAGGATTTGCTGCCGATGACAGCAAAGTACCAGATGCTATTAAAATAGCAGAATCTAAAGGAATTGACATTACCTTTATTGAAAAAGCAGGTGATAGTCCTGCTGGTCACCCAAATACGGCAGACGTATATTTAGAGAATGAAAGTCGAAGTATTAGAACGATGGGTATTTCGGTCGGCGGCGGATTAATTGAAGTCAAACATGTTGAAATTGACGGATTTAGCATAGATCTGCAGGGGCCATTGCCAGTTATTATTGCGATTTCCGAAAGAGCTGACTTTAAAATTGTCTTACGCAGGATCTTTAAACAATATGATGTGGAAATTAACAACTTCCATAGTTTGGAAGAAAACAGAAAATATTTATATGCATTCGCTTTGGATTCGCTATTGCCTGGTGATGTTCAGAAGGAATTGGGAAGTTTAAGCAGCATAGCTAATATCATTATTCTTTAGTTACATTAAGAGGTGAAAAAATATGTATATGACCATAAAAGAAATTGTAGATGCAGCTAATAAAAGGAAAAAGCCAATTTATGAATTAGCAATCGAACAGGAAATCGAACAAACTAAAGCCTCTTATGAAGAAGTTTGGGGTAAAATGGAAAAAAATTTAGCGGCTATGGAAAATTCGATAAATAATAGTATCGAGGGCGACGGGGTATTTTCTCCGACCGGTTTAACCGGAGGTGATGCTGTTAAAATAAAAAAATATCGAGAAAATGGAAAAACTCTTTCTGGAGATTTGATGGTGTCAGGGGTTCAAAGTGCTATCGGTGTTAATGAAGTAAATGCTTCATTAGGAGCTATTTGTGCAACTCCAACAGCAGGTGCGAGTGGGACGATCCCGGGAGTCCTATTTAGTATTAAAGATACGTTGCAGTTAAGCCATGAGGATATGGTCCATTTTCTATTCACTTCATCTTTATTTGGAATGATAGTCGCAAATAATGCTTGTATTTCCGGAGCGTACGGAGGATGTCAAGCTGAAGTAGGCAGTGCCTCAGCAATGGCGGCTGCGTCAGCGGTAGAAGCTGCCGGAGGAACGCCACAGCAATCTTCTGAAGCTTTCTCAACCGCATTACAAAATTTACTCGGTTTAGTTTGTGATCCAGTCGCTGGTTTGGTAGAAATTCCTTGTGTAAAGAGAAACGCCGTTGGAACGGCAAATGCTTTAGTAGCAGCGGACATCGCATTAGCTGGCGTAAACAATATCATCAATGCTGACGAAGTTATTGAAGCGATGTATAGAGTTGGAAGACAGATGCCTCGCGAATTAAGAGAAACAGGTTTAGGCGGAATTGCGGCCACACCTACAGGGATTGCTATTAAAAGTAAATTTTTGGAGAGAAACAATTAAAGAAATAAAATTAATTTTTTTTGTAAATGCTAATAATTCCATCGGGTTGATGCCCAGCGAATTTTTCGATTTTGATCAACTTAAGAAGGACCCGGATGTGGCGCACCTTGTAAGCAATTCATTTTTCAAGAATGGTCTATATCCCTAAGCCTTAAAAGAGAGTAAGATAGGGATACAAGGAGGAATTATTATATGAATGGGAATACTGCAAAAAAAGTAGAATTTCAACCTGAAAATACTGCAGTAAAAAATGGGAAATATCCAGACCCTAAAAAGTGGCATAAACAGGATACTACCTGGGCATTGAGCCTTTTTGGAACAGCAATTGGAGCAGGAGTACTCTTTTTACCTATTAATGCAGGTTCAGGTGGTTTATTGTCATTACTGTTAATTACTATACTTGCATTTCCTGTAATGTATTTTTCACATAGGGCGCTTGCTAAAATGATAAACGCCTCCAATGCTGGAAATGATGGGATTATAGGTACAATAAGGGAGTATTTCGGAAATAAGGCAAGTATAATTTTTAACATAGTATATTTCTGCTCAATTTATACTATTGTGCTGATGTATTCGGTTGCACTTACAAATACTGCAAGTAGTTTTATCGTGCATCAATTACACATGGCGGAGCCTCCAAGGGCCATTTTATCGCTTGTATTAGTACTCGGTCTTATAGCTATACTAAATTTTGGTCAAGATATCACTGTAAAGATAATGAGCATGCTAGTATATCCTTTTATAGTTTCTCTACTTTTTATCGCAATATCTTTGATTCCACAGTGGAATACGTCAATGCTTAGTTTTTCAAGTGTTTCTACTGCTTCAACAGGATCGGGATATTTTGGAACGATATTGATGATACTACCAATCATAGTATTCTCGTTTAATCATTCTCCTATTATTTCGTCATTTGTTACGAAACAGAGAGCTACCTATGGAACATTAGCTTCTGATGCCAAATGTGCTCAAATACAGAAAGTTTGTTATATCATGACATTCGCTGTTGTTATGTTCTTTGTTTGGAGCAGTGTCTTGAGTTTGACTCCAAATGATCTTACAATGGCAAAAGAACAGAACTTGTCAATTTTATCATATCTTGCTAATCGGCTTAATTCGCCTCTAATCACTATTGCAGCTCCTATCATTGCTTTTATGGCCATAACAAAGTCCTTCCTTGGCCATTATATAGGGGCATATGAGGTAATGCGTGACGTGATTATCAAGTTCAGTAAAACACGCGGAAAAAATGTAGAAGAAAAAACAGTTAAGACAATGATCCTTGCTTTTGTCGTATTATCATGCTGGTATGTTGCTTATGCAAATCCAAGTATTCTTGGAATCATTGATTCCCTTAGCGGTCCGTTAGTTGCTGCTATCTTATGTCTATTACCAATGTATGCGATCCGTAAAGTACCAGTACTAGCTAAATACAAAGGGAAAGTGAGTAATGTATTTGTCATTGTTATAGGTATACTTACTGTCCTAGCAAGTATTAAGTCATTATTCTAATTCACTATTGTTGGTTCTAGTGCAAAAATAGTGGGATATGAAAAAAAGAACGAAAGATTCCTAGTGGAATTGAATTTTATTAATAGAAGCGGAGACACGCTTAAGAAGAACATGCTGAATCTGGATCAGCTATTTCACCGGTAGTTTTTGCAATTTTATGTATTTTTGAAATATTCCACATTCTAAGCTGCTTTATAGGGGATTCCCTTGGAAGCAGCTTTTTTGTGTCCTACATGCGTGTACAAAGCTAAAAAGCGAAATCAGGTTCTTAGGGACGGGTCCCTCTCTCATCTAAATTTGCAGCTATATAAAATAATTAAGTGGAGACATTTTCAAACTTTCGTTAGAATTATGACATATGAATATTTGAGAATTATAAAATAATTTTAGAAATTTCTGATGGTTACGGAGGTCAATCCATTGAAACCAAAACTAGAAGATGTAGCAAAGCGTGCGGGTGTTTCCCCAACGACGGTTTCCAGAGTCATGAATAACAGGGGATATATCAGTGAAAAGACACGCTCGTTAGTATATAACGCTATGGAAGAGTTGAATTATGTACCGAACGAAATGGCCAGATCGCTGCTATCCAAACAAAGCAACATTGTAGGATTAATTTTCCCAACGGTGAGTAACCCTTTTTATGCGGAGTTAATATTTCATATTGAGCTTGCTTGTGAGGAACTGGGGTATAAGGTTTTTCTGTGCAACAGTTTGAAAAGTGCAGAGAAGGAAGCGAATTATTTGAGAATGCTGCTACGGAACCAAGTGGATGGAATTATTGTCGGTAGTCATAACAGGGGCGTATTTGAGCGAGTAAACTCTTCATTTCCCATTGTCTCCATTGACCAGTATATTTCTGAAAATGCAGTTGTCGTCTCTTCGGATAATTATTTGGGCGGGAAGTTGGCAACGGAACATTTAATTCATAATGGCTGTCAAAAAATCGTTCATATCAATGGGCCGTACATGCTGCAAACCGATACACGTTTGCGCTTGGAAGCCTACCAAAAAACGATGGAGAACCACGGACGTGAATCCATTGTTTACGAAGTTCCAAGGTCTTTTGACCAAGATTTATATAAACAAATCATTCACCAGATTTTTAGTGAGCATCCGGATGTGGATGGTATTTTTGCGAGTGATGATATCTTGGCGGCAAACGTTTATTTTGAAGCTTTAAAGACAGGCAGACGTGTACCGGAAACCTTGAAAGTCGTTGGGTATGACGGGACAGAGACGGCCCAAGCTTTTATGCCACAGTTAACCACTATTCGACAGCCTATTGAGCTCATGGCTCGGCAAGCTGTGGGGATATTGAACAAACAAATAAATAACCAGGACTACTCGGGGGATCTAAACCCGCTGCTCCCGGTCCATTTGATCCTTGGGCAAACAACATAAATAAAGACCGTTCCCTTACTTTTGTATGAGGTAACGGTCTTTTGAATATTGTGTGTCAATCGTTTGACATATCAAACCTTTGGTATATAATATAAATCATTACAACGCTTTTGAAAACGCTTTACTCGCGTTGCGAATTTCACATCAGGGGACAGCAACATATTCAATATATCCCACAGAGGGAGAACAGGGGATGAACTATCGTGCCAATTAAAAATGAAATTATGCTTATCACTTATGCCGACAGTATGGGAAAGAATCTGAAAGAGCTGGGGGAACTGCTAAGCAGTCATTTTAAACATGTCGTCGGCGGCGTTCATTTGCTTCCTTTCTATCCGTCTTCGGCAGACCGGGGCTTTGCTCCGATGACCTATGAGACTGTTGATGCACCCTTTGGTGACTGGGAAGATATTGAACGGCTGTCTCAAGATTTCTACCTTATGTTTGATTTTATGATTAATCATATCTCTCGCAGCTCGGAATATTTTCAGGATTTTATCCAACATAAAGACGCTTCGCCGTACGCCGACTTGTTTATCCGGTACAAAAATTTCTGGCCTAATGGAGCGCCCACTCAGGAAGAAGTAGATTTGATTTATAAAAGAAAGCCACGTGCGCCTTATATTGATGTCGAGTTTAAGGATGGTACGACGGAAAAGGTATGGTGTACCTTTGATGAGGAACAGGTGGATCTTAATCTGCACTCGGATGTGACCCAGCAATTTGTCAGAGAAAATCTGGTTCGTCTGGCTGAAAAGGGTGCTTCCATCATCCGACTTGATGCTTTTGCATATGCTACCAAAAAAATAGGAACCAATTGTTTCTTCGTGGAGCCTGAAATTTGGGACATGCTGGGTGAAGCACAGGAGATATTGAAGCCATACGGCGTCGATGTCCTGCCGGAGATTCATGAGCATTATTCCATTCAGTTGAAGCTTGCCGAAAAGGATCATTGGGTTTACGATTTTGCCCTACCTATGCTGGTGCTGCACACACTGTATAGCGGTAATAGTGAGCGTCTCACGCACTGGCTGAACATCTGTCCGAGAAAGCAATTTACTACGCTGGATACTCATGATGGAATTGGAGTGGTGGATGCGAAGGGTTTAATGACAGATGAAGAGATCGAAGAGACTAAAGATCATTTGTTCTCCAAGGGAGCTAATATTAAAAGGGTATACAATACGGCTGCCTATAATAACCTGGATATCTATCAGCTCAACTGTACGTACTATTCAGCACTCGGCAACAACGATGATGCCTATATACTGGCAAGAGCTATTCAGTTTTTTGCACCGGGCATCCCTCAAGTCTATTATGTAGGACTGCTGGCAGGTGAAAATGACATCGACCTATTAGAAGAAACAAAGGTAGGCCGTAACATTAACCGGCATTACTATTCCCAAGAGGAAGTCATTGAAAACCTGGAAAGACTGGTTTTGAAGCGGTTGTTTAAGTTGATGGAATTCCGCAATTCCTATCCTGCATTTGATGGTGAAATCAAAATTGTAGAAGCTGGAAATCCCGATCAGTTGGAAATACAATGGGAAAAAGGGAGCTATCGCGCCCTTCTGAAAGCCAACGTGCGGACTCATGCATTTACAATTGATTATGTAGATTTGGAAAATGGATCTCTTGTGCGTCTGACAGACGTTTAACTGACAGGACCCATCGGATTCCAAGAGCGTAACAGAATATAATATCCTGCACGGTTATTCAGCCGCCTGCCCACAGTCTATTCCCTGTGGCGGGCGGCTTTTCTTTTTACGATAATCCCCGGGCGTGATGCCCTCCAGCTTTTTGAACATGCGAATGTTTATTGAGAGATTAAAGAGAAGAAATGAAAGCGTTAATTTTGAGGAAAAAAATAAAATGTGTTATTTTTTAAAAAAGTCTATACATATAAATTAAATATATAGACAAATAAAAAAGTATGGATTTATAATTACGCTGTAAACGTTTTCTAGTACTTAATATCCAGTAAGACCTTGAAGGGAAGGAATAATCATGAAGAAAATTTTACTGGCGTGCAGCTCAGGTATGTCTACAAGTTTGCTGGTTACCAAGATGCAGGAATATGCTAAGTCCATTGGAGATGAGGCTGAAATTTGGGCAGTAGGTCAAGATCAGGCGGCAGAAGATATGGCTAAGGCTGACGCGGTATTGATTGGCCCGCAAATGAGTTTTCTTAAAGGACAACTGGAGAAGGAAGCAGCTCAATATGGTATTCATGTAGAAGTGATCGACATGATGGCCTACGGAATGGTTGACGGTAAGAAAGCCTATGAACAGGCCGTGAAGCTGGTGGAACGCAAAAATGGATAAGGTCAATTTGCAGAACCAAAAGAACCAGCGCTACTGATGTTTTGGTAAAATGCTGACATAAAACAATTTTTAGTACAGGTGGTAGACAGATGAACAAATACGAGCGGATTGCACAAGAGGTCAAAGAGCGGATTATGAATAAGACCTATAGCAGTGATGATCCGATTCCCGATGAGATCTCACTGGCAAAAGAGTTTTGTGTAAGTCGGATGACGATTAAGCGGGCATTGGACACATTGGTGGCGGACGGGTTGCTGAATCGTAAAAGAGGACACGGAACCTTTATCGTCAAATCAGTTCACAATGACCCTGTTAACGTTGTCGTAAATGAAATGCTGGGGTTAACCAACGTACTGCGCGGGAAAGAGATCAAAAATAAAATCGTCGCCTTTGACGTTCAATTTCCATCCGAAGAGGTAGCGGCCCATCTATTTATTGATGTCAATTCTCCTGTATATCATGTGATCCGTCTGCGTGTCGTGGAGGGTGAGCCCTACGTTATCGAGCGCACATACATGCCCACGAAGCTGATCAGCGGTATTACCGAGGAGGTGCTGCACGGTTCGGTGTACAAGCATATCAAGGAGGAACTGGGCCTGAATATTGTCGGTTCACATCGTACCATCCGGGCGTCCAAGTCGACAGAACTGGATCGGGAGCATTTGGACTGTGCAGCGGATGATCCAATCCTGGAAATTGAGCAGGTGGGTTATCTGGATACGGGTATACCATTTGAATACTCATTCTCACGGCATCGGTATGACAAATTTGTGTTTACCACAGTCAATCGAATGCGTTGAGCTAGTGAGTACAAGGTAGATGATAATGTGGTAAAAAGAAAACATGGCAAAAGAGCCTCCTTTATGTAGGTGCTTTCCTGCCATGTTCTTTGTTTAATGAAGTGGATTAATTGCCAAACAATCTTACTTCATGCACCGTCGGGGTATACCAGTTGTTCGGATTATTGAATAGCACCGCATTTACAAGATTGATTCGCACGTAGCGAGCTTGAAAATTGACTTTGTCACTGGTAAAACCATACGTGGTATTACCTGTGCGATCAATCGTGGAGTAGTTAACTCCATCCATGCTGTATTCAATTTTATATTTGTAGTACGCTTCAGAGCCTTTGTACATAAACCATGAAATATCCACTTCGCTGATGGTCTTGCTACTGCCCAAATCGACCTGCCACCAAGCAGGCCAAGACGCAGATGCAGCCTTCCACGAGGTTTGAGCGTTGCCATCGTTCGCCAGTGAAGCTGGAGAAGCAGATGCGGCTGAGCTCGCAGTCGCTGTTTTGCCCTGTGCGTGATTCACAAGGGACGGCAGGATGACTGTGCCTGTCGCAGCATCCAGATCCCAGCTACTGTACCAATTCAGGGTTGCCGTTTTGTTGGAGTCATTCAGGGTCAATGGCAACCAGATGAATTTATGGTCGTTCAGTTTGAGCGGGTTCCAGCGGTCGCCCATATAGATGTAGCTGGTTCCTGCGCTGCCTGTAATCGTGGCGATGGAATGGATTTGCGAGCCGTAAGCCGCCGGATCACCGAAGGGCGACAGCGCAGACCAGCTTCCAGTCATGGAACTGGCAGTTGCGTAAGCTCCCTGATTCGGATACCAGCCGGATGCCTGCGAGGTGAACAGGTAGTAGGTATTGTTCTTTTTCACAACAGCAGGAGCTTCACGATAGCCATTTTCAAAAATCCAGCCAACGAACGACTGCACGCCTGTATAATCGGCTGTCAGCTTGAAGATTGCCATCGTATCGTTGGCGCCGCCATTTTTACGGGAAGCTGTAATAAGATAGCCGCTACCGTCAGTATCCGTGAACACTGTCATATCACGAGACTCGTAATTCAGCGGGCGGAAGCTGCCTTGGTAGGCAAAATTTCCGTCGGGTGTATCGCTGGTAGCGACGGCTACACGACCTAGTGAGTAGTCCGTGCTATTTTCATAATGCGCCCATAGTACATATTTTCCGGTGGTTTTGTTGTAAATGACTTTGGGACGTTCGATTTTGCTTGAATTCAGCTCGGGGGCGGAATCTTTGGTGAGAATAGTGCTGCGGAAGGACCAATTTTTCAAATCGGTTGAGGTGTATACGTTCACTTTTTCAAATTTCCAGTTCTCAGCATGCTCGCCGTACCAATAATAAGTGGAACCTACTTTTAGGATATTACCGCTGTTCGCCTGAATCGGGTTACCTGCGGTGTCCTTCCAATCCGTTCCGTTTGTAATGGCTGTGCTGGCGGTTGCGTTCAGGGATAGTCCTACATGGGTAGCGTCCAAACCATTCAGTGCTTGAATCGCTTCATTCCCGTAGGTTGCATGAGTCACGTCTGTCGTATTGGCATGTGCTGCTGCATCGGGTTGAAGAACTGTACCAGCCACTGCGAGTATGATACATGAACATGCACCTAACCATTTGCTGCTGTTGATCCACTTCACGATATCATCTGCCTCCTTTAACTCGAATAGGATGAGCCGGAACAGCTTGTCCGGTACCTCATCTTCGATTGTATCCTAATTGGAAGCGTTTACAAGCAGGATAAATTGAAGTCTTTGGAATGGTTCCCGTGGGAAGATGCCATCGCAACGAGTTTACTACGATTGGATAAAATTGTGCGTTTTATCATTGACACGTTCACAAATTATTTCAAATTTAAAGTGACTGGAATCACATGAACGGTTACTTTATGTGGGTATACTTGCTTTAAATTGAGGGTTACAAATGGGTGGATAATGTTGAAACACCCTTTGTTGATCTTATTTTGGAGAGAAGAGGGATACTAAGATGCTAAGTGAGCAAACCATTGCAACGATCAAATCGACTGTACCTGTTTTGGAGATACACGGAACTACAATCACCAAGCGCTTTTACCAGATGATGTTTGAGGCCCATCCCAAGCTTCTCAATATATTCAATCACGCGAATCAGAAGCAAGGACGTCAACAGGGAGCGCTGGCCAACGCTGTATATGCGGCTGCACAGCACATTGACCGCCTGGAAGAAATTCTCCCGGTGGTACGTCAGATTGCACATAAGCACCGCAGTTTGGGAATTAAGCCAGGACATTACCCTATCGTCGGAAAATATCTTCTTGCTGCGATCAAGGACGTGCTGGGAGATGCGGCTACAGACGAGATCATCAACGCATGGGCCGAGGCCTATGGTGTGATCGCTAATGTATTTATAGACGTGGAAGCTGAAATGTACAAGGAGGCGGAACAGCAGCAGGGAGGCTGGTCAGACTTTAAGAGCTTTGTTGTGCAGAAAAAGGTTAAGGAAAGCGAGCAAATTATGTCCTTTTATCTGGTGCCGCAGGATGGACAGTTACTGCCTACATTCGAGCCTGGACAATATATCAGCTTGAAAATGGAAATTCCGGGTGAACATAATACCCACATTCGTCAATATAGTCTTTCAGATGCACCGGGGCAACCTCACTACCGGATATCTGTAAAGCGTGAGGATGCCATAGAGTCCCGCCCGGCAGGTAAAGTTTCTGTGTATCTGCATGAGCAGGTGCAAGAGGGCGATGTGCTGCAGGTATCTGCACCGGCTGGTGATTTTACACTGGATCGGGCAGATCACAGACCTGTCGTGCTGATCAGCGGTGGGGTCGGGTTAACCCCGATGGTCAGCATGCTGGCTTCCTTGGTGAAGTCTGACCCGGATCGCCCTGTCACCTTTGTCCATGCAGCGGTCAATGGGGATAACCATGCTCTGCGTAATGAGGTGGAAATGCTGGTCGCCGCACATACCCTGGCCACAGTACGGTGGTGCTACAGCAGTCCAACGGAGCAGGATCGGCTGGCACAGGCCTTTCACAAGGAAGGCCGTCTGGACCTGCCTTGGCTGCAATCCGTAATACCGGATTGGAACGCCCAATATTATTTTTGCGGTCCTGAAGCGTTCATGCAATCGGTGTATGCACTGTTGAAGGAGTGGAATATCCCTGTTTCGGATATCCACTATGAATTTTTTGGCCCTGCCAGTGCGTGGGAAGCAGAAGCACAATGACACAATGAGCCAGCAAAAAGACGAAGGATAGTTGTCCTTCGTCTTTTTGCAATGATTAGAATTAGAAATTTGTGCTCAAAAATTCCATACCTCGCGGCATATATCGACGTAAAGCCTCCGGAATACGGATCGAACCGTCCTCTTGCTGATGATTCTCCAGCAACGGAATCAAAATCCGGGGCGAAGCAACCGCTGTGTTGTTGAGCGTGTAGCAATATTGCAGCTTGCCCTCCGCATTGCGGTAGCGGATGTTGGAACGGCGCGCCTGGAAATCAAGCAGTTGAGACGACGAATGTGTCTCGCCGTAAGCCTGCCGGCTAGGCATCCATGTCTCAATGTCCACCTGCTTGTAGGTTTTTTGCGCCATGTCGCCTGTACAGACAGCCATCTTGCGGTAGGGCAGCTCCAGCAGTTGAAGCAGGTCCTCCGCATTGCGCGTAATCTCCTGGAACATCTGCTCCGAAGCGTCCAGACTGGCTTCGCAAAGCACGACCTGCTCCACCTTGGCAAACTGGTGCACACGATACAGTCCGTGCACATCCCTTCCGGCTGAGCCGACCTCATTGCGGAAGCATACGGACACGGCCGCCAGCCGAATCGAGTCCGTAACATCCACAATCTCACCGCTGTAATACGAGACCAGCGGCACTTCCGAAGTGCCTACAAGCCACTGATCCTCTCCTGTGATGCGGTACGTCTGATCCAGTCCGAGCGGGAAGAAACCAGTGTTGCGCATCGCCTCTGCACGTACCATCAGCGGAACATCCAGCAACTGGAATCCACGTTCAGTCAGCAGATCCACCGCAAGCTGCTGCACAGCCCGATGCAATGCGGCCCCTGCTCCCGTCAGATAGTAGTTACGGGTACCGGCTGTTTTGACACCCCGAGGAACGTCGATTAGCTTATGAAGCTTACCGAGCGCCATATGATCCTTTGCTTCAAATCCGAAGTTCGGAACCGCCCCGACCCGCTCTAGTTCTACATTATCCTCATCTGATCTCCCTCGTGGCGTATCTGGTGATACGATATTAGGCATCAGAAGCAAGAGCTGTTGAAACTGTTCCTCTACTTCCTGTTGCGGGGCTTCCAGAAGATCTAGCCGTCCGTTAATTTCTTTGACCTGCCGCTTTGCCCCTTCTGCCTGTTCACTTTTGCCGGCATGGATGAGCGCGGCAATATCCTGACTACACTGATTACGCTTCTGCCGAAGTTGTTCCACTTCCTGAAGTAGCTGCTTTCTCCGATCATCCAGGGTCAGCAGCTCTGCGACCGATACCTGTATTCCTTTGCCGTCTGCTGCCTTCTGAACCTGCTCTTGATGCTCTCTAATCCATTTGATAGCCAACATGACACCGCACTCCTTTTCGGATAAAAATACAAAAAGCGCCCTCATCCACATGGGACGAGGAGCGCTTTGATCTCGCGGTGCCACCCAAATTGACCGGACAGCATGACAGATGTCATGACTCTCCAATCCACTTTGCTCCGCTGTAACGGGCGGGTCCGGTTTACTTAGGTACATATCGCCATATCCTACGCTAACGTATGGTCCTTGGCGTAAACGCCTCCGAGTTGGATGCTCTTCACAGGCATAATATCGTTTGCTTTTTTGTTAGTATACGGATTTTCGCCAGGTTAATCAAGGGCATGAGTCGGCACATTGGATGACTTCCTTTTTTCATCGTGATCTTTCCAATAGCCAGTCCCAAACGTTGAACGAAAAAGCCTTCAAAACCACCGTTAAAATGGGCTTGAAGGCATCTTTATTGCTTGAAATCCTGTCTAAAGTGGGGCTAAAAAATCATAAAATGACTTTTGGGACAGCCCCTTTCTCGTTCTTAGAAACCTTTGTATTGTGGTTCTTCATTCTCTAACTGCTGTACTCGGCCCTCGACTTGCTGCAAAATTTGTTGTGTTTGCTGAGCCGCGTTTGTAAAAAGAGTTTTTGCCTCTTGATTTTGGGTGCTCAAAGCGAATGTTTCTAAGCTAGCCTGAGCGCTTTTTAATGAAGCAACACACGTTTTGACATCGGAAGCTACGGTCATTTTGATTCACCTCCTTAAAAGGATTAAGGCGTAAGGAACGGAAATACTACTATTCCTGCCCAGACGACATATATAATGTATCCCCTTTTTTCGAAATCATACACCGAAAAGAGCGATAAAAAGCAAAATCAAAGGAAAGTGATCTTGCATAAAAAAGTAAACATTTACATTTAAATGAATAAAAAGACGAGAAACTGACGATCTTGCTTATATATGGTTTACCATCAATTGGGAAATTGTACTTAGTAAAAAGAATAAAGGGGGCTACATGATGCCAGACTGGTTACTTACTGCAATACGGACATTGTTAGCGATTGTCGTACTTTTTATAATGACTAAGCTATTGGGAAAGAGGCAGATTTCCCAGCTATCCTTTTTTGAGTACATCACTGGGATCACGATTGGAAGCTTAGCAGCCTATACTTCATTAGAGATGGATCAAAAATGGCATTTAAGTGTCATTTCATTGTCTGTATGGGTATGCGTCTCTTTAGGGATCGAGTTTTTACAACTTAAGAGTAAAAAAGCAAGGGATTTTATCGACGGTAAACCAAGGGTCATAATTAAAGACGGAAAAATTCTTGAGGATAACCTTAAGAAGGAACGACTTACCACCGACGAACTGATGGAACAGCTGCGAAAAAAAGATGTTTTTCTAGCGTCGGATGTAGAATTTGCGATTATGGAACCGAGTGGAGACATTAACGTCCTGCTAACGAAAGAAAATCAACCCCTAACGCCCAAACATCTAGGCATTAAGGTGGGGCCCGAAAAGGAGCCGCAGGTAGTCATTATGGATGGAAATGTCATGGATGAACCATTAGCTGTGATGGGGCTCAACCGGGGTTGGCTGGATACGGAACTCGAAAAGATAGGCGTTGCAATTGAAAACGTGCTTTTTGGTCAGGTAGATGCCTACGGCCAGCTTTATGTTGACTTATTTGACGATCAGATCAAAGTTCCTAAGCCTCAGAATAAAGCTTCTTTGCTGTCGACTTTAAAGAAATGTGAAGCGGATCTTGAAATGTTCAGCCTTACCACCAAAGCGCCAAATGCAAAAAAAATGTATGGAGAATGCGCAAAAGAGCTGGAACGGGTCATTGAGGAAATCAAACCGCTACTTATTCGTTAGATTAGATGATCAGGAGGACTAAAAAATGAGCAATGAAAAGATGAAAAAAGCAACGCCAGTCCAACAGGAGTATCAACAACTCGCCAGCCAGCTTGAACCCAAACGGCCCTTATTCCAAAACTGCTGGCGTGCGTTTCTTACCGGGGGGATGATTTGTGTAATTGGACAAGCCATTCAGGAAATGTTTGTTCATTGGGCCGGCTTTGATGAGAAAAAAGCAGCCAGTCCCACTGCGGCCGTGTTAATTCTCATTTCCATTATTTTAACGAGCCTCGGCTTATATGACAAAATCGCGCAATGGGCAGGTGCCGGTTCGGCTGTTCCCGTAACTGGTTTTGCAAATTCAATGGCATCCGCAGCTATTGAACATCGCAGTGAAGGATTGGTTTTAGGCGTCGGCGGACAAATGTTTAAACTTGCCGGTCCGGTTATTGTTTTTGGAACTGTAGCGGCATTTGTTGTAGGGATCATCACGTTTGTGCTTAAGGGTACTGGAGGAGGACACTGACATGCTAAAAGGGCATCAAAGTTGGATCTTTGAGAATAAACCGAATATTAAGGCCTCGGCTACCGTAGTTGGCCCATTTGAAGGCAGAGGACCGCTTGCTGGTGATTTTGACATCATACATGGTGACTCCATGCTGGAAGAAGAAAGCTGGGAAAAAGCTGAGAAAATTTTGATTGAACAGGCCGCAAAGCTGGCGATTGAAAAAGCAGGGTTAACCAAGGAGCAAGTCCATTTTCATATTGGCGGCGATTTGATGAATCAAATCATCAGCACCACCTTTGCCGCTCGTACTCTGTCGATCCCCTATCTTGGCGTGTTCGGTGCCTGTTCAACCTCGATGGAAAGCTTGGCTCTTGCGTCCGCACTCGTCAATAGTGGAGCAGCGAAATTTATATTGGCAGGGACCTGTAGTCACAATTCAAGCGTAGAGAAACAGTTCCGGTATCCGACAGAATATGGTTCACAAAAGCCGCCAACTGCCCAATATACCGTGACCGGTGCCGGTGCAGCGATCGTTTCGCAAGAGGGGGAAGGACCTGTTACCACGTCAGCGACAATTGGCCGGGTTATCGATATGGGGATTACCGATCCGTTTAATATGGGGGCAGCCATGGCACCTGCTGCGGTGGACACCATTCAAGCTCATTTTCGAGATTTACAAATCGAGCCCGGTTATTATGATCTGATCGTCACAGGCGATCTGGGCAAAGTAGGCTATGAGATTGCCTGCAAACTGTTTGAAAAACATAACTTTCCGATTCATCAAACGGAATATGCTGACTGTGGCATGATGATTTACGACTATGATACTCAGATGGTGCAGGCGGGGGCAAGCGGTTGTGGTTGTTCGGCTGTTGTCACCTACGGTCATTTACTCAAACGCATGCAAATGGGAGAAATCAAACGCATGCTTGTTGTTGCTACCGGGGCGCTCTTATCGCCGCTTTCGTATCAACAAGGAGAAAGTATTCCTTGTATCGCACATGCTGTAGCGATCGAATCAGGAGGGAGAATCTGACATGATCTTTTTATGGGCCTTTCTTGTAGGGGGCGCAATTTGCGTCTTCGGACAGATTTGTTTTGATGTGTTTAAACTGACTCCAGCCCATACCATGACGTTACTCGTCGTGCTGGGAGCAGCCGCGGACGGACTTGGCTTGTATGACCCGCTCGTTAGAATTGCCGGAGCCGGAGCTTCCATTCCAATCACCAGTTTTGGAAACTCTCTGGTTCACGGCGCTTTAGAGGAATTACAGAAAGACGGATGGATCGGAGTCATTACCGGTATATTCAAGGTCACCAGCGCAGGTATTTCGGCAGCCATTATTTTCTCATTTTTGGCAGCCTTGCTGATTAAGCCAAAAGGTTAAGGATGCGATAAGTGGGTAAGCATCACTTGAAAACGAGCTAAATACCGTTTTTATTCGTTCTCACTTGCTTCGCGGACCTGAGCCAGGCGTCCTGCATAGATCCACCGATAGATCGTTTTGAACGACACGATATTCGTCATCTGTTCTTCCGGCTGAGCCGACCTCATTGCGGAAGCATACCGATACAGCCGCCAGCCGGATCGGGTTCGTGACATCTACGATTTCACCGCTGTAATACGCGACGAGCGGCACCTCCGAAGTACCCACAAGCCATTGATCCTCCCCTGCGATGCGGTAGGTCTGATCCAGCCCAAGTGGGAAAAAGCCGGTGCTGCGCATTGCCTCCGAGCGTACCATTAGCGGAACGTCAGCAGCTGGAATCCCCGTTCAGTCAGCAGATCCACTGCAAGCTGCTGCACAGCCCGGTGCAATGCAACCCCCGCTCCCGTCAGGTAGTAATTCCGGGTTCCGGCTGTTTTGACGCCTCGGGGAACGTCGATCAGGCTGTGAAGCTGGCCGAGTGCCATATGATCCTTCGGTTCATTATTTCAAATTGTGCACGATTATTTGAGCGTTTTGGTGTGAATGCTGTCCTTGAAACAGGAAAAAAACTTCAGAAAATGTGGAAAGAAATTGATCAAAAAGATGGCTTTGCTCTTGATAACAACTAGTTTTTTACGAGAACTTTTACTACCAGTTCAGGCTAAAGATCCAACCTTTGACACACCCAAACCACAGTAACACGTTGGTACAACTTGATCCGAGCACTAATTCATTACTAAAGACCAGCTTAGACGCTGGTCCAGGCTGTCGAGAAACCCCCTGTTTTTTTAATGAGGTTTAAAATGGCTCTTTTGATCAAATAAAAATGGGTCCTCAGATCGTTTTAAATCGATTTTTGTTTTAAAAGTTGAGTCTCCCCAAACAAAAAATAAAGTGCCGGAAAGTCCGTTGGACTTTCTCGACACTCTGGACCAGCTTAGACGCTGGTCTTTTTTTGTTAGATTATGCTGACTTTTGATTGCTAAAATAGCGATCCATATTTCCACATTCCAACCTAAAATGAGATTCATTAGGAGGGGATGCGCTATGAATACAGATGAAACGTTAAACCAACAGTTGGAAGATGCCCGGCAACGATTGCATGATCTGTACGAAGAGTATGGTTTCGGACATGCCTGTGTGCTGGAGCAGTCTATGTTTTTGGATGAACTGATTAATCAGTACAACCGAATGTTCCAGACCAGGAAGCAGACCCAACTGGTGTAACCTGACAACATCATATTTTCAGATCCATTTTATGCAAAACTATTCCTCCTCTCATCTAACTAATATAATAATTCTATAAAATGGCTTTTTTAAGAAGAAAATACATTAACATGTCATAAAATGTAATTTTTATTCGTGGAAAAATATAAATCATGTGATATGATCGAGATTTTGATGATGGCGTGCTTACGGATGAACGAGTGAACGCTTCCTAATTCTTTCATTAATGGCTGGAATTGGTCACGTCTATTGACTATTCATAACTTACGAGCCAATTCCTCCTGCTGATGTACTAGAGAGACTGTATCATCCTGATAAGATATCAACAAAGGATGGATTGTTTGTAAAAACACTTCAAAGTGAAGAGAAATCCCAGTCAAGATGAAGTAGTGTATGATGGTTCAATGACTACTGATAAAACTAAAGCGATCATTCAATATGACGCTATCTATATCAAGGAAGAAGATAACGAGTGAATTGGTGTCCAGTAGGTGGTCCCATTGGGGGCATCTTTTGATATGTAGGTTGATGTGATTGGTTACTGATATATCTCAAGAACTCCAACCAGCACCACGGGAGACCGAACCCCAATAAAACAGAAGCCGTGTTGCAATCTTTTGATAAAGCCATTGTTTCACCTACAAAAATTTAATCGTTAAATTAAAGCGTGGTGAAGGGCCGATCTTTTGAAAAGAAAGTTTTTAAGATCAATAGACAGCGTTTAATTCGATCAGATCCTAACAAAAATGTGTCAAAAGGAAAATTGAAAAACTATGTAATACTTATTTTAGGAAGGGAGGATTCGATGTGAACAAGCGACTCGGAACAATTATTGTTGTTTTAGGTCTAACTGTTGTTGTCGGAGGGGGAATAACCGTCATACAAAATCAAACTTTTGCCAATGAAATCAAAAACGAGGCTAAAGCTACAGACGACTCTGACTGGCTCTCACCAGAGAGAAAGAAAGAACTAGAACATCTAGCTCAATCTAAACAACCCCACATCCTGTTAACTGAGCACGGAGATTTTTATCCAGTTAAGGTTCCAAACAAGTACCCAAGCGATCAGGTTGCAAATTTGGACAATGATGGGGAAGGATTAACAGCTAAGACAAAGCAGGTCATTTTAAGAAATTTCACCTACGAAAAAAAGGATATAAAAAACTAAGGTTTTGTATGGAACGTTCATTAGATTGGCGTTCCTTTTCTTATTCTGTTTACGAGTGAAACGTTCTAGTCAATTTTTCTAAATCCATATTTCATATTTGTGAAGGAAAAAAGGTAGGCTATATTGGAATAATATTAAATTAAATTCCTCATTTCGCTGTTCAAAGTGGGCTATAGTCTCTATAATGCCTTTTTAATTTCATGTAAAATGTAATGATTACCAAAATGAACAGCGATGGAGGAAAACATGGAGGATTTTAAAGATCGTTTACATACGATTCGCCAGGAACAGAACAAGCTGCTCAAGGAGTATCAAACCTTAATTGCGGACTATGAAGCCTCGGATGTCATTCTGGAGAATGAGGTACTGCGACAAAAATTTGAGGAATATCAGGCTCGTTGTATTCATTTGGAGGAGCGAGTGCGACATATTGAGCAGGAGAATGGGAAGCTGCGCACTTCGCTAACGGAGCAAATGCTGAGTGAAAAGGCGAATATGATCCGCATTTCCCGTGAAAAGCTGGAGACCTATTTTGCTTCCAAAATAACAGACGGGCAAAATCGGCTGGCAGCCTTTGAGTATGGGGCTAAGAACCGGGTGGATCACCTTATTCAGCAAGCCACGCATGAGCTTAAAGAGGATCAGGAGGAAATCGTCGCCAGATTGCGACTGTTCTCGGAGGAGATCCGTGACCGAATCATGAAGCAACGCCAACGTTTCCAAGAGGCTGAGCAAAATCTGCTTCATCATACGACGAATGGACTGGAGCAACTTCAGGAAGAAGAGATCAGCGAAGAAACGATGCAGAAGCGCATCAAGCAAAATCAGTTTGAAATGAAGCTAGGCCTGAACTGGATCAACAAGCTGGGAATTTTGCTCATTATTCTGGGTGTAGGAGCCGCCTTTAAATATTCATATTCGAATTGGTTTACAGGAAATATGAAGGGCGTAGCCTTCTTTCTGCTGGGAGCGTTGATGCTAATCAGCGGTGATTGGCTGTACCGCAAGCAAAAGCAGACCTTTGCGCTCGGTATTTTGGGCGGCGGGATTTCCGTACTGTATGGATCTATTTTTTACAGCTACTTTTTATTGGAAATCATAGGGATGTATACAGGCATCGGCTTATCCGTGCTGGTTACGGTAACCGCTGTGCTATTGTCGTTAAGGTATGAATCGCGAACGATTTGCTCTTTTGGATTAGTAGGGGGATATCTCCCGCTGTTTTCCTATATGGCTGCGAACGGGCTGGAAGGGAACGCGGTTTATATCGCTATGGGCTATCTGTTTCTGTTAAACCTGCTCATTTTGCTCGTATCCTTGCGCAAACGGTGGGTCATTGTGCAATATATCAGCTTTTTGCTTAATACGCCTTTGATGATTGTGCTGGCGTGGTTATCGGAAAGCGCCGCAGCGAGCATGCTGTATGCAGTTATTACATTTGCGATGTACCTCGGTATGACGCTGTGGGTACCGTTCCGTTTGAAAGCAAAGCTGTCATGGCTGGATTTCTCCCTGCTGGCTCTGAATACCGTCGTGAGCTGCAGCGTTCTGTACTCTCTCTTTGGTGATGCGGGTCTGGATGATTACAAAGGCTTGCTGGCGTTCGTCTTTTGCCTGGTGTATGGGGGATTGGGACGTTGGGTTAGTCGATATATTCCAGAGGAGAAACAGACCAAAATATTATTTTATGCGACTTCACTGACCTTTGTCATTCTCATGATTCCGTTCCAGTTTGGAGTCAGATGGCTATCCATGGGCTGGTTGATCGAGGCCGTTCTTCTGACATTGTGTGGGCGCCATTACCGATTAAAGGAATTGGAGCGAGCAGGCTGGGGCATTTTATTACTGTGTCTGGGTGCATTCTTCTTCGTCGATTTTCCTATATACCTGCTGTCAGGATTTGAGACGGATTATTTTGGGCTTAAATATACACTCATTACGCTGGGGATGTTGGTTGTTACTGTCTTTTATGCCATTCAATTCAGCCGTCCGGATGCTTTCAAAAACAATCGTTTGTCCGAAATGCGTATCATGCAAGGATTTAAATATCTAACCTTGGTGAACGTGTACTGCTACCTCTTATATGAAGCCGGGCATTGGTACAACATCTTCGTGTCGGACAATTTTACACACTATACTTTATACAAGGTATTGCTGTACACCTGCGTATCGCTGGTATTGGCGTATTTCCTGCCTAAAGTGAAGCTGCTGTACGATCGGGTGATTCAATATTACAGCCTGATTCTATACGTCATAGGCTACGCGCTGGGACTCTTGGCCACGGTAGCGATTCCAACCTTGCATGGAGATTACGCGCAAAATACGGCTGCTGATTATGTGGCGCTAGCGGTACTCGCAGCTTTTAATGTATTGGTATTCTTCAGCAGCAGGGATTTCCTGAACGCGCTGATGACACGCCATTATAGAAGTACAGAGCTGTATCCAGTCATTATGGGGGTATATTTGCTGGGCATTATTACCGCTTTTCTCGGAGTTCAGTTCCAACTGGGGGATGCAGGTCTTATGTTTAGTCTGGTATATCTGCTGCTGGCGATTCTGTATATCGTATACGGCTTCCTCAAGCGGTTGGTCTACATTCGCAGATTTGGTCTGGGACTGACCCTGCTGTCGACAGGTAAATTGCTTTTGTATGATCTACATCTGTTAACATTAGGAAGCACCATCGTAGCTTACTTCTCCTTTGGCGTGGTTCTACTGGCGATTTCGTATATTTATCAAAAAGTATCCAATCGCATGGGAGAGGCCGTTATAAAGAAGGATGTCGAAGAAAAAATGTAGTTTTATGTAGAGTTTTGTTGGAATGTGTAGGTTTTCAACAATATGAAAATAATTTCGATAATAGTGAAAAATTCTGTATGACCTTACATCCTACTTACGCTATAATGAGTAAAAATTATTTATGTACGCATGCTTATGTTTATGCGGAAGTAGAGAGAATGAGGGGGATATAATGAGTTTGAGCAAGGGGCAGAATAGCCTGTCAGATAAGAATGAACGCTTCTCGTCGGCCGGATTCATATTGGCAGCGATCGGGAGTGCAGCAGGATTGGGTAACATATGGAAATTTCCGTATATTACCGGGAAATATGGCGGAGCTGCATTTTTCTTGTTGTTTATTGTCTGCCTGTTGCTTGTAGGTTTGCCTGTACTTTTGGCAGAGCTGGCGCTTGGCCGTGCGGGTCGGGGAAGTGCTGCTTCTGCGATGGTAAAAGTAGGCGGTCATCCGATATGGGGCAAGATGAGCATTATGTTTGTTATCGTGCCGTTTGTTATTTTATCGTTTTATGCCATTGTAGGAGGCTGGACACTGCACTATGCCGTAGAGGCATTTAGTGGAAGTCTGTTTTCAAATAAGGATTTTGCTGGACAGTTTGCTTCCTTTTCATCGGGCTACGCTCCGTTGGTTTGGCTGCTAGTTGTTTTTGCATTTACGTCCATCGTAGTTACCCTCGGGGTATCGAACGGGATTGAAAAGTTCAATAAAATTTTGATTCCTGCCAAGGTTATTCTGTTGCTCGTGTTAATGGTAAATGCGCTTATGCTGCCAGGCTCAGGTGCGGGTGTATCCTTCTTTCTGAACCCTGACTTCTCTAAGCTTAGTATAGAGTCTGCATTGGTTGCTTTGGGACATGCCTTCTTCTCGCTCTCACTAGGGATGGGGATTATGGTCACTTACGGTGCTTATGTGGATCGTCGACAATCGCTGGGTGGAGCCATGCTGGCAGTTGGTGGCGGGGATTTAATCTATGCGTTTATCGCAGGCATGATTATTTTCCCTACAACCTTTTCCTTTGGCATTAACCCGGCTCAAGGGCCGTCTCTGGTCTTTATTGCTTTACCGGCTGCATTCTCTGCCATGCCTTTCGGCGCTTTCTTCGGCGGTTTGTTTTTCGTACTGCTGGCGGTTGCTGCATTGGGTTCTATGGTATCCTTGCTGGAAGTACCCGTAGCCTATGTTATGGAACGGTTCCGCTGGAGCCGGGTTCGTTCGGTTATCGTCGTATCTATCCTGTGCTTGCTGCTGGGTATCCCTTCTGCATTGTCCATGGGGCTGGTTCCGGAATTAAAAGTTGGTGACAAATCCTTCTTTGATTTCGTTGACTTCACAGCCTCTAATATCTTCTTGCCGTTAGGCGGCTTGTTGATTGTTATATTCACAGGCTACTACTGGAAGACTGCGGGTGAGCATGCAAATCTCAAACCCTTCTGGTTCCGCGTATGGTTGTTCGGTCTTCGGTATGTTGCACCGGTCCTGATGTTGCTTGTCTTCCTGCACACCTCAGGAATTATCAAATTTTAAGCCAAACCAGTAAAAAGGTATTTCTTCCTAAGGGAGGAGATACCTTTTTTTGTATATCTATCACGACTTACCTAAGTGTGGAAAGGAGTGATATAATAAAAACATTGTCATTAATTTTAACTTCAATGAAATCATTACGATTATGAAGTTTTATATAATGAATAAAAAGGCTATAGGGCATTGCACGGACGATGTGCAGGAGAGAAAGGGCAGAAGAGCATTGGAACAGACAGGGAGCTTGAATTTGCAAGAAGGACGGCGGCTGAAATGGAATTGAATCGGCTGTCATCACAACGTCGTTATATGCCAGGTTTGGATGGGTTAAGAGCGCTGGCGGTCATCGCAGTCATTGTGTATCATCTGAATCCGGACTGGTTGCCGGGTGGTTTGTTGGGTGTAGGCGTGTTTTTTACTTTGTCAGGGTATTTGATTACCGATATTTTGGTCAGTCAGTGGGATACATATCATAGCTTTAAAATGAAAGATTTCTGGCTGCGTCGTGCCAGAAGGCTGCTGCCTGCCATGTTGACGGTTGTAGCTGTCATTGTCCTGTGCTCGTTGCTTTTCGATCCGTCACGGCTTACCGCCCTGCGCGGAGATGTTCCTGCCGCTTTAGTCTATATGAGCAACTGGTGGTTTATTTTTCATCAGGTTTCGTACTTTGAAAGCTTTGGGCCACCTTCTCCACTTGGGCATCTGTGGTCGCTGGCAGTGGAGGAGCAATTTTATATCCTGTGGCCGCTGTTGCTGGCGCTTGGGCTAAAATACATGCCCAAGCGTAGTGTGCTTGCCGGCTGGGTGACGTGTCTGGCGTTCATCTCTGCGCTTCTAATGGCCGTGCTTTATGTGCCGGGCAGCGATCCGAGCCGGGTGTATTACGGCACGGATACGCGTGGATTCACTCTGCTCATCGGTTCAGCGCTGGCCCTGATATGGCCGAGCGGCAAACTGAAAGAGCAGGCATCTGCCAAGGCACGGTTGCTTTTGGACGGCATCGGCGCAATTAGCTTGCTGCTGCTCTGTCACTGGGCGTGGGCCTCGAATGAATATGACCCGTCTCTGTATCGGGGCGGATTGTTAGGCATAGCGCTGGTCACTGCTCTTGTAGTCGCAGCGTTGGCACATCCGGTCAGCCATCTTGGCCGACTGCTGGGACTCAAGCCACTGCGCTGGATTGGCGCCCGTTCCTACGGGCTGTATCTATGGCATGTTCCGGTCATCACGCTGACGACACCTCAGGTGGATACCGATGGTGTGCATGTTGTGCGAATCATTGTACAACTGTTAGCCACCGTATTGCTGGCGTCTCTCTCGTTTAAATATATCGAGGAGCCGATCCGCCACGGAGGATTCCGTAGCTGGCTTGCGGGAATCCGTTCAGCAGTTCGCAGACAGGCACGGTGGAGATGGATTCCTACAACCGCAGCATCTATGCTTTTTGTAGGCGTTCTTGCAGGCACCGTTCACCTATACGTGGCGTCTCCGGACGCAACGATCCAGGCAGCATCAAGCGATGAGAAGCCTATTGCCAAGTCAAAGGCGATGCCGCCGCTTCATGGCACGGTATCCGTCGCTTCCAAGGAGCCTCAAATCAAGCCGCCGCAAGCTTCCCAAGGCAGCAAGCTGCCGACTTCAGCCTCGACCGGACCTCAAACGTCTAAGAACACGACGGTCAAGGAAGGGACTACCGACAACGCTAAGACAACGTCGGATACTTCAACCCAACAGGCTGCGCCTATGACAGTCGACGGTTCAAGTGTGACTGCGATTGGGGACTCTGTCATGCTGGATGTACAGTCGTACATTGAGGAATTCTTTCCAGGCGCTGTTGTAGATGGGCGGATCGGCCGTCAGATGGCGGAAGCGCCTGCCGTACTGGAGCAGCTGAGACAGAATGGGCAGCTGGGAAAGACGGTTATTATTGAGCTGGGCACGAACGGCGCTTTTACCAAGGACCAGCTATCCAATCTGCTGGACAGTCTGAAGGATGCGAAGCGTATTATACTCGTGAATACCCGTGTGCCTCGGCCGTGGGAGAGCATTGTGAACGAGCATCTTGCCGAAGCAGCGTCTCAGGACCCGCGAATTACAATGATTGATTGGTACGGAGCCAGCTCTGGTAAAAACTCGTACTTTGAACATGACGGAGTTCATTTGAAACCCAAGGGCGCCAAAGCCTATGCGTCTTTGTTGGCTCAGGCCCTAACGAAGCAATCTTCATAATTAGCAATCATGCTCATAAACTTCTTTAAGCAAGGTAAGTGAAAAAGCCACCGGGAGTAGGTTGTCCCCTGATCCGGTGGTTTTTCTTATTTTAGGTTGAGACTCCAAAGGGGAGCGCACTTTGTGGTAAAGTAACCTATGTAAATATGTCTATATTTAGAGAATATCAAACGTGGTGTGGAGGTACATAAGCTAATGGAAAAGGGCTATTCACATAGTAGGGCAAGCGAGCACCGTTCAAGAAGAAACAGAAGAAGACTCATGTTGGTTGCTATTTTATTATTTGTAGTAGGTTGTATTACTTTTATTACGATAAAGGTCTCAGACAGCAAATCACCCGCACAAACGCAGGAGCTTGCCCAAAAGACAGATTCCGTAGCGCATGATCCATCAAAAGTACAAGCAAATGCGGACTCAAAGGGTAAAGCAGCTATATCAAAAGACGAAACCGACGTTGAAGACGGTGCTTTTGTTGAGAAGTATTTAAACCAGCAAATGCTCGGGCAATTGCCGGATGGTGCGAATGGGAAAAAGGTAGCTTATCTCTCTTTTGATGACGGACCATCCGTAACGGTAACACCTCAAATACTGGATATTCTGAATAAACAGAAGGTAAAGGCAACCTTTTTTATCGTAGGCAAGGAAGCCAATGAAAATGAACACACAAGAAACATTGTCAAAAGAATCGTTAAAGAAGGTCATGCGATCGGAAATCATACGTATTCACATAATTATAAGTATTTGTATCCTCACAGGAAAGTAAATGTAGACCGTGTTATGCAGGATATTGAGAGGGACAATCAGGTCTTAAAGAGTATTCTGGGACCGGACTTCTCTACAAGAATGATCCGATTCCCGGGTGGACACATGACATGGAAGAGAAGAGATCCGCAGGGGATGGCTGCATTGGATAAAGTATTACTTCAAAAGGATTACCATCAAGTAGATTGGAACGTACTAAACAAAGATGCAGAGGGTAAGCCCAAGAAAGCAGCCGCATTAGTAAACCAATTCATAAAGTCAGTAAAAGGTCGGGAAAAGGCCGTGATCTTAATGCATGATACCTATGGCAAGGAAGAAACTGCAAAAGCTTTGCCGCAAATTATAGAGTATCTAAAGAAACAGGGATATGAATTTAAGATTATGAAGTAGATAATCGATGATACAAAAAACAATTTGTTCGTTCCTGTGTAGTGTATGTCTAAGGGTTTCTCAGCGTGGTATACTAATGTTAAACGGAGTTGATACAAATGGCTGAGTTGCTTAATCCTCGAAATGATTTTTTATTTAAACGTATTTTCGGCAGTGAGGAAAACCGTGATGTCCTGTTGACCTTCCTCAATAGAACATTTATCGAAGCTGGAAAGCCTGCTCTAACAGAAATTATTCTTCTCAATCCTTATACGGAGAAAGATGCCCCTCGTGATAAGCAATCCATCTTGGATATTCATGCAAAGACGGATGAGGGCGAATTGATTAATGTAGAAATGCAGTTATTCAATAAGTATGACACAGAAAAGCGAACACTATTTTATTGGAGTAAGCTTTATAGCGGACAATTGCAGGAAGGTCAGTCCTATAAGCTGCTGAAGAAGTGTGTCACCATCAACATTCTGAATTACTCGTTTCTTCCCAACGAGCATTACCATAATGTATTTCACTTACGGGAAGATCGCAGTGGTATCCCGTTAATTGATGATATTGAGCTACATTTTCTGGAGTTGCCAAAACTGGACGATCACGCGGTTCCCGTTGAAAATGGTGGATTGGTCAACTGGTTACTATTTCTAAAGGGTGCCGACAAATCCAATTGGGAGGTGCTGAAGATGAATGAGCCTGTATTAAAGAAAGCAATGGATACGCTAGAATTTCTTAGTCAGGATACAGAAGCCCGACGATTATATGAGGATAGACAGAAATACTTGCATGATGAAGCTTCTATGATTGAAGGAGCACTAGCTGAGGGTGAGGCTCGTGGTGAGGCTCGTGGTGAGGCTCGTGGTGAGGCTCTAGGTAAACGGAAGAAGGCGGTTGAAATGGCCAAAGAGCTTCTTACTTTGGGAGTCGAGGTCTCCATTATAGCAAGAGCCTCTGGGTTGTCTGAGTCAGAGATTCTGGATTTGAAAAATAAATGATGGATCACTAAAGGACGAGAATCATTAGCCTCGTCCTTTTCATTGCAGCATATGCAGTTGCTTTCTGCTTTAGATCCGCTCTGCTTCACCCATCGCCTGAATAAAAGCTCCGATACCTTTAGGATCGTTGGTTACAATAGGCTCGCTGATATAGTAGGCGAATGTACCGTCTCGACGATCCTTACCGCCCAAGCCGCTTACTTGCACCGTTTTGTTCAGATTCACGAGTCCTTCTTCGGTAATCGTAATAAATTCATCAATAATTCCCTTGCGGATAATCTCCGCTTCTTGGTGATAATGCTCTGGCAGATAGCCTTTGCGCACGCCTTTGGCGATAGCATATAGAATCATGCAGGAAGCGGACGCTTCCAGATAATTTCCTTTTACATGGCCCAGATTGAGTACCTGATAAAAGACACCGCTAGCTCCATCGCGGACCTTCAGCAGGGCTTCCAGTGTTTCTGTCAGCATCTTGATCAAGGCAGGACGATCTGCATGATCCTCCGGAATAAAGTCCAGCACATCAACGAGTGCCATGACGAACCAGCCCATCGAGCGTCCCCAGAAGTTTTTGGAACAGCCTGTCTGCGGGTTGCACCAAGGCTGCTCAAGCTTCTCATCCCAAGCGTGATAGAGCAGACCCGTTTCAGGATCACGTGTATGCTTGTAGCACAGCTTGAATTGCAGGGTCACATCGTCAAACTCTGACGGATCTCCGAATTCACGGATAAATTCAGCGTAGAACGGCGCACCCATGTACAGGCCGTCCAGCCAAATTTGGTATGGATAGATTTGCTTATGCCAGAATGCGCCCTCGCTGGTACGCGGGTGTTTTTCCAACTGGCTGCGCAATTGGTAAGCTGCCTTCTTATACCGTTCATCCCCTGTAGCATGATACAGAGGGAAAAGCAGCTTGCCGTTATTGACGTGGTCAATGTTGTACTCATCTACTTTATAGCGCTGAATCACGCCATTTTCGTCAACAAAATGATCCATATGTTTTTTTACATATTCCATATACTTGGGATCGCCTGTCAGTTCGCCGACCCATTCCAGACCTTTATAAATGACACCGTGATCATATTCCCATTTTTCATAAAATTCAGGACTCCGTTCCAATACAGAGTCGCTCATGCGAACAGCCCAAGAATCTGTTTTTGTCGGATTGGCTGTTGGTTGTGATATTGGATTTGCCATGATACAGTCACCTCAAAAGCAAAATTACTTTGACCATTGTCCCACGAGGTATTATTGGTCAACGTAATACTGCCGGGGTTGCTGTTGTAGGTGAAGCCGTGTTTCTTGTTCTGAAAAGCAATACTGTTTTTCACGATATGGTTGACTTTGATTTTGTCTCCACCCAGCTTAAAGCCGTTGCCGTCGCTGTTCGCGGTAGACGTTCCATCGGAGGTCTGTCCGTTGTGGTGAGCGACACTGTTCAAAATGGTTACTTCACCGATGGGACCTGTTTCGGATTTGCTAAACAAATCCCAGCCATCGTCTACGTTGTACGCAGCCAGGCAGTTATCAAACACATTGCCTGGTCCAACAGTCAGCTTGGCGGCAAAGCCGTCGGCATCCTCACCATTATCGGGATCAGCGTTATCGTGAGAGTAGGAATTCAAAATCAGATTGTTTGAAGGCCACTCACTGTCGGGGGCGGTAGTGGAACAACGTCCAAGCTGGAGTCCCGTATCCCGATTGTGGTGGGTTTCCACATTTTCAATCCGGTTATTGCTGCCGCCAATATAGATACCGTTATCCCCGGCCCCTTTGACCTCAAGCCCTTTGACCAGCCAGTAATCTCCGTTAAGCTGAAGTCCCCGATTGCTTGAACCAAAGGCTTGAGCTGAAAAATCAAGCACCGGCTTTTCGCTGCCGTAAGCAACCAGTCCCTTGAGGGAGCCCTTGCTGCCGTTATTTCCATGCTGAACGGTGATCGTTGAGGAGTAGGTGTATTTGCCGCCCCGCAGGTAAATGGTTTTACCCGGTGCGATTTGCGTTAGTGCTGCTTCGAGCGTAGTAGGACTGGATATAGTACCTGGATTGGACACGTTACCATTTGGTGCCACGTACAAGTCGCCTGCCGCCAACGTTGTGGACACAGCAGATGAATCAACTGCACTGGAAATCTCTGTTGCCTGTATAGAGGAAGGAATATCGGATGACGTATCTGCGTAAGCGGTTCCAATAAGGCATGAAGAAGCGAAAACAAAAGAAACACCGAGACTTAGAGCGTTAAATCCTTGTTTTGGACGATCATTGCGTTTAAACATGTAAATTCCTCCTTATTTGATCTCTTATTTTTAAAAAAAGTTAGCATAGTACAAGTGGCTCATGCCGTCTTTCCAGTAAAAAATAGGACACCTCCTGGGTGACAGATTCAATTACCCTATGTCCAAAACGCTCTAAGATGCATATGCACAGTGTAATATATGTTAACGTTTGCATTAATAGTTTTTTTATTTCTTTTTTTGGATTGTGAAAAAAAGTTCACACTTTTGTTTCAACTAAAAATGAAGTTTTGCCAGACTGGGGAAATTTGATTATACTTAAACATTATACATATAATAGAAGTGGAATCTGTGAGAAAAGGCGGGTTTAACACATGGGAAATGGAAATGATTTGACGAATCCAACATCCAAAGAATTGCTAGAAAAGCAGCCGCTAGCTAAAAGTGAGATGATAGATTGGCTTAAAGCGATTGTTGTGGCCATTGTACTCGTGTTCATTATACGTTGGCTGCTATTTGCGCCATTTATCGTTGAGGGAGCATCCATGGAACCGAACTTCAAGACAGATGAACGAGTTGTCGTGAACAAGATGATTTATAGTTTGCGTGATCCCAAGCCCGGTGAGGTTATTGTATTTCATGTGAGAAAGGAAAGTAAGGATTTTATCAAGCGTGTCATTGGTGTTGCAGGGGATAAGATCCAGTACCAAGGCGACAACCTGTACGTCAATGGCAAGAAAGTAGAGGAGCCATACATTCAAGAGGCCATCCAAGCGGCACACGCCAAGGGAGAGCTATACAACAATGTGGACTTCCCAAACGGAACCATAACGGACTCCAAGGTTCCCGAGGGATATATTTTTGTCATGGGTGATCACCGCAATAACAGTAGAGACAGTCGTGCTATTGGCTTTGTCTCGATAAAAGATATTGTTGGCCGCGCGGATGTAATTTTTTGGCCGCTGGACAGTATGCAGTGGGTTAAGCATAAATAATATAGGAGCGCCTAAGACTAATATTTACTGAGGGTAAGGTAAGAGGACTTGCGTTAATTATACACAAGTCCTCATTTTCACCTTTATATTCATATGCTTGTCTCAGCCTTTGACGGCTCCGGCAACAACGCTTTTGACAATGTATTTTTGCAGAAAGATAAATACAATAATGGAAGGCAGCACGGCCATTACCATGGCGGTCATGGCATATTGCCAGTCTGATGTATACTGCCCAACGAAGGTATAAGCCGCCAGCGTAAGCGTTTTGGTGCTGGGCGAGCCGTTAACCATGAGCAGGGGCAGCAGGAAATCATTCCAGATCCACATCACGTCGATAATAATGATGGTGGCGGTGACCGATTTCAGCAAGGGAAAAATCACGGAAAAGAACAGCCGGAAGCCCGAGGCTCCGTCGATCTTGGCGCTTTCGTCAATTTCGGCAGGAATACCTTTCACGAAGCCGTGATAAATAAATACGGCCAGCGGTGCGCCAAAACCCCAGTACAATAGGCCAAGCCCCCAAGTGCTATCCGCCAAATTCAGATCTTTTGCCAGCCGCAGGACGGTTAGCATGATGGACTGAAACGGAATCAGCATCGGCATGATGCACAGCATGTAAATCACGGAGTTCCATTTGCTTTTGGTTCGTGCCAGCTTGTAGGCGGCGATGGAGGATATCAGCACGATACCTGCCAGGCCGACCACCGTAATGATCGTGTTGTTCAGAAACAAGCGCGGGTAGTTAATAAACTGCCATACATATACGTAGTTATCCAGCGAAAACTGCTTGGGCAGCGCAATGACGTCGGTCATGACCTCAGCGAAGCTTTTGAACGAATTGTTAATAGCGAGAAACAGCGGATACAGAAATAACAGCGATAATATAATCATGCCCGCTTCCAGCAAAATACGTCCCGTACGGCTGCGTTGCATCAGGCTTCAACCTCCCTGCGTTTGAAAATAGACAATTGAATGATTGTAATGATCAGCACGGCGACGAATAAAATCAATGCTTTGGCTGTTCCGTAGCCGTACAGATTGTTCTGGAACGTGTCCCGGTAAATATCATAGGCAATACTGTAGGTCGTACCTCCCGGTCCACCGCCAGTCAGGGATAAAATGACGTCGAACACCTTGATCGAGTTGGTCAATGCCATGAAGACTGAGATCGTAATGGAAGGTGCCAGCATCGGCAAAATAATACTGAAAAACCTCCGAATCGGCCCTGCTCCGTCCACAATGGCAGCTTCCTTCAGATCGTCCGGCACGGATTGCAAGCCTGCGATGTAAATCACCATGTAAAAGCCGATGGATTGCCAAATGGATACCGCCAAAATGGAAATAAACGCGAGTCCTTCCTCACCCAGCCAGCTTAGCTGGAAGATGCCCCAGCCCGTGCTGTGTCCCAGCGATTCAAAGCCTTGCATGAAGATGAATTTCCAGATAAATCCGACGATCACGAGGCTGAGGATGTATGGGATAAAGAAAGCCGCCCGCAGCCAGGCCGAGCTTTTCAGCTTCATGTCGAGGACGAGCGCCAGCAAAATGGCTAGCACGTTCACCAGCACAATGTACAGAACGGCATATTTGACGGTAAACCAGGCTGCATGTGCAAAGTTGGCGTCTCCGAGCAGAATTTGCTTGAAGTTATCCAGACCTACAAATTTCGGATGTTTGGCAATGCCGTTCCACTTGGTCAGGGAATAGCGTATCGTCATCAAAAACGGAATATAAAATGCAATCGTAATACACAAGATGACGGGTAGCGTGAATAAACCGAATTCCAATTTACTACCCTTGTTGCCCCCAATTCCCCTTTTTTTCAGCATAATACACCTCTTTTTCTCAACATTTTCCGATCTTTCGCTCCAAGCCGTTTGAGATATAATAAAAGTATAGGATAGCCCACAGGGCCGGACCAATGGATTTAAGAAAACGGTTGAGGGTAAAAATGTGTACGCTTTCAAAAGGGGCAGTTATGATGATATCAGAGCGGGCAGGCGCGCTTCTTCGATCCATATGGAGGCGAATCACGCAGAGATTAGTGAACAAGCTTATATTGCTTTTTACCTCGGTCATCATTCTGGTGGTGGGATCGCTCACGATTATTTCCTATCAGATGATTGAAAAGGAGTCAGTCAACCATAGCATCGCCAGCACAACCAATAATCTGCTGCTGGTCAATCAAAATCTGGAGGATTACCTGGAAGGGATGCAACAGCTGGCTCTTCCGCAGCTTCGTTATAACGATATCATGAACGCGGTCGCCAATGAGAACCGAGACTATGCTTTACGCATGGTGATTGAAAATTACTTGCGCAGCATGTTTTATTCGCGCAATGATCTGGAGGCCATCTATCTGTATGTGGCTGACCGTCATCAATACTATGTGGTTACCCGGGAGACGTATAACGTTACGGTACGCAAAGGAATAAACACGGATATTCCCAAGCTTCCCTGGTACCAAGAGGCGATGAAGAGCACCACCAATGAATCGTTTCAATCCTTTGTAGGGGCCCGTACCGATATGGGCTATGTGGCGCCACAAGCCAGCTTTATGGCCTATCATCGAGTGCTGCGGTCGATTGCATCCCGTCATCCGCAGGTGGACTATAACACGATTCTCAAGTCAAAAATTGCCTCAGGCAGTACACCGGATGTGTTCCAAACGACGGCCGGAGGCGATATTGATACGTATGCTGATTATAGCGCTGATCTGACCAATGAACCACTGGCGGCGGCCATGACCGATGCAGTACGAGCGAATATGAGCTCCAGCGACGGCAAAGTGCTGGGATTACCCGTGAAGGGGAACCTGTTTGCGCTGATTTACAATAAGGATTTGCTTGCCAAGGCCGGAATAACCTCCCCGCCTAAAACGATTGCGGAGATGCAGGATGCAGTCACCAAGCTGGAGGCGAAGGGCATTACTCCATTTGCCAACGCATATAAAGAGTGGTGGGTATGGAAACACATCTTCCAGCACTATGTAGATGCTGCCGCGCAGGATGGAGGCGTGGAGCCGAAGCAGCTCGTTAGTGATTTTATTGCAGGCAAAGCCAAAATCAAGGACTACCCGGTGCTGTACAACAACTTCTTTAGCTTCGTTGATTTGACGGTGAAGCATGGCACAGATAAGCCACTGGAACGGGACAGCAATGCGGAAGTGAGTGATTTTGCATCCGGTAAAGCAGCGTTTATGACAGGTAAAGGCGCATGGGATGAGGAAGCGATTAAGAAGATTAATCCTGATCTCAAGATTGGTATCATGGGATATCCGGTAAGTGACAAAGCAGAGCAATCGGTCATCATTACTGGTGCCGATCAGGCACTGCGTATCAACAAGGATTCCGAAGTAGCCAAGGAAACGATTGAATTCTTCAACTGGCTGTACACTTCAGAATACGGTAAGAACTGGTTCTCCCAAGTAGCGAAAGTGATTCCTCCAATTAAGGACGCGCCGCTTCCTGACCTGGAGATGCCTAAGGAAATGGAAAGTATTTTGAAAACATCGAAGTCCGGTGATCTGTCGGTCAACTACTCGCTGGATACGTTCCACCAAAAGTTTGGCGAGCTGATGCAGGCTTATATCAGCGGCAACATGAACAAGGATCAGGCGGTTGCAGAGATTGAAAAGGCATGGGTTCAATTGGGCTCGGCACAATAAGGCTGATTTGTCAGAGACGTCCATACGGGCGTCTTTTTGTGCTATAGATAGGCTTTTGCAGGATTGTAAACAAAAAAATATTTAATAATATTTAAATATTTACTTGCAAAAAGTTATTTGGTTATGGATAATAGATTGTGTGCAATATATCTACGACATACAGTATACATAATGACTGCAAGGTGCAAACATGAGGGATACTCCGGTTGGGGAATCTCTTTGTTACGTTTGGGCTGTGCCGATTGTGTTTGGAATAGACCGTGTAGATGGATGGGTATCTTGATTTTTGTAGTGAAGATTGGAGAAGAGAGGATGAGCATTTTGACGAATTCGTTGTTTACACCGTATAAACTGAAGGATTTGGAATTAAAAAACCGTGTAGTCATGGCCCCGATGTGCCAATACTCGGTGACCGCCAAGGACGGGATTCCGAACGATTGGCATCATGTTCACTACTTGAGCCGGGCTATTGGAGGCACGGGTCTAATTATTATAGAAATGACAGATGTAGAGCCGGATGGACGAATCACGGACTATGATCTGGGCCTCTGGTCAGACGAACATATTCCTGCTTTTAAAAAGATCGTGGACGGCATTCACGCGCACGGGGCCAAGGTAGGCATCCAAATTGCTCACGCGGGCCGTAAAGCTGAGGATGCGGTAGTGCCAGTTGCTCCTTCGGCCATTGCCTACCCAGGTGCAAATTACAAACAGCCACGTGCACTCACCACAGAAGAAGTGCAGGGCATGGTGCAAAAATTTGCAAATGCCGCCCGGCGCGCAGTTCAAGCGGGTGTGGATACGATTGAACTTCATGGCGCACACGGCTATTTGATTCACCAATTCCATTCGCCACTCACGAACAAGCGGGATGACGTATATGGTCAAGATTTAGCCCGTTTTGGTGTTGAAGTGATTCAGGCTGTGCGCAAGGAAATGCCTGCGGGCATGCCGTTAATCTTCCGCATTAGCGCAGTGGAATACGTAGATGGCGGGTACGATGTGGATCATGCCATTGAGCTGAGCCGTGCTTACCAAGCTGCTGGCGTAGATGCCGTCCATGTTAGCTCGGGCGGAGAAGGACCGGCTGGAGCCAGAAAGCCGGGCAACTATCCGGGCTATCAAGTGCCGTTCGCGCGCCAAATTCACGAGGCGCTGAGCATTCCGGTGATCGCTGTCGGCGCACTGGATGACCCGGCCTTGGCGCAGTCTGTTATCGGCAATGAGGATGCCGATCTGGTCGCTATCGGACGCGGATTGCTGCGCGATCCTTACTGGGGCACGCATGCAGCGGTGACATTGCGCGGCGAGAAGCCTTCCATACCTGAACAATATCAACGTGGCTACTGAGGCCTAAGTATCCCTACGTTGTTTATATATAAACAGGGCACTTGCAACGAAGCGTACACTTTGTTGCAGGTGCCCTATTTGTTTTAGAGGACAGACATTGAAATGTAAGCAATCTTACAATCGATACTCGTATGAATTAGTGTGTCGCAGAAGGACGGATTTACGTGCTATAATTCCAGTAACAACAGAATGGCTTAGGTGGGCGGTCGGCTAAGTCTCCCGGAAGGGAGGTGATGCCTGTGGAGGTTAAGGATGCTCTGACATTAATGATGATGTTCGGCACGCTATTAATAGCGTTGATCGGATTAATCGTTACCATTGTTATGGCGCTGAACCAAAACAAAAAGAAATAGACCGCCCTGGAGAGGGGAACACGGTCTATTTCTAATAGCTAGCCCTTTTCAGCCGACCGCTCTTCAAAGCGGCTGTTGCCAAGAGTAGGGATGTTACAGCATCCTTACTCTTTTTAGTATATCCTTCTATAACTCATTTTAGCACATCTGAATAACCAATGTAACCGAATGTGACCGTTACTTGGTGAAAATTTTAACTTCCTTTGGAGCAAGAGTGACGGTGATTGAACCGTTGTTAATCTGAACGGAGTCGTTGCTTAGCTGGTTGGTCAGACGTGTGCCGTTGGACAGGTTGTCAAAGTTGCCAATGGTTCGGGTCTGGCTGCTCCATGAATTGTTGATGAGTACGATGGCCTCGTCACCGTTTTTAGAGCGCTGAAAACTGTAAAAGGAGTCGTCCACCCATTTTTCCTTTTGGCTGCCGTTTTGCAGAGCAGGGTGGTTGTTGCGCACATAGTTCAGCTTAGCAATGTACTGATACAGGTCATGGTTGGCGTTGAAAACCACATTTTCCCGATTGGCCGGATCATCTCCGCCGCTAAAGCCCTGCTCGGTGCCTTGATAGATGATTGGAATCCCGCGCGATGTTAAAGTAAAGCCCAAAGCAGCCTTGAGCTGAGGCCATTTGTCATAGTTAGCACCCGGCTTGCCGGAGGCGTCATTCAGGAAACGTTTTACATCATGATTGTCGATAAATACACCGTTGGTCTGGGCATCGCGATAGTGACGATCATCGGAGTAGCGTTCCTTGATTTTTCTCATGGATTGATCGTGTCCGAACACATCCTTGATTGTATAATACATCGGAAAATCCAGTGCAGCATCGAGATATCGGGTGTAGTCGCCCACATAAGCGGGATCGCCGCTGTAAATCTCACCGATGGTGAAGGTATTCGCGGCTTGGTCAAAATCCTTCAGAAAGCCTTTGGGTACATGCTTGGCGGTATCTACTCGCAGTCCGTCGACGCCCGTCTCGTTCAGAAGCCATCTGATCCAGCTTTTGAGCTCGTTGGCTGTTGCGGGGTTGTCCTGATTCAGGTCATCCAATCCGGCCACGTCGCCGTTTTCAATTTTCCATTGGTTGTTGGAGTTGTAATCTGCACCTGTAATGTCGCCATTGTGATGATACCAGTCGGCTTTGTCAAAGGGAGCCTTGGCAAAGCCGTTTCCTGGCTGAAAGTCGCCGGTGTGATTGACGACTACGTCCAGCATAACAGCGATATTTTTGTCGTGCGCCTTACCAACCAGCTCTTTGAACTTGTCCATTGTACCGAGATGCCCGTCTACCGCATAAAAATCATACGTATGATAGCCGTGATAAGCGTAATCGCTCTTTTGCATCGTTACCGGAGTAATCCAGATGGCGGTAAAGCCCATATTCTTAATGTAGTCGAGCTGGTTGATAATACCTTGAAAATCACCGCCATGCCATTTGCGCATGTCGCCGTTGTTGGAATTGAAGCCACCGTAATTATCGTTCGATGTATCCCCGTTGCTGAATCGGTCCGTCATGATAAAGTAAATGCTCTGTTTGGCTCCAGTCTGTGTTAAGGGGGATGGGCTTGGAGAGGGTACCCGGATCTATAGGAGTGAAGGCGCCTCCGTCTGAATAGTTAAATCAACTCCGTTAGAGTTGGGTGCGTAGGTAGAAGTGCTAACGTTTAAGGATACACCTGAAAGTTTTTCTGTTTGGATAGGTCCTGCAACTTCGTTGAGGTCGGTTGTGTAGGTGGAGGACCCTACGCTGAGGACGCTCCCTGAAGGCGCCCCCGTTCGGATAGATCCTGCAGCTCCGTTAGAGCCGGGTGTGTAGGTAGAAGTCCCTGTACTGAAAATATAGTTTTTAGTATTGTTGCTGTCCCAGTTGTTATTGCCGTCATTAAAGGCGGCTTCCAATTGGGAGGCAGATCCGATATCAATAGTAATTTTAGCATAGCCGCTAATCTCGGCATCCTGCATTTTCACACCGGGTACGGCAGTCCAATTACCACCAGCCGGGCGATAGTGAATGTAAGGTGAGTTGAAGCCTTTTTTGTAGTATACGGTGACTTGGTTGGTTGTACCGCCGCCATCTCCGGGATTGGTACCGGATGGAGCGCCAGATGTGATGGTTCCCGCATTGCCGCTGTTGCCAGGTGTGTAAGTAGAAGTGCCCGTGCTGAAGGAGTAGTTTTTGGTGTTGTTGCTGTCCCAGTTGTTGTTGCCATCATTAAAGGCAGCCTCTAATTGGGAAGCAGAACCGATATCGACGGTAATTTTGGCATAGCCGCTAATTTCAGCATCCTGTATTTTCACGCCAGGTACAGCAGTCCAGCTTCCGCCAGCCGGGCGGTAGTGGATGTAAGGCGAGTTGAAGCCTTTTTTGTAGTATATGGTTACCTTGTTGCCTGTACCGCCGCCGTTATCGCCAGGCTTGGCCTTGCTGATAATATACTGTTTGAATCCACTCAACTCACCAGTTGGTGAGCCGTCGCTGTTGACGAGATTATTGATGCGTAATAGTGTAAAGCCGTGATAACCGAACTTCGTGATTTTCTCTTCGATTTTCTGGAAGCCGCTGCCGCCCGTAGGGAGCGCGTTTTCACCATTCAGGCGAACGCCCTTCGCATTCGCGATCGAGGAGACGGTATCTACCAGTGTGGACGGCAAGGAATAATTCGGTGCAGTGCCACTGTCATTCATCTCCAGAGCAGTAAAGGTCAAATCCAGATCGGCATCCTTGAATTTCTGAATCAGATGATTGTAATCATAATATCCGCCTGCATGCTCTGTGCTGTGAGGCATTGCAGGGTTGTTCATCTGCCAGTGCAGGCCGGAAATCTTGGCTCCGATCCGAACACCGAACACGGAATCGAAGTTTTTGTGGGCAACTGCTCCGATGACGCCCAAATGCTTTTCGAGCACGCTTTGGTACCACGACAGAAAATCCTTCCCGTAAGCGGAATTATACCCGCCGTTCATGTAGAATTCGTCCCCGTCGCTCGGCGGATTGATTTGGCTAAGGCTGCTTAGCTTGGTCCCCCAAGCCGCATTAATCTTGTCCAATGATCCATACTTTTCATTCATGGCTGTGCGGAACGCATTTTTGGCTGTTTCCGTATAGGCTTGGAACTTGCCGCGTGCCGGGTAGCTCCATCCTGCCGCCGGATAATACGACGGGTATCGCAATTCACCGGAAGGACCGCCGCTTAAATAAATTTTGGGAATAATGCTTTTGTATCCGGCAAAATTTTTAGCGAGCGAAGCATACAGCTCGTCATATTGCTTGCCAGTTCCGCTCCACAGCGGCGAAAGGGCTTCGTTGTTGACATAGCCACTTTCATCCTTGAACTGCATTTCATCTGCACTGCCCTTGCTCGACAGCCAGCTTGGCAGCGGGATATTGCAGTCATCCCCTACATTTCCTCCGCACTTATGCGTAGAGATAATAGGAACCCACTTCAGACCTGCTCCTTTCACAGCATCTGCATAGGTTTTGTAATAGCTCCAATCGAACTGGTTATCGCCTGCGCTCTCCACATAGCCCCACCAGACGTCGGTGGTAATGGCATACACACCGTTACTTTTCAGCGTTTGCAGTTGCTTTTTGAATGCGCCCCAGTCATTGATTTTCGCCAGCGGCCCCATGACAGAAGCCTGAAAATCATCAGCAACCGCAGCGCTCGCGGTATTGGAGGGTGAGCCAATGAAGGCGGTCAGAGACAGCACAAGGCTTAGCAGAATCAGGCACCCTTTGTTCCATAGACTTCGATACAAGGTCAAACCGATCATCCTCCCCAAAGCAATAGTCTATTTCGACAACATATTGTAAACGTCTACAAAAATAGTATAAAGCAATCGGTTGCACAAAAAGAAGAATTTATTGCACATTAGAGGTGGACGAATATGACTATTTTGCAGTGAGGTCATAGGTCTTTTAGAGGCTATTTTCTATGATCAGTCAAAGAAATTAGGGCTGGCTAGAAGGATGATCTTGTTGTATTGGGAATATCAAATTTCAGGTAGTAGGGATTCTTAATATTAAAAAGGGTCACGCCTGTTGAATAACCAAAATAAGTAACTCAATTCATGAAACAAGAGGTGCACTGAAGAAGAACGCGCTGAATCTGAATCAGCCATTCAACAGGTAAGTTTTGAAGAAGAAATAGACGAGAAAATCGCGCAAAGGAAAGAACGGCATGTTGGGGCCATGAAGTCTGAGCAGCAACAAATAGCCAATTGAGCAGGACATAGACGATTAGAGCACAGAATAATTGCCCATAGACCGCATTTTCAGTCGTACCAAACAGCGTTGGGATATTCAAATGTTGCTTGATCCAACGAAAGAAGACTTCAATCTGCCATCGAGCCTTATAGATCTGTGCGATTTGTTCTGCGGTCACCTGCATTAAATCGGTAACCACCCGAATTTCCCGACCTTCAAAATCCCGAAAATCACCACACGATGACGTTGTGTGGAACGACACTGAGGGGTTCCCAACTAGCAAGTGATATCCCGAATGACGGATGAATCTGGCTTCGTAAGGCGACGTAGCGCATGAGGCTTTTCCAAATGGACGTTGTCGCGAAGCCGAATGACAAACGATTGTCCATGGGTTTTGAAGTGATCCAGACGCTCCAGTTTCCCATAAGCACGGTCCATGACCAAAATGTAGTCCGGTTGAGCCAACGCTTCACTCATGGGGCCATCATGCTTGGAGCCCAGCGTTTCGACCACCTGAAGGGGTTGCCCATTTTCTGCTCGTAAAGCGACATGAAGTTTAATACCTGCACGCTCCCCGGGATAAGGAGCCCAAGGCAAACGCGTTTTTCCCACCGTCATCGTGGTTGAATCGATGAGTAATAATTCTTTGGGGAAAGTCAGTTTCCGACGTGCTTCCCGGTTACATTTGCAAACAAGTAGATGGAAAAGTTCCTTAAATACGGAAAACGGGACTTCGGCGGCTTTGGTTGAAAAGCGTGAGTAGTGGACGACAGGCAAGCCACAGAGAGCCGCATAATCTACGCTGGATCGATAGCTACCCCATTGTTCCAACGCAGCCATGCACCAGTATTGAAGTAAATGGTACACCGTAAACTTGCGGGCTTTGTCTTCATAACCTATTAACTTCACAACCCTTTGAACTTCTTCAGGAGTCAGCATGGATTGAAGGATAGATGTAATCGTGATAGAATTTTTCATGAGATCGTCTTCTTTCGGATTCGTTTGGATGGTACCAACGATTCTACAGAAAAGACGATCTTTTTTCTACCATTTTGTGGTTATTCAACAGGCGTGCTATTTTATTTTGATAATGGCAAGTAACTGTAGATGACTGGGTATAACCATCTCCATCAGACTTCCCAAGACTCTGTGCGCAGTTGTTGCTGGCGCGTAAATAATACTGGATAAATAAACAGGCTGAGCAGTACGCTGGTCAAAATCGCAGAGGTCATGGTAGTAAATACGATCAGCAGCTGCAAACGGACGGCGGCAATGGGATTGGCGCCTGCAATGATCTGTCCGGTCATCATGCCGGGGAGCTGAACCAGCCCGAGTGTTTTCTGTCCCTCAATGGTTGGAATCATACTGGAACGTATGCAATTCTTCAGTATAGGGAAGATGGCTTGTCGCGGTGTTCCCCCCAGTGCGAGAATGAGCATGATTTCAGGCTTGCGCAGCAGGACTTCCGACTTGAGCTGTGATACCAGCAGGCTGGACAAAATCATGGAGCTGCCAATGATCATGCCGCTAATCGGAATCATATACCGGGCTGTCGCCGGAATGATATGCAGGCTGATCAGGAATGCCTGTGTAACGATTTCCACACACAACAACGTCAGGAATGACTTCCACATAAGGCCGGGGATAAACCGTCCTTTGCGCGCAACATTTTGGGAGGCTACAGTGATCATGAGCAGAATGAACAATACAATAAATCCGTAGCTCTGCATCCCAAAAATCAAATGTAATACATAACCGATAGCCAGCAGTTGAACCGATGCTCTGATGGTGGCGATCATTATATCCCGGTCAAGACCAAGCTTGAAGGACTTGGACATAACGATGGCAATAAATACAAAACCGAGGGAAAGAATCAGGGCAACAATCGTCATACCCATTCTCCTGCTATGAACCTGCGAGTTTCATTGTGCTGTGGCGCATGGAAAAAAGCCTCGGTATCCGCTTGCTCCACGAGCTTTCCGTCGATCATCAGCCATGTTTCGTGGCCCACTCTGCGGGCTTGTTCCATATGATGCGTAATCCAGATCATGGTCGTTCCCTCTTCCCTGTTCATTTGCAGCAGCAGATCCTCAACCTCTTTAACCGAGGCGGGGTCCAGTGCGGAAGTAATCTCATCCAGCAGTAAAATCTCCGGGCGGTTGGCGAGAGTCCGCGCCAAGGCCAAGCGCTGCCTTTGACCACCGGACAGCTCCTGCGCCTTTTGTTCCAGCAGGTCACGGGTAAGTCCTACGCGCTCTAACAGGCCAACCGGATCATGCAGCACCGTACCGTGCAGCCGTTCTACGGTTTGGAGATTGTACAGGACGGTTCCTTGAAGCATGGGAGCATCCTGAAAAACCAATGCTACTTTCCGTCTCAGTTCAGGGATGTCCCACTCGGATACAGGCTTGCCGAATACGCTGATTTCTCCTTCATCCGGTGACAATAAAAGATTACACAGTGAGAGCAGTGTACTTTTGCCAGACCCGGACGGGCCGACCAGCGTGGTAATTTTGCCGGGAGAGACTTTTGCCGTAATTCCGTTCAGGACAGAACGTTGCCGCTCAGACCCGTTGAAATACTTGGTGATATGCTTAAATTCAATGGCAGGAAGTGGATTGGAATCCATAGATATAGCTATCTCCTTTGCAGAGGATCGAAAAAGTTGCCAGACCCGCTTTATGATCTTATTTCTTTTATTATATCAGTTATGGCAGATATGCTCTTCTTCTATAAAGGTCCGGACAGGGCGATGGTTGCAAGCGGCAAGGTCTTTGTGTAGACTAACAGCATTAGTTAAAATGAAAATAGGGTTCAGTGTGTATTTGCATACGTAATAGCCTTACATAGAGATTCGATGAAAGGAGACCGGATGATGTCACCCAGAAACGGAGTGAAGCTGCAAGATATCCTGCAGGCTGCCGAGGACATTGCCAATGAACGGGGAATGGGGGAGGTCACGCTCACCACGCTGGCGCAAAAGCTGCACATTCGCCCGCCGTCTTTGTATAACCACGTGGACGGGTTGAACGGACTGCGCCAAGTGATGGCTCTACACAGCCTGGGACAGTTGGAGGAAGCTTTGATGAGCGCGGCGGTTGGCAAAGCGGGTGACGATGCACTGACCGCTATGGGGAAAGCCTATATGCAATATGCCCGCGAGCGACCCGGTTTGTATGAAGCGATGCTGTATGCAACTGATCGCAATCATACCGAAGTGAGGCATGCTGCGGATCGCGTGGCGGAGCTTGTTATTTCTGTTCTGTCCAGCGGTTACGGATTTAAGGCAGAGGATTGTGTTCATGCGGCGAGAGGGTTCCGCAGTCTGCTTCACGGTTTTGCCTCGCTCGAACAGAAGGGCGGCTTTGGTTTACCCGTGGAAGTGGACCGGAGTATTGAAGTCATGATGAACACTTTTTTAGCAGGTTTGCGTATGCAGCAGAAACGAGTATAACATGAGGTTCAAATACCGTGCTCTTCCCTGGTAATGGTTTCTATACAGTCAAATGTATAATTATCTGCTCTGTGCGGCGAAAAACTGGTATACTCAAAAAATACTGCTAAACGGCGGGTATGGAACCGGTTCACTGAGAGAATGAAGACAAAGAATATGGATATTAGGGGGATTGTGGATGCAACAGGTTTTACAGGATGTGATCGGTGTAATTAACGACTTTTTCTGGTCCAAGTTGTTAATTGTCATGTTGATCGCATTGGGGCTATTTTTTACGTTCCGCTCTAAAGGTCTGCAAGTACGAATGATCGGAGATATGTTCCGGGTTCTGAGAGAGTCGAAGCGCGGCTCCAAGGACAGCATTTCGCCTTTTCAGGCATTTTGTATCAGCATGGCGGCGCGCGTGGGTACGGGTAACATTACAGGGATTGCTATCGCCATTGCGCTGGGCGGCCCGGGTGCGGTGTTCTGGATGTGGACCATTGCGATCATCGGATCAGCATCCAGCTTCGTCGAAAGTACATTAGCCCAAGTATATAAAGTGAAGGACAAAGGCGGATTCCGTGGCGGTCCGGCGTATTACATGGAGATCGGATTGAAAAAGCGGTGGATGGGTATCGTCTTTGCGATACTGATTACACTGAGCTTTGGGATGGTCTTTAACGCGGTGCAGTCCAATACGGTTACGCTGGCTTTTGAAAATGCCTTCGGCACGAATCGGTTGGTCGTGGGTCTGATTATGGCGACTCCGTTTGCGGTCATTATTTTTGGAGGGGTCAAGCGGATTGCCAAAATGTCCGAATATATCGTCATCGTACTGGCGGTGCTGTATATCGGAATTGCGCTGTTTATTGTGATCATTAATATTCAGCAATTGCCGCACGTGTTGTCCCTGATTGTACGCAGTGCGTTTGGTTTCGAGCAGATTGCGGGAGGCTCCATTGGGGCAGCCTTGATGCATGGCATCAAGCGTGGCTTATTTTCCAATGAAGCAGGAATGGGGAGCGCACCGAATGCGGCAGCTACCGCAGACACCAGCCATCCGGTCAAGCAAGGCTTGATTCAGGCCTTTGGAGTGCTGACGGATACGCTTATTATTTGTACAAGCACGGCAATGATTATTTTGTTATCCGGGGCATATACGAAGCCGGGACTTAGCGGTATTGAGCTGACTCAGGCGGCTCTTAGTGTGCACATCGGGCCGTGGGCGCCTGGTTTGCTTGCCATTATGGTATTCCTGTTCGCTTTTAGCGCATTGGTCGGTAACTACTATTACGGCGAAACGAACATCGGGTTTATGAAATCCAGTAAAATCTGGGTATGGCTTTATCGCGCTGCTGTAATTGGCATGGTGATTTTCGGTGCGGTAGCCAAGGTGCAGCTGGTGTGGGATTTGGCCGATTTATTCATGGGCATGATGGTTGTCGTCAATCTGATTGCCATTGCTCTTTTATCCCGAGTCGCTTTTGCAGCCTTAAAGGATTATTCACGGCAGAAAAAGGCGGGTCACGACCCTGTGTTCTACAAAGATAGCATTCCGGGGCTGGAGCAGGTGGAGTGCTGGAGCGGGAAGCCAAACTGTAGGACAGCACCTGATCACAAACTCGACATATCAATCTGATTGCGTCCTGAACCATAAGGGTAAAATACTTCTGTATAATGTAGATGAGAGACTGCGAATACAGGAGGGTTATTGTGAATGTGCTGGATTACACGATCCTTCGTCCGGGTGGACTGACAGATGATCCCGGTATCGGAAAGGTTGCTACGGGGGATGATCCTTCCGTTAGTACCATTTCCCGTGAGGATGTAGCCGCAGTGGTAGCGGCACTGGATGAACGGCAGACGTATCACCGTGCGATTAATCTGGCGTCAGGCAGCACGCCCATTGCTGAGGCTATCCAGCAGGGTTGATGGATTTAGGAGCATTCACATCATAGTTGGAGAGAGGCAGACCAGGGATGTTTTTCCGGGTCTGCCTTTTGCTGCTGAATATCTGCGAAAAGATTTGATTAAAACTAATCATGTTATTTATAATACTAATATAATTAGTTTTAATCAAGATGAGGAGATGAGATGAATGCGTATCGTTCAGGTGCAGCATGTGTATCAATTGACGTTTATGCCCCGACTGTTCCCGGTGAACTGTTACTTGGTGGAGGAGGACGATGGGTTCACCCTGATCGATGCGGGGTTGCCTTACAGTGCAAAAGGTATTGAACAGGCTGCTGTGCGGATGGGGAAGCCGATTATGCGAATTGTACTTACCCATGCCCATGAGGATCATGTGGGTGCGCTGGATCGGTTGAAGGCAAGGTACCCTGATGCGCAAGTGTTCATTTCCAGACGAGATGCGCGGCTGCTGCAAGGCGATGTATCGTTAGAGACAGATGAACCGAATACCCCCATTCGGGGCAGTGTGCCGAAGGGAATTCTTACCCGGCCTGATGTTTTGCTGGAGGACGGGGATCCTGTAGGCTCGCTCCTGGCGATCAGCACACCTGGACACACGCCGGGTTCGATGGCATTTTTGGACACTCGCACCCGTGCGTTGATTGCAGGCGACGCCTTCCAGGTCCGGGGTGGGGTTGCGGTGTCGGGAAGGCTTAAGCCGCTGTTTCCATTTCCCGCACTGGCTACATGGAACAAGGAGAGCTCGCTGGAAAGCGCCAAAAAGCTCGCGCTTTTCAAGCCGTCTTTATTGGCTGTCGGTCACGGCAACATGCTGCAGCATCCGCAGCCTCAACTGGAAAGGGCGATTATGGAGATGGAGCAGCATCTTACGATGAGCTATAAAGGATAGCCGTACTATTAAGAGATATAGCTGTGTGAATCTATATGAATACAAAAAAATATATAAATATATCTAGGATTTTACTATTTTTTTAAACACGTACGGTATGCTTGAGTTACCTGAGGGAGAAGCTGTTTTCTAGAGCTGATCAAACTTTGAAGTGTACTGGGGGTAATTAGAATGGAACTGATTATGGATCATGTTACTAAAACCTATAGCTCTAAACAAGCATTAAAAGATATGACATTACATTTAAAGCCAGGTATATTGGGATTGCTTGGTCCTAACGGAGCTGGCAAGTCGACGCTTATGCGTATACTGGCTACTATTGAGAAGCCAACAAAAGGGACTGTCACCTGGAATAAAATAGACATTACTAAAAATCCTGATGAATTGAGGAGTGAATTAGGGTATTTGCCTCAGGACTTTGGTATATACCCTAATATGAACCCTGTGGAATTTTTAGAGTATATAGCAGCTATGAAAGGTTTGACGATGAAGTCGGCTAAGAAAAGGATTGACGAACTTTTAGAGGCTCTCAACCTTTCTCATGTACGAAAACGCTTGTTGGGCGGATTTTCAGGCGGGATGAAACAGCGAGTAGGAATAGCACAATCCTTGTTAAATGATCCTTCTCTTTTGATTGTTGATGAACCAACAGTCGGATTGGATCCGGAGGAAAGAATCAATTTCAGAAATCTACTATCCTCTCAATCTTCAAACCGTATTGTCATTCTATCGACTCATATTGTGACAGATATCGAATCCATTGCCCCGAATATTGCAGTTATGTCTGAGGGACGCCTCATTACTTATACAACACCGGAACAGTTTATTCAAACGGTCGATCACAAGGTATGGGACTATGTCATTCCCTCAACGAGGTTGCAGGAGATACAAGAAAAATATACAGTCAGCAGTGCAATTCATCGCAGTGATGGTGTACACGCTCGTATTGTTTCGGATAGCCGTCCCGGTGATAGTGCTGTTCCGTTGCCTCCCTCTCTGGAGGATGCCTATTTGTATTCTGTCGCTGCTTTAGGAGTGAGATCATGAGAGGTAATTACTTGTACTTACTTAAAGGGAATGTAATCCAGGAAATCAGAAGATACACGTTCCTGTTGATTATGGGTATCACCTTGTTTCTTGGATATGCTTTGATTCCTGCAGCGTCGGACGGTTATGAGGTCTTCTATATCAAGGGTGTACGAGGCATTTACAATTCATACTGGCTAGGGGCAATGGTTGCAATGCTATCTACCATGCTATTATGGCTGTTTGGATTTTATATGCTAAGAAGCAAAATTTCTGAGGACCAGCGCCTGAAAATGGGTCAAATTATCGCATCCACACCCATTCGTAATCTTCAGTATATATCGAGCAGAGCGTTCTCAAATTTCTGTGTGTTTATGATCATTGAGCTGGTATTGGTAGTAGCCTTTATGGGAATGCAGTTGCTTCGGGGAGAGGATTTGCATATTAACCTTGCAGCTTATTTCCTTCCTTTGCTATTTGTGAGTATCCCCTCTTTGTTGCTTTTGTCAGCTTTTACAGTTTTATTTGATGTTTTTCCTGGCTTAAAGGGTGCAGTGGGGAATGTATTGTTTTTTGTCATTTGGATTTTTTTAAGTGTGATGTCTATTTCAAACTCAAATAGTCTATGGGATGTTTTTGGAATAAATGCCATCCAGACGGACATGACGAAAGAGGCAGCGGCTCATTTTGACTTTATTTCTGCAAATGAAGTAGGAGGAAGTATCGGCTATTATCCTATTGAGGGGAGAACTCCTACTTTTGAGTGGAGTGGAGTAGACTGGAATAGCCATTTGTTAACTTCGCGTTTAATTTGGATACTTGCCGCATTGTCTATCGTTTTGCTTGCTTCTCAGCTGTTTCATCGATTTGCAGTAAGCAAAACACCTTTTACTGTCAAGCTTCCTGTTCAAGATAAAATGAACAAAGTAGTAGAACGTGAGGAACGCAAATCTTACCAGCTATCGCCTGTAAAAAAAGATAAGAGAGTACGTTTGTTCCGTTTAGTTAAGGCAGAACTTCGGATCATGATAAAAGGAATGTCTTTCTGGTGGTATCTGTTAGTGTTGGGTTCAATGATGATAAGCTTGCTGGTACCCTTAGCCCAGATCATAAGCTGGCTGCCTGCTCTTATGCTGTGGCCTCTTGCAATATGGTCACAGATGGGAAACAGAGAGTTTTATTATTCCACAAATGAGCTATTGTTATCCAGTTGTCCGCGTCTGTATAAGTTTTTCTCGGTCTGGATTGCGGGCATTTTAGTTACATTGCTCATCTCCTCAGGCGTTCTGATTCACTTTTTTCTGGAAGGAGAATTTACATACATTTATTCATGGGCAGTGGGTAGTTTCTTTGTTCCGACCTTGGCTTTAACGCTTGGGACATTAACCCGGTCAAGAAAGCTTTTCGAGGTGCTATACATGCTGTTGTGGTATCTAGGTCCTGTAAATGATATCCCTTATTTGAACTTTCTAGGGATTCCAACGGGACACTCAGCCTTGTATATAATGTTGACGTTTGTGCTTTTAGGTGTAGGTATTTTGATACAATATGTTCGGGAATGGAATTTACTAGCTGGTTCTAAAAATAATACCCAAATGAATCAGCCTACCAAAGGAGAATATCATGGAAAACTGGAGAAATAAAGGGATAGCCCTGTTGTGTGCTAGTATGTTGGCAGTGCTTGTGGCAGGTTGTAATTCGGATTCTGATGCAAAGAGTGAAGTGAAGCGGTTTAATAGTGACAATATAAAAAATATATATGTTCAAACAGACAGTCAAAATATTGAACTGAGCCGATCGGATAATGCACAAATCGAGGTTCGGTCCACGATTAAAGGAGTAACTATTTCGGACGAGGGAGAGACACTTAAGGTGATTGCTGCAGAATCTTCAGGTATATTTAATCTTAAAACGAATATAGTGTATGTAGCTTTGCCTAACCGTATTTATAAAAAAATAGATTTAATTACAAAATCAGGTAAAATTACTGGGAAAGATAGTAAATCGAAAGAGTTGAGCATATCTGGAGATTCTGGTTCTATTGGTATTCAAGGATTCGAAGGAGAGAAAATTGTAAGTCATACGTCGTCAGGAGATATTAATTTGGCAGGGATTAGCGGTGGGATGGAGGTGAGCGCAGATGCGGGCAACATTAATATTTCTCATCAAGGAGAGATCGCGCAAGACAGTAGTGTCAAGAGCAATAGTGGGAAGATCGAATTAAAACTAGATCCTGCTCCTTCATCACTACGAATTAATGCTGTCACGAAATCTGGCAAAATTGAGTCTTCATTGAAAGCCTCATCTGGCCCGTCAGGGTCCGATAAAGAATTGCACGCCCAAATTGGTAAGATAACAGATGAAAGTCCCGTACTTTTTGTTGAAAATTCTTCCGGATCCATTGTGATTCAATAATGGTTTAAAAAAGACATCATACTGACAAGCGCTGATTAAGAATCAGCGCTTGTTTCATTGATAAAGGGTAAAGTAACATATACTGTAGTGCCTTTTGAAAGCTCGCTACCCATGGTAATTGTGCCATTGTGAGCAAGAATGAGCTGTTTGGCGATGGCCATGCCGAGTCCGGTACCAAATTCGGGTGCGTGTGTGGTAGAGCCACGATAATATTTTGTGAAAATATTTTTAATGGTTTCTGGCTCCATGCCTACACCATTATCAACGATTTTGAATTCTATCGTGGTTTCATTTTTTCGAGCTAAGGTTGTCCGGATTTCAGTCCCTGCCGGATTATGAATGACGGCATTCATGAGCAGATTTTGCAGAGCCCTGTACAGTAGTCGTTCATCATAGTAAGCTTTGATCAGTTTTTCTTCAGTATTGAAGCTTATCATATGCTCGGCAGCATTAGGGTTATTGCATATATCAGTAATGAGATTTTCGATAAATGCGACCAGGTTTCCTTGTTTGAGATGAACAGGAAATTGAGAATCTATATTTTCAATTTGTAAAGAAAGATTAAGATCCTGGATTAACCTTTCTAGATGCAGGCTTTTATGATGAATTTCGAGTAAAAAGGATTTTTGTTCTTTAGCACTCCAGGTATATTCATCATTCAGCAGCAAAGTAGTGTAACCTGTAATGTAGGTAAGCGGTGTTTTGAGGTCATGTGAGATTCCAGCAATCCAGTCACGCTTAGACTCTTCTGTATTCTTCCGTTCCATTTCTGCTTGCTGGAGACTATCGGATAGAGTGTGTATGTTATGAATGACTTCTTTATACAGTCGATAAGGCTGTTTAAGCTTGGAACGCTGGTTATACACCTTATTTTTTTTAGTAATTGGAGCTTCGTATTTTCCCTTTGTCAAATTATCGATCCAGGACATGATAAACCATAACGGACCTCCGAAATACCAACTGAAAACTACGCTGCACATCATAATATTCACTGCAAAGGTTGATAATACTAACAAATCATAGTTTGAATTTTCGGGTACAATTCCTAGAGCAGGCAAAATTATTTCTGTAGTTATAATGGTCATGACGGCCATACTGAGCAGCCAGGCTAGAAGACCCAAAATAAAGTGTACACCATAACGAAGTTTAACTCTCATAGTCAATCCCTTCATTGTGGGGGGACAAATTTGTAGCCAATCCCCTTGAGATTAATGATAATTTCAGGTGATTTTGGGTTTATTTCCATTTTCTTTCTTATTTTGGAAATGTGCATGGCTACCGTTTTTTCTTCACCGTAAAGGGGCTCTCCTCCCCATACCAGTTCATAGATTTGTGAACTGGTATAAATCCGATTTGGATTTCTTAGAAAAAAACGGAGAAGATCCAACTCCTTAGCCGTGCATTCGATTTTTTGCTCGTCAAATACAAGCATGGCATCGGATGGCTTAAGCGTAAGCCGCCCTACTCGAATTTCCTGATTCTCCTGTATAGCGTACGATTGTGTTTGGTATATTTTTTGTCTCCTGAATATCGCTTCAATACGAGCTACGACCTCTAGTGGATTGAACGGCTTGGTAATATAGTCATCCCCGCCGACACTTAATCCTTTTAATTTATCAAAATCGCTTGAGCTTGCTGAAATAAATATAATCGGAGCGTTAGTGTGGCTTCTTACCAAACTACATAGTTCAAAACCATTCATATCCGGAAGCATAACATCCAATATGATTAGATCATAATTATGGCTCCGCACCATTTCCACCGTTTGTTTTGCGTTAGTACAACGGCTGATATGGGTGTAATGTTCCTTTTTTAAGGTTACTTCTAACAACGTTAGAATACCTATTTCATCATCTACTAAAAGTATCTTTTCGTTTTTCAGCAAGGGAAGAATTCCTTTCTGCGAGATTATGCATTTTGAATTGGGCGAAACAGGAAAATTATTGTGACACAAAAAATAAATACAATGACTCCGAAGGAAATGAGTATGTGAGATATTTGCAGGCCTCTATTAAGCAAAATAGAGATCAGGGCCTGAGATAAAGGTACGAGTCCTGTTGTTGCTGTTGTTACAAGGCTTAGAACCCTACCGATTTTGTCCTGAGGGGTTCTTTCCTGAAGCAGAGTGACAAAAAAAGTATTGCTAAAGGAAATAATGAGCCCGATTATGCCTAATAATAATAGGAATTGCAAAAAATGAACGCTAATCCCCAAAAATAAAATAGAAAGTCCGCATAAGGCAAGGCTCAGATCATAGACATCGGGCCTGTCAGAAAGAAGCCGGCAACGATTAAGACAATAATAATGGCCTTGATGAATGGATCCTCTTTTATGAAATAGATTCCTTCCTTCCATTCCTTAAAAAAATGTAGAGGCTCGGAAGAGGATTGCTGGACTTTACTATGAGTATATTTACTGACAAAAAGTGAAGAAAACGCCCCTAAAATTAAAATCGACGCAATACCGCCAAACAAATGACCATACGAGTCATAGCTAAGAATAACCCCCCCGATTAAAGGCCCCGCCAAACTGAAAAATTGCTGAATGATTTGAGATAATGAGTTGGCTTGAGCCAGATGAGAGTCTGGAACAATTGCAGGAATGAGTGAGGATGAAGCTGGCCAATAGAAGGATTCTAAAATCCCGAATAATACAGCAAAGGTAACAACTACGGGGAAGCTTAAGATACTTGATGTAAAACAAAATATCATAATGATTAACAATATTCCCCGTAATATATCGGATAGGAACATAATATGTGTTTTCTTGTAGCGGTCTGCCAGAATTCCTGTAAAGGGCATTAATAGTAAACGTGGAATGGCCGTGGCCATGAGAACGATACCCAGATTATTTCCTAAGGCGAGGTGGTTTACGACATACCAGGATTCTGCTAAAAGATAAATTGAAATTCCGGAACTATTGAATGTGATTGAAAGCAGGACAAGAAAAAATGGAATATTTTTAAATAATGAAATTTTATTGTCTTGTGGCTGTCTAGACATTTCTGCAAGTTTCCATGTCATATCTCCTTAAACTTATTTATTGGCAGCAATGTATAAAATACTTTTAAGTTACTCTGGATGTCATATAATTAAAAATTAAAGAATTTTAACTTGAAGACAACTCACTGATTGATTCGCTCTCCTCCTTTGTTTCAAGTGGATTAGATACGGTTTGCTCTATGTGCATATTCTTTGAGGTAGGGTTGAAAACACCTGAATAGACTCCATGCCAATGAAAAAATGTATTTAACTACTTAATTTATTTTTTTTGATTGGAATAACATAGCAAATAATACCTTAAAAACAAAATATACTATATATGCATATCATTATAACTTAAGTTGACAAAATACAATATCGAGAGTAAGTTGTTAAAAGTAATTATACAAATAATTGAATTTATGTGTTCATCGTATTTTTTCGACAAATTTTTCATTTTTCACAACTCGTAAAAGAGGGGGATTTTATGGATCATTTGACTCAGCGATTGCAAGACACGTGTGAATTTGATGATGCTTGGAAGCAATATATGGACGGAATGGACCATTATCCGGAAATTTATAAACAATATACGGACAATGGGAGCATTGATGAAAGTACAAAGGATTTCACCATAGAGTTTTTTTTAGAGGAGACAAATGATCTCCTTCAAAAAGGTACGGATACGACGCACACGCTGGCAACTCTTCTATATACGATCTGGGGTATTATTATACAAAGATATACGAATACTGAGGACATTGTTTTTGATAGAATTATATATCAAGAGGGGATAGATGAATCACCGATTTTATTCCCGTTCCGAATGCGAAATGAAGGAAGAGAAACTTTTTCGCAATTATTAGCTCGTATGCGTACAAATGAACAAAAACTGACACACCTGAGTTTCTTCGAAGAAGCTGTGCTTAATCAGGCGGTTGCACCGCATTATTTTATTTTCGAACAGCATGGATCCATGTGTGCATGGCAAGATTGTTTCCACGTTAAGTATAAAAGGAGCCTAGGAGTGTATGCCTTTTTAGAGCCAAATTTAAAATTAAGGTTCACCTTTAATCCGAATATCTATCCGGAAAAATTTGTACAAAATATGGCCCAGCAATATAAACGTATATTATTTATTGCATTGTCCAGTCCTGAGACGCTCATGAGCAATTTGAGCGTGATTAGTCCGGAAGAGAAAAAACACGTATTGGGAATCAACGGGGATCACCAGGATTTCCCGCGGAGCCAAAGTATTGTTCATCTATTCAGGCAGCAAGTACAGAAAAATCCTTACCATTCAGCACTTATCTTTGGTTCGGATTCACTGAACTATCAGGCACTTGATTACAAGTCGGATGTAGTAGCGTATTATTTATGCAGTCACGGTATTAGACCAGGAGATCGCATAGCACTGATGAACGACAGAACTCCATATATGATTATAAGCATTTTAGGAGTATTGAAGGCAGGTGCTACCTATGTGCCTATTGATCCAACTTATCCAGCGGAACGTATAGAATTTATGCTTTCAGATAGTCAGGCTATATTGATGCTAGTAGAAGAACAATATGAAAAGCTGGCATTAAATTATAATATAGCAGTAAATAATATTCATAAAATTCTTCAAAACGATACAATTTACCCTGTCGAACTCCCTCCACAAGACCCACATCATGAAGCCTATATTATCTATACCTCAGGTTCGGCGGGTAAGCCCAAAGGTATAATGACAACGCATATTAATATTATTAAAACCGTTATAAATTGCGGCTATGTAGAATTAACTTCGGAAGATAAGCTATTGCAACTCTCCAATTATGTGTTTGATGGTTCGACATTTGATATTTTTGGCTCGCTTTTGAACGGAGCCCAATTGGTGATCGTTCCCAAAGAAATCCTCCTAGACCCTGCACAACTTTTAGCTCTTATTCAAAGAGAACAAATAACAGTAACCTTTATGACTACCGCATTGTTTAATTTGTTGGTAGATATTGAAATTAATGGCCTGGAGCCTCTGCGTAAAATTTTGTTTGGTGGAGAGCTGTCCTCAGTAAAGCATGTACAGCGAGCTTTTGAGATACTTGGAGAAAATCGAATTGTTCACGTCTACGGACCTACGGAAACAACAGTGTTTGCAACCTATTATCCTGTAACTGCAGAGATTATGAAGATGGATTTTGTTCCTATCGGGCGCCCGATTCATAATACAAGTGTATATATACTGGATAGAAATAGCCAGTTTCAGCCAATTGGTGCTCCAGGCGAATTGTATATAGGCGGTGAAGGAGTTGCGAAGGGTTATCTGAACAGACAGGATATTACAGATTTTGCGTTTATAAAGCATCCTTTGATTAATGGAGAACGCATGTACAAATCAGGCGATTTGGTTCGTTGGACAAGTGATGGTCAGCTCGAATTTTTAGGCAGGTTGGACAATCAGGTTAAAATTAGGGGACACCGTATTGAACTGGAGGAAATTGAGAAGTCTATAGCCCAGCATCCTCAAATTAATCAGGTAATTGTATTGCCAATTACTGATCATGAAGGGCATTATACAGACTTATGTGCCTACTATATATCTCAAAACGGTAAGGAAATCGTGAATCTCAAAGAGTATCTTTTATTAGATCTTCCTGCTTATATGGTACCTTCTCAATATATTGCTATGCATGATTTCCCGCTAACCCCCAATGGGAAAATTGATAAAAGATCATTTCCTTTACCAGTACCTACAGTACGAACAAGCTACGAAGCTCCGTCCAGCGAAGCGGAAGCGAAACTAGTAGAAATGTGGGGCATGATCTTTCAAAATATCAGTATCGGGGTCTGTGATAACTTTTTTGATTTGGGCGGACAGTCTCTTAATGCGATGATGATGATCTCACAAGTAAGAAAAGAGTGGGGCATTGCACTATCTATACGTGAATTTTTTGCCAATCCTACAATTAAACAATTGGCTCTATACATCCAGGCTGCCCATCAGAACCATTTCCATCCACAGATTGCTTTGGAATCTTGTGAAAAGAGAGATTATTACCCTGTATCAGCTGCCCAAAGGGCAATTTATACCGTTCAACAGCTTGACGATCAGGGTTGCGGATATAATGTTACTTCTGTCCACTCTATTGAGGGGAAAATAGATCACAAACGCCTGGAGGAAGCGATTAATTTTTTGGTCCAAAGGCATGAAAGCCTCCGTACCACTTTTCATTATGTAGATGGACAGCTCGTTCAAAGAATAAATACTGGAGCCCGAGTACATTTGGAAAAATGCAGTATCCATCGTCAGGAGGAGATACATGAGCGTATTCAATGTTATATACAACCCTTCAACTTGGAGCAGGCCCCATTGTTTCGGGCAGTTTTATTAGAAACCGCTCCTGAGGAATATATATTCATTATGGATACGCATCATATTGTTATGGATGGTATGTCCATGAATTTGTTCTATAAGGAATTATCCGAGTTGTATCAGGGGGGGACATTACTACCTAATCTCTACCAATTTAAAGATTATTCTGTATGGGAAGAAAAAATGCTTCAAACAACGGAATATGACGCTAAATCTGAATTCTGGCAACAACAATTCTCGGATGAAATACCAATATTAAACTTGCCAACTGATTTTTCACGGCCTCCAAAACAGGATTTCAAGGGAAGTCGAAGTTATTTTGAAATGGACCAGTGTTTGATATCTGACCTTAAAAAATTAACGGAGCAGAGTAGCACGACCACATTTATGGTTTTACTGGCAGCCTATCATGTACTCTTGTCAAAATGGAGCGGACAGGAAGATATTATTGTTGGAACGGCTATTGCAAATCGAAATCATGTTGAACTGAATAATGCCGTAGGTATGTTTGTAAACACGGTGGCTCTTCGGAATGTATCTCATGAGTATCAGACTTTCCTGGAGTTGCTGCTGACAATAAAAGAGAGAACACTACAGGCATTTGAACATGGGGACTATCCCTTCGAAAAAGTTGTTCAGAACTTAAATCAGAAACGGGATGCTAGTCGCAATCCACTATTTGATACTATGCTCATCATGCAGAATATGGAGCAACATGAATTGTCTATTGATGGTGCAGTTGTTGAACCACTCAACATAGCTGGCAACCAATCAAGATTTGATCTATCCTGGGAGTTCTATGGAAAGCAGTTAAGCTTTTCGGTGGAATACAGCACGGCTTTGTTTCAAAGTGACAGCATATCCAGAATGGCGGAGCAATTTATCTTTATCCTGCAACAGGTTACCCGCTCACCAGATATTCAACTGCTTGATTTGGAGGTAATGCCTGACAGACAGAGGCAGCTTGTACTATTTGATTTTAACGACAATTCCCAGCCCTATCCTGATCATAAGACCGTTCATCAATTATTCGAGGAGATAGCGGTAGCTAGATATAACCATACTGCGCTTGTATGCAATGAACAATATGTAACTTATTCAGGCCTTAACCAATGGGTTAATTCACTTGCCAGGAAATTGCGTTTTGAACTTGGGGTAAAACGTGAACAATTTGTCGGTATTATGATGGATAAGTCTATTGAGATGGTCGTTGCAGTATTGGCTGTACTTAAGGCAGGTGGAGCTTATATGCCAATTGATCCGGCTTATCCCTCCGAACGGATACAATATATGCTGAAAGATAGCGGTGCTCAACTTCTATTAACCCATCTGGATGTTCAGATTCCTGCTGACTATTCGGGAGAGGCTCTGAATGTGGAGTTCTCCGAGTATAAAGCAGACTTGAGCATAGATAACCTGCCAAATATAAATACAGCTCATGATTTGGCCTATATGATCTATACATCTGGATCAACTGGGAATCCGAAAGGAGTCATGATTGAGCATCAGGGATTGAGTAACTTTTTATTGGCAGCCTCCACACTGGGTATTCATAAGGATTCCAGAGTTTTACAATTTGCTCCTTTTAGTTTTGATGGTTCTGTCGCAGAAATATTCCTAACCCTTCTCTCGGGTGCCACATTGTATATTGAGAAAAAGGAAAATATTATTTCCGATCTTGTGCAGATGCTTCGGGAAAAGAAAATTACAGCAGCCATTCTTCCACCGAGTATGCTGAGAGCCGTTGAATATAAGAATCCCCCTCATTTGGAAGCATTAGCAACCGTAGGAGAAGCCTGCAGTAAGGAGCTTGTAGAAACATGGGGGGAAGGCAGAGATTTCATCAATGGATATGGTCCAACGGAAGCAACGATCGGCTCCACCTTGGGTGTGATTACGAAGGATACGGATAAGATTACGATAGGAAAACCTATACCCAATAAAAAAATATATATTTTAAACTCTAATATGCAACTGCAACCGATCGGGGTTTCTGGAGAAATTTACATTGGCGGAGCTGGGATCGCCAGAGGATATTGGAATAATCCAGATATGACCAAAGAAAAGTTTATTGATAATCCGTTCGGAGAAGGTCGGATATATAAATCGGGAGATTTAGGGCGATGGTTGCCGGACGGTACAATTGAATTTATGGGGCGAAAAGATTATCAGGTTAAAATTAACGGTCATCGCATCGAAATGGAGGAGATCACAGAGACTCTTCTGAAGCATCCAGGTGTCCTGGAGGCCACTGTCATTGATTGTCAGGAAGAGCGCCACACAAAATTAGCTGCTTATGTAGTGCTGAAAGATGAGAATATACGTGAAGAGTTGAGGACTTATTTAAGTACCCGGCTGCCTCAATATATGATACCTAACTATATTGTTACACTGCCATCACTACCTTTGACTCCTAATCTTAAGATAGACCGAAAGGCTTTACCGGCGCCATCCTTTGAAGCATCAGATGCTTCTGCTTACAAGGCACCTTCAAATGAAATAGAAGCCCTGCTGGTATCTATCTGGCAAGAAATATTCAGAGTGGACCGTATAGGGGTGCTGGATCATTTTATTAAATTGGGCGGGGATTCGATCAAGGGGATTCAAATTGCGGCTCAACTAAGCAAACACCATTATAAATTAGATTTAAAAAAGCTTTATGAGTTTCTGACTATTTTTGAATTAGCTCCATATGTCCATCCCATCCGTAAGAAGTCGGAACAACAAGCTGTTGTAGGAGATGTGCCGCTAACGCCGATCCAAAGCTGGTTTTTTGAACAGAACTTTCCTGATGAGCAGCATTGGAATCAATCAGTCCTTTTCCCAGCAGAAACAATATGGGATGAAGCGCGGGTTGAAAGAACCTTGATGAAACTGGTTGAACATCATGATGTGCTGCGTATGACATTCATTAAGGAACGAGATCAAGTTATTCAGACGAATCGAGGGTTGGACCATAAGAGTTTTGAACTTCATGTCTTCCATTGGCAGACTGAGACGGATTGGGAGGATAGCCTTAAGAGAGAAACGACCAGACTGCAAAAAAGTATGAATCTTACTGAGGGAATCTTAATGCAAGCGGGACTCTTTAAGACGCCTGAAAATGAATATCTGTTTATAGCTGTTCACCATTTGGTGATTGATGGCGTTTCCTGGCGTATTTTTCTGGAGGATTTTAACCAGGTATATGCACATCTCGAAAATAATGCTGATGCTTCTCTTCCGCCTAAGACGGACTCATTCAGGGAATGGAGCCATGCATTACGGGAATATGCGAATACACAACAATTCCGGAATGAGCTCAATTTCTGGGAGAGTCAAGATGAGCTCCTACGGGAAAATTCGCCACAGAAACGGGAGAATTCGGGTAAATGCACGATGCAGGATAGCAAGGTCACTTCAATCATGTTCCCGAATCAAACAACACAACATGTATTGACACAGGTCCATCGCCCATTCAACACAGAAGTTAACGATATCTTGCTGAGTGCTCTTGTGTTATCCGTGTCTCAATGTACTGGAAATCCAATAATACCTGTATATTTAGAGGGCCATGGAAGAGAGCATATCCACAAGGAGATTAACATCAATAGAACGCTGGGGTGGTTTACTTCTATCTATCCCGTCATCTTCACATTGGGCAATCCAGAGATAGGTGAAGTCATTAAAACAGTCAAAAATACACTACGGAGCATCCCTAATAAAGGCATGGGCTATGGAATCATGAAATATATATGTGCTGACAAACTGACCCATTTGTCGAATCCATCTCCGGGAATTAGCTTTAATTATTTAGGGGTATTTGATACGGGCGCTGTCTTACAGGGATTAGGCCAGTCTTCAATTTCTATCGGAGAATCCATAAGTCCACTTACACCGATGACAGCTAATTTGGAGATTAATGGTGCTGTTCATCAAGAGAATCTACTATTGGAGTTTCGGTATAATCCGAACCTGTACACCGATCAGGCGATGAATAGGCTTGTCGAGACATTTCAAGCGAGTTTGTACGGTATTATCCAGTATTGTATGGAGAAAAAGGAGCAGGTACTAACAACAAGTGACTTTAGTGCCAAAGGAATCAATCAAGAGGATCTGGATTTGTTTCTGGACTCTTTAAACTAAAACAGGTATCGAGGTGCCGTAATGATAGATAAGAAGAATATTAAAGATATGTACGAGCTATCTCCTCTACAAAAGGGTATTCTGTATCACTATCTTCAAGACTCCAAATCAAATGCCTATTTTGAGCAAATGGTTTTATCTTTTACTGGCTCGGTTGATGTCCCTATCTTTGAAAAGAGTATTAATGCATTAATCCAGAAGTATGACATTTTAAGAACAGCTTTTATACACAGTTCCTTCAATACCCCGATTCAGCTTGTTTTGAAGGAACGCCCTACGACATTAATCTTTAAGGATCTATCATGTATGGATAGATCAGAACAACAGCTTTACCTGGAAGGATTCAAACTCAAGGATCGGGAAATTAGCTTTGATCTGCAGTCGGATGTTCTGATCCGTTTTGCCCTGTTCCAATTAAACGAACGGGAATACAAGATGATCTGGAGCCATCATCACATTTTAATGGATGGATGGTGTATTGAGCTTGTACTAAAGGATTTGTTACGTTTTTATCATGAATCGTTGGGCGGTAAGCCGATATTTGTCGATCATGCATTTCCATACAGTAGTTATATTAAATGGCTACAACAACAGAATTACGAACAGCCTCTGGCATACTGGAAAAATTACTTGCGTAATTATGATGATTACGTTTCTATGCCAGGTGATAAATCAACAATTTCGACGGAGTATCAGGTAGGAACGAGTATATTCGAGCTTGGCGAGCAAACGACAGCTCTATTGTCGGAGATTGCAAAACAGAATCAGGTCACACTTAGTACGGCATTTCAAACACTGTGGGGAATTCTGTTGCAAAAGTACAATAATACTGACGATGTCGTATTCGGAATGGTTGTTTCGGGCAGATCTGCGGATGTCGAGCATATCGAAAGCATCGTAGGCTTGTTTATTAATACAGTTCCAGTACGAATAAGTAGTCAACCAGGGCAAAGTATTGCAGATATGATGCGGAGTACACAGCAGCATGCTGTGCACTCCGAGAAGTACAGTTATATATCTTTGTCAGAGCTTGCAGAGCATTCGGGACACCGCAGCAATATAATTGATCATGTGATTGTTTTTGAAAACTACCCGCTGGATATGAAACTATTGAATAAGCAGGCCGACCTGCCTTTTGAAATCACAAGCATGGAGGCATTTGAACAAACTAATTATAATCTGAGTGTTACGGTCTATCCGGGTGAACGTATGAAGGTTGTTATTACGTATAATACCTATTTGTATAGTGACCCCTTTATCAATAGAATCAGTACCCATTTTCAAAATATGATTTTTCAACTTGCTCAAGATCCATTGATGAACGCGAGTCAGTTGGATATCATTTCAGATGCTGAACGGAAAAGAATTTTAGAACAGTTTAATAACACACATCGTGATTTTACGAAACATAAAACCATTCAAGAGCTGTTTGAGGAGCAGGTAGTACGCTATCCGCACACGGAAGCAGTTATATATGAAAATACTTCAGTATCGTATTACGAATTAAATATGAAGGTAAATCAAGTAGCCCGACGTTTACGGGAGCTAGGTGTCCGACGTAATGAATTTGTCGCTGTCATGACAGACCGTTCTATAGAGATGATCATAGCAATTTTAGCTGTTATCAAGGCAGGTGCTGCCTACTTACCAATCGACCCTTCTTATCCTAAAGAAAGAATAGAATATATGTTAAGTGATGGGGGAGCGGCATATTTAATCCGTAATAAAAATACCTCTGTCTATTTTTCGGGACACACATTATGGATTGATGACCCTTTGTTATTCAAGGGGAGTGGAGAGAATATTGAGAACGTGAATGAAGCCCAAGATCTGGTGTATATGATTTATACTTCGGGATCTACAGGTAAGCCTAAGGGAGTAATGATAGATCATCAAGCCCTGCATAATTATAGTCTCATATCAGACATTTATCATATCAAGCACGGGGAGCGTGTTTTACAAACCGCTTCTCTTAGCTTTGATGCATCAGTTGGACAGATTTTTTTAACGTTGCTGCATGGGGCAACCTTAATTGTTGTAAATAAAGATTTTTTGCTATCAGGCGAACCATTCATGCATTACTTACGAGATCAGAAGGTTTCCTCAATACAGTTTGTACCATCTATATTAAAGATTCTTCCTTATATGGAATTGCCGGATTTAAAACTGATCTCCACAGGAGGAGAACAGGTGGAGGCAAGTGTTGTTGAGAAGTGGGGCAAAGGCAGAGTCTTTTTGAACGCTTACGGACCTACGGAGACGACCGTTGATGCAACACATGCCGTATTTGAGGGCCCTCCTGAAATGATCCATATTGGCAAGCCTATTTACAATAAGCTAGTTTACATCGTTAATAAGGATGGAAAGCTACAGCCTGTTGGAATCGCTGGGGAGCTATGCATTGGCGGAGAGGGACTTGCCAGAGGTTACTGGGGACAAGAGGAGCTTACCGCGGAGAAATTCACGTCTAACCCGTTCAAACCCGGGGAAAAAATGTATCGAACAGGTGACTTGGCTCGTTTCTTGGAGGATGGGAGCATTCAATATTTAGGTCGAATGGACAAGCAGGCCAAAATAAGAGGCTATCGAATTGAATTGGGTGAAATTGAAGCTGTATTACGCGAACAGGCCAGTATAAAAGATGCTGTGGTTATCATTTACGGTGCGGGGACGGAACAGGAGGAATTGTGCGCGTATATCGTAACGAATCAGGGGGATATCCGGCAAGATGAGCTTAGGGCGGCTTTGAAAATGAAATTACCGGAGTATATGATACCTTCCCATTTTACGGTTCTTCCATCTATTCCACTGACTCCAAGCGGAAAAATAGATAAGAAGCGGTTGCCTGATCCTGCAGCAATGGATACGTATTCGGGAGAAATTACGATCAACCCGATGGAGGAGACACTGCTTCAAATATGGAAAGAAGTTTTGGGTAGAACCAGTGTTAGTGTAACGGACCATTTCCTCGCGATAGGAGGACATTCTCTAAAAGCACTGATGCTGCTATCGCGAATCCAGAAGTCATTAAAAATTAAGGTTTCTCTACAAACGATTATGACCTATCCAACGATTCGGGAGCTGGCCAATCATTTAATGAAGGCTAAAATAACCGCTGCTTACCCCTCTATAGTTCCAGTGCCAAAAGCGGAGTATTATGCGGTATCCTCAGCTCAAAAAAGGCTGTTCTCAGTCCAGCAATTAGATGGTATAGGGACCAGCTACCACATTCCTTTTATCTTTGAGGTGAAGGGAAATTTAGACGCTGCCCGATTAGGAGAGGTCATTGAACAATTGGTAAGTCGGCATGAGGCCTTGCGAACATCTTTTCATTTAGTCGAAGGTGAGCTCAAACAAAAGGTTCATGAAAAGGTGGATTTCCGAGTTGAGTATATGGAAACGGCCACCGAGGAAGCGGCATTATGGATGCAGCAATTCATAAAGCCGTTCAAATTGGATGAAGCGCCTCTGATTCGCGTCAAACTTATTAAATTGAATGCTCAACGTCATTTTTTACTAATGGATATTAATCATATTGCTTTCGATGGATTATCTGCCGATATTCTGCTTGATGAGATGATGAGATTATATCGGGGTGAAAGTCTCCCTGAGTTGCGTATTCAATATAAAGATTACGCGGTATGGCAACAGCAGCTGGCAGAGCATGATGAGATGAAAAAACAAGAGAAATATTGGTTGGAACAGATGCAAGGGGATTTACCTACCCTTGATCTTCCTACAGATTATCCGCGTCCCTCTGTGCAGCAATTTGAAGGGGATATTTATGATATCCAGGTGGAATCGAATGTAACGGCAAAATTAAAAGAATTTGCGAAACGGCATAATGTCTCTGTATATACGACTCTTCTTACTATATACAACGTACTTTTGGCTAAATACACGGGGGCAGAGGATATTGTTGTAGGAACCAACACGACAGGCCGTTCCCATGTTGATGTAGAACCTGTGGTCGGTATGTTTGCAAGCACGTTGGCCATTCGGAGTTTCCCTGCACCCTCTATCACATTCAAGCAATTGTTAATGAATGTGAAGGAAACGGTGTTTGCAGCTATGGAAAATCAGGATTACCCGTTGGAAAAGCTGCTGCAGCAGCTTAATATCCGCAGAGATATAAGTAGAAACCCACTGTTCGATACGATGTTCGTATTTGAGAACCCGGATACTCAGTCCAGCCAAAATGCAGAAATCCGCTTCATGGCACTTCCTATGAAATGGAACCATTCAAAGGTGGATTTGACCTGGTACATCCGAGAGATAAACTCGACGGATATACAGATTTTTGTTGAATATAGTACTCAATTGTTTGAACAAGGTACTATTGAACGCATGTCAACTCACTTTATGCATCTTTTAGATCAACTTTTAGACCATCCCGATGAAGTATTGGCTGACATCGAACTGATTACGAAGACAGAGAAGCATAAGATATTGTCAGAATTCAATGATACGGCGGTTGTATATCCTTCGTTTAGGCCCGTACACCGTATATTCGAAGAACAGGCTGAAAAAAATCCGAATCATACAGCTTTAATTTATGATGGCCAGTATATGAGCTATGCGGAGCTAAACGAACGTGCTAATCAACTGGCACGGCATTTGCAAAAAAAGGGGATTTCCCGTGATAGTATCGTCGGCATTATGATAGAGCGTTCCTTTGAGATGATGATTGGCATTCTGGCCATCCTCAAATCAGGCGCAGCTTATATGCCTATTTCGAAGGATTTCCCTGGCAATCGCATAAAATACATGCTTGAAAATAGCGGGACCCATGTGTTACTGACCACGCAGGCTCTAAAAGACCACTTGGAAGATATAGATGTTCAGTGTATATATCTCGATCATTCCGAAATATACTTCGGTGATAATAGCAATTTGTTTGCTGTAAATGAAGAGCATGACCTTGCCTACATTATTTATACTTCAGGCTCGACAGGCCAGCCGAAGGGGGTCATGATTGAGCACGGTACATTATTGAACCGGATTACCTGGATGGTCAAGGAATATAATATCCAGGAGCATGATGTTTTTTTACAAAAAACGCCTTATGTGTTTGATGTATCTGTATGGGAGCTGTTAATGTGGTTCTTTACCGGAGCTCATTTATGTATTTTGAAACCGGAGGAAGAGAAATCACCACAAAGAATGATAGATGTTATCCAGCAATATGGCATTACAAGCATTCACTTTGTTCCTTCCATGTTTAACAGCTTTTTAGATTTTGTAGAGATTCCATCCTATGCTCAGCAGGTATCAAGTCTTAAGAGAATATTCACAAGTGGTGAAGCTTTACTGCCCAATCACGTATCCAGATTCCAGAGGTTGGGTCTATCCACGGGCTTATACAATTTATACGGGCCTACGGAAGCCACTGTCGATGTTTCTTTTTATAATTGTGCTCCGCAGGATGAGATTAGAACTGTCCCAATTGGCAAACCAATTGACAACGTTATGCTATATATCATCAATCAGGAGAAGCAGCTTCAACCGATTGGTGTCCCAGGGGAACTATGTATTTCTGGTAAGTGCCTGGCCAGAGGATATATTAATCGAGACGATCTGACTGCGGACAAGTTCGTAGACAATCCATTTTCACCTAATCAAAAGATGTACAAAACAGGAGATCTTGCTCGTTGGTTACCTGATGGGAATATTGAGTATCTTGGCAGAATGGATAATCAGGTTAAGATCAGGGGTTATCGTATAGAACTGGATGAGCTGACAGGCAGATTGCTGGATTATCGTCTGATCAAAGAGGGAGCCGTTGTTACCAAGTATGATCATATGAACATGCCTTATTTGTGTGCTTATTATGTATCGGAGACTCAGTTAGATAAAGCGGAAATCAAGATGTTTTTAGCAGAGCAGCTCCCGGACTATATGATTCCGTCTCATTTTGTACAATTGGAAAAGCTCCCTTTGAACCATAATGGAAAATTAAATTCCAAAGCTTTGCCTGAGCCTAATATATCTGCAGCGAGTACCTATCTTGCTCCAGAAAGTGAACTGGAAATACTGTTGGCAAACATATGGTCCGATGTTCTACAAATTGAAGAGGTTGGAGTAACAGATAACTTTTTTGAACTGGGGGGGGATTCTATTAAGGCCATTACATTTGTGGCTAATCTTGGCAAGCATAACTTGAAGGTCGAGGTATCTACTTTTTTAAAACATCCATCGATACGAGAAATCTTGCCCTATCTACAGGAGAAAACGATCAGAATCAGTCAGCAGCCTGTAGTCGGGGAGACTGGTTTAACACCAATTCAGAACTGGTTCTTTGAGCAGAAGCTGTCTGATCAACATCACTGGAATCAATCTGCGCTTCTGTATCGTCGGCAGGGCTGGCAAAGTCATGAAATTCGTAGGGCAATGGATCATATAGTCCAGCATCATGACTCGCTGCGAATTGTTTTTGCAGCAAATACTGAAGGATATTATCAGGTAAACCGCGCCATGTCGGCTGGAATTTACGAGTTGGATACTTTTGAAATACATGATGATACCGGGGTAGAATGCTTTATCCAGCAACAGGGAGAGATCCTTCATCGATCGCTCCATATTGAACAGGGGCCGTTAGTTCGTCTAGGACTATTTAAGACGGCACATGGGGATTATCTCTTATTTGTTGTGCATCATTTGCTAATAGATGGGGTATCCTGGCGAATCTTGTTCGAGGATTTCTCGACCGCATATGAGCAGGCAATGAGTGGAATGGACATCACATTGCCTGCGAAAACAACGTCTTATCTGGAGTGGAGCCGACAGCTGGTTCACTATGCGCAAAGCCAGACACTTCTTCGAGAAATTCCGTATTGGACAAGAATACAGGAGGCACCAGAGGTTTTAATTCCGGATAAGCAGCCCTCCTCATCGGATACTGAAGCAACTGGTGAGATCACGATCAAGCTGGATCCCAAATTATCGGAACAATTAATAACTACGGTCCATAAGGCCTATCGGACCGAAATGAACGATATTTTATTGACTGCATTGGCTCTCACCATTAGAAGATGGTCAGGTCACTCAGATATTGTCGTCAGTCTGGAGGGTCATGGACGTGAAGAAATTATGGATCACCTGGATATATCCAGAACGATAGGCTGGTTTACCAGTATTTATCCAGTGCTGTTTCAGCTTTCGAAGGATGATATATCTGACGTTATTAAAACCGTCAAAGAGACGTTGAGGAAGATTCCTCAAAAAGGGATAGGCTACGGTATATTGAAGTATCTTACCCCGGATTCATTAAAGAATGATTTTGTCCCTGTACCTCAGCCTCAAATTTTGTTTAATTATCTTGGTCAAATAGATACTCATGGAACCCAGGAGTTTACGATGTCCACTTATGCAACTGGTCGGGCATATTGTGAGTCGTTGGATCGATACCGGGAAATTGAAATAAACGGAATGTTTTTTGAAGGACAAATGAAGTTTATTTTAAGTTATCAACCGAATGTATTCTCACATTCCACAATGGAGGCATTCAGCCGTGACTTCCTCCACAATTTGGAGGGTATTATACGACATTGCTCAGAGCGGGAGAGTGTTGAGCATACGCCTAGTGATTTTACAGTTGAGGATTTAAGCATGGAGGAGCTTGATGATATTTTTGATGCTCTAAAATAAAGCTTGCATAACTGAGGAGGCATACAGATGGATAAAAGCAATATTCAAGATATGTATGAATTGACGCCTATGCAAAAAGGTATTTTATACCACTCCATGAAGGACGACCAGCAAAATTCTTATTATGTACAGGGTTATGCTCAATTGGAAGGGACTATAAATCCTCATATTTTAGAGAAGGGTTTTAATATTGTCATTCAAAAGCATGATGTATTGCGGACCGCTTTTGTGCAAGAAAAGCTTAAACAACCTATACAAATTGTATTAAAGCATCGGGAAGCGAAGCTGGAAGTGCAGGATATTACCCATCTGAATGAAACTGATCAGGAATTATTTTTAGAGAGATATAAAGAGGAGGATCGAGCGAAGCCGTATCAACTGGCAAAGGATGTTCTCATTCGATTACATCTCATAAAAACATCCTATAACAAGTATATTCTACTATGGAACTTTCATCATATTGTTATGGACGGATGGTGCTGGAGTCTGGTCTTTGAAGAGATCCTTACGGTATATGGAAATCTCACTCATAATCAACCTTTACCCCACCAATCAGCTACAAAATATAGCGAGTATATTCAGTGGCTTAAAAATCAGGATACCGATGCAGCGGCACGCTACTGGCAAACATATCTGCACGGTTATGAGGAAACAGTTACCATACCGCGACAGCAGAAAGGAAACGGGGTAGCCTATCATACCGAGGAATTCTCGCACTCACTAAGTAAGGCCACTACAGAGCACTTGACGGCACTGTCACAAAAACAGCATACAACGCTGAATCATGTGATACAAACAGCCTGGGGGATACTGCTGCAAAAATATAACCGTACAGATGATGTCGTATTTGGTACGGTCGTGTCCGGTCGTCCTCCTGAGGTTCCGAATATCGAGCGCATTGTAGGTTTATTTATTAATACGATTCCGGTTCGTATGACCCGAAAACCAGGAGATACCTTCTGTAATCTGCTAGCTGAGATGCATGAAGGAATGATTCAATCCAAGCCTTTTGAGTACAGTTCGCTTGCGGATATACAGGCTAATTCAGACTGTGGAGGACAATTATTTGATCATATCTGTGTGTTTGAGAACTATGCATCCTCACTGGATTCTTTGCGTGAATTAAAAGATCATTTGGGCTTTGCGATTCATGGAGGCGGCGGAGTTGAACAAAATAACTATGATTTAAGCATTGTGTTTGTGCCTGGAAAACAGCTGAAGGTCAGCTTTGTCTTCAATCGGGAGGTATATACTCGATCCTTTATCGAAAGCCTGGCTAATCATTTTCAAAATATTATAGATTGTGTACTACGCAATTCTGATATTGAAATAGACCAAATAAAACTGGTTACACCAGAGGAAGAGCAAAGATTGCTAGAGCTTAGTCACCGAAATCAGGCTGATTATCCTGATGACGGGACCATTACGGCTCTGTTTCAGAAGCAAGTGGTGAAGACACCGGATGCCGTTGCTCTATCCTACAATCAACAGACACTTACTTACAGGGAACTGGATAAAGCGTCCAACCAATTGGCAAGATATCTTATCCAAAAAGGTGTTGAATCCGAGATCATTGTAGCTATTTCCGTAGAGCGCTCACTGGAGATGGTGGTTGGGATACTGGCTATTATCAAAGCAGGCGCTACCTATATGCCTATAGATCCACATTACCCTGTAGAGCGAATTGAGTACACGTTGGAAGACAGCGGAGCTTCATTCTTATTAGTTGACGATCCTGGCAGTATACCAGCTAAGTATTCAGGCCAAGTGATTGCTCTTCATGATGATAAATGGACTCAAGAGTCAGAACAAGTGCTGGCAGAGCTAAATACTCCGTGTTCCAGGGCATATATCATTTATACTTCAGGCTCTACCGGGAAGCCGAAGGGAGTCATGGTCGAACACAGGAATGTAGTTCAACTCTTGTTTAATAGTACTAATTTGTTTGATTTTGATCATCGTGATGTATGGACTATGTTCCACTCGATGTGCTTTGATTTTTCTGTATGGGAGATGTATGGAGCGCTTCTTCATGGTGGGAGGCTTGTTATTGTGCCCCGAGAGACAGCTCAGGATGCTACTCAGTTTAGGCAATTGCTGCTCAAAGAAAAGGTTACCATCCTGAATCAGACTCCTTCGGCCTTTAACATGTTGTCAGCTTTGGAAGAACCCCATTCGAGTCCACTTCATATCCGTAAGATCATTTTTGGTGGCGAAGAGCTATCTCCTGTTCAACTTAAAAAGTGGAGCCATAAGTATCCTCATACGGAACTGATAAATATGTACGGCATTACGGAAACTACGGTCCATGTAACCTACAAGAGGATTACACAAGAAGAGATAGATAGCAATAGGAGTAATATTGGGACTACGATGGCGACTTTGAATGCTTATATTTTAGACGATCAGCACCATCTTATGCCTGTTGGGATTCCTGGAGAATTATATGTTACAGGCGGCGGGGTTACCAGAGGATACTTGAACCGAGAAGAGCTGACCAAGGAGCGGTTCATAGATAATCCTTTTAAACCGGGAGAAAAAATGTATAAATCCGGCGATCTAGCCAAATGGCTGCCCAATGGTGATATGGAGTATTTGGGTAGAATAGATCATCAGGTGAAAATCAGGGGTCACCGTATTGAACTAAATGAAGTGTCCACTCAGCTGCTAATATACTCGGGGGTCAAGGAGGGAACTGTACTAGCCAAGCAAGATAAAGATGGCTACAGCTATTTGTGTGCATATTTGGTTCCGGAAGAGCATTACAGCCTGGAAGACTTGCGTCAGCATATGGCGAGTAGTCTCCCTGAATATATGGTTCCTTCTTTTTATGTGGAAATGGAACATTTACCCATAAATTCAAACGGCAAAGTTCAACGCAGCGGACTCCCCGAACCGGCAGACATGAAGAAACGGGATATTCATATGATAGAACCTATTAATGAACTGGAATTCAAGCTTTTGAGCATTTATCAGGATGTACTAGGGTTTCAACATATAAGTACAACGGATCACTTTTTAAAACTCGGCGGACATTCGCTTAAAGCGGCTATGCTGGTATCCAGAATCCATAAATCTCTGGACATTCAGCTTACGATCCGGGATATATTGTTGAATCCTACTGTCCGCGAAATGGCGAAGTTGATTAATTCAAGGGAACATTCAGAGCAGACGTTCTGGATTCAGGCTTCTGATCAACGTGAAGCATATCCGGTCACTTCTCAGCAAAAGAGACTGTATTCAATTCAGCAATTTGATTCGGCAGGGATAAGCTACAATGTACCCTTCGCTGTTGAAGTAAGCGGATATATTGATAAAGAAAAGTGGCAGGCTGCGGTACAAAAGCTAGTTGAAAGACATGAGCCGTTAAGAACATCCTTTCACTTGGAAAACGGTCAACTTATTCAACGAGTTCATGCTCAGGCTTTCAGCCCCGTATTATATATAGAAACCAACGAGGAAGAGTTGGAGTCTCATGTGTCTGCCTTTATTCAGCCATTTGAACTAAACAGGGCTCCGTTGGTTCGGACTGCTCTATTAGAACTAAATAGTACCCAACATATTTTCATCATGGATATTCATCATATGATATGCGATGGATGGTCTCTGAATATATTAATACAGGATTTATTTGAACTCTATCAAGGGAATGCTCTCCCGCTGCTTCAGGTGCATTATAAAGATTATGCATTATGGCAGGAGGAATGGCTGCATTCTCCGTCATTTAAGCAGCAGGAACATTTCTGGGTGGAACGTTTCTCCGGGGAGCTGCCTACCCTTGATTTTCCGACCGATTATCGTCGGCCTCCTCAGCAAACATTTGAAGGGGAGCAGCTAGATTTTGAACTGGACGCCACAACGGCAGCCAAACTCAAGGAATTGGCTGTTTCTGAGCAGGTCACGTCATATATGGCACTGTTCTCTGCTTATGCTATACTGCTGGCTAAATATAGCGGACAGAAAGATATTATTGTGGGTTCGCCGCTTTCGGGAAGAAGAACGGGGCAGTTGGATCATACCGTGGGGATGTTCTCCAATGTTGTGCCTTTGCGCAATAAACTGGAATACGAACAAACTTATGCGGATTTTTTACAACAGGTAAAGTCAGAAATGCTGTTGATTTATGAGAATGGAGATTATCCATTAGAGCAGCTGTTAGAACAGATATCTTTACAACGTGACCTAAGTCGTAATCCTTTGTTTGATACTGTGTTTACTCTGGAAGATGTCGAAGAATTGAATATTCAAATGAAGGATATCAAGCTTAAAGAATACAAAATAGATACTCAAAGTGCTAAATTCGATTTGACATGGGAAATTCGTTTAGGGGAAACGATTGAAATTCATTTGGGCTATAACCGAAGTTTGTTTTCCAAAGCAACGATGGAGCGCCTTATCGGTCATTTTCAGCAAATCATCCTGCAGATCATTGACAATCCGGGCATCGCCATCAAGGATATTCAGCTTTTGACAGATTGGGAGCAGCAGGAGATTCTCCATCAATTTAATCTCTCTGACAGTCTACCTGATCATAGCCAATCAACAGTTATCCAATTATGGGAAGAACGTGTTCACCAAACACCGGATGCAATCGCATTGGAATGGCGAGAAGAAAAGCTGACCTATCGACAAGTCAATGAGCAAGCTAATCAAATAGCAAGAGTATTGCGGAGCCGAAATATTGGTAGAGATCATGTCGTAGGTATTATGCTGCTTCCATCGTGTGTGAGAGTCGTAAGCGTCATGGGTGTATTAAAGGCAGGAGCAGCCTATCTACCTATTGACCCTTCCTATCCTGTTGAGCGTATAGCCTATTTCGTAGAAGACAGTCAGGCTCAGGTATTGATTACAGAGCGTGCTTTGATGGATAGCATAACTACGGATTTAGGAGGCTCCGACCGAATTCTATTCATTGATGATCGACAGGCAATAGATCAGTATGATACGTCTAATATTGAAAGCATAACCAGGCCGGAAGATATGGCTTATGTCATTTATACCTCTGGTTCAACGGGAAAGCCTAAGGGGGTTATGATTGAGCATCACAGTTTAAGCAATTTCTCTAATCTAGCCACTACATTTAACATCAAAGAAGGAAGCAGGGTGTTGCAGTTTTTCTCCTTTAGCTTTGATGCATCAGTGCTTGAAACTTTTCTGACGCTTCTGGCTGGAGGCACGCTGGTCATTGAGGATCGCAATATTCTGGTAGAATACGGGCTTGGACGGTGGTTAAGAGAGCATATGATCCATGCAACGATTCTACCGCCGTCTCTTCTAAGAACCCTTCCTTATGAGCCAATCCCTAGTTTGCATACTCTTATAGCTGGTGGAGAAGCGTGTACCATGGATATTATTGAGAAATGGAGTGAAGGGCGTACTTTTGTAAATGCATATGGGCCGACAGAAGGAACTGTATGTGCCACAGTGGCTATACTGGATCAGGATTCTTCACGTATTACTATTGGCCGGCCAGTTGTAAACACCGAGGTTTATATTGTGGACGAGCATCATCGCATGCAACCTGTAGGAGTTCCAGGAGAATTGTGCATCAGCGGCCCGGGATTAGCCAGAGGCTATCTGCATCGATCTGAATTAAGCAGGGAAAAATTTGTGCCTAACCCGTTCAGGGAACAACAGCGTATGTACAAGACAGGCGACCTGGCCCGCTGGCTTCCTAATGGAGAAATTGAGTATTTGGGCAGAATTGATGATCAGGTAAAAGTAAGGGGATATCGGGTTGAGCTTGGAGAAATAACACAGAGATTATTAGAACATGAATCAATCCGTGAGACCTGTATTCTTCCGGTTACGAGCGTAAATGGAATCGTATCTTTGGTCGCGTACTATGTCTCAGAAGAATGCCTGGCCACTGCTATGCTTCGTAAATTTCTGAGCAAGGAATTGCCTGACTATATGATCCCGGCTCATTTTGTACATTTGTCGGCTATGCCGCTAACTGCAAACGGAAAAATAGACACGAAGGGGCTACCACATCCCAACGAATCCCTTGAATCTAAAGTGGCACCCGGAAATGAGCTGGAAAAATTATTGGTGGACTTATGGAGCGAGGCTTTATCTGTATCCAATATAGGCATTGATGATCACTTTTTTGAGCTGGGTGGAGATTCTATTAAAGCCATACAGCTGGCTGCTCGGTTAGGACAGGTGGGATATGCCGTAAAAATAAAGGATATTATGCAATTCCAAACGATTGGAGAGTTGGCCTCTAATTTGAACGGCGAGAAAACGGCAAGTATGAACGAACAAATCGTAGTAGGAGAGGTACCTTTAACACCTATTCAGCACTGGGTATTCAACCTGAATGACAATCCTTTTCATTGGAATCAGGCAGTTATGATGTATAGTCCAGAGGGCTGGGATACACAAGTCATTGTCAAGGCGTTTGAGCGAATTACGAAGCAGCATGATGCATTAAGGATGCGTTTCAAACATACGAATGAAGGCTTGGTACAGGAGAATATGGACGAAGCAGGCCGCCACTTTGATATTGAAATATTCGACTGGACAGTGTCTGAAAAAATTGAATTTCAGATCGAACAAGAGGCTAACCGATTACAGTCGAGTATTCATTTATTACAGGGACCGCTAATTAAATTGGGAGTATTCCGAACCGATCATGGAGATCACCTGCTAATTATTATTCATCATCTAGTTGTTGATGCCGTTTCTTGGCGCATCATTATGGAGGATTTTGAGTATTTGTATGAGAGTTTTAAAGAACATAGAGATGTGCAGCTTCCTGCCAAGACGACCTCATTTAAGACATGGAGTCAGGAATTATCTGCATATGCGAACAGCGCTGACTTTTTACAGGAAAAGGATTACTGGAAAAATGTATTAAGAGAAAGCGTGTCTAAGCTTCCAATTGAATTGGCGGAGGGAGCAGGAACCCATATATTTAAGGAGATGGATTCCATAGATGTCTCACTCACCCAGGAAGAGACGGAGGCTTTATTAACAAAAGCACCTGTTGCCTATAACACTGAAATTAATGATTTATTACTCACAGCGTTGGTGAAGACGATTAAGGATTGGACGGGTAATCCTGATGTAGCTGTTGATGTAGAAAGTCACGGAAGGGATGAATTCAGAGAACATCTCAATTTGGCACGGACGGTAGGCTGGTTTACGTCTTTTTATCCTGTAGTCTATAAAGCCAATGGGGATTCTCTGGGCGAGCTCATTCAGAGTGTTCAACGTACTCATGCTAAGGTCCCCCATAATGGAATTGGCTACGGAATTCTGAAATATCTGACGGAAACGCAGTATACGGAGGATCTTGAGTTCACCTTATCTCCGGAGATATTATTTAATTACTTGGGCCGGTTCGAGGATGGACTACAGCGGGAAGAGATTGTTTCTTCTTCTATGCCTATGGGTGAACTTATTCATCAAGATATGCAATGGCCCTATAATTTGGAAATGAACGCCTTTATCGTAAACGGAATATTTCATTACTCGTTGCGATTTAATCAACGATTGTTTACCCGTCGTACGATGGAGGCATTAACCTTAAAATATCAACAAAGCTTAACGGATATCATTAATCACTGTGTTCATAAAGGATTGCAAAAAGTCTAATTCAAAGCTGAAATTTAAACCCAATTAAAATACGATCCCCTCAAGCAATTACTCTAAACCTTATGCTTTTATAAGGGACGGTAAAACTTGGGGGGATTTTTTTGTGCCACAACGATCCCATATTCAGCCAACATTCAGCCAGAACTCACAAAGTCCTAAGCTAAGACAGATACAATATGAGGAAAATAGAAACAGAGAGAGGTGCATCGGATTTGAACGTTTGGAAAGCGAACGGTCTGAAATATATCCTTCTATGTAGTCTCCTATTGTGTGCTGTATTGAGTGTTGTTTCGTTATGGAGCTATTCGGGCAGTTCGGCCTCCCAGTCCGCTGCTTTTAGGCACGGTCCGTCCAGCGGATTCGGGGGAGGAGGCAGATTCGGCGGAGGAAGAGGGAGACTGGGGCAACGTCCCGCTAACGGTCAGACTGCCGGGAATCGTGAAGCAGGAAGTGTAGGGCAGGGTACCAGCTCAAATTCGACATCGACGGATACCACAAATAGCTCCGACGGTAAGAGCCAAGGTACGACAGGCCAATCTGCTGATTCAACCACCCCGTCGAGTCAGAATACATCGACTTCGGGTGACAAAGGTACAGCGGCGGGGAATGACAATTCCACATCTGGGGGTAGGAGTGTAGCCAGAGACGGGCAGCACCGAGGTCCGGGTGGTATGTCCCGTAACGGATATGGCATGGGCATGGGCGGGCCTGGCGGCGGTATGGGGGGTGGAAGAAATGGAAATTCTTCATCCGCTTATGCAACTCCGCTGGCAATTTTCGCCGCTTTATTCTTCGGTGCGTTCGTGTTTATTGTGTACCGTTTTCGGGCTCGTGCATGGAAGCTCGGGGAACGTAACCGCGGGCTGATGCTGTGGACCGTGCTGGGTGTGGGGTTCTTTTTAAGAATGGCGATAGCCCCTTGGATATCGGGTCATATGGATCTCATGCTGTTCCGTAACTGGGCTACGACAGCAGCGGACAGCTTATCTGGCTTTTACACGAACGGATCAAGTGATTATCCGCCGTTCTATATTTATATTTTATATGTGATCGGTAAAATCGGCTCTACGGCTGCTTTCAGCCCCTATATGTCCGTGCTGCTGCGGCTTCCGAATATATTAGCCGATATCGTGACAGCGTACATGCTGTACCGGCTGGCAAGCAAACGGGTCGGCTATGCAATTAGCCTCGGGCTGGCTATATTCTATGTGTTTAACCCGGCAGTATTTATCAATTCGACCTTCTGGGGACAGGTAGATTCTTTCTTTACGATGCTGATTGTCGGCATGATTGTCCTGCTGGTGGAAAACCGGATCGGCTGGTCTGCCGTATTGTTTGCGATAGCGGTATTGATGAAGCCGCAGGGGATTATTTATGGGCCAGTTCTATTCTTTGAGCTATTGAGACAGCGTAAAATACAACCTTGGCTCTTGGCCATCGGTGGAGCGGTTGTGACGACCATTCTGGTCATATTGCCATTTTCGTGGGGGCAGGAGCCGTTATGGCTGCTTGATTTATACAAGGGAACGGTTGGCGAATATCCGTATGCTTCCGTGAACGCGTATAACTTCTTCGCACTGATCGGTGGCAATTATACGCAGGATACTACGACATTGTTCCTGTTCAGCTACCATACATGGGGCATGATCGGCATTGTACTGGTGACTTTGTTTACATGGTGGATGTATATCCGCAGTCGCAAACCACAATTTGCGGCAGCAGCTGCGCTGGTGCAAATTGCAGGTGTCTTTACCTTCGCTTCGAGCATGCATGAACGGTATTTGTTCCCTGCGGCAGCGTTGGCGGTACTGGCGTATCTGTTTTTGCGGGACCGGAGATTTTTGTCGCTTGCGGGTGGATTCAGTCTTACGATCTTCCTGAACACCTTCGATATTTTCTATAGCTCCAATTCTCGGGATCATTACGGTGTTATATTGTGCGTGACCTCGTTGTTGAACGTATTACTGTTTGGGTATCTGGTAAAAGTGGTCTGGGATTGCTCCAAATCGACCACGATTGAGACTGCTCGTTCCACAGACAGAGTTTCGCCAGAACTTCCTTCAGCGCAGCCTTCATGGGGAGCTTCTTCCCAAGGCGTGAACACGACAATTAATCGTTAGTAAAGTATAAAATACGGTAAAAACCGCCCTTTAACGAAATGGAAGTGGTTGATAGATCAACTGTAATCCATAAGTTAAAGAAGCGGTTTTTTGTTGTCCTCATGCTAGAGCAGCATTAGATCTATATGTCTCAATCTATATATTCGTTCAGCTTCTGTACATCGCAGATCGTAATCTCTCGTGTACCCTTGATATGAATAATCCCCAGCTGTTCAAATTTTGCGAATTTGCGACTGATGGTTTCACGTGTGACACCTACGTAATTAGCCATTTCCTCGCGTGAAAGGGGGAGGTTTATTTTAATGTGAGATCCGTCCGGTTTGCCGTATTTATGCCCAAGCTCAAGAATCATATAGGCGATGCGGATTTCCGGGTCTTTGGTAGCCAGGCTTTGAGCCAGCTTTTCGGTATGGGCCAAGCGTTTGGTAATGGTTTTGAGCAGCTTCAAAGAGATATCTGGATTGTTGCGAATCAACTGCTCCATATCATCCTTGGTGAGCATACATATATCAGTATTTTTTAAGGCATAGGCACTAAAATTACTCAGCTCATCGCTGTTAAATATATTCAACTCGCCAAAAAAATCGCCAGTTGTCAGAATGTGCAGAATTTGTTCTTTGCCCTGAGGCGTCATTTTCAGAAGCTTGACATGCCCGCTTTGAATAATGTACAGCGTATCGGAAGCCTGTTCCTCGACAATCAAGGCCTCACCTTTCTGATATTTTCGGTGCCGGATCATGGAGCTGACCTTACACAAATCTTCTTCGGACAAAGAGGAAAAGATAGGCACTTTGCGGGCACAGGGCTCCTTTCCGCACTGGCAGGACATCTCATTCACATTCATTCACTCCATTCATAAACCGGAAACTAAAAAGTATAGCGGGTTCTTGTTATTCTGTATCATCTATTGGGGCAAAATGGCTTTGATCCTCACCACAGACTGGACAAACCCAGTCTTCTGGAAGATCCTCAAACGCTGTACCTGGCATAACGTCTTCATCAGGGTCGCCGATAGCAGGATCATAAATGTATCCACAAGGTTGACATACATATTTTTTCATCTTTAGTTCTCCTTGTCACTCAAAATTTTTGTAAGCTCTGGCGCGTCCGGTTTGAGTCCTTGGATGATGGCTGTTTTAAACGGAAGTGAAGCAAGAGCATCCCCAAAGCCGATCACGCCGCAGATAGAGCCGTTTTGTATGAACATACGTGTATACGAAACTTGATTTTCACTGTTCAGGCTGGTGTCGCAGTCCTGTTCATCTACCAGACCCATGGAAAACAAGGGGCATTCATAGCTGTTGGACAGGGTTACAGGGATAGGTCGCTGATAGCTGACGGATGCACCTGCCATATTGGCGCCTGCTATTTTTCCTTGCTCGATAGCACTTTCCCATAATCCATCTACTCTATTTTGAAACTCGGCTACATCACCTGCCGCATATATATTGACAGAGCTGGTTTCCATCTGTGCATTCACCAGAATGCCGAGTCCAATATCTAGACCGATCTGGCGAGCAAGCTCAGTATTAGGTACAATGCCGATAGAATACACGACATGCTCGCAGGGAATAACGGAGCCGTCCTGTAGCTCTACACCTTCGACGTGATCTGTGCCTATAATACGCTTTACGCCTTGTCCAAGGCTTACCTTGGTACCCTGCTCGGTAATTCGCTGGGTCAAAATAGCGGAGGCCTTTTCATCTAGCTGGCGGGGCATAAGCCGCTGCGAAGCTTCCAGAATGGTTACAGCATACCCGGCTTGCTGGAAGGACCAAGCGGTTTCTACACCCTGAATACCACCGCCGATGATGCATATCCGGTCTCCTTTTTGTAATTCCGTTTTAAGTTTATCTGCATCTTGTCGAAAACGGATATTGTGAACGTTACGTAGTGAAGCTCCGTCCAGCAAAAGCTTACGGTTGTAGGCTCCTGTACACAGCAGCAGCTTGTCATAAGCAACGGTTTGTCCGTTTGCTGTTTCGATGGTGGAGTCCGCTGCATGTATCGCGGTGATCTTTATGCCGGAATAAACATGAATTCGTTGATTGGCAAACCATTTTTCCTTTTTGATCAGGATTTTGTCGCTGTGCAGGTCAGTGAATAGTCCCTTGGAAAGCTTGACTCTGTTATACGGAAGGGAAGCTTCTTCCCCGTAAATAGAAATTTCCGCTAGCTCATCATGATCTCTAATCGCTTTCGCCGCGTTGACGGCGGCAACGCTGCCTCCGATAATAACGTAATGTTTGTTACCCATTCAGCATCTCTCCTATTTCGCTATACGCAGCCTTTGTTCAAATGACGCTAAGCAGTAGATCCGAGACAAACTCAGCGGCATTTTTAATTTTCTTCACTTTTTCATCTTCTGTAGGATAGAAACGAATGCGTACCGGGAACTCCACATGCGTCATACCAGTCGACTTGATGACATCAGAAGTGCTTTGGACCTTCATATTGGTACCGTTCAAGTAATCCTGTACGACTTCAATGGCTTCCCCGCTCCAGCCGTAGGAACCAAAGGCGGCAGCGAGCTTACCTTCCAGGTTCATCTTTTGCATTTGTTGCAGCAGGTCTTCCAGCTTACCCGTCATATCGGCATATTTGGTAGAGCTACCGACGAAAACAGCATCCGCTGAGGCAATACTATTCAAAATCTCCGTTTCATCTGCCTTATCTACGTCCCATAGCTCCACCTTGATTTGGTTCTCCACAAAGCAGTCTTTCAGGATGTTTGCCATTTTTTTTGTATTATTTTTTAATGTGGCATAAACAATTACTACTTTTTTATCATCCTTGGTTTCGGTACTCATAGAGGCGTACAAATCAATAAACTTTGCAATATCATGTCGGATCGCGAAGCCATGGGAAGGAGCAATCATCTCAATATCCAGGTCAGAAATAGCTTCGATTAATGTACGCACATATCTTCGATGCGGATGAATAATGGCCTGATAGTATCCGATAAAGTCCTCGGTGATATCAAAACCGGCCTCATCGGCAAAAATTGAAGCATTATTTTTGAACATGAGAGACATGCTAATTGTTCGAATTCTTTTTGAGACAGGAATACGAGCCAGTGAACTTCTAAACCTTGCAATCAGTGACTTTAACATTGGGAAGAAGAGTATCCTAGTGAGGGTTTCGAAAACCAGAGCCGGGGAAAATCGAACCGTCTATGTTACTTCTGATACGATCAATTTATTCCAGGATTATATTATTGAATTTCACAGTTCACAAACCAATATTGATCACGTTTTTTTTAATTTAAGTGGTAAAAATAAAGGTGAGCAGATGTCCTATTGGGGTTTGCAGGCGCTGATAAAGCGTTTAAATCGGAAAGCTGAGGTAGACTTCACCGCCCACATGTTTCGTCATACATGTGCAACACAATTAAACGATAAAGGTATCAGTGCTGTCTCACTGAAAAATTTATTAGGGCATGCCCACATCCAAACTACTCTCCAAATGTACGTCCATCCTTCTGACGAGACTATCCGGAAGCACTGGGAACAAGCTATTTCTCATGAAAGTAAGGAGTAATGCATGAATCAAGTTATTCAACAATTAGCTAATAAGAAGATCAATTCACTCTTGCCGCTACCGGAATATTTTACGAATGATATTTGGGAAAGCAATGCTATGGCTGAGATCCTTCACCTGAAGCATTTTCCTAACTATAATAGAAATTTTCGATTCGATATGATTGAAAATCCTAATTTTAGAGAGGAAGTAAAACGATACTTCTACACCAATTTAATAAACGGTCGCTGGTCCTTGCAACGATGGTTGGTCAAACTTATACCTCTGTTCTCTTCTTCAGTAAGTTCATATCGGATATTTATCCTGAAGCAATAAGTATCCTGGATTGTCCTCAGGAAAAGGTCAGGAAATTATATCTCGTACATTTAAAGAACCATAAAAAGGCAAGAGTTACTTCCAGTAAACCGTCACGAATGAGCTCCTCATACAGATATTTCTACTCAGTTGTTGATCAAGTCTATAAATTTCTATTTGATTTATATGATGATCGGTCCGAAGAAGAGAAAGATATATGGAGTATTGAAAAGCTAGGCTTACCTTACAATATGTCTCGTAGAGAAACACAAATTAATTTCACAAATATACACGCTACTTACAGGGGGTTTGTAAAAAAATATTTCTATCACGTTTTGATTCTTCAACGACAAATCAGCATTGCCACTGCATTTAATATTTTGAAAAAAGTGTATCTATTTTTTAATTTTATTGCTGAGAGACATCCGGATTGGACTGATACTAGAAACCTTCAGAGAACTGACATTGAAGCATTTTTAGAGCATATATGGAAAGTTGATATGGGTGGTAACAATCATATCAAAATTAGAACGCCCAGCAGCCGGCATGTTAGCGAGTGTATAGCAAATGCTAGAAGGATATTGGAATATGCTCAGATTTATGGATGGAATGAAGCTCCTACGGAGCCTGTTCACCTATTAATAGTGAAAGAAGATATGCCAAGAAGGGAAAGAAAGAATTATTATGATCACATCAAGCACATACCTGACCATATATGGGAGCAGGTACAGAATAATCTGCATCTGCTCCATTCATCTTTAGCTCGATTGGTACTTGTAATGGAAGCCAGCGGTTTCCGAGTGTCCGATGTATGTCAATTAGATGTGGATTGCCTGGTATACAAATCTAATGGTTGGTGGCTTAAAGGTGACCAGCGTAAGGTCAATCATATAGATCACCTGGTTCCCATATCCGAAGAAATTGTATCAGTCGTAAAACTCCAGCAGGAATACCTTCAGACTGAAGAAATCTATAACCCATATCGTTTTCTATTTCCCCATGTCATTGGCAAAGCGTCTGGTAAAGCAATGTCTCAGAAAACGGTTAGTACAGCTCTTGACCGTCTAGCAGAGAAACTTGACCTTCGTGATACTGCCGGGAACATATACAATTTTAGAAACCATGCTTTCAGGCATCGTTATGGAGTGAATTTGATCAACAACGGAATGCAAATTCTACACGTTCAAAAGCTCATGGCTCAAACGAGTCCAGAAATGACTCTTACGTATGCTCGTATTCTGGATGATACCCTTCGTAAAGAGTGGGAAAAAGCTCATACCTCTATCCGCCTGAATGTAACCGGCAAACCCGTCATGGTAGATATTTCAGTACAAGCCGAGGAAAACGGGCTTGAGCTAGATTGGATACGACATCATTTGGATTCCGTCCGGATGGATCATGGATTTTGCATTAAAAGCCCCAAGTTACACTGTGATTTTCTAGAACAGACTTTGGAACCACCCTGTATTAAAAATAATTGTCGGAGCTTCCATGTGGATACTACATTCTTGGACTATTACACGAGTCAGATTGATCAATTGGAGAGCGACGTAGCTGTATATATGGCTAAAGGTAGAACACGCTCCATAGAGCTGGTACAGCTTAAAATAAAGCGTTATAAGGAGATCAGGGATTCACTTTTGGCTGACAAGCCGATTATGGGGATAGAAAAAGATAAGCGGGAATATGTCGGGAGTGAACGTCATGGCCAATAAACATCCGGATGTATCCGGGTTAAAAATAATGCAATACAAAAAAGAGAACTTGCTATAGCTCGTGGGTGGGCTGCTGTAAGATCACTGCAAGCAGAAGGTGTTCAGGTTAATTTTAGTTCAGTTTCAAATCACTCAGGTGTTTCTAAGTCATTCCTTTATGGACATTCTGAGTTACGCACAGAAATTGGACGTTTACGAGGTCTAGCGCCCGCTGATAGCCGCAATGGCGGGCGTTGAGCAACTTAAGTGACAGCTATGAAAACTTGTGATCATTTTAAAAATCAACTAAGACAGGATGTGCACCATGGAAAATTATCCGGGATCAAGGCGTGATGAACGAAAGAAATGGAACAGTGCTTTCATATTACCAGAGCATCGCAAACGCATTAATGAATTTTATTTATCCCAAAACGATGTTCCCCAGCCTGCATTAAGCTCTGATGAATTAGAAGAACTAAATTATGCGGTGCTTCAATATTTAAATGAGCGTTGTGCCGTAGAGATTACCTATTATCGGCAGAAAGCAATTCATCGTATCACAGGGTATTTGATAAAATGTGATCCAATAAGCGGTATTCTAACTCTCCAGAATCTTGGCCAAGATTTTAAACACCTCCTCTTGAGCGAGGTGTTATCAATACGATTATCTTCTGAAGTTGAGCCCAAGTAAAATTATACAAGCTATGCTTGATTTTCTTTCCTTGTTTTGTTTGAAGAGGATATGGATGTATTATCTCGTAATATGCGAATGCCGAGAGAAGGATGCGCCACGGTTCCTTAAAGTCGGAATGCTGGAATCGTATTACAACATAAGAAGACCGTGAGCACAGCGTCCCAGTAGGGGCGTACTGGCTCTAAGGTTAGAGAGGTTCCGCCAACAAAACGCAGAGTTCGTAGGCTAAAGAGAAGAATTCAGTAAAATAGCATCTTTTCGGTACGTTAATGAATGCAGCACAAATGAAAATGATGTTTATATGAAGAAAATAAAGTTCTAGACTGGGAAATAAAAGTATTAGACGCCCATGCCGCTAACGCAGCACCAACAGATGATGAAAATGGTAGGCATGCGATATAATTTACTTACGGCTGGCGAAGGCAGGTCGGCAGTCAATGGTGCTTCGAGCCCGAGTATTAGACTGACCCTAACGACCAGGTGCACCACAGATTGTTGCTCCGAATTTGGAAGCACGCAGGATAGAATAACCATATGTGGTTGTTGCACCAGCCCCTTCAATCTTGCTGCCGTAAGGAGAAGGCTACGAATGGACGTTGTTTACAGTCATGTGTGCGGACTTGACGTTCATAAAAAGAACATCGTTGCCTGCACCATCACGCCTGAAGGTAAAGAAATCCGTACGTTTGGCACGATGACCGACGATTTAATTTTGCTTGTAGATTGGCTCAAAGTCAAGGAATGCACTCATGTAGCGATGGAAAGCACTGGAGCATATTGGAAACCAATCTACAACCTGTTGGAGCTTGAGGAGATTGAGACTCTTGTTGTGAATGCCCAGCACATCAAGAATGTTCCGGGACGCAAGACTGACGTCAAAGACGCGGAATGGATTGCTGGATTGCTCCGGCATGGTCTATTGAAGGGTAGCTTTATCCCAAATCGCGAGCAAAGAGAGCTGAGGGAATTGATTCGCTACCGCCGTAGTCTCATCGAAGAGCGAGCTCGGGAAGTCAGCCGCATTCAAAAGGTACTGGAAGGAGCAAACATCAAGCTTTCCTCGGTTGCCAGCAATGTGCTTGGGAAATCAGGACGTGCAATGATTGAGGCGATGATTGCTGGCGAAACCGATCCTGAAGCTTTATCTGATCTGGCAAAACGAAAGTTGAAAAGCAAAAAAGCGGATTTGAAGCGAGCATTGAACGGCTTAATGGGCCCTCATCAGAAACTGATGCTGGGAGCTCAGCTCCGTCACGTCGATTATTTGGACGAAGAGATTGGCAGGTTGGATGAGGAAATTAAAAAGCGCATGCTCCCTTTTGATGAAGACTTGGAACTGCTTGACACCATCCCAGGTGTGGCACGAAGAACAGCAGAGACTATTCTAGCCGAAATTGGCTCTAATATGAATCAGTATCCTTCCGCCGCCCATTTATGTTCTTGGGCAGGGCTGTGTCCGGGTCAGAATGAAAGCGCCGGAAAACGATTGTCCGGCAAGACGCGAAAAGGAAATAAGAAACTCCGAAGTACGCTTGTAGAAGCTGCGAAGGCTGCGGCTAGAACAAAAGAAACGTATTTATCCAGCCAGTATCATCGGATTTCCGCGCGTCGGGGAGCTAACCGAGCGACGGTTGCAGTAGCACACAGTATATTATCTATGGTTTACTATATTCTTAAGCGGAAACAACCCTACATCGAGCTAGGTCCAACCTACTACGAGAAACGAAAACGGGATGTGATCATCAAGCATTCCATTAAGAAACTGGAGTCATTAGGTGTATCAATTACTGTGAATACGGCAGCTTCCTGATCGTTATGCAAACCATACATTACTAATGCCCCTGGCTATTTTTTTGTTTGCCGGAGGGTCGCTTTCTTGTTGCCTTTTTTAGGTGTTCTACGGAGCGATATTTTCAGGATAGACTGACGTTTCTTCATTAAGCTAACGGGCAGTTATGCGTGGAAAAAGTCTTCAAAGTGGTATTATCCCCTTCTAGTAGACAAGAGAAAAAAGACATCTGGTAAGATGGACTTAATCTTGTTGAACGGAGGGGATTTTTCATGGCTAAAAAGGGACAATCATTCCGGCAATAATCCTTAGATGTAAAGATGGAGGCAGTCCGGTTGGTGAACGAAGAACATATGAGTATTCGTGAAGTGGCGAAACAATTGGACATTCGTAGTAAATCCCAAGTGCAAAGCTGGGTGATGAAATATCGAGCGGGGGAGAAGCTCCAGCCAACGACCACAAGGCAGGGACGACCCAAAACGAAATTTTCCAGTATGGAAGAAGAGATGGCGTATCTACGGGCGGAGATTGAATATTTAAAAAAGCAGTATCCAAATCTACACAAGGAGTGACGAGGAAAGAAGCAAGGTTTGAAATTATTGAGGGAATGCGAACACGATATTCGGTGAAATGGTTACTTGAATTAGCCCATGTTTCTCGGGCAGGATATTATAAATGGAGAAAGACTCAGCAAACAACCCAGCAGCGTAAACAAGAGGAAGAGCTCCTGGAATCGCATATGTTGTCGATCCACCGGATTCATCCCTATTTTGGTTATCTGCGTATGACCGTTGCTTTACGTAGAGAAGGTATCTTGGTCAATCACAAAAAGGTGTACCGCCTAATGAAGAAATTGGGGATCCGTTCCGTCATTCGAAAGAAGCGGCGCTTTTTCGGCAAACAGGCATCTGTGGTAAATGCCAACCGATTAGATCGACAATTTCAGGCAGATGCTCCTTTATCCAAGCTGGTTACCGATATTACATACATACGAGCTGGAGAGCGGTTTGTATATCTCTCTGTCATTCAAGATCTGTTTAACAATGAAATCGTGGCTTGGTGTCTTTCGGAGCGAAATGACCTTGCTCTAGTTAGCGAGACGCTAGACGTTCTAAGTAAGAATGTGAACATGGAGGGTGTCATTCTCCATTCAGACCAGGGGTTTCAGTATACCTCCAAGCCATTCAAGGCGTGGAAATTGCCTAGACAATGCCTGTATAGAATCCTTCTTTTCTCATCTTAAAACAGAGAAGATTTATTTAACGAAACCCGGAACCCTAGCGGAGGTAGAGCAACACGTACGGGAGTACATTTCATTTTATAATGAAAATAGATTTCAAAAAAAATTAAACAACCGTTCCCCGATTGAATACCGAGAAACGGTTGCTGCTTAAAGATGTCTTTTTAGATCTGTCTACTTGACAGGGGTATGACCAAAGGGCTGGATAACAAATGGAACTTTTATTGTTTCCATACCGTAATGTTAATCAATTACAAGAGGGAGGCTTTAAATAGGATTATTTAGAAAAGCATACACTGGCTCTTTTATTTTCTATAATAAATTTCAAACTATAATACTTTCCATTTTCGTATTCGGTGTAATTGACTTGTTACTTTATTCTGATGTTCTTATGGCTTCGATAATGATTCCAGAGTTCACACCTCTCATTGTAGCAGTTGTATTTGTTTATGGACTCTATAAGTATTTTAAATACTTGAAGGGTAAACGTTAAATTGTTGTTGCAGGTTCAACTAAAGGGCAGTTATCAATTAACAGCGGCAGTCTAAGACTTTATTTTCACCTAACATGTGAAACTATATTTTTCTGGAACAGTACCAGTGGAACAAGTGCAATGAGGCCATAGCGAGTAAAGCAAGCAGTACTGTACAAGCTGCCAAAATCCAAAGTTCACGAAAAGCCAATAGCCCTGAGTTTGAGTTAAGCCGAATCATTAAGGCGGCCGTTGAAGTGCCCACGGCGAGCCCAATATTATGCACCATTCGCTGAACAGATCCGATTGTTCCCTGTAATTCAAGGCCTACCGAACCCATAATAGCCGCTAGATTAGCGGGAATAAATAAACCTGCGCCAAAACCGTAGAACAGCAATAAAGCACCAAATGTAATGCTATGCCAGTCGAGCTGCATTGTACTTAACGTAAAAAGAGCAATACACATGATCCCCAGTCCTGATAACGTTGACGGAATTATGCCGTAGGAACCGACAAGCTTTCCCGAAAGCCCGGACAGCATAACGAGACCTAACGGGGCTGCTAAATTCACTAATCCGACCTGCCATGGCATAAGGTGGGTTACCCCTTCAAGATAGTATGCCGGTACGATAAAAGCAATTGCAGTGGCGAAGCCCAGGACAACTTGGGACAGTATCGGGACAACAAAAGCACCGCTGCGGAATAGTGACAATGGAACTATCGGGTTCGTTACTCGAGTATCCCACATGATGTAGCCGATTAAAGCTAACGTAAAGAAGCAGTATGGAAGCATCCCTGGAAATCCGGGTAATGAATCTGCCGAAAGTCCGTAGAGAAGACTAAATATAGCAATACCCAGAAGAAAGTTGCCCACTAAGTTGAGAGGAACTCGACTAACTTCCTCTTTTGTCACCCTTATAATCCTATAGCACCCCCACAGTCCCATTGCACAAATAGGGATGTTTATCCAAAAAATCCAACGCCATCCTACGAATGAGAGAAGCAGTCCTCCAGCGCTTGGTCCCAATACATTGCCAAGTCCAAGTATCATTCCCAAGGTCCCTAAAGCAGCCCCTTGCCTTTCTTTTGGAATGCAAGTGGTGATAATAGCCGCTGATGTTGCTTGGAGCATCGCAGCTCCAATTCCCTGCAGCCCCCTAAACAATATCAGTTGAGGAACGGAAAGTGCACTTCCGCACAGAATGGATGCGATAGCAAATACGGCCAAACCCATTGAATAAACCTTCATTCGACCGACCCGGTCGCTAATACGGCCGAAAACGATTATTGTGGAACTAAGTGAAAGTAGATACAGAGTCACCGTCCAAGCAACGACATTAACATTGATGTGAAAAGTCTGTCCAAGTGTTGGCAACGCCACGTTCATAATGCCCGTATCCAGTGTAGATAGAAAAAAACCAACCCCAGCCGTAACAATAATTGCCCAGTAGCGAGCGGTTGTATGTTGTTGGTTGACTGCTGTCAATCCTTGCATATTCACTTCCCCAACTTTCTTTTTTATTTTATGAGATTGTAGCATGCCATTATTTCATGTATCATCGAAATATGAATATGTACAAAAATATAGCTTCTATCGCAGCTCTCTTTGGCGACCCGACACGTACTACGATCCTGGCTTCTCTTGTCGATGGGCGGCCACTAACCGCAGGCGAACTGGCCTATATTGCCGAAGTGTCGCCACAAACGGCTAGCGCTCACCTCACCAAGTTGGTCAAAGGAGGGCTTATAGTTATGGAGCCGCAAGGGCGGCATCGTTATTATCGACTGGCAAGTTCGAAAGTGGCGGAAGTTATGGAGGAAATGGCCTCTCTCACGACTCCTGCTCCTACTCGATCCTTGCGTGAATCTGATCAAGCAAAGGCGCTCCGTTTTGCCAGGACATGTTATGAGCATTTGGCCGGCGAGCTTGGGGTAGCGATTACCAATGCATTATTGAAGAAGGAGTACATTCAGGAATCGGATGAAAAGTACCGACTTACTGCATTAGGAGAAAAGTGGCTCATAGAGTTCGGAGTGAAAATAGACGGTTTAAACAGGCTTGCATGCTCAATTCCTCGCCACATCGACTGGACTGAACGGCACTACCATATTGGAGGTCCTATCGCGGTTGGCATCACTCGCCGTCTTATTGAACTGGGTTTTATCTCCAGGGGACCTGCGAGGCGCTCTATTCTAATTACAGAAGCTGGGCGTATTCAAATTCAACGAGAGTTCGATCTGGAGTTATAGAGCGGCCTCACTATACGTCAGCAGCAGTGGTGCTCTTGGAACGGTTGTTAAAGCAGCTCCATATCATCAATTAACGGGGCTTCCTAACATAGACTCCATTTGAACGTATATGTGGAATCGATCGAATAAGCGTCGGTTTCATGATAATATCGTGAGCCGGCGCTTTTTCTGTGGGGATTCTTCCAAACAGACGATACTCAGATTCAGAAACGATTTATTCAAGTAACGGGAAACGTTAGTTAAATGAGACAGTGACAGTCTAGGAGTTTATTTTCTGTTTGATATCTGGAATATACCGAGGATGGTTCAGCCATCCTTATTTCTGTGCTGGCATTCTTTCTATGAATATATGTTCTTTGTGATTCATGCCCCTATCTTACTGGGCTATTCAAAATTAAGTCTTGATAACCATAAACCCCGGCCTGTTATGAGTATTTCTCTTATGAAGCAGAAAAGCAGGCTGTCCTTCACATGTTTTGACATGTAAAAGGCAGCCTGCCTTGTTATTGCAGAGGTATAGCGCTCTATTCCAAATTGGCGTGCTGACCAAACATCGACTCGGAAGTCAGCTTGCGCAGCTCCATCGTTTTGAGTACCAACGCGTCGCCATACAGCAGCAGGGTTTGCTCAAACAATGAGCCCATAGGCTGAATCGTCTGGTAATCCTTGTTGGCCGGGTCCTTGGGGGCGCCAGGCAGCTTGACGATGATGTCAGCCAGCTTGCCAATGGTGGACGCTGGCGAAGTGGTTAGAAGCGCCAGGGAGGCCCCGAGCTTCTTGGCTTTTTCCGCCATGGAGGTCAGGCTTTTGGTTTCACCGGAGCCTGAGCCTATCAGCAGCAAATCACCTTTACCCAGGCCGGGAGTTACGGTTTCTCCAACCACGTATGCTTGAATTCCCATATGCATCAGCCGCATTGCCAGCGAACGGATCATGAATCCTGAACGGCCCGCCCCGGCTACGAACACCTTGTTCGCAGCAGTGATGGAGTGAATCAGCCGTTCCGATTCCGCATTACTGATCAATTGTGGAACCAGTTGCAGCTCCTTGAGCACCTGGGATAAATATTGAGAGGTTTCCATTGGAATTAACCTTGTTTGATAAGCTGTTGCATTTGAGAAGCCACAGTCTTCTTGTCGTCCTCGCCAGTGATCCCACCGCCGACAATAACCAGATCCGGTTGAGCCTTCACAACCTCAGCCAATGTGCTTAGCTTAATGCCGCCAGCCACGGCTGTTTTGGAGTTTTTTACGACTTTTTTAACGGTTTGCAGTGCTTCGAACGGGCTTTGTCCTTCCGCTTGCAGATCGTAGCCTGTATGCACACAAATATAGTCTACGCCGAGCGCGTCGATTTCTTTGGCACGTTGCTCCAGGTTTTTAACCCCAATCATGTCCACCAGGATTTTTTTGCCGCCCTGTTTTTTAGCCTCTTCAACTGCGCCTTTGATCGTTGCATCTTCAGCTACAGCCAGAATTGTAACGATATCAGCCCCGGCTTCGGATGCTTTTTGCACCTCATAACCGCCTGCATCCATAACCTTGAGGTCAGCAAGTACCTTCAGATTCGGGAATGCTTCTTTCATTGCTTTTACCGCATGAAGTCCTTCATTGATGACAATCGGCGTACCGATTTCAACGATATCAATATACGATTCTACTTCTTTTACCAATGCAATACCTTGCGGGATATCTACTAAGTCTAAAGCTAATTGAAGCTCCATGTTATTAACTTCACTCCTTTGGTGAATTTGTATTTGATTAACGAGTACATGTTCTGTTAAGTGTTATCTATTCATGGACTCCATGCACAGGTTTGATTGTAAGGCTCGGGTATCTGCTTGAAAAGTACGCACTAATTCGTAACGTAGTTACCCAGACGATACTGTAGCTTCTAAAAAAACCACTCGTGAGGAGGGGGCTATATCTCTCATCTTCTTGGCGGATTTCACAGCAGGAAACCGACTATTCGTAGAGCTTCTGCCCGAATATGTTCAATTGCTTCACAATAATGACGAGGAAGTACGAAGGTTATGAAGATAGAGGGAACCGCGTATATTATTTAAAGTTGGTCAACCCGTTTAAGGGGGCTTCCTCATGAAAAAGGCATTAATCCCGGTAACTATGGTCTTGGCATTTCTAAGTATTGCTCTTCCGGTGGCAGATGCAGTTAAAGGGTTAACCCACCTATTTCCTTCAAATCATGTGTCTTTTCTCATTAGGTGTGAGCTTTGGATTTCCATGATAAGGTCCAGCAGGGCTTATGTAAATAAAGGGAGCACACTTTTGCGCATATTGCGATCAGTGGCTCCCTTTTTTATACCGATTACTTATTTTACGATGTAGGATGTCAGATTATTGGCCAGCTGCTGCATTGTTTCACTTGCCGCGCTGTTCGAATAATTGAACGATTTCAACAATAACCTTGCTTGCAAGCACCATGTTGTCCACGGATACATATTCAAATTTACCGTGATAGTTCTCTCCACCCGTAAAAATATTCGGTGTAGGCAGTCCCATATAGGACAGCTGTGAACCGTCTGTACCACCACGGATTGGCTTAATGATAGGCTCAATATTCAGCTTCTTCATCGCTTCATAAGCAATGTCCACGATATGTTTGACCGGCTCGATTTTCTCCTTCATGTTGTAATACTGATCTCTCAGCTCCAGTGTGATGCGATTTTCTCCGTAAGCGGCTTGCAGCTCTTTCACCACGTTCGTTACATAAGCCTTCCGGTTCTCAAAGCTCTTACGATCAAAATCACGGATAATATAGTGTAGTTTTGCCTGTTCTGCCGTGCCTGTGGTTTCCAGTAGATGGTAGAATCCATCGTAGCCGTCCGTATATTCCGGGGCTTCGTCCGCAGGCAGACGGCTATGCAGTTCCATGGCGATTTTGGCAGCATGGACCATTTTGTTTTTAGCCGTACCGGGATGGACACTCACCCCGTGGATGGTAATATGGGCGGCTGCCGCGTTGAAGCTTTCATACTCCAGTTCTCCAAGGGGGCCGCCATCCACGGTATAAGCATATTTAGCGCCAAAAGCAGCTACATCAAAGCGTTGCGGTCCTCTTCCAATCTCCTCGTCCGGTGTAAAGGCAACGCGGATCTTGCCATGCTTGATTTCTGGGTGATCTATCAGGTAGTGTACCGCTGTCATGATTTCTGCGATCCCGGCTTTGTTGTCTGCGCCAAGCAGGGTGGTACCGTCTGTGGTAATCAATGTGTGGCCTTTATATTGCGCCAATTCGGGAAACTCACGCGGAGAAAGAACCACACCAAGCGACGCATTCAGCGTGATATCTCCTCCGTCATAATTTTCCGTCAGTTGCGGCTTTACCCCTGCGCCAGTCAGCTCGGTTGCCGTATCCAGGTGCGCGAGAAAGCCAATGACGGGAACTTCTTTATCCGTATTGGAAGGAAGGGTTGCCATCACATAACCGTTATCATCAATGGTTACGTCCGTCATACCGATGGCTTTCAATTCACCCACCAGGAGATTGCCCAATGTGAGCTGTCCTGGCGTGGTGGGGCAGGTGTGGCTGCTTTCGTCGGATTGGGTATCTACCTGAACATAAGTGGTCAGGCGGTCGATCAGTTCCTGTTTCATGTGTATATCCTCCTTGGTATCATTACTGATATAATGGGAATTTTCTAAAACTCTAATGATATGTATTTTATCATGATTGGGCTTATATATGAAAAAAATGGATTGGGTTCTCAGATGACGGGTTGTGTTGCACGGGTGCGGCGAGTAAGATAACAGTAAAAGAAAGTAAAAATGAAGTAAAACGATTAAAGGAGTCTGCAATGCCTACGTTAAAAGATATCGCTCAGGAGGCGGAGGTCTCTATTTCAACGGTCTCCCGAGTATTGAATTATGATGAAACACTGTCAGTGTCAGAGGAAACACGGCGTAGAATTTTTGAGGTTGCCGAACGGATGAAATACACGACTGTTAAACGTAAAAATGGCGGTATCGGCCGTCAGCCCCGCAAAAAGGCGGAGGGGCCGATCCGACTGGGGATGGTACACTGGTTGAGTGCGTACCATGAATTGGAGGACCCTTATTATCTGTCTATCCGGTTTGGCGTGGAGAAAGAATGCCGCCAAAGCGGGGCGCAGCTGGAGCGTATTTTCAGACGGGAAGATTTGGCCGCCCTGAAGACGTTGTCTGAAGGGCTGCACGGACTCATCGTGCTGGGGCATTTTAGCAGCAAAGAGATAGAACACATGCTGGAGCTGCCTATTCCTTGTGTCTTTCTGGATCACCCGGTGGAGCGCACGGGCGCAGACTATGTAGTCATTGACCTCGCGCGCGCTGCGGCTGACGCGCTCGATTATTTGATGGACGCGGGTCATCGCCATATCGGATATGTGGGCATGGGACAGGACGAGCAAGCTCATGATTCAGAACGGGCCGAGCTGGATGCCCGCTATGAGACCTTTTTGCAGTACAAGGAGCAGCACGGATTATGCACATCGGATGATGTGCATGAGTGCAGAGGAACAGCGGCGGACGGTTTTCTCGCGATGGAAGCCGCGATCCTGGCAGGTCCGGAACGTTTGCCTACGGCCTTCTTCATAGCAAGCGATTCAGTGGCTATTGGAGCATTGAAGGCGCTGGAGCAGCATCACATTGCTGTCCCGGAACGTATCTCAATTGTTGGTTTCAATGATATTCCGACAGCTGAATATTTGACGCCATCCCTAACAACGGTCAAAACGTATCCCGAACTGATGGGGGAGACGGGCGTTCAGCTTTTGCTGCATACGGTGCGTAACGGTCCGAACGAGGTAGGACGCAAAGTCACTATTCCGACTGAGCTGATGATTCGCAACAGCAGTGCACCGCTGTATACTCATTCAAATTAGAAATAACAAATGAATTTAAGCAGCTCCGGTGTACCGGGGCTGTTTGTGCTATGGGCGAATACAAAAATGGAATTGACAATTAACTTGTAAGTGCTTACATTAAAAATATAATTATTTTACTAAGTTTTACTCGTTATTTTTACTTTTATATTTTACTATGGTATAAGAGTGAAAAATAAAAGGTTGAGGTGACTGCCCATGCGTACCATTTTGCCGTTGAATGACCAGTGGTTCTATCGTCCCGAGTATGTTGAGAGCGAAGTGAATTCAGGTATTGATGTGAATCGGTATGAACCCGTTCTGCTTCCGCACACCAATGTGGAGCTGCCGTATAACTATTTTGACGACAAGGCGTTTCAGTTTATTTCTACGTATAAAAGGAAACTGGATATTCCGGCAGATGCCAAGGGTAAGCGGTTGTATGTCGATTTTGAAGGGGTTATGTCCTATGCACAGGTATATTTGAACGGAGTAAAAGCGGGTGAGCATAAAGGCGGCTATACACCGTTCAGCATTGAATTGACCGAGCTTGCTGAATACGGCGGTTCCAATATGCTCACCGTTGTCGCCGATTCTACGGAACGGGACGACATTCCTCCCTTTGGGGCAGTTATCGACTACCTGACCTACGGTGGCATTTACCGGGAGGTGCAGCTACGAGTCGTCGAGTCTGTACATTTCGGAGCGGTATTCGTCCAGACACCAGAGGCGTTGGCGGCAAGCAAAGGGGTACGTGTAGCTGTCGGGCTGGAGGGAATGGATGCTAAGCAGGACGATCTGACGGTCGCCTTACGGCTGCTGGATGGAGACAGCTTGAAGGCGGAGACTGGCCCGACAGCAGTGACTGCGGGCGATATGACACTGGAACTGAAAGAGCTAAACGGCATACAGCTGTGGGAGCTGGACGATCCCAAGCTGTACGAAGCAGAGCTGACGCTGCTGCGTAACGGGGAAGCATTGGATCAGCTAATCGTGCGCTTCGGGTTTCGGGAGGCTGAATTCCAGCCGGATGGATTTTACCTGAACGGGCGGAAGATCAAGCTGCTCGGCTTGAATCGCCATCAGTCTTACCCATATATTGGTTATGCAATGCCCAAAAGAGCGCAGCGTCGCGATGCCGATGTACTCAAAGAGGAATTGGGACTGAACATGGTACGGACATCGCATTACCCGCAGTCCCGTCATTTTCTGGATCGTTGTGATGAGATTGGATTGCTCGTTTTTGAGGAGATTCCGGGCTGGCAGCATATTGGTGGTGAAGCGTGGAAAGAACAGGCGGTAAAGGACGTAGAGGACATGATTATCCGTGATCGTAATCATCCATCCATCGTGATCTGGGGTGTACGGATTAATGAATCGCAGGATGACCATGATCTGTACGCGCGTACTAACGAGCTTGCACACAAGCTTGATCCGACCCGAGCTACGGGCGGTGTGCGCTATATTGCAGGCAGCGAGCTGCTGGAAGATGTATATACGATGAACGATTTTGTCCATGACGGTGGGCATATGAAATATTTGGCGAAGGAAATTCGCAATTACGATACGTATGACGATACAGAGGGCGTAGATGGCGAAACAACTGGCTTGCGCCAGCCGTCTTTTGTTACAAAGCTGGATCATCCCGTCCCTTATCTGGTGACAGAATATAACGGGCATATGTATCCGACCAAACGTTTTGATCAGGAGGAACGGGTGATGGAGCATGCGCTGCGCCATACGCGGGTGCAGAATGCTTCCTATGCCGATGAGGGCATTGCCGGAGCGATTGGCTGGTGTGCTTTTGACTATAATACACATGCCGACTTTGGTTCCGGTGATAAGATTTGCTACCACGGCGTCATGGATATGTTCCGTCTGCCTAAATTTGCGGCGAATGTGTACCGCAGCCAGAAGCGTGTCGAACAGGAAATTGTGATGGAACCAGTCACTTATTGGTCCCGTGGTGAGCGAAATATCGGAGGCGTCGTGCCCTTGGTTGTGTTCACCAATTGCGATGAGGTGGAGTTTATTTACGGTGATGAGCGCAAGGGGGTTTATCGTCCGAACCAAGAGAAGTACCCGGCACTCCCGCATCCTCCCGTCGTTATCGACGAGTTGACAGGCCACTGGGGTATGAAGTGGGAAGATGCGGTGTTTATCGGGTATGTGGAAGGCCAAGAAGTGATTCGCAGACGCTACTCTCGTAATCCGGTGCCGACCGAGCTGCGGGTAACCGCAGACGATACCCTGCTGGAGGCGGGCGACTGGGACGTGACGAGAGTTGTGGTGGACGCCTTGGACGAATACGGCAATGTCTTGCCGTTCTATGCTGATCCCGTTTCGGTGGAGGTCGAGGGAGTGGGAGAATTGATTGGTCCAGCCAGTTTATCGCTAATCGGTGGACGTATTGCGTTCTGGATTCGCACCCAGGGTGAGGCTGGCAATATCCGCGTGAAGGTCTCCGCCCTTTCCCGCTTTAATCCGCAGGAATTGAGCATTCTCGTAAAATAGGAGTATTGTCGCTGTAAGTGAGGTTATCATTGTTTAAAAAGGGGTTGTCCGCAGGTTCTGCCAAGAATCTGAGAGGGCAGCCCCTCTTTCGTGTATGTTAAGGTACGTTAATCTATAACTCTTTTAAAATGTGTCTTATTCCTGAGTCAATTAACGTTGCAATCATAGATTGGAAGCATAGAATACACTATCAAATATAGGGGAGGTGAAAACTATGGCGATTCTTTTACCTTCGCAATTCTACAATCTCGCTGCGGGTGTGGGTAAATCCTTTTTTGAAAACTTGAATGGCGGCAGTAATGCTACAATTACCGTGAATAATACGGGGGCCAATCCGGTCAATCTTGTCGTTACCCGTGTCAATGCACCTGTGATCACTTATGTTATTCCGGCAGCCAACAGTCTTACGCTGGAAGTTGCTTTGCTGCTGGTAGCCGCTCTCCAGGCTACTGCAGCCGGAGCTGTTACGGGCACCATCCAAATTGCTACAGCTGATTTTTAATCTGTAACGACTGATCCTCTAACTCTAGCTTTGCCACAAGGCGAGCTAGAGTTTTTTGTTTGTTTGGAAATTTTCTGAAACTTTTTTGAGCTTGTACCGATATATACATATACAGCATAGAGAAACTATAGGTCAGGCATAGAAAATAACACATCGAAAAGGAGCACCCTGTATGAGCTTTAGCAATCCGGTTTTACGAGATGATATCTTTTTACGTGAAGATGAAAGAAAAGCTAGCGAACAGCGCATGACCATTGGAGGAACGGTGAACAAAACGTTACTGCTGCTGGTTCTGCTCATCGTCTCTGGCAGTATTACCTGGTACATGACCTACCAAGGAACTGTAGAGGTGCTATCCTTGCTGACCGCAGGCGCGCTTGGCATGGTTGGCGTAGCCCTTGCGATCTCCTTTTTTCCCAAAACTGCGCCGCTCCTTTCGCCTGTATATGCGATTCTGAGTGGTTTTGCCTTGGGCGGTATCTCAGCTTTTATGGAGTATGAATATCCCGGCATTGTAGCCAATGCTATTTTGCTGACCGTGGGTATCCTGTTCTTGATGCTCTTTATGTACACACAGCGAATCATCAAGGTGACACGAGGCTTTATCTCATTCGTAGTTCTGTGTACGCTGGCGATTGCTCTGGTCACGCTGGTCGATTTCATCTTGAACTTTTTCGGTATGAATGTTCCGTATATCCATGAATCGGGCTGGCTTGGCATCGGCATCAGCTTATTTATCGTGATTATTGCGGCTTTGAATCTACTGGTGGATTTTAATTTTATTGAGGAACAAGCTGATCAAGGCGCACCCAAATATATGGAATGGTACGGAGCTTTTGGACTGCTGGTGACTTTAGTGTGGCTGTATGTGCGGATTTTGGATCTGTTGGCCAAATTCAGCAAGAGGGACTAAGTGCCTGCGATTCATTAATAGTTTCACTTTAATGTGCAGATAGGTGCAGGATAAGGAAAAGAGGACGGCTGAATGCCGTCCTCAGGCTGCCGAGAAAATCTCGACAGCCTGAGGACCACCTGCTGATGCAAGCGGCTTTGCTGTTACTATGGCGATATCATACCGCTGCTGATTTATGTTATAGATAGCTAGCTGATCGGGAATATTATAATAATACTCGTCTATATTCCATTCATTTATGTTTGCTGCCTCAAAAATTGTGATGAATCCGGGCAATGTTTCCTCAAAATATAAGTGGATGCTTTAGCATCTGATTTAGAGGAACAACGTCACCCCATTTTTGTCTGCTGTTATAACTGCGTTCGGCCATACTTAAAATGTAATCAGCGACGCGATCCGCTTCTGCCCAATCATTTTGTCTATAATTTAGATGAAATAGTTCAAAACCCTTATCCAAGGGATGTACGTGTTCAGACAACAAATAAATTTCTTCCTCTGTTTTAAAACAATTCCCCATCACTGACACCTCCATAAGTATAATCATGAAGATAACGTCATCGCACGCTATAATAACTTTTTAAGCTGGGAAATACGGCCTTGTGACACGCCAAGCCTTTTCGCGTATTCATTCTGCTTGGCTGCTGGATGCTCGCGGACAAGTCTTCTCAGGCTTTCAACCAGTTCTTGTGTCGACCGATTTACTTTTTTTTCTTTGTACATAGGCTGCTTAACAACAGGGGCAGGAATGGGACTAACACCTACATTTCCCTTCAGGTCGAGTATACATTGCTTACATAAAAGTAAGCTATTGAAATAGGTTAAATCCTGAAATGAATTGCACAAATTACAGGAAACCCCGCTACTATACTTTCCTATGCCCATAAAACCTTTTTCAACGTTCATAAAAAATTCTAAAGGCTCGCCAATCTTAATCCCCATGCTGTTTCGGATTTCCATGGGAATAACAATCCGGCCTAACGTATCCAGGGAACGTGTCATACCTGTTCTTTTCAATTGATGTCCTCCTTATCAGATGATAGGAACCCACTAAATGCTCTGAACTGTCACCTGTGATTTTTTTGCATACACAATCCAATCTTCTCCAAAAAGGGGTATTTATTGTTGTGCAAATAGATGGTATATTGAAAACATACAAATATTTCATTATATTACGAGTTTTCCAATTCTTCTTTTTGTTTAAATTTGCACATTCCAAAGCTCACGCTGAAAGGGTGATTTATTCATGGAAATAACACCTACGATTCGGGCAGAAATTGAAAGATATCTTAAACAGAAAGGCCTAAGTATGACCCAGTTTGGCCATATCACTAATTTGAATGTAGTTACAGTTAGCGGCATCATCACAGGCAATCGTTCTTTATCTGTTAATCAACTGGATCGCATTACGTTGGGCATGAATTTACCACCGGATTATTTTTATGAGCGATTCGTTGAAGAGTGCGTTGAAGAAACTCCACTTAACTGGCGGAGAATAAAACCTTTCTTGTATCGTTGTGTTGAGTTAGGGCGACTTGATTGCTTACAGCGTGCTGTAAGTAAGTTTCTGGATAATCCGGTCTACACTCATTCACTCTTTGAACTGGCTGAGGATTTGTTCCACAAAGGGTATCGGGATACAGCAGCTTACCTTTATGAAAACGTGGCTGAGAGTGAAAGTAAGCAGCATTCAGAACGGCTTGCTTTGTGCCAGTATCGGTTGTTTAGTATCCGAATAGGGAAAGATCAGGCTCAAAATCTTCAAACGGCTGCTAAATTTGAACCTTTTGTCGACCGTTTGGACGAATTTGACCAACTGGATGCTTTCAAGGACTTGGCCAACGTGTATAGATCATTAAGTATGTGGGATAAGGTCTATACATTTTCACGCCGAATGTATAAGTTAGGACAAATTCAGTACGATTTGGTTCATAATTCCAAGCGGAAAATTAAGCTGGATAAGAAACTTAGCAGACCTCTTTTTGTATACATAGCCTATGCTGAATTAATGTGCGCACATGCTTGTGATGCAAATGGAGATCATGAGCAGGCTTTAGAGCATATACGTGGTTATACCGATCTAAGCTGGGTTAAGGAAACTGATCCAGATACACTCCATTGGCTAGGTGAATTTCAGCAATGGGCCAAAATTAATACTTACGTAAATAGGTTTATGTCTGGAGATATTAGCGTGCTGACGGATTACGTTGGCCATATATCAGGCAAAAAACATATTTTTGCTGAACTTTTAAACGTTATAGAAGTAGCTAACCGGTACGACATCGACATTGATCATATTCTTCAGCGATTTGAACCCCAAATTGAAGCTTATCGAGATCAAGTATATGCGAGCACATTAACAGAGCAGCAAGTTATACTCGAAGAAACTGTACGATTCTGGTATAAGTTAGCCAAGTATAACCTGAATAAAGGCAGATACTCATATGGTTTCAATTGTTTGATAGATGCTTTTGAAAAAGCTATTACTCTTAAACACGCGCTTCTTATAACTAATTGTGTTGGTTTGTTTGAGCGTTTCAGAGCATATGCTGAACCTGGAATACTAGCTCGGTACAACATGTGGGAAAGGAATGATCGAAAAGACGGCTTTGCTATTTGTAGCAACTAGCTTTTTACTGGTATTCGCACTACCAGTTCCCAACCGGAATCCCAAGCTCAAGCACAATCCAAGTTCAAGGACACATTGGGTCATTTTAATCAATTTCTAATTCTTACTATGGACCAGCCCTTCGGCTGGCTTTTTTTGTTTATTTTGTTGTTTTAGCTAAAAAAAGATCATGATGTATTTGTTCATTACCTCTTAAAATGAGATTTATCAGGGGGTAATGCACATGAACAATGATGCAAATTTAACGTTAAATCAACAGATAGAAAGTGCCAGACAACGATTGCATGATCTTTATGAACAATATGATTTTGGACATGCTTGCGTACTTGAGCAGGCTATGTTTTTGGACGAACTAATGAATCAGTACAATCGTATGTATCTGAATAAACATCACTATGTTCAGTCAGGAACCTCAGAAACCCCTCCTTCCTTATGCAGAAATATTCCTCTTCCCAATCCCACATAACGATCATAATTATTCTATAAAATGGATTATTTGAGATAAAAATAAAAACACATCCCCACGTAATAAAATGTAAATAAGTTGGTGCGTAATTTACATTTGTAGTAGTAGCCAAGCTGCTACGCTTGGAACGATGGTTCATGGTGATTCGGACATGCGTTGGGACGGTAACGGGATTTTGTTTACAGACAATAAAGTTGTGTACCTAACTCCATTTTTTTGTAATAAACCATCCATAAAACAGAAGCCGCCCTCAAAGGTTGTTATCGAACTTCCTTTGAGGGCGACTATTGTCCATCTACCTATGTTAAATCTCTAAGAGTTACAGCATTCCAACACAAACGGATTGCACCACTAACGCTCTCACTGCTTAACTCGAAGATTCCATGTCGATGGGCCTTCAGCATATAAACAAATGTCCCGTAATGCATCTGCACCATCATTTTCGGATTCATCGGGAAAAATAACTTCTCCTGGATAGCTTCTTGATATAACTCGTTCATTGGCGCACACCATCCGCCGGTATAGACTTCTTGCTCTACTTCTTCGTAAATATAAGGCGAGAACGAATACTGCTTAATAAATTGAAAGGCCTGAGGATATTGTTTCCCAAGTTCGATAACCCGATTCCAACCAAATCAAACTTTTCACGAATCGTTGTGCCCTTAAGCAAGCCTTCTCGCACATTATTACAAATTATTGATGTAGTTGAGATGGACTGACTTTTTGAATTTGAACAAGTATATCAAACGTTTTACCTAATGATATATCAACAGTTTTTGGTATAGCAGGGCCTTCTTTAGTTATTCCAGCGAAAATTTGGTGTTGTTCGTTTAACCAAGTTTTTGTCACTCCGTTCGCCTTACGTAAATCAATAAAAAATTGATCTTTTTTGACCTGTCCAAAAATGTAATTATAACTGTTTGGATCATCTGATTTTAATATTCCATATGGGCCAAATTCACCATCATTATTATAGACATTATATTGTCCTTTATAAACAGATGTTCCAATAGATACATACCGTTTTCCATAATATTCTGCTAAATGCTGCCCAGCTACTTTAGGGTATATAAATGGAATCATATTTGTTTTCGAAACGTGTCCATTATGTCCCCAAACTATGGTTTTCCCTAAATGTTCTTCAGTCCACTTCGCATTTTCATACATTGCAATATCATGTTTCAAATAAAAATCCGATGGTTTATCAGGGGATGTTCCTCCTAACATTGTAGTAAACTGTTCAATAATACGAGCATTTTGTTTTATCCATGCGAACTCTTTGGATTTTCCGTTTAGATAACTTTTATTTTGTTCTAATAAAGCACTGATTTGTTTAGCATCTGAAATATACTTTTCTTTTTCTTCTTTCGTAAGGCTCTCAAAAGTATTCATATCCTTTGTTACAGGAATAAGACCTTTTATCTTCTCTTCTACTCTAGGCACAAGATCTGAATTGTTTCTTTTTATATATTCTATTATATTATTATAGACATTCTCGTTTACTGATTGAATGTCCATCCCAATGATACGCACTTTAGATTTATGTTTTGGATTAGCATTATATTGTCGAATCCAACTAAGTAGATCTAACATTTCTTTTGTGTTAAATACAGGTGATAGATGTTGGCTTGGGTTTCCCTTACCAGTAAGAACATATCGATCAAGCTCCAAAGCTCTGTCCCATCCCTCTTCTAAAACTAAGTTGATGAATCCCTTTTCAGATACTAAATAATTAACAATGCGTTGTTTCATTGTAAAAACTTCATGAGCCCCATGCGTAGCTTCACCTAAACCTACAATTGAAGCTGAACCTACCATATTCTTAAGTGGTTTTAAATCATTAAAAGATGCAGTTGGATTAGTTGTTTTTAAAGGCTTTGCATGCATTTCTAACCATTCCGTTATTTGATTTGTATTGTAGGGAGCTGTAACAGAAACTCCTGTTTTCGAGTCTGCATAAGTACTTCCTACAAAATTAGTCAGTATCATAGCAAAAACACCAAGTGCAATAATCATTTTCTTTTTCATAATACCCTCCTAAAATACTTATTTGTTAGTTTTTTTGACATGCTCTAAGGAGCCCAGTTTAAACCATTGTTTTCCTTTTTGCCTACTTGCTAAATTCAGCAAGTAAAATATTTTTAAATGGATCAGGACTATCAGCTTTAAAGCTGTTCAAATTGACGACCAATGTATGCTTGCCTCCAAGTGTGCCACCAGCAAAAGTGGTAAACCCTAGAACTCTACCTTTGTGTCCCCATATCGAGACACCGTTTGGAAGCTTAGTTTCAAAGATCCCAAGACCATATCCGGTTCCTTCTCTATCTGTAGGAACTGTAGTAAGCATTTGTTTTAGTTGCTGTTCCTTCAGTAATTTACCACTGAGTAAGTAAGAGAAGAATTTGTTTAAATCGTCAGCAGTAGAAATCATATCTCCATCCGAGCTACCTGGGTTAATATAAGTAACGTCTTTTAGCTCACTTGCTCCGTCTAGTTGGAAATAGCCACGGGCATGCTTGGTGCCTGGAATCACGCTTGAATTGCCAGGTAGGAATGTATTTGACAAATCAAGCGGTTCAATAATCCGATTTTCAACCTCTTCCGCATAGCTGTTTCCAGTTACTTTTTCAATAAGGATCCCCAGTATTACGTATCCTGTGTTTGAATAAGACCAACCCTTTCCTGGGGCAAAGTCTGGGGGAAGAGAAATCCCCATCTTTACGAATTCTTCAGCCGTATACGATTTTTTTGTATCCGTATAATCAAAGTCTTTTGAATTTACATAGTCAGCGATACCACTTGTATGATTCAATATCTGCCGGATAGTAATTTGGTTACCATCATATCCGTTTCCTTGAATGACACCAGGCAACCATTTTTCAATGGAGTCGTCTAGATTCAAACGGTTCTCTCCAGATAATTGAAGTAGAACTGTTGCAATGAACGTCTTCGTTACACTACCAATGCGAAAGCGAAAATCTGTTTTCATTGGTTTCTTGGTGCTCAGGTCCGCTAACCCAGCGGCATAACTCCATGTTTTTCCACCCTCAGAAGTTTTAGCAAGTATCCCAGGATATCCAAGTTGCAATGTATCCCGCATTGCCTCTTTGACGGAATTACGTTCACTTTGAGTGCTTGTTTGTAACGGACTAGATACATTTTGAATGGACTCCGCTTTTACAATTGAGGTTGGTGTTGTGTATAACAGAGAACTTCCAGCCATTAAAAGGACTAAACCTGTAGATGCAATTTGACAATGCTTTTTCATAAAGATATTCCTCTCCTCTATTCATATTGTATCGGTAGTTATTTGCTGTTTTAGGGCAAGAGTGGATTTGCAATTATCTTTACTCATTATTATTTTCACAAACGCTATTGTGTCCTAACAAACGGTAAATTCCTTTTTTTCCACATGTATGTTAACCCTAGAAATTACTTATTTTCCTTAAAACACTCTTGTTACTGGTTTGTTTTTCATAAATAGGTCATACCTGTTTCCCCTTTCACGCCTCGTTAAATTTTTATCATACACAATGAAAATCTCCCCTCCTCATTTATTGTTAATGTGTTAAAACTTCCTCTGTGATTCTAAGTGTTTTTCTGTCACATACGGTAGTGACAAAATGTCAGGCTATATAAATCCTAATATTGTTCGGAGTGAATAACTCAATTCAGATGTCGCTGTCAGTGAAACTGGTGATTTGGCTGTGTTGAGTTATAATTTACACAATTACGTAGCAGGAGAAGATGGACAAGAAAAACTTCAAAAATGTTGGAATACTACTGAAGTTTTTCGCTTAATTAATGGCGAATGGCGTACAGTACATTGATGCATTTCACCTTTTCGATACCACCTCATCCATGTTTTTAGCTGTGTCTTATTCGTATTCCCAGTTGCTCCATAACCTCTCTTACCGGAACTCTTGCCAATCTCAATTCAATCGCTTGCATCTTTATTTCTAGGGGGTAACTCACTCTCGTTGCCAACGTAAAAACACCTCCAAGGTTATCTCCATATCTTACGACATGGCTTGATTCTCTTGAAGGTGTTTTGATTTGTCTCACGTTATGGGGTCAGTCCCGGCTGTCGAGAAAGTCTCGACAGCTTTTTTTGTTAGTTTAAGACGACACCACGTTAATGTTGTATTAGGTAACTATTGTATAGAACGGATACCATAGAAGAAACGTTTTAAAAATTGTATTTTACGTTAAATACATAGAAGTTGGGTAAACATAAACATAATGACAAACAGGAGAGGAGTGGGTGTATGTATCAAGTAGTGTTGGTGAGACATGGAGAAAGTGTGTATAACCGTCAAAACCTGTTCACAGGCTGGACGGACGTGGACCTAACTGAACAAGGAACGCATGAAGCCATCGAGGCCGGGCGTATTCTCAAGGAGGCCGGGTATACATTTGATTTGGCGTTTGCCTCTGTGCTAAAACGTTCCATCCGCACGTTGTATCACATCCTGGATGAACTTGACCATTTGTGGATACCTGTGCAGAAGTCCTGGAAGCTGAATGAACGCCATTATGGCGCTCTTCAAGGGCTTAGCAAGCTGGATTCTGCCGTTGAATACGGCGAGGAACAGGTTCATATCTGGCGGCGCAGCTTGACAGTACGACCTCCCATGCTGGATGAGAAGGATGAGCGGAGTCCACGCAGAGAAGAGCGTTATCGCCATATTAAGCCAGAGGAGCTGCCGCTGGGGGAAAGTCTGGAGGATACGGTGCACCGGGTCGGTGAGTTTTGGAAGCAGCGGATTGTGCCATTGATCCTCAAAAAGGATCGGGTTATCATTTCCGCGCATGGCAACACTTTGCGCGCATTGATCAAGTATATGGAGAATCTGGACGAAACCGCATTGCTGGATTTAAATATTCCGACAGGTATTCCGCTGGTGTATGAGCTGGACGATCATATAGATCCGATCCGACGCTTCTATTTGGGTGATCCGAGTCATGTGGAGGCGAAAAAGCAGGCTGTGGCCAACCAAAGCAAGGTGACGGAGTAATTGATGATACCAAAGAGGACAGGGCGCTTCCTCGCATCCTGTCCTCTTTGTGTTGGATAAAGTTAAGCTTCCACATCGTCTTCTGCTTCCGGGCTGTCATCCTCGGCAGGAAGTGCCCATACCGAGACGCTGCCAGCACGAACCGGAAATACGCCGTAGCCGTCCTGCCCGATTGTTATAAAGTGGTCGTGATGTCCCGTCAAATCAGTCCATTGCTCTCCAGCACGCTGTTTCCCTACGAACATTCGTTTTTCCCCTTTGTCTGCATTGGTAATCACTACAGCACAGCCGGAGCCTTTCAATTCAGGAACACCCTGACGCACCCATCCAATCGTATGGGGATCGTCAAAATAATCCTTTTGCTCCCCATAGGCTTTGTGGTATCGGGCATACAGGAGCGGATCTAACTCGGCCTGCTTGCCTTTCACGGGTGTTTTTCCCTGAATACCGTAGTAATCCCCGTAGAATACGCAGGGGTAACCGTCTTTGCGAAGCAGAATGAGCGCATAGGCACTGGGCTTGAACCAGTCCTCCACCCAGGATTCGAGCGCTTCATGGGGCTGGGAATCATGATTATCGACAAAAGTGACCGAGTTTAGGGGGTGAGTATGGACCAGCGTGTCCTCGAAAATGGTGCTTAGATTGAAATCCTTTCCACTCAAGGAAGCGCTATGTAGTTTGTAGTGGAGGGATACGTCGAACAGGTCGATTTTATAATCAATGGTATCCAGGAATTTCTGGCATGATTTCAGATCCGGTTTCCAAAACTCGCCTACCATATAAAAATCCTGTCCACGTTTTTTGATCATTTCCGTGGCGAATTCCCGTACAAATTCATGATTGATATGCTTGATCGCATCCAGACGAAATCCGTTGCATTGCAGGGTATCCACCAGCCATTTGCCCCAGCGAATCATTTCCCTGCGCACATCCTGATGATTATAGTCAATATTGGCAAACATTAAATAATCATAATTGCCGAATTCATCATCTACATTTTCGCTCCAGCTTTTATTTTTGCCTAAAATACGATAAATTCCTGTCCGGTCCTGGCTTGCATCATAATCGGTTCCGTTAAAATGTTCAAAATTCCATTGGAATGTGGAATACTGACCTTGACGTCCGGGAAATGTAAATTTAGTCCACCCTTCGATATCGAAGGGCTCAGAGATAACCTCATTGCGGTTATCCGGGTTAACCTCGACGACCTTGAACACTTCGGTTTCATCTGCGCCGGCCTTATGGTTCATGACCAGATCGACATAGACGGCTACGCCGTGGCGAACACAGGCGGCAACAGCCTCCAATAGGTCTTCCCTGGTACCGTATTTGGTGCGTACCGCACCTTTTTGATTAAACTCGCCCAGGTCGTAAAGGTCATAGACGCCGTATCCCGTATCCTCGGGCGATTGACCCTTGGTGACAGGTGGAATCCATATCGCGTCAATTCCTTTAGCCTTTAGTTCCGGTGCCAGGCGGGCAAGTTTCTTCCAGTGTGAACCGTCTGCTTCGACATTCCACTCGAAAAACTGCATCATCGTATGGTTCCTTTTCATGTGCGTCCCTCCTCCATATATAACAAGTTACCCACCAAGTGAGGGGGGCTAAACGTCAGACGGTGAATATAGATGCTAAACGAAGAATAGGCATCGCTGTATAACGTATGCCAAATCATTAAAATTTGTTATACCTGATCGTTGCAGCCATACAATGGCTAGAAAAGGAAACGTGAACACGATAAAATGGATCTAACTTAACAGGGGCACGAATTTCAGGCCACCGATGAAATATGAGCGACGGAGGAAGGAGGGATGAACATGACGGAACCGCAGCAAAACAGGAATGAAGCGGGCGAGCCGCTGATGAAAAAATGTACGTATTGTCAGGAGCTGAAGCCGCTGACGGAGTTTCAGCGCAGAACCGGTCGCCGGGCAGGTCCGTACTCCCGACGTGGCCCTTGCCGTTCCTGCCGGGGCTTAGCCACACAAGAGCGTGTAGCCATTTCTACCCCTTCCGGCGAGGCAATAAAGCCCTTGGCTGCTTCCACGGCGCGACATAACCCGGGGGCAGGTGAGGATGTCCCATGTCTGGATACATCGGTACAGCCTGAACTGCTGCCTTACCCACCCCGCAGGAAGCCGGTCACAGATAAGGCGCGCGAACGCCATCGGCAACGGGTGCGGAATCTGCTCAGCAGGCTGAAGCCTGCGGATACCCGTGCGCTGCGGCTCAATCGCAATGGCATGATTCGGCTGAGAGGCAAAACCGATCAGGGGAGACGCTGGCATCAGGAGATTGAGCTTGATTTGGCGATGACTCTGGTTAGAGAGCGCATGGCGGTGATTGTAAATCCATACACTGTTCGCAGACTCTACAGTAACAAAGAATTTCGCCAATACGTGCTCAAGCGTGATCGTTATACCTGTTTTTTCTGCGGCGGCTATGGTGATACCATTGATCATTTACTGCCACGGGCTAAAGGTGGGCACACGACGCCAGTCAATTGTGTATGTGCCTGCAATGAGTGCAATCAGGTTAAAGCTGCCCGTGATGTAGAGGAGTTCATCGAGTCCGGTGTGCCGCTGTCATCTCCTGGTCATTTAGAGTCTCCTGATGATTCCGATACTTCGGAGGACCCCCTTTTTTTACGGTAAATTTGGACAAAAATCGAGCTTATTCTAATTTTTATCTAAAATAACAAATAAAATTTGCAGAAATTTGTGCAAATTTAAAATTTTTTCGACGTTAGTGTTGTAAACAGTGTAATATAGAGGTATAGGGTTCCGTTTCGACCTGTTGTAGTCACGGAGAAGTGCTTCGTGAGATATTCCGCAGCAGTAACAACAACAGAATACCGTCCGAGCAATATACAATTGGCATCTGCGATGATCAGTCTTGCCCTTTAGGGTATAGGCCTGGTTTAAGCTGTGCTTCTTGCATGTTTAAGGGCGCGAATTCTTTGAACGTTTTTATTGCTAGAGTTTATAGATACAGGTTATGAGAAAGGAATGGACTTCTATTTTCACAGTAAAGGAGGAAGTTCACGCATGTCTGAAAACCAACAAGAGGTGGCTGTAACACAAGAAGCTACCAAAGAGTCTCGGGATGTACTGGACCAATTGATGAAACCGGAGGTTCAGCAATCGCTGACCGTGCTGGTAGAGAATCTGCCCAAGTTGACTGAGATGGTTACTCTGATGACCGACGTTTATGATGTAGCCCGCAGTTTGGCAACTGACCCTGTCTTTCTCGGAGATATGAAAAGCTCCATGGGAGAGTTTGTGAAGCCTGTTACAGAGTCGGCAAAAGGTTTGGCTTCTGCTGCCATTGAAGCTAACGACCGCGTACAAACTACGGACGGCAGTGTAGGTCTGTTTGGCCTGCTCAAAATGCTTAAAGATCCAAATGTACAAAAAACGCTGCGTTTCAGCCAGGCTTTCCTGGATATTCTGAATGAGCGCCAACGCGAAAGCAAATAATTACCTGATCGAGAACGGAGGATGGACATGTCGAAGCAAATTTTGATCTTGGGCGGCGGATACGGCGGATTGCTGGCTGCTCTCACAGCGCGTCAGCACTTGGACGCTAGCCAAGCAACCATTACAGTGGTAAACCGCTTTGCGTCGCACCAAATTATTACGGAGCTGCACCGTTTGGCGGCAGGTACAATTGCCGAAAAAGCTGTTGCGCTTCCTTTGGAGAAACTGCTGCGTAACAAAGATATTATCCTGAAGGTGGATACAGTTTCGGAAATCAAACCGGACGATAAAAAAGTAACCTTGGCCAGTGGCGCTACGTTGAGCTATGATGCTCTCGTTATTTCCCTGGGCAGTGAAACGGCTTACTTTGGTATTCCAGGACTGCAAGAGCATAGCTTCACACTGAAATCAGTGGCAGAAGCTAATCGCATTCGCGCACATGTGGAAGCTCGTCTGGATGCTTACAAGCAATCCGGCAACAAAGCAGATGCTACAATCGTTATCGGCGGCGGTGGTCTGACAGGCGTTGAGCTGGTGGGCGAATATGCTGACAAGCTGCCTGTGGTTTGTCGTGAGAAAGGCATTAACTACGAAGATATTAGCCTCTACTGTGTAGAAGCTGGACCATCTATTTTGGCAGGCTTCCCTCAGGCGCTGGTTGATCGTGCAGTAACAAGCCTTGAAAAACGTGGTGTTCAAATCGTAGCTGGTGTTCCAATTACGGAAATGAAAGCCGACGAAGTTCTGCTCAAAGACGGACGTTCGATCAAAACGAACACCCTGATCTGGACAGGCGGCGTACAAGGCAACGCACTGGTTGGCGCATCCGGTATCGAAGTAAACCGTGGTCGTGCAACCGTGAATGGTGCATTGCAATCGACTTCCCACGAAGACATCTTCCTGGCTGGTGACAGCGCAGTGGTGTTCCCGGGTGAAGGCGAGCGTCCATACCCTCCAACTGCACAGTTGGCTTGGCAAATGGGCGAGACGGTGGGTTACAACCTGTTTGCTTACTTTAACGGAGCAAAGATGGAACAGTTTACACCGGTATTCTCCGGTACGCTGGGCAGCTTGGGCAGAACAGACGCGATCGGTACGGTAGGCGCGAATGGCACCCAATTGAAAGGCGCTGTAGCTACTTTGATGAAGGAAGGCAGTAACATCCGTTACCTGTCCCACATTAAAGGACTTTTTGCTTTGGCTTATTAAAATCCTTATTTTTTATATACTTTATTCAAAGAGAGCGCTGAACGGCGCTCTCTTTTTGTTTTGTAATAGAACCTTCTATATGTCATGATGTGTAAAATGAAATAATCTTTATTTAGGTATCTATTGAAAATTATGGTTGATAATCTATAATTGTGGAGTTACACTAGTAATGAAAAATAACTAGGAGGTTTGTGTATGTTTAGGAAAAATAAGTTTTTTGGCATGGGGTTAGCAACCATCCTCATGTTCTCCACACTTTCGGGAAGCTTCGCTTATGCGGAATCCAAATCTAGTACGTACGATGCTTCATTTTTTGAAAATCTCAAACAGCGGGCCATAGTCCATGAGCTTCAAGAACACAAGATCGCTGTTAATCCGAAAGCATCTATTGCTGAACTGTTGAATACAGCGGATAGTACATCGTTAAAGAGTCAAAAAAACGGTGATCTTAAACAAAATCTGGAGAAGCTTAACAAATCGGAATACATATATCTTACGCTTGATGGAGAAGTATACAGCTCAGAAAAAGGTTATGTAGGCATGGCCGATAAAGTTGAGCCAAAAGAGGAAGGTGTAACGGATGCTACTTATATGGAAACAAGCTCTTTGAGTGAATCAAGCAACAAACATGATGTTTCTATATCAAGTAAATATAATCCCACTCCATCACAAGTAAGTGGAGGGACAACGGGAACTTTCTCAAGGGTTCAATTGGATTATGATGGTTTTGATGGAGTTAATGCAGGTGTTATTCTACCAAGGGCTGAGGGCATAAGAACAGGGGAACAGCCATGGATGTATTACGGTTTTGATGCGAAGAATGGACGGAGAATCGAGGGGGGATTTTCCTTTCAAACGGGCCAACAAAGATACTTAGGATACATTAAAAATGGAGACTATAAATATAATCTTACAGAGTCGTGGGTAAATTACGAGGGATTTAACTCAGTTAAATTTTATATTGATAATAGTACCTATAACGCTTATCTGTTAGCCTACTACAATCAAATCGTCGTTATGCAAACCTCTTTTGACTCTTCTGACCTATCAACCATGTCTGTTAAGAGAGTGACGGCAATAGCGAAAAAAAACTTTGATGGCAGCAATATCTATGGAAGTGCTATCAATGGGGAGTTTTCAGATGTGGTAGTCTCAAAATTCAATTCAGATTATTATTATCCATGGGATAACTATCGGGATTACTCTTTTTGGGATGGAAGTCAGTGGTTCGGTACGATTGATTGGCCCACCGATTATATAACTCATTTTGGTCCAAGTGTGTGGATCAGAAATCCGAATCGATAAGAACAATTAGTTAAACAATGGCTCAAGCTAAAATATACTGGAATAGCATCTGTCATTTCCCTTATTGTTGGGTGAGACTTACAACAATGTGGTTTGGCAGATGTTTTTCCATGTTAAGCATACTCAACTGGACTCCTCCACCATAATTTTGGTTTTGAGCCTAAATAATAACAAGGAGGGCATTATGAAAATCAGGTTATTAATATGCCTTATGATTGTATTAAGTTTGGGTGCTACTAACACGAATTTGGCATCAGCGCAAGCTCATGGCCAAATCCCCATACACTTGAAGGTCAATGATCACTACGTTTTATACACCTATCCTGCATCACCTTTTGTGGATCAGAAGGGCAGACTGCTTATACCGCTCCAAGCGGCTCAGGATATATTGGGTGGTAAAGTAACATACAATGCAGCGAACAAAACCGCTTCTGTTGATCTTTTGGGTCGTGATGTAACCGCAACGATCGGATCACCTGAAATATCGGTTAACGGCGATCCAGTGACAATGGATACAGTCCCCATCATGAAAAGCAATGCGATGTTTTTACCGGTATCCATTCTGGTGAAAGATACAGACGCGAAGATGGGGTGGGATCCCAAGCGTGAATTATTGACACTAAGACATGATAGCTTTAATGAAAGCCCTGTTCTTATCCATTTTAAGGGACAAGACCTGGCCCAGGTCGTTGATGCAAATGCATTTGATCTTACTTCCTTTGATTGGGATCGAAAAAAAGGTGTATTGGATATTCATGCCACATATAAGAGTGGATTATCGCCCATCTTCAAGCAAATCGACTTTAATCCTATGATTGTTTATAGCAAAGGGACCTATAGTGTAGATCCTTATTCTAAACCCAGTATGTTTTACAAAGTGAAAATCACCACTCCTGGTAATTTGGTTTATACAAGAAATATAGATACGACCAATGCGGATAAAGATTATGTAAAATATATTACTTCCGTAGGAAGGTTGATTAACTGATTGTTCGGATTTCTAAAAATTCCAGTTATGAAAAAGAAGACAGGGAAGCTACTTTCCTTGTCTTCTTTTCTGTCAAGAAAGTCTATTTTTAGACTCCCTCTTATTTCTAGTATTTATTCAACTTAGTAGTTGAATGTCGCTAGTGTGCTATTGTTTTCGTTCGAATGAACAACACCTTTTACACGTGATACATTTTTATTTCTAATGTCTGAAATAATATCTTCTTGGATTCTATTCTTTTGGTAGTAGTTTAAGCCGTTCCAATCATCTGTTTTAACATAAGCATCCACTGTGACTTCACCTGAGTCGCCCTTTACACTAAAGTCTATAGAAACATTATTGTATTTGCGGTCAAAGTCATTGAGTAATACTCTTTTGAGTTCGCTCAGATCAATTTTAGAGGATAATTGTTCCAGATCCACCTTTCCTTTGCTATCGGATTCAAAGGTTGCAAGTTTGTTTCCATTATTGGAGTTTTTGACGGTTCCATCAATATCAGCATCTTTAAAGGTTCTCAAAATATCATTCGAAATATCTTCAAGATAAGATTTTTGTCTACTACTCGAAATATCGTTCCATCTACTTTCTGTCAACTCAATAGTCACAGTAATATCATTTTTATCGCCTTTCAAGGTAATATCTGCATTGGCATTATTTTTATCGCGATAGTCTCTATTTAATTGGCGCTCAAGATCCTTCAAGGTGCTAGAACTGCTTTTACTTGCATCATCTTTTAGCGTCTGATTGTCTTTTTGCAGTTGAGCGATGGTAGCGTCCTTAGTCGTGTTCGCTGCTTTCGCTGTGTTCAGCTCCTGAGTCAGTGTTGCAATCTGGTTGTTCAGTGCCGTCACCGTAGATTGATCAATCGGAACGCCTTTGTCAGCAATGACCACACGTTTGTTGGTGCCGTCCCAGTCTACTTTTTTATCCAAGGCAGTACCTGCCAGCTTAAGCGGGAGATACGTTACGCCATCTAGTAAGAATGGTTCTGTTTTAGCGTCGTAAGGCACTTCAGTTCCGTTGTAGATGATTTTAATATTGTTATATACTGCTTGGATCGGCTTAGTCACTTGTGCGGCATATGTGGATTGGCTAAAAAGAGCTCCGGAGATGGCCAAGGCCGATACGGCAGTGATGATGACAGGTTTCTTCATGGATTTCAATGATTTCATTCGTTGGTCTACCCCTTTATTTAAGAATTATAGCTTGATTCATAGACTAGAGTAACATTAATGCATACAAAATCCAACAGTTTGGAAGAGTCATTATTGGTTGTGCTTATATTGGTTAGACGCAAAAGCAACTGTAAAAGTTGCCCTGTTTGCGTAAATATTTTTTCCAAAGGTATCCGAACAAAATAAAACAAGCCCGCTGCACAAGATAGCGAGACTTGTTTGTAGTACAGTGCGTTAGAATATCAAAAAATCAGGATTATTTTCCGTCCTTCAGCTTGTAGGGACTTATTATCCGTGGCATTCCCGACTTGGTCCTCGATTTCACCTTTGGCTTTGTTTACCTGACCTTTGATTTTATCGCTAATTCCGTTATCCTTTATGTGGTTGCCCTCCTTTATGTGATCGAACATTATTCAGCATGCTGTAGTGAGTTATTACCCGTGCGCAGGTCATACGAAACCTGAGTCTGTGTATAACATAGAGGGGTATAATGATGAGTATGGGCCAGACCAGAACGTGAAGTGGGGAGTGAGCGTATGCTCAAAATTTTGTTATTTATTCTCGTTATTCAAATTATTTACGTGTCGGCGTATACACTGCGCATGATTTTAACGCTGAAAGGACAGCGATATATCGCTGCACTCATTAGTACTGTGGAGGTTACGGTCTATGTGCTTGGCTTGAATGTAGTACTTAAGTATCTGGATCAGGTGGCGAGTCTGGCGGTATACGCGATTGGTTATGCGTTAGGTATTCTTATCGGGGCATGGATTGAGGAAAAAATAGCGCTCGGCTACGTCACCGTCAAGGTCATCAGCAATGAGATCAATGGAGGCATTGCCAATGCGCTGCGGGATAAAGGATACGGCGTTACCGCCTGGCTGGGCAGTGGGCGTGATGGAGAGCGCCTGGTCATGGAAATTTTGGCTAAGCGGAACAATCAGAATAAGCTGTATCAATCGATTCTGGACTTGGATCCCAAGGCCTTTGTCATTACGGTGGAACCAAAGCAATTCCATGGCGGCTTCTGGACCAAGGCTATCCGTAAATAAATATTTTGGTAAAATACGCATATTTTTCGGAGTTTGGAGCATATTAATACCCGCACAGGAGAGAATGAACAGCATGCCGACAGGGGATTACCCTATAAAAACCGAGGGGGAATGTAGATGTACAGACGCCAGGCCCCGGAGATCATTCCAGAGGAAAATACAGCCGTTTGGTCGTGTACAAACGAAGGCTGCAACGGCTGGATGCGAACGGATTTTACCTTTTTGAGCGAACCGGTGTGTCCGCTTTGCCAAGCCTCGATGGGGCAGGAAATGCGGATGCTGCCGATTCTCAATCAGGCGGGCAATTCCTTTGTCGCCCAACGCTCTTAAATCAGGATTTGCAAAATCCTCAATTGCAAGTGAGTATGATGTCTCGCTTGCAAAATCGATGAACATCAAAAGCCGCTCCAGCGACATGCTGAGCGGCTTTTGGTTATAGAGCCTGAGAATAGGGGGCAATGGTCCAAAGATGAAATACGTCGATCACGGCCTCTCAGATGCGCTGCACGGAATCACGATATCACGAATACGGTCATGAGTATTTACCTTATCTGGCGGATCGCGCTATGAGCGAATTTTTGCGATTGTAGGGGGTTGAACTTAATCAAAGGCTCCTTTATAGTAATAGCTATAACCTTCGTGAATGCGTAATAAATGAATGTCCCATTTGTATAACCTCAATAATATGGTTTGAGGGTCTCTACCAGGAACCGATAAATCCTGATTACAAAAAGTGTACGTCTTGTACATTTCTTGTGGTCAGGATTTTTTTACGTCATACGAGGGATTTACATCACAGCAAAGGAGCTAATGTAATGAACTTTAAAGTAGTTATCTTAACGCTTGCGACCTTTACGGTCGGGCTGGTGGAGTTAATTATCGGTGGCGTGCTGCCTCAGATTACACAAGATTTGAATGTCTCTGTAAGTACGGCAGGTCAGCTTATTATGATCTACGCCCTCGTCTACGCGATTGCCGGGCCGACTTTATTGGCGCTGACCGCCAAAATTGAACGAAAACGGCTATACCTGTGGTCGATGTTTATCTTTCTTCTGGGAAGTCTGCTGGCCTTCTGGAGTCCGAATTATGCCGTATTGTTTGTGTCCCGTATCATTACCGCCGCAAGCGGGTCGCTGATCGTGACGTTATCGCTGACCATTGCAGTCAAAGTAGTGTCCAAGGCTTATCAGGCCCGAGTCCTCGGTGTCATCTCCATGGGGGTTAGCTCGTCCATCGTGCTTGGTATTCCAGCCGGGGTGCTGATTGGCAATGCATTTGGCTGGCGGGTGCTGTTCCTGATCATTGCCGTGTTGACAGTGGTTGCTATGATCGTAATCAACTTGTTTATGGAGCGAATTCCGACAGAGCAGGTTGTGCCTATGCGCCAGCAATTGAAATCCTTAAAAAATGTTAAAGTGATCAGTGCCCATCTGGTCACTACGCTGACACTGGCAGGACATTACACGCTGTATGCGTATTTCACGCCGTTTTTGGAGAGTCTGATGGGCTTTAACGCCTCATGGATTAGTGTGGCCTATTTCGTCTTTGGACTGGCGGCAGTAAGCGGTGGCTTTATTGGCGGCTCTTTGGCTGACCGGTTCGGCACAGCGAAAAGTATTCTAATCGTCGTTGGGGTGTTTATCGCCGTGATGTTCTTGCTGCCATTCTCGATTCACTCGATTTATGTGTTTGCGCCGCTCCTGATCATCTGGGGGATATTGAGCTGGGCATTGTCGCCGCCGATGCAAAGCTATCTTATTGAAAATGCACCCGAATCGGGGAGCATTCAGCAAAGCTTTAACTTCTCCGCACTTCAGGTCGGGATCGCTCTCGGTTCTGCCTTGGGCGGTGTGGTGATTGAGAATAGCGAATCTGTTGCTACGAATGCCTGGGTTGGCGGGGTGTTTGTAATTGTTGCTTTTGTCTGCGGTGTATTTTCAATTACCAGAGCCGGAACATCGCAGACCGTCAGAGGGCACGGACACCAATCCATTTTATAGTGGATAGGCCATTCCCTTCTTTCATTATCCGAAAAATCATACTATACTACACAAAATTATGAAGAGAGGGGTGAGGTAGGTGAATCACGAGATGCTGAACAACCGTATTAGCCAGCTGCCGATTGCTATGGCTGGCATTGTTCATGCTTTTCCATACAACGGGAGAAGTCTGTCCAATTTTAATCATACGGTTGTAAACATCGCGAGAAGACGCCTACCTTAACTCGAACGGATTGCTGTATCTTCCGAAGAGTCGCGGGGTTGCTCCTGCGGCTCTTTTTGTGTTACCCAGGTAAGGGTCTTCCTAAATAAAGGAGAGCCTGAACATGTATATTGTAAATGGTCAACAATTGAAGAAATACCACGCTGCGAATTTGATTTTGGATAGTGCATCATTTGAAATCCATACCGGGGAAAAGGTGGGGCTTATCGGCCGCAACGGAAGCGGTAAAACGACCCTGCTGCGCCTGATTGCGCGGCTGTCCCGTCCGGATGACGGGCAGCTTGTCATCGCCAAGGATGCGAAAATCGGCTACCTGCCGCAAATCCCGGCGGAGTTTGAGAGCTTCACGGTATATGAAACGCTGGCCTACGCCTATCGGGAGCTGAAGGATTGCCACAGCCAGATGAGCAGACTGGAGCGAGAAATGTCAGACCCGGGTGTGGCGGCGGACCGCTTAGAGAAGCTGCTGCAATCGTATGCTGCTTTGCAGGAGCGGTTTGAACGCAATGGCGGCTATGAAATGGATGCGAATATTGACCAGGTGGCGGATGGGCTACGCATTCCCAAAGCCATGTGTACGCGTAGCTTCGGCTCATTGTCTGGTGGAGAGAAAACCAAAATAGCGCTGGCATCACAGCTCATCGGACAGCCGGATTTGTTGCTGCTGGATGAGCCAACTAACCATCTGGATTTGAAGGGGCTGGAATGGCTCGAGCAATTTTTGCAGGGCTATACAGGTGCGTGTGTGGTTGTGTCCCATGATCGTTATTTTCTGGATCGGGTTGCCGTCAAAATGATTGAGCTGGAGGATGGGGAGGCGTTTACGTACTATACGAATTACAGCGGCTACGTCAAGGAAAAGAAAGAACGTCTGCTGCTGCAATTTGAGGATTATAAGGAACAGCAAAAGCGGATTAAAAAGATGAAGGAGCCCATTCGGCGTTTTGAAGAGTGGGGCCGCAATGGAGACAACGAAAAGTTTTTTAAAAAAGCGAACTCGATCCGTAAAGCTCTGGAACGAATGGAACTGGTGAAGCGGCCTGTACTGGACCCTCAGGGGGCTGAGTTTCACCTGAAGCTGGAGGATCGCTCAGGTCGCAGGGTGCTGCAATTTGAAGAAATCGTCAAATCTTATGGTGAGCGGCAAATATTAAAAGGGGCCACAGGTAGTCTGGAATTTGGTGAGAAGGTGGCACTGCTGGGCGATAACGGCTCAGGCAAAACGACTCTGCTCAAGCTGCTCCTTGGTCAGGAAAGTCCGGATGCAGGTACGGTACAATGGGGAGCACACGTAGAGTATGGATATCTGGCGCAGCAAGAGAGAGAACGGGATAGCCGTGCGACCGTGCTTGCCTACTTCAAGGAGGAAGCCGGCGTGGAGGAAGGCGAAGCGCGCAGGCTGCTGGCGAAGTATTTATTTTACGGTGCCGATGTGTTTAAGCCTGTGAGTATGCTGTCCGGTGGGGAGTGGTCCCGCTTGCGGCTGGCGCTGCTGGTTATGAAAAAGCTGAATTTGCTGGTGCTGGATGAGCCGACCAACCATCTGGACATCGACTCACGCGAGGCGCTGGAGGAAGCGCTGGACACCTACACAGGAACGGTGCTGGCGATTTCACATGACCGCTACTTTGTGAACAAGCTGGCTGGGCGCGTTTGGGAGCTGGAGGATGGCAAGCTGGCCTTTTATCTGGGTAGCTTCGATGAATATCGAGCGAAGAAGCGGGAGCTGGAAAACGCCCGCCTGCAGCGCGAGGCGGATGCAGGGGCACGCCCGGCATCTGCAAGCAGAGCCACATCCGGTGGCGGCTCAGGCTCGGGCATGGCTGCACATTCCAGTGCAGCCAGTAATAGCCCGGGTGCGGCTGCGCGTACAGGAGCGACTACCGGAGCCGATGCGAGCGGTACACGCTCCGGGGCGGCGGGTCGCTGGTGGTCGTCCGACGCTGGAGCGGAATCAGGGGCACGCGGAGCGAAGGCCGCGAAGCCGTCCCGCTCGCCTGTTGCATCCAGCGAGCGGCTGGAACGGGCCGTTGCCGCCAAGGAAGCGGAGCTGGCGGCAACGGATGCCGAGCTGGAGCTGCTCGGCACAAGCAGCGACACGGCGCGCCTGGCGGAGCTGTGAGACGCGCGTGAAGGGCTGCAAGCGGAGCTGGACGTTTTGCTCGGCGAGTGGGTCGAGCTGGAGTAGGTGACAGACTAGTTGCTGGATTGGCAACGAATATTTTATAAAAAGGATAGCCCTGGGGCAACATGTGTGCTGAGGGGCTATTTTTGTATGGTGAAAGAGAACGGGAGTGGAATATAATAACCATATATTAAATAGATTGGTATTAATAAATTATTATTATTTTATTTTACAAACAAAGAAATTCGTTCACATTTCGCAACATATGATATTTTCTAATTTGTGCAAACGATATTCATCATTTATAGGATGGAGGGAATGGTATGTCGGACTTCTTACTGGAGGTCAACCAGGTAGCGAAAAAAATGGGAAAGAGGAATTTATTGAATGATATTTCATTTAAGCTTCAGAAAGGGAAGATTTATGGATTCATCGGGCCCAATGGAGCGGGCAAAACAACGATGATGCGTATTATGACTGGATTAATGCAGCCAACCAGCGGCTCTGTAAAGATAGCTTCATATGATGTGCATACTGAGCGGGAAAAGGCGCTGTCCAAGGTGGGGGCCATTATTGAATCTCCGGTCTTCTTTGATTATATGACAGGCAGGCAGGTTCTGCGCAATTTGTCACGGTTGCACTCTGAAATCGCACCCTCAGATCGGGAGATACATATTGAAGAGTTGCTTACAAAGGTGAGGTTAGAAACGCGGGGGGATGACAAGGTAAAAAACTATTCTCTCGGAATGAAGCAAAGGCTAGGCATTGCGCAGTCTATGCTGGGTGCTCCTGAGCTTCTGCTGCTGGATGAACCGTCCAATGGTCTTGATCCCATGGGGATGAGGGAACTGAGAGATATTGTGCTTCATCTGCGTGATTCGGCGAATTATGCCTTTTTTATCTCCAGCCATTTGCTGGATGAATTGCAACAGATGTGTGACGAACTCATTGTAATTAAAGAAGGTAGGCTAGTTTGGCAGGGACCTGCTGATCAGCTGGTAGAGGACGGCCAACGGTTGGAGGATGCTTTTATGGGATTAATGGGACTATGAAGTTATTGATATACAGCGAGTTCGAACGATTGTGGAAGCGAAAGTGGTTCTGGCTTATGGTTTTATGTACACCCGTGCTAGCTTATTCGACAGGGACATTTTTTTTACGCACTTTGAACGATCCAGTAGAGATATTATCCCAAAGTTTTATCGTCACAGGTCTACGTGAGAATTTGTCTTTAATTTGCAACATTCCTGTGGCTGCTTTAGCTGCCGCTGTGTTTACTGAGGAATTTCGAAGTGGACGGTTGCGTCTATTATTTATGCGTCGATTTACCCGCGGTCAGATTTTTTGGAGCAAGTTGCTGGTTTTGAACACTTCTATCTTGCTTCTTCTCCTTGTATTTGCAGTTTCATCGCAGGTGATCGTTGAAATATGGAAGTATTCATATGATTTAAATGACGCAAGCCTATCCGGATTCCGACGACTGCAAATTCTTGAATTCTATGGCTGGGCGTTTGCCTCACTATTAGCTATAAGTTCTTTGTATTGCTTTGTCGCTATGTACAGTAAGAGTGTAACGTATGCAATCGGTATTTGTATGGTATACAATTTGGGTTCTCTGTTGCTTGATCCGTTGTATCTAAAATTGGCATCCTTTGTTTCTCATATACCGTATTTATACAATGTAGTCACATTTATGATTATTCCATATATGCAGTATACGGGGCTGGATAATTCCTTAATAGGAAGTTTGTCTGTGAATGGGGCAATTGTCACCGTTGTTAGTTTATATCTGATCTTGTTTACGTGGGGGGCATACCGCCGCTTTGTGGCCGATGATTATTTAAGCTAGGGGGATTTCTTGATGCTGGGAATCTGGCAAAGTGAAATGGAACGGATTTGGAAGCGAAAGTCTACTTTTAGATTGTATATATCCTATATATTAGTAATTTTTGCGATTATATGGAGTTATAAAATTACTGGCACAAAGGTCATGCGTTTTGGCGAAGGAACCGTGGTCGTCAATAATTTAAACCTGCCATGGCTGATGATGAGTGAGGTTGCCCTTTTTCTAACTACAGCGATGCTGCCTATCCTGTATGTGGATCAGTTGAGCGGTGATCTCTATTCAGGGGTGTATAGGCTTTACATGTTGCGCCCGTATCGTCGTTTGCGTTTTTGGCTTGCCAAGATGCTCGCACTATCGGTCGCGACGGTCATTTTCATTGGGACAGGATTGTTTATAAGCGTTCTTGCAGGATGGTGGCTTTTCCCGCATAGCTCTACTTTCTTAAAATATGGTGCATCAACACCTTCTACCTCATCTGATGCCATACCTTACGTACTTGCATTTTATCTCGTGTTAACTATGGTTTGCCTGGTGAAGCTCATGTTGAGTAGCGTTGTATGCTTGTTTATATCCCGACCATTGTTTGCCTATATAGTTATTCTATTTTCATCTGCATTTCTCTTCAAATTGTTTAGGCCACTCATTATGTTAATGGACCCATTTCAACAAATAGTACTTGCTCTAAGAGTTGACAACTCATTTAAATTTTGGATGTGTACAGGGGGAATGATTGTGGTGTGCATTATTATTAGTTGTGCACGATGGCAAAAACGAACTTTTTAGAAATAGATTTTGCAGCTGGCATCATAAAGGTAAAAAAGATCCAACCGTCTCTTTGAAGGGCGGCTGGATCCTTTTTAATAACTAATTTCTCCCGGTCAATACCTCATGTTTAGTAAACCGAAGCTATCTTCGAGGTGTTCTTGATGCCGTTGACATCATTAAACACAGTATTACCCCACGTCGTCAGTGTTTTCCAGTCGCTACTGTTCACAAGATCAAGCCACGCATTTTCGCTGTTATTGCCGGTCCAGGACCAGGCCAGATAGCCGATGCCTTTGGCTTGGGACTGCTTCATGACCTCATAAGGGTTCACGGTGGTACCCAGATTGTTGTTGCCATTGTTGTAGTTGTAGCCAAACTCACCCACGATGACCGCCAGCCCCTTGTCCTTGATGGCTTGCAGCTCAGAGCCGATTTTACTGGAGTCATTATAGTTGGCATACATATGGACGGAAAATAAAAGATTATGCTTGGGATCATGCTGCAGCAGTTCTGCACCATAAGCCTTGATCGGGGAAGCATACTGTCCCCAGCCTGAGCCGTCAATGACAATCGTATTCGGCAAGCCTGCGTTGCGTAGTGTAGTAATCGCAGTTTTGTAAGCATCCCGCCATGCGGCATCGGCCAGGTTGTTGTCGCCCCATTCATTGGCGATATTCACGAGAACATACCTCTGGTTATCAGCCAGTATTTTTTTTACCGCTGGATCAGCAAAATAACGAGCCATGTCATCCAAGCGGTTGGCATCATTGCTGCCAGTCACGTCGTGCAGCTCAACCACGGAAATTAGCTTGAGCTGTTTAGCACGTTCAATGATCTCTCCCAGTCTTTGTGCCGATCCATAGGTTTGCCACACAATGCGGACGGTGTTGGACTTCGTCGCAGCTATTTCATCCAGTGCTTGATAGGCTTGTGCATCAAACCAAGCATGGGGGTTGTTTATTCCTCGCATCACAAAGTTGTTCCCGTTGGCATCCTTCAAATTGTTTCCGCTTACATAAAAACCAGAGGCTGCAAATGATGTACCCACATTCAATAACCCTACACTGGAACAAAGCAGAAAAATGAATGCTTTTTTACCATAAAACCGCCAACTTTTCACAAACCAACCGCCTCCATCTTCTTAGTCCAGTTAATCCTATGTTGAAAATGGTCACATATGACACCTATTGTGATGTTGAAATAAGGTGTATCGTTTCTTTTCCATAAAGGAAGAGCATTAATTGCCTAATCCCGCATAGATCGGACATAGGGGAAAAGGAGGTATGAGCATGTGGAAATGGGTTCAAAAGCTGTCTGTGTTGGCGGCTATCTTTCTGCTGGCCATTGTTGTAAGCGCATGCAACAAGGAGAACGCTTCAGGCAAGGTGAACATTGAGTTTTTTCAGAACAAGCCGGAGGCCAAGGGCTCCTTCGATAAGCTGATCGCACAGTTCAATCAGGAGCATCCCGGTATTGAAGTGACACAGGTGAACCCGCCGGTGGCAGAGACGTGCTATTGACCCGGGTTGTCAAAACCGATGTACCTGACATCGTGGGGCTTGGAGCCACCGATACCTACTCCATTTTGGCACAGAGCGGTATTTTCACGGATTTGGCCAACACGAAGCTACCCAGTACTGTAGACCCGATTTATCTTAAAATGCTCAAGGATGTGACCGGGATAGATCCAGTGTACGGAATCCCGTATGCTGCAAATGCGAATGGTGTGATGTACAACAAAACGCTTTTTAAAGAAATGGGATTACACGTACCCAAAACGTGGGACGAACTGATTGCAACGGCGAAAAAGATCAGGCTGCTGGTAAAATTCCATTTTATTTTACATATAAGGATGATTGACAAACGAACCTTCCCTTTAATGCACTCGGGTCGAATCTGGTGGGCATTGATTTTTTCCTGTAACGACGTGAAAACCAGGTCACCTTTCAGGAAAAGCACCGCGAGGTTGCACAGAAGCAGTTGGAGCTGCTGAAGTATGGACATGGTGACAATTTTGGCAAAAACTATGCGGACGGCAACCGGGCCTTTGCTAACGGACAGGGATTGATGTACATCCAGGGCTCCTGGGCGATATCTGAAATTCGCAAAGCCAACCCCGAAGGTGGAGCTGGGATTTTTCCCGTTACCGACAGGAAATGACGAGCAGGCAGCCAAGCTGGTGTCCGGTATCGATACGCTGCTGGCCTTTTCGGAGAGCACTCCGCATAAAAAGGAGGCCGAGGAGTTTATTGCCTTTCTGTTGAAACCGGAGAACAGCAAGCAGTACATTACAGAGCAAACGCTGTTTTCAGCGGTGAAGGGAGTCACGCAGGATGATCCGAGTGTGGCGGAGCTGCTGCCGTTTTTTAAATCGGGGCGAGTCATTGATTTTGCTGATCATTATATCCCCAAAGCTGTGCAGTTGAATTCCATTGTGCAGGCCTTTCTGTAAAATGGGGACATCGACGGTCATCCTGACTTTGCTGACCAATTCAATGGTCGCTTATGCGATTGCTCGTAATATGCAGCGTTGCTTTTTTAAGGGATTGTATTTTTACTTTGTGAGCGCCATGTTTATTCCGTTTCCAATCATCATGCTGCCGATAGTAAAATTGGCCTCGGGGCTTCTGTTGGGTCTCATTATGCTGCATACGGTGTATGGTTTGGCCTTTAATGCCTTCGTGTATGTCGGCTATATTCGCTCCATTCGGGTGGCATTGGAGAAGGCAGCCACGGTAGACGGTGCGACGACATGGGGTACATTTTGGCGCATTATTTTTCCGCTGATGGCGCCGATCAGTGCTACGGTGGGAATTCTCACTTGTCTGCCTACCTATAACGATTTTCTGCTGCCGCTCATCATCATCAGTGACCCGGAGCAGTATACGCTGCCGCTCGTTCAGTACGTGTTCCAGAGGCAGTTCAATACCGACTTTAATCTGGCCTTTGCCCGTATTTGATGGCCTTACTGCCGATGATTATCGTGTATCTGCTGGCACAAAAATGGATTATCAATGGCGTTACACAAGGCTCTGTGAAGTAACCATAAAAGAGTTGTCCCATATATCGCGGTTTACTCAGGCATATGGGAACAACTCTTTTTTAATTGTCATGGCTATTTAGTTAGATGTGCCATTCGGATGCTTCACTTTTGGTGGTTCGATGGCTGCAAGGCTACGGTTGTTTCTGCTTCCGGATCGTCCGTTGTATAGTAGAACATATAGACAGAAGCTTCCTTCCCCTTGAAGTTCTTGTAAACATCCACTGCCTTGTTAATGCCGTCTCCGTCGAAGTTGGCTGTGATCGGCTTGCCGAGGATTCGTCCTTCCCCCAGGCCTATATGCGTCTGGTTGATCCCTCCAAATCGAGCATCCTCGCTTTCGGTTTCCACGAACAAGTTCATCCCTTGTTTGTAATAGGTCCACTTCACAGGATAACCGCCGATATGCGTGGTTAGCGTCTGCTTTTGGTCAGAAATATCAGTTAAATGCTGTGGTGTTTTGTCATCTGAATGAGCCGTGACTTTATATTTGCCTGTAAAATTAATCGGTGTGTCCCGGGTAATCACAAGATCGGACGGTCGTTCAAAACCGATCGTGTTCAGATCAGGTTCACGATCAGGTGATGACCAACGGTTACCCTTTAACGTCTTGCCATTCACATCAAGGACATACTTCTGATAAGGCAAGCTGGCGAATTTCTTTTTGCTTCTGATCGTGACACGGATTTGCGTAGGTGTGACAATCATTTGTTCTACCATAAAATTCGGATTGCCGTTCTCCAATGGAGTATTCAGCACGCTTTTAATCGTTCCACTTTCCATTCTCTTCTTGCTTAGCTGCAGGTCAAAGTTGATCGGTTCATCTATACCTCTCTCGATTTTGGCATATTGCAGTTTATAGGTGGTCTGCACTTTCGGGATATCTCCACGCTTAAAATACTGCTGTGCTGTATATTCCCCATTCTCTCCGGGTGTACCAAAAGCCCCTCCAGACTGCGACATCACAGGCTCCCCGCCTTTGTAGGCAATGATTTGCGGGTTATCCCATTTCTTTGCTATAGACGAATTGAAGGTAATTGCCGAGGACAGCAGCAGCTTATCCTTTCCTTGTTCAAATACCTGTACCTTCATAGCCTGCAAACCGTCACGATCCAGCTTGAAGGTCTGTATCTGTGGCGATTGGATATCGAGCGGCAAATCGACCTCCTGTATACTACTGAGCTCGATATGGTCTACGGTCAGCCGTATGTTCTCTGTCTCTTGCTGTGGTGTCCAATCACTTTCAAAGTACCCGTTGTACCGTTGATTCTTTTCATCCCATTGCTGAAAGCTGTACTCCCCTTCGCTGCTGGTACCCGCGGCATTTTTAAGCGACACGCCTTTGACATTCCAAAACTCGTTCTTTGCGCGTTTTCCAACTTCCAGGCTGTACAGGATCACCGTTCGGTTCTCATCGACGATAGCTGTGTGTAGTGTCAGCTTCACTCCGTCTCGGGTGATCGACTGCTCCAGCGGCTGTCCGAGATTTTGAGCTAGTGCCGTTTCGATCCCTTTTCTTCCCTGCAGCAGATTGTCCCAGTTATATTGGATGGCGGCATAGACGGGCACGGCAACGAGAAGTGTGCTCAGCGAAGCTGCAATAGCAATTTTGCGCCAATTTCGATGTCGGCGTGGAGTAACGGATTTGGGGGCTTCCGGGAGTGTGTGGGCCGTCTGTCCTGCCTGCTCCATCCGGTTCCACATATCTTCAAAGTCGGGATAAGCAACTCCCGAATCTTCATTTAATTTGTGCTTCAATGCTTTTTCGACGTTGTTCATAGTTCTCTCCTCCCATCTCGGGTATATGTGCACCTGCATCCCGTAGTATTCGCTCCATGAGCCGAAGTCCTTTATGTGCCCTGGATTTGACGGTTCCCAGCGGGATTGCCAGCAGTTCGGATATTTCCGCCAGCGTGAAATCATGCATATAGCGGAGCGTCAGCACAGCGCGGATTTTGGCTGGAAGACGATTCATATAAGCGGCCCATTCCTCTGCCGACTCGCGTTCCTCCACCTGTCTGTCCACGGGTTTGCTTTCCGTTCCGGTGAATAAATGTGGATTGGACGATACCTTCATATGCAGGCTGTTCCGACGTTTAAGGTAATTGAGACAATGATTAACTGTGATTTTCATAATCCAGGCTTTTAGTTGTCCGATGTGTTCACGATGGCTGCGAAAGAGGGTAATAAACACTTCTTGTGTTAAGTCCTCTGCATCCGATGCGTTATGTACCATGTAGTAACAGGTGCGGTATACATCCCGTTGATACAGATCAAACAACTCTCGATTGCTTTCCAATATTCGCGCTCCTTTCCTGTGCAGTTTATCTATATAACAACTGGGGCTCTATAAAAGTTCATTTATCCTGAAAAATAGATCGTCCGCGTCCATTATATTTCGCTTTTCCTGAAATGTACCGCCTGCCGCCCGAAAAAAAGAAGCCTGTAAATCTCAAAAATGCAGATTTACAGGCTTCTAAAATTTTTTCGAAGTTGAAGTTTAGTGCTATTGAGTGAACACTCCTTCACGCAAAAAAACGATATCATGGCCGCTTGTGGATCATACTTCCGCTTAATCGGCCAGCCGCACAATCGTTCTTCCTTGCGAGCGGGCTGCAAGGATGTCCTCCAGCGCGGTTGGCAGGTCAGCCAACCCAATCTCGCGCTCAACAAGCTGCTCCAGCCGTTCCGGCTTCCAGTCGCTACCGAGCCGCTTCCAGATCGCTACGCGGGTGTCGTAGGGGCAGAAGACGGAGTCTATGCCCAGCAGGCTTACGCCGCGCAAAATAAACGGCAGCACCGTCGTAGGCAGCTTGGTGCCTGCCGTCAGGCCGCTCACGGCAACGGAGCCGTTGTAGGCGACTTGGCTGAGCAGCGAAGCGAGCGGCTTTCCGCCTACAGGATCTACAGCCGCTTGCCAAAGCTGCTTGCCCAGCGGCCGGATGCTCTCCGCGCCGTCGTAGACCTCATCGCGGGAGATAACCTCGGCGGCTCCGAGCGCCTTGAGGTAGTCGTGCGCATCGGCCTTGCCGCTGCTGGCTACGACATGGTAGCCCCGCTTGTTCAGCAGGGCAATGGCTGCGCCGCCTACACCGCCAGTTGCTCCAGTGACGAGTACCTTGCCCTGATCCGGCGCAACGCCGTTTTGCTCCAGCCGATATAACGACAGGGCTGCGGTGAATCCGGCAGTCCCGTAGATCATCGCCTCTTTCAGTGTGAGTCCGTCCGGAAGCGGAACGACCCAATCCGCAGGTACGCGCGCATATTCGCTGAATCCTCCGAATTGGGATACACCGAGCCCGTATCCGGTCACGAGCACGGCCTGTCCTGCGCTGAAGCGGCCATCCTCCGAAGCCACGACCGTTCCAGAGCAGTCTATGCCAGGTACAAACGGATAGGCTTTGACGATATTGCCATCCTTGCGGGCGGCAAGCCCGTCTTTATAATTGATGCTGGAATAAGCGACACGAATCAATACTTCTCCAGCGGGTAAACTGCCAGCTTCCAAAGAGCGTACCTCTGCCTGAACTTCACCGTCCTGTGTCTGATCGACGACCAGGGCTTGAAATGATTGAGTCATTTGTAAAAGCCTCCTTTATTACAGTATGAGCCTTTAAAAATTTAGATTATAACCATCTTCGCAGTCTGTCAGCGGCAATGTTCACAGGCTTATCATATATTATACACTTACGCCCTAATTCTGCCGGAAAAGCGAGGATTACGGATCTAATCGTGCCCTATTATGTTTCAATAAAGTTCGATAATCAATTGAAAGAAAGTGATAAATGAATTCTTACGCGCTTTGCAAGTCTTTTAACGTAAACGGGATGTATTTTCAGAATGACTGTGCTAACATACCCTTTGATCGTTAAATAAATCTATGAAGAAAGGTGAATGAATGACAACCAGAGCATTAAAAAATGGTTCGGTATTGTCCGAAGCCAAGGAACTGAATTTGTTCCGTCTGACATGGCCTATATTCCTTGAATTGTTCCTGTTTATGCTGATGGGAAGCGTCGATACATTCATGCTCAGCTCTGTATCTGATAATGCAGTGTCGGGTGTGGGCGCGTCCAACCAAATTATTTCAATTGCCATCCTTGTACTGGAGGTTATCGGCAACGGCGCTGCTATCGTCGTAGCTCAATATATCGGTTCTAAAAAACTTGTCGAAGCGGCCCAGGTTACGGGCACGGCCATTACGTTGAATTTAATGGTTGGTCTATTGCTTAGCGTCATTTTTCTCGTGTTTGGTACTCATATGCTGCAGTGGCTGAACGTCCAGGGAGATATTCTGGCTTATGCAGAATCCTATATAAGTATCGTCGGGGGCGCCATTTTCCTTCAGGCATTGATTAACGCGCTGGCGGCAACCATTCGTACCCATGGGTTTACCCGGGAAACGATGTATGTATCGGTGCTGATGAACGTGACCCACGTCGTCGGCAACTATGTTTTGATTTTCGGACATTGGGGCATGCCTGCGCTCGGTGTAGAGGGGGCAGCTATTTCTACGGTAGGTAGCCGCTTTATTTGTCTTTTGATTTTCTTCTGGCTTATGTACCGGGTGACCGAAGTACGTGTGGAGTGGAAATATTACGTCCAATTGTCCAAAAAATTTATCTCTAAAATATTGCGTATTGGTGTGCCATCCGCGCTGGAATCCATTATGTATCAGTCGTGCCAGCTCATATTCACATTATACGTGACTTATCTGGGTGCAGAAGCAATGGCAACGCGTCAATATGCGAATAACATTTCAAGCTATATTTACTTGTTCAGCATGGCAGTCGGTATGGGAACGGCTATCGTGGTGGGAAGGCTCGTGGGAGCCAGACAGAAGGATACAGCCTATAAACGTGTATTAAGCAGTGTAAAATGGGCGCTGCTCGTGACCGTGGTTATTGATGTGGTAGTTATCTTTTTCCGTGTGCCTTTGCTTGGTCTGTTCACCGAAAACCCTGAAATTATCCGTTTGGGAGCACAGGTCATCTTACTTAGCATCCTGCTGGAAAGCGGCCGGACGACGAATATCGTCATTATTAACTCGTTGCGTGCCGCTGGAGATGCCAAGTTCCCGGTCTTTATGGGACTGATCTCCATGGTTTGCATGAGCTTACCGCTTGGTTATCTGCTTGTGTTCAAGCTGGATATGGGACTTGCAGGTGTGTGGCTGGCTATTGCCGCTGATGAATGGACTCGTGCCGTCATTATGTATGCCCGCTGGAGAAGCCGTTTGTGGGAGAAGCATGCGCTGGTCGAGCAGGATACACCGGATCAGCCCACAACCCCGATTCCGGCGCACTGATGCGAGTAGCATTTTAGGCTAACTGGAGCCTAGATTTTCGATACAGTTGTAAACGCGGGGTAGTTCAAGAGAACGTCTTGAGCTACCTCTTTTTGCTGCCCGGAGAGCCATCGTTATCCAGCATCCCTCTGCGCAGTGACATGATCGGTAACTTTGAAGTTCAATTGATATAATCATGGCATTCATAAATAGAAGTATGGTAAATTTACTAAAAAAAGATATACTTTTGTTGTATTAACGCAGTACATGAAGGACAAGGAGTGTACCGATGAAGAAGCCTAAGGCGCTGGAGGAGGCTGGCCTGCCCTTTCGGGAGGAGTACATGCGCAGTGTACCGAGAGAAGAAATCCAGCAGACGCTGAAGGAGCTGTTTCAACTGCCGGAGCCGCCGACTGCGCTGTTGGCCGGGAATGATATCGTGCTGGCAGAAGCGCTGAAATATGTGAATGCCCGCCGCATACGTATTCCGGCTGAGCTATCCATTATAGGAATTGACGATGCGGAGTTTGCCCATATTTACAATCCGCCGATTACGACTATTACGCAGCCGATTGCGGATATGGGGAAGCAGGCGGCCAAGACGCTGCTGTCCAGCATTGAGGAGGGCGGCGAATCGGTTCCGATCATTTACCGTTTTGTGCCGGATATTAATCGGGGAGAATCCGTCAAAACACTGTAGACGAGCATCGAGTCATACATTATAAAAAAAATAGCCCGTATTCCTTGGTACGCCTGAGCACTCATAAGCTGCTTAGGTCACACAAAAGCGAATACGGGCTATTGAAGGTTGAGGCCGATCTTATGATTCGGCCTTATTAAGCTTGTTCTGCTAGCGGTGAAGATCATTATCATCTGAGCCAGGAAGTAGTGAAGGTGATGGTAGAGCAAAAAAGCGGGAAGATTATCAATGTCGCCTCTATGCTTGCTTTTCAGGGCGGCAAGTTCGTTCCGCCGTATACAGCGAGCAAGCACGCAGTGGCTGGCTTGACCAAGGCATTTGCCAACGAGCTGGCGGTTCATAACGTTCAGATTAATGCGATTGCCCCTGGTTATATTGCTACTGTGAACACAGCTCCAATTCGTGCGGACGAGAGCCGTAATCAGGAAATTTTGTCGCGTATTCCTGCAGGCCGCTGGGGCGATCCTTCCGATCTGATGGGGGTTGTTGTTTTCCTCGCCAGTCAAGGTTCCGATTACATGAATGGTCATATCCTTGCGGTGGATGGCGGCTGGCTGGTGCGTTAAGCGAGTTAAACAAGTCAAGCAAGGGAAGCACCGCAGAACACATTTGGGTCATAAGCTGAAGGCTGCCTCCAAAGGAACAAATCCTTGCAGGCAGCTTTTGCTTATTCGGCTGGAGCTGTATGCTGAATTGGAAGATTAGGAGTTTATGCTGTTGATCCGTTCTATGCATATGGCATAAATGCCTTTATAATTTAATGAGAGAAAAATTGCTCAGGCTCCAGCCGTACACTCGGTTGGAGCCTTTGAGCATAACACAGTAGGATTGGAGAATAGAGAGATGAATTCACAGCAACACCAACGAGCTTTAGTATACAAATCTTTGTGGTATGCCGGTCCTTGGGTGCTTGCCTTAGGAGTGGTTCTGGTAGGTGCTAATTTGCGCGGTTCGATTACTTCTGTAGGGCCTCTGATCGGCTTGATTAAGGATTCTTTGCATATCTCGAATACACTGAGCGGCTTAGTAACGACATTACCGCTGCTTGCTTTTGCACTATTGTCGCCTTTTGTAGCTCATCTGGCACGCCGCTTCGGGTCACCCCGTGTTATTTTTACAGCCTTGCTGCTGTTGACCGCAGGCATTGTGGTACGTTCCACATTGGGAGTGACTGCATTATTTGCCGGAACAGCCATGCTGGGGCTGGCTATTGCAGTGTGTAATGTTTTGCTGCCCAGTCTGATTAAAGAAGAGTTTCCCCGTAACAGTGGACTCATGACCGGCGTATATTCAGTATCCATGAATGTGGTCGCTGCAACAGCCTCCGGTCTGAGTATACCGCTCGCTTTGAACGCAGGGATGGGCTGGCGTGGTGCTTTGGGAATATGGGCGATTATGGGTGTCATCGGTATTTTACTGTGGATTCCCCAGCTTCTCAAAGCGCGAAAAACGGTTGATAAAGCGGCAATATCCGCCCGAACCGTCAATGTGTATAAATCGTCTTTAGCCTGGAAGGTGACGCTGTTTATGGGGCTGCAATCTGCCCTGTTTTATGTCCCTGCCGCCTGGTTTCCCGAGATGATGAGCGGACAGGGAATGGATTCCGAGACTGCAGGATGGATGCTGTCCGTGTTGCAGTTTGCGCAAATGCCATTTACCTTTATTGTGCCGATTTGGGCAGCACGCTTGAAGGATCAGCGGATATTGGTTCTCATTATGGCTGTACTGTATTTTATCGGTCTGGGCGGATTTTTGCTGGGAGCTACACAGTGGAGTGTCATTTGGGTCATTTGTATCGGTATAGCGGGTGGTTTTGCTTTTCCGTTAGTGATGATGTTCTTTAATTTGCGAACGCGGACACCGCAGCAGGCGGCAGAGCTGTCTGGCATGGCTCAATCCTTTGGTTATTTGCTGGCGGCGACGGGGCCAACGCTGTTCGGTTATTTGCATGATGCGACACAAGGCTGGACGATTCCGCTGCTGCTGCTCTTGTGCCTGAGTGTTGTGCTTATGTTTACAGGGCTGGGCGCAGCGAAGAAACGATATGTCGGAGGCGAGGTGGATGATCAGACTGCAATTTGATGCGGAGGGCTACAGTGTAATCTGTGGTACAGAGCAGGTCATACTGCTGGCAAAAGAGTTTGCGCTGCTGCGTTTTCTCTATGATAACCGGAACCAGGTATTCACCCGCGAGCAGCTGTTGGATCGTGTATGACCGCTGGAGTATCCGGTGGAGCGTACAGTGGATGATCATATCTATAGATTGCGCAAAAAACTCAAGTCATGGAATGTGTTCCGTATTCATACGGTTAGAGGGTATGGCTACAGCTTGACCCTGACTGACGTGCAGCGACCCAATCATCCGTCTTTGTACGATCAGGAGGTGCAGGACGCCGTGCATGGACTATTCCGAAAATACCAGCTGCTGGGGCAGGGCAATTCCATCGTAGCGCTGGCTGCCCAGCAGGAGCAGATGGGTTTTGAACTGTCTCCTTTTTATCAGATGTATACTCGGTTTGTGCAAGGCGATATATTGTGGTTTTTGGAACAAGAGGATTTTAATCCCAGAAATCGAATATACTGGATGTTACTGCTATATACAGGTACAGCAGGGGTAACGGATCAGAAGCTTGATCTATGTGAGCAGGTGCTTTCCAGTGGATTACTATCCAAAGAGCAGGAGCGGGAATTGCGTATTCTCAACATCCTTGAGGCTTATGTGGAGAATGGACAACCTGAACGCGCACAGGAGGGTCTTCCGCTGGCTTTTGCAGTGATGGAGCGGAATGACCTCGATAAATTTGTGATGCCTGTTGCACTGATGGAGATGTACATGCATCTGGTTGCCAATCACATGGAAAAGGCTGCCGAACTGTCCGATCGTCTGGAAGGCATGCTGTCGAAGGCTCCGTATTTGCGCGAACTGGGCCGTTATCGCCTGATGCGTGGACTTATGCTGCTGCGCACTGGAGATGTGGAAAACGCCGAGCGGCTCATGGATGAAGGGCTGGACACCCTGGATATGGCTAAACAGGAGTTGCTAAAAATCAAAGCGGTCTGTCAAATCCGTGGCTTCTTGAAGCTTTGTGGCACCTACCCCATGCTGGAAGAAAAATATGCGGCTCGTTACGAACGACTTGATCAGGACAACGGCTTAACACTATATCGTCCTGCACTGAGGCGCTGGCTGGAGCAGACACTTTCTGCAGTCTGATATTTTTTGCTGTCTGATTTTCTTCTGATATAGGCCCGTTAGGATGTTCTTATTGCTAAAGAGGCAGAAAATTGAGAGCAGGGTGAGTAGAAATGAAGGAGAAGAAAGAATTGCAATCCACGCCCAGCATTTGGCGCAATAGCCGTTTTACGCGAATGTTTGCGGCGCACACAGCTGCCTCCTTTGGCGATTGGTTTGATGCTATCGCTATTCAGGTGCTTGTTGCTTATCGCTGGGAAGCTGATCCCATGCTGATTGCGCTGATTCCGGTAGTGATGGCGCTACCAGGTCTGCTGCTGGGCTCCATCGCAGGTACGTTAGCTGACCGGGTACACAAGGCCTGGCTGATGATCGGCTGCGATGCAGCTATCGCCTTATTGACGCTGGCGATTCTCGCCGTCCCAGGTCCGGCATGGCTATTGCCTTTGCTGGGTTTGCGCGCGGCGGCTGGTGTATTCCAAATGCCGTCACAGCAAGGCTTGACCCGCACAGTAGTTGCCAGTGGTGACCTGTTTCGGGCGACCTCGCTGAATGGGCTGGTCAATCAGGCCTCCAAAGTGGCAGGGCCATTGCTGGGCGCCATGACCTTGACTGTCCTGTCCCCCCAGGCATGCATTATTCTAAATGCATTGCTGCGTCTCTGCTCGGGCCTGCTGCTGTGGCCACTGCGCGGAATCGGCCCGGCGCTGGCCAGCACCGATCAGCAAGCAGCGGTTGCTGACGAGCTGCAAGAAAAGCCGGCATTGCATGCAGCGCCTGAGGCTGGTGATGCCAGGATGCGAGAGGAGCCTGTCCGCGCATCCGGCTTTCTCAGCCAATGGCGTGAGGGTTGGGCGTTCCTCTGGCGCACTCGAATGCTTTTGCATACGCTTATATTCGGGCTTTTCGGCTTGATCGCCATTCTCATGATTGACTACCAGTTTCCCACGCTGCTGCGGGTGCTCGCTCCGGGTAACGAATCGCTGCTCGGCTGGCTGGTTTCAGCCATAGGGGCTGGCGCCGTCGGCTGCATGCTGGTGCTTAATCGCTTGAATCGCATAAGCGCAGGCTGGGGACTCGGTGGAGGCTATGTGCTGGTTGGCGGAGCTATTGCCGCTTTGGGCTGGGCGCAACCGGGGACTGGCTTGCCCGTCCTGCTTACGATTGGGGCCACACTAGGCATTGGCAATGGCCTGTACATCATCACCCAGAATTACATATTACAAGCCAAAACCCCGGCTGATATGGTGGGGCGTGTCTTCGGTATCCAAAGCACCGTGATTGGAGCGATCATGATCGTTTCGCCGCTTGCCGGTGGGTTATTGATTCAAATGGCAGGGGCAGGGACAGCTTTTGTCTGGATCGGGCTGACCGTTGGAGTCTTGGGATTGGCCGGACTACTGCTTCAATCCGTCATTTGGCGAGAACCCCTCGCTGATTCCAGCCTTGCTCCAGAACAGAATGTCGACCTTGCGTAGTCGTTTGTTTTAGGTTTTGCAGTTCGGAATTTTAATCTAGGAGGAATAACCCATGAATCACCGAGAATCAACAACCGCGCCTATAGCACGATTGCTTGAAGGACCACAGGTATACTTGCGTCCCATTCATGTGGAGGACACGGAGCTATACTATAATACGTTGTTCCATCAGGATGTGCGGAGGCTGACAGGCACACAGCGCAGCTTTACCAAGGATCAAATTGCCCGCTATATCGAGGCTAAGGGCCAGGATACCTCAAGCCTGCTGCTTCTGATCGCGCTTTGCGAGGATGATCGTATCATCGGGGATATAGCCCTGCAGGATATGGACACCATGAATCGCAGCGCTGGCATCCGTATCGCCATTATTGAGCAAGGGGATCAAGGAAAAGGCTACGGCACCGAGGCGCTTGTTCTGATGCTGGGTTACGGATTCGGTATTTGTAATCTGCACCGGATTGAGCTGAATGTATTTGATTATAATGAACGGGCCATTCGTTGTTATGAAAAAGTAGGCTTTCAGCGTGAAGGTGTGCAAAGGGATGCTTTATTCTACAATCATGAATACCATAATTCGATCCTGATGAGTATGCTGAATCATGAATACCGCGACCGATATGTGAAAAAAGCAGAGAGCTGATAAACCACATTTACATGGGTTTGCAGAAGAGGTATAATAAACAGATAAAGTTACTCATTGCGCGAATATGAACGACAATATCAAATGAACATGATTACCGGAGGAGCCTGTCACCAAGGCTCCTCCTTGTCTTTTGGAGGGGAACCTGTGCTGCACTTCAGGTTTCCCTTTTTATTTTGTCAGAGTGGTCATGTGCCAGGTCAGACACATATTTTGCACGTTTATTTTGCATTTTATGACTATAGGAATGTTTTGAAATTCTGGATGATGCGCAAATGAGCCCAAAAACTTAAATAAAAGGAGGTTATCCGCCTATGCAATTTATACTATATCTTCTGCTGATTCTGTTGTTCACAAAAGTTGCAGGTCATCTGTCAGTCCGGCTCGGCCAACCCGCGGTGTTGGGGAAGCTGATCGCGGGGATCGTGCTGGGTCCAGCCGTATTAGGATGGGTTCAGAACGATACGCTGATTCATGATATGTCTGAGATCGGCGTGCTGCTGCTGATGTTCATTGCCGGACTGGAGACTGACCTGGATCAGCTTCGACGTAACTGGAAACCTGCGGTAGCGGTGGCGGTCGGAGGTATTATTTTACCGCTGGTTTGCGGTTTTGGTGTAGGGGAAGCCTTTGGATTCTCGGTGCATGAAGGGTGGTTTCTCGGGGTTATCCTGAGTGCCACCTCTGTAAGTATTACGGTGCAGGTGCTCAAGGATATGAACAAGCTAAATACCCGGGAGGGCTCGACCATTTTGGGTGCGGCTGTGCTGGATGATGTGCTCGTTGTGGTGCTGCTTGCAGTGCTGATGAGTGTGTTCGGTATGAACGGACAAGAGATGTCGCTCGGGCTTCTTGTCGGCAAAAAGCTAATCTTTTTTGTGGGAGCTATTCTGGGAGGATGGTTGGTTGTTCCGTGGATTATGAAAATACTTGCTCCACTAAAAGTGACTGAAGCAGTCATCACGGCTGCATTGATTATCTGCTTTGGGTTTGCGTATTTTGCTGATGTGTTGGGGATGGCAGGGATTATCGGAGCCTTCGCAGCCGGAATTGCCATCGCACAAACAGGCTATAAGCACGTCGTCGAGGAAAAGGTGGAGCCCATCGCCTATTCCATTTTTGTTCCTGTGTTTTTTGTCAGTATTGGTTTAAATGTTTCCTTTGAGGGAGTGGGACAGCAGCTTGGATTTGTTGTTGCCTTGACACTGATTGCGCTGGTGACAAAGCTGATCGGTGGAGGCCTTGGGGCACGGCTAACGGGCTTTGATAACCGTTCTTCGCTTGCAATCGGCTCCGGGATGATATCGCGTGGTGAAGTCGCGCTTATTATTGCAGCTACCGGTCTACAGACAGGTCTATTGGCACAGCAATATTTTACATCGGTGATCATTGCCGTTATTTTGACAACCTTGGCTGCGCCTCCGATTCTCAAGCTATGTTTTAGCGATAAAAAGGAATCTTCCCTTCACGAACCGAAGAAGAAGGTTGGCGTCAACAAGTCATAACGAAAAGACCCTTCGGGTTCATATTCCCACGGCACACGTATGGATAGATAGCCTGATTTAGAGTAAATCAGACTTTTCCATGCAGCAGGAGAAAATGAGCGAAGGGTCTTTTTTATGATTAAATGTGCTGCCAAGATGCTGAAATTAGGACTCGGATACCACTGTGAAACGTTGGTTCAGATGTTGTGGCTTTTCAATTTCGTCGATCACAGCTACTGCATAATCTTCATAGCTGACATAGCTTGCACCTTTGGAATTAACCAAGAGTGTGTCTTTGCCTACTTGATAAGAGCCTGTACGTTTGCCAAGAGCAAATTCAGCAGAAGGGCTGATGAAAGTCCAGTTCAGGTCGCTGGTGCCACGCAGAATTTCCAGGTTTTTTCCTTGATTATGTGCTGTTGGGTATACGAAATCCGGGAAATTAGGAGTATCTTTTACCAAAAGGGTGTGGGAATCGTCAGTAAACAAGCTGCCTGCACCACCTACCACGATCAGCCGTGTACCGGACACATTACGCAGCGCTTCAATCAGTACGTTACCTGCGTCTACATGCAGATGCTCTTGTCCAAATGGGGCGCCAAAAGCGTTAACGACTACGTCAAAACCTTTCAAATCATCTGTTTTCAGATCAAAAACGTCTTTTTGTACCACAGTGGCACGATTTTCTGTTACTTTAGCCGGGTCGCGAACGATCGCGGTTACTTCGTGCCCTCTGTCCAATGCTTCTTTTATAATATTTCTTCCTGCTTTACCGCTTGCACCAATAACTGCAATTTTCATAATAGTAAGCCTCCTATAAATATAATTTGGTCATTTCAATGGTTTAATTGTAAGTGCATCCTGCTCATTCACGAACTTGGATATGTAACTATTATAGTTACAATATAAAATGAAAGTCAAGCGCCTCTACCAAGCCAGAGCTAAAATTCTTCGATTGGAAAGAGTGGAACTCGTTTAAGTATATAAAGACAAGAAAGGAAGGGAGATTGGATATGAATAAAAAAGTACAGCTTGAGCCTGCAGCACACAATATAAGCTTTTTATGGGCTCTGACGTATGATGTGATCTATTTCTGTTAAGGACTAAGGCTGTTTTCCCGAAGGCATTTACGATCGGGAGAACGGCTTTTTATATATGCCTAAAAATGAAACCGCTTCACGTTCGCTGAACAGAGTGATAATATAAAATTTGAAAGATTTGACCGGCATTTTAGCCTAGAGATCCAAGGGGGATATCCATGCCATTTCAGGGACAACGCATTTTACCTGCTGCTAAGCAAATGAAGCAGCTGGAGGACATTTTGGACAGCTCCTATGAGTATGCGGTTTTTCTGGATACACATGTAGCGCAGCTTCGCAGCCTGTATCAGCTAGCCAGGAGTAGGAACAAGCAGATGCTTTTGCATGCTGATCTGGTGCAAGGCTTGAAGAATGATGAATATGCTACAGAATATTTGTGTCAGGAGATTAAGCCGTTTGGGATCATCTCAACCCGCTCTGGAGTGATCGCCACTGCTAAAAAGAAGGGAATCCTTGCGGTTCAGCGGGTGTTCCTGCTTGATACGATTGCACTGGAAAAAAGCTACGCGCTGGTGGAAAAGACACGGCCCGATTACATTGAGGTGCTGCCCGGCATTGTTCCGCCAATGATTAAGGAGGTCAGTGAACGTACGGGTATTCCCATATTGGCGGGTGGACTGATTCGTACCCCGGAGGATGTGGAAGCGGCTCTCGCCGCGGGAGCTACAGCAGTGACGACATCCAATAAAAAGCTGTTTGAGCATTATAGGCAATAGAATTGGTCAGTAGAACGCAAGAAGTTATTTGGTGGGAGGTCACCTGGAACAAGATCATGCTCTGGTGACCTCGTATACTTCTTGTACAATTAAATCACACCAGTGCAGAACCGCCATCCACGACAATGGTCTGTCCGGTGGAATATTTTTCACGCATTAAATAAAGATAAGCCTCAGCCGCGTCTTCGGGTTCTCCAGCTCGTCCAATCAGGAGGTTTTTTCCGGCAGTTTCATACATCGCGTTTCGATCTTCCTCAGGAACACTGTTCCACAGCTCAGTACGCATTAGCCCGAAACTAACGGCGTTAACACGAAGCGGACTGAGTTCGACGGCCAGCGCCCTGGTTAGAGCTTCAACAGCACTACATACGCTGGCTGCAACCGTCAAGCCCTTCTGAGGTCGGACTCCGGCAACGCCAGAAGTTAAAATGATGGAGCCGTTCTGTCTGATGCTCCCACTTCCGTATTTTGCGGCCATAAACGCCCCCCAGTACCGCAGGTTAAAGAATCGCCGTGCAGTCTCTATGTCAATTGAGCTGAGATTTTCGACTAGTAATGACTCGCCTGCTGAGAAAACCAAGTGGTCGAATTCACCAATTTGGCTGAAAAATGTTCGAACCTGCTCCTCGCTAGATAGATCAACCACATGTCCTTCCGAACCTTGGGGGAGGCGCAAGAGTGCATTGTGAACTTTATCTTTTTGACTGGATACTACGACTACGGACGCTCCTTCCTGCACAGCGGCTTCGGCTGTAGCAAATCCAACTCCAGAAGTTCCTCCAAGGAGAATAACGCGTTGGCCTCTCAAAGTATTGCTACAATCGTTTTGTTCTGGTTTCACCTTAAATCCCCTCTTCTTCGACTATTTATTGTTCTGGTATTACAATACGCCCTTTTCAACCCTGACTGCCGTACTCCTCCTTCACTGTAGGCGACAAGTCGATTATAATCAGTTTTATAAACGCTCAAATAGGTCTGTATTTGTAGTACTGTTCCGAATGCTAATCGTACGGATACTGTTATAAATTCTATTAGGATATAGAGGTGTATCATTGTTATGAATTCTGAAAGAAGACGAAAAGAACTAGCTGATTTTCTTCGGACTCGTCGCACACGTCTATCTCCGCATGATATGGGATTACAGGTTGAAACCTCACGTCGTCGTACGCCTGGTCTGAGGCGAGAAGAAGTGGCGAGTCTATCCGGCATTTCCTTACCATGGTACACCGCATTGGAGCAAGGGCGGGATATCCAAGTGTCGGAACAAGTACTGGAGAGTTTGGTACGAACACTCCGACTCAATGACGACGAACGCAACCATCTACTCGTATTGGCTAACCATTCCATACTTCCAAACGTCACAGAAGATGGATCCATTTCTCCAGCCCTTCAACAGATTCTCGACAAGATGGGGACATACCCTGCTTATATCATCGACAGGCGTTGGAATGTTTCCGCATGGAACAAAATGACAAGTACATTATGTGGAGACTTTAACCAAATAGCAGAGATTGAAAGAAATATTCTTTGGCGCGTCTTTATGATGAGGGATAACAAAGTTCGCATAGTTAATTGGGAAAACGTCGCCACTATGCTGTTGGCCCATTTCAGAAGCCGATACGCCTTGCACATGAATGATTCGTGGTATCAGGATTTAGTTAACATGTTATGTGACAGGAGCGAGGAGTTTAGAGAGTGGTGGGGACGACATGATGTTTCCAGAAACTCGGAAGGGGAAAAAGTGATACATCATCCTCAAGCAGGACTGTTGACGTTTCGTTACAACACTTTTACATTCTCTGAAAGCGGTGAGTTCGTGATGAGGGTATATACGCCAATCGAAAATACAGGAACTAATGAGCTGTTAGAAGATTTATGGCAGGGATCTCGTTGAGGACGATATAAGCTTATGATTCAAATTAGGAGCTTTCCAGCCAGAAGGGAAAGCCCCTTTTACTATCGTTCCATACTTGAAAGTCAGGTTATTCCGCTAACGGGAAGCGTTCTCCATAACTAACAGCGGCAGTCTAAGACTTTATTTTCTTGTCTTAGCTCACCGCTGTTTTTTAAAAAAAGTCTGATAAGTATAAAAAGTAAGCACCATTACATCCTAAGCAAGGAGATCGGAAAACGTCGGAACAATACATTCTTGCCTAGGATCAGGGCACAACCAGCTCGCGCGCCATCTTGTTTGATCGGTGGGCGACTAACAGGCTGCTAGGGACTGAGTTTTATGGTAGATGGGAAAAAACGGTGAATGCCGCGATGGCGTTCAAGTAGTACGTTTTTACGATAAAATACAAGCAGGCAAATTTCCCTTTTCATCGTGTACAGTGTGTGCTACGATATGGATAAGTTAATACTCGTCAGGAGATTTGGAGAGACCATGAACCGCTCGGCATGCGCCGCAGCGATGTTCGTGGTCTTTTTTTGTATCTTTTGATGATTGGGTTGGTAGATCGCATCGTGAATATATACAAAGCTGGAGGGATAGATGATGGGAGAACAGGGATTTGCTGTGCAGCAGAGAACGGCTGTTTTGGAACGTATGGGGCGTGAGCATTTTGATATATTAATTATTGGCGGCGGGATTACAGGAGCCGGAATTGCACTGGATGCTGCGGATCGCGGCTTGAAGACGGCTCTGGTGGAAATGCAGGATTTTGCAGCAGGCACGTCCAGTCGCTCTACCAAGCTGGTGCATGGCGGTCTTCGATATTTGAAGCAGTTTGAAGTTAAGATGGTAGCTGAGGTCGGGAAGGAGCGGGCAATCGTATTTGAAAATGGTCCACATGTGACTATACCTGAGCGTATGCTGCTTCCTTTTCACAAGGGGGGCACGTTTAATGCGTTCACCACCTCGATTGGCTTGTTGGTATATGATTTTCTTGCCGGGGTCAAACGCAGTGAGCGCCGCCGAATGCTGGACATCCAGGCTACACTGGAACGAGAGCCTTTGCTGAAGCGGGAAGGATTGAAGGGAAGCGGCAGCTATGTAGAATATCGTACAGATGATGCTCGCCTAACGATTGAGGTTATGAAGGAGGCTGTTGCGCGAGGGGCGCTGGCGGTGAACTACGCCAAGGCCGACAGGCTGCTGTATGACGAAGGACGAATTAGCGGCGCAAGTGTGACAGATCGGGTAACGGGAAAGCCTTACGAAATTCAGGCTTCGCTGGTCATTAACGCGGCCGGACCGTGGGTCGATACGTTACGGGAGATGGATCGCTCCAAAGAGGGCAAGATGCTACGCCTGACTAAAGGTGTTCATCTGGTATTCGATGCCAAGCGCTTTCCGCTCAAACAGGCTGTGTACTTTGACACACCGGATGGACGCATGGTATTTGCGATCCCGCGTGATGGTAAAACCTATGCGGGTACGACCGATACGGTATATGAAGGGGATACAGCTCATCCCCGAATGACCGCTGAAGATCGTGCGTATGTGCTTCAAGCGATTAACGGGATGTTTCCGGATATGAAGCTGAGCGCCAAGGATGTGGAATCCAGCTGGGCAGGGGTACGGCCGCTTATTTACGAAGACGGTAAAAGCCCTTCGGAAATTTCACGCAAGGACGAAATTTGGGAATCCCGTTCAGGACTGATCACGATTGCGGGCGGCAAGCTGACAGGCTACCGGAAAATGTCCGAGCTCGTCGTGGATCGTGCAGTACGCGAACTGGGACGCTTGCACGGGCAGAGCTTTCGGGCATGCCGTACCAGACATATCCCGATTTCTGGTGGCAATGTAGGCGGCTCGGCGGGATGGGATGCCTTCGTGAGCAAGCAAGCTATAGCGGGAGCCGCGCTCGGCCTATCCCCGCAAACAGCTAGAGCATGGGCCACCCGATACGGCTCCAATACAGAGCGGCTGTATGCCATAGCGGCACGCAGCATGAAGGAGCCCACCGAAACGGAAGCGGCGCTGCCTGTGGAAGTGCGTGTCCCGCTCCTGTATGCAATGGAAGAGGAAATGACGGTGACACCGTCTGATTTCTTCATACGTCGGACTGGGGCGCTGTTCTTCCAGATTGACGAGGTGAAGCGCTGGAAGCTGCCCGCTATTGCATTGATGTCTGAACATGCAGGCTGGAGCGCCGCTCAAGAGCGCCAGTATGCGGATGAACTGGATGCCAATCTGTATGAAGCGGTGACACCTGTGGAGTCAGAGAAGCAATCTGGCGTCGTTAAGGCAATTTGATGGTAATGAAGGATATGCGTTGGCACTTTAGGTGGTAAAAGTCCGGGCGCAAAGCGCTGCTTTTGCTTTTCCGTAATCGTTCCGTTCTCTCCGCTGCTGAAGCAAGCAGGAATTAATAGAAAGCAAAAAGCAGAGATTCTCCAATAACAAGGGAATCTCTGCTTTTTTGTATAGAACTGGCTTACAGCATCAAGTGGAACAGGAACGGCGCAGCCGCCAACGTAAAGAGAGCAGCGAGCACCATAGAGATGCTGGAAATTGTACCTGTCAGCGAGCTGAATTCGAATGCTTTGGAGGTGCCGGTACCATGGGCACCGGTACCGAGCAGTACCCCGCGTGAGATTTCATTTTCAATACGGAACAGCTTCACGATCATCGGACCAATAATAAGACCGCTCAATCCGGTCAAAATAACGAATACAGCAGTCACGGTTGGATTCCCGCCAATCGTTTGCGATACATTCATGGCAATGGGTGTCGTAATGGACCGAGGAATCAGGCTGCTGAGCAGCGACGAATTCAGATGCATCCATTTGGCAAGAGCCATGGAGGACAATACGGCTACAACGGAGCCGGACAGTACACTTAATACGATTTGGGACGCATGCTTCTTCAACACAGGGAAGTTGCGGTACAAAGGAACGGCAAATGCAATCGTAGCTGGTTGTAGCAGCGTGGACAGCAAGTGGGCGCCCGAATTATAGGAACCGTAGTTCACGCCTGTCAGCGTCAAAATCAAAATGATAACAACGGGTGTAATAAGCAATGGAGACATATACACCTTGGGCAGGGTGCGATATATGCGTTTGGCCATCCAGTAAATAGCGAGTGTCAATACAATACATAGAAGACCGGTCATGATGATTTGTGCTCCTTTCGTTTACCTAGCAGACTGGCGACCATACCCGTGCAGGCCATCACCAGGAAGGTGCCGAGCAGTACCACCAGCATAATACTCATACCATCGTGCTCCAGCATCGGCCAATAATTCATAACACCAACAGCGGAGGGAATAAAGAATAATAGCAGTTCGGCCAGCAGCCAGTTCGCGCCAACCTCAATCCAGCTTAGTCGGACCAAGCCGGTTTGCAGCAGAATAAAGAGGATCACCATACCAACAATGCTACCGGGTACAGGCAGATGGAGCCAGGAAACTGCAGCGTTCAGGATGAGTGAAAAGGCCATCAGAACGGCAACCTGGAGGACACCGCGTATGAAGCTTTTCATATATGTTAACTCCTATCTTTGAATTTCGTTATTTTTCAAGCTGTAATGAAATTTTACATCACAAGCTTTCATGAGTAAAATGCATATAAAGAATGAAACGTATTCCGTTTGTCTATGGAAGAAGGTGCAGGTTTGGATATCCGACATTTACAATATTTTTTGGAAGTCGCACGGCTACGCAGCTTTACAAAGGCCGCCCAGAGCATGTTCATTACACAGCCGACGATCAGCAAGACGATCAAAAGCCTGGAGGATGAGCTGGGGGTTACCTTGTTCGATCGAACTGGCAAAAGAATCGAGCTGACGGACGCTGGGAAGGTGATTGAGCTTCAGGCCCAAGCGATTGTGAAGTCCTTTCAGAGCTTGTCCTCGGAGCTGAGCGATTTGATGAACCTGAAAAAAGGGCATATCCGCATCGGCCTGCCGCCGATGGTTGGGTCGAGCTTTTTTCCGCGTGTCATTGGGGAGTTTCACAAGGCCTATCCTGATGTGACCATTCAATTGTTCGAGGATGGGGCAAAGAAAGTGGAGCGGGACGTAGGAGCCGGGGCATTGGATATCGGAGTGATTGTGCTGCCTGCAAGTGGAGATATGTTTGAGACCTTTCTGTTTGTGGAGGAAAAGCTGAATCTGCTCGTTCACCCTACGCATGCACTGGCTGAGCGCAAGGAGGTATCGCTATCCGCTCTGGCGGAGGAAGCATTTGTACTGTTTCGTAAGGATTTTACGCTGCATGACCGTATCATTGCCGAGTGTATCCGTGCCGGCTTTCAGCCGCGGGTTGTCTACGAAAGCTCACAATGGGACCTCATTAGCGAAATGGTTGCTGCGAACCTGGGAGTAGCGCTCTTACCGGAGGCCATTTGCCGGGATCTGGATTCCGAGCGCTTGCGTGTTCTTCCGTTGGTGGACCCCGTCATCCCTTGGCATTTGGGAATGATCTGGCAGAAGGATCGTTATCTATCCTTTGCAGCCAGGGAATGGATATCGTTCACACAGAAGCTGCTGCGGACAGAGTATGGCAGCAAGTAGCCCTAGTATTCCGTGAGTAAATGTTTACGATGTGAGTGCGATGCGTGCAGGGAGGGGGGGCAGATTGTACATAAAAAAAGCTGCCCATAAGGGCAGCGATATAGCTTGCTTTTATGAATGTGCCTGATTGTTTTGATTTACCGCACGCTTGGTGTGAAGGTACTTGTCCATAATTCGGTCAAGCCGGGAGGATTTGTCCAATACACGTTCATCCCTTAATCCGTGTAAGTTAGCCATACGATTCAGTTCGCGGCGTTCCTTTTCCATGAGTTTTTCCAATTGTTCTAGGTTCAAAAAGCCCACCCCCCATGTCGATTGTAAGGCATGTCTCCACTAGCGGCAGAAGATTTTTATAATAATGATTATATTTCCATTTTACCACTTTTTATTAACAATAATCCAGCTTTCCTGACATTTAGCGACTAATAATTATGATTTTGCCAGTTCTACCCGGTTACGCCCTGACCGTTTAGCCTCATACAGAGCATCATCCACTTTCTCCAGTAATTTATCTGCTGCAATGGTAGGAAAACTGCCTGCTCCGATAGATACCGTCAGAGGAACGATGGTTCCGTCATTCAGTTGAAAGGGGCCCTTTTCCACGGCTTTTCGTATCCTTTCGGCAAAAACTTCGGCCGTCTGGCTGTCGCAATCTCCAATCAGAATGGCAAATTCCTCTCCGCCTTTACGGGAGGGATATGCCTTCCTTGTAGACTCCTGGTTTAACAAAATTCCCAACTGGCTTAAGACGGTATCTCCGTTCAAATGACCATACGTATCATTAATTTTTTTAAAGTGGTCAATATCCAGCATCACGAGTGCAAAGGGTTTTTTTGTAGCCTTGGAAGTATGAAAGACCTCTTCAAACAAAGCATCGAAAGCGCGCGGACTGTATAATCCGGTTAAATGATCCCGGTTCGCAGCCTCCTCCAGCAGGTGAATGGCCCGTTCTGTTTTTTTGATATGGTTCATCATAAAATAAGCGAACAAGCCGCCAAGCGTCTTAATGGTTGTGAATATGAAAATAGATTCAGGATTGAGAGGACTAGCCACATAGAAAGTAGCTGACAGCGACACAACAGCAGATCCAAGCACGGCTGACATCCATTTGCTGAGCGTTAGGTTTTTTTCTCGAATAAAGGTAAGTGAAATGGCCAAGGTCATGAAGCAATTGACAGTAGCAGCAAGAGATATAACTGTCCAACCACCGGTGATGTAAATACGGTACAGGCTTATGATCAGCGTGGTCAGCAGACCAGATACCGGTCCTCCCATATAAACAGATATGATAATAGGCAAATGGCGCAGATCGACCACAAAATTTCCGCTGATCCATAAGCCGGCCATCATTAAAAGTATACCAAACAGTCCCAACATTAAGCCGTTTATTACCCGATGGATATTTCTATGCTTTTCAAGGTAACGTTCGTATTTTCGTGAAAGCAAATTCCCAAAGAATAAGAAGCTTGTTAATAGTGCAAAATTGTTAATTAATTCTTTTAACATAACCCTATCCTTTATGCTGTAATGTGAGTTGGACATTGCTGAGAATAAAGTAATAAGCTCCATTTCTATATTTCGGTTAAAAATAAGTGCGAGTGAATACCACTCAACCACAAACGATGCTTATGTCCCTTACGTTTCCTTTATCTACGTGATAAAGTGAAAGGAATATGACCGGAACGGGTGATCGTATGAAGGAACCAATTCATATATCGGTGCGTCCACTTGTGGAATATGTGCATCGGAGCGGCAGCATTCACAGTGGTTTCCGCTCGAACAGCAGCATGCTGGAAGGAACTCGCGTGCATCAGGTGATCCAGAAAGGCTACAAGGAGCATGACCGCAAAGAGGTATATTTGCGCACGGAAATTCATTACCAGGACACATTATTTATGATCGAAGGCCGCTGTGACGGGTTGATTGAGCTGGATGGTGTATGGACGGTTGATGAGATCAAATCGACTTCTCTTCCCCTTGAAGATATTCAGGGGGATGGTCAACCCGTACATTGGGCGCAAGCATTTTTATACGCTTATATGATTGCTCGCGAGGAGCAACATCATTCCATGCAGGTTCAGCTTACTTATGTACAGGCACATGGTGAAGACATTCGCCGATTTAGACGGGAGCTATCCTTTGCAGAGCTGGAAGCTTTTGCACAGGAGATGATTGCCGGCTATGCACCGTATGCATTCCTGCTGAGAGCGCATGCGGAGCAGCGGGATGCCAGTATTGCCATGCTGGACTTTCCATTTGACACGTATCGCTCAGGCCAGCGTACTCTCGCGGGTTCGGTGTACAAAACAATTGCTGAAGGAGTCAGTCTGTTTGCCAAAGCGCCTACGGGTATTGGTAAAACGATATCCACCTTATTTCCTGCAATCAAGGCCATCGGCGAAGGGCTTGTGAATCGAGTATATTATGTCACAGCCCGTACCACAACCCGCGCAGCTGCAGAAGAAGCGTATGCCAAAATGCAGACGCAAGGACTGCATATGCATGTGGTGACTTTGACGGCAAAGGATAAAATTTGCTTCAAGGATGAAAATGATTGTGATGCCGGAGCATGCAACATGTGCGAAGGCTATTATGACCGAATCAACGGTGCGGTGTCCGATATTTTGGCGAATGAGACATTAATGACTCGGACGGTGATTGAGCATTATGCACGCAAGCATAGGGTATGTCCGTTTGAATTTTCACTGGATGTGGCGTATGCCTCGGATGGTATAATCAGTGATTATAACTATGTTTTTGATCCGCGTATTTCTTTGAAGAGATTGCTTGAGGAACACAAACGAAAAGGTGTTGTATTGGTGGACGAGGCGCATAATCTGGTGGAACGCGGTCGGGATATGTTTTCGGCGGAAATGCAGAAATCGCCTTTTTTGGAGCTAAAAAGGGAGTTTAAACTGCTCAGCCCGGAGATTGCCGCGGCTGCGAGCGCAGTGAACGCGCATATGATTACGCTGCGCAAACGGTACGCAGATACAGGAAAAGCAGTGGAGACATCCTCGCCGCAAGAGATGCTGGAGCTGTTGGCACCCTTTGTGGAAGCAGCCGAACGTGAACTGGTATCGGGAGGCGGCGTGAGCGATGCCCATCGTGCAAGCGGTACGGGAGCGGCTTATGCATTGCTTCTGGAAACGTACTTTGCCGCTCAAGATATGCTGCGAATCGCCGCTTTGTACGATGAACGCTACGTTACCTATATTGAAGCGGGACGCAGTGAAGTGCGGGTAAAGCTATTCTGCCTCGATCCCTCGCACTTGCTCGGGCAGGCTATCAAGAGCTATCGTTCTGCCATTTACTTCTCGGCAACGCTGACGCCGCTTGCTTACTACCGAGACATGCTGGGAGCGAAGGAGGAGGACTATACGTTGCAGGTTCCCTCTCCCTTCCATCAGGAGCAATGGGATGTACGTCTGTTGCCGCTCTCCATCCGTTATCGGGATCGTGAGCGCTCGAAGGGAGCGATTGTAGACATGCTGGCTGGGCTGGCAGAGGAGCTTAAGGGGAATGTCCTCGTGTTTTTCCCGTCCTATCCGTATTTGCGTGAGGTATATGAGGAGTTTATGAGTCGGAACGTGCTCGCAGATACGCTGGTGCAAAGTCCGGGTATGACCGAACCGGAGCGCGATCGCTTTCTGGAAGCATTCCAGCCTGGACAGGAACGCACCCTGCTCGGCTTTGCTGTGCTGGGTGGTGTGTTTGCCGAAGGGGTCGATCTACCAGGGGATCGTTTAAAAGGGGTTGTGGTTGTCGGTGTCGGATTGCCACAAATTGGAGCAGAGCGGGATGTCCTGCGGGAATACTTCTCGGAGCAAGGACGGAACGGCTTTAACTATGCGTATGTATACCCGGGAATGAATAAGGTTTTGCAGGCAGGGGGCAGACTTATCCGCACAGAGCAGGACGAAGGCCTGCTGGTTCTGGTAGATGATCGATTTGCCAAGGAGCCGTATGCTTCTTTGCTGCCAGAGGAATGGAGGAGCTATCGTTTGGTGGAACAAGCGGGATTAGGGAAGGAATGGACAGACTATGAATTTTAATTTTCATAATGACTCCATACGTGGGGTGCTGCGCCGCTTTGGTCAAGAGGAGGCCGAAGTAGACCATATGGAGACTTTCGTGACTTTTGCGCGCTTGGCTAACAGTATATTTAGAGAAATGGATACGGATCTTGCCAGGCTGGGGGCCTCACAGGGCCGAGTTATCGTCCTTAGCCTGTTGCATTTTCATGCACCGCATCGAATGACACCATCGGAGCTGGCTGAAAAGGCTGATGTCACACGGGGAACGATGACTGGTTTGATTGACGGGCTGGAGCGGGATAATATGATCGAACGTGTGGCTCACGAAAGTGACGGACGGATGGTGGCCATCGGATTAAAGGAGGCCGGACGAGAGCTACTGAGGACGGTGGGTCCTTATTACACGAAATTGATCGGATCGTGTATGTCTGAGTTTACGGCCCAGGATCATGAGACCATGAAGAACTTGCTCGGAAAAATGAAAAGCGGTTTTGAGCGATCTTTGCCAGAATGCTGAATTCCATGGTTTTAGGGGACAAGGAATAGGGGAGATAATATGTTCTTTTATGCAGATGAGGTCTATGAAAACCGTGATTTTGGCTCAATGGATGCCAGAGAAGGCGAGTGGACAAATTGTAATTTTACCCGATGCCGTTTTCGGGGGGTGGAGATGAATGAGTCGCTCATGGAAGGCTGTACTTTTGTGGACTGTGATTTTACCGGAGCTGTTCTCAATGCCTCTCATTACAAGGAGTCTGCTTTTACGAATTGTCTATTCACCAGTGCCAATCTGTTTGTAGCCCGGTTTGATCATTGCAAGCTGGTGGGCTCAGATTTTGCGGGGGCCAATATGGACGGGATCACGATTACGGGTGGAGACTGGTCATATACGAACCTGCGTCATGCAGATTTGAGGAAGCAGGATTTGCGAAAAATACGCTTCAAGGAAGCAGACTTGTCCGAATGTAATCTGGAAAAGGCAGATCTACGCGAAGCAGATCTTACTCAGGCAAGATTACATAAGGCGCACCTTCAAGGAACGGATCTGCGTGGTGCAAAGATGGATGGTGTGAATTTTAAAGATTTAAACATCACCGGAGCCAAACTGGATATTCAGCAGGCTGTAGCGGTGGCTCGCTCCTATGGGGCAAAGGTGGAAGGTTAATTTCTTAAGCACGGTGCAAGCAAAAAAATTCCCTTATCCAGTGATAGAGCCGTAGAAGTGGTCTGTCGCTAGTAGGGTGGCATACTGTATGGTACATTTACTCCTGTGCAGCGATCAGCATAATGAAGAATGATGCCGATAAGAACAAGCCTGTTTTACCGGGATAAAGGAAGGAAGAGACAGATGAGTCAGACAAACGTTTATTTTAATCATGATGGTGGAGTAGATGATCTGGTATCCCTGTTTATGCTGCTTCAGATGGAGCAGGTTCATTTGACTGGAGTATCCGTTATTCCGGCGGATGGCTACCTGGAGCCTGCAACGGACGCCAGTCGTAAAATTATTGATCGTTTTGGACAAAATAAAGGGCCTGTGGAAGTTGCAAAATCCAATTCACGCGGCAAAAATCCATTTCCTGCCGCTTGGCGTATACATTCCTTCTATGTGGATGCATTACCGGTGCTGAATGAATCGGGGCGCATGGAAGCGCCGCTTTCGTCCCTGCCGGCTCATCGGCATCTGATCGAAAAGGTACGTGGAGCCGAAGGTAAAACGCTGTTGCTGTTCACCGGACCGCTAACCGATCTGGCACGCGCGCTGGATGACGCACCGGACATTGAAGCCAAGATTGATAAGCTGGTATGGATGGGCGGCACCTTTGAAAAAGGGAATGTAGAGGAGCCGGAGCATGACGGCACAGCAGAGTGGAATGTATTCTGGGACCCGGAAGCGGCTTACCGTGTTTGGCAAAGCGGCATCACGATTGATCTGGTGGCGCTGGAAAGCACAAGCAAAGTCCCATTAACGCCAGCCGTGCGCAATCGTTGGGCTGCCGAGCGCCGCTATGAGGGCGTGGATTTCCTGGGCAACTGCTACGCAGGCTGTCCGCCGCTCGTTTATAGCGAAACGAATTCAACATACTTTCTGTGGGATGTTCTGACCACTGCATCTGTCGGACGCCCGGACATTGTCAAGAAAAAGACGGTGCAATGCAGCGTCATCGCTGAAGGTCCAAGCCAAGGCAGAACGGTGGAGCAGGCGGAAGGTCGTCCTGTGAACCTGGTATATGATACAGACCCGGAAGCCTTTTTTACGTATATGACGGATTTGGCCAAGCTGGCTGCTCCCAAACGCTACTAAGCCTGGCTGTGTCTATGCATGCTGCTTGAAGCGACGATGCGGTTTTATTCGCCAGTCACCGTACATAAAAACCCGTGACGTTATCCGTCACGGGTTTTTATTGCCATTGTAGGTCACATATCATCGCAAGCCAACCTCTATTCAGGCGGACTCCTCATGTTTCTTAGTACAGGCTGTTGTTTATTATACATGATTATTTTATTATAGACCGAGCTTTCTGCTTCGATTTACCTACTCGCTTGCGCAAACCTCCATCTCATTGGTCTAGTAAGGAGCCTTTTTTGAGAGATATAGGGCGTATAAATACACATTTGTGAAAATGGTTAATGATTTTCGTAAATTTTCACGCTTTCATTTAAAATCTCATCATATGAAAAAAGTGTAATAAAATAGGAGGATAGTACCAGTAATATCATGTAAATATTCTATATAATAGGTTCAGAGGTGGGATTATGAATAGACTGGAAGCCCTAGAACACTTTCATAAGACCTACGCAGAAGAGGTGCTGAATCAGAAAATACACCACGTAGCGTCTTTGTATGAACAGAGAAAAGAAGAACTTATCTTATCTTTTATTCAATCCTTTCAATTGATTTGTCAGCAAGCTAAGCATATAGAGGTGTCCAAAGCCAGAATCGGATACATTACCTACTCCATGCGGCGCACCTATCTGATGGAGCGAAACTATAACTATATCATCGGAGCCTATGATAAAAGCTGGTTCTTCGATCCTGAGCCATGCCAAGGAGTCTATGATGCAGGATGGGCTTTCAGTTTTTGGGGAGAACTGGAGGACGAATTAAGCCAGCTTCGAAAACCCTATATGAATAAGGTTATTCAGCCTGATGTAGAGCGCTTTGCACATCAGGCGGTGGAGGAATTTCATAAATACATTTTGCAATTAGCTCAGGATGCTATTCCACTGGCAATACAAACACCGGAATTTAAGGTATTGAGTTGCGAGGATGATTTGGAAGTACGAATAGGGGAGTATAAAGGAATCAGTAAGGTGGTGTACTCAGCAGCCGATGGAATACTACATGATTCATCAAGATGACCGTATCACAGAGTATATGCATCCCGTAGAGATGAATCGCAGGCAGCTGCTGGAGTGGGCAGCCAGTGCAGAGGATTCCATTTTACAATTTTATGTCTCAGGTGACGCAGACTACATTGATTTTATGGAGTATCCGGTATCCATCGTTTCTGAACAACTAAAGGAAATCTTTGATATATATCAAGCCGGATTAAGCTGGAAGCTGATTGTATTTGCCGATATACAGCGTATGCAGCAAACGAGGTATTGGCTGGCTAACCCGCCTGGCCTTATGTGCTTATCACCACTTAGTGAATATCATAGAGACGGTACGCTAAGGAAAATCATTTTAGATGAATATGCAGTGGAGAATCATAAGATATTCAAGGTTCAGGATGCAAATCATCATATCATTGTAGATCTCGATGTGGCTGAATGTATTTTGAAGTTTAATCTGACAGGCTTGAAATTACAAAAGGTCGAAACAGCCGGCCCATCTATGCAAAGGAGAGTCCAAGAATGAGTGAGAGCTATGTAGTGGATGGAGCACAGATCCAGTGCAGCTATGGAAGTCATACGGGAAGGTTTAGTGTTTCAGCTAACAGGGGGATTAGTATTGTCGATAAACTGCAGGGGAATATTCAGGATTTTCACCCGCAGACTCATATCCCATCTTTCGGCATGTGCCGCAGTATGCATAATCCTGCAGTGGTTTCTGCTAACAGAGGTAATTCCGGAAAAATCATTCCGCAGCTCTGCAAACCGAGTGTATCTATGCCTTGGTTGAATGGAAAAAGAGATGTATATGTAGATCAATCTCCGGCCCTTATGAGCTGCTCCACGAATTTATGCATGTGGTGCGGTAAAATTTCATTCACGACAGATGGGCAGGAATAGCTGAGGTTGCAGAAAGTGATATCAACATCATATGAAAGACTAATGGGGGGAGCAAGATGGGACTGGCTGGAACTGTGCTGACGTATGGCAATATAAGAGTGAATGCTCCATATGAAATTGTCCGACTGCTAGATGTTAAATTGACGCAGAAGGTGAATGAGCATGGCAAGGTATACATCACTGCTCTCATACCGGATGAGGATCATGCCAAGTATGACGGATTAGCTTATGCTGAGGATGTGCTGGAGGTATATGAGACGGATGAAGATCGAGGGACAGTTAGCATTTTTAAAGGAATCGTCACTAATATTAGAATTGGATTCAAAAATGGTGTATATCACATGTACATAGAGGCTGCCTCTTTTACATATTTGTTGGATCAACAACCGAAAAATCGTTCGTTTCAAAATCATAATTTGACGTACTATCAATTATTCCGCGAGCTCGTAGATGCCTATCCACACGGGGACTTTATTGACCTGATGGACAACGGTAAAAAGCTGGATGGATTCATTATTCAGTATGGGGAAAGTGATTGGGAGTTTCTAAAAAGGATGGCCTCTCGTCTGCAAACCGGATTGATTGCCGAGATCACGTCCGTGTACCCGAGACTATGGTTAGGTACCTCGAAAGAACAGGTGAAGGGTGAATTGCATAGTATTAATTTTACACTTCAAAAAACAAAGCCAGGTCCCAGGTATACATATGCTGAAGTGGAGGATACGAAACGCTTTGAACTTGGAGATGTCGTTGTATTTCAACGAAAGCATTGGATTATTGATCAGATTCATGCAGAGATGAAGCAAGGTCTCATGACCTATGATTATGTTCTGGTTCCGGAAGCAGGTATTCCGAGGGAGCTTATACATAATCAGCTTATACAAGGAGCCTCTATTGAAGGAAAAGTCATTGATTTAGACAGTGAAGGAGAGTCAGTTAAACTTCACTTGTCCGTGGATGCTTTGCAATCCAAAGCAGAAGGCAGCTGGTTTTCTTACCCGACGATGTACACCGGGGATGGGATCGGTTGGCATTGCATGCCTGAGCTTGGGGATCATGTCCATTTGTATTTTCCGTCTAGCAACGAACAAGATGCTCATGTGGTTCAATCTCTTCGCAAGAGAGACTACAAAGGAGATGAAATCACCAAGCCGGAAAGAAAGTTGTTCCATACCAAAACTCAAAAAATAGCGAGGTTCGATGACAAAGAAGCAGCTTTCTCCACCCAAGAAGAAAAGATACTTGTGCGCTTAAATCCTGCCTCCGGTATTCACGTGTATAGTCATCACGATATTACCTTTCACGCCGATACAGACTTGGTGCTGCATGGCAAAAAGGTACAGATGACCGCTACTCGCGAGCTGTCTTTGACGTACAAAACCAGCTACATCCGAACCGATGGAACGCTTCATCTCAAGGCTGGCAAGCTGGTGAAATCAGGTGCCTGATGCAGAACTGAAAGCCTATAAATCCCTAATTCAAGAATTGAAGGGAAAGGGATATCCGCAATGGGTGCAAGATTTGCTGCTTCAATTTAAAAAAGACTACTATAAAGCCGTGGCAGCAGGGGATAAAAAGGGTGCCAAGGAAGCAGCGGCCAAGGCCAAGCAATTGCGGCAGCAGGTGGCAGAAATAGATCGTATCCTGCCTGGGCCAGAGCACAAATGCATGAATACACGTCCCAGTGGTGGGAAGCACATGGCGCCAACGATAAAGCCAAGCAAAAGCAGATGCATCTTCTCGCCAGCCATCTACGTGACAATGTGCTAATCAACGAGTTGATTCGCGGGCATTCAGCTGACTCCTATCTCGATGCCAACCGGTTGGAGGAGCTGTCCGGGCAATACGCGGATGCGGCGCATAAACTGACCGTAGACGATCAAAAGGCTATCGCCAAGGAAGCAGCTGCTCTACGGAGCAAGTATGGCGTGAACAGCCTGCTAGCGAGAGAGAATTTGAACAAGCTGGCCAAGAAATATCCAGACAGCTTCTCGTACAAGCTACCTGCTACAGGGGATTGGGATCAGGAGCTTAACACCGCATTGCATGATTTTGCGAAAAAATACGGTCTGGAGAATAAGGGCTATGGCCGTGATGTACTGGCCGTATACCTGCATCAAGTAGCCAATGGCATTCTTCCGTGGCCTAAAGTTAATAAGGCTGCAACGCCAACAGTTCCAACAACGAAGACAACAACGAAAACGGAACCGGGCAAGAAGACGCCGACTACTCCTGAAAAGCCGACGAAGGACAAAGCAAATGAGGAAATGAAGCCCACACCATCCAACAGTTCTGCTGACCAGAAAAGGAAAGCCATTGTAGAATTCGCCAAGAGGTTTTTAGGCAGAATCCCTTACTGTATGGATTCTAAAATTAAAACGATGAAGCTTGATCCCAATAACCCTCCTGAATATATGGATTGCTCTGATTTTAGTTCCTCAGTGTACTTGACTATATTAAATGTGTATATAGGCGGTACTACAAGTGATCAAATCCATCGGGGGATAAAGGTTGATCACCAAAATTTACGCTCTAGGGGGAATTATAAAAATCTGAAGTTAGGTGACTTAATCTTATTTGATTGGGGGAGTGCGGGGAAAACCAAATTCAGAGTAGATCATGTTGGAATATATATTGGAGATGGAGAGTTCATTCACGAGCATGGTCGTGCACAGACTCGTGACGAAATGAAGAACGATCACAAGCCTTCTCACAATGTAACAATAGATAAATTAAACGCTAATTGAGGAGAGGGCTATGGTCTTATTTATAAAAACGTTATAGCAGTTAGACGTATTATACAAGATGATGGCTCAATAATTAGCAAATAAGAAAGTAAGCAAGTAGTATAAACGTCATAATAATATTTGATTCCAAGCTATTCGCTCGAGAGGAAATAGCTCTGACCCGATTAATGGGTAGGCTTTATTAAGAACGAATGAGAAAGTGGTGAGAAAGTGAATTCTATAAAAATCATACTGGTTATTACTTTTGTAGCCATTATATCGGCATGTAGTGGGTTTAAAGGAGAGGAAGCTGTCCCGTCTCCTCACCCCCAAGAAATATCATCACACAGGGTAACACAAGATAATAGAAATGTTACTGAAAAAGAAGCACGGTGGCTTTTAAATGGAGAAGAAGACCCATATCCGACTCAATTTTTGACCAATTTGGATGATCCTACAGGGAAGACCTATATACGAATCGATGACTTGGTAGATGCGATGCAAACTAAAGAAGAGCGAATAAAATATCGCGACTCCCAAGTAACTGTCAGTAGAGTATCAAATGATGGAAGTCGAATGGCGATCGTAAGAACAATCTCTGATATAGAAGAAGGGGACGAAAAACACATTCTTGAGGTATATGATCTGAACTCAGGAAAAAAAGAGTCCGAGTTAGAACTGCCTTCAACGGCTTACCCCGTAGTCTCTCCTGATTTAAATAAATATCTTTATGAGTTGAATGGGCAAGTGTATTTATATGATGCAGTAATGAGGAAAACGACAAAAATAGACCTTGGGAAACGTAAAATAGATTTAGGTATCATTAGTTCAGGATTATTTTCTCCAGATGGCACTAGATTCTGTTTTGAAGAAAGTGACCAACCAGGTATCATCATGCTGAATCTGTCCGGTATTAGTGGAGCAAAACGTTTACTTACAGGATCTAGGGCTTCGCTTTTGCAGTGGGATCAAGAAGATAAATTAATTTATACAATTTCTGAAGAGGACGACAATTACACAAAAGATGTCTATTCATTGGATATAGAGAGCGGAGAAAAAAGGTGGGTAACTAAAAGTACGGCACCATTTATACTATCCCCTGATCAAAAATTGGCGCTGTCCGCAGAATACGAAGCTTCAAAAATGTATCTGGTTCATCTGAGCGATGGAAGAAAGGAGGATATATCCTCTTTTACTAAAAATCAAGGAATACGCACGGTTCCAATACAGTGGATCGAAACAAAAACCAATTATATGAAGTATAGCAACAAGGTTAAAGTGAAAAGAATTACTGCCTCTTCTACGCTACCTAAACAGGGTAATCGTTCTTTTAATGTGAGCAATTTAACGGATGAAAATTATTCCACCTCTTGGTGTGAAGGAACCAGGGGAGGCGGAGTAGGGGAAACGGTAACTATAGATTTGGGTTCAACTCAAGAGGTAAGAGGTATAGATATAGCCGATAACGCCATGTTGGTTAATAATAAGTATTTAGACGTAAGTAAAATCAAAAAAATGAAACTTGATTTTTCGGATGGGCAATCTGAAGTGCTTGAGAGCAGTGACGTACGTTTCAAGTTCGATGAGCCTATACGAACTTCTTTCGTTAAGATTACCATTCTGGAAGTGAAAAAAGGCGCGGACTTCCCAAATACTTGTATAGGTGAGCTGAAGTTATTGTGATTAGTTGTAGGAAACGAAAAAAAATTGCGGTGCTAATAAATAAAACTATGTTATTAGTCATAATTTTTTCGTTTCATCCAATTATCTACAATCAAATAATAGAGTTAAACGAATGAAACTGGAGTTCTCAAATGGACAGACCATGATGATAGATAATGATTTTATAAGTAACGGATTTCCTGATGGTGCCGTTCATACCTCATTTGTGAAAATAACGATAGAGGCCGTAGAGCGAGGAACCAAATATCGCGATACCTGTATATCGGAGATACGATTTTTCTAGCATTCCTAAAAGAGGAGAAGACATATGAAGTGGAAAGAGCCATCGTTTGGTGCAACACCTATGTTGAAAGCTTTAACTACGGCTAATGCACACAGGAAAGCAAAGGCTTTTGATCTGGCGGCAGAACAAAAGAAACAAAAACTGAATTACCCTGATTGGGCCCAGACCTGGATGCGTAAATACAAAGAGGATTGGTATATCGCTCAAGCCAACGGTGACGAAGCCGGCATGCGGAAAGCGCAAAAGCTGGCAGAAGGTCTTCGTAGCAAACTCCGCGAAATGGCGACGATGCCCAAATGGGCCCAAGAGCAAATGCAAAAAGAAACCGTTCGCTGGATGATTGCTGAGGCAAGCGGGAATATCAAGCAAAAGCTAGCTGCTGAGGAAGCGGGACGAGCTATACGAGAGAAATTGGGTCTGATTAATACGAGCACTAAAGTACCACTAGAAGAACCAGTTACCAACGAACCGAAGGATGAACCTACTAAAAATGTAAAGACCCCGGCTGGGAAATGGATACCTGCTGAATTCCAGTATAACGGTAGTTCTGAAGCCGAGAAATATTTCAAAAAGCAATCAAAAAAATTTATTAAACAGAAATGGAATCAAGAAAAGATACACAATTTATGGGAAGCTACAAAAAGTATAGAAAAAACGTATCATATTCAGATTGATCCACGTCTTTTGTTAGCTATTATTATTCAGGAAGGAACGGGAAGCTTTGATACGAGCAGTACGAATCGAGCAGCCGACGGTCAGCATGGTGTCGAGACTAATTATGCAAAGGATTTGGTGAAGGCACATAATTTAATATTTGGTAAAATGTTGGGATATATTTATTATGGTGAGGAATTTAGACAAGTTGTAATTAAAAACAACAACTTGAAGGGAATTAAAGGTAAAGGTGATATATATCAATACTGTAATTGGAAAACCCCGATTGTAAGAATGAATTCGAAAAGAGTAGATTATGGGCCGTATGCTGGCCATGGTACATGGGGCAGAGATGTAAAATCCATTTATGACAAACTAAGTAATAAAGAGTCTGATAATTATGATTTATATCTATCAAGTATTAGTAAAAGCACAGCTCAAAATATTGCTAGTTCAGAAGGTATAAAACTTCCTGTTATTACCTTCAAGGCACTCCAAAATGCCCAAGATAGTCATGGTAGTTATAAGATTAAAGAGTGGACGGTAACGGGCGAACGATAAGCTGAAATTCGAAATGAGGAAAAGAAATGTATAAGCCGAATTACGGTTATTTCTTTATATTGCTTTCTTTGGCTTTAGGAGTAACCGCATGTAGTCTTTCAGATATCAATACTTATAACAATGGGAAAACAGCTACTGCTAAAGTTAAGCAAGAAAGCACTGGCTACTATCCAGATAAAAGAACAGATAAAGCCAAGAATGTTGTATCTGCTGATCCTAAGCCCCTTCAGGATGAAGACTTCACAATATCATATCGGTCGCACAAAATTGATAAGAATACGGATATAAAAGAACTTATCCATAAGTGGGGTTACAGTGAGGGATACGATAGCTTCAATCGGGGATATATTAGTGGGAATGGAACCTACAGAAGATGGAACTTATCTTATCCTAACTATGAAGATCCAGAAATTGATTTTGTAGTCTTGTCTAAAATTGAACTTGAAGGGGAGGACTTGGTGGATGGTGAAAGCTATCTAGTAGCCGTGAGCTTGGAAAATCCCAAGTTTAAAACTAAAAGAGGATTGAAAATCGGTGATACACTTGGCAAAGTACTGCAGCTCTACGGCCAACCCAGTGTCATAACAAATGGAAGTCTGCTTTACTCCAAAAATGGCCTGCATTTGAATATTCATTGGGATAATATAACAGAGAAAGTAGATAATATTTTCATTGAATATAACATGGAGAAATCCATAAAGCAGCAACGCAGTGCTGATTATGTAGATGAAGATGCTCAGCCCGACCCTGATCTGGAACCATATACTATTCAAAGGGAACAATCATTTACCACCACTCTTAATGGATGGGGAGAAGTAAAGTTTATCTCCACTTTAAAAGATGAGGATACGAATGATCTGATACAAGCAAAGTTTTTTTTGGAAGCTAACAGCGGGAAGGATGCGGAAAACAAGGTTCAATACGAGTTTCCTGAATTTTATGGTAACAATGGTAGGATGATCGACAGGATCAAGGCAGTAAGCTTCAAGGATTTAAATCAGGATGGGCGTACGGACATTGTCGTAATTGCGGATTATATCACCGGGGTTAATGCACATGGAATAGAGACTCACCCTGTTGCGGGGATTTACTTTCAGAAAAAGGACAACACATACACTACCCTGCCTGAACTGGATAAGAATATTAATCAAACAGGCCATAATCGAACGCTTCAAAATGTCATTCAATACGTAAGCAATCAACGAATAAACGTGCAATAAGTAATGTAAGAAGGGAGTTTTGAAATGAACTTTATAAAAAAAAATAGAATACTATTTTTAATAGTGTTAATTGGTTTGCTATTAAATGGTTGTTTGGGAAAACAGACGAATGAGAAGCAACAAGCAGTTGAGCCCATCAAACCTAGTACTCAAGTGATAGAGCAAACAGCTGTGTCGGAACCAGAGTCTACTAATCAAGATCGAAATAGCAATATTGTTACTCCAATAAATAAAAGAAATAGCGTTCACCCTACAGATTCTAACGCATTAGATCAGTTTATAAAGAAAATCCAACCTCAGGATGAGCATCTACAAAAATTATTAAAAGAAGATTTGGACCGTGATGGAAAGCCGGAATACGTGCTTGCTTTTGGGTTAGAAAAAGAGGAAATTGACAATATATTTGTAATCCGGGAGGATGTCGGCTATCACATCATTGGTAAACTAGAGGACCCAGTTATAGTTGTGCATTTAAATACAGATGTAAAGATCATGAAGCTGGCTCAAACAGATAAGAAATTTATCGTTGTATACTCTATTGGCGACGGAGGCGCTTACTCTGAGGGATTCTCCATATATGCCTTGGAAAATAATCATATCAAAAGCATAAATTCCGATTTTCCTAATGCTACTGGGCAAGGAATTCGGACGTTGAAGGATGCCAATCATGACGGTGTCTTTGAAAGTGTAGATTATTACGAGTTTAGTGACACTCAGGAGCATACCGTCGTGGTCTATCAAAAATATGATGGAACAGGGCCTAAAAAAATGGAACTTTTGTATAAAAATAAAAGTAAAAAGTTTGTATATCCAACCGATCCCAAGGCTGTGATACAGAATTACTTGGAAGTTGATTATCTCATGAAATGGTTTGACTTACCTTTCCCTGAAATGGACCAGATTACAGATCCGGCAGTAAGGCAAACGTATGACTTTGAGGGTGTCATTGATTTCTCGGGTTTAGAATATTTAGCTTACTCGGGGCTGGACCTGAGTTTTGATGAGATTAGCAGTGATGATAACCGAAAAGTATATTTGGTAAAAGATAATTCATTAGAAGAAAAAGCGAAAAAAGAAATTACATTCACGTTGGAAAAACAGTCGGGCAAGTGGAGGATTATGGGTATAGAGTTAAAAGATAAATTGTAGAGAGCGTGATATTCAGCATGAATTACTTAAAGGGCGGTCGTATTTGCTGCATGTTGTTATTACTAATTTCCTGTGTAGTACTGAACGGATGTACAAAGGGGAATGATTCTTCAAAAGCAGAAACAAATCATGCGCTTCCTCTCCAAAATGAAGCCAAAATGATTTCCTATTCGAAAAGGCTGAATGCGTTGGTTGGGACACTTCGTATAATCAACAATGAGAATATAGATTCTGAAGTCAGACAAAAAAAGATTGATGAGTTCACACAGGGTCTTCATTTGTTGTTAAACGAACCAGAAAGTGTAGAGATGAAGGATGGAGAATTAGTAGAAAAGTTTGATAACAATCTCACTATCTTAACCAAATCGTTTCAGTTAAAAAGTGGACAGCTAAACGTTAGGGTTATAAATTATAGAGCACCCACTACGGTGACAGGTACGATCGGAGATAAATACACATTTATTCAGTGGTGGAGTACGAAGCAGCTTGTGCATGCCCAGATGATTGAGGATGGCGGGCCAGAATTAGCTACAGATTTTATCGTCCGGAATTCAGACCATGGAACACGGTTGCTGTTAGGGGGATATGTTTCAATATATCATCCAAACCCGGTATTTGTTACTTTATGGGGATTATCAGGTCAAAAGTGGACGGAGAAGAAAATAGCAATAGATAAGATGAAGCTCCCGGATTCGTGGGAATTGAACAAGGATGTGGATGAGTTTATTTTAGAAAATCGACAACATGATAGCATGAGTATCGAAGATCACCGCGATGGATTTTTAATAAGCAAGGATAATTCCGACAAGGGTATTACCATTGAGTTCTCCAAGAGCGGAGAGGTCCGTATTAATTCTGAGCAGAGCATTAACTCAGATACTGATACTGGGCAGCAAAGCTATGAACTCATTCAAGAGAAATATTCGGAAAACGGAATCGTTATTAAATATCCTCAAATTACGAAGCTTGAGGATGCTGAAAAACAAAAGTCTTTAAACCAAATTCTTAAGAGTGAGGCTTTAAAAGGATTACATGACTATGCGGATTCCAATTCTGGAGTTCACGTGGAAATTGATTATAGAATTAAACGACAAAGTGAACGGTTGTTGAGTGTACAATATACGGGTATTCGTTATGTGAAGAAGGCAGCCTATCCTAATCATATGTTTTATACGACCAACCTGAATATGGAACAGGCTTCAAGATTAAGATTGAGTGATCTGATAAAGATTGAAAGACCATTTATAGAGCTTTTAAAAAGCGGGAAGATCACGGCTGTACAGCCGGAGCAAAAAGGATTAATCGGTGATTTTACACAAGATGATCTAATTCAATCGCTAACAAACGCAGATGTACTCGAAGGTTCAGGAGAGGAATTAGGATCAAATACGTTTAGTTATCTCACAAATGATTCACTGGGAATTAGCATACCTGTGGCTCATGCAGCAGGGGACCACGCAGAGTATGAAATTCGTCTTCAACAAATTCCAGATGACATGAAGCGAAATAAGGAACTATGGAGTGAACTAAGTCCTGTTGTTGAGCAGTCTGCTTCCGTTGTTAACGGGGGGAAATTGGATACCGAGAAGTTTAGCATTGATGAGGACCAGTCGTTTGAAACTAGTTTTGAAGGATGGGGACATGTCAAGTTTGTTTCGACTGTTGGAATGACCGAGGAGACGCCAGGGAATTATTTCTTTTTATTAGATGGGCAAAATTACATTTTATATTCGTTTCCTAAATTTTATGGCAATAATTGGTCGGGGGTGGATGGATTAGCGGCTGTAGCTTTTAAGGATGTGAATAAAGATGGGTTAAAAGACGTTATTATTATCGCTTACGTTGATGCAGGAGCAGGGCCAAGTATAATTGACCCTTTCCCCATAGCAGACATTTATTTCCAGAATAAAAATAAAACCTTTACCACACTCCCTGCACTGGATCAGGCCATCAATGATAAAGGACATAATCAAACCATTAAAGATGTCATTCAATATGTAAGCAAACAACGGATAAACGTAAACTAACCGACCAAAGGAGCAGAAACATGGGATATCCAATCATCAAGCATAACGGAGCTGTTCTATCTCTTCAAAATCCGAAGGTTAAAGTTGTACAGAAAATGAATGAGCATGTGAAAGTCTTTTTGACAGGTGTGTTAAACGGTACTCAAATGGAAGAGTACACAGCTCATATGGATGCAGGAGCCAAGCTGGTTATTTCTTATGTGAACGATGAGCATAAACAGATTGTGTTGTTCAGGGGATTAACCACGCAGATCCGAATCAAGCTGGTGTCCAATGTAGCTCATTTGGTCGCTGAAGCCGTATCCTATACAAGCCAGCTGGATGAAGTGCTTCACAGGCAGTCTTTTCAAAATGTAAAGATGAAGCTGCAGACATTGCTGGAGCATGTGCTCAAGTCCTATCCTAAAGCTAATTGTACGAGCCAATTAAAGGATCAGCTTTTACAGGAATTTACGATGCAATTCGATGAGACGGACTGGTCGTTTCTGAAACGTATAGCGTCTCGGCTGGGCTGGGGATTGATACCTGATCCGGTAGGAGAAAAACCTCAGTTTTATTTTGGGTTACCGGATGGTGTCAATCAAGGGGAGCTCAAACAGTATAACTACTCCATGACCAGAAAAACCAAGCCAGGGGCCAGCAAGGACGACAACCTTTTGTATTATAAAGTGCAGACGACAGGGGCCAAAAATGTCCTGCTGGACATTGGGGTTGAGGTCAAATTCAAAGGGAAAAACTTGTACGTCTTGCAGTCTGTTGCGTTTGTACGGCACAGTGCCTTGTGGCATGAATATGTGCTGACGACAGCGGATGGAATGAAGCAGGATTTGATTGTAAATGAGAACATTCGCGGTATCTCATTGAAGTCCAAGGTCATTGGAATTGAGCAGGATCATGTGAAGGTATTCTTTTATGAAATGGATAAGGTAAAGCCGAACGTCAAGGAAACCTGTGCTTTTCCAACAGCTACATTTTATACATCGGAAGGGAATACGGGATGGTACTGCATGCCAGAGCTGTTTGACTTTGTAGACATCTATTTTCCGACCCCTAAAGAAAAAGACGCCATTGTAACCCACTCGATCCGCAAGAGATCCAAAGAGGGCGACTTTATTAAGGACCCGTCAACAAAGATCTTTATGACCAAGTACCGCAAAGCGATTATATTTGAGAAAAATGAAATTTTAATCACCGGGAACGACGATGAAGTGGTGATTCGACTGCTGGATGACCATGGAATCGAATTGCGGAGCAAGAAAGATATCCGTGTAAAAGCCGATGGCAATCTGGTGTTCAATGCGGGTAACACAATACAAGTCACAGCGAAGGATGCCATCGGTTTAAAATGTAAAACGAGTTTGGTAGAAATGGATGGTAACATCAAAATGACTGGAGAAAAAATAAAGACGCAATAATTAAATTATCGTGAGAGGTAATAATCATGGCTAAAGTAACTACTGGAGCAATCGTGAATGAGAAACCGCCAACCCAGGAAGATATAATTCAAGAATGGAAACGTAAAATAAGCAAGGGCGAATATCCTTTTATTCATGTAAATCAGCATCGTACCAAAAGTGAAGAACGGTAGATGTGTCCTTGTGACGACTGGGAAAGGCTCCTAAGGAGCCTTTTCTGCATTCATGGTTCAATATTCTGAGTACTTTTTAGGATTCCGGCTGTCAATGAACCATTCTGGTCCGCTAACATTAAGAACTTCTTTCTTTTTATAATCGTAGGCAATAGATATGATTTGATCTTCATGCCCTTTTATATAGCCACGAAGATAAACAGTAGAGTTAACATAACTGCCAATAAATTCGTTATTTTTGTATATAAATTCTGCATTGTAGTATTTTCTAATATAGTCTTGCCCGATAGGTATGCCAGCTTGTATGATTTCTTCTTTTTCTACCTTCGATGTGTACTGCATGTAATAAAAAACACCTACAACAATGGAGAGCGAGACAAGAATAGTAATCCAAATTTTTTTCTTTTTCAATACATTTTCTCCTTCTGGTAAAGTGAACACACGAAAATCTGTCTTTAAAACTGTACAACAATTAAAGATTATGTTCATACATGCAAAATTCTACTAACATACAGTTACAAAGACCTATTTAACAGAAACCATGTACTAAGACCAGATATACGATATTCAATGACTTTATACTTATTTTTCCTCTCGGCTATATCCCTTGTAAATAGGATGAACTATAATAATAGTACTTCTTAATATGGGAAAAATTAGACTTTAATATCGGCAATAACCTATTTTAAAAATGAATTTTTTTTATAAAAAACCCTTCTCAGGAAGAAGGGATCTTGTATTTGGGAACCTCACTGTCAATAAACCAATCCGGCCCGGAGACATCGATGACTTCTTTCGTTTTATAGTTATAGTAAATCGTAATTTTGCTGTCTTCGTGACCTTTAATGTATCCATACAGATATATCCTTGAGTGGACGGCCGGATCATCTACAGCATAATCCTTTAATTTGAAATCGGCGTCATAGTGTTCCTTGATAAATTTCACGCCGATAGGAGTAGCTTCGCCTACTAATTCTTTTTTTTCGTTGTTAGACAAGTTGGAACAACCTCCTAAGTACATAACCATTAAAATAAGTGCCAGAATTAGTGGGATTTTTCTGTTCAAGTTATAATTCTCCTTTTCTGGTAATCATCTTGTTCATAACTCTATAATATATTTACATAATAGACAAGGTGGGAATGATGTGACCTTCATTAGCGATAAAACATATTGGACCATTGCGGATAGAATATATGACCGGGAACTGACTGCTAAAGACTCAAAAAGCAGGGTTGTCCCCGACTGGAAGATTGTTCTGGCGGAGTACGGTTAAATGTACTTAGAAAAATCATGTATATAGTAGAAGAAAAAATTATTCTTCCGGAATGGCGACAATAACGCCTTCGGAGTCCGCCTTAATTTTCCTTGCAGGGAAATATAGTCGGTTTTCTGTATTTCCATATATTCATAGGCCAGAGGGCGCTGCAAAAAAACGCGATGATGTCCCAAACCTCTACAAAGTTCGACATATTGTTCGCTTTTTCGCATCATATATTATTGGATCGGGGATTCTGATTGCTATTTATCGTATATTTATGTATAATCTATCGTGTTGATAGATTGATTGTACGTAATATGCTGATGAGGGTGGTTTCATGACGCTGCTCGACAGTAACGAAAGCAAGAAGCGGATGTGCCAGATTTACAACGAGATTTCAAAGGAACTGTTCGGCTTCGGGACCACGCTGCTGCGGGCCACCGTTGAGAACAACATCGTTACCTTTGTAGCGAAGCACCGGCGTTCTCCACGCTCGGCGGCATTGGAAGTGGAAGCCCCCGGCTTGAAGCTGGAAGTGGATTTCCGAATGTCCATGCTGTATAAAAAAAGACTTCGCGAAAAGCTGATTAAGGATATGGGGCTCGAAATTGAAGCCTTGCTGCGCGATTATGATTCAGCAACGCAGTGGGCAATTACGAACATCATATTGAAAGCATCCTAATACAATTGGATATTCGGCTTTTCGCTTCGGATCTATCTGAGGGGAGAACCTGTATAACGCGCAGCGGGATCAACTTATTCTTTGTTCACGAAGAAAAGTATTCTTGTTTTACAAGAGTACTTTTCTTTTTTGTGTCATTAGGTGTGCCAAATTAAAAACAGGGGGAGATTCTAATGAAAAAATGGTTTAAGGGATTCGTGGCTGTGACCTTGGCATCTGTGGTACTGGCTGGTTGCGGCAGCAATGCTACTGGCGGTCAGACAGATGGGAAAAATAGCTCAGCTGACGGGAAAAAGAAGCTGGTCATTTCCACATGGGGCTTTTCCGAGGACTTTTTCAATAAAGAAGTGTACGAGCCCTTTGAGAAGGAACATAACGTAGATATTGTTGTCGAAATTGGCAATAACGCAGAGCGGTTGAACAAAATTAGTCAAGGAAGTACCGATGTCGATCTGATCTATCTGTCTGATTATTATGCTCAACAGGGGATTCAGCAAGGGTTGTTTGAAAAGCTGGATCGCAGCAAGGTGCCGAACCTGAATCAAATCTATGATGTTGCAAAGGCACCGCTGGGCGAGGATTATGGTCCTGCTTATACGGTGGGCCGTCTTGGGATTGCTTATAACCCGGAGCTGGTGAAAAAGAGTGTGACCTCTTGGGCTGACCTGTGGGGCAGTGAGTTCAAAGGAAACGTGACTCTGCCGAACATCACAGCTACAGCTGGACCGATGATGGTAGATGCAGCCTCCAAGGTAGCAGGTAATAAGGAGTTTAATGAAGACCAGGCTTTCGGGAAACTGAAGGAGCTGAGTCCGAATATCGTTAAGTTCTATAGTAAAACATCCGAGTTCGTCAACATGTTTAGCCAGCAGGAAATCGCAGGCGGGCCGATTATGGAAATGTACTTTAAAGATTTGCAGGCGGCTGTCCCAGGAGCAAAATTTGTATCTCCAAGTGAAGGCGCTTATGCCATAATGAACACGATTAATGTAGTCAAAGGCTCCGATCAAAAGGAGCTGGCTGAGGAATTTATCAACTGGCAGCTGAGTAAGGAAGTTCAAGAGAAGTCTGCCAAGGCGAAGGTTGATTCTCCGGTGAACACACAGGTGGTACTGTCCGGTGCGGATACAGAAGGAATTACGTACGGTACAGATGCAGTGAACAAGCTGACCAAGCTGGATATGAAATTCGTTAACGACCATATTAAGGTATGGACTGATCGCTGGAACCGGGAAGTTACACAATAATGAAAAAAGTCATATTGGATGTAGACACTGGTATTGATGATGCGTTGGGTATTTTGCTGGCCGCCAAAAGCGGTCAGCTGGATATCCAAGCGATTACTACGGTATGTGGCAATGTTTCGCTTAAACAAGCAACCTTGAATACATGCAAGATCCTCGACCTTCTGGATAGAACGGATATTCCGGTTTATCGGGGGGCCGAGGCGCCATTAATACGCAAAGGACTGCATGAGCACCGTGTGCATGGAGAAGACGGGATCGGAGGCGCATTGAGTAAAGTGATCCCGGCCATATCTGAGTCCGAAGGTTTTGCACCGGATATTATCATTGATACAGTGATGACTCATCCGGGAGAAGTCACGCTCATTTGCACCGGTCCGCTCACCAATCTGGCGCTGGCACTTCTGAAGTGTCCCGAGCTGACGGACCGCGTTGATCAAGTCGTTTTTATGGGCGGTGTTATTCATGGCTGCGGTAATATTACCCCTGTTGCCGAATATAACATGTATGCTGACCCGGAAGCGGCGCGGATCGTATTTCATGCCGGATTTAAGCGGCTGGTACAGGTGGGGCTGGATGTAACACGGAAAGCACTGCTGACAGCCGATCATATTGCCCGCTTGACCCATCCGGCCATTCGTACCTATGTGGCTGAAAGTACAGCCGTCTATACCAAACGATATGAGGAACGCAACGGGGTTAAAGCATGTGCGCTTCATGATCCGCTTGCCGTGGGCGTTGTGCTGAATTCGAGGCTGGTAGAAACCTCGCTGCTGTATGTTGATGTGGAAACCTCTAGCCGCTTATGTGACGGACAAACGGTGGGCGATGTGCAGAACCGCCTCAATCATAGTCCCAACATGGACGTATGCGAGCAGGTGGACAGCGAAGCTTTTCTGGAATTGTTTATCCAGGTGCTGAACAAGGAATAACATTTTGATAACCGCAAGGAGCTACCCATGAAGAAAACATGCTTGTATTGGCTGCTGCTGCCAGGCCTGCTCTTTCTGGCGGTGTTCATGGTCATTCCAATTGTGCTGACGATCGGCTCGACCTTCGTACAGAACAGCTCATTCACCCTAGAAGGCTATCTCCATTTCTTCAAGGACCCTTATTTTCTGAAAATATTGCTGACTACACTGGAAGTTAGTGTCGTTACGACACTCGTGTGCATATTGTTGGGCTTCCCAACAGCTTATTATATTTCGCAAAAGGCCCCGCGTCGTAAAGGAATTTTGCTGGCGCTGGCTATCTTCCCCTTGTTGACGAGTCCAGTGGTGCGGTCATTTAGCTGGATGGTCATTTTGGGTCGCAAAGGCCTGTTAAATAACGTGCTCATCGGTTTGGGAATCGTGGACGAGCCATTGAATATTTTGTACACCCCGGCGGCGATGATTATTGGTCTTGTTCATTTGTTTTTACCGCTGATGATTATTTCACTGATCGGTGTACTTGAAAATATCGACGGTGATCTCGTTCATGCTGCTCAGAGCCTGGGAGCCTCAAGATTCAGCGCATTTCGTAAAATTGTATTCCCGCTGTCTGTGCCGGGTTTGATCATCGGAAGCATTCTTGTTTTCGTGGGCAGTCTGACTGCCTATACGACACCAGCATTGCTTGGTGGAAAGCAGCGGGTTATCGCTACATTTTTGTATCAGAACGCGATGACACTGAACGACTGGTTTTTAGCCTCCGTTATTGCAACCATTATGATTGTCATTACATTTATCGTGGTCGGTCTCTTAAATAAGGCGGCCCATAAACTCAATCCGAAGGGGTAGGTGGATATGCGGGAGAAACATTATGGACTAGGCTTCTTCAGCCTGCTGGTCTTCATCTTTCTGCTCGGTCCGCTGTTGATCATATCGGTCACTTCTTTCGAGCCGGGCACGGTATTAAAATTTCCGCCGCAGGGCTTTTCCTTGCGCTGGTATGAGAACATTTTTGAGGTGGACTTGTTTATGTCCACATTCAAAACGTCGATTGTCGTCTCTTTGTTGGGTAACATCATGGCACTACTGATCGGTATGCCTGCTGCTTATGCGCTTAGTCGTTTTTCATTTCGCGGGAAGGACGTGCTGAATGCTCTATTCCTCTCCCCGTTGCTTATACCGGGTATTGTTCTTGGCTTTACACTGCTGCGTTATCTGATTATTGTGTATCATTTGCCGGTATACGCTGGACTTTTAATCGGACATACGGTGATTATGCTGCCGTTCATTATACGGGTCATTGCATCCAGCTTGTCTAACTTTGATTTTGCGATTGAGGAAGCAGCACTTAGCCTGGGAGCTGGACGGCTGGAAACCTTTTTCAAGGTGGTTCTGCCCAACATCCGTTCAGGTATTATTGCGGCTATCCTGATTGCCTTTCTGGAATCATTCAACAATGTCGACATTTCCGTCTTCATGACAGGACCGGGCTTTAGCACCTTGCCTATTCAAATGCTGACCTACGTCGAGAATTATTTTGACCCGACGATTGCAGCAATTTCGGTTATGCTGATGATTTTGACCGGTATCCTTATGTTCTTGATCGAACGACTGATGGGATTGTCTTACTTCACTAAAAGGTAATGGAGGCTTCAACCTTATGGCACTTCTTACTCTGGATCGCGTATCGGTCGCTTACGACAACCAACTGATCTTGCAGGATTTCGATTTGCAGCTCGAACGGGGGCAACTGCTTTCGTTACTCGGACCGAGTGGTTGTGGCAAAACGACCACGCTGCGTCTCATTGCAGGATTTCTCGAAGCCAAACAAGGAACTTTTTTGTTTGGTGATAAGGATTATACCCGGCTTCCGGTCAACAAACGGAATTTCGGTTTTGTATTCCAAAGCTATGCACTCTTCCCGCATCTATCTGTTTTTGATAATGTTGCCTTTGGTCTGCGTTTACGCAAGGTTAAGGAAGATGATGTTAAACGCCGTGTGATGAATATGCTGGATACGGTTAGTCTGCGGGGCTTTGAAAAGCGTTTCCCCGGTGAATTATCAGGAGGGCAACGTCAACGTGTCGCGATTGCCCGCGCACTCGTGATTGAACCTGATCTGCTGCTGTTTGACGAACCGCTGAGTAACCTGGACGCTAATCTGCGTATGAATATGCGTGTGGAAATCCGACGTATTCAACAGGAATTAGGGATCACTACCATGTATGTATCGCACGATCAGGAGGAATGTTTTTCGATTTCTGATCAGGTTGCGATTATGAATAAGGGGAATATTGAGCAATTGGATGCGCCATCGACCATTTTTAAATACCCAACGACTGAATTCGTTGCCCGTTTTATCGGGTTTAATAATTTCCTGACTTTTGACGAACGTACTGAAGAAAAGGAACATATTCAACTCCGTACAGGCGATCTGGCATTCAGCGTAGCCCGTAATCAAGGGACAGTTCAGCCGGGTGCTCGTCAAGGCGCTATTCGCCCGGATGATTTGGTCATTCGTACGGAAGGCAACGAGACAGGGGGAAATGAGCTTCCCGGTATCATTAAGGTGAGTACGTATCTGGGGCGTAGCTATCAATATGTAGTAGAAACGGCGAAGGGAAGCTTTACCGCCAATCAGGAAATGGATACGCCTTACCTCAGTGGTCAACGGGTTACTCTGCATTTTCCGGCAGATAAAATGGTGCTGGTCCAATAATCAGCGGGTTCGACGAAGGAGATACATCATGCGTGCAGACAAAATGATTTTACAAGTTAAGGTGTATAACAGTTACTACAAGACGTTCGAGGAAGGCAATGTAGCTATACTTGACGGCAAGTTTATGTATATCGGTCAGCGTGGTCTGGAATCATTCGAGGCTGCTGAAATTGTGGAAGGGCACGGGAAATATATGATTCCCGGTCTGATTGACATCCATTTGCACATCGAAAGTACCATGGTGACACCATCCACTTTTTCCTATGGGCTCATTCGCAACGGTGTGACGACGATTGTACCGGAGCCACATGAAATGGCGAATGTTTTTGGGCTGGAAGGAATTCAGGAAATGATGGAAGCCAGCAAGGATTGCGTGGCAGATATGTTCTACGGTATTCCAAGCTCTGTCCCGGCAACGCCTCTCGAAACCTCAGGGGGCGAAATAGATATTCCTGAGATTGATACTCTGCTGCAAACCGGCGAGATGATTTGCCTGGGTGAAATTATGAACTATGTGGATGTGATTCGTGACCCGGAAAGCAAGACGAATCGCATCCTGCGACATGTTCGTGAGCATTACCCGGAGCTCATTATTGAAGGTCATACTCCACAGCTGCTGGACTTGGACCTGCATCAGTTAATCTATGCGGGAATTGGTTCAGACCATACGCATCAAAGCATTGAAGGTATGAAGGAACGGATGGCCGCCGGGATGTTTATTGAGATTCAGGAAAAATCCATGACCCCTGAGGTGATGGACTACCTGATTCAGGAAAATGTGGCACAGCATTTTTGCTTCGTAACGGATGATGTGATGCCAGACTCCTTCGTAGAGCGAGGACATCTGAACCATATTGTAAGTAAAGCGATCCACATGGGGATGAAGCCCGAGGACGCCATTTATGCGGCTACCTATACTCCAGCGGCACGAATGCGTATGCATGATCGCGGAACGATTGCACCGGGAAAAATAGCTGATTTTGTATTGCTGTCCGATCTTGGCCAGTTTGATGTGGATCAAGTCTATAAGGACGGGAACAAGGTATTTGATAAATTCGAGGAATACCATCAGGAATTGATGCAACGCAGCTTTCCTGCTCACTTTTATCAAAGTGTTAAGCTGGAGCCGCTCACGGAGCAGGATTTTACGGTAGAGATGGATGTAGCAGATGGTACACATCAATGCCGTGTCATGATGGTCAAGGATGGATCGACCTTTACAAGCGAACGGATTGCATCTGCACAAGTGGAACAGGGTGAGTTGATATGGGAACATGGCGAGCATGGACTCATCGCTACGTTTGAGCGGTATGGCAAGAACGGCAATCGTGCCTACGGTTTGATCGGGGGAGATACGATCAAACGGGGGGCGGTGGCAACCACCTATTCGCACGATAACCATAACCTGCTGGTCGTAGGGCATAACAAGCAGGATATGGTATTGGCCGCGAATACGGTTCTTTCCAGCCAAGGCGGTTTTTGTGTAGTTGAAAATGGCAAGGTACTGTCCCATTTGCCGTTAACCGTAGGCGGGATTTTAACAGAAGGACCGCTGGAAATGGTTGCGGCCCATGTGAAGGAGCTGCGTTCAGCCTTGTTGTCACTGGGCTATCGCCATTACAATCCAATCATGTCGCTGAGCACTCATTCCTTGCCGGTCAGCCCGGCCTTGAAAATTACCGATCACGGCCTGATTGATGTAAATGCGGGCAAGGTTGTTTCCTTGATCGTTGAACCTTCCGAAGTGCCAGAATAATAGTAGAGCCGATCCCTTTGAGTGTTGGCTCTTTTTTTGTCGTAATTGAGGCAAAAAGCTAGGCTATGAATTCAAAAGCCGGAGCCAGGGAAACTGTTTAGCAGGGCGATTACGCCAATTTGTCCTGCATGGTAAGTAGGAACCTGCTCTTATTGATGTAACCTATGTACAACAGGTTATACAGCTTGCGGGATAATGGCTGAACTGGCAACTTCACATAATCTTCATGATTAAAACTGAATAAAGACTTGAAAAACATCGTCATAGTGTTATAATTAAAACAGGATTTAGATTAAGTCTAAATTAATTACTAAATAATTATTGGATTCACGCATTGGATTTAGAAGAAAATCAGACACTACTGATAACGAGCATCCAGCTTTACACCAACCATATTATGAATGACGGAGAGGGGATTTTAACATGAGTACATTAAACCATACGAATGGGCAACCTACACAAGAGGTTATTCAAGAATTGCATAAGGCTTTGAATCGTCAGGTAGCTACCTGGTCTGTGTTGTATACGAAGCTGCATTATTTCCACTGGTACGTAAAAGGTCCTAAGTTCTTCACGCTGCATGCCAAATTTGAGGAGCTTTATAATGAAGCGACAGCTAATCTGGATACGATTGCTGAGCGTCTGCTGGCCATTGGTGGCCGTCCGGCTGCTACCTTGAAGGAGCATTTGCAACTGTCGGCCATTCAGGAATCAGCAGGTGAGCAAACAGCCGAGGATATGGTGAAGTCCGTTGTAGCTGATTTCAAAACCATTACTGTTGAACTGGCTAACGGCATGGAAGCAGCGGATGCAGCACATGATAAAGCAACAGAGGATCTTCTTAATGGTTTGAGAGAAGCGATGGATAAACATATCTGGATGCTCAGTGCTTATTTGGGATAAGGATTTGGGATAGATTTCCATGGATATGGAGATCAGGTGAACAAGACATACATCCCGTTGGTTCCAGTCTGCCACTGGAGTATAATGACGAGAAGGCGTGGTAGACCACGAGGCTCATAAGTAATAGAGCTACCGGGATGGGGTGTGTGTTATGGAAGTGAAACAACAGCTTTTGCATGAAGCAGAGCAGTTTATATATACATGTTATGAGGAGCTGGGCCGAAGCCGCGATGAAGCGACAGCCCGGCTTCTTCATATTCGTCGCGACATAGAGGCTACTGGAATGTATGATCATACGTACGAAGAGCTGGAGCACGGGGCACTCATGGCTTGGCGCAATAGCAATCGTTGTATCGGTCGCTTATTTTGGGACAAGCTTTTAGTGAGGGATGCTCGTTACGCGTCGGATGCAGATGAAGTCGTAAACGAGCTACTGGAGCATATACGCATAGGGACCAATGACGGTAAAATTAAGCCGACGCTGACTGTATTCCGCGCCTCCAAGCCAGGATTGCCGAATATTCGCATCTGGAATCATCAGCTTATTCGTTATGCAGGCTATGAAACAGATGAAGGGGTGATCGGGGACCCGATCTCGGTGGATTTCACCAAGGCTTGTAGAGATATGGGATGGCAGGGAGCCATGACACCTTTTGATATTTTGCCGCTGATTGTCGAAGCGGGTGGACAGCCTCCCAGGCTATTTGAGATTCCCAAGCATTTGGTGCTGGAGGTACCCATCGAGCATCCGGAGCTTGCAAGCTTGGCTTCATTGGGATTGCGTTGGTATGCGGTACCAATGATTGCGGACATGACGCTGGAGATTGGCGGTATCGTCTATACGGCGGCTCCCTTTAACGGCTGGTATATGGGAACCGAAATCGGTGCACGCAATTTTGCGGATACCTTCCGTTATAACATGCTTCCACAGGTGGCTGAGCTGATGGGGCTGGATACTACCAGCGAAACAACGCTATGGCGTGATCGGGCGCTGGTGGAATTGAATATTGCTGTGCTCCATTCTTTTAAAAAAGCAGGAGTCAGCATTGTCGACCATCATACCGCAGCGGCCCAATTCCGGCTGTTTGAGGAAAGGGAGGCCAAGGCTGGGCGCGCGCTGACAGGCAATTGGACATGGCTGATCCCGCCGTTATCCCCAGCAACAACGCATATTTTTCACAGTTCCTACGATAATCGGCTTGTGAAGCCGAATTTCGGGGTTCAAGAGAAGCCATATTTGCCAAGACAAGCTGATACAGATTCAGTACTACAGCAGAAGTCACAAGGCTGCCCTTTCCATTCTGGATAAAAGAATAAACTGGATTAGAGCTCAGGTTCATCCCATACAACGATAAACAGGGTAGCTAGCGGCCCAATTAACAGTGAGAGCAGGAACCAATTAAGCCTACTCCGATTTTTGGACTGTGCTAAACCAGCATTAATGAGGGCGAGTGTTCCCCAGCCTACGTAATAATCTTCTGGCATGGTATTCTCCTTTGTAAAAAGGTATAATATCGTACTGTCATTGATATAAATACATCCATTATTTCATAAGTATGTAGTGAATTCAGCTTTTATATATACTGGTTTGAGGAGCGAAGCAAAGTTGGAGAAAAATCAGGCAGAGCGCATAGTCGCTGAGCTCTTGGAACGAGCTGATATAGGTGTGACGGTCAAGCTGGAGAAGCGTTTTCCAGGCGGACGACTGATCGGCGGCAAGTATGCTCTGAATGCTCATGCCATTACGATGTATACGGACGTTATTGAAACCCAATGTTTGCAGATGTTCGGCAGCGTTGAACGAGTCGAGGAATATTTTACGGTTGTGCTTGCCCATGAGATAGGACACGCAGCTGATGCTGAGCTAGTGAGGCTCTCCGATGCGTTGGAGCAAGAGAGTGAGATAGGGACCCGGCAACAGCTTGCGCTGCAAATTGAAGAAAATGCATGGAATTATGCGCTCAGACTGGTGCCTGAAATAGAAGCAAAGTTTATATCTGCCGTTATAGACGAGTCCTTGCTGGCCTATCGGGTCCCGGTTATAGAGCAATCTGACATAGAGCAATTTGACATTGCATAGGAATGATCACCCACTAGAGCTGATAGGCTCTTTTTTTGTGTCGCAAGATCAAGCAGGGGGCGATTGGAGAGATTCAAGACAAAAGCTTTTTAAGCTGTGACACACGCCCCTGAGACAGTTCGAGCATTTCAGCTAATTCTTTTTGAGATACATTAGGATGCTCCTGCATGAGCTTTTTTAATTTGTTCAGGAGTTCATTCTGACTTCTGTAACTCCTTCTTTTCTTGGGCGGGGCAGGACGGGCTTCATTCGAATGACTGGAAGGGTTGCCGCTCTTCAGGGATTCAATACAGTCTTTACATATCAGATGGTCTCTAAAATAGCTTAAGTGATCTACGGCGCTACAAAAATAACAAGAAACCCCCGTATATTTGCGAATCATCAAGCCCTCTGGAGTAATAAAAAAATCGAGGGCATCACCAATATTAATATTCATGGAATTGCGTAGCTCCTTGGGCAGCACAATACGGCCCAAATGATCTAAAGGTCGTGTCATTCCAGTGTTTTTCATCATTTTTTCCCCTTCCATGAAATGCGCTTATGGTTGCGAAAGTTGTATGTTATGTATGCTGGAAGTACAAAGCGCTCATATTATGTTCTGCTTTAGTAAACTATGCCAAAAAAGCTCCGGCTTGCAGTTACGCTTACCGGAGCATGATACAGCCAATGAATCTAAGATGTCGTGTCAAATTATTGTGGGTTGGTTGTCCAAATACCGGCTACTTTTAATTGAACACGAGGAGGCAGCTTCAATGCGGCCAAAGTTAAATCAGCCAAATCCTGCGGCTGAAGCATGCGATCCTCGTCGCCAATAGGCAAGCCTGCGTTTGCCGCCAGTTCTGTATTGACGGTGCTTGGGGTTAGCGCGGTAACGCGAATGTTGGATTTGCGAACTTCCTGCATCAGTGCTTCCGTGAAGCCCATCAAAGCAAACTTGGATGCGCAATATGCCGAGCCTGTCGCAAAGCCCCGTTCCCCTGCTGTAGAGGAAATGTTAATGATATTTCCGCTCTGTTGTGCCAGCATGCTTGGGAGAGCCGCGTGTGTAACATAATAGGTCCCCAACAAATTGACACGAATAATACGTTCCCACTCTTCAGGGTCCATATCTACGACTGTACCGAAGGTAGCAATTCCTGCGTTGTTGATCAAAATATCGACAGCGCCCAGCTCGTACTCCAGCGATGCTACAGCGGCGGCAGCCTGTGTGCGATCCGATATATCTGCAACCGCGCTCACCACCTTCACGCCGTATGTACTTTCTAGCGAATCCTGCAATTTTTGCAGGTCAGTCAATGTGCGTGAAATTAAACCCAGATTAACGCCTTCCCTGGCCAGGGTTTCGGCAATTGCTTTGCCAATTCCTTTGCTGGCCCCTGTAATAATAGCTGTTTTATTTTTAAGTTCCATCCAGTCTCCTCCTTATAAATAACGGTGTGTACATATGAGCACATGGTTACATTATACAATTTTAAGTTCCTCGAACCAAATTTCGCCTCCACTGAGGAAGAAGGTAACGTACTCTGGGGAGCAGCAACGAAGCTAACCGATACTGAGGCCAACGAAGCCCATATCACCCACAGAGTGGCTAGAATCGGGATGGAGATTAACAAATTGAGAAACAGTAGCGGGATTGCCTGTCTCTTGGTAATTCTTGGTCTCACTTATAAGAAACTGTTCTCTATTCATCGGGAATTCCTTCCTCCAATAGGCTTGCGACATGATGGACAAAATCATTCCATTCCTGTGTAAGCATTATCGTATAATGGTTGCCTGTATCGGTCAGCCGATAATATTTGCGGGGAGGTCCCTCAGCCGATTCCTGTAAATAGGTTGTGCAGTATCCCTCTGATACCAAACGGCGAAGCAGTGGATATAAAGCTCCTTCGGCTACTTCAATATGACGGGAGACGGCCTGAGCCAAATCGTAGCCATATCGGTCCCTGCGACCAATTAGAACCAGAACGCACAGTTCTAGCACCCCTTTTTTGAATTGGATGTTCACATTCACGAGCGGTTCTCCCTTTCTGGATGTTATCAATGCTTCATAGATGTTGTTCGGAGTAATAAGGAAGAAACGTGTGTTGTGCTTAATTTATCACAGGTACTAATCATAGAACAGTAGTCAGGTATAATTTAACATCATGTACTGATTAATGCAAGGTGTTAAATTTTATGAAAAAACCTTCGGGTAAAATGACGGGCTTTGCTTCTCCGAAGGCTGCATATTTTAGCGAATATTGTAGAAGAAAGCAATTTAATTTGGGAATATCCCGAATACTGACGAATGTTGCAAATAGAACGCTGCTTTAATTTCATTTATTAAAATGATAGATTGTAAAGTATTCAGCAGAGTTAAAGACTACTTTTTATGAAAGGATGAGCAAAGGATGGATTGGAAACGGTGGTACTCGGAGTTGGAGCAGGATGATGAGGCTTGGGAAGTATCGGAGGAAGTCGTGCTGCGTGGTGTGGCACAGCTCTTTTTTTGCGGCCAGAATTCGCGAGTAGAAGTAGAGTTTATTGTGAAAGCCGATTCCGAAGAACAGGCACAGGCTATACAAGAGCCTACGGAGAAGCAGAAAAGGATATGGGAGCAATATATGTCATATGCGTCGACTATCCATTCCCAAATTCTGAAATCTATCCACCATCATTATACGTCCATAGTGGAAAAATACCGGAATGCCTACAGCTCATGGGGAGAGGACCTGGATGAGTACGCGCCTTATGTAGAGAGGGCGGAACAATTGCTGGAGCGATTACAGCCTGTGTCCATACTGATTTCCGACGCATCGGAGGAGGATGAACTATATTTGAATTTTAGTTGCTCCTGGGATAGAGAACATGGCTTAGGCGTACATATCAAGCAGATGAAAGTGGAGCATATTCAAGGCGCATATACATTATATGATCTTGAATAGCCCCCTTCCGGCTTTAAGCAGAAAGGACCGGAAAGGGGATTTGTGAAAATGATGGCGTTGATGTGACACGATAAAGAACTCAGTTGGATACAGCCAACGCATCTCGGGCGGCCTGAGCGGCCTCCACCATTTGCCGCAATGCGGCGATAGATTCCTCCTTGGTGCGGGTTTTCAGGCCGCAGTCCGGATTCACCCAGAACAAATCTGATGGCAGGACGCGCAGAGCACGCTGGATCATATTCAGCATTTCGGACACATCGGGAATACGTGGACTATGGATATCGTACACGCCGAGACCGATGCCTTTGTCGTACACCTGATCCTCAAAGCTGACAATCAGTTCTCCGTGGCTTCGCGAGGTTTCAATAGATATAACGTCGGCATCCATATCGGAGATGGACTGGATCATATGCTGAAATTCGGCATAGCACATGTGTGTATGGATTTGGGTCGCAGGTTTAACGGTGGCTGTGGTCACCCGAAAGGCTTGAACCGCCCAATCCAGATAGGCTTGCTGCTGCTCTTTTTTCAATGGCAGCCCTTCGCGAATTGCAGGCTCATCGACCTGAATCATGCCTATGCCCGCTTGCTCCAGTGCCTCTACCTCTGCCCGTAATGCGAGCGCCAACTGCAAGGCTACTTGGCTGCGCGGAATATCATTACGTTCGAAGGACCAGTTTAAAATGGTCACAGGGCCTGTAAGCATTCCTTTAACAGGTCTGGAAGTCAAAGATTGAGCGAAGGCTGTTTCTTCCACCGTCATAGGTTGAGCGAACGACACGTCTCCGTATATAATCGGCGGCTTGACGCAGCGGGAGCCGTAGGACTGCACCCACCCGTTTTGCGTAAAAGCAAAGCCCTTTAGCTTCTCGCCAAAAAACTCAACCATGTCTGTTCGTTCAAATTCCCCATGTACAAGCACGTCAATACCAATTTCCTCTTGAATGTCGATCCATTCCTTAATTTGCTGCTGGATGAATGTCCGATACTGCTCGGCAGACCATTCCCCCTTGCGATATTGCAGACGAGCTTTGCGTATCTCGGCGGTTTGCGGGAAGCTGCCAATGGTCGTTGTAGGCAGTGGAGGCAGGTTCAGCTTCTCCTGCTGAATCACACGACGCTGAGCGAAAGGCACGCTGCGTGACTGAGGCTCTCTGTCCAGCAGGGCGGCCATATCAGCAGCTGTCTGTACGCGTGCTGACGAGCTGTTGAAGCGGGCTACTGCTTCTGCGCTTTGTTCAAGCTGCGCAAGTGCGGATGGATTGCGCTTACCCAGTGCAGCCGTCAGGGCGGCGAGCTCCTTCAGCTTTTCATCGGCAAAGGCTAACGCATGCACCAGCTCTGTATCCAGCGTTTGCTCTGCTTTCAGGCTAACCGGTACATGCAGCAGGCTGCATGACGGCTGTACGATAAGCTGTGCGGCGCTTGTCTGTTCCGCCAGCTGACTGAGCAGCGCGGTCACGGCTTTTAGATCACTGCGCCATATGTTGCGTCCGTCAATGACCCCAGCGCCCAGTGTTTTTCCTGTAGGAAGGCCATGCTGCAATACATGCTGAAGATTTTCGCCATGATCATGCACAAAATCAAGACCCAGCCCCTGTACTGGAAGGGTGGACAGGCGCTTATAATGCTCCAGGCTGCCAAAGTAGGTTTGCAGCATCATATTTAAGCCAGGTACTGCTTGGTTCAAGGTTTCATAGGCTTCTTGAATAATGTCCAAATCCTCAGCCGGGAATGAGGTGGTCAGGACAGGCTCATCGACCTGGACCCACTGAACACCTTCCGCTGCCAGCTCAGACAGGACACGGGTATACAACGGCAGCAAGCTTCGTACAATGGCGGCGAGCTCTTTACGGTCATAGCCCTTGGACAGGGCAACGAATGAATAGGGACCGATGATGACCGGTTTGCCTTCAATGCCCAGCTCCTGCTTGGCTTCAAGATAAGCCTGTAAGGGTTTATTTTCAGTGAACACCGGGGCTGCATTTGCCAATTCAGGCACGATGTAATGGTAATTGGTATTTAGCCATTTGGTCATTTCACTGGCGGTAGCCCCCTTTTGCCCACGAGCTATCGCGAAATAAACGGATAAAGGAACCGGGCCTGCGGGCTGATAGTTGAAACGTTCCGGTACCAGGCCGAACATGACGGATGTATCGAGCATGTGATCGTAATAGGAGAAGTCTCCGACAGGAATGAGGCCAATTCCTTTGTCCTGCTGCTTGCGCAGATGCTCCAGGCGCAACCTTTTCATCTCGACATGCAGTTCGCTTTCGTCAATGCTGCCGTTCCAGAAGCGTTCCAACGCTTTCTTCCATTCCCGGCTTCCGCCAATACGCGGATAACCCAGATTACTGCTAATCAGGCCGGACCATTCAGGCCATTTGTTCATGGACATATGCTTTTCCTCCTAGCTGGCAGCCAGTTTATTTTTTCGTACCAAAAAAGGCATCCATCCCCAAGGCTTAAAAATGAGTAGGGGAAAGAATGCCTCCGAAATTAAAAAACCAAAATACGGTGACTGCTCTTAACACCTCCCTATCTCCCGTAGGTACTTGCGATGTTGTTGAAATAGGCAGGTCTCCTGACTCACGGATCATGACTTTCAGCGATCCTTCCCGGTCTATGTGTGGACCAGTGGATGTATGAATAGCTGAAAACTCCCCGTATACAGTGGCGGGACCGTGCCGGATTTGCACCGGCTTCCCTTTTAAGCCTGAACTGAATAGAACAGACACCTATCTCCAAGCTATGAAATTAAGGTATGACGAATATTTATGCACTCGTATACTTGTTCATCATCATAAGTGAAACGGACTGGATGCGCAATAGAAAAAAAGACAAGCCCTCCCAGAAGTGGGGGACTTGTCTGAGGGCATAACGATTTGGCAGAGAATAAGATGATCTCAAGCTAATGAAACGACATGACCAGCCTGAATGCTGGCTTTTACATCCACCAGACGCTGATTGCGACTGCCTCGAAAGCGGAGGGTCAGGTCCTTTTGTTGTTCTACAAAAGGTCCGTCCACAATCACGTCGCACAGCAGTGCCAACTCCCGTCGTGCCTGATCCGCAAGCAAATCCTCATAGACAAAACCCGTATAGGCCCACACGGTTCGGTCGGGACAGGCTGTGCGAAAGTCACGTACAAATTGCGAGCATTCCGCCGCCGAGAAGAACGGGTCTCCTCCGCACAGGGTCAGCCCATCCAACAACGGGTTATCCATGATGTCACGGATGACGTCCTGTTGTCGTTCCGGTGTGAATGGCTCACCTGCGCGGAAGCTCCACGACGCCGGGTTGAAGCAACCGGGGCAGGCATGGCGGCAGCCACTAATGAACACGACCGAGCGCAGTCCGTCCCCTTCGTTCAGAGATTCCGGAATATAGCCGCACAAATTCACTTATGCTTCACCCGATCACGAACTTCGGCCTGCTTGGCAGCATTGAAGCGAACGGTATAATCCCCTGTCAGATATCCGGTTACCCGACGTAAGCGCTGAAAGTGGGTGTGCTCCTCGTCTGTGCCGCATTGAGGGCAGCTTGTCCCAATAATTCCTTCATAGCCGCAGTCTGTGCAGCGGTCCACCGGATGGTTGATGGAGAAGTAGCCGATATTTTGACCGAGTGCATACTGTACAATTTTAAGAAACGCATCCGGGTTATTCCGTGCATTACCGTCCAGTTCAATGTACGAAATCGCACCGGCGTTGCACAGATTATGGAACGGAGCCTCCAAACTGATTTTACGGGCAGCCGGGAGCGTGTAATACACAGGGATGTGGAAAGAATTCGTGTAGTATTCCCGATCATTTACCTCAGGAATAATTCCGAAATCACGTTGGTCCAGCAGTGTGAACTTGCCGGACAGACCTTCGGCAGGTGTAGCGAACAACGTAATGTTCAGGTTGTGATATTCGCTCATCCGGTCGCAATACATGCGCATGGAAGTGATGATTCGCTGAGCCTCACGGTATACAGCGTCGTCCTCTCCGTGATGCTTGCCATACAGTGCCTTCATGCATTCGGCTAACCCGATAAACCCGAGCGACAGTGTACCGTGCTTGAGCACGCTTCCCACTTGTTCATCCGGCTCCAGCTTTTCTCCGCCTTCCCATACCCCTTCGCGCATCATAAAGTCTGACGCTTTGGCCGGCTGGCTGGTTTGAATATGATAGCGATGCATGAGTCCATCCACAGCAATGCGCATAACCTCTTCCAGTTTGGCGTCAAAGCCATCCCGGTCAGGCAGCTTGCGCTTGCCTGTGCAAATGCCATATTCAATCCCGAGCCGCACTAGATTAATCGTATTAAACGAGAGATTGCCCTTGCCGCTCTGCCGATTTCTGCCGAAACGGTCAGAAATGGTGCGGGTACGGCAGCCCATCGTTGCAATGATGGTATCCGGATCATCTGCACGGTAATAGGGCAGGTTGAAGGTAGCATCCACATTCACAAAATTGGGATACATCCGTTTGCTGGAGCATTCTACCGCCTTCAAGAACAAATCGTAGTTGATATCGCCCTCTGCCTGGTTAATCCCTTTTTTGCACTGGAAAATATGTTGTGGGAAAATAGGAGTTTCTCCGCTGCCCAGGCCGCGAATCGTGGCTTCCAGCAGTGATTGCGAGACAAGTCGTCCTTCAGCGGAGGTACACATCCCGTAATTCAGTGAAGTGAACGGAATCTGTCCCCCTGCCCGACTGCTCATGGTGTTCAGGTTATGGATGAGCGATTCAGCGGCCTGCCGGGTCTCTGTTTCCGTTTCCTCGCATGCAAATGCGTATGAACGAGGGCAGATTGCTTGCAATTGACTATTGGCCATATGTAATTCATCCTCAGACAGAGCAGGCTTAATCTCTTCCTCAAACAGCCGGAGTCCCTTGCGCAGGTGCTTGCGGAAGGACCGGGAAACGTATGGGGCAAGGTCCCAATCTATTTTATTGGCGGAGACACCTCCGAATTGGCTGTTTTGCTGAGATTGGAATATGATGGCGACCAATGCCATAGCGGACATAATCGTTTGAGGTGTGCGCACAGACCCGTTGCCTGTATTAAAGCCGTCTTGCAGCAAACGACCAAACGGAATAAAGATACAATTTGTTGTTCCAAGCGCATATTGGTCCAAATCGTGAACATATACATAACCGTGATCAATAGCGTTGGTCAGTTCAGGAGGAAGCACGCGCAGGCGCGCATACCATTTGGCATACTCGGAGCCGAGCTTGCTCATTTTTCCGCTGAATGATTCTCCGTTCAAGTTTGCGTTCTCGCGCAGCATGTCCAGATCTTGTGCCCCTATGACCCGCTTCCCGATGTCGTATAATTGCTGTTCCTCTAACACTTTCATCTTAAAACCCTCCATATAGTAAAATATATATTATTTTCACAAAAACAACATATTGATGATATTGTGTTCTAACCAATTGTTTCAGTCTATATATTGTATATACGGATGGTATGCGAGTATGTGACTATTGTCACATTCGGGTGGGGACGGAAAGTACAAAAAAGTCAGGCATAGAGTGGGGAACACATCTGGAGATATGCTCTTTACTCTATACCTGACTATGGAATACGTGATGAAAATAAATATAAAATTGCGGTCTTATAGCGTAAATATTTATTTTTGGGATATCATTTTTTTGATGATTTAGAGTAGCTTCTTTAACTGAGACACCCGGCCTTGGGAAATATCGAGCATTTCGGCATAAACCTTTTGTGGCAGGTTTGGATGTTCCAGAATCAGCTTGCGGAGCTTTTTTACCATTTCACCCTGCTGCACTCTGGATTGCTTAGCCTGCAAGGTTGTGTTGGTTCTGATCGGTTTGGCATGTTCTTGAGCCTGGATGGCATCGGTGCTGGTGGCATGTACATTTTCCTCTGTCTTTAATACCTGGATGCAGTCTGCGCAAATAAAGCTGTCTCGAAAATAAGTTAAATGATCAACTGTACCGCAAAATTTGCAGGAGACCCCGGTATATTTTCTCAACACAAATCCATCTTCATTTACGAAAAACTCTAGCGAATCACCAATATTGATATCCATCGTGGTGCGCATTTCCTTAGGGAGTACAATTCGCCCCAATTGATCCAGAGGCCGTGTCATTCCAGTATTTTTCATCTTAGCTTCCTCCTTTCATGGTATATCCTGATTATACCAAAAAATATTATTTTTAGCTTTGAATATTGCAGGAAAAAACAACTTTTTTTGTTTTTTCTATGGCCTCTCCTCCTTCTAATAAAGGAGGATTTCGGTATTGTTGCCGGACGTATCCTTTTTCGCTATGATAAATTGAAACGCTTTCAGGATGTACTTTTATTACATTCTGGATAGAAACAAGGAGATGACGGATATGAGTCATGAAACAACGGGTATCGAATACTTATTTCAAGATCAGAGGATTCACCTGGACGAGCGTGTACGGGATCTGGTGTCCCGATTAACCTTGGAGGAAAAGATTGAATCCATGCTGCAATATCAGCCTGCCATTGACCGCTTGGGGGTGGCGGCTTACAAGCACGGTACGGAAGCGGCACACGGAATAGCCTGGCTGGGTGAGGCGACTTCATTTCCTCAGCCCGTGGGATTGGCGTGTACATGGGATACGGAATTAATGCGGCAAATCGGCTCTGTGATTGCAGACGAGGCGCGTGTCTATTACCGTCGTGATCCGATGTTAAATGGCCTGACCCTGTGGGCACCTACGGTGGATATGGAGCGTGACCCAAGGTGGGGACGTAATGAGGAAGCCTATGGCGAGGAGGTCGTGCAGCTATATGTACGACCCGGAGCTTCGCGAGTCAAGCGACCGTTGAAGATATTGTGCGGATTTCATCGCATCCGCTTGGAGCCGGGTGAGACGAGAACAGTTTCTTTTACGATTCGAGTGAAGGATTGGGCGATTTGGGATGTCACGAAGGATCGCTATTGCGTTGAAGCTGGAGAGTACACCTTGCTGGCAGGTGCTTCTTCAGCGGATATCCGGCTGGAGTACCCTGTGAACGTTCGAGGCGAAGTCATTCCGCCACGACAAACCGGACAACGCATTCGCGCTGAGAACTTTGATGATTGTTCCAACATTCTGCTGGATGAAAGCAAGGAGCAAAAGGAGGCCTATGTACGTCCATATTCACCTCAGCGTCCTGGCTGGATTGCCTTTCATGGCGTCGTATTAGATACGACGGACGCGGTCGAGCTTCAATGCCGCGTGTCAGGCAATAGCAGCAACGCAGCAATTGAGCTTCGCTTGGATACGCCGGACAACGCAGCTGTAGCACGTATGAACGTTGGCAATACGGGCGGAGCGCAAGCATGGATCACGCTCTCCGAGGCGCTGGGTCCAGTCTCTGGTTCACGTGATGTGTATCTGTGGTTGAGTGGCGAAGTGCGGCTAAGTCATTTTACCCTGAGTACTTGTGCTACAGGAGGTTCTAGACTGTAGGCTTGAACTTACTTCTGACTTCACGTACAATGCATTCAACGAAGTTTCTACAGCTTAGGGGTGTCATTTCATTTGAATAGTGAAAAAAGACTACGTACAGCAACGCCCAGATGGCTTGGGGTGGCGGTAAAGGCGCTTGTCTATTTGGAAAAGTATGGAGAGCTATGTGCCAGCGGATCTATTGCCCGTTCCATTGACTGTGAAGTCACTTTAGTGCGCAGGGTATTAACGCGACTTGTACAGGCAGAATTAATAGCAGCACGCGAAGGCCGTGAGGGAGGTTATGTGCTTACCCGTTCGGCGGACCAGATTACACTTGCCGATATATATCACGCCATTGAAATAGGTGATCCGATTTTCCCGGGTATGATGCATGAACCAGAGACTAACCCTTTTTGTGAGGAGCTTGCAACCGCCGTATCCGAAATCTTAGCCGAGAGCGAACGGCGTATGCTGGAAGTATGGGAGTCTCATACACTAGCTTCGCTCGCCAAGCGCACAACACTCGTAGTGGGTAGCTGCAGCCATAATGAAGGCAAGGATATCAAGGTATCTTTCCAAAGGGAATAGTACATTTATTCAAAATGATAATAGCCGATACAGCTCTCTCCATAAGAGAATTGTATCGGCTATTTCTGTAGAAGCGTATGCTCCAAACTATATTTCATACGAGCAAACCCGGTTACGCCCTGCATTTTTAGCTTCATATAATGCTTTATCCGCCTGCTCCAACAGCGCCGCCCCGGATATATCTCCCCCGGTACCAGGATAAGTCGTTACGCCGATGGACACGGTGGCTTTGAGGGTTAGCCCGTCCGCCAGCTTAAACTCGTACTGATTTACGCCGCTAAGGATCTGATTAGCTATGCGTAGCGCTTGCCGAAAAGCACAATTCGGCAAAAGCACGGTGAATTCTTCTCCCCCACTACGGGTGACTACATCATTAGAACGGCATTTGTCTATCAAAATCTGTCCAAGCTGACGCAGCACGGCATCCCCCGCGGCATGCCCATAGGTATCGTTTACTTCCTTAAAGTGATCAATATCCAATACCAGAACAGATAAGTGCTCGTGACGCTGACGAGCCTGGGGAAGCTGCTCTTCTAATGAAGATTCAAGCTGTCTTCTGTTGCTTAAATTGGTGAGATGATCTGTATACGAGATATGCTCTAGAAGAAATAACAGCTCATTGGAGGTATTGATGGACTCAGCAATGAGATATAGTAGAAATCCGCCTGCCATGGAAATAACAAAATGGAGCGGATAAACATGCAGAACATCATCAAGATTATTCAAATTAATCGTGAGAGAACAGAAAATAATACCCAAAGCGAAAATATTCATGACAATCAGCTTCGTTAAACGTGACCAGGACAGATGTGACAATAAAGCACAACCAAGGCCTACAAGCATCATAAAAAAGGCCCCTACGATGGCTTGAGTGGTGACACCAAACAGCAATAATCTCCCTAAACATACAAATAGGGTGGCGATAAGTGTTGCTGGGCCGCCAATGTAAGCTGCGGTAGCTACGATGGCCAGATGGCGAAGATCGGCAATCGTATTAAAACCCACTGGGATCGAGTAGTACATCAAGACAATGCCATAACACCCAAAAAGAGCCCCTCCGATCCAATGTACCTTACGCTTTAAGGTATGTAGGCGGATTTTATATCTTTGTGATATAAGGCCGGTTATGTACAAAAAGGTGACAAGGATACAGGTATTTACAAAAAACGTACTGAACAAGATGCTAACCCTCCCGAGAGGCATATTCCTTCATTTTATCAAAAAAACTGATATAAGGCTTGAAAATAAGAATTTATTTGAAATTTATTACGTGGGTGTGACTTATAGCGTTTCGCCCTTAGGTTTAGTGTATAACTGGGAATAGATTGAGCATACTCCAAACATACAAGAATTAGGAAAAAGAAGTGGTGTCCGTGGACTGCCACTCTGGAGATGAGGTTTGCTCATGATTCGCTATCCCTATCGCAAATATAATAAAAAGTCGGGTGCGGACAAGAAAAATGGGAATTCTCCGCGTTTTTTAAGGATTGAAGCTCATTTGGAAACCAACTTGCAGCAAATTAAGGAATTGACGTCGGACAGCCCGGATTTTCTGATTCGCCGCTTTAGTCTGGGATTGAAAGCAGACGTTCCTGCCGCAATTGTATTTTTGGATAGTATGGCCAAGACAGACACCGTGAATGAACTCGTCATGAAATCATTGCTTAGCCGACCATCCGCCGAGGTGGCGGCCGAGGCCGAAAGTGCTGAAGAGCTTTACAGCCGGATTCAGGGCCATGCGCTGGAACTGGGTGAGGTGAAGGAATGCGATGATTGGAATTCCATGATGGGACAACTCCTGATGGGCGATACGATTGTTTTACTGGAAGGTTGTGAAAAAGCCCTCGCCTGCGGCACACACGGAGGAGAGGCACGGGCGGTCAGCGAGCCAACTACACAGACCGTTGTCAGAGGACCGAAAGAGGGATTTGTAGAATCCATGTCCACAAATATTTCCCTGGTTCGGCGACGGATTAAAAGCGCTGATCTTACACTGGAGATGTTCAAAGTGGGAAGTACTTCCCTCACGAATGTAGCCATGCTGTATATGAAGAATATTGCAGACCCGAGCGTTGTGGATGAGGTTCGTCAACGGATACAAAACATCAATATTGATGCGGTATTCAATTCCGGGACGGTTGAGGAGATGATACAGGAAAATCCTTCCACACCATTCCCAACGATCTTTAACTCAGAAAGACCCGATACGATCAGCAGTAATATTATGGAGGGCCGAGTGGCGCTTATCATAGACGGAACTCCGTTTGTACTCGTGATGCCTACCGTATTTGCCCAATTCTTTCAGAGTGCTTCGGATTATTCAGAGCGTTACGATATGGGGACTGTCATTCGGCTTATTCGGTATATCAGCTTCATTATTCTCATCCTGGGGCCTTCTCTCTACATTGCCTTAACAACATATCATTATGAAATGATACCCACCCCACTGCTGATCAGCATACTGGCCCAGCGGGAATCCGTTCCTTTTCCGGCATTTATGGAGGCGCTCATTTTGGAAATCACGTTTGAGATTTTACGTGAGGCGGGGATTCGAATGCCGCGTGCGGGTGGTCAGACGATATCCGTGATTGGTGCGCTTGTATTGGGACAGGCGGCCGTGCAGGCCGGGATTGTCACCCCGCTGCTCACGATAGTAGTAGCAATTACAGGGATTTCCAGCTACGCGATTCCGGCTTATAACATGGCGGTGGCCGGGAGACTGTTCAGGTTTGTTTTTATGATATTGTCGGCGTTTATGGGGCTGTATGGCATTACATTGGGGTTGATTGCGCTGATCGCACACATGAACAGCCTGCGCTCTTTTGGGACCCCCTACATGGCCCCTTTCAGTCCCTTCGTGCTGCAGAGTCAAAAGGATGCCGTATTGCGTCTCCCATTCTGGATGATGAGGAAACGTCCTATAAACATTACATCTACGAACCAGAAACGAATGAAGGATGGAAGCGGGAATTCCTCTTCCGATAAAACCACACCGATGCAGGAGGGGGGCAATCAGGGTGTATCAGGGGAAGGGGAATGAACAAAGCACAGTAACCTGTAAGGGGAGAATAGGGATACTGTGCTTGGTCCTGCTATTGTTGATTCCATTTTTATCAGGCTGCTGGGATTCCGTGGAGCTGAACCAGAGAGCAGTAGTAGCGGCTATAGGTATTGATGAGGATGGGGAGTCGGGCTATGTGGTTTCCCTGCAGGTCATCGTGGCAGATGAAATAGCCGGAGCTAAAGCGAGAGGAACCACCCCTGTCGTCTTGTACCAGGAAAAGGGCAAGAATCTGTTTCAAGCGATCCGTAGAGCTTCACAAAGGGTTTCGCGGATCATTTCTCTGGCGCATATCAGACTGGTCGTTATTGGAGAAAAGCTGGCACGGGCTGGAATCGGCGATACGATGGATTTTCTGGAAAGGTCTACAGAAACCCGGCTGTCGGTGAAAATGATGGTGGCACGCGGTAATACCGGGAAGGATGTGCTGGCAATCATGACCCCGATCGGCCGAATTCCCGCCAATGATATTTCAGGAAAGCTGGAAACATCGGAGCGTTTGTATGCCGGGGATTACGCGGTGACTATCGACGATGTCATTCGCGGCATGATCAATAAGGGTGGCGGTCCTGTGCTGACGGGTATACAGGTTGATGGGGATTTGGAGCAGGCCCCAAACAAGAACAATGTGGACAATATTTTACCGAAAGCCATTGTTCATATTAACGGAATGGGGGTGTTCCAAAAGGACAGACTTGTCCGCTGGTTGGACGATGACCAGGCGGTTGGATTATCAATGATCAACAACAAGGTGAAAGGTGCTGAAACAACGTTAAGCTGCGGTAAGGATAAGGATACTATTGGCATCGAAACCTTGTTCTCTGCAACCAATATACATACTCGGATGGAGCAAGGGGAGCCTGTTTTTGTGATTAACTTAAAACAGACCGGAGCGGTACAGGAAACCGAGTGTCCGATTAACCTTAAAAGTCCGGAGGCGATGAAAAGGTTGCAGGAGCAATGGACAGAGGAGACGAAAAAAGTGATCTCTTCAACAGTGAGGGAGGTTCAGCGTACCCGCAGCGATGTAATAGGCTTCGGCCTTGCGCTAGAGAGAAGCTATCCCAAACAATGGAAAAGACTCTCTTCCGAATGGAGCCGTCACTTTGCAGAAAGCACCGTCCGTATTCAAGTGACTTCCGTACTGAAACACACGCAGTCGCGGACTGATCCATATTCCAAGGGAGAATCAGACTAGTGAAAATAGAACAAGGAGGGAAGGCCATGAAAAAAAAGATACGGATAGGTGCAAAAGAGATGATCTCTCTTATGGTGCTGTTTGAGATGGGCACATCCATGATGTCTATTCCCGGAAGGAATGCAGGGAAGGATGCATGGATCGCCATCCTTATTTCCACGGTTTTGGGGGCAATCCTTTTTGTATGCTATGGCAGCCTTCACCGACGCTTTCCCGACTTGCTCATGACACAGTACTGCAGAACCCTTTTGGGCAAGAAAGCGGGGAGTGCCCTTGCTTTTTTATATATCATATTTTTTCTTTACGGCGGAGCACGGGATCTGCGGGATACGGGGATCCTGATTGCCGACCGGACACTTCAGCATACGCCGTTGACAGTCATCTGTGCCTTAATGATTGGACTTGTGATGTATGTGATGCATCTGGGAATCGAGGTTGCAGGTCGGACGGGCATCATCATGTTGATTTTGCTGCTGCTGCTGGGCCTGGCTACGAATATATTGATTTTGTTGGCAGGGATTGTGGATGTAGGCAATATATTGCCCATAGCTGAGCATGGCTGGCAGCCGATATGGCAAGTTGTCTATTCACAAGCCGTGATGCTCCCGTACGGCGAGATGGTTACGTTTGCGATGATCCTTCCTACATTGAAAAGGGGGTACCGTGCCAATGGGATAGGACTCTCCGCTATATTGATAGGGGGGCTGCTCCTGTCTGTTGTTACATTGTCGAATGTGCTTGCGCTGGGAGAGAACGTGTTCAAACGGGCGACTTACCCGCTGCTCTCTATGATCAGCAAGGTAGAAATATCCGATTTTATCGACAGGATCGATGTTATTGGAGTTATGAGCGTTATTATCTTTGATTTCTTTAAAATTTTCATCTTCTATTATGCGGCAGTTAAGGCTGCGGAGGATGTATTAAGAATGTCTTACCATAAACTGATCCTGCCTTTTGGGCTGATCATGCTGGTTTCTTGCGTATTGATGGCTCTGAACTATCAATATCATCTTGCAACAGGCGAGTTCATGCTGAAATGGCTGTTTCCGATATTTGCCGTGTTTTTTCCTTCCTTGCTGCTTAGCGTTTCATGGCTGAAAAAGACCCGGAATAAAAAAGGAAAAGAGGATGCCTCGTGAGTCAGCGCCTGCCGACAAAACATACATCAGTACTGGGTAAATGCCCATTCCGATGTTCCATTGTCTTCTGGGAAATGCGGTCATTTATTAATATGGAACAGCAATAGGGGTGCTGCACATCCTGTTTTTATGTGCAGCGCCCAGATCATTATACTGATTTTTGACGGCTCTCCTGCGGAGAAGCAGAGCTGGGAGTGGAAATTCTCAGAAAACGTGACCATTGCGAGAAAAGGAAGCGAAGTGCGTTTCCTATTGGCTTTTTGCCCACGGTTACAAAGAGCACCAGGAGCATTCCTGCCAGAACGACATATTCCGATGGTCGCATGGTACGAAAAGCCAAAGAAATAGGCTCCCAGGGATGATGATGAACACCGGAAAGCCAGTTTACCCCCATACTGGTTCCGAGCATTAGCAGCATAAAAAGCATGAATATCCAAAGTATTTTCATCAAGCATCCCTCCGGTGCATATAAGCTGAAATGTATACCTTGTATACATTGTGTTGCAAAGTGGCTTAATTTATCCGATCCCATTGACTTGAAATAAATTAAGATTTATACTTATTCTAAATTAAATTGTTATTGTAATTACTATTTAATAATAAATATAATCTGCATTAGCTAAGGGAGATGCGGTATGAGAACCTTAAATTTAACTTCCCAGCGCCAAGCGGTGTATGATGTGGTTCGTGAGGCCCACGATCATCCTACTGCGGCCGATGTTATGAATCGGTTAATGGAGCGCGGGTATAATCTGGCCTATGGAACGGTATATAATTCGCTGCGTTATTTAACCGATAAGGAATTAATCCGCGAGCTGAAGCTGGGGGAAGCTGCGAGTCGTTATGATGGACGGATGGATGATCATCAGCATATTATTTGTCAGGTATGTGGACGGGTAGATGAAGTGATGAGCGAGGTCCCACACGATTGGATCGAGACGGTTGCGCATGAAACGGGATATAACATTGCCCATGCCCATGTCGTATTCGGAGGAGTGTGTAAGGAATGCCAAAGCAAGCGAATCAAGTAACGAATCGTTTCAAAGCAGATGAGATGCCCACACGGGTGAATGGTAGCTGGACAACGATGTTATCTGATCCCTCTGCTCCTGCGTTTCAGACGGTTCCTTCCAATGAGCCGTTGTATTGCCCGACCACACGTCGCCTCGTTCTGATCAGCTCGGTTCCGGGTGTAGTTCATGGTTTAGTACGTACGTTGTCAGACGCGTGCTTTGATGTGATGGTTTTCCATCGTTGGGAGCCAGAAGTGCAGCGCCATTTGGGAAGCGATCTGCTGATTTACGATTTGACTGCTACTGATACACGTAGTGAGTTGCTGGATTTCCGCAATCGTCTTGCAGCAGAGCATATGAAAGGGATTCCCGTCATGTACGTGGTTCAGGATCGGTTAGCAGTACGAGCGCATGAACTGCTCCCTTCCGAAGAGGTTCTGGTATGGCCGCTGGTTTCCAATCACATGGTGCACGATATCGAACGGATGATTGTACGTCATCCGGCAGCTTCCCGCCAGGCCGAGCAGACCAGCCGTCGTACCGTGTTCAAGGATATTTGGATTGACCGTGACAAAATGCTAGTATATAAAGAAGAAAAACAATTGAGTTTGACCAAAACAGAATATGATTTGCTGTTGAAGCTGATTGATGCTCAAGGCAAAGTGATCTCTCGTGAGCAAATGATGCACGATATCTGGGAGACGGATTTTGTGGGCGGCAGCAACGTTGTGGACGTACATGTCAAAAGCCTGCGCAAGAAGCTGGACGACCGACCTGCTGAGCCTGAATATATAGCGACTGTAAGAGGTGTAGGCTACAGATTGGCCGATTGAACTAAAGGTCATCTAAGCTGATGGACTTCCGCCGAATGGAGACATTCGGCGGAGATATATGAATTCCTTGAAGAAGCCGACACTAGATGTGACGGTTGACTTTATCAGGATACATACACTACAATCGGTAGTGTGAGGTGCTTCTTATGAAACGAATGAATTTTAAAGCTGGCGAAACTGGACTCAACCGTTTTTTCGGACCTCTGGAAGCCAAAATCATGGATATTTTATGGTCCACTTCGGATCGGAGTATCAAAGAAGTGCAGACCGCGTTGGAGGGGGATCGTGACTTTAACTTCAATACGGTAATGACTGTTATGAATCGTTTGGTGGAAAAGGGAATACTTAGTAAGAGTATCCGTGGAAGAACGTCTTTATATCGCCCGGTTCTCAGCAGGGAAGAGTTCATGGACGAACAGTCCAAGGAGCTGAGCCACGAATTGGTGGATGAATTTGGTCCACTTGCCGTCAATCACATGATTGATGCTCTGGAGGTGGCCGATCCTGTGCTGATCGAACGTCTGGAACAAAAAATTAAACAATGGAAAAAGGAAATGTAGACGATGTGGAAAACACGTTCTAAATTACTGTTTACAGCAGGCGCCTTGATATCGGGTTTCGCCCTTATACAGATGGGGATGTACGCCGGGCAGCACATTTTCGGCTGGGAATTGAATTTTAACGTGTTTCAAATTTGCAGAAGTCTGTTGCAAAATTACGGAATCGGCTACATGGTAGATGCGCTTAGCGGGCTCGTCTTCCTTACCTTCGGCATCGCCGGGGGCGAAGCGATCCGACAGTGTATGGCCACGCGGGCGGCTTTCCGCAGACTGCATCGAATGCGTGACCTGTCGCTGACGGAGGCACTGGGTGAACGTTATCGTGAAATTGGAGCTGGCCGGATTTGGGTCATTGATTATGCCAAGCCTGCTGCCTTCACCATGGGATTGTGGAAGCCGCGCATTGTGTTATCCTCCGCATTGCTGTCTGTACTAGACAAACACGAGGAGGAGGCTGTCGTATACCATGAAGCGTATCATATGAAACATTATGATCCTTTGAAGACATGGCTGCTGCAAATGTGCGCCACATTGCTGTTCTATCTGCCGGTGCTACGTCATATTACCAACCATTATAAGATAGCCCGTGAAATTTTGGCTGACAACGAAGCGATTCATCGAACAGGTTCGCCGATGGGAATTGGGAGCGCATTGCTCAAGCTTCTAAGTATGAAACCTGCTAATACCCGTCTGGTAAACTCCGTCGCTTGTTCCTCTTTTGCTGAAACATCCATTAATTATCGTATTTCACGTATTCTAGATCCTCAGCAAGAGCCGATCATTCAAATGCCTTGGCGTTCGATTATGTTTTCCAGCTATGTACTAGTGATGCTGACGCTTATGTTTGCACTAGCGTTAATGTAGTTTGGTAAAATATATTCTAAGGGGTGGCGCTTTATGCGCTGCCAATTATTGTTGTACATTGCACTACGATTTGTAGTGTTGTTGGTCACTAATCTGTATATAACTTAAAAGGAGATGAGCATATGAATCAAACACTTACGAATATTGGATTGCTGTTGGTACGAATCTTTACAGGGGTTATTTTTATTGTCCACGGTTCACAAAAATTTCAGGGACTGGACGGAACCTCCGGCTTCTTCCAAAGTATCGGACTTCCTGGTTGGCTGGCTCCTGTGGTCGCTACGGTTGAGCTGGTTGGCGGCATTGCACTGGTCCTGGGTATCGGAACACGACTTGCCGGAGCAGCATTGACCATCGTTATGATCGGTGTCTTGCTGACTGCTAAAAAAGGACAGCCTTTTGGGTCGATAGAATTTGATCTGCTGATTCTGTTCACTAGTCTTCAGCAAGCACTTGTTGGTGGACGCTTTCTGGCGGTGGATCAGTTGTTTGGCCGTAAAAAGTCTGAAAGCAGTAACGTGCAGGTCTAAATGTTCATATAACTGCGTCCCTAGTCTCAGGGCGCGGTTTTTTATTTTGCCCATTTATGAAAAATAGCTGTAAATCATTTGCTGTATTTGACCGATATAACTTCCATCGAGTGTAATTTCAAAAACATAGCTTTTCAAGTAAAGGGGAAAAACACATGGAAGAAACGCGAAAGAGAAAAACCATTTGGACACTCAGGAACAAGCTGATTTTAGGTTTTCTGCTTGTCTTGTTGTTACCAAGCTTAAGTATATCCATCGCGACCTATAGATCATCATATAATGCTATGGAGAAACAACTTCACAGTAGTGCAAATCAGGGGGTAGCCACGGCCAACTCCATTATTGAATATGCAATCGCCAGTAAAATCAAAGATGTGAAGTATTTGGCGGACCGGCTTGACGGAGCTATGATTGACGGTCGAAACAGCCCGTTGATTCAGCCCAAGCTGATCCAGTACAAAGGTTTGCACGAAGATGCGAACGATATTTTTGTCGGTACACCAGAGGGCTTGATGATCCGGGGGGTACCCAAAGAGAACGAAGGTACATATGATCCCCGCAAGCGGGACTGGTACATCGAAGCCATGAAGCAGCCCGGCAAGGTGGCTATCACCCCTGTCCTAATCAATTCTTCGGGTATTCCTGTTGTCGTGGTATCTCAAACGCTCTCCGATCAGTCCGGGGTTATCGGAATTTCTCTGAATCTGGAAAGTGTACGTAAGCTGGCTTCCATCAAAGTGGGGCAGGAGGGGTATATCATTATTTTGGATCATACGAAAAAATTTGTGGTCCACCCTACGGCCAAACCGGGTTCATCTCTTGATGCAAGCTTTATTAATGATATGTATGCTGCGCCGAGCGGGCAGTATACATATGTGTATGAAGGTCAAGAGAAGTACCTGAACTATGTAACGAATAAGGATACTGGCTGGAAAATTGCAGGCACCTTCTATCAATCCGAGATTAGCGATGCCACTGCTGCCATGCGTTACGTAACCATTTTCGTGCTGGCAGCCTCGTTGGTGATTGCACTTATTGCGATTTTCCTGATTACTCGTTCCGTTCTGATACCGATCCGCAATCTGCAAAAATCGGCAGAGCAGATTAGTGAGGGAGATTTGACAGGCGATTTGGAAACGGGAAAAACTGATGAGGTTGGTCAGTTGTCTTCCCACTTCCAAACGATGGTAGATAGCTTGCGCACGATGATTCGAAGCGTACACGAAACTACAGATCGGGTAAGCACTTCGGCAGAGGAGTTGGCTGCGGGCGCAGATCAGACGACCAAAGCTATTGAGCATGTAACCATAGCTATTCAGGAAGTATCAGTGGGCAGCGAACGTCAGCTTCAAAGCGTCAAACATGGCTCTGTAAGTATGGAGGAGCTTGCTCAGCAGGCAGCGAGTGTATCTGAGCGTATGGTGGGCGTATCTGAACAGGTGAAAAGAAACGCCGAGTCTGCACAATCAGGCAGCAAGGCAGCTACCCGAGCTGTACAAAAGATGCATGATATTGACGAGACTGTTAACGATCTCGGACATGCGATGGATTCCCTGAATGAACGTTCCGGCGAAATTGGAAATATCATCAGTGTGATATCCGGTATTGCCAAGCAAACGAATCTGCTGGCGCTGAATGCATCCATTGAGGCGGCACGCGCTGGTGATCATGGAAAAGGTTTTGCTGTGGTTGCTACGGAGGTACGCAAGCTGGCCGAGGAATCTGCGAAATCCGCGACCTTGATTTCAGAACGTATTGAGGCGATGCAGATGGATATGGACCACGCCTTGACGGCTATGCAGCAAGCGCGGTCACGGGTTACGGAAGGCATTGATTCAGTAAGCACATCCGAGCAATCCTTTGCGGAAATCAGCCAGGCTGTGGAACGAGCGATGGGGCATATAGATGACATTACCGGAGTGACACAGGGAATGGCCCACGGTGCTGCAGGTGTCGTGAGTATTATGAGTGATATTTCCCATATTTCAAACGAGGCAGCGGGCAATACCGAGTCGATCTCGGCCGCAGCTGAACAGCAGCTTGCTTCTATCGAGGAAATTGCTTCTTCCTCAGCGGATTTGAGCCAAATGGCTGAGGAACTGCGCGAGCTGGTTGGACGCTTCCAGATCGGAGAAAAATAATAAATGAAAAAGCGCATGGATACAGGGGGTTACCTCCTTGTCCATGCGCTTTTATGCTTTTTGCCACAGTATATGGCTCATATAGATAGATATTATCTTTGGAATGACTTGGGCCGATCCAGACGGACACGGATACGGCGTGGACTGCTGGTGGTGCGTAGAGAACCTCTCTGAACCATATTGTTCAGTACCAGTGCGAAGATGACCAGCAATGTCCCGTACAGCTCGAATTGGCTGATCGTATAGCCTTGAAAATACATGAGTACCAGCGTAGTAATCGGTACAAAGTTAATAAATAAAATCCCGTTCAATGGTGACAGCATTCGAATTCCGGCGTTCCAGCTCAGCAAGGCTGCAAGTCCTGGAAGCAGAATCATAAAGCTCATTTCGTACTTGACTGACCATACATCCTGCCAACCCGGCACTGTAATCCAATGGAAGGCAGAGGAAACAGTAACCACGACGAAGGAAACAAGGGTTCCGAGCAGGCAGGTTAAGGTCGAATAGCGAAGAGTGGACCAGCCTGCAAAGTGGCTGCCTCCCATGGAATACACGACCCATCCGACGACCCCTGTAAAAATGAGCAGCAGCGGTAGTAGATGCTGTCCGGCAAGCGTGAAGAAGGTCCATTTTCCGTTCGTGATCACAAGTACTGCCCCAGCCAGCGCGATCACCATACTGACCAGCGTATATTTCGGAGGCATTTTACGGGTCATGACCCATATCATCGCAATCGAGATCATCGGCATCAGAACTTCCATAATAGAAGCCACAATGGTACCTGCTGCTCCCATCCAGTGTTGTCCCTGGAAAACGGCCATATTATAAATGGTAAATCCCATCGTACCGAAGAACAGCAATGTCTTGCCCTTGCCCTCAAAGCGAAAAGCAGCCCGTCCCTCTTTGAGCCACAACAGCACGATCAGGATGAGCGTAACCGAAAAATAACGTAAAAATGAAAAGTACAGCGGATTGACTTGTTGCAAGGCAATGTGCGAAACCGGAAACATGGCCCCCCAGGACATACTGGCGATCAGACACAATAAAGATCCGGTCATGATTTGTCTATTCATGGTGAAAAAAAGCTCCTCCTTGCCGGCCTCAGCGGACATATCTTATGGACACATCATAAAGGATGGGAAGCTAATGGTAAAATGATTGAAAATAAACATTATGATCATTTAAAATGATCATAAGTGACAAGGCGCGTCAATTTTGACGGCCTTGCCCTTCATATTTAAGGGGGAGCAGTAGTGGATTTGAACGATTTGAATATTTTCCAGACCGTAGCCGCTCATGGCAGTGTCAGCAAGGCGGCAGCCGAGCTTAGCTATGTTCAGTCCAATGTGACGGCCAGAATCAAGCTGCTGGAAAAGGAGCTGCAAACGCCTTTATTTTATAGACATAAGCGGGGCATGATCCTCAATGCAGAGGGAAAGCGTCTGCTACAATATACGAAAAGCATTTTGTCGCAATTTGAAGAGATGAAGCATGCGTTTCAGAGCACCTCTGCACCTTCGGGAGTGCTGGAGATTGGCATTGTGGAGACGGTGGTTGCATTACCTTCGATTTTGCATGCTTACTACAGCCACTACCCCGATGTTGAGCTGTCACTAAAGGCCGGGGTTACTGAACATCTGGTGCAGGAGGTTGCAGAAATGAGGCTGGATGGAGCCTTTGTGACCGGACCGGTGAAGCATCCCCTCATTGAACAGTTTGATGTCTTTCAGGAAAAGCTGGTCCTCGTTTCCCAGGGAGATGACTTTTCCATAGAGGATATTACAACCCGCCCGCTTCTTTTATATAAAAAAGGGTGCGGGTACCGGGAGCGCCTGGAAACCTGGCTCAAGATGGAGGGGATTATCCCCAAGCAGATTATGGAGTTTGGAACGTTTGAGACGATTGTCGGCAGCGTGGCGGCGGGCATCGGTATGACCGTTTTCCCCGAGTCTTCGATCAGCGGGCTGAAGGCCCAGGGACATGTGCATTGTCATGCGCTGCCAGAGCCGTACAATGAAGTGACAACGGTGTTTATCCGTCGTAAGGAAGCTTATGTTACCAGTACTTTGCAGTCCTTTATCAATGAAATTATCGCGCAAATACAGGCGTAGCTTTATCGCTGGTGCTCGGGTACAATGAGAAGGATTTAATCTCATTTCTACTTCCTGAAGGAGGGCTATTATGTTCACAATATATCCGGCTGCTTCCCGATTCAGCTTCGATAAGGGCTGGCTGCGGGGAAGTCACAGCTTTTCATTCGCGGAGTATCAGGATGAGAACAATACAGCGTTTGGTCCTATGCGTGTCTGTAATGACGATGTCATTGCACCGGGAAGAGGCTTTGGGGCGCATCCGCACAGTGACATGGAGATTGTCTCCATCGTGCTGCATGGAGAGCTGCGTCATGAGGACAATCGTGGACATGTGGCGGTGACCCGTTTTGGAGGCATTCAGCGAATGTCAGCGGGTCGCGGCATCATCCATACGGAGCACAATGCTTCGCAAACGGAGGATGTCAGTTTGCTGCAATTGTGGTTTAGCCCGCACACGAGAGGGCTGGAGCCATCCTATGAGGCTACAGCGTTCAACCCTGAGCGATTGCACGGCCAGCTTTTGCCCGTCGTTGCCGGAAAGAATGCTCAAGGCACGGAGGGTGAAATCGCTGCCATCCATCAGGATTTGACGATTTATTTGAGCAAGCTTCAGCCTGGAGAGCGTGTAGAATTCACACAAGCTGAGGGACGGCGTGTGTTCTTGTTCATCATCGAAGGCTCACTGCGTGTGAACGGTGAACATATTCTGCGAGGGCGTGATTCGGCCCGGATTGAGCAGGAACCCAAGCTGTCACTGGAGGCACAGGAGCCTGTATTTTATATGCTGATTGATTTACCTTAAAAGGAGGTGCGCGCAATGGCGCAGCAGGAAACTTGGCTGATCAAGCATGCCGTCACGGGTCGTAGCTTTGCTGACAGCCGCAAGCAGGCTTTCGATTGTCGCTTGGATACGACGGATGGCCTCTTTCGCTTCACACTTCAAGAGCTGCCGCGTGAGACGGCAGAGACGATTGTACGATATCGCGAAGAGCTGAACGTATTTCGTTTTGTAACGCCGGAGGAACAATCCATTGTGAAGCATTGGTACTACGTTACCCCGGAAAGCGTAAAATATAATGATCAGACAGGTGAGCTTACGCTCGAAGCTGGTTCTGAGATTGAATACCATCCCGAGGAGTATTGGGGAGATTAATCCTTTTTTTATAGGGCTGTCCCGGTAAGGTGCGAATGTGAAGCTCACATAAAAACTCCGGGTCCTTCGCACCTCGAAATTTGTCGAAAAAGGATTGAGAGGGGTGTTGGCGATAAAATTCAATGCTTAATCCATCCCTTTTCGGCATCGTTTATTACGAGAATGCGTGAAATTGATACCATTAGGGTATGGTTTACCCCATTTTCGCTGTCGCACTCTATATGAGTGCGTGGATTGAAATATTCTGATTGTCGTCTACTCTTTCGTGATGAATCGGTCGCACTCTATATGAGTGCGTGGATTGAAATTCCTGGGGGGTGTGGCCTACGCTGCGGGAACAGGTAAGTCGCACTCTATATGAGTGCGTGGATTGAAATTTGATGAAAAGGAAACGGCTAAAGCCATTGCAAAGTCGCACTCTATATGAGTGCGTGGATTGAAATGCTCCTTTGATACCAAAGACCGTATAGCGTTTGGAGTCGCACTCTATATGAGTGCGTGGATTGAAATTTACTGTCTACTGCTTTAGTCGCTTATATTTTCGTAGGTCGCACTCTATATGAGTGCGTGGATTGAAATCCATTTTTGGTTTTAATTAGGACATTCAAGAGGTGTCGCACTCTATATGAGTGCGTGGATTGAAATTGGCTGAGCGTAGATCAACCGTTTCAGGTCTATGCGTCGCACTCTATATGAGTGCGTGGATTGAAATCTGCTGGCCAACCTCCGCCCAATACGGCATCAAGGTCGCACTCTATATGAGTGCGTGGATTGAAATTTCAAGAACTGGTTAGGAGTGAAGTTAACAGGACCGTCGCACTCTATATGAGTGCGTGGATTGAAATCTCCAGATCGGCCAGAAGGCGATACAGGGCTTCATGTCGCACTCTATATGAGTGCGTGGATTGAAATCACTTCGTCATCTGGATACAGGTCTTCATCTTCCAGGTCGCACTCTATATGAGTGCGTGGATTGAAATTTACCAGGAACCCTGGAAGAGAAAGAGGCAAAGTTGGTCGCACTCTATATGAGTGCGTGGATTGAAATGATTGCAAATGCCCACGCTGCGGCTTTGTGTTTGACCGTCGCACTCTATATGAGTGCGTGGATTGAAATATTTCACGCAGACGAACCTCTTTTACCGATACCTCCCGTCGCACTCTATATGAGTGCGTGGATTGAAATTTCCAAGGCGCTACAGTTGATAACTCGGGCTTTAGTCGCACTCTATATGAGTGTGTGGATTGAAATTGCCCACTCTTGAGATGTTTTTCTCTTGGACTCTAACGTCGCACTCTATATGAGTGCGTGGATTGAAATGAGTGGGTAGCGGGCGAAATGATGACCGAAATAGGTAACAGTCGCACTCTATATGAGTGCGTGGATTGAAATTCGAACATGAACACACGGGGCACCTCCCCGTCGACCGTCGCACTCTATATGAGTGCGTGGATTGAAATATCTGGAATCTCAACTTCGATTTCACGTTCATATTTGTCGCACTCTATATGAGTGCGTGGATTGAAATATGACTCATCATCTGCCAATGGGTCATATTTTAGACGTCGCACTCTATATGAGTGCGTGGATTGAAATCGCAATCCAACTACGCCGGGCACTGTTCCGGGATTCTTGTCGCACTCTATATGAGTGCGTGGATTGAAATAAACAATCCAGTCGCCCTAACTCAACACACCGGTGTCGCACTCTGTATGAGTGCGTGGATTTGCTACAGGAGGTGTTATTTTGGATTTATTTCTAGTTGTACTTAATATTTTAGTTATCCTTATTTCTATTGCTGGTGGGGTGCTTTTAATCGGTTTATTGTACAGGGGACATACGCTGCTAGGTTTACTTATTGCTGAGAAAAAGAACAAGAAAACAATACTGAGAAAAAAATATAGAAAACAACAATCTCCGTCGATATTTAAGGTTAGTGGAGATTGTTTTACGTTTCATTATTTGTGGCATAGTAAGAGTTCTTCATCGGTGATACCCTGCTGGCAAAGCCGGTGGGGTGTTTTTTTGTTTATATTACTCCTATAGACTATCCTTCAAGCCTTCATGTAAACTATGCCAAAAATTTGTCATGGGGATTAGTTGAATAATATATTGACATATGGTTAATTTTGGAGAAGAATAAGGTATGTTTTTTAAAATTATGGAATTTTTATGTGAAGGGTGGTTATGACTTGAAGCATACACCTATGATTACTACGGAGTTTGAAGCTTATCTAAAACAAAATAACATGACGTTGGCTCAATTTGCGGAATATTCAGGTGTTCACCAAAGAACGCTCAGTAATTGGGTTACTCAGCGTCGTTCTGTTTCCGTGCAGCAGCTTGATCGAATCACTAAGGCTATGGGTTTACCGGAAGGCTACTTTTACGATTTATACATAGAAAACTACATCATTGACCTTCCTCCTAACATGAGACGAATTGAGCCATTGTTATATCGTTGTGCGGAGCTGGACAGGCTGGATACGATCCGTCGAATAGTTGGGCATATCATGGACAATCTGCTGTATTCGCCCCGACTATTTGAAATTGCAGAAACATTATTTGCACAGGGACGACATGCTGCCGCACTGCCACTCTATGAGAATGTGGCCGATGTGGAAAAATACCAGCATTCGGAACGCTTGGCAACCTGCCAGTACCGTCTATTCACAATTCAAATTGGAGAAGATCAAAGCCGAAATCTAAGGGTAGCTTCGGTATTTGAAGTTTTTGTTGAGCGCCTAGATGAAATAGACCAGCTTGATGCACTGAAGGATTTAGCGAATGTGTATCGTTCTATGCGTAAATGGGACAGGCTGGATGAAACAGCGAGAAAAATGAAAGAAAAAGCGAAAGCTCAATACACCTTGAGACATCAGCAGAAAAGTCGAGAGCGTGGTGAGGCTGCTAAGAAACTGAGTCGTCCTATGTTTGTGTATATTACCTATGCCGATTTGTTGTGTGCAAGTGTCTGTGAAGCCCAAGGCGATTATCAGCAAGCTTTACAATATACATACGCCTACGCTAATTTAGATTGGGTCAAAGAGACGGACGAGGATACCCTACACTGGATCGGTTTGTTTCAACATTGGGCAGAAGGTAATACTTACGTATATAAGCTTTTGTCTGGAAATACAAGTGTGCTTACGGATTATGTTGAATTTATTGCTGCATCAACCAATAAATCCGATAAAGAAATGGTTACTAAGCTGTTGAACGTAATGCTTGCTGCTAACCGATATCAGATTGATGTAGATAACATACTTCGGCGTTTTGAAACGGAGATTAATTTTATTACCCAACAGCAACCATCTGCTGATATGTATACTCATCAAGTAGTACCAGAACAATCTACGCGTTTTAAATATGAATTAGCTAAATATTACTTAAATAGAGGTAGATACTCAATTGGATTTAAATATTTGTTAGACGTTTTATCTAAATCATTAGCTATTAATAAAGAAGCTTTTTTTATTAGGTGTATAAGATTATTTGAGCAATTTAAAGAATTTGCAGACGTTCAAGCTCATTCAAATTACGAAACTTTAGTTAGTAAAGGAAAAAAATATAAATTATTTTATTATTGATTGTCGTAACTATGTCTACTTAAACAATTTATGATATGGTTGATGGGTTATGCTCATCTTGGATAGTTTAAGGAAATTGAGAATCAGCAGATTGCTTCTGGAGAGATCCAAGAGCAATCTTTTTGTCATATAAGCTGAGCTAAAAAATGAAACACAAAAGCGAAGTAGGCGGAATGGTGCTGTACAAGCGGGGCGGTGGCGATGGGAAGCACCATCCGACTGCGCAGTGGCGCAATAGGTAACTTTAAAGCTCAAATTAAAAGAAGACTCCAAAACCACCTTGAAGTGGAACTGGAGTCTTCTTTTTGAGTTTGTTGGATACATAATCCTTTGCAGGCTGGTACATCCTACATGTCATATACCTGTTCGGCTTATTCGTAGAGGGGGAATAACGATGAGGAAAGGACCCAAGTTGCCGAGATTACCGTGGAGCCGGCGAGCGATTCCGGCTGCAGATCGTAAGACCCAAAATACCAATGCTCTGAAAGGACTGCCTGAACCACCATGGCTGGAGCAGCCGTTGCGGAGCAGTCTGGAAGACAACTTGACTGCATTGCGTGATATTTTCAAGGATTGCTCTGATATTGTCTACCGGGAGCTAATGATTTCCCCTGAACGTAAAGGATTGTTGGCTTATGTCGAAGGCACGGTGAAATCGGAGGATTTACAGGATCATATTCTGCGGCCTTTCATTTTGGGCATGATGCTCAAGGACCCCGAAGTCAACGGTACCTTGGACCCGCTGGATGAGACACGGATCTCCATGTCCCAGACCAAAACGATGGACCAATGGAAAATGGTCTCGGCGGCGATACTGGACGGCAATGCTGCCTTGTTCGTAGACGGTAAATCTCGTGCGTATATCTTCAGTGCCAAGGGAGGCGTCCGCCGTGGCGTGGAGGAACCGCAGACTGAAGCGGTCATTCGCGGGCCGCGTGAAGGCTTTACCGAGACACTTCGCGTGAATACAGCCTTGCTGCGATTCAAGCTGAAGACCTCCAGGCTCAAGATGCACAGCATGACCATCGGAACAGAAACCCAAACAAGCGTCGTACTTGCCTATATCGAGGGGATCATAGATCCAAAGCTGGTGGAGGATGTAAAAAAAAGGCTCAGCGATATCAAAATTGATGCGGTACTGGAGACGGGATACATTGAGGAACTGATTGAGGATCACCCGTTTTCACCTTTTCCGCAAATGGAATACACGGAACGTCCGGATACCGCCACTGCACAGTTACTGGAAGGACGTTTTGCCATTTTTGTGGACGGAACGCCCTTTGCCCTGATTGGACCCGTGACGATATGGCAGATGATGCAAGCGAGCGAAGACTATTACGAGCGTTTTTTCATCAGTAATATGGTTCGCTGGATTCGCTTCCTTTTTCTCATATTGGCCCTCTTTTTGCCCGCATTATATGTAGCCGTCACGACCTATCATCATGATATGCTGCCGACGACGCTCATCTTGAGTATTGCGGCGGCGCGTGAATCTATCCCTTTCCCTGCCCTGGTAGAAGCCTTGATGATGGAGATTTCCTTTGAAGCGTTACGGGAAGCAGGGATTCGTCTCCCCAAAACGGTAGGTCAGGCTGTCAGTATCCTCGGCGCGCTTGTTATCGGGCAGGCAGCAGTGCAGGCAGGGATCGTATCGGCTCCCATCGTTATTGTTGTGTCCCTCACGGGAATTGCTTCGTTTACGATTCCGCGTTTTAACTTTGCTATTACGATTCGTCTGTTGCGGTTCCCGATTATGCTGATGGCAGGTGTGTTCGGGCTATTTGGAATCATTATCGCGACCACACTGATCGCTACACATTTAACCAAGCTAACGTCGTTTGGCGTGCCTTACATGAGTGGATACAGTCCATATAACCATAATGATCAAAAGGATATTGTTGTTCGTGCACCTTGGTGGAAAATGATCAAACGTCCTTCATGGATCGGCAATGACAACAACAAACGGGAAAAAGAGAAGATGAATGGATCACCCACAACCGAGGAGGGATGGTGATGAAGCCCAAAGGCTCCAATGCAGGGAAAATACGTAAAGCGGCTATGCTCAGCTGTCTGCTGCTTTGTTCTGTTCTTTTGGGTGGATGCTGGGATCGCCGTGAAGTAAACGATGTGGCCTTTGTAATGGGGACCGGGCTGGACAAGGAAGGGGATCAATACCGTGTAACGATGCAAATTGCTCTTCCAGGGCAGCTCGGATCTTCGGGAAGCACAGGAGGTGGAGGAGGTACAAGAGGGACCAAATCCTATTACCTGGAGTCCAAGATAGGCCCGAGCTTTCGGGGAGCAAGTGCCGAGGAACAGCGAGGAGTTTCACGAACGCTGAATTTCTCCCATCGCCGGGTGCTGTTGTTTGGCGAGGCACTGGCACGGGAAGGAATCAGCAAAATGATGGACGTATTGGCGCGTATTCCGCAGAACCGTCTGTCTTCTCTGGTTGTCATAACGAAAGGAACATCCTTGGATGTGCTTCAGGCGGATGCCCCGATCGAGCTATATCCGGCAGAGATGGTGCGCGAGCTCAACTTTTCATATATGAAAAAACCCCGCTCCATCAAGCTGCTGATGAATTCAATTCTGATGGACGGCATGGACCCGGCTGTGCCGGTGATGTCCCTGGTGAAGAATGGCCCTGCCACTATAAAAGACAAGAAGACGAATATCCAGGTGGATGGGTTGGCTGTATTTCGCAAAGACAGATTAACCGGAATGATTGATAACCATCTGAGCCGGTTTCTGCTATTGGGCATGGGACAGGCCAAGGATACCGAAATATTCATCTCCCCCCCTAAAGGCTCTGGTTATCTATCTGTGCGCCTTATCGAAAATACTGTGCAAATCAAGCCTTATATTCGAGGAAATGATATTCGAATGACCGTTCAATTGAACTGCAACGGGAATGTAAGGGAGAATGAGACAACCTTCGATATATCCCATGGAGAAAATGTGAAGTGGCTGGAGCAGCAGGCTGCCCAGGAGATCAAGAAGGAACTGGGTGAGGTTGTCCGGCTTATTCAACAAAAGTATCATTCAGACGCACTTGGATTGGGAAGGGCTATCATTATGAGTCGTCCGGATGAATGGAAACGGATTAAATCTCAATGGGAGCAACTGTACCCCAAGGTGGAGGTCGTCATAGACCCGATTGTGCATATAGAGAATATCGGTGCGGTCACCAAACCATTCGGGATCAAAAAGGAGGAAATCGAAAATGAATAAAGTATTTCTGTTCCCCTTAGTGCTGGTTATGCTGCTCATGTATCTGATTGACCGCAAAAGTCTGAATTCCGCACCTGCCGTCAATCGCTGGATCTCACGTGTATTGTATGTCATTAGCATCGGCATCTGGCTTTACGGAACCTCGACGAAAAGTTCCGTTTATGTGGCCACATGGCTGAGCCGTTTCATTGATCTGTGGCTCCCTCCTACGTTGTAACGAATCAGAATGCCTGTGGAAAAAGGAGGATCTCCTGTATGAAACAGTTCACAACCAGACAAATCGTGCTGCTTAGCATGTTGATGGAGGTCGGTATTACCGGTATGCATGCTCCGACGCAGGCGGCAGATTACGCGCATCAGCATGCCTATTGGACCTGCGCAATGGCCGCCATCGTATTATGCTTGCCGATCTGGGCAATGCTGAGGCTTAAGCGGCGTTTTCCGGATCAGGATCTGCTGCAGGCCATCGTCAGCTCTCACCCTGTGCTGGGGCGCATGCTGCTTGCGATGTATCTTATTATATTTCTGATCCTTTTCGCCAGGGATTTGAGGATTATTACGGATCTGGTGGAGGTGACCCTTTTGCCGCTGACTCCGATTGTTGTGATATCCCTTATTATGCTGCTGACCTTAACGTTCATGGCTAAGGGCGGTATAAGCACGATTGTGAATATGGCGGAATTTACCGTACCTACGTTGATTATGACACTATTGACTATGCCGCTTTTTTTCGGACACAATATAGATTTTTCAGCAATGAGACCGTATTTACACCCGGATATAGGCGGAGTAGTCAAAGGCAGCTGGCGGATGCTTGGTTATATGGCAGACCTCATGATATTGCCCTTTATTATTTCTGGACGGAGCTACAATGCCCGCAGTGCGTGGCTTGGACATTTAGTCGGAACCGTTGTTATGATTATAATCGTGCTGCTGGAGGAGCTGGTTATTGGTGTTCCTATCATGTCACGGCTGTTTTATCCATCGTATGAACTGGCGCGTCAGTTGCAGCTAACAGACTTTCTGGATCGGTTTGACTTTTTCGTGGCTGCACTGAACGTACCAACTTTGCTTACAAAGATTGGTGTTGATCTGTACGTTATCAGTTTGACGGTAAAGCGCATGTTTGCCCAAACACGCGGGGGGCTGATGGTTTGGCCTGTAGGTTTGTTGGGTTATGTCTGTTCCTTTATGCTGTTCTCTAATATCATCCAAATTTATGATTTCAGCCGGGAGTGGACCATGGTGATGGTTATTTTCTTCGTTTTCATGCCTTTCGTGCTATGGCTGCTGCTCCGACCCAAACCAAAAGCAGACAGCGGAGAAGCTAACTTGTAAGCTTACTATATTCACGGGAAAAGTAATTCTTATTTGTCTTTCAGCCCTCTAATTGTATACTTGGTAGAAAGAAGTACGACTTCGACATCTACAAGGGAGGGAACAGGATGGCACAACGCATGGCAGGCAAGAGAGTTGCCCTTGCCGGTCCCCGCAAAGCAGACGAAATGGCATTGCTGGTTGCGAAAATGGGAGGCGAGCCAGTGCAGCGTCCGGCCCAGGGCACGGTTTTTCTAGATGATATTGAGCTGCGCAACGCGGTTGTAGCGTGGGTGAAGCATCCACCGGACTGGAACATTTTTACGACAGGTATGGGGCTAAACGCGCTGTTCGATATGGCTGAGGATATGGGTGTGGCAGAGCAGATTATCGAGCTGCTGCAAGGCTCCAATATTGCGGCACGGGGCTACAAGACGGTCAATGAGCTGAAAAAGCGCGGCTTCACGCCAGATGTACGGGATGAGGATGGAAGTTTGGACGGGTTGACGCGAGCTTTTGCCCCGTATGATCTAAAGGGTAAGGAAGTGCTGTTGCAGCTGCACGGTGATCCGGCCCCACGGCTGGTAAAGTGGCTGGATGAGCAGGGAGCAGTTACCCGGCAGGTGCTTCCTTATAAGCATATTCCACCCGAGGAAGCGAATTTACAAGCATTGCTGGCGGATATAGTGAGTCGCAGCGTTGATGCAGTCACGTTTACGAGTGGTCCGCAAATCCGCTTTTTGTGCCAGTATGCCAGAGAACAGAACCGTATGGAAGATTTGCTGGAGGCTTTTCGCCAGGATGTAATTGCGGTGTCAGTAGGCAAGGTGACTGCGCAGTCTATTTTGGAGGAAGGAATTGAACGGATCGTGTTCCCGGTAGAAGAGCGTATGGGCGCGATGATGGTGGAGCTGGGGAAATATTTTGAGCATCGCGGTTCAGCGCATGGCTTCGGTCTGGAAGTTGTGAATGGGCACTGACATGTGATCAAGAGTACAATAAAGATAAGGGTCTACGTGGCCTTTATCTTTTTTTGTTGAAATGCATTGTCAGCATTTTTTGTTATAGCGAAAATATTTATCTAATATAATGAATAAGTTTTCGATGCATGCTACTAGGACAGGAGCTGAGCGTTTATGAATTCTATTTGTGTATTTGCCGGGTCCAGACCTGGACATTCATCGGTATACCTTGAGGCTGCAGGCAAGCTGGGAGAGGCTATGGCCCGGCATCATGTCCGCCTGATCTATGGAGGCTCCAGCAGGGGGCTGATGGGTGAGGTGGCAAACGGAATGCTGACGGGTGGTGGTCAGGTCACCGGCATCATGCCGACGCTGCTATTTGACGCGGAAATTGTTCATCGGGGCGTTACCGAATTTATTGAGGTTGCAAATATGCATGAACGCAAAGCGGCGATGAGCGAAATGGCCGATGCGTTTATTGCCCTGCCGGGCGGCCTGGGTACCTTTGAGGAGCTGTTCGAGGTGCTTTGCTGGGCGCAAATCGGCATTCATCGCAAGCCCATTGGATTGCTGAATGTGAGCGGATATTTTGATCCATTGGTGGAAATGGTGCGTCATAGTGTGCAGGAGGGTTTTACCGGGAGTGAACACCCATCGCTGCTGAGCATCTCTGCGGACCCGGATGAATTGCTGCGCATGCTAAAAAATAAGGCAGAGAACTTGAAATAAAGCGTTTTTCGTGCTTGCACAACTGATTAAGGCAAGGTTATGATAAGACCCATAATCAAATAGCGGACAGACAAGGTGCCTTTGCGATGGAGCAAAGGGTAACAGGGAATCGGGTGCAAATCCCGAGCGGTCCCGCCACTGTAAGGAAGAGGATTTTTTCAGGTTGTCACTCGAGTAAAACGGGGAAGACGGAAAAATCCATGGATGCCAAGCCAGGAGACCTACCTTGATCTGTATGCACCGTTAGCCTTCGCGGAGAGGATGGGTGTACGAAATCAGGAATCAGGATACGTTGCTTTTTTCATGTTGGTTCGGCTTTACGTGAATACGAACGTTCAGAAGCGTTTGAAGCGTAAGCTGACAAATGGAAAACAACGCCAGGATAGAGGAGACGAGAGATGTCTGCTTACGCCTGTTTGTCTGGTGAGAAGATGCGTACATAGGAACCCCATCCGGGTAGGATGGGGTCTTTTTGAGTTACAGGAGGAGGGGCATGATGAGTCCATTAGGAAAATTGCTGGTAATTGGATTTGGACCGGGAGATATGGAACATATCACAAAACGGGCATTGGATGCGCTGTCCGAGAGTGAGGTTATTATCGGCTATAACACTTATGTGGATCTGATCCGTCCGTTGTTGAATGGACAAGAGATTGTACGCACAGGGATGACAGAGGAAGTAAGCCGCGCTCAGGAGGCCGTTCGACAGGCAGAGATGGGCAAAAAGGTAGCCGTTATTTCCAGTGGAGACGCAGGCGTATATGGTATGGCTGGGCTGGTGTATGAAGTGCTGATGCAGAAGGGCTGGCGCCGTGAGGACGGGGTTGAGGTAGAAGTAGTGCCGGGAATCTCGGCCATTCAATCCTGCGCTTCGTTGCTGGGGGCGCCAGTTATGCATGATGCCTGCACGATCAGTTTGAGTGATCATCTGACCCCGTGGGAAACGATTGTGAAGCGTGTGGAAGCCGCAGCTTCGGCGGATTTTGTAATCGCATTATACAATCCACGCAGTGGTCGGCGTACACGCCAAATTGTAGAAACTCAGTCCATTCTGCTGCGCTATCGTGATCCGCAGACTCCGGTTGGACTGGTGAAGAGTGCTTACCGTGAACGTCAGCAGGTGATCGTGACGACGCTGGAGGATATGCTGAACCATGACATCGGGATGCTGACGACCGTAATCATCGGCAATTCCTCGACGATGGTATATGACGGCCTGATTGTAACGCCGCGTGGATATCAGCGCAAGTATACGCTGGATGCGACCGAGCAGGCGCTCAAGCCGCACCAGCGGCTCCGCACGGAAGCGGAGCCGTGGTCGCTGGGCGCGCAGGCAGGAGCAGCTCCAGCCGTGCCCGGGCCTTCCGCGAGCGTTGCTGCAACTGCGGTTGCCGCGCAGGCACGCCCGCAAGCGGTAGCTGCCGTGCAGGGCTCGCCGTCTGCGGCGCAAGCCGGGTCGGCCCCGGCGTCGCTGGCAGCAGAGGCGCTGAGCCGTCTCGCTGCGGGAGGCAGGCTGCCGGACGATGCCAGCGCACGCTGGAGCGGGCAGACACCCGCTGTGAGCGCCTCTGGAGTGGGGGCTGCGGCCGGGACAGCGACGGGCGGCTTTGGCAAGCCGGCGCTGTTCGAGGTGGGCGTTTCCCCAGGCGTGGGAAACAAAAAATTCACCGCTCGCCAGATGGCCCTGCTCGCGGAGATAGCGGGTGAGGACGGCGAGGTGGAATATACGCCGGATCACCAGATCGTGCTGCGCGTACCGTGCGCAGATCCCGAGGAGCTGGTCGGACGGCTGCGGGATGAGCGATTGATTGTCATGCCCATTGGCGATGTGTTTAAGGTGAAGGCGTGCGACTTCTGCAACATGGAGAAGGATGACGCTGTGCCCGTGGCTGAGCATCTACAGGTTGTGCTTGGCGGTTTGCAGGCACCCAAAGAAACCAGCATCGCCTTGAACGGCTGCGGTATGGCCTGTTATGGAGCGGTGCTGGAGGATATCGGCATCGTCTACCGCAAGGGCGGGTACGATCTTTTCCTTGGCGGCAAAAAATTCGGCCGCAATGCTCATGCCGCTCAGCCTGTAGCGGAAGGGATTCCGGGGGAACAGATTACAGACATTGTCGAGCATATCATCGCTGAGTATAAGGAAAAAGGGCATCCGAACGAGCGTTTCCATAAATTTTTCAAACGTGTAGGTGTGGTTGCCGGCTTCCGGCATGAGGACGCACCGGCAACCGTAGAAGTGAATGCGGTTTGCGGTGATTAGTGGGCCAGAAGCCTAATGAGCGGGACACAAGCATATATATAAAATAGGGTGTCATATAGGCTATCCCTATCATGAGGAGGAGAAAACAGCAGTGAATGCAATATTGTTGGTTGGACATGGAAGTCGGGACCCGGAGGGGAACGAGGAGCTGCTGGAATTTGCACAGGCGGTGGCAGATCGAGTACCGGGAACGTGTGTAGAAACCTGTTTCCTGGAGCTGACACGCCCCAGCATCGCTGACGGGGTACAGGCATGTGTGAAAAGAGGGGCGACACGTGTCGTTCTTGTGCCAATTATCTTGTTCGCCGCAGGACACGCCAAAATTGATATTCCGATGGCGATTGATCGTGCGAAGGCGAGGCATCCGCAGGTGGAATTTGTATATGGGCGTCCGATTGGCGTTCACGAGAAAATCGTCAGCATTTTGCAAAGCCGCTTGAAGGAGGCTCGTCCGGTTGCAGTTCCAGCGGGAATGAATAACGCTGTTGAGGCATCCGCCGGGGTGACGGACGAGGAAACAGCGGTGCTTGTACTGGGACGCGGAAGCAGCGATCCCGATGCCAACAGCGATTTTTTCAAAATGAGTCGCATGCTGTGGGAGAAGCTCCCCTATACGTGGGTGGAGAGCAGCTTTATCGGTGTGACGCAGCCTTCCTTCTCAGATGGATTGGAACGTTGTGTACGATTGGGAGCCAAAAAAATTATCGTACTCCCATATTTTCTATTTACTGGAGTGCTGATTAAACGCATCGGAGAAATGACCGAGGAATTTGCCGAGGCTCATCCTGAACTGCAGGTTGAAATCGGTGGGTATTTTGGTTTCCATCCGCAACTGGTCGAGCTGGTGCTGGAGCGGGCGAATGAAGGCTTATTCGGCAAGGTTGCAGCGAATTGCGATAACTGTCAGTTCCGCTTGGAGGCACAGGAGCATCACCACCACCATCACGACCACGACCATGACCATGACCACGGACATGATCACCATCACCACCATGATCATCATGGACATCACCACGAACATGATCATGCACATGCGCACAGCCATAATGACCATAATCATGAACACCACCACGAACATTTACATACGCCGTCTGTTGGGGATAGCAGCGGGATTGCCGGCAGCGGGCAGGTGAAGAATTCATGATTTTCATGCTATGTGGAACAAGCGATGCGCGGGAATTGGCACTGCAAATCCGTGACAAAGGCTTCAGGGTATTGACCTCTGTCGTAACGGAAAGTGCAGCAATCAGCTTGTCCGAAGCAGGTCTGGACGTACGTACAGGTCGAATGACAGCCGATGAAATGGCAGCAGTGGTTCGAGAGCTGGGAGTACAGGCCATCGTAGATGCCAGTCATCCTTTTGCTGAAGAAGCACATGTGAACGCCATGGCAGCCGCTCGCGAATCTGGAGTGCCTTATATTCGCTACGAGCGGGCAGGGCTGGTGTACGACAATCATCCGCTGCTTCACATTGTACCGTCCTATGAGGAGGCCGCACTGGAAGCGAAGCAACTGAAAGGCTCTGTCATGCTTACCACAGGCAGCAAGACGCTCGGCACATTCACCAGGCATTTGCTCGGAGACCCGGAGATTCGTCTGGTTGCACGAATGCTGCCGCGTCTGGACAATATGGAAAAATGCAGCGAGCTGGGGATGGAGCAAAAAAATATTATCGCCATGCAGGGACCTTTTTCCCGTGAGATGAACGAGGCATTGTACAAGCACTTTGGTACAACGGTGATGGTGACCAAAGAAAGTGGTCGCACAGGGGCTGTAGATGAAAAGGTTCAATCGGCACTGGAACTGGGTATACATGTCATTCTGATTTCCAGACCGGAAGTGGAATTTGGCACGGTATTTGATCATTTTGACGGAGTGATTGACGCCCTGCGTACAGCCGAATAGAGGCCTGAGCTCTAAGCCATGATTCTATGATCCTATGAGAGATGGTCGATCCCGGTCAATCCGATGAATCCAGAACGATTTTTGGCGTGTATTTAAAATATAGCTATCTTAAAATGCACAGTTTTTGTGTAGAGGTGTTTGTAGCTCCTTAACATGAACCTATATAAGATGAACTTGAAAAATGAACATAAAAACGGAGTAGTCGGAATGGTGCTGTACAAGCGAAGCGGTCGCTTTTGTCCCCGGATTCCTACACTGATCATAGGTTTTATTCAAGGAATCCGGGGGCGGTGGCGATGGGAAGCACCATCCGACTGCGTAGTGGAACAATAGGTAACTTTAATGTTCTAAGCTAATTTAATTTCTAATCTTTCATAAGGGAGCGGTCGAGACGATGGATTTTAAAACCGATTTTAAACCGTTAACGGTACAGCCGCAGGAGATTGAGGGCAAAAGCTTCGAGATGATCACAGAAGAACTGGGAGAGCATCCTTTTACAGCTGAGCAATATCCTGTCGTACAGCGCGTCATTCACGCGTCCGCTGATTTTGAGCTGGGGCGCAGCATGGTATTTCATCCAAAAGCGATTGAAGCCGGAATTGCAGCCATTCGTGCAGGCCAGCAGGTCGTTGCCGATGTGCAAATGATTCAGGCGGGCCTTAGCAAGGATCGCATCCGTCAATTTGGCGGGGATGTGCATGTGTATATTTCCGACCCGGATGTCATGGAAGAAGCGAAAAGACTGAATACGACACGCGCCATTATCTCGATGCGCAAAGCGATTCAGGCCGGCGAAGGCGGTATCTATGCGATTGGTAATGCGCCGACAGCGCTGCTGGAGCTGATTCGTTTGGTCAAGGAGGGAGCGGCCAAGCCTGGTCTGGTGATCGGGATGCCCGTTGGTTTCGTTTCAGCAGCAGAGTCGAAGGATGAGCTGCGCAAGCTCGATATTCCGTTCATTACGAATATGGGGCGCAAGGGCGGCAGTACGATTGTTGTAGCGGCATTGAATGCAATCTCCTTAATGGCTGTCCGCTAGTAGCGGTTGTCTGTTTGCTGTATCATGAAATGAATTGGAGCATGATCAGCAGAAGAGGTTAAGGAGGAATTGGCATGGAAAAGGAAGCGGCGTCCGCCGACAGACCCAAACGGATGAAAAGCGGTGAAGCCCCCGCGCCGGACAAGCCGATGCGGTCAGGCTTTACGACAGGGGCCTGTGCAGCCGCAGTTGCCAAAGGAGCGGTGCAACTGCTCATCACAGGCATTCCACCGAAGGAAGCGGTGATATCGCTGCCAGCGGGTTTCGATCATGCATTCGAGCTGATCGAGCCTGTGCTGAACGCGGACGAAGCTTCCTGCACGACGATCAAGGACGGTGGCGATGACCCGGATGCAACGCATCAGGCGAGAATTATCGCGTCCGTTAGCTGGCGCGAGGAGCCTGGCATTGAGCTGGACGGCGGCATCGGCGTGGGGCGGGTAACGAAGCCCGGTCTGCCTGTGCCTGTCGGAGAAGCAGCGATCAATCCTGTGCCGCGCCGGATGATTACGGAGGCTGTCACAGGCGTGCTTGAGGAGCACGGATCAGCCAAAGGTGTCCGTGTCGTCATCAGCGTACCGGACGGCGAAGAAATCGCCAAGAAAACGCTGAACGGGCGGCTTGGCATTCTTGGCGGTATTTCCATACTGGGTACACGTGGTGTGGTCGTTCCGTTTTCCACGTCAGCTTATAAAGCCAGCGTCGTGCAGGCCATATCGGTTGCGCAAGCGATGAACTGCCAGGAAATTGTCCTGACCACAGGCGGCAGCAGTGAAAAATATGCAATGCAGATGTACGATCAGCTAACGGAGGAAGCCTTTATTCAGATGGGCGACTTTGTCGGCTTTGCGGTCAAGCATGGCAAACGACTGGGAATGAAGAAAATTATTCTCGTCGGCATGCCCGGCAAGCTGTCCAAGGTCGCTCAAGGTGTCATGATGGTTCACTCCAAGAGCGCCCCGGTGGACTTTGGCTTTTTAGCCGAGGTCGCGCGCGAAGCAGGCGTGGACGAGTCGCTTGCGGCGGCAGTGGCAGAAGCCAATACCGCGACCCAGGTAGCTGATATGATGACCGAGGCTAATGCGCTGAGCTTTTTTGAAAGGCTGTGCACCTATGGATGTCAGCATTGTCTGGAGCATGCAGGCGGTGGAATCGTCGTAGAAATGGTACTGATAACGCTGAAAGGAAACGTGCTGGGGAGGGCGAGAGTCGGTGAGTAGAGTGATTCGTGTTATTGGCATCGGTGAAAATGGAGCGGCAGGTTTGTCGCAGGAGACGCTGGAGCGAATTGAGCGTGCGGACCTGCTGGTTGGCGGAGAGCGCCAGTTGGCCTTTTTCAAGGAAGCCGCAGGGGAAAAACGAACATTAAAGAGCGGTTTATCCGCCGTGGTGGAAGAATTGGGACGTTTGCGCGAGGACAAGGATATTGTCGTGCTCGCGTCAGGCGATCCGCTTTTTTTTGGCATCGCAGGGTATTTATCCGCCAAGCTGGGAGCTGAGCATCTGGATATTTTGCCGCATCTTAGCTCGGTTCAGCTTGCTTTTGCTCGTCTGGGTGAAAGCTGGCAGGATGCGGTGCTGGAAAGCGTACATGGCCGTCCAATGACCGGACTGGCTCAGCGGATCGACGGACAGAATAAGGTCGCCTTATTGACAGATGACCGAAATCATCCCGCCGCAGTCGCCGCTTATTTGCTGCATTACGGCATGACCGAATACGATGCCTTTGTCGGTGAGCATTTGGGCGGACCGGACGAGACGTATCGGCATTATACGCTGGAAGAGATGGCACAGGGAACGTTCCAACCACTGAACGTGGTTATTTTGCGCCGCCGTAAGGGTGAAGACGTGCCTGCAATTCGACGGGGATTTGGCTTCGAGGATGCAGAATTTCACCAGCGCAAGCCGGAAAAAGGGCTGATCACGAAGCGCGAAGTGCGCGTATTCAGCTTGTCCGAGCTGCGTCTGACCGAGCGAAGCATCGTGTGGGACATCGGCGCAGGCTCTGGCTCTGTGGCTGTGGAATGCGCGCGACTGGCCAAGTACGGGCAAGTATTTGCCATTGAGAAGAATGAAGGCGATCTGGTCAATGTGGAAGCGAACAAGATCAAATTCCGCACCGATTTTCCGGTCATTCACGCCAAAGCGCCTGCCGGACTGGACGAGCTGCCTGACCCGGATGCGGTGTTTATCGGCGGGAGCGGAGGAGAGCTTGCCGAGCTGATTCGGCTGTGCGCTTCTCGTCTGCGTGCGGATGGACGAATTGTAGTCAATGCCGCCACCATTGAGACGCTGCATGATGGGATGAAGGCGATGCAGGAAGCAGGGCTGGAGACTTCGGTAACGCTGCTGCAGACGGCGCGCAGCAAGCCGATTTTGAATATGACGCGTTTTGAAGGGTTGAATCCAATCTATGTCATTACAGGGCGGACTTCAGTGGACGCGGTTGACGAGGCAGCAGGGGAGTAAATTGGTAAATCAAGAGGGGGAGAGAGACAGCATGAATACGGCGGCAACAGGAACACTTTACGGCGTAGGCGTGGGGCCGGGTGATCCCGAGCTGATTACAGTCAAGGCGTACCGCATGATTCAGGAATGTGCAGTGGTGGCTTATCCAAAGAAACGCCGGGGAGGCAAATCGTATGCCCATGAGATTGTGGAGCTGTACGTAAACCCGGAGGAAAAAGAGATGCTGGGGCTGATTTTTCCAATGACCAAGGACCCGGCAGTCCTGGAGCGCGAGTGGAACAAGACGGTGCTTGCTTGCTGGGAAGCGCTTCGCCAAGGCAAGGATGTAGCCTTTGTCACAGAAGGAGACCCCAATCTGTACAGTACCTTTATTCATTTGGCACGTCTGATGAAGGATCTCCATCCAGAGGTGCCGATTGTATCTATTCCGGGGATTTCGTCCGTGTTGGGCGCGGCGGCAGCGTTGGAATTGCCCTTGGCAGACGGAGATCAGCAGGTCGGTATTATTCCGGCTACGGAGGATAGGGAAGCGATGAAGCGGGCGATTGAAAATCACGACACAGTTGTATTTATCAAGGTTGCCAAGGTACTGGATTTGATTCTGGATGTGCTGGATGAGCTGAAGCTTGGGGATCATGCGTCTGTGATCGCCAAGGTCACTTCCCCATATGAAATGGTATGGCGCAACGCACGTGAGCTGCGCGGGCAGGAGCTTGAATATTTAAGTTTAATGGTGGTGAGCAAATGACGTTGGAGCCAAAAGTATATATCGTAGGAGCAGGTCCCGGCGATCCGGAGCTGATTACTGTAAAAGGCTCCCGGATTTTACGCACAGCCGATGTTGTATTGTATACGGATTCACTTGTGAACGACGAGCTGATTGCCACGGCTAAGCCAGAGGCGGAGGTACTGCAAAGCTCAGGCATGGATCTGGAGCGACAGGTCGAGATTATGAGCGAGGCCGTGCAGGCTGGACGCAGTGTAGCCCGTGTACATACGGGTGATCCGGCAGTGTATGGTGCGATTTTGGAGCAAATGGTACTGCTGAAGCAGCGTGGAGTAGCCTACGAAATCATACCGGGTGTCAGCTCGGTCTTTGCTTCTGCGGCTGTGCTGGGCGCGGAGCTAACCGTGCCTGACCTGACGCAGACGGTTATTCTGACGCGTGCCGAAGGACGCACACCTGTACCGGATCGGGAAAAGCTGCGTGACCTGGCATCCCATCACTGTACAGTGGCCCTGTTCCTCAGCGCAACGCTGGCGAAAAAGGTGGTCGTTGAGTTCCTGGCGGCAGGCTGGAGCGAGGATACACCAGTAGCGGTAGTGCAGCGTGCAACCTGGCCGGATCAAAAGATTGTACGCACGACGCTCGCCCAATTGCCGACCGATCTGCGTGCTGCGGACATCACGATGCATGCCATGATTTTGGCAGGCTGGGCGCTCGACCCGGGGCTGGTGGATAAGGACGCGCATCGTTCCAAGCTGTATGATAAGTCGTTCACCCATGGCTACCGGAAGGGAGTGAAGCCCGGTGAGTAATCCATTTGCCGCTGTGGCGATCACGAAGCATGGGGTCGAAATGGTACGTAATCTGGGGGCCAGCTTTCCGGGCACAGATGTATATTACATGTCCAAGTTTGAACGGGGGGACGAGCAGGAGGGCGGCATTCAATTGTTCGAAGGTTCGGTCAAGCTGATTTTGCCGGATTTATTTAGGCAATATAACGGTATTATTTTATTTATTTCCCTCGGTGCAGTGGTGCGCATGATTGCGCCAATTTTGGTGGATAAAAAAGTAGATCCGGCCGTAGTCGTCATTGATGATCGCGGGGAGCATGTCATTAGCGTATTGTCCGGCCACTTGGGCGGTGCCAATGAGTTGACCCGCCATGTCGCCGCTGTGCTGGGTGCACGTGCAGTGATTACAACAGCATCGGATGTGCAGGGGACAATTCCGGTCGACATGTTTGGTCGGGAATTGGGCTGGGTGGTCGATAGCTTCGACAAGGCCACTCCAGTGAGCGCGGCTGTTGTGAACGAGGAGCCTGTTGCGCTCATACAAGAGACAGGTGAACAGAACTGGTGGCGTTATGACAAGCCTGTGCCTGCGCATATCAAGGTATACCCTTCGGTGGCAGAAGCATCACGAGAGCCCTTTAACGCCGCGCTGGTCGTTAGTGACCGTTTGCTGGAGCCGGAAGAAGAGGAGCGTTTCCTTTCTAACGGTGTGCTGTACCGTCCCAAAAGTCTGGTGCTTGGCATTGGCTGCAACCGGGGCACGGCTTTGGAGGAGCTGGAGGCTGGCGTGCTGGACACCCTGCAAGAGCTGCGCTTGTCCGTAAAAAGCGTGCGGAATTTAGCTACTATTGATCTGAAAAAGGATGAAGAGGGCTTGCTTGCCCTCTGCGCCAAATACGGCTGGGAGCTGGTGACGTACACCCCGTCAGAGCTGAACACCGTACAGCTTCCCAATCCATCGGACACCGTCTTCAAATACACCGGTGCATACGGGGTCAGCGAGCCTGCGGCCCTGTTGTCTTCCGGTGCGAAGCATTGGCTGCTGGAGAAGAAAAAAAGCGGCAATATGACGCTGTCTGTAGCGCGGGTTTCCTATGACTGACGTTAAGAAGCAGAACGTGCAGCCTGTTCCGTCTGCTGCAGCACGCAGAAGCCGTATTGTTGTTGCCGGTACGGGCAGCGGTGCCGGGAAAACGACTGTCACTCTCGGGCTGATGAAGGCATTCGCCGATAGCGGTCTGCGAGTGCAGGGCTTTAAGTGCGGGCCGGATTATATTGATCCGACCTATCATACGGCCGCGACCGGAACGCCTTCCCGTAATCTTGATTCCTGGATGACCTCAGCGGATACGGTGCGTGAAACCTTTATCCGCGCTTCCGAAGGTGCGGATCTTTCCGTGATTGAAGGCGTCATGGGACTGTATGACGGCAAGGACCCGCTCAGCAATATCGGGTCGACTGCCGAAATCGCCATGCTGACGGATAGCCCTGTATTGCTGGTCGTCGACGTGCGCAGCATGGCACGCAGCGCAGCCGCTATTGTGCTCGGCTTCCAGCGACTGGAGCCGAAGCTGTGCATTGCGGGCGTGATTGTGAATCGCTGTGGTAGTCAAGGACATTACAGCATCGTCAAGAAGGCAATTGAGCAGGAGTGCGGTATCCCCGTGCTCGGCTGGTTAAAGCGCGATGACGGGCTGGACATACCCGAGCGTCATCTGGGTCTGGTGCCCGCTGTGGAACGCGGCGAGCTGGAGCCGCTATTCCAACGGGCGGCAGAGCTGATCCGCGCGGGTACGGATCTGGAGGCATTGCGGGCATTGGCGGATTCGGCTCCGCCGTTGTCTCTGCCCGCACAGCCATTATTTGCCGCGGATCGGCTACCATCCGAAGGATCGCAGGCCGCGACCGGGGAGCGCCCCATCATTGCTGTCGCCAAAGATGCGGCGTTCAATTTCTACTACCCGGAAAATCTGGACTTGCTGCGCCAGTCGGGAGCAGAAATTGTCTATTTTAGTCCACTGGCGGGAGAGCGCATTCCTCAGCAGGCAAAGGGCCTATATCTGGGCGGCGGCTTTCCTGAGGAGTTTGCCGCAGCTATCGCTGCCAATACAGGCTTTTTGGAAGATATCCGCCATGCAGTATGCCGGGATATGCCTATATTTGCTGAATGTGGCGGATATATGGTGCTGGCACGCACACTTACGGATCGTGCCGGGAGCGTTCACCTTATGGCTGGAGTCATTCCGTCCGATGTCCGAATGCAGGAAAAGCGGGCTGCATTGGGATACCGGGAAGCAACTGCATTGCAGGATTGCCTGTTGCTGGAGGCTGGAGAGACGATTCGGGGCCATGAATTTCATTATTCAGTGATGGCCTATGATGAATCGACTGTCCCCTACCCCTATGCCTATCAGGCTAAGGGGATGCGCGGACTCCAGAGCGAGGGCTACGCGCAAGGGAACCTTTTGGCGGCCTATACCCATATACATCTCGCTTCTCTTCCCAAAGCTGCAGCACGCTGGGTGGAAAAATGCAGAGCTTACAGTCAGTAAGTTGAGCGAGCCGCTTCATGTGAACAACAAAAGCCGGGTTCCTTTAGGTTGAGGAGCCCGGCTTTTTACGTGGATATGATGTACCTTACATTTAGAGGAAGCGCATACATTACTTTTGCGATGACTGATTTACATTAGCTTCTTCAATTGGGAAATTCTTCCCTGACTCACGCCAAGCATGGAGGCGAGCTGCTTTTGTGAAGATGCAGGATGCTCCTCCATCAGTTCTCTCATTTTCTCCAAAATAACGTCTGTACGCTGATAGATTTTTTTGATATGCATATTTTGCTTAAGTGGAGACGAATTGGTTTCAGCCGTCGTGACCGGAGGCAAATCATCCGTTTTCATCGAGGTTGCACATTCATCGCAAATAAACTGATCTTTAAAGTAGGTGTTGGTATCAACCGCACCACAAAAGACGCAATTGGTTGATTTGTACTTACGGAGCATGAGTGTCTGGTCTTCAATAAAAAACTCTAATGGATCGCCGATGTCAATCTCCATCGTCATGCGCAACTCTTTAGGAAGCACAATTCGTCCCAAGCTGTCCAAGGGCCGGGTCATTCCAGTCCTTTTCATTCATGCAACCTCCCCGGTTTTTAAGATTTATAGAATGTATAAGTTGAGGCAAGGCTTAACAATTCTATAACCGCAAGCATACATTTTACAAAAAGCGTCCCTTTTTTGAAAAGAATGCGTGGGCACACTTTTTTTTCTTACGAGTATACCATAAACGGCCCGAATCGCCAGCGTTCATATTTATAATTTTTAAATAAGTTTATTCCGAGCGAACGTATATGTTATAATCCTCTGCTAAAGGATTCCATAGGCGGTCTGTAGAATTATTTATATATGCTGTAGCTTCGGACAATGATGGCGTTGTTATGTGAAATGGATGAGGGCCAACCGAAATTTGTAGAGCGATTTGTCCACACAAACAAAAATAAATGACACGGGGCACGCCTTTAGAGTCCTTATATACAAGTCAGGCAAGGAGGATTAGCATGGACAGAAAAAAAGCATTGCTATTGGGAGATTATTCATACCCGGAGTTTCACCCGTTGCAAGGGGTGGACGAGGAGATTAGCCATATTTTACAGGACTGGATGACGGTACAATGCAGCGAGAATCGTAAAATGCTGCTCAAGGAAAATCTGGCCTCATTCGATCTATGTATTTCGTACTGCGATAGTCGCAAGGAGGTTTTGTCCCCTCAACAAACGGCAGGACTGCTGTCCTACGTCAGCGGCGGGGGCGGATTGCTGGTATTGCATAATGGAATTACACTACAAGGACGGTATGAAATTGCACAGCTGATGGGAGCACGTTTCTTACGTCATCCGGCTGCGGCGCCACTTTCCTTCAAGGTAACGGAGCCGGATCATCCGATCATGGAAGGAATTGAACCGTTCGAGATCCAGGAGGAGCCGTATCGTTTCGATTTTGATCCATTCACTGAAAAAACACTATTGATGGAATACGAGTATGAAGGCCAGTGGTGGCCTGCGGCATGGTCATTGTCCTATGGCTTGGGGCGGGTCGTCTACTTGATGCCTGGACATAATCAGCCAAGCTTCCAGCATGAGGGCTACCGCAAGCTGTTGCTTCAGGCTGCCAAGTGGGCCGGACGCTTTCCGGGTTAAACATAACAAATACCATTCTTAGGGAAGGGGAGCTGCAAACTTTATGCGGCTTCCCTTTTCAGGTTATACTATAGGTAATCACAGGTAGGGGAGGATATATCATGAGCGACTTGTTCAAAAAAGCTATCTCATTGGGATGGGGCCTCACTATTGTCAGCAAAGAAAAGGTGGAGAAAGCCGTCGAGGATCTTGTAAACCGGGGAGAACTTGCGCCCTCTGAATCCAAAGCACTGATTGATCGTCTGATTGAACGGGGGGCAGAGGAACAGGGCCAATTCAAAACGCTGATCCGCGAGCAGGTTAACCGCATTTTGCAGGAGCTGGAAGTACCTACCGAAAATGATGTCGCAAGTTTGGAGCAACGTGTGGCATTATTGGAAAAACAGGTAGCAGAACTGGAAAAAGAAAAGGCTGCGCTTACGGGTTCAAGCGATGCCGAAGAAGCGAATCGGCTGGATTAAATGGCAGTTCGTATGAAGCATGCCGGTCGTTACCGGGAAATTGCCATGGCGCTGGCGCGTCATGGCTTTGGCTATATGGTGGAGGAAATGGGCCTGTTCCAGCTGCTATCGCTACCACGCAAATGGCTGACGAGAGAAGCTCCCGAGTCCAAGACGCTGGGTGAACGGATACGACTGGTGCTGGAGGACCTGGGGCCTGCATTTATCAAGCTTGGACAGTTGGCAAGCACGCGTGCCGACCTGCTGCCGGAGCCTATAATCCGCGAGCTGGTCAAGCTTCAGGATCAGGTTCCGCCCTTTTCGCCTGAAATGGCGCGGGGCATTTTGGAGCAGGAGCTGGACACGTCGTTGGAGGACATATTGGCTCGCTTTGACGATGTTCCGCTGGCTGCTGCTTCGATTGGACAAGTGCATTTGGGCAAGCTGCACAGTGGTGAAATGGTCGCTATTAAAATCCAGCGCCCAGGCGTTAACCGCATCATCCGACGGGATTTGGACATTTTGCGGGAACTGACCCATATGGCAGCCAAGCGTTGGGAATGGGTGGAGCGTTATCAGCTTCGCCAAATGGTGGAGGAGCTGGGGAAATCGCTCATTCAGGAGCTGGACTACAACCATGAGGCCCGCAATACAGAGAAGATTGCGCTCCAATTTGAGCAGGACCCACATATCTATATTCCAAAAATATATTGGGATCATACCTCTTCCCGCATACTGACCATGGAGTTTCTGGATGGAACTCATTTGGGGAGTCGCGAGGAGTTGTTACGCCGTGGATATAACCTGAAAGAACTGGCACAGCAGTTGGTAAACAGCATGCTGCATCAGATTTTTATAGAGGGCTTTTTTCATGCCGATCCTCATCCCGGGAATTTGCTTGTCCTGAAAAATGGCAATCTCGCTTATCTCGATTTTGGCATGACCGGGCGACTCAGTGAAGAGATGAGGGATCATCTCGCCTCTCTCATTATTGCGCTGATGCGCAAAAACACCGATGCCATGGTCCGGGCCATCGAACGACTGGGCCTGGTCGAACCGAATACCGATCTAAATGCGCTGCGTGCCGATCTGGATAAGATACGCGAAGATTATGCGGACGTTCCTTTCTCGCAGGTCAGCATTGGCGATGCTCTGAACGACCTGTTTGGTGCAGCACAGCGCCATCGAATCGGTCTGCCGTCGGATGTCCTGCTGCTCGGCAAGGCGTTACTGACATCGGAGGGGGTCGCCCAACTGCTTGACCCCGATCTCAGCATCATCGCATTGGCGGAGCCTTTCGGCAACAAGCTGCTGAAGGAACGCTTCAGTGGTCGCCGTATTCGGGGCAAGCTGCTGGGCGGTGTGACCGAACTGGTGGAGACGCTCATGGAGCTGCCGGGACAGGCGCGGCATTTGGCCTCCATTATTAGTAAGGGCAAGCTCAAGCTGGAGGTCACCGTACCAGAGCTGGAAATGCTCCTGCGCAGGCTGGATCAGATCAGCAATCGCCTGTCATTCAGCATTGTACTGTTAGCGTTCAGCATTATTATGGTTGGACTGATTATTGGTTCATCGCTAAATCATCAGGCGACAATGCTATGGAATGTGCCTGCGATTGAAATTGGTTTTGTCGTGGCGCTCTTGATGGTTGCCTTTTTATTGTATTCTATCTTTAAATCAGGGAGATTTTAGATACTTGCCGGAAAGGATGAGCCATGAGCCATGGATACCTATAAGATCAATACCACTCCAATCCATCATCTCCAAATAACAGATGTGCCGTGGCACCGCCTGACCACTTGTTATGGCAGGGGGACGGATTTACCGCAAATGATATTAGACGGAGAGTATAAGGCAATCGCTGATCTGATTGAGCATCAGGGTACATTATGGCAAGTTACGCCGTGGGTGTTGCTTTTCTTATTGCGCAATATACAGACGAGAAGGCCGAATCGTATTACGCTGAGTGAGCTGGAATTGTATCATGCAGTTGTTGGGACACTGGAGATGGTACAGGAACAAGCCGATTCACAGCAGTCTGTGGAAGCCCTGACCATGCTATTGGACGAAAAATATCTATGGCCTGAAAACAACGATCCCGAAGAAGATGAACTGGAGTGGGAAGAGGAGGAAGCACGCGGCTACGATCCAGTGGCTTTTTGGAGCTACTATGATTATAGCTATCAGCTGTTAAAGCAAGCTCTCCCTGACTTTGAAAATATGCTCCGGCACAATTTCGAACCTGATACAGATGAGGCCTTATCTGAGCTGGTGCGGGAATTGCGAAAATTTTAAATATAAGAAAACAACAAATCAACCGAGCTATGACCGGAATCTATTCTTTGCTAAGGAGTGTTTCTAATGGCAAAAAAATTAACGGATATACATCGTATACGCCTCCTAAGTCTCCTTCGTGATATTGGGTTTGAGCCATCAAAGGTTACTATAGAAAATAAACAAGGGGAGACTGAGGTTATTGATTTAGAGTCTCCGTTGCCGAAAGGGTTGCAAGCTGTCTTGAATTCTCGAGGCAGCCTAAGCAAGGAGCAGTTGCTTGAGATCGAAGAGAGTGTTAAGCAATCCAGGGAGGATTGGGATTAGATGGGGTATTTATTTGATACGAATGCAGCTATTGCCCTTCATAGACTTGATACATCCTTGGATAAAGTAATACGACAAGCTGAAAAAGATAAAGAGAATATTTTCTTTTCTGTTATAACTCAGTCCGAGTTTATAGCTGGGTTGTCCACAGATACTGACTTAGATATGATACCTTTTCTTGGCGGGGATTTTATAGCAGTTGATTCAGAGATTGCAGTTAAAGCGGGTCGTATCAGAAGAGAACAAAAGGATAAGTTTGCAAGAAGGCTTAAGACCCCGGATGCTTTGATTCTTGCGACAGCTATTATAAACAGATTGGTGCTGGTTACGGCGGATCAAGATTTGCAGTTTGCCGAGTCTGAATATGAGGTTAAGGTGATAAACTTTAACAGGTCAGAGTCTTAGGAATTGCGAAAATTTAAAATATAAGAAAACGAACTACATGAAGAAAACGGTTGATATTTTAAGAAAATCGAGGATTTCCTTCTGTAAACAGCCTTTTACCCAATTCGTTTCTGCGAATCCCTTACGTTATAATGATGGACTGAATGTAACGGACGGGTTCGTTTGAGAGAGACGAGCTGAATGAAGGAGAGCCATTGCGATTGGCCGCTGGACGGATGCCCGAATGACATCGGGTTGCGGGTCAATATGCTGCTCTCCGTAAATATAGGAGGCTGGAACGAGACGGTATGAATCTTAGACAACAATGGTTCGGTAATATCCGGGCCGATATACTTGCGGGCATGACCGTAGCGCTGGCGCTGATTCCGGAGGCCATTGCCTTCTCGATCATAGCGGGTGTCAATCCCATGGTCGGACTGTACGCCTCCATTTCCATGGCCATTGTCATTTCCTTTGCAGGCGGACGCCCGGCGATGATCTCGGCAGCAACCGGGGCGGTAGCGGTACTGGTCGTTAGCTTGGTGAAGGATTATGGCGTGGAATATCTGTTTGCAGCTACCATTTTGGCAGGGATCATCCAAGTACTGCTGGGTGTTTTGAAAATAGGCCGCTTTATAAGTTTTATTTCGCAGCCGGTCATGACCGGGTTTGTGAATGCACTGGCGATCCTTGTTTTTATGGCGCAGCTTACCCATTTTCATGGAGCGAACTGGATCATGTATGCGATGGTAGCGGGTACGCTGCTGATTGTGTATATTTTACCGAAATTTACGAAAATCATTCCTGCTCCATTGACTGCCATTATTATCATGACGATCATTACGTATGTATTCGGATTGAATGTGAAAACCGTAGGAGATATCGGGACGCTAACCAGCTCGCTGCCTTCCTTCCATTTGCCTCAAATTGAGTGGTCGTGGCATACTTTATGGATTTTACTGCCGTATTCCTTTACGATGGCAGTGGTCGGATTGCTGGAATCGCTGCTAACAGCCAGTATTCTGGATGAAATGACCGAAACAAAAAGCGATAAAAACCAGGAAGCCCGAGGGCAAGGGATTGCTAACTTTATAAATGGTTTTTTTGGTGGTATGGGCGGTTGTGCGATGATCGGGCAATCGGTCATTAATGTCAGCTCGGGTGCAAGAGGACGTTTGTCCACCTTTACGGCAGGGGTATTTTTGGCCTTTTTGCTATTAGTGCTTGGCGGGGTTGTGAAGGAAGTGCCGATGGGCGCATTGGTGGGTGTCATGTTCATGGTGTGTATCGGGACCGTGGACTGGAATGCACTCCGAAATATCGCCAAGGTACCCAAGGCAGACACGTTTATTATGGTTATGACGGTTATCATCGTGGTGGCTACGCATGATTTGTCCAAGGGCGTGATCTCGGGCGTCCTGCTGAGTGCATTGCATTTTGGCTGGAAAATGGCTAAAATCCGCATCAGTGCAACAGAGGATAACGAGGAGAAGGTGTACCATGTTGCAGGTCCTATGTTTTTCGCTTCAACAACTCATTTTGTCGATCATTTTAAACCTGCGGATGATCCGAAGCGTGTCGTGGTGGACTTTAGTCATTCACATGTTTGGGATCACTCGGCGGTGACTGCTATTGGCAAGGTGCTGCAAAAATACAGGAACTCCGGTAAATCCATCACGCTGCGGGGGCTCAATGAGGAAAGCCGTTTGATTGTAGAGAAACTCGGCGGTCCCTTGGTTATGGAGCCGCTCGTGTGATGAATCGTATAGCATTAATTAAAGCCTGAAATGGAATTGATCCATTTTAGGTTTTTTTATTTATTTCTGAAATAAAGCAATAATTTTCTTCCTCAATCATAGATAAATATGACAAATTTTCATCAAAGTATTGACGAAATAATTAGGCAGGAATACAATCATTGTTATTAAGCAAAGCAAATACATAGGAATAATTGAAAATTGAAAATTGAAAGGTATGTACATATGAACTTAGACTGGGAGTTTATTGTAGAAAGCTTGCCGTTATATGGAGAAGCCATGTGGCTGACATTGAAGATCGCTTTTTGGGCCATTCTGTTTTCACTAGTCGTCGGTTTGCTGTGCAGCATAGTACTGTATTACAAAGTGAGGGGAATCAGTGGCATCATCGTAGCCTACATTGAGCTTTCCCGAAACACACCTCTGCTTGTACAGCTATACTTCCTGTATTACGGATTTACGAAAATAGGTCTGCATATGAGCGAAATGACGTGTGCCATTGTGGGCATGACCTTTTTGGGCGGGGGTTATATGGCCGAGGCGTTCCGTGGTGGAATTGAAGCGGTCAGCAAGACCCAGACGGAATCCGGGCTGAGTCTCGGACTGTCCAAGATACAACTGGCGAGATATGTTATTTTGCCACAGGCTTTTGCCATCAGCGTTCCGTCCTTGGGAGCGAATGCGATTTTTCTGCTCAAGGAGACCTCCATTGTCGGCGCTATTGCTTTATTAGACCTGATGAATGTGGCAAAAGACCTGATCGGCATGTACTACAAAACGTCAGAATCGCTGATTCTGCTGGTACTGGCATATCTCGTCCTGCTTTTACCATTGTCGATGCTGCTGACGTGGGTGGAAAGGAAGGTGCGGTATGCTGAGTTCGGGGATTAATGTGCTTTTTGAAGGTTCGAATTTTGAGCGTCTATTAGGGGGATTGCTCATTACGCTGGAGATTGCGTTTATTTCAATTATTATCGGTACTCTATTAGGCATTTTGATGGGGTTGCTGCGCACCTTGAAATCAAGGCCGATTCGGCTTGTGCTGAGATTCTATTTGGAGACATTTCGCATTATTCCGATTTTGGTGTGGTTGTATGTGGTATATTTTGGATTTACCCCTTTGCTGGATGTGAATATCAGCGGGGAATTGACAGCAATTATCGTATTTAGCCTGTGGGGAGCGGCGGAGATTGGTGACATCGTTCGTGGTGCGCTGGAATCACTGCCCAAGCATCAGGTGGAATCCGGGCAGGCACTGGGACTGACATATGGACAATTATACCGTCATGTGCTCATTCCCCAGGCGGTGCGCCGAATGCTTCCAGGCTCTATTAATCTGGCGACACGGATGATCAAAACAACGTCATTAGTGGTACTGATTGGTGTAGTAGAAGTGGTCAAGGTCGGGCAGCAGATTATTGAGCTGGGTGTAATCAAAGCGCCTTCGGCATCCTTTTGGGTGTACGGCTTTATTTTCATATTGTATTTTCTCGTATGCTATCCGTTATCCAGACTTTCCAAAAGATTTGAACGCAGATGGCAAAATTAGCAGGATGGGGTGGGTGTCATGGGAGAGGCTGTGGAGGTTTTGCTGGAAATCCGAGGGCTGCACAAAAGCTTCGGAGACCGGCAAGTGTTGCAGCAGATTAATCTGGACGTAAGGAAAGGGGAAGTCGTGGTTGTCCTCGGTCCTTCGGGATGTGGAAAAAGCACGCTCCTTCGATGTCTTAATGGTCTGGAGCCAGTCCAGGGCGGGAACATCCGTTATAGAGGACAGGATCTGACCGATAACAAAGTGAATTGGCGTGAGGTGCGACAGCATATCGGAATGGTGTTCCAGAACTATGAGCTGTTTCCGCATATGACGGTCTTGGAAAATATATTGCTTGGCCCGCTTAAAGTGCAGCGGAGAAACAAACAGGAAGTACTCAAGCAAGCAGAGCAGCTATTGGAGCGCGTGGGTCTGCTGGATCGCAAAGATGCATATCCGAGACAATTATCAGGCGGGCAAAAGCAACGGATTGCGATTGTGCGCGCCCTGTGTATGAACCCTGAAATTATGCTTTTTGATGAGGTCACCGCATCTTTGGACCCGGAGATGGTCAGAGAGGTGCTGGATGTTATGCGAGAGCTGGCACAACAGGGTATGACCATGATTATCGTGACGCATGAAATGGGCTTTGCCAAGTCGGTAGGAGACCGTATCGTTTTTATGGATCAAGGACAGATATGTGAAATGACTACGCCACAACAATTTTTCACCCGACCGGAAACAGAGCGTGCCCAGCACTTTCTGGATATATTTCAGTACGAAACGATATAAAGGGGATGAATAGAGATGAGAAAAGGAATGAAATTCACGACGTTATTACTGGCTTTGAGCTTGCTGCTCGTCGGCTTGGCGGGATGTGCAGGAAGCGGCAATACCAACGGCGGGTCAGGTTCGGCTAAATTTGCTTCAATTGAGGACATTAAAAAGAATGGCAAGATTCGAATCGGTGTATTCGCGGATAAGCCGCCCTTTGGCTACGTAGATTCGGAAGGGAAGAATCAAGGCTTTGACGTGTATATTGCGAAGCGGTTTGCCAAAGATCTCTTGGGTGACGAGTCCAAGGTGGAATTTGTACTGGTGGATGCTGCCAGCCGGGTCGCCTATTTGGAATCCAACAAGGTAGATATCATCATGGCTAACTTTACTGTAACGGATGAGCGTAAAGAAAAGGTCGATTTTGCTAACCCGTATATGAAATTATCCTTTGGCATTGTGTCACCCGACAGCGCTCCAATCACCACGATTGACCAATTAAAGAATTCGGATCAGAAGCTGATTGTCGCCAAGGGAACGACGGCTGAAACCTATTTTACGAAAAATTATCCTGACATCAAGCTGCTCAAATTCGATCAATACACGGAAATCTTCTCAGCCCTCAAAGACAAACGCGGTGCTGCGATTGCCAATGATAATACAGAGCTGATCGCTTGGGCTAAGGCCAACCCCGGCTTCACGGTAACCATCCCGTCCTTTGGCGGTCAAGATACGATTGCACCCGCAGTAGCAAAGGGTAATAAGGAGCTGTTGGACTGGATCAACAATGAGCTGGCTACACTGGGCAAGGAAAACTTTGTGCATCAAGCCTATAAGAACACACTGACCCCTGTTTACGGAGCAGGCTTTACAGATCAATTGGTCGTAGAGGGCGGTAAAGTGAATTAATTATTTAAGAGTTGGGTAAGGGGAAGTAGAATAAACAAATTTCATAAATACAAGAAGACGACATCCAGCTATTAATCGGATGTCGTTTTTCACATTGTACCTGAGGAGTGGTAGGAATGGCACGTGTTTTATTTATTAATGGTGGATCAGAGGGACATATCAATCCAACTATTGGAGTTGTACAAGAGCTTATTTCGCGCGGAGAAGAGGTAGTGTACTTTTCTATAGAAGCTTTTCGGGAGCGTATTGAGAAGACGGGAGCTTCGGTACGAACATTTGACGATCAAAAGTTTATAAAAGCCTTTATCTCAGGTGGAAGAAATTATTTACTCGAAAGAATCAACGGCCTTTTACTTACGGCAGATATAGTCATACCAAGCGTTCTTGAACAAATCAAAGGACAGCATTTTGATTATATCATCCATGATTCAATGTTCGGTTGTGGACGTTTACTTGCTCAAATTCTTAAGCTTCCTGCAATCAACTCTTGTACTTCTTTTGCGCAGACAAAAGATTCATTTGATAAAATATTGGAACAATTTTCTATAAAGATCCCTACAGAAATAGTTAAACCTATAAACGATAAATTTCAAAGCCTGACGGTCATGGTGAAGGAAAAATATGATGTGGAGATTCATTCTCCTTACGAAGTGTTTTGTAATCCTGCACCACTTACAATTGTTTATACAACAAGGGAGTTTCAACCTTATGCAGAAGCATTCGACCAAACTTATAAATTTGTAGGTCCATCCATCTCTTCACGATTAACCCAAGAAAACTTCGACTTTACTGCAATCAAGGAGAAAAAACCAGTTTACATTTCACTGGGTACAGTCTTTAACCAAGCAATTGATTTCTATAAGCTTTGTTTTGAGGCATTCAGAAACACTGATCATACTATTGTTATGTCTATTGGGAATAAAATTCAAATTTCTGATTTAGGGAAAATCCCTAAAAACTTCATCGTAAAAAATTATGTTCCACAAACTGATGTACTGCAATACACTAAATTATTTATTACCCATGGTGGAATGAACAGTACCCATGAAGGTCTCTATTACGGGGTTCCGTTAATTGTAATCCCGCAAAGCGCGGATCAGCCGATCATTGCAGAGCAAGTCTCCAATATGGGAGCAGGCATTAAATTACAAATGCAAAGCTTGACTGCACATCAATTACGTGAAGCTGTAGAGCATGTGTTAAGCCTCTCCTCTTTCAAGAAAGCTGTTGCAAATATTGGGGAATCCTTTCAAAAATCAGGTGGGTATCATCAAGCTGTTGATGAGATTTTCAAATTTAAAAGTCAATATCATATCTAAATATATGGAACAGCGGCAGTCCAGGACTGCCGCTGTTTCTTTGGTTAGTCTCAAACTTATTTTGCGATGGGAAGCACTATCCGACTGCGCAGTGGCACAATATGAAACTATTTCTTTTGTGCGAACAGCCATTCAATCATATCCTGATTTTGCAAGGCTGGAACCCATGAGAAGTGTCCTACAGGTTTGATAATTCCTGCTTCGTATTCAGTGAAATGAATGAGATTTCCGTTCTGCTCTTTGATGGCAGCTACCATTTCTTGCGAGTTTTTAGGACTTACGCTAGTGTCGTCTACAGCATGGAAGGCCCAAATAGGAACGTTTTTCAGTACTTCGACATGCTTGGGATCAACAGGGGCATACATGTTAACGGCTTTTTCATAGTTGGTCAAACCAGCAATCGGCACACCTGCGGCGAACAGATCGAGATTTTTTTCGAGCAACCTCCACGTTCCCATAGCTCCTTGAGAAATACCAACGATGTAGATTCGATTGGTGTCGATCGGATATTTTAATGCCGTTTCACGTACCAAATCGGCTACAGCGCTGCTGCGCGGCTCATCTGCCCAAATGAATTTATGATCCAGGTCAATCGGGCTTTGTGGAGCGATTACGAAGGATGGATGCTTGGTTTGCTGCTCAGGCGAAGCCCAAGTAACGGCACCAGCATTCGCCAGCAGGTTAACTCCGTTTCCATCACCACGCTCGCCGTTTCCGTGCAGGAACACAACCAGCGGGTAGGTTTGGCCGGATTCTACTTTAGGCTCAAACGTAAAGCAGTTCAGCTTGAAGCCATCTTTATTTTCAAAGGTGCTTTTTTTGAAATCGTCTACAATCGGTGTGATTTTATCAGTTGCTTTTACAGTCTGTGCAGAGGCTGGAATGACTGTTTTCTTTTGAGTTGCAATGTCTTTCTTTTGGGTGATGTAATAATTCAACGGATTGATGAGGTTGACTCCACTTGTTGCATTATAAGTAAGGGTACTTGCATTTTTATCTTGCGTATCCAGCTCGATCACGACATATTTGCCATGAGTACTACGATTGGTGATGGCGCCGGTATCGTTGGTATATACACCAATCACGGTTCTGTCTGTGTAAACATCATTGAATACAGATTGAACCTGGAAGCTGGAAGTAGACAAGGATGCCCCGTCAATATTGGTGCTGTATTTCAGTACAACGGCTGAAACGACCTCACCCAAAGGCTGTACCTGAGTAAGCAGGGTTGCCTGTGGTGCCGGAACATCAGCTGCTGCGGCAGAGCTGGACGACGGGAAAAAGATCGTAAGCAGAAACACGAAAGATAGTAATACAAGGGCGAAGCGTCTTCTTTGCATGAGATTAATCTCCTTTGGTGTTATTTTTTTAAAGCGCTTTCCACATGTTTGGGATGTTTGGCTGTATGCTGCTGCATCCATATAAAATGAAAAAAAGGCAAACTCCGGGTACATAATACAATGTACTCGGGTTTTGCCTTTTCAGTAACAATCCCATTTGAAGGATAGCATCTTCATTGGAATCTAACAAGTGAAAGCGCTACAATTTTGGATGTTTTTTTATATTAATTCAACTTTTGCAGCTGTAATAAGAGCTAATTCACTTTTATTTTGATGATTATCCCAGGAGGCAAACCCAAAAAATGGGCTAGTACCAGCGAAGCTGTCACAGACCGCAAAGTAAAGTTTCTATGCCGAATGGAAAAAGCATGATAGTAATGGGGCTTGCAAATGTTTCGAAAAAACCACATAATGATATATTTTTTTCCATAGAAGGAATACTCACTATTTTTAAGGTTGTTAAATGGAATTTGATATCTCCCTCCCTTATATAAACGTATAAGAATATAAGGGAGGTAATTTTCGTTGGGCGCGATTGAACATTATAGACGCGAGCTTTATAGAATTGCTTGGCGAATGCAGTATCGGGAAAAACGTGATCGCAAACGTGAAGTTTCTATGGAATGCAGTCCTAACCTCTTTCGACCCTCTTTTTCGGATGAATCTGATAACAGAGTGATGTTGCAATCTTATATTAATAAATTTGCGTGTGAAGCAAGCAAAAAAGTCATCTATGAAATTTACATAAACGACAAAACAGAAGCCCAGGTTGCCAGAGAACTTAAAATCAGTCAACAGGCGGTGAACAAATGGAAAAAGAAAGCACTCCGCGAATTATTTCAGATGATGAGTTTATGAAGTTAGTAAAACTTGCCCAAACCCAATCCGATGTAGAGGCCATGAATGCAATTTTTCAGTATTTCGATCAAGATATTAAACGATTAAGCAAACTTTTACGTATGCCAAAAGAGGATGCTATTCAAAGTATGAAAACCCAACTTCTTGAACTAATCATGAAAAAATAAGAAATCCTTTATCGAAAGCTGTTTCTGGAACTCTACCGGAAGCAGCTTATTTAGTTTTTGCTTCGATATTCTTTAGTATAGGCTAAACAGTTCAAAAAGATAAAACCCGGAATTTTGTGCACATTTATCCTCACATAAATAACCATTTTTTTGAATTATTCGATAAAATAAAAAATTAATATATGATTATGGGAATTTTTTTGATATTAATGGTATATTATGTGCATATGATTCATAAGGAGGACTTTATGAAAATACAAAAAAAATACGTCCTAAGTTTCATGATACTTCTTGTAGTAATATTCGTTGCAGGAGTCATTTTTACATCTAAAATGACAATATCTTTTAAAGAAGCAGCTTTGGGACAAGTAAACCTAGGGGAAATTGACACAATTGAAATCATTAAATCAGATGATAATTCTGCAAATGAAAAAAAAATAACTGTGTCAGACTCTAAATCAATTAATCAAATAATAAATATGTTTTCGCAATTGCAGCTAAAAAAATCTAATTCAAGTACTCCCTCGCCCGACTTGTACTGGATCACTATAAGATCAAAACAAGAAAGGAAACTTGGATTAACCATATTGGGAGAAAAAAATTTAGTAGTTTATAAATACAATTCGGCCGTTCCTAAAAATAGCGTTGTTTCATATGAGATTATTAGTGGGTATAATGGAAAGTTAATGCAAAAATTTTTCAAATAGATTTTGGTTGAAGGAAAAAATAACCGCTTGTCCTTGTTAAAGACAAGCGGTTATTTTTTCTAGGAGACTATTAAAGAATCATCCATCCACCGCTGGTGGAATGCACTCGCGTCACTACACCTTTACCAGTAATGAATCTGATTCCCTGTGTTTCGTATTCAATAAATGGGAATTTAACTTCAATCAAATCATATCTCCCTTGATTGTCCTCTAAAAAGTCTTGAAGATATCCCATTTCCCAGTAACCATTATAAACCATATCTTTGAGAGCTTCTTTTTCATTAGGAACCATACCCAACAGGATAGAGGCTATGCCTGCTGCCAAACTATATGCAGTATATTTAAAAAACACAGATCCCAATATAGAAAGCGTATTACCTAATGCGTCGGCCAAAGCATTAGTATTCTGCTCTACAAGCCCCTTATCATAAACACTTCGTTGTGCTCTTTGCATTTGTCTGACCTGATCCAAATTCAAAACGATACTAGCAGTGTATTCTTTTGTAAATGCCATAATTAATTATCTCCTTTTAATTAAAGTTTTTTTTGTCTAATCAGACTAGAGAGCTGCGCGCTTTATTTGCTTCTCGTTATATAGGGAGAAAAAAGAAGCATTTTTACAACTCATTCATACTTTTTTTATTTAAAAGTTTCTATTCCAGTTCGTTTAACTGAATGTACTCTAAAAATTCAACGATAATCTGAGAAATGGCATCTTCCTGTGGCGAGTAAATAAATTTACTTACATGCAAAATATCGTTTTTAAAAAGATCAATGAGCTGTAGCATAGCTTGACTATCCTTTTTTTGAACTATGTGTATTAATCTTAAAAGTTCACTGTCTGCGATAGTTTCCGAAGCATTTTCTTCTTCCATTTGCTCACCGCCTGTTGACTAATGTGTAATTGCTGAGCTACTTGATATTCAGTTAAATCTTCAATATAAAGCTTATAAATGATAGATTTACCTTGAGGCGGCAAAGAGTTCAAAAGTTGTTGTATCCAAATTTTATTTTCAGTTAATACGGTAGAAGCAAGAATGTTGGACTTAATTTCAGAAAAGGAACGTTCACTATTCCTGATTTTTTTAGCTCGGTATTGTATCCTCCAGGCAATACGATAAATTTCAGTCCGGCACCTTTCGTAAGTTGTTCCTTGTTTTATCAAAATACTATCACCCTCTCTGTAAAAGCTTGCATTGTCTGCATATCTATAGGGAATGAAAAAGGATGTTTTTACAATCATAAGAACTAATGTTCCTGTAATATTGTATCATTTTTTTTAGCTTGGTTGTGCAATAAGGTAGGAAATCTCCCTAATTTTATAAAATGTTTAGGAAAGGGGGGATGTGCGACTATGCAGGTTGCGGATATGATCTCACTTGTCACTAATGTCGGGTTTCCAGTCACGCTTTGCTTTATTTTGATACGCTATGTATTAGGAACAATAGGTGAAAAGTTAGACCAACTAGATGCATCTTTAAAGCAATTATCACAAGCTATCGAATCTATTAGGCATACAGAAAAAGGCGGATAATAATAGTTTCTATCCCGTCTTGCGCCGAAAATCCGAACGATCCCCCAGACATGTGTCCAAAATCCTGAATTTTGTGCATATGGGGAAGATCATTTTTAGGGGTAGTACCAGCGAAGCTGTCACACCCCGCAAAGTAAACCAGTGATAAGTTCTGGTTTTTGTTGGTATCGGAATGCACTGGTTATTCTGGTTCAACATGGTTTCCAAGGCTCAATTTGAACCACGTAGCTGTCATGAAGTGCAAACATGTGGAAATTTATGGTAACTAATTTGCGGATGGTGTCACGTTCGCTGGTACTGCCCTTAGTAGCAGCTTCTACAACACCTGCAGAAAGCGTCCCTAGAAGCATGTTTGCTACGTTACCGAGCAGGGTAGAAACTACTGCAGCAGGCAGAAGGGGTAGAGGTTGACCCGGGGAAGTGATACGATGTTTCGATCGGTCAAGGCACGACATTGATAACGGGCCAGAGCACGACACGTCTGATCCTTTTTGGCTTAGGAGTAGCTACTTCGTGGGTATCTGTTCATTATCCGTTCCAAATCCCATTCGTTCTATTTTTCAGCCTATCAAAATTTGAGAGACGGGTGTAAAGGAATACAACAGAGCTTTATCCAATTCATAACAAGAAATAAATAATCTAATTGGTGGTGAGTGGGGATGGAGAGAGTAGATTATGTTTTGAATCAGCTCCGCAGCATAATACCTGATGGCACAGGCACAGAGAAGGCTATGGTTGCTGGCGGATATATCATAGGATGGATAGGAGAAAGTAGACAGAAGAATAAATTGACCTTGGAGGAAGTGCATGACCTCATAGCTGCATATGACCTGGAATCTGAGAAATAAAATGTGATCAAGGGGGGACAAAACCCAAACAAGGGTCGAAAGGATTGACCAGAATCTTTTACGAATATTCGCACGACAACAGTACATATAGCTTGTTACTTGAATTTTGTCAAAATTGGCTCGGGGGGTTGCACCCACCGGGCTATTTGTGTCGTTGCCGTAATACTTTTTTATTTTTTTAGTGTCCTATTGAAAAAAATCTTTGGATTTATTAGAGATAGCAATAATTACCGGAGGTATTCCAACTTTTATAAAGAAATGTAAAGTAACAAATGATTCTTCGATTAAATGTCATTTGTTTAATATGTATGGCAAAAAGGAGGGTAGGGTATGTCATAAGAACAATATGAAACTGATGTATTTTTCATGAGAGGAAGAGTGTCACACTACAAAAAAATTACAAAAATTTTACATGGTTGTAGTGTACATTTATTCCAGAAACGCGTAAGGTATATTTATGTAAAAAAAAGAGAGGATGGAAGAAGAATGAAATTTTTTAGTTTTAATGGTAAAATAAAAAAAACAATGTTAGTGGTCCCTTTGCTTGCAATGACAGTCTTTCCGTGTCTTACGGGTGCGGAAGGCGTTTCGAATCAGGAATTAGCTAAGCCGGCTTCTGTCTCAGATGATACTTATAAGGCCACTGAAATTGGAAAGTATGGTGTTGAGCCCGAATTGCTAGACTCTAAAACTTTTATTGATCCCCATATCACCGGTACTGATAGAGCTATCATTTTAGATGTAATGAAAGACATACCTGCTGAAGAAAGAACCAATGTAGTATACATTCGAGATGATGGAGAGATTTTTGCAAACAAGCCTGAATTATTGAAGCAATGGTCAAATGCAGAGCAAATAGGAGAAAATTTATTTAAAACTAAAGAAGGACAAACTATCGCTGCTCCAAAGCAAACATGCGATCTTACACAATCTTTCTCAACTCAAAATGTTTCATGTGCTCCTTCTGATGGACCATATAGAAAGGTTCAATCAAATACCGGATACTCATGGTTTTCTGGATATGTATATCTACCTTCTCAAAATAAAGGGCAAATGCATGATGAGAATAAACCTGGAGGAAATGGTGATACAGCCCACATTTATGCAGGTGGAATTGCAGCAAATGAGGTTGATGCGGGTTTTTTCCATCAGCCTACAAACGATAACTGGGCAATGTTCATAAGACAGAATGGCTATTCAAAAGGTGCAGTCTTTGAATCGGGCCAAACTATATTTTTGAAATTTTATGTTCCAACGTCTGATAAAGTCGCTTTATATGCAGCGGGTTCCATTGTAGGTAGTTCTCAAAAAGATTACACTGTGGTAAGAGATGTTAGGGGTTGGAATACTAGTGGCTATAATCAATCTATTAAACGATCGACAACTATAGCGTCTAAAGACGGTTCTCCACATTCTGGATCGTTTATTAACGGAGTTCACTGGTACAATTCTTATATTGGCACAAGCTCAACAAATAATTCTCCGTGGACTACATCGTCACAAACTGCAGGATACTGCAATGTACCGAGTTCGCAAGTTACAGCTTCATTTGTTAATCCTGGTGAAGAAACTGTAAATATTAGAGTTCCGTAAATGTTTGCAACAAAAAAAGACTTTGCTTCGTTATATAAACGGAGGGTAAAAAAATGAAACGAAAATATTTTTATAGAACGGCTGTATTATCTCTTGCAGTTCTTGTGAGTGCTATATTTGGAACCTCTTCTTATAACGCTACTGCAGCACCGATTAATCACTCTATTCATGTCAAAGGAACCTCTTTGCTCAAAGTGAATGATTATGATGTTTTGTACTGCGCACCGATTGGTCCCTACGTTAATGAAGAAAAACGTCTCATGGTTCCGCTTCGTTCCGTTGCCGAGCTTCTTGGCGCAAAAGTTGATTATAACGGTAAACTTCAGGAAGCAAAAATCAGGTGGAGCTCAAATGAAATTGTGTTTCAAAAGGGAGCAAAAACATATAAACTGAACAATACTCCAGCACAGATGGACACTCAGCCCGAAGTGATTCAGGCTGCCTTTGTCATTCCGCTTGGAGTATTGCTGAGAAGTATGAATATCCCGTTTGAGTACAGGAACAACAAAGTGATTTTAAAAAATCCGGCTTTTGACCAAAGCAAGACTTTTCAAAGAGTAATAGAAGCGGACCGAGGAAGAGACAGTGTTGACAATCCTTCTGCACTGGATATTCAAAATTTCAAGCTTGTGGAAGAGAAAAACTCAGCAGGCGAAACCAGAGGGAGTATTACGGTGAGTGGATTAAATCGGACAGGCTCTACGATTAGAGAAGGGAAAGAGGATTTGCACATCATTGGCTCTTTTAATCTATCGGTGGAAATGGATGAAGACTTCGCGCCTAGAGATATCCCGGATCGAAAACGTCCAAAAGTTAATCCGGAAGGCAGCGTGTCTCAAAGTCTGTCGTATCTCAAAATAAATGACCCTTTGCAGTATATATTAACTGCCGGAAGAACAATACAAACGAAGAATGAACGAAAATAGTAATTTAAATATAAATGGCATGGAGCTGAACCTCATCGATCGTTTAATATGGCCATCCAGTGGCCAATAAACAGATCGGCGAGCAGCAGTTATCACGCTGGCTTGAAAGTAGCTCCTATAAAATCTGAAGGCTCCTTAAAATAGGGAGCCTTTTTCAATTCTGCTGTCTACAGTAATTTTTTAAGTTGCGAAACACGCCCTTGCGATATACCAAGTTGTTTAGCATATTCTTTTTGGGAGGCGTTTGGATCTGATTCAATAAGCCTTCTAAGCTTATCAACCATTTGCGGTGCGGATTGATACATTTTTTTTTTAGTTTTCGGATAAACATGATCTGCAGCTGCTGGATAGGGAGAAGGTAGTTTACTGGAACCTGGATGACTCTTCAGCTCGCGAATGCAGTTTACACACATAAATGAGTCTCTAAAGTAAGTTAAGCCCTCCAATGATCCGCACAGCATGCAAGCAACTCCAATATACTTCCGAAGGCAAAGAATACCCGCCTCTTCATCAAGGAAGAATTCAATGGGATCGCCTATCTCGTAATTTAGCACTCTCCGCATTTCTTTGGGAATGACAATACGACCTAGCGCATCTAAGGGACGTGTCATACCTGTACTTTTCAATGATTTCACTCCTTTTCACCTCTAATAGGGGTAGTACCAGCGAAGCTGTCACACCCCGCAAAGTAAACCAGTGATAAGTTCTGGTTTTTGTTGGTATCGGAATGCACTGGTTATTCTGGTTCAACATGGTTTCCAAGGCTCAATTTGAACCACGTAGCTGTCATGAAGTGCAAACATGTGGAAATTGATGGTAACTAATTTGCGGATGGTGTCACGTTCGCTGGTACTGCCCTAAAATAGGGCTTTCCAATCGTAGCAATGCTGGTATATAATCCACTTAATTTAACACTGTTAATTTATATAACGATGTTAACATAGGAGGATGAAATCATGGGTAAATATGATGTTATCGTCATCGGCGCAGGTCTGGGTGGCTTGTCCTGTGCCGCAAGACTCTCCGCGCTCGGTTACCGGACCGCTGTTTTTGAGAGTCATACTCTGGCGGGTGGTTACGCAACTGAATTTACAAGAAAGGGTTATACGTTTGATGTATCTCTGCATGGTGTAGGTGGACTTGAGGAAGGAAGCTTCGGACAACTGCTAAAGGGCTGCAATGCGGACCAGCGAATTGTACCTCTCCGCAAAAAGCACCCTTATTCTATTCGCTGGGAAGGGCAGATCATTGATATCCCATCCAATGTGCAGGAATATGTGCAGTTGCTCCAAGACATGTTCCCTGCTGAGCAGGCAGCCATCGAAAAACTGTTTGCAGGCATTCGTCGTTTTAGGGCAGGCTTCTCCGCCTTTTCTTCTCCTTCATCCAGCTCGTGGCGCAAGGCAGCGGGGCTGCTCAAAGCAGGAACGTTTTTCCGCTGGACGCAAATGACCACATGGGAGGCTGTACGTCAGTTTGGGCTGTCTGACCGATTTACGGAATTTTTCACCGCACTTTGGCCCTACTATGGCTTGCCCCCCAAGCGGCTTGCAGCATTGTACTTTTTCATTCCCTGGATCAGCTATCATCTGGAGGGGACCTATTACATTCAGGGAGGTGCACAGGCTTTATCCAATGCACTAGTTGCCTCAATCCAGTTAGCCGGTGGAGAAGTTCACCTGCGTAGTCAGGTATCTGAGATTGTAGTCGAAGGCGGCAAAGCAGTTGGTGTCCGTCTGAAAAAAGGGGCTGCATATGAAGCCGATTGGGTTGTGTCCGGTATTAGTCCTCATCATACCTATGTCCGTCTGCTGGAGAACCATGCTGCTGCCGGTCGTGAGCTGGAGGCTGTCAGCAGGCTGGAGACCGGCACATCGCTCACCCAATTGTATCTCGGATTGTCATGCGAGCCTCATGAGCTTGGCATTACCGAAGAAGACTTAATTCTGTATGATGTACCGGATTCGGAGACAGATTACGAAGTCATGATGAGCGGCCAATATACCAAAGGCAACTGGATGCTCACCAATTATAACGCCATGGACCCCACGCTTAATGAACCGGGTAAAGGCGTTATTGCAGTTACATTTTTAGACAGATTGGAGAACTGGCCTGCAGCACGTCGCGAATATAAAGCCCAAAAGGAAAGCGTAACACAGCAGATATTGGAGCGCCTTGAGCAGCTGTACCCGGGCTTTGGCAGCAAAGTAGTGGTGGCCGAGCTGGGTACACCGCGGACGATGCAGCGCTATACCGCCAATCCCGGCGGGGCTGTCTATGGTTACGCACAAACGGTCCGGCAGTCCGGTATGAAAAGACTAAAGCACAAATCCGTTGTCGATTGTTTGTCATTGGTAGGGGCCTGGACACAGCCTGGAGGCGGGTTTCAAGGGGCTATGAACTCGGGTATAATGGAAGCTGAACGTATCGCCGCCAAATTGGGGCAGGCAGAAAGGGCAAGTATATCTACTCATGAAGCATATCAAACGCCGAGAACGTGAAAGCAGTGAGATCCGCCGGAAAATCATTGAGGCCGCCCGGTCGCTTTTCCTGAATCAAGGGTATGCCGAGGTCTCTATGCGCAAGATTGCGGATCAAATCGAATATTCACCAACGACGATTTATCATTATTTTGCCAATAAAGAAGCCGTTGTCCGTGAACTGCTGCTCGAAGGAAATACTTTGTTCCTCCAGGCTCTTCAGCAGCGCGAGCAAGAAGGAAGGGCAGCGGGCCTGAATGCCTTGGACATGCTGAAAACGGTGTCTGATGCGTATGTTCGTTTTGGAACGGCTAACCCGGAATATTACAACATCCTGTTTATCAGCAACCTGGAATCTGTAAGCTTGGTCAGCCTATTTGACAGTGGGCGCTTTAAAGGCTTCGAGCTGCTTGAAGCTGGGCTCAAAGCCGCTATGGAGGAGGGCTGTATCATTCAGGGAGATGTGCGTCTGATCGCCAGATCCGTATGGAGTATGCTGCATGGATTGACTTCTTTGCTCCTGAATTTTGAATTTCCTATGGCAAAATCCAATGATGAATTGATCGCATTCACTATAGATACTTTCCTCAGGGGGTTAAGCCGCTGACGCAGCGGCTAACTTTCCTTACCTTGCATCACTGTACATGCGAACCCGCATACGACCATTCCGAAAAATTAACAAAGTTCCAAGTCTGAAAGCTGCTTAAGCACGGCTTCAATGCGACGTTTATCTTTTTTGAGCATAACGAGCTGCAAAGAAGCAAGAAGCAGATCTGAGATATTGGCCCAAGCGTCTGCTTCCAGAGCGGGAAGAAGATCCCGATGAATCATGAGATCCAGCGCCTCCGTTGCAATTTTCTGATGAAGCTCGCTATCGGACAGCCATTCAATCAACTGCTCAGCTGTAGGACGGGAGTGAGCGAAAAGTATTGCCCAGCCATCCACCGGATGATTGACCTTATCCAGCATCCAGTTAATGATCTGTGGTGAACGAAAATGCTGTAGCTGCCCATTAGCGGTGTATCCTTCTAATTTGTCTTCTGCGGCCGAATCCTGTAGCAGGTGATTGCAAACACATCCCAAGCCTTCCTGCTCGGGTAGGCAACGGGCGCTCAGATAGGCACGTGTGGACACAAATACACCCTTAGCATGTAGGGTATTGTTTTGCGCTAAAGATGTCCATGCTTGCGCGGTGTCCGGTTCCCACAAGGAGCGGACCCAATCAGCAGCCCCAATCCCCGCGGTCTCCCCTACCCAAACAGCCCATGTAGAGAATGGAACCTGGCTATGTTGAATGTTCTGCCAGTGCTGCTCCCAGGCAAGAAAAATATCCTTTGGATCATAGGCTTGAAAAGCCTGCAACACAGCAGGATGATCTGCGCCATGCATGGTGGTGTAATGGATCAGCGTCTCCAACGACTGCGCATCCTCCAGCTTCATCGTGCAAAACATGTTCAACCAGCGTAGCCAGAGTTGCAGTGGTGGGCTGTTTAGCTGAATGCCATGCTCATCGGTTACCTTAAACCAGTCCCATAGCCATAGCCCGTGCAAGTTGAGCATGGTGTCTATATAGGCAGGTAGATTTTCCGCAAGCAGCGTGAACTGGTCCAACTCGTGATGATAGCAGAACACCGCTGGCTCAGTAGCGGATGTCGCTATATCAAGCAGTATCGGATCACCCGCACCATTATAATTAAGGATCAGATATCGTTGCTCGTCCGCTGCTGAGTCGGTGTCCTCCCCATAGGATGTAAAATAGCCAATATACTCATGATTCCAGCCAAATTCCCCTGTACTATCGTCTAGGATACTCTGCTCTTGTTCAAGGTCATTGCTGTTTTCACATGAACACTCTGGTCCATCGGCTACAATACAGTGTTGGGGGAGGCACCATAGCAAATTTAAGCTGCCACACCGCTTAATTAATTCAGACAGGGAGGCAGGCAAAGGCATCTGTAGCCGTTCCTCCAGCTCAGTTAGTTCACCTGTAGAAATCCCCTCCGTCCATTGGTATACCACATCAGGCATCCCACTTTGTCTCAGACGATCAACGATTTGATCCAGTTTTTCTAAGATTTGTGCAAAATGTACGGTCATTCGTATTCGTCCTCCTCTTACTCTACGACCCGGCAATGCTCTTCTTGCAAGAATGCTAGAATTTCATCACGAAGTGCTATCGCTTTGGGTTCATAAATGATCGCGACTTCGCGTCCATATGCATAGTTAAAACGCACGTATCCGCCAAGAATCTGAAGAAAAGCCATGCAGATATGCTTATTTTCGATCCATAAATTTGAGGTAAAATGCTGTTTAAACCGCTGAGCCAATACTTGTATGGATGCCGGAGCGAAATCCAGGGCTTGCTCGTTCGGATGGGCTGGGTTGTAGGCATCGGTCGTATCCAGGGGACTAAACAGTAGGAATGTAGCGGCTTTGTCTGGGCTGACAGGTTCGAAATAACGGGGAAATGGTTCCATCTTTCCGAATTCATCCCGTAAAATATGTTCCAGTGTTTCTGTGAATGGGACTTGAGCATCTAAAGTCTTCGTAGTAATGATCTCCGAGTGTCGTAGGAAGTCACCATCTATGGAGCTGCCAATGACCACGCACTCACCCAGCTGCTGCGCTGTAATTGGGCAGTTATCATCATGCGTCCACAGTTCGTAATCCGCATAGGATTGCAATAATTGAGGATCAGGTATTTCAATCATTAGCAGGCCACAATAGGTGCCCGGCCCGTAGCGGGTGAGGAATGCTACATAGGGAGGGGGGAAAGTTAATCCATAGGTATGTTCAAAAGTTGTCAGTTCATCGGTAGCCACCGTCGTATGTTGTGTGGAAACCCAATACATTTAGGATACACCTGCTTTCCGGCACTCTATCTATAGGGATAGAGATCAAAAGTAAATGAGAGATATGCTATAATTAGGAAATAAAATAGTTATAGATTAGTCTATCTCAATTCCATAGGAACTACAATTTGTGAGGGGACGAAGGAGGAACACATCTTATGACAACATCAGGGGTACAAGCCTACATAGATCCAATTTTTGAGGCGATTGATGAGGCGTACGCTTCTGAGCAAAAGCGCATCGCCGAATTCCAAATCAAAAGTGTCCTTCACGAAGGGATTCATGAATACTTAAAAGTTACATGTAAGAAGGATGGGCTGTGGGTGGATACCTACGAACCATTTGATTGGGATCATCGTAGACCAGATATGGAAATTTTTGGTTTTATGGAGGGGGTAACACTGCAGCAGGTTCAGGACGAATGGATGCCTGTGTTTAGGGAACGGATAGAGGCGCTATTTAATTCGGAAGAATTCAGTTCCATGTTCTTTCGTTATCGGCTGGATTTTCATCTGGAAGTGGTCTTGGAGAATAAGGCTAGTCATTTTACATTCTCGCGCCTGAACGAAGATAAGCGGCAGCAACTGTTAGCTACTATCCAACATTTTGTAGAGCAGAAGCTCGACCCCTCCAGTAAAGCTGTGCCGAAGGAAGAGGACGATTTTTTCTTAGTAAGGCACTTGCTTGATCCTCATTTGTATCCTGTAAACGCCCAGCGGATGAATGAGCTGCTGAATCGAATGGATGCCAAAGTGAAGGTCAGCCGCAAGCGTGAGGAAGCATGGAGGTATCAGCTCAGTAGTGGCTTAAAGCATTGGGCTGAGGATGAATTTTTGGACAAATATGCAGATCGGAAAAAAAACTACGGGCTGGAATATACGACAAAGCCCGATATTCTCCCTTCGGAAATTCCCGCGCCAGCCATGGAGATGTTCCTGCTTACCGCGATGCGGGTGGGTTCGACGGATGCCGATGCACGGCAGAAATATTTGGAGATCGCTGCACAGCTAGGCTCGGAGCAGGCTTCCGTGTGGCTTGAGAGCGGATCAGGGAGCATCCCAGCGTTACATACAAGCGAGCGAGTCATCTGCCAAGCCAATGATATTTTGCAAACGCTGGAGGTTCAGATTCGTTCAGAGGAAGAAGAAAGCTATAGAGAAGCGCTCGTATATTTATGCGATATTTTAAGGAAGGGCTTTACCAAGGAATATCGGATGAAGTTCAAAAGCAAGGTAAAAAACTACCTGCCTGTACCCAAGTTGGCTAAATCTACGTTACATCGTTTCTTCGCCAATGCACTTGAATACCCTGCGCTGTATCCGTTGCTGGCTGAATATGCTGAGGTCGTGATGGAAGAGTTTAAGTGGTATAACGATGTAGAGCCCGGAGAAAAGTCGGCGATGCCGGGAACTTATGCGGTGATGGGACTGGGACTTAAAGGAACGAACTATTTCTCATTAGTGAATCGTTATATGAAGCTGGTGGACAGTGAACATCAGTCCGTACAGGACGGTTACGCGGCTGTTTTTGCCGAAGCGCATGGGCTAACACCTGACACGATCCCCGTTTGGACGAGGATTCTACTGGCAAGCAACGAGTCTGCCAAACCCCTGAAGTCATCCGGAATCGAAACCGTAGAGCAGGCACAGGTACTGGTGGAGGAGCTTGAGAAGCTGGAGGACTACGAACAAGAGGTGCTTGTTTATCGTATATGGGGTGGCGCGAAGAAACTAAAAAACAGCCTGAAGCAGGCTGTCCCTGAGGTAAAAGAGCTGATGGAAACGCTTATTCCATAAAAGCATCATATTCATGGTAATATCGCAGTCCCTGCGCAATGCGTTCAATATCCGGCTCGTTTCCGCTGTGGCGTAACACTTCAATAACATCCTGTACAGTCGCCACCTCCAGCCAAGATTGCACCTGATGGTCTGGTAGAGATGCAGGTATACTTTCATCACGATGATTGATGACGGTGAGACCGGCATCCTCCAGTTTCCACAATTCTTCCTCGGGAATGATGTAATAGGTAGAATTGAGCGGATTACTTTGAACATGTTTCAGATTGACAAATACCCATTCATTGATTTCTGTTTGGTCAACGGCTTGGACCAGTGCTTCAAGGCTGTCAAAAGTTTGTATGCTCATGTATGGAGGCTCCTCTCTTAGCCGCTGGCTTATGCTGTAGCTTTTGTAATATCTTTAAGATGGCCTGGCGATTCTTCGCATCCTTAATGTACTTGGGAATGGAATGGGAAGCCGTACGCATCATACCGGATGTAGGCTTTTCCCGCAACTCGGCAGAGATATAGGAGAGCAAGTAATTCAGGTGTATCCGATTAAGAGCCCAGACAGGTTTACCCCGATAGTAATCAAGGAAGTACAGCTGGAGCTGGAAAATAGGGTCTTTTCCGTTTTGGATCACGTCCGTATGCCATTCGCGTGATTGCACACGATGCACCGGAACCTGATTGCGTGTCTCACAGTGCGGACAGTTTATATTCGTATTTTTATGGAGTTTCGTTCGGTTATCATGGATTTCGATATTAAAATACCGCTCGCAATGGTTGCATACGCCGCGTGCATAGAATGTATAAGATTCTGGCTGCTGATACGTGTAGTAACAATGAGAGCATCGAACGACGTAATAACATTCTTTTTTGGATCTGGAAATAAAAGCTTGGCCCTGACAACGGGGACAGAGAACAGCTACCTGTTCTCCTCTCCGGATCACGGCGGCAAAGTCATATTTATATCCATGTTCATCTTTGAAGCGTTTTTGCTCCATATTCCTTCCTCCTTTTCGGAAAGATCGTAAAAACGAACTTTTTATATATCATATGTTATAATATTCCTTAACAACATTAACACTTGAAAATGGCCTTTTCAATGCACCGAAGGGTGAAAAGGTGAATAGGACGTGCAAAAGGAGAGGGTGAACATGAGCATTTTTACAGGGCTGCAACGTCCGCAGTTTCAGGCTTATTATGATGAGGCTTTTCTAATAGAACATCGTTTTGAAAATGGTATGGGTTTTCCGCCTTCTTATATATATTATGTCAAAACTCTTGGTTACGGGCGACTATGCGGCTTATGGAACATTCATATTCCTCTTGGCGATCACCCGGATTCATGGCTTCATCGTTATCATGACTGGCGAGCCTGGTTTGATGATGTACTGGAATCGGAAGAGGTTTTACAAGAAGCAGCGCTGGAGCCAGATGGTTTTCCCGAACTTTTGGAGCATGCGGTTCCCTTCGCTTCCAGTGAAGAGAATGACCTGCTAATTTGGGATATTCAATCGCCTGATGAACGGGGGGAATTCCCAATCTATGCTTTAAATCTACGCACATGGGGCAATTTTCGGTATGCAGCCTCGGATTTGTATAGCCTCGTCGAAGCGTTGGTGGATGAAGAGCGCGTAAAGTCGGTATTGGGCACAGATCGTACACCATTTCCTTATACATTCGAGCCTTTTTAACAGGTCAAATAACCACCTTGGCACTCAAACTTCAAGGTGGTTATTAGCGCTGCGCTGCTATTCTTCTGCTAGTGGTCTTCATATTGGGCTAAATATTGCTGTACCAATGCTTTTTTGAATCTACCATACAGTGCGCAGATCACCTGACATACCGCAAATCGGCCGTCATGCAGGGGGATAACAAAAATATCGCCTTCCCGATGCTTGATTCTTTTAAACACCATCGTCAGGCCAGCTCTTCCTGAATGATCTCTGTTTTTAGACCTTTAGCGCTGGTAATCGTAATGCTGATCGCATCATAGCCGTTCCGCTTCGCATCTTCAAAATTGCATCGTTCGCCGTTGATCAGCTCTAGCTGTCCATTCTCATCCACATCGTCTGCAAATTCGTCATCCCAATCCACATTATAAAAAGCGGTCAAGCTTACCTCGAAGGTATCTTCACCGTCTTCGTCCAGATAGGGCAGCAGGGGAGTGCGATTGTTCTGCTGTTCCTTGGTATACACTTCGCATAGCAGAGCATCGTAACCATGACGGGTTCCGTCAAAAATCACGATCTGTTCACCTGTGACTGCATCTTCTGCAATAATGAGCTGGGGTGCAAATTCAGTTCCAGTGATCAACTCGTCCATAAGTTCTCCGTAATAAAAAATGTGGAATTTCGTATGTCCGGCCTGTGAACGAAGCGTACCTGTCCACTCCTGCTCGACCCTTGCCTCCGGGTTCTCGGGTATAACCCAACCCTCCAAATAAGCGGGTCCCCATTTAGCATTATGTATTTCTGTCATCAGTAGGCCTCCCTTTCTGCTCGCTGAGTCGTTCAATTACCTGATTAAAAAACGTTGTAAAGTCTGTTGCCACCAGATACAAATGTCCACATTCGTCCTGCTCTGCAATATCATAATTCAGGTTGTCATCATAAGCATGAAGATGTGTGCGGTCCCAGTAGTACACATACGGGGTGTACTCATTACATATCAGAACGTAAAAATTATCGCCCGCATCTGCACCAATCAACAAAGCGCTCTCGACATGATTGATTTCATCCAGAAATTCATCATTAATCGCTAGAAGGTCATGATTTTTGTTGGATACCTTATATCCGAAAAAACAAGTCAAATCAATGTCTCCGTTATCTACACGATCGAAGGGCACATTGCAATAAAAAGGGGCCGCTACATAAAATCCGTTATATTGTGAAAGGAAACGTTTGTAACCAGCGGGCAATATACGCTGTATCTGTTCCTCCAATGCTGCGATCTGGGCAGGCGAAAGCCCTGATTCAATTGCGAATGACATCAACAACCAGCCTCCTTGATCCTAGTAAACCATCAATCTCTTTTTTGGAAATGAAACAACGCAGCGGTACATCGTATGTGAAATCATGTCATGGATAGGGTGACGATTTTGTTGTCCTCATCCACTTCAACCTTCACATTTACTCCCAGATTATCCTTAAAAAGCTTGCTGATATTGATATAGTCATCCTTAACCGGACGGCTTGAATTACCTGTTGTGCGAGTCATCCCAGCAGTGATGATGGAACGGACGTATGTTTTATCGAGCTTGGCTTCGGGATTATAGGTATAAATGATCTGTTCCTGCTGATTGTAATAATGAGTTAATTCCGTGCAGTCGTTAGCATTCTCATACTGCTTTTCCTCACGTACATACTCAGGATGGTCCATGGTGTAGTGGACTCCCCCGTTCAGAAAAGGATTTTCCTTGGAGGGTCGGAGCTCATATTGTCCATAGGCTAGCTGGAACAGATACTCTAAACCTGAGCCCTCCGCCTGGTAGTAGAGCTGACGACTGTCCCCTCTTTTATCTATAGCGGTATAGCTACTGATTAAAGGCCAGGCATCATACTTTTTATTCTTTACCTCAACGGCAAGCTTGTAATGTACAAGTACCTTTTCATTTTGAAGTAACCCAAAGCTGCTCATAATAAAATAGGCAGGCACACATATAATTCCGATAATCAATATGAATATAAATATTCTTACACGCATGAGTAGAGTGATTCTCTTTGGTTGCCGATTATGTGGACAGCTCTCGTTTGCTAGATGCGCCGAGTTCCTCATGTTGCAATAATTGCTTCAGAGCATGTTGTGCGAAAGGCATGCTTTTATGTGGGCGAAGCAGTGCAAAAGCAGCCTCCTTGACTAAGATATATGTATCACTACGGATCAACTCTCATGTCTGTAGCTCGATAAAGCTTCTTCCGGTCCGCCACCCTCCAGCAGCACCATAACCGCGTAGGAGATCGTATCAATCCAATCGTCGAGGGTGTTGATCTGCTCTACGGTCAGCAGATTGTTTCGCTGCAGCATACTATCAGGATACAATGCCCATGCCCGTGTATATTGGCAAATCCCCCACAGAGCGGCAATCAGCTCCCGTTCTACGGATGATTTCTCCAACTCATCTGCCAGAACTTCAATGATAGTCATCAGCTCATGAAAATTATCCTCAATCAGTTCTCCCTGGAAGGGACGGAGCATCCCTAGAAATCCGTTTTTCATTTTGGGATGATCCAGATCATCGTGAATAAAAGAATGATAACGTAACAGCTCGCGAGCCTCCTGTTTATTCATTCAGTTCCTTAATCTCTGCGCGGATACTTCTGCACAGAAAGCTACCTGACAGTCCCGACAAGGCATCGATATCAACGACCATGTCTGCTTCTTCATAGCGGAAATCAAGCTGCAAGATGATGTTGTCTGTTTCTACAGGAGTTAATACGTGCTCTTTGGTTTCCAGAAATGTAAAAGTCACTGCATAGCGTGGGACGTCTTTTGCTGGAGCTTCAGGGATTACAGGTGCCTCAGCCGAAGGTTCCAGATCCGGTGATTTAGGGACAAGCACGCTAGCGTAGGATAGCTCAATCGTCAGCGTAATCTGGTCTTTCGTCATATTAGCAGCCGTAATTCGGTCATAATGAAAGGGAGGGAAATAGCCAAGCTTTTCGACAATGCTGTCTGCACCTTGAATAGAAACAGTTGGAGAGAAAGCCAGTTCCAGTCCGATGGACCCTGCCAGTTGGTCTTCATATTCCGGATTAATACGGACAAGGGCCTGTTCCGGCTCTACTTTCAAAATCGTGCCTATAAAATACTGTTTGCCATGGATCAGAACAATATCATGCGGAACGAACGGCAGAGCTCCCCCGGCTTGATAATGAATGAGATATTCGTTTTCTTTTTTTTCAACGTTGTGAACTTGAATTTGCATAAATTGCAGCCTCCTTAGGGTTAATAGTATGACGGATAGTTTAAGTGTGTGGTAAAGGGAACGGAGTCCACGATTGAAAAACATACTTCATATCCGGGGTATCCTGTTCAAGCATAAATGGAAGAATATCCATAATAGCGCGTGCTTTACTGCCAGCATAAAAGTTACGCGGGCTGTGTAGCAGCTTGTGTGCCTTTAACCACTGGCTCAGCTTCATCATAACGTCCTCGACGATTGCTTGGTCGATATTTTCATAAACGTCCTGACGGATTGAAACGAGCATGCCACAATTATTAGAAGATTGGCATATGGGGTCATTGGACAAAAGAATGTACACTTCCGGCGTTGTCCCTTTGTTATAGGATGATTTGATACTGGGAGCCTCGATAGCTAGCATCAGCGGAATCAATTCATCATCGGTTACAATGCGGAGCAGCTCTTGCTTGTCCCAGCGAATTTTACCGTGTTTGGCTTTTTTCGCACCAGCTTGACAGACAGACACACGGGTATTGCGAATTCCTGATATATTCAGGAGCGTTTCAAAACAATCGAACAGGTTAGTAAAGCACTCTTCGGCAAACAAAGTGTGCTTCTCCGACAAGGAACCGGTCATTGTGAAATTATAATGCAGGTTGTTAACCACAAGCATCCATCCTTTATTCATCAATTACCAATTCTTATACCATAATATATGACATGGAGATTGAATTCATCTTTTACAATGTTCATTAAAATCGTTTGGAAACCTGTTCAACTTCGCGTATACTAGGAAAGTCATAAATGGAACGGCCTGAGCCGCCTTGCGGCCGTATGTTGGTTACAGGAACAGATTCAACAATAACGGACAAGCTCCCTTCCTGAAAAGGGGAGAATGAGCACCGATACAAAAATGGGAATTCTGAACTATGGAACGATAGATGTCATATGGCACATGAACCTATTTTACGTGACACATATTGAATACAGATAAGGGAAGTGAATATCACTTGAAAAATTTTGCAGCATTAGGCGTAGAGCAGCATTGGGTAGACGTCTTGAAAGAGCAGGGAATTACAGCTCCCACTCCGGTACAGCAGGAATCTATTCCGCTGTTGATGCAAGATCAGGATGTTATTGCTGAGGCACATACAGGAACAGGTAAAACGCTTGCGTTTTTACTGCCGATTTTGCAAAAAATGAATTTGGAAAAGCGTCATCCGCAGGCGCTTGTAATTGCGCCTACGCGTGAGCTGGCACTCCAGATTACGGAGGAAGCGAAACGATTGGCTGCGATAGAGCCGAAGCTGTCATTACTGGCTGTCTACGGAGGACAGGATGTAGAGCGCCAGCTCCGTAAATTGAAAGGCGGCGCACAACTGATCATTGGCACACCCGGGCGGCTACTGGATCATCTGAGACGTGGCACGCTGGATTTGGGCGGTGTTAAAATGCTGGTGCTGGATGAAGCTGATCAAATGCTGCACATGGGCTTTTTGAACGATGTAGAGACGATTCTGCAGGAGGTTCCTTACCGCAGACAAACGATGCTGTTCTCTGCAACGATGCCAGCCGGTATCCGTAAACTGGCTCGTGTCTATATGAACGAACCGATAGATGTCAAAGTAAAATCCGCTTCCTCCGTTCCGGTGAGTCAAATCCGTCAGGTGGTTGTGCAAACAACAGACCGGGGCAAGCAACAGGCATTGGTGGACATGCTGAATACGGACCGCCCGTATTTGGCAGTTATTTTCTGCCGTACGAAGCGCCGTGCTGCCAAGCTGAACGAGGAGCTGCAGGAGATGGGCTTCGCAAGCGGAGAGCTTCACGGAGATTTGTCCCAGAATAAGCGTGAGCAGGTAATGAAGGCGTTTCGTGAAGCGAAACTCCAATTGCTCGTAGCGACTGATGTTGCTGCACGTGGCCTGGATGTAGAAGGCGTTACACATGTCTTCAACTATGATATGCCGCAGGATGCCGAAAGCTATATCCACCGCATCGGGCGGACTGGCCGTGCCGGAGGCAAAGGTGTGGCGGTGACGCTCGCCACGCCAAGGGATGTTCCAGAGCTTCGGAACATCCAGAAGGTTGCTGGTGTCACATTCACCAGCAGTGAGGGCGGCGGGCAGCGCAGACCTGCTCCCGATACGTCTGAGCGTCAGGGTGGAGACCGCCGCTCGGGCAGAAATGACCGCCGTTCCTTCGGCGGCGATTCTGGCGGCGGACGCCGGGGCAACGGCCGCGAACAGGCGGGCCGTCGTGACGGTGCAGGCGGCGAGCGTCGCTCCAGCCGCAGTAGCAGCGAACGTGGCGGATACGACCGCAGCAGCGGCAGTTCCGCACGCGGAGGCCAGGGCCGCTCGGCAGGGCAAAGCGGCGAACGCGGTGGATACGACCGCAGCAGCGGCGGTTCCGCACGCGGAGGCCAAGGCCGCTCGGCAGGGCAAAGCGGCGAACGCGGCCGATATGACCGCAGCAGTGGCGGTTCCGCACGCGGAGGCCAGGGAGGTCGCGGTGGACAAGCCAAAGGCGGCCCGCGTGGTGGTCAAGGACAGGGAGGCCGTCGTGGACGGTCCAGATAGATAAAACTGGAGCATTCTCATAGAATGCTCAGCTATGGTTATCATAATAGCCCCGGAGAGGCTTATCTTCCGGGGCTATTATAATCTTCATTTATGCCGCCTGAAGGGGCCGTATCATAAGATGAGGTAAGCAGCGGAGTTGCAGTTGCTTTGAAGATAACAGATTAGCTTGTAGAGTACTGTTAAAGAAAATAATGGAGGGGATTATACATTATGCAGGAACAGGATATGGGCAAGCGCGCCATGGTCTCGGCATGGATCAGCCTGATTAGCAACATCCTATTAACCGGCATTAAAATCATCGCAGGACTCATGTTCAACAGTAAGGTGCTGGTGGCTGATGGTGTGCATAACGCCGGGGATGTGATTGCCTCTGCAACGGCGTTGGGAGCGATGCGCATATCCAGTCAGCCACCAGATGAGGATCATCCTTATGGTCACGGCAAGGCAGAAGTGATCGGTGCGAGTGTGGTAGCAGTCATTTTGTTCGGGGCCGGGATATTCATTGGCTATCATTCCATTGCGGCCCTGTTCGAGCCGATGCCGCAGGAGCATGTACTGGCATTGGTGGCAGCGGTCATCTCCCTGCTCTGGAAGCAGTGGTTGTATATCTACACGATTCGCATCGGGAGAGCGGCTAATAGTCAGGGTCTCATTGCGACGGCAAAGGATCATTTGGCTGATGTGTACGCCTCCGGGGCTGCCGTACTGGGGATCGGCCTCGGATTGATTGGTGAGCACTGGAATATCCCGATTTTATCCTACGGTGATCCGATTGCGGGATTTGTCGTGGCGTTGCTGGTTCTGAAATTGGCGTGGGAAATGGGCCGTGAGTCCATAGACATACTTATGGAGAAGGCTATTGCACCTGAGGAAATCGAAAGCTACGCCGCAGCCGCACTCCGTGTGGACGAGGTTCAGCGTATTGACCGTATCCGTGCCCGTGAGCACGGCCATTATATTATTGTGGATATCCGTGCTTCAGTGGATGCGACTTTGACGATACAGCAGGGACACGATATTATCCGGCTGATCAAGGGGGCTGTCATGAAGCAGGAACCGAGAGTGTATGAGGTGCTTGTTCATTTGAATCCATGGTACCCGGACGACCTTAAAGCTGAGAACTTGACGCAGAAGGACTCTGGAAATAAGTCTTAACAGACATGGGCAACGACCACTAGACCTTACGCTATGCTTGGCACAGATGGCCTCAATTGACAGCTAACTTGCAGGAAGGGTATGCATTTAAAAGTCGAACGATGATGAATAAAAGCGAGGTTACCTGATCAGATGCGAAAATTTTTAAAATGGCTGGGCATTTCTGTGGCTGCGGTAGTTCTTATAGTGGGTGGTTATTATGCTTACTCTATATATCATTTTACGAATCAAATTTCGGTCGCTTCCGGACAGGATTCAAAATTCAAACGGCAGACAGAAAGCCAAGTCAATGTACAACCTGTAGATGTGTCGCTTCCACCGGAGTGGGACGGAACAGAGAGAGTAAATATATTGCTGCTGGGTGGGGATTCACGTGGGGAGGATTCAGGGCGCTCTGAATCCGTGATGGTTGCGTCTGTTGATCCGGTTACGAAGAGGGCCACGCTGATGTCGATTTTGCGTGATACGTACGTCGATATCCCGGGCCATGGAAAAAGCCGATTGAATGCTGCCTTTTCTTACGGTGGTCCGGATTTGACCAGACAGACCGTAAGCAACCTGCTGGGCATACCGATTCAATACTATGTTTACACTGATTTTAATGGCTTTATTGCACTGGTCGATTCTGTGGGTGGTATTGATCTGGAGGTTGAAAAGGACATGCATTATACGTCCAAAGCAGACAAACACCAGTTTGATATTGATCTGAAAAAGGGAATGCAGCACATGGACGGCAAAACAGCCCTGCAATATGTTCGCTTCCGTCATGATGCAACCTCGGACTTTACGCGGACCGAACGGCAGCGTAAATTCATAACCGAGCTGGGTGGCAAAATCCAGTCAACCTCGTCACTGATTAAGCTGCCGAGCATTTTAAATAGCATTTCTCCTTATATTGAAACGAATCTGAGTACTACGGAAATGCTGCAACTGGCCTCATTGGGCTTTAATATTGATGCAAAAACGATATCCAAACAGCAAATCCCACCCAATGAGCTGGTGCGTGGGGAAACAATCAAGGGGGCACAGGTGCTTGGAGTGGACGAAAGGAAGCTCAAGCGATTCATACAAAATCTTTTTGAACAGGAAAACAAGCCTGCGACCACGACGACAGCAGATTCTGCTACCACAAGAAATGATACTCCATAACCATCCAAAGCAAGCAAGGTTCGTACGCTGTCGTACAACTTTGTTTGCTTTTGTGTTTATCCAGGTATAAACTTGTGTATTTTGTTGCAAAGATATATCTTAACTATTAAGAATAGAACACTTATTTGCTTAAGAGAAGGGGGATGTCATATGGAAACGACTCCGGCATGGAAAGACCGATTCAAAAAGTTTTTTTTGAACAACAAGTTTGTGTTATTCCTGCTGGTATTGCTGCTCATCGGCTTGAATATCTTGGTGCTTACCAAAATTTCTTACATTTTTACCCCCGTCATCGTACTGCTGAAAACGATCATTCTCCCTGTCATTTTGTCCGGCGTGCTGTACTATCTGTTCAATCCACTGATTGATGTACTGGAGCGCAATAAGGTCAAGCGAATCTACTCCATTATTGTGCTGTATTTGCTCATCATAGGGATTATTGCTGTTGTGATTACATCGGTAGTACCTGTGATCCGCGATCAGATACAGGGACTTGTCCAAAATGTGCCCGCATATAGCGAGCAAGTACAACAACAGTTTGAGAAATTAATTGGCAGTGACTTTGTGAACCAGTTCCAGAATACCATTCAAATCAATCCGTCAGAGCTGGCCTCCAAGGCTTCTGAAAAATTATCCGCCTTCATTAATAATGCGTGGGCAGGTGTGGGAAGCTTTTTGGGTGTAATCACAGAAACAGTGCTTGCGATCGCTACGGTTCCCTTTATTCTGTTCTACCTGCTGAAGGATGGACGCAAGCTGCCACATTCGGTCCTGAAGATGTTCCCACCTATGTTTCGCAAAGAGACGGATCGCATTATGACCGAAATGAACCATCAGGTCAGCTCGTATATTCGTGGGCAGATTATTGTCAGCTTCTGTATTGGGTTCCTGCTGTATATTGGTTATCTGATCATTGGGCTGGACTACTCTTTGACGCTTGCAGTCATTGCATCCTTTACGAGCGTTGTCCCCTACTTAGGGCCTGTAATTGCCATTACACCTGCATTAATTGTAGCTTTGGTGACCTCTCCGGTTATGCTGCTCAAGATGGTTATCGTATGGACGATTGTTCAGCTTATTGAAGGCAAATTCATTTCTCCACAAATTATGGGTAAATCCCTACGAGTACATCCGATCACAATTATCTTTGTTATTTTGACAGCAGGCAATTTGTATGGCGTAGTAGGAATTATTCTGGCGGTTCCAGGCTATGCGGTCTTGAAAGTCATCGTTACACATCTGTTTAGTTTCTTTAAAAAGCGCTCACATCTTTATGAAGCGGATCAAGCGAAGGCGAGTCTCAACGAAAAATAAACATTTCTACTTTAAAGTGATAAAATCAATTTTCCAATAAAAAATCGGGGCGGTATTGATCTGTATCCTGAGCAGCTGGATGATCTGCTAGCCTATTTACATGACAGCACAGGCAACCAGCATCGCTTCGGTTCGCTACAGGCGATGCCGCTCGTAGAGACAGTGCCGGAAATGTGGCTGCTTGGCTCCAGCGGTGATAGTGCAGGCCTGGCCGCCGAGCGTGGCGTGGGCTTTGCGTTTGCCCAGTTCATTAACGGGGAAGGCGGTACTGGAGCCATGAAAGGCTATCAAAAAAGCTTCCAGCCTTCCCAGCATAGTGACCAGCCGCGTTCACTTGTGGCCATATTTGCGATTTGTGCGGATACTGAAGAAGAGGCGAACCGCTTGGCTTCCAGCATGGACTTGTCCCTGGTGCTGCTGGAGCAGGGAATGCGCTCCGCTGGAACACCTTCCGTAGAAAAGGCTTTGGCGTATCCGTACACGCCATATGACCGGATACGTATTCGTGAAAATCGCAAGCGTATGGTAGTTGGTTCACCCGAACAGGTAAAGCGCCAGATTGAGCAATTATGCAAGGACTATAATGCACAAGAGATCATGGTTGCGAGTATCATTCACGACTTTGACGCCAAAATGAAATCAATACGTCTTATGGCTGAAGCATTTGGGCTGTCTTCTGTACAGTCTTGATGCGATTGGCTGGATTTTAGAGATCACAGCTTTGTGGAGCTGTGATCTTTTTGTATGAACTTTTGAGGACATTTTTGACGATATGAATCGTATATTCAGGGAAATATACCAGTTAACACTTGATAATGATTATCAATATCTTTATTATATAAAGATAGAATGAAGTTTTGATGAATATCGTGCGTTAAGCCCGTGACTATATAAGGATAAGGGAAAGGGATGATTCCAAATGTTTCGTCTGAAAACGGCAAATCTGGATATTGCTTATGAAGATCGGTTGATTGTAGAAGATCTGAACGTTGAAATACCGCAAGGGAAAATCACCGCATTGGTGGGCGCGAATGGCTCCGGCAAGTCCACCATTCTGAAAACGATGGCCCGCATCATGAATCCTAAAGGCGGTAGTGTTTTGCTTGACGGTAAATCCATTCATAAGCAATCGACCCGGGAGGTAGCCAAGCAGTTGGCTATTTTGCCGCAAAATCCGACTGCACCGGAAGGCTTGACCGTGACGGAACTGGTATTATACGGACGTTTTCCCTATCAAAAAGGTTTTGGCTCCATGAAAGCAGATGACCGTAAAATGGTAGAGTGGGCGATCCAGGTAACGGGGATGAGCGAGTTCCACGATCGCCCGATTGATCAGCTTTCTGGCGGTCAGCGCCAGCGTGCATGGATTGCTATGGCGCTCGCGCAGGATACGGATATTTTGTTTCTCGATGAGCCGACTACATTTTTAGATATGGCGCATCAACTGGAAGTATTGCATTTGCTCGAATATTTGAATACTTCAGCAGAACGCACCATTGTTATGGTCGTGCATGATTTAAACCATGCAGCCCGGTATGCCCAGCATATGATTGCGATCAAAAAAGGGAAGGCTGAGGCGGTAGGAGCTCCAACCGAGGTTATGACCCCGGATGTACTGCGTGAGGTATTTGGTATTGAAGCGGATATCGTAACGGACCCTCGTACGGGCGTGCCACTCTGTCTACCGTATGCTCTGGCCGGACAGCCCGCGGTAAGTCAAGCTGTGAAGGAAATGAATTTGGAAGAAAAGCAGTCGGTGGGCTCTATAGGAGAGCGACGTGAAGCTAGACCACAAGTTGCAGCAAGAGGCTAAAGGGGACACAAGATGAGACCACTGGATTACGATCAGCTGGAGCAATTGGCGAAAATAGTAACAGACACGCCGGAGGATGCAGTGTATTTAGTGAACCAGTTGCGTGGTCTTGTGTTTGCCCATTTCCCATCTCAGATTCCATATTTGTTATAAAGGAAAATCCCCTTCTATTAGCCTGCTGGTCATCGACCCAACAGAGCTGGATAATATGCGACAGGACGAAGAGGAACATTCAGCCGAACAAGCGCAAGAAGCGGCTCGTGACTTTGGCTTCGGAGCGTGAAGAGCGCAGACGCGCAGTGCTGGCATCACGGAGCCCTATGCAATGTTGGCATGTCCGGTTCGTTTTGGTTAAAATAGGTTACGAAACCTAAACCACACAATACGAAGGAGGATGCTGTATGTCTGTCTATTCACATCATGCCGTAACACCCGCGAATCAGGAGATTCCTCTGAACACCTATACCGGTAAGGTGTTGGTTATTGCGAATACCGCCAGCAAATGTGGACTTACTCCGCAATATGGGGAGTTGCAAAAGCTTTATGACGAATATAAAGATCGGGGCTTGGTTGTATTAGGCTTCCCTTGTAACCAATTTGGCGGCCAGGAGCCGGGCAGCAGCGAGGAAGCGGCTGAATTTTGCCAATTGAATTACGGAGTTTCATTTCCAGTATTCGCCAAAGTGGATGTCAACGGTCCAGATACAGCGCCTCTATTTGATTATTTGAAGCAGCAGCAGCCTGGAGAGCAGGAAGAGGGTACGATTCAATGGAATTTCACGAAGTTCATTGTGAACCGTGATGGCGTGCCTGTGGCCCGTTTTGAGCCTAAGGAATCACCGGAGGCCATGAAAACGGTCATTGAGCAATTGCTATAATAGCCTTGCTGTAGCTTCAAAGTATATGTTTAAAAGGGTTCGTTTTCCGGTACTTCTTCGGAAAAACGGCCCTTTTTTGCTGTCTATATATCACATTTACTGGATGGTCGCTGCTTCTTTTGAAAGTTGATTTAAAGGCATAATCAGGGTCATACAGGGAAAACTATATAAAGCATTAAGTTGCCTCATCAAATGACAGGCTATGTGCATCCTTGATTTTTTAATTGTGGACAAATTGTGAATATCATAAAAAGCTATTGTAATGTGAAAAATATCACACTATAATGAGTGCATGAAGTGAAAAAAATCACAAGAAGCAATTTGATTACGTGAAACAATTCACAATTATTATATAATGTTGCCCACACACCAAGGAGGAATTTAACATGAAAGTAGCAGTTATCGGATGTACACACGCAGGCACGGCAGCTATCGTCAACACAGCTAAATGTTATCCAGAAGCTGAAATTACCGTTTACGAGCGTAATGATAATATTTCATTTTTATCTTGTGGTATTGCACTGTACGTAGGTGGTGTCGTCAAGGACCCGCACGGATTGTTTTATTCATCCCCGGATCAGCTGGCTGACATGGGTGTAGTGACCAAGATGCTTCATGAGGTAACGAATGTAGATACAGCAGGCAAAACGCTGCGTGCACGTAATCTCCAAACAGGTGAAGAATTTACGGACACATTTGATAAATTGATTGTAACGACAGGCTCTTGGCCTATTATTCCGAAGCTGGAAGGCATTGAGCTTGATCATATTTTACTCTGTAAAAACTATAATCATTCGAATGAAATTATTGAGAAAGCCAAGCATGTACAGAACATCACAGTTGTCGGAGCCGGCTACATCGGTGTTGAGCTGGTGGAAGCTTTCCAAATGAACGGTAAAAACGTAACGCTGATCGACAGCGCTGATCGTATATTGAATAGATATTTGGACCACGAGTATACAGACCGGATTGAAAATTCTCTGAAAGAACACGGCATCAAGCTGGTACTGGGCGAAACCGTGAGTCGGTTTGAGGGGACGAATGGCAAGGTGAGTAAAGTCGTGACCTCTCAAGGAGAATATGAAACAGAGCTTGTTATTCTTTGCATCGGATTCCGTCCTCAAACAGATTTGCTCAAAGGTCAGGTAGATATGATGCCTAACGGTGCGATCATTGTAGACAATTATATGCAAAGTAGCTGCCCGGACGTGTTTGCAGCAGGTGATAGCTGTGCAATTCGCTACAACCCCACAGGCAAAACGGCTTATATCCCACTGGCAACGAACGCGGTTCGTATGGGTACGCTGGTGGCACGCAATCTGGTACAACCGACCATTGCCTACATGGGAACACAAGGAACTTCGGGTATCAAAATTTATGAAGACAATATTGCAGGAACAGGTCTGACGGAAGCGGCGGCAGCAGACGAAGGAATGAATATTGAGGCCGTAACCATTGAGGACAGCTATCGGCCTGAATTTATGCCAACCTCTGAAAAGGTGCTGCTGAAAGTGGTATATGAGCAGGAGACACGGAGAATTGTTGGCGCTCAAATTATGTCGAAGGTGGATTTGACTCAATCTATTAATACGCTATCTGTGGCCATTCAAAATCATATGACCATTGACCAGCTGGCCTTTGTCGATTTCTTCTTCCAGCCGCATTATAACAAGCCTTGGAATTTCTTGAATGCAGCAGGGCTGCAAGCATTGCCTTCGATGGCTGAACGAAAACCAGTTACCGTATAATTTGATTTGTCTGTGACATTGTTCATAAGTTTGTCAACAATCTAAGACGTATGCACGAATCCTTATAGTACAATATAGAGAGCATAAGGATTAGGGGGTAAGTAGATAATGGGTTTGTTTTATATCCTTTTTCTTGTAGCTGTGGCGGTAATCGGCCTCGGCGGAGTTATTTGGTTCTTGAGAGCAGTTGAAAAGGAAGAATACAATTAAATGTAAAGCGCGTAGTAGCGCAGTAGATGCAATAATACAGAAAGACAGTCCTTTTTCCAAGGGCTGTTTTTTTTTATAACTAAGAAAGTGATTTTTTTCACAAACAAAATCACTGATTTTAAATAAAATATGAGAGAAGAATATTTGAATAAAAAGATGTTAAAGGAGCGGGGACATATGGCAAGCTATAAACCGGGGCAAATTGCCGAAAAGACGGTGGAAACAGGAGTGGCCAAAGCGAACAACCCGTGGACTGTGTCGGTGGTATTGGGATTTTTGGCAGGTGCATTTATTGCACTCGGGTTCTTGCTGGATATACGGGTTATTGCAAGCGCGCCTAAGGAATGGGGGAGTATTGCTACCTTTATAGGGGCTTCCGTGTTCCCTGTAGGGCTGATATTAGTATTGATCGCTGGCGGAGAATTGCTGACTGGTAATATGATGGCTGTCCCTTTGGCGAGATGGGCAGGACGGATTAAGACTGGGGCCATGCTTCGTAATCTGGTGATTATTACGCTCAGTAATTTTGCAGGTGCGTTATTTGTTGCATTTTTTTTCGGTCATGTGCTGGGTCTGACAGAGGCAGGTCCTTATTTGGAGAAAGTGGTGGATATGGCAGGTCATAAACTGCATGAAAGCTTTTTGCAATCGTTTATATCTGGTATTGGATGTAACTGGCTGGTAGCACTGGCTGTATGGCTGGCATATAGCACGGATTCAACAGGTGGAAAAATTATGGGGATTTGGTTCCCTACAATGGCCTTTGTTGCTATTGGCTTCCAGCACGTTGTGGCCAATATGTTCCTCATTCCGGCGGCTATCTTTGCAGGCCATTTTTCATGGGCAGATTATATCATGAACTTTATTCCGGTTTGGTTGGGAAATTTGGTTGGAGGAAGTCTGTTTGTGGCTGGGACTTATTGGTTAGCCTATTTGAAAAAGCCGCATGCCGATGCACATCCAATAAGCGGAACTCAAGCTGCTCCTCCGATTGCTCCAAATCAGCTGAGTGATCGCATTTGATTCGTTACTCTTAACAGAATCGAACAAAGTAAATCCGCCATGACAGGTCCGGGGGAACGAAACCTATTATGGCGGATTTTTTTGGGAGTGGTCCATGATTTGGCATGGAGGATGAGTGTGCTCTCGTCCCTAATGCCTTGATCTTTTTTACCCCTGCCAAGTAAAGATGAAACAGGGCTCTAAAAAAATAATTGTGATTTTGCAAAAATCCGTTTTGCTCTATGCAGCAGGCGGATTTTTTGGCTTTTTGATCAGAAGCTGCATGACAAAACCTTCTCTTGCCATAGGTCATAGCTGTAGATATGATAAGAGCAGTGTGATTTTTGGAAACAGTAATGGAAAGGAGCATCAACACATGGATCATCGCAACAGCGCGCCTCCTGAGGCTACGCTTCAACCAGACTTGCAAAGGGGGCAGCAGATGACGGAGCGTGCCAATGGTATTTTTCCGGCTGTGTGCCCGCTAGATTGCCCAGATACGTGTGGGCTCCTGCTTCACAAGGAAAATGGAAAAATTGTCAAGGTGACTGGCAACCCGGATCATCCCATTACAAAAGGGGCCATTTGTAATAAAGTTCGTAATATGACGGAGCGGGTATATGACCCTGATCGGGTGCTCTATCCGCTGAAGCGTGTAGGCCCCAAGGGAGAAGGAAAGTTTGAACGAATTAGCTGGGAGGAGGCAGTCGATACCATTACAGGCCGGTTCAAGGAGTTGATTCGTACGGACGGCCCGGAATCAATTCTCCCCTACAGCTTTTATGGCAATATGGGCGTATTGAGTGTGGATGGGATGGATCGCCGTTTTTTTAATGCGCTGGGCTCTAGCCAGCTAGACCAGACGATTTGCAGCGTAGCTGGGAATGAAGGCTGGGCATCTGTCATGGGTTTTAAAGGGGGAACCAGCCCGGAGGACACAGAGGATGCAGACCTCATTATTGTATGGGGTGGAAATGTCATCAGCACGAACATGCATCAGGTCGTATTGGCCGAGAAGGCACGTAAAAAAGGTGCCAAGGTGGTTGTTATTGATGTTCATCGTAACCGGACGGCGCAATGGGCGGATTGGTTCATTCCTTTATATCCAGGGACGGATACGGCGCTCGCGCTGGGAATGATGAACGTGCTGTTCGAGCAAGGGCTAACAGACGACGAATTTTTGCGCCGCTACACGGTAGGTCATGAGGAGCTGCGCGAGCATGTTAAGGCGTACACCCCAGAGCGGGTAGCGCGTATCACGGGTGTACCCGCAGCGGATATTATCCGCCTGGCGGAGATGTACGGACAGGCGCGAGCGGCGTATATCAATATCGGCAACGGCGTACAGCATCATGAGAATGGCGGCATGAATGTACGTGCGGTAACATGCTTGCCCGCGCTCACCGGACAATGGCTCAAGCATGGAGGGGGCGCTTCACGCTCCAACGGCGCTTATGCCAAATTGAACGGCGCCAATCTGGCGCGTCCTGATCTGCGCCGGAACCCGGATGCTCGGGTGATCAACATGAACCGGATCGGAGAAGCATTGCTGCAAAAGGATGAGCCCATCAAGGCGCTGTTCGTATATTGCAGCAATCCGGTGGTCGTAGCACCGGATGCGAAACGGGTGACGCAGGGGTTTGAACGGGAGGATCTATTCACGGTCGTGCATGACCTGTTTCTGACCGATACGGCCCGCTATGCCGATATCGTGCTGCCTGCATCGTCTTCTTTTGAAGGTACAGACCTGTACAAATCCTACTGGCATCACTATATCCAGATGCAGAAGCCAGTCATTGCTCCGCTTGGAGAAAGCAAAAGCAACTATGAGCTGTTTAGTCTGCTCGGACGAGCCATGGGCTTTGATGAAGCTGCATTTACGGAAAGTGAAGAGGACATGATCGCGAGCGCGCTGGATAACCCAACGAATCCTTATCTTAAGGGTGTAACTTTAGAAGCCTTGCAAGCATCACCTTTTGTAAAGCTGGACATGACGCCCAAAGCTACCTATTTGGATCAGCTAACCACGCCTTCGGGCAAAATTGAGCTGTATTCGGAACGGATGAAGCAAATGGGTCTGCCTGCGATGCCTACGTATGTGCCGCTGATCGAAGGCTATGATGGAGAGCAGCGACCACAAGCGGGCGAGCGGTTTCCACTGATGTTTATTTCGCCGCCAAACCATAATTTTCTGAATTCCACCTTCGCCAACTTGCCCAAGCATCAGCGATTGGAGCGGGAGCCTTTGCTACAAATTCACCCGGAGGATGCTCAGACAAGAGACATCGTGGATGGGGATCTGGTTACCGTATGGAATGATCGGGGAACGTATGAGCTGAAAGCCAAAGTTACGGACCTGATGCTGCCCGGTACCGTGATTAGCCAAGGGCTATGGTGGGAAGACAAGGGGCGCAGACAGCGTGCCAATGCGTTAACCTCTGATCGGCTGTCGGATATGGGGCAGGGGGCCACTTTCTTTTCAACGGTGGTGAATGTGAAGCGCCAATGAGCTTATGCCTTTTATGGCGTCACATACTAAAGGAGAAACAAAAGATATGAAATGGTTGGAGTCTTATCCAAAAGAAGTTAAAGTGTTTCTCTTCGCCAGCTGATTAATTCCGCCGGAAGCTCCCTGATGTGGCCGCTGGTCAGTATGTATGTGTTTGACGAGCTGAACCGCAGTATGAGAGATGCGGGGATTGCAATTTTAGTGCAATCTCTGGGCGGGATTTTTGGTCAGGTACTAGGAGGAGCTCTTTATCATCGTATTGGAGCCAAAAAGCTGATTGTCGGTTCACTGGCTATGAACGCGCTGGGACTTCTCGCGCTCCCTTTTACCAGCGGCCATTGGATTGCGTTTGTCATCATGATGGGCTTTATCGGCTTTTTTAATGTGGTATCTGTGCCTGCGATTCAAGCCTTTGTAGGTTCTCGCTTTGCTGACCGCCGTGGCGAGCTGTTTAATATTATTTATGTCGCCAATAATATCGGGGTGGCACTGGGAACGGGCTTGAGCGGCGTTCTGGCGGATCTTTCCTATCAGCTCAGCTTTGTGATGAACGGGTAACCTCTGCAATATTTGCCGGATTTTTCTGGTCCTATCTTAGCAGGGTGGATCGGGAAGAAGGGGAAGTGCATCTCAGCAAGTCTATGAAGAAAAAAGAAGATATACCAGCGCGGCTGCTGTTTCGTGATACCAGGCTGTATCTTTTTGTAGGCTTAGGGTCGCTTTTTTTATGGTTTGGCAATTCGATCTGGAATACGGGAGTATCTCCATTTATTATCGAGCAGGGCTTGCCTAAAACGATGTACGGGCTCCTGTGGACGTTGAATGGTATTCTTATTTTCGCAGCACAGCCGATTATTTTTTGGATTAAACGTCTGTACGCCCGGCATGCTTCAGCCCAAATGACATGGGCCGGAGGATTTTACCTGGCAGCTTATATCGTTATACTGGGTACACAGAACTATACGGGGATGGTATTCGCTATGGTTTTGGCTACGCTGGGAGAAAAGCTGATTGCACCAGCGGTTCCGGCATTTCTGTCTGATCACGGGGGGCGAGGAGCGCCCTTTTACATTGGACTTGTGGGGGGCATTGGCGCAGCCGGACGGGTGATGGGGCCTTATATTATGGGGAAGTTGTACGATGGTGGCGGTTTACCGCCCGCGGTTTGGCTGGCATTGGGGGTAGCGGTGCTGTCGATTCTATTTTTTGTTCTGCATAGCTGGTTAAACCGTTTTCGGCATGATCTAGATGCTTTCGAAGCTACTAGCAAGGCAGATGCTACCAGTTCTTAAGTCCCAATAAAAGTTCAGTAATGAGCCGTGATTATGGTACAATAAGTGCGGATGGCTACAGTTATTGCTTCAGGAAAGCCTTCACAGGAAGGATTGAAAGGAATTGTTTACAAGTCAAACCCTGACGATACGTCATTCGAAGATGAAGGATGCTCCTGATCTGATTGCGCTGGATGAATTGGTATGGAATGAGCGAACTGCCCCTGCTTCGCTGTCATGGAAGTCGCGCGGGGAGTTTCTACGCAATTCGCCTCCAGGCTCCCAACTGGTTGCCATCGAGGAGGAAGTGCTCTGCGGGTATATCGGATTTCGTCCTCCAACGCTGTTGGCCAGTAATTGTCACGTGTTGGAAATCAATATAGCCGTACATCCCTATTATCATCGCAAAGGTATCGGGACGGCTCTTATGAACTCCATGAAGGACATTGCAGCCGCTGAGGGCATACGCAAATTAAGCTTGCGGGTACTGTCCTGTAACACGGAAGCCCTTATGTTTTATGAAAAATGCGGATTTACGATCGAAGGACGTTTGCATGAGGAATTTTACATCGCAGGCCAATTTGTGGATGATGTGCTAATGGCCTATTTCTTAAAATAGGCCGGAGGCCGCAGACAGCAGCATTCTTATTAATGTCCGGCTCATAATAAACAGCGCCGCAGACCCTATGGACTGCGGCGTTGTTTGATGTTGCATGGTTACCGAAGCTGCTTCCATTCCTTTTGGAGCATACCGTACACTGCGTGGTTCATATAGCCATCGGGCAGCAGCTCTGCTTCGCGTATAATGCCTTCGAGCACAAAGCCCATACGCTCCGGGATACCGCGACTGCGGCGGTTCGTAGTTGCGCAACGGATTTCGACCCGATGTAAATCCAGCTCCATTAACGCATATTCGACGAATACGCGGCAGGCGCTGGTCATGAGACCTTGTCCTTCGTAACCGTGTCCAAGCCAGTATCCAATACTGACTGAACGGTGAGTCCAATTAATCTCGTGGTAGCTGATAATGCCAGCAAGCTCGTTATCCATCCAGATTCCGGCGGTCAGGCTGCCATTCTCTGCGGCTTGTTTCAGGGCGCTCTGTACGAACTGCTCTGTATGGCTGATTTCCGTGGTAGAGTCTACCCATGGAAGCCATTGACGCAAGCGGTCACGGGACATTTCGATCAGCTCAAACAGAGGCTGCACATGCTCCTTGGTGAGCGGCCGAAGGACTGTGCGTTCGTCCAATGCGTATGTAAACATGATTGATCCCCTCTTTCACTCGGAAAATCGCTAAACAGCCAGTCTAGCATTTAATCCCATGCTACCTTATTCTGCGAGAGTCGTCAAAACGGAGAGGAAGCTTCAAATTCTATAGGTCCTACCTGGAACCGCCCATGCTCGTATACATACTTTAGCTTCAAATCTCCTACAAATTCGCTTGGCGATACACTGCCTGATACGGTGGCTCTTACAGAGGTCTGTTCGGCATCGTACATCACGACAGAGCTGAAATCGAGCTGCTTCGTAAATTGGGCAGGATCATCGTAAAAAGCTGATGCTTTTGCATCCATCGTGTGTGTAGTGGCGCCGTCAATCGTGACTGCGATATGCACCTGCTGGCTGCGGTCACGCAGCTCTACAAGACTCTGTACACGCCGGGAAACGGCGTCTGCCGCTGATTCGACCGCGTACTCTTCCATCGTCTGTGCGTCAACGATGTGCAGTTCCTGCAATTCGACACCCGTTCCCGAGGCACGTGTAATGATTACGACGGCTTCACGGACACCATCCCCGTTTACATCTTTGTAATATAACTGTGGCGCGGTGGAGATATCTGCCGAGCCTGACCACCCAAATGTGCGGTGCTGCTGACCGCTTTCCAGCACGGCTGAACGGAACAGTCCCTGAGATGGATTCACAGCGTATAAATTGACGGATGGGTCCTCTGGGGCGACGGCCAGCGGACGAGATTGTACAGGCCGGGTCATCGGACTTGATGAAGGATGGACGGGTGTCATCACGGAAGAGGACAACAGCATAGACAGCAGGATTACGATGAGCAGCTTGAGCACAGGTGGATCTCCTTTTCCGGGCAAAATAAAAGATATATACACTATAACGAATTTAGTTACCGAAAATGTTAACTCTTTTTCATAACTTGCACCTTTTTTTGCTGTAGAGAGCTTATGGATTTTCATTTTATTGAGTTATGCGTTGTGAAAGGGTATATTTAAGGGAACAGGTTTTGCACAGATTATACGGAAGAAAGGTTGATTAGCGTGGAGAAGCCGATCACTCCCCCCAATTTTATTAAAAGTGTCATTGAGGAAGACCTACGAACGGGTAAGGTAAAGGAGGTTGTTACACGCTTTCCGCCTGAACCAAACGGATATTTGCACATTGGACATGCCAAAGCCATCTGGATCAATTTCTCACTGGGAGATGAATTCGGAGGACGCACGAACCTGCGTTTTGACGATACCAACCCGGCGAAGGAAGATACGGAATACGTGAACTCCATTCAAGAGGACGTGAAGTGGCTCGGCTATGAATGGGAAGAAAAACATTTTGCCTCCAATTATTTTGATGAAATGTACAAACGTGCCATTTTGTTGATCCAAAAAGGGAAGGCCTATGTGGATGACCAAAGCGCGGACCAAATCCGCGAAACTCGTGGCACGCTGACTGAGCCTGGACAAAATAGCCCTTATCGTGATCGCAGCATCGAAGAGAATCTAAAGCTGTTTGAAGAGATGCGTGCGGGTAAATATCAGAACGGTGAAAAAGTGCTGCGCGCCAAGATTGATATGGCTTCGCCGAACATCAATTTGCGTGATCCGGTTATTTACCGCATTTCGCACACACCACACCACAATACAGGTGACACATGGTGCATCTACCCGATGTATTCCTATGCGCATCCGCTGGAGGATGCTATTGAGGGCGTGACCCACTCGCTCTGTTCGCTGGAGTTTGAGGATCAACGTCCACTGTATGACTGGGTTGTAGCTGAATGTGAAATGGAAAAGGTACCTCATCAATATGAATTCGGACGGCTGAATCTGGCTCAAACGGTAACGAGCAAACGCAAGCTGAAGCTTCTGGTAGATGAGAAGCATGTAGATGGCTGGGATGATCCACGTATGCCGACGATTTCCGGCTTGCGTCGTCGTGGCTATACGCCGGAGGCCATCCGCAATTTCGTTTACGAGACAGGCATCTCCAAAGCCTATGGAGTCATCGATTTGCAGGTGCTGGAGCATTTTGCACGTGAGGACTTGAAGCTCAAGGCACCTCGTACCATGGCAGTCATTGATCCGTTAAAGGTGGTTATCACCAACTATCCTGAGGGACAGGTTGAAATGCTGGAGGCGGAAAACAACACAGAAAATCCGGAGCTTGGCACACGCCAAATTCCGTTCTCTCGTGAAATTTTCATTGAGCGTGAGGATTTTATGGAAAATCCACCGAGCAAATACTTCCGTTTGTTCCCTGGTAATGAAGTACGTCTCAAACATGCCTACTTCATTAAATGCAACGATGTGATTAAGGATGCAGACGGAAATGTAACGGAAATTCACTGTACTTATGATGTAGAAACGAAGAGTGGATCAGGCTTTACCGGACGTAAAGTGAAGGGTACGATCCACTGGGTAGAGGCTACTCAGGCAGTTCCGGCCGAATTCCGTTTGTATGAGCCTTTGATTAATGCAGAGGAACCTGAATCGGTTGAAGAGGACGGATCGGAAAAAACATTCCTTGATCAATTGAATCCGAACTCTTTGGAAATTGCTCATGGCTATGTGGAGCCGAACATGAAAGAGGCTCAAGCACAGGACAAGTTCCAATTTTTCCGTCATGGTTATTTCAGTGTCGATCCGAAGCTGTCCAAGCCGGGCGAGCCTGTATTTAACCGTGTTGTATCGCTGAAAAGCTCTTTCCAATTGCCTAAGCAATAGGTGCTTGGAAAAAGTGGATCAAAGGCAGCTTCGTGCTACCAAGTAAATAAAGGAGTCTGCCCGCGGGCAGACTCCTTTATTTTACGTTTACTTGCTCTTTTTTGATAAGTGCTTCCTTGACGATAGGATGCCGCATTTTTATGGTGTTATGGGGCCTCTTTTATTCGTTTATGCTCGCCTGCATGGCAAGGCTGGTAGCCGTTCTTGTACAGCATATACCACATGATGGCGAATCCCACAGAGCCAAGCAGGGCAAAGAAGACCCCTACGTTGTACATCATCTCGCCACCGAAGTTCTGGAACAGCCAGCCCCCCGCGAAACCTGCAACGATGCCGGAAATGCCACTCCAGGTCAAAGTATATACAGCCTGCCCGGAGGAACGGTAAGCAGTAGGGGTGAACAGGACGGTTAATTGAGTACCTACATAAAAATAGCCACCAAAGGTAATGCAATGAAGTGCCTGAATGAATACGATCTGAATCGGGTCTGTGGCCAGGGCCATCAGTTCCCAACGTAGGGCAAATAGCAAGCTGACGAGAGTCAGACAGCCGATCATCACGGTCATTTTTTTCTTCAAAAAGCGATCAAACAGCAAAAAGACAATAATTTCGAATACCGATGACATAAAGACGGCAAAGCCAAGCATCAGCTTGGAACCGCCCAGCTCGGTGATGTACAGGGACATAAAGGCGCTGTTGATTGAATTCGGGATGGATACAAGGATACCCAATAAAATAAAGGATATAAAGTAACCGTTCATTAAAATGCTGCCAAAGCCACGCAAATGAATGGCTGCCGTCTCCACCGTGCTTTTCAGTGGTGGGATCGTTAAGGTGCAGATCAGTGCAGCCAGAAGCAGTACCGTGAAGATGGTGGATATGCTGGATATTCCCGTTTGGTCAATGAGTATGCCAGCAACTGCCGCAGTCACTGCCCAGCCGAAGGAGCCCCATATGCGAAACGAACCGAATTTCCGATCCGTGCCCTCAATGTAGCTGAGAATAAGACAGTTGCTCTGGGCGAATAGAGGGCTTTGGAAAAAATAAAAGCCGATCATCGACACATAAATCATGACATACGTATGGACATGAAATAAAGCTTGCAGCAATAACAATGTACCTATAATCATAAATAGCAGAATACGACGAAGATTGCGGCTCCGGTCGCTTGTATATCCCCAGAAAGGGTTCGCGAATACGGATACAAAAGGTCCGATGGCCATCAGGCTCCCGATCTCAAGCTTGTCCATGCCGATATCTTGCAAATACAATGGGAAGAAGCTGGAGAAAATGACCATGGCTCCATATAGAAAAAAATTATATAGCTTTAGGGAATATAGAGAACTCTCTTGAATTTCTCTCTTTTGCAAGACAAGCCATTCCTTTCTTAGCCCGATAGAGAACTGCGCATCGATGCCGATCTGTGGGGAGGTTCTTTATTCCAATGTATCATGTGTTGAAAGGGTTAACAAACCAATAAATTAACAATTATGTAATATTTATTTGAGGATACTTATTTGGTAATGGCTTAAGCAAACTTTATAAATATTGCTTATTTTGCTGGTTTTTATTTTTACTGCTCGTAGGGGCAACATGTAGACGAACTACAGCATTTGAGTCTATATATGGTTGATTTAAGCAGATGCCTTAGTGGTTACAAAATCTTTATTTATTAATAGGTTCTTAAGACCTAAAGTTTATACATAGAATAGCCGATACATAATCCATAATCAGGGGAATTTAGGGTTATTTTTTTCTGAATAAAGACGAATAAGTACTCTTTTTTGGCGTTCCGTGTGGATCGCCATTTTTTATGCTTTATAATAGATGCTATTATTAGAGCTATCGCTATTTAATGATAGATTTTTTCTAGGAAAAAGGAGGTGCGATGGTGATGCTTGAGGTGACTGGGATTATCGTGGCAGGCGGACGCTCTAGCAGAATGGGACAGGACAAAGCGCTGCTCCAGCTTGGAGGAGTTACGGTACTGGAGAGAATAGCTGCTGTGCTAGGGAAAGTTGCGGGACGGGTTATTGTAGTGACTCGGGATATACAACAGTATAGTGGACTTGGGCTGGAAACGATGGCAGATTTATACCCCGGCTTGGGTCCTTTGAGCGGCATTCATGCAGGGCTTTCTGCTTCCACAACGGAATGGGGAATCGTAGTAGCTTGTGATATGCCCTTTGTGCAGCCAGAGATATTGCGTGCTTTACTGGCTCACACTACGAACGGGGCAGCGGCGAAGGAGACAACCAATGAACAAAGGAAGCAGCAAGTGCAAGGAGAGCAAGGATCTTTGGCCGGAGATTGCTTGTTGCCCCAGCCAACAGAACCAGCATTACAGGCGGTGATCCCTACTGTGGAGGGACGTATACATCCGTTGCTAGGCTTATATCATCGAAGTGTGCTGCCATCTGCTGAGCAATGTCTGCGTAGTGGTCGTCTACGTCTGATCGACTGGCTGAATTCCCTGAACGTCCGTTATGAGACAGCTGGCGAATGGCCGGGTGCGAGCTTGGACATGTGGAAGCAAGCTGTGTTCAACATGAACTATCCACAGGACTACCAGCTTATCGTGAAACAATTGGAGTGTATACAAGACGTACCGACCATGCAAAAACAGAGAATAGAGAGAACCCGGATGAATGAGGAGATCTAGAACAATGATCTTACCAAGGACAGGAAGGGAATAGCAGAAGATGAGAGAGAAGATGAGAGAGAAGATGTGTAACGATTTGGGAGGGAGTACATAACATGCTGGGAGCTATTATCCATGCCGTTTTATTGGCTCTGGGATTGATTTTGCCTTTGGGAGTGCAAAATGTATTTGTGTTTAATCAGGGAGCGTCACAGTCGAGGTTTCGCAATGCACTGCCTGCCGTCATTACAGCAGGTGTCTGTGACACCATCCTGATCACGCTTGCGGTTGGGGGCGTATCCCTTGTTTTGCAGCGGTTTCTATGGCTCACGAATGTGCTCTATGCCGCAGGCTGTTTGTTTTTGTTATATATGGCCTGGACTCTTTGGAGATCGAAGGCAGCTTCCTCGGGAGAAAGTCAGCCGATGCTTCCAAAACGGCAGGTGATTTTTGCCGCTTCGGTATCCTTACTGAATCCGCATGCCATACTCGACACGGTTGGTGTAATTGGAACCAGCTCTCTCCAATATGACGGCGGGGAACGCTGGGCCTTCGGCCTGGCCGCCGTGTCAGTATCGTGGATATGGTTTATCGGTCTGGCAATGGCTGGGCGTCTCGTAGGACGTATGGGTTCAGGAGCAAGGTTCGGCACAATGCTCAATAAAATATCGGCACTGATTATTTTAGGTCTGGCTATTTATATGGCTATCAATTTTATCACCAGTATGTGATCCAAACCTTGTTAGAAGAACAACTTTAATAAAGCGAATATCCCGCTCAAAACAAAGGGGACACCGATCAAAAACAACATAAAGGCCAGACAGCCTGCACCATTTACACCGCCAGCAATTCGTGCGTCCCGTGGGTTGGCCGGATTTTATAATACATTAATCTGGCTGCCAACCCGGTTGAGGCTTAGATTGGTGCTATACGGATTCCAGAATTCTATGGCTTCACCTGAAGCTGTATAGAAGCGTACCCTTAATCGACGGGTGTAGCTGGTATCTACCGGGTCATCACGGTCAAAGGGAACGACATCAATGTCTACTTCGATATGCGCATCAACGATTTGCCCTTTAGTACGGACCCAGTGGCGTTTACGATAACGATGGCGACGGATCGTTCTGAATCCAAAATAGATGAGCAGCAGTCCGATCAGGCTGAACAACGGCATCAGGAGCTCGGAGCTAAAATGAAACCAATACACATTAAAATCAACTGAGATGATAATCTACTCCTTTAAATAAGCGATAATCAATATATCGGACTTATTTAGGAGTAGTTTAACTCCATAAGAATTGAGATGGAAGATAATGGGATATAAAAAGATTCGCTTCCCCGGGAAGTGGATCTTTTGAATAGCTGCGTGGACTAATGCATTTGTTACAACTAGAGGAGGTTCGCCAAGTTTAAGCTGATTGGGTTCGACAAAGGTTCTTGCTCCGTGGGCAAGGGCTTTTTGATATATTTCATCCACAGGGCTCGGATGGCCACATGAGCTAATCCCTGTACACTCATTTCAGATCCTCCTTATATTAAGTAAACCTTATTATATGAATAATTATTAGGTGCATATTTACTTAAAATAAGATCTTTTTACTATATTAGTTATTAAATAAAAGATAATCGGGATGAAAAATATTAATTTTCTAAAATCAAATCAGGAGGTGCTTGATATGCAGCATCATATAGATGATATAGACCACAAAATAATGCAGTTACTTCAGTATGAAGCACGGATTTCTATTTCCCAGATCAGTAAGGAAATTTCCATGTCTCAACCGTCCGTTAAATAAAGAATGGTCAAGCTTGAGGAGAAAGGGGTCATCTCGGGGTATAAGTGCTGTATTTAATTTACGGGAACTGACTCGAGGGACAACCACTTTATTTTAATAAAGACGGAGCATTGCCAGGAGTTGGTCGATTTTTGTGAAGAGGCGAAGGAGGTTACCGATTTATTTCGGATCAGTGGGGAGTTTAATTATCTCATCAAGATACAAACCGCGACGATAGAGGAAATTGCAGCGTTTCAAGATTCACTGGTCAAACTGGGTCCTTCGAAGTCACACATTTGTATGAAAAATATACTCGAAAACGGGGTTTTATTGTAAAATAAGTTATAAAATTACATCCTTAGAAACAAAGTATATTCGTTGCATTAAACAAGTTAAATGGAATAAAAAAAGTGACGCTGATTACAATAGCGTCACCGAAATGCCCTGCTCCAGATGCTTTACATCCTGGAGCTCAATCTTGCCGGCCATGGCGTGCAAGGCTGCCGCCGTACCGCAGGCCGCTCCCTGCCTTAGTATGGCAGGGAGCTCCAGCCCCGCTGCCGCGCCGGTGACCAGCCCGGCGACCATGGCGTCACCGCTGCCGAGCGCGCTGACAATGTCCGCGTGCGGCAGGCTCACGCGGTAGCGTGCATCGCGAGTTACCGCGAGCGCCCCGCGTGCGCCGAGCGAAATGACGGCCAGCTGCGCCCCGGCCTCAAGCAGCTCCGCTGCCGCCGCTTCAGCGGCATCCGGGCGAGCGGCGTCGATGCCAGCGAAGTGGGCGGCCTCGACCTCGTTAGGCTTCACGAGGTCAGGCTTTCCGCGCAGCCCCAAGCGCAGCGCTTCGCCGCTTGCGTCCAGCGCCACCCGCGCGCCGCTCGCCTTCGCCAGCGTGCACAGCTCGGCGTATAGATCTGGCGGGCAGCCGGGGGGCAGGCTGCCCGAGAATACGACCCAAGCCGAGTCGGCGGCAAGGGCCGTGATTTTACGCCGCAGCGCGGCCAGCTCCAGCGGCCCGATGGTCGGGCCGCTCTCAATCAGCTCGGTCTGCGTGTGCGTGGACGGGTCGAGCACGGTAATAGCGAGACGGGTTTCCCCGTCTGCGGCTTCGATGAAATCGGCGCTCACGCCTTCCGCGCTCAACCCGTCGATGAGCAGCCGTCCGGTATGTCCGGCGACAAATCCGGTCGCCCGTACAGGCTCGCCAAGGGTGCGAATGACGCGGGCGGCATTCACGCCCTTGCCGCCCGGAACCGTCAGACCACCTTCGATGCGGTGGACGGCATTCAAGCCGAAGCCTGCAACCGTGTAGATTTTGTCTACAGCCGCGTTAAGCGTTACGGTCGTAATCACAAAACATCACTCCTTTAGGAAATCAGCTTTAATCCCAGAGCTGCGGCAAGAATCATGGCGATGAACAGGACGCGTAGTACGCTTTTTTGCTCACCGTACAAAAACATGCCTACAATCGTGCTGCCTACCGTTCCGATACCTGTCCATACCGCATAAGAGGTTCCCATAGGTAGACTCTTCATTGCATAGCTGAGTAACGAGAAGCTGAGAACAAAGGATAAGACCATAAGTATTAAAGACTTCCAGTCTTTTCCAACCGCAATTCCCTTCATACCGATGACTCCGAATACTTCCGAACATCCTGCCATAACCAATGCAAGCCAAGCCATTATGCGTCACTTCCTTCCTCAGAACCACGGTCAGTCACTAGTTTTAGGCCAATTACGCCTGCCAGCAAAAGTGCGATTAGCAGTGTTTTGGACCATTGAAACGGTTCCCCGAATATCAGCATTTCACTTACAACGGTGCCACCTGTACCCAGTCCGGTGAATACAGCATACACCGTACCAACAGGCAAACGGCTGGCTGCCTTTAAAATCAAGTAAAAGCTGGCTGCGATAGCCAGCACGGTTATAATCCAGGCGAGTACAGAATCAGCGTGCTTCAAGCCTGATACCCATACGACCTCAATCAGGCCCCCTACAAATACATAAATCCAACTGCGGTTCATGATGAACGTTCTCCTCTCTGCTTCTTCATGCTTCATGAGGTGGAATTAACGTAATCCCACGCCAAAAAATAGGCCACGCAGCGTTCAGTCTCCGGTGGTAGTTGATGCTTCCACTGTACAGCAGCTCCACCATGATTCCGTCCACCAATGTCATGTAGGCTAAAGCCACATCCACTGGCTCCATATGTCCAAAGGGTTCCCGATCCCGCGCATTCCGGATGTGGCGAGTCAATTTTCGTTCCATTTTGTCCAGAAAAGGATTAACAATATCCAGAACCTCGTTATACAAAGACACAGGCGGAAAGAAGGAAAAGCGAATCATAAACTTGGCGGTGTTGTTGTTCTCATATTCCTGTCCCATCCAAAACAGGAAGTCATGCAGTGTATGCTCCAGCGGCTGATCTCTGCGTTCCGTAAAGTATTCGAAAATACGTAAGTTCTGCTCTTGAAAAGCGTATCTCGCCACCTGTAGAAACAGATCCTCCTTGCCTTGAAAATGCGCATATATAGACGGTTTTCGAATACCGACCTCACCGGCAATATTGCTCAAGGATGCTCCCTCATACCCAATGGTGGCAAAATGGAAAAGAGCAGCTTTTCGAATGTCTTCCATTCCCATTATTTTCACCTACCTAACGTTCGTTAGTTTATTCTTGCACAAAAAAAAATAAGTGTCAATCCTGTATCCTTTCATTTGTAAGGATTTTGCATTCATTTTTATCATCATTTTTAATAAAAAAGTGGGAAGAAATAAGGGGCTCATGTACAATATAATGAAGAATACCTGTCAAATGCAGTCCACTTGGAAGTGAGGTTGGTTATGAGGCGAAGTTTGCTGGCCGTGTTGATCGCGGCTCTGGTGTTTATTATTTATTATTTTGGATTGTTTAATTACATCGGCACAAATGAAGGGACCGTCATCAGTATCTTTTCTACCCTGACGGTTATCTCCATTAGTCTGATTATTTTTTCGGAAAATCGTAATCCTTCCACCACGATGTCCTGGATTTTACTGCTGGCTTTGCTGCCAGTTGTTGGACTTCCTCTTTATTTTTTGTTTGGGCAAAATGTGTTCAAACGCCGCAAGTATGACAAAAAGGCATTGCGTGACCAACAGGCTTATGAACGGATTGAAAAGGATGCCATGCATGTCAAACGCGATCTGACCTGCTTTACAGATGAGCAGCAGCAACTGATGCGTTTGGCTCGCAGACTGGCCCGTTCCCCGATTTATTTTGCAACGGAAACTCAAATTCTGAACAATGGAGATGAGACCTTTTCTACTTTGCTGGAAGAGCTGCGTAAGGCGCAGCATCATATCCATATGGAATATTACATTTTCCGGTCGGATGATATCGGTACCAGCATTCAGAAAATTTTGATCGAAAAAGCCAAAGCAGGCGTCAAGGTCCGGTTTATGTACGATGCGGTGGGCAGCATTCAGCTGCCGAAGGCATTTTTGAAGGAGATGAGAGATGCAGGAGTCGAGGTCGTTGCATACGGCGGCGCACGGATTTTGTTCTTCTCCAGCCGGGTCAATTACCGCAATCACCGTAAAATCGTGGTCATTGACGGCAGTATTGGATTGATTGGCGGTCTGAATGTAGGGGATGAGTATCTTAGTCGCAATAAAGCCTATGGCTTTTGGCGTGACACGCACATGATTGTGAAGGGTGAGGCTGTGCGGACGCTGCAACTTATATTTTTACAGGACTGGCTTCATATGACGGGCGAATCGGTGTTGGATAAGGAATATCTGTCTCCCAATATTGAACCGATTACAGACGGGGGAGTGCAGATTATTGCCAGTGGCCCGGATAATGAGCGGAGAACGCTCAAAAATCTGTTTTTCTCCATGATCACGTCTGCCCGTAAGTCGGTTTGGCTCGCCACTCCTTATTTCATTCCGGACGAGGATATTCTGACTGCTCTGCGGATGGCTGCTCTATCTGGCCTGGATGTGCGTATTCTGTTTCCTGCGAAACCGGATAAATGGCTGCCGTTTCTCGCGTCCCATTCGTACTTCCAATCGTTGCTGGAGGTCGGGGTTAAGGTATATGAATATGAAAAAGGGTTTCTTCACTCCAAGCTGCTCATTATTGACGGAGAGGTTGCGACCATCGGAACAGCTAATATGGATATGCGCAGCTTCCATTTGAACTTTGAAGTAAACGCCCTGTTGATTCAAACGCACAGTGTACAGCAGATGGTGAAAGATTACGAACGGGACTTGCAGTCAGCCAGTCTAATCGTGCGCGAGGAATTTATGAAAAAGCGTCTGTTCAAACGCTTGATGGAATCACTTGCGCGCTTGCTTTCACCACTCTTGTAGGGCGAGCCTCAAGCCGTTACAGGATGGCCCTATTTTTAAAATGTGGTAAAGCCCAAAATATCCTGCAGACGGTATAGGATATCCTTCCAAAACGTTGAATGATCCTCGTAAGCTGCCAGATCCAGACTATATGCCGCCCCTTGATTATTCCATAGCTTATCAAAATAGGCCGTAACCTGCCGGGTCAGCTTGCTGTCCGCCGGAGCGGCCACCCACAATTCATTTTCCAAATTCAGATCATCCAAATTGCGCGGAGTCAAATTCGTAGAGCCAGCTAAAATAATATGATCCCCTTGTGCTTTGGCAATGTAAATCATTTTGGTATGGTATTGCTCGTGGGTCGTATTATACCAGCGAATTTGAATGGTTCCTTTCGACTTTTGGGACAGCTCCTGGGCAACCGGACGATTGGGAATGCCTTTTTTTTCTTGGCCAAACGCATTTTGATTGGGGTCCAGCAGCAATTGAATGCTCACACCGCGTGCGGAGGCGTCCAGCAGGCTGTTCAACACCTTGCGGTCAGCCAAATAGAACATCCCCATATGAATGCTGTCCCCTTTCCTCGTCTGCCCAATACCATCCAAAACCGAGCTGTATACTTTGCCTTCGGTTAGATATTTGATCCGGTAGCTGTCTTGACCTGATGAAGTGGAGGCTTTCGTCTGTGGGTTATAGGCAGGAAGCTTACCGCCGCCCGAGAAGTCCAGCACCGCCTGCTCCGTCTGTAAAATGTCCCCGATGATGGGACCCTTCACCTCCAGTGCCACGTTGGAGTGATATGCACTGGCATCGTGAACGTTGCCTGTAGAAATGAGAGCTGTCTGTTCACTGGCAACCAATTTTCGGTGATTGGCCTTGACATTTAACAGCTTGAGATAGGAGCGTGCTGTAACGTCAGGTCCGTCACTGGCCATCAGGTTGGGAATCCAGCCTGTGCCCTGCTGTCCGAACCATTGGAAAAAGGTGCGCCACACCGCAGAATAAACGGGCGTGGAGTCCCGGAGCGGGTCTACATCGGTCAACACAACCTGAATTCCTGCTCGTTTCATATTCTCCAGCAAAGGATTGGGAGATGAATTGTAGTTGGTATTGACTTCATCCGTAATGAAAAAGATAGGCATATCCGGGTGAGCCTTCTTTTTGGCAATCAAAAGATCGGCCATTCGTGCGCTTACTTCGGGGAAGCGCTGGCCTTTATGTTTGTAATCGTTGAACAGAAACAGGTCGATGACAATAAATTGCTGGGCATTATCAATGATTTTGAACATACGGTTCAAAATCTGCCCTTCATGCTGCGTTGTGTTTCCGTCCTTGCTACGATAGGTCAAATCCGTCCAGAAGTTTATCTCGTTGGTTGAATATTCCCGAGATTCATAAGACACGAGAGGGGGCAACGGCTTGTGGGTCTGATAGATCATTACGGCAATCAGCCACAGGATAAGCAGCAGAATGCTGATTTTTACAATACGGCTTTTTTGGTCGGATTTTGTTTTCTGTTTATCCATGCAGCGGTCAACTCCTCCATTAAATCTTGCATTCCATTCCATCGTGTCAGAACATGCAAATTATGATTATGATTGAACACTGTCTAGTTATTAACGCAAGTCCACAGAATTGAAGCGGATGCGGGAACGAATTGAAATGAAATGATAAAGGACATATGTCCTTTATAGGAAGTCTGCCCTATAATTTAATATATAAAAACGTCATTTACACGGGGAGAATAACGATTGATGAAAGGAATTTTGTTTGCTTTTCTAGGAGGCGCGTGCATTACGCTGCAAGGGGTAGCGAATACACGAATTAGTCATGATATCGGTACATGGCAGGCAGCTACGGTTACTCAATTAACAGGCTTTATTTTGGCAGCCTTGGTCTGGATGGTCACACGGGACGGCCGTGTGGCTGAAATGAGACAGGTAAAGCCGATGTATCTTTGGGGCGGTGCGTTTGCAGCTATTATTATATTCAGTGAAGTTACGGCTATTCAACATATCGGGGTAACGTTCACGATTTCGGCTTTGTTGATTTCCCAGTTGTGTTTAACCTTCCTGGTAGATATCAGGGGATGGTTCGGTCTAATGAAGCAAAAGATGAAGCTGCCCCAATTTATAGGCATTGGGATGATGATTGCGGGTGTGATTATTTTGAAGCTCTAACTATTTACTTCATTCGTTGAATAAGTCCAGAACGTAGAAATTGAAGGTGAGCTTAGCAATGAGAGAAATTCAGGACCAAGAGCAACTGCATCATTTTTTGCAACTCCATCAATTGGAATCCATACTCTATGAGCCACTGCGTCCTCATTTATCGTTGCATCGTTTGGAACAAGGGGAAAAGCTCTGTATGCAGGGGGATACTATTGAGTATCTGTACATATTGGTGCAGGGTAAGGTCAAGATTTATACCAGCTCTACAGAAGGCAAGACACTGATTCTCTGCTTCAAAAAACCGATCGAGGTTATTGGAGATGTTGAATATATTCGCAGTAGTCAAGTCATCAACACGGTAGAGGCGGTGTCTCCCATCTATGTGATTGGTATCCACCATCAATGGATGCATAAATACGGAAGAGACTATGCTCCTTTACTGCAATTTTTACTGGATGTGGTCACACGAAAGTTTTGCCTGGACTCCGACTTTTCCAACTTTAATCTCATGTATCCTGTGGAGGTCAGACTGGCGAGCTACCTGCTATCCGTTTCTTTTGACGAATCCGATTCAGTCTTTCATGAAGAATTACGGGTATCCAGTCTGGTAGATGTAGCGAATCTGATTGGAACCAGCTATAGGCATCTTAATCGCGTCATACGCAAGATGATTGAGGATGGATGGGTTGAGCGGACAAAAGGCTACATTGTCATTCGGGACAAACAAGATTTAAGTGAACTGGCAGGACATAATATTTACGAATCATTATAAAATCGAAGGATTACTAGGGGAGAGCTGAAATTATGGTATTAGGGATTATACTGGCGGTAATTGCGGGTGCTTTGGTCAGTCTGCAAACAATATTTAATAATAAAGTGAATGAACGAACGGGTTCATGGGCTACAACCACCTTGGTGCTGGGAACAGGCTTTCTGGCCTCTTTGCTCGGAAGTCTTATCTTTGAAGGAAAAAATACATTTACTTTGCAGCATATGCAGTTGTGGTACTGGTTCAGTGGAATGATTGGTGTCGGCGTTGTGTTCTGTCTGGTACAAGGCATGAAGCGGCTTGCTCCAACCTATGCGATTTCGGTTGTATTAATTGCACAATTAGGTACCGCTCTGTTGTGGGATTCGTTAGGCTGGCTGGGACTGGAAAAGATTCCGTTCACCTTTAACAAGCTGATCGGGGTGCTGGTTATTATCGGTGGTATTTTGGTGTTTAAGCTTGGCCAAGGGCATACAAAGGAACAACAAGAAAACATTGCGTCTGCACCTGACTCGCTGGAGGGATGAATTGAGGTGGACGCAAATAGATTAAGATAATAAAAGCAGCCTCTTCTTCAAAGGGGGCGGTTTTTACGATGTGCGATGTATATATTTTTCCATCCATGATACAATGAAGGTATCTTAAATTGCCGCTTTTAAAGACATTGATACAGGAGACGATAAACAGATCGGTAACCGTGTTCGGGAACGGTCTTATTTGTGCTTCTCGAACTCGAAACAAACTAAACAGAGCGACTTGGATGAGGTGAAACATAGATGAGCAATGCAGAACATAAAAAAGAATCACCTGACGGTTCCGGCAGAACGGGCTCTTTGTTGCCTGCTGCGCGGACAGGTGAACGGAAGATTGAGCACGTCCGCCTTTGTCTGCAAGAAGATGTGGCGGGGCAAGGCATCACCAGTGGGCTGGAGCGGTATGCCTTTAAACACAGCGCATTGCCTGATCTGCATTTTGACGAGGTGCGTCTGGATGCTGCCTTTCTGGGGCGCACGGTGCGCACACCGCTGCTCATAAGCTCCATGACAGGCGGCAGCGCCGAGACGGGAGCGATCAATGAGCGATTGGCAGAGACAGCTGAGAAGCGTGGTTGGGCATTGGGAGTCGGCTCGGTACGGGCTGCGGTGGAAAGGGAGGAACTGGCTTCAACCTTTGCGGTTCGCCGTCTGGCACCCAGCATACCGATTTTGGCCAATCTGGGGGCAGTGCAGCTGAACTACGGATTTGGTGTGGACGATTGTCGGCGTGCCGTGGAAATTGCCGGAGCTGACATGTTGGTGCTGCATTTGAACGGATTGCAGGAGATTTTCCAACCCGAAGGGAATTTGGATTTTAGCGGCCTGCTTGGGCGTATTGAGGAGCTGTGCCGTCAGCTTTCAGTGCCTGTAGGAGTCAAGGAAGTAGGCTGGGGCATTGATGGCGAGACGGCTTCGAGACTGTATGATGCGGGGGCAGCTTTTATTGATGTCGCTGGCGCAGGCGGGACAAGCTGGAGCCAGGTGGAAAAATTCCGTAATCCCGATCCTGTACGCCGCGCGGCGGCGGAAGCGTTTGCGGATTGGGGCAATTCCACCGCAGATTGTATCGTAGAAGTCAGAGCTGCACAGCCCAATGGTGCTCTGATCGGCAGCGGTGGATTGAGAGACGGTGTCGATGCTGCAAAGGCACTTGCTTTAGGGGCTGATATGGCAGGCTTCGGGCGCTCCTTGCTTGGCTCGGCGGTCGCCTCCAGCGAAGCCCTTGAAGCCCGATTGGAGCAAGTGGAGCTGGAATTGCGTACAGTCATGTTTGGCATCGGAGTAGATAGGATTGATGGTCTTAAATACACGACTCGACTAAGAAAGAAGGCGAACGGATGAGTGGATTCATCACATTGGTTCCGATGAACGCAGAGCAGTATGAACGCTTTGAGCAGCGCTCGCTCGCGGACTACGCGGAGGAGAAAATCCAGGCAGGTACGTGGACGGTAGAAGAAGCACCGGAGCGGGCAAAGGAAAGCTTCGCCAAATATTTGCCGCAAAGGCTGGATACACCCCATGCTCACCTGTACATGATTGAATATTCAGGAATTGCTGGTCAGAGCCCAGAGGAAGCGGGATATATTTGGTTCAATATTACAGATGGAACGCAAGGTAAAGAAGCTTTTCTGCTGGATGTTCTCGTTTACGATTCATATCAGGGACAGGGTCTGGGTACGTTGACGATGGAGGCATTGGAACAGGAAGCTCGCAAGCTGGGCGCGGTTCGCATCGGTCTGCACGTATTCGGGCATAATGAGCGAGCTTTGCATGTATACCGCAAGTCGGGCTATCGGGTTACGGATATCCAGATGAGCAAAGAAATCTAAGCAGGGATTCAGCAAAATCCTAAATCCACAGCCATATGCTTGCCGCATGTATAGGTTCTCCTATATAATGTGGGTTGGTAAACTAACAGATGGTATAACGCATATTTTATATAAACGGGAGTTGTTCTGATTATGGCTTTAAAAGCGGGGATCGTGGGTCTGCCGAACGTGGGCAAATCAACACTGTTTAACGCAATAACGCAGGCGGGGGCGGAATCCGCAAACTATCCATTTTGTACAATTGACCCTAACGTGGGGGTCGTTGAAGTACCGGACGAGCGGCTGGATAAGCTGACTGAGCTGGTAGTACCGAACAAAACGGTGCCAACGGCTTTTGAATTTGTTGATATTGCAGGGCTTGTACGTGGCGCCAGCAAGGGCGAGGGCCTGGGAAACAAGTTTCTGGCTCATATTCGTGAAGTGGATGCAATTGTACATGTGGTGCGTTGCTTTGAAGATGAGAACATTACCCATGTGGACGGCAAAATTGATCCGATCAGCGATATTCAGACCATTAATCTGGAACTGATTCTGGCGGATATCGAAAGCGTAGACAAGCGCATTGAGCGTTCGCGCAAAAACATGAAGGGCGGCAACAAGCAATACGTCCAAGAGGTTGAAGTGCTGGAACGGATCAAGGAATCGCTGTATGCTGACAAACCTGCGCGTAGCGTAGAATTGTCAGAAGACGAAAAGCTGATTGTACGCGATCTTCATTTGCTCACGATGAAGCCTGTACTGTACGCGGCTAATGTCAGTGAAGATGGTGTAACGGAAGCCGAGAGCAATCCATATGTGCAAAAGGTACGTGAATTTGCTGTTGCAGAAAATGCAGAAGTGGTACCGATCAGCGCCAAAGTAGAGTCTGAAATTGCCGAGCTGGAAGGCGAAGATAAGGCGATGTTCCTTGAGGAGCTGGGACTGACTGAATCCGGTCTGAACCGTCTAATCAAAGCAGCTTACCGCTTGTTGGGACTGTATACGTATTTCACAGCAGGTGTGCAGGAAGTACGCGCATGGACGATTCACAAAGGAACAAAAGCACCTGGCGCTGCGGGCGTAATCCACTCGGATTTTGAACGCGGATTTATTCGTGCCGAGGTTGTATCCTACGATGATTTGGTCGCTGCCGGCTCTATGAACGGGGCCAAGGAACGTGGTCAGCTTCGTTTGGAAGGCAAGGAATATGTGGTGCAAGACGGAGACGTTATGCATTTCCGTTTTAACGTTTAGCATGTATTTCAGTGTATAGCACCCATGTTGATAGATAAACATATTGGGTTAACGTATATGTGTTTTCTGCATGTTCTAATTACGTAGTCGCTGCCTGTTCAGGGCGGCGGCTTTTTATTTGATATGCGGAATTTTGCAAAATCCTAAATTAGCAAGTATTTTTTGTAGCTAATTAATCAATTAGTTGTTATAATAAAGAGCTGTAGCCAGTGAATTTGAAGCTGGTTTCATATTAATTTAACTGAAGAGGTGAATCGCTTGTTGGACCGATTGCAATCATTGGCGGACCGCTACGATAAACTGAGCGAACTGCTCTGCGATCCGGATGTGGCGAACGATAGCAAAAAACTTAGAGATTATTCCAAAGAACAGTCTGATTTACAGCCTGCTTATGAAGCATATACTGAATATAAAACTGTCGTTGAAGAGCTGGACGCAGCTAAAACCATGCAGGGCGAAAAGCTGGACGACGAGATGCGTGAAATGGTCAAAATGGAGATTGAAGAGCTGAGTGCCCGTAAGCGGGAGCTGGACGAAAAAATTCGTATTTTGCTGCTGCCGAAGGACCCGAACGATGATAAGAACGTTATTATCGAAATTCGTGGTGCAGCGGGCGGTGACGAAGCCGCACTGTTTGCAGCGGATTTGTACCGTATGTACACTCGTTATGCAGATACCCAAGGCTGGCGTGTAGAGCTGATGGATGCGAACATGAATGACCTTGGGGGCTTTAAAGAGGTTATTTTCATGATTAACGGACGTGGCGCGTACAGCAAAATGAAATTCGAAAGCGGCGCACACCGCGTACAGCGGATTCCGACGACCGAATCTGGTGGACGTATTCATACGTCTACTTCTACGGTATCCGTGATGCCTGAGGCCGAAGAAGTCGATATCGAAATCCTAGACAAGGATATCCGCGTGGATACATTCTGTTCCAGCGGTGCAGGCGGTCAGTCTGTCAATACGACGAAATCCGCAGTGCGTGTAACGCATATGCCAACAGGCATTATGGCAACCTGTCAGGACGGCAAATCCCAGAACTCCAACAAGGAGAAGGCGCTGCAAGTTTTGCGTGCACGCATTTCGGATATGATGCGTCAGGAAGAGGAAGCCAAATATGCAGGCGAGCGTAAGAGCAAAGTAGGTACTGGGGATCGCAGTGAGCGCATCCGTACCTACAACTTCCCGCAAAGCCGTGTAACAGATCACCGTATTGGCTTGACCGTGCACAAGCTGGATCAGGTGATGAACGGGGAGATTGAAGAAATCGTATCAGCACTCACGATTGCGGAGCAGGCTGATTTGATGGAACAAGGGGTTTAAGCTGTGGGACACGAACGTGATCTTGCATATCGAATGTCGCCGGAGCGCAACATGAGTATCAGAGAAGCCTTAGTTGAGGCTTCTTCTTTTTTAGGAAGCTGTGGCGTGCTGGAGCCGCAGCATAATGCCCGCCTGTTGCTGGAGCACGTGCTTGGGCTGGAAGGCACGGCCTTCTACGCTGCGCTGGCTGATCCGTTCCCTGCCTCATCCAAGGAGGCGTGGGAAGCGCTCATAAGCCGCAAAGCAGCGGGCGAACCGGCGCAGTATATTATCGGACGGCAGGAATTTTATGGCCGCCCGTTTGCGGTTTCACCGGCGGTGCTAATCCCGCGCCCCGAGACCGAATTGCTCGTCGAGGCCATACTTCAGCACGGCGATCATTTGTGGCCGAACGGCGCTCCGCAGGCGCTCGATATCGGCGCGGGCAGCGGTGCGATTGCCGTGACGCTGGCGGCTGAGCGACCACGCTGGCGCGTGGCGGCGGGGGATATTTCCGCTGCTGCGCTGGAAATGGCCGCCCGTAACGCAGCGGCCAACGGCGCAGCCGTGGAATTCCGCGAGGGCGATCTGCTGACGCCGTTCGCGGGTGCGGCGGTGGACATCCTCGTGTCCAATCCGCCGTATATTCCGGCTGCCGACATCGCTGGCTTGCAGCCGGAGGTGCGCGACCATGAGCCGCGTATGGCGCTGGATGGCGGCCCTGACGGGCTTGGCCCGTATCGGGCGATGCTGGAGCAGCTAGGGCTCCTTCAGGCTCCGCCCCGGCTGATCGGCTTCGAGCTGGGCATGGGACAGGCCAGAGACGTGGCCGCGTTGCTGGAGCAGGCTGGTCATTGGAAGACAATCTTGATTGTTCCGGACCTTGCAGGGATTGAACGACATGTCCTAGGTGTCTCGGAGTAGTGCTGCATTTTCTTTTTGCGAGTCTTTCCTTTAGAATAAGAGGAGTATGACCGAGAAACGGCTCAGGGGGAAATCATGCTTCAGAAATTAAAAAAAATTGACGGTCCGGTTATCTTTATTCTGGTTTTACTCATGGCGATTAGTATCATAACGGTGTATAGCGCAGGCAGGGGTCCTACGAACTTGGCGGAGCACGGCAATGACTACCAGAAGATGATCGGATATTATATATTGGGTTTTGTGGCGATCTTGGGTATAGCGGTAGTCGATTTTCGAATATTTATAAAAAAAGCACTGTATGTATATGGGGGCGGAATATTCCTGCTCGCTCTCGGCTTTTTTGGCGGGACGGTTAACAACTCACAGGGTTTCCTGAAAATCGGGGGCTTGAACCTTCAGCCTGCTGAGGTATTCAAGCTGGTTCTTATCATTTTTCTGACATATATGCTGATCAAAAAGCGCAAGAGCAAGCTGTATTTTATTCAGGATGTACTTCCAGTCGCTCTGGTGAGCTTTGTTCCATTTGCCATGGTGATGGCGCAAAATGACCTGGGTAATGCGCTTGGATACATCGTTATTGTTATCGGTATGCTGTGGATTGGTAATGTGAAGGCATCCCATGCGTTGATCGGATTCACCATATTTGCAGTCGCCGTTGGCGGCGGGATCAAGGCCTATATTTCGTTTCACGATGAGATTGATTCCTTTATGAAGGGGATTGGCCGCAGTCACTGGGTAGAGCGTCTGGACCCTTGGCTCGTACCGGAAAAAGCGACCGCGAAGGCATCTTACCATACCAAAAATGCCAAGCTGGCGATTGCCTCCGGCGGGATGATGGGTAAAGGCTTTTTGCAGGGGACCTCGGTGCAGTCCGGACGTGTGCCTTATACGTACGCAGACTCTATTTTTGTAGTTGTAGCGGAGGAATTCGGCTTTGTGGGCTCGTCGGTGCTGCTGTTGCTTTATTTTATTCTGATTCACCGGATGATCCTGATCTCGCTGGAATGTCGCGATCGTGCCGGACCGTATCTTATCGTGGGTGTTGTGTCCATGCTGCTATATCAGATTTTTGAGAATATCGGTGCATTTCTAGGCATTATGCCGCTTACAGGGATTACGCTTCCGTTCATAAGCTATGGGGGTACGTCTCTGCTCATTAACATGACTAGTATTGGCCTGGTTATGAGTATTAAGGTACACGGCCAGGAGCTGGAAGATGATTTGCCACATCCTTCCAGAGTGAGCTTGGCGAAGGCGAAAAAAGCTTAGTGTACGTGGAATGTGAGAAGATGCGAATTGATTTTTGTATATAGTAAAACAGTACAACGAAAAGGTCCAGATTGCGAAATCTGGGCTTTTTCATATTCGCAGCTCATAAACAAACCTTTATCCTGAATATTTTATGAGATTCATAGGTTTAGACTCTCCCAAACCGGACAGACTGATAGACATGATAGAGTTTGCGTTTGGGGGGGACGAAGATGAAAAGCTGGGTAAAGCAAGCTGCCATGATTCTATTTTCTATTTCAGTCTTAATGATGTCTTGGGAAGGCCAAAAAACGGATGCTGCTATGACCACTGGAGCAAGAGATCCTATAACCTCAGGAGTGACAACAACAGGGACGAGAGTGATTCCGCATGATTCCATCCGGCTGCGTATTTTAGCAAATTCAGATCGTCCAGAGGATCAGTTGGTTAAGCGCGAGATTCGGGACGCCATTGTTCAGCAGATGAATGCATGGGTGGGAAAGCTGGAAAACCCGCAGAGCTTAAATCAAGCAAGAGAGTTGATTGCTGCTCACTTACCTGAAATTGATCGTTTGGTAGGTGCAGAGCTGGCTCGGCGTGGTATTGCATATAATCATCAAGTGGAACTGGCAAGTGTTCCTTTTCCGACGAAAATGTATGGTGGCCTTGTCTATCCTGCAGGGAATTATGAGGCCCTTCGGGTCACACTAGGACAAGGCAAAGGGCAAAATTGGTGGTGTGTGCTGTTTCCGCCATTGTGTTTCATTGATGCAGGCAGTGGGGAGGCAGCGGCACAAACGGTATCGGCAAAAGCGAATCACGGAGACGGTCAGACGAAGGCGAATGGCAAGGAACCGGAAGTTCGTTTCTTCCTGTGGGATGCTCTTACGGGGTTGTGGGGCTGGGTAAGCGGCTTATTTGCCTAATCCTTGTGAATTGTAAAAGATAGATGTACAGCTTGCTGTTCCCTATCCATGGTTGGTATGCGTGCAGGCTGCGGAGAAGAGAAGAACGGCTACGAGTTTCCCGTATGCTATAATGGGATGTACAGTATATATGCACATGGCAGAGCCGATTCAGCTGAGCTTTCAAAGCAGGCTTTTTTGGGGACAAGCAACATGAATCGGACTGTATGACAATAAGATATGGGATGATCTGATATGACCGATAAATCGAATCCAATACAAGATTTGCACGGAGAGTTTGCACAAAAGGAGAAGCCCAAGCAGACGCTGGAGGTTTCGCATACAAAATGGTGGGATGTAAGATGTTTGGTTTCTGAAGAGAATATCTCCGGCGAAATAGGGAATGAACAGGCTCGGATTGCGGCGGAAAGAGGCATGTGTGAGGCCGCCGTACTGCTCCAAGCGGGAGACACGGTGGCATTTCCTACAGAAACCGTCTACGGCCTGGGTGCCGATGCACGCAGTACAGCAGCGGTGGAGGCGGTGTTTGCCGCCAAAGGACGACCTTCCGACAATCCGCTCATTGTACATATTTCAGACCCTGTCCAATTGAACGGCATGGTAGCCCAAATAAACGATACGGCCCGGGCGCTGATGGATGCGTTCTGGCCGGGCCCGCTCACGCTGGTGCTGCCAGTGGTGCCGCAGGCGTTGTCACCTCGTGTGACAGCAGGGCTGGACACGGTCGGTGTGCGTATGCCGGATCATCCGATAGCACTGCGCCTGATCACGGAGGCCGGTTGCCCGCTGGCTGCGCCAAGCGCGAACCGCTCGGGCAGGCCCAGTCCGACCCTTGCACAGCATGTGCAGGAGGACCTGGAGGGCCGCATCGGCGGCATTCTGGACGGTGGCCCCACAGGTGTGGGGCTGGAGTCTACGGTGGTACAGGCCGGTGACGACGGAACCGTCACCATCCTGCGCCCCGGCGGCGTGACGGCCGAGCAGCTCGCTGCGGTCGCTCGCGCCGTCGTTCTGGACCCGGCACTGGTTGCCGATTCGCCCGGCGAGGACGCCGATAGCCCGGCACCGCGTTCGCCGGGCATGAAGTACACGCACTACGCGCCGCGCGGCCGCTTGAGCGTGGTGCAGGGCCCGTCGCCCGATGAGGTGGCGGGCTGGATTCGCACCGCGCTGGCGGAGGCTCGCGCGCACGGCGAGCGCACGGCGGTGCTCGCGTTCGACGAGCATGCCGCCAGCTACGCCGGAGAGCGCGTCTATGCGCTAGGCAAGCGGGACGCGCTCCATGAGGCGGCGCAGCGCCTGTACGGCGTGCTGCGCCGCTGCGATGAGGATGGTGTCACCTATATTTTGTCGGAAGCCTGTCCGCCCAATGGGCTGGGAGATGCCGTTATGAACCGCCTGTTGAAAGCCGCAGGTCATCGAGTCGTTCGTCTTTAGCAAGACTCACGTACCTTGTTGGAGAACAGAAAGGGTTCCCGTCTTGTCTGACCGCTCTTAATAAAATCCTCCTCTCTCCTCGTCCTTGTGCAGGCACTTCCGTTGTATGCTTGTACTGTTTTCCCCCTTGTCCGCATAACGTTAACAAGAACGGACGGATAATGGAGGGATGGAGTATGCTGTCAGCCTCTGCCCATGTCGGGCAGGTTGTAACGATTCTGATCATGGCAGTAGCGCTGGGAATGGATGCGTTATCGCTGGGCGTAGGGATCGGCATGAAGGGGATACGCCTGCGGGATGTGCTGCGCATCAGCACGGTAATTGGCTTTTTTCACATTCTGATGCCATTGCTGGGGATGTTCACAGGGCATTATATGAGTTCTTTACTGGGCCATGTAACGACCTATTTTGCAGGTGGGTTACTCATCCTTTTAGGCGGGCATATGGTATATAGCTCCTTCAAGGGGGACGGTGTACAAGTATTGGATCATCGTTCACCTCTGGGTCTCTTGTTGTTTGCACTTGGGGTGAGCATTGACTCGTTTTCTGTAGGGGTGTCGCTGGGGATGTTCCAGAGTGATCTGGTGCTGAGTGTTCTGGCATTTGGCTTTTGCGGAGGTGCAATGGCAATGCTGGGATTGCTGGTGGGCCGCAAGGTCAGCCGTAATCTGGGGGATTACGGAGAAGCCGTAGGCGGTGCTATTTTGCTGGCATTTGGCTTTATGTTTATGTTTTGATTTTAGCGTGGACAGTGTAAAATAAATACAGGATTATAGTAAGGCTTAGGATTATAGATAATGATCCTCTGTTTATATATTTTTAACATACGGGGGGTGAAAACGTTGAAGCATATCTTATTCGTATGCACAGGGAACACTTGTCGCAGTCCAATGGCTGAAGGGATGCTGCGCAAGCTGGCCGCTGAACACGGGCTGGAGCTGGAGGTGCGCTCTGCGGGAGTGGCGGCGATGGAAGGTACACCGATATCTCGACATGCAGAGGCGGTTCTACGGGACCACGATATCTCGGATCAGTTGACCTCGACCCCTTTGAGCGGCGGACTTGCAGAGTGGGCACATCTGATTTTGACCTTGACGCAAGGGCATAAGCAGCACGTCATTCAGCGCTTTCCCCATACGGCGGGCAAAGTATTTACACTCAAGGAATACGTGGAGGATCGGGATGAAGTGCTGAATGATGTACAGGAGTTAGACGGCTTGTACGCTTCACAGCAGCTGATGGCTTCACTCGGACAAGAACTGTCGGCGCAGGAGCGTGAGCGGATGATTGAGCTGCACCAACGGATTCCGGGCTTTGATATTTCCGATCCATTTGGGGGTTCGCGGGAAGATTACGATGTCACGGCTGCGGAAATCCGCACAGCACTGCATAAGTTGCTGGACAAGCTAAAGACTTCTTCCGAATAAAGTCGGTGTCACTCATCTGATTTGTACGGAATCTGTTGATTTTCGACGATTAATCCGTTAAGATAAGGTGGAAAAATGAGAATCCGGTGTAACTGGCGACAAAAGTGGGATTAACCACGATGGAGCACCGGATATACGGCCGGTCGCCTGGGCAAAAGAGCAATTCCACATAGGTGTGGACTGCTCTTTTTTCGTATATGAGCTATTCCAGATTTTTTGCTGTCTTCTTGCTCCTCCAATTTTTCTGCTCGAAATCCAAATCATCGGCTATAATATAGTCAGATTGTGATATCAGGAGAAAGTGTGTTGAACTTACGGTATGAGACCATGCCTAGTCTCTGAGGACTGGTCAACCAGGGGAGGTTCCAATGGTAGGACAATTGGATCGTGAGATTTCACTTGAAGCACAGGCCGCTTCTGTCGTGCGGGAGCTCGCTGAAGCAGTCGGTTTGAAGGACGGGCGCCTGCTGGTGATTGGTGTAAGTACGAGTGAAGTGGCCGGAAGCCAGATCGGCACGGCGGGAGCGCTCGATGTGGCGCAGCAGCTGCTGGCTGGAGTAGATTCCGTACGCCGGGAATATGGCTTTGACGTGGCGTTTCAATGCTGCGAGCATTTGAACCGTGCGCTGGTCGTTGAACGGGCTGTGCTGGAACGGCTGGGATTAATAGAAGTTGCCGCTGTTCCTGTACGCACGGCAGGCGGCTCTATGGCTGCGGTCGCCTACCGGTCACTGGACGATGCGTGTTTGGCGATGAACGTGCAGGCGCATGCCGGGATAGACATTGGCGAAACGCTGATTGGCATGCATCTGCGTCCCATAGCCGTTCCGTTTCGTCCAAGCCTTCGCTGGATTGGCGAAGCACGTGTGACTGCGGCGTTCACGCGTCCTCCACTGATAGGAGGACAACGGGCGGTGTACACCCTTGAACAAGAAGACGGCGGAAACTGTGATTAGCATTTGGCGTGGACTGTTTGTTTTATACTTTGTATACCTAACAATTGACTATGGAGAGGGAGTAATCAATCATGATGGAACATCTGCGTAATAGTGACCCGGCAGTGCTGGAAGCAATGGGACTTGAACTGAAGCGACAACGCCACAATATCGAGCTGATCGCATCCGAGAACATCGTTAGCGAAGCGGTTATGGAAGCGATGGGCTCTGTACTGACGAATAAATATGCTGAAGGTTATCCGGGCAAACGTTACTACGGTGGCTGTGAGCACGTAGATATCGTCGAGGACATTGCGCGTGATCGCGCCAAAGAATTGTTCGGTGCCGAGCATGCCAACGTGCAGCCTCACTCTGGAGCACAAGCCAACATGGCGGTCTATTTGGCAGCACTCAAACCTGGTGATACCGTACTGGGTATGAATTTGGCGCATGGCGGCCATCTGACACACGGAAGCCCCGTTAACGCTTCCGGCTTGTTGTATAACTTTGTTGCTTATGGTGTACGCGAAGACAACTTCCGCATTGATTATGATGAAGTGCGCAAGGCAGCCTTCAAGCATCGCCCTCGCCTGATTGTAGCCGGAGCGAGCGCATATCCGCGTACGATTGATTTTGAAGCCTTTGCTTCCATCGCCAGCGATGTGGGTGCGCTGTTCATGGTAGATATGGCACACATCGCCGGTCTGGTGGCAGCGGGTATTCATCCTAGCCCGGTTCCGCATGCTCAATTTGTGACCACAACCACGCACAAAACGCTGCGTGGTCCGCGCGGAGGAATGATTCTGACTCGCAAAGCGTGGGCGCAAGCGATTGACAAGGCGATTTTCCCAGGCATTCAGGGCGGTCCATTAATGCATGTGATCGCGTCCAAAGCCGTTGCCTTGGGTGAAGCACTCCAGCCTTCCTTCAAAACCTATGCACAAAACGTAGTTCGCAATGCACACGTACTGGCAGAGACGCTGCTGGCGGAGGGGATTAACATCGTATCGGGCGGTACAGATAATCACCTGATGCTGCTGGATACGCGTAACCTGAATATTACAGGCAAAGAAGCCGAGCATGTATTGGATTCCGTAGGCATCACGGTGAACAAAAACGCGATTCCGTTCGACCCGACAAGTCCGTTCATTACCAGCGGAATTCGTATTGGTACCCCTGCTGCGACATCCCGTGGTATGGATGAAGAGGCTATGGTTAAAATCGGTAAGATCATTGCCGAAACACTCAAAAATCCGAAGGATGATACGGTATTGTCCAAAGCGAGCCAAGCGGTTGGCGAGCTGACTGAAAAATTCCCGATCTATCCAGGTACTCAATACTAATTAAATCAACCACCTATCCATGTTGAATAAGGCTGTTTTCCTTCCGTAAGCCGGAGGGGGAACAGCCTTTTTTGTTTTCTGGCGACTCGAAACTTACATTTTTGGTTAATAAGCGATTAAGGATTTATTTGTATTTTCCTGCACGATCTACACAGAGGAGTGATGACACTTGAATCAAAGAAAATCCGCGCAGTTATTGCAGCAGCTCGTATTTATAGGCCCTATGGCGTTGTTTTTCGTCTTGATTATGGTCATTCCGTTCCTGCTGGGACTATATTATTCCATGACCAATTGGGACGGAGTGTCGGAAAATGTCCAATGGCTCGGATTGGGGAATTACGTCCATATTTTTAGAGATGATCCGGATTTTCGAAATGCATTTTGGTTCACGGTCCGTTTTACCGTATGTGGCGTGATCCTGACGAATCTGATCGGCTTTTCCCTGGCTTATGTACTTACAAAGCCGTTGCGTACCCGCAATGCGTTACGGACTGTATTTTTTATGCCTAATATGATTGGTGGCTTACTGCTTGGCTTCATCTGGCAATTTATCTTTGTGCGCGGTTTTTCTGCGGTGGGGGAGGCAACCGGGCTGTCACTTTTCAAGCTACCATGGCTTGGTGATGGGCCAACTGCTTTTTGGGGAACCATCGTGTTTGTTTGGCAGTACGCAGGCTATCTCATGGTTATCTACATATCCTCGTTAAATAATGTCCCCCATGCCCTGATTGAATCAGCTCAAATCGACGGTGCAAGCCGAAGACATTTTACGCCAGGTAGTAGTGCCGCTTATTATGCCAGCCGTAACCGTTTGCCTCTTTCTGGCGATATTTTGGTCCTTTAAAGTGTTTGAGCTGAATTTAGCTCTGACAAAGGGTGGACCCTTCAAATCGACAGAGTCTGTAGCGTTGGACATATATAATGAAGCGTTTACAAATAATCGTCTTGGATTGGGGACCGCCAAAGCTATGATTTTCTTTATCATCGTAGCAATCATTACGATCATCCAGGTGCGTCTCACGAAGAAGAAGGAGGTTGAAATGTAATGGGGAAAACGTCAAGCTACCGCTTGGGTACGTGGGTTGCTGAAATCGTGCTCATTGTGCTCGGATTGATCTTTCTGATTCCGTTTTATTTTTTGCTCGTCAATTCCGTTAAATCCTTTGGCGATATCCTGGCTCATTCCGCTTCGTGGCCGACAATCTTTCGGTTTGAGAACTACGCCAACGCCTGGAATAAAATAAACTTTCCGACAGCGCTGGGGAATTCATTGCTCGTCACCATCGTCAGCAATGCTCTCCTGCTGCTGATCAGCTCGATGGCTGCTTACCAGATGGTTCGCCACGACACGCGTTTTAACCGATTGCTGTTTGGCCTGCTTGTGGCTGCAATGGTCGTGCCTTTTCAGTCCATCATGCTGCCGCTTATGGAGGTATCCAACGTGCTGAGTTTGAACAATAGCATACCAGGATTGATTTTGTGCTATTTGGGTTTTGGAGCGCCATTATCCGTTTTTCTCTTTCACGGGTTTATCAAAACGGTGCCTGTTGAGGTCGAGCAGGCGGCGAGGGTGGACGGCTCTTCCCGGTACGGTGTATTCTTTCGCATCGTGTGTCCGCTGCTGCTGCCTATGTTCGTAACCGTACTTATTTTGAACACCTTATGGATTTGGAATGACTATCTGCTGCCTTCGCTCATTCTGAATGCTCCGGAGCTGCGCACCATCCCGATTGCGACCTATATGCTGTTCGGCCAATATACCAAGCAATGGGACTTGGCGCTGCCAGCGCTGGTACTGGGGATTACGCCAATAGTTGTGTTTATTCTGGCGATGCAAAAATACATCGTTTCCGGCATTGCAGCCGGTGCGGTCAAGGGCTGATGGAGGGATAACCGATGAAAAAAACAGTGCTGCTTGTCCTCTCCCTGATCGTACTGCTCGCATGTACGCTTTCGGGTTGTGGAAATACGCAGGCCGGGCCAAACGAGACGAAAACGATACACATCTATCAGTTCAAAGTAGAGATTTCAGAGCCGCTAAACAAACTCAAGGCGGAATATGAAAAAACGCATCCGGGCATCAAGCTGGATATCCAATCTGTCGGAGGCGGTACGGATTACAGTGCTTCGTTGATGGCTAAATTCGCCTCAGGTGATCAGCCGGACATTTTCACCAATGAGGGTTATCAAGACCGTGATACGTGGTTTGAGTATTTGGAGGACTTGTCAGATCAGCCATGGGTAAAGGATCTGGATGATTTTGCCCGCAAGCCGATGACCGTTAACGGTAAGATTTACGGACAGCCTATGAACCTGGAAGGCTTCGGATTTGTTTATAATAAGGATTTGTTCAAGCAGGCGGGCATAACCAAGCTGCCTCAAACGATAAGTGAGCTGGAGGAAGCAGCGAAGCGCCTGAAAGCGGCAGGGATTACACCGTTTGCTAACGGATATGCGGAATGGTGGGTGCTGGGGAACCATTTTGTCAATATTCCGTTTGCCAGACAGCCGAACCCGGAGACCTACGTCGAGCATTTAAACAAGGGAACAGCCCGTATCCCTGGCAATCCTGTGTTTGATCAGTGGGTGAAGCTGCTTGACCTGACTTTAAAATATGGTAACAGCAATCCCCTTACGACAGACTATAATACACAAGTCACGTTATTTGCGACAGGCAAGGCCGCCATGATGCATCAGGGGAACTGGACTCAGCCACAAATAGACGGTATTAATCCTGACTTGAATCTAGGTATTCTGCCTGCGCCTATAGATAATGATCCTGCTAAAGGAGGCAGGCTTGCAGTGGGGGTGGCATCCAACTGGGTGGTCAATAAAAATTCGCCTGTGAAGCAGGAGGCAAAAGATTTTCTCAATTGGCTGGTTACTTCGGAGATAGGCAAGCACTATATTACCAAGGAGTTCAAATTCGTCCCCGCCTTCAAAAGCATTACATCCAGTGATGAAACGACAGGTGATCTTGGTGCGGAAATATCCCGGCATGTGAGGGAAGGCAAGATATGGAGCTGGAACTTCCAGCGCTTCCCGAAAGGACTGAATCAGGATTTGAGCAGTAGTATGCAAGCCTATATTGCGGGGGTTATTACAAAAGACGAAATGCTGCAGCAATTTCAGGGAGCGTGGGACAATTTGAAGTATAGATAAAAACGTCGCTGCATCAGGAGCCTGAACCCCAACTTATAGCACAGAAGGGAATTTTGAAGTTCGACAGGCTTTGACGGTCAAGGGCCGTTAGAGCCTTTTTTGATGTGGTTTTCCGTGACAAAAGTCACTCATAATGTGGCAGGGGAGATATTTTACTCTACATATCTTTCTCTTGGCCAAAGGTTGTGGTGGCAGGTGTTAAATCAACCAAGGGAATGTTATAATAAACAGGATTTACAGGCACGCACTGCATCTGTGCTTATTTGGTTTGTACAAATAGGTTACATAGATCCTTTCCATTCAGGATGTTCGATATTCTGGTGCGGAAGAACGTGACGATAATACCGGAGGGAATATATCATGGCAAAACTGGTGGTTTGTGATCACCCTTTGATCCAACACAAGCTTACATTTATCCGCGATGTGCGGACCAACACCAAGGATTTCCGCGAGCTCGTGGATGAAGTAGCAACTTTGATGGCTTATGAAATTACGAGGGACATCCCGTTGGAAAGCATTACGGTGCAAACACCGGTTGCTGAGACAGAAGGTAAAGTGATTTCCGGACGTATGCTGGGCCTTATTCCGATTTTGCGTGCAGGCTTGGGTATGCTGGATGGCGTTGTAAAGCTGCTGCCGGCAGCAAAGGTAGGCCATGTGGGATTGTTCCGCGACCCTGAAACATTGCAGCCTGTGGAATACTACACAAAGTTGCCTACAGATGTGACAGAGCGTGAATTGATCGTCATTGATCCGATGCTTGCAACAGGCGGCTCGGCGATTGCAGCCATAGATGTGTTGAAAAAAAGAGGCTGTACCCAAATTAAAATGATGAATCTGATTGCTGCTCCTGAGGGTGTCAAAGCTGTGCAAGAGGCACATCCTGATGTAGACATTTATGTCGCTGCTCTGGATGAGCGTTTGGATGAGCATGGCTATATTGTCCCAGGTCTTGGTGACGCAGGAGACCGCTTGTACGGAACGAAGTAGACCGTCTTTGGAGGTTCGGCAAATTTATGGACGTTGCGGCCAGGCCGATTTCGTATAAAAAAGATTTGTGAACCGAACGTTTATTATGAAAAGGGGTTTCAACTTAAAATGTCCAAAATCAAAGTAATGACCATTTTTGGCGTGCGTCCGGAAGCGATTAAAATGGCTCCTCTCATTTTGGAGCTTCAGCGTCATCCGGAGCATATCGAATCTGTGGTATGCGTTACGGCTCAACATCGCCAAATGCTTGATCAGGTTCTGGAGGTCTTTAACATTCACCCTGACTATGATTTGGATGTGATGAAAGACCGTCAGACACTCAACGAAATTTCCATACGTGTACTTCAGGGGCTGGAACCTGTATTACGCGAGGCCAAGCCGGATATCGTGTTGGTTCACGGCGATACGCTGACCACTTTCCTCGCTAGCTATGCAGCCTTTATGCAACAAATTGAAGTAGGGCATGTAGAAGCAGGCTTGCGGACATGGAACAAGCTTTCTCCATATCCTGAGGAAATGAACCGTCAGCTCACAGGCGTGCTGTCTGATCTTCATTTCTCGCCTACTTCTTTATCAGCTGGGAATTTGCGGAAGGAAAATAAACCTGAATCTCGAATATATGTAACAGGTAATACGGTGACTGACGTATTTCAGTATACGGTTCGCCAGGATTACGAGCACCCGGTACTGGAATGGGCCCAGGGCAAGCGCTTGATTCTAATGACAGCCCACCGTCGGGAGTCACAGGGGGAACCACACCGTCAAATTTTTAATGCGGTAAAACGGATCGCAGACGAATTTGAGGATATAGCTATCGTTTATCCGGTTCATCCAAGTCCGGCTGTGAAGGAGCCTGCATTCGAGATTTTAGGCAACCATCCGCGTATTAAGTTGATTGATCCGCTGGATGTTGTGGATTTGCACAATTTTTATCCGCACACACATCTGATTCTTACGGATTCCGGCGGTCTTCAGGAAGAAGCGCCTTCGTTCGGCGTACCTGTACTGGTACTACGGGATACGACCGAAAGACCGGAAGGAATTGAGGCGGGTACATTGGAATTGGTCGGTACGAATGAAGAGAAGGTCTACAATCGCACTAAGGCCCTTTTGACGGATTCCGGGCTGTATGAGTCTATGAGTCAGGCAGCAAATCCTTATGGCGATGGACAGGCATCGGTAAGAATTGTCAATGCGATTTTGCACCATTACGGTGTCAAAACCGAACGACCTGAAGAATTTCACACAATGTTCACAAAAGGCGTCTGCTCGTAATAATATTCCTTTACAAGGCAAGCATACAGTTAAACTGTACGGTTACCAAGGGATACAGCATTTTTAGATGCTTTGTCGACTGATTTTTATACTTTAGGGCGCTAAAATATCTCAATTGACAAAGCATCTTATATTTAAGTAAAATGGACTGGAATTACAGGGGTGACATGGAAAAGTGGTCAGACCTTCCAAGCAAAACAACAACCGAAATAACACCGGAAATGCCTTCAAGGCAATTGGACTGGTGAGCGCTATCGGCATTGATCTGACGGTGTGCACACTGGGTGGTTTCTATGCGGGAAAATGGCTTGATGCCAAACTTGGTGGCTCCGGAATTTGGACTGGCGTAAGCGTTCTCGCAGGCTTGGTTGTAGGCGCATTAAGTATTGCCCTTGTGATCGGAAAGGTATTGAGGGATAACCATGAATGAGATGACCCGTATGCAAAAAAAGTTATGGATCGTAGCGCTTATTATAATGGCTCTGTGTTTCCCGGTCTCCGCCCTCATGCCCCAACATCGTGACATTGCTCACGGAATCATTCTGGGAACGGGAGTAAGCTGTCTAAATGTGCTGTATATGGCCTACAGAATTCGACAGGTTGCGAGTGCGGCCGCCGGTGAAAGAAAGAAGAGAGTGGTAGGTATTGGCTTTGGCGTTCGATTAGGGACCTCAATTTTGGCCGTGGTGCTGGCCATAGAATTTCCGGCCTATTTCCATGAGATCGCTGTAATGGCAAGCCTGGTGACTGGGCAATTTCTTCTTTTAATTATAGGCATCATATTCGCGCTTCAGGAAAAATGATGGCTCAACTGAGAAAGGGGTGAGAAAACATGTTGCATGAATCACCGATTATCCAATTGGGCGGGTTTAACATTGACTTGTCCGTCATTATTATGCTGGTTGTGACCTGCGCTATTGTGTTTGGACTGGCTTTTGCTGCAACGCGCAATTTGTCTGTGGACAATCCCGGAAAGCTGCAAAACTTTATGGAATGGGTTGTGGAATTCGTTCAAGGGCTCATATCCAGTACGATGGATTTGAAAAAAGGTAAGCCATTCCTTTCTTTAGGGATGACGCTGATCATGTTCATTTTCGTCGGAAATATGCTGGGTCTGCCGTTCGGGATCGTGACTGAATTTGATAATGTGCAAAGCGCGCAAGTATTCGGGCATGACATCGTTCCGGTCAAGGAAGCATTAGAGCAAGCACAGGCGACTCATCCGGGCGAAGCTGCCCATATAGGTGTCAACTGGTGGAAATCACCTACCGCAGATGCAGGGGTATCTATTGGACTGGCATTGATGATCTTTGTTCTGGTTCATTTCCTAGGAATTTTCCGTAACACCAAAGCTTACTTTAAGCACTATGTTCAGCCATTTCCATTCTTTCTGCCAATTAACCTGATTGAGCAGTTCTCAAAACTATTGACACATGGTATGCGTCTATTCGGTAATATTTTTGCCGGCGAGGTTTTGATCAGTGTTCTGCTGAAAATGACAGCACTTGGTGTGGGAGGTATGGTTGCTTCCGTATTCGGGCTCGTGGTCTGGCAAGGTTTCAGTATTTTTGTCGGCAGTATCCAGGCGTTCGTCTTTACAATTCTGACGTTCGTATATATTTCACAATCCATTGATACGCATGAAGAAGAGCATTAGACAAGCTCATTTTTCGGTTTTTAGTTAAGTTCAGAAGTGCGCTTCGCTCTTAACTGCAAATACATGTAAAACACAAATACACATCACTAAGGAGGATTTTAAAAAATGGGAGTTTGGGCATATATCGCAGCTGCAATCGCAGTAGGTTTGGGCGCTTTGGGCGCTGGTATCGGTAACGGTCTGATCGTAAGTAAAACAGTTGAAGGTATCGCTCGTCAGCCTGAAGCAAAAGCAACGTTGCAAACAGTAATGTTTATCGGTGTAGGTCTGGTCGAAGCCCTGCCAATCATCGGGGTCGTTCTGGCATTCATTTTCTACTCAGCTGCTTAATTGAATGGAAGCAAGGTTTGGCGGGGAAGGCACAGCCATCCGCGCCTTCTTTGTTCGTTTGAATATGAAAGATCTAGGACTGACGTTCACCGGAAAGGAGTGACTTCAATTGCATTTAAATTGGACAAGTATCGTGTTTACTGTCATTGCATTTTTGATCTTGTACTGGTTGCTGACCCGTTATGCATTCGGCCCTCTCTTTTCAGTTATGGAGAAGCGGCGTGAGCTTGTTTTGAAGCAAATGAGTGAAGCGGCACAAACGCGTGAACAGGCTGCTGCCTATGTTGAGGAGCAAAAACAGGCTCTCCAGCAAGCGCGTAAGGAAGCTTACGATATTATTGAGCAGTCGAAACAAACAGGTAACAAGCAAGCGGAGCAAATTATTATTCAGGCTAAAGACGAAGCAGTTCGCCTGAAAGATGAAGCTGTTCGTGAAATCACAAGCGAGCGCAATAAGGCAGTTGCCGAGCTGCGCAGCGAAGTGGGTAAAGCTTCGGTACAAATTGCTTCCAAGCTGATTCAAAAAGAAATCAAGGAAGACCAAGTCCAGGGAGAGCTTGTCAACCAATACCTTAAAGAGGTAGGAGGCAAAGCATGAGCCGGGATACGGTAGTTGCCAAACGGTATGCGAAAGCCTTGTTTGAAGTGGCAGAGCAGGAGCAGACCATTATGGAGACCGAGCAGGAACTGCGAGCTTTTGTAGAGGCTGTATCAGGGGATGCCGAAATCCGTAAGTTCATTAATTCTCCTAACATTACGGAAGAGGTCAAGCTTCAGGTTCTGGCCAACAGCTTTGAAGGCAAGATGTCTGCCTCGCTGATTAACACGATTAAGTTGTTGATTCAGCGCAGCAGAGCCGATTTGTTTGAAGCTCTCCTTGATGGATACCTTGAGATTCAGGAGTACAAGCTGGGGCTGGCTCATGCAAAGGTGTATTCCACCTATGCGCTCAGTGAGCAGGAAAAAGCAACGGTAGCCGAAGAATTCGGAGCCCGTGAACATAAAACAATCCGCGTGGAAAATATAGTAGACCCGAGTCTGCTGGGTGGATTGAAAGTGTTTATTGGCGATACACTGTATGACGGCAGTCTGGCCGGCAAGCTGGATCGTCTTGAAAAATCCTTTAACAGACGAGTATAGAAGATAGGGGTGAACACACTTGAGTATCAAACCTGAAGAAATCAGTTCATTGATTAAAAGTCAGATTGAACAATATAAAAATGATATCGAGGTCGTTGAAGTCGGCACTGTTGTTGAAGTCGGCGACGGTATTGCCCGCGTCTACGGACTGGAAAAAGTCATGGCCGGTGAATTGGTTGAATTCGATAACGGCGTATTGGGCTTGGCGCTCAACGTGGAAGAGAGCAATGTCGGTGTCGTTATTCTTGGACCATTCTCCGACATCCGTGAAGGCGGTCAAGTTAAACGTACAGGCCAAATCATGCAGGTCCCTGTTGGGGACGCACTGATTGGACGCGTAGTTAATCCATTGGGTCAGCCGGTGGATGGCAAGGGTCCAATTGCTACCACGGAATTCCGTCCGGTGGAAAGTCAGGCCCCTGGTGTTATGGCCCGTAAATCCGTACATGAGCCAATGCAGACAGGAATTAAAGCCATTGACGCTATGGTTCCAATTGGCCGCGGTCAACGTGAGCTGATCATCGGTGACCGTCAAACAGGTAAAACTTCTATTGCAATTGATGCGATTCTGAACCAAAAAGGCAATGGTATGAAATGCATTTATGTTGCTATTGGTCAAAAACAATCTACAGTAGCTCAAGTTGTTGAAACATTGCGTCGTCACGGTGCTTTGGAATATACGATTGTTGTTACAGCATCTGCTTCTGAGCCATCACCTTTGCTGTACATTGCCCCTTACTCCGGCTGCGCTATGGGTGAGTATTTCATGTACAAAGGCGAGCATGTCCTTGTCGTATATGATGACTTGACCAAACAAGCGTCTGCATACCGGGAGCTTTCCCTGTTGCTGCGTCGTCCACCGGGTCGTGAGGCTTATCCGGGTGACGTTTTCTATCTGCATTCTCGCTTGCTGGAACGTGCAGCGAAGCTGAATGATGAATTGGGCGGCGGCTCACTTACCGCGCTTCCGTTTATCGAGACACAGGCGTCCGACGTTTCTGCATACATTCCAACCAACGTAATTTCCATCACAGATGGGCAAATTTTCCTGGAGGCAGACTTGTTCTATGCAGGTCAACGCCCGGCGATTAACGTAGGTATTTCTGTATCCCGTGTAGGGGGCTCCGCTCAGATTAAAGCAATGAAAAAGGTTGCAGGCTCTCTGCGTCTGGATCTTGCTCAATATCGTGAGCTTCAAGCGTTCTCCCAATTCGGTTCCGATCTGGATAAATCCACTAAAGCCCGTCTTGACCGAGGCGCTCGCATGATGGAAATTTTGAAACAGGGTGTACATCAGCCGTTGCCTGTTGAAAAACAAGTTGTGAGCTTATACACCGCTGTTAAGGGCTTCCTTGATGATATCCCGGTAACGGAAGTAAAACGTTTTGAAAAGGACTTCCTGTCTTTCATGGAGTCTGATCATCAGGATGTGCTTCAATCTATCCGTGATACAAAAGACTTGGTGGCTGATAACGAAACAGCTTTGAAGGCAGCTATCGAGAAATTCAAAAAATCGTTTGCCACGTCGGTTTAATACATGAAATTGCCTGTTTATGACGAAAAATGTTCTAAGGAAGCATGCCCCTCGGGCCTTGGCTTCCTTGGCATGTTTTACCCCTAATAACAGGCCCTTTAACATATGTCCGGCTGGACTTGAATCTTACGAAGAGCTTTGTTTTTCTCAAAGCTAAGGGATTGCTTACGAAGTTAGCTTTGGCTTTGCCAAAGCTTGAAGGTGGTGAAATCATGGCAAAAGGTATGCGCGAGATTAAACGTCAGATTAAAAGTATACAGAGTACAAAGCAAATTACGAAAGCGATGGAAATGGTCGCTGCATCCAAGCTGAGAAAAGCTCAGGAGAAAGCGGAGTCGGCTCGTCCTTACGCGGAAAAGCTTAAGGAAGTCGTCAGCAGTATTGCTTCTGGATCGAACAACGTCAAGCATCCGATGCTGGAGACGCGTCCGGTCAAAAAGACTGCTTATCTAATCATTACATCTGATCGTGGTCTGGCTGGTGGTTATAACGCCAATATTTTGCGGCAGGTTACGCAGACGATTGCGGAACGTCACCGTTCACAGGATGAATTTGTGATTTTCATCATCGGACGAAAAGGACGGGATTATTTCAGACGTCGTGAGTTCCCTATTGCAGAGTCAGTAACTGACTTGTCGGATACGCCTGCTTTTGCAGATATCAAAACGATTGCAAGCAAGGCTGTAAAAGGCTTTGAACTTAAAGAATTTGATGAGCTTTATCTATGCTATAACCGCTTTGTCAATGCACTGACTCAAATTCCAACAGTTGACCGTTTGTTGCCAATGGCAACACTGGATTCGAATACTGCTTCATCCTCGATTGATTACGAGTATGAGCCTTCACCAGAAGGAGTGCTGGAAGTATTGTTGCCGCGTTATGCAGAAACACTCATCTACGGCGCTTTGCTGGATGGTAAGGCCAGTGAGCTGGGAGCGAAGATGACGGCGATGGGTTCAGCTACCAAAAATGCGACCAAGCTGATTGGTGAACTGTCGTTGACCTATAACCGTGCTCGTCAAGCGGCTATTACCCAGGAAATTACGGAAATTGTGGCAGGTGCAAATGCTCAATCTTAATGAGCTTTTGCAGATTGCTGTATAGCAGAGCCTATACTAATATGATAATTTGCGGGCGCAAAACAAATCAGAATTGTTCAGATTTGCGGCTGTGCAAGCTTGTAGGAGGGAAACCAAAAGATGAACAAAGGACGCGTAGTGAGCATCCAGGGTCCGGTTGTTGACGTTGAATTTGAACGCGGTCAGCTTCCGGAGATCCTAAATGCTATTCATATTGGGACTGTGCTGGAGACTGGAGTTAAGCTGGATCTAACGCTTGAAGCATCAAAGCATCTGGGCGATAATCGTGTACGTTGTATTGCCATGTCTTCCACAGACGGTCTGGTTCGCGGAGCTGAAGCGGTAGACCTGGGGGCGCCTATTTCGGTGCCTGTTGGTGAGGCTACTCTGGGACGCGTATTTAACGTGCTGGGAAATCCAATTGATAACGGTGCTGACATTAGTACAGCAGAAAAAAATCCGATTCACCGTCAGGCCCCTTCTTTCGATGAATTGACGACTCAAGCGGAAATGCTCGAAACAGGCATTAAAGTTATCGACTTGCTGGCTCCTTATGCCAAAGGCGGTAAAGTTGGATTGTTCGGTGGTGCTGGTGTAGGTAAAACCGTAACCATCCAAGAATTGATTAACAACATTGCTCAGGAGCATGGCGGTATTTCTGTATTTGCGGGTGTAGGTGAACGCACACGTGAAGGAAATGACTTGTACCATGAAATGAAAGAGTCCGGCGTTATCAACAAAACAGCGATGGTGTTTGGACAAATGAATGAGCCTCCGGGTGCGCGTTTGCGTGTTGCCCTCACGGGTCTGACGATGGCGGAGTATTTCCGTGATCAAGAAGGCCGTGACGTATTGCTCTTTATTGATAACATCTTCCGCTTTACTCAAGCGGGTTCTGAGGTTTCAGCCCTGCTGGGACGTATGCCTTCCGCAGTAGGTTACCAGCCTACGCTGGCAACTGAAATGGGTCAATTGCAAGAACGGATTACTTCAACTAAAAAAGGTTCTGTTACTTCCATTCAGGCGATCTATGTGCCTGCGGATGACTACACTGACCCGGCACCTGCTACAACATTTGCCCACTTGGATGCAACGACAAACCTGGAACGTAAAATTTCCGAAATGGGTATTTACCCAGCGGTTGATCCACTCGCATCAAGCTCCCGGATCTTGTCTCCAGACGTTGTAGGTGAAGAGCATTACAATGTAGCGCAAGGGGTAAAACAAATTTTGGCCCGCTACAACGAACTTCAGGATATCATTGCCATCCTGGGTATGGACGAACTGAGCGAGGAAGACAAAATGCTGGTAGCACGTGCACGTAAAATCCAGCGTTTCCTGTCCCAACCTTTCCACGTTGCCGAGGCGTTTAACGGCTTCCCGGGTAAATATGTACCGGTTAAAGAAACGGTACGAAGCTTCAAAGAAATTCTGGAAGGGAAGTATGACCATCTTCCAGAAGCAGCGTTCCTTTTCGTAGGAGCCATCGAAGAAGCAGTAGAAAAAGCCAAAACAATGTAATTACACAGGCAAAGAATAGCCGAAAGCCTTACGAAGTGAGCTGTCTGTGGACAGCTTTCAGGAGGGATTCAAGTGAGCACGTATTTATTAGAGATTGTGACGCCGGAGCGCCTGGTCTATACAGAGCAGGTCAACAGCATCAGTGTTCGCGGCTCGGAAGGCGACCTTGGTATTTTACCTGGACACCTTCCCTTGGTCACTCCCTTGAAGATTGCACCGGTAAGTATCAAAATCGGTGGTCAGACTGAGGTGATCGCGGTCAATGGGGGCTTTGTTGAAGTCCGCAAGGATAAAGTGGTTATTTTGGCTGAGAGTGCGGAACGCTCTGAAGATATTGACGTAGAGCGTGCCCGTGCGGCAAGGGAGCGGGCGGAGCTGCGGCTCCAGAGCAAGCAGGAGCAGATAGACCATCATCGGGCGGAAGTGGCTCTGCAACGGGCGCTTAACCGTTTGAATGCTACAAGTATCAGGACCAAATAAGAATTAAATATTAGGTTTTAGTGGAATTATTAAAGGGTTCGGCATAGTATACGGATGGAATGACAGGGAGACCGCTTCATAACTTCTGCCAGAGAATGTCCGGCAGGTGGAGAGGAAAACCTTTCCTTCCTTCAATCACTGTGATCGGGCCCTTTTTTTAATATCATTACCAAATATGCAGTCCTATTTCTTGCTCGGCAGCTAGGTACATAGTACCTTTTAAATTCACGAAACAGAAGTAATTATTCATATTTTGTCGAGATAAATGTTCTGAAAGCAGAAATATGACTAGCATATTAGGCGCTCGCCGAGTATTATAAAGAAGTCTGTGAAGCAGATGGGAGGGATTACGGATGAACGGGAAGCAGCAGCTGGCTGAACAGCTAAGTCAATCGGCGAGTATGACCGCGTTGATCTCCATGATCGTGTCACTCATCTGTATAGCGCTAGCTTGGTGGGCTTTACAGAGCTTAAAGCTGGATTTAATAATCCGGCACCCCAAAGGACCGCATGGCAGATTGTTGCACTTGTTTCTTGCTATTATCGTCGGACAGTTGGTTTCTGGTTTCCTGCTGAGCTACATCTCATGGAGCCAGATGCTCTAGTGTGTTGTTTTAACATGGAGCGAGCGGGTTATATGACTTTATGACTGCGTCATTGCGGGAAATGTCGAATAACATCGTTTCAGATTGTCAACAATGGTAAACAAAAGAACCATACATGTATAACCGACTGAATCAGTTGGAGTATGATGGACGTCAAGTACAAAAAACGCTTGTATACTTGTTTTGATCAGTGGTATGATGGCAGTTAGGGTATTAATAAAATCTTGTTTTTTATGTAATGAAAAAGCAAGGCATGAAAATAGCGGAATATGTTCTTTTTTTCCATGATGGAAAAGGGAAATGACGCGCGGAGGGAACCATAGATGAGCAAATTTATCGTCCGCGGTGGCAACAGATTGACCGGGAGTGTCAAAGTCAGCGGAGCCAAAAACTCAGTTCTGCCGATCATCGCTGCTTCTCTGCTAGGAGAAGAAGGAGAAAGTGTTATTATTGATGCGCCTCCTCTAGACGATGTGATGACCATTAACAAAGTACTGGAGTCCTTAGGAGCAGGCGTTACATACCAAGATGAGGTCATTCGTGTTGACGCGCGGAAGATAATTTCCTGTGAAGCCCCTTATGAGTGGGTTAGGAAAATGCGCGCATCATTCTTGGTTATGGGACCGTTGCTTACACGTTTGGGACATACGAGAATTTCGCTTCCGGGCGGCTGCGCAATTGGCACACGACCAATTGACCAGCATTTGAAGGGCTTTGAAGCATTGGGGGCCGAGATTAGTCTAGGCCAAGGTTTTATTGAAGCGAAAAGTAACGGGCGTCTGCGTGGAGCCAAGGTTTATTTGGATGTAGCCAGCGTAGGAGCAACCGAGAATATTATGATGGCCGCTACTCTTGCCGAGGGCGTAACCACTATTGAGAATGCTGCTAAGGAACCTGAGATCGTTGATCTTGCGAACTTCCTCAATGGTATGGGAGCCAAGGTACGTGGTGCGGGTACTGGCGTTATTCGTATTGAAGGCGTCGAGAAACTTCATGGTGTGAAGCATACGGTCATTCCCGACCGTGTAGAAGCAGGTACTTATATGGTTGCTGCTGCGATCACAGGCGGGAACGTATATGTGGAAGGGGCAATATCTGATCATTTGGGACCTGTTATCTCCAAGATGGAAGAAATGGGTGTAACCATTCAACCAGATGAAAACGGAGTTCGTGTTATCGCTGATAAGCCGTTAAAGGCTGTTGATGTTAAAACGTTGCCTTATCCTGGTTTCCCTACGGATATGCAGTCTCAGATGATGGCACTTCAACTTGCTGCTGAAGGAACGAGCATTATCACCGAAACCGTCTTTGAAAATCGCTTCATGCATGTGGATGAATTTCATCTTATGAATGCGGAGATTAAAGTCGAAGGTCGTTCTGCGATTGTAACAGGCAATGCGAAACTGACAGGCGCGAAAGTGACTTCGACAGATTTGCGTGCAGGTGCTGCGTTAATTCTGACCGGGCTTATTGCGGAGGGTACTACAGAGGTATCCGGTGTACATCACATTGACCGTGGCTACGTTCATTTGGCTGAGAAGCTGACTGGATTGGGTGCGGATATTTACAGAGTGACCGTAGAAGAGCCGAAGCTGGATCATTCGTCCACTACAGAGCGTGTAATATCGGAAGAAACTACAGGGAATTTGTTCAAAAAGATTCAACCTTCTCTGGCATAAGCTTTAACACACGCGGTGTATGAATATGGTTTACAAACAATTAGGAACCAAGTCCGAAAGGGCTTGGTTTTTTCGTGTTTTCGGCTTGTCTTTTTTCATTCTTTCAGCCCTCTTAAAACGGTTCTATCAAAGTGGACGACCTCATATGATTGAAAATATCTACTGGAGCAGTTGATTGCTTCCAGCCAGATATTCAGCCCTTTGATGGAGGTTTATGCCCATGAAAGATTCACAGGTTCGCATTCGTATACCGATTCATCATGCCAACGATCATCGCCGGGCTTTACCTGAAGAGGAAAGTCCCGGCTTTATAGCTGCTCCGGCACAGACAAGCAGGCTTGCCCAGCAGAGATCGGGTACACGAGGCCCAATGACCGCTGAAGCCAGGTACGCACGGCGTGCAACGGCAGTGACTCCCGCTGTGCATCTCGTAAGCGCGTCGCTGTCTGCCTCCGGCGCAGCAGCTCGTGCCACACGCGACGTAAGCTTACCGCCCGCATCAATGCCCGTGCCACACCTGCGGCCTGCCACCGGGCGTGCTCCACGCTGGGGAAGCCACCGTCCCTGGCTGCCAGCTGTCGCCATAGCAGGCCTGCTGGCGCTTGCGCTGGCTGTGCCTGCGTTAATGACGTGGCCACGTCATACGGCGAAGCCGTTGCCACCAGGCAGCCGCAAGGTAGCCCCCGAGATATCCGTCGCGGCTGCGAAGTCTGAAGCCACCGTCACGCGGCTGCCTGGGGTTCCACCCATCCCCGCGATCCCCGCTGCTCCAGCGCGTGGTGTTCCGACAGTGGCAGAGCCAGACGTGCGTGTTTACGTCACGTCTACGGGCCGTACAGAGACGCTGCCGCTGGAGGAGTACATTGTCGGTGTTGTAGCCGCCGAAATGCCGCCCAGCTTCGAAGGCGAGGCACTGAAGGCGCAAGCTATTGCCGCGCGCACCTTCATTACTCGGCGTTTGCTGGCTGATGATACCAGCGGCGCACCAGCAGGAGCAGATGTGACGGATACCGTTAAGCATCAGGCTTATATTTCTAAAGCTAAACTTACTAGAGAGTGGGGGCATTCCGGTAAAGCTGCTGAGCTGGCTAAAATTCGGCAGGCTGTACGCGATACCAAGGATACAATCATGGTGTATGAGGGCAAACCGATTACCGCTTCTTTTTTTTCTACCAGCAACGGTTATACCGAAAATTCAGAGGATGTTTGGGCCAAGGCAGTGCCCTACTTACGGAGTGTATCGAGTCCCTGGGACAAGCAGCTGGCTCCACGATATAAAGAAACCATCACACTAAGCCGTCAGGGCGTGTTTGATAGACTGGGATTGAGCCGTGCTGCGATGGCCGATTCTACTGGAGGAGTAAGTATGCCCGAGATTCAGGTGCTTTCCAAGACAGAAGGCCATCGGATCAAAAAGATTAAAGTAGAAGGGACAGTCTTTACAGGACCGGAAATTCGCAACAAACTGGGACTTCGTTCGGCTGAATTTACCTGGAGGACCGAAGGAAACAAGATTGCTATAACGACCTATGGCTACGGCCATGGTGTCGGCATGAGCCAGTGGGGGGCCAATGGAATGGCCAAGGAAGGCTATACTGCCACTCAAATTCTCCTTCACTACTATACTGGCATTTCCTTTGCACAGGCTTCTCGTATTCTAGGTTAGTAAATTTTTCAAAACTTTGAAGTATAAAAGAGTTGCACCCGGTAACACTGGTTACTGAGGTGATGAGCAAATGAGTGAACAAAATAAAAACCAGAACCAAAATCATGAAGAAACACCCAAAACCTTTCAGGGTGGAAGAGCTTCACAGCCGTCTTCGTGGAAAAAGCTGTTGTCCAAAAGGTGGGCATACCCGGCAGCCTACATTGCCGCAGCAGCCATTATACTAACTTTAGTGTGGGTCTATCAGGATGCCAGCCAGAAGTCTTTCAAACCTGACCCAGCTAGTCCATCGGTACAGAGCACAAGCGCAGTCGATACAGATGTTAACGGACAACAGCCAGAAAGTATGGAAGTCGTTGCCCAGTCGGAAAATATCGCATGGCCGGTGGCAGATGCCGCCGCAGTAAAGGTCGTAAAGCCATTTTTTGACGAAAATGCGACAGCTGATGAGCAGGCAGCAGCCATGGTAGAGTATGATAAAACCTTTACTGCTAACACCGGAATTGATCTTTCCCGGGCCGACGATCAAGCGTTTGAAGTGAGAGCCGCCCTGAGTGGCAAAGTATCCCGTGTGGAACAAAATCCGCTGGTGGGGAATGTCGTAGAAATCACGCATGATAACAATCTCAAAACGGTGTACCAAAGCTTGAGCGATCTGAAAGTAAAAGAGGGCGATCAAGTTAAACAGAATGATGTGATTGCTTCAGCGGGTCGTAACGAGCTTGAAAAAGATTTGAAAACGCATCTGCATTTTGAAGTGTACCAGGATGGCAAGCCGGTGAATCCTACAGGTCTGCTTCCTAAAAAATAAATTCAGTTATGGCTTTGCATGCAAAGCGGGGAATCCATATTCCCTGCTTTTTTCTTATTCATTTTTGTTCAGGAGGTAAACAGATAAGTTGCTTCTGTCAAATAAATAGGCCTTCGGAAGCATGTCTCCCGCCAAACCGCGAATATATAAGCACGCTCCTCATATAATGTACCAAACTATCCACAGTAGGGAGGCGGGAGCGTGCACGATTACATCAAGGAACGGACCATCAAAATCGGTCGCTGTATCGTGGAAACAAGGAATACGGTCCGTACGATTGCCAAGGAATTTGGTGTCTCCAAGAGCACGGTGCATAAAGATCTGACCGAACGGCTGCCTGAAATCAACCCGGATCTTGCCGATCAAGTAAAGCACATTCTCGAATACCATAAATCCATCCGCCATCTGCGGGGAGGGGAAGCGACGAAAATTAAGTACAAAAAAACGAGTGGGAAAAGAAGGGAGATTCTCATTTCCGGCAAGTCTTAAAAATATATAGTGAATTGGCTGGCAAAGCCATTGAATCAACCCCCTGAAGTATGATATGTTAAAAGATGGTACAAGACGAAAAATGACATGTAACCGTAGGTTTATACATATATTTGCCGCTTCTTGTCGAATCTTAGCTTTTAAAATATCACTTTGGGGGCCTTTTTAATATGTTCAGTAATGATATCGGTATCGACCTCGGTACGGCCAACGTGCTTATCCACGTCAAAGGGAAGGGGGTTGTTCTTGACGAACCTTCCGTTGTTGCGATAGAAAGCGATACAAAAAAAGTATTGGCTGTCGGAGAGGAAGCGCGTCGCATGGTTGGGCGGACTCCTGGTAATATCATAGCCATTCGTCCTTTGCGTGATGGTGTTATCGCCGATTTTGAAGTGACGGAGGCAATGTTAAAATATTTTATCAATCGGGTAGGGGGGAAAAGCTGGTACAGCCACCCTCGTATTTTGATTTGTGCACCGACGAACATTACCTCAGTGGAACAAAAAGCGATTCGTGAAGCGGCAGAGCGCAGCGGGGCGAAAGAAGTATTTTTGGAGGAAGAGCCAAAAGCAGCTGCCATCGGGGCAGGAATGGATATCTTTGAGCCTAGCGGCAACATGGTCGTGGATATTGGTGGTGGAACGACAGACGTCGCAGTCCTTTCTATGGGGGATGTGGTCACAGCTTCTTCCATTAAAATGGCAGGGGATAAGTTTGATACAGCCATCATGAAATATGTGAAAACCAAGTATAAGCTTCTCATTGGGGAACGTACGGCCGAGGATATCAAGATTGCTATCGGAACCGTGCATCCGAGTGGAAAACGTGCGGAAATGGACATTCGTGGACGGGATATGGTATCCGGATTGCCCAAAACATTAAGTATTTCCGCCGATGAAGTACAGGACGCGCTTAGAGACCCTGTGTCAGCGATTGTTGCTGCGGCCAAGTTTGTATTGGAGCAGACCCCACCGGAACTGTCAGCCGATATTATTGATCGTGGTGTCATTCTGACTGGTGGCGGTGCGCTGCTTAGCGGATTGGACGAGCTGCTTGCAGAAGAATTACGTGTTCCGGTATTGGTTGCCGAGGATCCGATGCATTGTGTTGTTAAAGGCACAGGAATTATGCTGGATAATTTGGATCATGTGGTTAAGAAAAAGTTCTAATCTGCCGATAGTGACTATATGAGACTCGTGTGTGGTCGGACAGGTTGCCTTACATATCGGCTTCCAAACCTCCATGCGAGTAGATGATGCATTAGCAGAGTATAGGATTGGGGTGCACGATACATGTTGAGAGGTCTATATACTGCGGCAGCCGGAATGATGACACAGCAACGACGCCATGACACCGTGACGCAAAATATTGCCAATATGAATACGCCGGGATACAAGCAGGAGAACAGCGTTCAACGTTCTTTTCCGGAAATGCTTATTTCTATGACGGGCGGTAACCCGGATAATCCGAACCGTACGGTCGGCAAGCTCAATACTGGCGTTTTTGCCGAGGAAAGCCTCTCCCCTTACATTCAGGGGATATTGAAGGACAGCGGACAGGCCACGGATTTCGCGATACAGTCCAATATCAGTGTGAACGACCCGGCAACGGGTCAGCCTATGGCTTTTGATCAGGCAGGGAAATTTGTTAATGCTAACGGTGAAGTCACCTATCGTCCAGAAGCGTTTTTTACGGTCCGTGACAATAACGGTAATGTACGCTATACACGTGATGGACATTTTCGGGTAAATGGAGCGGGGGCATTGCTTTCATCGACTGGCTCAGCAGTGCTGGATACGAATGGCAAACCGATTCGATTGACGGGTGCTGTCTCAGCACTTAAAGTAAATGAGCGGGGCGAATTGGTGGATAGCCAGTCCAACCAGACATTGGGAACAACGCTTGGAATTAGTGTCATAGATCGGCCGTACCAGCTCGTTCGTGAGGGCAATGGGAATTTCCGCCTGAATGATACGGATGGGGCTACAGCCAGAATGATGACCGCTAATGATACTGTGTCTGTTCGTCAGGGTTATCTGGAAGTATCTAATGTGGATGCTTCGCAGTCGATGGTGGATATGATGGCTGCGTTAAGAGCTTATGAAGCGAATCAGAAGGTTATTCAATTTTATGATAAAAGCTTGGACAAGGCCGTTAACGAAGTAGGCCGTGTATAACAGGGGGTAAGTGATGAACAACTCCATGATTGGCGCAATGGTATCTATGGCCAGTGTGCAACAGCGTTTGGATTTGATTGCCGATAATATCGCTAATATCAATACGACTGGCTATAAGAGTAAACAGGGCTCCTTTGAAGATGTGCTGGCTAATGTACAGCAACAGCCTTCAACGTATCTCCAAAACGGGCGGGCTATGCCGCTGGGTTATAATTTGGGCTACGGAGTTAAAACGGCCTCAATTATGAAAAATATGGAACAAGGATCACTCAAGGAGACGGGGCTTCCAACCGATCTGGCAATCCAGGGCAATGCCATGTTTGAAGTTCAGGGCAATGGGCAAAAAGCCTGGACTCGTGACGGTAGCTTTCATTTTGTTCCTGACCCGAATGACAGTGCAACGATGATGTTGACCACGGCTGAAGGCTATTCGGTACTGGACAACAATGATATTCCTGTGACTGCGCCAGCAGGCTCCAAGGTGGCTATTAATTCGGACGGTGAGTTGTTGATTCGTGCTAATGGGACGGGCGAACCAACAGCTGGTCAGCGAATCAAGCTGATGGATGTTCAACGTCCAGAAGGACTGGAACAGCGGGATGATAACCTGTTCGTATTAGCGAATGGAGTAACAGAAGCAAATGTATTCGGTGCAGCAGGTGTAGCGGGTGCTGTTCCAACGGACGTATCCGTGCGTTCCGGTTACCTGGAACAGTCCAACGTGGATTTAGCGGGTGAAATGACAGATATGATGCAAGTTCAGCGGATGTATCAAATGGCAGCGCGGGCGCTGACCTCTAGCGATACGATGATGAACCTGGCTAACAATCTGAGGGCTTAGGGCTTTGGTAATGAAAGAAGAACAATCCGATTCCCGTCGAGCTCCTGAAAAGACAAAGTCCCGTTGGCGTACTGCCCGTTATTTCGTAGTTCCGCTGCTGCTCCTGTTTTCACTGTTAGGTGGTTTAATTGTAGGATACGTGATTGTAGGTAAGCAAGGACTGGCAGGCGTATTTGAATGGAAAACCTGGCAGCATGTCATTGATCTTATATTTGCGCCTTAGTTTACTTTAAATGAGTGGCTGTGGTGGGAAAAGACCGCTCCGCGTGCAGATTGTTCTTCCGATTGCTGTTATCCCCGGATTCCTTTTTGATTTTAAAACATTGGAAGTTTGAATCCGGGGATAAAGGCAAACGCTGCGCTTCTCCAGAACAATTCTGCCCGCTCCGCTGCTACCCGCCATTAGGACCACTCTTATTAAAATAAACCACCCGCAATTTGTGTGGGTAGTAATAAAACAACAAAACCCTGTGCCAGTGGCGCAGGGTTTTGTTTTGTCTTCAATGCATTCAATGCAGAACCCTCCAGCGTAGCACGCATGGATTGCGGCCAATGGAGGCCATCACAGAGGCCTTCGGTTGTTTTGTTTCGCCCTTCACGACAAGCGAGCATTATTGAAGCGAGGCTTTCTTTTGAGCCAAAAGTAACTCGGCGGAGAGGTTTATTTGAATCTGGAGAAGCGATAGCGTTCGCCTTTGCCCCTAAATTTTAACCTTACAGGTTTTATAAAATGAAAAAATTAAGGGGCAACAGCGATCGGAAGATCAAATAAATCGCGCAGCCCGCCCCCCTTGACTCAAATTGAACGCCCGTTTCACCCCATAATAGGAGCAACCAATATGGTACTTCCGCGTAATTTTCTTTTTGCATCCGATAACTGTATAATGATGGGGAGTTTGTAACACTGCGGGGTAAGACCAAATACGGGCAAAAGGGCCTCTCCGCGCCTCTGGTTGCGTAACCGGCGGAAAAAGCCCCTTATCTCAACCTTCACTTCTGCAGTAGGTGAAGGATATCTAACATTGTTGCCGCTTTGCACTGTTTTTATGCAGCTCAGGTAGGGTAATATTATGCTTGCAGCCATTTATGATTGGTGCAAACCAAACCTGCAAGCGAGAGGAGTTATTAAGGTAAATGGACAAATTGCAATTGGATGTTAATCAAATTCAGGAAATTATTCCCCATCGACCGCCATTTTTGTTGGTGGATCGCATCATTGAGCTGGAGGAAGGGGTAAGAGCAGTAGGCATTAAAAATGTAACGATGAGTGAGCCTCATTTCATCGGACATTTTCCGGGGTATCCGGTCATGCCTGGTGTGCTGATCACCGAAGCACTGGCTCAGGTTGGGGCTGTTGCATTACTGCATTTAGAGAAAAATCGCGGCAAAATCGGTTTCTTGGCTGGGTTGGATGGTTTCCGCTTCCGCGGACAGGTGGTTCCTGGGGATACGCTGACGCTTGAAGTGGAAATAACCCGTTCTAAAGGGGCATTCGGCAAGGGGAAAGCTACGGCTAAAGTAGGCGATACGGTAGTAGCTGAGGGCGAGATTATGTTTGCTTTATCCGATCCTCCTCAATAAGCAGGCTCTGCTGACATAAGCACGACGTTTGAACCGAGTGCATGTGTACATAGAAACCCTGTTTTGACAACAAAAATGGAGAGGGGAAATTCCGTATGACGCAGTTGAGTGAAAAAGCACTAGAAGGCATTGAGAGCTGGCTGCAAGACCCTTATATTGATGAAGAAACCAAACAGGAGTTGCGCGCATTGGAGGGCAACGAGCAGGAGTTGGAGGATCGCTTTTACAAAGAGTTGGAATTTGGTACAGGTGGTTTGCGTGGAGTAATTGGTGCTGGCAGTAACCGAATGAACCGCTACGTCATTGGACGTGCGACTCAAGGGCTGGCTCGCTATATTTTAGAGCAGCATGCTGGAAAAGAAGGCAAGCCTTCGGTTGTCATTGCACATGATTCGCGCCATTTCTCGCCGGAGTTTGCCCTGGATGCAGCCTTGGTGCTGGCAGGCAACGGTATCGTAGCTAAGTTGTTCCCGTCCCTGCGTCCGACGCCACAGCTTTCGTTTAGCGTACGTCATTTGGGAGCCAGTGGGGGGATTGTCGTAACTGCGAGCCATAACCCGCCTGAATATAATGGATACAAGGTATACAATAATGAAGGTGGCCAGCTTGTTCCTGATCAGGCTGAGCAGGTGATTGGTTATATCCGTGAGGTTCCTACTTTTGCTGATATTAACCGTCTGACCCGTGAAGAAGCAGAGGCACAGGGACTGCTGGTTTGGCTTGGAGAAAAGGAAGATGAAGCGTTTGTAGAGACGGTGGCCAGTGTGAGTGTGAACCGTGAGCTGATTGCAGCCGGACCAGGGAAAAACTTTAAGGTTGTATTTACACCTCTTCATGGAACTGGAAATGTACCGGTGCGCCGTGTGCTGGAGAAAATCGGCTTTGAGCAGGTGCATATTGTACCTGAGCAAGAGCTGCCTGATGCTGAGTTTTCCACTGTCAAATCGCCTAACCCGGAGGAACGTGATGCATTCAAGTTAGCAATTGCACTGGGTGAGAAGATTGGTGCGGATTTGTTGATCGGAACAGACCCTGATGCTGACCGCATGGGGGCGGTTGTGAAGAACCGTGACGGCGAATATGTAGTATTGTCTGGAAATCAGTCCGGCGCAATTATGGCGTACTACTTGTTGAATCAGCTAAAAGAAACAGGTAAGCTTCCGAATAACGGGGCGGTCATCAAAACCATCGTAACCAGCGAAATGGGTGCAGTCATTGCCGAACATTTTGGCGCAACTGTGTTTAATACGCTAACTGGCTTTAAATATATTGGTGAGAAAATGAACCAGTTTGACCAAACGGGAGATTATACCTACCTGTTCGGTTATGAAGAGAGCTATGGCTATTTGGCAGGCAATTATGCTCGCGACAAGGATGCTGTTCTGGCGGCTATGCTGATTGCTGAAGCTGCTGCTTATTACAGCACTCAAGGTAAGACGCTGTATGATGTTTTACAAGAGCTGTACGATCAGTTTGGATACTTCCTTGAGACGTTGGAGTCTCGTACTCTGAAAGGCAAGGACGGAGTGGCGCAGATTCAGGGAAAAATGGCGGATTGGCGCAGCAACGTCCCTCAAGAGATTGCAGGGGTGAAGGTAGACAAGGTACTGGACTACTCGCAAGGGTTGGACGGTCTTCCACAAGAAAATGTGCTCAAATTTTTACTGGAGGACGGTTCATGGTTCTGTCTGCGTCCTTCTGGTACTGAGCCAAAAATCAAAGTATACTTCGCGGTACGCGGTTCTTCGCTGGCAGATGCGGAGCAAAGAATCAGCCGTCTGGCGGAAGCTGTTATGGCGCGCGTAGACGCTTGAGACAAATCCATTTATAATAGAATAGGGTAAGACAATTGGATATGAAATAAGTAATCGGTGACCTCTCACGGCAAAGGGCAGTACGCCGTGGGGGTCATTTCTATGTTGCGAATAATCTGGAATAGGCATTGGGAAAATAGATTTATTGCGGCAACGATATTAAGGAGGTTCTTTGGTGTATCAGAAATGGCAGTATTGGAATACGGCTTCTCGAAAATGGTTATGGATTCTGGTTGCACTCGGCTTGCTGGCCTCCATCCCAATCATCGCCGATCGTGTGAAGACAGAATCTTCAAGTAAAAAAGTAGAGATTGTATTCGATTATCGGGATTTGACAGAGGCAGCTTCGTACCAGGCTCACCCGCAGGACTATTTGAACGAGCAGCTGGACCGCTTAAAGCAAGCGGGTGTAAACAGTATGGCAATGTATGAAAGTACATTGGACGATTTCCGTAAAGCGGGCCGGGTCGTAACCTATACGACTCAGAACGTTGCTGATTTGGAAAAACGTCTTTCACCTGCAAATGAGAATTTTACGTATGTTGTTTTTGCTGACAAAGAAAATGCTGAGGCACTAAAGCCGTTAATTGAACGTACGTTTACAAGCCTTGGCATTAACGTGAAGCCATGGAGCTATCAGGGACAAGAAGGGCTGGTTGTGGAAACATCCCCGGAGGATGCGTATCTTAAGCCGATGCAGCCTGACCCGATTGCTATGAAGCAGCTTCGGAGCAAAGGATTTTTTATTGTTCCGCGGATGAGTGACAGTCTTCCTTATAACGAAAAATTGACGGAAGAGATGCTGGCCTCCTTTCAACAGAATGGTGTGAAACGCATTTTGTTTGAAGGGGATTCGGTCAAAGGCTTTACAGATAACGAAAAAGAGCATAGCTTGGCGGCATTTGCTAAATTGCTTAATAAATATGATATTGGCTTGGCTACTATTGAAAACTTGAAAAAACCACAAGCAGGCTTCAACAGGCTTGCCTACGATATTCACTATAACGTTGTCCGACTGTATTCTCTGAGTGACAAGGATTCAACACTTGATGTCGAGACCTTGGCGGACCGTTTTGCATTGGCGACCAAGGATCGCAATATTCGCATGCTTTATCTTAATACTGCCCCTACGCGCAGCGTGGCTGAGGCAAAAGTAAAGGATTCGGTAGACAATCTGATCCACAGCTTGGACAAACCAGGTAACGCTATACAACGGATGGAGAATAAGGGATTTGAGCTCGGACAGGCTGAACCATTCAAGGTGGTTGATTCGTCAATTCAACGCTATCTAAAAGTGGTCGTCGTATTGGGTGCACTTGCATTCTTCTCCATAATGGTGTCTTATTTCGCCCCGGTGTTGACCCTGCTGGTCTTTGTAGTCGGTTTGGTTGGCTCCGCAGGACTTTATGTCTTGAACTCCAGCCTGATGGAGCAAGGCTTGGCGTTGCTCGCAGCAATTAGCGGCCCTACAGTAGCAATGGTTATTGCCGTACGTACCGTTAGAATTAAACAAGAACAGGAGCTTTCTACAGGTCAGCGGTTGGTTCAAACCCTTATCTTGTACGTGCGAACAGCAATTTTGTCGCTGGCTGCGGTGCCTTTTGTTATTGCGCTGTTGAATAGTATTGCTTACAGTCTTGTATTGAACCAGTTTAGAGGTGTGGGTTTGCTTCACATTCTGCCAATCTTTTTGGCTGCGGTATATATTTTCTTTTATCGTGGCGTTTCTATACGTGAGGAAATTTCCAAGCTGCTCCGTACGCCGATTACCGTACTGTGGGTAGTTGCATTGGCTGTTATCGGAGCCGCAGGATTATACTACTTGAGCCGTACGGGGAATGCAGGTACAGTGTCGAACACGGAGCTGGTTTTCCGGAATTTTCTTGAGAATGCATTTGGTGTACGTCCTCGTAATAAGGAATTCTTGATGGCACACCCGCTGTTTATTGCAGGCGCGTTCTTGGCGTTAAAATACCGCAAAGCGATCTATTTATTGATTATAGCTGCTATCGGTCAAGCTTCTATGGTGGATACCTTTGCTCACATTCATTCTCCAGCAGCACTCTCGCTTAGTCGCGGGTTATTAGGATTGGGACTGGGTCTGCTCCTGGGAATTATCGCAATTGTCGTGTGGCAAGTGCTGGAAGGATGTTGGAAGAAATGGTCACCACAGCTCAAACGATAATAATCTCGGGTTATTACGGCTTTCGCAATAGTGGAGATGAGGCGGTACTCAAGTCCATTTTGACTGCATTAGAAGAGGAAAGTCGTGAAGCAGGGATTACGATCAAGCCTGTTGTTCTGTCTTCCGACCCCGCATGGACAAAGAAAATGTATGGAGTAGAAGCTGTCCCACGTATGAGCCTGGGGGAAGTTCGAAAAGCGATTCAAAACAGCGACGGGTTAATCAGTGGTGGTGGAAGCTTGCTTCAGGATGCGACAAGTCCCAAAAGCATTCCTTATTACCTTGCAATTCTCAAGTTGGCTCAATGGGCTGGTAAGCCGACGTTTGTATATGCTCAGGGCATTGGTCCGGTGCAACGAAAGATATTTTACCCCATGATCCGGTCTGTGTTTCAACGCTGCGAATATGTATCTGTAAGAGACAAGCAATCCGCTGCATTACTGAATAGCATGAAGCTTAAGCGCCCGCCTGTCGAGGTTGTTCCCGATCCGGTAATGGGACTACCATTGCCCTCCGCTGCCGAGCAAGCGGCTGAGAATGATCAGGGCGAGCTTCCGATCGTTGGTGTGTCAGTCCGCTACTGGGACAAGGAGCATCGTGAATTAAAGGCTATTGCAGACGGTTTGAAAAAATTAGCTGCTGGACGCCGTGTACACTTGCGTTTCTTACCGTTCCATTTGCCTGACGACGAGGAGGCCTCGAGAATGGTCATGGATTTGTTGGGGGATATTACGTCAACGGGAAGTCGTGTCAGTATGTGTGATCAGGTTACCGATCCTCAGCAGATGCTGTTGGAAGTCAGTCGTTGCAGCTTGATGATCGGGATGAGACTGCACAGCTTGATCTATGCAGCATCCCATCATGTCCCCCCGTTGGGGATATCCTACGATCCCAAAATTGACCATTTCCTCAGTCGTGTCGGCAGCCAGCCAGTAGGCACTACAGAAGCGCTGGATGGACAAAAGCTGGCTCAAGAGGCTACGCGGCTGCTAGACGAGCGAAATCAATGGATCGAGAGCCAGGGAGCGGCAATTGCTTTGTTGAAGAGCGAGGCCCGTTTGCCGGCACAGCATATCATTAATTACTTGTGTCGCAAAGGATGATGGATACAGTGACAGTTGATAAGGTTACGAATGTGCCTACCGTCCCGATTTTCGGTGTTCGGGTATCAAGGCTTAATATGAAAGATACTTTAAATGTATTAATCCAGGCGGTGGAGTCTCGCAGACCCCATCAAGTGATCACTGCCAATCCGATTATGGTTATGGCTGCATTGGAAGACCCTAAGTACATGTCAGTGATGAAGCAGGCCGAATTAATTGTTCCAGATGGGACTGGCGTGGTCTGGGCCGCAAATTATGTAGGACATCCTGTACCTGAGCGAGTGGCCGGTTTTGACTTGTTACATGAATTGCTTAGAGCCGGAGAAAACTATCGTTGGAAAGTTTATTTACTTGGATCAACATCCGAGGTGATTCAAGCGACTGCACAACGGGTACATGAGCTTTATCCTCGGATTACGGTTTGTGGCCAACGTGATGGATTTTTTGGACCCGAAGAGGACAAGGCAGTCATTGCAGCTATTCGTGAAGCGAATCCCGATTTGTTGTTTGTAGCACGTGGCGCGGACACACAGGAACCGTGGATTGGTAAATACAAGGAGCAACTTGGCGTGCCGATAATGATGGGGGTTGGCGGTAGTTTCGATGTTATATCTGGCAGAACAAAACGAGCACCCAAATTGTTCCAGAAACTCAGAGCCGAGTGGTTGTATAGGCTACTTAAAGAGCCTAGCCGGTACAAAAGAATGCTTGCGCTGCCCAAATTCGCCGTGAAAGTGATGCGTGAAAAAGAAAACGTCACAAAAGAGTGATAAATAGCTTGAATCTACCTTTAAAACCCGCTAATTTGCCAGAATATGAAGCTTGGTATTTATTTTTGATCAGAGTATAATTCAATGCGGTTACATCTGAAAAGGGATTTGCTTTAAAATTGGGGGTCGAATGATCAAATGCTATTGATCTATATTATTGGTTTCGTCATGGCACTGGGACTTGCGCTGTTACTGACACCGCTCGTTAAGAAATTCGCTGTTAAGGTTGGAGCCGTCGATGTACCGAATGCCCGAAAAGTACATACCCGGATTATGCCGCGACTTGGCGGACTGGGGATTTTCTTGGCGTTTCTGTTGTCCTTATTGGCGATTTTGCCTTTAGTACCCGACGGAATGCTGTCCTCACGGGATATTAACTTTATCGCGGCCTTTCTGATTGGCGGTACGCTGATTACACTGATTGGTGCTCTCGATGATCGTTTTGATCTCAATGCAAAGTTGAAATTTTTGGCTCAAATTGCCGTTGCTTGTATGGTTGTGTTTGCTTTTGATATTCGTGTGGACTTTGTAAATGTACCTTTTCAGGATGCATACTCGTCTTTGGAGAGCTGGATTTCCATCCCGCTTACGATCTTCTGGATTGTAGGTGTAACGAATGCCATCAATTTGATTGACGGTCTGGATGGACTGGCTGCGGGTGTATCGGGAATTGCGATTGGAACCATCTTTGTAATGGCCCTTCTGATGGGCAACTATATGGTGGCTATGCTTTGTCTGGTACTGCTGGGCAGCATTGTTGGATTTTTGTTTTTTAACTTTCATCCTGCTAAAATATTCATGGGTGATACTGGGTCGCTGTTTTTAGGTTTCTGTCTGGCCATGCTGTCCATGCTTGGTTTCAAGCAAATTGCTATCGTATCGTTTATTACGCCATTGATTATTATCGGTGTACCATTATCGGATACATTTTTTGCCATTGTTCGTCGCAAACTGCAGAAAAAACCGATTTTCTCACCGGATAAAGGTCATCTGCATCATTGCTTGCGCGAGCTAGGTTTCAGTCACAGACAGACCGTATTGATTATTTACTGTATTGCTGCATTTTTCGGTGTATTAGCTGTGATTCAATCGTATGCTGCGCTTAATGAAGCAAACTGGGTTATCTTTGTTGTGATATGTATTATGATGTTTTTCCTGCAGATTGGTGCAGAGGTCATTGGTCTCGTGGGTAAAACAAAGCGTCCAGTGATTAACACACTGATTCGCTTGTTGGCTAAGCCAGATTCGCAGACGCGATCGAAATTATAAATTTTCATTTTAAAAGTAAGTCTTCAAGCTTGGCGGTTTGCCGCGGGTTTGAAGGCTTTTTTGTTGTCTGCTGTAAAAAATCTCCCTCCTTTTTTGAGAATTTACTAATTTTTTGTATGTTCACTACCGATAAAAAAAGTATTGAATGATTACGTGCCCCAAGGTGCGACAGAATCAAAGGAGGACAATGATTTGAAACGATTGCTATCCATGTTGCTGACGGTTGGTCTCATCATTGGCTTGGTGCCGGCGGCCCTGGTAGGTACGGCTCATGCTGCGACAGGAACTTATTTTATTTTTCCAAATGAAAAATATGATGCCGATTCGGCCAGATCGGTTAACACCGACCGTATTACAGTAAACGGTACGATTAACGGAGTGAACGGAAGCACGATATCGTATAGTGTATTCCAGCTCTCTAAAAACGGAACGACCCTTAACGTGGTAAATAAAAATGAGAGTCAAAAAGGCGGAATTTCAGTCAACGGCTCTACGCTTCAAGTTTCAGACATTAAACTGTTTCCTGGCTTGAACAGAATCACATTCCAAAGCAGTCAAAATTCGGCTGATATGAAGGATTCTATTTATGTAGAGTACCAGGATGGACCCAAGGTTTATGATCTGTCTGCTGCACTGAATGGTGAAACCGAGCAATTGGTAGAGAACCAAACAGCTGTGCTGACAGACGCTAGAAATAGCGGTACGGATGACGTCAAGGTAGTCATTCAAGGTACGGCGCCTAATGCTGGCAGTGTAACGCTCACGTCTGCAAAAAGCAGTAATACGTATACTGTTAACTCTTATACCGGCTATAAACTAACAGGTAGTGTTGTACTCAGTCCGGGTAAGAATATAGTGACTATTAAAGTAGGCAACGGAACTCAGGCCCTTACGGTGATGCGTGAAATTACAATTTATACAGGCAAACCTGAATTTTCCGATTTAAACTTGAGCAAGGATGGAAATGTGTCTGCTGACCTGACCACTTCGCCTGACTTCACCGTTTCATCTACGAGTGGAATTGTTTTGAATGGTAAGGTTTTGGTTCCAGGCGGTGCATCCGATCCGGGAGTAGCTACGATTAACGCACGCTTTACAGATGTAAGTAACAATGGCAGTGCTGTAGGTAGCGCTACTGGGATTGATGCCACGATTGATACTGCTAATGTGGTTACATCAAATGGCTATAAGGTGTATCCATTCCAGGTGACTGTACCTTCAGAGGCTGTAATTGATCATTTGACCAGAGCATCCCTGGGTATAACCTATACTGATAGCAGTACACCTCCAGCTCCATCGGCTGTTCAATTTACATTGCGCAGCAGCACTCAGCCATACATTGATGATGTAAACTATCTTCCTGATTTTAATAATCAATTGTTGAGCAGAATTAATGGAAGCGGGTCTGATCAGGCCGCTGCCATAGATGAAGCCATAAAATTAACTGGAAGCTCTATGAAGAACAAGACCACAGATGCTCCATCTGTTCCTGTAGGTATGGAGTTCATTGTTGTCAACGGCGCTCCTTCTTCGATTTCTGAACTTTCTGGTGTATCCGTTCATACTGTGGGTTCGCCTCAAGATGTGATTCGGACAATCAATGGAAAGGCAACACAAGTGAAGAAAATCGTTGCTTATGTAGATACTCTGCCTAAAGAAGGGCAAAACGTACTGAATTTCTACCTGAATGGCGACACAAGCAAATTGGTTAAAGCAACAGTAAACCTATTGCAGGGTCCTTTCATGAAATATGATACCATCTATGACGGGCAGCAAATCCCGTTGAATACATCAAGTGCAAACTTGAACACCTATAAACTGACACAACTGGGGTACTTTAAAGGTAAATTGCTTGATGTAAGCAACACAGCAGATATTCATTACACTGGCGCTAACCGAAATGTATTCTTGTATGTCAACAATGTGCTGGTTGATCTGGATGGCTCAGGAGCAGACTTTAAGCTTGCTGCTTCCTCGGAAGCAGCCGCAGCCAATGCGCTAGCGAATGGGAATAATGAAATCAAGTTTGTGTACAAGCCAGGTATTGAGTATAGCAATACCGTAAAAGTAAACTTTACACAGACGAATATCCCGGTAATTCCGGCGCCAAACACACAAGGGATTATCCCTTTTACACCAGTTAGCGGCTTGAGCAGTACACCGAAATATAGCGAGATTGCACCAAAAGCAAAAGATGCCAATTTTACTAAGGTAGATGACACAAACTACAAAACTTCTCTGAAAAATATCAATGTGTTTGGTACTTTCAGTATTGCCGATTTGGGTAAAGCAGATCAGGTAAATGGTTCATTAAGTGATATTGCCAATAAAGATCAATATATTCTGGAGATTAAGGGTTCGGACGGCACTGAGATGAACTGGACGTTGAATAATGAGTTTTTCTCAGCAGAAGATGCCAAAACAACGTACAACTCCGGCGCTACTACAGATAAATTTACAAGCAAAGATTTAAAGGACCTGCTTGTGTACTATCATCCGGACAAAAAGTATTTCAGCTTTGTGTTGAAAAACCAAACCGTTCCGCAGGATGGAACACCAGTAGCCTATAACATTACCTTGTACAACAGTGGCAAGAGCGGACCATTTGCTACTTTCCGCCTGCAAGTATCCGGTCAATCCACGGCTTTTGATATTTTGCGTCCGCTCCCTGAAAAGAGAATCGTGAATCAAAACTTTGTGCAAGTGGTTGTGAACGCGCCTAATGCAGATAGTGTTACAGTGGGTAAGGAAACAGCAGTTCAAGAGGGATTTGACTCTGATTATGATGGCACCATTGATTATCCTTCAACCTACAAAGCCATCGTTACAGGACTGAAAGCCAATAAGGATAATAAAATTGATGTCATCGTTACAGTAGGTAAGGAAAAACTGAAACAATCTATTACTGTGAAATATGTGCCTACGAATATTCCTGGCGAGCAGTACATGGAAGCCATGAAAACATCGCATAAAGTGTTTGATGGTAATCTTGCACTTGCTTTTGCAAAGGGAACTAGTCTGATCCGTCGCGATTACGACCAACCTCAACAATTCAAAAACCAGGTATTCTCTGGCCATACGTTGTACTTTGCAATAGCAAATAGCGAAGATGGTGTAGTAGACCGTCATGAATTTGAAACTGAAAAAGCATTATCGGATATGCGGAGCTTGATTGCAGATGGAAGCAGATACTTTAACAGAGATTTCCCAACTCGCTTTAACATGTCGAGTCCGGTATTCTGGATTGACCCAGGTATAGCGGATGATATTAAAACAGATGGGTATGATCCGGTAACTTATGGTGCCGATCCTTATCAATTGGCCAATAAGTCGCAAAATGACAGCAGTAAAATCAAAAATTTCTACTGGCGTGATCCGGCTAACGAATTAGTACCTTCAAAGCGCGGTACATTAACGCTGACGTATGATAATAGTATCTCTCAGGACGCAGGGAAACAAATGACAGTGTTCTATTTTGATTCTGATCTTAAAGATTGGCAGAACATTGGTGGTGTGGTGGATCCGAAGAAACATACCATTAAAGTACCGTTCGATCGTTTCGGGTATTATGTAGTCGCAAAGGTTGGAGAAACGTATAGTGATGTCATTAAGCACAAGTATGCCAGAGATTACATTGAGGCTATTCTGGCTAAAGGTGTCATGAATCCGATGGATCCAATTAATAGTTTTGGACCTGATAGCTACATTAAGAGAGGCGAATTCACGGCCATGATTGTTAAAGGCCTGCAACTTCCTCTTAATTTCAGTGGGGCAAAGCATTTTGACGATGTGTCCATTCCAAATACGATATCAGCAGATGCTCTTTACGATTATCGTTATATTGAAACGGCTGCACGTGCCGGCATTATAAAAGGCTCGCAACCGAGAATCTTTATGCCGGAAGATGTAATCACGCGCCAAGATGCAGCGGTCATTATCGCCAAGGCATTGAATTTGAAGCTGGAAACAGATCATGACAAGATCATGAAGAATCTGTCCAAAACCTTTAAAGATGCAGACAAGATTGATTATTATGCACAAGCATCTGTACTGGCTATTGCCAAGAAGGGCTTTATCACAGGTTCGCCTGTTGATGCAAGTGATCTGAAGCAAGGATATATGTTTAACCCTACATCTCTGACCTTGCGTGGCGATGCAGCTATTATTATTGGTAAAGTTATGGCTGATAAAAAGCTGCTCCCTAAAATCTAATCCTTATAAGCTTGATTTATTGAACATCCCTCCATGCAAAATTGGAATTCCCTTTCATAGACATGAGAGGGATGTTTTTTATAAATCAGCTATTTGACTGGAATTGAGGGCCTGTGCCATAATATCAATGAGCAAATAACTAAGGGGAAAGTTTACAGCGCCTTTGCTTTTTGAATCACCTTAAATGCATTTAAATTAACTACTTTTTTTTAAGTATTTATCTCAAAATGTGTTTATTATTTGCTTATATATTTTTTTTGCTTTTTTTTGCACATATATCTGAAACTTTACGCCTGTTTTTTCGTAGTAGAGGATTAGTGTGCTTAAAAGTTACATAAAGAAGTGAGTGGGGAGTGATGAGATGTCTCAGTTTTCAATACGCCGTCCTGTAACAGTATTTATGTTAATTGTTGCTTTGTTGATCGGGGGCGGTATTTTTTCGTTAAGGCTTCCTGTCGAGTATATGCCTGATCTGAAGCTGCCTATTGCTGTGGTAGTGACCAGTATGCCTAATTCGACACCGACAGAAGTTGAGAAATTGGTGACCAAACCTATTGAAAAGAGTCTGGCTTCTATTGAGAATGTGGATAATATCCAGTCCCAGTCTTCAGAAGGATCATCTATGGTCATAGTTTATTTTAATTGGGGAGTAGATATAAACCAGGCAACCCTAGACATGCGAGATAAAATTGATGGGGTTCGGGGGTCTCTTCCAAAGGCGGCAAATTCACCGCGCGTAATTAAAGCGGATATCAACGCAAAGCCAGTTGTTACGCTCGCTTTTACAGGGAATCAGGATATTAACACGCTGAAGCCTATTGCTAAAGATATTATTGAGCCACGTCTGGAAAGAATTTCTGGAGTAGCCTCGGCCAACATGTCAGGCGGGCAAGAACGGCTTGTGAAAATTACTGTAGATCAAGCGAAGCTCCAAAGCTATGGCATTACGCTGGATCAAATCAGCCAAGCGCTATCAGCTAATAATGTAGCTGGCTCTGCTGGTTCTGTATATCGTGGTAATACACAAATCCAGCTTCGGGTTCAAGGTGAATATAAAGCTGTTTCAGAAATGGGTGAAACGCCAATCCCTGTAGGAAAGGGAAGCGTAAAATTAAAGGACATCGCGACAGTTGAAGACTCTGTGGAAGAAGTCACTACCATTTCTACCTTTAATGGAAAGCCTAGTATTAATATTTCTGTTAATAAAGCTACAGGAGGAAATACTCTAGAAATCGCTAATTCTGTGAAGGAAAGTTTAGATTCAATACGGAAGGATCTGCCTCCGGGAACTCAACTGGAGATGGTCACAGATTCTTCCAAACCTATTAGAGACTCTGTACATTCATTAATAGAGCATGCTATATTGGGGCTCATTATAGCCGCAATTGTGCTGTTACTATTCCTGAATAGTACGCGTTCTATGATTATTGCAACTATTGTTATTCCAATCTCTTTTGTGGCTACATTTATGATGATGTATTTCAGCGGGCAAACCATCAACGTCATTTCATTGAGCGGTTTGCTACTGGGGTTAGGGTCCTTTGTCGACTTTGCCGTTGTTATTATTGAAAATATTTTTAGACAACGACATGAAGGAAAGAGCATGCTCCAGGGCGCTATTGATGGCTCCAAGCAAGTGGGTAATGCGGTAATGGCGTCTGCACTTGCACAGATCGTAGTGTTTTTACCAGTTGTTTTTGTCGACGGACTTGCGGGAGCTTTATTTAAACCGTTGGCATTAACTGTTATCTTTTCTCATATTGCTGCCTTGCTAGTATCGCTTCTGATTGTGCCGATGCTCAGTTCGCGTTGGTTGCCCACCGTGCCAGATGAATCTCTATATTCTTCGGGTACTTATAAAGGTATTAACCCGATTATCTGGTTTAATATCGGATTTGAAAAATTCAAGGGCGGATATCGGCGCGTACTAAATTGGGGAATTAACCATCGGAAATCTGTCCTGATCATCATTTTATTAATGTTTATTGCAGCGGGCTCCTTGGGTTCTATGGTTAAGCTTGATTTTATTCCAAAAGCTGATCAAGGTGAGTTTTCAATTGATGTGAAAATGCCTAACGGGACAGTATTGAAAGAAACTAATGAAGTTGTTCAAGGGATAGAAAAAGAAATTTTAAAAATTCCGGATCTTGACAAAATGACAGTGACCGTCGGTTCCGGTGGTACTTCAGGTTGGTCAGGTGCAACACCAACTGACTCGGCGGAGCTATCCGTTACATTGAAGGATGGGCGTATTCAGGCAACAGATGATGTAGTAGCTGAACTGCGGAAGAAGTTCGATAGCATTCCTGATGCTGAAATTACAATTCAGTCTGCAACAGGGACTTCAACAAGCGGGTCTGCTGTTTCGATTAACCTGAAAGGTGACGATATTGACGTACTGAGGGAACTCTCAGACAATCTCGTAACCGATGTGAAAAAAATACCAGGGACAGTCAATGTAAAAAGTAGTTTGAGTGCAGTGCGTGAAGAATACGAGATCAACGTTAACCGGGAGCTTGCCAGCCGATATGGTTTGTCAGCAACTCAAATTTTGTCTAATGTGAACACTTCCTTTAATGGATCTGTCGCTACAAGTTATCGCACAGGTGAAGATCAGATAGATGTTAGAATATCTTTGCCAGAGCAGGACCGTCATGACTTTTCCTATCTGCAATCTTTGCGTATTACAACCGCACAAGGTATTGATGTACCTTTGTCGTCGGTTGCAAGCATAGATAAACGTGCTGTTCCGGATACGGTTAGTCGTCAAGATCAGACGCGTCAGGTCAATATTACTGCTGACCTAGACGGATCAGTGGACTTAGGTACAGTTAATCAAAAAATAGATGCTCTGTTGAAGAGCACTCATTTCCCTGAGGGCTATGGATTAGATACGGATGGCGGACAAACACAGCAAATGATGGAGTCTTTTAAAAATCTCGGAATAGCTATCCTACTATCTGTAGTGCTGATCTATATGGTTATGGCAGGTCAATTTGAATCCTTGCTTACGCCGTTTGTTATTATGTTTTCGATTCCGCCTACGTTAATTGGTGTACTTATCGGTCTAGTTGTAACGGGAGCGAGCGTCAGTGTACCAGCTTTTACTGGTTATATCATGCTCGTCGGTTTGGTTGTCAACAATGCTATTGTTATGATTGATTTCATCATTCAACTCCGAAAAGAAGGACAAGATCGGGATGAAGCTATTATTCATGGTGCATCTGAACGGTTACGCCCGATTTTGATGACTACACTTGCTACCGTGCTTGCTTTGATTCCAATGGCATTTGCTACAGGAAATGGCAACGAATCCCAAGCGCCCATGGCTGTTGTTGTCGTGTTCGGGTTGTCCTTCGCATCTATTATTACACTGATTCTTGTTCCGGTAGTTTACGTTATCATGGATAACAGAATAGAAAAGCGTAAAGAACGGAAGTTGAAAAGACAGGCGAAGAGAGAGCTTAAAAAACAAACAAAGCTGCAACAAAAGAATGTTCACATTTAATAATGGGGTGAAGAGAAATAATGAATAAAAAAAGTGCTCTGATAGCCACGACATTGCTTCTTTCTGTCGCGTTGGCAGGCTGCGGTGGGGGGGAAGCCCCCGCTGCTGCTCCTGCTGCCCAAATGGCAATTCCAATCCAGGTAACAAAAGTAGCTAAAGGAAGTATAGCGGATTCAACAGGTATTGTAGGCAGCTTTGCGCCTAAGGATACAGCTCAGGTTTCTCCGAAAATTAGCGGGAAGATAGAGAGCATTAATTTGACAGTCGGACAAAAGGTAAACAAGGGAGACGTTTTGTTTACGATTGATCAAAAGGATCTCAAGGACACAATTACACAAAATCAGGAATCCTATCAGGTTACACTGGCTAATTTGAAGCAGGCTGAGTCTGGAGCAGCGCAATCTGTGCAGCAGGCTGAGTCCAGTGTAGACCAAGCTAAAAGTGCACTTGTTCAGCAAGATAGCTCTATTACACAAGCTCAGAATTCTCTGGTAGATGCTCAAAATTCCGTTAATAATGCCCAAAGCACGCTAACTCGAAACCAGCAGCTGTTTAGTGCTGGTGCTGTCTCGCAATCTGACTTGGAGCAGTCCGAAATAGCGTTTAAAAAAGCTCAAACAGCGCTGGAAAACGCTCAGATTGCACTGCATAATGCACAAACATCCAAGGAAAGTGCCCAAACAACATACAATAATGCTCTAAAATCATTGCGTCTTGCACAGCAGAAAACAGGTATTGATGTGGCGCGTGCTTCGGTGAATCAGGCCAAGGCTTCTCTAGACACTGCACGTAGTCAGCTTGCGAATGCTATAGTCAGATCCCCTATGTCGGGTACTATTTCTGTAGTTTCAGGAACGACAGGGCAAATGGTCAGCCCTCAGTCAGCTGTTGTTACGATTGCCAATACCAATCCGATCCTTGCCAAGATCAATGTTTCTGAGGAGGATTTGACTAAGCTAAATGTAGGATCCACTGTAACTGTGGGGGTGGACTCATTAGGCAAACGAATTGATGCTAAAGTGACGGCGGTCAATCCCGTTATGGATAATGATCTCAAAGCATATCCTGTCGAAATATCTGTTCCCAATCCATCTGGCGAGTTCAAATCCGGTATGGTTGTGAATGTTTACATGAAAACAGAAGCTCCGCGCAATATCCTTGTAACGCAGGATGCAATTTTAGAACAGGCAGGGAAGAAGTATGCATATGTAGTGGAAGGAACTGTTGCTAAGCGGGTAGAAGTGCAAACAGGCCAGGAAAGCGCCAAACAGGTTGAGGTAACCAAAGGGCTTACTGAAGGGCAAAATGTCGTCGTTAAGGGAGTAAGTTTGCTTTCAGATGGTGCGAAAATTAATGTAGTGAAATAATTCGTTTTCGTTATCTTACAGTAAATTGCTGTTACTCCGTCATTCCTACTACTTAAAACTGTATTAGAGTATTAGATTTCTACAAGGAATCTATAGTCTTTATGTACTTTATATATTCTATGGATAATTCTTGATGAATATACTCCATTGAAGACTGACTTTAATGTATGGGAATCACCTTGTACATTTAAGGTTGGTAAGGTAAAAGTTGTAGGATGACGGAGGAACAGGTTTAATAGTATAATTATGACTGTGGAAAGCGGAATACATAATCAAAAAAAAATAAATTTTTTTTGAAACTGACGCAACTTTTTAAACCTATGCTACGTCTAATTGGGTGAGTATGAAACAAAGGGGTACAAAAGCGTAAAGACAAAATTCGCTAAAAAAAATCTTTACTGCATTGTTATCACATTGTATAATACTGGAGTACGTCATAAATGGACGCTTTCTTTCAACTAGATTCCAAGCTTCTGTGATATTGTCACAGATATCATTTTATAAGGGTTCTCATAAAGCTCGGAAAGGAGGTGTAACGACTGATGAGTGACAAGATCCGACAAAAAGACAAAAATAATATTTCTGTTTATATTCAAGGAGGAGAAAAAAAGGTTATGACAAAGTTTAACAAAAAAATGATCAACGTGCTGGCAACAGCAACATTGGTTGCTGGTGTTGCAGCTCCAATCGCAGCATTGACTGCACCAACTGCTATCCATGCAGCTTCTAGCTATGAATCCGTGTATACTCCAAGTATCGATTCTAGACAGCAAGACAACGCTACTTTAGGTAGAGCAAGAATTACCGTTTCCCAAGCTTCTGTTGCTAAAAATTCTTCGTTCACTGTTACTTTGCCTAAAGGCTTCACTTTCGGTACTGCTCCGAAAGGTGCAGTTGGTGCTACAACTTCTGCTAGTGATGCTACTTATGGTTTAGGTGTTTATGTTGACGCTGGTGACAATAAATCTAAAGCGACTACTGACAATCCTTTCCCTGCTGATCCACTGAAAGTTGAACAACTAACTAATAACTCTGCACGTGTAACATTCAATTTTGAAAACTCTTTGGATAGTGCAAAAGTATACTTGAACTTTGCAAGCATCAATGTTGCTGGACCTAGCAATGGACCAGTGAAAGCTTCCATCGATGCTTCTTCTACAAGTGGTTTGACTAGCGGTGAAGTTGCAATTGCAAACGTAGTATCTTCCGGTCAAGTATCTTTGTCCGCTTTGGATACTGTTTCTAACACTGATAATTTCACTGCAACATTGAAAGTTAAAGAGCAAACTGCAGCTTCTTTGGCTAACAATAATAACATCAAGCTGAAACTGCCTAGTGGTTTTAAATGGAACGCTCCAAGCACTGCTACTATTCTGTATGGTGACCTTGCACCGAGCGATGTAGATTATAAAGTTGATGGTGATACTCTGACTGTCTCCTTGAAAAAGGTAAGTTCTAAGGAAACAACATTTAATCTGCCTATCAGCTTCTACGTTGATGACGAAACAAACGCTAAAGAAGGCGACATTACTGCAACGATCTCTGGTAACACAACCACTGACGTTAGCTCCCTCGTAGTTGGTAGCTATGGACAAATCGGTGGTGGCGTTTCCGTTGCTACTCCAACAACAATTCTTGCTGGACATGACGAGCAAAAAATTGGCGATATCGTAATTAAAGAGAAAGTAGCTCACTCTTTTGTTTCAGGTCGTACAGTAACTCTGCGTTTGCCTGAGGGTGCTCGTTGGCAGTCTACTTTCGATAGCAATAACCCAGGAGAAAATTTCGTTGGTTCTTTCGAAAATACTAATGGTATGGGTAACGTGAAAGTATCTTACACTGACTCCGACAAACGTACTTTGAGATTGACTTTCAACAATCCTAGCAGCACTACTGACCCAGGTACTTTGAAACTGAAAAACGTTGAAGTTGCTACGCAACCAGGTTTCTCCGGTGATCTGAACGTTGAAGTTGCTGGTAGCCAAGGTCTGAGCGGTAATGTTAAGGTTGCAACTGTGAAGCAAGCTGTTACTTTGGCTGCTGCATCCAAACCAACCCTGACAATCGGTCTGGGCGACCAACAAGTTGGCGATATCACAATTACTGAAGCTGCTAAAGAAGCTTTCGTTAAGAAAGACGGTAGCCGTGAAGTAATCTTGGAATTGCCAACAGGCGTACGTTTTGCTTCTACTCCAGATGTAAAAGTTACAGCTGGTGACGTTAAAGTGAAGAGCGTGTCTACTGATACTTATGGCGATAGCGATAAAGGCCGTCTGAGCTTCTACATTGATAGCGAAAGTGCTACTCCAAGTACAATCACAATCTCGGCTCCTAAGCTGACTGTTGACCGTACTGTAGCTCAAGGCGACATCGTTGCTAAGCTGAAAGGTAGCGCAGTTTCTTACACTGCATACAAAGGCGCAACTGACAACACTCAAAACTGGAAAGACAACAACACTGCAGCTGCTGAAGTAGCAATCGCAACTGTTGGAACTCCAGCTCCAGGTGCTACTAAAACTAAAGCCACCTTCACACTGGGAAGCACTTCCTACACTGTGAACGGCCAAAGCAAAACAGCTGATGTAGCTGCTTATGCTGAAAACGGACGCACTTACTTGCCAGTACGTTATGCTGCTGAAGCTCTGGGTGTATCTCCACAAAACATCCTGTTTGACAAAGCAACTTCTACAGTTACCCTGATCAAAGGTAACACTGTTGCCCAAATCAAACTGAACACTAACCTGTTGACTGTTAACGGTACTGTGATTCGCATGGACGTTAAAGCTGTAACTAACAAAAACCGTACTGTACTGCCTATCTACTGGGTAGGTAGAGCACTGGATGCAGCTGTTAACTATGATGCAACTGCAAAAACAGTTACTGTTGAAAACAACAACTAATTTAAGAGCAGCTCTTTTGAGTTAACTGAATTAGATGAGAAGAGGGTTCCTTTTGGAGCCCTTTTCTTTTATTAGCCTTATTGACAAAGGAGAGAAATTATGAAACGTTTTGGAGTGGCACTACTGTCCACATTGGCTCTTACTTCTATGTTCGCCAATCTTGCGGGAGCTCAATCAGGTGATATAAAGGTTATTATTAACGGTGTAACTCAGCAATATACACAATCCCCAGTGATTAGTCAAAATACAACCTTGGTGCCTCTTCGCGGCGTTTTTGAAAGTTTGGGAGCGCAAGTGGAGTGGGATAGCAAAGCTAAAAAAGTAACAGCATCCAAAAATAATGATACGTTAGCTCTAAATGTTGGTTCTAAACTGGCTTATAAGAATAGTGCGCCTGTACAACTGGATGCGGCAACTCAAATTCAGAAGGGTCAAGTATTTGTTCCTTTACGTTTTGTGAGTCAATCATTAGGCGCCAAAGTAAATTGGGATCAGACTACACGGACAGTAACCATTTCAAATCAAGCTGATGGAATCACTACTGGTGATCAAAGCAACAGCTTATCCAGTAAGCCTTTTGCAGCTCCTGTGACTAAAGTTACTTATGATACCTACTATAACGATTCTTTGACTTATGATGATGCAGTTAAACTGGCTATAGCTGATAGTACCTCAGTGAAAACAGCAGAAACGAATATTGATCAATCTGGAAAAATCATGAAAGAAACAGGGAAGGATATTAAATTTGTTCCTGCAGAAGCAGGCGATGAAGCGCAAGATAAAGCCTTCAAAGGTTATGCTCAAACTAACCTTAACTATGAGGCCGCCAAAAAGAACCTGGACATGACCAAAGAAGGTATTGAATATAATGTAAAAGATCTTTATAACAAGCTTCTTCAAAAGCAAAATGCTGTTAAGCTGGCTGCATTGAATATAGAAGATGCTGAGCGCAAACTGAAAGTTGTACAAATTAAAAGAGATAATCAAATGTCGAGTGATTATGAGGTGACTCAAGCCACCAATCAATTGACTCAAAATCATGCTGCTTTAGAAAAGGCTAAAAAAGATCTGGATAGTGCATATGTATCTTTGAATCAAGTAATTGGCTATAAACCGGAACAACGTTATGAACTAAAGGATAAGCCTGTTTATTCTGAGTTTAAAGATAATGTGGAAACTAAGGTGAGCCAAGTACTTACTAGCAGCACTGCTATTTGGTTAAGTGAACAAAAAGTAGATTTAGCTGAATTGAGCTTGAAACTCTACAATTTTAATACGCCAGGAAATACGCCATACGAAGCTCAACAACTTGATGTTGAAAAAGCTCAGTATGCAACAGAGGGTACAAAGAGACAGCTTGAAGAAGCTGTAAGAACCATTTATAACAACATCAAAGGATTGGAAAGTCAGTACTCCCAAATACAAGCTGGTTTGGTGAGCGCTAGAAGTGCAGCTGATATGACTAAAAAGCAATTTGATGTTGGCTTAGCTACTGAGCTTCAGGTTTATGAGGCTAATTTGAAAGTAACCACTGCTGAACAGCAGGCTGAAGATATTGTTACAAATATTGATACATTGAAAATGGCATTTGATAAACCGTGGGCTATGAAAGGTGCTTCTTCTGAAGCAAGCCAATAATACGAACACAAAGTGTTTTTGCAGATGCATTAACCTGCTGTAGGAGGATTCCATGAAATCACGCTATAAAATATCGTTGGCTACTGTTTTACTTGGTGGAGGAATTGTTGCAGGCTCCTTAATGAATAATTCAGTAAATGGGGCCTCCGACCCTGGACAACCAGGTACAGCTGATGATCCAGTCGTAACTAAAAGCTATGTTGATCAGAAAATTGCTCAGGCAATCAAAGGTGGAGGATCAGGAAGTAGCAGTAATAGTAAAACGACTAGTTCAACAGCATCCACAACAAGCGCTACTTCTAGTGCAACAGCTTCGGGAGCGTCTAATACAGGCAAAGCTTCAACAGCAGTAGAACAGACTGAGGAATTAAAGGTTGTTGATATAAAGCCTGGTCAAAAGTTAATTGCCAAAGCTGGAGCGGAATTTATTTTACGCAATGGGTATGCTGTTGTATATAGTATGGATGCCAGTGGTGCTATTGATATTACTTCTGGAACAGAAATTGTTCATAATCAGGTTGTCGAAAAAAATCATCTATTATCGTTTCCTAGAGAAGGAAGAGGTATTCAGGTAAAAGAAGGGCAAAAGTTTGGCTTGGTCGTTATGGTACGAGGCGGTTATACGATACAGTAAACTGCTTTGTTCGTAAATACTGCTTGGGATAGCAAATTGTTCTTGGCTAAGTGACATCTAATCGCTGCACACTAACCTCATGAAAGACAATACATTTAATGGAGGGTGTGTACAATGGCGTCAAGAGGCCAAAGACAATTAATTCCTGAAAGCCGTGCCAGGTTACATGATTTGAAGTATGAAATCGCTGCGGAGTTTGGGCTCCCTGTCTATAACCCTCAATATTCTCATATACATCCCAACGCTGACAGTGAATTTGCTGCGGAATTTGGAGAGTTTGCGGGGAAAGGGAATGTGGCTTGGCGAGATTTAACTTCAAGACAAAACGGTTCTGTTGGTGGAGAGATTACGAAGCGATTGGTACAATCTGCTGAACGTAGCTTATCTGAATTTGATGCATTATAAATTGCAATAATTTCAACTAAATATATTAGCTTGTAAAGTGCAGTTATTTGCATGTGAATCAAAATTGATTTACGTGTAAACTTATTCCGACTTTGAAGCTTGTAATTGAGCGATATGAATTGACACCTTGTTTTAAATAAGATATCATGGCATTTGAGGCTTGTACGCAACCTTTTCCAACCGGAAAAGGTTCATTTTTTGTTAGTCAGGTGAAAAAGCTATCTTCCTGTCATATGCTGGCTTGAAGGTACCTGAATAATACCATCGTCATGTCAGGATTTCTCGTATAAATCCTCATGTATTTTAATTATGGGAGGTTGAAGTTCATGTCTGTAAAGGGCCGTCATTTGTTCACGTCCGAGTCTGTAACAGAAGGGCATCCAGATAAAATCTGCGATCAGATATCCGATGCTGTATTGGACGCCTTTTTGGCTAATGACCCTAATGCACGGGTAGCGTGTGAGGTATCGGTAGCTACCGGTCTCGTTCTCGTCATTGGTGAAATCAGCTCCAAATCGGAATACGTGGATATTCCATCCATTGTACGAAACACGATCAAGGAAATTGGCTATACACGTGCGAAGTACGGTTTTGACTACAATACTTGTGCTGTATTGACTTCTTTAAATGAACAATCTCCGGACATTGCTCAAGGTGTTAATGCTGCCTTGGAGAGCCGTGATCCTGCTGAAGTGAATAAAGAAACAGAAAACATTGGTGCAGGGGACCAAGGTTTGATGTTTGGTTTTGCTACGAATGAAACCCCTGAGCTGATGCCTTTGCCTATTGCTATGTCTCACCGTATTGCACGACGTTTGTCTGAAGTACGTAAGGATGGAACACTTAATTACCTTCGTCCAGATGGTAAAACGCAAGTAACCGTTGAGTATGAGAATGGCAAGCCTGTTCGTATCGATGCAATTGTGGTTTCTACACAGCATGCAGAGGATACTACACTGGAGCAAATTCAAGCAGACATCAAAGAAAAGGTAATTTTGCCGGTTGTTCCTGCTGAATTGTTGGACGAGCAAACCAAATATTACATCAATCCGACGGGACGCTTTGTTATTGGTGGCCCTCAAGGTGATGCAGGTCTGACAGGGCGTAAAATCATTGTCGATACGTATGGTGGTTATGCACGTCATGGCGGAGGAGCATTCTCCGGTAAGGATCCGACCAAAGTGGACCGCTCTGCTGCTTATGCTGCTCGTTATGTAGCGAAAAATCTTGTGGCAGCTGGATTGGCAGACAAGGTAGAAATTCAGCTTGCATATGCTATTGGTGTGGCTACACCTGTTTCGATTAACGTGGATACATACGGTACAGGTAAAGTAAGCGATGAGAAGCTGGTTGAGTTGATCCGCAACAACTTTGATCTTCGCCCAACAGGTATCATTCGCATGCTGGATCTGCGTCGTCCAATCTACAAGCAAACAGCTGCTTACGGTCACTTTGGCCGTACAGACCTGGATGTACCTTGGGAGAGTGTAGACAAGGCAGAAACATTGAAAGAACAAGCGGGTCTGTAGCTCCTGGTATGTTAATAAATAAAAGCAATAAACTAAAAAAGACTGTCTCATGTAAATGAGCAGTCTTTTTTAGTTATGTTTCGCAGACTAACTACAGCAGATTCAGCAAAATTTACTTCATCGGCGTCTGAAAATCTGTTTTAACTGCACCGAATGGTTGGCTATTATTCCGATTCCGGTGCAAGGTCTAATAAATTTTTGAGTAAATGGCAAACCTTTTGCAGTTCCTTACGTTGCTCCAAATACGAAAAAAGAGCTTTTAAGAGCCCTTTCTGAGGGTTCGCTTTCAGAGCTTCTTCCTTTAGTAGAGTGGAAATTTGCTGGTACTCTTGCTTATCCTCCAAACTCCATGAAGACAGAAGTATACTGTCTTCCAGAGAGTGAAGAAGGACATTGATCTGGCGGCCCTGATCGAAGGGATTGCTTATAGTGCTTTCAGGTAACCAGCCTGGACTGCCCCACAAATGATAGACCGAATCAGTACTCTTCAGGCTGGCAACTAAAGAATTGGATAAGAAGATGATGAATTGCGTAAGATGCTCAATCGTTTCATCGTTCATCCGGTCAGCAAAGAAACGAATATATTCAAATACAACACTTTTAAGCACAAAAGTAATATCCCATACATAATCTTCAATGTCAGATCCGAAAACATCAATCAGACAGTCGCATACCCATTTGTACAATTTATATTCATGTTGTTCGAAGGTGCTGTTGAGCTGTTCATTTTGGAAAATAAGCATGGACGGCTCAGGAAGATCCATCATCGAATAGACTTTGTTTTTAACCAGATTTCTTAAATAAAGTACAATAAAGTCGTGCAGCTTATCCTCATTCGTAAGATCAAATTTACTGTAAAGTGCCCTGATGTCTTGTTCAATATTGTTCTCCAGAATGATACAAATTTCCAGAGGCAATTCTTCTTTTCCCTGAAAATATTTATAAAAGGATGCCTTCGCCATCCCGCTTTCTTTGGCAATTTCTTCGACAGATGTCGAATAATAGCCTTTTCTGGAGAACAACCGAATGGCTGCCTGTAGAATATCATTCTTTTTGCTTTCCATACATACTCCCCTTTTAGGGTCCAGTCCGGCACACGTCGCATTACTCCATGCATTTTATAAAGGCTGATCGGGTGTCATAACCGTGTGTTGTTGTTTTTGGAGCTGACGGCGCAATTTGAACTTGGCCAAAATCATATATAAGGACGGCACGACAAACAAGGTTAACATAGTTGAAAACAACAAACCGAAAATGACGGTAAAGGCCAGTGGTTTAAAGAGAAGGCTTCCCAGCAGGGCTAACGGAATCATTCCTACAATAGCAGCCAGAGAAGTCAATAAAATGGGTCTGAAACGGGCAGCGGTAGCTTGTATCACGGCTTCTTTTAGTTCCATTCCTTCGTGCCGGGCATCTTCAATAAATTCAATTAACACAATTCCGTTCCGTACAACAATGCCTGCAAGAGCAATAATTCCCATGATGCTCATAAAACCGATAGGCATACCAGTCAAGAAAATACCAATGATCCCGCCGGCTGCTGCCAGATATACGGTCGTCATAATGATAATAGGGATGGACAGCGAGTAAAACTGCATAGTGATCAAAAGTAAAATGAGTAGAACTACAACGATCGACAGCTTCCCTAAATCTCCGAATATGGTGGATTGATCGGATGTTTCGCCGCCTACCTCCCATTTATAGCCTTCAGGGAACTTCATTTGTGCCAATTTGCTTTTTACATCCACCATCGCTTCGCTTGCAGTACGCCCGTTCAAATCGGCTTCTACCGTAATCGTCCGCTCCATATTGTAATGCTTGATTTGCTGAATTGCAAATGAAGGCTTGATCTGTACAAGCTGGTTTAATGGAATCTGCACACCGGCAGAGTTGACCACACTTAATTGTTGGAAAAGGGTGCTAGGCTCCTCATTGCTATGATTCAAATACAATTTAATATCCACCAGGTCGTTGCCAGTGTCAAATTGGCTGACTTTCGCTCCTTCTTTTAATAAAAGCAAAGTACGAGTCAGATCCGTGTAACTTACCAGGTATTGATCCATAGCCTGCTTGTTGACTTGCAGATCCAGTGCATATCTTTCAATCCCTATATCATCCACGATGCCGGTTGTGCCCTTCACTGTGGCAATCTGCTCCTTTACCTTTTGGGCAAGGGTTTGCAACTGGTTCAGATTCTGACCGGAAATCCGAATGGAAACAGGTTTGCCTACCGGGATTCCCAGACGGGGAACATGTGCCGTGATTGTAGCTTCAGGATATGACCTTTTAACATGCTGTTCCCAGGCATCCACTGTCGTGTTAAGATCAAAAGTATTTTTTTTGCCGACGACCGCAACTTGTCCCACGGTTTCATCATATCTAATATCTCCACCCGAACTACTAATATCACTAAATAGCTGCGGTGCAGCTCCTCCGGCACTGTAGACGACCTCGGAGGTTTCGGGCTGCTTCTTGATCCAGTCTGCAATGTCTTTGACGACCTGATCCGTTTCTGTAACGGAGGTGCCTATAGGCATCTTTATATTGAATGCGACATGAGGGTCCTCCGAATCGGGAAAGAGTTCGACTGCAGTAAATGGAACCAATCCATAAGCGGCTGTTCCAAGCATGAGTCCTGCCATTGCAGTCAGCAAGGGACGCTTAATGACTTTGGGCATCAGCTTTTGTGAATACAGCTTATTTAAAGACTGAATCTGCCGGCCCAACAAGCCTGCAGGCTTCATTTTACGTTGAGGTTGACGATTCTGTCTGCGTTTCTCATACCATTCCCGGAAAATGGGGATGATGGTGAGCGACATGATCATGGAAGCAAGCATGGTCAGCGTAACAATGGCTGGAATAGGCTTGATGAATGCACCTACATTTCCTTGCAAAAACAGTAGTGGAGCAAAGGCTGAGATGGTAGCCAGTGATGCAACCAAAATCGAAAGCATCACTTCTTTAGTACCTTTGATAGCTGCATCTTTGGGTGATTCCCCTAGTTCCGTAAGCCTCCGCTCAATATTATCATTTACCACTACAGCGTCATCGACAAGTATGCCAAGTACTATGATCAGACCGATAACGGAGATTTGATTCAGTGTAATACCGAACATAGGCAAAAAGATAATAGCAATGGCAACCGAAATTGGAATCGCCAGTGCGACAAAAGCAGAAGTCAGCAAATTCAGGCCCAACATACAAACGAGAATCACAGCTGCAATTGCTAGAATTGTCTCGCGTTGCAAATCGTCGAAGATATGGTCTACCTGATCCTTTTGTGCAAAAAGAGTTTCAAGCCGAATCCCATCGGGAAGGGTTCTTTCTAACTCTTGAAGCTTGGCATTGACCTTTTTGCTCATAGACGGGACGTCTGTGCCCTTTTCTGCTCCAATACTTAGCGTAATGGCAGGTTTTCCTTCTACATAGGCAAAGTATTCCTTTTTGGCGTGTGCCAGCTCGGTCGTGGCAACATCTCGCAAATAGACGGGAGCCCCCTCCTCAGTCCGAGTCAGAATGGCTTGATTTAATTCCTCGGCTTTTTGGGGCTCCCGGACAATGAGCTGAAAAGTACGTCCGTTGTAGTCAATATCGCCGGTCGGAACCCGATCGATTTGTGACTGGATCGCCTGTGCGACCTGTCCCCACGACAGATGGTACTGTTGAAGCTTTTGATTATCGATTTGGACACGCACTTCCTGGTCAGGGAGCCCGTTGAACTTGACATTGGATACACCTGGTATGGTGTTGAGCTGATCTTTCCACGTTGTGATTAAATCATTGAGCTGATATAGCGGTGCAGGGGAGTCAGCTACCAGCGCATAGGAGCCGATAAACGAACTGGTTAGCTTATCATTCACAACAGGTACTTCAGCACCTTCGGGAAGATCAGCTTGCGCATCCTGTACTTTTTTACGCATATTATCCCATACCGTTTGTGGATCAACTCCATTTTTGGATTCAATTAAAATAGAGGAGAATCCGTTACCGGAAGTCGATGTAATCGTTTTAACACCTTCTACTTCCTTGATGCGCTTTTCCAGCTCCTTGGTTACGGTTTGTTCAACTTTTTGCGGTGAAGCACCAGGATAGACTGTTGTTACCATAGCATTTTGTATGGTGACATCTGGCATTTCCTGCTGTGGTAATTGGAAAAATCCAAAAGCTCCGACTAAAACAAGCATAACAAAAAAAAGTAACGTAATTTTTCGCTTTTTTACGAAATATTCAATCATGGGCGGCCGCCTTCTTCCGCTTTAATCGCATTGCCGTCAAATAGATTTTCTGCCCCTTTAATGACAATACGTTCGCCCTCACGAAGGCCAGATACGATTTGTAATTGATTTTCTATAACCTGATCGCCAAGCTTTACGGGTGTTTTAACAGCTTTTCCTTTAATATCTTTAAAGATAAAAGGCTCTGTTCCTGTGTTAATGACCGCTTCAGCGGGAACGAGAATGCCGTTCTTGTCTGTCACCTGTCGAGCAGCTTTAATCACCTGACCAGGTAACCAGTCCCGCTGAGGATTGTTTATAACGATCTCTACGTTGACTATTCCCGTATTGGCACTGGTTGAAGGGTAGATATTGGAAACAGTGCCTTGACGGCTTTCCTCATATAGCATCACATTCACAGATTGCCCCTTCTTCCAATCTCTGATTTCACTGTCCGGTACCGGAAGCAGTACCTTGAGACGGTCAATTGAGCCTATGCGATAGACGGTTTGGCCTGAAGCGACCAAGTCACCTGTATTCACGCTCTTGCTTAAAATAACGCCGTTCACAGGAGAAATTAGACGGGTGCGTGAAAGCGCAAGTTCTGCCTGCCCCTTGGCAACAAGGGCTTTTTCGTAGTTGGCATGGGCTTGTTTTTTGGAAGCTGCAGCCTGCTCACTGGCAGCAAGGGCTTTGCTTTTACCTGCAAGCGCATCTTGAAAGGAAGCCTGGGCGGATTGATGATCTTCGGTTGTGGCCCCTTCCAGCAAAAGGGACAGGGATTCCTTGGCTTGCTCCAGATCTTTCAGGGCCGCAGTAGCATTCAGGCGAGCATTCTCATTATCTGATGCGGTGGCAGCGCCTGCCTCAAACAGCTTCTGCGTACGCTCACTATCCGTCTTGGCTTTATTATAGGCACTTTGTGCCTTATCTACAGTGGCTTGCGCTTGCTGTTTCTCTTGAGCTCGTGCACCTTTATTGATCTTGTTGACATTCGCGCGAGCTCCTGTAATGCCAGCATCGGCGGATTGAATCGCAGAGCTAGCAGCTTGTAAATTAGCCTGTGCGTTATCAATACCAGCTTGTGCCTCCAGGATGGAGGCCGTCGCCTGTGCCACTTGGAGCTTGTAATCAGCGTCATCCAAACGAGCAATAACAGCTCCCTTCTGTACAGCTGTACCGACAGTGAGATCTGCACTGGCTACGGTGCCTCCATTTTGAAAAGCCAGTGTGTTTTCCTCATAAGCCTGAAGAGTGCCTGACAAGTTATAGGCAGTATGGAGCGGAGAGGATTTGACAACTGTAGTACGCACAACGGTTGGCTGTGCAGTTGAGCCTAGACTAGCATCTTTCTCCACGCTGGAACATCCAGCGATTGCTATGCTCAGGGATAAAGTAAGTACGGTAAGTAACCGTTGTTTATTCATGTTTTCAAACCTCCCGATAGGTCAATAAAAATAGACCTGAACTCATTAGTATGTTTTGAACTTAATAGTTCATTCGTATTATATTTCGCCCATACTGTGTTCGTCAATTCGCTGTTTTCGATTTTGTGAATAAGTTGACGGGATTTTCGTAACTTTTGCCTTTATAATAAGTCTATTAATATAAGAAGACTTTTTTTGTTTATTGCTAGCGTACACGTACGGATCATTCCGTTTGAATACAATGAAGATGGGAGCTATTATCCAAATGTTTTTAAGTAATAGGAAACAGGGCAATGAGAAAGTGGATGGTAGAAGAATCGCTAAGAAATGGGCCGTTCTGACACTGGCAGGAGTATTGTGGGTAGGGCCGGTTGCCGGAACAGGGGCACTAATCCCGTTAAATGGCTGGATGTCTGTGCCAATCGCAAGTGCAGCCTCCGGTGCAACTGTAAAGCTGGGCGAAGAAATCCTTACTTCTGGTGCAACTTTGATGAAATATCGTTTTAAAGGTTCCAAAGGAACAGCACTGGCTGATATTATTCGGGTGGACTTGCAAAATCCATACGTCAAGCTGGATGTCATGACCGGGAAGAACGGACAGTTTACGACCCGTCAGAGTACAGGTGGTATGGCAAAAGAGACTGGTGCGGTTGCTGGTGTAAACGGAGATTATTTTAATACCTCCAGCGAGGGAGCGCCGATTGGCGGACAAGTATCCAAGGGTGTGTTAATGTCTACTCCGTCTGATTTAACAGGCATGTATGCCTTTGCTGTAACCAAGGACGGTTCTCCGATGGTAGAGCAGTTTACTTTTGAAGGTACAGTAAAGGCCGGGGATGGGTCATCCTTTTCTTTGGCAGGGATGAACAAGGCTTCATATACGCCTGAAACGAGTGGAAGCAGCTACAGCCACTCTAATGCTATGTATATTTATACATCTGCCTGGAAGGCAGTGGAACGTCCAAAAAACAGCTCGACAACGCCTACCGAGGTATTGGTGCAAAACGGCGTGGTTACGCAAGTCTCCAGCAACGCTGGATTGAATATGACCGTCCCGCAGGATGGCTATATTTTGCGTACTCATGGTAAAGCGGCTGAATATGCCAAAGAGCATCTGACTGTGGGACAGACGGTAGAAACGAGCTATCACCTTCGTGTGAAATCGACAGGGAGTGAAGTAGATCCTTCCAACCTTCAAATGATGATTGGTGGACATACCATATTAGTAAATGACGGTCAGAAAACCTCGTATTCCCGGAGCACAACAAGCATAGGCGGGACCCGTGCGCGTACAGCTTTGGGATATTCCCGTGACAAGCGTTACGCTTATGTCATTGCCGTTGAGAAGAACGGGAACAGCGTTGGTGTCTCTCTGAGCGAGCTGCAAACCCTGATGCAGGATATTGGCGTCTGGAAAGGGATGAACCTTGACGGGGGCGGTTCTACTACTATGGTAACCCGCGATTTGGGAGATACGACGGCAGAGCTCACGTTTAATACCGAATATGGCACGGAGCAGCGCAGCATCGTAAATGGAGTGGGTGTATATACCAGTGCTCCTAAAGGGACGCTTAAAGGCTTCACCATTAAAGGCAATAAAACATTGCTGATCGGTCAGACCGGAAGCTATTCCTTCAAAGGATATGACAACTACTACAATCCATTCGATACTTCGAAAGTACAAGTGACGTGGAAGTCCAGCAATCCGGCTGTTGTGTCAGTGAGTGGTGGCGTTGTAAAAGGAGCCAAACCAGGAACTGCTACACTAACAGCTTCCAGTGGTTCAGCAAGCGCAACGACCAAGGTTACGGTGCTTGGAGCAGATGAAATTTCATCATTGACTGCAGGAAGTGGAACAGGCTCACTCGCCGCTGGTGCTAAAATTGCTGTACCTGTAACGGCCAAGACAAAAGATGGTCAAAGCGTCAGCATTACGTCAGATGCCCTCAAGTGGGAGTTCATCGGCTTTAAGGGAAGTGTCAAGGACAACCAGCTTACAGTCAACTCGGTGGACTCGGGTGTGAAAACGGGCTATGCCATCGGTCGCTATGACGGTTTCAGTGCGGTTGTCTTCCTGTCTGCAGGTGGGGAAAGTACAAGCGATTGGGAGGATTTTGAAAATGTTTCGTATCCGATTGATTTTACTTCGAATGTAGCTGGTGTTACCGGGACAGCTGCCGTTGTGCAAGGAGATGGGGATCATGCCAACTCTAAGGTGCTGGAGCTGAACTATGATATGACAAACGGCAGTGGCAAAATGTATGCTTATGCCCAACTGAACGGCACATCCGGAAAAACGCTTGAAAAAGCGGCTTCATCCATCTCTGTGGATGTGAGAGGGGATAAAAGTCTGAACTGGCTGCGGGCAGAATTGGAGGATGCTCAAGGCCAAACGGCATATATTGATCTGGCCAAGGTAATTGACTGGAATGGCTGGAAAACAATTAATGCAGACATGAGCGGACTGAAAATTTCATATCCGGCGAAGCTCAAGCGTCTTTATGTGGTCAATGTCGCAGAGGGTCAGGATGAGCGCGCTAAAACAGGCAATGTCGCTTTTGATAATATTTCTTTTAATACACCGGGAACGGTTGGTACCGAAGGACTCAAAAAAGGAACAGCTCAGATGACAATCGGGCAAAAATCAATGAGCGTGAACGGAGTAGCGACAGCGATTGATGCGGCTCCGATGACACGCAATGGGGCAACGTATGTGCCGATCAAGTATGTGCTCGATGCTTTTGGTGGGCAGGCCAAGTGGAATGCAGGCGATCAGCGGATTACGATTATGCGCGGCGGTGTGCTGATGGATCTGACCGTAGGGAAAAAAGAAGTTGTTCTGAACGGAAAGCGTCAGAGCACGGATGTAGCGCCTATAGTGCTAGATGGTAGGACTTTAGTCCCATTAAGACTTGTGTCTGAGCAGCTAGGGATGACTGTAAAATGGGAACAAGAAACGAAGACCATCACCCTCCAGTCATGATATGGTATGATATATACTTGAAATGCTAGGATTGGAGTAGAACATTTGTGGACTTTCAAGCCGATATCATAGACCGAGTCATTAAAAATGCCATCCAGGTGATGGAGAACAGCAAATATCAGATGTTCGAAATATTGGACACGGCCCGGATCGAGCTGGTCACGTTAAATCAGGAGCTTCAAAGTGTTCTGAAGGAAACGGCGGAAACGATTGAAAAGGTGGACCAGCTGGAAATGAATTATCGGCGGTCCCGTATACGGCTGACTGAGGTCAGCCGTGACTTTGTCCGCTATTCAGAAGAAGATATCAAGCAGGCTTACGAGAAGGCGACACAGCTTCAGCTCGATGTGATGATATTTCGCGAGAAGGAAATGTATCTTAAAGCCAGAAGAGATGATCTGCAAAAGCGAGCCAAGAGTGTTGAGGATTCTGTTGAGCGCGCCGAAACCATCGGTTCACAGATGGGGGTTGTGCTGGAATATTTGTCAGGTGAGCTGGGACAAGTGACGCGGATCATCGAATCGGCCAAAAATCGGCAGTTTATTGGTCTGAAAATTATTTTGGCTCAGGAAGAGGAGCGTAAGCGCATATCTCGCGAAATTCACGATGGACCTGCGCAACTCCTTGCACATCTAGTGCTTAGGACGGAAATTGTGGAAAGAATGATCGCTAAGCAGGAATTTAAGATGGTTCAGGACGAAATAGTAGACTTGAAGAAACAAGTTCGCTCCAGCCTTGAGGAAATGCGAAAGGTCATTTTTAATCTGCGTCCTATGGCCCTGGATGATTTGGGGCTTATTCCGACGCTCCGAAAATATGTGCAGGATTTTGAAGAAAAAACGAAGATTAGAGCGCTTTTTGAAACAAGGGGCAAGGAACACCGTCTCTCTTCCGCGATGGAAGCAGCCATTTACCGTCTGATTCAGGAAGCTTTGACCAACGCTGCCAAGCATGCTTATCCTACCTATGTGCTTGTTGAGATTACCTATCAGGCGCAGCTTGTAAAAATCGTGGTACAGGATAATGGTCTGGGCTTCAAGCCAGAGCTCTTCCAGCAAAAAAGCAAAGATCATGGGCATTTTGGTCTGATTGGTATGCGGGAAAGGGTTGAACTGCTCGAGGGGAGAATGGAGATCGAATCAGCTGAGAATCAAGGCACCAAGATAGTGATTCATATCCCAACCAACGTGGAAAAGGGAAAGGAGTAACAACATGGAAAATCAAGAAATCAGTAATGCACCCATTAAAGTTCTCTTGGCGGACGATCATCAGTTGTTCCGTGAAGGGCTTAAACGTATTTTAAATATGGAGGATGACATTGAGGTCATCGGAGAATGCGGTGATGGTATCCAGGTGCTTGAGTTTTGTAACGTGGAGAAACCGGATATTGTTCTGATGGACATTAACATGCCAATTGAAAATGGTGTAGAGGCAACCGAAAAGCTGCGCGAGATGTTTCCGGATGTCAAAGTGATCATCTTGTCGATTCATGATGATGAAAGCTATGTATTCGAAACGCTGCGCAAGGGGGCCAACGGATATTTGTTAAAAGATATGGAGGCGGAGTCCCTTATTAACGCGATTCGTTCGGTTCATGAAGGATATGCGTTTATTCATCCGAAGGTAACGGGTAAACTCATTCAGCAGCTTCGCCGAATGACCTACCTGAATGAAACCGGAGCTATGGCTGAGGGCCATACCAAGGAAGCAGGCGTGAAGTTTGTCGCAGGCGAAAATAATCCGTTGACCCGCCGTGAGGCTGAAGTGCTGCGTTTGATGGCAGAAGGCAAGAGCAACAAAATGATCGGTGAATATTTATTCATTAGCGAAAAAACGGTCAAAAACCATGTCAGCAGTATTCTGCAAAAAATGGAGGTTGATGACCGAACACAAGCGGTTATTAACTCGATCAAATACGGATGGGTTACGCTGTAAAACGAAGTCTTTGAAACCCAGTACATAACCGTGACACCTCTTCCTGTTATACGGCATATATTGTCGCTATAGGAGGAGGTGGAACCTTCGTGACGGCTCACTTGGTTTGGATATTGCTTATATACGGTGTAGGAGCCGCGGTCGTGCATCTCATGTATATACGACAGGCGGTTCAGGCTTATCGCAATGGTGAAGATGCGCACGCATTATCTCCGGAGCATCGTGCGACCCGCTATATTGTGATTACGTCCAATGACGGAGACCGTGTGGAATGGGTGATGCGTTCGTTGAGCATACTTGCTTGGCTACACCGGAGGCCGCTGCATGTGACGGTACTGGATGATGAGTCTATGGACGACACACTGCCGATTCTGACACGTATGGTGCGCTATAGCCATATGGAAATTTCGGTTATTTCATGTCGTTTCTCACCAGGGGACCCGGTTTTACCGAAGTCAGGCGGTGAAAGGCAGGTTGTTATTGATCTTAGAACAGCCAACCCGTTGGCAAATACCCCACTTGTTCCTTAATGACAAGGAATTGTGGACACAAGGGTCAAAATCGGATATAAATATGTATAAGCAATTGCATATGCAAGACGATACGAATCTTGTTGAGGTTCAATTGATGTGAAGCACACTTCAGGCTATAGGCCATAGGAGTGTGCTTTTTTGTTGTTATCTGTTGTGATAAGAAACAGAAATAAACGACCGTGATAAGTGGGAGGGTGTGCGATGAAAGTTGCTGTGTATGCGATTAGGTATATGGGGCATTGGAATCTACGATTATCTGTGGATATTCGAGTAGATCTGACATGGTGGATACATCGAAATGAGGGACAGACGAATAGTGTCGAAAGGTGGGTGTTATTAGGAGAAGGGTTTCCATTGCCTTGGGGAATAAAGCTGTGTGAAACATTTAAGGAGCTAGCGGATATGAAGCGATGGGGGAATAAGCAATGGGGGAGATATATTCTTTCAAATCTAAAAAATGAGCTGACTCTGGAACCTGTTGACGGACAACGGATTTTATCTGGGGAAATAAATCGGATATGCATTTGGGATGATGAACAAGGCTGGATTTCTGGTGCAGAGGAAGGAGCAGAACAACGAGGGATAAAAGGAGCATTAAGCTTGGTCCCAAAAAGGAATCTCAACAGTGGAATTGAAAAACTGGATATGGAGTGTGTGGTACGACAAGCGAATGAGTTGGCCAGTTTACTGTCTGGACGCCAGTTGTTCGTTCCGGAAGTCGAAGCGCTGCTGGCAGAGGTATCGCCAGGTTTGGAGCGTGCTTGGCGTTCAGCTGCGCAACTTGCATATCTACAAGGTCGGCTCAGCTTTGCAGCTGGCCTTGCCCCCGCACCACATTTGCGCCGGTCTGCCACGCGTGCACATGAATTCCGCTGCAACCGTTGTGGCAGCGGGATAGTGCACCGTACGAGCTGTGCATCGTGTGGGCGTAAGGCGTGCGCCTACTGTGAGACATGTCTCGCACTTGGGCGCAGCCGTGAATGCTCGCTGCTGCTGCGCGGTGCAGCGAAGCCCGCCGTGCCGCGCACGGCAGGAGCAGCCTCGGGAGCGGAACTCGACCGCTGGGGGCTGAGCCCTGCGCAACGTGCCGCCGCCGAAGCTGCACTGCACTTTTTGGCCGCACCACCCGCGGAAGTGCGGCGACGCTCTCGCCTGGAGAGCCGTTGGCTACGAGCGCGCGAATTGTTCCGGCGCGACAGGGTTGCGAGCCGGGGGACGGACGCTGCTGCTACGCATGGCAGCACTCTTGCCCGCAGCGGGCGGTCTTCACTCAAATCTGGCAAGCTTGCGGGGGGAAGCGCTGATCGGCAAATACCCGATCCTGCGGCAGAGCGTTTTTTGCTCTGGGCCGTGACTGGCGCAGGCAAGACGGAAATGATGTTTCCGCTTTTGCAGCATGTGTTGGAACGCGGAGGGACAGCGCTTGTAGCAACACCGCGCCGGGATGTGGTACTGGAGTTGGCACCTCGCTTGGAGGTTGCTTTTCCCCAGGCTACCATGGTAACGCTTTATGGGGGGAGCGCAGAACGCTGGCAAAGAGGGCAGCTGACACTGGCAACGACACACCAGCTATTGCGTTATCGTCACGCCTTTGATCTGGTAGTGATTGACGAAATTGACGCGTTTCCTTATCACAATGATCCTATGCTCGCCTTTGCTGCACAAGCTGTATGTAAGCCGGAGGGCAAGTTTATCTATTTGTCTGCTACGCCACCACATGCGCTGCAGAGAGAGGTAGCACGCGGCCGACTACCACATGCCAAGGTTCCTGTTCGCTTTCATCGTCATCCCTTACCTGTCCCATTTCGCTTAGGGACTGCTCCCGTGAAACATTGGTTGCAAAAAGGTCAGCTTCCCGCGGCCTTTACTCAACGCCTGCGCGTATCTATACAGCGAGGAGCACAGGTCTTTCTGTTTGTGACACGAATTTCCCATATTCAGGGTCTGGTGAGACTGCTGATTAAACACGTACCCGATGTAGCCATTGCCGGTACCTCATCACAGGATGAAGAACGAACTGTTAAAGTGCGTTTATTTCGAGCCACTGAAATACGTGTGTTGGTCACAACTACTATTTTGGAGCGGGGAGTGACTGTTCCGCGCAGCGATGTGTACATACTGGACGCGGATAGCCATCTTTTTGATGAGGCCTCTCTCGTCCAAATGGCTGGTCGCGCGGGAAGGTCCAAGGATGACCCGTGCGGAGGTGTTATTTTCACATCTCCCCAATGGACTCGTGGTCAAAAGAGGGCAATCAGACAGATTCAACGCATGAATACACTAGCACGGAAAAAAGGTTATCTGAAGGAGATCAAGCATTAAATGCATTAAATAAAAAAAGTTTTTTTAGAAATATGAAACCTGAAGCTATGTCGGTACGTAAACTACCAAGAAAGGTGCATTTTGGTATGGGGATAATTTCAAGAACCCGTTTTTTTATGAATTGGCTACTCCATCGTCAGTCCCAGGCATGTATCGCTTGCGGCACTCTCACAGGGCGTTTTTCCGAGTATGCAGGGATTTGTACTACTTGTTCGGTTCAAATCCCTTGGATTTACAAAATTCGGTGCGTTCATTGTGGACGTCCGACATTTTGCCCGGATTGCGTAAGGCCTGTCCGATCGGCACGTTACTATGTGTGTAATCGGAGTGCAACCAGCTATACACCGATGATGAGAGAATGGATTGGACAGTTCAAATATCGTGGGAATGAAAAGTATGCTTCTGCGCTGGGTGAGATCATGAACCGAGCCTATCGGGCGATGAGACATGAGTTTGCAGGGGATGTCCATTCTGTTCTCAACCGATCTTTGTGGAGTGTAGACATTGTGACCTGTGTTCCGGTAAGTGAGACGAGGCTGACAGAGCGGGGCTTCAATCAGGCTCAAGTTCTGGCTGAAGAGATTGCGAAGCGGAATAAGCTTCCTTTCGTACCTTTACTTGCTCGACCACAAGATACTGGCAAACAGAGCTTTAAAACAAAAAAGGATCGCATAAGCACAATGGATAATGCCTTTGCTGTTATCCCTGATATGGCGGAATTGTTGAAGTCTCTTGTTTTAAAAGCTGATTCTCGATACACATCGGACAGGATACAGTCTGCTACTGTTTTGCTCGTAGACGATATTTATACAACAGGTAGCACCTTGCAGGCGTGTGCGCGTGTTTTAGGTGAAAAGGCAGCAGAGCAAGGAGTACATTTGGCTATTTTTTGCCTGACTTTAGCAAGATCATAAGTCTAAATTTTCTGTATTTGTTATGAGAGGATTGTTTGTAACTATGAAATAAACCTTGAAATTGCTTCGAAAATTCTTAATTGATAGAGTAGAGTTCTTTTACAGCGCGTAATCAGCAGAATTTGACAACGAGCTAGAAAGAGATATATAATAAAAATATAGACACAAACAAAAAGTAAGGAAGTGAGGGATGAATTTAGAACATTTCAATTTAGAGGTTGATTTTTTTGGAAAAGAGGAGTACAATTTCTATCTGTTGATAGCTAACATGAATTGGTAATAAGTGATTAGCTAATGACAAAAGAGCGGACATTGGGAGTGTCTCGCTCAGTAGTAAAGCAGTTAATTAAAATTTAAAACTAAAAAGAGGAGAGAAAAATAATGAAAAACGTAATGAAAAAAGTAGCAGTATCTAGTATGCTGGCAGTAAGTTTAGGTGCAGTTTCTTTGCTTAGCCCACTTGCAACAGGTCAAGTAATGGCAAAATCCAACTCTGATGACGAAAAACAACAACTGGAAGATCAAATAATTAGAGAACAACAAGAAGCAGCACAAAAAGCATTTGAAGCAAATGTTTACGGAACTGGAACTACTGAAGATACAACAACTAAAACACCAGCTCAACCGGCTACTGACAACAATCAAGCAACAACAACAAAATCAGCAACAACTACAACTGAAACACCAGCTGCCGTAAACACAATCACAGTAAATGTCCAAGATGGTGATACACTGGCTTCTATTGCAAAAAAATATGGCGTAACTGTTGAAGAACTGGTTAAAATCAACAACCTGATTAAAGTGGGTCAAGAACTGCAAGTACCACAAACAAACACAAATAAATAATTATTATTATGAATGCATAATAATAATTATTTATTAAACCCAGCGTTTGACTATAGTATACGGGAAGGGCTCTATTAAAACAATGCTTTTTTGAATAATTGTTTGTTTTTTTGGGCTGCAAATTTCCAATGATACATCTATCATGATTTCAGATAGTTTATGAATAAGATGATGATAGTTGCATGAGATTTATGAATCCCCACACTCCATGTGCGGAGCATTCTATGGGCGCCGATCCCCCGGATTTACTGCATTTGCTTGATAGTATTCGGGGCACAGGTGAACATGAATTCTTCTGAGGATTGTTTCGCCCGGTTTTTCCCTCAGCTTGACCTGCACTTCTCGTTTGATCATATTCATATATAGCTATATTAATTATAATGAAGCGCTATTCCCGAAAATTACTGGAATGGCGCTTATTTTATTTTTTATCTCAAATAAGTCGCATTGTTTGACGATAAATAAATACATGCCATAGGCTAAGATGTAAGGACTTGTTGGCTTCCTTAATTTGTATGTCATTTGAATAACGATACATACCGATGTAGAGGGGATTTTGCTGATGGATAGCAGTATCGTTTATACTTTTACTATGATAACGTACAAAATGTGTAGTTGTGTAAAATCTGAGAATCTTTTTTTGAAATATTTGCTAGACGAGGCTCTTCAGTATAAGGTAATGTAAGGATAAAAGTAATTAGAGATCGGAAATTGGAAAGGGGCGCTGCAGAGGATGAATTTGGATAACTGTCCTCGCTGTGGAAAGCTGTTTATTATGAATGTCAGAGGGCTCTGTCAGAATTGTATCAAAGATATTGAACTTGAATATGAGCTTTGTGGCAAACATATACGTGAAAATAAAGGGATTCATATGCATGAGCTTTCAGAGGCGACTGGGGTATCCGTTAAGCAAATCACGACCTTTATACGTGAGGGGCGTATTTCCATTGCTAATGCACCCAATATGACGTATCCTTGCGAAGTGTGCGGAATACCGATTCGTGATGGACACATGTGCGATTCTTGTCGAACAAGACTGACCAAAGACCTGCATCAGGCTGCGCGTGAAAGTAGTAATCAGGATCAAATTAACAATATGGGCAAAGGTACCTACAGCGCAATTGATAAACTTCGTGGAAACTAGTACAGGGGAATTAAAAACGTATTTAGCTATTCAAAAAGTTTCAAATACCGCCGATAATCTTTATAGAGCTTATCGGTTTTTTTATTTTTAGCAACCATGCACAAATAAGAAGTAAGGCATAATACGAACCATGTTCGACGCTATGTCGTCTGATACATTCTGACCATATCAAATAACTAAGGAAGGTGGAAGTTATGAAAATTAACGAGACCAACCGCATCGGAGCGATTAATCCATATCAGCGAAATATTGAAACAGGGCGCCAAGAGGAGCAAAAGAAATCTCGTCGCAAGGATGAGGTATCCATCTCCCCGGAAGCAATGGAAATGCTGAACCGGAGCAGCGATACAGATCGAGTTAAAAAAATTCAGGAGCTTAAGCAGCAAGTGGCTTCTGGAACCTATCGTGTAGATGCAGACAAAATTGCAGAGAAGCTGTTGCCTTACTTCAAGCAGTCTTCCGAAAGCTAGGTGAAGTAAAATATGCCTTTAGATCGCCTGATTGATGTGCTGGAGCAGCTGAGAGAGGCTCACGAGCAGTTGATTGCATTAGGGACTCAAAAAAAAGAAGCACTGATATCCAATAAGGTAGATCAGCTCATTCTGGTAATGAACCAGGAGTCAAAAATATCCAAACTCATTGATCAACTTGAAGAACAACGTATTTCCTCTGCATATGAATTTTTGCAGGAACGCGGAATTAAATCCAAGCTGAACTTAACCATTACTGAGTTGTCACGTCTAGTTTTCGACTTTCAAGATAAGCAGAAGTTGCTAAGCATTCAAGCACGACTTTCGGAGACGTTGAGCAGACTTAAGCAACTTAATGAGTTGAATCGTCAGCTTATAGAGCAGGCGATTTCTTACATTGATTTTTCTATAGAGACGATGTCTTACTACGAGGAATCCGAAACAACGTATCATCGCCCAGATGAAAAAAATTCTACTATCCGCTCAGGGTTATTCGACACTCGGGCCTAATTGCAGGAGGAAAATATGACCTCAACATTTCACGGAATAGAAACAGCGAAAAGAAGCTTAAATACGCAGACTGCAGCCCTAAATACAACCGGACACAATATCTCAAATGCCAACACAGCTGGTTACTCCAGACAAGTGGTCAGTATGAAGGCCTCTGACTCTATGGAAGCCTACGGTTTGAACCGTTCCGTTGTAAGAGGCCAGATGGGTACAGGGGTTGAGTTTAGTGCTATTGAGCGTGTTCGTCAGACATTTTTGGATGACCAGTACCGCAATGAAAACTCTTCTTTAGGTGGATGGAGTATCCGCTATGATACTTTGAATAAGCTTGAAACAATTATGAACGAGCCATCTGATACAGGAATGCGCAAGGTTATGGATAATTTTTGGAATGCTTGGTCTGATTTGAGTCAAGATCCTCAGGACGTAACGAACCGTAAAATTGTAAAAGAAACGACGCTGGCATTGACGGATGCATTGAATCAGACAAGCAAGCAGCTTGATGCGCTAGATTCCGATTTAACCAATAATATTACATTAAAAACAACAGAGATGAATTCTCTTTTGCAATCTGTAGCTGATCTAAACGGGAACATTACCAAGTTAGAGTCGTTGGGAGATAACCCAAATGACTTGAGGGATCAGCGAGATTATGCGATCGATAAGTTGTCTAAACTGGCTAATGTGCAGGTTACTCAACTGGATGATGGGTATCAAGTAACAGTAGCCGGACAAATCGCTGTAACTGGTAGTGCGGTTACACCATTAACCGCAGACGGTCTTCAGGCTGCTTTTACAGGTGGTACCTTGACTGGCGGTGAAGTTTACGGAATGGTATTATCACGTGACAGATACGTTGCGGACTATAAAAATCAGATAAACCAATTAGCGAACACACTAGCCAACGGAAATATTGAAGTTACTCTTCCTAAAGGAACTGTGCTTCCTGAAGGGACAGTACTGAACACGGGACCGAATAATACAGCCGTTACTTACTCAAATGCTAATAATAACCGTACTTTAACAAGCGATTTGAAAGTTACTGTCCAAGGTATCAACGGACTTCACCAGTTGGGTTATACCATTAGTGGAACAACTCCTACCAAAGGGGACGCATTTTTTACTTCTAAAGATGGAGCTGCGATTACAGCAGGTAATATTACGCTAAATCCCGATATACAAAGTGATCCTAATAAAATTGCAACTTCTCTAAGGGTAGATGGCGCGGGAACGACAGATGAGAAGGTAGTACTCGGGAATAATGCTTTAGCTATGGCTATGGCTAATTTGAAAAATGTAAAGTTTGATTTCGGGGCAGCTTTATCTAGTCCAACGTCAGTAGATGACTATTTTAGCTCTATTGTCGGACAACTTGGAGTTCAGACTCAGGAGGCGGAACGTCAATCACAGAATGCACAGCTCCTGACGGAACAGGTGGATTTAAGCAGACAGTCTGTCAGCGGGGTATCTCTGGATGAGGAGATGTCCAATCTGATCAAGTTTCAGCATGCTTATAGTGCAGCTTCTCGTTTTATGACGACATTCGACCAATTGCTGGACAAGCTAATTAATAGCACAGGCCGTGTAGGGCTCTAATTCAAATTAGTGGGAGGTAGCGTATGGCGATTCGAGTAACCTCGGGGATGATGAGTATGCAGACGCTCAGTAACCTGAATCGTAACTATAGTAATATGAATAAGATGGAGAACCAGATTACAACCGGACGTAAGCTCAATAAACCTTCAGATGATCCTGTGGGTGTGACTTATGCCCTTCGCTACAGAGCTGAGCTGGCCTCAAATGAGCAGTATTCCAGCAATGCTGATGCTGCTGTAAGCTGGTTGGATTTTACGGATTCCACTATGCAGCAGGCCGGAAATGTAATGAAGCGACTAAAAGAGCTAACGGTTCAAGCCTCAAGCGGAACTGTTCCTCAATCCGGGTTGGATGCAATTAAGCTGGAGGTTGATCAGCTTAAGGAACAAATGACCAATATCGGGAATAGCCAGATTCGTGGCAAATACATTTTTAATGGTCAAAAATATGATCAGGCGCCTTATGAGCTTACGGGTACAATCACCAGTTATGACCAAGTTGATACAGATCAAGGTGCTGTCAATTATGCAATAGGAGATCAATCCACTTTTCAGGTGAATACTTCTGGAAGTGAGTTTTTTGGATCCTCAACAGACGCGGATAATGTTTTTAAAGTTATGGATAACTTGAGTGCAGCCTTGGCAAGTGGAAACCAAACGACAGTATCAAGTCAACTTACAAATATTGAATCTCGTTTTACCAAAATGCAGTCCAGCTTGTCCGAAGTTGGAGCGCGCACGAATCGTGTGCAGCTTGTGCAATCACGTTTGGATGATCGCAATTTAAATTTAACAAATTTGCAGTCTAAGACTGAGGATGCGGATATTGCAAGCCTGATGATTCAGGCGACCTCTGCCCAGACCATATATCAAGCTGCTTTAAAATCATCGGCTCAAATCATGCAGCCATCTCTTATGGATTTTATGAGATGAGGTTTCGTTTTCTTTGACATTTTGAAGCTATGGACGAAGGTCCGTAGCTTTTTTGTTACTATTCTAGGAGGTTGAGGTATGAACCCAAAACATGAAATAGATAAATTGGAACAATATAAAGCAGAGTCGATTTTTATTTTCCCTAAAGGGTTACCCGGTTTCGAGCATTTACGTGAATTTAAGCTACAGGAACATAACGAATTGTTCAGTATTTTTAGTGCTGTAGAAGAGGCTGCGATCTCCTTTATAACAATCAATCCTTTTGATTTTGTACATGATTACGAGTTTGAGTTGTCCAATGATGCTCTTGCAGATATTGAGGTCACGGATAGAAAGCAAATTGAAGTACGTTGTATTGTAACATGGCACAGTAATAGAGAAAAAATAACAGTCAACTTAATTGCACCTATCATTTTTAATACTGAAAATTTAAAAGGTAAGCAGATTGTTCTGCAAAATTCGGAATATACGACCAGACATGCACTATGGCCAGATTTAAAATTGGAAGAGCAAGGTGGTGAAGCCTGATGCTGGTGTTGTCCCGCAAGAAAGGCGAGTCTGTCGTAATTCAGAATAATATTGTTTTAACGGTGCTTTCCGTTGAAGGAGATAACGTTAAAATTGGAATATCTGCTCCTAAGGATATAGATATTTATCGTAAAGAAATTTTCGATGCTATCCAGGATAATAATCAAAGTGCAGCCATGGATATTAAAACGCTCCAAACCGCAATATTGGAAATGGGCAGAGAAAGTGGCAGCACCGAGTAGTTTTATTTGTTGGATGTGATAAAAAAGCTGACCCAAGCAAGGGCCAGCTTTTTTGTTTTATCTATTTATTATCCTGTTGAAACTAAGAGAAATTTTAATAATCTTCATCTGTATTAAGTTATCTTATTTGGTAAGCAAAATGATAGAGACTGCTGATATCGGAGTTGAGCAGTTTACCGCCACTGTAAAAGTCGATTGGGATAATGTCAAAATAATGTGTGCTGACGCCGTTATAGAAAGAGTACTTACCTGCAGCCGAGGTCAAACCATTTACTGGGATCGTAAAGTATCCTTGCTCATTGGTTGTTCCGCTTGCTGTAAATACCTTATTGTTTATTGTCACAATAATTCTTGTGGTGACAATAGCATTTGCCACAGGGGTGCCTTGGGCATCAAACGCTCTGCCGCTAATGGTGATATTATTTTTTATTCTCCATTTTTGTCCATAACCATAGTTTATAAAACCGTATACTCCACCGTCTGTTGTAATATTGGAAGTTACCACCCGTGCAACATCAGCATTTTGATAACTAACTGTCAAAGTATATGGAGTAGTAAGATCGAACTTGGATGGTGCAATAACACGGATATAATATTCCCCTGCGGCTAGCTTCAACTGTGCGGTAGTGTTCTGACCAAGATATCCGAGACTGGTCAAATTAGCGTCATATAGGTCCAGTCGGTATTCCCCGTAAGCTGAGGTATTATTGAGGTTGAGACGAACGCTAGTATCAGAAGGAACCTTGATTTTGCTCCAATCCTCATCCAGGATATTGTCGATCGTTTGGCTGCTGCTAAAGGTGGCTGATCCACGATCTTTAGCAAACCAAGGATTGTCATCTGGTTCACTGCTGTCATAGCTGTCGGATTGAATAGTGTGAATGGTAAACGGCTGGGTGACATCAAATCCCTTATATGATTGAACAAGCATGAAATAATAGCCAGTCCCTGCTACATAGCTGACCTGTTCATATTGACCAGCTCCCTTTGTGGAATATGAGATTTTATTTAGCGTTCCTGTGCTTTCATCAAGCTTGTATAGATGAAGATCGTAATCATTGGTTGTAGATGCCCCTGGATTTAGAAATACAGTCAGCTTATTGGGAGTTTCCACACGTGTGAAAAACCAGCGGCTTTCACCCTCCGAAGTAATATAACCCTGCGAGGAATTACCTGATTTAATAAAGATTGCCCCATCGGGTGTAGTGTTATAAACATCATATGTGACTGTAGAAACGGAAAGTTTATTGTTAGGCGAAGTCTCTGGCAATGCATTTAACTTTGGAGATTTTAAAATTTCCTCCTTGGGGATTGTAAGTGATTTGGGTTGGGTTGGCATTGTATGTAGATCGCTTAGAAGTGTGTTTGAGCCTTTCTTAACCATGGAATTTAAAAATTGTGCCGGCAACTGAATAGGTTTGGCTTGAGAAGAACCCGCAAATGCCTGATTAAAAGAAGATGAGAACCACCCGACGGCAAGAATTAAAACGGATAACAAACGAATAGTTTTCCGAAGCATAATTAAAACACTCCTCCAATTAGTATATTTTTTACCACAAGCTTAATATAAGCTAGAGTTTAAGAGGTGTCAATTATTGGTCCTAATTAAAATTTTTACGTTTTTATTGTTCTCCAAAATAGATTTTTTTGAAAATTCTGAAATGCTATAAACAATATCGCGGTATGTGTCGATATATAATTTAGAGCGGTAATTCTTCAGGGCGGCCGACCTGTGAAGACGCTCATACCACAAGGACGTGGGAATTAAACCATTTCAGGGAGGAAATTTAAAATGATTATTAACCACAATATTCCTGCATTGAATACTCATCGCAACATGGGTATGAATAGTGCTGCAGCAAGTAAAAACATGGAGAAACTGTCTTCCGGTCTGCGTATCAACCGTGCTGCTGATGACGCTGCTGGTCTCTCTATCTCCGAAAAAATGCGCGGACAAATCCGTGGTCTGGAACAATCACAACGTAACGTTCAAGATGGTATTTCTTTTGCGCAAACTGCTGAGGGTGCGATGAACGAAGTATCCTCCATGCTTTCCCGTATGAAAGAACTGAACGTTCAAAAACTGAACGGAACATACTCTACTAGTGATAAGAGCAACATCGATATGGAGCTTAACGCACTGGGATCACAAATCAATTCCATCATGTCCAACACAACGTTCAATGGAATCAAAATCACTTCTAATGTAAAAGTACAAGCTGACGATAAAAAATTTACGATTACAGTTAGTGGTGTTGCTACTGCAGGATTCACTGGTCTGAATTCCACTACTTCATTGTCAAACGTAAGTACTGCTATTGAAAAAGTGGCTACACAACGTGCTAAACTGGGTGCTGTTCAAAACCGTCTGGAGTATACTTCCAACAACTTGGGTACTACAGTTGAAAACCTGACAGCTTCCGAATCCCGTATTCGTGATACTGACATGGCCAAAGAAATGGTTGCTTTGTCCAAAAACAACATCTTGCTGCAAGCTTCCCAATCCATGCTGTCACAAGCAAACTCTGCGCCACAAGGCGTACTGTCCCTGCTTCGTTAAGATTTTGGGAAGTAAACGTACCATTAGAGGCTCTGCATTTTGCAGAGTCTTTTTTTGTTTTTTGTATTATTTTTCATAAATATTCTACATCATTAACCGATATATAGAGTAGGACATCCGATATGAGTAGAAGAGATAGAGTGTGCGACATACCATTTTATGAGCGAGGGGTTATGTTATGGAACCGTTGATACCCGCCAATGCAGGAGGTATAACACCGATTCATCTTTCTGCTGGAACTCCAAAGGAGGAGATAGCTACTGATTCTCCAATAACTTCTGAAGAAGGTGCAGTCCAATCTGTATTTCCTGCAAAAGTAGACCAAACACACGAGCAAACCATCCAGCAATTGCAAAAAGCAATTGATGCAATTCAAGGTCCTCAAAAAATGTTTGAAATATCTGTGCACAAAAAAACTCACACCATTATGATTAAAGTTTTGAACAAGGAAACAGGTGATCTCATTCGTGAAGTTCCACCAGAAAAAATTTTGGATGTAGCAGCAAGAATGATGGAGATTACCGGGATTATTGTTGATAAGAAGGCATAAGGAGGAACGTTCATGGTAACGAGAATAAGTGGTTTGGCATCTGGTATGGATATAGATTCCATGGTTAAAAAGTTGATGACAGCTGAGAGCGCTCCGCTCGACAAGTTGAATCAACAGAAACAGCTAATGGAATGGAAGCGTGAAAATTATCGGGAGACCAGTGTGAAACTGGTTAGTTTTACACAAGATAAACTATCTAAACTTAACTTGAGTAGTGCAATCAGTGCTCAGAAGGCCAATGTTACTGGAAATACGAGTGCTGTTAGTGCAAAAGTATCTTCGTCGGCCAGTGGAGTATTAGATGTAAAGGTAACTTCGCTGGCAACAGCATCAAGCGCTACTTCTTCTGCAGCTATCGAACTCAATGGTTCTGCTCCTGCACCGACCGATTGGGGAACTGTTAAGCTACAGGATATTAAAGATTCGGGAATCTCAGGAACCACTCCAATAACAGTCAAAATTGGTTCAGGAGACTCGGAAGCATCTATAGAGATTGATCCTGTCAATGAAACGCTTGATTCCTTTGTCCAAAAAATCAATTCAAATAAGCAAGCTGGTGTGAGTGCAATCTATGACTCTGCCACAGGTAAGATTTCTCTAACAAGTAAAACGACTGGAGCCAAAGATATTGCGCTTAATGGAGCGATATTCTCGGCTTTAAAGCTGGGGAGTACTATTACAGGAGGCGAAGATGCCAAGCTCACTGTAAATGGTTTGGATATCACAAGGTCTTCCAATACCTTTGCGATGAATGGTGTTGAACTTACGCTTAATAATGCCAGTGGGAGTACTTCAACGCGCATTGAGGTAGTCAAAGATACGGATAAGCTGGTTGAAACGGTTCAGGGGTTTGTTGACGCGTATAATGATGTTCTCTCTACGTTAAATAACAAAGTTAGTGAAGAACGTTATAGTAAGTATACCCCTTTAACAAATGATCAAAAAAAGGATATGAGTGATGATGAAATCACACTTTGGACCAATAAAGCCAAAAGTGGCATGCTTAAAAACGACAGCATCTTGCAGAGCGCAGCAGCGGATATGCGTAGTGCAATGGTACAAAAAGTTACACTCGACGACGGTACAACAATTAGCCTTGCCGAGCTTGGTATAACAACAGGTACGTATCAGACAAAAGGGAAACTTATTTTAGATACAGATAAGTTGAAAGCTGCTTTAGATAAAGATCCTGACATTGTGACCAACTTTTTTGGTAAGCAGGATTCTGCGGCAGCACAAAGTAATAAATATACAGATCAAGATGGAATTTTTGCACGTATGAAAAAAATCTCCAATACTGCGCTGCAAAAGTTAGCTGATAAGGCAGGAACCTCAAAGGTAAGCACTGATCTTAGTGCTTCATTCATTATTAGCAGCACGATGGGACAAGAGCTAACGAGTATTGATAGAAGGATAACTGATATGACAGCCCGATTGAATATGATCGAAACGAACTACTATAAAAAATTCTCATCTATGGAGACGGCAATTAATAAATATAATAGCACTTCTTCTAGTTTGTCCAGCTTTAGATAAATAAGGAGGTCATACATTTGATTCAATCCCCTTACCAGAAGTACCAGCAGGCTCAAGCCCAGACTGCCTCCAAGCCTAAACTTCTGATTATGCTGTATGATGGGGCAATCCGTTTTACTCGGGCAGGTATAGACGGGATTTTAGATAAAGATTTCGGGAAAGCGAACTATAATCTTTGTAAATCACAAGCTATCATCCATGAATTAATATCTGCCTTGAATTTTGACTATCCGATTTCACAGGATTTATTAAGAATTTATGAATATATGTTGCATTGTCTGATTGAGTCTAACGTTCATAAAGATGTATCTAAAGCCCAGGAAGTAGAGGAACATCTAACAGATCTACGTGAGGCTTGGGTCGAAGTGAGCAAACTTCCAAGCTCGGTCACAGGTAGCTAATGGACAGTAACAATATTCAAGACCTCATTCAAGCATTAAAAAAAATGACAATAGAGACAACTAATCGGCTCTCAATCATAGAAGAGGAAGAGTTAGTCGCTTTTGTAGATCGTAGACAGGAAATTGTGCATGCAATGGAAAAATACCGTGCTTTACTCACTGAGGAAGACAAACAAGAAATTGGACTGATCTTAGACATGGATGGACTGATATTGAAGCGTATGAATAAGTTGAAAGATGAAGCGGGAAGTTGGATGGAGAAAAAAGGGAGTATTCGAGTTCAACAAAATGCTTATCAGCGTGCTTATTCCGTTGATAGTCTTTTCATAGACAAGAGGAAATAATTGGAATTGAAATCTCTCTCAGGTATTACTGGGAGGGATTTTTTTATTTGCAAGGTTCACTCCTTCACGTTACAGTCCGATATACTAATTAAGAAGAATCATTATGAATGGTGGTATGGTCTTGACAATTTTATCATTGAATCTGAGTGCTATACAGAATCGCTTTCCGAATGTTGCTAGCACAGTACTCTCTCTTGAGCCAACTGAGGCCAGGGATCACAAGTCTTATAATGAACCTGTAGAAAAAGATCATATTTGGTTGGAGGCGGTCCAGCAATCGGTAGAAAATATAGAATGTGTCTTTGTTTATGGATTTGGTCAGGGTCTTGGTGTCGCTGACATTCTTGAAATGTATCCTGACCGGTTACTTTTTGTATATGAGCCGGATGAATATCAGTTTCTAAACTCCGTTAGCAGCTATGATATGCGGAGTCTTTTAGAGCATCCTAATTTGTACTGGCTGGCTATTGGCGATTCGCAATTGAATTCACTGTTTTATATGGCTTCTGTCCATATGCAGCGTGAGCTGGCTTTCGTAGCGCTTCGTCATTATCTCGAGGCAGAGATGGATGTATTGCGTGATGTTAAAGAAAAATTGGAAGAATACAATCACACCTATGAATCAAACCAACACACTCAGCATCTTTTTCGACAGGACTGGATTCGTAACAGTATGTACCAGATGGCAGGAATGCTGTCTTCACCCTCTATTGATGATTTAAAATTCTCTTTATCCGGTAGTACGGCCTTTATTACTGCCTCAGGTCCCTCACTCCAGCAGGATATTGAGTGGATTAAGCGTGTGCAACCTCATGCGCTTGTTATTGCAGCAGGTTCCAGTATTCAGGCATTAGTTAAACAAGGAATACAGCCGCATTTAGCAGTCACGCTGGATGGTGGTATTATCAATGATAAGGTTTTTTCCCAGCCTGAAACGCTGGAAGCACCTCTATTATATGGGTCTACCTCTTATTATGGTATTACGGATCGTAAGCATAAAGATACCATCCATTTCGTATTAAGTAATGATCATATTTCGCAGTATTATTTAGGAATTGATCAGACACAGGTGGCTATAACAGCAACACCGACGGTTGTAGGCTCAGCCATACAAGCGGCAGTATGGCTGGGGGCTCGACGTGTTGTACTGATGGGACAGGATTTATCCTTCCCAGGTAATAAGTTCTACGCTGATGGAGTAGGACATATTGAAGAATCACACAATGCATCGATTGTGGAGAAGGCACCACGACAGGTATTGAACGTACACGGTGAATATAATGCAACTAACGAAAGTTTCTTGTTTATGAAAGACGCACTTGAGCACTTGTTTGCAGCCTTATCCAGTATTGAATTCATTAATACGACTCGTAACGGGGCTGCGCTAGAGGGGACCATTTGGAAGCCGATTGAAGAAGTATACGATATGATTGTTGAGGAACATATTGAGCATGATGCAATAGCCAATATTCAACGTAATCAACCCTTTATCATAGATGAAAATCGTATCGAAGAGGTTAAAGGAAAAATACAGCATACGCTCAATGATTTTGCTCAATTTAGGGAAGAATTGAAAATCATGCTGAAAACAATCGGGAATATTAGAGAATGGAGCCGAATGAAGCCGCTTAAATGTCATAATGCGATTGTTGAAATTGAACAGCGCTGGGCCAGCATTGTGAGTAGAGATTGGTTTGTTCCTATTATAGAAACCTTACTCCCATTGGAAATTGGTCTGTTTGACCGGCAACAACCTTTGATCGCCATAGAGCAAAATCTCTCTCGCAAAGCCGATATGATACATGAGCATCTAGGAAAGCTAGCGAATGAGATAGTGGATAAAGTTCCGATGCTTGAAGAGTTGTTTGTAGAATCGATTCGCAGAATAGATGAGATATAGAGTTAAAGGACAGGGATGTGTTCAAAATGTTTAAGGGAACCTATAAAGAAAAAAAGATATTAATTACAGGTGGGACGGGAACAATAGGGCGCCAACTGGTGCAGAGGCTTCTGAAGGACGAGCCGAGCGTGATTCGTATTTTTAGCCGTGATGAGCATAAGCAGTATGAAATGAATATAGATTTTCAGGCCCATTCTAATCAATTGCGCTTTCTGATTGGTGATGTGAGAGATCAGCAAAGATTGATGAGAGCAATGGAGGATATTGATTATGTATTCCATTTAGCCGCAATGAAGCACGTACCTTCGTGTGAGTATAACCCGTTTGAGGCTGTACAAACCAATGTAATAGGTACCCAGAATGTCATTCAAGCGGCTTTGGAGAATGGTGTAAAGAAGGTCCTTTTCACAAGTACGGACAAAGCTATTTCTCCAACCAACACATATGGTGCAACGAAATTAACGGCAGAGCGTCTGATCTCGGCCTCTGAATATCAAAAGGGTTCCAAGTCTACTATATTCTCTTCGGTTCGATTTGGGAACGTAATGGGTTCACGGGGGTCTGTTATCCCGTTATTCAAAAAACAGATTCTAGAAGATGGTGAAATTACCATTACCGATCCAGAGATGTTGAGATATATGATGACTCCTTCGCAGGCGATTGAGTTAATCCTCCAGGCTAATGAGGCAGCTCAGGGTGGTGAGGTATTTGTCCTGAAGATGCCAGTTGTGCGAATTGGTGACTTAGCCGATGCTCTTATAAAGGTATTTTCGGAAAAATTTAATGTTAAAAATAAAGTCGAAGTTCAACAGATAGGACTTCGGCCAGGTGAGAAGATGTTTGAAGAATTAATGACTGAAGACGAGCGACTAAATGCCATAGAAACAGAGCAGATGTATATTATACCACCGCTTTCTAAAAATAAAAATCAAACGTTATCAAATAAGGTAATTAAGTCGAATGAGCTTCCAATTGCTAAAAATGTGATTATAGATTGGTTAATATCAGAGAATTTGATATAAATCTTATCGAAGAAGATATGAAAAATCGAAATAAACCCTTGGAAAGAGATCTAAAGAGCATGTGATTTGTTGTATTTACCGTTCGGGGAGTAATAAAAAGGAAGGGAAGAACAACATATGAATTCAATTAGGCATTTAGGAAACTCAAGTTGTGAGGAGAAAAAAGGAAAACAAAAATTCGTGGAGATAATGAAGAATTCACCCATCCCAGAAGAAGAGATTTTGGATAATATTGGAATATATTTAAGGCGGCAAACTCTCTCAAGAATATTATATATTAATGAATTATATAAAAAGATTATAAATGTTCATGGGGTTATTATGGAATTCGGAGTGAGATGGGGCCAAAATCTGTCGTTATATGAAAATTTCAGAGGTATATATGAACCATACAATTATAATAGAAAAATTATTGGATTTGATACGTTTGAAGGCTTTCCTGAAGTAGATATTAAAGATGGACAGCACGTCAATAAAGGAGATTATTCTGTTACCCCTAACTATTTTGAGTATTTGGACAGTGTGCTGCAGTTTCATGAACAAGAAAGTCCTATTTCCCACATTAAAAAATATGAGTTAATAAAGGGAGATGCAACGGATAGTATTACAACTTATCTGTCTGACCACCCTGAAACTATTGTTTCATTAGCATACTTTGATTTTGATCTTTATAAACCAACAAAAAAGTGCTTGGAGGCTATTTCGAGCCATCTCACGAAAGGAAGTGTTTTAGCTTTTGATGAACTTAACTATAGTGCACTTCCTGGTGAAACTATCGCTTTAAAAGAGGTATTGGGTTTAAGTCGATATGCAATTAGAAGGGATCCTATGAATCCACTATGTTCTTACATCATTATTGAATAAAAGAAAGGCGAATATCTATGAATATTACTGCTATTATCCAAGCACGGATGGGATCTACGCGTCTTCCTGGCAAGGTGATGAACAAGCTAGAAGATAAAACAGTCCTGGGGCATGTGATTAAGAGGGTACTAGCAATTCCTTCTGTGAACCAAGTCATAGTAGCTACGACCACGGAGACGGAGGATGACCTCATCTGCCATGAGGCTAATTATTATGGGGTAAATTATTTCAGGGGAAGTAAGGAGAATGTACTTAGTCGTTACTATGAAGCAGCAAACAAAGCAAAAGCAGACATTGTTGTTCGAATTACATCGGATTGCCCTCTTTTAGACCCGATTATTTCTGATAAAGTCATTACTCATTTTTTGGACAATGACTTGGATTATTCCAGCAGCGGTTTAAGTGGTACTTTTGCACGGGGACTGGACACCGAAGTGTTTACATTTGATGCTTTAAGCCGATCGTATTTACATGCAACCAAAGAATATGAACATGAGCACGTCACACCTTATATTTACCAGCATCCGGATTTATTCCGCATTCATGCATACAGCAGCAGCATGGATTTTAGTCGGTACAGATTGACACTAGATACCCCGGAGGATTGGGAACTGATTTCCCGAATTTATAGGGAGTTATACACAGGCAGCATTTTTTCCTGGAACGAGATACTTTCGCTTCTTGAGCGCCAACCTGAACTGGCGCTGATCAATGCGGAGGTAAAGCAAAAAAAGCTGGGTGAGTAAAAAGATATGACTGATAAAGCGAGGTTTGCGGTATGAATGTCATGATCATGAGTATCAGTCAGAAGGTGCCGATGATTAAAGCGGTAAAGAATGCCTTACGTCGTGCCCGCCCGGGAGCCAAGTTGTATGGGGCGGATACTAACGCTAGCTGTTTAGGGCAGTATGTGGTTGATGTATTCTGGCTTTGCCCTTCTTTACAGGATTTGACGATGGATAGCTTTATCGGCTACTGTCATGCACAAGAGATTTCAGTAGTCTTTCCGAGCAGAGACGGTGAATTATTATATTTTGCGGAGTATCGCCAACAACTAGAGCAGGCTGGGATCACAGTTATGATATCGGATGTTGATGCAGTAGAGCTATGTTTGGACAAGTTGCGTTTCTATGAGCAGATGGCTAAGCAGGGATATCCAGTAATCCCTACGTTTGCAGAATTTGAAGATATGGCAACGTCGCTTCATTATAAGGTTGGGCAATATGTGGTAAAGGAGCGATTTGGGGCTGGTTCAGTCAATGTAGGTATTGGTCTCAATCCCCATGAAACCAAAAGGCATGCGAGAAAAATGGTAAACCCGGTATTTCAGCCCCTAATCCATGGGGTAGAATACAGTGTTGACGTGTTCTTGACAAGTACAAGTAAGGCTATAGGGGCCCTTGCCCGGCAACGCAATTGGGTTATGAATGGTGAGTCACAGATCACGACGTCAGTTCGTTACCCGGAAATGGAGAAGTTGTGTCAGCAGATTGCAGAGCGATTCAAGTTTCGTGGTCATGTAATCTTCCAGATTATAGTGGATGAAAAAAAGCGGCAGCATCTAATTGAGTGTAACTGTCGATTTGGGGGAGCCTCAACGCTAGCATTAGCGATGGGGCTGGATAGTTTTTTTTGGTTTCTGCAGGAAAGTGGAGGGGCTCAAATTAACGATTTAGCCTTTTATAGAGCCGTGCATGAGAAAATGCTAGTTCGGCATGCGGAGGACTTAATCTTATGAAGGTTTTTGTGTTTGATCTTGATGACACTTTATATGAAGAGATTACTTTTGTCCGAAGCGGATTTCAGGCAGTTGCCTGTTACTTGGGCGAGCAATTTGGTTTAAATTCGCAGGAGGTCTTCTCAATTATGTGGGATGTACTGGAGCAAGAGGGCAGAGGAAGGGTCTTTGATAGAGTGCTTGAACATTATGGGGTGGCAACACGCCGTAATATCAGGAAATGCCTATCGATTTATAGGCTGCATCGGCCGGACATCACGCTATCACCCGATGCGGATGCGGTTTTGGAACGTTTGGCTATGGGAGGCTCCTCGATCTATATTGTGACGGATGGCAACAAGGTCGTACAATATAACAAGATTAAAGCATTGGGTTTGGAAGAGCGCGTGAGGAAATGCTATATCACCTATCGGTACGGGAGACACAGAGCTAAACCATCTCCTTATTGTTTCCAGCTTATCGCGCAAACTGAAAAGGTGGATCCGTCCGATATTGTATATATTGGAGATAATCCGAACAAAGACTTTGTGGGTATACGGCCTTTGGGTTACCGGACGATTCGAATTCGTCGAGGGCATTTCAAGGATACCGTTAAGCCAGAGGAATATAATGCGGATGTGGAAGTGGAAACGTTGGACCAATTGTTTGAGATTATGACTGCTTGCGATGTATACCAATGAAAACACGAATTTTGATACGGGCGAATGCCTCTTCTCGACTGGGGACCGGACATTTGATGAGGTGCATTACCCTTGCCTTGAACATACGGCATAACATACCAGCGGATATCCACTTTGTGTGCAACGTTGATATACCGCAAGCTTTGGCTAAAGATATTCGCTGCAGGGGCTTTAGTCTTTCCCTTCTGTCGGCAACTGAGGAGGCGCCTGTAGACATGGAGCGGGATGCCTGGGAGACTATAGCTGCAGTCGGTGAACAATGCGATTGGCTTATTGTGGACCATTATGGCTTGGATGCACGTTGGGAGCAATTGCTACGTCCTTATGCTCGCAGTATCTTGGTGATTGATGACCTGGCAAATCGTCCACATGATTGTGATGTGCTATTGGACCAAAACCTATATCCAAATATGGATAAGAGGTATAGCGGATTGCTCCCGGAGCACGCACTTCAATTATTGGGTCCGGAATTCGCTTTGCTACGGAATGAATTTTTTTGTCTGGCGGAAGACGCGGTTGTTCGAACACAATGTCAATGCATTCTTGTTAATTTCGGTGGAAGTGATCCAACCAATGAGTTGGGCAAAATGCTGCCTGTCGTTCAAAGCGAAATAGGAAAACAGTTTCACTTTATTCTAGTTGCAGGTCCGGCCAATTCTCGTGTACCAGAATTGCGAGCGTCATTCTCTTCTTTTGACCATGTTACGTTTTATGAGCATTATTCGAATATGGCAGAGCTGTTAGCCTCATCCGATTTGGCAATCGGCGCAGGTGGAATCTCTATGTGGGAGCGTTGCTATATGGGTGTGCCTTCCATGGTTATTACTGTGGCTGAAAATCAGAAGGCAACTGTTGTGGAAGCAGCAAAACGGGGACTTGCATGGCATATGGGGGCAAGTGGGGAGGTCAGGACTGGACAGATTACAGAAATGCTGGAGAAATTGCTGAATAAGCCCGAAATGTTAGCTGAGCAGAGCAGGGCAGTTCTGGTTTTGACGGAGACACAGAGAAGGAGCGGGAGACATCCCATCCTATCCATATTGAAGGGGGAATTATAGTGGAATTCCAAATTGGTGACCGTTGGATCGGTAAGAAACACAAGCCTTTTATAATAGCAGAAATGTCTGGTAATCATAATCAGTCACTCGATCGGGCGCTTGCCATCGTGGAGGCTGCGGCAGCATCAGGAGTGGATGCGCTCAAACTCCAAACTTATACAGCAGATACAATGACGTTGGACATTCATGAAGGCGACTTTTTTATTAAGGACCCGAACAGTCTGTGGAAAGGTAGTTCGTTGTATAGTCTTTATCAGGAAGCATACACGCCTTGGGAATGGCATGAACCCATTTTCAATAAATGTGCAGAGTTGGGGATTTTGGCGTTCAGCACTCCTTTTGATGAATCAGCTGTCGACTTTCTTGAATCATTGAAAGTGCCTGCTTATAAAATAGCTTCCTTTGAAAACACTGATATCCAATTAATTCGAAAGGTTGCAGCAACGGGCAAGCCACTGATCATTTCAACAGGTATGGCGTCGGTAGCTGAACTGGATGAATCAGTTCGGGCGGCGAAGGAGGCTGGCGCCAAAAACATTATTTTACTGAAATGTACAAGTACTTACCCTGCGTCGCCAGACAATACGAATATTGCAACGCTTCCTCATTTGGAGCAACTATTCGGTTGCCAAGTTGGTATATCGGATCATACTATGGGTTTTGGTGTGTCGGTGGCGAGTGTGGCTTTAGGGACGACAGTAATTGAAAAGCACTTTACGTTGCGCCGTGCTGACGGTGGAGTGGACTCAGCCTTTTCCATGGAGCCTGAAGAAATGGCTGTGCTGGTGACGGAAGCAGAACGTGCCTGGCAGTCTATCGGCCGTATTACATATGGCGCAACGGAACGAGAAAAGGAGTCTTTGAAGCATAGAAGGTCCCTATATATCGCCAAGGATATCCAAAAGGGGGAAATGATCACCCGGGAGCATATAAAGGCAATTCGCCCAGGCTTGGGACTGCCGACAAAATTTCTAGACGAAATTATTGGGAAATCAGTGAAAGAGAATACTGCTAAAGGTACGCCAGTAAACTGGGGATTGTTTTAATACCTGTGAGTCACAGGTCATAGAGATAAGCAAGATCAAGTTATACACAATGAAGAGTCCCCACAAAATGAACTAAGGAGTTGCACTTATGAACATTTTACTCACTGGTGGCGCTGGTTTCATTGGGCGTTGGGTTGCCAAGCGTCTGCTGGAGGATGGGCATCAGCTTTGGATTGTCGACGATTTGTCGAATGGACGCGAAGAGAATTTGTCGGAATTAGTCGAACATAACGGCTTCAAGGAATTCATCAAAGGAAGTATTTTGGATGAATCATTGCTGGAACGATTGTTCGAAGAGCATTCGTTTGAAGTTTGCTACCATTTGGGAGCTTCCATAAATGTACAGGACTCTATTGACGATCCACGCACTACTTTTAATAACGATACGGTAGGAACCTTCGCAATCCTGGAGCAGTGCCGGAAGCATCAGACCAAGGTCGTTTTTATGAGTACGTGTATGGTATATGACCGCTGTAGCGACGATCAAGGTATTAATGAGCTACATCCTACCAAACCTGCTTCTCCTTATGCAGGAGCAAAGGTAGCTGCTGAAAATATGGTACTGTCCTATTATTTCGCATATGGTTTACCGACAGTGGTTATTCGTCCATTTAATACGTACGGTCCTTTTCAAAAGACAGGCGGTGAGGGCGGCGTAGTTGCGATTTTTATTAAAAACCACTTGGAAGGTAAAGATCTTAACATCTATGGAGAAGGTACACAAACCCGTGATCTTCTTTACGTTGAGGATTGCGCTCGCTTCGTGGTGGAGGCTGGATTTAGCGACCGTGTTAATGGCCAAATTGTCAATGCGGGATTGGGACAGGACATTTCTGTGAATGATTTGGCATTGCTGATTAGCGGTGATCCGTCGCGTATCAAGCACGTGGAGCATATCCATCCGCAAAGTGAAATTCAAAAGCTGTTGTGTAACTCGACGAAGGCGAAGGAGTTACTTGGTTGGGAACCTCGTATTAGTTTGGAAGAAGGTATCCGGCGTACGACGGTCTGGATTCGTGAGAGCGGCATGATCTAGTTTGTTTCAAATAGAGGGGGGTAACAGGATGTCCGATGATATATTATCTGGACCTGTTCGTGATACGCTGCTGCCCTATGGACAGCAATGGATTGACGATAAGGATATTCAAGCTGTAGTGGATGTACTCCGTAGCGGGTTTGTTACGCAGGGGCCTGCGATTCAGCAGTTTGAGAGTAAGGTTGCTGAGTATGTAGGAGCAAAATATGCTGTAGCGTTCACCAACGGAACTGCTGCACTGCACGGAGCCTGCTTTGCCGCAGGAATTGGACAAGGTGATGAGGTCATCACAACACCGCTTACGTTCCTAGCTAGTAGTAACTGCGTGTTATACCAAGGAGGAACACCGGTATTTGCTGACATTGATATGCATACCTACAACATTGATGCGGACCGGATTGCAGAGCGGATTACCGAGCATACTCGGGCGGTCATTGCTGTCGATTTTACGGGTCAGCCGGCTGAACTCGACAAGATATCTATGCTGTGCCGGGATCGCGGGCTGGTGTTCATTGAGGATGCAGCTCATTCTTTGGGGGCGGATTATCAAGGAAGTAAGGTAGGTTCATGGGCGGACATGACCATGTTCAGTTTCCATCCGGTCAAGCATATTACGACAGGCGAGGGCGGCATCATTGTGACGAATTCTGAGGAATTTTATCGGAAGTTGTTACTGTTCCGTAGTCACGGTATGACACGCGATCCACAGGAGTTGACAAAAAACGACGGCCCTTGGTATTACGAAATGCAGGAACTGGGATATAACTACCGTATGACAGATATTCAGGCTGCATTGGGTCATTCCCAGATAGACAAGTTGGATGCGTTTGTAGAGCAGCGTCGCGCGATCGCTCGGGCGTACAATGAAGCTTTGAGTAAGTTGACCGGGGTTGTCCTTCCTCAGCAGATTCCCGGGGCTTACTCCAGCTGGCACTTATACGTGATACGTTGGCAGCCGGAGCATTTTAATGCAGACCGGAAAACGATTTTTGAGGCCCTGCGGTCAGAGAACATCGGTGTAAATGTGCATTATATTCCTGTCTATCTACAACCTTACTACCAGCGCCTCGGATATGAGGAAGGGCTATGCCCGAACGCTGAAGATTATTATAGGACAGCATTAACACTCCCGCTCTTTCCTAAGATGATGGATCAGGATGTACAGGATGTAATCCAGGCGGTTCGTAAGGTATGGACTAGATATACAAGATCGGTCCCCGGAGAAAATGTAACAAAATGACTCCTTGTATGAGATGCAAGTCGTTCCTCCGTGATTAAGTTGATTCGCTGGAGAAATTTATTTTAATTTTTTGATTCAAATTAATTTGTGTAGGGTAAAGGAGCTGAGAAGCTCCTTTATTTTTGTATCTACTGCCTTGACTAAATTAATATTCAACCCTAATTTGTGGTAAAAAAATGTATGAAAACATTATCAATTCCAATTGACAATGGATAAGTTTGGGTGGTATAGTCGGAAATGTGGGCGAGAGCTTCACTTCATTTGATGACGAAGGGAATGTTAGTGCATGCAAGGTAAAGTAAAATGGTTTAACGCAGAAAAAGGTTATGGTTTCATTGAAACGGCTGAAGGCGGCGACGTATTTGTACATTTTTCCGCAATTCAAACAGAAGGCTTCAAAACACTTGAAGAAGGACAAGACGTGGAGTTCGACATTGTCGAAGGCGCGCGTGGACCACAAGCCGCTAACGTAACCAAATTATAATCATCCCCGGCATAGCCGACCTACATAATTGGTAAGATGGTTAGCAATGGATAACACGCTAGCAACTGCCCTGGAATATTTTCCAGGGCTTTTTTATGTTTTCTAAATACATAAGGACTTTCTCAATATCCTGACATAAAAAGAGTCCCTTACACAAGGGTAAGGGAGCTCAACTCTATGCAATAGCAAGTTACTCAAAAGAACCGTCGAAATCAGCCATCTCCACAAAAATGGTATTGGAGGAAGCGGATTGTTTTTCTAAGCGTCCGTCGGGATAGCAGAATTGATAGCGCAGGATAGCCTGGGCGATCAGATAAGGACGGAGTGCGGTTTCAATATCAAAGGAGAAGACGATGACAGTTTGATGGTTCGGATCAAGGCGCCCCAATGGAATACCTTGGAGCAGCTTAGGATGCGGAAGCGGCACAGAGTTTACGGAAACGGTTCGTAACAAAAGGAAATCCTCGGCTGCGAATGGAGCCGTTAGCAGTAGCTCTTCCAATGGAGTGTTTCCTGTATTCTCCACCTGGACGGTGAAGGACAAGATGTCCTCTTGCCCGACACGCAAAGCGCTGGAGCTAAGCGTAAGCTTAGGGACGGCAGCAATGACGGTCATGCCGACGGTGTTGGATTGGGCGCTTTCCTGGATGGCCTCTCCCCCACTACGACGTGAGGTGTATTCGATGGTGGCCAGGTTGCTGAAAGTTCCATCTGCAGGTGCCTCGCGGATTAGCGCCTGTAGCGTAAGATTGAGAGTCTCGCTTGGTACAATATCCGGGAGGGTGATACCTGCACCAAGGTTAGCGACTGACTGTGCTTTCTCTTGGATCGTCAAGCTGTTAGGTACATATACCAGTCCCTGCGGCAACAGATCGGTGAATAACGGATGCTGTGCCGTGATACCGCCTTTGTTCGTTATCTGTATAGTAAATGTGAGTGTGTCACCTACAGAGGCGTCTGGGGTATTCACCTTTTTGACTAACTCGAGCAGTGGGTATACGACTGGAATAGTAACGGTATTGGTAGTCAGTGCCCCCGATACGACTCTTCCTTCAGGTAACGTAAACGAGTAGGCAAAGGTAGCCTGATTTACGATGTAGCCGGATGGAGGTGTCTCCGACACGCTCACTTGATAATTCAGTGTCAACGGCTGTCCTGGCTCTACAGACCCAAGGCTGACCCCAACAGATGGATTGGCTCCTGACAGCGATTGACCGTTCAACCGCAGGCTGCCAGGAATGAACAGAGTTCCGGTCGGAATGAAATTTTGCATAGTAACTTCCGTAGTTGTGTTGCCGAAGTTATTTAGCTGTATCGTATAGGTAAGGGCTTCCCCGGCCATGGCTCCCGTATTTTCCGTGGAGATGCTGACAGCAAGCTGTGGATCGAAAACGGCTACGGTCACGGTGTTGCTGACGATCTCGCTCGCACCATCGCTGTCAGCATAGCGAAGCTGCACGTTATTATTTAGACGGCCGCCGACAGGCAGGGACTGCACGTTCACGGTGTAAGATATATTCACTGCCTGCCCCGGCTGCAGGCTGCCGATAAATAAGGGTTCGCCCGGCTTGCTGGAGGCAGGTGGAGAACCGTCAATTCTCAGGCTGTCCGGGTTCATGATGGCTCCGTCTGGTACATAATCCGCTAAAACCACATCGGTAATGACCGCCCCACCGTCGTTAACAAGGGCCAACTGATAAGGTACTGTATCACCTAAAGCAACAGCAGATACTGTCGTGCTGAGCACGGCTGTTAAGGCATCTTCTGCAGCAGAGTTCACCTTAACGGAGACAGAAGGCGAAACGGCTTCCAAATGTATATTGCGCCCATCAGGCAGTTGGTAGGAGTAAGCCAGTGAAGCTTGATTTGCCAGTGCACCCGATTCGGAGGAACGGACGACAAGAGCAGAGAAGACGGCAGTTGTCTGTTCTCCTGGTGCAATTGTACCTAGAGTAATGCTTTGCTCTGGACTAACACCGTACCCAGGAGCTCCATTCACCGTAACAGATCCGGGGACAAAAGACAGCTTCGATGGCAGGGAATCCGTCAACAAGCCAAAGGCGCCGATGTTTCCGGTATTTTCAGCAACTATGGTGTAGGTGATGCTTTGGCCTGGCTGTACAATCTCTGTGTTGGCTATCTTCGTCAGCTTCAGAACAGGCTGGAGTATGGCAACCGTTACCGTATTGGACAGAATCGAACTCGCTTCTTCTCCATTTGTAAGCAATAAGCGAGCCTGATTGGTTCGTGGTCCCGGCTGCTCTGTTGCTGCGATACGGACTTCAAAGGATATGACGGTCTTTGTGTTCGCTTCTAATGTTGGCAAAGGTATACCGCTCCGAGGATCGCTTTCCGTTATAGCTGTTCCGTTAATCTGAACTGAACCCGCAACAAACTCGATATCCTCTGGCAGGGTGTCCAGCAAGCGGGCGTCTTGTACGGTATCCGAATCCTCGTTGCAGATCACGAGTTCATACGTCAGAGTATCCCCAGAAGTGGCAAAAGGTGAGCTTATACTTTTACTTAAAGTGATGTCTAGGGGTGAAACGGCAACTTCAACGATGTTGGATAAATGGAAGCCTCCTGCCTCTCGGCCATCTGGTGCATTGAAGCGATAATCTACTTCAGCCTGATCTATCAGCAGTACGGCTGCAGGAATGGAAGATACCAGCACCTGGAAGGTAACAGTTGCCGATAGTCCTGGTGGTATGGCTGGAGTCGGAATACCTGTAACTGGACTTGCGCCTGGGGCAGCAATGCCGTTAATCGACACCGTGTTGGGAAGGAATATAGAGCCGTCTGGAATATTGTCGGTTACAGTGGTGGAGGCTGCAATGTTTCCGGTGTTGGATACGACGATCGTGTAAGTGATGATGTCTCCAATTGTGGCATTGTTGGTACTGCTTGTTTTGACTGCTGTCAGGATCGGCTGGAAGACTGGGATGGTCACGATATTGGATGTTGAGCTGCCAGTAAATACGCCGCTGGTAAAGCTGACTGAGGCCTGATTGGACAATTGCGGTGGCGTCGGTAGGGAGTCCACTCGGACCTGGAATGTGACGGTTGCAACAGCCCCAGGAGTGAGTGTGCCAATGGCGATACCAAATCCAGGATTTCCATCAGGGGAGGCCGTTCCGTTTATAGTAACACTGCCATTCACAAAGGAGCTTCCTGCTGCAATCATGTCCGAGACCACTATATTATTGGCTGTACTGATCCCGTGGTTGGAGACAGCCAGTGTATAGGTGATGATATCACCGACAATGGCGTCGGTAGCCGCCGTCCCTTTTACAATACTGACGTTAGGTGAGGATACAGAGATGCTGAGTGAATTGGATACCGCTGATCCAGATATGGTTCTTCCATCCGGGGGTTGAAACGTGAATGATCCAGATGCCTGATCAGTCAATACCTGTGGATTAGGCAGCGAATTAATAATCGTTTGGAAAGTTACGGATACCGTTCCGCCTGGCATTACAGATCCGACCGGAACGCCTGTTTCGATGGACAACCCAGGCTGCGGACTGCCGGCAATGCTGACACTGTTGGCAAGGAAAGATGATCCAGCCGGGATGGTATCGCTGATGGTAAGTGCTGCCGCAATATTACCGCTATTCACGGCTGTGATCGTGTAGGTCAGTGTATCACCGACAGAGGCGTTAAGGGTGCTAGAAGTTTTGGTAAGTGCCATAAGCGGCTGGAATACAGGCACGATAAGCGGATCGGAAAAGGCAGTACCGGTGAATGTTCCGCTGGTAAATGAAACGGCTGCGATGTCTGTGAGCAGTGGAGGCTGCGGCAAAGTTTGCACAGTTGTCTGGAAACTAACAATGAAGGTATTTCCAGACGCAACGTTTCCAATGGCAATTCCAGCGACCGGAGAGGCGTTAGGGAAGGCTACGCCGTCGATGATAACACTACCTGGAACAAAGGAGGTTCCGGCTGGAATCGTATCGGTTACAACGGTATCTGTGACTGAATCTACACCACTATTTGTGATGCTCAGTGTGTATCTGATCGTATCGCCTACTACAGCGGCTGACAAGCTGGATGTTTTCGTAACCTGGATATTAGGTGCGGATACGCTGACATTGACTGTATTGGATGTGACAGAACCACTGAGAACTCTACCGTCAGGCGGTGAGTAGGTAAAGCTCGCTTGCCCAAGATCGGTCAGTACAGGCGGGGTTGGCAGAGACGAGACGACCGTTTGGAAACTCACCACGATACTGCCTGAAGGCGCAAGTGAGCCGAGTGTAATACCCGTAATTGGCGAAGCTCCCGGCACAAGGATGCCGTTAACAACGACGCTGTTAGGCAGCAGTTCAGAGCCCGCAGGGATATTATCCGACAGCACAGGTATAACGGCGATATTGCCGGTGTTGGTTAACGTCAGTGTGTAGAGCAGGGTTGAACCAATTTGCGTGTTGACAGTATTGGCGGTCTTGGTCAGGCTGATGATCGGCTGATATACCGGCAGAGTGACCGGATCAGAATGCGAGGACGAGGTCAACGCGCCTGAAGTGAAGCTAACGGTCGCCTGATTAGTAATTTGCGGCGGTTGAGGCAGACTGACGACAGACAACTGAAATGTAACGGCTGCCGAGCCGCCCACGGCAATGGTGCCGACAGGAATACCAGATACGGGTGATGCAGCAGGCACGGATGCTCCATTCACTGTTACACTGCCGGGAACAAAGCTGGTACCAGGTGGTAGCGGATCAGATACGACGGCATTAACCACTTGGCTGATTCCGTTATTGGTAGCAATCACGGTATACGTTATGGTATCTCCGACGACGGCATCGGTAGCGGAGGCTGTTTTGGTAACGTCGACTTCCGGCGAAGAGACGAGGACGATGACAGTTGGAGAGACTGCGCTTCCCGTCAGCACGCGGCCATCCGGCGGTTGGTAGCTGAAAGCGGTAGTCGCCTGATTAACCAGTGTACCTGATGCGGGCAATGAGGTAATAAGGATCTGGAAGGTGAGAGCGACGGTCGTAGCAGCACCTATGATACCTAATGGAATCCCGGCGGTTGGGTCTGAACCAGGCGCGGCAGTACCATTGATCACTACACTGTTGGGAATAAAGGCAGCCCCGGTTGGAATTGGATCGCTAAGGATGGTATCTGCCCCAATGTTTCCAGCGTTAGTAACCGTAAACGTATAGGTGACTGTATCTCCAACCGTAGCTCTTCCCGTTCCTGCGCTTTTAGCTACGGTAACGATCGGTTGATATACAGGAATGGTAACGGGACTGGACACAGAAAATCCATTAAAGGCTCCTGAAGTGAAGCTGACGGTGGCTTTATTGGTAATGGATGCTGGTGACGGCAGGGATTGTACGTTAAGCAAAAAGCGAATTGTCGCACCACCACCGGCACCGAGTGTCCCGACAGGAATGCCGTTTTGCGGGTTGGCTGAAGCAACAGGCGTGCCATTGATTGTAACACTACCCGGTACAAAAGCGGTTCCGAAAGGAATGGTATCGGTAACGATGACGTTAGTAACGGGATCAAGTCCGTTATTGAAGACGGTAATGACATAAGGAACAGAATCGCCCACGACGGCGTCGGCCACATCAGACGCCTTTGTAACGGTTACGTTGGGCGAAGAGATCGGAATGGATACAGGCAGGGCTGATCCGCTGCCGGTTAGCGTTCGTCCGTCCGGCAGCCGGAACGTATAGTTCACATTTGCCTGGTTGGTCAGTATGGAGCCAGGCGGTACAGATATGACTACGGCGCTGAACGTGACAGTTACCGTAGTACCTGGTGCAACGGAACCGATATTAATTCCTGTAAGGGGGTCCGCTCCGGGAATGGGCGCCCCGTTGACCAGAACACTATTTTGATTCAGGCTGAGTGAGCTGGACAGCAGATCAAGCACGACCGTTTGTGCAGGCGTGTTGCCGGTATTGGTTAACGTGATGACAAAACCAAGCGTATTCCCTACGGTTGCGCGATCTGCGCTGATGGTGTTGGTCACATTCAAAATCGGCTGCAATACAGGCAGGCTGACCGGGTTAGAGATGGATTGCCCCGCGAAAGCCCCTGAATTAAAGGAAACGGTCGCTTGATCTGTGGACAAACCTGATGCCGGTAAGGATGTTACCGTGGCCTGAAAGGTGACTGTTACCGAGCTGGCAGCAGGGATAGAGCCTACGGCAACGCCTGTGGCGATGTTGGCTCCTGGTATAGTGACACCGTTTACTTGTACGGAGTTAGCTACAAAGGTAGTGCCGTCAGCAATCGGATCAATAAAGACAGTTCCTGTCACGGGTGTAATGTCGTTGTTCACTGCGGTGATCGTATACGTAATGGTATCTCCGAAGGCGACGGCGGTTTGGTTGACCGTTTTGGTCACGGCGACATTAGGATTGGATACAGGTATGAAAACCGGATTCGATTGAACACTTCCGTTCAAGGTTCGACCATCCGGCGGCTGGAAGGTGAAAGTGGCAGAGCCTTGATTTAACAGGCCTAAGCCGACTGGGACCGCATTAATAACGACCTGAAAAGTGAGAGAGACAGAGGCACCCGCAGCAATGCTTCCAACTGGCACTCCTGCTTGGGGTGTGGCTCCAGCAACAGGCAGACCGTTTACGGTGACACTGTTAGGAACAAAGGAAGAACCCGCTGGAATAGCATCGGTAAAGGTAGCATTCGCCGCTAAATTCCCTGTATTTTGGGCAGTCAGTGTATAGACCACTGTATCGCCTACAGTTGCTTGGCTTGTATTGGCGGTTTTGACAAGGCTGATAATAGGCTGGAAAACGGGAACGACAACCGTGTTGGAGAGTGATGTGAAATTCAGTGTGCCGTTGGTAAAAGAAACGGAGGCCTGATCGCTCAGTTGAGGCGGCTGGGGCAGGCTGTTGACCGATACGGAAAAAGTAACGGTTGTTAACGCACCCGCAGCGATCGAGCCGACTGGAATTCCTGTCAGGGGACTGGCTGATGGCAGCGTTGTTCCATTTACGATAACCGAGCCGGAAATAAAGGTTGAACCAGCAGGAATCGTATCGGTTACGCGAACATCTGTCACGGTTTCGATGCCGCTATTGGTAGCTGTAATGGTGTAGGTTAGCGTATCACCAGGAACCGCGTCAGTGGCTGAAGCACTTTTGGTAACCTGCACATTCGGTGACGATACAGGAATTGTAACAATATTGGACGAAACATTGCCGTTAACAATCCGGCCATCCGGCGGTTGAAAGGAAAAGCTGATATTCGCCTGGTCGGTGAGTTGGGGAGGTAAAGGCACGGAAGTAATCACCACCTGAAAAGTTGTTTGGACTACGGCTCTGGGTGCAATGGAGCCAATAGACAGACCTGTTGCGGGACTCGCGCCCGGAACAGGAGCACCGTTAACGACCACACTGTTCGGTACCAGTGCCGAGCCTGTGGGGATATTGTCTGTCAATGTGGCAGCAGCGGCTATGTTACCGCTGTTGGTCACAGCCACGGAATACGTTACGATATCGCCAACCGTTGCCCGTATGGGATCAGCAGTTTTACTTATAGCCAGCACGGGGGCATTGACGTTTACCGTTACCGGATTAGATACAGATACGCCTGAAAATGAACCGCTGGTGAAGCTGGCACGCGCTTGGTTGGTGAGTTGCGGCGGACTCGGCAAAGGAGAGGATACTGTCACCCTGAAAGTGATCGTAGCCCCACCTCCTGCGGCAATGCTTCCAATCGGGATACCTATTGATGGATCTCCGCTGGTCACGACTGAGCCGTTAAGCGTCACGCTGCCCACAGTAAATTGGGAGCCAGACGGGATAGGGTCGGAAACGACCACATTGTTCACCGTTTGGGTTCCATTGTTGAGGACCGTGAGAGTATACAGCACGGAATCACCTGGAATAGCTGTAGAACGGTTAGCCGTTTTGGATATGGACACATTTGGCGCAGACACAGGAATGGATAATACATTGGACGACGCACTATCTGTTCGTACCCGTCCATCTGGCAAGGTAAAGGAAATCGCGGCGGTAGCCTGATCTGTCAGTTGGGGCGGCGTTGGAAGTGAAGCTACTGCGGTTTGAAACGTCAGTGTAATAGGACTCTGCGGCGATACGGTGCCGATGAAAACACCCGTTGCAGGGCTGGCTCCAGGCTGACTGACGCCATTGATAACCACGCTGTTCTCCAAAAATGTTGATCCGGCAGGAATAGCATCAGTCAGCGTCACAGAGGCATTATAGTTACCACTATTTGTGACCAGCAATGTGTACAGAATCGTGTTGCCTATCGTAGCTGCTGTTGTATTCGCGGATTTGCCTACGCGGATGCGAGGCTGGTAAACCGGTACAGAGACGGTATTTGTCTGGGATGTTCCGGTAAAAGTACCGCTAGTGAAGCTGACGCTGGCTGTGTTTTGCAGCGGTTGTACGGACGGTACGGCATTGACCAGTACAGCGTAGGACACCTGTACAGATGCGCCTGACCCGACGGTGCCAACAGAAATGCCGCTTCTAGGATCGGCAGCGCTCACAGGCGAACCGCCCAAGGTCACGCTACCTGGTACAAAGGACACGCCGCCGGGGAGCGGATCGGTAATGACGGTATTGGTGATCGGATCAATCCCGTTGTTGACAGCGGTCACGCTGTAGGTCAGCGTTTCACCTACACTAACGGATGTAAAACTGGCAGATTTGGTTACCGACACGCTAGGCAGAGAAATGGACACGGAAACAATATTGGATAGAAGTGAGCCGGAAAGAGTTCTCCCGTCTTGCAGCTGATACGTATATTGGAGCAGTCCCTGATCGTTTAATCCACCCCCAGGTGGAAGGGAATCAACGGTCACACGGAACGAGACAGTGATCTGTGCTCCGGGATTGATGGTGCCCACCGAAATCCCCGTGTTGGGATTTGCACCTGGAACAGAGGACCCTCCGACAATGACACTCCCAGGAATAAAAGTGGAGCCAGTGGGTACGGTTTCGGTCAAGGTTGTGTTTAAGACGGCTGTTCCGGTATTGGCGATCAGAAAAGAATAAGTGACCGTTCCGCCTACGCTGGCACGATTGGAGCTGGCGCTTTTGGTGATAGTTGGAGCCGCAAGCACGACAGGGATGGTTACAAGATTGGACAAGGATGATCCGGTAAAGGCGCCGGATGTGAAACTGACGGTTGCCCGGTTATTAATCTGTGCAGGAGACGGCAAAGCGTTGATGGCGGCCCGAAATACAACCGTAACTGATGCGCCTGGAGCCAGAGTGCCAACCGGAATTCCGTTTATAGGCGTAGCTGTTGTAGCTGCTGTTCCGTTCACAGTGACACTGCCAGGTACGAAGGCAACTCCGCTGGGCAGGGGGGCAGTGACTACTACATTGGTTACATTCTCGATTCCATTGTTCGTAGCGGTTACAGTGAACTGAACGGTTTCTCCAACGGCTGCCGCCGACAGTGAAGAGGCTTTGGTCACGGTCACATTCGGCGAGGATACGGGAATGGTGAGCGTGTTGGACGTACCGTTTCCGTTTAATACACGTCCGTCAGGCGGTGTAAAGGTATACGTGCAGGTTGCCTGATCGGCTAGATTACCAGAAGCTGGAACGGAATTGACAAGGGTCTGGAAAGTGACCGGTATTGTAGCATTGGTATTGATGGTTCCTACCAAGAAGCCTGTAGCAGGATTGGCAGCAGGCACGGAAGAGCCGCCAATGGTCACGCTGCCTGGGATAAAGGTTGATCCGGCTGGAATACTCTCTGTAAAGTTAAGATTTGCAGCAATGCTGCCTGTGTTCGATATCTGGAATGTGTACGTAATGGTGTCCCCGACCGTAGCGGCCGTTGTATTGGCACTTTTAACAATCCTGATGACGGGTTGATAGATCGGCGTACTCGCAGTATTGGACGGAACATTACCGGAAATGACAGGACCGCCTGGCACAGTCTGGAAGGAAAAGGACGCCGATGCTTGATTGCTCAGTTGAGCGTTTGCCGGCAATGAAGTGACCGTTGCACGGAAGGTAACAGTCACCGTGGAAGCAGGAGCCACGCTGCCCACTGTAATTCCGGTGGCAGGATTGGCTGTTGGCTGGGCTGTGCCCGCGACAATGACGCTTCCGGATACAAAGGTGGCCCCTGCAGGTATGATGTCGGTAAGCACGGTGTCGGAGGCGCTGACTAGTCCTGTATTCGAAATATTAATGGTATAGGTCACTGTATCGCCAATGACCAAACCTGTAGAACTGGCCGTTTTAGTCAGGGTCACCAGCGGAGCATTGATATCAATTTGAATCGCGTTGGCATTGACGGTGTAAATATCGCCATTGGTTGTCAGTTGGAGGACACCTGTGGTTTGGCTGTTGAGTAGTGTGGAGGAAATATCGACGTTGGTAATGTCCCAGCCTTGCCGTCCGCCTGTGACCTGTGTTCCAGGTGTCCCGTTCACAGCATTGGTTGTGCCAAATGTTCCCGTCGTGACCAGTGTGCCGTCATCTCCGTTAATTTGGGAAGCGAAAAAATTAGTTGAAAAGTTGTTGGGCCCAGACAACGCAGTCAAACTGGATGTAGTAGGTCCGAACAACGCACGATCTCCAGTGATGTCGACGTCGCCTTCCTGCGCGCTAATCAGCGCTCTGCCGCGTAGAGTCCCCTGTACGGGCGTAGCAAAGCCGCTCACGACTACGTTGACCGATCCTGTAGCGCTACTGACTCCTTCGCCGCCCACGCGCAGCGACAGATTGCGGAAGGGCAGAGACGGGTTGTTGTACACTACAGCCAGCGTCCAGCCGGCATGGTTGGTGTTGGTGGAATCGGGAACGGTGATGGTGCCCGTCACATTTCCAACCGTGTATGCTCCTGCGCCGCCTTGAATGACCAGATTTGTCACATTCGCCGTTCTTACATAAATACCGAGACTGGTTACGTTGACCGATGTTGCAGAATCAGGACTGACTGTAGTAGATAAAGCGGGTGTCTGGAATGTGACCGGGTTGCTGGCGCTGGACAATACATTGGTGCTGCCGTTGGCATAACTTCCTCCCCAAATAAGCTCTGCATACAGCACCGTACTACCCGCGGGAAGCACAAGGAAAGCTGTTGATGAGTTACTTGTAATTGCAGATGTAGTGCCTAATGGATACGTGCCGAAGCGGGAAGCTGTATTGGATGTGATGAAAGCACCAATGCTGGTTGTTGTTCCCGGCACTTCTACCGAATTGGAACGTGCCAGTCCAAGTGTATTCCCGATAAAGGTGACAGCCCCCGTCTGGTTCGTTACGTAGCGCTGAATAAAAGCCATGGATTAGCTTCCTACTTTCCATCTCTCCCGAATCCAAATATTAGGGAAATCATCGTTTGGGAAGAGCCAGCTAAGCTGGATGTAATAATCCTTTCGTATAAATTGCCTGCATTGTAACCAGGCCCTTGCATACATCCCATTCTCCTATACCTGATTCAGCGTGAAAAAGACATCCCTCCTTTTTTAAAATAAGTAGCTGAGGCAAGAAGGACAGATAGTTGTCGGTCACGATACTGGCGGAGCAAATTTTTATATATGCGCTCATTATTCAAATATGTATGCAAGCGAATTTTAAACATGACCTTTTTCAAAGAATGACGTTATCTGAAGCGTTTTATCGAAAAATGATGAGTTTTGTAAAATAGCTTCGAAATGTTGGGCGTTTTTTTACTTGGCGTTAACATATGTGTTATACTGAAGGAGCAAAGGAGGCGTGCCCTATGAACTTAACAGTACGAGGTCAACAGATCGAGGTTACCGACGCTTTGAAGGACTACGTTGATAAGAAATTCAGCAGACTTGAAAAGTATTTCGATGCACCCCCGACGTCTGACGGAAGTGTAACGTTAAGCACAACCAGAGATTTGCACACTGTAGAAGTAACCATTCCTTTGCCGGGGCTTGTACTCCGTGCCGAAGACGAAAGCGATGACATGTATGCGTCCATTGATGCCGTGGTAGACAAGCTTGAGCGGCAAATCCGCAAGAACAAAACCAAGTTAAACCGAAAATTCCGTCAGAAAGGCAGTTTGAAGACTCTTTTTGTGGAAGATCCGGCAGGCGGCGTGGTTGTAGCTGAGGATGAGGATGCAGAATTGGATGAGCTGGAAGTCGTTCGCACCAAGCGTTTCTTATTGAAACCTATGGATGTAGAAGAAGCTATTCTTCAAATGAACATGGTTGGACATAATTTCTTCGTATTTGCCAATATTGATAACGAAGAAGTTAGCGTAGTCTACAAACGCAACGACGGCAAGTACGGTCTGATCGAACGGGAATAATTTGTAGAGTAGGAACTTATCGTATTTTAAAATGAATAGTTCGTTTTCAATGGAAGCATGTTTTATGGATATTAGCGAAAATGATAATAACGACGAGCCTTATCCTTGCGAATCTGGCGGGGTAGGGCTCTTTTATATGGTAATTCATGCGTCAATTGCTTTGGTATCTTTAACCGGATGTAATTCCAGAGACTGCTTATGTTGCGGCATGTCCTACAAACTGTTACAATTTATGCAAAGAACATCGCACGATGGGCTGGTACAGCCGGGCCTGTCAAACATATCGGGAATCAATTTCATCATGGACCCTTTCTTATTGTGAAATTGATTCTATTAATTGTTTTGCGCGAAAGGGGTAAACCATGCTAGGAATTGTTAAGAAAATTTTTGGTGATACAAATGAACGTGACGTCAAACGTTTAATGAAGACGGTTGAACTGATCAATAAAATAGAGCCGGATTTTGAGAAGCTCTCGGATGAGGAGCTGAAAGCGAAGACGGCGGAGTTTAAAGAGCGGATTGAACAAGGTGCTACGGCTGAAGAAGTTCTGCCGGAAGCTTTTGCAACCGTTCGTGAAGCGTCCAAGCGGGTGCTGGGCAAACGTCATTATGACGTTCAGATGCTTGGCGGTATTGCGCTGCATGAAGGCAAGATTGCCGAAATGAAAACCGGGGAAGGTAAAACACTCGTAGGTACGCTGCCGGTTTATTTGAATGCACTGTTGGGCAAAGGTGTGCACGTGGTTACGGTCAATGACTATTTGGCACAGCGTGACAGCGGAGAAATGGGACAAATCTATAACTTCCTGGGGATGTCTGTGGGGCTGAATTTGGCGAATATGGATCATGCGGCCAAGCAGGAAGCTTATGCTTGTGATATCACATATGGTACGAACAACGAGTTCGGCTTCGATTATCTGCGCGATAATATGGTGCTTTACAAAGAGCAGATGGTACAGCGGCCATTGTACTTCTGTATTATTGATGAAGTGGATTCCATTCTCGTCGATGAGGCGCGTACACCGTTGATTATTTCAGGACAAGCTCAAAAATCGACAGAGCTGTATTTTGCGGCTGACCGTTTTGTGAAGAGCCTGAATGTCGAAGAGGATTACACGCTGGATATCAAGGTGAAGTCGGTTGCTTTGACCGAAAACGGCGTATCCAAGGCTGAAAATTTCTTCGGACTGGAAAATCTGTACGATCAGGAAAGTGTGACGATCAATCATCACATTGTACAGGCATTGAAGGCCAACGCTATTATGCGTCTGGATGTGGATTATGTTGTAGCTGACGGTGAAGTCCTGATTGTCGATGAGTTCACAGGCCGTCTGATGGCTGGACGTCGCTACAGTGATGGTTTGCATCAGGCCATTGAAGCGAAGGAAAACATCATTGTACAAAATGAAAGCATGACGCTGGCGACGATTACCTTCCAAAACTACTTCCGTATGTACCGCAAATTGGCGGGTATGACGGGTACAGCGAAAACAGAAGAAGAAGAATTTAAAAAAATCTACGGTCTGGAAGTGCTCCAAATTCCAACAAACCGGCCCAACCAGCGTGTAGATATGCCTGACGTTGTATATAAGAGCGTAAAGGGTAAATTCCATGCAGTAGTGGATGAAATTCTGGAGCGTAACAAAAAGAAACAGCCGGTATTGGTAGGTACGATTTCTATCGAAAACTCGGAGCTGCTTTCTGAGATGCTGAAACGCAAAGGCGTTCGTCATAAGGTGCTTAACGCCAAGTATCACGCTGAGGAAGCTGAGATTATTTCCCATGCAGGTCAAGCGGGTGCGGTTACTATCGCTACCAACATGGCAGGACGTGGTACTGACATCGTATTGGGCGAAGGCGTGTCAGAGCTCGGTGGATTGCATATCATCGGTACAGAGCGTCATGAATCCCGTCGTATTGATAATCAGCTTCGCGGACGTGCAGGACGTCAGGGTGATCCAGGGTCCACACAATTTTATTTGTCGCTCGGCGATGAATTAATGAAGCGTTTTGGTGCGGATAACGTACTGAATATGATGGAGCGTTTGGGCTTTGAAGAAGACCAACCAATTGAGAGCCGCATGATTACACGTGCTATCGAATCAGCGCAAAAACGCGTCGAAGGCAACAACTTTGATCAGCGTAAAATCGTTCTCCAGTACGATGATGTAATGAACCAGCAGCGTGCTATTATTTACAAACAGCGCCGTGAAGTGCTGGAATCGGAGAACATTAAGGAAATTGTGTTTGATATGATCAAGCCTGTCATCGAGCGTGTGGTGGAAGCCCATTGCGGTGATGACATTCCTGAGAACTGGGAGCTTGAAGAAGTAGCAGAGTATGTGAACAACAACCTGCTTGAGGAAAATGCACTTACTCGTGACGATCTGTGGGGCAAGGAAAGAGAAGAGATGGTAGAAATGATCTTCGAAAAAGTTACCGACAGATACCACAGACGTGAAGAGATGATTGGGGAAGATATGGTACGCGAGTTCGAGAAAGTTATCGTACTGCGTGCGGTTGATAGCAAATGGATGGATCATATTGATGCTATGGATCAATTGCGCCAAGGTATCCACTTGCGTGCTTACGGTGGTACTGATCCGTTGCGTGAATACCAATTTGAAGGCTTCGAAATGTTCCATGCTATGATCGCCAGCATTCAAGAGGAAGTAGCGACATACATCATGAAAGCACAAATTGAATCCAACCAAGAGCGTCAGGCTGTCGTTGATGAAGACAAAATTTCGACAAGTGGCGAACCCGCTGCACCTAAAAAGAAATCCGCCCCTGCGCGTCCACGCAGAAGATAATGAATTGAATGAAGGGATAGATATAGTTACACCATTCCCTGCAATGCATATAATGGCAGGCGGCAGTTCAATCACTGACCGTCGGCCATTTTGTGCCATACAGGGGGCTAAACTGATGCCTCAGCCATGCTCTTCTGTAGGAAGGTCAGGTTGAATAATCTTTTCTTGAAAAGATTGAGTTGTCCCTGTTTCTATAATTATGACAAATAAGCAGGTCCCTGCTTGTTTGTCAGTTAATTCAGCAGTTGATCTGGCTCACTTGACCAGAGCCGGTTATTTAAAAGCAGTTTGACTTTACGGCGGTCGGCAGCGAAGCGGAGGATTTGAATCTGGAGAAGCGCTCGCGTTCGCCTTTGCAGTGAGATGCCCACCTTTGAATGTGTTATTTCAATCAGGGCATCTCGCTGCAACAGCGTTCATAAGATCAAATCATTCGCGTAGCGTCTCTTCACCCAGCCGTAACTCACAACGCTTTTATTTCCCCTAACCCTATATTAAAGGAGAATACATCATGATTGATCCAAGTGTAAAACATGATTTACGAGAAATAGGCAAGAAACTAACAAACCTTAGGGGGTCTCTTTGACTTAGATCTCAAACAAGAAATGATCGCAAACTTTGAGGAAAAGATGGCTGCGCCTGATTTTTGGGATGATAACGAAAAGGCCCAAGGTGTAATTGCCGAAATGAATGCAGTCAAGTCTTCTGTGGACAGCTATGAACAGCTTCGTCAGGAATATGAAGATGCAGGTATGATGGTTGAACTGGCTGATGAGGAAGGCGATGAAACACTGGCTGGAGAAATTGAAAATAGTGTCAAATCCCTGCTGAGCAAATTGCAGGAGTTTGAACTGCAATTGCTTTTAAATCAGCCATATGACAAGCTTAATGCGATTCTGGAGCTGCACCCGGGGGCTGGTGGTACCGAGTCCCAGGACTGGGGCCAAATGCTGCTGCGCATGTATACACGCTGGGCAGAAAAACGGGGCTTTAAGGTGGAGACCCTTGATTATCTGGCAGGGGATGAAGCGGGGATCAAAAGTGTAACCCTGTTGATCAAAGGCTATAATGCCTACGGTTATCTCAAAGCGGAGAAAGGCGTGCATCGGCTTGTTCGCATCTCTCCATTTGACTCCTCCGGCCGTCGGCATACATCGTTTGTATCCTGTGATGTGGTACCGGAAATTGCGGATGATGTGGATATTGAGATCCGCACGGAGGATCTTAAAATTGATACGTACCGGGCCAGCGGCGCGGGGGGTCAGCATATTAATACGACCGACTCTGCTGTTCGGATTACGCATTTGCCTACCGGTATTGTCGTGACTTGTCAAAATGAACGTTCCCAGATCAAGAACCGTGAACGTGCGATGACGATGCTTCGTTCCAAGCTTTACGAGCGCAAGATCGAAGAACAACAGCAACAATTGGACGAAATCCGTGGAGAACAGTCCGATATTGCATGGGGCAGCCAAATTCGCTCCTACGTGTTCCATCCATACAGTATGGTCAAGGATCATCGTACCAGCGTAGAAACGGGCAACGTAGGGGCTGTCATGGATGGCGATCTCGATCCGTTCATCGACGGTTACCTGCGCAGTCAAATTAAGCTGGACGCAGAATAAAGCCTGTACGTTTTTCCTACAGAACCGCAGAACGGATGCCTGCGGACTGTAGGAATTTTTGTGTATACGGTATTTTTAGTTAAAGGAGAACATGAACAATGTCTCAATTGAATTCTCCCGTGGCTCGCCGAAGACGCCGCAAGCCTTGGATTGCTGCCAGCGGACCGGTACGTAATGTAACGGATATTTTGCTGATTATACTCGGCTCCTTCATTACAGCATTGACCTTCAATATGTTCCTGCTTCCAAACCGGATTGCATCCGGTGGGGTATCAGGCTTGTCTATCTTGGGCGAGGACCTGTTTGGCCTGGAACCAGCTTATACGCAGTGGGGTATGAATATTCCCCTATTCATAGCGGGAGTGCTGCTGTTAGGAAAAAAGTACGGGCTGCGTTCTCTGCTGGGGAGTATTATGCTGCCCTTATTCGTGTATGTGACCAAGGATTGGGCGGTTCCGACAACGAATCCGCTGCTGGCTTCGCTGTATGGCGGGATCGGAGTGGGCTTGGGATTGGGTACCGTATTTAGAGGCAGAGGCTCAACGGGCGGACTGGCTATTTTGGCGTAAATTTTTCATAAATATACGGGTTTTAGCCTTTCTCTTTGTGTCATGCTGATGGATGGCACGGTAATTACATTGGCTGGCTTTACCCTGTCACCGGAGCGTGCATTGTATGCATTGATTGGCCTGTTTGTAACAGGCAAGGTTATTGATGCTGTGGAAATGGGGTTAAGCTATTCCAAAGTCGCCTACATCATATCCAATCAGAAGGAAACGATCACACAGGCTATTTTGCAGGATCTGGATCGGGGATTGACAGAACTGGCAGGACGTGGGGGCTACACGAACGAGGAACGTCCTGTACTTATGGTTGTGGTCGGGCAAAACGAGGTAACTCGTCTCAAAACGCTCGTTCGCTTGGTAGATCCGGAGGCTTTTGTAATCATTAGTAACACGCGTGAAGTGCTGGGAGAAGGTTTTAAAAAGGAAAGCTAAAAAAGGATAACCTACCGGAGCCCCCGTCTTATAAGACGAGGGTTTTTTGTTATGTTAAAGTGCAGGAAATGGCTAAACCAAATGATTACCAATACATGAGACAATCTTATTGCTCAAGGATAGCCCTCTTCTTTTATGCAAACGGTGTATTGCTTCAATAGGAGGCCTGTCTCTTTTTTTATTTGCGTGTGTATAGCTTGTATAGCTTGTCTCCCAAAAGAATAGGCAGGAGCATTTATTTTAAGATTTGAGAATAACATTACATTGTGTGTTGTATTTATATGAATAGAGTCGTATAATAATACATATTTCATAGGAACGGAATGGAGGAAGGTCTGTGAGCAGCAAGTTAAAAGTGGCAATTGTTGGTTCCACCGGATATGGCGGGGTGGAGCTCATTCGTTTTTTGATTCATCATCCGCAGGTAGAGATCGTATCTGTTATATCCTCGTCCAGCGCGGGTGTCCCGATCAGTGACGGGTTTCCACATCTGACGGATATTGTGGTGCAGGATTTGGACGGTGTCGATGTCCACGAAATTGCTGCCAAGGCTGATCTGGTTTTCACAGCTACGCCATCGGGCGTTAGTACGCAACTGGTACCGCAGTTGCTTGATGTCGGACTAAAGGTCATTGATCTGTCCGGGGATTTCAGGCTCCGGAGCGGAGAAACGTATGAAGCATGGTATAAAAAGCCTGCGGCTTCACCGGAATATCTCAAGCAAGCGGTATACGGACTCAGCGAGGTGTATGCAGAAAAGCTTGCGGGTGTTTCTTTTATTTCTAATCCGGGCTGCTATCCAACGGCCACATTGCTGGGAATTATCCCAGCTCTGAAGGCAGATTGGATCGACCATCGAACGCTGATTGTGGATGCCAAATCCGGGGTGTCCGGCTCTGGGCGGGGAACAAGTCTTGTTTCGCATTATGCAGAAATGAACGAGAACTTTAAGGCTTATAAGGTGAATAAGCACCAGCATATTCCTGAAATCGAACAGGTTCTGGGCGATATTGCGGGCGAGGAGGTTACGATCACGTTCACGACACAGCTTGTGCCTATGACCCGGGGGATTATGAGTACAATCTATGTCACGCTGAAAGGTGATCACACGGATCAGGATCTTATCGGGTTATACCGAGATTATTATAAAGACCATCCTTTTGTCCGTGTACGTGCTGAAGGTGTATGGCCAGCAACGAAGGAAGTATTTGGATCCAATTATTGTGATATCGGTTTTGCAGCAGATGCCCGAACCGGGCGCCTTACGATTATTTCTGTCATTGATAATGTGGTGAAGGGTGCTGCCGGACAGGCGATTCAGAATTTAAATTTAATGATGGGATGGGAGGAGAACCTCGGGCTGGGCTTCATACCGGTATATCCGTAAGTAGCAAGTAACCGCAACAGGCTGCGGGGAACGACAGCAGGCAGAATTGGGAGCGCAAGCGCAACTGTCACTCATCCCACATGTTGCGAACGAGGGCACATAATTATGAGTAAAGTAGAATTTACAGTAGTAAACGGGGGCAACATCGTAACTCCGCGTGGCTTTACAGCCGGGGGATTGCACTGCGGACTGAAAAATACGGATCGCAACGATATTGGCGCAATCCGTTGCGAGGTAGAGGCGACAGCTGCTGCGGTGTATACCACCAATGTGTTCCAGGCTGCACCGCTGAAGGTAACCCGCGAGAGCTTGGCAGATGGCCGATTGCAGGCGGTAGTGGTGAATAGCGGGAATGCCAATGCCTGTACGGGGCAGCAAGGGGAGCAGGATGCCTACGCGATGCGTGCGGCTGCGGCTCGCGAGCTGGGTGTAGCCGAGAGCAATGTAGCCGTAGCTTCAACTGGCGTAATTGGCGAGCATTTGAAAATGGATCGTGTGTTCGCCGGTATATCCTCATTACCTGATCATGTGAACGGGGCAGGCGATGGAGCGGAGCAATTTACCCAAGCCATTCTGACGACAGATTTGGTGAAAAAGGAAGCGTGCGTGGCGGTTGAAGTGGATGGTGTGACGGTGCACATCGCCGGGGCGGCAAAGGGTTCTGGCATGATTCATCCGAATATGGCAACGATGCTGGCTTTTATGACCTGTGACGCAGCCATCGGGCAGGCTGCGCTTCATCAGCTATTAAAGCAGGCGACGGATACCAGCTTTAATATGATTACCGTAGATGGCGATACAAGCACGAACGATATGCTGATCGCTATGGCAAGCGGGCTGGCGGGCAACCGCGAGTTGCATGCAGGCCATCCTGATTGGGAAGCTTTTGCCGAGGCGTTCACCTATATCTGCCGAGAGCTGGCCAAGGCGATTGCGCGCGATGGAGAAGGTGCTACGAAGCTGGTAGAGGTGTCTGTGAGCGGGGCGGTAAGCGATGCGTCTGCCCAGGCTATAGCCAAGACGGTGATCGGGTCCAGTCTGGTGAAGTCTGCTGTTTTTGGCGCAGACGCAAACTGGGGACGGATTATTGCAGCCGTCGGGCGTGCCGGAGAGCCAGTGAATCCAGATACGGTAGATATCCGCTTGGGTGACATTATCGTGCTGAGCCAATCAAGTCCGGTTGCTTTTGATGAAGCAGAGGCGCTTTCCTATTTGCAGGGAGATACGGTGCAAATTATCGTTGACTTGCATCACGGGAACGGGACCGCTACAGCATGGGGCTGTGACTTAACTTATGATTATGTGCGGATTAACGCTGCATATCGGACATAAATGAAGGAATAAACACGGATTGAATGAACGTGTTAAATGAACGTGTTAAATCTGCCATTATTTCAAAATTGCACAGCCTGTGCACATGAGAAAAGGAGAGATGATATGCAATCAGCAATGGAGTGCACGGATCAAGCCAATCATGTCGGAGTGGCACGTCGTAATTTTGTGATGAAATGCGGAGGAAGTACGCTGGCTGCGTTGCCTGATTCCTTTTTTGACGACTTGGCTCGTTTGCAGTCGGAAGGTCTTCAACCAGTCATTGTCCATGGCGGGGGCCCTGCGATCTCCGACAATTTGGCGAAGCTGGGAATTGAAACGGAGTTCATTCATGGGTTGCGTAAAACGACTGAGCCCGTGCTGGATGTCGTGGAAATGGTGCTGGCGGGCAGCATTAACAAGCAGATTGTACGTAGAATAGGGATGCATGGTGGGCGAGCGCTCGGATTATCAGGCAGTGATGGTTATTTGATCGAAGCAAAGCCTGTGTCGAATGCCGCAGAGGTTGGTTGGGTCGGAGAGGTAACGTCTGTTCAAGCTTCGATTATTACAGGTGTGCTGGATATGAGCTATATGCCTGTTATTGCACCCATCGGGATTGATCGTTCCGGTCAGCGCTACAACATTAATGCGGATACAGCGGCGGGTGCCGTGGCCTCTCATCTCGGCGTCAGTCGGATGATTGTGGTCACCGATGTACCGGGCATATTGAAAAAGAATGGCGGAGAAAAGAAGGTATTGAACTCTATCACCGTACAGGAGATTGAGGATATGATCAGCACGGGTGAAATATACGGTGGTATGATCCCGAAAGTAAGAGCAGCTATTGCCTGCATCCACGGAAAAGTGAAGGAAGTCGTTATTGTGGACGGCAGCGAACCGCAGGTGTTAAGCCGTGTGCTGAGCGGGGAATTGATTGGAACACGCATCGTGCGTATGCAGTAATTGGGACATATAACGAAAGCTGCTAACCAAACAAATAAAAGGAGCGTGAACAACATGAGTAAGGAGTCTAATGCACTGGTGAGCGAGGAATCGCCGAGTACAAATGCAGTCGGAGTGCACGCGGAAAAGGTGTCTGTAGGAGCGCAGCCGCAAAGCTCTCTTTTCCCAAACTATGCAAGATACCCGCTTGCACTTGTTAAAGGTCAAGGAAGCTGGCTGTGGGATGATCAGGGCAAGCGTTATCTGGATTTTATGTCAGGTATTGCTGTTACCAATCTCGGGCATGCGCCTCAGGCTGTAGCTGAGCGATTGAAGAAACAGATTGATGAACTGTGGCATGTATCCAATCTGTTTCATATTCCGGGGCAAGAACGGGCAGCGGTTTTGCTGACTGCCAATAGCAGCGCAGATGCTGTATTTTTCTGCAATAGCGGGGCAGAAGCGAATGAAGCTGCGATTAAGCTGGCGCGTCGTTATCATCAAAAGGTGAAGCAGACCGGCCGCTACGAGATCATTACGTTCACGCAATCCTTTCACGGACGGACGCTCGCAACCCTGACCGCTACTGGTCAGGACAAAGTTAAAGAGGGATTTTTACCGCTTCCTGCCGGGTTTAAAAGCGTTCCACTTCACGATCAGGCTGCGCTTGAAGCAGCCATCAGTGAAAATACGGCAGCTATTATGCTGGAAATGGTGCAGGCAGAGGGCGGCATGTATCCGGTAGACCCTGCCTTTGTAGACGTGATTACCAAGCTGTGCCGTGAGCATGGCTTGCTGCTGATCATTGATGAGGTGCAAACGGGCATGGGACGGACAGGTAAGCTGTTTTCCTTTGAGCATTACGGCATAGAGCCGGATATCTTTACATTGGCGAAGGGACTGGGGAGCGGCTTTTCCGTAGGTGCGATGCTGGGCAAAGGATATTTGCGCGAAGCGTTCACAGCGGGCAGCCACGGCTCCACCTTTGGCGGTACACCGCTCGCGATGGCAGCGGTTCAGGCTACCATTGAAACGATTATTGATGACAAACTGCCGGAACGTGCAGCTGAGATGGGCGAATATTTGTTCCATAGCCTGCAAAAGCAGCTTGGAGAGTTTCCTTTTGTAAAGGATATCCGTGGAAAAGGGCTGATGGTCGGCATTGAGTGTGCGGAGCCGGTAGCAGAGCTTGTTTTGGTAGGACAGAAGAAGGGGATTCTGTTCATTACAGCAGGACCGAACGTGATTCGCCTGTTGCCTAACCTGTATGTAACGAAGGATGAAATAGATCAGGCTGTAAGGATGATTGCTGAATTGATTCGGGAGCATGTGGCCTAGTGCTAAAGATCATATCATTTAGATTAGAGTGTAAAAGGAGACGATGGCATGAACCAGGGTGGCGCACTGCAGCAGATAAATTTGAAGGGACGGGACTTCCTGGAGCTGGACGACTACTCGACAGAGGAAATCCAGTATTTAATTGATCTCGCCATCGAAATTAAGCGTAAGCACAAAAACGGGGAAGCCTATCAGCCGCTAAAGGGGAAGACACTTGGACTGATTTTCGAAAAATCCTCCACACGTACACGGGTATCCTTTGAAGTCGGTATGTATCAATTGGGTGGGCATGCCCTTTTCCTCAGTAAAAATGACATTCAACTGGGACGCGGCGAGCCTATTAGCGACATGGCACAAGTGATGTCACGCTATCTGGACGGCATTATGATTCGTACCTTTGGGCACGATAATGTGGTAGAATTGGCACATTATGCATCCGTCCCTGTGATCAATGGCTTGAGTGATTTGGCGCATCCATGTCAGGTATTGGCTGATTATCAAACCTTGTATGAGCAAAAGGGCAAGCTAAAAGGCCTCAAATTGGCTTATATCGGGGATGGCAACAATATGGCGCATTCCCTCTTGATTGGTGGAGCGAAGCTCGGAGTGCATGTGTCGATTGCAAGTCCTGCTGGATACGAGCCTGACCCGAGTGTGGTTGCAGCTTGCCGTGAGATTGCCAAACAAACAGGTAGTGAAATCGTTATAACACAAAGTCCGCAAGAAGCGGTAAAGGGTGCGGATGCGATCTATACGGATGTATGGGCGAGCATGGGCTTTGAGGAAGAGCAGAAGGAGCGTGAGCTTGCTTTTGCCGACTTCCAGGTAAATGAGGAACTGGTCCAGCTGGCCAAGCCGGATTATTTGTTCCTGCACTGCCTGCCTGCACATCGTGGGGAAGAAGTGAGTGCAGGTGTCATCGACGGTCCGAATTCGGTCATTTTTGATGAAGCGGAAAATCGCCTGCATGCGCAAAAAGCGCTGCTGGTTGCTTTGCTGGGGTAAGAAAAAACAGGTAAGAAAGATAAAGGCTAGAAGCATTTGGGGAGGACTTTAAACATGGCAAAAGATAAAATCGTACTCGCATATTCCGGCGGTCTGGATACGTCGGTTATTCTAAAATGGCTCAAGGAAACGTATGATGCGGAAATCATCGCATTTACCGCAGATATCGGTCAGAAGGAAGAACTGGACGGTTTGGAGGAAAAGGCACTCGCTACGGGAGCTTCCAAAGTGTACATTGATGATCTGCGTGATGAATTCGCCAAGGATTTTATTTATCCGATGTTTCAGGCGGGGGCTTTGTATGAAGGGCAATATTTGCTCGGAACGAGTATTGCACGTCCGTTGATCGCTAAGCGGATGGTCGATATTGCAATTGCCGAGGGAGCAATAGCAATCGCTCACGGCGCAACAGGTAAAGGCAACGATCAGGTGCGCTTCGAGCTGAACGCGGCGGCATTAACGCCAGATATCAAGGTAATTGCACCTTGGCGGCTGGAAGAGTTCCGCAATCAGTTCCCGGGCCGGGCAGAAATGATTGCCTATGCGGAAAAACATGGTATTCCGGTAACTGCTTCTGCAGCCAAGCCGTACTCCATGGACCGCAACCTGTTGCATATCAGCTATGAAAGCGGTGTGCTGGAGGACCCTTGGTTTGATCCGAGTGCTCCTGAAAATAAAGAAATGTTCTTGCTCAGCAATGCACCAGAGGACGCTCCTGATGAAGCGGAATATTTGGAGCTGGAATTTGAAGCAGGAAACTGCGTTGCTTTGAACGGAGAGCGGTTGACTCCACTGCAAGTGATGGAAAAACTGAATGAGCTGGGTGGCAAGCACGGCATCGGACGTGTGGATATGGTAGAGAACCGTTTTGTGGGCATGAAGAGCCGCGGAGTCTACGAGACGCCGGGCGGTACGATCCTGTTCACAGCTCACCGCAAAATGGAGTCCATTACGATGGATCGTGAAGTTATGAATTTGCGCGATAGTCTGATTACCCGTTATGCTACCTTGGTGTACAACGGTTTCTGGTTCGCACCGGAACGTGTGGCTCTGCAGGCTCTGGTTCATGAGAGCCAGAAAAACGTCAGTGGTACGGTGCGCGTGAAGCTGTATAAAGGCAATATTATCGGTGCAGGCGTCAAGAGTCCGGTTAGCTTGTACAACCCGGACATTGCGACGATGGAGGCCGATCCGACACAAGCCTACGATCAAGGCGATGCAACAGGCTTCATCCGGTTGAATGCTTTGCGCTTGAAGGTTAATGCGGGCGTAACACAAAATCATAAATAATGATGTAATCTAAAAAATGTACGGAATGCGGGCCGTTCTTGTCCAAACGACGAGGGCGGCTTGTTATTGCAGAGAGGGGATCATGCAATGAGTAAGTTATGGGGCGGACGTTTTACGAAGCAAACGAATAAGCTGGTAGAGGAATACACGGCTTCCATCGGGTTTGATCAGGCGTTGGCAGAAGAGGATATCCAAGGCAGCTTGGCCCATGTGGCCATGCTGGGCAAATGCGGCATTATTCCGCAAGCGGACGCCGATACGATCAAGGAAGGACTGCACACGGTACTGGAACGTATTCGCCGTGGAGAGATTGAATTTTCCGTTTCGGACGAGGATATTCACATGAATATCGAAAAAAATCTGATCGAAGCCATTGGTCCGGTCGGCGGTAAGCTGCACACCGGACGCAGCCGCAACGATCAGGTGGCCACGGATATGCACTTGTATTTGCGCGGCCGTGTGGTATCGCTGGTGGGGATGCTGCATAATGTGCAAGCCGCATTAATCGGACAGGCCAAGGACAATCTGGACACGATTGTGCCTGGATACACACACTTGCAGCGTGCACAGCCGATTTTGTTTGCGCATCATTTGCTCGCGTATGTATCTATGCTGGAGCGCGATATTGACCGTCTTAAGGACAGCTACAAGCGCATCAATGTGCTGCCGCTGGGTGCTGGCGCTTTGGCAGGAACCACCTTCCCGATAGACCGTCATTTTGTGGCTGAGCAGCTCGGGTTCGATGGCGTATATGAAAATAGCCTGGATGCTGTCAGTGACCGGGACTTTATTGTAGAGTTCCTGGCCGGAGCCTCGCTGATTATGACGCATTTGTCTCGTTTGAGCGAAGAACTGGTGCTGTGGAGCAGCACGGAGTTTGGCTTCGTGGAGCTGGATGATGCTTTTTGTACAGGCAGCAGCATTATGCCGCAGAAGAAGAACCCGGACGTACCGGAGCTGGTACGTGGCAAAACCGGACGTGTCTACGGCAATCTCATGGGCTTGCTGACCGTTCTGAAATCCTTGCCACTCGCATACAACAAGGATATGCAGGAGGACAAGGAAGGTATGTTTGATACCGTTGCTACGCTGGAAGGAGCGCTACAGCTATTCGCACCGATGATCGCTACGATGAAGGTGAACAAGGATCGCATGCGTCAAGCCGTCAATCAGGATTTCTCGAACGCAACGGATATTGCGGATTTCCTGGTCGGCAAGGGACTTCCTTTCCGTCAGGCGCACGAGGTCATCGGCAAAACCGTGCTGTATTGTATCCAACACGGCAAATATTTGCTGGATTTGACCCTGGAGGAATTCCAGCAGTTTTCCGATTTGTTCGACGACCGCATTTATGAGGTGCTTCAACCGGAGGCCGTAGTGAATGCACGGAATGTATATGGCGGAACAGCTACAGGACAGGTACAGGCAGCCATAGGACGGAGTGAACAGCTCTTGGTGGCCACATCAAGCTGGTTTGAAAAGCACCAACGGAGCAACTAAACCAGCAAAAAATGCATTATGCTTCTGCTTGGTTACAAGATCATATATGGAATCTCAAGTTTTGTTCAATAGAGGGCACCGTTTGCGGTGCCTTTTTTGCTGTATAAGACACATACTTGGTAGTTCTAAATACCTAGTTATACATCAGTATGAATGATTCTATAATTTACATTATTGTATACCTACTTCTGCCATGATTATGGTAGAATAGCACTAAGTTTTTAATGGTAGACCTAATTAGCCAGAACGGACCCATTTTTACATAGTGAGCTCAGGTGGAAGAAAGTGCTTTTCTGGACCGGAAAATTTGCATTAATGTATAAATGATTGGTTTATATAAGAAATAGGAGAGGTTCTGATTTGCGTAAGGACGGATTAACCATCGAAGTAGTGACATGCTCAAGGGACAGAGACAGGATGGTACAGGAGGGTCTATGAGAAGTAAAAGAACGAAGCGGCAGTTAAAGAGCGTATGGATCGGTTATCGCGCTTCCGACGCCGAACAACTGGTGTCTTCATTGAATGAGGAGCGGATGCAAGCGGAGAAGTTGCTGCGTGAGGAGCGGGAGCTTTTTCACGCGGCGCTCGAACGGAAAAAGCAACGGGATGCGGAGCTGAAGCAGCTGCTTGCGGACGCGCTCGCCGAAGAGCGGCGCTGGATTGAAAGGGCGGGAATCCATGGGTGACAAGCTGAGGTGGCAGGTTGGCGGAGTTTCGATTCGCCAAACCAACAGAAGAATAAAAGAAGAGCGTCAGCAGATCGCTCAGCTGAAGCAGGAGCTGGAAGCCCAGCGCTCGGAGCAGGCTCCGGTGCTGTACAAGCTTGATTTTCATATCGAAGAGCTGGAACGGCGGCTTCAGGATACAGAGCTTCGCATCCAGGCTATAAAGGACGCTAATGATTCCGCAGCAGCAGTGGAGCAATTGCTGGATGAAGGCATGCAGGCTGGACAGGTCCAGGAGGCGCAGGTCCAGTATGCTTCCGGGCAGCAGGAGCAAGCAGCGGGCGTCGCTATGGGGCTGGCTTCCAGTGGGGCTGGTGCGGAAGGCGGGGAGATTGCGGCAGAGGCACAGAGCGGACGAAACGGCAAAGCCCGTCTGGGTGATCAACTGGTGGAGAACGGGTTGATCACCCGGGATCAACTGGCAGACGCCATCCGAAACCAAAAGCGTTATGGTGGCAGGCTGGGTGATATTCTCGTGGAGATGGGCTTCATTACAGCCGAGCAGCTCCATCAGCAGGTTGATGGGGACGAGTCCAAGGAACGATTAGGCGATATGCTGGTTCGTTCCGGCTATATTTTACCTGAGCAGCTAGAGCGCGCACTGGAGTTCCAGGCGAAGAGCGGCGGGCTGCTCGGCGATATTTTGCTGTCATTGCAAATGCTGGAACCCGCGGATTTGTACCGCGCGATTGCAACACAGAACCGGATCGGACGTATCGGTGAGGAGCTGGCACTGGATGCAGCCTATAAATTACCAGAGCAGGTAGCCATGGCTTATGGTGTGGTCGTCATTCATCAATATATGAACCGCTATATTGTGGCGGTCAGTGACCCGCTGCCAGAAGAGCGACGCCTGAAGCTGGAAGAAATCCTCGGTATGCCGGTAGAGCAAGTGCTGGCGACCAAGGAAGAAATGGAACAGCTCTGGGGTAAAATTTACGGTGAGGAAATGATGCAGGAGAGCACGACCGGGCTGCTCGAAAAAGAGCCGCACAATTCGGCGCGCACGACCTTTACGAAGGGGCAGCTGTTGGTGTTTTCGGCGATGGGCGTAATCACACTGCTCGGCCTCTTCTGGAACAGCTGGAAAACGGTGCTGATTATCAATATGATGATTCAGTTGTTTTATTTTGCTATGACCCTGTTCAAATTCGTCATTATCTATCTCGGTTCCCGGCGTGGAGCGCAGCTTCGCTTCACGAAGGAAGAGGTTGACGCCATGGATGAAAAAAAGCTGCCGATCTATACGATCCTTGTACCGATGTACAAGGAGGCAGGCGTGCTTCCGATGCTGCTGCGGAATTTGGAGCAGCTGGATTATCCCAAATCCAAGCTGGATGTGCGGTTGCTAATTGAAGAGGACGACATTGAGACGATTGAGCTGCTTCGCGAAATGAAGCTGCCAGCCTATTATACGACACTGGTCGTCCCTGACGGCCTGCCGAAAACCAAGCCAAAGGCATGTAATTACGGGCTTATTCGGGCCCGTGGCGAATTTGTCGTCATTTACGATGCCGAGGATCGTCCTGACGCTGACCAGCTTAAAAAGGTCATTGCGGCGTTCAATTCACTACCTGAGAATTATGCATGTATTCAGGCAAAGCTCAATTATTTTAACAGCACACAAAATTTGCTCACTCGCTGGTTTACTCAAGAATACAGCATGTGGTTTGAATTGCTGCTGCCGGGTATTATGCAGCTGGATACTCCCATTCCGCTCGGCGGCACGTCCAATCATTTTCGGGTATCTGTCTTAAAAGATATCAATGCATGGGACCCCTACAATGTAACCGAGGATGCCGATCTGGGCATACGTCTGTATAAAGGCGGCTATAAAACCGCCATTGTCGACTCTCGCACATGGGAGGAGGCCAACAGCCGTGTCGGCAACTGGATTCGTCAGCGGTCACGCTGGATCAAGGGGTATATGCAGACATGGCTGGTTCATATGCGCAATCCGGTTAAATTGGTGCGTGAAGTGGGCTGGAAAGGCTTTTTTGGCTTTCAGGTAATGATTCTGGCAACTCCCATGCTGCCTTTGCTGAACCCGATTTTCTGGGGTTTGCTTATTTTATGGTTTGGCTGGGAATTGTCCTTTATTCCCAAGCTGTTTCCGGGTTATGTGTATTACCTGGCCAGCGCGGAATTTTATATCGGTAACTTTCTGTTCGTATTCAGTAATGTGGCCGGCATGTATTGGGTCATTGGGGAGCTGGAAGAGCGTGGTGAACGAACATTTTCATACGCGATGGTCAAATATGGGCTACTTTCTCCGTTATATTGGGTACTTATGAGTATAGCTGCGGTCAAAGCAGCCTGGCAGCTCATTACCAAGCCGTTCTATTGGGAGAAGACGACGCATGGTCTGACCGATATGCACGATTTGGATGATCCCCCGGCACAGTCCTCCTGAATATGAAGAAAGAAGGAGCAAGAAATGGACACAAAAACACCTTTTCTATCTGTCGTCATTCCCATGTATAATGAAAGCTCGCATTTGGAGCGTTCACTCACGGTAATTGACGGAGTATTGTCTGTTGTTACCTCACGCTATGAACTGATTATCGTGGATGATGGTTCCAAAGACGACACGTGGCTCAAACTGTCCGAATTGTCCCGTCGTATGCCTTCTTTGCTCGCGCTGCGGCTGAGCCGGAACTTTGGCAAGGAGCTGGCACTGTGCGCAGGCTTGGAAAATGCCTCTGGAGATGCGATCATCGTTATGGACGGCGATTTGCAGCATCCTCCCGAGATGATCGGGGAAATGGTGCGTTTATGGCAGAATGAAGGTTATGATCTGGTCGAATGTGTGAAAGAATTTAGGGGAGAAGAGTCGGTGGGCAAAAAGCTCGGTGCTTCATTGTTCTACGCGACCTTGAACCGTTTGACAGGCTTTAACCTGAAGGATGCTTCTGATTACAAGCTTCTGGATCGCCGGGTAGTGGATGCCTGGATGGCAATGCCGGAGCGGATGCCGTTTTTCCGTGGAATGACGGCTTGGCTTGGTTTCCGCAAAACCCAGATTTCGTTCCGAGTGGCTCCCCGTGAGGAAGGTCCAAGCCGCTGGAGTCCGTTCGGGCTGTTTCGGCTGGCAGCCGAAGCGATCGTTTCGTTTTCAACCGTGCCGCTGCGGGTAGTCAGTCTGATGGGGATCATTTTTATGCTGATTTCAGTCGTCTTGGGGATTCAAACCTTGATGCGCAAATTAATGGGTGATGCTGTGACCGGTTTTACGACTGTCATATTACTGCTCTTGATCATTGGCAGTGTCCTCATGCTGTCCATTGGAGTGGTAGGAGAATATATTGCCGCCATATATCACGAAGTCAAAGCCAGACCCCGTTATCTAATTGCAGACAAACGGGCGAATGCTGACCGATTGTGGGTGGATAGGGAGTTTAATCATGATCAGACGTTCATATCTAAAGTATCCAATCATTAAATATAGCATTGTGGGACTACTGGGTACAGGCATCCACGTCGGTGTGCTTGTGCTGCTGGTGGAGCTGTTCAAGGTGCCTGCCGTAATAGCTACTACGATAGGATTTGTGGTGACGCTAGTCGTTTCGTACGTGCTGAATCGGAACTGGACGTTCGAATCCACCGGCGAGGGGAGCCGCACACAATTTCTTAAATATTTGTTGGTCTGCTCTTGTGGTCTGCTCTTGAATGCAGCTCTTATGTACGTAACCATTCACTGGATCGGTTGGTCGTATCTGATTGGTGAAGTGCTGACTACCATCATCGTGCCTATTCATAATTACATCTGGAACCGCTACTGGATTTTCTCCGTTCCGCAAAAGCGTCAGAAAGAGGCTTCATGATTTTAAAAAAACACGGAAAAACGTTGTTATTATTTGCTTGTATTACTGCTCTTGAACTGGCCGTAGGCATTTATTTTGCCTCGTATCTGGGTTATATGCACACAGATGCCCTCAGTCGAGTGGCTAATGCATTTTATGTGCTATACAGCCGTGACCCGCATTTGGGAGCTATCGGTTTTGTATGGAATCCGCTACCCAGTTTGATGGAACTGGTGGTGCTGCTGTTTTATCCGTTATTTCCTGTACTTGCTTCCCACGGATTGGCGGCTGTCATTGTGAGCAGCCTGTTCGCAGGCGCAAGTGCAGCATTATTGTACGGAACGGGGAAGCAACTGGGGCTGCATGGTGGAATTAGCCTGCTGCTTGCGCTGTTGTATTCACTGAATCCGTTTATGTTTCTATTTGGCTTTAACGGCTTGAGCGATTCGCCATATATCTTTTTTATTCTGTTGACGGTGAGTCGATTCTGTATGTGGCTGAAGGATCGCAAGGCGGCGAATTTGATCGTTTCAGGTTTTGCGCTCGCCTTGGCCTTTTGGGTACGCTATGAAGCGGTCCCGCTCGGCGTTGCCATGGCTTTGGGTGTACTGTTGACTGTTCTTTCTCTACATCGTTGGCGTACAGGCAGAGATATGAATAGAACGGATTTATCCTTAAAAGAGCGCCTGTACAAGGTGGAAGCGACTTGGCTGCTGTTGCTGCTGCCGCTTGTCTTTTCCGGCCTGCTTTGGCTCTTTTTTAACTGGATTATCATGGGTGATCCGCTCTACTTCTTGCGCTCGCAATATTCCAATGCCACACAATCAACCACTTTGCTGGAAGATCAGCGCTTTGTGACGATGTTTGCACATCCTCTGCTACTGCTGAAATTTATCGGGCAACGAACCTTGTGGTATGCTGCTCCGCTGATTGCCATTTTGCTCATTCGACTATTGGACAAGCGGCTGTTGAATTGGAGCACGCTAACGCTGCTCGCGATCTTCTTATCGGTACCCGGTCTGCAGCTTTTGCTGATGCTCAAGCAGTCTTCCTTCGGGTGGTTCCGGTACTTTATGTATGTATTCCCGATTACGGTGGCCTGGCTGCCGTATGAGCTAAGCTTGCTAAAAGGAAAAATGCGGGGACTCGGAATCTCATTGGTAACAGCCGGGCTGCTGGTTACAGCAGGCTTGTTATCCTACGCACTGACGAATCCTTCGATTGCTGCTGATGAACACAGCTATCTGACGAATAGTGGTAATGAAAGCTATGAACGACAAATTATTGAGCGGAAAATCGCACTTTGGCTGGATGAACATTATGGCTCATCTCTCATTCTGACAGATTCTTATGCTGCTTACCCGATCATTCTGAGCAGCCAAATTCCGAAGAAATTTATGATTACGAGCGATTATGATTTTGGGAAATCCTTAGCGGATTTGCCTGCTTCCAAGGTGGATTATGTGCTCGTAACGCGTGTAGTGGAAGGAGTTCCACTGGATCAGGTAAATCGAAATTATCCAGATTTATTTGAAAATGGTGCACCGTGGGCCTCGCTGGTACGTGATTTTGACGGACAGTGGCGATTATACAAAATAGAACATAAAAAACCACAATAATTGATATGTGGTGTATGTAGCGGATGGATTCATGCAGCTGCAGGCTGGAAGGGGATACTGCAGCTGCAATACCGCAACAAGTTTGAGGGGGAACGAGAGGAATGTCCTTTCGCACATGGTCTGCAAGCAGATGGATGGCTATAGGTCTGTTTGTATTTATACTTGCGTTAGAGCTGTCCGCAGGCATCTATTTCAGCTATGTTTTGGGATATATGCATACGGACGCGCTCAGTCGCGTTGCCAACGCATTTTATGTACTGTATAGCCGTGACCCGCATCTGGGTGCAATCGGGTTTATTTGGAATCCGCTGCCCAGTCTTCTGGAAATGGTGATTCTAGTGCTGTATCCGGTTTTTCCGGCATTAGCTTCCTATGGATTGGCCGCTGTTATCCTTAGTGCTACCTTTGCCGCTTTAACTGCAATGCTGCTGTACCGGGCTGGTGTCAGAACCGGGCTTAGCTCAGGGATGAGCTTGCTGCTGGCTCTGTTGTATGCGCTAAATCCATTTATTTTACTGTTCGGTGCCAATGGGCTGAGTGATTCGCTATACATATATTTTATTATGATGACGGTGATTGAATTTGCGCTGTGGCTCAAGGATCGTATGACGGCCAGTCTGATTGTTTCTGGATTAGCGCTAGCTATGGCGTTTTGGACTCGCTATGAGGCGGTGCCTCTGGGCGTGGCAATGGCGTGTGGCGTGGTCGTAGCAGTGCTGTTTTTACGTCGGCATATGGGCAGACGTGAACTGCCTTTGCGGGAAAAGCTGCACAAGGTCGAGGCGACCTGGCTCCTTCTCCTGCTCCCCGTGATCTTTTCAGGACTGCTGTGGATTTTCTTTAATTATCTCATTATGGGAAATGCTTTTTATTTCCTCAATTCGGAGTATTCGAACACGGCACAATCAGCAGAATTGCTAAATGATGATAAATTTGTGGAGATATTCTCCAATCCGCTGGTAGCCTTGAAGTTTATTGCTTCCAAAACGATTTGGTATTCTGTGCCGCTATTTGCTATCCTGTTCATTCGCTTAATAAGCGGACGCTTGTTCCGGTGGGGAACCCTGATTATTTTACTGCTGTTCCTGTCCGTGCCGGGTTTGCAATTTTTACTCATGATGAAGCAATCCTCGTATGGGTGGTTCCGTTATTTTATGTATGTGTTCCCGATTACGGTCGCCTGGCTACCGTATGAGCTGAGCCAGCTTCAGGGACGTTGGCGGAGAGCGGCCTTTGGTCTGGTATCCGTCAGTCTGCTGCTTACCGCAGGATTACTCTCTTATGCGTTGACTCGTCCGGATATTGCGCCGGATGAGAACAGCTTCCTCACCCGAACGGGGAATGTGAACTATGTAAGACAGGTATCAGATCGGAAAATTGCCGTCTGGCTGGATGAGCATCTGCCGAAGTCGACGATTATGACCGATTCGGCCTCAGCCTACACTATGATCGTGTATAGTCAGTATCCCAAACGCTTCCTGATCACAAGTGATTACTCATTCAATAAAGCATTAAGCTATCCGCAGGATAGCCACGTAGATTACATCCTTGTACCTAAAATCATGTCGGGCATGCCACTGAGTAAAATCAACATGGTGTATCCAAATTTATATGAAAAAGGTGCACCGTGGGTCCAGCTTGAGCGTGAGTTTAACGGTGAGTGGCGATTATACAAGGTGCTACCCAAGTCACAAGCTAAAGTATCTCCATCGTCGGAGACAACGGCAGCCCCTTGACGTGATTCGTGACCAAGGGAGAAGCAGCTTATTTGCATATGAAATCATGAAAAATCCCTGCAGCCTTCTCTTCACTGTATTGTGCGGTGAGGAAGGCTGTGGGGATTTTTTTGGCCTGGTTAGTGCTCTTGGATCGGTAGCCATGCCAATACATCCTGGATTTTGGCGTCCCAGTATCCCCATTCATGAGTCCCTGGACCCTCTTCGTAGGTTAGTGGGATTCCGGCACGATTGCAGGCTTCACGAAAGGTCTGATTTCCCTCATACAGAAAATCCTCTGTCCCGCAGCATTGGTAAAGTTGGGGGAGGGGGGTTCCCAAGTTGGTATGGCGTTGCAGCAGCTCTAGCAAGTCGTGATCCGTTCCGCGTATTTCATCTTGACCAAAAATATGTCTCCACTCCGCTGGACTCATCGGTTGTACCACAGGATCAATGCGTGCTGCGTGTAAATCCATGACCCCCGAGAGGCTGGCAGCGGCTGCAAAGCGCTCTGGATGCCGTAGTGCCAGTTTGAAGGCTCCATACCCGCCCATGGAAAGCCCTGCTACAAAATTGCCTTCACGTTTGGCGGACAGGGGGAAAAATGAACGTGCCAAAGTCGGCAATTCTTCACTGATAAAAGTCCAATAAGCCGCCCCTTGCTCCATATCCGTATAAAAACTCCGATGTACCTGAGGCATCACAACAGCTATACCCAGTGAAGCGACATAACGCTCAATGGAGGTTCGACGCAACCAGGTCGAATCGTCGTCCGACAGACCATGCAGTAAATACAGTGTCGGGTGTGGTCCGGTTCCTTGCTTGCCCTCCAGTCCTATCTGGGAACGGGTTGCCTGAGGGAGAATAACATTCATGGATGTGCTCAGGCCAAGTACTTCCGAATAAAACTGACATTGAATAAGTGCCATAAGTGAACCTCTTTTCCTAGGAGTGGTGACCTCATCATTGCGTTTAGCCTACGATCTATTGTGTATTCAGTATAGCGTAGCCTGTCCCAATATACATATCCAACCAATTAGCTGGGTATTAAGTCTTGAGTCTTATTTATCCTACATAAGGTAGGGGTATGGTTATATGGGACGATTTTTTTAATTTGGAGGTTATTTGGGTTTGTTTTCTGGTAAAGTGTTTAAAAAAGAATGATGAAGCCAATCAAAGGAGGAATTAATAATATGGGGAAAAAGTTTAAAAACACAGTTGCGGGTGTATTGAGTACTGGTCTTATTCTAAGCGCATTCAGTGTTGCGGCAGCAGCTCCTCAAACTACAAGTGGCCATTGGGCGGGAGATCAGTTACAACGCTGGGCAGCTACAGGACAATTGGGTGGTGTAACGAAACCGGATGCAGCGATCACTCGCGCAGAATTTATTGTTCTTTTGAACCGCAGCCTGGGCACGTTCACGCAGGAGATTCCAGCTGTAACGGATGTAACATATGGAGGCAGTGTGAAGGTAAACGGTAATGGAAGCAGAACATTCACAGATGTGCCAGCATCGCACTGGGCATACAATGAGCTGACAAGTGCCGTGAATGCAGGTTACATAAGCGGCTATGCAGGTAACAAGCTCAAACCGAATGGAAAAGTAACACGCCAGGAAGCTGCGGCTATCGTGGCCAAAGCTATTGGACTGACTGCGGGGAACGCAGCAGATGTCACCAAGTTCATCGACTCCGGCAAAATAGGATCTTGGGCAAAGAAAAGTGTAGCGGCAGCTGCAGAGCAAAAAATCATTAACGGCTATCCTGATGGCAAATTCCAGCCATTGAAGCCGCTGACTCGTGCAGAAGCGATTGCCATTCTGGATGCGGCATCCGGTTACAACCTGAGCTCCGTTGATAATCTGACAACGACTCCTGGTGGAACTGTAACAGAATCAACATACAGCAACGTTACGGATTCCACATATGGTAACACGTCTGCTACTTCTGGCAGTGAAGCTGAAGAAAGCAGCACCAGCACAGACAGCACAACCACTGACACGGTTACAAGCACAGATACACTGAAAGTCAATGATGTGTATGACGGGGAAAGTACAATTACAGGGACAGCCAAAGCTGGTTCCACAGTAACTGCCTATTCCAACGATCTGTCCATCGGTAGTGCGGTAGCCAAGGATGATGGTACATTTAGCATCAACGTGCATACTCAAAAAGCAACGGTTAGACTGGTGATCAAAGCTAAAAATGCAGACGGCAATGAAAGTGCGCCTGTAGAAATTTCTGTTTTGAGTAAACGCAACCAATAATGAATAATCCATAATTAAAATCCCCCTTTAACTCTGTCTGGACCCTTTCAGGCAGAGTTAAAGGGGGATCTTTTGTTTATTCGCCTATGCCGTCCTCAATGATACGCTTTTGCGGTTCGCGTGCTTGCGGCTCAGACGATGTACTTCCGTCAGGAACAGCAACAACGCGCTGCTGTGCACGGTAGGTATCGCGGCTAATCCGCGTGCGTTCCACAGTTTTGCCATCCACCTTTTTGATTCGGTATGTTTCTACTACATATCCCTCCCTGCCCTGCCGAAGTACTTGATAGAAGCCGGGGGAAAATGAGTCATTCCGGATTCTCTTTTCCGGTATAGGTAAAACACGAACCGTGCGGGATTCCAGCTCATAAGACACACTGGACGGGAAGGTACCAAAAAATTTTACGGTAAGCATTCGGTTTTGGACAGCGGCACGAAGGAGCAAATGCTTGCCTGTATTATTTTTAAAGCGAAAATTAATAGACCCGTTAGCAAAGGTAGCATCCTGTCCCTTGGGCAGGTAGCTGACCGGCAAGGAGTGGCTGCGGCGCTCAATAATGTCCAAGCCGACACGCAGCGCCGCATTATAGACGGTGCTGGATACTTGGCAAATTCCGCCACCAATACCGGACTCCAACTGTCCGTTCACGATCACCGGGGCTTCACGAAAGCCGTGAGTGCGCTCAGCCTTGGCTATGATTTGCCCGTAGTCAAAAATATCGCCTGGCTTGAGGATCAATCCGTCAATAGTGCTGGCGGCCGAGTTGACGTTATACACACGTCCTTCCGAGCTGCTGCCTAGACTGGTGGAAAACTGGACGATTTTACGCTCAATACCTTCGTTCCGCAGGCTATCTACCGTAATAGCCGGTTCCAGTTGGCGGAACGGCAGTTCCACTCGCACTGGCTCCCCGGATGCGCCTAGATCCTTGGGTAGGGCCTTATCCAGTGCTACGTTTAATTTGGACCAATCCAGGCGGCGGGCTGAACGCTCCGGGATATAGCGAACCTGATCGTCCACGCTGATTTGGCGCACGGCATTTACCGGCATACCGTAGCGTTTTTGCTCCCAATCGTTCCCCAATTGGGCTTTTAAGGCCGTCTCCTGCCGGGAAGGCGTGACAAGCCATTCCTTTTCAAAGGTAAAGCGTGTTTGCACACGAGTCCACAGATGCTCGGAGCCGAGCGCCTTCACAGCATTGCGGAATGCCGTTGCTTTATAAGTAATCCCCGCTTCTCCAAGGGTAAGTTTTATATCTTGCGCACTGCTGTCATTGTCCGTCAGGATCAGAGAGCGTTGCTTCAAGTCATCCAGTTTCTCGTCCAGCAGGCGAAGAGCAGCTGTTGTATCCATAGTTCCTATGTCGACTCCTCCGACCCTTACTCCCTCCGGCAGCGTTTGTCTGTCAGCGTACAGATGAAGCCCTCCCCACAGCATGGCCAGCGCCAAAATTCCACACCATAACCAAATGACAGATAAATGAATTTTTTTCATAATGCAGCTGTCTCCTGTCTCGTAAGCTTGGTAACGTATTCGTGTGCCATAATATTCATGTATATGTGCCAAATGCAGAAAACTTTCGGTACTATTTAGGTAACAAATTTGTTACAATGATAAACGGTATGATGAAATACAGAAGTGTATAAAGGAAATGCATGGAATATGTCGAATGGTTATTAGGTTATTAGGTAACATGATTAAGCAGCGGGAAGTGATCGAGTGATTGAAATGCAGGATGTGTGGAAGACCTATACTAACGGGACCCACGCACTTCAGGGAGTATCGGTCAGAATTGACCGTAATGAATTCGTATACGTAGTCGGTCCGTCCGGGGCGGGTAAATCGACTTTTATGAAGCTTATTTATAGAGAAGAAGTACCGACCAAGGGGCAAATTTCAGTTAATGGATTTAATATCGGGAAGCTCAAACAGCGTAAAATCCCTTATGTTCGTCGTAACATCGGAGTCATTTTTCAGGATTTCCGTCTTTTGCCGCGTTTGACGGCGTATGAGAACGTAGCGTTTGCCATGGAAGTTATCGAGGCTCCTAAAAAGCTGATCCGCAAACGGGTGCCAGAGGTACTCGAATTGGTGGGCTTGAAAGAGAAAATGAATCGTGAGCCTGCCCAGCTTTCCGGTGGGGAGCAACAGCGTGTAGCGATTGCACGGGCTATCGTGAACAATCCCTCGGTGATCATTGCCGATGAGCCGACAGGTAATCTGGACCCTGAAACATCGTGGGAGATTATGCAGCTGCTGGACGAAATTAATTTCCGGGGGACAACCATTGTAATGGCGACACACAATAAGGACATCGTGAACTCCATGCGCAAACGCGTTATTGCCATCGAAAATGGCAACATCGTAAGAGATCAGGTAAGAGGGGAGTACGGATATGACTTTTAATACCTTCTTGCGCCATATGCGGGAAGGTTTTAAAAACATATTCCGCAATGGCTGGATGTCTGTGGCATCCATCACCTCAATTATTGTGTCACTGCTTATACTGGGCGTGTTTATCATGCTGGTACTCAACGTCAACTCCTTGGCTGATCAAGCCGATAGTAAGGTGGAGGTTAACGTATTTCTGGAGCTGAATGTGGATCAAAGCATGCGTGAAACGCTGCAAAAGGAAATCGCGGCCATGCCGGAAATCAGCAAAACCAGCTTTGTGACTAAGGCTCAAGGATTGGAAGAGCTGCGCAAGGATCTGGGAGACAGCGGCAAAGATCTGCTAGACGGTTTTGACAAGGATAGCAATCCGCTGCCGGACAAAATTGTGGTAGAGGTTATTGAACCAACGACGGTTCCATTTGTGGCCGAAAAGATAGAGAAGCTGAATACGTTGCATCCAGAAAAGCCGATCTTAAAGGTTCGTTATGGAAAAGGAACCGTAGAGACGCTCTTTACGATCACCAAGCTGATCCGTAATGTTGGCTTTATATTCGTAGCTGGGTTGGCAATTATGTCCATGTTCCTGATCTCGAATACGATTCGTGTGACGATATTGGCACGACGCAGAGAGATTGGCATTATGAAGCTGGTCGGTGCGACCAACTTTTTTATACGATGGCCGTTTTTTATCGAAGGAGCGCTTATTGGACTCATTGGTTCCCTTATTACCGTAGGTATTTTATTTACAGGCTATCAGCGTCTGCTCACAGCCGTTCAGGGAGACATCGCACTGAATATGCTGAAGCTGATGCCGCTTGAAGGCATTTGGATTCAGCTGAGTGCTTTGCTGGTTATTTTGGGGATGCTGGTCGGCATTGTTGGCAGTACCCTGTCCATGCGCAAGTTCTTAAAGGTATAAAGAATCATTTGGTGGACGTCGTAATCAATATCAATTAGAACGGGGAAGCCCGCTGTTATGTTGCGATAAAGATTTTGCGGTAAAGGATGGGGATTGCAAGTTGAAGAAAACAGGATCTGTGTTGGCCGCTACCCTGGTAGCCGCATTGCTGATTCAGCCTTCTGACGGATACGCCAAAAGCGTGAGTGAAATCAATTCGCAGCTGAGACAATTGGAAAAGCAGGCCAAATCTGCCAAGCAACAGCAAGAAAAGGCTGCTCAAGATAAACAGTATGCCCAGCATTATAAAAATAAAACCGTGCAAAACCTGAAAATGGTACTTGAACAGATTAACAGTGTCAGTGATCAGCTGACTCGTGTAGCGGTTCAGATTGATCAAACGGAAGATAATCTGCGTGCGACTAAAAAAGATTTAGCCGAAGCAATTGACCGTATCAATTCACGGGAAAAAATGCTGGAAACCCGCGTGCGTCTGATGTATACAGATGGAACCGTGTCCTATATGGACGTGCTTATGTCTTCGACCAGCTTTAGCGACTTTCTCAGCCGGGTAGATTCCTTGAAAACGATCGTGGAGCAGGATCAAATCCTGTTGGACGAGCATAAAAAGGACAAGGCTCTGGTCGTAAGCAAGAAGAAGCAGCTTGACACCGAATATAAAAATGCCAAGAAGCTGTATGCCCTCAAGCAGAACGCCAAAGCAGAACTGAATTCGAAGGAGAAAGAGAAGCAAAGACTGATCGCCAATTATGATCATGATATTGCTGAGTCAGATGAAATCAGTGGAGAGCAAAATGATATGCTGGTAGCCCTCGCTAACAAGCGTGTGGGTCTGTTGCAGGAGAAAAACAAGCTCAGAGCGGAGCAGGCTGCTAAAGCAGCACGCGCTAGGGCGGCTGCACGTGCTGCTGAAGCCAAGCGGTATGCTTCTTCATCCTCAGGCGGCGGCTCGAATTCCAGCCATGCGGCAGCCAGTACGTATACGGGCGGATCGGGCACGTTGGCTTTGCCTGTATCTCATTATCGACTCTCGTCTACTTTTGGCATGCGGGTACATCCGATTACCGGCAAGCTTAAAGGTCACACAGGCATTGATATGGCGGCTCCGCAGGGAACCGATATTCATGCAGCAGAAGACGGTGTTGTCATTGTTGCGGAATGGTGGAGTGGCTATGGAAACACAGTTGTGATTGACCACGGAGACGGACTATGGACCCTGTACGGACATATTCGCAATGGCGGTACGGTAGTTCATACAGGGCAGACGGTGAAACGCGGTCAAAAAATTGCGGAAATTGGTTCGACCGGCAACTCAACAGGTCCTCACTGTCATTTCGAGGTGCGCGAAAATAATAAACCTGTAAATCCGATGAACTATCTATAGTTGAAGAGGCAAGCCCTATTTGTAGCCCATACGGTTGTAGATAGGGCTTTGCTTTCATAGCTTGATGCCTGATGAAGAACATGTGCATTGAGACACGGAGTAGGATACAATTAACATATTCCGTACAAGCTAGACGTATACTGCGTGAATGGATATGCGTTGTGAAGGAATAGGATACAAGATAAAGAGAAGGCGGTGGACGATTAGATGTTGAAAAAAAGTACAGCAGTACTCCTGATGGTGATTGGGCTGCTTGGCGGTAGTCTGCTCACTTTTGCTTATACCGGAACGACCACAGTGGGGAATAGCGCTCTGGGCGAAGGACTGCTGGCAAGTGTGACAGGAAGTAGTTCCGCCTCCAGAAGTGATATCCGCAAAATCGAGACAGCGATGGACCTGATTCAGGGACAATATTATCAGGATGTGGATCGTACCAAGCTGGTGGATGGTGCCATCAATGGTATGATGGAGTCGCTAGGCGACCCGTATTCCTCTTATATGGGCAAGGAAACTGCGCAGCAGTTCGAGCAGTCTATTGAAGGCTCTTTTACCGGGATCGGAGCCGAGGTAGCGGCGGAAAACGGGAAAGTAGTCGTAGTAACGCCAATTAAGGGCTCTCCGGCTGAAAAGGCGGGGCTTCGCTCTAAGGATATTATTCTGTCTGTTAACGGTGAATCACTGGATGGATTAGATCTGAACAAGGCCGTTTCCAAAATTCGTGGACCCAAAGGCAGTCAGGCTAAGGTCAAAATTCAGCGCAGCGGCTCTCCTGATCCGCTCGAATATACGATTACCCGTGATAACATTGATATGGAAACCGTCACAGCTCATATGGAAAGCGGCGGTGTAGGTGTTATTACGATCACCCAATTCTCCTTGAATACAGCAGAACGTTTCAAGGCAGAGCTGGCGAAGCTGGAAAAACAAGGGCTTAAAGGGCTCGTCATCGACGTGCGTAATAATCCCGGTGGTGTGCTTTCTGTCGTTATTGATATTGCACAGCAATTTGTTCCTTCTGGCAAAACGATAGTCCAAGTGGAAGACAAGAACCAGAAGCGTGAAGAAGAGAAATCCAAAGGTTCAAGCAAAAATTATCCGGTGACTTTGCTGATGAATAAAGGCAGCGCCAGCGCGTCCGAAATCCTGGCAGGTGCTCTCCAGCAATCCGCTGGTGCAGTGTTGATCGGGGAAAATTCCTTTGGTAAAGGAACTGTACAAACCAGCTATGACAAGCAAATGGGTGACGGCAGCCTGCTTAAAATCACGATTGCCAAATGGCTGACGCCAAATGGAACGTGGATTCATAAAAAAGGGATTAAGCCGGATATCGCAGTGGAGCAGCCTGAATACTTCACAGCGGCACCACTGAACAAAGAAAAGTCCTTGAAATACAATATGAATAGCAGCGATGTAAAAAATGCGCAAATCATATTGCAAGGCTTGGGTTACAATCCGGGGCGCGAAGACGGCTATTTTGACAAAGCGACAGAAAGCTCTGTGATTGCTTTTCAAAAACAGGCGAAGCTGACGGCTAGCGGTATCATTGACGCGAAGACAGCTGCGGCAATGGAAGCGAAGCTGATCGAAAAAATTCGTGATCCGAAAAACGATAATCAACTCAAGCAGGGGATTGAAGAGATTCGGAAGGAAATGAAGACGAGCGCAACGAAATAATAGTAAGGCTACAACAAGGGGGCTGGAAACAGCCTCCTTTTATATTGGGATTTATTTGCAGTCTGCCGGTTTGTCTTCCCTACGTTGGCAATTTCATATAGAATAAATGGATATGAAATGTACGTGATCCGCTATACAGCGGGCCAGGGGCATAAGGAGTGTGAATGAACTTGGAATGGGCATTACAATGGGGATGGAGCGTTCTGAATGCTTGCTTGTACCTGCTTTTGCAGCCGTTTTACTATATCTCAATACTCATTGTCGGGCTTGGCTATCGTCGGCAAATGCTACTGGAGCGCAAACTCTTTCATACCAAAGTGCACAGCTGGGCAGGAGAAACCTGGCGCGTCGTATGGAGTGGTTTGATTGCTGGAATAGTGCTTTCCGCTCTGGGAATGTTCGTCAGCGTGCATCTGAACACAGCTTCCATCGTGTGTCTGTGGGTGACCACATTGCTGCTCATGCTGGTACGTGTCCGTTACCTGTGCCTGGCCTATTCGGTAGGTCTGCTAGGTGTGGCTCAATTTGCTTTGAACGTCGCGGATGGCTGGCAGCCTCAGGGGGCGCTCGGAACATCGGTAGCAGCCATCCGCGGATTGGATATACCGGCATTGCTGGTGCTGGTCGCTGCGCTGCACGTGGCTGAGGCGCTGCTAGTTCGCTGGCAAGGAGGAAAGGCAGCCACTCCGCTATTTGTGGAGGGCAAACGTGGAAGACTGGTTGGAGGCTACCGTATGGAAGATCTCTGGCCGATTCCATTGCTGTTGCTGGTTCCCGTTCAGGGAGGCTTCACGCTTCCATGGACACCTTTATTCGGCGGCGATGCCGGAGCGGGATATATGCTGGCAGCCTTGCCAGTCCTGATGGGCTTCAGCAGCGTGACGCTGGGCCACCTACCACGTCAAAAGGCGGTGCTCACGTCGAACCGCCTGCTCCTGTACAGCGTGGCTTTGCTTCTGCTGAGCCTGCTGGCGGCCTGGTGGAGTCCGCTGATGCTGCCTGCAGCGTTATTCTCCTTCCTCGCCCACGAAGCGCTGATCTGGTATGGCAATATGGAGGAAAGTCGTCTCAGTCCGATGTTTGTTCATCCGGAGCAGGGAATGCGCGTTCTTGCTGTGCTGCCGGACAGCCCGGCGACGGCCATGGGCATTTTGCCGGGCGAAGCCATTTACCGTGTGAACGGCGTGATTGTGAATAGCCGCGCCGAGCTGCACCAGGCCTTACGGATTAATTCTGCCTTTTGCAAGCTGGAGGTACGCAACCTTCAGGGTGAAATCAAGTTTGTGCAGCGTGGCATGTACGATGGCGATCATCACCAGCTAGGGGTCGTGCTTGCACCAGATGAGGACGCGAGCTGGGCTGTGTCCATACAGCCGGCCTCAATCTACCGGATTATTGCCATGCACATAGGTGCGCGGCGACGTAAAGCTGGACAGGCATCGAAGGCAGATGGGGCAAGTTTGGACACCGTGAAAAAATAGATGTATCATAAGAGGGCAGTCTTTATTTGATTAGAATCGAATAAGACTCTGCGCTCTTTTTTATATTCAGGTAGTCGCCTGCTTGAAATCACTATTCTGATCAATATACAATGAATATGTAATACGATATGTTGATGAGTCGTATGCCTATCAAGTGTGTGAAGCAGGGAGAGGAAAAGATGAATGCAATTCACTTTATTCGAGAGTATATTAGGCATCCACGCAGCGTAGGCGCTGTCATACCCAGTTCAAGACAGTTGGCCAAGCAAATAACCACACCGATTTCCTTTGACGAAGCATCGTGTATTATTGAATATGGCGCAGGTACCGGTGTGTTTACGCAAGAGTTGATCTCAAACAAGCGTCCGGAAACACTACTTCTAGTGATCGAAACCAATGAATCGTTTTACAAAACACTACAAAGCAAATATGGACACTTGGAACGGGTGCACGTTATTCACGGATCGGCTGAGCATGTAGCGCAGTATATGCGCCAGTATGAAGTTCCTAAGGTGGATTATGTCGTGTCAGGACTTCCTTTTACCAGCCTGCCAGCCGCCTTATCCAGCCTTATTTTGGGACAAACAGCCGAGGTTTTGGGTCAGGAGGGCAAATTCATTACGTTCCAGTACAGCAAGGTCAAGCACAACTTTTTTCGCACCTTTTTTTCTGACATCCAGATTAAAAAGGTACACTACAACGTCCCGCCCGCTTATGTATTCACTTGCAGCCTGTGATCTGTCAACTATGTAGAGGATAGAATAAAAACGAATATAGGATTTTTGGGAAGACCCGGTTAGCGTCATTAAGATGTTGAGCAGGTCTTTTTTGTTGTGTAATTTGGAAGTAAATTGTAACGGATCGCCCTGCCAGTTGATCTAATAGATAGGCAACTTGAAAGGAGGTCTCCTTTGGATATCGAGAATGAAGTCAAGAAGGCACAACATGGAGATAGACGGGCTTTTGTGAACATCATTAGAGAAGTTGAAAACGATTTATACGGAATGGCGTACTCTATCCTGAGAAATGAACAAGATAGTGCAGATGCGCTACAAGAAGCCATACTCAAGGCATATAAGTCTTTGGGTACACTGCGGGACGAGAGTCTCTTTAAAACCTGGATGTATCGGATCATCATTAATGAATCCAAAAAAATTGCTAAAAAGCGTTCCCGCTCCGTTGCTGTATCTGAGTTTTCATACCAAGTAGGTATTTCTGGCGAGTATGAAAATATTGAACTGCATGAAGCAGTGGATCAATTGGAAGAGCCGATGCGGCTTGTTATCATTTTAAGATATTTTTATGATCTGAATATTAAGGAGATTTCGAAAACGCTGGGCATTTCAGAGAGTCTGGTCAAAACACGGTTGTATCGCGCACGGAAATCTCTGCTTCGCATGCTATCAAACTCGGGAGAAAGGGGAACACCGATCCATGGGAGATATTGAACTTGATAATGAGTGGGTAACAGCTAAAGCAAAAGTTCGCAATGAGCATGTCATTACACCATATGTGCGGCAACGGCTGGAGGCTGTATATAGCCAGATTGAGACAGGTTTTATCTATCAAAATATGGGCCAAGCAGACTCAACCTCACGCCATCGTAGATTTATAGGAACTTTGCTCACAACAACTATGGTGTTGAGCAGTGGAATCGTAGCCTCGGCATTCGTTTCTCCTAACATGGCGAAAATGTTGTGGCAAGTACCCATGGTCAACAATGTTTTGCAGTTAGCAGCTAATCAAGGGTTCTCAACAGCAGGTGGTAATGCATTTATGCGAGCAGGTGACCCAGGGCTTCAGGAGGTCGAGAAAGCAGGTCTGGTGACAAAGACAACGGCCAGCAGCACTCATAACGGAACCCGACTCCGTATATCCCAGGTTGCTTATGACGGTGTTCGTCTGGCTCTAACACTGGAAAGTAACGGGGAGGCCTTGGGCACAGCGCTGCAAGACCGAATTGAGGATATCACATTATGGTACAATGGCAAACCTTTTCAATTTGATAGTCCTTCGCTGATTACTAATTCTGGAGGCACACCTGGTTCTGTCATCATTCATTATAGTGATTTAGAGAAAATGTACTCTTCAGGAAAGGAGCTTCCTGACCAATTTAAACTAAAGGCAGACATACAAATCCAAGGAATAAAAGAATCTTTTAAGTTTGAATTACCTGTGCAAAAAATTCCCTCAAAGAACAGGGTGCTCACTCCCCGGGTTGAAAAATCAAATGATTTTACCCGTTTGGTTGTGGAAAAAATAGAGATGACACCCATGTCGACCATGATTGTAACCAAGACGCATTACATAAGCCCGGGGCCGACAACGCTTGGGCGTGAGACATACGGGTATGGGCTCGCTATGAATAAAGTGGACTACGCTATCTTGGATGATGAGGGACATGAACAGCAATGGATTACTGGAGGATCAGGACATCCTGGTACTAAAATAAGGCCTGGAGTTTACAAGATATTCGTAGCTCCCTTTAAAAAGACACCGAAATTTATTACCATTAAACCCTATTTCAATGTAACTGGACCAGAAGGCAAACCTGTATATGATGAAAGTGGGAATTGGAAAAGAACATACCTGCCTGAACTGGAAATGAAAATCCCTATCGGAGAAAATAAGCCCAAATAAGGTCAGATATTGAGAAAATAAGTGAACTCTTCGGATGAAATAGATCTGGAGAGTTTTCTTGTGAAAATGAGGGGATATGTTAAACAGCAAAATTCATTTAAGGAATCATATTTTAAAATGGGGCTTAACCTATATATTACATATGCTGGAACCTGTTAGTTTTTGTGTGATTCATAATAGTTTTTGTTAAAGGGGATTTAGGTATGGTAAAACCGCTGATGTTCATGCGTTGGTGTGAGTATTACGGGTTAAGTGACCGTGAGACAGATTTTATATCTTTTTTTATGATGAATTTCTCGGCTGCCCGATCAGGCAATCATCCGAAACTTAGAGAACAATTTGTTGAGATTCAGAGGAAAACCTTCCCTGAGTACCCGTTTGACATTACCCCAGAGGAACTGGATTACTCCAAATTTGAAGGACTGATGAAGCAGGTGCTGAACATTCATTTTGACACAGCCGAGCTGCTATATTCCTTTTACCTCCAAAAGCTATGTGCCCCTTTGGCAGAATACATTTTATCCACTGGAGAATCAGAACCTGCACGTATCTATTATGAGCTGATTCAGAAGGACAAGGTGCGATAGACCCTACTCAAATCATGACCTGTTATTCATTAAGGGGGTGTTGTTATGGAACATACACCTACGATCCGCTCGAAGATAGAGACAGAATTGAAGCAAAGGGGCTATAGCTTTAGCAGCTTCAGTAAAATATCCGGTATTAACCGAGGTACATTCAGTACCATGTTGAACAGCAACCCGCCCAAGCCGATCTCCGTTCGGCAGATGGACCTGATAACCAAGGCATTGGGATATCCTGAAGGCTGGCTGTATGAGTTGTACATAGATGAATGCTTTTATGAGGGAAAAGGGCACTGGAAACGGATCAAGCCTTTTTTATTGCGTTGTGGGGAGTTGGGTAGGAAAGACTATATTCAAAAAGTACTGTCGAGATTAACAGAGGACTTGTCTTATTTACCAGTTATATATGCGCTTGCAGAAGAGCTAGATGCTAACGGAAAAGGGGGAGATGCTATCCCCTTTTATGAATGTGTAATCGAAAACGAAAAATATCGTTATTCGGAACGGTTGGCTATAAGCCAATATAAAAGGTTTAAGGCTTGTACAATGTCTGACTTGGAAAAGAGCCTTGAGTTAGTATTGAAATTTATACCTTATCGTAATTTACTTCCTGAGCATTATCAGTTGGAGGGAATTCATAAGATCATAAATATATATTTTTACTTACACAAATGGGATGAGGTAGAGAAGTACGGTCATGAATTAAAGAACCTAGCTTATGTAATCTATATGAATCAGCAAAAAAGAAGGAGAAAATAAGAGCAGCTACATGGTTGCATGCAGAACGGCACTTGGTATTTTACTATGGTTATGGGTTTCTTTCGGTCTCTACGGCATTGCAAAAGAAAGGTTACATTAAAGAGGCAAGGGCAGAGCTTGAGGGCTACGCAGATTTAAGCTGGTTTAAAGGGCTTGATTCAGAAGGTGAAGCAGATGTGGAGCAATCCCGTGTGTGGGCTAAACCAATTCTTATACTTTAGATTTACTCTTAGGCAAGAGAGATATCCTTCCGGCGTATATAACTTTTCTCGAAAATCACCCTAAAGAAATAGGTTCCGGTCTTATAACTATACTAGAAACTGCTAATAGGTATAATTTTGACGTAGACTCTATTGTTGATAAATATTCTGAGCAAATAAAGAGATTAAAGGAATCTGAGGATATTAAACAAATGACCTATTATTATTGTTACATGTATCAGCTTGCCGTTTACCATTACAGACGTGGGAGAATACTAGCAGGGCAAAAGGATACTCTCAATTATCTTTCATTATCCCAGCAGAGGAATTGGTTTAAGCCACCCATTTCAATTGAGGTTCTTCAAGAGCATATGCAGCAGTCAGATTAGGCCAATCTTCGAGGTCGGCCTTTTTTATTGATTATTTTGTAAAAAAAGAAACGATATGTTTATTTTTATCCTTTTTGTAACACATCAAGAATTATAATGTAATTAACTGGAAGAAAGGGGATGAAGAAATGAAAAGGTTGATACCCTAATGATGTCTATAATTGCTTGGAAGTTCAATGTTTGATTAGTAAAGTACTAATAGCTTGAGAATAACAGAAACGTAGTCACAGACATAAAGCAAGGCATTTAGTAGCTCAGGAACTTTTAAAGAAAACTATTAAAGAGGAGAAATGACAAATGAAAAAAGCCATCTTAGCATTATCAATTTCTGCGCTAGCGTTATCTTTGGGGGAGTAGCTTCCGCTTCACCAGTAAGTTCAACGGCATCAGTTGTGACCCCAGCGACAGTTACAGTAACTTTTGAACCTGCCAACGGAGAAAAAGCACCCATTACAAAGCAGGATAGTCCCACACTTCGTTTAGGCATAGGTAGCACATATGAAATGGAAGGTTCTAACTGGATGATTTTGTACGGAAGTGATGTTGTCGAACTTCATGATTATAAAGCTAAGATGATTGGCTACGGTACAGCTCAGGTTGAAGCTTTTAAATCTAATGGAGACAAACTTGGAGTTTATACTTTTAAGGTTAGAAGATAGTATTTGTATGCAGTGAAGGAGGTGAAGTACGCTTGACTTCCTTCACTTATTTATTTTTATGGATTAATTGGGTAAGTAATTTCTAAATCAGGGAAATACTCTTTTTTTGGATTTCCATCTTTCCCTAGTTCGAATTTGCTCTTATCATCCTTTTTTAAGATATCTTTATAAACCTTTATAGTAATTTCTTTGGGGAGAGAGATGAAAGGTTCAAATCGTGAATCATTTATCAGAACGTTGCCATCAGTAGCACTCCAACCATTGTTGCTAATTAAATTTAGTTGCTTTCCTTTATCATCGTAAATTTCATAACTCAACCACAAAGCAAGTGACGAAGAAATTTTTGAATTAGCAGGTAGCTTTATGCGAGTTGTGATGCTAGTTGTAATCGGTGTGAGCTCAACTTTTTCTAGAGTATAGTCAATGTTTTTATACTCTCGCTTAAGGGATGGTGTAAAAACTAAGTTATTCTTAGTATTCTTTTCCACAGGAATTTCTATTTTAAATGGCTGCTTAATGCCGGAGACAGACATGGAAATTGTTAAATCAAACTTATCTGGAAAAGATTTTCCTCCTTGATTACGTAAATCTGAAAATTGTATAATGGTTGAATTCGAATTTTTTCCAGGTATCGTATATGAGTCAATGGAGTTGCTGGTGTTTTTAGGTGCATAAGAAGAATTAATTTCTTCGCCATTAATGGAAAATATTAAATCATCAAGTAACAAGGGTAATTCGGTGTTTAAAAATCTTTTGTCAGTGGTTTGTCGTTCTAAGGCAATTGATACACGTGTTCCATCAAACATGACTTCCGGTACGCTGAGAGTCAGGCCATCGTGAGTGTCACTAAGATTTGGTTTTGATAACAGCCCTTTTTCGTCCGCTGTTTGTAAACCAAGATCACCAGCTAGCTGGAATATAGAATTCATACCTGGAATTTGTCTAATAGATGCAGCCATAGTTGGTGAAATAAAGCCAGTACCAACCACAAGCATAAACGTCATTGCAAGCGTAGCAGAAGTCACAACAATTGTATTACGTGTCCTTTTTGGTCGAATGTTAGATCGCTTATAGCGTCTTGTGCCCACTTTCTCAAAGCGTTCCATAGTTCTATCAATTAAATCTACTTGTAATGGAGTATTCCGAATAAGCTTTTGTAAGTGCTCGATTTCTTTATCTTCCGGGTTTAAATGAGTGCTCAATTTGTTTTCCTCCCTTTTCATTGTAGTTAATTAGCCTTTTACGGAGTCGCTCATATCTTTTTCGGATCGTGGATGATTTCAGTCCCATTATTGTAGCAATCTCTTCGTAGTTGTAGTCCTCAAGTGAACGTAATAATAAAATTTGACGATCTTTTAATGTTAGCTGGTCCAGTAACTCGTGAATTAAATTTGTATATTCGTGTATTGGCTGTTGCTTTAGGTTCAATTTGTACTGAATGAAGGATTTGAATTTTCTAGCGTTTCTTTTTAATAAGTCATTACAGTAATTTTGAGCGATTTTGTAAAGCCAAGCTGAAAAAGAGACTGTAGGTACGAACTGATGGATGTGCTCAAGCCCTTTGATGAATATTTCTTGAGCGGCATCTTCTGCTTCTTCCTGATTTTTAAGTAAATAGTAGCAATATAAAAAGATCTGTTGTTGATAACGTCGTATGATATGTGTGTATGCTTGTTTGTCGCCCGCTTGGACCTGTTCTATGACAAGATTGATATCTGTGTCTTGATTATTTGCATGTAGTATTTCCATTAACATCCCTCCTTTCTGCCTATATAACTGAAAAAGGTATGCGTTTGTGACATTCAAATAAAAAAACTTGAAGCTTGCTTTTATGCTCTCTTTATGTACTTCATTCAACTTTTCAATTATCACGGGATTCATTAAAAAAAGACTTCTTTTAAAGGCATCATAAATTAAAGTAGAGATATTGACCATATATTTCACTATTTTCGTGATTTTGTATTGAAATGAATTTCCTATAGAATGGAGTTTTACATATAAAGTACTACTGATGATATGTCTAAAACTTATTGAGGAGGATTGGCATGGAGCACACACCTACGATCCGCTCGAAAATAGAGACAGAATTGAAGCAAAGAGGCTATAGCTTTAGCAGTTTCAGTAAGATATCCGGTATTAACCGCGGTACCTTCAGTGCAATGCTGAACAGCAACCCACCCAAGCCAATCTCCGTTCGGCAGATGGACCTGATAACCAAGGCATTGGGATATCCCGAGGGCTGGCTCTATGAGATGTACATAGATGAATGTTTTTACGAGGGAAAAGGGCACTGGAAACGGATCAAGCCTTTTTTATTGCGTTGTGTAGAGTTAGGGAGGAAAGACTATATTCAAAGGGTACTGTCGAGATTAACAGAGGACTTGTCCTATGTGTCGACGATATTTGAACTTGCAGAAGAGCTACATAAAGGAGGCAAGGAAAAGGAGTCTGTCCCCTTTTACGAGTGTGTGGTAGAGAACGAAAGATATTACCACTCAGAACGGCTCGCAATCAGCCAATATAGGCTATTTTCTTACTCTTTAAACAAAGATCTGGAGAATAATCGCCAACTGGCTATAAAATTTGCTCCTTATCGCAAAAATTTGCCTGAAAATCATCAACTGGACGCTCTATTAAAGCTGGTAAACGTATACTTTCAAGTTTATGACTGTGAGACAACTATACAATATGCGAAAGAACTTGAGGTAATTGCCACAAATGTTTATCAGCAGCAGATTCAAAATAGATTAAAAAACCGTGAAGTTAAACCTCTAAATACAGAAAGACATCTAATCGTCTATTTTGGTCAAGCTTATTTAATGCAGGGGAATGCCCGCGAAAAGCAAGGGCTATATGAAGAAGCAATGGAATTCATACCTTACTATGCTGATTTGACTGGTTTTGAAGGATTGGATGAAATGGGGTTTTTAGAGGCGAGGAAATTTGAAATGTGGGCAGAAGCAAACCGTTTAAATTTAGAAATTCTAATGGGAAATATGACTAGTTTGCCTGCCTATGTTGAGCTTATTAAAAGTAATCCTGAAGAGATACTTCAGGGGCTGTTAACCATTATAGAATCAGCTAATATTTACAATCACATAATAGACGATATTCTGACCCTTTTTGCTAAAAATATTAATGAATTTAGGGACTTACGTACAAATATTTCTTACTATGGTACGAATTATAATCTGGTGAGCTATTCTCGTTTTTTTCTTGAGCTTAGTCGCTACTATTTTAATAAAGGGAACTATTCTGAGGCAATAGACAGTATGTTGAACAGTCTCAAAGCATCCTCACAGTTGAACGATAAAGCTTACTATATCAAGTCCATCACGTTGTTGTTTGAGAAATATAAGGATCATTCGACACATGAACAACGGACAGAATATGAAAAAGTGATTAAAGCAGTGGAAAACAACATCAAGGAAATGACTTTTTAAAATACAAAAGGGCTATGTAATCTACTACTCTAAGTAGAGAAACATAGCCTTTTTGACATTTTACGTGCATGACTAATCAGGAAAAAGTTGATTTTTTAGTTAGTTGCCTGAATCATCGGAGTTATTTTCAGAAAGCTCGCTCTCTGAAGAGGTAAACAGTTCCTTTATTATCCGATAAGCTTTATTTTGCTCTGCTTCACTCTGCTGGGAAAGAATATGAATACATCCCCATATCCAGGGCTGACTTTTGAACTCTTCATGTGGATTGAAGTCAAAAAATGCAAACACGTTTGTGTCCAACGCTTCGGCTATTTTCTCCAATGTTTTTATTTGTACATTGACCTCGCCCCGCTCTAACTTTCCGATATAGGAACCTGTTGAATCAGATGCTTCTGCAAGCTGTTCTTGTGTTATACCAAGCAATTTTCGAAATTGGCGGATTTTCGCTCCTATGAGTTTCGTTGTTTCCATCGACATCCACACTCCTATAGTATGAGTGTAGACAAAGGTAGATCAGGCGTGGAGGTAATTGAATTGCCTAAATAATTGAACATTAAGTCCCTGTGGGAACTTTTTTATAACATTAAATTCCATAATATATTGAAACAGTGTAGAAAAAGGGGTTGACCATCATCCAATATATTCATATAATTTCTAGTATATTGTAATTGATTGTCGAGGAGGGTGATTTTTTAAAATCATCTGAATACGCCGGGAGGTGTCTTTATTGGAGAATGCAACCACGATTCGTTCGGAAATTGAGAAAGAATTAAAGCTTGGTGGCTACACGTTTAATAGTTTTGGACAAGCTACGGGACTTAATCGGGGCGTATTTAGTGCTATGCTTAATGGCAATCCGCCCAAACCAATCTCTGTGAGACAAATGGACTTGATTACCAAAGCGCTTAATTATCCAGAGGACTGGTTGTATGACCTATATGTTGATGAATGTTTTTATGATGGAAGGCCTCATTGGAAAAGAGTTAAACCGTTCCTTATTCGTTGTGTTGAAGTGGGAAATCTGAGGTGTGTGGAAAAAGTACTTTCGCGCTTAATGGAAGATCTTAACCACATTCCTACAATCTTTGCTTTGGCAGAGGAGTTATACGAAGGGGGGAAGCTACAAGAGGCAATTCCTTTTTATGAATGTGTAATTGAAAATGAAAAATACCAACATTCTGAGAGATTGGCTATTAGTCATTACAAATTATTTCGTGCAAAAATTGGTGAGAATACTGAAATAAATCTAAAAGCAGCTATTCAATTTGAACCTTTTCGTTTTCGGTTGCCAGAGTGTCATCAATTAGACGGATTATTGCATCTAACAAATATATATTCTTCACTACATAAATGGCAAGAAACAATTACACACAGCGATGAGCTTTGGGAACAAGCTAAAATAATATATGATGAAGAAAATAAAAGAAGGGCTCGAAAAAACAGGAGTTGTGCACCAATAAAAACCGAACGACATTTAGTAGTATATTATGGACAAGGATTACTTATGAAAGCGTATGCCCTACAAAAAATTGGAGACTATGAGAATGCGAAAAAAATTGTTGCTGAGTATGGTGATCTAAGTTGGTTTGATGGTTTAGACACCGTTGGGAAAAGAGAAGTCGAAAAGTTTAAGTTATGGTCTAGAGGGAACTCTTATACACTTGATTTACTATTAGGAGATACATCTGTGCTTCCTCAATATGTGGACTTATTAGAGAACAACAACGATGAGATATTACCAGGTCTTGTGAATATTTTAGAATCCGCTAATAGGAACTTGTTCTCAGTTGACAGTATTTTAGAACGATTTATTGAATATATTGATATTTTCAGAAAAACTCAAGATGTAATATTCATGGATGATTATTACAATTTTAATTTTCAATTAGCCATTTATTATAGACGAAATAAGAGATACAAAGATGCAATAAATGCTATTTTGCAATGTATACAGATAGCATTTTTTCTTAAAAATGTAGAGAGTTTTGCTCAAAGTATGGTTTTTTTTGAGAATAATAGAATTTTATGTGACGAAGGGCAAATTGAGATTTATAAATCTATTATTAAGGAGGTGTGCAAAGATGAAGAGGGTTTTTCTTTCACTTTTGCTTTCTCTAATAGTAGTCAGTAATATCGGGATTCTGTCTTCTTTCCATAATATCGTAACTAGTAATGGTTCTCAGATTACAGTTTCTAGTCATGGTAGAGGTGGGTGAAATCGCAATTTTTTCGATTACTTTTAGGTGAGTTTCCAGCATAAATCAAAAAAGCAGCCCCACTCAGGCTGTTTTTTTTGATTCATTCCGTTAAAGGGATGAAATGGGATTTATTATATTTTTAACCTGTGGGGAAGGTATCAGCCTGTAAAATAAATGTAAATACCACACCGAACAGGAGGTTTATTGATGTGAAATGGCAAGAATTGGAGGACTGCATCGAAGAAAAGCGGAAGGAATTAAACGATTTGGCGAATGAGGTGGGATTGAAGGATCGACGGGTATTACTCAAGTCCATGGAATTGGATCGACTCCTTAATAAGTACAGCGATTGGAAATGCAGCTATCGTAGACATACCATAACTAATAGTTCACAGATGCAAGAGGAGCAACATGAGCTTGTCCTATCTTATTGATTTTTAAGCAACATGACAAGATATACCTAACTTCTAACTTCACCTTGGCTTCTAATACATAGTGGGGATATAGACTAAACAAAATAATCTCGATTGAATCTCGTACGCCGCATTTTTACACGTTGTTCGTACGGTTTATTGTTCTGCGTCACATCAGAGCGGAAGCCATATGATGATATGTATCCAAAAAAAACCTCCCGATTCACGTTGCTGCGTGACTCAGGAGGTTTTTGGCATTTACTGTTGAAGCTGGCGCAGTACAGTGATTTCGACACGGCGGTTTTTTTGCCGTCCAGCCTCGGTCTTATTGTCACCAACCGGTCGGGTATCCGCATAACCCGCATACTGAAATCCATGGGGTGACAGATGTTCTCTGTCTAGAAAGAATCGGAGTACAGATAACGCGCGTGCGCCGGAAAGCTCCCAGTTATCCTTATAGATCGATGAGCTTGAGGTGCCAGTGAAAGGAATGTTGTCCGTATGTCCCTCAATACTGATAGGTGTTTTTAAGTCCCTGAACAGACTGGCCAACTTGGATAGCGTATTGGCAGAGCCCTGCTTGAGTGCAGCTCTTCCTTGATCAAATAAAAAGCGGTCATTCAGCGTAATGACAATACCGCGCGGTTGATCTGACACGAAAATCTGGTTTTCCAGCTTGTTGTCCGAAATATATTCTTGAATGACACCCATTAGATTTTGCAGTTCTTTTTCCTGTTTGCGAAAGGCCTGTTCACGTTCGGTTAGCTTAGTCGATCCCGCTTCTTTTTTATCGGAAGTCGGTTGCTTGGTCGCAGGCGGATTCTTACTGGTGTAGCGATCCGCCGAACCCGTGATGCCCGAGCCTTGCTCCAGAATAGAATCACCCTTGTGGAATGTATCCTGGAGGGATTGAACAACGATATCGTATTTTTTGGCATCCAGGCTGCTCATGGCGTACATTACAACGAAAAAAATGAGCAGCAGGGTGATTAGATCAGCATAGGTAATCATCCAGCGGTCACGATGGTCTCCGCCCTCCTTACGCCCACGGCGCTTAGCGCGCGTTCTCATGGAAGGAGTCCTCCTTTGGAGCGGTGATCTCTACGCGTGAGCGCCGTGGTGGTTTGCGGTCCTGATTTTGTTCTGAGCGGATAAAGAAATCCAGCTTTTTGCGTACTAGCTTCGGATTCTCACCGTTCTGGATAGCCAGAATACCTTGCAGCAGCAAGTCCATTATAGCGACCTCTGATTCACTGCATGCCCTTATTTTAGAAGCGATGGGCAAGAAGATCAGATTGGCGCTGGCTACGCCGTATAGTGTTGCGATAAACGCCACAGCAATGGACGGTCCGAGCGCAGTAGGCTCGGTCAGACTGCCCAGTACATGGATCAGACCCATTACCGTACCGATAATTCCCATCGTAGGGGCATAGCCGCCTGCGGATTCGAATATTTTGGCATATCCTTCATGCTTTTGTTCAATGGTATCTAACTCAAGCTCTAGAATCTGTTTGATCTGCTCCTGCTCGGTGCCGTCGATGACCAGTTGAAGACCTTCACGCAAAAAAGCATTCGGATGCTCCGAGGAAATACGCTCTAGCGCAAGTACACCGGATCGGCGGGAGGTGGAAGCCATAGAAACCAAATCTTCTATATATTGCTCGGTAGGGTTTTCCTCACGGTTAAACGCCATCCGAAGTGCAGTGGGGATGGTCTTTAGCTTGGAGGCGGGGTAGCTAATAACGACTGCGGCGAAGGTTCCACCAAATACAATCAGAGCCGATGTACCCTGGAGCAGTCCTGAAAATTGGCCGCCCTCCCATAAGAAGCCACCGATTAATGATATGATTCCTGCGATGATGCCCAATACGATGGTGATATCCAAAATATAATTCACTCCTATCCAAGACTTATCGTTTGCATCCACAGTAAGAAAGAGGTATAATACGGGAACAAACATTCTTATCTAACCATATTTCCCAAGTATCATTGCTCGGGAAATATCGACATAGAGTTACAGGTAAAGACGTTCCAGCTCGACTGGTGTAGTAACATGATGTTTCCATTTTAGACGATAAGGGTGATGCAGGGCAATGAGTGATATCGTTGTTAGCAACAAGACTTTTGAAATTGAGTCGGAATTCCAACCTCAAGGCGATCAGCCTCAGGCCATCTTTGAACTGGTAGAAGGGATCGCAGAAGGAAAGAAGCATCAAACGTTGTTGGGTGCTACGGGAACGGGTAAGACATTTACCATCGCGCAAACCATCGCCAAGCTGAATCGGCCTACGCTGATTATTGCGCACAATAAGACGTTGGCTGCCCAACTGGCAAGCGAATTTAAAGAGTTTTTTCCAAACAACTCCGTTGATTATTTTGTCAGCTACTATGATTACTACCAACCGGAAGCGTACATTCCGTCTTCCGATACGTATATTGAGAAGGATTCCAGCATTAATGAGGAGATTGATAAACTTCGCCACTCGGCCACAAGCTCTCTATTCGAGCGTCGTGATGTTATTATCGTAGCGAGTGTCTCCTGCATCTATGGTCTGGGGTCGCCGAAAGAATATTCAAGCCTGCTCCTCTCGCTTAGAGTCGGTATGGAGAAACCCCGCAATCAGATTTTGTCCCGCTTGGTCGATATTCAATATCAGCGGAACGATATCAACTTCGTGCGGGGTACTTTCCGTGTACGGGGGGATGTGGTTGAAATATTCCCGGCTTCTCAAGGGGAACATGCCATACGGGTAGAACTTTTTGGGGATGAGATTGAACGGATTACCGAAATTGATGTGCTAACGGGTGAATTGATCGGTGAGCGTGACCATGTAGCTATTTTCCCGGCATCTCACTTCGTCACGCATGAGGATACGATGAGGGTAGCGCTGGTCAACATCGAGCGTGAGCTTGAAGAACGGCTGGCGGTGCTGAAGGAACAAGGAAAGCTGCTGGAGGCACAGCGGTTGGAACAACGTACTCGGTATGATATCGAGATGATGAAAGAGGTCGGTTTTTGTTCCGGGATTGAGAACTACTCGGGTCCACTGACATTCCGCGAGCGGGGAGCGACACCGTATACGTTGATGGATTATTTTCCGGATGATATGCTGATCGTCATTGACGAATCCCATGTTACGCTGCCGCAAATTCGGGCTATGTATAATGGTGACCAGGCGCGCAAGAATGTGCTGGTGGAGCATGGTTTCCGTCTGCCGTCCGCGCTGGATAACCGTCCGTTGAAATTTGAAGAGTTCGAAGACAAGGTGAATCAGATCATCTACGTATCGGCTACTCCGGGTCCCTATGAGATGGAAAAATGCGAAACGATGGTACAGCAGATTATTCGTCCTACCGGGCTTCTTGATCCAATTATTGAGGTGCGTCCGAGCAAGGGACAGATTGACGACCTCATTAATGAGATACGGCTTCGCATAGAGCGTGAAGAACGGGTGCTGGTCACCACACTCACGAAGAAAATGTCTGAGGATTTGACAGACTATCTGAAAGAAGTGGGCATCAAGGTCCGATATATGCACTCTGAGATTAAGACACTGGAGCGGATGGCTATTTTGCGGGATCTGCGTCTGGGCACTTTTGATGTGCTGATCGGGATCAATCTGCTGCGGGAAGGCCTGGATTTACCGGAAGTATCTCTGGTCGCGATTTTGGATGCGGACAAAGAAGGCTTCCTGCGTTCTGAACGGTCTCTGATCCAGACGATTGGACGGGCAGCACGGAATAGCGATGGTCGTGTTATTATGTACGGTGATAAGATTACCGAATCTATGGATAAAGCGATCAAAGAAACCGAACGTCGCCGTGCCATTCAAATTCAGTATAATGAAGAGCATGGGATTACCCCTCAAACGATCCGTAAAAAGATTCGGGATGTCATTGAAGCAACCAAGGCAACAGAGGCAAAGAATGATTACCTTCCTAGTGAGACGGGTAAACTTTCCAAGAAGGAGCGTCAATCGCTTATTCAGCGTCTGGAAGCAGAAATGAAGGATGCGGCCAAGAATCTACAGTTCGAGCGGGCCGCCGAGTTGCGTGATGCTTTGCTGGAGCTGCGGGCTGATTAAGCATGTAGTATAAGAATAAGCTGGAAGCGAATGCACATTGAAAATGAAATGTTTGCACGTTTTAACAATAGTGAGGGCGGCCTATGTGGTCGTTCTCTTTGCGATATATTACCTGCATCAATAATCCAATGGAATACAGCATGACTTGAACTACAGCTAAGGAGATGAAACATTTGGCGAATGAAAGCATCATCATCAAAGGCGCACGGGCGCATAATCTCAAAAATATCGACGTGACGATTCCTCGTGACAAATTTGTCGTTCTGACGGGGCTTAGTGGTTCAGGTAAGTCGTCACTGGCTTTCGATACGATTTATGCGGAAGGACAACGGCGATATGTGGAATCTCTATCTGCGTATGCGCGTCAGTTCCTCGGACAGATGGAGAAGCCGGATGTCGACTCGATTGACGGTCTGTCTCCTGCGATCTCTATTGATCAGAAAACCACCAACCGGAATCCGCGTTCGACCGTTGGTACGGTTACAGAAATTTATGATTATTTGCGGTTATTGTTTGCCCGAGTCGGCCACCCTCATTGCCCTGAACATGGCATCGAGATCACCTCCCAGACCGTTGAGCAGATGGTGGATCGCATCATGCAGTATCCTGAAAAGACACGGCTGCAAATTTTGGCTCCATTGGTATCGGGACGCAAGGGCGAGCATAAAACACTATTTGCGGATATAGCCAAGCAGGGCTTTGTACGGGTACGTGTCAATGGAGAATTGCGCGAGCTGTCGGAAAAGATTGAGCTGGAGAAGAATAAGAAGCATTCGATTGAAGTGGTCGTAGACCGGATCGTAGTCAAGGAAGATGTGCGTACGCGTCTATCCGACTCGATTGAGACGGCTCTAAAACTGTCAGGCGGCCAGTTGCTCGTGGACAATATGGGGCAAGAAGAGCTGCGGTTTAGCTCTAATTTTGCGTGCCCGATTTGCGGTTTCAGTATAGATGAGCTGACCCCGCGGATGTTCTCCTTTAATAATCCGTTTGGTGCTTGTCCGGATTGTGACGGACTGGGTGCTAAAATGGTAGTGGACCCAGATTTGCTTATTCCCGACTCTCAAAAAAGTGTGGAGGATGGAGCATTTCAGGCATGGAGTGGTGGAACTTCCACTTATTATCCGCAATTTTTACAGTCGGTATGCGAGCATTACGGTATTCCACAAGATGTTCCTGTTAGCCAATTGACCACGGAGCAAATGAACATCATTTTACACGGGACGGCTGACGAGAAGATTCGGTTCCGTTACGAAAATGATTTTGGTCAACGCAAGGAAGCCTATGTGACCTTTGAGGGAATCATTCCGAATCTGGAGCGTCGTTATCGTGACACAGCTTCTGATGGTATCCGTGAATTTATTGAAGGCTTTATGAGCGCCAAACCATGTAACACCTGTAAGGGACACCGTCTGAAGAAAGAGAGCCTCGCGGTAACCATTCAGCAGCACAATATCGCCTATGTGACTGATTTGTCCATCACTGAAGCGGCTCACTTTTTCCAAACGCTGGAGCTGAGTGAGAAGGAGAAGTCGATTGCCAATCTCATTTTAAAAGAAATTAATAGCCGCTTGGGCTTTCTGGTCAATGTCGGTCTGGAATACTTGACATTAAGCCGTGCAGCAGGGACGTTGTCCGGTGGTGAGGCACAGCGTATTCGGCTGGCGACACAGATCGGGTCCAGTCTAATGGGTGTACTCTATATTTTGGACGAGCCTAGTATCGGATTGCACCAGCGAGATAATGACCGCCTGATTAGTGCTTTGGAGCATATGCGGAATCTCGGAAATACGTTGATTGTGGTGGAGCATGACGAAGATACCATGATGGCAGCAGATTATATTATTGATATTGGGCCGGGAGCAGGAATCCATGGTGGGATGATCATGTCACAGGGGACCCCACAGGAAGTTATGGAGGACCTAAACTCTTTGACAGGACAATATTTGAGTGGCCGCAAGTTCATTCCGGTCAATACCGAACGACGCAAGCCTACGGATAAGTGGCTGGAGGTTCGCGGGGCCAAGGAGAATAATCTCAAAAATTTGAATGTTAAAATCCCGTTAGGTGTGTTCACGGCTGTTACTGGCGTATCCGGTTCTGGGAAGTCAACGCTGGTCAACGAAATCCTATACAAAACGCTGGCGCGTGATTTGAACCGGGCGAGAGTTCGTCCGGGCCAGCATAAGGAGATTCGCGGGCTTGAAAATATTGATAAAGTCGTAGAGATTGATCAGTCTCCAATCGGCCGTACGCCTCGTTCAAATCCTGCGACCTACACCGGAGTATTTGATGATATTCGTGATCTATTTTCCAAAACAAATGAGGCAAAGGTCCGAGGCTACCAAAAAGGTCGTTTTAGCTTTAACATCAAGGGTGGTCGCTGTGAAGCTTGTAAAGGCGACGGCATCATCAAGATTGAGATGCATTTTCTGCCAGATGTATATGTCCCATGTGAAGTATGCAAGGGCAAACGCTATAATCGGGAGACCCTTGAGGTTAAGTACAAAGGCAAAAGTATTGCTGATGTACTGGAGATGACGGTAGAGGATGCGACAGAGTTTTTTGAAAATATCCCCAAGATCCATCGCAAGATTCAGACACTGATGGACGTAGGTTTGGGGTATGTCAAGCTGGGTCAGCCTGCGACTACCTTATCCGGGGGTGAAGCTCAGCGTGTGAAGCTGGCTTCTGAACTGTATCGTCGCAGCACAGGCAAAACAATTTATATTCTGGACGAGCCGACCACCGGCCTGCACGTTCACGATATTGACCGATTACTAATGGTACTGCATCGTTTGGTTGATTCAGGAGAGACGGTTTTGGTTATTGAGCATAATCTGGATGTAATTAAAACAGCCGATTATTTGATTGATCTGGGACCAGAAGGTGGAAGCGGCGGTGGAACGATCCTGGCTACAGGAACACCGGAACAGCTCGTGAAAGTTGAAGAATCGTACACAGGCCGATATTTAAAACCAATCCTTGAACGGGATACACAGCGCAGCCAAGCGCTTCAGGCGGTTGATCTATAGATAGCGTTTATTGACTTAAAGATAGCCTCTTTGTACGTTTTGGAAGCCCTGCACAGGTAGGAAGGCGGAATACGAATTTACGTATCTATGCCTTTTTCTTGGCAGGGCTTTATTATTTTTGAAAAAAAGAAAACTTTTATCAAATTCTTGCGTTAAAGCATGTGACACATAGTTTTCCAAGAACTGAAATAATAAATCTATAGCTGTATTCATCGTCAGAAAGTTCTGAGTAGTCTCTCTATTGTAGAGTTGCGGATGTTGAGGCTCGGACTTGAAGAGATAAATATATAACTCATAAGTAATTGGCATCATACGAAGCTCCGTGCCCACGTGACAACCATTCCAAGTTGAAGCGTCTGTAGTTTGATCACATCAAGGGTTTATATAACATCTCTGAGGTAAAGTCATGAAGGGAGCTGTAACGTTTTGAAGATGGTACCAAACAGGGTTCTACGTACACGAGTATATTCATGGGCAGCGGGAATTGTTTTGGCGGCATGTGCGATGGGCTATAGTGCTCCACCATCCTATGCATCAGAGGTGTCTCAGGCACTTGTGACCAAGCAAGCCGAGATTGAAACCAGTGCGGCGATTGGAAGCATTAAGGATGTAGAAAACGCCCACGATTATATCCAGCCCGCGATGAATGGTGGGTTTTTAATCCTGAATATAGAGGACGATACTGAGGCAAGTGTCGTGCATGTTACATATGGCAAGCTGGACAGCTCTCTGGAGAGCGTATGGAAGCACCAGCAGGATTTGAACATGCAACCGGGATCGAGCAGCAGGGGAGTGCAGCGGGAAACGTCAGATGGTGGCATGCTGTTTCTGACTGACTATACAAAACCGAACGGCGTACAAGATTTGCAGGCGATACGTTTGGATAACGACGGCAATGCCGTGTGGTCCAAAACGTTACAAACGGATGGCTTGATATCCCATGGACCAAATACTCGGATAGGTTTGGAACCGCTTGCGGATGGAGGGTTCCTGGTTTCCTCTCTTAACGGTGCGGAGCAGACTTTCACTGTATTCAAGTATACAGAAGCTGGCGATATTCAATGGAATCGAACGACGAACGGGGTGAATTCGGGTTGGCTGGTCGGCAGCCACGATGGATTTTATGCGCTTATGAACAGCTCAGATGGCCCGGTAGGGGTGCAAGTAGATGTATATGGTCGCGATATTCGCAATATCCAGTTGGATTTGGGCCCGGGCAAGGACATTGCTGAAGTACGTGAGCTGTCTAATGGTCATATTGCTGTAACTGGATTTAATGGAAACAGCAAGCGCACACAGGTTTTAAGTAATGATCTGCAATTGTTTGGCAATACAGAGGACTATCCGTCTGACCGGGTGTACCTGCCTGAAGAACAACTGTACGTTCAGTTTAGCGATCAATATGACCCACTGGGAAAAACCACGAAGATGCATGGAATCACCATCACAGGCTTGGAAGGAAACGGAACGAAGGAATGGGAAACTACGACTCATTATAAGGAAGACAATTCCTTTGGTATCCGATATGATACAGGTTTGATATATAAAATACCATCAGGCTACGCGGTGGTAACATCTACAACTGGTGTCCAGAAACCAACAGTGCTCGATTTTGCGAAAATATTGATACCGGAGTAATCCGGTGTCTTTTTTGTGAAACGCTGAGGATGATCTTGTATAGCTGTGTGATCATAAAAAAACAGCCTGCTTGTATATGAAATACAAACAGGCTGGTATTGGATGCGGTATCTAGGATGCAACGATGCTGGACTGTAAAATGTCAGACAGCTTTTCCTGGAAAGCCGGAATACCTACACGTTGTACATACGCGTAAAAACTTTCACCAGGGTTCCGGTTTTCTTTGTAGTACAGAATGAGTTCTGCCAGGACAGGCCCAACCTGATCCCCACGCACGCGACCCTTAAGTGCTTTGTTGAACTGGGCACCTGATCCGAGTGCTCCGCCGACAGCGATGTCGAACGCGTCAACCATGCCCTCGGGGGTTTTAACAAGCGAGCCCTGCAAGCCGATGTCGGCAATATGCTTTTGGCCGCAGGAATTTGGACAGCCGATAAAATGGATACGTACTTTTTCATCCAAATCTACGTGTTGATCCAGATACTCGGCTACGTCAACCGCCCGCTTTTTGGTTTCCACAATCGCCAGATTGCAGAATTCATTCCCTGTGCACGATACCGTACGGCTCATAAAATGCTTGGGCTGTGGTGTCAGGCGCTGCAATACAGGAGCTTTCAGTAATTCTTCCACTTGGTCGTCCGGCACGCCACTCAGCAATATATTTTGCGACATGGTGGTACGAATCTGTCCATCACCATAGCGATCAGCCAGTTCAGCCAGTTCATGCAGCTCGTCGGCGCTCAGACGACCGACAGGCACGTTCAGACCGACGTAATTCAGGCCCTCCTGGGCTTGAGGATGCACACCGTCAAAATAGGCGGCCTGCCAGCCAATTGTTTTGTCCTCGCCTCGTCCTGGCATTTCGCCAATATACTCAGTGAGTTTGGCCAAAAACTTTTCCGGGCCCCAATCGGCGACGAGAAATTTCAGGCGGGCATGGTGCCGTTTTTCCCGATAGCCGTAGTCACGGAAAATGGTTGTGACTGCAATAGCAACCTTCAGTACTTCCTCGGGACGAACAAACAGATCCAGTGACTGTGCCAAGTGTGGCTTGGCGGATAAACCTCCACCGACCATCACGTGGAAGCCGACCACTTCTTTTCCGTCAATGGTCTTGGTGGCTGGCGTGAAGGACAAGTCGTTAATTTCAGCCTGTGCGTTGTTGTACGTATTGCCGGAGATGGACATTTTGTACTTGCGCGGCAGATTGGAGAAGTCTCGATTCAATAAGAAAAAACGGTTTACCTCGTCGACAATCTCTCTGGTATCCACCAATTCGTTGGGGTCAATGCCAGCCAGCGGGTTCCCGACAATCGTACGCGGGCAGTCTCCGCAGGCTTCAAAGGAATATAAATCGACTTCTTCCAGTCGCTTGAAAATATCGGGCAAGTTCTCAACCGTCAGCCAGTGAAATTGAATCGCCTGACGAGTGGTGACATCCACAAGACCGCGTCCGTACAGCGTGGATATGTCGGCCAATGCATGTGCCTGTGCTGAGGTCATGATACCTGTGTTGATGCGGACACGCATCATGAAATGACCGTCCTTGGGCTTTTGCTGATAGACACCAGCCCATTTGAAACGGTCCATGTCGTCTGCGGAAATTGAGTCATAGCCTTCGTTTGCATAGCTTTCGATAATGGTGCGTATAACGTCGAGCCCGTCTTTTTCCAGCTTGACCAGCTCAAATTTGTTTAGCTTATCTGGATGAGCAGTCCAGATTGGTTCGTAGGCCATCCTGTTAACCTCCTTCATTTTATTTCCGACGATAAAACTAAGATATAATGTGATGGTATCATAATTGGTTGTGCCCGTAAACGAAGGAATGGTCCAAACGGTATAACGATTATTTATCGTTTTTGCTTATTTTTTTGATATAAGGATTTGGTAAATTTATAATATAAATAGTATGAGAGGACAGATAAGTGGCAAACGGTACTATTTTAGAAAAAGATAGGGCTTAAAGCGATTGTATGCATGTCCCCTCTATGGTAGATTTGGACTATCTGATAGAAGAGGGTCATGTAAGAGAGGAAATGGTGAGTGTATGCGTAAGATGGGGAAAAGAGCGGCTGTGCTGGCTTTGGGCAGCGCTTTGTGTGTTTCTGGAACAGCAGGTGCAGCCGGCAGTGGAGCTGCTTTGAAGGCCAAAGTCATTAATGGCGGGGTCTATGTCAACGTAAGCGATATGAATAAAGCATTGGGAACCAGCGGCGCATATAACAGCGCGAATGGTACATATACGTTATCAGCCGATCGTGTGCCGCAGGTCATTAAAAATGTATCTCCTTCTGTGGTCGGTATCATCGGCCGTTCTGCCACAGGAGAAACAGTAGCAGGTGGAGATCGGTACAATCTGGCTCACGGCACGGGCGTCATTATTCGGACAGATGGGTGGATCGTCACGAATGCACATGTTATCGAAGGATTAGGTGATGCTGTGGTTGTAACTTCGGACGGAAAATCGTATGGAATTACCGACAGCTACAGCGATCCGGTCAGTGATTTGGCATTAGTCAAAATCAAGGCAAGCGGACTCAAGCCCGCTACTTTGGCAGCCTCCACGAACAGTCTGCAGGTGGGTGAGCAGGTGGTCGCTATCGGTACGCCTATTTCGTTCTCACTTCGTAATTCGGCAACCTCGGGTGTTGTTAGTGGACTGAACCGTGGTGTCAACGCTGCTTATCGTCTGATCCAAAGTGATACAGCGATCAATCCCGGTAACAGTGGCGGTCCGCTGGTCAATCTTAAGGGCGAGGTTATCGGGATCAATACGATGAAATTCTCGGCGGTTGGCATTGAAAATATGGGCTTTTCAATTCCATCGGATACGGTAAAGTACGTCATCGGCCAATTTTTCAAATACGGCGAGGTTCGGCGTGCCAGTCTTGGCTTGGGCCTGGAAGAGAGCTGGTCAGCTATCGTCGGATTGCCTACCGAGGACCCTTTGAAAGTCACGAAAATTACTTCGGCGAACGCCGTTCAAGCCAAAATCAAGGAAGGCGATGAGCTGTACAGTATTAACGGCAAGCGTGTAGCTTCCGCAATCGACGTCAATGAGTTGCTTAAAAGCTATCAGCCGGGTCAAACGGTGAGTGTACTCATGCAATCGGACGGTGATATTGTGAAGCGTAAGCTGGTATTGACACAGGATAATGGTGAAATCTATGATTCCATTCAGTCGGGAGAGGATCTTGAGGGTTCGAATGAATCGGATTCTGTCGAAGATGGCAGCATAGCGCCTTCCAAGGAAGCATCAGAGTCGGCTCAAGAGGCTGCTGTTGCTGGAAAATGAATAAAAACGGATCTTGAATCTATCAAATATAGCTAAAGGGAGATTACTGTGAAGCATATGCAAAGAAAAATGATGCGTAAGCTGGGGGTCGGTGCTGTCGCATTGTCCCTTCTGCTTTCCGCTTTGCCGGCGGCTGCGGCAGATAGTAATAAAGCCATATTGGAGCTGCGCCTGCAAAGCGGCAGCAATACAGCCATCGTGAACGGTCAGAATGCGAATATTACAAAGCCATACTCAAAGAGTGGGGCACTAATGGTTCCAGCCGGTGTGTTTAAAAAGGCATTTAACAGCAAAATTCGGCTGGCTGAAGATAATGTAGTCAAAATCAGCAACGGGTCTCGCATTGTATCGCTGACCATTGGCAGCCGCACCGCCTGGGTGAGAGGTCACAAGGTGACTCTTCCAGCTCCGCCAGAAATGTCTTCAGGCATCCTTATGGTGCCCTTGCGTCAAATAGCGGAAGGGCTTGGCGGCAAGCTGGAAAAGAGTGGTGCAGGTATCATAGTTCGGATGGAAGCACAAGAAGAAGCAGGTACGGTAGCCGAAGAGACGCCGAACATTGATAATGATGAGGGCAAGACGCAGATCGGGAACAGTTACTACGAATGGTCTATGAACTATCCTACAGGACTCGTCATTGGTCAGGGAGGTGGAGATGAGAGCATTTCCACTTTTATGGACGAAAATAGCGCGTATTATATGGAAGTCCATACAGCATCCCAGCCGGTTCCACTGAATGCGGATGATCTGCTACAACAATTGGTGCAGAATGCCAAGGAAACGGGAGAGACTGTCATAGATCGGAAATCCTTCCCGAAAGCGAAGGTGCCTTATGCTCGCGTCATTACGAAGGATGCGGATGGCGTATTGTGGGAAAATCGTCAATATTATGATAACGGACGACTGTATGTTATTTATTTTTCCGATGCCAAAGCCACGAACTATAAAGATCTGGCCCAATATGCGGGATTGTTAAATTCCTTCAAAACCTCCTTTAATACGCAGGATAAGAGCATCAAAGACCTGTCCACCGTCGTTGGAGGCACACGCGAGGCCGGAAATCCAGATTACGGTGTGTCACTTAGCATACCCGCGGGCTGGAATATGGATGATCAGCGAATGCAATACGAGAGCAATGATGGCTCAAGCTTCCACATAAAAGTAACCTCTGCCCCAGCGGATGGGACGTTGGAGAATTGGAGTCAACAGCTGCAAAAATGGCTGAGTGATTCATTTGTGTCTACAGCCTACGAGGCACAGAAGACATATCCAATGAAGGTCGCAGGTGTTCAAGGGCTGGTTCAGGAGTACCGTTATAATTTTGGCGATGGATGGGTTAAGGAATATAATGTGCTGATTCAGCAAAGTGGATACCGCTACTTGGCAGAATATGCGGTACCGGAAAAAGTAAGCAAAGGGAATGACCAGTTCAACGCACTTATTTCCTCGCTTCAAATTGATTTCCAAACCGTAGCGAGCAACTTCGGACAGTTGGAAGAAGATGACTATCTGGCGGATAAAACGAAAACGATCAAAAAAACATCCAAAGCCTATGAATATACGGTCAATATTCCACGGTACTGGACTGCGGTTAGCGACCAATTTGAATTAGGCGATGTGGAATACAAGTTTACTGGCGGTCGTTTTTCCATCAAAATCGACAATGACCAATCATTTGAGTTAACAGTGTCCCAGCTCAAGGACTTTTATGATAAACAAGGTAAAAACTATAAAAACCTCAAGGTTGAGGAGGTTAAGGACGTGACATTCGCTGGTGTTCCGGCAGTGTCCTTTGCATTCCACCGTGTGGAAGAAGGGATCGGTTATACGGGCCACCAAATTGTTCTGGAGCATAATGGAAAAACATACACCGTGACAACAACGTTGAATGACGCGAACAACACGGCTGTCCAGTCTAACGCACTGGATTCAACGCTGAATTCATTTATGTTTGTGAAGTAGAGAAAAGATTAGGCAGTTTGTGGGGGAAGTGCTGCGCGTGCCATTTGATCCTTCGATCGCTGTTGACCCGGGATTCTTTGATTGTATAAGGGATTGAAAGGTAAGAATCCCGTTGGGATAGAGACAGGAAGTCAAAGGCTGCTGTTTGTGGTATTTGAACATGTGAATTCTGTCTTTCTTTGTATAATCAACACTTACAATGTACCGTTTGACGGGATTGTAAGTGTTTTTTGTGTAGGCGGAATGGTGCTGTACAAGCGGAGCGGTCGCTTTTGTCCCCGGATTTCTCTCCTGAACATAGGCTTTATTCAGGAAATTCGGGGGCGGTGGCGATGGGAAGCACCATCCGATTGCGTAGTGGCATAGTAAGTAACTTTTAAGTTCAACTTATATAGATATGATATTTTTGAAGGAATCGCATGGAAAGTGTAGAAGCTTGGGGCGTAGTCTGGTACACTAGATTAGTTACAAGATAAGAATGATTATGCCGCAGATGTTTGTGATGCGGATTTTTTGAGTTGGATGCAATTCATGCGAGGAACCGATGGTTCAGAAGGTGAATGATCGGACAGGATGATAGAAACAGATAGGATGCAAACAAGCAGCATAGCTGCCCTGAAGAACGATGAGCCAATGGGTGATCATTCGTTTTCAGCATATAGGGAGGACAATAATGAAATCAGCAGTACGAAGAGAAGATGTCGAGCTTCTGGCACCAGCAGGTGACTGGGATTGTATGCGTGCGGCGGTAGCGAATGGAGCCGATGCAATCTTTTTCGGAGTCGAAAAGTTCAATGCACGGGCACGGGCGAACAATTTCCGCATGGAGGAACTGCCTGAAATTATGGCGTTTTTGCATAGCTACGGGGTTAAGGGTTTTTTGACATTCAATATATTGGTATTTGAAAATGAGCTGGAGGACGCTAAGGAGCTGGTTGATGCCTGCATTGATGCCGGAGTCGATGCCCTGATTGTTCAGGATATGGGCTTGGTGAAAATGATCCGTGATATATCACCGGATTTTCCGATCCATGGCTCTACCCAAATGACGATTACTTCGCCGGAGGCCGTAGAGTTCACGAAGCCGTACAACATGGAACGGGTCGTGCTTGGTCGCGAAAATAATCTGAAACAGATTCAAAAAATTGGCGATCAGGCGAGACTTCCGATGGAAGTGTTTGTACATGGAGCGTTATGCGTATCTTATTCAGGCCAATGTCTAACTTCAGAAATGTGGGGCGGACGCTCTGCTAACCGTGGTGAGTGTGCACAGGCATGTCGTTTGCCTTACGATCTGATGGTGGATGGGGAGCAAAAGCCGATGGCCGATGTGACATACCTGTTGTCCCCTAAGGATTTGGCGGCCATTGATTTGATGCCTGAGCTGATCGACGCAGGTGTGGTTTCCTTTAAAATCGAAGGGCGATTGAAAACGCCTGAATATGTAGCAAATGTGGTCAGCAAATATCGCAAGGCCATTGATAAGTATTTTGATGGCGATACGTCCAAGACGAGCAAAGAAGATATCCGTGAGCTGCAGCAGAGCTTTTCACGTGGCTTTACGCACGGTTTTCTGGAAGGAACGAATAACAAAAAACTGGTTGACGGTACGTTCCCGAAAAGCCGGGGCGTGTATCTGGGCCGGGTGGAACAAATTCTTCGTGATGGTGTAGTCTGCCGTATTGATGCACCGTTGAAGCGTGGCGACGGTATTGTATTCGATGCGGGCGATCCTACGCAAAAAGAAGAGGGCGGACGCGTATACGATATCCGCCGCAAGGGCGTGAAAATTGAAGGCGAAGCCGGAGAAGGCTGGATCATCGACATCATAGCGGGACGCAACGATGTGGACCTGCGCCGTGTACATGTGGGCGACCGCATTTGGAAGACCAACGACCCGGCGCTGGACAAGCGTCTGCGCCAGTCGTACGAAACGGATAAGCCGTACCGCGTCTTCCCGATACATGTGCGTGTCAGCGGCTCTCCAGGGCAGCCGCTGTCGACCTGGTGGACCGACGTGCAGAAGGGCACAACGGTCCGCGTGGACTCCGAGCTGGAACTTGAAATCGCCCAGAAGCGTCCGATGACGCACGAGCTGCTCGAAGAGCAGTTCGGTCGACTGGGCGGAACGGTGTTCCAGCTGGAAGAGCTGGACGTCCATCTGCATGGGGACGTCATCGTGCCGATGCGCGAGCTGAACAGCATTCGCCGCCAGGCGGTAGAGCTGCTCGCGGGCGAGCGCCCCAAACCGCCCGTGTACACGAAGCGGGCGGTGGAGGTGTATGGCGATGCATCCGTTCCGGCATCGCCTGTGGTGCGCGGTCAGGCGGAGCTGACCGCGTTGTGCCGTAGCCTCCCGCAGGTTGAGGCTGCGCTGGAGGCCGGCGTGGAGTTCATCTACGCCGACTTCGAGTTCATCAAGCAATTTCCGGCCGCTGTTGAGGCCGTACACGGCGCAGGACGCCGAATTGCGCTGGTGACCCCGCGTATTCACATGCCGGGTGAAAACGGCTATCACAACAACATCCTGCGCTTGAAGCCGGATGCTGTGTTGGTACGCAATCCGGGTGCGCTGTATTTCTACATGCGTCATCGCTTGGAGAACCCGGACGCACATCATCCGCAGCTGATTGGCGACTTCTCGCTTAACGTTGCCAACCATAAGGCGGCCGATCTGTTCCTTGATTCCGGCTGCGACCTCGTTACGCCGTCGTATGATCTGAACATCCAACAGATGGTCGATATGCTTAGACGTACACGTACCGACAAGCTGGAAATCGTAATCCAGCAGCATATGCCGATGTTCCATACCGAACACTGCGTATACTGTACCTTCATGAGTGAAGGCACAGATTACACCAACTGTGGTCGCCCTTGTGAGGATCATCGTGCCTCCCTGCGTGATCGTATTGGTATGTCTCATCCAGTCCGCGTGGACGAAGGCTGCCGCAATACGGTATACAATGCTATTGAGCAATCCGGGGCCGAGTACCTGTCCAACTTTATGGAGCTGGGTGTGTCTCGTTACCGTGTAGAATTTTTGGAAGAGACACCGGAGCAAGTGCATGAGGTTATTGGTCTGTATAACCGTGCCCTGCGCGGAGAAATCAGCGGTACGCAGGTTTGGAAGACTCTCAAAGCGACGAATCAGCTGGGTGTTACACGTGGGCAGCTGGTGAAGTAAATAACTGTATATTTATGCTGGAGCAAAGAAGATCATAGAAGCATAATATAATCATATAGCAAGCTAGAGATTGGAAGACATGTTCTCCTCAAGGGAAGATGTCTTCTTCTTTAACCTATCAAATGAATCTATCTTCCTGTTATAATCAAAGATAGTATCCTATTCGTTATATTGAAGACAAAGGAGATTTACCTATGAAGATCCGTAAAGCGATTATTCCTGCTGCGGGATTAGGAACCCGTTTTCTACCCGCCACCAAAGCGATGCCTAAGGAAATGCTTCCGATTGTAGACAAACCAACGATTCAATATATTATTGAAGAGGCTGTAGCATCTGGTATTGAGGATATCATTATCGTTACTGGTAAAGGCAAAAGAGCAATTGAGGATCATTTTGACTACTCATTTGAGCTAGAATATAATCTTACTTCGAAAGAAAAATGGAATCTGCTTAATGAAGTGCGCAAACCATCAGAAATGGCAGATATTCACTATATTCGTCAAAAGGAGCCTAAAGGTTTGGGGCATGCTATCTGGTGTGCACGTAAGTTTATTGGTGATGAGCCTTTTGCCGTGCTTTTGGGTGATGATATCGTCGAATCCGATAATCCATGTCTCAAACAGATGATTGATGTTTTTGATGAGTATCAGCGTTCGGTTGTAGGTGTAAAGCAAGTAGATTGGAACGAGGTACATCGTTACGGGATTGTTGAAGGTCATGCACTCACCAGTAAAATCTCGGAAGCGGAACGTCTGGTAGAAAAACCGAAGAAGGAAGAAGCAACCTCCAACTTGGCGATCATGGGACGTTATATCTTGACACCTGATATTTTTGATATTCTTGGCCAGCAATCTGTTGGCGTTGGCGGGGAAATTCAACTGACGGATGCATTGTCCAAACTTGGAGAAAAGAGTCCGATTCTGGCCTACGAATTTGACGGCAATCGCCATGACGTTGGCGAGAAGCTGGGCTTCATTGAAACAACCATTCATTATGCCCTGCAGCATAACGAAATTAAAGATGAAGTACTGGCTTATATGAGACAGGTTATAGAAGAGATAGATGAAAATGGAGCAAAGTTTTAAAGGTATGCGATATCACATAGTGGGAGGAAGTTAAGCTTAGGATATAAGGAAAGGAACGCAAGAAGCGTGATAGCTTCTGCGTTCCTTTTCTGTTGGTGCATAATCGCTGTAATTGCATTCAATGCTTTAATCGTATTCCTAGAGCTTTAAGGACTTTAACTGCTCAATTTGCTCCTTCTCCTTCGGATCAGCCTGAATCAGTTTGTTATATAAAGCTTCGTCGTTTTGGCCCTGTTTTTGTAGAGCAGCAACGTAATAGCGAGCGACCTCACGATTCGTAGCATCACTCAGATCGTCCTTCAAGTCGTTTTTGAGGATGCTTGCAGCCTCAGCAGGCTTACCTGACATAAACTCAATCTTGCCAGTACTGAGCGCAATACCTGAAGTTACTTCAAAAGTACGTGTCAACTCAATTTCAGGTGGAACCGTCTTAAGATGAGCTACCCCATCCAGAACCTTCTGATAAGCAGCAAGACCTGCTTGGAAAAACTTCTGTTCTTTGGCGGTATCTTTTTGCTCACGTGCCTTATTACCAATAGTGTAAGCTTGGGTAATCAACATATTGTACCAGTCATTGTCCCAGTTAAAGTTGGAAATGCTATTTTCCAAAATACTGAAGGCTTGCTCATTCTCACCTTTTGCTTGTAAAAGGTTAACTTTGGAGTTTAACATGGTTTTATTATACGGTTCTGCCTTCAGGCCCGTATTTAGCACCTCTATTGCAGCGTTATAAAATTCCTCTTTTTTCGTTTGATCATACACATTCTTGTACAGTGCAGCCAATCTTATTACTGAATCCGGATGTGTAGGGCGAAGCTCCAGATCTTTATTAATAGCACTTTGAATTTCCTCAAATGATGTGCTTACCGCCATAATCTGTTTGGCATATGTGGCAGCATTGGCCGATTGCACGAAGCGGAGACCTGCAAAAAGCACCACGATGCTTAGAATGCCAATGACTGCACTATACAGGATCCGGAATCCGGAAGCACTCATAGACAGACGTTTAAGCGGCTTGCTGTCCATAGCAGCGGCCATACCACCGAGACTCACAAATACCAATATGCCCATGAACACGTAACTCAGATTAAAGTCCAGCAAGCTATGAAGTAAGATCGAGAGTGCCAAAATGAGATACAGGAAGTGAGAATCCCGTTCTTCATCATTTTGTCTAATATAGTTACGGATGTATTTATAGAAAATATATAAGATAAATGACATGAAAATTACGAAGCCGAGAATGCCTACCTCAACTAAATACTGCATGAAAAAGTTATGGGCTTGACGGCTAGTATAAGGATAATCCTGATACTTTTCGTACAAAGCAGCCCATCCGCCGCCACCGCTTCCAATAATAGGGTGATCTTTAATCGATTTCGCAGCATCCTGATAGAATACCAGCCGCTCCAGCACACTATGCTGGCGGAAATTGATGTTTTCTAACCGCACTTGAACGTTTTCCGGTAGTACGCTGTGTAGACCGGTTCCAATTAATAGAAAAGACAGCAAGCCAATCACAACAACGGATCCGACAGGCAACCACAGGTTGGATAACTTCCGTGAGTTCCACCCTTTGAGGGCATTTTCCAGCTTTGGTGCCAGATAACGTTCAACAAGCCACAGTACGACAGCTACAGCCAGGGAGACACCAATAAGCAACCCCCAAGCCTTGGCCGCCTCTCCGCCATTGTAGGTCTTGTTGAGCTGTAAACCCATATTTGTAATTGGCGCCAAGATAGATATTGACGCTACACCAGCAATGGCGCAATGTAAAATCCATATAATTTGGCGTGCAGGTTTAAGGAAAAGCAAAAGCAGCACGAATACGACAGGCAACATAACCAGACCGCCCCGTGACAAAGTCAGGAATAGCGAGACCAGAATAGGCACCAACATGAAGCCGTGAATAGCTTTGCCATACCATAGTTTTGATTTCATCAGACAGAAAACGGCAGCGAACAGGAAAGCCATTAGAAAGGCGGCATATGTATTCGCATATTGAAACACTGATGTCAGCCGGAGCCCATTTGTATCTGTCATGACTGCATTGGTGTAACGGTTTTGATAAACATATTGGCTAAGCCAGCCTACCAGCTTGCCGGCAAGCACCCACTGTCCGAACCAGTTGATGAAGCCAAAGCCTACAATGACATAAGCAATGGTCATAATCAGATTGTGAATAATCTTATTGCCTAACCGATCCTGGAGTAGATAGATTGAGATGATAAACAGAGCGGCGTAGATACACTGCACTACTACCATGTTCATTGCGAGATAATGAGAAGCAGCGGATACCAAAGAGAGCACGTAGGTTAGTGGGAGTAACATAACAAGCACCGCCAGCCAGTCTCTTTGATCTTCCAATTTGAATTTCTTATAATAGGTTACGATTCCTAAAATCAATAGAATCATGCTGATGATCAAAGCCCAATACAAAGGCGTCTCAAAATCAAGCATTTGCCCATTAAAAAGTGCAGCCTGGAAGGGGGCCCAAGCTAAAAACAAAATCATGCCAACAATTAACACCCAAAACATAGCCGGCCTTTTATCGTCACGGGTCGACGTTTTGGCCTGTTTCCCGTATACTGGATTCGACAAGGTTTACAATCTCCTTTTCTTGTAGATACGTCAATATTTTAGCATACCCTTTTAAAAGGAACCAGTTCACTCTCAAAAAGAGTAAGCTATATAAAGCGCAATTAAGATTAAAACCCAATTAATAAGCGATCAATAGTTCCATAGGATGCTTATTGATTCGCTTCATAAACTGGCCAACATGAAGCTTAATCTTACAGAACTTCTCAAAAAAGACGTTATTGACTACATCGGATTTGAGCCACAGCCAAAGTCCTTCGATTGGATTTAGGTTTGGACTATACGGTGGCAGAAAGACCAAGTGCAGGCGCGGATGTTTCTTCAGAAAGGGCTGCAACCCGGCGGCATGATGAATCCGACTGTTATCTAAAATCATAGCTATTTTTCCGTTCCGGTACGCCGACAGAAGATCCTCGAGGAAGCGAATAAAGGCGTCCACATCAGCCTTTTCTTCTTCACGATGATGCACCTGTCCGGATTCATAATGGGATTTTTACAAGCGGAAATAGTTATTGTTGCCGATACAATTCAATACATTTGAACCCTCTTGATCAAAGAGTAGTTGGGAACTTGCTAAGCCTTTTTTACAAATATAGGTATAGGTAAATCTTTTGTTTTGAAAAAAATATTTTGTTATTGCTGAAGGCATAAAAATCAATATTTACGGGAAAAAGGAAGCCTTAAAAGAAATGGATGTATTAGCTCTGGAACAAACTGTTCCAGCAACCTGATAATTAAACATACAAAGAGGCTGTTAGTGAAGATTTCTAGCAGTCTCTTTTGTATGTGACAGTTTGTTTTCTAGATCTATTTATTGATAGCTAGCTAAGGTCTTATATTCTTAAATACAAATGCTAAATCTTTAATTAATTTCATTATGTTTACATGACTAAGTGAATGATATTTACAGTTGAACTCCAATCTACCTTAACATTAACGCAGTTTCCTTGTTAAGAAGAACTATAAAATTGAAGAAAGATAATTGACGACGTGATATGATTGCATGAAATGTATACATCTAAGTGTCTTCTTAATCTATTTGGCAAATCAAGCATAGTTTATTTTTTGATCGTGAAAGGGAGTTATGCTTTTGAGTAATGAAAGGAATCGAACTGTAGATATTCTTAGATTCATAGCTATCGTAAGTATTGTGGTAGCCCATGCCTCACCCAATGAATTATTATTTCGAATTAGAAATTTTGATGTAGTACTTATGGTACTACTAATGGGGATTTCTTTTACTATTAGTCAGAAAGAAAATTCAGTAAACTATAATTCATATATATTAAAAAGGTTTAAAAGATTAATTATTAGCACATGGATCTTTTTGATAGTTTTTTTTGCACTATTTTTTGTGATTTCTCTCTTTTCGAATGGAACTTTGTTTTTTGATATCAAAACAATTGTACTATCTTTTGCTTTTAATGGCGGTATTGGATACGTTTGGATTATGTATGTTTTCTTTGTAGTCTCCCTGTTCAGTCCACTCATTCTTCAATTAGGTGAGAAAATCGAGAATAATAATAAATATTTTCTATCGTTAATTTTTCTATATATAATTTATCATTTTTTGGTTAGTTTGAATGGATTACTACCCACTATATTAGGGGAAAACCTGCAAAATTATATTTTTACGCCATTAGGATATTGTTTAATCGCTGCTGTAGGAATTAGATTTAAAAGCTTAAATAAAAAAGAGATATTGATAATGGTCGGAGGATTTTTATCAACCTTTCTTATCTTTATGTTATTGTACAAATTTAAGTCTACACAAGACTTCAAATACCCTCCAACCATATATTACATCAGTTATGGATTGTTTGTGAGTTTCATTTTGTATTTGATTTTTAACAAGCCATGGGTGCAAAAATTATTTTTTAATCGCTTTTTATATTTCTATTCAAAATTATCGTTAAACCTTTATTTTTTTCATATATTTTCAATTTATATACTGAATTTTTATGGGGAGCATCTTCCACTGGTTTCAAAATACTTTATAACACGTTTCTTGTTTATTATATCTAGCGCAATGCTAATGACCTATCTGTATGAGTTTTTAATTACAAATTGGTTGAAGAGGCGCGTCTTGAGAAATTAATACATTAAACACATTAGAAATGTTCTTTACTAATCATTTTTACAGAAGAGCGGTTCTTATATTTTGAACAGGTATGGACACTTAAATAGAGGATTTGTTAAGAAGAAATGTGATCTGAGAAATAGATTTGAAATACTCGTTTCATGTTTTAATAAAAACAAGGCAAGGGAGATATAGTCCTGACCTTGTTTTTTGTGTTGTTAGATCTTTTGAAATAACGAAGTAATTAGAGGAAATATACCTATGATATATTTTACTTTCATGAGTCAAGATTACATTGCACTCTGATTCCAGGCATTTTTGCAGATTTAAACCCCTAACAAGTTGATCATTTGATGTATGCCCGATAATGTAGTAACAGCGCCTCTCGGTTCATCGGTAAAAAAGCAATCAAAGGACGTTAAGCCAAAAACAAAGTGATACCAACATTCGAAAAACAGATGCCCGCTCACTGTCACGGGTCGACGTTTTTGTCTGTTTACCGTATACTGAATTCGACAGTCTTCTTTTTGATACTTGAAAGTGGACAAAATTAGGATTGGATTACATAAGATTATACCTTTAATTATCTGTATGATCTTTTATTTTCGAGCAAATTAGCCTAATAAGCAACTGCCAACGGCAGGAGGTAAACATTTTGGATTCTAATTTTGATTATAAGCAAACACCTGGTAGAGTCAAACTAGCTAATTATACAAATAACCATGAGAATCCTTTGATTAGCATAATTACCCCTTTTTATAATTCAAAGGAGTATTTTTCTCAAACTTTTAATAGCGTAGTAAATCAAACTTTCCCCTATTTTGAGTGGATTATTGTAGATGATGGAAGTATTGACAAAGAAGCTATCTCGTTATTGGAAGGGCTAGCGGAAGCTGAGAAGCGTATTCGAATCTTTCATATCGAAAATGTTGGTCCGTCTGCTGCAAGAAACTATGCGATTAATCAGTCGCAAGCAGAAATCATTGTACCGCTTGATGCAGATGATTTGATTGAACCTACTTATTTAGAATGTGTTTATTGGTCATTGTATACTAATCCAGAAGCTAGCTGGAGTTATACAGATAGTATAGGTTTTCAGAATGAAGAGTATCTCTGGAGAAAGCCTTTTAATTCGAAATTGATGAAGGTTGAAAATCTGCTAACCTGTACTGCTGGCATACGGAAAAAAGATTTATATGAAGTCGGTTTATATACAACAAGTGAAATTTACTTTAATGAAGATTGGCATTTATGGCTTAAGCTGTTGAATGCGAAGAAAATTCCTGTTCATATGGGATGGTATGGGTTTTGGTATCGGCGAACTAATGATGGTGTTTTAGGACATTTGAAATCTAATAAAAATGATCAAAAAAAATCTTCTTATTTAATAAATCAAATTGGTAGAGATATTACTGATATTAAAGCAATTGAATTTCCTAGATACAATCTAAAAAAAGGATTTCCTAAACCTCAAAAATGGAACTGGGATAGATCACCGGTGAATACAAGCGATAAAATAAAAGTGCTAATGCTTCTTCCGCATATGGTAATGGGGGGGGCGGATTTGTTTAATTTGGATATAGTATCCAAGATTAATAAGCAAAGGTTTGAAATGTCTATAATTACAACCAACCCGGGAGATTCAACATGGAGACAACGATTTGAGAAACATGTTACTGGTATATTCGATCTTACAACTTTTTTGGATATAGAATATTGGGGTTCGTTCATTCATTATTATATAACCTCTAGAGAAATAGATATCTTGTTTGTTTCAAACAGCTATTATGGGTACTATTTAATCCCTTGGTTGAGAAAAGAGTTTCCTGATATATCCATCATTGATTATGTCCATATGGAAGAATGGTATTGGCGTGCAGGAGGCTATGCAAGGACTTCTGGGGCTCTCAGTGACTTTATAGAAAAAACTTACGTATGTAATGATCATCTAAGGCAAGTCATGATTGAATTTTTTGATAAAAAAGATCATGAAGTAGAAACGGTTTATATAGGTGTTGATGAAGAAGAATTTAATCCAAGTTATGTGAAGGAAGGCCAAATAAGAGCATCTCTTAATATCAACCAGGATCAGCCTTTAATTTTGTTTCCATGTAGACTTCATCCGCAGAAGAGACCATTTTTAATGGTCGAAATTGCAAAAAAGCTAAAAGTACTGTTGCCTGATGTCATTGTAGTCGTTGTAGGAGATGGTCCACAATGGGATGAACTACTGGGCATAATAAAGAAAGAAAAACTACAGCAAACAATATATTGCGTTGGTCGGAAGGACGATATGAGACCTTATTACCGTGATAGTCAGGTCACATTAGTTTGCTCACTTAAAGAAGGACTAAGCTTAACAGCTTATGAATCATTAGCTATGGGAGTACCTGTAGTTTCTTCAGATGTTGGGGGACAAAAGGAGCTAATTAATAATGAGGTGGGGAGGGTGATACCACTTTTTCAAAATGAAGAGGCTGACTTAGATAATCGACATTTTATGAAGGAAGAAGTAGATCAATATGTAGCTGCTCTTTTCGATATACTTAGTATAGTAAAAGCAGATAAAGAAAAATTGAGCAAACAATGTCGTGAAAGAATTGAACAAGGCTTCACGAAAACGAATATGATCCGTTACTTTGAGAAAGAATTTACAGCATGGAAATATCAACGTAGTAAAGAAAACAACAGGAGGATGTCTGAGTACCTTAAAGCTTTTCCCAGACTAATTGATGATTATTTATCTTTGTATATGGAATATGAAACTATCGCAATATCAAGTAATAGAGTTTTTCAATTTTTGAGTTACGTCAAAGGAGTCTTAATGCTAAAGAAGAACCCTATATCTTTGATAAAGGATATCATCTATTTTAGCAAGAACAAGTATTACTTTAAACGTTATCTATATCGTTTAAAGTCTAATCCATTATTCCGGTTTTTTACTAAATTAATCAAAATTAATAGGTAATATGGTAATACCTACTTGGGGGTAATATACGAATTATGCAGAAATATTTTATGAACTTTAGTAAATATCGTTATTTATTGAAACAACTTGTTATCAACGATATTAAAATAAAGTATCGCCGTTCAATATTAGGGGTGATTTGGAGTGTCCTTCAACCTTTGATGATGATGATCGTTTTAACTATAGTATTTGCTTCTTTATTCAAAAGTAATATACCACATTTTGCGGTATATGTCTTAACAGGAAGAATTATTTGGGATCTATTTTCAAGCGGAACTATTATGGCGATGGATTCGGTAGTCGGCAATGCTTCATTAATTAAAAAAGTTTATATTCCAAAATATATTTTCCCGCTTTCTAAATGCTTCTCGTCATTAGTAAACACTGTATTTGCTTTGGTAGCATTAGTTATAGTTGCAATAGTTAATGGAGGAGTAAAATTTACTCCTAACCTTTTTCTAATTCCAATTCCTTTGTTTTATACATTTTTATTTGGTGTTGGATTGAGTTTTATTCTATCAGCATACACTGTTTTCTTTAGAGACTTGAAATACTTGTACGAGGTTCTCCTTACCGCATGGATGTATTTTACGCCTCAATTTTTCCCAATGAGTATTATACCTGATAATTTAAAAATAGTTTTTGAGTTAAATCCGCTCTATTACACTCTACAGATGTTTAGGGATGTAGTTATGTACGGCGTTACACCTACTCTACAACAACATTTGATTTGCGCATCAATAGGAGTTGTAACATTAATTATCGGACTTTTAGTTTTCCGAAGAAAGCAAGATGATTTTATACTATATATATAAATGGATGTGAAAATACATGGTTAGCGAATTAGCAATTGAGGTCAAAGATGTATCTATGACTTTTAATATGAGTGAGGAAAGAATAGATAACTTAAAGGAACACATTTTAAAGCTAATTAAAGGTCAGCTTTTTTATCAGGAGTTTAATGCCCTGAAAAATATTTCTTTCAATATAAAAAAAGGCGAAGTTTTTGGTTTGGTAGGATTGAATGGTGCGGGCAAGAGCACATTACTCAAGATCATTGCTGGAGTTTTAAAGCCTACTTCTGGGACGGTCGCCGTTAACGGAACCATAGCTCCTTTAATAGAATTAAGTGCAGGATTTAACCTCGATTTGACGGGTAGAGAAAACATATTTTTAAATGGCGCGGTATTTGGTCATTCTAACAAGTTTATGAGCGAATGCTTTGATAGAATTGTTGATTTCTCAGAGCTTCATGATTTTATAGATGTACCTTTAAAAAATTATTCATCAGGAATGCTAGCCAGACTTGCATTCTCAATAGCAACAATTGTGGATCCAGATATATTAATAGTGGATGAAGTTTTGTCTGTTGGTGATTTTAGGTTTCAAGAGAAATGTGAAGCATATATTTCTTCACTAATAAATAAAGGCACTACTGTTTTATTCGTCTCTCACTCTATGAAACAAGTCGAGAAGTTGTGTCAAAGAGCTCTGTTATTAAATAAAGGAGAGCTTGTTCTTGTTGACGAAATATCCAAGGTTGTAGAGACATACAAAAATATATCCTAGGTGATTATAGTGGGTAAAGTTTCTGTTGTGGTCCGAACAAAAGACAGACCTCTTCTCCTTAAAAGGGCAATTGATAGTATCCTGTCGCAAACTTATACAGACTGGGAAATAGTGCTTGTAAATTCAGGAGAAGATAAAGATTTAATTGAGTCAATCATGCATGATTTCAAATCTAAAAGCTCGAATGATATTATACTTCTTCATATAAATACTAATCTTCACATAGATGAATTAATTAACCTTGGAGTTTCAAAGAGTAGTGGATATTATGTCACACTTTTAGACGATGATGATACATGGGCTCCTTCCTTTTTAGAAGAATGCATTTTGTTATTAGATGAAAACGAGGGAGTAGATGGTGCTGTAACTCAGACCACTATCATTGAGGAAACATTAGAAGGAAACAAAACTCGTTTTATAAAAAGTTATGTTTTCAATAACAGGCTACGAAGAATTTATGGTTGGAAAATAGCCAGATGTAACCTGTTTACAACTAATTCATTTGTCTACAAAAGAGAGGCCTATGACAAGATAGGAGGATATCGTAAAGATATACCTTTGCTCGGTGACTGGGAATTTAACATGCGTTTCTATCTGAAGTATAAAATTGGTGTTATACCAAAACCTTTGGCTAACTATCATAAAAGGATAGATGTTGTGAATAGAGGCAAGGGTTTTTATTCAAATACCTCATTAACTAGACATCTTATATATGATCGAATAATTAGAAGAAAATATCTCAAGCAAGGATTATCGAAGGGCCCCTTCCTTTTTTGCCTTTTAGTTTATCTTTTTGGCTATATAAATTCGTTTATTAAATTGACTAAGAGTGTCATTTATCGTAAGTAAAAAACGAAATACTTCAAGGAGAGTATTTGACGCTCATCGAAGTTAGAGGGGGAAAATTACATGAAAATAGCAATTGCAGGGACAGGATATGTTGGATTGGTTACGGGGATATGTTTGGCTGAAATAGGACATAAGGTAGTTTGTGTTGATAAAAATCAACGGAAGATAGATTTGTTAAGGGATGGGGGAGCTCCCTTTTATGAAATTGGATTGGAGGACATGCTAAAGAAAAACCATAATATACAATTCTCTTCTGATTTTAAGACTGCTTATAAAGAGGCGGAAATTATCTTTATAGCGGTAGAGACACCAGAAAATGTTGATGGTTCTGCAAATTTGACTTATGTTTATGAAGTATCAAAAGAAATAATTGAAAACCTTCAACATGATTGTACGATAGTTATTAAATCAACAGTTCCTGTAGGAACAAGTGATGAAATTGAAGAGTATATGAAAAAAAATATACACAATAATATTCATATTGAAATAGTGTCCAATCCAGAATTTTTATCTCAAGGAACAGCAATCCGAGATACAATGGAAGCTAGTCGTATTATTATTGGTGCTAATTCGCAAGAATCAGCTAACCTCCTTAAGCAGGTTTATGAGTCTTTTAATAGACCTATTGTAATAACAAGTCGAACTAGTGCAGAAATGATTAAATACGCTTCTAATGACTTCTTAGCTCTGAAAATATCTTTCATCAATGATATAGCTAACTTATGTGAGCTCGTAGGTGCAGATATTGAAGAAGTTACCCATGGTATGAGTTTTGATGATAGAATAGGGTCAAAATTTTTGAATGCAGGAGTAGGATACGGTGGATCATGCTTCCCGAAGGATACGAAGTCATTACATTGGTTATCAAAAGACCGGGGCTACGAATTAAAGACCGTCAGAGCAGCTATAGAAGTAAATGAATTACAAAAAATAAGATTGATTCAGAAAGCTAAAAAACAATTTTCTTCTTTTAATGGAATTAGGGTTACTGTACTAGGGCTAACATTCAAACCAGGCACTGACGATTTACGTGAGGCACCATCTATAAATAATATTGATATTTTACTGAACGATGGGGCAATTGTTACTGTTTATGATCCGGTGGGAATGGATAATGTAAAAAAAATATATTCTAATAAAATTACATATGCCCAAACACCTGATATTGCATTGAAGGATTCGGAAATTTGCTTTATTTTTACAGAATGGGACCAAATAAAACAAATTGCACCTAGTCAATATAAAAGAATTATGAAAACACCAAATGTTTATGATGGACGAAATTGTTATAGAATATCTGATATGATTGATTCAGGAGTTAATTATAATTCAATAGGAAGATCCTGAAAATTTTTGGAGGTGTTTGGTTATATGGATTACAAGATCAGTGTAATTGTACCAATATATAATGTCGAAAAATATCTCCCTGAAGCAATGGATTCTCTTAAAAGGCAGACGATTGGATTTAATAACATAGAGGTAATCTTGGTTGATGATAATTCTACTGATGAAAGTAAGAATATCGCCGATCAATTTGCAAGTGAGAATTCTAACGTCATCTCTATACATTTGAGTAGCAGTAGTGGAGCCGCTGGAAAACCACGAAATGTAGGTATTAAGAATGCGAGTGCAGAATATATAATGTTTTTAGACCCAGATGACTACTATACTGATAATGCTTGTGATTTACTATATCAGAAAATATCTGAAAAAAATATTGATTTTGCTTTTGCTTCATATAGAACTATATCCGAAGACGGAAGTATCGTTTTAGAGAATAATGTGCTACCTAAGGGATTTCCTGATGAAATTGATTCAAAATCTATAGAAGAGAATCAACAATTATTAGAATTATCCCCTTCGATATGGACGAAAATTTACAAAAAATCATTTATAGAAAAAAATAATATTGAATTTCCTGAGAAAATTGTTTCTCAAGATTTTGTATTCAATATTCATGCTATGCTAAGTGCTAATGGAATATATTTCTTTAATGATATTGTGTATAACTATAGAATTAGAAATAAAGAAAGTAAATCAATTAGTTATGTTTTGGATGAAAAATATTTTTATGGAATTAACAAAAGCCAGTTACTAGCATATGAACTTTTCAAAAGATTTAATAAAGAATATCTTTTTAGCATTATTTTAGCTAAATATTTGGATTTTAATATTAAAAATATTTTTTTCAGTCAGTTAATTTCTAATTCGCAAAAAAAAGATATTATTAATTATATGTACTGGTTTTTTGAACAATGCTTTGAAAAAGAAATTAAGCCCAAGGATAAGTTAAATGAGAAGATGTATGCTTTAATTTTTGAAAAAAAATATAATGAAGCTTTAGATTTATATAACCATATTTATCCTTTAGTTTTAGAATATGAGGAATGGGCAGTAAAACAAGAGGAAGGTAAAAAGTGGCTGGAAAATCAGCTTGAAAGACTTGAGTCCGACCTTAACTCAAAAGAAAATATCATTATCGGTTTAAAACAATATAATAATGAGTTAATAGAAGGGAATAAATGGTTGGAAGGGCAACTTAGTGATTATAAAGAAAATTTCTCAATGCAAATTAATGTTATAGAAGATATGAAAAAATGGATTAGCGATCTCGAGGAAGGGAAAAGCTGGATTGAAAACCAACTGGAAAACTATAAAAAGGAAGTAGAAAACCAAAATATTATTATAGACGATTTGAAAATGTGGAATCAGCAGCTTATAGAGGCGAAAGAATATCTAGAAAAAGAACTTAGTGATAAGTAATAAAGGAGATTTTGGAAATTGAATTATAACTATGAACAGCAGCCTGGAATAAAAATGAGTAAAAAGAAATTTGATTACACTGATGCTCCTCTAGTCAGCGTTATTACACCATTTTATAATAGCGCCCAATATATAGAGCAGACAGCAAATAGTTTATTTAATCAAACCTTCCCCTATTTCGAATGGATTATTGTGAATGATGGAAGTAACAACAAAATGGATGTTGAGAAGCTTGGTGTACTTGCTGACAGCGATAGTAGAATTATATTACATCATCAGGATAATGGTGGGCCATCTGCTGCGCGCAATAAAGCTGTCGAATTGTCCTCTACTGAAATAATTATACCTCTTGATGCTGATGACCTACTCGATCCTACTTACATTGAGTGTGTATATTGGTCTCTTTATTGTAATCCTCAAGCTAGTTGGACATATAGTGACAGCTTAGGATTTGGCAACCAAGAATATCTTTGGAAGAAAAATTTTAATGCTCAGCAAATGAAAACTGAGAATTTGCTTACATGTACAGCAGGAATCAGAAAAAAAGATTTCCTCGAAGTTGGAGGATATGACGTTACAGAAAGTCTGCACTACGAGGACTGGGCTTTTTGGCTTAAATTACTTTCAAAAGGTAAATATCCAGTACACATGGGTTGGTATGGTTTCTGGTACCGAAAAACTGACACAGGCGGTTTAGCGAATACTAGCAGAAATGTAGAGAAGCATGAAAATGCCATGAGGATTATAAAAAAATTAGGGAAAAATGTGGATAGCGATGTTCAGGCTATTGAGTTTCCAAGATTCAGGGGAGTCAATTTTGAAAAGCCTCAAAAATGGGAATGGTCTAGAAATGATCTTGATTTGAATAATAAAACGAAAATGCTGATGATTTTGCCTCATATGGTTATGGGGGGAGCTGACCTTTTTAATCTAGATGTTGTATCTCGTTTGAATAAAGATAAGTTTGAAGTGTCGGTAATTACAACAAATCCCGGTGATTCAACTTGGAGACAAAGATTTGAAGAACATACAAATGATATTTTTGACTTAACTACATTTCTTGATGTTAAGGATTGGAGTGCGTTTATCCATTATTTTATAAAAACTAGAAAAATAGATATTGCAATGGTTTCAAATAGCTACTATGGTTACTATTTAATTCCATGGTTAAAAAAAGAGTTTCCGCAGCTTAAAATTATAGATTATGTACACATGGAAGAAATGGGATGGAGAGCTGGTGGTTATGCAAGAACCTCTGCTGTAGTTAGTGATATAATTGATAAGACTTATGTATGTAATGATCATCTAAGGGAACTGATGATAAAAACATTTAACAGGAAACAAAGCGATGTAGAAACTTTGTATATTGGTGTAGACATGGATGAGTATAACCCTGAGAAATATCGCAAATTCTCAGTTAAAGAAAAGCTAGGAATTAGATCTGAACGTCCTGTTGTGTTATTTCCGTGTAGAATAGCTGAGCAAAAAAGACCATTTTTAATGATTGCTATAGCGAAAGAAGTTATAAAGAGAATTCCTAATATCGCATTCTTTGTTGTTGGTGATGGTCCTCAATTAGAGGAAATTAAGCATAAAATCGAAAATGAAAAGCTTGGAGATCATGTTTATCTTTTAGGAAGGCAAAACGATATGAAGCCCTTTTATAGGGACAGCGATCTGACTTTGATATGTTCAATTAGGGAAGGACTTGCATTAACCGCATATGAGTCATTGGCTATGGGAGTGCCTGTTATTAGTTCAGATGTAGGCGGACAAAAAGAACTTATTGACGATGAAGTTGGGAGAATCCTTCCTTTTTTACAGGAAAGGACACAATTTATTGATATAGAGGTTAGTAAAGAATATAGTCAAAATGAAATCGATCAGTATGTGATTGCAATCGTGGACTTATTGAATGATTCAGAAGCTTATCAGAAAAAAAGTGAGAATTGTCGGAGGAAAATTGCTGAAAAATTTGATAAAAAATTATTAATACAAAAACTAGAGGAGGAACTGTTAAAGCTTATCTCAGATAAGGGAACGCTTGATAATGATTTAGTTAAGGCCATTGAAAAAATTCCAAATTTAATTGATGATTATATTACTTTATATTGTGAATTTTTACAACGCGAGGCAGATTTGGAATGGATTTGGAATGAAAGAGTTAATTTCAATTCAAAATTCAATATATCAACTAGCGTACAAGAAAATGAAAAGAGTAATCTTATAGAAGGAGCGGCCTCTTTGGAATTGCAGAGAATTTATAGTATGAGAACTTGGAAAATTATTAGCAAATATCAAAGGTTTATGGATAAGTCTAGAACTGGAATATTATTTAGTAAAATAAGGAATATTTTATTTGGCAAATAGTTGTGGATCTTATGTAAAAATATGGAGGATTAATAGACATAATGATCAATGTTGTTCAAAATCAAAAGCATAATGTTTTACTTTTTATAGGTTGTTTTTTTACTTGCCTTCTTTTCTATGGTATTTTCATAATCCCACATTATGCAGTTGACACTTATGTTTATACCAAGCCAGTCATAGAGCAAGACATATTTAGAGCAGGAAGGGTACTAACATTTTCTTTTTTGAATATTCTGGGTTATTTTAATGTTAGTATGGCTAACAACCAGTCAATATTTACTTTCTTATCAATTGTGTTTTTTTCTATATCACATTATTTTTTTCTGAGAACTTTGTTAACTATAAAGTCAGATTGGACTAATATATCGATTCTGACCTTATTCCTTGCTTCAGTTACTTTATTTAATAATGTTTTTATGGCTACTCTTTTTATTTTTCCAGAAGTTATATTATGTTATTCCATTGGAACACTTTTGTGTGTGATTGCTGTAAACACAATTGTATCAGGCGATTTAGGCATGAAGAAAATAATGATTTCTTTCATCTTGATATTCGCAACTTTATGTTTCTATCAAGGTATAGGTCCATATTATGTCATGCTAGCTATTTTACTTTTCTTTTTGAAAAATTGGAAGGAATCTATGACAAATGTTTTTTCGCGAAGTATTATGATTATTTTTATCTATACTGTGGCTATTTTAGCGAATAGCTTGTTAGAAAGACTGAGTACTAGACATAGAACCGATTTTTCCCTGGATAAAGTATTCTCAAATATTTGGAGTATTATTAAAGCTCAAAAATTGCTTTGGGTTGATAGTGATAAATTACTTCCACAATTTATATTTATTATTATTTTTATATTATTATTAGTTTCCTTGTCATTTATTATTTTTAAGGATTTAAAGAAATATAAAACTAAAGGCATTTTCTTGTTTCTAGTAAGTTTGATTTTTTTAACTTTTCTTTTAATTGTTGCTCCTTTTGCTATTGCTAATGATGGATTTTTAACGCCAAGAGGGATAGTTGTATTCATGGCGTTTCCATCAATATTAGGCATGTTTTTTGTTTTTCTTAATTACAACTCAAACTCAAAGAGATCATATTTATGTATAGCTTATATCGTTATTTTTATTTGTCTTAGTTTTCTAGGCATACAAAATATAGGGGTTAATAACAATATTACCAATGCTCTTGATAAGGCGATAGCCCAACAAATGTATAATAAGATTGAACGTTATGAAACTCTATCAAATAAAAGGGTTACTAAGATTGCATTAGTTAACGATACTAATCCAACCTGGTCCTATGTCACATCTAATAGTTATGATGTTCATTCAAGAGCGTTAAGTATTGACTGGGCCGCATTGCCGCTTTTATCAGCAGTAACTGGAAGAGAATTTGAAATGGTTGAGATGGATAAAAAGATATATAATCAGTATTTTCTAGAACATGACTGGAACAGTTATGAGGATAATCAAGTTGTTATTAAAGGCGATACAGCCTATATAGCTTTATATTAGGAGCTTATATTTTGTTACATGGAGCCTGTAGAATATATAAATATTTTTTATGAAACTATTAGGTAAACAAATTATTTTTAAACGCTGCTTGTATGAAGTGTGGTAAAAAAGGCGTATATATGTTTTATGTTTAAAATGGAGGTAACTGCAGTCCTGTGGACTAGAGGTACCCTTGAGGAGGAAGGTCATTATCACGGGATCTTCTTATAAGCTATTTTATACATTATTTATTCATATAAAAATCCTTCCAATGGATTTAGACAGGTGGATGTCTGGAATCCCCATTGGAGGATTTTTGTTTTTAGTCTATTATGTAACGGAGATTACTTGTTATAGTGTACAGATGATTAATAGATTGATTTTAAGGAGATTACTATGAATCAACTAACAATTTCATTAATAGTTCCAATGTATAATGAAGAAGATAATATCGATTTATTTTATAATAAGATTTCTCAAGTTATGAACTTGAATAACTATAACTACGAAATAGTTTGTATTAACGATGGTAGTAAAGATAGAACTTTAGAAAAATTGAAGTTGCTCGCAAAAAATGATCATCATGTTAAAGTTATCGAATTGTCTAGGAATTTTGGTAAAGAAATTGCAATGTCCGCGGGGCTAAAATATTCTAAAGGTGATGTAGTAGTCCCAATAGATGCAGATCTTCAAGATCCTCCTGAAGTTATTCCTGAAATGGTCAAAAAATGGAGTGAAGGGTATGATGTAGTATATGCTACTAGACTGAAAAGGGATGGTGAAACATTCTTAAAAAAAACAACGGCTCACCTGTTCTACAGGTTTATGAAAAAAATTACCCGAGTGGACATACCGGCTGACACAGGAGACTTTCGCCTAATGTCACGACAAGTTGTCGATGCGATAAATCTCTTACCAGAACACCATCGTTTTATGAAAGGATTATTTAGTTGGGTAGGCTTTAGACAGACGAGTATTGAATATAATAGAGAACCTAGATATGCTGGTAAAACCAGTTTTAATTATTGGAAGCTTTGGAACTTCGCTATTGAGGGAATCACCTCTTTTAGCTTTGCTCCTCTCCAAGTCGCAATGTATTTAGGCTTTACTATATCAATCTTATCACTTTTGTATGCGGGTTTTCTAATTATTAGAACGCTTTTAGGTATTGAGACAGTGCCTGGGTATCCTTCTTTGATGGTAGCAATTTTGTTTTTTGGAGGCGTCCAGTTAATAACTCTTGGCATTATTGGGGAATATGTAGGTCGTATTTATAACGAAACTAAAAGAAGACCTCTCTATATAGTTAAAGAAGAAATTAATTTCAATGATAATCTTTTTTGTACAGAGTCAATTTATTCTGATAGAGGGGTTGCATCTACAAAAGATGATATTTAACAATAGCTTTACAAGGTATCTTTTAGTGGGGGTTATTAATACTCTTATTGGGTTATCGGCAATTTATTTGTTATATAATGTATTTTCATTGAATTATTGGATTTCAACTAGTATTGGTAATGCTATAGGCATGATAAGCAGTTTTATATTGAACAGGAGATTTACATTTAAATCAGATGTATCTATTCTAAAGAGTTCTATAAAATTCATAGCTGTGAGTGTAATATCTTATTGTATTGCTTATTACTTAGGTTACTTGCTAATTTTAATATTTGAAGGTGCTAATTTTACTCTAAATAGAACAGTATACAATAATTTATCTATACTGCTCTCCTCAGGTTTATATACTATTTTGGGGTATGTAGGGAACAAAAGAATTTCATTTAAGTAGAGAGGTGTTAACATGAAAGGTATAATTCTTGCAGGCGGGACTGGTTCTCGTCTTTTTCCTTTAACCAAGGTAACCAATAAGCATTTGCTTCCTGTCGGAAAGTATCCTATGATTTTTCATGCCATTCACAAACTAAAAAAAGCTGAGATTATGGATATTCTTATTGTAACAGGGAAAGAGCACATGGGTGATGTTGTGAATCTGCTCGGAAGCGGCCATGATATGGGAGTAACCTTTACATATAAGGTGCAAGACGAAGCGGGAGGTATCGCCCAGGCGCTAAATTTGGCGGAACATTTTGTTGGTACGGATCGGATGGTTGTCATTTTGGGGGACAATGTGTTTGAAGATGACATTACTCCGTTTGTGCAAAATTTTCGTAAACAAAATACTGGCGCTAAATTATTATTACAACAGGTTCATGATCCACAGCGATTTGGTGTAGCAGAAATTCAGAATCAACGTATTATGTCTATAGAAGAAAAACCTCAGGTACCTAAAAGCGATTATGCAGTTACTGGTATTTACATGTTTGACCACTATGTGTTTGATATCATTAAAACCCTAAAACCCTCGACACGTGGAGAATTAGAAATCACGGATGTAAATAATGCATATATTGCTAGTGGCACATTGACTTATGATATTCTTCAGGGTTGGTGGACGGATGCAGGAACACATGCTTCACTTGCAAGAGCAAATGAACTGGCGAAAAGCATTAAATTCGGCGAAGAATTTGGTGAGATAAGGTTGTAAAGTATTGAGGGAAAGGACGTATAGCATGCAGGTAATACCTCTAAGATTAACAGGCGCCAGTATAATAGAACCAATTGTTCATGGTGATCACCGTGGTTTTTTTATGGAAAGTTATAATGAACAAATCATGAAGCAGCACGGAATCAACTATGCTTTTATTCAGGATAATCAATCCCTTTCGGCAGAGGCGGGGGTTATACGTGGATTGCATTACCAGCTTAATCCTAAAGCACAGACCAAACTCGTTCGTGTGATTTCTGGAGCTATCTACGATGTTATTTTGGATATTCGAAAAAGCTCCCCGACATTCGGTCAGTGGGTTGGGATGATCTTAAGTGAACATAACAGACGACAGTTGCTGGTGCCTAAGGGTTTTGCCCATGGTTTTTGTACTCTTGTTCCTAATACACAGGTGCTATATAAGGTAGACGAGTATTATTCACCTGAAAATGATCGTGGCATCCTGTGGAATGATCCTGAACTCGGTATTGATTGGCCGACCTCTCATGTTATTCTCTCAGCGAAGGATCAGAAGCATCCGACACTGGCCGATGCAGATATTAACTTTAATTAGAGGGATAATCAGCATTTGGCTCAAAAAATAATAAGTTACAAGTTAATTTCACTCTGTTTTCGAAAGTATAGATATATGTGTTAAAGCGCGTTTTTAGGAGGTCTGTATGAAACTTCTTGTCACCGGCGGTGCCGGATTTATTGGCAGTAACTTTGTATTGTATATGTTAAAACAGCATCCAGATTACGAAATTGTGAATGTAGATGCGCTTACGTATGCAGGTAACCTGGAAAATTTAAAATCCATTGAAAATCACCCTAAACATACCTTTGTCAGAGCAGATATTACTGACGCTCAAGCGATAGACCAATTGATGCAGCAGGGAATTGATGTGGTGGTGAATTTTGCGGCAGAGTCGCATGTCGATCGGAGTATTTTAGAGCCTGAAGTGTTTGTGAAAACGAACGTCCTCGGTACACAGGTGCTGTTGGACGCAGCTAAGAAGTATAATGTGACCAAGTTTGTACAGGTATCGACAGATGAGGTGTACGGATCTCTGGGTGAAACAGGCTTGTTTACGGAGGAAACTCCGCTGCAGCCGAATAGCCCTTACTCTGCATCCAAGGCAGGCGGCGATCTGCTGGTGCGTGCATACCATGAAACCTTTGGTCTACCTGTGAATATCACGCGTTGTTCCAACAACTATGGTCCGTACCAGTTCCCGGAAAAGCTGATTCCACTGATGATCTCGCGTGCGTTGAGCGATCAGCAGCTGCCAGTATACGGGGATGGCTTGAACATCCGTGATTGGTTGTACGTCGAGGATCATTGTAGTGCAATTGATCTGGTCATTCATCAAGGGAAGCTTGGTGAGGTATACAATATCGGTGGGAATAATGAGCGGACGAATGTGCATATTGTCAAAACGGTATTGGAGGAGCTGGGCAAACCAGAATCCTTAATTTCCTATGTACAGGATCGTCCAGGTCATGACCGCCGTTACGGTATTGATCCAACCAAGACCATGATTGAATTGGGCTGGAAGCCAAAGCACTCTTTTGAAACAGGCATTAAAGAAACGATCCGTTGGTACTTGGACAACAAAGAATGGTGGACTCGTATTCAATCCGGAGAATACCAGCAATATTATGCTAAGCAGTACAGTTCCCGTTTGGGGGATGCGTAAGATGAAGGTGCTGGTTACTGGAGCATCCGGTCAACTTGGCAAAGATGTAGTGAATGTTTTTCAGGCTCAAGGGCATGACGTCCTTGGATACAATCGGGAACAGCTGGATATAACGGATTTGGAGCAGGCCGTAAAGATCGTGGGGGAGTATCAACCTGACACTGTCATCCATTGTGCAGCGTATACAGCAGTGGATGCAGCGGAGTCCGATATTGATAGGGCCTATCAGGTCAATGCGACAGGAACACGCAATATGGCGCTGGCTGCGGAAAAAGCAGGAGCCAAGCTGGTGTATATCAGCACGGATTACGTGTTCGATGGAACTGCGGAGCAACCATATCATGAGTATGACAATACGAATCCGCAGAGTATTTACGGGAAGTCCAAGCGGGCCGGAGAGATATTGGCCCAAACACTTTCCTCCAGGTATTTTATTGTTCGCACTTCTTGGGTGTATGGATTGCACGGAAACAATTTTGTTAAAACGATGCTGAAGCTTGGACAGGAAAAGCCGCACCTTCAGGTCGTGAATGATCAGAAGGGCTCACCTACTTATACGGTGGATTTGGCTAGTTTTTTGGCGGAATTGGTCCAAACTGATATGTATGGCGTATATCATGCGTCCAATGGCGGTTCGTGCACCTGGTATGAGTTTACGCAAGCAATTTTTCAGGATGCGGTAGAACTTTTAGGTGCTAAAATCACAGCCACCTTGGAGCCATGTAGTACGGAACAATTTCCCAGACCTGCAGCACGCCCTCGTAATTCCGTTATGGAGCATATTGCGATTCGAACCAATGGGCTGAATGATTTGCGCGATTGGCGTGAAGGACTACAGGATTTTTTGCAGGAATATAGCGGTCAATCATAAAGTATTATTTTACTGTGCCTATAAAAGCTCAAATGGGCTTGATTTCAAATATATTTTGTATCAATAATTTTCTGAAAAAGTCGGGTTTATACTCGGCTTTTTTATTTTATTGAAACATTTCCCATCTTGCTGCGTCTATTAGTGTACATAATAATCTATAGACTGCAAATATCATTTGAAACTATACAGTTTTGCACTATGATAGGTATAAGAACAATTAGGGTAAGTAGGTCAAAATTCATAAACGAGGAACTTGTAATCTATGATTAAATCTGTAAGTGTTCATATTGTAACGTATAACAGTGAAAAAGATATCAGAGAGTGCTTAAAGGCTGTCAGCAAGCAAAGCTTTCCTCCACAAGAAGTAGTTATCATAGATAATCAATCTAAGGATCAGACGGGAGAACAAGTTAAAGAAATAGCTCATTTGTTTGGTACAAAACTCAAGTTCGTCTCTAATGCCCAAAATGTCGGTTTTGCTCCTGGTCATAATCAAGCTATAGCGTTGAACGATACAGACTATGTGCTAGTACTCAACCCAGATGTTACTATAGAACCTGATTACATTGAGCGCCTGGTTGCAGTGATGGAGCATAGTCAGTGCATAGGCAGCGCTACAGGTCAATTACTACGTAAGACGAACCGGGAGACGATCGATAGTACGGGTATTGTTATGAATTCAGTTAGAAGAGCCTTTGATCGAGGAGCAGGTGAGCCTTCAGTTCAGTGGTCAGAGTCAGGAAAGGTATTTGGTGTTTCTGGCGCAGCCGCGATGTATTCAAGGCGGATGATTAACGATATCACTCTAAATGGAGAGTTTTATGATGGGAGCTTTTTTGCATACAAAGAAGATGTGGATGTGGCATGGCGAGCAGCCTTGCTCGGCTGGGAGGCATATTATGATGCTGCGGCCATAGCTTACCATGAACGAGGTTGGAAGGAAACGGGCCGCACATCCCAACCTTTGTTTCTACGAAGGCTTTCATATATTAATCGTTATAAGATGATGTATAAAAATGATACTTTCTCTTACTGGATGAGAAATATTATTTCTTTCCTATCGTATGAGGTAGCTAGTAATCTGTATTTTCTTTTCAGAGAGCCAAAAGTGCTTGTAGCTTGGAAGACTTTTTTCAAAGAACTGCCCGAGCTTAGAGGAAAAAGGAGGCAACTTAGAAAGAAGATTGCCCTTCGTCACCATCAAAATAAACCAAAAGCTCAATAAAATATTGAATTCAACAAAACATTATCGAATAAATGTTCCTTTATGGAAAAATATAGTATAATTGAAACGTGCAACCGATAGAGCTGGCAAGGGCGGTCGGCTAACTCTCCCGAGGAGGGGGGTGAAGCCTGTGACAGTGTTTGAGGCGCTCAGTTTAATGCTGACGTTCGGGGCGTTAATCGTCACACTGTTAGAGTTTAACAAACGAAAATAGACCGCCCCCGCAAGGAAGGGTCTATTTTCGGCCTGATTGTTCCAAAACCGCCCGCTCTTGGAGCGTCGGTTGCGCAGGGGCTGGCTGGCATCAGCCCTTTTTCCATGTATATCTTACCACGATGATTTTTAGACCTCAACTGTGTAAGGTTACAAGTTATGTGCTTTTTTGCACCCTATGGTCTGCGGGGTATGCTATAATAGTCGATAGTAGAATAGATTACTGAATTTGTCAGGAGCGTTTTAAATATGGATGTAAGCATACTGGTCGTCAACTATAACACGTGTCGATTGACGCTGGATTGTTTGCAGTCGGTGTATGCATCAAAGACGCAATATCGATATGAAGTGATTGTCATCGACAATCATTCCAGTGACGGGTCTGTTGAGGCTATTCGTGCTGCATACCCGGAGATCATGCTGATAGCTAATGAGGATAATACAGGTTTTGCCAAGGCAAACAATCAGGGAATGGAAGTGGCTAGCGGGCGCTATGTATTGCTTTTGAATTCCGATACGCTGGTGCAGCCTGACACACTGGATACGATGATTCAATTTATGGATACGCACCCGGACATGGGAGCAGCAGGTTGCAAGGTCATCTTGCCGGACGGTTCACTAGACAAGGCATGTAAACGTGGGTTTCCAACACCGTCTGCGTCTTTTTACTACGCTTTCGGCTGGTCGAAGCGTTACCCGGATAATCCAAAGTACAATCAATATCAGCTTGGGCATCTAAGCCCGGATGATGAGTACCCTGTAGATGTACTGGTTGGAGCCTTTATGCTGGTGCGTCGCGAGACCATTGAGCAGGTCGGCGGCCTGGACGAAACCTTTTTTATGTATGGTGAGGACATTGATTGGTGTTACCGGATTAAGCAAGCAGGATGGGGCATTTACTACTACCCGCGCACATATATTGTTCATATCAAAGGGGGAAGTGCTCGCCGTCGTCCTTTGAAAATTATTTATGAGTTTCATAGAGCTATGTGGGTATTTCACCGCAAGCATTACAAACAGCAGTACAGCTGGATCACCAACATGGCTGTCTACGCGGGGATTACGGTGAAATTTGGAATAGCCTTTTTGAAAAATAAACTGTCTGCACCGGCCAAACCGGACAGCGGAGAACAATCTCGTACTGAGGTGAAAGCATGATACGCAGAAATCAACGTTTTTTAACCCAATTGTATATTGTGGCGGATTTCGCTGTCATTCAGTTATCTTTCTTGATTGCTTGGTTTTTTAAGTTTGAAAGTGAATGGATTACCTATCAAGAGCCGCTTCCTATTCAAGTCTATGGAGGCTGGAGTTTAATCTACGGTCTGATTGCCGTGGTGCTGGGTATGTTGTTCTCGCTCTATTCGCCCAAACGCAAAAAGCGATTTGCAGACGACGTATTTCGCGTCACCCAGATCCATATTGTTGGTCTGTTTGTATTACTGAGTGTCATGTTTTTCGTAAAGCAAATCGATATTTCGCGTTCCTATCTAGCGATCTATATGGTTGGAAATGTGCTGCTGATTTTGTTTTACCGATATTTTTTGAAGCAGATTCTTAAAGTGCTCCGGCAAAAAGGGTACAATAAGCAATTCATGCTCATTCTCGGAGCAGGCTCTCTGGGCCAACGGTTTTATCATAATCTTGGACAGTATCCTGATTTGGGATATGAAGTGGTGGGATTTCTGGATGATAAACGTCACTGGAGTGAAGAGGAAGAAGCTCATTTCCGCCCGATTCTTGGAGGATTAGATCAATTGGAGGCAACGCTGTCGCGCCTGATGATTGACGAGGTTATTCTGGCTCTACCGCTGGATGCCCATGACAAGTACCCTAAAATTATCAACATGTGTGAAAAGGCCGGAGTACGCACACTGATTATTCCCGACTTTTTCGACTATTTGCCTGCTCGGCCTTATTTTGATAACTTTGCAGGCATGCCAATGATCAATGTACGGGATATTCCGCTGGATGTGGCGGGGAACCGATTATTTAAGCGTCTGTTCGATATTTTATTCTCTTTATTCGCTATTGTTCTGACCTCTCCGATTATGCTGGCAGTGGCGATTGGTGTGAAGGTCACATCAAGAGGTCCCATCATTTTTAAGCAGGAGCGCGTAGGTTTGAATCGTCGTACCTTCCGAATGTACAAATTCCGCTCCATGAAGGTGCTGCCGCCTGGGACTGAAGATACAGGGTGGACGACTGCTAATGATCCACGGCGCACGCGTTTTGGTTCCTTCATTCGAAAAACGAGCATTGACGAGCTGCCACAGTTTTTTAACGTGCTGCTGGGAGATATGAGTGTCGTTGGTCCCCGTCCAGAACGACCATATTATGTGGATCAGTTCCGTGAGGAAATTCCAAAATATATGGTAAAGCATCATGTTCGTCCTGGAATTACAGGCTGGGCACAGAGCAATGGGTTGCGTGGGGATACGTCCATTGAGGAACGGATCAAGCATGACATTTTCTACATTGAGAATTGGTCGCTCTTATTCGATATTAAAATTATTTTCCGCACGATTCGCAACGGCTTCAAAAACGCGTATTAATCCAGAGTCACCCTTCGGTTCAGCCGGAGGGTGTTTTTGTGTCTGGAAATTGTTTTGAGTAGGTGTATGCAGGGTATTGACCTGTACGAAAAGGATGTGACATCCTATGAAACGACTGATTGCTGCGGTCATTCTTTTAATGTTGATCGGCACGTTTTTATTGGCTTACAAAGGAAAATCTACAGAGGAACATGCCGGCTTTACCACTCACCATGTGATTTCTCATGCCATGGGAGCCGTCGATGGTTTGGCTTATACCAATGCGCGTGAAGCATTTGTGGAAAATTATAAAAAAGGCAGCCGCGTATTTGAGATCGACCTGATGCTTACTTCGGATGGGCATTTGGTGGCGCGCCATGAATGGACAGAATCTTTTACAGAGCAATTGCAGCAGGATCACGCAGTTGCTACAGAGCAAGGGGGAAAGCCTTGGAGCTACGAGCAGTTCAAGGACACCCCCATACACGGCTCCTATACCCCGGTGGACTGGAAGGACGTATTGGACTTATTGGAATTATATCCAGATACCTATGTCGTGACGGATACGAAGGAGCAGGACCCTGCTCAAATAAAACAGCTATTCGTACAGCTGACCCGGCAGGCACAGGAGAAAAATCCTAACCTACTATCTCGAATTGTCCCTCAAATTTACAATGAAGAAATGCTGCGAACACTACGAAGTATTTATCCCTATACATCCATTATTTATACGCTTTATGCCACGGAAGATACGGATGACCAGATCATTCGATTTGTGCAAAAACACGATATAACAGCAGTGACTTTACCAGAAAATCGGGTGAGTGGTCCTCTAGTGGAAAGCTTGCGTCAGGCGGGGGCAGTATGCTACGTGAATACCATTAATGAATTGAAGGCAGCCGCGGAGTACGAACAGATGGGTGTACGTGGATTCTATACTGATTTTTTAACGGAGAAAGAACTAAGTAAACGCAGTTGGTTGTACGTGTTACAGCCCTGAAATGCATGAACGGAGTGTTCCCATCTAATACGAACATTGACACCTTTTGAGCACTGTCATAGACTTAGCATAGAACGCTTTTGGATATCGAATTCGGTTCATCTGGATCATAACAAAAGCAAAGGATGCTGGAGGAATGTGTGTTGGCGGATTCAATTCAATCATGGAGACATGTTTTTAAGCTTGATCCTGACAAGGAGCTGGACGATAAGGCGCTGGATGCCGTGTGTATGTCTGGTACGGACGCCATTATGGTAGGAGGTTCATCAGGCATTACCTATGAAAATACGGTGGACTTACTGTCGCGGGTTCGGCGTTATGAGGTGCCATGTGTACTTGAGGTGTCCGATCTGGAGGCTGTCGTGCCAGGATTTGATCTATATATGATTCCTATGGTACTGAATACCAAGGATCGTGATTGGATCTTAGGGCAGCATCAGCGCGCAATTGAGCAGTTTGGTTATATGATTCCGTGGGATTCGCTTGTGACAGAAGGATATATTGTTTTGAACGGTGATTCTACGGTCGCTAAGCTTACCGGAGCCGATGCTTCGCTGAGTGCTTCATCGGCTGTCTCCTATGCGCAGATTGCTGATAAGCTCATGCATCTGCCGATTGTATATGTGGAATATAGCGGTACCTTTGGAGATATGGAGTTGGTACAAAAAATACACCGCAGCACAGAACGCTCTCGTGTCCTATACGGAGGAGGCATCGTGGATAAATCTACCGCGTTACAAGCGGCTGCCGTTTGTGACACCATTGTAGTAGGGAACATCATTTACCGTGACTTGGCGAAAGCGCTGGAGACGGTAGCTGTGAAATTGAAAGTATAGAATGTTTATTTTATGGAAGCTCGGAGAAAGGAGCATGCACGCATGCAATCAATAGATATACACGAGGCTGTAGCCCGCCTAAACCCTCCTCAGCGTCAGGCCGTAGAAATGGTAGATGGTCCGCTGCTGATTATGGCTGGCGCAGGCAGTGGCAAGACACGGGTACTCACGCACCGAATAGCCTACCTCATTGCGACCCGCAAGACGGCTCCATGGGGGATTTTGGCGATTACCTTTACGAACAAAGCAGCGCGTGAGATGCAGGATCGCGTATCCAAGCTGATTGGCCCGCAGGGAAGAGATGTGTGGGTATCCACTTTCCACTCGATGTGTGTGCGTATTTTACGCCGCGATATCGAGCGGATCGGATTCACCTCCAATTTCAGCATTTTGGATTCGACAGATCAATTGTCGGTCATTCGCAGCTGCATGAAGGATCTGAACATAGATACCAAAAAGTTTGAACCCAAAGCAGTTCAATCCATGATGAGTACGGCTAAAAATGAACTGGTCACTCCTGAAATGTATGAGCGCAAGATTGGCGATTATTTTGAGGGAATTGTGGCGAAGGTATATACCAAGTACCAACAACGGCTCAAAAGTAACAACTCTCTTGATTTTGATGATTTGATCATGGCAACGATTCAGCTCTTTAAAGAAGTACCTGAAGTGCTGGATTTCTATCAAAAGAAATTTCAATACATTCATGTCGATGAATATCAGGATACAAACCGTGCGCAGTACATGCTGTGCAAAATGCTGGCTGATAAGCATCATCGTATTTGCGTAGTAGGTGACAGCGACCAATCCATCTACCGATGGCGGGGCGCGGATATCAGCAATATTTTGAACTTTGAAGAGGACTATCCGGAAGCGCGTACTATTTTGCTAGAGCAGAACTATCGGTCAACCTCGAACATACTGAACGCAGCGAACGAGGTGATTGCGCAAAATACAGGCCGCAAGCCGAAAAAGCTATGGACCGACAAAGAAGGCGGAGCCAAGATTAAAGTTTACCGTGCTGACTCGGAGCATGATGAGGGCTACTTTATCGCCTCGGAAATTCATAAGAATATTAAAGCGGGAAAAACCTATAGCCATCATGCCATTTTGTACCGTACGAATGCCCAGTCTCGGGTCGTCGAGGAAATTTTGATCAAATCGGACATACCGTACCAGATCGTGGGCGGGATCAAGTTCTATGATCGTAAAGAGATCAAGGACTTGCTGGCCTATCTGCGTCTGCTTTCCAATCCTGACGACGATATCAGCTTGATGCGTATCATTAACGTGCCAAAACGAAGCATCGGAGACACGACAGTTGGTAAATTGCAGGCAGCCGCAGCCGAGCGTGGAGTTTCGATCTTCCGCGTGCTGCAAGTGGTAGATGATTTGGGCTTTGCTGGACGTACCCGCAATGCGCTGGTCGAGTTTTACGATATGATCGAAGGTTTAAGTCGGATGGTGGACTATCTGTCGGTCACGGAGTTAACTGAAAAAATGCTGGAAACCACCCAGTACCGGCTGGAGCTGCAAAACGAGAATACTCTCGAATCACGCTCGCGTCTGGAAAATATTGATGAGTTTCTGTCGGTAACAATGGAGTTTGAGAAAGGTGCGGAGGACAAATCGCTGGTCTCCTTCCTGACCGACCTTGCTCTTATCGCAGATATCGATTCCATGAATGACGATGAAGACGAGCAAAGTGATGCCGTTGTATTGATGACCATGCACAGTGCAAAAGGTTTGGAGTTTCCAATTGTATTTATTGTCGGCATGGAGGAGGGAGTATTTCCTCACAGCAGGGCTTTCTTGGATAATGAAGAGCTTGAGGAAGAACGCAGATTGGCGTATGTCGGCATTACCCGTGCAGAGGAGCAACTGTTCCTTACATGCGCACAAATGCGTACTCTGTTTGGTCGTACCACTGCTAATCCGCCGTCGCGCTTTCTGGAAGAAATTCCGGACGAGTTAAAAGAGGATACAATCATCAAACAGGATCGCTACCGTCGTTCAGGCAATATAGGTGGCTCTTATGGCGGGCGTGGACTGGGTAAAAGTAGTGGTAGTAACTTTGGAGGAGAGCGTTCCTTTGATTCGATGAGTCGTAGTGGCTCGACTGCCTCCGCGTCGTCGCGTGTTACCGTAACGACATCTTCATCGCCCAAGCCTTCCCCGGCAGCTTCGACAGGGGGGCCTTCTATTTTTGCTGCTGGAGACAAGGTACAGCATGGCAAGTGGGGAGTGGGAACCATTGTGGCTGTCAAAGGAACGGGCAATGATATGGAGCTTCAGATCGCCTTCCCGGCTCCGGTTGGGGTTAAACGACTGCTGGCTGGCTTTGCACCTATCACAAAAGTAGAATAGATCTTAATATCAATAAATCTCGAGCCTCACAGCGGCAGAATGGCCTAGGCTTCTGCCCTGATGAAGTTCCCGGAGGGATACGCCTGCATGAACCCAATGCACAGGATGGAGCAGCTTGTTGCTGAGCTAAACACATATAACTATCATTATTACACACTGGATGAGCCCATGGTCAGCGACAAAGAATATGATGTGCTTTATGACGAGCTGGTAGCGCTTGAACAGGCGAGCGGATTGGTGTTGCCAGATTCGCCAACACAGCGCGTGGGTGGGGAATTGCTTAAGGGATTCACGCCGCATCGTCATCTGGCCCCGTTATGGAGCCTGGATAAAGCACAGAATATGGAGCAGCTGCGTGCATGGAACGCGCGTGTCGTTAAGCTGGTCAATGATTACAATACCAAGAACCCGGAGCAGCCTCTGCCTTCTCCGAGCTATGCGATAGAGCTTAAATTCGATGGACTAACACTGAATCTGACTTATACGGATGGAAAGCTGGTGCAGGCTTCTACCCGTGGCAATGGCGTTGTGGGTGAAGGGATACTGGCACAGGTAAAAACCATTAAATCCGTGCCGCTTACGATTCCTTTTCAGGATGGAACCATTGAAGTGCAGGGAGAAGGCATAATGAATCTGTCTGTGCTGGCGAAATATAATGAGACCGCTGTGGACCCTCTCAAAAACGCACGTAATGCCGCAGCTGGCGCTTTGCGTAATTTAAATCCCAAAGTGACCGCAGAGCGGCGACTGAATGCGTTTTTCTACAATGTGGGATTTGCAGACCGTATCCAGTTTGATAGCCACCAGGAGATGATGGCTTTCCTGCGTGACAATCACTTTAAGGTGAACCCATATCTAACTTACTTTGATAATTTTGATGATGCGATGGAGCAACTGGCTGAGATTGAAGAATCTCGTGCCCGTTTAGATTATCTCATTGACGGGGCTGTATTGAAAATTACAGATATGCGTACACGCGAGGCACTTGGATATACCGATAAATTTCCGCGTTGGGCAGTGGCATATAAATTCGAAGCAGAGGAAACCACCACGGTGCTCAACTCGGTCGAGTGGAATGTAGGTCGAACTGGTAAAATCACACCGCTGGCAAGGGTGGAGCCGGTGGAGTTGGCGGGAGTCACTGTACAAAATTGCACATTGAACAATGCCGGCGATATCGAGCGCAAGAATTTGAAGTTCGCTTTGGGGACACGTGTGTTTATCCGTCGCTCCAATGATGTCATTCCCGAGATTTTGGGAAAGGTAACGTCTGAGAACGACGGGGAGGAAATTGTTGTACCCGATCATTGTCCGGCCTGCGGTTTTCCATTGCAGCAGCGAGGGGCCCATTTGTTCTGTGATAATAAGCTAGGGTGCAAACCACAAATTGTGGCCCGCATTTCCCATTTCGCATCACGTGATGCCATGGATATTGAAACATTCAGCGATAAAACAGCGATCCAGTTGCATGACGAACTGGGAGTACGCGAGCCAGCGGATTTGTATACACTCCAATATGATGATCTAGTAAAGCTGGAGCGGTTTGGTGAGAAAAAAGCCAATAACCTTCTAGCAGCACTTGAGAAAAGTAAAGAAAGAGATCTGGCTTCCTTCCTTTACGCACTGGGTATTCCGAATACCGGTAAAGCGACAACACGTATGCTGTCAGAACATTATCGTGATTTGCATAAGGTCATGTCCGCTACCGTGGAAGAACTGATAGAACTACCGGATGTGGGCGGGATTGTAGCTGAAAGCATTGTTGCGTTCTTTGCAGATCCATTTACTCAGGCGGGGATTGAAAAGATGCTAT
>NZ_CP045298.1:945000-1577500 GCF_009363115.1 Paenibacillus brasilensis | reverse complement strand
AAACGAAATTGCGTTTTAGAATATTCCTTTAAGCTGATCTTGTGTAAACAAGTGAAATAAAGGTAGCAGCCTTGAATTTCATTCACACATTCGTGTCGAACCGAAATTCAACGCAAATCGTATTTACGATGTAAATACTAGGTTAAGCTACAAAGAGCACACGGAGGATGCCTAGGCGCCAGGAGCCGACGAAGGACGTGGCGAACAACGATAAGGCCTCGGGGAGCTGTAAGCAAGCTTTGATCCGGGGATGTCCGAATGGGGAAACCCGGCTGTCTTCATCGACAGTCACTACTCACTGAATTCATAGGTGAGTGAGAGGCAGACCAGGGGAACTGAAACATCTAAGTACCCTGAGGAAGAGAAAACAATAGTGATTCCGTCAGTAGCGGCGAGCGAACGCGGATTAGCCCAAACCAGGGAGCAAGCTCCCTGGGGTTGTGGGACGTCTCACATGGAGTTACAAAGGAACCGGTTAGATGAAGAGGTCTGGAAAGGCCCGCCAGAGAAGGTAAAAGCCCTGTAGTTCAAAACTTGTTCCCTCCGAGACGGATCCCGAGTAGTGCGGGGCACGTGAAACCCCGTATGAATCCGGCAGGACCATCTGCCAAGGCTAAATACTCCCTGGCGACCGATAGTGAAGCAGTACCGTGAGGGAAAGGTGAAAAGCACCCCGGAAGGGGAGTGAAATAGATCCTGAAACCGTGTGCTTACAAGAAGTCAGAGCCCAATTTAGGGGTGATGGCGTGCCTTTTGTAGAATGAACCGGCGAGTTACGTTCCCGTGCAAGGTTAAGGTGAAGAGCTGAAGCCGCAGCGAAAGCGAGTCTGAATAGGGCGAATGAGTACGTGGACGTAGACCCGAAACCGGGTGATCTACCCCTGTCCAGGGTGAAGGTGCGGTAACACGCACTGGAGGCCCGAACCCACGCATGTTGAAAAATGCGGGGATGAGGTGGGGGTAGCGGAGAAATTCCAATCGAACCCGGAGATAGCTGGTTCTCCCCGAAATAGCTTTAGGGCTAGCCTCGGAAAGAAGAATCGTGGAGGTAGAGCACTGATTGGGTGCGGGGCCCGCAAGGGTTACCAAGCTCAGTCAAACTCCGAATGCCATAGATTTAGTTCCGGGAGTCAGACAGTGAGTGCTAAGATCCATTGTCAAAAGGGAAACAGCCCAGACCATCAGCTAAGGTCCCCAAGTGTGTGTTAAGTGGGAAAGGATGTGGAGTTGCACAGACAACCAGGATGTTGGCTTAGAAGCAGCCACCATTGAAAGAGTGCGTAATAGCTCACTGGTCGAGTGACTCTGCGCCGAAAATGTAACGGGGCTAAACACACCACCGAAGCTATGGCTTGATGCTTGCATCAGGGGTAGGGGAGCGTTGAATGCGGGTTGAAGGTGTACCGGAAGGAGCGCTGGACTGCATTCAAGTGAGAATGCCGGTATGAGTAACGAAAAGATCTGTGAGAATCAGATCCGCCGAAAGCCTAAGGGTTCCTGAGGAAGGTTCGTCCGCTCAGGGTAAGTCGGGACCTAAGGCGAGGCCGATAGGCGTAGTCGAAGGACAACAGGTGGAAATTCCTGTACCACCGTAATCCGTTATGAGCGATGGGGTGACGCAGTAGGGTAGTGACGCGGACTGATGGATGTCCGTCTAAGCAGTGAGGCTGGTGTGTAGGCAAATCCGCACATCGTAAGGCTGGGCTGTGATGGGGAGCGAAAATTGTAGTAGCGAAGGTCATGATCTCAGACTGCCAAGAAAAGCCTCTAGCCAGGAGAAGGTGCCCGTACCGCAAACCGACACAGGTAGGCGAGAAGAGAATTCTAAGGCGCGCGGAAGAACTCTCGTTAAGGAACTCGGCAAAATGACCCCGTAACTTCGGGAGAAGGGGTGCCTCGGTAGGGTGAATAGCCCGAGGGGGCCGCAGTGAAAAGGCCCAAGCGACTGTTTAGCAAAAACACAGGTCTGTGCGAAGCCGCAAGGCGAAGTATACGGGCTGACGCCTGCCCGGTGCTGGAAGGTTAAGGGGAGTGGTAAGCTCTTCGGAGCGAAGCTATGAACCGAAGCCCCAGTAAACGGCGGCCGTAACTATAACGGTCCTAAGGTAGCGAAATTCCTTGTCAGGTAAATTCTGACCCGCACGAATGGCGTAACGACTTGGGCGCTGTCTCAACGAGAGATCCGGTGAAATTTTAATACCTGTGAAGATGCAGGTTACCCGCGACAAGACGGAAAGACCCCATGGAGCTTTACTGCAGCTTGATATTGAATTTGGGTACGATCTGTACAGGATAGGTGGGAGCCGTTGAACCTTGAGCGCCAGCTTGAGGGGAGGCATCCTTGGGATACCACCCTGATCGTATCTAGGTTCTAACTTGGTACCGTGATCCGGTACGAGGACAGTGTCAGGTGGGCAGTTTGACTGGGGCGGTCGCCTCCTAAAGAGTAACGGAGGCGCCCCAAGGTTCCCTCAGAATGGTTGGAAATCATTCGAAGAGTGCAAAGGCAGAAGGGAGCTTGACTGCGAGACCTACAAGTCGAGCAGGGACGAAAGTCGGGCTTAGTGATCCGGTGGTACCGCATGGAAGGGCCATCGCTCAACGGATAAAAGCTACCCTGGGGATAACAGGCTTATCTCCCCCAAGAGTCCACATCGACGGGGAGGTTTGGCACCTCGATGTCGGCTCATCGCATCCTGGGGCTGAAGTAGGTCCCAAGGGTTGGGCTGTTCGCCCATTAAAGCGGTACGCGAGCTGGGTTCAGAACGTCGTGAGACAGTTCGGTCCCTATCTGTCGTGGGCGTAGGAAATTTGAGAGGAGCTGTCCTTAGTACGAGAGGACCGGGATGGACGTACCGCTGGTGTACCAGTTGTTCCGCCAGGAGCACCGCTGGGTAGCTATGTACGGAAGGGATAAGCGCTGAAAGCATCTAAGCGTGAAGCCCCCCTCAAGATGAGATTTCCCAGTATGTAAGACCCCTTGAAGACGACGAGGTAGATAGGTTGGGGGTGGAAGTGCAGTAATGCATGGAGCTGACCAATACTAATCGGTCGAGGGCTTATCCTAAAGAATAAGGCGCAATGGAGTTTCGGATCCAGTTTTCAGGGTGTAAGTTTGATGTAGCGTAAGCTCAAGTAGCTTAGGCTGGACAAGCGAACACACAGCATTTGGCGATGCTGATTCCTGAAAAAGAATTTGCCTCGCAAATTCATGTTTGGTGGCGATAGCGGAGGGGTTCCACACGTACCCATCCCGAACACGACCGTTAAGCCCTCCAGCGCCGATGGTACTTGGACCGCAGGGTCCTGGGAGAGTAGGACGCCGCCAAGCAACAAATAAAGAGGATCATGATCTTAATGAGATCATGATCCTCTTTTGTGTATTTTAACGACTACTATCAATTCCTAAGGTTGACAGAAAGAAAAGGCTTTGCGACACTCTAAGTGCACAATCTTTTTTATGGAGACATAAGTATACGAGCGAGGTGACGAAGGCTATGGAGATCAGACAATTACAACGGGAGGAATTTGAAGCTGCTATTGAATTATCCCAATATGCTTTTCAGTTTACAATGTCCCCGGAGGATCTGGAGAAATCCAAGAAAAAGTTCAAGCCAGAACAAACATGGGGCATATTCGATGGACATGACTTGAATGCTAAGCTGACTTTGCTACCTTTGCAGGTATACATACATGGTCAGGTTTTTGAGATGGGTGGCATTGCTGGTGTGGCAACGTGGCCAGAAAAGCGTCGTGGAGGCATGGTTTCACGTTTGTTGACACATGCGCTTAAAGAGATGAAGTCTACTGGACAAAGCCTTTCTTTTCTGCACCCATTCTCCTTTGCCTTCTATCGTAAATTTGGATGGGAAACGTATGTTGAGTACAAAAAGTATGTTATCCCGATTGATAAATTTCCTGCTAAGCTTAAAACAGAAGGCATAGTCAAGCGGGATATTAAAGATATTTCTGAACTGAACCAAGTGTATCAAGCGTATGCTTCGTCTTATAATGGCACGCTGGTACGGGATAAGGAATGGTGGCAAGAACGGATTTTAAATGAGAACTACCGAACCGCAGTTTATTACTCAGAAGCAGGTAATCCTCAGGGATATGCGCTATACAAAATTGAAGATAAGCAGTTGAATTGCGATGAATTGATATATGAGAATGAAACGGCGCGTCGGGCTTTATGGACTTATTTTGCAAATCATGATTCCATGATAACCCAAGGTAAATTTATTTACGTTCCGGCAGATGACAATCTGCCATTTTTACTCGATGATCCGCGAATTCAACAGGAAACGCTGCCTTATTTTATGGGACGAATTGTGGATGCAGCTGCTTTTGTCGAAAAATATCCCTTTAAAGCAATTGGAGTGGAAACACGCTTGACCTTAAATTTGTCAGATCATTATGCTCCATGGAATGAAGGAGTATGGACATTAACGATAAACTCTGAAGGACGAGGATATTTAGAGAGAGTAGATACAAGCAGTTCTTCTGAAAACAACATAGCAGTTGACTTGAGTGTTGGCATCCAATCGCTGACGACCCTAATGCTTGGCTATCAGCGCGCTGATGATCTATATAAGTGGGGGCGTATTGAAGGACGCAGTGAGTCTGTGTCTGCATTGAAACGTGTAGTACCAGTAAAACAGACGTTTTTGTTGGATTTTTTCTAATCCTGGCCTAGACTTTATTCGAGAAAATGGGTGGCGTTGGCGACGGGAAGCACGATTCGTCTATACAAGTAGCACGAGAGTAGCAGGATGGGTAACCTTCAGAATAGGTAACTTTTAAGTTTAGCTTATACAAATGATTTTTTTCAGGACTCTTTCCAGAATGGGGAGAGTTTTTTTCTTACATTGTATAAAACATAATTAGATTGCGAAAAATGGTATTGACCCCTTGGCAAAAATGAAAAATATGCTATAATGTGAATATAGTCAAAGAAAGTCAAAGTCAATTAAACCTAGTGTGATCCATTAGAAGGTAATGATGCTGATTGACTGGCCGTATTGAGTATTTTGACAGCAAAGAAGCTAAACAGGATTGAAATCATTTGTGGATAGTCAGTAGCTGCTCTTATAAACATAAGAGAAGTGTATGATTTATCGCAAATATAGGTCACACTAGAGACTAAACGGCACGTTTTCAAGAGATGCAGCAGGGTGAAAAAGTCCTGATACAGCTTAGATTCGTGACTTTACCGTTTGGTTAAGTTCAATATACGGCGGACTCTGTGGAGCGTGAAATGTACTTGAATACTTGCGTTTCCGTTAGTGGAGGATGAATGAAATGCGCAATGTTTCCGATATTATTGAACAATATTTGAAGAACATATTGCTTGAAAGTCCCCAAGGCTTAGTGGAGATTCAGCGCAATGATTTGGCTGACCGTTTTTCTTGCGTGCCGTCGCAAATCAACTATGTTATTAGTACCCGTTTTACGCTGGAAAAGGGCTATGTGGTGGAAAGTAAGCGTGGTGGTGGGGGCTACATTCGCATTCAACGAATTCAGTTGCCTGCACAGCATGCGATACACACACATCTTCATCAGAGCATCGGGGAGGAAATTAGCCAATCGGCGGCAGAAGGACTGATTTATCAGTTGGAGGAAGCTCATTTTCTAAGCAAAAGGGAAGCGAGTTTAATGAAGGCCGCTTTATCGAGGGACACCTTATTGCTGAAGCTCCCCTATCGTGACCAGCTGCGGGCAAGGTTGCTTAAGGCTATGCTGTTCTCGTTGCTGGCGACCAAATAGTCAGTAGCCATAACCAGTAAATAGAGATTTACGATTCAGATGTAGGGATTTGTGAAAATCCAGACGTTGAAGGAGGTGCTTTTATGCTGTGCCAGGAATGTAATATGCGGCCGGCAACTTTGCATTTCACCAAAATTGTGAACGGCGAAAAGACAGAGTTTCATATTTGTGAGACATGTGCGAAGGAAAAAGGGGAAATGCTCCCTGGAACACCCAATGGTTTTTCGATTCATAGCTTATTGTCGGGGATGCTGGATTTTGACTCCAGCACCAAGAGCCAGTCCTCAGGCCACAATGGTACACAAAATCTGCAATGCAAGGATTGTGGCATGACCTATACACAGTTTAGTAAGCTGGGGCGTTTTGGGTGCCCGTCGTGCTATCAATATTTTGACAGTCGTCTGGACCCTCTGTTCAAACGTGTGCATGGCAGTACAGGTCATGTGGGTAAAGTTCCGGTCCGGACTGGAGGCCGTCTGAAGGTTAAACGGCAGATTGATGATTTGAAAAAAGAGATGCAACAGCATATTGTACAGGAAGAATTCGAGGCAGCTGCTGAGCTTAGGGATCAAATCAGAAAGCTTGAAAAGGAAATGACTGAAGAGTAAAGTTTGTGAAGAGTAGGAGGGAATGCGTGATGCCCAATATCCGATTTACGGAAAAGCCGCTAAGTGATTGGATGCGTGGTGATGCTGCGGATTCGGAGATTGTCATTAGTAGCCGGGTAAGAATTGCGCGTAACTTGCAACATCTGCCTTTTCCCATGCTTGCTACCAATCAGCAGTCGGAAGAAGTGCTTCAACGCTTGACGGATATCCTTCAGTATGATGATTTGGGTCGTTTTGGTACTTTCCATACCTTGAAAATATCCGAGTTGGATGAGATCGACAAGCAGGTACTGGTTGAGAAGCATTTGATTAGTCCTAATCTGGCGAACGAATCTCGTAACGGTGCTGTGTTGATTAGTGATGATGAATCGGTTAGTGTTATGATAAACGAAGAGGATCATCTGCGTATTCAGTGCTTATATCCGGGATGTCAGGTTAGAGAAGCTTGGGAACGAGCTATGATTATTGATGATGCATTTGAAGCGCATGTTGATTATGCATTTGATGATCGGAGAGGTTTTCTGACCAGTTGTCCGACAAATGTTGGCACAGGTATGAGAGCTTCGGTGATGATGCATCTGCCCGCATTAGTCATGACTCACCAAATCAATCGTATATTGTCCGCTGTTTCACAGGTAGGTCTTACGGTTCGTGGCATTTATGGTGAAGGCAGCGAAGCGGTCGGTAATTTGTTTCAGATTTCTAATCAGATTACATTAGGACAAACCGAAGCGGAAATTATTGAAAATCTACATGGCGTGGTGCTGCAGATTATAGAGCACGAGCGTTCTGCCAGAGAACGGCTGATGAATGAGTCCATGTTGCGAATTACAGATCGGGTGATGCGTTCATTCGGTATTTTGTCATATGCAGCAGTGCTGGATTCAAAGGAGGCTGCGCAGCGGCTGTCCGATGTACGTCTCGGCGTGGATTTAGGGATTTTGGAGCGTCCATCCATCGCAGCGATGAATGAACTGAATGTGATGACGCAGCCTGGATTTCTGCAAAAGAGCTTTGGCGATAAAATGAACACCGGTGAGCGCGATATGTACCGGGCGAAGCTGATCCGGCAAAAATTAGGCACAACCCTTTAATATATAGTTTTATCTGAAATACACACTGTGGAGGTGCAGGATATATGATGTTTGGAAGATTTACGGAACGTGCACAAAAAGTGCTCGCCTTGGCCCAGGAAGAAGCTGTTCGATTGGGACATAACAACATTGGTACAGAGCACATTTTGCTCGGCCTCATTCGTGAAGGTGAAGGAATAGCAGCCAAAGCCTTGATCGGTTTAGGCCTGGGACTGGAAAAAATCCAGGATGAAGTGGAGACGCTTATTGGACGCGGTCAAGAGCAACCGACGAACATTGCCTATACTCCTCGCGCCAAAAAGGTCATCGAGCTGTCTATGGATGAAGCGCGTAAACTGGGTCATACCTATGTGGGCACAGAACATATTTTGCTCGGTCTCATTCGTGAAGGTGAAGGCGTAGCGGCCCGTGTACTGAACAATCTGGGCATCAGTCTGAATAAAGCGCGTCAGCAAGTGCTCCAATTGCTAGGCAGCAGCGAGGCTGTTTCCAGCCATCACGGCGCTCCGACTAATGTCAGCACACCAACCCTGGATAGCTTGGCACGCGATCTGACGGCATCTGCGAAGGAAAATAACCTGGACCCTGTTATTGGGCGCAGCAAGGAAATTGAGCGCGTCATTCAGGTGCTCAGCCGCCGTACAAAGAACAATCCGGTTCTGATCGGGGAGCCTGGGGTAGGTAAAACAGCGATTGCCGAGGGATTGGCACAAAAAATTATTGCCAATGAGATTCCTGAAACGCTGCGTGACAAACGCGTAATGACACTCGACATGGGCTCTGTGGTAGCAGGCACCAAGTATCGTGGTGAATTTGAGGATCGTTTGAAAAAAATTATGGACGAGATTCGTCAAGCTGGAAACATCGTATTGTTCATTGATGAGCTGCATACGCTGATTGGTGCTGGTGGAGCGGAAGGGGCAATTGATGCCTCCAACATCCTGAAGCCTGCATTGGCACGTGGCGAACTGCAATGCATCGGTGCAACAACGCTGGATGAATATCGCAAATATATTGAGAAGGATGCTGCTTTGGAGCGTCGTTTCCAACCGATTACTGTGGATCAGCCTTCTCCGGAAGAAGCGATTCAAATTTTGTATGGTCTGCGCGACCGTTACGAAGCGCATCACCGTGTGAAGATCACGGATGAGGCAATTGAAGCGGCAGTAAGATTGTCGGACCGTTATATCACCGACCGCTTCCTGCCTGATAAGGCAATTGACCTTATTGACGAAGCAGGCTCCAAGGTAAGGCTAAATTCCTACACCGTACCGCCAAACCTGAAGCAACTGGAAAACCGTCTCGAAGATATCCGTAAGGAAAAGGATTCGGCGGTACAAAGCCAGGAGTTTGAAAAGGCAGCAGCGTTGCGTGATACAGAGCAAAAAATTCGTGAAGAGCTGGATGTTACGAAAAACCAATGGAAAGAACAACAGGGTCGCACAGATTCCGAAGTTACACCGGAGGATATCGCTCAGGTCGTTGCAATCTGGACAGGTGTTCCAGTCAGCAAGCTGAAAGAGGAAGAAACACACCGTCTGCTGAATATGGAACAGTTGTTGCATGAGCGGGTGATTGGGCAGGATGAAGCTGTTAAGGCGGTAAGCCGGGCTATTCGCCGGGCACGTGCTGGTCTGAAAGATCCGAAGCGTCCGATCGGCTCCTTTATTTTCCTCGGTCCAACTGGCGTTGGTAAAACAGAATTGGCACGTGCATTGGCTGAATCCATGTTCGGAGATGAAAATGCGGTTATCCGTATTGATATGTCTGAATATATGGAGAAGCACTCCACGTCCCGTCTGGTAGGAGCGCCTCCAGGGTATGTTGGGTATGAAGAAGGCGGACAACTGACTGAGAAGGTACGTCGTAAGCCTTACTCTGTTGTGTTGCTGGATGAGATTGAAAAAGCGCACCCGGAAGTATTCAATATTCTGCTGCAAGTGCTGGAAGATGGACGTCTGACGGATTCCAAAGGTCGTGTTGTTGACTTCCGCAACACACTCATCATTCTGACATCCAATGTCGGTGCACAGGCGATTAAGCGTAACTCCACGCTTGGCTTTACAGCCGTTGTGGACGCTGGAGCGGACTACGATAACATGAAGGGTAAAGTGATGGATGAACTGAAGAAAAGCTTCCGTCCTGAGTTCTTGAACCGGATTGATGAAATTATCGTTTTCCATTCTCTCGAAGAAAAGCATATCGCCGAAATCGTGTCACTCATGTCTGAGGAGCTGCGTAAGCGTCTGAATGAGTACGAGGTAGACTTTGAATTGACAGACAAGGCTAAGACATTCCTTGCGAAGGAAGGCTTTGATCCAGCTTACGGTGCACGTCCATTGCGTCGTGCAATTCAGAAGCATATCGAAGATCGTCTGTCCGAGGAACTGTTGACTGGAAATATTACTAAAGGTGATTCTCTGCTGATTGATGAGGAGAACGGTGCATTGACAGTAACGAAAAAGGATAACGTATCCGCGAAGTCCTAAAACGTTTTACTAAATAAAGCAGTACAGAAGGGTGCCTCGCAGGCTGGAAAGCTATTGCGAAGGCACCCTTTTTGTGTATAGAACACTACGGAATGGTTGGGTAAATGCTTTGGAAAAGTTTGTGATATCGCTTTACGTCCGCCAAGCTTCAATGGTAAACTTTTATTGTTACAGATCTTTCCGGGCTGTATCAAGATAAATTTGACATCATTTGTCGTCAATAAGGAGCCAGGGATCAAAGTATGGCTAAAGTGAAAACTAAATTTTCCTGTACGGAATGCGGTTATGAATCGCCCAAATGGTACGGAAAATGTCCTGGATGCCAGGCATGGAATTCCATGGTGGAAGAAACGGAAAGCGTTGTAAAAACTCAAGGAATGGGTTCTTCCCTTCTTACTCATAGCACAAAAGATAAGCCGCTCCCCATTATTGAGGTAGAGAGTGGCAAAGAAGCGCGAATTTTGACGGGAATTGGCGAATTGAATCGTGTGCTTGGCGGAGGCGTAGTGCCGGGGTCCCTCGTTCTGGTGGGCGGTGATCCGGGGATTGGTAAATCTACGCTGATGCTACAAACCTCTAATGAGCTCGCTTTAACCGGTTTGAAGGTGCTGTACGTGTCTGGTGAGGAGTCGGTTCGTCAAACGAAGCTGCGCGCAGACCGACTGGGTGCCTTGTCTCCCAATTTGTACGTATTATGTGAGACGAATTTGGAGACGATTGAAGAAGCAGTGGACAGCTTGAAGCCCGAATTTTTGGTGATCGACTCTATTCAGACCGTATATTTGCCGGAGGTGACAAGTGCGCCAGGAAGTGTGGCTCAGGTCCGAGAGTGTACCTCACGCTTTATGCGAATTGCCAAGGGACTAGGGATTGCTACGGTGCTGGTAGGACATGTGACCAAGGAAGGGGCAATTGCAGGCCCACGTCTGTTGGAGCATATGGTCGATTGCGTGCTTTATTTTGAAGGAGAGCGTCATCATACGTATCGGCTGCTGCGTGCAGTTAAGAACCGTTTCGGTTCTACGAATGAAATCGGCATTTTTGAAATGGCTGAAAGTGGCTTGCGTGAGGTAGCGAATCCTTCTGAGCTTTTCCTGTCTGAACGACCACTAGGGGTGGCTGGTTCCACTGTTGTAGCCAGTGTGGAAGGAACCCGACCTGTGCTGGTCGAACTGCAAGCGCTGATTGCGGCCACGCATTTTCCTTCTCCACGCCGAATGGGTACAGGAATCGACCATCATCGGATGGGATTAATTATCGCCGTGCTGGAAAAACGGATGGGCATGTTTTTGCAAAACCAGGATGCTTATCTCAACGTAGCCGGCGGCGTGAAGCTGGATGAGCCCGCGGTGGATTTGGCTATAGCGGTGAGCATTGCTTCCAGTTTCCGGGACGCTCCTACCAAGCCGTACGATGTAATTTTTGGTGAAGTAGGGTTGACAGGCGAGGTGCGGGCTGTATCCCGAGCAGAGCAGCGAGTGCGGGAAGCGGAAAAACTGGGTTTCAAACGGGTGATCATGCCAGAGAAAAGCCTGAAGGGCTGGACACATCCGAAAGGGATACAAATTATAGGAGTAGCAACGGTGGCAGATGCACTGGCAGCCGCATTAGATTAGGGGGCAATGAGAATGAAAGAAGCGAGCCAACTGGATAAAATGAACGATTTGCTGCGGCTTGTGGCACCGGGAACTCCCTTTCGCGATGGATTGGAAAACGTTTTACGTGCTAAAACGGGTGCTCTTCTGGTCGTTGGCTATAGCCCGGAAGTAATGGAAGTCGTGGATGGCGGGTTCTCTATCAACTGTGATTTTTCGCCGAACTATTTATATGAATTGGCTAAAATGGACGGCGCAATCATATTGAGTGAAGATTTGAAGCGGATTTTATACGCAAATACGCAATTAATTCCTGACTCTTCTATTTCGTCGATTGAAACAGGGATTCGACACCGGACAGCAGAGCGAGTTGCAAAGCAGACAGGCAAGCTCGTTGTGTCCATTTCCCAGCGACGTAATATTATTACGTTGTATCAGGGAACGCTGCGCTATGCGCTCAAGGAAATCGGAGTCATCTTAACGAAGGCCAATCAGGCAATTCAGACACTAGAAAAATATAGATCGGTGTTGGGGCAAGCCTCGACGAATTTGACAGCATCTGAATTCGAAGAGCTGGTAACCATGCCGGAGGTCGTTAATGTTATCCAACGGATTGAAATGGTACTGCGCATTAAAATGGAAATCAAACGATTTATTAATGAGCTCGGAAATGAAGGCCGACTCATCAGCATGCAGATGGAGGAGCTTGTCAGCAATATAGAGGAAGAAGCCTGGTTGCTGTACAAGGATTATGCTAAAGACGACAGCGACGAGAAAATCCGTGAGATTATACTTGGACTCAAGCGATCTACGGACGACGAGTTGCTGGATGTTAATCATATCGTACGTTTACTGGGTTACCCGTCTTCTGCTGCAACATCAGAGGAGTATATTGCTGCACGCGGGTATCGGGTGCTGAACAAGATACCGCGTCTGCCGAATGTGATTATTCATAATCTGGTGGAGCGGTTTGGACGCTTTCCGCATGTTATAACTGCAACGATTGAAGAGCTGGATGAAGTGGATGGCATCGGAGAGGTTCGTGCGCGTACGATTAAAGAAGGACTTAAAAGGTTGCAGGAACAAGTTTTCATTGACAGACAAATGTAAATGTAATACAGTGAAAGGATTATAATGGAACAATTCATACATTGAGGTGAAGAGATGATTACCAAATCAATTCCGAACATGTTTACCTTGGGTAACTTGTTTCTCGGAATGATCGCCATTTTATTGGCCGTAGACGGAAAATACAGTCTTGCCGCTATTATGGTTATTGTCGCCATGTTGTTGGACGGACTGGACGGAAGAATGGCCCGGGCGCTGAATGCCCAGAGCGAATTCGGTAAAGAACTGGACTCCTTATCAGATATGATATCATTTGGTGTAGCTCCCGCAGTTATTATGTACATGGTTGCTTTTCATGATGCAAATTCGGCTTTGGCTTGGACGGTTACGGCCATTTTCCCCATGTGCGGAGCGTTGCGTTTGGCTCGATTTAATGTACGCCCCGGTGTGCCAGGTTATTTTACAGGCTTGCCGATTCCGGCAGCAGGTGGCGTACTAGCCACTTTGTCCTTATTTCATAACAATGTTTCATTGTTATACATGTCGATTGCCATGTTGCTGGTCTCTTATTTGATGGTCAGCTCCATGAGATATCCTAATTTTAAAAAGGTTGGCTTTCCGAAAAAAGCGATCTGGATCGCTCCTTGGGTTGTGATTGCAGCGGTAGTACTGGCTGCTAAATTTCCCGACCAGCTGTCGAAGCTGATTTTTGTCCCATTGGTACTGTATGCATTATATGGGATGAAACTGAACATCCGTAAGCTTTCACGCAGACGGGGACGTGATCGGGAACGCTCTAACCAGGAAGAACAGGACGATCAATATCGTCATTCGCAACGTTAATAACAGCTAGAAACAAATGAGCATTTATTTCCTTGAATTCTTTCAGGGCGATAGATGCTTTTTTTGTGCATAAAAAATAAAAACACAGGGTTAGCCGGGCGAGGATTGGATCATACTGGTAAAGAAAAAAGTGTATATCCAATAAATAGCAGGATGTATGAGAAGAAAAAAAGGAGGTATAGAGACTCGATGTGGAGAAAGGCTATTTTAACTTTTACAGGATTGTGCGGAGCATGGTTTGGCTATACGTTGTACCATCGGGTAGGAGGTATCTTATCATGGATGCCGCAGTGGTTGAATGATGGTACCTTACCGGGAATGGCCGTTTGGATGATTGCAGGAGCAGTGCTGTTTATGGCCGGTTGCTCATTCGCAGGGGCATCGGTGGCGAATCGGTTGCAGCAGGGCATTGAGGGCTTGGTCCGGATACCGATGAATGAGATGCTTGCCGGTGTAATTGGATTAGCAGTGGGATTGATCCTTTCCTTGGCAGTCTACCCGCTTTTATCATGGTTGGGAGCACCTGGTCAACTGATTCAGACAGCCGTTACCATCGTTTGCGGATATGTAGGATTGATGGTTGGTTTGGAGAAGCGGGATGAGCTGTCTTCGTTTTGGAGTTCTGGTTTTTTTGGCCGGGGCACAGGTGTACCAGAACGTAAGCTGGAGGAACATAAAATTTTGGATACCAGCGTCATTATAGATGGGCGTATTGCGGATATTTGCAAGACAGGTTTTATTGAAGGAACGATAGTGATTCCTGAATTTGTGTTGGAGGAACTGCAGCATATTGCAGATTCATCTGATTTACTTAAGCGTAATCGTGGGCGTCGGGGTCTGGATATTTTGAATAAAATCCAAAAAGAGCTGGATGTGAATGTGCTCATTTATGAAGGGGATTTTGAGGAGATTTCAGAGGTCGACAGTAAGCTGGTCAAGCTGGCAAAGGTGCTGGAGGGTAAAGTTGTAACCAATGATTTTAACCTGAATAAGGTATGTGAGCTTCAAGGTGTATCGGTACTGAACATTAATGATTTGGCGAACGCAGTCAAGCCTGTCGTACTGCCTGGTGAGGAAATTATGGTGCAGATCATTAAGGACGGCAAGGAACATGGACAGGGTGTGGCCTATTTGGATGATGGTACGATGATTGTTGTGGAGGGCGGACGTGACTATATCGGTTCCTTGATGGAGGTGCTGGTCACGAGTGTACTTCAGACCTCTGCGGGACGTATGATCTTTGCTAAACCGAAACTATTGGAAAAAGCTCAATAAACGAGGTATGATGAAGTAGATATGTTATCATACGGATCGTACAAGTACGATCAGGGCAGGAGTTATTTCAATGAACAATCGGGTAGGAGTCGTTATTGTAGCGGCTGGGCGCGGCTCCCGTATGGGGACGCAGGAAAGTAAGCAATTTCTGCTTTTGCGGGACAAGCCCATCTTCATACATACACTTGAAATATTTGCAGCTATGCCCGAAGTGGATGAAATGGTGATGGTGACGGGAGCTGAAGATGTGGAGCGCTGTCGGGAATGGATTCGTCAATACCAGATCGAAAAAAACGTACAGGTGGTAGCTGGTGGCAGTGAACGACAGCATTCGGTTTATCACGGCTTACGCCACTTGCAAGCAGATTGGGTGATGGTGCATGATGGTGTGCGCCCACTGATCCAGCCTGAGCTTGTACGTTCATGTCTGGAGGCGGCTCAGCGTACCGGTGCTTCTGTAGCGGCAGTACCTGTAAAGGATACGGTCAAGCAAGTGAACGGGGATGGTATCATTACAGCAACGCCAGATCGCCGAAGTCTGTGGAGTATTCAAACGCCACAGACTTTTCGTCTTTCCGATTTGCTCCGTGCGTATAAGGAAGCAGAGCAGGCGGGATTTTTGGGAACAGATGATTCTACACTGGTGGAGCGGCTTGGCATTCCGGTTACTGTCGTTCAAGGCAGCTACAAGAACATCAAAATTACTACGCCTGAGGATTTGGACATGGCGGCGCTATGGGTAAAGACAGAGGGAGAGGATATCAAGTGATCAGAGTAGGACAAGGATTTGACGTCCACCAGCTGGTGGAAGGAAGGCCATGTATCATCGGAGGCGTGAATATTCCCTATGAGAAAGGTTTGCTGGGCCATTCCGATGCAGATGTGTTGCTGCATGCCATTAGCGATGCCATCCTGGGTGCGCTTGGCTTGGGAGACATCGGGAAGCATTTTCCGGATAACGACCCTGAATTTAAGGATGCCGACAGCCTGAAGCTGCTAGAGCATGTGTGGGGGTTGGCTAAAGAGCGAGGCTATCGCTTGGGGAATATCGATTCTACGATCATTGCACAGAAGCCCAAGATGGCATCGTATATTCCGCAGATGAATGAGGTCATCGCCCGGGCTTTGGAAGCAGAAGAGCCATCCCAGGTGAATGTCAAGGCGACTACCACAGAGCAACTCGGTTTTACCGGGCGGGGCGAAGGGATCGCGGCTCAATCGGTTGTCTGTCTTATCAAGTAAATGCTATCATCTTGAGTAATTCAATTTGGAGGAGATTATATGAGCACGGAAATTCGTGTACGCTATGCACCAAGCCCTACAGGGCATCTGCATATTGGAAACGCCAGAACGGCATTATTTAATTATTTATTTGCCCGTAATCAAGGCGGGAAATTTATTATTCGCATCGAAGACACAGATGTGAAGCGCAATATTGAGGGCGGAGAAGAAAGCCAACTTAAATATTTGAAATGGTTGGGTATGGACTGGGATGAGAGCGTAGATGTGGGAGGTGAGTTTGGACCTTACCGTCAGACTGAACGCTTGGATATATACAAAACATACTGGCAGGATTTGCTGGATCGTGGTTTGGCTTACCGTTGCTACTGCACGGAGGAAGAATTGGAACGCGAACGTGAAGAACAGATGGCACGGGGGGAGACACCACGCTATTCTGGAAAGCATCGTGACTTAACAGAAGAACAGTGTCAGGCATTTGAAGCAGAAGGCCGTGTACCAAGCATTCGTTTCCGCGTACCGGAAGATCGCGAATATACGTTTGACGATATCGTTAAAGGTCAAATTACGTTCAATTCCAAGGAAAGCGGCGATTTTGTTATCGTCAAAAAAGACGGTATTCCGACATATAACTTCGCTGTAGCGGTTGACGATTATTTGATGAAAATATCGCATGTATTACGGGGCGAGGATCATGTTTCCAATACGCCGCGGCAATTGATGATCTTTGAAGCTCTCGGCTGGGAGCCTCCACGCTTTGGTCATATGACGCTGATCGTAGGCGAGGATCACAAAAAGCTCAGCAAGCGTAACGAATCCATTATTCAATTCATGGAGCAGTATGACAAGCTGGGCTATCTACCGGAAGCTATATTCAACTTTATTGCGCTGCTGGGCTGGTCTCCGGAAGGCGAAGAAGAGATCTATGATCGGGAGCAATTGATTTCGATTTTCGATCCTAATCGTTTGTCCAAAAGCCCGGCCGTATTTGATACGAACAAGCTTGCTTACTTGAACAATCATTATATTAAAAAGGCTGATCCTGAGCGGATTGCCAGCATGGCGATTCCACATTTGCAGGCAGCGGGGCTGTTGCCGACTGAATTGTCGGCAGAACAGCAGGATTGGGCTAAGGCCCTCGTTCGCTTATATCAGGAGCAGATGACTTCTGCGTCCGATATTGTAGCGTTGTCTGAGTTATTTTTCCGTTCACACCTGGAGATGGATGCCGAAGCGGCGGCTGTACTGGCTGAAGAACAGGTTCCTGAGGTGCTCAGAGCCTTTGCCAACAAGGTTGAAGAGAGCGGGGAATTCACAGCTCCACAAATGGCCAAGCTGATTAAGGAAGTTCAAAAGGAAACCGGTTTTAAGGGTAAACAGCTGTTCATGCCGATTCGTGTGGCTCTTACAGGTCAAACTCATGGACGGGATCTGAACGAAACCATCTATTTGCTTGGACGTGACAAGGTGTTGGATCGTCTTAAGGCACAAATTAAAGGCTGATATTTCTTGTCAATTTGTTGTCTTTTCGCTATAATGACTCCATTGATACGGATTGATATTTACGCGTAAAGGCTGCGAACAGGAGAAGTACACTGCATATGGGCATCTGCCAGAGAGGACGACCGAGGGGAAACCCTAGGCTGGAAGCCGTCCAGATGACCTGCGGAGGAAATGCACCTGGGAGCCGTGCGCCCGAATCCTAATTAGACTGCTAATTATGGCAAGGGCGTGACGAGTCGTTCCCGTTACCGGACGCCAAAGACGGACATTTCTGCTTTTAGGCAGTAGTTATGTCCGAAGCAGAGTGGGACCACGTTCATGCGTCTCTGCAGCTCAGGCTGCGGAGGCGCTTTTTCATTTTTATCAGACTCGTCATAGATTAAAAAATGTCGAAGAGTGCTGAAAGATGCGAAAATTGGCGGAACGTGAAGTGTTGTGGAGATGCGGCAAGGATATGGGAGGAATAGGAGGGCGACATGTTCAGACATATCAAATCCGACATTCAGACTGTTTTGGATAATGATCCGGCCGCCCGGAGTAAGCTGGAGGTCATTTTTACGTATTCCGGCGTTCATGCCCTTTGGGCACACCGAATCGCACATTGGTTTTATTTGCGAAAATGGTGTACTGTAGCTCGTGTTATATCTCAAGTATCGCGTTTTATGACAGGCATTGAAATTCATCCTGGCGCTCGTATCGGAGATCGACTGTTCATTGACCATGGCATGGGAGTGGTTATCGGTGAAACCTGTGAGATCGGCGACGATGTCGTATTGTATCAGGGGGTCACTCTTGGAGGGACCGGAAAAGAGAAGGGGAAGCGCCATCCGACCATTGGGAATAATGTAGTTATAGGCTCCGGTGCAAAGATATTGGGCTCATTTACAATTGGGGCGCAGTCCAATATTGGCTCTAACTCGGTTGTGCTTAAAGAGGTTCCGCCAAACAGTACGGTAGTGGGCATCCCAGGGCGGGTGGTCAGACAAGATGGAAGACGTCCGGACCGACTTAGTCATCAGCTGCCTGATCCGGTCGTGGATTCTATACGGGATCTTCAATTGGAAATAAAGCGATTGCGTGCAGAGTTATCTGATTTGAAGGATGAGCGATCTGCTCAGAAACATCAGGTGACCCGAGAGAATAAATGACAAGGATAATTTTTATGAGGGAGGAACATAACGATGCCGCTTCAAATTTATAATACCATGACGAGGAGCCGGGAAACCTTTGTGCCACTGGAGCCTGGAAAGGTTAAGATGTATGTATGTGGACCCACCGTATATGATTACATTCATATTGGTAATGCACGACCTGTAATTGTGTTTGATGTGGTACGCAGCTACCTGGAGTATTTGGGCTATACTGTAAACTATGTGGTGAATTTTACGGATGTCGATGATAAGCTGATTCGCAAAGCTAGGGAACTCGATACGGAGGTTCCGGCAGTTGCCGAGAAATTTATTGCAGCCTATCATGAGGATCTGGCAGGATTGAATGTTCCTGCTGCCAGCATAAATCCGCGCGTAACAGAGAGCATGGATTTGATTATTGATTTTATTAAGGAACTGGTAGACAAAGGCTATGCCTATGAGAACGAGGGCGATGTGTTCTATCGAACCAAAAAGTTCAAAGATTACGGACAACTGTCAGGTCAGAATCTGGAGGAGCTTCAGTTCGGAATTCGCATCAATGTGGATGAGCGTAAGGAAAATGCCGAGGATTTTGTACTCTGGAAGGCAGCAAAGCCGGGAGAAATTTATTGGTCGAGTCCTTGGGGAGATGGACGACCGGGATGGCATATCGAATGCTCGGCTATGGCTCGCCATTATTTGGGGGATACACTGGATATCCATGGGGGCGGACAGGATTTGCAATTTCCGCATCATGAATGTGAATGCGCGCAATCCGAAGTGATTACGGGTAAGCCATTGGCTCGCTACTGGATGCATAACGGATATATCCGAATTGATAATGAAAAAATGTCGAAATCACTCGGTAATGGTATTTTGGTTAAAGATCTGCGAACTCGCCACAAGCCTGAAGCTTTGCGTTATTTTATGCTGTCGACGCATTATCGTAATCCATTGAACTACAACCAAGAGACGATGAGTCAAGCAGAGAACAGTGTCGAACGGATTGCTAATGCAGTCGCGAACGTGAAGCATCGTTTGGCCAATGCTTTGAAAGGTAATGGAGAAGTAGCGGCTGAGCTGCAAACGAAGCTTGACGGAATTTTGCAGCAATTTGGCGAAAAGATGGATGATGATTTCAATACACCTGATGCGATTACTGCTGTATTCGAATGGGTCAGCGAAGCCAATCATTTGTTGCAGCGTGATGTTGTCAATCAGGCGGAATTGCAGGCTGTACTGCATACCTTCCATTCGATGAATACTGTACTTCGCATATATTCGGAACCCAAAGAAGAGCTGCTGGATGATGAAATAGAGCAATTAATTGCAGAACGTGTCGAAGCTCGTAAAACCAAAAATTGGGGCAGAGCCGACGAAATTCGCGATCTGCTGGCTGCTAAAGGCATTGTGCTTGAGGATACGGCACAGGGGATGCGGTGGCGGCGAAAATGAATGATAAGTCACTGAATACGGGGGCTTCGGAGGGCGCAGAGAACTGGTTCCCGTATCCTGCGTCCAAACCGGCCCGCCTGATGCCGCCCATTGCACTAGCTTACATTGGCGATGCCGTGTACGAGGTCGCCGTCCGTCAATATTTGTTGGCACAGCCCAACTTGCGTCCAAATCATCTGCATCGGCGAGCAACAGGGCTAGTCTCCGCGAAGGCGCAAAGCCGTCTGCTGGGACTGCTGGAAAAGGTGCTGACGGAGGAAGAGTGCGACATTGTCCGACAAGGAAGAAATGCCAAGTCAGGGAGTCTGCCCAAAAATGCTGATGTACTTGAGTACCGTCACGCGACTGCACTGGAGGCACTGATCGGCTTTCTTTATAGCGATGGGCGCTTGGACAGATTGAGAGAATTGATAACGTACGGCATTGCACAAATGGAGAATACAGAAAAATCATAAATGGGAACGGATCAGATGGATTTACCATCTGGCGTTTCCCGGGAGGAAGCTAGATATGGAAGAAGAATGGATTGCCGGTAAGCATTCCGTAACGGAGGCATTACGTTCAGGCAGAACAATAAATAAAATATGGATTGCAGATAATGCCCAAAAGCATTTGACCCTTCCGATTACGGCCGAAGCGAAAAAAGCAGGGATCATTGTTCAACAGGTGGACAAGCGTAAGCTCGATCAAATGGTACCGGGAATTCAGCATCAGGGAGTGGTTGCACAGGCTGCGCCTTTTGCCTATGCTGAAGTGGAAGAATTGCTCGCGAGTGCTCGTAATAAAGGGGAAGAGCCGTTTTTAATTTTGCTGGATGAAATAGAAGACCCGCATAATCTGGGCTCCATCCTTCGTACGGCGGACTGCACAGGAGCACATGGTGTTATTGTGCCCAAAAGGCGTTCGGCAGCTGTAACTGTAACGGTGTCCAAAACGTCGGCAGGTGCTGCTGAGTACGTCCCGGTGGCGCGTGTGAACAATTTGGGACAAACCATTGACCGTCTTAAAGAAGAAGGTGTATGGGTAGTTGGAACGGATGTGGCAGCGACCGACCCTGTTTTTGGAAATGGAGTATTCACGGGACCAGTGGCCATTGTCATTGGGAACGAAAATAAAGGAATGGGTCGTTTAATTCGTGAGAAATGCGACGTACTCGTCAAGCTGCCGATGGCGGGGCAAATCAATTCCCTGAATGCTTCTGTAGCTGCAGGTGTCGTAATGTACGAAGTATTGCGCGGACGACAGGCACGGGACTAACGATATGGCTGACACGCGGGATGTTCTGCTGGTGGACGGTTACAACATGATTGGAGCCTGGCCCGAACTTTCCGCACTGGTACAATCTGGTATGCAGGAAGCGAGGGACAGACTTCTCGAACGGCTCGCGGATCATCAGGCGTATTCCGGCAGAAGAGTCATCGTCGTATTTGATGCTTACAGGGTGCCAGGATTGGGTAAAACTTTTGCCCAGAGTAAAGTCCAGATTTATTTTACAAGAGAAAAAGAGACAGCCGACGAGTGCATCGAGCGATTGGTTCGAGAGCTTAGTAGCAAGAGGAGAAGTATTTACGTAGCGACAAGTGATCAGGTAGAGCAGCATGTTGCCTTTGGCCAGGGAGCACTCAGGGTATCGGCACGGGAACTGCTGATCGAGCTTGAGGAATCCGAAAGGGAAGTACAGAAGCGAATTCAGCAGGACAGCGCCAAATTGTCTCGCAACTCGCTGGATGCCAAACTAAGCCCGGAGCTTCGAAAGCTGTTTGAACGATGGAGAAGAGAATAATCCAGTAATTGGGCGCTCCTCCATTTTGAAACCATTGACAATTTTGTTAGCGCTCTTCTTTTTTAGGCTGTTGTGGTTGACGGTATCAGGTTACATCGCGTATACTTGTCGTATATTTGAGAGAGTGACGGGTACCTTGCGTTGCAGCCGGAGGGATTGTTAGTGAGTGTGGACCTCAAGGATATCATGTTGTCAAAGTTTGATTACAAAAATGATGAAGACATTGTCGGAGCAGTCCATGAAGGTGATGGGGAAGCGCTGGAGTTCCTGATTAATAAGTACCGGAACTTTGTGCGGGCCAAGGCCAGATCCTACTTCCTGATCGGCGCTGATCGCGAGGATATTATTCAGGAAGGCATGATTGGTCTCTACAAATCCATTCGTGATTTTAAGGGAGACAAGCTTTCTTCGTTCAAGGCCTTCGCCGAGTTATGCATTACACGACAGATTATTACGGCAATCAAGACGGCTACACGACAAAAGCACATTCCTCTGAACTCTTACGTATCTCTGGACAAGCCCATCTATGATGAAGAGTCAGACCGAACGTTGCTCGATGTGATTTGCGGAACACAAGTAAGCGACCCTGAGGAACTAATTATCAATCAGGAAGAATTTGTAGGACTTGAGGACAAGATGTCGGAAATTCTGAGCGAGCTGGAACGAAAGGTGCTTATGTTGTATCTGGACGGACGTTCGTATCAGGAGATTGCAGAGGATCTTGACCGCCATGTAAAATCGATTGATAATGCACTGCAACGGGTCAAGCGTAAACTTGAAAAGTATCTGGAAGTAAGGGATAGTTGAAAGTAGAGGCTGACAAGGAAAGGCTCGAGTCCGAGTCTTTTTTTATTCGTTAGGGCAAGGCCGGGCAGGTTTATATGTGTTAAAAATGATTTATACTAAAAAATATGATAATAGATGTCGCTTGGGTCTTGAAGTGGTTTTCAGGGAATATTTTCGAAGGATGAACAGATGTTAAAATGCACCACAGTCGAGACTGCGAAATGTATGCAAACATTCGTTGACATGGAAAACCCCGTGTGATAAAGTGTTTTAGGTAGGCCTAAATTCGCGGTTTTTTTTAGGATCAATTATGAGACTTCCGGTGTTGGATGTCTTCGGGAGGTGCACATCATGCGGGTAATTATTACTTTGGCTTGTACAACATGCAAACAAAGAAATTACACAACGACGAAAAACAAGCGTAATCACCCCGACCGCATGGAGATGAAGAAATTCTGTAAGTTCTGTAACGAACAGACTTCTCATCGGGAAACCAGATAGTTTTTGGAGGTGTAGTCGGCGTGAAACGCAGTTTCAAGTCTCTGTTTTCCTTTTTCTCTGAAAGCTGGGCTGAACTCAAGAAGGTTCGCTGGCCCAATCGTAAAGAACTGACCAACTATACGCTGATTGTCATTGGGACGATTGCGTTCGTCACGATTTATTTTTGGGTTCTCGATATCGGCATTTCCGCTGTGATCGGAGCGATTATCTAGGAAGGGTTCCAGGTGGCTTGATATGGAAAAAAGATGGTACGTCGTTCATACCTACTCAGGGTATGAGAATAAGGTCAAAGCCAATTTGGAAAAACGCGTTGAGTCCATGGGCATGGAAGACAAGATATTCCGTGTTCTTGTTCCGATGGAAGAAGAACTGGTAACCAAGGACGGTAAGAAAAAGACTGTTATGCGTAAAGTATACCCTGGTTATGTCTTAGTCGAAATGGTCCAAACCGACGACTCTTGGTATGTTGTTCGCAACACACCAGGTGTTACGGGATTTGTAGGGTCGACAGGCTCGGGTTCCAAGCCGACGCCATTGCTTCCGGAAGAAGTTGAACAGATTCTGAAGCATATGGGCATGGTAGAGCCGAAGCCGAAGATTGAATTCGATGTTAAGGAATCCGTGCGAATTAAAGTTGGTCCTTTTGCGAATTTTGTGGGCTCCGTGGAAGAAATTTTGGTTGAGAAGAGCAAGCTTAAGGTTCACGTCAACATGTTTGGACGGGAAACCCCGCTTGAGTTGGATTATACTCAAGTGGAGAAAATATAGATTTTTCTTACAGGTTTCTTGTGGGAGGATCAATAGGTCCGTCTACCACTATTGAGTCAAGGAGGTGTCATCCATGGCAAAAAAGGTAATTAAAATGGTAAAACTGCAGATTCCTGCAGGGAAAGCTAATCCAGCGCCTCCAGTAGGTCCAGCTTTGGGTCAAGCAGGTGTCAACATCATGGCATTCTGTAAAGAGTTCAATGCTCGTACTGCTGATCAAGCAGGCCTGATTATCCCGGTTGAAATTTCCGTATTTGAGGATCGTTCTTTTACGTTCATCACGAAAACTCCACCGGCTGCTGTTCTGTTGAAAGTTGCTGCTAAAATCGAAAAAGGTTCCGGTGAACCGAATAAAACGAAAGTTGCAACTGTAAATCGCGCTGCTGTTCGTCAAATTGCAGAGCAAAAAATGCCTGACCTTAACGCAGCTTCCGTAGAATCGGCAATGCGTATGGTTGAAGGTACTGCTCGCAGCATGGGTATCACCATCGTAGATTAATATTTATTAATCTACGTGTGCCGGCAGTTTGACTGTCCGGCAAGTGTGGGAGGAATATCCGCTAATACCACATAAGGAGGAAGAACATAATGGCTAAACATGGTAAGAAATACCTGGAAGCCGCTAAGCTGATTGACAGCGAAGCGACTTATGAGCCTTTGGAAGCCGTTGAATTGGTGAAAAAGGCTGCAACTGCTAAATTCGACGAAACCGTTGAAGCAGCAGTTCGTCTGGGCGTAGATTCCCGTAAACAAGATCAGGCCGTTCGTGGTGTAGTTGTCCTGCCGCATGGTACAGGTAAAACACAACGCGTTCTGGTATTTGCAAAAGGTGATAAAGCGAAAGAAGCGGAAGCAGCTGGCGCTGATTTTGTTGGCGATCAAGATATGATCAACAAAATTCAACAAGGCTGGTTTGAATTCGACGTCTGCGTTGCGACACCTGATATGATGAGTGAGGTTGGTAAACTGGGTCGTTTGCTCGGTGGTAAAGGTTTGATGCCTAACCCTAAAGCAGGCACAGTTACTTTCGACGTTGCCAAGGCTGTTCAAGAAATTAAAGCCGGTAAAATCGAATATCGTCTCGACAAAGCAGGTCAAATTCACGCACCAATCGGCAAAGCTTCCTTCAGTGCTGAACAACTGAACGAGAACCTTAAAGCCTTGGTTGAAGCCTTGAACCGTGCGAAGCCAGCGGCTGCTAAAGGTGTATACCTGAAAAACATCGCTATCTCTTCGACTATGGGACCAAGCGCACGTGTGAACGCATCTGTTTACAGATAATATTTTGATTGACACGTTCAATCAAATTTGTTATTCTGTAAAAGTTGTGAGTCCTTGTGACTGACCATTAAATTTGAATATGCTTACCGTAGACAGTAGGTGCTTTCGAGCTTAATTTCCTACCGAGGTGTTATGATAGAACGTTTCATGTGACGGGCTTGCCCCATCCATGTGGATTTATCAAGCCTTCGTACTCTACGGAGGCTTTTTTCATGCTCAAGAAAGCAGCTTTGGGAGAGTGCCGGAGCAGGTGTTTCGAACAAAGCGGATAAATTGATCAGGAGGTGTACAGTTTGGCAAATGCAAAGGTGATTCAAGCAAAACAAGAGGCTGTTGAAGTTGTAGCTGCAAAATTGCGCGAGAGCGTAACGACTGTGGTTGCAGACTATCGCGGTCTGAATGTTGCCCAAGTAACTGAGCTGCGTAAGCAGCTTCGCGAAGCCGGAATCGAATTTCAAGTGCTGAAAAACACGCTGCTTCGTCGCGCAACTGCGTCAGCAGAATTGACTGAACTGGACGCAGTATTGACAGGTCCTACTGCAATCGCGTTCGGCAAAGATGATGCTGTGTCTGCAGCTAAAATCTTGAACGATTTCGCTAAGAAAAACAATGCGCTGGAACTGAAAGGCGCAGTTGTAGAAGGTCGCGTTATCGGTGTTGAGGAAATCAAAGCGCTGGCAGAACTGCCATCCCGCGAAGGTCTCCTTTCTATGCTCCTCAGCGTGCTTCAAGCTCCTATGCGCAACTTCGCGCTTGCAGTTAAAGCGGTTGCGGAAAAAGAAGAGCAAAGTGCATAAGTTTGGGATTAAACCTGCTGTATAGCAGTTAAGAACAAAAAAATACGAATTTAAATGGAGGTTCAACCATGAGTAAAGAGCAAATCTTGGAAGCAATTAAAGGTATGTCCGTATTGGAATTGAACGATCTTGTAAAAGCAATCGAAGAAGAATTCGGCGTAACTGCAGCAGCTCCAGTAGCTGTAGCAGGTGGCGCAGCAGGTGGCGCAGCAGAAGCTGAGCAATCCGAGTTCGACGTAATTTTGACAAGTGCTGGCGCTTCCAAAATCAACGTTATCAAAGCAGTTCGCGAAATCACAGGTCTTGGCCTGAAAGAAGCAAAAGAACTGGTTGACAACGCTCCAAAACCACTGAAAGAAAAAGTTGCTAAAGAAGAAGCTGAATCCGTTAAAGCAAAATTGGAAGAAGCAGGCGCTTCTGTAGAAGTAAAATAATTGACTGCTAACTAGCAGACAATGTACGAAAACAAACCCCTTGAGGTGATCTTCAAGGGGTTTGTTGCTGTAAAACGGTAGTGCCAACATGTCTGAAACGTGATCGTAAGGGCTATGATGGTATTACAACCGAAAGAGGTGGTCATGAATGGCTGATCATTATTACTCTAAACGGCCAGAGGCGGCGCATGAACGACGGAGCCTGGAGACAGTGCTGAGGGGACGGACATACCGTTTTGCCAGTGATTCAGGTGTATTTTCAAAACAGGGGATTGATTACGGCAGCCGTGTGCTCATTGAAGCGATGCAGCTTCCCGTACAGGCCTCGGTGCTAGATGTAGGATGCGGATATGGACCGATTGGGTTGACGGCAGCAACGCTTGTGCCAGAGGGCCACGTTACGATGATTGATATTAACGAACGAGCCGTTCAATTGGCAAAGGAAAACGCAGAACGAAATGGGATTAAGAATGTCACTATTAAGCAGAGTGATTTGTTCGCGGAAGTGAAACATGAGCATTTTGACGTGATCTTGACGAATCCCCCTATACGTGCAGGGAAAGAAACCGTGCATGCCATTTTTGAGTTGGCGTATGAGCATTTAAACGAAAGTGGAGCTTTGTGGGTGGTCATTCAGAAAAAGCAGGGGGCTCCTTCAGCAAGTGCTAAAATCGAGAGTCTTTTCGGTAGTGTGGAGGAAGTTACGAAGGATAAAGGCTATCGAATTTTGAAGGCCAAAAAAAATTCAGGAAAATGCAATAGGACCATTGACTTGAATCTTGGTCTGTGATATCATTATAAAATGTCAGTATTAGGATGCCCTCCATGGCTTTAGTTTGTTGAAATGTCAATAGGTTTATGCGTAGAAGGGTATAGTATGTATCTCTATTACGTATAATATAATCATTTTGGGCAAATCTACAAGTGATGAAGATCTTCCGGCAAGAGGATTCTGCAGATACGTCGCTCTTTTTTCGAATGCATTCGAGTAAGGGCTTTTCTGTATTTGTAAGATCGAATCTTCTGTATGTGTCTTATTATAAGGTCACAAACAGAGGTTCGCAATGTATTTTTAAAGTGAGTAGACATGAGGGGTGAGTTTAAGTTGGCAGGACATCTTGTTCAATATGGTCGACGCACTCGGCGCAGTTATGCACGTATTAATGAGGTACTCGAGGTTCCGAACCTGATTGAAATCCAACAAAAATCCTATGATTGGTTTTTGGAGGAAGGATTACGGGAGATGTTTCGGGATATTTCACCGATTCAGGATTTCACAGGAAACCTGATTTTGGAATTTATCGATTACTCTCTCGGAGAACCTAAATATACCGTTGACGACGCAAAGGAACGCGACGTAACGTATGCAGCACCGCTTCGGGTAAAAGTCCGGCTTATTAATAAAGAAACCGGGGAAGTGAAAGAGCAGGAAGTATTCATGGGAGACTTCCCGCTGATGACTGAAACGGGTACGTTTATTATTAACGGTGCGGAACGGGTTATTGTCAGCCAGTTGGTTCGCTCTCCCAGCGTCTATTTCAGCACAAAAGTCGACAAGAATGCGAAAACAACATACACCGCAACGGTAATTCCTAACCGGGGGGCTTGGCTCGAACTGGAGATGGATGCGAAGGACATTATCTATGTCCGGATTGACCGTACCCGTAAAATTCCGGTTACGGTGTTGCTGCGTGCGCTAGGCTTCGGCACTGATGCTGAGATTTTGGATTTGCTCGGCAATGACGAATATATCCGTAACACGCTTGATAAAGACAATACCGACTCTACCGAGAAAGCGCTGATTGAGATTTATGAGCGTCTTCGTCCGGGTGAGCCACCTACACTGGATAATGCAAAGAGCTTGCTCGTTGCACGCTTCTTTGATCCAAAACGTTATGATCTGGCCAACGTAGGCCGTTACAAAATCAATAAAAAGCTGCACATCAAAAACCGTCTGTTCAATCAACGGCTTGCTGAGACCCTGATTGATACGACAACTGGTGAAATCATCGCTGAGGCAGGGCAAATGGTGGATCGCCGCCTGTTGGACGAAATTTTGGCTCAACTGGAAGAATCGGTTGGACACCGTACGTATCATGTTGCTAGTGGCGTACTGGAGAGCAATGATATTCCACTGCAAACGATTGATGTATTCTCACCAATTGAGGATGGTAAAGTTGTAAAACTGATTGCTAACGGAAATATTGATAAATCGGTTAAGAATATTACGCCTGCCGATATTATTTCCTCCATCAGTTATTTTATTAACTTGCTTCACGGAATCGGAAGCACAGACGATATTGACCACTTGGGTAACCGTCGTTTGCGTTCTGTAGGTGAATTGCTCCAGAACCAGTTCCGCATCGGTTTGTCCCGTATGGAACGTGTGGTTCGCGAAAGAATGTCGATCCAGGATGCCAATGTAATTACGCCACAGGCGCTGATTAACATACGTCCGGTAATCGCCTCGATTAAAGAGTTCTTTGGTAGCTCCCAGTTGTCTCAGTTCATGGATCAGACGAACCCGCTTGCTGAATTGACACACAAACGTCGTTTGTCCGCTCTCGGACCTGGTGGTTTGACACGTGAGCGCGCGGGCATGGAGGTACGTGACGTCCATCCGAGTCACTACGGCCGTATGTGTCCTATCGAGACACCGGAGGGACCGAACATTGGTTTGATTAACTCCTTGTCTACCTTTGCGCGAATCAACGAGTACGGATTTATCGAAGCTCCTTATCGTTGGGTAGATCCGAAAACCGGAAAAGTTACAGATCAGATTGATTACCTGACTGCTGATGAGGAAGATAACTACATCGTAGCTCAGGCAAATGCGGAATTGACTGAGGAAAACACCTTTAAGGATGAAGTCGTTATTGTCCGCTATAACAAGCAATCTGATAACATTATTCCAATGGCGAGTAGCCGTGTTGATTACATGGACGTATCGCCTAAACAGGTCGTATCGGTCGCAACTGCACTGATTCCGTTCCTAGAGAACGATGACTCTAACCGCGCATTGATGGGTTCCAACATGCAGCGGCAGGCTGTCCCGCTTCTGATTCCCAAGGCTCCTTTGGTTGGAACAGGAATGGAGCATAAGTCTGCAAAGGATTCCGGTGTTTGCGTTGTGTCCAAGTACAACGGGGTAATCGAACGTTCTTCGGCTAATGAAATTTGGCTGCGTCGTATTGAAACTGTAGACGGCGCTGAAGTAAAAGGCGACATTGTTAAGTATAAATTACACAAATTTATGCGTTCTAACCAAGGAACATGCATCAACCAGCGTCCGATTGTTAACAGAGGTGATATTGTCAAAGTTGGCGATATTCTTGCAGATGGTCCTTCCACAGAGATGGGCGAGCTGGCATTGGGACGTAACGTTGTCGTGGCCTTCATGACTTGGGAAGGTTACAACTACGAGGATGCGATCCTGCTGAGTGAGAAGCTGGTCAAGGAGGATGTATACACCTCGATCCATATCGAGGAGTACGAATCTGAGGCTCGTGATACGAAGCTTGGACCTGAAGAAATTACTCGTGATATTCCGAATGTTGGTGAAGAAGCGCTTCGTAATCTGGATGAGCGCGGCATCATTCGCATTGGTGCTGAAATCGCCGCAGGTGACATTCTCGTTGGTAAAGTAACACCTAAGGGTGTGACTGAGCTGACAGCCGAAGAGCGTCTCTTGCATGCGATCTTTGGTGAGAAGGCACGCGAGGTTCGCGATACTTCCTTGCGAGTTCCTCACGGAACTGACGGGATCGTTGTAGATGTTAAAGTATTTACACGTGAAAATGGCGATGAGCTGCCACCAGGTGTGAACCAGCTGGTACGCGTGTACATTGCTCAAAAACGTAAAATCTCCGAAGGCGATAAAATGGCTGGACGTCACGGTAACAAGGGTGTCGTTGCCCGTATCTTGCCTGAGGAAGATATGCCATTCCTGCCGGATGGTACACCAGTACAGGTTGTTCTGAACCCGCTGGGCGTACCTTCACGGATGAACATCGGACAGGTGCTTGAGGTCCATCTGGGTATGGCTGCAATGCGTCTTGGTATTCATGTGGCTACGCCAGTATTTGATGGTGCCAAGGAGTATGACGTGTTCGATACGATGGAAGAAGCAGGCATGCAGCGTAATGGTAAGACTGTGTTGTATGATGGACGTACAGGCGATCGTTTTGAACGTGAAGTTACTGTCGGTGTCATGCACATGATTAAACTTGCGCACATGGTTGACGATAAAATTCATGCCCGCTCTACGGGTCCTTACTCTCTCGTTACGCAACAACCATTGGGCGGTAAAGCTCAATTCGGTGGTCAGCGTTTCGGGGAGATGGAAGTATGGGCGCTGGAAGCCTACGGCGCGGCGTACACGCTTCAGGAAATTTTAACTGTGAAATCCGATGATGTGGTTGGACGTGTTAAAACTTACGAATCCATCGTCAAAGGTGAAAATGTCCCTGAACCGGGTGTTCCTGAATCATTTAAGGTCTTGATCAAAGAGCTGCAAAGCTTGGGTATGGACGTGAAGATTCTGTCCGAAGACGAACAAGAGATCGAAATGAGAGAGCTTGATGACGAGGATGATACAACCGGCGATAAGCTGAGTTTGAATCTGGAAGGCTCTGAGGTTGGCGTAGAGTAGTTGGATCGCTGACTGAATCTATCAGCTTTGTCATATGCCTTGATCCATCCTAGGATGGAATGGGCTTCTTGATACCGCCCGGTGCTGCCGGGCGGTATCAAACCTAAAAACTCAGGATTTGGTTAAGGAGGGTTGCTCCTTGTTGGACGTTAACAATTTCGAATATATGAAAATCGGGCTTGCTTCCCCCGAGAAGATTCGTTCTTGGTCCCGCGGAGAAGTCAAAAAACCGGAGACGATTAACTATCGTACGCTTAAACCGGAAAAAGAAGGACTATTTTGCGAGAAAATTTTTGGACCTACGAAAGATTGGGAATGTCATTGCGGTAAGTACAAACGTGTACGCTATAAAGGCGTTGTCTGTGACCGTTGTGGTGTAGAAGTTACCCGCGCTAAGGTTCGTCGTGAGCGCATGGGACATATCGAGTTGGCTGCCCCTGTATCGCACATTTGGTACTTCAAAGGTATTCCAAGCCGTATGGGTCTTGCTCTTGATATGTCTCCAAGATCTCTCGAAGAGATCATTTACTTCGCATCTTATGTTGTAACTGATCCAGGAGATACGCCACTGGAGAAAAAGCAGCTTCTGTCCGAAAAAGAATACCGCAGCTACCGTGAAAAATACGGGTACGGTTTCCAAGCAGGTATGGGGGCCGAAGCGGTTAAAAAGCTTCTTCAAGATTTGGACATCGATAAAGAACTGGAATTCCTGAAGGAAGAGCTGCGTACAGCTCAAGGACAACGTCGTAATCGTGCCATCAAGCGTCTTGAAGTTATTGAGGCGTTCCGTAACTCTGGCAACCAGCCGGATTGGATGATCATGGACGTACTGCCTGTAATTCCTCCTGAGCTTCGTCCAATGGTACAGTTGGATGGCGGACGTTTTGCTACTTCCGATCTAAATGATCTGTATCGCCGTGTTATTAACCGTAATAACCGTCTGAAACGCCTGTTAGATCTGGGTGCGCCAGATATTATCGTGCAAAATGAAAAACGGATGCTGCAGGAAGCTGTTGACGCTCTGATTGATAATGGCCGTCGTGGTCGTCCTGTTACAGGTCCGGGTAACCGTCCTTTGAAATCCCTCAGCCACATGCTGAAAGGTAAACAAGGTCGTTTCCGTCAAAACTTGCTCGGAAAACGTGTTGACTACTCCGGTCGTTCCGTTATCGTAGTAGGTCCGTACTTGAAGATGTACCAATGTGGTTTACCGAAAGAAATGGCGCTGGAACTGTTCAAGCCTTTTGTTATGAAAGAGCTTGTGAACAAAGGTCTGGCACACAACATCAAGAGCGCGAAGCGCAAAGTAGAGCGTGTGAGCGCAGAAGTATGGGATGTGCTCGAAGAAGTAATCAAGGAGCATCCGGTTCTTCTTAACCGTGCCCCTACGCTGCATAGACTCGGTATTCAAGCGTTTGAACCGATCTTGGTTGAAGGTCGTGCGATTCGTTTGCATCCGCTTGTATGTACGGCATACAATGCCGACTTTGACGGTGACCAAATGGCGGTTCACGTTCCGTTGTCTGCGGAAGCTCAGGCAGAGGCTCGTTTGCTCATGCTGGCATCCGGCAACATTTTGAATCCAAAAGACGGCAAGCCTGTTGTTACTCCTTCCCAGGATATGGTTCTTGGTTCGTTCTATTTGACTATGGATAACAAGGAAGAAGAAGGAAGCAATATGATCCTTCGCAACCCGAATGAGGCTATCTCGGCGTACCAGCGTGGTACAGCAGGGCTTCATGCTCGTGTAGCTATTCCGGTTAGAGCTTTGAATAAAACGAGCTTTACAGAGAAACAACAAGATGCAATGCTGATTACAACAGTGGGTAAAATTATCTTTAATGAGATTTTCCCAGCAAGCTTCCCGTACATCAATGACGCTACCCGCGCAAACCTGCTCTACGGTACTGCGGAGGAGTTCTTTGTTTACGAGAAGGGTGTAAATCTTACGGATGCTATTCAAAACGCTCCGCAAGCTAGCGGGGTGGGCAAGGATTACCTTGGTAACATCATCGCCCGTTGTTTTGAAATTTACCATACAACAGAAACAGCTGTAATTCTGGATAAGATCAAGCAGCTTGGCTTTACGTATTCCACTCGTGCGGGTGTAACTGTTGCTGTGGCGGACGTAATTGTGCCAGTGGAAAAACAAGAGATTCTTAAGGGATCTGAGGACAAAGCGCAAGTCGTAACGAATCAGTATCGTCGTGGTCTGATTACGAACGAGGAACGCTATGACCGAATTATCGATATCTGGTCCAAAGCAAAAGATGATATTACTGATGTGCTGATGAAGTCCATGGATCGCTATAACTCCATCATGATGATGGTAGACTCCAAAGCGCGTGGTAACAAATCACAGATTACCCAGCTTGGCGGTATGCGTGGACTGATGGCGAATCCATCCGGTCGTATTATCGAGCTCCCAATTAAATCGAATTTCCGTGAAGGTCTGACAGTACTCGAGTACTTCATCTCCACACACGGAGCGCGTAAAGGTTTGGCGGATACGGCCCTTCGTACGGCTGACTCTGGTTACCTGACTCGTCGTCTCGTTGATGTGGCGCAGGATGTTATTGTGCGCGAAGATGACTGCGGAACGGATAAAGGCTTTACAGTAAGCCGTATCCAGGACGGTAAAGAAGTAATTGAGGACCTGTATGATCGTTTGGAAGGCCGCTATTGCTTTGAAACGGTACGTCATCCGGAGACTGGCGAGATTTTGGCTAGACGTAACGAACTGATTGACTCCAACAAGGCTGAAGCAATTGTTAAAGCTGGTGTAGAGAAGGTTCAAATTCGTTCCGTACTAAGCTGCCGTGCCAAACACGGTGTCTGCAAAAAGTGCTACGGTCGTAATCTGGCTACTGGTAAACACGTTGAGATTGGTGAAGCGGTTGGTATTATCGCGGCGCAATCCATCGGTGAACCGGGGACACAGCTCACCATGCGTACGTTCCACACAGGCGGTGTAGCGGGCGACGATATTACACAAGGTTTGCCTCGTATCCAGGAGCTTTTCGAAGCGCGTAATCCTAAAGGTCAGGCTACCATCAGTGAAATTGACGGTGTAGTTAAAGAAGTTCGTGAAGGTAAAGACCGTCGTGAAATCGACATTCAAGGTGAAGCTGAAACGAAGACTTATTCGGTAACTTATGGTTCACGTCTGCGTGTAAGCGAAGGCATGACCGTTGAAGCCGGGGATGAACTGACGGATGGTTCAATCGACCCTAAAGAAATGCTGCGTATTAAAGGTATTCGCGGGGTACAAAACTATATCCTTCAGGAAGTTCAGCGTGTATACCGAAATCAGGGTGTAGAAATCAACGACAAGCACGTGGAAGTTATGATTCGTCAAATGCTGCGTAAAATCCGTATCATTGATGCGGGTGACACGACGCTGCTTCCAGGCTCCTTTGTTGATGTACATGAGTATGAAAATGCGAATAAGATAGCGATTCTCAGCGGACAAGAGCCAGCGGTAGCTAAACCGGTTCTGCTCGGTATTACCAAGGCGTCTCTGGAAACTGATTCCTTCTTGTCTGCAGCTTCCTTCCAGGAAACTACTCGTGTCCTGACCGATGCTGCTATTAAAGGCAAGGTCGATCAGTTGCTTGGTCTGAAAGAGAATGTAATTATTGGTAAATTGATTCCTGCGGGAACAGGTATGAACCGCTACCGTAGTGTGAAATTTGCCCAGCCGGAAGAGGAACAAACCTCATCTGAGGAACTTGAGCCGATTTCAGCTGATTAATAAAAAACATTAATGGCCCGGAGCATCTTATACCTTGCTGGAGCCTTGCATAAAGGCTTCAGCAGGCGATGTTCCGTTGCTTTTTTCTGAGAATGAACGTGATAGCTTGGATCAAGTGAATTATAGCTGATAATTATCTTGACATTGTTAATAGTCAATGCTAATATAGCAAAGGTGCGTGAGCAGCCTATATGCTATTGGGTCTTTTCGGAGGAATGAGATATGTCTAAAGAACAGGGACTGCAAGATGCTCATGTCAAAATCGGTACCAAACAAACCATTCGTATGGTAGAATTGGGCTTCGCCTCTGAAGTATATGTGGCAGAAGACGCAGATCAGCGTCTCACTTCCAACATCATTGCTTTGTGCAACAAGCAAGGAGTCAAAGTGACTCTCGTAGACACAATGAAAAATCTCGGAGCTGCATGTGGGATTGAAGTGGGGGCCGCAATGGCTGCTATCGTAAAACAATAGGGTAAGGAACGTTTTTGTCTAGGGAATTGTATTCTTGGCGGCAAAGACTTTTCATTTGTTCTTTTATGAACCGCCTGGGTCTGTGGGCTTAGATGAGGTTTGTAAAGCAACAGCAAAAATTGAGGAAGGGGGTGGCAACCAACATGCCAACTATTAACCAACTGGTTCGTAAAGGACGTCAAGCCAAAATCGAGAAATCGAAATCACCGGCTTTGCAAAAAGGTTTTAATGCCTTGAAACGTGAAGCTACCGACATCAGTGCCCCGCAAAAACGCGGAGTGTGCACTCGTGTAGGTACTATGACTCCAAAAAAACCAAACTCCGCACTTCGTAAATATGCTCGTGTTCGTTTGACGAACCGTGTAGAGGTGACTGCTTACATTCCAGGTATTGGACATAACCTTCAAGAACACAGCGTAGTGCTGATTCGTGGCGGTCGTGTAAAAGACCTTCCGGGTGTGCGTTACCATATCGTTCGTGGTGCTTTGGATACTGCAGGCGTAAACAACCGCATGCAAGCTCGTTCCAAATACGGCGCTAAACGCCCTAAAGCTAAAAAATCCTAATGAATATAAACCGCATATGCAGGTTTAACATGTAAGAAAGGGGGATATCCATGCCACGCAAAGGTCCAGTTACCAAAAGAGACGTGTTGCCAGATCCGGTATACAACAGCAAGTTGGTTACCCGCTTGATCAACCGCATCATGCTCGACGGAAAACGAGGCGTTGCTCAAAGCATTCTGTACAATGCGTTCAAGCTTATCCAAGAACGTACGGGGAATGACCCGATGGAAGTTTTTGAAGCAGCTATCAAGAATATCATGCCAGTCCTGGAAGTTAAAGCACGCCGTGTCGGCGGTGCCAACTACCAAGTACCAATCGAGGTAAAACCAGAAAGACGTACGTCCCTGGGATTACGTTGGCTCGTAAATTACTCCCGCAACCGCGGCGAGAAGACTATGGAAGAGCGTTTGGCGGCTGAGATTATCGATGCTTCCAACAACACAGGCGCTTCCGTGAAAAAACGTGAAGACACTCACAAAATGGCTGAAGCGAACAAAGCGTTTGCTCACTATCGTTGGTAGGATTCAGCTCAAAAAAATAACTTCAATTTTGAAGGGAGACCCATTTCATGGCAAGAGAGTTCTCCTTGAAAAATACACGTAATATCGGGATCATGGCTCATATTGACGCGGGTAAAACCACAACAACAGAGCGGATCTTGTTCTACACAGGCCGTACGCACAAAATCGGTGAAGTTCACGAAGGCGCTGCGACAATGGACTGGATGGAACAAGAACAAGAGCGCGGAATCACGATTACTTCCGCTGCGACGACCGCTGCCTGGAAAGGTCACCGCGTCAATATCATCGACACCCCGGGGCACGTTGACTTCACTGTAGAAGTTGAACGTTCCCTTCGTGTATTGGACGGAGCAGTTGGTGTTTTCAGTGCGAAAGAAGGCGTTGAGCCTCAGTCCGAAACCGTATGGAGACAGGCTGATCGCTATGGCGTTCCACGGATCGCATATGTAAACAAAATGGATATCATTGGTGCCGACTTCCTGAATGTTGTCTCTGACATGCGTGATCGCCTTCAGGCGAACGCAGTTGCGATTCAATTGCCAATCGGCGCTGAAAATGACTTTTTAGGTATCATTGATATTGTTGCACAAAAGGCTCATATGTACAAAGATGACCTTGGTCAAGATATCGAAGAAACCGAAATTCCTGCGGAATTCAAAGATCAAGTTGAAGAACTTCGCAACGAATTGATTGAGAAGGTTGCTGAACTGGACGAAGATTTGACTATGAAATACCTGGAAGGCGAAGAGATTACGGTTGAAGAAATTAAAGCCGCTCTCCGCAAAGGTGTTGTAGAAGTTAAAATCTTCCCTGTTATCTGTGGATCTTCTTACCGTAACAAAGGTGTTCAGTTGATGCTGGATGCTGTTGTTGACTACCTGCCAGCTCCTATTGATGTACCAAGTATTCAAGGTCATCTGGAAGATGGAACGGAAGTTGAACGTCATTCTTCTGATGAAGAGCCTTTCTCCGCATTGGCCTTCAAAATTATGACGGATCCTTACGTTGGTAAGTTAACATTCTTCCGCGTATATTCCGGTGTGCTTCAATCCGGTTCATACGTATTGAATGCAACAAAGGGCAAACGTGAACGTATCGGACGTATTCTTCAAATGCATGCGAACAGCCGTCAAGAAATCACTGAAGTTTACTCCGGTGATATTGCGGCAGCCGTAGGTTTGAAAGATACAGGTACAGGTGATACACTGTGTGATGAGAAGAATCCTGTTATTCTTGAGTCCATGAACTTCCCTGATCCGGTTATCGAAATCGCAGTTGAGCCTAAAACCAAAGCTGACCAAGACAAAATGGCAGTTGCACTCGGCAAGTTGACCGAAGAAGATCCAACTCTTCGCGCTTCAACTAACGAAGAAACGGGTCAAACCATCTTGGCAGGTATGGGTGAGCTTCATTTGGACATTATCATTGACCGTATGCGTCGCGAGTTCAAAGTGGAAACCAATGTTGGTAAACCACAGGTAGCATACCGTGAAACATTCCGCGCTCCAGCACGTGTTGAAGGTAAGTTTGTTCGTCAATCCGGTGGTCGTGGTCAGTACGGTCACGTATGGGTTGAGTTCGAACCACTCGAAGCAGGTACTGGTAGCCAGTTTGAAAGCAAGGTTGTCGGTGGTTCTGTTCCAAGAGAATACATCGGACCTGCACTTGCTGGTATTGAAGAGCAAATGAAAAACGGTGTCCTGGCTGGCTTCCCGCTTGTGGACGTTAAAGCTACAATTGTGGATGGATCATACCATGATGTCGATTCCAATGAAATGGCTTTTAAAATTGCCGGCTCAATGGCGCTGAAAGCAGCGAAAGACAAATGTAAACCAGTATTGCTTGAGCCTATTATGAAAGTTGAAGTAACGGTTCCAGAGGAATACATGGGTGACGTAATGGGTATGTTGAACTCCCGTCGTGGTCGGATTGAAGGTATGGATTCCCGTGGTGGTGCCCAAATTATTCGTGCAATGGTTCCATTGTCCGAAATGTTTGGATATTCGACTACACTTCGTTCCGGTACGCAAGGACGCGGTGTGTTCTCCATGGAGCTTCATCATTATGAAGAAGTTCCGAAGAGCATTGCTGAAGAGATTGTTGCCAAAACCAAAGGCGGCGAGTAATACAGTGTATTAGCTGATCGGTATACTCAAGGTTTTTCCAGAAAGTATCCGGCAGCCTAAAAATAAAACAAGTTATTGAGGAGGAATTGTTCAAATGGCAAAGGCTAAGTTTGAACGTAACAAACCGCACGTTAATATCGGTACTATTGGTCACGTCGATCATGGTAAAACAACTTTGACTGCTGCAATCACAACTGTACTTTCCAAAACTTACGGTGGTGCTGCTGTAGCATTCGACCAAATCGATAAAGCTCCAGAAGAGCGCGAACGCGGTATCACAATCTCTACTGCACACGTGGAATATGAAACACCTAACCGTCACTATGCACACGTTGACTGCCCAGGTCACGCCGACTATGTTAAAAACATGATCACTGGCGCTGCACAAATGGACGGAGCGATTCTGGTTGTATCCGCAGCTGATGGCCCAATGCCACAAACTCGCGAACACATCCTGTTGTCCCGCCAAGTAGGCGTTCCTTACATCGTTGTATTCCTGAACAAATGCGACATGGTTGAAGACGAAGAATTGTTGGAACTGGTTGAAATGGAAGTTCGCGACTTGCTGAGCGAGTACGAATTCCCAGGCGACGACACTCCAATCACTCGTGGTTCCGCTCGTGAAGCACTGCAAAACCCAGAAGGCGACTGGGCTAAGAAAATCGTTGAAATGTTCGAAACAATCGACACTTACATCCCAACTCCAGAACGCGACACTGACAAGCCTTTCCTTATGCCTGTCGAGGACGTATTCTCCATCACTGGTCGTGGTACAGTTGCTACAGGCCGTGTAGAGCGTGGTACTGTTAAAGTCGGCGACGAAATCGAAATTATCGGTATTCAAGAAGAATCCCGTAAATCCGTTGTAACAGGTGTTGAAATGTTCCGTAAATTGCTTGACTCTGCTCAAGCTGGTGACAACATCGGCGCACTGCTTCGCGGTGTAGATCGCGCACAAATCGAGCGTGGCCAAGTATTGGCTAAACCGGGTTCTGTTAATCCACATACAGAATTCTCTGCTCAAATCTACGTTTTGACTAAAGAAGAGGGTGGACGTCACAAACCTTTCTTCACTGGATACCGTCCACAGTTCTACTTCCGTACAACTGACGTTACTGGTATCATCACTTTGCCAGAAGGTTCCGAAATGGTAATGCCTGGCGACAACATTACGGTTACTGTTCAACTGATCAGCCCAATCGCAATCGAAGAAGGAACTAAGTTCTCCATTCGTGAAGGTGGCCGTACAGTTGGCGCCGGTGCCGTAGCAACAATCTCTAAATAATAAGGCTGCAAGCCTTGAATATAGTAACATTGTACTGGAACGAGTAACATTGTACTGGAACGAAGCTAAACGAGCCCCTGCACTGGTGCGGGGGCTTTTCTCTTGAATGAAAGGCGAGCTACGGGCGCAATTCTATCTTTTTGAAAATAAGATGCATTGTTTTTTCGTTTTTGCTTGCAATAGGCAGAACTATTAGATATAATAACTAATGTTGTTTGTGACTGTGCGATGATGTGAGAGGTTACTGACACACCCGGCCCCTTTGCCATGGGAGGGCTGTCGGAAAATTTTCACGGAGTATGTCCGATACCAAATTGGGCGATAGAAGGAGGGACTAAAATGGCAAAGCAAAAAATTCGTATTCGTTTGAAAGCTTACGATCACAGAATTCTTGATCAATCCGCTGAGAAAATTGTTGAAACAGCTAAACGTTCGGGCGCTGGTGTATCCGGACCAATTCCGCTGCCAACTGAAAAACAAGTTATTACTATTCTCCGTGCGGTGCACAAGTACAAGGATTCTCGGGAACAATTCGAAATGCGCACACACAAGCGTTTGATCGACATTGTTAACCCTACTCCACAAACTGTGGATGCCTTGATGCGCTTGGATCTGCCGTCCGGTGTAGATATCGAAATTAAATTGTAATATGTGATTAGGAAAAGAAAAGAGGTGTCAACATGAAAGGTATCTTAGGAAAAAAACTCGGAATGACTCAAGTGTTTACCCCTGAAGGTAACGTGCTTGCTGTTACGGTTATCGAAGCGGGACCTTGTGTTGTTCTGCAAAAGAAAGATCAGGAAAACGATGGGTACGAAGCGATTCAACTCGGTTTTTCTGATAAAAAAGAAAAAAGATCCAATAAACCTGAAGCAGGACATGCGAAAAAAGCAAATACTGCACCTAAGCGCTACGTTCGTGAACTTCGTGGCATCGACCTTGCTGCGTACGAGGTTGGCCAAGAACTGAAGGCTGATGTCTTCACAGAAGGCGAATTCGTTGACGTAACAGGTATTTCTAAAGGTAAAGGTTTTGCTGGCGTTATCAAACGTTGGGGACAAAGCCGCGGACCAATGGCGCACGGCTCGCGTTACCACAGAGGTCCAGGTTCCATGGGCTCCATCCAAGCTAACCGCGTTCCTAAAGGCAAACACCTGCCAGGACATATGGGTAATGAAACAGTAACGATTCAACGTCTTGAAGTTGTTAAAGTCGATACAGAACGTAATGTATTGCTCGTGAAAGGTTCTATTCCAGGACCTAAAAATAGCTTCGTTAAAGTATTAGAAACGGTGAAAAAATAAACAACTGAAGAAAGGAGGAACACGAAATGCCAAAAGTAGCACTTTTAAATATTAGCGGCAGCCAAGTAGGCGAAATTGAATTGAACGATGCTGTATTCGGTATCGAACCGAATAAACACGTTCTTCATGATGCTGTTGTTATGCAATTGGCTTCCCTGCGTCAAGGTACTCACAAAGTAAAAGGACGGTCTGAAGTACGTGGCGGCGGACGTAAACCTTGGAAACAAAAGGGTACTGGTCGCGCTCGTCAAGGTTCGATCCGTGCACCGCAATGGGTTGGTGGCGGTACTGTATTTGGTCCGACTCCACGCAGCTATGCTTACAAATTGCCTAAAAAAGTTCGTCGTCTGGCGATCAAATCGGCATTGTCATCCAAAGTGATTGAGAATGAAATCATCGTATTGGACGCTCTTACACTGAACGGACCTAAAACGAAAGAATTCGCAGCCATTTTGAATAACCTTAAAGCTGATCGTAAAGCATTGATCGTAGCTCCTAGCTATGATGATAATGTAGCACTGTCCGCTCGTAATATTCCTGGTGTGAAGTTTGTATCCGCAGACGGCATTAATGTTCTTGACGTGCTTGGACACGACAAACTGATCATTACGAAGGAAGCAGTTCAGAAGGTAGAGGAGGTGCTCGCGTAATGAAGGATCCTCGTGATATTATCAAACGTCCGGTTATCACCGAACGTACGGCTGGTATGATGAATGACTTGAAATACGTTTTCGAGGTTGACATTCGTTCTAACAAAGTCGAAATTAAAAAAGCAATCGAAGCGATCTTTAACGTGAAAGTAAGTAACGTAAATACGCTTCGTGTTCCTGCAAAACCAAAACGCTACGGACGTCATTCCGGCTATACGAGCGAGTGGAAAAAAGCGTTCGTAACGCTGAGCAAAGACAGTAAGCCGCTTGAGTTTTTTGAAACGGTATAATTGAAACTGTAAAGTAAGGAGGGAAACTCAGTGCCAATTAAAAAGTATAAACCAACGTCCCCGGCCAGACGTGCAATGTCTGTATCTACTTTCGAGGAGATCACAACAAATCAGCCCGAGAAATCGTTGCTGGCACCTCTGAGCAAGCAAGCTGGACGCAATAACCAAGGTAAAATTACAGTTCGTCATCAAGGCGGCGGACACAAACGTAAATACCGTATTATTGACTTCAAACGTAACAAAGATGGAATACCGGGCCGCGTTGCTACGATCGAATATGATCCGAACCGTACGTCCAACATCGCACTTATCCACTATGTGGATGGTGAAAAACGTTACATCATCGCTCCTAAAGGTCTGAAAGTAGGAGACGAAGTGGTATCCGGTCCGGAATCCGACATCAAAATCGGTAACTCCTTGCCATTGGAAAACATTCCTGTAGGTACGGTTATCCACAACATCGAATTGAAACCGGGTAAAGGTGGCCAACTCGTTCGTGCTGCTGGTACGGAAGCCCAACTTCTTGGTAAAGAAGAGAAGTATGTAACAATTCGTTTGACTTCCGGTGAAGTTCGCCGCATTCTGAAAGTTTGCCGTGCTACAATCGGTTCTGTTGGTAACGAAGACCATGAACTTGTTAAGATCGGTAAAGCTGGTCGTAGTCGTTGGTTGGGACAACGCCCTGAAGTTCGTGGTGTTGTTATGAACCCTAACGATCACCCACACGGTGGTGGTGAAGGTCGCGCTCCAATCGGACGTAAATCTCCAATGTCTCCATGGGGCAAACCAACCCTTGGTTACAAAACACGTAAAAAAGGTAAAGCATCTGATAAATACATCGTTCGTCGTCGTACTAAGTAATGAAACGTGCGCTTAAGTCGCACGTTAACATTTTAAGGAACGATAACGTTTTAACGAAGGGAGGATTCATAAATGGGTCGCAGTCTCAAAAAAGGACCATTCATTGATGGTTACTTGCTGAAAAAAGTAGAGGTTTTGAACGAGTCGGACAAAAAAGTCGTGATCAAAACTTGGTCCCGTCGCTCTACAATTTTCCCACAATTTATCGGACATACGTTTGGTGTATACGATGGTCGTAAACACGTGCCAGTATACGTAACGGAAGATATGGTCGGACACAAATTGGGCGAATTCGCTCCAACGCGTACGTACAAAGGCCATACGGATGACGATAAGAAAACAAGAAGATAATCAACACAGCGTAGTGTTTGAGAGGAGGTAACTCAATGGAAGCAAAAGCACATGCTAAATCCGTGCGGATTTCCGCTCGCAAAGTGAAACTTGTTATCGATTTGATTCGTGGCAAGCAGGTTGGTGAGGCGATTGCAATTCTTCGTCACACTCCGAAATCCGCTTCTCCAGTCGTTGAGAAATTGTTGAATTCTGCGATTGCAAATGCAGATCACAACTACTCTATGGACGTAAATAAATTGGTAGTATCTGAGGTTTTCGTAAACCAAGGTCCTACTATGAAACGATTCCGCCCGCGTGCAATGGGTCGTGCAAGCCGCATCAATAAACGCACCAGTCATATTACTCTGGTGGTATCTGAAAAATAAGGAGGGAAAACGTGTGGGCCAAAAGGTAAATCCCGTCGGACTCCGAATCGGTATTATCCGTGATTGGGAATCCAAATGGTATGCAGGCAAAGATTTCGGTGATCTTTTGCTGGAAGACGTTAAGATTCGTGAGCATCTGAAGAAAAGATTGAAAGACTCCGCTGTATCCCGTGTTGAAATCGAGAGAGCAGCTAACCGCGTCAACGTAACGATTCACACTGCGAAACCAGGTATGGTTATCGGTAAGGGTGGTTCCGAAGTTGAAAACCTGCGCAATGAAATCACTAAAATTGCAGGCGGTAAAAAGGTACACATCAATATCTCTGAAATCAAAAACCCTGAACTGGATGCAATTCTGGTTGCTGAAAGCATTGCACAACAATTGGAACGTCGTGTTTCTTTCCGTCGTGCGTTGAAACAAGCAATTCAAAGAACTATGCGTTCCGGAGCAAAAGGAATTAAAACTCAAGTAGGCGGACGTCTTGGCGGTGCTGAAATCGCTCGTTCCGAAGGGTACAGCGAAGGGACTGTTCCACTGCATACGCTTCGTGCTGACATCGACTACGGTACAGCAGAGGCTCATACTACTTATGGCCGTCTTGGCGTAAAAGTATGGATCTATCGTGGAGAAGTTCTTCCTCCAGCTAAGAAACAAGCTCCTCAGGAAGGAGGCAACTAATCATGTTGGTACCTAAACGCGTAAAACATCGTAAACAACAACGTGGTCACATGAAGGGTCGTGCAAAAGGCGGTACTACACTGAATTTTGGTGAGTACGGTTTGCAAGCTACTGAACCAGCATGGATCACTAACCGTCAAATCGAAGCTGCTCGTATTGCGATGACTCGTTACATCAAACGTGGTGGTAAGGTTTGGATTAAAATTTTCCCTGACAAACCAATTACTCAGAAGCCTCTTGAGGTTCGTATGGGTAGCGGTAAAGGTAACGTAGAAAAATGGGTTGCAGTAGTGAAACCAGGTAAGATCATGTTTGAACTTGCTGGTGTACCGGAAGAGATTGCTCGTGAAGCAATGCGTCTTGCCGCTCACAAACTGCCAATCAAAACTAAGTTTGTGAAACGTGAAGAATTGGGTGGTGAAGCAAATGAAGGCTAGTGAATTCCGCAACCTAACCACTGCTGAAATCGAACAAAAGATCTCTGGTTTTAAAGAAGAACTTTTTAACCTTCGTTTTCAACTCGCTACCGGTCAGCTTGATAACCCGACTCGGATCGGCGCTGTGCGTAAGGAAATTGCTCGTGCTAAAACTGTGATCCGTGAAAGAGAACTTGGGATTAGCTAAGATATTAGACCGGGTGGAAAATCCGCCTGTAATTAGGAAGGAGGCCAACAATGAGCGAACGTAATGCCCGTAAAGTATTAGTCGGTAAAGTAGTTAGCGACAAAATGGATAAAACGATCGTGATTGCTGTAGAAACTTACAAAAAACATGATCTCTACCATAAACGCATTAAAGTGACTAAAAAATTCAAAGCTCATGATGAAAACAACACCGCACAAATCGGTGATACTGTTAAAATCATGGAAACTCGTCCTTTGTCCAAAGACAAAAACTGGAGACTGGTCGAAATCGTTGAAAAAGCTGTTATAATCTAATGTAGCGTAGTTTTTCCGAAAGGAGGATAAATAAATGATTCAACCATTTACACGTTTGACTGTGGCTGACAATTCCGGCGCGAAGGAACTGATGTGTATCCGTGTGCTCGGTGGTACGGGACGTCGTACAGCTCAAATTGGTGACCTGATCGTTTGTTCCGTAAAACAAGCAACACCAGGCGGCGTTGTCAAAAAGGGTGATGTAGTAAGAGCGGTTGTCGTTCGTACTAAACGTTCTATCCGCCGTAAAGACGGTTCCTACATCGGATTTGATGAGAACGCAGCAGTGGTCGTTAAAGAAGACAAGAGCCCACGCGGTACTCGTATTTTCGGACCAGTTGCTCGCGAACTTCGTGACAAGGACTTTATGAAAATCGTTTCCTTGGCTCCGGAAGTGATCTAAATTCACCTTAAAATGTGCCCGTAGGAGGTGTACGAAATGCCAAAAGTGAAAAAAGTTCTGGAATCCCATAACAACAAGCTGCACGTCAAAAAGGACGATACTGTTATGGTGATTACAGGTAAAGATAAAGGTAAAAAAGGTCGCGTTATCGCTGCTTACCCTCGTCAAAACCGTGTGCTTGTGGAAGGTGTTAACATGATAAAAAAACACCAAAAGCCTAATCAGCTGAATCCACAAGGCGGCATCATCGAGAAAGAAGCTCCGATTCACGTTTCCAACGTTATGCACATTGATCCGAAGAGCGGAAAAGTAACTCGTATTGGTTACAAAGTATTGGACAACGGAAAAAAAGTGCGTATTGCAAAGCGTTCAGGCGAAGTGATCGACTAATTATTTTTTGAAGAAAGGAGGACTATGATTCATGGCAACAACAAGAATGAAAGAACGTTTCTTGAAAGAAATCACTCCTGCTTTGATGCAGAAGTTCAACTATACAACAGTGATGCAAGTGCCTAAAATCGAGAAAGTTGTAATCAACATGGGTGTTGGCGATGCAGTTCAAAACTCCAAAGTGCTTGATTCAGCTCTCAATGACATGCAGTTGATCGCTGGTCAAAGACCAGTTATCACTCGCGCTAAAAAATCTATTGCAGGTTTTAAATTGCGTGAAAACATGCCAATCGGTGTTAAGGTAACACTTCGTGGCGAGCGTATGTATTATTTCTTGGACAAATTGTTCAACATTACACTTCCTCGCGTACGTGACTTCCATGGTGTATCAACAAAAGCTTTTGACGGACGTGGTAACTACACGCTTGGTTTGAAAGAACAGTTGATCTTCCCGGAAATCGAGTATGATCAGGTTGATAAAGTTCGTGGTATGGACATCGTTATCGTAACGACTGCCAAAACTGACGAAGAGTCCCGTGAGCTTCTGACTCAGCTGGGCATGCCTTTCGCAAAGTAATGTTGGCATAACGTTTTGGGCGTCTGATTTAAAGGACCCCTGTTCTCCGAAACTATTTAGGAGGTGTCAGGCTAAGTGGCAAAAACTTCAATGAAAGTCAAACAACAACGCACACCAAAGTTTAAAGTTCGTGCTTACACTCGTTGTGAGCGTTGTGGTCGTCCACATTCGGTGCTGCAAAAGTTTAAAATCTGCAGAATTTGCTTCCGTGAATTAGCTTATAAAGGCCAGATTCCTGGCGTGAAAAAAGCAAGCTGGTAAAAAGTCCTGTTTGGGAAGGAGGTTTATACACAATGACTATGTCTGATCCAATTGCAGATATGCTTACACGTATTCGTAACGCGAACACTGTTCGTCACGAAACGGTAGAAATGCCTGCATCTACAATGAAAAAACAAATCGCCGACATCCTGAAACGTGAAGGATTCATTCGTGATGCGGAATTTGTTGAAGATAGCAAACAAGGGATCATCCGTATTTTCTTGAAATACGGTGCGAACAACGAGCGTGTTATTACAGGTTTGAAAAGAATCAGTAAACCAGGTCTTCGCGTTTACACGAAGAGCAATGAGATTCCACGCGTTCTGGGTGGACTCGGGATCGCAATCATTTCAACATCCAAAGGTATCATGACTGATAAAGAAGCACGTCAGTCCAAAGCCGGCGGAGAAGTGGTTTGCTACGTTTGGTAAGATAACGTTTAAAAGATAGGAGGTGCAACAGATATGTCCCGTATTGGTCGTAAACCAATCACAGTACCAAGTGGTGTTGACGTAACTTTGAACAACACAGTGATCACAGTTAAAGGTCCTAAAGGAACATTGACTCGTGAGCTTCACAAAGACATGTCCGTTACTGTGGAAAACAATGAAATTAATGTAGTTCGTCCTTCGGACAACAAACTTCACCGTTCTTTGCATGGAACAACCCGCAGCGTTGTCAGCAACATGGTAAGTGGTGTAACTGAAGGCTTTTCCAAATCTCTGGAGCTGGTTGGGGTCGGATATCGTGCAAGCAAATCCGGAGATAAAATCGTTCTGAACGTTGGATACTCTCACCCGGTTGAAATCACACCGGAAGCGGGCATCGAATTCGAAGTTCCTTCGAACACTAAAATCATCGTTCGCGGAATTGATAAAGAGCGTGTAGGTGCCTACGCTGCTAAAATTCGTTCCGTTCGTGAACCTGAACCGTACAAAGGTAAAGGGATTAAATACGAAGGCGAGCGCATCATCCGTAAAGAAGGTAAAGCCGGTAAGAAGAAATAAGTTTCTTACCGACTTTGTGCGGTCTTTCTGCAGGAAAGATTTCGTACTTCTTTTTTACCCAGTGCGTCTTAGTATAAAGCTTTAAAAGGCAAACTGAAGGGAGTGAAAACTTGAGATGATTACAAAACAAGATAAAAATAAAGCACGTGTCAGAAGACATCTGCGTGTACGTAAAAAAATCGAAGGTACGGCTGTACGTCCTCGTCTGAACGTGTTCCGCTCTTCCAAACATATCTACGCACAACTGATTGATGATGTAGCTGGTGTAACATTGGTATCTGCATCCACTATGGATAAAGAACTGAGCAGCGAAATCAAAAACGGTGGTAGTGTTGAAGCAGCTCGTAAGGTTGGCGAACTTGTTGCTAAACGTGCAAAAGAAAAAGGTCATGCTAACATCGTATTTGACCGTGGTGGATACTTGTATCATGGACGAATTCAAGCTTTGGCTGATGCAGCTCGCGAAGCAGGCCTTGAATTTTAAGACATTTCTCAAAAGGAGGTTAACGACTTGCGTGTAGATCCGAATACTTTGGAACTGACTGAAAGAGTAGTAAATATTAATCGTGTAGCTAAAGTTGTCAAAGGCGGACGCCGTTTCAGCTTCAGTGCTCTGGTAGTAGTAGGCGACGGCAACGGCTGGGTAGGCGCTGGAATCGGTAAAGCTGGCGAAGTACCTGATGCGATTCGCAAAGGTATTGAAGATGCTAAGAAAAACCTGATTCACGTTCCACTCGTAGGCACAACAATTCCTCACCTTGTTACAGGTAAGTTCGGTGCTGGCCGGGTTCTGCTGAAACCGGCATCGGAAGGTACTGGGGTTATCGCTGGTGGTCCAGTTCGTGCTGTACTGGAGCTTGCTGGTGTAGGTGATATCTTGACAAAATCTCTGGGTTCTTCGAATTCCATGAATATGGTCAATGCGACTTTGGAAGGTTTGTCCCGCTTGAAACGCGCTGAAGAAGTTGCAAAATTGCGCGGCAAATCCATCGAAGAGCTGCTGGGCTAAGGAGGGAATATCATGGCGAAATTAGAAATTACCCTCGTTCGTTCGTTGATCGGCCGTCCTGGTACTCAGAGAACGACTGTTAAGACGCTCGGCTTGCGTAAAATCAACCATAAAGTAGTTCAACCCGACAATGCAGCAATTCGCGGGATGATTAATAAAGTTAGCCATTTGGTTTCTGTTAAAGAAATCGAGGCTTAAGAAATAAAGCAATTCAACAATAATCAAGGAGGTGCAACGAACGATGAAGTTACATGAGCTTTCCCCAGCTCCAGGTTCACGCAAAGAACGTAAACGTTTGGGTCGTGGTCCTAGTAGCGGTACGGGTAAAACTTCTGGTCGTGGTCATAAGGGTCAAAACGCTCGTTCCGGCGGTGGTGTACGTCCGGGCTTCGAGGGTGGTCAAAACCCACTGTATCGTCGCTTGCCTAAACGCGGTTTCGTAAATCCTACTCGTAAAGAGTATGCGGTTTTGAATATCGAAGATTTGAACAGTTTTGCAGCGGGTACAGAAGTAAGCCCTGAGTTTTTGCTGAACAATGGCATTGTGAAAGACGCGAAGTCCGGAATTAAAATTCTGGGTAACGGTGAAATCACTGTGAAATTGACAGTTAAAGCGAACAAGTTCTCTCAATCTGCGGTAGAGAAAATTGAAGCTGCCGGCGGTAAAACCGAGGTGATCTAATGTTCAAGACCCTGAAAAATATATGGCGGGTTGAGGATCTTAGAACCCGTATCCTGTTTACCCTGTTTATACTATTTGTATATCGTATTGGCTCTTTTGTGCCGGTTCCCGGCGTGAACAAGCAAGTCTTTACATCTCAGGATCAGGCAGGAAGCGAGTTATTTGGACTCCTTAATACCTTCTCAGGGGGCGCTTTGTACCAGTTTTCGATCTTCGCCCTCGGGATTATGCCATATATTACAGCGTCTATCATTGTGCAGTTGCTGTCAATGGACGTGATTCCGAAACTTGCGGAATGGGCTAAACAAGGAGAGCATGGTAAAAAGAAGTTGGCTCAACTTACACGGTATGGTACGGTAATACTGGGCTTGATCCAAGCATTCGGAACGTCGATTGGCTTTAATCGACTGTACGGTGCAGCGATGATTCCAGGAGCGACCTTTGCTGATTATTTGGTCATTGCAATCGTGCTTACAGCAGGGACTACGTTCCTTATGTGGCTTGGTGAGCAAATTACTGAAAAGGGAATCGGCAATGGTATCTCCATTGTTATCTTTGCAGGGATTGCGGCAGGTATTCCAAGACATATTCGTACGATTGTGGAATCCCAGTTTATTCAGGCAGATCAGCTGTTCATGAATATTCTGAAGGCAATTATTATTGTCTTGGTAGTTATTCTGATTATTGTTGGTGTTATCTACATCCAGCAAGGTATTCGGAAAATACCGGTACAATATGCGAAACGTGTGGTTGGTAACAAAATGTACGGTGGCCAGAATACGCATATTCCGATGAAGATTAATGCGGCAGGCGTTATTCCGGTAATTTTTGCGGTATCATTGCTGCAATTCCCGACAATTATTGCGAGTTTCTGGGCGGATCATGCGTGGGCTAAGTGGATTACCACTTACTTGTATTATGACAAACCACTGGGTATGGTTCTGTATGTCGTAATGATTATCGGTTTCACATTCTTCTATACCTTTGTACAGATGAATCCGCAGCAAATGGCCGACAATATGAAGAAAAACGGCGGTTATATTCCGGGGATTCGTCCGGGTAAAGCTACGGAAAAATACCTGACACGTGTAATGTCACGGTTGACGATGACAGGGGCTTTGTTCCTTGCAGTTATATCCGTATTGCCGGTATTCTTCGGTTCGCTTTCGGGCTTGCCTCGCTCCGTGCAAATTGGCGGTACTTCACTGCTCATTATTATCGGAGTTGCATTGGATACAATGAAGCAAATCGAAAGCCAACTGATTAAACGCCATTACAAAGGCTTCATCAACAAATAGGCAATGGGTTCCGGCTTAGGATGTTCGCATGCTTACCGGCACCTTTTGTGCTGTTTCTTGTGTAGGGGTCGTCTGAGGAGTGACAGGTTGTGAATATTTTGATCATGGGCCCTCCGGGGGCTGGTAAAGGTACACAAGCAGATGTCATTGTGAAGGAATTCGGCATTCCTCATATCTCGACAGGTGATGCGTTTCGCCTGGCGATGAAACAGGGAACACCTATTGGCATTAAAGCAAAAGAATATATCGACAAGGGCGAACTTGTTCCAGATGACGTAACAATTGGCATCGTTGAAGAACGGCTGCAACAGCCGGATTGCAAGAAAGGATTCTTGCTGGACGGTTTTCCAAGAACTTTAGCTCAGGCTGAAGCCTTGGATCAAATTTTGGGTCGTTTGAACACGAAGCTTGATAATGTTGTCAACCTGAAAGTGGATCGTGACAACCTGTTGGCACGAATCACAGGACGGCGGGTTTGCAAAAGTTGTGGAACTAGCTATCATGTTGTCTTTAATCCTCCGAAGGTTGAAGGCATTTGCGATAAAGACGGTGGTGAGCTCTATCAGCGTCCTGACGATAACGAAGCTAGCGTAAGAACACGACTAGATGAATATAGTAATAAAACAGCACCACTCCTCACGTTTTATGAGAACCAGAATCTTCTGCGTCATATTGACGGAGAACAGGATATTGATGTGGTTTCCCAAAATATCGTGTCCTTGTTGCGGGGTTAGCTGTAATGATCATTTGCAAGTCGGGAACGGAATTAAGCTTTATGAGGAAAGCTGAGAGAATGGAGACGGAAACGATTCATTACTTGGCAGAACACATCGAGCCCGGTATTACGACCGGTAAACTTGATCATTTAGCTGATTGGTATATTCGCAGTCAGGGAGCTGTGCCGTCTTCTAAAGGTTATAGCGGTTTTCCTGCTAGCATTTGCGCTTCAGTCTACGAACAACTGGTGCACGGATTTCCCGGCAAACGCAAGTTAAACAAAGGCGATATCCTTGAGAAAACTCGTCAGTTTACAATGTCGCATGCCATTCGGCAATATATTGAGAATCCAAACCGTGGTATTCCCGTACAGGGCCGAGGCTGAAAACCGGCATTGAGCTGGCTATTGAATCTATGATTCAAATAGGTTCTCGCCATGTGGGGACGCTGGAAGACAACTGGACGGTCGTTACGGTGGACTTGGTTCCTTGTGCTCGTAACGGGTACACGAAGCTGGTCGCAACGGACGGCATGGACATTTTCACGAAACTGAGTGCGTAGGTGATTGGAATGATTCAGCAAGGAAACCTGCAAATCGGTCAGCTGGTGAAGATTCTGAAAGGCAGAGGAGCCGGACAGATAGCGGTTGTCGTTTCAATAGCGGACAGCAGGTTTGTATATATTGCGGATGGGGATAAACGAAAGTTTGATCAAGCGAAGAAGAAAAATGTTCTTCATTTGATGCCTCAGTCTAAGATTAGTAGCGAGATTGTAAACAGTTTAAACGAAAGCGGTCGGGTGACGAACGGAAAGCTGCGTCACGCAGTGAAAACTTTCCTGGACTCGTCCGAATACCAAGCTGAAGAGAAAGGAGACTGACTTTGGCCAAAGAAGATGTCATTGAGGTTGAAGGTACGGTAATCGAGCCTTTGCCGAACGCTACGTTCAAGGTAGAGCTGGAAAACGGTCACCAAATTCTTGCTCATGTTTCCGGAAAGCTGCGGATGCACTTTATCCGTATTTTGACAGGCGACAAGGTGGTTGTACAGTTATCGCCTTACGATTTAACTAAAGGCCGTATAACGTACCGCAAGTAATTCATGCAGGTTTTTATTAAACGTACGTCATTTAAAAAAACTTGTTTTGCTCGGCAAAACGATGTGAATGTTCACGAAGCGAGTTTTACCAGGGTAAAGCTTGGAGGAGGTAATCAACATGAAGGTAAGACCTTCTGTAAAACCTATTTGCGAGAAATGCAAAGTCATTCGCCGCAAAGGGAATGTAATGGTTATTTGCGAAAATCCGAAACACAAACAAAAACAAGGTTAATAGAAGGGGGTGTAGCGTAAAATGGCTCGTATAGCTGGTGTGGATTTACCACGTGACAAACGCGTTGAGATCGCCTTGACTTACATTTTCGGAATCGGTAAAACGACTTCTCAGAAAATTTTGAAGGAAACAGGCATCAGTGCAAACACGCGTGTTCGTGATTTGACTGAAGATGAAGTGAGCAAATTACGTGAAACGATCGACAAAGAAGTTAAAGTAGAAGGCGATCTGCGTCGTGAAATTTCCTTGAATATTAAACGTCTGACTGAGATTGGCTGCTACCGTGGTGTTCGTCACCGTCGTGGATTGCCTGTTCGCGGACAACGTACTAAAACTAATGCTCGTACCCGTAAAGGTCCTCGTCGGACTGTAGCGAACAAAAAGAAATAAGAAGGGAGGATAACATTCAATGGCTAAACCGAAAAAAGTTGTACGTACAAAACGCCGTGACCGTAAAAATATCGAGACTGGCGTGGCACACATCCGTTCCACGTTCAACAATACGATCGTTACGATCACAGATCCACACGGTAACGCAATCTCTTGGGCAAGCTCAGGCGGTATGGGATTCCGTGGTTCCCGTAAATCTACTCCATTCGCAGCACAAATGGCCGCAGAAACTGCTGCCAAAGCTGCTATGGAACACGGCATGAAAACTGTCGAAGTTATGGTTAAAGGACCAGGCGCAGGCCGTGAAGCAGCAATTCGCTCTTTGCAAGCTGCTGGTCTGGAAGTTAACCTGATTAAAGACGTAACTCCGGTACCTCATAACGGATGCCGTCCTCCAAAACGTCGTCGCGTCTAATGAGATTTCTCCTCTGCGTGTAGTATAGATCCGGCACAAATTGCCAAGAATGGATGTTTAGGTATACTGCATGATTGACTATGGATAAGGTGAATGTTTCATATAGGAGCGACGTTTTGAAGGAGGGATATTGCAGTGATAGAAATCGAAAAGCCGAAAATTGAGACGGTCGACGTCAATGATGATGGCACCTATGGAAAATTCGTAGTAGAACCGCTGGAGCGCGGATACGGTACGACGCTGGGGAACTCGCTTCGCCGTATTCTGTTATCCTCGTTACCGGGGGCAGCAGTCACATCGGTTCAGATCGATGGGGTTTTGCACGAGTTTGCAACGGTTCCCGGTGTGAAGGAAGACGTAACGGAGATCATACTGAACTTGAAAGCTTTATCGCTTAAAATCCACTCGGATGAAGAGAAGGTACTCGAAATCGATGCGGAAGGCGAAGGAGTTGTAACGGCAGGAGATATCCGTGCGGATAGTGATGTGGAAATTCTTAATCCGGATCTTCACATTGCTACTCTCGGACCGGGTTCGAGACTTCACATGCGTATTTTTGCCAATCGCGGTCGCGGTTACGTTAAGCAGGATCGGAATAAACGTGATGACCAGCCGATCGGCGTCATTCCCGTCGACTCCATCTACACTCCGATTGCACGCGTGAACTACGGCGTAGAAAATACGCGTGTCGGCCAGGTTACGAATTATGACAAGCTGACACTTGAGGTTTGGACTGACGGAAGTATTCGTCCTGAGGAAGCAGTGAGCCTTGGAGCCAAAATTTTGACCGAGCATGTAATGTTGTTCGTGGGTCTCACGGATGAAGCAAAAGATGCGGAAATTATGGTCGAAAAAGAAGAAGACAAGAAAGAAAAAGTTCTTGAAATGACGATCGAAGAGCTGGATCTCTCCGTCCGTTCCTATAACTGCCTTAAGCGCGCTGGTATCAATACGGTACAAGAACTCACGACTAAATCTGAAGAAGATATGATGAAGGTCCGCAACTTGGGTCGCAAATCTTTGGAAGAAGTACAAGAGAAGCTTGAGGAACTTGGTTTAGGACTTCGTACGGAAGAATAGACAGCAACGTTTTTGTGAAGGAGGGGAAATTACATGGCATACCAAAAATTGGGCCGTAACTCCAGTGCCCGTAAAGCTTTGTTTCGTGATTTGGTAACCGATCTGTTCTTGTATGAGCGTATCCAAACTACTGAGGCTAAAGCAAAAGAAGTTCGTTCTATTGCTGAAAAGCTGATCACCAAAGCGAAAAAAGGGGATCTGCACGCACGCCGTCAAGTGGCTGCGTTCGTTCGCCGTGAAACTGTTGATGGTGAGCAGGATGCAATCCAAAAACTGTTTAGCGAATTGGCTACACGTTACAATGAGCGTCCAGGTGGATACACTCGTATCTTGAAACTGGGACCTCGTCGTGGTGACGCTGCTCCAATGGTATATCTGGAATTGGTTGACCGCGCGTAGACAGGCGAAGATGAGGGAAGGGTGGACAGAATCAGCTTGATTCTGAACAACCCTTTTTTTCTCTTGGAGAAGTCCGGAGGGGCTTCTCCTTTGCTATGTTCGGTTAATTCTCATATAGCCAGAGATTACCCTGTAAAGGTGTGAAGAAACATGCGGAACTTGTGCATGAAAGTGAACTACGACGGAACCGAGTATGATGGTTTTCAGACTCAGCCCAGCGGCAATACTATTCAGGATTATCTGGAGAGCGCTATATGCTCATTGACAGGGGAACGTCTTAAAATCACAGGTTCTGGTCGTACAGACGCTGGTGTACATGCGTATGGGCAAGTATTTAATTTTCATACCGAGTCGCCTATTCCTATTGAACGTTGGTGCCTTGCCCTAAATGCGTGGTTGCCCCGTGATATTATTGTTACGGATGCGAGAGAGGTGCCGTTGTCTTTTCACGCGCGCCGCATGGCAAAGCGGAAGACTTATCGGTACAGCATTAATGCTAACCGATTTCCGGACATCTTTCACCGTCGTACACAGGCGCATCACCCAACAAAATTAGATGTGCAAGCAATGGAGCAGGGACTGGCACATTTAGTGGGGACCTTTGACTATACTTCGTTTGCATCTCGACGTTCCCAGAAAACGAATCATGTCCGCACCATTTACGAGGCCTATATGACAGTAGACCATTCTTTTTCACGTCCGGGCTCGGATGATCAGGGAATTATTCATACTTATATTACAGGCAGCGGTTTTTTGCAGCACATGGTTCGGATTATTATGGGAACTTTGCTCGAAGTGGGTGAAGGAAAGAAATCAGCCGATGATATTCCATTTATTTTAGAGGCGAGAAATCGTTCAAAGGCAGGGCCTACAGCGGTAGGACATGCTTTAACTCTCTGGAGTGTGGAGTATGAGGAAAACATCAAAAAACATTGATTTTTCCCTTGCGAATTTACTGGTTATCCTGTAATATAAAAGTTGTGTTTTCTTAATGGCTTTCCCACAGCCCCAATTAAGATGATCACATTAAAGCAACATCTAATCCATCAATAATGTAGCAAGTTAACGAACGAAGATAAATGACGATTTTGTTAATGAACTTAAGGAGGAAACTTTTCATGCGTACTACGTATATGGCTAAGCCAAATGAAGTTGAGCGTAACTGGCACATCATCGATGCTGAAGGTAAAACGCTCGGTCGTCTGGCAAGCGAAGCGGCTGCGTTGATTCGCGGCAAACACAAGCCACAATTTACACCACATGTGGACACAGGTGATTTCGTTGTTGTAATCAATGCAGAGAAAATCGTATTGACTGGTAAAAAAATGGAGAACAAGAAATACTACCGTCACTCCATGCACCCAGGTGGTTTGAAAGTAACAGTTGCACAAGACATGGTTAAAAACAAACCTGAACGTATGTTGGAATTGGCTGTTCACGGTATGCTTCCTAAAACTCGTCAAGGCGAAAAAATGAAGCTGAGATTGAAAGCTTACAGAGGCACTGAGCATCCACATGCAGCACAAAAACCTGAAGTTTACGAACTTCGCGGATAATTAAAAGGAGGACAGTTTCATGGCACAAGTACAATACTATGGGACAGGTCGTCGTAAACATTCGGTAGCTCGTGTTCGTCTCGTACCGGGTGAAGGACGCATTGTCATCAACAAGCGTGATATTAATGAATATTTTGGTTTGGAAACACTCAAACTGATCGTTAAACAACCATTGAACCTGACAGAAACAATTGGTAGCTATGACGTACTCGTTATTGCTCATGGCGGCGGTATCTCTGGTCAAGCAGGCGCAATTCGCCACGGTATTTCACGTGCTCTGTTGAAAGCAGATCCGGAATTCCGCCCAGCTTTGAAAAAAGCAGGCTTCCTGACTCGTGACCCACGTATGAAAGAGCGTAAGAAATACGGTCTCAAAGCTGCTCGTCGTGCACCACAGTTCTCGAAACGTTAATATCAACGTTCAAAAACCTCCAACCAATGGGTTGGAGGTTTTTTTATGTTAAAAATGGCCTGTAGCTACATCATTTAAGATCACATGTGACTTTAATTTAATGCTCAATTGTTTTTGAAAGTGTAATTTTGAAATTTAGCAACCGGTTGTTCATTGTCGCGATTTATCCCCTCGTGTGTTATTCCACTCCCTTTGATGTGTACGCAATTTTTAAGTGGGTTAAAGGATTATTATATCTAGAATGATGAAACGGCTTAGAATCCTCATTTAAGGCATTTAAAAAAGATGTTGCCCTTTGCTTGTCATTTCTTTTTTCTGTTGTTAGGCTCTTATGTCGGCTTACCTTCATCAGTTTGTAGTAGCTTGCCTGTCGCTTAACATCAACCTTGAGGTTTTTATTTTTCGTTTTCCCTACAAAAAGAAGCACAAACCAGGCTGCCTTTCCTTCTCATTATGTATAGTGTGCTTCTGACGATCAAAACATTGGCTTTCAGGTACGATGGACGCGTGGGCTAGTCCGTAGTCTGGTCTTAATGGTAAACCACGATTGTGGGAAAATGGAGTCGTCTGAAGGGACTACCGCACTCTTCAGTCTGCCTCTATGCAACAATCTGCAATCCAAACGATGTATTGACGCACGTAAAGAAACTTCGAGAAGCGTACGTATTTTTGGATGTTTATGACGGGGAAATCGCAATTGCTAATCCAGTTAGTCAGAAGATGAATGGGGCAACAAGTTATATAAAATGGTGGGTTCAGTAGTTAACTATTAAAAAGGGCGTGTTGTACACTAATTTTATGAGTTAGATGCAGCACGCCCTTTTTAAGAGCTTTGACTAGTACCTTTTAGTTACAATTTTACTTAAGGATCATTTCCAAATGAAATTGTATAAGAATATTTTATATAAGGTTAATGAACCTGTTGGGATGTGGTGAATAGGGTTATAGAATGCTGACAGAGCAGCACTCCTGCTGTTTTCAGGCTGAAGAATGCTTTTTCCCAAGTACATTACTGTGGATTGACAATAAGTAAGAAAGTCTTATACTATATTTATTCATATTAGTTTAGTCGGTATTGAAAAAGGTACTTATTTATAAATCTTCAAATGGAGGCGTATTAATAATGAATTTATTGGAGAAAGAAGCATTGATTAAGGTCAAAGCGATTGAACTGGAAGAGGCGACGCCCGAGGAAATTATCCAGTATGCTGTTCAAACATTTCCCAATCTCACTTTTGCTTGTAGCTTTGGTGCGGAAGATGTAGTCCTTGTAGATCTGCTGCAAAAAGTTAGCCCCTCCACCGACATCTTTTACTTGGACACTGATTACCATTTTCAGGAAACATACGATACACGAGATCAGATCAAGGCTAAATATAACCTGGATTTTGTTCGGGTATCTCCCTTAATTACTCCTGAGGAGCAAGCAGCTAAGTATGGGGAGGAGCTGTGGAAAACAGATCCCAACACTTGCTGTGGCATACGTAAAGTTGAGCCGCTAACGCGCATTTTATCTCAATATGATGCATGGATTACTGGCATTCGCCGCGACCAGGCACCTACTCGTGCGAATGCCAAAAAGGTAGAGTATGACCAGAAATTTGGACTTGTTAAATTTAATCCGCTGGCAAGCTGGACATCAGAAGACGTGTGGAATTATATCCATACTCATAAAGTGTTGTATAATCCACTGCATGACCGCAATTATCCAAGTATTGGATGTGAACAATGTACACGTCAAGTTCTACCAGGTGAAGATCCTCGTGCGGGACGCTGGTCAGGCAATGAGAAAACCGAATGCGGGCTCCATCAATAAAACTGCACATAGTAGCTATGAATCGTATTTTTGAATGGAAAGGAAGTATGTTATGACGGCAATTCTTCCGCATGGCGGAACACTAGTTGATAGAATCGTCACAGGTCCGGAGCAAAAAGCCCTTTTGCAGGCTGCACGTGAATTGTTTCCTATTCGGGTAAACTCGTGGACCATTTCTGACCTGGATTTGATTGGGGTAGGGGCTTTCTCCCCATTGACTGGGTTTATGAACGAGTCTGATTATCGGTCGGTGGTTACAGATATGCGTCTTGCAGACGGTACAGTCTGGAGTATTCCCATTACGCTTGCAATTACAGAGAGCATAGCCAGCGAGCTAAACGTGGGTCAGCAAGTCGCTTTGGTAGGTGAAACAGACGAAACTATCTATGCAGTGCTTGATATTGAAAGTATTTATCAGGTTGATCAGGTCGAGGAAGCCAAATGTGTATTCAAGACGGATGATCCAGCTCATCCTGGCGTAAAAAAACTGTTGGACCGACCAGCCACCTATGTGGGAGGCTCTGTACAGGTGCTAAATCGGCCTAAACCTGCACAATTTGGCGATTTTTATTACACTCCAGCACAGATACGCCGTCATTTTGCCGAAAAGGGCTGGAAAACAGTAGTTGGTTTTCAAACGCGTAATCCGGTTCACCGTGCACATGAGTATATCCAGAAGAGCGCGATGGAGATTGTTGATGGACTATTTCTCAATCCGCTCGTCGGCGAAACCAAGTCAGATGATGTTCCAGCAGATGTACGCATGAAGAGTTATTTGGTACTGCTGGATAATTACTATCCGGCGGATCGGACTTTTCTGGGCGTGTTTCCTGCTGCCATGCGATATGCTGGTCCGAGAGAGGCCATTTTCCATGCTATTGTACGGAAAAACTATGGCTGCACCCATTTTATTGTTGGAAGGGATCACGCCGGTGTAGGAGACTATTATGGTACCTACGAAGCGCAGGAAATTTTCAGGAATTTTACTGCTGAGGAGCTGGCAATTACTCCATTATTCTTTGAACACAGCTTTTATTGCACTCGTTGTGGAAATATGGCTTCGAGCAAAACCTGTCCTCATCCCAAGGAACATCATTTGACGCTCTCGGGCACCAAGGTACGGGAATTGTTACGCTCCGGCGTTTGTCCCCCCCCTGAGTTTACACGACCAGAAGTCGCCCAAGTGCTGATAGAAGGTATGAAAGAATTTGTTCATTCCTGAGTTGTACTATTTATACGCCTCGTCCCATATAGATCATTAGTATCTGTATAGGACGGAGGCGTTTTGTTATGCAAAAAAATAATCGTAAACACCAGATTACACTGTGGATTCGCTATCGGACGCTGCAAAAAATGCTATTGGGCTGTTGTCTCGCTGTTCTGTTTATTATGCTGACTTTATATGAGATACCTGCTTCAAGAGCTTGGATCCATTGGAGTCTGCCACTCGCAGGCAAAGTAATTGCTATAGATGCAGGGCATGGAGGGCCTGATGGAGGGGCAGTTAGCAAGGAGGGGGTCATTGAAAAGGATATTAATCTGGCGATTGCATTTTATTTGCGGGATTACTTACAACAAGCAGGAGCTGTTGTCGTCATGACACGTGAGGATGACCGCGATCTGGCGTTACCAGAAACCAAGGGCTATTCAAGAAGGAAAACGGAGGATCTCAAGCAACGTGTACGCATGATTGAGGAGCATAAAGCGGACCTTTTTTTGAGCATTCACATGAACAGCATTCCATCCAGTCGTTGGAGTGGAGCTCAAACCTTTTATGTCCCCAATCATGAGGGTAACGAGAATTTGGCTTCTCTTATTCAAGAGGAGATCAAGCGCAATCTGGAAAATACGGACAGAGTGGCTAAGACCGTAGACACAGTATATCTGTTAAAGGCGCTTAAAATGCCCTCAGCTCTCGTGGAGGTCGGATTTTTATCCCATCCTGAGGAAGCCCGGCGACTGAGTGACGTAACCTATCAGAGACAGGTGGCGGCATCCATTTATAAGGGGATTTTACGTTATAGCGCAGGGGAAAAGGGGACATCGTCAGCACCTAAAGTCAGATAGTGGTATACTGTAATTGTTTACAACCACGTAAATTCATTGAAGCAGAGGTGCTGATTATTCATGCAATCTAGAGAGCAAGTTATAGAGCTACTTCAACAGGTACGAGAGCCTCATACGGGCCGTCGGCTAGTAGATCTTCATTTTATTCGGGATGTTGTTGTGAAAGAAGAACGCGTATCCTTAACTGTGGTCAGTTTGAATACGGAGGAAGAGGTGCGGGCAGATCTGGAGCGGGAAATCCGACAGACGTTGGAAGAGGCGGGGCTGAGTCACGTTCATATTCGTATTCGGGAAGCCTCTGAGCATGAAAGAACCGCTATTCAAACAGAGGATGATCCCGAAGCAGCGGCTGACCCAGTATTGACCAGGGGACATGCTGCCGGCATGGAAGAACATGAGCTGCTAGATCCAGCATCTGGCGTTCGGTTTATTGCTATTGCAAGCGGAAAAGGTGGTGTAGGAAAATCGACGGTAGCTGTAAATTTAGCGGCTGCTTTAGCTAGACAAGGCAAACGTGTCGGTTTGATAGATGCTGATATTTATGGGTTTAGTGTACCGGATATGATTGGGGCAGAGGACGTTCCTTCTGTAGAAGAAGGGATTATTCAGCCGGTCGAGAGATTTGGTGTCAAGCTCATGTCCATGGGCTTCTTTGTCAGGGAGAACAATCCCGTTATCTGGAGAGGTCCTATGCTGGGAAGAATGCTCAGACAGTTTTTTAGTGATGTCCAATGGGGAAGGCTCGACTATATGATACTTGATTTACCGCCGGGTACCGGGGATATAGCGCTTGACGTACACCAAATGATTCCGCAGAGTGAAGAGATCATTGTCACTACCCCTCATGCGACGGCTGCCTTTGTGGCTGCACGTGCGGGGGCGATGGCGCTCCAAACAGATCACAAGGTCATTGGTGTGGTGGAGAATATGTCCTATTATATATCCTCAACCGGTGAAAAGGATTATGTTTTTGGCCGTGGGGGAGGGGCTATGCTAGCCGATACCCTCCATACCAAACTGCTGGCGCAAATTCCATTGGGGATCCCGGATAATCATCCTTCAGAAGCTGATTTTTCGCCATCCGTATATAAATCCGAATCGGCAACCGGAGCTATTTATAACGATATTGCCCTTCAAATTACGTCATTGCACGCCAAAGCTGAATCAGAATAAGAAAAAAGGGCTGGTTGCAAACCAGCCTTTTATTGTTGACCTCCTTGTTCACCTGCGCCACCGCCTTGCTTTTCGCCGCTTGAACCGCCTTGCTGACCCCCTTTTTTCTCAACCTTGGGTTGAAGTTCCTCTTGTACGACTGTTTTGAGTAAATTCATAACCTCAAGCCGGAAAATCGGATTCTGCATGGCATCATGCATAACTGTCATAGATTGTTTGCGATATTCAGGGGTTTTAGTCAAGTCCATGTACATCTTGGTTAGTTCTGGTGACTTAAGCATCGCTTCAATAGACTTTTGATAAGAAGGGTCTTTTATTAATTGCATATGAATCTGTTTGCTTTGGCTGTTAATCGCTTTGGCAAATTCTCCGGCAAAACGCGGATCAGTCATAATTTTTTCGATTTCTTTTTTATACTCAGGTGACACTAAAGTATCCTTGACTGCAATTTTCATCTGCTCGGCTGATTGTATGGGCATAAGCATTTTCATTCCCATGCTGCCACCGGAAGTTCCACCTGAGCTGCCGCCAGCCCCGCTTTCTTCACCACTCTGGCCGGATTGCCCATCCTTGGATGAGCTGCTTTGCCCGGTTAAAGCTTCTTCTACCGCTTTTTTTCCATCATCGCTTTTTAAGATATCGACAACCATCGTTTTCATCTCTTTATAACTGTTCTGGGGAGGTGCAGAACTTTGATCCGAGCCGCAGCCGCTCAGTGCAACGCCCAGTACGCATATCATGCTGACAAATCGCAGACGAGTCCAATTCATGGCCGTATTCCTCCTTTATCATGAATGTGGATAGTATGCGAATGAATGAGGATAAATATGTCGAGGGGCTTTTGGTTTTTTGCTGAGAACGATGTAAAATAACTCCTTAAAGGCCCATAGCCTGATCACGTACCTCTTTGCCTTTTACTGTACCCTGTTGAAGCAGTTCAGATACCGTTACGAATTCATATCCTTGCGCTCGCAACTTGTCAATAATGATCGGTAGCGCTTCATGAGTTTGCTTGCAGGAATCACTTGCGTGGAGAAGAACGATGTCACCAGGATGCGCTTTATTTACAACACGGTCGATAATTACCTGAGTGCCAGGATTTTTCCAATCCAAGGAATCCGTATCCCATTGAATGGTTTTATAACCTAAAGTGTTAGCCACCTGAAGGACTCTTTTGTCAAAGTCTCCATTAGGCATACGAATTAACTTCGGCACTTGCCCGGTTAGCTCGGTAAGTGTGGTGTGAGCAGTTGATATTTGTTTTCGAATGTCCTCGTCGCTTAAGCTGCTGTAATTTTCGTGTTTATGTCCATGACTTCCAATCTCAAATCCGTTGTCTTTAATCTGATTTACAAGCTCTGGATGCGTTTTGCTCCATGGGGAAGAAAGAAAAAAAGTAGCCTTGGTCACTTTTTTATCCTCAAGTACCTTTAAAATAGGAGCAGTGCGCTTATCGCCCCAGCTAATGTCAAAGGTGAGGGCAATCAGCTTTTTATCAGTGGGTACACTATAAACAGCGGCTGGTGCTTCCTCGGAAAAAACGGTAACATTATCAGTTTCCACATAAATGACCCCAATAGCAAAGACGGCCGCGGCTATTACGATAAAGAACCGTTTGATCTTTTTACCGTTCAGAACATAGAAAAAAGAATTCATAGTATAATAATGCCCCTTTCATCCTAGAAGTGCTTGTTTACTTAAAGCTATGCCGGGGGTTGTCAATTATGCCAATGGACTACAGGAGGGAAACATTGAATGGGATTAAAAGCATTCTTGCATGATATATACACGACAAGACGGATAATTTTAGTTTCTACACTTCTTTTTTGTATTAGCATTGTGACGGGCTGGTTAAGTACGGGAGCTATCCAATCCATGCTAGCTCAACAAATAGAAGGCTTAGGAGGAGTAGCTCAACGTTTACAGCAGACTGATCATCCTCAATGGAGCTTTTTTGTTTTTATCTTTTTCAATAATGCCATCAAATGTGTGCTGGTTATATTTTTTGGGGCTTTTTTTGGAATCGTACCGTTTATATTTTTAATTGTGAATGGAATGGTTTTAGGATTTGTAGTGCATTTACAGACAGATATGGGAAGGAGTATGTATGAGGTTGTGGTTAAAGGATTACTTCCTCACGGTGTGATTGAATTGCCTGTCCTGATTCTCGCTTGCGCCTTTGGATTGAAGTTTGGAATTAAAGTAATGTTTACGATAGGCTCAAGCATGGGGCTGAAACGAAAAGGAAAGGGCCAAACGTGGGAGGTCTTTATGAAACAGACGCTGACAGTGTCCATATGGTCCGTCATTTTGCTGTTTATTGCAGCCGCAATAGAGAGTGGCATAACTTATCGCTTATTGTCACATTAAAATATTATGGCTATTTATTTATATATTTACTGAAAATTGAACATAACAAAGGGGAGAGCTTAAAGAGAAAGTATGGGAATGAATCTCATGAAGTTTGAAACCCTGGCAGTTGGGTTTAAAAAAAGGTAAAGATTTGGAACAATAGTTGAGCAAATATAAGAACTATATAATATGCTGATAAGGGAGTATGGTCATATGCTGGGAATGCTGTTTAACGAAAAGGAATGCAAGGAACTGGACTACGTTCTTCGTAAAGAGCTTGATGAAATGCTGCTTGACATGAGTGATACCCGATTGGACCAGGATATTCGTTATGCAATAGCGCTTCGGTATAAAACAGTTTTCCGCATGTATGCCCGTTTTGCACCCGCTAAGGAGCTATCCAAATATGCCCGCAGAGGGCGTGTTCCTCAAATCAAACAATAAAAGATAAAGATTAAGAGCAAAAAAAGTATTGACTCTATTCAATATTCATGGTAAATTAATTTTCGTTCCTTTTTGAAGGATTTGCTCGAAAAAAAGATTTTAAAAAAACTCTTGCAAATTTCAAAAAGAGATGATATATTATAAAAGTCGCCGCTGAGATGCGGTGGTGAAACAAAGTGAATGCAAAAAGCAAGGTATTATGAGAGTAAGGTATTATATGAGTTTGATCTTTGAAAACTGAACAACGAGTGAGTACATGATTTTGTTCGCAAAATCAACAATGAGATATTTTATCTCGTCAGTTTCAAAATGAGCTAATCGCTCTTTCTATAACCAACTTTGGTTGGTCTTTATTGGAGAGTTTGATCCTGGCTCAGGACGAACGCTGGCGGCGTGCCTAATACATGCAAGTCGAGCGGGGTTCATTAGAAGCTTGCTTCTAATGAACCTAGCGGCGGACGGGTGAGTAACACGTAGGCAACCTGCCCACAAGACAGGGATAACTACCGGAAACGGTAGCTAATACCCGATACATCCTTTTCCTGCATGGGAGAAGGAGGAAAGACGGAGCAAACTGTCACTTGTGGATGGGCCTGCGGCGCATTAGCTAGTTGGTGGGGTAAAGGCCTACCAAGGCGACGATGCGTAGCCGACCTGAGAGGGTGATCGGCCACACTGGGACTGAGACACGGCCCAGACTCCTACGGGAGGCAGCAGTAGGGAATCTTCCGCAATGGGCGAAAGCCTGACGGAGCAACGCCGCGTGAGTGATGAAGGTTTTCGGATCGTAAAGCTCTGTTGCCAGGGAAGAACGTCTTGTAGAGTAACTGCTACAAGAGTGACGGTACCTGAGAAGAAAGCCCCGGCTAACTACGTGCCAGCAGCCGCGGTAATACGTAGGGGGCAAGCGTTGTCCGGAATTATTGGGCGTAAAGCGCGCGCAGGCGGCTCTTTAAGTCTGGTGTTTAATCCCGAGGCTCAACTTCGGGTCGCACTGGAAACTGGGGAGCTTGAGTGCAGAAGAGGAGAGTGGAATTCCACGTGTAGCGGTGAAATGCGTAGAGATGTGGAGGAACACCAGTGGCGAAGGCGACTCTCTGGGCTGTAACTGACGCTGAGGCGCGAAAGCGTGGGGAGCAAACAGGATTAGATACCCTGGTAGTCCACGCCGTAAACGATGAATGCTAGGTGTTAGGGGTTTCGATACCCTTGGTGCCGAAGTTAACACATTAAGCATTCCGCCTGGGGAGTACGGTCGCAAGACTGAAACTCAAAGGAATTGACGGGGACCCGCACAAGCAGTGGAGTATGTGGTTTAATTCGAAGCAACGCGAAGAACCTTACCAGGTCTTGACATCCCTCTGACCGGTCTAGAGATAGGCCTTTCCTTCGGGACAGAGGAGACAGGTGGTGCATGGTTGTCGTCAGCTCGTGTCGTGAGATGTTGGGTTAAGTCCCGCAACGAGCGCAACCCTTATGCTTAGTTGCCAGCAGGTCAAGCTGGGCACTCTAAGCAGACTGCCGGTGACAAACCGGAGGAAGGTGGGGATGACGTCAAATCATCATGCCCCTTATGACCTGGGCTACACACGTACTACAATGGCCGGTACAACGGGAAGCGAAGGAGCGATCTGGAGCGAATCCTAGAAAAGCCGGTCTCAGTTCGGATTGCAGGCTGCAACTCGCCTGCATGAAGTCGGAATTGCTAGTAATCGCGGATCAGCATGCCGCGGTGAATACGTTCCCGGGTCTTGTACACACCGCCCGTCACACCACGAGAGTTTACAACACCCGAAGTCGGTGGGGTAACCCGCAAGGGAGCCAGCCGCCGAAGGTGGGGTAGATGATTGGGGTGAAGTCGTAACAAGGTAGCCGTATCGGAAGGTGCGGCTGGATCACCTCCTTTCTATGGAGAATCGTTTCCTGCAATGGAAACATTCAAATATGAAGCGCAAGCTTCAAAATCAGGTCTCGGCCTGTTGCTCACTCGTTGCTCAGTTTTGAGAGTTCAAACTCTCAAGCGTTTGGTGGCGATAGCGGAGGGGTTCCACACGTACCCATCCCGAACACGACCGTTAAGCCCTCCAGCGCCGATGGTACTTGGACCGCAGGGTCCTGGGAGAGTAGGACGTTGCCAAGCGCAACCACTAAAGAAGAATTTTTTTGGTGGTTTATTATGGGCCCTTAGCTCAGCTGGTTAGAGCGCACCCCTGATAAGGGTGAGGTCGGTGGTTCGAGTCCACTAGGGCCCACCATATAACTTTATATTTCCTTTGGGGCCATAGCTCAGCTGGGAGAGCGCCTGCCTTGCAAGCAGGAGGTCAGCGGTTCGATCCCGCTTGGCTCCACCAAAAAGTTTTATTAATATTGCACCTTGAAAACTGGATACCGAAACGAAATTGCGTTTTAGAATATTCCTTTAAGCTGATCTTGTGTAAACAAGTGAAATAAAGGTAGCAGCCTTGAATTTCATTCACACATTCATGTCGAACCGAAATTCAAAGCAAATCGTATTTACGATGTAAATACTAGGTTAAGCTACAAAGAGCACACGGAGGATGCCTAGGCGCCAGGAGCCGACGAAGGACGTGGCGAACAACGATAAAGCCTCGGGGAGCTGTAAGCAAGCTTTGATCCGGGGATGTCCGAATGGGGAAACCCGGCTGTCTTCATCGACAGTCACTACTCACTGAATTCATAGGTGAGTGAGAGGCAGACCAGGGGAACTGAAACATCTAAGTACCCTGAGGAAGAGAAAACAATAGTGATTCCGTCAGTAGCGGCGAGCGAACGCGGATTAGCCCAAACCAGGGAGCTTGCTCCCTGGGGTTGTGGGACGTCTCACATGGAGTTACAAAGGAACCGGTTAGATGAAGAGGTCTGGAAAGGCCCGCCAGAGAAGGTAAAAGCCCTGTAGTTCAAAACTGGTTCCCTCCGAGACGGATCCCGAGTAGTGCGGGGCACGTGAAACCTCGTATGAATCCGGCAGGACCATCTGCCAAGGCTAAATACTCCCTGGCGACCGATAGTGAAGCAGTACCGTGAGGGAAAGGTGAAAAGCACCCCGGAAGGGGAGTGAAATAGATCCTGAAACCGTGTGCTTACAAGAAGTCAGAGCCCAATTTAGGGGTGATGGCGTGCCTTTTGTAGAATGAACCGGCGAGTTACGTTCCCGTGCAAGGTTAAGGTGAAGAGCTGAAGCCGCAGCGAAAGCGAGTCTGAATAGGGCGAATGAGTACGTGGACGTAGACCCGAAACCGGGTGATCTACCCCAGTCCAGGGTGAAGGTGCGGTAACACGCACTGGAGGCCCGAACCCACGCATGTTGAAAAATGCGGGGATGAGGTGGGGGTAGCGGAGAAATTCCAATCGAACCCGGAGATAGCTGGTTCTCCCCGAAATAGCTTTAGGGCTAGCCTCGGAAAGAAGAATCGTGGAGGTAGAGCACTGATTGGGTGCGGGGCCCGCAAGGGTTACCAAGCTCAGTCAAACTCCGAATGCCATGGATTTAGTTCCGGGAGTCAGACAGTGAGTGCTAAGATCCATTGTCGAAAGGGAAACAGCCCAGACCATCAGCTAAGGTCCCCAAGTGTGTGTTAAGTGGGAAAGGATGTGGAGTTGCACAGACAACCAGGATGTTGGCTTAGAAGCAGCCACCATTGAAAGAGTGCGTAATAGCTCACTGGTCGAGTGACTCTGCGCCGAAAATGTAACGGGGCTAAACACACCACCGAAGCTATGGCTTGATGCTTTGCATCAGGGGTAGGGGAGCGTTGAATGCGGGTTGAAGGTGTACCGGAAGGAGCGCTGGACTGCATTCAAGTGAGAATGCCGGTATGAGTAACGAAAAGATCTGTGAGAATCAGATCCGCCGAAAGCCTAAGGGTTCCTGAGGAAGGTTCGTCCGCTCAGGGTAAGTCGGGACCTAAGGCGAGGCCGATAGGCGTAGTCGAAGGACAACAGGTCGAAATTCCTGTACCACCGTAATCCGTTATGAGCGATGGGGTGACGCAGTAGGGTAGTGACGCGGACTGATGGATGTCCGTCTAAGCAGTGAGGCTGGTGTGTAGGCAAATCCGCACATCGTAAGGCTGGGCTGTGATGGGGAGCGAAAATTGTAGTAGCGAAGGTCATGATCTCAGACTGCCAAGAAAAGCCTCTAGCCAGGAGAAGGTGCCCGTACCGCAAACCGACACAGGTAGGCGAGAAGAGAATTCTAAGGCGCGCGGAAGAACTCTCGTTAAGGAACTCGGCAAAATGACCCCGTAACTTCGGGAGAAGGGGTGCCTCGGTAGGGTGAATAGCCCGAGGGGGCCGCAGTGAAAAGGCCCAAGCGACTGTTTAGCAAAAACACAGGTCTGTGCGAAGCCGCAAGGCGAAGTATACGGGCTGACGCCTGCCCGGTGCTGGAAGGTTAAGGGGAGTGGTAAGCCCTTCGGGGCGAAGCTATGAACCGAAGCCCCAGTAAACGGCGGCCGTAACTATAACGGTCCTAAGGTAGCGAAATTCCTTGTCAGGTAAATTCTGACCCGCACGAATGGCGTAACGACTTGGGCGCTGTCTCAACGAGAGATCCGGTGAAATTTTAATACCTGTGAAGATGCAGGTTACCCGCGACAAGACGGAAAGACCCCATGGAGCTTTACTGCAGCTTGATATTGAATTTGGGTACGATCTGTACAGGATAGGTGGGAGCCGTAGAACTTTGAGCGCCAGCTTGAAGGGAGGCATCCTTGGGATACCACCCTGATCGTATCTAGGTTCTAACTTGGTACCGTGATCCGGTACGAGGACAGTGTCAGGTGGGCAGTTTGACTGGGGCGGTCGCCTCCTAAAGAGTAACGGAGGCGCCCCAAGGTTCCCTCAGAATGGTTGGAAATCATTCGAAGAGTGCAAAGGCAGAAGGGAGCTTGACTGCGAGACCTACAAGTCGAGCAGGGACGAAAGTCGGGCTTAGTGATCCGGTGGTACCGCATGGAAGGGCCATCGCTCAACGGATAAAAGCTACCCTGGGGATAACAGGCTTATCTCCCCCAAGAGTCCACATCGACGGGGAGGTTTGGCACCTCGATGTCGGCTCATCGCATCCTGGGGCTGAAGTAGGTCCCAAGGGTTGGGCTGTTCGCCCATTAAAGCGGTACGCGAGCTGGGTTCAGAACGTCGTGAGACAGTTCGGTCCCTATCTGTCGTGGGCGTAGGAAATTTGAGAGGAGCTGTCCTTAGTACGAGAGGACCGGGATGGACGTACCGCTGGTGTACCAGTTGTTCCGCCAGGAGCACCGCTGGGTAGCTATGTACGGAAGGGATAAGCGCTGAAAGCATCTAAGCGTGAAGCCCCCCTCAAGATGAGATTTCCCAGTATGTAAGACCCCTTGAAGACGACGAGGTAGATAGGTTGGGGGTGGAAGTGCAGTAATGCATGGAGCTGACCAATACTAATCGGTCGAGGGCTTATCCTAAAGAATAAGGCGCAATGGAGTTTCGGATCCAGTTTTCAGGGTGTAAGTTTGATGTAGCGTAAGCTCAAGTAGCTTAGGCTGGACAAGCGAACACACAGCATTTGGCGATGCTGATTCCTGAAAAAGAATTTGCCTCGCAAATTCATGTTTGGTGGCGATAGCGGAGGGGTTCCACACGTACCCATCCCGAACACGACCGTTAAGCCCTCCAGCGCCGATGGTACTTGGACCGCAGGGTCCTGGGAGAGTAGGACGCCGCCAAGCGAATCTTAATGATTATTATTCCCTGATAGCTCAGTTGGTAGAGCACTCGACTGTTAATCGAGTTGTCACAGGTTCGAGTCCTGTTCGGGGAGCCATTTGCTCTCATAGCTCAGTAGGTAGAGTGCATCCATGGTAAGGATGAGGTCACCGGTTCGATCCCGGTTGAGAGCTTGTTGTAGGATGGCCCGTTGGTCAAGGGGTTAAGACACCTCCCTTTCACGGAGGTAACAGGGGTTCGAATCCCCTACGGGTCATAAGTAATATGGAGGCTTAGCTCAGCTGGGAGAGCATCTGCCTTACAAGCAGAGGGTCGGGGGTTCGATCCCCTCAGCCTCCACCATTTTTATCCGAACAAAAGGATGAAAAGTTGGGGAATTGTGAATCATATGCATATTGGGGATTAGCCAAGCGGTAAGGCAACGGACTTTGACTCCGTCATGCATAGGTTCAAATCCTATATCCCCAGCCATTGAGAGCCATTAGCTCAGTTGGTAGAGCACCTGACTTTTAATCAGGGTGTCGAAGGTTCGAGTCCTTCATGGCTCACCATTATATTACATGCGCGTGTGGCGGAATTGGCAGACGCACTAGACTTAGGATCTAGCGTCTTTGACGTGGGGGTTCAAGTCCCTCCACGCGCATATTTTTTTCGCGGACGTGGCTCAGCGGTAGAGCATCGCCTTGCCAAGGCGAGGGTCGCGGGTTCGATTCCCGTCGTCCGCTCCATATTTGCGCCCTTAGCTCAGCTGGATAGAGCGTTTGACTACGAATCAAAAGGCCGGGAGTTCGAATCTCTCAGGGCGCGCCATATTTACAAAAAGCATATATCGGGATGTAGCTCAGCTTGGTAGAGCACCTGGTTTGGGACCAGGGGGTCGCATGTTCAAATCGTGTCATCCCGATACTAATTTGCGGGTGTAGTTCAATGGTAGAACTTCAGCCTTCCAAGCTGATAGCGTGGGTTCGATTCCCATCACCCGCTTAATGATTACTTAGAAGCCGAAAGGCTTCTTTTTATTTTGTCCACATTATATCCACTTCGGTATGTAGAGGCCGTTGCCAATGTATCTCTCTCATGCACAGTTGGGGATGACTTGTGCATATTGTACATAGGCTCTGTTACTATGATTGCCTAGATCCTGAATTTCTCCTCCAATATATATCTTTCTTCTGTAGTAAGGCTAATTTCGTGATCAAGTCCCTTTAAAATAGGAATCCTATGATTGCTAACGATATGCATTCATGTTGATAACTCTAAAATTGCTGGTTGGTTGTACACATTCTCTTCTTTTTATGTGAGTAATTGCGGATGATTGGATGAAGAAACACATCTGTTGTATTGATTAGTAACTAATTTGTGTATATCTTTGTGGATAGAAGCTTAAATATCCTCATATTGTCAACAAATCATAAACATGTACACATAATGATGCATGATTTTTGCACTAGAAATCATACTTTTTATAATAATTGTGTATAAAATTTCATGAAACTCTTGGGATTTAGCGAATCAAGTTATTTAATTTCATTTTTGTGCATAAAAAACCAATATATTCTCAAAAAAAGTATTTAAAATGAATGATTTTTTACTGTAAAATTTGCAGCTTTTCATACGTTTTTATTGTATGATGTTAAGAAAGTGTCAAATTTCGTGTTTATACGTACCTTTGCAACAAAGCTGTATATGGTGTGGAACAGAACAGATGGGGGGAAAAGCATGACCGAGCTTACGTTAACCGCAAACAAAAACCAATCCAACAATCTGCTGCGGCGGGACGTTCGTTTTCTAGGTAATATTCTTGGTGAGGTTTTGGTTCATCAGGGTGGCAACGAACTTTTGGATATCGTGGAAAAAATACGTGAGACAAGTAAATCGTTACGTGCCGGGTATCAGCCGGAGTTGTATGAGAATTTCAAACAAATGGTCAGCGGACTGGATACGGATATTCGTCACCAGGTTATTCGCGCGTTTGCGATTTATTTTCAGTTGGTGAATATCGCTGAGCAAAACCATCGTATTCGTCGTAAGCGGGATTATGAGCATTACGCTGGTGAAGATGTTCAACCCGGCTCCATTGAAAGTTCCGTTCAGGAGCTTAAGCAAGGGGGATTCTCTGCCGAGGACGTTACCAACATGCTAGAGGAGCTCTCTCTGGAACTGGTTATGACCGCACATCCTACAGAAGCAACACGACGGGTAATCCTGGATATCCACAAGCGGATTTCTGAGGATGTCATGCTGCTGGATAATCCGATGCTTACCTTGCGTGAGCGGGAACAGGTACGGGAGAATCTGCTGAATGAAGTCATTACACTGTGGCAGACAGATGAGCTGCGTGACCGCAAGCCAACCGTATTAGATGAAGTAAGAAATGGAATGTATTATTTTCATGAGACATTGTTTCATGTATTGCCGGATGTATACCAGGAATTGGAGCGATGTTTAAGCAAATACTATCCCGAACAAAAGTGGCACATTCCAACTTATCTGAGATTTGGCTCCTGGATTGGTGGAGACCGGGATGGCAATCCGTCTGTGACAGCTCATGTAACTTGGGAAACATTACGTATGCAACGCAAGCTGGCTTTGAGAGAATATCAGCACACACTGAAAGAACTTATGGGATACTTGAGCTTCAGCACTAGCATTGTGCGCGTTTCAGATGATCTGCTGGCTTCAATTGAAAAAGATCGTACGCATATTACGCTCAAAAAGATGGAAGTATGGCATAACGAAAAAGAGCCTTATCGGATTAAACTTGCATACATGATTGCCAAGGTGAATAACATTTTGGATGAAAGTAAACAGGGCACCAAGGAACGTTATAGCTCTGCTGAAGAGCTAATTGCAGACTTGAATGTTATTGATAACAGCTTACGTCATCATTTTGCGGATTATGTTGCGGACACGTATATTCAAAAGATGATCCGCCAGGTAGAGCTATTCGGATTCCATACAGCTACACTGGATGTACGACAGCATAGTCAGGAGCATGAAAATGCGATGACTGAAATTCTTTCTAAAATGAATATCGTATCAGATTACGGTAAATTGCCAGAAGAAGAAAAGATAGATCTGCTGGAAAAGCTGCTGAACGAACCTCGTCCGATTACTTCGCCGTATTTAAAATATAGCGACAGTACGCAGGAATGTCTTGACGTATATCGTACGATTTATATGGCTCAGAAGGAATTCGGCAAGCAGTCCATTACAAGCTACCTCATCAGTATGACCCAGGGAGCCAGTGACTTGCTGGAGGTTATGGTGCTAGCCAAAGAAGCAGGGCTGTTCCGCATTGAAAAAGGTGGCACTGTCGTATGTACACTGCAATCCGTTCCTTTGTTTGAAACGATAGACGATCTGCATGCTGCACCAAGTATTATGAGAAGATTGTTGAACTTGCCTGTATATCGACAATCTGTAGCCGCAATGGATCAGCTTCAGGAGATCATGCTGGGCTACTCGGACAGTAACAAGGATGGCGGCGTGGTTACGGCCAACTGGGAGCTTCGGGTCGCTATGAACAGCATTACAGAAGTGGTTAATGAGTTTGGCGTAAAAGTGAAGTTCTTCCACGGTCGTGGTGGGGCACTGGGCCGCGGAGGAATGCCGCTTAACCGCAGTATCCTGGCTCAACCTCCTCATACCATTGGTGGTGGAATTAAGATTACGGAGCAGGGCGAAGTGCTATCATCCCGCTACTCGCTCAAAGGCATTGCTTATCGGAGTCTGGAGCAGGCGACTTCAGCCTTGATTACGGCTGCTGCATATCATCGTTCCGGGAAGAAGGAAGTGTTCGAGGAAAGCTGGGAAGAGATCATTGCCCGTATTTCCGAGGTATCATTGAACAAGTATCAGGATTTGATTTTCCGAGATTCGGACTTCTTCGCTTTCTTCAAAGAATCGACACCGCTGCCTGAGTTGGGCGAACTGAATATTGGATCTCGTCCGTCCAAGCGTAAGAATAGCGAGCGTTTTGAGGACTTGCGTGCCATTCCATGGGTTTTTGCATGGACACAAAGTCGCTACTTGTTACCTGCATGGTATGCGGCTGGAACAGGCCTGCAAAGCTTTTATCAGAACAATGAGGATAACCTCAAGGTGCTGCAAACGATGTTTAAGGACTCGGCATTCTTCAGATCCCTTATTGATACGCTGCAAATGGCGATTGCTAAAGCGGATTTGCTAATAGCTGAGGAATATGCGGGAATGTCCGATAATGAAGAGGCAAGACAGCGTATTTTCGGACAGATTTCAGCGGAGTTCAAGCTGACATCTGAACTGATTTTGAAAATAACCGGACAATCCGAGATTTTGGACGACGTGCCGGTTATTCAGGAATCTATCCGGTTACGTAATCCCTATGTCGATCCGTTAAGCTATCTGCAGGTTCAGTTGCTTAGTGAGCTACGCGAGCTGCGTGATCAAAATGGAGACGATGCTGAGTTGCTGCGTGAGGTATTGTTGACCATTAACGGAATTGCCGCAGGATTAAGGAACACAGGCTGATATAGCCTGGCTGTACGAATACAGGTAATCGGGCGCTCATGGAGTGCCCGATTATGCTGTGTGAATAAAATATGACAGAAGACCGTTCAGAGGGTGTCAATACCATAGTTGATTTTCGGATAAAATTAAACTACGATGAATAATCATAAATATGCAATAGGTAACCCATCAGCAAGTCTGGGGGAGTATAGAGTGGATAATATGGAAAGCCGCTTGGTTAGGCTGGTACAGAAAGGTGATCAGCGGGCTTTTGCGGAGCTAGTCGAGTTATATAAAGATCGGATTTTTCATCTTTCCTACCGGATGCTGGGTAATCGCCATGAGGCAGAGGATCTGGTGCAGGAAACTTTTTTGCGTGTGTATCGCAATTTGGAGAAGTATGACCATGGACAGAAGTTCTCGACCTGGATTTACCGGATTGCTACAAATCTATGCATTGATCGTCTGCGAAGGAGAAAACCTACATACTCACTTGATGCTGAAATGAATGATCAGGAAGGTGTCGATGGGTACGCCATGCTCGCTAGTGAAGAGCTTACCCCTGAGGGGCGTACATTGTTGTCCGAGACACAGGCATTAATTCATGATGCCATTGATAGTCTTCCAGACAAATACAGGACGATTATGGTGTTGCGGTACTTGCAGGAGCTTTCCTTGCAGGAAATTAGCGATGTGCTTAATATTCCCGTGACTACGATTAAAACGAGAGTCCATAGAGGCCGGGATTTTCTACGTAAAAAATTGGAGCACAAGCTGTAAAATCATGTGCTTAGGTACTTGGGAAGTACCTGCATAGATGTTTTTATGAAACATAATGCTCGCTATAACGTATGTAAGAAGAGCAAAGCTCTAAGACGGGGCATGTTATGTTGAGAAACACGGAAGAATACTAGAAAGGATTGGCTCATATGGATTGCAAACAAGCCGTCTCTTTTATGCATGACTATCTAGATGGCGACCTGTCTGAGCGGGACAAACATGAGTTGGAACAACACTTGTTAGACTGCCCGGAATGTCGCATGCGTTTTAAAGAGCTGGAACAGACGGATGCGATGCTTTATGGTACACGCCATTATCAAGTGCCGTGTGTATCGGATGAGCTGACATTTCGCATTATGAATGCTTTGCCGCCGCATAAAAGACAGACCGTGGCACCTATGCTGTCTTGGGTGAAAAGGCATCCCGCTGTAACAGCTGCCGCCTTTTTTCTTATTGTTGTGTGCTCAAGTATGGCCAGCTTTTCAGGCACGGATCATCAATTGGTAGTCAAAGGCAGCAACCTGGATCAAGTCGTTATTCAAGGCGATACAGTGATTGTGCCTGAAGGGAAATCCATTGCCGGAGATTTGACAGTGCAAAATGGCAAGGCTCGGGTATACGGCGATGTGGAAGGAAATGTAACTGTGATTGACGGTTCCTATTATCAAGCGTCAACAGCTCATATTGCAGGACAGGTCAAAAGCATTGATCAAACCTTGGATTGGATTTGGTATAAAGTTTCCGATTTGTTCGGGGACCCGTCTTCTCCGTAAAAGAAGCTTGACATGGCAAGAACGATATCGAGCGCCTCTTTCCGCTGGAAAAGGCGTTTTTTTGTACATAAAACTGGCGAATTGTACTGTTTTTTACTGATTTTAGCGGTTCTTTTGTCGCACAGCTTGCAACGCGAGCCTTATCGTTATAACCTAGATAGAGAGAGCATATTGTGTACATACTACACCCACTCACTACAGAAAGTTGCGGGGGCATGCGCATGTTGGATTATTTTGCGGACCTGACTTGGAAAGAGTCCATTAAAGATATTATCGACATTTTGATCGTTACCTATATTATGTATCAGCTTATTTTACTTGTTCGCGGAACGCGTGCGGTTCAATTGTTGAAAGGCATACTGTTTCTGGTCGTCATTTGGGCAGTTAGCACCTGGTTTGATTTGTACACGCTCAAATGGTTGATGAACCAGATGTTCACTTTTGGTGTGGTAGCTATTTTTATTATTTTTCAGCCTGAGTTGCGTCGTGCTCTGGAACAATTGGGGCGAGGCAAACTATTTGGGCGTTCGTCTGCGGATGATGAAGAGATCAACAAGTTAATTGGGGAAATGATTAAGGCGCTGAATTATTTATCACGTAGAAAAATAGGAGCTTTGGTTGTATTTGAGCGCGAGACAGGGCTAAATGAATACACGGAGTCTGGTATCAAGACACAGGCAGTGGTCAGTTCTGAGCTGCTAATCAATATCTTTATCCCGAATACGCCTCTGCATGATGGTGCGGTAATCATTCAAAATAAGCAGATTGCTTCTGCAGCCTGCTATTTACCGTTGTCGGAAAATCCATTCATCAGCAAGGAGCTGGGAACCCGTCACCGGGCTGCTATTGGGGTGAGCGAGGTGACGGATGCCGTAACTGTCGTAGTATCGGAGGAAACAGGGCAAATTTCTTTGGCAATTAATGGACAGGTCGTGCGCGACATTAAGGAAGAATCCTTAATTTCCAAGCTGTATGAGGAACTGCGGCCAACACCGTCTCTGAAAGAAAAACGCGGCTCATTCTGGAATCGGAGGGGAGGCCGTGGAAATTCATGATGGACAAATGGATTAACAATAATACGATTTCCAAGATATTGGCGCTTGCCGTTGCCGTGATGCTGTGGGGAATGGTTCATCTGGATACAGGTACACCTTCATCGACATTAACTGTTTCCTATGATAATAAGGTGATTGATAATGTGGGCATTCAGGCTAGTGGTCTGGATGAGTCCAAATATGTGTTGGCTACTATGGATACTGACCATGTAAGAATGGAGGTCAGAGGACAGCGTTCTGTACTGACTTCTTTTTTTGCAGATAGTTATCAGGCAAAATTAAATCTAAGCGGTTTAGGAGCAGGCACCAGAACATTGGCACTAGAACCAGATTTACCGGATGGGGTGGAGCTGGTATCTATGACTCCAAATCGAGTTACGGTAACAATTGAGGAAAAGCAAACGAAAACATTTAATGTTTCTATTGTGCCCAAAGGCAACCCGGATGCTGGCTTGCAGCTTGGCAAGCCTGTAGTTACTCCTCAAACCGTGAAGGTGACCCTACCCAAAAGTCAGTTAAGTACCGTGACTGCTGTGCAGGGGGCCGTCGATACGGATGGCATCACGGAAAAATTCGAGCAGAAGCGCGTGAAATTGAGGGCATATAACAAAAAGGGGCAAGAACTTACAGGAGCCGTTATCGAGCCGTCTACAGTGTCCGTCGAGATTCCGGTATCTCAGCAGGCAAAGTCTGTGCCTGTTAAGATCGTCTATACGGGAGATTTGCCAGACGGGCTGGCACTTTCCAAGGTAAGTACAAACGTGAAGGAAGCCGCCGTATATGCATCACAGGATGTATTGAGCAGCCTCAGTTCCTACGTCACAGCCACATTGGATCTTAGTCAATTTACGGAAGCGGGGACGCGTACAGTCCAAGCTAATTTGGCAGCGCCCGCCGGTTCTGATAAAATCGAGCCAGGCTCGATACAAATTGAAGTGACGGTCGTTCCTTCCAATCAGGTCACAGATACGGAACGGACGCTCTCTGGCATTCCAATCGCTTTACAAGGTGCAGGGGATGGAACTACTGCGACCATTACAGCGCCTGCTAGCAAGATGATGGATGTTACTGTGAAAGGACCGCAGGATATGGTAAGCAATCTAACCAATGATGATATTAGCCTGGTAGCAGACGTAAGTGGCCTTGCGCCTGGTCAGCATGAGGTTACGTTGCAGGTAGGCTTGCCTAAATATATTGCGCAAGCCGGGAATGCCGATCAGCTAAAGGCAACAGTAAACATTGTAGGCCCTTCAACGCCTACTGTAACGAGTCCAAGTAATGAGAATGAATCAAATCCTTCCGGTAGTGGCGACAAGGGTCAGGAGAGGCATGAGGAGGGGCAAAATGGCCAGGGTGGATACTCAGATGCTAATTCCGGGGGAAATGCAGCTGCGGAGGATAAGACAAGTCCTCATAACGGCGCAGCTTCTTCTGCAAATGGAACCCCGGAGAACAGTCAGCCATAACATGTTTTATCTGTAGTAAATACTCAAGATTTATTAGACAAAAAAAGGGAGTCATTTTACATGGGGAAATATTTTGGTACAGATGGCGTACGAGGCATTGCTAATCAGGAGCTTACAGCAGAGCTGGCGTATAGCATTGGCCGCTGTGGCGGATACGTTTTAGCAGGTAATGTGGAGAAACCAACCGTTGTTATTGGTATGGATACACGTGTGTCTGGCCTGATGCTGGAATCGGCGCTTGTAGCCGGTTTACTGTCTATTGGGGCTAACGTGGTTCGTCTGGGGATTGTTTCGACGCCGGGGGTTGCCTATCTCACACGTCAATTGAAAGCCGACGCTGGTGTAATGATTTCGGCTTCCCATAATCCGGTGGAAGACAACGGGATTAAGTTTTTTGGCGGCGACGGGTTCAAATTGACAGATGAAACAGAATTGAAAATCGAAGAGTTGATGGATGCGAAAGAAGACCAACTGCCTCGTCCGATTGGTGGAGGATTGGGTACGGTTGTTATAGATGAGCATTCCCGCTATGATTATCTGGAGTTTTTGAAAACAACAATTAGTCATTCTTTTGAAGGACTCAAAATTGTACTGGATTGCGCAAATGGGGCAGCTTATGAGCTGGCGCCGAAGCTTTTTACGGAATTGGGAGCTGAAGTTCACACGATTGGTGCGGAGCCCAACGGGCTGAATATCAATGATCATTGCGGCTCGACTCATCCTGAAAAGCTGAAGGAGGAAGTACTCCGTCTGAAAGCGGATATTGGTCTGGCCTTTGATGGCGATGCTGACCGTCTGATCGCGATTGATGAGAACGGAGAAGAGGTAGACGGTGACTATATCCTTTGCATTTGCGGGGATGCAATGAACCGTGCTGGGAAGCTCAAGGACAGCACCATTGTATCGACCGTTATGAGTAATATCGGTTTTTATAAGGCTACGGAAAAGCTGGCACTCAAGACTGCAAAGACTGCGGTCGGAGACCGTTATGTCATGGAGGAAATGCGCCGGGGCGGCTTTAATCTAGGCGGCGAGCAGTCTGGCCATGTTATTTTCCTGGATCATAATACAACAGGCGATGGTATGCTGACCGGGATTCAACTGGTAGATACCCTGAAGGCTTCTGGCAAAAAGATGAGTGAACTGAAATCGCTCATGAAGCAATATCCGCAAGTGCTGGTTAATGTGCGTGTGCAGGATAAACGTAATTACGAGGGTAATCCTGCTATTGCAGAAGCGATTGAGCAGGTGGAACAGCAATTGGGGGATAATGGGCGTGTACTGGTCCGTGCATCAGGTACAGAATCGCTTATTCGTGTGATGGCAGAAGGACCGGATAAGGATGAGCTGGAGCATTTTGTCGGACAGATCGTAGATGTCGTCAAAAAAGAATTAGTTTAAAATTTTGTAAACGTGGTTGCCTGTAAAAAAGAGCGGGCAGCCGCGTTTGCGGGTATATATTTTCCACTGAATCGTAACCTATATAGGTAAATATGAATAAACTGTTATTGCCAAATGAGATAGAGCTGAATATAATGTAGGGATGCTGTGACTCAAATAGAGAAAGCGAGGGTTGTAAGGTAACGTAATACAAGCGCCAGAGCTTGATTTTGTGCGGGGGGACTTGGTGGGTAAGCAATACATCAGTTAGGATGATGTTGCTCACAAATCGGTTCACGACAAAGCAAGCTGACGAGGTGAAGGTGTTCGAAACATTCGGCGGGGACCTTCCGGTGAAGCATCAAGCCGTAAACCGGCAGCGGAAAATAAACAGGCAACTGTTTACACAACGCACCGGTAGATGCCATTATATTTTATAACCTAAATTATAAGATTCATTTCATGAATGTACGGCCATCATCATTGGCGTGCGCGGTTTAGGAATTTCGTTGCATTCGTGAAGAGATGCCTGTAATTTTATAGTTATTATTGACAACTTCATAGATGAATGAACTTTATTCCTCAATCTACCGCACACGTTAGTCCTGTGATGCGTCGTCCTGTGAAATGATGATCGGGAGGATAACGAATATGTGTGGCATTGTAGGATATATTGGTGATCAGAATACGCAAGAGGTATTGATTGACGGATTGAAAAAGCTGGAATACCGTGGTTATGACTCTGCGGGTATTGCCGTGTTTACAGATTCAGGACTGCAAGTAGCCAAGGCTAAAGGCCGTCTGGCAAATTTGGAAGCAAAGCTGGATGGTGCGCCATTGCTAGGCCATGCAGGTATTGGGCATACACGTTGGGCAACGCACGGTAAGCCTTCAGATGAAAATTCCCATCCACATATGGATGAGAGCCAAAAGTTCTCTGTCGTTCATAACGGGATTATTGAGAACTATCTGGAACTGAAGGAGCAGCTGATCGGCGAAGGTCATACCTTTATTTCCGAAACGGATACGGAAGTTATTTCCCATCTGATTGCGCGTGAATATAAAGGAGATATCGTTAAAGCGGTACAAAAAGCAATTACCTTTATGCGCGGTGCTTTTGCCCTGGGTGTGCTGACAGAACATGAACCTAACAAGCTGGTAGCTGTTCGTCAAGCAAGCCCGCTGGTTATTGGTGTGGGAGAAGGCGAGAACTTTATCGGTTCCGACATTCCGGCTATTCTGAAATATACACGCAATGTATTTATTTTGAACGATGGCGAAATGGCTGTTTTAACCAGCGATGCCGTCGAATTAATGACAATCGAAGGCCAATTTATTTCTCGGGAAATGATTCATGTCGAATGGGATGCTGTAACAGCGGAAAAAGGCGGCTATGAGCATTTCATGTTGAAAGAAATTCACGAGCAGCCTAAGGCTTACCGTGATACGATGTTGGGCCGTATTGATAAAGAAACTAAAAAAGTCGTTCTTCCTGAGCTGAAGCTGACAGAAGAACAAATTAAAAATATCCGCAACATTCAAATCGTTGCTTGTGGTACAGCCTACAATGCTGGTTTGATTGGTCGTACGGTTATTGAAGGTCTGGCTCGTATTCCGGTAGAAAATGACGTGGCTTCCGAATATCGCTACCGTTCCCCTATCGTAACGCCAGAAACATTAGTAATCGTGGTGAGTCAATCCGGTGAAACTGCCGATACATTGGCAGCATTGCGTGAAGCACAAGCAAACGGAGCTCATGTATTGGCGATTACAAACGTAGTTGGCAGCTCCATTGCTCGTGATGCAGATGATGTATTGGTTACACTGGCAGGACCGGAAATTGCCGTAGCCTCCACCAAAGCATATTCTTCACAGCTGATTGCTTTTTATCTGCTTGGTCTGTATTTGTCTCAAGTACGCGGCACACAAACGGATGAGCAAGTAGCTCATGTGCTGGCCGCTATGGAATCACTGCCAGAGCAAGTGGAAGAAATGCTGGGTAAAGCAGATTCGATCAAAGCCTACGCTGAGCAAATTGCGAGCCACAAGCACCTGTTCTTTATCGGGCGCGGTCAGGACTATGCTGTAGTACAGGAAGGCTCCTTGAAGCTCAAGGAAATTTCCTACATTCATTCTGAGGCTTATGCTGCTGGTGAACTGAAGCATGGTACACTAGCATTGATCGAAGACGGAATTCCGGTTATCGCTTTGGTAACACAGGAATCCGTGCTGGAGAAAACCGTGAGCAACATTAAGGAAGTCAAGGCTCGTGGTGGTGACGTACTTGCAATCACGTACGAAGAGCATGCTGTTGAGCTGCTGAAATCTGTGGATCAAGTGTTTGCAATTCCGAAGACACTTCCGATTCTGTCGGCCGCCATTTCAGTTGTAGCTCTCCAACTGTTAGCTTACTATGCTTCCCTTGCACTGGGACATGATGTCGATAAACCACGTAACCTGGCGAAAAGTGTCACTGTAGAATAATCATAATTTCAACCCAAGCAGTTTGTGTTCAAATACAATAAAGTTGAGTTCTGAACGAAAAAAAGACAATAAAGTTGAGTTTTCAAAATTATTACTTTTTTATTGTGTGGATATAAAATTTATATTTAAAGAGATTATTGTTCAGTTACATTAATGTTAGTAACTGTCTTCAGACAATAAAGTTGTGTGCTAAATTTTACTGACAACTAATAAGCATATCTCTTCTAAGTAAGTATTTAACAAAAGCCCGATGAGCAAGTATCATCGGGCTCTTTTATTAAATTCAGGAGGCACTACTTGTCAGAAGAAAATAAAGTATTAGACGCCCATGCCGCTAACGCAGCACCAACAGATGATGAAAATGGTAGGCATGCGATATAATTTACTTACGGCTGGCGAAGGCAGGTCGGCAGTCAATGGTGCTTCGAGCCCGAGTATTAGACTGACCCTAACGACCAGGTGCACCACAGATTGTTGCTCCGAATTTGGAAGCACGCAGGATAGAATAACCATATGTGGTTGTTGCACCAGCCCCTTCAATCTTGCTGCCGTAAGGAGAAGGCTACGAATGGACGTTGTTTACAGTCATGTGTGCGGACTTGACGTTCATAAAAAGAACATCGTTGCCTGCACCATCACGCCTGAAGGTAAAGAAATCCGTACGTTTGGCACGATGACCGACGATTTAATTTTGCTTGTAGATTGGCTCAAAGTCAAGGAATGCACTCATGTAGCGATGGAAAGCACTGGAGCATATTGGAAACCAATCTACAACCTGTTGGAGCTTGAGGAGATTGAGACTCTTGTTGTGAATGCCCAGCACATCAAGAATGTTCCGGGACGCAAGACTGACGTCAAAGACGCGGAATGGATTGCTGGATTGCTCCGGCATGGTCTATTGAAGGGTAGCTTTATCCCAAATCGCGAGCAAAGAGAGCTGAGGGAATTGATTCGCTACCGCCGTAGTCTCATCGAAGAGCGAGCTCGGGAAGTCAGCCGCATTCAAAAGGTGCTGGAAGGAGCAAACATCAAGCTTTCCTCGGTTGCCAGCAATGTGCTTGGGAAATCAGGACGTGCAATGATTGAGGCGATGATTGCTGGCGAAACCGATCCTGAAGCTTTATCTGATCTTGCAAAACGAAAGTTGAAAAGCAAAAAAGCGGATTTGAAGCGAGCATTGAACGGCTTAATGGGCCCTCATCAGAAACTGATGCTGGGAGCTCAGCTCCGTCACGTCGATTATTTGGACGAAGAGATTGGCAGGTTGGATGAGGAAATTAAAGAGCGCATGCTCCCTTTTGATGAAGACTTGGAACTGCTTGACACCATCCCAGGTGTGGCACGAAGAACAGCAGAGACTATTCTAGCCGAAATTGGCTCTAATATGAATCAGTATCCTTCCGCCGCCCATTTATGTTCTTGGGCAGGGCTGTGTCCGGGTCAGAATGAAAGCGCCGGAAAACGATTGTCCGGCAAGACGCGAAAAGGAAATAAGAAACTCCGAAGTACGCTTGTAGAAGCTGCGAAGGCCGCGGCTAGAACAAAAGAAACGTATTTATCCAGCCAGTATCATCGGATTTCCGCGCGTCGGGGAGCTAACCGAGCGACGGTTGCAGTAGCACACAGTATATTATCTATGGTTTACTATATCCTTAAGCGGAAACAACCCTACATCGAGCTAGGTCCAACCTACTACGAGGAACGAAAACGGGACGTGATCATCAAGCATTCCATTAAGAAACTGGAGTCATTAGGTGTATCAATTACTGTGAATACGGCAGCTTCCTGATCGTTATGCAAACCATACATTACTAATGCCCCTGGCTATTTTTTTGTTTGCCGGAGGGTCGCTTTCTTGTTGCCTTTTTTAGGTGTTCTACGGAGCGATATTTTCAGGATAGACTAAGAAAATAAAGTTGTAGACTGACTGGGATGCACACCGGCGCGCAGCAATCAGCCCGTCCATCGACGGCCAGCTGCAGGAAGAGCTTCAGCTCATGCTCCTGGTTGTTCTTCCGGATGTGTACCGGCATGCATCGATCGGCACGTCCGCCGTCGGCCAGCTGCAGGAAGAGCTTCGGCTCATGCTCCTGGTTGTTCTTCCGGATGTGTACCGACACGCATCGATCGGCACATCCGCCGTCGGCCAGCTGCAGGCCATTACAAAGTCCATGCTCAGTCTACTACTTTATTACTCAGAACAATGTCTGTTTGCTGTACAAGCACCTTCTCCTAAGTATTCAGTCTTAAACTTATTTCTCAAAGGCTGACGATTCCCTAGCTCCAAAAACCTTGTAGAATCATCAATTCCGGTCTAAGACTTTATTTTCTACATACACTACGTTGGTTTAATCAGAGCGAGTTTAGTTTCATGACAAAACAAAAAATTTGAAGCCTGCCCTGTATTGTTATCTTTTAAGTAATTGAAGCAGGATAATTTCAAGTCTCCTTTGAAAACAGTATGAGAAATTAAGAGTTAGTTATCGCGATTCAAAAAAATGTTTTTTTCTCTTAATACAATTAATTTTCTAAAGTTAATGTAATTATACGAATTAAGTATTTTTTGTACTTTTATGGATGGTAGGTGAGGTAATGAAGACTTTGGGTGAAAAGATAAAGAGTATACGAAAATTAAATAAGCTTAATCAAACTGACTTTTTATCAACTATTGGTATTTCTCAAGGGTACATTAAGTGAATTGGAAAAAGATAAGTACAAACCGTCCTTAGAAACCATAATTGCTGATCAAACACAATAAAGTTGAGTTCTAAAAATTCAAGTTTACTTATTGTTGTACGGATGTACTAAAGTTATGAAGTTTATAAAAAGTAGTAAAATATTATATTAAACTTGACGGATTGTAATATGAAGTGCGACACCTGCTGGAAATAAATAAAAAAGGGCCCATGGCCGGATTCGTGTAGAATGAAAGTTCCTACACCCACATTCACACAAGGAGAATCCACCATGAGCTACTCACATCTTAGCATAATCGAACGAAGCAAGCTAGAAATCCTGCATCAGCAGGGGAAAAGTTCAAGAGCCATCGCTGAGGAGCTGGGGCGACATCATGCGACCATTTGTCGGGAAATTCGTCGGAATGCTGAGCTAGAGCCCTACGATGCACAGCGCTCCCAACATGCTTACGAGCAGCGCCGTAGAGCCTCTGTACCCCAAGGTAAATGGACAGAGGAACAAGCGGTAGAGCTCGAAGAGAAGTTGCATGCGACATGGTCACCTGAGCAGATCGTGGAGCGTTTTAGAGCAGAAGGCCAGCCCACCGTGTGCTGCAAAACCATCTATCGCTGGCTCTATGCAGGCCGCCTTGCCCAAGCGGACGTGAAGGTGCTACGGCACAAAGGTAAACGGCAACAGCCTGCTGAAAAACGAGGGAAGTTTGCCGTGGGTAAGTCGATTTCCGAACGCCCCAAGGAGATCCGTTCCCGGGACACCTTTGGACACTGGGAGCTAGATACGGTGGTGTCTGGTCGTGGGAAAAGCAAAGGCTGTGTGGCAACCTTCATTGAACGGAAAACCCGTTTGTACACCGCGATTCAAATGCCCGATCGAACGGCATTGTCGATGGAGATTGCCTTTGGCGTAGCGGCTTCTCAGTACCCTGTTGGGGTGTTTCAAACAGCAACTGCAGATCGAGGCAAAGAGTTCGCCTGTTACGCGAACCTGGAAACCACACATGGCGTGCAGATCTACTTTGCTGACCCATACTCTTCCTGGCAAAGAGGATCGAATGAGAATGCGAACGGTTTGCTTCGAGAGTTCTTTCCTAAAGGCACAGACTTTGCCCAAGTATCCGATGTGGCATTGGAGCGCTCGCTAGATTTAATCAACCATCGCCCCCGAAAATGCCTGGGGTGGAAAACCGCTCACGAATCTTTCACACAGGAACTGTCGCACTTGGCTTGACAATCCGTCACTTAATTAAGATATTATTTGTAAATAAAAACCCGATGAGTAAGTTTCATCGGGTTTTTATTTAAATTAGGATTAGTCTTGTATAATAATTGAAAATGGGTAAGCGAAACGAATGTATACTTGAATGAGGACGGGAGAGAGAAAGTTGGACGGAGCTATATTGGAACTTGCTAAAACAGATGTACGTGAAGCGATGAGAAAGGAACTACAAATGAACCAACTGTTTGTCGAAAATAGCGTCGTTTACCGCAACACACCACGGCTGTTTAAAATTCAAGTGTTTACGGCTATGGCACGTAACGAAGTTCTTCGCCATTTTCTCAATCTGGAAACCTCCATGCAGACTCCGAACAGTTTGAAACCTGACCTTCCAATGAGCGAAGCATATCATCATTTGATGAACAAAATAGGTGCTACCAGCTATGCTCATCCTGTGAAAGTAAAAGCGGAGCATCAATTGTTTCTGGATTACACGCAACCTGATTATAAAAGGAAGAGACATTTCCTCGATGAAGTATTACCGGAGCAACCGAAATTATCAAAGATATGGGGAGCATTTTTAAATGGGTAGGTGTCGCCTTTAGCATAATTTACGATTATCGGGGGATTCCACTTCTAGTGGGATTTGGACTATTGATATATTTTAATCATTCACCATCCTATACACCTTCACATTCTGGATTTTCAAAGGGGGGGCATTCTTCATTAGGAAATGGGCCTACTTTTGAGGTGAATAAAAGTACAAATATAGGTAACCCAGATGAAAAGCCAGTTTCAGATACGCCACAAGTAATCGATGATTCGAGTCAAACCGGCTTTGGAAATGAAGGAGACAGCGGGCATGATTCTCCGAGTTCTGTTAACGAATCTCAAAAGATCAATAATGATGGTAGTAAGAAGATTGCATCTTCAGATGTGGTAAGCAATGAGACGGAGTTGACAGCTTTTTCCGAGAAAAGCATGGTTATAGAAGAAAATACTAATTTTTTTACTCTAGGATCTCCAAAGGAAAAGGTGATCGATGTTATGGGTACTTCCACGTCGATCAACGGAAACTCATGGGGCTATGGGGAATCAAATGTGGTATTAGACACTAATGACCATGTCATTGGTTAGAATATATCAACCATAATTTGAAAGTATCTATGGGCCCAAAAAAGAAGGGGGCCGCACCATTTACGATAGGATCTTCTATCCAGGATGTAATTGATGCCATGGGTACACCGACGTCTATCATTGGAGACTCATGGGGCTACGATTATTCGGCAGTACAGCTTAATTCAAGTAGTGAAGAGGTTATTGGTTGGTCAAACATTAGTGATAACTTAAATGTATTTATGGGTCCACGAATAAAAACTGCAGATCCTTTTACGAAAGGGTCCTCCAAACAGCAAGTGATTCATGCCATGGGTGCCCCTACATCCGTGATTAGGGATTCGTGGGGATATGGTTTTTCGACGGTTCAATTCGATTTAAATGGTAAAGTTACGAGTTGGTCAAATATTGATAAGAATCTATAAGTCACGATGAACTCAAAGTGAGGGGCCTTTCCTTTACTTGTTTGCTACATTTAACGCATATGGTTTATCAATTTTTCCATAATCATTACGTCTATATATTGGCCGTCTATAACCCCTTGCTTTTCAAAAATGCCGACTTCATGGTAACCCATTTTTCGATAAAGCCTTTGAACGTTTTCATTAAAGGGAAAGGTAAACAGGACAATTTTATAAAAATTGCTTTTCCGAGCTTCTTTCTCTAATTCCGAATGAAGCGTACTACCAACGCCTTTACTTCGGAAAGTTCGGTCTACGTAAATCGATAGGTCTGCTACACCATCATAAGCACAACGATGAGAATAACGATTCAAAGAAGCCCAGCCAACCACAATTCCGTCCGATTCTGCGACCAAAACAGTGTAGCGATTTTGATGTTCTCTAAACCAGTTAACCATATAGTTGAAGTCTTTGGCTTCTGTCTCTAGTGTAGCTATCCGATCTTCAATCCCCTGATTGTAAATGTCTAAATACGATCCAGATCTTCTGAGGTTGCTGTTCGAACGTTCAATTTTGGCATGCTGATCCCCCACCCATAAGCACATTAGGCTTTCTTGGCCTTTATGATCGCAGAAACAATGTAATTATCCACGTTTGCACCAGGTACCCAATCTTTAATGAATGATTTGGACTCATCTTTAGGCTCGATGCTAATACTCGTAAACCCACTCTGCAGAAGCATGGACTTCACTTCTTCCAATGAAGAGGCGCCGGAAATACAGCCGGAATACAACTCGCTCAGGTCATTTTTTATTTCAGAAGGAAGCTCTGCAGTAGTAATAATATCGGAAATTGCTATTCTGCCACCCGATTTCAGAGCACGAAAGGCTTCGTTGAAGACCTGCTGTTTATCCGGTGAAAGGTTGATCACACAGTTGGAGATAATCACATCTACTGTGCCATCTGCTACTGGTAGATGTTCGATTTCTCCTAGACGAAAATCAGTGTTTGCGAAATTTCCCTCAGCTGCGTTACTGCGGGCCCGGCTGACCATATCTGGGGTCATATCGACTCCGATGACTTTACCGTTCTCTCCTACTTGTCGTGAGGCCAAAAAGCAGTCAAATCCACCGCCGCTGCCCAAATCCAAGACGATTTCACCGATCTTTAATTCAGCAATAGCTTGCGGGTTACCACAGCCAAGCCCGAGATTTGCTCCTTGGGGAACAGCTGTTAACTCCTCTGTGGAATAACCCATTTGTGATGAGAGGGCATCCACATCGGACGGGGCACCACAGCAGCTACCTGCTGCGGGAGGATTGACTTCCTTAACAGCAATTTGTTGGTAATGCATCCGTACATTTTGGCGGATTTCATCATTCGTAGGTTATTCATCGCAAAACACTCCTTTAAATTGGATAGATGGAACAGAATTTTAACAGCTATTATGTCTTAGTTAGCAGCAAGGCGCGCAGCAGATGGAGGTTTGCACTGGCTTAAGAAGAAAAAAGTCAAAAGACAACCGGCTTTTTTTAGAATTTGCATTTGACCATTTCCAAACGGATTGAGATCGGTGCTGCTTTTCCAGTTCATGAGCTTTCATCAGGTATTCTGCAACATAGATGTTTTTCATTCATTTTTAATACCCCCAAGGATATGAAATTCGATAATTGTAATTTGCAAGTATAAGGAGTGAGTATTATCCTTTCACCGGAAAACAGCATTTGCTGGATTGAGCCATAGCATCATTAAAGAGTTTTACGGACCGAATCACCGTTTCTCGTTCAAAGTCGGTCAAATACGAAAAAACTTCGTTTAAGTAGTCATTCATTTGTGTGTCAATGGTGGTCGCTACATATTTACCTTCCACGGTGAGGGACAAGGTATAGACTCTACGATCACTAGGGTCCGGCGTTTTCTCAACCAGATTCATCTTGGTTAAGCTCTGAACCTGTCTACTAAACGTGGTGATATCGGTTCCAAGGGTTTCAGCAATTTGCTGCATGGAAGGTTTATGCTGGCGATCAATTTCATAAAGAATATGGTTTTGAACCGGAGAAATGTCGTGTCCACCAACCGTACAACAGTTTTTGTTCAGTAAGCCTAAACGACGGGTCATGTTTTGAAATAACTCTCGTGTATTTTCCATGTATGTTTCACCTCATGCCTTAGTTATATATTGTTAATTTGCGAATTGCAAGTAATATTCTTTGTTGATTTCAATGAATTTGAATTAGCATATAAGCATACAGTTATATAAATGAAAGGAGGCTACGCATTGGAGCAACTTGGTTATGTAGCCGATCATTTAAAGCTATTGGGGGATAAAACCCAGCTGGCGATGCTTTCCCTATTGAGAGAAAGAGAATGGTGCGTCTGCGAATTTGTAGATATCTTTGATATGTCGCAGCCTGCCATTAGCCAACATTTGAGAAAATTAAAGTAGCAAGGGATAGTTAAAGAAGAAAGACGAAGTCAGTGGGTATACTATTCCTGAAATGTAGACGACAAACCACATGTTCAAGCTGTTCTTGAGTGTATGCCGGATTCACAACGGATTTTAAAATGGCTGAATAAAGAGGGTGTCCAAAGAAAATAAAGTTGTTAGACTATTGGAATAGGTGCGTCCATTGCGGGGGATTTCTCTGCAACTTTACAGCCGTTTCTTTAGTATGATGGACGGTGTGTACATGACCCGGGAAAGTTAGATCATTTCATTGCTCGTTCTTGTCGTTATGATCATAGAACTGGCTAACGGTAAGAAAAAATCATTTCGGCCACAACCTTTTTGATACCCGCAGCATTGCGGTTTTTTTCTTGAAATATAAGACTTTTTAGGCTTCGCGCCTATCGTTTGGTCTTATATTTTTACGAGAAACATACCTTAAAGCGATACTCGTATCGCTACTTCGGAAGCATAAGCTCTAATAAGACGCCGTCAGGCGTTTCTTCTTATTGCAGACCCAAGCATTAATGCGGCGCAAGAGCAAGATAATAACGCATATCCTTATTCTCACAAGTTATTTTAAGATATAAAGAACTGGTATCTAATTATAGGGAGATGAGGGAGCGGAAATGATTAATGTAACGAAACTACTTACCGGTATGAAGGGAGAAGGCGATGACCTTCGTTATACCATTAAGCCGGGACACAAACCGCATGGCGTTTCCGCGGGCAGAGGGCCTGTCGTCGTATGGAATTCGACACGGGCTTGCAACTTAACCTGTAAACATTGTTATGCGAATGCCTGTCCTGCCCATGATCCCGATGAAATGTCGACGGAGGAAGCTAAGGTGTTTATTGATAATCTGGCCGCCTTCCAGGTGCCGGTACTGCTTTTTTCCGGTGGAGAGCCTCTGATCCGCAAAGATATTTATGAGCTGATTTCTTATGCGTCAAGCAAAGGGCTTCGGCCGGTAGTATCCACCAATGGCACATTGATTACCATGGACAGAGCGAAGATGCTAAAAGAAGCAGGGGTTAAATATGTCGGTGTAAGCCTGGATGGGCTGGAAGAGCGCCATGATGAATTTCGCGGGCGAAAAGGAGCCTTTGAACAGGCGCTTCAGGGTATCCGAAACTGCTTGGCCATCGGCCAGAAGGTAGGGGTCCGGTTTACGATCAGCAGACATACATATGAAGACTTGGATGGAGTCCTTGATTTGATCGAGCGGGAAAATATTCCTCGGGCCTGCTTCTACCATCTCGTCTATTCCGGCCGCGGGAGTGCCCTGCAGCAAGAGGATGTTACCCATGAACAATCCCGGCATGCTCTTGACCGGATTATGGCTAAAACGATGGACCTGCATGGCAAAGGCAAACCGGTGGAATTGCTCACCGTTGATAATCATGCGGATGGCGTTTACTTATACCAGCGGATGATGGAGCACGACCCGGAGCGCGCGGCTGAACTGCTTGGCTTGCTTCAGAGAAACGGCGGCAACCGTTCCGGAATAGCCATCGGCTGCGTGGATTGGCACGGCAACGTCTATCCCGATCAGTTCACGAGAGATATCGAAATCGGCAATATCCGCAAGCAGAAATTCAGCGAGATTTGGCGTGATGCCGCTCATCCGCTAATGGCCGGCCTGCGCGACCGTAAACCGCTACTAAAGGGACGCTGCAGAGAATGCAATTGGCTGGATATCTGTAACGGGAATTTCCGGGCCCGGGCTTCGGTAAGCGGTGATTTCTGGGCGGAGGACCCATCCTGTTATTTAAGCGACCGCGAAATTGGAATCGTATAACACTGGAAAGGAAGGCTGAATACGCATGCTCGTTTCCTGGAATGTGACCAAGAAATGCAATTTATACTGCGAACACTGCTATCGCGACTCCGGGCCGTCATCGTCTGTAGAAGACCAGCTAACCACGGAGGAAGGAATCCGGCTCATTGATCAGATCAAGCAGGCCGGATTCAAGCTTCTCATATTCAGCGGCGGCGAACCCTTGATCCGTGAAGATCTCTGCGAATTGATCGCGTATGCCTCGTCTATCGGCCTTCGTCCCGCACTTGGCAGCAACGGCACGCTTCTGACCGCCGCCAAAGCTGCGGAGCTGAAAAAAGCGGGGCTGGGGGGCATTGCGATCAGCATAGACAGCGCCACGCCTGAGTATCACAACCGGTTCAGGAATGCGCCGGAAGGCTGGCAGCAAGCATTGGAGGGCATCCGTTATGCCCGGGAAGCCGGGCTGAGAGTGCAGATTAACATGACGCTGACCGAGGGCAATATGGATGATTTCGTGCAGGTTGCCCAGCTTGCCGAGGAGCTTCATGTATCCTCTCTGCACCCGTTCTTTCTCGTCCCGACCGGACGGGCCGTCCATATCGAAGAAGACGGGCTGAAGCGGGAACGGTATTACTCGGTTCTGCGCAGTGTTCTGTCCAAACAGAAATCAACATCCCTTGAAATCAAACCGACATGCGCTCCCCAGTTCATGCCGCTTGCCAAGAGCATGGGGCTGGAAATGCGGTACACGCGCGGTTGTCTGGCCGGGGTCTCCTATTGTTCGGTGCTGCCGAGTGGCGAGGTGCATATTTGTCCGTACCTGCCGGTCAAGGTGGGGAATGTTCGCGAGCAGCCTTTTGATGAAATATGGCGGGATAATCCGGTGTTCCGGGATTTAAGGGACTTCGAGAAATATGAAGGAGAATGCGGCTCCTGTCCCGATGTGGGCATTTGTGGCGGCTGCCGGGCGAGAGCGTACTATTACAGCGGCGGCAATTTCATGGCCGAAGAGCCGTGGTGTTACAAAAGATCGGCGGCGCTGTAAGTTGGGGAGGTGGGAACAGTGAACCTGGATTCGAACGACCGGAAGCTGCTGAATCGGCTGCAAATCGGGCTTCCTCTGGTCAGACGCCCTTGGAATGCCATTGCGGAGGAACTGGAATTACGCCAGGAAGATGTGCTTCAAAGGCTTGAAAGGCTGAAGAAAGAGGGATTCATCCGGCGGATCGGCGGGGTGTTTAATCCGGCGGGACTGGGATTTAGAGGCTGTCTGTATGCGATGGCAGTCAGGGAGGAGCTTTTTTACCAGACCGCTGCTGTCGTCAACAGGTATAGAGGCGTAACCCATAACTACCGCCGGCGCAGCAGGCTCAATATGTGGTTCACGCTGACTTCCCGGACCGAGGAAGAACGGGGGGCTATTCTTGAAACGATCCGTGAAGCGGCGGGCGGGCCGCTGCTATATGAGTTCCCCTCCGAGCAATTATTCAAACTAAAGGTATTCCTGAATATGGAAGTAATGGATGATGCATCAGCCATTACACCCAGCCCGAACTTGAATGGAGGCACAACTTCCAAACAGGAACCATGCAAAATAGAAATAACGGATTTGCAGCTGATCCGCGAACTGCAGGGAGATCTTCCGTTGTCACCCGAACCGTATACCGAGATTGCCAATAAGACAGGTTGCAGCTTGGAAGAGGTGTTTCTGCGCTTGCAGGCGCTGCAGGCAGGAGGAGCACTCAAACGAATCGGAGCCGTTCTAAAGCATAGGGAAGCGGGATTTTCAGCAAATGGCCTGTTCATCTGCGTACTTCCTGAGGAGCATATACCTGAGGCAGGAAAAAGGCTGGCCGGTTATTCGGAAGTCAGCCACTGCTACAAGCGGCGGGCGCATCCCGATTGGCCGTATAATTTATACGCCATGATTCATGGACCCGATGAAGCGTTTGTTCGGAAAGTTGCGGAGCAATTTGTTCGGCGGGAAGGCATCAAGGATTACGATATTCTGTTCAGCACGGAAGAACTGAAGAAAACGAGCTTTTCGATCTAAAGCGCTTCTTATATTCACACGAATGCCGTCTCTTCAAGGACAGCGTCCGTTTTTTGTGTTGGCAGGTTAACGCTCTTTGACTATATTGAGTTTATTCGTAATGCTTACAATTTTACACAGATCGGAAGTACCGAGCGTGTAGTCTGAAAGCATTGGCAAAGGCCCCGCTAACCTTAAAACTGAACCGCACCCCAAATCTTAGACACATGATATAATCCTCTAAGAAGAAAGGGTGCGGATTTTACTTTATGGTCAAATACAGCGAAGAAATACGAATAAAAGTTGCTATAGATGTACTTGAAGGAGGGCTGTCTGAGAACGAAGCAGCATGTAAGTATGGAATGAACCATGTAACGGTTAATGAATGGGTAGCTGCATACTCCAAGCATGGAGCTGCGGGATTGATCAATAAGGGAACACACAGGACTTTTACTGGAGAACAAAAGCAGTACATATTAGAAGATATGCATGAGAACCATTTGAGTTATAAAGCTGCTGCGAAGAAGCATGATGTACAAGATAGATTCATTCGGAATGGGGAGCGCATTTATCGAAATGAAGGACCTGAAGGACTCTATATGGAGCGTCGAGGACGTACAGCTAATAAAGAGCCACAGAAAGAACTGGAGGCAAATGAAAGTGTTATAGACGAGCTAAGGCATGATTTTAACGTCAAAGAGCTTGTCAACATTGCAGGCATTCCTCGAAGCACTTACTATGATCACGTGAAAAAGTGGAACAAGCCTGATAAGTACGCCGATGTGAAAACAGAAATGTGGCGAGTATTTAATGATGAATTGAAATGTCGAGCAGGATACCGAACTATGACCAGGGAGATTCGCAAAACGACTCCAATCAATCATAAGACAGTTCGACGTTTAATGAAGGAGTTAGGGCTTTATTGTATGGTTCGTAGGAAGAAATATCGTTCATACAAAGGAGCCGAAGGGAAAATAGCTCCAAATGTCTTGAAGAGAGATTTTAATGCGACAGCACCCAATAAGAAATGGGTTACTGATGTGACGGAGTTCCACTTGTTTGGACAAAAGATATATCTGTCTCCGATAATGGATCTGTATAACCGAGAAATCATCAGTTACACCGTATTTAGAAGGCCTACCCTCTCCATGGTCACGTAGATGCTCGAAAAAGCCTTAGAAAATCTACCAGAGCAACATAATCTCATTCTGCACTCTGATCAGGGGTGGCAATATCAACAAAAACGCTATCAGTATATGCTCTCTGAGAGAGGAGTCACACAAAGTATGTCATGTCGAGGGAACTGCCTGGACAACTCCGTGGTAGAGAATTTCTTTGGGATCTTAAAGACGGAACTTCTGTATATTCAAGAATTTGAATCCATTGAACATTTCATTCAAGAACTACATCAATATATACACTATTACAACCATCGAAGAACCAAACAAAAGCTCAGAGGACTGTCGCCGGTAGAATACCGCATCCAGTCCTCTGTAGCAGCCTAAGCCTGTCTGTGTCTAACTTTTTGGGGTCAGTTCATTTTGGTCGGCGGGGCCTTTTTTGTTTTATAAATGTATGAAGAAAATATAGTTCTAGACTGGAATTGTTGATTCTACAAGGTTTTGGAGCTGAGGAATCGTCAGCCTTTGAGAAATAAGTTTTAGACTGAATATCCAGGAGAAGGGGTCCGTACCGCAAACCGACACTGTTCGGAGAAAATAAAGTAGTAGACTGAGTATTGACTGGTGATCGCCCTGCAGTTGATGGCCGCCGGGCCTACGGATCACTGGGCCAATCCGCATCCGGAAAGGCATTCGTCAGTCTACAACTTTATTTCCCGAGTCTATCCTGAAAATATCGCTCCGTAGAACACCTAAAAAAGGCAACAAGAAAGCGACCCTCCGGCAAACAAAAAATAGCCAGGGGCATTAGTAATGTATGGTTTGCATAACGATCAGGAAGCTGCCGTATTCACAGTAATTGATACACCTAATGACTCCAGTTCCTTAATGGAATGCTTGATGATCACATCCCGTTTTCGTTCCTCGTAGTAGGTTGGACCTAGCTCGATGTAGGGTTGTTTCCGCTTAAGGATATAGTAAACCATAGACAATATACTGTGTGCTACTGCAACCGTCGCTCGGTTAGCTCCCCGACGCGCGGAAATCCGATGATACTGGCTGGATAAATACGTTTCTTTTGTTCTAGCCGCAGCCTTCGCAGCTTCTACAAGCGTACTTCGGAGTTTCTTATTTCCTTTTCGCGTCTATCCTGAAAATATCGCTCCGTAGAACACCTAAAAAAGGCAACAAGAAAGCGACCCTCCGGCAAACAAAAAAATAGCCAGGGGCATTAGTAATGTATGGTTTGCATAACGATCAGGAAGCTGCCGTATTCACAGTAATTGATACACCTAATGACTCCAGTTTCTTAATGGAATGCTTGATGATCACGTCCCGTTTTCGTTCCTCGTAGTAGGTTGGACCTAGCTCGATGTAGGGTTGTTTCCGCTTAAGGATATAGTAAACCATAGACAATATACTGTGTGCTACTGCAACCGTCGCTCGGTTAGCTCCCCGACGCGCGGAAATCCGATGATACTGGCTGGATAAATACGTTTCTTTTGTTCTAGCCGCAGCCTTCGCAGCTTCTACAAGCGTACTTCGGAGTTTCTTATTTCCTTTTCGCGTCTTGCCGGACAATCGTTTTCCGGCGCTTTCATTCTGACCCGGACACAGCCCTGCCCAAGAACATAAATGGGCGGCGGAAGGATACTGATTCATATTAGAGCCAATTTCGGCTAGAATAGTCTCTGCTGTTCTTCGTGCCACACCTGGGATGGTGTCAAGCAGTTCCAAGTCTTCATCAAAAGGGAGCATGCGCTTTTTAATTTCCTCATCCAACCTGCCAATCTCTTCGTCCAAATAATCGACGTGACGGAGCTGAGCTCCCAGCATCAGTTTCTGATGAGGGCCCATTAAGCCGTTCAATGCTCGCTTCAAATCCGCTTTTTTGCTTTTCAACTTTCGTTTTGCCAGATCAGATAAAGCTTCAGGATCGGTTTCGCCAGCAATCATCGCCTCAATCATTGCACGTCCTGATTTCCCAAGCACATTGCTGGCAACCGAGGAAAGCTTGATGTTTGCTCCTTCCAGCACCTTTTGAATGCGGCTGACTTCCCGAGCTCGCTCTTCGATGAGACTACGGCGGTAGCGAATCAATTCCCTCAGCTCTCTTTGCTCGCGATTTGGGATAAAGCTACCCTTCAATAGACCATGCCGGAGCAATCCAGCAATCCATTCCGCGTCTTTGACGTCAGTCTTGCGTCCCGGAACATTCTTAATGTGCTGGGCATTCACAACAAGAGTCTCAATCTCCTCAAGCTCCAACAGGTTGTAGATTGGTTTCCAATATGCTCCAGTGCTTTCCATCGCTACATGAGTGCATTCCTTGACTTTGAGCCAATCTACAAGCAAAATTAAATCGTCGGTCATCGTGCCAAACGTACGGATTTCTTTACCTTCAGGCGTGATGGTGCAGGCAACGATGTTCTTTTTATGAACGTCAAGTCCGCACACATGACTGTAAACAACGTCCATTCGTAGCCTTCTCCTTACGGCAGCAAGATTGAAGGGGCTGGTGCAACAACCACATATGGTTATTCTATCCTGCGTGCTTCCAAATTCGGAGCAACAATCTGTGGTGCACCTGGTCGTTAGGGTCAGTCTAATACTCGGGCTCGAAGCACCATTGACTGCCGACCTGCCTTCGCCAGCCGTAAGTAAATTATATCGCATGCCTACCATTTTCATCATCTGATGGTGCTGCGTTAGCGGCATGGGCGTCTAATACTTTATTTTCTTTTGACAGAGGGACCCATAGCAACTTGTGGACCGGATTCCTCAGGCTGCTCTTCCTAAAGGCTGTTCAGTTTATCTCCTTGTGGGGATAAATGTTGTCTTCAATATAAGTATATGATTATAAGATTAAGGATTACAAAGAGGAGGAATCAGCAAAACGAGAAGATGAGGACTATGGATATCACGGGTAATGGAGGTTTTGAACATTGGTTTGGTTGGCATGCATTATATTTCTAGCCACTTTAGTGTTGGTGATCTGGCAGCCTAAAAATTTGTCTATTGGCTGGTCCGCCTGCGGAGGAGCTGTACTTGCTCTACTGGTAGGTGTCGTCGATTTGCATGATGTTTGGGAAGTGACTCAGATTGTCTGGGATGCAACCCTAGCTTTTGTGGCCATCATCCTGATTTCGTTGGTGCTTGATAAAATCGGATTTTTCGAATGGGCGGCGCTTCACATGGCACGAGCTGCACAGGGAAGCGGAACTCGGATGTTCGTGTATGTGATCATTCTTGGAGCTGTTGTCGCTGCTTTTTTTGCGAATGACGGTGCGGCCTTAATTCTGACACCCATTGTTCTAGCGATGGTTCGAGCACTTAAATTGGATGAGAAAATGGTTTTTCCGTTCATCATAGCGAGTGGTTTTATTGCGGATACGACGTCGCTTCCGCTTGTGGTCAGCAATCTGGTGAACATTGTATCAGCCGATTTTTTTGGCATCACGTTTATGGAATATGCGGGTCGTATGGTTGTACCTAATTTATTTTCCTTATTGGCTAGTATTGTAGTACTGTATCTCTTTTTCCGCAAAAGGATTCCAAAAACGTTTGATGACGCACAATTAATGGCACCTACAGAAGCGATTAAAGATCCAAAAATGTTCCGTATGTCCTGGATTGTTCTTGTGGTGCTGTTGGTTGGCTACTTTGCATGCGAATTTTTTAGTATTCCTGTCTCAGTCGTAGCCAGTACCATATCCATCATTTTCCTGCTGTTGGCGAGAAAAAGTCCTGCGATACCGTTAAAAGAAGTCATCAAGGGTGCTCCATGGGCTATCGTATTTTTCTCTATCGGCATGTATGTAGTGGTGTATGGTCTGCGTAATGCCGGTTTGACGGATCTGCTGGCTCATGTGATTCAAGCGGCTGCCGATCAAGGTATGTTTGTAGGCACCATGGGCATGGGTTTTATCGCGGCGACTATCTCATCGTTGATGAATAACCTGCCTACGGTCATGATTGATGCGCTTGCCATTAATGCCACCCATACGACTGGAATGGTCAAAGAAGCGCTGATTTACGCTAATGTAATTGGATCGGATTTGGGTCCGAAAATAACCCCGATTGGTTCATTGGCCACATTGCTATGGCTACATGTGCTTAGCTCTAAAGGTGTGAAAATATCTTGGGGAACTTATTTTAAAACAGGCATTATTTTAACGATTCCTACTCTTTTTATTACGCTATTAGGCTTGTATCTGTGGTTAGTCATTTCATAATTGAACATTAAAGGAGACGTTTCCCATGGAGAGAAAGACAATTTACTTTTTGTGTACTGGTAATTCTTGTCGGAGTCAAATGGCAGAAGGATGGGCTAAGAAATATCTAAGAGACAATTGGAACGTATATAGTGCAGGCATTGAGGCGCACGGCCTTAATCCTAAAGCGGTGTAAGCGATGAGTGAAGTAGGTATCGATATTTCTGGTCAAACTTCGGACATTATTTGATCCTGTCTTGCTGAACAGTGCCGATCTGGTTGTGACGTTGTGCGGGGACGCGGCTGATAAATGCCCTATCACTCCTCCGCAAGTTCGCCGTGAGCATTGGGGATTTGATGATCCGGCAAAGCTGAAGGATCGGAAGAAGAGAAATGGGGCGTCTTTCAGCGGGGTTGTGACCAGGTAGGAGAACGCATTAAACAATTTGCAGAAACCGGAAAATAGCAGCTCCTGCTATGAACTCGATAGAGGGAGAATGATTAAGGTGAATTATCACGCGCTTGTTGAGGACAAAGTATACATTGGCGGAGAGAGTGCATTGCTTCAAGTTCTTCGGGAGCAAGAGATCACAGATGTTTTTGATCTGCGTGATAACGGTACTGAGGCAGAAGGATTTCCGGCAAAGGTAACGCGTCATCATTATCCGATTGTGGAACATGAGACTGGGTAGGAGGACTCTGTGCAAGCCGCTATTCAGGCGGTTAAAGAAGCGGTGAACAGCGGGAAGACCGTGTATTTCCATTGCGCCGGCGGACGGAATCGTACAGGAACCGTAGCAACTGGAGTGTTACTTGAGTTGGGTTTAGCTACCACAGTGGAAGAGGCGGAAGCCTTGGCCAAAGGAAAACGTCCAGATATCAATATCAAGCAAGAAATGCGTGATGTGTTGAAAGGTTTTTATCCATCCAAGTAATTTAAATCTATATAACATGGGGCTACTTCCTTCGGAAGATAGTCCTTATTTTTTTCAAAAAGTGATAATGAGATTCATCCAAAGGAAGTCCTATTTAGTAGGCTTAGATCTTAATAAAAGAGAGGCGGGATTTGTTGTATGTTCACTATGTCTATTTTTTTTCTTTTGGTTACACTGATTCTTAAAAAACAGGAGGAGATTAAGATTAATTATAAAGAATTATACAATTTACATATTCAACTTCTTAATGTCTATGAAAAAAATAGAGAATTCCTTATCAAAGGATGCTCAGATGCTTATTTTGCCAATTCCTATAGGAATTCCATTTTTTCCATTTAATGTTGTAGAATAAAAACATACAATATTAGCGAAGATTCATAGAAATCGTTTTACAATGGTTATGGAGCCCCTAAGAGATTATTTCTAGACGGTCATCGGCCGTGTAAAGGTAAAAGCGTCTAGTTTGGTCCAACTTGCCTATGTGCTTGGATTTGGAAGAATCTATTACTCACGAGGTCATTAGCTCACACCTCATGGTCAGGCAAACTTGGCAATGAGTTTTTTTGTTTTAGACTCAGAACAAATAAAGTGAGGTACCCTATGATTCAATCATATGCTAAGCCATCACATATTGAAAATTGGATAAAGCAGGGTAAGGGACAAGGCATAGGAGAAAATTTTAAACCTTGGTTTACAGCAAGGCAGGTTTCCTCAATGGGGAGAACCCATAACGTAAGCGAAATAAAAACGGGAAGAGAGCATCTGCTTCTATCTGACCTAGAGTGGTATTATTTTTACTTACTTGAAAGTCTGATGTTATTCAAGGGTTTAGAGAACAATATCCCCTTTTACCTGTTGAAGAACGATCGATATTGCATATCAGTTAGGAATAGATCATCCAGTAGAACCTAGAAAAAAAGAACTGAAAGTAATGACAATACAGAAAAAGACATTCCGCTTACTTACGCAATGAACATACGGTACGTGCATAAGGCCCATCATTTAAATCTACACCATATCTCCAGTAAACAAGTAATGAAGGCAAAGTTACTAATGGAACTACTTTTTTAAAAAAAAGCGACAATTTAACGGATATTACTGACTTTGTTGATGGTACATTGGGATTTTCGCCGGGCAATAGTTTGGTGATCGTCAGGCATTTAATTATCACAAAAAAATGGGCTGTTGACATGAACGTGAAAATTGACCCGAATCGCCCCTTAGAACTGCTAAGCATAAATGAAAATTCCCTTGGCAATCAAGGAGGAATTCGACATGTCTACTGATATCTATGTAAACACGGTTTTAGCCCTATGGGATGGGGAATACCAAGAGAAAGATTTAGTCGAACCTATATAGAAGATGGTCAGATACAAGTTACATCACTAATCATACCTAAAGTCAATTTGGCAGATGCCCAAATTAGTGAGAAGGATTTAAAAATTCGAGATGAACGATGGGATTATATCCGTCGTTTAGTTCAAAAAGAGAACATCCCCCATATCTTCAATAAAAAAATGAGAGGCAAACTCATGACGGAACTCCATCAGCCAAATCCAGGCAGTTATGTCATTCGGATTTCAGTACAGATTTCATTCTAAAGAGGTATGCGATTTATTGTACAAGTTATATTGTAATGAACAACCGAGTCGAGTGGTGGGAGTTTTGGAATTAGATACTCAGCTTGGTTGTAGCTGGTTCCTTAATTTCTACATTGTCGCTCAATAACACCACCGCATGGGCGAGTCCTCCCTCGAAAAAATCAAGGCTTCAAGAAAGGGATGCTATCGATAATTCTAATGTATCATCCTATACGTTCTTCTGTTGCCAAGGAGATTCTTGAGGGAGACAAATCTGAAGAATTATCCATAAGAATGCTCAAGCATGTTTTTTCATATTTAACCATGTTAAAATGGAAAAAATAATTAGCGATATGGCATGGAGAGAAGGCAGGGAGAATCAATGAAACCAAAACTTAACGATGTTGCACAATTAGCTGGAGTTTCACCGACTACGGTTTCTCGCGTACTTAATAATCGTGGCTATATCAGTCAAGAAACGAAGGATCAAGTTCATAAAGCGATGCAGGAGCTGAATTATTTTCCAAATGATGTGGCTCGGTCATTATTTAGTAAACGAACAAATCTGATTGGATTAATCATTCCAACTACAAGCAACCCATTTTTCGGAGAGCTGACTTTTCATATAGAGAATATTTGTGCGTCATTAGGCTATAAGCTGTTGCTTTGTAACAGTTTGAATCAGCTGGATAAAGAAGAATCTTATGTAGATATGCTTATGCGAAATCAAGTTGACGGTATTATCGTTGGTACACACAACCGAGGTATCGTAAATTATGAACAGAAGAACATTGCCGTCATTGCGATCGATCGTTTCCTATCCGATTCAATCCCAGTTGTAGGATCGGATAATTATTTGGGTGGAAAACTGGCGTCAGAACTGCTTATTGAAAAGGGATGCAAGCATATCTTACACATAAATGGCCCTGTTGAATTGGAAACACCGGCAAGCTTAAGAAGAAAAGCATATGAAGATGTGATGGAGCAGTATGGTCGAAAGGCAATTACTTATGAAGTACATGATCCCTTCCACCAACAGAATCACGATGAACCGATTAAACGCTTGCTCAATGAACATCCTGAAGTAGATGGACTGTTTGCGAGTAATGACTTGGTGGCTGCGTCTTTTATTGCTAAAGCAAGAAGAAGAGGAAAACGTGTTCCTGAAGATATTCGCGTAATTGGATATGACGGAACAGAAACAACCCGCAATCTTCTCCCTGAATTAACGACAATTCAGCAACCAATACAGGAGATTGCGAGATATTCCATAGAGTTACTTATTAAAGAAATTGAAGGTGGATTCAGTGATGTCCCGCGAGAAACCTATCTACCAGTGAAACTGATTGAAGCTACTACAGCTTAATACAATTTCCATAGTTTTCAGCATTGTGATATAAGGTGGAGTTATCTCCTTATTAGAGTCATTGAAACCAAAGAGGAGAGCTCTTTTTCTTTCGAAAATATGTCAAGCGGTTGATATATGAAAGCGGTTGACATATAATCAATCTGTAAATACGGAAGTGCTTTCATTTACATTAAATGTTAAACTTAGAGGAGCGTTCGATATGAGAAAGTCAAAGAGCATGTACTGGAAACTAAGTGCCTATTTCTTCTTTTTCTTCTTTACTTGGTCAGCAAGTTATTCATTGTTCTCCATCTGGCTAGGGCAAGAAATCAGTCTGAATGGTGCTGAAACAGGTGTTATCTTTACTGTAAACGCTATCTTTGCGCTATGTATGCAACCGCTTTATGGCTATATATCTGATAAAATCGGATTAAAGAAGCATATTTTATTTTTAATCAGTTCTTTACTCTTATTTGTTGGTCCTTTCTATATCTTTATCTATGGGCCGTTACTTCAATACAATGTATTTCTCGGCGCCATTACAGGTGGATTATACTTGGGTATTGCTTTTTTGGCAGGGATCGGAGCCATCGAATCTTATGTCGAGAAAGTCAGCCGAAAATATGACTTTGAATACGGAAAATCTCGTATGTGGGGCTCGCTAGGTTGGGCAGCAGCAACATTCTTCGCTGGTCAGCTCTTCAATATCAACCCTAACATTAACTTCTGGATTGCATCAGTATCTGCTGTCATTCTGTTTATCATTATGATGACAATTAAAGTTGAAATGACAGATTCCGAGATGGAGCGAGCAGAATCTGTTAACTTTAAGCAAATCGGATATTTGTTTGCAAATAAGCATTTGTGGTTCTTCATTTTATATGTTCTTGGTGTTACCTGTATTTACAATGTGTATGACCAGCAGTTCCCGAATTACTTTTCATCGACGTTCTCAACAGTTGCTTTAGGCAATCAAATTTACGGTTACTTAAATTCCCTACAAGTATTCTTGGAAGCAGGCATGATGTTCTTAGCGCCTTTCATTGTCAACAAAATTGGAGCAAAAAAGGGTTTGATATTGGCAGGATTCTTGATGGCGTTCCGGATCATGGGTTCAGGCTTAGTTATTGGACCTTATGGAATCTCAGCTATGAAATTGATTCACGCATTGGAACTGCCAATCATGCTGATCTCCGTATTTAAGTACTTGGCTGCTAATTTCGATACACGTCTGTCTTCGATCTTGTATCTGGTGGGATACCAGTTTACGAGTCAGGTAGGAGCTTCGATCTTCTCGCCAATCGCCGGTATGTCTTATGACATTAGAGGCTTTGCAAATACGTACGTGATTATGGGTGTTTTCGTATTTGTCTTTACAACAATATCAATCTTTACCTTAAAGAAAGAACCGAAAAAGCTGGGTCCCAAGCCTAACAAGCATATTGAAACAGCATAGGAGGAAGACAGATGAACACATATAACAACAACACGAAGCAAGCTGAGGAAGCATTGAAACAGGCAGAAGCGAAAATGAACAAGCGGTACCGATTAGGTTATCATATTATGGCACCAGCAAACTGGATTAACGACCCAAATGGATTAATTCAATTTAAAGGTGAATATCACGCCTTCTATCAGCATCATCCTTATGATGAGAACTGGGGTCCAATGCATTGGGGTCACGTGAAGAGTAAAGACCTTGTACATTGGGAGCATTGTCCGATTGCATTAGCGCCTGGAGATGCGTGTGACCTTGATGGATGCTTCTCAGGAAGCGCAGTAGATAATAACGGCGAACTGACATTGATCTATACTGGCCATCACTATATTGATCAACCAAACAATATCTTTTTCCAAAATCAAAATGTGGCAGTAAGCACAGATGGCATTCATTTTACAAAACTAAGGCAGAATCCCGTAATCGCTGAACCTCCGACAGATAGCTCCCAGCATTTCCGAGATCCGAAGGTATGGAAGCATGAGGATACATGGTACATGATCCTAGGTAACAGCACGAAAGAAGATCTGCCGCGCGTTATTCTATATACATCTCCTGATCTTAGAACTTGGACCTATCATGGTGTGCTTCTGCAGGGAGATAAGAATATGGGTTTCATGTGGGAGTGCCCTGATTTCTTTGAACTGAACGGTAAGCATATATTTATGTTCTCCCCGCAAGGTATTGATGCGCAAGGAGATAAGTACAATAACTTGTTCCAGACGGGATATTATGTTGGCGAATATAATTATAATAGTAATGAATATCAGCATGGAGAGTTCATTGAGTTGGATACTGGTCATGACTTCTATGCGGTTCAAACTTTTCTAGATGATCAAGGTCGCCGCATTGCGCTTGGTTGGATGGATATGTGGGAATCGGATATGCCGACGAAAGCAGACGGCTGGTGTGGAGCAATGACGATCCCACGTTTAATTACGTTGGGTGACAATAATAAAGTACTGATGACTCCAGTTGAAGAAATGAAGTTACTTCGTCAAAGTAAACATGTTTTGTATCAATATGGCGCTATTTCTGGAAGTTACTTCAAGGAAGTTGAAGCAGACCTGCTTGAAGTTAAGATAGTGTTCGACCTCACGAAGTCAAGTGCAGACCTGGTAGGCTTGAGGTTTCGTGGAACAGGTCGAGAAGAAACGGTTATCACATATTCTATTCCGGAACAGAAACTTATGCTTAATTGTTCTAAATCAGGCAAGAAGACAGATGGAGTACGTCAAACAGCCTTAAATGCTGAGGGGCGGCTGACATTGCATGTATATCTGGATCGCTCATCCATTGAAATGTTTGCGAATGAAGGGCAAGCTACGATGACAAGTCGCATCTATCCGAGTGAGAAATTGCTAGGCATAGAAATCATAACGGAGGGTGGAGAGGCACTAGTAAATGGGCTGACATATTGGAAATTGAAAGATATATGGCAAGCTGAATAACTCAATGAAAAGATTGCAGTTCATATTATGTATACAGTAAAAGGATATGGAATCTATCTAATTTTGTTATTATTCTACGGAGACTTAGCTGGATGTTAGCTTTCATTATTATTCTTGTTGTTGGTTAGCCCCCATGCCCATCAAGCTAAGAACAAAGAAAAAGGAACAGATGCTACTATTCGTCACTTGATCCAAGCAATTAGCTTAGAACTGGATTTCGTACAGACATAAATAAGCCTTAGTGGCTTAGTTTTTTAAAAATTTCATATTTCTAGGCAGCAGATCGATCTTTCTGTCTACACTCATAGACTACACCTAGAATGTCAAATACGGTTTTCTTCTCATACCGATGTGACTTACGTCCACTTTTTTCAATCATCCGAAAGAATTGGAGAAGCACTCGCTGAACATCATCCGCTTGTTTTTTCATGGCATCATGTAGAGAAAGAAAATATTCTTTTAAGATACAGATTATTTTGAATTCACTGGCTTCTTGCTTTTTCTTCATCAGCAAAAGCCTGCGCATCTGAAACATGAGAGAAGAACTAAGCAAAATGGCGATCAACTGCCCGTATACATGACATTCAAAGCGTTCAGTTTTGATCGGCTTGCACCGGTCGATATGGAAGATGGATTTCCACGTTTTAAATAAAATCTCGATTTGCCAGCGTAGAGAATACAGGTCATGGACATGCTCTTTTTTTAAGTAGATATCAGGGGCATTAGTCATGTAGATATTGATGGCACTTAAACGCTTTGTTCGTTCTTTATAGGTCATGTTTTTCTTTTTCTCCTGTTTAGCACGTATCAGGAGCCGCTTTTGAGTCTGTTCTTCCGTAAGTTTGCAGATGAGAAGCCGTGTGCGGAATTTTTTATAAAGTCCCAGATACACTTCGGGAAGTTCTACCATTTCTCCGGATTGAAGACGATTCATAATAGCTTCCAAATCGATTTCTTTGTACAACGATTGTTTTTTTACTTTGCCATCTTTGAATTGTTCAACTCCCTTATTTTGTTCATATACGCGGACATTCAATTTTAACCGCGAAACATAAAAAGCTCCACGCTGTTCCATTTCTTCGAAATCTTCTAAACAAAAGTAGCCCAAATCTCGAATACAAAGATCGTTCATTTCCACCGTTTTCGCTCGTTTTGATCCATATAAACCGTCGCTGTTTTTTCCGGGGCCAACATCCACTTGCAAGAATTCTCCGGTTTTCAGCTCGTATTCGAGTTGAATTTTCATACCAGCTGTATGAGAGCTTCCTCCGGAACCCTGGTAACGGTCGACATAGGGATCTGGAAGTTGAAAAACAGTCGAATCCAGGATACGGATTCGATGAAAATAGGAATTACATTCACAAGGCAGCGAGAAGGAAGTCGAGATTTTTTCTTGGAGAAGCATTGAAAATAGGGATTGAAGGAAGGCAACTGCAGAAGGATTGAACCGCTGGTTCAATCCTTCTGCGCTCATCGAAAGATGATTGGAAGCATCAAGTTGACTACATAATCGTACGAGGGGAGTCATCGATACATGATCATTTAAAAAGACACATAAGGAAACCAAATCCTGCCCGGTATATTTACTTTTTCGTTGGACGAATCCTGCTTTTCTTGCGAGCTCTTCAAGTTGGGTAGAAGAAAAATGCTGTTGAAGCTGTTGAGCTAGTAATAGCATTTCTTCGCCGATAGAAAGTGGAATAGAATTCATGGAAAACCATCCTTTCTATGGAATTATGCTTGATATAGAAAGGATAGCTTATTTTCCTATTTTGGGGTATAGATTCTTCTTAGCTTGATGGGCATGGGGCACTACCCCAAAACGCGATGCGAAATAAAATAGGGCATTAAACCGCAAGGCGCAGCACGAGGTGTAAGTAACGCGGTGAATGGATGAAGGAAAGCGACGAAAAAGAGGAACTGCTTAGTTTCTTTGTTGCAGCCCCTTTTTAGCTTCTTCGCTGTGAGCGACCCTTCGTTGAAATTGTCCCGGTTATGTTTTCCAGCAAGGCTTAACTAAAAACGACCGCGCACACCGGTTACAGCGTGTGTTTCTGCCATAATGTGAAGCAATATGTGGGTTCCAGCCCACTCAATGCTTTGCGAACTTTGTTGTTCGGAACATAATGACTGCAACAATAGAGATAATAAGAGCGGTAATCAGACCGGATTCCCCGATCCAAATCTCGGCGTGATTTCCGGTAGTCGCACGCGTGAACGGTCCTTGAATAACGGAATTCCACGCGGCATGGATGATAACCGCAGGCCAGACGCTTCCTGTCGTTAATCGCAAATGGGCAATAATATAGCTAAACGGAACGATACACAGGTAGATGCCAAGCACAGAGAGAAGGACAGACGATCCTCCCACGTATAAACCGGAAACCACGATGGGAACATGCCAGGTTGCCCAGATCAATCCACTAACTAGGATCGGACGCTTAACTTTAGCATGAACCAATCGAGTAAGCATATAACCCCGCCAACCTACTTCTTCCCCCATAACCGGAATCAAGTTGAGCAAGCTTCCAGCAATTCCGGCCACAACGACCATAAGAACGAAATTTAGCGGTGTCGGCAGATACTGCAAACCGAGTGCATGATAGAACTTCTCGAAGGTACCGCCTACAGGAAGGTGGAACGATGCCAGCCCGCTAAACCAGGCGATGGAGTAGGTGATCGCACAAATGATCATAGGTATCAGCAGAGCTAATCCGATGCCTTTCCATATTTTCATACTGCCAATACGGAAGGATACGTCTTTAAACCCTTCCCGTAACAGGATACGGGCCAGAATGGAAGACAGCGTGGGTGTAAACATATACACCACGATAAGCGGGATGCTTTGAGTGAGGATGACTGCGGTATTCATGATAATCGAAAGAACGAGCAAGATGCCCAGGAAGAGTCGAAGTCCTGTTCGAGCACGTTGGACTTGATCCTCAGTACGGGATGTTTCTGCATGCGATGACATTGTAATCCTTCCTCTCTATATTCATGTCGTTTGCTTCTCGAATCGAATACGATCCGATGGGCTCATTATCATCCATGGGCTGTCATCTTCGACAGTGAGAAAAAGTAATCTCCTCGTGATCCGTGTCAAATCATCTCATGACAAAGCGTAACTAGGAAATTTGATAATGCATGAGTCACAATCGGATTAAAGCGCGATTGACGCACGGCTGATTGCGGATCAATCTTGCTTTCCAAAAATAACTCGATTGGAGTGGGAACGATGAATAAGAAGAAGATGTACGGTGGAATGGCTGTCTTGGTTAGTGCAGCCTTACTGGCTGCAGGATGCGCAGGGGGAGAGGGAAAGCGACCGACAGAAGCCGTTCAGTCCGCTCAACCGGTCCAGAATAATATCGTCAAATCCATTGAATCGCAGGTGAAGCCGCTCAAGACGATCGATCCAACACAACCATTCGATGATCTGAAGCCGTTTGAGAACATGATCGGGGATGCCCGTTACGTGGGATTAGGGGAGAATACGCACGGAAGTTCCGAAATTTTTACGATGAAGTTCCGCCTTGTGAAGTATTTGGTCACCCAGATGGGCTTTACGAATTTCGCAATGGAAGAGGATTGGGGGAATGGCTTAAAGCTGAACGAATACATCCAAACGGGAAAAGGTAATCCCCGAGAACTGTTGAAGATGTTGTATCCGACTGATGAAATTATAGCAATGATCGATTGGATGAAAGATTATAATGCTGATCCCTCGAACAAGCAGAAAATCCAGTTCATCGGACTTGACCTGAAGGCGCTGGATCAAAGTGTCTACAATAAAGTGATTGACTATGTGAAGGAGCATCATCCTGATGCGCTGGCAGAAGTGAAAGCAAGTTATAAAGAGCTGCCGGCTGTGACGGGGAATGTGCAGGAATATATGAAGTTGACTCCCGAGGTGAAAGAACGATTCAAGGTTAATGCCGGGAAAGTCGTCCGATTGCTCAATGACGAGACCAAACAGACCGGAACAAAGGCCGATTCTTCCGAGCTTGTCTGGGTGAAAGCAACGGCGAAGGCGATAGAGAACTTCACCGCCATGCTGATGCCCAGTGATTATCCAAGCATGTTGAAGTTGCATGAGCAATATCTGGCCGAACATGTCATCTGGGCCCAGGAAGCATTGGGTGGTAAAACGATAATGTGGGGTCATAATATCCATGTAGCTAAGGGTGTTATCGATAAGAACTTATATCCCTTTGGCGCTGGACAATTCTTGAAAGATCGTTTGGGCGATCAATATGTCGTCGTTGGCAGTACCACTGCAGAGGGCCAATATACCTTATACAGCCAATACAGTCCTTCTGGCGAAACCAAGCTTTCGACGGATACGATTCCACAGGATGCGAGCAGTTCCAATTATACGCTTGGCAAAGTCCCCTATGATCTGTTTTTGTTGGATAATCGCCATCTTGAGGGAGAAGCAAATCAATGGGTTAGAGAAAAACGACCGTTGCTGAGCCTTGGGGCTCAACTCATCCCCGGGCACCCCGTATACTTTGATACCTCCCTGCTGGAGCAGTTCGACATTATGTTCCACATTCGTAAAACAAGCCCGTCCCACATCAAGTAAAGGTAGGACGACAATCCCTTCCTGGGCAACCAGGAAGGGGGTTGTTCCAGGGTTGTTCAGCTTCAGTTTCGTTTCGGCATGCCCCGTGGACATGATCATGATCTTACATGCCGGAAATGTCATATGACATTTTTACACTGGTGCGGTTGACGGAAGATGCCGTACGATGCGGATAGTATACGGAGAGGAGCGATGAGCCTTATGAAATCAGGTTTCATCCAGAATGGTTATTTTTTATTGTTAACTTTCGTTACAGGATTGTTTTACTTTTGTTTTTACATGGTTGCTCTGTCATTCAGTTTAAGTCTTTCCTTTACGGTCATCGGCATTCCACTAGTTACACACGTATTGCGAACGACGACAACCTTTATCCAATTCGAGCGCACGCAGACGAAAATTTATACCGACATTACGACGGACGTTTACGACAGAAAAGGAGCAACGGGCTCATCCGTTTGGGCGCAAGCCAAAGCAGAGCTTAGGGATCGCCGCAACTGGTCCGCCGTCTTTTGGTTAATGCAGAAGTTCGCGATCGGACTCATCAGTCTCGTCAGTGTAGCCGTTCTCTATGTAGCGCCACTTGCACTCCTGTTGGCGCCGCTGTTGTATCGTTACATTGATATGTATCTCATTTTCATGCAGGTAGATACGTTGGCGAAAGCACTCATTATGATGGCTGTGGGACTGATGCTTGCCGCAATAAGTTTCATGCTGTCGGGTCGGTTGGCGAAAATAATGGGAGGTTATACGCGCAGCATGATTCGGCAGTTGAACCGATAGCTGTTTTGTTCCCGGCCTTCGTGCAGGTGCTACAGCGCAAACAGCAAAAATATGCACGGCACGAAGGTTTGGTCTATAATACTGTAGGAAACAAAACAGAAAGCGGCTTAGGGGTTGATTGACATTGTTGGAGATGGTTAAGCAGTGGGTTTGGTATGATTGGATTATGCTGGCGCTCCGCCTTATTGTTAGCGTTTCGCTCATCCTCACGACGAGAAATGTTCAGGAAAGTTTAACGCTGCCGCTATGGAGCGTTATTTTTTGGGAGCTTGCCGCTCTCTCCATTCCGTGGTTTTGCTTGATGTTCAACTACAAGTATTATTTGCTCACGGAAATACTGTTATTTGGCGGACTATGTATCTATTTAACCTCATTGTTTCCGGAAGCTTACCCTACCTATCTTGTATCGACGTTTCTTATTGCCGCGAACAGCGCCCATAGGTCCTATCGTTGGACGGCCCCGGCAACGGTCCTTGTGATACCTGGCATTTTCTATGCGATTGCGCCAAGCAACAGCTATTGGCTTATGGTCACCCACTATGGGCTTGCTTATGTGATGGGATTCGCTTTTCATTTGTTGATTGTCAATCATCGGCAAAATGAAACGATCCGCAAGCAAAATGCGGTGCTTGAGCAATACATGTCCCAAATCGAGCGCATTACACTGGCAGAAGAACGAAACAGACTGTCGAGGGAACTTCACGATACAGTCGGCCATGCCTATACGTCCATCATTATGGGGATGGAAACGTTACGCCCCGAACTGGCTGCCGAAACGGGGATACAGCGGCTGGAAGCCTTGCTTGAGTTGGGCCGCAAAAGCATCGAGGAAGTGAGGGGCTACTTGCATCAAATGGAGTCTCCTCAGCAGTCGCTTTCCCTGGCCCGGTCTCTGCAAAAGCTTGCCGATGAATTTCGGGAGCATGCCCAGGTCGATGTAAGCTTTCGGGCGTTCGGAGAGGAGTACCAACTGTCCCACCAAGCGAAGATGGCGTTCATTCGCTGCTTGCAGGAGTCGCTTACGAATGCGGTTCGTCACGGCCAAGCGACGGAAATTACCGTTTCTCTACAATTCGAGCAGCAATATACGAGGCTGGAGGTGCAGGACAACGGAAGTGGGCTTGAAGAATGGCGGGAGGGTTTCGGCATGAACGCGATGAAGGAACGGGCGATGAATTTGCAAGGTCAAGTGTCCGTCTATACAAAGCCAGGGGGCGGGACGCTTGTCATCTGTACTTTGCCGCGACAAGCGGAAATGGCCGACGAGCTTATTCGCTTATTGATCGTTGACGACCAGCCGTTTATTCGGGAAAGTTTGCGGACGCTGCTCGACAGGTACCCAGATTTGAACGTAGCCGATTTGGCCGAGGATGGCAAACAAGCCGTCGAGCTGTGCGGACGCCATCAGCCCCACGTAGTGCTTATGGATTTGGATATGCCGCATATGGGCGGAGCCGAGGCAACTAAAATGATCAAGCAGCAATGGCCGCATATCCGCGTATTGATTTTTACGACGTTTCAGGATACGGAGCAAGCGTTGGACTTGCTGCGGGGCGGCGCGGACGGCTTCCTGCTGAAATCGGCCGAACCGCTCGAGTTGGCCGATACGATTCGGCTTATTCATCGGGGAGGCACATTAATCGATCAGAGGATGTCCCATAAAATATTCGATAAGCTCGATGATAGCATCGAATCGCCGCAATCGAAAGCCGCCGCCGACTATGGCCTTACGGCCAGGGAAATAGAAATATTGCAGTTCGTTGCCAAAGGGCTCCGGTACAAGACGATAGCGTCCAAGCTGTATTTGTCGGACGGCACGGTCCGAAACTACGCCTCCTCGGCCTATATAAAGCTAGGAGTGCGTAACAAGGAAGAAGCCGTCCAGAAAGCGTTAGAAATCGGGATAGTCGAATAGTGAAAAGGTAACCACAGGAAAATCCGCCTGCAATGGTTATGAATGGATGCGACATGCCAAACCGGTAACGATCGGGGAACTGGAAAAAGCGTTAGCTCAATTGCAATCGAAACAGTCGCCAAAGCAGCAGGGACAAAATGGCGATCTTTTTAACTAGGTCATACACCATGAACACCAACATCAAAATCCCCCGGAATTAAACTAAGAAGCGCCCCCTTTGGCGGAATTGTATTAAGGGGGCGTCACTTGCAAATCAAAGCCTGCTGGGGGATTTTTTTTCGTATGTAAATAATTCGGAAATGGTAACACTACGATATCCCCTTTCCACAAGCCCGGGCAATAGTTCTTTAAGGGGTCCCGCAACATGCCCATCAAGCTAAGTAATTAATACACCCCCAAAAAATGAAAAAAGCTATCTTTTATTAACATAAAGAATAGCTTTTTTTCGTTTTGGGGGTATTCAAAAATATTAACTTGATGGGCATGTGGCTAGCCCCCTATATTAAAAAATCTCTTTCTGGCGAAGCTGTTGGTTTAAAGTCTATGAGAACGGCGGGTGTTCCTTCTGTCCTCATCTTAAAGTTTCTGAATTTCAAAAACAGCTTGGATAAAACAAAAGAAGTAATTGTAAAAACGGACAGGGCTATTAATAGGTGGACGACTTGTATCTTTTCGTTAAATGCAAAGTTGGCTCCCATAGCTCCCAATATGACAGCCCCCACGAATTCGTGAAAGTTCATATTTGAAAGGGTTTGCTTTTCCAATATTCTTGCAATTAGCATGAGGATAACGAATGCAGAAAAACTTTTTATCAAAATAACGATATCGTCCATGGCAAGCTAAGAATTCAGGTTTAGAAACGATGTTTTTTCTTTACTGAACGTTCCCAATGTGTTACATTAGTTTTGGGAGGTAGTTTTATGGCTAGAAGCAAAGAGTTTGAAGTGAACGAAGTATTGGATAAAGCAATGAAGATATTCTGGGAACAAGGTTACGAGAAGACATCGATGAGTGATCTGGTTGAGCATATGGGAATCCATCGTAGAAGTTTGTATGACACATTCGGCGATAAACATTCGCTCTTTCTGCAGGCTATGGATCGTTATATCAACAAAGCTGAAGCCGCCTTTACAGGGGAAGTTAAACGTTCTAAGACTGCAACGGAAGCTATTCAGATTATTTTTCGTTTCATGGTTTTCGATGAAGAGGGCTTGCCTTCCGGCTGCCTAATGGTGAATTCGGCGGCGGAACTGGCCGCACGTGATGCCGATGTGGATAGCAAATCTATTGAATCATTCGCAACAACAGAGCAACTGTTTGAGAAGATTATTCTTTGGGGGCAGCGGGATGGAGAATTTTCCACTGATTTGGATGCCAAAGGGTTAGCAGAATCTCTGCATGCTATTTCGGTTGGTATAAGGGTCCTGGCAAGAACCTCGGTAGATAAAGAAAAACTATCTCGTATAGTGAATATATCAATGAAACTTTTGCAAGGCTGATAATTTTTTTGTAATTACTAGAATGATCGTTCTCATCTTGTGTGCATGTCCCTTTGCTTAAGTTAATCTCCGAAGATAAGTTATAACAAAGGAGGATTTAAAAATGAAATTGGCAGGAAACACGATTTTTATTACAGGCGGCGGTTCAGGAATTGGACGAGGGTTAGCAGAGGCATTACACAAACTTGGAAACAAGGTTATCATCTCAGGACGGAGTAAAGAGCGTCTGGAGGAGACCATTCAAGCGAATCCTGGCATGTCTGCAGTGGAGCTGAATATACAGGACCCTGCAAGCGTAAATTCAGTTGCCCAGCAGTTAATTAAAGAATACCCGGATCTTAATGTATTGTTTAACAACGCCGGTATTTATACACCTGAAGATCCGTCGGGGTTGGTTGACGAAGATCTTTTGGTTCAGACAGTCACCACAAACCTGCTTGGTCCGATCCGTATGGCGTCTGCACTGCAGGGCCACTTAAAGTCGAAAGAAGAAGCTTATATCATCAATACGACTTCGATACTCGGATTCGTACCCGTGGTACAGGGGGCTATATATTCTGCGACGAAAGCAGCGCTTCACTCCTATACACTGACTCAGCGCTACATTCTGAAAGATACATCGGTGAAAGTACTGGAAATTGCGCCGCCATTGGTTCAAACGCAAATGATCAATTACGATCCAAATGCGATGCCACTTGCAGCATTCATTGAAGAAACGATGAATGTACTTGGTACAGATACGGATGAAGTTCTGGTGGAGTCAGCGAAAATGTATCGTAATAATCCGGGCCCGAACGAAAGCATTCTTGTGAAACAGGTTAACGATATGTTGTTTGGTCAGTAATTCGCTTTTATGATAAAGCACGCTATTGATGTATGAAATAGAAGCATGTATACCAATTTAAGAACGATAATTCTAAAAACAAGGGAGAAATAAAAAAATGGATATTTCAAAACAAGTTGCTATGGTCAGCGGTTCAAATCGAGGTTTAGGAAAACAATTGGCTCTTGAGCTTTTAGCAAGAGGAGCCAAAGTATACGCTGGAGCGAGAAACCCAGCATCAGTTGATCTGCCGGGTGCTATTCCGCTACAGCTCGATATTACTGATCCGAAATCCGTCATGGCTGCGGCTGAGACTGCTGGGGATGCAACCCTTCTGATCAACAATGCTGGTTCCGCAACGGGCGCTTCCCTCTTCACAGGTGAGTTGGACGATATTTATTTGGAATTCAACACCCATGTTTTCGGTACAATTTCAATGGTTCGAGCTTTTGCACCTGTTATTGAAAAAAATGGTGGAGGTTCGATCCTGAATATCCTATCTGCATTATCTTGGGTCAATATCGGTGACTCAGGGGCATATTCAGCTGCAAAATCTGCTCAATGGGGAGCAACAAATGCATTACGCTTGGAGTTAGCCCCTAAAAACATTAAGGTTGCCGGATTGCACGTAGCGTTCATGGACACGGATATGACAGCTAGTATCGAAGCACCTAAGACTAGTCCAGAGGAAATCGCCAAAATCGCGATTGATGGAATCGAATCTGATCTCTACGAGATTATTGCTGATGATACAAGCCGGAATTTACAACAAGGCCTTGCCGGAGGAGTACCTTCCCTGTACCCCCAATTGTTTCAATAAAATACCACATAATTATTCTTAGGAGGAGTACAATTAATTTGCATTTCTTCGTTTATCCCTGCTTTTGGATACTTGTGAAAAAGTATATAGGCAGTTCTTTGAGGAGGTGGGCTATCAAGATCAGAAGTACAAAGTTCAGGTATTTTTATGTAATCATAATATCTGCAATACTTCTTGAGACGATTGCCCAGCTTTTTTTATCTCCAAGGAAGTTTGGCAGCATAGAAACAGTCCCGAATGTAATTTTCTCCTTTTTGTATTATTAAAATAATGATTATGCCAAAGATTGAATTCGTGAGACCAACGTAAATAGCAAAGGAGAGTCCTTGTGATATAGAAATGAAGCAATCGTAATTCCTTGAAAAACTGGGGAGAGTTTAAAGATTAAATCAGAAGCGGCCAGGGTACTAGAAAATAGCCTAAAAGTTCAAAAACACTTGATTTTATTGGTTTTTATGGAGATAGTTGGGAATACATATTATTTGAATGTGCCTCCACATCGTAATCTTCAAAATGTATAGAAAATTCAGAAGCATCACGTTATTCACTGTTGTCCTGACTAAGAGAGTCGCATAGTGAATATAAAAGTACATAATGACAACAATATACATAAAGTGTAATTTTAAGGGAGTTGTAAAATGATGAAAAACGAATCTCATACAATATTTCCACAATTTCCGGAATCGTATTGGTTAGCTTCAACTGACATCCCCGGCTTTCCCAAGCTTAATGGGGATATTCAGGTGGATGTTGCCATTGTAGGTGCGGGAATCACCGGTATAACTACTGCTTATTTACTGTCTAAAAAAGGATTAAAAGTTGCGGTCGTCGACGCAGGACGGATGCTTCATGGGACAACAGGCCACACTACCGCCAAAATTACCGCTCAGCACGACTTGATCTATAGTGAGTTTCTTTCACATTTTGGTAAGGAGAAAGCACGGCTCTATTATGAAGCTAACCGCGATGCTCTTCAATTCATTAAACAAACGGTAGAGAAGTACAATATTGATTGTCAATTTACAGAAGAAGATGCCTACGTTTATACGTGTGCAGATACGTATGTGGACAAAATCGCCGCTGAATATAAGGCCTACGAAGAATTGGGCATCCCGGGGAGTTATGTCGAGCATACACCTCTGCCGTTTTCAACGAAAGCAGCTATCATGATGAAAAACCAGGCCCAGTTCAATCCGGTTCCTTTCTTAAAGCATTTGGCGAATCAAGTCATCCGTCAGGGCGGGAAAATTTACGAGCAAACCACCGTTGTAGGTGTGGAAAAGGGAAGCCCTGCCATCATTAGAACAAACGACGGAAATAAAATTACTTGCAACCATGTGGTATCCTCCTCGCATTTTCCATTCAATGATCCAAGTAGTCTTTATTTTGCACGATTGCATGCCGAGCGTTCTTATGTACTAGCGGTCAAGACCGACAGAATCTATCCGGGGGGGATGTACCTAAGTGCTGAAGCTCCAAAACGTTCGCTTCGCTCGGTACTGGTAAATGGAGAACCAATGGTGATCGTCGGTGGGGAAGGCCACAAAACGGGCCAAGGAATTTGTACCTTCCAGTACTATGAAGCATTAGAAAAGTTTGCAGAGCAAACATTTGGATTAAAGGAAATCGCTTATCGCTGGTCGGCCCAAGACTTGTATACACTAGACAAGCTCCCCTATATCGGGCAGGAACTATCCGACATCTCTAACATCTTCGTTGCTACGGGCTATAGAAAATGGGGGATGAGCACAAGTGTGGCGGCGGCTTTGTTAAATACGAATCTGATTATCGGTAAGGAAAGCCCGTACCAGGATCTTTTCTCCCCTTCAAGATTTCATGTGGACCCCGATGTTAAAACATTCGTGGCTCAAAATGCAAATGTGGCTAAACACCTGATTGCGGGGAAGTTAGAAATGAGCCACAAAAAAGCCGAAGAACTGCAACATGACGAAGGAGCGGTCGTCCGGGTGAACGGCAAAAGGGCGGGCGCTTACCGAGACCTACAAGGAGCATTGCACTTAGTGGACACAACTTGTACTCATATGGGCTGCGAAGTCGAGTGGAACGAGGCGGAAAGAACATGGGATTGCCCATGCCATGGCTCTCGCTATTCGTATCAAGGCGAAGTCATTGAAGGACCGGCCCAAAAATCTCTTGGCAAGGTTGAACTCGAATAGCACCATAGAGGATAAAAAAGCTCGCGATTTACGCGAGCTCCTTTTGAAGATAAGCATCAATTTTTGCGAGAGCTTCCTCTGTACCTCCGGCTTGCTGGAAGCTTTCTTTTATTTTTTGCACCCCCTCTTTATACGCTGCGTTCGACACCACTTCACGTACGCCATCTCTTAATGATTGTACACTGATATGGTCCTTGGTTATTCGATAGCCAGCTTGAAGTTCCGTTAACCGCTGCGCAACCATCGGCTGATCCTTATCCTGAGGCAGGACGACCAAAGGTACATTAAAGTGAATTCCTTCATTCACGCTGTTCATTCCACCATGAGTAATAAACACATCTGAATGACGTAATACCTCTAATTGAGGAACATAGGGCGAGATGATAAAGTGCTCAGGGGCCGGATTGATTTTCGTAAAGTCAGCTTTCTCGCCTGCTGCAATCACGACGATGCCTTCAAAATCGGAAAAAGCTTCAATACAGGTGTTAAAAAAGTCTTCAATATGATCGAACATCGTTCCCATCGAAATATACAGAACTTTTTTATCTTGTAATGCATCCAGGGGGAATGAATTTTCCCCTTTGCGCTCTGGGAAGCTGGGGCCAATAAAAAGATTCTCGTCACTAAACAGTTCGCCGTTCGGCTGGAAATATCTGCTGGTATATACAACATTCAGTGCCCCTGAATTATTCATAAATTGAAACATATGCTTGGGAGCAACACTGAATTTTTCCTTCATGTGCTGCAGGGAGGTTGTGGCCTGTTCATCAATCTGAAACGGTACTTCAGCATCAGGACGAAAGGGGTTAACAATCATCTGATTGTTTGAAACAAGAAAGGATGGAGATGAAGCAATGCCGGGGATATTCAAATAATCTCTAACTAATTCGCCTGCTCCGAATCTGTCATAGAATACAAAGTCAAAATCAATGCTTTCCGACAACTTCTGGGTAACTTCCAATATGTCTAGCGAAGTCTGAATTTGAATGTTCAAAAATTCGTTCAATCCGGATGGAGAAGATCCGTTAATAGAAGCATTTCTGACCAAATCGGGATGCAGGTGAACCGTTGCTCCAACTGCTTCTAATCTGTCCTTGTATTTCTCAGTTGTAATGTAATGTACTTGGTCCCCTCGTGCTGCAAAGGCTTGCGTAATCCCGATCGTAGGGTTCACATGCCCTTCTGCTGGAATATTAACCATTAAAATGTTTAACATTCATCATCACTCCTTTTCGTTTCTTCGAAGATCGCAGTTTTCACTGAATCTCTCTATCTATAATAACAATAATATTTATTTTTTCAAATGATAACCTTTCTGCAAACGTATTTAAGTGTCCCAAATTAATCTGAGAGAATTATTGTACAGGGGCAAGTCGGTAAGAAATGTGTATAACAGATATTCATCTTGTGCATAGTAAAGACGAACCTAATCAGTTAGGGAGGCCTTTCAAATGAATGTCCAAAGAGCACAAGAAATAGCGTCCTCTCCCATAATGGCGAATGTGTTGTGTGATGGGCTGCCGATTTATATTCAGCATGTGAATGAGCAGAGTGAAACGGCACGTATTTATGCGCTCAACAAGCCGGAAGAGGAACGGGAAGTCCCCTTGTACACGTTAACAGAACGGGATCAGACACTGGAATAAGAAAGGAGTGATATGAAGAATGAAACCAAATCAACAGAAAGTGGTCGAGGCCGACCGCTTGAATTTTCGTGACCAGACTGATGATGTGGTCAGGGAAGTACCAGCCACGACGGATGCCAGCGAAGCCGTTGCTGCGATGACCTCACATATCAATAAATACGATGTACCGGATGAGTTGGAGGAAAAATAGAGAACGATCAAGCACGCACAGGATTTTCTGCTGCGTGCTTTTTATATGATACAAAACTTGAATGATATTGGCGTTTTCGTTGACATAGTCCACAAAAATCCTTAATATAATTGTTGCATAAGTCCACTAAATAGGGGGAGTTATACATCAATATAGATGCTGGGATCATAGCAGATATGAGACGTTTCAATCGTTTTTATACCAATATGCTGGGTGTATTAGACAGACATGTGCTGGATAGCGGATATTCCTTTACCGAGGCACGCGTCATTATAGAGATCGGTATGATCGAGCCATGTATAGCCAATACATTGGTCGACTCTCTTAAAATTGACCGCAGTTATATGAGTAGAATCATAGCTAAACTTTGCAAAGAGGGCTTTCTTGTTAAGGAAAATTCTACGGTAGATAATAGAACAAATCTGATTCGTTTGACGCCTAAAGGGAAAGCGTTCTATCACCAACTGGATGAAAGATCTGACGAACAAGTCATAAAATTAGTTCAAGGTTTATCAGAGGAAGAGATTAAAGAATTACATGCTTCTATGGTGTTCATTCAGAATAAACTAGAGAAATTGGAGAGATTACAAAATGATTCGATTTGAGTGTGACTATACCGAAGGTGCCCATGAGCGTATTTTACAGCGACTATTGGAGACGAATGACGAACAAACTGGCGGCTATGGTGTGGATAAGCACTGTGAAAAAGCTAGGGCTTATATTAAAACGGCATGTGACTCCGAAAATGCGGACGTACACTTTTTAGTTGGAGGTACACAGACCAATACAACGGTGATCTCTTCTATTTTGCGTCCGCATCAAGGCGCCATTGCCGCAATTTCTGGACATATTGCCGTACATGAGACAGGAGCGATTGAGGCTACTGGACATAAAGTACTTACTCTGCCAAGCGATGATGGGAAAATCCGGGCCGAACAGGTAAAGAAGCTGTATGACGCTCACCGGAATGATGCCACTTTTGAGCATATGGTACAGCCTGGTATGGTTTATATTTCACAGCCTACCGAGAATGGAACGATCTATACTAAATCCGAGCTTAAAGCATTAAGTCAAGTTTGCCGGGAATGCGACTTACCCTTGTTTATAGACGGTGCTCGCTTAGGGTATGGCTTAGTGGCAATGGACAACGATGCATCTTTAGCAGATATAGCGAAGCTGTGCGATGTATTTTATATCGGCGGGACAAAAATTGGAGCGTTGATGGGAGAAGCGGTAGTTATTATAAATGATGCTTTGAAAAAAGATTTTCGATACATGATCAAGCAAAAAGGAGGGCTGTTGGCGAAGGGAAGAATGTTGGGCATTCAGTTTGAAACTTTATTCGAAGATGGTTTATACTATGAAATTTCCAAGCACGCTATAGATATGGCCATGTTGCTTCAAACTGCATTAACGAAACAAGGAATTCAATTTCTATATCATTCTACAACCAACCAGCAGTTCCCTATTTTACCAGATCGTACATTAAAAGCTTTAAGCGAAAAATATACTTTTTCCTTTTGGGAAAAAGTTGATGCTACACATAGTGCTGTTCGATTTTGTACCAGCTGGGCCACGAATAAAGAAAATGTTGAAATGCTGATTCAGGATATCCAAGCCTTGCAGTAAAAGATACGTAAGTTGATAGGAAGTAAACCCAGAAGCTCATACTTCAATGCGTAACTGCAGTGAAGTATGAGCTTCTTATGCTGCCAATGCAATGGGTTCAATGCAGCTTGTCTTCAGTTCCATGAAAGAGCAAGCGGATCTAAAAATAGAAAAACAATCCGACATCCTCTGCAATATGCTGAGCTACATCAGTGGCAGTGTAGATTTTATATTTGGCAATGCATCTGCCGTGTTTGATAATTCGATCATACACAGCCTGCGTGCCGGATATGTGACAGCAGCTTCAACAGAAGAGAACAAGCCGGGGGGCTGGAATAATTGGGGCAAGGAATCCAATGAGCAGACTGCAAGATTTGGAGAGTTCGACAGCTTTGGGCCAGGTGCAAGAGGGAGCGAGCGTGTACCTTGGGCCAAACAGCTTACTGCCGACGAAGCAAGCCAGTACACCGTTGAAGCCGTTAATAGCACAACAAAGCAGTGCGCGTGGTAACCCGGACTTTACGTACTCGTCCAAGGTTACCGCTGTTTCTTGGATTGGAGGCACCCTATAGACTGTGATTTCTTTCTTGTAGAGCAGCTGATTTTCCAAACTCTAATTTTTTAGAGACCGCCAGCAAACCGAGGGAACAGAGAATCAAGGCCAGGCATACCCAATAGGAGTTTCGATAACCCATCCATTGAGCGGTTAATCCGCCCAACAAGCTTCCCACCAGTCTGCCGATGGTTGTCGCATTGGAATACAGGGTCGAGGCGTAACCAGGAAGAGAGGGCAATAAATCCTGCATATAGCTGATGCCGATGGCCGAAATCACTGCAACAAAGAAGGCAAGAAGTAGCTGCCCCACTAATAGCTGCCACATCTCCGTAGACATAAGGACGAGAACATAATAGACAACTCCTGTTAATGCCCCTAAAGATACAAGCAAACGATTGGAGTATTTAGCTGCAAGTACGCCCAGCATGAGCATCAAAGGTATTTCTAATAGCGCGCAGACACTGGATATTAGAGCCACATCACTCGTGTCCCCCTTTAAATTGTGAATGATAAACAAGGAGATATTCAAATTATTCATCCAGTGAGACACATAGAGCAAGGTGAGGACTGAGAAGGGGATCAGAATTTCAATGTTTTTATGTAATGTAATGTGATGTATTGAGAGCTGCTCCTTACTTTTGAGCCGAGCAGGGGATTGCTTAATAAAACAAAATAGAAGCATAGCGATAAGTATAAAAATAAGAGTTGTCCCTACAAAAATACCTTTAAAACCGGTATGTGCAATCAGGAAAGACCCAAAAAGCGGCCCTGTGATAAAGCCAAGAGAAAACATAGAGCGAAGTGTCGAATTGGCAAAGGCATGATCAGCTGATTTACTGCGATCTACCGCTTCACGTGCACTGGCAAATAACTGCGGCATTCCAGGTGCGCCCATGGCTGTGAAAACAGTCATATATACAAAAAGTACATAAAAATTTTGAATGACAAGATATCCTGCAAAGGCTATCGCATTAAATAACGTACAAATAACCAAGATTTGTTTGCGATCCAATCCAGTATCAGAACGCTTGGCAATCAGAGAGCTTATCCATATACCGCAAATCAAGGTCACAGCCGTAAAAACGCCAAAAGTTCCAACCGATACGCCAAGTGTAGTTGTAAAATATACAGCCAAAAAAGGTGCGCTGATTGATATGGCTATACCCTGTAGTAACATACAGACCATAAATAGCGGGTAGTTAGGAATAACAAAAAGATTCTTAATACGCTTTAGCATTTCATTTTTACACCCCTTCAGATTTAGAAGCAGAATATTAAATATTTATCCTCTGAACTATATATGAGGTTAGCATAATTTGTATATTTACACTGTATCAAATATTATTTTTCCTTTGATGAGCTGGCCATTTTTTGCGAGGTCATATACAGACAAAGATATGGTATTGAGAGTGGGATGCAGATGTGTATATGGAATTTTTCTGTAGATTGCGTCTTAAAGGCTGAAGCGGTCTATGAATTGCTTGATCTGGTCGTTCAAAACTCCGGCGGCCTTCGTAGGAAGGCGGTGATCGACTTTTTTAATGAAAACAAGCTCATTTTTCGGCAATTGCTGATGTAATATTTTAGCATAAGGATGAAAGAGCTTATCATCCTCACCATAAACGAGCAGGACAGGAAGATGGATTTCCCCGAGACGTGAGGTGCAATTGTACTTCAAGCTGTATCGGTAATATTGTTCGACATTGCGGGAATTTCCCTGCTTCGCATCGTTGAATAATTCACGGAACAAAGCAAAGTGTTTCGTTTGCGACCAAGCATTAGAAAGCGCAATCGTAGCGACTGCGCCGATTTTGGAAAGAGCCATACCCAAAGAAATTTTATTTCTTAGTCGCCATTCGTTTACTTCCGACATTCCACTGATCACGATGCCTCCCCATGCCCGATCCGGATAGGCCAAGAGAAATTCAAGCACTATCGAGCCTCCGGTAGAATATCCACACAAAAAGACTTTATCAATGCTCATCTGGTCCATCAACTGTTTGATATCCTGGGCGATCAGAGGGTAAGTAACCGTTTGTTTGGAAGACTGACTCTTGCCGTGTCCTCTGATGTCAAAAGCAATTGTTCGAAAATGAGGCGATAGCCCTTGGATTTGGTATGTAAAATTTAAGCTTGTGAGTACCGGAGGATGAATGAAAAGGATAGCGATTCCTTTTCCAGAATCAATATAGTGCATGGAGTACCCATTTATGTTTGTAGTAGTCATCGTTATGCTCCCCTCCCTTTGGTGATTTGTTTTATTAGAGATAATTTGGGCCTGTCAGATCAAAAAAATTCATGAAATTATAAATTTATTTTTATCCGACGTAGTGAAGCAAGTCTTGTCGATATGAAGATAAATAACAACCAGATCAAGTATGGAGTATATCCTGACGTTTTGGCGAGGCTGTACGGGGGCCATGAATTCTCATGAAGGAAGATACGTTGTCGTGTGACGGTCAAGCCCGGATATGAACTCGTTTGATACACATCCCAAATCATTACGAATCGTTGATAAGTCTAAAATAGAGGTTCGTTACCGATTGCAGAATATTCCTCCAGCACCGTTGTTTTATCACCATAAACCCTGTCTAAGTGTTCTTCTCCCCATAAGCAAAAACGATCGAGCAGATCTTTAAAATCCCATCCGTATTCACTAAGCTCATACTCTACTTTGGGTGGAACCTGGTTATAGATAATTCGGTGGATGATTTCGTCCTTTTCCAGCTCTCTAAGCTGCTGTGTGAGCACTTTTTGGGTGATTTTCGGAATGAGCTGACGGAGCTCATATGTACGTTTTTTGCCGCTGGTTAGATGATGCAGGATGATGGCTTTCCATTTCCCGCCGATGACCTCCAGGGTCGCTTCAATCCCGAGCATATATGTTTTTGCATTATCTTTCATTTGCTGTTCTCCCCTCGGATCTGTAGTGCAAAAAAGCATTAAGGAACCTTAAAGTACCTACGGTACATTGAAGTGCGTACTTCACACTTTCATATATATCAACCATAATAGCATCTGTAGACAGGGTACACCAATCACGAGAAGAAAGAAGGTTACGGATAACATGAAAGTTCTATTGGTCGTTACGCATCCTAGAGAAGACTCACTTACCCTTGCAGTCATGAAGCGTTTTGTAGAGGGATTGAAAGAGAATAAGCACGAGGTAGATATTCTGGATTTGGATCGGGATGGGTTTAATCCGGTTTATAGCGCGGCAGACGAGCTGGATTGGAATACTCCTCATAAACAATATGCTCCTGAAACACGGAGAGAGATGGACAGAATTGCTGCTGCGGATGCTCTGGTCTTTGTGTTTCCTCTATGGTGGTACAGTGTCCCTTCCATGCTAAAGGGATACCTGGATAAAGTATGGAACATAGGCTTACTTCAGGAGTTTACGACAAAACAGGTTTTGTGGATGTGCCTGGCGGGAGGAACAAAAGAACATCTGATCAAGTATGGATACCACGATCTGGTAACTCAATATTTGAATAAAGCCATTGCCGGTTACGCAAGAGTAAGAGAGTCCAAGGTTGAGTTCTTCTATGATACTTTGTCCGAATCGAAAGAATACATTGAAGGCTTGCTGGAGCACGCCTATCAATTAGGTCGAGCATATAAGTGAACCTGAGGAATGAGTAAAAGCACCTTCAAAACCACTTTTATAGTGATTTCAAGGGTGCTTTTTATTTTAAGTATGAACTGGGGAAAGCTACCTTTTTATTGGCTCATGTATAGGCGCTGACGCTCCTCCTTGCACAGAGATCCCGCCGCCAGGCGTGCTAGTTGGACCAACGGAATGAGTTGCCCCCATTCCAGGAGCATCGCCTGTAGCATTTTTGGCCAGCTTTTGCTTTTCCCACAGTGCTCTGGCTATAACCAGCATGGAGAGTACACCGACATATAGCAACAATGAGCCAAGTTCGGGAAGCATTTCCTGTAAAGGCGCACCACGTAGTCCCATCGTGCGGACGAATTTGTACATCCATACAAATGGGAAGAAATTACCGATTTGGATCGCCAAAGGCGGAAACAGTGACCTCGAAAGCACGGCTCCCGAGAGAACAAAAAATTTTGCCAAGGCTCAAGACGAGGTGTTCCATTGTTAGGTCGTCAAGTAATCCCCTCCATTGATATTTACAATCAAGTGCTCGATAATAAAGTGGATGTTGGTGTGGGCCTGGAGATTCAGCCCGAAATTTAGAAATGTTATATCGTATAGCGACGTTTTTTAAAATTTGATGCCTAAAGCGAGGAGCTTCTAAATGACGACAAAATTATACTACGCTGCCCCGAATCTCACGGAGTGGGACACACATATTACCCGAAGTATGGAAAGAGATGACAAGTATTTTGTCATGCTGGAGGAAACGGCTTTTTATCCACATGGAGGGGGACAGCCGTGCGATACAGGAACTATTCAGGACATCCGGGTGATGGATGTTTTTCTGGAAGAGGGGGAAATCTGGCATCAGGTAGAGCATATGCCGGAGGAAACGAAGGTGGCCTGCCGTTTGGATTGGGAGCGCAGATTGGATCATATGCAGCAGCATAGCGGACAGCATTTGTTGTCAGCGGTTTGTCTGGAGCTGTTGGGCGCGCGGACAGAAAGCTTTCATTTGGGACAAGAGTACGCCACGATTGACGTCAATTGTTCGAATGTAACATCGGCGCAGCTATCGGCAATCGAGCAGGAAGTGAATCGGCAAATCTACAGTAACCGCAGCATAAAAAGCTATTTTGTAACCGATGAGCAATTGAAGGATATCCCGCTCGTGAAAACGCCCAAAGTGACGGAAAATATTCGGATTGTTGAGATTGAAGGCATTGAATATAATGCCTGCGGTGGCACACATGTGGCTCAGACGGGGGAGATTGGAATCATCAAATGTCTGAAATGGGAGAAGCAGAAGGGCATGGCGAGAATCCATTTCAAATGCGGCGCTCGTGCACTTCAGGATTTTAACGAGAGTGTTCGGATTCTGGACGTATTATCTGCGAGGTTCAATACCGGACGAAAGGACATTTTGACCCGATTTGAAAAGTGGGAGCAGGAGCACAAGCAGCTTAAGGCGCAAATGGAGCTTCTGCAGAAGGAAAATGCTTCGTATCAGTCGAAAGAATTGCTCGCTACGGTTCAGGGACACGTTCTTGCTCATATGTTTGAACAAAAATCGTTTCAGGAAATACAGCAAATGGCTGCCAGGCTGACAGCTGAACATGATTTGCTTGTTTTATTCGCCACAACAGCAGACAACAAAATCATTCTGACCCATAACGGCACACAGGCTGTCGCCTGTGGGACATTTTTTAAGGAGAATCTGGGCTCATTTCAAGGGAAGGGGGGCGGCAGCAACCAATCAGCTCAGGCCGCATTCCCATCCCGCGAGGATCTTTTGAATTTCTTTGAAATGGCCCAGCGCCAGTTTGTTCAGGGGTAATACACAGGCTTAGTGACGCAGGGGCAGCTTCCACTTCTCTTTTTCCGTAAATAAAATAAAAGAAAAAATGAGTGCAACAACAGCGCCCCAAATGGCTTTATCCCCAATCGTCAAAGTCAGAAATCCCCCCAGCAAAGCACCGACCAAAAAGGCTGCCAGGATGACACCATAACGCATCGCTCGAATGGCAGCGTTCGTGTCCTTGGTCGTTATGGCGATATACACAGCCTCTGAAGCGGATCGGAGGTTTCCGGTGCTGACCGTCGAGGTGTACGGCACATCAATGAGCTTGCGGAAGGAAGTCATTTGTACGGAAGCGACGAACGAGACGATCACCACTACTACCGTATTGGGAACTCCTTGCGGAATCAGTCCCACGATGAAAAAAATTGCAATTTCCAGTAAAAGAATAGTGCGGGCCCAGTCCGGTGTTAGACGGTGGGTCGATTTTCGCTTGATCCCTTCAGCAATAAAAACGCCCAGCGAAAAGGCGATCAAGGGCGGGATATGAACTAGCGCCTGAACCCAGCTTCCCTGAATGATTTTGACAGCCAGCAGTACGATATTGCCTGTCTGTGCGTTGGCGAATACGCCATCTCTTCCGACAAAGGTATATGTGTCCAGAAAGCCCCCTACTAATGAAAGTAAGGCGCCCAGTCGTAACGATTCGGACGTTACCTGATGTAAATGGATTTTGCCTTTCATAATCACGGCATAAGCCTCCTATGCTAAACGTCGATTCTTCCAAATTAGCACGACAATCCAGAACCGTACAATTAAATTAGTCACTTCAGCATGAAAGACAGGTGCAAAAGGAGAACAAGTAACATAAATTACTGCTGATAGGTATAATGCAAATTACAGAAGAGGTGAGACGGAATGAAGCTTCTAGAGATGACCTGTTGGGAGCCTGATTCTAAAGGAACACAGGTACACATCGTGGTAGGTGATTCTTTTGCAGGGAGTATGAAAATAGCGCTCAAACAACTTGGATGGGAAGACACTCATCGAATAATTTCTTTTCGGGATAATTATGCGATCGGTCCACTGTGGAAGTTACAAGAGGAAATTGGTCGTAGCCATAGACGTGAATGGTTTAGAGATCATATTTATGATGAATATGGCGAATACGCTGAATTGGATGATTTTCTACTAATGGAACAGTTTGCTGCTATTTCTGCACAGGCGGACATTACAATCTGGACAGGGAACAATGCACCAGAGCAGGTGGGACTCCGTTTGGCCATGTATCTGCTGAGAAATATGCCTAACCCTATACGTATTAAAAATGCTGCGGACGCTTACAGCCACGAAGTTAGACGGCGGGATACTACAGGTTTAAGATCAGCTGAGATATCTGCAGACCAGCTGAAATCCATTGTAAACAAAAGCGGCAAGGGTATTCCATTAACGAAAGAAGAAAGAGGACGATTGGTGGAGGAGTGGTATGAGCTGTCGCTGCAGCCTGAAGTACTGCGGATATGGAAGGATAGAGAGATCGTTAACGTAGCCGAAGACTACTATGACGTCTATATATTAAAAAAGGTGAACAAGCTGCATCAGCAGCAACCTCAACCAGATTTTATGAAGTCTGCACGAGTGATTGGAGAGGTCATAGGATATTTGGATCAACAAATAGGGGATGAGTTTTTTGAATATCGACTCCGATACCTGGCTTATAATGGACAATTGGAAACCAAGGGCATTCCAGGAGCCATGAGGCGGTATAGTATTAGAAAAAAGGCATCTCCAAGCCCAATGAAAAATGGACCTGAAAATGCCTGATTGTATGACCTGCTCTCGTGATTTCTAAGCTAGTTTATCGCAGGGCTTTAACGAGGGCTTCGCCAAACTCCTGAGCGCCATCTGGGCCATCGGCTGTAATAATGTCACTATGCGCAACGACATGCTGAGCCACATATTCGGCTTGATGCGATTGGAGTTGATCCTTCTGTACGTCCACCGGATAGCATGCAGCCGTTCTGCCGGAGAGCAGTCCGGTTTGAACCACGGCTACAGAGCCTGCGCAGATACCGGACAATAGAATGTTTTGCTCATGGGTTTGTTTCAGCAGAGCTTGGAGGTCTGCATTGTTCCACAGATGATCATTTGTTCCTGATCCACCGATTACAGATACCACATCATAGTCCGTAGGGACTGCGTCTGTGAATATAAGCTCAGCGGTCGCTTTACCGTTGTAGTCACCGATAATTTCACCTGTTCTTGTACTAGCCAGTGTCACCGTAACGCCTGCTTGCTCTAGCGCTTCCTTGGGTTTAAACAATTCATCCTCATTAAAGCGCTCTGGGGGTATAATAAAAAGGGCTTTTTTACTCATACTTTATTCCTCCTTGAATGTGAAACGATATCTATTATTGTAGGATGGCTTCGTCTAGCTGTGAAGAATGCACTTTCAAGTACGGAGGTTACCTGTAGGTTACTGTTAGGCTTAGGCTGTAAGAACATGATGAATTAAAAGGAGTTAACGATATATGTCTGATACGCTAAGAGAAGAAATACGGGAGAAGATCGTCAACGGAGACTATAACTGTGAAAAGGAATTGACCCTGTCGGTGTTAAGCGGAAAGTGGAAGGTTGTTATTTTGTGGCATTTGGGTGTGGAAGGGCCGCATCGCTTTAGCGATCTGCAAAGGCTGTTTCCGAAGCTGTCACATAAAGTGCTGACCAACCAGCTGCGCGAGTTGATGGAGGACGGTATTGTACATCGGGAAGTATATCCAGAGGTGCCCCCAAAGGTGGAGTATTCGATGACCGATCTGGGAATGACGATTTTACCGATTGTAGAGATGATGTACGACTGGGGGAAAAAACGGGTGCAAGCCATCCGTGAGGAAATGCAACGCGGCGGCGATGGAAGCGTTGATGGGAACTGCAATGGTAACCTTGTAAATCATGAAAAAGATACATAAGTGAAATGTCTTATAAAGAAATAGAACGCCTTGCGTGATGAGTACGAATTGTACCCGGCAAAGGCGTTCTTTAGCATGTTAGGCGGATCATTGCTGTTCAATTGCTGGCACAACTTCAATCCAGCGGGTAGCCCAAGTACCGATATGGTCAAACAATGGAGCTAAATCGCGTCCTTTATCCGTAAGGGAGTATTCGATCCGAACCGGCTTCTCAGGGTAAACCATACGTTGTATGATTCCTTCTTCCTCAAGCTCCTTCAAGCGATCGGAAAGGACCTTCCCGCTTAAATTGGGGATTGAATTCTCAATAGCGACAAATCGTTGCGGACCATTAATTAGTTGAAACACGATTAATACCGTCCAACGTTTGCTCAGTAGCTCCATAGCTTTTTCAAACCGTGGGCACATTTGCGGAATGTTCATAAGATCACCTCATGCTCCTATTATTAACGATACACTGTCAAAAGTAAACTACTTTACTTTGTATAAATTTATTACTTGACGAAATTGAATGATATAAATATACTTTGTTACATAAAGTAACTCGTTAGATTCGCTACGGACATTTATATATGAATGCTTAAAATTTGAACTTATTTTAATGTTATAATGATGTAATTAAATGGACAGGTACGGACTAATTGTTGAGGTCATGGTTTGGGCGCAGGGGGAAGTCAGATGAAGCTGAAATGTGAAGTGTGTATAGTTGGCGGGGGACCGGCAGGGACTTTGTTGTCCTGTTTGCTGGCGAAGCAGGGTATTTCTACAATATTGGTTGAGCGGCAGAGCGTGGCGGGAAAGGCCTTCCGCGGTGAAATTTTAAATGATGAGGGTCAGCAGGTGATTCAAAAGCACAGGCTGCTTGAACAAATTCATGAGGATTACATTCTTGCCTCAACGAGAATCGAATATTGGGAGCATCAGCAGCAGATGAAAACGGTCAAGCCGGGCTCAGCAGACGGGAATGTGGGGATTCACATTCCACAGCCTCGCTTTTTGGAGGCTCTGCTGAGACAGGCTTCAACGTATGAATCCTTCCGTTACCTGGCTGGCACGACTGTGACTTCATTGCAAGGTGACAGCGAGCAGGGCTACACGGGTCTGACCGCCCGTGACCAGAGCGGCTGTGAGATTACAATTCATAGCTCTGTGATTGTCGGGGCAGACGGTCGCTATTCAACGGTGCGCAAGCTGGCACAGATGCCTGCAACGAACATTCGGCACGGCTATGATCTGCTATGGGCGAAAATCACAGCACCTGTCGGATGGGAGCCTGTCACACGTCTTGCGCTGGTCAATGGACGGCAGCTGTCTTTATTCTCACAGGCTGAGGGCTACATCCAAATTGGCTGGAATGTGGAGGAAGGCAGCTTTTCGAGCCTGTTTAAGCAATCTTTTGAACCGTTCATCCAGCTGATGACGGAGGCTTTCCCAGATCTGGAGCATAGTGTGCATGATCACATTCGTTCATGGAAGGACTTCGTGCCGTTGGATATTTTCAGCAGCCGCAGTGACACGTGGACGCTGGGCGGACTGGTCCTCATTGGAGATGCGGCGCATACCATGACACCTACCGGAGCTTTTGGCCTGAACGCAGCCTTGAAGGATGCCGATGTGCTGGCGAGTGAGCTTCTTCGTTTACGTCAGGAGGAGGGATACACCGCAGCGGGCTTGAAGGCGTTCGAAGACGGACGGCGACAGGCCGTGACCGAGCTTCAGGAACGGCAGCTGACGATGGAATCCACGTTTCATGAACATTTTTTACCAGCAGTTACCCCAACCATGTAAATCAGCGATTAGGCTTTGAATAACCGAGGCTTCCGGATAGATAGAGCTTATATAAAGGATGGTGCAGAGAGATGAACCAAAAAGATGTAGCTACGCTACTTAACGATAAAATTCAAACGATTCGTGGAGAGCAATCCTCGACGATTTTGGTAGGACCGATCAAGCTGCCAGTTAATTTGGAAGGAGAAACCGTTGTTTTCCAATGGTACTGCTGGTTGCCTGTACGGGATGAGGCAGATCGTCAGGACTTGCTGAACGCAACCGCTGACACAATTGTGAAGCGATTGTCGACACTGAATTTGGCAGAGGGACAACAGTCAAGTGTACTGGTATATGGTGATCTTCAACAGTCGGAAAATGCACTTGTTCGTATGCATAGTATTTGCCATACTGGAGATATTTTTGGCAGCAAGCGTTGTGATTGCGGATTTCAGCTTCACCAATCCATGAAGATGATTGTGGAGCATGGAACAGGTGCATTGTTCTATCTGGCCAATCATGAAGGTCGTGGGATCGGTTTGTTCAGTAAAGCAATGGCATATATTTTGCAGGAGGAAGGCATGGATACTGTCGAAGCCAACCATCAATTGGGCTTTGAAGATGATACCCGCAATTATGTGGACGCCATCAATGTGCTGCGTCACCTGAGACAAAAACCGGTAACATTGATTACAAATAACCCTAAAAAGCTGGATGCCTTGAAAAAATCGGGTATGAATGTGGCGGGTCGTATGCCGCTGTGGGGCGATGTATCGCAATATAACGAGCGGTATTTGAATACAAAAGTGGAACGGTCCGGCCATTTGCGGGATTTCGATTTCAGGGAGGTTCTATGACCACTCAGACCATTCACGAAAAATATATGCGCCTGGCGTTGGAAAATGCCAGAAGTGCCAAAGGGCAGACAGAACCGAATCCGCTCGTCGGATCAGTGATTGTTAACAACGGTCGTATTGTTGGGATTGGCGCTCATTTGAAGCCCGGCGAGCCACATGCGGAGATTCATGCTTTGCGTATGGCGGGTGAGCATGCTCGGGGAGCAACGATTTATGTAACGCTGGAGCCATGCTCCCACCACGGACGGACAGGTCCGTGTGCAGAAGCGATTGTGCAGGCTGGTATTCGCCGCGTGGTGATCGCTGCACTGGACCCGAACCCGCTCGTTTCGGGCAGAGGGGTACAGATTTTGAAAGATGCGGGCATCGAGGTCATTGTCGGAGTATGCGAGCAGGAATCCATTCGTATGAATGAAGTGTTTAACCATTATATTGTAAGCAAGCGTCCTTATATTACGATCAAATCAGCGGTGACGCTGGATGGTAAAATTGCCACCCGAACCTCGGAAAGCAAGTGGATTACGTCCGAGGTGGCACGGGAGGATGTGCATCGTCTTCGTCATGAGCATGTAGGCATCCTGGTCGGTGTGCAGACCGTGATTCATGATAATCCGCAGCTAACGACACGTTTGCCGGAAGGAAGGAATCCGATTCGTATCATTCTGGACAGCACGCTGCGTATTCCGCTTGATGCTCGTGTCATTACAGATGGAGAAGCGCCCACCTGGATATTTACAGGACGTGTTTATGATGAAGACAAACGAAGCCAGCTGGAACAGCTTGGTGTAAAGGTATATTCGACACTGGATGCAGACAGTGATCGGGTTAGTCTGCCGCAAATGCTGGATATTTTGGGTGCAGCGGAGGTGTCTTCGGTGTTCGTGGAAGGCGGTGCCGAGGTGAACGCTTCGTTCGTACAGCAAGGACTGGCAAACAAGCTTGTACTGTATATTGCGCCGAAGCTGGTTGGAGGACGTGAAGCACCGGGCTTTTTGGGAGGAGAAGGCGTGTCAGCGATGAGCGAAGCGGTTGGGCTACAGGATCTGAGCGTGACGCAGGTTGGCGTGGATTTGAAGATAGAAGGGTATTTTGAGCGGAAGAAGTGAGTGAAATTGTGGTGAGGGAGGCTCCGCCACAAAGTAACTCATTTTTCCGAATTGGTGTGGAGCATGGTAGAAGGGGAAGAGGACTTTCAAAGACTCAAAGACTTAAAGACTCAAAACTTATAGATTCAAAAAGACTGAGGATCTGAAGGGCTGGAAGCCTGGAAGATTCTTTTTTTTGTATACTAAACCTTTATTAGGGTGAATGGTTAATGGGATGAACAACTCATGGGGTGAATGTTTTATGGGATGAAGCCAAAGGAAAGAATGGATGTAATTTCCCAGAATGAATGGTGTTCCGGTGCTCCGGGAGGATTTTCGGGCTTTTCGTCCTGGTTTCTTTTATTTTTTTAGAGACTTTCGCCTCGTTTAGTTGAAATATAGAAATGAAGGATTGACCTAGAAATCAGGATAAAGCACAATGAAGTTGAATCTGAATTGGAATAAAAGGGAAAAACCTTGCAGTGAAAGGGGTTAGCGAATTCTAAGGAGGAGGTAGGCTATGAAAAAATTGCTGTTATGCTTGTTAAGTGCCAGTCTGGTATTTTTAGCTGCACCGGTTTCTACTAAAGCCTTTTCGGGTGAGGTCACGCAAGGTGCTGGTTCATATTCAACCATACTGCCCGCTGGAGCAACAACTCCGCAGAATGAAATTTACAAAACAGGGAATGTATCCGGTCCAATGCCCACCAATGACTGGTGGAGCAGTCTAGCCTGGGTTCCCTACTCCGAGGCCCAATATCCGCACCCCCTTGCCTTGAAAAATCAGCAAAACGGGCTGCGCATTTTTAACCCGAGCGGAAAAATTACTGTAAATCCGGGGTACATCGCAGGTTGGATGGATGATGTGAACGATTTTACCATCGGCCATTCTGTAACCGCTTCATTTCCTGATGCCAAGGTGGACGGCTTCAGCGACTGGTTTGTCAAATCATTATTTCAAAGCGGAAGCAATAAAATGAGTGCTACCTATGGACACGGCTCTCCATATGTTTATTTTGAGTTTGGCGGCGGAAATCCCAAGCTCTCGTTTAATAAGGTACCTGAGGTTTGGTTCGGGTCTTCCACCACCCCTGTGCTTGGCATTACGGTCAATGGTTCACACTATGGCCTGTTTGGTCCTTCCGGCAGTACCTGGTCCGGCTTGGGAACGAGCACACTGACCAATAATTTGAACGGGAAAAGCTATTTTACGGTGGCAGCTTTGCCTGACAAAACAGAGGCCACATTGAACAAATTCCGGCAATACGCCTATTCCTTTGTCACAGACTCCAAAGCACAGTACAGCTATAACGAAACCTCTGCCGAGTTAACCACCACCTTTACCGTTACTACAGCCGCGAAGGAAGGTACACAGGGCGGTACTATTTTTGCCTTATATCCGCATCAGTGGAAAAATTCTTCCCAACCCTTGCTGAACTACACATATAATTCTGTACGCGGCCTGATGAAAACAGCGGAAGGTACTTCTTTTCAAACGAAAATGAAATTTACAGGGGTGCTCCCTTCCCTGCCCGACTTGGGGTCCTACGATAAAAATACGCTGAACAGCTACATTAACGAAGCGAAAGCCGAAACCTACTCTGGCAATGAAGACACGTACTGGATTGGAAAACGTCTGGGCAAGCTGGCAGCTCTGGCACCGATCGCCGACCAGGCTGGCAACACTGCTGCAGCGACCCAGTTCCGCAATGAGATCAAAAGCCGGCTGCAGGACTGGTTTAAGGCCAGTGACAGCTCGGGGAATCTGAAAAGCTCCAATCTATTTGTGTATAACAGCAATTGGGGGACATTGATTGGTTATCCCGACAGCTTTGGCAGTGCAGTGGAATTAAATGACCATCATTTCCATTATGGCTACTTTATTAAGGCTGCAGCTGAAATTGCACGTGTGGACAAAAGCTGGGCATCCAATGCCCAATGGGGGAAAATGGTGAATCTGCTCATTCGCGACATCGCCAATACCGACAGGTCTGATTCGCAATTTCCGTATTTGCGTAATTTTGATCCCTATGCCGGGCACACCTGGGCCTCCGGCCATGCCAAATTTGGTGACGGCAACAACAATGAATCTTCCTCAGAGGCGATGAATGCCTGGGCCGGTCTAATTTTATGGGGCGAAGCGACGGGAGACACTCGAACACGTGATCTGGGCATTTATCTATATACAACTGAAATGAATGCGATTAACGAATACTGGTTTGATGTGAAAGGCACAAACACTCCCACGGGGATGCAAAGCGCTACGGCGAGCATGATTTGGGGCGGTAAAACGGTGGGAAATGCAACATGGTGGACCGATAATGCTACAGAGGTGCATGGCATCAACTGGCTGCCGATCACCGCTGCATCCTTGTATTTGACGCAATATCCGGAGTATGCAGCTAAAAATTATAACGATCTGCTGCAAAAAAGCGGAGGTAATTTCAATCCGTGGGAAGATATTGTGTATATGTACAGAGCGATTTCGGACCCGTCCGATGCGAAGGGCAGATTCAGCACACGCGCAGCGAGCATGACACCGGAAGCGGGTAATTCCAAGGCGAATGCATATCACTGGATCTACAATTTGGATGCTTTAGGCAACATCGACCGCAGCATCACCGCCAATTCACCTATTTATGCCGTATTTCATAAAAACGGAGTAAAAACCTATGTAGCCTACAACTTTACAAACCAGGTCAAAACCGTAACCTTCTCAGATGGGCATAGTATCACTGTACAGCCGAATAGCTTTAATACCGGAAATGGAAGCGGCGGCAATCCGCAGCCTGATACGAAAGCACCATCCATCCCCGCGAATGTGCGAGCCACGGCTAAAACGGCTTCGGCGGTCACGCTGGAGTGGGATGCAGCCACAGACAATGTTGGTGTTACGGGTTATACCGTTTATAAGGACGGGATTCAGACAGCAGAGGCCAGCGGTACTTCTATTTCCGTTACAGGGCTGAATGCAGCCACCACTTACAGCTTTACCGTTAAGGCTCGCGATGCAGCCGGCAACCTATCTGCGGCCAGCAATGCTGTAGCCGTAACTACGGAAGCATCCTCTGACGGTGGGAATGACGGGGGCGGAGAAACGAAGGATTACACCGCACAAGCCCGCTTTGTCAGCGACAGTGAAGCGCTGCTTCAATTTACGCCCAAAACAGCCTCCGCCTATGTTGACGTGCATTATACTTTGCCAGGTGGACAACAGCTCAACTACCGGATGACAAACAACGGCGGCGTCTGGGAGCAGCGGGTTACAGGCCTCGCCATCGGGACCGTTGTCAGCTATTGGTTCACCTATGAAAAAGCGGGATTGCAATATGATACCCCTTCATTCAGCTATACACACCAGGCTTCCTCTACAACGACAGGGGTTTCCAGGATTTCCACCACGAGGCGTTGATCACGTTCCAGCCGAAGAGTACATCGGCATTTGTAGATGTCCACTATACCGTGTCCGGCGGCACTCAAATGAATTATCGCATGAAGAACAACAATGGAGCCTGGGAGCACACGGTCAGTGGACTTTCAGCTGGTCAGGTCATTAGCTATTGGTTCACCTATGAGAGCAATGGCTTGGCTCATGACACCCCTAAGGCGAGTTATACCCATCTATAGGCTAAAAGCGTTCTAGTGGATCAGGCCCAAGATACGAATGTGACAGGTTGTCAGGAGAAAATTCAATTTGAAGATGGGAACGGGATATCGTTTACGCGATCACCTGTAATGAATAAAGAAAGCTGTTATGCCGAATACGAAAAAAGAAGTCGACCTTTCGTTGATCGACCTCTATTTATTCTATTGCGCGGTCAAAATTTGTGGACCTTCAGCCGTGATGGCGATCGTATGCTCGTATTGGGCGGCAAGCTTGTTGTCCATCGTCCGTGCGGTCCAGCCGTCCGGATCGATTGTCATGAAGTAGGTGCCTTCGGTGATCATGGGCTCAATCGTGAACACCATACCTTCCTTGATACGGAGGCCTTTTCCGGGCTTGCCGACATGCATATAGGTCGGCTCCTCGTGCAGGTCGCGGCCGATGCCATGGGCGAGAAGGTCGCGCACGACGCCGAAACCGTGTGATTCCGCATGCCGCTGAATCGCGCTCGTCACGTCGCCGAGTCGATTGCCGGGCTGCGCCTGCTCGATGCCCAGGTCAAGACATTCCTTCGTGACGCGCATCAACTTCTCGGCCGTCGGCGAGATCTGCCCGACTGCATAGCTCCAAGCCGAATCGCCGAGCCAGCCGTCGAGCTCCGCGACCGTGTCGATCGTCACGATATCGCCTTCCTCAAGTGGCTTATTGCTAGGGAAGCCATGCGCGATCACGTCGTTGACGGAGGCACAGGTCGCATATGGATAGCCCTTGTAGCCCTTCTCGTATGGCTTGGCGCCGTGCTTCAAAATAATATCCTCGAATATGCGCTCAATCTCGTTCGTTGTGATGCCCGGTTTGATGAGCGGGGCAATTGTACGATGGCATTCAGCCACCACTCGGCATGCCTTGCGGATGGATTCGATTTCATGCTTGCTTTTTAAGATGATCATGTTCGTATCAGGACTCCTTCGTAATAGCTTGCATAGCGAGTCGGGCGATTCGATCGACGTCCAGGTCGGAATTGCCCGCATAGTAGTGCAGCCCACAGCAACCGACCAGTACGGCAAGCATATGGTCGACGCTGTCGTCTTCGCACTGAGCGATCAATTGGAGTGGAACATACAGCCGTTCCATAAATTTTCTTTTGGCGTGGTGTCGATCCCTCTCAGGCAAGCCAGCATAATGTTCCGCCGCCATTTTGTAGACGAGATAAGCGCGGGCGTCCGACTGCCACAGCCGGAGCAGCGCTTTACAATACGTCAACAACTGCCAGTCATCCGGGGGGCTGCCGCTGATGTTCGCCCATTTTGCGATAACTTGCTCGCATCGCTCGAAGCCGCTTCCTAACACATCTTCTATTAATAAATGCCGGTTGGGGTAATAATGGTATACTGTGCCGTAACCAAGCCCTGCCTCGCGGGCAACGTCGCGAATATCAAAGCTGCCGCCCGTGCGAAAGTAGGAGCGAGCGGCGACATCCAGGATCTGTTCTCTGCGCTGCATACGTATGAGCTCATTTTGTTCTTTGGTACGGGGGCACATGGGTGTTAAAACCTCCTTAATATAGACCTGCAAATTTGTCGATACAAAGATAGTAACGTATGGGGCGGAGAAATGCAAAAGAGATTTGTTGGTGTTCGATGAATGAAGTACTGAAAAATAAAGAACTAGACCGTAAAAATAAAGTTGTAGACTGGGCGCTGGCGTTAACCTAACGGGAAACATTAGTTCAATGAAACAGCGATAGCAAAGGACTTTATTTTCTTGTCCTTTGCTATCGCTGTTTCAATTTTCTAAGGCAAGTCTAAAACTTATTTTATGGAGTCTGACGGTATGGCAATTCGAAAAGCCGCGTGGAATAAAGACATCCAGTCTATCCTGAAAATATCGCTCCGTAGAACACCTAAAAAAGGCAACAAGAAAGCGACCCTCCGGCAAACAAAAAAATAGCCAGGGGCATTAGTAATGTATGGTTTGCATAACGATCAGGAAGCTGCCGTATTCACAGTAATTGATACACCTAATGACTCCAGTTTCTTAATGGAATGCTTGATGATCACATCCCGTTTTCGTTTCTCGTAGTAGGTTGGACCTAGCTCGATGTAGGGTTGTTTCCGCTTAAGAATATAGTAAACCATAGATAATATACTGTGTGCTACTGCAACCGTCGCTCGGTTAGCTCCCCGACGCGCGGAAATCCGATGATACTGGCTGGATAAATACGTTTCTTTTGTTCTAGCCGCAGCCTTCGCAGCTTCTACAAGCGTACTTCGGAGTTTCTTATTTCCTTTTCGCGTCTATCCTGAAAATATCGCTCCGTAGAACACCTAAAAAAGGCAACAAGAAAGCGACCCTCCGGCAAACAAAAAAATAGCCAGGGGCATTAGTAATGTATGGTTTGCATAACGATCAGGAAGCTGCCGTATTCACAGTAATTGATACACCTAATGACTCCAGTTTCTTAATGGAATGCTTGATGATCACGTCCCGTTTTCGTTCCTCGTAGTAGGTTGGACCTAGCTCGATGTAGGGTTGTTTCCGCTTAAGGATATAGTAAACCATAGACAATATACTGTGTGCTACTGCAACCGTCGCTCGGTTAGCTCCCCGACGCGCGGAAATCCGATGATACTGGCTGGATAAATACGTTTCTTTTGTTCTAGCCGCAGCCTTCGCAGCTTCTACAAGCGTACTTCGGAGTTTCTTATTTCCTTTTCGCGTCTTGCCGGACAATCGTTTTCCGGCGCTTTCATTCTGACCCGGACACAGCCCTGCCCAAGAACATAAATGGGCGGCGGAAGGATACTGATTCATATTAGAGCCAATTTCGGCTAGAATAGTCTCTGCTGTTCTTCGTGCCACACCTGGGATGGTGTCAAGCAGTTCCAAGTCTTCATCAAAAGGGAGCATGCGCTTTTTAATTTCCTCATCCAACCTGCCAATCTCTTCGTCCAAATAATCGACGTGACGGAGCTGAGCTCCCAGCATCAGTTTCTGATGAGGGCCCATTAAGCCGTTCAATGCTCGCTTCAAATCCGCTTTTTTGCTTTTCAACTTTCGTTTTGCAAGATCAGATAAAGCTTCAGGATCGGTTTCGCCAGCAATCATCGCCTCAATCATTGCACGTCCTGATTTCCCAAGCACATTGCTGGCAACCGAGGAAAGCTTGATGTTTGCTCCTTCCAGCACCTTTTGAATGCGGCTGACTTCCCGAGCTCGCTCTTCGATGAGACTACGGCGGTAGCGAATCAATTCCCTCAGCTCTCTTTGCTCGCGATTTGGGATAAAGCTACCCTTCAATAGACCATGCCGGAGCAATCCAGCAATCCATTCCGCGTCTTTGACGTCAGTCTTGCGTCCCGGAACATTCTTGATGTGCTGGGCATTCACAACAAGAGTCTCAATCTCCTCAAGCTCCAACAGGTTGTAGATTGGTTTCCAATATGCTCCAGTGCTTTCCATCGCTACATGAGTGCATTCCTTGACTTTGAGCCAATCTACAAGCAAAATTAAATCGTCGGTCATCGTGCCAAACGTACGGATTTCTTTACCTTCAGGCGTGATGGTGCAGGCAACGATGTTCTTTTTATGAACGTCAAGTCCGCACACATGACTGTAAACAACGTCCATTCGTAGCCTTCTCCTTACGGCAGCAAGATTGAAGGGGCTGGTGCAACAACCACATATGGTTATTCTATCCTGCGTGCTTCCAAATTCGGAGCAACAATCTGTGGTGCACCTGGTCGTTAGGGTCAGTCTAATACTCGGGCTCGAAGCACCATTGACTGCCGACCTGCCTTCGCCAGCCGTAAGTAAATTATATCGCATACCTACCATTTTCATCATCTGTTGGTGCTGCGTTAGCGGCATGGGCGTCTAATACTTTATTTTCTGTTGACACAGGTAGCTATAAAAAGAGCGACACGGAGTGAGCCAAAAGAGCTTCTTCCGTGTCTTTTTTTTGTTTTTGTATAGGGTCGTAATACTTTCGCCATGTTCGTGAGTGAGGTTGTGCGCAATAATGATGAAGGCTGATGCAGGAAGATATTACCGAGGTGAGGATTTCTAAAGGTCCCGCAGTGCCTGCCCTCATCGGGCCAGGTATCCTGTAAATCTTGTGTATCCACCAACATTAGGGTTCGATTCCCAATCGCCTTCCAAGCGACTTCTGGTAGAGTATTCGAATGGTCGAATAAAAACAATGAAAAGACCTGGATGAGAGCATCCCATTTCTGGTCCCTATGACAGATGCCGAGGCGATGGCTATGCGGCTAGCGGATACCGGAAAGAGCAAGCGACGACAGGGCCCGCAGCTTCGGGGATACGGATTCACAGTCGATGTTGGGCTGATGAATCCCATCCTCGAAACACGGAGACAGACAGCACCTTCCTTTTTCCTCAAGCTTGGCCCCGCCGTTCACCCCGGAGGGATGCTCTGCAAGGGTCACTAACCCTGCTACAACGAATAAAAATGAAGATCCTCATTTTAAAAGTGTGTTGATTTTAGGTGGGCAGCAGCGGAGCGGTCCATTTGAATCTGAAGAAGCGTCAGCGTTCGCCTTTGCCCCTGAATTCTAACTCTATAAGGGTTCATCAATTCTAATAATTCAGAGGCAACAGCGATCGGAAGATCAAATGGATCGCGGAGCCGCCACACGTAGAAAAAAGCACTCTTTTACGTTGAGGATTTTAAATACTAGGAGTGATACCATGTTTAAGAAAATAACCATTAAATCTGATGAACGCGGACTGCTGTTCAAAAAAGGGAGCTACCACAAGTTGCTGCTGCCCGGGACTTACCTGTTGAAGACATTTCAGCAGGAGACGGTTGTGATTTTGAATGTAGGTGAACCGTTTTTTGTACCAGACCATGATATTCGCCTGTTTTTGACCGATCCCCTATTGCTGGAGCAATTGAATGTCGTAGAGGTTGAGGATCATGAATATGTCCTGCATTATGAGGACAATAAGTTCGTGGAGCTGCTGACGGCAGGAAAATATGCGTTTTGGAGCGTGCTCAAGGAACATCGCTTTGTCCATGCAGATACCCGGCAGCCTGCGATTGATAAGGCATTGGGGCAAGCCTTTTTGTCCAAGACAAAAGGCTTCTGGAAGGCACTTCAGGTAGCCAGCTATGAGCTGGGCTTCCTGTATTATGATAACGTCCTGCAAGGCGAGCTGAAGCCGGGCAAGTATTGCTTTTGGATGTCGACGGTGAACACAGAGATCAAAACGATAGATATGCGCCAGCAGCAGATGGATTTGATGGGACAGGAAATCATGACAGAGGATAAAATTACGCTGCGCCTTAACTTCGTTTGTCAATACCGTATCATTGATCCGCTGCGTGCATTGGAATTCCGGGCATTCGAGGAGCAAATGTATATTATGCTTCAATTGCTGCTGCGTGAATACGTTGGCGCCATGAAGCTGGACGATTTGTTGAAAATGAAGCAGGAAATCGCTCAATATGTCTTGACTCGGCTGAATGAGCAGAGCGGCGAATATGGAGTGACCTTTACGTCGGCTGGGGTGAAGGACATTATTTTGCCAGGGGATATCAAGGATATTCTGAATACAGTGCTGTTGGCAGAGAAGAAAGCGCAAGCCAACCTTATCACACGCCGCGAAGAGACGGCCTCTACTCGTAGTTTGCTCAATACGGCCAAGCTGATGGAGGAAAACGCCACTCTCTATCGTCTCAAAGAGCTGGAGTTTCTGGAAAAAATCTGCGAGAAGATTGGCACCATTTCGCTGACCGGAGGGAATACGCTGCTGGAGCAGCTGAACACGCTGGTTCACATGAAAGAGGGACAGGGGCTGCAATAATTGAAAATACTCCCGAACGATGAGTGCAAGCTGACTCAAGGTTCGGGAGTATTTTACATGAAAGCTTTAAAGCTTTTTTAGTTTGTCTTGGTGGAAGCGAGAAAAGCGTCCATATCCAGCACCGGAATGAGGGTACCATGATGCTCCAGCACGGTGGGAAACAGCTCGCGTTGCCACTCTTCCTCATTGCTCTGTAGCTGACTGTCCTCGGCAGAAGCTGTATCCTCCACCTGATCGACAATTAGAGCAATCTTCGCCCGGCTGAGCAAAATCATTTTGTTCTCGGAGGACTCATTTGAAGCGGGAAGCAGTAGCTTTTTTCGCAAATTGAGGATCGTAAATACGTTGTCACGGATGGTGACCATTCCTTATGCCATGCCTCGGAAAAGGGAAGCGGTGTCCCTTTCTTGACGTTCATGACTTCTTCCACTTCCAGAAAGTTTAAAGCGAACCTTTTGTCCGCCAGACTGCACACAATATACTCAGACATAGCCATTCTCCTTACATATTCAGATAAGTCTTCTACAGGGCGTTGTGAAATGACAGTAAAACGGGTTAGCTATTGCGTTTTGGCACATGGAATTATAAAGTTGAGGGTGTGGTGAAACTGTTTCAGTTAATCACAGAATATCACAAACTGGCAGTTAAATCTTCCAAAAGAGAGACTCAGGTGATGGGACTACATTTTATGATAAGCGGGTTGAGGTAGAATGGATCATGATAAGCAGCGATTAAGTATCGAGGCAGCCAGGTTATACTATCTGAACGACTATAGCCAGCAGGATATCGCGGTCAGACTCGGGGTTTCCCGTCCTACGGTATCGCGGCTGCTTCAGGCTGCCAAGGAACAGGGATACGTAAGGATCAGTATTGTTGATCCAATGGAGGATATGGATGCGCTTGGAGAGCAGCTCAAAAAGAAATACGGACTGGATACCGTGCTGGTTTGCTACTCGCCAGTCAATGAATATCAGGAGATTAAGAAGCATATTAGCAAAAAGGCAGCCGATTATTTGCATGAAACGGTCCAGGATGCGGATATTATTGGGGTAACGTGGGGCACGACGATGCATGCAGTGGCACTCCATCTCCAGCAAAAGCAGGTTAAGGGAGTTGAGGTGGTTCAGCTCAAAGGAGGCGTGAGCCATTCGCATGTCAACACATATGCTGTTGAGACGGTGAATTTGTTTGCGGAAGCCTTTCACACAATTGCACGGTACTTACCGCTTCCTGTGATTTTTGATAGTCATGCCGTTAAGAAAATGGTTGAGAAGGATCGGCACATCCAGCGCATCATTGAACTTGGCAAGCAGGCGAATATTGCCGTGTTTACGGTGGGAACGGTCAAGGAGGATGCGCTGTTGTTCAGACTGGGGTATTTTAACCAAGAGGAACAGAAGCTGCTGCAAAAAATCGGCAAGGGCGACATTTGCTCGCGCTTTTTTGACGATGAGGGCAATATATGCAGTGACGAAATCAACAGCCGTACTGTTGGAATTGATCTGCCGGATTTACGCAAGAAGGAGAAGGCTATTCTTGTAGCGGGTGGACAGCGCAAAGTGGAGGCTATCCGTGCATCATTGCGGGGCAAGTACGCGAATATTCTGGTGACGGATCAGTTTACGGCACAAGCACTTTTACAATAAGCATGTGCATCAATTCCGTGTAAACATACGGTTTTGGCGTCCGCCTATAGGGTAATGTGAACTGTAGGTGACTGTCGTATGCATAGGCTTGAACATAATTTCAAAATGTGTTTTACATATGTTCAAAGCCGTGCTATGATGGTCTCATCACAGAGAAATAAAGGACATTTGTCTTCACACTATTTATCATTGAAGGAGCGTTCAGAACATGAACATTGCAGCATTAATTGATCATACATTGTTGCGTGCAGATGCGACGAAGGATGAAATTACGAAATTGACCGCTGAGGCGAAGAAATATCAGTTTGCTTCCGTATGTGTGAATCCAGCGTGGGTAGCCTATTCAGCAGAACAACTCGCAGGCACAGGCGTAGCCATCTGTACGGTTATCGGTTTCCCGCTGGGAGCAAGCACTTCAGCAACAAAAGCATTTGAAACGAAGGATGCCATTGCTAACGGTGCGACTGAGGTGGATATGGTTATTAATATCGGCGCCTTGAAGGCACGTGATCTGCAACTTGTGGAGCAGGATATTCGTGCGGTCGTGGAAGCTGCTGCCGGTACACTGGTAAAAGTCATCATCGAAACCTGCCTGCTGACTGACGAAGAGAAGGTACTTGCATGTGAGCTATCCGTCAAAGCGGGAGCGAATTTTGTGAAAACCTCGACAGGCTTCTCTACAGGTGGAGCTACTGCGGAAGACGTGGCCTTGATGCGTAAAACAGTAGGACCTGAGATTGGTGTTAAAGCTTCTGGCGGCGTACGCAGTCTGGAAGACGTGCAAAAATTAGTAGAAGCAGGCGCAAGTCGGATCGGTGCAAGCTCCGGTGTGAAAATCATCGAGGGCGAGCAGTCTACATCTTCCTACTAAGTACTATTTTAAAGTCATGGAGGGATTCGCGGGTGAAGGATCAATTGATTCAGGAAGCGCTTGAGGCGCGAAAACAGGCATATATTCCGTATTCGAATTTTCAAGTCGGTGCAGCGGTTCTCGGTAGCGATGGCACGATTTATCGCGGATGTAATGTGGAAAATGCCTCCTACGGCCTCTGCAATTGTGCAGAACGGACGGCGATTTTTAAAATGGTATCCGAAGGCTGCCGTAAAATTGATGCGATTGCGGTTGCAGCAGACACAGCAGGACCTGTATCTCCATGCGGGGCCTGTAGACAGGTCATTTCCGAATTTGCTCATGTAGATACCAAAATATATCTGACTAACCTTCATGGCAACACGGAAGAGTGGACGATGGAAAAACTACTGCCGGGTGCTTTTCGTCCCGCGGATTTGGGGAAATAAAAAAAGAATGCCTCTTTCGAGGGCGCGTTCTTTTTATAGTTAATGTAAGCGCTTAATGTAATAAGGGGGATAATTAAATGAAATATATCATCGCTTTAGTGGGGCTGCTCGTTGTATTTGGACTGACTTACATTGCCAGCAGCGACAAGCGCAAAATCAGGTATCGTCCGCTGGTAGTTATGGTTGTATTGCAGGCAGCGCTTGCTTTTTTATTGCTAAACACAGATATTGGCGAACTTTTGGTCACGGGGTTTGCCGAAGCGTTCGGCAGCCTGCTGAAATATGCGGGTGAAGGGATCAATTTTGTGTTTGGCGGGATTGCAAATGAGGGGGCGGCACCTTTCTTTATCAATGTATTGCTGCCGATCGTGTTCATTTCCGCGCTGATCGGGATTCTGCAATATATTAAAGTCCTGCCGTTCATCATCAAATATATCGGTATTATCTTGAGCAAAGTAAACGGAATGGGTAAACTGGAATCCTACAACGCTGTAGCTTCAGCTATCTTGGGTCAATCCGAGGTGTTTATTTCCGTTAAGAAGCAAATTGGTCTTCTGCCGAAACATCGGCTGTATACGTTGTGTGCATCTGCAATGTCCACTGTATCCATGTCGATTGTGGGGGCTTACATGCAAATGCTGAACCCCAAATATGTGGTTACTGCATTGGTGTTGAACCTGTTCGGCGGCTTTATTATCGCTTCGATTATTAATCCGTACAAGATTGAAAAAGAAGACGATTTGCTGGAGGTTCAGGAGGAAGAGAAGCAGTCCTTCTTCGAAATGCTCGGTGAGTATATTATGGACGGCTTCAAGGTAGCCATAACTGTAGCAGCGATGCTGATTGGATTTGTGGCGCTGATTGCCATGGTTAACGGGATTTTCACCTGGGTGTTTGGAATCAGCTTTCAGGCGCTGCTTGGTTATGTGTTTGCACCGTTCGCTTTTGTCATGGGGATTCCATGGAGCGAGGCGGTTCAGGCGGGCAGCATTATGGCTACCAAGCTCGTATCCAACGAATTTGTGGCCATGCTGGATCTGACCAAACAAACAGGCTTGTCTGAGCGTACAATCGGGATCGTATCGGTATTCCTCGTATCCTTTGCCAACTTCTCATCCATCGGTATCATTTCCGGGGCGGTGAAGGGTCTGCATGAAAAGCAGGGAAATGTGGTGGCCCGCTTTGGTCTGAAGCTGTTGTACGGGGCGACGCTGGTTAGCGTGCTGTCGGCAACGATTGCAGGGTTGTTTTTGTAAAAAAAACAGCAAGTCAGGAAAGGATTTTTATGATGCCTAAATTTAAACGCATTCACTTGGTTGTGCTGGACTCGGTCGGCATCGGCGAAGCGCCGGACGCAGCCAAGTTTGATGATTATGATGTAGATACACTTGGTCATATCGCCCGCGAACGCGGCGGTCTGAACATGCCGAATATGGGTAAGCTTGGTCTGTCCAACATTCGTCCTATCGAAGGGATACCGGCGGCTGAAAAGCCGCTCGCGTACTACACTAAAATGCAGGAAGCGTCGAATGGCAAGGATACGATGACTGGGCATTGGGAGATCATGGGCTTGAATATTGCGGTTCCGTTCCGCGTATTCCCCGACGGGTTCCCGGATGAGCTGATTCAGCGCATTGAGGAGCATACAAGGCGCAAAGTCATTGGCAACAAGCCAGCCAGCGGAACGGAAATCATTGATGAACTGGGCGAAGAGCATGTGAAGACAGGAGCGCTTATCATCTATACTTCGGCGGATTCGGTGTTGCAAATTGCTGCGCACGAGGAAGTTGTACCTCTGAAGGAGCTTTATGAGATTTGCGAATTCTGCCGTAAAATCACGCTGGAGGATCCGTACATGCTGGGCCGCATTATTGCACGTCCGTTCGTAGGCGAACCGGGGAACTTCTCCCGCACCTCCAATCGCCATGATTATGCGCTCAAGCCGTTTGGCCGCACTACGATGAACGAGCTAAAGGATGCAGGTCTGGATGTGATCGCTTTGGGGAAAATCTCCGACATTTATGACGGTGAGGGTGTAACGAAGGCGGTACGCACCGTATCCAATATGGACGGCATGGATAAGCTGGTCACTACGCTGGATGAGAAATTCACCGGATTAAGCTTCCTGAATTTGGTGGACTTTGATGCTGTATACGGTCACCGCCGTGATCCACAGGGATACGGTCAAGCCCTGGACGATTACGATGCACGCCTGCCGGAGGTATTCGCCAAAATGACGGATGACGATCTGCTGATCATCACTGCGGACCACGGGAATGACCCAACGTACCGGGGAACGGATCATACTCGTGAATATGTACCATTGTTAGTGTATTCCCCACGTTTTACAGCTGGAGGCAAGGAGCTTGCGCTCCGTACAACGTTTGCGGATATTGGGGCGACGGTAGCGGAAAACTTCGGTGTAAAACTGCCGGAACACGGAACAAGCTTTTTGGCTGAGCTTCAATAATTATATAATCACGGACAAATGGGACGGAGGAATAGAACAATGAGTGTACACATTGGAGCTAAGCCAGGAGAAATTGCAGAAACGATTTTGCTGCCAGGAGACCCGCTGCGGGCGAAGTTTATCGCTGAAACGTATCTGGAGGACGTGACCTGCTACAACGAGGTACGCGGAATGCTCGGATTTACGGGAACGTATCAAGGCAAACGCCTGTCTGTACAGGGAACCGGAATGGGACTGCCTTCGATCAGTATTTATGTCAATGAGCTGATCAGCGAGTACGGTGTAAAAAACTTGTTCCGTGTAGGCACATGCGGCGGGATGAAGGAGCATGTGCATGTTCGTGACGTGATTTTGGCACAGGCTTCGTGTACGGATTCTGGCATGAACCGTCATATCTTTGGCGGCTACGACTATTCGCCGATTGCCAGCTTCCCTCTTTTAAAGGGCGCTTATGATCGCGGTGTTGCCAAAGGCTTGAACATGCATGTCGGCAACGTATTCAGTTCGGACAGCTTCTATCGTGATGACAAATCAGTGGTGCAAAAGCTGATGGAATACGGCGTGCTGGGTGTCGAAATGGAGACTTCGGCTTTGTATACGCTGGCAGCCAAATTTGGCGTTAACGCGCTGACAATTTTGACGGTAAGCGATCATTTGCTGACAGGTGAAGAAACAACGGCGGAAGAACGGCAAACCACCTTTAAAGAAATGATGGAAGTTGCACTGGATACAGCAGTATCCCTGTAAACGATCATACGCACAGTGAGGAGTAATGACATATGAGAATGGTAGACTTGATCGAGAAAAAACGTGATGGAAAAGAACTGAGTACGGAGGAAATTAATTTTATTATCCAAGGCTACACTCAGGGTGAAATTCCTGACTATCAGGTCAGTGCATTGGCGATGTCCATTTTCTTCAAAGATATGACCGAACGGGAACGTGCTGATCTGACCATGGCGATGGTCCATTCAGGTGATACGATTGATCTGTCCGCGATTGAAGGAGTAAAGGTCGATAAGCACTCGACTGGTGGTGTGGGCGATACGACAACGCTGGTACTGGCCCCGCTCGTAGCGGCCTTGGACATTCCGGTGGCAAAAATGTCAGGTCGCGGCCTCGGACATACCGGGGGAACGATTGACAAGCTGGAGGCCATCGCCGGCTTCCACGTAGAAATCAGCAAGGATGAATTTGTGGAGCTGGTGAACCGCAGTAAAATTGCTGTGGTCGGACAAAGCGGCAACCTGACGCCTGCGGACAAAAAGCTGTATGCCTTGCGTGACGTTACAGCAACGGTAAACTCGATTCCGCTCATTGCCAGTTCGATTATGAGTAAAAAAATCGCAGCCGGCTCCGATGCCATCGTATTGGATGTCAAGACAGGTGCAGGCGCATTCATGAAAACGGTAGACGATGCCAGAGAGCTGGCACATGCGATGGTAAGCATCGGGAATAATGTCGGCCGCAAAACGATGGCGGTTATTTCTGATATGAGCCAACCGCTGGGTCTGGCCATTGGCAACTCGCTGGAAGTCAAAGAAGCGATTGATACACTGCGCGGTGAAGGACCCAAAGATCTGGAAGAGCTGTGTATGGCCTTGGGCAGCCAAATGGTATTTTTGGCCGGGAAAGCAGATTCCCTCGAAAATGCTGAAGAGAAGCTCAAAGAAGTGATTCGCAACGGCAAAGCACTGGAGAAATTCAAGGAGTTTATTGCCAATCAGGGCGGTGATGCTTCTGTAGTGGATCATCCTGAACGCTTGCCGCAGGCACAGTATCTCATTGAAGTACCTGCGAAGCAGGATGGTGTGGTGGCCGAGATCGTAGCGGACGAAATCGGTACGGCTGCGATGCTGCTTGGAGCAGGACGTGCGACCAAAGAATCCGAGATTGATCTGGCTGTCGGCCTGATGCTGAACAAAAAGGTCGGCGATGCGGTTAAAAAAGGCGACTCGCTGGTTACCATCCATGCGAACCGTGAAGACGTAGCCCAGGTGCTGGAGAAAATCTACGCGAACATCCGGATTGCGGATCAAGCGGAAGCGCCAGTGCTGATCTACGGAACGGTGACAGAATAAGCACAAGAGCCGGTGTCCCCATAATTCAAAGGGGCTCCGGCTTTTTTCATTTTTTAGGTCGAAATGTGATCAGAGAAAAAAAGTGTTGTTCATTCTGACGAACGTTCGTAAGGGAACGGAAAACATGACACTGCAAAAAAAATTAAAACGGCTGGTTTGCATCAATTTGCGAGAAAGGGATACGATGCCGCTTCTCTGCAATTGATTGCAGATGAGGTAGGGATAAAGAAGCAGTCTATTTACAACCATTTTAAAAGCAAAGATGATTTGTTCTTGGATATATTTTCTGATGCGGTGAAGCAGGAAATTCTGGAGTTGGATCGTTATTTTCATGAGCAATCTGAGCAGCCGCTTGAAGCTGTTCTGCGGGGGCTCATCGCCGAATTCAAGGACCGTTATGGGAGCGCCATGAATTTGCGTTTGATTTTGTATGTCGGCTTTCTGATACCGTCCAATCTGGAGGCCCAAATTCAGGCCATGGTTATACGCTATGTCCAGCATAAGACAAATTTGGTGTGTGAGCGAATTGCGGCCGAAACGTCGGTAAAGCTGCGTGTTCCAGCCCGATCTGCCGCAACAGCTTATATGAATTTAATCGAAGGCATGCTGGTAGAGCTTGTGTATAACGGAACCGCCGATTTTGATCCGCGTCTGGAAAGCTCTTGGGATATTTACTGGCATGGACTAATTCAGAATTGAGTAAATGAAAGCGGGCATGGGCCATTGGTGTAGTAGGAGAACATGAACGGAGGATGCTTTTGATCCGGTTTGGAAAATATGGCAGCTGGACTCATAATAGATATGAGTTCGGCTTTTTTTGTGAAGGAGGGCATAAAATGGTGGAAAAATGGGTTTGGATGGGCGTTGCGGGGGTGATCGTAGGTTATGCGACTTTTGCCAGTATCCATACCACGAATACTACATCAACATCAACGTCGTATGTGACGCACCCGGCAGCTCCGCTTAGCGCGCAGAGTAAGCAGGGAGACGCAGCCAAGCGTATCGTACAAGATCAAAGAATGCACTTTGGAGGACAAGGACAAACGGACTTTAAATTTGAAGAGGGGCGCAAGCTGTACATCAGCATCAAAAATACAGGAAAGCAACCCTTACAATACAGCCTCACCAGTTCGAATGGATCAGACTTGGAAGGTACAACGAGCGGATTTACTAAACGAACGTTACAGCCGGGAGAACGCCATGATCTGTTGTTTGTAAAGCAGGAGGGGCAGGCAGAAGCGGGAAGCGACTCCTCGAATAAGTTGATCTTGAACGTAAGCACAGACGATGGATCGCAAGGAACCGTTAAAACTTTCGCATATATTACACTGTAAGCTCCTTCCAGAATGGGCACGACATGCGGTCATTAGCCTACTATGTTACAATAGAACGGTTGAACTTAATGAACAGAATAGGCCAGAGCAGAAAGCAGAAGCAGAAAGGATGACCCGTTGTGCCCAAAAACCATGAATTCGGTAATCAAAAGCTGTCACGTAAGCTGTCGCTCACAGCCGTTTTACTTACACTTACATTTGTTGCTCTTGCTGGCTGCGGCCAGGATAAGAATGCTGAAGCCAACAATACCGGAAGCAGTACAAGCGTGATTGAGAACGGAGCCGATGCGAATCGTAGCGGTTCAGCCCAAAATGACAAAGCAGCCAAAGAGAGTGGGAATGCAGAAAACAGCAGCAATGACGCGCAAAAGTCCACTCCTTCGGTCCCGGCTGCTTCATCGGATGCAGTTTCTTCCCCGACACCCTCCAATCCATCTCAAAATCCTTTTGAGGTAGCAGGCATTCAAGACCCTAAAGCGTTTTTGAACACGTTCAAAGCGTTACAAAAGGCTGTTGCCGACAATGACAAAGAGAAGGTGGCCAATTATATTTTTTACCCTTTGCGTGTCAATGATAGCGAGAAATCGCTAACGATTCCGAATAAGAAAGACTTTATTGCCAAGTATGATCAGATTTTTACGGATGCGATTCGTGAAGCGCTGGTGAACCAAAAGACGGATGATTTGTTTGTCAATTACCAAGGAGTTATGGTTGGCTCGGGTGAGCTGTGGTTAAGAAGAGACACCGACAATCCGAAGCTTTTTGGAGTTTTTTCGATTAATCTTGAAACCGTGGCCAACTAAGCAATACTCCGCGTGTGAAAATAACCCCTAAGCAGTCGGAAACATACTTTCATGTTTCTGGCTGTCCTCTCTCTTTGAAGCAAACAAAACACAGATAGCCCATGCCAAAAAAAAGTTTGACATTGTTCATAAACACTCGTATTATATTCGTATAACTCATTAAACAGGTAGGAATTAAAGATTTAAAGTATTAAAGTATGGTCATTATGATCACGCCATTGTGGCGGAGAACCTCTAGGAACAGCAGGCAGATACTGTCCACGCGACAGGTTTGACCTATCAGAGCTGCATCAGGGAATTCTCCGCTATTTTTCTGAATAGGCCTGTAAATAACAGGCGTAAATGAATGTGTTTTCACAAAATACATAGAATTAGGGGTGTCTTGATGAAGAGTAAATGGAAAATTGGACTTATTCTCGGACTATCTTTGGTTTTAACGATTATGCTAAGTGCTTGCGGGGCAAGTAAGGAGGGGAGCTCAGCTTCCGGCTCCAAGGATGTCGAGTTGCTTAACGTTTCTTATGACCCTACCCGTGAGCTGTATGAGGCATATAATAAAGCGTTTGCCGCGCATTGGGAAAAGGAGAAAGGGCAGAAGGTGACGATCAAGCAGTCCCATGGGGGATCTGGCAAGCAAAGTCGCTCTGTGCAGGATGGACTGGATGCGGATGTGGTCACTCTGGCCCTGGGCTATGATATTGATGCGCTACAGGAAAAAGGACTTATTAAAGAGGGATGGCAAAATAAATATGAGCATAACAGCTCTCCATACACTTCAACCATCGTGCTGTTAGTGCGCAAAGGCAATCCGAAAGGGATCAAGGACTGGGATGATTTAATCCGTGGTGATGTGCAGGTCATCACACCAAATCCTAAAACTTCGGGTGGAGCCCGTTGGAACTATCTTGCGGCTTGGGCCTATGCGCTCAAGAAAAACAATAACGATGAAGCAAAAGCTCAGCAGTTTGTACAGGAGCTATACAAGCACGTACCGGTACTGGATAGCGGAGCGCGCGGGGCGACTACGACCTTTGTGGAGCGTGGAATTGGCGATGTGCTGATTGCTTGGGAAAATGAAGCATTGCTCTCTGTGAAGGAGCTGGGTGCGGATAAGTTTGATATCGTGTATCCGTCGATCAGTATTTTGGCTGAGCCTCCGGTGGCGATCGTCGATAAGGTTGTAGATAAAAAAGGCACACGTGAGGTAGCGGACGCGTACCTGAAATATTTGTACAGTGAAGAAGGGCAGACCATTGCAGCCAAGAACTATTACCGTCCAACGCTGGATAGTGTAAAGGCGAAATTCAAGAATCAATTTCCGGATATGGAGCTCGTAACCTTGAAGGATGTTTTTGGAACGTGGAAGGAAACGCAGCAGAAGCATTTTAGTGATAAGGGTATTTTTGACCAGATTTATGTACCCGGCAGTTGATAAATAAGTCGTCTGTCAAGTCGGAGAGGATCGGTAATACGCAAGCGTTTAGAGTGAAAGGATTTCAGAGAGGGATGGACAGAACATGAGTCAAGTGCAAGCCACCCGAAAACGCGTACTTCCCGGATTCGGGTTAACGATGGGTTATAGTGTGCTGTACCTTAGTTTGGTGGTGCTGCTGCCTTTATCGGCGCTGCTTCTGAACTCAACCGGACTGACGTGGGAGAAATTTTGGGACGTGGCAACGGATGTGAGGGTGCTGGCTTCCTACAAGGTCAGCTTTCTGTGTGCCGCGGCAGCGGCTTTGATCGACCTGTTTCTCGGCTTATTGATAGCCTGGGTATTGGTGCGGTATGAGTTTCCGGGAAAACGGATTTTCGATGCGGTCATTGATCTGCCCTTTGCTTTGCCTACTGCAGTTGCGGGTGTTGCTTTGACCGCTCTATATGCGCCAAATGGTTGGATCGGTTCGCTGTTCGAACCGTTGGGCTGGAAGATGGCGTATTCGCAGACGGGCATTACACTTGCGCTGATGTTTATCGGCATTCCGTTTGTCGTGCGGACGGTGCAGCCAGTGCTGGAGGAGATGGACAAGGACGAGGAAGAGGTTGCTGCAACGCTGGGAGCGGGCAGATGGCGTACCTTCCGCAGCGTGATTTTGCCGGAGTTGATTCCGCCGCTGCTGACGGGCTTTGCACTCGCATTTGCCCGGGGCATTGGCGAGTACGGTTCTGTTGTCTTCATCTCCGGCAATATGCCGATGAAAACCGAGATTGCTCCGCTGCTCATTATGTCCAAGCTGGAGCAAAATGACTATGCAGGAGCAACGGCAGTAGCGATGATGCTGCTGGTAATTTCGTTCTTGCTGTTATTTGTGATTAATAGCATTCAACGCTGGTCACGGCGTCGTGCCATATAATTAATGTAGGGCAGCGGTACAGCCGCGTTCTAAGGAGGGACATGATCATGTCACAAGCGATAACGGGGCAGGGGCTTGCTCATGCACCAGTACCTTCATCTGCACCGCCCCACAGGGTTACAAGCGAGGCACCCTGGGTAAAGTGGACGCTGATTGGTGCTGCTTTTCTTGCTTTGCTATGGGTGCTGGTATTGCCGCTGATCGTCGTGCTTACCGAAGCACTCAAGCAGGGCTGGAGTGTATACATCGAAGCGTTGCGGGACCCGGACGCGATGTCCGCGTTACAGCTGACGCTGCTGGTGGCAGCCATAACGGTGCCGCTGAATACGGTATTTGGCGTAGCCGCCGCTTGGCTGATCACAAAATTTCAATTTCGCGGCAAAGGCTTGCTGGTCACCTTGATTGATTTACCCTTCGCGATCTCACCTGTCGTCGGCGGATTGATGTATGTGTTGGTGTTTGGCGCACAAGGCTGGCTTGGGCCGTGGCTGGATGAGCATGATATTAAAATAATATTTGCCTTGCCGGGCATTATTTTGGCAACGCTGTTCATCACCTTTCCGTTTGTGGCGCGCGAACTCATTCCCATGATGGAGGATCAGGGACAGCAGGAGGAAGAGGCGGCTGTTATGCTGGGCGCTCGCGGCTGGCGTATTTTTTGGAAGGTGACGCTGCCGAATATCAAATGGGGTCTGCTCTATGGCATCATTCTATGTAATGCGAGAGCCATGGGGGAATTCGGCGCGGTGTCCGTCGTCTCCGGACATATCCGGGGAGAGACGAACACACTGCCGCTGCATGTGGAGATTTTGTATAATGAATATCAATTTTCGGCATCCTTTGCCGTGGCTTCGTTGCTGCTGCTTCTGGCTCTCGCTACCTTGGTGCTTAAAAGCTGGTTTGGGCGCAAGCGCGGACATTAATTTTGGTCCTGTGCTCTTTCAGCGGGCTTATTGCATGATTGACTTTAGGATAAACGTAACAAGCGAATGTGCTTGAGCCCATAGAGCCTCTCTTGGTGTCTATCGTCTTATTACCGACGAGAAGATGGAAGGGAGGCTCTTGTTCTAAGCCGGCTTCTATGGATAATAAAATGATCATATCAAGGCACGCAGCTGTGTCCAGGAGGAGCGAAGGGAATATGAAACATCCGTTTCAGTCCTACCGTCAGGTGTTTCCGGTGCTGTCCTCACATATCCATGTTGGGAGCTGTTCCCAAGGGGCTGTATCGAGGCAGGTTTCTGCTGCAATTGAGGAGTACCATCGAAGCTTGCTGCAATATGGCAATAACGGCGAGCTGTCTATGGCACGCTTGGAGGAAGCCAGAGCGCATTTTGCCAAGCTAATCGGGGCGGAGCCTGACGAAATTGCAGTGCTGTCCTCAGCCTCTGAGGCCATTGCCGGGGTGGCGACTGCACTTCCTTATGTACCGGGAAAAGAAGGCATTGTATATGCGGACACCGACTTTCCGACGGTGGGACACATTTGGCAAGCACAGGAGTTGTTCCGTGATCACATCCGTTGTATCCCCTCCATCGAAGGAGAGGTTACGATAGAGCAGTATAAGGAGCATATTACGGAAAAAACTGCACTCGTTATAGCATCCCATGTGAATTATACCCATGGATTTCAGCAGGATCTAAAATCCATTGCAGCTATAGCTCATCAAAATCAGGCGCTGCTGTTTGTGGATGCCTATCAGTCAGCGGGGGTCATTCCGGTGGATGTAAAGGCAATGGGCATAGATATTCTGGTGACTGGAGCACGTAAATATATGTTGGGAATACCAGGAGTGGCTTTTCTGTATGTAAGCAAGGATCGAATAGACCGCTTCAAGCCTCGACTTACGGGCTGGCTAGGACAGGAGCTTGCTTCCCGGTTTGATATTGCTCACCCGGTTCCGGCGGTGGGAACCCGACGCTTCGAGTCGGGATTGCCTTCGTTCATCAGCATTTTTGCCGCGAATGCGGCCTTAAAGCTGCTGCTGGAGATCGGGGTCACGAATATTCAGGCATATATGAGTGAATTGTTGGAGTTTTCCGTTGCGTATGGAAGTCGCAAAGGACTGAACATACGTATACCTTACAGGGGAGGCACATTACCAAGCCTGCTCGCTGTTGAAGTAGCAGACGTAACGGCTGTGGAGATGCGTTTGAGAAGCCAAAATATGATCGTTTCGGCACGAAAGGATGTCATCCGTGTAGCTCCGCATTTTTACAATACAGCTGAGGAGATTAGGCGGGTGATGGATGAGCTGGCGAGGATTTGTTGAATAGGAAAAGCCTCCTTCTGTGTGAATGGGAGTGGGACACTTCCCTTTTACACAGAAGAGGCTTTATTGGGCTTCTAGCTTATAAATTATATAAATAAAAAGACTATACGATCCGTTTGCGCAGCCAGCCGGAAATCAGATCCGTCAAAATGATCAGGACCACAATGCCCAGTAAAATAACGCCTACGCGGTTCCAGTTTCGCATTTGGAGTGCAAACAGCAGCGGAGTACCAATACCGCCTGCACCGACCAGACCGAGTGTGGTGGCGGAGCGGATATTAATTTCAAAACGATAAAGCGAATAGGAAAGAAACTGTGGGATCACCTGCGGCAGTACGGCGAAGAAAATCACCTGCAGACGATTGGCGCCACACGCGACCAAGGCTTCCTGCGGCCCGTGATCGACGCTTTCGATCGTTTCTGAAAATAGCTTCGCCAGCATGCCGATCGAGTGAATACCAAGGGCAAGCACCCCGGCAAACGAGCCGGGTCCAACGGCTTTAATAAACAGAATGGCGACGATCATTTCGGGAAATACCCGGATGACACTAAGTACAAATTTCCCGCTGCCTGATAGGGGACGCAATCGGGTCAAATTGCTGGACGCCCAAAAGGCGAATGGAAGACAGACAAACGCGGATACGAAGGTTCCGAGAATTGAAATGACCAGCGTATCCAGCAGCCCGCGCAATAAATCCTCTCCTTCAGGGATGTAGACGAATGACCAGTCGGGATGGAGAAAGCCGTCCAATATAGCGACAGAGACACTTTTGGCCGTTCCCTGTAATCCTTCAAACTGCATCCCGCGAAAAGCCCAAATATAAATAATGATTAGCAGAATAGCTATCGCCCATAGGCGCAGGCGGGAGCCAACAGGTCTGCGAAGCGTAGGATCATTCATAATAATTTCCTCCGTAGCAGGTTACTGCCGTAATCAATCGCAAGGACGATGACGAGGGTCAGTAGAATAATGATGCTTGCCCGGTCATATCGGAACAGCCCGAGGGAACGGTCAAGCAGCAGACCGATACCTCCAGCGCCGACCAGGCCCAGCACGGAAGCCGCACGCACATTAACCTCAAAGGTGTACAGCAAGTACGACACAAAATAAGGCAGCGCCTGCGGCACAACACCGAAGGCAATGACCTGAATGCGGCTTGCACCGACGGCAGTCATAGCCTCCAACGGCCCGGGATCAATCGCTTCAATCGCTTCGAACGTCAGCTTGGCTATGATGCCGAAGGAGAAGAAAAGCAGGGCGAGCATCCCTGCAAACGGTCCGATGCCGAACACCGCCACAAAGATGGAGGCAAACAGCAAATCGGGGATCGTCCGCACCAGATTTAGAATCGTGCGCATGGGCAGCGAAATCAGCTTGCGCGGCATCACATTGTAGGCACATAGCAACGCGACAGGGATCGCCAGGATGGCTCCCAGTGTCGTGCCAACAATGGCAATCTGGATCGTTTCCAGCATCGGCTTCCAGATGGTGGGCAGGTAGCTCCAGTCAGGCGGAAACATTTCGCGCAGCAGCTTGCCCATTTCGGGCAAGCCAACGATCAACTGGTAAGGCGTGGCATCCGTATGAATGGAGCAGGCTACCAGCACTACGATAAAAATCATACAGGTGGCATAACGCTTGTAACGCCCCGGCAAGGGTGGTCCGGTGGGCGACTTGCCGGGCTGCGGCGGTCCGGTATGTGGCGACGGCGGCGTCGAAGAGAGTGGCTGGGCCGTAGAGTCGGGCTTCATGATCCCACTCCCAGTAGTTCATCATGCTTGATGGCCCGGCCGTAGATCTCCGCAAAGGCCTCATCTGTAGCTTCCTCCGGCGTGCCGTCAAAGACAACCGCACCGGCGCGCAGCCCGATAATCCGCGTCGCATATTCGCGCGCCAGGTCAATGAAATGCAGATTGACGATGGTCGTAATCTGCATTTCACGATTGATCCGCTGGAGATCGTCCATGACCTGGCGGGTGGTCAGCGGATCAAGCGATGCGACAGGCTCGTCCGCCAGTATAATCTTGGCCTCCTGCGCCAGCGCGCGGGCGATAGATACACGCTGCTGTTGGCCACCGGACAGCTCATCGGCCCGGCTGTAGGCTTTTTCGCGGATGTTCACGCGTTCCAGTGCCGTCAGCGCCAGCTCCACATCCTCCTTCGGAAAAAGGCCGAGAACAGTTCTGAGCGTCGAATGATAGCCGACACGACCGGAAAGTACATTGCGGAGCACGGTCGACCGCTTAACCAGATTGAAGCTTTGAAAGATCATGCCGATATCGCGGCGAATGCGCCGCAGCTCGCTGCTTCCGGTAGACGTAACAGACCTGCCGCCTACGACAATGTCGCCGGAGGTAATGTCATGCAATCGGTTAATGGAACGCAGCAGGGTGGACTTGCCTGCACCGGACAAGCCGACAATAACGACCATTTCCCCCTCTTTAATCGTCAGATTAATATTGTTCAACCCTTTGGTGCCGTTTGGGTACGTTTTCGATACGTTGCGGAATTCGATCATTTGCTCCCAACTTTCTCCCCCGATGGGGTGGAATGAAAACAACACCGCCATGAATACATGGACGGTGCTGCCCTGTCATTCGTAATGCCTGTTTCGTAGCTGCTGCTTCATTACAATTGCGAGTTTGCTCCTGTTACTTAACCGTTTGGCCGACGGCTTCGGCATATTCACGTACAGAGTCGAAGTTTTTATCGTCGCCCTTTTCATAACCTACGTGTGTGTAGATTTCCTTAATGATTTCGCCGCCCTTCGGGTCTTTGGCGATATCTATAAAGGCCTGGCTGATTTTGTCTCTCCACGCTTGATCCATATCGGAACGTACGCTGACCGTGTCATTCGGAATTTTTGCTGTGTAATGAATGACGCGTGTTTTTTCAAATATATCCGGAATTTCCTTCTTTACCGTGTTGCGCGCATCCTGGAAAACAGCTACAGCATCAACCTGACCGTTCAGCAGCGCCAGAATAGCGGCATCATGGCCTTTGATCGTTACACCCTGTACATCCGTATCCGGGTCCACGCCGGCTTTTTTTAGCTCGGCTGCGGGATACACGTAGCCTGCCGAGGAGGTTACATTTTGCCAGCCGATTTTTTTGCCCTTCAGATCAGCCAGGCTTTTAATCGGAGAATCTTTTTTCACCACGATCATTGATTTGTAAAAGTTTACCTTTTCAGTTGTGTCCTTGCCTGTGGCATCATCAATGCCGTAGCGTTGGGCTTGCAGCAGCAAATCGGCTGCTTTGCGATTATCGTGTGCCAGCACATAGGCGTTTGGTGGAAGGAAACCTACATCTACCTGTTTGGAAGACATGGCTTCGACAATCGTGTTGTAGTCAGGAGATACCGTTACTTTCACCGGAATTCCAAGCTTGTCCCCTAGCAGCTTTTCGAGCGGCTTGGCTTTGGCTTCGAGCGTATCAGCATTTTGGGAAGGAACGAACTGTACCTTTAACTCTGTAGGAACATAGGCTGTGCTTTCGCTTTTCGTGCCATCTGTGCCAGGAGTGGACGCGCTGTTGTTATTGCTTACATTGGAGCTGCAAGCAGCCAGACCTGCCGCCAGTGTGAAGGTCATGCACAAGGTCAGTGCTTTTTTGAACAAAATAATTTCCCCCTAAAACATAGTAATTAAAGAAGTCAGCCAAATCTTAACAGCTAGTCCGACGGCTAGGGTTAAAACCACTCCTGACTTTGGTGAAAGTAATGTAAAATTTATCATATAGTTACCTGCTTTGATTCATTTAACATTCTCTTAACAGTGGTCTGCTAGACTTGTTCAAGCTCTATGACCGAAGCTGGGGGAGAGAACAGAATTGGATACAAATGAAGTGATACATCTGGAAACATCACGTCCGGTGAGGGTAAAATTTCGCATCATGGTTACGACGGATCTACATGTCAGCTTGTGGAATTATGATTACTTTGCAGATGAGGAAACGTTGCAGTATGGTCTGGCACAAACCGCCAGCTTGATTCGAGCGGCCCGGTCTGAGGTGTCCAACCATCTTCTGCTGGATAACGGGGATGTCATTCAGGGAAATCCAATGGGTGATTATGCTGTGCAGCGTCTTCAACAGAACTCCAGTGCTGTGCATCCTGCTTACAAAGCAATGAATCTTTTAGGGTACGAGGCAGGAAATATCGGTAATCATGAATTTAACTATGGATTGGAATATTTGCAGACCTGCCTTCGGGGAGCGCGATTTCCTTATATGAATGCCAACATTTATGTAGCGGGAGAAAATGAACAAAACTATTTCACACCATATCTGCTGCTGGACAAAACGGTAGAGGATGAAGCAGGCGGTAAGCATCTTTAAAGGTGGGGATAATCGGCTTTGTGCCTCCACAAATTATGCAATGGGACAAGGCATGGCTGGAGGGAAAAATCATCGTCAAGGATATGCTGGAAACGGCAAGACGGTTTATTCCCCAAATGAAGGCTGAGGGAGCCGATCTGATCATTGCTATGCCCCATGCGGGCTTTGAGGATATTCCTGAAACGCCATATATGGAAAATACGGTGCTGCCGCTAAGCAGGGTGGAGGGAATTGACGCCATTCTGTTTGGTCATGCGCATAAAGTATTCCCCGGGCCTTTGTTTGTTGGTAAAACGGGTGTTGATACGGAACGAGGCACCATCCACGATATTCCGGCGGTAGAGCCGGGCTTCTGGGGGGATCATCTGGGTATTATTGACCTCGACCTTACTCTTATGGAAGGAAAGTGGGAGGTGGTTGCATCTTCTGCCGAGGTACGCCCGGTGTATGATCCGGTACAGAAGAAGGCGCTGGTGCAGCCGGATACTGCAATTCAGCAGTTGGTAGCAGAGGAGCACGCCGGAACATTGGAGTATATTCGCGCTCCTGTAGGCCAAACGATGGTGCCGGTGAACAGCTTCTTTGCCCAAGTGATGGATGATGCTTCAATTCAACTCGTAAATGATGCGCAAATTTGGTATGTGAAGCAGCAGATGCAAGGGAGCGAGCATGAAGATTTACCCGTTCTGTCGGCAGCGGCTCCATTTAAGACGGGCGGCAGATACGGACCTTCGTACTACACTGATATTCCGGCAGGGATGTTGGCGATCAAGCATATCGCAGATTTGTATAACTTCCCGAATACGCTGCATGTCGTCCGGTTGACCGGAGCGGAAATCAGGGAATGGCTTGAGTGGTCTGCCGGACAATTCCGGCAGATTGATCCTTTGGCAGAGCATGAGCAAGAGCTGATTGATGCTGATTTTCCGAGCTTTAATTTTGATATCATCGACGGGATCAGGTATCAAATTGATGTAACGCAGCCTGCCAGGTATGATATTGCCGGGAAATTAAAGGAGCCGGATGTGCACAGAATCCTTCATATGTCTTTCGGAGGAGAGCCAATGGATATGCAGCGAAGCTATTTGGTGGCCACGAACAACTATCGCGCGTTCTCCTCTGCGCTCGTTAATCCGGGTGGAGAACGAATCGTACTTGCTTCACCGGATGAAAATCGGCACGTGCTGACCGAATATGTGCAGCAAATGAAGACATTGACGCCAAAAGCAGATGGTCACTGGTCCCTTGTCCCATGGGTGGGGCGTCCATATGTGACGTTTCTGACCTCTCCGCAAGCCACGGAGGCCGCCCAAGCCTATTCCGAGCTGCTTTATGAAGGATTAACCATAGAAGGCTACGCCAAGTTCGCTATTGATTTTGGGCGTCTATAAGTCTATACCAAACTACTTTCTACTCTCGCATCACAGCACATAAACAGACCAAACCTTCCGGGGTGGTCTTTTTTCATAATACGGTTTTAATATCGTACGAAATTCGTGATTTTATATGTCCAGAGTCGCGTTTAAGTTATTGACCTGCCGTATAATTAGACATATACTTTGATTAAACAAATTTTGGTTTAAAAGGTAATGAAAAAGTCATCATCATTCGTTTGAGGGGGTGTCCCTTTGGAAAAAAACACCACGATTCGCGCAAAAATTGAAAAGTATATTCAAAGTGAAGGCATTTCGATGCAGTGTTTTGCAGATGCTTCCAAGGTAAATCCGGGTACACTCAGCGGTATTCTTAACCGGAACCCTCCACGGCCTATTTCAGTCAATCAGCTTGATCTAATCACCGAGGCCATGGGATTAGAAGAAGGGGCTTTGTTCGAGATGTATGTGGATGAATGCTTTGTTCATTCCTTACCGCACTGGCGGAGGCTGCGTCCCTTTCTTCTCCGTTGCTCGGAGTTGAACAAGCTGGACTGCATACGCAGTGTGCTTGGCTATCTGATGGATGATTTATCGAACATTCCAGCTATTTTTGAGACAGCAGAAGAGATGTTTGAGAATGATCGACATGAAGCCTCCATGCTTCTGTATGATTGTGTTATCGAGAGTGAGAAGTATACCCATTCCGAACGCTTGGCGATCAGCTATTTTCGTATTTTCCAGGTTCAGATTAAGGATAACAAACAGAACTTGAAGGCCGCTGTGCAATTCCATTTATATCGTAGCCGTTTACCGGAAACATACGCATTGGAAGGCTTACATATGCTGTCCCAAGTGTTTGCGTCAAAAATGCAATGGTCTGAGATGGAAATGTATGCGGATGAGCTAAGAGAGCTGGCGCAGGCGTTATATCGCAATCGGAACCGATTTGGGGATGAGCACCTGGAGCTGCTTAAGCCGCTCGTTTATTACTATGCCCAGGGACATCTGCTGAAGGCCAGCTGCTATGAGTTTCAGGGCAGATATGAGGAATCCAAGCAATGGATTGAAGGTTATGCAGATTTAAGCTGGTTTGAGGGCTTGGACGAGGAAGGTTGGAAAGTAGTCGAAATGCACCGTGTATATGCTCAGGGCAACCGACTTTGTATTGAAATTAAAATGGGTAACACTGCTGCAATCTATGAGTATATTACTTATCTGCGCGAACATCCGGATGAGACACTGGAAGGCTTGAACACATTGCTCGAATCAGCGAACCGGTTCGGTTATTTTGCGGATGCCGAGCTGGGATTGTTCAGTCAGCAACTCAAGAGCTTCTGGGAGCTTGCACCGGAACAATGGGACACTCATTATCGCAAGCACTTTAATGCATTCCGCTTTGCATCCTTTTGCAAGGTGTATGCGGAATATCATTTTCGAAAGGGCGATTTCTCTGAGGGATTGAGACAAACACTGCATTGCTTACAGCTGTCTATAGATAATAGCTATACCGAGCATATCATCGGTTGCATGGCCTTATTTGAGCAGCACCGGAATTTTGCTACTCCAGAACAGCAGCATTTGTATCAAAGCCTTTGTCTCGGCGTAAGCGAAAATGGAAAGAATCATGCCTATGATCACAGTACCGGTGGGTATTCGTAATTCTAACTTTCATGTGAACTCTTCATATAACACGTTCTTACGAGGATGTTCCCGTTCCAAAGGGGAATGTTCTCGTTTTTTTGCCATTGCGGATTCCTGTGACTTTTAGCATGGAAAAGACGCTTTGCGCGTTGACAAGTTTCGCATGCGGGATTAGGATAAATGCAGCACAGAAAGTGAAGGAGAGCATGTACAAATGACGATTCCCAAAACATTAACGATAGCGGGCTCCGACACAAGCGGTGGAGCAGGTATTCAGGCAGACCTGAAAACCTTTCAGGAGCTTGGCGTATATGGCATGACCGTATTGACAACCGTAGTTGCGATGGGACCTAAAACCTGGGACCATCTTGTATATCCTGTTGCGTTGGATGTAGTGGAAGCGCAGCTGCGTACTGTATTGGAAGGTATCGGCTTTGATGCGATGAAAACTGGTATGCTCGGTTCCGTTGATATTATCGAGCTGGTAGCCAGCCATTTGAAAAAACATGATCTGAAGCGGATCGTAATTGACCCGGTTATGGTCTGCAAAGGTACGGATGAAGTGCTTCAGCCGGAAAATACAGAGGCGATGCTGGAGTTGTTAATCCCCGGCGCTGATCTGGTAACGCCGAACCTGTTCGAGGCTTCGCAGTTGGCGAAGACTGGACCGATCACGACACTGGAGCAGATGCAGGAAGCGGCTGCCGTTATCCATGAGCGCGGAGCGAAGCACGTGCTGATCAAGGACCGTGGTAAAATTAGCGCAGGCAAAGCGATGGACCTGCTGTATGATGGAATCACGTTTGACTGGTTTGAGGCCGATGTGGTAAAAACGAGCTTTACCCATGGTGCAGGCTGCACCACTTCGGCTGCGGTAACGGCTGGTTTGGCTCAAGGGCTGACTGTACGTGAAGCGGTGGATCAGGCCAAGAAATTTATCACACAGGCAATTGCGGGCGGCTTCAAGCTGAATGAATTCGTCGGTCCGACCCTGCATGCCGCACACCGTTTACAAAATCAATAAGCACGCAAAATCATTAAGTTTGCTAAAATCATTATGCATCAATGTGTGTAACAGAGAAGGTCTTATAAATCTTCATCAGGCTGCATAGATATAATAATTGCTTTAGGCAAAGATATCCCTGAGATAAAAGCCAGCTGAGCTTAAAAAGCCGAAATACATGGTATTGCGGCTTTTTAGGTTGTCTTTTTTTGGAACAAAAGCTTCCAGTTTTGTCTAATCGTACTGTATAATAGGCATCAGGTTTATTACACTGAGGGGGGAACGAAAACAATGACATTATTCAGCCAAATGGCTTACAGCCGACCAGAGCAGCCTGAAATTGAACAGCGGTTTAAAACGCTGTTGCAGCAGTTTCGCGAGGCAGACAGCGTAGAACGTCAAAATGAAGTGATTCATGCGATTAACAAGCTGCGCAGTCATGTGGAAACGCAATTGCAATTGGTGGAAGTTCGGCACTCCATTAATACGGAGGATGCCTTTTACAAAGCGGAGCAAGAGTATGCTGATGATTTCATGCCGGTCATTCAGGAGTATGTAACGGATTACTACCGGGTATTGGTGGATTCTCCGTTCAGAGCCGAGCTAGAGAACCAATGGGGCAGCCAGCTTTTTAGTATTGCCGAGGTAGCGCTCAAGTCGTTCCACCCGGATATCATCGAGGATTTGCAGCAGGAAAATAAGCTGACCTCTGAATATGCCCAGCTTATTGCTTCAGCCAAGATTCTGTTTGAAGGGCAAGAACGCACGTTAGCGCAGCTTTTGCCTTTTGAATTGGATACGAATCGGGAAACACGCAAACTGGCCTCCGAGGCCAAATATCAATTTATGAGCGAGCATGAGGACGAGCTGGATCGGATTTATGATGAATTGGTCAAGGTACGCACACGCATGGCACATAAGCTGGGCTACGACAACTTCGTAGAGCTGGGCTATGCCCGCTTGGGCCGTACAGATTACAATGCCACGATGGTAGCCAACTTCCGCGAGCAGGTGCTGAAGCACATCGTTCCCCTGGCAACAAAGCTGAAGGAGCGTCAGCGCGAACGGATCGGTGTAGATCGGCTTCGCTATTATGATGAAGGCTTCAACTTTCTGTCAGGAAATCCTACGCCGAAAGGTGACCCGGAGTGGATTCTTCGTAATGGAGCACGTATGTATGAGGAGCTTTCACCGGAAACGAATGAATTTTTCAGCTTTATGATCGAACGAGAATTGATGGACCTGATCAGCAAAAAGGGTAAGCAAAGCGGAGGCTATTGTACCTTTTTGAGCGAATATGGCACGCCGTTTATTTTCTCTAATTTTAATGGTACATCCGGTGACATCGACGTATTGACACATGAAGCAGGTCATGCCTTCCAGGTCTATGAAAGCCGACATTTTGAAATTCCAGAGTATCACTGGCCTACTATGGAGGCAGCTGAGATTCATTCCATGAGTATGGAATTTTTCGCCTGGCCTTGGATGAAGCTGTTCTTTGAAGAAGATACGGACAAATATCACTTTGAGCATCTGTCGTCTTCGTTGCTGTTCGTGCCTTACGGCGTAGCCGTAGATGAATTCCAGCATGCGGTATATGAGCATCCGGACTGGACCCCGGCTGAACGTAAAAGCGCATGGCGCTCCATTGAACGCAAGTATAAACCGCACCTCGACTATGAAGGTAACGAGTATTTGGAGCAGGGTGGATTTTGGCACAAGCAGGGTCATATTTTTCAATCCCCGTTCTACTATATTGACTACACACTCGCGCAATTGTGCGCATTCCAATTCTGGAAGCGTATGAGTATCGACCGGACAGCTGCGTGGGAGGATTATTTGAAGCTGTGCCGTGCCGGGGGGAGCCGATCTTTTACCGGATTGGTTGAACTGGCTGGACTGATCTCGCCGTTCCAGGATGGCTGTATCGCCTCTGTGATCGGAGAAATTGAGGCGTGGCTGAACAGCGTGGATGATAAAAAGCTGTAAGCTTAACCAAAAAGGGCATTTCGCTTACCTGTCATAGCCGAAAGGCTGGCAGGTGGCGGAATGCCCTTTTATGCAAATGAAAATTCAATTAATGTTTGGTATTAAGTGGTTTGAGATTGGCTTCAATAGATTCGCGGCGCGACTCCAAAAATGGCGGCAGCGACAGGGATTCTCCCAGAAACTCCAGTTCCTCGTCGGTGTCAAAGCCGGGGCCATCGGTAGCCAATTCAAACAGAATGCCGTTCGGCTCACGGAAGTACAAGGAACGGAAATAAAAGCGATCTACGAAGCCTGAGTTGGAAATTTGCAGCTGCCCAATACGGTCTACCCACTGTTTGAGCTCTTCCTCGGTTTCAACACGGAAAGCAACGTGATGCACACTGCCGCGTCCTGGTCGTTCTTGTGGCAGATCGTTGCGCTCTTCCAGATGAACTTCAGTTCCTGTACCGCCTTCACCTGTTTCGTAGATAACCACATCCGGTTGTCCGGCAACAGGGGAAGGGTAGGAGCCCTTTTTACGGAAGCCCATCACTTGTTCAAGAATAAGGATGGTATTCTCCGCTTTGGGAATCGTCAGATGAACCGGCCCAAGTCCAACAATGCCGTATTCGGCAGGAACAGGGCTTTTCTCCCAAGGCGTCCCCCCGCGCACTCCGTTATCATGCTCATCCGAAACGAGGAAGAAGCGTTGTCCTTCAAAATCCTCGAACGAAAGCGCCAGGCGTCCTGCTTGATCCGTAATTTCGCCATGTTTTACATCCAGTTGCTCAAAGCGATTTTTCCAGTAATCCAGCGCCTTGTCATTCGGTACGCGCAGAGAGAGTGCTGAAATGCTGTTATTCCCTGTACGAGTCTGTCCGGCATGCGGAATTTCAAAGAATGTAACTTCCGTCCCCGCGGTTCCGCGTTCATCTCCGTAGAAGAGGTGATATACACTAACATCGTCCTGGTTCACCGTTTTCTTGATCAACCGAAGTCCCATAACCTGAGTATAAAAATCAACATTTTTAGCAGCCGCCGCTGTAATCGCCGATACGTGATGCAATCCTAACAGTTTCATATCAATATCCTCCTTGGTTTTTATATATTTGGCTTGTAAAGCTGAATGAATAGGTGTTAAAACTGCTTTATATTTATTATCTTGATATTAAGATATATCATTTTTGAATGATTGTCAACCTGATATTATTTATCATAACCAATTGGGCCAAGGCCCAGACGGACGGTGTTTCTCATCGCCATTGCTCCTGTTGCGAGATCAATATATCAGGAACGATATATAATACTTGGAATTCAGAGATAATCTATGCTTACAACGTGAGCTATCCTATGGAAAACTTTTATGGGTTCGCCGTTCTTCTTCATAGTGTGGGCGCTTCTGGTCGTGGTTTGGATAGTCTGTCATAATTGAGAAATACGCTTTTGTAAATTCTACTATTTTTATGTAAAGGTAAGGTGGTATATACGTTAGATTTGATCGAGCTGCGCCGGGATTTACATCGTCATCCTGAGCTGGGCTTTACTGAATTCCGAACAGCATCCAAGGTTGTAGGCCTGCTGCGGCAATTCGGCTACGAGGTGATTTATGGACAGGACGCGATGGAACCGAGCGCCGTTCGAGGCTTGCCGGCAAAAGAAGTGCTGGAGGCCGCTTATGAACGCGCATTGAGGGATGGGGCGGACCCTGAAATTGCGGCTCATATGAGGGGGGGCTATACGGCTGTTGTTGGTATTCTGCGGGGTGTGCAGGAAGGGCCCACCGTGGCGTTCCGATTCGATATGGACGCGCTGCCGATTACGGAAAGCACAGAAACACGACATGTGCCGCAGGCCGAAGGCTTCCGTTCACTGTATGAAGGACTTATGCATGCCTGTGCTCATGACGGACATACGACGGTTGGCATCGGCTTGGCGGAGCGATTAAGTGACCGCCAGTTTGCGGGCACAGTTAAATTGATCTTTCAACCGGCAGAAGAGGGAGTTCGAGGTGCTTATGCTATGGTACACAAAGGAATGCTGGACGATGTAGACACACTTTTTTGCCAGCATTTTGGCTGTGATATACCGCTGGGTGAAATTCATGGCAGCTCGGCAGGCTTTCTGGCGTCCACCAAACTGGAGGCACGCTTTCGCGGTGTGGCGTCACATGCGGGCTCCTCGCCGGAAAAAGGGAACAATGCCCTGCTAGGCGCGGCCACCGCATTGCTGAACATTCATTCGCTGCCCCGTTTCAGCACAGGGGAAACACGTATTAACGTAGGTGTGCTGGAAGGAGGCACGGCCGCCAACATCATACCTGAAAACGCGCGTATGATCATCGAAACACGCTCAGTGGATGAGCAGACGAATGAAGAACTGGAGAGACGGGTACGCAATATCATAGCCCACAGTGCAGGAATGCACGAGCTTGAGCATGAAATTCGTGTCATCGGCGGCGCAATCCCGATTGTATGCAGCCCGGAATTGGCGGAGATGGCAGCAGAGGAGGCACAGCATATTGAGGGCTTCGTGAACCAGAAAGCGATGGGGCAAACCAGCTCGCTAGGGAGTGAGGATGCCAGCTACATGATTCGGCGTGTGCAGGAGCTGGGAGGAAAAGGGACTTATATGATTATCGGCTGCGACCTGCCCGCCCCTCACCATCATCCGGAGTTTGATATTCAGGAAGAGGTGCTGCCACGCAGCGTGGGGCTATTGGAGCGGCTGGCCAAGCGGACGCTTCGCTGAGAAAGGTGGAACACCAGTCATGAAGCATATAGAGCTATTGTCCAAAGATATTGAACGACATCGGGATAAAATCATTCGCATTAGCGAGCAAATATGGCAATATGCGGAGACGCGCTTCGAGGAATATCAATCTGCTGAGCTGCTATGCCGCAGTCTGGAAGAGGAAGGGTTCGCTATAGAGCGTGGTGTGGGCGGTATCGAAACAGCCTTCATTGGGAGCTATGACAGCGGGAAACCGATTATTGCATTTCTCGGGGAATATGACGCTTTATCGGGACTCAGCCAGCTTAAAGGCATTGCTCGGCAGGAGCCGGTAGAAAAGGGAGGCAACGGTCACGGCTGCGGTCATCATTTGCTCGGGTAGGCCTCTTTGGCAGCAGCGTTTGCGCTTAAAAATCACATGGAGAAAAACGGACAGTCAGGAACGATTCGTTACTACGGCTGTCCCGGTGAAGAGGGTGGCTCAGGCAAAACATTTATGGCGCGTGCAGGATTGTTTGACGATGTGGATTTTTCGCTGTGCTGGCATCCGATGGACTATAACAGCATTATGCCTGTGAGCACACTAGCCAACGTGCAGGTTTATTTTCGTTTTAAAGGCAAAAGCGCACATGCCGCCGCCGCTCCTCATCTGGGCCGCAGCGCACTCGATGCCGTCGAGTTGATGAACATCGGCGCGAATTATTTGCGGGGACATATTGTGCAGGATGCGCGTCTACACTATGCAATCACGAACAGCGGAGGCTTTTCTCCTAATGTTGTACAGGCAGATGCGGAGGTGCTCTATCTGATCAGGGCACCGCATGCATCGCAGGTGCAGCCTATTTACAAGCGGGTCTGCGATATTGCTCGCGGGGCGGCACTGATGACAGGTACCGAGGTCGAAATCGTATTCGACAAGGCTTGCTCCAACCTGATGCCTAGTCCGGTGCTGGAGCAAACCATGTACCGCGTGTTCGAGCGGCTGGGCGTGCCGGAATTTACGGCGGAAGAACTAGCCTATGCCGCCGAAATACGGACGACATTGGATAAGCAGGAACGCGCAGGGATTGTGGTCAAATATCCGGGCCTGCGCGATAAGGATATGGCTGATATGCTTCAGCCTTATACGAGAACCGAACCGCTGTACGGATCAACCGACGTCGGTGATGTAAGCTGGATTACACCGACCGTACAGTGCACGACTGCTTGTTTTCTTGTAGGAACACAGGCGCATACGTGGCAGTGGGTTGCCTCAGGTGCGACATCCATCGGGCACAAGGGCATGCTGCATGCAGCCAAGGTCATGGCTGCTACGGCCGCCGAGCTGCTGGAGCAGCCGGAGCTGGTAGCGAAGGCGCAGGCCGACTTACGGGCCAGACTTGACGATCAGCCTTTCGTATGCCCGATCCCACCGGAAATCCAGCCCGGTGCAAATCAGGTGCGAGCCCAGTAGTAAAACCATGATGGTCAGGGGTGATCTCCATCTACACGGACAAGGATTTAACCATTAGGCCTGTAAAAGAAGAAGACTTACATGCTCTTTGGACGCTAACCTATAAAGAAGAAGCTCCAGAATGGAAGCAATGGGATGCGCCTTATTACGAACATAGGGCGCTTTCCTGGGAGGATTATTTACAAGGTAAAGAAGATCGAGTCGAACAAGATGATTTTTGGCTCATTGAGGTGGAAGGCAAGATCATTGGAACCGTAAGCTACTATTGGGAGCATCAACCTTCCCAATGGCTTGAAATGGGGATAGGTATCTATGATTCGGAGTATTGGAGTGGTGGCTATGGTACGAGAGCACTTCGATTGTGGATCGACCATTTGTTTAATACATTGCCTTTAGTAAGAGTAGGCTTTACAACCTGGTCAGGAAACCGTCGGATGATGAAGGTGGGGGAGAAGCTGGGCATGACCCTCGAAGCCAGGCTTCGCAAGTGCAGATATTATAATGGAGAGTATTATGATTCGATCCGAATGGGGCTACTGCGGGAAGAGTGGCGGGGATAGTTGTTCTGCAAATAAGAACCTTTCTATGCATAAAAAGATGACCTCTGAATTGATCAGGAGTCATCTTTTTATAATCCACACTGGTATTTTGGACTTTCTCGGTAAATCTATTCTGATTCCCGAAGTCGTTCTACAATACTTTGTTTGTCGTTCATAGAATAGACTGCTACTGGAATAAGTATCCCAAGCAATAATAGTAAAGGTAATAGGACTAGAAGTGGCCAGATTATAAAGTGATAGCTCAAAAACCACATCATACTGCTTAGGGGTTTCACAATTGAAATAGAGAATATGATCCCTAATAAAATGGAGAATAGGGCGGTGCCGAGAACATAATATAGCCCTTCATAGATCAGCATACCCCGCAATTGCTTTTTGGTCATGCCGATACTTTGCAGCATGGCAAACTCCTGACGTCGTGTCAATATACTCGTCAGAATTGCGTTTACAAAGTTGAGGATACCAATTAGGCCGATAATCAGACTGAGCGTGCCACCGATCATCATGATGGTGTTTTGCATACCGGAAAACTCATTCATTGAAGTGAATTTGGATGTGTAGTTCATTACCGGCTCTGTAGTTTCGGTGTAACTTTTTAAAAAGCTCTCCATGGCCTCTTCCTGATCAGGGGATACATTAAAGGCATAGCTCATCACAGCAGGCTGCTCCGCAAGCGGCTTGTAAATATTTGCCGGAAGATAAAAGTTATACTTATCTGAAAGGCGATCAGAATTGGTCGATTTAATTGCAACATGACCAAGCACTGTGAGTGCATGCGTAGTATACTCTTTATCCAGCGGAGCTTCTGCTGCTCCCATATAACTGTGAAGCGTGACCTTTTCACCTACCTTATAAAGAGCTTTTTCCATATAGGGGATGTTATGGTCATCTAAATCCACTCCTTCCAATATATACTTACCGGAGGCTAGCTTTTCAAAATCAAGCTCACCGTCTAGCAATTGCAATTGGTGCAGTGGTAAATCTTCCAGCCCATACACTGTCGCAGTGAAGTTGCCGCGAGAGTCAGTCACATCGTCCTTATCGGTGTCTTTCCCGTTCTCGACAGTAAGCACTAATTTGCCGCCGTACAAGCGACCGCCCTCTTCAAAGCCGGGCTGTGTCTGTACAGCCTGAATAAAACTCTCGGAGGTTTCATTTTCAGGGCCGCTAAAAAAGGGGCTATGAAAGTATTCAGCATGAGCAATGAGAAAGTCAGTGTCATTGAATTTGGATACATACTTATCCATATCAATGCTCTGAGACAGGGTGAAGGCCGTGTTAAGAAGTACAAGGCTCAACGAAAGACTGATGACTACCAACACGGTACGCTTTGTATTGCGCCCCAAGTTGGAGCGAGCCATGTGGATCATTTTAGCGCCTTCAGTGGATTTTTTCAGCTTACGGCCGCCCTTGGTATTTCCGTCTGTGTATCTTACTGCCTCAACTGGCGAAACAGCTGCCGCAATTCTGCCTGGCTTGAAAGTGCTGATCATTACGGTAATGAGCGCGAATAAAGCCGATCCTATAAAAATCCATGGGTTGGGAGATACCGATACCTCGGTACCAGCAAAAGCAGTGTGGTTTATAAGAAGTGGTATAAGTGCTTTACCGACAAAAAAACCTGCTATTAACCCAAACGGGATTCCTATCCCTGAAAGAACTAACGCCTGTCTGCGAATGATCCGGCGGATCTGCTTGCCGCTTGTGCCGATCGTCTTTAAAAGACCATAAAAACGAATATCTCGCATCACCGATATTTGAAAAATGTTATAGATGATCAAATAGCCGGTAAACATGATCAGCAACAGGGCAGAAGTTAACGCTATGATTGTCTCTGTATCCACACTAAAATTGGTCGAGATGTATGACCAATTTACATTATTCGCGATATAGTTCGGTGCATCTTCGTCAAGCGAATACCCGCTTTCGGTAATCACCGTACTGAGCTTTCCCTTCAAATCAAGGCTATTGTCGAACATTATATACGCACTAATGGTGCCAGTATAGAAGTGATCCTTTTTATAGTTGCTTTGTAGTTCCTTAGCATGAGCATCGACATAGGCTTTAGAGGCGAATATTTGTCCTGCGTTAAACACAGGATCGCTTTTCCACCAGCCGGAGAGGATAAAATCACGCTGTACTTCTTTATCTCGTATGTTAAGCTTCAGCCTCAAAGGTGCTCCAAGCTCCAGTGGAACACCCAATAGCTGCAGTGTCTTGGAGTCTGCAATCACTTCATTTTCCGCCACAGGCCTGTGTCCCTCTTTAAGCTCAATAAAACCAAGCTTCATCCCTACATCATCGTAATACCAGAACTCTGTGTGCCGCTTTAGAAAGTTATCGTTCATAACTCCGTCGCTTAATATACGGTTATAAGCTATTTCCTTGATTAACGGATGATCCTTGACATGATTAAATTCGTCATCCGTTATATATTTAAGTACGGCATGTCCATCTCCACCAGCTTGGCGCATGGTCGCCCGTTGTAAGCTTTCCACAGCGCCAATCCCCATAGTGAACAGTGTTGTAAATAGCAATGAGGTTAGTGCTATGGCAACAATAGCGAAGAAGTTGCGGGCTTTGTTTACTTTGAAACTCTTATCTGCCAGCTTGCGGATTACTTTTTTGTTCTTTACCTTGATCATTTACCTTCACCGCCAACTATTTTACCGTCCTCAATCCGGATGATCCGGTCTGCCATTTGCGCGATTTCCTCGTTGTGGGTGATCATCACTATCGTTTGGCGGAACTGTTGACTGGATACTTTGATCAATCCCATCACATCCAGACTGGTTTTACTGTCCAGGTTCCCGGTGGGTTCATCTGCTAAAACAATTGCAGGTTTCGCTGCCAATGCTCTGGCGATGGCTACACGCTGCTGCTGGCCTCCCGATAGATGGTTGGGTAGGTTATTCAACTTTTGATCTAGACCCAAAGTATGTACAATTTCATTTATGTGGGTTTTGTCTGGCTCTTTACCATCCAGTTCAATAGGAAGCACAATATTCTCGTAGACATTCAAGACAGGCACCAGGTTGTAATTTTGAAAAACAAAGCCAATCTTTCGTCTGCGGAAAATGGTCAATTCTTCGTCCTTCAATGTAGAAATATCCTTGCCGTCAATCGTAACGTTTCCACTGGTTGGACGATCAAGTCCACCCAGCATATGGAGAAGGGTAGATTTGCCGCTCCCGGATGTACCGACAATGGCCACAAACTCTCCGGATTCCACCTCCAGGTTAACTCCATCTAGGGCATGAACAGCAGTATCCCCGTTACCATAATACTTTTTCAATTCCTGTGTTCTTAACAGAGCCATATACGTTCTCCTTCACAAAAAAATGTCTGGACCGTAGTCATCTACAGTACAGACACTAACACACTAATCTTTCTACAATCTTTCTGGAATCTAACAATACTGAAAGGATTAAGTATCCATAGAAAGAAAAATAGAGAAGGTAGAGCCACAGCCGTCGTGTGAACGTACCTTGATGTAACCACCCGCCGCAGCGATAATTTCTCTAGCTAAAAACAGTCCAATCCCGACACCCTCCTTCGTGTTAACAGTGGGAGAGCGATAGAAGCGGGTAAAGATTTTACCTTGCTCTTCTTCTGCAATCCCTATACCACTGTCGGTAATATCAATTCGGCAAAACAATTCGTATGCCATCACTTTTATAGTCATTCTTCCGCCTGTCTCTGTATATTTTATAGCGTTATCCATAATGTTATAGACAGCTTCAATCGTCCACTTTAGGTCAAAATTAGCATGAATAGAGGTATCCTCCATAACAACTGAAATCCCTTTGGCATCTGCTTTTGGCGTTATTTGCTCCAATGCAGCATTAAGGAGCTTTTGAACAGATTCCCGCCTTGGCGATACTGTGATAATTCCCGTTTCAAGCCGTGAAGTTTTCACTAATGCATGAATCAGAAAGTTAAGCTTTTCGGCCTGTGCAGATAAAGCTTTCACACAAGTGGAGGTATCCTGCGGTAGTTCGTATTCGCTAAGTAGTTGGGAATAAAGCAGGATGTTGGCCACTGGTGTTTTCGTTTGATGTGAAATATCGGAAATCAGCTCATTTATTTTATTCTTTTCGGCAAGCAGTTTTTCGGAAGACACGGAGCAAATAGAAAGAAATTTGGCAAATTTCGCTTCTATTGCAGAGAGAACGGATTCATCAAAGACATCTTCTGAGAAGCTGCCATTTATCGCGGCATCCAGCATGTTCTCAATAGTTTTCATTGTTCTTTGGACGCTCCTGCGATACAGCATAATAGCAACCACAGCAGTGCATACAGCAGCGACGCCAATTCCAATACCTATATATAGGAGTGTTGTCATCTTATTTTATCGCCCATGTATAGCCCAGCCCATACACCGTTTTAATATATTGTGGGGAGGAGGGATGATCCTCCAATTTATCCCGCAACCTTTTTATCGTAACCGACAAGGCATTTTCACCTACATACTCAGCTCCGTCAGTCCAGATGCTGTCTATCAAATGATCGCGCGAAACGGTATTTCCTCGATTGTTGATTAGGATGCGCAACAATTTTTGTTCAGTTTTACTTAGTTCAATGGGCGTACCATTCTTAATAAATTCCATCCTCTCGAATGAAAAGGAAAAATTGTCGAGCTGAATGGAGTCTGCAAGCGAGTATCTGGATTTCTTTAGCTGAACGCCGACTCTTGCTCTCAGTACCATAAGACTGAAAGGCTTTGTGATATAGTCGTCAGCCCCCAGTTCAAAACCAGTGACGACATCTGTTTCCATATCATTCGCAGTCAGGACGATGACGGGTATAGTTGTTTTTTTTCGTATATGGGTTAAAAGGTCGAGTCCACTTCCATCCGGCAAATTTACATCAAGAATCATTAGGTCAAAGGCAGTGACGTTCAATTGTTCTTTTGCAGCAGCTATGTCATACGTTTGCACAAATACGTTGTTAGGTTCTTTAAGAGCAAGAACAATACCGTTACTCAAGGCGATATCGTCCTCGACGATTAGTATGTGATTCATCATGTTCCTCCTGTTTTTTTGATTATCAAGTTAATGAATCCCGAATTCCAAGAACTGCTTACAGTAAAAATGGAAAAGAGGGGCCTCAAATCTTCCACCTCTATTTTACAGGATATTGCTCTTATCTGCTCATTCGCTCTTCAGACTATTCAGGTTTTGCTAGCACCTTTTTTGACATGGTTTATTCATTGGACGGATTGTAATATGAAGTGCGACACCTGCTGGAAATAAATAAAAAAGGGCCCATGGCCGGATTCGTGTAGAATGAAAGTTCCTACACCCACATTCACACAAGGAGAATCCACCATGAGCTACTCACATCTTAGCATAATCGAACGAAGCAAGCTAGAAATCCTGCACCAGCAAGGGAAAAGTTCAAGAGCCATCGCTGAGGAGCTGGGGCGACATCATGCGACCATTTGCCGGGAAATTCGTCGGAATGCTGAGCTAGAGCCCTACGATGCACAGCGCTCCCAACATGCTTACGAGCAGCGCCGTAGAGCCTCTGTACCCCAAGGCAAATGGACAGAGGAACAAGCGGTAGAGCTCGAAGAGAAGTTGCATGCGACATGGTCACCTGAGCAGATCGTGGAGCGTTTTAGAGCAGAAGGCCAGCCCACCGTGTGCTGCAAAACCATCTATCGCTGGCTCTATGCAGGCCGCCTTGCCCAAGCGGACGTGAAGGTGCTACGGCACAAAGGTAAACGGCAACAGCCTGCTGAAAAACGAGGGAAGTTTGCCGTGGGTAAGTCGATTTCCGAACGCCCCAAGGAGATCCGTTCCCGGGACACCTTTGGACACTGGGAGCTAGATACGGTGGTGTCTGGTCGTGGGAAAAGCAAAGGCTGTGTGGCAACCTTCATTGAACGGAAAACCCGTTTGTACACCGCGATTCAAATGCCCGATCGAACGGCATTGTCGATGGAGATTGCCTTTGGCGTAGCGGCTTCTCAGTACCCTGTTGGGGTGTTTCAAACAGCAACTGCAGATCGAGGCAAAGAGTTCGCCTGTTACGCGAACCTGGAAACCACACATGGCGTGCAGATCTACTTTGCTGACCCATACTCTTCCTGGCAAAGAGGATCGAATGAGAATGCGAACGGTTTGCTTCGAGAGTTCTTTCCTAAAGGCACAGACTTTGCCCAAGTATCCGATGTGGCATTGGAGCGCTCGCTAGATTTAATCAACCATCGCCCCCGAAAATGCCTGGGGTGGAAAACCGCTCACGAATCTTTCACACAGGAACTGTCGCACTTGGCTTGACAATCCGTCATTGCAAAAAATTTGACAGATACAATATCACTGATATAATTTATGCTAGTTTATTTTGATAATGATTATCATTATTGAAGGGAGGACAGGGCCGAAGCTTGGTACAGGTTTATGGAGAACAGGCTCCCTTGGTTAGAACATGAAGAAATTGCGTTATTTAATACTGGCTTTTCTGCTACTGGGCTTTGCCTCGGTTTTTATCGGTGTTCATGATGTCACTCCACTTGATTTGTTCCACCTTACCGATGATCAGGCGCAGGTGCTCCTAATTAGCAGGCTTCCACGTTTGGTTAGCATTATTATCGCTGGAGCGAGTATGAGTATCTGTGGACTTATCATGCAGCACCTTACCCAGAACCGATTTGTATCGCCTACTACCGCAGGAACGATGGATGCTGCACGCTTGGGTGTCTTGACTGCAATTATGGTATTTGGAGCGGCTGGATTTTGGACGAAGATGCTGGCGGCTTTCGGATTTGCCCTGGCGGGGACACTGATTTTCATGAAGATACTGGATAAAATCCGTTTCAAGGACCCGGTATTTATCCCGTTGGTTGGTTTGATGTTCGGAGGCATTTTGAATTCAGTGACGACCTTCTTTGCTTATAAATACAATCTGATCCAGAGCATTTCTTCGTGGATGCAGGGTGATTTTTCACTGATCATGAGCGGACGCTACGAGATGCTGTATCTTAGTGTTCCTTTGGTTGCGTTGGCGTACATATATGCGAATCGTTTTACAATTGCAGGCATGGGTGAGGATTTTGCGGCCAATTTGGGCGTACATTACAAGCGCACCGTCAATGTCGGTTTGGTGATCGTGGCTTTGGTTTCCTCTGTTGTCATCTTAACGGTCGGGACGATTCCCTTTTTGGGACTGGTTGTACCTAATCTCGTCAGTATGTATATGGGGGATAATCTAAAAAAAATCCTGGCTCATACAGCGATCCTGGGCGCCGTCTTTGTGCTGTTTTGCGATATTTTGGGACGGGTGATTATTTATCCGTATGAAATTTCTGTAGGGCTTACGGTTGGTGTGATCGGGAGCGCGTTGTTCTTGTATTTGCTGCTGAGGAGAAGGGCTTATGAATCCTAAATTAAAAATTGGCATATTAGCCGCTGCCGCGCTTGTGTTGATTGCTGCTTTCGTGTTTATTGTATACCTTGATCCTAACTACTGGTACCTGTCAGGTAATGGTCTGGAATCCGTATCTGAAATGATCAAGGAAATTGACGCTGCGTTGAAATGAAAGGGCATATAGATGAAGTTTTACTAGATGAGTATCTTGTCCACATCTATACGCCTCCCGTCTCCGTGATCGACAATGAGCTGTGTCCTGTACTATATGTACAGGATGGCAGTTCATTATTTCTAGGCAGCCTGGATGAGCTGGAGCGGTGTTTTGCTACGGGGGAGCTGCCCCGTGTAGTACTGGTGGGCATTCAGCCAGTAAATCGGCTGGATGACTATACACCTTGGCAGGCGGCAGCTTTAGTAGAAGGAAGACCTGCTTTTGGCGGGGGCGGCGATGCTTATCTGGAATTTATGGTTACCCAAATAATGCCACACGTTGAGGCGGGATATCCGGTTCAAACCGGACCGAAGCATACAGGAATCATCGGCGCCTCGCTGGGTGGACTGATTTCCATGTATGCCGCTTTTCGATATGCGGACGTGTTTGGACGCATCGGCTCGATTTCAGGCTCCTACTGGTATCCGGGTATGATTGAGTACGTGCAGTCAGCATCTAATGCCGCTGTAACGGCTGGAATACACCGCTTTTATGTATCTGTCGGCACCTGTGAAGGTGAAGGGAAAACGAATGTACAAAAAGATATGGTTCCGCTGACGCTCCAGGTATGTGATACACTGCTTGCCTATGGTTTGACGGAGCGTGAGGTACGGTTGGTAAAGGATAAGGGAGCAGTTCATAACATAAACCACTTTCGGCGCCAATTTCCCAAAGCTGTTGAGTGGTTGCTTGGATAAAGCTTTTATATTTGTGATATCTCGATCCTTTGGCGTTTATTTTTATACTGACTGAAACTCGTGTTTTGTCTGGATAGGCTAGGTTCAAGTTTGGTTCAGGGCACTTGAATACGTATAATAAAGAGAATTCATACTTGATGTTACACAAAAATAGACGCAAGGGGGAACATAAATGAAAAAAAACCGTCTGGGATCTTCGGAATTACTGGTGGGCGAGATTGGCTTGGGATGTATGTCGATTGGTACGGAGGAGCAGCAAGGGGTCTACCTGATACATGAAGCGTTAGACAGGGGCGTAAACCTGCTGGATACAGCCGATTTGTACCATCATGGGCGTAATGAGGAAATTGTGGGCGCAGCGATCCGCGGGCGACGGCAGGATGTCATCCTGGCAACCAAGGTTGGCAATCGGCGTCTACCGGGACAAGAGGGCTGGGGATGGGACACGTCCAAGCCATACATTCTGTCTGCAGTCAAAGAGAGTCTGCGCCGCCTTGGAACGGATTATATCGACCTGTATCAGCTTCACGGAGGAACGATAGATGATCCTATCGACGAGACGATTGAGGCTTTTGAACAGCTCAAGAGAGAAGGCGTCATCCGTTATTATGGTATTTCTTCGATTCGTCCTCACGTCATTCGGGAATATGTCAAACGCTCAAATATCGTCAGTGTGATGAATCAGTATAGTTTGCTGGATCGGCGTGCAGAGGAAGAGGTGCTGCCGTTGCTTCAGGAGCGGGGAATTAGTGTGATTGCACGCGGGCCTGTCGCCAGCGGCGTATTGGCCGATGGAGGGGAAGGAAAGGCAGCGAAGGGATATCTGGACTATGAAGAAGCTGAGCTGCTGGATGTACGAAAGCAATTAAGGGCATTCGCAGGGGCAGATTGCAGCATGGAGCAGACCGCTATCCGTTACAGCCTGTCTCATCCAGCTGTCGCTGCTGTCATCCCGGGTGCAAGCTCATTGCGGCAATTGGAGCATAATACCGCAGCAGCGAAGATCCCGCCCTTAACCCAACAAGAACGGCAGGCGCTACAGCAAATAAGCCGGGCCAATCGTTATGATGCGCAGTACCGCTGATATGCTAACGTGTACTCGCTGCAGTTGCAATATATGAAAGAATCATTACAATATAAGAATAAGCTCAGGTTTATCATCCGTACTTGAGTATGGAGACGTTCATAAATATACCCTAGGAGGGAAATACCCATGGAACGCATTGAATCACAGCAGCAATATCAGGATTTGATTAATGGTGACGGCCTGACCGTCGTAAAATTTGATACAACCTGGTGTCCGGATTGCAAGACACTGGATAAATTCATGGACGGCATTATCGCGGAAAACGCAGATAAGCGTTTCTTTGCGCTTGACGCCGAGAAATTCCAGCCGATTGCCGAGGAAAATCAGGTACGAGGCATTCCAAGCCTGCTCGTTTTCCGCAACGGTGAAAAAATTGCCCATTTGCACAGCAAATTTGCCAAAACGCCAGCTCAAGTTTCTGAGTACCTGACTACACTGGAATCCAAACAATAATCTGAACGCAGATTCAAGAATGGAATGAGGTTATTTATCATTTCAGTAGATATGGTTTCAGTATGGTCAAAAAAGGGATATCCGAGGGCAGATGGTTCATGCCGTGCGGATATCCCTTTTTGGTTATAAAGCAACAAACAAAGGCTTACAAAATAATGAAAAAGAACACAGCCGCCAGTACGAAACGATAGATGGCGAATGAAGTCAGGCTCAAGCGTTTGAGCAGACCGAGGAATGTTTTGATTGCCAGCATCCCGACGATAAAGGCGGTAATAAAGCCGGCCGCGAATACCGGAAAATCGCTCATAGACAGATGATCCATACTTTTAATCATATCAATGCCCGAGGCGCCCAGCATAACCGGAACGGACACCAGGAATGTAAATTCCGCAGCTGCCGTATGACTTACACGTGCAAATAGGCCCCCGGACATGGTTGAGCCTGAACGGGAGAAGCCTGGCCATAGCGCCAGAACCTGAAACAAACCAATCGTAAATGCTTGTTTATACGTAATTTCATCAATGGTTTGCGATTTAATGGGGGGATGAAATTTCTCAGCGGCGATCATCAGCAGGCCCCCGATAACCAAGCTGTACAAAACGGTCTCAGGACCAAACAGGTATTGCTTGATTACATCACGGAACAGTACGCCAATCAACCCCGCAGGAATCATGGCTAAAATAATATGCAGCAGATTTAGACGTGGCTGGGTTGAGATTCTGCGTCTGAAATCAAACAGGCTCAGAAATCTGCGCCAATACAATACCACAACTGCCAGCACAGCACCTAATTGCACGATAACCTCAAACGTTTTGACCGTATCATTCTCTGTGTTTAGCCCGAGAAGATCAGCCGTCAGGATCATGTGACCCGTCGAAGAGACCGGCAAAAACTCTGTCAGCCCTTCAATAATTCCCATAATAATAGATGATAAAATATCCACTTTACTAGTTCCTCCTTACACGCGTGCAGGGCAAACGACCTGAGTCATTTGCCCTAAAAATATGTCATTTCAGTAGGAGTGAACGCTAGTGGCAAGTGCAAAATACAGGTCGCTCAGGTCACAACGGTTCACTCCCGGGAAGAAGAGTCCGATTCCGTTTCTAATTCCGATATCGGGGATTTCTGGTGTAAAATAATTTCCACCCGACGAATACGATTTTTACCCATTTCACGAATGATAAATTTTACATCATCTTCTATGAATTCCTTGCCCTGTCTTGGTTCCGGAACCCGGCTATACACCCACCCTCCGACAGTATCCACGTCTTCATCGTCCAATGTCAAGCCAGTCAAATCACTCAGCTCGGAAAGCAGTACTTTACCATCCATCAAATAACTGTTCTCCGTCAGTTTCTCGATTTCCTTCCGTTCATCCTTATCAAATTCGTCTCGGATTTCGCCAACAATTTCCTCCAAAATGTCCTCAATAGTAATGAGACCGGAGGTTCCGCCGTATTCATCGACGAGAAGAGCAATATGGACCTGCTCCTTCTGCATGCGTTTCAGCAGCGTGTTAACGGGTATAACTTCCGGAACGGTCAGGATCGGCTGAATCAAACTATTGAAATCAAGCTCCTGGTTGCGATCATACTGAAGGAACAGCTGCTTGGTATTAATCATACCGATGATCTGATCCTTGCTATCTGTCGCCACTGGAAAACGGGTATACTGCTCTTCATGAATAGTCAGCATGTTTTCTTTCAGCGAGCGATTCGTAAACAAGCATACCATATCTGTACGTGGTACCATAATTTCTTTGGCAACGGTCTCGTCAAAAGCAAAGATCCGATTCACGTAGCCATATTCGGTGTTATTGATCTTACCACTTTCCACGCTTTCGGACAAAATGATTTGAATTTCTTCCTGAGAATGCGCTTCTTCGTGTTCGCTTGCCGGTTGAAGACCGAACAGACGAACCAGACGGTTGGCAGAGCCGTTAAGGAGCCAGATAAACGGATACATAATCCGATTAAACCACACGATAACGGGAGAGGTTAAGAGGCTGATTGCTTCCGCTTTGCGGATAGCCAATGTTTTGGGAGCCAGTTCACCGATCACCACGTGCAGGTAAGTTACAATGACAAATGAAATAATAAAGGCCAGGATATGTGAAAAATCCCCATTGATGTTGAGCTGTTGAAAGAGAGGCTCCAGCAATTTGACCACGGTCGGTTCACCGAGCCAGCCGAGTCCCAGGGCTGTAATCGTAATACCAAGCTGACAGGCGGACAAGTAGCCGTCCAGATTATTGACGACCTTTTGTAACGCCAGTGCATTTTTACGGTTTTCCACTACCAGCTGATCAACCCGGCTGGAACGGATTTTAATAATCGCAAACTCGGTAGCCACGAAGAAAGCACTAAATAAAATCAACACCGCAAACAAAAATAGACTGACACCTATACCCATATAATTTTCACTCATCCCTTTTTCGTTCAAATTTTTAAGGAACTCCATTTTAAGTTCACTTGAACTTATTTTAAGAACTTAAAAGAAAATATACAAGGTTCATATGGAAGTGTGGCGGGTCACCTACCTCCAATTTGATCAGAAAACAAGGCATTATAGAACCCGCACGGCACATTGCTTTGCTTTACAAGCCTAGTTCGAGGGCGTATGATGGGTTCAAATGAACTTGAAATGGTTTAAAGGGAGGAAAGCAGATGGAGTCTTTTACCCTCACTCGCCGTGATATGGCCCATTTGCTGCTGGCCATGGAAGGTCGCCGCGAATTGCAGCCTTTGGCTGTTCTTCAGGATGCCTGGAGACGGACTCATAGTCAACTGGACCGTTCCGGCAGCACGATGCCAGCATTTTTGTACACAGAAGTGACGCCTGTGTTGGATAAAATCATCAAGGGCAAGCACAGTGCCGCCTTTTCGCTCCAGGAGATCGTTTCGCTAGGTCAATTGGTCGAATATAGCCATGTTTCACTGGCCTCCATGCAAAATTGGGTCAAACGTGATTTCAAGGAATTTCTCGGCGCCCCTAAGATCGGCAAAAAATACTCGGTTAACCAGGCAGCTATTTTGCTCATTGTGGAGGATTTAAAATCATGCCTTGATTTTGAATCCATCCGACAGCTATTTCATATCCTGTTCCAACAGCCTGAAGATGATGCAGATGATCTGATCCAGCCAGTGGATTTGTACGCTGCGTATTCAACCTTGTTTGAGGAGCTGGATGCGAACGGAGATCAACTGCTGGATGTGACAGGGGTCGGGCATGCAAAAGAAAACGGGAATTTTACTACAGGACAGCAGCGTCAGGAAGGTGCCACAGAGGAACTGCTGATTCAGGCAGCTGATCAATACACCCGTCGTTTACCGTATTTGAACTCCAGCCAGCGTGAGGCGGTACGTAATACATTGCTGGTAGCAGCGGTATCGGTGCAAAACAGTTATTTTTTGTCCATGGCACGCCGGTATGTAAATGCGACGTTGTTTCTGGACTTTCAAGGTTAGATCAGGATTGGCATTAGAAGCCGATCCTCTTTTTTTTGCCCTTTTTCGAGTATAGTCTACCCTTTTGGAGACTCAAAAAGTATACAAAAGAGGTATATACACTCAAACGCTGTCAAAGATACAATAAACATATATAATCCAGCAATTGGAAAAACTTTAAATATCCCTTCCAAAGCTTTGGATACACACACAGGAGGTAATGGCATGTCCGATGTCTCCATCATCATTTGTACCCGCAACCGGATCGAAGACCTGACACGCTGTATACAGTCTATTGCAGCACAGCAGCAGCTGGAGCATACGGCTGTAGAACTGCTGATTGTTGATGACGGTGATATTTCCGGCCAACAAGTCGAGCAGTATCGTGACATGGTTTCCGGCTTGCCCCAAGGCGTGCTCAAGTATCATAAAAAAACTCGTCCCGGTGTTTGGCTATCCCGCTATGAAGCCTTGTCTCTCGTGCGGTATGAGATTGTGCTGTATTTTGACGATGATGCTGAACTGGACGATCAACTCTATATCCGGCGCTTGCTCGATACCTATGACCAGGATGAAACGATTGTGGGTGTTGGAGGGATTGCAAAGGGACTACATTCGAGCCGGGCAGGAAAGCTGCTGGGCGTTTTGACATTTCAGATGTCTCCATCCCTCGGCAAACTTTCACCCAGCAGTCTGGCAGGTTCGTTACTGCGTTGGAACGAAGCAACGGAGATATTTGACACCGAATTTTTTCATGGCTGCAATATGTCATTCCGAAAAGATGCGCTTCGGGATATGAAGCCCTACCCGTGGATGACCAGCTATGCTGTGGCTGACGATCTGTATATGTGTCAGTTGGCGAGTCGTTACGGCAAGCTCGTTATAAATCCCGACTTAACCATCATCCATCACGAATCTCCAAGCTCGCGTGATAAGGCGGGCAAGGTAGCCAAGGCTACAGCGATCAACCACTATTATTTTCTCGCTCTGAAAAAGGCGGGAGCCATCCAGTATGGAGCCCTTTTATGGACCTTATCCTACTTGATGCTCAAAGAAACGCTGCGCCGCAATTTTAATGCCGCAGACGGATACATGCAGGGGGTGTTGTTCATTCTGAATCCGCGCAAGCAAAAATACAACGAGTATTTAGGCCCGGCGGTTCAGTAATCTGTTCTACAGACATTTACAGGATAAAGGGGGAGTATGATGTTAAGCTTGTCCATTGCCCTGTGTACCCGAAATCGGATTGACGATCTGACCCGATGCATCAATTCAATTGCGATTGGCGGAGCACCGGAGGGATGTGAAACCGAGCTGTGGGTTATCGACGATGGAGAACTGCCGAAGCATGTGCTGGAGCGTTATGAGCGTCAGTTGGGCAGAGCGGGTATTACCTACCGATATCATCGCAAGGAGCAGCCGGGCTTATGGTTATCGCGTGTGAAGACGGTTGAGCTTGCGCAGGGTGACATTATTTTGTTCCTTGACGATGATGTAGAGTTGCCGAACAACTATTTGACTGAGTTAATGAGTACCTATGAAGCTTATCCGCAAGCCGCTGGTATTGGCGGCATTGCAGAGGGAATGAGCAACAGCTTCATGGGGACGATTCGTTGTCTGCTGTCATTCCAGCAGTCTTGGTCCAAAGGCAGGTTGTCCCTCAGCCGTCAGTCCGGCTCAATGTACAACTGGCACAAGGCGAAAAGGACGTTCAAAACCGAGTTTTTCCATGGGTGTAATATGTCATTTCGCCGAGAGGCCATTCGTGGTCTGGAGCCCGTACCCTGGCTGCAAAGCTATAGCGTAGGAGAGGATCTGTTGCTTTCGCGTATCGCGATGAAAAGCGGCCCATTGTACATCAATCCAGCGCTCACGTTGCTTCATCACGAATCGCCGTCCTCGCGCGACAATATGGAGCAGGTCACTTATATGCGGGTGATGAATCATATTCATCTGCTGCGGGACGAGCGTTCCGGACCGATTGGTTATGCAGCGTTGTACTGGACGACACTGTATCAGATTTTGAGAGAGAAGCCCCGGAAAAACCATGCTGCCATTCAAGGCTACAAAAGAGCGCTAAAGGCGATTTTTTCAAGTCAGGAGGAGCCTCTTGGCGGAGGGCGGCTATCTGAACGCCATTCCAAAAAAATGGCAGGTTAATGGAGGTGCGGCGAAAGGCGCGATGTGAGCGGAAAAAAGGCTTAATAAGGAATGGGAGTTGGACGTGACATGAGCACATGGACAGCAGCAAGGAAAGTATTCACGGGTGACAGTCTTGCCAAAACGATCATGCGTACGAGCTTTAACAATTTTTTTATACTGATCGTTACAACTCTGACTTCTATTCTGACCGCGCGTATGCTCGGAGTAGAGGGGAAAGGGGAGCTGGCAGCGGTTCTGTTTTGGCCAACGCTGATCGGCAGCGTATTGAGCTTCGGTTTGCCAACGTCACTCATTTATAATATTAAGAAAAAAACAGGTACGACAGAAGAATTGCTGTCGCTGTCGCTGTGGATTCAGTTGCCTGCCAGCTTGTTGGCAGGGGCTGTGGCCTGGATATGCATGCCCATGTGGCTGAATGGCTATGGTGCGGATATTATCCAGCTGTCTCAGCTCTATTGTGCGGCAGCGGTACCGCTCGCGGTGCTTACAGCACTGACGACGGCTCTGTCGCAAGGGCTCGATCGCTTTAGCGTCTACAACGGCTTGTTGTTTTACTACCCGTTGCTGAACTTCATCGGGCTGGTGACCCTGTGGTTGATGGGCTTGCTCAATGTGCAGCTGGCAGGGGCTGTGAATTTTGTCGCGAGTTTCCTTGCGTTGGTGTGGGCGTTCCTCCGTTTGCGCAAGCATATGAATTTGCGTGCTTTTCGTCCGTTTACCCGTCGCCAGGTGCTTCGCCCTTATTATAGCTATGGGGCAAGAGTCTACGGGATGGAGTTGATGGGGACCCTGTCGACACAAACAGACAAAATTGTGATTGTGGCGCTGCTGTCTCCCAAAGCTTTCGGCTTATATTCTGTTGTTTACGCCTTGTCGCGCGTATTCAATGTGGTGCAAAACGCTGTCACGAACGTCACTTTTCCCAAGGTAACCGGGATGGAGCACAGCAAGATTGTCGAAACGGTCGGCCGTGCCTTCCGCATCTCGATGGCCGCCATGTTGATCGTCATCGTACCTGCCCTCTTCATTGGACGATATATGTTGGGTTTGCTGTACGGGCCGGCTTTTCTGGAAGCGTCGCTAACGTTCTACCTGCTGTCACTGGAATGTATTATCGGTGGCGGTTCATGGATTCTGGCTTCAGCCTTCAACGCGCTGGGGCGTCCGGGGCTTGTATTGTTCCGACAACTTGTAGCCTATGCGATCACCGTCGGATTGTTTTTTATTTGTACACCGATTTTCGGTCTGGACGGCATCGCCATTGCTTTGCTCGTAGGTGCTTGTGTGCGGTTGGCATTCTCATTGTTTTCGTTCCCTATGTTTTTCAATGTTCCGCTATCACGGATCATTTTTGATAAAAGTGACATCACGTTTGTCATTCAGACTATACAAAAGAAGCGCAGGAAGGGAGAACTGAAAAATGCCGAATTCGCATCCCATGGCTAAACTGAAAAATAAGCTGAGCGTCATTCTCGACGTAGTCCCTCAAGGTTCGAATATCATTTATGTCGATTATCCCGTTTATAATAACGGTGGAGATGTACTCATCATGAAAGGCACCGAGGCGTTCTTCAAGGATAACGGCATTCATGTCCGTGCCCGTTACAGCGCTATGGACATTCCCGATCAGCTCCACATTCCGGGCGACTGGATTATCGTATGCCACGGCGGCGGTAATTTCGGCGATCTGTATTTAAATCATCAAAACTTACGAGAACGTATCGTGCGGGATTTTCCTAATCACCGGATTGTAATCATGCCGCAGACAATCCATTTTCAGTCTGAACAGAAGGCCAATGAGGTCGCTGCTCTGTTCAACGCCCACCCCGATCTACATATGTTTGTGCGGGATACACGCTCTTATCAGTGGGCCAAGGACAAACTGAATCAATGCCATATCACGTTATGTCCTGATATGGCGCACCAGCTCTGGCCGTTAAAGCCGACTACAGTAACAGTGAAGGATGTACTGTACTTCCTGCGTACGGATATTGAAACGGTAGGGGGACAAAAAAAATTCGACGACGAGGCCGATGCAGCCCATCGTCTGGATTGGGATACTTTGTTCACTCCGCTGGAGGTAAAGGGAATTGTCTACTTTCAGAAGTTTTACCGTTTGAACAAAAGGATCGGTGGACCGTTGCCAACGCGTACATTCTGGTACAAGTACACTGACCATCTTATGAACAAGGCGGTCACGCTGTTCAGTTCTTACCGCGAGGTTCGCACCTCACGGCTGCACGGTCATATTCTGGCCTGTCTGCTCGATATGCCGCATGTAGTCATTGATAATTCTTATGGAAAAAATTCGCAATATTATAATACCTGGACTCAGCCAAATCCCAAAGCGAGGCTGTTTAACGATGCACCTGACGCACTGGAGCAGCTGTCTTAAAGGTAGGCAATATTATTATTGAAATGTCGCTTTGAACGTACGGAAACTCTAAAAAAACCTCCTGACCCTTTGTGGTATAGGAGGGTTTTAGCTTGGTGCTCTTATAGACGTGATGTGAAAAAATGTATAATAATCAAAGAAACAAGAAGATGATTGGAAAAATGTTTACATAAATGTAATTGTAAACATTTGGGTTTTCATTTTAATGAATCTTAATCACGGTATATTGGATTTTAAAAATGTCTACGTAAACGTAATTAACTACGTTTACGTAGACATTTTTAATTTGATGTTGTTGACAGAAATCTACAACTCTTTTTTGTATGAATATGAGGTTACAATGATATATGGGTAGTACCAGCGAAGCTGACACTACCCGCAAAGTAAATGTAATTAAACGGGAAATTATAACCTCTCTGGCAACTTAATATTTTTTGTCTATCTGCTCTTTTAGTATTTCTATATGCTTACTGAGCAATTCTATTTTTCTTTGGAATAATTTATTTGTTTTTCTTATTTTAAAGAGGTAGATCAACGCACATGAACATATAAAAATATGAATAAAGCAGAACCAGTAGATTATGGTTACAGATATAGTCCAGGTCCCTATTAGAATCCTCTCCTTACTTCGATTTTGTTAGTTGGGTTGTTTCTGCTAAAATCTCATCTAATTGATGCATAGCTTTGTTTTTTTTAAAAATGTTAATGATAAAAATAAGCGCAAAAATTAAGAGCAGTATTTCACTTCCTAAGAGAAAAAGTAGAGACATTTCATGAAAAAATAATTCATCGAACATAGAGATTACCTCCAATTTTAATAATATTTGACATATAAAGCTATAATATGTTAATTTTCAATAGCATCATACCATATTAGAGGAGGAAGAACATGAAAAAAGTTAGCATCTGCAATATTGTCCGCTTCTCTTTTACTTTCAGTGGCACCCGTTAGTTTTGCAAGTGGGGTCCCTTCTGTTACATCTTCAAGTCAGGATTTAGATAAGATATCTGATCATTTAAATGATTTGGGTCTTTCTAAAGAGGTACAACAAAGTCTAATAGAAAAGATTAAAGCAGGTGAACTTCCTGATTCTGACAATCCAGAAAAAAAAGGTACTGGTATTACAAGTGAAATAGAATCATCAGATGGTTTGAAAATACAAAGAACCACATTTCCTGATGGTTCCGTAATCCAGTCAACAATAGATCTTACAAACGCGAAAATAAAGGAAGAACATGTTATTACTCCAAATGATGTTTCAGGGGGATATGCCTCAGGAGGATCTGAAACAGAAAAGGCTTCCTCCAAGTTAAATAAACTCTGGGGAGCCTTTTACATAAATTAAATATCAATTTTCCTTAAAGTACATTCTAAGAGCCTCATTAATAATGCGAGTTCCCTCTTTTTTTTCCTTTTTCCCTTCTGCGCCTTCCTCATCAAAGCTTTTTTTAAAATCATTTTCTAACCGCACTGTATCCCGTTTATATAATTCTTCAAATTGCTTCTTTCTAGGCTTCACAGGTTTACTTTCAAAAGAAGTGTCTATATAAAAAATTTGTGCAACAAGAAAAAAATAGTATTTTATCATAAACAAGTGATATAAATTATTTAGTTAAGCTGGTGAACAATTAAGCTCATGAATATTTAATGGCTAGAATTTCAGAAAAAAAGATACGAACTATAGCTTAGAGAAGTAAGTTGACAATAAATTTTCAATACAAGTGTTAATATGATCGTGTAACGAATACAGCAGCGGAGAGGGCGGAATCGTTCTGAAGAAGCGTCAGCGTTTGCCTTTGCCCCCGGAGTTCTACCTTGAAAATTTTAATCGGGAAATCCGGGGGCAACAGCAATCGGAAGAATGATCCGTCCGCGTAGCGACCGCTATTGCGCCAATCTCTCTCCTACCGCTTTATTTTGACAATTCATTTCATAGATAGATATAATTTATGGGACAAAACTTGCGGAAAACCGGGGAATTTCCCGGCTTTTGCAGTACATCATATGATCATATATTTATTTAAATGAATCGAGGCTGACAAATGAGCAATCAATCTATAGACATGCTTCTTACCAAGGATATCGTGCGTGAAGGGGAACCAATTTTGCGTACGAAGGTTGATCCGGTATGCTTGCCGCTGTCTGAAGAGGACCTGCAACAGATGCAATGGATGCTGGATTATCTGAAAAATAGCCAAAATGAAGAACTGGCCACCCGCTATGAGCTGCGCCCGGGTGTAGGGCTGTCCGCTAACCAGGTAGGTCTGAATAAAAGAATGTGCGCTATCTATTATGAGGATGGAGACCAAACGATAGAGTATGCGCTGTTTAATCCGAAGCTGGTCAGCCACTCCACATCCATGATTTATTTGGAACAGGGTGAAGGATGCTTGTCAGTGGATCGTTACATAGCCGGATATGTTCCGCGTTATGAAAAAATTCGCGTTAAGGCCTATTTGCCGGATGGAACCCAGGAACTATTGACCTTCAAAGGTTATGCAGCGATTGTAGTACAGCATGAAATGGACCATTTGGACGGTATTATGTTCTATGACCGCATCAACCCGGAAGATCCGCATAAGCTTCCGCAGGGAGTGCATATTGAACCTTTTGCGCGTAAATAGTTCATGATCCGTAAAGTGTGGTGACTTCGTTCGCCACATTTTTAATTTGCAAGAAAATATGGATATACATGTTGCGAAGCTTTAAACTGGAACCATATACGTCGTGATGGAATTTGAGGTATACATGAAAATGTAAGCGCTTATCTTACTGGAGGGATGGCATGTATCGTGGAGTACGGCATCTGATGAACAATATGCGTATGCGGAATAAGCTGCTCTTCTCCTACGTGTTAATTGTCATAATCCGGTGCTGGTGGTGGGCGGCTGTGTTACTTTTTATTTGCGTCAGCAGGCACTGGACAGTGCGATTGCCCAGGCGGTAAACAATGTGGAAAAAATCAAGAGCCAGACTGCAAATTTACTGCGCGTGCCAACGGATAATTCAAATGGACTCATGTTCGATAAAAGGCTGAAGGAAATGGCGAACCGTCGTTATTCGGGCATGGTTGAGCTAATGAATGCGTACCATCAATACAAGGATTTTAATGAGTATACACAGCAGTATCGAGAAATTGCTACTATTCGGTTTTATTCGTACAATCCGACGCTTGTCAATAATCTGGAATTTATTCCTGTGGAATCCAGCACTGAGCAGCGCCAATGGTTCCAGGCCGCCTTGGAGGGGACGGCGATTAACTGGTTTTATATTCAGGATAAGGAGGATAATCCGGTCCATCGCTTGAGTCTGGTGCGGCAAATTCCGTTTCCCGAATACAATACCAAGGGAGTTCTGATGATAGCGTTGAGTCAGACGGAGCTGAATCATATGCTGAGCAAGGAGCCGTTTGAAACACTGATTGCCGATCACAACGGGATTGTGGTTGCAGCAACTGATCCGCAGTCGGTGGGTCAGACGTTGGCGGATTTGCATTTGGGCTTTGACGTCCAGCGTGCGGGTAAGGGTATATATGAGGCAAAAATAAACGGAAAGCCCTCGAACATTATTGTAGATGAGCTACTGCCAACCTCAAGTGTGACTGGATTCACAATTATTTCGGTGTTTTCGACGGAACATATCGTACAGGGGGCGAACCGGATCAGCCTGATTGGTGCTTTGTGTGTTCTTGCGGTACTGATCATGGCGCTGATTTTAATTACCATCATTTCCTGGCTTATTACCAAACGACTACAACGGTTGAGCTATGAATTGGGTAAAGTAGCCTCAGGCGATTTCCATGTGGTGTCAAGTGTGGAGGGAAGGGACGAGATCGGGGATTTATCCCGCCGTTTCAACTATATGGTGAGCAGCATCCGCCAACTCATGACGCAGGTCTATGAAGCGAGTGAGCATAATAACAGGCTCGAGCTGGCACAAAAGGACATCAAGCTCAAAATGATGGCCAGTCAAATAAATCCCCACTTCCTGTTTAATGCACTGGAGTCGATCCGAATGAAAGCACACCTGAACGGGGAAGCCGAGATTGCAACGACGGTGCGTTTGCTTGGCAAGCTGATGCGACGGAATCTGGAGATTGGCAGCGGTAAAACGACGATACGTCAGGAACTGGATATGGTGCGCTCCTATTTGCAAATTCAGCAGTTCCGATTCGGAAATCGTTTGATCTATGAAGTGAATCTGGAAGAACAGGCTGAGGACATGTCTATTCCTCCTTTAAACATACAGCCGTTGGTGGAGAACGCAGTTATTCATGGCCTTGAAAACAAGGAGAGCCGGTTACGGTAAGAAGTGGATATTACGATGGAACTGCGGGAGCTGCACATTAAAGTAGCGGATGATGGAATTGGCATGGAAGCAGCTTACTGGCCAGCTTACTGGCACGTATCAAGGGAACGGATGAGCCGGAAGGAAGTAGTATTGGTCTGCGTAATGTCCACCAACGTCTAACGTTGATGTATGGTGAACGTTACCGTTCCATTTTCTCATATTAAGCGGATATGCAGACTTTGATTATGCCCGGCAAGCCATGGGCTTCGGGGTAGATAGTTATTTATTGAAGCCTGTTGATGAGGAAGAAATGACAACAGAGCTGAAACGGGTACGCCGTAGCATTGAGGACGAAAAAGAAAACGGCAAGTGGGGAGGTGCTTCTCATCATGGGCGTGATTGGATCGAGGCACTGCTATTTTCAGTTCAAGAGAATTTAGCTAAACGCGATGCAATAGAATTCGGCAGTCCTCTGGATGAATGGACGCGACAAGCCAAACAGCACGGGCAGCATCAGGTGCTGCCTGCTTTGGATTGGGGCAGCTATCAAGTCATTCTGCTGGATCTGCGGATACCTGACTGGGATCGCCAAGCCCGGCAAGCGGCAGCCAACAGCATCTGGCGGAGATGTACCGGGAGCAGGGCAGAGGTGTGGTATTTGAGACCGGAATCTATACGGGCCTGCTGCTTCCCGCTACGGTCAAAACGAAGGAAAACGCTGTTCAGATGCTGGCATCCTGGCGGCAAAAGCTGAAGCCGTGGGCAACAGAGATTTACGTGGCAGCCGGTGATCCGGTGGCGGAATTAACCGATATTCCCGCTCTTTTGAACAGGCACTGAGGTTATTGGAGCGTACTTTTCTGTTTGGGATGGAGAGAGTGATGCTCCCCAGTGATCTGCACCCATTGGAAGCAATGAATACCGGAATGGACGAAGCGTCCAATAAAACAGCAGATCCCGTGCGTTACGCAGAGAAGCTTTACTATGCGCTGGATATGGCAAGCCGGGAAGCAGCGTTGCGTGTATTAAAGGAAATGGCTGTTCAATTTCCACAGGCTTATGGTACAGAAGCTGCAATCAAGGCGGCATTTGCCCAGACATTTACATTGGCACTGAACAAGTATGTGGCTGGACAGGATCAGAGCCGAGCGGTGTTGGAGGACCATTCCAGCTTGATTACCGATGTATATGCCTATTCTACATTGGGCGAACTGGTCGATCACTCGGTGGAGCATATATTACAATGGATAGGTCAGACGGACTCGGGCGGCAAGGAGATCATTATGAAGCAAATGCTGGACTTCATACATAGTCACTATAATGAAAATTTGCGGCTGGAGTTATTGGCAGACATGTTCAACTACAACAGTGGTTATTTAGGTAAACTGTTCAAAAGCCATACCGGCGAGGCTTTTAATGCCTACCTGGATAAATTAAGGATTGAGCGAGCCAGGGAATTACTTGCACAGGGGATTAAGGTGCATCAGGTAGCAGGTCGTGTGGGGTATGCGAATGCTGATTACTTCCATAGCAAATTCAAAAAGTATGCAGGCATGTCGCCTTCCTCCTACCGTAATCGGGTTCAGAAGAACGGAGGAACGGATGGCTAATAGATTCTCTAGGCTGCACTCTACAAAGTCTCTCGTGCAGATGTCGAAGAAGGTTCTCTGACATCTGCACGAGAGATTTTTTTGCGCAGAAAATATGCAGATCAATCGAAAAAGTCACACTTATTAGTGGTTTTGGGCTGATTTCAAAAATTCGCCATCGTTACGACACAACTTTGACACGATGTTCACACTTTCGATTCTATTTCATTCAAATCTATTCTATATAATGTTGTTATTCTGAAGTCGGGTCATGAAATCAATGGCGAAAGTGACTGGGCAAGCCATTCTTAAAAAATGATCAGTTCATATGCAAAAATGTGAATATTATCACAAAGATGGATTATTGGCTTCGGAGACTCATTTATCAATCGTTCTTAGGAGAAGTACAGGGGGAGGAATAACATCATGGACGTATTAGAATTGGCACGAATGCAGTTTGCGACAACGACGATTCTGCACTTTGTTTACGTGCCGATCTCCATTGGATTGTCATTGTTGGTGGCGATCATGGAGACCATGTATGTAATCAAAAAAAATGATTTGTACAAAAAAATGGCTCAATTTTGGGGGACGTTTCTGCTAATCAACTTTGCAGTCGGCGTGGTCACCGGGATTTTACAGGAATTTCAGTTCGGGATGAACTGGTCGGACTTTTCCCGTTTTGTTGGAGATGTATTTGGTACGCCGCTGGCGATTGAAGCGCTGCTTGCCTTTTTTCTGGAATCCACCTTTATCGGCTTATGGGTATTCGGTTGGGAAAGGTTGTCCAAGGGTGTCCATTTAACTTGTATGTGGCTGGTTTCCATCGGTACGATGCTCTCGGCTTTGTGGATTCTGGCTGCCAATTCATTCATGCAGCGTCCCGTAGGATATGTGATCGAAAATGGACGTGCAGAAATGCAGGATTTCGCTGCTTTGTTAACGAACGAGCAGCTTTTGTGGGAGTATCCTCACACCATATTTGCTGCCATTGCAACCGGGGCTTTCCTCGTAGCGGGTATTAGTGCATGGAAGCTGATGCATAAAAAGAATATGGACTTTTTTAAGCCTTCTTTTAAGTTGAGTATTGTTGTTGCACTAATCAGTGCTATTGCTATTCCTTTGTTTGGTCATGGACAGGCTCAATATTTGATCAAAACACAACCCATGAAGATGGCTGCCAGTGAAGCCTTGTGGGGAAAAAGTGGCGACCCGGCGCCTTGGACGGTTATTGCAGGTATTGATCCGGAAAAGCAGGAAAATACCTTTGAAATTAAAGTCCCTTTTGCACTGAGCTTTCTGTCGTATAGTAAGTTTTCCGGCTCTGTGCCTGGTATGAAGGAGCTTCAGGCGCAGTATGAAAAAACCTACGGTCCGGGTGATTATATTCCGCCAGTACGCACTACCTTCTGGAGCTTCCGTATTATGATTGCGGCCGGATGTGCCATGATCGCACTCGCTTTATACGGTGCTTACCTGAGCTTTCGCAAAAAATTGGAGGGCTCGCATCGGTGGTTCTTCCGTCTTATGCTGTGGGGGATATCGCTCCCATTCATTGGGAATACGGCGGGTTGGATTATGACTGAAATGGGGCGCCAGCCATGGACTGTGTTTGGTTTGCTTCAAACGAAGGATTCTGTTTCACCTACCGTTGTGGCAGGAGAAGTGCTGTTCTCACTGATTGCGTTTACGACGCTGTATGTCGTTTTGACAGGTGTATTGGCATTCCTGTTCGTTCGTACAGCTCGCAAAGGTCCGGATATCGAGCCGCATCAGCATACGGTAATTCATGATCCATTTGCTCAAGGAGGTGACACCAATGTCGCTAAATGATTTATGGTTTTTGTTGATTGCTGTGCTATTTACAGGCTTTTTCTTTCTGGAGGGCTTCGATTTTGGCGTAGGGATGGCTACAGGTTTAGTCCCCCGTAACGACCAGCAAAAACGCTTGATGATCAATACGATTGGTCCGTTCTGGGATGCCAATGAGGTATGGCTGATCACAGCGGCCGGTGCGATGTTTGCCGCTTTCCCACACTTTTATGCGACCATGTTTAGCGGATATTACCTGGTATTTGTGTTCATTCTGCTAGGTTTGATCTTACGCGGGGTTTCCTTTGAATTCCGTGGCAAGGCAGAAGGCAAGTGGTGGACAGGAACGTGGGATGCTTGCATTCTGATAGGCAGCTTCCTGCCGCCTATGCTGTTCGGTGTGGCTTTTGCAGCTTTGGTGAGAGGTGTACCTATCCAGCAAAACATGGATTTAAAAGCCGGATTTTCCGATGTGTTCAATGGATATACGGTATGGATCGGACTGACAGTGGTCGGGATGTGCCTGATGCATGGACTGACGTTTGTTTCTCTGCGGACGGTCGGAGAGGTGAGGGATCGTGCTCGTGTGATCGCGTCCAAATTCCTGCCGATATTAGGTGTTTTACTCGCCGGAATGGTGGTATGGACTTATTTTGCAACCGATGTATTCGCACGTCGTGGTCCCTTTATGTATGCGGCGGTCGCAGTCGGAATGGTCGCTTATGTGCTGGCCTGGTATTTCCTGAAGCAGCGCCGCGAAGGCTGGGCCTTCGGGATGACGGGTGCCTTGATTTTGCTGACCTTCGTTTCATTATTCGTCGGCTTGTTCCCGAGATTTATGGTGAGTTCAATCAACAGTGCATTTGATCTGACGATTTATAATGCAAGCTCCAGTCATTACACACTGAAAGCCATGACGATTGTTGCAGCAACGCTTTTACCCTTTGTATTGGCTTATCAGGCATGGAGCTACTTTGTTTTCCATAAGCGTCTTAGTGAAAAGGATCATTTGGAATATTAATGGATAAAGCATGGTTTGAATTAAAGGGCATTCGGCCGGTAATGCTGCTGCTGGCCGCCTTTTCCCTTCTCCAGGGGGCCGCTGTGATTGCACAAGCGACTTTTTTGGCGAAGGCAGTGACGATTTTATTTAATAAAAATCCGCTGGTGATGGCCTGGCCGTCACTGGCTTTGTTTTTGGCGGCTTTTGCAGCAAGGCATACGGTGATCTGGCTGCAACGTCGAACAGCAGGCCGTTTCGCCGAAGCAGCAGGCGCTTCCTTGCGGGAGCGTCTGCTTGCACGTTTGTTCGAGCGTGGGCCGGGCTTTGCGGCGAAGGAAGGCAGCGGCAAGCTGGTAACGCTGGCGCTGGACGGTGTGGATCGTTTTCGCACGTATTTGGAGCTGTCCATCCCTCGTATGATTGACATGATGGCTGTAACTTTACTTGTGCTTGTATATGTTTTCACATTGGATGTCATTTCAGGTATCATTTTGACGACTACGATGCCGATCCTGGTGGGCTTTTTTATTTTGCTCGGCTTGGCGGCGCGGAAGCAGGCAGACAAGCAGTGGCGTTCCTATCGTCTGCTATCGCACCATTTCACGGATTCGCTGCGTGGGCTACAGACCTTACGATTTCTGGGCCGCAGTCGAGAGCATGGGGAGACTGTCGGGAAGGTCAGTGACCAGTACCGGGCGGCAACGATGCGTACGCTGCGAGTAGCGTTTCTTTCCTCGTTTGCTCTCGACTTTTTTAGCATGCTGTCGGTTGCTTTTGTAGCGGTAGGCTTGGGTCTGCGCCTGATTAGTGGATCGGTCGGCCTGGAGGCAGCGCTTATGATACTTATTTTGGCCCCGGATTATTTTATGCCGATTCGTCAGCTGGGATCAGACTATCATGCCTCACTGGATGGCAAGGAGGCTTGGGGGGCGATGCGCTCTATTCTGACCAAAGATGAGCGAAATATCCATACCGCAGAGATATTCACGAGTGGAGACAACGAGGTTCATGCTAAGGGCGAAGGTAATGGCGGCAGAGATAATGGTCCAGCCATCACAGGGCAGGAAACCCTGAGGCTGTCGGATGTGTGCCTCCTCAATGAGGACGGCTCCGCGAGGCTTGACCATGTATCTGCAAACATCGAGCCGCACATGAACATGATCGGCATTGTCGGAGCCAGCGGTGCAGGTAAAACAACGCTGCTCAGCTTACTGGGCGGCTTTGTCGACCCGACTTCGGGCGAGCTGAGTCTGAATGGATGCCCTTTGGCCGGTGATGCCAAAGCTGAATGGCAGCGGCATATTGCCTATATTCCACAGCATCCATATCTGTTCAGCGCTTCTCTGGCAGATAATATCCGCTTCTATGAGCCGGAGGCATCCAATGATCAGGTGGAATGGGCGATTGACGCGGTAGGACTTCGCGAGCTGGTGGATGGACTTCCAGGTGGGCTGGAAGAGCCTATCGGTGAAGCAGGACGGACGCTGAGCGGAGGTCAAGCGCAGCGAATTGCATTGGCGCGTGCTTTGCTGAGCAATCGTCCGGTCATTTTATTGGATGAGCCAACAGCACATCTGGATATTGAGACGGAATGGGAGCTGAAGCAGACGATTTTGTCCGTTTTGCAGCACAAAAAAATGCTTCTCGCAACCCATCGACTTCATTGGATGCCGGATATGGACTGTGTTTGGGTGATGAATCAAGGTCGTTTGGAAGAAGCGGGCTCGCATGAGCAATTGGTTGCCCAGAAGGGAATGTATTTCCGGCTACTTACAGGAACAGCGCAAGGAGGGGACGGACGATATGAGAGCGACGGACAATAGCGGTCAAGGCTGGTTTGTGTCTTATTTGAGACAATATTTCTGGGCTTTTCTGGCGGCGGCGATTTTGGGCGCACTGGCGATTGGATGTGCAGGCGCGTTGCTCTTTACGTCCGGTCACCTGATTACCCGATCGGCGTTAAAACCGGAAAATATATTGATGGTGTACGTGCCGATAGTGCTTGTACGAACCTTCGGCTTTAGTAAAGCGGTCATTCAATACCTGGAGCGCTTGGTAGGACATGAGGCAGCGCTGCGCCTGGTGTCCCGTATGCGGGTAAGACTGTATCGGGCAGTGGAGCCGCAAGCACTGATGATCCGCAGCAAATTCCGTACAGGGGACCTGCTGGGACTGCTTGCTGAGGATATTGAGCAGCTTCAAAATATCTATTTGAAGCTGGTCCTGCCTGCCTTATCGGCATTGCTCATTTATGCAATAGGCATTTCAGCACTGGGGTGGATGGACGGAACATTTGCTCTGCTCATGGCGCTGTATTGTGCATTTCTGCTTTTTATCGCCCCGGCCATCTCACTGTGGGCTTCGCTCGCCAAACGGCGAACGTTCAAGCAGGAACGGAGCAAAGCTTATCAGGAGCTGACCGATGCTATCTTCGGCATGAGTGATCTGGTGTTGAGCGGACGGACCGGGCATTTCCTGGGCTCCTTTACACAGCGTCAAAACAAGGCTGCTATGGTGGAAAATTCGCTTCGGCGGGGCGAATGGCGCTCCCATTGGATTGCACAATGCGTGGTAGGCGGCGGAATTGTGATCATGACCGTATGGGCCGGAGGACTGGTAGCACAAAATGGTCTTGAGGCAACATGGCTGGCCTCCTTTGCACTTGTCGCCTTTCCGCTCTTGGATGCCTTTGTACGGGCTGGAGAAGCGGTGGTGCATGCACCGGAGTATCAGGATTCACTACGACGGTTGAAAGATTCGGAAAAACATACACCTATAACTGCTGTATCTGCACCGTTTTCGGCCTCGGCTTCTGTGCATACAGGGCAGCAAGCAGCAGGAGGCACAGCAGACCAAATAGAGGCGGAACATGTTACCGCCCAGCTATCGGGCAACGCAGGTGAGCTGCTGCTGAACAACGTGAGCTACCGCTATACAGCAACGCAAGAATGGAGCGTGCACCATATTTCCTTGCGTGTGCCGCAGGGAGGCAAGGTTGCGCTGCTTGGTCGCAGCGGTGCGGGGAAGTCCACGCTGCTGAATCTGATTCAGGGAGCGTTGCAGCCGGATGAAGGGAGTGTAACTGTCGCAGGTGTACCCGTATATACCGGTGGGGCATACTCCAGCTTGTTTGCGGTGTTAAACCAGCAGCCGTATTTGTTTGATACGACGGTAGCTAACAATATTCGGCTGGCGCGCCCCGATGCTTCGCTGGAAGAGGTTCGTGCAGTAACGGAGCAGGTGGGGCTTGGAGCCCTGATTGATTCTTTACCGGAGGGCTACGATACCCGGATGCAGGAAACGGGCCTACGTTTTTCGGGTGGAGAAAGACAGCGCATTGCCCTGGCGCGAATTTTGCTGCAAAATCACCCGATTGTTTTACTGGATGAGCCAACGGTGGGGCTTGATCCACTGACAGAGCATGCACTCATGCAGACGATGTTTCGGGTGCTGGAGGGCAAAACATTGGTCTGGATCACGCACCATCTGACGGGAATGGAGCATATGGACGAGGTGATCTTTATGGAAAAAGGTGTAATTTCCATGCGAGGCAGTCATGCACAGCTTTGGCAGGAGCAGGCCCGATACCGTAATCTGTACGAGCTGGATCATCCGCGTCTGTGAAAATGTGTGGGCAAGGTATTTAAAATTTTGATTTATTTATATATACTGAGTAGAGTTGATGTGCCACATGCGGACAATCAACTGGAAGGGATGGATAGAATGAAAACATTCTTTTCAAAAAACTGGCACTTTGTGCTCATTGGTTTTGTCGCGCTTATCGTGGGCGGTTTTGCCTTATTTTATTTTCAGGGGAATGTGTCGTCGTTTCCAGCTAGCCAATCCAAGCCACTTCAAGAGCAACCGGATCTTACAAAATACAAAATTGCAACGGTCGAAGTCAAGGATGATGGCTTTTATCCTAAAAATATTGAGATAAAAGCGGGTGTCCCGACAAAAATCAATTTCAAGAGAACTACATCTTTTACCTGCATTGATGAAGTACAGTCGCTGAAGATCGGAATGGATGTTTTTCTGGATCATGAAAATAATTATTTTGACACTCAAGACCTGAAGCCCGGTGTATATAAGTATAATTGTGGCATGTACATGTTCTATGGGACTATTACAGTAAAATAAGCTTGTATACGAATAGAGTAAACTTGTAGCCTCCAACACCTTTTGTGTGCTGGGGGCATTTGTTTTTCCAATCCAGCTCCCGTATATCTAATTTTGAACTGATTTTTCTCCTAATTCGTCGGGTATCAGCTTTTGATCCAGCACAGTATGATAACTGTGTGATAGTAGTAACCACATACGAGGAGGAGCTTGTTATGGGATCTTCAATTGAAACCGTTTCCAACTCTGGCGGCATGATTCCTGAATCCAATAGGGGAAGACCGCGCAAGGCTCGTGGGTCAAAGCCCGAACGCGGTGGAAAAGGCTTGTGGGACAGCGTGAAACAGCAAAAGTATCTTTATTTCATGTCCATTCCTTTCGTTATATGGGTGTTTGTTTTTAGTTATTTTCCACTATGGGGCTGGACGATGGCGTTTCAAAATTATAAGCCGGCCAAATCGTTTTTGGATCAGAAATGGGTAGGGTTGGACAACTTTATTGAGCTTTTTCAGGATGAACGGTTTTATCTGGTATTACGCAATACGCTGGCGATGAGCCTGATGGGCATTGTATTTGGTTTTGTTGTACCGATCTTTTTTGCAATTCTGCTAAATGAGCTGCGGGGAATGATGTTCAAGCGTTTCGTGCAGACGGTCTCCTACCTTCCGCATTTTGTATCCTGGGTGGTGGTTGCCGGATTGGTCACAAAGATGCTGTCCATTGACGGAGGTGTCGTCAACGATATATTAATAGCGCTGCATATTGTGGATGAGCCGATTCAGTTCATGGCCAAGGGGAGTTGGTTCTGGTATATTGTAACCGCTTCCGACATATGGAAGGAAACAGGCTGGAATACGATTATTTACTTAGCCGCCATCACCGGAATTGACCAGGAACAGTATGAAGTTTCGCGCGTGGATGGGGCGAGCCGCTGGAGACAGATGTGGCATATTACGTTGCCGGGGATCCGCTCGACTATTGATCGGTATCTTCAACTCATTGGTCAGTATTCTGTTGTTGTTTACGGCGAACGGTATATTCAAAAAACTGACTAAAGAAAGCATCATGTAGGGAGGGAGAGACGAAATGACAACCAAGGGGGCGGGGATCGCGGAAATGCTGCTGCAAAGCCGTCCGGGTGAATTGACTTTACTGCCTGCCCTGCCTGCGGCATGGTCGCAGGGAAAGGTCAACGGATTACGGGGGCGTGGCGGAATGACGGTCAGCATGGAATGGACGGGTTCCCGGCTCGTCCGTGGGAACTTACTGCATCTGTCCCGACAGGAAGCTGCATCATTCGCAGTGCACAGCCCTTTAGCACAGATGCCCGGCAGGCCCAGCCTGATTCAGAGCATGGCGGATTCATTCTGTCATGGATTTTTACCAAGGAGCAGGAAATATCAGACGGACATACGATTATTATTCATGGAGAGGAAGATCAAATATGACTATTTTTCAATTTCCGCAGGACTTTATGTGGGGAACGGCAACGGCAGCCTATCAAATCGAGGGCGCTTATCAGGAGGGAGGAAGAGGTCTGTCCATTTGGGATACCTTTGCCCATACGTCAGGCAAGGTGTTCAACGGAGATAACGGAAATGTAGCCTGTGACAGCTATCATCGCTAAGAGGAGGATATCCGGCTGATGAAGGAGCTGGGCATTCGTACATATCGTTTTTCGGTGTCATGGCCGCGGATATTCCCGAATGGTGACGGTGAAGTCAATCAAGAAGGCTTGGACTATTATCATCGCATCGTTGATTTGTTGAACGAAAACGGGATTGAACCGTTTTGCACACTCTATCACTGGGATCTGCCACAGGTGCTTCAGGATGCGGGAGGCTGGGAAAATCGCCGCACGATTCAGGCATTTGTCCAATATGCGGAAACGATGTTCCGCGAGTTTCACGGAAAAATACATCATTGGCTCACCTTCAATGAACCATGGTGCATCGCTTTTTTATCCAATATGCTGGGCGTTCACGCCCCAGGTCTGACGAATCTCCAGACAGCCATTGATGTGGGACATCATCTGTTGGTTGCACATGGCCTATCTGTGCGTCGTTTCCGCGAGCTGGGAACCAGTGGTCAGATTGGCATCGCGCCCAATGTCTCATGGGCTGTACCCTACAGCACTTCCGAGGAAGACAAAGCCGCTTGTGCGCGCACGATTTCCCTGCACAGTGACTGGTTTCTCCAGCCTATCTATCAAGGCTCATATCCACAGTTTTTGGTAGACTGGTTTGCGGAGCAGGGAGCCAGCGTACCGATTCAGGACGGGGATATGGACATCATTCGAGAACCGATTGATATGATCGGTATCAATTACTACAGTATGTCGGTTAATCGCTTTAATCCAGAAGCCGGTTTCCTTCAATCCGAGGAGATCAATATGGGGCTGCCTGTCACGGATATCGGCTGGCCAGTAGAATCACGAGGGCTGTATGAGGTATTACATTATTTGCAAAAATACGGCAACATCGACATTTACATTACAGAGAATGGAGCATGTATCAACGATGACATCGTAAACGGCAAGATTCAGGATGACCGCCGTATTTCGTACATGCAGCAGCATTTGGTACAGGTACACCGGGCTATTCATGACGGTCTTCATATCAAAGGATATATGGCATGGTCCCTGATGGATAATTTTGAATGGGCAGAAGGATATAATATGAGATTTGGCATGATTCATGTCGATTTTCGCACACAGGTCCGCACACCTAAGGAAAGCTACTATTGGTATCAAAATGTGGTAAGTAATAACTGGCTGGAGACCAGACGCTAAAAAAGCTGCTTTGACATAGCGGAGCTAGTTCTGTCTTCACTCCCTTTTGTTTGAACATCAGGCCCCCTGGGGTAATAATAGTCAGGATGTGCTACAGGTTGTTCCAAGTATGCAGCGGCCACAGGAATAAAAAAAGGAAGATATGTGCATACTGACCAAAATACCTGACGAGGACGTTTGAAACTATTTTAAACCAAGGGGAGTGGAGGGTATGGCTGCGAATTTTAGGAAATCTGGATCAACTGACAGGCAAATGAGCCGCACGGTATCTGTTATCGGGTGGATCGCCTGCATTGCAGGTATTATCCTTATTTTGTTTGATCTAGGAAATTTAAGTGATCGTAATATATATTTAATGGTAGGTATTGGGTGCGTAGTTGCCGGAATTTTTATTTTTCTCGTTGGGAAATCATTTGTCATTGCCCGTAAGAAGGAAGATCAGGAAAACGGTCGCAGTTAACATAAACAAGAAATGAAACAACATATTCAATGAAAACAACATCGTGGGTCTTCGAGCAGTGTAACATGATAACTGTAAGGAGGTCCGCTTTTTGCTTTAATATAGCTTCTTTGCGATATAAAATTAGCGTATTTTATGTCATTTTTTTAGTAATAAAAGATTTTAAATTTGCAAGAGAAATTTAATTTTAAGAGAGGTTTTTCACAAAAAACGGACAAATAATCGACAATTCTGTTAACAATAAAAAAAGTGGCCGCTTTTCTGCTATCTTATATAGGGGCAACATTACAGGAGTTCGTTAGAGTTTTGAGTAATTTATTATTTTAAGGAGAGGGGAACAACATGAACAAAAAACCAAAAGCGATTATTGCGTTGGTTTTGACCGTGCTCACGGTAGCATTGCTCATTTGGACGTGTTTTTATGCTGGCGGAAAATACGTTGTTTTCGATCCGAAAGGACCCATTGGGCAAGCACAAAAAGAATTGATCATTCTTTCAACGGCATTGTCTGCGCTTATAATTGTACCGGTCATGATTTTGACTTTCTTCATCGTTTGGCGGTATCGCGACACACCGGCAAATAAGGTCAAATATCAACCCCACTGGGATGACAGCAGAAAGCTGGAGACTGTATGGTGGGCTATTCCAATTATCGTTATTTGTATTATTGCAGTGATCACTGCGAGATATACCTACTTGCTGGAGCCTTCCAAGCCGTTGGCGAGTACACAAAAGCCAGTAACCATTCAAGTGACTTCACTGGATTGGAAATGGCTCTTTATGTACCCGGAGGAAGGAATTGCTACAGTGAACCAAGTTCACATTCCTAAAGGTGTTCCAGTCCGTTTTGAACTGACTGCCGATGCCCCGATGAACTCTTTCTGGATTCCGCAATTAGGCGGTCAAATCTACACCATGTCAGGCATGGCTATGAAACTGCATTTGCAGGCCGATCATGAAGGAACTTACTTTGGCTCGGGTGCAAACTTTAGCGGTGAGCATTTTGGACAAATGCGATTTAATGTGGAAGTCCAGTCGGATGAAGAGTATAAAAACTGGGTCGCTGACATCAAGAAACAGTCCAAACCGTTGACCAAGGACGGCTATTTGGCACTTGCAAAACCAGGTTTGTCCCAGCCTGATGAGTATTCTTCAATTCCTGACGGATTGTTCCAGGACATCGTAACCAAGTATGTAGTAGACGGTGCTTCTAACCCGCATGCAGGACATGGCGAAGGAGCATCCACTGAGGATTCTTCCAAGTCCGGCACAGAGGATAAAAGTGCAATGGACATGAGTCATATGAATATGAGCGGACACAATTAAATGATTATAGGGAAGGAGGCCCCCAATGCTTGAGAAAATAAAAGAGTTTGCATCCACTTTCTTCATTACTGGAGATCCGATGATTTATGGAGCGGACGTTTCTATCGCTCTTGCGACGATCGGGATCGTGTTTGTGCTCACTTATTTCAAAAAATGGGGCTGGCTTTGGAAAAACTGGTTGACTACCGTTGACCATAAAAAAGTCGGTATCATGTATATCCTCGCGTCCATCTTGATGCTATTCCGCGGAGGCGTGGATGCATTATTGATGCGTATTCAGCTTGCTACACCGGATGTTACACTGCTGCATCCTGAGCATTACAATCAGATATTTACAACACACGGCACGATCATGATCTTGTTTATGGCGATGCCTTTGATGTTTGGTTTGTTTAATATCGCGGTACCTCTTCAAATTGGTGCACGCGATGTGGCGTTCCCTTTCCTGAACGCACTAAGCTTCTGGCTTTTCTTTATGGGAGCGATGCTGTTCAACCTGTCCTTCGTCATTGGCGGTTCGCCGGATGCAGGTTGGTTGAGCTACCCGCCGCTTTCCGAGCTGCAATTTAGTCCCGGCGTTGGCGAGAACTTTTATATCTGGGGTATTCAGATTTCCGGTATAGGTTCATTGGCTACAGGGATCAACTTTATTGTTACCATTATTAAAATGCGCGCACCTGGTATGACTTGGATGAAAATGCCTGTCTTTACGTGGTCCGTATTTTCATCATGTGTTATTATCATTTTCGCGTTTCCGATTCTGACGGTTACTTTGGCTTTGCTATTCCTTGATCGCTTCGGAGGAGGACACTTCTTTACCCTTGACCTTGGCGGCAACCCGATGATGTATATCAACCTGATTTGGATGTGGGGTCACCCTGAGGTATACATCGTAGTATTGCCTGCTTTCGGTATTTATTCCGAGGTCATCAGTGTATTCTCGAAAAAGAAATTGTTTGGCTACAAATCCATGGTTTACGCTATGTTCATTATTGCGATCTTGTCCTTCTTCACCTGGGCGCATCACTTCTTCACGATGGGATCAGGTGCAGATGTGAATGCATTCTTTGCGATTTCCACGATGGTTATCGCAATCCCAACAGGGGTTAAGGTGTTTAACTGGCTGTTCACGATGTATCGGGGGAAAATCGAATTTAAAACTCCGATGATGTGGTCTATCGCATTTATTCCGAACTTCCTGATTGCAGGTTTGACGGGCGTCATGTTGTCTGTAGCGCCTGCTGACTTCCAGTTCCATAACAGTTACTTCCTGATCGCTCACTTTCACTCCGCTCTGATTGGCGGTGTAGTGTTCGGTTATCTGGCTGGTCTGTACTATTGGTGGCCTAAAATGTTCGGCTTTACGCTGCCTGAAACGCCTGGCAAATGGGCTTTCTGGTTCTGGAACATCGGTTTCTATGTATGCTTCATTCCGCAATATTCCCTTGGTTTAATGGGTATGACACGTCGTCTGAGCACTTACGGCTGGGATACTGGCTGGCAGCCGCTTAACTTTGTTTCAACCATTGGGGCCTTCCTGATGGGGATTGGTTTCTTGTTCCAGGTTCTCCAAATTCTGCTGGGTATCAAGAATTTCCGTAAGCTGAAGGATACAACAGGCGACCCATGGGGTGGTCATACGTTGGAATGGTCGATTCCTTCACCTGCACCGGAATACAATTTTGCTACCATCCCGCAAGTGGAAGAACGTGACGACTGGTGGGCAGAGAAAGATAAACGTGCAAAAGGTATTTTCAGAAAGCAACCGCCAATTGAAGCAATTCATATGCCGAAAAACTCGGCGATTCCGTTCATTATGGCGGTATTCTTTTTCATCGCAGGCTTCGGCTTCGTATTCGGTTGGTCGTTCTTCTATATTCCAGGGCTGATCGGTGTGGCAATTTGTATGATTTGCCGTTCGTTCTTCTCCTATGATGGCGACTACTATATCCCTGCGGATGAAGTTAAACGCACGGAAGCCGCAATAAGGGGGTCTGTATAATGGCACAAGCAGCAGCACATCAAAGCCATGATCATGACCACGGACATCACGATCCGCAAGAATTGAAGATGCTTGGTTTCTGGATCTTCCTCGTAACGGACGTGATCCTGTTCAGTACCTTGTTTGCTACCTTCGTCGTCCTTCGGAACAATACAGCCGGAGGACCGGGGGGCGCAGAGCTGTTTAACATGACGGGCGTTATTATTGAAACGTTCCTCTTGCTTACAAGCAGCTTTACAAGTGGTCTGGCCGTGTTGGCCATGAACAAGGGAAGCCTGAAGGGATTAATCAGCTGGTTAATCGTGACGGCGATCCTGGGTCTTGGTTTTATCGGTTTTGAAGTTTACGAGTTTGTTGAATTGGTACACGAAGGAGCCAATTATGGAACCAGTGCATTCCTGTCGGCATTCTTCACTCTGGTCGGTACACATGGACTTCACGTTTCCTTGGGTCTGGTGTGGATGATCGGGCTTATGTTGCAGGTGAAAAAGCGCGGGCTTACTCCTGAAACGAAGGGTAAAGTCTCAGCACTGAGCTTGTACTGGCACTTTTTGGACGCTGTCTGGATTTTCTTGCTGTCAGTCGTTTATTTGATGGGGGTGATGTAGATGGCACAGCATCAATCAGGAGCAGGTTCGCATGGTCATGATGATTCTCACGGTTCAGTGAAATCCTATGTTATCGGGTTCATTCTGTCCATCGTACTGACCATCATTCCTCTCGGTGTGGTTATGAATCATATGTTGAGCCGCACTTCAACCTTGGTCGTTATTTTGGCCACGGCAGTGCTGCAATTTCTGGTTCAGCTATTTTTCTTCATGCACATCCGTGAGAGCAATGGACCACGCTGGAATGTCATGACTTTGATTTTTGGTGTAGTTATCCTGTTGACCATTGTTGGTGGTTCCGTATGGATTATGGAATACAATATGGTGGCACACTAATAGAATGGTGTAAGCAGCACCGTATAAAAGAGGGGTCGGCTTTAAGCCGATTCCTTTTTTTTGTGTAAAACATGTCGGGACATATAACTGTGGCTTCTTGCACTCTAGTTTGCGTATGTGTAGAATAAAATTGTATAGCAGAAGTTTAAAAACGATAATACTAATGGAGAGCGGAGGAACAAAGTAATGAATACCGAATTATTGTTTGCGCCCTTTAAGGCAGGGAATTTATCTCTTCCCAACCGGATTGTTATGGCTCCAATGACACGGAATTTTTCCCCTCAAGGTGTTCCCGGCCCTGAGGTTGCTGCGTATTATCGTCATCGTGCGGAGAATGCAGTGGGCTTGATTGTTACCGAGGGAACTGCGATTAATCATCCATCAGCCGTAGAGCACACGAGTATTCCTAACTTTTATGGTGAGGGATTAAAGGGATGGGCGAAGGTTGTAGAGGAGGTTCATGCGGCAGGTGGCAAGATTATACCGCAGCTCTGGCATGTGGGTACAGCTCGCCAAATAGGTGCGGATAACCAACCGAATCCCGAAGCATTGCCTGTCGGCCCGTCCGGTATTTCTCCTGCCGGTGAAAAGGTAGTTGAGCCGTTGACCGAGACCGAGATTGCTGATATCATCACAGCCTATGCCCAGGCGGCAGCAGATGCAAAACGGATCGGCTTCGACGGCATTGAGCTTCATGGAGCACACGGCTATTTAATTGATCAGTTTTTCTGGGACAAAACGAATAAGCGTACAGATCAATACGGAGGCAATTTGGTTCAGCGTACCCGGTTTGCGGTAGAGGTCATTGAGGCCTGTCGCCGAGCAGTGGGCCCGGATTTTCCGATTGTACTGCGATTTTCTCAGTGGAAGATGTACCATTATGGAGAAAAGCTGGCACAGACACCGCAGGAGCTTGAACTGTTTTTGGCTCCATTAGTGAAGGCCGGGGTAGATGTATTCCACTGCTCAAGCCGCCGTTTCTGGGAACCGGAGTTTGAGGGTTCTGATCTAACTTTAGCAGCATGGACCAAAAAGCTAACAGGCAAGCCCGTTATTACTGTAGGCTCCATTGGCTTGGAGAAGGCGTTTTTGAGTGAGCTGGAAAAATCTCATCATAGTGAGAGCAATAAATCAAATAGCGTTGAGGCGAGACTAGAACAGCTTGTTGGGCTAGTAGAGCGAGAAGAGGTTGATCTGATCGCGGTTGGGCGGGCTTTACTGGTAGACCCGGCGTTTGCGGTCAAGCTGCGGGATCAACAGATAGAAGCAATTATCCCTTACAATGATGAAGTTTTGAAATCGTTAAATTAAGCTTGAAATTTCTCTGTTACAGGGCAAGCTGTAATATAAGCTATTCGTAAATTCTACGAATTTGCTATAATAGGAGCATCAAGTCGAAACACATGGGGTGAAAAGGATGAATTCTGAAACGGAAGCTTTGGATTGCGAGCCGGCTTGTCACGGTTCAGACCAAGAAATTGAGCGCATAAAATCTTCCCTTGTTGAGGATTCCATCGCATACAAAATGTCGGAGTTGTTCAAAGCACTGGGCGATCCGACACGGATTAAGCTAATATACGCCCTGGCTCAAAAGGAACTGTGTGTTCATGATCTGACTCAGGTGTTGAACATGGGCCAATCTGCGGTATCCCATCAGCTTCGTTACTTACGCAACCTGCGTATTGTCAAACGGCGCAAGGAAGGCAAGACGGTGTTTTATTCGCTGGATGATAATCATGTGGAGCAGATCTTTTTGCAAACCCACCAGCACATTTCACATCAATAGTTTTATGGATAAATAAACAGCAGGGCGCCAAGGGTTGGCGCTCTTTTGGTGCTTGTCCGTTGAAAATGATTTTTTTGGTAAAAAGGGCTATTATCATTGACTTCTGCCCCTAATTCTGAATATAATGGCCTTAACAAATAATATATGAACAAATGCTCATGTATAGTTATCAGGAGGCCAATGATATGGATGCTCTGAAAAGAACGGAACGTCACGAATGGGTTTTGGAAGGCTTAGATTGCGCCAACTGTGCTCTAAAGATTGAAAATGGAGTCAGTAAAATAGAAGGTGTTCTTGATTGCTCGGTCAATTTTGTTACGAAAACATTGACGATGACCGCAAGCCCGGACCAAGAAGAAGAGGTTCTTCGTCAAACGGAACGCAAGGTTCACAGACTGGAGCCTCACATACGGATGATTGTCAAAAATGCCCGGGGACGCTTGCGTGAAGACAGTCGAAGTGAGGCTGGCACAGCGCAGGCAGGAAGCACAGCGGACTGCGCATGCGGTGGTCATGAGCATGCTGAACATCATCACTCGCATGCTGGTCATGACCATAAGGATCATGCAGATGGTAAACATGCACACGCGCCTCATGACCACCACACAGCGGATGGTCATAGTCATGCCACTCATTCTCATTCGCATTCGCATGGAGATGACAACGACGCCGGACATACCCATGATCATGGTACGGAAGGTATGCGCCCTATGATTACACGCTTGGCTGCCGGTGCAGTCATTGCTGCTGTTGCCTGGTGGTTGCCCGTGGAGGGTGTGGGCAAGCTGGCTCTGTTTTTGCTGGCATATATCATCGTTGGCGGCGATGTTGTCCTACAGGCTGCGCGCAGTCTAGTGCGGGGAATGGCCTTTGACGAATATTTCCTGATGACACTGGCTACGGTAGGCGCATTTGCGATTGGAGAATACCCTGAGGGCGTAGCCGTCATGTTCTTTTATCAGATCGGAGAGCTGTTTCAAGGCGTTGCTGTCAACCGTTCGCGCAAATCCATCGGTGATCTGATGGATATTCGACCGGACTATGCCAACCTGAAGACGGCTGGCTCTGTACGGAGGGTTTCGCCAGAGGACGTGCGCATAGGTGATTTGATCGTGATTAAGCCGGGCGAGAAGATTCCGCTGGATGGTAAGGTTGTAGACGGTGAATCGCATGTGGATACCTCGGCGTTGACAGGTGAATCTGTGCCTCGTACCGTTGAGCCGGGAAGCAGCGTATTGAGCGGTTTTATAAATACGAACGGGCTTTTGACTGTAGAGGTCGGCAAGGAATTTGGCGAATCCACAGTCTCTAAAATTTTGGAGCTTGTGCAAAATGCGAGCGCCAAGAAAGCGCCGACTGAAAAATTTATCACCAAGTTTTCCCGATACTACACCCCTGTTGTGGTTATCGTCGCACTGCTGCTGGCGGTCGTTCCGCCGCTTGTTGTACCGGGTGCACAGTTTGCTGATTGGATATACCGCGCGCTTGTTTTCCTCGTCATTTCTTGTCCATGTGCGCTGGTGGTATCTATTCCGCTGGGTTTCTTTGGCGGAATCGGGGCAGCGTCACGTTCAGGTGTGCTGATCAAGGGCGGGAACTATCTTGAGGCTCTGAATGATGTAAAGTACGCTGTTTTTGATAAAACAGGCACGCTCACCAAAGGTGTTTTCCGCGTAACAGGGATTTATCCTGCCGAAGCCTTTACGAAGGAAAGTCTGCTGGAAACCGCCGCATTGGCGGAGCTGCACTCCACGCATCCTATCGCAGCATCTCTGCGTGAATCCTATGGCAAAGAGCTTCTGACAGAGCGGGTTCAGCAATATAGTGAAATATCCGGTCACGGAATTCAAGCACAGATTGATGGTCGTCTGGTGTTGGCCGGAAATGCGAAGCTGATGGAGCGGGAGCATGTTACTTTTGACGCAGCACAGCAGTCAGGGACGTTGGATGAAGGAACGGTCGTTCATGTAGCCGTAGATAAAGTTTATGCCGGATGCATTCTGATCTCGGATGAGGTCAAGGAGGACGCAGCGAGGACGATTGCTTCGCTGAAAAAGCTGGGTGTGGTGAAAACGATCATGCTAACGGGTGACAATCGGACGGTTGCTGAGGCTATAGGACGCCAGCTGGGTCTGGATGAAGTACGGGCAGAGCTGTTGCCTCAGGATAAAGCAGAAGCGATTGAGCAGCTGTCTGCAACTAAGAAAACGAGCGACAAGGTTTTATTTGTGGGCGATGGCATTAATGATACCCCTGTGCTGGCACTGGCAGACGTAGGTGTAGCGATGGGCGGTTTGGGTTCGGATGCTGCGATTGAGGCAGCAGATATCGTAATTATGAACGATGAGCCCTCAAGATTGGTTACGGCGATTCATATCGCCAAGCGTACGCGTCGTATCGTATGGCAAAATATTATATTTGCGTTGGGTGTCAAAGCGGTATTTCTCACGTTGGGCGCGTTTGGTATTGCTACCATGTGGGAGGCTGTATTTTCCGATGTAGGTGTAACACTACTGGCCGTATTGAATGTGATGCGTGTATTGAAGGCCCGCTCTTACGAATAAAACTTACAAGTAAAAAATGAACACTTCCGGACTAACATTGGATGTATGCATCCTGTGAAATCCGGGGGTGTTTTTTTATAACCAGCACGTTTCGAATGGAGTTTGCTGTCGGCAGTAATGGAGTGGTTTTATGATTTTTGATCGTTGTGTAGAGATGTATAAAAGCAGGGTGTACCTAATACGTTAAGGTAGGGACTTTACAGGTAAGGTCCATGTGAAATTGGCTTGCCCATTAATGAGTAAACGCTCTCTTTTTTTGGGTGGTTTACTCGAATTCGTGTGTGCCAACTTGCTGATGGAAGAAAGGATGGATTAGTAGCATGGAGGCTAAACTGATGCATGTATTCGCAGAGCTGCTGGACAGCCAAAACAGCCGGGATCGCGAGGATCAAGGGTCGGGTAGCAAGGCTGCTGCGCGAAGGCTGATCGTCAATTCGTTTATGGCAGGGTACAATGAAATCTCTGCTTCGCAGGAGGCAGATCCGCTGAACTGGCTGGTCAATTTAGCCGATCAGGGCCTAATCAGTCGGGAAGAGGCATTGCTGGCTGCGAACCCGGAGTTACTTGAAGAAATCACGCTGAATAAGGGGAACACCTACGGCAGGGAAGCGATAGATTCACTATTAAAATGGAGCGATGAATACAGACGCACGCCTATACGAATTTATGCGGATGCTTCTGCAAATGTCAGTCGTATAGGTACAGGGCCAGCATCCAGACTGGAAGTAGAAAGTCTTGACGGCTACTGCCTTCTGCACGGCCCCTTGTCACAGACACCTAGCCGTGTAGCGGAATTATGCTATGCCTACCTGGATGCCGCAGAGTCTGGGCAGATGAAGTATGTCCCTGACGGGAAGCCCAATCCCATCCTTATTCCCGGTGCCTGTGCATCAGACATTTACAAAAGCTTTAATCAGGCTTCTGGCTTGCCAGGATTGTGTGAGCATTTGTCCCGGAGAATCATCGGCCTGCTTGAAACAGAGTATGAAGGCCTGTTGGAGGCTCTCAACGGATCACCGCTCACGATAGCCCTGCTCGAACAAACCAACGTAGTAGGGATTGGAAGCCTGCAGGATATGCAATTGGAGGCATTGCTGCGTGCAGCGTTGCGAAACGTACGCCAAGGGGGAGAACCACAGCTGGAGATTATAGTACGCAATCCGGCTGATGCTAATCAATTCCGGGCAACCCGAGACTGGATTGATGGTGTTGCGGAGCAAACCTTATGCGGACGTTTGCGGTGCATTCCATATCGGGTAGGCGTGCTTTTGACGGTAGATGCGCCTTTAACGCCTGACGTAAGCCAATCATGGAATGGGCAGGCGGTACGTTCCGGGGAGTTCGCCAGTGCCAATAATATGCCAGAAGTGAAAGCGAAACAGATCAAGCAGGCGACTCAAGCCGCAGATATGACACGTTTTGCCGATATGATGATTTTGAATGTGGCACCGATTCCATCCGATAGCAGTGAGACTGAGGACCGGCTAAATCCAGCTTGCGCTGATGGTCATATGAATGCTGATGCTACGATAAAATGCATAACAGATGCTATCCGGCGTGTAAAGCCAGAGCTTTCCATCTGGGTGGCGTTAGATGAAATTCGCCAGTCTCTGGATGGAAATACGATTTGGGGAAGCGGTCTGACGGGTATCATTTGTCCAGACGAAGCAGTCTCCAAGGCACGTCTGGCGGCTGCACGTTATAAACTTTTGCAATACGCAGAGCAACAACAGTTTCCCGACGTTTTACACAAAAATGCACAGCAATGACTGCTTTAAAATACAAAGAATACCTGCGTTGTCGCCGCGGGTATTCTTTTTTTATTTGGGCCATTACGGGTTTACAACAAGAAAAGAAGGGTATATAATAAAGCAAAAGTTTCACTAAACCAAAATAATTGTATTAATGCAAAAATGATTATCATTCTCATTGCCAAACATGCTGCTTCGGGCCTCCCGAAGCAGCATGTGCTATTTTAAGGCCCTTAACAATGGATATCATTCTCAATGAAATGCAGGCACAAATAACAAATATGGAAAGGAACGTGACATGATGCAAGCTGTACAACAAATTCAAAAGACACTATCGCCTTCTGATCAAATACGTTCAAAAAAAAGTGGCAACGGACGACCCGGCCCGAATCGCAAGCCACAGTTTCAGCTTAAAAGCATGCTGAAAAACAAGGAGATGCAGGCTGCCCTGGGCAGCGGAATGCTGATGCTGATGGCATGGGGCATTTCGCATTGGTCGCAATGGCTATCGGTCATTCTGTATGTGGTGTCCTATGCTTTGGGGGGATGGTCCAAGGCCAGAGAAGGGATCGAAACACTGATCCGAGAACGTGATCTGGATGTTAATCTGCTTATGATTGCAGCGTCTCTGGGAGCTGCGACCATTGGCTATTGGAATGAAGGAGCCATGCTGATTTTCATTTTTGCACTCAGCGGTGCTTTGGAGAGCTATACAACCGAGCGCAGCAGCAAGGATATTTCCGAGCTGATGGCTCTGAAGCCGGAGACGGCCTTGCGTTTGTCCTCCGAGGGGACAGAAACTGTCGGCATTGAGCAGCTGCTGCCAGGCGACCTGCTGCTGGTGAAGCCGGGCGAGCTGATACCAGCAGACGGCCGAATTTCCAAGGGCATGTCGGCGGTAAACCAGGCATCCATTACCGGGGAATCCGTTCCGGTGAATAAGGTGGCGGGTGACGAGGTATATGCGGGCACCATTAATGGGGAAGGCGTGCTGTACGTAGAGGTTAGCCAGTCCGCTGAAGACACTTTATTTTCAAAAATTATTCGTATGGTAGAAGAAGCCCAGACCGAGGTTCCCGATTCCCAGCGGTTTATCAAAACATTTGAGTCGGTGTATGCCCGAATTGTAGTTGTTGTCACGCTGATTGTCATTGCAGGTGCGCCCATCGTATTAGGCTGGACGTGGGCAGCAGCCTTTTACAAGGCGATGGTGTTTCTCGTTGTTGCCTCGCCATGTGCCCTCGTGTCTTCCATCATGCCAGTGATGCTGTCGGCCATTTCCAACCGTGCCCGCCGGGGTATCCTGTTTAAAGGTGGCGCGCATGTGGAAAATATGGCATTGACTTCTGTTGTTGCTTTTGACAAAACAGGCACGTTAACGATGGGAACGCCAGTCGTCACCGATTGGATTACCGCCTCAGACTACGACACGGATGAGCTTGTGCACATTGTCGCCACGATCGAAAGCTATTCTTTGCATCCGCTGGCCCGGGCGATTGTAGCCAAAGCCGAAGCCGAGCTCGGATCGAGAGAGCCTCTCGCAGCCGAGCAGGTACAGGCAATCACCGGATGGGGGATGGAGGGCATCATCGGCGGAGTGAAGTGGAAAATCGGTCGCACTAATGTGCTGGATGAATCTGGTCCTCTGGCAGAGCCGGAGTGGATAGAGACTCGCGTCCGACTGGAGGCTGAGGGCAAAACCGTATCCATCATCCTCGCGGATGACCGGATTGCCGGGATGCTGGCACTACGTGACGAGCTGCGTCCACAGGCGCAGGAGTCCGTGAAACGCCTGCAGGCACAGGGCATCCGGGTCGTCATGCTTACAGGAGACCGGCCAGAAACCGCCGCCGTGATCGCGGCGCAGGCCGGTGTCGACGCCGTATATGCCGGCTTGATGCCGGAGGACAAAGTCAGCCATATTCGCATGCTGCGGGAGCAGTATGGGCATGTCGTTATGGTTGGCGACGGTGTAAATGATGCTCCGGCGTTGACCGCGGCAACCGTCGGACTAGGCATGGGTATGCACGGCAGCGGAGCCGCGCTGGAGGTTGCAGACGTCGTGCTGATGAACGACGGAATTGAAGAGATTGCGCCGACGATAGCGCTGGCGCGCAAGGCGCAGCGGGTGGTCAAGCAAAATATGATCTTCGCCGTAAGTGTCATTCTGCTGCTAGTGGTTAGCAACTTTGTGCAGAATATAGCCCTGCCATTTGGTGTTATTGGGCATGAGGGCAGCACAATACTTGTTATTTTGAACGGCTTGCGCTTGCTGCGTTCATAAGCTAATAAATCACACGATGACCAACAAGAAGGAGCATTCCACCCTCTTAAAATCCAAGGGGTGAATGCTCCTTCTGTCCATCTCAGACATCTGGCTCGCCCAGGTACTGCACGCTATCTTCGGCGTGGTGTAGAGCGGCGCAAGAACAGGGAGAAAACAAGCCCTGCTAACGCAATTCCTGTGGCAATGATAAAGGCATCATTAATGCCATGGATCGTCGATTCTGTAACGGCACTTCGGTATACCTGCTGTAGTGCCAGCGCTGAGCCGGTTTCCGCCGAAACGCCTGCCGTTTGCGCAAGGGTTTGTCCCAGCTGCGATACCCCTTCCGCTACGGAGGCATTGGCTGTAGTAGCCACATTCGCATAATCCGCCAAATGAATCGTAGTCCGACTGCTCATTACAGTAATAAGCCAAGCGGTACCAATGGAGCCAGCAATTTGCCGCACCGTATTGGACATGGCTGTGCCGTGGCTGCCGAGATGGGGAGGAAGCTGATTTAGTCCCTCCGTCTGTACGGACATCATCAGCAAGGACATACCAAAGCTGCGAATCGTATAGATGACCATAATGTGCCCGTAGGTGGTCGCATCGGTCAGCAGACTGAATTCCCATGTCGTCACTGCTGTAATGATCAGTCCGACAATCGCCAACGGCCTTGCGCCAATTCGGTCGAAAATGGCCCCCGATATCGGTGACATTACACCCATCAGCAATGCACCCGGAAGCAGTAGCAGACCAGATTGCAGCGGCGTAAAACCGCGTATATTTTGCAGATAGATCGGTAGTAGCAGCATCCCGCCGAACATCGTCATATTGACCGTAGCCCCAACCAGCGTTGATACTGTGAAAATATCATATTTAAACACACGGAACTCCAGCATGGGCTGTATCATGTTCAACTCACGCACGACAAAAAATAGAATAAACACGATCCCGGCAGCGAGGGAAAGTACGACGATGTTGCTGCTCCAGCCCTTATCTCCAGCAGAACTAAAGCCATACAACAGAAGGCCGAAGCCAAGGGTGGAAAAAATAGTCCCCAGCAGGTCAAACTGCGGCTTCGTTAGCTTGGACACATTTTTGAGCCAGCGTACGGCGAACAGAATATCAATGATCGCCAGCGGAATAACGAGCAAAAATAGCAGCCTCCAGCTATAATGCTCCACGATCCAGCCGGATAAAGTTGGTCCGACCGCCGGGGCAAACATCATAGCGATACCCATCGTACCCATGGCGGCGCCACGTTTTTCCGGGGGGAACACCGTCAGGAATACGTTCATGACCACAGGCATGATGATGCCCGCTCCGCTGGCCTGAATGACACGTCCGACCAGCATGGGGGCAAAGCCGGTACTGGCAGCGCAGACGACAGACCCGGCGGTGAACAACCCCATCGCGGAGATAAAAAGCGCACGGGTTCCGAATGACTCAATCAAGAAAGCGGTGATTGGAATCAGAATCCCGTTCGTCAGCATATACCCGGTGGATAGCCACTGAACGGTAGTAGCCGACACATTAAAATCATTCATCAGGTGTGGGATGGCCACGTTTAGCAGCGTTTGATTCAAAATCGAAATGAAGGCGCCTAACAACAGTACGGACAGAATGCGCCCGACGGACATTTTTTGATCCATGACAGCCTCCTACTTGTGAACTCTGATGGTTGCACTCATCCCCGGGATAATCCCTAACCCTTTATAGCCTTGAATGGATATGTTGACAGGCACGACCTGTGTCACTTTGGTGTAGTTGGCAGTGGTATTGGAAGTGGGCAGTAGTGAAAAAGTCGATGCGGTCGCCAGACCGATCTTTTCGAGCTTGCCAGTAAGGGACGTATCCGGGTATGCATCAATATATACATCCACGGCCTGTCCAACTTGAAGATCCCTTACAGCTGTTTCATCTATATTGGCGGTAATCCATAAGTTGTTTAGATCAAAAGCCTTTGCCAAAGGTGTACCTACCCCAACAATCGAGTTGTTAACCGCCGATTGCTGCACAATGGTACCATCGGTTGGAATTGTGATGCTAATCCGGCTTCCGCCTCCCTCTACCGTACCGAGTGTACTTCCGGCGGTGTAGGTTTTACCAACCTCGGCATTCCAGCCTGTGAGCTTGCCCGCGCCTGGAGAGGCAACGGTAACCGCTTGTCCGCTCACTTGGGCATTGTCGGTCTTTATGTAGTTGGCGGATTGATTGTAGTAATAGGCGGCGGCTCCGCCTCCTGCCAGAATAATGATAATAACCAGCAGGTTGACTAATATGGCGCGTGAATTCATATTGCATGCCTCCCTAGTTCTTGGATTTTCAAAGTATGCGCCATATGTTTCATAATATTCAGATGGATTTTGGGAGAAGATAAGAGCGCATGCGAAAAGGATGATTTTGCAGACAAAGGATGAGGCGCATAATGACAACCAGAATCATGATTGTATATGACAGTGAAAATGGGCATACCGAGCGTCTGGCTCGTTCGATCGCAGAAGGCGCGCGCCAGGAGAATACGGAAGTACTGCTAAAGCATGTGAAAGAGGCCGATGTGAAAGAACTAGGGAGTGTAGACGCGATCATATGGGGATGCCCGGGCCATTTTGGCACAATCAGCAGCGGTCTGAAAAGCTGGATTGATAAGCTAGGGTATCTGTGGGCGCAGGGCAAGCTGGTGGATAAAATCGGTGCGGTGTTCTGCACAACCGCTACGGTTCATGGCGGCCTGGAATCAACACTTCTCAATCTGATCACCCCGATGCTTCATCAAGGCATGGTTATTGTAGGACTGCCCGCCAATGTTACGGAAAATGCACTCTACGGCTCTTATTATGGCGTGGGGATAACCTGTCCGGTGGAGACAGACCCGAATGGGCCACCAAATTTTCCAACAGGTGATGATCTTGCATTAGGTCGCTCTCTGGGCAAACGGGTCGCTGAGATGGCGGGACGGTACCGTAACGCTGCAAAAGAATAGGAGGCCGCCCATGACCATTGCTTTTATCGGAGTAGCTGCGGTTGCCCTTATCTTTTTGCTGGTATTTAATACGAAGATGGCGCGCAAGTCCCCTCCCAAGGCTCGCCAAGCCGATGAGGATTCACGGCAAAGAAGCAAACGTCCTTATCCTGTGCAGGTGGAGCCTGAGGTACGAGAGTTGCCGGATCATACGCGAGAGGCACAGCATAAGGCTGTTGATGCCAGCGAACAACATCATGTCGAGGAACATCACAAGGTGCCTGGTAAACATGCGGATGTGAAGGTGGAAAGGGAGCGTGAAGATCAACATGCTACTAATCTAGCTGGTAACCCAGATAAACACCAGGCTACTTACGATGATCAGGATTACCGAGCGGCTTTACGCGGATTTGCTGGAAAGGGCAAGGAAGAGGATGGACGCTCTCCAATGACCCATGGGGAGAATGAGGCTCTGAAAAGCGAGGACGAGCAGTATCGTGAGGCATTGCGCTCCATGAACCGGAAAAAATGAGGGTTCTCCATTGAACACGCCAAAAAGGCTGCTTTTCTGTCTGGTTTACAGGCAGAAGGCAGTCTTTTTGTGTTTCCGGCTATAGCCATTCGGTCAGCCCAATCATCGTAATCAAGCCGAGAATAAAAGAGAATGTGGCGATCCGCTGATTGCCGTCCCCGTGACTTTCAGGGATTAGCTCCTTGTAGACGATAAACATCATAGCTCCGGCGGCAAAAGCTAAGCCGTAAGGAACCAGTCCGTTGACCCAGCTGCTCAAATAAAATCCGACCAGACTCGTAATGATTTCCACAGCTCCGGTGAGGGTGGCAATGCCCAATGCCTTGAAACGACCGATGTTTTGATTCACGAGAAATAAGGCTACGATAAAGCCCTCCGGGGCATTTTGCAGGCCGATGGAAAAGGCGATCAAATTGCCGAGATTTTGGGTTTCACTCGCGTAGCTGACTCCGACGGAAAGCCCCTCCGGCAAATTGTGCAGCGTAATAGCCGCAATAATGAGAAAAGATTTGGACTCCAGCTGAAAGGTCTTGGAATCCGGGTCCTCCAGGTCGGCATGGGGGATATACATTTCCATTACCAGTAATACGAGACAGCCGAGCAAAATGCCGGCAGACAGCACAAACCAATTGGAATGCCGGATGGCTTCGGGAATCAGGTTATACACGGATGCAGAGGTCATGATTCCTGCGGCATAAGCCAGCAAAACATCGCGAAGTCGATGGGTAATATTGCGCATAAATAATATGGGCACGGCGCCGAGTCCGGTGGACAGGGCGGAAATCAGACTGCCTACAAAAACATCATTCATAATCGGGATAACCCCTCCATACCTGATTAATCTTCCAGCGTCGCTTCATGAAAACTTCATTTGACTGTTTACAGCTATTTCCGCATAATGAAATTAGGATTTAGAATCAGTCTAAGTCATAGGATGTTATTAAACAAGGGATTCATTTTTACATCAGCCGGGTGTCCACATTTTGGATAGGCTGCTGGAAGAACTGCTTTTAGAGTATATGCAGTAGCCCAGCGCCCGGTAACGAAACTCGCTATATAATACTTATGATATTTTAGGAGGAACCAAGATATGTACAAGTCCATTATTATAGGTACCGGCCCTGCCGGTCTGACCGCTGCGATCTATCTGGCACGTGCCAACATGAACCCATTGGTGATCGAAGGACCACAGCCAGGCGGACAATTGACCACGACTACTGAGGTCGAAAATTTCCCAGGTTTTCCGGAAGGAATCATGGGACCCGATTTGATGGACAATATGCGTAAGCAAGCGGAGCGTTTTGGTGCTGAATTCCGTACAGGCTGGGTGAACAAGGTCGATACAACCGCTCGTCCTTTTACATTGGATGTAGAGGGCTTGGGTGAATTGGTTACTGACACGCTGATCATTTCCACAGGCGCAACTGCAAAATACCTGGGGATTCCCGGCGAACAGGATAACATCGGACGCGGCGTGAGCACTTGCGCGACCTGTGATGGATTCTTTTTCCGTGGCAAGGAAATTGTGGTCATCGGTGGTGGGGATTCCGCGCTGGAGGAAGCTAACTTCCTGACACGTTTTGCCTCCAAAGTAACGTTGATACATCGCCGTGAAGAACTGCGCGCCTCCAAAATTATGCAGGATCGTGCTCGTGCCAACAGTAAAATTGAGTGGGCGCTCAATCGTACTCCTGTAGAAGTGATTGCTGACGAGAACGGAGTAACCGGCTTAAAGGTACTGAACAATGCTACAGGCGAAGAAGAAATCATTACGGTTAGCGGTGTATTCGTGGCCATCGGTCACCATCCGAACACAGGCTTCCTCGAGGGTCAAATTACAACCGATGCGAACGGTTATATCGTCGTAAATCCTGGTACTTCCGAAACGAACGTACCCGGGGTATTCGCTTGTGGCGACGTACAGGATACACGCTACAGACAAGCGATTACAGCAGCAGGCAGCGGCTGCATGGCCGCTATGGACAGCGAGAAGTATATCGAAAGCCTGGAGCACAGCGCATTGGCTCTGTAATATTTCGTTACAAGTATGAATAAATATATTATTTACAACAATAATTGATGAGGTGATCTATCATGGAAAAAGCAATTGTATACACATCTACAAACTGCCCGCATTGCCGTCAAGTCAAAAGCTATTTGAGCGAAAAAGGCGTGGAGTACGAAGAACGCAACATTGAAACAAATGAAGCGTTCGCACAAGAGGTTTGGGATATGGGCATTCGTGCCGTTCCATTGACTTTGATCGGGGAAGAACGTATTTCCGGTATGAACAAAACCAAGTTTGAAAAAGTGCTGAACGCTTAATCAACTGGGGAATAATCAAAATAAATGGGCGTATAGGAACTATAATGTTCCTGTACGCCCTTTTTTTACAGAGATACCCGTACACACCCGAGAAAAGGGGCTGTTGCTGCATAGGCAGCGCCTAACATGGTCGAACGGCTGCCCAGCGTGGAAAAACGGATTTGCAGTTGCCGACGATGATAGGGCAGGGCACGTTCATCAATCACCTCACGCATTCTCTCTTCCAGCCATGGTCTGGCTTCCGCCAGTGGACCGCCAATAATAAGCATTCCGGGGTTGAGACTGTTCACAATGTTGGTAATGCCCACACCCAAATATCGCCCGATATCATGAAAGACGCTTAACGTATCCGCGTCACCTTGCCGGGCGAACGGCAGTAATTCCGCTGTACTGCGCGCGGGCAGCTTGAAAGTGGATGTCGCATATGCCTTCTCCGAAGCATACAGCTCCCAGCAGCCCCGGCTGCCGCAGGAGCAGAGCCGTCCATTCCAGTCAATGGTCATATGACCTGTCTCTCCGGCGTACCCCCAGGCTCCTTGGTACGGCTTGCCGTCAATGATAATTCCGGCCCCGATCCCGGACCCTGCACTGATGTAGACTAGATCCCGTACCAGCTGTCGATGTTCGCCGTCCATACCATAGTACAGCTCGCCCTGCGCACCGACGTTGGCCTCGTTATCCACGATGACGGGAAGGTCAAGCGCAGTCTCAAGCTGCTGCCGCAGAGGGACCTCTTCCCAGCCCAGATTGGGTGCGAACAAAACCATTCCTGATTCATCCACCATACCCGGCACCCCCAGTCCAATGCCGACGATACCGTGAGGGGAGGGAGGAGTGACCTGCATAAGCTCCTGAACCAGCTTTTGAATCTGCTCCATGACAAAGGCAGGATCATGCTGTCTCAGGGGGAGGGAAAGCTCTGTCTCAATGGCTCCCGCCAAATCAGTCAGAGCACCCTTGATATACTGCACACTAACCTCGATGCCAAGCACAAAGCCAGCACGGCTGTTAAACAGCAGCATTAAAGGCTTGCGCCCGCCACTGGATTCACCTAAACCCGTTTCATATACAAGTCCCTCGGTGATCAGCTCTGCTACCAGATTGGAGACGGTGGCCTTGTTTAACCCGGTTTGACTTGATAATTGTGCTCGGGATAGCGGGGCATGGAGGCGGATGCGCTCCAGCACAATGGATTTATTCAGCTTTTTGACAAGCGCCTGATCGCCGGTGACATTCATGTTCTTTTCACTTCGGAGATTGCCGAGCAGAGCGGACTTTCGCCTGCAACGAAGGTGTATGCAGGGGGAGCGGACAACGCATGCGGTGCGATTGGCGCAGGTATTTTGAGCGAAGGCCGCACCTTATGCAGCATCGGTACCTCAGGCGTCGTGCTTTCCTATGAGGAGCGCAAGGACATAGATGTGCAGGGCCGGGCGCATTTTTTCAACCATAGCGAGCAGGATGCTTATTATATCATGGGCGTTACACTCGCGGCCGGCTACAGCCTGACCTGGTTTAAGGATACCTTTGCACCGGAGCATTCCTTTGATGCATTGTTGGAAGGTGTAGACTCGGTTGAGCCGGGTAGCCGCGGGCTGCTGTTTACGCCTTATATTGTCGGCGAACGTACCCCTCATCCGGATGCTACCATTCGAGGCAGCTTTATCGGGATGGATACGGGACATAAGCTCGCGCATTTTACACGGGCGGTGCTGGAGGGAATTACGTTCTCGCTCAAGGAATCCATTGATATTCTCAGAGGAACAGGCAAGACGGTGAAGGAAGTCATCTCCATCGGCGGTGGGGCGCGTAATGAGGCGTGGCTGCAAATGCAGGCAGATATTTTCAATGCGGATATCATCAAGCTGGAGAGTGAGCAGGGACCTGCCCTGGGGGCGGCCATGCTGGCTGCATACGGTAGCGACTGGTTTGAATCGCTGCAAGCGTGTGCTGAAGCTTTCCTTCGTGAGGCGGCGAGATATTCACCGAACCCCGAGCGTGTGGCTCGATATGAAGGCCTGTATGAGCTGTATCGTGAAGTTTACCAGCACACGCGCGAACTCAATGAGCATTTGGCAGAGTATCGCTAGATAGGGTGAGCTATGAGTGTAAAGGAAAAGCGTTTGCGGGTTAGGATCAACCTGCAGACGCTTTTTTCATGGGATGCTTAGCCGGATTAGATGTTTCTCTTAATGTTGGCATGATCTTCATTCACAGTACTCGCGGCACAGCCCGGACATGACTTACTCGATGAGCACCCGGCACAGGCACCTTGGCGGCTTTTTCGCAAAAAGCGTACCAACACCCATGCGCTATAACCAAGGATCGCCAATAAAATAATAATATTAATCATGGAATCCACTTCCTTTTATATTCATAGGGTCTAGCTTAACCCCAACCTAATAATCTGCCACACTGATAAATGAAGACGGCGATGATATATGCGACGGTCAAAGGATAGATCACAGAAAATGCGGTCCAGCGCCAGGAAAGTGTCTCTTTACGAATAACCGCTACCGTAGCCAGACACGGCACATACAACAGAATGAACACCATAAAGCTAAAGGAAGCAAGCGGTGTAAAGGCATGGCTAACCTGCAGCTCCAGTCCCTGCATATCAGGAACGTGGTAAATGATATTCATCGTGGATACGATAACCTCCTTGGCCATAAAGCCCGTAAGCAGAGACGCGCCTGCTTGCCAGGTGCCGAAACCGAGAGGGGCCAATATGGGTGCAAACCATCCTCCAACCGTGGCGAGCAGACTGTCATCCATTTCTGCACCGAAGCCTTGCGGACCAAAATTGGACAATAGCCAGATGCCGACGGAGCCGGCAAGAATAATCGTTCCGGCCTTACGAACGAAGCCCTTGACCTTCTCCCATGTGCTGCGAAATAGTGTAAGAGCTTGCGGCACCCGATAGGGAGGGAGCTCCACGATGAAGAGCGAGGGCTCCCCTGATAAAATCGACACTTTGGAAAAAATTTTAGCAAGTATAAGCGATACGGTGATTCCGAGTACGTACATCAGCATAATGATGCTTGCCGCATGTGTCGGGAAAAATACCCCCGCAAACAACGCATACACCGGCAGGCGGGCCGAGCAGGACATAAAAGGCACCAGCAACGTTGTAATGAGGCGTTCTCTCGGCTGTTCAATGGTGCGTGCCGCCATAATCGCCGGAACATTGCAGCCAAATCCGATGATGAAGGGGATGAAGCTTTTCCCGTTCAAGCCAACCGCCTGCATCAGACGGTCCATTAATATCGTGACCCGTGCCATATATCCGGAATCCTCAATCACCGAGATGATCAGGAATAAAATAGCGATCTGGGGCAGAAACACGAGCACGCCCCCGACTCCAGCCACGATGCCGTCCACGACCAGACTTTGCGTAAAAGCAGAGGCATTCCATTGAACTAGCACTTCAGAAATAAAGCTGCTTAGTGTCCCGGAAAAGAATCCGTCCAGCATATCTGAAAGGATCGTACCTGCCCAATCGAAGGTAAACTTGAAGGTAGCGTACATCAGCAGCAGAAAGATCGGAATCCCCAGATACCGATGGGTTAGCACCGCGTCCAGCTTATCCGTCAGACCGTGTGGCTTGAGCTTGGAGGTGTCGAGTACCCTGGTGCACAGATCAGCGATCCATGCTGAACGTACAGAACGGATATGCTGGGCAGGGGTGGCTGTATAACCTTCGCCGTGAAGATCTTCCTCACAGCGCTGGATACGTGCAGTGACCTTTTCACGCTGTACCTCATTTGTCATCCAGTCCATGACGACAGGATTGTTTTCCAGACATTGCAGCGCGGCCCATCGAAGTTGAAGTACAGGCGCCTCCGTTAACAGGCTGCCTATATCTGTAATCGCGGCTTCGACGGCAGGACCGTAGTCTAATTGAAAAGTATTGGATGTGCGCCGTACCTCTCGCAGAGAGGCAAGCATTTGCTTACTTCCGCTGCCTGTACGGGCCACCATAGGAATAATAGGAACGTTCAATTGCTCAGCCAGCAATTCTTTGTTTACGTGGAGCCCCGTCGCATCAGCTACGTCGGTCATGTTTAAGCCGAGTACAAGCGGACGGCCATACTCCAGTAGCTGTACGGTCAGATACAGATTACGCTGGAGCTGGGAGGCATCCACGATGTTAATGAGGGCCGCTGGTGGCTCCTCCAGCAAATAACGGGTCGCTACACCTTCGTCCAGCGAAAGAGGAAGTAAGGAGTAGGCCCCCGGCAAATCCACCAAAACGGCAGACTTGTCGCGCAGGAGCCCCGTTTTCTTTTCTACCGTGACTCCCGACCAGTTGCCCACCTCTGCATACGTACGCGTCAGCTTGTTGAATAATGAGGTTTTTCCCGTATTGGGATTACCAAATAGAGCAATCATGTCCATGTTGGAACGACCTCCAGTTGCTTCACCTGATTTTGGCGGAGACCAACCAGCTGACCATTGCATTCAATGACAATAGGACCACCCAACAAACTGATTTTTTTCAACCGTATAATGGAACCTTCGTCAATACCCATGTCTGTTAAGCGGCGGCGCAATGAGGGATGGAGAGGTGCGAGAGATTGCAAACGCACAGTCTGGCCTAATGGACTACGAAGGAGTGAGATACATTCTGGCATGGTACTCAGCCTTTCTGATGTAGAATGAGAATCAATATCATTTAGTTCCGATGCCAGTACCATATCATAAGGAGTGCCAGGTTGCAATGATAAAATTCTCACTGAAATGAATGTGTGCCTGCTATTCCGTCTGTTATAAAAGGCAGTATGGTGTCGCAAACTGCCTCGGATTGGGCCTATACTCGTCTGCAACCGACAAAACTAGAGCGCTTGGGGCAGCTGTTTTTATGGTAAGATAGAGCTGTTTACAACTATGCTAAGAAGGGCAGGAACGCTCTGTATGAACAGAAAAATCGGGGTTAGGCTTGTAAAATGTCTGGTTGCGGGCGCAGCGCTGGCTGTGTTGCTGCCGCAGGCTGTGAAGTGGGGTAACAACGTATATGCGGCTTCGGTCAAGCCGACTTTATCCGTATCATCGCAGCAGCTTCAGAATAAGCTTTTAAAGGCCATGGATACACGGAGTGAAACGCTGACCTTTACATATCAAGGGCGGGTGAACGGTCTCAAGCAGCAGCTAGAGACGGCCATTCAACAGGCTATGGAAAGCGACCCGTATGTGAATTATACGATCAAAAGTTATGCATTCAGCTATACTGGCACCACCACGTCTGCGCAGGTCACGATTCGTTTGAGCTACCGTGAAACGAAGGAACAGACAGCCTACGTGGATAGCACAGTTCAATCCGTGCTGGGTGACATCATTACGAAGGGCATGACCGATCATGAGAAGGTAAAGGCCATTCATGACTGGATCGTGGTTCGTCTCAAATATGATGAAACGCAGCAAAAGTATACAGCCTACGATGGTCTGAAAACCGGGAGTACTGTCTGTCAGGGCTATTCACTGCTAGCCTACAAAATGCTGGAACGTGCAGGGATTACGAACCGGATTGTAGAAGGAAGAGCAGGGGGCCAACTGCATGCATGGAATCTTGTATTACTGGATGGGCACTGGTATCACATGGATACGACCTGGGATGATCCAACTCCGGATCGCGGGAATGAGGTAAGCACTTCCTATTATCTGCTGACTGATACCGAAATGCGCCGGGACCACACATGGGTTAAACCGTACCCTCAGGCGAACACAATATATCGGAAGACCTTATCAGCGCTAATAGCTGCGGGAGGACCGAAGGCTGCTGTGTATCAAAAGCTGTACAATAACCTGGAATATCCGCTGCAAGACGGCAAAGGGCTGGTTAAATCATCTGCCGACATCAGGGAGCAGGTTCGCACGGCTGTAAATAAAGGGGGGACGACGCTTACCTTCGGATATCAGGGAACAGAGCGAAGCCTCAAGGAAGATTTGCAGCCATTGTATCAGCTCGGTTTGAAGTCCATCTCCTATCAGATTACGAATTTAGGCAGTACCGGGAATCTTCGTGTAACACTGAAATGGACCTGATCATCTTGCTGTAAAAAAAGCTACACTACTAAAGGAGCATTTTATTGATATGCACAAGCGTTCCTTTACCTATTTGCTTGGCACGCAGACCATGTCAAATGCGGCCGACATTCTTTATATTATGGCACTTGTATCGCTCGTTTTTCATGAAACGGATTCGATCTTTTCCTCGGTGCTCGTTCCATTGCTGCGGATGGGAGCACAGATGATCAGCGGATTTTTGGCACCGCTGCTTTTGGCCCGATTTCAGCTGCCTTTTATTTTATTCGTTTCCCAGCTCGGGCAGCTGGCTTTCTTCGCCGTTCTGCTGGGTCACCTGTGGTCAGCGGGTACGGAGCCGATATGGATGCTTGTGTTTACGATGGTGGCAGCCATGTCTTTTCTGGATGGCTGGACTACACCTGCACGTAATGCGTTGATTCCTCGACTTGCATCCGGAGATGGGCTGATGCGGGCGAACAGTCTTGTATCGGTCAGCGATCAGACGGTGCAGTTAGCGGGGTGGGGGCTTAGCGGTGTCCTTGTAGCCATGCTGGGCTCTGAGAAGACACTGCTGGTGGCTGGTGGGCTGTATATGGTGGCTCTGATTTTCACCAGCTTGATCCGAGATCCATTAGAGGGCAAGGTCCATTACTTGCTGCAGCCCGGAACACGAGTACGAAGCGGGGATGCTTTAGCGTCCGAAACTGTATCTGAGCCGGGGCAAGAGCATCATGATATGCCTCCTGTGCATTTGGAGGATACGCTGCTTGGACATGAGTCAGAGAGCCCGGCATTACCTCCGAAGCGTAAAAAAGAGATACTGCGTGAAGGCTGGAGCCTTATCGGAGCCAGTCGAAGGCTCAAAGCTCTTATTTTTATGGATATGATTGACCTGCTAGGAGGCTCAGTTTGGGTCGGCGCGTTCACGCTTGCTTTTGCTCAGCAGGTTCTGCACAAGAGCGAGGCATGGTGGGGATACATTAATGCAGCGTATTTTGCGGGCGCAATTGGTGGTGGCATCGTTGTCCTCGCCTGCGTTAAGCTTTTGCAGCGCAGACTGCTGCCTGCCATGCTGGCGGGGATGGCAGGCTACTGCCTGCTGACAGCTTGGTATGCTCTGAACACACTACCGCCACTGACGCTGCTGATCGTGCTGTTGATGGGACTACCTGCGGAAATGTCTGTCGTATCCCGCCGTACGATGATGCAAATGAGTGTGTCTGTGCATGATTTGCCCAAGGTGCTGTCTGCCCAGGCCACACTGACAAGTCTGACCTTTTGTATTTCGTTGCTCTTAATGGGCTGGATTGCAGATCATCTGGGCATCGTTAATTTGTACTTGTTTTCCTCATTGTTGACACTGATTGCTGTAATATACGGCATCTTTAGTCGACGTGCCTTGGCTACGTCAGTAACAGCTACAGTAGCAGCAGCTTCTCCCTCCAAATAAAAAAACAAAAAGCCCGTCTCCGGGCATATAAGGTGAACATGTGGAGACGGGCTTTTTTACTATTATATTTATTTATCCGAGGATGCATCTGAACTCAAATCACATGCTTTTAATGGAACGACTTTGGTACGTTTGATCCATTTGTAGCCGAACCACAGAATAAGGAACAGTGGCACACTCATGTACGTAGCAATCATCCTCTTCCAGTCGATCTCCTGTCCGGTGAAGGCATCCGCACCTTGCCCGATAATAACAATGATACACAGCGCGAAGGCGAACAACGGTCCGAACGGGAACCAGCGTGCTTTGTAAGGAAGCTCACTCAGACTGTGGCCCTGTGCTGTAAAGGCGCGGCGGAAGCGATAGTGACTGACTGCAATCCCGACCCACGTAATAAATCCGCACATCCCGGAGGCGTTTAGCAGCCAGTTGTAGACGACACCGTCTCCGTACAGAGAAGCGAGAAAAGCCAGCATCCCGACAGCGGTCGTGATCAGTAAGGCATTCATAGGAATGCCGCGTCGATTGACGCGTCCGAGGATGCGGGGAGCTTTGCCTTCACGTGCCAAAGCAAACAATACACGTGTCGCCGCGTACATCCCCGAGTTGCCTGCCGACAATACGGAAGTCAAAATGACAGCGTTCATGACAGAGGCGGCAATCGCAAGTCCGGCTTTTTCAAACACAAGCGTGAACGGGCTGACGCCAATGTCACTGATATCTCCCCGCAGCAAATTCGGATTCGTGTACGGAATGATCAATCCAATGACGAGAATCGCCAGAATATAAAAGAACAGGATGCGCCAAAAGATTTGGCGAATAGCACGCGGCACATTATCACGCGGATTTTCACTCTCTCCAGCGGCTACGCCGATCAGTTCTGTTCCCTGAAAGGAAAAGCCCGCAGCCATGAATACACCCAATACGGCAAAGAATCCGCCATGGAACGGAGCGTCTCCGACAGTGAAGTTGGCGAAGCCAACCGCCGGCCCCCCCATAATGCCGAAGATCATCAGCACACCCACAGCCAAAAAGATCACAACGGTCACAATTTTAATCATGGCAAACCAGTATTCAGACTCACCGTACCCTTTGACCGTCAACGCGTTCAACGCAAAGATTACGGCCAGAAATATCAGACTCCACCAGGCGGAGTGGCTTTCCGGGAACCAATATTTGATCAGCACTGTCGCTGCTGCCAACTCGGCGGCAATCGTCACCGCCCAGTTGTACCAGAAGTTCCAGCCCATGGCGAAACCAAAGGCCGGATCAACGAAGCGACCTGCATAGGTGTTAAAAGAGCCGGATTCGGGCATAAACGTAGCCAATTCACCAAGGCTGGTCATCAGGAAGTAAACCATGAGACCGACTGCCGCATAGGCCAGCAGGGCTCCGCCAGGTCCAGCTTCGGCAACCGCGCCTCCACTGGCAAGGAACAGGCCTGTTCCGATGGAGCCCCCGAGGGCGATCATCGTCATATGTCGGGCTTTGAGACTTTTTCGCAAGGTTGCGTCAGGTGTTGCTTTGTGTTGCACGTTCAAACACTCCTTCATGAAATTGTATTTCATGTCAGGGCAAGAGCCAGAAGGAGGGGGAGTATATAAATCAAAAAACCGCAGGGAAATACGCCTGCGGTCTTGTCTATGCATTCCGCACCATACCTTCTTCTATAACAAGATAGCTCAACACACGTGTCTGTGTCAGGACAACGCGTGACAGTTCTGCTCCTTTCGGTCAGCAGCCCCAGCATTCGGAGTATTTACAAAGAGTCAGCTCCGCATACTTCGGCGGGTGTACCTTTCCACTGGAATCACAGACGGCTCTTGACGTCTCCTCCGGTGTACTGATTACATCCGCGACCTCTACCTCATCATAAAACAGGGTTGATGAGGTGTATGACATGATATTTTATTGTATAGCGAACTACAGTATAACGTACCTGTACATCTTCTGACAATCGACAATTTTTTGAAAATCCTTTCGTAGAAGCTTTAATCAAGAGTTGCGCTTGGCCATCTGCTGCCACACGGTGCCTGCGGCTTGCTCGCCTGATTCGATGCGCTCCAGCGCCATTTTGGCCTGTAGACTGACCTCGAATTCGGGGTCATTGACAGCCTTCTCCAGCGCGTCACGCGCCTCCTCGGTCCCGACCTCGTATAAAAAACGGGCGGCCCGCCAGCGAACCAGCTTGCTGCTGTCCGACAGCGCTCCAATCATCGCACCGGTAGCGACCGGATCACCGATGTCCGACAGCGTGTCGCCTGCGGTACGGCGTACCGCGGCGGAAGGATCGCGCAACGCCTCGGCCAGCAGCTCCATCGCCTCCGGTGAGCGGATATCGCCCAGATAGACGACAGCCAGCCGCCGCAGCTGCATTTTGTCGTCATGCAGCGCTTGCCGGATAAGCGGCAAATGCTCGGGTGTCGGCTCCAGCCGATCCAGCGCGGCATAGCGTGTACGCCAATCCTCGTGCCGCAGGGCCTGCTCCAACTCGGCATCGCTCCATTCGCGGCGCTCCTCCACGAATTCGCTGTTGTTCGCGCCATGGGCGATCGCCTGCTGGATAATCTGCTCCAGCCGTTCCTGCGGAAAGGCGGCTTCCAGCTCCTGCTCGACCTCGCGCGCAATATCCGGCAGCTCACCGTAACGAATGCCGTAATCACTGAGCTTGCGCTCCTTGATCAACGTAGCACTGGCTACACGTGTAACGGCTTGCACAAAGCGGTCGGACAAGGAAATCCGTTCCTCCTTCTGTCCCGCCTTAACCCGAATTTGCATCGGAAGGCCGCGGAAAAATTGCACAAAGACCTGTGCTTCGCCAAACGCTTCCCCGGAGGTTTCTTCCGGTAAATCCCAATTGGCGTCAGCGCCTTCCTCGCCCAGTTGATCCCGGACTTGACCCAGAATGGTAGACCAATCTGCATTGCCTTTGCGGTCAAGGGCGACAAAATCTGTCGTATGAAACACGCTTTTGACCCCTTCAATGGCCAGCATGCGCCGGATAAATGGAGGGGCGGAACGCTCATTGTCCCGTGTATATGTTCTGCGGATACCTGCTTCCAGTCGTTCATCCAGATGCAGCATCATGGTGTTCGGACTGGGAGTCGGCTCGATAGATGTGATCTTCATAGCTCGGTACAGCCTCCTGTTCAAAAGTTCTCCATATATAGCTTATCTGTATTGTACCTCATTCTATGGATGTCTCCAAAGAGATAGTTTGTAATCTTGAGGAAAATGCAATGACATATATCGCATAAATCATATAAACATGTCTTGTGAGCATATGGTGGTTCTTAAATAAAAACAGGATGCTATATTTACTGAATTGGAAAGTTACTATGACGCCACTGCGCAGTCGGATGGTGCTTCCCATCGCCACCGCTTCGCTTGTACAGCACCATTCCGCCTACTCCGTTTTTATGTGAATTTTAGAGTTCGTTATAATATAGCTTTATGCACTCCGCTTCAATGAATCATTCTGCTTCTGACGAATGAGCAGGGAGGCGATAAAGCCCACAGACAGAACAGCTGCCAGCAGCATAAATGTAGCCGCCTGATTTCCGCCGTTACCCATCAAACGAATAGAAAGCATAGGTGCCAGGCTCGTACCTGCGAACAGAATGAAGGTGTAAAGTGAGACCGCTATCGCTCTTGCTGAACCTCCCAACTGGCCGACAATTGCAATGAGTGAAGGAACGCTCAGGGCAATGCCGCTTACAAAATATACACTCAACGCGACGATAACAATAAGAGAATGCGTCATTCCCATCAGCGCCAAGCTGAGAATGGAGAGAGCTAGGGCTGCTCGTAATATAAGATGCACACCCAATTTTTGGGCTAGCTTTCCGGCAAAAGGTGATAGAAGCATGCCGATGATGCCAGCGGATCTTACATAAAGCATCTGCGTGCTGTTCAGACCAAATTCGGGACCGCCCAGATAGCTGCCCAAAACAGTATACATGCTCACAAAGGACATCAGGAGCACAAAAGCGACCGTGTAGCTTAGCCACAAAGGATACGAGCGCACAACAGTACCCAACTGACTGAAGGCCGCTAAAATGCGGACGCCTCGTTGAGGCGAGGGAGCTTTAGGCAGGAAAAAAAGGACGATCAGGAAGGTTATGGCGTACAGTACCCCCAGCATCCAAAAGACCATATTCCATCCCATTTGTTCACTGATGACAATACTAAATACCTGTCCGGCAATACCTGCTACCAGAAAACCGGTGCTGATAAAGCCGATAGCCGTTACCCGCTTTTCGGTCGGAAACATATCTACAGCGTAAGCGAGAGCTACGGGAGAAAAGGTGGCCGCCGCCAAGCCCTGTAGCAGGCGCAGTGCCACTAATACCGGATACTGACTGGTTAAGCCGAGGCATAACGAAATAATCGTTAATGCGAGCAGTCCGGAGACGATGACCTGCTTTCGTCCAAAGCGGTCAGACAGTCCCCCATAAATAAGGCAGCCCATCGCAAAGCCCAAGGAAAAGATACTGCCCGGCAAGGCTGCTTCGGCAAGCGTTTTTCCAAATACATCGGCAAAGAGGGGAACCAGAGGCACCGTTACATATAGGCTGGACATGACTACAACCGCTGACCAGCATAGGATGACTATCATCCATCCATAAGGCAGAACTGCGGTTTCCTTCTGTATAGCGGTATGATTTGTTCGTAATTTACTCATTTATGGAACACTCCTCCATGATAAAATAAGCAACTTGTTAATATAATCAATTTGTAATATTAGATAACCTAATTATATGCTCAAAAAAAATTATCTACCCACCCCCAATCTGCGCTCCATATGATGGTGGAGCTTCTCTATAATCCGCGAAAAAACGACCTGCTCCTCAGGCTCCAAAATGCTCGCCAGAGAAGCACAGGAGGACCAAAATACAGGGAGTACCTGCTGTACAAGAAGGGAGCCTTCGTCTGTAATACGTACATGAATCTTGCGTCGATCCGTGGGAGTATGTTCCCTGATAATCCATCCTCTTTGCTCTGTCCAGTCCAGGATTGATGTCACGGATGCGCGTCGAATTCCGAGACGATCAGCAATCATCGAGGGGCTCATCTGGCCTTGTGATTGATGCAGGGTTAGCAGCAATAGCAAATCCAGTTTGCTCTCTGTCAGGCCGTAAACGGACAAATCCAGATCAATCGCATCAAGCACGTTATCACCCGTCCATAGCAAAAACAGACCGATGCGGGCAAGCTGCCGGTCCGTTTCGGCAAGAGCTGTTTGATCCATTAACTCCAGATAAGGATCTGGCCCAAGGCGGGGAAGAGGGGGTTGAACGGCGTCCCGCTGATGTTGTTTTGGCGGCATAAGTTCACTCTTTTCATGTAATTAGGTTATCTAACTATTTTTAATATAGCGAATTTGAAGGCATAAGACAATATCTAAACAGAAAAACGGCTGCATTCAGCACCAAAGCAGGGTTAAAAATCGGATGATTGAACCAAACTGAGAGTAGGTTACCAAAATGCGCCAAAAGATAAGTGAAGGAGGCGTTCCTATGTTCCGCAAGCAGGAAAGAACGCTCATTATTGTATGTATTGTGATTGCGGCTATTATGCTGTACGCCGTAATTAAAAGCATAGCTCGCTTGACTCCTTAGCTGGTAATCAAGAGCAACTCACGATGTTTTTCCTATTTTAAAATGTGAAATGAAGGAGTGAGACCCATTTGTCTTCACTGGACCCTGTATTGCTAAGCCGGATGCTGACCGGAATTACCCTGTTTGTTCATATTGTATTTGCATCCATTGGCGTTGGCGTACCCTTAATGATTGCACTTGCAGAATGGCGCGGGCTGCGAACCGGTGATTCACATTATACTTTGCTGGCCCGACGGTGGGCGCGGGGGTTTGTCATCACTGTGGCCGTGGGTGTCGTTACAGGCACCGCGATTGGTCTGCAGCTCAGCCTGCTCTGGCCTACCTTTATGCGGGTGGCTGGACAAGCGATTGCGTTGCCTTTGTTTTTGGAGACGTTTGCTTTCTTTATCGAAGCTATATTTCTGGGGATCTACTTGTACACCTGGGATCGGTTTAAAAGCAAATATTTCCACCTGATGCTGCTTATCCCGGTAGCGATTGCCTCATCTGCATCAGCGGTTTTTATTACGACTGTGAACTCGTTCATGAACCAGCCTCAAGGCTTTACACTCAAAAATGGAGTCATGACAGATATTCATCCCATTCAGGCCATGCTAAATCCCGCTACGCCGACCAAGGTTTCACATGTACTGGCTTCGTCATATACATTAAGCGCCGGGGTGCTGATGGGACTGGCTGCTTACAGCATGCTGCGGGGGCGTAATCACCCGTATTTCAAAAAAGCGCTGAAGCTGACGGCTACCTGCACCATTGTGTTTGCCATTAGTACAGTCATGATCGGAGACGCGTCTGGTAAATTTTTAGCCAAATATCAGCCGGAGAAGCTGGCTGCCGCTGAATGGCATTTTGATACGATGACGCACGCCCCCTTTGTATATGGCGGCTACATGGATGAAAACGGTGATATCAAGTATGCCCTGAAAGTTCCTTATGCACTGAGTGTGTTGGCCGGGAATTTGCCTAGTACGGAGGTCAAGGGATTAAATGATTATCCCGTAGATGAGCGTCCGCCGCTATCTATCCACTATATGTTTGACCTCAAAATCACCACCGGGGTGCTGATTTTGGTCATTCCTTTGCTATATTTGATCCGGGGGCGTTTGCCAGGTCGCAAACCATACCCCAGATGGCTGCTGCTGGCGCTTATTTTGGTCGGACCGCTGGCTATGATCGCCATTGAACTGGGTTGGATGTTCGCGGAGGTCGGCAGGCAACCGTGGATTTTACGCGGATACATGAAGGTATCCGAGGCAGCAACCACCTCTACCAGTGTCGGCTGGATGCTGGTGATGTTTGTTATTTTGTATCTGGTGTTGTGCTTCTCGGCCATTAAGGTACTGAGCAAGCTATTCCGAAATAAGGATGCGGTAGAAGAGATGAAGCAGTTGGGCATGGAAGGGGCTGAAAGCAAGTGAGCTATGAAATTGTCGGTATCGCCATTTTGTGGACCTTCCTGTTCGGTTATTTGATTGTGGCTTCTATTGATTTTGGTGCAGGCTTTTTCAGCTTTTACAGTGTGTTGACAGGTCACCAGAACAAAATCCACAATATCATTCAACGCTATCTATCCCCGGTGTGGGAGGTAACGAATGTATTTCTCATCTTTTTCGTGGTGGGATTGAACGGTTTTTTCCCGGATGCGGCTTATTACTATGGGACGGCGTTACTCGTTCCCGGCAGTATTGCGATTGTGCTTCTCGCGATTCGGGGAGTGTATTATGCGTACAATACGTATGGGCATTCCGGGACCAATAATATCGTCTACATGGCGTTGTACGGTGCAACAGGGCTGCTGATTCCGGCGGCGCTGTCCACGGTTCTCGCCATTTCGGAAGGCGGCATTATTGTGGAAAACAGCACAGGTGTTCATCTGCAATGGGACCAGCTATTTAGCAACCCCTATACGTGGGCAGTTATTATTCTGGCGCTGGTGAGTGTGCTGTATATATCGGCGATGTTTTTGTCCTTTTATGCCAAAAGGGCGGGAGACAAGGTCGCTTTCGAAATTGTACGGGGATATGCGTTGTTCTGGAGTGCTCCTACGATTTTGGCAAGTTTGTTCGCTTTTTTTCAGATCAACAAGCAAAATCCAGAACATTTTGCCAATATGCTAGGTATGGCCTGGATGTTCGTCGCATCTTCTGTATGCTTTGTAGGAGCTGTTTATCTGGTATGGCAACGACGCTATTTGGGCACCTCATTTATCCTGGTGATGCTGCAATTTGCATTTGCCTGGTATGGCTATGGTCGCTCGCATCTTCCGTATGTTTTGTACCCCTACATTAATGTGCATGGCAGCTTTACGAACCCTGCGATGGCGTATGCATTGATTACGGCGTTTAGTGCGGGACTGCTGGTATTGATCCCTTCGCTGATTCTGATATTGAGATTGTTCCTGTTCGATGCAAAATATGTGCGGGGAGAAATGGGGAAGAAAGGGTGAGTTCAATGGTTGCTTTCGAGCATTTTACGATTATGTACGAGTCGCCTATCATTATTATCGTGGCGATTTTGTTTCTGTTTATATATTCGGCACGCTTTAAAAATCCACAGGACTAACAGCAGCAGCGGAAACGGGCCTTCCTGATTTATGAGGAGGGTCCCTTCATGTGTCCTGATGTGCCTTGATGTATACTGTGGAATTTCCTTTACATATTTCCATTAGATTGGAGTTTGAATTATACTTTACATATACCAGCATGTTGTATTATTTGCTTTTCATACTCACGTGTACAATATATAGATGAATGGAAACCCTTTGGATTACTTGGGAGAACGGGTTTGTCAGGGAGGGAATTACATCATGCCCAAAGTTCGTTTTAACAATATGGATCATGTAAATACCGATAAAACCATCAAGCAATTCAGACAATGGCGGCAGGAACGACGCAGCAAAACAAAGGATTATACGTTTGTTGTTCCGAACCATCCCCCGGAGCTGGAGTTTTTGCACAGTAATCGGGACATGACGACAGCAACCTGGGTAGGCCATTCCACCTTTTTCATCCAATACCTTGGGCTGAATATCATCACTGATCCGGTATGGGCCGAGCGTATGGCCTTGGACAAAAGGCTGGCTCCGCCCGGCATTCGCATTCAGGATGTGCCGCCGCTGGACATCATTTTGCTGTCCCATTCGCATTATGATCACTTACATATACAATCACTGCGCAAATTATATCGTGCAGACACGCTTATGCTCGTACCTGCGGGACTAAAGTCGAAAATGATCCGCAAAGGCTTTCGCAATTGCCATGAGCTGCAATGGTGGGAGCATTTTACGGTAGGCGGGGTGCGGATTACATTTGTTCCGGCACAACACTGGACCCGGCGTACGCCGTTTGATACCAACACCTCACATTGGGGTGGGTACGTACTGCAAAGCGAGCAGCAGGTGATCGGCTCTGCCACGTCCGTTGCCGGCTCGGATTCTCATGCAGACTCAGATTCGGCGGATGTACCGACGTTGTATTTTGTGGGAGACACCGGGTATTTTCGTGGTTTTAAGGAGATTGGCGAGCGTTTTGCCATTGACCTGACCTTTATGCCGATTGGCGCGTATGAACCGGAATGGTTCATGACCTCGCAGCACGTGACACCGGAGGAGGCATTGCAGGGCTTTGTCGATTGCGGCGCGGATCAGATGATCCCGATGCATTATGGAGCCTTTAAGCTGGCCGATGATACGCCAAGAGAGGCCTTGGATCGTCTCGAAGCCGAGCGCGAGCGTTTGGGCATCGCGAAGGAACGTATCCATGTATTGGGGCACGGAGAGACGCTAAAAATTGGGCGCCGCGGCTCTACTACAAACTGAGGAGTATAACAAATATTCATCGAAAAAAGCGACTCTGCGGACAAATGATGTTGTCTGCAGAGCCGCTTTTTTTTGTTTTTAGGCTATAATTCAGGATTAAACGGCTTCGGTGTCACTCGCCAAAGAGGAGTCACTGTTGGCGATGGGATGACGAACGATTTTAACCTCATAAAAGGTGATTTTATTTTCAATAATATAGTCCGGAATTTGGCGGTGGCTATGGGATTCGCGGAACGCTTCGCTTTTCGTCCAGCCTTGGAAGCTCTCTTTTTCCTTCCAGCGTGTGCTGATCGTTACTTCCTCATAATCCTCCGTGTTTTCAGTCAGCAGCACCTCCAGACCGAGGAAGCCTTCCATTTTCTCTACTTTTCCTTCTTTGTTGAAGCGTTCGATGAGCAGGTGGGCGTTGCCCGGTGTGATTTTAGACGTATTTGTAACGATAACCATAGTTAAATTCCTCCTAAATGATGTGGTATGGTCGGTATAATGACCGGATAGCCATCCTCGAATTTGATCGTGGCGTTCATTCCATAAATGTCGCGAAGAAAATCAGATGTCAAAATGTGACGGGGATCGCCGGCAACGGCAATTCGTCCCCTTTTAAGCGCAATCATATGATGACAATAGGCCGCAGCTTGCTGCAAATCATGCAGTACCATAACAATCGTCAAGCCGGACTCGTGATTGATTCGCCGCAGCATATCCATAACCTCAAATTGGTGAGCGATATCCAGAAAAGTGGTCGGTTCATCGAGCAAAAGAATACTTGTTTGTTGGGCCAAAGCCGTTGCAATTCGCGCTTTTTGTTGTTCACCTCCCGATAGAGTATGGAACATCCGATCCGCATACATCTGACACACGTGTTGTGAAATTTAAAATAGCGGATTTGGACGCTATTCTGAATGCACAAGTCCACGTAAGTACGAGTTTTAATGGATCGGTATATGAAATGGATCATAAGATTCGTCTGCAATTTGACCGTAGCAGCCTTGCGGTGAAAGGAACGGATGGCGGTACAACTCCTGTGACTGAAAACGGCAGATATAGTATTGATTTTTCTGTACTCAAAAACGGAAGCAATGAAATATCTGTGATGGATGGCTACATGCAAAAACCAGCCACGCTGTTAAGACAGTCCGGTAAAAATGTGATTCAGATCAAAATGGACAAGAGCAGTTGGATTAAAACGTTTAAAGTAAATGGTTCAGAAGCTCAGGTGGTTGATCAATCGACCGCTGCAGATACAAGAACAGTACAATTTGAAGTGCCAAATCTGTCGGATAAAGTGACAGTGAATACACATGTGATCGTACCTGGATTGGATTTGGGTGGCATCCCATATTGTAAAAACCTATATTTGACTTCGAGCAGCAATAAAACTACATTAGAAGTACCGGGAAATAGAAAACCTTAAAACTGGAGGCAATTAAGCGATGAACTCAAACTATGAAAATGGAAAAAAACATTTTCAAGAAACTGATGAAGCAGGAATCCAAGCGATTATTCATGCTTTAAGCGATGTATCTCCCCACATAAGTCGGTACATTATTGAATTTTTTGGGCAAGTTTTCAATAATCCCGTACTCACCTATCAACAAAGAGAAATGATCGTGATCTCTGCGTTAACATCGTTAGGTGATACTCCAAATCAACTCAAATGGCACATGAACTTCGGTTTGAAAGTTGGAATTACGCCGAACGAAATTATTGAAATTGCCACCCATTGTATTCCGTTTTGCGGCGTTCCTCGTGCTTTAAATGCCATTACCGTTGCGAAACAACTTTTTACAGAACAAAATATCGAAGTAAACATCGAGGACGAACTACTACATTCTGTAGGGGAACGACGGGAAAGAGGCATAGCAAAACTTCAAGAAATCGACGGCAAACATGGTGAGGCGGTTGCCGATTCACTTGCCGAGATTGCCCCTGTATTAGCTGAACAAATCATTGAATTTGCGTTTGGTGAAATCTACAGCCGCTCAGGACTAAACCCTAAACAGCGCCAACTCGTCACATTAGGAGCCTTAACTGCTCAAGGTGGATGCGAGCCACAGTTGCACGTTCATCTCAATGCCTCCATTCGTGTAGGTCTAACGAGACAAGAAGTGATTGAGGCATTACTGCAATGCTACCCATACACGGGATTTCCTAAAGTCTTGAATGCTATAAATGTTGCCAAAAAGATATTTTTAACATAGTTATTCACCGATAAGGCAAGTTGATAAAAAGACCGGACTTCACTCACAGAGTTTTTCCGGTCTTTTTACATACTAACTTGATCAATTCATTTTGAGCACTTCCGACTCATAGGACTTAAAAGCATTTTCCATGCCCATAATGACATCTTTAATTTTCATGTATCCCTGGGTGTAAACCAAGGAGTCTCTAATTTCTTCCCACATATAGTGATACTGCTTCATATCGTCTACTTCACATACCACAAAATCCGTAAATTCCTTCCCCGGAAGCGCCTCAGCATCAAAAAAGCGGGCCTGAACATGCTGATTGTATTTTTGGACGATCTTCTGCAAAGAAGCAGCATGATTATTGCGCTCTTCCCGAGATAATGCGAGCCAGGAAGGATAAAACTCCAATAACACGATCATCATATACCGCATCTGCACTTCTCCCTATAGAAATATTGAATTCTGCGGATTTTGTAATCGATCAGGAATCAAACTGCATTAACATAGGTTAATGCAGTTCGCTTCGGAGCAACCTGCTTAACGATACAGGAGATACACCTATGTAAGAAGCGACATGATACTGAGGAATTCTCTTCTCCAACCCAGGATATTTGAGCAGAAACGCCTCATAGGGCTCCCTTGCTGGGCCAGTACCAGCGTAGCTGACACAGACCGTAAAGTAGTTTGATAACGTATCAAAAACACCATAACCACAACGACTTAACGATGTTCCAAATTTATTTTTTGCATCGGAACCTGGCACTTCAACAGGCCAAAAATTCAAACGATCCTCTGGAAAATAGCACCTGAGATTCGATTTTGTTCCGATACTCACCGTTTCAGGAACTTTCAACAGAGGTTTTCCAGTGATTTGCAGACGTTTGCGGGTGGTATCAGCGACGCTGCTATTACCCCATCTATTGACGATATTACGATAGAATCAGATTCAATTTACTTTAAAACTGATTATGTCACATTTATGAAAGATTACTTTAGCTAAGTCTATTTTTGGGGGCCACTATCCCAAAATATGCTATAATGGATTGGACAAGGTAACCGGTGGGGAATGACACGGCGAAGCTACCCGAAAGGGGGTGCTGCCGTGTCACTTGATCTGATCGTGAAGATTCTTGACGCTGTGCTGAAGGTGGTCAGTATTACTACTGGTCTGAAGACTTTGGTTCAAGCATGGAAACAATCACGTAAAGATAAGAAAAACCACCGGGAATAGGTATGGGAGCCTAGGAATCCGGTGGTTTTTCATTTCGTATTGAACTGAAATCTCGCCGTGGTTGCCCACCGGCCTTTGTCGGGGTAGCCGTGATGCGCTAACATCGCGGCTACTCTTATTTATATCCATTATACCACAAATACATGAGGATGAAATGTCTGCTTATTTATGCCAGGCATTTTTTTTATGGTGTGATTGTTCGGAAAAGAAGTGGATCGGGATCTCCGAATAGCTTATGGCCATCCAGGTAATTGCTTCAAAATCGAACGATACCCTATAATAATTTTGTAATCTGAGATATTCGGCCTTGGGACACGCCAAGCCATTCGGCGTATTCGCTCTGCTTGGCTCCTGGATGTTCACGCATTAGTTTTCGTAAACTTTTAAGCAATTGTAATGTAGACCGCCGGACTTTATGTTCTTCCTTAGGAGTAACAGGAATGGGAGTAACACCTACATTCCCCTTCAGGTCGAGTATACAATGCTTACATAAAAGAGAGCTTTTGAAATAGCTTAAATCCTGGGTCGAATTGCACAATTTACAGGAAGTCCCGTTGCTATACTTTCCTAAGCCCATAAAACCTTGTTCTACGTCCATAAAAAATTCTAAAGGCTCGCCAATCTCAATCCCCATGGTGTTCCGTATTTCTATGGGAATAACAATTCGGCCTAACGTATCTAAGGGACGTGTCATACCAGTGCTCTTCATTTGATATCCTCCTTATCGGATTATAGAAACCCACTTCATTCTTCAGACTGTCACCTATCTTAAAATCTCCTAATAATCCATAAGTATCTTGTGAATTTTCACTTATATAATCCAATGTTCTCCAAAAGGAGGTATTTATTGTTGTTACAAAAGATGGTATATTGAAAACATACAAAACTTTCATTATATTATAATATTTCCAATTCATCTTTTTGTTTAAGTTTGCACATTCCAAAGTCCACGCTGAAAGGGGGGGTTATCCATGGAAAACACACCTACGATTCGGGCAGAAATTGTAAAGTATCTAAAACAGAAAGGCTTAACCATGACCGAGTTTGGTCACACTATTGATTTGAATGTAGGTACAATTAGTGGTATTGTGACGGGCAACCGATCTATTTCTGTTCACCAACTGGACAGTATTACTGCGGGAATGAATCTACCACCGGATTATTTTTACGAACGTTTTATTGAAGAGTGTATTGAAGAATCGCCACTTAACTGGCGAAAAATAAGCCCATTCGTGTACCGATGTGCTGAGCTTAACCAGTTGGATTGCTTACAACGAGTTGTAAGTTTGTTACTAGATAGTCCTACTTATCCGTCGCTGCTCTTTGAAGTAGCTGAGGATTCGTTCCAAAAAGGGTACAAGGATGCAGCGGCTTATCTGTATGAAAAAGTGTCCGAGAGTGAAAAGCAGCAGTATTCAGAGCGATTGGCGTTCTGCCAGTATCGCTTGTTTACGATTCGAATTGGGGAAGACCAGATTCAGAATCTCCAAACGGCTGCTAGATTTGAGCCTTTTATTGATCGTTTGGATGAAGTGGACCAACTGGATGCATTGAAAGACTTAGCAAACTTATATCGAGCATTGAGCCAGTGGCATAAAGTATATCAATTCGCTCAGATGATGAAAAAAAGAGCAAAGATTCGTTATGGTATGAAACAAGAATCTAATAAGAAGCCAAGCAGACCACCATTTGTATACATAGCTTACGCAGATCTGTTGTGTGCATATGCTTGTGATGCAAGAGGCGATTATGAACAAGGCCTAAAACACCTGAAGGCTCATACTGATTTAAGTTGGGTAAAAGAGAAAGACCCGGAATCACAACATTGGTTAGGATTATTCCAAGGTTGGGCCAAAATTAATACGTACGTAAATAGGCTTATGTCTGGAGATGTTAGTGTGCTGCCGGATTATGTAGAGTATATAGCTGGCGAAAATGAAATTTTTGCCGAACTTCTGAATGTTGTTGAAGCAGCTAATCGTTACAATTTAGATATAGATCACATTTTAGAGCGCTTTGAATCTCAAATTGCAGCATACCGTGAACCCGAATCTTTATCAAACTACTTTACGGTCTGTGTCAGCTACGCTGGTACTGGCCCTAAAAAGCATATGGCGCGGGAACGCAGGGTTCAGGCTCATCTGACCATTACGGACAGACAGGCTTTGAAACAATTCCAAACCGATTTTGAAGGCCGGTATACCACTCCGACCATTATTGGTTCCAGCACAAAGGGTGACACGAGCACCATCGCCTTTGAAGTCCCTGATTTGGACAAAAAGCTGAGTGTATATGCGCAGGTATATCTGCCTGAGAAATACATTTTAAATGAAAAATTTGGCGGACAAATTCAATTTGACCGTGCATCACTTAAAGGTGAGGGAGTAAGTGCAGCTACAACTGCAACCGGCGCTGAACCGGCACCAGCCTCTACGGATAAAGCAGCACAAATAACCACACCTGTGGCTGAACAAAAGCCCGTAGCGGAACAACCCGTTCAGCCCGCAGCTACTGAGAAGCAGTACACGATCAATTACAACGTATTTAAAGATAAGACGGGTGAAGCCTCTGTTATGGATGGCTACCTCGATAAGCCGGCTACATTGATTGAAAAGGGAGACAAGCGCTATATTCAAGTCACTTTGAAAAATAGCTCCTGGATGCCGGTTCTACAAGTGGAGCAGAACGGTACCCTGAAAGACGTAGAAGTAATCTCAACATCCGGCGATACGCGCGTCGTTCAATTCGAGGTAGGGGACTTGTCTCGGAAAATCAGTGCCTACACCCACGTCATTGTGCCTGGCTTGGTCCTGGGCGGGGTGCCATATGATCACTGGTATACGGTTCAGTTCCAATTTGATGAAGCAAGCCTGAAAGTGAAGTAAACTCAGGCTATGACATCAATGATGTCCAAATAAACAGCATAATTTGTATGCGAGCAAGTCTTGGTGCCAGGCATCAAGACTTGTCAGCATTTACATACCCGAAAAAGCTGGGGCTTATGTTGTCCTCTCTAATATTTTGAATTGAGGTGATTTGATTTTCATGAAACGCTATACAGCTTTTGCACAAGGCAAATCATTCTGCTTTTACATGTTGATCGGTATTCTAATCTTGTTGCTTGCCGGATGCTCGGGAGGAGCAGAGGCTGAACAGAGCAGTAGCAATGGTTCAAAACCGTCAGCAACGTCTGAGGTCATAGGAAAGTTGTCTGATGATAAAGCCCAAACCCCGCGTATTGTTGCAACTACGGTAGCCATTACGGAAATTACGGATGCACTGGGTTTGGATTTGGCAGGCAAGCCGACAAGTACAAAAGCACTGCCTGACCGATACAACGATGTCCCTGATGTGGGTAATCCGATGAGCCCTGATATGGAAAAAGTGATGTCACTGAAGCCGACGATGTATTATCGGTCACGACGCTTAAATATGATCTGGAGCCCAAGTTTAAGGACTTGAATATCAATGCTGAATTTTTGAATTTTGAAAGCCTTGCGAATATGCAAAAGGAAATCCAAAAGCTGGGGGACAGGTTTGATAAAGCCGAAAAGGCAAAAGAGATAAATGGAGCTTTGGATGCCAAAATAGCCGAGATTCAACAGAAAATCAAGGGAAAGAAATCTCCTAAGGTCCTGATTTTGCTGGGGGTACCGGGAAGTTATCTGGTGGCTACCGAGCATTCCTATATTGGCGATCTGGTCAAAATGTTCGACGATGAGTTCAAAACCAACGACATCTGGAAGCATTTTAACGCAGTAAAAAAAGGACACGTCTACGATCTGCCGGAGCCGCTGTTTGGCACCACAGGCAATCTGGCTGCCAGCTCGGCGCTGGATGAGTTGATGAAGATGTTGTACCCTTCGAACTAAAAGGAAGCTGATGACATGTCAAAAAAAGGTTGGAGCATTATCATTGTGACCGTCCTGCTTATCGGCGTCATTTTGTATTCGGCGATGACGGGCAGTCTCAAGGTCAACTTGAGTCAATTGGTTACAGGTTTGTGGACAGGGACAGATGAGCAGGTCAATGTGGTTAAGGATTTGAGATTACCGAGAATTATTGTCGCTGTGATGGCTGGAGCAGCTCTTGCAGTGGCGGGCGTCTTGCTGCAAGCTGTCATGAAAAATCCGCTGGCAGATGCCGGGGTTATCGGTATTTCTTCGGGAGCGGCATTGATCTCGCTGATTGCGGTGACGATCTTTCCGGCGCTTTATTTCTGGATGCCGTTCTTTTCTTTTGTCGGCGGTGCGCTGGCCTGCCTGATGGTCTACGGATTTTCCTGGAAGTCAGGTCTGCACCCGATTCGTCTGATCTTGATCGGGGTGGCTGTGAATGCCATTTTTTCCGGTTTGGGGCAGTCGTTTAACTATCGGGGAAGTTATGCGGTCACCAGCATTAATCAGGTCACGACCTCGACCCTGTCCATGAAAAAATGGGTTGATGTTGAGGTGATCGTGACCTACGGCGGAATGGGGTTGATTTTGGCCATGCTTGTGTTTTCTTGGTGTAATTTCTTGTCCCTTCAAGATAAAACGGCTAAAAACCTCGGATTCAATGTGACGCGCGCACGACTTTTGATTTCCGTCGTTGCCGTGCTGCTGGCAGCAACGGCTACAGCCATCGCAGGAGTTATCGCCTTTATCGGCCTGCTCGTTCCCCATTGTGCCCGTTATTTGGTAGGTTCGGATCACAAGTGGCTGATTCCATTCTCCGCCTTGGGTGGCGGCTTGCTGCTTCTGCTCGCAGATACGCTTGGGCGGACGATGCTTGCTCCCAACGAAATTCCGGCTTCTATTATTATGGCCGTCATTGGCGGACCGTTCCTGATATTCCTGATCAGAAAGGCGGATCGCACCTATGGACATTAAGGATATTACCTTTTCATACGACCGCAAAACGGATCGTCTACACGCCATTAATGCTGTGATTGAACCGGGACAGATTACCACTATTATTGGTCCCAATGGTTGCGGCAAATCGACGCTGCTTAGTGTAATGTCCAACAATGCGGTTCCCCGGTTGGGACAAGTGGTTTTGGACGGCAAGGAGCTTACCCGCTATAAGCCCAAGGAATTGGCCCGTCAATTAGCGGTGGTTCACCAGCAAAATGAGGCGCCATCGGACTTGACGGTAGAGAAGCTTGTCAGCTTCGGAAGACTGCCTCATAAGCATATGTTCACAGGCAACCGGGACGAGGACGAGGAAGCAGTTGAATGGGCGATGGCCTGTACCAACCTGGAGGAACGCAGAACACGTACGCTGGATCAGCTTTCAGGGGGAGAACGACAGCGCGTATGGATTGCGATGGCCTTGGCACAGCGAACGCCGATTTTATTTTTGGACGAGCCAACGACTTATCTGGATATGTATTACCAGCTTGAGATTTTGGAGCTTATCCGGCAGTTAAATCAGGAGCACGGCCTGACCATCGTGATGGTGCTGCATGATATTAATCAGGCTATTCGGTATAGCGACGTGATGATCGCTATGAAGGAAGGACGGATCATAGCAAACGGCCCGCCCGCAAAGGTTGCAACATCCGAGCTGATTCAAGCCGTCTATGGTGTGGAGGTCGTTGTAAGACAGGACGACGAGGCGGGAATGTATCTTATTCCGATGGGTGTCGGTGTTTCCTGACAGCTCTGGCTTCTGGAGGTATTGAGTTTAAAAAACAAGAAAATGGTTCTGGTCCGCGTATTTGTCAGGGGTGACAATTGTCGAGACAGAAGCATTTTTTATTTTATTGTAAGATATGACCTGATGTTCTGGTGGTATTCTACTTATACTACAGTTCGATTCCGATCTTTTGTGTGTTATACTATTGCCGTCGGTAATTTTGTGTTTAGCACTTAACTAATGATAAGGATGGTATGCTTATATGATCAGTACAAGCGGCGTAACGCTTCGTTATGGTAAACGCCCACTTTTTGAAGACGTAAATATCAAATTTACTCCCGGGAACTGCTACGGCCTGATTGGGGCGAATGGCGCGGGCAAATCCACTTTTTTGAAAATTCTTTCCGGTGAAATCGAAGCCAATTCAGGCGAGGTCCACATGACACCGGGCGAACGGATGGCAGTGCTCAAGCAGAACCATTATGAATACGATGAATTCCCTGTTCTGGAAACCGTTATTATGGGCCACACGCGTCTGTATGAGATCATGAAGGAAAAGGATGCGCTGTACGCTAAAGCTGAGTTTTCCGAAGCAGACGGTTTGCGCGCTGGTGAGCTGGAAGGCGAATTTGCAGAGCTGAACGGCTGGGATGCCGAGCCGGATGCGGCCGCATTGCTGATCGGCCTTGGTATTCCGCGTGACCTGCATGATAAAAAGATGGCTGAGATGAGCGGCAACGATAAGGTCCGCGTTCTCTTGGCACAAGCGTTGTTTGGTCGTCCGAACAATTTGCTGCTCGATGAGCCTACCAACCATTTGGATCTCGAATCCATTCAATGGCTCGAAAACTTTCTGATGGACTATGAAGGCACCGTTATTGTCGTATCCCATGACCGTCACTTCCTGAACAAGGTATGTACGCATATTGCGGATATTGATTTCGGTAAAATTCAGATGTATGTCGGTAACTACGACTTCTGGTATGAGTCCAGCCAGCTCGCGCTTACACTGGCTCGTGATGCCAACAAGAAGAAGGAAGAGAAGATTAAGGAACTGCAGGCTTTTATCCAGCGTTTCTCCGCGAATGCTTCCAAGTCCAAACAGGCAACCTCGCGTAAAAAGCAATTGGATAAAATTACGCTGGACGACATCCGTCCGTCGAACCGTAAATATCCGTTCATTAACTTCAAGCCTGAGCGTGAAGCGGGCAAGCAGCTGCTGACCGTAGATAGCCTCAGTAAAACCGTTGAAGGCGAGCAAGTGCTGAACGAGTTCAGTCTGGTTGTGAACAAAGGGGATAAAATTGCGTTCGTTGGCCCGAATGGCCTGCCTAAAACGACGCTTTTCCAAATCTTGATGAATGAGCTGGAAGCGGACAACGGCGAATTTTCCTGGGGGATTACGACCAGCCAGGCGTATTTCCCGAAAGATAACTCCACCTATTTTGAAGGTGTGGACATGAATCTTGTGGAATGGCTGCGTCAATATTCAAAGGATCAGGACGAAACGTTCCTGCGTGGCTTCTTGGGACGTATGCTTTTCTCAGGAGAAGAAGCGCTTAAGAAAGCAAGCGTGCTGTCGGGGGGAGAAAAGGTTCGCTGTATGCTGGCGAAAATGATGTTGAATGGCGCCAATGTGCTGCTGCTGGAGGAACCAACCAATCACTTGGATCTGGAATCCATCACAGCGCTGAACAATGGTCTGATCGACTTTGACGGTACCATTTTGTTCACTTCCCATGACCATCAGTTTATTCAAACCATCGCGAACCGCATCGTCGAAATTACACCAAACGGTGTAATCGACCGTACGATGAGCTATGATGAATACTTGGAAAGCGAAGAAATTGCGAAATTGCGTGAGCGTATGTATCCGGTAGAAATCGGCTAATACCTTAACAGCTAACCCAGCTAATTTCAGCAAATAGATAAACGAAAGAGGAGCTCCCTGAGCCATGGATATGGCTGGGGAGGCTCCTCTTTTCGTTTGTGCCGTTGTCCATAACACTCGGTTCTGGTAACGAGGCAGGATTAGCCTCGTTAGGCCTCCATTACCGTACTAGCCTATGGAGCTAGGCGACTGGGTGGCTTATGATCCACCTGTGCGACGGCGTTGGTTGTTCGGCTTCTTCGTATTTTGGCTTTTCAATGTTTTGGTGGAACCGCCTTGAAAGCCGCCCTGCTGTGAAGCGCCGGACTGCTGTTTTTTTTGTGCCAGTTTTTCCTTAATGGCATCTGCAAGATTAATTTTACGTGGTTCATTGGCATCGCTCATGAATAAATTCCTCCTGTTGCCGCCAGATTCATGTCAATCATGCTGATTGAAGAACAACGCGGCTGTGTCCTCATTTTATACGTTTTTAAAAGAAGGGACAAGGGCAACAATAATAACACGAGCATAGGGCGGACTGGGAGCGGAGAGTCTGTTTTTTGCACGAAGGAAAAAATGTTTTGCAACCTCTACAGGAATGGGGCTCGGCAATACTTTTTCGTTGTTCCTACAGCGATGCGGAGAGGAAAGACTGTTTCTGTAGACCCACACAAAGATCGTCTGCTATGCTGAAACTAACAGTTGCTTTTGAAGGAGTGTCCTCCGTTGTGGTAAATGTGTATGATGAAATACGAAAAGGTGAACGAGGGGCGTGGGTGAGCATAAGCGCTTACCTTTTGCTGTCCGGATTCAAGCTGATTAGTGGATATATTTTTGCTTCCAGCGCGTTACTGGCCGATGGCTTTAACAATGTCACCGATATTGTGGTGTCTGTGGCCGTGCTGATTGGCCTGAGAATATCCCAGAAACCGCCGGATTCTGATCATGCCTACGGACATTTTCGCGCAGAAACGATCGCAGCGCTGCTGGCGTCCTTTATTATGGCTGTCGTCGGTCTTCAGGTGCTTATTGATGGAATCGGAAGCATTTTTAAGGGTGGAAAGCAAACACCGGATATCATCTCCGCAGGTGTAGCAGTGATTTGTGCAGTTATTATGTTGGGAGTATACCTTTACAATAGCAGACTGGCCCGGCAGATTAACAATAAGGCTTTGCAGGCGGCGGCTAAGGATAATCTGTCAGATGCGCTTGTCAGTGTTGGAGCAGCGATAGGCATTATCGGCGCACAGTTCGGATTGCCATGGCTCGATACTGTTGCGGCGATCGCGGTAGGATTTATTATATGTAAGACGGCATGGGATATCTTTAAAGATTCTACACACAGTTTGACAGATGGATTTGACGAGCAGGAGCTGTCTGACCTACGGAGTACGATTGCCCATATCCCTGGAGTAGAGGGGATTCGAGACGTTAAGGCACGGGTACACGGTAATCATGCGCTGGTGGATGTGGTCATTGAGGTGAATCCGAAACTCAGCTTGATTGAAGGACATCGAATCAGTGACCGAATTGAGGAACGCTTGCAAGAGGTTCATAACACGATGCATGTCCACGTTCATGTGGAACCCAAATTATAGTTTAATTATTAAATAGTTAACGTTAAAAGAGACTTTAGGCCTAGATATAAAAGGTGGATGCGTTCTCTTTTGTGACTTTTGGATTATATCTCTCTTCCTGCTGCTTTTACTATAATGAAGGCATGTCCGGCTATATTGGTCGGAATTGGATATGCTCTCAAATTCGTAAAAACAGCCAGGAGGTGCAACATTGAGAAGACGTGTGATGGGAACGCTCATGACGTCAGCCGCGCTATTGGCAGCAATTCACGTATCGCCGGGTCAGGTTGACGCAGCGGCATCGACAGCATCCACAGGTCAGAAGGCGGTTATTCAAGCGGCTGTAAAGCTCAGATCCAATCCTTCAACGACGGGGGATGTCGTCAGCTTTATGAAGCAGGGAGAGGCCGTAACGGTATTGGAGAAAACAAACAGCTATTGGTATAAGGTCAAGACCTCTGGTGGAGTTACCGGATACACGAGCAGCTCCGGCAAGTACATAAAAGTTGGCGCTACCAGCGTTGCTGCTACTGTCACCCCGTCTGCCAGCCGTAAGCCGGAAATCACTGAACCCGTTAAAAACAATGTTTCAACTAAAGAGGCTCCAGCCTCAGTGAATAGTTCTGCCGGTCAAACGAAAGCTACGATTCAAACGTCCGTTCGTTTGCGGGCTGAGGCATCCACTTCTTCCGAGATTTTGGGTTATTTGAATACAGGGGATGTCGTTACAATTACCGATCCAAGTAACTCTTATTGGTTCAAGATTACCACGGCTGATGGTACTACAGGCTATGTCAGCTCATCTCCACAATATATTCGTATTGGTGAGGGTGTTGTTGTGGAGCAGCCTGTGGCTTCTGCAGAGGCACCTGCTTCAGATCCTGCTGCTCTGCCTGCGGTAGCGTCTCCTGCGCCGACGGTTAGCTTGCCTTACGGCGATGCAGCGGCTGCGATCGAACAGGTTATTAACACAGGTATGACTTACCTCGGGACACCCTATCAATATGGTTCTGATCGTAACAGTACGGCTACTTTTGATTGCTCTGCATTTACCCGCCAAATTTTCCGTCAGGCTGTAGGTATCCAGCTTCCGGCAGATTCTCGTTCACAGGGTGAGTGGATCAAACAAAACAGTCAGCCGAATACCGACATGACTACACTCAAACGTGGCGATTTGCTCTTCTTTACCAACTATAATGCTTCTTCCGGGGCATACACGTCCCTGGATAATTCCTCCCAAACGATCACACACGTTGCTGTATATTTGGGAGACAACAAGCTTCTTCATACGTTTTCTGTAGCGGGTGGCGGTGTGAAAGTCACGGATTTCAGCAAAGCTTGGCAGGACCGTTTCCTGTTCGGGGGCAGCGTAATCCAATAAACGTCGCAAATACTAAAAACTCGCATCAAAAAAGGATGTTCCCAGCCCTGTAATCAGGTTGGAAACATCCTTTTTTAATATGGGGCGAATATTACATCTGCCGCGTCTATGCCAACAATACGAAGTCTGTTTTCTTCGAACCATTTCAACCTGTTCCGCATCCTCCTTTTTTGTATATAATGTGGCATACTCGTGCCTGTTAGGGCTCAATTGCGGGTGATGCAAAATCATTCGTATTTTCGTGGCTGTGTCATCATTATACAGTGTTTTAAACCATGATCTATTCCATGAAGCATAGCGCCTGGGTGCGAAGAAGAAGCAAGTTTCAACGTTGTTTCGCGTCTGAATGTAAAGGGTAACTATGCAGTAATCATACACATCATCGTGAAGGATGAAAGAGAGGTTACGCCATGTTAACACAGATCAGTATTTTTATTATCGCTATCGCATTTGCAGTTCTCGTAATTTTCCTTATTAAAACACTTAAAGCAGCACAAGGCTCTTTGGATAAGGTGACTCTAACCTTGCAGGATGTACAAAAGACAGTCGACGAACTGAGCTACGAAGTAAAACAAACGGTTCGACATGCGAATGACATCACCGCAGATGTTGATCATAAATTAAAGCAAATAGAGCCTGTGATGGAATCTGTTAAAAACCTGGGCGAGGTGCTGAGCGAAGTGACATTGGCTGCCAAGCAGGCTTCGACCGCGTTAATGACCCGGTTCCAAAAGCCACATAACACAGCGGACAGACCTTTAACCGCAACAGAGCGGACGGTCCAAAGCTACAATGCGACCTATGAGGAGCCTGCGGCGAAGTCGGCTAAAAACTGGTTAAGCTATGTGGATATCGCTGCCAGCCTGTGGCAGAAAATGCGCCAGTAGCACAGGCTTGAACCGTAAACTACAGGAAATTCATTGAAAGGGTGAGATTTATGATGAAGACTTTATTACTGATTGCTGGTTTGCTCACTCCCTTTTCCGGACAGGATACGGTTCACCAAACCGTTTCCCCGCAAGCAGCGGGGCATATGGTGAAGGCTGTGCAGACGATCCCCGCCCAACATGCCGTACCGGCTGATTTTCAAACATTAAATGGCATATCTCTGGAGGATACACGCGCAGATGTATTGAAAAAACTGGGCAAGCCGCTTCGGATAAAGAAGGATATGCTGCAGCTTTCTACAGAATATCAATATCCTGACGTCATAGTAGGCATGCGTAGGGATGTCGTTTCCTATGTGCATGTAGACCCTGCTGCTGGTCGAATTAAGGTAAATGATGAGTGGCTGCCGCTGAAACGGCAAACGCTGGATCAGGCGCTCGGTGGCTCACAATTTACAGCAGAGGACGGAGAGGTATATGTACGCGGACAGCGAGCGATTAAAGTATTTACGGATGAAATGTCAGATAAGCCCAAATATGTTGAGTTTTTTGATGAGACCGAGTGGTAAATCCATTTTTTAAGCTCTTGACATAACATGGAAGTTTCAAATGCATGTGTAGCGTGTAATAGTCAGAGAAGTCAATCCTTAAAGGAGCGTGAGAAACATGAATCAGACCCATCACAAATCTTATGCCAAAGTGGTAGAGAACGGTGTACAAGCCGTTGGAGCAGTGAATGAGTTGCGCAACACGGGCTATCGTTATGAGGATGTGTTCGTGCTTGCTCATGATCAGGATCGGACGGAGCGTATTGCCGATACGGTGGATGCCAAGGAAATCGGGATTAAGGAAGAGGGCGTTTTCGACTCATTAGCCAATTTGTTCCGTTCCCGGGGCGACGAGCTTCGTGCCAAGATTACTTCCCTGGGATTTACAGACACGGAAGCTGATTTTTATGAAAAAGAACTGGATCAGGGCATTAACCTCAGTACGAGTGCTTAACGGGTCCTCCAAAAACATAGATAAGGAATGGGGTTTCAACCTCATTCCTTATCTATGTTTTTGGAATGCCTTCTTTACGGGCACGTCTCTTTAAGGGAACGCTATTTCTAATCAACGAGGATGTTGCCGCTTAAGCAGGTATAGTATAATACATGGGTTACAGATAAGGAGAGGCCAATGAGAATTCTAATTGTTGACGATAATCCGACCAATGTCATTATTATTCGCGAAATACTAAAAAAGGAAAATTACAGAGATGTTATTTCAGCTAGCTCAGCCGCAGAAATGTTGGAGCATCTGGGGATTGGCGATCGTACCATTAGTCTCCGACCCCGTCCTTCGGATATTGATTTGGTGCTGCTGGATATGATGATGCCCGAAATGGACGGCATTGAGGCTTGCAGCATTGTACAGGAATATGAGCATTTAAAAGATATTCCGATCATCATGGTGACCGCTGTAGGCGATTCCAAAAAACTGGCTGAAGCACTGGATGTAGGGGCCGTCGATTACGTCACGAAACCGATTAACAAGGTGGAGCTCATGGCGAGAATCCGATCTGCCTTGCGTCTTAAGCAGGAAAAGGACTGGCATAAGGATCGGGATCAGCGGATTCAGGATGAGCTGAAGTTGGCTGCGATGGTACAGCAGGCGGTGCTGAGTCCAGCTATTCAAGACCCGGTGCTGGAAGTGAATGCACTATATCAGCCTTCCTTTGAATTAGCGGGGGATTTATATTCATGGTATTCGCTAGGAGAAGGAAGGTATGCCATCATCCTGCTGGATATGATGGGGCATGGCATTTCTTCCTCGCTGTTCTGCATGTTCATTGCGTCAGTGCTTAAGGATACCGTGACCACATATGTAGAGCCTGAGAAGGTCATACAGGAGTTGAATCGCCGTTTTAACCAACTGGATCTCGGCAAACAGCTGGTACAGTATTATTTTACAGCGATCTATTTGGTGATTGATACTCGTTCCCGGCGGATTGACTATGTGAACGCAGGGCATCCTCCCGGTTTGCTGTTCGGTCAGGACGGCAGCATCATCAAGTTCGACCGGGCCTGTAGTCCGGTAGGCTTGTTTGATAAAATTGATGCCGAAATGCACACGATCCATTATGAAGGAGCGGGGCATATCGCTTTGTATACGGATGGCTTGCTGGAGGCCGTAGAGGGCGAATATGAGGAGCAAATGGAGTATTTGACTGCATGTCTGCGCAAGTATGAGCAATGGAATGAAGAAGCGATGCTGGATGCTTTTTTTCGGAGAGAGGCACCTCAGGATCGCGATGATGACAAGTGCCTGATCTGGATTTCATTGAAAGAGGGAGAGGGCTTGCATGAAAATCAGAAATAAGCTGCTGATCGGCTTTGGATCGCTTATGGCGATCCTCCTTGTGCTGACATTGATTAGCTATAATCAGATGGGGAGCCTGAATGAGCAGTTAAATCAGGTCTATCAGGATCGTTATATGAAGGTCCGCAAAACAACGGCTATCCGCGGTCAGGTGAATGATATGGCCAAGGTTATGGCCAACTTGATCCTGAATCCGGGCTCCTCCGTCAGTGAGGCCAAACGCGAGCTTGATAATATTTCCGCTACAGGAACGAAAGTGCTGGCTAGTTTGGAAACGGGTTCCGGGACGAGTGAAGAGCAACAGCAGGTTGACCGGGTTGCTGTTGCATGGAAGGAATTTCTAAGTTACGAAGAGAGACTTGTTTCCTTATTGGGACAAGATCGTATTGATGAGGCGAATGCTTTCCGCAATAGTACGGGATTGCCTGCTCAAGAGGAAGCGATGGACAGCATTAATGCCCTGGCTGTTTTTCAGGATCGGGAAATAGACAACGACATGAAGCAAGCCAATCAGGCTTATGAGGAATCTGTGCAGATGACCACGATTCTGATGGCTGTCGGTCTTATGATGGGGTTACTGGTTATCTTATGGGTGCTTCCTAGCATAGCCAAAGGCTTGAATACTGTTAATCTGATGATCAATGGCTTTGGCAAAGGAAAATACAGGGCACTCAGCCGGATGAGTGTCGCATCCAAGGACGAAATTGGCGAGGTTGCTCGCGTATTTCAACAAATGGCCGGAGACCTGGAGGAGAAGCGGAAATTTGAACGTTCCGTTCTTCAGACGCAGAAGGATCAAAACTGGCTTAATGCCAATACTGCACGGGTGACTGAACTGTTCCGAGGGGTGAATTCACTGGAGCAGGTTGCTCAGATGTTTATCAGCGAATTTACGCCCATTTTGGGAGGCAGCTATGGAGCGCTTTATTTGCAAGGTAAGGATGTAGAAGAGAACCGATTTAAGCTGTATGGTTCCTATGCCAAGCCGGACGACAAAGATTTGCTTAAGGATACCATCCATGTGGGCGAAGGTTTGCTTGGACAGTGTGTTCTGGATCGTAAGCCGATCCTGATTACTGAGGCGCCTGACGGTTACTTGTCCATTGGCTCCGCCTTGGGAGAAAGTAAGCCGGTGGGAATTATGATTTTCCCTATTTTGTTCGAAGATGAATGCATTGGTGCCGTAGAAATTGCGTCATTGGATCGCTTCAGTGAGCTGGAAACGAAGCTGCTTGCTCAATTGGTAGAAAGCCTGGGAATCATTTTGAACAACATCAAGGGACGGATGCGGGTTGAGCAATTGCTGCGTGAATCGCAGGCGCTGACTGAGGAATTGCAATGCCAGTCCGAAGAACTGCAAACCCAGCAAGAGGAACTCAAGCGCTCCAACGAAAGCCTGGAGGAGCAGACAGAGGAGCTTAAACGTTCCGAAGAACTGCTACAGCGTCAACAGGAGGAATTGGAGCATTTTAATACCGAGCTAATTGCCAAAACGAGAGCGCTGGAAGAACAGGTTCGGGAAGTGGAAGAAAAGAACGACGAGATCGAACGCGCGCGAGCCCAGTTGGAGCAGCAGGCAATGCAGTTGGGGATCACAAGCAAGTACAAATCCGAGTTTTTGGCCAACATGTCTCATGAACTGCGGACTCCGCTAAATAGCTTGCTTATTCTTTCTCAGCTCCTGTCTGAAAACAAGGAAGGCAATCTTAAGCCCAAACAAGTGGAATATGCACAAACCATTTATATGTCAGGCGCGGATTTGTTGAAAATGATTGATGAAATTCTGGATTTATCCAAGGTGGACGCTGGAAAAATGGATATTAATCATGAAGCAGTCCATTTGAAGGAACTGGAGTTATTTGTGGAGCAGAATTTTGCCCCAGTTGCAGCCAAACGAGCGCTTCAGCTGCATACCGAGATCGAAGAAAATCTACCGGAGGCCATTATAAGTGACGGTTATCGTCTCAAACAAATTTTACGTAATTTGCTGTCCAATGCGCTCAAATTTACTACAGAAGGCTCTATTCGTTTCAGTGTGTCTCGGGCAAGCGGAGAGCAGCTTCCTGGTCTGCTGAATCCACAAAAGTCTTATCTGGCTCTGTCCGTACGTGATACGGGCATCGGGATTGCTTCAGATAAAATGGAGCTGATCTTCGAAGCCTTTCAGCAGGTAGATGGAACCACCAGCCGCAAATACGGCGGAACGGGGCTTGGTCTGTCGATCAGTCGCGAGCTTTCCAGATTGCTGGGCGGTGCCATTACCGTGGAATCTGAGCAGGGGCAGGGCAGTTGCTTTACACTGTATTTGCCGGAACAAACGCCTACGGTTGCGGATATGGAACATTCGAGAGAGAGTCTTAATGGAGTGCATATGAACCCGGATATCGAGGATGTCGCAGCAGCGGCCGAAGAGGATCTCCCTATGATTATGCCTGCTAAACGCTTGCCGTTGTATCAGATGCCTTCGAAGAGCAAACCGGAGGACATTATACATCCAGGGGACGACCGAAATGAGATTACCTCGAAGGATAAGGTGTTGCTCATTATTGAGGATGACGTTCATTTTGCTAATATTCTGTACGATATGGCCCGGAGCCGAGACTTTAAGGCACTTATTGCTCTCCAGGGAGACGATGGGCTGAGCATGGCCCAATCCTATTTACCGGATGCCATTATTTTAGATATTCAGCTGCCTGTGATGGATGGCTGGTCGATTTTGGGCGAGTTGAAAGGAAATTCGTCAACACGCCATATTCCGGTGCATGTCATCTCGGTCATAGATGATGTGAAGCAAGGATTGATGATGGGCGCGATTGCCTACCTCAAAAAGCCATCCTCGAAGGAAAGTTTGGATAAGGCATTTTCACATATTAAATCGTATACAGACCAAACGGTAAAACGCCTCCTCGTAGTCGAGGATGACGATAATCAGCGTAAATCCATCATTGAACTGATTGACCATGATGATGTCGCCATTACGGCAGTATCGACTGGTCTCGAAGCGTTGAATGAGTTGGAAACCCAGCGGTATGACTGCATGGTGCTGGATCTGATGCTGAGCGACATGACAGGCTTTGAGCTGTTGGATCGTATTCGGGAGAATGAGCAGCTAACCGATCTGCCGATTATTATTTACACAGGCAAGGATCTGGACAGCAAAGAAGAAACGCAACTTCGCAAATATGCAGAGTCTATTATTATTAAGGATGTCAAATCCCCGGAACGGCTTTTGGATGAAACCACGCTGTTCCTGCATCGGGTCGAGGCGAATCTTCCTGAGGATAAACGCAAAATTTTGCAGAAGCTATACAACAAGGAAGAACTGTTTGAAGGTAAAAAGATACTGCTGGTCGATGATGATATCCGCAATGTATTCGCTCTGTCGAGCGTGCTGGAAAGCTATCGCATGGAAGTCACCTTTGCGGAAAATGGCAGAGAGGCGCTGGAGTTGCTGGAGCAAACACCTGATTTTGATCTGATCCTAATGGATATGATGATGCCGGAAATGGATGGATATGAGGCCATGCGGCGTATCCGGCTGATGCCACAATTTGAGAAGCTGCCTATTATCGCGCTGACGGCCAAGGCCATGAAGGATGATCGTTCCAAGTGTATTGAGGCGGGCGCTTCCGATTATGTGAAAAAGCCGATTCAAACCGAACAGCTTTTGTCATTAATGCGGGTATGGCTGTATTCGTAGCCCAAAAAATTGGGTAATATACATCAACACATAATTGAGCGGTACAGGCAGAATCTATTCAGGAATTGGAGAGAGATTATGACATCGAAGGATATGGTGGATAATGCTGCTAGGGAATCAAAATCGAACGACACGGAGCGGGAAATGATCGAGATTGAGCTGTTGCTGGAAGGAATACATCGACTGTACGGCTATGATTTTCGCAATTATGCTCTGCCTTCGATCAAGCGGCGTATTTATTATCATGCACAGTCCGAAAATGTAAGCACGGTATCAGGGCTTCAGGAGAAGGTGCTGCATGACCGCAGCGCCTTCGACAGGCTGGTACAGAGCCTTTCGATTCCAGTGACCGAGATGTTCCGCGACCCGGAGCTATTTTTGAAATTCAGGCAGAAAATCATACCGATTTTGCGGACGTATCCGTACATTCGAATATGGCATGCAGGGTGCTCTACAGGTGAGGAAGTATACTCTATGGCGATTCTGCTGCATGAGGAGGGCTTATATGATAAGGCCCGTATTTATGCGACGGATATGAATAATCTGTCTTTACAGCAGGCGAAGGAAGGCGTATACGGGATTGATCGAATGAAGCTGTATACCAAAAATTATTTGGAGTCAGGTGGCACGCAATCGTTCTCTGAATACTATACAGCCAAGTATGATTCAGTGATGTTTCACCCCTTTTTACGTAAAAACATCATTTTTGCGGAGCACAACCTGGCGACAGACCGGTCCTTTAATGAATTTAATATTATTTTTTGCCGGAATGTCATGATCTATTTTAACGACGAACTTCGCAACCACGTACATGGGTTGTTTTACGATAGCTTGAGTCATTTTGGCGTGTTGGTGCTTGGGGCCAAGGAATCCATACATTTTACCGATTATAGTGATTCCTACGAGCCGCTGGACCGGTTAGAAAAAATATACCGGAAGATTAAATAGAGATGTTTAGGAGGATTCCATGGGGCTTCATGAACCGATTCATATATTGCTGGTAGATGACAGACCTGAGAACCTGCTCGCTCTTGAGGCGGTGCTGGAGAGTGAACAATATAATCTGGTAAAAGCTACATCCGGAGAAGAAGCACTGCGATGTCTGTTAAAAGATGAGTTCGCACTTGTTGTGCTTGATGTGCAAATGCCGGGTATGGATGGAATTGAGACTGCAAAGCTGATTAAGGCCAGAGAGAAAACAAAGGATATTCCGATTATCTTCATTTCAGCTAACAGCAAGGAAGCTGAACATTTGTTTGCAGGCTATTCAGCGGGTGGGATTGATTATATGGTGAAGCCATTCATTCCTCAAATTCTCAAGTCCAAAATTGATGGCTTTGTGCAAATGTATTTGACCAACAAGCGCTTGAAGACACAGTCTATGCTGCTTCACCAGAAGACTCAGGAGCTGGAGAAGATGAACAGCGAGCTGATTGCCGCCAAGGAGGCAGCGGAAATTGCGGCCAATGCCAAAACAGAGTTTTTGGCGATGATGAGCCATGAGATTCGCACACCTATGAACGGTGTCATTGGCATGATTGATCTGCTGATGGAGACGGAGCTGCAAAGCGATCAACAGGAATATGCCGATATCATCCGCCGCAGTGCAGACGCGCTTGTAGCAGTCATTAATGATATTCTGGATTTTACCAAGCTGGAGTCAGGCAAAATGGAAGTAGAGGAATATCCCTTCGAGCTGGTTTCCTGTATCAAGGAAGTTTTCAGCCTGTTTACGGTAGAAGTGAACCGGAAAAATTTGGAGATGGTTTATGTTCTCGATGAGCAGATGCCTGCCGTGCTGTATGGAGATATGGGAAGACTGCGTCAAGTACTGATTAATCTGGTATCCAATGCCGTTAAATTTACAGACCAAGGCGGGGTATATGTCTTTGCCTCTGTCAAAGAGCGTAGCGACAAAGGACTTACCGTTGAGTTTTCTGTGAAGGATACCGGTATTGGTATTGAGCCAGCTAAGGTTGGAAGGCTGTTTCAGCCCTTTTCCCAGCTTGATTCTTCAATGACACGTAAATATGGAGGGACTGGCTTGGGACTCGCCATATGCAAAACGCTGGTCAATATGATGGGCGGGGATATCCGTGTGGATACGAGCGGAGAACAGGGTGTAACATTTTATTTTACAATGAAGCTGGGCTTTGCTCAGGAAAATGAACTGGAGGGAGAGTCCGGTCATGATTGGGAAATCCCGCCTAAGGAGACCCCGAGCCGTAAACTTGTATTGGTCGTGGATGACCATCCGATCAACCAGAAGCTGATGGTTAATATACTGGATAAGCTCGGTTTGGCTTCAGACGTTGCGGCTGACGGGCAGCAGGCACTTGATATGGTTATCGCTAATCAGGACTATGACTATATTTTTATGGACCTGCAAATGCCCGTGATGGACGGTCTGGAGTGTACGGGCAGAGTGCGTGAACAGCTGGCTGGAAGATCTCAACCTGCCATTATCGCCATGACAGCTAACGTCATGGACGGTATTCAGCCTCGCTGTATCGAAGCCGGTATGAATGATTATATTAGCAAGCCAGTTAAAATCAGCAGTGTAAAACAGGTGCTGCTGCGGCATTCCCCAGATCATTTCCCGATGCGGTCAGGCAAAAATCAAATCAATGAAGCTTAGCTGGTGGCATTTGGAAGGTACAGAAAAGGTTATGGTGTGATTCAAGGACCCGTATAATGGGTTAGTATGTAGGGAAATCTTTTTTTGGGAGCGTAGGCCTATGAATACTAATAGAAATGACAAGTTCAATGCAATTACAGAAACGAGCGATGGCGTAAATATCGTGTATCTGAGTGGAGAATTGGATCTTTCGGTAGCACCTGACTTTCGTCTGGTAATGGAGCCTTTGGTAGAGGAACCCAGTCAGGATTTGATTATTAATTTGAGAGACCTTAAATACATTGACAGCACGGGCATTGGCATTTTGTTATCCATTTTAAAAGCAAGACACGGGATGGAGTCTCGGTTTGTTGTTCAGGAGGTACCGCCTCAAATTCAAAAGCTGTTCGATATGACCGGTATTGCCAAATTCTTTGTCCCTCAGGAGAATTCCCAATAGGAAAGGAAAGAAAAAGAAATGAATGCTCAAATTCAAAAAGTAGTTCTTAATTTGCCCGCCACTGCTGATTTTGTTGATATTGTAAGATTAAATTTATACGGTATTGCCGCGAAAATGGGATTCTCTTATGAGGAGATTGAAGACATGAAAGTGGCTGTATCGGAAGCATGTAATAACTCTGTCCTTTATGCATATGGTCATAAGGGAGGAGTTGTGGAAGTGACATTCGAATTTGACGAAGCTTCGTTGTCTATTCGTGTCAAAGATGAAGGGGAGAGCTTTGAACGAGTAGAGGACCCGTCCCGTATCGCATCCTTGCATGACAAGGAGTTGAATGATGCAGAGGTGGGGGGACTAGGCTTTTATCTCATGCAGGCGCTTATGGATGATGTCCATATCTTGAATGAGGCTGGAAAAGGCACAGAAGTGGTACTGATAAAGCGTCTAACCAGAAGTGAGGAGAAAGTATGAATGAAAAGGTAACTCCCCCGAAGTCGATGGATGAAGCCGTTGGTCTAATCTGGGAGTACCAGCAAACCAAAGATAACGAGATTGCTACCGTGCTGATTCGCAAGTATGAGCCCATGGTTAAAATGGCTGCCGGGAAGATCTCCCGCAATCGCCCGGACTTATACGAGGATTTATATCAGACTGGTCAGATGGCCTTGATCCGTCTGCTTCAGCAATACGATATCAGCTTGGGCATTCCCTTTGAGCCGTATGCTATGAAAAGTATGCTGGGACATATGAAAAATTATTTGCGAGACAAATCATGGTATATTCAGGTTCCCCGCCGCATTAAGGAAAAGGGAGCGCTTGTTCAGCATGCTATCGACGAACTGACTGTTAAATTGGAACGTTCACCGAATGTGAATGAGATTGCGGAATATTTGGATCTGACTGTAGAAGAAACGATCGAAGTGCTTGCGGGTCGTGAATGCTACCATTATGTTTCACTGGACTCGCCTTTATCCCAGGAAGAGAGCGCAGCTACATTAGGTGAACTTATTAGCTCGGACGCCAACGATTATGATACAGTCGAAAAACGGATGGATTTGCAGCAGGCATTAAGCCAGCTGAAAGAGCAGGAACAGAAGGTGCTCCTTCTCGCATTTCAGGACGGCCAATCCCAACGTGCGATTGCGCAGACGTTGGGCGTATCACAGATGAGTGTTTCCCGTATCCAGAAGCGGGCAACAGAAAAGCTGAAGCAGATTATGTCTAATTCCTCTATCTCATGAGAAGACCATGGAATTTATCGTTTCGAATATTTGACGTCACATCATAAGGACACGTTATTCCATTAGGGAAGCGTGTCCTTTTTAAAACGAAAAAAGGGAGGAAGTATAGAATTTATGCCAGCATTTGAACAGATTTCTTCCTTTCGTGGAGGATGGGAATGGTGGGACATCAGCGCTGCGGACTGGCAGGACCCGGTCATACAAGAGTTGAAGAGGAAGCTTACGGAGGCCGCAGAATGGCTGGACAAGGTGGAGGGTACTCCCTCAAGCTTTATTTCTGTTCGCTTCCCGGATGCCATTCAGCCCTTGATGTGCGGGTCCTTGATCTATTCCGTTCAGGAGGAGATCGACAGTCAGCGTAATTGCAACAAGTTTTACTTTTTGGTTCTGAACCAGAAGCTGGTGACGTTAAATCTGGATCAAAATACCCGCGAAATTATGCACACCGCTGAACGACAAAAGATGCTTGCACAGTGTGAAAACGCAGCTGACGGCATGTTTGTATTGGCCAGAGCTGTGCTTCATTATTTTCATACAGGGATGGACAAGTTCGAGATCAATCTGAGAAAACTGGAAGAGGACATGGAGAAAAGAAATGCACGTACACTGATGGATTCTATATTGAATGCACGCTTCGAGCTGTTGTACTGGAGCAATATGTTTATTCCCTTTTCAGAGCTGGTAACGGCCTCCCGGGAGGCGTATCTCGAAAAGCTGGAGGAAAACCGCCTTTTTAAGCAGCTACTTTACCGTGTCACCCGGATGGAGGGGCTTTTCCGGCATTATGAAAAGGAAATCGACACGCTGATCTCTATTGACGATGCCATTTCCGCGTTTAGGGGGAATGAGATTACGAAGACGCTTACCATTGTGACTGCCGTGTTTACACCCGCAACCGTAGTGGGGGCTATCTGGGGCATGAATTTTAAAGATCTGCCCTGGCTTGAAACAGGGTGGGGCTTTACCGCTGTGATTGCAGCCACCCTGCTAAGTATGGCGGGGATGTATGGCTGGCTAATGATGAAGGGGTGGACAGGAGACCTGTTGAAAACGAACAAGCGCAGAAAATTGTAGCGGCTGCTTAGCAGCTGCAGTATAAAGATAAAAAACGATCCATTGTAACTTGAGGCTCTTGTAGGAGCACGCTACGGTTACGATGGATCGTTTTTATAGGATAGTGGAGGATGATCGCTTACCGCCTTGGCTCATTTTAATATATTCCAGCAATTCAGCGATATAATCTCCGATGACCGGAAGGTTTAGCTGTACCAGGAAGCTAAGCAGCCAGGCGAGTAAGGCGAGTATAACCACTGTACCCAGTGTGAGACCAAGTCCCCGTGCAATCCCTGCCGTCAGGTTACTCATAATTCTTCGTTTAGTGCTGGAGTAGTTCTCCAGAATATCGCGAAATTCTGCTCTTTCCAGCGTATCTGCGATTTGATCTAACCGTTTGTTAAGCCGCTTCATCTCATGTCGTAGCTCAAAAGGATGCTCATTAACGTCAAAATCCTCTTCACGAACCTGCCTTTTAACAGGATTATGAGCTGAGGAGGCCTGCCTGGATGAAACCTCGTCTGGTTGAGCTTGAGCCTGCCGGGGATGAAAGGTTTTTTTGTTGTTTGCGGTAAGGTCATCTCCATATGAGCTTGGTTTGTTCATCGTCATCCCTGCCTTTCTATCATTTAAAAAACAGCCAGCTTCTTGCATGCTGGCTGTTCAGTGTTTAAGATTTATTCCTGTTGTAATCAAAACGTTTGGTTACTAGGATGTTGCATTCAATTGTTTTTGTGAATCTTTGGCTGTTTTGGCTGTTGCATCCATAATCTCCTGATCTGCCTTGTTTGCTTCATCAGCAACATCGGCAGAAGCTTTGGCTACACTGGATACGATGTTGTCTTTACTCTCGGTTACTGTTTTGGCTACATCTGCTGTTTTGGTGGAAACGGTTTTGGCCAAATCCGTCGCTCTGCTGCTGACTACAGATGCGACGTCCTTTGTTTTATCGGATACAATCGTCATTTTATCAGACAGTTCGCTGCGCAAATCACGGCCTGGCTTCGGTGCGAACAGCAGGGCTGCCGCAGCACCAATTAAACCTCCGATGAATAAACCCTTTGCAAAGCTTGAAGTATTGCCTACCGTATTTTGATTGTCCATGTTACTCATGTCATATCACTCCTTTTATATAATTAAAAAATATATATAAATATTAAGTAGCCCTTCTTAATAGCCTGGACACAAGTCCAAGCAGGAACACGAACAATGCGGTTCCGAGTATGGCGGGAATGACTGCAAAATCACCAATGACCGGACCCCAGCTTCCCAATAGGGTAACACCGAGCCAAGCTCCTACAAATCCGGCAATCATGGAGCCTGCAACGCCGCCTGGTATTTCATGTCCAGCCAGCGCGTCGCCTATTAATCCGATAATAATAGCCATGATAATACTTAGTACAATTCCCCACACAAGGATCGCCTCCCTTATCCCTCAGTCTCACAGAAACACAATGCTTTTGATAATGCGAAAGCTTCGTGTGCTGCTTTGTCATGCTTACTTCGTATATAAACGCAGGGACCTTGAGTGAAACAACAAGCCATCCGGCTTCGGCTACAGGGGAGGAGTGGAAGAAGGGGAAGAAGGCCGTACACACGCTCGCCAGTAAAGCACAGGAACGGTAAACATCAGCCAAATGATTCCTGCCAGATAGCCACCCGCAATGTCGGTCGGAAAGTGAACCCCCAAATATACACGGCTTAGCCCAATCAAGAGAATGAGTAGTGAACCAAGGAAACATGGAAGGAAGAGTGAACGGTTACGAATTTGTCGTTCTATGGCCCAAATGGCAAATATAGTTCCGTAAAATCCCATGGAGATCATGGCATGTCCACTGGGAAAGCTGTAACCTCCGGCTTCTACCAAATGTTGAAGTGCCGGACGCTCTCGCTGCAAAATTTCTTTGATGAGCGTATTCAGTCCCCACATCGCCGTAAAGCTGCCTATGACTGCAAAGGAATAAGCCTTTGACCGAATATATACCCGGCACAAGTATGCAACGCCGAGGGCAACGAGCAACGATATATGGAATGAACCGAAGGATGTGATGAATATAGCAACAGGGAGCAAGCTGTAATTAGGAGTTGTCATCTGTGGAAAAATCAAACTTTGAATACGTTCATCCCAATGTAAAAAGGGAGCTGTACCGATCCATCGGATGGAGTAGGCGATGAGAAGCAAAATAACAATCATGACGATAGACGCATACAGACTGCGGCGTAAATAACTTGGCAGGAAACGGAATGATTGAGACTTTTGAGGTAGCATATATAGCCAATCTCCCTCCTTATGGCAAGCTGATAGATTGATCATGTTGTACTATAAACTTAACTAATCATGAGCTTGAAAGCAAAAATTGACTGAGGTTCCGGATGGATTCATAGCGAGACCTCTACAAGTGAATTGAAATAATGGAAAAATATACATATTAAATAATAAAAATAAAGCTCGTATTCCGCTGCGCTTCTGTTGCTGCGACCGGAGATACGAGCTTCATTTATGAGCACATCATCAGTGTTACCAAAAAAGATAGGTCATAGGGCATTAAACGCCCTGTCGTATGGGCGATCAGGAGGGGTTACGCAATCTGCCCAGTTCAGAGACGACGGCTTCTACCTCTGAGATACTCAGGTTAGGTTTGCTCATCACCATATCATAGACATCGTAGATGTCCTCGTATTGCTCCAGTGAGAAAGCGGACGCTTGCATAGCAGCTCCACTCGCCATACGAAGCTTGGTTTTAATACCTTCAATCATATACTCAATGTTGGCATGAGACGGTACAGACAAATCCATTGTTAATGTTCCATCCTTTCATAACAGGGGAAGTTGCCTGTATTGTATCATGTTTTTGTTGTAGAATGTACTGAAAGCCAGAATGCCGATAAAACAACAGAATCAAGGAGGATGGACAAAGGTGTCTTTGTATAATCGAGCTTCCGCATCTGGTCGCTCCCCCTTAGATCGTAATGTAGAAAAAACAGATCGTGAGGGACTTTTACCGTTTTTTCGGAAAATTCATGATCAGCATACTATAGATAAGTTGACCTTTGTTTGTATCGGTACGGATCGTTCATCAGGTGACTCGCTGGGGCCGTTGGTCGGTACCATGCTCAAGGAGCAGGGGTTTCCACACGTAATTGGCACATTGACAAAGCCGTGTGACGCGGATCATCTGGTTTCGTATCTGGAGCGTATTCCCCAGGATCATCACGTCATCGCCATAGACGCTTGTCTTGGACAACAGGGATCGACGGGGATGTTTCTTACTGCACGCGAGCCGTTGACTCCGGCCCGCTCCGTTGGACTGGCCCTGCCGTCTGTTGGACATTACAGCGTTGCAGCTATTGTAAACGAGCGCAGCCCCAAGCCCTACTGGACCTTGCAAATGACGTCACTCCACCTCGTCATGACGATGGCTGCACATATTGCTAACGCTGCGGCCGCTGAATTTGGACTAAGAGCGGCAACGCCAGATTTTCCAGATGGCTACCGTTTCAGATATTGATGCTCTGCTTAATAATATACATCAGCATGTTCTACTTACTAATCATTCAGCTCCAATAGATTATATATAGAGAAGGAAGGGTTTCACATGAAAAATATATTGTGCGAAGGAACGACGATCTGCTATGCCGAACAGGGGAAAGGAGAGCCGATCATTCTGCTGCACGGATTTTGCGGAAGCTCCTCCTATTGGGATGAAGTTGTTCCCTTGCTATCCCAAAGCTATCGCTGTATTGTCCCAGACCTTCGTGGACACGGACGCAGCGATGCTCCACTCGGAGCCTATACCATTGATCAAATGGCAAACGATGTACTTAAACTTCAAGAGCAGCTGGACATCCCGCAGGCTGCCTGGTTCGGTCACTCCTTAGGGGGCTATTTGACGCTTTCTGCAGTACAGAGATATGCGGAGCGTCTTACAGCCTTTGGGCTAATTCACTCAACTGCTTATGCGGATACCGAGGAAGGTAAAGAAAAGCGGAACAAGGCTGTATCCACCATTCAAACAGAGGGGATTACGAGCTTTGTAGACGGGCTCGTACCTGGGCTGTTTGCTCCAGACCATGTGGATTCTATGTCCGGACAGCTCCTTAAAGCCAAAGAAATTGGCTATAAAACGCCGCCGCAAGGGGCTGTAGGAACCTCGCTGGCTATGCGTGAGCGTCCTGACCGCCTAGATGTGCTGTCGGCCTCTGCCTTGCCAGCCCTTTTAGTGGCGGGTGAGCAGGATCATGCAGTTCCGCCAGCCCGCACGTTTACAACGGATCGGCCAGGGGTAACTCAGGTTACCATACCGAAAGTTGGTCATATGAGCCTGTTTGAAGCACCTGAATTATTAGCTGATGCTATCTTGTCATTTTTGGAACACAATTTGAAAAGGTAAGCCTGAAGAAGAACTCAAAAACCTGAACCATTTGAATTGATAAATTGATGGTTCAGGTTTTTTGTGCTGCAAATTTCTTTAGCCGCGGTAACTATAGACTCGGTTTTCTGATTACTGCCAGGCGTTCAATTCATACTGCTTTTGTTCAAGGCAAACGCCGTCGGCAAACCGTCAATACTTTCTAAATTTTTCTCGTATGCATATTTTTTAATTCCTTTTTCACCCATCTGAATGCACACGTCCTTTAGTTTTTCCCGTTCGCTCGTAAATGTCATGAAGGGGACCGCAAAACCGCATGAATCCTGCACCATGTGAACGTCAATGACAATGATTTGTCTTGCTCCAGGAAGCGGGTCAAAGAGAGGATACAGCTCATTCCACCGCTCTGTATCGGGCAGCACGACTGTGCCAGTACCGTAGAGCCTTAATACAGAGGGCTCGCCCTCAAATGAGCAGAACATAATAGTTACCCGTCCATTTTCTATAAGGTGCGCACTTGTCTCGTTGCCGCTTCCCGACAAGTCGAGATAGGCTACCTCATGGTCTGACAAAATCCGAAAGGAATCATATCCCTTGGGGGAAAGATTAACGTGCCCTGTCTTGGATAGCGGTGCTGATCCTACAAAGAACATATGCTGTCGCTGTATGAACTCTTTATGCTCCGGTAATATCGAACTGAATTGTTTACCCATACTCCATCATCCTTCCCCCGATAAAATATTAACTACAATTTTGTTTCGGTAGAAAATAAATTTTAAAACCACTGTGTTGATTAGTTGTATTTAATGATTTATTTTTGTTTCACATGAAACAAAAATAGCATAAGACTAATGGAGAAGCAATATTAAATTTTTAAAACACTCGTCATCCGCCAGTCACTTGATCGGCTACAAAGCATTGTACTATTGGATGTAACATTCCATACGTGTGCATTCTGATGCCGGATCATTGATGGTGAAAACGGAATGTGAATGTTGTAAGTGGCATTTCTATATGGCGGTGGTATTTGGCTTTTGGAGAAGGATGTCTTACAATCAGAAGGAACAGGGTTCCTGGTTGTCTAGGCATCGGGATGAAAGGAAGGGAACGGCTTGTTTAGAAAAGATTATTTGCTCAGTATGATGGAAGAATTGACATCCGCAGTAGCAACGGTGCTCGGTCTAAGGCGTGAAAATAAACATATCGAAGCGCTGAAGCAACTAGATGATCTGCTCAACAAGCAGTTTCGTCTTCGTTCAGATTTGCTCAGACGATTGCCGCCGGAGCAAATGATTGAGCTTTTCCGATTGGGCCCTGGAATTGAAGCGGATAAGCTTCAGCAGGTGGCACGTATTTTGGAAGAAGAAGCCGTGATTTACCTAGAAACCGACAGAACAGACGAGGGAATACGAATTCTTATGAAATCTCTTCATCTATATTTGTACAGCGATTCGCACGGCGCAGCTCGTGAGCTACAGGTCTTGCCTGAACGGATTGCGTGTATCGTGAATCTGGTGCGCGAATACGAGCTTCCCCCTGAAACCAGCAAGCTGTTGGCTTCTTATTATGAGCGTGAGGACAGGCTGGACGAAGCTGCTGATGTTTGGTTCGGACTGGCATGGGAGCAGCCAGAGCTGCTATCGGAAGCAAAGTCATTTTACAGCCAATTGCTGGATAAGACCAATGCGGAACTGGAGCGGGGTGGAATTTCACGCCAGGAAGTCACCGAGGGTTTGGCCGAGATCACCCAATTACATGAAAGAAAGTGAGATGTACCTTTTGGATTCACTGCGTGAACTTATATACCAATTGACCACAGGAGGCTCTCTTATAACCGCGACGCTAAGTCAGCTTCGCAAACGAGAGGATGCTTCCTTTACTAAAGTACACATCAAGCCTGTGGAATTGAAAAACAAGCTGCATTACCAGTTTGCTTTTCATTACAGCAACAAAGTCATTCATGAAAACCTAACCCCTGACGAAGCTAATGAGCGCATGACCGCCTTGTTTGAGGATACGTTCCGTCAAGGACTTTTATGTGCCAAGAATGCGGATTATCAGGTGCTGATCAGTAAAAAATATAGAGTTTCCATTCTGACAAAATCACCGAGTAAAAGTAAGGCCGACCTGTCTCATAATCGTAAAAAGCAATACGTGCTGGAGGAAGGGGAACGAATCCCGTTCCTGATTGAGCTGGGGATTATGAATGAGGATGGCAAGGTACTGGCTCGCAAGTACGATAAGTTTCGTCAAATCAACCGTTTTCTTGAAATGGTGCAGGATGTACTGCCTAGCCTTCCCGTAGGTCGTCCCTTGACGATTGTGGATTTTGGCTGTGGCAAATCGTATTTGACCTTTGCCTTGTATCACTACTTGGCTGTACAGCAAAAACGACCTTTGCAGATCGTCGGCTTGGATTTGAAGGCAGATGTCATTGAAACCTGTAACCTTCTGGCGCAAAAGCTGCAATACCGCCAATTGGAGTTTCTGGTCGGTGATATCGCAGATTATAACGAACTGGAGCAGGTGGATATGGTCGTTACCTTGCATGCCTGCGATACAGCCACGGATGCTGCACTGGAAAAGGCCGTACGCTGGGGAGCGTCCGTCATTTTATCGGTTCCATGCTGCCAGCATGAGCTGTTTAGCCAGCTGGAAAATCCGGTGCTGGAGCCATTGCTTTCTCATGGTATCCTGAAGGAGCGTTTTTCTGCACTGGCAACGGATGGAATTCGGGCCAAGCTGCTGGATATGATGGGATATCGGACACAGCTGCTGGAATTTATCGACATGGAGCACACACCTAAAAATATTCTGATTCGTGCCGTCAAAGGCCAAGCGGGAGAGAAATCCGTTCTATGGCGTGAATACACGGCATTTCGGGATTTTATTCATGCTGATCCTTACTTGGAGCGCGCTTGTGCAGATTTGCTTCCCGAGGGAGCAGGGAAGACGCAGACACATCATTAGAAATATAGTAAAAGTGGGGCCACTGCAGCGGCTCCACTTTTTTGCAGTTCACAGCTTGCAGTTCACAGCCACAGGTCACAGGTGGTTCACCCTGCTCCACGTACTCGTGTGTAGGGAGCCTCTACCCGCCGTAGGCACTTCTGAAAGCAGTGCACAAAGCGTCGCGATCCACCTTCCATAATGTCGCGAGCTCCTCGCTCACATCTTCGTCCCACCAGTCGCACAGTAGTTTGCGGTTGCTGCGGTTTTCCGCAATCCAGATAAGGTGTCCGATGACCTTGCGACAGTACAGTTCCTCGCCCTGCTTGACCAGATCAGAAGCAATATGAACAGGCAGACGCTTGCGCGCTCGGTATAGCTCCTTGCTGCATGCGCGCCTGATACCACGGGCCGTGGGCAAACGGGATTGTGGGTTGTCGTGTTTGGGAAATTTGCCGGGAGGCATATCGTACCCCCTCCTCTCTCCAACAGCTTATGCGGGCAGAAGATCAGGGGTCACTGTCCTCCTTGTTTGAGCGAAGTGGCGACTTGTTCAGCCGCTGTGATAAACTAATGAAAATAGAGCAGAGAAGGCAGGGAGTGGGCAGAGAGATGGATTATATATCTGGTGTCATTAATTATTTGTTTGAGATTATTCGTAGTCTTGGATATTTCGGAATTATGCTCGGACTAATGGTTGAGGTCATTCCGAGTGAAATTGTGCTCGCGTATGGTGGATTCTTAGTATCGTCAGGTCATATTAATTTTATTGGCGCGGTCGTATTTGGAACCATCGGGGGTATGCTGGCTCAGTTGTTTATTTATTGGATTGGACGTTATGGTGGCAGGCCTGTATTGGATAAATATGGGAAATACATACTTATTAAAAAGAGTCATGTCGACCACGCTGAAGCATGGTTTAACAAATACGGCACAGGGGTCATTTTCACAGCTCGCTTTATCCCTGTTGTGCGTCACGCAATCTCAATCCCTGCCGGGCTTGCTCGAATGAACGTATGGCGCTTTATTATTTTGACGACGCTGGCGATTATACCTTGGTCTGTTCTGTTTATTTATTTAGGTATGCTGCTGGGAGACAAATGGGAGCAAATTGATGAGGTGGCTGCACCTTACATCAAACCGATTTTGCTGGTTGCTCTTGCGCTCTTGATCATTTATTTTGTAATTAAATGGATTATGTCCAAAAACAAAAAAGGAAGTGTATAACATGAGCCGTACTAACGTATCGCAATATTTCGGAAAGGGCTTGAGCCCTGAGCAGTTTATGGAGGGAATGGAAAAAAACAAGGAAGCTTTCCGCTCCGGGTACGACCAGTTTGTCTGGAATAGCGAAGAGGATCGGGAGTATTTTGAAAGCTTGAACCATCGGGATGATCTGCGTGTACTTATTTTGGCTGCCGACTGGTGTGGCGACGTGGTACGCACCGTGCCAGTTGTATTCCGTGCGTTGGAGAATAGCGGTATTCCGACCGAAGTATTGATTTTGGAAAATCATCAGGCGTTAATGGACGACTTCCTGACCATGGGTGGACGTGCAGTGCCGATTGTAATTTTTGCCGATACAGGGGGCCACGTACTGGGTCATTGGGGACCACGCCCTGCACATGTTCAACAAATCATGACCGAGTTCAAACGTGAAAATCCGGATCGGGAAGCCGATGATTATCAAGAGAAAATTGCGGTGGCCCGCCAAGAAATGGCTGTGAAATATGGGGAGGGAACCGAGGTTCATCCTGTGATTGTTCAGGAATTGCGCGAGCTGATCTCGGGATTTTAACTCATGACGTTATCCATTCGCAGCTTTAATCTCGGCCCACTCCAAACGAATGCTTATTTGCTTCAAGGGGATGATCCGCAGCGTGCCATTATTATTGATCCGGGGATGAATCCGGGCCCTTTGCTGAAAGCTATTGAACCGCTGACCATTGAGGCGATCTTGCTGACTCACGCCCATTTTGACCATATCGGTGGGGTTGAGGCGATTCGCAATGCCAAAGGGTGTCCGGTTTACCTGCACGCCTTGGAGCAAGACTGGCTGACATCTCCCAAGCTGAATGGCTCCTTGATGTGGCCGGAGGCATCGCCACCGATCTCGACGGAGCCTGCCGAATATGATTTGGCGGAAGGTCAGCAATTGAACCTGATCGGACATACATTCAAGGTGCTGCATACACCGGGGCATTCACCTGGTAGTGTGAGCTTTTTGTGCGGCAAGGATCTCTTTTCCGGGGATGTGCTATTCCGTCAAGGCGTCGGGCGTACGGATCTGCCTGGCGGTCGGGAACGAGACTTGTATGATTCGATTCAGAACAAATTGTTCCCGCTTGGAGATGATGTTACAGTGTATTCTGGTCACGGGCCCAAAACATCTATTGGTTATGAAAAAGCCAATAATCCGTATATCCGGTAAAATGTACGAATGTTTGAATTGGGGCAGAACCAAAGGTGTGACAGGTTTTGCCCCTTTTCGACAACAAATTATAAATTATGTATAGACAAAGGTTTTTATTTTTGTTAACATAAATTTATTGAAGTTACATACTAAACTCGCGAAGCACGCAAGCTGTGGATGAATCCCGGTTTGCGTTCTTTTTTTTGCCCATAAGAGGATAAAGAGGCATGAGGCCGTCAGATCACAAGGGGGGAGCAAGAATGAAAAGAAAACATATATATGGGTTACAGCGTGAACGTGGAGGTAGGCTCCGTTTTTCTAATATAATAGAAGATGAAGCTTCCGGGGTAGGCTCTGAACCAAAGGTCATAACGTGGAAGAAGATAACAAGACGGGCCTGCACTCATACACAAAACTGGCATGTAAGGCTGAATGAGCACAGGCAGGGACGTGGAGACGGTCAATTTTAAGAAGCACAGATGATATAGACAAGCTACTTATTTTTTAGTAGACTTAGCAGATAAGTTCAGACAAACGGGGGGGCTAACGATGCATCATTTAGGAGCTAGAATTATGATCGTCGCGGATGCTTTTGAGCAGAATCTTCCTGTGGGCGAACACGGTTATATCATTGCTTACGATCGTAATGCGGACAATGCTTTTGACTATGTCATTCGCGTCCCGAAGGTGAACCGCAACTTTTTTGTACCATCGGGGGACATCGAGCTAGAAGAAAGTATTCTGAAGCTGGAAGCCGAGCGGATTGAGCGTGAAGCGCTGATAGATTACGCCCTTGCTACTCATAATGAGAAACTGTTCAAACATGTGATGAACGGTGGTCTTGATTCAGTAGTGGCTGAGGAAGAAGAAACCGCGGCAGAATTGTTGTCACAGGCTGATTTTATCAAACAAGTCAATTTACGTGCTTGGATATAGGAGTCGGCTACTGCCGGCTCTTTTTAGGAATATATAATGCACGATCTCGTTCCTATAGTTTTCGCGAAAGGCACCGAGAGGTGCTTTTTTTATATCCTTTTAGCAACATTTGCCTCATTGATGTAGGGTTTGCTTCTGTACCGCGCCAAAGATTGAATTGTAAAAGGTTCTATCCTATAATTAAAAACGTTATTTCAAAGTTCGGTGCAGCATTTTTTGATATACATGAGGAGGGTTTTGTATGAACATTTCTACGGAAGATGTCCGTCACGTAGCCAAGCTGTCCCGGTTGAATCTGACCGCGGCCGAAGAAGAAACGATGACAGGGCAATTGAACGCCATTCTCCATTATGCGGAGAAGCTGAATGAGCTGGATACGGAGCAGGTAAAGCCGACCACTCATGTACTGCACGTCAGCAATGTCATGCGGGACGACGAAGTTCGCGACAGTTTGACACTGGAGCAGGTCATGCGTAATGCACCTGAAGAAGAAGACGGACAGTTTAAAGTTCCTGCTGTATTGGAATAGATTTTACATTTGAAAGGAGGATGCAAATTGAGCTTGTTCAATAACACATTGCCGGAAATACATAACAAGCTGCATCAAAAGGAAATTTCTGTGAGTGACCTGGTAGGACACGCTCTGGAGACGATTGGTGCGCGGGAAGACAAGATCAGGGCTTACATCACCGTTGACGAGGAGCAGGCCCGTGCATCCGCACGTCAGCTGGATGATCAGCTGGTTTCGGGAGAGGAACGCGGGTTGTTGTTTGGCCTGCCAGTCGGTATTAAGGATAATATCGTGACGGAAGGGCTGCGTACAACATGCGGCAGTCAGTTTTTGAAAAATTTTAATCCTGTGTACAATGCCACGGTTGTCGACAAATTACGAGCATCCCAAACCGTGACACTCGGTAAAATGAATATGGATGAATTCGCGATGGGTGGCTCTAACGAAAACTCCAGCTTTTTCCCGGCCCGTAACCCATGGGATCTGGAGCGTGTACCCGGCGGTTCCAGTGGCGGTTCGGCGGCGGCTGTAGCAGCGGGTGAGGCTTATTTCACTCTCGGCTCCGATACAGGCGGTTCCATTCGCCAGCCCGCTTCTTATTGCGGTGTAGTTGGTCTGAAGCCAACCTATGGCCTGGTATCACGTTATGGATTGGTGGCCTTCGCCTCCTCTTTGGATCAAATTGGACCTATCACCAAAAATGTTCAAGATTCGGCGTATGTCCTGCAGGCTATTGCAGGCTACGATCAGAAGGACTCTACTTCTGCGAAGGTTGACGTTCCTGATTATTTGAACGCTTTGACCGGAGATGTAAAAGGACTTCGCATTGCTGTACCCAAGGAGTACCTTGGTGAGGGCGTTGATCCACAGGTCAAGGAAAAGGTGCTGGATGCACTGAAAACGCTGGAAGGACTGGGTGCGGTATGGGAAGAAGTGTCTCTCCCTCATACAGAATATGCAGTAGCTACATATTACCTGCTGGCTTCATCCGAAGCGTCCTCCAATCTGGCCCGTTTTGACGGCGTGCGCTACGGTGTGCGTTCTGACAATCCGGACAACCTGCTTGATCTATATCATCAGTCCCGTACGCAGGGCTTTGGCCCTGAGGTGAAGCGACGGATTATGCTGGGGACCTATGCGCTCAGTTCCGGGTACTATGATGCTTACTACCTGAAAGCTCAAAAAGTACGTACGCTGATTAAACAGGATTTTGACCGTGTATTTGAGCAATATGATGTTATTATCGGACCTACCGCGCCGACAACTGCTTTCAAAATCGGTTCGCAGGTGGATGATCCATTGACGATGTATTTGAACGATATTTTGACGATTCCGGTGAGTTTGGCCGGGGTGCCAGCTATTAGCATTCCTTGTGGTTTTGCAGATGGCATGCCAGTCGGACTGCAAATTATCGGGAAAGCCTTTGACGAGTCTTCCGTGCTGCGCGTAGCGCATGCATTTGAACAAAATACCGAATTTCACAAGCAGCGCCCACAGCTGTAATTTACCGAAAAGGAGGGAACCCATTCATGTCTACAACTACATCCAAGTATGAGACGGTCATCGGACTTGAAGTCCATGTGGAATTGCATACGAAGTCCAAAATATTTTGCGGATGCTCGACATCCTTCGGAGCACCGCCAAACTCACATACATGTCCAGTATGTCTCGGACATCCAGGAGTATTGCCGGTACTGAACCGTCAGGCCGTCGATTATGCGATGAAAGCTGCGATGGCGCTCAATTGTACCATTGCTGATGTGAGCAAGTTTGACCGCAAAAACTATTTTTATCCCGATTCACCGAAAGCTTACCAAATCTCGCAATACGATCAACCCATCGGCGAGAACGGCTGGATTGATATTGAGGTGAACGGTGAGACCAAACGTATCGGCATAACTCGACTGCATCTGGAAGAAGACGCAGGTAAATTAACCCATGTGGATGGCGGTTATGCGTCACTGGTTGATTTTAACCGGGTCGGTACACCATTGGTTGAAATCGTTTCGGAGCCGGAAATCTCTTCGCCGGAAGAGGCCAAGGCTTATCTGGAAAAAATACGTGCCATCATGCAGTATTGTGATGTATCCGATGTGAAGATGGAAGAAGGCTCACTTCGCTGTGACGCGAACATCAGTCTTCGTCCACGTGGACAAAAAGAGCTGGGTACCAAAGCGGAACTGAAAAACATGAACTCCTTCCGTGGCGTACAGCGCGGACTGGAATATGAGCAGTTCCGGCAGGAGCAGACGCTGGAGGAAGGCGGAACGATTGTACAGGAGACACGTCGTTGGGATGAGGCCCAAGGTAAAACCCTGTCCATGCGTGGCAAGGAACAGGCGCATGACTATCGTTATTTCCCGGACCCGGATCTTGTTACACTGCATATTGATGAGGAATGGAAAGAGCGCATCCGTGCTTCGATTCCTGAACTGCCTGACCAGCGTAAAGCACGCTACACTTCGGAATATGGATTGCCTGAGTATGATGCACAGGTGATTACGTCCTCCAAGCCATTGGCTGATTTGTTCGAGGATAGCCTTCAACATACCAAGGATGCCAAAGCAGTATCCAACTGGATTATGGGGGATTTGCTCGGCTATTTGAATAGTGCCGGTGTAGAGTTGTCGCAGGTTAAACTGACAGGTCGGGGCTTGGGTGAAATGATCGGACTGCTGGAGAAGGGGACGATTAATAGCAAAATCGCTAAAACGGTCTTCAAGGAAATGCTGGAGAGTGATAAGCTTCCACAGCAAATTGTTGAAGAAAAAGGGCTTGTGCAAATCAGTGATGAGGGTGCGGTCCTGACGATCGTCGAACAGGTTGTAGCGGCTAACCCGCAATCGGTGGAGGATTACAAAGCCGGCAAGCAAAAGGCCATCGGCTTCCTGGTTGGTCAAGTAATGAAGGAGAGCAAGGGTAAAGCAAACCCTGGTCTCGCCAATAAATTGCTGACTGAAGTGCTGAATCGCTAATGGCATAGTTTTGACAGGGGGGCTTGTCTTTAAGGGACAGGCCTCTTTTTGTATAGACGATGAGAAAAATTATGAGTTTCCTTTAGGAGGGAAAACAGCATGGTTACCCTGTGTTCATTAAAAGACGATGATATCGTAAGCCAGATATGGTGTCTGCAACACCTTGCTTATAGGCTGGAAGCGGAGCTAATTGGGTTTGACGAGATTCCGCCCCTCATGGATACATTTGATACGCTGAAAAGCTGTGGTGAGTCCTTTTATGGCTGGATGGAGGATGACGAGCTGTTAGGTGCGCTGGCTGTGCAGTCTGAGTCGCCTGGTTCGCTTACTCTTACACGTATGATGGTTCATCCGGATCATTTTCGTAAAGGGATTGCGGACTCCTTAATGAAGCATGTTTTGAATGAACATCGTCATATACCGCTGTTTATCGTCTCCACAGGAACTTTAAATACTCCTGCGGTGGCCCTCTATCAAAAACATGGCTTTCGCCCCGTGTCAGCGGCTGAGGTCGCTCCAGACGTGGAATTAACCACCTACCATCTGCATAACGTGGGATAATGCTCACAAACCGCGCACCTGATGAAGGGAGCGCAACATCACCGGGAGGAGAGATTCGAGTGAATAATCCGTGGATTATCGATGATTCACATATCATTTTACGGCTTGTACTATCCATGCTTCTCGGTGGATTCATTGGCTTTGAACGTGAACGCTCCAATCACGCTGCCGGTTTGAGAACCCATATTATGGTCAGCCTGGGTTCGACACTGATTATGCTGCTCTCCATTTATGGTTTTGACGATTTTATTAAACAAGCCAATGTGCGCGTAGATCCAGCACGTTTGGCTGCAGCGGTGATTACTGGCGTAGGCTTTTTGGGCGCAGGGACAATCTTGTTTACAGGCAAATCCATCACCGGCTTAACAACAGCCGCTTCCATTTGGGTGGTGGCCGCTATTGGCCTAGGTGTTGGAGCGGGTTTTTATTTTCCGTCTATTGTAGCGACGGTGCTTGTGTTTTTAAATTTAAGGGTATTTAACAAAGTCGAACTGCGGTATATGCGTGGACGCGAACCTCACCTGATTACTTTGTACGGATTGTCCTCTCATGGATTACTGGAGCAAATTTCGAATTATTTAAAACAAGAAAAAGTAGAAATACGCAAAATAACGATTAAGGAACATGAGCATGTGCCTTTTCATGAGCACCCGAATCAGCAGAGTATGGAAGTGTCCTTGGAAGTATTGACCCGCCACGATTTTGATCCAGTGCGTATTGCAGCTGAGCTTCGACAATGGGAAGATGTAGCGGCAGTTTCCGTAGAATGAAGGGTTACCACGTATTTTCCAGTTACTCTTAAATCCGATTGGGGTACTATTTAACCATGAAGACATTTTCAACGGAACACGTATGGAATTCAAAGGGGAGGATGGCATGAACTCGGAACAACCGTTACCGTCTGGAGAGACACGGCGTCTACTAGGGTCAGAACAGCGGGAACAACCCTCACAGGGGAAACGTCTAAAATACGCTAGATTTCGCAAAGTGATTGCCATTATGATGGCAGTGTTGATACCTGGACTAGGGCATCTGTTTTTGGGGTTATTTATAAGGGGGCTTACATTTATTGTATTGCTCCTGTTAGATATTTTTGCGATGCTGTATGTTTCCTCCGATGGCTTGCGGATCAACATCCCGTTGCTTATTTTACTTGGATTATTTATACCTGTTTTGTATTTTTACAATGTATATGACGTCTTACAATCAGCAGATTACATGGTTCGTTACCGCCGTAAGCCAGATCGTTATGCACGAATGGATGCCAGAGGTCAGCAAAGTAGTCCTTTTTATGTATGGGAGCGAGGCTTTGCTTTTGCCGTACTGCTGGTAGCAGGAGGTGGACTTATGATTCTGTTCCGCATGAAGCCTCGCTGGCTGAGCATTTTTTTTGAGGATTATGGGTTCCTGACGCTGGCCCTCTTATTAATACTGATCGGTTTATTCATTTTTCTGCGAGAAATTGTCCTATCTTATAAGAGGAAAAAGTTGAAGGAAAGAGGGTGAAGCTGGCGTGCACCGTAAAATAAGAGTCGGGCGCTACACCTCTTCGCTTCTGTTGATAGCGGTAGGTGTTCTGCTTATCGCAGATGTGCTTCAAAATACTGAATATATGCTTCAGCTCCTTGTATGGTGGCCCGTAATTTTCGTGCTTTGGGGACTGGAGTATCTTATTTTTTTTGGTGTGTACTACCGCAATGAGGGCAAGTCTGACAATGGTAGGCGTTTCAGACCTGATCTTAAAGGGATTTTCTCTGCCTTGGTAGTAGCAGCCTCCGTTTTTATCGTGACCCAGCAAAATCATTATATGTACCTGTGGAACCGGGTCAGTCTCAATCTGGCGTCAGCCTCCATGGATTTTAGCCAGGCTAAAGAGAACCGATTTGATATGGGCGGTATGCTGGTGCCTGTAACCATGCAGACGTCCGATTTAGTGGTTGATTCGGTTAATGGTGATATAACGCTGATCAGACGGCCTGTGTCTAATATAGAGGTGCGTGGGACCCTGTGGGTGGATCAGGCACCTGCCGCTGAAGCGGACAAGATTGCCCAGGCTTCCTCACTGACTTCTACCGACGGCAAGACCATTCAGATCCGTCCGGAGGTTCAGTCATATGGAGCATCCAGCAAGCGCCAGCCCCGTATGAATATGCTGATTACAGTACCGGAGGATCGGCGCTTCAATATGCAGATCAGAACCTCCAACGGGAATATTACCTTGAACGGAGTAGATGCCATCGACAGCATCCGGCTTGAGAGCGGCAATGGGAATCTCATCGTCAATGATGCTATCGGGAATGTCAAAGGGTCCACCCTGAACGGTCAGGTTAAATTGCACCGGATTACCGGAGATGTAGATATGCGAACAAACCGTGGCGACATGCAGGCAGGGGATATTGAAGGAGCTGTGGCGCTGTACACGGTAGTAGGTGATGTTCAAGTCGCACGCTCAAAAGGAGATATCACGACGGATACGCAAAATGGTGATATTAATGTGCTGAACTCTACAGCCAAGCTGAATGCAAATTCGCTTAATGGTGCGATCAAGGTGCATAGCGAGCAGGTGGGTGGAGATTGGAAAATATACAGCGCCGTCGGTGATATTGCTTTAGATCTTCCGTCGAACGGAGATTTTCAGTTAGAGGGCTCCAGCAGTTATGGTAATCTGCAATCCGAGTTTCCATTTAAGATAGACAGTAAAAGTATTTCGGGCCAAAACGGGACAGGCAAATATTTGATCAACGTAGAGGGGAACAGTAATTTAATGATTAAAAGATTACTAATGCTGACGTTGCCTGATTTAAATGGGGCTGGGAGTCCGACTGTGCCTGATCCATCTGAAGGCTCTCTAGTTGAACCGGAAGCCTCTGTTACAGATACCTCCACAGACACATCCGGCGATACTACAGCGCGTTGACAAGAAACTTCGGTAGACCGTACAATGTGAGTATGTCTAGATGGGCTGTAAATAGATGGATTATACATGGATAGGATCGTAAGTAAGGGATAAGGCGGTGGACATATATGGCAGCACGCGTCCAGCATGCTTTGGAACTTCTGAAGAAGACAGGTGTACGCATAACACCCCAGCGCCATGCCATATTAAACTATTTGATGGAATCTATGGGGCATCCGACCGCAGATGAAATATATCGAGCGCTCGAATCCAAGTTTCCAAGCATGAGTGTGGCTACGGTTTATAATAACTTAAAGATGTTTATAGAAGCGGGTATGGTACATGAGTTGACCTATGGAGATAACGCCAGTCGTTACGATGCCAATGTTTCGGAGCACTATCATATCATTTGCGAAAAATGCGGGAAAATTGAGGATTTCAGTTATCCTTATTTGGCTGAGGTGGAAGGCCATGCCGCGTTGGAGACAGGCTTCGAGGTACGTGGACACCGTATGGAGTTATACGGAGTATGCAAAGATTGTAATAACAAACAAACGTAGGAATAGAAGCTTTTTGATGAGCATGCATATATTGTAATGGATTGGAAACGTGAGGAATTCCCCATAAGTGGGGATTTACCGCGTTTTTTTGTTTAACTCACTTTTTTATGTAATCTATCAAGTTTACAATATCCAGAAATCCAAAGTTTATATAATGGAGGTTTAATATTGGTCAGAAATCATTCCAGACGTCGTCGTAAGCGTTCACGATTCAAAGGAGCGGCAGGCTTGTTATTGTTTGCAGCGATCATCTGCACAATTACTGTCGTAAGGTATGGTAATCCCTTGCATGAGAAACCCGATTGGCAAGGCAGTGTGCGTCCTATTTTTATTCAGGGCAAGTTAACAGGGTATGAGGCTCAGAACTCCGGCAAGAATATGCTGATTCCCCTCAAGCTAGTACAAAATCAAATTGATCCTACTATTCGGTATGAGGATGAGAACCAGACCATCATTTTGGCGACAAGACAAAACCTGCTCCATATGAACGTTTCGAAGTCGCAAGGAGAGCTAAATGGTAAAGCATATGCGCTGACCGCAACCCCGCAAGTGATTAGCGGTGAATTGTACATCCCGATACAAGCTGTTCGTGAAGTATATGGTGTGTCCGTTCACGAAGATCCGGTGACAGGTGCAGTCATCCTGATGAGAGCCGGGGATAAGGTCAAATTGGGAAGTGTAGAAAAGAAAGATGGGGGGCAGGATGATAAAATCGCTTTGCGTAAAGATGCCTCTAGCCTATCTTTTATTTTGACAGATATATCTCAGCAAACGAAGGTGCGGATTTGGTCCAAACAGGGCGATTGGTATTTTGTGCAATTGGATAATGGCTATGCAGGATACGTCAAGGTAGACAATGTCTCTGAAGGTGGAGAGCTTGCGGTGCCTTCAGTTAAGGACGTTTTGTCCATCTCGGAGAAGCATTGGGAGGGTAGACCAGTTAACCTAGCTTGGGAGGCTGTCTATAATCGTAAGCCCAATCCTTCTACATTTGATCCTATGCCCGGGGTCAATGTAGTGAGTCCCACATGGTTCAGTGTCGTTGATCAGGAGGGTACTGTAGAAAGCAAGGCTGATTCGGCTTATGTCAGTTGGGCGCATCGTCAGGGGATGGAGGTATGGGGCTTACTGAGCAACAGCTTTAATCCCGAACTAACGACAGAAGCATTGTCTACCTTTGAACGGCGAAAGTCAATTGTGGATCAGATGATTTCATATGCCCAAGAATATGACCTGGACGGCATTAATATTGATTTTGAAAATGTTCATATGAAGGACGGACCTAATGTTACCCAATTCTTGCGGGAGCTTAAGCCAATGGCTCGGGAACATAATTTGATATTATCCGTTGATGTTACGCCCAAATCTCAGAGTGAGATGTGGTCTGCTTTTTTAGATCGAAAATCATTGGGGAGTATTACAGATTACCTTATGGTAATGGCGTATGATGAACATTGGGCTGCCAGTCCCAAGGCAGGTTCTGTGGCCTCGCTGCCGTGGACGGAAGCGTCAATGAAGCGAATTCTTCAGGAGGACGAAGTCCCGTCGCAAAAAGTAGTGCTGGGAATTCCGTTATATACCCGTGTTTGGTCGGAGACTCCTGACAAAGGGAAGATTAAGGTTACCTCTAAATCACTTGGTATGGAATCAGCAGCGGCCATCGTAGAAAAGTTTAAATTAAAGCCTAAATTCAGAGCTTCCGAAGGTCAAAATTATGTGGAGTATACTGAAGACGGTGTGGTCAAAAAGATTTGGCTGGAGGATCGGGTGTCTCTGGAGGCGAGAGTGGAACTTGCCAAATCCCTGAAACTCGGAGGAATTGGTGTGTGGAGTCGGTCCTTTGCAGATAAAAACGCATGGGAGACTTTAAAAGAAATAAGTAAATAAGCATAAAAAATTATACAATTGAAGAAGGAAGTTGTTTCTTTATGTAGAAGTGTTCACATATATCCAAATTTAGCGGTTAAGCCGCCTTGCAGGTATGGAGGGAGAAGTGCAGCAAACCAAATTAAACTTGATGTATGATGAATTGTTGCAGAAAAATTCGATAGGTGTTATTTCGTACAGGAAACCGGGAGAGTTTTTTCACGGAGCGATGTTGTACGACTTTGATGAACTTATTCTAATTATTGGAGAAGGCCAGCAACCAGCCAGGTTCATACAGCATTTACTTATTGATGGATTAAGATGTCAGGTGTTGCATGTATCACTTGCTTGTTTGAAGGGCTGGATTATCGCTGGTGAATATGCCAACGTTATAGATTATTTGCTGGAAGGACGTATCGTTTGGGAGAGAGATGACAGGGTCCGTCTTTTAAGACAGGAAATTGTCGAATTCAATGAACCGCTGCGGGAGCAAAAGAGGTTTCATGAGTTTTCTCGCTTCCTGGTCAATTACGTTCATGGTAAAAGAGCAATACGAGAAGGTCGAACCATTGACGCGTATCAAAGTGTCTTGAAGGCGTTGGATCATTGGGCCTCAATTGAACTCATTGAGCGGGGGATTTATCCGAAGGTACATTTATGGCTTCAGGTACAGCCGTTGGATCGAACAGTCTATAAGCTGTATAACGAGCTCACATTGAGTATGGAAACTTTGGAGCAGCGGATTGAACTGGTACTGCTTGCTTGCGAATTTTCAGTTATGTCTAAAATGAAAGAGTGCTCTTCCCCGCTATTCCGCATATTAGGTAGCAGACGTGAGCCTTGGTCTATAGATGAACTCATTAATCATCCTGAGCTAAAAAATCTCCAACTGGATCTTACCGTCGTGCTTCGCAAACTGGTGTACCGTTCACTCATTAAGGAATCAAGTGCTGGGGGCTTTATAGATCGCACGCATCGTCGTGAGCTGCGTTACTCTCTTATTTGATTGAGCAAGATCAGTTTTGTCAGGAAGAAAGGTCGTTAAGCTGACTTTTCTTCCTTTTTTTCATTTGGATAAAGTTATAAGTGGCTTAAAACATATAAATTATCAATTTAGGTTGACGAGTATATTAAATATGTGCTAAGTTATAACTCGCCCCATGAAGCAGCATGAATAATTTAGAACTGATTAAAGCAGGATAAGCGTGTTGCAATCAAGCAAAAAAATGAAGTGAAAAAATAAATTTAAAAAAAGTGCTTGACGAAAAATGAGGTTATGTGTTACATTATTTAAGTCGCCGCTGAGACGCGGTGGTGAAACAAAGTAAGAACAAAAGTAAGTCAATAATGCAGGTTTGATCTTTGAAAACTGAACAACGAGTGAGTAAATGATTTTGTTCGCAAAATCAACATTGAGATATTTTATCTCGTCAGTTTCAAATGAGCTAATCGCTCTTTCTATAACCAACCTCGGTTGGTCTTTATTGGAGAGTTTGATCCTGGCTCAGGACGAACGCTGGCGGCGTGCCTAATACATGCAAGTCGAGCGGGGTTTACTAGAAGCTTGCTTCTAACGAACCTAGCGGCGGACGGGTGAGTAACACGTAGGCAACCTGCCCACAAGACAGGGATAACTACCGGAAACGGTAGCTAATACCCGATACATCCTTTTCCTGCATGGGAGAAGGAGGAAAGACGGAGCAATCTGTCACTTGTGGATGGGCCTGCGGCGCATTAGCTAGTTGGTGGGGTAAAGGCCTACCAAGGCGACGATGCGTAGCCGACCTGAGAGGGTGATCGGCCACACTGGGACTGAGACACGGCCCAGACTCCTACGGGAGGCAGCAGTAGGGAATCTTCCGCAATGGGCGAAAGCCTGACGGAGCAACGCCGCGTGAGTGATGAAGGTTTTCGGATCGTAAAGCTCTGTTGCCAGGGAAGAACGTCTTGTAGAGTAACTGCTACAAGAGTGACGGTACCTGAGAAGAAAGCCCCGGCTAACTACGTGCCAGCAGCCGCGGTAATACGTAGGGGGCAAGCGTTGTCCGGAATTATTGGGCGTAAAGCGCGCGCAGGCGGTTCTTTAAGTCTGGTGTTTAATCCCGAGGCTCAACTTCGGGTCGCACTGGAAACTGGGGAGCTTGAGTGCAGAAGAGGAGAGTGGAATTCCACGTGTAGCGGTGAAATGCGTAGAGATGTGGAGGAACACCAGTGGCGAAGGCGACTCTCTGGGCTGTAACTGACGCTGAGGCGCGAAAGCGTGGGGAGCAAACAGGATTAGATACCCTGGTAGTCCACGCCGTAAACGATGAATGCTAGGTGTTAGGGGTTTCGATACCCTTGGTGCCGAAGTTAACACATTAAGCATTCCGCCTGGGGAGTACGGTCGCAAGACTGAAACTCAAAGGAATTGACGGGGACCCGCACAAGCAGTGGAGTATGTGGTTTAATTCGAAGCAACGCGAAGAACCTTACCAGGTCTTGACATCCCTCTGACCGGTCTAGAGATAGACCTTTCCTTCGGGACAGAGGAGACAGGTGGTGCATGGTTGTCGTCAGCTCGTGTCGTGAGATGTTGGGTTAAGTCCCGCAACGAGCGCAACCCTTATGCTTAGTTGCCAGCAGGTCAAGCTGGGCACTCTAAGCAGACTGCCGGTGACAAACCGGAGGAAGGTGGGGATGACGTCAAATCATCATGCCCCTTATGACCTGGGCTACACACGTACTACAATGGCCGGTACAACGGGAAGCGAAGGAGCGATCTGGAGCGAATCCTAGAAAAGCCGGTCTCAGTTCGGATTGCAGGCTGCAACTCGCCTGCATGAAGTCGGAATTGCTAGTAATCGCGGATCAGCATGTCGCGGTGAATACGTTCCCGGGTCTTGTACACACCGCCCGTCACACCACGAGAGTTTACAACACCCGAAGTCGGTGGGGTAACCCGCAAGGGGGCCAGCCGCCGAAGGTGGGGTAGATGATTGGGGTGAAGTCGTAACAAGGTAGCCGTATCGGAAGGTGCGGCTGGATCACCTCCTTTCTATGGAGAATCGTTTCCTGCGATGGAAACATTCAAATATGAAGCGCAAGCTTCCAAATCAGGTCTCGGCCTGTTACTCACTCGTTGCTCAGTTTTGAGAGCTCAAACTCTCAAGTATCATTTCCAACATGTGCTTGTAGTCAAGTACAGTTGAACATGATATGATCTTTTTCCGGGTTTACATCGGAGAACGTGCACCTTGAAAACTGGATACCGAAACGAAATTGCGTTTTAGAATATTCCTTTACGCTGATCTTGTGTAAACAAGTGAAATAAAGGTAGCAGCCTTGGATTTCATTCACACATTCGTGTCGATCCGAAATTCAAAGCAAATCGTATTTACGATGTAAATACTAGGTTAAGCTACAAAGAGCACACGGAGGATGCCTAGGCGCCAGGAGCCGACGAAGGACGTGGCGAACAACGATAAAGCCTCGGGGAGCTGTAAGCAAGCTTTGATCCGGGGATGTCCGAATGGGGAAACCCGGCTGTCTTCATCGACAGTCACTACTTACTGAATTCATAGGTGAGTGAGAGGCAGACCAGGGGAACTGAAACATCTAAGTACCCTGAGGAAGAGAAAACAATAGTGATTCCGTCAGTAGCGGCGAGCGAACGCGGATTAGCCCAAACCAGGGAGCTTGCTCCCTGGGGTTGTGGGACGTCTCACATGGAGTTACAAAGGAACCGGTTAGATGAAGAGGTCTGGAAAGGCCCGCCAGAGAAGGTAAAAGCCCTGTAGTTCAAAACTGGTTCCCTCCGAGACGGATCCCGAGTAGTGCGGGGCACGTGAAACCCCGTATGAATCCGGCAGGACCATCTGCCAAGGCTAAATACTCCCTGGCGACCGATAGTGAAGCAGTACCGTGAGGGAAAGGTGAAAAGCACCCCGGAAGGGGAGTGAAATAGATCCTGAAACCGTGTGCTTACAAGAAGTCAGAGCCCGATCTATGGGTGATGGCGTGCCTTTTGTAGAATGAACCGGCGAGTTACGTTCCCGTGCAAGGTTAAGGTGAAGAGCTGAAGCCGCAGCGAAAGCGAGTCTGAATAGGGCGAATGAGTACGTGGACGTAGACCCGAAACCGGGTGATCTACCCCTGTCCAGGGTGAAGGTGCGGTAACACGCACTGGAGGCCCGAACCCACGCATGTTGAAAAATGCGGGGATGAGGTGGGGGTAGCGGAGAAATTCCAATCGAACCCGGAGATAGCTGGTTCTCCCCGAAATAGCTTTAGGGCTAGCCTCGGAAAGAAGAATCGTGGAGGTAGAGCACTGATTGGGTGCGGGGCCCGCAAGGGTTACCAAGCTCAGTCAAACTCCGAATGCCATAGATTTAGTTCCGGGAGTCAGACAGTGAGTGCTAAGATCCATTGTCAAAAGGGAAACAGCCCAGACCATCAGCTAAGGTCCCCAAGTGTGTGTTAAGTGGGAAAGGATGTGGAGTTGCACAGACAACCAGGATGTTGGCTTAGAAGCAGCCACCATTGAAAGAGTGCGTAATAGCTCACTGGTCGAGTGACTCTGCGCCGAAAATGTAACGGGGCTAAACACACCACCGAAGCTATGGCTTGATGCTTTGCATCAGGGGTAGGGGAGCGTTGAATGCGGGTTGAAGGTGTACCGGAAGGAGCGCTGGACTGCATTCAAGTGAGAATGCCGGTATGAGTAACGAAAAGATCTGTGAGAATCAGATCCGCCGAAAGCCTAAGGGTTCCTGAGGAAGGTTCGTCCGCTCAGGGTAAGTCGGGACCTAAGGCGAGGCCGATAGGCGTAGTCGAAGGACAACAGGTGGAAATTCCTGTACCACCGTAATCCGTTATGAGCGATGGGGTGACGCAGTAGGGTAGTGACGCGGACTGATGGATGTCCGTCTAAGCAGTGAGGCTGGTGTGTAGGCAAATCCGCACATCGTAAGGCTGGGCTGTGATGGGGAGCGAAAATTATAGTAGCGAAGGTCATGATCTCAGACTGCCAAGAAAAGCCTCTAGCCAGGAGAAGGTGCCCGTACCGCAAACCGACACAGGTAGGCGAGAAGAGAATTCTAAGGCGCGCGGAAGAACTCTCGTTAAGGAACTCGGCAAAATGACCCCGTAACTTCGGGAGAAGGGGTGCCTCGGTAGGGTGAATAGCCCGAGGGGGCCGCAGTGAAAAGGCCCAAGCGACTGTTTAGCAAAAACACAGGTCTGTGCGAAGCCGCAAGGCGAAGTATACGGGCTGACGCCTGCCCGGTGCTGGAAGGTTAAGGGGAGTGGTAAGCTCTTCGGAGCGAAGCTATGAACCGAAGCCCCAGTAAACGGCGGCCGTAACTATAACGGTCCTAAGGTAGCGAAATTCCTTGTCAGGTAAATTCTGACCCGCACGAATGGCGTAACGACTTGGGCGCTGTCTCAACGAGAGATCCGGTGAAATTTTAATACCTGTGAAGATGCAGGTTACCCGCGACAAGACGGAAAGACCCCATGGAGCTTTACTGCAGCTTGATATTGAATTTGGGTACGATCTGTACAGGATAGGTGGGAGCCGTAGAACTTTGAGCGCCAGCTTGAAGGGAGGCATCCTTGGGATACCACCCTGATCGTATCTAGGTTCTAACTTGGTACCGTGATCCGGTACGAGGACAGTGTCAGGTGGGCAGTTTGACTGGGGCGGTCGCCTCCTAAAGAGTAACGGAGGCGCCCCAAGGTTCCCTCAGAATGGTTGGAAATCATTCGAAGAGTGCAAAGGCAGAAGGGAGCTTGACTGCGAGACCTACAAGTCGAGCAGGGACGAAAGTCGGGCTTAGTGATCCGGTGGTACCGCATGGAAGGGCCATCGCTCAACGGATAAAAGCTACCCTGGGGATAACAGGCTTATCTCCCCCAAGAGTCCACATCGACGGGGAGGTTTGGCACCTCGATGTCGGCTCATCGCATCCTGGGGCTGAAGTAGGTCCCAAGGGTTGGGCTGTTCGCCCATTAAAGCGGTACGCGAGCTGGGTTCAGAACGTCGTGAGACAGTTCGGTCCCTATCTGTCGTGGGCGTAGGAAATTTGAGAGGAGCTGTCCTTAGTACGAGAGGACCGGGATGGACGTACCGCTGGTGTACCAGTTGTTCCGCCAGGAGCACCGCTGGGTAGCTATGTACGGAAGGGATAAGCGCTGAAAGCATCTAAGCGTGAAGCCCCCCTCAAGATGAGATTTCCCAGTATGTAAGACCCCTTGAAGACGACGAGGTAGATAGGTTGGGGGTGGAAGTGCAGTAATGCATGGAGCTGACCAATACTAATCGGTCGAGGGCTTATCCTAAAGATAAAACGCAATGAAGTTTCGGATCCAGTTTTCAGGGTGTAACCTTGAAACAATGCTTAATATTCCCTGATAGCTCAGTTGGTAGAGCACTCGACTGTTAATCGAGTTGTCACAGGTTCGAGTCCTGTTCGGGGAGCCATATGGAGAGGTGTCCGAGTTGGCCGAAGGAGCACGATTGGAAATCGTGTAGGCGCCAAAAGCGTCTCGAGGGTTCGAATCCCTCTCTCTCCGCCAGAATTATTTTATTGTATGGCCCGTTGGTCAAGGGGTTAAGACACCTCCCTTTCACGGAGGTAACAGGGGTTCGAATCCCCTACGGGTCATTAAAAAAAATCCACAAAGAGCTTGAAATAAAAAGTTCATTATGGTATAATATGAGAAGTGTTCCAATTGTGGAGGCTTAGCTCAGCTGGGAGAGCATCTGCCTTACAAGCAGAGGGTCGGGGGTTCGATCCCCTCAGCCTCCACCATTAATAATTTAAAAGATATCTCTTTTACTGACGCGGGGTGGAGCAGTTCGGTAGCTCGTCGGGCTCATAACCCGAAGGTCGCAGGTTCAAATCCTGCCCCCGCAACCAATTAAATTTTATTATGGAACTGTGGTGTAGAGGCCTAACATGCCTGCCTGTCACGCAGGAGATCGCGGGTTCGAATCCCGTCAGTTCCGCCATTAGTAATACATTGTTTGAAGAAGAGCCTTATTATAAGGCTCGGTAGCTCAGTCGGTAGAGCAGAGGACTGAAAATCCTCGTGTCGGCGGTTCGATTCCGTCCCGAGCCACTTTTAAGTGAATATTTTTTTGTGCCGGTGTAGCTCAACTGGTAGAGCAACTGACTTGTAATCAGTAGGTTGGGGGTTCAAGTCCTCTCGCCGGCACCATTTTGGAGGATTAGCGAAGTGGCCAAACGCATCAGACTGTAAATCTGCTCCCTTACGGGTTCGGTGGTTCGAATCCATCATCCTCCACCAGTTTTATAGGGGCATAGTTTAAAGGTAGAACAACGGTCTCCAAAACCGTTGGTGTGGGTTCAATTCCTGCTGCCCCTGCCAAATATTCATTACCTGTGGCGGTCGTGGCGAAGTGGTTAACGCACCGGACTGTGACTCCGGCATTCGTGGGTTCAAGCCCCATCGGCCGCCCTTTAGTATTGGGGATTAGCCAAGCGGTAAGGCAACGGACTTTGACTCCGTCATGCATAGGTTCAAATCCTATATCCCCAGCCATCTTTATGCGGACGTGGCTCAGCGGTAGAGCATCGCCTTGCCAAGGCGAGGGTCGCGGGTTCGATTCCCGTCGTCCGCTTTGTTATACTCTGGCGCCATAGCCAAGTGGTAAGGCAAAGCTCTGCAAAAGCTTTATTCCCCAGTTCAAATCTGGGTGGCGCCTCCATAATTTGAATATGCCGGCGTGGCGGAATGGCAGACGCGCTCGACTCAAAATCGAGTGGGAAACCGTGGAGGTTCGAGTCCTCTCGCCGGTATACAAAAAGGATGATAAAAGTGCTTATTAGCATTTTTATCATCCTTTTTATTATTCGTATTTATGATTCTGATAATAAGAGTAATATGGATATTAAATTTGACGGGTCCTTATTAGTTAGTAAGATGATGGTACTGAAAAAACATTTCTAGTTTTATTGAGTGTAAAAGGAATGAGGGATGAGTATGAAGGAAAGGATTTTAGAAGCTTTTGTAGAGGAAGCGCATGAAAATGGTTTGAAGTTTACCATGGATGATCTTGCGAAAAGACTTGCTATTAGTAAGCGCACCTTATATGAACATTTTTCGTCTAAAACACTCATTTTAGAAACGCTCATAGAGCGGACGAATGATGATATGATTCGAAAAACCGAGCAAATTGTCGGAAATGATCAATTAACTTTGTTAGAGAAGATTAAGCAGTCGATTAGGGTTATACCACAGTATTATGAGTTTTATGATCTACGAATACTGGATCAAATGAAGAAATATTACCCTGAGCACTGGAAAAAAGTGCATAACGATTTGAATGATTGGCCCCAGATCAGAACATTAATACAGCAGGGCATCCGAGAAGGGATTATTGTAAACAAAAATGAGGCTCTCATCATGAGACTTATCATTGATTCTATAAATTTAACGCTCGATCAGCGTTTTTTTCTGGATAACAGCGTCACGGTAGAGGATGCTATTTATTCTATTGTAGATATTTTGTTATTCGGACTGGTGGAAAAATAGAAAATGGCCTCTATGATATGTTACATATTTGAAGAGGCTATTTTTTTATAATAAAACTAACAAAACATTTTTAGTTTTATTGTTTTCGAACATACCGTAAGCAAGTTTAAGAAACATAAATAAAAGAGATACAGAAAAGGAATGGTGGAATATGTCTATACTGACGAGGAACCGGGGAGCTATGCTTTTGTTGATGCTTAATATTTTTTTGGCATTTATGGGGATCGGCTTGGTTGTGCCTGTTTTACCTAAGTTTATAAGTGAGTTAGGGATGAATGGCTCATCGATGGGGCTGATGGTTGCAGCTTTTGCGTTGACACAGCTTTTATTATCACCATCATCGGGAAAGTGGTCTGATCGTTATGGACGTAAAAAATTGATTGTCTCTGGCATGATCGTTTTTATGTTATCTGAGCTTGTTTTCGGACTTGCTAGTTCTGTTCCAATCTTGTTTGTTGCACGAATCATGGGCGGGGTAGGAGCAGCGCTTCTTACTCCTTCTATTATGGCTTATGTCGCTGACGTGACCTCATTCGAAGAAAGAGGAAAGGGAATGGGTATGATCAATGCAGCAATCAACACAGGCTTTATTATTGGGCCAGGGATTGGCGGTCTGCTTGCCACACATGGAATACGTATTCCATTTTTTGCAGCCGCAGGAGCTGCGGGGATAGCTGCTATCTTGTCCTGGCTGGTGCTGCCCGAATCCTTAGGCAAGGAAAAGCAGCAATACAATAGAGAGCTTCCACGTCAAAGTGAAAATCTTTTTCAGCAATTTGCCAAGTCATATCGTTCTCCTTATTTCATGGGTTTACTGATTGTGTTTGTCGTTGCATTTGGACTGGCAAACTTTGAAACGGTATTTGGACTGTTTGTTGATCATAAATATGGTTTTACACCGATGGATATCGCGATCATTATTACGACAGGCTCTATTTTAGGTGCGGTTGTTCAAGCAACTATATTTGGCTGGATCATTAATCGTTTTGGAGAGAAAAAAGTAATTCACTGCTGTTTGGCTGTTGGGGGATTGTTCATTTTTCTAACGCTGTTTGCTGAACAGTATGTGATGATCATGCTGACGACCTTCATTATTTTTCTGGCTATGGATATCCTTCGTCCGGCAGTAAGCACTTCTCTATCGCGACAGGCCGGGGATGAGCAAGGGTTTGTGGCAGGAATGAACTCTTCCTATACAAGTTTGGGGAATGTGATTGGACCGCTGATTGCAGGGCTACTGTTTGATGTTCATATAAATATGCCTTATATGGTTGCAGCGGTAGCATTATTGGTGTGTCTCGTTCTTTCACTCCGCTATAAGCAAGCGGGAGAACCAAGATCAACAGCTCGTGCAGCAGAACAACGTAGAGGCTGATAGCCGCAGGTCTGTATATATCCCAGACTTAGGTCTAGGTTCGAAAACCGTCTGGAGTCCGTTTTGCCGAACGCTTGATCAGCGTACAATAAGGACATAAGCAAGACACAGTGAAAGGCGGTGAGAGATGATGAGAGTTAACAAAGGGAATAGCTTGGCAATTGTATTGATCGTGTTAGGTTCGATTATGCTGCTCGGTAAGTTTACTCCGTTTTTCGGTCACTTTGTAGGACATCTGATTGGTTACTTAATTCCGATAGCCATGATCATGCTGGGCTACTATGGTGTGAAAAGAGGAAATGCGCTCTTCGGCTGGATCGTACTTGTGCTCGGCATACTGATTTTACTCGGCAAACTGTCCTGGCTTATTGGGCCACTGCTAGCAATTGGGTTAATCATATTTGGGGTTTCCATGCTGAGTGACCGCAGAAGACGCTACTGATCTAGCAGCTTGATGAATGAAGAAATTGTAGGAAAACAACGAGTGTTAAAATGTTGAAAATACGAAGTGTGAAAGGAGCAGACGCCAATGAGTGTGTTTCGAAGAATGCGTGATATTACGGTAGCAACCTTCAATGAGCATTTGGAACAAAGTCAAGATCCGGTGCAACTGATTGACCAGTTTTTATATAATACCCGCCAGGAAATCGCCGAAGCGGAAAAACTCCATCAGCAGTACGCAGTGCATACAAGACAGATGAAGCAGCAGTTGGATCATGCATTGTCCATGCAGACCAAACGGGAGGAACAGGCGCTACTGGCTTTGAAAGCAGATGAAGAACACGTGGCAAAGCTGGCTCTTCAGGAAAAAATGCTGTATGCAGAAAAAGAAGAACAGTATAGAGAACTGTGGGAGCAAAGCCGTGAATCACTACGTGAATTGGAGCAGCAGCTGGATACATTAAAGACAGAATATCAAACGGTACACAGTAAGCGTCAGTATTATGCCGCACGTGTACAAACATTGAGACTCCAGCAGCAGATGAACGAACGGGCAGGTACATACGGCGGACGAAATGTTCCCCGAATGTTCAACCGCTTGGAAGACCGGGTAGCCGATATGGAAGCAGAAACAATGAGTCTGCGTGATTTACGTCGGGGTGAGGGCCATGTACAGGATGATCAAAGCGGTGGATCGCTGCTCGAACAAGAGTGGGCAAGATTGAAAAGTAAGCTGAACAACAGCGGGAAGGAGTAAGTTGATTATGACCCGAATTTACAGATCAAGCCGGGATAGAGTATTAACGGGAGTATGTGGCGGTCTTTCTGACGCAACAGGAATGGACTCAACTTGGATACGTATTCTGGTTGTGATCAGTTTCTTTATTACAGCAGGCACCACATTTATGATTTATGTGATCGCTGCGCTGGTGATCTCCAAGGAGCCAAGATCTCCTTTTGATGGAGGGTTTGGCCCGGATAGCGGTCCCTATACCCAACAGGACCCACGCTATTATGGCGGTAATAGTACAAGATCGCAATATGGACAGGGAACTGGTTACAATCAGGGTGGAGCATACAGCAATTCAAGCCCGTTTGGTCAAGATGCTCGCCATTCATCCAAATATAACACAGCTCGCAACGATGATCTTGATTCAATGATGGAAGATATCGAGAGAAAAGCAATGAAAAAGGAACTGGAAGAGTTACGTAAAAAAGTAGAGCAATTCGAGAAGGGAGAACGTAAATAATGGGAATCTTTAAAAGAATGAAGGATATGACAAGAGCATCGGTGAATGAAGTGTTGGATAAAGTGGAAGATCCGATTATTATGTTAAATCAGTATTTGCGCGATATGGAGGCAGAAATTCACGAGGCTGAGGTAACAGTTGCCAAGCAAATGGCAAATGAACGTCGTATGAAACAACGCTTGGAGGAAGCAGTTCGTGTATCCAATGAGCGCGAAAAGCAAGCCGAATCTGCATTGCGGAATGGTCAGGAAGAAGTAGCACGCAAGCTGCTGGGCGAGAAGATTTATTTTGTGCAAAAGCAGGATGAATATCGTGACTTGCATACACAAGCTGAGCTTCAGGCCAAGGAATTGGTACAGCAGCTGCACGACATGAAGGATGAATTCTACAAAATGCGTAATAAGCGCAATGAGCTGGTATCCCGCGCTCAAATGGCGAAAGCCAAAAAGCAAATGTCGCAAATCAACAGCTTGCACACGATTGAAAGCGGGTCTGCATCGCTGGGCTTCCACCGCATGGAAGAAAAAATCATGCAAATGGAGGCAGAAGCTGATGTACTGCGTGCCCCTTACCGTCAAGCACCGGGGGAAGCATATGTCAACCCGGCAGAGGCTGAGAAACAGTTCAAAGTGGATGAGCAGCTCCAACAGTTGAAGTCCAAAATCGAAGCAGGCGCTAAACCAGTAGATATTAAGAAGGACTGACTACTCGGAAACAAGACATTATGATATGCTGTATAGATGGACACTGGCCAATGAGGGTGCTTAATCTGTACGGTTCGAGAAGCCATATGGCGGTATATCGCGCCACTATGGCTTTTCCTTCCTGTATAAACAAAAAGGGGGTGCAGCATGGAGAGAAGAAAATCAGCTTTGGCACTGGCAGGGATCAGCGTCGGAGTTATTATATTATTCGGTCAGTGGATTGGCTTCCTCTCCGTGATTGCATTGATCCTGATGTTGGCTGGAATATACAAGATTCGCAATTCTAAAATCAAAAAGGGCTATACGATGCTCGCAATCGGTGCCGGGCTGTTGGTGCTGGATCATTTGTTCTTGTTTGTGGTGATCACGTTGGCCTCGTTGGCTGTGTTCTATTCACGTTCCAGAAAGCTGCATAAAGGTCAAAGTTCCATATTCAAACACAATTTTATATCTAATCATAAATGGGACGAAGTGCCGTGGAGCTTGCGCAGCACGAGTATTTGGCATGTGGTTGGGGATGTGGATGCTGATTTGACGTTGGCTCTTCCGGAAGAACGTGAGCCCGTTATATTTTTGCAGGGAATCTTCGGTGATATTGACATCACGTTACCTGATAATTACGGTGTAGAGGTGGAAATGTTCGTGTTGTTCGGACAGATTCAGTTTGACCGTGATCATGAGGCGGGTATGCTCAACCGTCTGGTTTGGAAATCACCCAATTATACACAGAGTGAATATAAAGTGAAGTTTGTCATTTCATATTTGGCGGGCGATGTACGCGTCCGATTTTATTGATCAGGAGGAGCCGGGATGAATCATAAAAAAACGTCCAACATGGTAACCCGCAGTATGGGTGAAGGTATCCTCCTGTGTGTTGTTGTGGGCGTAGTTGTCTTTTATATGCTGTATACATATGGATATGTGAAGTCGTTCCCGACCTGGGGAATGATATTGAAATTTGCAGGAGCTGTAATACTGGTGCTGATCGGGACAGGGGCCATGTACGGATTTTATGAGAGCTACCGCTTTAAAAGCAGGCTGGAAATGCTGAGAGAGACGTTACTTATGTGGGAAAAGGGAACCCCCGCACGTGAGCTGCCGCCATTGGGTCATGATGAGCTAGGCAGGCTGGGTGAGCAGTTGGAGCGAATCGGGCGCAAATGGCAGGAGCAGGTCACGTCTTTGCAGCGGTTGTCCACGAATAATGCCCAACTGGCAGAGCAGGCCCGGGTGACTGCGATTGTCGAGGAACGGCAACGGTTGGCCAGAGAGCTGCATGATGCTGTATCCCAGCAACTGTTCGCTATCTCCATGACCGCGACAGCTGTGGGCAGAACGCTGGATAAGGATTTTGATAAAGCGCAGCGTCAAGTCGCGCTGATTGAAGAAATGTCTTCCGTGGCGCAGTCCGAAATGCGGGCGCTACTGCTTCATCTGCGGCCTGTCTATCTGGAAGGGAAACGATTGGAGCAAGGCTTGCGTGATTTGATACAGGAGCTGCAGGCTAAAGTGCCGATGGAGATTGATTTTGAGATGGAGAGCGGAGTACAGTTGGTTAAAGGCATTGAGAACCACCTGTTTCGTATTGTCCAGGAAGCCATGTCTAATACGCTGCGTCATGCCAAAGCAAGCCGCATGGAGATTCGTATCGTGCAACGGCCGGATTCCATCCGTTTGACGATTCGGGATAACGGTGTTGGATTTGAATTGGATGAGAAAAAGCAGACTTCATATGGATTATCGACAATGCAGGAACGGGTCAGCGAGATTGGAGGAGCTATTCAGTATATAACGGCTCCGGGAAAAGGGACACGAATTGAGGTGTCGGTGCCAGTCATTAATGATGAAAGCGGAAGGAACGATGATCATGGAAACGGAATTACCGATTAGCGTACTGCTGGTAGACGACCATGAAATGGTGCGGATTGGTCTTGCGGCGGTGCTGGGGACGGAAGAGGGCATAGAAGTGGTTGGCGAGGCTGGGAGCGGGGAAGAAGGCATACGGTTGGCTTCGGAATACAAGCCAAATGTGATTTTGATGGATTTGGTGATGGATGGCATGGATGGTATCGAAACGACACGCCAAGTGACGCGCCTGCTTCCAGAGACGAAGGTTATTGTGCTGACCAGTTATTTGGACGACGAAAAAATGTATCCCGTTATTGAAGCTGGTGCATTCAGCTATCTGCTCAAAACGTCTCGTGCATCCGAGATAGCGGATGCAATCCGTGCAGCTGCACGAGGGCAGTCTGTGCTGGAGTCGCAGGTCGCCTCCAAGATGATGAATCGATTCCGCCAGCCACAGGCTGAGGCACCCGCGCATGCGGAACTGACGGATCGAGAAATGGAGGTACTCCGCTTGTTGGCACAAGGGAAATCCAATCAGGATATCGCAGATGAGCTAATAATCGGGATTAAGACGGTGAAATTCCATGTCACGAACCTTCTAGCCAAATTAGGCGTGGAGGACCGCACACAGGCGGCAATTTATGCCTACAAAAACGGATTAGCAGAGTAGAATGGTTAATAAACGAAGACAAAGAACCGGAGGGCAAGCTGAGTCCTCCGGTTTTTTTCGTTCTATGCACAATGCTTAGATAAGTAGGAATAAAAAGGCGATTAAAGCCAAGTCAAGTGCAAGCCCTGCCCCATAGCCATATCCGCCGTATCTGCCGTATCTGCCGTACCCTCTGTACCCGCCGCTATAGCCTGATCCACCACTTCCATATCCACCGTAACCACTCCCAGGTAGCCCCCCCTCGTTATAAGGGTAAGCTGGAGTTAGCGGTTGGTCGGGCGGTTTAATTAAGGAATTTAGTTTGGCAGAGGAATTTGCCTTGTTTTTTGAATTTCTTTTTTTCTTCTTAGAGGATACCTTCTTGGCTTGTTGTTTCCGCTTGTTATTATAGCTGCCGGCATAAAGACTGCCGGGTGAGAAGGAAGGATATCCGTTCAACATTAACTTGCCTTTGCTACACCCGCTTAAGATGCCGACGTGTCGTGTACCATCATTCATAACCGCACACACCAGGCGTCCGCCATGAGGTGCCACGCTAGCTTCATTTACAGGATAGATGGGATACATGATTTCACCTCTTTTGGGATAAGATGCGTTGTGATCATAGTCTATTCTCACGGGACCTACGATGTATGGTCGAACACCCATCAGGAAGATGAATATTTTAAAAAGAAATTGATGTATCTTGGTGCGTATAGAACCTCCGGTAATGGGAATGCTATTGATAGATTAATAGATTTTAAACCAGCCGAAAAAGGACATATCCAGAGTGTATTTGGGAACGGATGGTTAAGAACCGGGAGGAACGACGATGCTAAAAGCAGAGATGATTAAAAAAGGGATGATTGCTATGGTAGTCTTGGGGGCGGTGCTGGTACTGGCTGGCTGGCGTTATGGAGCGCTTCAGACGACCCGATATGATTCCCGCGAGGCAGAAGAGTCATTGCGCTCGTTATTAATCGTCTCGGATCAGACCCTCGGTAGGCTGGATAAGCTGGTTGTGAAATGGCAAGGGGATTGGATTGCTAACGGTGAAAATCCAGAGGTTATAGCGGCACAGATAGCTGCTCAATTGAATATGCCTGCCGTAAACAGGGGTGTAGAAAATGGGCACACAGTATATCGTTCTGTTCGTGACAGTAAAAACCTTAATATACGTTTAAACATGATGGAACGGCAGGCTGAGCAATGGTATGTGGTCGTTCAACTGGATAGTAGCGATGCAGGACGTGAGCAACTGGTCCGTCTCCATAAACTCTGCGCTAAACTATTAAAATCTGTGGGAGTACAAGCGCAGTGGAACACAGCCTTTCAGCATTCACTGCATTCTGGGAAATCCGTAAATCAGCTGATGAAGCTAACTGAGGAGGGTTTATCAACCAAACTCTCCATGAAGGCCAAAGAAAGATACACAGATGCAACTACGGCGGCTGTATCCTATGAAGCTCCAGAGCTACCGTTGAGTATTCAAAGCGGTGAACATCGAATACACATGCAGATGGCTGTGCATGAAGATGGGGAAGAGCATAATACACGTATTACCCTCGGTTTTCCACTTATTACAATAGAGTACTGACTTATAAGGTAAATTTATGATTCATCGGATAGCTTATCCATGCGGGATATGTTAAAATGTCATCAAATCTTTAGTTCCATGTATTTCGAAAATCAAGTATGCTTGTTTAAATATACACAATACTACATGCGGATTTCGAGGATTGTGGATTGCGGAATCTTGACATGGGAAGAATGAGGTACTTCATGGCTGACATACCTGTTAAAGAATCTGTTGTGACGCAAGGTGCAGTTTTGTTTATTTTTGGTGCTACTGGCGATTTGGCTCGCCGCAAGCTATTTCCTGCAATTTACAGTTTGTACCGTGAAGGGAAGCTCGCTGAAGATTTCGCCGTTATTGGTGTAGCAAGACGCCCTCGCACAGAGGAAGAATTCCGCAATGACTTGTACGCTTCCATACAAGAGTTTAGTCGCTACAAGGCAGAAAATGGTCAAGAATGGCAGGCGTTTGCCGAGCATTTTGAATATAAATCGCTGGATATCAACAATGTTGAGGGCTTCCATGAGCTGAGACGGCAGACGGAGTCTATCGAGAACAAGTTTAACATTCCGGGGAATCGGTTGTTTTATTTGGCCTTGGCTCCTGAGCTATTCGGAAGCGTGTCGAAAAGCCTGAAAGAAGGCGGCATGATGGATGGCAAGGGCTGGAATCGTCTGGTTATTGAGAAGCCGTTCGGTTACAACCTCGAATCTGCCCAAGAGTTGAACGTTGAAATACGAGAAGTATTTGCCGAAGAAGAGATTTATCGGATAGACCACTATCTGGGTAAGGAAATGGTACAAAATATCGAGGTTATCCGCTTCGCAAACGCCTTCTTTGAACCATTGTGGAACAATAAGCATATTGCCAATGTGCAAATTACACTTAGTGAGACGGTAGGCGTGGAAGAACGCGGAGGTTACTACGATCATTCCGGAGCCCTGCGCGATATGGGACAGAACCATATGCTGCAAATGCTGACGATGATTGCGATGGAGCCGCCTAGTCGTTTGTTGCCTGAAGATATCCGTGACGAAAAGGTAAAAGTGCTGCGTTCCCTGCGTCCTTTTGAATCGACTGAGGATGTGCAAACCAATGTGGTACGTGGTCAATACACTGAAGGAAGCTATCGTGGCCAACAGCTGCCCGGATATCGTCAAGAGGATAAGGTTGATCCACAGTCGAACACAGAGACTTATTTTGCATCACGCGTGTTTGTAGATAATTTCCGTTGGGCAGGTGTACCGTTCTACATTCGCACTGGCAAACGTCTCCCGGTTAAAACAACGGAGATCGTTGTGGAATTTAAGAGCATGCCTACAAATGTGTATCTCGGTCAAAAGCATACGCTGGAGCCGAACTTGCTCGTCATTCGGGTCAATCCAATGGAGGGCATTTACATTAAAATCAATGCCAAGAAGCCTGGCTCCGAATCAGATATTGAGCCGCTGGCTATGGATTTTTGCCAAAGCTGCATGGTGGGCATTAACTCACCGGAGGCTTACGAACGGTTGCTGATGGATGCGATTGAGGGTGACTCGACGTACTTTACGCGTTGGGATGAGGTTGCCACAGCTTGGAGATTCGTCGACCGAATTGCCAAGGCTTGGCAGCAAACCCCGGACACGCTGGAGACCTATGCTGCCGGCTCATGGGGACCGGAAGGTGCCCACAAGCTATTGGAGCAGGACGGCTTCAAGTGGTGGCCGGTCAGCGGTCAGGATGAAGATAATGTCATCTGGCGGGTAGGCGGCGCTCAATAATCCCGATTTGTCCAGCATCCCCCTATGTCCTCTTCAGGATGTAAGGGGATGCTTTGCGTTCGGAGTATGCTATAATAGCTTAGTCTGAGGTTTTCAGTTTGCAACTGATTATAAGTTAAAGGCAGGCTAAAACATGTAAATAAGATCGTATTTATAATGAATACGGTGACGGAGTACGCCGAATACTGGAGCTAGCAGTATTGAAGCTGGTAGCACCAATGAACTTATGAAAATAGGCGTGCATCATGGCCTTTTTATGAATAGCTTGAGCAAGGAATGAATGGATTTGATCATGAAGGGATATGTGAAATGAGTAAAACAACAGATATACTTCGACAGGAAGTTGACAAACGGCGCACGTTTGCGATTATTTCTCACCCGGATGCGGGGAAAACGACACTAACGGAAAAGCTGCTGTTGTTCGGGGGCGCCATTCGTCTTGCGGGTACAGTTAAAGCGCGTAAAGCAAGCAAGCATGCGACGAGTGACTGGATGGAAATTGAAAAGCAGCGGGGGATTTCGGTTACATCCTCCGTTATGCAATTTGATTATATGGGACATCGTATTAACATTCTGGATACCCCGGGTCACCAGGATTTCAGTGAAGACACGTATCGCACGTTGACAGCCGCAGATAGTGCGGTCATGCTGATTGACGTGGCGAAAGGTGTGGAGGCGCAGACGATCAAGCTGTTTCAAGTATGTGCGAAGCGTGGTATACCGATTTTCACATTTATTAACAAGCTGGACCGTGAGGGGCGCAGCCCCTTTGATCTGATGGAAGAGCTGGAGCAGGTGCTTGGTATCCGTTCGGTTCCTATGAACTGGCCGATTGGTACAGGGCGGGATCTGTGTGGTGTCTATGACCGTGTCAAGAATCAGGTCGAACTGTTTCAGGGAGATGATCATTCCACGATTAAGGTACAAAAAGTGGAGGATTACAATGATTCGATCATTCGCGAGATGGCGGGTGAATATCTGCATGACCAATTGTGTCAGGATTTGGAGCTGCTTGATGTAGCGGGTGACCCTTTTGACATGGAGAAAGTGCAGCGCGGAGAATTAACACCTGTATTCTTCGGTAGTGCAATCAATAATTTCGGTGTGCAAACGTTCCTGGAAAACTTCCTTCAGCTTGCTCCCAAACCGGAGCCACGTCGCAGCACAGCGGGGGAAATCGAGCCAACAAACGAGAAATTTACCGGTTATGTATTTAAAATTCAAGCTAACATGAACCCGGCTCACCGGGACCGTATCGCATTTTTGCGCATCGTGTCTGGTAAGTTCCAACGCGGGATGAGTGTGAAGCATGTACGGATGGGCAAAGAGATTAAGCTGTCCCAGCCGCAGCAGTTTCTGGCACAGGATCGTGATATTGTCGAGGAGGCTTTCCCGGGCGATATTATTGGATTGTTTGATCCGGGTATTTTCCGTATTGGCGATTCACTCAGTCAAGGCAGTGAGGTCGTATTTGATGAATTGCCGACCTTCTCGCCTGAAATCTTCGCCAAGGTTACCGTGAAAAATGCCTTAAAGCACAAGCAGTATCAGAAGGGGATTGATCAGCTTACCGAGGAAGGCACGATCCAGGTGTTCCGCACGGTAAGCTTCGACGATACGCTATTGGGTGTTGTAGGCCAACTGCAATTTGAAGTATTTGAATACCGCATGAAGGGCGAATACGGAGTAGACGTACAGCTCCAGCGTATGCCGTTCCAATTTGCACGCTGGATCGTGGATGAACAGATTGATCCGAGCAAGTTCCGTATTAACTCTACGCTGGTAAAAGATAAAAAAGGAAATTATGTCGCCTTGTTCGAAAACGAGTATGCCATGCGTACGGCTATAGAGAAAAATCCGACAGCCAAGTTTTTGGAGATGGCTCCATAAGGGCTTAATCAGCATTTCAAACTGAGCTTAGCTTGATCTATAACAACGAATAGTCCACTCGAGGTTACAGCGAGTGGACTATTCTCATTTTCAAATACGAGCAGAATAATAAGCACGGCAGGCAGGAGCTAGGTCAGTGGAACGGGTTTGATTTTATCAATTTGTTCATGTGCCAAATGGACGAATTCCTGCTGTTGGCTTGGGCTCATATGCTTCCAGGCAACCTCAAGAATGACACCCAATCCGGGCAAAGCGACCTCTGGTCCATCCACTGACCCCATAATCATATCTGTAAGATCAGCTTCTGATTTGCCGTGAACTTTGTGAACAATCGCTTGTCGTAAATCCAGTGTAATGGGCATGTGTACCTCCCCGTATGTTGTAGTAGTTATCAGGTGTATTATGGCTTGGGCTACTGTTGGGTATACATAAAGAAGCATTTGGCATAGGTATGTCAAAATTTATGTTTGTAGCGTGTTATGCTATACTATGACGGACAGAATGGTGATCGGGAGGTAAAGAAGGAATGGCAAAAAAACAGTATGCGGTCATTGGTATGGGACGTTTTGGTTCCAGTATTGCCACCGCACTGAGTGAGATGAGTTTTGATGTGCTGGCTATTGACTCGGACGAGCAGCGTACACAGGAGATGTCAAATATTGTGACGCATGCCGTATCTGCCGATTCGACGGATGAGGAGGCGCTGCGAGCGCTGGGTATTCGTAATTTTGACGTGGTCGTAGTCGCGATTGGCGAAGATATACAAGCCAGTATTCTGACGACACTGATCCTTAAGGATATGGGTGTACCGACTCTAGTGGTCAAAGCACAAAACGAACTGCACGGGAAGGTACTGCACAAAATTGGTGCAGATAAGGTTGTTTACCCTGAAAGGGATATGGGGCTGCGGGTAGCCCATCATTTAACATCTCCCAACATTTTGGATTATATCGAGCTGTCCAAGGACTACAGTATTTTAGAGATGAGAGCTGCTGATTCCATGATCGGAAAAAATCTCAAGGAGCTCGATATACGAGCACGCTTCGGCTGCAATGTAATGGCGATTCGTAGAAATCAGGAAATGAACATCTCGCCTTATGCGGAAGATCGGCTGGAATCGGGGGATGTGCTGATTATTGTGGGTCATAAAGATGATCTAACCAAGCTGGAGCTGGCTTTTGCTGCATAGGAGAGGCTGGTATTTATGTATAAGTGAAGCCTCATTTATTATCGAAGAAATGGACGGATAACGTATGGAAATTATCTCACCGAACAATGCGCGTGTAAAAGAATGGGCGCAGCTGTTGGAAAAAAAGCATCGCACCCGGCAGCATAAATATATTGTCGAGGGTATTCATCTGGTGCAGGAAGCGCTGCGCTCGAACGCGGCTGTTGAAAGCATCGCTTATGATTTGGACAAGGGCATTCCCGCCGAGCTGAATGGCCTGGACCAAGCCGACCAGCCGGTGGAATGGATTCCCGTGTCGGCGGCGGTCATTGCCAAATGTACCGACACGAAGACGCCACAGTCCGTCTTCGCCATCGTGCGTAAGGAGGAGCGCAGCGCATTTGCGACATTGCTGGAGCAACCGGATGCGCTGGTGATGGTGCTGGACGGGGTGCAGGACCCCGGCAATGTAGGCACCATCATTCGCAGTGCGGACGCCGCCGGAGCTGCTGGCGTTATTCTGGGTCATGGCTGCGCCGACCTGTACAACCCGAAAACGATCCGCTCCACCATGGGATCGTTGTTTCACCTGCCCGTGATCGAGGGCAGCCTGGAGGAGCTTTTGCCGCAGGCTCAAGGCAAGGGGGCCCGCTTGATCAGCACCTCGCTGGACGCGAGCCTGTCATGCTATGCCGTAGATTTGCGTGTTTCCACCTGGCTCGTGATTGGCAACGAGGGCCAAGGCATTTCCGATGCGACTGCACGCATGGTCAATGAATCGGTATTCATCCCGATGCAGGGGCAAGCAGAATCGCTAAATGCAGCGATGGCCTCTACAGTGCTATTATTTGAGGCGATGAGGCAGCGCGGCTTTAACCAATAAAAAATTCCTGTCCAATGTGGGTTATAACATCAAATGAGACTAATTATATTATCAAATGAGACTGTTTATACCATCTAAATGAGACAGTCAAGGTCCCCGAAAACCCAATAAAATCGGGAATTAAGGCTAAGTAAATACAAAATTATCTGTTATTGATTAATCTAAGTTTTCTTATTTTATGGTGAAAAAGGACAGCCTATTTTTTATAACAAGAAGTAAGACAAACATTATCTAAAGGGAAAATAACCTCTTCTCAGCTACAATAAAATTTTGTTATATATATTCTTACCTACAGGACAATTTAATATCTAACCTAAACAGTCCCGATGAAAAGCTTTCTATTTCGGGGCTGTTTTTACGTTATAGATGGTAGGTGAAATGATAACCCGTTTTTGGGAAATTGCTATTCCCATTCAAATCTCTTTCTGCTTTTTGGAGGATTACATCCGTCGATACTCAGGCAAAGTTTGTCTTTAGCTTTCGAGGATATTTAGATAATTAGCAAACCTGTTTTTAGATTGTATTGTTAAGCTGAGGCGAAACGGTACCCATCATTTATCTCATTTGTTGATTAATTCTGAGAAATATTAAATTGATATTGTCCGAAGAAAATAAAGTGTTAGACTGAAAAATAAAGTACTAGACTCGGTTAATTGTAGTAACGTGAATAAATTCATATTCAATCTACCTCAAAAATGATAGAAGTTGCCAAACAATACGGCGCGACGAAATTGCAGAGAAAAACCAAAAGAACCTTGATCGTCTGACCAGCATCTATGAGACGATCAGGAAAGGCAACATCGTCTTTGGGCGAATGGAGCGTATCAAAGGAAAGCAAGGTGTAAAACATGTCTGATTACGATCGCAGAGCGCATTTAAAGCAGGTTCATGAGGCTCGCAAAGCAAAGACAATACAAAGAGTGGATGAGTCGATTAGACGGCTTATAAAGACTAAGGAGGCCATCAATTTTAATAGCGTGGCAGTTGATGCTGGAGTTAGCAAAGCAACACTCTATAACAATCCCGAGATACGTGTATGCATTGAATCGCTTCGTCAGCAGCAAGCTCAAATGCCGTCACCAAAACAAATCAAGCAAGAGATGGATGAAAACAATAAGGACGCCATCATTGCTTCGCTAAAACGTAAGATGAAGAAGCTCGAAGAAGAAAATAATAAGTTGTGAGAACAACTTAAGTTTTCCTATGCGGAGGTCTATCAAAAGATCTGACACAATGCTCTTGAGCTGAACTAGGTAGGATACTTGAGCAACAAGTTGAAATACCGAAGAATCAGTCTTATTACGGTTCTTTGCTCAACTAACGGGCAGGTTAGTTTAATAAATATCGGGAAATAGTATCCCGATACCTTCAATTCCAAAGTTATTCTAAGTTGTAATAGAAATTTAGAGTGCATTGTAAAGCTTAGTGTGAAATAATGCTTTAATTACTTAGTGGAGGTACTAATCACATGAAAACTATAGGTCTTATTGGTGGAATGAGTTGGGAGTCATCTTTGCTCTATTACCAAATAATCAATCAACGTGTAAAAGAAAAGTTAGGCGGTCATCACTCCGCTAAAAGTCTCATGTATTCGGTAGATTTTCAAGAAATTAAGACTTTACAACATCAAGGAAATTGGGTTGAAGCCACTAGAATTATGATTGACTCCGCACAAAAGCTAGAAAATGGTGGAGCGGATTTAATACTCATATGTACCAATACGATGCACAAAATGGCGCATGAAGTAGAAGAATCGATATCTATCCCTTTAATTCATATCGCAGATTCAACAGCAATCGAAATTGTTAAGGATGATATTAAGAAGGTGGCTTTGCTGGGGACTGCTTTTACTATGGAGCAAGATTTTTACAAAGGTAGACTTATTGAACGCTTTGGACTTGAGGTTATTGTTCCAAATGAAGCAGAAAGAATGGTTATACATGACATCATTTATCAAGAACTCTGTCTTGGAATTGTAAAAGAAGAGTCTAAGCAATCCTACTTAAAAATCATCAACAGTCTTGTTCAACAGGGAGCAGAAGCTATTATTCTTGGATGTACAGAAATTACGCTTCTCATTTCACAAGACGATTGCAGTATACCGATTTATGATACAACAAGACTTCATGCTGAATGTGCTGTTGACTTCGCTTTGAATGAGGGGTAATTAACAAAAAACGAATTATATGTGACTGCAGCATTAGGCTATTACGCTAACGGGAGACGATAGTTAAATAAAAAGGGTTCCACATATTGTTCATGACTAATATGCGGAACCCTTTATTATATCTGACTTTTTTATATTTAGCTCTTGATAAACTCGGAAAATAAAGTTTTAGACTTAGAAAATAAAGTATTAGACGCCCATGCCGCTAACGCAGCACCAACAGATGATGAAAATGGTAGGTATGCGATATAATTTACTTACGGCTGGCGAAGGCAGGTCGGCAGTCAATGGTGCTTCGAGCCCGAGTATTAGACTGACCCTAACGACCAGGTGCACCACAGATTGTTGCTCCGAATTTGGAAGCACGCAGGATAGAATAACCATATGTGGTTGTTGCACCAGCCCCTTCAATCTTGCTGCCGTAAGGAGAAGGCTACGAATGGACGTTGTTTACAGTCATGTGTGCGGACTTGACGTTCATAAAAAGAACATCGTTGCCTGCACCATCACGCCTGAAGGTAAAGAAATCCGTACGTTTGGCACGATGACCGACGATTTAATTTTGCTTGTAGATTGGCTCAAAGTCAAGGAATGCACTCATGTAGCGATGGAAAGCACTGGAGCATATTGGAAACCAATCTACAACCTGTTGGAGCTTGAGGAGATTGAGACTCTTGTTGTGAATGCCCAGCACATCAAGAATGTTCCGGGACGCAAGACTGACGTCAAAGACGCGGAATGGATTGCTGGATTGCTCCGGCATGGTCTATTGAAGGGTAGCTTTATCCCAAATCGCGAGCAAAGAGAGCTGAGGGAATTGATTCGCTACCGCCGTAGTCTCATCGAAGAGCGAGCTCGGGAAGTCAGCCGCATTCAAAAGGTGCTGGAAGGAGCAAACATCAAGCTTTCCTCGGTTGCCAGCAATGTGCTTGGGAAATCAGGACGTGCAATGATTGAGGCGATGATTGCTGGCGAAACCAATCCTGAAGCTTTATCTGATCTTGCAAAACGAAAGTTGAAAAGCAAAAAAGCGGATTTGAAGCGAGCATTGAACGGCTTAATGGGCCCTCATCAGAAACTGATGCTGGGAGCTCAGCTCCGTCACGTCGATTATTTGGACGAAGAGATTGGCAGGTTGGATGAGGAAATTAAAAAGCGCATGCTCCCTTTTGATGAAGACTTGGAACTGCTTGACACCATCCCAGGTGTGGCACGAAGAACAGCAGAGACTATTCTAGCCGAAATTGGCTCTAATATGAATCAGTATCCTTCCGCCGCCCATTTATGTTCTTGGGCAGGGCTGTGTCCGGGTCAGAATGAAAGCGCCGGAAAACGATTGTCCGGCAAGACGCGAAAAGGAAATAAGAAACTCCGAAGTACGCTTGTAGAAGCTGCGAAGGCTGCGGCTAGAACAAAAGAAACGTATTTATCCAGCCAGTATCATCGGATTTCCGCGCGTCGGGGAGCTAACCGAGCGACGGTTGCAGTAGCACACAGTATATTATCTATGGTTTACTATATTCTTAAGCGGAAACAACCCTACATCGAGCTAGGTCCAACCTACTACGAGGAACGAAAACGGGATGTGATCATCAAGCATTCCATTAAGAAACTGGAGTCATTAGGTGTATCAATTACTGTGAATACGGCAGCTTCCTGATCGTTATGCAAACCATACATTACTAATGCCCCTGGCTATTTTTTGTTTGCCGGAGGGTCGCTTTCTTGTTGCCTTTTTTAGGTGTTCTACGGAGCGATATTTTCAGGATAGACTGGTGAGCATTTCATTAAGCCAACTGGCAGAATAGTGAGAGAAAATGAACATTCTTAAAGCGGTGCCACTGAGGGTAGAGGAATAACTGTGTTGATATTAAAGCTGGATGGATTACTATACGAAATATAAAGGTCAAATAGCCGGGTTCATTGAAAGGCAGCGGTACTCCCACTCAAACGAGTAAGGGTGTACTACTGCCGTTTCTTTTTCAGATTCGTTTTTAGATTCCTGGGATTATAGTTGCAAACTTATATAATCAATCTAAGTGAAGCACGGCTTTGCCCGAGAATTTCCGTTCCATAAGATTACGGGCAACGGTGTCAATTTCGGTCCAAGGCGCCTCCACTTGGATTCGTGGGATTAACCGCTCATCTGTGACCAGCCGGGCCAGCAAACTCAGATCGTCCGCGGCTGATTGACGAGTGAGTTCCTCACCTAAAAAGAAGCTGTACAAGGTTCTTCCTCCGCTGGTCACCATATTCTTCATATCGATCATTGCGGTATTTGAAGAGGAAAATCCTACCGCAACGCAAATCCCTTGGGGCGCTAGCTGCGGCAGCAACGCCGCCAGTGCATTGCCGCCTACTGAATCGATGATCAGATCGTACGGCCCAAATTTGCTGGCTGATGAAATTGTGGAATATCCAATGATCACTTCGTCGGATCCGACCTCCCGAACAAGCTCAGCCTTCTCTTCCGTGCTTGCCGTACCTACAACGTATGCGCCGGATTGGACTGCAAGCTGATGGGCGAATAACCCAACTCCGCCGCTAGAGCCTGTAATGAAAATCCGTTTGCCAAGCAGCATGCCGCCTTTTCGAAGTGCATAAAGAGCCGTGAGCCCTGCTACGGGGAGGGTAGCCGCCTCCGTAAAAGTGAGTTTGTCTGGGATTTCGGCCAACAACGATACGGGAGCAGCCACTTGCTCGCTCCAGGCTCCCATCGGGAGCAAACCAACAACCCTGGCCCCTTTTTGCGGTCCTGCGCCGTTCTCTGCCGGCTCGATGACAATCCCGGCGAAATCCCAGCCAGGACGGCTAGATATTTCCTGATTTTTAGCGTCACTCACTTCACCGCGGTTGAGTGAGACGGCCTTCACTTGCACAAGCGCTTCCCATGGCTTAGGCTGCGGGGCGTCAACTTCCTTGAAGGCCAAAAGAGACGGGGCATGCGGATCAACAACAATAGTACGAATCATATCGGTTTTCCTCCATGTTGGTTATGGTCATTAGATGACCTTCATTTCAATGAGGAGTATACTTTAGATAAAGGTTCGGCCCAAGTGTAGAACTACACTTCATAAGAGAAGGGAAGAGAAGATGGATATAGATACGGAGAATTCCAGACATAGAATCGTAATGGGAGAAATTGAAGCCCTGCGGATAAAACGCCAGCAAAAGCTTGTCGATCAACCTCAACCGTCCTTGAAACGATTTACTCAACAAGAGCTAAACGACGAGGCTTTTCCTTCGTATAAAAATTTGCTGGTTGGACGTACCCGCCGTATACCGACCCGCCAGACGATAATAAATATTGCAGAATATCTTGAGTGTACATCCGAAGAGCGTAACGATTTGCTTTTGGCAGCCGGTTTTCTTCCAATTCAGACCGAATTGTATGGACGGTCGTTAGAGCGTGCATTAGAGTGGGCTCAGCAAACGATGAGGAGTATTCCTTTTCCCGCCATGGTCGTAACACATACTCAGGACATCAAGGGATTAAATGAGCCGTTTCATCAATTGTTCGAAATCCCTCTCGACCGTTCATATGACGGTTTAATGAATAGGGTCGATTTACATTTTAATTCTGGTTTTCCTATCCGGTCCCGCTCCACGTTTGACAAGGCGTCGTTTAAGCAGTGGGAGGAGCACATCATAAACGGAATACAAGCCTTTGAGAGTGAGCACATGCTCTCGCGTTATGATGCGTGGTATCAAAAATTGCTGGATAGAGTTCAGAAATATAACGCGTGCGAATATCTGAGTGTGCCGGATGTAGGGGGAAATGTTGATCAAATACAAACAATTCTAGCCAGAATGGACAGCTCCGGAGACCTTATTCCCGTACGCTACAGACAGGTTTCGATTTCCGCAGGCGGCCGCTTATATCCGCAAATTGAGGTTTTCCTGCCGGTAGATTCTGCTGCGCGCACAGTTTTCGAGAACCTGGGATGTCCAGCTGATTGTGCATTTGTCTAATCCGACATTTACAAGAGGATGGAATCGAAAAGTTATTGGTAGCTGATAATTCAGAATAGGTGGTTGTTAGTTGAATGACAACAGCGGCAGTCTAAGGCTTTATTTATCAAGTCTTGGTCTGCCGCTGCTTTATATTAATTGTTCAGTCGAAAACTTATTTTTCAAAAGCTGACGATTCTTCAGTTCAAAAACCTCGCTAAATCAACAACTCTAGTCTATCCTGAAAATATCGCTCCGTAGAACACCTAAAAAAGGCAACAAGAAAGCGACCCTCCGGCAAACAAAAAATAGCCAGGGGCATTAGTAATGTATGGTTTGCATAACGATCAGGAAGCTGCCGTATTCACAGTAATTGATACACCTAATGACTCCAGTTTCTTAATGGAATGCTTGATGATCACATCCCGTTTTCGTTCCTCGTAGTAGGTTGGACCTAGCTCGATGTAGGGTTGTTTCCGCTTAAGAATATAGTAAACCATAGATAATATACTGTGTGCTACTGCAACCGTCGCTCGGTTAGCTCCCCGACGCGCGGAAATCCGATGATACTGGCTGGATAAATACGTTTCTTTTGTTCTAGCCGCAGCCTTCGCAGCTTCTACAAGCGTACTTCGGAGTTTCTTATTTCCTTTTCGCGTCTTGCCGGACAATCGTTTTCCGGCGCTTTCATTCTGACCCGGACACAGCCCTGCCCAAGAACATAAATGGGCGGCGGAAGGATACTGATTCATATTAGAGCCAATTTCGGCTAGAATAGTCTCTGCTGTTCTTCGTGCCACACCTGGGATGGTGTCAAGCAGTTCCAAGTCTTCATCAAAAGGGAGCATGCGCTTTTTAATTTCCTCATCCAACCTGCCAATCTCTTCGTCCAAATAATCGACGTGACGGAGCTGAGCTCCCAGCATCAGTTTCTGATGAGGGCCCATTAAGCCGTTCAATGCTCGCTTCAAATCCGCTTTTTTGCTTTTCAACTTTCGTTTTGCAAGATCAGATAAAGCTTCAGGATTGGTTTCGCCAGCAATCATCGCCTCAATCATTGCACGTCCTGATTTCCCAAGCACATTGCTGGCAACCGAGGAAAGCTTGATGTTTGCTCCTTCCAGCACCTTTTGAATGCGGCTGACTTCCCGAGCTCGCTCTTCGATGAGACTACGGCGGTAGCGAATCAATTCCCTCAGCTCTCTTTGCTCGCGATTTGGGATAAAGCTACCCTTCAATAGACCATGCCGGAGCAATCCAGCAATCCATTCCGCGTCTTTGACGTCAGTCTTGCGTCCCGGAACATTCTTGATGTGCTGGGCATTCACAACAAGAGTCTCAATCTCCTCAAGCTCCAACAGGTTGTAGATTGGTTTCCAATATGCTCCAGTGCTTTCCATCGCTACATGAGTGCATTCCTTGACTTTGAGCCAATCTACAAGCAAAATTAAATCGTCGGTCATCGTGCCAAACGTACGGATTTCTTTACCTTCAGGCGTGATGGTGCAGGCAACGATGTTCTTTTTATGAACGTCAAGTCCGCACACATGACTGTAAACAACGTCCATTCGTAGCCTTCTCCTTACGGCAGCAAGATTGAAGGGGCTGGTGCAACAACCACATATGGTTATTCTATCCTGCGTGCTTCCAAATTCGGAGCAACAATCTGTGGTGCACCTGGTCGTTAGGGTCAGTCTAATACTCGGGCTCGAAGCACCATTGACTGCCGACCTGCCTTCGCCAGCCGTAAGTAAATTATATCGCATACCTACCATTTTCATCATCTGTTGGTGCTGCGTTAGCGGCATGGGCGTCTAATACTTTATTTTCACCGAACAGATATCATATGTCTATTTCGTTTGCTATATGGCTATGCTGGTTATGAAAATAAAAAGGGAGGAGATTAAGATTAATTATAAAGATATATATAATTTACATATTCAGCTTCTTGATGTATATGAGAGGAACCAAAAGGATCGCCATCCTTATCAAAAGGATATTAATTTTTATTATCGACAGCTTAATTTTTTTAGTGAAAATATTGTACAAAAGATTTTTGTTTTAAATCAACTAATAAAAATTTATGAAAAGAATAGAGAGCCTCAAATTAAGTGGTGCTCAGAGACTTATTATTTAAAGCAAAATGAAGATATTGAAAAAGAATAGACTGAAAGATGGTATGACCAGTGAGTGGTTTCATTTCATGTTAATTGAAATATGGAATGAATAGATAGATCAGAGTGGGAATATCCAATAAAAGCAAAATATAAGATTATTTTTCTTTTTTTATTTAATTGCATTATTTTCTATGGCTGCTTTCCAGCAGACATTGTTCAATTTATGAAAAATGAGGTCAGAATGAAAATTCAATCCGAAATTATCGGCACTGCGAGCAAAATGGGTATCGTTGATTATATCGCACAGTTTGATAAGAAACGGGAGAGAAAGAATAGAGAGTTCTATTTTTCCTCAGAATCTGGTTTACAGCTTTAACCGGAGTGGATAAACCAAAAACGGAACTTCTTTCTGTTCTATTTTTAGACGTTCAATTAGGAGAGTCTCAGGTCCGTTACATTCAGTTGTTCCTAATCCATATAATCGTTTTCCTCGAGTACGTAATGGTGAAGTCGGACTAGAGGAAGGTTGGCGATTGCAAAATGCATCCGTTAAGTGATCGAGTAAGATAAAAATAGAATTGTTGCTATTGTCGATGTCCCAAGCCAAGTGTATGGTTTTTGAAGAAGTTGTTCGGTACTCCACTTGCTTGTGCACCCGCAGTTAACGTATATGCATGGCTTGTCTAGCAGGACATCCTGTGATTTCCCTTCTGGTTGGTAAAGCTATTTCGGTAGCATTTCTTGCCCAAGGATATCAAGCTAGCCGAAATTAGCCCTTAACAATCCAGGTGTGAACTTCATGTCATGTCCAAACAATCGATGGTGCGCATTACTCGAAGACGCGTCGATGATTGAAGAAATCAACCGGAAAAGTTCCGGAAATGGCGTACGCCATCAATCTTACGTGACATTGGGAGTATTACATAAGTTAATAGAAGTTATTGATGTAAAATCGTCAGGAATCGGAATATCCAGACCATGCAGGAAAAACTGAGTCAAGTCATAGATGACGTTCTGAAGATTTAAGTAACCGTCTGCAGACAAAGTTAGCGCTAAATGGCGGAGGTCTGGGGACATAAAGCCACGTGAATTAATAAATATCAATGCTATACAGGATATGGTCAGTTTTTCTAATGTCTCTGAATGAGATAATGAGTCACCGGAAAAAATTTGTTGTCGTACACCGATCCGCATCTGTAGAAGGTTCGTAGCGGTAGGAATTAGAGGAAAAGAAACGAACGATTTGCAGTTTTCTTCCGGATGAATATTGTGAAAAATAAGATCGTGTCTGAACATTTGGTGAAAAAGGGATTATGGGGAAAACAACTTGTGTAAACTCAGTGGACGCTATAAAGTTACTATATAATGTTTATAATCTCTTAGCCCCTTTTTAGTTAATTTGTAGGCCATCGGGAAGCGTAGGGTTCGAATTGGCTAGTGGTAATCCGCAGATACATCCGTCTTAATTACAATCAGGACGCCATAACAAATGTCTTTTTGACATCGTAGAAACAATCGTAAAAAGAGTTGGTGACGATGCCTACAAGAGTAGATGTACAACTGGAAACTCCTAAGTGTGCACTTTCGTAAGAGGAATACGCACATGTAAGAAGCAAATGGTGCAATTATACGAGAACGGAAAGTCCAGAGCAGATTTGGTGGAAGAATATGGCCTCACAGCCTCGGCTCTAGATCGCTGGATTAAGCGTAAGTAATTGATTTGATTCAGCTAGCTCAAAGTGGAGATAGACAGGCAGAAGCTGAGTTGATGAGCCTTACGAACCGTTAATCAACAAGTATTCAAGACAAGACGGCAAACTCAATAAAGATTGCAGACAACAATTGATTTTGCAGTTCATTCTAGCTGTTCGTCGCTTCGATCTCACCCGGTGGTATGATCAATAAAAGATGTTTTGAATCTGTGCTTATTAAGTAAAAAAACCTCCTTTACTACTTAAAAGTGGTGAAGGAAGTTTGTCTGTTTAAGCCACAAATTGAAACCGAACGGTAACAAGAATTGGCGGCTGCTGAAGGACAAAATCCTGCAGCAAGCAACCGTTATTTTCACTTTCAGTGGGGAAAGTGTCTTTATCGTGGCAACCATTCAGCCTTGTCACTGCCAAGCTCGGGCGTTGTATTAGACCAGCGCGGAGGAGTTTCCGACATACGGATTACTGGGCCTAAACTCTTCAGATCGCCGTAGATTGTATTATTGTCGCATACTGCATAAGATTCAAACTCTGCATCGGACAGCCGGCCTGGGGCGTGTTCAAAGTTCTCCAGCAATCCCTGTCTTTGAAGGAGCATTGCGGATTGGCACAGCGAAACCTGTACTCGATAGCTTCCTCCCTCACGGGCACGACGTGCCAACGCAATCATGGCTCCAAAACTTGCGAGAAATCCAGTAAGGAAGTCACACAAGTATACGGGTGTCAACTTAGGTTGACCGGCCTTATCCGCAATTCCCTGCGTAAAACTTACCCCAGTCACCGCCTGAGCGACCTGATCCCAACCAGCGCGCGAAGCAAATGGTCCGCCAGAACCATAACAGTTCACGCTTACGTATACCAATCCCGGACGCAGTTTTACTAGATCATCGGCTCCAAAGCCATGAGCTTCGAGACGGTGTGGGCGATATCCCTCAATGAACACATCAGCTTCCCGTACTAAATCTCTAAGTTGGGCCGCTTCATCAGCAAGATTAAAATCAAGGAAGCAACTACGTTTGCCGTGACTAGTGTCGCGGACGAAAGGAGGCACCTGAGGTAGATGAGGAGCGGTGACCATTAGAACATCCGCACCGTGCTCAGCCATTCCGATTCCCGCCGTCGGCCCAGCCAAAATGCGGGTTAAATCCAATACTCTCACTCCGGATAATGGCTGAGCTCCAGGAGGAAGCGGTTCTGGGGCGCTGTCAGCAATTTTTGTAATCTCTACTACGGGACGCGATGCCAAGTAGGCCCCATGAGGATGTGCCAGCCATTCTTCCGGCGTGCGAACAACCCCGCCACATGCGTTTACGGCCGCCAAAGCCTCTTCAAGGTCGTCTGCCTTCCAGCGACGTACGGCCTGAGCAACGGACTCCGGCGTATTTTCACATTTCAACACATCCAAGACCCGACGCTCAAGATGCGGGAGGTTGAAGTGTGGCACAAACCAGCGATGATCTGCTGTCTGCCAAGGCTGGGTTAAAGCGACCATATGCTCTACAGATTCCGAGATCGGGGCAGGACGATACTGTCCATCTGCATCACGTATGAGCGTCATGTCTTCACCGCCCAGACATGTTGCGGCAGCAGCTCTCACATCAACATTGATGGTTTGCCGTCGGCCCATGCGAAGTTGCCACAGATCATTAGCGGCAACGGCTCTTGCTGCTAATGCATCGGCCAGCGTCTCACCGATACGAAAGGGGGATTTAAACAACGGATTTTTACCAGAAAAACCTCGTTTGGGTCAAGCTTATCACCAGAACGAATTGCCATCAGTTCCGAGAATGCACCGGTCTTTCCCAGTCTATTGCTCATATTGCTCACTCCCTAAAATATTGCTTGAATAATGGATTTCTCAGTAAAATGATGTTGAAATAAAGGCAGTAGGAGAGTGTATCTTAAAAAATCCTCAAACTCTCTTTTTATACAATAAATATTCTGTCCGGTCAACATTTTTTAGGGTGAAGCAAGTTATTAAATACTACGGAATTCAGAATTTTTATAGTTACTGATTAAAGCGGATAAAAAGAAAAACGCTCTTATCGACCTAAAAGGTTCGAGCGTTTTTAAAGTGCTTGTTCTTCTGTGATTTTAATTTTCCTCCTCGGATTGCTCCGTATGAGAGGGAGGCTCAAGGGGGGAGAATTTTACTTCCTTAGTTCAAAGAAACTGGAATTGTTCAGCATGCTTATGACTGTTTGCAGACATGCTTCCCGATAGAACTTATGAAGATCATCCCGATCCATCATTAGCCATTGGATCAGGTAGCCGTCAATAACTGCACGAATCTTCGGAGCTGTCTGCTCAGCAGAGAGATTTATATCAAAAATCCCTTCCTTTTGGCCCAATTGGATGATTTCCTTCCCTATAGCGTTGCAATTATCATAAAACTGTTGATTAATTTCACGATAAACCGGATTTCGGCTTGCTTTGGCTAGAAAGTCCAAATACACCCGATAAAATGTGCGATTCTTCTCGGGAGAAACAAATGCAGAGCTGATATACGCATGAAGCTTCTTGACGGCGGATTTTTCAAGCTCTATAGAAGCACATTCCTTTTTATAAATTTTCGCTGTTAGCCATTTCAACAGTTCAATAAGAACCGTTTCTTTACTCTCGAAATAATAATGAACAACTCCTTTACTCACCTTTGCATAATCAGCGATAACCTGAAGCGTTACGGAATCAAATCCAAGCTCAGAAACCGCTTGAAAGGCAGCATAAAGGATCATTTTTTGTTTTTCTTCAGATTTTTTATAGCGAACCATACAACCTCCAGAAACTCCTGTATTGAATATAATCTAAGTATATCACAAAATTTCGAACATTCATCATGCTCACTTCATTGAGCTGAAAAAATATTGACCAGTCAGAATAATTGCTGTATAAGAAGGAGATACTACTTTAATTTTTATAAGGAGATAGATTATGTATGGCTATTTTATTAATGTTATTTGCAATATTGGCAGGGATGGCTCTCCCCACCCAATTTAGCGTTAATGCACAATTAAGAACTGTAGTGGGCTCGCCAATTATAGCTTCTGCTATTTCATTTATGGTTGGAGCCGTGGCTTTAATCATCGTATCGTTATTTGGAAAAGGAATTTATATTAAGAAAGAATGGTTTGAAGCACCTTGGTGGATGTGGACAGGAGGATTGTTGGGCGCTTCCTATGTGCTGGCAACCACTATACTTATGCCTAGAATAGGCGCGGCTGCAACAGTTGGATATATTCTGGCAGGGCAAGTAGTGGCCTCCATTTTAATTGATCACTTTGGTTTAATTGGTGCACATACGCATGCTCTGAGCTTTCCTCGATTATTAGGAGCGCTTTTGGTGATTGGAGGAATCATTTTGGTTCAAAAATTTTGAATTTTAATGACTGGCCTAAGGCATAAATATATTATCTAGAGTTAAGAAAAACTTATTTCTTAGCTCTTTTTTGCTGACCCAATAGGGTTATGCTTCGTTAAGTATTCACAAAAAAAGTTGACCAGTCAGAATATATTTTGTATAAATGAGTTGAAGCAATTTCATACATAAGGAGATGATTATTTTATGACTGCGACGTTTCAAACGTATCCCAGAAGGAAAGAGTGTTCGGTCGTAATGGTGATTGAATGTTTCATAAGAGAAGTTTAGATATTATTTTTTTTGAAATTTACGTGATTTTTTTCACAATCCAGAGTTATGAAATCATGTACAAACTATTTTCGAGGAGGATTTATATGAGTAATTTGTTTAGTACCTTAACGTTACATCATGGGGCTGTTTTAAAAAATCGTATAGTCATGTCGCCGATGACGATTCAATCAGCGTTTTACGACGGTCGGGTGACGAATGAAATGATAGAGTATTATGAACTGCGCTCAGGGGATGCTGCGGCAATCATTGTAGAAAGCGCGTTTGTTGAGAATCATGGGCGTGGTTTTCACGGAGCCCTCGGTGTTGATACCGATGCTAAAATCGAAGGGTTAAGTAAGCTTTCGAGTGCGATTCAGGAAAAAGGATCCAAGGCTATCCTGCAAATCTATCATGCAGGCCGAATGGGAAGTCCGGAACTTAATGGCGGAGCCCAGCCTATTTCCGCAAGTTCGGTAGCGGCGCTGCGCGATGGAGCGGTTACTCCGTTGGAAATGTCTGCTGAAGAAATTGAGGAGATGATCTATCGTTTTGGAGCTGCAACGAAACGGGCGATCGTGGCCGGATTTGATGGTGTGGAGATCCATGGAGCAAACACGTACTTAATCCAGCAATTCTTTTCACCACATTCCAATCGTCGTCAGGATAAGTGGGGCGGTAGTCGTGAAAAACGCACGGCATTTCCGATTGCTGTATTGGAAGAGGTTCAAAAAGTAGTAAAAGAAATGCGGGCTGACAATTTTATTATTGGGTATCGCTTTTCGCCCGAAGAAATTGAAGAACCGGGTATTCGCTTTGCAGATACAATGTATCTATTAAATACCTTAGCAGCCTACACTCCTGATTATTTCCATTTCTCTATGAATAACTGGCAAAGATCATCTATTGTAGATACAGAAGACAAAGAATTATTAATTCATAAGTATCGTAAACAACAAACTGCAAATCTGGCTAAAATACCTGTTTATGGAGTTGGGGGTATTCATCAGAAAGCTGATGCAGAAAAAGCATTAGAGGATGGGTATGATGTAGTTAGCCTTGGAAAGGCTTATTTGGTTGAACCTGCATGGGCTACGAAAGTAAGAAATAATGAAGAATGTAAGATTTATGCTGATATTACTGAGCGGGAGAAACTGAAAATCCCGGCACCTTTATGGGATATTATGGATGGTTTGATCATTGACAGTCAAGAAGAAGAGCGAAAGCGCCAACGCATGAAAGAACTGCAAAATGTCAAAGTAAGTTTTGTTCCGGGTACTTATTTCGTATCGGCTCGGGGACACAATGGTAGTTTACCTATGGAAGTGACTTTTTCTGAAGATAAAATTATGAGTATCGTGGTTGATGACCGTCAAGAATCAGAAGGAATTGCGAACCCTGCCTTTGAACGATTGCCGCAATTGATTGTTGATGGACAAACCTTAAATGTGGATGTGATTTCTGGAGCTACTGTAACCAGTCAGGGGGTGATTGATGGCGTTGCCGAAGCAGTAAACAAAGCTGGTGGAAATTCTGAAGTATTACGTTACCGACCAAAACCTGCTGTTGAGCACTCAGATGAAGTCATTGAAGAAATGGCGGATATTGTTATTGTAGGCGGAGGTGGTGCTGGACTAAGCGCAGCTGTGGCGGCTTTGGACAAAGGAAAATCTGTTGTTTTGTTAGAGAAATTTCCAGCCATTGGTGGAAATACGGTTCGTACTGGCGGTTGGGTGAATGCTGCGCAACCTGAATGGCAAAAAACTTTTCCAAGTCTGGACGGCGAAAAAGAAACATTAGCAGCATTGGCTAACACCCCTTATTCTGAGTTCAACGGACGATATTTAGGTGATTTCAAAGTGCTGCAGCAACAAATCGCGAGCTATTTGGCTGACGTAGAACAAGGTCGCAATTACTTGTTTGATTCAGTAGAATTGCATCGAATCCAAACCTACCTTGGTGGGAAACGAACGGATTTAAAAGGAAATACAATAAGTGGTCAATACGATCTGGTGGAAAATTTAACGAATCGCGCCATGGAGTCTGTGAACTGGTTATCCGATAAGGGCGTTGACTTCAACACAAGCGTTGTTGACATCCCTGTCGGAGCATTATGGCGTCGCAGTCACAAGCCAAAACGGCCCAAAGGTGCTGAATTTATTGAGGTATTGCAGAGAAATGTAGTTGAAAAAAATGGACGAATCATGACCGATACCAAGGCCGAACACTTAATCGTTGAAGCTGGAAAAGTAGTGGGCGTTGAAGCTAGCAAATCAAATGGAACAAAAGTGATTCTGCATGTAAATAATGCTGTGGTTTTAACATCCGGCGGTTTTGGCGCCAATATAAAAATGCTTCAACAATACAATACCTATTGGGAGGATATCCCTGCTGAAATTAAAACGACAAATTCTCCGGCTATTACGGGGGATGGGATACGGATGGGGGAAGAAGTTGGTGCTGATTTGGTTGGTATGGGCTTTGCCCAACTAATGCCTGTTTCTGATCCAAAGTCAGGGGCTTTGCTGACAGGACTGATTGTTCCACCAGCCAATTTTGTCTTTGTTAATCACGAGGGTAAACGTTTTGTGGACGAATGCGAAAGCAGAGATGTTTTGTCAAAAGCTTTCATAGATCATGGCGGATTGGTCTACATGATTGCCGATGAACAAATCCGCAAGACAGCGGCCAACACTTCTGATGAGAAAATAGAGCGTGAAATACAGGAAGGCGTTATCTATCAAGCAGATACGCTGGAAGAGCTGGCCGTTCAAATTGGCGTGCCTGGTGAGGCTCTGGTCGAGACGATCAAGAGGTATAATCAATATGTCGATTTTGGTCATGATCCGGAATTTCATAAAAGCGCCTTTGATTTAAAAGTTGAAAAGGCTCCTTTCTATGCAACGCCACGGAAGCCGGCTGTCCATCATACTATGGGCGGGCTGAAAATTGATACAGCAGCTCATGTCATTAATAAGGATGGAGATGTTATTCCTGGGTTATATGCTGCTGGCGAAGTTGCTGGCGGGATACATGCCGGGAATCGTCTCGGAGGGAACGCTTTAATTGATATCTTTACGTATGGGCGTATTGCCGGTGAAAATGCGGCAGATTTAAAATAAACTCATTCAATACAAAACAAACCGCGTAAGCAGCTAATCCTGGTCAGGCTGCTTTGCGGTTTATCTTTTTGAAAGGATGATTCATCAGACACTAAATATACAAAAATTTAGAAGCCTGCTCAGTATCAACTGAATGATCAGCTATTAATCCCGAAGTGACAAACATTTTTCCGTCTTTTGCTATGATAATTCCTTCAATATTTTTTTCGGCATTCAATCGTTTTATGCTTATATTGGCTGAATCGGCAAATCCCAGCGTTGTCCAAATCTCGCCGGCAACAGAATTGTCGGAGATGATTGTTACGCTTGCAATGTCATTCTCTAATGGATAACCAGTTTTTGAATCAAGGATATGGTGATACTTATTATTTTCTTGATGAAAGTAACGTTCGTAGATACCTGAAGTGACCACGGATCGATCCTTAGTTAGTACAGCTCCAATAATATTCCCTCTACTTTTGAAGGGATTTTGAATGCCTACATGCCAATAACCATCTCTCTGTACCGGTGAAGATCCGATGGATAGGACATTACCGCCTAAATCAATAAGCCCATTTTTAACTCCGTGTTCAATAAAGTATCTTTTTAGTTGATCAGCAAAATATCCTTTAGCAATAGCGCCTAAATCAATAACCATACCTTTTTCCATTAAATAAATGGAGTGTTGGGAATCGTTCAGTTCAATTTTTTGGGGATTTATTAGTGATAAACAATCACGAACTTCTTCTTTGCTGGGTAACCTTGCATTTTTAAATCCAATATTCCATAACTTTACTAAAGGACCAATAGCAATATTAAAAATACCATCAGAATTAATACTTACCTCTTTTCCTAATTTAACTAAATCGTATAAATCTTCACCAACTGTTACAGCTTGAATGCCAGAGTTTTGATTTACTTCAATCAGTTCAGAGTAAGTTTTGTTGATGGTATAACGAGATTCAAATTTTCTTAATATATTTAGAGCTTGATTTAGCAAGTAATCCCCATCTTCATGATAAATGCACAAATTAATAATTGTCCCCATCATTTGAAAGCATTTTGAGTGTTTGTTCATTTCCGAAATCGGTTCCTTTCTATGTGTCTAGTCTTATTATACTACAAATAAAAGTTGACCGGTCAGAATAAATTTTGTATAACTAAGTTAATGCAATTTATACAAAGGAGACGATTTTATGACTGCAACGTTTCAAGCATTAGTTGTTGAAAAAAACGACACATTCTCAGTCGGTGTCAAAAAAGTTTCATTCGAGCAATTGCCTGCAGGAGAAGTTTTGATAAAAGTAGCATATTCCAGTGTAAATTATAAAGATGGTTTGGCAAGTATTCCGGAAGGAAAAATTGTTCGGTCGTATCCTTTCATACCAGGTATTGATTTGTCAGGTTACGTAGTTTCCTCCTCTGACCCTAGATTTCAAGAGGGACAGCAGGTTTTGGTCACCGGTTACGAAGTAGGTGTATCACACTACGGTGGATTTAGCGAATATGCGCGTATTCCAGCAGATTGGATTGTGCCCCTTCCAGCTGGATTGACATTAAAAGAAGCCATGATTTACGGAACGGCTGGTTTTACTGCGGCTTTATCCATTATGCGTCTGGAGGATAATGGAGTATCACCCGACAAAGGAAAGATTTTGGTTACGGGAGCAACTGGTGGTGTTGGCGGTGCAGCTGTGTCCATGCTGCATAAGAAAGGCTATCAAGTAGTCGCCAGCACAGGGAAATTGGATGCTACTGATTATTTGAAATCGCTCGGAGCAAGCGATGTTATCTCTCGCGAAGATGTTGTCGAAAACAGCGGCAAGCCGCTCAATAAACAGCAATGGCAAGCTGCTGTTGACTCTGTAGGCGGTAATATGCTCGCTACTATTTTGAGCAAAATCGAGTATGGAGGTTCCGTTGCTGTTAGTGGCTTGACAGGAGGGACAGAAGTGCCGACAACTGTTCTGCCGTTCATCTTACGTAGAGTTAATCTTTTAGGTATCGACTCCGTTTACTGCTCTGCAGAACGAAGAACCAACTTATGGAAACTCATGGCGCAAGATTTAAAACCGGAGCGGTTGGAAACGCTGGTGGATCGTGAGGTATCTCTGCAGGAACTGCCTGAGGCGTTTTCCGATATTTTGAAATCTAAAACTCTTGGTCGCATTCTGGTGCATGTGTCTCAAGATTTATAAACCATAATTGAAAAAATTGATGACCGGTATTTTCCAAATCAAACCATATGTAATTGCCCTTGATTTGTTCCCGTGATCATGCTATATAATTTTTTGTAATTATGAAAATTTTATGTAAACAAAGACTAGAAAGCAATCGATTTAGCGGGGGGAATTGCAAGGAATGCTAGAGAAGTGGATAGAGACAGTGAATGGCATCATCTGGAGTAATCCAGTGGTGTATGTCTGTTTGGGAGTAGGATTGTTATTTTCAATTATGACTCGCTTCCTTCAAATCAGGCATCTTAAAGAAATGATCCTTTTGGTATTCAAAAGAAAGAGTTCCGAGGCAGGTGTATCCTCCTTTCAGGCTTTTACAATGGCGCTATCGGGTCGTGTAGGGACGGGTAATATAGCAGGTATTGCCTTGGCTATCGGCATGGGCGGACCGGGGGCGATATTTTGGATGTGGGTCATGGCTTTTATCGGATCGGCTACAGCCTTTGTTGAATCCACACTGGCTCAAATATATAAGGTAAAGCGCGATGGTCTGTACCGTGGCGGCCCAGCCTTTTATATCGAAAAAGGAACAGGCTTAAAATGGTTTGCCGTCATTTTTGCGGTTGTCGCGTTGGTGGCTATGTGTTTGCTTTTGCCGGGAACCCAATCGAACTCAATTGCCGTAGCATTCCATAGTTCGTTTGGAATGAATATGAAAGTCTCAGGGGTTCTATTGGTCATTTTGCTGGCGCTTATTATTTTTGGCGGTGTAAAAAGGATTGCCAATGTCGCTCAGGTTGTCATTCCGTTTATGGCACTCGGCTACATTCTCGTTTCTTTCTATATTATGATGACGAATATTACTGCGTTGCCCGAAGTATTTTCGCTGATTTTTCGCAGTGCCTTTGGTGTGGATTCTGTGTTCGGCGGTATGGTAGGAACGGCTATTGCTTGGGGCGTAAAGCGGGGGATTTATTCTAACGAAGCCGGTCAAGGCTCTGGTGCGCATCCCGCGGCCGCTGCGGAAGTCTCCCATCCGGCAAAACAGGGGCTGGTTCAGGCATTTTCTGTGTACGTAGATACCTTTTTGGTCTGTACGTCTACGGCTTTTATGGTTTTGTTTACAGGTATGTACAACGTAAAGGGACCCGGCGGTCATTTTATTGTGCAAAATCTTCCCGGTGTTGAAGAGGGGACCCAATATACGCAAGCTGCTATTGAGTCGGTATTTCCGGGCTTCGGCTCCAGTCTGCTGGCGATTACATTGTTCTTTTTCGCGTTCACAACCATTATCTCTTATTATTATATCGCTGAAACAAATATGGCATATCTCGTTTCCGACCATAAGGCCAAATGGCCCATGTTCATCCTAAAACAAGTCAAAGGTGGCTCCATTGGAGTCATCTTTTTTCGTTATCTTGCCTTTACATTCCAAAAGGGGTACATATGTTCACCATTTGGTTTATAATTTAGACATAGATATGTGGAGGCCACATTGCACGAGAGAGGTGATTTTAATGGCAATATCCAATTTGTCTATAACTGACGACAAGTGGAGAGCTATTGTGGAAAATGACAAGTCTTATGACGGCGTATTTTGGTACGCCGTGAAGACAACAGGAATATTTTGTCGTCCCTCCTGCAAATCCCGCCCTCCCAAAAGAGAAAACATTCGTTTATTTAAAACAGCAGAGCAGGCTTTGGCGGAACAGTTTCGACCATGCAAAAGGTGCAAACCAACAGGACAACGTTTGCCTGATCATGAATGGATAGTATGGGTTACAGAATATGTGAATTCTCACTATATGGAAAATTTGACATTGCACATTCTTGCTGAGATGAGTCATGGAAGCCCGTATCATTTACACCGTACCTTCAAGCGGATTATGCATAAAACCCCAATGGAATACATTCAGAAAACCCGATTGGAGCAAGCGAAGAAGCAGCTCATTGGCTCGGATAAGTCCGTGGCGGAGGTAGGGAAGAGCGTAGGTTTGTCCAATACTCCTTACTTTATTACGTTATTTAAAAAGAACATGGGCTGCACTCCTTTGCAATATCGTCAGCTCCAATCCAAACAAGCACAAAATGGAGGTATACAGTATGGCAAATCAAAAAACGAATAAGACAATCTATTGGTCATTGTTGACCCATGAGGATTGGAATTTATATATTGCAGCTACATCTGGAGGATTATGTTATGTAGGCTCGCCCAATCAACCTGTAGCTGAATTGATTTCATGGGCAGAGAATCGGTTTCCCGGCAGTTCTTTAGTCGAGGACGTTGCGTCCTTACAGCCCTACGCCAAGGAGCTGATTGAATATCTCCAAGGAGAGCGTACAAGCTTTACCATTCCTTTTGACTTTCAGGGGACTGCATTCCAAATGGCGGTTTGGAACGCCCTGTGTAATATTCCGTATGGGGAGACACAATCCTATTCAGACATTGCCCATGCGATCCAAAAGCCTGCCTCTGTTCGTGCGGTGGGAGCTGCTATCGGTGCTAATCCGATTTTGATTACCATTCCATGCCACCGGGTTATCGGCAAAAATGGGGCTTTGACCGGATATCGTGGCGGTTTGGACATGAAGGTAAAGCTTTTGCAGCTTGAACAAGGCTAATGATGAAAAATAAGTATTTTTACAAAAATCCCAAGACGCTTCTGAATAAAGGGACAGGCTTCCTGTCAGGGTATACACACTCGTTGAACCCGTATACAGGCTGTACCTTTGGCTGCTCGTATTGCTATGTGCGCCAGTTGCCAGTCTCCACGTTCCGGAAGGAGGCTTGGGGGACTTGGGTAGATATCAAAAATCAGGCTGCAGATATTTTTAGCAAAGAGCTTCGCAGGGCCAAATCGAAGGGGAAAGTCACGATTTTTATGTCATCCAGCACAGACCCTTACCAACCTGTCGAGTACAAGGAAGAGGTGACCCGTTCATTACTGAAGGTGATGGTGGAAGATCCGCCGGATTTCCTGTTTGTGCAGACGCGCAGTCCACTGGTACGGCGGGATATTGATTTGCTGCACCGATTAGAAGGCCGCGTACGGGTGAGCATGACGATTGAAACAGATCGCGAAGATATCCGCAAGCATTTCACACCGGATGCGCCTCCCATTCAGGCCCGTTTTAAAACATTGCAGCTGTTAAAGGAAGCAGGAGTACCGGCACAGGCCACAATCGCTCCGATGCTTCCAAGCAGTGAGCATTTTGCCGATAAGCTTTTGCCTCTGGTCAACCGTGTCTGTATTGATGATTACTTTATGGGAGACGGCAGTGGGGGAAGGCGGACACGAAGCTTAAATATCGGTGCGTTATACGAGTCATTGGGGCTGGAAGACTGGTATCACCCGGCCGCCTATAAGACGGTGTATGAGCGTTTTCTTCATGTTTTCCGGGAAGAGCAGCTCTACGTGAGCAAGGAAGGATTTATACCTGATTTGGGTTGAAGAGGGGGAACCGATGCAAACCGTAATGACCAAAAACTTTGACTATGGGCAAAAGGAAATCCATTATTTACAAAACGCCGATCCCATACTTGGTGCAGCCATGTCGCAAATGGGTAAGGTGGAACGGTTGGTCATTCCCGATCTGTTCGCCGCGCTCGTTCATGCCATTGTTGGACAGCTTATTTCTGCCAAGGCAGTTGAAACCATATGGGCAAGAATGCAGGAGAAGTTAGGCGCGATGACTTCACAAAATATAGCCATCCAGGCCGCTCAGGATATTCAAAGCTGTGGCATAACCATGAAAAAGGCCATATGTATCCTGAACATAGCCCAAACGATAGAGCAGGGCTTACTGGATTTACAGGAATTATATGAACTCTCCGATACGCAGGTGATCCAAAAGCTGTCCTCGCTGCAGGGGATAGGCCCTTGGACGGCTGAAATGATGCTGATTCATTGTATGGAGCGTCCAGACGTCGTCAGTTGGGGCGATATCGCTATTCGGCGGGGAATGATGAAGCTGTACAATCTGGATACGCTTACCAAGGATCAGTTCGAGGAGTATAGAAGAGTTTATTCGCCCTATGGGTCGGTAGCCTCGATTTACTTGTGGAGCATTTCATTTCGTTAGTTTAAGGATCAGGGAGCGGAGATTATTGGAAAAAACAATCAGAGAACAAATACTGTCATACGTAGATACGGACTTTCAGAAATTCACGGCTGCATTGCTTCCGACCATTGATAATGTACTGGGCGTACGTCTTCCTGTGCTGCGTAAGCTGGCTCAGGATATTGCTAAAGAAGATTGGCGTCTTTACCTGAAAACTGCTGAAAGTGAATATTTTGAAGAAGTGATGCTGCAAGGTATGGTTATTGGCTATGTGAAAACGGATATAGAGGAAGCGTTAAGTTATGTTACCACGTTTGTTCCTAAAATTGACAATTGGTCAGTATGCGACAGCTTTTGTGCCGGATTGAAGTTTACGAAAAACCATAAGGAACGGGTATGGGAGTTTATACAGCCCTATTTATTCTCCAAGAAAGAGTATGAAATCCGGTTTGGCGTGGTCATGCTTCTCAATTTTTATATTGAGGAACCGTATATTAACCAGGTGCTTGAATTACTGGATCAGACACATCGTGAGGATTATTATGTACAAATGGCGGTAGCATGGGCGATATCCATCTGTTTTATCAAGCTGCCGGAGATTACGATGAATTACTTGCAAAACAGTACATTGGATGATTTTACGTTCAATAAAGCACTGCAAAAGATCACAGAATCATACCGGGTGGATCAGGCAACCAAAACGATCATTCGTAATATGAAGCGAAAAAGAAAATAGGATTAAAGGATAGGAGCAGCAGTCGGATACGCACTTTGCTTTTTCTGGAATCTAATATTAAAATGGAAGTAACTTTCGAAAAGGAGATGACGTGAATTGGCAGAGCAAGTGCGTATTGGCAAAACAGATTTATATGTAAAACCAATCGGTTTGGGTGCAAATGCAGTGGGAGGACATAATCTTTTTTCCGGTCTGAACGACGAAACGGGCAAAGAGGTCGTTCGCACAGCTTTGGATAACGGCATCAATTTTCTGGATACGGCTTTTTTTTACGGACCTGAACACTCGGAACGGTTGATTGGTGAGGTATTGAAAGAACGTGGTAATCGTGATGAAGTGGTGATAGCGACCAAGGGAGCACACAAATTTGTGAATGGACAGGTTGTTTTTGACAACTCACCGGCATTTTTGCGTAACTCAGTCGAATCCAGTCTGAAAAGATTGCAAACGGATTATATTGATTTGTTTTATATTCATTTCCCGGACGAAACAACGCCGAAGGCAGAAGCGGTCGGAGAACTGAAAAAGCTCAAGGACGAGGGTAAGATTAAAGCGATTGGCGTATCTAATTTCTCCATTGAACAGCTGAAGAATGCCAATAGCGACGGCTATGTAGATGTGCTTCAATCCGAATATAATTTGCTCCAACGTGAAGCGGAAAAGGAACTGCTGCCTTACACCAAGGCTAATGGCATTTCATTCGTGCCTTATTTCCCGTTGGCAGCCGGCTTGCTGGGTGGGAAATATACGAAGGATACAACCTTCACGGATATTAGAGTGAACAATCCATTGTTCCAGGGAGAAACATTTGTCCGCAATCTGGAAAAGGTGGAGCAGGTGCGGCAGATTGCCAATGCATTACATGCTGAGGTGGCTCATGTTGTGCTCGCATGGTATTTGACGCGCGACTCGATTGATGCCCTCATTCCAGGGGCGAAAAAGCCGGAGCAGGTGCTGGAGAATTTGAAAACATTGAATGTCCAACTGAGTCAGGCAGATATCGACAAGATTGATCACATTTTCAAATAACAGGCTGGACTCTTATTAACATTCTCAGCAAGCATATATTTTTCCATCACAGGAGCTGCCGGACGGGCGGCTTCTTTTTTGTGTGTCGTTCGCATATTCTTGTAGGGTAAGTTCATCGCTGCGGGGGGATCGAATGATGAGAAGACCGCAATGGTACAGCGGACCCAACAGAAGGCGACGCGGCAGACGCAGAGGATTTTTTATTGTGGTACTGGCGCTGCTGGTAGTGATCATACAGGCCGCTGCTTATGTGGAGCAGCATTTGAAGCCGCCCATGATGCATTTGGCAAAAGTACGGGTCAAGCAAATGGCGACAGAGGCTATCAATTCAGCGATTACGGCACAGGTAGAGCAGGGCGAGACGGCTGATCATCTGATCGAATGGAGAACGGATGCACAAGGGAGAACGTCCGGTTTTTCTCTGAATTATGCGGAGCATATGAGAATTACGTCAAATACGCTCAAAGCAGTCAAGGCCACTATGGACAGCATGAGCCATTTTGAGGAGAGCGTTCCAATCGGTCAGGCATTGGGCAGTCCGCTGCTGGCCACATATGGCCCGAAGGTTCCACTAAAGGTGGAGCCGCATGGAGCAATCAAGGTGGATTTAGACACGCGTCAACAGGATGCGGGGATTAACATGATCTTGGTGGAGGTGTACATTCGGATTACGACGGAGGTGTCTGTAGTCATCCCGTTTGAGATGCAGCCTCAGATTGTGGAGACAGAAATCCCGGTATCTTATTTGCTGGTGGTGGGCAATGTTCCGATGTATTACTATGACAATCAGGGCAAGCCCATTGGTAAAAATGATACATCCGCTCCACAGCTGGCGCTACCTCCACATACGATAGAGAGCGGCGGCACTCCAGATTCCGGTATAGAGAGTGTTCCAGCGGTACAGGAAGAGGAAAATTCCATCCGTCAGTCTCAAACACCATAAAGCAGAGGGGGCCTTATGAGGAGGCCCCTTTTACTTTTCCTGTTTGTGCTTTGCGCTCGGTCTGCTCCCACTGTCTTAATAACGGATACGGATCGTAGGACCAATCGTTCCAGCCATTGTCCCGATATATACCATAGTGCAGATGCGGTGGAAACTTGCCTTGGGTACCCGGCTTTCCGTAGCCCGAGCTTCCGACCCAGCCAACCGTCTGCCCAGGCTCAACGATATCCCCTTTGTGGATAGTTTTATCAAAGCCAGAAAGATGTGCATAGTAGTGATAGCGGTTGTTGAGATCTCGAATACCGATCCGCCATCCTCCGAATGGATTCCAGCCCTTCATTTCCACTACGCCGTAGCAGGTACTGCGAACCGGAACTCCGTAGCCAGCAAACAGATCAGTCCCTTCATGTATACGGTAACCGCCCCAACTGCGACGACTTCCCCAAGTACTGCGATAGCTGTAGAGGCTGCTTAAAGGAAGCGGAAAAGCTTGACTGTTCAGATTCAGCCTGCCATAGGTCCGATATAGCTTGGCAAACTGCTGAACTCTTTGCACTGCGCGGCTGTTATGGTAATATTCCCATACGGCAATACCAAATTCATCCTCATTGTTCCCATATTTTCCGAGATAAGAAGCGATGCTATACAGTAAGTCCTTGTCATTATCGCGGTCAGCAATCCCATCGCCTGAACCATCTTGTCCCAGCCCTGAAAATATTTCAATGGAGCGCGGATTTTGATCATCCGAATCGGGGTTCATCAGGCCGGCCCAGATAGGTCCTGTAATAAAAATACCCGTGATCCGTTCCATATGCTTGCGATCTTTGGGATGAGCCACCGTAAGTGTACGTTCATATTGATCGACCGCAGCCAGCCTGTACCAAGGAATCCCTGTCAGGGCTTCGATGGATTGATATAAGGCAAGTCTTGACGTATACAATGAAGACTGAGATGGAGGAGTATTCACTGTTGCTTTTGGGGTACTTCCAGATGACGATGGTTGTAATTGCTCGTCATAGGCATAAGCAGGAAGCGGGCGGGATGTTGTCAGCGTAATTGCACATAACAGCAGTGATAACAGACGAACAGTGCGGGCTGTCCGCGTAAGATAAGGCACGTGAATCAACCTCCTAATTGAGGGTTTGATCACCCTGGTAAATTCTGATTATGATCCATTCATGAGCAGAAGCGCTTTGGTTTAGATTGAGCCATATGTACTGCTTTTATCCATATAAAGAATTTACTTTTCCGGCATCAATGTTATATCAAATAGGGAACAATGAATGGAGGTTTTTCCATCGCTTTCATGCTATAATGTAAGGCAATGACAGCTTAAGCTCACCAGAAAGAAGGTCTATACCATTGTCTAAAAAAGTGAAGGAAGCAAAACCCGACTGGATTCGTATTAAACTTACGACAGGCGATAACTACCAGGAAATCAAGAGCATGATGCGTTCCAAGACATTACATACCGTATGTGAGGAGGCACGATGCCCTAATATATATGAATGCTGGGCCAACAGGACAGCGACATTTATGATTTTGGGTGATATTTGTACGCGTGCGTGCCGTTTTTGCGCAGTGAATACGGGGATGCCTACGGAGCTGGACCTGCAGGAGCCTGAACGTGTTGCGGAAGCAGCTGAAAACATGAACTTGAAGCACTGTGTTGTAACCAGTGTGGCTCGCGACGATTTGAAGGATGGGGGCGCCACTATATTTGCAGAGACAGTTCGTGCCATTCGCCGCCGACTGCCTTTATGCAGTGTAGAAGTATTAATTCCCGATTTTATGGGCGATATTGAATCGCTGCGGATCGTTATGGATGCCAAGCCGGATATTTTGAATCATAATATTGAAACTGTGGAGCGTATGTCCGACAAAGTACGGGCCAAAGCCAAATACCATCGCTCTCTGGAACTGCTCCAACGTGCAAAGCAATTAAATCCGTCCATTCCGACCAAATCAAGCATCATGTTGGGTGTCGGAGAAGAGTGGGACGAGATCCTGCAAACCATGGATGATCTGCGAAAAGTTGATTGTGATATTATGACAATTGGACAATATCTACAACCAACCGAAAAACATTTATATGTACAAAAATATTATCCACCGGAAGATTTTGCGAAGTTAAAGGAAGAGGGATTACAGCGGGGATTCAGCCACGTCGAATCCGGTCCGATGGTCCGCAGCTCCTACCAAGCGCATGAGCAGGTGAAGTCCGCCGCTCAGCATAAGGAAAAAAGCGCCCTTTCGCAGGCTTGATCCGGGAAAGGCGGTTAGATTAGCTTGTTTCAAATCGGTGGTAAAAACTATGAAGTGTTGCAGGATCACAAGAACGGGTGGAATCCCGAAGCGTTTCGTGATCGATATAGTGAAGTGCTGGACCGTTATGATTATATTATTGGCGATTGGGGTTACAATCAGCTGCGTCTGAAGGGTTTTTATCGAGATGGGCATCCCAAAGCCAATAAGGATACATCCATAGTGGTACTGGACGATTACATTAATGAATACTGCAATTTCGGCTGTGCCTATTTTGTGCTGCAAAAAAGCCGTGAGGTGCTCAACAAGAACGAAAGCAATGAAGAATCCATTTCCCCAGATATCCAACAGCTGGTGGATGCTCAAAAGGAACAAGCGGGAACGATAGAAGCCGAAGAGCAGCAAGAAATATTGCAGCATACAGCTGGAGAACGGGAATGGACGCCATCGCAGCAGGATTCCACGATAACGGAGGAGCTGCGAGCGGAGCATCCACGTGAAGCTCGCGAAAGTCGCCTACCCAGAGAAGGTCGTGAAGGAAACCGGCAGCGTGAAGCACGTGAATTGCGTCAGCCGAGAGAACCGCGTGAAGTAAAGGACGGACGTAATCCGGGAGAAGGCCAGCAGGCTCGGGAGCCACGGAAACAGCGTCAGCAAGGGAATTTCGATAAGAAGGAAGCCCGTGGATCACGCTTTGAGCGCCAATCCAAGGAAAACAGGGAGGGGCGTCAATCCCGTGTTTTGCGTGATTCCGATGGCCAACGTCAGGCGGAGTCTGCTGTCAGAGTCGAAAAAGCTGAGATTAGCAAAAAGAATAAAACATTCATAGCTCCACAACAAAACGGTTCCTGAGTTTCAGGAACCGTTTTGTTTGTAAGTAAGGGCGATATCTTTAGGGTGAAAGTCCCGAACCTCCTACTCGATTAAAAAAAGAGCCGAAGTCGGCTCTTTTACAGGTTCTAGTTGAGAAAAGCGTTGCGTACCCGATCCCAAAAGGGAAAAGGACGATAACGGGCAAAGCTGATTTTTTGACTTGAAACCTGACAGCGAACTGAGATCAGATCGTCCACAGGAAAGTTCAAGTGATCTACAGTCAATAAAAGACGCTGATCCTTTCGCGAAAAAATATCACAATGGTGGTGTTTGGGCAGAAGCAAAGGAGATCCCAGCGTGCGATACACACGGTTATTAATGGAAGCGATCTCCGTTAATTGCAATGCTTCAATGGTTGGGTGAACCATCGCTCCGCCGAGTGCTTTATTATAGGCGGTCGTTCCGGAAGGCGTAGAAACGCATATACCGTCACCACGGAACATTTCAAAGGTAATATCGTTAATATCTACCTGGGCAACAACAGTGCCATCTACGCCTTTTAACGTAAATTCATTCAAGGCGATAAAAGAGGCATTTCCAGACTTTTTGTGAATTTCCAATTCAATCAGCGGATACTTGACGATTCTCGGGTTAAGCGGTCCCTTAGATCCGCTTTGGCTCATGAGGTTGATTAGCTCCTCCAGCTCGTCCGCACGCCAATCAGCGTAAAAGCCCAGATGACCGGTATGTACACCAACAAAGGCAATATCCGGAATTCGGTCGATGAAGGTATGAAATGCATGAAGCATCGTACCATCGCCTCCAATAGACACGACGATTTCCGGCGATTCGGCATCCAGCTTGAAATTCTTTTCTTGGGCAAGACGGTGAAATTGCTGACTCAAGTCCATGGAGTGCTGATCCCCGCGATCCAGAACATAATATCTCAAGATGAAAAGCTCCTTTGTCATGGGTATATATACCGATCATAATCAATTATGAGCAAGAACACAATCGTTCATTGCCTGTATGTTCTTCTGAGCCGTGCGAATAAGTGACTTGTTCCGACGCTCAAGCAGGAGAGGGTCAGCATCCCTGCCAGCAGGCAGGCAAGGAACAGAAGGCTTTGCAACAGCATGGCAGACGAAAAGCCGGGAGACCATGCGATATCATATATCGGGTGAAACACAGGCGAGCTTCCTTGGCCCATTAGTGGACGCCATAACAAGAGAGCCAGCAGTGCCGAGATAACACCGTGCGCAGCCCGAGCCAGCAGGAACGGCATATACCGCAGATTCGTCATATTTAAAATACTTGCGACCTGCGCATGAACGGACAGCCCGCCCCAGGAGAGAATAAAGGCTGCTGCGGCTACCTTGAACGGTAACGCCGCTCCTGTGGCTTCACCTGCGGCTTGTGCCCCTAGCGTAACCTCGAAAATACCACCCACAATGGACTCCGTTAACGTAGGAGGAAGACCGCATGCAGTCAATAAGCCTGCCGTAAGCAGACGAAGCCCGCTCATTAAACCTGAGTTCGTCAAAGCCTCCAGAATGACGCAGAAGAATACAACCAGCCCCCCTACGACAATAATAAGACGTAGTGAGGAAGTAATCGCCTGACGGAGCAGCTCGCCAAACGGACGCCCATCTTCCAAGCGTGCTGCATGCATGGCATACAGGGCTTGACGCATCTGCCCAGGCCGCTGTGCCGGAGAAGCTTTTGTCTTTATTTCCAAGATGCTGCCGAACGCTGGTTTAGGTTGCCTGCTATGAATATCGGCATTCTCTGAACGGCTACCGTGGAAGCGCATGAGCAGGCCGATGAGCAGCACACCACCGTAATGGGCTGCGCCCAGCACGAGTGCAATTTCCGGCTGATGGAAGAAGCCAACGGAAACCGCGCCGATCAGAAAGATGGGATCAGAGGAAGTCGTAAATGCGACCAAGCGCTCTCCTTCAATGCGGGTAATCCATTTTTGTTCCCACAGCTTAGCTGTTAGTTTGGCCCCAATCGGGTAGCCGGATGCACAGCTGACAGCAGCAACAAAACCTCCGCAGCCAGGTACGCGGAATAAAGGCTGCATTAGCGGGTCCAGCAGTGCACCAATGAAATGAACAATCCCGAAACCGAGGAGTAGCTCGGAAATTACAAAAAATGGGAATAAAGAAGGGAAAAGCACGTCCCACCAGATTGCAAGACCCCGAAGTCCGGCATTCAGTGAAGACTGCGGGTGCGCGGCCATAAGCACAAATAGGGATAGCAATGCAAGAATGAGCAGAGGAAGAGAGTAACGACGGTACAGCGACATAGAGGCCCCTCCTTTGGAGTTGTACTATTATTCCTATGTTTGGGCTGGACAAAGAGTACAAAAAAATAAAGAAAGCGATTTCATGGAAGGCTGTATTTTTGTAAAGAGTATGCTAAAATAGGAAAACAACGATCCATAATCTTAAGGATGGAGTGATCAGGATGAGTATCGTTGCCGGTTTGCTTGTATGTGCTTTTGTGTATGTTATTCGTGTCTCTCGCGTTCATCCCGGTGAAGAGGATTGGCGAAGTTATTAGTAGAATGAGAAAAATGATAAGATGGCGCTTATTTTAGCGTCATTTTTTGTTTTTTGTTATAATACGGGTGTATATTTATTACCATAGCACAGAAAGTTGGGGAAAAGTGAATCCTAGCCTGAGCATTTATGACAACCTTGGGGGAGCGGAAGGCGTTCGTGCTATTATTGAAGCCTTCTACCCGAGAGTTTATAAAGATCCGTTGTTAAGTCCCCTGTTCCCTGAAGACATGGAACCTGTAAAGGAAAAACAGTTCATGTTCCTGAGCCAGTTTTTTGGAGGACCGTCACTGTTTTCCGATGCATATGGTCATCCGATGTTACGTGCTAGACATATGAAGTTTCCCGTAACGGAGGAGCGAGCAGAGGCATGGTTGTCTTGTATGGCGGGTGCGTTAACGGATGCGGGCATTGAGGAGCCGCTTCGTTCTATTATACTTAACCGTTTGTCTGGTCCTGCGCATCATTTTGTAAATACCCCGTAAGCTTACGGGGATTGCCGAATTTTGGAGAGGGTTGTAAACACATTGGAACTTGAACCGTTATATCAGATTAAAATCGTTTGCCCGCATTGTGAACAAGATTTTCAGACATCCCGGGTCAGACCAAGCCTGAAAAAGGCCATTCGTACTGACTCAGACTTTTGTGCGTATTACAAAAATGAAAATCCCGACTTTTACGTTGTCCGGGTCTGTCCTCATTGTGGCTTTACTTCGACAGAGCATTCTACCGTTCAGCTGAGTGATCAGCAAAACAAGTTATTCAAAGAAAAAATTGGTAACCGCTGGCAGTCTCGTGAATATGGCGGTCACCGTAGCTGGGAAGATGCGTTAGAGACGTATAAACTGGGTCTACTCTGTGCGCAGGTGATCGGAGAAAAGGAACGGGTGATATCCAGTCTATTGCAGCATATCGCATGGATGTACCGATACCAGGGAAATGAGGAACAAGAGCTTCGTTTTCTCCAATTTAGTCTGGATTCTTACATCCGAGTCTATGAGCTGGAGGGTGTCGGAGCGAATAATGCCAAGCTTCTCTATCTGATTGGAGAATTGCATCGGCGTATAGGTAATTTTCATGAAGCGGTACGCTGGTTTTCGCGGGTTATTAATGATAAGAAAATTATGGATGCAGCGATGATCCGTGCTTCCCGTGAACAATGGGCTGTGCTGCGAGAGCAAATGCTGGCTAAGGATATCAGTTTGCCGGAGGAAATGCAGGGCGCAAGCTCTTCTTGAAAAAAGAAAGGTGTGTACTATGGCCGCTTTAGGCTCATGGTTCACACCTTGTTTTTAATACGAGTTATCTTGTCTTATAAGTTGTCTTACAACTGCCTCATGAATTAATGATGGCGAAGTGTGGTGTCTGACAGCAAATAATCGCCGTCACAATCCACCAAGGTTATCTTGTTATGGCAGCACGGGAACACAAGCAGCTTTTTCATACCTTCATGGATGAGCTTTAGCTCTTTTGGCTTCAGGGGTAGCAACACATTCTCATGGTCACAAAACGGACAAGACTGTACATAAACGTCTCCCATGACAATGTCGTAAGGCCAGGTTTTGTCAAAAGGAATCATGATTTGTCCGACTCTCCGCCGTTCGGGTCAATGGTTTCTTCTTTAGCCAGTTCGGCCAGCTTTTGCATCAAAATGTGCTGGGGTGTATGCATAAGGTGTTCCAGCGGAATGCCAAGCTTTTCGGATAATTTCACAGCCGTTTCCGGCGAAATTTGTAAGGGTCTCATCCTGTATTCCTCCCAATTGTAGTGATTTTATCATCACGATGTAGCTTTATTGTATATGAAACCACATCAATTCGCCAAAAAGAAAGGTGGAACTATTATGAAAACACCGTTAAAGCAAACATGGGATCTGGAATCTATATTCAGCGGAGGCTCCTCCTCAGCTTCATTTCATGCATTTTTGGAGGAACTGGAGGGCAAAGTTCAACAGTTGCAATCTCAGCTTAAAGCTGGGAAGGTACCGCAAACGGTATTGGATACCGAGCGTCTGGATAGTGTGCTGAATAGCTTACAGGAGCTGTTTAATGGGGCCTCACAGGCAGGCTCCTTCATTTCTTGTCTCACTGCTCAAAATCAGCATGACAAGCTTGCTGTCCAACTGGGGGCACGCGTGAACACACTGTACGCACAGGGGAAAAGTGCTTTGGTATCCTTTCAGAACCTGTTGGCACAAACGAGTGAAGACATTTGGCAGAAGTGGATGGAGCGTGAAGCCATCAAGCCGATATCTTTTGTCCTGACTGAATACCGAAACGAAGCGCGGGAAAAAATGGCTCCAGAGCTGGAGAGCCTTGCATTGGATTTGGGTGTAGACGGCTACCATGGCTGGGGTGACTTTTATGATACAATTGTCAAAAATATGACAATCCCTGTACCGGAGAATGGCGAGATCGTAAATCTGTCTGTTGGGCAAGTGGCTAATAAACTGGATGAAGCGGACCGCAGCGTGCGTCAGGACGTGTTTGCACGTTGGGAAGAGGCATGGACTCAGGTAGAGGACTACTGTGCGGATACGCTGAATCACCTGGCAGGCTTCCGTCTCAAGTTATATGAAAACCGGGGCTGGACAGACGTGCTTAAGGAGCCGCTGGAAATCAGTCGTATGTCAGCGCAGACGCTCGATACCATGTGGCAGGTTATAAATGAAACGAAGCCAATTGTGGTCAAATATTTAGAGCGGAAGGCGAAATTGCTGGGGTTAGAGAAACTGTCCTGGCATGACGTTGAGGCTCCATTGGGAACATCAACCACTAAAATCCCATACGACGATGCAGCCGTAACAATTGTGGAGCAATTCGGTAAATTCAGTCCAAGAATGGCTGATTTTGCCCAAATGGCTTTTGAGAAAAGCTGGATCGAAGCAGAGGATCGTCCAGGAAAACGTCCGGGTGGCTTCTGTACATCCTTGCGACTGAGCAAAGAGACCCGGATTTTTATGACCTATGCCGGATCACCATCCAACGTTTCGACACTGGCCCATGAATTGGGACACGGATATCATCAGCATGTAATGAACGAATTACATCCGTTGAATCAAAATTATGCCATGAACGTGGCAGAAACGGCATCGACGCTGGCAGAACTTATTGTGTCAGATGCTTTGCTGGAAGCTGCCGAAGGTCAGGAGAAGGTAGCTTTGCTGGAGGATAAAATCCAGCGCGGTGTAGCCTTCTTCATGAACATTCATGCTCGCTTCCTGTTTGAAACCCGTTTTTACGAATTGCGGAAAAAAGGGATCGTAGGAGCGCAGCAGTTGAGCGAGTTAATGGAGCAAGCGCAACGTGAAGCATTCAGCGGTGTTCTGGATGAGGTGCACCCTCATTTTTGGGCATCCAAGCTGCATTTCTATATTACGAATACGCCATTCTACAATTTCCCGTATACATTCGGGTACATGTTCAGTGCAGGAATTTACGCTTTTGCGAAAAAGAATCCTAATGGTTTTGCCGATCAGTATGATGCTTTACTACGTGATACAGGTCGCATGACAGTGGAAGAATTGGCATCCAAGCATTTGGGTACTGATCTAACACAGGCCGACTTCTGGCGTAATGCTGCGCAAGTTACCATTCAGGATGTTGAGCAATTTTTGCAAATGACAGAATAACAGATATATGCTTCAAGCTGGTCTCCCGCAAGGGAGGCCTTTTTTGTACTTATTGCAAAAAATGAAGAATAACGTCACAATGTGTCGAAGCGTTATAAATATTACCTATTGGTGAAATTTGAATTAGTGGATATACTTAGAAAATAGTTATAAATACCCATTTATGTTGATTTTGATTGTAACATTAAAAATATTCACATATAATTGAGCCGTAAGACCTATTAAAAATTTGAAAACAGGTATATAGGAGGGCTTTTATGATGGATGATTTAGGTCAATTCTCGTTAATAAGGCAGCTGGATATCGTTTTAAAAGAACTGGATAATGAACTGGCGGGTTTGTCGTCAGGCATCGTATTTGTACAAATACGCAACAATGTGATTGGAAAATTTGGGATCAGACATAATCCTATTGCTGGGAAAGGTGGCACATTTGCCGCAGTAGAGCCGGGTTTATCTCCGAAGCATCGTGAGGATTTTCGCCGTATGGCCTTGGACACGTTAAATCACAAGCGTAGCTGGACCCACGGTGAGATTGCTTTTGATTTTGCTGTCAGACAGGGGACTATTCTGGTGGATGCCACGCTGGAATCAAACTATAACATGGCGAATCTCATGATCCGTTATAACAAGCCTACATACCGAGATCGAGCGGCCAATTCGGAATAATCATCCATAAAGGAGTAAAAGGAAAGGCGGTCTTCCTAGGAAGACCGCCTTTATTATATGCCCGTCATAACGCGCATTTTGTTAAATTACTTTGTTAAATTACAATGAACGGAATGCTCATGTGGAATAATGACGCTTATTGACCTGAACGACCTGATAATTGCTGTTCGGCCAGCTGTACTAAGCGTTTAGTGATATAGCCTCCCAGAGAACCAGCTTCACGGGATGGCATATCACCATAGTAACCGTCTGCCGGAATGGTGATGCCCAGTTCTTGCGCAGCTTCATATTTCAATTGTTGCAGTGCGTTGTTGGCTTGAGGAACGATTAGCGTATTGCTGCGACGGCCTCTACCTTGATTGCCTTGATTAGCTTCATACATGTGTAGTCACCTCCTTCGGCTGTGATGAGGTTAGTATGCGACAGTGTTATGAAAATATGCGCCGAAGGAAGGAAAGTTGAAAAAGGGGAATTATGGTTGGTGAATGTGAATCTGAGTTTTGAGGCTGATCGCTTGCTGAGGCTCCAGACGTATCAATCCGCCTTCTCCGACAGGGTCCGATAAATTGGGTGCATCAGACAGCCAGGTATAAGGTTCAATACAAAGATATTGATCGCATTCACCTTTGGTGTACAACACCCAATACTTAAAGTATTGCTCATCTGCTGTGTAGCGAATCTGATAACCGTCATCACGAGTCAATCGAGCTTCGGCAGGACCCTCCGATGCCCGCAGCAGAGTATCCAGATTCGTTCCTTTCAGGGAAAGCCCCGAAGAGAGGTGTTCCAATTCACCTAAAGAAGAAATCATACCCGTAGGGAGCTGTTCAGCATCCTGCTCATATACTCCGTTCACAGGCAGCTTCAGGCGCCACCGTTCAGGTTCACCGTCCACCATAAACCAGGTGTGATAACCCAAGCCAAAGGGCGCTGCTTTTTCTCCCAGATTCGTTACTTGCAGCGTTTGACTTAATATTGATCCCTGCAAGCGGTAGGTCATCTCCAGGCGCAAAGGAATGGGAAACTGTTCAATCCAGTGCGGATCACTTTCTGTCAGAAGCTCGGTAGTTACGCTGCAGCCTTCCTCATCCTCTTCAATATCACTGCAGCGCCAGGATTGATTTCGGTGCAGGCCGTGTATATGATTGTCATTGGCCGTGTTACGGTCAAACTGGTATGAAACACCGTCAAACTCAAATTGTCCTTTGCGAATTCTGCCCGGTGGGATCAAAATTGGCAAGCCAAAATGATAAGGCTTCTGCAAATAAAAAGCCAATTCTTCCTCGCCCGGACGCCGTACGACATCCCGGTTCAGCTTCAGATCACGCACTGAAATAATATTATTTCCAAGGCGAGGGATCATCGTAACTTCCAGTTCAGGGCTATGTAAAACATACGTGTCGTAACCATTCCAGTGTTCTTTGGTCACTTGTTTCATATTCCATGCTCCTTTGTCCACTATAATCGGTTGAAGCTTTGTGTCATTATGATAACAGATTTTTGATCGCAGGGCACAATCGTCATTTGACAATAACATTATACGGAATTATCATTAAATGTAATTTAGAAAGTAATGACATGGATAACACGATGATGAGGACAAGTAAGCTTTGCACAAGCTCTTCAGAAAGCTGGTGGTGGATGAGAACCGGTGAGCCTGTATTGCTGAATGGACCTTGGAGTGCCGCACAGAACAGGATTTGATCATCCTAAGTATGACGGCCGATTACTCCCCGTTAACGGAGCTTTAAGATTGCAGACGGCCAATGGGCATAGTCCCAACAAGTATTTGGACTGGCGGCAATGAATAAGGGTGGTACCACGGTCTCGCGTCCCTTGAGGATGCGGGGCCTTTTTGCATTCAAAATAAATTAAACCTTAGGAGGAATGATGAACGTGAAAACTGTACTTTCAGGCATTCAGCCCAGCGGACAACTTACATTGGGCAATTATATCGGTGCTATGAAAAATTTTGTAAAATTGCAAGAGGATCACCAATGTTACTTCATGGTTGTAGACCTTCATGCGATTACCGTACCGCAGGAACCGGCTCAATTGCGCGAGCAGTCAGAGGCAGTGGCAGCATTATTTATCGCGGCAGGTATTAATCCGGAGAAATCCAACGTCTTTTTACAATCCCATGTTCCTCAGCATGCTGAATTGGGATGGTTGATGACAACACTGACGAATATGGGCGAGCTGGAGCGTATGACCCAGTTCAAGGATAAAGCCGCTGGTAAGGATTCCGTAGGAGCAGGACTGTTCGTATATCCATCGCTGATGGCAGCGGACATTTTAATCTACAATGCAGATCTTGTCCCTGTAGGTGAAGACCAGAAACAGCATTTGGAGCTGACACGTGATTTGGCAGGCCGCTTTAATCACCGCTATGGAGATTATTTTACGGTTCCCGAACCTTACATTCCTGAAGTAGGGGCGAGAATTATGTCCCTGGATGATGCATCCAAAAAAATGAGCAAAAGCAACCCGAATGCCGGGAGCTATATTGCTATGTTGGACGAACCGAAAGTCATACGCAAAAAAATCAGCCGCGCTACTACCGACTCTGGTAGTGAGGTTAGATATGATCCGGCAGGTAAACCGGAAATTAGCAATCTGATGGGCATTTATAGCCAATGCTCCGGCTTGTCGCTTCAGGAAGTACAGGATCGCTTTGAAGGTCAGATGTACGGCACGTTCAAAAAAGAACTGGCAGAGGCTGTTGTAGCTACGCTTGAGCCAATTCAGCAGCGATACCACGATATCCGGGAATCCGGTGAAATTGGACGTATTTTGGCTCAATCCGCAGAACGTGCACGAGAAGCCGCTGAAGTCACGCTGACTGCGGTCAAAGAGCGCATGGGCTTTCTGCCCCAACTACGCTAAAAGCACACATAGTCAACGCATCAGGCAGCCAACGGACAATCAGGTGATGTGATAGAGCGGGCTAAGAGCGGCGAAGGCGGGCCTTGATCACGAAACCCCAGCCGATGTTGCCTACAGAAAGAAATCCAAGTAAAATGGCAAGCCATGCGGAATAACTGATTGATATAGCGGCTGCTGTCAGCAGGGCAATGGATGAAACGGCGAACCACAGGGATAAACCTTTGCTCATGGTAAAAACCTCCAGCTTTGAATGATGAATTTCAGGAATAAGTAGGTGTAAGCGAGCCATAATAATCTTGCAAGCTTGCAATGAACCTCACTCACAAAGAACTGAAAGGAGATTCAAATATGAGCAGACGTCGTTCAAACAACCTGCAAGTACCGCAGGCCAACGCCGCTTTACAACAATTAAAATATGAGGCCGCTCAAGAACTGGGCATCACCATCCCTCAGGACGGTTACTTTGGTAATGTCGTTTCCCGCGAAACGGGATCACTTGGGGGCTACATCACGAAAAAGCTGGTCCAACAAGCTGAACAATCCTTGTCTGGCAGCAGCCGCTTGCAGTAATACACATAAGCACTCCATCTTGGAAGCTGTATTATGAGCAACTGTGATGAAGAAAATCCGGAGCGATCATGCTCCGGATTTTTTGTGCGCATGACTTATAACCATTGTGAATCACGCAAGTCCGCTTCGTCAAGAGGGCGCTTTCATCTAGGTCTTTATGAAGGTGTGATTTTTTCGAAAAAAACAGCAAGCTCCGAGATCACAGGAGACTTGCTGTTTGTCTTTTATAAGGCTTGCTGTTTGCCAGCATTATTAATTTGTATGCAGAGAGAGACGTTTTTGCATCTTTTCATGACTGAGCCAGCCGATGTAACTGTTGATCAGCCCGAACTGTTTATCCATCGCGACGACGGCGACAAATGGATATTGCTTACGGTGGCGATATCTTACGTCTGCCCATCGCACAATGTAGCCCCATTCCAATTCTTCTACCTCGGCAACGGCAAAGGAAGAAAAATAACGAAACGCCTGCACATCACGATAGGATTTGGATGCTTCTGCAGCCGGATGTGTGGATGGAACCGCATGCTTCGTCCAAAACAAATGCTTACCGTTTAGTCCGCCAATGTCATAGCTTCCATCCTGATGTGCTTTTACCACATGCCACCGCTTCCAAGAAACGGTGGGAATGATATAATAGGTGTCTCCTTGCTGGCGCTCATTGTCCATATCACGTACTGCATTTTTGATCCGAAAATGACTCCAGGTCCGCCAAATGTAATACACGCCGATCATGACGTACAGCGTAATAAACAAGGGAACGGGTGAAATCAACCCGGTGATCCATAGCATAATCGCAGCAACGTGGGTGCCAAAAATAAAGGGATCAAAGATGTGGATGATATTCCAGGATATCCACTTGTTCGTAAACGGCCGAAATGCCTGTGTCCCATACGTATTAAATAAATCGGTGAATACATGCAGGCAAACGGCAATCGTTACCCATAGGGCCACATGACCAGGGGGCACATCCCTGAAAATAAGGCAAATCAGTCCCGTTATGGACAAAATCCATATCAACCAGAAGGGAATGGAATGCGACAGTCCACGGTGATTCCGAATATAGGCTGCATTGTTCTTTAATCGTAGCAAGGTGTCAAAATCCGGAGCTTGTGAACCTACGACCGTAGCGAGCAGAACAACTGCCGCCAGCTTTGGATCTCCGGCGACGGCAGGATCAGTGTATGCCAGCCCGGCCAATCCGACTCCCATGACAAAGTGTGTGGCTGTATCCATATCTGTCGCTCCTTTGAATTTATCCTGTGATTATTACTACCCAAATTTACTGTAAACGATCAGCAGGGTCGATTTGCCATTCATTTGTGAACGTTTTGTGCGTTTTCTGTCAAACTTTTTAGGGGGAGTGTATGATAAAATTTATATCGGAGTTCAACTTACTCCCGAATTCATACATTTCTAAGGGGGAGTTACTCACAATGGATAATATTAGTTATAAGACTTCTTCGGATGCAGCTACTTACTCTGTAAAATCTAAACCACCCGGTAAAGCGGGCACATGGAAAGATTTTATTACAGTCACCAAGCCAGGCATTCTTCGTACAAATCTGGTTGCAGCCTTTGGTGGTTTCTGGTTGGCTTCACAGTGGGACGTTGACTATATAAAGTTAATTCTTACACTTTTAGGTACGGTGTTGATTATGGCCTCTTCTTGTGTCTTTAACAACTATTTTGATCGTGAGTTGGACATGAAGATGGAACGTACACGTAATCGCTCACTGCCAACAGGGCGCCTGACTCCTACAACGGTGTTGTCTTACGCTATTATTTTGGGTATTGCCGGGTTGGCTGTTCTGTTCTCCTTCTCAGGCATCAAGGCAGGGCTACTGGGTATACTTGGCATGTTCGTTTACGTTGGTATTTATACACTTTGGTTAAAACGATCATCTACATGGAGTACGTCCATCGGCGGTATTTCTGGGGCGATGCCTCCTGTGATCGGTTATGTGGCTGCTTCCGGTCGTATTGACATGGGCGCTTGGCTCTTATTCGCACTGTTGTTTTTATGGCAACCGCCTCACTTTTGGGCACTTGCGATCCGCAGAGTTGAGGAATATCGTGCGGCAGGATTTCCATTATTGCCGGTCGTGAAGGGCATTCATCGGACAAAAATTCAAATGATTCCTTATATTGTGCTGCTCATTCCGGTACCCATTCTGATGTATGCTTATGGATATGCCGGTATGATTTTCATGATTGTGTCCGTGTTACTGTCTGTGCTTTGGGCATTTTATGCCTTTAAAGGTTTTACGATTAAGGAAGAAGAAACGGATTCCTGGGCTAAAAAAGTATTTTTCTTTTCCATCAATCATCTAACACTCAGCTTCCTGCTGATGATCGTTGATACGGTTCATAAGTTCTAACATGATCGTTGATACGGTTCATAAGTTCTAACATGATCGTTAGTACCATTTGTTAGATGTATCCTATAGCTGTCTATCAGGCATGAAAGTAGCCTGCGGACAGCTTTTTTTGTTTTTTTAGACTAAAGAACGGGCGGATATATAATATATTCCTCCAGCCCTGCTTTCTCCAATTGAGCGATCAAGTATTCATCCGGAGTGCCTTCCACGCCGGCATACCCTTTGCGGGTATACATATGATGTGCATCCGGGAACGTGTCTGCAAGCACCCCTCGTATTTTCTTCCCAGAGTTATCGTTGTCCATAAATAAGTATATTTCCTCATGCTTTGCCCGCTTGCGGAGGGATTCCAGTTTTGTAGAGTTTAACGTGCCGAAGGTGCACAAAATGTGGACCTCCGGGTCAAGTAATCGGCGAAGTTTACTGCGGTCATTTTTTCCTTCGACAATGATGGTAATTGCCATCTTGCCCACCCCCTGCTTGATGCATGTGCTCGAAATTCCCCGGGAAATGAATAAATATGTGTATAGTGTAGCTCTAAACGAGGTTCTCATGCAAAAAACAATAAAACAGCCTGCCAGAAGTGGCAGGCATGAGTACGAGGACGGCATGTTGGGCAATTCAGGTATTAAATCCAGCAAGTACGGAGAATGATCACAAGAAGAACATAGAGAACAAGAATGGTGCCGGTTGAAGTTCCAAAAATAGGGCAAGGATGACAGTGGCTCACGGGCTGCACCTCCCTTTTTTAATTAATGGTTAGTCAAATTAGTCTATGTGTGTAGGGATATCAGGTACTGTGCGCTTGCCCTCTGGAGCAGCATTTTGGGCTGTAAAGATAGCTATATTTTGGAGATTAGCTGGACTGATAAGGCCCTGGGGCAGATAATGGCGGTGTCGAAAATAAGCGCTTAACAGGAATAAGTAGCAAACCGAGCATTAGAATTAAGAATGCGACAAAAAACGGAGAAAGATGCTCCGGCAGCTGACCTGCCAGGACAGGCCCGGCAAAGGAACCAATGGATGTCGCAATAGATTGCAGTGCAAAGGTTTTCCCCAGACGTGTACCTCCAAGCCGTATAAAGAGGGAGGCCAGTGCAGGGAAAATCACACCTTTGGCGGTCCCCAAAATAAAAAGTATAATGCCGATTGTTGCTTCGGGTACGATGGCGAGTGCGTAGAAGCTTAGGGACATCAGAATAATGCCGCAAATCAGCCGAATCATTGGTGAATATTTGTTTAAAAAAAGCAAGCTGAGCGTACAGAGCGCTCCCAAGCTGATAATAGAAAAGAGCAGTCCGGTGGACATCATGGACGCAGAACCGTTATTCCGCAATGGAATCTCATAAAATAAAATGCCTTGTGCACACGCCAAAACAAAAGGTAGGAACAGATAACGCCAATTGAATGGTACAAGCGGTTGTGACCCGGACGATGGAGCAGATATCGTTTGTCCATCAGATAATTGGGCCTGTGGAGCAGGGGTTGCTTTAGGCAGAGAGAAATACGCCATCAGTCCCGTGATTACGAGAATGATGCCCAGCGAGCTGAATGTCTCGCTAAAGCCGAAGCTGGCTACGATGAACGCTCCCGCCGCTGGAGACAGGACAGAGGCCAGCGTGTGGATGACGCCGTGTCCCGACATATATTTGCCCTGTGTAACTGGATGATCGGATAGCTGTGCTAACATAGCCAGACAGGCCGGGGACAAAAAGGCCAGCACAAAACCGCTAATCGCACGCAGAAAAAGTAATTCCCACGGGGTGTGGATGTACGATTGAATGATAAGGATGATGCCTGCGGCTGTCAGACTGAACATAATATATCGACGGCTGCCGTGCTTGTCGACCATGGGACCGGCCATCAAATTACCAGGCAGGTGAGTCAGGGAGTAAATCCCCATCATCCAGCCGATAAAGGTAGGTGCCGCACCCAGGGAAATAGCGAATGGTGTCAGAATAGGATATTGTGCATGCAGATCAAAAAAGGCAATGAACAAAAAGAGATACAGCCAGAGGGCTGTTTTCAAGCGGATGACCCCCTTTCCCTAACGTAAACTTTCATGCTGCTGCGTATCGTCCTTCCTAAGTTGTACGCGGAAGTGGACGAACATAGACCATTTTGCAAGGACAAGATTTGAATGGACCTGCTCCTGCAGTGGAAAAGAGCTAAGCTGACAGGACATCATGGAATCATGTATAATTACAGAGACAATTTTGCATTTTGAATCATGCAGTTGAAAACGGGAGTGTAGCGAAAATGGATAAAAACGTCTGGACAGAGTTTTTGGAACATAATTGGCAGATCGTTCAGGATAACTGGCTGTATATATTGGTTGGGCTTGTCCTATTGCTTGTTATATTGAAGGTTGTAAGAGTTCTTGTAAAATGGCTGATCGTCATTGTGGTGATTGCAGGCTTGCTAATCTACAGCGGTATTTCCTTTGAACAGGTCGGCAAGGTAGTTACTCAGGCAAAGGATGATGCGATTAACAAGGTTCAGAGCGAAGCTTTGAACATGATGATAAAAGAGGCCCAACATGCCAAATACACCTCCAACGGGGATGGTACATTTTCAGTAACCAGCTCCAATCTGGAAGTAAAAGGACCGTTTGAAGGTGACAAGGTCAAGGTATGGTTTCAGGGAATGTCGCTGGGCGAGTGGAGTATGAGTGATACGGTCAAGAAATATATCGAAAGTGCGAAAGGCTCGGCTATTACACAGTCGCCGCAGTCGCCGTAAGAAAGGAGGAACACGATGAATCCATCCTGGCTGGAGTCTATTCTTCATTGGAATGGCGTGACGGTGTTTTTGATCGCCATCGTACTGTTGTCGTTGATACAGGGGTGGAGGCGAGGAGCTTCCAGATCTGTAGGTGCGCTGTTTAGTCTCATTGTGGATGGCATACTCACCGTGGCGGGCATTTTGTGCTCTCTCGGGTTAGCCATGTGGCTTTCACCGAAGGTGCAGCAATGGCTGGCAGCTTATATGGAGCACTTGCCGCAACGAGGGCTAAGCGGGATCGAGCAATTTTATTATACGCTTCTGGCAGGACTAGAGGGCTTTCCGCTACTGCGGTTTGCCGTATTATTTATGCTCAGCTATGCGATCGCTCAATTTGTACTACGTGCGATTTATGTGCTGGTAGCAGGTGGCAGGTCGGATTCTCCTGTTCGTGAGCAGCAAAAAAAATCAGGTTTTTTCAGCAGGATGGCTGGGGCCGGGATTGGTACGGTGATCGGCGGAGCACGCGCCATCATGGTGATAGCCTTGTTGTTCATAGGTGTAAGCTTATACCCGGACAGCGCGTTTAGTAGCTATGTTCAGGCTTCACCGATTTATAAACAAGGGGCGCAATCAGTCATTGAGCCGTTATCCGGTACCCTGATTAAGGATAAGCTGCCCGTATTTACACAGGCCGTTACCAAGGAATTAAACAGCATCATGCAGCGTAAATACGAAATGATCGACCGGGAAATTCCGAACGATATCGGTCAGGCTGCGGCCAAGATTACACAGGGGACTAGTGGTGATGAGCAAAAAGCCAGAGCGCTGTATGAGTGGGTAGGCACCCGTATCAGCTATGATTACGGTAAGGTAGAAGCTTATGAGCAGCGTGGCGACTGGCATGAGCAGACCCCCAGAGATACATTTGATACACGCAAGGGTGTCTGCATTGACTATGCCCGCCTGTATGCGGTGATGGCCCGTTCTCAGGGACTTCAGGTCAAGGTGGTGACCGGACTGGGATACAACGGACAGGGGGGCTATGGACCACATGCCTGGAATGAAGTATATTTAAGCGGCTCGCATCAGTGGGTACCGCTAGACCCGACCTGGGCGCAAAGCGGAGATTGGTTTAATCCGCCTGGTTTTGCCCAGACCCATGTCAAGGATAAAGTGATTTAAAAGGAGTGGAGAAGGGCACATGAGAAAGATGGACAACGAGCAGGGAAAAGACAACGAGTCGTCCGATCGAAAAAGATTCAGCTTCAGGATCAATCTGTTTTTTTTCAGCTCGTTCATTATATTTACAGTGATCATTGTAAGACTGGCGATACTTCAATTTGTAGAGGGACCTCAGCTTAAGCAGCAGGAGGCCAGTAATGTTACTAAAAATGTGCCGCTTACGCCGATTCGCGGAACTATTTACGATGCAACCGGGCAGAACAGGCTGGCGTATTCTACACCTGTACAATCGCTGTATATCACACTCTCCAAGAATTATAGTGACAGCGTGGAAGAAAAGCGTGATCCTGATAAAAAGCTGTTGCCTGAGCTGGAGAATATGGCGCAAAGGCTGGCGAATCGCTTTGCTGAATATGGGAATAAAGACGAACCGAAAATGACGGCTGCACAAATTATGGATGAGATGGACCGGAACTATCAACGGTTTAGCGGCTTTACGCCCCGTCTGATTAAAACGAATCTCAGTAAAGAAGAAGTCGCCTATTTTATGCAGCATAAGAGCGAGTTTCCCGGAATAGATGTGGTCGAGGAAACCGTACGCCATTATGATCCTGATACAGTAGCTGTTCAAACGGTCGGTTATATTAAAAGCTACAAAAGTGCGCGTGAAACGTTAACTAAATATAAAGAAATTCAGAAGTCTCTCTCCGCTGATAGTGATCCTGGCCTCATATATATGGATAATGAATCTGTCGGCTTTGATGGACTGGAGTTGCAATACCAAGAACAGCTACGAGGAAAAAATGGCTATAAAACCGTCCCGATAGATCCGCGCAATATGGCGGAAGGTGTAGATTCCGTTACTCCTCCGGAAAAAGGAGATAATATCTATTCAACGATTAACAAAGAGATTCAGGTTAAGACGGAAAATGCTATTATGGATCAATTGAGATGGTTGCATACCCATGCTGTATCTGGTAGTACACACCCTTATGCCAAAACTGGCTTTGCGGTTGCTATGGAAGTGGATACAGGCAATGTGGTGGCGATGGCCAGTATGCCGGATTACGATGCTAATTATTGGCAAACAGGTAATATTTCGACAGAAAAATATAAAGAGATTGAACATGTTTATCAAAACGGTACAATTAAGAACGTTGGATCTGGTCAATCTGGACAGCATCCTGATTCTACTGTACTTCTTGGATCAACTATTAAACCGTTGTCTGTTCTTATTGGATTGGAAGAAGGACTGTTTACAACAAATACGTATTACCAAGATACAGGTGCGGCTTATTTCGGACGTAACAACTCTTCGCGGGTGCGAAACTCATCTGGTCATGTATACGGCTCGTTAGACCCAGCTTCCGCGATTCGCCATTCCTCCAATGTATTTATGGTCGACATGGTTGGCAAGCGCTTATACAACAAATATATTAATAACACCTCAGAAGACCAGGGCGTCAACGTATGGGACCGTTACATGAAGGAGTTTGGACTAGGCGTTCCTACTGGAGTAGACTTGCCCGGTGAGTTCCTGGGGTATCGGGAGTACGCGAGGAGCAAAACAGAATCAGCACTTTCCAAATTGGTTTATGCATCTTTTGGGCAACAAGGTAAATATACACCTATGCAACTTGCGCAATATGCAGCGATGATTGCAAACAAGGGCAAACGGATGGAGCCGCATCTGGTCAGCCAAATTAAAGATGCCAACGGCAATGTGGTTCAAACTATTAAGCCTAAAGTGCTGAATGAAGTGGATTTCCCGGATGCCTATTGGAATGAGGTTATACGCGGGATGTCGACCGACGTCAGTGCATTTAATGGTTTCCCTTATGACTTTGCCCGCAAAACAGGTACATCGCAGCAAAGCGTAGGCGGCAAGCTGAAGGATAACGGGGTATTTATCGCCTTTGCACCACGCCAGCATCCGAAGCTGGCCGTAGCGGTTGTCATTCCTGAAGGAGGCTTCGGGGCCTGGAGTGCCGGACCTGTGGCACGTAAAATATTTGATGCTTACGACGAAGTTTATGGTCTGGACGGTGTTCCGAAGAAAAAGGATGCCACAACAACCGACCCTAATACAGTCAAACAGCCATAATCAATTCATACAATAATTCCATTTTATAAAGCTTCTCTTAGCTTATGCTGAGGGAAGCTTTTTTTTTTGTATGATTTCTTACAAAATTGTCATCGTCAAATTCATCGTTATTTGCGCTACTTATGGTAGGATCAGGAATATGAGATCCAGTGAAAGGAGTATTGATCAGACTGTATGGACAAAAGTGGTTTGGATAAAAAATTTTCATTCAAAAAGAAAAATAATGAAGAGAACGAGGAGACATACAAAAAACGGACGACCTTTCGAATGAACCTTATTTTTTTCAGTGCTTTTGTGCTGTTTGCCCTTATCATTACCAGACTAGCTGTACTGCAGTTTGTACAATCCGAGGAGCTAAAGGGGCTGCAGCAGTCCGTGAATACCAAAAATGTCCCGTTAGCTCCGAATCGTGGCACGATTTATGACTCTACGGGTAAGGTGAAACTGGCGTATTCAACTCCGGTACAATCCCTGTATGTAACCTTGTCCAAGGATTATAGCAAGCGTGCAGAGAAGGTCCGTAAGCCTGGGGAAAGGCTGCTTCCTGAGCTTAATGTTTTTGCAGATAAGCTCGCTGCCAAACTAAATAAATTGGGACATAAAGATGGGGAAAAGCTTGATGCACCGGAAATTAAGAAACGCCTGGACCCGGACTATAATCAATATAGGGGATTTACCCCGCGTTTGGTCAAATCCGACTTGAGCCGGGAGGAGATTGCATATTTTCTGGAGCACAAAAAGGAATTTCCCGGTGTGGAGGTAGTAGAAGAAAGTGTCCGCCATTATGACCCGGATCGGGTAGCGGTCCAAGCGATTGGATATATGTATAAGTTCAAAGGAGCACGTGCGAATCGAACCAAATATAAAGAGCTGCACCAAGCCAATTCGGAGGTTCTAAGACCAGAACAGGTTTACCTGGAAAGTGAAACGGTCGGATATGATGGTCTGGAGCTGCAGTACCAGGACGAGCTGAGAGGAAAAAACGGCTATAAAACGGTAGAAGTCAATCCGAGCAGCATGCCGGAGGGCGTTGAATCGATGACTCCTCCGCAAAAAGGACATCATCTCTATTCCACCATCAACAAGGAAATTCAGCAAAAAACCGAGCAGGCGATTATGGATCAGCTTCGCTGGCTTCATACTCATCCGGTATCCGGAAAGCTCCACCAAGATGCCACCACGGGCTTTGCTGTAGCGATGGAGGTCGAGACAGGAAATGTCGTAGCGATGACCAGTATGCCGGATTATGACCCTAATGTATGGAAAACTGGAAGTACTTCGCCTTCGGTATATAGTGAAATTCAGCATAAAATGGGGAACGGAACGATTAAATCTGTACCGAGTGGAAAATCGGGTCCGCACCCGGAGTCCTCCGTGCTGCTGGGTTCAACTATTAAACCGTTGACCGTGCTGATCGGGTTGGAGGAAAACTTGTTTTCACCTGGACAAACTTATTTGGATACAGGGAGCGCGTATTACGGAAAAAATCAATCCAGCCGTGTCGGTAATTCGGGCGGACATGTGTACGGTAGTTTGACCCCAGACAAAGCCATTGAATTTTCATCCAATACGTTTATGGTGGATATGATCGGCAAGCCGCTGTATGACAAATACGGAAGTAATGTAGGGATGCATCAGGGGATTGATGTATGGGACAAGTATATGAAGGAATTTGGATTAGGCGTGCCGACTGAAGTAGATTTGCCGGGCGAATGGGCGGGCAGACTTGAGTATATGAGCAAGCAGGAAAGTGCGCTGACGCGCTTGGTGCAGGCATCCTTCGGCCAACAAGGGAAATACACGACGATGCAGCTGGCTCAATATACGACTGTACTGGCAACAAAGGGCAAGCGTATGCAGCCTCATTTGGCCAGCAAGATTGTGGATGATCAAGGGAATCTCGTGCGTGAATTGAAGCCAAAGGTGCTGAATGTGGTCGCTTTTCCCGAAACGTACTGGAATACGATCATTCGCGGTATGGCTACAGATGTCAAAGCTTTTAACGGATTTCCGTATGATTATGCACGTAAAACAGGGACTTCTGAGCAGGTAGTGGGACGTGCTGTTAAAGATAACGGGGTGTTCATCGCTTTTGCACCGCGGCAAAATCCGAAGCTGGCCGTAGCGGTTATTATTCCCGAAGGGGGCTTTGGCGCGACGAGCGCCGGGCCGGTGGCACGTAAAATATTTGATGCGTATGACGAGGTATACGGGCTGGATGGTACCCCAAAAAAGCCGCAGACATCGAAGTAAGGACTTGAATTCTTTTGTGGGCTTCTCTTTTTCATGGTAAAATGTCGTTGGACATATGGGACATTACAGGAGGAAGAGAAACTATGGGAGAGAACCAATATAAATACAAACTGCTGGCGCTCGATATGGATGGAACTCTGCTGAACGACAATCAGGAGATTACCCTAGATACGATTAACTGGATTAACAAGGCGATTCAGGAGGGAATTCATGTATGCCTGTCTACCGGACGGGCAGCGATGTATGCTCTGCCCTATGGCCAGCAGCTCGGCTTGGAAACGCCAATGGTAACGGTAAACGGCAGTGAGGTATGGAAATCACCTCATGAGCTGTGGCGCCGTTATTTGCTTGATCGGGAGCTTGTTCGCAAGATGCACCAGATTGCTGTTGAAACAGACTCCTGGTTTTGGGCTTGCTCAACAGAGGAATTATATAACAGAGACCGTTGGACTGATACATTAGACACACAGGAATGGCTCAAATTTGGTTATAATACGGAAAATGACGAAATTCGCCATCAAATTTTACTCCAGCTTCAGGATATGGGAGGACTTGAAATTTCCAACTCCTCAATGACGAATCTGGAAATTAACCCGGCTGGCATATCAAAAGCAAGTGGAATCGCTGAAGTGTGCGATCTGTTGGGAATTACAATGGACCAGGTGGTTGCGGTTGGCGACAGTCTGAATGACCTGGCCGTCATTCAAGCGGCTGGACTAGGTGTAGCGATGGGCAATGCTCAGGACACGGTAAAAGAAGCGGCTGATCTGGTCGTGGCGTCCAACAATGACGACGGTATCGTAGAAGTCATCCGTGATTATATACTTGTTTAAAAGAACGGCTTACTAGAACGTTTTAATAGAACGCATGAGGCTGCATATGGGATGAATGGACAAGAAGGAGGGGGCCCATGGACGTTGTAGGCTGGATTGTTATTGTCGTGCTGTTCATTGTTGGCATGGCCGGGGCGGTATATCCCGTATTGCCGGGGGCGCTCGCTATCTATTTTGCTTTTTTTGTGTACGGTTGGTTTTTCTCGTTTTCTTCATATAGTAAGTTATTTTGGATTATACAAACACTAATCGTGGTTGCACTTTTTGTTGCGGACTATGCTGTTAATGCGTGGGGAGTCAAGCGATTTGGCGGTTCGCGTCTGTCGGCGATCCTCAGCACGGTCGGGATTATTATTGGGCCCTTCGTTATTCCGGCATTCGGCCTGATTTTGGGGCCATTCATCGGCGCTGTGCTGGGTGAACTGATTGGTAAAGCGCCGCTGGATCGAGCTGTAAAAGTGGGCTTTGGCTCCGTATTGGGGCTGTTGACCAGCACCGTGATGAAAGTGATTTTGCAGCTTGCTATGATTATAGTATTCTTGATTTGGGTGTTACACGGATAACCCGTTATTATGATTGCAGAGACAGAATCGACATGCGGCTCCGCACCGGTGATGGCTCAGGCCATGACTGTTTTTTTGCGGGGCTTTTGCAGGTATGTGAACAGCAAGAAAGAAGGGAACACATTTTGTCCAATAAAGAAACATTCCTTAAAGGCACGCTGATTTTAGCCGCTGCCGCCCTCGTGGCCAGAGTACTTGGTCTGGTACAGCGTGTTCCACTGGAGCATTTGCTCGGCTCCGTGGGGAACGCCTCGTTTACCATTGCGAACAATGCTTATCTGATGCTGCTCACAGTGGCTACAGCTGGCATTCCTAGTACATTAAGCAAAATGGTTTCGGAGCGCTATGCGCTGAACCGGCCTTCGGAGGCGCGACGCGTGTATCAAGCGGCTTTGCTATTTGCGGCCGTGGCAGGCATTGTCATCACTGCGGTGCTGTATTTTGGAGCGCCTTATTTTGCTAAGCATGTAGCAGGGGTTCCACAGTCCGCTTTGGCTATTCAGGCTTTGGCACCAGCCTTGCTGTTGTTTCCCGCCATTGCCATGATGCGCGGGTACTTCCAAGGACGAGGCAATATGACCGCAGGCGGAATTTCACAAATTGTGGAGCAGGTTGCACGGGTGGCGACCGCTATTATACTCGCTTTTATTATTTTGAAGCTGGGTTATGGAGACCGTGAGGTTGCGGCCGGGGCATCCTTTGGGGGTGTCATGGGGAGCATCGCCGCACTGGCGGTTATGTTGTACTACACGGTGAAATTGCGTCGCCAGGATCACAAGGATCGACAGGAGCAATTCCAGGAGGAAAGCTCCGCGCTGCCGATGCTGCGCATTTACAAAGACATTTTCACCCTGTCTATTCCCATCGTATTGTCATCCCTGACGGTTCCGGCGGTCTATTTTATTGATACGTCGATTGTAGTTAGACTGCTGTCTGGTCAGATTGGATTGGATCAGGCCACTACCCAATTGGGTTATCTAGGGTCGCGGGCACAAAGTGTGGCGGGAATTCCGCCGATTTTAGCCATTGCGCTTAGCACATCGCTCATTCCGATCATTTCGGCGGCTTTTGCCCGCAAGGATGAACGCCATTTGCAAAATCAGATGACGCTGGCCTTGCGTATCTCTATTTTGACCGGAATGCCGATTGTGCTGGCTTTATGTGTAACCGCCTATTCCATTAATGGCTTACTGTTCAGCTCGCTTGGAGGAAGCGGGATTATCGCTGTTTTAACACTTGGGACGATATTCCAGATTACCATGATGACGTCCAACTCAATTTTAATTGGTATGGGCAAGCCGCGTATTTCAATGGTTAATGTTATGTTTGGTATCTTGGTTAAATCTGTGGCAAGCTGGCTGCTGGCTGGCTGGCTTGGAATTTATGGCATCCTTGCTGCGACCGGATTATGTTTCCTCGTGATAACGCTGTTGAACTTGAGAGTGCTCAAAGGGATCGTTTCCTTCTCCATCATGGGCCGACGCTGGGCAGGTTTTTTGGTGACAGTCGTAGTCTCGGGAGCAATCGGGTATGGTGTAAATGAAGCTTGCATTCCGCTGGTGCACTTTATGCCTGCACGTATAGCCTTCCTTATCGCTTGCTGTATCGCCGGAGGGGTTGTACTGGTGTGCTATCTGGTTCTGCTGGTTGTGCTGGGTGTGCTGCGCAGCGATGAGCTGAGTAATTATCCGCGTATATTGCAAAAGGTACTGCGTCCGCTGATGCGTCTCCAGCGTGGGTTTTCAGGACAACAGGGCTAAGAAGCATTGATAGCCTTTCAGCCTTCTCAGTGGAAAGGCCGCAGGTTGACATGGGTGTCGTGGACCATTGCTGTTTTTTGGATGCCGTGGCGATGCTCATGCCGCATAGCAAATAACAGTGGTCGCCTTGGCTCGCTCAGATGCCCGAGCGTGGAGCCGTCCTGAAACCAGTCGTAACGGGGAATCGGATCATAAGCCGTATCCGACCAGACGACGTTCAATTCCGGGCTGTACAGGCGTTGTCCTGGCGGCAGCCATTCATGTGCTAGAAGCGTTGCGCTCTCTTTCGGAGAGTGCAACGCTTTTTGTTCATTCGGGGTGAAGAGTCCAGGCCAATAGTCGCTGCGTGAACCCGTATGCGGCACGCTGGCAACGAATGCTGACACTTGATCCAGCACCTGCTGGTGACCGAACAGGATGGCATAAAGACTTTTCCCAAAGCCAATTCGCTCGTCCAGATGGCCAAAACGCTCCATCACAAGTCCTGCGAGTCCGCCGTTCAACCCAAGTGGGAATATCACCTGGTTGAGCTGAAGCCAATCATGCAAATAAAAGCCTGGCTTGTGCATTACAAATTTTTGAAAATATGGATCTTTTACAACACGCCCCTCAATATAGTTTTGTTCGTTAATAATGAGAGCGACGGTCAATAGAGAGCTATCCCGCCAAGCCCAGAAGCGTTCCCAAAAGGGTCTCATGAATGGCGATACGTGAAAATAGGGCAATAAATGAAAGCAGCTTCGCCCCAAATGACGGCTGTGCATGTAAAGTTGCAGCTGCGGATAAGCATCCTGAAAAATAAGGGCGTTGCAGCGCTCCAGTAGCCGATATAGCCACTCCTTTTCCTGCTCGTTGAACAGATTGCCGATCAGGCTGCCTTTGAGATCGGTCATATTATAACCGCCATTACGAGAAACGAGATGAGCCAATAGTGCCCAATGCAATTCCGGATAGCCACGATAGCATTCGAGGTAAGCTGCAGTTCGTGTGATGTTGCTGCGGTTCTCGTGCGCGGTAGCGTTTTTGATCCGCTCCAGCAGCTCACAGTCTGTTTCGCATAAGGGCATATTCAGAGAAGAGGGGCGCGTAGCTGGTCCGTTCGTCATCATTAGCGCTTCAGCTTCATCCATTGCGGCCTGTGCGGTACGATAATCCCATGGCAGCTCACGCAGTGGATAACGCAACTTGCGGGATTCAGTCCAGGCCGCCCGTTTGCCCTCCCAAGCCTCCTCCGCAACACGCGGAACAGAACCGAGTAGCTTTAGCCCGCCTTGAAGCTGCTTTGTTGCTACATGGAACCATTCGGTGAGAGACATGTCTTGATAACCTCCTTTCACGGTATTCAGATTCACTCCGGTATATGCATTAGTATGCCCAAAACCGTACTTGTCTTATCAAAAGCGTTGTTTAGCGTTACAATAGAGGAGTAAGCTCTTTTTTACAACCGAATCTAAGGAGGAAAAAGGTATGCAAAAAATCGTCTCTCATGAAGACTTTAATAAGGCAATATCAACTTCTGGCGTAACCGTGGCTGTGTTTAAGGCGGACTGGTGTGGAGATTGTCATTTTATTGATCCGTTTATGCCTGATGTAGAGCAACAATATGCAGACAAGCTTACATTAATTGAAATTGATGTTGAGCAGGCCGAAAGCGTCAGCCAGGAGCAAAATGTTCTGGGTATTCCCAGCTTTATCGCTTACAGCGAAGGGCGCGAGCTGGTACGTCTGGTCAACAGATTGCGTAAATCCCGTGAGGAAATCGAGCAATTTTTGGATCGGGCAGTTGATGTTCACGCTAACTTGGCCAAATAATGGATGCAGTATATGCATGACTCCGAGGGAACCATAATCATCAAGACAATCAGAAAACCGCCTCCTGATAAAGGAGACGGTTTTCTTACGGACACGTTCACATTTTGTCAACAAAACGCGTATGTCAAGTAACGATATATCAGTTATAATTACTTTAAGTGATCATTTCACAACATATATAGTGAATAAATATTATATTTGGAAGGATACGGGTGAGTTCTTTGAATAACAAAATCAGAATATTAAAGTGGCTGGCACTCGTAACATGTATTGTCATGTTTTTGGCGACCTTCGGTGGAGGTGTTGTGACGCGGACCGATTCGGGACTGGGCTGTGGACGGGACTTCCCGCTTTGCAATGGTAAGCTGGTTCCGGCACATACGATCGCATCCCTTATTGAGTTCTCTCATCGCTCCGTAAGTGCCATGGCCGGGATTCTTTCTATCGCCTCATTTGTCGGCTTTTTGCTGTTTATGAAGCACCGGAAGGATTTGCAGCTATTCTCGCTGTTAACGCTCATGTTTGTCATCATACAAGGTGCGATGGGGGCGTTGGCTGTCGTCTTCTCCCAATCGGCGGCAGTCATGGGACTGCATTTTGGCTTTGCGCTTATTGCATTTGCCAGTGCGACCATGATGACGCTGGGGGCCTGGCAGGAGCATGCGGATTCACGCTACACCCCGCGTCTGATTCCTGGGTCTGTCAGTCGGGGCTTTCGTAACTTTATATGGCTATCGACGATTTATACCTATATTGCTATCTATTCAGGGGCGTTGCTCAGTCACTCGGTCATCCAGAAGGTTATAAATATCGGGGGCTTTATATCTCCACTGCTGCTTCATCAGATATCAGCCGGTCTGCTGTTCGTCATTATCTTGGCCGTGGGTCACTACTCATACCGCTATCACCCGAATCACCGGGACATTCGTACATTGGGAGCTGTTTCGGTACTGCTAATAACACTCCAGGTCATTATTGGAATTAGCTTGCTGTACGTTACCAGACCTGAAATTTACATGTTTGTCGTGCTAGGACATATGCTGGTGATTGCATCGTTGTTCTCCATTTTGGTTTATCTGAGTTATCGTGTATGGCAATTGTCGCCGGATCGCAAGTTTGTTCCGACCCAAGCACAACGTACCTAAGTATTTCATAGATTATAGTAAAGCTGATATTTTGCCCAAGAGGGGTTCAAACACGTATAATAGCATATAAGAAACAAACTAGGCCCACGAGTTTCTCGAGGGCTTGATTTGCTTAGGAGGAGTCGTCAGTTGATCTACCAGAATTTGCGCCAATTCATTGAAGCGCTGCGTAAAGAAAATCATCTTAAAATTATAGAAGCGCCTGTCGATCCTTATTTGGAGCTGGCCGAGATCCATCGGAGAGTGATTGAGGAAGAAGGACCGGCACTACTGTTCACGAATGTAAAAGGAACTCCTTTTCCGGTAGCTAGTAATCTGTTTGGTACGAATCGTCGTGTAGACATGGCTTTTGGTCCTCGCCCGGAGCAATTGATGGATGCGATTGTTGGAGCGACCAAAACCTTGCTTCCACCTACCCCCAAAGCTTTATGGAATGAACGTGGCCTCATTAAGGACATGCTAAAAGTAGGACTGAAAACGGTATCCCATAGCGAGGCTCCTGTATTGGGAGTTCGGCGGACAGAGGCTCCGCTGGCTCCACTGCCTAGAGTCACGAGTTGGCATGAGGATGGAGGACCGTTCATTACGCTTCCGCTCGTATATACCGAAAAGCCGGGGCATTCCAAGGATCATAATCTCGGTATGTACCGTATTCAGATTTATGATGATCAGACGACAGGAATTCACTGGCAAATTCATAAAGGCGGCGGCTTTCATTATCATGAAGCCGAGCTGCGTAATGAGCCATTGCCTACAACGATAATCATCGGTGGACCGCCTGCTCTGATTGCATCTGCGATTGCTCCGGCACCGGAGAACCTGCCTGAGCTGTTGCTGGCCTCGCTTATCATGGGAGGCAAGCTGCCGATGACAGAAGACCCGCTTGGTGGTCACCGGATTCCGGCAGAGGCCGAATTTGCGATCAGTGGCTATGTACCGCCTCATGAACGCCGTCCGGAAGGACCGTTTGGCGATCATTTTGGCTACTACTCATTACAGCATGATTTCCCTGTATTTCATGTCAAGCATATGTATCACCGCAAGGATGCCATTTATCCGGCAACCATTGTAGGTAAACCACGTCAGGAGGATTACTATCTCGGCGAATTTTTACAGCGTCTGTTGTCGCCTGCCTATCCGCTTGTGATGCCCTCAGTCAAGTCCTTGTGGGCTTATGCGGAAACGGGCGTACATGCGCTGGCAGCGGCCGTTGTGCGTGAAAGCTACTCCCGTGAAGCGCTGGTATCCGGCTTTACCATTTTGGGCCAAGGCCAATTGTCATTAACCAAATTCCTGATGCTGACAGATCGGGTTATTGATTTGTCTGATTTTAACCTGCTGCTGGAAACGATTCTGGAGCGATTTAATCCAGCAAGGGATTTGTTCATTTTCAACCATACGTCCCACGATACACTTGATTATACGGGCCGCAAGCTGAATCACGGCAGTAAAGCGATTCTGATGGGCGTAGGCGAGCCGATACGTGAATTGCCTGGTACCTATGAGGGAGGAGACCTGCCGGGTATTCGTGAAATTAAGCCGTACTGCGGAGGCTGCCTTGTTGTATCAGGTGCGTCCTTTGAGCAAGAACCAGAATTGGCAGCGCGTGTATTGGAACGATTGGCGGAGGGTGAGCAAGAATGGCCACTCGTCTTTATCGTGGACGATGCCAAAGAAGTGGTTCGCTCCCAAGCCTCGTTCCTGTGGACGGTATTCACACGCTTTAACCCGGCTACGGATATGTACGCCGACAGCGAGGTGCGTTTGCATCACCTGAACTATAAGCTGCCGATTGTAGTGGATGCGCGTATGAAGCCAGGCTACCCTGATGAAGTGTTGCCACGTGAGGATATTGTTAAGCTTGTAGATCAACGGTGGACGAGTTATTTCGCTTGACGCCCTAATTCATTGAACAACCGGATTTTACATTCATAAGGAGGCGTGAGCATGATACGCAAGCTGCTGGGCGAGCCGCCACGTGTGAGCAAGGGCGTCCTGCTGGATGCCATGAATAGCATGTCAGACATGTTAAACCTGCTGGAGCGGCAAATTCAGGCCAGTGGTGATCCGACCCACGATTTTCGCAAAGCGGATATTTTGACACGCGGTCTGATGTCCTCTCTGGACGAGCTGGAGCAGAGCCATCATGCTGCCGCCTTTTTCCGTATGAAAGTGAAGGCCGGATACGCTGAAGATATGAGCGAGGATGAAAAATCCGATTATGCATTGTATGTTTTCTTTTACAAGGATGGGTTTGTGCGAGTATTCTCCATTCTGGATAAGCTCGGTAACTGGATGAATGATCTGTATGATTTAAAAACGGGGCAGTATAAGGCGCATTATTCGTATTTTACCGTGCTGCGGCAGCTCAAGTATCTCAAAATGCATCCTGTATTGACCGATAATTTGATTGATATTAAGGACACATACACCGATGCCATCAATCGCCTGCGTAAGCGGCGAAATACGGAGATACACTATATGAATACGGAAATGCAGGATGATCTCTGGCAACGGCATCGAGCTTTGTACGGCAAAATACAGCTGGAAGATCTGGATCATCATCTGGAGGATTTGCAGCAGGGCTTGGATATGGTGTGCCGGTCATTAACAAACGTTTTTTCTTATACAGCGAAACAATGGGAGAACCGGGCAGTGCGTCCATAATTATGTTAGAAAATATCCTTTGACAAAGCTATGTAAACTATCTATACTGAAATCTAGTTTCAGAAAAATGCTTGAATTATGGTTTTAATACAAACTTAACGGACAGCTAAGGCTGGAGTTTAACATATTTTTCTTATCCAGAGAGGTGGAGGGACTGGCCCGATGAAGCCCGGCAACCCGTTTTTTCCCGGTATAACACACCGGGAGGGAACATGATGGTGCTAATTCCTACAAAACCGCTAGAGTTATAGCGTTTTTGACAGATGAGAAAAGGTTCGCATAGCGGGGCCCTTTTCATTCTGTGAAAGGGGCTCTTTTTGTATAAATCGCTTAATTTGTGTACACAAATTGAGCGATTATACATCCTAGAGATGAAAGCTGATTAAAAGGGTAAGGAAGAGTAGAGGGGGTCGCAGCACGTTGATAGAGCTTAAGCAATTAACCAAGCATTATGGCAAAGGGAACCGGCGCGTTAGTGCGCTGTCCGGGTTGAACCTTTCTATAAAGCGTGGAGAAATATTTGGAGTTATTGGTCACTCCGGAGCAGGGAAAAGCACGCTGATTCGCTGTATTAATTTATTGGAACGGCCCACTTCAGGTGAAGTATGGGTGGATGATGTCAATCTCACCACTGTGAGTCAAGCCCAGTTACAGAAGCAGCGCCGAAAAATCGGAATGATTTTTCAGCATTTTAATTTATTATCATCGGCGACGGTATATGACAATATTGCATTTCCGTTGCGTCTGGTGAACGCGCCCAAGCAGCAGGTGGACAAGAAAGTTCGAGAATTGCTGGAACTCGTTGGGCTGGAGGAACACAGTGGAAAATACCCTTCACAGCTTTCAGGGGGACAGAAGCAGCGGGTAGGTATTGCGCGGGCGCTTGCCAGTGATCCTCATGTGCTGCTGTGTGACGAGGCTACCTCAGCGCTTGATCCGCAGACGACAGGGTCGATTCTGAAATTGCTATTGGATATTAACCAGCGCTTTAATTTAACTATCGTGCTGATTACGCATGAAATGCATGTCATTCAAAGCATATGTGATCGAGTCGGCGTGATTCATCAGGGCGACATTGTGGAGCAGGGGCCGGTGGCGGAAGTATTCTTGAAGCCACAGCATCAGGTTACCAAGGACTTTATCCAACGGGAGTCTGAGCATGCCGAGGAATTGCAAGCAGCAATTGCGGCCGCGGGTGGCGGCGAATCGGCACAGGTAGTACGAATTTCCTTCTTGGGCAGCAAAACGTACGATGCGATTCTTTCGCGTACGGCCCGTAAGACCGGCGTTGATTTTGCGATTTTGCAGGGAACCATCTCCACCATCAAAAACGTACCCTATGGACAGCTCATCGTTCGTTTTGAAGGAAATCAGGAGGATATTGAGCATACGCTGCGTGAAGTGTCCGGGCAAGGACTTGATGTGGAGGTGATCGGACAATGAGCGAACTCGATTTTTCGCAAGTGAGTTGGGAAGAACTGTGGAATTCTACGGTGGAGACCCTTCAGATGCTTGGGGCATCCGCCCTGTTCACCCTTATTATTGGCTTGCCGCTTGGTATACTATTGTTTCTGGCGAGCCGCTCTTCGTTGACTCTGATGAAGGTGGTATACATTGTACTATCATTTATCGTTAACATTCTGCGTTCTGTACCATTTATTATTTTGATCGTTGCACTTATTCCTTTTACACGATCGTTGGTAGGTACCTCGACCGGGGTGCTGGGTACCATTCCGCCATTGGTCATCGGGGCCGCCCCTTTCTTCGCACGCCTTGTCGAAACGTCGCTGCGTGAAGTGGACAAGGGTGTCATCGAGGCCGCGCAAGCGATGGGCGCTTCAACTGGGCAAATCATCCGCCGGGTGCTGTTGCGTGAGGCACTGCCGGGATTGCTCGCCGCATTAACTATTACCATCGTTACACTCGTATCCTATACGGCGATGTCCGGTATGATCGGGGGCGGTGGTCTGGGTACGCTGGCTATCAACTACGGTTATTACCGTTATGAAACGGCTGTAATGATCGTTGCCGTCGTGCTGATGGTCGTACTGGTACAACTGCTGCAAATGGCAGGGGATCGTCTGGTAAGGCATTATACTCGAAAATAGGGAAACCATATAGATATCCTTATTGATCAGGCATCTGAATCCTGAACATTACAAACTATTGGAGGGGTAATAACATGAAGAAATGGGTATTGGCCGTATTAAGCTTGACATTAATTGCGGTGCTGGCTGCTTGCGGCACGAAGAGCACGACATCTGATGCATCAAAAACAACTGGAAATACGGGCGGTGCACCACGCGAAGTTGAGCTGAAAGTAGGCGCTTCTCCTGTGCCGCATGCGGAAATTTTGGAATCGATCAAACCTCAGTTGGAAAAAGAGGGCATTCGTCTTCAAGTCGTTCAGTTTAACGATTACGTACAACCCAACGTACAATTGTTCGACAAGCAGCTGGATGCTAACTTCTATCAACATGTACCTTACCTGAATGTAATGAACAAAGAGCGTAAAATGAATCTGGTGTCTGTAGGTGCCGTTCATCTGGAGCCATTCGGTATCTACTCCCAAAAATATAAAAAACTTGATGAAATTCCAGATGGCGCAACCGTAGCTATTCCGAACGATGCAACCAATGAAGGTCGTGCATTGCTGCTGTTAGCCAAACAAGGTCTGATCAAGCTGAAAGACGAAAGCAATATCGAAGCTACAGTAAAAGATATTACTGAAAACCCGAAAAAATTGGATTTCAAAACTTTGGAAGCGGCAATGCTGCCACGTCAGTTGCCTGAAGTGGACATTGCACTGATCAACACGAACTATGCTCTGGAAGCAAATCTGAATCCAACCAAGGATGCATTGGCACTGGAAGACAAGGATTCTCCATATGCGAACGTTTTGGTTGCACGTCCTGATAATAAAGATTCCGAAGCGATTCAAAAGCTGATGAAGGCTTTGCAATCAGCGGAAGTTAAAAAATTCATTGAAGATAAATATCAAGGCGCGATTATCCCGGCATTTTAAGTAGGGAGTGTAAGCGCGTCGAACAACGCAAACCCCAGATCTCTTGAACAAGAGGACTGGGGTTTCTTTTTTCCTGGAGTTGTAGGCGAAGCCTAAATATTTTATACTTGGGGGTGACCGTTCTCTGTGAAGAGGAGGAAAACTGTTGAGAGACAAAGTCGCACTCATAACAGGCAGTGCCAAAGGTTTAGGCAAGATGACCGCTCTGCGTCTGGCTGATGAAGGCTGTAATATTGCACTGAATTATGTGCATAGCCAAGCTGAAGCCGATGAGCTAAAGCGGGTGATCCAGTCTAAAGGAGTACGCTGCCTTTCTTTACAAGGAGATATCTCCATTCAGGAGGATATCACGAGGCTGATCAGCGAGGTCGAGGATCGGCTGGGCGGTGTAGATATTATGGTGAACAATGCCGGACCGTTCATCCGGGAACGCCGTCTGTTTGCGGATTACAGTGTAGCCGAGATTCATGCCATGATACAGGGAAATCTGGTCGGTACCATGCTGCTGGATCATCTGGTATTGCCTCATATGCGTAGCCGGCAATGGGGACGTATTATTCATTTTGGCTTTGGTCATGCTGGAGAAGCGAGGGCTTGGCCGCATCGTGCTGCCTATGCAGCCGCCAAGGTGGGGCTGGTGTCTTTCACAAAGTCACTGGCTGTGGAGGAAGCTCCGTATGGCATTACGGTGAATATGATTTGTCCCGGAGATATCCGGGGAGCGAATAAAGAAATGTCTATCGCCGACGTCATCGGCATGCAGGATAAAGAGACACCACGTGGACGTCCGGGGAGTGGAGAGGACATTGCACGAGTGATCGCCTATTTGTGTCAGGAACACTCGGATTTTATAACAGGCAATATTATGGATGTGTCGGGAGGGCTGGACCCGATTCGGCCGACCATTTAAGAGTTGGATTCGGTAGATGCAGTACACAAAAAAGAGTCTTGAGCTTCGTTACCGAAGTCAAGACTCTCATGATCATTATGCAACAAGCATTAGAATACTTGTACCACTTCTTGGACGCCGTCGACTTCTTCGAGAAGAGCGCGCTCAATCCCTGCTTTCAGCGTGATTGTGGAACTTGGGCAACTACCGCAAGCGCCTACCAGCTTCAGCTTAACGATGCCGTCTTCAACGTCAACCAGCTCAACGTCACCGCCATCGCGTTGCAGGAACGGACGGAGCTTATCCAGTACATCTGCTACTTCGTCATACATTTGAACGCTTTGTGTTTCGCTCATTAGAATTCAACTCCTTTCCTATACCTTATTTATTATATTACAAAGCGGGCCAAATTAAAATGCCCGTAAGCCAAAGCAGGTGAAAAAATGTTAAGACCTATCATCGAATTTTGCACCAGTAATATGCATTTTGGCACCGATGAAATTATGTCCAGGCTGGAGCAAAATCCAGATTATGATGTAATCGAATACGGCTGTCTTAGCAATTGTGGTCAGTGTAATGCTGAACCCTATGCGATGGTCAACGGCGAGATTGTTTCCGCAGATTCAGCAGAGCTGCTGTATGAAGTGATTATAAACAAGATCAAGGAAGCCGAAGCATGGGATCAGCTTGATTTGGATTGAAATGCAAGAAGACCTGCTCCGAGAGCGGGTCTTCTTGTGATTATATAGACATTGGGTCAGCCAAAATGGCGTTTGGACTTCCAGAGCACACCGCTTTTAAGCAAGCGCGGTACTCGCCCACGCAATGAGGTGCTACCCATAAAGCCATAGCCGAACCCCGCCTTCTTGCCAAGTGCGCCTAATGTGCCGCGCAGCTTCAGAGGATGAGGGTGAGGCGTTTGGCCCTTCCACAGGTCGCGTACAATGTGTGCAATCTGCTCGCCCTGCACCTCTGCCGCCTGGGCGCTTGGCGAGTAGGGAAGACTGGCACAATCCCCAACCACGTACACCTCGGGATGATCCGGTATCTGATAATATTCGTTGAGCACGATGCGGCCCTGTGGGTCTTTAGGAACGGCCAAATCCTGCACCATTTTTACCGGTTGAATCCCGGCGGTCCATACAACTGCATCGGTTACAATCTGCTCGTCATGGTTGTAAATAGCTCCCGGTTCAATACGGGAAACCGCAACATGGTTGAGTGCATTTACTTGGTGCTCCTTGAACCACGCGTGTACGTAGGCAGACAAACGTTGCGGAAATGCCGACAGCACCCGCTCGCCCCGATCCATAATGGTAATATTTAAATCTGAACGGCTTTCACGTAATTCCGCAGCAATTTCAACACCGCTCAGACCGCCGCCTACAATATGAACATGTCCATAAGGCTTGATTTCATTCAAGCGCAGATACGTTTGACGGGTATGGTTAAATGACTGGATCGTGCAGCTATACTCTTCAGCCCCTGGTGTATTGTGAAAACGGTCCGTACAACCCAGCGCAATCACAAGCTGATCATAGAGCAAAGGCTCGCCATCCTGAAAATGGACGATTTTATTCTCCAAATCCATTGAGGTGACTTCCCCATATTTGCGAATCAGACGCTGCTCATCGGGAAAATGCACTCGCAAATCAAAATCAGATACCGTACCCGCCGCGAGAGCGTAGTATTCTGTTTTCAACCCCTGAAAGGGCATCCGGTCCACTAAAATAAGTTGAACATCGTCGGGAATGTGTTTGTCCAGCAATTCTTTGGCAATGGTAAGGCCGCCGTAGCCGCCCCCCAGAATAACGAAATTTTTCATCAAAATCCGCCGTCCTTTCGCTGCCGTGTCCCCGGCAAATGGTCTGGAGCCTCATCAGAAAAGCAAGTTCGTCTTCTCGCCGTATCAAGATTTGTTACGTAAAAGTTAATTAACGTCTTACTCCGGCGACATACGAATTCAACACTCCGATCAGACACGAGTTTATTATTGTTGTAAAACCCGGAGTCTGGTCCGCCTGTGGCAGGCAAACCAGAGTATTCCGAGACAGCTTGACGCTGCATGGTGTGAGTAATGGGGATGAAATGCTCGCGGGAAATTTGAATCCAAAAATACATGTAATTGAGAATTTGAGAATTTCTACTCGAAAACTTCAATTTCGTTATAGAAGGTATCCCGTTCAACCGGGATGCGTCCTGCACCTTTGACCAGCCAAATCAGCTCTTTACGGGTCAGACCGGCCGGAGTCAATGCACCAGCGGCATGGCTGATTTGCTCGCGCACAATCGTGCCATGGACGTCCGAGGCACCGAATGTAAGCGCGACCTGCGTCAATTGTGGACCAATATTAATGAAGTAGGCTTTGACATGATCGATATTGTCCAGCATCAGGCGACTGATCGCAATGGTTTTGAGATCCTCATAAGCGGAATTGCGGCGCATGATGTTGGCATTTTTGCTTTTCGGCTGCATAGATAGTGGAATGAATACCATGAATCCGTTCGTTTCGTCCTGCAATTCACGAATTTGCAGCATATGCTCAATACGATCCTGATACGATTCGACCGAACCGTACAGCATGGTCGTATGGGTTCTCATGCCGAGATTGTGAGCCGTGCGATGTACTTCCAGATAGCGGTCCACGTTGGCCTTGGAAACATGCATTTTCTTGCGATATTCGTCGGACAAAATTTCTGCGCCACCGCCTGTCAGCGTTTTAAGCCCAGCCTTTTGCAGTTCCTGAAGCACCTCTTTGATACTCAAGCCGCTAATACGTGTGAAAAAATCAATTTCTGCCGCAGTATAGGCTTTCAGTGTAACGTTAGGATATTTTTCATTTAGCGCCTTCAATGAGTCTACATAGTATTGGAAAGGCACATGATTATTATGACCGCCGACGATATGGAATTCTCTTACACCCGGATGAATATGTTGCTCTACATAATCAATCATTTCCTGCCCGGACAACGTATAAGAGCCGTCCTCCCCCTGATCCTTGCGGAAATTGCAGAACGCGCAGCGCGCTTCGCATACATTGGTGAAGTACAGGCTCATGTTTTCAATAAAATAAACCTTTTTTCCGTTTTTGCGTAAATTCGCTTCGTTAGCCAACTGACCCAGTGTGAGAATATCGTCAGTTTCATACAAATATATACCGTCTTCAAGGTTCAAACGAATCCCGTTCTGTACCTTTTCTACAATCTCCGCCATTCTGCGGTCTGTAAAGGGTGTAACTAATGTGGACATGCCCATTCCTCCTTCAAGTTGCTCTGTGCGAGGCTGTCCGCTTTGATCAGCGGCGTAAGCGCTTGATGCACACAGGATGTCCCGTTCCGTCGGTACGAACCCGGCAGCGCGGATATATGATATGTGAAAAATGTTACAATGCCAGGCTACAATGATGAATGTCTCAAAACATCGCCATTGAAATGACAAATTTCCGACAGTTTCTTTTACACACTCTTCACCTATTATAAACCTCACCACACAGGTGATCAATACAAATGAGTATAAAAACAGGTCTTTTATCCCGTAGGGGAAGGACATTCCATGACTTGAGCACCTGCAAATAGTGGAGTATACTGAAGGAGAATATGAAGTAAAAGAGGAGGATGGAGCCATGATTAACATCACCGATTCCGCTGCTGAACGCTTGAAGGAAATGCTGGAGCAGCAGGAAACGCCGAATATGTTTTTGCGTCTGGGTGTTACGCCAGGTGGATGTACCGGATTTTCGTACGCCATGGGCTTTGACGACAATGAGACAGATCAGGATATATATATGAACGTACAGGATATGAAAGTAGTAGTGGAAAAAGAAAGCATTCGCTACCTGGACGGGCTGGAAATCGACTTTGAAGAATCCGGGATGTCTGGTGGCTTCACGATTCATAACCCGAATGCCGTAGCTACATGCGGCTGTGGTTCAAGCTTTCGTACACGTGACGATGCAGGGAAGCCAAGCGAGGAGCCTTGTTAATTAGACTTTTTCATTGATGATCTGACCTCCATAGCGGTATAGTCAAGTACTATACTCGTTGTGGAGGTCTTTTTAGTGTGTGGATACCCACTTTATTTAAAATCATGATTACTCCGTATGGATTGAACAAATGTACTAAAAGCATTAAGAAGGGAGAATAGAATTGTAAAAATGAAAATGATTAAGGGCTTAATTTCCATCTCAAAATAAACACTGTATGAAATTAAAAATGCAAAAAACAGAACTGAGCTATTTATATTTTGTTTTGAGGAAAAAGCTTTCAGAAAGCGCATTTTATCACTCTCCATCCCGACTATGAGAATTCACATATAGAATAAGTAGCACATTAATACATAGAGGCCGACGTAACATGAACTTTATAAGGAAATATATACAAACGTATTTGATGTACGATTCCTTATACATAAATTACATTTTAGCATACGATCACTTAGCACTTATCGAACAAAAAGTTCACATTATTTTAATTTGAGTTTTACCTCACTAAAATGTTGGTATAGGAGCTACTTTTGAAATTGAGTGTGGAGGGAGTAATTTTATATACGGGCAATCCGGTTGAATTAAAGCGAGCCACCATGGTTTATGGACCTGATGATGATCCTCATATGTATGAATTATTTGAGGGAGTCCTGTATGGACGTAGCTATTTCTTTTATCTTGAAAAAGGATTTTGTGTCTGCGGCATGTACGCAAGGTAGAACAGGAGGATCATCCGCATCTATATGTGGATGGGGAAAGCGGGGGGGCTCCAACTGGCGAAGAATGTACAACGTGAGATTATGGAAGTCGTTACAGAGTTGATCGAGCGTTTACGCAGAAAGGATGGATTAACGTTTTTACTGGATGAACTGCTATGTTTTACACAATCGAAGTCACATTGAACTTGACCTTATTAAAACAAAGTGACACTTAACGACTAGTATTTCTTCTCGCTATTCCTACTCTATATTCCAGTTTTCCCATTTATGCTATAATGATTTGGACAAAATAACCGGTGGGAAGATGCGGCGAAGCTAGCCCGAGAGGGGGTGACGCCGTGTCATTTGATCTAATCGTGAAGATTCTTGACGTTGTGCTAAAGTTGGTCAGTATAACTACTGACCTAAAGACTTTGGTTCAGGCCTGGAAGCAATCACGTAAAGACAAGAAAACCAGCTAATGTTTGTCAAGGGGGTCCACCAACATTCTAACGAAAATATACGTCAAAGAGATGGCGTATTTTTCTATAAACTGAACGGTATGATCGTCTAATAGGCCGAGTATCAAATTCCATTTATTTTATTTGACTCCCACTTAAAAAAGCAGTGACCCGAAAGTCGAAAGACTAGGCTGTCACTGCTTCTATTGTGCTATCTCTTGGCTTGGAGATTGATCTATTTCTCTGCCCATTTCAAAACCAGTATATATAAGTAAACGAGTACAAATGCAATACCGTAAGAAATGAAAGTCCATAAATAGTTCCAGCCAGTGCTATAAGTAACCCAGCCCAGCCAAACAGCGCATAGTTCAGCTGTTCGTTGAAAATAAAGTATTAGACGCCCATGCCGCTAACGCAGCACCAACAGATGATGAAAATGGTAGGCATGCGATATAATTTACTTACGGCTGGCGAAGGCAGGTCGGCAGTCAATGGTGCTTCGAGCCCGAGTATTAGACTGACCCTAACGACCAGGTGCACCACAGATTGTTGCTCCGAATTTGGAAGCACGCAGGATAGAATAACCATATGTGGTTGTTGCACCAGCCCCTTCAATCTTGCTGCCGTAAGGAGAAGGCTACGAATGGACGTTGTTTACAGTCATGTGTGCGGACTTGACGTTCATAAAAAGAACATCGTTGCCTGCACCATCACGCCTGAAGGTAAAGAAATCCGTACGTTTGGCACGATGACCGACGATTTAATTTTGCTTGTAGATTGGCTCAAAGTCAAGGAATGCACTCATGTAGCGATGGAAAGCACTGGAGCATATTGGAAACCAATCTACAACCTGTTGGAGCTTGAGGAGATTGAGACTCTTGTTGTGAATGCCCAGCACATCAAGAATGTTCCGGGACGCAAGACTGACATCAAAGACGCGGAATGGATTGCTGGATTGCTCCGGCATGGTCTATTGAAGGGTAGCTTTATCCCAAATCGCGAGCAAAGAGAGCTGAGGGAATTGATTCGCTACCGCCGTAGTCTCATCGAAGAGCGAGCTCGGGAAGTCAGCCGCATTCAAAAGGTGCTGGAAGGAGCAAACATCAAGCTTTCCTCGGTTGCCAGCAATGTGCTTGGGAAATCAGGACGTGCAATGATTGAGGCGATGATTGCTGGCGAAACCAATCCTGAAGCTTTATCTGATCTTGCAAAACGAAAGTTGAAAAGCAAAAAAGCGGATTTGAAGCGAGCATTGAACGGCTTAATGGGCCCTCATCAGAAACTGATGCTGGGAGCTCAGCTCCGTCACGTCGATTATTTGGACGAAGAGATTGGCAGGTTGGATGAGGAAATTAAAAAGCGCATGCTCCCTTTTGATGAAGACTTGGAACTGCTTGACACCATCCCAGGTGTGGCACGAAGAACAGCAGAGACTATTCTAGCCGAAATTGGCTCTAATATGAATCAGTATCCTTCCGCCGCCCATTTATGTTCTTGGGCAGGGCTGTGTCCGGGTCAGAATGAAAGCGCCGGAAAACGATTGTCCGGCAAGACGCGAAAAGGAAATAAGAAACTCCGAAGTACGCTTGTAGAAGCTGCGAAGGCTGCGGCTAGAACAAAAGAAACGTATTTATCCAGCCAGTATCATCGGATTTCCGCGCGTCGGGGAGCTAACCGAGCGACGGTTGCAGTAGCACACAGTATATTATCTATGGTTTACTATATTCTTAAGCGGAAACAACCCTACATCGAGCTAGGTCCAACCTACTACGAGGAACGAAAACGGGATGTGATCATCAAGCATTCCATTAAGAAACTGGAGTCATTAGGTGTATCAATTACTGTGAATACGGCAGCTTCCTGATCGTTATGCAAACCATACATTACTAATGCCCCTGGCTATTTTTTGTTTGCCGGAGGGTCGCTTTCTTGTTGCCTTTTTTAGGTGTTCTACGGAGCGATATTTTCAGGATAGACAGGAGTGATTGATTTAACGCGGTCTTTGAAAAGAAGAATCGTCAACTTTTGAAATATAAGTTTTAGACTGCTCCATTAATGAGAACAACGGCGTTCTAGGACTTGTTAAATAAAGTCTTAGACTGCCGTTGCCATTAAACTAACGTTTCCCGTTAGCGCAACAATATCAGCCGTTTAGGCGTGATATTACATTTTCGATTAATCTTAAACCTACTTCTCCGCGCAATGTGGCGATCGATTCGGGATGAAATTGCACTGCGGCAATCGGCAATGTCGTATGCTCAATTCCCATAACAACCCCATCTTCTGAAATCGCATTGACCGTCAAAGAACTCGGTATTTGTTTTGCATATAAAGAATGGTATCGACCAACATCAAATTCTTGGGGTAATCCATCCCAAATTCGGCTCATCCCATTGGTCTTTACCAAAGAGGATTTACCGTGCTGAGGATAATCCAAAATATCCAAGCTCCCTCCAAAGTATTCAACTATCCCTTGCAGCCCCAAACACACTCCGAAAATAGGCGTTTGTTTCTCAAGACAAATCGCAATGGTCTCATTTAGTGCAAATCGTGATGGTCGACCAGGTCCAGGGGAAAGCACGACCAAATCAAATGTCTTTTCGTTTAAAATATCTCGGGCATAGGGGGCACGTAAGGTCATTACTTTCGCGCCTGTTTGTTTAATATAATTTGCTAGCGTATGAACAAAAGAATCTTCATGATCAACAAGCAAAATATTCTTGCCCCGTCCTACATTGGATCGAATCGGTTTCGATTTAACTTTTTTTGTAGCATTTGATTCGCGCACAGCTTGAACAAGGGCTGCCGCTTTCGTGAGCGTCTCCTGCTCCTCAGCCTCGGGCACTGAATCATAAAGTAGCGTTGCGCCAACGCGGATTTGCGCAACCCCTTCTTTAATTTTGATGGTCCGTAACGTCAGCCCTGTATTCAAATCTCCGTTGAAGGCAAAGTAGCCAACGGCTCCACCATACCAGCTCCTTGATGAACTTTCATGGTCTTCAATCCAACGAATAGCGGCGCGCTTGGGAGCACCCGTTATGGTAACCGCCCACATGTGGGTCATAAATGCATCCAAAGCATCAAATTCAGGACGCAGAATCCCTTCAACATGATCGACGGTATGAATGAGATGGGAGTACATCTCAATTTGCCTTCTCCCAATGACGTTAACTGAACCAGGTTCGCAAATACGCGATTTATCGTTTCGATCTACATCGGTACACATCGTCAACTCTGACTCATCTTTAGCGGAGTTCAACAATTCTCTTATCCGATCAGAATCTTCAATTGCGTTTGTCCCCCGTTTTATGGTACCTGAAATCGGACATGTTTCTACCCTTGTGCCTTCCACTCTAACGTACATTTCAGGGGAAGAGCCAACCAAAAATTCATCCCCCAAATTAATAATAAACCCGTAAGGGCTCGGATTGATGCCCTGCAATCGAGTAAATATGTTGGATGGTAGGCTTGAGCAAGTTTCAACGAGTGTTTGGGAGGGAACAACTTCAAATAAATCCCCTACTTTGAAAGATTTAATTGCCTCTCGCACCAAGTTTGCATAGCCGCCCTGGGTATAAGCTTCCGATGGCACTTGCCCATTTAACTTGGGCTGCCGGATTTGTCCACTTCTCTCCAGTCCATTAGTTTTCTCACCGTTGAAACTAAAATCGTAAGAAAGTTGATAGGCGGAATTCATATGATGATCTACGATAATGATTTCGTCAGGGAGATAAAGTATCACATCGGATTCGTCACAATCCCTTTTGTGCTTTAACTCCATCGCTTCAAATTGAAACACCAAATCATACCCGAAGGCTCCGTACAATCCTAGAAAGACGTCATCAGGGGAATAAAATTGATCCTTAATTGCACGGATTACAGAAAAAATGGAAGGCTGTTTCGTTCTTTCATCTTCGCTTATAAACCCTTGATTGATTCGTATGTTACCTGAAATCTTGTTTTCCAAATACGTAAGATTTTCAATGTCTCCGACTTGTTCCAATTTTTGGGAAATAGCATTTAATAATACGGTCCCTCTGCTATTCTCTGCAGTAACACAAAAACTGTTTCCTTGTGCTTTGAACTCTATTGGAGGTGATATAAAACCAATATCCCAACGCGAATACCGCCCCGGATATTCATACCCGCTGGAAAATAATGCGCCCTTTTTATAATCAATTTCCTTTAGAATGACTTGATGCGACGTTACGACATCCATGGACTTAATATCGCGGGTTACTTCGATGTTTCCTTTGGTAAGGTAGACTTTTTGAAGGGGACTAGAAATGAACGATGACAAAATACTCATGTGAAGTACCTCCTCTAGGTATAGAGGAGAACAGGAGCGACCATGGAGAGGATATTGATATGGAAATAAATAAGATACATTCTTTCGCATCTCTCAACTAGTCTCATCTATTCTCAGCTCAGCTAACCTGTTCTCATCTCAACTGTTTAAATCTTAATTGATCATCCGAATTTTATCAATGCAAAACTGCCCCGTTAGCTTAATGAAGCATTTTCAGTCTAAGACCTTATTTTCTTAGTCTACAACTATATTTGCAGAGTCTAACACTTTATTTTTCAGTCTAGAACTTTATTTTCTTCTGATACTTGGAAAGGGTTATTTTTGGCCACTCCTTATTATATAGCCACAAACGTGGTTTGTTTATAAACATGACTAAGAAACCTTCTGCTCCTACAGAAAGTTCCTGGATGAATATGGTATTTACAGGTGGTAAGGCTCGTTTTTACTAAGAATGGCGTATATGTGATGTATAAGCTTGTTGGCGCAGGCGATCACAGCCACTTTGTAAGGCTTGCCTTCTTTCTTTTTCTTATCGTAATAGTCTTTTATTCTTTGATTTGCTCCTTGTCGCAGTCCACATTGAACGGCCAAATAAATGGCTCTTCGTAGTCTCTTTGATCCTCGCTTTGTAATCCGATTATTCGTTGCTTTGAACTTACCTGAGCTGTACACTCCAGGATCTAGTCCTGCAAAGGCAACCAATTGTTTTGGCCCTACGAATTGTCTCGCATCGCCAATTTCAGCCACAATAGTAGACGCGAGCTTGTCACCAATCCCGGGGATGGATTTGAGCAAATAGACCTCTGGAAGATTTGAGGAAATTTCCTCCATTTGTGTCTCTAATATTTCGAGTTGAGACTGAAAGGCAAGTAATAAGGTAATCATTCCTTCTAAAACGGCATGTTGAGAGACGCTTCGGCTGACTTTGGCTTTTTGTTGCAACGCTATGTCTAGCAGCTCTACTCTATCGTTAATCCATTTCTTGGAGTGAGAGAGCCTGGCATGCTCAAACAAAGCTTGAGAGGCATTTTCCACCTTACCCTGAAGGCAAGCTTGCAGGACTTTTAGAGCCGTTACCGAGTAAAGGTCATAAAATACGGGTTCAAATTCGGGAAATACCTGATCTAGCAAAGCCCGAGTATTTAACTTGGCCTGCACATATAATGATGTTATAAATTCATGCTGTCTGGTTACATACTGAAGCTCTGTATGGGCTTCATCCCATGCCCGGTGTGGTTTTAAATCACCACGGTAGAACATTTCAGCCAAGTGCCAAGCATCTGTTGCATCTGTTTTAACTTGCGTAGCGTAGTTCCTCGGGCTCGCTTGGACTGCAAGGGATTCACAATGAGATGTGCAATTTCTTCTCGTATGAGAAATGCAACAAGTCCACGATGATAATGACCTGTTGCTTCTAAAACAACAACTGGAGCCTTGCCTGTGCGTTCCTGTAGCTGTGCAACTACTTCGCGTATACGACGAAAGCCTTGCTCTTCATGGAGAATCGTTTCCGCCTTTCCTAACGGATCATTTCTTTGCACAAAGGGTTGAAATACACTCATTCCTTTTGATACGTCTAGTCCAATAACTGGTTCCATAATCCCCCTCCTACGAATACCACCGGTGTCCCCACGATGATTCCAACCTCATAGCTTCGCTTGTTATACGGGATCGCTGCCCCAACCAGCTCAAACATGGTCGTTGGTGATAGTGGGAGAACAGTTTTCTTGACGGGGTATATTCCCCTAAAACCACCTAGTTCTTCCCGCCTATCGTCATCTTAAAACACCTATTAAAATAGGCCAACCAAATTTTTGGTTGACCTAATAATACGAAAACCACCGGGAATAGGTTAGGCGCCTAGCTATCCGGTGGTTTTTCGTACCTAGTATGAAATTCTCGCCGTGGTCGCCCACCGGCCTTTGTCAGAAAGTCGCGATGTGCAACCATCGCGGCTATTCTCATTTTACCCACGTATCATATGTTATATGACACGTGATACGTGGTACAACTTCTGTTTATAGTATAGCATAGCGCTATTCCTATTTCTACAAATGGAAAGCCCGCTCCATCAAATTCGTGCCAAACACGGGTATAACACATTTCATCTTCAATGGTTCGTTACCCACCGTTCCTTGTAGAGAAACACGCCATTATAGTTACGGCGGTTCCATCCAGCATCTTCACATCACTAGCCAACATGGCCTTACGCAGTTTTTCCTCGTATTCAATGATTTGATTGTTCTGCACATAAAAAGTGACCTCCTAAAATTATTTTTTTCGTAAGGTTTTAAGTATCAATCCGTAAATAGCTCCTGCGCAGTGCGCACAAATAACTGTACGGCCAAAGAAGCATTAGACAGAGATGGCACAGCGATACCAATCTCGCGTGTAATCAATGGCGTGGTTTCCTTGACGGTCAGATCATGAGGGAACGTGGACAAGGCGAGTGAAGAGACAATACCCATACCTAGTCCTTGTCGGACCATGCTGACCAAGGTGCTGACATTGTGAGTAATGAATTGTGCCTGTAACTGGATTTGTTCACGTTCAAACCCCTCCATAATGGCAACCTCATGTCCGCCCTTGCAAAAGATCATATCCTGCTGATTCAAGTCTCGAATAGCTATTTTGTCATGTGCTTGCAAGGGGTGACCGTCCGGCAGGAGGATGACCATATTATCCTGGCATAAAGGGATTATATCTACTTGTGGATCTGGCAGCAGGATGATCCCGGCTTCGATTTCTCGGGTATGCACCCATTCTTTGACCTCATTCGTGGAGCCTTCGTGCAGATCAAAAACAAGGTTGGGATAGTGCTGGCGAATATGCTGGATAATGGGAGGCAGAAAATAGGCTGAGGCCGAGGGAAAGGCGCCGATGGTGATCGTGCCAACGTCCAGCCCTTTTTCAGCAGCCACCTGCTGCTGTACCTTTTCCATGTTTTGCAGCATCATGCGGAATTGCAGCAGTACCTTGTGCCCGACATTGGTTAGGAGTACGCCTTTTTTGCGATCACGCAGCAATAGCTGAACATCCAGCTCATTTTCGATACTGGCGATAGCATGGCTAACTGCGGGCTGCGTCATATGCAGCTCGTGAGCAGTTTGGGTGAAATTTAGTGTTTCAGCTACGCGGACAAAGATCATGATTTGGGTAATGGTCATAAGCGAAAAGTTATCTCCCTTATCGGAAACATTCATTTTATTTATTGGTGCTCACAGTATACGCTAGTAAAGTAAAGCTTTGCAAACAGGCCTGATGCTTATAGTGTTTGCAAAGAATGATGAAAATGCCAGAGGAGAGAAGACATCTATGAAAAAGTTAACACCCAAAGCTACACTGTGGCTTGTATTGATATTAGTGATGGTATGGGGGATCAACTGGCCGTTGACCAAGCTGGCTTTGCCAGATACACCGCCGCTATTCTTTTCGGGAATTCGCACCTTGCTGGGCGGCTTGATTTTGCTGTTATTCGCTTTGCGTCACCGGGAAACCTTGCGCCTTAGACAGAATGGGTGGACTTATCTTGTGCTGGCCATATTTAATATTGCAGGATACTACGGTTTGCAGACGGTGGGACTGCGTTATTTGCCTGCCGGGCTATTTTCCACTTTAGTATTCCTCCAGCCGATCTTGTTGGGGTTATTCTCCTGGCTATGGTTGGGTGAGCGTATGTTTCCTATGAAGGTGATCGGGCTGGTTCTTGGATTTGGCGGGGTGATCGTGATTAGCTCTGGCGGGATGGCAGGTCATTTGTCTGTATTGGGCATTGTGTTGGGTCTGGCCTCAGGATTGTGCTGGGCGCTGGGAACGATTTATATGAAGAAAAAAAGCAAGCAGCTGGACTCCATTTGGGCGGTGACGATGCAGCTCATTCTGGGGGGCATCATGCTTAATGGGGTTGGATTTGCGACAGAAAAATGGAGTGATATCCACTGGACAAACTCCTTTATCGCGATTTTATTGTTTATTTCGATGTTCGTGATTGCGATGGGCTGGATGATTTATTTTAAACTGATCGACAATGGAGATGCGGGAACCGTCGGCTCATATACGTTTTTGATCCCGGTGCTGTCCACGATCTTTAGTATGGTGATACTCAAGGAATCACTTACTTTGACGTTTGTTGCGGGGCTGGTGCTGATTGCAGGCAGTGTGTACCTGGTAAATACAGCTTCACCCGGAAAACGGGGGAACCGAAGCTTAAAGACTGATGAAGCGAAATCCTGTCCAAATGCATAGAAGTACAGAATCAGGAAAAATATACTAGAATATCAAAGGAGGTCATAGTAAAATATGACTATATAAACAGAGAGGAAGTTTGGTATGGGGGAATTAAGCAGCCACACTCAGTCTGTGGAGCCGCAATCACAGGCTGCTCGTAAGCTTGGCATTGTAGCCACGGTCATTTCAGGAATAGCTGTACTCGGATGTATTGCTTTGACAGTATGGAATTATAATTTGAACACAAAGGTAAATACTTTGATTACAGCGAATGCTTCACTGCACAGGACAACACAAGCATTGACGAAGCAACAGAACGATACAGAGGCACTGCTGCAACGGGTTAAATTAGCAGCCAACCTGTCATCCATCTCGCATGCAATGGAGCAGACATCTATCGTTACTGATGATTTTGTATTGGAAAAAGTGACCTTTGATGTAGCAGAGAATGGTACGTTGCAGGGTGTGCTTTTAAATGTGAATAATCAACCCAATCTTGGTTTTGGCGGTGCTTATCAAGGTTATGGTAAATATAATATGGCTTCTGCTACTTTGACGAAGAAGGCAGAAGAAGTCATAAACATAGCTATGAAAGAGTACGGTAAATCGGATAAGCTCCCTGTATGGGATAAGAATACGAAGGTGGAAATGACGGTCCAAAATTATCCGCTTGGGAAGCGGGAAGGCGGCATTTTCAAGCTTACCAGCCAGCAATAGGAGGAGCCTATGAAGGATTTTGACGTAACGAAAGCCAAGTATGACCCGAAACAGGAAGAACAGGTGAAAAAGGGATTTCTCAAAAAGGTGAAGTCCACGGCCGGAAAGGTTCCTTTTGTGAAGGATGCAGTGGCTATGTACTATTGTGCGATAGATCCTGAAACGCCTCTTTATGCCAAAGGAGTAGCTTTCGGAGCCTTGGCATATTTTATTTCACCATTGGATGCGATATCGGATGTGATTCCAATACTGGGATTCACGGATGACGCGGGTGTTGTGTTGACAGCCTTAAAGGTGCTGGACATGCATATTAAGCCAGCCCATCGGGAGAAGGCGAGCGAATTTTTTTCATAGGTTTTGTAGATGGTCTGAGGGCAGGTTATAATAAGCATTATTAGGTCAGGGAGGTAGCAGCATTGAGCGTCATTATTTCACAACAGATCGCAGCAACGGGCGTACAGGAATACACGAAGGTGATGAAGACCTTTGATTCCAAGTTTATGCCTTTGGTTGGACAGAAAATCAGAGATACGGCTTTTGGAGACATGCAGTATTATGACGTCGAGGACGTATTTATTGATCTGGCAGAAAATGAATATTGGGTCATTTTACCTTCTGTTTTACTGCATACGGATGATATTGAGGATATACGGGATGCTGTGCGTGAGTACCGTTCACACGGTTGGGAATGTACAAAACCGCTGTGAATTCATGTTATATAAGCTACTATATGGAAACGTTTTTTATTGTGAGATAGGCGTTTCTTGTATATTTTTGCATGATTCCCTACTAGTAATTGGAATGAAAAGAAATAATTTATGTTGAAAATGCGCAAAATGTATCATTTTTTATCATAAAACGACAAGTTGAGAAATGAAAACAGACTTAATGTGTTATACTTAGTATATCAAAGGACAAGAGTCTAAAACGATCGGTAAGGCCCTTTCTTTGAAGAGCCGCTGTACGGTTCAACGTTTATCCAAAATAAATGGTCAAAAGGAAAAGGGGAAATGCTAACGTGAGAGTGAATTTGAAATTTACGAACAAAGGGCAAGTTGCTGTTGAGAACTTCAACAATGAGGAGCTTATTGAAATCTTTACCCGCTACATTAAAACGCTAAGCAAGAAGTATGATATCTCGGTTACGGTACCGGAAGAACTGAATGCGCAGATCTTGGCAGAGGGCACCGTGAAGGTTGTGTTGGATAAGATTAATTGTGATATGGACGCTTTTTTCAAGGAACTGAGCCGGGATATCAAGGTGCCGCTGGTAAAAAGACTGGGTACCAAGCTGGATAATGTGTTTAAGACCGAGGTCGTGGAGCAAGAACAGAACTAAAGACAGGACTCATGCGAGTCTAGAATGAGAATTCGCCATACGAAGAAATGATAAAACCTCCCGAACTGGGCGCATGAATAGGCATGTGCTCGTTCGGGAGGTTTTATAGGTTTTAGCGGATTGTGGAGGCAGGGCGCAGCTTGGCCAAATCAAACGAAGGCACCAGCCCTTCCTGTGCGGCACGTCCGAGCAAGGCTTCGATGGCGGCATACCCGCTGTCACCCAGATTGGCGGTAAAATCGTTCACATACAGGTCGATATGCGACTGGGCGACATCCGGTGAAAGCTCCTGTGCATGGGACAATACATATTCGCGGGAAGCTTCAGGATGCTTCCATGCGTACTCGACAGAGGCGCGTATCCAGTCTGTAATAGCATCCAAATTCAGATGACGACGGGCAATAATCGCTCCGAGGGGGATCGGGAGTCCTGTATCTTCTTCCCACCAGTTGCCCAGATCAACTTGCTTGCTGAGTCCGTAGGACGGATAGGTAAAGCGTGCTTCGTGAATAACCAGTCCGGCATCCATATGTCCGTCACGGACAGCAGGCATGATTTGGTCAAACGGCATTACGACGATCTCGCCTACACCCCCTGGTACATGCTTGGCTGCCCACAGGCGAAACAGGAGGTAGGCGGTGGAACGCTCACTTGGCACAGCTACACGCTTGCCAGACAAGGCTTCCGGGCCTTCCACCGTGGAGCCTTCTTTGGTCAGTACGAGCGGCCCACACCCCCGGCCCAGTGCGCCACCACATGGCAGCAGAGCATATTCATCCAGTACCCAAGGGAGTGCGGCATACGAGATTTTCATAATATCCAGTCCATCTGGCGTGATCGCCAGATTGTTGGTGATGTCGATATCGGCAAAGGTAATGTCCAGCGCGGGTGCGCCCGGAATCAATCCGTGGGCCAGAGCATGAAAGACAAAGGTGTCATTGGGACAAGGTGAAAAAGCAATTTGCATCTATATAACCTCCGTTAATGTAGAAAATGCGGCTTCCAACGCTTGCAAAGCCTCTTTGATTCGCCAGGCTGCCCGGTCACGTGGACCGACGGCATTGGAAATCGTGCGGATTTCCATCACAGGCAGCCCCAGCTTGTTCGCTGCCACAGCTACCCCGTAGCCCTCCATCGCTTCGGCAGCGGCTCCGGGAACACGCTTAGCCAGCTGTTCCGCGGTTGCCGACGTGCCTGTGGCCGTCGTGACGGTCAGGATCGGCCCAGCGACAGCTGTCTGTCCGGCGGCGCGCAGTGCCTGCACGATCCGCTGGCTGGCGGCGGTGTTCACGGCGATTCGGCTGGAGCCAAAGCCTAGCTCGTCCACACTGCTGAAGCCTTCTGCCGTCTCGGCCCCGAGGTCGGCAGCGATGATCGCGTCAGCGACGACGACGCTCTCCAGCGCAGCGGCATGGGCGAAGCCGCCACCAATCCCGGCGCTGATGACCAGGCGAAAGTCACCAGCAGCCAGCGCCAGCGCGGTTGAAGCCGCTGCGGACGGAGCGCCCACACCTGCCAGCTCGACCGCAAAGCGAGTATCGCCTTTCAAGCCGCGCAGCACGGCCTCCCGTTCGCCTTCAACCGCGGTCATGACCAGGATGCGTCCATCTGATGTTGTATGCTCCATCGGTTGATTCCCCTTTAAATTCAGGTAATATGCCCCCTTATCATACTGCTTTTTGCAACGATGTTCAAAAAAAAGTCGACAAAAAAAGCGCTCTATGGCGCTTTTTGAGTGAAATTTCGAGCTTTAGCTGATATACAAGCCAAGCATTATCTATAAGATAAAAATAATTCTAATCTGGAAGAACCGCGCAGGCAAGCTTATAATAATTATATCGGTTGATCTTTCGTGATCAACTGAAACATGGTAATGTTGCGGTCATAATGGCTTGGGGTCCCATCCTGATTGCGCACTCGAATCATCTCGCTGCTGAACAACTCGATATATCCACAGCCGATCTCGCAATATACGCCCGTAGGGTCCTCTTGCCAGACCGAAACGAGGTGTTGAGACAGCGCTGCGGTGAAAAATTCGATGTTTTTTTGCAGTACGCGTGGCGTTTTCTTGGGTTCCATAACGAAAATCCTCCCTATATGATGCCATTAAAAATCAGCAATTGAGTGTGGTTGAAAAAGATATGCTTTGTCATTCTACTCTATGAAACAGACGTAAACACTGTACCCCTTAATGCTATTTTTGTAAAGCATCCGATTGACCTTTTCAACATCCAGTTGCGTTTACATAGATTTTACATTGTGTTTACACAGCTGTGATGCTAGTGCGTTTCATCTAATAGTACAATAAAGGTTAACAATACTGCATGAATTGATGGAGGCCATATGTTGATAGAGAGTCAGAAAAAGGATAAAGCCGGGTCAGAACGTTATTTTAATCGGGATTTAAGCTGGATTGAATTTAACCGTCGTGTGCTTCAGGAAGCTCAGGATGCAGATACACCGTTGCTGGAGAGAGCCAAATTTTTGGCAATTGTGTCTAGCAATTTAGATGAGTTTATGGCCGTTCGCGTGGCAGAGACGAGAGAGAAGATCAAGGCTGGTTTTATGCAAAAGGATTTTACCGGATATACCCCCTCCGGTTTGTACAAACGCCTGATCAAGCGCACCGTCTCGATGGTATCCGAGCAATATCGGACCTATCGTGATATTTCTCGCCTCTTGACGAAAAAAGGGCTTTTATTACTTGAATATGAAGACTTGAATACGACACAGCGCAAGTCGCTGGATGCGTATTTTCATGAAATTATATTTCCGGTGCTAACGCCGATGGCGGTCGATCAAAGTCGTCCTTTTCCATTGGTTCATAATAAATACGTATATTTAGCAGTCGTCTTGAAACGTCCGGGGGATACCGAGGAGGATAAACCGCTTTTTGCCATAGTGCAGGTGCCTTCCAATATTCCACGTGTTGTTACAGTACCGCTGCGTTCCAACAGTAAGAAGAAATCATTTATTTTAATTGAAGAACTTATTAAGCATCATATCCAAACGCTTTTCACGGGCTATGTTCCGGAGGCGGTTCAGGCCTTTCGGGTTACGCGTAATTCCGATTTGTCCATTAATGAAGAAGAGATTGAAGATTTGCTCGAAGAGATTGAAAAAGAGCTGCGTCGAAGAAGACGCGGTGCACCAGTAAGACTGGAAGTGGAAAAAGGGATTCATCCCTTTGCTCTGGCGGAGCTTCAACGTGAATTTAAGTTGTTCGATCATGTGTTTGAGATAGACGGGCCGCTCGATTTGACGTTTTTATCGTCTTTTGCCGATCATTTGGAGGGGTATTCGCATCTGAAATTTCCGGTAATCAAACCGCTGTATCCCGAAGAGTTGCCCCCGCAAGAGGATATTTTCAACGTACTTCGCAAACGGGACGTGCTGGTATATCATCCGTATGAATCGTTCGATGCGGTGACGGACTTTATTATAGAAGCGTCAGAGGACCCCGATGTGATGGCCATCAAAATGACCCTGTACCGGGTCAACGGGGAATCCAAGCTGATTCCGGCACTGGCACGTGCGGCCGAATCCGGCAAGCAGGTCACGGTGGTGGTGGAACTGAAGGCCCGTTTTGACGAGGAGCGTAATATTGCCTGGGCGCGTACGCTTGAGAAAGCAGGCTGTCATGTGGTGTACGGACTGGTTGGTTTGAAGACGCATGCCAAAATCATTCTTGTTGTGCGCCATGAGCGTAACGTGCTCAAACGATACGTGCATGTGGGAACTGGCAACTACAATGAAAGCACGGCACGCGTATATACGGATATCGGGCTGTTCACGTCAGACCCGGTGCTGGGCGAGGATGCCTCTGAGATGTTTAATGAAATTACGGGCTTCTCCGCACTCAAGACCCTGCAAGCCTTCACGGTAGCCCCGACGGGAATGAAAAATAAGCTGTTCGAGCTGATCCGCAGGGAAGCGGAGCAAGCACTTGCAGGCAAGCCAGCCCGTATCATTGCCAAAATTAATTCTTTATCCAATCAGGAAATGATTGATGAGCTATATGCGGCTTCTCAAGCAGGTGTGAAGATTGATTTAATCATTCGAGGGGTCTGCTGCTTGCGTCCCGGGGTGGAGGGCTTTAGCGAGAATATTCGGGTTATCAGTATTGTCGACCGTTTCCTGGAGCATTCCAGGCTGTTCTACTTTGAAAATGCAGGAAATTCGGAGCTATTTCTGTCCAGCGCGGATTGGATGACTCGCAATCTGACTCGCCGAATTGAGCTGATGTGCCCGATTTATGATGACCGAATCAAAGAAATGCTGGCGGAAATTTTACATTTATCCTTGACCGATAATGTGAAAGCACGGCAGCTTTTGTCTAACGGCAGCTATCAGTTTGTAGCAAGAAACGACGAAGAGGCTCCCATCAGGAGCCAGTTCGAAGCGATGAAGGTTAAAAACTGGAAGAAGGAAGAATGGACCACGACAATGTAAGATTCCAAGCCTTTTGAAAATCTTTAGCGACAGCTACCAGTTCCCGTTGTTCCAGAATCGGTTCACTCTTACTTTCCAGACGAATATGCAGTGCATCGTCTCCTATAGTGGGATGGATGCTGGTAATGATGCCGGACTCACTTCGATCCATGCCGATTGCGAGCTGAAGCAGGGAACCGAGCCGATGCACGCGTTCTTCGTCCGAAGGCTCCAAGATGTCTGCATGTGTACGTAACAGACGAGGCGTCCGATTTTTGGGATGGTAATCAGCGATCAGCGCGGCTAGTACCGTTTCCCGGTGGGATAAACCACCTATGCCAGCGTGCAGGATCCAGAACACGGAATGCTGGCGGAAATGATAATAATTCAAGGCAGCTCCCGTCTTGTAAAGAGTAGCTGCGGTCAGCAGCAAGCGCTTGTCCATGGCTGCGGATGGTGTGTCAGTCAAAACGTCATAAAGCAGCACCGCATATTCATTAACGCGCCGGACATGTGCTTCGCTAACCGGAACTGCGAACGACAGTATATTGCGTATGGAGGCGATGAGCGGATTAGCCACCACGGGCTGCTCGGTATTGACTAGCTCGTGAAACAGCCCGTCCCGCAGGCCCGCTCCACTGATCAAATATGCGCTGCCTTGAGCAGCCTCGAATATCGTTTTTAATATAATGAGTCCAGGTACAATGATGTCGGCTCTGTCTTTGGACAGGCCGGCTGTTTTTTTTCGTTTTTCATAGGGAAGATGTGGCAGAGTATCGTAAAAATAATTGACATCTTCAGCCGTCATTTCGTAATGGTGCGTAACAGGCAACGAGTAATCCTGCCGCTTTTGATTGATTTTCGCCAAGGTGCGCAGAGTGCCGCCCAAACCGATGAATGGCAGGCCCGGATTGGAAAATATCCAGTCATGGCTTTGCAGTGAAGAACGGACAAAGCTCTCCATTTCCTCGATCTGCTGAGGAGACCATTCGCCATTCCTGACCTCCCGTCCAAAGCGCCAATTCATATTGACCGCACCAAAGGGAAAAGAAACGGTATGCAGCCGCTTCCGCTCGCGGAACAGTGTAATTTCGGTACTGCCGCCTCCGATGTCAATAATAATACCGTCGTTTACAATCATTGTATTGACGACACCCAGAAAACCGGCATAGCCCTCCTGCTCCCCGCTCAATATTTCCAGCGTTAAGCCTGTTTCCTCCGCAATCCATTGAACAATTTCGTCCGAATTGACCGCATTGCGGATAGCAGCAGTCGCTGCTGCACGCATACGATCAACCTTATGCATACGGCATACGGTCATAAATTGGCGCAGTAATGGAGCGATGCTTCGAATCGCTTCCCGTTCCATACGACCGCCTGCCCCAACCTTTTCACTTAGTCGGGCAGCCTCTTTGCATTCCTGGACAATCCGATAAGCTCCTGTCTCTGTTATTTCATAGATCACCAGACGGATGGAGTTGGAACCAATGTCCATAATGCCAATTTTGCTGTTCATGAGTTGACCTCCTTGTCGAAAAAAAACATTTGCAGGGTAAAATCCGCTGCTCCGGGCAAATAAAAATCAGATTATTGTCATTGTACCAGTCATGTCCGGTCCATGCTACCGTTTGCAGTGATCTTGTCGAAATCCTATGTGCTCAGGCAATCATCCAAGAATAGCGCATCCCTGTTGAGTATGTATAAGTATGCTGGCGGCGAAAGGAGAGAGGGTTGATGAGACAACTGGCAAGCAAGTGGTTAAAGACGAAGGCGCTGCTCCACCATCCACATACCGCCGTTTATATACCTGACACGTGTCTATACAGTGAAGAACAGCTGCGCATGATGCTGCGGCGGCATGCTTTTGTATTCATAAAGCCCGTGAAGGGAGGCGGAGGAAACGGGGTTATGCGGGTTGCAAGGGAGCGTAGGGAATATACCTGTACGCGTATGGAGAACACATATCGTTTCAATCATTTTAAAGCACTTGTGGCCGGAATCAACGCACTTCGAATCCAGCGTCCATATCTTATTCAGCAAGGCATCCAATTGGCACGCATTCAAGGTAGACCTGTCGACTATCGGGTCAAGGTGGTGAGGGAAGGACAAAATTGGGTTTTTCGTGCAGTGGTCGCACGTCAGGCCCGCCCTGGATTGGTCATTACGAATATGTGCAAAGGTGGGACTCTAATGAAGGGAACAAAGGCGCTTCGGATGATATATCCCCGACGGTTAGCTATCCGGAAGCAGCGGGAAATTGCGGATCTCACCCTGCGCTGCATTCCGGTACTGGAGAGAAGGTTTCCAGGAATCGGGCAGCTGGGGTTTGATTATGGACTTGACCCAAATGGACGGGTATGGATTTTGGAGGTAAACACAAGGCCCCAGTAAAACGTCTTAACAAGGCGCTAAATATAATATATTTGTATAAACTATGAAAATATTTTTTTTGTGTTAAGGCGTCAAAATTCTGTGTATAAATATTGTCCACATTATCCCCTGTCACATACAAGGGTTTACGACACTTACCAACAATTTATACACAGGATTTCCACAATTGTCTGTGGATAACAGAACGCTTGTTCCGTTTTTAGTATTTTGATAGAATAGATTTTGAAATAAAAGGAAAGGTTGTGTCGAGGATGGCTATGCTGACGGATGAAATGCTTTTGGATTCCTATCAGATGGCAATCGAGCTTAAACTTGAATGTGACTTCATTGCACTGTTGCTGGCTGAGATTCACAAAAGAAATTTAGAGATGAATACAGCCGTAGTCCTTCATTAGACCGGACAAGCTCTCGTACTGCGACTGTAAAGCCATTCAGGGTTCGGATGACTTTACAGACAATCACTGCAACGAATAGGCACACCGTGAAAAAGGGTATTTCACTCCAACGATTCAAATTTGGAGTAAAATACCCTTTTTTGTCATAGTCTAAAATAAACTACAATTTCATGTTACTGCTGTGACCTGGTGAAAGCTTGGCGTCCGGATCTACATAGACCTTGGCGTTGTTGACTGCCGTAGGTGCTTCACCAAAGCCGACAGCAATCAGCTTGAGCTTGCCTGGATAGGTTGTAATATCCCCTGCGGCGAAGATGCCGGGAATGTTTGTTTCCTGACGAGAATCGACCACAATGGAGTTACTTTCGATTTCAATTCCCCACTCAGCAATCGGGCCAAGGGTAGACACAAATCCAAAGTTAACGATGACATCGTCTACTTCAATTTCTTGAGTCTCTTTGGTTTTTACATGTGCGAGAGTAACCTTTGTAATGGTATCTTCCCCATGCAGTTCTGTAATTTCTGTTGGTGTAATGACATTTACCTTGGAAGCGAGGAGGTTTTCCACACTGTGTTCATGTGCACGGAATTTGTCGCGGCGGTGAATCAATGTAACCTGTTCTGCAATCGATTCCAGCATAAGCGCCCAGTCGACAGCAGAATCGCCGCCACCGCTGATCAGCACTTTTCGGCCTGCAAATTTGCTCAGGTCGCTGACAAAGTAATGCAAGTTCGTTTTTTCAAAATGCTCTGCACCCGGCAGTTCCAATCTGCGTGGTTCAAAAGCACCTACACCAGCGGTAATGATAACCGCTTTACCATGATACTCGCCGCCCTTGTCCGTTTTTATGATAAAGTGGCGTTCTTCCTTTTTCTCCAACGAAACAACTTTTTCTTCCAATTGTACCTCTGGATTGAAATGGTTCATCTGCTGAACCAGATTGTTGACCAGCTCCTGTGCGGTCACTTTAGGAAAGCCAGCGACGTCGTAAATATATTTTTCAGGATAAAGGGCTGCAAGCTGGCCGCCCAGTTGGGGCATACTTTCAATTAAGGTGACGGATGCCTGGCGCATTCCTCCGTAGAAAGCGGCGAAAATACCGGCTGGACCGCCCCCAATAATGATCAGGTCGCGTAGTTCCGCACCTGTGGATTGAGCTGTCACTCTAAAAACACCTCCAAAAGGGATTATAGTATGAATTGTGGATATTGAATCAGCCGCATAGAGGTTTAATTAGCCATTAGATGCTTGATTCACTGCTTCTTATTATAAACTGCCGGGTTCTACTTGCAAGGCTAAAGCGATTAAAATTTGATGAACAATTCCTGCGTGTATAAAACCTGTTTTAAGAGAAAAGCTTGAATATTTAATGATTAATATACCGGAAGGGGTAGGAATATGAGCAATATTCCCAAAATTGTGATTGTTGGTGCGGGATATGGCGGTATTTTAACAGCTCAGCAATTGCAAAAGGAGCTCAAGCATAATGAGGCGAACGTCACACTGATTAATCGTCATGATTACCACTACATTACGACACATCTCCACATGCCTGCGGCAGGTACGGATACGATTGAGCATTCAAGGATTCCAATTTCGCAGCTAATAGATGAGTTCAAGGTGGATTTAGTCAAAGGAACGGTGAAGGAAATCCTGCCAAAAGAGAAAAAAATCGTGCTTGAGGATGGTTCGTTATCCTACGATTACTTGGTGATTGGGCTGGGAGGGGAGCCGGAAACATTCGGTATTCCAGGAATGGATAAGTTCGCGCTGACGATCCGTAGTATTAACTCTGTTCGCTTGATTCGTGAGCATATTGAATACCAACTCGCTTTGTACAAAAATGACGGTAAACCCGGTCGGCTAAACTTTGTAGTAGGTGGCGCCGGCTTCAGCGGCATCGAATTCATTGCGGAGCTGGCGGATCGTCTGCCACAGCTGGCAAAAGCTTATGACATTGATTTTAATCGGATTCAAATTATTAATGTTGAGGCGGCTCCTACGGCATTACCGGGATTTGACCCAGAGCTGGTGGAATATGCAATGGATGTGCTTAAACGCAAGGGGGTTAACTTCCGTATCGGAATTCCCATTAAGGAATGCCTGGAGGATGGCGTAATCGTGGGTGAGGGTGAGAAAATCGAAGCCTGCACGGTGGTCTGGACGGGAGGTATCCGTGGAAACGGATTGATTGAGAAAGCCGGATTCGAAGTGATGCGTGGAAGGGTGAAAATCGACGATTTTCTACGTGCACCAGGGCACGATGGCATTTTTATTATCGGGGACAGCTCCCTGATGCTTAATCCTGAAGGGCGCCCCTATCCACCAACAGCCCAAATTGCGATGCAGCAAGGGGTAGTCTGTGCCAAGAATCTGGCAGCCACCCTGCGTAAAAAGGAGCTGCACAAATTCGTATTTTCCAATAAAGGGACCGTTGCTTCGCTTGGAAAAGGCGAGGCTGTTGCAGTGGTGGGCAAACGCAAAATAAAAGGCTGGGTCGCAGCACAGCTGAAAAAAATCGTGGATCTCCGCTATCTGTTCATCATTGGCGGGATTCCGCTAGTGCTGAAAAAGGGACGATTTTTCTAGAGCAGAAAAGGTCTTCACGGTCCTGTACAGGAGCTTGAAGGCCTTTTTAGTCTAGATCAATAGAAAAAAAAGTATTGACTTATAACTATACGGCGTCTTATAGTATGGTTGCGAAATACATAGGAGGTCCTTAACGTTGGATTCTGAATTTAATTTCAAGCATTACCCTAATAAAGTAAAAATGTTGTCTGACAAATTTCCCAATCTGGACCCTCAATCCTTGAGCACGCTCGTCCTTTTTATGCAGACATCTCATGAGATTTACAATGGTGTATCCTCCCTGTTGTGCGAATACGGATTATCTGTCGGAAACCTGAAAATTTTAATTTATTTGTTTTTGTATGACCGTTCGTTGACTCCGTCAGAGTTGGCTGAGTATTCCGGGGTTACACGATCAACGATAACGAGTGTAATTGATAAGCTGGAACGGGACGGTCTGGTCCGGCGAAGTACGCTGACGGATCGACGTATGACCGCGATCTCCTTGACTGATAAAGGAAAAAAGTTAATGACGGAAAAAATTCCGAAGTTTACTCTGCTTTTTGCTGATTTAATGAGTGAATTTACGCAGGAAGATCATATTTATTTTACTACGTTATTACAGAAGCTTTCCTCAGGTCTTGAACGGATAAAACGGGAATAATTAACTCTCCCAGCAGCAATAGTTAGACGTCGTACTATCAGATTGCTTATTAGTTTTTTTAAAACTATCATTTCTCAGCGATTATTGGCTAAATCATCATGAAGGAGAGTTTACTGCAATGAATAAAAAGATCATCGTGTACATTCTACTTGTTGTCGCATTAGGTACTGGAGGTACGCTGATGGCAATGAGCGGCAAGGACGCTGTGAGTGTGGCAGCCCAACAAAAAAACACGCTGCTTGCCGCAGATACCGTAAATGTCGCTTTTCAGGGCGTAGGGGGAAGAGTGAATACCATTGAGGTGAAGGAGGAACAACAGGTGAAAAAAGGGGATGTGCTCATGACCCTGGATCCTGTGGACCAGAACCTGCAGATTGAGAAATTAAAAACAGATATCGCGCAGGCTGATGTGAAAATAAAGCAGGCTAAAGACGGCTTGCAAAATCAGTCTGAGAAAATTTCAAATTCAGAAAAACAGGGACAATTGGATATTCAGGCTGCGGAAGCCGGAGAATCCTTATTGAACGAAGGTACACGTGTAGAGGACATCCAAAAACAAAAGCTGGCGATTGAAGCAGCACAGCAATCGTTGGATGCAGCTCTGACAGGAGTAAAGACAGCTAAAACAAATGCGGAGATCGCACAAAAGACAGTAGCATCCAGGCAAGAGGCTCTTGACTTGGCCCAAGTGAATTACAACCGTGTTCAAGCGTTGTATAATGCCGGTGCCGGGACCAAAGCAGAGCTAGATAATGCCAAAAACCAATTGGATAATGCCCAAATTGCGTTAGCCACAGCTAAGGATCAGGTTGAGATTGCGAATAATCAGATTACTGCCGCCAGCAAGCAATCCGACATTGCTCAAAATGGTATCGCTCAGCAGCAAACCGCTTTGGACAAAATGGAGGCAGGTGCAACCGCTGAGGAACGTCAACAGGCACGTATCAAAACAGAAAAGGCCAAGGAAGCCCTGAATCAAACCTCGCAAACGCGAAGAGATGTCAAGAATAGTGAATATAACGTAGATCTTCTGGCTCAACAAAAGCAGGCATTAAGCGTTCAACTCAAAACCTTGGAATTGCAGCGCGGACGCATGGTGTTGAGGGCATCTACAGATGGTAAAGTGTCCCGCATTGTACCCAAGATGGGTGAAATCGTTGCGACAGGGGCAACGGGCGTCGTAATTGAAACCAATCAGCTATACTACGATATTTATGTGGATGAGGATTCCATCTCGCAGTTTAAAGCAGGGGGAAAAGTGACTTCGCACGTCGTAGCTTTAAATAAAGATATTCAAGGCAAGGTGAGATACATTACCTCTGCTCCGCAGTATACCAACATGAGAATGAGCCGGGATAAAGGCTTGTCGGATATTAGCTCCTTCCAAGTGCGGGTTGATGTCCCTCGAACATCTGAATTGTTACCTGGAATGACGGTAGAGGTTGTGACGAAATGAAGGCGTTTATAGAAGAATGGAAGCTATTGATCAGCGGCAAGCTGGTATTCGTTATGCTGCTCGTCCCAATTCTGGTAGCGGGATCCCTTGGGTATGTTTTTAAAAACAATCAGCTGAATGATGCCCCTGTCGCCGTAGTCGATTTAGATCATAGCAATTATAGCCGACAGCTTATTAATAAATTGGATGCATCCCAGTATATTGACGTACGCTATGTGCAAGAGAATGAAATCGATCCGAATTTACTTCTATATAATGAGAGGTTTCTTGCAGTGATTTATCTTCCGGCAGGGCTAGAGGAAAACAGGATTAAAGGGGTTCAGAGCAACATCGGCTTTTATGTAGATAACACAGTAGGTCAGGCCACAGGGAATCTGCGTTCGGCGGTCACAGAGATCATTGCCACGGAGAATGCAACACTGGCTGGTGGTGGTTTGAAGGGCATGGGGATGAGTGACAGCCAGGTAACAGGTCTTACTTCCAACATGCTACTCCAGCAGCGTCTGCTGTATAATCCCACCAATGCTACATTGATGACTTCGGTTATAGGATTCATGAATACGGTCATGATTTCACTGATGGGTGCTGCTGCACTGACCATTGTCCCGCGTTTACGGGAGCAAGGCAGATTAAAAGAAGAGCTACAGCATTCATCCGGTTTGATTCTAAGGGTGCTACCATATGCGTTAGTAGCATGTGTGTCCTTTTACTTGTCCATTGGTTTGCTCAAGCAGATTGGCGGACTTCGGTTTGAAGCGAATGTATGGCAGATCAGTATTCCGTTTCTACTGTACACGATTAGTCTGAGCTTGTTTGCGATGGCTTTGGGGTGGAGTGCAGCGAATCCGGGAAAAGCCTCTTCGCGTCTCATACTGATTTTAATGCCTTCGTTCTTGCTCAGCGGTGCTCAATTGCCAGTAGCTATGCTGCCTACATCGCTGCAATATGTTAGTAATATTCTCCCATTGACCTGGCATTTCAAGTTTTTGAGAGGACTGGGATTTAAAGGGGGAAGCCTGAAATATTTTATTCCTCAGCTTGGCGGCTTTTTGATCTTGTTAAGTGGTCTGTTGCTTGTTATTTTTATTCAGATCGCTCTGGAGAAAAGAAAGCTGGCAAAAAGCGAGGATACATCTGCAGTGGTGGAGCCTGTGCTATAATAATCACAGCTATAATCACTTGGGTTGCTATCTTGTTAATAATACAAATATAAATTTTGAGGCGCCCGTGAGGGGGCCTATTCTCTTCTTTCATGGCTTTGAGGTTGATAAAAAAGGATTCCGTGTCCCGAAAGCGGGAATTCACGAAATCCTTGATTGGGTGTTGCAAAATGGTTTCGACGTTTATGCTTTACAGCTTCAGCATGTCTTCGAATGTTTCTTCGTTCAACACACTGCCTACATAGAAGGAGCCAAATTCCCCGTAACGGGCACTAACTTCGTCAAAACGCATTTCGTAGATTAGCTTTTTGAATTGAAGGGCGTCGTCGGAGAACAGCGTTACCCCCCATTCCCAATCGTCAAAGCCAACGGAACCGGAAATGATTTGCTTCACCTTGCCAGCATAACTGCGTCCGATCAAACCGTGGCTGCGCATCAGGGTGCGGCGCTCGTCCATTGAAAGCATGTACCAGTTGTCGTTCAGATCACGTTTTTTGTTCATCGGATAGAAACAAATATAACGGGCCTTGTTCAAAACAGGCTTCAAGCGAGCGACGATTTGCGGATTTTGCATTGGATCTTCATCCTTGCTCAAATAGTTGCTCAGTTCTACTACGCTCACATATGAGTAGGTTTTAGTTGTATATTTGGCGAAGGTTGTTTTATTAAAATCGTTTTCCAGCTTATTGAGGTCTTCCAGCGTTTCACGCAGATGCATCATAACGAAATCCGCTTTTTGTCCAACGATCGTATAGACAGCAGAGCTACCCAGACCCGCTTCTTCGGTCACGTTCCATTCATTCATAAATTCTTGAAGCTCGTCCAACGCTCCAGCGCGTTCCTCATCGTCTGCCGTTTTCCATTCCGTCCAGTTGATGGACCGGAAATCGTGAAGCGCATACCAGCCTTCCAGTGTGGAGGTTACTTCGTTAGGTGTTGCCGGGGTTTGTTGAGGTTGATGTTGATTCACGATCTACACTCCTTTGCAATCTGTAAATGATAATCGGCACAGCCGAAAGATGTGTGCTTCAATCTATTTTGTTGGTATCCAAATCGGTAATGCTTAACCATTCTATTGTAGCTCAAAGCAAAGCTTTTCACCAATGAAAGAAGTGTGAAGAATTTTATTTTTGCCGTGATGCAGGTCACAAAGTCATAAAATAGTTAGTATTCACGAAAAAAGGAGAACACAGACGAATACGGCTGCCAAAATGGAGAACAATTGCCCTTATTTTGTTGGTCCCAGTAGAGGGCAAGTATGATAGAATAGAAAAACATCTTGGAGACCGTTATGTCAGGAAAGGAAGAATATTGGGATGCGGATGAAAAACCTGCTGCACTATACTGAGAACCACCGCTACTGCGTTTATCGGGAATTTGGCTTGAGCGCACTGGATGAATTGATGCTGGGAAGCGTCTATCAGCCGATGGTAGGTGCATTTGCGGTCAGTCTATATCGACTGTTGTTCCAGCATGTGCCAGCCGGACAGATCGGTTATTCGCCGCTGGAGCAGCAGCGTCGTCTTTTTTTGACACTGGGACTGGAGCCGAGTGAGAAGGGACGCAAGTATTTGATTGAACAGACCTCCAAGCTGGAGGCTGTCGGTCTGCTACAGACGTCTAGGCTGTATGCACCGGAAACGGACGACTATATGTATGAATATGAGATGCAGCCGCCGCTTGCACCTGCCGAATTTTTCAGAACGCAGCATCTTACCCTTTTGTTGAGAGACAAAATCGGTAAGTTTGCGGTGCTTTCTCTGAGAGAGTCGTTATGGAGCAGAGAATCTAGCGAGTGGTCGCAATCTTCCTATAATAAAGAGAATATTTCGGTTCCGTTTTATGAGCTGTTTGAACTAAACACCCATGTTATAGATTATGAGCTGGAGCAGGCGCTGTCTGAAGTGTCGACAGGCCGTCAGACTGGGGCATTGATGTCAGAAACGGAAGAAGCGCTGAACTATGCAGACATCATTCTTCGCTTTCCGCGTGAGTCTGTCAATCGCAAGCACGTGGAGCGTCTGCGTTTTGAGCATGAGCAGTTAGGCATGGTGAATTACGTTGTCCGCAAATTTGGTCTATCGGTACAGGACATCAGCCGCTTGCTGGATGAGGACGGTATTTTTACCGAAGCTGGCGATTTACTGCTGGACGAGCTTCAGCTTCGGGCTAGCCAACAATCCAGACAGGATCGGAAGCGGCAGGAGGAACAGCAGGTGCAGGCTGCCAAGGTGGTTGCTTTACGTCAGAGGGAAGCTTCTATACCTGAAGAGCCGCCCGCAGAGCAGGCGGTTGAAATGGAGTTTTATGTGGAGGTGCCACCACAGTTCACAGCCAAGTGTGACATTCATCAATATAATATGATGTTGCGCAACGAGCCTTATCGCCGTTTGCTGCAAACCTTTTTTCCCGGCACAGTTCCCGGCAACCTGCTGGATATATTCGAAAAAATTGATATCAGCTATAAGCTGCCCGGTGAAGTCATCAACGTACTTATTCATTACTTGATGTCCCTGCTCGTGTCGGGGAGTGATCAGCGGATCAACCGTAATTTTGTCGAGGCCGTTGCATCCAACATGCTGCTAAAGCAGGTAAATACTTATGAAAAAGCCGTTCAATATATACGGGATCAAGCCAAGGTAAAGGGAAAACAGTCCGCTGCTTCTACTTCCGGCGGCCGCACCCGCTCATATGGCAAAAATAATGGCTCTGCCAAGCCATCCATTCCGATCGTACAGGATCAGCCTTCCGAGGAATCCGTATCCGAGGAAGAACTGGATGAACTGCTGCGGCTGGCCGAACGTATGCAATCGGGTAAACAGAAGAAGGTGTAGTGGATTTTAAGGTGTTAAGTTTTTAGTCCTTAACTTATTAAGCGAAGCCAATTCAAATATGTGTCGACTTTATGGCGGTCGGCAGCGGAGCGGGCAGAATTGTTCTGAAGAAGCGAAGCGTTTGCCTTTATCCCCGGATTTTAACCTTTAAATCCCTATTTCAATAGGAAAAATCCGGGGATAACAGCAATCGGAAGAACAATCTGCACGCGAAGCGTCTCCCCCTCCATAACTCCGCACATTTTAGAAAGGAGGAGTGTTCTTGGAATCACTGGGCGATTTGTTACAGCAGATGCAGAACCCTTCGTTCCGCCAGCGCACGCGCAATGTGGCCGATCAGGTACTCAATGATCCACTGGTGCGGGAATTTTGCAATGCGCATCCTGATGTGGATGAAGCGCAATTGCGACTCAATATGAGCATGCTCTTTCAGTATGCCCGGGATCGTCGAAATTGTGACAATTGCCCGGGGCTGGAACGGTGTCCTAACGATTTTCAGGGTCACTTTTGCAAGCTGGGTGTAGAATATCCGAATGGAACAGCGGAAATCGTGGACATTCGCACCCCGTGCGCCAAGCTGGTTGCTTCCCAGCATGAACAACGGGTGCGTCAGCGAATTAAAAGCTTTTATGTGGACGAGCGCGCACTGTTGGAAGGATATAATGCTGTTGAAATTGCGCGCAAGGATTTGCAACGAGTGCCTGCTGTTAATCAGGTATTCCGTTATATTGAAGAAACCAAGAGTCAGGGTTTATTAAAAAAAGGACTATATCTCGAAGGTACGTTTGGTACGGGAAAAACCTTCTTAATGGGATACTTATTGCACGAGCTGGCTTTGCTCGGGCTGAACGGTGTGATCGTGTATATGCCTGATTTTGTAGAGGACTTAAAGTCCATGTTTCAGGATGGGCAGAGATTGAAGGAAACGACTGAAATGCTAAAAAATTGTGACCTGCTCGTATTTGACGATATTGGAGCGGAAAATTTAAGCCCTTGGGTACGGGATCATGTAATGGGCTCTATTTTGAATTACCGAATGAACCGCAAGCCTACTTTCTATACCTCCAATTATACGTTGGAAGGACTGGAGAAGCATCTCAGCTTTACGAGCAAGGATGGAGAGGAAATGTACAAGGGACAACGTTTAATGGACCGGATTCGTCCTTTTGTAGATGTCATTGCTGTGAAGGGGAAAAACCAGCGCGGGTAAGGGGACATCTGTCCGCTATTTTGATATCTTACAATTAAAAAACTATTGTGATATACTTAAAAGGTGTCGAAAAAGACATTACAGGTTATAATAATCTTGACTTTTCTATAAAGGAGGAACATACAATGGCAATTGTTAACGTGTCCGATCAATCCTTCAACGCAGAAGTCGAAGGCACAGGAACCGTTTTGGTTGATTTTTGGGCGCCATGGTGCGGTCCTTGCAAAATGATCGCTCCTATTCTGGAGGATCTGTCCACAGAGGTTGGCGATAGCGTCAAAATCGCGAAAGTGAACGTGGATGAAAATCCAGAGTCTGCTTCCCGTTTCGGTGTTATGAGCATTCCTACCCTGATCGTCTTCAAAGACGGACAGCCTGTTGATAAAGTTGTAGGTCTGAACTCAAAAGAAGCGCTGAAAAACATGCTTACCAAACACCAATAATCATTGCACGTGACCCATGCTCCTGCGGGGGTCTGGGAGCGGCATGAATGGTCAATGCCTCCGGTTGAATATACCGGGGGCGTTTTTGTGTATTATTCCTGTATAATTATAACGTAGTTAGAAGTCATTTAAGAATGGAAGGAGGAACCGGGCAGATGAAATCTTATGCGGAGGACTTGCACGATCAGGAGAAGGCGCTGGAGAACATACGGCATAAATTAGCATTACTGCCGGATGCATCGGGGTGTTATCTGATGAAGAACGGCGAAGGCACCATCATTTATGTCGGCAAGGCCAAAGTGCTGAAAAACCGGGTCCGTTCCTATTTTACAGGTAGCCATAACGGCAAGACGCAGCGACTGGTTGCCGACATCCGTGATTTTGAATATATCGTAACAGCCAGTAATATGGAGGCGCTCATTCTGGAGTGCAACCTGATTAAAAAGTATCAGCCACGCTATAACGTGCTGCTGAAGGATGATAAAACCTTTCCGTATTTGAAAATTACGAACGAGGCCCACCCCAAGCTGGAGGTGACCCGACGCGTTCTGAAAGATAAAGCAAAGTATTTTGGACCTTATCCCAACTCCTACGCGGCACATCAGACGAAGAAGCTGCTGGATCGCATGTATCCTTTACGCAAGTGCGGTGTGATGCCCAAGGAAGTATGCCTGTATTATCACATGCATCAATGCTTGGGACCTTGTGTGAAAGAGGTCGATAAGGAAACGTATGACCAGATTGGTCAGGAGATCGGTTCCTTTTTGAGCGGGGGACATGAGGAAATTAAAAAAGATCTTCAGCGTAAAATGCAGGAGGCCGCAGAGGAGCTGTACTTTGAGCGTGCCAAGGAGCTGCGGGATCAAATTATCAGTATTGACGCCATGATGGAAAAGCAGAAAATTACAACCTCTGATGCCAAGGATCGCGATGTGTTTGGGTTTTCGGTAGACAAGGGCTGGATGTGTGTGCAGATTCTATATGTTCGCAAGGGTAAAATGATCGAACGGCATATGTCGACTTTTCCTTTCTACGGCGAGGCTTACAGCGATTTTATGTCCTATGTGACGCAATATTACAGTGATAATCCCGCAGTACCACAGGAAATTTTGCTGCCGGATACACCCAAGCTGGTAAGGCAGACGGAACAGGCTGCACAGAATGCAGAGAATTCTGCCGACACATTGCTGGTGGCTGAAGAACGAGCTTCTTATGCGGAGGCAGCACATCCAGAAATAGAAGCCCAACTTTCCGGTGGACTCGAGGAACCGGCTACGGCGGCTCTTGCTCTGGCTGAATGGCTGGATGTAAAGGTGTATGTACCACAGCGTGGGCTAAAGAAACAAATGACGGAGATGGCAACGGAAAATGCACGTGTCGCTTTGGATGAGAAGTTCAAGCTGATTGAACGCGACGAGGAGCGGACAACCAAGGCTGCAAGCAATCTGGGACGTGCGATTGGACTGGATCGCTTGCACCGGGTGGAGGCATTTGATAACTCCAACATACAAGGCTCTGACCCTGTATCGGCCATGATTGTGTTTATTGACGGCAAGCCTGCCAAAAAAGAGTATCGGAAATATAAAATCCGTTCTGTGCAGGGGCCAGATGACTATGAAACGATGCGTGAGGTTATTCGGCGCCGATATGAACGTGTGCTGAAGGAGAATCTGGAGCGTCCCGATCTGATTGTTGTCGATGGTGGACGTGGGCAAATTAAGGCAGCGACCGATGTGCTGGAAAATGAGCTGGGTTTATTCATTCCGGTGTGTGGTCTCGTGAAGGATGCTAAGCATAGAACTTCCCAGCTACTGGTGGGAGAATCCAATGAGGCTGTGAAATTAGCACGTAATAGCGAAGAATTTTATCTGCTGCAACGGATTCAGGACGAGGTTCACCGTTTTGCGATTACATTCCACCGGGAGCAACGTGGCAAATCAATGGTAACGTCCCGTCTGGACTCCATTCCGGGCATTGGCGAGAAGCGGCGCAAGCTGCTGCTGAAGCATTTTGGGTCCCTTAAAAAAATAAGAGAGGCCAGCGTCGAAGACTTCCGGCCTCTCTCTATTGGTGATAAGCTTGCGCGTCAAATTATAGCTGCCCTTCGGGAGGAGGAGTCGTAGAATACGGCTCCTCTTTTTTCACAGGCTCAAACATGATTCGATTAGGCTTTTTTGGACTAAACCAGTAAATAACGTAACCCACAATGGCTGGAAGTAAGATCCAGAACAAACCTGCGCTCAGGTTCACGGTATCTCCCAAACTCATCACACTAAAGCCCATGAGAATGCTGTCAAAAATAACGTGGCTGAACATGGCGGCGATAAAGCCGTAACGCAGGAACACAAAGCTGAACAACAATCCGATGAAGGTCAGCTCAATCGGTCTGGAAATCACCGGATAGATTGGATACAGTGTATGTCCCAGTGCCCATATGAGCGTGGTGATCAGGCAAGCGACAAAAGTGTTTCTCACTATTTTTTTCACCATTGGAATACCGAACAGACGATATACGGCCTCCTCTCCAATACCTGCCATCCAAGCCATAATCGGCAGCAGCCACGGATAAGCCATGTTGTAAGGAGATTGCGTGGCATCTGTTGTGGAGAACGTATTGAGTGTGCGTTCCAGCACAAAGAACAAAATGGATTGTACTCCGAGCAATATAAAGGCCCACAAGTAGCCGACATACATACTGCGAAGCACATACAGCCCGTAGCCCGGCTCTTTGGCACGTGGCCATGCATTCAGTCCAACCTGACGCATGAGTCCGTCACCGCCGACCAGGGAGAAGTAGAGTGCTACGGCCATAGCGAGGGAAACACCAATCTGGAAAATCATCAGAAATATAAGCATTCCCTTACTGCCTGCTTCTGCTTGTAATAAAGGCAGCATGTTCAACGTCCCCGCTATGGTAGCAACAAAATACACAACGGACAGAACAATACCGCGTACGAAGGAAGTATGGCGCCGTGTGAGTGATGCGTACACGATCGCGAGTATGCCCAATACTAAGCTAAACAAGGCATAACCCGCATAGGTCATCCAGTTCGCCCAGTACGTTTGCTTGTTGACATAATCGGTATAGGACGATGGAGCAGAAAAGCTCTGTGTGAACGAGCGAACATCCCCGTCTTCAAAAGTAAACGCCAGTGTAAGTACCGAGGAGCCGATTTGTTTACCGACTACAGTATAGCTTAATCCCCCCTCCCCTTCGCTGGTTGCGAGCTTCAAGTCCGATGGCTTAAAGCCAAAGCGTTTGACCCATACGGACGCCGCTTGCTCTTTTGCTTCAAGCGTCATGTCGCCCTCAGCCACACGTATCAGCCTGCTGCGAGCTTGCTTATCCGTAGAAATATCGGCTTGTGTGTAATTGGTACTGGAGGTCACTCGTTTAAAGCTAACAACTTTCCCGGTCGATAAATCCACATGAATTTGCAATTTGCCCTTCGTAGAAGGATCAGCAAGATCGACTCGAAAAGTTTCATAAGGGTAGCTTTTTTTCCATGTACGGTCGTACTGTTGAAGCAGTTTTTCTCTGGATAAATAACCGTACAAATCCGTTTCTGCCTGATAGGTGACGACAGGCTTTTCTGACGGTGATTCCGTATAGCTCAGCTCGGAGCGGGCGAATTCTAATGCGTGTATAACCGCTTCTTGTTTGCTGATCGTCGCTGTGTTCATCAATGATTCCGAACTTGGATTGCTAAGCGCGGGAATAAGCAATTGAAAGATAAAAAAGCAAACCAGGCCAATCCCGCCCAACAAGCCTAATCTTTTGAAATTGGCCGAGAGCACGACCGGTTTCCCGATAGGATTCATGAGTTTCCTCCTTAATATGTAAATAAGTAAGCATCCATTAAAGATACCATACTGCACAGGTTCCCGCCAACACAGCTGTGATATTCATGAAAATGGAGTGAAAGCATCCTAAAGTTTCAATAAAATAAGATAAACTGCGATTAAACGCTACCTATTCGCAAAATAAAGCCAAATTAACGTTTTTTCGACGAAATCGGTTTTGTGATCTGGATACAGAAGGATTATAATCTTGAGGCAATGCCTATAAAACAATAGGTAACGCTATACATTTGAGCCGAATTTCCATAGGAAAACGGGGGAACCATGTTACTGGGGTGAATTTTACAGCCGGTCTTGCACCGGACGTGTGAATAGGGCATACTGTACTGCCCGAATCCGTCAGCTAACCTCGTAGGCTGTGAACAGGAACCCAGTCAGGCACTCGGTTTTCCGGTGTCTTTTTTTGTGTGTATAAGTGTGAGTAAAAGTTTGCTGAGTTAAGGACCGCTCCGCGTTCCATTTGATCTTCCGATCGCTGTTGCCCCTGAATTTTTTGATTTTCTTTACCTTGATAAGGTTAAAATTCAGAGGCAAAGGCGAGCGCTACCGCTTCTCCAGATTCAAATGGACCGCTGCGCTGCTGCCCGCCTTAAAGTCACCAAACGTTTCATAAGGTAGTGAGGTATGAAGTAGTGAGTATTGAAAGGCAAAAGTATCCCGCTTTGCGGATACTTTTCTGTTTTCTCTAAAAGAAACTGAATAGAGATTGGTGATTTTATGAGCTGGCAGTAGCGGAGGAACAATCTGCACCCGGAGCGATCTCCATGCTCATAATTCACCAAGTAGGAGAAGTGATGATTTCATGGACCCCAATGCAAGATGGTTTCGGCTTTCTCCACCACAGATATTTGTTGCAGGCTTTGCCGTTATCATACTGATAGGCAGTTTATTGTTAATGCTACCCTTTTCAAATACAACGGGGAAGCCGCTTGCGTTTGTAGACGCTTTATTTACAGCGGCCTCTGCGACCTGTGTCACAGGGCTTGTTGTTAAGGACACGGGGACCTTTTTTACGACCTTTGGTCAGGTGGTGATCGTTGCGCTCATTCAGGTCGGCGGTCTTGGTTTTATGACCATGGCGACCCTGATCGCGCTGGTGTTCAAGCGTCGCATCTCTTTGCGGGAGCGCCTCATTTTGCAGGAAGCGATGAATCAGACCTCTGTAGAGGGAATCGTCGGCTTGATCCGTAAAGTTTTATTGTATTCGCTGGTCATTGAGGGCGTGTGCGCTACGATATTTGCCGTTCGCTGGTCTTTTGATATGCCTGTAGGCAGGGCGATTTATTTTGGAATCTGGCATGCGATTTCCATGTTTAACAATGCTGGGTTTGATTTATTCGGTCACTTTTGCAGCCTGACAGGTTATGTATATGATCCCGTTGTTAATTTTACAGCTATGTTTTTGATTATCTCGGGAGGCATTGGCTTTGTGGTGATGTCGGATCTGGCAGAATATCGCAAACGCAAGAGACTGTCCTTGCATACCAAGGTCGTACTTAGCATGACCGCTGTACTGATTATAGTCGGTACCCTCGTCATCTTTGTTTTTGAGTTTACGAATCCGAAAACATTAGGCTCGTTGAATTGGGGAGGCAAGCTACTGGGATCATTATTCCAGTCGGTAACCCCTCGTACCGCTGGTGCTAATACGCTGGACATCGCAGGCTTGCGGCAGGCTACGCAATTTTTCATCATTATATTAATGTTCATAGGGGCTTCCCCTGGCTCAACTGGGGGCGGGATTAAGACGACAACGTTTGCGCTGCTCATTGGAGCAGTGTTTTCCATGCTGCGAGGCCGGGAAGATATTGTATTGTTCAAGTATCGGCTTGCACAAGCACGAATTTACAAAGCTTTGACCATAACTTTGCTGGGGCTGTTGTTCGTGATCGGGGTAACGATGATTTTATCGGCAACCGAAGATCATCATTTTCTGATGATTTTGTTCGAAACAGTGTCTGCCTTTGGAACGGTGGGACTGTCGATGGGGCTTACACCTGATTTGACAGTTATCGGTAAGCTGATCATTACCCTGACGATGTTTGCAGGCCGACTCGGCCCGCTCACGCTGGCTTATGCACTGGGCCCCAAAAAGGGTAAGGAATTATACCGGCATCCGGAAGGCAAAATGATTATAGGATAAGGGAGTTTTCGAGTAATATGAAAACGCAGCAGTTTGTAGTTATTGGCTTGGGACGATTTGGCTCAAGCCTGGCTTTGCAATTGGTGGACATGGGGTGCGAGGTACTTGGCATCGACCGGAACGAGGACGTTGTAGACAGTATGAGTGAGATGCTGACGCATACTGTCGTAGCCGATGCTACCGATGAGGATTCTTTGCGGTCACTGGGTATCCGTAATTTCGATTGCGGTATTGTTGCTATTGGAGATGACATTCAGGTAAGCATTCTGACCGCCATATTGCTGAAGGAGCTGGGTGTGAGAAAAGTCGTAGCGAAAGCTATATCTATTCTGCACGGACGGGCGTTGGAAAAGCTCGGTGTAGATCGCGTCATTTATCCTGAACGGGATATGGGGATACGAGTGGCCCACCAGCTGGTTACGCCTAATTTGCTCGACTATTTGGAGTTATCCAAAGAATACAGCATTGTGGAGCTCAATGTACCTGGATGTCTCAATGGTAAAACGTTATCAGAGCTGAATGCCCGTACCCGCTTTGGCTGCAGTATTGTAGCGCTTCATACGGCTAACGGTATTCTCATTGCACCAACGGCTATGGATCGGCTAAAAGCAGGCGATATTATGGTCATCATCGGTTCCAATGACAATATCGCCCGCTTCGAGGATGAGGTCGTTAACGTCAATGAAGAGGGCTAGCCCTACTACACCATACGATAGCCTGCAAATGAGGCACGTGTCTCACTAATCCAGCTTCGCGCTGTCGAGCTGAGATCTGCCGTCTCCGAATAAATGAGAGAGGTCGTTCGGCGTGTCTCCTTCAAGTCGGGCAAGTACAGCGCAGTGAGTCCATTATCCCGCAGCAGTTCGCTGCGCAAATAGGATTTGGGCAGCAACGCCGAAGCCTTACAGGTTGGAAGCAAGCGTACAATGGCCTCGAAGGAGTCGATTTCCATCCGGATATCGGGCATAATGCCGCTGCGCTGGAACAAGTCATCTGTCAAGCTGCGATACCAGGTTCCTTTGGAAAAAATAATCATCGGCAATCCTTGCAGGTCTTTCATTGAGACCGTTCCTGCTCTGGCTGTTAATTCATGTCCGATCGGAACGACCAGCTCCAAGTGATCATCAAATAGCGGAATGCAACGCAGCCCGGCCTCATGAATGGCAGACCCGACAACCCCGGCGTCTGCTTTTTTGTCGCGTACAAAAGCGACGATTTCATGGGTTTTGCCTGTGAGCAGCTTCAGCTCGGTTTGGGGATGCTTGCTCATGAAAGCTTCAACGAGGGTGGGCAGCGTCGTTTGGAGTGTCGTGAGACTTGCACCCAGGGTGAGCATGCTCTGGGCTTCGTTCTTGTGCCGGGACAGCTTTTGCAAAAAGCGGAGCTGTCGTTGCCGCTGCTCCAGCGCGAAGGTATATACAAACCGTCCTGTTGACGTAATTTCGAGCCGTTTGCCCCTTCGATCAAAGAGCAGTACACCCAGTTCTTCCTCCAGCTTGGCGATTTTACGGGACAGGGCAGGCTGGGAGAGATTAAGCAGTTTGGAGGCTTTATTCAAGCTGGATTGCTCCACAATGACGGCAAAGGCGTTCAAATCCTCAAACATATCATCCACTTCCTCTCTATATGCAAAAAAGACATAATAATTAATACGTATATTGCAATTCCATTATAAGCCGAAAAGGAGTAACATAAAAGCGACACAAGATGTTCACACTTTAGTTTTTCCTTTTAAGGGGCACCTTGTTGGACATTTCCTGTCGGGATCTGTCATTTTATATGTTATATTACTATTGAAAACGCTATTATTAGGAGAAGGGAGCATTACCTAGATGAGAGGATTTTATTCCAGAAAGCTGCATTCACTTCTTGGCGTCATTCCGCTGGCTCTTTTTTTTGTTGAGCATTTGGTGACGAACTTCACTGCAGTGGAGAGCGGGAAGGAAGGGTTCAACCGCAGCGTGGCCTTCCTGAATGGTTTGCCGCTGATGATTGTGCTTGAAACATTATTCATTTACTTGCCATTGCTATTCCACGGAATTTATGGCTTGTATATCGCTTACCAGGCTGATCCGAATGTCAAAAATTTTGGCTATTCGCGCAACTGGCGCTTTCTGTTCCAGCGTATTTCCGGCGTTATTACGTTCGTGTTCATTATCTGGCACGTGTTTGACACGCGCATCCAGGTGGCACTGGGCAATGTAACACATGAGGAACTGGGCGGTGTAATGCATGGCATTGTAACGAACCCGGTTTATTTTATTTTGTATTTAATCAGCGTTGTGTCGGCATCCTTTCACTTTGCTAACGGACTGTGGGCATTTATGGTCAGTTGGGGGATCACAGTGGGACCGCGTGCGCAAAAGGTATCCTCCTATATTTGCATGACCCTGTTCGTGGTGGTGTCTATCGGTTTCATCGCTTCCCTGTTGGCATTCCGCAGCGCGGAATTCCAGGAAACGGCCACCGCTTTGGTGCAATGCAGCGCTATTCAACAGCTACTGTAAAAAACGAATTCACATGATATATCATTTGCATTACATCGTTTGCAGATGCTATTTCCAATCGTAAGAGAGGATTTGGCTAAAATCCTGAAAAAAAGGAGTGAGCAGAAATGGCAGCATCCAACATTATTGTCGTGGGCGGCGGTCTGGCGGGTCTGATGGCTACGATCAAGGCGGCAGAGGCAGGAGTTCACGTTCATTTATTTTCTTTGGTTCCGGTAAAAAGATCCCACTCCGTTTGTGCTCAAGGCGGCATCAACGGGGCAGTGAATACCAAGGGCGAGGGAGACTCACCCTGGATTCATTTTGATGATTCGGTCTATGGCGGGGATTTTCTGGCCAACCAGCCCCCGGTAAAAGCAATGTGTGAAGCGGCTCCGGGGATTATCCATCTCATGGACCGTATGGGTGTCATGTTTAACCGGACACCGGAAGGATTGCTGGATTTTCGTCGCTTTGGCGGTACTCAGCATCATCGGACAGCCTTTGCTGGAGCAACGACCGGCCAGCAGCTTCTGTATGCTCTGGATGAGCAAGTTCGGCGCTGGGAATCCGAGGGCTTGGTGACCAAATATGAAAACTGGGAGTTTTTACAGGCGGTACTGGATGATGAAGGGATCTGTCGAGGCATTTGTGCGCAGGATTTACGCACGATGGAAGTGAAAACTTTTGCGGCGGATGCCGTTATTTTGGCATCGGGTGGTCCCGGCATTATTTTCGGCAAAACCACGAATTCCGTGATTAATACCGGCACGGCTGCCGGTGCGGTGTATCAGCAGGGTGTACGCTATGCGAATGGTGAATTTATCCAGATTCATCCGACGGCTATACCGGGCGATGACAAGCTGCGTCTGATGTCTGAGTCGGCACGGGGAGAGGGTGGCCGTATTTGGACGTACAAAGACGGCAAGCCGTGGTATTTCCTCGAGGAAAAGTATCCGGCTTATGGAAATCTGGTTCCACGCGATATTGCGACACGTGAAATATTCAGCGTATGCGTCGATGAAGGGCTCGGCATTAATGGCGAGAATATGGTATATCTCGATTTGTCCCACAAGGACCCGAAAGAGCTGGACGTGAAGCTGGGCGGTATTATTGAAATTTATGAAAAATTCGTCGGTGACGATCCGCGTAAAATCCCGATGAAAATTTTCCCGGCTGTGCATTATTCAATGGGCGGCATGTGGGTCGATTACAATCAGATGACGAATATACCGGGGCTGTTTGCCGCTGGAGAATGTGAATTCCAATATCACGGAGCGAACCGTTTGGGCGCAAATTCGTTGTTGTCAGCTATTTACGGCGGGATGGTGGCTGGACCGAAGGCTGTGGAATACATTAAGGGCATCAAAAAGTCCGCACAGGATGTAGCTTCCTCCGTGTTCGATGCGGCGGTAAAACAGCAGTCGGAGAAGTACGAGCGTATTTTGCATATGAACGGGAAAGAAAATGCCTATGTCCTTCATAAAGAGCTGGGTGAGTGGATGACGAACAATATGACGGTGGTTCGTTATAACGACAAGCTGGAAGCTACAATCCAAAAGATCAAAGAGCTGAAGGAGCGTTATGCCAACATTAACATCAATGATGCTTCACGCTGGAACAATGCGGGTGCGGCCTTTACACGCCAGCTGTGGAATATGATGGAGCTGGCTGAAGCGATGACCAAGGGGGCGCTGCTGCGCAACGAAAGCCGTGGGGCTCACTACAAGCCGGACTTCCCGGATCGTAACGATGAGGAGTTCCTGAAAACAACCATTGCGGAATGGACACCGGAAGGACCACAAATTTCGTATGAACCGGTTGACGTCTCACTGATCAAGCCGCGTATTCGGGATTATTCCAAGAACAAATAAATAGAAGGGAGTGTATTTTAGATGTCGGAGCAAGCAGTGAAATCGAATAAAACAGTGAAGTTCGTTGTGACCCGTCAGAATGATCCTAACTCCAATTCCTATACGGAAGAATTCGAATTACCTTATCGCCCGGGCATGAATGTGATTAGCGCACTGATGGAAATTCAGCGCAACCCGGTAGACAGCCATGGCAAAGAGACCGCCCCGGTATGCTGGGAGTCGAACTGTCTGGAGGAAGTATGCGGAGCCTGCTCCATGGTAATTAACGGCAAGCCGCGTCAGGCCTGTGCCGCGCTTGTAGATAAGCTGGAGCAGCCGATTACGATTGCACCGATGAGCACATTCCCGGTTGTGCGGGATTTGATCATCGACCGCAGCCGGATGTTTAACGCACTCAAGAAGGTCAAAGCATGGATTCCGATTGACGGCACCTACGATCTGGGCCCTGGTCCCAGAATGGCGGAGAAAAAGCGTCAATGGGCGTATGAACTGTCCAAATGCATGACCTGTGGGGTTTGCCTGGAGGCTTGCCCAAATGTCAACGAGAAGACAACGTTCATTGGACCTGCGGCGATATCTCAGGTTCGCCTGTTTAACAGCCACCCGACAGGGGAAATGAATCAGGAGGAGCGGCTGGATGCATTGATGACAGACGATGGGCTGGAGGGCTGTGGTAATTCACAAAACTGCGTACGTTCTTGCCCGAAAGGCATTCCATTGACAACCTCCATTGCTGAAATGAACAAGCAAACGACAAAACATATGTTCAAGCGTTGGCTGACTGTATAGCCCGACCAGTAATATGTCATTCAAATCAAAACAGGCTTTTTCCCATCGGAGAAAGCCTGTTTTTGTGTTCATAAGAGATGGAGGGAGCATGAGGGAGGAGAGTAGTATAGCACTTATGGTATAATTATGGTATTGTGTATCGTTTTTGGAGAAATGGAGGCTGGACAGGTGACTGTGCAAATGATAACGAATCGACCCGTTACCAGGTCGGATGTAATGAAAGGATTAAAGGAGCTGGGGGTTCGCAGCGGTATGACGCTGCTTGTTCATTCGTCGATGCGCAGCTTCGGACGCTTTGTTCCAGGCGGGGCCTCCGCCATTCTTGCGGCATTGACGGAAGCGATTGGCCCGGAAGGAACGCTGGTCATGCCGACACAGTCTCATGACTTGACTGATCCGTCGACCTGGATGAACCCGCCTTTGGATGAGTCATGGTGGGAACTTGTACGCGAGGAAATGCCCGCTTATGATCCGACTTGGACGCTGACCGGGGGCATGGGGGTCATTGTAGAAACGTTCCGCGGTCTACCGGGAACAGAGCGTAGCAGGCATCCGCATGTTTCCTTGGCGGCGCGTGGACCTGCAGCTTCGGAATTACTGGCAGATCACCAGCTCGACTATGGACTGGGTGAGCATTCGCCGCTGGCGAAGCTGTACGAGGCAGATGCCTGCGTGCTGCTCCTGGGCTGCCGACATGACAGCAATACGTCTTTGCATTTGGCGGAATATCGAGCAACGTACAACGGACGTGAAAAAATCACCCATCAAGCCCCCATAATAGTGGATGGAGCCAAAGTGTGGGTCACTTATGAGGATTATAATATTACCTCCGATGATTTCGAGCAGCTGGGATATGATTTTGAACGGGATTGTCCTAAGTGCTTTACACGGGTCAACATCGGAGAGGCTTCATGCTTTTTTGCAAGGCAACGCGATTTGGTAGATTATGGGGTACAGTGGTTGTCCACCAATCGTTAAAGCTTCCGAGGGAGTGAAAATTTCTCAATAATAAGCTAGAGGAATAGATAGCAAGGGGGCACGCATATGGAGAAGACGCCGCAAACCCGCCGCGAGAGTCAGGATGATCCTTGCAAAGAGGCCGCAATCCCTCCCGGTTCTTCGCGGCGCTCCACTTCTAATGAGCCAGCCAATCCTTCGCGCCGCCGTTTTTTGAAAAAAGCGGCTTTAGCCACAGCGGGAACCGCACTTTTGGCTGGAGGATACGCTTCCTTATGGGAGCCTAATCATTTGGAAATTACACGCTTCACCTTGTCTCTGCCCCGTCTACCGGCTGCTTTTGACGGTATCAGAGTTGTACATTTCAGTGATGTGCACTTGGGCTTTCATATGGATGAGCAGGACCTGCGCGAGCTTGCTGACCGGATTGCCGGACTGGAGCCGGATTTGCTCTGTTTTACAGGCGATATTGTGGATGATTATGCGATATCCATGAAGGCTGCTGTTCCGATTATGGCTTCCATGTACGCCACTCTTGGCAAATTCGCTATTTTGGGCAATCATGATTATAGAGGCTTACCAGCCGGAGTACAGGAATTATACCCGAAGACTGGATTTACGTTGCTGCGAAACGAGCATGTGATTGTGGAACGCGCTGGACAGCGTGTGGCAATGGTGGGTTTAGAGGATAGCATTATGGGAAAACCTAATCCGCGGCGTGCCGTTCATGGACTTCCTGATGAGATGTGCAAGCTGTTGCTGATGCATGAGCCGGATTATGCGGACGTGGCGGCCCGAATGTCCTTTGATCTTCAACTGTCGGGGCATACGCATGGAGGACAGGTGCGTTTGCCTGTCATCGGAGCACTAATGCCGCCTCCGGGTGGACGCAAGTACATCCAGGGATTATTTCATGTAGGAGCAAGCAGGATGCCTCTTTATGTCAGCAGGGGGATTGGTATGACACATCTGCCGATTCGTGTGCTGTGCAGGCCGGAGCTGAGTGTCATTACGCTAAAATCTGGTCAATAGACTGGAACTACATAAAGAAGGTTTGAATGTAGTGTAGAAGATGTAGCTGTCTCGGACAAAGGAGTGAGATTCAGATGGAGCGTATTGCTGTCATTTCAGATATTCATGGCAATTGGCCTGCCTGTGAGGCGGTACTGGAGGATATTGCTTCCCGAGGTATTAGCCGTGTATTTTGTTTGGGGGATCTGATCGGCAAAGGGCCTAGCCCGTGCGAGGTTCTGGATGCAGTCCGTCAGCATTGTGAAATTGTCGTGCGGGGGAATTGGGATGAGCTGGTCAGCATTACCGATGATCTCAATTTTAGCTGGCAAGCCGAGCGCTTGGGTAAAGAGCGAGTACAGTATCTGGCACAGTTACCGTTTCACTATGATTTCGGGATGAGCGGTCATCGTATCCGTCTGGTGCATGCTTCGCCCCAAAGTGTGTATCACCGCGTACAGCCTTGGGATGAGCCGGAAAAAAGATTAGCTATGTTTGATCCGTTGGCTGAGGAGAATGAAAAGGACGCTTTTGCTCCGGATGTGGTGGGTTATGGAGATGTACACAATGCCTTTATCCAGCATTTTCAGGGGAAGACGCTATTTAATGTCGGAAGCGTCGGGAATCCGCTGGATGTCACTCAGGCTTCGTACTGTATTCTGGAAGGAAATCTGGGAGAAGAGCAAGCTACTCCTTTTTCCATTCAGTTTGTACGCGTACCTTACGATATAGAACTGGCGGTAAAACAAGCGGAGGAAGCAGATGTCCCTTCTCTGTCGTATTATATTCGTGAGTTGCGCACAGGCATTTACCGGGGAATTCAGGATCTGGATTAAGTGTGAAAAACGCTCATTCCAACAAGCCAATCTATCTCCGCAGGAGGGATCATTGTGCTGACTAAAGAAATGCTTCGTTTGGGGCTGCCGGAGCTTTACACCCACCGTGTCCGATTACGCCAGCTAAGAGCGGAGGATTATCCTGCATTGGAGCGGATGCTGTCCGATCCTTTAGTAATCCGATACGTAAATCGGATTCGCAAGCCCGTCTACGTACGAATGCGGCGTCTGGTTGCCCAGATCAAAGTAGCTGGGGATTCTCTGGATTCCCTGCACTTTGCGGTGGAATGGCATAGAGGAGATACACGCGCAGATAACGGAGTGGATGCATCAGATGATGCCGAGATAGCCAAGGGATTTCCCTCTTCACAGTTGCTCGGTATCGCTTCGTTTCAGCAGTGGAATGAGGGTACGGGTGAGGCGAAGCTAGGCTATATTTTAGATCGTCCATTTTGGGGACAGGGACTGGCTACAGAGATCGTGGAAGTGATGCTGAAATTTGGTTTCGAATCTTTGAAGCTCAGGCGAATTGAAGGTCGTTGCCAAGAGGATAACCAGGCTTCCGTGCGTGTGCTGGTCAAAAATAAGCTGCGTTTGCTCCGCAGCATTCGTTCCTATGATCCTTCAGGAGAGGTACCGAGTGTATTGGTGTTCTCGATTACCCAAGGGGATTATGCGTAGAAATGGAAGAGGAATATTTTGTTACAAAGATGAAATATAACTGCAAAACAACTCTAACACAGGACGGGTACAATACAGACATGACCCCCTTTTGAATAATATATGTTGCTGGGACCCGAAGCTTCGGGTCCTCTTTTTTTGTGTTTTTATTGCCCTACCTGCCATCAGAGGCGCTTCCTATGATTCATAGGAACGGTTCAAGCTGGTTACCAATTCTGGAAGCCATTCATGTAGGGATATAAACGAATACCCCTCTGACTGTGCTTTGGTCGTATCCATGTGTACCACGATTGCTCAATACCGAATGGAGTCAGTACCAGTATTTTTCCCGTTCCTGAATCACTCCTTATGGGCTTGTTTTTATTATAAAGAGAAGACGAAATCTTGGCTGCAAAGGATATGAGGCAATAAATATATGTTACCTGCAAAAAAAATGCTTAATATCGCTTAACAAATCGTGCAATAATGCTTATAATTGATGTATGGAGGTGATACTTATTTATCAAGAAGAACGGTTAGTGAAAATTCTTGAAAGGCTTCAGGAAGAAAAAATGATTTCGAATCAGGAAATATGCGATATGCTCGGTATTTCCAGAGACACTGCGCGGCGGGATTTCATTAAATTAGTGGATGAAGGTACCGCGATACGAACTCATGGAGGTATTGCTCTACCCCAGTTGAAGGACAAAATAAAAGCATATAAGGAAAGAGTTGATGCTTCTTCTGAAGATAAATATGAAATTGGAAAAATAGCTGCCTCTTATATCAACAAAGGCGACCTTTGCTTTCTGGACGTCTCAACGACAGTAAAATTTCTTTGTGATCATCTCAATACAAGCTCTACAGTGTATACGCATTCCCTTGATAATGCAGAAGCTCTATCTAACAACAATAAGGTCGATATATGCCTGTTAGGTGGAAAGTTTAATCATGAAAATCGCTTTTTTTTCGATGTTCAAGTGGCATCTCAGTTAAATGATATTTACTTTGATAAAGTTTTTCTGGGTGCAGCTGGTATTTTAAAGGATGGCATCTATTTTTCAAATCTTGAAGACGCGGTCATCAAAGATGTAGTAGCAAAACGATCGAAAGAGGTTATTCTGTTGGCGGATTCACGGAAATTTAATCAAATCAGTTCCTATAAAGGGATTGATTTTAGTGATATTGACATGATCATTACAAATGAAAAGCCACCAGATAGCTTTAGAAAGATTTTTGAGGAGAATAACATTGAGATCAGGCTTATTAAATGAAGGGAAGACAGTCAAAGATTATTTCGAGGGGGGCTAATATGACAAAGATAAAAGCAGTTTTCAGTGACATAGACGGGACTTTAATTAATTCAAATCATGTTATAACCGAGAAGACCAAGCTTGCAGTCCAAAAAGCAACAAACCTAGGTATTCCATTTGTCCTTGTTTCTGCCAGAATGCCAAGTGGAATCTTGCCACTCCAAAAAGAATTGGAAATCAATTCACCCATTATTTGCTACAGTGGTTCCCTGGTAATAGACTGTAGGAGTAACACAACTATTCTCAGCAAAAGCTTGCCCCCAGAGAATGTTATTGGCATTTATGAGACTGTAAAAAGCAAATTTTCCAACATTCAAATTAACATCTACAGCCATGATCAATGGGTTGTTGAAAATCCGCAAGACGAATGGGTTGTTCAAGAGCAAGATATCACAGGGGCTCAGCCTACTCAGGCTAACCTTAAAACCTTCATAAACACAAATTCTGAAGTGCATAAAATTCTCTGTATGGGTCCGGCTGAACAAATCGAACAGCTTGAGGAAGTATTAAAGAAAGACAACACTGCTCTAACCATCTACAAATCAAAAGACACGTATCTGGAAATTATGTCTGGAGATGCATCCAAATCTAAAGCAATTCAGCAGATCATCAGCCATTATAATCTAAAGAAGGAAGAAATCATGGCAATCGGCGATAATTTCAATGATATTGATATGCTGAAATTTGCAGGGCTGGGCATCGCAATGGGAAATGCGCCTGATGAAGTTAAAAAGTATGCAAACCAAGTGACATCCAGCAATGATGAAGAAGGATTAAGTTTGAGTTTAGCAGAGAACGTTATCAGTTAAAGGCGTTCGCCTTTGCAATGGGATTCTACCCTTAAAGGGCTTATACAATCCAGAGAATCCCGTTGCAACAGCGTTCGTATGGTCAACTTAAAGCGCCATTAAAGTGCCACCGAAATTTTACGTTTTTCTTTGAAATAAACCCATTCCCGGAAACCGATATCCTTCAGCATCGCCTTCACTTCGTCCCAATCCTCGCCTACCCGTGAAGGCTTATGGGCATCTGAACCAAAAGTGACTTCTACGCCAAAATGATGCGCTCTTTCTAAAATAGATGAAGAAGGGTACCACCCGCCACTCAGCTTGGTTTTACCCGAGGTGTTAATTTCAATGGCCACGCCGGATTCTGCAATCACCCGCAAGGTTTCATCAATCGCCCCATCGGCAGGAATATCTGAAAAAGCCGGGAAATTCCCCTTCATCGCGTCAATATGACCCAATATCTGGAACATTCCGCTTCGTGCAGACTCCTGAATGAGTGAATAGTAGGCCTTCTTGACTTCGATTTTGCGAGCGTCACTTAATTTTTTCCAACGGCTACGGTTAAAAATACTGTCCCCTTCAACGCTGTGGACCGACCCAATGAGGTAATCAAACGGATAAGGGGCCAGCGTGGAACGATACAGCTCCGCATAATCAGGAAAATAATCGGTTTCCAATCCAAGCAAGACGTCAATGCGGCCTTCGTATTCTCTTTTAAGCTGTTGCACCTCTTCTACATACTCGGCCAGTTGCGATTTTGCCATATAAATTTTCGGAAAAGCCTGGTCCTGTTCGCTGCCCAGGAAAGGGGAGTGGTCCGAAATACCAATCGCTTGCAAGCCTGACTGAATGCCAGCTTCGATATAATCCCGAATGTTGCCGTCTGCATGACCGCAGCGGAAATGATGGGTGTGCAGATCAAATTTCATAACCTGTCTTCCTTTCGTAATCAAGGTTTATATTTCGTATGGTGTTCATAGCGAATTACGTTATTCAGAACTGGTAAAATTCGTTTCCGGCATCCCCTTCAGATCACTTAAAAATTGCTGCATGGCTGAGTTTAGATATCGGCCGGATTTATAAATCACTCCTACCGGGTGACTAACCTCCAACTCGGGAATATGGATCATTTTTAATGAGCCTGCACGCAGCTCGGAAGTGACCGACAATCTGGAGATAATGGCAGCACCCAAATTAATTTCGACCATTCGTTTGACTTCCTCACTGCTCGACAACTCGATTACAACGTGAGGCACAATCTGGTGTTTTTTAAATACATCATCCACGAATTTCCTTCCTACCGTATCTGGTGAGAGCAGAATAAGCGGAATTTCCCGAAGGGCTTCAATGGTAGCGTGCGGTTGGGAGGCCAGTGGATGAGTAGGAGACACGACAAGCTCAAAGGAATCATAATACAGAATTGAAGTGCTCAAATTCGGATTACGTTCGATCAGATAGCCGATACCCACATCAATTAATCCGTTCTCTACCTGCTGATAGATCATGGAGGAGGCCATAGATTGAATGGAGGTTTTGATGAGCGGGAACTGATCCTGAAAGTAGGAAAGCACGCGCGGTAAAATTTGAATGGCGATGGATGTGGTCGTACCCAGTGCAATATGGCCCTGCGGCGTTTCATTTAGATCGTACAATTTCTGCCGTAATTCCTCGACAACCTCTAGTATCCGCTCGGCGTGCTCCAAAAAAACAGTCCCCCGGTCGGTCAGGGTGACGGGCTGGTTGCGGTCGATCAGAATGGTTTTGAATTCGTCCTCCAGGCTTTTGATCTGGGCAGACACCGCGGGCTGCGTCAAATTGAGAAGTTCTCCGGCTTTTCGGAAGCTCATAGTTTTGGAAATCATGATAAGTGTTTCAAGTTGACTGATGTTCATGAAGTTCCTCCTCTTTTTTCTTAATTCTGTCGCAGCCGTATAGACTGAGTATTGTTGGCCAATTCACCTGTTCATATGTAAAACCGTTGATATGCTTGATTTCATTAAATTATAGGTTATTCGGGCAGGAAGGGCAATGAATCAAAGCAGAGCATCGTGAAATATGGTATATTGGGAAACAAAGACTAAAGTCCTGATATACATCAAAAATAACCAGTTTAATTCTGATGGGAAGTGGGATATAGGACATTATTCACATTTTTTGTGATTTGGCTATAAAAAATTGCCGGGAAGCTGTCGATAAGTGATAGAGAGAGTATTTTGTTGAGGGTCGATTCGTTTTGTAACCTTAATTAAATTAAAAATTCTAATTAAAATGGGACTTTTGTTGTATGTCTAAAAGCCCATCGTAAAGGGGCGCAATGATCGTGAAGGCAGAAGTGATAAATCCTTTTTTGGAGTCGGCGCGACGGGTCATTGAACAACTGATCCAAGTCTCTCCCTCACCCGGCAATCTCGGTGTGAAAAATGTCGAGCTGGTAGATGACCATATTTGGATTATGATCGGGATGACCGGACAGCTTAGCGGAAATATTGTGTTCGGCCTGAATGAACAGGTGGCGCTGCGTATGGTATCAGCGATGATGGGCGGATTTGTCTTGACTGAAATTGACGAGATGGGAAAAAGTGCGATTTCCGAATTGGGCAATATGATTAGCGGTAATGCCAGTACGATTTTGTCCAGTCAGGGAATTGTTGTAGACATCACGCCTCCGCAAGTCATGATTTCGGAAAACTTGACTACTTTTGTACCTCAGCGTGCCCTTTTTATTCCGCTTACTGTGGAAGGAATCGGTGAGCTGGATATTCAGGTGATGATCTCTTAATATTAAAGAAGAAGGTGTTCTTTAATATGGGGGGATGATCGTGAGTATATTGCAAGATAAGGTGGTTGTCATTACAGGGGCATCCAGCGGAATTGGTGCTCTCTGTGCACGGCTGTTGAGCGACAAGGGTGCGATCCCTATATTGACAGCGCGCTCGCAGGAGCGGTTGGAGCAGGTGTCTGCTGGAATCAGCGGCAGACATGAACTGATCCCACTGGATGTCACCCGTCAGGAGCAGGTAGAGGCCGTCGCTGCCCGAGTATTGGAGCAGTACGGGCGGGTCGATATTTTGCTCAATAATGCGGGTTACGGAAAATTTGAGTATTTTCATGAAACAGACCTGACGGAGTTTGAACGAATGATGGACGTGAACTACATGGGAGCTGTTCGCTGCATTAAGGCGTTTTTGCCGCAAATGACAGAGCAGCGCAGCGGACAGATTGTCAATGTAGCGTCTATGGCCGGGAAAATCGGGACAGCCAAATCGACTTCCTACACAGCGACGAAGCATGCTTTGCTCGGGTTCAGCAATGCGCTGCGGCAAGAGCTGCGCGGGAGCGGCGTGACCGTGACGACGATAAACCCCGGGCCGATTGACACGCCATTTTTTGAGCTCGCAGATCCTTCAGGCGGATATGTTCGTAATGTAGGCTGGTTTATGCTAAAGCCGGATAAGGTAGCACAGGACATGGTAAGGGCAATAGAGCTTCGTAGGGAAGAGGTTAATCTGCCGCGGTGGGTATCTCCTTTTCTCAAGCTGTATCAGCTTGCTCCCAGACTGACCGACAGGCTGGGTCATGGTGTGATGAACAAGAAATAAAAGATGTCCCAAAAGCCATGGGTATGGTGAGGGGCATCTTTTATTTTTGTGATTTGGTAACGGGGCTATTTTCGCATATAATGGAGAGTAACGAATTTACGTATAGGGGTTGGACCTTTTCATGACATTGAATTTTGAATCGCTTGGCATTGAGGCAGATCTGTTGACCAAACTGGCTGAGCATGAAATTACGCAGCCTTCGCCGGTTCAGGCGCAGGCTATACCCGAAATCATTAAGGGAAGGCATGTATTGGCGCGTTCGCAGACGGGTACAGGGAAGACACTGGCCTATTTGCTGCCGCTGCTGCAAGCGATTGACCCACAGAAAAAGGCTACACAAAAGATGATACTGGCTCCAAGTCAGGAACTGGCGATGCAAATTGTTCGCGAGGGTCAGCGTTATGGAGAGCATCGCGGAATCCGTGTGCTTGGTCTGATTGGCGGAGCAGCCATCAAACGCCAGATCGAGAAGCTAAAGGATCATCCGCAGCTTGTAGTTGGCACACCAGGACGTGTACGGGAACTCATTGCTGCGAAAAAACTGAAAATGCACAACATTACAACCATTGTTATCGACGAGGTGGACCAGATGTTCCAGCTCGGCGGAGCAGGTGATGTGAAGAACATATTAGGTACCGCTCAGCGTGACCGTCAATTGGTATTTTTGTCCGCAACGCTGAATGATGAGATTCAGGCGCTGGCGAAGCGTGAGATGAATGATTACGCGGAAATCGGCATTGATCCCGATCAGAAGACAGCCAGTGGACTGGAGCACTATTACTTTGTAACCGAAGAGCGGGATAAGGTGGATATGCTGCGTCGTCTGGTGCGTCATTTTAATCCAAGAAAAGCGCTGGTATTCGTGAATACAACAAATGCTATCGGGGAGATTGAAGCCAAGCTCAATCATATGGGACTGACTACAGCATCCCTGTATGGTGATGCGGATAAAGTCACGCGTAGCAACGTGCTGGCCCGATTCCGGGAGGACAAGCTCAAGGTGCTGATCGCTTCCGATGTGGCAGCTCGCGGTCTGGACATTGAGGGACTGGAGATGGTCATTCATTTTGATCCGGCAACGGACAGTCAAGCCTATGTTCACCGTGCAGGACGTACAGGACGTATGGGGCGCAAAGGACTGGTTGTGTCCGTTGTTACCGAACGCGAAACGTTCATTATGCGCAAATTCTCCCGTGAACTGGACATTAACATCACAGAGCGTGCGTTATATGGAGGACGTGTTGTGGTGCCGCGTCCGGCGGATGCCAAGCGTGCGCCTGTAAGGCCATCCGAGACCAGAGCGATTTCTGACAGGGCGGAAAACAGCAAGGCGCCTGCTCGTAGTGAGAACGGACGTCCCGGCAGGGCTACCGCAATGGGTTCGGCTCCAGGCAAGAGCAAGGGAGCAGCTTTGTCCAAAGCAGGAAAAGCGCAGCGCGAGCGTGATCGTAAAAATAAGGGTGCACCAAGATGGCTGAAGGAAAAAGGGTCGAAGCCGAACGAATAAGGACCGAACGGATAAGGGAGAAGAGGGGAAGCCATGGAACAACAGCCTGTATTGCAAATTAACGGACTGACCGGCGGATACAGTGCCAAGCGTCCGGTGCTGCATCAGATTTCGCTCGATGTAAAGCCAGGCGAAATGGTGGGACTGATTGGTCTGAACGGGGCCGGGAAGAGTACGACCATGAAGCATATTTTGGGTCTGATGACACCGCAGGCTGGAGAAATACGCGTGCAGGGACATAAGCAGGAGGAGAATCCCGAGCAATATCAGGGAGCCATTGCTTTTGTACCCGAATCTCCAGAGTTGTATCCTGAAATGACGGTGATGGAGCATATGGAGTTCACCGCCAGGGCTTATGGAGTCAGTGAAGCGGATTTCCGCACACGTAGTAATCAGATGCTGGATCTGTTCCGTATGCGGGACAAGAGCGGAAGCATGTCTATGCATCTTTCCAAAGGGATGCGTCAGAAAGTCATGATTATGTGCGCATTTTTGGCGGGACCGCCGTTGTATGTTATTGATGAGCCATTTTTGGGCCTGGACCCGCTGGGTATTCGTTCCCTGCTTGACTTTATGCTGGAAATGAAGCGTTCAGGCTCATCCATTTTACTCAGTTCTCATATTTTGTCCACGATTGAAAATTATTGTGATCGTTTCATTGTGCTTCATCAGGGTACCATTATTGCACAGGGTACGCTGAATGAAGTGACAGCACAGGCGGGTAAGCCGGGCATGCCGCTGGAAGATGCATTTTATGAGCTGGTACAGGGCAGGGAATGAGCATGGACTTGCAACGTTTGCATAAAGAAAGACGTGTTGCGTTCTGGGGACAGGTGCTGCCCTATCTGGGCTATGTCATTCAGAGCGGTCTGGCAGTGGTCTTCGGCTTTGCGCTGATTGCTTTTGCTGCATGGTACACGTCGCTGCTGATGCATACTCCACCGGATTTGCCCATCCGCTGGATCATGCTGATTGTAGCTATTCCGATTGCTCATGCGAGCTTTCGCACGTATTTGAACGCGGCGGATATTGTCTTCCTGCGTCCGCAGGAATATGCGATGCAGCATTATTTTAAGGCCAGCCGCATCCGGGGTGTGGTGTATAAAATATTTGGGCTGCTGCTGCTGTCCATTATCGCGTGGCCGCTGTATATTCGCAGCGATGCCGCACCTAAGCCGTTGCTGCTGACCCTGCTGCTGTTCGTGCTGTTGAAGCTGCTGTTCAGCTATGGCGGCTGGCAGGAGCTTCGCATCGTATCGGTTGGCGCCAGCGCAGGCTATCGCCTGCTTCGGTGGGTGTTGGCTGTGCTAATGGTAGCCGCATGGCTGTGGCAGCCTCCGCTGCACAGCTTGCCGTTTATCGTATTGGTCAGCGTGGTCTACGTGCTCGTTCTGCGTTTTCCGGTCAAGCTGTTAGTAGCTTGGGAAAAGCTGATCCGGACAGAAAGCATGCAGGCTGCTCGGGTGCTGCGTACTTTAGGCTGGTTCGTTGATGTACCTGCCCTTACGCAGAGAGTAACTCCGCGCCGCTGGCTTTCCTGGCTGGGGGGCAATATACCGTGGGACAGAAAGGGAGCGTATCGCTATCTGCTGTTTAAGACGTTTTTACGTACAGAACCCGCAGGTATTGTTATTCGGTTAGGTATTTTGGGTCTGTTAATTATATATATCACCCATACAGGCTGGATCGGTATTGCGGTGTATTTATTTTTTGTATTTCTCATTGGCGTACAAATCACTTCGCTAAGGCAGTATCACAAGGATTCGTTATGGCTTCAGCTGTATCCGATCCCTGCACATCATCGTCGTGCGTCTTTTCTGGACTTTGTCGTCCGAATGATGTTGCCCGCTGCTGTAGTCCTGTGGCTCCCATTCCTGGTGAAAGGAACTGAGGATCTACTATCTACGCTGCTGACGCTGGTTGGTGGAGCTCTTGTGGTATTTCTGATCCGGGGTACACAGGCGAAAAAATGGCGGTTGGACGGACAAGATGAGGAAGAGGTGTGATCTGGTCCAAATGAAACAAAGAAGAGGCTAATTCGCAAGCAGCAGGGGCTGTCTGCGGATTAGCCTTTTTCGTGCGTTTGCGCTATCGTCAGCCGTGGGTGCAGATACCCGTTTTAAATGAAGATCGTTCTACTGATAATAACTAATAAAATGAACAATACCAAAATGGTTCCTGTGCTTGTGAATGCGCCGTAACCACCGTAACCGCCTCTTGTTTCTTCTGCTCCCATGCCCATTCTCCTCTCGACATTGTAATAAAGGATACCCGTATCTTATGAGGCGGCTTCCCGGATGGCGTGGGCCAATGTTCGGATAGGTTGCCGAATCGCCTTATATTTTTTATCAGATACGGGAGTATAGAAAGGAAAAGATACGCATTAGCGAGAATAGAAGAAGTATGTAATCATTATCACTTGGAAAGTGGGAAAGACGAGATGCTGGTAGATAAGCTGCTCGTAAACATATTTCTTGTGTTTGTACCGTTGCTGGTATATAGCGCTTTGTCGGATCATCGACATATGAAACATGCCCCGTTGCTTATGGGAGGGGTACTGGGCGTGTCTTCTGTGCTGTGCATTACTTTTGCGTACATTTGGTATGGCTTATACTGGGATCTCCGCTATGTTCCTTTGATTCTGTCCGTGCTATATTTTGGCCCAAAGGCAGGATTGCTGAATATAACAGTGATGGTGTTAGTTCGTATATATGTAGGTCCTGAGTCGATTCAAGTGGGGCTTCTCAGCATGATTTTGTGTTATCTGGGTCCTTTCTTGGTGAGAAAAAGGTTTATGCAGATCAAGGGTATGTTTTTACGGGTAGGCATTAATATGTTGATGAGTATATGGGCCAGCATGGTTATGCTGATCATTCTTCTGATACATTCCTGGGCTAATGGCAAGCTGGATAAGGATGAAATAGAACTGATCAAGATCATTTTCGGGTTTGGTGTGATTCAATTCTTAAGTGTTGGAGCCTCTTCATTCTGGATGGAGTTTAGTCTGGAACGGGAAGAAATGAGGAGAAAGATTCGACAGGCTGAGCGTATCAACACATTGGGTGAACTGGCGGCCTCTATGGCCCATGAAGTACGGAATCCGTTGACTGTCATTAAAGGGTTCCTGCAAATGGTTCAGTCAGGGCTGGAAGGAAAAAATCGCAGGTATATTGCTTTGGCGCTGGCAGAGGTAGATCGGGCTGAAAGAATTATTAGCGACTATCTGAACTTATCCAGACCGAAGATTGGCAAAACAGAGTTGATGGATCTGTCGGGCATGGTGCAACAGATTGTTCTGCTTCTAAAGCCGATGGCAACCAAGCAAGGGGTAAGACTGTACACAGAGCTGAGAAATGAAATATACGTACATACGGATCGTAACCAGCTGTTACAGGCGTTAGTACATGTGACGAGAAATGCAATTGAGGCTGCGGAAGATGGAGGCAGGGTATACATAACGCTGGCAATTCAGGAAGAGAAGGCGTGTCTGAATATCAGGGATAATGGCAAAGGCATGAGCCAGGAGCATCTGGAGCGAGTGGGCACTCTGTTTTTTTCGACAAAAGAGGTAGGAACGGGTCTGGGAACGGCCGTCTCCTTTCGAATCATTGAAGCAATGGATGGGAGTATACGCTATGAGAGTGAGCCGGGAGTAGGGACCGAGGTGACCATCCTGCTGCCGCTGGCACAGGAATCCTTGCTCGCTGCTGAAGGATAATCTGTCCCAAAGTGTGCTTGACGAGCACTCAGCGGACCAAAAAAGCGGTATGCCACAACATTTGGCATACCGCTTTATTAAGTTGTACACTTAACCCACTATTGTTATGCGTTTAACAAATCCTGTACGCCACGATAAATAATATCATACAAGTCTTCCAGATATTCTTCCTCGATACAGGAAAACGCGACTCGGAGGTCGTGCTCACCCAGCGCAATCGTCCCTACTCCATATTGCTCCAGCAAATGTGTACGCAGCCGTTCGGCGGACAAGCCGTTCAGCTTGAGACACATGAAATAACCCGAGTTGAAAGGGTAGTAGCTCCATACATCTCCGTATTTCCCGCTATCAAGTAGTGCTTTGACCTTATTAGCCCGCCCCTTCATAATTTGGAACTTTTCTTGCTTTTGCTGCTCAAAATCAGGAGATTTGAGGGCATCCAGTACGAAGGTTTGGGACGGGTGAGGGCCACTCGAAATCGTTGCCCGGATAATCCCCAGTGCTTTTTGCTCCAGTGCGTTCAGTACATCCTGATTCTCGGAAGCAAAGGTAATAAATCCGACACGGAAACCCCAAACGTATTCTTCTTTGGTGGCTCCGTCGACTTTGACTGGTAAAATTCTCGGATGAAGTCCGGCTAACTGACCAAATAGCGATTCATGCAGGGAGTCCTCGAAGAACAGACCAAAATAAGCATCGTCCGTCACTACTACAACATTGATGCCTGCTTCTGCGGCTTCTTGAATGGCTGCAACAATCGCTTTCCCCTCTTCGGCGCCCGGTGTATAGCCAGTTGGATTGTTAGGGAAGTTCAATATAACGATCGCTTTGCCGTACTCTTTTTGCGCGAGCAGCGCATCACGCAGCCCCTCGCTATTAAAACGGTGGTCCTCCGAGAACAACGGGTAATTCACCAAGCGCCCATGACGGCGAATCCCGAATGTCAGCTCATAATTTTCCCAGTTTTTGTCCGGGTAAATAACAGCATCGCCTTCATCTGTAAACAGGTCGGCAACGATACTCAAACCGTGGGTCAGCGCGTTCGTAACTACGGGAAGGCCGAAGCCTTTTCCAGCCAGCGAAGGATTTTCCTTCAGCATTTTATCGCGCCATACGCTGCGCAGTTCAGGTTTGCCTGCAGGGGGAGCATAAGGGTATAAATCCTTGGGACTGTAAGCAGACAGCTTCTCCTGAATAACCTGCAAATGCATAGGACCATTGCCTTCAATAGCAATACCGATCGTAGCATTATATTTTTTGGCCATTTTTCCGGCTTCGGCAGATTGGCTCAAAATTCCTTCTTTTGGAAAATAAATTTCTTTACCTAAAAGGGAAAGCATTTGATATACATGCTCGTTGCCTGACTGAATGTTGTGGTTTAGCTGGGCTACCAGTGGATTCATTCCCGTTTCATCCTTCCAAGTCATTTTGATTACATATTATAGCATTACACTCGGTAAGCGTCACGCAAAAGCATTAAGGGGACGTAACTGAAAGTAAGCGGCTTAAATTGAGGATGCCAAATTTTCTGTAGTAGCAGCGATATGATCATAGGCTTTTTTTAATTCACTCATAGCATCCGAATTGGTGGAAATCTGATCCGTGATATCTTCAATTTTTTGCATCATCGACGACATTGCTTTTGCAATTTCATTTATTTGAATGAAGATGTCTTCTGCGGATAGTTTGCTGGAGGCCGCCATTTTTCTAACTTCATTGGCGACCACCTCAAAGCCACGTCCCTGTTCACCGGCTCGGGCAGCTTCAATGGCGGCATTCAAACCTAGCAAATGAGATTGAGAAGCAATATCCTTGACAACACTAGTGACTGATTGGATACTTTTGAGCTGATCTCTGACTACTGCAGATTCCGTATTCAACTTTGCCATATGGTCTACAATCAGCTTCGAAGCTTCCAATACCTCATCCGTGTTAGCAGTCATTTCCTCCACCATTGCTATCAGCTCTGCCGTACTTTCCTGGAGAACGGTTTCGCGTTTCGTGATGTCAGTTGCTATCTTGATGACGGCCTGGACATGATCTTCTTTAAGGATAGGCATATAAGTTGCCTCTAGTGTTAACTTTCTTCCATCTTTTGTAACTCGTACAATTTTATCTTGAAAGGCTCTTCCTTGACGCAAATTACTCCATAAGTCAGCATATGCATGACTGGATACAAATTCTTGCAAGCAAAGCTGGCTGTGATGAATACCAACAATTTCATCAACTTTATATCCCATTGTACTAGCGAAAAGTTCATTGGACCAAGTGACTTGTCCTTGGGTGTCAAACATGATCATGCCTAAATTGTTTTGAATGGTTGATAAAACAGCTAATCGTTGATCAATTGTGTCTTTGTCTAACATGAATACCACACTCTCCTTGAGGTACCAGTACCTGATTTTTGATGTACAAATGTTGTCTGCGCTGCTGTTCTTTGCAATCCTGCTCCAGACGGTGCCAGCCCTCCTAAGATTCGGAGAGAGTAGTGGTATGCGGGAAGAACCCGCTCGTCAAAGACAAGCCACTGAGCTGTTGCTGGCGAGCCCCTTGACGGATCCATACGGCGCAATGCCTGAATGTTCCAAGGACACTAAAAAAGCACTTAACGACCGCTATATTTTATCAAGCTCTCGCGCAGTTCGGCAAGTTCCTTTTGTACAGCTATTGATCGCTGGTGCTCGCAAGCTGATTCAGCTTCATGCCAACTGTCAGAGAGCCTTCCTTGTGCCGAATCCGAGAGCGGTACGCCGAGTTGGACAGCCACTACATTAACGGAGTTGCGCACACTAATTTTTTGCGTATTGGCGGCGCGGCGCTTATATTATTATTTAACGGGATAGAGAAATCCAAAGAATAGCAAAAGGAGGTGCAGATGTTGCTGGATACGTCTGCGTCATCGTTTATCCTGCTGCCCGCCTTTGCCAAAATTGTGTGCGAGCCGGGTTGGAAATGGCAGGTGCGCGAAAAGCCGATGCCAAACTATGATTTATTTTATGTATGGAGCGGAGAAGGGACGGTTGTATTAAACGGGGAAGCCTATCCGGTGAGCAAGGGCAGCTGCTTCCTATTCAAGCCCGGGGATGATACCCGGGCCACACATAACCCGCAAAAGCCGCTTATACTGACTTATATTCATTTTGATCTTTCTGAGCAGCCGAAGCTTATCCCTGCAAGCTACCGCATGCTGGAGGAAACATTTGAGGTGGAGCATATGCTTGCCAGATACGTCCGTCTGCGCTTGGAGCGTGCTTACGGAGCTGAAGAGGAAGGCAGGCTGATCTTGAAGCAATTGATGATTCATCTGCTGCGTGCCGACCGTAAGGAGCCGCAGGAGCAGCAGGCCAGCAACCAGCTCACCGAGGTCATTCGGGAAACGGCCAACTATGTGCGTCAGCATCCGGGACTTCCTCATCGTGTCGAGGATTTAGCGGCACGGGCAGGGCTGTCGCCGCGTTATTTTTCAATTAAATTCAAGGAGCTGCTGGGCGTTTCCGCGCAATCTCATATAATCAGTATGCGGATTGAACGCGCGCAGCATCTATTGCTGCATGCCGGGATGAATGTGACCGAGGTGGCAGAGGCCTTGGGATACCGAGATATCTTTTTCTTCAGCCGTCAATTCAAGCAATATACAGGGAAAAGTCCGTCCGAGATCAGGTGAAGCTATGATGGTGGACGAGCTGTTTCAGATTCAGGCCTATTGGACGCTATCAGCCAGAAGTGAAGTGAGAGTATTATGGTTTTGAGAGCTACCGTATGAACGTATAACAATAAAGATACAACAAAAAGGACCTAGGCAATAATGCATTAATGCCGGGTCCTTTTTGTATGTGTAGCAGTCACGCACTGGCGGTAAACCCGGTTACACTTTGGCATCATGTCGGAAGCAGCCGAGACGCTGCCCCATTCTTACCACATCGCCCAGCTTCAACGCGGGATCTGGCTCAAACGTACCGTTTTCAGTCAGTAGAACGACAGTTGATCCAAATTCGAAATACGCGAGATCGTCACCTTTTTTCCATGAAACGGCTTGATCATCCGTATACTTGATGCTGCTCACGTTCATTGCACCCACTTTGACGATAGCCACCTCACCGTATTCATGAGCAATGTACGTAATTTGTCGCTCATTACGGCTAAGGACTCCCCTCATATGCTGCAAACCGAAGTCATTTACGGGATATACCTTGCCGCGCAGATGCTCCTTCTCCACCAGTGTACCGGATACTGGCGCATGAATGCGATGATAATCCGTCGGGCTGAGATAAAGCACAAAAGCATAGCCGTGTGTGTACTTCTCAAGACGCGGCGAGCGGTTAAGCAGCTCATCCAGCGTATAATCCTGTCCTTTGACATTCAAGAGAGTGCCGGACGTAATTGATCCAGTGAAAGTAATCCGTGCATCCACCGGACTGGTCATCACCTCGGCGTTCGTATCAATCGGGCGCATGCCCGCTTTTAATTTGCGTGTAAAATAGGCATTCAGGGAGCGATATTCTTTCCAATCCTGTTCCGCCTCATGCGTCTGGATCTGGTACGTACGTATAAAGGTGGGGATAAAAAGTCGGCTTGCACCGCTTTGCGCGAAGGAGCCCACAATCCGGCACACCCACTTGCGCGATGATAGCTCCGTCATAAGCCGCAGCCACTGTTTTGCCATTACAGATCCCCCTTGTTCATTTCCGAGCCGTCTTGGCCGGAACCTGTCCGGCCGCTCTGAACTATATTGACACAGAATGTGACGTAAATCAATACAGTGGACGGCCCGGTGAACGTTCGGTGTCTGCTGAAGGCATCCGCTCAAGAAGCCAGCGGGCGTATGCCATTGGCTGAGTGTACGTTTCTTTCCAGACATTGTTCATACCTGCCTGGCTGAAGCCGTATCGCTGGTCGCGACCATTGCACTCGATAAAAAAAACCTTGCCCTCCTGGGTAATTCCCAAATCCAAACCAACGTCGGCGAGACGGGGAAGGTTCTGTGCCAGACGATGAACGATTTGTAACGAGAGTCTCTCCAGCTCATTCATCAGGCGGGCTGTATTCGAAGTTTGAACCGCCTGTGCTTGTGACAACACCTCCAGTAAGGAACGGGCTGTACCACCCTGTGCCACATTGGAGACAAAGGTGTGGGAAGGAGCAATTTTGGCAAACATGCCTGTCACTCCCCATACGCCACCATATCCACGCTGAACGGTCACACGGATATCAAAAGGGCGATCGTCGCACAGAGCAAGCGGTATGGTTTCCTGTACGATGTGAGGCACATGCAGTAGCCGCTTATGCAGAAATAAAGGCAGTTCTCCGCCATGTAAGCGCAGCGTGGACCAGCGCTCAGGCATAGCGGGATGAGCACATTGCAGGGTCCAGTGTCCATGGGAACGACGTAGACGCATAATTCCTCTGCCAACACTTCCACTGCTGGGTTTGATTACAACATCTCCGATTTGCTCCATCAGAGTATGGATTGAGGACAGGTTACCTTGCAATGTTTTGGGAAGGTGGATGCGCAACAACGGGTCTTCCTGCAAAATCGCATGTATATGGTCCTTGCGGAAACGGTTTTGTTCGTTAAAAATATAGATTCCCTTTTTTACCAGCCTGTTGATATCTCTGGCATTTTCATTATGCCGATAAAGAGTCCGATTGTGAATGACCGGTGGCAACGGAAGAGTCATCTGCCGATACTCGTTGCCGTGTTTAACAAAAGCCCGGCATGTTCCAGTCGCTATATGAATCTCTTCCAGATGAAGAAAGCAGGGGATGAGCCCATAGCTTAACCCGGCGTCTTCGTAATTGGCGATAGATTCATATCGTGTCTTCATGGCGGGAATGCCCCGGTAGGTTGCCGGGTTGAGCATGACACCGACATGCAACATGAGTATGTCCGCCTCCTTGTAGTCACTCCAACTGACCATACTGTGATTCTAGTCCATCATATGTATGAAAGATCGGCCAGGCATGGACGCTCGCCTTGCGGTGCGCCCAAAGTGAGAAGCCAGGCACCTTTGAGCGAAGGAGGCGATATGATACTAGATGAGTGTTGAAGGGTGTTGGAATAAGAGACGAAAGTAGGTGAAGGATGGATGCAGAGGCCCAAGGTAGCGGTCGTTACACCGGGCTCTTTTGTTATACCTTCGCCCCGCAGCAGTTCTGTGGAGCGGGTCATTGCCTGTATGGTACCATTAGCCAGCCATGAGCTTCAGGCACAGATCTATGGGATAAGGGGAGTAGAGGCACCGGATCATGGAGACGTGGACGGAGTCCCGTGCATGCGTTATACGCAAGGGGCAGGTTATATTCCCGAGGTGATTGCTGATTTGAAGAGGTGGTCACCTGCAGTAGTAGATGTACACAACCGCCCGACTGCTGCGTATGCCATTCGCGAGGCTTTGCCTAATAGCCGAGTAGTGCTGACTTTGCATTCGACCACTTTTATCCGTCAGCCCCATCTTAGACGGGAGGACGTGGGCAGGCTGCTGCTGCCGCTGGATCGGATTATCGTGAATAGCGCCTATTTGGGGGCAAGCGTTGCCGCCAACAGTCCTGCTATCGTTAGGGAACGCATCGTCGTAAATAAGCTGGGGATACATCCCGATGATTTTCTGCCACGCCGGACTCCGGTGGGAGAAGCAGTCAGAGCGGCGCGATTGGACGATTTCGGCTGGTCAGGTCGACGAATCGTGCTATACGCAGGCAGATTAATGCCGGGGAAAGGCGTGCACCGGCTGCTCAAGGCTCTGCGCCGGGTGGCTCGCGCGTGTCCGGATGTGCTGCTGCTCATTGCAGGCAGTGCCTTTTACGGTCACGACCGCCCCACGCCGTACACGGCTTCGTTGCATCGGCAGATGCGTAAACTAAGATTGGGAAAACACGTCCAATTTCTAGACTATGTTCCCCATCCGGCGTTGGCCTCGCTATATCAGCTAGCCGACGTGACTGTCGTTCCATCAGTGGAGGATGAAGCCTTCGGGCTGGTCAATCTGGAGGCTATGGCGGCAGAAGTGCCCGTGGTTGCTTCCCGTATCGGCGGCATTCCGGAGGTTGTACGACACGGCGAAACGGGCTGGCTTGTTAATCCATCCCCCGGTGAAAGGGAAATGGCCGCGGCCATCATCGGACTGCTCCGGCAGACTGACTTGCGGCGACGGATGGGAGAAGCCGGGCTTGGTGAGGTGCGGAGACGGTTTTTATGGCAGCATTCAGCACATCGCTGGGCGCAAATTATGCTGGACTGTGCAACTGAGTGACGTGGGCGCCCTTATGCGCATAGGCTAGCTTATAGGCATTAGCCATGATTCCCAGCCGGGTGAATGAAGCGGAGCGACCGCTTATTCACTCCTGTGCCAAAGGAGCGGTCACCATGAACCATCGTATGAACCATGGTCATAAGGATAAAAAAATAGCACGGCGTAACCTTTCCAATACAGTTCCCTCTCCCCGTGTAAGCAAGGAGAAACCTGCTTCGCCTGCTGGCAGTCACAGAACCACTCAGCGTGGAACGGCAAGTGCAGCTGTCCCTGTAGAGAAGGATCCCCCGGTTCAAGCTATAGAGGAAGCAGCATGGAAAAAGCATAAGCTTCCCAAAACGCTGGAGGAAGCGATGCAGATGAATCGAGCATCTGTGCTGCTGTTGTCTGTGCCTGAGTCAGATACCGAATACGGAACGGGTAATGACATGACGTCTATGAAGGCGGAAGATCAGAACGAGCAAGATTCGTTGCTGGATTGTTCCATAACCAGTATTCATATTGCGGAAGGAAGACAGCGTCCAAAGCAGCGAATGCAATTGCCTGAGCAAGATCTAGCTTTTCACGATGAAAAAGAATTAGGTCGGAATGCCATTCACGATGGCTCACCGACCAATGACAGGACTACGGACAGTAAAGCGACTTCACCCCAATTTGGCAGCATTTCTTTTTATCTACCTGCACAGGCGGTTATAAGTGAAGTAAACGTTGTGTTTGAGAAGCCCTTTATAGACACACAATATGCAATCACCGCTAATGCGAGCGTACCGGGAGTGACGGTATCTGTTACACAGCGACAGAGGTATTCGGCAGTGCTTACAGTGGAACGCAGACAATCGGGTCAGATATGTGAGGGGTGGATTCTCTGGATTGCGATGGGGACATCATAGGAAGCCGGGGATGTTAGTTGCACATCAACGTCATAATGGAAAAAGGCGTCCCATAGTTGGACGCCGTATACATAAGGGCGGAGGCGGTATCGCGGTGGAGAAGCTAGAAGGGAAGTAAGATAATTGGTGAAGGCATTATTATAAATATACACAGCTTTTGTTTATTTTCCAGCTGTTTCATCTTCCATGACCAACGCCCCATTCTCATAGGAAAAGTGGGTACGAATTGCGAATACACGTGTATTTTGATATAGACCCACGTATTTTTGCGCTTCTTTTTCCTCTAACTGGTGGTATGTTGGTTTCTTCACAGTGATAGTTCGAGGAAAATAATGATCCATGAACGCATCATACACATCTAGACTCATCATGGAATCATTATTGTAAGACATGAAAAATGCGGTTTTTTGTTCAGGCACCAAAACCATCAACGAAGAATATCCCGGCATGTTTCCGCCTTTTAATACCACATGTTACGATTTCTTCATCTCCAAACTTCCCATTCTGTAGCTGCATAATCATGTACTTTGACATGTCTTCTCCAATGGACAAAATGCTTCTTTGTGGTCCATCAGTTGGGGCGTGCCCATATGTTGGATGAGGATCGCCAGTGGGACCGTAATGTGTAGCCATTCTCTTGAGAAGGTCAGACGTAAAGCGCACACTGGTAGACTTCATGTCTAATGGTTTAAAAATATTCTTTTCCATCATGGACGACGGCAAAACTTGAACCGTTCACATTGTACTTCTTCATTTTTTCCGCGAACAACGGATCAGCAAAAGATTCTACTTCTTTTGCGTTATTGGGAGCTTTCGTCATTTGAATATTGGCCGTGGATGTCGATGGTTTTAATTCTCCAACTTCTAAGGATTATTGGGAACACGCAGAAATCATGCTGGTAGAAATGTCGACTCACCCGTGTATGAACCGAGTGTAGCAAGCGGCAAGTCATAGTAGCTAGTGACCTTTCGTCTTCTAATGCATGACATAAAAAAGAGCTTAGTACAGCTTGTTTTATAGTCATGACCTACAAATATGACACTTTGACACTACCGTATGTGACAGATAACTAGTTAGATTCGAAGGGCAATTCATAACGTATTAGCAAATAAAATAAAGAGTAGGAGAGAATCAAATGACGAAAGAATCAGCTCGCAAAAGGTTGCAAGATTTCTACTTTTTGTTGTTTACCTTCGGATCGGGACTGTTTTATTTTTGCTTCTATTTGGTCAGCATTACATTTGCGTTGGGGATGACGGTTATCTTCGTGGGCATTCCCTTGTTGGCGTGTGTGTTGCGAACAACTCACACGTTTGTCCAATATGAACGCATTCAGACGAAGGTTTATACGGATATATCGATAGAGCCAATCCCGACAAGGACAAACAGTGGAAGGGATAAATGGATGAAAGCGAGAGAAGCCATTCTTAATAGTAGCAATTGGAGGGCCGTTTTTTGGCTTATGCAGAAATTTTTTATTGGGGTGATTAGCCTTATATGTGCCGTTATATTGTACATAGCTCCGCTCGTAATTATCGTTACACCGATACTTTTTCAACATCTTGATATATACTTATGGGGATTCGCTGTAGATTCATGGGAAAAGGCTATATGTGTCATGCTCGCTGGGTGTATTCTCGTCTGGATCAATACTCGCATTGGAAACAGCTTAGTTCAAATAGTCGGAATGTACACGCATTCCATGTTTAAAGCTATTAAGAGGTGATAATTTGTTTACAACCTGGAAACAATGGCTCTGGTATGACTGGTTATTGCTTTGTATACGTTTTGTCATCTGGTTTTCATTGATGATAACTACTATCCAACACCAAGACCATTTAACTGTGCCCCTTTGGATCATCGTTCTTTGGGAAATTGCCGCATTTTCAATACCTTGGATTTGTTTAATGTTCAGTTATCGCTACTATCTGCTTACTGAGATGGTTTTGTTTGGCGGAGTGTGCTTCTACTTAACCTTATTATTTCCGGCGGCATATCTTGCATTTTTAATGCCAACTTTCATGATCGCGGCAAATAGTGCTCATAAATCATTCCGTTGGTCGGGTTCTATCACAGTTGTTTTGTTTCCATTGCTCATTGCAATATTTTCCCCAGGAACAGATCTATGGGCGATTATCCCACTCGGTCTGGCTTTTGCGATGGGATTTTCCTTTCACTTACTAGCTTCTAATTACCGCCAAAATGAAATTATACGCAATCAGAAGCTTGTGCTGGAACAGTACCTATCTCAGATTGAGCAGATTACTTTGTTAGAGGAGCGCGATAGACTTTCCAAAGATTTGCATGATACGATGGGGCATTCCTATACCTCGATCATTATGGGGTTGGAAATATTGCGTACGGAATTAGCAACAAAAGATGGGGAGCAGAAAATCGACACATTATTGCAATTAGCCCGTAACAGTATGGAGGAAGTGAGAGCCTATTTGCATCAAATAGATTCACCACAAGAATCGCTTCCCTTGACTGTTACTTTGCAACAATTAGCAGAGGAGTTCCAGAAACATGCAAAAGTAAATGTACGCACTCGAATAATAGGGGAAGAGTACATGGTCTCCAAACAAGCGAAAATGACTCTTTATCGGAGCTTGCAGGAATCGCTGACTAATGCCGTGCGCCACGGACAATCCACCGAAATCATTGTGTCACTGCATTTTGAGCCGCAACAGACGAGATTGGATGTGCAGGATAATGGCGGCGGAGTGGAGGAGTGGAAGGATGGCTTCGGATTAACTACAATGAAAGAACGTGCGACACAGTTACAAGGGAGAGTCACTGTATACTCGGAAAAAGGTGAAGGGACGTTCATCTCATGTGTGTTACCCAGACTTGTACAATTGTCCGATGAACGAATCCGCTTGTGTATCGTCGATGATCATTCGTTTATCCGAGACAGTCTCCATACAATCTTGGACGGACAGGAGGACTTGCAGGTAGTGGGGGTGGCTGAAGATGGAGAACAAGCTGTGGAATTGTGCAGAAGCCTGAATCCAGATTTGATATTAATGGATTTGGAGATGCCCAATCAGGATGGGATTCGTGCGACCCAAATAATTAAGGAAACATGGCCTGACATTCGTGTCCTCATCCTGTCAACGTTTCAGGATACAGAGAGGGCGAAGGAAATCATGCGAAGCGGTGCTGATGGCTATTTGCTGAAATCCATAGAGTCGCGTGAACTGGCTGAAACGATTCGCCTCGTCTATCGGGGAGGCACGGTAATAAACCAAGATTTGTTCCATAAAATGTGGGACGGAAATGATGAAGAAGAGTCAGTCGGACCATGGTCAGATGGAGAAGAGTATGGCTTAACGAAACGCGAACTAGAAGTTTTGAATCTTTTATCTCAAGGAAACCGTTATAAAACAATTTCTGAGAAACTTTACCTATCCAACGGCACCGTAAGAAATTACGCTTCCACTCTCTATGACAAGCTGGGAGTCAATAATCGAGAAGAAGCCGTGCAAAAAGCAAGAGATACAGGATTACTTTTGTAAGAGCTGTTTAAGTCCAATCGGCTACACTTAGTTGGACAACAAAAATGGGGGCTTGTAGAATAAACCTATTACACTAAGGAGCGGATTATCTACAATGCCAAAACAACAACGTCGAACCTTCACCTCAGAATTTAAAAAGCAAATGGTGCAACTCTATGAAAACGGGAAATCTCGGGCAGCGATTGTGGAGGAATATGGCCTCACAGCTTCAGCTTTAGATCGCTGGATCAAGCAAGCTCAGACGTCAGGCTCCTTTAAGGAGAAAGACAATCGTTCTTCAGATGAAAACGAACTGTTGGCTTTGCGAAAAGAGAACCAGCGTTTGAAGATGGAGGTCGATATTTTAAAGCAAGCCGCGCTGATCATGGGACGAAAGTAGCTATCATCCAGAACAATCGTGATAAGTACTCGGTATCAGCAATGTGCTACGTCCTGCAAATCGCAAGAAGTACGTTTTACTACGAAGCCAAAGAACAGGCAACCGAAGACGATGTAACCGAAGCGGTTGTGGATATCTTCCACAAAAACCGAAAAGCCTATGGCAGCGCAAGATCAAAATCAAGCTCCATGAGCGCGGATTCGTGGTGTCCAGACGTCGAATTGGCCGGATTATGAAAGAACATGGACTCGTTTCAACCTACACGGTGGCACAATATAAGCCCTATAAAACCGCCTGTAATGAAGCGGCTACAGCCAACATCCTGAATCGTGAATTTGACCAAACCGAGACCAGGCGCTTCGTCGTCAGCGACCTGACCTATGTGAAGGTTCAGCACCAGTGGCACTACATTTGTGTACTCGTTGACCTGTTCAATCGAGAGATTATCGGTCATAGTGCAGGTCCGAACAAGGACGCTGCTCTGATTTCTCGCGCCTTTGCCACAGTACAGGGTGATCTGCATCAAATTCAGTGGTTTCATACAGACCGTGGCAGTGAATTTAAAAATGAAAAGATGGACGAGCTTCTGGAAACCTTTGAGATCGGTCGTTCTCTGAGCATGAAAGGCTGTCCCTATGACAATGCCGTAGCGGAAGCCACCTACAAGGTCATGAAAACCGAGTTCGTAAACCAGATGGAATTTCAGAGCTTTGATCATTTGGAGGTCGAACTATACGATTACGTCAACTGGTTTAATAATTATCGCATTCACGGAACACTGGGATACATGACACCTGCTCAGTACCGCCAAGAGGCCCTTAAAAAAGCTGTCTGATTTACTGTTGACAATCCACCACTGAAAAAGTCCCTTTGATGCTCAAAGGGTACAGTCGCTCAAGAAAACTGAGGAGACTGTACCTTTTTTTCTGTATTTTTTTCGTAAGCTACGATTTATGCAGGGTCAATAAGACCTTTACAGGACTGTAAAGGTCAGGGAAAAGCACAAGTAGAAAAGAGAAACCATAAGCGATCACGCATAGGATAATAAACGCTCTTTTTTCCCTTTTCAAGGTCTTGTCGATTTTAGGCCATTCGTAAAGCACAATTAAAGCGAGAATCCAAGTAACATTGGCAATCTGAACCCATTTCATTTCATCACTGCCCTTTCATTGCCGCTGGCGGACGTATTCGCCCGGTTTGAGAATTTTTACGTTGAGATCGTATTCCGTCTCGATCTCGGGGAAAATTTCATCCCAGTGATCTTTTTTTGCGTACCACTGTTTTGGATATTTCCTGTAGATAGCCTCGGCATATCCGAGTACATCTGTTTTAAATTTCTGTTGAACTTGCTGAACGACCTGCTCCAGACGTTTTTGTAAATCTTCGTTCAATTTCTTTTCAAGCATTTCGGTGACATCCGGTTTAGGGATTTGCAGATTTGTTGCATTTTGAACCACATCGACAGACGATAATGTCTTTACGGTCATCTTCCATTCGCCGTTTTCAATCCGAGGCAGTAATTCTGTCCGGGCATGGAGAGTTTTAAAAGACACAGAACCTTTTTCATCGTCTAGGACAATCGTTATCATCGGGTTTTCGATTTTATTGCGAAACCACATAAGACCGCGAGTCGTTTCGACATCAATCTCACCTACTATGCGATCTTTTTTTAAAATAGAAGTGCCGACTATTGCGGGGGTCATAGAATTACTTGCTTTCTGATCTGGTTCCATCATGCGAATTTTGGGTATGACAGCGGATTGTCCCTTATCCTCCTGCATCTGCAAGAAGTAATTTAAATCAATGGCCGGCACAACCAGCTTTTTAGAAATTCCACTCAGTGTCTCCACGCTGCTCTTTTCTAGCTCGGTTTTGGAAGACAATATTTGATCTACGGAATCTTCGCTGATAAACAATTTATTGCGAAGCCGGATGTCCGGGACCCGTGCAAGAAAATCGAGCTGATCGCGGACGCCGTTTTCTTTAGCAAACTTCTCGTTGATGATGAATACGTGCATCTGCCCAAAAAACAGCTTTCTCGGGCTTTTAATTTGAAGCTTGGATAAAGCATCGGCGGTGTTAACCCCGTCGGCCCAGAGAATGGACGGGCTGCCGAGTGATTCATTTGAATCTTTTTTGGAAGATGGAACGTGGATTTGGACAGTAAATCGAATTCTATTGTCGTCAGCTTTGTCTATACCTCCCCCCGTAACGATAGCCAATTGATTAAGTTCATTGGAATTCCAGCAGCCCGTAAGAAAAATGAGGGTAAGGAATATCGACGTAAGGAGAATGATGTACCTAATCGAATTCATCGTTTCACTCTCATAGCATGTTTTCTTGTCAGAAAAAAGGAGACGATCAACATAAGCAAAGGGATGGCGGTTTGGAATGTAGTTAAATAATAAGGAAACAATGTAGCTAAAAAATGGTTCAATTCAATTCTATTTTTTACAACCAACTGGGCAAGAAATACGAGCGTGAAATAAAGTGGAAGCACAATCGGACGATAATCGGACAATTTCAGCCACTGTGCGATACCTAAAGACAAAGCATATCCGAATATAGCGATTTTAATACAAGATCCGCTCACAAAAATGCCGATACCAACGGGCTCCATAGATTGGAAGAAATCTGCAATACTAATATACGCTATAGTAGACATCAAAGGATCGACCACTTTTCCTGTAATGCTTCCGAATACGAGAAGAGTTGTCAAATTAACCAAACACATAGTTAAAGTCACGGCCAGTACAGAAATATTTGCCCATTTCTTCGCTTTATCCGGGTCTTTTACGTAGGGTAACATAAACAAAAGCAGGATAAAGTCTGAAAACCATCCCTGCACAATCAATGCCCCATTAACCGAAGGTTGTAACCCATTGGCAAAAATTGGCGACATACGCTCAATATCCCAATCTGGACTGATCATAAGTGTCAATAATATAAGGAAAAAGATTGTAGGTATAACACAAATTTGCGCCATCCGGCCTATAACCTCCAATCCGCTGCGTACGGTAAACGCGCAAATGATAAGCAGACTGCCGATGATTACGGGCATAGGAGTCAGGGACAGAGCTCTGCCTACAGTAAGTTCCGTATACTCCCGTATCATGATGCCCAGATTGAAGGTTAAAAAGAGTAAATACAGCAGACCGATAAATTTTCCTAGTAAGGTCCCGAATATTTGCTCCATCATTTGGATCAATGTAGCCCCGGGATACTGATTATGCAGCCGAAAGGATATCCAAACGGTAAAATAGCCTAGAACGGATGCCCAAATGGGTGAGATCCACATATCCCGTTCCGCTAGTTTGCCAACGAGTGCAGGAATCGAAAGAAGCACTGTTGCCAAAACTGCGGGGTACATGATCAGCGACATTTGATATGCTGATATTTTTCCTTTTTCCATAATGGCCTCCCTTTTATTTTGAATCATCATCCTGTGGAGTTGGACCCGGTTTCGGCGAGGCATGTCTGAATGTACGGATGTCTCCAGTCAAGTGCGGCCTTTTATTCATGGCCCACCAAGGTGCTCGAATCAACTGGTCTTTAAGATCCTCTCTAATGGTCGGCGCGATACCTGACAAGTAGGGTACGCCAAACGATCGCAGTGTGCATAAATGGAGAAGAATCGCCATAATTCCCAGCATGACTCCGACGATCCCAAGAAATCCGGCGAGAATCATGATGGGAAAACGAAGCACCCGAAGAGTCAACCCGATCGAATAATGGGGAATGACAAAGCTAGAAACACCCGTAATGGCAACCACGATGACCATCGGTGCAGAGACGAGGCCGGCCCGAACCGCCGCATCACCGATCACGATCGCCCCGACAATACTAACGGCAGCGCCTATCTGCTTGGGCAATCGAATGCCTGCTTCACGGAGCGCTTCGAATGCGATTTCCATCATTAACGCTTCTACAATGGTTGGAAACGGAACTAATTCCCGGGATGATGAAAAACTGAACAATAAAGACAGCGGCAGCATTTGTGGGTGAAACGTGACGATTGCAACGTATATGGACGGCAATAAAAGAGATAACGCTATAAAAACGTAACGCAAGATACGTACGATGGAGCCAACAAACCACCGGGAATAATAATCCTCCGCCGATTGTATTAAGGAGAATACGGTAATTGGAGCAATCAGAACAAAAGGCGTTCCGTCGATAAGAATCGCTACACGTCCCTCAAGTAAGGAGGCGCAAACAACATCAGCTCTTTCGGTCTCTAGAATTTGCGGAAATGGGGAATAGGGGTTATCTTCAATTAATTCCTCAATATACGAGCTCTCCAATACAGCGTCTAAATTGATTTTACGAAGCCGATTCGTGACTTCTTCAATCAAGTTTGGTTCTGCGGTTCCTTTATGGTACGCTAAAAAAATTTGAGTCTGCGTTTCAGTCCCCAGTTTGAACGGCTGAAATTTGAGGTTCGGAGTCTTTATTCGACGGCGAAGCAGCATCATATTAACACTTATGCTTTCTGTAAACCCTTCGCGCGGGCCCCTTACGACAGATTCCGATTGCGGTTCTTCAATCGAGCGTTTCTCCCATTTTGCCAGTCCTAAAACGACTGCCCGCGGTTCATGATCGAAGAATAATACGGGATTTCCCGATAAAATTTCAGAAACGGCTTTATGCATCATGGAAACAATTGTAAGATCAGCAATGGACAGCTTTTCTTCGAGAAGCAGTTCAATGCTAGTTTCTTCAGTCTCTTTCATTTGCATTAAGGGCAACAATACATGTGTATCCAACAAATCCGTATCGCTTAATCCGTCGAGGTAGACGAGCAGCGCTTGTTGGACCCCCTTGATTTTAAAGGCTCTGAATATAACATCCGGACAATTTGCGAAAATCACTTTGATATTCATTTCGTTTTCTTCCAAATGCTCTTTTATTGAGTCATCGGCTTGCTGCGACGGTAAGAAATCCTGTATAGGTTTGTTATTATGCGATTGCTTCCAAAAGGCTCCGTGAAAAATCCTTTTAAAGAGTGGCATAGGCTACCTCACAAATCTTTAATTAACTTTGATAATTATAATAACCAGTATTTATCATTTGCATACATTTTCGGAACTCGCCGAGAAAGGCTGCAAATCCTGCCTGAGTTCATTTCGAAGGAAGCGTTCCAGCTTGCAGGAGAAGATGGAAGGCAACAAGCACTAGCCCGGGCGTATCTGCTGAGGGGCTTGATTGTACGTGGGGAATGCCGAAAAACCATCGGCACCTACTACTCCATGATGGGAAACGTTAAGCATAGCGGAAGGAAAAAGCTCAAGTACGTCACTAACCGCTGCCGCAATCGTGACCCGGACGAAGGAGTGCAAAAACCTCTAGCTTCGCCGATAATACATCGATAGTTACGTCATTTCCCAACTCCAGTGCTACGCTGCTTGCAACTGTGAATATAACAGAAAAAGCAGCCATCACAGAGGAATCTCTGCGACAACTGCTTCCTTAGTTGGGAGCCCACCTTGCGGTCCCCGTTGTGGATGGATCGGCTACACTTAGTTGGACAACAAAAACGAGGGCTTGTAGAATAAACCTATTACGCTAAGGAGCGGATTATCTACAATGCCAAATCAACGACGTACCTTTACAACAGAGTTCAAAAAACAAATGGTTCAGTTATACGAGAACGGCAAAACCAGAGCAGCCCTTGTGGAGGAATATGGGCTCACAGCCTCAGCTCTGGATCGCTGGATCAAACAGGCTCAGACAACAGGTTCCTTTTCCGAGAAGGACAATCGCTCTGCGGAAGAGAATGAACTCATTGCTTTACGTAAAGAAAACCACGCCTCAAAATGGAGGTCGACATTTTAAAGCAAGCCGCGCTGATCATGGACGAAAGTATCTATCATCCAGAACAATCGTGATAAATACTCGGTATCAGTAATGTGTGACGTCCTGCAAATCGCAAGAAGTACGTTTTACTACGAAGCCAAAGAACAGGCAACCGAAGACGATGTAACCGAAGCGGTTGTGGATATCTTCCACAAGAAACGAAAAGCCTATGGCATGCGCAAGATCAAAGTCAAGCTCCATGAGCGCGGATTCGTCGTCTCCAGGCGGCGGATCGGTCGAATCATGAAAGAACATGGACTCGTTTCAACCTACACGGTGGCACAATATAAGCCCTATAAAACCGCCTGTAATGAAGCGGCTACAGCCAATACACTGAACCGCGAGTTCACCCAAATGGAAAGCAAACGCTTCGTTGTCAGTGACCTGACCTATGTGAAAGTCCAGAACCAGTGGCACTATATTTGCGTGCTGGTGGATCTGTTTAATCGAGAGATCATCGGTCATAGTGCAGGTCCTCGGAAGGACGCTGCTCTGGTTGCTCGCGCTTTTGCGACGGTGGAGGGCGATTTACGCGACATCCAGTGGTTTCACACAGATCGGGGGAGTGAGTTTAAAAATCAAAGCATGGATGAACTGCTGAAAACCTTTCACATTGGACGTTCTCTCAGTATGAAAGGCTGCCCCTACGATAACGCTGTAGCAGAAGCTACGTTCAAAGTCATGAAGACAGAGTTTGTGTATCAGATGAATTTTCAGAGCCTTCGTCATCTAGAACTGGAGCTGTTTGATTATGTGAATTGGTATAACCATCATCGAATCCATGGAACCCTGGAGTTCATGACCTCAGTTCACTATCGTCATGCATCCCTTAAAAAAGTTGTTTGATTTACTGTTGACAATCCACCATAAATAAGGGGGGAGGGGTGCAGACTTGTACACTGCACCCCTAATTCGTCCTTTGCATGCGTAGGCAGTTGACAGTTGTACAACGACCAAGATCTATGGACGAGGATATTGAGGGGATCGTTATCTGATTTAGTTAACACCTACAGCGTCAAAAGATTTGGCAGCTGCGGTAGCTTGTGCCGAGTTCGCACCGTAGAGATCTTTTGCAGCTTGTATAACAGCAGCGCGTGCGTTGGAGAATTCAGAAGAAGAAGTCAGATAGTTCGTAAAGGCACTATAGTAAATTTGGACCGCTGCGTCGCGACCAATTCCATTTACAGTTACGCCATGGAAGGTACCACCTTGTGCCAGCAAATAATATGCTTTATTAATAATGCCGCTGTTGGTATGAACGCCACCGTTATCCGAGCTACCTGTATACAAGTCGGAATAATGGTCTGGTTGATCGTACAGGGTAGGATTGGACATGGAGCGCAGAGCATCACCCGAAATGCTTGGTGTATAAATATCGTCGCCTACCAGCCAGTTTTTACGCTGGATGTCATTGCCGATAATGTCTGAGAAGGCCTCGTTCAATGCACCGGATTCACCGTAATATTCCAAATTCGAAGTATACTCTGTAACACCGTGTGTGAGTTCATGACCAACCACATCAGGGTCACCACTGAAAGCGATAAATGTGGAGCCATCCCCGTCACCATAAGTCATTTGGGAGCCGTTCCAGAAGGCATTGTTGTAGCGGCTGCCGTAATGGACTGTTGAACGGAGTTGCAGGCCACGACCGTCGATGCTGTTGCGTCCGAATTTGTTCTTATAGTAGTCATAGGTTTTGGCCGCATAAGCATGGGCATCCACGCCGGCCGGATCATTCCATACGTTATCGGCATCGGTCAGGATAGTACCCGGGATGCTTTGACGGTTGGAGGCTGTGTAAGTCACGATTCCGTTACCGCGTGTTGTATCCTTTAACTGATAGCTGCTGCCGGAAGCGGTAGTGGTGAACGATTTGGTATCCCCAAGCACACCTTTACCTGTGCCTGTCGCTTTCTTAATGATGTCATACTGGAATACGATTTTGCCGTCATTGGCGTCAATGATGTAGCGTGTACGCAGCGGCGCAGGCTCCAAAATATTAACTTCTGTCACATAAACCAGCTGCAATGTGTCGCCCTTAGGATAGAAGTACAGCTCTGCTTTAGGATCTACCTCAGGCTGCAGGTTTGCGATTTTGGCAATGGAATTTGGCTCTGCTGTTACCGCTTCGATTTTGCTGTCTTTCAGTTCAGCCGCTTGTTCAAGACTGAGCTTATCTTTTTCAATGGAGATCGTTTTATCGTTGTTATCTGCTTCGGCGTAAGTGTCTTTGCTAACACTGCTTTGCTCCTCGGCATCTTTAGAAATCGTATCATCGGAGGTAGGGAGGGCTTGTACCCGTGTAGCTGCCTCCTGATATGCAGTATAGACCGCTTCAGAAGCGCTGATTTTCGGAGTTGTACCTTGCGTAGCTTCCTCTTGCTGATCCTCAGTAATCACTGCCCCCAGATAAGAGGTGACCTCACCAGATTTACCCACATGAATGGTTTGTTCAGCTCCATATACGGGAATCCCGTTTACATACTGCTTCAGCCGATAATGGCTCACACCGGATTTGTCGCTTGTACGATCAACAATACGGAATTGATCACGGACACTGGAACTGTCCGTACCCAGCAACGTTTTCTTTTGACGATTTAAATAGCTCCATACAATGTCGTCACCGGATACCGATGAAGGTGCTTTCCATTGCTCGGCGTGGAAGGTTGGAGTAAGCTGAGCTGGCCCCGTAACGGAACTCTCCGCTGCTGATGCACCAGACGCTACAGACCCTAATAACATAGCTCCTCCAAGAAGCGAAACCCATACTTTTTTCATTAACATTCACTCTCCCCGATTAGTGTCAGGATGAATCATCCTGTATTGACTAGGTAGTACGCCAATGAGGTAGGTCGTGTTGTCGTCTGGAACATGAAGAAAATGGAACGTGAAGAGAAATACCGAAGTGTGTTTTTCATGAAGTTTTTTATAAAGCGTGAGTGATAAGAGGGTACTGCAGGTGAAGAAATAGCTTAAAAGATGACAAACTCCTCCTTTCCTGTCGTTTATTAGAAGTGGAATAATAGTGGATAATGGAAAAAAGTTGTCCTATGCAAAAAAAACAAATGTTGATTTTTTGAACTCCCATCATCTGGCTCTGATATTAGCACAGAGAATGACGGACGAGAAGATCTATGTCACAAATTTATCCAAAATGATTCTTTGGACCCTAATAACTGATTTATTTAATAGGATTAATGAGTTTTGTAAAATAAAGTCGAAAATTGCTTTGTCGAAAAGACTCCACGCTTGCCGTTGCAGACGGCATTTGGACCGCATAGGTTATGTTGAACTGTCCTAATCACGCTGTCCATCTATACAGCAATAAGGGAGGTGAGACGGGAGCATGAGGAAGCAGAGAAGAGCTGGATATAAGCTCAATCGCAGACGGCATTCCAGCGCCAATCGCTACTCAAGGTTGTGGCTGCCAGTAAGAGTGCCCAAGCTGAATATGAACCCGATAAGTCCTGTCATTGGGGAGGAAGCGGGCGCGGAAAAAGGCGCACAGACAGGTGAGGAGCGGCCATCCAAACCGTCAGCGAGTGGAAAATTGCTCGTATCTGTCATTATTCCGGCCATGAATGAGCAAAAAACGATTGGAGCTGTTATTCGTGAGGCACGACGTGTCCATCCACATACTGAGGTTATCGTGGTCGAGAACGGATCAAGCGACAGGACGGCGAAGGTGGCACTAGCGGCGGGGGCGCGTGTTATTTCCTTCCCGGAACCGCTGGGACATGATGTGGGCCGTCGGATTGGAGCGGAGGCGGCTTCCGGACAGGTACTGCTTTTTCTGGATGGGGATATCGTCATTCCCTGCGAAAGACTTCGACCGTTCATACAGGCCATATGCGCAGGAGCGGATATTGTGCTGAATGATTACCATGGACCCGTGAATCATACGTCGGTACATCCTGTAGTTGATGCAAAGCATGTATTGAATATTTTGTCGAACCGTGCTGATTTAGGAGGGGCATCCATGACGGCTATTCCACATGCCATAAGTCAAAGGGCTTTGAAAAAAATAGGTCTAAAGTCATTGGAGAAGCCTCCTTTATTTCAAGCTATGTCCATCGTCTCCGGGTTGCGAGTGGTGACCGTATATGGAATAGCTGTCGGTAGAATGAATGCGACACGAAAAAAACAGAACGGCAAGGACCCGCTGGTGGATGTGATTGTACAGGATCACCTGGATGCTATTTCCTGGATTACATCACATTTGGGAACCCGTGTGGGATTTACGGATTTGAAGCGCAAACGGATCAGAGATGAGGTGAAACCGTGAGCAGAGAGTATGGCAGAGGAAAGCGTGACGATCCAAGTTGGGGGAGTAGACGTGTACAGCGAAGACAAGGATCAACTCATTCAATGCACAGCCGCAGAATAAGGAAGCCCGCACCTCGGGGAAAAGGAACGACCGAAGTGAATCTGCCTGAGATACAAAAAGTTCCCAAGGACATTCTGCTGCAGGGAACAGCAGCAGCCGTGGTTAGTGCCTGTAATGAGGAGTCAACAATTGACCGGGCACTGAGCGAGCTGGAGAAACTTCCGCTTAAGGACATCATTGTCGTTTTGAACGGCTGTACGGACGGCACGCGCTCTATCGTAGCGAAGCATCATCCTGGCGTGACCCTCGTCAACCTGCCGGATCGGCTTGGGCATGATGTCGGGCGTGCTGTAGGCGCACGTATGACGCAGGCTGATATCGTGCTGTTTGTGGACGGAGATTTGCCAATTCCGGCGTCTGACTTGCTGCCTTTTCTCCAAGCGGTTGATCAGGGGACGGATGTGGCACTTAACGATCTGGGCAAACATTTACCGCCCTATGCCCGACAGGACAGCGTCACACGGTGCAAAGGGTTCCTGAACCGCATACTGCGCAGGCCGGATCTTGGAGCAAGCTCATTGACCGCTGTGCCGCACGCCTTGTCACGGCGCGTGCTGGATTTGCTTGGTCCGGCCGTGCTCGCTGTCCCGCCAAAGGCCCATGCCATGGCAGTGCTGTACGGTATGATGGTAACAGCCGTACATGCTGTCGACGTCCTTAAAACGAACCGCAAACGGACCTTCAATACAGGCAAGGGAAACGTTATGGAGCAATTGATCGTTGGTGATCATGCGGAGGCGCTGACGGCGGTATTCCAGGTAGCGGGTGCTTCCCCGTTCGGCCCCGTTCCCACGCGGATAGACGTTGCCAAAGGGAGGAATGCACGATGAGCGTGACGAGCATTATTATCCCGACTTATAACGGCCTGCATCTGCTAAAGCCGTGTATTGAGGCGATTCGGACACATACGCTGGATGTGCCTTATGAAATTATTGTAGTAGATAACGCTTCGAATGACGGTACGGATGCTTTTTGTGCAGCCGAGCGTCTGATCAGCGTACGTCTCCCCGAAAACCGGGGGTTTCCGACAGCTTGTAATATGGGGTTTCGTCTGGCAACGGGTGATCAGCTCGTCATATTGAACAATGATGTGACGGTTACGCGCGGGTGGCTATCCAATATGCTGGCTGCATTGCAGAGCGAAAGCACGGTGGGACTAGTGGGTCCAGTGACCAATTATGTCAGCGGTATTCAGCAGGTTCACGGATTGACAGGGGATTTGGCCAGTTGCCTGCGGTTTGCGGAGCAAAATAATATAAGTAATCCGTCCAGATGGCAAGAGGTCAAACGGTTGGTCGGATTTTGCATGTTGTTCCGGCGTGAGCTGGTGGAACGCATCGGATTGCTTGATGAACGGTTCAGTCCCGGACATTATGAGGATGACGATTACTGTCTGCGAGCACGCGTGCATGGCTATAAGCTGCTGATGTGTAATGACTGTTTTGTTTATCACCAGGGAAATGCAAGCTTCTCACGCACGGATACGTCCTGGATCGAAGAGCTGATTGAGCGGAACTATCGTTTGTTTATAGAGAAATGGAGCATAGACCCCAGAATGTTCATTGAAACGGGTAACGTTGGGGAGTCATGTGCTGAACATGCTGTCGAAGGAGGAGGGAAGATATGAAAGGGGTTATTCTCGCAGGAGGAACCGGGTCGCGCCTTCATCCGTTGACTTCATTACTCAACAAGCATCTGCTTCCGGTCGGCAAATATCCCATGATTGTATATGGTATCGAAAGACTGCGACAGGCGGGAATCACCGACATGCTCATCATTATTGGCAAACAATCGGCTGGACTATACACCGATTTCTTGGGCAGCGGCAGCGATTATGGAGTTCAACTGACGTACCGGATTCAAGAAAAGGCGGGCGGTATCGCGGAAGCACTCGAACTGGCGAGAAGCTATATGCAGTCGGAAGAAAAATTTACTGTTTTGCTAGGGGATAATTTGTTCAAGGAGGACCTGGGGCCTGTCATCGAACGGTTCAAGCAGCAGCCACCGGGTAGCGCCAGAGTATTGTTGAAAAAGGTGGCAGATGCCCGTCGTTACGGGGTGCCGGTGTTTGATCCCGAGCGGCCGGAGAGCATCTCAAGAATTGAAGAAAAGCCACAGCACCCCCAATCCAAATATTGTGTTACCGGGATTTACATGTACGATACTGCCGTATTTGATAAGATCAGACAAATTAAGCCTTCGGCACGCGGTGAGCTTGAGATCACGGATGTCAACAACTGTTATGCCGCTGAGGGCAAACTGGAATATGACATTTTACGAAGATACTGGAGCGATGCAGGAACCTTTGATTCCCTGCAGGAGGCAGGCGTAAAAATGAAGGGGCTTCTGCCCTGATCTCGGGTGAAACACCATCCGGCCGGGCCAGGCATATAGTATAGGCATAATGCCACCCGGAGGAGTGAACGGCATGAAACGCCTGAGTATACAAAGGAAACACAGCAAGCGGCTCGGTAAGAAAGGCTATTGGGCAGGACATAAAAGAGGCCAGGAGCAGGGCTGCAGGCTGGGCCAGGCTTCGTTCGGCAAGGTTTTTGAAGGTGTCAGCATTATCATTCCGTCCTGCAATCACTTTCATCAGCTTCGAGCATGTATTCAACGTATTGAGGAGCATACGAGCCATCCTCACGAAATTATTGTGGTGGATTACGGCTCGGCGGACGGGACACGCACCTATTTGCTCCGTAAGAGCATCGCTGTGCGTTATGCGCTGCTAAAAAAGGATGCTCATATGCTGGGAAGTCTGAATCAGGGACTGATGATGGCAAAAGGCAAGACTATTGCGGTACTGGAACCACATGTCATGGTGACCCCCGGCTGGCTGGATCGTATGCTGGAGTGCTTGTACAGCGATCCGTCAATGGGGGTCGTCGGGCCTGTAACGAATGGACCATTCGGAGAGCAGCAGATTGAGGTTCCTTATATAAACGAAAATGAGGCATATCCATTTGCCCTGACCTACAATATTTCCAACCCGGCTGCATGGCGAGAAACAGAGAGCCTGGCCGGATTTTGTTTATTGCTGCGCAGAGAAACGCTGGAAAAAACAGGGTACTGGGACGAGGGCTGTCACAGTGGTCAGGAAGCCGCTGCAGATTGGCTGCTGCGTGTTCGCTTGCTGGGGATACGTATGGCAATTGCCGGAGATGCTTTTATCCACTACGCAGAAAGTGATCGGGATACGGCTTATCGTTTTCCCCAGATGACCGTAAAAAACGGTTCAATGGAGGAGAGCAGCCAGAACCGATCCTTTTTTGTCCAAAAGTGGGGGGACATCAATAAGCTGCTTCCCAGTCAGAAGCTCGCTGCAGCGGAGCCGGACGGAAAGGTATTATCCAGCAAGGAAAAACATGTGTCAGCGGCAAGTTTTTATCCCATCGGAGTGCTCGTCGAAGGACCATCCGGTGCCGTATTTCGGTTAGAACGGGGAGGAAGGCGCCTTCTGGATGGGGTCCGTGCTGCGGGAGATGAATACGCGGCCCCCGTTAGAATATCCCAGCTTGATCTGTTGGCGCTTCCTCGGATACCGAAGCCGGAGGCCGCGGTTTCCGGTGGCGTGGAAGCACCTGTGGCCGTACCGGCAGAGGAATCCATTCCGGTGCTGGCAGCTTCCGAAGTGGAGAGCACATCCATGCTCCCCACGCTTACCCCGGCTCAACGCAAGCAATGGATTGAGGTACTGTATGCCGAAGGCAGTCAACTGTATCAAATCGGGAACGGCTGGAAAAGGCCGTTCCTTACTTCCTATGCAGCCATGATCTGGCGGGCGGCTGACTACCGAATTCGGTTGTTGTCCCCAGGAGATCTGTCCGTGCTGGTGGAGGAGCAGCCGATTATTGCGCCACCTGTGCTGCAGGGGCATCTGTAATGATCGGAATAGGCGCTTTTAGGCGGAACCGACTACTCGCTGCGGCATACGCTGTAGTAGCGGAAAGCCCGTAGGTATTCGTGGGTTCCGCAAGGCGGAGCACATAAAGGAGGGGCTTATGCATAACGAGGTAGATGATTTGCTAATTCATATTTCGCACTCGCAGCAGCAAATGTCAAGGCTGCTGGATGCGGAACGGCAGGTGGTCGTGCGTATGGCGCAGATCATACATGAACTGCCGGATGAGGAGCCGCGTTTTGACGGAATTCCGGGCATTCTGGAAGGCTCGAGACAAGTAAACAAAAGCATCGTTGCCTACTTGAACGGTATTGCCGATCTTCAGGAAGCAATGGCTGAGATGCTCGTTCGTGTCGTGAAAGAGACGGCATACCCGGAAGAGGAGTAACGTACCAACCGAGGGTAGGGAGTGAACACATGAGTAGGGAAAAAGCAATGATTCATATGCTGGATGCAGCTTCCAAAATGCAAAGGAACGTGTCCATGATCCTGGAGGCCAAGGCGGTCGAAGCGGAAAAAATGCGTAATTGGGCGCTGAACCATTTGGCGCCCAACGTATTTGATACCGATGAAGAGCAACTGGGACGGCCACTGGAGGTTCACGAGCAGATGGTGGAAATGCTGGAGGGACTAACCCGGCTTCAGACTGGACTTTGCAGCAATCTCAAGGCATTGCTGGATCAGGATGAGCAGCAGGGTGGCGGAATGGAAGGGATGATGGGAGGCATGGGTTCGGGGGATATGAGCTAATGAGCATGAGGCGTGAACGTGAGATCAAGCTGGATATGCTGGAATCTATTGCTGCCAGCCAGCACGCCGTCACCCGGATGCTGAGCAGTCTTGCGGACTTAACGCCCCATGCGGAAATGTCGGCCGCCCGTCTGGAGGAAACCATTCGGATACTCAGCAACTATCAGGGAAAAATCACGCAAATGCTGGCAGGAATTCCATTAAGACGGCAGGTATATGGGAAACCGACACAGCCGTGGCTCCATATCCCTGTTCAAAAAAATGAAGCTATCACGAAAAAGCCAAGGAGGAATGAACATGAGTATAAGGTGGGAACGCTTCGCTCGGGGCAAAGCCCGCAAAAGACGCAAAGATGCCCGGCGTTCCAGCATTCGCAGATTAAAACGGAGAAGAAGACGTCTGCTTGCTCTAAGACGACGTAGAAGAGGACTTCATTCTACACGCAGAAGACACTCTCTTCTACGGCGGCGCAAAAAATCTCATCATCCAGCAGCAGCCCCTGCTGCGGAAAATCCACAGTCCGAGCCTGCCCGTCTGGAGCATGATCCGCAGGCATTTCAGCAGGGGTATGATGCAGCTTACAACGAAGGCTTCAATTCCGGCTTTGCCAAAGGCTATGAAGATGGTCATCAGATCGCATACAAGGCTCAGTAAATAGTCAGATCATTGAATATTGCTCCCCCGAGGCTAACAGCTTCGGGGTTATTTGCGATTTGGCAGTTGGACGGGCAAACGCCAATTTTGTCCGGGCAGTGGCAGTCGTCCATGATGCGTTTGACCCCTCCGCATATAGTTTAGGAGTGACAGAAGTTTATCTTACAACAGGACAGGGTGAAGGATGTGAAAGATCAACGAAGCGGAAATGAACGCGAAGCATACCGATGCGGCTACCGGGAAGGACGCAGAATGGGCGGTTGCACGGCTGCTCTGTCACAGGTCGTGGGAATACAGCCTGCTGTTCGCCCTTTGAAAGTGTTGTACATTCCGCAAGGCTTCACAGCTATAGACACTGGTGTGCAAGACGCACTAAGCCAAATGTGCAGCGCATTTGTCATCGGTACGCCTGCCACGATGCTGGCTGACGCCGAGGTCCATCGCCCCGACCTCGTGCTGGTCCTGAACGGGCTGCATATTTTTCCGGCGGATCATCTGGAGCAGGTGCAGCAAATACGAGCCTTGGGCATTCGTACGGCCATCTGGTTTGTAGACGATCCCTACTTTACGGAGGATACAGCGTTGATCTGTCAATCCTACGATGTCGTATTTACGCATGAAATGTCCTGCTTGCAGCTTTATCGCGATCAGGGAGTAGCGAGGGTACACTATTTGCCGCTTGCAGCATCAGCTCGTATCTTTTATCCAAGGCGGGTGGAACGGGAGCATCAGCATGATGTTTGCTTCATCGGGAATGCCTTCTGGAACCGGGTGAAGCTGTTTGACTACCTCGCTCCCTTTCTTGCAGACAAAAGAGTGCTGATCGTAGGTGGGCACTGGGATCGACTGACTCGCCGAGATGTGCTGGAACGTTTTATCCGTCCGGTTTATATGGAGCCGTGGGAGACCGCTCAATACTATAACGGCTCCAAAATTGTCCTCAATATGCACCGCCCGACAGACCACGGACTGGATAACCGGAATACACATCAGCTGTCAGCGGAGTCCATCAATCCCCGGACATACGAAATTGCGGCTTGCGGTACGCTTCAAATAACGGACATTCGGAAAGACCTGAGCCGTTATTACCAACCAGGCTATGATATCGAAACCTACTCTGGAGTAGAGGAACTGAAGATCAAGCTGGACTACTATCTCAAGCATGACTGGGAGCGGGAACGTATGGCCTGGCGCGCGCTGCGCACCACCATGCAAAAGCATATGTACTCAAATCGCATGGAAGAATTGCTGGACAAGGCGATGGCCTAGAGTAAATACCAAATACAGTGAGGAGTGAAAGTGATGACAATATCTACGACAGGACCGTATGACCCGGCTGTTCATCAGACGGCGGCAGCCTCTTGGGAAAAGGGAAGAGCTGCGGGGCTCCATGACGGCTATGACGAAGGATATCTGCGAGGACGTGCCAACGCGATTGTTTCCCGGACGAAGGCCGTTTTTCCTTTTCGGCAAATCCATGTACTGTATGTCGTCTCGGGTAAAGGCCTTCCGTATTCTCCGCTGGATGAGGCGGTCATTAACACGCTGCAAAGCATGACGGCTCAGGTTACCGTCACGGACCCGCGCCAGCCGGTAGGAGATATTGCCGCTCAGCTCCGTCCGGATCTGATGCTGTCACTGGATGGAATGGATCTTCCAGTGGAGCAGGTTACTGCGGTACGCCAGTTGGGCATTCCAACCACCATCTGGCTCACAGACGATCCTTATTACACCGATACCACGACTAAAATTGTTCCGCACTATGATCATGTATTCACGCTGGAAATGAATTGTATAGAGTTGTACCGTCAGTTGGGCTGCTCTTCAGTACACTATTTGCCTTTCGGGGCATTTCTGACTCACTATTTCCCTCTCAGCTCGCCTGCTTCGATAAGACGTGAAATCGGCTTTACCGGCTCGGCTTATTGGAATCGCGTCTATTTCTTTAATCCGATTATGCCCCAACTGATGGCACGTAACATTAAAATCAATGGAATCTGGTGGGATCGCCTTCCTGATTATCAGTCTTATGGCGACAAAATTGAACTGGGCCGCTGGATGTCCCCGGCCGAAACAAATGATTCTTATAACGGCAGCAAGATCGTGATTAATCTTCATCGTTCCCATCAGGATGATTCGGTGAACAACAACACGCTGAAAATTCCGGGGGCGTCTCCGAATCCGCGCACGTTCGAAATTTCTGCCAGCTGTACCCTGCAGCTGACAGATACAAGAGATGATCTGGTCCGTTTTTACAAGCCGGGAGAGGAGATTGAGACGTACAGCTCTCAGCAGGAATTACTGGAGAAGATTGAGTTTTATTTGACACATGAAAAGGAACGTCGTGAAATTGCCCTGCGCGCGCTGGAACGAACCTTGCGGGAGCACACGTATGGTCACCGGATAGACCAGTTGCTGTCGATTGTATTTCCATAATACCAATCGCACATCTGCTGGTTGCTATTTTAAAGGAGGTGAACTCCGATCAAGCCGAAAATGATGCTATTCAGCCATGTCAGCAACGTCCGTAGTATTACGGGAGCCGAGAAGCTGCTATTGCAATTCTGTTTGGACATTCGTACGTACTTTGACTGTATTCTGGTAACACCCGGTGAAGGGCGTCTGACTACGATTGCACGCAAGCGCGGGATCACTGTTCAGATCCAGAGCCTGTTCATGCTGCACGGCATGTATACCCCGTATGAGGGCTTAGCGCAGGATGCGGAGAATTTGCGAAGCCATGTTGTGTATGCACCGTTGCTCCAAATGCTCCAGCAAGCCCGTCCTGATGTGGTGCTGGTCAATACCTGTGTGAACGTTATGCCCGCGATAGCTGCCCAGGAGCTTAATATTCCGGTGATCTGGAAAATAACCGAGGTCATTAACCAGAATGAGCATACGCCAGTCTCAGTCTCCATCATAGAGCGTTACAGTCAATGGGTCATCGGCATCTCACAGGCCGTTATGCGTCCTTTGCACGGCGGGGGGCTGACACGTCTGCATACCGTGTTACCACCTTGTCGGGATATGGATATGCCGCCACCCAAGGAGCATGTGCTGGAACGGAAAAGAAAACGTGAAAAGCTGGGGCTGCGGGATTTTCATATTTGTATTGGTTATATTTCTTCCTTTATCTACGAAGCCAAGGGGCTGCTGCCTTTTGTCCAGATGGCCTTAAAGCTGTGCGAAACCAATTCGCGCTGTCGTTTCTGGATTATCGGCAGCTCGGTAGACTCGGAATATTACGTAAAATGCGTCTCGTTAATCCGCCAATCTCGTTTTAGTCGCCGCTTTCAGTTCAACTCCTTTGAGGAGTCTGTGTCGACTGCCTATAGTGCGATGGATATTGTTGTGATCCCCAGTATGGTGGAGGAAGGTTTTGGTCTGACTGCACTGGAAGGGTTGGTTTACGGCAAGCCTGTTGTAGCCTTTGCGCAGGGCGGATTGGTCGAATTGATGGAGGCGACCGGAAACACAGATTTTTTGGTGGAGCCAGGCAACAGCGACATGCTGGCGCAAAAAGTGGGTTATCTGCTCAATCATCCCGAGGAAATCAAACGAATTGGTATACGTAATAACAGCGCGGCTACACGTGTTTACGGACCCGAGTCCTATCGAGGCAACTTGCATCTCATGGTAAGTCAATGGTTGTGTCATCATCCCCATTGGTTTCCACTGATTCAGCAGCCGGGTGGCCCTGTATGGACGAGGGAAGGTGAAGGACTGCGTCAGGTCATTGCTATACCTGAGGCGTTTACCAGCACAATTCGAGAATTTCCCGAATCTGTGGTTTGTCAGCTGCCTGTGCTGGGGTTGCCGCCGATCGAATACGCAGCCATCCAGGGCCTGCCGCAACCAGCTCCCCCAGTACCTGAGCTACAGCCAGAAACGCCCCGCAGCAAGCGTAGCATTCGTGCAAGATGGCCGAAGGGTCGCAGGCATATCAGACTACGCCACCGCAAGAGCCGTAAGCACAACAGTAGCAGCAACGGCAGAAGTCGTCGCAAGAGTACTCAGGGATCGACAATGTCGCCCAAGCTCAAGCGAAAACTAAAGTCACGGCGACAACACCTTCATAAGCGAAAGCGAATCACGCTTAAGGGTGGACGGCATACAAGACAACGGTCCGGGTGAACATACACCGGACCGTTGAACTGAACATCAAACTGAACATCAAACTGGAGCATAGCCAGCCTGCTGGATGAATCTCATATTGAACTCCACAGCTTAATGAAACAACGACAGCAAAGGTGGGTTCCAAAACTATGAAAATATTGACCGTGCTCGGCACAAGACCGGAAATTATACGGCTCAGCCTAATCATTCCAAAGCTGGATCGACATGCAGATGAACATGTGCTTGTGCATACGGGCCAAAATTACACCGAAAGCCTGAGCGGGCAATTCTTCCGCGAGCTGGGCCTGCGTGCCCCGGACTATGTGCTTCAGGAGAAGGCGGGAACGCTAGGCAAACAGCTGTCTGCCATGTATTCGCAGATGGAGGAGATTTTAAACAAGGAACGCCCGGATCATGTGCTGCTGCTAGGTGATACGAACAGTGCTTTATGTGCATTGCTTGCGGAACGTATGGGCTACCCGGTCGTGCATATGGAGGCGGGAAACCGCTGCTATGATCTGGATGTGCCGGAGGAGAAGAACCGCCGTGTCATTGACGCCATTTCTACGATTAATATGCCGTATACAGAGCAAAGCAAGCAGCATCTCATACGGGAGGGCTTTCCGAGTCAACGAATTATACTGACTGGGAATCCGATCTACGAAGTAATGCAGCACTATGAGAAAGAGGTGTCCGGCAGCGATATTTTGAATAAGCTCGGATTGTCGCCGGGGGAATATTTCCTGGTTACTGCCCACAGAGCTGAAAATGTTGACCATCCGCCGCATTTGCTGGGTATTTTGGATGGTCTTAACCGGGTAGCCCAGCGATTCGGGCAGCGGATCATTTGCAGCATTCATCCTCGCACCGCCGCCCGAATCGCAAGCCATCCGCCGACCCGGCTTGATCCGCTGGTGGAATTCCACGAACCGTTCGGATTTTTTGACTTTGTGCTGCTGGAGCGGCATACCCGCTGTGCTTTGACGGACAGCGGTACCGTACAGGAGGAATGCTGCGTCATGGGCGTGCCAACAGTCACGATGCGCCGGACGACAGAACGGCCGGAAACGGTAGATTGCGGCAGTAATATCGTATCCGGACTCGACGGCGAGGTTATAGCGAACGCGGTAGCCTTAATGACCGGGATGCAGCATAACTGGCAGTGTCCCGCAGGCTATCTGGCGGAAGATGTGTCGGATAAAGTAGTTAAATTTCTGCTTGGAGGGAAACGGCATGTTTGAAAATCAACGTATCTTGGTTACCGGCGGTACCGGCTCCTGGGGGCATGAGCTGGTTACCCAGCTACTGCCGCGTAACCCCAAAGAGGTCATTATCTATTCACGCGGAGAATCGAACCAGGTTGCCATGAGCAGACAGTTTGAGGATGAACGACTCAGCTTCTGTATTGGGGATATTCGGGATAAGGAGGCGCTGATTACCGCTTGTCAGGGTGTGGACTATGTGTTTCATTTGGCGGCCCTCAAGCACGTGCCTGTCTGCGAGGATCAGCCCTATGAAGCACTCAAGACCAATGTCGTAGGCACGCAAAACGTAATCGAGGCCGCTGTTGCCAATGAGGTAAAAAAAGTAATTTATATATCGACTGACAAGGCTGCGAATCCGTCCAATTTTTACGGCATGACCAAAGCGATTGGGGAAAAACTGATTGTCTACGCCAATCTGCTGAATAGTGATACACGGTTTGTGACGGTGCGTGGCGGTAATGTATTGGGTACAAACGGCAGCGTAGTGCATCTGTTTCAAAGTCAGATTCGCCAAAAGGGCAAGGTTTCGATTACAGATATGAAAATGACCCGCTTTTTCCTGACCCTGCGTGATGCAATCAGTCTCCTGTTCAAAGCCTCGGTGGAAAGCATCGGCGGAGAAATTTTTATCATGACTATGCCAACCTGCCGTATTTTGGATCTGGCTGAGGTACTCATTGAAGATTCGGGTGTGGAAAACGTAGAAATTGTGGAACAAGGTGTCCGTCCCGGCGAGAAAATTCATGAGATTTTGATGAGTGATTTTGAAAGCCTGACAACGGTTGTGTATGACGATCAATATTTAGTCATTCTCCCAACTTTAAATATTCCTCAATTAAAAGACCGCTATAGTCAGTGCCCTCCGGTGTCATTCAGCAGCTTTAGCTCGGAGTTCAATCTGATGTCCAAAAAGGAAATTCGAAGCATCCTCCAGAGCGGGGGGTTCATTAAATGAAGCTGCTTATTTTGGGCGGTAACGGCATGGCGGGCCATGTCCTGGTCGATTACTTTCAACATCAGGGTGGGTATAACGTCTTCTACACCACCCGTGATCCCGAAAGTAAAGGCGGTCTGCTGCTGGATGTAAGGGACAGCTTTATGGTGGAGCAACTGGTGCGGAGTGTGCGGCCAGATGTCATCATTAACGCGGTAGGCGTACTGAATCAGTATGCCGGGGAGGATCAGATTACAGCATACCAAATCAATGGTCTGCTGCCTCATCTTATTCAGCGGACGGCGGACGGCATCGGTGCCCGTCTCATTCATATCAGCACGGATTGCGTATTTGAGGGAAAGCGGGTTCCTGGTCTATACAAGGAGACGGATCAGCCTGACGGGACAAGCGCCTATGCTGTGACGAAAATACTCGGAGAAGTAAAGGCGGCAGGGCATCTGACCATTCGCACCTCCATTATCGGCCCGGAAATTCGGGCGGGAGGCATTGGTCTGCTGCACTGGTTCTTGCAGCAGAGCGGAGATGTTGACGGGTATCGCCGTGTTTTTTGGAACGGGGTCACGACACTGGAATTAGCTAAAGCGATACGGGTGCTTATGAATAAGCCACTGGATGGACTTATTCATCTGGTTCACCCTGAACCGATCAGCAAGCATGATTTGCTGTTGCTGTTTAAAGACATCTGGAAGAGGGAGGATATTCGGATCGTGCCGAAAGATGAGCCGGTACAGGATCGGACGCTTCGTTCTACCCGGGCCGATCTGCTCTACGATGTTCCTCACTACAGCATCATGCTGAAGGAGCTGCTGGAATGGACAGAAGCACAGCGGAACCACGTCGGCCTGTCATAGTCATTACCGGAGCGGCGGGCTATACCGGGATGCATGCCTGCCGCTATTTTGCAAAGCTTGGCTGGGAGGTGGCGGCGCTGACTCGTACTGCCGCTTCCGCATCAAAGCTGATCTCACTGGCTGGGGATGAGAACCTCAGTCCGGATGTCGGCACTCATGTCCGCATCGCGCCTTATGTGTGCGATTTGCTCGACAAGAAACGTCTTGGCGAAGTCATTCGCCAGATTGCTCCGGATTATGTGCTTCATCTGGGCGGTAAAAACTCGGTGCCTGAATCATGGCAAAGTCCACTGCTGTATATGGAATCCAATGTACTGTCCACATTGTATTTGCTGGATGCACTGCGCCCTTTTCCCAAAGCTCGAATTGTTGTGGCGGGCTCTCGGCTTAAGACGGCTTTGCACGCTCCGTATCATCCTACGCACCCATACAGTCTCAGCAAAAGCCTTCAAGAGGCAGTCGCGCTGTCGTGGGGTGCGCTATTCGATCAATCCGTTATGCTGGCGGAGCCTTGCAACTTGATCGGCCCGGGTCCCTCAACCGGATTTTGCGCATTACTGGCGGGGTATATCGTTCGGACGGAACGCATGAAAGGGCAGTCGGTAACTGAAGCTGCCCCTGCCCCGTTTCGGGTATCTTCCCGACATGCGCAGCGTGATTTTCTGGACGTTCGCGACGCCGTTCGTGCGTATGGTGTGCTGCTGGAGCAAGGTGTGCCGGGCCGTATTTATCCGGTCTGCACAGGCAGCATCGTAGAGCTGGGCCATATCGTGGAGCGTATGGTTGCACTGGCGAATACATCTGTCCCTGTACAATGGGGGGACACAGCAGAGTCAGCAGCGACGGAGGCATACCGTGCAAAGGAGCTGGAGGACATGGGCTGGAAGCCGAACATACAGCTAGAGCAATCACTAGAGGATATGATTCAATACCGCCGAGCTGGAAAGGAAGGAACGATATGAGACCGAAAGTAACGATCGTCATTCCCTTTTATAACTGTGCTTACGTGGATCAGGCTTTACAAAGCGCATTGGAGCAAACCTACGGACCACTTGAGATTATTGTCGTCGATGATGGGTCCACGACACATGTCGAAATGCTCCAGCCCTATCGTCCGTATATACATTATTTGGGCAAAGCCAACGGTGGAACAGCCAGCGCATTGAATCACGGTATCCGACATGCCAGCGGCGAATATATTGCGTGGCTCAGCTCGGATGATACCTACCATAGAGACAAAATTAATAACCAGGTTTCTTTTATGGTTGAACATGGTGCTCATATCTCTCATACCAATTTCAATTTCATCAATCAATACAGCCAAATCACAAGCTATCAGACAGCAGCCGTATTCCCGTCCCTGACAGAGTTTTACCGTTTTTTCCAGCAGGGTAATCCGGTTAATGGATGCACGGTCATGTTTAAAAAGGAGCTGTTCTCACATATCGGTCTATTCGATGAATTGCTGCCGTATACCCATGATCTGGATATGTGGTACCGAGTGATGCTGGCGGGATATCCATTTCTTTTTCTGAATGAGTCGCTGGTTAATTATCGCTGGCATGATGAAATGGGAACCAAAAAGCATTGGCCAGACGTTGAGCGGGAATATCGCATCACCCAAGCACGTTATCAAGATCGCTTTAATCAGCTATTGAACGGTCTATCTTAGAATGGCTTTCTCATTAGAGAACCATATGAACCCGGAAAGTAGATCAGGGGGGATTGATATGAGCGATACGGGGATTGTTATGCCGCTTTACAAACAGGATATCGGTTATCTACAAGCTGCGATTTCGTCCGTACTTTCTCAGAGCTACGGAGCGTTCCGGTTTATTATTGTTATTGACGGAGCGCCGGAAATGATAGGACCGGCGCTCCACGCAGCAGGGGGGGACCCGCGCGTTCAGTTGATTACACTTCCCGAGAACAAAGGAGTATCCAGTGCCCTCAATCGGGGCTTCGACGAGTTGTTCCAGGACCCTGCAATCACCTATGTGACGTGGGTATCGAGTGATAATGTTTATTATCCTTCATTCGTAGAACGATTGCGGCAGGAACTGATGCAGGGGCCGGACTCGCTCGGCCTTGTATTCTCCACCTTCCGGCAGGTGGACGCCGGAGGGAACCCGCTGCATGACGAGCAGCACCAACAAGCGCTGATCCGATATCAAAGCCAGCCGCATCATGAATTACTGAACGCCAGCATTGTCGGGGTTTCGTTTATGTACAAAAGCAAATATGCCCGCCAGATTAGCGGCTATCGGCTGCAACCCGTGGAGGATTATGACTACTGGCTGCGGCTGACCGAGACGTGCAGCATGAAATTCATCCCGGAAATCCTGATGGATTACCGGGTAAATTCAGCTTTTAGCGTATCGGCCAGCTTGCACAGCCAGGGGGAACACCGGCGCTATCGGCACGCATTTCAAATCGCCAAGTATGAGGCGAGAGCGCGTCGGGGCATCCCGCTTGAAATGACCATTTTAATGCCTGTCACAGATATGACTCAAGCCGAGCCATTACTGGATAACCTGCTGGAGCAGCACTACAGCAATTGCATGATTCGGTTACTGGATTTAACGCCGGAACAGGGAGCTGCCTCTTTCCTGTCCATGATGCAAGATCCTCGACTAATCGTAACGCCAAGACCGCACTATTCTGTCGTGGAAGCACTGATTCAGGCCATAGGGGAAACAGTGACCCGCTTTGTTGTATGCTTCGGTGTCAAACCGTATATTGCTGTGACCGATTTGCTGTATTTGACGGATTTGCTGCGTCCACTCCAGGCTACACATGCCTTTTCCTACTATACAGATGATCATTCAACCGTCGGCAGCGGCCGAGGAGTTCAGTCCATACCGCCGGAATGGAATTACGTGTATTATACCCATAGATTACATCAGGCACTGGAGCAGGGCTGAGCTTTTAACTAACAGGAGACAGTGCTGCGATTGTAGTCAGCTCCGACTGAAGAACACGGTGCTCCTGCACAATATTACCGAATTGGTCCAGCCCAAAGTTGGACAGAACGACATTGGCTGGAGCAGCGGAGACTACGTTGTATTGCACCTCATAGGCAAGTACCCCTTGAATGAAAAAGGTACGGCGGGCAATGGAATTTGCAGGTAAGTTAATCGAGCTCACATACAACGGTGTTTTGGTATCCGGTACAAGTGAGAAAAAAATTTGGATCGCCACGGTCGCCGCGTTCACGGTATCCTCATTGACCAAATTCACAACAACATTGGAGCAGGCTGTGCCAAAATCTCTCGTGTTTGTCATATAGCCGGTTGTAAAAGCCAATTGAATTATCCTCTCAAAAACAAAATATTGAAGAACCCTGGAGGGATGCTTCTATACTATGAATCTATTGAAGGGAAAGCTTGTACGCTTGTCGGTAGGGTATGCTGAAAAAGGTACATTTAATAGAAGCGACGGAACGTAATGCACTAGACGGGGAGGTGAGGCAGTTGTGAAAATCTTGCTGGCTACGTACTGGCCCATTCCTCATTTGGGTGGTGTATGGCCTTTATGCTGCAAATTAAACGGAGGCTGGAGTTGCTGGGAACCTATAGGGGGATTATGATGCTGTATTCAGCCTGGGAGGACATTGCTTGCCTTCCATTCAGCTGGATAAAAACGGACTGCGTCCGTATGCCGGGCCGCTGGATTGGATGATCTCCGGTAATCAGCATCTGACCTCCTATCCTGCATTCAAAACGATGCTTGATCGCCGTATCACACGGCTACTGGAGAAATTCGCGCTTGCGTCCCGTCTGCTGCTGGTTCGTGTGGGGGGCAGCCGGGAGCAGGTGATAGAGCTGGATTGGGGGCCGGAGCGGGTGGTTTCAATGGCGCTGCCGCCTGAGGATATATGGAACGGTCAGGATGAGCTGTGGTGTTATATGCTGGAAAACATCAGGCTGCAGGTCTGAGGTTCCGGATTATACAGGCTTAGATTGTCTTTACTGTCTGTACGTGTGCCTGCGCCAAGCTATAGAGCGTCGCATAACATAATGCGAAAGGAAGACTTTGGCTTCGGTTTAAAAGGAGGGTGCGCTAGTGAAGGCTTTGGTCACCGGGGGGGCTGGATTTATCGGTTCCCATCTGGTGCGTGCGCTTGCTGATTCGGGCATCCGAGTGCATGTGCTGGATAATTTGTCGACCGGGAATGTCGCAAATGTGGACCCGCGCGCGGTCATGCATATAGCAGATATTCGCAGCTCTGAAACCCGGACGCTGCTGATTCGGGAAAGCCCGGATATTGTGTTTCACTTGGCGGCACAGGCTGATGTGCAGCATTCCATTCATCAACCGGATGAGGATGCGGAAGTGAATGTGTTGGGGACGATCTATCTGTTGCAGGCTTGCCATGAAGCCGGTGTAGCCAAACTTATATTTGCCTCTACATCCGGCGTGTACGGAGAGCTGGAAAAGCAATGTATCCATGAAGACGATCCCACAGAGCCGATCTCGGGCTACGGGCTGTCCAAGCTGACCGCAGAGTCGTATATTCGGCTTTTTTATCGACTGTATGGCATGAACTACACGATTTTACGTTACGGAAACGTGTATGGTCCCGGTCAGGCGGCGAAGGGAGAGGGCGGCGTAGTCGCTCTTTTTATGGAACGGCTGAAAAAAGGCAGTCCCTTGCTCATTCACGGCGACGGAACACAGACCCGCGACTTTGTGTACGTCAAGGATGTAGTCAGAGCGAATGTGGCGGCTATACGCGCTGCGGATCAACGCACGGTACATGTAAGTACGGGACGAACGACATCCATCAATCGACTGGCCTATGATTTACTAAAGCTGCATGGTTCGTCCGTCCGCCCCGTATATTCACCAGCGCGGGCGGGAGACATTCACCATAGCTGCCTTAGTAACGCGGTCGCTAGACATTGGCTTCGTTGGGAACCGCTTTACGGCATCTCTGCTGGTTTAAAGGAAACGTATACGAGCAGCATGGATTCAGGAAAAAAAGGAACGTAGTGATAGAGCGCCCGAATCAGGGAGGGGCAGAGTGACGAGACTCAGCCCCTCCTTAATTGTGGATAGGTTGACATATCAGCAGATTGGGAGCTATCATAGATACAATAAGTCTTTAATTGAGGTGTAGTTATGAAATTTACAAAGGCAACGAATTATGCTCTGCACACCATGCTCATGCTTGTTGCCGATTCGTCGGTTAAGCCGGTAGGTGTTCAGCAGTTGGCCGAATCCCAGAATGTGTCACCAACCTATCTTTCAAAAATTTTGACCAGACTTGTGAAAGTTGGTATGATCGAATCGGTTTCCGGAGCCAATGGAGGCTATCGTATATCCCGCAATAAGGATGATATTACCTTTTTGGATATAATCCATGCTATTGAGGGTACAAATTCCTTGTTTGATTGTGATTTTGTCCACAGTTCCGAATGCTTGATTCAAGCTGTCATGAGGGAAGCGGAGGAAAAAATGGAACGTCATCTTAAAAATACAAAATTGGTGGATCTGGCCCACAAGCATACGCAGGGTTAAGGCCGAGGGGGAATTATAATAAGCTTTTTTTAATCTAATAACAGATATAATGAATCTTTAATATCTTTTAAAGAGAGTTGGATGCTATGCTGTACGATTGCGTCATTATTGGTGGAGGACCTGCCGGGCTGAATGCAGCCCTTGTGCTTGGCAGAGCAAGGAGAAACGTAGCTTTGATGGACAACAATCGGCCCAGAAATGCCGTTACGCATGCATCACACGGCTTTATTACGCGAGATGGTGTAACGCCGGCCGAGTTTCGTCGTGTGGCTTATGAGGAAGTACAGCGCTACCCGTCTGTGGATCATTTGCCAACCGAGGTGGTTTCAATTGCCAAAATCGAATCCGGTCGATTTGAGGTGCTTGATTCGTCAGGCATTCGCGTCCAAGCGCGAAAACTGGTCCTGGCGACAGGGCTAAAGGAGATATTCCCCGAGATCGAAGGCTTTTATCCGTTATACGGGAAAAGTTTGTTTAATTGCCCTTATTGCGACGGCTGGGAGCTGCGGGATCAACCGCTTGTCCTCGTCTCTGAATTGCCAGCTGTCTATCATACGGCCAAGCTGCTCCTCAATTGGAGTCAGGATTTGGTGGTATGCACGAATGGACAGGCATCCCTGTCGGATGAGCAAAAAGAACGGCTTCAGTCCAAGGGAATCGTGGTGATGGAGCAGCCTGTTGCGGCTTTCATTGGCCAGCATGGCCAGCTTGAGCATGTTCGTTTTACGGACGGTACCAAGCTCCCGAGGGTCGGCGGCTTCGTGACACCTCAGTTGGTACAAAGTGCATCGTTTGGAGAACAATTGGGCTGTGAAAGGATGGAGTCGGGCGGGATCAAGACCGATGGGGCGGGAAGAACCTCCATACCTGGTGTATACGCCGCGGGCGATTCTTCGTACTTTATGCCTTCTCAATTGATTTTTGCCGCAGCCGACGGCAGTCGAACCGCCACGAGCGTAAATATGGATCTGACGGATGAAGATTTCGGATAAGTTAGGGTCCTTTTTATTCTAGAATCAAAGATATAGCCAGCAATATTAAACCCAGGATCATAAGTATGAAGGACCATTTCCATCTGCGCTTCCGATCTTTCCCCTCAGGATCGCATGCCTGCTCCGTATAGTAGTTGGCACGCATGCGATCACCACTAACTCCTGTTCCACTTAATATAATAGCGAGTATCATGCAGGCAGCGCCTGCCCGCCATACATAATCATGAATCATAGCGAACCCTCCTTTATTAAGGCTAAGCAAGATTTCCGCTCAATGACCACGGTATTTACCAGCACCTGCGTATGATGCTCCTGATTTTGATTGAGCTTCTCCATCAGCAAGTTTACAGCTGTCTGAGCCAAAACATCCTTTTTTACATGAATGGTAGTTAGTTCAGGGCTGATGACCTTGGCCTCATGAATATTATCGAACCCCATAACGGAAATTTGCTCAGGTACTCGGATATTCATTTCCTGAAACGTTTTAATGGCACTAATCGCCATGTAATCATTTTCGCAAAATAGGGCCGAAGGAAGCTCCGTTAATTCTTGGATAGCTGTTTTAAAAGAATCCTGTGACATCACAAGCATGGGATGCATATTAAAGGTAAGCCTATCATCTATGGAAAGATCATGTTCCTCTAAAGCCGCCATAAATCCTTCCTTTCGTTTCTTAAAGTTAAGGATTCTGGTACTGGATTGCACATATCCTATTTGTCTGTGTCCAGACTGAACTAAATATTGGCCTGCCTTATACCCCCCAAGGTAGTTATTAATGGATACAAAACTGGCGTCGATGTGTTCAAAGCAAGTATCCAAAATAACGATATTGGCATGAATGGATTGTATAGAATGAATAATCTCGGAAGTTAAATTAGTGCCCAGCAGAAGCACTCCTGAGGAGGGCTGCTCTTTTTCCAGGGCATACAATTCCTCTACAAGGCTATGGCTATCAAAAGACGAAAAAATAAGAGTGTTTCCATGGTTTCTCACCTGATTGGTAATATGATGAATTAACTCATTGAAAAATGGAAGTGATTCGTATTGCTCGGTCACGATGCCTGTATTTTTGCATGCAACAAAACGAATGACATGGTGACTTTTAGTAAATTCCTTATTTGACTTCATGGTCCGTGGTCTATATCCATGCTCGTGGGCAATTTTTAAAATATGCTCCTTGGTTTCTTCGCTAACACCGGGTTTGTTATTAAACGCAAGAGAGACGGCTGATTTTGAAACACCGGCAAGCCTTGCAATATCATCAATTTTCAACGTGGAACCTCCCATTGGACTAAACTATATAAATTATATCATGATTATACGATAAAGTTTAGTTTATAAATTAAACTAAATAACGATATGAAAAATGAGTTGACCTTTTAGAATCTATAGTGTTAATATTCAATTGTGAACGCTTTAATTTAGTTTATTTTATACAATATCATATAAATTTGCAATGTAATTTAGTTTTGTTTATGTAAGAAAGGGTGATTTATTTGAGATTAAACATTGCTGAAAATCAAAGAAGTTTTGCAAAAGAGGGCAAGCCTTTCTTTTACTTGGCAGATACCGTCTGGAGCGCTTTTACCAATGCGACAATTGAAGAGTGGAGCGATTACCTGGATTATCGAAAGGTGCAGGGATTCAACGTTTTGCAAATCAACATGCTCCGGCAATGGGATGCAAGTGAAGCGGATTTAAATCTGCAGCCGTTTGCATTACTGGAAAATGAAAATTTTGACTACCGTACATTAAACGAAGCTTATTTCGACCGGGCAGGGGTCATGATAAAGATGGCTGTAGAGCGCGGATTTATTCCAGCGTTGGTTCTGCTGTGGTGCAACTATGTACCGGATACATGGGCTGAAATGTTCCAAAAGGACAATAAAATGCCGTTGGATTGCGTTGAACATTAAAGATCAGATAGGTCGCAAATATTAAGTAATAAAAAGGAAACTCATCAAGCTGACGATCACCCGTGTGTAATAATAGGGTTGTCGTCAGCTTTTTTGAAAACTGAAACAGACTTTTGTGGACATGCGCTAAAATAGTAGGTTACCATACACCCAACATGTTCATCATCTGACGGAAGGAGCGCACATATTTATCCGGTGCCAACAGGCTAACAATCCGTGTTTGCCCCTTCTGGCGAATAGATTCGCGATGAGGTACATTGTTCATCAAGTCTAACCCTTGCAATACCGCCTGCAAGATGTCTCCTTGTTCATAAAACTTACCGGTTTCGTTGTGATCAATGAATGCTCGTACTCCATCTGAATCAGAGCTTAAAACCGGGCAACGGCAGGCCATTGCCTCAGCTACCGCATAGCCGAAGCCCTCCACAAGCGAAGTTGACAGCAGGTAGCCGCCGGAGTCGCCAATCATGGAGTAATACAGAGGCATTTTGGCATGAGGTATGCTTTTAAAGCGCTCAATAATCGAGGACATGCCGAGTTGAGTGAGCATCTGCTCAAATTGTATTTGATCCTCTGGCTGAGACAAGGTATCATCATAAAACATCCAAATGCGAAGATCAGCACGGTTTTGCAGCATCCAGTAGGAGATATCGACAAAATGCCTCCAGTTCTTGTTTGGCTCCAGCCGCCCAACCCATGCAATGACCGGATGGATCGGAGGAGTGTTGGGTACATAATTAAATACACTGGTATCCAGTACGTTTGGAAAAGCGAAACGTTTAAGCCACGGACACATGCCGGAGAATAGATTCACTAAATGAGTTGTATCTGGCAGGAGCACGGCATCGGCATATTGTTGAAGATACGGAACCGCATCTGCGACTACCAATGCCGCTTCTTTGTGTGTGCCAAAGCCTTGCGATTCATAGATTAATATCCCCTGATAGCCTAACATGCGCAGTCTGGGGAGCATAGGATAATCGGAGGAGACGATAATTGCATCGTAGCGATGAGTCTCCACCAGCTTTCGAATTTCCTCTTCGGAAGAAGTCATGAACACCGGAATATCGCCTTGCAGGTTTTGCATCCCAGTTCCCTGCTGATAATAGAGAAGGTGACACTCAATCCCGTCCTGAATGAGCACTTTACAGCGTTGGCGGTTCAGGGTTTCCACGCCGCCGCTGGGTATATAAAAAGTGAATAGAACTTTGATCTCCATAACCTCCTTTGCCAATCGCAAGCCCCTATACCAAGTTATTCAACCTACAGGACGGGGTGTGGGTATATATGGAAGCCTAGATTGAATCAGCGCATAATTATGACGGAGACGAGCATCCTCCGGGGAGAGTTCCATTGCTTCTCTTGCAAATTCACAGGCTTTGTACAGAAGGCCCAACTCTTAGCAAGCAAGGGCTCCGAGATCATACAGTGTAGTGTCCCAGCAAAAAGCGCATGGGGGAATCGCACTATAAAAGGTTGGTCTTTTTGACAGTGATGGTAGATGCGAATCTATATTATGACGAACCGTACAAGTTTACGAGGATGAAAGTCTATTTTCCTGTTCACATTTTAGACACATTATTTTAAGCTTCTATTTAAGTGACGTTAAGCTAAGGCTATATGTGTGGGATTATTATTAGAATTTAAAAGTGTAGCATGAGGTAGGGGGAGACCGCTGCGCGAAGGCTTTGGGCTTCCGATCGCTGTTGCTGTAGGATTCTTCTTGGATTAGATGAGATATAAAAAGGTAAGAATCCTCCAGCAAAGGCGACCGCTGGCGCTTCTCCAGCTCCAAACCCTCCGCTGCGCTGCTACCCGCTACTCATGCACATTTTGGTAGGAGAGCAGTAAGGGGAGACCGCTGCGCGAAGGCTTTGGGTCTCCGATCGCTGTTGCAGTGGGATTCTTTTGCCACGTATGTAGGGTGGTATGATTTTGTAAAGCGATATAAGAAAGGGTGAAACGTGTGCTCAAGGTGCAACAGGTGAGCAAGTGGTATGAGGGCAACCGGGGCGTACATAAGCTGGATTTTGAAATGCAGCGTGGTGAAATTGTCGGTTTTTTGGGGCCAAATGGTGCAGGTAAAACGACGACAATGCGCATGATTACAGGGTATCTCCAGCCGAGCGAGGGAGTCATTACGATTGACGGCATCCCGATTCAGGATAAGGGCAGACAGGCTCGTTCCAAAATCGGTTATTTGCCGGAGACTCCACCTTTGTATGGAGATATGTCCGTCCAATCCTATTTAAAATTTGTAGCTAGTATTCGGGACGTACCTGCGCGAGAGCAGAAGCTGCGTATTTCTGAAATGATTTCCAGGCTGGGACTGAACGGGCGTGAAAAACAACTGGTACGCAGTTTGTCTAAAGGGTATAAGCAACGTTTGGGACTGGCGGGGGCTATTATCCATAACCCGGATTTGCTGGTGCTGGATGAACCGACCTCAGGCTTGGACCCTAATCAGATTTTGGAGATTCGTCAGCTTATACAAGAAATTGGTGAAAATCATACGGTACTACTCAGCACGCATATTTTGCCAGAGGTGGACGCTTTATGCAATCGGGTTCTTATCATCCATGAGGGGCAATTGGTGTTGGATGGGCGACCAGATGCACTCGGTGGTTCGATGGAGGATGGATTTAAGGTAAAGGTGGAGGTTAAAGGAAATCGTGAGCAGGTGCTGGATGTCCTGCAGGCTTGGGGAAAAGTGGAGGTCGAGCCTTTAGCATCTGCCTTGTCTCATGCGGATATGAAGCGGGCTGCAAGGGAGCAGGATTTGACTGGAGTGTTACTAACAGGAGCTTCCAATGAGGATTTTCGTGAAGAGCTGTTTTATGTGTTGTCTGCTGCGAGGCTTCCGATTCTGGAGATGAAAAAAGAGAGCCTTAGTCTGGAAAATATCTTCCAGCAGTTGACAACCCGCGAGACGGGGGCAGGTCAGATGGGCGATCAAGCGGCTGATGCTGTATCCTCCACGGAGAATACAGCAACAGGCGTTAAGGTAGATCATGAAGAGTCCGCTTCCAGCGGTGACAAGGCTGTAGAGGCCAAGGATACAGGAGGTAATCAGTCATGAGGCGTTTGTTCGCGGTCTGTCAAAAAGAGCTACAGGCCTATTTGTGGACACCCACAACGTATTTTGCGCTGGCAGTGTACATGCTGCTGACGGGGTTACTCTTTTATACGAATTTTGTCCTGTATCAGCCAAGTATTCTGGACTATCGGTTAGTGCTTGGTGATACGCTGTCCATGCTGGTATTTGTCGTTCCACTACTCACAATGCGGCTGGTCGCGGAGGAATTCAGGCAGGGCACAGATGAACTGCTGCTAACCTCACCTGTAAGTGTAACAGAAATGATTATAGGTAAATTTTTGGCGTCACTGGGCATGCTGTTCATTTTAGTGCTGTGCAGTCTGGCGTATCCGGTGGTGATGTCCTTTTATGGATCGCTGGATTGGACGCTGGTGCTTACATCCGTGATCGGACTGTTTTTGCTTGGCGCATCCATGATGGCGATCGGTTTGTTCGCTTCGACGCTGTCACAGCATCAGATGATGTCGGCGGTTGTTAGCTTTATTATTTTACTCGTATTTTGGATGCTGGATTCGTTTGGTGGACAAACGGGCGCATCTGCGACGGTACAGCAATGGCTGGAGCCTTTTTCATTAACCGCACGGTTTGACAGTTTCACCAAAGGATTGCTGAACGGAGCCGATGTGATGTATTACGTGACAGTGGCGGCACTCTTTTTGCTGTTCAGCATCCAAGTAGTCGAACGGAAACGGTGGAGGTGATCAGGATGAAAAAATGGCTGGGTCATACAAACAGTGTAGTATTATCGGTTGCGGCTATCGGTATTTTTATTTTGCTGACGTTGTTTCTGCGTTCGCTGGGAGGTTTTCAACTGGATTTGACGTCAGGCAAGCAGTATACGCTGTCTGACCAGACGTTAACGGCTATTCAGGGAGTGAAGGAAGACGTACGGTTAATTGCTTTTACCGTATCCACTTCACAAAATCAGAAGCTGAACCGGGATGTTACGGATATGCTGAGCGAATACGCCAAGCGTAACAGCAAGCTCAAGGTCGAGCAGTACGATCTGAATCAGGAACCGGTGCTTGCCAAGCAATATGGTGTTACCGCAGCATCTATTGTGTTGGTGCAGGGTGAAAAGAAACGGGTTATAGATATTGGGAGTCTGTTTACGCAAGCGCAGGGGAGTGGTGAAGGAGCATACCAGTTTACTGGTGAAGAAAAGCTGACCAGCGGACTGCTGGGGCTATCATCGACCCGTCAGGGGAAAGTGGTTTTTCTGACCGGTCATGAGGAAATCCCTTTGTCTCAAATGACCCAATTAAGCAGCTCACTGGCGCAGGATAATGTGAAAACAGAAGAAGTACAGCTCAATCGGGCTGGAAGTGTGCCTAAAGATGCATCCGTGTTGGCTATTATCGGGCCACAGCGGGATATCAGCACAACGGAGCTGAAGAGTATTCGTACGTACCTGAACGGCGGTGGAAAGCTTTTGATGGCGTTGGGCTTCCATCCGAGCATGCAATCCGACTGGAAAAACCTAGACGGCCTGGCGGCTGATTATGGAGTGAAGGATACGCATGCGATTGTGGTGGATCAGGAGCAGACGAATACGCTGGGACCTCTATGGACAGTTCCTACCTTTGGCAGTCATGCGATTACCGATAAGCTGGCAGCTTCCAATCTGTATCCAGTTCTTTCGCTGTCTATTGCTTTACAGGCGGAGGAGCAAAAAAATTGGAAGACGACGCCTCTGCTAAAATCTTCTGCCGCCAGCTATGGTGAAACGAATATCCAGGGGCTGCTGAACAACGAAGCACAGAAGGATGGGAAGGATCTGCAGGGGCCACTTGATCTGGGTTATGCAGTAGATGGAAAAGACGGCAAGCCCAAAGCGGTGATTCTCGGAACGTCTGCGCTTCTAAGCGACACCGAGATCAGCACGGGAGGAAATCGGGATTTTGTGCTGAACAGTCTGAACTATGTACAGGAACACTCTGATGGACTCACCATTCGGCCTCGTCAGGAGCAGGATTACAAGGTAGCCTATTTGACTCCTGCACAAGCGAAAACAATATTGACCATATCCGTCATCGGAATGCCGTTGCTGTTCGCGGTAGTCGGAATCCTATTATGGTGGAGGCGAAGAAGAGCATGAAAAAATGGATACCCACAGTGCTGCTGTTAGTTGTATTGGGAGCGGGTATAATCTATGCCAAGAGCCAAAACTTTTTTCGTGAACAGGCACCAGCGGCTCGCCAGCTGGTTCAGCTCACCCGGGAAGATATTACGTCTTTCGCTATCACAGGAAAGGACGGTGCAACGGTGGAGCTTACACAACGTGATGGCAAATGGAGCATGACCAAGCCACAGTCTTACCCGTTAAACGGATATACAGTAGACAATTGGTTAGCTGCGATTCAAGATGTGAAGCTGGGTGAAACGGTAGAATCTTCCCCCAAGGATGTAGCCAAATACGGAATCAGCGCTACCCATGACCGGATTGAGATCAAGACCAAGAAGGGCGACGTACACACCTTTGCGTTTGGTGAAACGTTACCTTCGGGAGATGCTGCTTATGTTTTATCAGATCAAAAAGAGGTAGCTTCCGTACCTTTAGATACACTTTCGGGTTTACTGCTGGGTACTGCTGATTTTACAGATACAACACCGTTCGACTGGGATGATGCCAAGCTAAGCGGACTAGAGTGGGAAGGCCAAAAGGCCTCATGGATGCTCAAGTCTTCTGGCAGCAGCCAGGCCGGAGATAGTGCTTCCACTTCCTGGACGCTGAACGGAAAGTCAATAGCCGGTGATACGGCGACCTCCTTGTCGCAGCAAATCAAAAATCTGGCCAGCAATCTGCCCCTGCGCAAAGCCTCCGAGCTGAGCAAGCCTGTTCACCGCTTTACGCTGAGCGTATCGCTGAATCAGGATGATTCCCAGCTGGTTTATCAGGGCTGGACGCTTAACGATGATCCGAATACGGTATGGGTTGTACCTCCACAAAGCAACTGGGCCTATGGGCTGTCAGTATCTGACGTGAACCGTATCGAACAAAATGGGCACGACCAGGCTCAGACTAAAAAATAAACAAAAGATGATTTAATTTTATATGTATGCAAAGAGGCTCCAACGGCGAATAATTGTCGGTTGGAGCTTCTTTGTGCTCGTTATTCATCAGATTTACTGCTTTTGGAAGAAGGGCTGTTGTTATCGTTTAATTCTTTAATGACCTGAATCAGCTCATGAAGCGAGAGATCCAGCTTATCCAATTTTTCCTCCATCGTGTGCAGGATGTGCCGCAACAAAATAAAACAAAGCCCAGCTGGAAAGCCGACGTTGGTTACCAAAGAAAGAGCATCATCCATCTGCAATGTATTCCCTCCTTTTTATCCGTATATAAATGAAGGTAAATTAAAAGAACCATATACAACTGCTTGGAAAAATAGTATAATAAATAAGAACAAATGTTCTGTTTTGGTTGTTAAATAGGTTCCCAAATTACCCTATAATATGAGGATTTCGAAAGGCCAAATCCAAAGAGAAAGGGTGATTTACAATTAGCACATCTCAGCTAACATTGGTGGAACAATACCGAAAGAAGTTATACCGCATTGCATGGAGGATTCAATATCGTGCGCGGGTACAAACCAATCATGAATTTGTAATGGAAAAGAACGAAGCCGTCGGTACTCCATCTTTTATAGACTCTGTAAACTCTAAAATGTATACTTTACAGCTCATCAACTCTCTACCGTCTGAGATCGGCAAAACCATCATCTTTGACCTTTACATACTGGATAAAACCGAAGCACAGATTGCAGCAGAGTTAAAGCTATCCCAACAGGCGGTGAATAAATGGAAAAAGAAAATGCTCAAGGAATTATTTCGGATGCTGAGTTTATCCGATTGCTCAAATTAGCACGAAGTGGTGATCAGGAGGCCATGTGCAGAATACTTCATTTATTTGAGGAAGATATTCAGAAAACCAGCCGGTATATCCGCATGTCCCGTGAGGATGCCGTTCAAAGTATTGTGACTGATTTTATTGAAGAGCTACGGCAAGAATTACAAATAGAAAAGGTGGACAATGGATATCATAAGCTTGCAAAATCTGACGATTAGACTCATGATAAAAAGCCTGAAAACGCTCATAGGTGGCGTCCTCAGGCTTTTGATATTTTAAAATAAATTAATTCACATATTTATTGCCGTCAGCGTCAATATAAATGGATTGAACAGCCGTACGGCGGTAAGGATAGCCGGCCTCGGTGGCGCCGCTAATTTCATAGGTTACGGAATAAAGGCCGGGTTTGTCCGCTTTGGAAAGCTCGATTTGTCCGGTAGGATTAACGGTTTTTTGCTGTAATGTCAAACCCTTGGACGCTGAAGTGATTCCTTGCTGCGGGTCACCGTAGTACTGAACCTGGTAGGTGACTTCTGTAACGCTGTCCTTAGAATCCTGTGGTTTCAGATTTAGCTTCGGACCCACTGCGTTGAGTTTGTATTTTAGTTCAGGTACCTGAACGGCTTGGTAGCGAGCAATCAGAAGATACGCACCCTTATCAGGAGCCGTGACATTCAGTTTATAGGTGCCCGGGTTTGGATTTTGAATGGCAGCGCTATGATGCCAGGCACCAGCAAAAATTTCGTCATCATAACCTGCTTTCAGATTAACAATCTCACTGGTACCGTCAGGCTTGGTCAACTCAAGCTGACTTACACGCTTATCGCTGATCCAGTCCAGATCAATGGATTTGGACACCATTTTCAACAGTGAGGATTTCGGAGGCTTTTCCATTATAGTTTCCGCCACGGATAAAGTATGAATTGTCGATCTCGCTATAGGTGGATTGTAAAGCAGAAGCAGGCAGGGAAGATGCCACTGAAAGTGCCTCAGATTCCTGATTCAATGCTGGAGTGTTCGCTTGAAGGTAGGACTGGATCAGGGAAAAAACGTAGGAGCCTGTACGAAAAGTATTTTTCCCAACCTATTATACATTCCATTTTGTGGTAAATCATCAATTGTATTTCATATTTACATTAAAATTTTATTTTTTCAGTCATTTTTTAGTCAGGATATCCCTACGATTCATGGCGCATGCTATTCTCGTCACACATTTTATATGTATGGAGGATGAGTTCATGCCAGGAACTAAGAAGATCATCAGCTTGACGATTTCTGCTGCTTTACTTGCCAGCATGGCTACTTTGACAGGGTGTGGGACTGCGAAAAACGTCCGTACGAACGCTACTCGCTATAACGTGCAAAGCACACGTCCATTGGATGGTGTGGATGGTGTGAACCGTATTGATGGTGTAAATCGTTATGGTATGGATGGTGTAAACCGTATTGATGGTGTGAACCGTTATGGGGTTAGGTCCAACGGTATGGATGGGGTGCCATTGAACCCGAACACCAATGTTCCCGGACATCCAGTTCGTAATTTGCAAGTCGATCGCAATTTGTCCAAACGTATAGCCGAGTTGCCGGATGTTAAATCTGCGACCGTACTGGTTGGTGATCGTAATGCTTATGTAGCGGTTTCCTTGAAGGACCATGCCAACGCAACTGGTGTGGGTACTCCTAGCGCCACCAGTACTCAGCATTACAGAAATGCACCGAGCGTGAGTGGCGTTAATGGTACGCGCGGGGGCTATACAACGGGTACCACTACGCCCGGAGTGACAGATGGGGTTACCGGATACGGAACACCTGCGCGTCGTGGTGACGGATTATACGGCACAATGGGTACAGGTTCTTATGGTATGATTCGTGGCTTGACGGATGGTACCCGCACGGATGGCACCACAGTTCAGGGTGCACGAACTGCGTATGAGCCTAGCACGCTGACCGAAGCGGTCAAAAGTAAAATTGCCCACAAGGTTAAGCAATTTGCGCCATCGATTCAACAGGTGTATGTATCAGCGAACCCTGATTTTATCAAGCATAGCACCGACTTTGCACGCAGTGTGCAAAGTGGTCATCCGATCAAAGGAATGAGTACCCAACTAGGTGATATCATTCAACGCGTTTTTCCAACACCTGCGGCTGGTACAAACCGTCCAATTACATCACCAACACGTCCACAAAATCATACACCTGCACCTATGAATTATCGCTAATTCACAACATATGTATAATGCCAAAAAAAGAGCTATCCATTTCGGCGAATGCGCCGACGGATAGCTTTTTGGTTTGGTGGAATGATATAAATTATTGGCGCATTCCTTTAATCCATACGCCCTGCAGATTTAGATCGGCATCCAGCAACAGGATGTCTGCTTGCTTGCCTGCTTCTAGCGATCCTGTCCGATCGTGAATGTTCAGGGATTGAGCCGGATTCAGGCTGGCCATTTGTGATGCTTCGGGGATACTCAGGCCCACTTGTTGAACCAGAAAACGAAAGCCTGCAATCATGGTCAGTGTGCTTCCCGCCAATGTGATTTCATCCTCCAATCGTGCCACACCATCCTGCACGATTACTGGCAGGTCACCGATCGTGTAGTGCCCGTCCTTCAGCCCGGTGGCAGACATGGCATCAGTAATTAAAATGAGATTATGATTCTGCTTTAGCTTAGCGAGCAGAGATATGGCAGCGGGATGCACATGGATGCCGTCCGCGATGACCTCCGCTTCAATGCGCGGATCAGCTAGTACCGCTCCAACCGCTCCTGGCTTGCGGTGATGCAGCGGAGTCATGGCATTGAACGTATGCACCGCATGATTAAGGCCCGCCGCCGCTGCCTGCTCTACCTCTTCATACGTGGCATCCGTATGACCCAGTGCTGCGGTAATACCATGACGGCGCAGCCATGCAATCAGTTCCAGCGCGCCTTCCTGTTCGGGCGCAAGTGTCACCTGGCGTACAAGGCCAGGGTAGCGCTGCTCCCATTCTATCATCCACGCGAGATTTGGAGGCACGATGTGTTCCGGGTTTTGTGCTCCGGGCCAGTTCGGGCTAATGAACGGACCCTCCAGATGCACGCCCTCCAGCTGTGCATGGGGCATGGGCTGTGCCATATAGGCGTGAACTTCGCTCAGCACCCGGTCAATTCGTTCCTTGGGTGCGGTCATCGTGGTAGCCAGCATGGCAGTCGTTCCTTGCGAGCCATGAAAGGAGGTGATCGCAGCCAGTACCCTTGGATCGGAGTCCATAAAATCCTCGCCATTACCACCGTGAACATGAATATCAATAAAGCCCGGCAGCAGATAGCCGCTTTCCAAACGAACTATATTCATTGCTTCAGTTGTACCATCTGCCTGACTTGTCTTGTCAACTGATGTCCAATCTGCAGGCAAGCTCTCCTCTGAACCAGCATATACAATGGATTGTCCCTTAATGATAACAACCCCTTTTTCAATAATGTCGTTCCCGATAACAACCTGTCCATACAGCAGCTGGGTTATGCTGCCACTCGATTCATCTGAGTTCAATTGAACCATCCTCCTGCTTCCTGATCCAGTAATATAAGCACGTTGGGGTGGCATTGCAGCAGAGAAGCCGGACATTCTGTAGTGATGGGTCCGGTTAAGGCCTGCTTTATAATGTCAGCCTTATACGCGCCAAAAGCCACCAGTATAATTTGTTTTGCCTTTAAAATCGTGCCTACGCCCATCGTAATGGCTTGCTGGGGTACAGCATCTATATTGCCAAAAAATCGGGCATTTGCCGTCCGCGTTCTTTCTTCCAAATCGACAACATGTGTGGACCCAGTCAAGCTGTGACCAGGTTCGTTAAAGCCGATATGACCATTATGACCAATGCCCAGCAATTGAAGATCCACGGGTCCATGATCCAAAATGGCTTGCTCGTGTGCCGCACATTCTGCCGCCAAATCCATTGCATTCCCGTCAGGTACACGTGTATGGGCAATGGGAATGTCAATATGCTGGAACAGGTGTTCATTCATAAAGCTGCGGTAGCTCTGCGGGTGATCCGGGGAAAGGCCGACATATTCATCCAGATTGACAGCGTAGGCTCGTGCAAAGCTGACCTGTCCCTTGCGGTATATATCTGCAAGATGTCGGTAGATGCCAATAGGCGTACTACCGGTAGCCAGACCAAGCATGGCCTGAGGCTTGGTTAACAGCAAGCCGGATATCACAGCGGCGGCAGTAGCGTTCAGGTCTTCACGGCTGTTCAAAATGCGTATGTTCATCTTAGTGACCCCCTGGTTGTTTTTTGAGCTTGCTCACTTGTTGATATGAACCTTCCAATCTCGGAATATATTTGTCAAAATTCGCGCTCACCATACCTGTAAACAGGATATCTATGATATGAAGCTGGGCGATGCGGGACGCCATATCTCCCCGCCGCATTCCTTCCTCCAGCGAAGAGGAAAATAAAGCAATATCCGAAATACCCGCCAGCGTATTATTTCCGAAGGAGGTCAGGGATAGTGTTTTAGCTCCCTGCTCCTTCGCACAGCGCAGAGCTGCGATCGTCTCCTGGGTTTCCCCCGAGTAGGAGACTGCAAAGGCGACATCTCCCGGTCCAAGCGAGGAGGCAGAGGTGATCTGCATATGCGAATCAGCGAAGGCGGTACCGTTTTTGCCAATACGAATGAGCTTCTGGTAAAAGTCTTGCGCCACAATGGAGGAGGTCGCCATCCCGTACAAATCAATGCGGCTTGTAGCTGACAGCCACGTAATGGCCTGCTCCAGCTTGGCGAAATCCAGCAGCCGAGTCGTGTCCGCAATAGATGCAGTGTGGTTGGCCTGAATAGCCTGCACGATACGGGAAAGTGAATTTCCGGCAACAATGTCCTGATAGGATTCTTCACCATTACGGTTTGAATGGGACAACTCGGCGGCCAGCTTCATTTTGAAATCAGGATAGCCTTTAAAATGTAATGATTTGCAAAACCGTGTTACGGTCGCTGCACTCACACCACAACGCTCTGACAGTTCCCGAATACCCAGATGCAGCACGTCCTCCGGGGATTGCAGAATGGATTCTGCCAGCCTGCGCTCTTGTACGGGAAGCTGCTCCAGGCTACGGGCTAATGTATGAAGAATGGGTGACATGAGCGGTGCTCCTTTAGCTGTATAATGTTTTTATGAAAAAAAGTATCGTTATATAAAATGAAATAAAGAAAAATATTTTCGTGTATATTGTAAAATAATTATGTCGTTCCTGCAAGAGAAGTGAAGAGAATATTTGCTGTATTTCACATAAAAATAGGCTGCAAAATTTGTGGAAATGATCACACATTAATTTACATATTGCGAGTTTTATTTACAAAACAACCTATTGACTTGTCTCTTCATTGGAGGAGTATAATTGAATAAAGTTCCAGTGAAGGAATATTTCTAAGAGCTTGCAAAGGATATCGTTGGGCAGAACAAACAGAATCTCATCCACAAGGAGGAGTTGCTATGCAAAGCCGAGTGATTGAAATGATCAGCGCGGTCAAGGAAGATCCTGAACTGGTCGGTAAGCTGGATGGACATTCAGATATTATTCATGATGCAGGACTGGATTCGTTGCAGTTGGTTCATTTCATGCTGCAAGTAGAGGATGCGTTTGATGTGGAAATTGATTTTGATTCCTTTGAGCTGGAACATCTGTGCTCGGTAGATGCCTTTTGCAGCTATATACAGGGGATCAGCGAAGCGGAACAAGTACCGCACCCGGAGGGAATAAAGACGGTCTGAGAGGCGGCTTTGGCTTAGGTACACTCTGCCTGAAAATCCATTACACGAGGTGTTAGCATGCAGCCCAAAAGCAATGTGCTGATTGATGAGAAGGCGTTCAAGCTCATCAAGCGTAACCTGAAAAACGCTTCCGTGTCTTATCGTAACGCAACCCAGAACCCTGCCTTCAAAACGGACATGCCCCAGACGATCGGCATTAAGCTGACCAACCGCTGCAACCTGAGATGTACTCACTGCTTTGAATGGAACGAGGAAGGCTATCATCATCAAATGGATAAAGAAGAGCAAAACATGGATCTTGCCCCGGACATGCTTCGGCAAATTTTGAGCGAGACCAAGGAAGCCAAGTCCCGTTTATACATGTGGGGCGGTGAACCGATGTTTCACCGGCGCTTTGATGAAATTTTGGACGTGCTGGCGGAAGACCGGCGCGAAATGACGTTTTGTACGAACGGACTACTCATTGACAAATATTTGGACCGGATTTTGGATTTATCTGAAAATCTGGAACTATTAATAGCGATTGAAGGTTTTGAAAGAGAACACGATCTGATTCGCGGTAAAGGCACCTTTCAAAAAACGATGCGGCAGATGGATAAGCTGATTGAACTGCGTGACCAGGGATTGTACAAAGGGCGGGTAACCGTCCATGCGGTCATTAACGATAACATGATCGGACGGATGTACGAATTTCTGCAAATGCTGGAGGACAAACGGCTGGATCTGGTGCTGCTGACGTTCCCCTGGTACATTTCCAAAGAAACCTCCCTCAAAATGGTTGAATATTTTACACGCAATTTCTCCTGGCTCCGACAGCTTGAGGAAAATAATATTAGCAGCTGGCATGCTTTCAAATATAAAATCAACCCGGATAACATCGACCCTCTGATGCAGGAGCTGCAGCGGATCAATGAACGGGTATGGAACATTCGTGTGCGCTATCAGCCCGGTTTGGACTATGAGGAGATTGATAAATTTATACATGGCGAGGAAATGGTCAGCCGTTGTTCCAATCAATGCCTGGCACTCACCTCCAGAACGGATATTTTGCCGGATGGAAAGGTTATGCCTTGCAAATTTTTCAGTGAGTTCACGATTGGAAGCTTGCGTGAGCACAGTCTGGAGGAGATATGGAAATCGGATGCGTATGAGAAAACCCGTCAAAAGATTAATCACGAGGGCTTAACGCCTGTATGCTCCAAATGCAGCGTTTTATACCTGCACGGAGCCGGCTCTTTGAAATATATCTAGTGTCCTATGAATGTTGTTTGTTACGGAATGGAAGAGAGGGATGACAGGACGTGACGACTAAAACGATAAATCTCGTGGAAGCGCTTGCTCATGAACGAGATCATGGTGTACTGATTTGGCTGTTCAATATTGGCGCAGAGCAGGTATGGCATCCGTCTCTCCGCAAGGGGGGGATGGTGGACAAGGATGAACAGCAGGTCGTAAACCGGATGGAGGAAATGAATCTCCTGCTGTGCCGAAGTCAGGATATCATTGTACTTCGCGAAAAGCCGGATGAGGCTTTTCTGGACATGCTTCAGCGATTGGGCTTTAGCCTGCCGCGTATTGAGGTGCCGGAGCCTTCTGACCCACTAACGCCGATTTCGGAGCTGGTGCTGGCGGACAAGGCGCTTTTGGCACGACTGCGCGCGGTTGCGGAAGCAGGCCACAGCGGCGGTGGAGCCAAAGCGTGGCTCGTTCCGTATGCGGTCACACCGCAGGAGGAAGCGATTGCGGAGTGCTGCGGGCTGAAGCTGATCGGCGCTCCGTCCTCGGTCAGCGCTCGGGTGAATGATAAAATATTCAGTCGCCTGACCGCGCAAAAGCTTGGTTTTGCTGTCAGTGAAGGGGCTGTATGTGAAGACGAAGCGGCGATCCGCAGGGAGTGTGTCAGACTGGCTGAATTGGCGGACGGACCTGTGAAGCTGATTATCAAGCAGCCGCACGGCGCTTCGGGACAAGGCATGTATATGCTGGACGAGCTGTCCAAGCTGGACACGCTGCTGAGTGTGATGAGGCGCTTCGGCGGCTCGTCGCCATCCTCCGGCGGTTGGCTGGTGGAGCGCTGGCACAACAAGCAGATGGATCTCAACTATCAGCTCTGTATCGACGAGAGCGGCGGTGTGACGATGTTTTCGCTAAAAAAGCAAAACGTGGACGGGACTGTATATATCGGGTCTCAAGTTCCGGCTGAAATTGGCGTTGCACTGGAGGAAGAAGTGAGACGCTGCGCCTGTCAGCTGGGAACCTATCTGTATTCCATCGGATATACAGGTATGGCCTCCATTGACGGTTTTGTGGATGAAGGCGGACTGCTGGTTCCGGTGATCGAGATTAACGGCAGGTTTACCCTGTCTACGTATATCTCGTTCCTGTCCTCTGTCTTGGGAGAGCAGCATAAAACATTGTCCCGTTACTATCGCAACGTTACCGCCGCACCCCTTACCTACAGCCGCTTGTGCGACTTACTCGCGGAGGAAGGATTGCTTTATACACCGGAACGTCCTCAAGGAGTGTTCGTTTATACGGCGGGTACGCTATCCGGTATTCCTGTAAAACGGGGATATGTGAACCGAATATTCACACTTATTTTGGCAGACAGCTGGCAGGAAGCAGAAGCATATGCGCACAAGTTGGAAGGGATTATCGCTGGATTGGGATGCTCATAATTCGGGAGGAATTCAAGATGAAAACAGATGTATACCATGTAGTACCCTTGCTGGAAAAAGTATTAAAGCTGGCTCCGGGCGAGCTTGAACAGTTGGCTCCTGATCAGGACCTGCGAGCTTTGGGGCTGAATTCTCTGTCCGCTGTTGAATTGATTGTAGAGTTGGAAAATGAGCTTGACATTACGATGGAGGACGACGATCTCGTGCTGGAGCACCTATCTACACTGCAAGGCATTGAACGTTTGCTGGGCAAATATGCATAAGGGCGCTGAGAAGACCAGACCTGTGCAGGAATCTGGCTTAGATAGTCGTCCTGATTCCATTGTTGACCACGCTGTTGCAGAAGAAGCCAACGCTCTTCCGGGGAAACATTGTGTATATTCTTCTCTGCGCACTTCATTGCGGCGCTATGGGGTGAACATGGCGGAGTCCGAGCTGTTCATGCTGTGTGGGAGTATGTGCGCGGAGTATAGCGGAGATTTGAAGCGCTTCGGACCTGAGAAATACCCGGAACAGCTGCAAGAAATGGCGGCTAGTGGCGGACCTGTGATTCGGGTGGAGCCGTGGATTGCTGGCGTAAGTGATGAAACCGATCTGCTGCGGGTGCTCACCTCAGGTTATGGTACGATGCTGCATACGTCGAGCACCGCCTTAACCTATCACGATGTATATGTGAAAAATTACCCAAGGGGTCATGTGATTGAGCTGTGCGGCTTGGACCTGGGGGAGCGAACGGCACAGGTCAATGACAGCTTCCTGCTGGATTCCTCGGGACAGGCTATGACTTACGTGGGACCGGCCCGTCTCGATGATTTGATGCAAGGGATTATTGAGTATGCATGGCTGGTAGAGGAGCCTGCCCGGCTTTCGCCAGGCGAGCTGCATGCTGCGTGTGCATACCATATTCGTCAGTATGTGACCGGGCACGAAGCTGTCTGGAGAGGTGTGCCTTCGCCTGATGAGTCGGGAAATCAGGCCGGAAAGGCCCTGACAGGTAAGCAGGTCAAGCGGGGGGATGCGGGTTACCGGACATTTGTTGACGACTTCCGCCTGCTGGCCGACATGGAGGACCAGGATTTTCGGACGTACTGCCATGAAATCTATTACAATCTGCGATTGGGCAGTGCCCTTCATTTGACGGATTACACGGCTGATTATTGCCTGCTGCATCAAGACACGCTGGGACCTCAAGTACAGCATGTGATTGAATTGGCGCAGTCGTTGTATGCGGATTGGCACAAGCTCAATCTGCATATTTACAAAACAGGTCTCCAACTGTGCAAGCAGCGGATGCCTGAGATTACGGAACGCGCGCTGAGTCTGATTGAAAGACAGCGGCATATGCTGGAGGAATTGATGGTTCTGGCGGAGCAAGCAGCCGATTAGCTCAGGTCGATCGTTCGGTTAAATCGTTTGGGCCAGTCGGAAGAGGAGGGGAATTCATTGCCGTCCATTACATTGCATCAATTGTCGAAAACGTTTACGTACTACAAAAAGGAGCCGGGCGTGCGCAAATCGTTACAAAACCTGTTCAGGCGGGAAAAGCTGACCAAGAAGGCTGTGCAAGATACCAGCTTCAGCATTGAGGAAGGTGAAATTGTCGGGTTTCTCGGTCCGAACGGGGCGGGCAAAACAACGACGCTCAAAATGCTGTCCGGCATTCTCCACCCCAGCGACGGGAAGCATCGGTACTCGGTTTTACTCCGTGGAAGCGCCAAAAAGAGTTTAGACGTCAGTTTTCCATCGTGATGGGACAGAAAAACCAACTCTGGTGGGATCTGCCTGCCAGTGAGTCATTCGAGCTGAACAAGCTTATTTACGAAATAGATGAAAGGCGTTATAAGGAGGCGTTGGACGAGCTGGTCACCCTGCTTGGTGTAGAGGAGCAGCTTCATGTACAGGTGCGGCGGCTATCTCTCGGTGAACGTATGAAAATGGAGCTGATCGCCGCTCTGCTGCACCGTCCACGGGTTATTTTACTGGACGAGCCGACGATCGGACTGGATCTTGTTTCTCAGCGGCGGATTCGTGAGTTTTTTAAAGCCTATAACCGCGCGCACCGGACGACCATCCTGCTGACAAGCCATTACATGAAGGATATTGAGGATTTATGCAGGAGATCCATCATCATTAGCGGTGGCCAGTTGGTTTATGACGGAGATTTGCACAAGGTGAATGAGGTCATCGGTGCTCGTAAATTGCTCAAAGTTCGACTGGAGACCCCCGTACCTAATCTGACGTTGACGGGACTCGGCAAGCTGCGCTCTAATTCGGAGCTGGAGGCGATATTTGAGCTGGATGCAGAAGATACTTTGACCTGGTCCAAAAAGATTTTGGATGCACTGCCTGTCGTTGATTTTACGATTGAGGATGTCCCGCTGGAAGAGGGGATAGCCAATTTGTATGATGGGGGCAGGCTGGCTGATGCGAAATAACAAATATGTAAAGGTACTCCAGCTTGGCATGCAAAACGAAATGGAATACCGGGCCAATTATTGGCTCCAGATGGCGGGGTTTATGCTGCCGATCATGACGCAAATTTTTCTCTGGCTTGCGGTATTCGGCTCTTCGGGACAGGCAAGAGTGCTGGGCTATTCGCTGCCGGAAATGCTGGTCTATGTAGTCATGGCGGGCGTGACTGGAAAACTGATCGCCACAGGCTTTGAATATGAAATTGCTACAGATATCAAGGAAGGCGGATTGGCCAAGTTCATGGTGCAGCCTGTGCATTATTTTGCTTACCGTTTTTCCCGATTTATCGGTGGCAAAGCGGTACAATCCGCAGTCGTGCTGCTGGCGGCGGCTATTTTGCTGTTATGTCTCAGTCTGGACGGACATATCAGCTTCAGGCTGTCGTATATTCTGCTTTACATATTGGCGTTGCCGGGAGCGCTTGTGCTCAATTTTGTGGTCTATTACGCGCTGAGCGGCATAGCCTTTTGGGTGACGGAATCGGCAGGATTATTTTACACGCTGTCGCTTGTCATTTATGTAGCTAGCGGTACCGTATTCCCGCTGACGATTTTTGGAGATGCTTTGGCCCGTCTGTTCAGCTTGCTACCGTTTAGCTACACCGTATTTTTTCCCGTGAACGCGCTAACAGGTAAGCTGACTGTGCTGGAAGCTGCTAAAGGCATTGGTGTGCAATGGCTCTGGATTGCAGTGCTGGCGGCGGTATCGCGCTGGGTGTGGCAGGCTGGGCTCAAACGCTTTGTCTCGGTGGGAGGCTAACATGAAAAATGTTTTCCGAAACGTTGGACGTTACCTCAGGCTGTACTGGAAATTCATCCAGTTTTCCGTCATGTCACAGATGGAATACCGCATAAATTTTATTACTGCGTTTCTGGTTGAAACGGCTTATTTGCTCATCAAGCTGCTGTACGCTTCGGTTCCATACCGGGCCGGGACGGATATTAACGGCTGGACTCCCGATGCGGTGCTGCTATATATCGGCGTATTTACGATGATGAGCGGGTTTTACAGTGGCTTGTTCTACAGTAATTTTACAAGTCTGCCTGACAAAATCCGTACCGGCTCACTGGACGTGCTTATCACCAAGCCGGTGTCGCTGCAATTTATGGTGACGCTGCGTCAATTTGAGCTGGGCTACACTGTGTCGAATGTAGTGGGTGGTGGAATTATGACGGGCATCGGCTGGTATCGGCTTGGTTTGCCATTTGATTTGGAAACCGTGGGAGGCTTCGCTGTGCTGCTCGGATGCGGGGTGCTTACGGCCTATTCCGTGTTTTTGCTGCCACAATTGCTGGCCTTTTGGATTATCCGTACGAACGGCGTAACGGAGCTGTCCAACAGCATTTTCGAGACCAACTATGTGCCGATGGCCGTGTATAGCAATCTGATTCAGCGTATCGGTTTGTTTGTGCTTCCGGTGTTTGTCATTTGTAACTTTCCGCCCATGTTTATTCTCGGCAAAATGGATACCGGTTTGATTGTATGGGCATTTCTCGCACCTCTCTGGCTGCTGGCGATCATTCGTTTGATATGGCAGTTTGCGCTGCGTGATTATACGAGTGCAAGTCAGTAGCGCTACCGTCTCAGTAGGCTAGTCATAGTAGGCTAATAACGAAGCAAGAAAGGAAGCGAATGACATGAATGCGATACCGAGCCAGCGTCATTTGTATATGGGAACGTTCGAAGCGGAGGCATACTGGCGGGATACCCGGTTGGCTTCCCTGCCTGCCCTGCCTGACCGGGCTTCTTCAGCGATTGTAGCGGCGATGGATGAACTGCTGTTCAGCTTTTGCCAGCCAGGGGACGCGTTATTGACCCGTTATGCGATGTCACCCGTGCATCGTCAATATATCGCCGAGTTGGGCTTTCATCCGGCTGTCAACGAACGGGATTTGACGGACGGAATGGAGCAAGCCGGTGGCAACGTGTCGGCGGCTTCCGTTTTTGAGCTGCTGGGCAGCCGCAAGGCCGATAGCGGCGAGGATTTCCCTCAGCTGGAGGGCTGTGTGCTGAGTCCGTTTGCGGGTTTGCCGTATGTGGAGGAGGCTGCCCGTGCCTGGGGAATCACATTGCATCAGCCACCGCTGGAGACGATTCGCAAGGTAAATGCCAAAACCTATTCCTCTGATCTAAAACGCAGTCTCGGTCTGCGTAACCCGGGCCATATCGTGACTTCGTTTGCGGATGTAGCTGAGGCGGGGCGTAAGCTGCTGCGGGATGGAAGCTTTTTAATCAAGGATGATTTTGGCGTATCGGGCAAAGGAAATCTGCACATTACTTCGACGCAAATGCTGGACCGGATTGTATCGTATTTACGTGGACAGGAGCGTAAAGGCAAACAGGTGCTATTCCTTCTGGAGCCTTTTTTGGAAAAAGAGCGGGATTTTTCATGCCAATTTTCGATTGGTGATGATGGAAGAGTCGATATCTTATCTGTGCAATGGCTGGCTAACACTCAATTCGCCTATCGGGAATCTTTGTCGCCGGACGGGGCTTTTATGGAACGGCTGGAGCGTGAGGGCTATTTTAGCTTAATGCAGGACGTGGGACGGCAGCTGTATCAGGATGGATATTACGGTGATGTTTGCATTGACTCCATGACACTTCGTGGCGGGAAGCTGGAGCCCATTATCGAAATTAACGCCCGCAAGTCGATGAGTTTGATCAAGCATCAGCTCGATAATTTTCTCGCCGCGAAAAACATGCGTGGCACGCTGACGAATTATTCGTTGTCCCATGACGGCAGTCTGTCTTATGAGGCGTTGCTGGAAGGATTGAAATGCGAAGGACTGCTGTTCACAGGTGAACGTGAGGAAGGCATAATGCCGCTGGGCGCCAATACGTTATATGTGAACACAGGTGGACGAGATGGGAAACACAGGATTGAAGGCCATACAAGCACACCGAGCAGCAATGCAACCGTGCGCGGGGGCAGATCATCTGCCAAGCAGGTTCGCGTGAGTGGGATGAGTGCCGACTATGGCGGATCGGAAGAGAATGGCATGGCTAAGCCGGACTTAAGTGGTAAAAAAGAAGCTGCCGGAAGCGAACGGGCACGAGGAAAAGGTCGTCTTTATTTGGAGCTGGTTGCTACGGGAGATGAAGAAAAAATGCGTTTGACTACAAAGCTGGAGCGTTTTTTGGCGGAGCATCATTTTACAGTGCTGAATTAAACGGGAGGCGTATGAGCATGCGTGAGAGTATGGATCAGCTTATGGATCAGCTTATGGATCAGCCTATGGATAAGCCTATTAAGGTAACGATTTTGTGTTCCGGCTTCGGATTGGGCTTTTATACCCCCGGCTTGTTGTTGCAGGCGGGTCTTCGCAGGCTGGGCGTAGATACGGCGATTCATGTATTTGAAAATGTGCTGCCGGAATCGGCCCGTCTCAAGGTCGACAAGAGCCGCAAAGCTTATCACGACAATTTTGCTGTAGCCTTAATGTCACAGAAGGTTCCGCAGGATATGCGCAATTCACTGGACCCCGCTGCGATGGAAGTGCTGCTGAACCAATGGACGGCGGAGGATCGGCGGTATTTTATATGCTTATCCGGTCATTGGATATATGTACTAGAGGAGTATCGCAGGCGGAGAGAGCCGGAGCCGGTGCATGTGGATATCGTGTATATGGATTCGACACCTTCTCCTTCCTGGAAAAATCTTGCCAAGCATCACCCGCGTTTTGCTGATGGATGTGGAGAAACGACTTTTTTTGAAAATGACAAGAATAGAGTCAGCCATTATATTGATATCCCGGCAGTAGAGCATATCCCTTTTGAAGCACGGCAATCCCGCTTATTCGTACATGGCGGCGGCTGGGGCATGGGCACATACCGTGACAAGGTTGGGCAGCTGGAAGAGGCGGGCTGGGAGCTGGATCTGCTGTTGTATGATCAGGATCAACCGGATGAACAGCGGGACAGTATACGCTATTTTCGGATGGATCCGCAGTGGAGAACATGGCAGCGAAATGAAGCCGGAGAGCATACGTTTCCCCCTTTCGGAGAGGTAAAATCGGGTGAGGAGACGATGTATCAGGTTGGGCCAGATTACCATGGCATGCTGGACCGGGCGTGCCATGTCCAAGCCATTGTCAGTAAGCCTGGAGGAGGCAGTCTGACCGATTCGTTCGCTACAGCAACTCCGCTTATTATGCTGGAGCCGTTTGGTGTGCATGAGAAGCATAATGCGGATCTGTGGGAACGTCTGGGACTAGGTATGCGCTACGAGACGTGGATGGAAACCTATGGCGGCAGCTCTAATGTACTGGAGGATATGCATCGGAGGATCGTGGAGCTGCGCAGCCGGACGCCGCGCTATGTTGAGTTGTATGTGAATAGCATCCAAATGCAGGCAAGCGCAGCGGGAATGGAGCAAGGGTCATGAACGTCGCTGTCGCTGCACACGAACCTGCGGTGAGAGATATCCGCTTTGGAATCATTGGCTGTTCCGCCATTGCGCCGCGTGCATTGCTGGAGCCGATTGGGCACGTTGCAGGGGCCCGTGTAACCGCGTTGGCGAATCGTACAGTTGCGAAGGCAGGAGAAATGGCGGATCGTTTTGGGATCAGTGTCGTCTATCGACATGCCGAGGATTTGCTAAAGGACCCGGACATCGACGCTGTATACATTGCACTTAGCAACGACCTGCATGCCGAGTGGATTGGTAAAGCACTGCAGGCTCACAAGCACGTGCTGGTGGAAAAGCCGTTATGCCTGAGTACGGCGGATCTGATTCCCCTGGCTGCGACTGTCGAGCAGAGCAGTGCCTACCTGCTGGAGGGCGTCATGGTGCAGCATCACCCTTGGCAGCGTGAGCTGCGAAGGATCGTGGAATCAGGCTGCTACGGTCGTTTACGCACCATAGCGACGAGTCTGTGTATTCCCGCCAAAGATGGGCATGTACACAATTATAGATCCCGGCCAGAGCAAGGTGGGGGATGCTTTTGGGATTTGGGCGTGTACTGGCTCCAGCTGCTTCAGGCCGTCGTGGGATTGGAGCAGGCCGAATTCCGCAGTCAATCGGATTTCAATGGTCCCCATGGCTGTGACTGGACATTTCATGCACAGGCCCACTATCCGGGTGGCTTGGAGGCGTCAGCTCTTTTTTCATTTGAGCGGCCTTACCGCTGTGCTCATGTATTTACCTTTGATTCGGCGGTGGTCACCTTGCAGGACTGTTTTCGGGCAAATTTGGGCTTTTATAAAATAACACTCAAGACGGAAATGACGGATATAGGCAGGGACATCACGCCGAATATTGCAGCAACGGATGCATCGACAGAGGGACCATCACATCAGTTGCAATCCAAAATGAAAACCGTTTTCGAGCCTATGAACTATTATGTCAATCAGTTAGAGGCCTTCTGCAGCATCATCCGGGGTGAAGCGGAGCCGATTCCGTTCCGTGAGGCCGCCGAGCGCGTCAGACTGCTGGCAGCCATTCATGAGGCAGCACGTTCGGGTGAGACGATCTATGCAGGATGAGTATTTTTGCATAAATGAGTATTTTGCATAAATCTCAGGAGCGTTGGGAACCGAATGATGCAAAATGCTGAGGATAGAACAGGGAAGAGAGGGGGGATTCAGCAGATGGTTGAAAAGGACAAGGCCTTGCTGGAGCGTTTCGGTAAGCACCGGACACCATTTTACTATTACGACGGAGACGCGATGTATTGCTCATGTCAGCTCGCTACTGGCCCGGTTGCATCCGGCTGTGCGTGTACATTACGCACTTAAGGCTAACGGTAACGTAGCCTTGGCGGGATTGCTGCGTTCGTTAGGCTGCGGGGCCGAGATCGCTTCGGCCGGGGAAATGTTCGTCGCGATGGAGGCCGGATATGCAGCGGAAGACGTGTTGTACGCCGGACCGGGAAAAACGGCAGCCGAGCTGAATGAGGCGGTAGCCTGCGGAATTGGTTGCATTCATGTCGAATCGGTGCGGGAGCTGCGTCTACTGGAGGATATTGCGGCCCAGGCGGGCTTGTTTGTCAGAGCTGCGGTTCGTATCAATCCCGATAACGATCTGTCGGGGGCGACGATAAAAATGGGCGGTGTTCCACGTCCCTTTGGTGTCGATGAAGGGCAACTGGAGCACTTTTTTGAGGTGCTGGAGGATTGTCCGCATGTTTATTTTAAAGGTATCCAGGTGTATACAGGCACGCAAATGCTTAAAGCGGATCAGATCCTGGCTTCATTTGCGAATACGCTGCAGTTGGCGGAACGGGTACAGGCCCGGTATGGGGTTGCCATGCATACGGTAAATTTGGGCGGCGGGTTTGGTGTTCCTTATTTTGCTCATGAGCAGCCGCTCGATATGGAGCAAGTTATCGACGGACTAAACGCACTCGCGGAGCAGACCCGCTCCCGTATGCCGGGGGTTACGCTGATTATCGAAAGCGGAAGGTATTTGGTCGCTCAAGCAGGCATGTATGTTTGCCGGGCACTATATACAAAGGAGTCCAAGGGAGAGAAATTTGTCGTGGCTGATGGCGGCATGAATCATTATGCCTCGGCTGCTTTTCGGGGACGCCGCATTCGGGACAACTACCCGGTGCGAATTATGCGCAAGCAAGTAACGGAACGGGAAGTGCAGGAAGTGGGAGCTAACATGCGCATGGAGCAGAGAAACGTTCCTTTTCAGGAGGCCATGGCTGTTGAGCTGCCAGGGGAGGCTGCAAGTCGGATCGGGGAGCATCCGGTAGAAGCATCACTGGAGCTGGAAACGGTAAGCATTGTTGGCCCGCTCTGCACACCCGAGGATTGTATTGTGAAAAAGGCGCAGCTTCCCCCGATTCAGGAGGGCGACTATATCGTCTTTCCAAACGCGGGAGCTTATGGATTAAGCTATAGTCCAGTACATTTTCTGGGACATGCTACCCCGGCAGAGCTGCTTGATTTTCGCGGGGAAATACATGTGATTCGTGAACACGGTGACCGCACGGATTTGCTGCATCATCAGCGTATGATTCCGTTGCCCGAGGATGTGCTGTAAGCAAAGATGTGCTATAAGCATGCAAAAACGCCAAAACCGTGGGGAGTCGATACAAAATCGGCTTCCCGTGTTTTGGCGTTTTTTTACGTTGTAAGCTTTGTCGATTGGATTAGCGCTGCTTGGAGCTGCGCATTTCCTGACGTACGAGCTGCCACACCATAAAAATCAGTACAGCCACTTGTGGGACAAACGTTTCCCAAGTCGGGTACATTCCGAGCCAGCTAGTGGTTGGAAGCGTGGAGGCAGTATGCCCCGAAAGCTTGCCAGCCACTTGAAGCGAATGAATACTTTCGCCCAAAAATCGGAATACGAGATAGTAAATCAATACAGTGGCAGTCAGGAAAAAGGCGCGAATCGGCAAACGTACGCTGAATTTAATGATTGCAAATGCCAGGACGACCAGTATAGCTATTGCTGAACCAATACCGATCAGCAATTGTGAGGTTTCGATGGCTGGAGCCATACCGATATAAAAGATGGCTGTCTCGGCTCCCTCACGCAAAATCGCGAGTGCAGACACTGCAAATAGCGACCACAGGCTGCCACGCGCCAGCGCATTGCCGACGCTGTTTTCAACAAAGCGGTTCCACGCAGCAGCGTTGGATTTGCTGTGCAGCCAGCTGCCCACAGTCAGCATGAGCACAACCGCTACCAGCCCGGTAACGCCTTCCAGCAGCTCACGCATGCTGCCTGAGGCGGCAGCCGCCACCAGCGTGGTGAACAGCACCGCCAGGACACCGCTCAGCACCAGTCCCGTGCCGGCGCCTGCCCAGATCCAGCGGCCAGCCACGGCCTCGCCGCTTTTTTTGGCATACGCCAGCAGAGCTGCAAGCACGAGAATGGCCTCCAAGCCCTCGCGCAGCAAAATCAGAGCGGCATCCCAGGCGGTGTAGGAACGATTTTCCGTCAACGGACGAAGCCTGTCCAGCATTTGATCAATCGTCTGGATCGCTTTGGCCGTGTCTGGTGAAGAAGACAGCAGATGACCGGAAGCCTCGGTCATTTCATTTTCAATCGCAGTATACGAAGCTGGATCGGAAATTTGCACATGTCCTTCCACAGAAGGCCACATAGCGATAAACTGACCTATTTTGTCAGCCGCTGGCGCTGGCTGACGGGCTACCGCATCCTGTCGTGCGGATTCGAGCAATTGGACTGCATCGGCCAGGGAAGCCGCCGAACCATTTGTCGTTCCAGCCGCCGCATTGCCTGCACCTGCTCCCTGTCCTGTGTTCACGGATTTGCCCTGACTATAATCGGATAGCAGGGTCGTCAGCTCCTGCATTTCCTTAAGAGCCTGCTTTTGACGAATCGGCTCGGCTTGCATAGAAATGCGAATGAGACTGATTTTAGTTTCCAGCGCACTGTATACTGGAAAATTGTCCGAACGAATCGGCGTTTCCACCTGGTACCAGGCTTTTACGATTTGGTCGTAATCCAGCCGGGCAGCTGTCCAGTTGCCTTTTTGCATGGCAGCCAGACTGCCCTTGGCCATAGGCAGCAGTTTTTCTGCTGCTGTGGCTCCAGCCGGAGCTGATTGATCTCCTTCAGCAGCAGTCACATACTCATTGACTGAGCGGGCCAGCACGGATAGTGCAGCTTTTGCTGACTCTCCGCCGCCACTGGCAAGCGCCTGCTCCGCGTCGGTGAGTGCTTGATCCACGGCTGCGATGTGGGCTGAATCACCGCCATTTGTTTTGGCATTCTCCCACAGAGCACGGAATTGTTTAAGATCCTTGGAGGCTTCCATCCATTGGGCTTGTCCCGCCTCCACCAGCGCTCCGCCCACCACAGGCATCAGTTGATCGTTGGAGACAGCTTTGGCGTCTGATTGTGCCAAAGCGACCGCTCCCGAATTGGATATGAACGGAGTCACTGTCAGCAGCAGAGCTGCCAGCAGAAACACCCATCCCAAGTTTTTATTGCGCCGCTTCATCATAAATCCCCTTCCTTGCCTGCTGTTACAATAACGTATCCCCGATGTAGCCGCCTTGCGATACACCCGGGAAGCAGGCGAACACCGCACTGCCTTTGTGTACAATATATTCGTTCAGCTTGTCATTGCGTGCAAGCTTCTCCTGAATATGAACGAACTGCTTGAATAGATCACGCTGGTAGCTGATGAACAACAGTCCGGCATCCAGCTGTCCTGTTTGCTTGTCCAATCCACTTGAATACGAATAAGACCGCCGCAAAATATTAATGCTCCCATCTCCATGAGCCAATGCAACATGAGAGGTGGGGGGCGTAAGCGGCTTGCCTTCTGGACTTGTAGCCGTCAGATCGAGCTTGTCAAACTCCTTGGCCTTGCCCAGTGGCGCACCGCTGCTGCGATGGCGCCCAAAGGTATCCTCTTGATCGCCCAGTGTCGAGCGATCCCAAACCTCTATCCGCATGCGTACACGGCGTACAGCCATATAGCTGCCGTTGCCCATCCATGCAGGACCGTCACTGGACTGTGTCCATACCAGCCGCTTCATCTCGTCTGCCTTGGACGTATCCGGGTTCCCTGTACCGTCCTTGAAGCCAAGCAAATTGCGTGGTGTGCTTCCCGCCGGATCGGCCTGTGCTGTCCGCTGGAAGCCCTCCTGCGTCCAGCGAAGCACTGCCGTTCCTCGGGCGATCCGTGCCAAATTACGCAGGGCATGGAAAGCGACCTGCAGGTCATTGGCGCATACCTGTACGCCAATATCGCCGCCGCACCATTGCTCTTCCAGCGCATCCCCCTGGAAACGGGGCAGCTCACGGAACCCGGCAGGTTTAAACCCTGCCAGGCCATAGCGGCCATCAAAAAAGGATGGGCCCACTCCAAATGTGATTGTCGTTCGGGACGGTGACAACCCTGCCGCCTCGCCTGTATCGGAAGGAGGCAGGTTGAGGTTTTCATTATCGGTACCGATCAGCGTGCCAGAAGTCATCGCAGCACTGGCTTCCGTCCAGGCTTTGAACAGGCTGCGTACCTGTTCCTTGTCGCTTGTCGTCAGATCAAAGGCTGCAAAGCAGATAAAATCCTGAGCCGGAGTCACAATACCGGCCTGATGTTTGCCGTAAAAAGGGACCACATCTTGGGTATCTGCCTCCGTCACCATGCTTTCGAGGCGCTGACCAGCTGACAGCACAGCTCCGACACCGCCGCCGAGCAGGAGACCCAGTCCACCTACCCCGGCCAGCTTCAAGAGCTCCCGGCGTGATACGGTTGTGCTCTTTCCTGACAGCTCACCATCCGCTGGCTGAGCATCCTTTTTTTCCAGATCAGCTTGTTCTTTATGGGATTCCGCATGCTGCGGGGCTCCCTGTTCCTTTTGTCGCCTAAAGCCTTTCATGTCGTTACACTCCTAACAATTTACCCATTTGGGACAACGGTTCTGCCAAGGCATCGAGGTTCTGGCTCAGCTTTTTAATTTCTTCCGGCTTCAGTTTGGTATACAACACGTAGCCTTCACCTTCCTTGAAAGGAGCCAGCTCCTGCTGCAAGGCGGCAAAGCGCTCACCAATTTGTTTTTCCAACGCCGCATCTTTTTGGTTCAGGTCTGTTTTCAAGATGTCATATATCTTTTGGGCGCCTTCCACATTGGCTGCAAAGTCGTACAAATCTGTATGCGAATACCGTTCCTCTTCACCGGTTACCTTGGAGGAAGAGACTTCATTCAACAGCTCCACTGCCCCCGTTACCATCAGGCTGGTGTCAATGTTAACCGTTTCTACCTTGGCACGCAGCAGTTTGGCATCACTCAACAGGCGGTCGGCAAACTCGTCCAATCCTTTGGTCGTGTTCTCTTCCCACAATGTTTTTTCAATACGGTGAAAGCCGCGCCAATCCGCGGCATCCACATCACCGTCGCGGGCATCAATATTGGGGTCCAGATCGCCCAGCGCTTCTGCAATTGGTTCAATCCGCTCATAGTACATGCGCGCAGGAGCATACAGCGACTTGGCTTTGTCGAGTTCGCCAGCTTTGACCGCATTCGTGAATTCTTCCGTCTTCTTCACAAATGTATCGCATTGCTCGATGGCATAGGTGCGGTAAGCTGCTACCGCTTGATCGAAATTGGGAGCAGGAGCTGCAGGAGTCGTTGTCTGTGTTGTTGCCCCCGCATTTTTGGTCGCTGCAGCCGGCTGCTGAGTAGCAGTTCCGGCTTGTCCGCAGCCTGCGAACAGAATAGAAGAGACCAGCACTCCAGCCGGTACGGCATAACGTAGTTTCATAATCAATGACACCCTTTCCGGCCACACTGGCCCTGAACCATAGTCTGTTGCGAGATATCTATATCGAATTATTATTTGATAATGATTATCAGTCGCGGTTTTTCTTATCATAAGGCTGGCCCATATGCCTGTCAATACATAATTTAGACACAAAGTTCAACGCATCATTAAAGCTGCAAGTAAGGTGCCTATGCCCATTTTTACCCGCATATTGAACCATACCTGAGCACATGACATAAAATGTGTTGACTGTATCCCTTAACCTTGTTACACCACACAAAACCCGAGCAAGGAGGGGTGAAATTGACGAAGGGTAACGACCACAAAAACAAGTTTTTGTTAACTCACCGTGAACGTGAAGTATTTGAACTGCTCGTGCAGGACAAAACGACGCGTGACATCGCCGGACAGCTATTTATTAGCGAAAAAACGGTCCGAAACCATATTTCTAATGTTATGCAAAAATTGAACGTAAAAGGTCGTTCACAGGCGGTCGTGGAATTAATCAGGCTTGGCGAATTAAAAATCTGACCTCTCGTTCCTTGCGGGGTACAAAGTCTTCTCGATGATCCTTTTACATGAAGGAAGGGCGGGAAGGCTTTTGTTTTGTAGGTATGCAAAATTATGCTCAAGAAGACGCTTTTTGGCTTAAATTATTATTTGCAGCTAGTATTGATCGAACGCTCTTAGATTTAGATACAGTATATACACTTATCAAGGAAGGTAGAAAAATAAAACGCTTAAACCGCTGAAATATGTGGGAATTTGTGTGCAAGTGTTGTATTATATATAGAAGGAAGAAACTACCATTCAATCATGTAGCCGCTCATATGAGCAATCAATGCAGAAGGCTGTACCACAAAGTTATACAAGGATAATAATGCATTCGGTGATAGTCTAAGAATGTAAATGCAATATGGAATCCCTGAAAGATCAGTATTCAGGGTATCGACAGAATGGAAGAGATGGATCAGGTCTCGAGGGTAGCAGGAAGTAGCTTTTCCATAGAGCTACCTGGTATATTCTTGATTGGAGGTGAACAGGAGACATATGACACCCAACCAACACTTGATGACTTATACGCTGAACAGCGGCATAAAGGGAACTGTCGACCTATCCAGTAGGCAGGTGCAGGAATGGATCAAAGCATATCGAATTGGCAGCAAGTTTGTAACGGTAGTAGGTAAACAATATTTTGGCTTAAACCCTGAGTTGGTAGCAGATTTTAAGGTACATAATGAATACTCGGAGCAGAGAGAGCACATATCCATGATACAGCCTGTAATAGAACGCAAGGTTATAAATGTGGACCCGCTGGCAGATGCATACAATCAGCATAAAACATTAATTCAGGTTGAATGTAAATGTGGAGCCTCTTATATGGAGGAGTCACCGCACAAAAGAACCAAGTGGTCCTGCAAGGAATGCAATAACATTGTATTTCTGGATCGTAAGAAGGGTATGGTGGATACGGAAAAAGGCAAGGCGTGGTATATGACGAACATGTACTATGTGGAAAGATAAAACAACTGACCTGGGTCAGTTGTTTTATTCCATATGTCGATTCCCTGACTTTTATAAATCAGCTATAAGCTTTTGCCAAATAATAAAATTGATGTTTTTTGCGCTTTGTAGTACATTATCAAGTGTATTATAAGGAGGCTTCTCATGTACGGACATAGACAAGATGATACTTTATACATCATGACTTACACATTAAATAGCGGTATCAAGGGCACAGTGCCTTTGTCTAATCAGCAGATACAGGAATGGCTTGAGTGTTACAGAATCGGCAAAAAATTTGTAACCGAGATTGGCAAAGAGTACTTTGGACTGCATGCAGAATTGGTGGCAGATTTTAAAGTGCACAATCAGTATTCAAGCTATCAGGAGGTCATTATCCCGATTCAACAGCCGGATACTGGCTTAAAAGAGTTGTCCCAAGCTTACAAATCAACAGAAACCTTGATTAAAGTAGATTGCAAATGTGGTACATCGTATGTAACAGAATCCCCCATTAAGCGGACCAAGTGGTACTGCACCAAATGCCGGGAGATTGTCTTTCTTGACAGTAAAAAGGGAATGGTTGACACTTCTAGAGGCAAGGCTCATTATATGACGAATAAGTATTTTGTGGACCGGGAAACAACTGGCGTGTAAGCCGGTTGTTTTTTTATGATTGGGGGTGAACGTCATCCGGGAAAATTATACGAACGGGGCAAGAAACCGCATGAGTACGAACAAAGTGTACATCAACGAAACGCTTCAACTGGAACAAATCATAAGTGATCTGCGGGTGATGGGCTACATTGCTTTTCACCATCATCCACAAATCGCAGGTGAGCCTGATGAACAGGAGGAGCTGAAACAGCAATTGCTGTCGTTTTTTCAACAGCATCATGTATTGTGGATTGAGGTAGATCCCTTAACGCAATATGCGGTAATTAATAATATGGGTAAGGCCACGGTACTAAAGCTGATTGGTCGCAGGATGAACCCGTTACGTGATCAGAGAGCGAATGCTGCTTTGGCCGGGCAGCCGCTTCACGAATGGGATCGGGAAATAGAGCGGCTGGATCAACTGGTGCGTCTGCTGCGCTATACCCGTTTTACATAAGTCGGTGTGATCGAAAACAAGAATAACCCAAAAAAGCATTCACGAAGCATGTGTAACACATGCCGTGAATGCTTTGTTAGCTTGCCCTCTATTTTCTACCGCATAAGATGAGCAAATCTACTGTAATATGGGTTAAATTCATTTTCTGTACTCGATGCCAATCTGCTTCCGTGGCTCCCCACGTTAAGGGAGTCATATGGATTAAAGGCTCCATGAGATCGGCATGTAACGGAAAACAATAGGTTACCCGCTCGACGTTTAGAAGTTGAAAATGCTCTTTAAATCGGCATATGGTGCAGCACTCCCCTAAAAAAATAGAAAGGGCTTTCGCCCTCTCTATTGTAACATATTTAATAAGAAGCTGTGAACTTACACCGATTTCAAGAACTCCACAATGGTTAGCAGACCTTTGTCGAAATTCTCCAAATTAAAATGCTCGTTCGGCGCATGCAGGTTCTCATCCGGCAAGCCGAAGCCCATCAATACAACCGGAGCAGTCAGCACACGAGAGAAGGTTTCCACGATCGGAATGGAGCCGCCATCTTTGGTAAACAGGGCACGCACACCGTACACCTTTTCAAAAGCATCTGCCGCTGCTTGCAAAAACGCATGTGACGGGTCAATGTTAAAGGCGTTTGCTTTCTCACCCTGTTGGATTTCCAGAGTGGCTCCTGGCTGAACATGGGCGCGTAAATGGCGCTCGATTTTGTCCAGAATATCCTGCGGATTCTGGTTCGCCACCAGACGGCACGTAATTTTCGCGTGAGCTTCCTTCGGGATGACCGTTTTCGTACCCTCACCCTGGAATCCACCGTACACGCCGTTCAGCTCCAGTGTCGGACGCGCTCCAACACGCTCGACGAAGCTGAAACCCTCTTCGCCATATAGAGAATCCAGCGCAAGTTCCTGCTGCAGCTTGCCCTCATTGAAGCCTTGCTTCACAAATTCGTCTCTCATCTCAGCCGATAACGGGGCAACATCGTCGTAGAATCCTTTGACGCTCACACGACCCTTGTCGTCATGCAGGGTTGCCAGCAAAGACACCATAGCGTGCAGAGCATTCGGTACGCCGCCGCCAAAGGAGCCGGAATGCAGATCCGTATTTGCGGTGTGAATGGCCACTTCCAGTGAGCACAATCCACGCAGGCCTGTGCAAATTGCAGGCTTTCCTTTTTCGATCAGGGAGGTGTCGGACACCAGCACAGCGTCGGCCGCCAGACGTTCAGCTCCAGTGTGCAAAAACTCAAGCAGGCTCGGGCTGGATACTTCTTCTTCGCCTTCAATGCAGAATTTGATATTCAACGGCAGCTTGCCCTCTTGCTTCAAAATGGCTTCAACCGCCTTAATGTGCAAGAACACCTGGCCTTTGTCGTCTGTCGCTCCGCGTGCATATAACTTTCCATCGCGGATAGCTGGCTCGAATGGCGGCGTTTCCCACAGGTGAAGTGGATCAACGGGTTGTACATCATAGTGGCCGTATACGAGGATGGTCGGTTTACCAGGTGCATGCAAATGATCAGCGTACACCAGCGGATGACCTTTGGTTGGAATTATTTCAACGTTTTCCAGGCCGGCAGCAGTCAGTTTGGCAGCGAGCCAGTCGGCTGCCTGATTAATGTCCTTTTTGTGCTCCGATAATGCGGAAATACTTGGAATGGCCAACCATTCCTGCAGCTCGTTTAGCTGCTGCTCTCTGGCTTTTTCGAAATAAGCAGAATAACTCATAAAATATGTATCCTCCTTTGCACTTGTAATCTTGCGATTTTTTTGCTTTATACCCCGAACCGAGGTTGTGGACGATATATCTAGTTTACTACGTTTTGCGCTGAACGAAAAATATGGAGATAAAAAAACGATTCTATCCCGGTCCGTCGTTCAGACCTGAATAGAATCGCCACTTCATCATGAATAGGTTGCACTTGCACTTACACCCGAATGTCCAACTGACCCCCTAGATGAGGCTGCACGCTTTTTTCCATCATCTGTATCAGCGCTTGTCCTTGTTCATTAGCTTGGTCTTTGGCCATAGTAGCAACCTTAAAACTCGCGGCTTGAGCTAAGCTGGCTTGGCTCATACCTGTCGATAATGCTGTAATATCCATGTTCCAACCCTCCTTCATGGTGAAGACTCTCTTTCTCTATATTTATCGGTTGGAATGGTTATTTTGTTTCATCCAATTGGAATTGGTGCAGCAAATCCTGAAGCTGCTCGGCCAGACGAGTCAAATCTGCAGCAGAAGAACCGATCTCTTCCATCGAGGCGAGCTGTTCCTCAGCAGCGGCGGATACAGTCTCCGTATGGGACGCAGCTTCCTCAGCGATACGCGTAATTTCCTCCATACTGCTAACGACTGTACTTGTACCCTCTGCGACCCCGGCCGTAGAGGCTGCAACGTTATCGAGTTGCTTTGCCGATTTGGCTACCGCTCTACGGATACGGGCGAAGGAGCGACCGGACAGGTCAATGGAATTGATGCCTTCGCTTACGCGTTCTTTGGCCGATTCCATTGCGATCAGGGCCTCAGAAACACCGCTCTGTATCCCTTGAATTTGTTCACGAATTTGTTGTGCTGAATGAGCTGAGTTCTCAGCCAGCTTGCGGACCTCGGTCGCTACGACAGCAAAACCCTTGCCGTGCTCCCCTGCGCGTGCTGCTTCAATGGAAGCGTTCAGCGCGAGCAGATTAGTCTGACTGGCGATTTCCGTAATAACAGTGACAATCGTTCCGATTCGTCCGGATCGGTCACTCAAAGCGCTGATAATCGTATCCAGCTCTTCCACCGTAGTGCGGATGCCGTCAATGGAAACGACACTATTGCCGATATGCTCACTGCCTGCATCCGAAGCCTGAATGGCCTGTGAAGAGTAGGTGGTCATTTCAGCCATGGTTGTGGTCATAGCCGCAATGTCCTCGGACATGCCGCGAACCCGTTCCTGATTATCTTTAGCACTGCCCACTTGACGTTCACTGCCTGCTGCCACATCTTGAATAGCTACGGTCACATGCTCGATGGCACGGGTCGTTTGTTCTGCCCCTGCGGCAAGCTCTTGCGAGGAGGCTGACAAATTGCCTGTCATTGCTTTAACCTCTCGGATCATGTTACGCAGGTTATCCAGCATTTGTTGGAAATATCTTGACAAATCGCCGATTTCATCGAAGCTGGTTGTCGCCACATTGATGGAAAGATTACCTTGGCTGATCACTTCCATGGAATTACGTAATCTTTGGATCGGCTTGAGTATACTGCTGATTAACCATAGTGCGAGCATACCGATGATGATGGCTGAAATCACCAGCACAATGATAGTAGTGATCAGAATCGGTTTGGCGGAGGCACTTGTTTCCGATTTGTCTATCGTTCCGGCAATTTTCCAGCCCGTCAGCGTATTGGTTTTGAAAATCAGGTTTTTGGCTACGCCATTTAAATTATAGTTAAAGCTGCCTTCCTTGGAGGCAAACAGCTGTGGCAGCATTTCTCCCATTTTCGTACTTCCGCTGACTTCTGTCGGGTGAGTAACGATATGCTTGTTATTATCGAATATGACGATATAGCCCTTTTGTCCGATTTTTAATTTTGTAAGTTCTTTCAAATTATTCAGGTTCAGCGAAATGCCGAGAACACCGCTATTGTCGGGAAGTGTACGTGAAATATACACAACGGGAACCTTACTCGTATTGAGCTCGACAGGACTGATTGCGGTTTGGCCGGGGTTCTCCATAGCCTGCTTGTACCACGGACGCTCACGAGGGTCGTTATAGACTTCGGTAGCTTTGCCGAGAATAAGTTTCCCTTCGGGAGTTCCTAAAAATATATTGATGACTTCCGAATGCATTTTTATATACACTAGTAGTCTTTCCTGAATAGCTTTATCTGCTTCTGCACTGTTATTACTAGCTGTCATCGTAGAAGTGTAATATTCAAGATCGTCGATTTCGGATTGAATGGTTTGGCTAATTGCGTGATCGGATGCGGTAATGCTAGTTGTCGCACTATCGAGTAATTGAGATTCCGTTTGGTCATATGCTGCCTGATAGGAAAACGTGCTGACAATAATACAAGGTACTAGCATGACCAGCAGAAATGCTGTTGTCAATTTTTTGCGTAATGTTAAATTTGTCAGTCGTGTCAGTTGTTTCAGTTGTTTCATCCAACCCCCTGCTTTCTACGTGCATATTCACTTCTAATATTTATATTATATGTATTTACTATCGGTTATTTTAAGCTGAATTAATAGATTTATTGCTAATTTGTCCAATACGTTCAAAATGTTTTTGCATAGATTGGAGTATCTTGCAATGTGGAGGGATGAGGTATGGGTTTTTTTCTGGATATGAGAGGCTCCACCAATTCATCACAAACAGGTGAGGGTCCCAATATACAACTGGGTCCTGTACCCGAGCGGTTTGGTTTGATTACCTTGAGAACCTTTCTTGTACCGAGTCCGATTGTGACCTTTAGCGGTTCAATTGGGCTGCTTGGTGAACTTGGTGATACGTATGCGGTTGAAATCGTACGTGGCGCCGACTACGATCCGAGCGAGGTAGTCTACCGAGCTGAGGGGGTATTGGGAGCTACAGGGGCTAATGAAACGCAGGCCTTTAACGCGCAGGATCTGTCTGCCCCATGGGCAATACAAACGGTGTATTCTTCTTATATTTCCGGTGTATCGACGACGGTTCGCAATGGTCCGGAGGTATTCACCGGCATCGCTTCAACTCCATTTTTATAAATATATCAGACGAGTATTTCCTTATTAAGAGGCTCGCTGCCTGTTCATAGTTCTTCTATGATTAGGCGGCTGCGTTGGTCGTGGAATGACTAACAGCAGATCACCAATACTGCAACAAGAAATGAAGGCTCCAAGCTGATCAGCCACGAGCCTGGGCAGGCATCTGTCGCAGGCTCGTGGCTATGATGTTCAATAAAGTTGATTCTGCTTCCCGGTTTTTAATTCTTTAAAATCTCTCGCAAATACCCTGTCAACTCATTTGCCGCTTTGGTATGGGCGAGGAGTCCGGGATGGCTGCGAGACCCTATCGTTTCTTCCGTTGTGTTAGGAAGTTGGAACACGGACACATTCCGATCTCTTGTTTTTTTCTTATACGCGTCTACCGCCCGGTAGATCGCTGGCATCATCGGAGTACCAAGCATCCCATAGACCCATACAATATGGGCAGCAGGATTACAGGCCCGAAGCTTGATAAGAAAATTTATGGTAGCGTTTTCAAAGGCTTGTAAATCTTCTTCATTGAATGTGCCGTCCTCGTTCAAGCGTTGCTTGTACACTTTCCCACTTGCTGGGTCCGTCCATGCAGGAGAATAAAAGGCTCCTCCGTCATTACTTCCCAAATTTACCACGACGATATCTGGCTGCCATGAGGTAAAATCATGATCGGAAAATGCCCCCAATGCTTCATTTCTCTCTCCGGTGAGTACACCACATACCTGCTCATAATATGCCGGTATGTTCGTATGAGGATTATTATCCCAGCCTGTTAGGACACCCCATCCGCTTTGTGACAACACTCGGTAATCCGCATTTAATGCTTCGGCAGTTATGGCTGTATAATTATGTAGTGCCGTGAACAACATGGGAATCCAGTCTGCCTCCTCTTTCGCTCCAATTCCTCCTTCTCCCGAGGTAATGCTATCACCGATAAATTCCACCTTGTGGGGCTTATCTGTGACCGGCAGCAATTCTCCGTCAATCTTCAGAGCATGAATTTGCAACAAGCAGCGCGAGTCCGAGTTCATAGGCTGGACATCCTTGACCACACGGACATTTTTGACCATGTCACGGTTCAACCCTCTCAACAGACAGATCCAATGCCGTCCTGCGGTTACCATCAGGCGACTCATCGGGGCACCATTAATGACTATACTGATCCATTGCTCATATACCTGGTAATCGGCCTCCATCTCAATCCACAGCTCCGAGCCTTTGATATTTAATTCAATGCCGCTGCCTGTCCAAAACAGAGTTAGTGGTGTAAGTGTTTGCTTATGATAGCCAAAAGCACCAGCAAATCTTGAATTTGCTGGTGCTTTTATTGATATGGGAGCAAGGGGCCATTAATTCGCTTTGCCGAACATGACAATGTTAATCGCCTTGCCAAAGTCTATACCTACTTTGCCAGTCAATTCTGCCGTTTTTTGTGCCAACACGACTGCATTGACGCCACAAGAGAACAGCGCAATATCAAACTCATCTTGGTGTGAAGTGATCCATTGGAGTGTTTCGTGCATCTGTTCATATTGATGAAATGCAAGCGTATGTGCGATATGAAGCCCGTAGGGCTCAGCCTCAAGAACGGGCTTGACTTCGGCGGCCGTCCGGGTGACCAGCAAAATACGTCGATCCTTGAGCATGTCCCAGAAAGCAGGTGTCTGAGCCAAATACCGATTCAGGCAGGCGTGGCAGGTCAGCGGGGGAGAAAGAGCATAGTGAGCAAAAACCTGATCAGTCAGCTCCCGCTTCATATAGGTTGGAGCTTTAATAGATTCATCATCATATGGCAAAATGCCGGAAATGGTAGCTTTGCGCACCGCTTCAGCCACCGCGTCTCGCAGCTCCGTATTTGGTAGAAACAATCCTTTTTGACCGAGATTGGCTTTGACCGCCCAACGTTCCTGTAGCACTTTTTCTATCGGCCAGACCGTATCCTGAGACAAAATCAGATTTTCACCATCTCCAATACGAATGAGCGAGAAGGGCTGTTGTCGATCCAGTGCCAGCTTCAGATCATTTAGTACCTCATCTATCTCCAGATACCTTGGATTAGTCATATCATGTTTCCTCCCAGTTGAACTTTGTATTCTATCATATGTCGAAAGCAAAAAGGTTTTTTGTATGAACGGCTATTCTTTTTTGAATTCTACCTAACTTTTACAAGAGTTGTTGCATTTGTACGTGCCGTTTCACAAGCGTCTTCATAATTTAAGAGAAGACGGTTGAAAGGGAGGAAGAACGATGAACCGCAGGATTGTGATTGAAATTAATTTTAACAACTATGGGATGAATCCCAACCGCCTGACACGTGAGTGGATTAGTGAGCGCATAGATATCTTCAGAACCTACACGCTGCGCAGCTTGCTCAGTCAGACAAATACGGATTTCCTATCTGTTGTCAAGCTGGCGGGCGGATGCAGTGACATCGTGGAAGAGGAACTGGCCAAGCGGGAGCCCATTCCCGACCCTATCCGCTTTGGCACGAGTATCGAAAGCAAGCGTCGTATTCAGGCGTATGTCGAAGGTGCGGACGAATTGCTCATTGCACGCATTGATTCTGATGATTTGTATCATCGTTCTTTTGTACAACAATTGCATGATTATGAGTTTCAGCCGGATACGATTGCGTTGGTGAACCAACTGGGGTATCTGTGGGATGCGGTTGAGGGTCAGATGGCACTGGTATTCCACCGTTCGCCTTCCTTTTATGTATTCCGCTATCAAGTAAAGGATTTTCTGAATGATCATCGTATCGTCATTCCTGGCAAGGGTACGCACGGATATGTAACAGAGCTTCCGCACGAGGTGATTCCGCTTCGCAACTATGTGAACGTCATTCATGCTGCCAATACCTCGGTGAAGAAAGTACCGGCCAAGGATCGGCTGACAGAGAGTGAAATGAACGCTGTGCTGGCTGAATTTATGGGAACGGACACTGCCAATTCGTAACGGTCAGGAGGAGATTATATTGTTCAAAGGAAAAAAACTGCTGGTGACCGGAGGAACGGGATCTTGGGGGCAACGGCTAACGGCTGAATTGCTGAAGGAGGGACCGGCGGAAATTCGTATTTTTTCACGTGGTGAATTTGCACAGATTGCTATGCAGCGGCAATTCCAATCTGACCCTCGATTGAATTTTGTCATTGGGGATATTCGGGATCTTCAGGCATTGCAAGAAGCCTGTCGCGGGGTGGACTATGTATTCCATCTGGCGGCATTGAAGCATGTTCCTGTGTGCGAGAGACAGCCCGAGGAGGCTTTCAAGACAAATGTTCACGGTACGGAAAATGTGATCCGGGCCAGTATTGACCAGGGAGTTGCCAAGGTTATTGACGTCTCTACTGACAAGGCGGTAGACCCGGTGAATGTATATGGCATGACCAAGGCAATTGGCGAGAGAATGATGATTCGTGCCAACGCTTTGAGTGAGCGCACTCGCTTTGTGTGTATTCGCGGCGGCAACGTGCTGGGGACGAGTGGAAGTGTCGTACCTCTGTTCAAACGTCAGATCGCAGAAGGGCAGGATTTAACGCTGACGAGCCCTGAGATGACACGCTTCTTTCTCACGCTCGGCGAGGCGATCGGTTTGCTGCTGAAGGCTTCTGTCATGGCGATTGGCGGAGAGACGCTGGTGATGAAAATGAAGGGCTGCAATATTGCTGATCTGGCAAACGTGATGAAGGAACAGGCTGGTCAGCCGACGTTGAAAGTGAAGGAGATTGGCATACGCGGCGGGGAAAAGCTGCATGAGGTGCTGATTTCCCCCTATGAGGTGCCGCACACGTACCGCTATGATGATCGTTATTTTGTTATTCTTCCCCCGCAAGCAGACGAGCGCCTGCTGAGCCAATATGGCGGACTGGAACGGGTGAGCTTCGATCAATATCGCTCGGACGATGAATTGATGGACCGCGCGGGGATTGGTGAGCTGCTGCGAGGAATGGAGTAACCGATGAAAGAGGTGGGTATTTTGCAACTTATTGAAAAAATAACTAAAGGAACTGTAAAGGTTGCGGTAATTGGCCTCGGTTACGTGGGGCTGCCGATGGCAGTCGAAATGGCAAGGGCCGGTTATGATGTGTATGGTGTGGATTCCGATCCCGCCAAAGTAGCCAAGCTGCTTCAAGGACAGTCGTACATCATAGACATTAGCGATGCTGCGTTGAAAGGTCTGATCGGGCAGCAGCTATACCCGGTTACGGATATCAAGGTGCTGGAGCATGTCGATATTGTTGTCATTTGCGTGCCTACGCCGCTGACAGCCGGACATCAGCCCGATACATCCTATATCGAAACAGCTATTGATCAGGCAATCCCTCATTTACGCAGACAAACGCTGCTGATTCTGGAAAGCACCACCTATCCGGGAACGACCGAGGAACTGATTCGACCGGTAATTGAACAGCGGAGGGGCTGGACGGTAGGTAAGGATTTTTATGTGTGCTTTTCACCGGAACGCGTCGATCCGGGCAGTGTCCATTTTAATATTCGCAACACACCTAAAGTGATCGGCGGCTGTACGCCGGATTGTCTGGCAGCAGGAGCAAGCTTTTATGGCTCCTTTCTGGAGCAAATCGTCCCGGTCAGCTCGACAACTGTGGCGGAAGCCGCCAAGCTGTTCGAGAATACGTTTCGCAGCGTCAATATTGGAATGGTCAATGAGCTGACAGCTGCTTGTGAGAAAATGGGCATCAACATATGGGAGGTACTGGATGCAGCCGCAACCAAGCCATTTGGCTATATGCCTTTTTACCCGGGACCTGGCATCGGGGGACACTGCATCCCGGTCGATCCGTTGTACTTGTCGTGGAAATCCGAGCAGCATGGGCTTCCGCTCGAGTTTGTGGATTTGGCCGATCGCATGAACCGACGTATGCCGCTGTATATCGCGGACCGAATTGAAACCATGCTCGCACAGGAAGGGAAAGCCATAAATAAGGCCAATATCATCCTGGCAGGCGTAGCCTATAAAAAAGACATTGATGATGTGCGCGAATCCCCTGCTCTTGCCCTGTTTGAGCATCTGATGGAAAAGGGGGCTTCGGTAAGCTTTACCGACCCGCATGTATCAAGCTTTAAGCTGAACGGGAAGGTGATCCGATCTCGGACGGCCAATGCCCAGCTATGGGAAAGTGCAGATATTGTAGTTATTACGACTGACCACTCTGTGCTGGACTACCAGCAGTTGGTGGACCATGCTCGGCTGGTCTTCGACACGCGCAATGCCACAGCGCACTGCAAGGGTGGCCACGTCGTGATACTGGGGCATCCCGGTGATAGAGGGGGCGCCGCTGTTGGCTAACCGTGATCAGGTGAATGAACGTTATTACGGGCAGATCAATTCGGAGGAATCACATGAGGCCACCCGCCATAGAATCCACTGGATTTGCTGCCATGTGCAGGGCCGTACCGTGCTGGATGTCGGGTGCAGCCAGGGGATAACGTCCATTTTGCTCGGGCGGGAGGGCTTTGAGGTGACGGCCATTGATTTGGAAGAGGACAGTATTTCATATGCAAAAAGAGAACTTCGCCAGGAATCTGCAACTGTCCGGGGAAGAGTCCACTTTCAGTTAAAGGATATTTCACAATTTGAACGTCCTCCCGGCGGATTTGATACGATTATTTTAGGCGAAATATTAGAGCATTTTGCGCACCCTCATACTCTGCTTGCTCATGTCTACCGCTTATTGAATAAAAAAGGATCACTTGTTCTTTCCGTACCCTACGGATACCATCCGTTTCACGATCACAAGCGGACCTATTATGCCGGAAGCCTGTCTCGTGTGCTGTATCCTTATTTTGATGAAAAAGCGCTGGAGGTTCATCACAAATATTTGTGCTTCGCAGGCCGCAAAAAGTCAAAAGAAATGCGTGAGGTCCAGCCGGGGACAGAGCACCTGGCCCGTTGGATGAAGCTGGACGAGGAGCAGTTTCGTCTGGTGGAGCAGCAGCATGCTCGTAAAATGAATCAGCGTAAGGCTGCACTGGACAAGGCGGTACAGCGAACCCGACAGATGGAGGAACATTTTTTTTCACTGGAAGGGCATGCACGTGTAGAACAGATAGGCAAGGTGCAGCCATGACTGAACAACCCATAGCCGGACAACCAACGACCATCAGCTTGTGTATGATTGTGAAAAACGAGGAGCAGACACTTGCCCGTTGTCTGGACTCGGTCGCGGACCTGATGGATGAAATCATCATCGTGGACACGGGCTCAACGGATCAGACGAAAACGATAGCCGCCCGTTATACGGATCGGCTGTATACGTTCGACTGGGATGATGATTTTGCGGCCGCCCGCAACGCATCGTTTGATCAGGCGACGTGCTCCTATATCATGTGGCTGGATGCGGACGATGTACTGCTGGGACCCGATCGCAAGCGCCTGCGTTCCTTGAAGCAGCGTTTGTCTGCGGATATCGACGCAGTGGTGATGCCGCTTCATTTGGCAGAAGGAGAGCAGGGTGAATTGTTGTTCACCTCACGCCGTACCCGCCTCGTGAAGCGAGAACGACAATACCGCTGGGAAGGGCGTCTGCATGAGGATTTGGTGATACCCAAGGGACGAATCATCCATGCGGATGTGGCTGTAACGCACCGCCGAATGGACGACCACACGCTCCGTAATCAACGTATCCTCGCCCGGTGGATCAGCGAAAGTGGCAAGCTGGAAGGGCGATTGCTGTATTTTCACGCGAATGAATGCTTTGATCGTAAGGAATATGCCGAGGCGGCAGAGGCGTTCAGCCGTCTGCTGGAGGAGCCAAGCGGGTATCGGGAGGATCGGATTACAGCTTGCGCGCGATTGGCGGAATGTTATCTCCATCTCGGCAAGCCGGAGCAGCAGCTGGATAGTCTGCTGCGGTCCTTTCGATACGGTGTGCCGCAAGCAGATTTATGCTGCATGATCGGTGACTGGTTTTTCACGCGCAACGAGTGGAGCACTGCCGTGTACTGGTACGAAAAAGCATTGGAGCAGCAGCACCATGCTACGGATTTAAGACCTGTCCCGCGGCCATGCTACTCCTGGTTGCCCCATGTGCGGCTCAGTCATTGCTACGCCCATTTGGGTCAGCTGGACGCATCGTATGAGCATAACCGGGCCGCTTTACGTTATTTGCCTGACGATCCGCATTTGCTGGCTAACGAGGGCAAGCTCAGGGAGGCTATTCCCGATCTATCTTCCGCTGCCCCTCCTTCAAAATAATTCAAGCTGCTCTGGCCCCTCGTTCCCCTGAGGTGGTTTGCGGGGTGGAAAAGGCTTGGGGTCCATGCCGAGCAACGTCATCAGCTGCTTGGCGTTAGCAGCGGCATCTCCTCCCGAATTGTTATTGAAAATAACGCAAATCTCACGGCTCTGCTGCTCCAGCTCCAGCAATCTGTCTCTCCATTCGGTCAACTCTTGTTCGTTGTACCGATACAGATAACGAACCTCCCGCCAGTTGGGTGCGGAGCTTTGATTCCAGCCGGAACTATTTCGTCCATGGAGACGTACGACCGTCAAATTACTGTCTGTAGCCTGCGGCACAATGGGAACAGAGCCTGGTCCGGCCTGTGGCTCGTCGCATACGCTGTGTATCCAGCCTTCCTCGCGCATAAATGCCAGTGTTTGTTTGCGAAACTCGGCTGTGAACCAGCTTTGATGTCTAAACTCAAGTACAGATGGGACTTCTCCCATTCTTTTTTTTGTGTCTCGCAGTAGGGCGACATTTTCGCGTGTACAGTCGAACCAGGGCGGGTACTGAAACAGCACCGCCTTGAGCTTGTCCACTTCGAGGAGAGGCTGTATGGATGCATGCAATGCTTCATACATTGCATCAGTTGTTTTAAAATAAGGCTGCTTGCCACGTGTATGTCCGGTCATGCCCTGATAGGCCTTGACGAGAAATGAAAAGGAGTCAGGGGTTTCGGCTGCCCAGCGGGCCATGCGATCCGTCGGTTGCACCGCATAAAAAGAACTATCCATCTCCACTACCGGAAAATGGCTTCCATAAACGCTTAATTTTTGATTAGCTTTGGTGCCGGTCGGATACAGGTCATCGTGATCGCCCCAGCCTGTCAGTCCAATTTGAATCATAGCTTTATCGCTCCTTTCCTTCATGAAATACGCTTAAAAGGCATTCCCACGATTCATTTTAATGATAAAATGGGGTGAACCTCATGAAGCTGGTATGGAGTTCCTATGAATATTTAAGCTCAATTACGATTATTGTAACATTTCCTTAATCGTAATGCTTTTGAGTTTCCAGTTTGAAAAAGCTAATATAATATGTAATAGAGTGAAATGAGTCCATGGAGGAGAAACGATATGGCAGAGTGGTACGAGCAAAGCTTTGGGGAAGATTATTTATTGGTATACAAGCATCGCGACTTTCAGGGAGCCTATCAGGAAGTGCAGAAAATGATCTCTTGGCTCAAATTACCGCAGGGCTCCAGCGTATTGGATTTATGCTGTGGGATGGGACGTCATTCGCTTGCACTTGCCGATGCGGGCTATAAGGTGACGGGGGTGGATCTGTCCGATGTGCTGTTAAGAGAGGCGCATGCTGCTGATCCGGAAGGACGGGTAAGCTGGCATCAAGGCGATATGAGAGCCGTACCGCTGGATGAAAGCTTTGACGCAGTGGTGAATTTGTTCACCTCCTTCGGCTATTTTGAGAAGGATGAAGAGCAGCTTGAAGTATTAAAGGAAATTTATCGGCTGTTGAAGCCGGGAGGGCGCTTTATCATAGATTATTTGAACCCTGCCTATGTAGCTGCCCATCTGGTGCCACATTCATCACGCGAGGATGAAGGGAATTGGATTGAGGAGCATCGGGTGATTGAGGATGGATTTGTGAAAAAACAGATCGCGATTCGCTCATCCGAATCGGCTGCGACCGCTGAAGCTGCGGCTGGTCTGGATACTACCGCAGGGGAAGAATCCGTGCGGGTGTACCATGAGCGGGTGAAGCTATATCCATATGGAAAATTCCGGGCATTGCTGGAGCAAGCCGGATTATCCGTAGAACAGGTGCACGGAAGCTATAATGAAGATCAATATATCGAGGACGCCTCACCCCGAATGATTTTTGTCGGCATGCGGGTTTGAAACGGAAAGGCGGATGGGTAGCATGAAATTGCCAGAGCTTACACCGTGTGAAGGGATAGATGGGGGCTTTCAGGTCAAAATATCAATGTCCTTTCCGCTGCGTTGGGTGAACAGCTATGTGCTCAAGGGACAGCACGGTTTTACGATTGTAGACCCTGGTCCGCGCAATTTGGACACAGAGGCAGAATGGGCGCATGTCTTCCAGCGGCTAGGGATGTCCTTTGCGGATATCTCGGACATTGTGGTGACTCATCATCATCCGGATCATTACGGGCTGGCAGGCTGGATGCAGCAGCAAAGCCAAGCGCGCGTACATATGTCGGCTCGAAGCCATCAGGAAGCAATAATGATGTGGGGGGGCCGGGCATCGACAGCTGCGATGGAGCATACGCTTCCCGCTTTTTTTGTCCGGCATGGCTTCCCTTTGGAGCAGGTACCCGGCTTGGTAGCCCATATGCTGCAGGCGTATTCGCAAGTGAATCCACAGCCTGAGATTACGGTCATTCCTATTAGGGAGAATGCCTGTTTGGAGCTGGGCGGACGCCGCTGGCAACCTATTGAGACAGGAGGGCATGCACCCGGGCATGTATCCTTGTATGAGGCGATAAGCGGCGTCATCCTGTGCGGAGATGCGGTCTTACCGCAGATTTCGCCCAATATCAGTCTGCTGCCCGGAAGTGATGCCCAGCCCTTGCAGTCTTATATAGACGGTTTGCAGCGACTGCGCGAGCTGGAGGTAGCATGGGCATACCCGGGGCATCGCAATCCGTTTGATACTTTTCATGAACGGACGCAAGCGCTGCTGACTCATCATGAAGAACGGCTGGAGAAATTCCGGCAGTTGATTCAGCCGGAGGGGAGTACCTCCTACGAGCTATGTATAGCCGTGTTTGGTGGCAAGCTGGGGATACACCAACTGCGGTTTGCTATGTCGGAGACGCTGGCTCATCTGGTGGAGCTGGTACGCCGTGATCGGGTTTGGATGAGCGAGACGGGGCAGATTACGCACTTTATACCTTTGCCGGGAATAGTTACCGCATAAAGCTACCGAATATAGCAACCGAACATAGCAACTAGACTAAGCAACATAACAAAGCGGCACGCATGCCGGGAAAGAGGCTTTTATGAATTTGCTGCTGCTGGGAGCCACCGGACGCGTAGGACGGTTTATATTGGAATACGCATTGGCGGACGGCCATACCGTTACGGCCCTTGTCCGTTCACCAGGCAAGCTGGAGGAATACGCATTAAAATACGGGGCTCAGCTCCAGATCGTGCAAGGGGATGCTACCCATACCGAGGATGTAGCGCGAGCGCTGGCGGACGGGGCGTCGGCTGTCATCAGTGCACTGAATACGGATGGGGCTACTACCTTATCCGTGAATATCGACCTGCTGGTCCGGCACATGCAGAAGCAGTCGGTTGCCCGTCTTATTACGGTAGGGACAGCAGGGATTTTGCAAAGTCGCACCGAGCCGGGCATGTTTCGGTATGAGTCGTCCGAGACTCGGCGACGCAGTACCCGTGCGGCAGAGGAGCATCGGCGAGTGTACGAATTGCTGCGTGCTTCGGCGCTGGACTGGACCATTGTCTGTCCAACCTATCTGCCGGACGGTGCGCGGACAGGAATTTATCGTGTGGAAAAAGACTTTTTGCCTGAAGGCGGTTCTCAAATTACTACCGCTGATACGGCTGATTTTACCTATCGTCAATGGAAGAGCGACGAATTTATACATGCACGTGTAGGCATTGCCTACTGATCGTAAAACGTCAACCATAGTTTTATTTTTAACATTCAGTGAGAGCGCGGTAAGTGTATCTACTTATTTGCGTTCTATTTTATTTGACAAACCATCAGGATTAGAATACTATGATTCTTAATGGAAACATTGTTTCCATTATCGCGAGTAAGGTTTTATATTGAAAATGGCAGTATCTTCAAAAGAGCAACAACTAAGTAAAAGGAAGTGTAAATCATGTCTGAGTCATCGCAGCCCTATAAAACCTATTCGGAAGTGAAGCTTCAGCAGCAGCAATTGCTTCGTAAAAATGTTATTGATGCCGCATGCATCCTTCTTGTAGAGGAAGGGCCTGAGGCCGTGACCGTACGACGGGTTGCGCAGAAATTAAGCTGTTCAACCAAAATTATTTACAATATCTTCGGCAGCAAAGATGGTTTGGCCAACGAGATGTACCTGGATGGATGCCGACTGCTGGCGGGAGCCTTTCAGCAAGTACCCGTCACCGAAAACACACTCACTGACTTGGAAGCCTTAAGCTGGGCGTACTGGGAATTTGCGCAGCTTCATTCGGCTTATTACAAAATGATGTTTGGCGGGGCCTTATCAGATTTCAAGCCGGATGAACAGAGCCTGGAAGGTACGACAACAGCCCTGTCCCGATTCCAGCAAACCGTCGTACACGCTATGGAGCAGGGTCAATTGGCGGAGCAAGATCCGTTGCTGGTCGTCCGAATGCTGTGGTCTGCTTTACACGGGGTTATACACCTGCATTTTGCAGGCCATTATTCGGATGCCTCTGTGGCCAAAGAGATTTATGCATTTACAATGAAGCAGACACTGGCTGCATGTAAGGTCCCCTCATTGTAATTATAAGATTTGAAATGTGCTGAGGTCGTCATAATAGATGGCTTCAGTTCATTATAGAGTAGTGGTAACAATGTTTCTGAAAAAAAACAACAATACTATGGAGGTCATCATCATGTTTATGTATGCAAATAAAACGGCTCTGATCACGGGGGCTTCATCCGGTATTGGCGAGGCGTTCGCCTATTCGCTCGCAGCTAAAAAATGTAATCTTATATTGGTGGCACGAAATGAAACGAAATTAAGGGCGCTCGCCAAAGAGCTTTCCGAAAAATATTACGTAAAGACAACAGTGATTGCGCTTGATCTGTCCGCAGCAGGGGCGCCACAAATATTGCATCAGGAGGTTCAAAAACATCAGCTGAAGGTGGATCTTTTAATCAACAATGCAGGCTTTGCTACTTATGGGTACTTTGAACAGGTCTCAGGAGAAAGGCAGCATGAGGAGATCATGCTCAATGTCGCTGCCTTAGTAGATATTACACATGCTTTTATGCCTGATTTATTGCGTAACCGGGATGGGGGAATCATCAACGTCTCTTCCACAGCCGCATTTCAGCCCGATCCGTATATGGCTGTTTATGGAGCAACCAAAGCATTCGTGCTTTCCTTTAGCGAAGCGCTTTGGGCTGAAAATCGAAAACGAGGGTTAAAAGTGCTTGCCCTTTGCCCAGGTTCAACAGAAACTCCATTTTTTGATGTTGTTAACGCAAGTGAAGCATCTGTTGGCATTAGAGAAACGCCTGACACGGTTGTGAAAAATGCGCTAAGAGCATTTCAAAAAGGCCGAAGTCACATCATTTCCGGTCGCCAAAACTATTGGGTCGCCCAGGTTTCCCGATTTTTTTCCCGTCAAGCCACATTGGGAATTGTAGAACGTACGCTACGACCGCAAAAATAAGCGGGCTGTAAGTAATAGCAATGCATCAGGTGTACTTCATATGCCAGGTCTGATCGGTTCTAAGCTGTATCAGACCTGACATTTCTGTTTACATGAATAAACGCTCGCTACTCCAGCCTTCTGGAATCCAGCCCTTTGGAATAAAGTAAAATTCCATCCCGCTTCTCCCAGCCGTTGGCCGACCAGAAGCGTTGCCCTGCTTCATTATGCTCCATCACAAATAGATGACATTTATCTATGCCCTCTCGCAGTAAAGCTGACAATGCTTCATTCACCAACAACGGGGCAATTCCTTGACCGCGATGCTCTGTAGCTACGCCCAGATGATACAGAAATCCTCTACGACTATCATGTCCTGCCATAATCGTACCTACGATACTGCCTTCATACTCACACACATAGCTAAGTCCTTCATTTCGCTGCAAAAAGCATGCAATTCGCTCCGGCGAGTCGGCTTCGCTTAATCCCAATCCTTCCAAACCGTTCCATAGTGCAAAAGCCTGATCGTAATCATCAGCCCTCATCATGCGGATTGTATATTTGTCATTTACATTTTCAGTTAGGCCTGTCATGTCCAGTTCTCCTCTTACCCTGTATCTATCTGTTGTTGTCTAACGTGTTGTATGCGGTGCGCTTTCTTCCCCAAGCTCCTGTTCACGCTCTGCCTGTTTGCGATGGGCGATGCGGCTGCTGGCTGAAGCTGCGATAGCGCCGACAATATCGTCCAGAAACGTATGGATCGGCCCGAGGCTTTTATCATTCAGGCGTTTCAGCACACCCGGTTTGAGTTTATCGACATAACCGTAATTGGTAAACCCAATGCTGCCATATACATTCACGATGGAAAAGGCCAGAATTTCATCGACTCCGTACAGTCCCTCATCATTCTCAATCATATCCTGCAATGGGGGAATAAGAGCGCCCTGTTCGGCAAGGATATCCAGCTGGATACCGGTGAGCACTGCATTTTGAACCTCGCGCTTCATCAGGACCTTGTCCACATTTTCAATGCATTCTTCGATCGTTAGAGTTGGGTAATATTCTTTCTGTAGCAGCATGACCAGTTCTGCGATTTCAGTCATGCTTACACCACGCTTGTGCAGCCATTCACGGGTGGCATCAGCTACCTTTTTACTATTCAGGCTATAAGGTGCTTTTTTCTTATCCATAAAACGGTAGTTCCCCTCCTCGTATAGGTTCTGATTTTTGCTGCGATATGACCAGTGTGTCCAGTCAGCTTAAAAAGTAGTTATTTTTTACGCGAGGCTCGTATACATATTAGTACAATCTGTACAAAATTGTTAGGGAGGAACTTCACTTATGAACCTAAAACACCCATGGCGTATAACCTCTGCAGCAGGGCTGCTGTCCCTACCCCTGTTGTTGTCCGGATGCAGTCTCTTCGGCAATGAGTCAGCATCTATTGATCCCCCGCCGTCCACGTTAGAGCAGTCCATGATCAAGGCCGTGAGCGGAAAAGAAACGGTGAGCACCGGGCAACTGAGAGCTGTCTTTCTGCAAGATCATAACGGTTTGCTGGCCCCAATATCTTTACCGATTGCTACAGGTGATGTACAGGCAGATGCCAAGTCGGCGCTGGAAACACTGGTTGAGGGTGGGCCGTATGCCGGATTATTGCCAGAGGGTTTCAAAGGCGTATTGCCCCAAGGTACAGAAGTGAAGAGTGTGACAGTGGACAAGAAAAACAAGCTGGCTGTCGTTGAATTCAATAAATCTTTTGCAAACTATAAGCCGCAGGAAGAACGCAAATTAATGGAAAGCTTGACCTGGACTCTGACCGACCGCCCCGATATTGAGAGCGTACAGATTTGGGTGGATGGCAAAAAGCTGAACGAAATGCCTGTTGACGGCACGCCGCTGGATCATCCGTTGACGCGCGCAGTAGGCATTAATTTGGAGGTTGGTCATGGCGTGTCACCGCTGGATTCCAGCCCGGTTACGGTATATTTCTCATCCTCATCTCCTGCCGGAGTTCAATATTATGTGCCCGTCACGCGGCTGGTCAGCCCGGAAAAGGATCGTGTCCAATCCGCGCTGCATCAATTGATTCAAGGGCCGCAGCTGGAGGACGGATTACAGGAAGTGATGACAGGGGAGACAGCGCTAAAATCGGTAGAACGTTCCAAGGACAACGTAATTACGGTGTCACTTTCAGATGATATGTTCGCCAAGGGAGAAGCGGTACCTGCGGAATTTCTGGAATCGGTCGTACTGACAGTAGCAGATAATTCAGAGGATGCGGCTAAAACGAAAATTCGGATTGAACTGAATGGCGAGAAAAGTGTTATTGGACAAAATAATCAGAATTATGGAGAACCTGTAGCCAAGCCGCAGCACATTAACGAAATTCCTCTTTAAGGGCGTGAAATCGTCCTTGGGGTGCTTTTGCCTGCACACTTTGGTAAAATAAACATATAAGAACAGGTTGCATACGACGTAGGAGGAAAAAGCATGAGTAGATCTAACGGACGAAACGGTAATGAGCTGCGCCCGATGAAATTGACAGCAGGAGTAAATAAATACGCGGAGGGCTCTGTTTTTATAGAGGTTGGCGAGACGAAAGTCATATGCACGGCTACTGTGGAAGAACGCGTTCCTCCCTTTATGAAGGGACAAGGAAAGGGTTGGGTGACTGCAGAGTATTCCATGCTTCCGCGGGCGACTCATAGCCGTAATCAGCGCGAAGCCGCGCGTGGCAAGCTGACGGGCCGTACCATGGAAATTCAGCGTCTAATCGGAAGAGCATTGCGTTCGGTTGTAAATTTGCAGGCGCTTGGTGAACGGACCATTACGCTGGACTGTGACGTTATTCAGGCCGATGGGGGAACGCGCACAACCTCAATTACCGGCTCATTCGTAGCGTTAGCGATTGCGGTCAATAAAATTGTCACCCAGCACAAGCTACCTGTTTTTCCGATTACAGATTTTCTGGCATCTGTCAGTGTAGGGGTTGTTGGTGAGAAAGCATTGCTGGATCTGAACTACGAAGAGGATTCCAAGGCCAAGGTAGACATGAACCTGGTAATGACTGGAAGTGGCAAATATGTCGAGCTGCAAGGTACCGGAGAAGAGAGTCCATTCGACCGTAACGAATTGGATCAGCTGCTTAGCTTGGGCGAACAAGGGATTCTGCAAATGATCGAGCGTCAAAAAGAAGTGCTTGGACCGATTGCTGATAAGATCGGGGCTGGACGCTCGGGGGCTGGAGTCTAATGCGACTGGACGGCCCGATTGTCATTGTCGCTACGAAGAATAAAGGGAAGGTGCGTGAATTTGCACATGCCTTTGCTCCGCTCGGCAAGGAAGTCAAAAGCATGTACGATTACCCCGACATTCCTGATGTGGTTGAGGATGGCAAAACGTTTGCGGAGAATGCGCTGAAAAAAGCCAAAGCGGTCGGAGATGCCCTTGGATTGCCCGTGCTGGCCGATGATTCCGGCCTGTGCGTGGACTTGCTGGACGGTGCGCCGGGCGTATACTCGGCCCGTTATGCTGGAGAGGGTGCCAGCGATCACGAAAACAATATTAAGCTGCTCGATGTTTTGGAATCGAAGCAGCTGGGTGATGATACAGAACAGCCCTTGCTAAGCTCGGCTCAATTCGTCTGTACCTTAATTCTGTATAATCCGCAGACAGGGGAGACGTTGGAATCAACCGGCTCGGTGGATGGCTGGATTACAACAGAAACCGCAGGCGGCGGCGGATTTGGCTATGATCCGTTGTTTTATTTGCCTGAGTACGAGAAGACGATGGCCGAGCTGACGCTGGAACAAAAGCAGGCTATCAGCCATCGAGGGATAGCTCTGCGTAATTTGATGACAAAGCTGGGCAATCCGCAGGCTTAACGTTGCAGTAGGATCGACTACCCGCTTGAACACATAAAAAAGGCTATCCGCCAGCGATGAGCAGCGGATAGCCTTTTTGCATGTCTATTCCCTGTGCACTCTGAATTAGCCGCCCTTTCGGCTTCAAACGGCTATAGCTGTCAGCTAATCCTACCGAATCGCGACTTTGTAGGTTCGCAGCCAGTTATCCACCTGGGTCAGATACGCAAATAATTGAGGTCCCGACATCAGCTGGCCAAACCAGGGCAGATTAGTGGATGCCTCTGGCGAAGCCGCGATATCACGCACCTTCTGCGTATCAATCAGCTTAAGCAGCGGGGAAGAGGAATCATCCAGCAGTTCCAGCGCCTGCTTTTTCACAGCGGCAAGATAGGAAGGGTTATGCGTTTTGGGATAGGGGCTTTTTTTACGGTACAGTACATCATCCGGCAATATACCCTCCAGCGCCTTCCGTAGAATGCCTTTTTCGCGTCCGCCTGTCATCTTAATGCTCCAAGGGATGTTCCATACATACTGCACCAGCCGATGATCGCAATACGGCACCCGTACTTCGAGTCCGGCCCCCATACTCATCCGATCCTTGCGATCCAGCAGTGTAGGCATAAAACGAGTGATGTTTAAATAGGACATAACACGCATCTGCGCAGCTTTACCTGTTTCCCCTGACAGCTTTGGCACTTCTCCTATAGCCTCTGAATAACGGTCGTTTAGGTACTCCAAGGGCTTGATCCATTCCCGTACCTCGGGAGACAGCAGACTGGCTCTCATATCGGGAGCGACTGCCCACGGGAACGTGCCTGAGTTCAGCATATCCTCACGATGGAACCACGGATATCCGCCAAACACTTCATCCGCTGCCTCGCCGGAAATGGCAACCGTCGCTCCTTTCTTAATCTCCTGGCAGAAGAGATACAGCGACGAATCCACATCCGCCATCCCGGGTAAATCCCGTGTTAGCGTGGAGTTGTTCAGGGCCGCTACGACCTCGGGTGTATCGAATTCGATCCAGTGATGATTTGTGCCTAATTCATCCACCATGCGCTGAATCCAGGGGGCATCGGCTCCGGGCTGGAAGGCATGGGCTTTAAAATGCTTGTCGTTATCCACATAATCGACCGAATACGTATGAACTTGTCCCTGCCCGGTACGCTTATAATAATCGACAGCTAATGCGGACAATGCGCTTGAATCCAGACCGCCAGACAGCAAGGTGCACACCGGAACGTCCGAAATGAGCTGCCGCTCCACCGTATCCAGCAATAGCTCTCGTACCTTTAGCGCGGTTTGTTCCGTGTCATCCTCATGCGCAATGCTTTCCAGCTTCCAATAAGTCTGAATGTGCATGCCATCGCGGTTGTAGGTCAGCGTTTGTCCGGGCCGCAGCTCCTTCATGGACGAATAGACGCCGTGTCCGGGGGTACGTGCCGGTCCGATGATAAAAATTTCCGCCAATCCCTCAGCGTCAACGACCGCTTCGACGGCAGGGTGCTGAAGCAGCGCTTTGGGTTCAGAGCCAAATACGAATACATTCTCCGTGTGGCTATAAAATAGCGGCTTTACCCCCAGGCGATCCCGTGCCAGAAATACCTGCTGTCGCCCACTATCCCAGACAGCAAACGCAAAAATGCCGTTCAACCGATCCACGCATTCGGGGCCCCATTCGATATAGGCCTCGAGCAGCACCTCTGTGTCGCATTGTGTACGGAAAAAATGCCCACGCTGCTGCAGTTCTTTTTTTAACTCAGGCGCGTTATATAATTCCCCGTTATATACAATCGTATAAGTGATATCCTCAAGCTGCCGGATCATAGGCTGAGCGCCATTTTCGGGGTCCATTACGCTCAGTCTTCGGTGTCCGAAGGCACACGGGTTGGATATCCAGGTACCCGCAGCATCCGGTCCGCGATCGGAGAGTGTTTGCGTCATATTCAGCAGCAGCTCCGACTGATGCATCAAGTCTCCGTTCCACTGTATGAAACCTGTAATTCCGCACATGTCTATTCATCCTCTCTTTGTCGTGTTCATCCAGTGTTGGAATGAATTAAAACTAAATCCCCAGTTCATCAGTATATATGCCGAAAAGAAGCATAAAATGTCTGTCCGTTCCGAAAACTACAGATGGGGCAACCCGTCTACTCGCAAGGAAGGAGGGAGACCAATGTACTACATCAAGGACGCCAAAATACGTCGTTTCACTGAAATCGACGGAGTGCGCTGCGCAGAGGTAGAGGTGCGGCCCGGTGCGGCAGATGACCCGGAATTGCTGGTGTATATCACGGCCAACAATCAGCAGGACGGTCAGAATGACTATGACATGGTACGGATCATCCGCAATGACGCCGATTTGGAGCTGGATTGGTACGACAATAATCTGCACTCCGCATTTGAAGAAGTGACAGACAAGGCTTTTACCGAATCCACACACATTACCGCTGGTGAGGAACGGGACAAGTTTAAACGGGAATTGCTCTCCTATGGGCAGCTTAGCACGGAGTTTGCCAAGGAGTTCGGGGGATGAGAATTTGGTGCGCTATGCCTCGGCTTCTGTTGGTTTGGACTCCAGCATCATCACAGAATCAGCGTGAAAGGAGGGGGAAATCATAGACGGCAAACCGAAATATAAGAAGAACAAAAGCAGCAGTTATATTCATAACAATGAGTTTGCGGAAGAAGTGCTGGAGAAAAACGTAAGGCATGAGGTACGAAGAAATCCTAAACGTTTTGGCAATAAATAGGCGGGAAGGATAAGGTTTGATCATCCAGTTATCCAAAGAAGCCTCCACTTCCGGCTAACAAGCGGAATGCAGGAGGCTTTTTTGGTGCTATGCAGCTTCACGCAGTGTCATAATCCCTTTGTAGATGTTATAGACAAAAACCCCGAGATAGACCACTACGAATAATAGTACAAACCCGATTACAGAACCTGCATGATTGGCTGTTGCAATAAAATACACAAGTGGAATCGCCGCAATAATGGGGAAAATATGCGATAAAAGGGCTTTTTTCGCATGTCCCTGTACATATTCGTCTCGTACTGCAATCCACACAATGACAGGCAATAGAAAAGGTGCGAAGAAAATACTGAAATAACAAAGTGACGACAATAGACCCTTCAAAGATACCCCTCCTTTATAGCATAGCCTTTTGTACATAATACCCCGTTAGCGTCCAAATGATTCCTTTCTCGGTCGTTTCCCTGGAGGATGAAAAAATGCTTTTGACAGTTAACCGAAATGTGGTATAATAACTAATGCACTGATTACATAAGCATTATCTAAATAACATTTTGTCCCAGTAGCTCAGCTGGATAGAGCAACGGCCTTCTAAGCCGTCGGTCGGGGGTTCGAATCCCTCCTGGGACGTATAGAGAAAAGCTTCCTATCTAATTAGGAAGCTTTTTTCATTCCAGTGGGATGAGAACCCATTTTGGGGACGCCAGGGCATAATCCTCGTTAGCATAAGCTTCGCAGTCTCGACCATAGGGAGAGTATCCCTCCTGGGATATATATTAGGCATGGATAACAAAAAAACGGCCGAGACCCATTCAAAGTGGAGGAAACGGCCGTTTTTCATATATCCGGCAAGATAGCTTGCATTATAAATTTCACACTGTCGCCTTCCCGTTATTGACAAAGAACTGCGGCAAATGCTCTTTATGTGCTTCCAGTAATTCATCCAGCACCGTTTGGACAATGTCACCGCTTGGAACAAGCGGATTTAGAGTGAAGGCTTGCAGTACGGTCGCGTAGTCGCCAGTGACCGCCGCTTCAATCGTCAGCTCTTCCATTGCCTTCATGAGTTGCAGCAGGCCCCGCTGTGCAGGCGGGAATTTGCCGAAGTTTACAGGCTCCGCACCATGGGCACGGATCACACTGGTAATTTCGATAGCACAGTCATAAGGGAGGTCGTCAATAGCTCCGTTATTCCGTGTAATTACCACCATCAGTGTGCCTTTATTGTTATAGATCGAATTGATAATTTCACAGGCTGCATCGCTGTAATGCGCACCGCCGCGTTTGGATAATTCCTCAGGCTTGTAATCCAGATTCGGATCTTTATACAGTTCAAACAGACTTTCTTCGAGACGTTTGACGACTTGACCCCGAGTTCCTTCGTTTTTGGCTTCCACCAATTCTTCCTTCAGCATGTTATCCGTCATATAGTAATACCGATGATAAGGACAAGGCAGCATTTTCAATTGACGAACTTGGTCATACAGGAAACGCATGTTTTTAATATTTTCGACGACTTTCTCCGGCTTTGCACCAGGCGCGTACAATCCTTCAATGACTTGCTCCGTTAATTCAGCGCCGGATTTGTCATATACTTTATGCCAGTGAAGGTGGTTAATGCCCGCAAATTTAAAAAACAGCTCTTCTTCTGGTGTGTCCAGCATCGCTGCCGCACTTTTGATTGCGCCAATCGGAACATTGCATAGACCAATGACTTTGTCCCATTGACCATAATGCAGCACGGCTTCCGTGACCATTCCTGCCGGATTGGTGAAATGAATCAGCCACGCATTTGGGCACAATTCTTTCATATCTTCGACGATACTAAGAATAACGGGAATCGTACACAAGTCCTTAAACATTCCTCCGGCTCCATTGGTTTCCTGGCCGATCATGCCGTGTTTTAAAGGAATACTTTCATCCTTAATCCGAGCTTCGAGCAAGCCTACCCGAAACTGTGTTGTTACAAAATCGGCATCCTTCAAGGCTTCCCGACGATCCAGCGTCAAATGTACTTCACAATCAATGCCCGCTGCTTTGACCATCCGTTTGGCCATGGCCCCTACGATCTCCAGCTTTTCGCGCCCTGCCTCAATATCTACCAGCCATAACTCCCGAATGGGAAGCTCTGCATAACGTTTGATAAAGCCTTCCACTAATTCCGGAGTACAGCCCCTGGACCGCCGCCGATGGTTGCTATCTTTAAGCCTTTTTTCATGATTGTTGCCTCCTGAGTATGTTTTTTAAACCGCTTTCCTAAGCACAATTTCACTGTAATCCCTGTAATGCATTACAGGTCACGCGCTTTTAAAAAACTTATTGTGAAAGGATGACAATTATAGGGCGGAGGCCGCGAGCATACTAAAATAGAAAGAACGAGGTGAGAAATGTGGCGAATATCCATGAAATTGCAAAGCTCGCGGGTGTATCCTCGGTTACAGTGTCCCATGTCATCAATAACCATCCGTACATAAGTGAATCGACAAGACAGCGTGTGCAGGAGGTTATAGATCGACTGGATTACGTTCCTAATTTAAATGCAGTATCTTTAAAAAAGGGCATGACCAAGCTCATAGGAATTGTTTCAATTTCTTTTAATGATGCATTGGGTTTATTTGTGCGTGGATTTACCATGTATGCTCAGGAGCATGGCTTTAATATAGCGTTGTTTATTACGAACGGCGTGAGGGATCGGGAGCTTGAGGCATTAGAATTGCTGCGGAGAAAGCAACTGGATGCCTTGGTTTTCATGATTCGTGTCAATGAGTGGAGTGTGATCGAGCATTATACCAAATACGGCCCCATTGTGACATGGCAGCGTGTGAACATAGAGAGGCAATTCCGTCCGTATTTATGGATCAGTATCAGGGCTATATGCTCACGTTGGAGCATCTGTATGCCAAAGGCTATCGCAGCATTGTGAACGTATATGGGAATTGAAGGGACTAAATACGAAGGAACGCATCCGGGCCTATCATGATTTTTGCAAAAAATATGGTCTGGACGCTAAGGCCTTCCCGCACTTTTATGGCTTAAATTCAATAGCAGAAGGTGAACAAATCGCTCACTGGTGGAGAGGACAGCCCAACAAGCCGGATGCGTTTGCTTGTTCTACCGATTATTTGGCAGCAGGGCTTTTAACCGAAGCGCGTAGGCTCGGTGTCTCTGTCCCAAGTGATGTTGCAGTGGTGGGCTTTGATAACACAGAAATATCGCATTTGCTTGATTTAACCACCATTCATTACCCCATTGATAAACAAGCGGAAAATGCGTTCATCATGATTCGAAATACCCTCGAGGGGATGCAGGAGCAATTACATCCTTTGGCGTTCAAATTAGTTGAGCGAGCGACTACCTGATCTCTCCTGCGCCTATTACAATCCATCATATATTTATGATTCGACTACAAGCCTGGGCAACCGCAGAGTCATGAGTAACAATAATTAATGTTTTCCCCTCTGAGTTTAATTGTTGCAGAAGTGCTAAGATATCATCCCGATTATGGCCATCCAGCGACCCTGTTGGTTCATCTGCGAGGATTAACTCACACGGTTTCAAAATCACCCGTGCGATGGCTACACGTTGCTGTTCGCCGCCGGAAAGCTCATGAACTTTTTGTTTAAGGGACAGGTTAAGGCCGACTTGGGAAAGAGCATTGATTTTTAGAAGCTTTTTCTCGGATTTAGATTTTTTTGAATAGGCCAACGCAACGTCCAAATTAGCATCTATTGTAGCATTGTCAATCAATGCGTAATTTTGGAACAAATATGAGATGTGGTTTCTTAATAGCTTGACAGCGTGGGATGAGCGTGGATGGGGGAGATCATTACCAAACAGTTTAATGCTGCCCTCGTCAGGCTGCTCTAGCATCCCGATGGTATTTAAAATGGTTGTTTTCCCAGCTCCGCTTTTTCCTGTTATAGCGATCATTTCTCCTTGGGCTATAGACATGTTAATATGCCGAAGCACAGAATAATTTCCATACTTTTTGCTGACATTAATCAGCTCACATATGTTATTTACCATTTTATAACGTTCCACCTTTCAATACTGAAATTCTATTTTTACGTTCGATGAGTGCCACTGTGATTGCACTGGCTAGAAGCTCAACAGTTATGAAAAAAGCAAGCACGACAAGAAACTCAACACCAAATGTCGGAGAAAAACATACGGCAATAGTAGCTTGTATGGCCCAGGTTGCTATAAACCATCTAATAAATTCTCTGTAGGTTTTGAAAAAACCAAAGCCGAACAGTTTGCGGATGATAAAGGTTTGCTCATACTTGTTAAACAACAATATTAAATTTTGTGCTATGAGAAATAACAAAACTAGCGTAATGCCGAAAATGATCAAAGATAGCAGCTTTAATCCATCCTGTAAAGCGTATATTCGTGTTAAAATGTACTGATCTACGGTCACTATATATTTTAGGTTGTCATCAATATGCAACTTTTTTAATTCCGCTTCTAATGCCTTGTAAGTCTGAGCAGTATCCCGGTTTACGAGTTTGATTTTTAGCGGGTCCGTTCCGCCGTTGCCAAGAATACCTGTACAATCTGTTATAAAACTGTTTTTTTCAGTAACCACTTCAATAATAGGCTCCAGAATAAAATTATGTTCTGATTTGAAGACATCGGGATTAAAACTGAACAAAAGTTGATGATTGGTTAACCATATGATTTCAATGGTCTGGTTTTCTAAATGTTTATCTACTTGGTGTTTATAGGTTTTTCGTTCATAATCAAAGAGCATTTTTCGATCTTCTATAAAAAAGGATTTAATTTCTTTTTCTTTGTTTCGGTACTTCTCAGGTACGAGTAAAAGCCAATGCTTATTATTTTCAGATACAGAAACCTTTTCTCGATGCAGATCATAGACTGGATATTGTTGTAAGTAATTGTTGTTGACTTTTACTGTGCGTATCCCCTTATAATCGGAATCAAGTTTTAATGCAGTTTCTTCATATTGCCGGGCATTGATAAGCAAAGCACCCATTTTATTCACAATAGGGTATAAATGATCTGCTGTAATCTCATCAAAACCTGTACTCCCCGTTCTCATATCATGCTGGTCGTATCCGGTAAACACGGGATAAAACGTGCCATAATCTTTACTGTTCTCCCAACCTTTTAAATTTTGCTGCTGATTTTTGAACTCATGATATTGGGTAATTAAGGATGTACCCGACACGATGATAAGTATGGAGAAAATTAGTTTTGCAACGGTATTCAATATAAAAATACCTTGAGTTGGTTTACGATTTTTTATGATTTGGTTGATCGTCAACCTATATACATATATAAATGGAATGAATGAAATGAACAATAGTATAATGTAGCTTTGAAGCATAAATAACATAGCGCTTATAGCAAAAAGAAGACCTGCATTGGGAATGAGCAAAGAAAAAATCCCGCAAAAAAAAGTGGACACGATAGCTGAAATAATAATGATTTTCCCCAGGAGGTTAAACCATATTCTCCAATTTGTTATTCCGTGTAATTTATAAATGCCTATCATTTTGGATTGGTTAAACACAGAATAAACTAGAAAAATCAGAATCAAAAGAAATAGCCCATATTGAATCTGGGTAAGTGTTATCAATGAAGGAGAATTTTTTGGAGTATCCAGATTTTTAACATGGGACATTAAGGTGTCGGATTTAATTCTAAAATTAGAATGGGTTAATTTGAATTGATCGTTTAAATGCTTCGATAATAATTGCAAAAAATATTTGAATTTTTGTGGTTCTGTCGTTTCTACATAATACACACCCGCTGTAGGTAAATGTTGATAGGATAATATAAGCGGTTGAACAGTAATTTGATCATTTTGTCCAAAGTCCTGTATCATTCCAATTTGGTTAGCATTATGTGTTTGTACAGATGATAAAAAATATTTTCCATTTTCCATATCTTGTGGAGCTAATTTTCTGCCGCTTGTAATCCGTATTTTATTATAGATTTGAGAGTCACTGTACAGCAAAACGTATTTTACAATTTCAATTTGGTTGTCAGGCTTGTAATTAATACCTGTTCTTATAATGTTAACTTGGGCTTCTCTCGCTGCTTTAGCAAGTATCGGATAGAATTCAAGCGGATTGGCTAGTAGTGAAGCTTCTGGAATAGAAAATTCCCTAGCAATAGAACGCTCCAGATGTGCTATATCATTGAATTGATCTATATCTGTTTGAATATATATTATTGAAAATGAAATGATTGACAAAATTATCAAGAAACACACTGCTATTTTTTTCAAATCTAATGCTCCTTTTAGGAAATATATGTCTGTAGAAGAGCTCAGGAGATTATCCTATAGCCCGATAATCTCCTGACAAAAAAAGTTTAAGTCAAAATTTATTCCACGCCGTCTTCTACTTTCCAGTAAGCATGGGTTTTGGCATCTCTTTCTCCAGTAGCACTAGAGTAAGCGGTATTCCCTCCTCTTTGAGAGCCACTGTGACTTTCAGTTGTTCCGATGGAGCAGGAAGAAGAATGATAGTATTTAGGATGATTGTAATTAGACCATACTTGCTTTGATATTCCCCAGCCGAACACGGGACTTGTTCCGTAATCCCATTGTCCTCCCCCTGCATCTACAGCAGTAGTAACTTTAAACGGAGTAACCGATTCATTCTGAAGAGGAGCATTAGTAAGATCCACAGAACCACTTGTTAGATTGCTATTAGTTTCGGCCATGGCTTGGCTGGCAGAAACAACTAGCATAGCAGCAGCAAATAAAGCAACTAGAGCACGTTTTGTTTTCATTTTTACTTCCTCCTAAATGAATAAAATAAAATTAATATGTAATTTCCGGAAATTACAATTTTTATTGTACTCTTACTTAGGAAAATAGTATATAGCGAAAAATAACTTTTATTGTAATCTAATGTCGAATAAAGAGAAATAAATCAATAATTGTCATTATATATTCGGATTGTCTGTACCTTCGAATGAGTGGCTTCAACCTTGCATTTAGCTGGCATATACATCCTTTGGAGTTCAAATTAGTTGAGCGAGCGACTACCTGATTTTGACAGGATGCTGGCTTGTTATGCAAATATTGAAAAAAGACCGTTGATGCATGTTGATATTTGAAGGGAGTGGGGTCCCGCCAATTTTGGGCTCTCATCATGTGCCCAAAACAGGGTGTTTGCCATATAGTATTTTAACTACACATCAAAACCAGACAGGGAGTGCTTATTTTGTACAATACAACTTTTTATCGCGATATGAATACGTCTAACGATCCTAATCAACTCGCCGGTGAAAACTTTGTAAAGGCGGAGCATTTCGAACGGATGAAAATGGCTAATGCCAACAATCCAGTGCTGTTTTTTCAGTTTGCCGAACAAGAGTATTATCACAAAGCCCTTGCTCACCGTTATCAAGGAATTGCTCATGCTGCCGAAAAGTAGCAAATTCATTTAAGTATATTTTGTTTCAATCAAAAAGATATCAGATCATGCTTAGTAAAAGATTCTAGATCAATGACATTGGAGGGCCTTATTTAAGGGCTTATCTTATGTCATTTTTTATTTGGTAACAAGATACTTCATCTTACCATAGCTAGTAATACGCTGAATTGTCACCCATTACGATATGATTGTAATTAAGAAATGATCTTGAGTTTCTCTGTAGTTGATTTTATCAACGGAAATAAACTTTAAATCCATAGTTTGTGTGGCCATAATCCGTATAATTATAACGGAGGTGATGAAATGAAAGAAATCAATACTGCTAAAACACTTATTGTAAAGCGCAGAGAAAAAGGGATTACGCAGGATGAGCTGGCAGCATTTATAGGTGTTACAAAAGCGTCTGTTTCAAAATGGGAAACGGGACAGAGCTATCCCGATATTACCTTTCTTCCTCAATTGGCGGCATATTTTAATATCAGCATCGATGAATTAATAGGATATGCGCCTCAAATGACAGAGGAAGATATTAAAAAGTTGTATCACAGACTTGCCTCTGATTTTACTGAAAAGCCCTTTGATGAAGTGATTACAGAGTGCAGTGGGATCATAAAAAAATATTATTCCTGTTTTCCTCTGCTGCTTCAGATGGCGTTATTGCTTACCAATCATCATATGCTGGCGGCAGAGCCGGAAAAACGGACGAAAATGCTTGAAGAATCTGTCAGCCTATGTATTCGGGTGAAAACAGAAAGTGAGGATGTTTCGCTTACCAAAGATGCAGTATCATTGGAAGCTACCTGTTATCTTATGTTACAAAAACCGCAGGAGGTCCTGGATTTACTTGGTGAAACCCTCCGTCCACATTCTCCGGTTGATGAAATGGTAGCACAGGCGTATCAAATGATGGGAAACGTGAAAAAGGCCAATGAAGTCATGCAGATTAGTATGTATCAGCACTTGTTATTACTGGCTTCAGGAGTACCGTCTTATCTACTCCTAAATGCGTCAAAGGTAGAAAAAACAGAGGAAATCTTGCAACGCACTTTTGCTCTTGCAGATGCTTATGACCTAGAGGAGCTACATCCCAATACGATGGTAAAGGTATACTATACGGCTGCACAGGTGTATTGCATGCAGGGTAATCACGAAACCGCCTTGGATATGTTGCAAAAGTATTTGTCTATTTGTACTTTAGATTTTTCTCTATATGACTTGCATGGTGATTCTTATTTTGATGTCATTGACGACTGGCTCAAGGAATTCAAGCTAGGATCAAAGATCGTTCGTAATGAAGAGACAGTCAAAGCAAGCATGATACAAGGTATTGTAGAAAATCCCGCATTTGCTGTCTTGGCAGAACTGCCGAGATATAAGAGTATTGTTGGAACCTTAAAATTCAAATTGGAGATGAACGAAAATGGGAAACATTTATAAGCGTGCATTGAAATTTTCACTTTGTATGTTACCAATCGGTATTATTGGTGGAGTACTGATAGGAATGCATAACATCGCTACGCTGAATGAAGAAATGATTAACCAGATCCTATCTCAGATGTCCAAAGAAGTATACATTATAGTCTCAGGTATTCAGACGGGCATTTTATATACTGGTATTATGGGATTTTTGGGGTATATTTTAGCTGATAAGGTAAACCTGCTGAAAAAGCTGACTTTTACAAAAAAAAGTACGCTGATTACTTTATTTATTAGCATTATAGCTGGTCTGCTTTTATTATCGGATTATTTCTTTTTCGCCAAAATGATTCCCGAAGTTGCGGCAAGTTATACGAAGGATAGCTATTCGCTAATCTATCTGGCCGTCTCGGTTATTTACGGTGGAGTAATAGAAGAAATTATGATGAGATTATTTTTCATGTCATTGGCTGCTTTTATCTTTTGGAAGCTGTTTGCCCGCAGCAAAGAAAAAGAGAATATCCCAGTATGGGTATTTGTAGTTGCCAACATTGTATCAGCACTTTTGTTTGCAGCAGGACATATTCCGGCAACGATTGCGGCGTTTGGTGGTCTGAACACCTTAATTCTAATCCGCTGCTTCTTACTCAACGGCATTTTTGGTATGGTTTTTGGTTGGCTGTATCGGAAGCTGGGATTGCAATATGCGATGATGGCACACGCTTTGGCGCATGTTATTCATCATGTTATTTTGTTATACCTCCTACTTTAGTAGCAATAAAGGTTTATACAAGCCATCACATCAATTGAGCCTTATAAATCATCCGGCCGAGGACCTTGAAAGGATATTCATTTTATGACTATAACTAATATTTCAAGAAAGCAGCAGGATCTTATACAAACATACGTGGATTCTCCTGAAAAGCAAAGAAAGTTATATCACCGTACAATCATTACGGTAATTATTTCGCAAATTTTTGGTGGTGCCGGTCTTGCGGCTGGAGTAACAGTCGGGGCATTATTAGCACGGGATATGCTGGGTACCGATAAGTTCAGTGGCGTTCCTACAGCTTTATTTACACTAGGATCAGCAGTAGCCGCTTTACTTGTTGGTCGATTCTCCCAAAGATTGGGTAGAAGAATGGGTTTAGGATTGGGCTTTATTGCAGGAGGAATAGGAGCGATCGGCGTTGTTGGGGCAGCTCTTGCCAATAGCATTGTCTTACTTTTAATTTCACTTCTTATCTACGGAGCGGGAGCAGCTACCAATCTACAGGCTCGTTACGCAGGTACAGACCTAGCGAACTTTAAACAGAGGGCCACTGCTGCAAGTCTGGCTATGGTTTTTACCACAATTGGAGCAGTAGCGGGGCCGAATTTAGTAGAGGCAACTGGCAGACTCGCCCTTTCGATCGGAGTTCCCAGTTTAGCAGGACCCTTTCTTTTATCAGCAGTTACTTATCTTTTTGCAGGAATTGTTCTATTGTTGTTTCTTCGCCCTGATCCTCTGCTGGTTGCATATGCTATTGCGCATAAGGTAGATACAGAAGCAAAATCTTCTTTAGCCAATACAGCAACTTATAATGGACGTGGAGGAATTACTCTCGGTGCTTTAGTTATGATATTGACTCAAATTGTCATGGTAGCGATTATGACGATGACTCCCATACATATGGCACATCATGGACATGGATTGAGTGAAGTTGGAGTGGTTATCGGTTTTCATATTGGTTTTATGTATCTGCCATCTCTAATTACAGGTATTCTGGTAGATAAAGTAGGGCGGACTGTAATGGCGGCGGCTTCTGGCTTAACTTTGTTAGTTGCAGGAGTTATAGCTGCTCTTGCGCCTTCTGAATCGATGGTTATGCTAATTGTTGCTCTTTCTCTCTTGGGACTGGGCTGGAATTTTGGACTAATTAGTGGAACTGCTCTGATTGTAGATTCAACCAAAACATCTAATCAGGCCAAAGTGCAAGGAGTTGTGGATGTATTGATTGCATTAGCAGGCGCATCTGGAGGAGCGTTATCTGGCATGGTAGTTGCAAATTCCAGTTATGCTACGCTAGCCTATGCAGGCAGTTTCCTTTCTCTTCTTTTGATTCCAATTATGTTTTGGATACGCCCGCAGAAGATCAAGTAGTAAAATCAGCTTTACACCCAGCCGGATTTTCAGGCTGTCGAGAAAGTCTCGACAGCCTATTTTATGTTGATTTTGTTTAAGACGACACCGCGTTAATGTTGTATAATATAGGTAACTATTGTAGAACGGACGGTGTTGATATGCTGCGACCTCATCGAGACAAGCAACAATCTTTTGAATTGGTTTCTCTGGAAGAGCTGGTACCGCAAGATCATCTGCTTCGCAAAGTGGATAAATATATAGACTTCTCCTTTATTCATGAGAAGGTAAGCATGCTGTATTGTGCGGACAACGGGCGTCCTGCCATTGATCCTACCGTGTTGTTTAAAATGATCTTCCTCGGTTATTTCTATGGCATTCGCTCAGAACGGCAGCTTGAGCGGGAGATTCAGACCAACTTGGCCTATCGCTGGTTCCTGGGGCTGGGCTTAACGGATAAAGTTCCAGACCACACCACCATAAGCTGGAATCGTCGCACTCGCTTTAAAGACACCACGATCTTTCAAGATATCTTCGATGAAATTGTGCTGCAGGCGATCTCTCACCGAATGGTGGGCGGACGTGTTCTCATCACCGATTCCACACACGTCAAAGCCAATGCCAACAAACACCAGTACACCAAAGAGCGAGTATTACAGAATACCAAAGACTATATGGACGAGCTGAACGCAGCGGTAAAGGAAGACCGGAGAAACCATGGAAAAAAGCGTTAAAATCCCGAGAGGAAGTTTGAATACGATGCCAAACGCAATGTGTATAGATGCCCAGCTCAACAGGAACTGTCTTACCGAACGACGGACCGTAAGGGATACAGGCAGTATGCGTCTGACCCAGCCCAGTGTTGGCATTGTCCGCTGCTGGGCCAGTGTACCCAGTCTCAGAACCACCGTAAAGTGGTGACTCGCCATGTCTGGGAGGACAGCAAAGAATGGGTACGGAGCAACCGGCTGAGCCCATCCGGGAAACAGCTGTACCGCAAACGAAAAGAGACGATTGAGCGAAGCTTCGCGGATGCCAAAGAGCTCCATGGGTTTCGCTATTGCCGTTTGCGCGGACTTCCGAACGTCAAGGAACAAGCCCTTATAACCGCAGCCGTGCAGAACATGAAGAAGATAGCGATTCACCTGGATCGCCTGGAGAAACAGGGGTAACCCCCCGTTTTTCCCAGATACCAGACCATTATGATGTAAAGAAAAAGAAACCCGCGTCTCAAAAGACGGGGTTTCTCGACAGCCTGAGAAGACGTTCTGATTTAATCAGTCAATTGAAACAATTTGCCATGCTCCATCTTTACCTTTGGCAAAATAGAAGGTATACCGTATATCAGGGGTATAGCCTTCTTGTTTATTAAGCCGTTCGCCTACAACGGGTATCAAAATCCGATCGTTTTCTTTTACAGCTTCGGCAATACCAGTAAACTTCACCGGATGATCCAAGAGGTAATCATGACCTGTTCCAACGTTTGGACCGAGCGCAGTATGGAATTGATCCAAATCTTTTGACACAAAGGCGGCTATTGCCGCTTTGAGTTTTGTTATCATGGCATCCTCAATCAGAGGGTCTTTAACTTCATTCCATTTGATCTCGTCCAAGCTTTGCAGTGCGGCTGATTGAGCTGTTCCTTCTTTTACTACCGATTCTGAGGTTGTCGGTACTGTTTCATTGGTGGATGCACCTGTTGTTTCCTGCTTTCCACAACCAGCAAGCACATTTACAGAAAGTATAAGTATAGAAATAATTTGAGCAGGTTTATTCATATTAGATTAATACATCCTTTCTCTTTCTATAACGAATACTATGTTAAAGAAAGTTGCAATGCCTATATCATAATTTACTCTATTTTTAAATTTATGTAAAAAAACGAAGGCGTCAATCGAATGAACCTTCGTTTTATTGTATATCCCAGCATGTGCGGCAGCATAGGCTTCAATTTTACTTTTTCTCTCTCTTGACCCTACTTGGTTACAGAAGAAAAAGCATAAATGGCAAAAGCCGACCAAATGAAGATAAATGCTATAAAAGGTTCAGGGTTTGAAGGCTGAAGGATTGAGATGTCTTGAAAAATGAAGTAAAGGGTTCTACATATTATGCATGCCTAATAAGTGAAACCCTTTATGTTAACTACCGTTTTCTGTTGGTTCAATACAAATTATTGTTTGAACCTTGCAATCCTGCGTAGACCGCTTCGCATAGATCAGTTGTAAATCTTCCGGACATCCCTTCAAGCGCCGTATTTGTGAATGCTACAACGCTCAGTTCTTGACTTGGATCAACAAACCAGGAATGGCCGTAAGTCCCACCCATTCGCCACGTTCCAGGTGATTCCGAAGTATTGGCAGCTTTAGGGTCTTTAAGTAACGTGAATCCTAAGCCGAAACCCCTTCCCGGCCAGTAAGGCATTTCCAGGTCGCCAATTTGATTAGTTGTCATTTCAGTGACGATTGCTTTCGGAAGAATAGGATCTCCTCCCTGCCGTAAAGTTTCCAGTAATTTTAGGAAGTCTCCGGCACTACCAACCATACCAGCCCCACCAGAAGGATAAGCAGACTTATCATTAGCCCGGTCGGGTGCAAGGCGAAAACCAGCTGTACCTTCAATAAAAGGAATAGTGTCAAAGTTATCGTGCAGCCGGCGAGGTTCGTCTGAGCTATCAGCATATGCAGCAGTTAACCTATTTTTATCTACTGCTATAAAACTAGTGTCATTCATATGAAGTGGGTGAGTGACCAGCATTTGTACAGCTTCACTTAACGGCATCCCGGTGATCTTCTCGATGACCGCACCGAGAACATCAGTGGCGATGGAATACCTCCACATTTTTCCTGGTTCATAAAGAAGTGGTGCAGTTGCGAGTCTCTCGAGATTCTCTTCCAAAGTAATTCCGGATATATCCATACCGTCTGATACCTCGGCCATTTCGTAGGCTCCCTTGTCTTCTTGAAAGAAGCGATAAGTTAACCCGGCAGTATGAGTAATTAAGTGTCGAATGGTAATAGAGGCATACTGGCCATTTGGCAGTTTCGGACGAAATGAAGGTAACCATTTTACTACCGGATCATCTAAACGCAACTTATCTTGCGAAAATAATATTAAAGCAGCTGTTGATACAATAGGCTTAGTTACGGAGGCGTATCTAAACAGCGCGTTTTCTTGCATCGGACGCTTCTGTTCCCGATCGGCTAAACCTTTGGCTCGGCTATACACCAGCTCCCCTCTTAATGCTATTTGAACAACTGTGCCTACTATTCTTTTCTCAATAAGTGTGCGTTCAATTACTTCATCCACACAATTTTGTAAAGTATTTATATCCGTAAATCTCATATCCCTCATCCTCTCCTTGTATTGCTTACTTGATTATTTACAGTAAGTATGATAATTATATAAATGATTTTATTTCCTTTACATATGTGATTTAAGTAATATGAGGCAAACTACTACGAATCTAAAGGTATTTAAATGGAATATCCTTGAGATTAAAAGGAGACATTTTTTATGGACGAAATTGATAATAACATTCTGTTCCATTTAGAGAATAATGCACGATTACCAATGACCGAATTAGGAAAACTGGTTGGGTTGTCTCAGCCTGCTGTAACTGAACGAGTAAAGCGAATGGAGGAAAAAGGTGTTATCGAGGAATACCGTACATTGTTCTCACCTCATAAATTGAATAAGCAGAGCACAGCTTATGTGCTATTTCGGACAAGAGATTGTCATGCCTTCCTTGATTTTTGTCGTTCGTCACCTGAAGTGGTCGAATGTTATCGAATAAGTGGAGAACACAATTATTTATTAAAAATATTGACGGAATCAACTCAGGGCCTCGAAGAGTTTGAGAACAAATGCGATTCATTTGGAACCTACACGACTCTAATTGTGATGTCCTCTCCGATCCCATTTAAAAAACTCATTCAAGGAACCAATTTAATGGCCGTCCAGAGTATAACCTCAATTAAAAAAGAAAAAAAATAGGAATCCGGTCTCTGCGGATTCCTATTTTTTTGGTATATATAAATGGTTTTATTTAATTCCTTTAGGAAAACCATGCTTTTTGGCTAACACAACTATCAGCAAGGCAGGAAGCAGTAGTATAAATAACGAGCCGGGAAGGAGTTCGGGTCCAAATATCTCAAGCAGGATACCGCCAATAATACCTCCGCCACCGATAGCCAAGTTCCATGCTGTAACCAGCATTGATTGAGCTATGTCTGCGCTCTTGCCTCCAGCCTGGGCAATTGCTGTTTGAAGAATGGTGGCAGCACCGCCAAAGGTAAGTCCCCATATAATGACACCGAAGATGATGATCACAGGCTGATCGATACCGATCGCCATTGCTATTGAAGCCAGGGTGAAGGCAGTGATACTGGATATAGTCATTAATCTTATAAAGCGGTCAATCAACATGCCAACAACCCAAATGCCAATAACCGAAGTGATTCCAAAAATAAGCAAAACCAAATCAACTCTTTGGCCAAGAGCGGTCTTGGCAAGGTAAGGAGAAATATACGTGTATAGAATATTATGAGCCAGCACCCAGGCTATAACTACTACCAGAATCGGTCGTACCCCTGGAATCAGAAAGACCTTATGAAGGGAAAGCCTTTCATCGTCAGGCTCTCCATCAAAATCCGGCATCTTCCAAAGGACCCAAACTATTAGGACTGCTGCCAATAAAGTTACAATTCCAAAAATTAGGCGCCAGCCAATGTGTGTGCCCAAAAAGGTTCCAACTGGAACTCCTAGCGCCAATGCCAGAGGTGTGCCAACCATAGCCACAGCCATGGCTTTTCCTTTCAGTGAAGCTGGGACCATACGACGCGCATAACCAGCACTCATTCCCCATAACACCCCGGCAGATACCCCTGCAAAGAAACGAGCAGCAAGCGTCAGAACATAGATAGAAGATAGTGCGGTTATGGTATTAAACACCAAAAAGCCAGCGATGCATAGTAATAATAGCGGTTTTCTCCTCCAACCACGTGTAGCAGCGGTCAATGGAATTGCGGCTAAAAGCGATCCCACTGCATAGAGAGTAACTAGTTGTCCTACAAGAGCTTCCGAGACATCAAGGTCTTTTGAAATTTGAGGAAGTAAACCTGCAGGTAGGCTTTCAGTCAAAATGCAGATAAAACCCGCCATGGCTAAAGCAAGCAAGCCAATCCACGGAAGACTGTTTGAAAATCCAGTATTTATATTGCCTTCTTTCACACAAGTTGTATTTGAACTCACGATAAAACGTCTCCTTTGTTGAAATTTTAAAAGCGATACGCTTTTCATAAGCTTACACAAAGGATTCGCTATTTTGCATACATGATTAAAGGTAAAAAACTAATTATTAGACGAAAAATCATTTATTTTTTCGATTCTTCTTTTAATTTTAAAGAAACAGATGAAAGCATGTATCTCATGGCTTTTGGGACACCCCCGGATGTTTGATGCTCAAAACGACCTTCTTCTTTAATTTCTCAGCCGCAGCTTGAATCCGCTCTGCCTGCGTTACAGCTGAAATCACCGCCACACCATCCGCACCTGCGCGTATCACTTCCTCAACACGGTCCGCCGTAATGCCCCCGATTCCGACGATCGGCACATCAATTCCAGCTTTGCGCAGCTCATACAATATGACTGGACCCTGCACGGCATGAGCATCATCCTTCGAGAGGGTAGGATAGATTGGCCCGACGCCGAGATAATCCGCACCTTGCAGGATAGCTCGGCGGGCTTCCTCAATCGTATGGGCGGAAACGCCGAGAATCCGGTTTCCGATCCGCTCGCGGACGGAATCAGATGATTCGTCGTCTTGACCGATGTGAACGCCGTCGGCGTCGAGCTCAAGAGCCAGCTCCACATCGTCATTCACGATGAAGGGAACCCCGGCACGGCGGCACTGCTCTTGTAGCCGACGTGCTAACTCAATCCTGGGGGCGCCTGTTAACGCGCCACGGCCCTTTTCCCGGAACTGGACCATGGTTGTCCCTCCGGCCAGAGCCTCTTGCACGATCCTGCCTGGTTCCGCGAGGCAATTCACGCTTCCAAGCACCAGATACACTTGCAGATGCTGGCACATCATCTCTGGTAATATTCTGGCGCTCATTGGAACATCTCCTGACGACGGCGGTAGGCCCAATGATTGGTGGGGCCATGTCCCTGCCCAAGCTGTAAAGGTTCCTCAATCGCCGCCTGGATAAAGGCTTTACCCTTCAAGAAAGCCTCCGGTACAGACATCCCTTTCCCTAATTCCGCGGTAATCGCTGCCGAGAAGGTACATCCCGTTCCGTGTGTATGGACAGTCCGTACCCGCTTGCCGCTCAGTTCTGTAAAGGCGGTTCCGTCAAAGAGCAGGTCAACGATCTGTCCGCTGTTCTCGCTCTCGTCGGCGTGGCCGCCCTTGATCACGACAAATTTTGGACCCAGACTGCTAATATTTCTTGCAGCCTCGCGGCGATCCTCCATCGTACGGATGCTGATTCCTGTCAGGGCTTCCGCTTCCGGGATATTCGGTGTAACGACCAGGGCCAAGGGGAGCAGGTCGTCCTGCAAAGCCTGCATCGCTTCCGGCTGCAGCAACGCTGCGCCTCCCTTGGCAATCATCACGGGATCGACAACAACCTTCTCCCAGCCGAACTTTCGGATCTGCTCGGCCACAAGGCGGATGATGCCCGCATGAAACAGCATGCCAGTCTTTAGGGCATCCACGCCGAGGTCTGATCCTACGGCCTCGATCTGCTCCGCCGCCGCTTCCTGTGGCAAGGGATATACACCGTGGACACCCAGGGTATTCTGTACGGTAATGGCTGTAATCGCCGACATGCCGTACACCCCTAGCTCCTGAAAGGTTTTGAGATCGGCTTGAATGCCAGCCCCGCCGCCGCTGTCCGAACCGGCAATCGTCAGTGCTCTAGGTACACGAACGTCTGTCATTGTGCACCACCTGCCGTAGCTGTTCCGGCTTCATGAATAGATACATGGCCCTTCAGCGAGCCGATATGCAGTTTGGCTAGCTCGTCGAGAAAGGCAATCTGGAAGCTGCCGGGTCCCAGCTCTGCTGTACGTGCAGCGGCCCGGGAAGCCGCTGCACTGTAAAATGCCAAGCCTGCTGTCCCTGCGAGCAGCAGATTAGGTTCAACGGCAGCAAAAGCACCCAATACAGAGGTCAGCAGGCAGCCTGCTCCGGTTACTTTTGTGAGCAGCGCGTCTCCGCCACAGATCATTCGTACTTCGGCCCCATCGGTGATGACGTCTTCTTTTCCGGTGATGACAACGATGGTATTGAGCGCTCGTGCAGCCCGAGCTGCCAGATCGACATGACTGCTGCTGGCACTCTCACCAGCATCTACGCCTTTAATTTCATGGGCTTCTCCGATAAGATGGGCGACTTCGGCTGCATTGCCCCGCACCATTGAAATGTTGACTTCACTCAGGATTCGCAGTGCCGACTCGGTTCTAAAGCGAGTCGCTCCCGCACCGACCGGATCTAGCAGGACCGGAACACCATGTGCATTCGCCGATTGTCCGGCAATGATCATGGCATCGACCAGCTCGCGGTTCAATGTACCGATGTTTAATACGACGGCCCCTGCTATTTTTGCCATATCCGCGACTTCCTCGGGGGCATAAGCCATCACTGGCGAAGCGCCCAGCGCATACAGGCCGTTGGCTGTAAAGTTGGTGACCACCACATTGGTCATGTTGTGAACAAGGGGGTTGCTGTTGTGTACCTTTGTCAGGAGCTCCGAACAATCCTTTTCCCATGTATTCATATCGTTGACCCCACCGCGGCCTGCATCTGGACCGGCCAGTTTTCCTGCTTATAAGCCATATCCCAGAACATATATTCCAGCTGGCAGCTTAACATAAAATGCTCAATCATCCGCTCCCGCTCGGCAGTCGTTGCGCCTTCCGCCCAAGCATCCACACGTTCCCGGAATTTGGTTGTTAGATTTTCAGACTGGTAGAAGTTGATCCATTCATAGAACGGATGGGACTCGTCCGGTCTTACCTCATCCAGCAGCCTGCGGCCAATCTCAAGATATGTCCACGGACACGGCAGCAGCACAGCCATGATCTCGCCAAGACTGCCCTCGTGTGCGACCGTCAGCATGTGATGGATATAATGGTGGGCAGACGGTGCGAGCGGATATCCCTGCATTTCTTCATAGGCCACACCTGCAACAGCGCAGAAATTTTGATGCGGATGAATCTCGCTGTGGAGGATAAAAGAGATCTGTTCGTTAAATGCAGCTATGTCCTCCCGGCTCGTGCATTTGGAGATCGCGATGCCGTAAATCCGCATATAGGCATTTAAATATTCAAAGTCCTGTTTTACATAGTGAATCAGCTGTTCCCTTGCCAAGCTTCCTTCGGCAATACCTCTAACAAAGGGATGCTCAAAAATCGCCTGAAAAATACCATCCGCCTGCCGACGAAGCTCTTGCGTAAAGCTCATTTCCCCACCTCCAACAAAATGAAGAGCAGGAAGTCCCGTAAGAAGACAGTTTCGGAACAACGCCAAAAGGCCGCCCCGAAAACTGGAGCGGCTTCATCATAGGTCTAATGCATAAAAAAACACGAGGGACCTTATATACGAAGGCTCCACTTTCCTACGCTAGTACGAACTAGATCAGGTTCAAAGGGTCCAAGATACGTTCTTGTCTCAGCCATAAGCGGCTCCCCTAGTGGACTTCCTATTCTTTTGACTATTACTGTACATTCGTTCATACGTTATGTCAAACCTTCCTCAATTCATTCTTATTGGGAAATCTACTAAATCGAGGGGGACATGAATCATGACAAAAACCGACAAAATCGGACGGCACTAATAACAGGAGCGAACAGGTGATATTTTACATCAATAACGAAATTAGCACAGGGAGTGTAACGAGAGAGATGACAGCACTGATGACAAAGGAGGAGGCGGTTTCTGATTCCAGGCTTTCAAAACGGGTAGCGATCATAGCAGCGACTGCTGAACCCGGGAAGGAAACGAGCAGAACCGCCTTAACGGTATCGGTAGACGACAGACCGCAGAGGTAGGCAATCAGCAGCATTAATAAAGGCTGTACGATTGTTTTTAACAGCGCGATGGCAAAGGCCCTTATGCTAAAACTAATGTTGCGTACGCCAATGGTCACACCGACTGCAAATAAAGCGGCCCCGGATGTAATGTCACCGATTTGATTAAACGATTTGTTCAACAAATCAGGTGAATGGAAGCCGAACAAGGTCAAAACCACACCAACCAGCGGCACCAGCGCCAGCGGTTCCCTTAAACCGTGAAGAATGGAGTCCCAGATCAGTCTTCCGAAGTGACCGTTCCGTTCCTTGCCTGAATTCTGGTTGGCTACGGTAGCTATAATCGTAGCTGCCGGGTCAAGGACGGCATTGACTACGATTCCCGTAAGTGCAATAGGAATAGCCACGGCTGAGGAGCCGTAGATGGCTCCAAGCACAGGAATGCCCATAAAAGCAAAGGTCGGCTGTGCCGAGTTTAAAGCAAACATAGCGGCATCCTTCACCGACTGCTTCCCCGCAAATCGGGAAAGCAGAAGGAGAACGGTAAAAAAGCCGACAATGCCAATGAACAGAGCTAGCAGGAATGGCCATTGCTCGATGAGTGCTTTCCTGTTCGTTGTCGTAATGCCGATGAATAGATGCGCAGGCAGCGCAAATTTGGTGACGAGCGCATTTAGGGCCTTGGAGGAAGAGGCATCGAAGCTTTTGTAATGCCCTGCTAGCCATCCTAAAATAATAACGAAAAAAATCGGCACCAAAATGTAAAGAATATGTCCGACACTCATAGATCGATTCTCCTTGCTTGAACTGACGTATCCTGCCTGTCTGAACATACATCCCCGCCCCTGATTGAAGGATTAGTGAGGGTGATGTATGGCACTTTCCACGGCTTTGATCCTTGCATATTCCGGGTTCCACATCGCATTCCGAATGGCTTGTTCAACATCTGAAATGTGTGCCTGAGCCACCTGATCCTGAATCGCGGCCTTCGCAACCGCAACCGCAACCGCGTACGAGACATCACGTAATTTTCGGATATGGGGAAGCAGCGCACCGCCAGGCTCATTCGAATCTACGGCATTGGCAACGGCATCTGCTGCAGCTGTAAACATGGCAGGGGTGATTCTTTTTGCCTTGACCACAATCGCGCCCAGACCAAGACCCGGGAATACAAAAGCATTGTTCGCTTGTCCAATCTCAAATTTCGTACCATTATAGGTAACCGGCTCAAAGGGACTTCCGGTAGCGATCAATGCTTTGCCATCGGTCCACTGTATTAAATCCTCGGGTACCGCCTCGGCAAGGTTTGTAGGATTGGACATGGGCATGATGATCGGGCGTTCTACATGCTTCGCCATTTCCTTGATAATTTCTTCAGTAAAGGCACCTCCCACACCGGAAGTTCCTATTAATATCGTAGGCTTCACCTGACGAATGACCTCAAGCAGCGGTATTTTTCCGTCATCAGACCGCATCCATGAGCTGACTTCCTCTTTTGTACGTACATACGGCTTCTGATACTCCAGCACATCTTCCATATCGTCCGTTAACAGCCCGCGGTAATCAAAGGCCCAAAATGGTTTAAATGAATCCTCCGCCGAAAGGCCGTCCGCGATCATAGCTCCCCGAATTTGGTCAGCGTTACCGATGCCTGCGGCCCCCGGTCCGAAGACAAGCACTTTTTGCTCACGCAGCGGAATTTTGGTAACACCTACCGCCGAAAGAATCGCAGCCAGGGTTACAGCTCCTGTGCCTTGAATGTCATCGTTAAAGGTGAGAATGCTTTGACCGTATTTGCCTATAATATGGCGTGCGTTTACGCTGCCGACATCTTCCCAATGCAAAAGCGCCTTCGGAAACTGTGTTAGCGTTTTATTGATAAAAGTATCAATAAACTGGTTATAGGCTTCTCCGCGGACCCGCTTATGGCGGTTTCCGATGTAGAGCGGATCATTCAGCAGCTTTTCATTATTCGTGCCTACATCCAGTACAATCGGCAGCACCCGCCCGGGATGAATGCCTGCTGCGGCTGTATATACAGCAAGCTTGCCAATCGCAATGTTAATCCCCCCGACACCCCAGTCACCGATGCCCAAAATACTTTCCGAATCCGTCACGACGATCAGATCCACATCCTCACCACTCAAACCGGAATTATAGAACGCCTGTCCAATTCCGTTCGGGTTATCTATCGACAAATATACGCCCCCAGGGCGGTTGTACTCGTGACTATATTCTTGAATCGCGGTTCCTACCGTAGGTGTGTACACCACAGGCAGCATTTCACTCAAATGGTCGGTAAGTAGGCGATAGTAGAGTACGATATTTCGATTGTGAAGGTCGTTGAGCGAAGCATTTTTACGCAGCATGGTCGGTTGTGCCAAAAACTGCTGATACGCTCGTACGCTCTGTTTTTCCAGTGAGAGGACCGTTGGAGGAAGGATTCCTTCCAAACCCAGTTCTTTGCGTTCTTCTTCTGTAAAAGCGACACCTTTGTTCAAAAGGGGGTTCGCTAACACATCCTTGCCTCGTAATGGGGTGGATAATGAGCCGTCCCGATTGACATAAAATGCTTCCATAATAATACCCTTCTTTCTCTTCGTATTGATGATGTTTATTAAGGTTTATTCATGACGAAAGATGACATGTTGACCATAGTATGGTCATGGTAATATGTTTTATTCGCATATTATCTGTGACAAAGTACCCATTAATTTTTTGTGTGATTGATCATAAAGAACTAATTATAAATATTGATAAATAAGATTATTTCGTTATTTTTGGTTCTAATGAATTAGTTCTAAATCTTCTTTTTTTGCAAAATATAAAATTGGTTTTCATCTCCTTATATCCTTATGTATCATGGCATGTCAGCTATTTTGTTAAGAAAATATGAAGTATTTGCATGTTAATTTAACGCCTCTAAGCAAACATTTTTAATTCTTTTTCAACAAAATAGAACCATCTGGAGGAAAAAAGGAGAGGTTTGTGTGGAGGGACCTATAGCCATTTTTAGCGATAATGACAGGGCTATTGATTATCCCAACGTGATTCATTTTTACCAATCTATACAGTGCAGAGACCCTGAGGCAGCTTCAGTTTATGAGAACGCATGTTGTTGCCTGATTGATTATAGGGAGCCGGAGAAGGCGGTGCGGATAGCCAATCAGATCCGAAGTCAATTTCCGCAAATGCCGCTGTTAGTGGTAACGGATGTAACGGTCCCATTCAGTGATCAGCATATGGTGCAAATCACAGGAATAGGCCGTTTGCGTCTGCTATTTTGGCAAGCCGGTAATAACGAGGAAATGCTGTCCGAAATACAAAGCTTGCTCTACCCCGAGTATTCGGCCAAAGGTGGGCATATTGCCTTCATTTTGTCTGTATATAACGAGGAGCAGCGTTTTGTTCACGTCAAGGCATTTGCTGAACGCCTGCAAGACTTTATTCGCAGTCATCTTGTAGAGGGCTCGATTTACCTCATTGATGATGGCAGCCACGATGGCACGAATGACTTGATCAGAGCGCTGAAGGCAACAACGGATTTGTCCGTCAACCGGATTAATCAGAATCTTAATCCTTTGATTCAAACCAAGGAATTGGGGCGCAATACCCGTAAGGCAGGAACGTATCTGGAAGGGATGCGAACCATCGGTGCGGATTATTACGTATTTGTGGACGCGGACGATTCCTTTTTTATTGAGGATATTGCCAGAATGATAAACGTGGTTCGACAGGGCTACTACGATGTCGTGATTGGAACCAAGGATATGACAGCCGAAAATCGCTCTTTATTACGATCTATCGTCAGCTTTGGCAAACGTATGGTTTCCCGCCCGTTTTTACCGACAGGTGTGGTGGATTCCCAGACAGGGCTTAAAGTCATGAGCTCGGTGGCGGTGAAGCGGATGTTTCCGCATTTGAAGGAGCAGCTCGGGCTGGCGCTGGATTTGGAAATGATGTTTATCGCCAAGCGACTCCAGCTTCGTGTGCTGCAGCTACCCGTCAAGTGTATTGACCGGGATGGATCGCACATCCATGTCTGGAAGGATTCCATTCGTTTTCTACGTTCCATTATTGATATTTGGCGGCTGGATCGGCGGGTGAGATAACAACGTGAACAACCGACTACGTCCGTTGATGTTTCCTTTATTTAATGTGCTGCTGAACGGATTTAATTTTTTCTTTCATATTGCAGCAAGCTGGTATCTTACTGGACAAGCCTATGGTCAGGCGAATGCGCTGTTGGCCCTCTTTGCCCTGTTGTCCGTTTTGGGCTTATCGATTCAGCTACTAACCGCCAAGCTGGTCTCCAAGGGAGACCACAAGCTTCCGCTGCGCAATCTGCCGCTTGGCTCTCTCTTGCTAAAAGCTCCTTTGTTGCTCACCGTGCTTGCCATCGTCGTGCTGGTGATCTTTCATCCGTTGCTGCGCTCGCTATTAGGCGTCCAATCCGCCCCGCTGTTCATGCTGTATGGCTTGGTAGGGCTGCATATTCTCGTGAGCTCGTGCCGCGGAGATTTACAGGGCAGGGAACGCATGCTGGCGCTCAATGTGAACTACTATATTGAGGTTTTAGGAAAGTTGAGCCTGTTTTTTGTGTTGGCTGCATTGGGATTAAAGCTGGAAGCCCTGCTGCTGGCTAGCTGTGGGGGAATGTTACTTTCGCTGCTTCATGGCTGGATCGTTTCGGCTCGAGGCTTATCCTTATTCAGTCACAGTGAAGCACGTATACCATCCGGGCTATGGAAATCACTAGGTCAGGATTTTACGGATAGTCTCATAACGAACTTATTTATTTTGTTTTGCATTTCCATTGACATGCTGTATGTGCAGCATTATTTCCCGGAACAGGCTAGTAGCTATGCCATCGCGCTGAAGTACAGCCAATTAGTCTATTACGTTTCGTACAGTCTGATCGCTGCATTTATTCCAAAGCTCGGTGCGCATGGTCATGACCGTCAAGCCTTGGGGAAGCTGATCGCTGTGTATGCCGGATTAATGGCTGTGGCAGCAATCTGTGTGTATGCAGGTACAACCTTTGTGTTCCCATCATCTATTCCTGTATTATTCGGGTCTTCCTATCAGTCGGCAGAAGCTTTTATTCCATGGGGAGGATGGGTGTACTGGCTGTTTTCCATCGTACTGTTTTTTGTTCATATGCATGTATTGGTGGGCAGACGCAAATTTATGTTCAGCTTAATCGCAGGAGCGGCGGCTTTACTGGCAGCCTTTCATATGGCCCACAACAAGCCATCCGATTTTTTACTGTCTGAGCTGGTGGTGTATGGCGCCATGTCTCTCTACTTTGTAGTAGATGCCTATATCTATTTGTTCAAAATAAAGCTAAGAGGGGATTCGGCCCATGAATACAATCCATGAACAGGACGGTAAGACCGTAGTTCTATTGCTATCCTGGCGTGACATTCGTTCACCTAAAAGCGGAGGAGCAGAAGTTTTCACCCATGAGATGCTAAAACGCTCACAGCAAGGCCGCTTTCACTTCATTCATTTTTCGCCCCAATTTGAGGGATTGCCCGAGCATGAAATCATAGACGGAATTACGTATATCCGAAAAGGAAATATATACAGCGTGATTTATTTTGCCATGCGTTATTATCGCCGTCACCGCAAGCATATTGATTATGTCATTAATCAGGCGAATACACACCAGTTCTTTACCCGGTTTTGGGTGGAGGCATCCAAGCGGATCTTTTTTATACACCAGCTAACAAGGGAAATATGGTTTGAAAATGCCAAATTTCCACTAAATGTGATCGGATTTCATTTGGAACCGCTGATGCTTAAGCTGGCACGTACGGACCGTACACTCACCGTTTCCCCGTCCACCCGGTATGATTTGCTTAAGCTGGGCTTTCACCCGGATCGTCTTCATCTCTTGCCGGAAGGCATTGAGTTTGACCACTGGCCGCGTGAACGATTTTTACCGAAGGAGTCCAGTCCGACCTTTATGTACGCAGGGCGCTTTGTGAAATATAAAGGGATTGATCTGGTTGTTGAAGCCTTTGGGAGGCTCAAGAAAAAATTCCCTCAGGCTATATTGTGGATCGTCGGAAAAACCGATAAAACCTATGTGGCAGAACAATTATTGCCGATTATGAAACGGTATGGATTGACTTACGGAGAACCGGATGAGCAAGGACAATCCCAAGCGGATATTACCTTTTTCGGATTCGTTTCAGCAGAGCATAAGCTGGAGCTGATGAGCCGTGCCCACGCGCTTGTATTCCCCTCCCTGCGTGAAGGCTGGGGTCTGACGATTACCGAAGCGGCGGCCGTTGGAACTCCCAGTATTGTCAGCAATTCACCCGGCTTGGTGGATGCGACGGATTTTGGGAAAAGCGGATATCTATGTTTTCACGGTGACATCCGGGGTTTATCTGAACAGATGGAAAGAGCAGCGAAGGGTGGCGAAGACTACATGGCCATTCGTGAGCGGGCGTATCAGTATGCGTTGAGATTTCATTTTGATCATACGGCAGCTGCGTTTGAGCAGTTGATGGGAGATTGGACAGAGGAGGCGGAACAGAGTGGACAAAGTGGTCATTCTCTTCTCCACATACAATAATGAACGGACAATAGAGCCATGCTTGCGCAGCTGCATGGGGCAAAATTACAAGGACTTGCATATCGTGATTGCTGATGATGGCTCGGATGACCGGACTGTGGAGGTGATTCGTACGTTGTCGGCAGGAAGTTCAGTGCCTGTTACAGTGTTGGAGCTTCCCCACGGGGAGCGTGGAGTCGCGAGGGTCAGAGCGGTTGAGGAAGCGGAACGCTTGGGTGCCGAATACATACTTGTATTGGATTCCGATATGATTTTAGCCGAGCATTTGATCCAGCAGAGCATCGACTTTTTTGACGATCATCAGGACATTGGCGCCTTGGTTGTTCCTGAGGAGGCGTATTCGGAAGCGGACAATTTTTTTTCCAAAGTGAAAGTCTTCGAACGAAATGTAATTAACAACGCAGGTGAAACCTTGGGAAAACGCTCCATAGAAGCGGCACGCTTCTGGCGAATGAGCGCTTACGAATCGACAGGCGGCTTTAATGCGGAGCAGATTGCCTTCGAAGAAATACAGCCTACCTTACGCTATATAGAGTCTGGCGGAGTCATTCGCCGGGCGGTATTTACACGGGTATATCATGATGAAAAAGAGGTATATCTGCATGATGTATTACGTAAAAAAGCCTACTATTTTTCGGTGATGGATCGTACGATGTCATCCGAAGAGGGGGGCTTGCGAAAGGCACTGGAACGCTGGTACTTCTTCCGTCCGGTGCTGTATACTTGGGGGAATTTGAAAAGCTACATTCGTCATCCATTGTTGACGGCGGGCATGTTGTGGATGTATACATGTCTGACTGTGATTGGGGTTGCCGCCGTATTAAAGGGCGGCAACCGTCACTCAGGCGATCTCGCTAAGGCGGATAAGGCGTAAGGATGAACGGCCCACAGTCAGCGTATCCAGTGTGTACAGGTCGGGATCGGAAGATTCCGACTCCTCATACGGTATATACAGTGAATGGGCAGTTAACTGAATACCTTCACCGTCAGGATGACGAAGTGAGCTGCCTACAGGATACAGCTCAGCGAGCGCAGCGTGTACAGCAGCTACGATATGCTGATCATTGAGCAGCACATAAGGCCGATACGGAGCATTCAGAATGCTGTTTATAAATACCGACAAGCCGTGAGTCACATTTTGGTCTGCATACTGGCTGCTCCGATTGAGCTGGGCCTGATCCAGTGCCTCGTACAGTATCTTTTTTAGCGTATCATTATCCAGTTCCAGGGGTTTCGTCAAAAAGCGGAACACGCCGACTTGATTGATCGCCGATAAAATAGATTGCGTATGCAGGTGACCTGACAAAATGATCCGTACGATAAGCGGATAGTCCTTCTTAATCATACGAAGGAACGTTATCCCGTCCAGACCAGGCATGAGCAGATCGGATACCACTACATCAATGGGATGCTGTTTCAGCACCTGCAAGGCTTCTTTCGGGGTATGAGCGGTATGTAAGGTGAACGTTTCTTGCGTTAAAGTCCGTTCTAGCAGGGACAGAACCATAGGGCTGTCGTCAACAAATAGAATGTGTTGGGGTGTCATAAGCAACTGGGCAACTCCAATCAGGAAGTAAGAAATGAGGAACTACATGTATAATATCAGCGTTTTGGCATTTTTGAAAGATGTCAATGCAGAACGGGCGTTGCGTCTTTTTTGTGAACGATTCGATTCGGCTGAACATGCGCTCTGGGAAAAAGGCATGCGTCTGCTTCATCAGTATCATGCTGTGCGACATACGGGTATAACCCTGACTGTCTCTAGCGCACTTCAGCACATGGATGATCGTCATGATATTTATGTGGTCGATCTGCGGGAGTATAGCGAAGAAGAGCTGGATCGCTTGTATATCGCAAAAACTTGCGAGTTGATTTTGCTGACGGACGGGGCACCGGAAACCGCTGTGAGGTTTGCGGCACTCCAGCGCCGGACTCCCCGGTTGCTGTGTGCACGCCTGCCGCTGGTCAGCTACGAGCTAGAATGCCTAATGCAGGCCATTTTGGGCCGTCTTGAACAAAATGGAGGGGACAGGGGAGCATGAAGCAATGGGCTTTGTTGAAACCGGGTTGGCAAAAGATGATCCTGTACCTGATCGTTCTGTGCGTGATTGTATTCCTGGCTGCTGTGCTTCAATGGTTTGTCGTACGGCAATTCAGCAGTCACTTGGGAGAAATTCAAAATGAACAGCTCCAGCATGAGGTGCAGGAACTGTCCGCCAATATAACTGAGCGTTACACTGTATGGCAGACTGAACTGAAGGAGCTGTCATCCAGTCTGGGCAGAGATATACTGAATCAGGGGAAGCGTCAATACCCCGAGGGATTTAAACGTGAAACCGGGTCCTTTTATGTGCTGGATGAACAGTATCATGTGATTGCCGGACGAGAAAATCGTGAGATGAAGAGCGCGGTGCAGCAGGTTAAATGGCTGCAAAACGGATGCGCCGTAAGCACCTTTGTGACAGAGGATCATCAGCCTGCTCAGTATATGGTATGCAGGATTCAAGGGGCTCAGATGGGCGGCTTTATGGTACGAACGATTGACGCTGATATGCTTAGTGGAATCATTAAAAGTAAACCAGTCGATCAGGACAAGGTTTTATTTTATAATAATCAATTTAAGGTCGTAGCTTCCCGCAATTCATCGGATATCAACCGAACGGATATTACAAACGAAACCCGCAGGCTGCTGGAGGGCAATACGGGCGTCATTGAGGATAGCGGTGAGAAACATGGAATAGGGTTCAGCCGCATTGGGGAAGAGGCGCTTTACATATCGGTTGAAGATGTCAGTCAGGACATTGCGGGGCGCATCAGCTCTTTCCGCAAACAGTTGTGGATGGTTATGACTCTGCTATTACTGATGCTGTGGGCCATGCTCATACAGTTCCGCAAACGGGTTGTGAAGGATGCCATCGTAAATAACCAGGTGCGTGACCAGCGGCGGGATGAGGATATGCGACAGCAGCAGGACACCTATTATTTACCGTTAATGCAGTCGATTGAGCAGCAGCTCCAGGAGCTGCAAGAGCAGACTGCCCGTCTGACAGGCGGTGATGATCTGAAGCTGCTGGGCTTCTATCATGATCTGGCCAACCGCTTTGAAGCGGCTTCCAGCCAGGGAAAAGGAGCATCTCATGAGGAACTGGAATACTTCCGGGAGTTGAATGAAAATTTCATCCAGGGCCGTCTCAGACAGGAGTCCTCACTGGGAGAGCTGCTAACGGGAGTACGCACCCTGCGCGATGAGCTGGAAGAAAAGATGCATGATAATAGTGGAATTAGCTTCACAGATATGAATGAGGTATTGTCCGAGTCGTTGAAATGGGCGAACCGTTCGTTGAACATGAAGAACATTCAAGTCATCTTGCGGCAAGAGCCTGTTCCATCCATTGCAGCACAAGCGCCGATGCTGTACAAAACGATTCAGGGGTTGCTGGAAAATGCAGTGCAGGCCATGAGTCAAGGTGAAGAGCCGATAGAGAATCAGGAGCAAAGCCGAACAGGGTTTCGATCCAAGCACAAGTCTCAAATGCTCAAGGTGAGTTCACGGCTTGAAGAAGGAGAAATTATTATTCTTATTGAAGACACGGGCGGTGGGATTGATGATAAAATGCGCTGGAGCTATTTTCAGCCGGATTATTCCCAGAGCTCGCAGGAGCATACCTTCAGCCTGTATCATATGGATGCATACCTGAAGACGATAGGTGGACGTTTAAAGCTGCGTAATACGGATCAAGGCTTGCAGGCCATTGTTCGCTTGAGAAGATAGCCAAAGATAACCGACAGATAACGAGAAGTTCAAGAGAGGGGGCTGAGCATGAAAAAATGGATATTTCGCTATCGCTATGATATGGCGGCAATGATGTTGATGCTGATTGCCATTGTTGCATATCTTGCTCCCATCTATGGACCAGGGCAAATTGTGTTTAGTGACATTGCCTTTGGAGCCACCTCTCATCGGTATCTGGAGGAAATAACGGGGGTATGGAACGAACGATGGTCTACCTCGACCTTGTTCAATGCTCCACGTATCCTGTATATTTTGCCCTTCTATGGACTTTCACTGTTATTTGACGAGAGCGGGCCGGTCTTGCTGAAATCTTTTATCACGGGTCTGTTATTTACTTCGGCGTTCTCGATGTATGCCTTTGCCAAGCGGCTGGTCAGTGTGTATTATTCACCGAGATTTACAAAAACCCGTATTTTTGCCATTATGGTCGGCTCGTTGTTTTATGCACTGAATCCGTGGGTTATTTTCCGCATCCAGCATATTTATCTGCTCTGTGGATATAGCTTGTTTCCGCTAATGCTGAGATTCTTTTTCAGTGCAGTTGATCCCAAATTTCAAATTCAACAAATTAAAAACTATCATCCCCACAAGCTGTATCAGCGGAACTGGATCGACCTGTTCCTGTTGGCTGCGGTATTCACCGTTAGTGCTGCGGCCATTCATTATTTTTTCTTCGGCATGATTTATTTGGGCTTGTTCACCATGCTGCTGTTGATCAAGCTGACCTGGACCCACCGTAAGGCCGGACGCACCTATTTACAGCCGTTATACGGCAATTTTTTGCGTAAAGGGATTATTTTTGGCGTATTTTTTGGACTACTCAGCTTTTATTGGCTGTCCCTGTATGTCGGTAGCATGCTGATGGACGCTCAAGCGTCTCAGCACAATATCAACGTCGTGGATACGTTGTCTCTGTTCAGCCGTAACAGCAGTTTAGATAATGTGGGTTATTTATTGAGCTATTGGTGGCCTATGTTTTCCTTTTCCTCACTGCCTGCCCTATTTTATGTCGGAGGGGGATTTTTGCTGCTATTGATCGGTTATGCGATGGTGACTCGTTCACATAAAAATCCGATCATTTTGATTTTTTCATTGCTTACGGTGCTGTTTCTGGTCGCAGCTACCGGGACGACGTTCCCATCCATTGCCCAATGGTTCGTCATTTTGGTTACGAAAACGCCTGTGATTGGTTCGGTTTTCCGTGACCCCAACAAATTTATTGGTCTAATCGCTCTTAACTTTGGGGTGCTGCTGACCTTTGGCGTGATTCAGTTTATGGAATGGTTCGGTTCATCTCCGTTGCAGCGTGTGTATAAAAAGCTGGCGATGGTTATCGTCGTCTTGTGTCTGGGGGTATATTTTGCTCCCCTGCGAACCCAGTTCATTGAGGGGTATTACAAGCCGGTGCAAGTGCCAAAGGATTATAGCCAAATGGCTGAAAAGCTGACCGACCCGGATCGTTTTGACAGTAAGGCATTGTATTTTCCGATTGCCGATAATATGATTCAAAGCTATAACGGAGTAGCCACGCCCAAATGGAATAAAGGGAAGACTGCAAACGAGAAGGCGACCGGAGATTTCCAGGTGTACTCTTCTCCTAAAAACACCATCTTCCATCATGAGGGAAATGATCCCGGGATTACATACTATATCAATTTTCTGCAGTATGTCATGGACAATGGGCTGAGCTCCCGGTTAGGCTGGCTGTTCTCTACCTTTGGGGTTAACCAGTTGGTCTACCATGATGAATATGTGGGGCAGGAGAAGCGTCAGGATTTTCATCTGTCTCAGCTGGAAGGTCAGACAGGGCTGAAACGCACCTATAAAAACGGGATCTTTTCCATATTTAATCTGGATCAGGCACCGCCCTATATGAACATCCTGGCGAGTAAAATTGTGACACCTTACGGGTTTAGCCGATTGGAGAGCTACAGTCATCTGCCTGGCTTTGATTTTAGTCGCTTCGGGGTATTATTCAGTGCGTTAAAGCCAGAGCTAAACACCATTCAGACAGTCAACAAAGGGGATTATGTAGAAGCGGCCTCCTTTAATGATTTGCTGTTGTCTCAGCTTCCGGCAGAGGATTACTTGCGGCCTTTTGATGCGATTGAGGATGGCAATGCTTTTTTGAAATGGTCCAAAACCTTTGCCTCGACCAACGACTGGCTGTGGTATTTATCCTCCCAAGGGATACGAAACTTTCCGTTCGATATGGAAATGGATGCAGGGATTGCGGTCACCTTTGCCAGTAAAAAGCTGGATGTGGCTCCTTATCAGATGAGCAGCATCGAGGGGAACACGGTCGTGGATTTTGACTCTATGCTGAAGACCGAAACCTTTTTCAAGCCGGATAATCCGCAGTTATTCAGTGTGCAGGCTAATCCCCGTGAGGAATTGAATGATGTACCGACACTGCACGGTGAGATTATGAAGGGAGATCCGAGCAATATATGGCAGGTCGCCAAATCCGGGTTGCTGGAAGCCAAGGAAAATAATCCGTATCAGTTCCAAATCACTGTTTCCGGCCGCGGGACGAACAAAATGCATGTAAAAATGCGGTTTTACGATAAGCAAATGCGTGAGCTGGGGGTTAGCTATGTCGTGGCGCCTTCAGAGGGATATAATTTTGACGGTGTAAAATTTTACGGGGAATATGTGTCGCCACCCGGCAGCTATTGGATGCGAATGGATTTGCTAACCCTGCAACGTCCGCAGCAAAAAAATTACTGGTGGATTCATGATATCCAGCTACGTGATTTGGGCAAATACAGCAAGCCCAACTCATTTACAATGCATAAAAAGCTGAATCAACCGCAAGCCTCGCATGTGTATGCCAGAGTGTTTATGAATAAGGCAGGCGGAAAATTGCAAGTCACACTGCCGGACGGAGTGGCTAACATTAAAACAGAGGATGAGGGCTTGAACCAATTCCAATGGGTTGATCTGGGAGAGCATGCCTTCCCCAAAGGGGATACCCCGATCACGGTTACTAACCTGCAAGGCTTTAATGCGGTCAATCAATTTGCGATTATACCCACAGATCAGCTGGATAAGCTATCTTTTCCGATAGAGCAGGCGTTGAAGCGGGGCAAGCTCTTTTTCACCTTGGAGGCAGAGAACGATTTTAATGTCGAAGGGAATGTGCAGACAGAACGCGCTCTACCACGACTCAGTATGGGGCGGGGTATCAGTTTTCAGAAAGGTTCATTAAGCAGGAATGTAGAAGTCGCCAAAACAGGCACTTACTCCACAGCTATTCTGGCTGATTTACCCTCCGGGTATCATGGGGCGCTGACGATGAAATGGACGAACCAAGAGACAGGAGAGGTGCTGACACGAACGATTCGTACAGGTGAGGCGTATAAGCGATTGCCCACCATCTCTTCATTCGAAAATCAGGTTATTGAGACGGTGCCCAATCAGGATGGTTTCCCCAAACAAATCATTCATGTCCCCGGTCTGCTGAACGAATACGGACGAGTAGAATTTAGGAATCTATTCTTACCCAAGGGGAAGTACCGCTTAACACTTGTGCTGGACAGTCAGGTTCCGTCTTTGAGCAGCTTTAATGATATTCATCGGATGGCTGGGCAGGAAGTGACCATGATACCTGAGGAGGATACGACGGAATCCTTAAGTACCGATGTAGGCTGTGTGGCGGATATTCGGCCTGGACAGACGAATCTGGCTTTGTCAGCCAAGGGGCTATCCATACGTTATGCACCAAGCTATTCCTGTGACTGGAATATTTATGCGTCCCGGAAAATGAAGGCTGAGCCACTACAAGAGTATGCCGTGCAGTTGGATGCGCGGTCAGAGCAAATTGGAAGTCGGCATATGAAGGTCATTTTTTTGAATAAAGCCTCCCAAATTCTCCAAACCTCCTATATTGACGAGGTGGAGGAGAGGGATAAGGAGCAATGGAATCATTATGATCAGATTGTGAAGGCTCCGGCAGAGACCGCCTTTATGCAGTTTCAGATTTTGGCACATGCGAATAAGAAGCAGTCAGGCTTGTTTCAAATGAAGAACTACTCCATCATCCCTTATCGAGCAATGATTACAGTGGATCAATTTATGTTGTTTGAGGGAACGGATATGGAAACCTTTTTTGTTGCGCCACATGCTTCAGAAAGTATTCAGGCTACTCGTGAAAACTCCATGGAACGCAGCTTTACGCTATATAACCCGACGCATCAGGAGGTGCTGATCCGGGAGACCGAGTCACCCAACCCGCTTTGGGAGTTTAGGCTGGGAAGCGAACATCAGCGTGCCCGTCTGTCTGTGAACGGCGTGACTACCGGATTCATTACCAGTGGCAACGGAAACGGAAAGGTTGTCGTTATTTTGGCTTCGGCTTATCGTTTCGGGTGGGTACTGTTCTTCATCGGGATACTCGGTGGAGCAGCTTGTTTTCTTCCTTATCGGCGATGGAAAAAGCGAAAGCTTCCATAAGAAGCAAGCTGCTCAGGTGGGGACTGGGTTGCATGATACGGCTAAATTTCGTATTTGTAGCCTCTGCCCCAGACTGTGCGGATATGCTGAGGATTTTTAGGGTCACGTTCTATTTTTTTGCGAAGGCTGGAAATATGTACGTCGATGGTACGATCCAGATAAGCGCCATCACCACCTTTGATCCGATCCATCAGCTCGCTGCGGGTAAAGACTTTCCCTGGATTGGAGGACATCTCTTTTATAATGGAAAATTCGATTTGAGTAACTTCAATTTCTTGGTCATCGACTAACAGGCTATGACGGTAATCATTTACCCAAACCCTTACCTTTTTAATCTTTTGGATTACCGTTTGCGATTCGGTAAGCATATTGCTGCCGCTGCGACGCAGTAAGGCTTTGATGCGTGCATTTAACTCTCTTAGACTGAAGGGCTTGCATAAAAAGTCATCCGCGCCGTCCTCCAGAGCTTTTATTCTTATATTCAGCAAGGTGTTATTAGAGATTACTAGCATAGGAACCGTTGTAAATTGACGGATCTGACCGATCAGTGCGCATTCAACTCTACCGCCAAACATCAGATCGGTCACAATAACATCCGGCTTAAAACGCATAAGTGTAGGAATGGAAAGTTTACAATCATAGATAAGCTCGGTATGATAACCTTCCTCCTGAAGGTGAAGAGCAATCATATCTGCCAAACTTTCTTGATCTTCAATAATAAGTATTTTTATGGGCATAACTGACATCTCCTGTATAGACAAAGATACAATAACATTGCATAATCATGTATTTGCCACGATAATACATACTTATGTATTCGGCAGAAACACGAAAAACAAACAGTCCTAATTAGAAGAAAAAATTTTAATTTAGAGAAAGAAGGTGGCATCTTTGCGAATGATTTTATTATCCGGAGGTTCAGGTAAGCGCCTTTGGCCCTTATCCAATGTGAACCGTCCCAAGCAGTTTCTTTCCATTCTGCGCCATGACGAGCGGCCTGAAAGCATGCTGCAACGGGTATGGCGACAATTAGATGAAGCGAATTTGGCTGATGAGGCCTATTTTTCAACGAGCGGGGCTCAGGCTGAGCTGATCCGGGGTCAAATTGGCGGAGATGCTGTGGTTATAGAGGAACCCGCTCAGCGCGATACCTTTCCAGCCATTTCACTGGCTACGGCCTACTTGCATAACGTTGCAGGTGCCTCACGCGACGAGATCGTAGGGATCATGCCAGTGGACGGATATGCGGGAGATGAATTTTTTGAGCATCTGCGCAGACTTCCTGCTGTTTTAGAGCAGTCGGGTAGTGATATCGCACTGATGGGAGCGGCTCCGACCGAGCCTTCAGATAAATACGGGTATATTGTACCTTCGTCATCTCCTGCGCTTGACCAGCCATTTTATAGAGTTAGCTCATTTGTAGAAAAGCCGGATCTCATTCGTTCGGAAGCGTTGATCCGTGAAGGGGCCTTATGGAATTGCGGGGTGTTTGCTTTCAGACTTGGTTTTTTGTTGGATATACTGGAGCAAAAGGGGTTGCCAGCAGACTATGAATCTCTTTCGACAAATTATGCAGACTTGCCCAAAACGAGCTTCGATATTGCAGTAGTAGAGCAGACACGTAAGCTCTCTGTGCTTCCATACCATGGAGAGTGGAGGGATTTGGGCACCTGGGATTCGTTGGTACGGGAGATGAGCTCAGAGCTGAGCGGGCCTGGCTATATTTCGGAAGCTTCACATGAATCGCATATTATCAATGAATTGGAGATTCCGGTCAGCATCTGGAATGTTCCAGACATTATCGTTGTTGCCGGGCCGGATGGCGTACTGGTTACAGATCGACAATCTTCTACAGGCATTAAGGATATGGTGGCAGAAATTGAAATCGGTCCGCGTTTTGAAGAGCGCTTCTGGGGAAAGCAAACTGTATTATCTCATCAACAGGCGGCAAGTGGACTGCAGACAGTGACCAAACGAGTCGTCATTTCGGCTGGGAGATTTATCAGCTATCATGAACATCATTTCCGAAAAGAAGTTTGGACCATCGTCTCAGGAATGGGGAGCGTATGTATCAATGGCGTGACACAGACGGTCAGCCCCGGTGAGGTTATCGTCGTGGAGCCTGGTGCAAAGCATTTTATAGGGGCAATAGAGGGAGATTTGGAATTCATCGAGTCACAAATCGGACATATCGTATCTGAAACGGATATTAGTCGATACGAGTTTCCCGATCCGATGGACACTCATGCCCTATGATTTCTTACAATATAAGGGACTCGGGGGTAAATGTTCAGGTAATGAGAAGGTAGTAAAACAGGGGGAAGACCTATTTTTATTGAGTGGATACTTGTATGTTTTCCAAAAAAAAGGTATTCATGCTTTGGGCGCATGAATACCTTTTTTTCGCATGAACAGCTTGTTTGTATACCGTAATGCTTAGCGAAGCACAAGGCTTATAAGATAAGTTTCTTAGAAATCAGCCACTCTTTGACGGCATCCGTACTGAGGTCTCTTTCAGGCGTCCATTCTATTTTATCAATCAGCTTGCCCTGTTTGAATTCTGCAATCGTGGGGGTGTATTTTACATTGTAATCCGCTTTGAATTTATTCCATTGGGGCTTGTCTTCATGAATTTTATGAACATTAAAAAATGTAATTTTGGAGCCCAAATGATACTGTTCAACCATCTTGTTAAACTTAGGCTCAAAACGGTTGCAGTCACCACAGCTAGGTCTGCCGACGTAGACAAACACACTTTGATCCTGCTGAATCAAGCTTTTAAAGCCATCAAATGTAACCGCATTCAAGTGGTCATATATTTCGGGGTAATTGCTTTTACTCGCTTGAATTTCTTTGTCTTTCTGCTGAACAACCTGCTCCAGGTCCTGAAATTTCACTACAGCTGAAATAGCGATAGCAATGAGAAGCAGAACAATGACACTTAGCCCGGCGATATATGATTTTTTCACAGAAATCCTCCTTTTTTTACAATCTCACACTTACAATAAGTGATATTTCCATTTTTAGCTGTAATACTTGTCTCATGATGTACAAAAAAAGAAACTTTCCCTATGGAAAACTTCTTTTGTCCTAAAGCTAAACGTTAGACAACCACAGTCAATAAGTAATCCTCGCGCTTCACTTCTGTTTCCATTGTGCTCAGCACATCGAGATATTGAGCAGAATTCGTTACAATAATCGGCGTAGCCGTTGTGATATGCTCCCATCATAGTAAACAGTAGAAAAAACAAAAACTTCTACTGCTACAATGATGGGAGTTTTTCTAATGTCTAAAAGAAGTCCAGCGAGATGCTTTAGCGCCAGCATGTATCCTTCATATTGATCCTAAACTCACCATCAGGAAAGGAAGTTACAATAATATATCTCAGAGGGCTTCACAAATTTTTCACTTGTAATAAGCTGAAAGTTTTCTGTATAATAAAAAACAATTTCATATGTCTGGTTGATGTTTGCGGGAGATGGAACGAAAGTTCCGACCGAAGGGGCAAAACTCTCAGGTGCTTGGCTGATTACAGCAAGCGGGACCGTAAACGGACAGAACTCTGGAGAGACCCTTAATTGGGCGCCGAAGGTGCACCGCAGAGAACATCTGCTTAAACTCTCAGGCAAAAGGACAGAGACGCGAATAACCTGTGACAGGGAGTGCCCTACTTTTTTATAGCTATTTTAAGCTATGTAGTGGCCCAGAACCTGCACAAAAGGGTTTTATTTTTTCGTGCCTTTAACCTCTCCAGGAGTCGAATCAGCGGATTTGACTCTTTTTTGTTTTTTAATATGCTGGAGGAGCGGGTTGAGATGAATTTGGTACATGTGTTAGAAACGATTAGCAGTTGGATATGGGGGGCGCCTCTCATTATTCTCGTGATGGGAACGGGGTTGTGGCTGACCATACGTTTAAAATTGCTGCAGGTATTTCGCCTGCCTTTGGCGATCAAGCTGATTGGCAAGGCCCCCAATGAAGGCAGCGGGGATGTAAGCAGCTTTGCGGCCCTGAGCACAGCGCTTGCGGCTACAGTTGGCACAGGAAGTATTGTCGGCGTAGCGACAGCTATTAAGCTGGGTGGGCCAGGTGCTTTGTTCTGGATGCTCGTTGCAGCCTTTTTTGGGATGGCGACGAAATATGCGGAAGGTGTACTTGCGGTAAAGTACCGGGTGAAGGATCGGAATGGACAATTTTCCGGTGGCCCGATGTATTATATTGAAAATGGTCTGGGACGCCGCTTTAAACCGCTGGCGATGCTGTTTGCCTTTTCGGGTATGCTGGTGGCGTTATTCGGCATTGGAACGTTTCCACAGGTCAAAGCCATTGTATCCTCGACCGAAAACAGCTTTGGCGTTCCGCCAATTGCAACAGCGCTGATTATTGCCACCCTTACAGCACTGGTTACGATTGGAGGGCTCAAAAGCATTGCCAAGGTATCGACCAAGGTCGTTCCCTTTAAAACGGGCCTGTACGTGCTGATTTGTATCATCGTACTGATTCGGTTTGCTGACCAGCTTCCCGCCGCAATCGCGCTTGTGCTGCACTCCGCATTTTCGACCACGTCTGCGACGGGGGGATTTGCCGGGGCCACGATTATGCTGGCGATGCGCAGTGGGGTAGCCAGAGGTATTTTTGCCAATGAGGCGGGTCTGGGAAGCGCGCCGATTGCAGCCGCAGCTGCCAAAACCAAATGGCCTGCGGAGCAAGGGCTGATCTCCATGACAGGTGTGTTTATTGACACCATGGTTATCTGTCTGATGACCGGGCTGACGCTACTGGTTAGTGGTGTGTGGAGCGGTCCTACCGATGCGGGTCTGATGACTCAGCAGGCATTTTCCAGCGCATTTCCGCTGGGTGCAGAATTGCTTACGATCATTCTGATTATGTTCGCGTTCACGACCATGCTTGGCTGGAATTACTACGGGGAACGCTGTGTTGAATATTTGCTTGGCGTCAAATGGATTAAGCCATACCGATATCTGTTCATCGCACTGGTTGCCGGAGGCGCGTTCATCAAGCTGGATGCCATCTGGCTGCTGGCAGATATCTTTAACGCGATGATGGCCTTTCCGAATCTGATTGCACTGCTCGGCTTGTCGGGCATTGTCGTTGCAGAAACCCGAACCTATATGGACTCCCTCTATCCTAATAAGAAAAAGGGTATTTTTGCAGGTGCCAGTGTTGGTGCGACTATCCAGGTAGAAGAAAAAGGACAGGCGGCCAATTCATAATAATTGAAAGCCGTAAACTATAAAGGGAGTGCCTTCAGCCATCACAGGCTTATAGGACACTCCTTTTTGATAGTATCATCAAAACTTGTGGTTCATGGATTCAAGTAAATTCGATTCTTAACTGCCCGGCGGCAAGGTCGGAAATAAACTGGCATAGCATCATTCACCCACCCAAAAAAAGCACGTGTGTGTCTTTAATATCAAGATCACGCAATCTGGTTCATCGTCAGAATTGTCATATTAGGCGCTGTATTTCATCTTTCAGAATTTCCGACCGAGTACCGAAAATAACCTGCACTACACCGTTGCCAAGCCTGATGATTCCCGACGCTCCAAGCTGCTTGAGGGCTTGGTCGTTTATAGCATGGTCGTCTTTGACTGTCAGCCGTAGTCGTGTAATACATGCATCAATGCTTTGGATATTGTCTGAACCGCCAAGCTGGGCCAGTATCTTCCCTGCATCGTTCGCTTGGCCGTCAGATAGGACTTCTGGCTTTTCAATGGATATGGATTGGTTTGTATCCGAAAGGAGGCTGTTTTCTACGTCGTCTTCACGTCCAGGGGTTTTGAGATTGAATTTGATAATGATAAACCGGAACAGGAAATAATATACGACGGCAAAAGCTAGACCGACTGCAATCATTCGCAGCGGGTGGGTGGATAGCTTCATGTTGACCAAATAGTCGATGAGTCCTGCTGAAAAAGAAAAGCCGAGCTTGACATCCAGCAGGTACATGATCAGGCCACTCAGACCTGTAAGCAGCGCATGGATGCCATAAAGCAACGGTGCAACGAACATAAAGGAAAATTCAAGGGGCTCGGTAATTCCGGTCAAAAAAGATGCGAGCGCAGATCCAATGAAAATAGAAGCGACCGCTTTACGCTTTTCAGGTTTGGCCGTATGGATGAATGCGAGAGCGGCTGCCGGGAGAGCAAACATCATAATAGGGAAGAAGCCGGACATGAATAGGCCAGCTGATTTATCGCTTGCAAAGAAACGGGTCAGGTCACCATGAACAACCTCGCCAGCTGCATTCGTATAGTTACCAATCTGAAACCACGCGATTGAGTTTAGTACATGATGCAGACCGAGCGGGATCAGCAGTCGATTGGCAATCATGAACACCATCGACCCTATTCCGCCGAAGCCAACGATCCAGTTGCCGAAGGTCGCAATCGCATCTTGTATCGGGCTCCAGATCATACCGAGCAGAACAGCTAAAATCATGGTGGTGAAGGCGGTAATCATGGGGACGAAACGTTTGCCGGAGAAGAAGCCGAGCCAATCCGGAAGCTGGATGTTATGGTACTTTTTGAACAGATAAGCGGACCAGCCACCGATAAAAATGCCGCCGAGCACCCCCATATCCAGCTTAACGTCATCGGGGATATACGCGAAAATGCCCGGTACTGCCGCCAAAATACGGGTCAGCACCATATAGGCGATGACTGCAGATAGTGCGGCTACAGCATCCCCTGCCAGACCGATCGCAACACCGATGGCAAAGATTAATGCCAGGTTGCCGAAAATGGCCCCGGCGCCTTCGTTCAAAAAAGGAGTGACATAATGATTCAAAAAGCCACCTACCACAGAGCCAAGCGGAATATCCGTCTCATAGTTGATCAGAGCCAGCCCCTGCAAAATTCCCGCCGCGGGTAGCGTTGCTACCGGAAGCATTAACGACTTTCCGATTTTTTGCAATAATTTCAGCATAACCTTCTTCCCTTCATCATTCAGTTTGGGAACAACATGTTCTCTCTGAAATATGTGCCGACAACAAAAAAGAACCGCTATGCTACCCATTTTTTTACATCATAAAGTGGAGCATCTGACATGGTCAACGATTATTTTGAACCATAGAACAGCGTAAATTCGTAGTTGACATCGCTTACATCCTTATATAATATCAAATTTAAGTTAATAATCGTGACGGAGACAAGAGAGCCACGCAGACATCCTATGCTAAAGCACGGGAGCGGTTTGTGATGGCTTTTCTTTTTTTGTTGTGCGCGATGAAAGCGATTAAAATTGGGTGGTCTATTGAGGAGGTAGGTTATATGTCGCCATACGTAGCCGAATTTATAGGGACGATGATTCTGATTGTCCTGGGTGGCGGAGTGTGCGCAGGGGTATCCCTGAAAAAATCATTTGCCCACGCTTCCGGCTGGATTGTCATCGGAATGGGGTGGGGACTCGCGGTTGCTATTGCAGTGTACGCGGTAGGTCAAATCAGCGGAGCGCATTTGAATCCGGCAGTGACACTGGCGTTGGCATTTCAGGGTGTCTTTCCATGGCAAGACGTTCTCGGGTATATTGTGGCTCAGATTCTTGGTGCCATGGCGGGTGCTGTGGTTGTGGTTTTACATTATTGGCCCCATTGGAAAGAGACAGAGGACGCAGCAACCAAACTCAGTGTATTTGCCACAGGGCCGGCTGTGGATCATCCATTCGCCAACGTGCTGAGTGAACTGATAGGTACTTTCATTTTTGTTCTTGCTTTGCAGGCGCTTGGTGCCAATTCATTTACAGAGGGCCTGAAGCCGCTAATTGTGGGTTTTCTGGTAGTGAGTATTGGTTTATCGCTTGGCGGAACGACGGGTTATGCGATTAATCCGGCGAGGGATTTTGGCCCGCGGCTTGTACATTATTTACTACCGATTCCCGGCAAGGGAGCATCCAATTGGAAATACGCCTGGGTACCAATGGTAGGACCGCTGTTGGGAGGCTCCTTCGGAGGGCTGTTTTACCAGGCAGTGTTTAAAGGATATCTAAGTCCGGCTTTCTGGATTATGTTAGGCATCATTGTGATTGTGCTGCTGGTTACCTTCCGTTTCAGTCGTACTTACAAAAGCCATAAAGTCAACAAGCTTACAGTATAAAATCAATAGATTTACAGGGGAGAGATGAACAATGGGAAAATATATTTTGTCACTGGACCAAGGAACGACAAGCTCAAGAGCGATTTTGTTCAATCGCGAAGGGGATGTGGTGTACTCGGCTCAACGGGAATTTCCACAATATTTTCCCAAACCCGGCTGGGTAGAGCAGAATGCAAATGAAATCTGGAGCTCCATTCTGGGAGTCATTGCCTCCTGTCTTTCCGAATCCGGTGTAAAAGCAAACCAAATTGCCGCCATCGGTATTACCAATCAGCGAGAATCGGTAGCCGTGTGGGATAAAAATACGGGATTGCCTGTGTACAACGTGCTCGTATGGCAGTCGCGCCAAACCTCGGACATCTGTGAGGAATTGAAGCAGCAAGGACATGAGGAGCTGTTTCACAGCAAAACGGGGCTATTGATCGATCCGTATTTTTCCGGTACCAAAGTGAAGTGGATACTGGACCATGTGGAGGGTGCGAGGGAAAAGGCGGAGCGGGGCGACTTGTTATTCGGCACGATTGATTCGTGGCTGATCTGGAAGCTTTCCGGTGGAACGGCACATGTGACGGACTACTCCAATGCAGCTCGGACGCTGATGTACAACATTTATGAGCTAAAGTGGGACGAAGAGCTGCTCGACATTCTCGGTGTGCCCAAAATCATGCTGCCAGAGGTGAGACCTTCCTCTGAGGTATATGCGCACACGGTGGATTATCATTTCTTTGGTCAGAATATACCGATTGCCGGTGCAGCGGGTGACCAGCAGGCAGCCTTGTTCGGCCAGGCTTGTTACGAAAAAGGGATGATCAAAAACACTTACGGCACTGGCTGCTTTATGCTGATGAATACGGGGGATCAGCCTGTGGAATCCAAGCATGGTCTCATTACGACCATCGCATGGGGGCTGGAGGAAGGCAAGGTGCAGTATGCGCTGGAGGGGAGCGTATTTGTAGCAGGCTCTGCGATCCAGTGGCTGCGCGACGGTCTGCGCATGTTTCGGGAAGCGAAGGATAGTGAGCCCTATGCGGCCCGTGTATCATCTACAGAAGGGGTGTATCTTGTACCTGCTTTTGTCGGACTGGGCAGTCCTTACTGGGATAGCGAGGTGCGTGGAGCGATGTTTGGGCTGACACGTGGAACTACAAAGGAGCATTTTATCCGTGCTACATTGGAGTCGCTTGCTTATCAGACCAAGGATGTGCTTACAGCAATGGAGATTGATTCCGGTATTTCAGTTAAAGTGCTGCGGGTGGATGGAGGAGCTGTGCTGAACAATTTTCTGATGCAATTCCAAAGTGATATTTTGGATGCTACGGTGGAGCGGCCTGTTATTCATGAGACGACGGCACTGGGTGCCGCATGTCTGGCAGGTTTGGCTATTGGGTACTGGAAGAGTATGGATGAACTTCGCAAGCGTGTAAGGGCAGAGCGTTCATTTGTTCCTACTATGGATGAGACAACGCGAGCCAGCCTGTATGAAGGCTGGAAAAAGGCCGTGAGCGCGGCGATGGCCTACAAATAGCTTATCCGACTAAAATACAAAATGCCCCGCAAGATAGATACTTTGAGAAAAAGTGTCCATCTTGCGGGGCACAATTATGTCTGGGGGTTAAGGTGTATACTAGCCCTTAACCATCGTATGGTTCCAATTTTGCCGGGCTCCGCAGGAGCTGCGAATGACCAGCTCGGGTTCTACTTTAATACATTTCGTCTCCATTTGCTTATTCATCAGGTCAAACAGCACCATAGCGGCCAGGCGGCCTATTTTTTGTTTGTCTTGTTTTACAGTGGTCAGTGGAGGATCGGTATAACGACAGGCCTCTATATCATCACATCCCACCACAGCAATATCCTCGGGCACCCTCAAGCCGCTTTCCTTGAAAGCCCGGATGGCACCAAAAGCAAGTAGGTCAGTAGCCGCGAAAATAGCTTTTGGTAAATCTCCTTGCTGTATCCACGCCTTTGCTATCTGGTATCCATCTTCTGCCGCATAGTCCTTGGCATACAAGATCCATTCGGGTCTGACATCAAGACTAAACCGTTTTAGTGAAGTGATAAAGGCTTCTTCTCGCTCTTTAATCACCAGAGATGGGCGTTCAATGCCTATAAAACCCATATCGCGGTAGCCATTCATGTAAAAATGCTCAACAACCTTCATCGAGATTTTCTGATTGTCGGACATAATGTAGCAGGAGCTGGCTCCGGTTAATTCAATGTCGACACCAATGCAGGGGATGGGGCTGGCATCGAGATCAAAAACGCTCTTTTCCACTTCATCTCCTGCAATAATAATACACCCGTCCACTGAAAAATATTTCGAACGAGCCAAATAGTCCTCTCCATTATCCAGAAATTTTTCATTTGAGAAAAACAGCAGATCGTAACCGAGCAAGCCAATCTGTTTTTTGAAGACATTAATGATATCTACAAAAAAAGGATGGCTAAAATCGACATTCAGTTTGCCAGCGAATATAACGCCTACCAAATTTGATTTTTTGGTAGCCAGCGTTTTAGCCGAGGAGGAGGGTCTATAGCCTGTTTCCTCCATTATTTTAAGCACCCTCTGCCGGGTTTCCTCACTGATATCTGTGTAATTGTTTATGATTTTTGAAACGGTTGCTACCGAAACGCCTGCCATACTAGCTATTGTTTTTATATTCATGAAATCCTCCGAGACTAAACCAGTTTAGTTGAATTGACTTTGTATTCTGAATTTTAATGATTACTCGTATTCTATGCTACCTTATAGAGGAGAGTCAACACTGCTATTTAAGTTATAGTTTTATATATTTTGGGAAAATAAGGTTAACTTAGTAGTGGTTCATGTTTTTTTGATATTTCATAAATCTCTATTTACAAATACAGGTCATTCGTTACATAATAATAAACGTAAATAACGAAACTGCTTTCGTAAACGGAGATGCATTTATTCTAAGATTATGTGGGGGGGATTCTGCAATGCTAAAAAAGAGTTTTTTATTACTTATTGTAACCGCTTTAATTGTGGTGTTGGCTGCTTGCGGTAAAGGTAACAATGCTGTACAGAACGGGAATAAAAAGGTCACTTTGAAGATTATTCATTGGCAGCAGGAGAATATTAATAACTATATAAAGGAATTTAATAAAAAGTTTGAAGAGAAGTATCCAGATGTTCAGGTGGAGTATACGACGGTACCTGCTGACTCAACGTATGACCAACTGATGCAAACGCGTATGAATGCTGGTTCATCTGGTGATGCAGACATTATTCCTCTGAAATTCAGCTTCGTAGGAGCTCCGCAGGAGTGGTCAAAGGGAGCAGCTGATCCAATGTGGAAGCAATGGATTGACGGAGGACTAATAGCCGATCTGTCGGATCAAGCCTTTATCAAAAACTATAATCCTACAGATGTCAAAAATGCCATGACCTATAAGGACAAGGTATACGGAGTAAATATGGGTAAGGTGGCGCTGACAGGTTTGTTCTACAACAAGGAAATTTTTAAAAAATATAATCTTGCGGTACCCACAACTTGGGATGGGCTGGTAAATGTTATGAAGGTACTCAAGGCTAACGGTGTGGAACCGATTGGCTTCGGCGGTAAGGATGTATGGCCTATTAACCTTGCTGTCCAAGGGCTTCAAGCCTCTATTCATGATGATCAGCTGGAATATATCAAAGGGCTGTGGACCGGGAAGACGAAGCTGACAGACCCTTCCCAGCTTGAGGTGCTGGAAAAAACACAAATTTTGATGAACAATGCCATCGGTGGATTTATGGGGATTGACTATGGAACCTTGCCAAGTTTGTTTGCTACAGGACGTGTAGCTATGATTGCGGATGGCACCTGGGATGCAACTACGATCCAGACAGCCAATCCAGAGCTGAAATTTGGTTATTTCCCAATTCCGGGCAGCAATGATCCCGCCAAAAATAAAAATCTTGCAGGCAAGTACGATATGACATGGATGGTATTGGAAAAGTCGCCAAACAAGGATTATGCGATCAAATGGCTTGAAATGCTCTCTGAAAAGCAAAACTACACCGATTTCGTGAACGCTGCCGGATTTTTGCCAACACAGCCTGATGTGAAGATAAGTAGTGAATTTGTGAATGAAATCCAGCCTTCGCTGGAAAACTTCAAGCTCTCTTGGGATCAGTTGTTTATCAATCGCAAAAATGTTGGACAGTACATTAAAGATTCCAGCGTACATGCGGAATTTCTCGCGCCTGCCGGTCCGTTAAAGACGCCTTTGGAGCTTGCCCAAAAATCGCAGGCGGACTGGGATGCAGCAGCCCCTAAATAAATCAACGGGCTTTACATGAGCTCAGATCGGCATCTGTAAAGCCTTCATAATAATGTAAAAAGGTGTGAGGCCCATGTATCCTTTCGGAAAGGGCGCGGCCCGGTTAATGCCCTATCTTTTGCTGAGTATTCCGGTGCTGCTCTATTTGCTTCTTGGCTTTGGTCCTTCAATGGTAACCGTATTGTTTTCCTTTACAAATGCTTCGGGAGTTCCGGGACAAACATGGAATTTTGTCGGATTTGAGAATTATATGACCTTTTTTACCTCCTCCGATTCAGGAGATCGGATTGCTTCCATGGGTCGTTCCTTATATTTTGCTACAGCGGTGGTTGTGATTCAAAATGCAGTAGGACTGTTCATGGCCATCATTATTAATAAAAAGCTCAAAGGTGATGTGTTTTACCGCGCTGTATTTTTCCTGCCTGTCGTGCTTGGAGTAACGGTATCCGGCCTGATCTGGCAGCTGATTGCCAATCCGCTTGGCGGTCCTGCACAAGCCTTGATGAACTTTTTTGGAACCAGCTCCAACTTCTTTGGCGATTACAATATTGCATTTGAACTGATTATTTTTGTGCAAGTCTGGATGTACATGGGTTACTCGATGACTATTTTCTTGGCCGGACTCCAATCCATTCCCAACGATTTATATGAAGCAGGGTATATGGACGGCGCTTCCGGGTGGAAAGCGTTCAAAAATATTACCTTTCCGATGATTGCGCCGTCCTTCACCGTCAATATGCTGCTGTCCATTATCGGAGCCTTGCAAACCTTTGACATTATTTATGTGCTGACAGGTGGTAAATTCAACACGACGACACTTGCGTTTGATGTGTATGCAACAGCCTTCAGCACGGGGACGTCGGATTACGGCCTTGCTTCTGCAGTAGCCATGATCCAGTTCTTGTTCGTATTTACAGTGTCGATGATTGCTCTGTATTATTTGCGCAGAAGAGAGGTGGAAATGTAATGAGCAGTAGTAAAGGAACAAAGCTACTGAGCTATATCATCGTACTGCTCATGCTTTCGTTATATTTATTCCCGCTTTTCTACCTCTTTAATGTATCAATGAAGACTCAAAGTGAGTATCTGATTGACCCTGTAGCTATAGCCAAAAGTCTGCGCTTTGAGAATTTCATGGGCGCTTGGGAAAAAGGGAACTTCTCTCAGTATATGTGGAACAGTATTTTGTATACGGGAGTATCTACGTTGTTAACGCTGGTGATATCCGTGTTTGCGGCTTTCCCGCTGGCGCGGGGATATGTTAAGTTCAGCACCTTTTTTTATGTGTTTTTCCTGATATCCATGTATCTTCCGAACCCGCTGATCCCGCAATTTGCTCTCATTAATAGTCTGGGACTTTACAATACGCAGCTTGGTTTTATTTTGCTGAAAACTACGGGTACCGGCATTGCCTTTCTGATGTTTGTGGGATACATCAAGTCTGTATCCCGAGAGCTGGATGAAGCGGCTGCAATGGACGGGTGCGGATATTCACGCTATTTGTTTACGATTCTTGTACCGCTGATGAAACCGGTGCTGGCGACAGGTATCATTTTGACAGCAATTGGGGCGTGGAACGATATTATAGGTCCTACCATTTATTTATCTGATCCCGCGTATCAGCCGGTGACCAAGGGATTGTTCTCTTTCTATGGACAATACATGAATAACTGGCCGCTGCTCGCTTGCGGTATTCTGATTGTTACACTACCGCTGGTTATTTTGTATATTTTCCTCCAGCGCTTTATTGTCGGCGGTGCAATGGCCGGAGCTGTGAAGTCTTGATTTCTGAAAGGATGGTACCGAGTATGAGTGAGAATGCCTTCTTATTTCCAGCCACGTTTATGTGGGGAACCTCGACCTCTTCTTATCAAATCGAAGGTGGTGCAGCTGAGGAAGGAAGAACACCTTCCATTTGGGATACCTTCTGTCAAGTACCCGGGAAGGTGATGGGCGGTGACTGCGGAGAAATAGCTTGTGACCATTTTCACCGCTTTAAGGAAGATGTGCAATTAATGAAGCAGCTGGGCTTTGTACATTACCGTTTTTCCGTGGCCTGGCCGCGTATTATTCCCGCACCCGGCATGGTTAACGAACAGGGCCTGCTTTTCTATGAGCGCCTGCTGGATGAGATTGAGGCGGCCGGGCTAATTCCGATGCTGACGCTGTATCATTGGGATCTTCCGCAATGGGTCGAGGACGAGGGTGGATGGACGAATCGCGGGATTATCCAGCATTTTATAACGTATGCGTCTGTAATCATGGATCGGTTTGGACAGCGTATAAGCTGGTGGAATACGATAAATGAGCCGTACTGTGCCTCTATTTTGGGCTATGGTACAGGAGAGCATGCCCCTGGCCATGAGAACTGGAGGGAAGCCTTTACTGCCGCCCATCATATTCTGATGTGCCACGGGATAGCCATGAATTTACACAAGGAAAAGGGGCTGACGGGTCACATTGGTATTACGCTGAACATGGAGCATGTAGATGCAGCTACTGAACACCCTGAGGATATAGCCGCTGCCGTCCGGCGGGATGGATTTATTAATCGTTGGTTTGCCGAGCCGTTGTTTAACGGGAAATATCCTGAGGATATGGTGGAATGGTACGGAGCGCATCTGAATGGAATGGATTTTGTACAGCCTGGTGATATGGAGCTGATCCAGCAGCCGGGGGATTTTGTGGGCATCAACTACTATACACGCAGCGTTATTCGAGCAACTACAGACGCTTCGTTGCTTCAGGCAGAACAAGTGCGCATCGAGGAACCAGTAACGGATATGGGATGGGAGATTCATCCCGACTCCTTTTATAAGCTGCTGACCCGGATTGAAAAGGATTTTACCAAGGGTTTGCCCATTTTAATTACGGAAAACGGAGCAGCGATGAAGGATGAACCGAGCCATGGGAAAATTGAGGACACCGGGCGTCAGCGCTACATTGAGGAGCATTTAAAGGCATGTCATCGCTTCATCGCAGAGGGAGGGCAGCTCAAAGGCTATTTTGTCTGGTCTTTCTTTGATAACTTTGAATGGGCTTGGGGCTACAGCAAACGCTTCGGTATTGTACATATCAATTACCAAACACAGGAACGGACACCTAAACAAAGTGCGCTGTGGTTCAAGCAAGTGATGGCGAATAACGGGTTTTAAACAGATGTTCGTAATAAATTAAGCCGTCATGCTGCAATACAGAGCATGACGGCTTTTAAGACTGCATAAAGACTTGTGTAAGGAGGACTATGCTAAATATCTTGCATATCCAGTATAACAGGGCAGTGGTCACTGCCCGTAATATGGCAATCAATGCTTGCATCTATCAATAGCGGGCGAAGTCTGTCCGAGACGAGAAAGTAATCGATCCGCCAGCCGATGTTCCGTTCTCTCACCTTCGGCATGTAGGACCACCAGGAATAAACATCCGTCCGGTCAGGATAAAAGTATCTGAAGGTGTCTGTAAATCCAGCGTCGAGCAGCTGCGACAGGCGCTCCCGTTCCTCAGGCGTAAAACCGGCATTGCCGTAGTTGGCTTTTGCATTTTTCAAATCAATTTCCTGATGAGCCACATTAAGATCACCACAAATAATGACAGGTTTCAATGCATCCAGCTGTTGCAGATAGCTGCGAAAACGGTCCTCCCATTCCAGTCTGTACGGTAGCCGTGAGAGATCTCGTTTGGTATTGGGAGTATATACATTAACGAGATAAAATTTCTCGAATTCCAGAGTAATGGTTCTGCCCTCAGGCTCCTCATTTTCTTCAAGTCCATAGTGCACGGAAAGCGGCTTGATTTTGGTGAAGATAGCCGTACCGGAGTATCCTTTTTTCTCGGCATAATTCCAATACTGTGTGTATTCCTCCATGTTCTCCATGAGGATTTGGCCCTCTTGAAGCTTGGTTTCCTGAACGCAAAAAATATCAGCATTCGTTTCTTTTAGATAAGTATAAAATCCTTTGGTCACACAGGCTCTTAAACCATTAACATTCCAGGATATTAATTTCATTGTTGATCTCCTTATTACTCAGCTCTTCTACATTAAAATAGTTACTTGGATCTAAAAAGGGATACTCTCTACCGGTGGAGACTGCGAAGTTTAGGCTAACGATACGCAGGCCATGACATTCTGTGCCCCAGGAAGATGCTCATACTGTTGCAACAAAAAAAGCTTCCTAATTAGGAAATTAGGAAGCTTCTGCAGTACATACGTCCCAGGAGGGATTCGAACCCCCGACCGACGGCTTAGAAGGCCGTTGCTCTATCCAGCTGAGCTACTGGGACATAAAATTCAAGCGAATATTAATGTATCACATGGATAAGAAAGATTCAAGTCTTTTTTTCATATTATTTGATTGTTTTTGACTTTGTGCAGCATAAATTCAGAGTAGGTGTAGTTTTTTTTGCCTTATAAAAGGGTATGTTAGAATACAGGTGAATATGTTGAAGACGAGTGGTTGGACTTAAGCTGCTGTTTCTCATATAATCTACAAATACTTTAGCTTACGGAGGAGAGGGGGTGCCTTTAATAAAGGACTCCAAGGTGACGACAAAAGAAAATAATATTGTATTGTTTCCGAAGACACTGGACTATTATCAAATTCAACTTACTGTGATGCTTGAGAACGAACGTTATGGAGAGGCGATGGCGATGCTGCGTTTTTTAATGCAGTGTCAGGGACAGGAGCAGAAACAATACGATGAATGGGAAGCTCTATTGCAATGGCTGGAAGCTGCCTTTCCACAGTATGCTGACAGTGGGGGAGTAACGAGCGCTGTGGAAGAAGACGAGGTCGATGAAGTGGAATTGGCTCGTCGCCATGCACGCTTTAAGCAAGAGCAGGATGCAGGGTATGGCAATAAGCTGCTGCAGATGGCTATGGATGAACCCTTATCCGAACAGACGATTTTAGCACTTGAGCAGTTGTCCTATCTGGATTTACCGGAAATTGACGCTGCCTTGCTTCGTTGGATAAAGGAGCGGGAAATCCATCCTCTCCTCCAATTCCGTATTTTACAAACACTGCGACGACGCGGAATGGAAGGGACGATAGAAATCAGACGGGGAGATGAAAAAGCGGAGATTGATATTGAGACCGTTCCGCTTCAGCCGGGTGATTTTCCTGAACAGATCATGCGTATCTTGGAACGGGTAGCCGATCAGACCGAGGTACATGAGCCTGCGCTGTTTTATTTTGCGCAGGAGCTATGGTCGCAGTTTGTAATGGCTGTATACGGTACGAATGATTACAGATCGATGCTGGTGGAGGAGGACGGAATGCCGGATATTTGGGCGGCAGCTCTCCATCAGACGGTTTCGGAGAGTTTGAGTGGACACAACAATGAGGAAGAAACACGTGCTATTTACGGCATTACAGATGCGCTGCGCTTTCGTTTTGAGCAGGCGTATCGATCAATGCGGCTATTTGTAGCTGCGGGAATGAATACTCCTTAATGCCCGGAAACGTTTACTTGTAAAGCATTCAAAGGGCTGCTCTTGAAAAAGACAGTAATGTTAGATATACTATAATGGTTATTTTGTGTGCGTTGATTGTAATGAAAACTAAGTGAAGATTTTGTTGGAGGGGAAAGCATAAAATGAAAGCAACTTGGGAGAAAATAGAGAAGAACCTTGGGGTTCTTGAAGTTGAGGTTGACGCGGATCGTGTAGCCGCTGCACTCGACAAAGCTTTTAATAAAGTGGTAAAGCAAGTAAGTGTACCAGGATTCCGTAAAGGTAAGGTACCACGTCCTATTTTTGAAAAACGCTACGGAATTGAGAGCTTGTATCAGGATGCAATTGATTTCCTGCTGCCAGAAGCTTATGGCGAAGCTGTAGAGCAAACGGACATCTTCCCGGTTGACAGCCCGGATGTTGAAATTGATCAATTTGCTAAAGGCGAATCTTTCAAATTCAAAGCGAAGGTTACAGTTAAGCCTGAAGTAACTCTGGGTGAGTACAAAGGCGTAGAAGTACCTGTAAGCAAACTTGAAGTTAGCGACGAAGAGTTGGCTCAAGAGCTGGAACGCCTGCAACAACGCCATGCTGAATTGGTTGTCGTTGATGAAGATGCAGCTCAATCCGGCGATACAGCTATTATTGACTTCGACGGTTCCGTAGACGGCGTCCAGTTCGAAGGCGGACAAGCTGAGAAGTATTCTCTGGAGCTGGGCTCCAATACATTCATCCCTGGCTTTGAAGATCAAGTGATCGGTTTGCACACTGGCGATTCCAAGGACGTTGAAGTAACGTTCCCTGAGAACTACCATTCTGCTGACCTGGCTGGTAAACAAGCCGTATTCAAAGTGAAAGTTCATGAACTGAAACGCAAAGTTCTTCCTGAACTGGACGATGAATTTGCTAAAGATGTAAGTGAATTTGACACATTGGCTGAATTCAAGGAAGACTTGAAAAAGCAATTGCTGGAGCGTAAGGAAAACGAAGCTAAAGCAGCTCGTGAGGGTGCTGTGGTGGAGAAGGTTGCTGAGAATGCAACAATCGACATTCCTGAAGCAATGGTCAAGAGTGAAGTGCAAAACATGGTTCGCGATTTCGACAACCGTCTGCGCAGCCAAGGCATGAACCTTGAAATGTTCCTCGGCTTCTCCGGTCAAAGCAAGGAAGATCTGGAAGAGCAAATGAAAGCTGATGCTGAGAAGCGCGTGCGTAACAACCTCGTGCTGGAGCAAGTGGCTAAAGCAGAAAACATCGAAGTTTCCGAAGCGGAAATTGATGAAGAGCTGAAAAACATGGCTGATGCTTACAAACGTTCTGTTGAAGAAATCCGCAGTATTCTGGAAAGTAACGGCTCGTTCGCAAACTTGAAAGAAGAGATCTCGCTGCGCAAAACAATTGCTTTGCTGGTAGAAAACAGCAAGGAAGTTGAAGCGCCAGCTGCAGCTGCTGAGTAATTCAAACGATAAAATATACGAGGTATGCTCTAACAGGCTGCAACGTAGTAATTAGATAGAGATAAGGCACGTAGTGAAAGTTACGTGCCTTATTTTTACCTTAGGCAACCCAAATTTTAGTCGTTTATGGAAAACGTTGTGAGTGGTGTTTTCTTGTTTTACATAAGTCACTACCGTATATTTGCACATACATACGAAACATGGTTAAATATGAGAAGGTCTTGGCAAAGCATATAACAGCCGCACTACTAGATGAGCGGATGCAAATATGACACAAGACTCTGAACATGTTAAAATATTTTGTAAGGTGTTCCGGTTTCATGCTCGCCGCTTTCGTTTTAATGGGACTTAACAAGCGGATGAATACAGTGTTCATTTTAATTAAGAAAAGAGGTTGGTCGTGATGAGTCTCGTCCCTATGGTTGTGGAACAAACGAATCGAGGAGAACGATCTTACGATATTTACTCGCGGTTGCTTAAGGATCGCATCATTTTCCTAAGTGGCCCAATTGATGACGATGTCGCCAATCTCGTCATTGCACAGTTATTGTTCCTTTCTGCGGAAGATCCGGAAAAGGACATCAATTTGTATATTAACTCGCCAGGCGGTTCTGTAACTGCGGGCATGGGTATATATGATACAATGCAATTTATTAAGCCGGACGTATCGACGATCTGTGTGGGCATGGCTGCAAGTATGGGCTCTTTGCTGCTCACAGCGGGTGCACCAGGCAAAAGATATGCACTTACCAACAGTGAAGTTATGATCCATCAGCCGCTCGGCGGCATTCAGGGGCAAGCCTCAGATATGCTGATTCATGCGGACTGGATTATCAAAACACGTACCAAGCTGAATCAAATCTATGTAGAGCGTACAGGTCAGCCCCTCGAAAAAATCGAACGTGATACTGACCGGGATTTCTTCATGGAAGCAGAAGAGGCAAAAGCATATGGTATCATTGACCAGGTGCTGTCTAAACCGATTAATCTGTAAAGGGGTGGCTCTATGTTTAAATTTAATGATGAAAAAGGACAATTGAAATGTTCTTTCTGCGGCAAATCTCAAGATCAGGTTCGCAAGCTTGTTGCCGGACCAGGCGTATATATATGTGACGAATGCATTGAGCTGTGCACGGAGATTGTGGAAGAGGAATTGGGTCATGAGGAAGAAGTAGATCTGAAAGACATTCCGAAACCCATGCAAATCCGTGATATTTTGGACCAATATGTCATTGGTCAGGATCAAGCGAAAAAATCGTTGTCTGTAGCGGTATATAACCACTACAAGCGTATTAATACACAAAACAAAATTGATGATGTAGAATTGCAAAAAAGTAACATTCTGATGCTTGGACCTACAGGTTCGGGTAAAACGTTGCTAGCGCAAACCATGGCTAAAATTTTGAACGTACCTTTTGCTATCGCAGATGCCACCTCCCTCACGGAAGCTGGTTATGTGGGTGAAGACGTTGAAAACATTTTGCTGAAATTGATTCAAGCTGCCGATTATGATGTGGAAAAAGCCGAACGCGGCATCATCTATATTGACGAAATTGATAAAGTAGCCCGTAAATCCGAAAACCCGTCCATTACGCGTGACGTATCGGGTGAAGGTGTACAGCAGGCGCTGCTTAAAATTCTGGAAGGCACGGTTGCTTCTGTACCTCCGCAAGGTGGTCGCAAGCATCCGCACCAAGAGTTCATTCAAATTGACACCACAAATATTCTGTTTATTTGCGGCGGTGCCTTTGACGGTCTGGAGCAAATGATCAAACGCCGTATCGGTAAAAAGGTCATTGGCTTTAATGCCACTAGCGAACAAAAAGATCTGAAGCCAGGCGAATATACTTCAATGGTATTGCCTGAGGATCTATTGAAATTCGGTCTGATTCCGGAATTCGTGGGACGTTTGCCAGTCATTTCTACGCTGGAGCCGCTTGATGAGAAGACATTGGTTCGTATCTTGTCTGAGCCGAAAAATGCGTTAACTAAGCAATACCAGAAGTTGCTGGAACTGGATAATGTGCAACTGGAGTTTAAGCAGGATGCTCTGGAAGCCATTGCTCGTGAGGCGATCAAGCGTAATACGGGTGCTCGTGGTCTTCGCGCGATCATCGAAGGTATCATGCTCGACGTCATGTATGAAGTTCCTTCCCGTGAGGATGTAACGACTTGCGTTATCAATGAGCAGGTAGTAAAAGACAAAATCGCACCGGAACTCGGTGGTACAGATAAGGATAAAAAACAAGAAGAGAGCGCCTAAGGATTGATACTTCGCGATCTCTACAACATGAGAAGCCGAATCTCCACTTCACTAAACCTTATGAGGTTTTAAGGGGTGGAGGTTTGGTGTTAATGGGAGAGAAAAGTACATGTTCTTAAGACAAGACACACGTCCCGTTAAAGTCGGGAATCTGACGATTGGCGGCAGTAATGAAGTTATCATCCAAAGTATGTGTACAACCAAAACAGCAGATGTGGAAGCTACTGTAGCGGAAATTCTTCGTTTGGAAGAAGCCGGCTGTCAACTGGTGCGGGTTACCGTAAACAATGAGGAAGCAGCCGCAGCCATAAAAGAAATTAAAAAAAGGATTCATATTCCGCTCGTCGCGGATATTCATTTTAATTACAAGCTGGCTCTACTGGCGATTGAAAATGGGATTGACAAGGTACGCATTAACCCAGGTAATATTGGCCGACGTGAAAAAGTGGAGGCTGTCGTTAAAGCGTGTAAGGAAAAAGGGATTCCGATTCGGATTGGTGTCAATGCCGGATCATTGGAGCAGCATTTGCTGGATAAGTACGGCTATCCTACGCCAGAAGCGATGGTGGAAAGCGCGCTGTTTCATATCGGTATTTTGGAGGAACTTGATTTTCACGATATTATTGTATCTCTGAAAGCATCTGACGTACCGATGGCGATTGCCGCTTATACGAAAGCAGCCGAAATTATCAAGTATCCGCTCCACCTGGGCATCACCGAGGCAGGTACGCTCTTTACCGGAACGGTTAAAAGTGCGGCAGGTATGGGTGCATTGCTGGCATCAGGCATCGGCTCCACGATGCGCATTTCGCTTAGTGCCGATCCGGTGGAGGAAGTGAAGGTTGCACGGGAGCTGCTCAAAACGTTTGGACTGATCACCAATGCGGCTACATTGATTTCCTGTCCAACTTGCGGACGTCTGGACATTGATTTGTTCTCTATTGCTAACGAGGTAGAAGACTATATTGCCAAACTCAAGGTGCCGATTAAAGTATCGGTGCTGGGCTGTGCAGTAAATGGTCCGGGTGAAGCGAAGGAAGCTGATATCGGCATTGCTGGAGCACGCGGGGAAGGGCTTTTGTTCCGTTACGGTAAAATGATCCGTAAAGTACCCGAGGCTGACATGGTTGATGAATTGAAAAAAGAAATTGATGTCATCGTTAAAGCATATGAAGAGACAGGCAAAATCCCTGGGCGCGAAGAACGCCATACAGCTGAGAAAGTATAGAGGATCAATCAGTTTTATACAGAGTATTATCTTATTTTATGGTCATTATATCATCGCCGTGAAAAACAGTTCTGCTGCAGAATTGTTCTTCACGGTGTTTTTGTATTTTCCCTCTGATCTTTTGAAAGACTGCCGTTTAGCTATCGTGGAAAAGGAAATACTGTCTTTCATAGAGCAGCATTTTTCAAATTGCTGAGACGAGAAACGGAGGAAATACAATGGACTTGACTATGATTTTGTTGTTGGTACAAATGTTTTTCGGAATTGTCATCGGTCTGTATTTCTGGAATCTCCTGCGGAGCCAGAAAACGAACCGTAGTGCGGTGGACCGGGAGTCCCGGAAGGAGCTGGACAAGCTGCGCAAACTGCGCTCCATTTCACTTACCAAGCCGCTGGCTGAACGTACTCGGCCAGCAACGTTACAGGATATCGTCGGCCAGAAGGACGGACTGCGTGCGCTCAAAGCGGCGCTATGTAGTGCGAATCCCCAGCATGTCATTATTTATGGCCCGCCGGGGGTAGGGAAGACGGCTGCTGCGCGCGTAGTGCTGGAAGAGGCAAAGAAAAACCTGTCCTCTCCATTCAAGGCTGATGCGAAATTCACGGAAATTGACGCCACGACGGCCCGTTTTGATGAGCGCGGGATTGCGGACCCGTTAATTGGATCAGTGCATGATCCCATTTATCAAGGGGCTGGAGCTATGGGGGTAGCGGGTATTCCGCAACCCAAGCCTGGAGCTGTAACAAAGGCGCATGGTGGCATGCTGTTCATTGATGAAATCGGTGAATTGCACCCGACACAGATGAATAAGCTGCTGAAAGTGCTGGAGGACCGCAAGGTATTTTTGGAGAGTGCATATTACAACTCGGAAGATACAAATACTCCTGCCTACATCCACGATATTTTCCAAAATGGTTTGCCAGCGGATTTTCGTTTGGTAGGTGCGACAACCCGTTCGCCGCATGAGCTGCCACCTGCCATCCGCTCCCGGTGTATGGAAATTTATTTCCGTGCCCTTCAGCCGCAGGAAATTGCTCGTATTGCTGAGGATGCTGTCCACAAGCTGGGCTTTGGACCTTGTCCCGAGGCGGTAGAGGTCGTACAGCGTTACGCTACGAACGGTCGTGAGGCCGTCAATATGATCCAGCTTGCTGCTGGTTTGGCACTTACCGAGAAACGGGAGCGTCTTAATGCGTCTGATGTGGAATGGGTTGCGGGAAGCAGTCAAATTCAACCGCGTCCTGATCGAAAAATACCGGGATTACCGCAAATCGGGTTTGTTAACGGGTTAGCTGTATACGGCCCGAATATGGGAATGCTGCTGGAAATTGAGGTTACGGCGGTTCCGGTTCCTGAAGGAAAGGGAAGCTACAATATTACGGGAGTAGTCGATGAAGAGGAAATTGGGGGCGGCTCCCGTACGCTGCGACGCAAGAGTATGGCTAAAGGTTCTGTGGAAAATGTATTGACCGTTTTGCGCACACTCGGACTGTCTCCGTCGAATTACGATCTGCATATCAATTTTCCCGGAGGCACGCCAGTAGATGGTCCGTCGGCAGGAATCGCCATGGCGACAGCTATTGCTTCCGCCATGCGGGGAATTCCGGTGGATCACGAAATTGCGATGACTGGAGAGGTTAGCATCCATGGCCGTGTCAAACCGATTGGCGGCGTATTAGCCAAGGTCGAGGCGGCTCTTCAGGCAGGAGCCAAAAAAGTGATCGTTCCCCAGGAAAACTGGCAAGCTCTTTTTGACAGTATCGAGGGCTTACAGGTTATCCCGGTACAGTCGGTTACCGAAGTATTCCGTCATGTGTTCGGGGAAGAAATGACGTCAGAATCACCTGTGCATGCGCCAATTGAGACTTTTCGCCCATCCCAATCTTCGTTGTTACAGGCTGATGGAACGCATAATGGGGCGATATCTGATACAGGATCTTGCTAATAAGCGACCCTTTCATTGGTTTTTTTATTTAACATTTGATAAAATATGAAAGATAACAACGTGAGGATTGTAAAATCCGGAACCTGAGAATCACTGGAGGTGCGAAAGCGATGGGACCCACCAAGACAAAAGGTCGTCGTTTTCCTTTGCTGCCTTTAAGAGGACTTCTGGTCTACCCGAGCATGGTTCTGCATCTCGATGTGGGCCGGGAAAAATCGGTCAAGGCTTTGGAAAAAGCGATGGTTGAAGACAATTTGATTCTCCTGTGTTCTCAATCAGAGGTAAATATTGAAGAACCCACACAAGAGGATATTTTTCGAGTCGGCACGGTAGCCAAGGTGCGCCAGATGCTCAAGCTTCCTAACGGAACGATTCGGGTGCTGGTGGAGGGGCTGGAACGTGCCGAGATTATTCAATATACGGACAATGAAGAATATTACGAGGTACTGGCCAAGGAACTGCATGAGGCAGAAAATGTGCAGCCTGAGACAGATGCGCTTATGCGCACTGTATTGACCCAGTTCGAGCATTATATCAACTTGTCCAAAAAGGTAACGCCCGAGACACTTGCTGCGGTATCCGATATTGAGGAGCCTGGACGGCTGGCAGACGTAATCACAAGCCATCTGACGCTCAAGATTAAGGAAAAGCAGGATATTCTGGAGACGATCGACGTAACTCAGCGTCTGGAGAAGCTTTTGGATATTTTGAACAACGAGCGTGAGGTTCTGGAGCTGGAACGTAAAATCAGCCAGCGAGTGAAAAAGCAAATGGAAAAGACGCAGAAGGAATATTATCTGCGTGAACAAATGAAGGCGATTCAGAAGGAGCTTGGCGAGAAGGAAGGTCGTGCAGGAGAAGTTGAAGAGCTGCGCAACCAGTTGAGTGAGCTGGAGCTGCCTGTTCCGGTAAAAGAGAAGGTCGAAAAGGAAATCGACCGTCTGGAAAAAATGCCTGCAAGCTCCGCCGAGGGTGGCGTCATCCGCAATTACGTCGATTGGCTGTTAAGCTTGCCGTGGAATACGTTTACCGATGATGACCTGGATATTGCCAAGGCCGAAGAGGTGCTGAATCATGACCACTACGGACTGGATAAACCGAAGGAGCGGGTACTGGAGTACTTGGCTGTGCGCAAGCTGGTGAAGACCATTAAGGGACCGATTCTGTGTCTCGTAGGTCCGCCAGGGGTCGGCAAGACCTCGCTGGCTCGTTCGATTGCCAAATCCATGGGGCGGGAATTTGTCCGCATCTCCCTTGGTGGTGTACGGGATGAAGCAGAAATCCGTGGTCATCGCCGGACCTATGTTGGTGCGATGCCGGGGCGTATCATTCAGGGAATGAAGACGGCAGGCACGTCCAATCCGGTTTTTTTGCTGGATGAGATTGATAAAATGGCTTCCGATTTTCGGGGAGACCCCTCAGCGGCATTGCTGGAAGTGCTTGATCCCGAACAGAACAATACGTTCAGCGACCATTTTGTTGAGCTGCCCTTTGATTTATCGAACGTGATGTTTGTGACAACAGCCAATGCTGCACATAATATCCCGCGTCCGCTCATGGACCGTATGGAAACACTTTATATTCCTGGTTACACCGAACTGGAGAAGCTGGAGATTGCCAATCGGTATCTATTGCCCAAGCAGAAGAGAGAGCATGGCTTGGAAGAGGAGCAGTTGGTTATCGGGGAGGAAACGTTACTGCGTGTCATTCGCGAATATACCCGTGAATCTGGGGTACGGAATCTCGAACAGCAACTGGCTTCCCTATGCCGTAAGGCCGCGAAGTCTGTTGTATCCGGTGGGGAAGGACCAATTCAAGTCACACCGGATAATCTGAAGGATTATTTGGGGATCGCCAAATTCCGTTACGGCGTAGCGGAGCTGGAGGATCAGATCGGTACGGTTACAGGCTTGGCATGGACAGAGGTCGGTGGTGAAACGCTGATGATTGAAGTGACGGTCGTACCCGGCAGCGGTAAACTGATTCTTACGGGTAAGCTTGGAGACGTGATGAAGGAATCCGCACAGGCGGCATTCAGCTTTACTCGTTCCAAAGCGATTGAACTGGGTATTGAACCGGACTTTTATGAGAAAAACGACATTCACATTCATATTCCTGAGGGAGCGATTCCGAAGGATGGACCCTCTGCGGGAATCACCATTGCTACGGCATTGATTTCGGCCTTGACCAACCGTCATGTATCGAAGGATGTGGCGATGACGGGCGAAATTACCCTACGCGGTCGTGTGTTGCCAATTGGTGGTTTGAAAGAGAAATCGTTGGCGGCTCACCGGGCAGGCTACAAAAAAATTCTGCTTCCCAAAGATAATGAACGGGATTTAAAGGATATTCCCGACAGTATCCGGCAGGATGTTGAATTTGTTCCCGTTGCCCATATGGATCAGGTACTGAAGCATGCTTTGGTTGAGCAGGCAAGGGTACATTAGAGAGGAATTAAGGACATAATGAAAGTAACAAAAGCAGAATTTATTATTAGTGCGGTTGGTCCCAGTCAGTTTCCTGTAGACGCTTTGCCAGAGATCGCTCTGGCAGGGCGCTCTAATGTCGGAAAGTCTTCACTGATTAACCGGATGATTAACCGCAAAAATTTGGCACGTACCAGTTCTACGCCGGGGAAAACCCAGCAGCTTAATTATTATCGGATTAATGATGATCTCTATTTTGTTGATTTTCCCGGCTACGGTTACGCTAAAGTATCCAAAACGTCCCGCAAAGCCTGGGGTCAAATGATTGAGTCTTATTTGCTGGAGCGGGAGGAGCTCAAGCTGGTGCTTCAAATGGTTGATTTGCGCCATCCGCCGTCCAAGGATGATATCATGATGTATGATTGGCTGCGTCATAACGGGCTTCCCGTATGTGTTGTAGGTACAAAGGCAGATAAAATCCCCAAAACACGACGTGAGAAGCATTATAAAGTCATTAAGCAGGAACTCGGAATACTTCCCGGGGGATTGTTCATCCCCTTTTCCTCCGAAGAAGGTATGGGCAAGGAAGAACTGTGGTCTGTCATCTCCGGCTATATAGAGAATGACGACGAAGAGCAGACGGAATTATAAATGTGGGGCGCCCTTGTGGCGTCCTTTTTCGTAGTGTGTAAAATTCAGAGTAATGTATAAATTTCAGACTAATTAAAACCTATTAAGCTGGTGGGAATAATATATATAACAGAGCAATCACGCGGATTTCCAGCAGAAAAGTGAGCATATGGGGGATAATACCACTCGAATGAAGGTATTTTCCGTTTATTTCTCATGAATGACCGATTTTTATGAATTGGTCCGAAAGAAAAGCGCTATTGGTCTGATGTATAATAAATGGTAAAGCTCGAACTATAGGTTCAGGAAAGAATTGAGGAGATTGGTATGGCTCAGCGGTTAGCCACAGAATATGTAAAAACCACTTTGACCTTGTCGGAAACTCAAATGGATGAATTTTTGCAGGCCGTGGATGATCCCCAAATGCATTACCGAATTAAAGTGCTGGATAACGGGGGACAGGAAATCGTTCTGGAGCATACTGCGGGTGAGGAAGTTCATTTGTTTTTTGAAGCCAGAGAGGGAGAATATGTCTGTGAATTGACCTGCCGCTTAATTCATCCGCAACTAACCTTGTTTATACGCAAACTTTTTGTTCGCTTTAAGGGTGAGGGGATTGTTTACCGGATGTATCAAGGATTCACGATGGTGTATTTTTATAACGAAGGCACTGTTCGTAAAATTATGGAGAAGAATGACGAAGGCTCCAAGCTGGTGTTCGAGTATAAGAATACGGTACATGAACTACAGCAGCTTTTTCAGCATCAAAACGTGGAAAATGAAATATCAGCCGTGTATGACCTCATTAATTCGTTACTGGATCAACGGAATCTGGCTCGAACGTCCTCGGAGCTGGAACAGATTGATCAAAGACTTCGGATGAGCTGCTCCAGATTGTTTGCACTGGAAGCTTAAACCGGCTTGGGCATGCTGGAATGAATTGTTATGCAAAGCAGTCCCTTTCGCTATGGGAGGGGCTTTTTTATTCCAAAAAAATGATTGCATTTGCCGTACATAGATGTTATTTTTAATCTCGTTGAAAATGAATATAGGAACCAGGATTCACTCAGGACATTGAATGTTGCGAGAGGTTATCCCTCGGGAAGTGAATGACGTAGGTCCTAGCGGATGAAATTTTTTTCAAACATTTTATTCCTAGGAAGGGGGAACCGAAAGATGGAATTGGAATACTCAACTTTCGGAAGACACGTGGCCGTAGATACTTGGGGTGTTGAGTTTGAATTGCTGAATAATGCACAGTTTTTGGAGACTCAATTAGTTGAGGCTGCTGAAGCTTGCGGAGCAACGGTAATGTCCGTTCAATCCAAGCAATTTGAACCACAGGGAGCTACTGTGCTTGTACTGCTGTCGGAGAGTCATCTCTCTATTCATACGTATCCTGAAAGAGGATTTGCCGCTATTGATTGTTATACCTGCGGTGAGACTGTTGATCCGCAGCTGGCTATCGACTACCTGGTATCCGTCCTAAAACCGGAAAGAACATATGCGAAGAAGCTGATTCGCGGCCTGGGAGAGCTTCAGGTGGAATCACCGGAGAGCAAGCACGCTGAATTGGTGTAATTCGTTTCTTATGGAGCCATTTGCGTGTCCTATATCATAACCATGGAATTTTCCATGGTTATTTGTTTTAAAAGTGGCTCACACTAAATCAAATAATACAGTGCGTGTTGAATGTTCATGTGAGTCATCTAATTTTCATAAACAATTCATAAAACAGTCCAAGGAGATTTGGACTTCTGTGATATAATTAACATAGTTTATGATAACAGCAGCTATTCTTATTACAGTTTAGGCAGGTGAATTTGCAATGCACATCGTCGTTGTTGGGTTGAATTATCGTACGGCGCCTGTGGAAGTCAGAGAGCGTTTTACAATTGCAGAACAAGATTTACCAAAAGCGCTGGAACAACTCAAACTTACTAAAAGTGTGTTGGAGGGCGTAGTTGTCGCAACCTGCAATCGAACTGAAATATATGTGGTAGTAGACCGCCTTCATATGTGCGGTTATTTTATACGCAGTTTTATGGAGCAATGGTTCGGTATTCCGCGTGATCAATTTACACAACATTTATATATATATGAGGACGAGCAGGCGATCCGGCATTTGTTCCGGGTGACTTGTGGTCTTGATTCGATGGTCATTGGGGAAACTCAAATTTTGGGACAGGTGAAGAATGCTTTTCTTCAGGCTCAATCCCAGAAAATTACGGCTACGTGGTTTAATATGTTGTTTAAGCAAGCCGTCACATTGGGCAAGCGTGCCCATTCGGAGACGTCTATTGGAGAAAGTGCCGTATCTGTCAGCTATGCAGCAGTTGAGCTGGGCAAGCGAATTTTTGGTATGTTTACCGATAAGAAAGTGCTGATTCTCGGTGCAGGTAAAATGAGCGAGCTTACCGTTAAGCATCTTTACAGTGGCGGAGCAGCTGAAGTTATTGTGGCGAATCGGACCTTGTCTCGTGCGGAGGATTTGGCCTCCAAGTTTCACGGAACACCGGTTACGATGGAGGAAGGAATTCAACGGTTGGCCGATGTGGACATTGTGATCAGCTCGACAGGTGCCCAAGGATATATACTCGATAGGGATCGGGTTGAAGCCAGCATGAAACGTCGTCAGTCCCGCCCTTTGTTTATGATTGATATCGCGGTTCCGCGCGATCTGGAACCGGCTATTGGGGAATTATCGAACGTTTTTCTATACGATATTGATGATTTGGAAGGTATCGTAGAGAGCAATCTGGAAATGCGCCGTACCGAAGCAACCAAAATCGAGCATATGATCGAAGGCGAGCTTAGTGAATTTTATCAATGGTTGAAAACGATGGGAGTGCGTCCGGTGATTCGTGCTTTACAGGAAAAAGCAGAATCCGTACACCAGGATACACTGGAAAGCTTGTTCAACAAGCTTCCAGAGCTGGATGAACGGCAACGCAAAGTGATTAGCCGCTTGACGAAAAGCATGCTGAACCAGATGATGCATGATCCGATCAATCGGATGAAGGAATTGGCAGTCCAAAAGCAGGGGAATGAGGCGTTGGAGATGTTCAGCCACATTTTTGCTCTGGAGGATCGTTTGGAGGACGCCGCTCAGAAATTAGATAAAAGCGATGCATCCGCGTTAATGAAACCGGAGGTCGGTGTTCATGAAACATCCGGCCAGGTCCAAGCCTCGCCAGCGTCGTTAGCGCCGGCCGGCCTGTAAGGGTAGGTGAACAGACGTGGCTTCAGGCATGCTGATATATGATTCAATGATTTATGTTTTTGCCCTGAGCCTTCTGTTTGTATTCTCGGATGGGATTCGACGTAATGCGAATGCCAAACGGACAGGTACAGGGCTTCTTGTTGTCGTTCTTTTGCTCCAACTTGTATATATGGGAATAAGAACCTGGAACGAGGGGCACCTTCCTATTTTTGTGACCTACGACTTTTTATTTCTGTTCTCCTTTATTTTAGTGCTGATTTCTTTGATTTTGTCACGTTATCAGCGTTCTGAATTTGCGGTATTGCTGCTTGATATTATTAGCTTCGCAGTGCTTGTGCTCAATAAAATATGGATGGAGCCCACCGACAACCCGCTCGCAAATTGGCATACAGTGCATGGGCTGCTTCTCATTCATATTGCGTTGGCTAATCTCGGATTTGTAGCGATGACAGTAGCGGCTGTATTTTCGGGCTTATATCTGTTTTTGCATCGTAAATTGAAAGTAAAAAAATGGAATGATACGATCAGACGTCTGCCAAGTCTTGAAATGATGGATCGGTATACGCATAAGGCCCTCTTGATCGGCACTCCCTTACTCGGAGTCTCCATTGTCGTTGCAGTCATTTCCATTATTGCCGAGCAGCGCTGGCGTCTTTTGCTGGATACCAAAGTGCTGATGACAGCGATAGCCTTGTGCGTGTACATTGTATTTTTAGTAAGTAAAAGATTGAATCAGCGTTCAGGCCTCGTGATGGCAAAGTGGGCATTAGTGGGCTATACACTATTAATTCTTAACTTTTTGCTGAATTCCTGGTCTGTATTTCATCAGTGGACGGGAGAGTGAATACCGTTTGCAATATTTTGTCCCCATCTCGTTGAATTGTAAAAATAAGATTTGTTGTGTTGTAGGCGGCGGTAGTATAGCGGAACGCAAGGTAAAGGGGCTGATAGAAAGCGGAGCATGCATTACCGTCATCAGCCCGAATATAACGCCGGATTTACAGGTTCTGGCCGATCACAAGCAGCTCCACTGGGTAAATCGCGTGTATCGCGAGGGCGACCTCCAGGGAGCCTTTCTTGTATATGCGACGGCGAATCAGAGAGAAGTAAATAACGCGGTTGCGCAGGAGGCCAGACAAAGGGGTATACTGGTAAATGTGGCGGACCGGTTGGAAGAGACGGACTTTATAACGCCAGGCATCCTTCGGCGGGGGAGGCTGACGATCAGTGTTTCCACTGCAGGGGCAGGCCCGGCTGTGACCGCCGATATTACATCAGCTTTAGAACCATTATTCGGCAGTGAATATGAACCATATCTTGATTTTATGTACGAAATGAGACAAATTATCAAACGTACTGTAAGTTCTCCGCGACAGAGGGCCAAACTTCTGAGGCGTTTGGCGAACAGCGGGATTTTGGATCAAATACGACGTCATGAATTTGTTGCTTGGACCGAAAAAGAGATGGACCTATGGATTGCGCAAAATCAGGAGGAATAACATGCGAACAATTGTGGTAGGGAGCAGACAGAGCGCGCTTGCGCTAACGCAGACCGGTCATGTCATTGAGGATTTGAATGCGCTGTGCGCGGAGCATGGATTGGCTTTGCAGTTTGACGTGAAAAAAATACTGACCAAGGGCGATCGAATATTGGATGTAACCTTGTCGAAAGTAGGCGGCAAAGGACTTTTTGTCAAAGAAATTGAGCAGGCCATGCTGGCTGGTGAGATTGATATGGCAGTACATAGTATGAAGGATATGCCGTCCGAATTGCCGGAAGGTCTTGTGAACGGCGCTGTACCGCGCCGAGAGGACCCACGGGATTGCCTCGTTACACTCGGAGCCAAAAGCCTGGAGGATTTGCCTCAAGGAGCAAAAGTAGGCACGAGCAGTTTGCGCCGGGCTAGTCAAATCAAGGCCATGCGACCAGATCTACAATTAGAGCCTGTACGTGGTAATATTGATTCCCGTCTGAAAAAGCTGGAGACGGAAGGATTTGACGCCATTATTTTGGCAGCGGCGGGCTTACACCGGATGGGCTGGAAAGAGCGAATTACAGCCTATATTCCAGAGGAAGCCTGCTTGCCGGCTGTAGGACAGGGAGCGCTTGGTATTGAATGCCGCGCCAACGATGAAGAGCTGCTCTCATTGTTGCGTCTTTACAATGACCGGGATACGTCGGCTACGGTTGCTGCAGAACGAACCTTTCTTGGTGTACTGAATGGGGGGTGCCAAGTACCGATCGGGGCTCATGCCGTCTGGGCGGGTCAAGAAATCCGCCTTACGGGTATGGTAGGCTCGCCGGATGGCGAGATTATTTTGAAAGAAACGCTCCAGGGAGAAGATCCGCAAAAGCTGGGAGAAGCGGTAGCGTCCAGTTTGATTGCCAAGGGAGCAGAACAGATTCTGGCACAGGTAAGGGGATGAGGATATGGCGGGGAAGGTATATTTAGTTGGCGCAGGGCCCGGAGACGCAAGATTAATTACGGTCAAGGGATGGGAATGTATTCAACTGGGTGATGTCATTGTGTATGACAGACTGGCAAGCCCGCGCCTCTTGGGGCTGATGAAGCCAGGTGCGCAAAAAATATATGTCGGCAAGCTGCCGGATCGTCACACCATGAAGCAAGAGGAAATCAATCAGTTGCTGGTGGACTTGGCGTTGGAAGGAAAAACGGTTGTTCGGCTCAAGGGGGGAGACCCTACCATCTTTGGTCGGGTTGGAGAGGAAGCCGGGCTGCTGCGTAAACACGGTATTTCTTATGAAATCATACCCGGCATTACTTCAGCAATCAGCGTACCCGCCTATGCGGGCATTCCGGTTACACACCGGGATATGGCCTCATCGCTGTCTATCATTACGGGGCATGAAAGTCCGGATAAACTCGATAAAAGTATTCATTGGGATAAAGTAACGAATGCAACGGGCACACTGATCTTTATGATGGGTGTGGCGAAGATTGGCTACATCAGTGAGCAACTGATGAAGCACGGCAAACCGTCGGATACACCCGTGGCTTTGATTCGTTGGGGAACCCGTGCAGAGCAGGATACACTGGTGGGTACGCTGGCGGATATCGAGGCGAAGGTAAAGGCTGCTAATTTCCAGCCTCCCGCTGTCATCGTTGTTGGAGAAGTGGTCAATCAGCGTGAACAGTTAAAATGGGCTGAGGATATGCCTCTATTCGGCAAGCGGATTTTGGTTACTCGTGCACGCGCCCAGGCCAGCAGTCTGGTTCGCCGGATTGAGGAGCTCGGTGGCGAGCCTTATGAATTCCCTGTCATCCAGACGGTAGTCCCTTCGGACGAGCCGACGAAGAAGCAAATTAAAAAGGCATTTGCCCGACTGCCTGAATACGATTGGGTGTTTTTTACCAGCGTTAACGGAGTGGAATACTTCTTTAATCACTTGGAGGAGCAGGACAAGGATGTACGTGCGCTGTTCAAAGCGCGTATTGCCGCAGTCGGTCCGGCTACAGCAGCCGCACTTCGGACGCATGGAATCGTCGCAGAACAGATCGAAGGTCCGTTTCAGGCAGAGGGCTTGCTCGAAGCGTTTGAACAGGATTTGCAGGCAGGGCAGAACGCATTCCTTCCCAGAGGCGATCTCGCTCGGTCTTGGCTGCCAGAAAAGCTAAGAGAGATGGGGCTTGAGGTTACTGAGGCTAATCTGTATCAGACGGTACTGGCGGCCAACACACAGGATGATGAGCTGCTCAAGCTGTTTGAGGAGCGCGCCATTCACGCCATTACTTTTACCAGTTCCTCAACCGTAACCTTTTTTCTGGAAGCGCTCAGGCAAATGGGGGTAGATGATCCGGTGTCGCTGCTGGAGGGAGTTACGATTGCTGTAATTGGACCCTTGACTGGTGAGACAGCTACCCAGGCCGGTTTGACCGTCAGCTTTATGTCGGAGCAGGCGACTATTGAAAGTTTGGTCCAATCGCTATGTGACTGGAAACAATCGAGTACTACTGTGACATTATAATTTGTGCTTTTACCAAATGAATGTATAAAATATGGAGGTTTGCAATCATGAGTGTACCTTTTACGAGACATCGTCGTTTGCGCCAGTCGGCTGCGATCCGCAGTATGGTGCGTGAGACTGTATTGAATCCGGCTGATTTTATTCAACCGATCTACGTAACATTTGGTGCTGGGGTGAAGCAGGAGATTAGCTCCATGCCTGGCGTATACCGTTTTTCTCTGGATCAGCTGGAGGAGGAACTGAAGGAAATTAGCGAGCTGGGCATTCCTGCTGTGCTCTTGTTTGGCATACCGGAAACCAAAGATAGTTTGGGGACTTCGGCTTTCGCGGAAGATGGGATTGTGCAGGAGGCTACTCGTCTGATCAAGTCCCGCTATCCCGAGCTGCTGGTTGTAGCCGATACTTGTTTGTGTGAATTTACGGATCATGGACACTGCGGCATGGTACACATGCATAAGCATGATGGTGAGGTATGCGGCGAGATATTGAACGATGAATCGCTGGAGGTGCTGGTACGTACAGCAGTTTCCCAGGCTAAAGCAGGCGCGGATATTATCGCTCCATCCAATATGATGGATGGTTTTGTGCAGGCCATTCGGCATGGACTGGATCAGGAAGGCTTCTCACATATTCCGATTATGTCGTATTCCGTCAAATATGCGTCTGCTTTTTACGGTCCTTTCCGGGAAGCCGCAGATTCTGCGCCGCAGTTTGGTGACCGCAAATCCTATCAGATGGACCCTGCCAATGCGCGTGAAGCGTTGCGGGAAGCAGAATCTGACGTGCTTGAGGGTGCGGACATGCTGATGGTAAAGCCTTCTCTTTCTTACCTTGATGTAATGCGCACCATTAAGGACCAATTTGACCTGCCTTTGGTGGCTTACAATGTCAGCGGTGAATATGCAATGGTCAAAGCGGCAGCACTCCAAGGCTGGATTGATGAAAAAGCGATGGTAATGGAGATTTTGACAAGCATGAAGCGTGCAGGTGCGGATATGATTATTACCTATTCTGCCAAGGATGCGGCGAGATGGTTGAAGCAATAAACGTATTTTTCAGACGACAGGAGTGACCAGAATGATCGACGAACAACGAACGGTGCGCAAGGATACGCGCTCCAAAGTAGCCTTTGATGAGGCAAAGCAATATATTCCCGGTGGCGTAAACAGTCCGGTTCGGGCTTTTAAATCCGTGGGCATTACGCCAGTATATATCGACCATGGGGAAGGATCGCGTGTATATGATATCGACGGTCAATCCTACATAGACTATGTATGTTCATGGGGACCGCTTATTATGGGCCATGCACATCCCGAAGTGGTTAAAGCTTTACAGGCTACTGTTGTAAAAGGAACCAGCTTCGGCGCACCAACGCTGGCGGAGACGGAAATGGCCAAGCTCGTATGTGAACGTGTTCCTTCCATGGATCTCGTTCGTATGGTCAACTCGGGAACCGAAGCGACCATGAGTGCGATACGCCTCGCACGTGGATTTACGAAACGCAGCAAAATTCTTAAATTTGAAGGCTCTTATCACGGTCATGCGGACAGCCTGCTGATTAAAGCGGGCTCTGGTGTTGCGACATTGGGTTTACCCGATAGTCCGGGTGTACCGGAAGTCGTGGCCACACATACGATCACCGTTCCTTATAATGATTTGGCTTCGGTCAAGCTGGCTTTTGAGAAATTTGGCGAAGAAATTGCCGCAATTATTGTCGAGCCGGTAGCAGGCAATATGGGAGTCGTACCCCCACAGTCCGGATTTTTGGAAGGGCTGCGTGAGGTAACCCGGCAATATGGAAGTCTGCTGATTTTTGATGAAGTGATGACCGGATTCCGGGTGGGGCTTCACTCTGCCCAAGGACGCTTTGGTGTGACACCGGATCTTACGTGTCTGGGCAAAGTAATTGGGGGCGGACTGCCGGTAGGTGCTTACGGCGGACGTCGTGACATTTTGGAGCAAATCGCTCCATCCGGGCCTATCTATCAAGCGGGTACGCTGAGCGGAAATCCGTTGGCTATGGCCGCAGGCTATTCGACACTTAAATTGCTGACGCCAGAAGTATATGATCGGCTGGAAGAGCGGGCAGCACGGCTTCAGGCCGGATTCGAACGTAACGCGCGAGAGCTGGGTATTCCTGTCACAATCAACCGTGTAGGTTCCATGGTGTGTCCATTTTTTACGGACGAGAAGGTTGTCAATTTTGATACGGCTAAAAAGAGTAATCAGGATCACTTCCGCCGTTATTTTACCGAAATGGTGAATGAGGGAGTCAGTGTGGCTCCATCTCAATTCGAGGGCATGTTTGTATCAGGTGTGCATACGGTTGAGGATATTGACGCCACTATTGAAGCGAACTATCGCGCGCTCAAACGTCTATGAGCTGGCAAGGTAGCTGGAAAAGAAGGGGACCTTGGCTGGAAGTCACACCGGGACGAGAAATTACAGCTGGCGAAAATCGGGTTGAGGCTGTAGACGACTGGTTGCTGAACCGTTTGGGTTTACCAGACAAGCTGTGGCGCAGACTACGGCACGAAAAAGGGATTGAACTTACAGGGGACCGGCTACGGCTGGCCCTTTTTCCTGTAATGGACCTTGGCGTCATCCCTCGTTGGTATGATTTGAAGGTACTGTATGAGGACGATTTTTGCCTGGTCGTACACAAACCGGCAGGTATGGCGGTCCATCCAGACGGCGGTGTAAAGGATGGTCCGCTGACGCTGGATCATGCTGTCGCATCCTATTATGAAATCAATGGCATTCATGCAGCGGTACGACATGTGCATCGTTTGGATGTGGATACGACAGGCCCGGTGCTATATGCCAAAAATGAATTCGCGTTGCTCAAGCTGGACGAGCAAATGCGAGCCAAGGATATCGACCGTCGCTATGTCGCTTGGGTAAGGGGGGAAGTGCCTGCATCGCTCCGGACATTGGATTGGCCGATTGGCAAGGACAGGCATCACAAGCAGCGTCGTCGTGTATCTCCGACCGGACAAAAGGCAGTTACCCATGTGGAACTTGGTGAAGTATGGGGGAGTGGTTCAAGCGCGATCAGTCTTGTATATCTGACATTGGATACCGGCCGAACCCATCAGATTCGCGTTCATCTTAGTCATGCTGGTTTCCCGCTGCTCGGGGATGTATTATACGGGGGCCGAGCTGCTGATTTTGGCAGGCAGGCGCTGCATGGAGAGCGCCTTACCTTCGGTCATCCGCTCAGCGGCGACACGATTACCGTGGCGGATGCTTGGCCGGATGATTTGCAAAAGCTGTACAAACAGCTATAAAAGATGGCATGCCTTCTATTTTGGCGCATATACTTGAACCTAGAAACGGTTTGCAATATGGAGTTTCCGTGCGCCTGACAGGAGTCAGAGGATGTGCGGAGGCTGCCCAAAGGAGGATGCCATCCTTGAATAAACAACAGAATGATCAGCCGCAAGGCTTGCGTTTTGATATTTATGAACGCATTCATTTGACGGAGGAAGCTGCCGGGATTGCTGAGTTGGAGGAAATTGAGCTTCTGCCACGCATTCAGGTTGTAACCCACGGCGACCATGCCGCTTTGCGAGGGCATTTGCTGCTGGAGGGCGTGTACCGCACACCTGAAGAGGTAACGAACGAGCTTCGTCATATGATACCTGTGGAAATTACCATTCCGCTGAACCGGGTAGGAAGATTGGAAGATATTTCGGTCGAGATTGAAAATTTTGATGTGGACCTGCTCTCCCTGCGTAGTCTGAATATCACTGGTGTTCTTTCGCTGCATGGGGTGGAAAGCTCGCATGCCGAGGAGACGGCGGTTTGGCTGGATGAGGAATTTACCGTGGTGCATGCACCCGAGCATCAGACTCAATCCTTTTCCAATAATGGGGAGTATCGGAAGGAAGAGGACTATTCTACTCAACAGGAGTTTGCTTCCTGGGAACAGCCGTTACTGGACCATGAAGAACAGAAACTGTTATCGGAACAGCAAGCTTATGAACCAGCTGCAGATTCGAATCGATTCAACGAGCCTTGGACGGGTAAAGCTGATGAAGATAGCCCCTCCGAGATAAAGCATGAGCATGCTGCACCAGAAGTATGGGGGGTTCAGCAGGAGGAAGCATGGACGGGAAGTGAGCCGAAGGTATCTGCTGTATCTTCCGATGTGGTGCATGATCCTTTGCAGTCTGAAGATCATTCCTTAGCAGAGCCGGGGGGCTATCTGGAGCCGCAATTGCACACGAGCCAGGTGGATGGTTTTAAGCCTGAAGCGTCAGAGCAGGTGGACCATTCGGTCTATGACACCTCTCCCGACGAGAAACCGGAGATGCGTGTGGCGCTCAACAGCAAAAAGGACGAAGGAGCAGACGAGCCGGACACAGTTGTCTACTCGTCGCTGCTCCAATCCAGCCGTTCGGTGAAGGAAGCGGAATATCAGTCTCAATTGGAGCAACAGCCACAGGATCAGAATCAGAAAGCCGAAGAAGAGCGAGAGGATGCCAAGTGGAAAAACCTGTTTTTCCATACGCAGGATGAAACGCCTTTCCGCAAGGTCCGCTTATGCATCGTGCAACGTGAGGATACACTGGAAACCATAGCTGACCGCTATCAGCTCAGTACGCGGGAGCTTCAATTGTATAACAGATTGGCGGAGCATCATGTGGAAGAAGGCCAGGTATTGTACATCCCTTGATCCAGTAACTGAAAAATGCACAGCGGGTGTTGACTATAGTCAATGGGAAATGTATGATGTGGTATAGCTATTGAAAGACTGAGATCGGGAAGAGTAGGCAGCAAGCCCTTCAGAGAGTGGAATTGCAGCGCTGTGAGGTTCCGCAGGAAGCTACTGGCCGAAGTCACCCGGGAGTCGCCTGTTTGAACGGTTCCTCATGTCATTCCAACGGAAGGTACGAGGTTCACGGTAGAATAAGGCCGGTCCGCAACCGTTATCTGCATAAAGTGTCACACCATGTGTAATGGATCAGTGGATACATACACGAGGGGTGAAACAAAGGTGGTACCGCGAAAGAACAGCCTTTCGTCCTTTGAGGATGAAGGGCTTTTTTTATTTGCCAATTGAAAAAATCATGGGGGTATCCTGATATGTCAGAACAAGACAACAAGACAACCTTGGAAATGCCAACAACGTACGATCCAAAATCAGCAGAGCAAAAATGGTATAAAACGTGGATGGAGAAAGGCTATTTCCGCGCCGGACAACATCCGGAGGCAGAGCCTTTTACAATCGTTATTCCACCACCGAATGTGACGGGGATGCTGCATATCGGACATGCGCTTGATTTTACTTTGCAGGATATTATTATCCGCGCCAAGCGTATGCAGGGCTATGATGCCTTGTGGCTGCCAGGGGCAGACCATGCGGGTATTGCTACGCAAACAAAGGTAGAGCAAAAGCTGCGCGAAGAAGGTCTGACACGGTATGACTTGGGCCGCGAGAAGTTTTTGGAGAAGGTATGGGAATGGAAAGATCTTTATCTGGATAATATCCATAATCAATGGGAGAAAATGGGCTTTTCTCTCGACTATTCTCGTGAACGCTTTACGCTGGATGAGGGACTGTCCCAAGCAGTACGCGAGGTATTCGTAAAGCTGTACAAAAAAGGCCTGATCTATCGCGGTAAACGCATCATTAACTGGGACCCTGCTGCACGTACGGCATTGTCGGACATTGAAGTAGAGTATAAAGAGGTGAATGGCAATCTGTACCACCTTCAATATCCACTGAAAGACGGTAGCGGATTTATTACAGTAGCCACTACCCGTCCTGAAACGATGCTGGGCGATACAGCTGTCGCTGTACATCCGGAAGATGAACGGTATAAGCAAATGATCGGCAAAACACTGGTGCTTCCGATTATTGGGCGTGAAATTCCGATTATTGCGGACGATTATGTAGATAAAGATTTTGGTAGCGGCGCGGTTAAAATTACACCAGCTCATGATCCGAACGACTTTGAAATGGGGCAACGTCACCAACTGCCACAAATTACGGTAATGGACGAAACAGGAACGATGAATGCCGAGGCAGGCAAATATCAGGGCCTTGATCGCAGCGATTGCCGTAAGCAAATCGTCGCTGATCTGAAGGAGCAGGGTGTACTTATACGTATTGAAGAGCATGTGCACCAGGTAGGTCACAGCGAGCGTACAGGTGTAGTTGTAGAACCTTATCTGTCTACACAATGGTTCGTGGAAATGAAGCCTCTGGCAGCTAAAGCGATTGAAGTGCAGAAGGCCGGCAACGGCGTAAACTTTGTACCGGATCGCTTCGAGCGGACTTATCTGCACTGGATTGAAAATGTGCGTGACTGGTGTATTTCCCGTCAATTGTGGTGGGGACATCGTATTCCGGCTTGGTACGATGAAGAAACCGGAGAAATTATTGTTTCGGTAGAGGACCCTACAACCTTGCCTGAATATGCTGGCAGAAAGCTGAAACAGGATGAGGACGTGCTGGATACATGGTTCAGCTCTGCTTTGTGGCCGTTTTCGACACTGGGCTGGCCTGAGCAGACCGAGGATCTCCAACGCTATTACCCGACCAATGTCCTGGTTACAGGCTATGACATTATTTATTTCTGGGTGTCGCGGATGATCTTTACCGCACTGGAGTTTACGGAAGAGATTCCGTTCAAGGACGTGCTCATGCATGGCCTGGTTCGTGATGCGGACGGTAGAAAAATGTCCAAATCCCTCGGCAATGGTGTTGATCCGCTCGACGTAATCGACCAATATGGCACGGACGCCATGCGTTATATGATTTCCACCAGCAGTACGCCTGGACAAGATCTTCGTTTCCGTTGGGAACGAGTGGAGCAAGCCCGCAACTTTGCCAATAAAATCTGGAATGCATCCCGCTTTGCACTGATGAATCTGGAGGGTGTTACTGCGGCGGATATCGACATCACCGGTGATTTGAGCACTGCTGATCGTTGGATTCTCCACCGCCTGAACGAAACTTCACGTGACATTACGCGTCTAATAGATGCTTATGAATTTGGCGAGACAGGCCGCCTTCTGTATAACTTTATTTGGGATGATTTGTGCGACTGGTACATTGAGTTTGCGAAGCTTTCCCTATATGGCGACAACGCAGAGGCGAAAAAGAAAACACAGTCTGTACTGGCATATGTACTGGATCGGACATTGCGCATGATTCATCCGTTCATGCCGTTTATCTCCGAGGAAATATGGCAGCATCTTCCGCATGAAGGCGAAACGATTACACTGGCCGCTTGGCCTGTGTATGATCCGGCTTTTGAGGATAAGGATGCGGTAGCTGAAATGAATTTGCTGATCGACGTGATTCGCGCCGTGCGCAATATCCGCGCTGAAGTTAACGTACCGATGAGCAAAAAGGTTGAATTGCTCATAAAACCTGGCGATCAAGCCGTTCTTGATATCATTAACCGCAATGCGGAATATGTACGCCGATTCTGCAATACATCCGAATTCGACGCGGGATTGGAGATCTCCGTTCCAGATAAAGCCATGACATCTGTAGTCAGCGGCGCAGAGCTATACCTGCCATTGGCCGGACTGCTTGATATTGCCCAGGAAATTAGCAGACTTGAAAAAGAGCTTCAGCATTTGAACAGTGAAGTGGAGCGCGTGGAGAAAAAGCTTTCCAACCAAGGTTTCGTGGCTAAGGCACCAGCTAAAGTCATCGAGGAGGAGAAGGCGAAACAAGCTGATTACTCCGATAAGCGCGCCAAAGTTATCGCACGTATTGAAGAACTCAAGGGATAATTTCACTCACTATAAAATGACCTGAAGGTGAAGAGGATGTCAGATACGAACAGGGGCAGCGAAGCTGCTCCTTTACAAAGCTATGATGAAGCAGTGGAATGGATTAACGGATTAATTCCGTTTGGAATCAGACCCGGACTGGAACGAATCGAACAGCTAATGAGTATGTTGGGTGACCCGCAGCATCATTTGAAATTTGTGCATGTTGCGGGTACCAATGGCAAGGGCTCAACCTGTGCTTTTCTGACCTCCGTCCTAATGAAATGCGGTTACGATGTCGGGACTTTTACGTCTCCGTACATCACACGATTTACGAACCGTTTTCAATTCAACGGGACTGACATTCCTGATGAGACACTGGTTTTGCTTACTAATCGCTTGTACCCTTTGGTCAAGGAAATAGCAGCCAGTGAATTGGGATCTCCCACGATGTTTGAGGTATCGACAGCGTTGGCTATTCTATACTATGCTACGGTGTCTTTTCCAGATGTTGTGGTATGGGAGACAGGTCTCGGGGGAAGGATGGATGTAACTAATATCGTGAGTCCTATCGTCTCGATTATCACGAATGTAGGCTATGACCATACGGATATTCTGGGAGATACGCTTGATCAGATTGCAAGGGAAAAGGCCGGTATTATCAAGCCTGGCGTACCTGTTGTAAGTTGCGTTACCCAGCCCGAGGCTATTCAGGTTATACGCGAAACGGCGGCAAGCCAGGGAGCTACCCTGTATTTGGCAGGAGAACAGTTTACGTATGCACGGCTTAACGGGGACGAATCGGGTCAGATTTTCTCGTTCTCGGGACCCTTCCGGCATATGGAAATCGACATTGCGTTGTTAGGTGAGCATCAGTGTGCTAATGCAGCAGGAGCTATGATGGCACTCGAGGTCCTTCGTCAGTATACGGCTTTTGTGTTGGACGATGCTGAACTGCTGGAGGGCTTTAGACAAACGACCTGGGCAGGGCGTCTCGAACAGGTCAGCACCTCGCCGAGAATTGTCATTGACGGGGCTCATAATCCAGAAGGGGCACAGACGCTTGCAAAGAGTCTTCCCCAGCTGTATTCGTACCGAAAATTGGTTTTAATGATGGGGATGCTGTCAAACAAGCATCATGAAGCATACTTGCAGCATATACTGCCACTAGTGGATACGCTTATCCTGACCGAGCCCGATTTCCGCCGCAAAATGGATGCCGCTGAATTGGCTCATCTCGTGGAGAAGCTGCGGCCGTCTTATGCCAAAACGGATTTGAAAATTATTGTAGAAGGTGACTGGAAAAAGGCTCTTGCCCTGCTTCAGTCACATACGGAAGCGGAGGATCTGGGGGTGGTGTCCGGCACGCTGTATCTCATTGCGGATGTACGGGCTACCCTTATGTATCAAACCGATTCGGAAAAAGGTTGGTGAAATTTGTTGATTACTTCGGAACATGTTCATTTTATCGGTATCGGCGGCTACGGGATGAGCGCGATTGCTCGGGTCATGCTGGAGATGGGTTATACCGTAACTGGCTCAGATGTGGCATCACAAGAGCTGACAGAAAAATTAGCGGCAAAAGGCGCAAAAATATATATCGGACACACCCCTGAACATATTGCAGGTGCGGATATCGTCGTCTATTCAACGGCATTGTCTCGTGACAACGTAGAGCGGGTGGCAGCAGAAGAATTGAATATTCCAACTCTGCACCGTTCACAGATGCTGGCTCGCTTGCTTAACGAACGTAAGGGAGTGGCTGTTGCAGGGGCGCACGGTAAAACGACAACCTCTTCGATGATTGCCTTGGTTATGGAGAGATGTAATGTCGATCCAACGTATATCATTGGCGGTGAAATCACGAATTTGGGTACGAATGCCAAAGCGGGTAAAAGCGAGTTTGTTGTTGCTGAGGCGGATGAGAGCGATGGCTCTTTTCTGCAATATCATCCATGGCAAGGTATCGTAACCAACATCGAAGCAGATCATTTGGAAAATTACGATGGCGACTTTAATCGTTTGAAAAGTGCCTATGTACAGTTTTTAAGTCAAATACGGCCAGATGGTGCGGCCATTGTATGTGCAGATGATCAGAACATCCGCGAGATGATACCGCAGCTTCAAACTCGGGTCATTACCTACGGAGTGGAGCATGAGTCAGATTATATGGCGACAGATATCCAATTAGGCGACCGTCGATTAAGCTTTACCATGAGCCGTAAAGGGACAGCGCTCGGAACGATCGAATTGTCTGTACCAGGCAGACACAACATGTACAACGCGATGGCTACTGTAATTTCGTGCTTGGAAGCAGGGATTCCATTCGATCAAATCGCTGCTTCCATTCTGGAATTTCACGGAGCCAAGCGCCGTTTTCAAGTGCTGGGTGAAAGCAATGACATTCTGGTTATTGATGACTATGCGCATCATCCAACAGAGATTGAGGCTACGATTAGTGCAGCGAGAGCGACAGGCAAGCGTATTATTGCTGTGTTCCAGCCGCAACGCTACAGCCGTACCTTTTTTCTGCTAGATGCGTTCAGCCGTGCGTTTAGTGAAGCGAATGAAGTCATTATTACCGACATTTATTCACCAGCGGGAGAAAAACAGATTGAAGGCGTGCATTCTTCCAAGCTGGTGGATTTGATCGTCCAAAACAGCAATGCCAATGCGATCTATTTGCCGACCAAAGAAGCTGTGATCGAGGAGTTGAAAGATCGGCTACAGCCTGGTGATCTTGTGCTGACGATGGGTGCAGGAGACATCTGGAAAGCAGGCGACGCGTTAGCGCGCCATCTTCGTGAACCTCAAGCGTAATAAGTACAACATGTTAAGCTATGCCGATGAATGAAAATTATACAAAGGTATCCCGAACATTGAATATGTTCCGGGATACCTTTTTTTGTATTGCTGGAGGCATATTTTCTTAGCTTGGCTCATACAACAAACTATGAGGAAGTATGGGACAAGGAGGGAGTGCATCCGTGAACAAGGCCAAGATGACATTCCGGTTCGATCAACAGCTGCCTGAGACAAAGCGGGAGGAAAAGCTACAGGTGCTTCCGTACAAAAACGGGCTAATTGCAAGCGAACGGAGTGAAACGATTAGAGATACGGGATTACATCAAAATGAAAAGCAGTTTCAAAGCGTTAACCTGCATGAAAGCACGAAACGGATTAGCGGGATGGGAGAAAATATTGAACATACGCAAAAAGAGAAACTTGATGAACCTGTGAGTGTGAATATAAATGCTACAACCCGACGTTTTGCTTCGCCGTTGAGGGTACAGGAGGGATGGGACGACCCCTTTGGCCGTTCGGCAGCTTCCTGGTCGGATGCAGACGTTCTGCCAGATGGCCGGGAAGAGGGTAGAGATGGGGAAACTTATCATTCCGGTCAAGAGTACCGGAAACGCCCGCCCCACCCCTCCAGATGGAAGTTGATCGGCTCAGTAGCCAGCGCACTGGTGACTGGAGGGATGTTTGGATATATCATGTTGCTGCTGTTTAACGGAGGCGGAATCGTCCCGGGATCAGAATCCTCAGCAGAGCAGGCCTTGCCAGTCTTTAATGAATCTGTTAGCACAGATACACCGTCCGCAAAAGAGAATACTAACCCCGTCAATGTCGTAACGGCTCAAGTGCCTCCCCAAACCTATTACTTGCTGCAGTACGGGGTTTTCAGCACTCCAGAACGGGCCTTGCAAGCCAAAGAAGAACTGTTGAAGGCAGGCATTGCTGCCGGAGGGGATGCCGAGGATCAAAATCGGGTTTATGCAGGAATATCACCGGACAGGGAGCAGGCCAAGCTGCTCAGCAATCAATTGAAGACGCAAGGCGTCGAACTGTATGTTCGTGAGCTTCGATTGCCTGGATTGGAAAAAGCCGCCTATACAGGCGAAGGTGAAAAGCTCACAGCCTTTTTTCAGTTAAGCGGCACATTAGTAAGCAAGCTGAGCGGACTTAGCTCATCTCTGCTCGGAGATGGCGGTCCAACTGCGGTATCAGTCTCTGAAATGAAGGGGCTGAATGATCTTCATCAGCAGTGGACGCAAAATATCGCTGCACTTCCCTCCGGTCTTCCGAAGGAAGCGGCTGCCTCTGTGGCTTCGCTGGAAAAGGCGATGAACAGTGCAGTCTCTGCACTTGGAGAATATAACAAGAACACAGCCAAGGAGCACATTTGGGAGATTCAGTCCTCCATGATGGAATATGTTTTGCGTGAGAATGAATTTATTCAATTCATAAAACAATAGACTAACCATATTTTCCGGCAGGGAACTGGAAATAGTTCCCCATGCCGGATTTCTGTTTGTATTGCAGTACAAATCACCGTATAATAATGAAGGTGTCAAAAAATGGCGAGGGAAGATCAGGATGAAAAAAAATGTAGGAATGCTTATATTGTTTTTGTTGCTCGGTTGGCTTTTGGGCGCATGGATTGCCAAGGCCCTTCAATCGTTCAAAGTCCTTTCCTTTCTGACCCACCCCACTACGATATCCTGGTCGCCGAGAGCGGATCTGGATATTATCAGTTACAACATAACGATAAATTTTGAATTGAGCCTGCTTAGTCTGATCGGCATCATCGCCGCGTTCTGGCTGTATCGCAGGCTCTAACTGATGAAAAGGAGCTTCCCTTATGGACGGGAAAATTACACCCCGCATTATTCTGGCATCGACTTCACCGAGAAGGAAGGAATTGCTCGCATTTTTGAGACTCCCCTTTGAGGTGATGCCGAGTCATGCGGATGAGAGCACGCCTGAGAGCTGGACGCCTCAGCAAATTGTGGAGACCCTTGCGGCACGTAAAGCTGAAGCGGTCGTGAACGTTGCCGCTCAGTCCGAAGAAGCTGGACTGGTGATTGGGAGTGATACCATTGTCGTGCTGGATGGTTTGGTATTGGGCAAACCTGCTGACCATGCGGACGCGGTTCGTATGCTGACTGTATTGCAGGGAAGAACACACCTTGTGTACACCGGGGTGGCCTGCATACATACCGTAACCGGCAAAACGCTTGTCAGACATCGCCAAACGGAGGTTACAATGAAACCTCTGAGCCATGAGCAAATAGTGGCGTATGTGAATACAGGTGAGCCGTCTGACAAGGCAGGAGCATATGGCATTCAGGGTATGGGTGCTACGCTGGTGGAATCGATTCAGGGTTGTTATTTTAACGTCGTAGGATTGCCGCTTTCCCTGCTGTCGGACATGCTGTCCGATTTTGGAGTGGATGTGCTGCGTCCTTAAAGGGGATAAACATATGTTGGAGTCGCCAATACCGATGCTTCGCGACCTCCCCCATGAAGAACGACCAAGAGAGCGCATGATGACATATGGGGCGGATGCCTTGAGCAACGCGGAGTTGCTGGCAATATTGCTGCGTACAGGAACACAAAATGAGTCGTCGGTGCATTTAGCGCAGCGTATTTTGCAGCAGGCGGGGAATTTGCGTCAACTGGTGGATATGAGTCTGAGCGAGCTGACCCAGATTAAGGGCATTGGAAATGCTAAAGCGATACAGCTAAAAGCGGGTATTGAACTGGGGCGCAGATTAGCATTGTCCCGCCATTTGGAGACCCCCGTGATCAGCTGCCCGCGGGATGTGGCAGATCTGCTGTTTGAGCAGCTTCGTTATTTGCAGAAAGAGCATTTTGTATGCTTGTTCCTAAATACTAAAAATCATGTCATTGCCCAGGAAACACTATCAATGGGCAGCCTGAATTCCGCCATCGTGCATCCTCGTGAAGTGTTTCGGGCGGCAATCAAATGCAGCAGTGCTTCGATTATTTGCGCTCATAACCATCCGAGCGGTGATCCGAAGCCAAGCCCGGAGGATGTCCAGTTGACCCGCCGCCTGATGGATGCGGGCAACATTGTGGGTATCGACGTGCTCGATCATATTGTGATCGGGGACGGGACCTTTGTAAGTTTGAAGGAGCAAGGTCTGATATAATATAATATTTAAATCAAACATTTAAATACGACCGGCTAGGCCGGCCTGAATAAACCGTTTATACATGGATAACAGATTTCAGGGAAGAGAAAAGGAGATTACATCATGCTGGGTGGCTTTACAAAAGATTTAGGAATTGACTTGGGGACGGCAAATACGCTGGTATACGTAAGAGGAAAAGGAATTGTGGTTCGTGAACCATCTGTAGTCGCTTTGCGTACAGATACAAAAACCATTGAGGCTGTGGGTGAATCCGCGAAAAAAATGATTGGTCGCACACCTGGGAATATCCGTGCGATTCGTCCGATGAAGGATGGCGTCATTGCTGATTTTGATACGACAGCTACGATGATCAAATATTTTATTCGTCAGGCGCAAGCCCAACGTTCTTTGTTTCCACGTCATCCAAACGTGATGGTTTGCGTGCCTTCAGGCATTACTGCGGTGGAGCAGCGTGCGGTTGAAGATGCGACGAAGCAAGCAGGCGCGAGAGAGGCGTACACGATTGAGGAGCCGTTTGCAGCGGCAATTGGCGCTGATCTTCCTGTATGGGAGCCTACGGGCAGTATGGTTGTCGATATCGGTGGAGGTACAACCGAGGTTGCAGTCATTTCCTTGGGCGGGATTGTAACAAGTCGTTCCGTGCGTGTGGCTGGTGATGAAATGGATGAGTCCATCATCCAGTACGTGAAGCGTCAATATAACCTGATGATTGGTGAGCGGACTTCAGAGCAGCTGAAAATGGAAGTTGGTTCTGCTATGCCATTAGAGCAGGTGGAGACATCGGAAATCCGTGGACGCGATCTGGTGACAGGCTTGCCGAAGACAATTACGATTACTTCCGATGAAATTAGCGAAGCGTTGTCGGATACAGTGAATGCGATTGTGGATGCGGTCAAAGTAACCCTGGAAAAATGTCCTCCCGAGTTAGCGGCAGACATCATGGACAGAGGAATTGTACTGACTGGCGGTGGAGCACTTTTGCGTAACCTGGACAAGCTGTTGGCGGGTGAAACCGGTATGCCGGTGATCGTAGCGGAAAATCCTCTGGACTGTGTAGCGATTGGTACGGGCAGAGCACTTGAAAATATCCATTTGTTCAAATCGCGGAGCAGTTCTGCCGTCCGTTCCAAACGTTGAATCGGGGGTGTAGGAACTGTTTAAGCTGTTTGGCAATAAAAGACTATTTATTCTATTGATCGGAATCGTTCTGTTTATTGCCCTTATGGGGATTACACTTGGACAGAGAAGTTCCTTAACCTGGCCAGAGAAGTTCGCCAGAGATTCAATTGGCTTTGTGCAAGGTATCTTTTACAGGCCCGCTTCAGCAATAGCGGGCTTCTTTGAAGATATCGGAAATATGCGGAGCATCTATAAAGAAAACGAACGTTTGAAAATTGCAGTGGCACAACTAACTACCGAGCAGATTCAGACCCGCAATCTTAAAGAGACTAATGCTAGATATAAGGAAGAATTGAAGTTTACTAAGGAGCAAATGGCGAAAGACAATTATGATTGGCGTGTTGCTCAAGTGAACAGTGTCAGCAATGATTCCAAAACACTCGTCATCGATATTGGGGAAAAGGATGGAGCGCGAGTCGGCCAGGAAGTAAGATCTATGGAAGGCTTTGTAGGAGTTATTAGCAGAACCGCTAATTTCACCTCTACAGTGACGTTACTGACTACTTTGGACCCTAAAAATCCAAACTCTTATGCAATCGCTGCTACTGCACTAGGGAAAGAAAAAACATTTGGCATGGTAGAAAGCTATGATCCTGTTACCAATACGTTTCAAATGACGAAAATTTCGGAAGATGATCCCATTGCCAAGGGCGATCAGATTATTACGTCTGGTGGAGGCGGGAAATTCCGTAAGAACCTGCAGATTGGTACAGTTGAAAAAATTCAGGTTGGGGAGTTTGGTCAAACACGGACAGCGATTATTAAACCGGCAGCCAGCTTTGTGGATTGGAAGGAACTGTTCGTTTTGTACACTCCTGAGGTACCGGAATAATGAAGATGCGCGGTCAGGTCTTAATACTGCTGCTGTTTGTGTTGTTTATAGCCGAAGGAACGATTCTTCCGTGGCTTCTTCCCGATAGCTGGCATTCAAGGATGGTGCCTAATCTCGTATATGTCGTAATTTTGTTTGTATCTGTTTATTACAGCCGCCATACCGCATTAGTGCTGGGGATTGTATTTGGACTTATTCATGATGTGGTCTATTACGGGTTTATCATTGGGCCTTACTCTTTTGCAATGGGGTTGTCTGCATACTTATTGGGGCTTGTTTTTACAGCCAGACGTGCACCGATGCCCATTATGATGGCAGTTGTGTTGATTGGAAGTTTTCTGCTGGACTCTATGCTTTTTGCCATTGATCAGCTGTTCCAGCTGAACCATCAGACTTTCGACTGGGCGCTAGCACAGTATATGATTCCTGATTTGTTTATCCATTTTCTGTTTGCCCTCATTATTTATGTCCCCGTGCGCAAGCAATTGCAGCGTTTGGGTACCCGTGTGAAAAAAGAAGAAGCTGTCTAGGTCTTTTTACACACATTTTGTCCAGGTTAGCAGGGATTTGACGTCCCGGGGACGAAATGATTGAAATAGGAGGGACAGGCTAATGGCAGTGAAATCGAATCATGTCACGATTAAAGGCATCAAAGACGGCCTGGTATTCCTGCTGGACGATCAATGCGAGTTTGAGGATTTGCTAGGTGAGCTGCGATTTAAGCTGGAGCACAGTCATCAGAATATTTTAACAGGCCCAATCATTCATGTGGATATTAAGCTGGGAAGCCGGGAAGTGACAGAGGAACAGAAGGAAAGTATTCTGGAGATTTTGAGGCAGAAGGGGAATCTGCTTATACGTTCTATAGAATCGCCCGGGCTACCTGCCGAAGTGCAGGGAAAGCCCCCTACTCACACGGTGACAGGGATTATCCGGTCAGGTCAAGTGCTTCATCATAACGGAAATCTACTTTTTTTAGGAGATGTAAACCCGGGCGGAATTATAACATGTACTGGTGATATCTATGTCCTTGGTGCTCTACGGGGCATGGCGCACGCAGGCATGGAGGGAAACAGCGAAGCGATTATCGCGGCCTCCTATTTTGCACCGACACAACTGCGAATTTCCGAAATGATCAGCCGTCCACCAGACGAATGGGAGACACGTGAATCCGGCATGGAATTTGCGTATCTCAAGGATGGCGCTATGCAAATAGATAAAATGAGCAATATCGTGCGTCTGGGCCGCGATTTTAACGTGTTCAAAGGGGTGTAGCACATGGGAGAGGCTATCGTCGTCACTTCAGGAAAAGGCGGCGTCGGTAAAACGACGACGTCAGCCAATATAGGAACAGCGCTTGCACTGCTCGGCAAAAAGGTGTGCCTGGTGGATACCGATATCGGTTTGCGTAATCTGGACGTGGTAATGGGTCTGGAAAATCGGATTATTTATGATCTTGTTGATGTAGCCGAAGGTCGTTGCCGTTTAAATCAGGCTTTGGTCAAGGATAAGCGCTTTGAGGAGCTGTACATGCTGCCTGCCGCTCAAACTAAGGACAAGAGTGCTGTTACGCCTGAGCAGGTTAAGGATATTATTTTGGAGCTTAAAAAGGATTTTGAATATATATTGATTGACTGCCCTGCGGGTATTGAGCAAGGCTTCAAAAATGCCATTGCCGGGGCGGATCAGGCCATTGTTGTAACTACCCCGGAAAATGCTGCCGTACGCGATGCTGACCGGGTCATTGGTTTGCTGGAAAGTTCACATGTGACTTCACCCAAGCTGGTGGTTAACCGTATTCGCAACAGCATGGTTAAATCTGGGGATATGCTGGATATTGATGGGATTTTACAAGTGCTTAGCATAGACCTCATTGGGATCGTTCCTGATGATGAAATGGTCATCAAAGCAGCCAATACAGGGGAACCTACTGTCATGAATCCAGATTCACAAGCAGCGATTGCCTACCGCAACATTGCGAGACGGATTTTGGGCGATACGGTACCCCTCATGCAGATGGATCAAAAGAAAAGCGTAATGACACGCTTTAAGAAATTTTTTGGTATGGGTGGATGAGTAAAACCATGAGTTTTAGTTGGGAGACGCTCCGCGTGTGATTTGATCTTACGATCGCTGTTGTCTCTGAATTCCGCTGATTGTTGAAACCGTAAATGGTTGGAATTCACAGGCAAAGGCGAACGCTTCGCTTCTCCAGATTCAAATCCCCCACTCCGCCCCTTCCTGCGTGTCCCCTTCAGGAGGATGTAGTGAAAGGCATGGCGAAGATTTTCAGGCTTTTTAAAGCCATGCTATCTTTTTATTTGCTGGACACTTAAATAAGTGATTAATCTTATTTAAGTGTCTTTGCTTTATCTTGCTATCCTTCATATGCCCATGTATCCGGTGGATTTACGCCGGTTTTTTTGATTTTTCGGCAGCGTAATCCCGAACTGAACAACATAAGTTGAAGCCCGTCCTCATAAGATGTATCAAACATACCTCGCTGAGGGGGCTGAACAGGATGAATAAAAATTCCGGAATCAAGCAGCGCAGAGAAGAACGTATACAGCAGCTAATCGCGGGAGGGCAATCCAAACCACATTCCTCTGGTGTATATCAGGACAGGCTCGGGAATAGAGAAATGAAGCCAATGCCCGTAATCAGTGCAAATCTGCCCAGAGACCCGGAAACCGAGTGGAAAAACGAACGGCAACGCTGGCATCAATCTTTCGGAGAGAATCGTCGTCCGTCTTTTTGGACTTCTTTTTGGCGCAGAACAGTAATGGCAACTGTATTATTTGGAATGGTATGGGGATTGTTTCGCTGGGATATTCCCTATGCGGTGAATTTGAGAATGTTTATCGCAGATTCCTTGAAGAAGGATATGGATTTTGCAGCCGCCAGACAATGGTATGGAGCTTATTTTGACGGAGCCCCTTCCTTTTTGCCGATTTTTGGCGAAGAGACTGAAGCGCACAAGGTGAATGCGGGGCGAAAGGCCTCTCCGCCGATTGAAGGTGATGTAACACAGCCGTTTGCACTAAGTCTCAAAGGGGTGGAAATTACACCGAGTGTTACCAACAATGGGGCTGTCGCTGTTAAAAGTATAGATGCAGGACGTGTATTGGACATTTCGAATCATCCCAAAAGTGGGATTACAATTACAATTCGTCACACGGGTGGTATTACAGCAACATACGGAAGGATTTCCCGCTCTACCTTAAAGGTGAACGACTGGGTTCAGGAGGGGGATGAGGTCGGTGTACTCCCAGCAAGCCGTAGCGCCGATGAGGCGGTGACTCTGTTTTTTGCAGTGCAGAGGGGGGATCAGTATATTGATCCAACGGAAGTGGTAGCTCTTGATTAATGTCCGGGGTGTGACCTTATCACTGCATCCACTATTTGTGCTGGTCATGCTGACCTCTGTGTTGACTGGGCATTTTATTGAGATCATAACCCTGTTTACACTAGTGTTTATCCATGAGCTAGGTCATGCGGTAGCCGCTTCATTGCTTGGCGCGCGAGTGCTCTCCATACAGATGCTACCCTTTGGAGGAGTGGCGGTCATTGAAGATCAGGGCAAGCTCAGTGCGTGGAAGGAAATCGTCATAGCGTTGGCTGGTCCCCTGCAAAATGGAATCATGATCATCATCCTTTTATGTCTCAAAAATGTGAACGGGGTTGAGCATGATTATGTAAATTATGTCATTCAGGGAAATGCAGTTATTGCACTGTTCAATTTGCTGCCGATTTTACCGCTAGATGGTGGGAAAATACTACAGTCGCTGATCAGCTTGTTTCTTTCTTATCACCGTACATTAGTGTGGACTTTTCGGGCCAGTATCGTGACGAGCTTGCTATTTTGCATCTTTGGAATCTCTCCACTGTTAAGACAAAATGGATCTGTGCATTTAAATCTGCTGGCGGTAGGGATTTTTTTGCTTTATTCTAATATTGTGGATTATCGTAATATCCCTTATCGTTTTATACGATTTTTGCTGGGGAGGGACGAGCTTTTTTACCGTGAAGCAGCTAAGGGAAGTATTGCTTTACCTATTGTATCCTTGCCAGTGAAACATTTGGAGCCTGTTTTGCGTCTTTTTAGAAGAGATCGGTATCATATGGTTTACGTGATGAATGAACAAGGGCGGATTGTAGCCGTGCTGCCGGAGCAGCGCCTTATTCGCTCTTATTTTGCGGCACGTCCGCCAGATGGCGAGGAACCCAAGCCCAAATAAATGCTTTAAGAGTTAAGCAAGAGGCTGTATTCAGAGAGGTTGAAAAACCATGAAGCAAATGATTGTACAGTGTCAGCAGCAGATGACACAAATGGCGCTGTTGGAAGAGGGACGATTAGTTGAATATGCGGCTGAGCTGCCACGAAAACGGGGGATTTTAGGTTCCTTTTTCAAAGCAAGGGTAGTCAATGTCCTGCCGGGTATGCAAGCCGCTTTTGTTGACATTGGACAACGAAAGAATGCCTTTCTATATGTGGATGACGTTCTTCATCCTCATTTGGACAAGCAGCCGCAGGTAAAGCCGTCCATTTCTGAACTGTTAAAGGTGGGTCAGGAAATTGTAGTACAGGTATTAAAAGAGGCTGTTGGGAGCAAGGGGGCCAGAGTGACAACTCATTTTTCGCTTCCGGGTCGTTGGATCGTATACATGCCCCGCGCCGACTATGTGGCTGTATCCAAGAAAATAGAGCGTGAGGGAGAACGTGCCCGTTTGAAAGCAATGGGGGAGCAACTGCGCACGGGTGAGGAAGGGATTATTATCCGGACCGTTTCGGAGGAAATGAGTATAGAGGCGATTGAAAATGATCTGAACCAGCTACGTCAGCAGTGGGCGCTTATTCGGCGTAAAGCTGGTGAATGCTCCGCTCCATGTGAATTACACAGGGATTTGAGCATCGTTCAACGCTTGATTCGGGATGTGTTTACACCAGAGCAGGATGAACTGGTCATTGACAGTGAGGAGCAAGCAAAGGATGCAGAAATCATGCTGCAACAGATTGGTCCGGCGAAAGCTCATGTGAGTATATTCCGTAGTGCAGAAGAAACGATATTTAATGCCTATGGTATTAACGAGCAGTTGGAACGTGATTTTGCACGAAAGGTATGGCTCCAGGGCGGCGGATACATTGTTATTGATCACACCGAGGCATTGACCGTTATTGATGTGAATACCGGAAAGTTTACGGGCGGCAATAATTTGGAAGAGACAGTGACCCGGACTAACATTGAAGCAGCCGAAGAGATTGCCCGGCTAGTGCGAGTACGCGATATTGGTGGCATTATCATTATTGATTTTATTGACATGGAGCAAGAGGAGAACCGTCGGGAAGTATCCTCTGTACTGGAGGCCAGGCTGAAGAAGGATCGGACCAAATCTTATGTTGTGGGCTGGACGCGATTAGGGCTACTGGAAATGACCCGTAAAAAGGTGCGTGAGGAAAAGACGCTGATGTAGAACAATCCGGCAAATCATAACCATATCAAAATTAAAGGTTGAATGTGGACGAAGCTTGTGCTACAATCATTTGGTATGTGTGATGCGTAAGATTGGCTGCACATGCTGTAACCGCTCCAATCAGGTACTGAAGTGCAGTATCCCAAGGGAATCTGCCACCTGCTATTAGGCGAGTCTGAGACATAAGGAGGTGCAAGCAAATGTACGCAATTATCGAAACAGGTGGTAAGCAATACAAAGTTCAAGAGGGCGACGTATTGTTCATCGAGAAGTTGGAAGCTAATGATGGTGAAACTGTAACGTTCGACCGTGTTCTGGCAGTGTCTGGCGACAATGGCTTGACAGCAGGTACACCGCTTCTTTCCGGAGCTTCTGTAACAGCTAAAGTTGAGAAGCATGGTCAAGGTCAAAAGGTCGTTGTATACAAATACAAACCTAAAAAGAACTACCATGTGAAGCAAGGTCATCGTCAACCGTACACGAAAGTGACGATTGAAAAAATCCAAGCGTAAGAGGGTGCGATAAGTGATTATCGTGCGCATTACACGACTGGAGGATGGCAGCATACAGGGATTTTCTATTAAAGGCCATGCGAATTACGCCAAGTCTGGCGAGGATATTGTATGTGCTGGCGTTTCAGCGGTAACTGTAGGAACCGTCAATTCGATTGGAGCTCTTACGGATGCTGAAATGGAAACAGAAATGGAAAACGGCTTTTTGAGCGCGTATTTTCCCCCTGAAAATCATGATGTTGCGAATGCACAGGTTCAACTGTTGCTGGAGTCCATGGTGATTATGCTGACAAGTATTGCTGAATCATATGGTAAGTATCTTCAAATAGAAAATAAACAAAGAAGGAGGTAGACATCATGTTGAAATTGACATTGGATCTTCAATTATTCGCATCGAAAAAAGGTGTAGGTTCCACGAAAAACGGACGTGATAGCAGATCGAAACGTCTTGGCGTGAAACGTGCTGACGGTCAAGCAGTTACCGGCGGTAGCATTCTGGTTCGTCAACGCGGAACGAAAATTCATCCGGGTACGAATGTGGGCATCGGTAAGGACGACACTCTATTCGCGAAAGTGGACGGCGTTGTGAAGTTCGAACGTTGGGGCCGTGATCGCAAAAAGGTGAGCATCTACCCGATCGACACTGCTCCAGTAGCAGCTACTGTAGAAGCTTAATAGCGGCTTAGACACGCTGAAAAGCCTCCGGCACTTTTGTCGGAGGCTTTTTTGCATGATGGTAATGAACTGGAAAGTCAGTCTGTGCTATACTGGATTAAGGTTTTTCAATAATCCATTTAATTATGGCAGAACGGAGAGAAGCCATGTTCCAGCGGATAAGAGCGCCTTATTTGGCGTTGGGTTCCATTCTGATTCCTTTGGTTTTTTCACTGCTCTATCCTGAAGGTTTAACGATTATCATATTAGCTTTGTGGTCTGTTGTTGCCGCTTGCTTTGGCATGTGGTATACACGTAGACAGGCTGAGTATGAGCGGAAAGCTGCTTTGCGTTCCTTGGAGCGTACAGCTATCGCAACGCTTAACCATCATCGGCATGACTGGATGAATGACTTACAGGTGCTTTATGGTTATATTCGTATGAATAAGCATGATAAATCAGCTGCTTATGTGGAAACAATAAAAGAGCGCGTGGCAGAGGACAGTAAAATATCCAAGCTGGGTATTCCTTCACTGGTATTTTATTTGCAGTCTTTTCGCGTAAACGCTGGAAACTTACAGTTGTCAGTACAGGTGGAGGAGCAGTTAAAGTTGGACGCTGTCATGTCTCCCGAAGACGGCGAGTCGCTTGCCTCGGCCGTCATAGAAACGGTGCGTGCGTATCAATATGGTGGCGGCCGGTCGTCCTGGGGAGAAGTGCGCAGATTGACACTTTTTTTCGGTATGGATCAGAAGGATATTATTGTCCGCTTTGAAGGAAGTGATATACCTGCCGATACGAATTTATTAAAGCAGGTCAAACCCATACACGGAAGTGAACGCATTCGAACGGAGAAGCTCCCTACAGGCGAAATGCTTCAAATTCGGATGGAGTGCCAGACATAAGGAAGGTGTAACCATGTTTGTAGATAAAGCGAAGATTTTTGTTAAAGGTGGAGACGGTGGAGACGGCTTAATTGCGTTTCGCCGTGAGAAATACGTTCCTGAGGGTGGCCCAGGTGGTGGTGATGGAGGGAACGGTGGAGATGTGATTTTCCGTGTAGATGAAGGGTTGCGTACGTTGATGGATTTTCGATATCAACGACATTTTAAAGCCCAGCGTGGGGTGAAGGGTCGTAACAAAGCCCAACACGGAGCTAACGCGGAGCACATGATCGTACGGATACCACCGGGAACGGTTATCATAGATGATGATACGGGTGAAGTATTGGCAGATATGACGCGCCATGGGCAGCAGGTTGTCGTAGCTAAAGGAGGACGCGGAGGACGCGGGAACATTCGTTTTGCTACGCCTAGTAATCCAGCACCTGAGCTGGCTGAAAATGGTGCAGAGGGACAAGAGCGTTATATTACCCTCGAGCTAAAAGTAATGGCAGACGTGGGTCTGGTCGGTTTCCCTAGTGTAGGGAAATCCACATTGCTGTCAGTTGTATCCTCTGCCAAACCAAAGATTGGCGCATACCACTTTACAACGATTACCCCGAATTTGGGGGTCGTGGATGTGGGCGATCATCGTACCTTTGTGATGGCTGATCTGCCTGGACTAATTGAAGGAGCCCATGAAGGTGTTGGGCTGGGACATGAATTTCTGCGGCACATTGAGCGAACACGCATAATTATCCATGTTGTGGATATGGCAGGCTCTGAAGGGCGTGATCCGTTTGAGGATTGGACTAAAATTAACGACGAATTAAAGCAATATAATGCTGCCCTGGAGGAACGTCCACAAATTGTGGCAGCGAATAAAATGGATATGCCGGAAGCGGAAGAAAAACTCGCACAATTCAAAGAACAGATCGCTTCTGTACGTCCAGACCTGGAAATTATGCCCATCTCTTCACTGACACGCCAAGGTGTCAAAGAACTGCTCTATCGGGCCGCTGATTTGCTGGATCAAATACCGGACGAGCCGGTCGTTGAGGAAGTAGCAGAAGTTAATGAGCGTAAGGTATTTAAGCTGGATACGGCAGAAGACGAAGGCTTTACGATTGTGCGTGAGAACGACACATTCGTAGTGCACAGCCCCAAAATTGAGCGCATGATGAAGCGCATGCAGTTGAATTCGCATGATGCCATTTTAAAATTGGCAAGAACGCTGCGCCATATGGGTGTGGATGCCGAGCTGCGTAAACGTGGTGCCACAGATGGTACATCTGTACGCATTGCTGATTTCGAGTTCGAATTCGTAGAAGGCAGCAGCTACTACTAGGAATAGAATAATGGTTGAGATGAATGGCTACTGCGCTATAGAGAACCCTATAGATGGCAGTAGCCTTTTTTTGTAAAGTTAGCTTGCTGATTTTCACTAGTTTCGATATAATGTCCTCTATACAAAAACATAAGTCTTTAAGGAGAGGACGTTCGTGAAAGAGCGCTATTACTTGGTACGGGAAGATATTTTGCCTGAAGCTATAGTTAAAACTATACAGGTTAAAATGCTGCTGGCTTCAGGAGATGTAAAAACCGTGCATGACGCCGTGGAGCAAGTTGGGCTAAGTCGAAGCGCCTTTTATAAATATAAAGACGGCATTCATTTGGTTAACCAGCTGGAGCGTGAGCGAATTGTCAATATTTCCATTGATTTGGAACATCAATCCGGCATGTTGTCCAGAGTGCTTGGAAGGGTGGCAGATTACGGAGGCAATGTGCTGACTATTCAGCAGAGCATTCCGCTGCAAGGCAGAGCCAACGTAGTTATCTCGGTAGAAATGCCCAGACTGAGTGAAGAGCTAGGTGTTTTGCTAGAAGGATTGGAGACCATCTCTGGCGTCAAACGTGTCCGCCTGATCGGGCAAGGTTAACAAGGGCCGTACAGCCCATTAGATAAAGTTAGCAGGAGGGAAATGGATGAAACCGGTCAAAGTAGGATTGTTGGGTTTAGGTACGGTAGGAACGGGAGTTGTTCGAATCGTAGAAGGAAATCAGGAAGATTTGAGCAGGCAAGTTGGTTCACCTATCATTATTGAAAAAATAGCTGTAAAAAATATAGACAAATATCGCTCCATTGAAGTGGACGGCGCTAAGCTTACTGAGGACCCATGGGAAGTCATTCGGGATCCTGACATTGATGTCATTATCGAAGTCATGGGCGGCGTTGGTCAGACCAAGGAGTACATTCTGGAAGCGCTGGAGCGAGGCAAGCATATCGTAACAGCAAATAAGGACTTAATGGCTTTGCATGGCTCTGAAGTATTGGCTAAGGCACAGGAAAAGCAATGTGATATTTTTTATGAAGCCAGTGTAGCAGGCGGGATTCCGATCATTCGTACGTTAATTGAAGGCTTTTCCTCCGACCGCATTACCCGTATTATGGGAATTGTGAACGGTACGACAAACTTCATTTTAACTAAAATGAGCCAGGAGGGAGCCTCGTACGAGGAGGTCCTTCAGGAAGCGCAGGAGCTTGGATATGCAGAATCTGATCCGACCTCAGATGTGGAGGGGCTGGATGCAGCCCGTAAAATGGCTATTCTGGGTACGCTTGGATTCCGTTCCAATGTAGAGCTCAAGGATGTGAGCGTCAGCGGTATTTCGAAGGTAACGAGTGAGGATATCGCTTTTGCCAAAAAACTTGGATATGAAATGAAATTGCTTGGCATTGCAGAGCGTCAGGGCGATGAATTTACGATCAACGTTCAGCCGACAATGGTACGCAAGCAGCATCCATTGGCTTCGGTGAATGGGGTATTCAACGCAGTGTATGTGCATGGTGAAGCAGTGGGTGAAACCATGTTTTATGGGGCGGGTGCAGGCGAAATGCCAACAGCTACATCGGTTGTGGCTGATCTGGTAGCGGTTGTGAAAAACCTCAAACTCGGCGTGAATGGGCTTAAAGCAATCGTGCCTTACAATCCCAAAAAAATCAGCAATGACGAAGATGTGTATTTCAAAAATTTCGTGCTTTTGCATGTGGATGATAAAGCCGGGGTGTTGGCACGGATTACGCAGGTATTTGCTGAATTCAACGTCAGTCTGGCCTCTGTCGTGCAGCAACCGAATGAGGTTAATCCCGATGCTGAAATTATTATTGTGACTCATTTGGCCAGTAAAGCGAGTATGAAAAAGGTGCTGGAGCATTTTGAAACTTTGGATGTGATCCGTCGCATCAAGAGTGTATATCGGGTAGAAGGATAGTCAATAAAAGCAGGAGGAATCATCCGTATGACCGTTTTGAAAACTGCAAGGGTGCGTGTGCCTGCGAGTACCGCCAACTTGGGCCCCGGTTTTGATACATTGGGCATGGCGTTGTCCTTATATGCATGGATTGAATTGAAAGAGGCAGAACAGACGGCCTTTCATCTGTATGGAGATGAAATGAATGGGGTTCCGCGAGATAAAACAAATTTGATTTTCAAGGTAGCACAAATGGTTTTTCGGGAAGCTGGCGTAGCTGTTCCTGAGCTGGATATTTCGATGTACTCCGATATTCCGCTTACCCGTGGTTTGGGCAGTAGTGCTTCCGCCATTATAGGCGCTCTCGTGGCCGCCAATACGCTGATTGGCTCGCCTTTGTCGGATTCCAAGCTGTTTGACATGGCAAGCGCTATTGAAAAGCATCCAGACAATGTCGGAGCCTCTCTGTTTGGTGGTATTATTACTGCCGTGTGGGATGGTAGGCATGCCAAGCACTTGCGGATTGAGCCGGATGCCAATCTGGAGGTTACGGTAGTCATTCCAGAGTTTCAATTGTCTACGTCTAAGGCCAGAGAGGTGCTGCCCGAGCGTGTATCCTTGCAGGATGCGGTATACAATGTAAGTCATGCTTCGATGCTTGTAGCGGCATTGGCATCGGGCCGAACAGAGTTGATCGCTGAAGCCATGAGTGATCGGCTCCATCAGCCTTACCGCGCAGCGCTTGTGCCGGGTATGACAGAGATCCTGCAGAATGCGCATCATCATGGTGCCCTTGGCGTGGCTCTCAGCGGGGCTGGACCGACACTTCTGGCGTTGACTGATCGGCGGGAAAATCGGAAGGCAGAGCTGGAACAGTATTTAACGGATACGATGAGTAAACAGGGCATCAATGCCTTTGTGTTAAAATTGCGTCCGGAGAGTGATGGCGTTAAAGTATATACGGAAGGGAATACACTTCCTTTTATGGATATGATAAAAGGGGAGCTTACGAAATGAAACGAATTGCACTTCTTCCTGAGGGGACCGTTTCTCATGAGGCGATTAAGTATTTGCTAGGAGATACGCCCTGTGAATTATTATTTTATAAGCACATAGCAGACGTGTTTCAGGCAGTAGACAAGGGGAAAGCGGACTATAGTGTAATTCCCATTGAGAATACGATTGATGGCTCTGTAAGCTTACACATGGACTGGCTTGTACATGAGGTGGACATTCAGATGCAAGCGGAATGGGTATATCCTTCCATTCAAAACCTTATTGGACATCGTAGTGAATTTACCAATGACCGGGGCGATCTGGATTTGAGCAAAATAGTCAAAATTATGTCTCATCCCGTAGCGCTTCCCCAGTGTAAGAAGTTCATACAGGCTTCCGCTCCTCAAGCTGATTTGGAGAGTGCAGGAAGTACGGCGGAAGCCGTCGAAATGGTTAGGCATAACCCTGGTAAGGGCTGGACAGCTCTCGGAACCAAGCTTGCGGCTGTCAAACACGGATTGGATATTTTGGCTAGTAAAGTGACGGATCACGACAACAACTTTACCCGTTTTGTCCTGATCGGCCATCAACCTATCAGTCTCCCGCGTAACCCTGATGGACAGCGGACCAGCATCTTGGTTACACCGCCGCAGGATTTTCCAGGAGCACTGCATCAAGTGTTATCCACGTTTGCGTGGCGCAGATTGAATCTGTCCCGTATCGAATCGCGTCCAACAAAAAAGCAATTGGGAAATTATTATTTTTACATTGAAATTTTGGAATCTCTGCATTCGATTTTGCTTCCGACAGCCTTTGCAGAGATTGAGGCTTTGGGATGCCAGGTACGTATTCTCGGCTCCTATCCAAGCTACAAGTACGTTGAAGCAACGATCGAACCTGTTGTAAAGGAACAATAATCGGAGGTGTGGTTCTAATGGCAGAACAATGGATTTACTTGGACGGGCAGCATGTAACGAAGGAAAACGCAAAGGTTTCCGTATATGATCATGGTTTCTTGTACGGAGATGGTATATTCGAAGGAATTCGTATCTATAACGGCAATATTTTTAAGTGCAAAGAGCACTTGGACCGTCTATATGATTCTGCGAAATCCATTCAGTTAAACATCCCGTTGTCTAAGGATGAAATGCTGGAAGCGATGGCTGAAACGATTCGTCTCAACGAAATGCGTAACGGATATATTCGTTTAATTGTATCTCGTGGTGCGGGAAATTTAGGTCTTGATCCTCTACGTTGTGCGAAGGCAAGTATCATCATTATCGTGGAGCAGCTCGCCATTTACCCGGAGGAAGCTTACTTGACTGGTCTGAAAACGATCTCTGTCTCCCAGCGTCGTAACATCCCGGATGCTTTGAATCCGAAGATAAAATCGTTGAACTATCTCAACAATATCCTGGTGAAGATTCAATCTAATTATGCTGGTGTAGGCGAGGCTATTATGCTCAATTCTCAAGGTTATGTGACAGAAGGCTCCGCGGACAACATTTTCATTGTCAAAAACGGAGTACTCTATACACCTCCTTGCTATTTGGGGGCACTTGAGGGGATTACTCGTAATGCTATCATTGATTTGTGTGCCGAGCTTGGATATACACTCAAAGAGCAACCTTTTACATTGCATGATGTATATGTGGCGGATGAGGTCTTTTTTACAGGAACTGCAGCGGAAGTTATTGCAGCTTATGAAGTGGATGGCCGTACGATTGGTTCCGGTGTTGCGGGTCCAGTGACTCTGGAGCTGCTGGCCGAGTTCCGGAAAATCGTGGATCAGGACGGCTATAAAGTGTGGCAGGACTAGAATAAACGGTGAATCCTTTTGACAGAATGCTCGCGAGAGTGTTCGGTTGAAAGGATTTTTTTGTTTGTATGGGGTCATTCGCCCGGGAGGTGCATAGGATGTAATAACAGAAGCCGGGCGTTCATCACGCCCGAACGAAAGTAGGAGGTTTGTGACCTGTGAAAATACACATCGTTAAAAAAGGTGACACCCTGTACTTGCTGGCGCAGAAGTATAATGTGGCACTGGAGAAAGTTATTGCTGCCAATCCCCAATTAGCTGATCCTAATCAGTTAAGCATTGGCGAGAAAATCAAAATTCCGACAGATCCTGTTGCGATGGAAACACAACCGTCAACGGTCTATCAGCACAAGGTTAAGCAAGGAGATACCTTGTGGAAGTTGTCCAAGGCCTGGAATGTACCGCTTAAACTAATTATTGACGCCAATTCCCAGCTTAAAAACCCCAATGCTTTATTGGTCGGGGAAACGGTTAATATCCCACACTACAAAGAAGATTCCTCTGATCCTGTCGAGAATAAAAAAAATACCGCAGTCAAACCAGAGATGACACAGCCTAAGTCTGAGTCTCCTACCGAGTCTCCAACCAAGCAAGAGCTTACCCAGCCTAAAGAGGAGTCGAATCAGGCTGAATCGGAAAATATGCCTAGTCCTAAAGAGCAGATGACGCAGCCGAAAGAAACAGAGAATCCTCCTAAGCTTCCAGAGTTAAAACTACCTGAAGTACCCATGGCACCCGTCAATTCAGCTCCACCTCAAATACAGCCCATAGTTAACCAACCAGCTCCACCTCAGATACAGCCTATAGTTAACCAACCAGCTCCACCTCAGATACAGCCTATAGTTAACCAACCAGCTCCACCTCAGATACAGCCTATAGTTAACCAACCAGCTCCACCTCAAATACAGCCTATAGTTAACCAACCAGCTCCACCTCAGATACAGCCCATAGTTAACCAACCGGTTGTACCCAAGCCACAGCTTCCAGTATATGTGGAAAAACAGCCCGTAACTGAAAAGTTTTGTGGTTGCACAAGCTCGGAGTCGATGGTAAATTCTCCATGGCCAGTGCAGCAGCCGGCGTTTGATTACAGCCCACAAATAAATACAATGCCAAACTCATGGTATCCGGGCATTGGGTCCCCTCAACCTTGGGGGAATGCGCCTGTAAATACTTCCTTTGCAGAACATACCTCTCCCTCTGTAGCTCCTGATCATGATTGTGAGCATCCGTGGAGTTGGGGGGCTATGCAGACAGGGCCTATAAACGTCCATCAAACACCTTATCCTGCTTATTCAGATTGCTGCCCCCCCGGATACTATCTGAGTCATGAAGCGTCTGAAAATACGCCCTAT
>NZ_CP045298.1:0-940000 GCF_009363115.1 Paenibacillus brasilensis | reverse complement strand
GGAGCTTTACTGCAGCTTGATATTGAATTTGGGTACGATCTGTACAGGATAGGTGGGAGCCGTTGAACCTTGAGCGCCAGCTTGAGGGGAGGCATCCTTGGGATACCACCCTGATCGTATCTAGGTTCTAACTTGGTACCGTGATCCGGTACGAGGACAGTGTCAGGTGGGCAGTTTGACTGGGGCGGTCGCCTCCTAAAGAGTAACGGAGGCGCCCCAAGGTTCCCTCAGAATGGTTGGAAATCATTCGAAGAGTGCAAAGGCAGAAGGGAGCTTGACTGCGAGACCTACAAGTCGAGCAGGGACGAAAGTCGGGCTTAGTGATCCGGTGGTACCGCATGGAAGGGCCATCGCTCAACGGATAAAAGCTACCCTGGGGATAACAGGCTTATCTCCCCCAAGAGTCCACATCGACGGGGAGGTTTGGCACCTCGATGTCGGCTCATCGCATCCTGGGGCTGAAGTAGGTCCCAAGGGTTGGGCTGTTCGCCCATTAAAGCGGTACGCGAGCTGGGTTCAGAACGTCGTGAGACAGTTCGGTCCCTATCTGTCGTGGGCGTAGGAAATTTGAGAGGAGCTGTCCTTAGTACGAGAGGACCGGGATGGACGTACCGCTGGTGTACCAGTTGTTCCGCCAGGAGCACCGCTGGGTAGCTATGTACGGAAGGGATAAGCGCTGAAAGCATCTAAGCGTGAAGCCCCCCTCAAGATGAGATTTCCCAGTATGTAAGACCCCTTGAAGACGACGAGGTAGATAGGTTGGGGGTGGAAGTGCAGTAATGCATGGAGCTGACCAATACTAATCGGTCGAGGGCTTATCCTAAAGATAAGACGCAATGAAGTTTCGGATCCAGTTTTCAGGGTGTAACACCTTGAAGGTATGTAGGAATACATACGACAAGCGCATGGCTATTCATTCACACGATAGGTGATGAACCGAATAAACATACGGAAGAATTTGCGAGGCAAATTCATGTTTGGTGGCGATAGCGGAGGGGTTCCACACGTACCCATCCCGAACACGACCGTTAAGCCCTCCAGCGCCGATGGTACTTGGACCGCAGGGTCCTGGGAGAGTAGGACGCCGCCAAGCGAATCTTAATGATTATTATTCCCTGATAGCTCAGTTGGTAGAGCACTCGACTGTTAATCGAGTTGTCACAGGTTCGAGTCCTGTTCGGGGAGCCATATGGAGAGGTGTCCGAGTTGGCCGAAGGAGCACGATTGGAAATCGTGTAGGCGCCAAAAGCGTCTCGAGGGTTCGAATCCCTCTCTCTCCGCCAGAATTATTTTATTGCATGGCCCGTTGGTCAAGGGGTTAAGACACCTCCCTTTCACGGAGGTAACAGGGGTTCGAATCCCCTACGGGTCATAAGTAATACGGAGGCTTAGCTCAGCTGGGAGAGCATCTGCCTTACAAGCAGAGGGTCGGGGGTTCGATCCCCTCAGCCTCCACCATTAATAATTTAAAAGATATCTCTTTTACTGACGCGGGGTGGAGCAGTTCGGTAGCTCGTCGGGCTCATAACCCGAAGGTCGCAGGTTCAAATCCTGCCCCCGCAACCAATTAAATTTTATTATGGAACTGTGGTGTAGAGGCCTAACATGCCTGCCTGTCACGCAGGAGATCGCGGGTTCGAATCCCGTCAGTTCCGCCATTTCTACAAAGTTATATTACCCTGTTGGGAGCCATTAGCTCAGTTGGTAGAGCACCTGACTTTTAATCAGGGTGTCGAAGGTTCGAGTCCTTCATGGCTCACCATTTTTGAAATTATATGTTATAGTATAATTGTATTGCGGACGTGGCTCAGCGGTAGAGCATCGCCTTGCCAAGGCGAGGGTCGCGGGTTCGATTCCCGTCGTCCGCTCCATATTTGCGCCCTTAGCTCAGCTGGATAGAGCGTTTGACTACGAATCAAAAGGCCGGGAGTTCGAATCTCTCAGGGCGCGCCATTAACTTCATAAGCCGGTGTGGCGGAATTGGCAGACGCGCGCGACTCAAAATCGTGAGGGAAACCGTGGAGGTTCGAGTCCTCTCACCGGCATGTTTTTCGGGATGTAGCTCAGCTTGGTAGAGCACCTGGTTTGGGACCAGGGGGTCGCATGTTCAAATCGTGTCATCCCGATTCAAAAGGAAAGTCGCTGGGAACAGCGGCTTTTTTTATTGTATTTATTATCTTTTTGTATAATTCAGTAATCGCCAGGTCACACTAACACAAAAAGTGGGACGGAAGGGATTACTGTGAAGCGATTAAGTTGGAAAAAACAAATGAAACGGCGTTGGAATCAGGGAAGAAGAATGGTATGGGCCTTTACCATTTTTGGAGCGGCTTGTTTGCTGGCAGGGTTGGGTATTCTGTTTTCAAGACATATGCAGGCTATGCTGTCACAGCCACTGGCCGCTACAGTTATGGCAGAGGTTGATATGGAGGAATCTTCACCCACAACACAGGCTGAAGATCGCTCCTCACAGATGCAAGTTTTGCAAAGCATACGTGCTTCCGGTATAAGCAGGAAGACTCGTCTGTTAACCACCTACGTCTGTGGTACGGAAACACTTTCCTTAGGTACGCTGAGCTCGCAGCAGCTGGAAAATTTACTAAGGCAGCATCCCGACTGGAAGGGACGGCTTAATACCAAGGGAGAGGTGTGGCTGGAGCGGAGGGTAGAAGATTTGTCGGAATCGTGTAAAGAGCGCGGCTACATGGGCTTGAGCGCTGACGGACAGCTCACTTTGTTTGAAGGACCACCTAAAAAGGAGAAGGTTATACGGACTTTTTTCCAACTGGATGTGGACTCCATGGAAACGGCTTTACCGGAAGGGGTGTATGAACAACTTCAGCAGGGAATCCGTGTACAGGATATAAACGAGTATAACAGTGTAATCTCTACTTTTAGTGACTTTGCGGTGGAACGAACACAGAGGGTATTAAAACAGCAATATTGATTAGAAGCAGGAGACGTTAGGCATTTACCGATCAGGTGATGCTTGTGGCGTCTCTTTTTATGTTTTTACTTAGAGTAAAATTTTTTCCTCTATTAGATACAAAGTTTTGTTATAATGAAATGAACGACACATATGTTCGCTTTGTATGGAATTTAGCACAAATGTATTGAGGATAGAGTAGGCTGATGGTTAGTTAACACCATCGTTTAGTGATAGGGGAGAGATTTTTTTGCGTTTTCTAGGAATTGATCCGGGTATTGCTATTGTGGGCTTCGGATTTGTGGACAAGATTGGCAGTAAGGTGGTTCCTGTGCAGTACGGCTGCATTCAGACTGAGGCTCATACACCGGAAGAAGAAAGGTTGTTTCATGTGTATGAAGGCATGTTGCAATTGATTGATAAATATAAGCCTGATGCGGTAGCGCTGGAGAAGCTTTTTTTTAATCGCAACGTTACGACTGCTATGTCTGTAAGTCAGGCACGGGGTGTGCTGGTGCTGGCTGCAAAGCAACGTAATCTCCCTATAGGGGAATACACGCCGATGCAGGTTAAGCAGGCTATTGTAGGGTATGGTAAGGCGGAGAAGAAGCAGGTACAGGAGATGGTTAGAATGTTTCTAAAGCTCCAGGCTGTGCCCAAACCGGATGATGTAGCGGATGCTTTGGCGGTGGCTATTTGTCATGCGCATTCCTATGGACTAAATTCAAAATTAAATGAGGTATTGCGAAAATGATAGATTTCTTGCGTGGTTCTGTAGCTCACTTGGAAAATGAATATGTCGTTTTGGATGTGCAGGGGGTGGGATATCGCGTGTTCTGTCCCAATCCTTACGCCTTCGCCAAAACGGAAGGGCCGGTGGTTATTTACATTCACCATCATGTAAGGGAAGATGCTATTTCACTGTTCGGGTTTGCAACCCGTGAGGAACAGCAATTATTCCGTAAATTAATCGATGTATCTGGTATTGGACCACGTGTGGCACTTGGTATTTTGGGAGGCGGTACGCCTGCTCATGTGGTGACGGCGATTTATCAGGAAAATATCACATTTCTCACCAAGTTACCGGGGATTGGTAAAAAGACGGCACAACGTATGATTCTGGACTTGAAAGACAAGCTGGACGGTATTGGTTCGCTGGGAATGGTGACTGGATTATTTGCGGAGCCTGTCGTGGAAGAGGGAGAGGGCTCCTATTGGGGCGAGGCACGTGAGGCGCTCAAGGCGCTCGGTTACACAGATGCAGAGTTGGATAAGGTATGGAGCAGAATGAAGAAGGATGCCAAACCTGATGAATCTGCCGATATTTTGATGAAACGGGCTTTGCAACTGTTGTTTGCCGGATAGGACGCTGATGTCCGTTGACAGAAGTCTGGTGAAAAGAGGAGCGATGGAAAATGGATGATCGGATTATTTCCGCCAATTTGATGATGGAAGACCAAACGGCGGAGCTAAGCCTTCGCCCCCGTTATCTTAATGAATATATCGGGCAAAATCAGGTTAAGGAAAATTTGAAAATTTACATTGAAGCAGCCAAGATGCGTAAAGAAGCGTTGGATCATGTACTGTTGTACGGTCCACCCGGATTGGGTAAAACGACTCTCGCTAACATTATTGCGAATGAGCTAGGGGTTAATTTGCGCACCACTTCGGGGCCTGCGATTGAAAGACCCGGAGACTTGGCTGCGTTGCTGACCAATCTCCAAGAAGGCGATGTTTTGTTCATTGATGAAATTCATCGCCTTCATCGGACGGTGGAAGAAGTCATGTACCCGGCGATGGAGGATTTTGCACTGGACATTATGATTGGTAAAGGTCCGAGTGCGCGATCGGTTCGCCTGGATTTGCCGCCCTTTACCCTTATAGGGGCTACTACACGCGCTGGTCTGCTTTCTGCGCCGTTGCGCGACCGGTTTGGTGTTATCAGTCGATTGGAGTTTTATACGACTGACGAGCTGGCCTACATCGTATCAAGAAATGCGGACATTATGGAGATTGAGATCGTCGGGGATGCAGCCGAAGAAATCGCATTGCGTTCAAGGGGAACACCACGGATTGCGAACCGGCTGTTAAAAAGGGTGCGTGATTTTGCTCAAGTTGCTGGAGACGGTATTATTCATTCAGAATTGGCCGCAGAGGCACTAAAAAGGCTTCAAATAGATCCGCTCGGACTGGATGAAATTGATCATAAAATGCTTAAGGCAATGATTCATTCATTTCGAGGCGGACCTGTGGGATTGGATACCATTGCCGCAACCATCGGTGAAGAGAGCCAGACGATTGAGGACGTGTATGAGCCATATTTGCTACAAATAGGACTTTTACAAAGAACACCTCGAGGACGGACGGTGACTCCGGCAGCATATGCTCACCTTGGAATCCCTATGCCAACGGATCCGCGGTGACTAGGAATGGCGGATTTTTATTACAAGAGAACAAGCCCGAAATAAGGTTTAAAAAGAAATGGAATTGAGATTAATTCAGAGCGTAGTTACGCAAATATGGCAAGTACGATAGAGTAAATACGTTTATGGTAAATATGACATTGGCGGAATAGGATGGCTAGGGAAAAAGACCTGTGAGTTAGAACTAACCGTGTTCAAATTTTGGTTTATTCCGTCGATGTATTTAAAGGGACAGGCAATGGTCGAGATCCCGCCAAACCATGCTTTATGCGTGTAAGACAGTCGGAATGGGGGAAGCCAGAAATGAGTGGGAAAGCATTGAACCGAAAAACAATATTCAGTACATGGACAGGCAGAGCCAAACGAGCAGCAGCAATTATGGTATTAGCTACAGTTTGCTTACCTTGGACTTCGAGTGTTCACGCTGCCGCCGCCCAAGAGGATATTCGTGTAGTGATCTTTGCGGATCTAGGTAGCAAGTATAAAGCAACAGTCCCTGCGGTAACCTTGAAATCATCAGAGGGTTTGAGTGTCGGACAGAACAGTGGAGGCAGTTTTCAGGCTTGGATGGGACTACCGGACAGCACCGCTCGTTTTAGTGTGGATAGCTATCGGGTGAAGGTGCTTGAAGGAAATGAAGCAGCTGCGATAAAAGCGGCTCAAGTCCTGCAAAAGACGAATGATAAACCTACGGTTTTTATCGGATCCAAAAACGGTAGCTCTGTCTATCAGGTGTACGCGGGAATATATACAAGTGAACAGGCAGCACAGGCTGCTGTACAGCGGATTTCTTCCGCAACCGGAGCGCAGGCTGAAGTTAAGGGGAATAAGCACTGGTCAACAGGAAGCTATGGAAGCGAGCAGGAGGCAAACCTCGTTCGAACGACAATTGCTGCCGCAGGCTTTGATGCTTTTACGGTGATTCAATCAAGAGGTCAGTATGCTGTGTGGGTTGGTGAAGAGAGTAACGACAGCAAGCTGTCGGCTTTAAAAGCAGAACTGGAGAGCAAGCAGCCCAAACTTACGTTATCTAAAGTTAGTGCTACTCAAACCGGCCTCATAATAAGACAAGAAGCAGGAGTAACGACAGGCTCGCAAGCAATGTTACATTATATGCTGAGTGGCTCTGATAACAGTAAGATAATAGTCAACGGCGGTAACAATGGCGTTCAAGTGGTTGAAAGATCACAGCGTACATATCGCGGCGACATGGAGATTAGCATAACATCAGGACAACTGGCGCTTGTTAATGATGTACCGTTGGAGCAGTATTTGTATTCCGTGGTAGGAGCTGAGGTCTATTCCTCATGGCCGGCGGAAGCTCTCAAGGCTCAAGCGGTGGCTGCCCGCAGCTATGCACTTGCCCAAGGGACTCGGTTTCAGATTGGTAATGTGGTGGATGGCACGTTAAGTCAAGCTTATAATGGCAAGGGCTCGGAAAATGCGAATGTCAGCGAGGCTGTAGATGCCACGGCTGGTGAAGTCATTAAAAGCGGCGGCAAAGTGCTCGAAGCTGTATTTTCATCCAATGCGGGCGGTGTAACAGCAGATGCTTCCGAGGTATGGAACAGCGGTGGTGAAGCATTCGCCAGCGTAGACAGCTCGGGAGATACAACGGCGCAAAAAGGAGCACAGGAGTGGTATCATGTACTTCTCTCCAGTGGCAAGACAGGTTATATTCGTGAGGATAATGCCAAGGAGCTGGAGGGAGTCACAGAAGCCGGGTTAGACAAAATTACCGTTACTGCTGAGAATACCAATGTGCGTGCTATTCCCCAAATTCAATCAGCCGTTGCACCAGTAGCCAAGGCGCAACCGGGTGAAGAGATGATTGTTTTGGAGAAGGTCCCTCAATCCGGAGACTATGCATGGGTGCGTGGACCTTTTACATCAGCGCAGATTGCTAAATCCCTACAAGGGAAAGTTACAGGTACAGTACCGTCCTTAATTGATCATCTGGATGTTACCAAACGTGGTCCGTCAGGGCGTGTTCTTGAGGTTGAGGCCAACGGCTCACCTTTGACAGTAAAATATCCCGATATGTATCGTTCAGCGATGGGGGGATTACCGAGTACTCTGTTTGATATTGCGAGTACCGGCAGTTATACTGTATTAGGCGCTGATGGGGCCACTTCTCATGTAAGTGGTTCGCAAGGAACTCAAATTTTGTCAGCATCCGGGAGCAGCACTTCAAGCGGTAACGGAGTGGTCGTCATGAACGAAGACCGTCATGCACGAGTCATTGATAAAACGCAAAGCTTTATTTTTACAGGCAAAGGAAATGGTCATGGTTTGGGCTTGTCGCAATGGGGAGCCAACGGTTTGGCCGAACAGGGGTATGATTACAAGAAAATTTTGCAACACTATTACAAAAATGTGGATATAGTTAAGGAATGACCAATATATGAATGTAAACGACTATGATTTTGAATTACCCGAAACATTAATTGCACAGACGCCTTTGCTGGAACGGAGCGCTTCCAGATTGCTGACGTTAAACAAGAATAACGGTGAAGTGGAGCATCATACATTTGCGGATATTGTACAGTATCTTAGCCCTGGGGATACGCTGGTGTTAAATGATACGCGAGTGATTCCTGCACGCTTGTTCGGTATTAAGCAAGACACGGGGGCTAAGGCCGAGGTGCTACTGCTTAAGCAATTGGAGGGAGACCGATGGGAAGCATTGGTGAAGCCAGGTAAAAAACTGAAAAAGGGAGCTGTAATCGTTTTCGGTGATGAGCTGAAGGCTGTTATTGAGGAAGAAGGAGATATGGGGGGCAGGGTGCTTTCATTTTCTTATGAAGGTATTTTTCAGGAGATCCTGGATCGTCTTGGGCAAATGCCGCTTCCACCCTATATCAAGGAGCAACTGGATGATCGCGAGCGCTATCAGACGGTTTATGCTCGGCACGAAGGTTCTGCTGCGGCTCCAACGGCAGGACTGCATTTTACAGAAGAATTGCTAGACCAAATTAGGGAGAAGGGCGTTTCCATTGCCTTTGTTACACTTCATGTCGGTTTAGGGACGTTCAGACCGATGTCGGTAGACACGATTGAAGAGCATGTAATGCACGAGGAATATTATTCATTGTCACAGGAAACGGCAGATGTACTTAATGAAACCAAGGCACGTGGCGGAAGAGTCGTGGCCGTGGGTACAACCAGTTGCCGAACGCTGGAGACGGTGGGCAGTCAATTCGCAGATGGAGTACTTAAGGCAAGCAGTGGCTGGACCCAGATTTTTATTTACCCAGGTTATGAATTCCGTGTGGTGGATGCAATGATTACGAATTTCCACTTGCCTAAATCCACCCTGGTTATGCTTGTCAGCGCACTGGCGGGCAGGGAGAATATTATGCATGCTTACCAGGAAGCGATTGACCGCGAATATCGGTTTTTTAGCTTCGGGGACGCAATGTTCATTTATTAATTAAGGATGGTAGAGAAAATATGGCACCAGCAATAAGATACGAACATATTAAAACCTGCAAGCAATCAGGAGCCCGCCTTGGGCGTGTGCATACACCTCACGGGGTTATTGAGACACCAACCTTTATGCCTGTGGGAACGCAAGCTACGGTCAAAACGATGAGTCCTGAGGAATTGAAGGAGATGGATGCTCAAATTATTTTGAGTAACACGTACCATCTGTTTCTTCGTCCTGGTCATAATATTATTCGTGAAGCGGGTGGACTGCACAAGTTTATGAATTGGGATCGTCCTATTTTAACGGACAGTGGCGGATTTCAGGTGTTTTCCTTAAGCGAAATGCGTAAGATTTCAGAGGAGGGTGTTCATTTTCGCTCTCATTTAAATGGAGATAAGAAGTTTCTTTCGCCGGAAGTGGCGATGGAAATTCAAAACTCGCTGGGTTCGGATATTATGATGGCCTTCGATGAATGTCCACCGTTTCCGGCTGAGTATGAATACGTGAAAAAGTCACTGGAACGCACCAGCCGTTGGGCTGAGCGTTGTTTAGAGGCACATGCGCGTCCTCATGATCAAGGGCTGTTCGCCATTGTACAAGGGGGCATGCATGAAGATCTGCGCAAGCAAAGTGCCGCAGATTTGACTTCCATGGATTTCCCGGGGTATGCTATTGGTGGACTGAGTGTAGGTGAACCAAAGCATTTGATGTATGAAGTGCTTGATTATACGGTTCCTCTACTTCCTACCAACAAGCCACGTTATTTGATGGGCGTAGGTTCGCCGGATGCCTTAATTGAGGGCTCTATCCGCGGTGTGGATATGTTCGATTGTGTACTTCCAACCCGGATTGCTCGCAACGGGACAACGATGACAAGTCAGGGTCGTCTTGTCGTTCGTAATGCCAATTTTGCAAGCGATTTTGGCCCGCTTGATCCGGCTTGCGATTGCTACACTTGTCGCAATTATTCACGTGCTTACTTGCGTCATTTGATTAAAGCAGATGAAACCTTCGGGCTCAGACTGACAACGTATCATAACTTGCATTTCTTAATACAATTGATGCATAATGTCAGACAAGCGATTATGGATGACAGACTGCTTGATTTCCGCGATGAATTTTTTGAGCAGTACGGTCTTCATGATAATGATAAAGGCTTTTAAGTTTCAGGGGAGTGTATACGAAAGGGGGATTTAACATGTTTCAATTTGCTACAGCTGCGGCTGCACCCGGCGGAGCTGGGGGACTTTTCCAAATGATCTGGCCATTGGCTCTGATGTTTGTAATCTTCTATTTCTTGCTGATTCGTCCGAATCAGAAAAAACAAAAGCAGCGCCAATCGATGCTTCAAGCTTTGAAAAAGGGAGATAAAGTGATTACAATCGGAGGTCTTCACGGTACAATTATGGAGATCACGGACGATGTGGTTGTTTTGCGTGTAAATGATGTAACAAAGCTGACCTTTGACCGCAGTGCAATCAGTAATGCAATTGCAAAAGATACAGCATCTGAGGAAGTTGTATCTAAATCGTAGAATCTGCCTGTCATCATGTGAAAAACCGAGCCTATGAGAAGGCTCGGTTTTTTGTGTTGATCGTTACATGCCCCGCGTTCACTTCACTTTTTTAAATTCGTTATTTACTGAGATTAATTCCGAACATTCCGCCTCCCGCACCTATGATAAAGGCAATTCCCAAGTGCAACAGATCCTTAGCGTTCATGCCCGCATCCAGTGCCAGAAAACCGACCAGAAGAACAATTAATCCATACAGGATGCCTGTAATGCCGCCTTGATACCAGCCTTTGTTTGTGGATCTTTTACCGGCGACGAAGCCACCAGATAGCATAGCGAATGCGTGAACGATGTACGTATACAAGGATAAGTCCTGTTCCTGCATCTGTGTTAGCCACAACAGTAGTGAAAGAATCAATGCGCCCAGCAGCATCCATGCAAAAGCATAAAACAAGCCGGATAAAATGGGATGGGCCAGACGAAACGGACTCCAGCGGCGAATGAGCTCCATTGCTAATTCCTCCTGTACCAAGGTTTGAACTATTATCATTCTATGGTCAAGCCTTCGGGCTTAGTACCAAGTCGCAAGCAGTCTTTCTCTTTATTTCAATAATTTAGCCTTTTGTTTTTTGTATGAGTCCAGTGGGGAACGGTCAGAATACGTGTACAATGAACAATGAATGTCTTGCACAACGTACAGGAGAGGAGGCGAACAGATTGAGTCACGATATTTTTGCTCATATTTTTCGGACGCTGCTCATGTATTTTATCGTATATTTGGTGATGCGCTTGATGGGTAAAAGGGAGATCGGGAAGCTGTCTGTTTTTGATCTCGTCATTTCCATTATGATTGCGGAAATTGCTGTATTCAGTCTGGAGGATATAAAACGTCCGTTATATGAAGGGTTAATCCCTCTAGGAGTGCTGCTAATTCTGCAGATAGGAATTTCCTATTTCAGTCTCAAAAGCCGGCGTCTGCGCCTGCTATTCGATGGTCGGCCCAGTGTGTTGTACTCCAATGGGCAACTAAACAAGGATGAAATGGCTAAGCAACGCTACAATTTAGATGACTTGTTATTGCAACTTCGTGAACAAAATATTGAAAATCTGGACGAAGTTGAATATGTTATTTTGGAAACCACAGGCAAGCTTACGGTGGTAGGTAAGGATGATAAAGATGAAGGTGTTGAGTTAGACAGAATAAAACGGGATTTAAGTCAAACAAATTTGACGAATATGGAGCAACAGGAGAAAAAAGTCCCTCCTACTCCTCAAATCGGCGGAAAGTTTAGATATGAGGGTCTGCCTGTTCCATTAATTATGGACGGAAAGGTGTTGGATCGAAATTTGGAGCGAATGGATATGAACCGATTTTGGCTTAAAAATCAGATTCAAGAAAAGGGACACAAAGATTTTAAAGATGTTTTCTTATGCACGGTTAATCATAGAGGTGATGTATATATTACGCCACCAGCTTTTGGGGAGTCTTCGGATTAGACCTTCGTATTAGATTTCTTTGGCTTTAAACCATCTTCTCAAAATGGGAATGCGTGTAAGGTTGTCCCAGTCAATCATTTTGATTGAAGTCATCAGAATAAGGTACAGGATCATCCCGACACCTGCGGCAAAAATAAATTGAAGCCACATTTGGTCGAACATTGCCAGATGTCTGTAAACGTATAATACCGCAGCTGCCATAATGATCATGCCCACTCCAGTTTTCCAGAAATCGAGCAAGCGTACACGAAAACGAAGCAGTCTGCTTACACTGAAGCCATGCAGAAGGGTGACAATGGCATTGTTAACGCAAATGGCGATGACCGCTCCGTAGATACCATACTGAGGCTGAGAAGCAAGCCATACGATAAGCAAAATTTTGATGACGGCTCCGATAAAGGTGTTAAATAAAGCACTACCGGGACGGTCCAGCGCTTGAAGTGCTGCCTGAAGCGGGGCCTGGATGTACATAAACAGAGCAAAGGGCGCCATGAGTTTAAGCATACCTGCAATATCGCCATTATTGTAGAGTAACAGACACAGAGGCTCTGCCAACACGTACATGATAACAGCGAATGGGGCTCCTGCAACCAAAGCGAGCCGAAGCGATTGATGCAAACGTTTGTGAATGGCCGTAATGTGTCCCTTGGCAGCTGCTTCAGATAAGGAAGGCACGAGTGAAACCGCTAATGAACTGGTTAGGGCACCTGGCAGTAATAATACAGGAATGACCATGCCCTGCATGGCCCCATACTGTGCGGTTGCGATACCAGTTGCAATGCCTGCTACGGCGAGGCTGCGCATACATAAAATGGATTCCAGCAAATAGGACAAGGAGCCGACGAGCCTTCCCGCCGTAACAGGGACGGATATAGACATAAGACGTGACAAAACGGATGATTCCTCGAGATAAACCTCTGAAGGTAAAGATGTCTCCGTTTGATAGGGGATACGATCCCTTCGCTGGTTCCATGCATATTGCCATAGCAGGACAACCATACCCATCAGTTCACCAGCCAATGCACCGAGCATGGCTCCTGCAGCAGCGTAGGCAACACCGTAAGGAAGGAGTAAGTACGCAAACCAAATGACGCAAAAAATACGCATAACGGTCTCGGCAATCGAGGAGCTGGCGGACGGAATCATATTTTGTTTTCCCTGAAAATAGCCCCTATAGGCAGAGGATACAGCAACGATGACAATCATTGGAGTCATGCTAATAAATGTATAATACACACGGCTGTCGGTCAGGAGATGGCTTGTGATCCAAGGGGCGAACACAAGGCAGAGTACCATAGCGAGCAGGCTCAGCGTAACGGTAAAGCGCAGGCTGGTGTGTAAAATGCGCCGTGACATTTCAGGCTGTCCTGCTGTTTCAGCTTCGGCCACAAGCTTGGCCACTGCAAGTGGGATTCCCCCGGTAATAAGAGTCACCAGCACGATAAAAAAGGGGTACCCCTGTTGGTATAAGCCGACTCCTTCGGGTCCGATAATACGCGGGAGCGCGATTCGCGGAATAAAGCCCAGTAGCCGATTGATGATTCCCGCTGCCAATAAAATAATTGCTCCATGGATGAATGTCTGCTTTTTCAATCGCAACTCCCTCTTCCCCCAAATGTAATTCTCCGTCTATGCGTTACTATAAAAGATATGCCAGACCTGTCCATGTTCATGACAAGCTTTTCGGATTAAAAGCAGAGTAATCCGGGCGACCAGAGGGAGGGTGGTGAATTCTGCTATTGACGAGCGAAATGAATGCATATATTGTTGATTTACGGCTATTTTCGACAAAAGAAGGGTTTTCCAAGATCAGGACAGAAATGTTCTATAAAGCAGTCAATAATCCCGCTAATTGCTGATCTGCGGAAACGGAGTCGCTGGGAGGAGGAACGACCATCGTGGGTATGGAAGAGCTGGATGAGCAGGATTGGGATGACGCCATAGAGATGCTGTGCCAAAGCAAGGCAGACGAGCTGGTTCTCGTAGGCTATGAGCATGTCACAAGTAAGGACGTGTGGAATTGCGTCAGCCATAAATATGAAAAGGAGGGTATTCCTCCACTGCACAAGCTCGTTAACGATATACTTTCCCTTAAAGCGACGAGCTTTATGAACTATTTGACAATGTCCGCATTACGGGGCTCCACTTTCGAATAGAAGGGGGGCTTTTTTTGCGTTCAAATTGACTGCTTTTTGAGGGGTAGCTATAATAGGAATATTGAGAATGAAAGGGGAACATGGGACGGAATGAAAAGAATTCTAAGTTTCATCGTGGTCGTGCTCATAACAGCTGGTGTTATGGTCGGGACAAGCCCGGGCCTACTAAAAAATTTAAAACTAGGCCTCGATTTAAAGGGAGGCTTTGAAATTTTATATGAAGCCCAGCCTTTGGAAGCAGGGCAAAGTGTAACCAATCAGTCTCTTATACAAACAGCCCAAAGTCTGGAGAGACGGATTAACGCGCTCGGTACGACTGAGCCGGAAGTAACAACAGAGGGCAGCAACCGTATTCGTGTGCGTCTTGCTGGTGTCTCTAACGAGGCGGAAGTTCGCTCCATGCTGAAAAAGCCTGCCGAGCTGACGTTCCGCAGTGCAACGGCAGCGGATGCTAAAAAGCCGGGTCAATACAGCAAAATTGAGCTTCGCGGTGACGATTTTGTGGAGAATGGCGCTGTTGTCGGCTATGACCAGCTGAATCAGCCTGAAATTAGCATCAAAGTGAAGGATAAAGCCAAATTTGCAGAGATCACAAAACGACTTCTTAACAAAGAGTTGGCTATTTTCCTGGATGATGAGTTACTATCTGCACCTACGGTACGTGGAGAGCTGACGGATGGCAGTGCTTCGATTACAGGTAACTACACTCGTGATGAAGCGAACAAGCTGGCCGATACGATAAATCTGGGGGCTCTCCCGCTTAAACTGACGGAAAAATATTCTCAGAGCGTAGGCGCTACATTGGGTCAGTTATCACTGGATCAGACTATTCGTGCTGGTTTGATCGGCTCCGTTATTATTCTGCTATTTATGATTGCGATGTTCCGTGTACCGGGATTGGTGGCCAGCTTCTGTCTCATCGTTCATACCTGGCTGGTGCTTGCGATCTTCTATTTGGGCGGTTTCGTGCTCACGCTTCCAGGTATCGCAGCTTTCGTGCTCGGGATCGGGATGGCGGTCGATGCCAATATCATTACGTATGAACGGATTAAAGAAGAAATCAAGTCAGGCAAAACGATTCGTTCTTCTGTTATTGCGGGTAGTAAGGCTTCGTTCCGTACCGTTATGGATGCAAATATTACGACAATTATAGCGGCGGCAGTTATGTTTGGTCTGGGAACAGGCTCCGTTCGAGGATTCGCCTTAGTGCTCATCGTTGATATTGTTACCAGTATCTTGACGAATATCTTCTTCTCCCGCTTCTTGCTCAATCTGCTGGTTAAAGCGGATGTTGTGAAGAAGCCCAAGTATTTTGGTGTGAAGGAGAGTGATATCAGTGCGCTTTAATTGGAATTTGAAATATATCAAGATGAGCAAGTGGTTTTATACCTTTTCGATTATTATCACATTGCTCGGTATTTTGAGCTTGTCGATATTCGGTTTGAATTACGGGGTTGATTTCCGTTCCGGTTCTAACGTGGATGTCAATTTGACTAAGGCAATTACACAGCAACAGATTCAGACTTTGCTCGACAAGAATGGAATCGGCAAAGAGGTTGATTATACACCGGGTAAGGAGCGCTTCGGCATTCGTTTTTCAAAGGTATTGACGGATCAACAAGTGAATAGTTTTAAAACCTCTTTCAATAAAGAGCTTGATCCTAAGGCTTCATTTGAGGTCAATACGGTGGATACAGAAATGGCCCAAGAGCTGGAGCGAAATGCAATCTGGGCGATTTTACTGGCCTCTGTTGCCATTGCTCTCTACATCTCGATCCGGTTTGAATGGCGTTTTGCTGTTGCAGCAATTGTTTCGTTGCTGCATGATGCGTTTCTCGTCATTAGTATTTTCTCCATATTCCGCCTTAAGGTGGATCTGACCTTTATTACGGCCATTCTGACGATTGTCGGTTTTTCCATCAATGATACCGTCGTTATTTTTGACCGTATTCGGGAAAATCTGCGATTTGCGAAGAAGAAGTCCAGGGCCGACTTGGAGCAGGTCGTTGATCACAGTATTGCCCAGACAATGACGCGTTCACTCGCAACTGTCTTTACTGTGTTTATTGCCTCTGTGTGCTTGTTCATTTTTGGCGGCGAGTCGATTCGGATGTTCTCGCTTGCAATGGTTATCGGTCTCCTGTTCGGTGCTTATTCTTCCATCTTCATTGCCAGCCCGCTGTGGGTAGCTTTGAAGGGGAAACAAAAAACTCCGACAGCTGGCGGTGGCGCCGCGGTCAAAGCTGCAAAGTCATAAGTTACGCAAATGCCAGTAGTATAAATTAAAGAGAAAGCCGCGTCTGCTTGGGCGCGGTTTTCTAAGGTTTTTACATTTACGTTAATTAGAAGCCCAGCAGTGGACTCATGAAGGGCTTTATTTTGAGGGATTTGATTGATTTGGAATGGAGCTTGACCGGGAAATTGTCAGTTCAGGATTGAGGGGGAAACGTTGTGAATAGCAAACGCAGCCGATCATTAGAAACTACGGCGTGGAGCGGGATTGTAGGTAATCTCGCACTGGCTGTTCTAAAGGGAACTGTCGGTTATGCGGCAAATAGCAAAGCGTTGTTGGGGGATGCACTGCACACGGCTGCGGATAGTGCTTCTCGATTGCAGGACCTGTTTTCCAAAGGTACAGGACACGGAATGCTGGCACGGTTGCGAAACGGTGAAAAGGTTCGGACTGTCATTTCTGTGGTGCTGGCTATTTTGGTGCTGATGAGTGGTCTCCAGCTAGCGATCTCGGCTGTCCGTTCACTAAGCAGTCCAGAACCACAGGCTCCCAGTCTGTACGCATTAATTACTGCTTTTGTTGCTTTGGTGCTGAGAGAGGTGTTATTTCAGTTTCAATACCGATACTCGATTAAACATGGTCATAAAGCGGAAGCAGATCTGTACGCTAATCATGAACGGTACTCGCTGTATGCATCACTGATTGCATTGATCGGCATGATCGGTGCAATGACTGGTAAAGCGATGGAGTGGCCTGCGCTGTTATATCTTGATCCAACCGCAGCTTTGCTGGTAGCTTGTATGGTATTGCGTAAGGGTTATCTGATGGTAATGAATACCGCTTATCAGGCACCAGCGAGGCCCTTGCGGGAGGAAGACTCCCGAAGTTTTATGGAGACGATTCAGCGGGTGTATGGTATTGTAACGATTGAACATTTCCAGGCTCAGGAAGCAGGGCATTTCATAACGGTTGATGTAACAATTAGTGTGAACCCTCGGATTACGGTGCAGGAAGCGCAGGAAATTGCCGATCGGGCTAAAAATTTACTGCTGACCCGTTTTCCACAGGTGACCCATGTACAAATGCAGTTCATTTCCTATCAATCCGAGTATCCTTACAAATCCAATCATGAACTGCCGGATAATGATGTGTCGTCCTTGCTGCAATAATGCAAGGCGACGATGAAAGAAAGGTGAATAGGATTGCTTCATTCGCAGTACAGATGGAAGACCCCGGAACTTAACCTGACAGCGGCTCAGTCGTTAACAGAAGAGCTGGGGATTTCACCATTGTTGTCTCGGCTTTTAGTGAACCGGGGCGTCACTACGGCCGGGGAAGCAAACCGCTTTTTGTACGGAAGTGTGGATGATATACACGATCCTTATCTGCTTCTTGGCATGAAAGAGGCCGTGCCGAGAATTCGCAAGGCATTGGAGCGCGGCGAGCATATATTGATCTATGGCGATTATGATGCGGACGGGGTGTCCAGTACATCTTTAATGATTCAGCTTATGCGTTTCCTAAAGGCCTCTTATGATATTTATATTCCCCATCGCTCCAATGAGGGATACGGCCTGCATAACCATGCCCTGGATTGGGCTCATCAGCAGGGAGTTACGCTGGTCATTACGGTGGATACCGGAATTAGTGCAGTAGAGCAAATTAATTATGCAACTTCCTTGGGTATCGATGTTATTGTGACTGATCACCATGAGCCGCCTGCTGTGCTTCCCAAAGCGTATACCTTGATCAATCCGAAGCTGCCTGGCTGCCCATACCCATTTAAAGGCCTTGCAGGTGTTGGTGTTGCTCTAAAGCTGGCACAGGCACTGTTGGATGAGGTACCCGAGGAATGGTTTGAAATCGCCGCTATTGGTACGGTAGCTGATCTGATGCCGTTACACGGTGAGAATCGGACGATGGTACGCAGAGGGATCCAATCGATGAGAAGCTCTGCGTTTCCCGGGATTCGGGCGTTGCTTAGTGTAGCAGGTGTGGATATGTCTACAGTGACTTCTGCCAACATCGCATTTGCCTTGGCTCCGCGGATTAATGCCAGTGGACGTCTGGATCATGCGGGACGAGCCGTTTCCCTCCTGACAACAGAACAAGAGGAAGAAGCAGATCAACTTGCACATGCGCTTGATCTGCTTAACCGGGAGCGTCAACAGGTGGTTGAACAAATTGTGGAGCAAGCAGAGGAACAGTTGGCAGCCAAGCTGAATGGAGGCAAGCTCCCCTCAGTTATTGTTTTGGCTGGTGAAGGATGGAACGTGGGTGTTGTCGGAATTGTGGCCTCCAAGCTATTGGATCGTCATTATCGTCCAACCATTATTCTTGGGATTGATGCCGAGACTGGTATGTGCAAAGGTTCTGCCCGTTCTATTCCTGCCTTGGATATTTATAGTGCTCTTACAGACAGCCATGAACTTATGGAGCATTTTGGCGGCCATCCTTCGGCTGCGGGTATGACGCTGACCCGCGATAATCTGGAGTTGTTCGAGGAGCGGCTTAACCGGTATGCCAGTTCAATTTTGACACCGGAAGACCTTATTCCTATAGCAGAGGCAGATATGGTCTGTCGTCTGGACGAGGTATCTTTACAGGTGGTTGAAGAACTGGAATTGTTACAGCCGTTTGGAATGGCGAACCCTTCTCCACGATTCGTATTACAGGGGCTTCAATTACGCGAGGCTCGAAAAATGGGGCGTGAAAAAAATCATGTAAAGCTTCTGCTGGAGCAGAACGGACTGTCGCTGGATGCGATTGCCTTCCGGCGTGGCGATTTGGCTGATTTTTTACAGCAACAAACCGAACTGGATCTGCTGGGCGAGCTGTCTATTAACGAGTGGAACGGCAAACGTTCTCTCCAATTGATGATGCAGGATATTCGTGTACAAGCCCCGCAAATTTTTGATTATCGCGGAGTATCGAACCCTATTGCGGAGCTGGAACGAGGCTTGAAAATTTTCCATCCGCGTGTAGAGGAGAGAAAAAATGACGTTGCAGTGTTGATACATCCTTCATCCAGACTTCGTCCAATGGATTCCGTAAATGCAGAATCCTTATGGTTGTACGATGAGGATGGCACTGTTACTCCTGGTAATGGTCAAAGGAATGCACAGCAATCTGTGAAGTCATTGTTCGTGCTGGAGCCACCGGAAACACCGGAGCAGCTACAGGCAGTATGGTCTACCTTTGAAAATGTAGAAAATGTATTTCTCCTGCATTCGGTCAGTGAACGTGCCGGTCGGCTCGTAAGCCCTGACAGGGAGCTGTTCAAGCGTATTTATGTTGTGCTTTCCCGCATGGGAACACAGCCTGTTGATGAAAAAGCAATGCTGCCTGCTCTTAGTCGACAGTGTTCCTGTTCAGTACGAATGTTATCTAAAGTACTGGACATCTTTGAGGATCTTGAGTTTATGAAGCGTGCAGAGGGGCAATTTTGTTTTGTGCCTAATCCGCCCAAGCGTGATTTAACGACTTCTCCACGCTATCAGGAATTATATGATATGGCTGAGATGGAGCGTTATTTACTGGATGCGGATACAACCCAGATGACGAGTTGGATCATGTCGCTGATGAAGGGTGCTTCTTGAGACACTGCCTCAAGCTTATGTTGTAGAATGGATATACTAATTTAGAAGTTTACAGTAGGAGGAACTAAGTTGGACTACAAAGAATATATTCGAGTGATTCCCGATTTTCCACAACCAGGTATTAGTTTTAAGGACATTACGACCTTGATGAAAAATGGTGGAATGTACCGTAGGGCAATCAACGATATGAAGGAACTGGTATCGGATTTGAAAATTGATTTGATTGCAGGTCCCGAAGCACGCGGATTTGTCGTAGGTGCGCCTCTGGCCTATGCTCTTGGCGTTGGTTTTATTCCTATTCGTAAAAGCGGAAAGCTGCCTGGGGAAACCATTGAGGAAGCATACGGTTTGGAATACGGCAAGGATACGCTGGCTATGCATAAGGATGCAATTGAGCCGGGGCAAAACGTATTGATTGCCGATGATCTGCTTGCTACAGGTGGAACCATTGCCACATCCGTGAATTTGGTACGTCAGCTTGGTGGAAATGTGGCAGGAGCTGCTTTTCTTATAGAACTGTCTGAACTCAATGGCCGGGCGAAACTGCCTGACGTAGATGTGTTCACCCTCATTAAGTATTAAGTCTTAGAATTCGGGGTTTCCTTTTCCCGGGAAATATTTATATATGGATCGCTTAAATAGTCCGATGGAGCAACTCTTTAGGTAAAGAGATGTTCCATCGGACTATTTTTGTTGTATGCATTTTGGTTAGAAATGTAATTTACATTAACTTTCAATTTATTTGCGAAAATCGTTATAAATTATCTGAACAAAATGTCGATAACAATCGTCATGTTTTACTGGTTTCGATGATAAGCAAGAGTACGGAACAACTGGTGACAGGATGAAAATTGATGCTTATGGAAGACTGTTCGAACAAGAACTATTATTAAATGATATGACTTATGGGTTGGGCGTTTTCTTCGCTAAAGATGCGTATGAACCGGGTGTGACATACCGATCACAATATGTGCATAGGGATGGCGGACAAATCAGGCAAACGACTGAATATGATGATCCGCAATATAATTATTTAACACAGCCATGGTATACAGAGGCAGTTAAGCGCGGTAAAGAATTGAACTTTAAGGAGCCTTTTTATGATACGAAGATGAAGGTCAATATGATTACTATCTCTACGGGTGTTTCTGACACGCTCAATCAGGTGGTATCCCGTTTTCGTGTATGATTTTAATCTTACATTATAGACATGAATTTTGAAAAAACGCCGCTCCACGTAGTTACGAGTCCACACACTTGGATGTTAGTCAGGTGTGTGATGGCCCGTATCTCATGGAGTCGGCGTTTTCATGTAAAGGAACAGGTATTAATCGGGTATTTTTTCCGTTAAAGGTTCCTGTGTTTTATCGTTGGACCAGCCAAGCACGTCAATCAGCTTGAAGAATAGGCTGAGGACGATGCCGGTGATTGTTGCCAGTGCCATACCTTTCAGGGTAACCGCACCCCAAGTGAGCGTTGTACCACTGATTCCGACAACCAGTACGATGGTAGCGAGCAGCATATTGGTTGGCTTGGCGAAATCGACCTTTTGCTCCACAAAGATTCTCAGACCAGAGGCAGCGATGACACCGAATAACAGCAAGGATACGCCGCCCATGACTGGAGCCGGGATGTTGGATACAATTGCTGAGAAGGTGCCTGAGAAGGAGAGTAGAATGGCAATCACAGCGGCGCCACCAATGACCCAGACGGAGTACACCTTCGTTAATGCCATGACACCGATGTTTTCACCATAGGTTGTATTGGGCGTAGAGCCGACAAAGCCGGAAATCACAGTGGAAATACCGTTACCAAGCAGTGAACGGTGCAGACCGGGATCTTTGGACAGCTCGCGTCCGACAATGTTGCTGGTTACGAGCAAATGACCAATATGCTCCACGATGACCACCAGAGCGACAGGAAGAATTGTCAGCATAGCCGATGTATTAAATATTGGAGTGGTAATGACAGGATGTCCGAACAAAGGAGCGTCCGCAATGGCCTGTGTATTGACCATACCCATAAAATAAGCAAGTACATAGCCTACCACAATTCCAATCAAAATATGAATGATTTTGGCAAATCCGCGGAACAGTACCGCACCCAGAATGGTAACTCCGAGTGTAACAAGGGAAAGAGTAATAGTTTTGGGATCTGGAGACCAGGTTTTCGCAGGGTCTGAATTGATAATGCCTGCCATGCCTGCTGCTACTGGAACCAGTTCGAGACCGATCAGAGCTACAATGGAGCCCATGACTGCGGGAGGAAATACCACATCCAGCCAACGGGTTCCGGCATATTTGATCACCAGTGCGACGAGGCAGAAAATAGCACCTGTTGCGATAAAAGCGCCGAGGGCCATAGCATAACCGTTAACGCCTGGATTGCTTTTAAGCACGAGACTAACGGGAGCGATAAAAGCGAAGCTGGAGCCGAGATAGGCGGGAATTTTGCCACGGCAGATCCATATGTACAGCAATGTGCCAATACCGTTCATTAGCAAAATCATGCCGGGATCGACACCGAAAATATTCGGCACCAGCACGGTGCTGCCAAACATGGCAAACAAATGCTGTACGCTGAGCAGGAACCCGGGTCCTGCCGGAAGCTTTTCATTAACTTGAATTTCGCGTTGCAACGCAGTTCACTCCTTAGTTCTTTCAATTATTCTTATATACATTAATTACTTTTCGTATTTTTTTCAATATAATTCGTTTCGTTTCGCCAACAATCCCGATTTACTGAACTAAATGTGACGAAATAACCTATGGTAACACGTCTGTTGATTAACCAGAATAAGTAATTTAATTAATAGAAGCAGAGACACGCTTAAAAAGAACATGCTGAATCTGGATCAGCCATTCCACCGGTAGATTTTGCAGAAGAAAAAGACGAGAAAATCGAGCAAAGGAAAGAATGGCATGTTGGGGCCACGTCCCTTGAGCGGTATCAAATAACCATTTAAGCAGGACATAAACGATGAGCGCACAAAAGAGTTGCCCATAGACCGCATTTTCGGTTGTCCCAAACAGCGTTGGAATATTCAAATGTTGCTTGATCCACCGGAAAAAGACCTCAATCTGCCATCGAGCTTTATACATCTGTGCAATTTGTTCCGCTGTGACCTGCATTAAATCGGTAACGACTCGGATTACTCGACCTTCAAAATCTCGAAACATCACCACACGATGACGTCGCTTGGAACGACACTGCGGTGTCCCCAACTGGCAGGTGATATCCCGAAGGATAGTTGAATCCGATGGCTTGAGACGGGAAAGGGCATGAGGTTTTTCCAAATGGACATTGTCACGAAGCCGAATGACAAAGGATTGTCCTTGGATTTTGAAGTCATCCAGACGCTCCAGTTTCCCATAAGCACGGTCCATCACCACAATGTAGTCCGGTTGAGTCAACGCTTCACTCATGGGGCCATCATGCTTGGAACCCAGCGTTTCGACCACCTGAAGGGGTTGCCCATTTTGGGCTCGTAAAGCAACATGAAGTTTAATACCTGCACGCTCTCCGTGATAAGGAGCCCAGGGTAGTCGTGTTTTTCCCACCGTCATGGTGGTCGAATCGATGAGGAGCAATTCTTTGGGAAACGCAAGCTTTCGGCGTGTTTCTCGGCTACACTTGTGAATGACCCGATGAAGAAGCTCCTTAAATATAGCAAAGGGGACTTCGGCCGCTTTGGTGGAAAAACACGAATAATGAACCGCAAGTAAGCCACTGTGAGCGGCATGATCCACCCCGGAACGATAACTGTCCCATTGTTCTAAGGCAGCTACACACCAGTATTGAAGTAAGTGGGTTACCGTGAATTTACGGGCTTTATCTTCATAGTCTGTTTCCTTGGCAACGCTTTGCACTTCTTCTGGTGTCAGAATAGATTGAAGGATGAATGGGATCGTGATAGACTTTTTCATGGAGTCGTCACCTTTCGGTTAAGTTTGTAGGGGTACAAACATTTTACCGAGTTGACGGCTCTTTTTCTACCATTTAGTGGTTAATCAACAGGTGTGCTATGGTAAAATAACACGGCAATACCAGACCTGTAATAGTTGACGTGTGACGCAGTAACCGTCATAATTATAGGAAATCACTTTTAAAAGGGAACCTTTGTGCGACATTGATCGGCGGGTTCCATTTTGCATAGAAAGGACACGGAATAGAGCAGAATGGGGATAGAGCAATTACTTAAAAAGGCCGGGGCCTATACCAGAGAAGCAGATCTTATCCGCATCAGGGACGCCTATGATTTTGCAGAGCAGGCCCATTCCGGGCAGACTCGGAAGTCTGGTGAACCTTATATTCTGCATCCGCTTGCGGTTGCTGATATCGTCGTTAATATGCAGATGGATACCATCTCCATTATCGCCGCTCTTTTACATGACGTTGTGGAGGATACGACGGTGTCTTTGGCGCAGATTCGCGAGCATTTTGGCGATACTTGTGCGATGCTTGTCGATGGTTTGACGAAACTGGAGCGTATCCAGTTCCGTTCCAAGGAAGAACAGCAGAACGAAAATTATCGAAAAATGTTTATTGCCATGGCACAGGACATTCGTGTCATTGTTATTAAGTTGGCGGATCGTCTGCATAATATGCGTACCTTGAAATATCAGTCGGAGGAAAGCCAGCGCCGAATCGCTTATGAAACGCTGGAGATTTTCTGTCCAATTGCGAACCGGTTAGGTATTTCAGCGATTAAATGGGAAATGGAAGATATTGCTCTTCGCTATCTGAATCCTCAGCAATATTATCGCATCGCCAATTTGATGCATAAGAAACGGGCAGAGCGGGAGCAGTTTATTGATAATGTTATCGTACGCATCAGAGAAAAGCTGGAAGAGATGGGTATTCAAGCTGACCTTTCTGGGCGTCCCAAGCACATTTATAGCGTGTTTAAAAAAATGACAACGAAGAACAAGCAATTCAATGAAATATATGATTTGCTGGCGATTCGAATTATTGTAGATAACATAAAGGACTGTTATGCGACGCTGGGGATCATCCATACGTTGTGGAAGCCGATGCCGGGGCGGTTTAAGGATTATATCGCCATGCCCAAGGCCAATATGTATCAGTCCCTTCATACAACAGTAGTGGGTCCCAACGGGGAACCTACCGAGGTGCAAATTCGCACGGTGGATATGCATCGCACCGCTGAATTCGGGATTGCGGCCCATTGGGCATATAAAGAAAACAACGGAGCAAATAACACGAACTTTGAGGATAAAATCACCTTTTTCCGAGAAATTCTCGAGCTGCAAAATGAGGCGAAGGACGCGTCGGAATTTGTAGAATCGCTCAAAATGGACTTTTTCTCCGACCTCGTATTTGTGTTTACTCCAAAGGGAGAGGTTATTGAGTTGCCAGCTGGATCGGTTCCGCTGGACTTTGCTTTCCGTATCCATACCGAAGTTGGTAACCGAACGATTGGCTCCAAGGTAAACGGCAGAATTGTGCCGTTGGACTATCGGCTTAAAACCGGCGATATCGTCGAAATTATGACGTCCAAGCATTCTTATGGACCTAGTCAGGACTGGCTCAAAATTGCCCAGTCCTCTCACGCGCGCAGTAAAATCAAGCAATGGTTTAAGAAAGAAAAGCGCGAAGAAAATATCGAAAAGGGCCGTGACAATCTGGAGCGTGAGCTCAAAAAGCGCGATATAGAGCCTTCGGTATGGATGAGTGACGACAAGCTTCAGGAAGTAGCAGCAAAATTCTCTTTTAACGATATAGAGGATATGTTATCGGCGATTGGCTTTGGCGGTATAACCGCAGCTCAGGTCTGTACACGTCTGACGGAGAAGCTGCGCAAGGAGCAGGAAGAGGCGCGGCTGATTGAGCTGACAACCGAGGTCAAGGAGTACAAACCGCAGAGCGAACGCAAAAAAACACCGACCAACGGCGTCAGCGTCAGAGGAGTCGACAATTTACTCGTTCGTTTTGCACGATGTTGTAATCCCGTGCCGGGAGACGACATCATCGGTTATGTAACACGTGGCCGCGGCGTATCGGTTCACCGGACAGATTGCCCGAATATTCCTGCGGGTACGGGGGAAGATCAGGCTCGTGTGATCGAGGTTGAGTGGGAAGAAGCAGCAGAGGTCAATTACAGCGTCGATATTGAGATCACAGGCCATGACCGCAACGGGCTGCTGAATGAGGTGCTTCAGGCTATATCCGAGAACAAAACCAGCTTCTCGGCCGTGACAGGCCGTACCGACAAGAACAAAATGGCAATGATTCACATTACGATTCTCATTCGCAATACAGATCATTTGCATTCTGTTGTCGAACGGATCAAACGGGTAAAAGATGTATACACCGTGCATCGCATTATGCAATAACCTTGTAAGCGTAAAAGAAGGCTCATACCTTTTTTTATAGTGTATTTTGGGTACAAGCCCTCATAGGCTGCGTAAAGGAGCCGTGCTACGGCTCAAAGCACCTTTTAAAGGGATGGTTAAAGGAGACAGCGGATAGTCGATGAAAATCATCATTCAGCGCTGTAAAGACGCTCAGGTAACGGTTAATCATAAGGTAGTCGGCGAGATCGGAACCGGATTAATGCTGCTGGTCGGTATAGGTCAGGGGGATACAGCGGCTGATGCCGTTTATTTGGCGGATAAAACAGCGGGATTACGTATATTTGAGGATGCTGAAGGTAAAATGAACGACAGTGTGCTGGATGTCGGGGGGGCCATTTTGTCTGTCTCTCAGTTTACATTATATGGTGACTGCCGTAAGGGGAGAAGACCTAACTTTATGGGAGCTGCCAAACCTGAGGAAGCAGAGAAGCTGTATGATTTTTTCAACAGCCAGCTTCGCGCCAAGGGCCTGGAGGTCGAGACGGGCATTTTTGGGGCTATGATGGATGTAACATTGACCAACTGGGGTCCGGTGACGCTGATTCTGGATAGCGATCGTTCATAGGTACAAGTTGGTTCGTAGGCATGGCATGGATCAGCATGAGCAGAATAAAATGACCGTTCATGGAGACGATAATGTCATCCCAACCGGTGATAAACCGGGTGAGATAGCCTTAAGGGTGACAGGAGAGACGATGCAATGCGTCAAACCCCAAAAATGGACGGTTATCGAAGCGCTACGCTGCTTTTCCCCGGTAGTATTCAGGAGGCGATCAGCCTTACCCGTGATGCTGATACGTTATTGCAGCATGTTGCAGCAGCCATGGACAAGCCGGGGCGCGATGCTTTGCCGCGCAGGTAGGGCCGGATATTTAGCAGTAAGTGAGAGAAGGAGCCGAAAGGCTCCTCAGAGTGTCGAGAAAGTCCAACGGACTTTCCGGCACTTTATTTTTTGTTTGGGGAGACTCAACTTTTAAAACAAAAATCGATTTAAAACGATCTGAGGACCCATTTTTATTTGATCAAAAGAGCCATTTTAAACCTCATTAAAAAAACAGGGGGTTTCTCGACAGCCTGAGGAGCCGAAAGGCTCCTTTTTCTTTTTTTAGTGCTGAGAGTTGTTGGAGCGGAACGACGGATCACGACAGAGGCTTGCTTGGTGCGACAGAAGTCTATATTAACGGTGATCAGGATGAATTACGATATGTGGCGCAGCTATGATTAAAGCCGGAGATTGTCACAGATTGTCGTTACTTGAGGAATGTAGCTGCTACAGAGTGCCTGTAATGAAATTGTAATATTCGAAACATCATTCCTTAATATTCGTTGTTTATAATAACGGCATGACCCCCTTTTGATATATCTTTTTAAACCTACGGACCGTTTCCGCAGGTTTTTTCTTTTTTTTAGACTTATTTGTCTTCTTCTAGAGGGAATGTCTTGACTTTGTCGAAGCAGTTCATTAAAATCATAAAATAATGAAAAATGATTTGATGACGGGACCAAGTACTCCGAACCCACAAGCGCAGAGAGGAATTTCCAGGCTGTAAAAATTCCCTTGATGAGCGGACGAATGACCTCCCCGAGAACAGGCGGCGAACAATTGAGGAGCACCTGCCGAGAGGGGCACAGGTAACTGTGCCAAACAGCAGACCATCCTGCATAATAGCCGTACTGCGCGTTACGGGCGTTATACGTATGAGCGGAGTCAGTGTAAGGCTGACGGGCACTGAGCGTTTTTTGCGCGCTGGCTGTCCTGGTAAACTCCGGAATGTGGGTGGTACCACGGGTGATTTGTAAACGACAATCCCTCGTCCCTGTTAATTTTAACAGGGCGAGGGATTTTTTGTTTTATTATGAGCTTAAATAGCGAGTGATCAAGAAACAAAAATCAAGAAATATACAGATGGGGGGATACGTTAATGGCCTTTCAAAAGCCGACGGGAACGCAGGATTTGCTGCCGGGCAATGTAGAAAGATGGCAAGTAGTCGAGGAAAAAGCCCGCGAAATTAGTCGCCGCTTTAATTATCGAGAGATCCGTACACCGATGTTTGAACAAACGAATTTGTTCATTCGGGGTGTGGGTGAAACGACTGATGTGGTGGAAAAGGAAATGTATACTTTTGAGGATAAAGGAAAACGCAGCATGACGCTGCGTCCGGAGGGGACAGCAGGGGTTGTTCGCTCCTATGTGGAGAACAAACTATACGGTGAGCCGGATGTGACCAAGCTGTATTACATTGGTCCGATGTTTCGGTATGAGCGTCCACAGGCTGGACGTCAGCGCCAGTTTCACCAATTTGGCATTGAAGCATTCGGGGCGATGGACCCGGCGCTGGATGCAGAAGTTATTGCTTTCGGGTATCAGTTCTGCCGAGAGCTGGGCCTGAAAGGAGTACAGGTAGAAATTAACTCCGTCGGTAACGCTGCCAGCCGTGCTGCTTATCGGCAACATTTGGTTGACTTCCTGCTGCCTATTAAGGATACATTGACCAAGGAGAGCCAAGCGCGCATCGAGCGTAATCCGCTACGAGTGCTGGATAGCAAAGATGACCAGGACAAATTTGGCGGTGCACCTTCTATTTTGGATAGCCTCGATGAGGAATCCCGCACACATTTTGAGAAAGTGAAGCAAAATTTGGATGCGATGGGTGTGGAATATACGGTCAATCCACGTCTGGTACGGGGACTGGATTATTATACGCTGACAGCATTTGAGTTCAAAGCCGAAGGAATTGGTGCTATTGACACGATTGGTGGAGGCGGTCGATACAACGGATTGGTTGGAGATCTGGGCGGACCCGATCAGCCGGGGATTGGTTTTGGTATTGGGCTGGAGCGAATTCAGCTGATCCTGGAGCATCAGGGTGTCCAATTGAACGAAGCCAAGCCGCTGGATGTCTATATGGTGGCATTGGGGGAAGCGGCAGAAACGGAAGTGACCAAACAGCTGTTTAAGCTGCGTCAAGCCGGATTTTCTGCAGAGCGAGATTATTTGGGCCGTAAAATGAAGGCGCAGATGAAATCAGCAGATCGCTTTAAAGCGAGATATACTGCGATTCTGGGCGAGGATGAGCTGGCACAGGGTGAAATTGCACTGAAAAACATGGAAACCGGTGAGCAGCGTACCGTTAAGCTGGATCAGCTGGTGGAAGAACTAGGTTGAAAAACATGATGTAACATCAGTCAGGGGGAGCTTCCCTCTGGCTGTCATATAGCATTAACTACTAACATAAACAGGAGTGTGTATTATGAAAAGGAGTCATCAATGCGGCGCATTGACTCATGCGCATATCGGAGAAACAGTTACATTGAACGGTTGGGTACAGACCCGTCGTGATTTGGGGGGCGTACTTTTTATAGACCTGCGTGACCGTAGCGGAATTGTACAAATCGTGTTTAATCCGGCCTATTCCGGTGAAGCGCTACAAATTGCAGACCGTGTCCGCAGTGAATATGTGCTTGAGGTTACTGGCACCGTTGTCAAGCGTGATGTAGAAACAATCAATACGAACCTGCCTACAGGTGAAATTGAAGTGCGTGTTACTGAAATCGAAGTATTGAATGCCTCCAAAACACCTCCGTTCTTCATTGAAGACGGCGTAGAAGTAGATGAGTCGGTGCGTTTGAAATACCGTTACCTGGATCTGCGTCGTCCGCAGATGTACCAGACGTTGAAACTTCGTTCCAAAGCGGCTAAGGTGTTCCGTGATTTTCTAGACGGTGAAGATTTCATCGAAGTAGAAACACCGATTCTGACGAGAAGCTCGCCAGAGGGTGCTCGTGATTATCTGGTGCCAAGCCGTGTGCATGAAGGCGAGTTTTTCGCCTTGCCGCAATCACCGCAAATTTACAAGCAATTGCTGATGGTGAGCGGCTTGGAGCGTTACTACCAAATGGCACGTTGTTTCCGTGATGAAGACTTGCGTGCTGACCGCCAGCCTGAATTTACACAGATCGACATTGAGACCTCCTTCATGGAACGGGATGACTTGCTGCCTATGATGGAGCGTCTTATGGTCAAACTGTTCAAAGAGACGATTGGTGTAGAACTGGAAACCCCGTTCCAGCGAATTACACATGCAGAAGCGATGGACAAATATGGCTCAGACAAGCCGGACCTGCGTTTTGGCCTTGAGTTGATAAATGTCAATGATATCGTGGCAAGCAGTGGTGTAAAAGTGTTCGCTTCCGTAATTGAAAAGGGCGGCGAGGTAAAAGTCCTTAATGCCAAAGGATGTGGCACATGGAGTCGTAAGGACATTGATGACCTGGGGCCGTATGCTGCACGTTATGGAGCTAAAGGCTTGGCTTGGATTCAAGTGAAGGAAGGCGAATTTAAGGGGCCTATCGTGAAATTCTTTACACCGGAAGAAATCGAAGCATTGAAAGAGCGCACGGGGGCTGAAGAAGGCGATCTGTTGCTCTTCTCTGCGGATAACAAAAAAGTCGTTGCTGATGTATTGGGCGCGCTTCGTTTGAAAATTGGCCGTCATTTGGGACTGATCGACGATAACACATTCAAATTTGCATGGGTTGTAGACTTCCCGCTTCTCGGCTATGATGAAGAACAAAAACGGTATGTAGCGGAACACCATCCGTTTACGCGTCCGAAGGATGAGGACCTTGCCATTTTGGATACAGATCCAGGCCAGGTTCGTGCCGAGGCATATGACATTGTACTGAACGGCTACGAAGTAGGCGGCGGCTCGATGCGGATTCACAAGCGTGATGTTCAGGAAAAAATGTTCAATGCTCTCCGCCTGTCACCGGAAGAAGTTCAAGATAAATTCGGCTATCTGTTGAATGCGTTCGAATATGGTGCGCCTCCACATGGAGGTATTGCCTTCGGTTTTGACCGTCTTGTGATGCTGCTCGCAGGCCGTACAAATCTGCGTGAAACCATTGCATTCCCGAAAACAGCTAGTGCAACTGACCTGCTTATGGATGCACCATCCGAAGTGGATCCATCTCAATTGGAGCTGCTTCATATCCGTCTTGCTCCGAAGCCTGCTGCGCCTAAAGCCTAAGACGAACATTTGGCTTAGCGAGTGCCATCCATTGGCTTGTGAATAGCTTATGATTGCCATGAACCCGTTACCCTTTTATGGATAATGGGTTCGTGGTTTGTATGCTGGTGTTTAAACGTAAAGTTAAAATCAGTAAGGGAGGATATGCCACATGCTGCATCAATTTTCACGAACAGAGCTGGCCATTGGCTCTGAGGGTCTGGAAGTTATGAAGAATAGTACGGTAGCCGTGCTGGGTATTGGTGGAGTCGGCTCGATTGCAGTCGAGGCGCTGGCGCGGACGGGTGTCGGACGTATTATTTTGATCGATAAAGATGTTGTAGACATTACCAACATTAACCGCCAGATTCATGCGTTGACAACAACGGTAGGTCAAAAAAAGGCTGATCTGATGGTAGAGCGTGTGAAGCTGATTAATCCTGAATGTGAAGCCATTGCGCTGAACATGTTTTACACCGAAGAAACCTATGAAGAGCTGTTTAAATACGATCTGGATTATGTGCTGGATGCTTCGGATACGATTGTTTACAAAATACATTTGATTAAGGAATGCTTGAAACGGGGTATTCCGATGATCTCCAGTATGGGCGCTGCGAATAAAATGGACCCAAGTCGTTTCCAAGTAGCTGATATTTCCCAGACAAGAATGGATCCGATTGCCCGTGTCATCCGCACCAAGCTGCGCAAGGAAGGCATTACCAAGGGCGTCAAGGTTGTATTCTCTGATGAGGAGCCCATGAAGCCGCGTGAAGAAATTACCAAAAAAATTGTGCCTGCCAACGCACCTGAAATCCGAAAGGCGAAGCAACCCCCTGCGAGCAATGCTTTTGTACCCCCGGTAGCAGGTTTGATCATGGTCAGTGTGGTGGTCAAGGATTTGTTAGAGCGCGCTGGCGTGTAGTCCTAAAGATAGCATGCTGTAGACTTGTTCTGTGCATCACATCCATTGTGTCACAGTCGACTACAGCTCTTTTTGTTTTGAAAAAACGCAGCTTGCTGCAACCAGATTGGACAACTTGCTGGAGGGCTTTGCTATGAAGGGTGGACTATGGTCCAGAAGTCTTGGTTTCAAAGCCGAGCATCATTGGAAAAAGGAATTGGCCGCCGGTGCCATTTCTTATTTTTCCGTTGTATATATTGTGATGGTCAATGCGACCATTTTAGCGGATGCCGGGATTCCCCTGCAAGGGGCGATGCTCGGTACACTGCTCACGTCCATTATCGGCTGTCTGCTGATGGCTTTTGGTGGAAAATCTCCTATAGTCGTTGTGCCAGGGATGGGGATTAATGCGTTTTTCACTTATACGCTCGTACATTCGATGAAGCTGAACTGGCAGGAAGCATTAATGGTGGTTACCGTCACAGGGCTTTTATTCGCCGTTGTAGCATTTACATCTTTGTACAAGCTGATTAGCCAGGCAATACCCCATAATTTACAGCACGGAATTACGGTAGGAATTGGCTTGTTTTTAACCTTTATCGGATTGCAAAAAAGCGGTATCGTGATTGCTCATCAAACGACCTTTGTGGCCATCGGTCATTTTAATGACCCTAAGGTGATCACGGCTTGTGTAACGTTGCTGCTCGCTATTGTGTTGTTTGTCCGTAACGTTCAAGGAGGGCTGCTGATCAGTATTTTGGCGGGAACGGGGCTGGCTTACGTGCTGGGAGCTGTAGAGCCGACAAGTACGGTGCGAACGTCTGAAACCGTGCGGCAGTATGGGCAATTGTTTGGAGAGCTGTCCTTTTCAGGTATCGCTTCGGTTGCCTTCTGGATCGCTGTTTTTCTTTTGCTGCTTATTGTGCTATTTGAGAATATTGGTATGATTACTGCGCAGACCAACATGATTGGAAGACCGGACACCTTTAAGAATAGCTTGCGTGTATTGGCGGTGACCAATATTTTTGCCGGTATTTTAGGCAGCAGTCCGGCGGTAGCTGCGGCGGAATCGACAGCGGGTATTGCAGCAGGGGGACGTTCGGGCGTAACACCGCTAGTAACTGCTATATTATTCGGGGCCACGTTCTTCTGTATTCCGCTGCTGGCTTATATTCCTGATAGCGCGATTGCTCCCGTGTTAATCATTATTGGCGGGCTGATGGTGCAAAATGTACGTGAGATGGATTTTGGTGATTTTACCGAGGCGTTTCCTGCATTTCTGATCATGGTGATGATGCCTTTTACTTACAGCATTGTAGACGGGATGGCATTTGGTTTTATTGCATACCCTGTTGCCAAGCTGGCAGCAGGACGCGGCAAGGAAGTGCCTGTCGCTCTGTATATCATTTCTGTACTGTTTGTAGCTAACTTTGTGCTTCATTCATTGGTATAGTAAAATCGAAGATAGGATGTACTGTTCATACCCGCGCAGAGCGCGGGTGTTGTTGTTTGGACAAGCATGGTCAGATTCGGAAGCGAGGTTGATGGTTTATGGAAAATGAGCATCATTTACAGCAAGATGAACAACAGGACTGGAAGCAGGAAAAGCCGACTAAAAGACCCAATAAGGCCGGCATGGGTCGGTTTATCAAATTAATTGCGAGTGCACACCCACCCAAGGCCATTCTCATCATTGCCATGATTCTGACCCTCGTTCAGACAGTTGCCGGTTTAATTGTACCGCTGATGACCAAGGGATTGATCGACGGTTTGACCTTTTCTTCACTGAATCGTATGGTCATTTTTGGTTTGCTTGGGGCTTTTGTGCTTCAAGCAGTGGCTTCGGCGGTTTCTATTTATATGCTGAACTTTGCGGGGCACAAAATTGTGGCTAATTTGCGCAAACGCTTATGGCATAAAATTTTGTCTCTCCCCATCCCGTACTTTGACCGGAATCGGTCAGGAGATACGATGAGTCGTGTCACCAATGATACAAGCCTGATTATGAACCTTATTACAGAGTATCTTGTCAATCTGATTTCTAATGTGATTGCAATTATTGGCGGTATTGCGCTGTTATTTTATCTGGATTGGGTTATGACGCTCATTATTCTGACGATTGTTCCGCTAACTGCTCTTATTTTGTTTCCTGTAGGGCGGAAAATGTATCGCATCTCCAAAAAGCAGCAGGACGAGATGGCAGATCTGACCTCAGTGCTGAGCCAGGTTATAGGTGAAATTAGGCTGGTGAAGGCTTACGGAACGGAAAGCAGAGAAGCCAAGGCCGGGGAGGATCGCATCTACCGGATGTTCCGCTTTGGCCTACAGGAATCCCGCATTTTGGCCCTTGTAGGTCCTATTTCTACTTTTCTGCTAACCGCAGTACTGGTCATTATTTTGGGTGTAGGTGGCGTACGAGTAGCATCGGGTATGCTGACTGCCGGGGATTTAGTGGCTTTTATTTTGCTACTGTTTCAGGTAATTACACCGATGGCCCAATTCACGACCTTGTACTCACGTTTGCAAAAGGTGGTTGGAGCTACTGAGCGGATTCAGAGTATTTTGGATCATGAAGAGGAGCCATTGGAATTGAAGCTGGAAGCGGCAAAAGAGAGCAGGGATATTGTGCTGCATGATGTTGCTTTTTCCTATACCGAAGGGGAAGAGGTTCTTCATAACGCAAATTTGGTCATTCCAGCTAACCGTACGACAGCATTTGTAGGTCCGAGCGGGAGTGGAAAATCGACCTTGTTTTCATTGTTGGAGCGCTTTTATGTACCAAATACCGGAGAAATCTGTTATGGAGATGATCCGATATCGTCATATACATTATCCTCCTGGCGCTCCAAAATCGGTTATGTGTCGCAGGAAAGCTCAATGATGTCCGGAACAGTCAGAGATAATATCACGTATGGATTGGGACGGGAAGCTGATTTGGAAGAAGTAAGACAAGCAGCCAGGATGGCATATGCGGACACGTTTATTATGGATTTGCCTCAAGGCTATGACACTGAAGTAGGGGAACGAGGAATGAAGCTGTCCGGCGGGCAGCGTCAACGGATTGCCATTGCGCGTGCGCTTCTTCGCAGCCCCGACATTCTCATGCTGGATGAGGCTACCTCCAGTTTGGACAGCTCATCCGAGCATGAGGTACAAAAGGCGCTGGCGAATTTGATGGAGGGACGAACGACGATTGTTATCGCTCACCGTTTGTCTACGGTCGTTCACTCCGATCAGATTATTGTGTTGGACAAGGGCAAGGTGACAGGTGCAGGGACTCATGCCGAGTTAATAGAGTCCCACCAGGTATACCGCGAGCTGGCTCAAAAGCAGTTTGTGGAGATGGGGGAGAGGAGTATGGAGCATTAGAGGCTGCTTCGCGTGTGATTTGATCCTCCGATCGCTGTTGCCTCTGAAATCCCCTTGATTGTAAATAAGAGCAGGGGTGGAATTCAGAGGCAAAGGCGAACGCGAACGCGAACGCTCCGCTTCTCTGGATTCAAATCACCCGCTCCGCTGCTGCGGCAAAGGTCCATACATAAGATGAAAACAGGCGGAGATGCTCCACTCACAACAACAAGTGGGACGGATTGATTTTTCCAAAATATTAATGAAAAGGTTCTAATAAGATATTTAACAAGGAATTAGTTTTTTTGAGGCTATATGACATACAACATATAGAGTTGGCTAAAATGATGCTAGACTAAAAAGTGATGTTTTTTTGTATTGTTAAAAAGGGCTTTTGTAGGAGGACTTTTAGAGAGGGATGGGGTCAAGAATGAGCAAACCGAGAGTATTGGTTGTTGATGATGAGAACGCAATCAGAAAATTGATTAAAACGGTTCTTGAAGGCGACGGAATGGTTGTGCTTCAGGCTGAAAACGGCATGGAAGCCATGCGGATGATTAGCGAGGAGCCGTTCGATCTCGTCATCCTGGACATTATGATGGAAAATATTGATGGCTATGATGTGCTTGGTCAAACGCGCAATATGGGCATCCATACGCCGATCATTTTTCTGAGCGGGAAAAAAGAAGACACAGATCAGATCATTGGACTTGGACTTGGGGCAGATGCCTATATTACCAAGCCATTTAGTCCTCCTGTGCTTTGTGCTCAGGTAAAGAACCAGATTAAAAGATTTCGCCAGCTGCAGGAATCAAAACAACAAGCCTCACGCATTGCATTGGGACCATTTCTATTCAATCATCATACCTATACGTTTCATAAAAATAATCAGGAAATTGCGTTGTCATCAAAAGAATTACAACTCATGAAATTTTTTATGGAGCATCCTAATCAGGTCTTTTCGAAAGAACAGCTATATCAAAACATCTGGAAAGATACGGTTGTCGATAATAATACGATTATGGTCTATATCAGACATCTGCGGACCAAAATTGAGGAAAATCCCACTAATCCGAAATATATCAAAACCGTCTGGGGAATCGGATATCGTTTTTCCGTTGAAAGATAGATTAACTATATAATTCTATCCAATTGTATACGTTCTCTTGAAAGCACGCCGATGGACTCGGGGGGGCTTTTTTTCTACGACTAATTATTTCTCTAACCACCCTTAATTTGGAAACAAGGGGGAGTACATAACTTTATATATTGTACTTACGAGCGTTGGGAATCGAATTATGCAAAATACTGAACAAGCTGTTTTAGTAAATGAGTCAACTGTAGTTTTTTTGTATTGAAAACGCTGACATAATTTTATCGCATGGTTCTTAAAAACATTTAAGGATTAATCAGGATACTTTAAGATTTGCTTTTTACAATATAGTTATCTCGAATCATCCAATGAGTGAAAAAACGTTCTACTACAAATCTTTTAAATACCTGGGTTAGCGATTGATTCGAGGATAAAACGCAGATTGATCTCAAGGAGGCGATCAAGTGGTCACTAATAATCTACAAGAAGCCGCAGAGCTTAAGCTACAGCCACGAACAAATTCCAAATGGCAAAAGGTGTTGAATTACAAGATTGGAGGTGTCATTCCTGTAGGCCTTTACATCCCGTTTATGGCTGTTGTCTACTTGCTGATGAACTACGGAAAGCTCGGTAATGATATGCCCGGGGCTGTATCTGTCATGGTATTGTACGGTTTTATTTTGGCGGAAATTGGAAAACGAATCCCTGTTCTAAAGGATATCGGGGGCGCTGCAATTATGGCAACGTTTGTTCCTTCTTACATGGTGTATGCTCATCTTCTCCCGCAGTCAGCCATTGATTCCGTTACTGTCTTTATGGATAATACCAATTTCCTGTATGTGTACATCGCAATTGTTATCGCTGGTAGTATTCTTGGTATGAACCGGGAACTCATGATAAAAGCGGTCGTTCGCTTGGCTGTCCCTTTGACGATCGGATCCATTCTCGGAACAGGCGTCGGTTTGCTTACAGGTGTGGCTTTGGGAATTCCTGCGTATGATACCTTGTTTTACATCCTAGTTCCTATCATGGCGGGAGGCGTTGGTGAAGGTGCGATTCCACTCTCTATCGGCTACAGCCAAATTTTAGGTTCGACCCAAGGTGAACAATTTGCCATGGTTATTCCTGCGGTCATGTTGGGTAGCTTGTGTGCTATTATCCTGGCAGGCTTGTTGAAACAACTGGGAGATAGAAAACCAGAACTTACAGGTAACGGCACGCTACTCAAAACAGGGGATAGCGATGTTCTGGGACTTGCAGAGGATAAAAACAAAAAACCACTTGATCTTTACCAAATGGCTGCCGGAGCCATTTTAGCTATTGGATTCTTCATGGTAGGTATCTTAGCGGCTGAGTTTATTGGCCTGCCTGGTCCGATCGTAATGCTCTTTGCGGCATTCCTGGCAAAATATTTTGGTTGGTTGCCAAAATTCCTTGAAGACGGAGCGCAACAAATGCAGCGTTTCTTTGTTATCGCCGTAACATACCCGCTCCTGCTTGCGGTAGGTGTTGCTAAAACACCATGGGAGGCACTGATTTCTGTAATTAGCCCTGCTTATTTCATCACCATTTTTGTAACTGTATTAACCGTGGTTGTGGGTGGCTATTTTGCTGGTAAGTGGATGAAAATGTATCCGGTTGAAGCTGCGATTATTACTTCTACTCGATGCAGTCAAGGTGGAACAGGGGATGTTGCGATCCTTTCTGCAGCCGATAGAATGGGACTCATGCCATTTGCCCAGGTATCCACACGTCTCGGTGGTGCAGCAACGGTAACACTTGCTATTTTCCTGCTGCGATATATTACACACTAAGGGAGTGAAATCTTAAAAAAAATTAATAATTTGACAGGATACTTTAAGATCTTGTCATTACAATGAAGTTGTCTTGAGACACTATTTAGTAGACGAACGTGAATAGCTGATATAATCGGAAGCGAACTAGCCTAGCACTAGGGACTCATGGGCTAGTAGCTCGATGGAGATGGTAAAACAGGATGAGATTTCAAAGAGAGATACTGTTTCATTTTCGAAGCCATTTTTCATTCATCACGATGCTAGCGCTTCCGATTTCTTTTCTAGTTCTGCTGTGGATGGCCTACGGCTCGTATATGGACGGAGAACGTACCGTAATTGAACAGCAGCAGCAGCAATTGCTAACGATTGCCAAGTTAAACAGCACGTCAATTGAATCCTTTTTCGATGAGCAAATGCACACGCTGCAAATATTGACGGGCAACCGGCAGATGTCGCTCGCCATAGCAAATAAGAATGAAGCTGTGATTGACGAAAACCTGTCTGCTTATTATGCCGCCAAAAAAGATAGCATCTATCGGGTTAGCCAGGTGAACCTGGAGGGGAAAATAGTACACACTTTTCCCAAGCGCAATCATACGGATACGATTAAAGCCTATGAATTAATCAAGAATGATATACAAAGGGTGCTGCGAGAAAAAAAACCATTCATTGCAAGCGCTAAGATGGAAAGTAAAGGTAATTACATTGTGCATCTGTTTCAGCCTGTTTATCTCGATGGGAAATTTCAAGGTGCGCTCATCAGTGTGGTAAATCTAAACGCTGTGTATGAGAAGCTGTTGAAGCCGATTCGTGTGGGGACCAAGGGTTATATCCATGTCAAGGATCAGCAAGGCTACTATCTCATGCACCCGAGCGAAGCAAATATCGGGTTATCGCTCTCAGCGATTAAGGCCAAATACCCGGGGCTTGATTACCGCGACCTGGAGAAACTGTTCAAAATGCAGCTTACCCAGGAACAAGGCTCAGCTTTCTACGATTCGTATTGGTGGGGTGACGAATTCTATACCAAGACGAAAAAGATCGAGGCATTTTCCCGTTTTCATCTCGGTGACTCGTTTTGGGTGGTAGCCGCCGCCATGAACTACGATGATGTGAGAGAACCGATTGAAAAAAATAGAATTAAAACCATTGAGATTTTTTCAATGATCGTCCTGACGTTGGCTTGTGCCGTTTATATCATCATGAGGACGAAGAAAAATAAAGAGGCTCTTGAATACGAGACGAGGTATTTGCGGGAACTGAATAACAAAAACGAGCTGTTGAGAAAAAAAGACCTACAATTGCAGCACTCGCAGAAGCTACAGTTGATCGGTACGATATCAGGGGAAATTGCCCATGATTTTAATAATTTGCTAACTCCCATCAGAGGCTATGCAGAAATTCTGCTTAGCAGGATAGAACCTACTGAAGAAATTTATGATTACGTAAGTGAGATTTATGATGCTTCCGAGAAAGCAAGATTGATAATCGAGGAAATCCTGCTATTGAGCCGGCTGGAGAGTGGAAAGGTCAAGAAAAACGCTCCGGTCAAAGTTGAAGAGCAGGTCAAAGAGGCACTGGGACTCATAAAATCCTTCCTCTCGCCCAAAGTGAATGCTGTATTCAAAAAACGGGTAGATTCAGCCGTAATTTTTGCAAATAAAGTACAGATTCATCAAGTCATTATGAACCTGTGCAACAATGCCTACCAAGCAATGAAAACAACCGGTGGCGAACTAAAAATCATATTGGATACCATTCCCTTACAAGAGATAAAAAAAATCCGCGAGAACGTCCTGGAAGTCAGCGATTACGTTACTTTATCTGTCTCGGATACGGGTAGAGGGATGAGTGATGACACCTTGCAGAAAATCTTTGATCCTTTTTTCACAACCAAACCGACAGGAGAGGGTACGGGGCTTGGATTGTATATCGTCCAAAGCATTCTCGAAAAACATCAAGGATTCATTACCGTGGATTCGAAGCTGGGCAAGGGTAGTACGTTTACGGTGTATCTGCCGAAAACGGAGTTTGTAGCAAAAGAGACAGAGATAAATAAGAACCTTGTATTTACTGAACAAAAGCGCATCCTTTTGGTCGATGATAAACAGCGAGTATTGAAAGCGATGAGAAAAGGACTGGAATTGTATGGTTTCCATGTTGAGACAGAATCAGACAGTGTGGAAGCATTGCAACGGTTCGAAAAGTCCCCAAACCATTACGATCTGGTCATTACGGATCAGGCCATGCCTTATCTGACGGGTACGGAATTGGCTGAACGTATCAAGGTAATCAACCCAAGTATGAAGATCATCCTGATTACCGGTTACGTCGAGGATCTTGTGGTGACATACAAGGAGAGATTGATCATTGATGAATACATGTGTAAGCCTGTAGCAGGTTCAGATATGGCACAAATGATTTATAAGGTTTTGCAATCCTGAAGATGGGGATTAACTACCATCCAATTGGCAAAAGAGGTGTAGACATTGATTATTCAGCAAGTAGGCATGGCCGGTACACTGGAATCAAGCGATATTATGATTTCCATCGAGCCGAACGGGACGAAGGGTATTGAAATCGAGTTGAAAAGTACAGTAGAGAACCAGTTTGGGAACCAGATTCGCAAAGTGATTCTCGAAACATTACAAGAAATGGGCATTGAGCATGCGTATATCCGCGCGAATGATAAAGGCGCACTGGATTGCGCCATTAAGGCTAGAGTAATGACAGCCGTAAGCAGAGTGGTCGAGGGCGACTGCCGACCATGGGAGGCGGAATAGATGCAGAAACTGAGAAGGACCATGTTGTATGTTCCAGGGAATAACCCAGGGATGATCCGGGACGCCCATATCTATGGGGCAGATTCGATTATGATCGACCTTGAGGATTCCGTTTCCCTATACGAAAAAGATGCGGCACGTTTGCTGGTTTACCAGGCTTTGAAAACCTTTGATTTCGGAGGCATCGAGGTGCTGGTCAGGGTAAACCCACTCAATACGCCGTATGGCAGAGACGATTTTGAAGCGATTGTGCGAGCGAAGCCAACTGCCATTCGATTGCCAAAAACGGAGACCGCCGATGACGTGATTGAGGCGGATGAATTGATTACCGAAATTGAACAAAAGATCGGCATGGAGCAAGGGACAATCAAGCTTTTTGCAGCGGTTGAGAGTGGCAAGGGCGCATTGAACGCGGCGCAAATTGCGGTTGCCAGCAAGCGGCTTATCGGCATCGCCATTGGAGCGGAGGATTTTGTTACAGACCTGAAGACAACACGCTCGCCAGAAGGCATTGAGCTGCTGACAGCACGAAGCCTTATATTATTTGCAGCCAGAGCTGCTGGCATTGCTGCTGTCGATACAGTCTACTCGGATGTAAATAATGAGGAGGGCTTCGCGGGCGAGGTGAAGCTGATCAAACAGCTAGGCTTTGATGGCAAATCCATTATTAATCCACGTCAGATCGAGATTGTAAATCGCATCTATACGCCAACAGAAGCAGAGATCAAAAAATCAAAGCGGATCATCGAGGCCAGTCTCGAAGCGGAGGCAAAAGGCTCGGGTGTGATCAGTCTCGACGGTAAAATGATTGACCGTCCGATTGTAGAACGTGCACGTAGAGTACTTGATCTGGCGGAAGCGGCAAAAATAAATATAGAGTAAGGTGAATGTTATGTTAAACGGTGCTGGGAGAGAAATTCCTGTAGCTATTGAGGGACTTGATGCGATAACTCCCTTTGATCGCAAATCGACTTACGGACAATTTAAAAATACAGAGCGGTTAAAAGACCGCCAGCGAAATCCTGCCAAAAACAAAATCATGGATTCGATGGAGAAAGCCATTGAAGCTACGGGCTTGCGTAATGGGATGACGATCTCGTTCCATCACCATTTCCGCAACGGGGACTTTATCGTGAATATGGTTATTGATAAAATCGCCCAAATGGGTATTCGTGATCTTGTCCTGGCAGCCAGCTCCTTGACGGATATTCATGCGCCGTTGGTAGAGCATGTGCGAAACGGTGTCATCCGCAGAATCGAGACCAGTGGCCTTAGAGGCGAGCTGGCTCAGGCATATTCCTACGGATGGTTTGATATTCCGGTGACGATTAACTCTCACGGTGGTCGCGCAAGAGCGATTGCATCAGGGGAATGCCCGATTGACGTAGCCTTTTTGGGCGCTCCTTCTTGCGATGCATACGGCAATGCAAACGGAACTTCCAGTGTAAACGAAGCTCCATCGGCATGCGGCTCCCTGGGTTATGCCATGGTAGATGCACAGTATGCGCGCAATGTTGTGATGATCACTGACAATTTGGTCTCCTATCCGAACACTCCATTCGCGATTCCTGAAACCCAGGTGGATTATGTGGTCGTCGTGGATCGTATCGGTGATCAGAAGGGGATTGTCTCAGGGGCTACCCGTTACACGAAGAATCCGAAGGAACTGTTAATTGCCAAAAATGCGGCAGATGTGATTGAAGCATCCGGATATTTCGTGGATGGATTCTCATTGCAAACCGGCTCCGGGGGTACTGCACTGGCAACGACCAGATTTCTGCGGGAAAAAATGCTTGCCGCCAATATCAAAGCAAGCTTTGCGCTGGGTGGTATTACCCAACAAATCGTTGACCTGCATGAAGAAGGATTGATTGAAAAGCTTTTGGACGTGCAGAGCTTCGACCTGCGTGCCGTAGAATCGCTGAGAAAGAACAAATTCCATCAACAAATTTGTGCGGAATATTATGCAAGCCCTGAAAATATAGGCTGCGCTGCTCACCAACTGGATGTTGTTGTGCTGAGTGCGCTCGAGATTGATCTGAATTTTAATGTGAACGTAATTACCGGGTCCGATGGGGTCATCCGTGGAGCTTCCGGCGGACACTGCGACACTGCCGCAGGCGCTGCAGTATCCATCATCGTCGCTCCGCTGATTCGCGGAAGAATGCCTGCTATTCTTGATCGTGTAAATACCATTATCACGCCAGGTCATACGGTTGACGTACTGGTTACCGATCAGGGCATCGCGGTGAACCCTCTCCGCCAGGATCTCCTGGCTAGCTTCAAAGCCGCCAAGCTTCCTGTCTTTACGATCGAAGAGCTGCAAGAGAAGGCTACGCGGATTGTCGGCAAACCAGAGCCGATTCAATGGGAGGATAAAATTGTGGGTGTGATCAAATATCGTGATGGTTCCGTAATTGATGTCATTCGTCAAGTGAAACAAGGACGCTAAAATTATAAACCAAGAGGAGGAAGTATTGAGCAGCTGCTCAGTACAAACAAACTTATGAGTATAAAAGAAGCCGCCTTACAGGCACACCGCGTAAGAAACGGTAAGCTGGAGATTACGGGGACAGTACCGGTCGTAAGTAAACAGGATTTAGCGATAGCTTATACACCTGGCGTTGCCGAGCCATGCAAGGAAATCGCCAAAGATAAGAGCAAAGCCTATGAATACACGATTAAAGGGAGCACCGTGGCGATTCTGACGAATGGGACAGCCGTGCTGGGTCTGGGGGATATTGGTCCTGAGGCAGGGCTGCCCGTCATTGAGGGCAAGGCCTTGCTGCTCAAAGAATTTGGTGGGGTGAATGCGTTCCCCATCTGTATCGACAGCACTGATCCAGACGAGTTTGTGCGCACGGTTGAAGTGATCGCCCCAGGTTTTGGAGGCATTCATCTTGAAGACATCAAGGCGCCAGAATGCTTTTATATTGAAGACAAATTAAAAGAAAAACTGAACATCCCGGTTTATCATGATGATCAGCATGGAACGGCAGTTGCTGTGCTTGCAGGGTTATTTAATGCCTTGAAACTTGTGGGCAAAAAAATAGAGGATGTGCGCATCGTCATCAATGGAGCAGGAGCTTCGGGGATTGCCACCGCCAAGCTATTGCTTGTTGCAGGAGCGAAGCGTATAGTCCTCTGCGATATGAATGGTGCCTTGGTCGAAGGCGACACCTCTCTCAATGAGCCTCAGCAGCAAATCGCCAAGCTGACAAATCGTGATAAAGAAACAGGCAGCCTGGCAGAAGTCATCAAAGGCAAGGACATCTTTATCGGCTTATCGGTTGCAGATGTGATGACAACAGAAATGGTGCAAACCATGAGCAATGAAAGCATCATTTTTGCCCTTGCCAATCCGATTCCGGAAATTTTGCCGGAGGAAGCACACAAAGGCGGAGCAAGAATTGTTGCGACCGGCAGATCGGATTTTCACAACCAAATCAATAACCTGCTGGCATTCCCCGGTATTTTTAGAGGCGCGTTTGATGCCAAAGCCACGGACATCACGATGGAAATGAAATTAGCGGCAGCCAGAAGCATCGCAGATCTGGTGACAGATGAGGAGCTTGATGATACCTATATCGTTCCAGATGCGATTGACAAAAGAGTAAGCTCAGCAGTTAGTAAAGCAGTAAAAATCGTCGCAGAACAAAGCGGTGTTGTAAGAAAATAAAGACATTGTCTTTTCAGAACAAATAAACAGGATGCGCATCCTATCCTTTCGCTTGCAGAGTGTGGGATGCGTCATTCATACTTATTCTGACTTCCATGCAGAAAAATGGTGATCATTATGGCTATGTGGATGGAACATTTGCGTGAAGAGATTTTAAATCCAACCTCTGAAGACGCTCAAAGAAAGCTTCGCGATTTCCTTAAGCGCCAAGGTCTTAGAATAGACCATCAAATTGAATATACGATGGAAATTGTAGATGGCAGCAACATTGCCGCTACAGGTTCCTTTTCAGGCAGTGTACTAAAGTGCATTGCTGTGGATGAAGCTTATAAAGACCAGGGGCTATCGGCACAAATCGTTAGCCATTTAGTAAATGAAGAATACAGGAGGGGAAGGGATCACCTGTTTATTTATACCAAACCAGTAAATAAACAAATTTTCAAGGATCTCGGCTTTTATCCAATCGTGGAGGAATCCTCCAAGGCGGTTTTGTTGGAAAACCGATGGGATGGTGTCAGGCAGTATCAGCAAGAGCTTTTGCAGGAATCGGGGGACCCCGTGCCTTCGGCTGCGATTGTCATGAACTGTAATCCATTCACACTTGGACATCTGCACTTAATCGAGCATGCAGCGGCGGTTTGGGAAAAGGTACATCTTTTTGTAGTCTGGGAGGACCGATCCATTTTTCCCTCAGATGTCAGATACAGACTAGTGGAAGAAGGCGTGAGACATTTAGCCAATGTGGTCTTGCACAAAGGCAAAGACTATATTATCTCAGGCGCAACGTTTCCTTCTTACTTCCTCAAAAATGATGAAGAGGCAGCAAGTACGCATATATCACTAGATTTAAAAATATTTAGCCAGTATATAGCTCCGTTGCTAAATATTCAAAAACGGTATATCGGTCAGGAGCCAAGCTGTGTCTTGACCCGCAGGTACAACACGAGCATGAAAAAATTACTGCCTTCCGTTGGAATCGACGTGGAGGAAATACCGCGACTGCTATGGGAAGGTGAGGCAATCAGCGCCTCTGCGGTCCGCAAATATATCCGTCTCGGTCAAATGGATAAAGTGAAGCAGCTTGTACCGGACACGACCTATCAGTTTTTATTGTCAGTGAAAGCTGGAGAAATCATCAGGCGTATCAGGGAGATGTCATAACATGTATCCGTATGAGGTGGTCACCCTTGAAGAAATGCTACAGGCACGCGAAAACCGGGCAGATAGACAAAGACAACTGATCAGCAGGTACACGGTACCTCTGATCAGCATGACGATCAATATCCCGGGACCACAGAAGTCCTCTCCAACTAGTAAATACGTTTTTCATGAAGGCTATCGTATCTTGATGAGTCAGCTGGCGGTGAACCAAATGACACCGCTGCACTGTGAAGCGTATGATCTGCTAACAGGCCCAGAAGCATATGTTCCCGTTCAGGCAGATGCACGAATATTGAAAAGGTTGGTCATTGCGATTGAAGATGGGCATCCACTAGGAAGATTACTGGATCTGGATGTGATTGGACTCAATGAAAGGGCAATCTCCAGAGATGAACTTGGCTTGGGCAAGCGAAAATGTCTCCTGTGCGACCAGGCTGCGCATGGTTGTGGACGGAGCAGAGCACATGCACTTCCCGAATTGCTGGAAGCTATCAAAGCACTGGTGGACGGTTATAAGCGAAAGCATCAAGTAGTCAAACGAGCATGATCGTTCATCATCATTAAAAAATCCAGAGAAGAAGGTTGTTAGTATGGTCATTCCTCTTGGTCAACAAGCTGTCCTTGCGCTGTTAACAGAGGTCTCTGCCAGCCCAAAGCCGGGACTGGTAGATCGGTTTAATCGTGGTGCTCACAAGGATATGGACTTCTTTACGTTTATGTCTAGTGCGGCCGCACTTTCCGGCTACTTTGAAAGATGTGCAAAGGCGGGAAGTTCCTTTCATGGAGAGGATCTCCGTATACTATTTGCGAATCTACGCCCCTTGGGACAGGAAGCCGAACAGGCTATGTTTACCGCAACAGGCGGGGTGAACACACATAAAGGACTTATTTTTTCGTTAGGAATTATATGTGCTGCTGCTGCGTATTGTTACACGACACGAGCAGCTGCCAGCAGGCTGGATGAACAAATCATTTGTGAGACCATTGCTCAGATGACCAAAGGTTTATGTGCGAGTGAGCTTGCATCCCTGAAAAAATCAACAGGCTTAACGGTCGGCGAACGGTTGTATAAAGAGTGGGGTATGATGGGCATACGTGGTGAGGTGGAAGCAGGCTTTCCCACCGTGCGAGAGTATGCTCTGCCCGTTTATCGTGAGTTGAGGTCATCGCAACGATACCATGTGAATGATATTTGTGTTCAAACCCTGTTACAACTGATGGTTGTCAACGAAGATACGAATGTCGTTGGTAGACACGATAGGGAGATGCTAACCTATGTCCAGGAATATGCCAGGCAGGTGCTAGAGGCGGGCGGTATCTTGTCAGAGAGAGGTGTCGCCATGATCCATCGAATGAACGATGATTTTGTGCAAAAAAATGTTAGTCCTGGTGGCTCCGCTGATTTACTGGCAGTTACAATCATGTTGGAATATTTATGTCTACCCGACCCATTTTAATGAAAAAGGGCTGTCCGCAAAGTGATATGTTCCCCTTACAACAGACAGGTTAATTCGTAAAACCTACTGCTGTAAGGGGTGTTTTTTATATCAAAGCAACCATATCGTTAATATTCGGATTCAAATCACCCGCTCCGCTGCTGCGGCAAAGCTCCATATCTGGGTAATCCATTAGTTTGTGTTTTAATAAGAGGTCTTTCGTATATAAAATAAGCGTATTGGGAAATAAGATTGGATTTTTGTGGTTAAATGTGTTACGCTTACTTTCCTTTTTTTGTGTCGAGCAAGTGAAAAAGATGCAGAAATCGAGACTTGATATTCTTAGGAGGTAACTGAAATGGAGAATGAGTTTCAAAGTGCCTATCAAGAAGAACAGCACAGGCTGTCGCTTGCTATGGAGGAAATTGATCGGAGATTGGAACAGCTTCGTAATACGCCGGTATACACCGGACATGACTTTACGGAGCAAGTGCTGGAATCTGCGCGGGAGGAAAAACGTCAGGCTTTGGCCAAAAGCTCACAGGAGCCTTATTTTGGACGCATGGATTTTGACGAGCGTGGCAGAGGGCAGCGTAAGCCGCTGTATATCGGTAAAGTCGGAGTGGAGCGTGAAGAGACATCGGCGTATCCGCTTGTGATTGATTGGCGTGCGCCGATTGCCAGCTTGTTTTATTCGTTTACAGGTGGTGAAGAAACCGCGTCCTACGAGGCTCCCGAGGGAACGATTGAGGGCTTGGTGTATCTGAAACGCAACGTTGTCATCCGTAAAAGAATTCTGGAACGGGTAGCTGATACATACAATCGTGAAAGCGATGGGCCTGCCGTTTCCGATGAATTTCTCGTTTACCGTTTGGGAGAGAACAAGGATAACCGTTTACGGGATATCGTATCTACCATTCAGGCCGAGCAGGATCAGATCATCCGCGCGGCCAAAAATACAGCCCTCGTTATTCAGGGGGTAGCGGGAAGTGGCAAGACGACGGTAGCGCTGCATCGTCTCGCATTTTTGCTTTATCAATACAAGGATCAAGTGTCGGCGGACAAGATGGTCATTTTCGCGCCGAACCATATGTTTCTCGATTATATTTCAGATGTACTTCCAGAGCTGGGGGTCGGAAATATTCAGCAAAGTACATTTGCGGACTGGGCGCTCCATTTGTTGGGGCTGGATTTACCTCTGGCGGACCCTGCCGAAACGTTATCTTATTGGTTTGAGAGCGGCAGCCTACGGACGAAGTCTATGGACGAGGCGCCGGGACGATTCAAAGGTTCGGTTCACTTTATGAAGCTGCTTCAGGCATTTGTGGAGCGGCTGGAGCCTATCTCGGTACCGGCAGGCGACTTTTCACCCTGGGATGGGGCGGTGCTGCCGCGAGCTGAGATTTTGAATTGGTTCAATGAGGAATACAAGCCATATCCGCTCGCGAAGCGGAAGGAGCGAGTGCTTGCAAGAGTCCATCGCTGGATTGAAATGGAGCTGAAAAAATCGCCTTCGGCGGCTGCGCTCAAGGAGCGTAAGAAAAAAGCAGGGACTCGAGAAAAGGCATATGCTAAAAAATGGCCTCAATACGACGCACTGACGCTTTACAAGCAGCTTTTTCAGGCAGCCAAAGGATTACCCGCAGAAACGGCTGCGGAGATGAAGGCTTCTTTGCCGGCTGCTATTTTCAAGACTACACAGTCGGACCTGCGAAATCAGGTGATCCGCGAAGAGGATTTGACTGCCTTGGTGTATCTCCACGTGCTGATTCATGAGGTAGAATCGTCTCAGCGTTTTGACCATGTGGTCATTGATGAGGCGCAGGATTTTTCGCCTTTTCATATCGCATTGCTGGATTTGTTCGTAAAAGGACATTCCTTTACAATACTTGGCGATTTATCGCAGGGGATTCATGAATACCGTGGCGTACATGCGTGGGAGGAAATGAGCTCTCTTTTTGCGCCAGAACATACGGCGTATTTTGCACTGACTCGAAGCTACAGATCAACCCTAGAAATTATAGAATTTGCAAATACAATTTTGGAGCAGGGAGTTCGCGGCGGCATTACAGCAGTTCCGGTATTTCGTAGTGGCGATCCGGTGCGTACCGAATCTTATGACACATCCGGACGTGAACAGCATTTGCTTACCGCTCTCAAAGAGCTTTCCTCCAAGGATTATCGCACTGTATCCGTGCTGACACGTACCTTAAAAGAGGCTGTAGAACTTCATGAGGTTTTCATACATGCTGGGCTGGACGTAAATCTGATTGACGGCGGTAAACAGCAATATGAGGGCGGCTTGTCCGTTCTGCCTGTGTATCTCTCCAAGGGGTTGGAGTTCGATGCAGTCATTGTAGCGGATGCTGACCATGAGCATTATGGAGAGCTGGCCTGGGATGCCAAGCTGTTGTATGTGGGATGTACTCGTGCGCTGCATGAGCTGTGGCTCATGCATGACGGTGCACTTCCAAGTTATGTACAGAAGCAGCCGGAGTAAGGAAAATCACAGTAGAAAATCGTTTGTACTAATACTCAAGCTACCGTTCACCGTTGTAGTGGATGTTATGGAAGTAGAAGTACACTATTCTGGGAACAGCCATGGAATTTATCTTTCGTCCTTGGCTGTTCTTTCTTATTGTGCGCGGCAGACTTGCAGGTATACAGATGTGCCATGACCATGCTATCTGCAACTTGTTAGCGGTTATGGTAGAATAGAGGCGGTTCAACTCGTTTCAATACAATTGATGATTTGAATTTTCAGGTTTTTAACTGTATGAGGGAATACGATAAAGAATGTTTTTTAAGAGGTATTCGTTCATATAACCATAAGGAAGTGAATGAAATGGACTTATTTTCATATTCCCAGGAATCGACGCCAAGCAATCGGTTGCTTGCGGATCGTCTGCGTCCGACCTCGCTGGATGAATATATTGGACAGGAGCACGTCGTTGGACCGGGTAAGCTGCTGCGAAGAGCAATAGAGGCAGACCAGGTTTCCTCTATTTTACTATACGGACCGCCGGGATGCGGTAAAACAACGCTGGCGCATATTATCTCGCAGCATACGCAAGGGGATTTCGTCCGTCTGAATGCAGTTGAAGCATCTGTGAAGGACGTAAGGGAAGTCATTGACCGTGCACAAACGAATAAATCCATGTATGGGAAAAAAACCATCCTGTTTCTCGATGAGGTGCACCGTTTTAACAGCTCACGTCAGGATGCGTTGCTGCCTGCGGTGGAAAAGGGTACGATCGTGTTTATTGGCGCCACGACCGAAAATCCCTTTCACTACGTGAACGGCGCCTTGATGAGCCGTTCTACGTTGTTTCAGCTTGAAGCGCTGACCCAGGAGCATTCGCTGGCTGCCATGCGCCGCGCTTTGGGCGATGCGGACAAGGGGCTTGGCTATATGCAGCTTCAGGTAGACGAAGCTGCGCTGGATCACATCGCGTCCATGGCGAACGGCGATATCCGCCGCGCCTTGAACGCGCTGGAACTGGCGGCGCTTACGACGCCTCCGCTGGCAGACGGCACGGTTCACGTGACGCTGGAAGTCGCGGAGGAATCCATTCGCCGCCCGATTGTCAAGGCAGACGAGTCTACGCAGTATGACGTGCTGTCTGCCTTTCACAAAAGCATTCGCGGCTCCAGCGACGCGGCGCTGTTCTGGTTCCTGTACGCCGTAGAGAAGCTCGGCATGGACCCGATGACCTTTATTCGCCGCCTCATCGCGGCGAGCAGCGAGGACATTGGCCTGGCGAATCCGCAGGCGATGGTTCAAGCAGTAAGTGCGCTTGAAGCCTACCGCAATAACGGCTGGCCCGAGGCCAAGCTGAACATTGCACAGGCCATTTTGTTCGCTGTGGAAAGTCCCAAATCGAATGCCGTATATACGGCGATTTCACGGGCCATGTCGGCGATGGACGATATCAAATCGGCCGAGGTGCCGCTGCATTTGCGCGACGCACACTACAAAGGCTCGGAAAAGCTCGGCCATGTTGGGTATCAATACCCGCACAATTATCCGAACCATTATGTGAAGCAGCAATATTTGCCTGATTCGATAGCAGATCTGACCTTTTACCAGGCTACTGAGCAGGGGAACGAGTCAAAAATCAGACAAAACCAGCGGTGGCGGGAATCACAGTTATAGAATGCATGCTACAGACAGACGAGCGGTGTGTGTGGGATAGATATGATGACACCGTGATCATGCAAGAGCGAAGAAGGGGATAAAAAAATGAAAGACATGCTATTCGTCGCGGCAGGCGGAGCGCTCGGGACCTCTGCCCGCTACGGCGTGCAATCACTACTGCCTGCGGCCGGGGCGGATTTTCCACTTGGCGTGCTGCTAATCAATTGGATCGGTTGTCTGTTCCTTGGCTGGTTCTTTACAGTAACTTTGCGCTCATGGCGGATCAAGCCCCGCTTGCGACTTGCCATCGGGACAGGCTTTACAGGTGGCTTCACTACCTTTTCCACCTTTGCCGTAGATGCTGTACGCCTCACCGTTCACGATCGTATACTGACGGCTGTGTTGTACCTGCTGCTTAGCGTAGGCGGAGGACTGTTTTTGACGTGGGCAGGTATTCGTCTGGGCACAAAAATGACGGAAGCTGTCCCCAAGGAGGAACGGATATGATCTGGTGGGCGACGGCAGGCGGGGTTGTAGGTACATTGGCGCGGTACGGGCTTGGCATGTGGGCTGGAAAGCGGTTTGGAACCGCATTTCCGTGGGGAACGTGGCTCATTAATATCAGTGGTTCCTTGCTGCTGGGTTGGTTGTATGGCGAATTTACGCAGCAACATCTGTCTCTTGCACTCTGGATGCTGCTAGGAACAGGTTTTTGTGGCGGCTATACGACCTTTTCAACATTCGGCTATGAATCGCTTCAACTGATGGAGCGTGGAGAATACCGGCGGATGGCTGCGTATGTACTGGCTTCGGTGGTGGTAGGAGTTGTTGCCGCAGCTATTGGTTATAGACTAAGTTAAAACCTTGTAAGTCCCTACATGAAGATTGCAAAAGGAAACAAAAGCTTCCGAGTCCAGACCATGGCATTTTCAGCCGAGGTCGGTTTCGAAAGCTTTTTTTATGAGGCGTGTTTCACCATATGTGGATTTAATGCAGCGCTTATGCAGCTATTTTTTATCCCGTTCTTTATAAAGCTCAGGCAAAAGGGACTCCAGCTCCGGTCTTGGATCAGGATCGGACAGCTTCATTTCCTCCAGCGTCTGAACGGCAATCCGCAGTACCGTATAGTCCCTATACCAACGGTTATCCGAAGGAACAACGTACCAGGGAGCTTGTTTGGTTGCGCTTAGCTCCAGCACGTCCTCATAGTATTGCGTATATTGCTTCCAAAATTTTCGTTCCTGCAAATCACTTGGATCTAGCTTCCAGTTTTTGTGAGGCTTCTCGATCCGGTCGATCAGCTTCTCCAACTGGAATTGCTTTGAAATATGTAAAAAGATTTTAATGACCTTTACACCGCTATCCAGCAACAGCTGTTCAAAATGCTTGATATGTTTAATGCTCCGTTTGGCCTGCTTATCGGATACCTGTCCGTGAACACGCGTAATCAGTACGTCCTCATAATAAGAACGGTTGAATGCTGCAATATATCCACGCCCCGGGGTTACACTGTGGGCACGCCACAGGAAATCATGGCTTAATTCCTCTGCCGTAGGTGATTTGAAGCTGTGGACCGTCACCCCCGCTGGATTCAGGTTAGAAAATACCTGCTTGATCACGCCATCTTTTCCGCTGCAATCCATACCCTGAAACACAAACAAAACGGCTTGTTTCTTCTCCGTAAACAATTTACTTTGCAATTCCGCGAAGCGTTCCTTTAATTGATCTGTTTCCTGCTGAATTTCCTCTTTATTTTTGATATTCTGCGTATCTTTAGGGTTCCAATCTTTTAAAGAAACTTTTTTACCCGGTGTCAGCATTCCTAATGAATCAGACATAAAGGCACGCTCCTTTTCAATTGAAGTATGATATCTTGTTTACATCATATACCCAAATGAGTTTGTTATCAAAAACTCCTTATGTATCAGTGTTTTTTTCCTATATAAAATGCTAAATTGCAACTTTCTGGTCACGCTCCTGGTCACAGAATTTTTCTTCAATTGAAGCAAGTATGGGAATCAGAAGAAGGAGCCGCTGAAAAGGAGTTGCACTATTACCACATTACCGATGCTCTCAATCGTAAATGGCAAACTATTGGCCTTAATATCAGCGACGCGATTCATGTATTTGAACATGGTAACGATAGGGAATGGAAACGTATTATTGCGCCAGAACCGTACAATCCTGACCTATCCACCAATAACCTAATCAACATACTCAATATCTCTCCAGAGGCAACAGGTATCCGAAACGATATGCAAATCATCCTGAACACTGTGCTACGACTCACAATTATATTCTCAAAGGAGAAGATACATATTGGGAACGGGGAGCTACTCACACATGACTGAAGTTGCTTTGTTCGCTTAGGTGATAAATAAACGATCAAGGAGCGTTAGTAAGTAAGATAGATTTACTCTTGCTATAAGTCGTAATTTAAGATATATTATTAATTAAATAACTGATTATTTAATTAATTAAAGTTTAGTTTAAAGAGAGGGGAATACATTTGGCAAGACCCATCAATGAAGAAAAAAGACTGGAGCGGCGTAAACGTATCCTAAAAGAAGCTGTTGTCCTGTTTGCAGAAAGTGGATATTCTAATACCACAACGGCTATCATTGCGCAGAGTGTGGGAGTGACTCCTGGAACCATTTTTCAATATTTCCCTAGCAAAGAAGCTTTATACTATGCCGCTGTCCTTGAACCGCTTGCTGATATTCAGGTGAAATCGCTTGCTTGTCTACAACAAGAGGGGACGCCGGGCGTATTGATTAAGAACATGGTGGCAGAACAATTCAACCATATTTACTTCTATACAAATGAATTGCGGCTTGTTCAATCTGTCTTAGGACAACGAATAAGATTCCCTGAACTTACACAGAAAGTCCTTGAAACTATAAAGGTAATGACAGATGCGATCGAATCCGTATATGCCAAGGGACAGTTAATGGGAGAATTCAACAAAAGCTTTTCTCCATCAATGATCTCTCGTGCCTATATCTCTTTCTTTAATGGAGTGGGCTTAACTCTTGGAGAAAGTATTATTCATCATCCTGAGTGGGAAAATCTGAAGGGGCATGCCTTTTATTTGTTCGCACCCATACAACCTAAAGAAAAACTGGAGGAGTCTGAATGAGTCAAACATCATTACAACCCGATCTGACATTTAACGTTCGTGTAAAAAAACGGAAGAAAATTTTATGGAGCCTAGGGATCGTGCTTTTGCTTGTAATGGCTCTTGTATTTTTTATATCTTATAAAGTAGTAGACACCTTGTTGCACCATCCTAGAGACACTAATGTCAGCTACGGATTGAATATCGATAAAACTCCCTACGAAGAGGTCGAGTTCAAGAGTTTGAAAAATGATAATACGATTAGAGGTTCATTCTTTCCTGCAAATGGTCTTTCTGGTAAACTGAGTAATAAAACGATTATTGTCGTCCATGGATATACGAGCAATCGTTTAGTCAAAGGGCGGACCCAAAAGTTAGTAGAGCATTTCGTTCCGAAAGGCTACAATGTATTGGCATTTGACCTCAGCTCGCAAGGTAAATCCGATGGTGATTTGATTACACTGGGCCTCAATGAAAAATACGATTTGCTAGGAGCTGTAAGCTATTTAAAATCCAGAGACCATACGGGTGATAACATTGGAGTTATCGGCTTTTCAATGGGTGCTGCTACTTCTTTGCTAGCCGCAAGTGAAAGTAATGACATCAAAGCCGTAATTGCGGATAGTCCTTTTCGTAATGCTGGTCTATTTCTAAGAGAGGGTTTGCCCTACTTTTCAGGTTTACCTGCATTTCCATTCAGTTATACTTCGACATGGATGGCAAATTGGGTCTTTAAGGTTGATCTTGATTCCATATCTCCTATGGATGCGGTAAAAAAGATGAAAGACAAGCCAGTTATGCTCATTCATGGTACTGGAGATCAGCAAATTAGTTATAAAAATACAGAAATTATTTACGAGTCCTTAAAAGATGACCCAAATGCAGAAGTATGGTACCCGCAAAATACGGAGCACATCGATGCCATCAACCATTACCCCACTGAATATTTCCAAAGAGTAGATCGCTTTTTGGATGAGTATGTAGGAAAATAAATTCAATCCAAGAGAGCCAACTAGTGGAGGAGCTTGTCCTGACGAAGTAAAAATACCCAATAATATAAAGCATTTTTAGCCTGTAGTGTAGAAAAACACTCCAGGCTTTTATTTGCGTTTTAAATGAAAATATATAGCAAAATCACACCTGTTGATTAACCACTAAATGTATAAAGCACTGTCTAAGTCGTTATTTGGAGAATAGGAGTGTATAGAAATGAACGATGAAATCGTACGAACCATTAATGAATGGAATCCAATTGAAATATATCCTTTATTAGAAGATGAGTACTATTCGGAAATACGCAAAATATATGAGAAAAGTAATCAAACAAACTCTGTAGAAGAATTAGCGGAGCAAATTCATGTTATATTTACACAATCTTTTAAAAAGGAGTTTGACAAAAGCATTGAAGAATGTCAATGGATTGCTGAGAAAATAATTGATGTTATAGATTAGCTTGAAATTTTCAGCTTGCTGCTCGACTGTAAAATGGAGTAAGCTTTATCATATAATTTGGGGATACATAAATCCTGTTGTCAATGAACTTACATGGGTTGATCAGTATCTCTAAAATAAATATAAGAAAAGTGTTGTGTGTATGTGGTTGAATTTTTTAGACGATGTAATTGAGGATTATGTAAAGGGATTACAGAAACAGGAGTAGTGAAGTTGGATTATATTGAAGGTAAATGCATAAGTAGTAAGACCATATTTTGGAATAATTTGATAAAATGAAAAGCGATATTGAGTGGTAGGAGGGATTCGATTGTCAACGATCGCTGAGGTATCCGCGGATTTAGAAAAATGGACTGTATTTCTTTCTGATTTATCTCCGTACTCAGATGAGTTACTTTGCAAACCAATAGAGGGTAAATGGTCAATTCAAGATATTATCAGCCATATTTTGGGGTGGGACAAAAGCTTGACCAAGACACTTATACAAATTATTAACAATGAACAAGTCGCGCTTCAGGAGCATCTCGATGTGCAGGCATTTAACGATGCATCCGTTGCGTTCGGCAGAAATATGAAGCCGCATGATTTGTTAAATGAAGCTATTGCTCAGCGCAAGCGAATGATTAGGAAACTCGAAATGGTTTCAGAATCAGCTTTTGTCCGTCAATTTCTTAATAGCCCATACACCATGGAATATTTTTTGCAACAAATATTTGTCCAGCATGACAGACATCATAAAGAGCAAATCATGAAAGTTCTTCCAGCCATTGACTAAAAACAGCCTTGAAGAACAAGTATCTGTATATACACCTACAGTGCCCCATCGTCTTGATTACAGGATGCTCATCTCACCACACTACAGAACCAATCCAGAGGAACATCGCTGACATCATTCTGGGATTACTGGATTGTGCCTGAGCAGTAAAGGACGAAAGCGCCCATTAATATCTGCATCTTTCATTAAAAAAGTCGTCCCTCCCAAATCAGGAGAGACGACTTTTTAATTATCCCTGTGCAGACACAAAATGGTTATCATTTAAACTGTTTCAGGCTGAAGTTTTTCTACCTTATCAATGGTTCCGCCGCCCAGGCACCGTTCCCCATCATAAAACACGACAGCTTGTCCAGGGGTAATGGCCTTTTGATATACATCGAATACGACGTGTACGGTTCCATCCTCAAGCCATTGCAAGGTTACTTGCTGGTCAGGCTGGCGGTAACGGAACTTGGCTGTGCAACGGAATTCCCCGGTTGGACGTGCATCTTCGCCTTCAATCCAGTTCACATCGGTTGCAATCAGGCCGGTGGAATACAGGCTGTGGTGACGATCACCTTGTACCACATACAGGATATTCTTCTCCAGATCCTTATCGGCTACGAACCACGGTTCGCCTGAGCCTGAGCCGCCGATACCCAAGCCTTGCCGCTGACCCAGTGTATAGTACATCAGACCATCGTGGCGTCCTTTGACTTCACCAGTAGCGATGTCCACCATGTCTCCACCTTTTGCAGGCAGATACCCACTCAGAAACTCTTTGAAATTGCGCTCGCCGATAAAGCATACGCCCGTGCTGTCTTTTTTCTTGGCCGTATATAGTCCTGCGGCTTCGGCAATTTTGCGAACTTCCGACTTTGGCAAATGGCCAATCGGGAACATGGCCCGGGACAGCTGCTTTTGGCTTAATGCATTCAGGAAATAAGTTTGATCCTTGTTGCTGTCCACACCGCGCAGCAAAGTAAAGCGGCCGTCTTCTTCCACAACCCGTGCATAATGCCCAGTAGCAACATAATCTGCTCCCAAATCCAGCGCTTTATTGAGAAACTCGCCGAATTTAATTTCACGGTTGCACATGACATCCGGGTTGGGTGTGCGTCCAGCTTTATATTCATCAAGAAAATAGGAGAATACTTTATCAAAGTATTCTTTTTCAAAATTGACGGTATAGTAAGGAATGTCGATCTGCTCACAGACGCGGCGCACATCCTCTGCATCCTCTTCAGCCGTACAACGGCCAAATTCATCCGTGTCATCCCAATTTTTCATGAAGATGCCGATTACGTCATAGCCCTGCTCCTTTAGCAGCAGCGCGGTAACGGATGAGTCGACGCCACCGGACATCCCGACGACGACACGGGTTTCATGATTGGCTTTAGCCATGGTCATCACCCAATTCTTTCATTATTGTTGTAGAACCCACCTATTGTAACATAAACGATAATAAGTTACGATGTTTGGACGATTAAACGATAAGGCGAATGATGGGAGAAAGCTACATAAAACGAGCTAAAGCCGTTCCAAATCGCTTGAAAACAACTTTTTTTAAGATTGTAACTGTAATGTTTCCCTTTACCTGTCCTAATATGTTAACATAAGCTGAGGGTTAGGATCGGAATAGAGAGGTTTACAACGCCAGTTATTCCGCGTGTTTAACGGAATTGTTACTATAAGTGAGGTGGCACAATTGAAAATATCAACGAAAGGCCGCTATGGCCTGACCATTATGATGGAGCTTGCTGCCAAGTTTGGCGAAGGTCCAACTTCTTTGAAAAGTATTGCCGAAAAAAATCAGCTCTCCGAGCATTATCTGGAGCAGCTTATTGCACCTTTGCGTAATGCAGGTTTGGTAAAAAGTATCCGTGGTGCTTATGGCGGTTATATTTTGGCGAATGAACCGTCAGGGGTAACAGCAGGAGACATCATTCGTGTATTGGAGGGGCCGATTTCTCCAGTCGACTTCACGGAAGAAGACGATCCGGCCAAACGCCAGCTCTGGCTGCGAATTCGTGACAGCATTGCAGAAGTGCTGGATTCCACAACGCTGAAGGACTTGATCACATACCAGGAACATGATGAGTTGGACAATTATATGTTCTATATTTGAGGTGGATTAACATGAACAGAATTTATCTGGATCATGCCGCATCGACTCCTATGCATCCTGAGGTTGCGCAGACTATGATGGACATCATGACCGGCCAATTCGGCAACGCTTCAAGCGTTCATGCCTTTGGCCGGGATGCCAAGCGCACCGTCAGTGCTGCGCGGGATGCCGTTGCGGCCTCTTTGGGCTGCAAGCCTGAAGAAATTATATTTACAAGCGGAGGAACAGAAAGCGATAATCTGGCCCTGTTCGGGACAGCTACGGCAGATGGCCGTACTTCCGGCCATATCATTACGACTGCCATTGAGCATCATGCCGTGCTTCATGCCTGCGATGAGCTTGAAAAAGCAGGTTATGAGGTAACCTACGTTCCGGTCAATGGCTTGGGGCGTGTGAACCCTGTGGATGTAGAGGCTGCCATACGGCCGGATACGTTTTTGATCAGCATGATGTATGCCAACAATGAGATAGGCGTCATCCAGCCGATCCATGAGATAGGACAGATTGCGAGAGAACGTGGCATTGTATTCCACGTAGATGCGGTTCAAGCTTTCGGTCATGTTCACATAGACTGCCAGACTCTTCCGATTGATATGCTTAGCATATCTGGCCATAAGATTAACGGACCGCAAGGGATGGGTGCTTTGTATATCCGTCAGGGTACACGCATTCAGCCGCTAATGCATGGGGGACTCCAGGAGAAAAAACGCCGTGCCGGTACCGAAAACATCGCGGGAATTGCTGGTCTGGCAAAAGCGGCAACGATTGCCAGTGCGTCCATAGGGGAACGTTCGGCGCACGATACAACGCTTCGTCAGACCTTGCTGAAAGCGTTGGGAGACAGCTTGGGAAGCGATGCTTTTGTGATCAATGGTGATCCGGAGCATGTTTTACCCAATGTCCTGAATGTAAGTTTTCCGGAGATTGGTACAGAAACCATGCTAATGAACCTCGATATGGAGGGAATTGCAGCGGCCAGCGGCTCAGCCTGCACTTCCGGGTCTCTGGAGCTGTCGCATGTACTGCAGGCGATGAATCTTCCTGAAGATGTTTTAAACTCAGCGATTCGTTTTAGCTTCGGTTTGGGTAATACTACGGAAGAAATGGAATACACGGCCAAGAAAATTGAAACCATATGGAAGCGGCTGCGTACTAGGTACTAGGGTTTTCTCCGCATTTAGTAAGAAGGGAGGGCGGTTATCCATTTCATTGCATGAACGGAAGCAAGGTCTGACAGGCATGTACGAAAAGGACCGCACCTTCGTTCGGATTTGCAGAATGAGGAGGTACCCTATATATGAGGCTTCAAGATATGATCGGACTCGCCGTTTTCGATGTGGAGGACGGAAAGCAGATTGGTAAAATACATGACTTTATGGTGACAGCGGATTGGAGAATTACGGGGATCGAGTTGGAGGGCAAAGCTCTTTTCTCTTCTCAGGTGAAAGTGGTTGCTTGGGAAAACATTGTTGCTTATGGTGAAGATGCGATCATGGTTCGCAATCAGCAGGTTGTCCATAAAAAAGAAGCCAGTGATATACAACATACGTACTTGCTCGGACCCGGTAAACTGAAGGATTTATCCGTGCTGACAGAGGAAGGGCTTATGCTCGGACACGTTTCGGATGTTTATTTTGATCAGGAAATGGGCAATAACATAATAGGCTTGGAAATCAGCGATGGTTTTGTATCGGATATTATAGAAGGGCGGAAATGGCTGCCCTGCACCGAAGATATGTCCATCGGGGAAAATGCTGTTATGGTGCCCCCGTTAAGCGAGCAGCGTCTGGAAAAAGCCATATATTCTGTGAATGGATAGGGTGAGTTTATTGAGATGTCCGAATTGTAATTCGAAAGATATCGGCAAAATCGGCTCCCATCAATTTTATTGCTGGGGATGCTTTATCGAACTTCAGGTGAATGGTGAAAAAATGTCCGTCTACCAAGTAGAAGAGGATGGAACGCTTAGTTCGTTGGATGACCTGTTCTTCGGAGATGAAATGGTACAACAGGACTTGCCGCAGATCCATGCTTCTTCTTAAGCTTTACACATGGAGCGGACAGGCTGCCTACTATGGAGTGATCTCTAACCCATTGCTTAAAATATAACTGAATGGGTAGATAAGGCTTGATAAAAATAACGAAGAGGGTGACCCCCGGTGGCTGTATTGGCCTGAGGGTCACCCTCTTTTATTTTGCATGGTTCTGTGAGAAAACTATTTCTACAGTTTAAAGCGTTTGACCTCTTCCAGTAGAAGATCCGCGTGCGAATCGAGTTTGGAGGAGAGGTTGGCAATATTGTTCATAGCTTGGCCTTGTTCCTGCACGGAGGAAGCCACCTCCTCGGTAGAAGCTGCACTCTGTTCAGAGACGGCGACCACGCTGGAGATCACATCGGAAATATGTCCGGCATTCACACGGAGTTGATCCGTCGCGGCGGTAACGTCCTCAATTTGGATAAGCATATGCTGAGAAGCTCCACGGATGGATTCAAACGCCTGTCTCGTTGCGGTGGAAGCCTGCTCCTGTTCTACAGTTACAGAAAGAGCCTTCTTCATTTCCTCCGCGCTTCGTAGTCCTGCAATTTTGATTTCTTCCAGCTTACTCATGATACTGTCACTGGAACTGCCCGCTTGTTCAGCCAGCTTCCGTACTTCCCCTGCGACGACGGCAAAACCTCGTCCGTGTTCCCCGGCTCTTGCTGCTTCAATGGATGCATTGAGGGCCAGCAGGTTTGTTTGTGCAGCGATATCGTGGATGGCACCGGCCAGTCGCTCAATATCCTGAGTTTTCAACGTGAGCGAATCTACGGCTTCTCCTGCCGCAGTCGTCGTTTGTCTGGACTCAGCTGCCAGCTTCGCTTGACGCTCTGCTGTTTCATACCCTGCCAGCACGGCAGCATCTGTCTCGAACACGGCGGATTGGGTTCGTTTGACACTTTCGCCAATCAGGTTGATGGAATCAGTCATGTGAGTCAGCTTCTCAGACCCGGAATACACAGCCTCAGCCTGATCGCTCGCTCCTTGAGCAAGCTCCTGAACTGCACTGGAGATTTGTGATGCGATGGTTCCAGTATCTTTGGCATGCTGGTGCATATCATGTGAAGCTGAACTGACATCGGCGGCTGTATCTGCTACCTTACGCAACAGGTTGGAGAGATTATCCGACATGATGTTAAAATCCGTGCCCAGGCTGGCAATTTCATCCTTACCCTTAATTTCCACTCGTGTTGTCATATCTCCTTCAGCTACCCGTTTGACATTCACTTGAAGCTTCCGAATCGGCTTGATAAAGCTGTTTGCGGCCCAGACTGCCAAAAGCATAGCAACGACGAAAATAATAGCAACAGTAATCAACAGTTGATTACGAGTGGCGTAGTACTCCTGAAAAGCAATATCTTTTGAAATAGACAATCCTACAACCCAGCCTGTGCTGGGCATTTTTTTAAAATAAAGCTGACGGTCACTGCCATTATAGCTGTAGTCTGTTTTTCCTGAAGGTGCGCTCAGCAGGGTCGCAGTTGATGAGCCCAACTCGGGCGTATCCTTGAGGTTTTTACCGGCCAGCTTGCTGTCTGGGTGGGCGACCACGACTCCATTCTGGTCAATCAGAAATGCGTAGCCTAATCCGTTCAGGTTTATGTCTTTAATGATTTTTGTCATATCGTTTAATAAAATGTCCTCACTGACTACCCCGGTAATGGAACCGTTGGAATCTTTGAGAGGTTTGGCAATCGAAATCGTAAAATCCGTGCTAGCCGCGTCAATATACGGTGAGGAATAATACATTTCCCCCTTGGCTTTGGCATCCTTGTACCACGGACGGGCGCGAGGATCGTAACCTGCTTCAAACCAGCCGGAGCCATCCCAGTAGGTTCCATTCTCAAATCCGGCATAAATGTTAGAGATACTTTGATCCTTATACTTTTGAAAGGCTGCCTTTAAAGAAGTTATTTTGGCTTCTGACGGAATATTGCCTGATTCCAAACCTGTAGCCAGTGTCTCGATAATTTTGGCATTCCCACGTGTCCATCCATCAAGCTGATTGACGGTTTCGGTGGCTTTACTGCTCATAAGCTCCTGTATGTCACGGTTGGCCTGATTTTTAATGCTTGTCAAGCTAATGACCGACAAAGGCCCTGCAGCAACGATAACAATGCAGGTGAAGAGGAGAATAAGCTTCATTTTTAAGTTCATACTACGACCCCCGATGATTCAGAAATGTGAAAGCTTAAATGGTTCTTTGTACTTAATATCGTCAGATGGAAAGACTTTGTTAATCATTTTCAATTGTTTTCATTCTTTCTTCATAGTCATTATTGAAATTTCTTCCAATGTTAAAGCCTCCAAAGTCAGGGGAAGGATTAAAGTAGAGGTACGAGCATATACTTAAAGGAGGCTAGTCCGGTAAGGGGGCACGATATGGAACAACTAACCAAAAGCAGACTGTTCCGGTACGGAATATGGACGCTGCTGGGACTTGTCATTCTATATTTTATCTGGTTGCTACGACCACTATTTTTGCATCTGTATGAATTTCTGAAAACGATCATTGCTCCGTTTGCAGTAGCGATGATCATTTCCTATGTACTTAACCCTATTGTCAATATGCTGGGCGGTCGCAAGGTGCCTCGAAGTGTAGCGGTGCTGCTTATTTATGCTGTATTTTTAGCCAGCCTTGTTGTCATTTTGATGAATCTGATCCCCATGTTTATTGAACAACTGGATGAGCTGAATGAGCATTTGCCTGAGCTGACTATGCATGCACAGGGATTAATGTCGAATATGGATAGCGGGATTTTGCCTCAAGGGGTGCGAACCGGTATGAATCAGTGGTTTTTCCAACTGGAAAACCGGATGGCTACGGGGATTTCTACGTTTATGGATAACATCGGCGGCATGATCAATATGCTGTTCAATGTGTTCATTGTGCCATTTCTGATTTTCTATATTTTAAAGGACTTTGAAATGTTCGAACGGACGATTGTATCTTATCTCCCGCGTTCTCGCCGTAAGGCGATTGTAACGGTGCTTAAGGAAATTGATCAGGCGCTTGGCAACTACGTTAGAGGACAACTGCTGGTATGCGTTATTATCGGCGTAATGGCTTACATCGGATATATGCTGATTGGCATGCCTTATGCACTGTTGCTGGCAGGTGTAGTTGCGGTCTTCAATATTGTTCCGTATTTGGGGCCTTTTTTGGGGGCTGCTCCGGCGGTCGTTATGGCTTCTACGGTTTCCTTCAAAATGGTGTTGCTGGTCGCCGTTGTGAACACCTGTATTCAAGTTCTGGAAAGTAATGTAATTTCACCCCAGGTGGTCGGACGAACTCTGCATCTGCATCCGATAGCCATCATATTCGCCCTGCTGGTGGGTGGAGAAATAGCGGGAATTACTGGCCTGATTTTGGCAGTTCCGGTGATGGCCGTATTAAAGGTAGTGCTTCAGCATTTTTTTGCTTATTATGTGAAGCGTAAACCGATCTGATTTTGTGTATTCTCCTTTTGCATCCTGTCTGAAATCGCGTTGACACGGCTAAATGACACGGATATACTGAATTGAGTATGTTTAAATGTGTTTATCCAGTAGGGAAAGCTCATTTCGGAGTGCGGGCTGAACCCGCCGGGATGCTCCCGTTACCAGTGAAAACAAGGCGATCGCTCGTCCGTTAAACAGATGCCTGAGTGCAGCTTGCACATGTGGTATTTCGTACAGAGGGACGGCGATAACCAGGGTGGTACCGCGATACAATCGTCCCTGATCCGTTCAGGGGCGTTTTTCTGTTTTTATGGCCTGTGCCAAGAACAAAGTGACACCATAACTAGGAGGCTACTTATATGAAAGCTAGTGAAATCCGCTCCAAATGGTTGGAGTTTTTTGAAAGCAAGGGACATGTGATTGAACCAAGCGCACCGCTTGTTCCTCATAAAGATCCTTCCCTGCTGTGGATTAATGCGGGCATGGCGCCGCTTAAGCCTTATTTTGACGGACGTGTGAAGCCTGAAAATCCACGTATCGCCAATTCGCAAAAATGTATTCGTACGAACGACATTGAAAATGTCGGCAAAACACGTCGCCACCACACTTTTTTCGAAATGCTCGGCAATTTTTCCATTGGTGACTATTTTAAGGAAGAAGCCATTACGTGGGCATGGGAGTTTCTGACTGATCCGAAATGGATTGGCTTTGATCCAGAGCGTTTGGCTGTCACCGTGTATCCTGAAGATGAAGAAGCGTACAAGCTGTGGAACGAAAAAGTAGGCCTTCCTGCTGAACGTATTATCAAATTGGAAGATAACTTCTGGGACATCGGCGAAGGCCCTTGTGGACCATGTACGGAAATCTTTTATGATCGTGGCGAAGCCTACGGCAGCGATATGACGGACCCTGAAATGTATCCGGGTGGAGAAAATGAGCGTTATCTGGAAGTATGGAACCTCGTATTCTCACAATTCAACCATAACAAAGATGGCAGCTATACGCCGCTTCCAAACAAAAATATTGATACAGGGGCCGGCCTGGAGCGTTTTGCATCCATTTTGCAAAATGTAGATTCCAACTTTGATACAGATATTTTCCAGCCGCTGATCCAGAAAACGGCTGCCATGGCAGGAGTCAAATATAACGAAAATGTGGACAGCGACGTGGCTCTCAAGGTCATTGCCGATCATGTTCGCACCGTAGCTTTTGCGATTGGTGACGGTGTGCTTCCTTCCAACGAAGGACGGGGCTACGTTATTCGCCGCTTGCTGCGCCGGGCTGTGCGTTATGGAAAAATGCTCGGTATGAACCGTCCATTTATGTTTGAACTGGTGGAAACGGTGGGAAATATCATGGGTGTGTACTACCCTGAAGTCGTGGACAAGCGTGATTTCATCATCAAGGTGATCAAAACGGAAGAAGAACGCTTCCACGAAACACTGACAGACGGCTTGGCTATTTTGGCCGATATCAGCGCTCAGGCGAAGGCGGAAGGCCGCGATATGATTAGCGGAGCAGACGCATTCAAGCTGTACGATACGTATGGATTCCCATTTGACCTCACCGAGGATTATGCAGATGAGCAGGGCTTGAAGGTAGACCGTGAGGGCTTTGATGAAGCGATGCAGGAGCAACGGAAGCGTGCACGCGATGCCCATCAGGACAATGCCAGCATGAAGATTCAGGGCGGAGCTTTGTCCGACTTGGCGGTTAAAAGTGAATTTGTTGGATATAATGACCTCGTAACTGAGTCTAAAATTGTGGCGATTGTATATGAAGATGTTCTGGTGGACAGTGTTAGTGAAGGACAGACTTGTCAGGTCGTGCTGGATGTGACTCCTTTCTATGCCGAAAGCGGCGGACAAGTCAGTGATCAGGGCTTGCTGCGTGGAGGTAAGGTAACAGCGAAGGTCGAAGGACTGTTCAAGGCACCGCAAGGCCAGCATGTGCATCAGGTTGTGGTAGAAGCCGGTGAACTGAACGTGGGCGATACGGTGAAAGCAGAAGTAGACCAAGCCTTGCGTGGAGAAATTGAGAAAAATCATACAGCTACCCATTTGCTTCACAAAGCGCTTAAAGAAGTGCTGGGTGACCATGTCAATCAGGCAGGTTCGTTGGTAGAGCCTGGGCGTCTGCGGTTTGACTTCTCCCACTTCGGAAGCATTACAGAGGAAGAGCTGGCGGATATTGAGTCGCGGGTAAACCGTGCAATTTGGAGCCAGCTTGATGTGAATATTGAGCTGAAACCGATTGATGAAGCCAAGGCACTGGGAGCGATGGCGCTGTTTGGTGAAAAATACGGGGATATCGTGCGTGTCGTTAAGGTAGGCGATTACAGCATCGAGCTGTGTGGTGGCTGTCATGTCAGCAATACCTCGCAAATTGGACTGTTTAAGCTTGTTAGCGAGAGCGGTATCGGATCAGGTGTGCGTCGTATTGAAGCAGTAACCGGGCGTTCCGGTTTTGAATATATGGAAGGTCAATTGGAGCTGTTGAAGGTGTCGGCCGGGCTGGTTAAATCCAAGCTGTCCGAGGTGCCGAAGCGCATCGAATCCTTGCAGCAGCAAATTAAAGACCTCAGTCGTGAAAATGAATCGCTGCAAAGCAAGTTGAGTGCTATTGAGGCAGGTCAACTGACGGATCAAGTTGTGCAAGCGGGTGGAGTACAACTGTTGGCTGCGCGTGTGCAGGCTTCCAGTATGGACGCCCTGCGTGCCATTGCCGATGAGCTGAAAGGGAAGCTTCCGGCTGCTGTGCTGGTGCTCGGCGCTGCTATGGACGACAAAGTCAATTTTGTCGTAGCTGTACCGTCAGAGCTTACCAAGGCAGGACTTCACGCAGGCAAGCTCGTGAAGGAAATTGCTGCCGTCTGCGGCGGCGGCGGCGGCGGACGTCCTGATATGGCACAAGCTGGCGGCAAGGATGCCAGCAAGCTGGACGAAGCGCTTCAACGTGCGCATGAACTGGTAGCGGCAGCTTCTCAAGGATAAAGTTCGATAATTTTTGCGGATTTTTGGAAAAAACCGGACTAAGACATTTCCTTGAAGGGCTTTGCTTATGGTATGATGTATAAGAATAAGCTGGCATAAACATGTACACATGTTTTGTGGAAGCGAGGTGTCAACAATGGATTCCATGGACAAAACGGTCAAATTTAATGTCAAGGCGGATGAGAAGGAAGCTTCTGCTCAGGAGATTTTGTTGACCGTATATGATGCTCTGGTAGAAAAGGAATACAATCCGATCAATCAGATTGTCGGGTATTTGCTATCAGGTGATCCGGCTTATGTGCCGCGGCATAATAATGCCAGAAGCCTGGTACGCAAAAAAGAACGCGATGAATTGATTGAAGAGTTGGTTCGTTTCTATCTGGCGAAGCACCGTTAGGAGACAGGCATGAAAGTAATGGGATTGGATTACGGGGACCGCCGAATCGGGGTCGCCGTAAGTGATGCCTTCGGCTGGACCGCCCAAGGATTGGAAGTCATAGAACGACGTGGTGACGACAGTGAGTTCGGTAAAATTGCAGATTTAATCCGTGAGCATGAAATCGGCGAGGTGGTTGTAGGCCTGCCGAAAAATATGAACGGAACCGTGGGTCCACGCGGTGAGATTTGCATTGAGTTTGCGAACCGACTCAAGGAGTTGCTGGGATTACCCGTTCACCTTTGGGATGAACGGCTGACGACGCGTTCGGCAGAGCGTACGCTTCTGGAAGCCGACGTCAGCCGAAAAAAACGCAAGCAGGTGGTAGATAAGCTAGCAGCAAGCCTGATCTTGCAAAACTATTTGGACGCACACAGTACAAGGTGAGGGGGATATCGTAATGGCTGAAAATCAAGTGGGTATGGAAGAAGAGCCGGAAATTATTTATATTGCCGATGACGAGGGCAACGAAGAAGAGTTCGAGGTCATTATGAAGTTTGAGGTAGACGGTTCCGAAGCGAAGTACATGATGGTTGCGCCAGTGGACCCTGAAGCTGATGAGTCCGATGTTTACGCCTTCCGTTATGAGGAAGAAGGCGATGATATTAAATTGTTTGTGATCCAAGACGATGCTGAATGGGAAATCGTCGAAGAGACCTTTAATACATTTGTAGAAGAAGAGGACGAGGAAGACGGGAAATGACGAACTATTCACGTGAAGACCTAAGCTGGACCTCTGATTTAAAAGAAGCGTTCGACGGCGATGTAGAGTTACAGGATGAACAGGGTCATGCGGTACGCATGGAGCTGGAAGCAGAGTTCAAGGTAGGTAATCAACGGTACGCCGTATTACGTCGACCTGGAGCTGCTGCAGGCGAACATGAGCTATATCATGTGAGCTCATCCGCAGACGGCGAAATTTCCATCATCACCATCGAAGATGATGATGAGTGGGAGGATATTTCCGAGCTGTACGATGAATGTACGCTGCCGGAGCTGTAAGCCTGGATAACGAGGAGATCAAACCTGAAAGGGCGGACCTGTCCGCCCTTTTTGGCTGTGAAGGAGTTGAGTGGATTGAAGCGAAGGACGAGGATGGTCACGCTGCTGTTGCTGCTTGTCATCATAGCAGGAGGAGCAGCTTTCTATATTTGGAATGCTATGCAGCCTGTTCAGCCGCAAGCGCAGCCTGTTCCATTTACGGTAGTGAAGGGAACAGGAACCTCAGCTATTGCAGATACGCTGGAGCAAAAGGGACTTATACGTAATGCGCTCGTATTTAAGGCATATCTAAAATTCAAACAGCAGGGAAGCGCATTTCAGGCCGGAAAATATGAAGCGCAGCCTGGTATAACCTTTGATCAGCTAATAGCCAAGCTATCGGCAGGGGACGTTGTCAAAGAGGAAATGATTCGTTTTACCATACCGGAAGGTTTTACAATCAGACAGATGGCTGATAAGCTGCAAAAGGAAGGGCTGGCAGACCGGGAGCAATTTTTGCAGCTGGCCAACGATCCGTCTGCCTTTGACGTCTCGCTTGTGCGAGATATCCCGAAGCAGGCAGGGCTCCGCTATGCATTGGAAGGATATCTCTTCCCCGAAACCTATGAGCTGAAAAAAGGCAGCACAATCAAGGATATTGTTCAGGCGATGCTGGAGCAGACGCAAAAACGTCTAAATAACATACCTGATCTGGATGCCAAGCTGAAGCAGCGGGGCGAAACGCTGCATCAACTGCTGACCGTTGCTTCATTGGTGGAGCGCGAGGTGGTTGTGGATGAAGAACGGCCTATAGTGGCTGGAGTCATTTATAACCGACTTAAGCAGGACAAGAAGCTGGAAATTGACGCTACTGTTCAATATATGCTGGATAAGCAGAAGGAACGGCTGTATTATAAGGATTTGGCTATAAAAAGTCCTTATAATACGTATTTGCATCAAGGACTTCCGCCAGGACCGATTGCAAGTCCAAGCTTGAAATCAGTGGTGGCTGCTTTAGAGCCGAAAGCTACGGATTATTTATTTTATGTGACTAAAAAAGACGGAACACATAAACATTTGTTTGCCGCCACATATAAAGAACATTTGCACAACATTCAGGTTAGTAACCGAAAGACAAAATAGGAGGTGAGCCTATGGCTTACAAACCCGAGCTGCTGGTAACTGCCAGCTCTCCGGAGGATGCCCGCCATATGCTAGAGGCCGGAGCAAATGCATTGCTGATTGGAGATGACCGCTTTGGCATGAGGCTGCCGGGACATTTTACACCGGATCAAATCCGTGAGGTGGTAGAAGAAGCACGGAAGCATGCGGCCCAGGTATATGTATCCATGACTAACTTGATGACGAACGAGCTGTTGCCGCTTCTTCCCGAATATGTGCAGACAATCGCCGGATGCGGTATAGAGGCCATTGAGTTTAATGATCCGTCGGTACTCATGGCGGTGAAGGAGCATGCACCCCATCTGAAGCTGTTTTGGAACGGAGAAATGATTACCACTAACTTCGCAACCGCCAACTATTGGGGTGAGAAGGGAGCTTCGCGTGTTATTTTGGCCCGTGAGCTCAGTATGGACGAAATTACGGAAATGATCCCCCAGCTGAACATGGAGGCACAGGTTCAGGTACATGGCATGACTAATATTTATCATTCCAAGCGTAAGCTTGTACAAAGCTATATGCTGCATCAGGGACGCCCGGTAGAAGGCAATCTGGGCAAGGAGCGCGGCTTATTCCTGATTGAAGCCGAGCGACAGGAAGAGAAGTTCCCTATCTATGAGGATATAAACGGGACGCATATTATGAGTTCGGATGATTTCTGCATCATGGAGGACCTGCATATTCTGATGGAGGCAGGCGTACACAGCTTTAAGATCGAAGGACTGTTAAAACCTACGGCTTACAATGCGGCAGTTGTTCGTGCCTATCGTAAAGCCATTGACACCTATACAGCTGATCCAAAAGCTTATGCGTATGATGAAAGCTGGCTGGATGAGGTTCGTCGTCTTCAAGACCCTGAACGCGAGCTATCCTTTGGATTTTTCTATAAAGAGCAGGTTTATTAATACTACACGAACACACAAGGGGGGGAACGTCATGGGAACGTTGACCAAAACGAGAAAATATAATGGCAAGCGGAATCGTCTGGATAAGCCGGAGCTGCTCGCTCCTGCCGGAAATCTGGAAAAGCTGAAGTTTGCGGTTCACTATGGCGCGGATGCTGTATATATTGGTGGACAAAAATACGGTCTGCGTTCTAACGCCGACAATTTCAGTTTTGAGGAAATGCGGGAAGGTGTGGAATTCGCCAACAAGTACGGTGCCAAGGTGCTTGTGGCCACGAACATCTATGCTCACAATGAAGATATTGCAGGGATCGAGGAATATCTGCGCAATCTGTACGAGGTAGGAATTCATGCTGTTATCGTTGCTGATCCGGCCATTGTATCTGTAGCATTGCGTGCTGTTCCGGGCTTGGAAGTGCATTTGAGCACACAGCAATCCACACTGAACTGGCAAGCGGTAAAGTTCTGGAAAGACGAGGGACTGCCACGTGTTGTCTTGGGACGTGAGACCAGCTTGGAGGAAATTGAGGAAATTAAAAAGCATGTAGATATCGAGATTGAAGCTTTTGTCCATGGTGCAATGTGTTCTTCATTCTCTGGTCGCTGTGTGTTATCCAATCACTTTACAGACCGGGATTCCAATCGTGGGGGATGCTGTCAGTCTTGTCGCTGGAAATACGACCTGTTCGAGGATGCTCGACCGGGCGAGGTGTGGATATCTGAGGAAGAGGCGCAGGACAATAATGTGCTGAAGCAGTTCCAACTCGGCGTTAACCAGCTTCCGCTGTTTGAAGAAGGAGATAATGCTTTTTCTATGGGTTCCAAGGACCTGTGCATGATTGAAAATATTCCCGATCTGATTGATGTCGGTGTAGACAGCTTTAAAGTGGAGGGACGTATGAAGTCCATTCATTATGTGGCTACGGTCGTGAATGTATATCGTCAAGCGATTGATTCCTATATGGCTGATCCTGAAAATTATGTGCTCAAACCAGAATGGATTGAAGAAATCAACAAGGCCGCCAATCGTCCGCTGAATACAGGCTTTTTCTACGATACACCGGATCATGAGGATCATATTTATGAGCCGGAAGAGAAGGCAGTACCTTACGATTTTGCCGGACTGGTCATGGATTATGATCCTGCGAGTGGCATCGCAACGATTCAGCAACGGAATCATTTTAAGCCAGGTCATGAAATTGAATTTTTCGGTCCGAACGGAACATTCTTTAAACAAAAGGTTGGAACAATCTGGGATGAGGAAGGCAATGAGCTGGATGCTGCCCGTCACCCGCTTCAACGGATTAAAATGAAGGTAGATCAGCCTGTATCGTATTTCGACATGATGCGTAAAAAGAAGTGAACAGGCCTTAAGTCTCGGGTTAAAAGATCCAAAAAGTCTCTCCTATCGGTTGGAGAGGCTTTTTTTTGAATACTTTTCTAGGAAAAAAGTTTCACAAAATTTAGTCATTCCTCAAAGGAAAGCTACATTTCGTGTCGAATAGTTCCGATAGATGTTATATAGATAATAGATACATAACGGATGACGTGGAACAGGAAACTAATCATATGGTGGTAGGTGAGATGGATGGGTTTTCGGAAAAAAGAGGGGAATACAACAAAAAGGCTAGCAAAGAAAACAGATCTTATGAAAGGATCGAAGGACAGCAAGGCAACAACGGATAACAGTGCACAAACGGCAAGAGTTTCCTCGCAGGTTCTCCCCTGGGTTGCTAAAGCCACCCGTAAGAGTACATCTAATTTAAAGCGGTTACTTAAGCCAGAAATGTACAGTAAGGATTTCATGCATTTGGTCAAAAACTATAATCCGATCCGTTCCGTTGGAATGAAATTGTTCCTGATCTTTTTTGCGGCAATTATGTTATTTGTGGTCAGCTTGGGGATGCTCTCATACTATAAGGCTAAAAGTACAATTGAGCAAAATGCGGCCACAGCTTATCAGCAAACCGTTCAGCAAACTTCGGAAAAGCTGGATATTATTTTAGAACGTTTTCAAGACACCTCGACACAGGTATTTTTTGATACTGAACTAAGTGATCAGCTGCAAAAGGCAGCAAAGCAAGAAAAAAACTCTTTTGAATCTTTTGTCGCTATGGGTGAAGTAAACAAGAAACTTACAAATCTTGCTTTTACGAATAAAGCGATTGATTCATTGTACTTATACCCGGAAGAAACCAGTTTAGCGGCAATGGGCACAGGCACACAAAAGGATGTTCGGCAGGAAGCATGGTTTAAGGATATTTTGAAAAACAAGGGAATTATTTGGCTACCTACGCAGGTGAATGACAATGGAAGCAAGACCTTCCGTCTGGCACGCTCCATGAACAGTATGTCCGGGCTGGGAGGGACTTACGTTCTGGTTATGGATTTAAAGTCCAGTGTGGTGGAGGACGAGCTGAAAAGTGTTAATTTGGGCTCAGGCAGTATGATAAGCCTTGTGACAGACAAGGGTGAATTTGTAGGCTCTAACATGGACAGCTTGGCAGGAGGAAAGAAAAAGCTGGATTACGTTTCCAAACTAGAAGGAATCGAAGGAAATCAAATTATGGAGCAGGAAGCAAATGGGAAAGAACAAAATGTGCTTACCGTTCATAATACGCTGGGAACCTCCAAGTGGATTCTCGTGGGTGTAATATCTGTATCTGAACTGGTTAAAGACGCGAGGGGGATTTTAACAACAACCTGGATATTTGCTGCGGTGGCTGCACTCATTGCATTGTTCATTGGCCTGTGGATCGTACGCCTCGTGGCGCGCCCGTTGACCCATTTGAAAGATTTAATGATCGAAGGAGCCAAAGGTAATTTGCAGATCCGAACGAATTATAAGGCTCAGGATGAAATTGGCCAGTTGTCGGTCAGCTTTGACATGATGATGGAGCAAATCACATTGCTGGTAGAGCAGACGAATGCATCGGCTCAGGAGGTTCTGAATACAGCAACGGAATTGAGTGATGCCTCGAAGAAGACGGCAATTTCAGCCAAGGAAATTGCAGCCGCAACTGAGGAAATTGCACATGGCTCCACCAGTTTGGCAACAGAGGCTGAACGTGGCAGCGGATTAACCGGAAATATATCTCAGCAAATGGATATGGTGATGGCTTCTAATCATGAAATGAGCTTGGCCGCGCAGGAGGTTGAACAATCCAGTGAAAAAGGGACGGTTCAGCTGAAAAACCTGTTGAACAAGACGCAGGTTACAGAAGAAACTACGCATGCTCTGGTAGGCAAGGTAGATGAGTTGAAAAAGACAACTTCCGATGTCTTTCGGGTGCTGGATGTATTACAGGATATTGCTAAACAAACAAATATTCTGTCACTGAACGCGACGATTGAAGCGGCACGGGCAGGAACCGCCGGACTTGGCTTTATGGTGGTGGCGAATGAGGTTCGGCAGCTGGCCGAGCAATCACGTCAAGCCATTCATACGGCCTCAGGAATTATTAACAACATCGTCAATGAGATGAATGAAACGGTTCAGGCGTTATCAGAGGTGTATCCACTGTTCCGTGAGCAGATGGGAGCCGTACAGGTGACGACGGACATTTTCCAATCGGTACAGCAGCAAATGGGAGAGTTCGCGCTTCGACTGGGAACCGTCACCTCATCCATTCAGGAATTGAGTGAATCGCAGACAACTTTATCTGAGGCGATGACCAATGTAAGCGCTGTAGCCGAGCAATCCTCGGCCACTTCACAGGAAGTCGCTTCTCTCAGTAATGAGCAGGCAAATATCGGTAATCAACTGGTAGGCTTGTCTGATAAGCTGGAAGGTGTATCCGTGAAACTGAAGGAACAGCTTTCACGGTTTACAGTGTAAATGTAATAAAAAATGGTAGTTGCTAATTTTTTATAGTTAACGACAGAAAACCCATTCCCGTGTTTAAAAGCGGAATGGGTTTTCTTTTTTAGCTACAGGACATACTACTGGAAAAAGATGAAAGAAGGATGCGTGTGCCGAGGCGTGGCAACAGCTTCATGCGAAAACGTCGAATTGCATATATGGCCTTGGGGATCATGGCACTGCTGCTCATTTTACTACTCCGACTGGCTTGGATTCAGGGAACGGCGGGAATACATATGTCTGCTTACGGGGGACATTCGCTGAAGGAAATGTCTGTACGTCAGCGTCAGGAGGGAATTGCTATCGACTCTGGGCGTGGACAGTTTACAGATCGAAATGGGCTATCATTGACAGGGGATGTAGTCTGGGTGCCTGTGCTTTTTCCCGATGTTGACGGCAAAGCGGCTCTCCATGGCGAAGAGCTCGCCAGGCTGCTGCAGACGAATAAGAAGCAACTGCTGACACGATGGAAAGGTCTGCAATCACCGCTAATATGGCGCGATGGGCGCGGAGAGCCCGTACAAATCAGGCCGAATGAAGCAGGTAAGCTGCTGAAGCTAGCTCCTTCACTCATCGAGCTTGTACCTTATGCGAAGCGCTATGCGGATCTGCCTAATGGCAGGCAATGGCTTGGCTTTCTGTATGAGCGTGCCGACCGAGCGCGTGAACTGCCGATCGGGGCAGCCGGGCTGGAAAGAACGCTGGAGCCGCTGCTGAGCGGCGTCGGTGAAACGTTCGTCTCCCGGTCGGTGGATGCGCAGCGTCGTCCGCTGGCTCATGTACCGCTGAGGGTCAGTGCTCCATCCAATGATCACTATCCGCTACAGGTGCAGACCACCATTGATCTTTCCTTACAGGAGCAGCTTGAAAAGCTGACGGAAGCCAATCATCTGGCAGAAGGTGCGGTGGTTGTACTTGATGCGGGCAATGCGGATGTGCTGGCGATGGTGTCTCGTCCTTTTTATAATCCCGTTCGTGTCAATCCGCAGCAGACGACAGACTGGTCGAATCATGCGCTCAAGGCGGTAACCCCCGGTTCCATTTTTAAACTGGTTACGGCTGCGGCCGCACTTGAATCAGGTGTTGTCCAACCGAAGGAGCAGTTTCATTGCCATGGAACCTATGGCAAGTACGGTTTGACTTGCTGGAAAAAAGAAGGACACGGCACCCTGAACCTTGAGGGGGGGCTTGCCGTATCCTGTAATATCGTGTTCGCTCATCTTGGCGAACGGCTTAAACCTGAGCAGATTCAGGCGGCGGCCTCTGCGCTGGGGTTGAGTCGAACAGTGGGCTGGCAGGAGCGAAATCTTGCAGGACTACCGCAATTCAGACCGCTGGACCACGAGGAAAAGGGAGCCGTATTCGGCTCCTATACCCATGCCGCAGATCCGGGCGTACGTGTACAGACGGCTATTGGTCAGCGCGACGTGCTGGTCACGCCTCTCCAAGCCGCCAATCTCATCGTCACCTTGCTGCACGATGGACAGGTCCATGCTCCACGCCTTGTGAATCGAATCAGCTACGCAGATGGAGGCACCATGCTGGAGCTGCCTGCTCACGCTTCACCTGCTCCCCAGGGAAGCCACCCCGTTCATGCCTCCACGGCTCGCGCGCTCCGCGAGGCAATGGAAGAAGTCGTGGCCCGCGGCACAGGTGCATCCTTGCGTGATAAAATATGGCATTTGGCTGGAAAATCGGGTACAGCTCAAGCCTTAAAGAACGGTCGCCCTGTAAATCACCAATGGTTTATCGGTTACGGTCCGGTAGAGCGACCTCGTTATGCCGTTGCCGTTCTGGTACAAAATGCTTCAAAGCATTCTGCCAATCAGGCTACTGTCCTATTCGGGCAGGTGATGGATCTGCTAGCTCAATTCTCCTCAGCTTCACGAGCAGTTCCACGGTCTTCCTCCTGAATTTTAACAATAAACGGAGGCTCATCGAATTCTTCTGTCGGAAACCGAATCCATTGTTGCAGATAGCCTTGCTGCCACAATTCCTTGAGCAAAATAATCAGGATCGGAGACAAAATTAAACCGGCCAATCCGAAGATGGATAACGATATAATAGCAAAGGAAAGCATCAGATAGGCAGATGAGACACCGATGGAATTTCCAGTGATTTTAGGCTCCGCCAGTTGGCGTACGATTACCGCGACAGCCATGACAATAAGCAGCCCACTAGCCAATCCAGTATTACCCGTGATGAACAGATACGCTGCCCATGGAATAAAAATAGCAGGCACACCCAGCAAGGGCAGAATATCAAACAAAGCCGCCACAAGCGCCAAGGATAGGGCATTATCCACTTGTAAAATGAGTAAACCTATAAATACAAGAATAAAGGTAACCCCTACCAGCAGGGCTTGAGCCTTCAGAAAGGCGGAGATCGCTTTAAGCACGTGGTTTTTTAGAAAAAGGTAAGCCGTTTTAAGTGTTTTGGGAGTTTTGCTACGGGCAATTCCTTTCCAAAGATTAATTTCCATGCTTAAAAAAAATGCTAAAATAATGGCAACGGCAAAATTGCCCATAAAAACAGTGAAGGAACTGAGAAATTGTATGAAAAAGGATAACCCGAGCTGTGCCCATTTGGTCGCAATCGTAGTCGCAGTTGCAAAATATTCATTCACACGTTCCGTAACACCCGGAGGTAAAGCAGCAATTTTATCTTGAGAAAGATGAAGATATCGCGTGAATTCCGTTTGGATAACCTGGGTATAATGTGGGAGGTTTTGCGCGACTTTCGTAAATTGCGTAACCAGTATCAAACCCAATCCGAAAAAAATAGCGAGTAAAACAATGATGAATAGCAATACGGAAAGCGCGGAGGCGAAAGGCTTCTTCATCCCTTTGCGATGGAAATAACGGGCTGCAGGTTCAATGCACCAGAACACGACGAACGATAGAAATACCGGTGCCGCCAACTGATACAGCTTGCTGGAAACGAACATAATTAAATACACGGTTAATACAATCAGACCGATATCAAAGACGGTACGCCAATATTTTTTGTACAATGGAAGCATATGTATACAACGACTCCTTTGAGATTTTTACTTATTGTACACTAAATTGGACTTCATTGCTGATCAGGCAATTGCAAAATGTCCGCATGCTTACAAGTATGATAATATATAAGTAAGTGAGTTTTCCTCAGAGAGCCAGCTTGGGAGTTCAGAATAGAAAAGTGGGGATAAAAGGTGCAGATTTTGCTGTTATGGATGTTTTACATTTCAACTTTTTATGCTTTTATTCCGGCGCTAGTCAGTCGTATTTTTGGGTTCAGAGTGTTTCGGCGTGGCAAAAGCGAGCAAGAATTTGCGCTTACCTTTGATGATGGTCCTGATCCGGTATATACCCCGCAGTTGCTAGATTTGTTGAAGCGTTTTGATGCTAAGGCCACTTTTTTTGTCGTCGGCATAAATGCGGAAAAGCATCCCGAGCTTCTAAAACGCATGCATGATGAAGGTCATTTGATCGGTATTCATAATTACGTTCACAAATCGAATTGGCTTATGCGGCCAGTTACTGTCAGAAGGCAGATTGCTCAAACAGAGGCAATCATTCGCCGGGTAACGGGAAAGGGAACGGCCTTCTACCGTCCGCCATGGGGAATTGTGAATTTCTTTGATATTTCCAAGATGAATGGTCGTCGAATTGTATTATGGTCCTCCATGTTCGGGGATTGGAAGGCGAGGCTTGGAGCGAAGCAGTTAGCGGAGCGAATGCTCAAAAAGCTGAGGGGTGGCGAGGTGATGCTACTCCATGACTGTGGTACCACATTGGGGGCAGATGAAGAAGCCCCGCAGAATATGCTAATTGCATTGGAGAAGCTGCTGATGGTCGCTCAAGAAAGACAATTACGCAGCGTACGGGTGGATACATTGTTTTGTCAGCCTGTCCATGTTTCAGCTACTGGTGAGATAACCGGTACGGGCTGGTTCAAAAGTGTGCTGGTATTCGGATGGCTTCTCTATGAGCGGATATTCCACACTTTATTCCGGCTTCGTCCCGTAAGCAAGGAGGATACGATTTTTTATTATCGTCGCCGTACCTATCATGGACCGAATGTAAACATGGAGAACGGTAGGTGGTTAAAAAAGGGAGACCCGATAGTAGAGCTTCATTTTGATAATAAAATGTTGTTTCATTTAGGCTCGTCGGCAAAGTCCATAGTACATTTGGCTATTCAATTAATCCGAATGGTGAAGCAACAGCTTCCTGATCTTGCCCATCAGCTTGGACATGATTCTGGAATGAAGGGTGTAAAGGCCCTCTATGCAGTAAGTATGATTAACCGTGGACCGGAGAAGCTGGGATTCCAAATTCAAGAGCTACCCAAAGGACTGTTCAAGAAAGCGTCCACCTTATATTTAAAGCTGTTATTTAGTATCATCCATCCTTCGGGTCCAGAGAAATTGAGCGAAAAAAAAGAGGTGATGGTACCGAAACTGATCGTAATGCCAATTGATACTTTGTTTGACCGTTTCCACCAAGGGGGCTCATATCAGACAGATCCAACTCCTGATTCAACCAATCAACCGGACGTTGCACATATGCTTCATAGTGAAGTCCATGAAGAGGTTAGCTCCATTCAGACAACAGTTAGAGCTTCACAGCTAGCGGACACAGGATCAAAGCAGTTAACCTAATACAAAAAAGCCTCCTCCCCCTTGTTATCAAGGGAGGAGGAGGCTTTTTAACTGTTCATAAAACATATCTTAGCCAAACATTAGATTTTCATAATTCCGCCGTTACTTGCGTTCGTTACCAGCTTGGAATAACGTGCCAGGTAGCCAGTCTTCACCTTCGGCTCGAAGCCTTTCCAGTTGGCGCGGCGACGTTCAAATTCTTCGTCTGTAATTTGAAGCTCAATCTTACGATTGTTCAGATCCAGCTCAATAATATCGCCGTCCTCAACAAAAGCGATAGGGCCGCCCTCTGCGGCTTCAGGGGAAATGTGGCCGATGGAAATACCACGGGATGCACCTGAGAAGCGTCCGTCTGTAATCAGACCAACCTTGGCACCGAGCCCCATACCCACGATTTGCGAAGTTGGAGCAAGCATTTCAGGCATACCCGGTCCGCCCTTAGGACCTTCATAACGGATAACAACAACATGTCCTTCCTTGATTTTGCCGTTGGCGATGCCAGCCAGTGCATCTTCCTGTGAATCAAAGCAGATGGCAGGACCTTTGTGATAACCACCAACAGAAGGATCAACAGCACCGACCTTAATAATGGAGCCTTGTGGTGCCAGATTGCCGAATAATACAGCCAGACCGCCGCGTTCGGAATAAGGGTTGTCCAGCTTGTGGATGACATTCGTGTCCAAAATTTCCTGACCCTCTACGTTTTCACGAATGGTTTTTCCGGTTACTGTAATACAGTCACCATGCAATGCGCCTGGTTTCTTCAACAGTTCATTCAGCACCGCGCTTACGCCGCCTGCATTATGAACATCCTCAATGTGATAGTCGGAAGCAGGTGCCAATTTGGACAAATGAGGTACGCGGTTTGCGACTTCATTAATGCGTTCAATAGGATAATCCACTTCAGCTTCATGAGCCAATGCCAACGTATGCAATACCGTATTGGTGGAACCGCCCATTGCCATATCCAATGCGAATGCATTATCAATGGCCTCTTTAGTCACGATATCACGCGGTTTCAGATCCAGCTTGATCAATTCCATCAATTGACGTGCAGACTGTTTAACGAATTCTTTACGTTCTTCTGCTACCGCGAGGATGGTACCGTTACCTGGCATGGCCAGACCCATCGCTTCAGCGAGACAGTTCATGGAATTCGCTGTGAACATTCCTGAACACGAGCCACATGTCGGACAGCCGTATTGTTCCAATTCAAGCAAGCTTTGGTCATCAATTTTACCCGCCTGGAATGCACCAACGCCCTCGAAGACGGAGGTCAGGGAAATAGAGCGGCCGTTCTTGTCTTTACCAGCTTTCATAGGACCGCCGCTGACGAAAATAGTCGGGATATTGACGCGCAATGCACCCATCATCATACCGGGGGTAATTTTATCGCAGTTAGGAATGCAGACCATGCCGTCAAACCAGTGGGCGGAAACGACCGTTTCCAGAGAATCGGCGATAATTTCACGGCTTGGCAGAGAATAACGCATACCAATATGTCCCATGGCAATACCGTCATCTACACCGATGGTGTTAAATTCGAAAGGTACACCGCCTGCCTCACGAATAGCCTGCTTGACAATTTTACCAAATTCCTGCAAATGGACGTGACCCGGTACAATGTCAATATACGAGTTGCATACCGCAATAAACGGCTTGTCAAAATCTTCTTCCTTAACGCCCGCTGCGCGCAGCAAGCTGCGGTGAGGAGCGCGGTCAAAGCCTTTTTTAATCATATCGGAACGCATTTTCGTCTTAGCTGTCATGATGCTGGTTTCCCCCCAAAGTTTAAAATGATATGGCGTTCAATAGACGCCGTTAATAGCGCAGATGTTTTCTAAAGAGTCTATCATAGATGTGAGCTTTTTTCTACATATATAAGATTTCGAAAAATGATAAAAAATGACGGCAAAAAAGCCCACACCGCAATAAAGCGGGTGGACTCAAGCTCATTTCTATGATTAAGGGAGGGTACAATGGGACACTACAACTAAGTTTTTGCCGCCTTTGCGACCAATGTCTCTGTAGAAATTCTTGTCATGCGACTCAGCTGTAGCATCGCCGCCCTTTTTGCCGATTTCTTGATAAAATTCTTTGTCATGAGAGTTTGCGGTTGCTTCCCCGCCTTTTCTACCAATCTCCTGATAAAAATCCTTGTCGTGCTTCTTGGAAGTCGCCTCTCCACCCATGTGACCTGCTTCTTCACGGCTCATTTTCCCTTGATTTTGATTACGTGCCATTACAAATCACTCCTTATAAAAAGTTGTTTTTTGTTGCGCGCATCCTTTACTTACCACATTGAGCCTCTATGAAACAGGCTTTATGCGGAGCAAAAAAGGTCATGAGTCCATTGCCTTTTCGTCTATAAGCGAGTTTTCGCGTGTTTATGCCTGACATGAAGGGAGCTAAAAAATTATGCAGATCGTCTAAAAGGATAAAGGGCCGGTTTAAGCATCCAATCTACTTGTGGCTCAACAAGAGGCCTCGTTGCAGTCCGAACCCAGGGCATGGTTAACAAACAGCACAGACCTGCTGCACACACTACGATTAAAATAATCTCTACCGGTGTATCTATATATTCGTAGACTCCCTTCGCAACAACGGTACGGACAATCAGGCCATGGAGCAAGAAGACGTATAATGTCCGTCGACCCATCTCGGTGATACGTCCTGTGATTGCTGGAACTAAGCCTAGAAACGCCATAGAGGCTATGAATTGAACGCCATACATGCCGATGCGGTAAATCCCTGCGTACCATTCGGTGTGTCCCAGCTCACCATAAGTCATGCTGCCATACAGCCAGCCTGCCGGGATGCCGAAATACGACGTCCCTGCCATCAGCATGAGCAAAACGGATACAGCACCCGTGATGATTCGAACTGGAACTGTAAAGAAGCGCCGAACGTCTGCATAGTTCAAATGATATCCTGCTATAAAGTAAGGTAAATAAACAAAGGTTCTGCATACGCTCAGCCATATACCTTCTACAGGGAGATATCCGACAAGGATACCCAGTAGTACGGATATGCCCAATTGCAAGACAGGCGGCACTCCCTGCAAAGCGAGCATCAACAGTCTCCAACAGATATGGCTGGCGAGGAACCAGAGCAGCAGGTAAGGTGCGAAAAAAGAATGATGGATACGCGGAACGTGAAAGAGTGCAGCATCCAATACAGAATAGAGCGATTGGAAAATAAGATATTGCATACCAATCTGTAGAAGAACTTTACGGCCTGCCGGCCCGGCTAGGGAGGACTTGGCAAAATAGCCTGTAACAAGCACAAACAACGGCATATGGAACATAAATATCCAGCTGAACCATTGCTGTGCGATATGAAATGAACTGGCCAGCGGCTCCAATGCATTCCCTGCAAATACACATATGATCAACATAAATCGCAAATTGAGAAAGAAGCTTTCACCCTGTACATCATGGATTGTCGTCATGTGTTTCCCTCCGAACGGCATCCAGCCGTGTAAACTATTTAAAAAATAATTCTTTACAAGGAACAAGGTACGATACTCTGGACCTCACCATTGTGATTTAATTCACAATAGTAAGCGCTATCATGTCCTTGTTGTGTGGCGAAAGCTTGAACAGCGGATAATGATAGGCTAATACTTGGAAATGTTTGCTGATTTGACCCTGTATGTACAACGATGTTACCCTAACAAGGCTATAGTTACGCTGTTGAATACAGCTGCACTTTTTATATTCAAATGACGAAACATGAGGCAGGCAAGGTGAAAGGAACATTTAAAAATGAGAAGAAGAACAAGAAGCTCATACAGTTCATATGGGACACGCGGTCCTCGGAAAATATGGAAAATCCTCCTGGGCATCCTGATTGTCATTGTGCTGATCGCAGGTTGGGGAGCATGGAAGGTGTTTACCCCTTATCAGCCTGATGAGACGGCAGTAGCTGCATTAGCAGAAGCAGCTGATGCTGTGAAGGTAAATGAACAAGAGCACTGGATAGGATTTGAGCCCGCCAAAAGAAGCGGCGCCGGAGTCATTTTGTACCCGGGAGCGCTGGTGAAGCCCGAAAGCTACGCACCTTTGGCACGGCGTCTGGCGGAAAAGGGCCACCATGTGATCATTGCAAAAATGCCGTTGAATTTGCCACTGGCTTCCCCCGATTTGGCGGGTGAGGTGCTTAAAGCTTATCCGAAAGAAGCATTTGTCATTGGAGGCCATTCGTTGGGTGGTGTGATGGCAGCCCGCTATGCTGCCGCACATGCCGACCAGATCAAGGGTGTATTTTTCCTCGCTTCCTACCCGGATAACAAAGGGAATTTAAAGGATAAGAATTTGCCCGTTATTTCTCTACTGGGAAGTGATGACGGAGTGATCAATATGGAACAGGTTCAGAATGGCAGAGCCTATTTACCAGCCAATACATTGTATTTTACAGTGGAGGGGGGCAATCATGCCCAGTTCGGAAGCTACGGAGCTCAAAAAGGGGATAATGCGGCAACCATTAGTGCCGTGGAGCAATGGAATCAGACGGTATCGGCTTTACAGGACTGGATGAAAGAGAGTGTGGATGGAGCTCCTAAAAACCAGTAAAGGAGGCATACTGCATGTCTGAGCTGATCGTGCAGGGAAAACGGTATCCGTGCCGTGGCATTTTATTGGATAAGGATGGTACGTTGCTGGATTTTATTCAGTTGTGGGGCCCTTGGGCTCGTTCTATACTGGATATGATGGAACAGCACCTTGCCTTGGCAGGTACCAGTTTTACAGTGGAAAAAGGTAGGGTTCTAGGGACCCTTCATGACCAGGAGGGGCGCGTGATCGGCTATGATCCTTCCGGTCCGCTGGCCATGGGAACGGTGGATGAAAGTACGGGCGTGCTCGCCTGGCAGCTGTATACTGCCGGCGTGCCATGGAATGAAGCCGTGCGGCTTGTCCGCGATTTTAATAAAATAGCGATGGCTGATATTCGAAGACACCGGGCAGCGAAAGTGTTTCCGGGGTTGCGAACGTTGCTGGAGCAAAGCCGCCGCGCCGGAATGAAGCTGGCGGTTGTGACCTCTGACAGTACAGAGGCTGCACAGGAGCATTTGGAGTGGATGGGGCTGACATCCTGTTTTGACGAGGTCCTTGGGCACGATAGGGTTACATACGGCAAGCCTGACCCGGAAATGGCTGAAAAAGCCTGTGCTTTACTGGGACTGTCACCATCGGATGTGGTTGTCATCGGAGACAGCAACGGAGATATGCAGATGGGCAAGCGTGCCGGGGTGCGGTTGGCCATTGGATTTGCGCCGGAGCCGGAACGTTCGGGTCATTTGCTCGACGCGGACATAGTGATCCGCGCGTATGAAGATGTGGAGGTGCGTGAAACATGGACAAAGTAAAGATGCTGGCTGGATGGATACAGGACGCGCAAAATATTGTTTTCTTTGGCGGAGCAGGGACATCGACGGAAAGCGGTATTCCGGATTTTCGTTCAGCGGCTGGCTTATATCAGAGTGAGGAAAAGCTGCCTTATTCTCCGGAGGTTATGCTTAGCCGTTCTTTTTTTGTAAAGCATCCTGAAGTGTTCTTCGACTTCTATCGCAGCAAAATGCTGCATCCCGATGCGGAGCCGAACGGCTGTCATCGTTTCCTTGCGTCATTGGAACACCATGGCCGACTTAAAGCGGTTGTAACACAAAATATTGATGGATTGCATCAGGCCGCGGGCAGTGTAAATGTACTGGAACTTCACGGCTCGGTGCATCGCAATCATTGCATGAAATGCGGGCGCTTTTACAGTCTGAATGAAGTAATGAGCAGCTCTGAGATTGTCCCCAAATGTCCGGTAGACGGGGGAATTATTAAACCGGATGTTGTTTTATATGAGGAGGAGCTGAATCAGGATACCCTCATTCGGTCCGTTCAGGCCATTTCGCAGGCCGATCTGCTATTAATTGGGGGAACGTCGTTGACCGTGCATCCTGCGGCAGGTCTGATTACTTATTTCCGCGGTAAGCATACGGTTCTCCTTAATACCGATCCCACCTCGTATGATCACAAGGCGGATATCCTTATCACTGAGCCGATTGGAAAGGTTATGGGACAACTCGCTGAACAACTAGGGTTGTAATCGTTTTCTTGTCAACGGTCGGATAAAAGCGCTATAGTATGGTTGTACCGGACATGACCGTACTGGATATAAGAATGTTTCGAGAGAGGCAGGGATAGCATGGTTTATTTGGCTGACGATCATCGTTATGAAAGCATGAAATATAATCGCACAGGGAGATCAGGTCTTAAGCTACCGGCCATTTCGTTGGGCTTGTGGCATAATTTTGGCAGGATTAACAACGCGGAGAATGGTCACAGTATGATTACCCGATCCTTTGATTTGGGAATTACGCATTTTGACCTGGCCAATAACTACGGCCCTCCTGCGGGATCAGCAGAGGAATTTTTCGGACAAGTGTTAGCTAGTGATCTGAAGCCCTATCGTGATGAGATGGTCATTTCGACCAAAGCAGGCTACTATATGTGGCCGGGACCTTATGGGGATTGGGGCTCGCGCAAGTATCTGATTTCCAGTCTGGATCAGAGCCTGAAGCGGATGGGACTGGACTATGTCGACATCTTTTACTCTCACCGCTTTGATCCTGATACACCGTTGGAAGAAACGATGCAGGCGCTGGATCATATCGTACGTTCCGGTAAAGCACTGTATGTGGGTGTGTCTAATTACAGCGCGGAGCAAACGGCAGAAGCCGCCCGTATTTTGAAGGAGCTGGGGACACCGCTTTTGATTCATCAGCCGAAATATTCTCTGCTCGACCGCTGGATTGAAAACGGATTACAGGACGTACTGGACGAAAACGGGATAGGCAGCATTGCCTTTTGCCCACTGGCTCAGGGATTGCTAACCAATAAATATTTGAACGGAATTCCTGAGGATTCACGTGCGGCGAGTACGTCTGTCTTCTTGAATGAGAACCATGTGACGCCTGAAACACTTCGCAAGGTACGTGCGCTCAACCAAATAGCAGCTGCGCGCGGACAAAGTTTGGCTCAGTTCTCGTTGGCCTGGGCTCTGCGTGGTGAACGTCTGACCTCTGTCCTGATTGGGGCCAGCCGTGCCAGCCAAATTGAAGAAAATGTCGCCGCCTTGTCCAATCTGGATTTTTCTCAGGAGGAACTGGATCGGGTTGACTCCATTCTGCATGCCGGAAACACTCAGGATGGCGGCACAGCCTAAGGGCAAAAGGTATTCTGGAGTCAACGACCTAATTTCACATTCTCTTATACGATATATACTTAACAGCCCGCATCCGCTTGAAGGATGCGGGCTGTTTGTTACGGCAGGGAGTTAGGGAAACCACTGCTTGTCCTGTCTTCTCTGTAAAAGAAGCTCAATCGACCGTCAGAAAGCAGCGGGTCAATGCAGCCTGCAAAGCCTACTTTACGACTGTGGAAATTGCTTAACCTTGTTTCGATACTCGGTGGGTGACTGACCACAGAAGCGCTTGAATTGACGTGAAAAATATAAAGCATCGGTTAATCCAACCGAGGCGGCTACCTGTTCCACGGACAGCTCGGGACGCTCACGCAGCAGCTGACGTGATTTGTCGATTCGCAGCTTGAGCAGATAAGTCACGGGGGAGACGCCCGTCTCCTTCTTGAATATCCGTGACAAGTACGCACGGTTATACCCAAGGCCTTCAGACATTTGCTCAATGGAAACGGGATGTGCATACTGGGTGGACATGTACTGAACCATCTGCTTGACTGTGCGACGAATTTGCGAATCCGCTCCCGACGGGTCAGACCAGTCACTCAGATGATTGCCTGCTTCTCCCATGATCAGATACAAATAGCCAAGTGCTGAAAGATGAGAGCTTGATTTTCTGCTGTAGAAGGCCAATTGCATTTGCTCCAGATAACCGGGAATGGGATTGTGATCGGAGGCGTGAAAGACAGGCTGATGAACACGCAATCCTGCTTCCTGCACCACCTGCTCGGTAAGGTAGCCGGTAAAGGCAGACCAACGATAACGCCACGGTTCTTCTTCGTCTGAGGTGTAGCTCACAAGCTGACCGGGATGAATAAGAAAAAAATCGTTTTTTTCAAGCTGGTATGTGTGCTTTTCCGTTCGGAAAATACCTTTTCCCGATTCTACGAAATGGAGCAGATAGTAATCGTAGAGCTTCGGCCCTACGGCATGACCGGATTTGGTTTGACTCTCCCCGGCAAAGAGCACATGCAGCGGGCTGTTTTCGTAAAGCACCGGATTAGAGGCGACAGAGTAACTATATGAATGCGCTTGCAAAATAGGGTCATCCTTCCTGCATTTGTGAATAGTTTAGCGAATGCGGTATACTTACATTGTACATGTCCAAGTCACATTTATCCATAGTTTCAACACATGGATGCATTACATTGTGTGGCGCTTTCATTTATACTGAATTCATAATAGATGTCAACCTGATTAAGATTGCACAGGGAAGTCAGGGTACCTTACTAACGTGAATGAGGTGGATGCGGATATGAACTCTGCTGAATTAAAGAAACGTTTTATTGAAAAATATGGTGAAAGCAGTCATGAACCGCGGATATTTCACGCACCCGGGCGGGTCAATCTGATTGGAGAGCATATTGATTATAACGGTGGCTACGTACTTCCGGCTGCGCTGGAATTCGGAACAACCCTGATCCTTCGTGCCCGTAATGATGATGAAATTCATTTTGCTTCGACAAACCTTTCGTATGAAATATCTATTCCACGCGGAGAGATAGGCAAAAGTAAAACCGATGAGTGGGTGGATTATCCGGTCGGTGTACTGGTGGAGCTGGCTGAAAAGGAAGTTTATCCGTCTAGTGGATACGACCTGCTCTATCATGGAGAAATACCGAACGGTGCCGGATTATCCTCCTCTGCCTCCATTGAGGTGGTAACGGGATACGCGTTCCTCACGCTCGAAAAACAGGAGACAAATACGGTCGAAATCGCTTTGTTGTCGCAGCGGGCAGAAAACAATTACGTTGGTGTCAACTGCGGTATTATGGACCAGTTCGCTGTCGCGAATGGAGCGGCTGATCATGCCATTCTGCTGATGTGCGATACGCTGGAGTACCGTAAGGTGCCATTTCGTACCGGTGCCTATAAGCTCGTGATCGGCAACACGAACAAGCGCCGCGGGCTGGTGGATTCAGCTTATAATGAGCGCCGCAGTCAATGTGCTGAAGCGCTGTCCGTTTTGCAGCAGCAGGAGCCAACGTTGGAATACCTCGCTCAGCTGGATGAAGCCTGCTTTGGTGAGCTACAGCATCACATAGCGGATGAAACAGTGCGCCGCCGGGCACAGCATGTGGTAGAGGAAAACGCTCGTGTGCTGGCCTCTGTCGATGCGCTTGCGGGCAATGATCTCGCAGCTTTTGGGCAGCTCATGAACGCTTCACATGATTCATTGCGCGATTTGTATGAGGTCAGCTGTACGGAGCTGGATGTCATGGTCGAGGAAGCACGACGAATTTCCGGTACGCTGGGTGCGCGTATGACGGGAGCTGGCTTTGGAGGCTGTACAGTTTCATTGGTTCATGAAGATGATGTGGAACGTTTTGTGAAGGAAGTTGGCGAAGCTTATCAGACCCGGACAGGGCTGGAAGCCAGCTTTTATGTATGTAAGGCGGGAGACGGAGTTAAAGAACTGAAGGAGGACGAATAACATGGCGATTTTAGTCACAGGCGGAGCGGGATATATTGGTTCACATACGGTAGCAGAGCTGTTGGATCGAGGGGAAGAAGTAGTTGTGCTGGACAATTTGCAGACCGGACACAAGGCAGCACTGCTTGGGGGCAAGTTGTATGAAGGAGATTTGAGAGATAAAGAGCTGCTGTCCAGACTTTTTTCCGAAAATAGCATCGACGCGGTTATCCATTTTGCAGCCAACTCGCTGGTTGGGGAAAGTATGCAAAATCCTGGTAAATATTATGACAACAACGTGTTTGGCACGTTGAGCCTGCTGGAGGCTATGAAGGATGCCGGCGTGCGCCGAATCGTGTTTTCTTCCACGGCGGCAACCTATGGCGAACCGGAAAAGGTGCCGATTGAAGAGGGTGACCGTACAGAGCCAACGAACGTGTATGGTGAAACGAAGCTCATGATGGAGCGCATGATGTCATGGTTTGATAAAGTATTGGGCATTAAATATGTGTCCTTGCGGTATTTTAATGCGGCTGGCGCACATGAGAGCGGCAAGATCGGTGAAGACCATCGCCCGGAAAGCCATCTAATCCCATTGGTACTGCAAACAGCCCTGAAACAGCGTTCACACATTGCTGTGTTTGGTGAGGATTATGCGACACCGGACGGAACGTGTGTCCGTGATTATATTCATGTTAGCGATCTGGCAGATGCTCATGCCCGCGCAGTCAACTACTTGCGCGAAGGCAATGAGAGTAATGTGTTCAATCTGGGCAATGGACAGGGCTTCTCAGTGAAGGAAGTTATTGAGACGGCACGCAAGGTCACTGGACTTGACATTCCGGTGGTTACGGAACCGCGCCGTACAGGTGATCCTGCGGTATTGGTTGCGTCTTCTGACAAGGCTCGTTCCGTGCTTGGCTGGAGTCCGACACGAACTAGGCTGGAGGACATTATTAGCGGAGCATGGAGCTGGCATCAGTCGCATCCTCAGGGCTACGGCGACGAATAGACAGGAGACGATGACATATGAGTGAAAGTCAATTCGCAGCTAAGAGCCAAAATGAGGAGCATAACCGGCACCTGGCTCATGACATCAATGAAACGGCACAGCAAGCCGCTTTATATGCGGTGGAGCAATTGGTTGCATTTGCACAAAATCGGGGCTTGATCAGTGCACAAGATGTAGATTACAGCCGCAATTTGCTGCTGGAGCAATTCGGATTCTCGGAGCCTTATTCAGGCGGGGAGGCTGGGGGTATTCCTGCCCCCGAAGTTCTCCAGCCTGTGCTCAATGTATTGATTGACTATGGCGTTGCCACTGGGCTTATCTCTGAAAACACAGATACGTATCGTGATTTGCTGGACTCCAAAATCATGGGCTTGCTGATGGCAAGACCTTCTGAGGTCGTTCGTGACTTTCATCAAACGGAGGCTGAACATGGCATAGGGGCGGCGACAGATGCTTTTTATCAGCTATGTATCGACTCGAATTACATTCGAATGGATCGAGTTTCCAACAATGTGTACTGGAATCAGCCTACAGCTTACGAGGATATGGAAATTACGATTAACCTGTCCAAGCCGGAAAAAAGTCCAAAGGAAATTGCGATGGCGAAGCTGCTTCCACCGCCTGTGTATCCCAAATGTCAGTTATGCCGTGAAAACGTCGGATATGCAGGAAGGGTAAATCATCCGTCACGCCAAAATTTGCGCATCATTCCGTTGGAATTAAATGGGGAGCCGTGGTTTTTCCAATATTCTCCTTATGCGTATTACAACGAGCATTGCATCGTGTTCCATCATGATCATGTGCCGATGAAGCTGACGAAGGATACGCTGCGGCGGTTACTGGCCTTTACGAAAGCGTTTCCACACTATTTTATCGGCTCCAATGCGGATCTGCCGATTGTCGGCGGATCAATCTTGACCCATGATCATTTTCAAGGCGGGCGTCATACCTTCCCGATTGAAAAAGCAGATGTGGACGGTGTGTTCCATAATAAAGCCTTTCCGCAGGTTACGGCAGGCATCGTGAACTGGCCTATGTCGGTCATCCGCTTTACGTCAACGGATGCCGAGGCGTTGTTGGAGGCAGGAAACGCTGCTTTTGAAGCCTGGAAATCCTACAATGATCCTGCAGTCGACATCCTCTCTCATACAGAGCAGGAGGGGGAAACGATTCCACATAACACAGTAACGCCGATCGTGCGCCGGGATTCCGAAGGAAGATTCCAGATGGATCTGGTGCTGCGCAACAACCGAACAAGTGATGAATACCCGGAAGGTATTTTTCATCCTCATCGCGAGATGCATCACATCAAAAAGGAAAATATCGGTCTGATCGAAGTTATGGGGCTTGCCATATTACCGGGGCGGCTTAAAGAAGAGCTGGATGGAATTGCAGATATTTTGTGTGGAAACGATGAGCTGGCTGCTGCCATGCAGGAGGAAGGACATCCACTGTTTAAACATGCAGACTGGATCTATCAGTTGAACACCCGGTTTGGTCGCTTGTCTGACAAGGAGACGGTTGTCCGCACCGTGCAAAATGAAGTTGGGCTGAAATTCAGCGAAATTCTGGAGCATGCAGGAGTATACAAACGGAATCCGTCCGGTCAGCAGGCCTTTGGTCGTTTTATGCAACAATTGGGATATACCCTCGGAGAATAAAATCAATTGCACGACGCATAATACTTTATGAGAACCCTCCCAAGATATGTCATGGAACCATGCTCCTTTTCAGGAGTGTGGTTTTTTTCTTCATATAAAGCAGATTTGTTTCCTGTAACTGAAAAGGTTATAATAGAATAGTTTCTTAACCTTAAACTTTAAAATATTGGAGGCGAGCGTTTGCGATGAAAGCATTTGAATTTTATAATCCAACACAATTGATCTTCGGTAAGGGACAATTGGAAGCTCTCAAGCGTGAAGTTCCTAAATATGGTAAACGTGTATTGCTTGTATATGGCGGCGGGAGCATTAAGCGCAGCGGTCTGTATGATAATGTAATAAGTTTGCTCGGTGAAATCGGTACAGAGGTAACAGAACTGGCTGGTGTAGAACCAAATCCTCGCTTGTCTACCGTACATAAAGGCGTGGAATTGTGTAAAACACATCAAATCGACCTCGTATTGGCTGTGGGTGGCGGTAGTGTGCTGGATTGCTCCAAGGCCATCGCTGTTGGCGCGAAATACGATGGCGATATGTGGGATTTTGCGGAGCGTAAAGCGGCTCCAAAGGCGGCATTGCCATTAGGTACAGTTCTGACGATGGCAGCAACCGGTTCCGAAATGAACGCAGGTTCTGTCATTACGAACGAAAAAACACAAGAAAAATTGGGATGGGGCAGCGTATATGCGTTCCCTGCGTTTTCCATTCTCGATCCGGTGAACACGTATTCTCTGCCGCGTGATCAAACCGTTTACGGAATTGTGGATATGATGTCACATACACTGGAGCATTATTTCCATTTGGAATCCAATACTCCGGTTCAACTGGGCTGGTGTGAAACGATTTTGCGTACGGTTATGGATGCCGCTCCGGGTCTGGTTAACGATCTGGAAAACTACGAGTTGCGTGAAACGATTATGTATTGTGGAACAATGGCGCTGAACGGCTTTCTGAACATGGGACTGACAGGTGACTGGGCTACTCATAATATTGAGCATGCTGTGTCTGCTGTGTATGATATTCCACATGGCGGAGGACTGGCTATTCTGTTCCCGAACTGGATGAAACACAATCTGCATGTGAAGCCTGAACGCTTCAAGCAACTGGCTGTGAATGTATTCCATGTGAACCCGGAAGGCAAGAGTGATGAAGAAGTAGCGTTGGAAGGCATTCAGGCGCTGCGTGATTTCTGGAACTCGATTGGTGCGCCAAGCCGTCTGGCAGATTACGATATTGATGCTTCCAAAATTGATGTTATGGCCGATAAAGCTGTGAAATTTGGAGCTTTCGGCGGCTTTAACAAGCTCAATCGCGAAGATGTAGTGGAAATTTACAACGCTTCTCTGTAAATCAGTTTCGGATTACTATAAGCACGTTTGTACGTCATTTGACGTAGGAACGTGCTTTTTTGAGTTTCATATAAGGCATTGGAGGAAAATTTTGAAACTTTTCAAGGTTGAATACGTAAACATAGTTATAGACTGGAAACCTGGCTGAAAAGGCATATGGAAGGAGGAGCCGCATGGAAACCCTATTCTGGTGGTTATTGGCAGGGGGCGCTATCTTTACGGTAGCCAGCGTGCTGATCGGAGATGTGCTCGGTAGTTGGCTGGATGGGGCGTTGGAGCTGCCGGGCCTTGATTGGTTCAGACCTGTCGTTTTACTTGGAGCCATGACTGCCTTTGGCGGGGCAGGTGTGCTATTGACGAAATATACAGGGCTAGGCACGGGCTGGGTCGTTGTGCTTGCTTTTTGTGTTGCATTTATCATTGGAATACTTGTGTTTTTTGCGTTTATCAAGCCAATGGCGAACTCAGAGGTATCCAGCGGCTTCTCTATGCGTGAGCTGACTGGCAGGATCGGTGAGGTCACCATTCCGGTGCCGGAGGTTGGTTACGGGGAGGTTATGATCCGCTTGGGTGCAGGCAACACCCTACATACAGCATCCAGCTTTGATCACAAACCGCTGGCTGCGGGGACCCGTATCGTCGTGGTTGAGGTCGCAGAGGGCGTCGTTCGCGTAGCATACCTGGACACATAGACGGCGCATTCGCTTAACTTGAAGGGAGCGTGAACGGGAGTGTCAAATTTGCAGGATATTGTGCTGGTCCCTGGGATTGTTGTTATCGTTATTGTCATATTAGGGATTGCTTTTTGGGCCCGCTACAAAACGGTTGGACCGGATGAAGGGATGATCGTAACGGGTTCTTTTCTGGGAAATAAAAATATTTCCGAGGATGAATCCGGTCGCAAAATTAAAATTGTACGCGGTGGAGGGGCCTTTATTTGGCCTATTTTCCAGCAATCCGAATTTATTTCTCTCTTGTCCCACAAACTTGACGTAACAACACCGGAAGTATATACGGAGCAAGGGGTTCCAGTGATTGCTGACGGTGTAGCCATTATTAAGGTCGGCAGTTCCATTGAGGATATAGCGACAGCAGCCGAACAATTTATTGGGAAGCCCTTGGAGGCTCTCAAGGGAGAGGCTCAGGAAGTACTGGAAGGGCATTTGCGTGCCATTCTCGGCTCGATGACGGTGGAGGAAGTGTACCGAAATCGGGATCGGTTCGCCCAGGAAGTACAGGGCGTAGCTGCTCGCGATCTAAAAAAGATGGGTCTGCAAATTGTATCATTCACCATCAAGGATGTGCGTGACAAACATGGATATCTGGATGCGCTCGGTAAGCCGAGAATTGCCGCCGTGAAACGGGATGCGGAGATTGCGGAAGCAGAGGCTGTGCGGGATGCGCGGATTCAGAAGGCTCGTGCAGAACAGGAAGGCCAGAAGGCCGAGCTGCTGCGCGATACCAATATTGCCGAGGCAGCCAAGGAGAAGGAACTGAAAGTGGCTGCGTTTAAGAAAGAGCAGGATACAGCCAAGGCCGACGCCGATCAGGCTTATCATATTCAGGAGGCTCGTGCCAAGCAGACGGCTGTTGAGGAGCAGATGAAGGTTGAACTGGTCCGCAAGGAGCGGGAGATTGATCTTCAAACCAAGGAAATTCAGGTTCGTGAAAAGCAATACGATGCGGAAGTGAAAAAGAAAGCGGAAGCCGATCGGTATGCCGTAGAGCAAGCAGCGGAAGCGGACAAATCGCGAAAAATGCGCGAGGCGGAGTCGCTGCAATACTCGATTGAGACACAGGCTAAAGCATCCGCTGAGCAAAAACGTCTGAACGGGCAGGCCGAAGCGGACGCAGAACGTGCGAAGGGTACGGCGGATGCAGACGTCATCCGTTTGCGTGGATTGGCAGAAGCGGAGGCTAAGGAAAAGCTGGCGGAGGCGTTCCAGAAGTTTGGAGAGGCAGCCGTACTCGATATTATCGTGAAGATGCTGCCTGATTTGGCTGGACGTATTGCCGAACCGATTGCGTCCATTGATAAACTGACGGTTGTTGATACAGGCAAAGGGGAAGGAGCTGCACGTGTCAGCAATTATGTCACAGAATTGATGGCTACAGCTCCCGAGATGCTGAAGAGTATATCCGGTATTGATGTGGAGCAGTTAATTAAAGGGCTGACCACTGGGAGAAATGGCCTTCATTCCGCACCATCCTCCGATGAACCGGATAAGCTGCACATTCATGCCCCGGTTGAGGTAGCTTATTCAGATAAAGAATAAAATATAAGTCTTTATGGGAGCAGATGATCCTGAACAGAAAGACCGCTTTTCATCACAGTTTTTCCCTGCAAGTGTGATGAAAAGCGTTTTCTTTTTATTGACCTTTAGCAGAATATTTGATACTTTTACGTGGATTCCTCTGAGCATCATGCTATAATTCTTAGGATCAAGGTTCTGATAAAAAGAGGTGCGGATGTGAGCAGCCTACAAGTGGCGAAAGCGCTGAATAACAATGTGATTATAGGAATGCATCCCGAACATGATGAGGTTGTCGTGATTGGAAAAGGAATCGGTTTCAATCGCAAAGCTGGCGATGTTATACCGTTGGATTCAGTTGAAAAATTATTTATATTAAAAAGCCATGAAGAGCAGGAGCAATACAAACGTCTGCTTCCTGAGCTGGATGAAAAGCTCATTGAGGTCATCGGTGAGGTGCTTCATCTGGTTCAGCTTCAAGCGAAAAAGCCTTTGAATGAGCACATATTAATTGCTTTAACCGACCACATCGCTTTTTCCATCAACCGTCAGAAACAGGGGATTACAATTCATAATCCGTTTCTGTACGAAACCAGGGAAATATATCCTCAGGAATATAAAATGGCTGAGCAGGCCGTTTCTTTAATCAGGGATAAGATGGATGTGGATTTGGGAGAAGATGAAATCGGATTTGTGGCCTTGCATATTTATAGTGCCATGACGAATCAGCATATTTCCGAGGTTCGGAAGGATTCTCGTCTGATCGCTGATCTGGTTCAGGTCGTCGAGAATACCCTCGATTATCGTATTCCTCTTCAATCTCTTGATTATTCCCGCCTGCTGACTCATCTGAGATTTGCCATTGAACGTGTGCGCCGGGGTGAGATTGTGCAGGAGATTTATCGATTGGACAAGCTTTTGAATGAGGAGTATCCGGAAATGTATATGCTGGCCTGGAAGCTCACCAAAATTATGGAGAAAAGGCTCCGTAAACCTGTGTATCCGGCTGAGGTCAGCTATTTAACGATGCATTTGCAGCGGTTATCCCAGCGCAAAGAGCAGGGAGAGTAACCATAACTAAGTCGGGAAATAAAAAAGTATTGCCTCGCTGCTAACAGGGTGCTATAATCAACGATGTAATGAGCAAGACAACAACTGAACATTTAACGTGTTACTGATTCGATCAGGCATGAGTTGTTTTAAGTTATGATTGTTTACAGCCTACAGGGGTAAGCTATATCCCAAGGTTGTGTTCAAACATACTTAAATCGGCTCATGCCTTTTTTGTTGTTTTGCCTCTGCATTCTAATTTTTTAGAGAAGGAAGTGGAACGTATGTTTAAGAAGCTTTTCGGCGTTTTACAGCGTGTCGGCAAAGCTTTGATGCTTCCTGTGGCTATTTTGCCAGCTGCGGGACTTTTATTGGGAATTGGTAACATGCTGGTCAACCCTGATTTTCTCCAGTACATTCCTGCATTAAATGCGGGCTGGGTACAATCAGTTGCGACGATCATGATGAATGCCGGACAAATCGTTTTTAATAATTTGGCATTGTTGTTTGCAGTCGGCGTAGCCGTCGGTCTGGCAGGCGGTGAAGGTGTAGCAGGGTTGGCTGCGATCATCGGTTACCTCGTCATGAATATTACGCTGGGAACAGCCGTTGGCGTCACACCGGGCCTGATTGCCCAAAAAATCCCGGGCTATGCAAATGTATTGGGGATTCCAACGCTTCAAACAGGGGTATTCGGCGGGATTATCATCGGTATCCTGGCCGCGTCTATGTACAACCGCTTTTTCAAAATTGAGCTGCCTTCGTATCTGGGCTTTTTCGCAGGTAAGCGCTTCGTTCCGATTGCAACGGCAGTATCTTCGTTGCTGATCGGACTGCTGTTGGTCATTATATGGCCTCCCGTACAGCACGGACTGAACGCCGTATCTCACTTCATGGTTGATTCCAATCCGACATTGGCAGCTTTCATTTTTGGTGTCATTGAACGTTCACTCATTCCTTTCGGATTGCATCATATCTGGTATTTTCCGTTCTGGTTTGAGTTCGGCGAATATGTTAACAAAGCAGGTCAAACGATTCATGGTGACCAGCAAATCTTCATTAACCAGCTTCGTGATGGAGTAACCTTGACTGCAAGTACGTTCCAAGTGGGTAAGTTCCCATTCATGATGTTCGGTCTGCCAGCCGCAGCGCTTGCGATGTATCATGAAGCAAGACCGGAACACAAAAAATATGTAGCAGGTATTATGGGTTCAGCAGCATTGACTTCGTTTTTGACAGGGATTACGGAGCCGCTGGAATTTTCTTTCCTGTTTGTAGCTCCATTACTTTTTGCAGTACATGCTGTGTTTGCAGGTTTGTCGTTCGCGGCCATGCAAATTTTGAATGTTAAAATCGGTATGACGTTTTCCGGCGGATTTATCGACTTCCTGATTTTCGGGATTATTCCAAACCGTACTCCTTGGTGGTATGTCATCATCGTCGGTCTGATTTTGGCGGTAATTTACTACTTCGGATTCCGATTCATCATACGGAAGTTCAACCTGAAAACGCCAGGGCGTGAAGAGGCTACAGAAAATGTGGATGGTGCAGCAGTCGGTAGTAGTGACGAGCTTCCACACAACATTTTGGCCGCTTTTGGTGGTTCCTCGAATATCAAGCATCTGGATGCTTGTATTACACGTCTTCGGATCGAGGTTAATGAAAAATCGAACGTTGACAAAGCACGTTTGAAACAGCTTGGCGCATCGGGTGTCCTTGAAGTCGGCAATAACGTACAGGCGATTTTCGGTACACGTTCCGATACGATTAAAACTCAAATGGCTGATATCATGGCGGGACGCACGCCTGCACCTGCTCCGGCACAACCAGCCCCACAAGAGGAAAAGGAAGCTGGACAAGAGCAACAAACGATTATTGTGGAAGATATCGTGATGCCTGTTAATGGTGAATTGGTTGATATTTCAACAGTTCCCGATCCGGTATTTGCAGAGCGTATGACAGGAGACGGTTTTGCAGTTGTGCCAAATGATGGAACAATCGTATCCCCTGTTTATGGTAAAGTATTTAATGTATTCCCAAGTAAGCACGCGGTGGGTATTCAATCCGATGGCGGTAAAGAAGTGCTTGTTCATATCGGGGTGAATACAGTGAAGCTGAAAGGACAAGGTTTTGACGTTTTGGTGAACGAAGGCGATCTTGTGTCAGCCGGTCAGCCGATCATGAAAATAGACCTGGAATACTTGAAAGCAAACGCTAAATCCATCATTTCACCTGTCATTTTTACCAACCTTCCAGAAGGCTCCTCTGTAACTTTAAACAAAACAGGAGTATTGAAGGCTGGCGAAGATGGTATAATTACGATAAAATAAATTCTATGTGTTTCGGTTTAATGATTGGGCGGCATAGCCCGTCTGATCATTGCCCGGTTTCACTGCACGTATTTTACTGCGTGTAAACAAATACTATCTTTAGAAAAGTGGGAGGAACAAATTTATGCAAACAACTTTTAGAATTACAGATGAAGACGGTATCCATGCACGTCCTGCAACTGCGCTGGTGAATACAGCTAACAAATTCAGCGGTGCTGAATCTTTTGCCGAAGCTAATGGTAAAAAAGTAACTTTGAAATCCATTCTGGGTGTATTGTCTCTGGGTCTGGAACAAGGTGATACGATTAATATTATCTGTGAAGGCGCTGAAGCTGCTGAAGCTCTGAAAGCTCTTGAAAATGTAATCGTTAACGAAGGGCTGGGCGAAGTTCATGCTTAAGATCTCCGGGATTGCCGCTTCGGCAGGCATCGCCATTGCCCGGGCGTTTATCTTGGAGCATCCGAATTACGCTGTAGAGAGACGCGCGGTTGGTGACTTTGAAGCTGAAATTGCAAGATTGGATGCGGCTTTGGCAGAATCTCAAACCGAATTGGAAACGATTAAGGAGAAAACATTAAAGGAGCTGGGCGAGAAAAAAGCAGAAATTTTTGCTTCTCACCTGTTGATTCTGAATGATCCTGAATTGATTGATCCAGTAAAAGCTAAAATCAGAGACGAGCAGCTTAATGCTGACTATGCCTTGGATGAAGTGGCTACACAGTTTATTTCCATGTTTGAAAACATGAAAAGTGCATATTTGCAAGAACGCGCGTCTGACATGCGTGATGTAACCAAACGGGTGCTCAATCATCTGCTTGGTGTTCATTTTGTCAGCCCTGCAGAAATTGCCGAAGAAACGATTGTGCTTGCAGAAGATTTGACACCTTCCGACACAGCTCAGCTGAATCGTGAATTTGTTAAAGGTTTTGCAACAAATATCGGCGGACGTACTTCGCATTCGGCGATCATGGCTCGCTCACTTGAAATTCCTGCGGTCGTAGGAACCAAAAATATATTGTCTCAAGCTAAAAGCGGCGATTTGATCATCGTTGATGGTTTGGATGGGCACGTATTCGTGAATCCTTCTGAAGAGATCGTTGCAGAATACCGTGCTAAACAAGTGGCATACGACAAGCAACGCGAAGAGTGGCGAAAGCTGCGTGGCGAAGCTACGGTTTCTGTCGATGGTGTCCATGTCGAATTGGCAGCCAATATCGGTACGCCTAACGACGTAGCTGGTGTTCTGGATAACGGTGGAGAAGGCGTCGGCTTGTATCGTACAGAATTCTTGTATATGGGACGCGACAAGCTCCCATCCGAAGAAGTACAGTACACAGCATACAAAACCGTTCTGGAAAAAATGGAAGGTAAGCCGGTTGTAGTCCGTACGTTGGACATCGGTGGCGACAAAGAACTTCCTTATCTGGATCTCCCGAAAGAGATGAATCCGTTCCTCGGATTCCGTGCGATTCGTCTGTGTCTGGATCGTCAGGATATTTTCCGTACTCAATTGCGTGCTTTGTTGCGGGCAAGTGTACACGGTAACCTGCGTATCATGTTCCCGATGATTGCTACACTGAACGAATTCCGAGAAGCAAAAGCAGTTTTGCTGGAGGAAAAGGAAAAGTTGGTAGCCGAGGGTGTAGCCGTAGCTGAAGAAATTCAGCTGGGCATCATGGTAGAAATCCCTTCTACAGCGGTATTGGCTGATCAATTCGCGAAAGAAGTTGATTTCTTCAGTATCGGTACGAACGATCTGATCCAATACACGATGGCTGCAGACCGTATGAACGAACGCGTATCTTACTTGTATCAACCATACAATCCATCCATTCTGCGTTTGGTGAAAATGGTTATTGATGCAGCTCACCGTGAAGGACGTTGGGTTGGTATGTGCGGCGAAATGGCAGGGGATGCAACAGCAATTCCGTTGCTGCTGGGTCTGGGACTCGATGAGTTCAGTATGAGCGCAACTTCCATTCTGCCAGCACGCAGTCAAATTTCCAAATTGTCTCGTGCAGACATGGAAAAACTGGCTGCAAAAGCTTTGGACATGCAAACAGCCGAACAGGTTGTTGAATTGGTTCAAAGCATTGAAGGCTAAGGGTATCACATTTTTAAGGGTAATATCTTTTTCCAACAAAAAATTGCTGTGTACATACAGCAGCCGGTATCTTAAGAGATACCGGCTTTTTTGTATGCTTCTTTTATATATACTTTAGATAAAAATCGCTTTTAGCTGCACGAGCAGTTCAATACAGGCTTGCGGGCAGCGGTAGTTTCATCCAAGCGTGTGACGGGTGTGGTATAGGGTGCGTTAAGCACTAGCTCCGGCTTTTCCTCCGCTTCTCGCGAAATCTGAATCATGGTGTCGATAAAACCATCAAGCGTCTCTTTGCTTTCCGTTTCCGTCGGCTCAATCATGATACATTCCTCTACATTTAATGGAAAATAAATCGTAGGCGGATGGTAGCCGAAATCGAGCAATCGTTTGGCAACATCAAGCGTACGCACTCCAAATTTTTTTAAATTCTGTCCAGACATCACGAATTCGTGTTTGCAATGTCCCGGGTAGGGAAGCTCAAAATACGGAGCCAGCCGGTGCATCATATAATTGGCATTAAGTACAGCACACTCAGAGACCCGCTTCAAGCCGTCAGGACCGTAGCTGCGGATGTAGGCATAGGCTCGGACGAGAATACCGAAGTTGCCGTAAAAGGCTTTGACCCGTCCGATGGAATCTCCCTGCTCCCGGTCCCAGTGGTACGTACCCTGAGCATCACGTACAACCAACGGCTTGGGCAAATAGGGAATGAGCCGCTGCTTCACGCCGACAGGCCCTGCGCCGGGTCCGCCTCCGCCATGCGGGGTACTCATCGTTTTGTGCAAATTGAGATGCACGACATCGAAGCCCATATCCCCGGGGCGGGTAATGCCCATGATGGCGTTGGAGTTCGCGCCGTCATAGTAGAGCAGCCCCCCCGCCTCATGCACAATCGCGGCAATGTCAGCGATTTGCTTCTCGAACAGGCCAAGCGTGTTCGGGTTGGTCAGCATGAGCGCAGCGGTGTCGTTGCCTACAGCTTGACGCAGTGCGTCCAGATCCACCAGCCCCTGAGGGGTGGAGGGGAGAGTGATCGTCTCGAAGCCCGCGACGGTTGCGCTGGCGGGGTTCGTTCCGTGCGAGGAATCCGGCACGAGCACCTTGGTACGTCGCTCACCACGGGCTTCATGGTATGAGCGGATCATCATCAGCCCGGTCCATTCGCCATGGGCGCCGGCGGCGGGCTGAAGGGTGACGGCATCCATGCCGGTTAACGCGGCCAGATCGTTTTGGAGCGTATGCAGCAGCTCCATGGCACCCTGGATGCTATTCTCAGGCTGATAGGGATGAATTTTAGCAAAGCCTGCATAACGGGCGACATCCTCGTTTACCTTCGGGTTGTATTTCATCGTACAGGAGCCGAGCGGATAAAACCCGTTGTCCACGCCAAAATTGCGCCGGGACAAGGCGGTGTAATGGCGAATCACGTCTACTTCGTATACCTCCGGTAATACCGCAGGCTCGCTGCGCAGCGCATAATCCGGCAAAAGCTCTGCCACCGGACGACGGGGAACGTCGCATGCAGGAAGGGAATAGGCGATGCGACCCGGACGGCTCAATTCAAAGATGAGCGCTTGATCGTGTTTCTTCAACAGCTCTTGCTTCTGATCTTGTCCGGTGTGTGTCATAGCAATCCCCCCAAGGTGTGTACAAATTGGTCAATCTCTTCTTTGGTTCTTTGCTCCGTCACAGCGATCAGCATGTGACCGGCAAGTTCCTCGTAGTCCCGGCCCAACTCATAGCCGCCGATAAATCCCGCAGCGAGCAGTCCGGCCTGGAGCTTGTTCATATCCGTACCATCGGGCAGCTTGAGGGCAAACTCGTTAAAGGTCGGCGCGTTAAAGGAGGCAGTCACACCCTTCAAGCTCAGCAATTGCTCTAATGCATAGCGGCTTTTATGCAAATTCAGCTCGGCTACTTCTTGCATGCCCCGTCTACCCATGACGGACAAATACACAGACGCAGATAAAGCAAGCAACGCTTGATTGGAGCAAATGTTAGACGTGGCCTTTTCACGGCGGATATGCTGTTCCCGTGCCTGCAAGGTCAGCACGAAGCCGCGTTTACCATTGCGGTCTGTGGTTTGGCCTACAATGCGTCCGGGGATGCGGCGCATATGCGCTTGAGAAACGGCAAAATAACCGCAGGTCGGGCCGCCGAGGGAGGAAGAGATGCCAAGTGGCTGTGCGTCTCCTACGACAATATCCGCTCCCTGCTTGCCGGGCGTCTCCAGCAAGCCCAGTGCCAGCGGATTGGCGCTGACAACCATAAGCCCTTGGTGTGCGTGGATCAGGTCAGCCATGAGCTTCACATTTTCCACGGCTCCGAAGAAGTTGGGGCTTTGGACCAAAACAGCTGCCGTCTGTTCCGATACGGCCTCTGCCAATGCCTCTGCATCCGTTACACCGTCGGAATAGCCAATCTCCACGATGTCCAAGCCCAGACCACGTGCATAGGCAGCCAATACCTGACGTGCCTCCGGGTGGACGGTCCGCGATACGATAAGCTGTTTACGGCGGGTGGCAGAGGCGGCCAGTGAGCCCGCCTCCGCCAGCGCAGTCGCTCCGTCGTACATGCTGGCATTGGCTACAGCCATGCCTGTTAATTCGCAAATATACGATTGAAATTCGAAGATGGCTTGCAGCTCACCTTGGCTTACCTCAGGCTGATAGGGAGTGTAGGCGGTGTAAAATTCCGAACGCGAAGTGATGTGCTGAATGACGGAGGGAATATGATGATCATAAATCCCTGCACCAAGAAAGCTGGCATGTGTGTCTGTGTTGGCATTATGCCCGGCCAGCTCGGCCAGATGGCGGGTTAAGCCTCTTTCGTCCAGTCGAGAGGACATGGGCAGTTCGCCCTGATATCGGATATCCTCTGGAATATCACTGAATAAATCGTCAATGGACGATACACCGACCACACGCAGCATTTCGGTTTGATCCTGTTCGGTCATGGGCAGATAGCGATGCTGCTTCATAGGTTCTGGCTCCTTTCGAAAAAGCAAAATTTAAAACATAAATTGGCTAATAAATAATCGTGAACTGGAAAATCCAGAAGTTCATATCTGGCATGTTCGCTATATAAAAATGAAGAGTGCTTAAATCAACGTGAACGTTTATAAAAAGGTGCTGCTACCACCTCGGCGCGCAGGCGTTTGCCACGGATCTCGACCTCCAGTGGTGTGGATAGAGCGCTAAAACGGCTGTCGACCAGAGCCAGACCCAAATTGCGCTTTAAGGTTGGCGACTGGGTTCCCGTTGTAACCTCGCCGATTTGCTGTCCTTCCGCGAATACCGGGTAATGAGCGCGCGGGATACCGCGATCCAGCAATTCCAGTCCAATCAGCTTGCGAGGGATACCTTGCTCTTTTTGGCGTTGCAGCGCTTCTCTGCCGATAAAATCACCCTTGCCCAGCTTGACGAAAAAGCCTAAGCCAGCCTCAAGCGGTGAAATCGTAGCAGATAGCTCCTGTCCGTACAGCGGCAGCCGTGCCTCAAAGCGCAGTGTATCCCGGGCACCAAGCCCGGCGGGAATCAGACCATACGATTCACCCGAACAAAGCAAACCTTCCCATACAGCCGGAGCTTCCGCTGCAGGTATATACATTTCAAAACCATCTTCCCCCGTATAACCGGTGCGGGAGACAAGTGCTTTCACTCCGAACAGCTGCACGTTCTCACGGAATCGGAAGGAGGCCAGATTTGTTATGTCCGGATCTGTCACAGCCGCGATAATACGTGCTGCTTCCGGACCTTGCAACGCCAGCAATGCGATAGCATCTGATACATTTTCCAGTTGAACGGATGCAGGCACGTGGCGAATAAGCCAATCCCAATCCTTGTCGATGTTGGAGGCATTCACAACGAGCATGTAACGCTCCGGCCCTTTGCAGTAAACAAGCAGATCGTCTACCACACCCCCGTCGGGGTAACAGAGGAGTGAGTATTGGGCCTGGCCCGGTTCCAACTGGCTGACATCGTTCGTCGTTACCCGTTGCAGAAAAGCTTGGGCTTCTTTGCCTTCAACCAAAAACTCGCCCATATGCGATACATCGAATAACCCCGCATGTTGCCGGACGGCCTCATGCTCCTTTTGGATACCGCTAAACTGTACGGGAAGCTCCCAGCCTCCAAAGTCAATACAACGGACCCCGGGCAGCGTCCCATATGACGAATACAGCGGTGTTTTGCACAAGTTAGTCATTTTTCCACTCCTATCCGGTGTGATCGGCTAAACAAAAAAGACAGGCCGAAAAAAACGTATGAACAGTGGTCCATACTCTTTTTTCAGCTCTGTCCTTGATACCTGAAAGTTACCCCGGCGTGTACCAGGTTTCCTCTTGGGTGATCCGCTTCATGGCGAATGCTCTCCAGAGATGCGTCCGGCAGAGGTCCTTTTGCCTGAGAGATTCACCTGGTGCAGGTTTACTCCTTCGGCGCTACCTTTGAAAACCATTGTTGTTACCAGGTCATACAGATAACAACTTGATCCGATTCGCGTGTACCACTGTCCTGCAAGTGGCAACAGCTATGCGAATCTTGGTAGTCTCTCCCTCCGCGTTCATCCGCGTTTGCAGTTGTCGGGATGTTTCCAAAAGCATTTGTTATAACCCATTAATACGCAAATTCATTCAAAATGTCAATAAAAATGTCATGAAAATCAATCCAAAAAACATTTTATGCATAAATAAGGATATGTAAGCGTTTGTTATACCTTATCATATTTTCATATAGAGCGCTACCTGAAATGATGTGAAGTATTTTTGTTAGTATTATTGACATGAGTGTTCTTATTATCATAATCTTAACCTGTCTAGATAAATGAGCAGAAGCGATCTAATTCATTTGGAAGTGAGGCGGAACAGGATGAGTGAAGTGAAACAGCAGCTTTGGTATACGGAGGAACATGAGTGGGTTGAGCGCACAGAAGCTGGAACAGTACGGATGGGTATTACAGACTTTGCACAGCATCAACTGGGTGATATTGTTTTTGTCGAATTACCTGCGGAGGGAGCAGCGATTGCTCAGGGAGCAGAGATTGGTACAATTGAATCGGTAAAGACGGTATCCGATCTTTTTGCTCCAGTGACGGGAACTGTTTTGAGGTTAAATGAAGCGCTGGAAAGCACGCCAGAGCTGGTGAACGAATCTCCTTATGAAAAAGGCTGGATGATCGAGGTGGAGATCGGTAGCGATGTGGAGGAAGCTTTGGGCAAGCTATTGACTGCCGATGAGTACAAGAAATTGACTGCCGATGAGTCATGAATAGTGCAATGTAGTATGGAATTATAGCGTCGTTTGTCCGCTCGTTTTTGTATAAAATAGTCGCGATGATTTGACATTGCGGCTATTTTTTTGTCTTTTTAGGCAAGCGTAATTACGTGTTTTTCCCCTTTTTAGAGGATTGTCCCCGTATCAGAATTGTACAGTTGAGAGCATGGTATTCCGACTAATTTCTATAGTTACAGGCCATATTAAGAAGAATTATGCAGGTATATTATCTTCACGGTTATTTTAAATTTAAATGTTGTCATCAACGTTCATGACGAAAGTACGTTTTCATTTCGTTGATGAAGATAGCGCTGTCATTTAGTATAAATTTTGAGCAAAGGTAGTGATGCTAGTTACTCATAAGGAGGATATGAATATGAGCACAATGGACGCAAAGTCCAATTCAAACGGAGGCGCTCGCGTCGCCGTACAACGTTTTGGCCGTTTTCTCAGCGGGATGGTTATGCCCAATATGGGGGCCTTTATCGCGTGGGGGTTGATCACGGCACTCTTTATTCCGACCGGATGGTTCCCGAACGAGGGTTTTGCCCAGCTGGTTGATCCGATGAAAAATTATTTGCTGCCGCTGCTGATTGGTTACACAGGCGGCACCATGATTCATGGACAGCGTGGAGGTGTGATCGGAGCCATTATGACGATGGGTGTCATTGTGGGAGCAGACATTCCGATGTTCCTGGGCGCGATGGTAGCTGGTCCGCTGGCTGCATGGATATTGAAGAAGTTCGATCAGGCTATTGAAGGTAAAGTCAGATCAGGTTTTGAAATGCTGGTCAATAATTTCTCAGCCGGGATTATCGGTGCCATTCTAGGACTGCTTGCCCATGTGGCAATCGGCCCGTTTGTACAAATTATCAGTCAGGTGTTGTCAGCAGGGGTGCAGTTCCTCGTGAATGCAGGGCTTTTGCCGCTCGTCAACCTCATTATTGAGCCCGGAAAAGTGCTATTTCTTAACAATGCATTGAATCACGGAGTATTGAGCCCGATTGCGCTGGAGGAGGCTTCAAGATCAGGCAAATCCGTTTTGTTCATGCTTGAATCCAACCCTGGACCGGGGCTCGGTATTTTGCTGGCATACTGTCTGTTCGGTAAAGGCTCAGCGAAGTCGTCGGCTCCTGGTGCAGTAATCATTCATTTTTTCGGCGGGATTCATGAAATTTATTTCCCTTACATTTTGATGAAGCCGATTCTGATTCTGGCTGCTATCGCAGGGGGCGTTGTAGGAACCTTCTGTTTCATGTTGACAGGTGCCGGACTGGTTGCTGCTCCTTCACCGGGCAGTATCATCGCTTATTTCCTGATGACACCCAAAGGCGGATATTTGCCAATGCTGAGTGGTGTAATAGCTGCTGCGGTCGTATCCTTTGCTGTTGCTGCAGTACTGCTCAAGACAGGCAAGCAAAAAGAAGAGGGGCTGGAGGAAGCTGCATCCCGCCTGAAAGATATGAAAAATCAAAGCAAGGGTGCAAGTGCGAACGCCACTGTAACGGAAGGTAACAGCGAGTCTGATCGTGCTGCCGAGATTGCCGCAGAGCGAACGTTTAAGGATAAGGGAGAAATTAATAAGATCGTCTTTTCCTGTGATGCAGGTATGGGTTCAAGCGCTATGGGCGCCTCGATTTTACGTAAAAAAATGAAGCAGGCGGGTGTGGGCGTTACAGTAACGAACACGGCAATCAGTGAAATTCCACAGGATGCGGATATTGTCATTACGCAAAAAACGTTGACAGACCGGGCTAAAACGGTAGCCCCGAATGCCGAGCACATTTCGATTGACAATTTCCTGAAAAGCCCTGAGTACGAAGCGCTGGTGGAACGTTTGAAATCCGATTCTTAATCCCCGTAATAGTCAGGCCGCCTGTATGCAGTTGTTTGTATTCCCTGTTGAAGGGATGAGCTTGGGAAGGAACGGTAGCGCTTATGAATATTACGAAACGACAACGTGACATTGTGGAGTATCTGCTGGAGCAGTCCAAAGAGGTTACGGCCGGGGAAATTGCCGCGCAGATCAATGTCAGCACAAGAACGGTTCACCGGGAACTCAGCGCAGTCGAGCATTGGCTGGCGGTTCATGAGGTAAAGCTGGAGAAAAAATCAGGGATCGGTATCTATGTGGATGCTGACCCAACTCAGCTTGTATATCTGCGGGAGCAATTGATGCATACGAAGTCGGACGAATATTCGGCTGAAGAAAGAAAGATCGTGGTTCTCTGTATGCTGCTGGATACACCGGAGCCGATCAAGCTGCTGGCGCTGGCTGCTGATTTGAAGGTCACGGTCACTACGGTCAGCCATGATCTGGACGAATTGCAAGGCTGGATCGGGGAACGGGGACTCGTGCTTGTGCGCAGACGTGGATACGGTGTCGAGATTACAGGCTGGGAGACGGACAAAAGACGGGCGATTTCCGAGCTCGCTCTCGAATATTTGGATGAATCGGATCTGTTCTCCAGCCGAGAGGAGCTTCGTCCTGTGACACATGTCGCTGACAAGTTGTTAGAGATGATTGGTAGAGAGAACCTGCTGACCGTGGAAAATGCCCTCTGGCAGCCCCATGATAAATGGCTGAAAAACATGGTGGAAAGCAAATATATGGAACTGCTGATTCAAATTTGTGTTTCGCTGGCACGTCTGCGACTCGGGTACGTTGTGGATCATCGTCTCTCGTATTCGAAAACAGATTCGGATGAGAATATCATGCTGCGCACAGCTATGGTGGAACGTATATGTACGGAATTGTCAGAGGAGCTGGATATGGACTTTCCAGAACCGGAGCAATCTTATTTGAGGCTGCTGTTCCGTGATGCCGAGGATCATTCCACCCGGCTGCTGCCGCTGGATGATCTGGTATTGCTGGAATCGGTTCATGAGTTGATTCGTCGTGTGGAGGGAGAGACAGGCACGCCATTGGCAGAGGATCGCGTTCTGCGTGAAGGGCTGATTGCCCATATGGCTCCGGTACTCAAACGTCTGAGGGAAGGCAGGTCGATCCGTAACCCCCTCCTTCAGCAAATCCGCAAGGATTACGGCAGCTTGTTCGACTCGGTGAAAAGGGCAGCGGCAGACATGACTGAAATGGAAGTACCGGATGAAGAGATCGGATTTCTCGTCATGCATTTCGGCGCTTCGCTGGGGCGATTGCGACAGTTGCGGCGGGAGGTACGGGCCATCGTTGTCTGCACAAGCGGCATTGGATCATCCAGACTTTTGGCAACAAGACTGGCTAAGGAGCTGCCACAGATCAAAATCGTGGATAGAGCCTCATGGTTCGAGGCGGCGCGAATTCCTAAGGAGGATTATGATCTGATCATTTCGACAGTGGAGCTGCCGCTTGAACCGGATCGGTATCTCAAGATCAGCCCGCTGCTGACGCAGGAGGAGAGTGAGCGCCTGCGTAACTTTATCCAGCATATTACACTCAAGCATCCCAATAATCATCAGCAGGAACAGGCTATTGAGCCCGGCCAGGGCATGGAATGGCTTACGGGTCTACGGAAAAGTCTCGAGGAAATTGTACACATTGTACAGCAATTTCAAGTATATCCACTTGAAAATCAAGAGATGGATATGCAGGCTACCGTACAAGCCATATGCATGCTGGAGGCGGGACGAGGGAATGTCACAGAGCCTTCTGCCGTTGCTGCACAACTCATGGAAAGAGAGCGCCAAGGCAGTCAGGTTATCCCTGATACCTCCATAGCTCTAGTTCATACGCGCAGCCACTATATTCGCCAGCCTTCGCTTACCTTGTATAAGCTGGCAGAGCCGCTGCTGACGGATGCAGGTGAACAGGCAGAATGCGTGCTGCTGATGTTGGGACCTCGTGAGCTGCCGAGAGAGAGCTTGGAGGTATTAAGCGAGATTAGTGCATTACTATTGCGGGAAGACATGGTTACGCTGCTGGAGCATGGTAGCCGGGAGCATATTGTCAATTATATATCGAGTGAGCTGGCTGAATTTTTTCACAGTAAATTAGGAACGGGGAGGAACCTACCGTGAGCATAATGACGATAGATAAAGTAAAAATGGACGCAACCGCCAAAGACAAATATGAGGCGATTCGCATGGCTGGACAAATCCTGCTGGATGCGGGACATATTACAAGTGAGTACATTGACAAGATGCTTGAACGCGAGGAGATCGTGTCCACTTATGTCGGGAACGGGTTGGCTATTCCACATGGCACGAAGGAGTCCAAGACGTTAATTCAATCTACAGGCATCTCAATCATTCAGTTCCCGCAAGGTGTAGATTTTGGGGAAGAAAAAGCATATATGGTGATCGGCATCGCAGCACAAGGCGGAGATCATATGGAGATTTTGACGAGTATCGCTATGGTGTGTGCGGAGGAAGAAAACATGGACAAACTTCGTAACGCGGTGAGTCCTCAGGAAATTATTGATCTGTTTGAAAGTGAGATGGAGCTATGAGAGCCGTTCACTTTGGAGCAGGCAATATCGGTCGCGGCTTTATCGGATTGATTCTGTCGCGTGCAGGCTATGAGGTTGTCTTTTCGGATGTCAACGATACCCTTGTATCCGAGTTGCGCCGTCGTAGACAATACACGGTAGAGTTAGCCAATGATACAAAGGATACGGAGACAGTCACGAATGTAACGGCGATTGACGGCAAAGATGCAGTGGCTGTAGCGGATGCGGTAGATCACGCTGATCTGGTAACGACCGCAGTGGGTGTCAGTATCCTCAAGCATATTGCAGCAGGCATCGCGGAGGGAATCAAGCGGCGGGTAGAGCGGGGGGCAAAGCCGCTGCATGTGATCGCCTGCGAAAATGCAATCGGGGGTAGCGCCCAACTGAAAGAGCATGTTTTTGCACTATTGGATGAGGCGACCCGTGTCAAGGCAGAGGCTTCGGTGTATTTTCCAAATGCTGCTGTAGACCGGATTGTACCAATCCAGCATCATGAGGACCCGTTGCATGTGCAGGTAGAGCCTTTTTATGAGTGGGTTGTGGATCGTTCGCAAATGGCTCCTGACCATAACGAAATTGAAGGAATCCTTTACGTGCAGGATTTGGAGCCTTATATTGAACGCAAGCTGTTCACGGTGAATACGGGGCATTGCGTGGCGGCTTATCTTGGTTATACCGCAGGTTATGCTACGATTCAGGAGGCCATGAAGGATCATAAGGTGGTTGATCCGATACAAGGGACACTGGAGGAAACAGGAGCGGTGCTTGTGAAGCGCTTCGGTTTGGATCAAGGAGAGCATAAGAAGTACATCTCCAAAATCTTGGATCGCTTCCGCAATCCTAATCTGACCGACGAGGTTATTCGAGTCGGACGTTCACCGCTGCGCAAGCTGTCTCCTAATGACCGCCTTGTACGTCCCGCGCTGCAAGCGCAGGAGTATGGCATCCCGACGGATTATCTGGCGTTAGGAATGGCTGCTGCCTGTAAATTTGATATTGCGGAAGACCCTGAGGCAGCCGAGCTTCAGCAGGTGATCCGCAGCGAAGGACTGAGTGTGGCGCTGACGCGTTATACATCCATACCCGCAGAACACCCGCTGCACCGGCAGGTTTTGGAGCAATATGATATTATAAATTCATAAAACAACGGAATAACGCGCAATGTTTTTGATTAAACCTCTTGAAGACAAAACATTCTACATCAACACTAAGTGTTCTGTAGCGATGTGCTTCAAGAGGTTTTTTCATGTGCGTGATTTACATCACATAACAACCTGTCCTGAATATTTTATATTGGTAATGATTATCATTATCCACAAAGTGATATTTGTTATTTTATCTATAGGGAGGAATACAGTGAAACCGATATATGTTACCTTAGGGTTTCTTTTTTTGGCGCTTGGAGTTATTGGCGTGGTGGTGCCGCTGCTGCCGACTACGCCGTTTTTGCTACTGGCGACTTTTTGTTTTATGCGGGGGTCTGAAAGGCTTCACCAATGGTTTTCGAACACCTCTTTATACCATAAGCATCTGGAAAGCTTTGTCCAAACCAGATCATTGAAATTGTCTACGAAAATCATATCATTGGGTTTGGCGTCAGCTATGCTTATAACGGGATTTATGTTCACCCCCACGATATGGGGAAAAACGCTTATTGCTATGGTTATATTGTTTAAATATTATTTTTTTTATATTCCGAATCGGAACACTGAGAGGTAACTGCGGCGAAAACTCCATCTTCATCCGAAGCGGCCCCTATGACGAAAAAAAGGTCTAAATTGGTCAACAGCCGTCTGCTCGGTCTGGTAGAACATTCTCGAAAATATATCCTATGGGGTGTGCTGGTACAGTGGATCGGTCTTTTAGGAAGTATAGCCGCTGTGTTGTCCATGTCCTATGTTTTGGAGCAGGCATGGGCCGGACAAGTGACTCGTAAGCTGATTTTATGCCGCTGACGCTCTCCACCGGACAGCCTGAACGAAGCCATTATTTTAAAATCGTTAAAGGAACAGCAGCAGGACAAAACCATTGTCCTTGTTTCGCACCGAAGCTCCACCATGCGGCTTGCCGATGATATTTTTCAAATGGATAAACGCAGACTGTCCTGAGATAAGATCAAGGGAATATTGCCATGCCTTGAGGGCGAATGCTGTAGCCTGTTCATGGTTTTGTCATAAAATGGAGTGTGCGTGTGAAATGGAAGCAGCATCCGTATTGAAAATCATCCGACTTTTCAAACTTGTCATATTTTGATAGCCTATGAGGTGAGAATTTTGCTTAAAGCCTGAGGTATATTGACAAGTCATAAACATCATAAATGATGGATGAACAGAGGCGGAAGCCGATGTACAGAAATGGGTGGTGAACAGGAATGTCTGATTTCAAACAGCTTGAGCACACAACATATCCCACATATGAAGGCTATGATTTGGGGCTTACTTATACATCTGCGGGCAGTCTGTTTAAGGTGTGGGCGCCAACTGCGCAGCAGGTGCATGTGGCGCTGTATGACGACGCGGGGGTGTACGATCAGGAAGGGATCGTTCAGGAGCATGGCGGCGGCCGGGAATTTCTGATGAGCCGTGATGATCGAGGTGTATGGTCCATAGCGCTGGAAGGCGACTGGAACGGCCATTATTACATGTACAGGCTGGAGTGGGCGGACAGCACCGTTCATTATGTCGTTGACCCTTACGCGACAGCGGTGTCAGCCAACGGGCAGCGTACGGTGATCATTGATTTGGCGCAAACCAACCCGGACGGATGGGAAGAGGACATGGGTCCTACACTTGAGCGGGCCACGGATGCCGTTATCTATGAGCTTCATGTACGTGATTTTTCAATGGATAGACATTTTAATGCGAGTGAAAAAGACCTGTCTGCCGTAAAGGGGAGGTTTGCGGCCTTCACGTATTCGGGTTTAAAGGATGGAGCGGGCAACAGCATCGGGCTGGATCATTTGCTGGAGCTGGGCATTACACATGTTCATTTGCTCCCGGTCGCTGATTTCCATACGGTGAATGATTTGGCGGAACTCGAAACCGAATATAATTGGGGCTATGATCCACAGCACTATAATGTACCGGAGGGATCGTATTCTTCAAATCCGGCTGATCCGGAGGCACGTATACGTGAGCTGAAGCAGCTGGTGCATTCTTTGCATTCTGCCGGCATCGGTGTCATTCTGGACGTCGTGTACAACCATACTTATTCGGTGGAAAAGGGACCGTTTGAGCCTGTCGTACCCGGTTATTATTACCGAACAGATGAGCAGGGACAGCTTACCAACGGGTCAGGTGTAGGTAATGAGGTGGCAACCGAACGTCCAATGGTTCGCAAGTATATCAAGGATTCGTTGCGTTATTGGGCTAAGGAATATCATATAGACGGCTTTCGCTTTGATTTGATGGGGCTGATGGATACACCAACAGTGGAACAGCTTACACAAGAGCTGCGCGCTGAGGTGCGTCCTGATCTGCTGATCTATGGTGAGCCTTGGACGGGGGGAGAGTCCCCGCAGCCTTTGCTTACGTTAAAAGGAACGCAGCGTGACAAGGGCTTTGCCGTTTTTAACGACAACTACCGCTCTGCTATTAAGGGGGATAGCGACGGTACCGGGAGCGGCTTTGCTACGGGAGCATGGAATCAGGAAGAACAGGTGCTTAAAGGCACTTTTGGCGCTATTCATGATTTTACAGCCCACCCTTCGGAGAGCATTAATTATGTGACAGCGCATGATAATCTCAATCTGTGGGATAAAATTATAACCGTGAGAGGCTTACGGGAGTACTGCGGTTTTCCGCAATGGGAGCAGGGAAAACCCAAAGATGGGAGAAAAGCCGAGCAAGCGGTTGCTGAAGCCGATCCGTATCGGGAAGTGGATGTAACAGACTTGCTGGAGGATGAAACCGTACGAAAGTCCTTACTGGCAAACGGCATAGTGCTGACCTCCCAGGGCATTCCTTTTATCCATGCAGGTGATGAACTGCTGCGCTCCAAATACGGGGATCATAACAGCTATCGCAGCGCGGATGCGGTGAATGCCATACGTTGGGCCAACAAAGCAAGGTTTCGCCCCGTGTTTGACTACTATCAAGGGTTAATCGCTTTGCGGCGCAGTCACCCGGCGTTCCGGATGGATCATCGTGAGTTGGTGGAGCAGCATATGGAGGTGCTGCACAGCAGCGGACGTGTGGTTGCTTTTGCGCTGAGGCATCATGCTAACGGGGACGCCTGGAATCATATTGTGGTCATTTATAACGGTTCGGATACGGAGCAAACGCTCTTACTGCCTGCAGAATCGGACCGCTGGCATGTCGTCGTGGATGCACATGGAGCCGGAAACGAGATACGATATGAAGTAGCAGGCCATCGTGTGACTGTTTCGCGCTGGTCAATGATGGTGCTGTATGATCAGGAGGAACCAGCTCAAGTCTCCTCTTCGACTGAACAGGATCAGGATACCGGGAAGGTGGAGAATGGAGCGGAAGGTTCGGATAAGAAAATGGATCAGGAAATCGCAAAAGGCGAAACTGCTTCTTTTCGCACGATTGAATTGATCTATGAGCGTGCAGATCGGCAGTATTCCGGCTGGAATGTATGGGTATGGGGGACTGGGTGCCGGGACGGGCATGTAGAATTACACGAATTGGAGGATGGTCGTGCGGTAGCGCGTATTCAGGTGGCCCTTAATGTACAGCGAATCGGCTACATTGTTCGGCTCAATCATTGGGATGCCAAGGATATTGAGGCAGATCGGTATATTGAAATAGACCCGACCCGGTCTGTGACGCAGGTATTGATTCATAGTGGCCGAGAAGAGTATTTGCTACTGGTAAACGATAACCGGGCGGGCTAGATTTTTATGGCTAGTACACAATGGCATTAATATTTAAGCATGGGTAGACGTCATCGAACAAATCCGTTATGTTGGAAATAATATCCGACAGGAACGGGAGAATACAACACATGGCTAAACGAGAAAAACACATGGTAGCCTTTACCGAAAAGCAAAAACAGATTCTGGAGTCCTTGAGAAACGGCAGCCACAGTCCATTGCACTTGATCCAGCGATCTACGATCCTGCTGTCCTTTGGAGAAAGACGTACCGAACGCAATACCGCCGCGAAGTGGCGCGCACGCTGGATCGCCGCCAAACCGGAATTGGATCGCATCGAACAAGAGAACGCCCGGCAGTTGCGATCGGCGATCAAGGCGACGTTACAGGATGCTGCCAGACCCGGCAAGCCGACCAAATTCACGCCTGAACAAGTCGCTCACATCATCAAGACCGCTTGCGAGAAACCGGAACATTTCGGCATCCTGCTTTCGCATTGGACGCCGTCTGCGTTGGCGCGTGAAGTGGTGAACCAACAAATTGTGCCATCCATCTCATCCCGTCAAGTGGGGTGCTTCTTAAAAAGAGAGGGATTTGAAACCGAATCAAAGCCGGTACTGGCTGAATCCGAACATCACGGATGAAGCCTCGTTCCATCAGGAAGTCCATCAGGTGTGCGAAGTGTACGAAGCCGCTCCAGCCTTGTACGAAAACGGCATCCATGTGCACTCCACTGACGAAATGACAGGCATTCAAGCGTTGTCGCATAAGCATGAGGCATTGCCGATGGTTCCCGGAAAAGTGGAGCGTCGGGAGTTCGAATATGAGCGCCACGGCACTTCCGGTCTCATCGCCTCCCGACATGTGGTTACCGGGCAGATCGAGTCGCCGCTCATTCAGCCGACGCGTACGGAATTGGATTTTGTGCAGCATGTTCGTGAAGTCGTTCTGCTGCATCCGGAGCACCAACATATCTTTATTACGGATCAATTGAACACCCATCAATCCGAATCGTTGGTTCGCTTCGTCATCGATCGGGGCAAGCTGGGGCTGGACGAAGAGACCATCGGCGTAAAGGGAAAGTCAGGCATCCTGAAAAGCTTGGCCACGCGCAAAGCGTTCCTGGAAAACCTCGCCCATCTCATTCGGTTTGTGTATACGCCCAAGCATTGTTCATGGTTAAACCAAATTGAGTGTTGGTTTTCTATTTTGGTTCGTCGCTTACTGAACAAGCGATCCAGCTTCTCGTCCAAAGAGGCGCTTGAAGAGCGCATCGCTCAGTTTATCGTTTACTATAACACCCATCTAGCCAAGCCGTTCAAGTGGACATTTGACGGCAAGTTGCTTAAGGTTTGATTATTGCTCATTCTTTTATGCCATTGTGTACTAGTATGAATTTCATGATAAGAAATACATTCATTGAGAGTTTCATATAAATAGTATAAAACAACATTTTCGACAAACGGAGATTCCAAAAACACTTCCCCTAAAAATGTTTTAGTTGATGATAATCTCCATTGGGAAAGCAGCTTAAACAACAAAGGCGGAGAAATCATCTTCAAATTAGACGAAGGCAAAACGATCAATGATATCTATTGTCCCAGCCATCTTCTAGAGCTTTTATTCTTTCGTTTTCTCTTCATGGCTCTAATGACGGAGAAAATTTGTTTAGATTAGGCGAAGTAGAAGCTTTTCCAATCACTGCAAAACAACCTATCAATTTAGTAATGAGATTCCTTTTCAATATTATAAAGTCTTTATTACATTTTATAATTGAGACATTCTTTAATTATTATTGAGACAAATTATAATTTATATAGTAATAATTGATACTTTTTTACTTTGTATGCAGCCCCCCTACACATAGTTGAGCTCACATTTCGAGTTTCTATATAAGAAAACACATAACAATGTTGTCATGCGTCTTCATAGTAATTAAACGTCTTAGATAATATGGAACAGAGGTTTGGATTGTCAACAGAAAACTGGACAACTATTATGAAGGGATCTTTCTGGCCTCTACTGGCGTGAGGTATCTCGGTGTGCCATGGATGCGCTGGTGGTTGAACCAGTTCACATCTGCTTCCCTTACGAGTGTCGTAGACCTCGCCAGCCTTATACTCTTCTTTACCCACTCCTGAAGCTGGGTCTTGCTCCAAATTTCCAATCGGGCTGAAACGGTGGTGTAGCTATCTTCCTCCTCCAAGTTTACTCCATTCTCATGATACATGTGGACTTTTTTGAGTGTCTACTTGAAGGGGATAATACCAAAGCATAATTTCGCTTAGAACCTTTTTATGTTTTCCTTTTATCCATCCAGATCAATTAATTTCGTGCAATCGATGTGTTTGCCTTGACTCGATAAGATCCTCTGTATTACCTAGAAATTGCTTATAATGGTCTTTTTGAATATGGATGTTTATAGACTCCTCATCTTTCCAGATTTCATAAAACACAAAAACTGCATTATTTTCTATAGATTGATGAAGGATGTACTTTATGCATCTTTCATCAATCCGGAAGATGAAACCAATTTTACCAACTATTGATGCAGCAGCTGTTCTTTCACCGGTTTTGCTTGAAGAATAGCTGCAATCGAAATAGCGCTCATTTTCTATGATCTCCCTTCTTTCGTTGATTGACTATAATGATTTTCTTAAAATGGTCTCCACATCTTTTTTATTTAAAGGGACATAACTTCCAATGGTTTCGGTGATCATTGTTCTTTCAACCATTAAATCGATTTCTGTACCGTCGATTCCATAATCGGAAAGTTTCTCAGGCGCTCCGAGCGAACTCCAGAACTCACGTAATTTTCGAATCGTCTCTACCGCCACGTCAGAATTTTTTTTGTTTTCAGCTTCAATTCCAAACACGCGAACCCCTAATTGAGCCACTTTTTCCGGATTTTTGGAAGCGACAAACTCCATCCAAACAGGGAACAAGATTGCTAATCCGCCGCCATGAGGAATGTCATGAACGGCTGAGACCGCATGCTCGATCGTATGGGTCGCCCAATCCGTATGAACACCCATGGATAGAATGCCATTTAAAGCAAAAGTTCCGTTGAGCATGATGACCTCACGGTAATCATAATTATGGAGATCATTTATCAAATTGGGCGCAACTTCCATTGTCGTCTGTAGGATGGATTCACCGACCCGTTCTTGCAACGGGGCATTGGATGAAGCATGAAAGTATTGTTCGAAAACATGGGACATTATGTCTACCATGCCGTAAACCGTTTGGTTTTTGGGCACTGAAAAAGTGTTTTCCGGATCCAGGACACTGAATTTAGGGAAAGTATGATCGGAGACAAAAAAACGTTTATCCTTCTCTTCCCAGTTGGTAATGACCGAACCGCTGTTCGCTTCTGATCCTGTCGCAGAGATGGTCAACACGGTGCCGATAGGAACGGCTTTTTTTGCTGTTACTTTATTCGTTACAATATCCCACACATCACCATCGTAGTAGACGCCTGCAGAGATGGCTTTTGCACAATCAATTACGCTTCCTCCACCCACAGCTAGGATAAAATTCAAATTATTTTCTTTTATAAGGTTGATTCCCTTATTCACCGTTGTTAACCGCGGATTGGGTTCCACTCCGCTCAGTTCCTCCACATAGACATCTGTAATTTCAGACAGGGCTTTAATAACTTGATCGTACAGCCCATTCTTTTTAATACTTCCTCCCCCGTATAGAAGCAAAACACGCCGTCCATAGGTTGGAATTTCATTTTTGATTTCTTCTACTTGCCCACGTCCAAAAAGGATTTTGGTAGGATTGTTAAATTGAAAGGGATTCATTGTACTCCTCCTTTTTATATTGCCAAAGCAGTCTTGTTAGCAAGGTTGATACCATCCAAAACCTTACCTACAACTGAAGCATCACCAAGAACTTTAACGCTGTACTTATCTACAAGTTTTGCAGCCAATGAGTTATTGGATCTTGATCCTATTGCCAGAACTACCAAGGAAGCAAGCAGCGATTGGGCTCCCTCTTCCGTTTCAATGATTACACTGGTATTTGTTATTTCCAGTACCTTCGAATTTACATAAGCGGTTACTTCATTAGCCTTTAAGGACTTCATTAAGAACTCTTTGGACGGAAGGCTCCATATCGGCTGCAATTTCCGGACGCATCTCAACAATTGAGGTCTTTCGATTATGAACGGCAATATGTTCTGCAGTTTCTGCCCCTACTAACCCGCCACCAATGACGACCACATCTTCTACCAGATCAACTTTACCCATTAATACATCATTTGCGGTAATACATGAGATTTGTCTGCGCCTGGTATTCCAGAAATTGGAGTGGTTCCCAAAGCGAGGATGATTTCATCCGGCCATTGTCCGCCAAGCTTATTATTCTTTTCATATATGGTTACATCATGACCGCGTTTGGCAGCTACAATAGCCGCTTCCATACCAACCGCTCCTCCACCTACGACCATCACTTTCTTTTTAGCTTCGGCTTCCTTGATCTCATACTCGTGTTCTTTTCCTGTCGCCGGGTTTACCAAACAGGAAAAAGGCTCTTGCTGAGCGATCCTCCACTGGCAGCCTTGTTTTCAAGTTCGGGACCTTCCTCAACTTTAAATACACCCAAACCACGGCATGCTCACACCATTACGCAGTGTAGTAGTATCTTGTAAACTATTCACCATTTGTATCTTTCATCCATTCATTAATTGCTCCGGGTAGAAACGTGTATGGCAAGGATTATTATAAATTCAGTTGAACATTTATGAATAGTACGTACTTTTTAGTACTGTAGGCACTAAAAAGTGCCTACTAAATTTTTCGGGAACTATTCGAGACCTATAAATAAATTTATACCTTTATGCTCATTATCTAATTGGATATATTCCTGGGCCAACTATACAATGGGGACTGCAAAACAAATTCCCTAAAGGAGAGAAACAACATGCCAAAAGATATAGCCATTATTGTTACTTCAGCGGATAAAATGAATAATGGAAAGCCAACCGGCCTTTGGCTTTCCGAATTCGCTGAGCCTTATCTGGAATTCAGCAAACAAGGATACCAAATCACCATAGCCAGTCCATTGGGCGGTAAAACGCCAATTGATGAGTCCAGCATAAACGCGGACACTCTCAAGGAGATTCTTGACACTGCCCGCTATCTGGAAAATACGGTGAAATTGGACGAGATTAAATCCGAGGACTTTGAAGCTATTTTCCTTCCCGGTGGTCACGGTACGATGTTTGACTTGCCCCAGAACCAAAAGCTCCAATTACTGCTGAGAGAATTTTACGAAGCGGGCAAAATTGTCGCCGCAGTTTGCCACGGACCAGCCGGATTGGTCAATGCCACTTTATCCGATGGAACTCCTCTGGTTCAAGGAAAACGAGTGACAGCCTTTACCGACTCGGAAGAGAAAGCAGCAACCTTGGACGCCTACATGCCTTTCTTGCTGGAATCTTCATTGCGCCAAGCGGGGGCCGACTTTGTAGCAGAATCCGACTGGAGTAATCATTATGAGGTAGACGGAAATTTGATTACCGGGCAAAATCCTCAATCTACCGAAAGTGTTGCCAAAGCAATCATTAATCTGCTCGGGTAAGCAGAAACGGAACCGTCCTTTAAAAGGACGGTCCGCTTCTGCGAAAAATATAAAATAATTTAGTGCGTGAAACATATAAATTCTTATATTTTATAAATAAAGCTGCGAGCCTATCCGGTTCGCAGCTTTATTCTATCCTATTATGCTTCTTAACTTTTCAATCACCATTTGAAGATTCGGGTGTTCTTTGTCCTTCACCCTATACGCAAGATAAAGCTCATTTTCGACAGTGTAGTCAGGAAAAACCACCTTCGTTTTGCCGAGGGACAAGGATTCACGAATGAGATAGGTTGGCAAAAGGCTCATCCCCATATGACTTTCGATTCCTTTCAGTATCCCACGTAAATCAGGAATAACATGGACCGGTTCCCATTGCGGACGTTTATTGAAATGCTGTCGCCAAAATCTTCGTATGATTGGCAATTCCAGTCCGTAGCTCAACCAAGGCTGCAGGTTTAGCCATTCTTCAATATCGTCCGCCGGAGATTCATAATTCATTGGAGCGACGAGTACGAAGGTTTCGACTTCCAGCTTTACGTAAGAGAAGCCCGGAACATCGTTTTTTCGCGAGGTAATAATAAAATCGACTTTATCCTCCTGCAGATATCCCAAGAGCTGTTCAGCCGTTCCCAATTGTGCAATAATGCGAAACCCCATAGATTCCCCATACTCCAAAAGCCGATAAAGCATATATTCCGGTGCTGCACCTAAGCGTACCTTCGGAATTTCGGTAAGGGACGGAGCTTTGATGCGCAATGTAATATTCTCTAAACGCTCCAAAATGGGCGCAACGAGTGTATACAGCTCTTTCCCCTTGTCCGTAGGAACCATCTTTCGCGGAGTCCGCAAAAACAATGGCTCTCCCACTTCACTTTCCAAGGCCGACAAATGCTGACTCATCGCCGGCTGTGTAAGGTAACGGCTTTCTGCGGCTTTAGAAACAGTTTCATTTTTGTAGATGCTTATGAAACTCCGGTACCATTCAAAGTCAATCATAATGCCTCCAGGCTTACTGTACCCAAATAATTTATTTGGAAATTTCAATTTCGGGGCCTTCAACCATTTCCATATGCTGCTCACCCCAAGCACACATCGTATCAAGAATGGGTTTCAGAGACCATCCATATTCTGTTAACGAGTAAACAACTTTCGGCGGTATCTGTTCGTAAATACTTCGTTTCACCACTCCGTCCTCTTCAAGCTCACGTAATTGCTGGGTAAGCATTTTTTGGGTAATGCCAGGCATTAATCTTTTTAATTCGCTTGTTCGCTTCTCCCCCTTATCTAAATGACACAAGATGACGGCCTTCCATTTGCCACCGATCACTTCAAGAGTTGCTTCAACTGGAATGTTAAACACTTTAATTTACCTCCTTAAGCAAAGTAGAGTACTTTTTAGTGCGTATATAACTTTTTGGTTACTACAGAACTTTAAAGTACGTACTTATCATTTATTCCTTACAGCTCTATACTAGCACTCATAGACCAAAAGTAAAGTTTACTTCGGTAGAGAAGTTAGATTCACAACTAGGAGGAATATTTGCATGAGCCAATCATCTGTACAATCAGCCCCAATGCAAAAAGAAACATTAAAATCAGGTAACTGGGCGCTTCTAGCTCTTGCTATCAGTGCTTTTGGTATCGGAACAACTGAGTTTGCTCCAGTTGGTTTGCTTGCATCCATCGCAGGTGACATGAAAATCGGTCTTACCCTGGCTGGCTTGCTTATTTCAGATTATGCCATCGAGGTTGCTGTAGGAGCCCCTATTCTCACTGCGCTCATCAATCGTATGAGCCGCAAGTCTTTACTTATGTGGCTGATGGTTATTTTCATTATCGGCAACGGGATTGCCGCGCTTTCAACGTCATTTGAACTGCTGCTTATAGCTCGTTTCGTTACAGCCTTCTCCCATGGTGTCTTCTTCTCCATTGCATCAACTATTGCTGTCCAGTTACAGGCCTGTTAGTATCTCCGGAAAAGAAGGCTAGTACACAATGGCATAAAAGAATGAGCAATAATCAAACCTTAAGCAACTTGCCGTCAAATGTCCACTTGAACGGCTTGGCTAGATGGGTGTTATAGTAAACGATAAACTGAGCGATGCGCTCTTCAAGCGCCTCTTTGGACGAGAAGCTGGATCGCTTGTTCAGTAAGCGACGAACCAAAATAGAAAACCAACACTCAATTTGATTCAACCATGAACAATGCTTGGGCGTATACACAAACCGAATGAGATGGGCGAGGTTTTCCAGGAACGCTTTGCGCGTGGCCAAGCTTTTCAGGATGCCTGACTTTCCCTTTACGCCGATGGTCTCTTCGTCCAGCCCCAGCTTGCCCCGATCGATGACGAAGCGAACCAACGATTCGGATTGATGGGTGTTCAATTGATTCGTAATAAAGATATGTTGGTACTCCGGATGCAGCAGAACGACTTCACGAACATGCTGCACAAAATCCAATTCCGTACGCGTCGGCTGAATGAGCGGCGACTCGATCTGCCCGGTAACCACATGTCGGGAGGCGATGAGACCGGAAGTGCCGTGGCGCTCATATTCGAACTCCCGACGCTCCACTTTTCCGGGAACCATCGGCAATGCCTCATGCTTATGCGACAACGCTTGAATGCCTGTCATTTCGTCAGTGGAGTGCACATGGATGCCGTTTTCGTACAAGGCTGGAGCGGCTTCGTACACTTCGTACACTTCGCACACCTGATGGACTTCCTGATGGAACGAGGCTTCATCCGTGATGTTCGGATTCAGCCAGTACCGGCTTTGATTCGGTTTCAAATCCCTCTCTTTTTAAGAAGCACCCCACTTGACGGGATGAGATGGATGGCACAATTTGTTGGTTCACCACTTCACGCGCCAACGCAGACGGCGTCCAATGCGAAAGCGGGATGCCGAAATGTTCCGGTTTCTCGCAAGCGGTCTTGATGATGTGAGCGACTTGTTCAGGCGTGAATTTGGTCGGCTTGCCGGGTCTGGCAGCATCCTGTAACGTCGCCTTGATCGCCGATCGCAAACTGCCGGGCGTTCTCTTGTTCGATGCGATCCAATTCCGGTTTGGCGGCGATCCAGCGTGGCGCGCCACTTCGCGGCGGTATTGCGTTCGGTACGTCTTTCTCCAAAGGACAGCAGGATCGTAGATCGCTGGATCAAGTGCAATGGACTGTGGCTGCCGTTTCTCAAGTACTCCAGAATCTGTTTTTGCTTTTCGGTAAAGGCTACCATGTGTTTTTCTCGTTTAGCCATGTGTTGTATTCTCCCGTTCCTGTTGGATATTATTTCCAACATAACGGATTTGTTCGATGACGTCTACCCATGCTTAAATATTAATGTCATTGTGTACTAGTTGCCCCGGTTACTCTAAAATAGCATTTTGATATAGCATTTTTCGATGATTTCGAGAAATGCTATTTTTTTATAATTAACGAAAACACTGATATTGAAGAGTAATAGATTGAACTTTTTAACATATGTTATCCTAGGATTGAAGGAGTTCCCAGTTAAAAAAGAAGCTATTTAGGAAGGTAATTTTCAAAATCAGAAAGTGAGGTGAAACATATGTTAGTAAACAAAGCATACAAATTCCGTATCTACCCAACCAAGGAGCAGGAAATGCTGATTCATAAGACCATTGGTTGCAGTCGTTTTGTGTTCAACCACTTCTTGTCGAAGTGGAACGATACGTACAAACTAACAGGTAAAGGCTTAACATACGGAGTATGCTCTTCTGAACTGCCGAATCTGAAAAAAGAATGGCCATGGCTCAAAGAAGTAGATAGCATCGCCATACAGTCGTCTGTAAAGAATCTTGCCGATGCGTACTCACGATTTTTCAAGAAGCAAAGCAATGCACCTCGTTTCAAGTCGAAAAAGAACAAGGTCCAGTCCTATACAACGAAATACACCAACGGGAACATTACGATTGACGGAAACAAAATCAAACTTCCGAAGCTAGGTCTTGTTCGTTTTGCAAAATCAAGAGAGGTGGAAGGTCGTATCCTGTCGGCTGCAATCAGACACAATCCTTCTGGCAAATATTTTGTATCGTTGTTGGTAGAAACAGATGTACAATCATGGCCAAAAACAAACCAGGAAGTCAGGATTGACGTTGGATTAAAAGATCTCGCTATTCTATCTAACGGTGAAGTGTTTGAGAATCCAAAATTCCTACGGAATATGGAGCAAAAACTCATTCGTGAGCAACGGATCTTATCCAGACGTGTGAAAGGATCGGCTAACTGGAATCAACAGCGAATGAAGGTTGCCCGAATCCATGAACGTATTGTGAGTGCAAGAACAGATTACTTGCAAAAGATTTCAACGCATATTGTCAAAAACCACGACCTCATTGCGATTGAAGATTTGCAAGTATCTAACATGATGAAAAACCATAAACTGGCCAAAGCGATTAGTGAAGTGTCTTGGTATGAATTCAGAACCATGCTCGAATATAAAGCTGGCTGGTTTGGGCGGACTGTCATTGCAGTAGGCAAAACATTTGCTTCCTCTCAGCTTTGTTCGTGTTGTGGATATCAAAACAAAGAAGTAAAGAATCTGAACTTGCGTGAATGGACTTGCCCATCATGCGATACTGCCCATGACAGAGATGTAAATGCAAGTAAAAATATCCTTGCCGAAGGCAAAAGACTACAGTCTGCATAAGTGCAGTAACCGTAGGAACTACGGGGATAGCCTACTTAATTAGAAACCGATAGGTTTCCGTACTTAGGAATCTTGTGACTTTAGCCATGAGAGGTTCAAGCAAACGTGTATCAGTTTCAGAAAAAAAGGGTAAAATAGATTTATGGACTTGTTAAGCAGTAAGATTCTTGGAGAAAATCATGGGTAAGATAACCTGAAGGAGGTTGTATATCATGAGTTCTAATGGAGGAAGTATTCAACTAACCGCCCAGCCGAGAACAGAGAAGAAGGGTTCGGCCATTCGTGGATTGAGGTCAAAAGGACGGATTCCAGCTGTGGTTTACGGCTCTGAGCTTGAAGGAATTCCTGTACATGTCGATGCCAAGGAATTTAATAGAGTTGTCAGAACCGGACGTTCAGAAGTATTTAATCTCACAATAGAAGGTAAAGAAACGATTCCGGTCATTATTAAAGATTATCAACAGCGTGACAACCATTGGCTGCATGCCGATTTTTTGAAAATTTCCAAAAACAAGCCGCTTCGCGTGCGTGTCTCTATTGATTATCAAGGAACCCCTGCAGGTACAAAAAAGGGTGGTATTTTGCAAGTGCAGGAAACGGAAGTCGAAGTCGAGGGGCTTCCCGCCGATTTGCCATCTACCATTGAGGTCGATGTATCCGCACTGGAGGTTGGTGACAAGGTCAGCGCAAGCGATTTACAGCTTCCAAAAGGAGTAACACTCCACGTTCCTGGAGAGGAGCTGCTTGCTTCTGTCATTGTCTCACGTGCGGCTGAAGTAGAAAATGCTGCTGTGGAAGGTGATGCGGCGGCAGCGGAAGGCGCCGGAGAGACTTCAGAAAACAAGGAAGCATAGTGTTGTGACCAGTTACGAGTATATGACCAGCTTTCAATCAGAAACGGTCATTCCTAAGTAGATGTAAAGTCGCTCTCTGCTAGGGGGCGATTTTTTGCGTTGTCCTTTTATGATTTGGTAGTTAGAGGGAGATTAGATTGTTTATAGATTCATCATTCAATACGCGTTCTGATATGACGATATACATAGTAGACATGTACATTTTTATTTTATAAAATACCTAATCTTCATCTAAGGAGCGCGTACACAATTATGGACAGAACGAATGAATTGTTGTGGCAAAGAAACAAATTGGTGATCATTATTTTTTGGATCATGGCTTTAAGCGGAGTTGTCCCGGCATTAACTAACCCCTCGATGTGGATATCTAATGGTGTGGGCTTGGCGGTCGCTGTAACTTTGACGATCCTGAATGTGAAAAAGAAAGGTATTCGTGTTATTCCGTGGATTACTACGTTTTTTAGCGTATTGATTTGTATATATTTGAATTTATCGAGTGTAGATGTGGTTACCACCATCCTAATTTGCTCCTTAGTTTTGCTTTACCCCTCTTACCGTTATTTTCTGGTAGCTATGACCTTGAATTTATGTAATATTTTTGTGCAAATCACAATCGGTACGCCGCCAGATCCTCGTGTTACTGGTTTATTACGCTATGTTAATGAATTTTTTGTTGTTCTATTAATTGGTATACTGCTGTTAGTGGTTTCGGTGCTGAATCAAAAGCAGTTTCAGAAAAGTGAAGAGCAAAATAAAGATATCAATGCGACAAGGCAGCGTATTGAGTTTCTATTTGAGCAGGTTAGACAGGCGGTGGCCGGATTGCACAGCTTTACTGAGCGATTTAGAAATCAGGTGGATGCTACGGGCCATGTGACGAATGAAGTGGCCATCGGTTTTCAGGAGGTTGCCAAAGGAGTAGAGATGCAAGCTTCCAATATCACGGAGGTAACGGATAACTTGTCCAAATCTGACCAGCATGTCCGTGATGTTGCCGATCATTCCCGGGAACTGAAGCGACTATCGGAAGATACAAAAAATGCCGGGGGAAAAGGGAGCGGTCAACTACTTGCATTGACGTCTCAAATTACGGATTTGAGTCAGGTCATGAGCCGTACCAAAAAGGAATTGGATGAGTTTAGAATACAAAGTGATAACATGTCTGCCATGCTTAACGATATTACTCGAATTTCAAAGCAGACTAATTTGCTGTCCTTGAACGCATCAATTGAAGCTGCCAGGGCAGGAGAGCATGGCAAAGGCTTCGCGATCGTGGCTGGCGAGGTGCGTCATTTGGCTGAAATGGTAGGGGACACCTCGGTGGCGATGGAAGGTATTTTGACCCAATTGAGAACACAGATGGTTTCTGTCGTAAGCCAGTTTGATATTGGGCAGCAGCGATTGCAGCAAAGTATGGAGTCGGCTCATTCCACAGAGGCAGTATTGGAGGATATCCTGCAAAATGCCAATAGAGTGCTGCTTCAGGCCGTGGATGTGGAAGCCAGCACGCACAGTATGCAGCAATTTTCATCCCAGGTCGTTCAAGAGATGACGGAATTTGCAAGTGTAACGGAACAAGCGAGCGCAGCGTCAGAGCAAATTTTGGCCGGGGTAGAGGAGCAACGAAGCATAACCTCCAACATGGTGGCTGGATTTACTGAACTGGAGACGCTGATCGTGCAATTAAAAGAGCTGGTAGAGGAAAAGAATGAAGCCGGTAGTCCTACTGGAGCCAGCACAAGCAAGTAATCGAAAAATAGCATTATAGGGCTAATTAAGCCGGGGAGTATCGTGATCAGGCGGTAATCCCCGGTTTTGCTACATTTACTTGGAAGTTGATGGTATAATTTGTGGCAGTTGTCGATCGTTTCACATTATGATGTGATTTACATACCCGATTGGCGGGAAAGCAAGCATATGTGCCAGGAATAGCATCATCAATATTGGATTATGTGAGTAGTGGGTTTAATAATGTAGGCATGTCCGTTTTTATTTGAGGAGGAACAGATGTGAACGCCTTTTTGGAAATGCTGATGCAGCTATTTGAGCGCGCAGCGTTGCTGCTGATTTGTTTATTTTTTATCACCCGTATCCCGCGGTTTAAGGAAACCTTGCAAAAGAACAGCCATTCTCCGGGCGAGCTGACTTTGCTAACGTTAATTTTTTGTATGTTTGCATTGTTCGGCACGTACACCGGGATTGAAGTCGAGGGCTCGCTCGTGAATGTTCGTATCATTGCGATTATGGCGGGCGGTATTTTGTTTGGACCGTGGGTTGGGATCATTACAGGTATTGTATCAGGAATCCACCGTTATCTGATTGATATCGGGGGAGTGACCTCGATTCCATGTCTGATTACCAGTATTCTGGCAGGTGTGGGATCTGGATACATTGGTCGTCGGGTTAATCGTTCCAAGAGATGGCTGGTCGGCATCGCCGCAGGAATGATTTGTGAAGCATTGACGATGCTGCTGATTCTGGTGATGGCACAACCGTACGAGCTGGGTCTGGATATTGTTTCCAAGATCGGACTGCCAATGATTATCGGGGAAGTCAGTATCGGCTTAATCGTCCTGTTGATCCAGAGTGTCGAGGGAGAAAAGGAAAATATCGCGGCCAGACAGGCCAAGCTCGCTCTGGATATTGCCAACAAGACGTTGCCTTATTTTCGTTCTATTAATGCGGAATCCCTGCGTACGATTTGCTCAATCATAAAAGAGGATATCAAGGCAGACGCGGTTGCAATTACGGATACTCGAAATGTGCTGGCCTATGTCGGTTTTGGTGAGGAGCGTTATCATATTGGTGACGAAATCATTAGCGATGTGACCAAATCGACGATCCGCAGCGGTAAAATCACGATTCGCAACCATATAGCAGATGATAAAACGCCTCAAATTCAGTCTCTGCTCATTATCCCGTTAGAGGAACGGGGGGAAGTAACCGGAACCCTGAAAATTTATTACCGTAAAGCCTATAAAATCACGTATCCGTTGCAGACAATGGCGATTGGTTTGTCGCAAATCATTTCCACGTTAATGGAAGTGTCGCGTGTGGAGCAAATTAAAGAAGCCGCGAACAAAGCCGAATTGAAGGCATTGCAGACCAAAATCAATCCTCATTTTTTGTTCAACGCACTGAACGCGATTGCCTCGACTACACGCACCAAGCCGGATAAGGCGCGAGAGCTGATCATTAATTTGTCGGGCTATCTGCGTTATAATTTGGAGCTCAATGATGATCTGATCGAAATTCATAAGGAGCTTCAGCAGGTCTCTGACTATGTGGAAATTGAAAAAGCGCGCTTCGGTAATCGGCTTCAGGTCGAATATGTGATGGATGAGGTGTCTGTGCAGATTCCAAGCCTGATTATCCAGCCCTTGGTTGAAAATGCGATTAATCATGGGATATTGAAGAAAAAGGGGCCGGGTACAGTTACGATTTCCGTAAAGGATCGGGGAGCAAAGGTACGGATTTCTGTGGCAGATACCGGGGTGGGTATACGCGATGAAGTTGTGGATAATCTGTATCATGACCAGGTTCCGGCCAAACAAATAGGCTTGTACAATGTGCACAGACGACTCAAGCTTATGTACGGGGAAGGAGTTATTATTCTCAAGCATGAGCCGGGTACCGAAGTTTATTTTGACATACCAAAGGAGAAGTCATGAAGGCCATAATTGTAGAAGACGAAATTCCGGCGCGCGAAGAGCTGGAGTATCTTATTCAGACGCATAGCAGCATTGAGGTGACGAATAGCTTCGAGGACGGACTGGATGTATTCCGGTTTTTGCAGGAGCAGGAGACGGACGCCATTTTTCTGGATATAAATATTCCCTCGCTGGACGGGATGCTGCTGGCTCAGAATATTAGCAAATTTGCCAAAAAGCCTTATATTATTTTTACTACCGCCTATAAAGAACATGCGGCACAGGCCTTTGAACTGGAGGCATTCGACTACATTCTCAAGCCGTATGATGAAAAACGGATCGCCGCCATGCTGCGCAAGCTGGAAAATGCCTATGAGCAGCGGAATGCCCAATCACTAGATACGGCCCCACCTGCACAGCCTCGAGCTGCTGAAACAAGTACAGTCAGCGCTTCGGGCCGCATTAATCTGCTGAAAAACGACAAAATTATTGTGACCGATGCGAGCGATATTTACTATGCGTGTGCACAGGAAAAAGTAACCCGCGTATTTACAAGGCATGAGGAATATACGATGCCGATGAGCATCTCGGAATTTCATGCCCGCTTGCCGCAGCAGGACTTTTTCCGTTGTCACCGTTCCTACACGGTGAATCTGTCGCAGATTCGTGAAATTGTGCCCTGGTTCAATCATACGTATCTCCTGCGCTTGCGCGGCCTCGAAGCGGAGATTCCGGTAAGTCGAAGCAAGGCCAAGGAATTTCGGCAAATTATGCGACTATAGAGGCATTTCATTCCGCTATATGTGCATTTCATTCCTCAAATGAATTCTGGCCAACATACGACGTTATAATGATCCATGTAGAGAGAATCCTTACAGACTTGCTCCTTCAATGGCGCAGGTGTGTACCGGATTCCCGGTTATCATGATGACAAATTGACGCTATTAGAGCCGGAATGAAAAGAGGAGATTTATATGAAAACAAACAGCGGAAATCGCCTGCTGGTCGTGCTTGGAACGATTATTGTCCAGATGGGACTTGGAACGATTTACACTTGGAGCTTGTTTAATCAACCGCTGGTGGACCGCTTTGGCTGGAACCTTAGCTCGGTCGCCATTACCTTTTCGATTACCAGCTTTGCGCTGGCATTTGCTACATTGTTTGCAGGTAAGCTGCAGGATAAATGGGGACTGCGTCGTCTGATATTATGTGCAGGCGTTGTGTTAGGAGCCGGGTTAATGCTCAGCTCGCAGGTAACTTCCCTGTCCCTGCTGTACATTTTGGCGGGGGTTGTCGTAGGCTTTGCGGACGGTACGGCATATATTACATCACTGTCGAATTTGATCAAATGGTTTCCTGAGAAAAAAGGACTTATTTCCGGTATTTCGGTTGGGGCATACGGAACAGGCAGTCTGATATTCAAATATATTAACGGTTCGCTGATTCAATCCGTTGGCGTATCGCAGGCATTTCTGTATTGGGGTATGATCGTATTCATCATGATTGTGGGCGGTTCCTTCCTGGTACGTGAGGCTGTAGTTGTGAATAAGCCTTCGGTACAAAATGCGGGTATGCCGCAGCGAGATTACACCGTGAAAGAGATGCTGCGCACCAAGCAGGCATATCTGCTGTTCGTGATGTTCTTTACTGCTTGTATGAGTGGATTGTACCTGATCGGAGTCGTCAAGGATATCGGCGTACGGATGGCTGGGCTAGATGTAGCAACTGCCGCTAATGCGGTCGCAATGGTCGCCATTTTCAACACAGCAGGTCGGATCATACTAGGTGCATTATCGGATAAGGTCGGTCGTCTGAAAGTGGTAGCGGGTGCGTTGCTGGCAACAGCGGTCGCGGTTACAGTGCTTAGTCTGGTACCGTTGAATTATGGTTTGTTCTTTGCTTGTGTTGCAGGAATTGCTTTCTGCTTCGGCGGCAACATTACCGTTTTTCCAGCCATTGTGGCTGATTTCTTCGGCCTGAAAAATCAAAGTAAAAACTATGGTATTGTGTATCAGGGCTTTGGCCTCGGTGCACTGGCGGGATCTTTTATCGCAGCCTTGCTTGGCGGCTTTATCCCGACCTTTACCACCATTGCGGTGCTGTGTGTCGTATCATTCCTGATTGCGCTGACGATTCGTACTCCGGATCAAAGCAAACCGGATCAAGGCAATTTGCGCAGCCAACACAAGAAACATCCTCATACCTTGCGTGGCATGAAGCCCGGAACAAAGCTGGGTTAATAGGGGTTTGAGAAAAAAGGACCAGATGAATGCCAAAAGACCTGAATTCATTTCTCAGAGGAATGAATTCAGGTCTTTTGTTTTTCTATCAATCTATTTTACGGTATAATAATAAGACGTGTAATAAGCCGGTATATACAAAAGACATAAGCTAAGAACCTGACAGGAGGACGAGTCATGATCGTGGATACAAGCGGGAATCTGCTTGCCCGCAATACGAAGCTGCGAAATACATACCAAATTCGAAGCGCCTTGTCCCGCAGTGAGCTGGCCATCGTGTATACGGCAAGGCTGTTGGATAATCGGGAAAAGGTGATTGTGAAGGAGTTTTTTCCGAGTGCGCTGGCCCTGCGGGGATCGGATCGAAAAACGGTAACCTGCGGTGCGTCTATGCAATCCAAATATATGGAGTTTATGCATTATTTTTTGCGTGAAGGACAAATGCTCAAGGAGTTAAGTCATCCGGGGATTGTCGGTTATATAGATCACTTTGAGGAAAACGGAACTGCCTATCTAGTCATGGAATATTGTGCAGGCAAGACGCTGGATAGGGTAATGAAAGAAGAGTCTGCGCTCATGTCTGATCCTGCTTTTATGTACCAGGCGTTGCTGTCTTTAATTGATGCCATGGAGTATATTCACGATAAGGGCATTATTCACCGGGATATTAAGCCTGGCAATATTATGATTGGGGAAAATGGCAGCATCAAGCTGCTTGATTTCGGTTCAGCTGTGCATTTTGAAGGCAAGGAGCATCCGATCTTCACCACGGCAGGCTACTCTCCGCTGGAGTTTTATTCTAACCGCTCGCAGCAGGGACCTGTATCGGATATCTATAGCTTGGCCGCCACGCTGTATTATTGCCGAAAAGGCTCACCTCCACCGGATGTGCCGGGCAGGCTGTTTGCAGCTCGGACCGACCGGATTCGGATCGAAAATGCAGGGATTTCCCTGCTGCCGTATGTGATTCGGCGTGGTCTGGAGGTACAGGCTAACAAGCGTTGTCGCTCACTCAGATGGTTTAAAGCCGCACTGCGTGCGGAATATTGGATAAAAAAAGGGAAGCACCGCACTCTTACGATTCGTTAATCGTAAGGGACGATGCTTCCTTTTTTTGTTTTCCGACCGCTGCTATCCTGTCGGAGCTTGAATATGATCGGTATACACCGAGGTATTCGGCTTGATCGCTTTGTAGCGCAGTTCGATTTCAGTTACACCGTCCTCGAACGTAATATACAGCTTGTCACCGTACTCCATGAACGCTTTTTTGTTGCGGGTCAATCTGACTTTTCCGTGCTGCAGGGCGCAGCGTGTATCATGTTTGACAACCAGACTGCCTTTTTTACCTGCGGAAAACAGGATTTGCTCCGCCTCTGGCAGCGGTTCGTGGACGTCCAGCGTACGGAACAATTCTTGCAGGCTAACCTTTCGACCCGGAAAGGAGGTGAGCGGCCAAGATTTGACCGGAATCTCCAGACCACTGGCCGTTGCGAGAAAATATCCTTCGATTCTTCCAGCAAATTGTGGCTTAGGCCGTAAAAACCAATACAGAAGAGCGGCTACCACGATACTGATGGCTACCGTCCATTTAATGGCGGTATACCGGGAATGTACGGAAACGGTCAGCGTAGCACTGCTGGATGCTCCTTCAGGATCAGTAGCGGTAATCTTCAGCTCAGAGTCTCCTGTGTGAAGCTCGGATAGCAGCAGATCACTACCGTTAATCTCGGCATGGGCCGCATCCCCAGAGGCTCCCGTAACCAGCTTGTAGGTTAGCTTGTCATGATTCGGATCAGCAAAGAAATCCGATAAACTTCGACGGGAATCTCCATCTTCTTTCACGACGCGAATCGTCAGGTCCTTTAATACCTGCGGTGCTGCATTGGCCGCGTGGACCTTATGTACAGTTCCATTACGATACCATTGTGGGCTGTCCAGAGCGAGCTGCCAAGTATAATCTCCGGTTTGAGGGAACGCATATTCGGCATGAAGTGCTCCGTCTTTATAGGTCATAGGCACCCTTTTGGCTGTGCCACCCTGAACAGGGGTAACTATAATATGCGCTTGAAGAGACGTATATACAGCTTCATCTGTAAGCTTTTCACCGTCCGGTAACAGAAGCTGAGCCTGAAATGGTGTGGCCTGGCCTTTAGGTAGCTGCACTGGCTTGTTGCCATTCGTTGCGGCTCCTTGTTTTCCTCCCATAATAGCTTCGGCTTCCAGTCTATAGCTGCCGAGCAAATTGATTTTGACCAAATCTCCGCGTATCCCCCGCAGTTTCAGCTTTACTTTACCTGCCTGTGGATGCTCAATTTTTAAAATCGCATATCGGCTCGACTTATACCTGCGAACATTTTCGGAATTGGAATACAGCTGTGTTTCCTGAAGAGGATGCTCGGACAGAAGCACTAAATTCGCTTCCTCCATACTGGAGTCCGGCAGGTTGACTGTTAATTCCTGCATCTCGCCAGTGGTCGTAATGGCAGCAACAGGTACGAGCTTGGAACGAATTTGACTGGCGAAAATACGATTCAAAATTTCCGGCAGATCCTCGGCACTGCTCGTAATAAAAGAAGCTCCTCCCGTTTGAGAAGCAATCCGCTCCAGCTCCTGCCGATTCACTGTACCGTCATGATTCAGACCAATCGTATACACCGGATATCCTTTGGTCTGTGCGGATTTGATGACCGAAGCCACATCGTTATTGGAATCCCCTTTCGTTCGGGAACCGGAGGAGGCACCAAAATCAGTCTCACCATCGGAAAGCAGGATCATAAAAGGCTGACGTCCCTTGGATGCTCCTGCGGCCAGCAGCTCCGAGCCTTTACGCAATCCAAGTCCCAGATCCGTATAACCGGAACGGTTTAGCGTTCTGATTTCCTGCTGAATTTGGGATTTTTGCGCTGCTACGGCAATTGAGGTCAGGGACTTGGAAGCGACTACGTGATGGTTGTAGGCGACAAAGCCAACGCGTGTACGGTCTGCATCACTCAAGTCCATAAACATACTGATGACTTCGGCGGCAATACCTTCGGGATCGGTGTCCCTCATGGAATAGCTGGTGTCCAATACAAAAACAGCATCGTAACCCTCAATCGGAGCAGTCCCCAAAGATGCTGCATTAGCCTGATTTACAGTGCAAATGACCCCGTTTAAGCTCATTTGAAAAAATAGTACAAAAGTCATGAAAATGATAATCCCTAGTTTCCTTATTCTGAACATAAGCCCCTCCGTCGACGAGGCCAATGTGGGTGTGCCGACTCTCCTAATCCTTGGGATATAAGGGATAAAGAATCAAAATAGCTGTTAACCCTCACATTAGCCATGAATTTGATACTTTTACGCTTATCAGAAATATCCAATGGATTTCTATCGGCAATTCAGTTCCATTTGTGAATATTTCCCTGTAAAAACAGGTCTAACATATCATAAAAATTACGTATTCACGCATAAAATGAGTCAAAATACCCTGTTTCAATCTGAGACTACAGAAATTGACAAAACTAAAGAGTACTTTGTATGATAGCTTTCGTATCAGCGGCAAAAAATGGGATTGAAGTTAGGAATGCGAAATCAACAATTTAAAATTCTGTGTTATCTGACTTCTCATTTTAAGTTTAAATCTCATTTGGAATTTTTTGCTGTTAAACGTTAAATCACGCTTCGGACTGATTTTCGAGGTTACATGCCTATACCATGAATACGGTATAAGCCGAATCCTTTGGCCAATTTGAATGTTATGTAGGGGGGAGGAGGCAAATGAACTAATCATGGGCATTCGTCTACTCTGAATTGGACACCCTGTGTCCGCGTATGGAGCCATAGACCTATACTCACACATTATTTGTTTGCCGACAGCGATGGAAATCATTTATCAAACGAACCGGACAATGCTTTTTGAAGAAATTAACCCGGAAAAGCTGGACCTGATCACAATTGTAGGTGATGTGAAAGGGATTGACAGCTTGAGTGACGAGAAGATCAAGGAAATTAATGAGCACCTTCTGGTGCGCAGCTTTGACGAATTTTTAGATAAGTTTTCACCGACCGTATATTCGTTTTTTAATGCGGCTAACCAAAAAGTCGTCTATACCCTGAAAAAGCCAGACGGGATCGACGAGGATAGCATTTCTGAAATTCGTATTAATCAAAGCAATGATTTTCTGAAAATGTTGTTTACACTCATTGATACCAAACGCAGTCAAGGAATCACCAATGTGGATTTCAAGTTTGAAAATCTGCTGGATATGATTTCTCCGAAAAAGGTTATGGATGATATTCGTCAAGTCCGCAAAGAAATTCACTATATGTACGGTGAATACGACAAGCTGGATGATGGCGATCCGAAGAAACTCGACATGGGCGACAAGCTGAATGGGATGTTCGAGGAAGCGAGTCAGAACTACAACAATGTTATGGCTATGCTGCCACTGGCAATTGAAGATATTAAAACCCGTCTTTTGCTCGGTGGCGCTCAAGAGGAAAATTCCGGTGAACTGATCCAGGTGGGTATGCTCTCTATTGGAGAAAGCGGCGAACTGAAAATCATCGAAGCGCCGAAGAGCGAAAGCACCGAGCTGATGCTGCTGGATGAAAACAGCACCGGCGATCTGTCACAGGTATTCGAGGAAGATTACAACTCCATTACAGATACGCCTTCCGATTATGTGAAGGATTTGGTGGTTCGTACATTTGTACCGCTGCCAGCTGTTCAGACCAAGGTGGATACAGCAGTTGAAGTGCAAAACTACAACACGTATCTGGAGTTTTATAAAAATGCGAAGGACGATTTCGTGAAGGCTGTCAAGCCGCTGGTGGAAAAAATCCTTGGTGTGAAAATGTTCTTTGATCAATATGCAACCAAGAGCAAGGGAATGCTGCCGACGATGCTGGTGGCGAACAACAAGCTGGACATGCTGGTGAAAAGCAGCAACATCCCGCGTCTGGAAACGTACCTGAACACGGTGAATGCTAAAAATGAGTTTAGCGACACGATCTGGTTCGGTATCGTACCATCTATCGAGCTGGAAGCAGCCGGTAAGGTTAAGGTTACACGTGAACGCTTCAAGGGCAACGAGAAGGTGGTCAAGCAGGGCGGAAATTCCATGGAGTCTCTTTCGATGCTGCTGCAGGTTGTGAAGGATTACAAAGTTCAAATGTTCTTTAATTTTGAATCTGGTGAAGAAACGACCTTCAACAACATGGCGACAGCCGGGATTGACAAATATATCGACAAGTGCTCTACGCTCGTTCGCAGAGAATACAGCGAATTTGCCATTCCTTGTGTACCGAACTTCACGATTATTCCAAAGGACAAATCGGGTGTCATTATCGACAGCAAAATGCTGCAGACCGAAAGCGGTGTACAGCTCTCCAAGGAAAAAGAGGATATTCTCAAGCTGTGGATCGAGGGCGTTTATGTGGGCGCAGCCTACGTTGCCGCCGGTCTGGTCGCTGCTTATCAATGTCCGGAGTACCTGCGCGAAACCTTCAAAACGGTCAACAAAAACTACCCTGGCGTACGCTTCGACGTTGAAGCCGGAGACAACAGTCTGCGCACCGTGACAACGATGGCCAAGGAAATCACCGGGTTCACTAACACGATCAAGGATGCCATTAACCGTAAAAACTTTGGTTTTGTATTCTCGTCCGAGAATGCTCAGCTTCAGGATAAGGATATCCGCCGGATTACCGTTTACAAGGCGAGAAGCATGGCGATGTCCGAGGACGGCTTTGACTCCATCTACAAGACGCTGGTCAGCACGTACATTGAACGTATTTTGCGCTACCAGACAGGAGACTTCAAGCACGAAAATATCGTCCGTTTCTTCAGTAACAATCCGAGCAGTCAGAAGAGCAAGTGGCTGGGCAGCAGAGGATCTGTTAACTCGATCATTCAGGACGGAGACGATATGAGCTTCATTATTGATGAGAAAAGCAATATGTGCCATATCGACCTGGTCTTCAACGGTAACGTGAAGAACCTGGAAGTCATGATCACTAAGGGAACAAGCTCGGTTAAATCATGATCCGAGCACTACGAAAGATGTTAGAGGCGTTTCTATCCAGAACCGCCTTTACACATAAATTGCGGAGAAGCTCTGCTTCTCCCGCCATCATATTACCCAATTTTAAGGAGGCAACACACATGGGATTCAAATTGAAAGTAGAAGGACAAGAAACAATCGAGCTGGGCTTGGATAACATCCAAACGGTTATTTATGACACCGATACACCGGACGATTCCAATGCACGCTCCACGGATGTAGGCTCTACACTGCGCATCTCTGGTAAAATCATCACAGCAGTAGACGGTGACAGCGCGGATGACACGCTGAAACTGGCTTTGTGGTCTCTGGTTCCTGCTGAAAAAGCAGACAGCTACCGTAAAGTAACACTGGAAGTTATCGCAGCTGATCAAGTTGTGCGTAAAATCTACTTCCCGAATGCATTCGTTGTAGACTACAACGAGCACTTCGGCGACACAGAAGGTGTGGGTGCATTTACACTCTACATCAAACAAAAGAAAGACAAAACCGAGCTGGCTACAATCGACGGCGGATATCCGGTTTAAGCTTGACGGCTTAATGTCAGGCGCAGCTTGAACACACACTCACCCTGTGCTTAGGTGCAGGGTGGATAAATATTAAGAGGCCTGCGGGTCTCTTAATATTTATTTTTTTCGGAGAGGGGAACATCATACCATGACCAACTACTATGAGCTGCTCGGTGTCGGCCGGGATGCTTCGGAGACAGAGATTAAGCAGGCTTACCGCAAACTGGCGAAAAAGTATCATCCCGATACCAACCAGGGAAGCGAGGAAGCAACGCGCAAGTTCAAGCTGATTCACGAGGCTTATAATACCTTGCGTGACGAAGCATTGCGGCAGGCATACGATGCCGAGCTCATCCGAAAAACTGAGGGAGCTGGCGGACAGCAGCAAGAGAGAGGAAGAGGAGTTGCAGCTTCCGGAGGTGCGCGTAAGACAGCCAAAGGATTTAATCCGGCTGACATAGGAAGTAATTTTGAGGAGTTTTTCGGTTTTCATCCGAAAACGAAGGAGGGCTCACCTGGGAAGAACACGAAAAAATCAGGTGATCCGACGGATACTTCGGCGATGTTTAACCAGTTTTTTGGTATTCGTAAAAAGTGATGATTTCAGGATGGAAACGGGGGAAGCAAGCAGTGAAAACGGCGCAGAACAGATGGGTTTTCATCATAGATGTTGCCATGTTCGGGCTGATGCTGGCGATCGCCTTTTATGTGTTTAATCGTACAGGCTACAGCGGTTTGAAAACCGTGGTCGCGATAGGTATTGGAATCGGCGTGCTTGTATACATACTGCGCAATCTGGTGACCGTTGTACCCGTGGCAAAGCCTAAGGCAGAGCGTAATCGGATTGCCAAGCTGGTGCTGATTGATGAAGAAGGCGAGTCCATTAAAGAATGGTATATCGAAGGTGAAACGTCGCTCTTGATCGGCAAAACAACGTCCCGCTCAGAGGCGGATATTGATCTGGCAGATACAGACTACGCATCCCTGATCAGCGTGGAGCATGCGGTGCTCAACCGGGTGAACAGCGACTGGTTTGTGGAGGATGTGGATTCCGGGAACGGAACAGGCTTGCGGCCTGCCAATGAAAGTGTAACCAACAAACTGGAGAGCGGCGAGCCTTACCGAATCTACTCGGGTGATTTATTATACATCGCCAATACGAGGCTGCTCATTAAATAGATAGGGATGTTGCAACATCCCTAGATCGCTCAAAAAGACAATCATGACAATGGGGGAAGGAACCGACTATGAGTTTGACAAGATGCCCGAATGGACACATGTTCAGTACACGAAAGCATGGAAATACGTGTCCTTATTGCAATACGGTAGTAAATATAGCCGCGCCCAAGAGCGTGGAGCCAGCGGCGAGAACCGATGCTGCGGGAGACAATGACAAAACAATGCCGTATTTGGGCGAGACGGTAGGGATTCACCCGGTAACCGGATGGCTGGTATGCATCGAGGGAGCGCAGGTGGGTCAGGATTATCGCATCATGGCAGAGAAAAACTTTATCGGACGAGCAGAGGAAATGCATGTCCGCATTATCGGGGACAACACGATTTCCCGCAGGAATCATGCGGTGATTGTGTATGATCCGAAGAAGCGCAACTTCTTTTTGCTGCCAGGCGATTCGTCAGGCTTGGCATACCACAATAATGAAGCGGTATATTCACCAGCAGAGCTGGCTGCTTATGACGTGATTCAGTTGGGACACAGCAAATTTATCTTTATCCCGCTGTGCGGCGCCCATTTTGAGTGGGATAACGAAAAATAGGACGGAAGTGGGCAAATGGTGCAGGGAGGTAACGGAATGCAGCCTTATTTTGTTGTATGTGGAGCTGCGGTGCTATTCGCTGTTCTTATCATCATCCGTATACGACTGACACGAAGTTCCGGCAGCCGTACTGTGAGTGGAATTGAGATCGGGAATGGTCAAACGATTGGGAGTCGAAGCGAGCAGGATGATTATTTTGCAAGTATGACGACACCTGTCGGTACGCTGGCTGTGGTCGCAGATGGGATCAGCGGACTGGCCAATGGACGCATGTCCAGTACATTAGCTGTGACGACGTTTACGAAGGCGTTTGCCAAGCTGGAGGATGCATCGAATCTGAATGAGTATTTTGCCGGGGCGGCAAGCCAAAGCAACCGCAGCATTTTGCAAAATCTAAATGGGCAGGGCGGAGGAACGACGCTGGCGGCAGTCATTGTATGTGGCTATCGGCTGTATTATGGAGCGGTGGGCGACAGTCTGATTACGATTTACCGCAATGGACATTTCCAGACGGTCAATTCCAAGCATACAGCGGAAACCCTGCTGGAGGAACGCGTGCTGGCCGGACAAATGACCTCGGAGGAAGCCAAAACGAGCCCTGTACGCAATCAACTGGTCAACTATTTGGGCTATGAAGGTTTTGAGAGCATGGAGCTTGGTACTACACCGATTCGTCTGTATTCGGGCGATTATGTGCTGCTGTGCAGCGATGGCATCCAGGAGGCGTTGACGGAGATTGAACTCGAAGAGATCATGCGTAAAGGTGGCACACCGCAGGAAATGGCGGAAACCATGATCGACACCATTCATGATAAAGGCTTTAAAAGCCAGGATAACGCGACAGTACTTATTTTGGCGATAGGATGAAACAAGAAAGACGGGGGTAGCGATGCGCAAGGACAACAGCGATTTTAATACCGCCTTTGTGTCGGAAGCGGGCTCTTATATAGACAACCGGGACTATTTTGCATTCATGGAGACGGACGACATGGCCTGTTATGTCCTCGCAGACGGTCTGGATTCGGATCAGGAGCTGCGCAGCGCAGAAATGGTTGTCAAAACGGTGCTGGAAAATTTCATGGAGAAGCCTTCCATGTCCAAGCGGCGTCTGATGAGAGATCTGCGCGAAGCGCAGGAATGGCTGCAATTCGAAAGTCGCCGTGTTCGGCTCAAGGCCAGTCTGTTGATGGTCGTGACCAACTACAACAAAATGGTGTACGTTTCGTGCGGTAACGTGCGACTATATCATTTTCGCAATGGACGGCTTAATTTTCGCAGCAAGGATCATAGCTTGGCACAGTCATTGGCGGATGACGGACGCATTCCGGACGAAGCGACCAGCACTCACGAGGAACGGGGGAATCTGCTGGAGTATCTGGGCAATCCGAATGGGGTTCACGCCCATTATGCCAAAAAGACGCAGCTTGCAGATGGAGATGTCATGCTGCTGGCCACATCCGGGATGTGGGAAGATGTTGAGCTGGCGGAAATGCTCGGTGCGCTGGAGGAAGCGAAAGACCCGGTCATGCTGACGGATACGCTGGAAGAGGTGCTGCTGAGCAAGCAGCGCCGGGCGGTGAACAATTATACAGCCGCAGCCATTTATGTAAACAAAGTGTTTCAGGAAAAGCCTAAAAACCGTCGCAAGCTGATCAAGCGAATTTTGATTGCTTTACTTGTTTTTATCGTTGTAGGCAGTGGAGCATGGATTACGCTGGCGCGCATGGCTGCGAATAAGGCAGCAGCATTGGAAACGATGATCGAATCGGCCCAGACGGCAGATGATTACGCAAGAGCAGGGGATTATGCGAAGGCGCTCAAGTCCTACAGCGAGGCGAAAAATGCGGCAGTTAAAATCAACGATAAGATCCATAAGAGATTGTATACGGGCGAGCAGAAGGTCTCTCAGCTGATGGTTGACGGGGATGGCTATGTGGAAAAGGCCGACTTTGCCAAAGCCGAAGCCAGCTACGAGAAAGCGCGAAAAAGCGCGGGACTGTACCCACCGTTTAATGTGAAGGATATTGAGCATAAAATTGATCAGCTGGATAGCTATGCCGAGACCGCGAGCTGGATGAAGGACGGAGATTTGAAATTTCAGGGCGGCGATTACACGAATGCGCTTAAGCTGTACAAAAAAGCAAACAAGGCTGCGATGGAATCCGGGTATACGTCCGCGCAAAAAGAGCTGGAAAAGAAGATTACCGAAACCAATGATAAATTGGCATCCATTCAGCAGCAGTTGAAGGAGATTCAAGCCGGCAAGCTTCAGGCCAAAGGAGATCGGCTGATGAAGGATCTCGATTATGAAGGAGCCATTGACGCCTATAGCGGGGCGCAGGAAATTTATCAGGATATTGATAAGCTCGAAAGCGTTCTGGCCATGGAGCGGAGCATCGCGAAGGCAGAGGAGAAACAGAGCGCGGAGCAGCAGAAAAATGGTCAGCTTCCAGCCGGGTTGGGGCTGTCTGACGGAGCGCTGGATGATACGGGCGCAGGGGATACAGCGGGCGCAGCTACGGCCCCCGAGGCTGCAACCCCTGCTGCAAAATCGCAAGCGAAGACTGCTGCGACGGGTTCAGCAGATGCTACAGCCGCTGCAGCCGCGAAGAAGGAGACCTCTTCGGCTGTGAAGAGCGGCAGTACGGGCGATGGAAATGCCGCTTCGGCAAAGGCTCCTGCCAGTAAGGAGCAGGGAGCTGCGGATTCTGCATCTAAAGCAGCGGGGGCGTCTGATTCGGCAGGTCAGGAGCAGGCTGCTGCGAACGGAAGTTAGGTTTTTCATGTTCAATGAATGCTGGGGCCGGAAAGGAGTGTAACGTCGTGAAAGAACTGGTGCAGGACCGTTTGAGCAAGATGGACGATCTGGAGCAGAGACGTTTACTGAAAAATATGATGGCGGGGGTGTTTATGAACCTCGTCGAATATCAGGAAGAGATGACCCGCCAGCTGGAACGGCGGGTATTTGAGGAAATAGAGAATACGGAAGAAAAGTTTGACGTGTATGTATCATTGACATCGCGTGAGGACTATGACCCGATTCATGAGTTTTTATATCCGGTGTTACCGTCCGATACGGAGGACAAGAAGGTGGACATCAGCCGTGTAGCTGAGGTGGTTCGCGAAGGCGGAGCGCTGCCACTGTTTACACTTTTTCTGGAAATGGAGACCGAACGAATCACAGCGCTGGTACACAGCAAGCGGATTTTTGCAGGAATGCTGGTTACGGAAACCGGAAATTATCCCATTCGTTTTCGTCTGGAGCACAATCGTTCCTATATTTTGGAAATTGAGAAGCTGTATCATATGTTTATGCAAAATGGTATGCCATGGAAAACAATTAATCACCCGTATGCTTATAAATTTGTTGATTGTGTGTTGATTGGAGGAGACGGGGAGCCCGCTGCCCATGAGGAAATTCACGAAATTACGATCTCATTGGAGGAATTCGACGTTTTTAAGAAGGGCGATGTTTTTCCGCTTTGGAACATTGAACGGTTATCTCTAAAGAACAGCGGTTTTCCGATACCCGCTATGGATCGTGTGAACTATGAGCATGTGCTGCCTCTGCGTAAAACAGGACCTGAGCATGGTTACCTGATCGACGGCGCTGAAGGGGATATTCGGTATATCAAGCGTACGGAAGAAGAACTGACGATTGTCACGCCACGGGATAAATCCGGCGAATGGAATGTGCTAAAGGTTACAAAGCCAGTAACGACAAGACTTAGCCGGCAGACGTATCCCGTATTGTCCAATCGGCGGCAGGACAGCTTTTTGGGACGCTATGCAGGCAAGCAGGCCGTGATTGTCCGGGCCAAAGCGGAAATCACGCGTATCGTTAATTCGTTTGAAGCAGCCCATGGACTGGAGCTGGAACGTGTGGACATCTGGGGAGGCACCGGTAGAAGTGATGTAAGCAATCTTGTAACCAAATCCCAGACGTATCCGCTGAACCCGTTTGTCAGCGATAATGTGCGGACCGAGGAAGGCAAGCAAATCATGCGGCTGGGGTTCAGACTCGGCTCTGAAGATGCTTCGCCAGTCTCACCTGCTTACATGTTATCTGACTTAATGAGCTTTCTCGTATCGGAAGTGCAGATGTATTTTCCAGAGTACAAATGTGAAGGAGAATGGGTGTGAATTACGTCTGGGATTTGCTCATGCGTGCGCGGGAACAGGAGCTGGATGTGGATAGATTCCGTTTCGTACCCGCTGTCAGCTATTCTCCCTATATGGAGCTTAGTCTGGTAGATTTGAATACTTCCCAATTGGAGCAGGTGGTGGAAATCAATCCGTACTACCGCTTCTATTCTATTTTTCGGGACCTGTTTCCACCGGATATTGAAGATGATCTGGAGCTAAGGGAATCGCTATTTGATATCATGATGCATTTTCTGGCGGAAATTGATTTGTATCAAGGGATGAATCGGCGCGAGTATCATATCCGGTTTGTTCAGCGCGACATTGCTGACGGCATTTTTGGCCCGAAGGTGAAGGAAAGCTTTAAACAATTAAACCGCGAGGAACAGGATGCGATTGCCGAAGGACTGCTCCGCCTGTATGAGACAGGGGAAGCAGTGCATCTGTTAAAAGAAACGATGCGGCGTGTTTTTTATCGCTCGATCATTTATGCCAATTGTGAGGAGAAAGATGAATTGCTCGTTTATATCGGCCAGGAGAAAACGCAGCTGTCACGGCTGAAGGTGGATTTAATTCTGGATTTGTTTCTCCCGGCACGTTTTACGACTGAGCTGTATTGGACAAGTCATTTCGGCATTTTGGAGGCAGATCCTACGATGAAAATAGACGCTATCGCCCTCTATTAAAGGCCAAATGGCTCAGAAAGGACATGTGAACGATGAACGGACCCTATACATACAGGTTGCTTAACCCGCCCACTGATCAAAAAAACGTTCGCTTCACAGCGAAATACACGCGGGCGGAATTGGAGCAGATGACGACCTTCCAGTTGCGCGGGATATGCGATAAGGAGCGTCTGGTCGAGGGCTTTGCCAATCGTCTGGCACGCGAAGAACTCATTCGTGTCATTTTGCGATTTCGGAGCGCAGAGGAGCATTTACTCATCACAAGACCCAACCCTGGCGGCTTTGAACGCATGGAATCAGCACTCCAGCGAAATTGGAATGACCGTCGACAGGAGAGCGGCGGCATCCGGGTTCCGGCTAAAATTACGCTGTATCAGGGTGTGCGGACAGGCCGCATGGACAACTATCGAATCGAGTCCGATCTGCCTTGGCTCAGCTCATCTAATGTGCTGCTGGTGAATGCGATGGGAGAACTGTGCGGTGTTTTGAATGTGGTGAAGGATGAGAGACTAGCAGGCGTATATTATCTATCGCGGCATCGCGATGCTGAACTGCGAGAGACGGCCAATCATAGCTATAGCCTGTTGTTTCTGCGAAGACAGGAATCAGAATATTTTTATAATCTCTACTATGGGGATAAGCCGCTGCTGCCCCTGAAGCTGCAGGGTCACCGAGTTCCAGTGGCAGAACTGATCATTCGGGGCACTGAAACAACAGATGCCGTACTGGCCATCGATTTTGGCACCTCGAACACAACGGCAGGAGCTTATTTGGATAGCTCCTATGTCACAGCCCCAGATACAGGCATGAGCAGCACGGTACAGCTGAACGCGATCAATTATGTGTCATTTCCCGGCCCGGCAGGTGCGGAAGGCGACTGGATCGAGGTTCTACCGACTGCTATTCGTGTGGCGGACTGCACCAATCCGGAGCATATCGTGTATGTCTTCGGGGAGGAAGCATTGCGTGGAACAGACGTGGCGGGCAGCCGTGCAACGGTATTTCGGGGCATTAAGCGTTGGGTCAATGATTACAAGCGAATCGAGGAATTAATGGATTCCGAGGGGAATACAGCGACCGCTTCCCGCTGCGATATTTTGGCGGCATTTATCCGTTATGTGATAGGCACCGCCGAGCAGCAATTTAAGTGCCGGTTTCGCAATCTGCATTTTTCTGCTCCAGTCAAGCTACAGCCACAGTTTATTGAGATGTTTACTGACATATTGCCAGACTATCGGATTGAAGCGGAGGATGCGCTGGACGAAGGGCTGGCTGTGCTGTACAACACGCTGGCAGACCAGATGGAGCGAGGAACTTTTGCGGACGGTGAGGAATATCAGGCACTTGTCATTGATTGTGGCGGAGGCACGACGGATTTGTCATCCTGCCGATTCCGGATTGAGGATGGACGTATTGCTTACAAGCTGGATATTCACACGACGTATGAAAATGGCGATACCAATTTTGGCGGAAACAATCTGACGTATCGGATTATGCAATTTATGAAAATTGTGTTTGCAGGTTATTATGCAGCCGAAACCCGGTTGCCTGATACCGATATAGATGCCCTGATTGGCATTCCTTCAGGGGATTTGTATCGTCATGTGGATGAGTTTGACGTAGATGCTGTTTATGCAGGACTGGAAGAGCGTTATCGTGAGGCAGAGGCTATTTTGCCTACGGCGTTCAAACGGTACGAGCATGCCACGCGGGATGAATATCAGCGGGTGCTGAGTAATTTTCATCTGCTGTGGAGTGCGGCAGAAAATATGAAAAAGGAGTTTTTTCTGCGTACAGGCATATTGCGCAGTCGCTTTGAGTCTGAACAGGTGTTATCAGCCGAAAGTGACTTGAACATTGCGGTGCTGGACCGTTGGCTGGTTTCAGTCATCGAGAACGGACGCTTCCGCGATGAATATGGCTTGCCTGATGTGGTGTTTAACATTCGGGAAATACAACTGCTGCTCAAAGCGGATATCTATAATATTGTGCGCAAGTTTCTGGATGACTTCTATCAGGAGGGACGCTTGCAGGATTATTCCATTATCAAGCTGACCGGGCAGTCCTGCCGGATTGACGTATTTCGCGAAGCACTAAAGGAATTTGTGCCAGGGCGCAGCATTGAATTCCGGCAGAAAGCGGAAGACCTGAGCCGGGTGCCTGAGCTGAAAATGGCCTGCCTGCGTGGAGCTATTCGTTACCTGAATGCCAAAAAAATGGGCACAATTGAGCCTGTCATTACCAATCATATTCCGGCTATTCCGTACACTGTTAGCGCCTGGACGCATACGGGGCGTGAAAAAGAGCTGATTGCCAGCCTGGAAAGCAATCGGGTGCGCGGCTCCATTTCCCGGCCGTCTCATGCGGCTGAGGTGGAATTTTTCCTGACGGCCAGCGGCGGCAAGCTGCGTCAGCGCCATGTGTACCGCAGCCGGCCGGAAGCCTTTGAGCCCATGCCGTATGAGGAAATCGCCGTGCTGTACGGGCGGGATATCCCGCAGGATGATACCGACTCCATCCGCAATGAGGAGACGAAATATTTTGTTTTTGCCGGCGACAGCCGTTGGGGCTTTTATGTAGTACCGATTACTCGTCGAGATGAATTGTTGCATCTGGGGCCCAAACGCTTTTTTGCCTTCGAAAATGATCTTTCCGAACTGGATTTCTTTGACGGTACGAAGTAGGAAACTGAGGATTTTTCAAAATCCAGAATATGAAAAGTACACACAACACTTGGAGGGGATAACATGCTGTATGCGGGTTTTTGGAAACGAACGTTGGCTTATATCATTGATAGCCTTATTTTAGGATTTGTATTTATGATTATTGGGTTGATCTGGGGCGTAATTCAGGTCTTTGGGAATTCGATGCCATCCCCGACAGAAACCTCTGTACTGACAGACGGACTGCCTGCTATTTTTACAATGAAATTATTAGGCCAGACTTTGCTGAATTTGGGGATTTCGTGGCTGTATTATGCACTTATGGAATCGTCCAAATGCAGAGCTACGGTAGGCAAGCTGGCTCTTGGCATCGTTGTGGTAGATGAGTTTAACCAAAAGCTCAGCTTTGGACGTGCGAGTGCTCGTTACTGGAGTAAGATTCTGTCGAGTATCATTTTATGGATCGGCTTTATCATGACGGCTTTCACCGCCAAAAAACAAGCCCTCCATGATCTGATCGCCCATACCTATGTTGTGGACAAACGCGAACTGAATTACATCCTTCATAAGCAGGCAGAGCGAAACAGTCATGGAAACGTCTAAATGTAAAGGAAGGGTCGGCAAGCTGTCTGTAAGGATTGCTGTGGCGGATGATAACAATGAAAAAGAATCCTTTGTACACTCCAAGGCCCGTTACTGGAGTCAAGTGACTAGCTTCTTCACTAAATCTATCGGTCATATTATGGCAGCTTTAACTGCTAAGAAGCCCAATGCTCTTGGTAAATCCGGTCACTCAGTTGTGTTGAACCATTCGACGATTCCAGAGGTGACTGTTCCGGCTCCTGCACCCGGTGTAAATCGGTTGTCTGTTCCCTTGAATAAAGAAGAGTAGCCCAAGAAGTCAACATAGATAATCTGTAAACCGCACGGAGCAGAAAAAACACGAAGGAAGGAGGAGACCACGATGTTAACCCATATCGTGCCGAAGTTCGAGAAAGGACGTATTCTCAAAACCGAGATGCTGGAAAATCTGCGTGACTACCCGCGTAGTTTTCTGGATATCCGGTATCAGGATTATTCGGATGGCATCATTACCGGAATGAACGTGACCGTCGGGGAACACGCGCTGACCGTAGGCAGAGGCATTGTGAAACATAAGGGCAGACTGTACCTGCTAGAGCAGGGGCAGGAAGTGCCATATACAGCCACCGGGCGGCTGTCGGTGTTGAAAATCAGATTTCAGGAGGAGCAATCCACTGCTGATTTTCAGCAACACTTGGGAAACATATGCCTCGAAGAAGAAGTCAATTCGCAAGAACTGGAATTAGGCAGATTTAAGCTCAAAACAGGCGCTCTATTACGCTCTGATTATGTGGATTTTGCCGATTTGGCAACGGAGTTCAACACGTTTAGCCTTATTCAAGTGCAGCATGCAGGTACAACGGGACCGACGCTGTCCCCCTATATTTTTAAAATGTTCGCCCGTGAGCTTATCAGTCGTGGAACGTCAGATCCATTTGATCTAGCATTTACGATGTTGTGTCTTAATCAAGGCTTTATTGAACGGGAAGCTGTTCTTTATTATTTGTCGTCCCGTTCAGGGGCAGCTTACCGAGACTACGATTCTAGTAAGCTGCATCAGGTGCTGGCCCGTGTGTTGGAGGAAAAAGGAGGCCGACGTGTGAATGCAGGGACCACTCGTTCAGGAGGTCAGCGGATGCTAGTAGATTAGCAGTTTAGAGTCATAGGAGCTATTGAGTAAGAGAACCAATTTGAGAAACGATCATATTATCGATGGGTTGATAATAAGCCAAAGGAGCCGATGATATGGAGTATATGGACGAGCAAATCTTAGCATTAATGAACTCATTAAAGCAAGAGAAGTTATCTGTATCTATAAAAGACTGGTCAACGATTTCACTGCAGATGTTAATACATTTAGACGGTGAGACTGTTTCTTTAACCGAACGCCTTTTGCTGAATGAGCGGATATCCATGACCATGCCGAAAACGTTTAAGAAAATGGAGGAAGAAGATGCTTTGTTGAAGTATCCATCTTGCCATCGACCGGGACTTATTTTTGCGAATAATACGGGTACAACTAATCTCACATTTAACCATACATCAAGTGAGCTTTTGGAGTCCGAGATGGAGCTATTTAAGAATGAAATGGTCCATATACTTAAAAATACAGAGAGGCTTATGGAATGGTATGGAGACGGCATCATTCGTATTCAAAATCAGTTGGCTGGATATTGCGAATTTATAACACCTACTTTGAGTACTCCGGTCTACAATTTGGCTTGTTTTGTCACATTAGAGGAGCGTGCTCTTATCATTACTTTTAACTGTATGGAAGAAGAGGTTAAACTTTGGCGGCCGATAGCGAAAGGTTTGATGGGTTCTTTAGTAATTCAAGCCAAAAGGGAAGGTGAGTTAATATGAAGGTTTTAAGCACAACATACAGCAATGTGCAAATTACACCCTATCAATTAGTTAATCTACATGAGTTAATTATTGAGAAGCAATTGAACCATCACACACGTTTAAAATTCACTGCCATTGTACCCGAAGAACTGAAGGATACCTACGTAGAAATGACTGAGGCAGATTCTTTAATAGAGGTATCCCAGATTACAGAGGAAGGCGAACGTTTATTGATATTTAGTGGTACAGTGTTGGATATTGAAGTGAAATTCGTACGAGGAGTATACTATCTTGAAGTTGAGGCTATATCTCATACCTACAGGCTTGACATATGTAAGAAGAGTCGTTCATTTCAAGATAAACATATGAAAATGGCTGGACTATTGAAGGTTATTGCTAACGATTATCCTGGAATTGATATTATTGACTCAGCAACCGCAGGAGCATCATTAAATCAACTAACAATACAGTACCGTGAAACAGATTGGGAGTTTCTTAAACGGATTGCTTCACGTTATCATACATCTCTCATGCCAGCTTCTACGTTTAGCACCCCCAAATTCTATTTTGGTGTGGAAGAAGTTAATGCCCCAGTGAACTTGGAAAATTATCATTATACCATTAGTAAACGTATGTCTTCCTTCCGCTATTTTTCTGAAAATGGTACAGCTACTATCCAAGAAAACCATTTTATAGACTATGTTGTAGAGACTAATCATGTCCTTGAACTAGGGAACCAAGTAATTTTTCATGGGAAAACCTTGTTTGTATATAAAGCACTAACTGAAATGAGCAAAGGGATACTGAAGTGCATTTATACGTTGACATCACATGAAGGTCTTCGCCATAAGGAAATTTTTAATGAACAAATGATCGGTTTATCGTTGCAGGGTAAGGTTATAGCGCTCCAGAGAGACAGAGTTAAGGTGCATCTTGAAATAGATTTAGTTCAAGCTAAAGATAAAGCGCATTGGTTCCCTTATGCAACAGGTTATACAGCTGAAGGATACAGTGGATGGTACGTTATGCCTGAAATAGGTGATACTGTAAGAGTGTATTTTCCAGCACATCAGGAGCAAGAGGGTTTTGCTAGTAGTTCGGCCCGTCAAGATCGCACTAAAGATGGATACAACAAAATTGACAGTCCTGATACCAAAATTTTTCGTACACCGCATGGCAAGGAAATTCGAATGACACCTGATGAAATCGTAATTACAGGTAAAGATGGGTCCATTTTTATCCAGTTGAATCAAGGAAGTGGAATTCAGATTGTAAGTGACAAGGCCATCAGTTTTTCTGCTGGAGGAAATATTCATATGAGTGCCGGTAAAAAAATAAAAATTTCTGCCGGAGAGGAAGTTGCCCTATCTAGCCAGAGCAGCAACATCGTGCTCGGTGGTGATACTAGTGTAATCGGTAGTGAAGTGAAGACAAACTGATTGCTTAAAGTATAGGAGGTAGCAGGATGGCAGAAGAACAATTGATTTTACAGGCCAATTCAGCTGACAAGAAAGGTTATGTTGTTGCAGGAGCAATATTAAAATGTAGCTTTGGTACGCAACCGACGCGACTCAAGCGTCCATTCAGTCATGGAGTCTATATCAAGGATAAAGCGCAAATGAACGTGAGTGACTATTTGCCGGGTGATAATATTTCAGGTTTTGGACGTTGTTTCAGCCTTACTAATCCCGCAGTTTTAAATAGCAATATGGTTGATATTTACGGTGTGAAAAAAGCCCCCTGTATTCCAATGATTACAAAGCCATGGATAGGTGGAAAAAAGGATGTCTTGGTAGAAGGACAGGCTTCGCTAACAGACCAGTGTTCAAACTCATGTTTATACTGTGGGTTCATAAGTATTGAGAACGATGGCCAGAATTTGGATTGAATTTTTAATCCAATAGATATCTTGTAACTTTTTTAGGTGATGTTGTAAGAGAGGGGGAATATATTCAGTGAGCCAAGTTGAGAAAATATCGAGTTATCAGAGTTTAGAATTTGTCGGTATTTATCCCATACAACATATAGAACATCTGCATATTGAACGAAATTTAAATGATCACGCCTTCCTACGAATTCGTGGTATCTTTCCAGAAGAAGAGCAGACTCGTTTAATACAAATGGAGGGTGCCTCTGAGTCTGTAGAAGTGATTCAAAAAGATGAGCATGGTAAGCGTCTGCGGTCATTATTTCATGGGGGAATTACGCATGTGAATTTGAATACTGTTCGTGATATTTATTATATTGAAATAGAAGCGGTATCACATACGATTCAGCTAGATATAAAGCCTATTACCCGATCTTTTCAAGATCGTAATCTAACCTATGAAAAGTTACAAAGACAGATTCTTTCCAAGTATGAAGGATCAGACATTATTGATACTGTATCTCAAAATGCTAAATTGGGGGAATTTACTTTACAATTTAGAGAAACGGATTGGGCTTTTTTAAAACGGATGGCTTCACGGTTCGGAGGTGTTTTGGTACCTGAAATTGCTGCTGAGACACCTAAGTTTTGGTTCGGTATGCCTGAAGGAAATGTGGGTGAATTAGATGAGGTGACGTATAGCACAAAACGGAGCTTTGCTGCAATAAGAGGAGAAGGGGACGCGATTGAGGCATCAGCTTCATCCCATAAGACCTGTTATACTGTTGAAAGTGGACAGTATTTCCGGCCGGGAGATTCTCTCCGTTTTCGAGGCAAAGAGCTTGTTGTAACCCGGATTGTGTCCAAAATACGTAGTGGATTACTGTTGCATGAATACACATTAGTCCAGAGTGAGAGAATACGACAAAACCTGTGTTATAATGCCCAGATTTGTGGTGCGTCCTTGGAAGGTAAAGTTATCGAGGTTATGGGAGACCAAGTGCGTGTACATCTGAGCATTGATGAACAACAAGATAAGAGTAAGGCATCGTGGTTTCCTTACGACACAGGATTCTCGGCAGAGGGGCATACTGGATGGTACGTTATGCCTGAGCTAGGTGATACAGTACAATTGCAATTCCCCAATGAGCGAGAGTCGGAAGGATTTGTGAAGAGTTCTATACGGCGTAGTAAGTCATCCACTCCCAAATTGGCTGATCCTGACGTCAAGTATTGGGGAACCAGCCGAGGTAAGGAACTGAAGCTAAGTCCATCTGAAGTTTTGGTGACGGCGAAGATGAATAAGGTGTATATCCAACTAGATCAAAATGGAGTGCAAGTTCAAAGTGAAGGTGAACTGTCCATCTACGCTGGAAGGACGTTGACGTTGGATGCAGGTACTAAACTGAGTATGCAGGCTGGGGAGTCCATATATATGCAGGCATCGAGGAGCAGTTTGATACTTGATGGAGAGACTGATCTTCGCTCGTCCCAAGTAAGGCTGGATGGAATTATAAAGCGTCCTGTATATGTTGCCGATCTAGCTCCTGTACCAGAACCTCCACTCATGACGGTACAAGCCTATAATGAAGTGAAGGCATCTCAGAGCAAGCCAGCTTCTGGGAAAACCATAGCCAAGATGAACCCGAAGTCGGGGATTTTGGACGGAATACTTAACAAGGTCCAAACGTGTCTAAGTGTAGCAGGTATGATTCCCATGGTTGGATCTGTGGCAACAGTTTTAAATACGGGCGTAAACGTATATAAAAAGAATTATACGAAAGCAGGTTTATCGCTACTGGCAAGCGTACCTAAAAATGTTGCTCCCCCTAATCCATTGAATGCCCATTATCTCTTGACTAATTCTTTAATAGCTCGTGGGGCAGCGGGGGATAAGAAAGCATTAAACGAATGGGTAAAGAGAGTGAATGCACTACCTAAACCACAAGAGAAAATTTCAGAGTATGAGAAAAGACAAAGGGAGCTAACAGCCACGTACCCTTCAAATCCTACATTGAAATGGATGAAGAAGAATATTCTAGTTCCTGGGGTTGATGGGATTAATTATTTTCTACTAGAAACTGCTATGGGTAAAACGATTGAGCGTTTCAGTACTTCATCTGCTGCTGCTATTGGCAGTCCCGTAGACTATGAGGTAGCATCAACGGGAAATGAAACGGTAGATAAAATAGGTGATTTTGCAGGGAACATTGCAGGGAATTTTTTAACTCCGGCTGGATCTGGAATCAAAGGGCAAGGATTTTATTCAGACACACTCAAAATTGCAGAAAGCACTTTGGCCACCAAAGCAGGACAAGCTGTTGAAAACAAATTAGCAAACAGTATAGGGAAAGTAATGAATCCAGAGGTATCCCAAAAGATTTCTAACGGGATTCTTACAGGGAGCATATCGGGTGGATTGCAATCTGTTGGCCTTTCTCTGACTCATGATCGCTCAAAGAGTGACGAATTAGCAGAAGCCTTAGTGACAGGGGCGACACTTGGAGGGGCGCTAGGTGGAGCTTTTGCGGGACTAGGTCCATTAGTGAAATCGAACATGGGAAAAGTGTACACATCGGCAAGACAGCTCACAAGTAACGGCAAGCCTGCACAAATGCTATCGTTGCTCAAACAAAGAATGAAAATTCAAGCTTCTCCCAAGATCAATTCGACGAAAGCTGTTCCCGAAGGGAAAATTAAAGTTACTACCAAACCAGCCAAAGTTAAATCTCGTCTGAGCACAGGCGGCACAGGTAAGTATAAGGTTACGTCTTCCAAGATCAATCCGGCCAGATCTATTCCACAAGGGAAGATCAATACAACTGCCCAGCCATCTAGTGCAAGTATTAAACTTACACCTCCCAAAGTGAGCAAACCAAAGGAGAAGCCGCTCGAAACTAAGGGGACGGGTGATGGTAGAGACTGGTTTCCAACAAGACAAATCGATCCAGATGCTGAAGGTCATATCATTCAAAGGGTGTCAGAGTTAAAGAGTAGATTATCTAATGGAGCTTTGAATAAGAGTGGATCAAACTTTGCATATGCGGAAGTTGATATTTCAGGGATAAAAAAAGAATTCTATGCACACAGTCAAGTAGATGGACCACCGCCACCACACCAAACTGAAATGAATTACGATGGTTTTTCATTCAAACCACAAGGTGAGATTAGATATCCAGCAGAAGATGCTCCTAATAGTATTGGTAAACTTATACCGAGAAATGGTGATACGGAGCATAAAATTATAAATGATTTGGCAAATCAACTTGGTGAACCAAATCCAAATATAATAGGAAAAATAAAACTATTCACAGAAAATGATACTTGCGCGAGCTGTAATAAAAATATTAGAGATTTTAAAAAGGATTATCCTGGTATTATAATTGAGATAATTCATAATGATGGAAATAAAATTCCTAAAAAATAAGAGGTGTTTTTTATGACATGGCAGTATCAGGATTTAATAGATGAATTCTATTTGGATGTAGAAAAGTACAAAAATGAATATTATAGTCACGATGAAGCAATCAACATTACTTTCAATGAATTTTATTCTGAAAATATTGTTGATGAAATGGAAAGAGCGCTAATATATATTCTATATGCAGAGCTTTCATTGCAAAATCCAAGGATTTACAATAAAACAAAACAAGTTCTTTTACATGAATTAGAGTCAATAGATCTAAATAGAATTAGAAGCCAAATAATAGATGGACAACTAAATCAAGAGCAATTTGAAGAAATATCAATTCGTAAAGATGAGGTAATAAAGAAGCTAAAACTGATGCCTATCGATTCGTGTAATCAGGCGAGATGGTACTATACGGAAATTAGGAATGCAGTTAGTAATTTCTATTTAGAGCTCGTTACCCAGAATATGGATAGTGATGAGATCATAGATCAGGTGCTGTCAAGATATAAGAGGGGGTGCGATCGAACTCCTAGTGTAAAAATTACAGTGTATATTACTTTGGCTGAAATACTATTGAAGAATAATCAAACTATTTCTAAAGAAATTATTGATGAAATAAGTGGTTTTAAAATGGATTCAATTAATGAGGAACTTAGCTTAGATGAATTAACAGATTTATCAAGAGCCGTTAAGAATGTATTAGAATAATATTCTGGTTCTGATAAAAACAATCTACTCACAATATTACTAATATCACCACAATGTGAGCTAACCGCCGTATTGTGGTTTCTTTTTTTTCGCCGCTCCATTCTAAAAAATATAATCATTTAAGTGGCGGCTTTTCAAGAACACCCCACCCAGTGCCGAATGAACCCATCATTCAACCAATAACACATATAACCCATGTAATACCCGTATAAAGATTTCTTCATTTCGGTTGTACGCACATCAAATGCTTTAATTTTATAACCTAAATAACGCTATTCCGTTACGTTGAACAGGTTGGTTATGGTTAGATACCATCATATTTGACCTGTTTTTTGTTATCTTCGTTTTCTTGCGTTTTTTTCAAATTTACTTGCAACTGTAGAATACGCCGCCCCGATAGATAAGCTGTCTAAACCATCGCACCTTCTAGGATGGATAGCCCGACCATTAATATTGTCAGGACTTATCTGCATATTGTCCACAACGAATGGACTACTTGCCGCGATGGTTATCGTGAATAAACAAATCTGGTGACGACCAGTTGACATAGACAGGTAAGGAGACGTTTCGGGCTAGCCGCCTTCCCTACTCCATAGCCGCCCGATAGCGGTATAACAGCACAAGAAGGAAGGAATTGCAGATGAAAACGAAGTACAACGACTTCTGGTTCGTTAAGAATAATAAGGCCGCTAATGCGTACATGGATGATGTTGCCAAGGAGAGTAACTTTACAGGGCATCACAAGGGGTATACCATCCTGCCGCATAAAATCCATCGGTGTTACGGTTTAAGTCCGTATGAGAAGCTGGTTTTCGTCGATATTGTCGCGTATATGAGCGACCAGAGCCAGTGCTACCCCACTATTGAGATGATTGCCCGAAATCTAGGATGCAGTTCCAAGTCCGTAGAGCGTCATATTGCAAAACTGGCAGAGAAAAGGCTGATTCTGGTGAGTCAGAGCAAGAATAATACGTACTACCTGCCGAACTATCTTCACGTTCATCCTTATTTGCTCGTGTCAGAGAAGACTCATGAGTTCATTGGAAGTGTGAGGAAGCAGGTAAACGAGAGAGAACTGACGCTGTGGATTCAGGAAGTCGTAAAGAGTGACGATTACATGGCATATACCGCCCGACTCCAAAGACTTCATGAAAGACGCTTGCCGATGGACAAATTCGCTGAAACGGAAACATTGGCTAGTTACACGCAGTTCCTGATGACCGCATTTGCCAAGCGATTTCCGCCAGATGTCAACGGAGCATAATGGAGAGTCTCTTATTTCAGCGGACTCTCTGTCCAGATAGCCGTCACACGGTCGGTTCAAGGCAAGAAATCAAGGCTATAGACTCTGTGTCTATGATTTCGACAGAGAGTCGGCAATGCTAGACAGAGAGTCTGAATCGTAGACGTAGAGTCTGTTGTGAACCGTCCGATAGTCTCACTAATAAGAATCATAAATAAGATTCAATTCAAGAAGAATCAAGCTAAGAATCACTTGAAAAAGAAACAGCAGACACGCCGTTGGCGGTCTGCGATTTCGGGGGGAGCTTCTTGATTTTTGGACGGAGGGTAAAGACGGCGGATAACTCTTTATAGATACTTTACTCAAGAGTCAAAGATGAAGTTCCGCCGCCGCTCCGCCCTGTCGGACGGCTCGCTCAATGGCTCTGAAAATGCAAAGGAAGCTTTTACAGGCGTTTTGATGCATTGACAATAAGTGGGTGGCGAAAATAGTAGCATGGCTCTACGAGCCTTATAGAAGGCATATGAGGTTGATGCAACCCTACTCGTCTTCTGCTGAGACAATAAGTTGGTCAACGGTAATATCCAATGCTTCACAAATCTGTTCCAACGTGCGGATATAAACTCTGTCTACAGAATCGGAACAGAGATGATTAATTGTCGCAATCCTCATGTCCATCGAAAGGGCAAATTGTCGTTGTGAAATACCGCGTTCCGCTAGTATCTCTCGTAACCGGATACGAATTTTCATAGTTCCTCCATTACCTTTAAGCGTAAATACACTAAGTATAGCACAGTATGGTCAGAAACACATTGTACTATACGCTTAAGAGTGGTATATTGGAATCAGATATAACACTCTTAAGGGTTTAAACCTTAAAGCGTAACGTTAATTCTGATTATCGTAACGGTGGGGGGAGGAAACAGCGTGAATGTCATCGGATATGTTCGAGTATCGACACAAGGACAAGCCAAAGACGGCTACAGTTTATCGTACCAACAAGACGAAATCCGTTCTTACTGTCAGGAACAAGGATGGAACTTACTTCACATTTTTACTGACGAAGGAATCAGTGGAGCGAAGATTGACGAGGATACGCTTGAGGTTGACAGAATCGGCTTTCAGGACATGTTATCCGCCCTGTCTACTCAAACCATTGATGCAGTTGTCGTACTCAATACAAGCCGTCTCTGGCGGTCTGATATCGTGAAAGTTCTCGTTCATCGAGAGTTCAAAAAGCATGGCGTGGATGTTCGTAGCATTGAGCAACCGACTTACAGCATCTACAAGAAAGACCCATCTGATTTCTTAATCAATGGGCTTATGGAGCTGCTTGACGCATACCAACGGCTTGAAATCTCGATGAAGTTAAGTCGAGGACGCAACAAGAAAGCACAGCAAGGCGGCTACGCAGGAGGTCGGGTGGCGTTCGGCTACAAAGCAAAGAAAGGTCAGAAGGCAATCGAAATTAATCTTGATGAAGCCACCGCTGTACAGCGATTGTTTGAACTCAAGGAATTATTTCCTGACTGGTCATTATCTCAATTAGCGTATCAAATGAATGATGACGGCTTTACGACACAACAGGGCAAGAAGTTTACAAAGGTACAGATTAAACGCATCCTTGATCGCCGACCGTTGTACGAAGGTACTTATTTCTATGGTGGCATTGAAGCCAATGGGCTTCATCAAGCCATTATATAGGCGGTGGAGGCATGGAGCAGATGGAAATCTACAATGGCTACGTCGAACAAGAAGACAGCTATTACAAGAAACTCGAAACATTGGAACAATGCCAACATGCGATATTTGACCATATTCGGCGGATGGCAGAAGAAGTACTGCTAACCATCCACCAATTGGAAGACAAGGTACGTTTGGAACTTCTACATTTGAAATTGTTAAAAGCATATCTGGCTTTTGAACTGAAATAACTTGTGACTTTCAAGGCAAGGAATAGAGAGGCTTGCGTCCCATTGCGAACCGAACGGTTAACGCTTGAACTGAGGTTGCCCCTATTCTTTACCCATGTCACGACAGAATCCGTAATCAGAGGTGAAGTCTTTTGAGTCATTACAAGCAGTATCACATCTATGTCGGTCTGGATTTACATAAAGCCCACCATACAGCGGTCATCATCAACTGTTGGAACGAACGGCTAGGTGAAATCCAGATTGAAAACAAACCGTCTGCCTTTGATAATCTGATGAAGTTCGTTAAGAAGCATACGGCAAAGGGCTTGACCCCTGTTTATGGATTGGAAGATACAGGCGGCAACGGCAGAGCCTTAGCCGTTCACCTTGTCGAGAAGAAGCAAATTGTTAAGGAAGTCAATTCAGCATTGTCTTACAGTGAACGAATGAGCCATGCGACTACGCAAAAGAGCGACAGTTGGGATGCATTCTGTATCGCCAAGGTACTCCTTGCAAGGCTCGATGAACTGCCGGATGCGAATCCACAAGACTTGTATTGGACATTAGGTCAATTGGTAGCAAGGCGGAATGCCATCGTCAAACATGCTAGTGGCTTGAAGAATCAAATGCACCAACAATTAAGTTATCACTATCCGTCTTACAAGAAGTTCTTTTGTGACATTGACGGTAAAGCCGCCCTTGCCTTTTGGGAGAAGTATCCTGCTCCGCATCAAGCGTTAACGGTGGGGGTGGATGAACTAGCGGAGTATTTACGTGAAGCGAGTCATAACACATGTTCCACCCGTAAGGCAGAAGAAATACTGGAATTGGTGAAGCAGGATGGTGAGACGAAGCGGAACTTCCAAGAATACAGAGACTTCCTCACCGTCAATATGGTCAAGGATATGCGGAGAAGTCGAGAACTTATCAAGCAAATCGAGGAACAGCTTCGGGTGGTATTGGCAGAGACTGATTACAGGCTAGAGTCGATGGACGGAATCAGCACCGTTACAGCGGCGGAACTGATTGCTGAAATCGGAGATATTCGTCGCTTCTCCAACGCTGATAAGCTAGCCCGTTTTGCCGGAATCGCTCCTGTCCGCTTTAGTTCGGGCGGCAAGGGCAAAGACCAAGCCAGTGGGCAAGGTAATCGTGTACTGAATGCCATCTTCCATAACCTAGCCGTTCAGCAAATCCAAGTAGCCAAAGGAAAGAACAAGACACTGCGTAATCCCTTGTTCTACGAGTTCTACAGGCGTAAGCTAGCAGAAGGCAAGACCAAGAAGCAAGCCCTCATATGCGTCATGAGAAGGCTTGTAAACATCATCTACAGCATGATGAAGCACAAGACAGAGTATAGGGCGGCAAGTCTGACAGAGCGTCAAGCAAGCTGATATAATGGTGGTAATTGGAAACTCAATTAACCACCTTCTTTATTCCCAATTTTAAGATTACAACATAGGGGAAGGGTAAACCTGATCCAAATGTAAGGCATGGAAAAGTGTTTCCAACGAGAAAAATTAATTTAGCAACAGAAGGACACATTATTGATAGAGTTAAAGAGTTAAGAAGTAAACTTTCTAATAGGATTAAGGATGTGCTAAATTTTGCTTATGCGGAAGTAGATATAAAGGGAATAGATAAAAAAGAATTTTATTCACACAGTAGCTTAAATGGAGATAACAAGGCAAAAGACTACGCTAATTTCTCGTTAAAGCCACTTAAACCAAAGTATGAGGCATCCCTTGCACCAGATAGAGGCGGGAATATAAGATTAAGAGATAATGATACGGAGTATAAAATTCTAAATGATTTAGCTGCCAGATTAGATAAATTACCAGATCCATCAAATGTTCGTGGAAAAATAAAATTATTCACTGAATTAGATACCTGTGCAAGCTGTAGCAGAATCATTGAGAAGTTCCACAAAGATTATCCCAATATTGATATTGAGGTAATTCATAACGGTGATGAATTAGTTCATCCATAATAGGTTTATAGGGAGGAAATAAAAGTGAAACGAAACTATGAGGCATTATTTGGTGCATTTTATGAAAGCTACTTTGATTTTAAATGTGAGAGAATGAGTAATGCTGAAGCACTTGTCTGCACATCGGAGGCATACTTTGATATGCAGAAAAGAGGTGAAATGGAGAAAGCAGTAATATTTATCGCAGAAGGAAGGATTTATTTAACACATTCAAAAATTTTTATAAAATCAAAAGAGAAGATAGTTGATGCATTGAATTCATTGGATTTAAATAAGTTGCAACTTGAAACAACTCCAGATGAGTATCAGGATATATTAGAACGAAGAGATATGGTACTAGATGGAATTGAAAGTATACCTGTAGATTATAGTCCGTATACAAGGTGGTACTACAATGAAATGGAGGAGGAAGTTAAAAACTACTTTGGGATTATTATTAATGACATGAAGAATGCAAGTGAGCTTATTGAAGACGTAATGGGGCGATTCGAACGTGAATGTAGGAGTACATTAAGTGAGAGAATTGTTGTTAAAACAACACTTGCAGAACTGCTTATCAGACATGGTATTAAGGCAGAAGGGGAATTTCTGAAAATAAAAAGCGAATTAGAGCAATTCGATTTGAGCGAAGTCGGTCAACAATTAACAGAATCCGAGAAGTCAGATCTCTATACCCGAATCAAAGAAGTATTATCTAAACTTAAAAATTTATAATTAAATGGGTCTGTCAAGAATTTTGTGTAACCATTTACAATCCCAACAACAGGATCGTACAATACAACCAACAAACCAAACACTAAACAATTAACAAACACTTGATAAACTTTCAAAAGCTCTTTCCAACTTGAATCATGAGTAGGAATGAGCTTTTTTTGTATTCCCAAAATCAAAGGAGGACGAAACCAATGGCAAAAGAAGTACAGGCAATAGTAGAGGAGACAGGATTAATTGCACAGGCTCAAGCAGAGTATGAAGCGATTAGAACACAAATTGCGGGGCATTACCAGCAAGCCAGAGAGTTAAGAAACCAAGCAGACAAGCTGAAACAATCAGGACGAACGGATGTACAGGTAATGACAAAAGTCCATCAGTTGCTGGACCAAGCAGAGCGTCTGACCTCGTTAGCAGATCAGCTATACGGTCATGCAAGGCTGGAAGCGATTCGGCAGATGAACGATTTAGAGATTGAGGCTTCTGTTTTGAAGGAGAAGATTGCCTATAACGAAAATATGTTGGCTCGACAACAAACAGAGCTTGAAAAAGTGAAAGAAGAAGCCGTAGCAATGATACGCCGCGCAGAAGAAGAAATGAAGGAAACAGCAAGATGTCTGGCTGTTCAATCGGAACGGTTATCTGAATTGGAGGGATAAGCCAATGAAGTCATTGAGTCCAAAAGCGTTAGAAGCACGTCGGGAATACAGAAGACAATATGAACGAGAATATCGGCGCAAATGGCGGCAGAAGCCGGAGAATCGTCTGAAAGCGAAAGAGTACGAGCGCAGATACTGGGAACGCAAGGCATAGCAATCCAGAGCACAGCATACGCAGCTAGGCGCTCTTAGACGCTGCACCCATTCAAACGTACAACCAAGGACATTTTACCTGAGCAGATACGAAACCACGAGAGCAACCAAATACAACAGTCACAAGAGGAAGTAATACAATGACGAAACATGAAGAATTCTTATGGGAACTGGTGCTTCACGAGATCGAAACGAAAGCAGAACTAACAAAGATAGCCTTTGATTGCCTGACGTTTATCGCTCAAAAAGGACAACAGGAGGCATTTCAGTTGCATCAGCAGCAGAGGGCGGAGCATAGAAAGCAGCAATTAGCAGAGCTTGATTGTTGAAACCGAATGAAGAAGCATATGGAGCATGTAGTGAAAACAGCTAGAGAATGTCCATGTGCAGCAAAAAATAAATAGATAAACAGCTTGGAGGCAAAATGCCCTCCCCCGGTCAAGGAAACGATACCCCATGATATGAGGCTAGGCGGTGAAAGAATGGGAAAACGGCTGTGCGGAGCGAAGACGAAAAACGGAGAACCTTGTAAAAAAGCAGCGTTATATAAACCGCAATTAACAAACCAACAGCATCACACCAATCGCCTAATCGGGTAATGAATAGAAAGATCAAACCCAAGGTAGCGATAAAAATGAAGAGCGAAGAAATCGAGCAACTGAATAAAGCCATGAAAGATACAGCCGATAAACGACTTTATGAAAGATACCTGGCCGTTCGTCTTCGTCTGGAAGGACACACGTTTTCGGAGATCGATGATCTACTCGGTCGCATGCGTCAAACCGTCAGTATCTATTGGCAGAGCTACCAAGAGCAGGGCCTTACCGGACTGGAAATAGGACACTCCCCTGAACAACCGCCTAAGCTTACGGAAGAGCAACGCATCCAATTAGCCGCTATGCTGGAGCAGCAACAGCCAGCCGATGTAGGCTTTGAAGCTCGCTATACCTGGACCCTACCGCTCGTAGCGGAATGGATCAAGCGAAAATTTGACGTTACGATGAGTGTGCGTGGAATCAGCGCCATGCTTAGACGCATGAACTTCAGCTTCACTAAAGCAACCTATTATACACTGGCCAAAGCTGATGAGGAGACCCAAGCGGTTTTCCGTAAGCACACCTTTGCCCAGCTTAAAAAGCAGGTGGAAGCCGAAAAAATCGATCATCTGCTGTTTGAAGACGAATCGATGATTCGTTCCTATCAGGCGCTGCAATATACCTGGTTTCCGCGCGGCAAGCAGCGTAAAGTACCAACGTATGGGAAGCATGAAGGAGCCAAGTTATTCGCCGCGATTAACTATGAAACCGGACAGGTGCATCACCGTGAAGAAGAAAAGGCCGATGTGGACGCTTTTATTCGCTTCCTCCAGGATCTTCTGTCGGCGTACCCTAATGGAACAATGGCTATCATTCTGGACAACAGCCGGATTCATCATGCCACCGGGTTACAACCTTTTCTGAAAGAACATCCGCACCTTCATTTGGTCTTTCTACCGCCCTATAGTCCCAACCTGAATCCGGTCGAGGGACTATGGCTGTGGCTTAAATCCGACGTAGTCAATAACGTCTTTTTTGAAAAGTTCTACAAGATTAAGCTTCATGTCGGCCAGTTTATGAAGCGAATCAATAAGCAGCCGTTGGAAACGATTGATCGCCTGTTGGTCAGGTTATAATCTTAATTGCGGTTTATATAGCTTATTTTAATATAAATCTCCCCAATGTAAGCCTATACATTTTTTAAAATAAAAAAAATGACATATGATTAAAAATAGGAATAAAGTCACTAGGACTATAGTCGCTTGTTTAGTGAATTACATATTCTTTTATTCACGGAAATTCGACATTTTTTATGAGGTACGTGACTCTAACGCTCTATCAGTGAGGTTTGCACAAATGTGCTTGTCTTTCATCAGGTTTTCTTTTTGCTCGTCCTAACACGCTGAAATCAGTTCGATTAGATTAGAAAATTTGCATACATATGTATAAAAATGAGTATTAGTTCTTAGAAACTCCCTTTAATTCTGTAAATTGACAAAATATAAAGCAGTAGCTAATATGGTTTGGGAGTACGGGAGATTTTGGAATTTATAAAGGGGTAATGCGTTTTGATGAAGAGACTAGATAACAGAGGTAGCAACAAAATGAGGTGGAGCCAAACGATCTTTGCCGTGCTGGTGGCGTTTAGTCTGGTGTTATGCAGTGGGGGTAACGCGTGGGCTTCATCTAATGAACAATTAAAATGGATAGAGGGCGGCAGAAAGGTAGACTTGGGAAATGTGGCTGAGGTCGATTTGGATCCTTCGCTTCTTTTTTTAGATGCGGCTAACACGGCAAAGGTAAGCGAAATGAATCACGACAAGCCATCTGGCAAGGAAATTGGAAGTATATTTCCTAAAGATGAAAATCAGAATTGGGAAGTAGTTTTTGAATATTATGAGCTTGGGCATATCAAGGACGATGAAAAAGAAGACATCGACGCAGATGCCATTCTGGATAGCTATAAAGAAGGTACAGAAGAAAGCAACAAGGAAAAAGCGGAAAGTGATCGCCTTTATGTAACGGGCTGGGATGTAGAGCCTTTCTATAATGAAGCCACTCATAATCTAACCTGGTCCATGCTGGCGGAGGATGGGAACAAGGAGAAACTGATTAACTACAACGTTCGTTTGCTCACCCGTCAAGGTTATATTTCTGCAATCTTAGTATCCGATCCTGCGCATTTGGATGCGGATAAGAAGTTTCTGAGTGAGAAAATATTACCCAGGCTGACAGTCAAATCAGGCGAGCGATACGAGGAGTTTGATGCTTCGACCGACAAAATTTCCGAATATGGCCTGACCGGACTGATTTTGGGGGGAGCAGGCTTGGCGGTAGCCAAAAAAGCAGGATTGTTGTTATTGCTGGCAGGACTCTTCAAAAAGTTTGGCATTCTGATTTTTGCTGCTGGTGCAGGTGTTTTAGGTGTGATAGGCAAGTTTTTCGCAAAATTGTTTCGTAGAAAAAAATCAGAAGCAGCGCAGGATGAGACGAATGACCGCGAACATACAGAGACATTGCCATAAACCAAAGCTGACATGACTTAATAAATTAACAAATGTACCTGAACAGATGATCATGGTGGGAGTAGGCCCCGTGAATCATCTGTTTTTAGTTTGTTTTACTTGCTACAATAAATATATTGTAACCGCCGTATCCTTTGGGGATGCGATTCCGTCTACCTTAACGAAACACCCGAACACAAATGGACTGAGCAAAGGGGGGCCCCCAAACATGGCCTTTGTGATATCCGAACGGATGAAAAATGAATCGTCCCCACTTAAGGGAGATGAATTATTGCAAAACGTGCTTCCTGCGCTCCATCGCTACTGTCTTTCGTTAACAGGTTCAGCATGGGATGCCGAGGATTTGGTACAGATGACCATCCTGCATATGCTGCAATCTGAGAAGAATCTGGATGAGGTGGAAAATAAAGAGGCTTATTTAATCCGTTCCGCGCGGAATAGATGGATTGATCATATTCGCAGGCAAAATGCCCAGAAGCGCCTATCTGTCTCTGGCGAAAAAGAGTTTTCCCAGCGGCATGAGGAGCCTTCTCGGTATTGTAATGAAAGCTACACACCAGATCTGGAGCTGGCGCTTCAATATTTAAGTACACATGTATCGCCATGGCAGCGAACCATCCTGGTGCTGAGAGATGTATGGGGCTATACGGCCCCGGAGACGGCAGAGCTGCTGAATACGACGGAGGGCGCGGTAAAAGCTGCTTTGAGTCGAGCACGCGCTCTACTTGCTCAGAAGCACAGGGAGGGCCATAAGCTGGAATCCGTATCCATACCTGCGCTTGAAAGAGAAAGAGAATGGCTTAAAGCTTATTTGGCGGCCTTTCGCGCCGGAGATGTACAGCGCTGGATTGCGCTTAGCTTGAACGATGCTGCTGAGCCGATAGCGATTGCCGGCTCTGTGCTGTATCAGCGCTTTTATCCTTCCGGTACTCTGATGAATTCCCATACGTCTCATGACATCAAGGCAATGATGGTCGCTTAACAAGAAGGGAGTTTACGCCCATGAGCACCATTCCTTATGTAATTGAGCAAACGAGCCGAGGAGAGCGAAGCTATGATATTTACTCCCGGTTATTAAAGGATCGTATTATTATGGTATCAGGTGAGATTGAGGACCATATGGCCAATGTCATTGTAGCTCAGCTACTGCACCTCACTGCTGAGGATTCCGAAAAGGATATTCAGATGTATATTAATAGCCCGGGTGGGTCTATTTCGGCAGGATTTGCCATTTACGATACGATGCAATTTGTGAAAAATGATATATCTACCATATGCACAGGCATGGCAGCGAGCTTTGGTACGATTTTGCTGACTGGAGGGACCAAAGGCAAGCGAATGGCTTTGCCCAATAGTGAGATTATGATCCATCAACCGCTGGGCGGAGCGAAGGGTCAAGCTTCTGATGTGTTGATTTATGCCGAGCGTCTGATCAAAAGCCGACAGCAGCTCAACCGTATTTTGGCAGATCATACCGGGCAGCCGCTGGAGCGGGTGGAAAAAGATACGGACCGGGATCACTTTCTTACGGCTGAAGAAGCGGTAGCCTACGGCTTGGTTGATCGGATCGTTACACGTATCTAACTGTTTTTGAAAATTTTATATGATCCCTCGCTAATTCTGAAAAAATTCAAAGTTTGTTCATTGCAATTGATGTGCAATAGGATTATAATTTCAGACGGATTCAAAAGGCTATCCCCGAATCCATGGGAATGATCCCATCTGAGCTTGCCTATAGCATGCTCAAATAAGAATTAAGCGAGGGATTTATAATGAAAACCTGCTGCACCATCCAAGTTGACGAAGACAGTTTAGTTATTGATTTGCCAGAAGAAGGAACTACGCTAGAGTCCCTGCTCGGTGATATTGAGAGTTGTGGAGGCAGTGAAGAACCTTGGCTGCAACTCATAGACAAGGTCATGGGCAACTCATCTGAGACTGTACTGACAGATCAAGTGACGGATGGCGGCGACATAAAGAAGGACCAGACGACCCAAGAACCTCAGGCAGCCGCTAAGGGGTAATAAGGAGATCAATCACATACACGACGTTGTACAAGACTGCTATACCGAGCTAAAGGCATCGGGATGCAGTCTTTTTTTAGGTTAATAAGTTGTAAAAGTCTCTTGGATATCAGCTAAAATCCGTCAATTTTCGCGGCTGTTAAATGAGTCTTTTGTCCCTCCAGTCTGCTGGGGTAGCAAACAAAGCAAATAAATATCCCGAAATCGTGACTTCTAGTTCATTTTCCACCATAAAGTCGAAATGTAACATGAAACTAACTATAATAGTAGTAGCATCCATATACAGGTAAGTAACATCGAATGTTGGACCTGATCCTCTTGTTGTATGAAGGGGGGGGGGCGTAAGACAGATAACAACGTACTGATAACATTTTATTAAGAGAAAGGAATGTGTAAATGATGAATGGGCAATGGGTCCTGCCAAGGATCGCAAAAAAGGTTGCAGTGATGCTGACTGCAGTATTGCTGTTAACGTTAACGAATGGATTTAACTGGAACACACAAACAGCAAAGGCTGCTGGAACGACTCCTGTGGAGCGTTACGGACAACTCTCAGTGAAGAATGGTAAATTGGTAGATAAAAGTGGAAAGCCTGTACAGCTCAAAGGGATCAGCTCTCATGGGGTGCAATGGTTTGGGGATTTGATTAACGAGGATTCGATGAAATGGTTGCGGGACGATTGGGGCATTTCCTTGTTCCGGGTTGCGCTGTACACTGAAGAAGACGGTTATATTTCAGATCCTTCATTAAAAAATAAAGTGAAGGAAGCGATTGAGGCAGCAAAGAAACTGGGCTTGTACGTCATTATTGACTGGCATATTCTTTCGGATGGCGATCCGAACATTCATAAAAATGAGGCCAAAGCCTTCTTTAATGAATTTGCCACGCAGTACGGCCATTTGCCAAACGTAATCTATGAGGTAGCCAATGAGCCGAACGGGAATGTGAACTGGAATAACCAAATTCGACCTTATGCTGCAGAGGTCTCCCAGGTCATTCGTGCGAAGGATCCGGACAATATTATTATTGTAGGAACAGGCACATGGAGTCAGGATATACATGATGCAGCAGACAATCCACTTCCAGACAAGAATACGATGTATACCGTGCATTTCTATGCGGGAACACATGGACAATATTTACGCGATCGAATCGATTACGCACTGAATAAAGGTGTGGGTATATTTGCCACCGAATGGGGTACAAGTGATGCTTCAGGTAACGGTGGTCCGTTCCTGAATGAAGCCAAGGTGTGGACTGATTTTCTCGCCAGCCGTGGCATCAGTTGGGCAAACTGGTCGCTGGCAGACAAGAATGAGACCTCTGCTGCACTGCTGCCTGGCGCGGACCGTAAAGGCGGATGGCCAGCTTCACAATTATCGGCTTCCGGTAAATTTGTAAAGCAGGCGATTTTGGAAGGCTCCAGCAACAATGGTGGGAATCATGGTGGCGACAACGGTGGGAATGGCGATAATGGCGGCAACAATGGTGGCGATAACGGAGGAAGTACACCAGGCGGTGACAATCAAGGGATTGTGCTGCAATATCGTACCGGCGATACGAATGCTAAGGATAACGCCATCCGACCTGAATTTAATGTCAAAAATACAGGTACAGCAGCTGTGAAGCTGAGTGATCTGAAAATTCGATACTATTACACAGATGAAAGCAAACAAGCCCAGCAATTTTTTGTAGACTGGGCCAAGCTAGGCAATGAAAAGGTAAAAGCGACTTTTGTAACATTGCCAAATTCGAAGGGCAAGGCTGATAAATATGTGGAAGTTTCTTTCACCGATGGAGCAGGAAGTATTCAGCCTGGCGGGGAAAGTGGAGAAATTCAGCCCCGCATTCATGCTGCGAATTGGAGTAATTTTGATGAGACCAACGATTATTCGTATGGTGCTAACCAAACTGTATTCGCAGACTGGGATCATGCCACTGTATATCAGCAGGGTAAGCTGGTATGGGGGATAGAGCCCTAAAATCTGGCCGTAGCCTCAGCTAGCTCGGAAGGAGTAAAGAATATGGGACTTTAGGTTGCAATCTTTTGAGGATTTGGAGTATAGCGTATGCGCCTTTGGTATATGGAGAATGGAACTTTAGGAGTGAATCATCGACACTTTAGTTCCGGTATATATACTACCAAAGTACCATATTCTATTCGACTTTCGTGGTACTTGAAATACTCCTCAAGAGCTTCCTCAACTAATTCCATAGTACAGAAGATCCGGTCCCTTTGGACCGTTTCTTAACAACAACCCCCCGCTATTGCGATTACAGGCAGGCGGGGGGTTAATGTTTTGGAAGCTTTGCGTCCGTTCAACCGTGTTTATGCCAAATTAAAAGCTTTGGCCAGCAGACGGTAGGACTGAACACGTTTATCAAAGTCATGAATGGAGGAGACGACCAACAGCTCATTGGTACGATACTGCTCAGCCAGTCTTAGCAGTTGTTCCCTACATTGCTCAGGTGTCCCTACAACACGCCATGCTGCGGACTGACGCAGCCGCTCGCGGTCAAACTCCGTGTATGGATAGGACATTGCCGTTTTCACTGACGGGAGAGAGCTCATTTCTTTGCCCTGCATGAGCAGCAGGAAATACAAACTGGCACTGGATGCCAGCTGCTCGGCTTCCTCTTCAGTTTCCGCACAGGCTACAGTAACCGCTGCCATGGACCGGGGCTTATCGCCCAGGATGGAAGGCTGAAATTGCTCGTGGTAACGCGCGGTAGCTTCCACGCCGCCCGGAGTGCCGAAAAATTGGGCAAAGGCATAGGAAGCACCCATCATAGCGGCCAATCTGGCACTTTCCCCACTAGACCCAAGCAGCCACATTTCAGGAATCGTTGGTATCATCGGAGAGGCATGAAGCCCGGCAAAACGATGATTGTCAGGCACGGAATCATGGAAGTAGTCGATTAAATCGAGAATCTGCTGCGGATATTGCTCGACGGATTGGTACTTGCCTTCCTGCAAAGCACGGGTAGCCAGCGGCAAACCACCAGGAGCACGCCCTATTCCCAGGTCGATGCGTCCTGGATGGAGCGCCTCCAGCAGCCGGAAATTTTCAGCGACTTTATACGCGCTGTAGTGAGGCAGCATAATGCCGCCTGAACCCACACGCATACGTGATGTATGAGCAGCCAAATGCGCAATCAGGACCTCAGGACTGGAGTGCGCTAGTGTTTTGGACGCATGATGCTCGGATACCCAATAACGGCTGTATCCCAGTTGATCAGCTTCACGTGCTAAATCTGTTGTATTGGATAATGCATCATAAGCGGTACCGCCTTCAGGAATATGAGACTGGTCCAGTATACCCAGTTTAAGCATTAGCAATCACCTCTTACACAACTGTATCAGTCACAACTCATTAGGTCAAAACTTAGAATAGGAAGGTTGGAGTTTCAGACCCTTTTCGTTATAATGAAGGTTGTGCAGGATGAGAGAACATCCTTGCTTTTGGAGAGGGGAACGAAATTTGTGTTAAGAACACCTTTGGGGCGTGTCCGACTCATGCTCTGGATTCAGGCTATAGCGTATTTGGCGATACTTTTCGCTCACCAGCCGCTGCAAGCTGCGGGCTTGACTCAGGCGGTTATGGTGATTGGTAATATATACCGGGTGAGCTTTCTGCTCCTCCTCGTCGCTTTGATCTATGGCAAAACTGCGCTGCATTGGCCCATCCGGCGGCCGCTGTTTATTATGTTTGCATCCTTCATTCCGTTTGGTCTGATGATTATGGATTTTGTTTGGGTGCGAAAATGGACAGGAGATTCGGCAGCCAAACAGCGAGCTGCATCGTAACATCTGAAGGTGTATACGGTGAGCAGTGTCGCGGACTTGCCTGCAGTTGCGGGGCTGCCCTCGTTAAACTAAAAAGAGCATTACGCAACTGGGATGGCTGAACTGGTCCCGTTTGAGGCGTAGTGCTCTTTTTTACATCGAAAAATTAACTTAGTGCTAATGTTTTAACTAAAAATTCAGCTGTCTTGCGTCTTTGGAAACCTTCAACCCAATGTCCCGTAAATGGGTAAATTTCAATCGTTTTCGGTGATTCAATGCGATTATAAGCGGCGAAAATGGTCTCTGGCATGCATACAGTATCTTTAAATCCCACCGATACCATCACCGGGATGCGAATGCGATGGGCCAAATTCATGACATCAAAATAACTCAATGTATGTAGTACCTGCTCCAAGTGCTCAGGGAATCGGTTGGCGAATTCGGCAGCTTCCATCAGCGAACTGGTGGAATTCATCATGCCAAAATCCATATGACACATATTAGGAATGTCAGCCACCGTAACAGCAGCTTTATTGCTGAGCGCCGCCACCATTAATGAAAGTCCGCCGCCTTGGCTTGCGCCACTGATTGCGATTTGGGTTGGATTCACATCGGTCTGCTCTGCCACCCAATCCACGGCTCGAAGGGCATCGGTCGTAATGGTTTTGTAGTAACAGGTATCCTTATCCAATATTCCTTTCGTTATCCAGCCTTTAACCGTACCGTGAGGATCATCCAGACGGTCTCCCGTTTCTCCCCCCTGACCACGTACATCTACCGCCAATACAGCGAAGCCAAGCATCAGCCAGGAGGAATAATCTTCAGGATAGCCCTTTCCGCCAGTATAGCCATGAAACAGAACGATACACGGCAGCTTTTGATCTCCGGCAAATCGGGGGCGTACATACCAGGCATGCAGTGGCGTATCATCCACCCCCTCAAAAGTAACCCGATAGGCAAGCATATGGGCATACGGCGTGTCTACTGGTGTTTTGAACGCACGTATAGGCTTAGCGCGTACTTCTTCCAACATTTTGTCCCAGAATAAATCCATATCCTTCGGGGTAGTGAGGTCCGGTCGATACTCCGTCAATTCGGCAATTCTTTTTTCAATAACATTCATAATAAAAGTTCTCCTTCATATAGAATGAATTATTCCTTAAGCTCTATCCGGTAAAGTGGACTCCTCCAGCTCTCTCAGCAGCTCAAATGCCTTATCGTTGGTGTTTCCACACGTATCCTCATCAGCAAGAAATCCACTGCATACGGCTGGACGCTCAGGTTTGCCAAACAATTGACAACGGTAATCCGAAGTGAGCTGAGGGCAAGGAACGTCAGCTGGTTTTCCATCCGGCATGCCGGGAATAGGGGATGAAATCGTAATAGCAATACAGCATGCGGCACATCCGACTCGACACTCCAGTTGGGGTCACTCCTTATCATCTGTTATTTTTGTTACCTATGCATGAAGTGACTTCAATGAAGCCATAATGTGAGGATGGCACAAAAAAAGCAGGAATACAAGGATAACTGCATATAGACACACTTTTCATTCAAGGGGCATAAATCGTCGGAGAGACACGTAAGATGGTATCAAGTCCCTAAATCAGCGTGCCATTATGAGGTAATATTAACCAATTGTCCTCAGTGTGTTCAAAAAGAGTTCGAGTGGTTAATAATAGAACACAACGATAAAAACTTAAACGAGGTGACGTAAAATGAGTTGGTTATGGGCATTGATTGTTGGTGGTATTATTGGTTGGTTGGCAGGAATTATCGCAGGTCGTGATGTTCCGGGTGGTGTAATTGGCAATATCATCGCGGGTTTTATCGGTGGATGGTTGGGAAGCTTGATTCTGGGGAACTGGGGTCCTGAAATCGGATCATTCTACATCGTTCCTGCATTGATTGGTGCGATTGTGCTGGTTGTGATCGTAAGCTTGATCTTCCGCTCCGTTGGACGGAGCAGAAGCTAACTTTATGAATCATTGAATAGATTAGCCTCCATGAGGCAAAAGGACAAAATAAAAGAAGCTGCTTCCGCAAAGGTTCGTCAAGTGAACCTTTGCGAGCAGCTTCTTTTATTTTGGATAAGGGTATCCGTTTCTTATTGAAAGCGCCCAATGAAGCCACCCAACGGGGGACCAAGCAGACGAACGGCTTGTATACTGATCTGACTGAGCGCGTTGGCCGCATTGCGAATGTCCGGTGTGAACACCTGAGCCCGCAAGGCTGAATAAGCCGGGTTAAAGATACCATCCATCAATCCGTATAATGCAAGTCCAACGAACAGAAACGGCATTTTCATTCCGTCAGTAAACATCAGTACCGCTGCAACGAACATGAGTCCGAACCGGGCAATATTCGCAAACAAAAGAAGGCGGATTCGATCAATTCTGTCGACAATCATCCCGGCAAAGGGCAAAATAAGTACGTTAGGCAGCATATAGACAGTCATCGCCAATCCCATGATCGTAGTTGAACCTGTCAGGGAATAGATGACCAGTGGCAAAATAACGGTTGTGACGGAGCTTCCCAGCATAGCAATCCAATGTCCAAGCCACAGCAGGGTGAAGGCTTTGGACTGCCTTAGAGGCGAAGTAAAGGTAGCCCAGGCTGAGTGCTTTCCGTCAGATGAGGTGGCGAATAGGGTTGAATTTTGGGTTTCCATAATCACACTCCGTTAGCAATTCGTAAAATGCAGTATGTATTATTTCTCACAATTAAAATTGAGGTAAATAGGACAGAACTTCCATTTGAAACCTATTATACGAAATCACGGGTGTAAAGGTACAGAGAAAGTTGCTGTGATAGCTGAGTACATGAATAGCTTGCTTCTGAATGAGTCAACCTAGGATGAGCTGTGGAGTACAAATATGATATAACTTACCTTGTACATAGGGATTATTGGATAAAAGCATTGACGTGCAAAAATGAATGATGTACTATTCAATGAGCCAGCCACGTGCTAGGTGATCAAGAAAAAGGAAAAGAGTGTGGTTAACATGAAAAAATTTAACTTTTTGCCGATTATACTTATCGTGATGGCTTTGCTGGTTTCGGCCTGCGGTAACAATGATAAAGGCGCTAATACGAATAATGCTGCGACCGGAAATACCGGAGCTAACAGTGGAAAAGCAGATACAACCGCTACAGCCACGCTTGAATCTGTAAAAGCGAGCGGCAAGCTGCGAATTGGCACGGAAGGAACCTATGCTCCGTTTTCCTACCATGATGCTACTGGAAAACTGACAGGCTTTGACGTCGATATTGCGACTGAAGTGAGCAAACGTCTGGGTGTCCAACCGGAGTTTATCGAGACACAATGGGACGGTATTTTCGCGGGATTGAACTCCAAGCGGTTCGACACAGTATTCAATGAAGTGTCCATTACAGATGAGCGCAAGCAAAAATACGAATTCTCCGATCCATACATTGTCTCCAAGGCAGTTCTGATCGTGAGCGAAGATAATACGGACATCAAAAAATTTGCTGATCTGAAAGGTAAAAAGTCCGGGCAATCCCTGACCAGCAACCTGACTCAAATCGCGAAAAGCAACGGTGCGGAAATTGTAGCAACGGAAGGATTCAACCAAGCCATTGACCTGCTGACATCCAAACGGGTGGATGCGACCGTCAATGACGGATTATCCTATCTCGATTTGAAAAAGCAAAAGCCTGATGCTCCTATCAAAAAGGTGGATGAGTCCGCTGACGCTTCACATAGCGCAGCTGTTTTCAATAAAGGCAGCGAAGATTTGATCAAGGCAGTAAATAAAGCGCTGGCTGACATGAAGGCCGACGGTACGTACCTAAAAATTTCCGAGAAATATTTTGGAGCCGACGTATCTAAGTAATAATGCTTCACAAACCTATCTTTTTAAAGGATGTCTGTACAATGGATGAACGCCAGATACAAATCATTATGGATTCATTATTGCCTCTGCTAAAAGCAGGGGTTTCTTTTACGATTCCGCTCACCCTGATCTCCTTTGCTTTGGGACTTGTGCTGGCACTGATTACTGCACTAGCCCGGCTGTCCAAATGGAGAATACTCAAGCTGATCTTCGGCTTCTATGTATGGGTGATTCGAGGAACGCCTTTGCTGGTGCAATTGTATATTATTTTCTACGGTTTACCTTCCGTGGGTATTACACTGGATCCGTTCATTGCTTCTGTGATCGGCTTTACGCTCAGCGTGGGGGCCTATAGCTCTGAAATTATGCGAGCGGCCATTATTTCCATTCAGGAAGGTCAATGGGAGGCCGGATACTCCCTGGGGATGACGCGCTGGCAAGTGCTGCGGCGTATCGTGCTTCCGCAAGCATCCCGTGTATCTGTACCTCCACTCGCCAATTCATTCATCAGCTTGGTGAAGGATACTTCACTGGCTGCGACCATCACCTACGTAGAAATGTTCAGAACGGCTAACCAGATTGTAGCCACTACGTATGAACCGTTATTGGTGTATACCGAGGCGGGAGTGATTTACCTGCTGTTTAGTACCATATTGACTGTGCTGCAAAATTATTTGGAAAAGCGACTGAGCCGTTTTTCCGTTAGATAAAGGAGATTGTACCGGTGATCCAAATTCGGAATATACACAAATCGTTCGGCTCGCTGGAAGTGCTGAAGGGTGTTAACGTGACACTGGATAAAGGGAAGGTGCTTGTGATCATCGGTCCGTCCGGCTCTGGAAAAACAACGCTTCTGCGCTGTTTGAATTTACTGGAGGTTCCTGATCAGGGGGAGATCCAAGTAGGGGATATAGCCCTCAATTTTGCCACAGGAACGAAGCTGCGGCAAGAAAGCATTTTGGCATTGCGCAAGCGGACAGGTATGGTGTTTCAATCCTACAACCTGTTCCCGCATATGACAGCAGTGCAAAATGTGATGGAGGGTCAAGTCACGGTTCAGAAAAAGAACAAGGACGAGGCGCGCAAACGTGCATTGGAGTTGCTAAAAAAGGTGGGACTCGCGGATAAAGCGGAATCCTATCCGCATCAGTTGTCGGGAGGACAGCAGCAACGTGTCGGTATTGCCCGGGCAATGGCGGTCGAACCGGAAGTGCTATTGTTCGATGAGCCAACCTCCGCGCTTGATCCCGAGTTGGTAGGCGAGGTGCTCAAGGTTATGAAGCAGCTGGCTGCCGAAGGGATGACGATGGTCATTGTCACACATGAAATGAAATTTGCAGCCGAGGTTGCCGACCATGTAATTTTGATGGATCAGGGTGTAATCGTTGAGCAGGGTACGCCGCATGAGGTTCTGGAGCATCCCACCAGTCCACGAGCTATTCAGTTTTTGAATCGTTTGAGCGGGGAAGCGGAATAAAGGCATTAGGGTGTTTATTAAATATAAGCGATTAGACTGAATAAAAAGGCAGCTACAGCCGGGCATTGAAAAATAAAGCCTCGCACCAGTAGCTGCCTTTTACTCATTTATTCAATTTTAATGTAAGTAAAAAAATAATCAACAGAATACAGCAGCCTGCTATGAATGGAGCAAACAAATTTGTATCAAATAAAAATCCTGCTAGAGTAGGGCCTAAAATATTCCCGACACTCATATAGGCATTATTCATACCGGCTACATAACCTTGCTCATTCCCTGCCATCTTCGATAATTGTGTATTAAGAGCTGGACGAAGCATAGCTGTGGCAAAGAAAATAAGGGAAGTGACAAGGAAGATACTCCAAAAATCTTTGGCGAAAAGAAATAAAATATAAGCAACTGAGGTGAAAAGAAGCGATCCTTTGATCACCCTTTTTTCACCAAACTTATTGATTATCTTAGCAACAACTAATGCTTGCATACCGACTCCGATCACAGCACCTGCGGTCAGAATGACAGCAATATTTTGCGGTGAAAATTGAAAACGGTTCGTTACATATAAACCAAGAACAGATTCAAAATTAGCGAGTCCAAAGGTCATCACCAGGACAAGCACAAAGAGCATCGTATATTTTGACTTCAACGATCTCGCGTATTGTTTATAAATAGATTCCTTCTGAATAATTCTTGCCCGCGCTGCTTTCATTTGCTCTTTCGATAAACTTTCTGGCAAACAAAACACTGAAAAAATAACAGCAGCTATAGCAGCACCTGTCGCTGCGTAAAGCGGCACTCTCGTTCCGTATCCTGCAAGAAGACCACCCAGTCCAGGTCCAATAACAAATCCGAATGACATGGTTGCGGCGAGCAGGCTGTTCCCTTTGGCGCGTTCTTCGGTTGTTGTAATATCCGCTACATACGCCATCATGGGTGGAACAATCAGGGCTGCTGCCACTCCTTCCAGAAGTCTAGAGGTATACAGCATCCACAGCTCATCTCCAACAGCAAAGATAAATTTAGCCACAGCAAAAACAATAACACCTACGACGATAAAAACTTTTCTCCCATATCGATCAGACAGCTGTCCAGTCAGGGGAGAGAGCAGGAATTGCGTTATGCCATAGGCTGCTACCAATAAACCGATCGCCTGCCCACTGGCACCAAATTCAATGATCAGTTCTGGCAGGATGGGGGTAATTAAACCAACGCCCACCATAACGATGAAGATATTAATCATTAGGATTCCAAGTATTCTCTTCATGCAAAAAAACCTCCTTATCCATTGATTTCTGGATAGGAGGTAGACGTACGAACAAGAAGATACACTGCTCCCGTCAAAGAAGCAATGCTCTTATCATTAATACCCAAAGCCTACACTAATCCTATCCAGAAAATTCGTAAGATTACGATTTTTTTCTTTGGTGGAATAGGATTAGTAGATCATTGGCTTAAGGTCATCCTTTCGATACTTTATTGTTTATAAACATACCATAAATTTAATTATAAGGAAATGAAAGGATAAATCAGAAGAATCCAACTCGTCCTTCGGCCGCATTTTTTAACCAGTCCTGCTTGCGGCTCTTATCCAGCTCGCCCCGCATGTCTTTAAGTATCAGCTCGATATCTGCTTTTCCATGCTCGTGCCATTCCAGCGCAGCGCTGACATACAGCTCTCCGAGCTGTGCCAGCGAAAAGCCGCCGGTCAACGCCGCTGCCTTCTGCGTACCTGCTTCTCCTGCAAAAACAAGGAAGTTGCGCAGCTTGAGATATGCTAATCGCAGCGCTTCGTCAGGCAAACTGATTTCATAGGCTCGGTCGAAGCGACCTGCCCGGTTCATCAGACCAGGATCAATTTTTTCAGGATAATTGGTCGTTCCGATCAGGAAGATGCCCTCCTTGGAGGTGGCACCATCAAGCGTATTCAGGAAAAAGGAACGAACCTCTTGCGGCATGGAATCAATGTCCTCAATGACCAACACCATCGGAGCTAGGCGGGTAGCCGCCTCGAATACCTCTTTGACCGATTCACTGGTTGTGTACTCGGTAATTTGCCAGTAGGCTGCCGGCCCCGGTACACTGCTCGCAATTGATTTTACAAGTGTCGTTTTGCCGTTGCCCGGATGACCGTACAGCAGTATACCGCGTTTGTAAGGAATGTTATAAGTCTGATAGAAGGTGCGATCTGCTTCAAAAAACTGATCGAGTGAACGGAAAATATCTCGCTTGATTTCGGCTTTTAATATAACGTCTTCCCGCGTAATCGCCCGGGTAATGGGTTCTGCCTGCCGGGAAAGCCCACGGCTTGTATCGGTAAACACGGTCACCCGCTTCATATTTTGCTTGCGTTCACGACCGCGTACTCCCGCGAGGAAGCTTTGCAACTCCTGATCGCCTGTCGCAAATACGTAATCTTCATTATATACGCCATTCTCACGAAAGAAGGGAACCCGCGCCAGCGCGATGCCCCACTTGGGATAGGCGAACACATTATTACGCATCGACAGATGCACGCCGTATTCTGGAGTCGGACCGTCATCGTCATATTGGATGGTGCGTTCCTCCAAACGATCAAAGACCCGTGCCACATGCTCCAGCTCCGGGCTGCCTGAACGAATGTCCTCCTCCAGCAAGTCCCAATACTCAATATTGGGATCATCACTGGCATACAGCTCATATTTTATGCCATAGCGATTATATAGTGCTTCGCTGATGCCGTCGATCAGACGGGCATAAGCGGCATAGCCGGTAATACGCCCATCTGTATGTTCATCAAATTGGTAAATAGCAGGGATGTCTATACTCAAATTATTTGGCTCCTTTCAGGGCGGCCAGCGGCTTGCATTTGGCTACAACAGCTGCGAGTCCTGCCCCGGTGACACTTTCAATAATATCATCTACATTTTTGTAGGCTTGCGGAGATTCGTCGAGAATGCTTTCCAGCGATGCCTGATTAACCACAATCTCATCGTCTGTCCCTACACCCAACGCTCCGGCAAAATCATCTACACTAACGAGCCGTTTGGTCGCAGACCGTGAACGAATACGGCCCGCTCCATGGCAAATGGAGTGGTAGTTATCCTGACCGCCCGGCAAACCGACCATAATATAAGAGGCTGTACCCATAGAGCCTGGAATCAGGGCCGGGTGCCCGGTTGTCTGATAGGGTCGCGGATTGTCGGGATGACCTGCCGGGAGTGCGCGTGTAGCACCTTTACGATGTACGAACACGCTGCCGTGCTCCGGATGAGATTCCTTCCAAGCATAATTGTGCATCAGATCGTACAAGGTACGCAACTCGCACCTTGTACCAAAGACATCGCGGAAGGCCTCGCGTACGGAATAGGCGATCAGATGCCGATTCACCACGGCATAGTTCAGCGCAGAATACATCATATCAACATAATGTACAGCCTCGGGATGATCCAGCGGTGCGAATACCAGTCTTGGGTCGGAGGTGCCGAGTCCGAGACGTCCCATTGCTTTGGCAATGGCAGACGAGCTGGTCTGGCTGATGGCTCCACCCCAAGCCCGTGATCCGGAATGGATCATTACGGCCACCTGACCGTCAAACATGCCCCAGGCTTCGGCTGTTTCGCGGTTTTCTTCCGCAATTTCAATCGCCTGTATTTCGACGAAATGATTGCCGCCGCCTAGCGTGCCAAGCTGTCGGTGAGCTCGGTGCCACGTGCGATCTTCGACGAGATTCAGTACCTCCTCGTCAAATGAGAACTTACTGTGTTCTACATGGGTGAGCGAGGTGGATTTTTTGGGTGTGTATCTATCCGGAATATATTTATTGGGTAAGCCATGCAGGCCCTTGCGTACAATATGCTCCAGTCGAATATCCGAATAATGCCCGCGCTGGTGAGCTTCCATCGGCAGGTATTGGTCGATGGTCTTGACCAGCTTGCGGCGCAGCTTGGTTTCCTTTAGGGCATCCTTGTGCATATTGGTCAGGTGGACACGCATGCCGCAGCCAATATCGCTGCTGACGATGGAGGGGGATACATACCCGTCCTCCATTCCCCATACAGCCGTTGTACCAATGCAGGTTCCGACGCCTACATGTACATCCGGTGTGTATCCCATATAGCGGATACCGGGGATTTGTAAATTGTTATTAGCCATCTCGAACACTTTGTAATCGAGCGAGGAGAAAAGCTGCGGAGAAGCATATACGGTCAAATCACCTGCTGGAAGCTTCATCAGATGGCTATATGGCCCTTCTTGGAAGGACGAGTCTCGGGTATGTTGTATATTCATATAATTGGTGTAGTTCCCTTCTTCATGTAAATGAATTAAATCCTGCATAAACTAGAATTTGAAAAAATAAAAAAAGCCGCAGACTTGTCGTCTACGGCTTCCTGCACCGAAAGTGTCATTACATTTATGATCTGTACATCATAAATACGTAAAATAACTTATTCTTCCAATAGCATAAAAAATAAAAAAGCCTGGTTAATCACACCGTCAGACAGCGTGATATCACCCATCATGTCGCCCGAACGGGGCCGATGAGACGAAAATTCAAATATGTGGTTGTATTCATGTCTGTCGGCCCCCTTTTCCTAAAGTTAATTGTTATGTTAATGGAAACCTGTGGAAGCTGTCAACCCTGAAAGGCAGAAGCATGGAGAGAAGATATGAATTTATTCATAGTGAAGTGTGAGTAACATCATATTTCAATTGGTCCAAAGCTGTTATTGTACTAAATATTCAAATATTCAGATATTGTTGATCATTTACAGGGAAATTTGTATGAGAGGGATGGAGCAAGCATGGAAGGAGATCTCCAGAAGTTTAAGGCCGACTTTTTCAAAGCATTGGCTCACCCTCTGCGCATCCGTATTTTGGAGGTGCTGAGTGAAGGAGAGAGGAATGTGAACGAGCTGCAGACTGCTCTCGGTTCCGAAGGTTCTGCCGTATCGCAGCAATTGGCCATTTTGCGGGCCAAAAATTTGGTAAACAGCTTCAAGGAAGGGACAACGGTCGTGTACTCATTGCGTGACCCGCTTTTGACGGAGCTGCTTGTGGTGGCGCGGCGGATTTTTGACAATCATTTGGTTGAGGCTATTTCGTTGCTGGAAGGTATACGCAACGAGAAGTAATGCTATTACAGAAAAGAAGGGTTACAGGGATGAAGTGGATAGGAAGGTTCGAGGGCTATAATGCAGGGGCTTTGCGAAAGGATCTGATTTCCGGGTGTATTGTTGCGATTGTGGCGATTCCGCTTGGCATGGCGTTTGCCATTGCATCAGGGGTAAAGCCCGAATATGGGCTGTACACAACCATAGTGGCAGGAATTTTGGTTTCGCTGCTGGGAGGGTCCAAATTCCAGATTGGAGGACCTACAGGTGCCTTTATTCCCATTTTGCTCGCTATTGTCATGCAATACGGTTATGAAAATTTACTCATAGCCGGTTTTATGGCGGGGATTATACTCGTCTTAATGGGCGTGCTAAGGCTGGGTGCACTGATCAAGTTTATTCCCAAGCCGGTAACGATTGGGTTTACGGCGGGGATTGCCGTGACGATCTTCAGCGGTCAGATTGCCAACTTTCTCGGCTTGCGCGGGGTAGAGCGGCATGAAACTTTTTTACCTTCTATGGCGGAACTGATCCATCGTTTGCCTTCACTGAATGTGTATAGCATTCTAACGGCTTGTATCTGTCTCGCCGCCCTGATTTGGGTGCCTAAAAAGTGGCCCAAGGTACCGGGGTCACTGGTCGGCTTACTCTTGTCAACATTGGTAGCCGCCTGGCTTTTTCCGGGGCAGGTGGCTACCATCGGCTCTGCTTATGGGGCCATTCCTGCTTCTTTGCCTGAACTGCATATTCCAGCGCTGACTTGGGACTTGATCGTGAAGCTATTGCCACCGGCACTCGTAATTGCGATGCTGGGTGCTATTGAATCTCTGCTATCAGCAGTGGTAGCTGACGGAATGACGGGTACAAAGCATAACAGCAATCGCGAACTGGTTGGCCAAGGGATAGCTAATTTGCTGACACCGCTGTTTGGCGGCATTCCTGCGACCGGCGCAATTGCCCGCACCGCCACAAATATCCGCAACGGTGCGGTTTCTCCTATGTCAGGCATCGTGCATGGGTTCGTTGTGTTCCTCATTCTGGTGCTTTTTGCTCCTTATGCATCCAATATTCCGTTGGCAAGTATGGCTCCGGTATTGATGATCGTGGCCTGGAATATGAGTGAGCGCAAGCATTTTGCACATATTCTCAAGACGCGGACAGCGGATTCTATCGTGCTGGTCGTCACCTTTCTGCTGACCGTTTTTACGACGCTGACCACAGCTGTTGAGGTGGGGCTGATTTTGGCGGTAGTGCTGTTCGTCAAACGTATGAGCAGTACACTTTCGGTGAATAAGGTACTGCCTGATCCTTCTGTAAAACATGAAAAAGTCGGCGCACATATGGTCACAGAACAGCATGATTGCCCACAGGTGGCCATTTATAATGTGGAAGGTCCGCTGTTTTTTGGTGCAGCTTCTGTATTGGAAAGCTCAGGAATGGGGGGCAAGGCTGATCGCCAACAAGGGATTTTGTTGCTGCGGATGGGTAAGGTCCCTTTTATGGACATGACGGGAGAAGCCAATTTTACCGTATTAATTCAGAAATACCGACAGTTTGGCGGAACAGTGCTTGTGTCGGGGCTTCAGCCTCAACCGCAGGCATTACTACAGAAAACCGGATGCTACGACATGATTGGACAAGAGCATTTTTTCGAACACACCGGAGAAGCGATTACAGCAGCCCTTGCACTGGTGAATCAGAACCAATGTTTTGGATGCAGGCAAATGGCTTTTCGGGAATGTGGCACCCTGTGCCGCAAATCGCAAGAACAGCCGGGAGGAGCAGGCTTGCATAAGCCAGCCGCCCAGTCCAAGTCTTCCTTTCCTGATAGTGCTGTTTCAGTTTCGATATCCGTAAATAGCGGCAGCTAGCGCGTTTCTGGATTTGCTACCGAATGCCGAATAATCTCTTCTATTTCCCGATACAAGCGCACAGGCAAGACTCGCACGCGCTTGGAAAATGGAAGAGATTTTTTTCTGCTTAAAGAAAAAAAGGAGTAAAATTCAAAAAAATGCTTGAATATCTGATTTTATGACACTATACTAGATTCAAAAGATACCAAGTTTCACATTGTTTTGTTTTAAATTGTATTTTAATATACGGATATTAACCTCCTCGATAACTTCTAGTTTTTTTACCCTACCTTTTTCTTCATTTTTTCTCTTACTTTCTTCGAGATTTATTCACATTTTCCAGACCCTATTATCGCTCTCAGCGGTCTGCACCAAGGGTTCGTTCATCTCAGAATGAAGGCCTATGGATATCACCCCGGCATCTATATTTTTTTAAGGAGGTGAGTAGCAGAGGCTATTTTGTGAGCTTTTGATACGGTTGTCAGAAGATTGTTCTTGAGAATCAAAAAACCAAGTAAAGTGAGATGGAAAGTATTGATTAAGTCGAAAAATATCAAAAAGACGCTGTCGGTCAGTTTTACCGCTCTTCTTGCTTTTTCTCTGATTTCTCCGGTGTATGGGGATTCGAGCTCAACCTCCTCGGCAGGAGCTTCGACTATTTCCGCCAAGGTTTCAGCCAAGCTGAACCAGCAATTCAGTAACAGCGAGTATGTCACCTACCTGGTTAAATTAAAAGATCAGGTAGACACGGAGTCGGTTGCGAAGCATGCTCTTCAAAAGGCTTCTGCAGAGCAGATTTCCCCCGCTGCTGCCAAGCTGTCTGTACGTACAACAGTTGTGAACTCGCTTATGGATACAGCAGAAAAAACGCAACAACCTGTGGAAGAATATTTGAAGAAGGAAGTCAACAACGGCAACGTTAAAAAGTACAAGAGCTACTTTATCGTCAACGCACTTGCGGTAACGAGTACCAAAGAGGTACTGGATAATCTGGCTACACTGCCTGAGGTGGATAAAATTTTACCGGATGAAAAACGCGAGCTGCAAAAGGTTGAAATAGACAAGGATGCCCAGCCAGCAGACCGGGAAGCGACAGCCGAACAAGCTGCTGCAGACACGGCTGTAACGGAAGAGAATGCACAGAAGTCGGTGGAGGAATCTGTATACAAGGATGCTGTAACACCTAGCCGAGCCGAATGGAATATTTCCAAAGTCAAAGCACCACAGGTGTGGGCCAAGGGCATTGATGGCAAAGGGGTTGTCGTTGCCAATCTCGATACAGGCGTAGATTATACGCACCCGGCGCTGAAAAGAAAATGGCGTGGTTTGAATGCTTCCGGCCAAGTCGTTAACCCAGAACTGAGCTGGTATGATGCGGTTAACGGAGCATCGCTGCCGGCAGATACAGAAGGACATGGAACACATACGATGGGTACGATCGTTGGCTCGGACAGTAATGGTACGAATGAGATCGGTGTTGCTCCCGGTGCTCAATGGATTGCCGTTCGAGTGTTTAATCCGGATACTACAGACTCCATCTTGCTGGATGGTGGACAGTGGATTCTTGCTCCTGTAGATAAAAGCGGCGAAAAGCACCCTGAGCTTGCACCGGATGTGGTGAATAACTCCTGGGGCGGCGGGCCTGGTCTGGATGAATGGTACCGTCCAGTTACCAAAGCGTGGAGAGCGGCTCAGATATTCCCCGAGTTCTCCGCAGGCAACACAACATGGTCAAATCCGGGCGGAGCCGGGTCTGTAGCCAATCCGGCGAATTTGCCGGAAGCTTATGCCACAGGGGCCACCGACGTTAACAACAAGCTGGCCAGCTTCTCGCTGCGCGGTCCTTCTCCTTATGGCGAAGTGAAGCCTGAAATTTCGGCTCCTGGTGTAAACATTCGCTCTTCTGTACCTGGCGGAGTGTATGAGGGGGGATGGAACGGTACTTCCATGGCAGGTCCGCATACAGTCGGATTGGTGGCACTGCTTCTCCAGGCCAAGCCATCTTTGACGGTAGATCAGCTGGAGGATGTGATTTCAAAAACAGCGACGCCGCTGACTGACAGCCAGTATCGGTCTTCACCGAACAATGGCTACGGCTATGGTCTGATCGACGCGCTCGCTGCGGTGAATTCAGTACTTAACTAGAAGGATCGGATAAATTAAAAAAGACTTCGAAAATCCCTTTGAGCGGCTCGTACAGAGATTGCATACACCTGCTAACCGTGTAATGCACCGTTTACGCAGCCGCTATAAAGGGGTTTTCGTACATAATAGAAGATAAATTTCATAGAATTGCAAGAAAAATGCAAGAAAACTACTTGTATATCTGTTTTGATAACTTTATACTATCCATATTATATATTTATATAACAATTTTTAATATAAATTGTCATGATATAACATGCTTTTTTCTTAGAAGTACTCCTGCTTTCTCTCCTTGGTATCTACTGAATTTCACCACTTGCATTTGAAGCGTTAATTCACCTATGAAGTACATCCATCTATGAACAACCACATATTTTTGTGCCTCTATATTTTATGAAGGAGGTGGTTGCCAACCACATCGTGTCACGCAGCCCGTGTGTTCGGTGTGCAAGGCATGAGGTCTAGCTTTCGAACAGGTTATTCCGGAAACATTAAACCTAGTAAAAGGAGTGGAGAAGTAATTGATTAAGCCTAAACGATTCAAGAAGCCACTATCTATCGGACTATCTTTACTTATGGCCTTTTCTTTTGTACAACCCGCTTTGGCGAATAACACACCGGATGGCTCCAAGCTGGAGCTGAAATCAGCTTCGCACAAGGTTACGACCGCGAAAGTATCTCCGAAACTAACCAAGCAGTTTGAGGAGAACAACTATGTTACCTATCTGGTTAAATTAAAAGAACAGGTGGACACCAACAAGGTTTCCAAAAATGCTCTCCAAAAGGCCTCACTTGAGAAAATAACACCCTCCGCTGCCAAAATGGCTGCACGCAGCCATGTAATCAGCTCTTTACGCGAAACAGCTTCCAGAACCCAATACGGGCTTGAAAATTATTTGGATAAGCAGTCGAAGGACGGTGGAGTGAAGGAATATAAAAGCTATTTTATTGTGAATGCTCTGGCTGTCACAAGCACCAAGGAGGTGCTGGATCATATTTCGAAGCTGCCTGAAGTTGATAAAATTTTGCCGAATGAAACACGTTATTTGCAGAAAGTGACGGTTGACAAGCAGGCAGAGGGAACCGACGTCAAAACAGCTGAAAAAGCGACAGCAGTAATGGCAAATTCTGAAACGGCAGAGAAAGCTGTAGAGCCGGATAAAGACGATGGAAAAACATCGGCCAAGCCCGGCAATGCAGGCAAGAATGCTGTAGACCCGTCTACGGTGGAATGGAATATATCCCATATTAACGCACCACAAGTTTGGGAAAAAGGAATTGACGGAACCGGAATCGTGGTCGCCAACCTGGATACTGGCGTAGATTACACACATCCGGCCCTGCATCGCAAATGGCGTGGACTGGATGCAGCAGGCAATATTGTGAATCCTGAGCTGAGCTGGTACGATCCGCATAGTCATGCGACGCTTCCAGTCGATCAGGAAGACGATTCCCATGGTACGCATACGATGGGCACGATGGTCGGCTCCGAGGAAAACGGAACGAACCGAATTGGTGTTGCACCAGGTGCAAAGTGGATTGCGGTTCGGATTTTTAATCCGGAAACAACGGATGCGATTATCCTGGACGGCGGTCAGTGGCTGCTTGCGCCCAAAGATGCCCAAGGCAATCTGCATCCCGAGCTTGCACCAGATGTAGTGAACAACTCGTGGGGAGGTGGACCCGGTCTGGATGAATGGTTCCGGCCTGTGGTTCAGGCATGGCGTGATGCCCAAATATTCCCTGAATTCTCTGCAGGTAACACCACTCTTTCCAATCCGGGTGGACCTGGATCGGTAGCCAATCCGGCCAACTATCCGGAATCCTTTGCCACTGGGGCAACTGATATCAATGATAAACTGGCAAGCTTCTCATTGCTGGGACCATCGCCATACGGCGAGATAAAGCCCGAAGTTACCGCACCGGGAGTCAATATCCGGTCATCCGTCGCTGGCGGTGGCTATAAAGGCGGATATAATGGAACCTCCATGGCGGGTCCGCATGTTGCAGGTCTTGCAGCACTGCTGCTGCAAGCGAATCATTCTCTTACCGTAGACCAGCTTGAGGAAATTTTGATGAACACAGCTACACCGCGTACAGACAGCACATATCCTGCTTCGCCAAACAATGGCTATGGACATGGTGTCATTAATGCGTTGGATGCTGTGGGTTCGGTCATCCAGGGTCTGGGCTCCGTATCCGGTAAAGTTGTAACAGGTGGAGACGATTTGGAAGCGCCTGTTCTTGAGCATACACCGCCTGCTGCAGCATTCGAGGGCATTGATATACCTCTGACCGCCCATGCAACGGATAATGTCGGTGTGACAGCAGTTGAAGCATTTGCCAAAACAGCGGGTACGTCAAACTATGTATATATTCCGTTGGAACGAACCTCCGGCGACAGCAAAGACGGTACATATCAAGCGTCCATCCCGACTTTTTTGGTGAACAGCGCCGGTCTGGAATACTATATCCGTGTAAATGATTACGGTAATAACGGTTTTGAAACTGAAGTATACAAGGTGAATGTCTCCAAAGGCGTTAAACCGGGCTACACACAGGATTTTGAAAAAGATATTGCAGGTATCAATATCGGCGGACAGGGCAGTGTCTGGAAATGGGGAACCCCGGTAAGCGGCCCCGGAAGTGCACACTCGGGTACGAAGGTCCTCGCGACCAATCTCGAAGGCCTATACCAAACCAATTCCAACAGTTATTTTATGGCGCCTCCGATTGATCTGACCGAAAGCCCAAAAGGGGCACTGGTTAGCTTCAAGCATTGGTACGATCTTGAAAACAATTCTGATTTCGGCAAGGTGTATGTAGCGACCACCAATAGTCAGAATGCATTTGAGCAGGTCTTATCGTTTACCGGCACCAGCAACGGCTGGAAAACGCAGTATCTTGATTTGCGAGCATTTGCCGGTCAAAAGGTATACCTCCTATTCAACTTTACAAGTGACAATACGATTGTAAAGGATGGCTGGTACATCGACGATCTGTCGATTCAGGAACCGGACACTGTTGCACCTGCAGCTCCGGGTAATCTGACTGCCGGAGCAGATACTGTCGGCAACGTTGCGCTGGCCTGGAATGCTTCATCCGATGAAGATGTGAGGCAGTACAAGGTGTACCGTTCCACCCAATCAGGCAAGGATTATGCTTCTATCGGTACAACCACGGGACTGACCTTCACCGATACGATCACCGTTGGCAGTGCGACCTATCATTATGCCGTGGCGGCCGAGGATTATAGCGGCAATGAGGGAGCCAAGTCGAATGAGGTCTCTCTGAGAGTAGACGTGCCAGATACGCTGTATAGCGATCATTTCGACGGCAGCTCGGATAATGGCTGGACTCATTCCGGTACCAAGGATGAATGGGAGCGTGGCATTCCTAAAGTCGGGCCTGAGAGCGCAGTCTCCAAACCGAATGTGTGGGGAACGGATCTCGATAGCGGCTATGAGAGCGGAGCCGACTTTTCGCTGGTTTCCCCAAAAATTAATTTGAATGGTGTGCGCAACGCGACACTTACCTTCAACCACTGGTTTGAAATTGAAGCCGGCTATGACTTCGGTTATGTAGAAGTGTCTAAAAACAATGGCGACACTTGGACTGAGCTGGGCAAATTCTCTCATAACACCAACGGGAAGAAATGGGCTCCGGTTTATTACAATCTCGATAGCTATACCGGCAATGAGATTCAAGTTCGTTTCCGCTTGAAATCGGATAACAGTGTGAACAAAAGCGGCTGGTACATTGACGATTTCCGTGTGCTGGGCATTCCAGCTTCGACAGTGACCAAGGACATCGTACCTGAGTCAAATATCAAACCACAAAAAGCGGAGGAACAATTCCCGCTGTACAAAATTACAAGTACCGAAAAGAGTGAATTCCAGGAAAAAGTGAAGCCGGCGGAAACGACGGTGGACAGTGGACGTGTCGGCCTCGACAGTCTTCCAGCCAGCGCCACGGTCACTGTACTGGAAACGGGACGTTCGGTGAAAACCGATCCGACCACAGGTAAATACAGCTTCATTCACGTAGCGGGTGACTATACGCTGAAGGCTGAAGCCTATGGCTACGAGCCTCAAACGAAACAGGTCACGATTGAGAATAATAAAGTAGTCAGAGCGAATTTTAGTCTCCAAGCCGTACCTCATGGTACGATTCACGGAGTCATTACCGACAAGCAATCCGGTGAACCCATCCAAAAAGCGAAAGTGATGGTGCTGGAGGATGCACATATTGCTCCGGTAGAGACGAATGAAGCTGGAGAATTTACACTGGACGTGCTGGAAGGAACCTATACATTATCCATTTCAGCCGAGAATTATTATAGCGACAGTATATCCGTTACAGCTCCTCCGAACGGCAGTGTGGAAGCGAACGTCACGTTGAAGCCTTTTATTGGCTTCCAGGGAGGCATCGCTTATGATGACGGCACAGGGGAAAATGCCAGAGCCTTTAACGCGGCCGGCAATTCTTGGGCAGTCAGAATGACACCTGAGTCGGAAGTGGCTCAAGTGACAGGCGCATCACTTCTGTTCTGGAACTCAGCCTTCCCGAATCCGGGCGGAACGGCATTCCAATACTCTGTTTATGATGCCTCCGGTGCGGCGGGCGCACCCGGACGCCTGCTGGCTGGTCCATTTGACGGGACGGCTGTACGGGATGAGACACAATGGACAACCGTACAGCTCCCAGAGCCGGTAACGGTTCAAGGTGACTTTTACATTGTCTATACGCAGTCTGCTGCAGGCACACAGTCACCGGGTCTTGCTACAGACGAGAGTGGGCCGAATGCACTTCGCAGCTGGCAGGGCGTGAGTGGAACATGGAGCCAATCACCTGAAGATGAAGGAAACTACATGATTCGGGCTATCGTTAGATATCCGGTGAATGCTCCAACGATCACGACACCTACGAAGGCAACCTACACGCAGGAAGAAAAGATTACCGTAACAGGTACTTCCCCGGCAGAAGGAGCTGATATTCAGCTCTTTAACGGCAAGGAGCTGGCTGGCACAACCAAGGTGAAGGATCGTCAGTTCAGTCTGTCGGTCGATCTTCAGCCAGGTGCCAATCCGCTCAGCGTTCAAGCGGCGGTATACGGCAAAGTAACGGATCGTTCCGAGCCGGTGGTTGTGACGCTTGACCAGACAAAACCGGGCCTGATCTTGACCTCGCCCGATGAAGGTGCCCGTACGAATACGGGGGTTGTCAGTGTGGTCGGTACGGTATACGACGAGTTCCTCTCCGAGCTGACAATTAACGGCGAGCCAGCCAAATTTGGAAGTGACGGCAGCTTTAACAAGCGTTTGCTTATCAACGAAGGAGAAAATCAGATTACGGTGACGGCCAAGGATCTGGCCAAAAATGAAACGACCGTTACTCGTTCGGTGTATGTCGATACAGCCCTGCCGAAGCTGGAGAACATTAGGCCTGCGGAGGATGTGCGTATCACTCCAGGGGAGCCGGTACGAGTATCCTTCGACAGTGCATCCGGCTTGGAGGCATCCTTCCACGTGGAGCTGCCCTTCAATTTGTCCACCTTAGGACAGAATGAAATTCCGTTAAATGAAACTTCGTCAGGACACTATGAAGGTACTTATTTCACTTCGTCTTCTCTCAATCTGGAAGGCGGAGTCATCGCCATCCGGGTAAGAGACGCGGCAGGGAATGAAGTGAAGACGGAAGCGCCGGGAAGATTGTATGTAACTACATCCAATGAAAAGCCTGTAGCGATTATTCAGGCAAATGATTCGGCCAAGAAGAACAAGAATGTACAATTTAACGCAAAAGCTTCTCGTGACGTAGATGGTGAAATTGTCAGCTACAGCTGGGATTTTGGTGATGGCGATACAGCCATCGGCTCCAAGGTGAAGCATAAATTCACTACAGCCGGAACATATACTGTGGAGCTAACGGTGACGGATAATGCTGGCGCAACCGGTAAAGCGGTGCATACAATTACGATCCGTTAACGGAAGTAAGAATGATAATGTTTCCTTTAAAATAGTGATGAAGGCCCAAGCAAGCCACCGTTTATCGAGGCTTGCTTGGGCCATTTTTAATTGTCGAACTGTTCAGGAAGCGATACAATAATTAGAAACAAATAAAGTGAATATAATCACAATTAAGTATTATTTTAAGCGGGAGAGGATCATATGATTCATTTGCAAAAAGAAAGCGGACGTATCCGCCTTGTACTGGATGCCTATTTTATGGGGGAGGATATCGTCGTACTCATTTCAGGCGGTGATCAGCCCCATCTGGGAACGATTACAGCGGGGGCCAGACTGGAGCCCATTCAAACCGTGCAATTGCAATCCCACAAGGAATTTTATATTACCGAGGAAATTGCAGTTCGCTTGCGAAAAGAGTTTGCAGGCAACTTTGCGATTTGCTGTGGGGCGCATTTGGACAATACAACCAAGGAAGAAATCAGAGTGCTGACCGATATGGCAATACAATTGGGGAAAGAGCTTATTGGAGAACTCAGGGCAAGACACCTGTAGCGACCACTTTAAGTAAATTCCCGAATGAGTAGATTGCGATAAGGATACTTACTGAAGGGGTACTTAAAAAGCAGGGCAAAGCCGTAATCCTCAATCTGTACGGATTTTAGCGCAGAGGATGGGATCAAACTGCGGATCATCACAGTCACCGCATGCTGGTCTCGTCTGTTGATCGCTTTAGCTAAAGCAGAAGCAAAGCATTGATTGTGTGCCAGCTCCCGGTACAGCGGAAAAACGGCTCTGGCGATGGCACGATGGACTCTCGGCTCAAACGTAAATTGCACTGTTCCCGGTGGAATCGTCGTTCCGTTCGTATAATAAAGCATCGGTGGTTGAACCAAAAAGGAAATAAAGTAGCCGATGCCGTTCGTGCCTAATCCTTGTTTGGCGGCGAGTGGCGCTACCGAGCAAAGAAGGGATTTCATCCGATCCAAATTGCCCTTCACCACAGCCTGTGACCATTGAACGGCAAAACCATGACGGGTCGCGATTGCTTTGTAAAACGACAGCATGGCGACGGATATTTTTCTGAGCGTGTCAGCTTTTAAACGTTTGTGAGGTGAGCCTCTTCTGCGGGATATTGCACGATATGACATAGCTCCGTCCTCCTTGGCAGGATGCTCTCATGGAGCGCATTTTATCTGTAATAGGTAAAATACTGTATGCTCAATTCGCACAATAGGTGCGTATGAAGCCGATGGTTCTTCTTTTTGACATAAACGAGTATATGAAAGTAGACAAAATTATGAATATTAGCTTGGTTTATTATTTTTTAAAATAAGTACTGTCCTGATTTGTAAGATTGTGGTACCCTAGAACGTATATATTGCTATTTTACATATTGGAGTTGAATTAGACAGATGAGTGATTTATACAAAGAGCCTCGATCTTCCGACTCTTTTCAGGAGACGAACGATTATAACGCCCCGTTTAACCAGCTCCCAGTGGTTCCACCTACAAACAGTAAGGCTGTTGCCTCGATGGTACTCGGGATTTTATCGGTTGTCATTCCTTATCTTGGGTTGATTATCGGAATAGTTGGCATTATTTTGTCCAGCCTTTCCCTGAAGGAAATTAATCGTTATGGCGAACAAGGCAGAGGTATGGCGATTGCCGGACTGGTATGTAGTATTATTGGGACACTGATTTATACATTGATCATCCTTTCCTTAGTCGTTGTTTTTGTGATAGCGGCCTCAAGTGGCGATACGGACATTTTCTCAGACATTTAATGGCATTCTTGTATCTGTAACCTTCACGATTTGGATTTCTGATGCTATGATAAATGGAGTCTAATGAAGGAGAGTGAAGGCCGTATGGCACGTACTCGAACACAAAAAGCACTAAGCAAGGCGAAGCGCGCAGGAATGTATTGCGCCGCACAGAGTCGCAAAACAAATGGTCATTATGCGGATATATCACAGCATGTACGGATGAGGCCGACCAAGCAGGTACAATTACAAAAAAAGAAGCGAATCGTTCAGAGCGACGCTTCTTTTTTTGTTTTGATACGCGTTTTTTCCGGTTTTTTATAGGAGATGTCACAAACAACCACAGGGCATTCGTTATACAGAATGATGACGGACACACAAGGAGGTGATCCTATCAGCAGGTTTCTTTTTCAGCTTGGCTTTATAAAGTCGCGTATTATCACTGCTTGGATCAAATCAGGAAAAAAAGCCGCTGGTATCAATTCATATCGACCCAAAAGGAGCCAATATAATAGCAATAAAATAGTAGCCCCAATGTTTTTATCTTTATATTTTTAATCTTGAAAGTGTATTTTGGAATACAGGCTTACCGATGTTGGTACAACACACTAAATCATTGTCCATATACATTTCTCCAGCCAGTTCTTTTTCTTTACTAATTCTCTCTTCGTGTTTCTTCAACACTTCAATTACTCCGTCTGTCATATCGATTGAACGTATCCCTGATAAACTTTTAGTACCTTGCTCCATCACCGTGCCCCTCGGTCCCAAGGAGGTTAAAGTTTTAACCAAATAACAACTGCAGGTACGAAAATGCAAGTATGAAGAAAATGAATGCCTTTGTGCTAATCAAACATTATAATACAAAGAGGGCACCTGACGAAGCGTATACTTCGTTTAGGTGCCTGCTTATATACAACGTTAGTATAGAAGTATGTTGATTCCTTGACTTGAACAGTTTATTTCTTTTTTATGCTGCTAAAGCTCCTCAACGACAGGATAAGCCCCAGCACAAAAATGAAACATATACTGATGACCCCGTTCGGAACATGCGTATATGTTCTTCCCAACGTGCCATGTGGAGAAAATAAAACTGGGACCGTCCATGGATAGAGTGTATTTCCAGTTACATTGATCAGAACAAAATTTAAACATATGACCGTGCACATCGCGATCACAGCGTTTATAAATTTTTCCCATCGAATGGCGAAGAAAGATATTATCGGAATGAGCATGGCGTGCATAAGAAACATTTTAGCAAATACCCCAAGCTGATATATAACAATTTCAGAAGTTAAAGGTCTACTTGTAATCAAGGTTCCCAATACAGCAGATATGACAAATGCCAACAGCAAGCTAACCGCAATATACGTATATATAACCAGTAGCTTGCTGAAGTAGATACGCGTTCGACGAACCGGATTTGTGAACAGGGCAATATGAGTGTTTTCCTGATACTCTCTCGTATAGATAAAGATGGTCAAAATATAATAGCTCATATACCCGGTTAGAAAATTGATATTAATTACCAAATCCATAAAGTATGCATTCCAACCGTCACGGTCTATGGAATACTTGGAGCTACCCTCATAACTGAAGGAAATAAAAGCGACCGATAATACTAAAATAATCACGCTCAGAATAAGAATTTTGGTCCATTTCAGCTTCAGCCACTCTGCTTTAAACAGGTTAAGCATAATCCCCCTCCTTTCAGAAAGCCCATCTTTAGTATCTTCTTTTATACGTCCAAATGGATAAAAATAATCCAAGAATAAAGGTAACAGATAAGCTGAACCAAGCTATTATATCATCGACCTGTATGAACGCGCTTCCTTCATTGGGAGATAAAAGAAACGGAACAATCAACGGATTCCATTCACTTTTGTACGTGAAATTCAAAAATATGACGGTACAAGTTACGAGCACGACCACCAGAAAACTTTTCCACCGTATGACGAAAAAAGAAATGAACGGTATTAGCATCGCATGCATTACACACATTTTAGCAAACACCTGAATCTGGTCTACCCAGATATCCAGCGTTAAGGGTCGATCGGTAATCAACATCCCTAATAACGCAGACAAAATCAGCACAGAAAATAAAGAAACCACTATATATCCATATATTACCAGTAGTTTATTGACATAAAATTTCGTTCGGGCTACAGGACTCGTAAACATAAATAGATGCGTATCTTCCTGGTACTCTCTCGCGAAAATATGACCGGTTAATATGAAGTAGCTGATAAATCCGGTCGCAATGTTGATGAAGCCGACAATCTCCTGAAAATAATAGTTCCACCCAGAATGATCAATCGAATACTGGGGAAAGATAGCGTCCAAAATAAAAAATAACAGCGTAACAGCCAGTAATATAATATAGCTCAGCACAAAAGCTTTAGAACCCTTGAGTTTAATGAGCTCCGCTCTAATCACGCCGCTCACCCTCCCTTGAGATGAGCGCCAAAAAGTAATCCTCCAGCGTCTGCTTTGAGGTGTGTATTTCATAGACCGAAAAATGGTGATCCATTAACTCTTTGTTTAACGCCGCTGTATTCTCGATAGGGTTATAGATTCTTAAATGTTGCTTGGATTTCACATCACATTGAGTCTGCTTCATACGCTCTTGCAGAAACGTACGAACCGCCTCCGCATCGTCTACCTTTACATCCGTATATTGCTCAAAGCTTTCCTCCAACCGGTTCAAACGATCTTCAGCCAACAGTTTTCCATTATGTATGATTCCGATGTGTGTCGCTAACTGTTGAATTTCGCTCAGGATGTGGCTGGAGATGAGAATCGTTTTCCCTTCTTCCTCACATAGCCGCTTCAGTAATTGACGAATTTCCTTGATCCCTGACGGGTCCAGTCCGTTCGTAGGCTCGTCCAATATGAGCAGCTCCGGATCATGGACAAGCGCCCTCGCAATCCCTAATCTTTGCTTCATTCCTAAGGAAAAATCAATAAACTTCTTCTTGCCGGTATGCTCCAATCCCACGGTAGAGAGCGTACGTTCAATTCTTCCCTCATCTTTCACCCCCATGTACGTGCAGCATATCCTCAGGTTATCCCTTGCGCTGAGGTTTCCGTAAAAGCCAGGCGTTTCAATAATGGTGCCTATTCTGGAAAAGATAGACGGGTAGTTCTTCTCCAGCCGCTCCCCAAATAAGAAAACCTCTCCGCTTGTAGGCTCCATGAGTCTCATCAGCATTCTGATTGTGGTTGTTTTTCCGGCCCCGTTCTCGCCGAGAAAACCGTAAATGCTCCCCCGCTCCACGTGCAAGGATATGTCGTATACAGCGGTAAAGAGACCAAAATTTTTTCGGAGTGCTTTAGTTTCGACTATATATTCCATTTTCAAACCTCCTAAGCATGAAATATTACTATTATACATTTTTTTGTAGTTACAGCAACATACACGATGACATAGGTTTGTATATAACACGTAAAGAGAGATCAATAAAATGTCCTAACCAGATACAAGTACTTTTTGAGCAATCTGTAAGTTGCTTCGTATAAACAAGTGAATGATAACTTTGAAGTTCTCCTTCCTAGTATGGTTTTGTATAACTAAAAAATGTACATTATTATATATTTTACAAATTGCTAAAGCGGCTGTAGACTTTCTTATTCAACAGTCGGGAGAAATGGAGCAATTAAATATCACTTTTTTTGGCGGGGAACCCTTGTTAAATTTCCCTCTAATGCAAGAGACTGTACACTACGTTAATAAACAATCTCAAATTCATCATAAGAAATTTTCTTTTTCTATAACCACTAACGGTACACTCATCACTCCTAAAATCAAAAGCTTTTTTTACAAACATCATTTTGGTGTGCAAACCAGCATTGACGGTGATGAAAAAACACATAATTTTAATCGTTTTTTCAAAGGTGGACAAGGGTCTTATGATTTACTATTAAAACGTACAAAAGAAATGAGAAATGATCATAAAATAGGTGCAAGAGGTACAGTAACACCTGTAGAGCTTGATCTTCATAAGTCTTTTGACCATTTAGTAAAACTGGGTTTTAGAAAAATATATTTGTCCCCAGCGCTTTATTCCTTATCGGACGAGCACTATGATATTTTATCAAAAGAGATGGTTAAGCTGGTAGAAAGATTCCAAGAATTATTAGAAAATGAAGACTATGCTACAGCCAAAAAAATGTCCAATGTCCTTGGTATGCTAAGTAAAATCCATTCCGGCGGTCCTAGAATTCACTTTTGTGGCGCAGGTACGAATGCTGTCGCTGTTGATGTTAGAGGGAATTTGTTCCCTTGCCATCGGTTTGTAGGCGAGGACGAATGCTCCATCGGCAACCTGTTTGATGAGGATAAATTGAGCAGACAATATGATTTTATAGAAAATTCAACGATAAGAAATAGAACAACCTGTTCAAATTGTTGGGCAAAAAACCTCTGTGGCGGAGGATGTCACCAGGAGAATTTTTCAGAGAATGGAAATATCAATCAACCTGTCGGTAAACTCTGCAAAGTAACCCAAAAATTCATTACTTCTACTATAAATTTATACCTTCAACTTACCCAAGAACAAAGAAACATCCTTTTTGGTCAATAATTTATAATTCGGCATTGTACTCCCATCTACTTCTTATGTAATACAGCAATGCCGATACAGTTATACCCTGGCTCCTAATTCCCAATTACGGAGGACATACTTATGATACAATTAATAAAAGGATATATTAAACCTCTATTGCCACTTCAAATTACCGCACTCTGCATAATTATCATAAATATATTGTTTATGATATACCAACCCATTTTAATGCAGAGATTGATAGATTCTTATAATGCTAAAGCACTTTCTGCTAAGGAAATAAGTTATTTTGGTATTCTTTTTTTATCCTTACTGATCGGAGGGGGATTGACAGCGGCACTTAGAGATTCACTTATTTTTAGAATTCGAAATTTGTTGCAATTTCGATTAAGAAATGATATTTATAATCAAAATCTTAGTCTACGAATCCATCAGCCTTCCGGTAAGATTATTTCTTTAATCTATAATGATGTCGAGGCGTTCACAGGATTGCTAAACCAAGCATTTATAGCTATGTTTACCGATTGTTTGACGATTATCGGAACCGTAATTGTCCTCTATTTTATGGATTGGAAGTTGGCAACGATATCCTTGTTTTTTATACCCATTTACTTTTTCTTATACTACAATTCCAAAAAGAAAGTGTATCAGTTAAATATAAATTACAAAAAACAGTACGAAAATGTAATGGAAATACTACAATTAGGTTTAAAGCAAAAGTGGACCTCGGTTAGATTTAACCGCCAAAGGTATAGTAGTGCCTTATTTTGCAGAGAACAAATCCTTCTGATTCGTATTTTGAAAAAACTTTTTTCTCGTGAACTGCTACTAGGCATAATCAGTAACTTTTTAAGCGGGTTTTTCCCTGTACTTTTACTAATCATTGGCGGCTTCTTATTAATTAAAGGAGAAGTCACCTTAGGCACGCTCGTCGCGTTTAGTACATATATAGTCAAACTGTTACAACCTGTATCACGCTTATCACAGTTGAACGTAGGTGTTCAATCAGCTATAGCTTCTGCCGGGAGGATTCTTGACTTTTTGAATTTAAAAGATATTTGGAACGGCAATACCATTTTTTCAAATATAGAAAATGCAATACATGTAAAAAACGTGTCGTTTTCTTACAATAATCAAACCTCTGTTCTTGATAATATCTCGTTTGAAATCAAAAAAAATCAAATGTTAGCTATAGTAGGAGGAAGTGGATCTGGTAAAACTACGATTGCAAAACTTTTAACAGGAGAAATTGTTCCAACTAAAGGTGAGATTCTTTATGATAATCATAAATTACACGATTTAAATAAAAGTTCCTTCTATAAAAATATAGCGGTAGTAACACAGGAAGAGTTATTAACAACAGGAACTATATTCGAGAACATCGCTTTTGGGAATAAAAATGCAACATTAAATGAAGTCATTGATATTTCGAAAAAAGTCGGGTTACATGACTATATTTTATCACTTCCCCAGAAATATAATACGTACATCATTTCCGAAAAATACGACCTTTCTGTAGGTCAAAAACAACGTCTTGCTATAGCAAGAGCACTGCTACATAACGCAGAGATACTCATTTTTGATGAGATGACATCTGCTCTTGATGCTGAAACTGAATCCTTGATTCTACACCTTTTAAATGAACTTAAGGGTGAACGAACCATTATTATTATTGCTCATAAATTCCAGACTGTAATACATTCGGATCATATCTTAGTTATTCAAAACGGTAAAATTATAGAGCAGGGTAGCCATGCTGATCTAATGTCGTATAATAGCATCTATTCTAGCTCATATATTAAGCAAAAGGATTTCCTACAAAATGAGGTATATGAGCACTCATATAAATAATGGAACGACTGAATAGTTCAAATCCTCTCGCATAAGCTACTGAGTTTTCGTTACCTGCGAACAGGACCATAATAAATAAACCCTTTAAAACAAAACAACGTAGGGTTACTTAAGCCTCAGTAGCCACGTTGATATTGTTCAGGAATGGAAGGCTCGCCGCGTAGCGCAATCGCTGCATGAGTAGCCCAATACGGGTCACGTAGCAAACCGCGTCTCCGCGACCAGATCGGCATTTTCGCTGCCGCTGACAGACTGAGCCAAAGCCGGGTCCCCCAGCGACAAATGGTCATTATGCCGATATATCACAGCATGTGCGAATGAGGCCGACCAAGCAGGTACAATTACAAAAAATCAAGCACAAGAAGCGAATCGTTCAGAGCGACGCTTCTTTTTTTGTTTTGATGCGTGTTTTTTCGGTTTTTTATAGAAGATGTCACAAACAACCACAGGGCATTCGTTAAACAGAATGATGACGGACACACAAGGAGGTGATCCTATGGAACGCTTTGGTCCCCGGGGCCAATGACTATACAGAACATGTAGAATCCGTCGTAGAACGCGTCAAAGCTGGCGATCAACAGGCATATGCCATCATCATACGTACTTTTGAAAAGCAGATATATACGTATTGCTATTACATCCTGAAAAATCGCGAGGAAGCGGAGGACGCGGTACAGGACATTTTTATCAAGGTATATCAGACGATAGGGAAATATCGGCAGCAGGGGGTTTCTTTTTCAGGTTGGCTTTATAAAGTCGCGTATTATCACTGCTTGGATCAAATCAGGAAAAAAAGCCGCTGGTATCAATTCATATCGACCCAAAAGGAGCAGCAGCTGCATTTTGATGATTACCACCATCAATCCGATAATGAACGCGAAGTCGATGAACTTTTGTTGAAACTGCATTCGGAAGAAAGGAACCTTGTGCTGTTGAAGGTTGTGGAACAGTACAGCTTTGAGGAGATTGGGCAAATTATGGACTGTAAGCCTGCGACTTTGCGAAAGAAGTATGAACGGCTGCGCAAGAAGCTGATTCAACAAAAAATGAAAAAGGGAGGGCTAACGAATGAACGCATGGTCAGATCCAACTGAACACGAGCAAATGGAGCAAGTCCGCCGTACCGTTAAAAACAAGAAGATGCCTCAGGTTAGCTATGCGGATGACATTATGAAGAGGCTGGGAGAAATGAATATGGTGAGCAGGAAATTAACTCACAAAAAAGGCACGTGGACTAAAAAAATAGCTATCGGTGTATCTGCTGCAGCCGTGTTGGGAGGGGTGGTATTGGGAAGCGGTTTTGTGTCCCCAGCCATGGCTGAAGCATTAAAAAATATCCCGCTGCTCGGAAGTGTACTCCAATATAATTTTGACAGCAGCTTGCAGCTAGCCAGTAAATCAGGACTGACGACGGCACCCAATTTGAGTGTAACCCGCGATGGAGTGACCTTGAACATCAAAGAGGTTATGTTTGACGGAACACGACTGGTGTTCATGATTGAACGCCAAGGGGTAGAAGATGAGAAGATTATGTCTCCTTATTTACCCGAGGATACCGTGAGTGTCGAGGGGAATACCTTGGAGAAGGTACCCGTGGACAAGCAAAAAAAGGGGTATTTGTTTACACCTAACGTTTTTATTCAAGGTCAAAGGCTGGTATACGGTATGTTTACAAGCGCTGTTGGAAAAAGGGAAGACGGCAAGCTAATCAGCAATATGGCTATGTATGAAGTCACTAAAGGACTGTCGGAGAAAAATCTTCCCGATGAATTTGATATGACGGTAAAAGTGGATGTAAGCGGCTTTCAGGAGCCCTTTGAATTCCAGGTGCCAGTGAAAAATTTGTCTAAAAGCAAAATTTTGCTTAAGCCTGATAAGACACAGAGCAGCGGAACGTTTAGCTACACGGTGAAGCAGATTGAGCTGACTCCAGTGACCACCCGCCTTATTGTGGACAGCAAGGGCCAAGTGCCAAGCAATGCGGAGCAATCAGGTGATTTAAGTGCGACCAAAATGTATTACGACATTGTGGATCAGGACGGAAATCAGCTGGAGCAGCACATGTTAGGCCTATTCCATCGCAGTCCCGATCTTGAATACCATGAAGATGAAGCATACAGCCCATTTGCAAAAGCACCGACCTCCATTACGATCAAGCCGTACACCATGACGGTTAAGAAGGACTGGTCAGTTATCGAGGATCAAGAGGGGAAAATGCTTAAAACCTATCATAAGGATTTGGAAATGACAATCCCAGTCCCAGCTCAACCCTAATCTAGAGCAATCCATGCCCGGATCTTTATTGACAAATGGTAAATCTATTCATGAAAAGAGCTTGATAATCATTATCATTCTTGTTAGAATATCATAAGAAAGAAGGAACCCGGGCAGGGGCTCCTTCATTGTAAAATTATAGTTTGGGCTTGGAAACAAGGGTTTATTTTGCTTCAAAGGTTTTGCAGTCCGTTTCTTCGGACTTGTGAGTGTCGGCAGGTCTGTTGCTTACGATATAAATGGAGCTTGCGCTACATTTATTGTCTTGGGCCCAGTACGTACAGGAGTTAACCTCACACAGAACGTCTTTTGCCATTGTTGTTCACCTCCTTATATGGATGTGATGGGCTAAGCAAATATAATCACGGTCAGGCAAGGTAGGACTTGTCCAACTGTAGTTACCCTCTTAAGAAGAGGGTTTTTGCTATGCGTACTTGTACAATATCAAATGAAATTTAAAATTGCAATCTTTGCTAAAAAACAAAAGCTGTCCTTCGTGCAGAGTAGAGTACTACTGCCGAAGAACAGTTTTTTTGTTTTGCCAATGTAATCAACGGTATTCAAAAGAGTTAGCGAACGTGAGGAATATTGACGATGGGATCAATATCAGCCTCGTAGTCTACACCTTCGAATTCAAAGCCAAACAGTCGGAAGAATTCGCGGCGATATCCTTCGAGATCAGACAGCTCATAAATATTGCTTGTCGTGAGCTCGTCCCAAATTTTCGCAACCTCTACCTGCACATCTTCACGCAGCTCCCAGTCATCAATACGAATACGCCCCTCTTCATCCACAGGAGTTTCAGGTGCATACAGACGCTCGGCGAACAGGCGGTAGCATTGTTCAATGCACCCTTCATGCAGGCCTCTTTCCTTCATCACCTTGTACAAAGCGGAAATATACAGAGGAACGACAGGGATGGCAGAGCTGGATTGGGTAACCAGTCCTTTGGTGACTGCGACAAAGGCGCGTCCGCCTGTAGCTTTCAGTTGATCATTCAATTGACGGGCTGTCGCCTCCAGGTGATCCTTTGCACTTCCGATACTGCCTTCTCTATAAATGGCCTGCGTAATATCTGAACCAATATACGAAAAAGAGAAGGTGGTTGCAGTATCGGCCAATACACCGCCTTCACGCAAGGCGTCAATCCACAACTTCCAGTCCTCACCGCCCATGACCTCTACAGTTGCTTGCACTTCTTCTTCCGTTGCGGGTTCCAGTGTAACGCTACTGACTTCTCCGGTGTGGAAGTTGACGGTTTTATTTGTATAGGGTTTCCCAATAGGCTTGAGCACGGAATTAAACGTTTCACCTGTACGGGGATTCGTACGGCGGGCAGAAGCGACACTGTAAATCACCAGATCGACTTGTCCAAGCTCTTCGCGAATCACTTCCACTGTTTTGGCTTTGACTTCATCCGAAAAGGCATCACCTGTTACGCTCAAGGATGTAAGCCCTGCTTCCTGAGCAGCCTTTTCAAATGCAGCAGAATTGTACCAGCCTGCCGACGCTGTACGTGTGGCTGTAGCATTGCTAGGGCGATATACACCGATTGTATTGGCCTTCGCTCCGAATGCGGCAGTAATACGAGAAGCCAACCCATACCCAGCAGATGCCCCAATGACAAGCACGTTATGAGGACCCTGAATAGCAGGACGGGTCTGCACATAGTCAATTTGCTCCTGAACATGTTGGGCGCAGCCCACCGGATGAGCAGTGGTACAGATAAAGCCACGTGTTCTTGGTTTGATAATCATGTTATTGTATTTCCTCTCTTCTTGTAGCAATCTTCACCCTTACTATTTTAACTTTTAACAATTTTTTTTCAAACGTGGATTTCTGAGAGTGTGTTTTCACTGAAAAGAGTACCCCCGAGCAGGGTGGCAAGTGCCTAAGAGCCTGCATATGATGCTGTAACGATAAATACGAGAAGGGAGAGAGCTGCTTGAAGAACAAGAGCCGTAAAACCACCAGAAACAAAAAGCCGCTCTATAGTGTAATTGACCCGGATATGAATGAGTTAAGCATGATACAGCGCTTGAAGCCACAGCCTGCGGAGAGGGAGACAGAAGCAAGACTTCATCAAGTTGCTTTTCCGCCTCCCCCAATAGCAGAGGAGTTGGAGGAGCAGGCTATTGTCGAACCTGAAGTTGATGTTGTGCAGGAGACTGAGGTTGAAGATGACAATGAAAATGAATTCGAAGAAGAGACTCAGCTCTCAATGGAGGAAGCCAACGAGCCAGAGCCTCAGCCTGATCCCATTGATGTTGAGGAAATTTTGAACAACAAGAAGGCGCCCCATGTAAACAATGCTTTCATTTATACAGATGATTTGAGCGATTTCGCTGTGACTGGTGAAAAGATTGCTCCTGCTTCCATCGACTCCAGCAAGCTGAAACAAGAGAGCATCCAAACGGAATATCTGGCGGATTATGCCGTTCAAACGATTAAAATAGCCGACGGTGCAGTAACTTCTTCGAAAATTGCTCCTGATTCTATTACGGTAGAGCATTTGTCGGATGCATCGGTGGCAGGCAGCAAATTGCAGGATCGCTCCATTGGCGGCGAGAAGCTTCGGGATGGCAGCATCACCCCGGAAAAGCTGGCCGATAAGATTATCAGCGGTGATCATATTGCAAATGGCTCCATTGAGAGCCGTCATTTCAAGCACTGGATTGTGTCTCAAGACATGCTTCAAGATCAGGCGGTTACCTCTGATAAAATTCGCAGCGGTACAATTCAATCGAACAATCTGGCTAATGAAGCCATCGACAGCTCCAAGCTCGGAGAGCAGTCTGTAACCACTTCCAAACTGCGGGACGGTGCTGTGGATGGTTCTAAAATTCAGGCTGGCAGCATTGAGAGCGCACACCTGACCGATCATGCCATTCATGCCCGGCATCTGGCCCCTGGCTCAATCAACCGCCAGCAGCTTGCAGGCGGAATTGTGGGCAAGGAACAGCTGGAGGAAGGTTCCGTTAGTGGACGTCATCTGGAGCATGAGGCGGTCACCGGGGAGCATATACAGACAGAAGCGATTGAAAGAAGACATCTCAGTCCCGGTGCTATTGGAGAAGAGCAGATTGGTACAGGTGAAGTGACAGCTCGGCATCTCGCAGACCGGAGTATTCAGTCCAATAAGCTGGCGGATCAGTCGGTAGGCTCACTGCAAATCGTCGATCAGTCTGTGACTTCCTCCAAGATATCGGATCAGAGCATTTTGCCGCACAAAATTGCTGATGAAGCCGTACTTACCAGACATATTGCTGCGTCAGCTATTAAAGGTCCTCAGCTTGCTCCGGAGGCGGTCTCTTCATTACACCTTAAGTCTGAAATTATTCGTAAGCATCATATCGTAGCCGAAGCAGTGACGGAGCAACATTTGCAATCAGGGGCAGTAACGAGCGAGAAAATAGGAAAGGGTGCAGTACTGGATCACCATGTGGCGAAACAGGCTATCAAGGAAAACCATATTGCCCCGAGCTCTATTAAGTCAGACAAAATCGCTGAAGAGGCGGTGACGGAGACTAAAATAGGTACAGGGGCGGTCACTGGAAATAAAATTGCGTCCCAAGCCATTTCACACGTACACATTGCAACCGGAGAGATTCGTGAAAATCACCTTGCCAGCAACAGTGTGGGTGGCAAGGCCTTGCAGGCTCAATCGGTCGACTCGACACATCTGGCTCGCAGCTCCGTGCTAAGCGAACATCTTGGAGAGGGCAGTGTAGGAACCTCGGCCTTGCAGGGACAGTCTGTTACCGCAGATATTTTAGGTGAAGGGGCGGTTCAAACCGGGCATCTGGCGAGTGGAGCAGTGTACTCCCACCATTTGCAGGATCATGCTGTCACTTCGCTGAAACTATCGCCGGAAAGTGTGGCTACAGACAAAATTAATGATTTGGCGATCACGGCTCCCAAATTAGCAGAAGGCAGTGTAACTTCCTCCAAGCTGTCAGCTCGTTCTGTGCAGCCGTGGCACATTACGGATAAAGCCGTGCAGAGTAACCATCTGGCTGTGGAAGCGGTGGAGGCGAATCATCTCGCTCCGGAATCCGTCACCTCCGACCATCTGAAATCTGCATCGGTTCAGACCAAACATCTCGCCCCGGATAGCGTATCCGGTCATGCACTTCAAGCGGAAAGCGTCACCTCTGAGAAGTTAGCGGCTCGGGCTGTGCAGGCTTCCAATCTGGCGGAAAATAGCGTGGGCCCTGGTCATCTGACTGCACAGTCCGTACACACCCGGCATTTGGTAGCAGGAGCCGTAGAGGAAACCACACTGGCCCAGAATGCTGTAAAATCTGCACATCTTGCACCGGAATCCATCCGATCAGAGCACTTGCAAAACGGGGCTATTCAGGGAAAGCATATTGCATTGCAGGCTATAGCGACTCCAGCCCTACAGGATGAAGCGGTCACCTCTGCCAAACTAGCGGAGGAAAGCGTAACCTCTACCAAGTTGTCCGCCCATTCCGTACAGTCCGGGCATATTGCGGACGAAGCTGTACAAAGCAACCATCTGGTTGTGGCGGCTGTGGATTCGACACATTTGGCTGCCGGAGCAGTGACCTCGGTTCATTTACAGGCTTCCTCAGTGCTTACGAGACATCTGGCCCAGGATAGTGTGTCCGGTCGTGCGCTCCAGGCGGAAAGCATCACTTCGGAAAAGCTGGCGGCACGCTCCGTGCAAGCAACCAATCTAGCGGAAGACAGCATCGGCCCTTCACATCTGTCCTCGCAGGCCGTACACCCCCGGCATTTGGCGCCTGGAGCAGTACAGGACAGAGCGCTGGCAGAAGGGGCTGTAAGATCCGCGCATATCGCGCCGGAATCCATTCAATCAGAGCACTTGCAAAACGGGGTCATTCAGGGAGAGCATATTGCATTGCAGGCTATAGCGACTCCAGCCTTAGAGGATGAAGCGGTCACCTCTGCCAAACTAGCGGAGGAAAGCGTAACCTCCACCAAGCTGTCTGCCCATTCGGTGCAATCCGGGCATATTGTGGACGAAGCTGTACAAAGCAACCACCTGGCTGTGGCGGCTGTGGATTCGGCACATTTGGCTGCCGGAGCAGTGACCTCGGTTCATTTACAGGCTTCCTCAGTGCTTGCGAGACATCTGGCCCAGGATAGTGTGTCCGGTCGTGCGCTCCAGGCGGAAAGCATCACCTCGGAAAAGCTGGCGGCACACTCGGTACAAGCGACGAATCTCGCGGAAGGCAGCGTCGGCCCTTCACATTTGACGGAGCAAGTCGTACACCCCCGGCATTTGGCAGCAGGAGCGGTACAGGACAGAGCGCTGGCAGAAGGGGCTGTGAAGGCCGTGCATATTGCATCGGAGGCCATCCAGCCGCACCATCTGCGCCTCGGAACCATCCAGGGCGTGCATATCGCATCAGAGACGATATCGACCCATGCATTGCAAGATGAATCTGTTACGTCTGATAAACTGGCGGAGGAAAGTGTAACCTCTACCAAGCTGTCTGCCCAATCGGTGCAATCCGGGCATATTGCAGATGAAGCCATACAAAGCCGTCACCTGACTGTGGCGGCTGTAGATTCGGCCCATTTGGCTGCCGAAGCAATTACCTCGGCCCATCTACAGGCTTCCTCGGTGCTTACAAAACATCTTGCCCCGGACAGTGTGTCCGGTCGTGCGCTCCAAGCGGAAAGCATCACCTCGGAAAAACTGGCGGCACGCTCAGTGCAAGCGACGAATCTCGCGGAAGGCAGCGTCGGTCCTTCACATTTGACGGAGCATGCCGTACACACCCGGCATTTGGCAGCAGGAGCGGTACAGGACATAGCGCTGGCAGAAGGGGCTGTGAAGGCCGTGCATATTGCAGCAGAAGCCATCCAGCCGCACCATCTGCACATCGGAACCATCCAGGGCGTGCATATTGCATCAGAGACGATACCGACCCAAGCATTGCAAGATGAGTCTGTTACGTCTGACAAACTGGCGGACGAGAGCGTGACAGCGGCCAAAATATCTCCCTATTCAGTCCAGCCGTGGCACATTATCGACGAAGCTGTGCAAGGGAATCATGTGGCAGAAGAGGCCATTCAGTCGAGCCATTTGGCCCCGGAATCGGTCACCTCTGCTCATTTGCAGCCTTCAGCCGTGATGAGCCGGCATATTGCTCCGGAGAGTATATCGGATCACGCGCTCCAGGCAGGAAGCGTGAACGCTGAGAAGCTTGCACTCCGTGCGGTGCGTGCTTCGCATCTAGCGGAAGCTAGTGTAAGCTCCGTGCATCTGACGGAGCATGCCGTACACCCTCAGCATCTGGCCGAGGGGGCAGTACAGGAATCTGCGCTGGCAGAGGGCGCGGTGCAGTCCAAACATATCGCACCGGAATCCGTCCAGTCGGAGCATCTGCAGGCAGGGGCCATTCAGCAGCAGCATGTAGGCTGGCAGGTGGTATCGGAGGATGCCCTGCAGGAGGGAGCGGTTGCGTCCAGCAAGATCGCGAATGAAGCGATACAGTCCTGGCATGTGGCTAAGGAATCCATTGAAGAACAACACATGGCCCCGGACAGTGTGTCCGGTCGTGCGCTCCAAGCGGAAAGCATCACCTCGGAAAAACTGGCGGCACGCTCAGTGCAAGCGACGAATCTCGCGGAAGGCAGCGTCGGCCCTTCACATTTGACGGAGCATGCCGTACACACCCGGCATTTGGCAGCAGGAGCGGTACAGGACAGAGCGCTGGCAGAAGGGGCTGTGAAGGCCGTGCATATTGCAGCAGAAGCCATCCAGCCGCACCATCTGCACACCGGAACCATCCAGGGCGTGCATATCGCATCAGAGACGATATCGACCCATGCATTGCAAGATGAGTCTGTTACGTCCGACAAACTGGCGGACGAGAGCGTGACAGCGACCAAAATATCTCCTTATTCCGTCCAGCCGTGGCACATTATCGACGAAGCTGTGCAAGGGAATCATGTAGCAGAAGAGGCCATTCAGTCGAGCCATTTGGCCCCGGAATCCGTCACCTCTGCCCATTTGCAGCCTTCAGCCGTGATGACCCGGCATATTGCACCGGGGAGTGTATCAGTTCACGCGCTCCAGACAGGAAGCGTGAACACTGAGAAGCTTGCGCTTCGGGCGGTGCGTGCTTCGAATCTGGCGGAAGCTAGTGTATGCTCCGTACATCTGACGGAGCACGCCGTACACCCTCAGCATCTGGCCGAGGGGGCGGTACAGGAATCTGCGCTGGCAGAGGGCGTGGTGCAGTCCAAACATATCGCACCGGAATCCGTCCAGTCGGAGCATCTGCAGGCAGGGGCCATCCAGCAGCAGCATGTAGGCTGGCAGGTGGTATCGGAGGATGCCTTGCAGGAAGGAGCGGTTGCGTCCAGCAAAATCGCGAATGGAGCGATACAGTCCTGGCATGTGGCTGATGAGTCCATTGAAGGCCAGCACATTGGGCAAGAAGTCATTGATACGCATCACCTGAAGCCGGGGGCGGTGACACTGGCTCAGCTATCCACAGATATTCACCTCTCGGGGCTTTTGCCGGAGGAGGGTATCAGCGGCGATAGACTCCAGCCAGACAGCGTATCTCGTAGCCATCTGAAAGCTCAGGCCGTCGACAGTGAGGTGCTGAGCCCAGAAGCTGTAGGATCGGAGCATCTGCAGGCCGCAGCGGTACAAAGCCATCACCTGGCAGAGCAGAGCATCGAAGGGCATCATCTGGTGGAAGGCTCCATAGGCTCGCGTGAGCTGGAGCTAAACGCAGTGAAGCCGGAGCATCTGAGTATTACTCCTGTTCGTACTTGCGCGAATCAGCCCGCATTGCAGCAGTTCGGCAGAGCGCCGTTTCTTCTAAAGGGTAGTGAAGGAGAGACGGAGGTTACGATTGTATTCGAGGAGCCTTTTGTGAACCCGGACTATACGCTTGTAGCTATGACCAACCATCCTCTTTTTCATGCGACACTAAAATCACAGACGCCGAGTGGTGCGGTGATTGTCGTAACCAAGTGGAACGAAACCTCGCATAACTACGGCATTGTTTCCTGGATTGCCATCGGTTAGTGAAGGCGATGATTGTGTAACATTTATAGCGTGCAGCTTGTGTTTTCCGGATACAGAGCTGTACGCTTTTTCATATACTTTTCACACATTTACTCCACAATTATCCCGAATTCTCCTGATAATCTAAAGATACTTTAAAGGAGAGGTGATTCAATCATGAAAAAATGGACTAAAAATGCAGCAGCCGTATTAACCGTAGTAAGCGTATTGGGAGGAGCAAGCAGCGCATTCGCCGCTACAGCAACAACGACTCCAGCCACAGCTGCACCAGCTACCAAAGCTCCTGCCGTTACAGCACCAGCTACCAAAACCCCGGCAAAAGCGCCTGTGGTGAAAGCACCCGTTAAAAAAGCTGTGACAGCACATAAAGCAACAACAAAAGCGAAAAAAGCTCCTGCCAAAAAAGCAGTTGCCAAAAAAGTGGCGAGCCACAAAGTAAAAGCGAAGCACCATAAAGTTAAGCATCATGCCGTTAAACATAAAGCAAAAGCGCACAAAACTCGTGCACATCATGTTGTAGCTAAAAAAGCAGCTCACAAAGTAGTTCACAAAGCTCCGGCTAAAAAAGTTGTACCTGCAAAAACAGCTCCAAAAACAGCAGTGAAAACAGCTCCGAAAGCAGCAGCTAAAGTTGTAACAACAACCAAAAAATAAGGTTGAAGTGCAGTCAGTTTTCAGTTCGCCTGGCATATACAGCAGCGATTCATGATAAGAAAAGACGGGACCGGGAACGGTATACCCGTCTTTTGTCTATTTTATCGGGCTTCTGTTAAGCTTATAGAGAGGATGGAACCATCCAGAACAACGGCAAGGGGTTAAGATCATGACAAAAATAGTAGTGGTGGATGACGACGTGTTCATATTGCAATTAATATCTGAGTATTTGAAAAAAGAATCCTACGAGGTGACTTCCTTTTCCAGCGGCAAAACCCTGGTGGAGCATATCCGTACGGACCGTCCGGACTGCCTCGTTCTTGATATTATGATGCCTGGAATTGATGGACTTTCCTTGCTGACTCAGCTTCGTGAGTTTACGGAAATGCCAATTATTATGATTTCCGCGCGCGGTGAAGAAAGTGATCGTATTCACGGGCTGGAGCTGGGATGCAGTGATTTTCTGACTAAGCCCTTTAATCCACGGGAGTTGGTTGGAAGGGTCAAAGCGATGCTGCGACTGAGCAAGGCCGGGACGTCTGCCTCGGATGATAAGGAAGCGGCAGAAATCACAGAAGTATGCCGTGCAGGCAATCTGTGTATTTTTGCAGATTTTCGTAAGGTCACAGTGGACGGACAAGAGTTGAATTTGACCTCGCGTGAATTTGATCTGCTGCTGTTTCTTTCAAATCATTTGGAAAGACCTTTTGGCAGAGAGCATCTGATTCAGCAGGTGTGGAACTATGATTTTATAGGTGATGTGAGGGTTGTGGACGATCTGGTCAAACGAATTCGTAAAAAGCTGGCGGAATACCACTCTACGCTCGTCATTAATACCGTGTGGGGATTCGGATATAAAGCAACGGTTCAGGAGCAGTAGCCATGCGTACGATGAGAGCTAAAATACTGCTGTCTCTATCTATCGCGATGCTCATTACCGTCTGTATTACGGTCGTTTTGTTCATCAGGCTTATTGACGACCTTCTTGTAAATCAAGCTAAATCCAAGCTTCATGAGCAAGCACGCAAAGCCGTCCATATTATGAGCGACGGAGGCTTTGACCGGCTGAATACTGCTGAACTTAACTATGTTATCAAAGGTATGCTTTTGTCTGCCGATTATTTTATTTTAAGTACGGATAACCGCATCATCGACTCCAGCGTCTCTGGAATGGAGGGCAAAAAGATAGAGAGTTTGCTATTGATCCGCCAGGGATTTTTTGCATCCGTTCATCCGTCTACCCATGATCTGGCCGCCGCACATGAAGGGGTTGCTGTGCTGCAAGGTAAAAAAATCCTGTTTACCAATGAGGAATTGCCCGGGCAACCCTTTCGTATTTTTGTATATTCGCCCTTGTCTTCTTTAAGGGCGCTGTATGTCCCGCTCATGAGAACCACCATACTGTCCATTGTGGCGAGCTTTCTGGTGATTCTCGTCATTGGGCTCATGGTCGTTTCACGACTGGTGCGTCCGCTCAAGCGCTTGAAGGAGGCTGTAGGCAACTATGAGCCGAATCAACCGCAGGAAAGTGATTTTCCGCAGGCAGATAAAAGCGAAATTGGCGAACTGATCGGCACCTTTCATTCCATGTCCGTCCGTATTCAGCAGCATCACCATGATCAAATTGAATTTTTGCAAAATGTATCTCACGAGCTAAGGACACCGTTAATGTCCATTCAAGGCTACGTATATGCCATTCAGGATCAAGTCGTATCCCAGGACGAGGGGCTAAACATCATTAAAGTGCAGTCTCAGCGATTAATTGATATGGTGGAAAAGCTGCTTCAGCTATCAAGACTGGAGGGGTTGAATGAAGAATGGCCTGTCTCTCTGATTGATCTTAAAAGCATGGCAGAGGACGCTGTTCATTTGTTAATGCCGGTGGCTGCTGAACGCTCGATCTCGCTTCGTGTAGAGGGGGAGGGCCTGCATGTGGCCGTTCCGGCCGAGCAATTGTTCCGCATGATATTGAATTTGTTGCAAAATGCGGTTCGACATACCTCTACGGAGGTTGTCATTCACTTGGAGACAGGGACAACTCCGGAGGTCGTATGGGTTATGCATGTGGATGATGACGGGGAAGGGCTGACTGAATTAGAGGCAGCGGAGGTGTTCGGAAGATTTTATACAGGCTCGAACGGTGTCACGGGTCTGGGATTGGCCATTTGCCGTCAAATTGCCTCCCGATTGGGGGGGGAATTGATCTGTACACGTTCACCCTTGGGCGGGGCACGATTTAGTTATATACAACGCATGTTATAAATGAGTACAAAAATGGTTAAAACTGATCGTTTCCCAATCCGAATATTCCATATATATGACATGTTACGATAGGTTTTTGATCTTATTTTAGATATTGCTTGACTGGCAGGTACTAAACTGAGTAAAATTATTCGTATATACCTTGGCTCATGAACGTCGTTTTTTTAGATAGTGGTCAATAATAGTGTGGTCAATAATAGTGATGAATAAATATGAAAGAGTGATGAGATGAATCGCCTTTTGGAAGTGAAGGACTTAACGATATCTTTCAAGACCCGTCAGGGACTAGTGCAGGCCATTCGTGGCGTAAACTTTCATGTCAATAAAGGAGAGACACTGGCCATTGTCGGTGAATCCGGCTCAGGCAAAAGTGTAACCTCACAAGCTGTTATGAAGCTGATTCCGACCCCTCCCGGCATTTATCAAAAGGGGCAAATTTTATTTGACGGGGAAGAGCTGATTCATAAAACGGAAAAGCAGATGCAAAAAATTCGTGGTAAGGAAATCGGTCTGATTTCTCAGGACCCCATGACTTCGCTTAATCCGACAATGAAGGTCGGCAAGCAGATCACGGAAGTGCTTTTCAAGCATGAAAAGATATCCAAGGAAGCTGCTCACAAGCGGGGCATTGAGTTGCTTAGCCTGGTAGGTATTCCACATCCAGAGCAGCGCTTTAACCAGTATCCGCATGAATTCAGTGGCGGCATGCGTCAACGTGTCGTAATTGCGATGGCACTGGCTGCTAATCCCAAGCTTCTGATTGCCGATGAACCGACGACTGCGCTGGACGTAACGATTCAAGCTCAAATTTTGGAATTGATGAAGGATCTTCAAAAGAAGATCGACACTTCCATCATCTTTATTACTCATGACCTCGGCGTTGTAGCGAAGATGGCGGATCGTGTTGCTGTTATGTATGCTGGGCAAATTGTGGAAACAGGTACGGTTAATGAAATTTTCTATAATCCGAAACATCCGTATACTTGGGGGCTTCTCGCTTCCATGCCAAGTTTGGACAGTCATGGTCAGAAGCTGGCAGCCATTCCAGGAACGCCTCCCGATCTGCTGCACCCACCTGTAGGGGATGCTTTTGCAGCCCGCAGTAGCTATGCCATGAAGATTGACTTTGAGAAGGAGCCTCCACTCTTTCAATTATCCGATACACACTTTGTGAAATCATGGTTGCTGCATCCAGATGCGCCTGCGGTTGAGCCGCCAGAAGCGGTAAAGGCCAAGCTCCGCAAGCTGGATAATGCATTTGAAAAGCCGGTTTTGGTAGAACAATACAGCGTTTAATGAACGATGCAATTTGCTGCTAAACAACTCGTAAATAAAAAAGGGCTGCTCTCTCCGTGGAATCATCTACGGGGAGAACAGTCCTTTTTGGTGTGAAAACAGGTTATTAGAGCTATGATTGTTTGTGTCAGCAAAGCAGTTTTATAGTTTACCGGAACCGGCCTGAGAAGTGACTTCTGCTTTTACGCTGGCGGATGGGGAAATTTTATCGTTCAGCGTTGGTTTCCAGCCTACAGAAGAGCTAAGACCCGCGCTGGAGCCTGCGTTAACAGCTTGTCCATTCAGGAGTGTGCCCGTGTCTGACAGGGCAGTTCCACCAAAGACCGACACAATTTTGTCTGCAGATAAGCCTGCAACGTCGATGACATTGTTTTCGGCGAATATTTTGGAGGATTTACCTGCGCCCCATATATACAGTGAAGGGTATTCGGAGCGTTTTACATCACCTGCATAGTAATTGTTATACACATGAACTTGTCCATACCGTACACGTGGTGTGCGTTGTACGGTGTTTTCATAATAATTGTGATGCAGGGTTACTCGTAAAGCTCCTTTATCTGCTGTTTTGCTGTCGCTGTTGCCAATAATTGACGTTTTATCATGATCGTAAAAGTGATTGTAAGAAGCCGTAACCAGATCCGCTTGGTTAACCACATCGAGAAGTCCATCATGATGCTGGTATTCTCGGCCGTAAAACGTACCGTTTTGGCTATCGGGATGAGATCCATCATTAAAGGAATTATGGTCTACCCATACATGTGTAGCACCGCTAATGGTAATGCTGTCATATTCAGAATTCCAGTTGCCTGTACTACCGTCATTTGGGTCCCATTGAGGAAAATAATCGTAGGCATCCTGGAACTCAATATTACGGATAATGACGTTGTCTGTCCCTTTTTTCAGTTGGAGGTTAGCGCCGTTAATGACGGCATTGCTACCTAGACCAACAATTGTTGTATTGGACGGAATATCAATGACGACACGACTGGCCTGATTTTTTTGTGAAGCCTCACGTGCCTTTTCCAATGTGCCGGACGGAGCCTTTTTACCCCATGTAGACGGATCATATGCTTTGAGGTAGGCGTCAAAATCATATTTAGGGTCCTTGTAATCATTTAATCCCAACGGCTTGTTATTATCATCGACGTTGGCGTTGATTGTGCCTTTGACATAGATGATTTTAGGCGTACTATTGGTGCTTTTGCCCAAAGCGTCGACTAATTGCTTGCGATTCGTTACGGTGAAAATATTGGAAGAAGAGGCCGCAGCTCCGCCTGTTGTGCCTGTAGAAAAGGCTGCCCAACCGTTTTTGCTGCCGAGCGTTTCTTTACCAAGATCGGTGGCTGCATGAACAGGTGTACCAAGAGGGGTCAGGGTAGTGAACAGCAAGGCTGCTGCGATTCCGATTGAAAATCTCTTTTTCATAAAATACCTCCGAATATGAGATGAATGGAGTAGACGAACGAAGGGAGTCCCGGGTGCTCCTATGGTTCCTACATTTTCTATCATACTTCTCATTCCAGTATTTGTTAATATAATAAAAGTTACACACCAAAATTTTTGTCGAATTTTTTATGTAATGCTATAGAGCTCTGCTTTTTTCCATTAAAAGCGAATACAAAATTATGAAAACGTTAACAATCATATGAAATGGGAATTGTATATATGAATATATGGAATTGTTTTTGTGTTTTTTGCAAGAACTCAATACTCTTCATGGGTTTTATACTAGACTAGAGGAGGTAAACACAGATACCTCAAAATGTTAACGATTTCAATCTCAGTTTCTATTTTTCTGAATTAATCCCTCATAAACAATACTGCTTTCCGGGTCAGTATGGCACTCATATAGATGCACCCGTTCATTTTGTGAAGGGTAAACGTTACCTGCATGAGCTTTCGTTGAAGGAGCTGGTAGGAGAATATTACATATTGGAGCAGGATCGTTATCAGGTCGAGGTGCTGACGAATTTGGACAAGCTGCCTGCGACAGGTGCAATCATCTATAATATCGTTCCAAGCATTCAGGATTCTCCCGGATTTCCGGTGCGTTCTTTTGCTATCTTGCCTTAATCATCTAATACCGGATTATTGGAATACAATTATATAATCATTTTGAGAAGGAAGACCGATTCAGATACTACATCTGAATCGGTCTTTTATGGTGTATACGGGGTAGCGTACAGCGTGATTGAATGCTCAGTCCAGCTTGAATTTAAGTGATTATAGTAACCGTAGGGGCAGAAATGGTAGGCTGAGTTGTGATAGTGGAGGTCGTGCCACTAAAGTCGGATATTTCTATGACAACGGGGACCCCTGGTGTAATATCTACGGAGTTAATGACCAGACTTGCTGTAGTTAGAGTGAATAAGGAACTTTGCTGAATCACTCCATTAATATAATAATTAGCAGAATCCGTAGCCGCTAATGTCGGCAGAGCAACAACTGAAGCATCTGCGTCATCAACAAAGCTTGCCGCAGGCACAGTTGTTGTTGTTGCGCCGATCATCCCGGCTGTAATTGTTGCAAAAAAACGAGTCACGGCCGGGGTTACAGTCGTAGTTACGGCACCACCAGTTGCTACGGGAGCAGTAGCTACTGCTGTATATACAGGTTTTATGATTGGCATAGTTCTTACCTCCTTTCTTTGTGGATATGAGCCATTTGCTGGCTCTTAATCAATAAATGATATTTTAACCTATTAGGAAACGGCACATTAACCTTTTGATTAATAATAGGGTGGATAGAGGAGGCCCTATTTTGTTGCAGGTGCAGATGTATAGCAACTCGTTGGTATTTGATATATTCAAATGCCCAAAACCCCAAAGGGATATGTGCATATAATACATGAGGCTGAGAAAAGGAGGTGTAGATGGCTGGTATGGCAAGGCGCGATTCAGCACTAAGGAGACATCGAAAGCGAACCGTACATTGTAAGATCGTCAGCCGAAGCAAGTACATCGGTCGAAGAAAATGTAAAACAATTCATCCACCCAAAGGCAAAATGAAAAGAGGATTCCACGTCCAAAAGCTCTCAAAGCTAAACATACAGCGACGGTATTATAATACTCATGGAAGGCGTCGGAAGAAAAAAAATTTGATGGATACGCGAGTGATAAAAGAGGTGGATGGAAAGCAGAGGAGTGCTGATTCAGAGAGAGAACAAGGCATTCCCGGTTTGACAGGACAGCAAGGTCAAGCCGGAACGACAGGTGCACCGGGTGTTCAAGGTGTGGCAGGAGTGCAGGGCGTACCAGGTCCAGCGGGAGCACCCGGAATTCAGGGAATACCAGGTCCAGCAGGATTACAGGGAGCGCAGGGAATACCGGGTCCGGCTGGTGTACCAGGTATAACAGGGGCAACGGGCTTACAAGGTCCTGCTGGAGCACGGGGCATCACTGGTCCAACAGGAGCGCAAGGTGTAACAGGTCCTTCCGGCCCGGCACCTGACCTTTCAAATATTGAAATTATCCCCACGGCTCAGCGGTATTTTTATTTTGCTCCTGATTTTATTGAGTCTTCGGTCACGATTATGGCGGATCAATTTTCTGTAGATGGTATGCAGGATGCTTTTCAACGGTTTCATGTCGGAAGTACCAGCTATGCCAATTTGTATATTAATGGCATGATCCAAGAAAGTACATTGTATAGCCTGACACCTTCATCGCTGACGATTCACCTCAACGAAGGAGATACCATTTCCACCGGCACGCCTATTATTGTGGAAATCGTTCAATTTAGTGTGCGATCCAGTGCATGATATCGTTTGTGATGCAATAAGCCGCAGACCCTTCAATGCGAACGCCAAGCTGTTCGGCTGCCAGTCTGGACCAGAATGGATTGCGCAGCCCGCCCAGCAGCCTCCTTGAAGGCAAGCACAAGATTACGAATTCCCTCAAGTGTAATGGATGGGTCAGTTTGGTGACAGCAAGGACCTCCAACATGATCATCCTCATCTGACCAAGCCCGAGCGTGTGATGCAGCGCATGTTTACATATAGCTTGCATTTTAGTTAGTTATCACTTACTATATCCTTATGAACAAGAAAACACATGTAGATAGCAAGAAGAAGGATATTTTGCAGGCGGCGATGCGTTTATTTGCAACCAAAGGGATTGATGGCATTTCCGTCAAACAAATTGGGGAGGCTGCCGGTGTAACGGATGCCGCAATATACAAGCATTTTAAGAGTAAAGATGCCATGGCATTGGAAGTATTCGGGCAATATTGCAATAGCTATACCACATTAATTGACTTCTACCGCAAGCAGGATGGGAGCTTCGTCAGCCGTTTCCATCAACTGGTGGATGATGTGCTGGAAATGCATGATGAAGATCAGTGTGGTCTGCTTTTGTTGTCACAGCATCATGAGCTGTACGCTGAGGCAAGCCATAGTCAGCATGTGCGTCAGCCGCTGGAGGCGTTAACGGAGTTCATCGAGCAGGGGGTTCAACGTGGAGAATTGCCCAAGCAGAATGCCCAGCTATCCGGTGTGCTTATCATCGGAGCTATTACACGCTTGTCTGTGTCCAGTCTGGAAGGTGAGCTTCCGCAGGAGCTTGTTCCATTTGCAACAGAGGTCAAGCAACGTTTAACTGCTTTATTAAGTGAAGGTCAGTAGTGGCCTTTTCTTTTTAATTAAAAGGTTAGTTCTTTCTAACTAAAATCATAATATGAAGGTAGGAAGTAGTTTATATGTCCAGGAAAATATTGGTTGTTCAGGGGAATCCGGTCGTGGGAAGTTATGGAGAAGCGCTGGCTCAATCCTATGTAAAAGGAGCAGAGGCTGCGGGAGCTGAGGTGCGTTTGTTGCAGCTGTCCGCGCTGGACTTTAATCCCAATCTATTAGGTGGATATCGTAATAAATTGCCACTGGAGCCTGACTTGGTCCAGGCTCAGGAGTCGATTAAATGGGCAGAGCATCTCGTTTTTGTCTTTCCGATCTGGTGGGGCAGCTTGCCTGCATTAATGAAGGGATTCATTGACCGTATCTTTATGCCAGGGTTTGCGTTTAAGTATCACAAAGGTAAACCCTTGCCTGAGAAGCTTTTAAAAGGCAGAACGGCCCATCTCATCACAACGATGGACGGACCGCACTGGTATTACCGATTTTTTCAGGGACAGCCGGGGCATCGCATGATGAAGGATTCCACATTACATCTATGTGGTGTCAAGCCCGTGCGTTCTACCACCATTGACCTGATGAATAAGAAGACGGATCAACAGCGCAACGAGTGGTTAGGCAAGGTGGAGCAGTTGGGGCGAAGCATGAGGTAGGAGGGCAAAAATGGAACCAGTAATAAATCACAAATGGGATACCTATAGGAAGAACCCAGGACAACATTAAACCTCTTTTTGTACCGTAGGTCATCGTATTTCATTAGAAACTTCCTGCAACTGGATATTAAAGCTTTGTCCACAATATCGCTTACCTGAGATAACTCGACAAGCTGACCAGCTTGTGAGAAAAGCTTTATCACAGGTAGACCAGATGGTATCTGATCATAATCAGCCTGACAAAAGGAAAAAGACCACCATGGGAGGAACTGGCTCGCATGGTGGTCTTATATATGGATTATACATCAGAGAATCAGAAAACGTACATTTTATACAGGCACACCTTGATCAAGGAATGGCTCATGTTTTGCAATCAACGTTATATAAATATCGTTGCAACGATTAAAATAAATCCTATCACCAGACCGGCAGGGCCCCAATAATGCATAGGGATAAAAAACAGACTGTGCTGGGTTCCCATTCGATAGCGCTGTCCCGTCTCCATATCAACTAGCACTTTGTCCGAGTCGGCGTTGAGTGCTTTCCCCAAATACCAGATAATAACCCCCGACACAATGAACACAAAAGCCATCGGCAGCCGGGAGTCTATGGAGTCAAGCCCTAGAGCGGATACTAAACTGCCGACAATAACAAATAAAATCCCTGGAATAACAATATTTAAAATACCAAAACCCTTCCAAACAATCACATGAAAACTTCCTTTCTAGTTATGTTTACGTTCATGGTGAGTCTCTTCGTTGAAATGATAGATAGACTCATTACTCTCATAATTCAAATCCAACATATGTATTTATCGGTTAAAAGAGAGATTTAGTTAACAAAATGACCCATTCAATGGGGGATTTACAATGTGTAAAACTGGAAAGAAGGCGTCATCAGGGGAGGAAAGCTTGGATACACGCGGAGTGTAACCCAGGACGTTTGCAGGTCCCCACAAAAAAAGCCGTTTCTCCACATCTTCATAGCCCGGCATAATCTCTGGCTTGAAGGAGGAAAAGCGGCTTTTTCAATAAGTGAAGTGAAGTTCTGTGGCTATTCGGCTGCTGCTTTGGCTTGCTCTGCTGCGAAAATTACAGGCTTCATAATCCGGCTCAGCATATCCTGCTTTGGACGATTCCAGGTAACCCAGTCATCCAGCAGCAGTCCACCCGTGTCGCCGCTATTCGGATTCAGGGACCAGTACGTAAAGTACAGGTTGTTGGCACGAATATAGTCAACAAGTGTATTTTGCCATTTACCCTCAGTAGTAGACAAATCGACATTACGACCACCGAACTCACCGACCAGCACCGGAGCTATGTTTTGCTTGCTGATGTAGCCCCAGGTTTGATCCCAGATCGCTGGCAGGTTGGACGGGAAGGTGGGGTCGTTGAACCATGGCTGCGAGGACACACCAGGGCCGTAATCATGTGGAGAATATACGACACGGTTCGGTACATCAAGAACGACAGGGTAGTTGGCTACACCTGTCAGGTTGCCACCCCACCAGTATTGGCTATTGTTGCCTTGTACATTGTGGTCCACACCTTCCACCAGAATCAGCCAATTCGGATTCACGGACAGAATCGCATTCCCTGCGCGCTGTGCCGCCAGACGCCAGTCTGTGGAGAGATTGCCTGTGCCCCAGCTTGCCTGACCGTGTGGCTCGTTGTGCAAATCCGCACCGATGACGGTAGGGCTATTTTTATAACGTTCAGCTAACATCTTCCAGTCACTAATCCAGCGAGACTCAGGGTACTGGGAGGTGTACCACAGCTCGGATTGTCCACCTGAGCCCGGACGGTGACGGTCAAGGATAATCTGAATACCGCGTTGTCCAGCTTTTTCGACCAGCTTGTCCATAATTTGAATCGGAGTTAATCCGACCAGATCAGGATTTTTGTGATAATCAATACTGTCTGGACGGGAACTGGCATCGAATAGCTGATTGCTGTAAGGCAGGCGGATCAGATTGTAGCCTTCCTTTTTCACCTGGTCCAGCATGTCGTCCATCGAGCGGCTCCACAGTCCATGCAAGGTGTAATTAGGAGTTTCCAAGCCGAACCAGTTCAAACCGTTAAATGCCGCCTCTTTCCCGGATTCATCTACAATCTTGTTTCCTTGGGTATGATAATATCCTTTCACACTGGCTGCATCTGTCGAAGCGGGAGCGTAGCCATACAGTGTGAAGCCCATGACGAGGGAGGCAATGACGAGAAATGACTTCTTCATGCTTTTTCTTTTCATGTTTCTTGCTTCCTCCGTCATTTAAATAACTTTGTAACCGATTACAATTTCATTTTATGTTCAAATATTCCATTAAACAAGTTCATAAAATTTGTATATTTCTAAGATTCCGTTCGGATTTAATAGATTTGTAACAACGTTTTGTCAACGTCTCGAGGCTGACCTCAGCAAATACAGCATACTAAATGAAAATCACAAGCCACATCAACGAATAATGAATTTGATTCGGTTGAATGATTCGAGATATGAAGAAGACCTGCAAGTATGTTATATTTAACAAACGGCAATCGTGATGAACAGTAATGTAGTGATTTTTTTAGTAAAGCCACAGGGCCGAAGAACAAGTGTGCAAAGCGTTCTGATGGTGGAACAGCTACAGGATCGAATATAGATTGACTCAGTTATAGAAAAGGATGAGATGATTTTGGAAAACAACGAAACTCAGCAGGAATTTGCAGAAGTATATGAGCAGCTTAAAGTAGCTGCAAACCGAACCTCCGATTGGAAAGCGCGTCTAGCTGCGGTAAATGATCTGGGTGCATGGAAGAACCAGCAGACGATTGACTTGCTGACACACCGTTTGAATAATGATACGGTATATGCCGTTCAGGAAGCCGCTTACCGCAAGCTTCAGGAATGGGGCGAGAATGTACAGCCGCCTGTGCGCAAAGAGGGTGAGCTTGTTAAGGGCCTGACGAAGATTCTGGTGCGGATTAAAAAAAGCCTGCCAGCCGACCATACCTATAACGATTTTCGCGAGAAGCTGCACAAGATGAGAGTCGATATTTATGACGTGTATGAAGGTGACAAGGGTGCTGAGTTTGATCAGTGGCTGGAGCAAAAATGGGCCTCGTTATCCACAAGATAATGTCTTAACCCTGAAATAGAATGTATTTTTAAGGATTGTTACTGGTGATGCAGACGGAGCCTTAACAAGGATAAGGGATTATCTTTGTTAAGGTCTTTTTTATTTTGTTCCTCTTAAAAATCATGTCCTTGATCTTTATGCCACTGTGTATATACTTTGTCCATATGGTACGATAGTTTCGGAATATTTTAGTGACACATTGGAGGGACCAACATGAGCAAGGTGAGGCTATGTTTTATCGGGGCTGGTTTTCATGCTTCAACCAATATATATCCTGCTGTCATTGAAGCAGGTGCTGAAATTCAAGCGATTGCAACCAGAGATATAAGCAGATCGAAGGCAGCGCTTCAGCGGTTTGGGAGTAGCGGTACGCCTTATGACAATTACAAGACTATGCTGGAGCAGGAAGATTGTGATGGAGTTGTCGTGATTGCTCAAGCGGCAGATCACCCATCGCTTGTCCTGGACTGCATTAAGGCCGGAAAACATGTTTTTGTAGACAAGCCACTGAGCTGGAACGCTGAGGAAGCGGCGCAAATTGCAGATGCGGCGGAAGCAGCGGGCGTGGTACTGATGGTCGGCTTCATGAAGCGCTACGCACCTGTATACATAAAATTGAAGGAACTGATGGAGGGTGGCACACTTGGATCCGCCCGCTCATTTCAGGCGAAATTTCTCGTGGACAGCACCCTGTTTTGTAAAACCGGCGAAGATTTCATGAAGCTGGCGGCGATTCATATGGTGGATCTGGTTCGTTATTTATTCGGGGAAGTGGCGCAGGTTACCGGATTTGCGAACGACAACGGTGAGTTTATTTCCCATACGATTTCGCTGAAATTTGAAAATGGTGTGGTGGGCAGCGTATACTTCGCAGGTATGCCAGCATGGTCACGTGAGAGCGAAGGGATCACTGTAACCTTTGATCACGGTTTTGCGAACGCGGATGAAGTGAACACACTGATCGTTCACAAGTCGGAGAGTCACACGGAACTTCCTTGGAAATCCCTTGCGGAAAACGATACGGTTTTGACACCGTCAGCCTCGGCGATGTCGGGCGGGTACCGTGACTTGTATTTGCGCGGTTTTGTAGATGAAATTACTCATTTTATGAACTGCTGCCAGGAAGGACGGACACCTTATTCAAGTGGACGGGATAATGTGAAAACGATGGAGCTGTGCGACCGCATTTTGGCTGCACTCCAATAGGGCACAGACTAAAAATGTACAAGCTTTGAGGCTGAACTGTATCTTGGTGGGAGGGCTTTGAAAGAAGCTACGTTGTAACTAGCTAGTAGATGGCTCCTGCATTCGTCGGGAGTCATCTTTTTTAATATTTATCGTTATTGCGAGTTGTTGTCGATAATGGTTCATCTTTATTAATTTTCACTGAAAATATGCCAACAAAGGGGAACGATGCGATAGAATAGAAAGCGTTATCATTACTCATTTTGCTGTGATGATCTAGGGGGAGAAGACACATGCGTTCAAGGTTCCAACCATTAAACACGTTGCGTAATCAGATTTTTATCGGGTTTATATTGGTGATGCTCATTATGATGAGTGTGGCGGGGGCGTTCATTTACCTCAATGTATCTGGCCTGTTGAAAAACAGTGCCGAGCGGCATATTGGTCAGACGGCGGTACAAGCAAGCGGCAGGCTGGATGCATTAATCGGCCAGATGGACAGCCTGACAGAGCAGGTGGCCAATCATCCGTCAGTTCAGCATATTTTGCTGGAGGAGCGCAACGGGGGCAAGGTGTCTTTTCGACAGCGTCAATCACTACTGCAAGTGATGCATAGCTATCAGGCTTATATGCCGAGTGTCGGCTCGCTGGAGCTGTATACCGCCGAAGGGAAGATGTTGTTTCCGATTCGGGAGGGTAGTCTGGTGGACCGTATCGGACAAGCGGACATTCAGGAAGCGAATCAAATGAAAGGCAGACTGGTCTGGGTCGGCATTGATCCGGAGGACCCTCGGTCGCTGCTGGCGATTCGGCAGGTGAGTCTGGTGGACCGCTGGTTTTCACGCGGAGGATATCTGATTACCCGCATGGAGCGAGGCTATTTTGGGCTGAATGATGCATCAGCGGTCAATGAAGAAGAGGATGAAAACATGCTGCTTGTAGATCGTCAAGGCCAACTGCTGTCGGGCAAACCTATGAAGCAGACAGATTTGTCAGGTATACTGCACAGCAGGACACAGACGGTTCATATTGGGGAGCGGGAATATGTGAAGGCGGTTCAGCAATCGGAACGGACTGGCTGGTCGCTGCTGATCCTGATTCCAGTTAGTGTCGTCACAGACGGAATTACGGTTTTACGGACTACACTTATAATTTCCGCATCTCTTGGTGCCGTGTTATTCCTGTTTATGTCCTTTATGTTGTCTACGTTGATTACCAGACCGATAGGTCACTTGATTCAGGCAATGCGTCGTTCACGGGAAGGGGCATTGGTCTTGAATCCAGAACCGGCAGCAGCAGTCGAACTACGGGAATTAAACGCAGAGTACAATACGATGATTGTCGATATTAATGAATTGATCCGTGTCATTTGTGAGAAGGAGGCTTTGCAAAGCCAAACCGAGCTTAAAGCGCTGCAGGCGCAGATCAACCCGCATGAAGTGGAAGAAGCGGCTGTTATGGACGGCTGCTCCGTCAACCGGATGTTCTTTCAGATCGTACTGCCCATGACGACCCCGGTCATGGCAACGACGTCTATTATTAACATGATCTACAACTGGAATGAATTTATTTTCGTCAATACGTTCATCAGCTCGGACGAAAACAAAACATTAACCGTTGGCGTTCAGAACTTTATTGGACAATATACGACCGACTGGGGAGCAATCGGAGCTACGTTGATGATCAGCATTTTGCCTATTTTGCTTGTGTTCCTCATCATGAGTGACCGGATTGTGGAAGGGATCGCAGCCGGGTCGGTTAAAGGGTAAAACAAATTTCTCTGCCAGATTTGAAGAAGCACCCCCTAGCATAGACACTGGATCAAACCTCTTGGTTTGTCCGATGAATGCTATGGGGTGCTTTTTTATGCCGGTCCGGTTTTGAATTGAAGGAAAGTAAGCGTCAAATAGCCCACAACTCAAAAAAGAAGCAGGCTAATCCCAAGATTAGCAAGGAAAACTCTGTGATATAATAAATGTTTTTATGTTACACAGTTCAAAAACCACCGGACCAAGTAATAATAAGAAATGCAATAATTAGGGGTAATAAACCGCCCTTTACGGGCGGTTATATTTTTGGCTGAAAATCAACATTGAGAATTAACATAGCATAAAATTAAAAAACTTTATTCAGCAGGTGCGTCAAAAAAGACAGTCACAGAATGGATCGAACCATTTTCAACAATCATAAATTCCTGCCCGGTGAAAGATTGGGGCTTGTCCGTCGATCCGTAATACCAACTAATCCTTACATGGCCATGGTGTTCATCTAAAGACCCAGGAATAATAGTGAAAACAAACCCCGGAAACTTACCTTGTACTTCATCTATCAAAGTCATAAGTGCATCGCGACCAACGAATACATTTGCATAGGAAGGGTCATACACATGGCAGTTTTCTGAGTAAATCTCATCGATTGCCATTCTTCTTCTTTCGTGATCTGTTTCACTCCAGATTTTGAAGTGTTTTTGCATTAGCTCATTCATTGTACTCATTCTTCAATCCTCCCAGCGCTACGCAACCAGTTTATCTGGTCGGCTTTCGTTTTTTTTGACTTCACATATAAGAATCGACGATCTTCCGAAAAACGTAAGTTTTTCAGTGGCCTCCCTCAAAGATCGGCTGCCTTTAACGTATTTGATTAGATCGTGAGAACTAGCCTTAAGCCTTACAGGTTGAGGTCACTCATCGTAGCTTCGGGATAACGCAAGCCAAAGGCTGTTCCTCGCGGAGCCACTTCGTCGATGCGCGCCAAGTCTGCTGCTGTCAACTCGACTGCAAGCGAGCCTACGTTCTCCTCCAAGTACTTGATTCGCTTTGTACCAGGGATTGGCACGATATCGTCTCCCTGCGCCAGCAACCAGGCAAGTGCCAGCTGTGACGGCTCACAGCCCTTATCGGCGGCCACCTCGGAGACCCGCTCGACGAGATCCAGATTGCGCTGGAAGTTTTCCCCTTGGAAGCGGGGGGAGAATCGGCGGTAATCATCCTCCGCCAGGTCCTCGAACTTGCGAATCTGTCCGGTCAGAAATCCGCGACCGAGCGGGCTGTACGGCACGAAGCCGATGCCGAGCTCCCGACATACAGCTAAGATGCCGTCCTCGACGTCGCGGCTCCACAGCGAATACTCCGTCTGTACCGCGGTGATCGGATGCACGCCTGCCGCACGGCGAATGGTAGATGGAGCTGCCTCTGACATGCCAAGGTATTGCACCTTGCCTTCGCGTACCAACTCGGCCATTGCGCCGACCGTCTCTTCGATCGGCGTTTTCGGATCAACTCTGTGTAGATAGTACAGATCAATATAGTCGACGTCGAGACGACGCAGGCTCGCTTCGCAGGCGGCCTTGACATATTCCGGACGGCCGTTGATACCTAGGAACTTACCGTCCTCGCTGCGCACGTTGCCAAACTTGGTCGCCACTACTAACTTGTCGCGGCGTCCCTTGAGCGCTTTGCCGACCAATTCTTCATTTTTGCCGACGCCATACATATCCGCCGTATCCAGCAGATTAATGCCCAGCTCCAATGCGCGGTCGATCGTGCGCAGGGACTCCTCGTCGTCCCTTCCGCTATAAAAGTCGGACATGCCCATGCAGCCGAGTCCGAGCGCCGACACTTCAAGGCCACTCTTGCCTAACGTTCTTCTTTTCATATTCGGTTTCGCCTCTCTTTTCGGGTAAGTTTGATCTTCGCCTTTATTATGCGACGATGGGCGCCCTACCGGGTAGTCGGTTTGTACCAAGTTATTGCCGAATCCTCCAACAGAACAGACGGCGCCTCGATCGGTGCTATAATGAACTTACCAAAGTGGATAAGGAATGGAGGGGAAAAATGCCGCACGACGATCAAGACAGACATTCGTTAGATTGTGGAAATAAGTCAGTTGACCAGCTCGCCGAGCTGGCCGGGTTGATCAAGCGTCATACGGGCAGAGACGGGATGTTCGGAACGTCCGTGCCATCGCTGCATCTGATTTGCAGCTCAAAGACCACACTGCCGGTCAATACGGTTTATGAGCCAGCAATCGTCATCGTCGCCCAAGGCACGAAGGTCGTTATGCTGGGAGGAGACAACTTTACTTATGGTCCCTCCTCGCATTTTGTCGTATCGATCGATCTTCCGGTCACCTCACGACTTATTCAGGCTTCCCCCGAAGCGCCTTATTTATGCATGCGGCTTGGACTGGATCCCGCTCAGGTGCTGGAAGTGATGAAAGGCGCAGAGGCGAAGGACGGCAGGGAGGCGAAGCGAGGCGCTTTCGTCGACCGGACGAGTCCCGAGCTTCTGGACGCGGCGGTTCGGCTCGTCCGGCTGCTGGATACGCCTTACGACATTCCTCATCTGGCGCCGCTGGTCATCCGCGAAATCTATTACCGGATAATCAGGGGAAGGCAAGGTGAAGCCTTTACGCAGTTTGCCCTCGCCGGCAGCGGCACTAGCCGGATCGCCAGAGTCATCGCCCGCATCAAGCAGGATTATGCCCAGCCGCTTCATATAGACGAGCTCGCAAGAATGGCCCATATGGGTCCCTCATCGCTGCACCGTTACTTCAAAGAAGTGACTGCGATGAGCCCGCTGCAGTACCTGAAACGGATTCGTCTTCAAGAGGCGCGCCGTCTGCTGTTGGCCGAATCCCTCGATGCCGCCGATGCCGCTTACCGTGTCGGCTATGAGAGCCCCTCGCATTTCAGCCGCGAATACGCAAAACTTTTCGGACTCCCGCCGATCAGTGACATCAGAAGGCTGCGAGAAGAGACGGTGCAGGAGATCGATTGAGGACTTGTCGTCACACGGATCTTCGGATATGTATACTTTAACCTGAATTTCGAAAGCCCGTAAGAACAATGCGAGTTGGCATTGCAAGGGTTGAAGCGTATGTAAGAATATAGGAATTATCCATGCGCTATGGTGATGGAAGCCTTTTACGGATGGTCTTTCCCCCTCCCCACTAAAGGGGCAGTCTCCACTTCCATGTGAAATTTTGGCGATTCTCATTCCAATTTCGCCACTCGGGCCTCGATTTGTTTCCAGGCATAGCGGCTGGCGAAATCTTTCATCAGCTTCAACACGACGGAGCGGCCGTGCCGAATGAGCGTCGCGGCGCAATGAAAGAATTCCAGTCGGAACCGAGCAATCGTGTAGCCTTGATGCACCGGTTCGCAGCAGCCGCGTTTGAAGTGCTCAAACACATTGTAGGCAATCAGCTTGATGAGCAAGTCCAGTTCGTTAGCTTTAAAATCGCCTGTCGCGATGCGGTCGATGGAAAAGCCGTTCTTGGCTTCCTTAATGTAATTTTCCATACAGCAGCGCTGGTTGTAGAACCGCCATAAATCGACCGGCTCCCACTCCAGGTTGGTCACGACCGCTTCGTACTGCCAGTCAGCGTCAAACACCATCCGGCCTTGACCGTCGGCGAACACCTGTGCCTTACGGATGACCGCTACTCGGCGCGCCTTGTTCCAGGATGTCGCTTTGTAGGTCAAGCTGATGCCTTCGATGATCCAGTCTTCGTCGACATAGCGCGTCCAATAGCGGCAAGCCTGGACTTCTTTGGCCAGTCACCCGGTCCATTTCAGCTTGCCAACATAACCAATGTTTTTCTGCTCCCACAAGCCGTAGAAATCGTCGCCGCCGAAGCCTTTGTCAAATCGGGCGTACTTCACTTTGCGCTCGCCGAGCAGGTCAAAGGTTTGCTTGAGGAAGTCGGCAGCGTCGGTGGAAGAGTGGGTGTTGCCCGGCCGAAGAACCGCATTCAGGTTGAGCCGGGTCTGGCCTTCAAAGGCTAGCAGTGGATGGTAGCTTTTGCGTCCGGTCTTATGCGGATTGGTGCCCTTGGCGGCACCGGACTGATCGCCGTACACGGTCTCTACCGTGGAATCCAGATCGAGAATGAGATCGGCAGGCATACAGGGCTGGATGACTGCATGGTTCAGTGCCCGCAATTGGGTCGAAAGATTCGGGGACGAACGTTCCCATCTGATCAATTCCTTGTACAGCAAGCTGTGGTTTGGGCAACGGCCGCCGAGAAACCGTTTGATTAACGTGTCATCCTGTAGACGTCGGAAGTGGAAAATTCGTTCGCAGCCGAGCATCCAGCCGACGATGAGATAGAGCAGAATGCGATGAACAGGAAACAGCGCGTTGTGCGCTTTACCGCCGGAGAAGCCGCGCATGGCGTTGGCCAACTTGATTTTTTCGAGAAAAGCCAGAAAGATCTTAACGCCTCCGAAACTGGTCGCGTTTTGCAGCGAAAATTCAGTCTTGATTTTGCTAATGGCTGTGGTAGACTTCACCTAAAGGGTGCTCCTTTCTTTGTGGGTGATGTTCTCGACAAACACCATTCTACCAAAGACTCGGAGTCCTTTTTTATATTTTCAGAGCATGGTACTTTCGAAATTCAGGATAATTACTCTCCATACTTGGAAAGGAGATTGTATTTTATCTATGGAAATTGAAAATCTAATTACAGTAAAATCGAGAGAAGATTTGAGGATTTGGCTACAGGAAAATTGTAAGATTGAAAAATCTTGTTGGGTAGTAGTTAATATGACGCTAAACCCAGATACGTTGCTATATTTGGACGCGGTCGAAGAATCTTTGTGCTTTGGATGGATTGATGGAGTCAAAAAGAAAATATCTGAAACTGGGCTGGCGCAGAGACTGTCTCCTAGAAGCAAAAGAAGTTCATGGACTGAATTGAATAAAGAACGTGTTCGCCGCCTCGAAAAGTTGAGTTTAATGAGAGACGAAGGAAGAAAGGTACTTCCTGATATGAGTCACGATTCTTTTAAAATAGATAGGGTTATAGAGCAAAGGCTAAAAGAGGAAAGGCATGTATATGAGAATTTTTTGGCATTTCCAGCTCTTTATAAAAGGTTCGGATCGACACGATACAAAGCAATAAAAATCAGCCCGAATTATTTAAGAGTAGATTGGACAAATTTATAACAAACACTAAAGAAAATAAAATGTACGGTCAGTGGCATGATAATGGACGCCTTCTAGATTATTAAGATGCGCTAATGGATTATGTCTAGCAGTAGTTTTTTTTTTGTTAAAACCTGCTATCCAGAGTTGATAATCTCCATTTCGGCCCTTAAATTCAGAAGGCACGCCTTGCACACAGTGTACGGACATACGCGTAATAATCCCGTGGAACAGCCTTCTCAGCGATTGTCTCTGATCATTCAACTGACGAATGACAATCGGCTCTTGCTCCATATTTTGACCGATACAAGCTGCTCCTTGTTCTTCGGAGAGCAACCCACTGATATGTAAATAGGCATGATCATTAATGGTACGTGTTATTTGAAGTTTTTCGATGTGTTGTGGCTGAAAGGACCATAAAAGTGTAGGCTCTCATAGCCGATTCCATCTGACAATACGCTCAATTGAATTCATGACTCCTTTCTAGATGGGGGAGTACCCTTCGCCAAATCGAATCTACCACCATCCGGCTAATATGGCTATACGACACCTTGTTAGAATCTGATGCGTAGAACCCATAAAGACCTTAGCTCGCCGTTGTTTATGCGGGCGCTAAGGTCTTTTACATTTTGTTATTCCATAGGCATTTCGTTAAAGAAAGCTACATCATCGACTGCCAGCCTCACCGTCGGATGACCGGGCTTCGCCGCCTTGCCGATGGTGATCAGCATAATCGGAACGTAGCGTTCTGATATGCGGAAAGCTTCCATGAACTTTTGTTTGTCGTAGCCGGCCATCGGTACCGTATCGTAGCCTTTAGCGCGGGCGACAAGCATGAGTTGCATCGATACTAGTCCGCCGTCGGTATAAACTTTTTCGTGGATGGCCTCGGGCGGCATGCTCGAATACATGTCGGTATAGCGTTCCACCATAGATTTTGCCGTATCCGCAGGCATGAAGCCCGCATCGACAGCTTGGCCGTAAATCTTCTCGGCCATCCGGATGTTCTCGAGGTCTCCAAGAACGGCGATGACAGCCGAAGCCTCGACCACTTGCTGTTGATTGAATGCGATCGGAAGCAGCTTCTGCTTCAGCTCCGGCGAGTCAATAACAAGAAACCGCCACGGCTGCAGGTTAGCGGCTGAAGGAGCCAGCGTGGCTTGCCGCAATGTTTCGGTCAATTCCTCCCGCGAAATCTTGATCTCGGGATCATAGCTACGAACCGACCGGCGTTCTCGAATAACATCAAAAAAAAGTTGGTGCTCCATCGTTTGCGACGGTTGTGAAACCGACATGGTTCTCTCCTCCTTTTGGAAAAGCGGCATTCAGCATTTTGTTTCAATGCAACATTAGTTGCTTGAACAACTCTTGTTGTATTTATATGTTATAATAACAACCGAATGGTACGCAATCATCAATAATCATAAACCGTTGTATAGACAACACCATTTCTATAATGTCGTTTTATTGGGGAGATCTGAACCATGACAATTAAAAAGAATGAAGCCGATCCTCGTGTGATACGTACACGGCGACTCCTTCAAGATGCTTTTGCTTCATTAATTCAAGAAAAAGACTTTGAATCGATAACCGTTAGGGATATTGCAGAGCGGGCTACTGTTAACAGAGCGACTTTTTATGCGCACTTTGTAGATAAATTCGAAATTCTTGAGGCCAAACTAACGGAATTATTTATGACAAGCATAAATCGTAGAATAAGCAGTCACGAAGTGTTAAATGAAGAAACAATACAGAGTATTTTTCTGGGTGTATGCGATTTTCACAAGGATCTAAACACTATGTGCAAAAGAAGGTATACATCGTTTGGACCTGTATTCGAAATTCAAATAAAGGAAAAAATTCAAACGATACTGCTTTCCTTTATAGACAAAGACAAGATGCTATCGAGTCCAAACGCGGAATTCTTAATAAATACAGCTTCTATCATGTTAAGTTGGGGGATGTATGGGGCGGCTTACGTTTGGAACAATGAGGGGCGTCTAATAAGTGCGGAATTATTCGTTAAACAGACTATGCCCTTAGTGATGAACGGAGCCAGAGAACTGCTGGGATAGGTCCTGTCGCTTTCGGTATAAAGGTACGGGAGGTGATATTTAATAAAAAACTAGAATATGTATTTATCGGTTAAAAAAGTGGTTAGTTTACGGAATGTACCATTGGGAGCGGTATTTACAAAGTGTATTTTTTGAATAATAGTTTTATACAGTGAATAGATAGAAGTGGTAGGAGAGGAATGAGCGTATTAGTAATCAACGTTTTCTTAAAAAAATGAAATCAAAATTTCAAAATAATGTGGTGAAACCGGAAGAGAGCAACATACTTACCGACCCATAAACGAACTACCTTCATATAACAATAATAAAGAAAAAAGTATAGAAAAGGCTTGCGAATAGGCTATTTTTCACTTCGAGAAATTAGCTTGTAATAAAAAATAAAAGCGAAATTATTATCAAAAATAGATATATACTAGAAATCCATTTTCCAATAAAAGCTCCAAATTCGTTAGGATTTTTATATCCAATGATTAAACTAGGAGCAAAAAAAATACTGGATAGAAAAAAAGTGTAGTGAAACCTAGTATTGTCAACATTAGACCATGCGGGCAATCCTAAAAAGGAAAGCAACTGGTCCCCCAATATGTAATTGCCAAATTCAAAAGAAACAGCCATACCAAGAAGGGCTAAAAGCAAAGAAAGTGTTCCCCAACCTATCTTTTTTTCGTTTTTCTTCAGCAATTTGAAGATAATTAGTAAAATCGCAATTGCCTGTACGCTGTACGTCAATATTGATGAAAAGGAATGTTCCATAAAGTCCCTCCTTGAAGTGTTTGTCTATGTATTATGATATGAAGTAAAGTCGATAAAATAATCATATCAAAAAGATGTTTTGCTGTATAAAAATAATACTGGTGGCCCTGAAAGTGTTAGGAGCCACCAGTAAAAACTAATTTACGATATTGTTACATAATAAGAGCCAGTAAGTAAGCGTCAAACTTTCCACACCTTCAACTACTAACCTAGCTATAAGATCATGAGATTAACCTGAATACGGAGGGTAACTCATGAATGCCAAAGAACAACGCAGACAAGATTGGCACACACGTATCATAGCCTATCGGGCATGGCCTCGCGATGAAAGCTTTGTGCTCCGCAAATCATTGTTCTGTCGAACAATTGAAATATTGGCTGTACAAAATAAAGCGTGTATCATCCTCAGCTAGTCCAGATCCAAAGACTTCTCCCGTACAGTTTATACCTCTTGCCACTGTAGATCCACCTGGCAGCGTTTCTCCTTCTCTAATCCTTCATATCGGTGAAGCCAGTATCGAGCTTCATTCCGGCTTTGACCCAATGCTTTTGCGCGAAGTGATTCACGCGCTTACTTCACCATGCTGACCTTTCCAAGCAATCAGCGTGTGTTTCTTGCTTGTGGTTCCACCGATCTGGGCAAGTCGATCGACGGACTTGCTGCCATCGTTCAGGAAAGCTTTGGTCTGAATCCGTTCTCCTCCGGCTTATTCGTATTCTGTAACCGGGCATGCAACAAGCTCAATTGGTACGAAGAGCAGTTCCGCTTAGCGCAGAAGAAGCGTTTCGGTGCTTCCAGCGAGCAGACGCATCCGGATCAATTAGAACTCCCGTTGTTCAACGAAGCCGGAATGATTGCAGCACCTGCTGGTGAAGAGCCGCGGTCTGAACAAATTACCTACGAGCGGCGCAAATCATCCGGACCGTGCTCCTTATACTTCTTCACCCAATCTGAGAGTTGTGTTCGGCTGGCGATCTTGTATTTATTGATGATTTCGTATTGCGAATACTCACCTGAGAGACAATCCTGAACCGCATGAAGTTTAAGTTCTGCAGAATAATTCCGAGTGTGGGAATGAATTTCTAACCCCTCAATTCCGTACAACTCATAGCGATGTCGCCATTTCACTAAGGTGGTAACGCTGATGTTATGTTTTTTGCTACTTCCACACGGCTGCTCTGTCCTGCTTTTAACTCCTGTATGATAGCTAGTTTCTCAATCGCATTGTATTCGTTCTTCTTAGACAAAGGAAAACTCCCCTTCAAGTAGCGGTTTATTTATTAAACCTGTCTACTTGAAGGGGGGCATATCAAAATCGGTAGCCTGTTCCGTATTTTAAAATAGCGAGGTTACGAACTTCACCTCCGGAAAGCGGCTATCCGGTCCTTTCATTAAGATTCCGCCTTGATTTTTCAGATACATATCGAAGAAATCCAGCATATAGGCATTGATAACGGAATTCGCTCTTTCGGGCGCAATCTTTCCTGTAATGCCCAGCATTTTGAAAATCGGAGAAATGAACTGTACGTCGGCAAAATTCAAATGCTCCGTATTTTCGATATAGAGGACTTGTCCCCCTTCGTCGACCGTTTCGCGCATCCGTTCAAGCTCCAACTTTTTATCTTCCGTTACTTGATCCTCCCACTCTCTTGTTGATCCTATACGGTTAAGCTCTGCATCCGTGTAGACCCGGTTATCCATCACCATTTTTAATTTTTCAAAATAGCTTTCCGAGTTGATGAACAAAAACGGCTTTCGCAGACCCTCTCTGTCACGCAGTCGATAAAGTCCTCCATCAAAGTCTATTCCAACCGCGATTCGCGGATCGTAAGAAGCGTCATAGGCCGTCGCTCCGCCGATGGAATGACCGAATACCCCGACATGACCGAGATCAATCCTTCCTTTTAGATGACTTGGAATCTGCCCCGATTGGATGAGCTCAAATTGGTCCAGCGCAAACGCCACATCGCCGGTTAAAACTTTTCCCAACTTGTCGCGGTTTCTGCTTTCCGTCCGGTAATCATGGTCGGGCGAGAATAAGTCGTTGGTTGTGCTGGTCGTGATTCGACCGTCCGGAAACTCGGTTGCGAATGTATTGTAGGTGTGGTCAATCACTGCCACGATATATCCATGACTCGCGAGATTTTCGGCTTGCGACGTGTGGAGGAACCTGGAAGAGCCGTTGCCGGGATTCGCAAGGATCAGCGGGTATGAAGTCTGTGCCGAAGAGACTTCGGCCCCCGAATAAGCATGACTGGATACGTACTTCAGGTGTTGAAACGTAAACCCGGGAAGGCCATAGTTCGCGGCCATATAACGTAAAATCTGGGTATCGGGAATAAAGGGAGCATACTTGCCGGTGCCAGCTTGAGCCGGATACCATACCTGAACCATCAATTCCCTCTTGCCTGTCGCGGTTTTGCCAAATGTCTCCTCCCGGCTTGGATCGATGAAATGAAGGACTTGCGTGCCTACCTTCAACTCGCCGGTTGGCGCCGGAAAGTCGAATACGGGAAACACATAGAGTAAGCACCCCGTTGCGATTAGCCCAATCACGATAAAAAGTCGGCCCAGCACCCTACGGATTCGCGAGGCGGTCCGAACGACTTTCGGCGTTATGAAAACGTCTATAAGCGAAAGCATAAGCATTAGGATCGTAAATCCGTATAAAAATAAAAGCTGAACCCTGTATCCTTCGACAAGCAAATGTATCACTAAAAAAATGGAGCCTGCTCCGCTTGTCAGGAGCAAAGCTGATCTTCGGATACGTTGATTGAAAATGAACAGGAGTGCCAACAAACAAGCACTTGAAAAGAATAGCAGTATTTCAAAAAACCTCACGCCAACTCCCCCTTAAAAATAATCCTATCAATGGATTAGTATAGAGGAGCAGCTAGGTTGGTACCATTGATCTAGATGACAATTGCCTTACACTCTTGTAAGGTTGCGCGACGATGGCGCAGAAAACGGAATGTAATGTGATGATTCCTGCCTTTCGGCCGGGGGTGTTTGTTTCACAATTATGAAGACAGCTCAATTCTTTGCGAAATATCATAGACGAACCCTCCTTGCTCGCATAAAAAATTAATCATCCAATATCTCTTATAGTAAAGTGTTAAACCTTAAAATACGCCAAGAAGTATCCAGCTCCTACTTTCATAAATATAAAGAGAGTTAAGCAACTAATGACTGCATCCCTCCAATCTCAACTACAATGATTTTCAGAACTCGGCTTCTTGCTTCGTTTATGGAAGGATTCAAAGGCGAGATTGACCGAGACAGCGGAAGAAATGCGGATTTAAGTGAAGATGTTATGTTGCGATATGCTGTTATGTAGGGGTAATTGAGTGGTGGATCCGGAAAGGAATGCCCTATCCGCCGCATGTCATGGCCAACGGATGTTGACATATTTAATTACAGTGGACATAGAAAACAGACCCCGTCACCGGGGTCTTTTCGCTGTGCGGTGTCGGAATGGTGAGGATGAACGGAAATCGCAGCATACAATCTCCGCGATTTGCTCCATGGCCGCTTGCGAAGGATGAACCAGATCAATCGATTGGTTTTCCGGCGACCATCCAGGAGCTTGGGACAAGCTGTTACCTCGGTCAGCATCACTTCCGCTAACTTGTTAAATCATAATTCAGCATCAAATAGCCCTCATCTAGTTGAAACAGGTGGGGGCTATTTGATGCTTACGCCAGTAACACTTTTACTGTACACTGTCGCAACACCTTGAAAGAATTATTGTCCAATTTGCTCTAAGATTTGTGTGTAAGCATTCCTGTAATGATTGGGGTTAGGATCTTCTCCTATTATTTTGGGTATATCAAAGTCAGACAGCAGGAAATGGTGTTTGGGTTGAACCTCATGCCTTGCTAAGCAACTCTTGCAGCAGGACAAGGGACAGCCATCAATTGCAATGATGTCACGTCCCGATTTTGCTGTTCTGACAAGTGGTTTGACATCCCCACCAACACCAGCAATGCAGGACATTTCAGCGACTTTTTCACGATCCATTTTTATAGCGATCATGTTAGCGGTTTGTGCTGCGGAGGAACATCCAGAACATGAATAAACAAGAGGTAGATCAGTTCTTTTCATCTTTGTACACTTCCCTGTTTTTCTTTGTGTTCAATCACGGTGATTTTAACTTAAATTTACAGACTAAACCGTGATCGTGGTCACGACACATTTTTTCAAAATCTATTATAGGGCTAACTGTGTGTATGCTAATCCGCCAGATACCCCTTTTTAGCTTAATTTTTCTAATAGATAATTAGCCTTATCTAAATATAAATCTGGATCGTCTTCCTTAATTACCATTAAAATTTCTTTGATTCTCTGTTTAGTTGGACTTTCGAATTTTTCCAAAGCCTCACCGTAAGAAATTAATAAATCCTTTGAATTTAAAAGTGTCCGATGGATTCTCTCTGTCCAAAATTTTGCATGGGGTAACATCTTGGGAGTACCCAAAGCCAATTTATATAAACCCACTTCTAAATCATACGTAATGTATTCGAATCAAAGAGCAGGAAAGTATACTTAGCCGTCATTTAGCCGGATTTGAAGTTATAAACCGCATGGGAGATCCTTCTCTTCAGCCGGTATTGGCAGAATTGGAGCAGGCTGTAGGCAACGAATTCTCTGTAGAAATGGATTATCGCACAAGTCATCAAGAACAACCCCAAAATAGGGGGATAGCCCCCTATGGAATGGTTTACTGGAACAGTAAATGGTATACTGTTGCATTTTGCCACCTAAGAAATGAGATCCGTAGCTTTCGGGCAGATCGGATTCTACAAATCAAGCGTACTCCAATCATATTTAAGCGTTCTGAGGCTTTTTCGGCTCGTGAATTTTTTATGCAAAATCTGTTACCTGGTTTAGTGGGCAAGGACGGTTTAATTTCTTTAATGATCGAAGGCAGGTCAGCGGCATTGGATGACTTATGTCTGCATTGGTTTTTGGGGCATCATCTGAAAGAGCGGACCTCAAATCAAGCAATCTTTTTGCTTGAGGAAAAATCACTTCATACATATGTCCCTTATTTACTCCTACCCTACGGGAAATCCATTCAAGTCATCGAACCACAGAGTTTGAAGAAAAAGCTTGTTGCTGTTGCGTCGGAGTTAATGGAATATTATCAACGTTAAAAGCTTCACTGACAGCAGATGTCAGTGAAGCTTTTTTATAATGAGGATAATCATGGATTACTGAGGGTTGGTATCACTTGATAAATTATAAAATAAGGAGAACCTGTAAATGAATAGTGCGGTATATCTTTATGTGTTTGACACCATGGCAGACTGGGAAATAGGTTACTTAACTGCCGAACTGAACTCGGGGAGATATTATAAGAAGGGGCTGATTCCATCCAAAATAGTTACTGTGGGAATTGAAAAGACCCCTGTAACTACCATGGGCGGATTGAAAATCCTGCCTGACATCAAACTGGATGAGTGCAGCATTGAGAGCACAGATACATTGATTTTACCCGGTGGAAATACATGGACAGAAACCATTCACCAACCCATCTTAAAAATTGTGGAGAGGTGCTTAGAGGAAGGTATATGGGTTGCAGCGATTTGTGGTGCTACCATAGGACTTGCCCAGGCAGGATTGCTGAATTCACGTTGGCATACAAGCAATGATCTGGAATACCTCAAAATGACCTGTCCCACATACACGGGCGAAAAATATTACAAAATGGAGTCTGCTATAACGGATGGAAAACTGATCACTGCATCTGGAACAGCTCCGTTGGAATTTTCCGTACACGTTTTGAAAGCTCTGGGTGTGTTTTCTTCTAAAACATTAGAAGCGTGGTATAATCTAAATAAGACTCGCGCATCCAAATATTACTATGAGTTGATGAATTCAATCCAATAAAGGTATAAGCATAAAACTGAACTGTTACGATCATTTAAAGGAGGAGTTAAAATGACTGAAAGCAGAGAATATATGGGAGTTTCAGGTAAATATACAAAGAATGGAATACCCAACGGCTTTACATCTATTACCCCATTTATAACAGTGAAGAATCCTTCTGAAGCAATAGAGTTCTATAAAACGGTTTTCAATGCAAGGGTTAAGGATATTACCGAATATCCTGATGAGAATGGCAATAAAATCATTGTTCATGCGGAATTAGATTTTGGAAATGGTTTTTTGCAACTGGGAGCAGCGAATCCGACGTATAAATTGGTCTTGCCGCCAGATGGAGACAATGCGTGTTATTCTTTGGGAATTTACGTAATGAATGTTGATCAGGTATTTGAAAATGCGGTAGCAAGAGGAGCAAAAGTAAGGGAAAAGGTTGCAAACTTTGTTTCAGGTGACCGATTCGGAAGTATATTGGATCCTTTTGGAGTAAGATGGTCTATTATGACTAGGATCGAGGATCTATCAGAAGAAGAAAGTAGTCGGAGGGTTGCTGAATGGGCCAAAAGCTTTAGTGGAGAATAAATGCAATCATTTTTTTGGTAAAGTGTATTAAGCGTGACAGTTTGCTGAAATGATGTAATAGAAATTCTGGTGGCCCTTAAAGATGTGTTAGGAGCCACCAGTAAAAACTAATTTACGATATTGTTACATAATAAGAGCCAGCTATACTTTTACTGTATACTATCCTCTTTAGCCCCTTAGTGAACTTGGACACTAAGAGTGTATATGGATTACACTACTAGTGATAAGGGGCTGAGAAAATGACACGAAATAAACATTCTAGAGAATTTAAACGCCAAATCGTCAAGGAAGCCATCGAAACCGGGAATAAGGCAGCTGTAGCCCGGAGATATGAAATTGCCGTCAATATGCTTCACCGTTGGGTAAAGGAATTTGAAGAAGGTAAATATGGTGAAACTTCACTGGAAACCATACATGGACTAGATTCCAAAGTGCTTTCCCAAGAAAATGATCAATTGAAGAAACTACTGGGTGAACAGGCACTAGAGATTGCGATACTGCGTGACTTGATAAAAAAGAAAAACCCTCATTTGCTGAAAAAGTTGAAGTAGCAGAACACTACATTTGTGAAGGATATGCCGTCACGCTTATGCTACGACTGGCCAACATCCCGAGATCTAGTTACTACTACCATAAAAATAGAAAATTGATCGAGAAAACAGCAAGTAGGGGACGACAAAAGCCAGGATATTCGCTGCGTTCGGACGGCGTAAAAGTACCGGATGCTCAGATTATGGAACGGATTATGGAGTTGATTTCTGCAGACGGCCATGCGTATGGATACCGAAAATTAACCGTCGCTTTACGCCGAGATGATGGCCTAATTATTAACAAAAAGAAGGTCTACCGATTGTGCAGAGAATTGAACATCCTGCGACCACAGCGAAAAGTGAACTCATCTTACCCACGGAAACTGGCACGAAATCGGATGATTACGAATTCGAACCAACGGTTTGAGACGGACATTAAGTACGGTTATATTGCAGGAGAAGACCGATTTTTCTTCATTCAGTCTTGCCTCGATGTTTACGACCGTTCTGTGGTTGCTTACCATATAGGATTGCGGTGCGAGGCCAAAGATGTGATCCGAACGTTACAAACGGCCTTGTTTAAGAGACAATTATTTGAGGTGCAAACCAAACCTGTGATTCGTTCAGACAATGGCCCTCAGTTTATTTCTCATGGGTTTGAAGCTGCCTGTAAAAGCTTTGGAGTGGAGCATGAACGCATTCCTCCACGAACACCGAATATGAACGCACATATTGAATCTTTTCATAGGTTAATGCAGGATGAATGCTTGGCTCGCTACGACTTTGAAACGTACAGCGAAGCTTATGAAGCCGTCACGGAATTCATTCATTTTTATAATGAACGAAGAATTCATTCCGGCATTTGCGATTTGTCGCCGTCTCAGTTTTATGAGAAAAACCAGATAAAACCGATTCCGATCCGAGAAGTTCGTGTATAATTTCAAAAACGAAGTCTCGATGAGCAAGAGAGAGTTAGTGTCCAAACTTAGGGGGTTAATCCGTAATGTAGCGACTGACTGAAGAGCAGTGCAGAGAGGTTTAGGGTGTCGAGATAATATTATTCATTTAGTTGTAATTATATAGCTTCTAAGTTTGATATAATCACTTATCTTGAATGTTTAGTAGTCTTATTTTATCTTGTATACTAAATTGTTCTAATAATCTTATCTATTATTCTCTCATTGCTACGTATTCACGTACCACATCCAGCATCATCCTTTGCTACACTTTGAATAAAAAGGAGATGATAACTTGGATACCCAACCTAAGATACTAAAGAGCATGGAACATACAAACTCATCTGAAAATACAGCTAAAGAATACGAGAGCTTGGTACAGCAAGAAGACGAACACATAGAGAGACTTAAAACATGCACAAAGCTCATTTGGGATGCGCTGGCTATTATTTCTCAAAAGGCAAGCGTACTTCACATGGAAACCGTCAAAGAAGCGGCCGACCATCTTCATATCATGGAACTAGATTTGCGCAGAGAACTGTTTAAAGTTCGATTGAAAAAAAGTATTTTAGCAAACAAAATGAAGCAAACCCAAGCATAGCAGCGGAGGGGACGGAATCGTTTTGAAGAAGCGGAGCGTTCGGCTGAAAGCTTTCCGTAGGAAAGCTGCTTCGTAAGTATAACCTTCACCGGATTTTTACCATTAAACTATAATCAAAAAAATCTGGGGGCAACAGCGACCGGAAGAATGATCCGTCCACGTAGCGACCTAAGATGCACATACTTGCTCAATCCACCCAGTAATCAATTTGCTGAAATAACCCGACATGGCCTTTCACGGTCTGATCGGGTTTTCTCATTTCCCCTCCCCAATCCCCGCCAATAAATCTTCACTCCACCCAAACACCGAACACACCACCCGGATGGTTACACCCACTCCCAACATCATGTATAGTAAAGTTATGGGAAATAAACATGAACCCGCATATTATCTTGATCGCTTAAACGTACAATAGGAAACATGGCAAAAACGAGGAGGAATGTGATGATACATCCAACACAGATTCAGGATATGCTGCAAGCCGCGCTGGAGACGGGTGGAGATTTTGCAGAGGTGTTCGTCGAGGACCGCACCAATGGACAATTGGGCATGACCGGAGGCGTCGTGGATACGGCGCTGTCAGGCCGGGATTTTGGAATTGGCATTCGGATCATGAAGGAGCATTTTTCGGTGTATGCCTACACCAGTGACTTGAGCGAACAAAGCCTCATTAGACTGGCCAAATCTGCCGCCAGGGCCATTCGCGGAGGTGGAGCACCAGGTACACACACCATTACACTCCATCCCCATACGATTCCTAACCAACATCCGATTGCGATCATTCCTGACGGTTCACAGAAACGCGCCAAGATCGACATGATGAGACGGGCGCATGAGGCGGCAAGCCAATACGATCCTTCCATCACGCAAACCTCTATTGGGATTAGCAACTCGATCCAGAACGTACTGATCGCCAATAGCAATGGACTACTGGTGGAGGATACCCGCACGTATACACGCATGAGAATAAGCGCTATTGCGACGGCTGGGGAGCATAGACAATCCGGCTTTCGCGGGCCGGGAGCGTACGCAGGAACCGAATTCCTTGAGAACCTGAATATCGAAGAAAATGCGAGACACGCCGCCCGTATTGCGTCCACGATGGTCAAAGCGGGATATGCACCCAGCGGCAGACTGCCTGTCGTGATTGAGAATGGCTTTGGGGGCGTGCTTTTTCACGAGGCTTGTGGACATGGGCTGGAATCTACGGCGGTGGCCCATGGAACGTCCGTGTTTGCGAATAAAATCGGGCAGCAGGTGGCTTCACCGCTCGTCACGGCTGTGGATGACGGAACGATTCCCAACGCGTGGGGCTCGCTCAATATCGATGATGAAGGAGCGTCGACACAGCGCAACGTACTGATCGAGAACGGCATTTTAAAAGGATATCTGATCGACCACATGGGCTCGCGCCAGATGGGTGTGCCTGCGACGGGATCAGGACGAAGACAATCCTATAAATTCGCGCCTGCATCCCGTATGAACAATACGTTTATTGCGAATGGAGAGTCCACTCGTGAAGAAATCATTGCCAATACGGAGTACGGGATCTATGCCAAATCGCTGGGCGGCGGTTCGGTGAATACTTCAACGAGCGATTTTAATTTTGCAGTTGAAGAGGCGTATATGATTCGCAACGGTAAGATTGCCGAGCCAGTCAAAGGGGCAACGCTGATCGGAAAGGGAATTGAAACCCTGCAAAATATTGATATGGTCGGCAACAATCTAGATCATGGTCAGGGCATGTGCGGCTCGGTCAGCGGAAGTCTTCCGGTCAACTGTGGACAGCCGACGATTCGCGTGTCTGAAATGACCGTCGGCGGACGGAAGGGGGAATAAGCGATGAATATTCAGCAATTTCAGGAAGCGTTGTTCACGAAGGGACGGGAAATCGGCTACGCGGATATGGAAATCTACTATGTGAATGGACGTTCTACCTCGGTAAAGGTGTTGAAGGGAGAAATTGACCAATATACAATCGTCGAAAATGGTGGACTTTCCTTTCGGGGCGTCATTAACGGGAAAATGGGCTATGCCTCTACGGAGAAGCTGGAGCCTGACGTGATCGACTTTTTATTGGAAGAAGCCCGCAGCAACGCAGATATATTGGAGAGCGAGGAGCAGGATGAGCTGTTCGAGGGCTCTGAAAGCTACCCTGAGCAGCCTGCCTATACCGTCGAGCTAGCCGACACGGCTCCCGAGATACTTATCGAAGCGGCGCTAGAAATGGAGCGCACAGCGCTTGCCGCAGATCCACGGATTGTAATGGCTCGGCATTGCTCGGTCAGCATTCGTGAAAATGAGGTCCTGATTGTTAATACAAAGGGATTGCATTGCCATCGCCGCAAAAGTCTGGCGACCGCATATGTATACGTCATCGCAACAGAACATGATGAGACCGTTACCGGGGGCTGGCATGATTATTCCCTGCGGAGTGTGGAAGATATCGATATTGCAGATGTGGCGCACAGGGCGGTACAAGAGGCTGTTTCCCGTTTGGGGGCTCACACGATTCAATCGGATAACTATCCGGTCATTTTCCGTCATGATGCAGCAGCGCAACTGCTGGCTGCGTATACGACGGTATTTTCAGCGGAGTCGGTGGATAAAGGCTTTTCGCGATTGGCTGGGAAACTGGGGCAAAAGGTGGCAAGCGAGCGCATTACGCTGATTGATGATCCGCTAATGGAGAATGTTCCGGCAGGCAGCACGTTTGATGCCGAAGGCAGTGCGACGCGCCGCAACGAGATCATCAAGGACGGAGAACTACAGACGTATTTCCATAACCGCAAGACGGCCCGCAAGGCTGGGGTGGAAAGTACCTCTAATGCTTCCAAGGGCGGCTATAACGGTAAAATTGGTGTGTCGTATCATAATCTGTATGTGGAACCAGGCACCTCTACGTTGGAGGACATGATCCGCAAGACGGATCGTGGGTTGATGATCGTCGAGCTGCAAGGACTGCATGCGGGTACGAATACGGCGTCCGGTAATTTTTCGCTGGCTTGTCTGGGATACTGGATTGAGCAGGGGCAAGTGGTCAGAGCGGTCAATCAGATTACCGTCTCGGGCAACTTTTTTGACGTATTGCAGCAGGTAGAGGAAGTTGGCAACGATTTGCGTTTTACGGGAAGCTGCACCTCCCCTTCGCTCAAACTGGCTGCACTCTCGATTTCAGGCTCCTGATGACTGAAGCAGCCTTCCTTTTTCCAGATTTACGGCCTGTTTTTGACGTCTCGATTGCCTGACGATTACAGATGCCTGATGCATCAGGGTATGGTAAAGTAGGAGAAAGTCTTTGAAATATGAAAAAAAGGCTTGGTTACAGCACCGCGACAGGGTATTATAGACAATAATATATTCGAAAAAAGGTTCGAATTGAATTTTTATTGGGGGATGTATATGAGATATATAAGCACTAGAGGTCGCGTAGAAGCCAAGGGATTTATTGATACCGTACTCATGGGGTTAGCTGACGATGGAGGTCTGATGGTACCGGAGCAGATTCCGACCGTGTCGGCAGCTACTTTGGAGCAATGGGCAACATTGAGCTACAGAGAGCTGCTGCTGGAAGTTTTTGCGCTGTATATCAATGATGAGATTCCTCGTGAAGATTTGGAACAACTGGTGGAGCGCAGTTATGCGAGCTTCCGTCACCCGGAAGTTACGCCAGTGAAGAAGATCAACGATTCCCTGTCTATTTTGGAGCTGTTCCATGGACCTACGTTTGCGTTCAAGGATGTGGCGCTGCAATTTATGGGTGAATTTTATTCCTACGTGTCCAAAAAGCAGAATGAGATCATTCACATTTTGGGTGCAACCTCAGGCGATACGGGAGCGGCAGCCATTCAGGGCGTGCGTGGCAAGGAAGGCATCAAAATCTGCATTTTGCATCCGCATCAAAAAGTGAGCAAGGTACAAGAACTGCAAATGACGACGGTAGACGATGAGAATGTACTGAATCTGTCCGTAAAAGGAAACTTTGACGATTGTCAAAAAGTCATCAAGGACCTGTTTGCAGATTTGGACTTCAAAGGCAAACATCATCTGCGTGCGATTAATTCGATTAACTTTGTACGTATTTTGGCGCAGACGGTATATTACTTCTATGCCTATTTCCGGGCCCAGGAGTCAGCGGGTACGAAGAAGATCAATGTCAGCGTGCCATCCGGCAACTTTGGCAATATCTTTTCCGGCTTTCTTGCGAAGAAAATGGGCTTGCCGATCCATAAGCTGATTATTGCAACGAACGAAAATAATATTTTGGAGCGCTTTGTGAAAACAGGTGAGTACAAGCCAGGCGACTTCAAAAGCACGCATAGTCCTTCCATGGACATTCAGGTGGCAAGCAATTTCGAAAGATACCTGTACTATTTCCTCGGAGAGGATGCATCCAAGGTATCTGAATACATGAATAACCTCAAAACCGAGGGACGGATTGTGATCGGTGCAGAGGATTTGAAACGGGTACAGCAGGATTTTGAAGCGCTTGGTGCTTCGAATGAGCAGTGTCTGGAGCTGATCAAAAAGTATAAAGCCGAATACGATTATTTGCTGGACCCGCATACGGCTTGCGGTATTGCCGCGTATGAGGCGTATAATGGCGCGGACGAAGTATGTGTGACCTTTGCGACAGCGCATCCGGCCAAATTCGATGAAGCGATCCGTCTGGTGGACATTAAGCAGGAGTTCCCGGCGCAAATTGAACAATTGTTCTCCAAGCCGCAGCACCAGCAGGTGGTTGAGCATGACGAGGCAGAAATTGTGCGTCAGCTTGAAGCCTTTTATGTGTAGAAGAACATTTCAATGCTGAGTTACATCCTAATTAGGATGGGGAAAAGAGGCTACGCCCTGTGCGCGGCCTCTTTTTGTTACCTCCACATTTGCCGGATAGGCTGTATGTCCACAGAAATAGAGGAAATGATATACGGTATGATTTCGCCTGTCTAAGTTGAGAGTTAGCTTCATTCGTTCACATAATTGTCCCATATGGAGTGAGGTATAGAATATGTGAAAATCGTGAAAAAAGCCCGTAAATCAAGGGATTTAGCTTTAGGAATATAACAGGGAATGACAGGTTTATAGAGTTATTTAATGAAGGAGACAAAAATTTTTTATAAGCAAATCAGATGTATTTATATAAAAAATCATGTATAGTTAACTAAATTTTATGAATACATAAAGATCCACTCTCACAGATGCAGGATCAAGTCGTCTATCATCTAACAGAGGGGCTAATCATAAAGGGGTGTATTGAAAAGTGACCATTATCCGTACAGAGCAGAGTCAACAGGCAGCAGCCGAATATGTGCAGTCCGTTTTTGAGAAGGTTATCGCGCGCAATCCTCATGAGAATGAATTCCATCAGGCCGTCAAGGAAATACTGGATTCGCTGGTCCCGGTGCTGGCTAAGCATCCCAAGTATATGCAGCAGGGGCTTTTGGAGCGGCTGGTGGAGCCGGAGCGTGTCATTACCTTCCGTGTACCTTGGGTGGATGATGCAGGGAATGTACAGGTCAATCGTGGCTTCCGCGTACAGTTTAACAGTGCGATTGGTCCTTATAAAGGGGGAATTCGCTTCCATCCATCCGTGTATCTGGGAATCGTCAAGTTTTTGGGATTCGAGCAAATTTTCAAAAATGCATTGACGGGCCTTCCTATCGGTGGTGGCAAAGGCGGTTCGGATTTTGATCCTAAAGGGAAATCGGATAACGAGGTCATGCGCTTTACACAAAGCTTTATGACCGAGCTGTACAAATATATCGGCCCGGATGCCGACGTTCCGGCAGGGGATATTGGTGTAGGCGGGCGTGAGATCGGTTACATGTTTGGACAGTACAAGCGGATACGTGGTGGACATGAAGGCGGCGTCCTGACAGGTAAGGGAATTCACTACGGCGGCAGTCTTACGCGTACAGAAGCGACTGGCTATGGCTGTGTGTATTTTGTAAATGAAATGCTGCATGCCCAAGGCACATCCTTTGAGGGAAAACGCGTTGTCGTGTCGGGTTCGGGGAATGTATCCATTTATGCGATTGAAAAAGCACAGCAGCTCGGTGCTACAGTCGTGGCATGTAGTGACTCCAATGGTTATATCTATGATCCCGAAGGTATTGACTTGAAGCTGGTGAAGCAGCTTAAAGAAGTAAATCGCTTGCGGATTAGCGAGTATATCCAAGAGCGTCCAGGCGCAATCTATACAGAAGGCTGCTCCGGCATCTGGTCGATTCCGTGTGATATCGCATTGCCATGCGCTACACAGAACGAAATTGACGAGCATGCAGCACAGCTGCTGGTGAGCAATGGCGTAAAAGCTGTAGGCGAGGGTGCGAATATGCCATCCACGCTGCAAGCGATTGAAGTATTTTTGGACAATGGAGTGCTGTTTGGACCAGCCAAAGCTGCCAATGCAGGCGGAGTTGCGGTCTCGGCGCTCGAAATGTCTCAGAACAGCATGCGTCTGTCTTGGAGCTTTGAGGAAGTGGACGCCAAGCTGCATGATATTATGAAAAATATCTATGCTAACAGCGTGAAGGCGGCTGAGGAATACGGCGTTCCGGGCAATCTGGTTGTCGGTGCGAATATCGCAGGATTTGTTCGTGTGGCTGACGCGATGCTATCCCACGGGATTGTCTAACTCAAGTGGCAGCCTAGGAAACTTGCAGAGAAATAAGCGAGTACACGTATATTGAATAAGCAAGCAAATAAAAAATAAAGCTGAGTGTTCCTTACGGGGGTGCTCAGCTTTATTTGAAAAGAGTTACTTTATTTTTCTCAGGGACTTGATTTATTTTTAAGGAGGATGTATATTACTTGATAGATCAATGATTGATAGATCAACGGTTGTATCACAAAGCCCAGCGATATTTTACGGAGGAGGGATTGCTATCACCCCAACATCATCTGAGGCTGAGTCTATTTTTGACATGCTGTTGCTGCTGAATAAAGAGATTAGCTGCAAGTTTGAGCGTTGTGCAGGCATCAGCGCATCCAGATTACAGCTGTTGTGCAAGTTGTATCAGGTGGAGGAGATTAGTCAAACCCTGCTGCAAAAAGAGATTGGTATCGACGGGGCAGCCGTGACCCGCCATTTGAAGCAGCTTGAGGCGAATGCTATGGTCACACGACGCACCAAGCCCGAGGACAACAGAATTACCTTGGTAAGCCTGACTGATTATGGACGTGAGCGCATTATCACCTTCAGACAGGAGCGTTCGCAGTTTGTAGATCGGCTGCTCCAGAGCTTCGACGAGGCTGAGCGGCATCAGCTAGCTGATATGCTGCGAATCATGAATGGTCACATATCCGATATGGACTGACTGAAATTCCATAATATTATATCCCGTAGGGAATAAGGAGAGACTTGAATGAATAATACGAATACATCCAATATTGTAAAAACGAATGATTTTAAAGAAATTGCACTGGGACGCCGTTCGGTAAAAGTATACGACCCGTCCGTGAAGATCAGCCGCGAGGAAATGACTGAGATTTTGACGGAAGCTACACGCGCACCATCTTCCATTAACCTGCAACCTTGGCGTTTCCTCGTGATTGACAGCCCTGAAGGTAAAGCAACACTGGCGCCATTGGCTCGTTTCAACCAACGTCAAGTGGAGACATCTTCGGCAGTGATTGCGGTATTTGGGGATTTGAACAATTTTGACAATTTTGAACAAATTTTTGGAGAAGCTGTAGAATTGGGCTATATGCCACAAGACATTAAAGAAATGCAACAAGAAAAAGTGGCAGCCCATTTTGCAGCGCTTGATCCAGTTGTGAACAAAGAAACGGTCCTCATCGACGGTGGTCTGGTATCCATGCAGCTGATGCTGGTGGCACGCGCTCATGGCTACGACACCAACGCTATCGGTGGCTATGAAAAGGATAAAATTGCTGAAGCTTTTGGTCTGGACAAAGATCGTTATGTCCCTGTCATGCTCATTTCCATGGGTAAAGGACTCGACGAGGGCCATCCGTCTACACGTTTGCCTATTGATCAGATTGCCCAGTGGAAATAAGGGAAACGAACAAACATCTATACGCAAAATAAAAAAACAGGCGGACAAAGGACATTCCTTTGTTTCGCCTGTTTTTTTATGCCTGATACAACGAAGATCCGGGGCTTGATGACGTTATCAGTCTTTCAGGGTTCTTTTTACTGTATTCTCTCCCGACATCTATTCAGGGTCAGCAGTGTCACTCTGAGGAGGGTGATAGTGCTTGGGCCATATAATTTGATGTGAAGTATGGCTAAGCTCCTCGTAAAATAACGGACCTTTCTTGAATAGGCGTATGACCAGATGGAAAAAGAACCATCCGTTCATCACCAACAGCAAAAGGCTGATCAGAACACTCACCCAAGGAGACACTTGGGACCACAGCACAGGTCCACCCAGCACATAGTTAAGCCCGAAATATAACCAGTACAATAGGCTGTAGCGCTTGATGAGCTCCCACAGGGAAATTCGTTTTCCGGTCCCTGTAATATGAATACGCACCAGCCATTTCCCTGGAGTTTTCCCATTCGTCAGGTAAGGGACGATCATAAAGTACACTCCGCTGGACACCCAGAAAGCAGCAGACACATGCAAGGATTCCATAATCCCGAGTAGCCCGATCCAAACGATAGAATCGACGAAAAAGGCTACGCCCCGTCTGGTATAGGACACCCGCTTGGTCGTAATGTCCAAATGCTTGTCCAGATGCTCCAAGCGGGGAAGAAAGCGTGAGAACCATTCGCCCAACAGAAAGCCCAGCATACCGCCCAATGTATTAGCCATCAGATCGTCCACATCGAACACGCGATACGCATGGTCAAAAAATCCGTACAGTCCTGTCAATTGCGTTATCTCAAAGAAGAGGGACAGGGCAAAGGATAGAATCAGGCACCATCCCCATCGTGCACGGAAATAATAACGCAAGAACATGCCAAATGGTACGGTCATAAGAACGTTAAAAGCCACTTGCAGGAAAGCCCGCTCCTTCAATAAATGAAGATAGCTGGAGGGATGAGCAGGTGAGACAGACGTTTCTCTTATAATGTCGTGAATGAATTGCAAGGGTATTAATTGCAACGCTCCTCCAGCTAATGCTGCGTTATGACGCGATGACGGAAGCGGTAAAATGACCAAAAAGAAGGCGTTCATCAAGTATAAAAGCATCAGGTAAAGCAGCCATGCTCTAGCCTTGTGAATATAGCCATGTCTTCGATACTGCACAATAAGAAAAGGCAGTGTAAACAATAGCGCAGCAAAAGGAAACGCCAGAAAAGCATATGAAACAGGAAACAGATACGATTGAATCATGAGCTGCTTACGCCTGCTTTCTCCGGAACTTCACCAAAGACCAGACGATCAAGAATGCCATGAAAGCCACACATACGCTGATGCTGATCCGATTTTGCGGGTCAAGCAGGAACAGGAGTGCAATCACCCACAGACATCCGACGGTTATTGCGGTGATATAAGGAAACCCCCATATTTTGAAGCTGGGCTCTATGGGATAAGATTTGCGTAGTTTCAACTGGGACAAGCAAATACAACTCCAGACGAGCAGCACAACAAAGCCAGGCACGGCCATCAAAATGCGGAACAGTCCATCCTGAGCAATATAAGCAACCATGGAACCGACAATCAGAACCACGGCGCACAGTTTGAGACTGTTTATTGGAACTCCGTTTGAAGACACGCGGGCGAGTGATTTAGGCCCTTCCCCATTGACGGCCAGTGAATGCAGCATGCGTGTAGCACCGTAAATCCCCGAATTGGCGGCAGACAGTACGGCAGTGATCAGGATAAAGTTCATGACATGGGCCGAGCCTTGAAGCCCTGCCGAAGACAGTACCTGTACAAACGGACTGGTATTCGCATCCAGCTGATTCCAGGGAATCAAGCCACAAATAATGAGGATCGGCAAGGTGTAAAACAGGACAACCCGCAAAATAAAGCTTTTAACTACCTTAGGCAGCACTTTTTCCGGATTTTCGGTCTCCGTTAACGTCAGACCAATGAGCTCGGACCCTCCATAGGAAAAGGTAACTACCAGCAGTGCCGAAAAAATAGCCAGCCAGCCATTGGGTAAAAATCCCCCATGCTGTGCGTAATTGCTCAGATAAGGTGGAGTTTCCGTGGGGATAATGCCGAATAGTATACAGCCACCCAAGGCGATAAAGATGATAATCATGGCAATCTTAATCCCTGCAAGCCAAAATTCCAGCTCCCCGAAGCCTCCGACACTCAGCATATTAACGATGATAATGAAGGCCGCACTTGCTAAACTGAGTACCCATAAGGGAACATCCTGAAACCAGTATTGCAGGAAGCTTCCCGCTGCGATGACCTCGATGACACAGACAGCCAGCCACATGAAGCAATACAGCCAGCCGATGATAAAGGAAAGCCGTTCTCCAAACGCTTTACGAATAAAATCCTTCATATTCATGTTAGGATAGACGGTGGCCATCTCGGCAATTGCTCCCATAACGACCAGAAGCAAAAGCCCTGCAAAGACATAGGATAAAATAACTCCAGGTCCTGCCAAGCTAATCGTTTCGGTACTTCCTTTAAAGATACCGGTCCCGATGACCCCGCCCATAGCCATAAAGGTAATATGCCTAGGGCGCAGCTTTTTGTGCAAAGTTGCTTCATTTGATTTCAATCTGAAATCCTCCTTTATAAAGTGTATAGCTTCAGCATAGCCCAAACAGGGTTACTTCAATTAGACTTATACTACATGAAAATTAACGATTAGGAAATGAAAGAAATAGGATCTGATAGAGAGATTGAAATGGATAGAGGACAAACTGAAGAAAAACAGAGGCAGAATGATTTCGCTGAGGATTGCTTTATCAGCGGCCATTGTGCCTCTTATTGCTCAACTTGATGATATTTTAAGTGATCATGCAGGGGGGCATGGAGATGTGTTAATCTGACGCGGTTTCGCACTGCGGCGAGGAATTAGCTCCGCAATATTCCCTTAGCTCGTACCTGTTTGAGCCATCCTGGGAACTCGTTCAGCAGACGGTCGTACAATTCTGCGTCTGTCACGGAGTCGATGTCATCCAAGGCAAAAAAATCTGCATTATCTACTACGCGACCGTGCAGATCATCTAACTTTTGAAGGACTCCGTAATCGGCATTACCAAGACCAACAAATTGCCAGAAAATCGGGGTTCCAGAACACTCGATTAGCAAATTTGATATTTTTTCCGTTTCATAGACACCTCCGTCACTGAAAAAGATAACGTAGGTAGGGATCGTATTGTTAGGATCTTCCTTTGTATATTTAAGTATGATATCCTTCATTACTTCAGGCTCATTGTTGCCCCATCCTACTCCAAACAAACGAGGCTTGGGATAAGTTCGTTTAACGTAATTTTCGTAATTTTGTTCTGTGGCGCTTGGTGTCCGTTTGGCTCTGTCCGCAAAAAACCATACATCCATTTCACCGTCATCATCCATACAGATGGCTACAGCCAACACACGTTCGAAGGCTTTTTGCACGGTTCCACCCGTATAAAGTTTAGACATAGAGTCAGAAGCGTCGAATACAACCGCTACTCGTGCTTTTTCACGGTCTATTTGCTTTTTTTTGAGTGAAATTTGGACACTCTGCTTAAGTAAATTAATTTTTCCGCTACCGGGAAAGGAAGCCTCCATCTCCGCTTTGGCATTCGCTGTATTCGGTCTAGTATCAGATATATTGGACTGTACAGTATCCGGCGGTGCTGCTGACGGCTCCCCTTCTTCCACGGTAACCCCATGAGCCTCGGCAAGCGGCTTCAGTCCTCCGTTGAAACCACGCCCAACTGCGCGAAGCTTGAAGCCAGACGTATGGCGATACACCTCTGCAAGCACAAGCGATGTCTCACTAGTAGCCTCGGTGATACTGTAGGTGATATGGGATTGCTTGCCTTGAGCAGTAAGAGAGCAGCCGACCACATCGGCAAAAGTACCTGGACCGTCCAATGTGGCGGCAAACACACACTTATCCACTCCAGTTCGTTCCAGTTCTTTGAGTGCTATAGTAAATTCAGTGGTTTTGTCGTTCGGACGCTGTAACCGTACATGTCCATGCGGGTCAGCAGGTTGATTGTAAAAAATGAAATAATCATCTGAGGAAACCTTTCCGTCTGCTCCTACCATAAAACAACTAACATCCAGTTCAGCTGGTGCATGCTTCCATGTAATGGTGACCCGCACTGTATCCTCTTTACCGAAAGGTGCATTAGCTCCTGTACTCAATACCATGTGGGAACCGCTCATGCTGTCAAACCCCCTATGTATTTTAAATATTGTATTTATACAAATTGTACCATGGAAATGGTATATTCGCCTTGTTTCGCGCAGAAATAATTGTCTCATGGTAGACACAGAAAAAGATGATATATAATGAGGTTGGTTTGGAAAAAAAGTATGATATTTATGAAGCGGAGGCTTTGATACGTGAAGCAGGATCGGCAAAAGCAGACAGATTCTCACACCGGGATGAGCAAGGGACATGAAGCTGATGAGCTGAACAAGCTTCTGTCCGTATGGCTCCATTCGTCGATCCGTGTCATGGATGTCCGGCACATTCGACTGGAATCGGTAGAGCTGTTTCGACCGTATCGTCTTCCAGCGCATGCTTTTGTTTTTGTACTGCAGGGTAGCGTGCGCTTGGCTGGTGATTGGAAGGATACATCACATTCAGGATATGTAGTGCATGGCAGGATCAAGAGGCGCTATCCAAGATTCAGGCTCAGGGTCGGTTCTATGATTTTGCATATGAATGTATACGCCAATTGCAGGAACCGCAGGCTCGAACCTCCACGCGGGATGTCGTGACACAGGCGATTTGATTTATGCAGGTTCATTATGCGGAGTCCATAACGCTGGAAGTTTGGCCGGATTATTGGAATGCAGTCCTAGACACCTTACCCGATTATTTAAAAAACAAACGGACTGTAGCCCGATTATGTACTTGATCCAGCTGCGGATGGTTAAGGCGAAGGAGCTTTTACGGAAGACGGATGCCACTTTACAGGATATTGCTGGGAGTGTAGGGTACCCGGATGGCTATTTCTTTAGTCGGGCATTCAAAAAATATATCGGTGTATCACCGGTTCATTATCGGAACAGCTTATATTCATCTGCTTTAGTGAGAAATACACGTCTGGATAATCCATTAAGCATGTCCGAATGTTCCATTGATTCGATAAGTGGCACCCTGCATACTGTTATTGAGGATAATAATCATTATCAAAACTATGATGAAGGGATTTTACGAATGAATAGAAACGCAAGGCATTCCATGGCATTTATTTTATTGCTTAGTTTTACCCTGCTGCTCAGCGCCTGCTCAGGCACATCCAGTCCTGCGGCAACGGAAGGTACTAGCCAAGGGAGCAACAATACAGCAGCGGAGCAGACATCACAAGAAAGGGTGCTGAAAGATGCACTTGGGCATGAGGTGAAGGTTCCGGCTCAGCCTCAGCGTGTGATTGCTTCGTATCTGGAGGATCATCTGGTTGCACTGGGTGTTAAACCCGTAGCTCAATGGTCGGTAGGTAAAAATTCGGTACAGGGTTACTTGCAAAAAGAACTGAAGGATGTTCCTACCATCGCTTCTGACCTTCCATTTGAAGCCGTTCTGAACTTCAAGCCTGATTTAATCATTATGGACAGTGCGAGCATGGTAGAGGGCGACAAATATAATCAATACTCTAAAATCGCTCCTACCTATGTTGTAGGCAGTAATATGAATAACGATTGGCGTCAAGAGCTGTTGACCGTGGGTGAGGTGCTGAATAAGAGCAGTGAAGCGAAGCAGGCATTAAGCAGCTATGACAAAAAGGCGGCAGAGGCCAAGGCCAAACTGAGCCAGACGATTGGACAAAAAACCGTAGCAGCCTTGTGGGTAACGGATAAAAACGTGTATGTCGTGAACCAGAGTCTATCCAGCGGTGATGTATTGTACAAGGACTTGGGCTTCAAGATTCCCCAGGTCGTACAGGAAATCTCCAAGACTGCCAAGGCAAACTGGAGCAATTTATCACTGGAGAAGCTGGCAGAGCTGGATGCGGATTATGTTTTTATCGTGAACAGCAAAAATGTAAGTAAAGAAGATATTATAAAAGATCCTGTATGGGCGGGAATTCCAGCTGTAAAAGCTGGCCATGTATACGATTTTGGCAAAGATTCGAGTTGGTTGTATACAGGGACCATTGCGAATGGACAAATGATTGACGATGTTCTGAAAAGTGTAATTCAATAAATTTGGAGAAAAATTAAAAAGGCGCTACTCTTCTTGACGGTCGCATGCCGCAGGGAGGGAGCGATTTTTTTATAAAAAAGATGTCTGCATAAGGGCAGACATCTGAATTTGCTTCTATATTAGGATTGCGGAGATACCAGGATTTTAACTTGATTTTTCTCTTTCAGGAGACCTTCAAAGCCTTGCTCAATCACTTCTTCGAGCTTAATACGTTTAGTCACCAGCTTGTCAGCAGGGAAATATCCTTTTTCCATCAAGCTGATGACAGCCGGGAATACATCACGGTAGCCGATAATACCAGTCAGATTGCGTTCCTTCATGACGATATTGTTAGGCTTGATCGGAGCTTCCTTTTCAAAAATGCTGACAATCATGATTTGTCCGCTGATTTTAGTAGATTCGATCGCTTGAGTCAGCACAGGCGGTACTCCAGTGACTTCATAGGCTACATCTACGCCGCCGTTGGTCCGTTTGTGCAGCTCCTGCACGACATCATAGGTCTTAGGATCAAGCACGATAGCACCCAGCTCTTCAGCTTTAGCTTTACGCTCCTCGGAAAGCTCTACTGCATATATTTCAGATGCACCCGAAGCTTTCAACGCTTCAATAACCAGCAATCCGATAGGACCAGCGCCAAATACGACGGCTTTGTCGCCGACTTTCAGCTGGCTTTGACGAACAGCATACAAAGCAACGGCCGAAGGCTCTACCAAAGCTCCTTGCTCGAAAGATACGCTTTCTGGAATTTTGTGGACCATGTGCTCGTCAGCTGCGACATATTCAGAAAATCCACCGCCGCCGCCTGCCAAACCGAGGAAGCCCATTTTATCGCAAAGGTTATATTTGCCTTGTTTACATGCATCACATTCTCCACATGCAAAAACCGGCTCTACGACTACACGGTCGCCAACCTGAATCTTGGTTACACCTTCGCCGATTTCGACCACTTGTCCAGAGAATTCATGTCCCATGACGATCGGAGCTTTTTCACCAGTCAATGGATGCTGAGCATCTTGGGGAATGAAGATCGGTCCAGCTACATATTCATGAAGATCACTTCCGCAAATGCCGCACCATTCTACTTTAATTTTTACTTTTCCTGCCAGAGCAGCGGGCTGCTCAATGTTTTCCAAACGTAAATCTTTTACTCCATGCCATCTCAATGCTTGCATGTCTTGTCATCTCCTTGATGAATATATGATCATTGCCTCTATAAAAGTGAATGAATAAGGAAACGTTTCCGAAAAATAATATGTCACAATTTTTACACATTGTCAAACCAAATTCATACAAAAAGCACTTGATTTTTTTGTGAATATAATCACTTGTGACTACAGTGCTATATTTGACTCGTTGCTTTGTACAAAAGAAATTTCACGAACTTCAGGTCAAGCAGGGACTAGAAGAAAACGAATTCAATTTTTAGAGACTCATTCTGTGGTATAATATCTATATTAGAGAGTTTATGTTCATAGATAGAAAACGATTCCGAGCGTGAAAGGATTTTGGGTGTGTCAGAGCAAAAGAAAGTAACCATAGAGGATGTAGCCAAGCGGGCAGGAGTCGGTATTGCGACTGTCTCCAGAGCTATTAACGATAGTGAGGGCATCAGCCCGAGGACGAAAGCTTTGATTTTGCAGGTGATTGAAGAAATGGGGTTTACACCCAACACCTCTGCACAGAGTTTAAAGGTACGTCAGACACGCCAAATCGCGCTGGCCGTGCCGGATATTCGTAACGCGATCATTCCTGAGATTGCTTGGTCCGTGGAGCAGGCTGCGAAGCAGCACGGTTACCGTGTTGTGCAGATTAATACCGCCGGCAATGCCAGAATGGAGCTTGAAACGGTTCGGGAGGTTAAGAAGCTGCATGTGGACGGGCTTATTATAATGCCGCTTGCATACCCCAAAATGCTGGTGGATCTGATCAACAAGGCCAGCGTTCCTGTATCCATTATTAATTATGGCAAGAAGCTGGGCGAAAATGTCAAAGCGGATATCGTCAGTCTGGCCCGGCAAGAGGGACGGCTTGTGATGGAGCATTTGCTTAAAATCGGGAGAACGAGAATCGCTTACGCAGGTGCTGCAAAGGACAAAATCGAGGAAAGATACTTTGCTTATGAGCAGTCTCTCCAGCATGTGGACCCTTCACTCGTTTATTTTGGCGATGATTTCTCCTTTGAGACAGGACTGCGTGCAGCCGATTATTTTCATAGCTTGAAGCATATGCCGGATGCTATTTATGCGGTTAACGATATGGTGGCGATTGGCATTGTCAACCGTTTTAAGGATCTGGGCGTCAAAGTGCCGGATGAGGTTGCTGTAGTCGGCATTGATAACAATTTGTGGGCAACGGTAACGACGCCACAGATCAGCTCTGTTTCCATTATGGGGGAAGAGGTGGCACGATTGGCTACGGAGCTGCTGCTCAAGCGGATTCAGGAACAGACACCAGGGGATTATGAGCGTGTCCAATTTGAGCCCCGCCTGATCGTCAGGGAATCAAGTGTATCCATGATTCGCAAGCCTACGGTGGGACTTGACTGAACCTAGAAGTTTAAGGTGACTCTTCTCATCATTATAACGCTTGATGAATAGCCGTAGGAGCAGTAGGATATGGATGGGTTTTGAATAATGGTAACTATCGTTTCTTGCCCGGACAGGAGAGTGGGCTCATGTCAAAAGGTCGCGTGTTCGTTTCTATAGCTTGTACTGCGCTATTGCTGGCGGTAGCTGTAGGGTGTACTTCCAATCCAGTGGGACAGAATACTGACACTTCGTCGTCGTCTGGAACAAGTGCCGGGAAGCCAATGGAAAATGCATTCCATACGCAGCATACCCAGCAAAGGAAAGAGGAACTTGTGCTGTCCTTTTATAATGATTCATCCCTCAGCGACGAAGCAAAAGTACATCACATTACGGACCATTTGGCAGGTATCCAGTGGGACACGTTTAACAAGATTAGCAGAAAGCAAAGCTTGGAGGTCATCGAATATCTGTATAAGCAGCGAGCCTTTATTTCATCGGAAAGCTTTCCTAATGTGATCCGGGCTTCTGACGGATTGGATGGAGCTTTAAGCGAAAGCTATGCTGCCATTATGGGAGAATTATTCACAAGGGATAAGACTGCGATGACCCGAGCTTTGGCAAAGACGGACAAATCCACTCGTGTACAATGCATAGCAAGAATTGGGTATGCTCTCAGCTATAGAGAGCCAAAGGAAGTTAAGAAAGAGATTCAACAATGGCGGGCGGGACAACAGCTTACTGCGGCGGAAAAGGAAGTCATTCGGGCTCTACTTGTAAAGCTGGATGATCCGTACTAGCCCTTATCGCATAGTTGAAGCCACCCAATTCCAAAGGCAATTCCCATAACAGCTGCTTCTCTACAAGAGGGGCGGCTTTTTACTGTATTTTTAACCTTCTGTTATCACCAAAAATCTTTAGCTAGACAAGGATTCGCTCATCATTTTTCAACTTGTGGGGTGATCCTGATCCATGCGCAAGCGCTTAATATCACGAATGGGAGGCAGGCCGAACAATCGGGCATATTCACGGCTAAATTGCGAGGGACTCTCGTAGCCTACCTGAAAGCCGACATCTGCCGCATCCGCTGATTCTGATAACAACAGGCGACGGGCTTCTTGCAAGCGTAATTGCTTTTGAAATTGCAATGGGCTCATAGCCGTAATCTCTTTAAAATGACGATGTAGCGACGAAGAGCTCATACTAGCTAGTTTGGATAACTCCTCAATGCGCAATGGCTTATCATAATCCTGCTTAATCCGTTGGATAACTTCTGCGATCCGGTGGGATTGGCTGCCGGTCATGACCAGTTGTTTTAAGGATTCCCCCTGGTTTCCCTGTAAAATCCTATACAGTATCTCACGAATGACTAATGGGGCAAGCACCGGAACATCCTGCGGTTTGTCCAGAAGCCGCACTAGCCTTACCACGGCATCCAGCAGCAGAGGGTTGGTTTGGTTTACATACAAGCCTCGTCTGGAATCAGGAATTGAACTTATGGATAAAGCAGATTCTTTGATCAGGTCCAAAACCTGATGAGGATCAAAATTGAGCCGGAGGCACAAATAAGGAGCTTCTGCTGAAGCTTGTATGACCTGCCCGGAAATCGGCAAATCCACCGAAACCACAAGGTAGTCGGATGTGCCATAATAGTAGCTTTCCTCTGCGAGCATTACGACTTTTCTGCCCTGTGCCACAATACATAAGGCGGGTTTATGGACTTGATAAATCGGAACAGTTGTAGTGGAGCTTCGGACGAAATGAAGCGAAGGTATGGCTGTAGCGAGAACTCCATCCTGACTGGAAAATCGTTCTATGAGCCTTGTCAATTCGGCTTGTTTTTCCATGGTGGAATCCTCTATTTTGGTTGCATTCATCGTGACACATCCCTTCTTTAAAAAGCAGCCTATTTTCACTCATATTAAGTGCCTTTGGAGGATTAGGCAATAATTTGGTCTGATTTTTCTACCAGCTCAAAGCATGATCGTTTCATAATAAGGGTACAGAAACAACGCCAAGTGAACAAATAATCCGTATGAATTTTCAGTGGGTTTTTAAACTAAAGGAGGATAATCATGTTGAATATTAAAGGGAAAGTCGTAGCAATTACGGGGGCAAGCAGTGGGATCGGTGAAGCTACTGCCCGCTTACTTGCTCACCATGGGGCGCATGTGGTATTGGGGGCCAGACGCACAGAACGATTGGAAGCTCTTATCTCTGAGATTCGTTCAAAAGGTGGATCGGCGGAGTATCAGCAACTGGATGTGACTCAGAGGGAGCAGATGGAAGCGTTCGTTAAGTTCGCGGAAAAAACATTTGGACGTGTGGATGTCATTTTGAACAATGCGGGAGTGATGCCTCTTTCAAAATTAGAAGCTCTGAAGGTAGAGGAATGGGATCGCATGATTGATGTAAATATACGGGGTGTTTTGCATGGGATCGCGGCAGGGCTTCCTATCATGAAAAAGCAAGGATTTGGTCAGTTTATCAATATCGCCTCCATTGGAGCGTATAGCGTAACCCCAACGGCAGCTGTATATTGCGCTACGAAGTATGCGGTTCGGGCGATTTCTGAAGGATTGCGTATGGAGGTTGGCGGAGATATTCGTGTGACGATGGTATCACCGGGAGTAACCGAATCCGAGCTTGCTGATAGCATTTCAGATGAAGAGGCACAGCAGGGAATGAAAGAGTATCGTCGTATTTCGATTTCCCCGGATGCCATTGCTCGTTCCATTCTGTATGCCATGGAGCAGCCTGCAGATGTAGATGTGAACGAAATTGTTGTTAGACCCACAGCAAGCCCGAATTAACGCCATGTCCAATGGTTATTATCTGGTGTGCATGTAACATGGCGCCAAGTCCCACGATCCAAAGCTACTTGATGACGAGAAGCACTACAAATACATTGAAACAAGTTTAGCGAGCTAGAATATTCTGTGATAATGTTGGCACGTGGATTGATTGAATTTAGACCGTTATTTCCTCCATCCCTTGTGGGTGGGGGATTATTTTGTTATGAGATGATCGGAAATTTGCTGTGGCCTTAAAATAAGTGGTTTACTTTTGTAGATGTTTATGATAATTTAATTTCGACAAACATCGAAATTAAGCCTCAAAGCAGAAGGGGATTGAACAGGGTGGAAGATACTAATGAGATGCAGCAAGCTGTGAAAATATATAAAGCACTTGGAGAACCGACTCGTCTTAAGATAGCACTTTTGCTAAAAAAGGAAAGTGACCAATGCTGCTCTACGCTTGGCGAAAAGCTGAATAGTGTTGCTATTTCGACTTTATCGCATCACTTGAAGCAAATGGCAGAATCCGGGCTGCTGACATTTCGGAAGGAGGGCACTTTTATTTATTACAGCTTGAATGTTGAAGCAGCAGAGAAATATGCCCCGTTCTTGATCAAATAATTTTTTTAGTCTTAATTTCGATATTTGTAAAAATATAAAAACAATAAAGAAAAGAGGCGTTACCTGGAAATGCAGAGCACGTGGAAAGTATATATCTTGGCAATTGTCAGTTTTTTGGTAGGTACATCCGAATATATTATCTCGGGAATTTTGGATCAGATTGCGATAACGATGGGAATTACTGTGTCTGCTGCAGGTCAGTTGATTACCGTTTTTTCTCTGGCCTATGCGATTGGCACGCCGATCCTGATGGCAATAACCGCTAAATGGGACAGACGCAAGCTGCTCCTGTATTCACTCGGATTATTTGCAGTTGCCAATGTCCTGTCCTTTGTTTTGCCGGGTTTTGGGATGTTTATTGCCGCACGTATTCTTATGGCACTTGGAGCGGGAATGGTCGTGGTTACGGCCCTAAGTATCGCAGCGAAAATCGCTCCAGCCGGCAAGCAGGCTAGTTCTATTGCTACAGTCACTATGGGCTTTACGGCCTCGCTGATTATTGGAATTCCGGTTGGAAGAATGATATCCTCTGCATATGGCTGGAAAACGGTATTTCTTGGCATCGCTTTGACAGGGATTGTGGCCCTGATTGTTATTGCCATGACGATTCCACGCTTAAAAGGAGATCAGCCTGTTCCTTTGCTACAGCAATTTGCTCTTCTGAAAAAGCCTGAGGTCGCTTTGGGATTGGCCATCACCTTTTTTTGGCTAGGCGGTTATTCACTTGTGTATACTTACATTTCACCCTATTTGCTGAATGTATCGGGTGTAGGGGAGGATATGCTAAGTTCAGTATTACTTGCCTTCGGGATCGCCAGTCTGATTGGGTCAAAAATCGGTGGGTACAGCGCAGATAGGAAGGGAGTTTCCTTTACATTATTTGGAGGCATAATGCTGCACGTAATTTCCTTGCTTTTACTTCCTTTTGCCGCACACTCTCTAAGCGCAGTGTTTGCTTTACTGATTCTGTGGTCGTTCGCAGCCTGGACGACTGGACCTACTCAACAATATAATCTGGTCACTCTTGTGCCTGAGTCTTCCGGTGTAATGCTGAGTCTCAACCAGTCTACGATGCAGCTTGCAATGGCGGCCGGAGCTGGGATTGGTGGCGTTGTTATAGGTCAGATATCGCTGGTTTCCATCACTTGGTTTGGAGCAGCCGGTGTCGCTATCGCCATTGTAGCTGTGTATTTACTTTCACGACGATCCTCAGTTCAAGCGGAATTGGGTGTTACGGAATAAAGCTTTATAGAAAGCTTAGAAGAGGGGGCCCGACCACAAAGATGGTTTTACGGGTCCTCTTTTGATTGAATTCACAGCATATCTTCTTAAATATGCATACAACATAGGGATTAGCTGCTCAATCATGACTTTGTCTCCTCCCGCTATTGAGAAGTCCCGTTGTCAGATCTATCAGGACTTAAATCTCCGCGCGATACGCTTCTTATTCTTTTGTCGCCAAATCCATCTCTCAATAAAGTTTTTTTCTTTTCTTTCCTGAAGTGTTTCTTTCATGCCCTTGATTAGAAATTCGGGTCTACGCTTGTCATTTCTGCTGATTTCGCGTAGTTCCTCAATAAATTTATGGTCCATGTCCGCATCTCCGTTAGTTCAGGATTTCGCAAGTTGCTAAGCTAGATTATACAGAACATACGTTCCTTTTTCAAGTTTATCCCGCTTCTATTCAATCAAACAACTATTTTGAGTTAGGTGCTGTAAGGCCTGCGCCTCTCAAACGTATCCACGTCTGACAGTTTACGACGAGGGAAATTTCGGGGTTCCAGCAGGGTATTCAGAGGAAACCTGGGTATTCGCAATATCGATAACATTCTCGACGGCATTGATAGTCTGCGTTTCTTTTCTACAAGCAGCGATGCTACACTTGTACTCTTTGCTAACACGCAGTTTAGAGGTATTTCCGTGTGTATAGAGGCAATCGCCGCATCGCCGACCTGGATGATCTGATTCGTGGGAATGATGTAGAACATCTATTATTTCAACCAACCAACGTTTGACGTAGCAGCAAATCCGTAATATCCGCAGTACTGGCAGACTTCCATCTGGTTATCAACTAATCTAACTGCCTCCATTTCGACTTAATAAACATTTTACAAGACTGTCTCAGGAGCTTGCAAGTTTCGGGCTTCCGGGGCAGTTTCTCTGTTTGTTCACGCGACCTACATACCCGAATGATCAGAGGAACTGTATGGGAGGATTGGATTGAGGTTGCTACTTGGCAGAGCTGTTTTCATTACAATTTGTATGTCTGGCGTTCTCGGCAGTTTCAGTAATTCTCGCTGGAATTCTTTTCGTTACTGTTGTTGTTCCTTCCGAGTCACGTTATTTTGAAGATGTACCGAAGCCAGCAGTCATTACCAACTAAATTTTCATGAAAATAGATAAAGGAGGGCAGACGGATGCCCTCCTTATTACGTATATTGTGATTTACTTCATTTCCCAATTAGTTACTTTAATGACGGCTGCATCTGCGTTCTTAAGATCTGTTTCCCCAGAAGCTAAGAGAGAACTCCATTGTTTCACACGATTCTTACCATTAGGAGGCTGGTTATAATCGTTGGTATCGACAATCAATGTACGCTTAGCATAGAAGTTAGTCATGAATGTCTTCTCATTCGTACTACTGCCTGAACGTGAGAGGATTCCTTCAAGACTACCTGAATCACCAGTAGCGCCTTGGTTGAGTGCTGTGTCGACAAATGATCCAATCGTCAGAGCGGTATTAAATCCGCGTTTCTGTGCTTGCTGTACACTATATTTGATATAGGTATCATAGAACGTACGCCACATGGCTTCTCTCCAAGCCTCATTGTTTTGGAGAGCCTTGATCTTCTTCTTGATTACACTATCGCTATCGCTGAGTTTTAGAATCGAACCACTCATTTTCCCCTTCAGACCAGCACGTGTTAATCCACCTGCAATGGAAGGGCTGCTAGCTCCACTAGCAGCATCAAAAGCTTTGAATAAGTCCGGACCATCAGGTCCCGTATCATTTGAACCGCCTGTCGTTGCTCCAAAGATACCAATTGTGTATCCGCGATTATCGCCGATATCTTCAGCATAGCCATAGAATTCAGTCCATTTCAAAGAATCTTGCTCTGGTTTGTTCACTAGCTTCATAATATTATCCCATTGCTCACCGTCGAGTCCTGTATTAGCCTTTAGAAACTGAAGTGTTGAAGGTGAGAAATTAGCATCATGATCAGTAGCTGTAACCGCTGCCTGGCTAGTAGCTTCTTCGTTAGTAAGGGATAATGACTCTGTACTTGCTTCATTTGAATTGTCACCCTCATTTAAATCAACCGTTTCCTGTACTGTAGTTCCGTTCTCTTCAGCAAAAGCCTTGGCAGGTGAAGGGCCGGACAAGCTTGAGAATGAAGCGATTACAGTAAAGCTTAGCAAGATCATAAAGAACTTTGTTTTATTTGAAACGAGTTTATCACTTGTCTTATACATATAATTCCTCCTAGATCAATGTAATTACCAAATCATTTATGGATTGTTCCTATTATGAAAAATAACATACACTCGTTAACTCTCGTTATAAATAAAATATGAGGTAAATAGAATGTTTTATGTGATAGAGTTCCTCCTTTCATAAGCACATAGTTTAAGCGCTTATACTGTTAGGCTAAAAGAAATGTTGCCTATAGAAATAATGATTTTGTGTCAGCAGCAACACGGAACATACTTTAAACCCTTAGCTTAGATTTGCTTCTAACTCGAATGGATTTAGCAAAAGTATAGATAAGAATCATATGACTGAATAGAGCTTGGATAACCATTTTTTTCAAATTTTATGATCTATATGTGAGTAAATAGACCTAGCTGATCGTGTTTATGAACGATTTCCACAGACCATAAGCGCAAGAATGAGGACGAAACCCAAACAGCCTCTTGTTAAAATGAGATACATCACATATCAGGAGGCTATAACATGAACAGAATACAGCAATTTAATGCATTGCATACATCCGAGGAGCTATTATTTTTAGGAAACGCCTGGGACCTGTTATCTGCCGTCGCTCTGGAGAGGGCAGGCTTTAAGGCAATAGGAACAACGAGCTGGGGGATTGCCAATACGCTTGGCTTTGCAGATGGTGAGCTTATTGATTTTGACCAGCATGTAAGCATCATTCGAACGATTGCAGATCATGTTCAGATTCCAGTATCGGCAGATATTGAAGCAGGGTACGGGGCGGATACAGCGACGATTGTTGAGCATGTTTTAAGGGTAGCTGATGTAGGAGTTGCAGGGATTAATATTGAGGATTCTTTGAAAACGAAAAAGGGACTTCGAGAAGTGGAATTGCACAGTAAGCTGCTGTCCAACATAAGAGCAGCACTGGATGCGCATGGGTATAGAGAGTTTTTTATAAACGCAAGAACGGATACATATTTGCAGAAAGATGCTCCACTTGCGGAAACCATTAAACGGGCCAAAGCGTATGTGGAGAGCGGTGCGAGTGGTATTTTTGTTCCGGGGTTGAAGGTCGATGATGAGATTAGGGAAGTTGTGCTGCATGTAAAAGCACCGCTTAATGTTTTATCCTTGCCAGGTCTGACAAATGTCCGCAAGCTTCAGGAGCTGGGAGTTAAACGGTTTAGCTTTGGTAATGCATTTTCTGATAATATAATAGTTGCTTTGCAAAGGAACGCTGAACAATTGATCAACCTTCAAGATACTTCGCATTTATATTCATGAGGATAAACTAAGGATGAACGATAGAAAGGACAGGTCATTCGATATCATGGCTAACATCAAGCTTTCTTTTGAAGAAATGTGGGAGAAAATTATAGCGTGTGATCGTAAATATGACGGGTTGTTTTTTACGGCTGTGAAAACAACCCGAATTTACTGTCGTCCTTCCTGTCGCTCCAAAAAGCCGAAAAAAATAAATGTTGAGTTTTATGATGAAATACAGGCAGTGGAGAAAGCAGGGTTTCGTGCCTGCAAAAGATGCCAGCCTGAAACAGATGTTTCACCCTCTATCAGACTGGTCCAAAATGTGGTCGCCTTCTTGGTTCATCATTATAGAGAAAGACTGGTATTGCAGGATATTGCGGACCATGTCGGAGTAAGCCCTTTTTATTTGGAGCGCATTTTTAAGCAGGAAACCTCAGAAACGCCCCGCACGTATTTGGAAAAAATCAGAGTGGATAAGGCAGCCTATCTGCTTAAAAGTACAGAGCTTACGAATCTTGAGATTTGTTATGAAACAGGCTTCCAAAGCTCTTCAAATTTCTATAAGGCATTTCGCAGCTTGACCCAATGTTCTCCTAGTGAGTACAGGAAGCTGAATAAGGAGTAGTTCAAGGAGGGCGTTATCCTTTTATGAGCAAGCTATATATGTTGAATTATGTATCACCGATTGGGGAGATCGAGATATGGGGTACGAGTGAAGCAGTCCATTCCATCATGTTCTCTGATCAGGATGTACCCTTAACCAAGACTATGGAAGAGGCTCCTCCCCGGGTTTTAGAGAAATGTGCTAGTCAGCTTGATGAGTATTTTAAAGGTGAGCGCTATGAGTTTACGCTTCCCTATGCTTTTGAAGGTACAGACTTTCAGCAAAGGGTATGGAATGCGCTGGTGAAAGTAGAATATGGCGAAACGGCGGCATATAAGGACATTGCCCTTGCTATTGGAAACGAAAAAGCGATTAGGGCCGTAGGCAGTGCAAATGGAAAAAATAAACTCAGTATTGTCATTCCCTGTCACCGAATTATTGGTTCAAATCAGAAACTAACCGGCTACGCAGGGGGGCTATGGAGAAAAGAATGGTTACTCCAGCATGAGAAGCGTTTTTCAGAGAGCTTGAGGAGGATTGGATAGACCGAAAAGTTCCGGCCTCGGCAACGAAAGACCGACGGAGTAGGAGTTACATGAATATTGAATATGAAAAAGTGACCTTCCATATCCCAAATTGCCATTAGTTTACATGAACTTTATTAAACCCTGTGCTATGATTTACCGAAAAGAAGATCCAAAAAGGGGAATAAAAATGAAGTTCAAGAAGACTGTGTTCCTGCTTATGTTTTCAATGATACTCACGAGTTGGCTAATTGTGGGGACGGAAAGTGTTCACGCTGCGACTTCAAACTCAGTTGTGTTAAGAGAGAGGGACCAACTTAAACTTATACTTGATTATGGCAATGGAGTAAACAGAGTGTTTAAATTCAATCTCCAGAATACACTTAAGCCTGATATGCCAATTCGGCTGTATACAAACTATACTGAAATTCCTTCAAGTGACTTCACAGTCGATTATACAAATTCAACAATTACGATTGCGGATTCACGACCAGCACCTAGTTTAGGGTCCGAAAATCATATGGAGTTTCCCATAGCTCCAGCCATGGAATGGTCTGTGGGTGAAAAGTTGTGCGTGGCCCTTTCCGAAGGAGATGGTAAAAGCCGTATTTTTGAAATACCAACCCAAAACCTCATTAAAAAGGGTTCCAAAGTCGATCTTTTTATTGATGATATAGCGATTCCAACTTCATACTTTACAGTTGACTATATCAATAAAACGGTAACACTTAATAACAAGCTCGAAGCGCCTCATGACGGGGCGAAAATATACTTCTATTATAGTAAATTAGATAATAGCAGCATGCAGTCAGTCGACGAAACTACAGTAACTCCATCCACTGAGGAGCCGAAAGTAACACAGCCTGAAGTGGAGACCAAGACGAAGGAAACTCCTATCGTCCGTGAACCTGAGGTTCCTCAACCTACCGTTGAGCCTCAAGAAACGCAGCCGGTCATGGAGTCTAAAGAAGAACAAGCGGCTGATGAATCCCCAGAGATTCCTTTGTCTATCCCATCTGGAGAACAATTTCCGGGTACATTTACGATCAACCCATCAGGTACGTCATTTGTGGTTCGTTTGAAGATGAAAAATATTCAACCGACATACACTTCATACGTTATGGTCAAAAACTCGGATGCGCAATTGGTTAAACGGATTCAGTTCAATCCAGAGACAACCTTTAACTACTCTTTGAGTAGCTTGGACTTGTCTACGGGTGGATACTACTTTTATATTAAAATGATGGATCAGTCGGGAAATTCGGCAGCATCTGTTCCGCAATTTGTTCCCATAAACAACAACAAAGCTGGGCAGGTTGTGGTGTTTATTGATGGAAGGCTGCAACAATATGTGCAGCCTGCGACCTCTATTAGCGGAAGTATGCTGGTGCCGTTTCGTGCTGTTTTTGAGGCGCTTGGCGCGAAGGTGAAATGGGATGGAGCTACCAAGACCGTTACCGCAACTAAAGGAAATACGACGATCAAGTTAACCGTGGGCTCCAGAGATGCCTATATCAATGGTAAATTGGTGCGACTCAATGCCGCGCCGAGACTCATTAACGGCAAAGTGATGGTTCCGATTCGCTTTGTAAGTGAGGCGCTGGGAGCGAAAGTAAAGCGGAATATTGCAGCTCATAGCGTTGTGATTTTTCTTGCCCCGCCGCAGGTTTTGACGACAAGCGAAAGTGAACAATTAATGGAGGAAAACGAGGATAAGCCTGAACCACAATCCAATCCGACGATTCTGAAAAAGATTTCCACTACCCTCACTAAATCTACGGATATTGTGTTTGTTATAGATGTGACGAGTAGTATGACAGGAACGCTGGATTATGTGAGACAGAAGGTTAAAGGCTTCGTTGATTCCGTTCCAGCAGGTTCTCAATTTGCTATCGTTGCCTTTCGGGATATCAATTTAAAGGCAGATAAGGATTTAGAGTTTTTCGAGTTTACGGCAGATAAAAACAAGTTAAAAGGTAATTTGAATATGCTGCGTCCTTCCGCTGGTGGGGATTTGAAGGAATCGGGATTGGAGGCCATCCAGCTTGCTATTAGCAAATTTCCCAAAAATTCAAATTCCAAAACGATCATATTCATTTCAGATGCACCGGTTCACGATAAAAATACAGCCCCGGACAAAGCCCGCTTCTCAGTGGATGAAATGAACGAGCAATTACAGAAAAATGCTGTTATTTTTAATGCGATCGTGCCTGCAAATGGAACGGCCAACAAGCAAATGAAAAAGCTCGTAGATAGCAACAAAGGAACCTTGTATGATATCAAGGATGCCAAGCTGAATTTAGCAAAGTAGTTTGTCCAAACCAAAATAAAGCCGTATAGAGGGAGCCGATGTCAGGCTCCCTTTTTCTACATAAACAACCAGTGATGTAAGAGTTCTAATGGGTTGAAAGCTCACTCTCCGTCACCCATTTATGATTTTTGACAGGCTCTCCTCCTGTAGTCGGCGTATAATCTACCATATAAACGGTCGTTGGCTCAGCGGAATCAACGGTGGCCTTGGCCCCATCCATCCCCTTCATATGATCTGCCGCCAAGATAACCTCTGTGCCCGGTGCATAGGGCTCGCTGCCTGGAAACCGCTTCTAGTTTCTCAGGAGGAACCATAATTTTAGCCATGATTTCCACCTCGGATGATTAAAATTGTTAATGTTTATTTTAGTGAATGCAGTGGACATTAGCAAAAAATTAGGGGATTTCAAGCAAAAATAAGTCGTTTGTACGAGTTCGTGAGAAAGCATAGGGGAGAATGGTAGGAGTGTTTATGATCCAAAATTCTTATATGGGGATATCGAAAACGCAAAAAGCCCCTCTTTCAAATGGAACTTTCCATAAGAAAGAGGGGCCTTTCTGCATATAAGCTAGTATATTTCGCGCTGACAGCTTATTTGAGCGGAATTTGCTTGGACAGCTTTTCAAACTGCTGTAAGTGAGGGGTGACCTTGGCGGTAATCCCTTTGAGATACTTGATGGCCGCTTTTCTTTGCCGTTCCTTGGTAGCTGTCTCCTCAGGGAACATGGAGTATTCCTTTTGAACGGAGCCATTTTTATATATTACGGAGAAGAGATCTCCGCTTTGCCACTGCTGGACTAGATTCTGATTGCTGTTCAGGATATTTAGCACTTCCATGCCATTTTGATAAGTAAAGCTGTAGTCTGGATCGGCTAGAGCATGGATCACTTGGTAGCCGCTCTGTAATCTGTTGTTCTGAAAAGTACCCACTTGGATCCCGTTCGAGCGGATCGTTCCGTCACTTTGAGTCACTTGTTCAGTCTGCGTGCCTTTACCGCTCATGGTGTCATTGCTCCATGTGCCGTTGTATACCACTTTATGATTTTGCCCATCTGCATCCGTGTATTGATTCATATATTTTCCGGTACCTGTACGCTTACCTTTCACAAAATCGCCCGAATACTGTTTGTTTTCACTCCATTTTATGGTACCACGTCCATTGGGCTGTCCGTTCTCAACCTCTCCGTAGTAAGTAGTTTGACCGGATAGCTGAAGCGATTCCTTGGCCGCAGATGCACTCACCGCAGGCATACTTAACAGCACCGCCCCGGATATCAGCGATGCGGACATCATAATAGGCAGGGACAGAGACTTCCCTTTTTGCCAAAGCTTTTGCATCATGAGTTCTCCCCTTCCGAAGTTTTGAATTTCATGTTTAAACTATTTTGTGCCTGCTGATTTATAGTTTAATATATATTGAGAATTATAGGAAACTGTAAAGTGAAAAATACTCATGAGTACCTACTGGTCCGCCAGCGGCTGGAAGCAGGAGCGAGGGCCTTTGTCCGGCGAGGATGTTGAATTTGCCAAAAGTAAGGGCTTGATGTTCGATCCGATACCCATTACACATGACGAGATTGTGAGCAGGCTGCATGAGCTGCACCTGCAAGTGGCAAAAAAATGAACGCGACGTAGTTAAAAAAATGAACAATTTTGATCAAGTTGCATGCCGTCTGGCGTGCCACTTTTAATTTTTCTTCTGCGTAATTCCTTCACTTCTTCCGTCTTGGGCAAACACCGTTGTTTTCCGGCTAGGCTATTTCCCCATATGAAAAAGGGAACTCCCTGATTGGTTCAATTGAATAGATTACTTAGAATTAGAGAAGGTGAAAAATTTAATCTTGGGGGAATGGATGATGAATCGATTAACCAAAGTGACAAAGATAATAAACATTGTGAAAAAAAGATCAAGATTTTGAAGGGGATCAGTAGATATATACCTAATCAGCATGGAGCCTGGGCCATGCTCATTCTTCCATTTTTATTCGGTTTAGCGGCTTCTCCAAGGGAATTCATTCATATACCTCTATTCGTATGCTGGTTTTTTATTTATTTATTCAGTTTTCCGGTTCTTCAATGGATTAAAACAGGAAACCGTGAAAGATACTGTAAGCCCGCTGTTGTATACGGAGCGATACTACTTCCTTTTTTAGTTTCACTGGTATGGATAAAGCCTGTGTTGATCTGGTATGGAGTTCTGTTACTGTTCTTTTTTATGGCTAATATGTACTTTGCCAAAATGAAAAATGAACGTGCCTTGCTCAATGACATTGCTGCGATTATAGTTTTTTGTTCGTTTATATACCCTGTTGTTCATATTGGTGAAGGAGGGGATTGGAGAACATCGACAGAGCTATTTTTGCTGCTGGTGTCTTATTTTACGGGAACTGCTCTTTATGTTAAAACGATCATCCGTGAAAGAAAAAATAAACGTTATTATTATGCTTCAGTCATCTATCATCTGATCATTGTACTGTTTGCTGCCTGGATCAAGCTGTTTTTGGCTGCTCCTTTTTTAATTTTATTATTACGAGCTATATGGCTTCCTAAATTCGAATTAAAGGCAAAGCAAGTCGGCATGGCTGAAATTGGATTTTCATTGATGCTCTATGTAGCTGTGTTGTTTTTATATTTCTAAAAAGGAGAGACATCAATGATATCTTTGGAAATGCCACGAGATTATCACGAAAACCCGTTTATCGTCATTTGGGAGGTAACGCGAGCATGTGCTTTAAAATGCCTCCACTGCAGAGCGGAAGCCCAGTATAAGCCTGACCCTCGTCAGCTGACATTAGAAGAAGGCAAGCAGCTAATAGATCAAATCGCTGAAATGAATCATCCGCTGGTGGTTTTCACAGGTGGAGATCCGTTATCGCGGCCTGATTTGTTTGAGTTGGCTCAATATGCAATTGAAGAAAAAAAGCTGTCGGTTTCAATGACTCCCAGTGCCACTCCTAAAGTGACCCGGGCAGCGGTTGAAAAAGCAAAGCAAGTTGGCTTATCACGGTGGGCTTTTAGCCTGGACGGTTCATGCGCAGACATTCACGATCATTTTCGGGGTACTGTCGGCTCTTACGATACCACCATGCGGGGAATTGGTTATTTGAAGGAAATGAACATTCCTATTCAAGTAAACACGACGGTGTCCCGGTACAATCTTCACGATCTGGAGCAAATTGCAGAGAAGGTAAAGGATATGCAGGCGGTGTTATGGAGCTTGTTTTTCCTTGTTCCAACCGGGCGCGGTATGGAGAAGGATATGATTACGCCTGATGAACATGAAGCTGTAATGAAGTGGTTGTATCAAATACAACAACAGATGCCCTACGGTGTAAAGGCTACAGAAGCCCCACATTATCGAAGGGTTGTATTGCAGGAAAAGCACAGAGCAGGCAAGAACGGTGCGACGTTTGAACAAAAAAGGGCAGATGTTTTAGGGCGTGCTCCTAAAGGCGTAAATGATGGAGATGGATTTGTTTTTATCAGTCATATCGGCGACGTATACCCGAGCGGTTTCCTGCCCCTTGCATGCGGAAATGTGCGACAGGATAGTCTGGCACATATTTATCGGCACTCTCCTGTCATGAATAAGCTTAGAGATAAGTCTCTGCTTAAAGGGAAATGTGGAATCTGCGAATTCAATACAATTTGCGGAGGCTCCAGAGCAAGGGCTTTTGCAATAACAGGGGATTATTTGGAGAGTGACCCCTATTGTGCGTATATACCTGGGGCTAAGGAAGGAAAAGTGCTTTTATGAAAAAAAGTCCTAAAAAAGTCGTTGTTCTCGGTGGAGGAATAAGCGGTTTAAGTGCTGCCTTTTATGTGCAGAAGCTGGCTAAGGAGAAGCAAATAGAGGTAGAGATTACACTGGTCGAGAAAAGTGACCGGCTGGGAGGAAAGCTGCACACCATTCGTCATCATGATTTTATGATCGAAAAAGGACCGGATGCTTTTCTGGCCAGAAAAACGGCTATGCTGGAGCTGACCATGGAATTGGGATTGGAGGCAGAGCTGGTGTCGACAAACCCGAAGGCCAAGTCTGCCTGCATTTTGCATAAGGGAAAGTTGCACACCATGCCGATGGGCTTCATTCTAGGCATTCCAACGAAGCTAACTCCCTTCATTCGGACAGGGCTGATCTCTCCGCTGGGAAAAGCGCGCGCAGCCCTGGATTTAATTATTCCCGCCAAGCGAGGTGATATGGACGAATCTCTGGGGGATTTTATCAAGCGGCGCCTCGGCAAAGAAGTTTTGAACCAGATTACAGAGCCTCTGCTATCTGGAATTTACGCTGGCGATACGTATTCTCTCAGCTTAATGTCAACCTTTCCTCAATTTAAGCAAATGGAACAAAATCATGGGAGTCTGATTATAGGTATGGCTAAAGGAGCGGGGAGAACGTTGGGTGTATCTGACAAATTGCCGGATATCGCCAAGAAAAGCATGTTTCTCTCATATCGGCAAGGCTTATCTACAATCGTGGAGCGGTTAAAGGAAAGGCTGCATGCCGTACATTTTGTTATGGGGCAGGGTGTGGCTGAAGTAAGAAAAGAGGGTGGCTATCAGGTAATTTTGGATCATGGACAAAACATAGCAGCAGATGCAGTGATCTGCGCTGTTCCAGCCTTTGAGGCTGCTAAATTATTTTCCGGTGTTGCAAGTGCCGGCTTGCTCAATAAGATCAACTACGTTTCGGTAGCCAATATAGCCCTTGCCTATAAAAATACAGAGCTTAATCTTGCCTTTGAAGGAACCGGTTTTTTGGTGCCGCGCAAGGAAGGTAAAAGGATTACAGCATGTACATGGTCCTCGACAAAGTGGAGCCATACGGCTCCTGAAGGATATACGCTGTTACGAGCATATATCGGACATGCAGGTGCACAGGAATGGATGCAGATGACAGATGATGAGCTTGTGGATGCCGCACGCAAAGATTTGAAAGATTTAATGGGCCTGAATGCGGAACCGGAATTCACCGAGGTTAGTCGGTGTAATCAATCCATGCCGCAATATCCGATTGGACACAAAGAGCATATGGCAAAGGTCAGACATGATTTATCGCAGTATTTTCCTAATGTATTTCTATGTGGTGCTGGTTATGGGGGCGTTGGAATTCCAGATTGTATCGCTCAAGGGAAAGAAGCGGCTGAACAGCTGACCTCAGCTTTTAAAAACTGAACATAAAATAAAAGCAAGATAGGGGAAGTAGAAATGAACCAGTTAACGGAAGAAACATGGGTGGCAGACATTGTGAGAGAGGTTCCCAAAACGGGAGATTTGTTTCGTAAACTGCGGATTGACTTTTGCTGCGGTGGGGAGATACCACTCCGGGAAGCGGCAGCCAGCCGAGGTCTGAATGCTAGTGAACTGCTGGCGCAGGTGCATGAAGTGGTGGAAAGTCAGGCGCAACATAAGCAAATGCAACCTTCTTCACTCGAAACTAAAGAACTAATCGCCTATATCCAGGATACGTATCATACGAGGCTTCGCGAAGAACTATCGGCGCTTACACCGTATGTAACCAAGCTAACGCGGGTTCATGGCGAACGTTATCCGCATCTGAAACGAGTGAATGAGCTCTATACCTTACTTAAACAGAATTTATCGGATCATATTCAAAATGAGGAAGAGCATATATTTCCGATGATTGAATTGTTTTTACAGGAGTCGACCGTTGAAGGGGCAAACGCGCTGAATCCGCATGTATCCAAGCTGCAAGACGAGCATCAGGCTGTAGTGGAGCTGTTGAAGGAGTTGCGCCTGATTACTAATGGATTTGAGCCGGTACAGGAAGCTTGTGGTACACATCGGCTTGTATTGAAGCGGTTAGAGGATCTGGAAGCAGATATTTTTAATCATATTCTTCTTGAAAATTGTACATTAATCGAGCGTACAAGACAGGCACAGCTCAAAATATAACCCATCTTATGATTCGAAAACGGCTCAAACGGTTGAATTGACCGTATCGGCAGCTGCAAGCTTAACGGATGCACTCAAAGAAATCCAGACTTTGTACGAGTCAACCCATAAAGATGTCAAATTGAATTTCAATTTCGGCGGCTCTGGTGCGCTGGAAAAGCAGATTGAGCAAGGAGCGCCATCGGATTTGTTTTTGTCCGCTTCGAAGAAAAACATGAAGTCTCTCGTAGATCAGCAGCTAATAGAGAGCGATAAACAAAAAAAATGGCTGACGAACGAATTGGTAGCCGTTATTCCTACAGACGAAACGATGAACATTGCGAGTGTAAATGATTTAACCAAGGAAGAAGTAAAAAAAGTGGCGATTGGTATTCCTGAAAGTGTCCCTGCAGGCAAATACGCACAGGAGGCGCTGACAAACACGAAGCTTTGGGACGTGTTACAAGACAAGCTCGTTCAGGCAAAAGACGTTAGACAAGTGCTGCAGTATGTGGAGACTGGAAACGCTGATGTCGGCTTCGTGTATAAAACAGATGCGTTGACTTCGCAAAAGGCGAAAATTGCCTTTAAGGTGGACCCTAAAACCTATTCATCTGTTGAGTACCCGATCGGGATTATCAAAGCTTCAAAGCACATGCAAGAAGCCGAGGACTTCTATGCCTATCTTCAATCACAAGAATCTTTGAATATTATGGCTAAGTATGGATTTACCATACCGAAGTGAGCATGCAAGCAATAGATTGGAATGAATATTGGCCTCCTATCCTGTTATCGTTGCAGGTGGCACTGTTATCCAGTGTATTGGTTATTCTATTAGGCTTGTTTGTGGCATGGTCAATGTCGGGGTAGGAGCGTTTACAGGGAAAACGGTCGTTGAAACCATGCTTATGCTGCCCTTGGTACTCCCGCCGACTGTTGTTGGCTTTTTACTGTTAATATTACTTGGAAAAAAAGTGGGTTCGGCCATTTGGTGGAGCAATGGTTGGGTGAACCCATTGTATTCTCGTGGTGGGCTGGGGTGGTAGCGGCAGTAGTTGTGGCTTTTCCTCTTGTTTATCGGACGCTGAAAATGGGCTTTTCTTCTGTTGATCGTGACCTGGAAGATGCGGGACGCTCGATGGGAGCAAGTGAGTGGCAGGTTTTCCGATATATTACCTTTCCTTTAACTTTTCCTTCTTTTAAAGCTGCCTTTATACTCGGTTTTGCCCGCAGTCTGGGCGAATTTGGTGCTACGTTGATGATTGCCGGAAATATTCCGGGTAAAACACAAACGATTCCTACAGCCATTTATGTCGCGGTGGATTCTGGTCATCTGCCTATGGCTTGGGCCTGGACATGCTCTATCATACTCATTTCCTTTATCATGCTCCTGTTAACGGGGCAAAAGAACGATTAACCACTTTATACAAGCTTCCTTCTAGTAGAGGGAAGCTTTTTTGTATCTTTTCATAGAACGAGGGATTTTCTATAGCGCTATAGGACATTCCCTAATGGGAACAGAGATGAATGAATTACATAATGAGAGTAAGCGAATGAATCTAAGGAGCGTTGATCATCGATGAAAAAGAAATACAGTCTCAATTTTTTTAAGCCGATCGAGAGTTATTCCGGAAACTGGTCAATCCTTGAGGAAAAAAATAGAGAATGGGAAAACGTGTACCGTCAGCGTTGGTCTCATGACAAAGTAATTCGTACGACGCACGGTGTTAACTGTACTGGCTCCTGTAGCTGGAAGGTTTTTGTTAAAAACGGCATTATCACCTGGGAAAATCAGCAAATTGATTATCCCTCCTGCGGTCCAGATATGCCAGAATTTGAGCCGCGTGGATGCCCGCGTGGTGCTTCATTTTCCTGGTATGAATACAGTCCGTTACGTGTGAAATACCCTTATATGCGCGGCAAGCTGTTGCGACTGTGGCTGGAAGCGATCAAGGAGCATAGCAATCCGGTAGACGCATGGGCGAGTATTGTAGAAGACCCTGAGAAAGCCAAGCTCTACAAATCGGCACGCGGAAAAGGCGGCCATGTTCGTGTGGCTTGGGACGATGTCCTACGCCTGATCTCGGCGCAATTGATTTATACCATCCGTAAGTACGGTCCTGACAGGATTGCAGGCTTCACGCCAATTCCGGCGATGTCGATGATAAGCTACGCCTCGGGAGCACGGTTCATTTCTTTGCTTGGTGGGGAAATGTTGAGCTTTTACGATTGGTATGCCGATCTTCCGCCTGCTTCTCCTCAAATTTGGGGTGAGCAAACGGATGTACCTGAATCTTCTGATTGGTACAACTCGAGTTACCTGATCATGTGGGGATCGAATGTGCCGCTTACCCGGACACCGGATGCCCACTTCATGACGGAAGTACGTTATAAAGGGACGAAGGTTGTGTCGATAGCACCCGATCTGGCGGAGAATGTGAAGTTCGCTGACAATTGGCTTGCCCCTAATCCAGGTACAGATGCTGCTGTAGCCCAGGCTATGACGCATGTCATTCTGGATGAGTTCTACAAAGAACGCCAAGAACCGATGTTCATTAATTATGCCAAGCAATATACAGATATGCCATTTATGATTTTGCTTGATCCCCATGAGGGAGCCTGGAAAGGTGGACGTTTCCTACGGGCAAGTGATCTGGGAGATGCTTCGCCGCATGCCGACTGGAAACCGGTCATATACGATGAAGCGACGAAGGAAATGCTGGTTCCGAATGGTACGATGGGACAGCGCTGGGAGCAGGGTAAGAAATGGAATCTGATTCTGGACCGGGAAGATGGGACGAGAGTGGAGCCCGCGCTCACGATGGAAGGTCATGACGAGCAATGGGAAGAAATCGTATTCCCTTATTTTGATAACTCGGGTAATGGAACGTTCAAACGTGTGATTCCGGCTAAAAAAGTACGTCTGGCAGATGGTTCGGAACGTTTCGTAGCGACCGTATACGATCTGATGATGAGTCAGTATGGTATTGCTCGCAACGACAGCCCTCATAACGCCAAGGATTATTACGATGCGGATTCACATTATACCCCTGCCTGGCAGGAGAAGATCACAAGTGTCAAGGCATCGGTTGTGGTGCAGATTGCTCGTGAATTCGCTCAGAACGCAATCGATACCCAAGGGCGCTCCATGATCATTATGGGAGCGGGGATCAATCACTGGTTCAATAGTGACACCATCTATCGGTCGATTTTGAACCTGGTAATGCTGACTGCTTCTCAAGGTGTGAACGGCGGGGGCTGGGCGCATTATGTAGGTCAAGAAAAGTGCCGTCCTATTGAAGGCTGGTCCACGATTGCCTTTGCCAAAGACTGGCAGGGGCCAGCTCGATTGCAAAATGCCACTTCATTCTTCTATTTTGCAACAGAACAGTGGCGCTATGAAGAAAGCGGCACGGATTCGCTGAAATCACCGACGGGCGGAGATGTCAAATATCAGCATCCGGCAGACTACAATGTGTTGGCAGCTCGTTTGGGGTGGATGCCTTCTTATCCGCAGTTTAACAAGAACAGCCTGTTGTTTGCCGAAGAGGCGGCGAAGCTGGGCAAGAAATCAAACGCGGACATTATTAATCACGCTGTAGAAGAGGTTAAATCGCAAAAGACTCGTTTCGCGGTTGAAGATCCAGGAGCAGCAGAGAACTTCCCGCGCTCCCTCTTTATTTGGCGCTCCAACCTGATTTCCAGTTCGGCGAAGGGCCAGGAATATTTCATGAAGCATCTGCTCGGAGCCTCCGATGCGCTGCTGGCCCGGCCGAACGAAGAGCAGAAACCTGAGGAAATCGTCTGGCGGGAAGATGTAGAAGGAAAGCTTGATCTGGTGGTTGCACTTGATTTTCGGATGACAACAACCCCATTGTACGCGGATGTTGTACTCCCGGCTGCAACCTGGTACGAGAAGACGGATTTGTCCTCAACAGACATGCATCCGTTCGTGCATCCATTTAATCCGGCGGTTAATCCTCTTTGGGAATCCCGCTCGGACTGGGATATTTATCGTCATCTATCCGAAACTTTCTCGGAAATGGCCAAAGAGCATCTGCCAGGAATATATAAAGACGTTGTGACTGCACCGCTTGGACATGACTCCATAGGTGAAATTTCGCAACCAATGGGTCTTGTCAAGGACTGGACGAAGGGCGAGGTCGAAGCCGTTCCGGGTAAAACCATGCCGAATTTCAGCATTGTAGAACGCGATTATACAAAAATATACGATAAATATGTCTCGCTCGGTCCAAATTTGGCTACCGGGAAGACAGGTGCGCACGGCGTTAGCTTCTCGGTGGCGGAGGAATATGAGGAGCTGAAGAAGCTGAACGGGGTCTATTACGATGAGTCCATTAAAGACGGGCTGCCGAAAATCCAGACAGCCCGCCAAGTGGCCGATACGATTCTTCATCTTTCGTCGGCAACCAATGGCCGTGTCTCGCAAAAAGCTTATGAAGAGGCGGAAAAGGAACACGGTGTTAAGCTGATGGACATCTCGGCCGACCGTGCTGCTGAAAAAATCACGTTCCAAAGCATCACGGCACAACCGCGTGAAGTTATACCGACACCGGTGTTTACTGGATCAAACAAGCAGGGACGCCGCTACTCGCCATTTACAACGAATATTGAACGTCTCGTTCCGTTTCGCACGTTGACAGGAAGACAGCATTTTTACATCGATCATGAGATTTTCCAGCAGTTTGGGGAGTCATTGCCAGTCTATAAACCGACTTTGCCGCCAATGGTATTCGGTGCGCGTGATCGGGAAATCAAGGGCGGTCAGGATTCACTTGTGCTTCGTTATCTGACTCCACACGGTAAATGGAATATTCACTCCACCTACCAGGATAACCAGCATATGCTTACGCTGTTCCGCGGAGGTCCTACGGTATGGATCAATAACGAGGACGCAGCGGCCCATGGCATTGCCGACAATGACTGGTTAGAGGTGTACAACCGCAACGGTGTCGTAACCGCACGGGCAGTTGTCAGCCACCGGATGCCAAGAGGAACGATGTTCATGTACCATGCTCAGGACAAGCATATTCAAGTGCCGGGCTCCGAAATCACGGATACGCGCGGGGGCAGCCATAATGCGCCAACAAGAATTCATCTCAAACCAACCCAGATGGTTGGCGGATATGCTCAGCTAAGCTACGGGTTCAATTATTATGGTCCGATCGGGAACCAGCGTGATGTATACGTAGCAGTACGTAAAATGAAGGAGGTTAACTGGCTTGAAGATTAAAGCTCAAATTGCCATGGTCATGAACCTGGATAAATGTATTGGCTGCCATACGTGCAGCGTGACGTGCAAAACAACTTGGACAAACCGCAAAGGCGCGGAATATATGTGGTTCAACAACGTGGAAACCAAACCCGGCATTGGCTATCCAAAGCGCTGGGAAGACCAGGAGCAATATAAGGGCGGCTGGCAGCTTCGCAAAGGAAAGCTTGAACTAAAGTCAGGGAGCAAGCTGTCCAAGATAGCGCTGGGCAAAATTTTCTACAATCCCGACATGCCGGAAATGAAAGATTATTATGAGCCCTGGACTTATAATTATGAGCATTTGACCAACGCAAAAGAGCAAAAGCATTCTCCGGTAGCGCGTGCGCATTCCGCAGTAACGGGCGAAAAAATGGATCTGAATTGGGGTCCAAACTGGGAGGATGATTTGGCGGGTGCCCATGTAACGGGGCCGCTTGATCCGAATATTCAGAAAATCGAAGAAGAGATCAAATTCAATTTTGAAAAGTCGTTCATGATGTATCTCCCTCGACTTTGCGAGCATTGTCTGAATCCAAGCTGTGTTGCATCCTGCCCTTCGGGCGCGATGTACAAACGGGACGAGGACGGAATCGTGCTCGTGGATCAGGAAGCCTGCCGCGGCTGGCGGTATTGCATGACAGGCTGTCCATACAAGAAAGTGTACTTCAACTGGCAAACGAACAAAGCAGAGAAATGTACCTTCTGTTTCCCACGTGTGGAAGCCGGGTTGCCAACCGTCTGCTCCGAGACATGTACTGGACGAATTCGCTACCTCGGTGTTCTGCTGTATGATGCGGACCGAGTGCAGGAGGCTGCTTCTATGGAGGATGAGAAGGACCTGTATAAAGCGCAATGCGACCTGTTCTTGGACCCAAGTGATCCGGCGGTAATTGCTCAGGCGAAAAAAGACGGCATTTCGCAAGACTGGATTGAGGCCGCTCAGAACTCGCCGGTCTACAAGCTTGCTATTGAATACAAGCTGGCATTCCCGCTTCACCCGGAATATCGCACATTACCTATGGTCTGGTATGTACCGCCACTTAGCCCGATCATGAATTACTTTGAAGGGAAAGACTCGATCGAGAATCCGGATATGATTTTTCCGGCTATCGAAGAAATGCGTACGCCCGTTCAGTATCTTGCCAATATGCTGACAGCTGGCGACACGGTTACGGTGAAGGAATCCCTGCAACGGATGGCTATGATGCGAGCCTATATGCGTGCCCAGTCCACAGGACAATCTTTTGATGAAAGCCGTCTTGAGCGCGTCGGTATGACACCACGTCAGGCGGAGCAGATGTACCGACTATTGGCCATTGCCAAATATGAGGACCGCTTCGTTATTCCAACATCACATAAAGAGAGTTATGACAATCCATACCGCGCCCAGGGAGCTGCTGGTTTCGGTGACACACTAGGGAATATGGAAGCTTGTGGTTCTGGCGGCTGTAGCGGCTGTAGCCTGGGAAGCTCAATGGAAAGCTCAATGGGAATGGAAGAGCCTTCAAAAACAGGCAAGCAAATGGTTGAAGAAAACTTCTACGGGGGTATTTGGCGTGATTAATGTAGCGAAGCTGTATGAATGCAAGCCTTCATTCGGGTTTTTCGCCCAACAACTCATGTACCCGGAAAAGCTGGATTTTCATCCGGCTTTTCTGGAAGCATCATTTGATCCGGGTCATCCTGCGTATACGCACGCTAACAAGTACTGGTCTCTTATGCAAGAATTCAGCATGGAAGAGATTCAGGAGATGTATACGGAAACCTTCGATTTTCAAAAAAATTGCGCACTATATATGACTTACTTCAAGTTCGAAGATTCAAAAGAAAGAGGACAAATGCTGGTCAAGTTAAAGGTTTTGTATGAGATGTACGGTCTTGAAATGCCGGATGGAGAGCTGCCGGATTACTTGCCACTCATGTGTGAATTTTTGTATGCCGCCGAATGGGCACAAGATCCGAAGACGACAGAAAACTTCCGCATGCCTGTCGCGATTTTGGAAGACGGCACCTATCATTTGCTTAAAGCGCTGGAAAAAATGGAAAGCCCGTATTTTCATCTGGTCAAGGGGCTGCGCGAAACGCTTAAAGCTTGCGTAGAACAGGAGGCAGCCACGCTATGATGCTAGAGCAGTTTTTGTGGGTTATTTTCCCTTATATGTGTTTGGTTATCTTTATTATTGGTCATATTTTTCGTTACAGAACGGACCAGTTCAATTGGACGGCGAAATCAAGTGAATTTATTGAAAAGAAACAATTGATGATTGGCAGTCTCTTATTCCACCTGGGAATTATTCCGGTTATTTTCGGTCACATATCCGGTCTGGGTATTCCAAAAACCTTGATGCACGCATTGGGTGTAAACGATCATCTGTATCACATTGGAGCAGTATATATTGGAGGCATATTTGGAGCCATAACTTTCCTCGGTATGTTGATTCTCACCTTTCGCCGTTTTACAATGCGTAATGTACGCCGCTTAAGCTCAGCTTCTGATTTGATTGTAAACTTAATGCTTTTTGCCCTTGTATGCATGGGGATGTTTGCGACTCTTGTAACGAACGCAGTACAGCCTGAATTTGATTATAGGGAAACCATCTCGATCTGGTTCCGCGGTTTATTCATATTCCGTGTCGACCCGTCACTGATGAGAGACGTACCGTTGTCTTTCAAGCTTCATGTACTTATGGGCTTTGCCATTTTTGCATTCTGGCCGTTCACCCGACTTGTTCATGTGTGGAGTGTTCCATTGAATTATGTGCGCAGAAGTTATATTCTGTACAGAAGACATAAATCGAATTAGGAAAGCGGGCGCTGCCTTCTTTCCTAATTGTAATTAGGAGAGAGTGATGAATAATAGGATGGATTATCAAAGGGAGCTTGAGCGAATTCGCGAGCATTTCGGTTATGATTTCATGGCGCTTGCTCTTGTTGAACCGGCCGAATATCAATACGTAATTAAATGGAAAAATGCGGCCGGGAATTTAAATGATCGCTTTAAACGGATTGTGTTGCAATCCGGAAAGGGCATAGCAGGAGTCGTGTTTAAAACCGGAAAATCCATTTTCATTCCATCTGTTTATCAATTTGTGGGTGCAGACAACCTGTTTAACTATCCTATCGTCCAATCCGAGAGGCTCCAGAGTCTCGGGGCTGTACCCCTGTGGAATGATGCTCGCGTCGCGGGTGTACTGCTTGGTGGATTTCGTAAAGAACAGCTGATGACCGAAGCCATGATGCGCGATTTGGAAGCCTTGGCGCGGAGCGGAATTGGAGAGCTGAACGGGAAGGAAGTGATATGAATTGACATTGTCTGTAGGGACCGATTCTTTGAGTTCGCTAATGCTGAAATTGTTTGAGAACAGTACAGAAGCTATTTTCTTTTTTGATAGACAAGGGGATACCCTGGCTATGAACCCGGCTGCTGAAGAGATCGTGAGGGATGACGTCCTCATTCAACTCTATGAAGGGAAGGAAAAAGCTTTATGCGGAATATGCAGAGGTTATACAAGCGACACAGAGCCCCGCACCTGTCTTGATTGTTATTTCAATATGCCCGAATCCAGAAATTTCGCTTCTTTCCAGGTCTATTTGGAAACAAAGCGAAACGGAATGGTTCCCTTTGCCGCTTCTTTTCACACGATTGATTCTGAAAATGGAATTCGGGTATTGATGCTGAGAGATTTGACCCCGCAATTTCAGACGCAAGAAAAATTGTATCAAAACAAAATGATGAAGCATGTCATTGAAGCGCAGGAAAGTGAGCGCAAGCGGCTTTCCAGGGAGCTGCATGATAGCGTTGCTCAGGAATTGATGAGCGCGGTTGTTGAATTACGAGTGTTAAAATATATGACGAATGATGACCAGCTCCTCAAAAACATGAAGCAGACCGAAGCATCCATGACGCGATTGCTGGATGATATCCGCAACTTGTCTGTGGAACTCCGTCCTGCCACCCTTGACGATTTTGGGCTTGAAGCAGCCTTCCGTTCCCATTTCAAGCGGATTGAGCAAAGCTATGGTCTGGTGGTTGAGTTCGTATCCGATCTTCCCCGAAAGCGATATGGAAGTGAAATGGAAACCGTCATTTACCGTGTGTGTCAGGAGGCCGTTCTCAATGCCTTGAAGTATGCCCAGGTAGACACGATCAAAGTTTCTTTGTCCGAGCATGATCATGCGCTTCGTTTAACTGTAGAGGATGATGGGATTGGCTTTGAAAAAGGGAGCAAGCCTATTGGAACGGGACTTGGTTTATATGGTATGCAGGAGCGAGCAGAGCTGGTAGGCGGAAGTTTTGGCGTCCTTTCGAATGTAGGTCAAGGAACCAAAGTCTTTTTACAAATTCCGATTGGACATGAGGAGGAATAGAGACTTGATCAAAATTGTGTTGGCAGATGACCATGCGATTGTACGAAGCGGATTTTCCATGATTCTCAACTTCCAACCGGATATGGAGGTTGTCGGAACGGCTGCAGACGGAATTGAAGCATACACAATGGTAGCTAAACATCGGCCGGATATTCTAATCATGGACCTCAGCATGCCGCCAGGCGAGAGTGGATTGATCGCCACAGGCAAGATTAAAGAGGACCATCCTGATACTAAAATTCTGATTCTGACCATGCATGATGATGAAGAATATCTATTTCATATTTTGAAGAATGGTGCTTCAGGATATGTTTTAAAAAATGCACCGGATGAGGAGCTATTGCTTGCCATACGAACCATCCATGGGGGTGGAACCTATATCCATCCTAAAATGGCCACTTCTCTTGTTCGTGAATTCATCAAGAAAGATACAACATCACAGACAGAAGATCCGTACGAGATCCTGTCAAAGCGGGAGTTGGAGATTCTGCCTCTGGTCGCAAAAGGATACGGTAACAAGGAAGTTGCCGAAAAGCTGTTCATCTCTGTCAAGACGGTGGAAGCGAACAAAGCAAAAATCATGGAGAAGTTGAACTTAAGAAGTCGGCCGGAGCTGGTCCAATATGCATTAAAGAAAAAAATGCTGGATTTTTAGGCGTTGAAAAGGGATATTTTATAAAAAAAGTCTCTTGAACAAACCAAGTCGCTTCTTGATAGAGGCGACTTTTTTTATTTTCAGGGACTCCACCGTTAGGGAAAGGGGAGTCCCCTATATTCGATAAGATCGGCTAGCGGCTACAATGGGGACAGTAAATTAAATTTATAATTCGACAGAAAAAACGTTGGAAAAGGTGAGTTAAATGGTTAGAAAGTTACAGTTGCCGCTACAAACAATGAACTTGATCCTTGGATTTATGGTATGGGTTATCATTTCTTCCCTCATGCCGTTTATTACCGAGGATATTGCTATTCCACCCGGAAAATTGGCCATGGTCACGGCGATTCCGGTCGTGCTCGGATCGATTCTGCGCATTCCGTTAGGCTATTATGCCAACATCTTCGGAGCAAGAATCGTTTTTCTCATTAGCTTTATTTTGCTTTTGTTTCCAGTTTACTATATCAGTGAAGCTTCTACGATGATAGATTTAATTATCGGTGGCTTGTTCCTTGGAATCGGAGGAGCTGTGTTCTCTGTTGGGGTGACTTCGCTGCCGAAATATTATCCAAAGGAAAAGCATGGGTTTGTAAACGGGATGTATGGTGTGGGGAACCTGGGGACAGCGGTAACTACCTTCTCTGCTCCAATTGTAGCGACGCAGGTAGGGTGGGCACTTACGGTCAAGCTATACCTTATTCTATTGCTTGTTTTTATCGTTTTGAATTTCTTTTTAGGGGACCGTCATGAAGCTAAAGTAAAGACACCCATTATGGAGCAGATCAAAGGGGTTTACAAAAATGAAAAGCTTTGGTTTTTCTCGCTCTTTTACTTTATTACGTTTGGCTCATTTGTAGCGTTTACGGTGTACTTGCCGAATTTCCTTGTATCGAATTTTGATCTCGCTAAAGTGGATGCAGGGATGCGTACAGCAGGCTTTATCGCGATTGCCACATTCTTCCGCCCCATTGGTGGCTGGCTGGCGGATCGCTTCCAGCCCCTGTTCCTGCTGGTAGGCACGTTTGCCGTTTATACGGTCGCTGCGATTCTTTTGGCTTTTTCACCAGGGATCACCCTGTATACAGTAGGATGTCTGGCTATCGCTGTGTGTGCTGGAATGGGGAACGGTGTCATTTTCAAGCTAGTCCCATTTTACTTTAATAAACAGGCAGGCATAGTTAACGGAATTGTATCCATGATGGGCGGTCTCGGCGGCTTTTTCCCTCCGATCTTGTTATCGACGATTCATGCTGCTACTGGCCAATATTCCATTGGGTTTATGCTGCTCTCCCAAGTGGCGCTGGCTAGTTTGATACTCGTCATCTGGCTGTATTATCAAGCACGCTTGAATGTGGCTACCGAAGCGTTCAATTCGGCGGGGCAAAGTAACCTTGAGATACGAAAAGAACTCCAAAAGTAAAAGCAGAGGTGTTTTAACGGCACCTTTAGCGATCCAACCGGAAGATACCGGAAAAAAACTTGAAATTGTCGGCCGTTCTTCAACGCCAGGAGGACATTGTGATGAATGAACGTTATTCAAGACAGATCTTATTTAAACCCATCGGGGGCGAAGGGCAGCGTAATCTGTCCGCTGCTGTCGTTACCATCATTGGTTGCGGGGCATTGGGTTCGGCCATTGCCGAAACACTGGTCAGAGCAGGCGTTGGGGAGCTTCATCTTATCGACCGGGATTATGTGGAGGTGTCAAACCTGCAACGTCAGCAGCTGTTCACGGAGCAGGATGCTGTGGAAATGCTACCCAAGGTCATGGCTGCCGAAAAAAGATTGAAGGCCATACGAGAAGACGTACGTTTGTACACATATCTCGATAATCTGGACGCTGGGCTTGTTCAAGAGCTTGCCGGCAAAAGCACATTGCTGATGGATGCTACGGACAACTTTGAAACTCGTTTACTTATAAACGATGCTGCACTGAAGGCCGGAATTCCATGGATTTACGGAGCCTGTGTTGGAAGCACAGGCGTCGTTTTTCCATTCGTGCCGGGCGAGTCAGCTTGTTTTCGCTGTCTTCTGCCATCGCTGCCAGCGATCAATCAGACCTGCGATACGGCTGGAATCATCTCGCCCGCAGTCCAGGTGACAGCCGCCCTCCAATGTACAGAAGCCATGAAGTGGCTGAGCGGCAGACGTGATAAGATGCGCCGCAAGGTTCATCTATTTGATCTATGGGAGAACACGCAGATGGATATAGGGATTTCCCGTATCCGTAATCATGATTGTTCAACCTGCGGAGAACATCCTACATTTCCTGCATTGTCAGCACCACGCCGCTCGGCGTATGCTGCGCTGTGTGGACGGGATGTTGTACAGGTTCTTCCAGACCCCCATCGTCCGATTACACTCGATGATGCAGAGAAAATGGGTGGCCTTATAGCGGATAGCGTAAAAAGAACTCCTTATTTTGTTGAATTTTATGCTTTTAAGCATCGAATGATTTTATTTAAAAACGGAAGGCTTCTCATTCATGGTATCCGTAGCACTGCCTGCGGTCAAAAACTATATCATCAGCTGTTCGGCTAAATATGAGAATGTAGATATAAGAGGCAGAAGTTATTAGATAGAGTTTGTCATCAGAGAGTAGTTAGCAAGGTGGCTGGAAGGTGGAAAAGATGAGTATTTTTGAAATCGTGACAGAGCCCATTGTCCCGCAGACTTACGCGGATTATGTCCTAAGGCCGGAAGCGGGAGCGGTGACCGTGTTTACAGGACACGTGCGAGAGTGGACCGAAGGCGTGCGGACCTTATACCTCGCTTATGAGGCCTATGTACCCATGGCCCAAAAAAAGCTCGCGGAGATTGGTCACGGAATCGAACAGAAATGGAAAGGGACACGAGTGGCCATCGCGCACCGGATTGGTGAGCTTCAAATCGGCGATATCGCCGTAGTCATCGCCGTTTCTTCACCTCATCGTTCGGATGCGTATGAGGCGAATGAATACGCGATCGAGCGAATCAAGGAAATCGTTCCCATTTGGAAACAAGAGATTTGGGAAGATGGAACGCAGTGGGTTGGATATCAAAAGAAAAAGCCGAGGGAGATCAGTCATGATTAAGCTGTACTATTTTGCGGGACTCCGTGAGGTGACAGGAACAACAGAAGAATTGGCAGATTTGGCGGGCCAAACTGTAGGCGATTTATCCAATTGGATAACAGATCAATACCCAGATATGCCGATGCAGTCTGTGCGAATTGCGATAAATAAGGAGTATGCGTTGTCCACGGATGTGTTGCAGGATGGAGACGTTGCAGCCCTCATTCCGCCTGTCAGCGGCGGCTGATGATAATGCTCCTAAACACGAGGAAAGGAGGAAACGTATGAATTCGTATCCGCTGAAGGACACATTGCGGCGACCGATTCGTGATTTACGCATATCTGTTACGGACCGCTGCAATTTCCGCTGTTCCTACTGTATGCCCAAAGAAATCTTCGGCGACGATTTTGCCTTTCTTCCCAAAAGTGAATGTCTGTCGTTTGAAGAGATCTACCGGCTGGCAAAGCTTTTTGTGTGCCTGGGGGTAAAAAAAATTCGGCTTACAGGCGGCGAACCATTAATGCGTCCGAACCTATCCGACCTTGTTTCCCAAATTCTGTCCATCAACGGAGTGGAAGATGTCGGCTTAACCACCAACGGTGTGCTGCTAGGACAGCAGGCTAAGCCTCTCTATGACGCGGGGCTGCGACGGCTGAATGTCAGTGTGGACGCTCTGGACCCCGAGCTGTTTGGGCGGTTGAATGGGCGTGGGATTAAGCCCGATTTTATTTTGAAGCAGATCGAATATGCACAAGAAATCGGCTTTGAGATCAAGGTCAATATGGTGGTTCAAAAAGGTGTTAATGATTCTGAAATTTTGCCGATGGCTGCTTATTTCAAGGAGAAGGGAATAACTCTTCGTTTTATTGAGTTTATGGATGTAGGGAACGACACCGGATGGAGCTTCAACAAGGTAATAACCAAAAAAGAAATAGTTGAACGACTTAAGAATACGTATGAGCTGGAGCCGATGGACGGGAATTACTTTGGAGAAGTGGCAAAACGTTATCGTTATAAAGACAGCGATGCGCAGGTTGGCTTTATTACTTCGGTTTCTGAATCGTTTTGCTCGTCCTGTACGCGTGCCCGCTTATCCTCTGACGGCAGGTTTTATACGTGTTTGTTTGCTTCAGGCGGATTTGATCTACGCCAGATGCTTCGTAACGGAGCGAATGACCAGGAACTACTTGATGCGATTACTTCAGTATGGGAACAACGCATAGACCGGTATTCTGATGAACGTACTGAACAGACCGCAAACAACAGAAAAAAGATTAACATGTCCTACATTGGCGGCTGAATTTTATATCATGGAAATGTGCTGTATTTGATGTGGTTGCCCCCAAAAAGAAAGCGTAAACATTTTTGTTGGCAAATCTTAAATTCGATGTTATTATGATCTTGGGATTGTTACTGAAAAGGCAAAACCCGGGACATGGAACTGGATTTCCATGTGTTGGGTTTTGCCTTTTCTTTTTAGAATACGAGCTTTACAATATCCCGCACGTTACGAATATCTGGCTCAGTCCTAACGCAGAAAGGTGAGTGATATAAAGCCTTACAAGTGCTGAACAACAAAGATGATGACGTCAACCAACGAAGCGACATCCGAAAAATGATGTCATAGGACGTGGTTAACCGACTATATCCAGTTTCAAAACGGAATATCAGATCGGTTTGTGGGCACTCAAGATCATTCAGAGAAAACGTAAGGCTTTTGTCTCTTGATATGAATGCGTTTTCATAAATTGAAATTGTAAATCAATACATTCGAATTTGATTTACGACGATGGTTTGATCGGCTATTACCGTCTTGTGACCTATCTGAAATTTCGCCCAGCATCTAAATCCTTTTTTAATGCTAGTGGGATAAGGGGGCAGTTAGATGATCATAACGAAGATATTTAATAATAACGCCATAATAGCCAAAGATTCAAAAAGGGATGAATTTGTTGTTATGGGTCGTGGTATTGCATTCAAAAAGAGTGCAGGAGAACAAGTAGAAGAACATCTAATTGAAAAGGTCTTTGTGCTTAAACAGAAAGATGCTTCAGAGAAATTTAAATTATTGTTAGAGGATGTTCCTACAGAATATGTTTCGTTATGCTATGACATCATTGAATATGCAAAAAGCATATTAGAAGCACAATTGAGCGATTATATATATGTTTCGCTTACGGATCACATGCACAATGCATTTAAAATGTTTGATGAAGGGCTTAAAAATGCAAATCCGTTAATTTGGGAAATCAAAAAATTTTACCCCAAAGAATTTGGGGTTGGATTAAAAGCACTGGAGTTCATTGAAGACGAAACAGGCAAACGCTTGTCGGAAGATGAAGCAGGTAATATGGCCCTTCATTTAATAAATGCTCAAGTAAACAGCTCCTGCAATAAGGTAGCAGATGTTGCTCAGCAAACTCAAAAAATACACGATATCTTAAATATTATTAAATACTCTTATAATACCACCATAGATGAACACTCGATCAGTTATGAGCGATTTATTACACATTTAAGATTCTTCTTTCAGCGATTAAATAAAAAAGAAAAGGTAGAGCTGCAAGACGACTTTTTGTGGAGACAAGTGAAAGCAAAGTACAAAAAGGCCTACGGCTGCATGCTGAAAATCGAGAAATACTTGAACACGGTATTGTCAGACGAGGAAAAACTGTATATAACGATTCATATTCAGCGTGTGACCCAAAGACAAAATTGAATAACACTTGGATTGTTACTGGTAATGCAGGCGAAACCAACCTAGATCGAATTTTGATCTGTTTGGTTTCGCCTTTTTTTATAAAAACAAATAAAGGGGTACTTACGATGAAGTATGAGACATTAGCAAAAGACATCATCAGGAATGTCGGCGGCCAAGAAAATGTGAATAGTCTAACTCATTGTATTACGCGTTTGCGTTTCAAACTAAAAGATGAAAGTAAAGCCAACACAGAGGTTTTGAAAAATATGGATGGTATTGTCACTGTGGTAAAGAGTGGTGGACAATACCAGGTTGTTATCGGGAATCATGTACCTGAGGTTTATGCTGATGTTACTGCGATAGGTGGTTTCCAGGCAGGATCTTCAGAAGTAGCATCAGATGAAAAGGTGAGTTTATTTAATAGATTTATTGATACTATTTCAGGCGTATTTACACCCACGCTGGGTGTGTTAAGCGCCACGGGGATGATCAAGGGACTCACCGCTTTATTATTAGCTCTGGGCTTGCTTGCCAAAACATCAGGTACCTATGAAATTCTCAATGCTTTAGGAGATTGTTTATTTTACTTCTTCCCTATTTTTCTGGGGTATACGTCGGCTAAAAAGTTCAATGCCAACATTTTTTTAGGTATGGCCATAGGGGCATCGCTTGTTTATCCGACATTTAGCACGATAACAGCCTCGGGCAAGCCACTATATACCCTATTTAGCGGTACTATATTTGAATCACCAGTATATATAACATTTTTGGGCATTCCGGTCATTCTGATGAGCTATGCGTCTACCGTTATTCCGATTATTATTTCCACCTATGTAGGCTCAAAAATAGAGAACTTCTTTAAAAAGGTCATCCCTAGCGTGATAAGGACATTTCTGGTTCCGTTTTTCACATTGTTAGTTATTGTACCCTTAGCTTTGATTGTGATTGGACCTCTCTCGACTTGGGCAGGTCAACTACTTGGGGCAGCAACCCTCTTTGTATATAACTTAAGTCCTATTATTGAAGGCATAATCATGGGCGCTTTCTGGCAAGTATTTGTTATTTTTGGATTACACTGGGGTCTTGTTCCTATCGCTATGAACAACTTGGCAGTGCTTAAATTCGATCCGATTCTTGCGGCGACGCTCGGAGCTTCCTTTGCGCAGACGGGCGTTGTACTGGCGATTCTGCTTAAAACCAAAAATGTAAAACTAAGATCACTTTCCATTCCAGCTGTTATCTCGGGGATTTTTGGTGTTACAGAACCAGCGATTTACGGGATTACATTACCACGCAAGAAACCATTTATTTTAAGCTGTATAGCGGCTGCAGTAGGCGGCGGTATTATAGGAGCGATGGGAACGAAAGGTTACATCATTGGCGGATTGGGTATTTTCGCGATTCCGAGCTATATCAGTCCAGCCGGAATGGACAGCGGATTTTATGGAGCAGTTATTGGTATCCTGGTAAGCTTTGTATTAGGCTTTTTGCTTATGTTCTTTGGGGGATTTAAGGATGATGAAGTGAAAGAAGCTAAAAAAGACAGCACAGCAGGAGCAGCTAAAGGAGAAGTTTTAGTAAAACAAGAGACGGTGATCAGTCCATTAAAAGGTGAAGTGAAGTCTTTATCTGAAGTAACAGATGAAGCCTTTTCGACAGGTGCTCTGGGTAAAGGGATTGCCATTGAACCTTCCGAAGGCAAGGTCATTTCACCTGTAGATGGTGTATTAACATCCTTATTTTCGTCAGGTCATGCGATCGGAATTACAAGTGATCACGGTGTTGAGGTCCTCATCCATGTAGGCAAGGACACGGTTAAATTAAAAGGCAAACATTTTTATCCCAAAGTAAAACAGGGGGATGCTGTTAAAAAAGGCCAACTGCTCATGGAATTTGACATGGAAGCTATCAAAGAGGCAGGTTATGTGCTGACCACACCTGTTATCGTTGCCAATACTGCGAATTACCTGGATGTCATTGAAACAGAGAAGAAGTCGATTGGGTATCAAGAGGATTTATTGACCGTTGTGGTCTAATCCTGATTAAATATATAGGAGGAATTAAACAATGAAGAATACAACGAAATTGGAATTTCCACAAGGATTTTTATGGGGAGGGGCAACGGCTGCCAACCAATTTGAAGGTGGGTATAATGAAGAAGGTAAAGGATTAAGCACCGCTGATGTAATTACAGCCGGAACGCATACGACTTCCCGCAGAATTACACCTGTACTGGAAGAAGGAGTGAACTATCCGAGCCACCAGGCTATTGATTTTTTCCACCGCTATCAAGAGGATATCCGCTTATTTGCGGAAATGGGATTCAAGGTCTTTAGAATGTCCATTGCCTGGTCAAGAATATTTCCTAACGGAGATGATGCCGAGCCGAATGAGCAAGGCTTGCAGTTCTATGATCGTGTATTCGCAGAATTGAAAAAGTACAATATTGAGCCGTTGGTTACAATCTCCCATTATGAAGCACCGTTTCATTTGACCCAAAAATATAATGGCTGGTCAGATCGCAGGGTCGTAGATTTTTATGTGAGATATTGTGAAGTGCTTTTTAACAGATATAAAGATGTCGTGAAATACTGGTTAACCTTTAACGAAATCAATATTTTAACCTTGTCATTTGGCGCGTTCATGGCTGGAGCTATGATGCCGGAGGGAAATGGGGAGCTTGCCCATGCTACAGTGAAGAATGAGCAGGTTCTGTACCAAGCTTTGCATCATCAATTTATTGCCAGTGCAAAGGCGGTAAAGCTGGGGCATGAAATCAACAAGGATTTTAAAATCGGCTGTATGATTGCTTATATGTGTTCCTATCCACTTACTTGTCATCCTGATGATGTTCTGCTGGCCCAACAAAAGGATAACTTGAGTAATTTCCTATGCTCAGATGTTCAAGTAAGAGGAGCTTATCCGGGATTTGCCAAACGCTATTTTAGCGATCATAACATTCAGATCAACATGCAAGAAGAGGATGAGAACATCTTAAAAGAAGGCCGCGTAGATTTCTATACCTTCAGTTATTATTCATCTACCTGTGTCAGTGCCGATCCCGACCAGGAGAAGGTGGGAGGAAATTTATCCTTGGGCTTGAAGAATCCTCATTTGAAAGCAAGTGCCTGGGATTGGCAAATTGATCCACAGGGATTAAGATGGTCCCTCAATAACATTTATAACCGATATGAAATCCCGTTAATGGTTGTTGAAAATGGTCTGGGCGCCGTGGATACAGTGGAAGAAGACGGCTCAATTCACGATGATTATCGAATTGATTATCTGAAACAACACATTGAGCAAATGAAAGAAGCGATTGCTGATGGAGTGGACTTAATAGGCTATACTCCGTGGGGATGTATTGATCTGGTAAGTGCAGGAACCGGCGAAATGAAAAAACGTTATGGCTTCATTTATGTTGACAAGGATAATGAAGGCAAAGGGACACTTGCCCGATCCAAGAAGAAGAGTTTCTATTGGTATAAGAACGTAATAGAAACAAATGGAGAGCAGTTGGATTAAATTGGATTTTAAAAAAGATATAGCCAGCGCGTGCCGATGCTCCATGGGTACGCGCTGTTGCATTTCCCTGGAATGAAAACAGTCTGGAGACCTGGTCAAATCGCTCATATTCAGCTATGATTATTGATAATGATTCTCATTTATAGGACCAGGCTGAATGAATACATTTGAGGTGAATGCTTGTGAATTCAAGTTCATTATCATTAATATACCAGCGCTATTTGGAAAAAACTCCGTTTAAGCAACAGAATGAACATACCTATATGATTTTACCGGAAGCGGGTCATGGGCATATTTACCGGGTTACAACATATAGCGGAATTGAAAATTGTGTATTCACATATTCAATATTATGATCCATACCCGACCCAGTTTGCCTCCAGTGGACAAATGATTGAGCTTCAATTTGCGCTTTCCGGTCAACGCTATGTCAATGTGGATGGTCTGGAATATACGCTCCCGATAGGACGGGGGGCACTTATTTTTTTGCAGGATTTTAAAGCATATTTTCAGCCTCCGGTTCATGAGCAATACACATCATTTGCACTCGGCATCCCCGTCTCATTGTTTAATTATGCAGCCACGCAGCTGCTGGCTCGTCAGCAGGCAGCCATTGAATTTGATCAAATTATCAAGGGAGCTGCATTTCATCATTTTAGTTTTGAACTGGATCACAGAAGCAAAGTGATGATTGAGCATTTGATCAAGGATATGAAAAGTGTGAATAGATCCCCTTTATTAATGGAGGCAGCGGCATTAGAGATTTTAAACAGGTATATGATTCAATTATTTGATTTAACGCCCATGCCTGAAGGGTTGTCCAAAGAAGATGTCAGAAAGCTGCATCGGGCCCGGCAAATCATTGAATCCAGCATGATTGATCCTCCCTCACTGATCACATTATCCAGAAAAGTTGGCCTTAACGACTTTAAATTAAAAAAAGGGTTCAAAGCGTGCTTTGGAACTACTGTATTTGAATATTTGCGCCAAATTCGTCTGGATTACGCGATGAAGCTGCTACGAAGCCAAGAAAGCAATGTGACAGAGGCTGCGATGGCTGCAGGGTATAGCAATGTGAGTGCATTTTCGGAGCAATTTTTCCGTGAATACGGAGTGAAGCCGTCGGCAATAAAGAAAGTATTTTGCTACGGCATTGTATAGGGACAGCCTTTCATGCTCAGAGAACGACCGATCTCAAAGGTTTCCAGAAGCTCGTCCATCTTTTCATTTTTAAATTCACTGCCACGGTCTGTATGAAACCACTGAATTTGATGCAGATCACCCTGTACTGTGGCAAAGGCGCGAGAAATCAGAGCAGCGTCCTTGTTCGGACCTGCACTATGACCGATAATCTCTCGATTGAACAGGTCAACGAGTACACAAATGTAGTGCCACTGGTGCTGAACCTTCACATAGGTCAGGTCGCTGACGACGAAGCGCCTGGTCTCGGTTTGGTCAAATTCACGATTCAGGATGTTGGCTGTAGCCGCTTCATTACAGGCGGTTTTATAGGGCTTATATTGTGCCACCGTGTAGGTTGAAACGAGTCCATGTTCTTACATGATTCGACCGATCCGCCACCTGGACACCACGAATCCGCGCTCATGGAGCTTGATTTTGATCTTGCGCGTGCCATAGGCTTTTCGGTTTTTGTGGAAGATATCCACAACCGCTTCGGTTACATCGTCTTCGGTTGCCTGTTCTTTGGCTTCGTAGTAAAACGTACTTCTTGCGATTTGCAGGACGTAGCACATTGCTGATACCGAGTATTTATCACGATTGTTCTGGATGATAGCTACTTTCGTCCCATGATCAGCGCGGCTTGCTTTAAAATATCGACCTCCATCTTCAAACGCTGGTTCTCTTTTCGCAAAGCCAACAGTTCGTTTTCATCTGAAGAACGATTGTCTTTCTCCTTAAAGGAGCCTGACGTCTGAGCTTGCTTGATCCAGCGATCTAAAGCTGAAGCTGTGAGGCCATATTCCTCCACAATCGCTGCCCGAGATTTCCCGTTTTCATAGAGTTGCACCATTTGCTTTTTAAATTCTGAGGTGAAGGTTCGACGTTGTTGTTTTGGCATTGTAGATGATCCGCTCCTTAGTGTAATAGGTTTATTCTACAAGCCCCCATTTTTGTTGTCCAACTAAGTGTAGCCGATCCAGGTAACATTAAATTAGGTGGTCAATAGGTGAGAGGGCTGTTGATACACATCTCCAAAAGTTGATGTGTATAACCTTTTGGATTATAATAATCGTGTTTATATTTTTTGGGGTTGATTACAAAATATTATAAAGGGGGATGACAATGAATAGGGCAGCCACAGGAACAATATTTTGTTTTATATCTGCTATATTATATTCTTCTTATTTTCTTTGTTCAGCAATTATAGGAGCCGGAACGTTAAATCCTGATTATAATGTAACGTTTGATTCTTTAAAGGTTTTTGCCGTAATAGCTTTGATTATTGGAGTAGCCTACTTAGCTGTAAGTGAATATGAATATTTTAAAAAAAAGAAGAAGGCCTAAGCCTTCTTCTCAGATTGTCGAGAAACCCCGTCTTTTGAGACGCGGGTTTCTTTTTCTTGTGCGCCCGGCATGGGCGATAACTTGGCGGTGAAAGTCCGCTACAGGCTTGGCAGTAGGAACTGTTAGCCAAGGGCAAGGGTGTCTGCCGCGAGGCAGAATCTGAAGGAAGCCGGAGGCAAACCCTCGGTCTGACGAACAGAAATCACATAGAAGGCATGATGGAACGGACGAGCTTGCGAGACAAAGTGAAGTCCAATACTGCCCGAATTCCATGATGTAAATGTGACAGATAGATGAGGGGAAGGTTATCGCTCTTACCCGGGGAGGTCTCACAGACGTTGTGTAGGAAAAAAAATATTATCTGAAAGACGGAGTAAAGCTTGCTGTGAGAAGTCAGCAGAGGCCATAGTACCGGAAGTTTTTTTTCGGAAAGGGCTGAACAATCGTAGGTCTTGAGTACAAACAGGAAGGAGAGTCGGTGTGATGAAAGCAGAATACCGAAAGGGCTACCTGCAAAGGGATAGCGTGGAACGCGAAGAGTATGCAGGAGCGCGGAGCATCGGCACTCGGGAAAGTAGGGAAAGAGGCGGTGCAAGCGACGTGCTGGAAAAGATACTGGACAGGAACAACCTGAACAGAGCCTACCAGCAAGTCAAGCGCAATCACGGAGCGCCGGGAATCGACGGAATGACCGTCGAGGCGGCATTGCCGTGGCTGCGGGAGAACAGAGTGGAACTCTTGGGAAGCATCCGGGATGGAAAATACAAGCCAAGCCCGGTACGACGCAAGAACATCCCCAAACCAGATGGAAGCGGAGTCCGAAAGCTCGGCATCCCGACGGTCGTAGATCGCATCATCCAGCAAGCCATTGCCCAGCAACTGCAACCGCTGTTTGAGCCGCTCTTTTCGGAAGGAAGCTACGGCTATCGCCCAAGGCGAAGTGCCCAGCAAGCGATTCGAAAAGTGAAGACTTATGCGGAGCAGGGTTATAGCCATGCGGTAGAAATCGACCTCTCGAAGTATTTCGATACGCTGAACCATGAACTGCTCATGAACCTCCTGCGCAAGCAAATTCAGGACAAGCGCGTGACGGGCCTGATTAAAAAGTACCTGAAGAGCGGAGTGATGGAAAACGGAATACGCCGCAAAACAGAAGAAGGTTCTCCGCAGGGTGGGCCGCTGTCGCCGCTTTTAGCGAACATCTATCTGAACGAATTCGATCAGGAGATGCAAAGCCGAGGCGTGAGGTTCATTCGGTACGCGGATGACATCGTGGTACTGGCAAAGAGCAAGCGAGCAGCAACGCGGCTATTGAAATCAAGCCGGACGTATCTGGAGAACAAGCTAAAACTCCAGATGAATGCGCAGAAAAGCAAGGTCGTCAGTGCCGTGGCACGAAAGCACTTCAAATTTCTTGGATTCGCCTTGGGAAAGAACAGAAACGGGATGTACATTCGGGTTCACCCGCAATCCCTCACGAAGGCAAAGAGGAAACTGAAAGAGCTAACGAGCCGGAGTCAAGGCAGGAATGCCAGGCAGGTGATGGAAAACGTCAAGGTCTACATTCGCGGATGGATTGGTTATTTCTATGTAGCCGACATGAAGCGAATCCTGCAAAGTTGGAATGAATGGCTGCGAAGACGAATGAGCATGTACATCTGGAAAGAGTGGAAGAAACCGAGAACGAAGGTACGGAACCTGCGAAAGCTGGGAGTACCGGAGGGGCAGGCCTACCCATGGGGAAACACCCGTCTGGGGTACTGGCGCATTGCCGGAAGTGCGATAATGCAACGCTCGGTTACAAACAAAAGGCTCGTACAGGCAGGGTATTATGACTTCCCTGCGCAGTACGAGCGTCTACGTCAATTGTACTTAAACGGTTGAACCGCCGTATACCGAACGGTACGTACGGTGGTGTGAGAGGTCGGCTACTCAACTAATGGGTAGCCTCCTACTCGATTACATCATAATGGTCTGGTATCTGGGAAAAACGGGGGGTTACCCCTGTTTCTCCAGGCGATCCAGGTGAATCGCTATCTTCTTCATGTTCTGCACGGCTGCGGTTATAAGGGCTTGTTCCTTGACGTTCGGAAGTCCGCGCAAACGGCAATAGCGAAACCCATGGAGCTCTTTGGCATCCGCGAAGCTTCGCTCAATCGTCTCTTTTCGTTTGCGGTACAGCTGTTTCCCGGATGGGCTCAGCCGGTTGCTCCGTACCCATTCTTTGCTGTCCTCCCAGACATGGCGAGTCACCACTTTACGGTGGTTCTGAGACTGGGTACACTGGCCCAGCAGCGGACAATGCCAACACTGGGCTGGGTCAGACGCATACTGCCTGTATCCCTTACGGTCCGTCGTTCGGTAAGACAGTTCCTGTTGAGCTGGGCATCTATACACATTGCGTTTGGCATCGTATTCAAACTTCCATTTCGGAAACAGTCCTTGTTTAGGATGGAATCTTCGATGAGCAATCACGGCAAAAATCTTTCGGTTTTGCAAACCTCGGCAAATTGGCGTCGTTAAATAGCCTGAATCTAGTGCAACGGCTTCGACTTGAAAACCAAAACGTTCTCTTTGGCGATCCAAACGGGACAATAGGGGACGGAATCATGTACATTCCCCGGCGTTACATGCACATCGGTAATCAGATTGTACTTCATATCCACCGTACGGTGGTCCAGATAGAAGAAGCCTTCAGGCTTGCCATCACGGATCATATAACCGCTGTCCGGGTCTGTTTTGCTCACTTTCACTTCTTTTTCTTCGTTCACTTCCTCTCGGGATTTTAACGCTTTTTTCCGTGGTTTCTCCGGTCTTCCTTTACCGCTGCGTTCAGCTCATCCATATAGTCTTTGGTATTCTGTAATACTCGCTCTTTGGTGTACTGGTGTTTGTTGGCATTGGCTTTGACGTGTGTGGAATCGGTGATGAGAACACGTCCGCCCACCATTCGGTGAGAGATCGCCTGCAGCACAATTTCATCGAAGATATCTTGAAAGATCGTGGTGTCTTTAAAGCGAGTGCGACGATTCCAGCTTATGGTGGTGTGGTCTGGAACTTTATCCGTTAAGCCCAGCCCCAGGAACCAGCGATAGGCCAGGTTGGTCTGAATCTCCCGCTCAAGCTGCCGTTCTGAGCGAATGCCATAGAAATAACCGAGGAAGATCATTTTAAACAACACGGTAGGATCAATGGCAGGACACCCGTTGTCCGCACAATACAGCATGCTTACCTTCTCATGAATAAAGGAGAAGTCTATATATTTATCCACTTTGCGAAGCAGATGATCTTGCGGTACCAGCTCTTCCAGAGAAACCAATTCAAAAGATTGTTGCTTGTCTCGATGAGGTCGCAGCATATCAACACCGTCCGTTCTACAATAGTTACCTATATTATACAACATTAACGCGGTGTCGTCTTAAACAAAATCAACATAAAATAGGCTGTCGAGACTTTCTCGACAGCCTGAGAAGAAGGACTAGGCCTTCTTCTTTTACATTATCAATTAATTACTATAGCTTTGTTTCTACTACAGTGATTACACCTTGTACTTTACCACCCACAAGTTTAACAGGGGTCTTGATGGTAACATTGCGGATGCGCTCTAATACCGTATCCACATAATTATAACCAACTAGGTCTCCTGTAACTACTTTATAAAGAGGGGTAAATTGCAGTTTTGCTTGATAACCAGGCTTAACAGTTAGAGAACTAGAATAAGTATAGGAATCAGTAGTTGACCAGCCACCTCCTAGCACTTGAGTTATTGCGTCAGACCATTTAATAGAAAAGGTCATATTCGCACTCCACGTAAAACTTTTTTGCCAAGATACCATTTGGGTTACTGTGGTAGTTTTACTTTTATTTTTAATATAGTCAGTTACATCGCTTTTCTGATCTACTTGTAATCGGCTAGGATAATATACGGACTGAATTAATTTACGCTTAGAAACAAAATCAAGACCAGTATCAGCCATTGGACTAATCTTATTTCCGCTATCATAAACTTGAGCTGTGACTGTCTGTGGCTGTTCTTGAGAAAGAAGTTTTTGATACTCATTTAACGAGATTTCTTCCAAACCACTGTCTGTAGTTATGTAGGCTTTAACTACTTCGGGTTGTGAAGTAGCTGACTCACTAACAGCAATATTAGAATTAGTTACCTCAGCATTTGCAACAGATACAACTGGAACAGAAAATAGGGCTACTGATAGAGCAAACAACGCAATATTTTTCTTTTTCAAAGAAATCCATCCAAATAATGGTTTTTGTTACCTACTTAACATATAACAATATTCACAAAAAGGGAATAGTTTTTTGTAAAAAGAAAAAATATTCCTTTTTTCTATACTAGGGTCTGTACGCAAACTGTACAACTCGTAAAAATCTAGTAGAATAAGGAATATGAGACGAAGATATGAGTTAACGGATGAAGAATGGAATATCCTTGAACCCCTGCTGCCCCCGGCCCGAAAAAAAGCAAACGGATGTAGAGCATTTTGAAATTAAAGAGCCTACGCTGAATGAAATTTTCATACGAGAGGTCGGTGATTCTCATGAATAGACTGGGTACGGTTATCGGTTTTACGTTTCGCCAGAAGGCGAGAACCAAATCTTTTGTCATTACAACGCTGGTACTGGCATTGCTCATTACGATTGGCATGAATCTGCCATATCTGATTTCTTTGTTTAAGGGAGAAGGGATGGGTGGCGCAGGGGGGGGCCGGTAAATTCGCTGCTGAGCATCATCGTTTGGGACTGATCGCCGGAAGCCAGACTGAGATCGCGGATCAGATGGAGCAATTTACGAAGGCTCAGCCCGACCCGGTAGCTATCTGGGTGCGTTATGACAACGCACAAGCTCCAGCAATGCAGCTAGCTTTGAAAGACGGGGAGCTGCAAGGCTATGTGGAGTTTGCGCGGCCTACCGCAACGGGAGAAGCTTTTCCCAAGGTAGAGTATGTATCGGTTGAAAAAGAGCCGTCCCCGGCTGTAATCACATTGCTGCAAACCGGACTTCAGGAGGCAAAGGTCAATGCCATGATCGGCAGAAATACCTTGACCCGTGAGCAAGTCCGTGAAATTAGTACGCCTGTTACCGTGGACAGCCGAGAAGTGAACAGTCCCTCTGAGGCAGGCCGATGCCGATTACTGTACTGTCACTGGCGGCCTTTTATATCGGCATCTTCAACACCGCCGCACCTGACACGATGTTCGTCAAGGTTGCCGGGTACATCCCATTTTTCTCGCCGACCGTCATGTTGCTGCGAATTGGTCTGGAACGGGCGACCCTGCTGGAAATCTGGGTGTCCCTTGCTATTCTGGTTGCATCTATTCTGTTCTTCGGCTGGTTTGCCGCCAAAATCTACCGTACTGGCGTCTTAATGTACGGCAAACGCCCTACATTCAAAGAGCTAAGAAAGGTCATGAAGGCGTATAAAATTTAGATTTTTTTAAAAATATTTGTTAGTAACCATTATAGTTGAGTTATAAAACTTCTCAAAAAAGACGTTGTTGACCACATCGGATTTGAGTCACAACCATAATCTTTCGACCGGATTCAGGTTTGGACTGTAAGGCGGCAGAAAGACGAGTTGCAGACGCGGATGCTCCTTTAAAAAAGGCTGCAACCCCGTGGCATGATGAATCCGGCTGTTGTCCAGAATCATAGCCATCTTCCCGATAGGGTACGCCGCCAGAAGATCTTGGAGGAAGCGAATAAAGGCCTCCACATCAGCCTTTTCTTCTTCACGGTGATGCACCTGTCCGGTTTCGTAGTTGATCGCTCCAAATAACTTGGCGCCTTCATGTTTGCCGTACGTTGGCACTTGGCGTTGCTTTCCGTTGCGGAAACCAGTTGTATTGAAGCGCTTGATAGGAACGAATCATGGATTCGTCTTCAAACAGCCAGATGATCGATCTCTTCAGCTTCCACCTGCTTCTTGAGTTGTGCGAAAGTATGCTTGCGAAAATAAGCCTGCGCCTCCTCGTCGGCATTGGCCAGCGTATAGGTTGCTATGGTGAAGCTGACGAATTTTATTCCCGATGGTCTAGAAACAGATTCTGAAATAGTATTATTAGAAGATGTTGAGAAAGAGCTCCCCCTTCTTGTAACTAAAACTATAAAGAACTGGGAGTGCAAAATAAATTCAAATAAGTTTAATGAAAGTCTTTTTGATAGGTACCGTAAAAATCAAATGATGCTATTAAGTATGGATCGAAGTACTGGTGAAACTGAGTATTGGGTTAAGTCAGGTATGATAAATTGTGAGAATTTTCAGGATTATATTGATGAATTGCTAAAGAAAGGAGTAGAGGCAAGTGGTTAAATTAAATAAAAAATTTGTTGTTACAATATTAATCTTATTTTTTTTAATCTCGGTATCTACTTTATTTACAAATAGTGAATCGCAAGGATTAATTTATGGAATACTGAGTTATCTATTATTTTTGTACAATTCAAAAATAACAAAATATGATTATATTTTTATGGGAAGTTTGGTTCTGGGAGTTGTTTTAGAGTTTATTACTATATTTTATAAGAACACGGAACTGATTAATTTGTATTCAGTATTTATTAGTGGGTTAGCACTTTTTATTTATTTTAAAAAAGGAAAGAATCATGAGTAAAATTAATTTTATTGCAAGTTACGAACATTCAGAATGTGGTCTTGCATGTGTGGCTATGATGATTGATTACTTTGCCCAAGGGATATCACTGACTGAGCTTCGTGAAATATATGGGGTTCCAACAGGCGGATTTAATGTGAGTCAAATGATTGAAATCTCACATAAATACAATGTACCTACAAAGGCAATGAAAGTGAACAATATAAAAGAATTGGCTGAAATTAAAGAGCCATTTATTGCTCATTGGAATACTAACCATTTTGTAATAGTTGAAAAGTTTAAAAATAAAAAAGTAGTAATCGTCGATCCTGCCAAAGGGAAACTGAGGATACCGACTGAGGAATTTGAAAGATCATTTTCAAATGTTATCATTTGTTCTATTGTCGAAAAAAAAAGAAAAGAAGAAACGGAAAAAAAATAAGAGCTTAATGAATATAATAAAGGAAAATAGAAAAGCACTTATATGGACAATAGTGTTTTCCTTTTTGATGCAAATATTAACACTATATATTCCCATTTATATGAAGCAACTAATTGATAACTATAATAATATTGAAAATTATAGAAAGTTAGTTATAGTTTTATTTCTTATCATCGCTTTTTATTATTCTTTTAGTCAAAATGAGAATTATCACGTTCTTTCAAAATAATTTTGATAAAATGTTAACATCGAAAACGGTTTCACATTTAATGAAGTTGCCATTAAAATTTTTTGTTAGTAGAGGAAAAGGCGAGTTAATCTTTACAGTAAATAGCAATCAATATATTAGAGCATTACTATCTACACAAATGATAAGTCTATTTATTGATGCGGTATTCCTCATTTTATATTTTCTATTAATGCTGTTCTATTCTGTTGAGCTTACTTTAATTACAGTCATTCTAGGCTTTGTTTTGGTGAGTATTTCTATTTTTAATACTAAAATACTCATAAGGAAAAACCAGACACAAATAACGACTATAACGGATGTGCAAAATATCACTGGCGAAATTGTTAGTAATATTTCGACAATTAAAGCTGTTGGTGCTGAGGAAGAGACATTTAATAAATGGGCTATTGGGTTTGAAAAACAACTCCAATTGGAGAAGGAGAAAGCTCGGATAGACTCAGTTCTTGGGAATATTCCATCAACAATTCAAGTAACCTATTCATTGATAATATTTGTAGTTGGAATATTATTAGGAAGAGAAGAAGGGTTAAGTATAGGTACTATTGTAGCTTTTAATGCATTGGGAGCTTCTTTTTTATCACCAATGTTATCAATTGCCAACTCCTATTTGCAGTTATCAGCAGCGAAAATCTATATCAATCAATTACTGGATATTATTGATTCTAAAACAGAGAATCGCGATGATTGTGTAGAAAATATTAAACTTCAAAATGGAGATATAAGTTTAAACAACATTTCTTTTAAATATGATTATTTTTCTGATTATGTATTAAAAGAAATTAATATTGATATAAAAAGTGGGGAAAAAGTAGCTGTAGTTGGAGAGTCTGGATCGGGAAAATCAACATTGTTAATGCTAATTGCAGGTCTATATGAACCAACAAAGGGGATTATAAAAGTAGGAAATCAACATATTAATAATCAGAATGTGAATAAAAGATTTTATCGTAAGCAACTTGGTATTGTATTGCAAGAAAGTATGTTATTTAATCACGCCTGTTGAATAACCACAAAATGGTAGAAAAAAGATCGTCTTTTCTGTAGAATCGTTGGTACCATCCAAACGAATCCGAAAGAAGACGATCTCATGAAAAATTCTATCACGATTACATCTATCCTTCAATCCATGCTGACTCCTGAAGAAGTTCAAAGGGTTGTGAAGTTAATAGGTTATGAAGACAAAGCCCGCAAGTTTACGGTGTACCATTTACTCCAATACTGGTGCATGGCTGCGTTGGAACAATGGGGTAGCTATCGATCCAGCGTAGATTATGCGGCTCTCTGTGGCTTGCCTGTCGTCCACTACTCACGCTTTTCAACCAAAGCCGCCGAAGTCCCGTTTTCCGTATTTAAGGAACTTTTCCATCTACTTGTTTGCAAATGTAACCGGGAAGCACGTCGGAAACTGACTTTCCCAAAAGAATTATTACTCATCGATTCAACCACGATGACGGTGGGAAAAACGCGTTTGCCTTGGGCTCCTTATCACGGGGAGCGTGCAGGTATTAAACTTCATGTCGCTTTACGAGCAGAAAATGGGCAACCCCTTCAGGTGGTCGAAACGCTGGGCTCCAAGCATGATGGCCCCATGAGTGAAGCGTTGGCTCAACCGGACTACATTTTGGTGATGGACCGTGCTTATGGGAAACTGGAGCGTCTGGATCACTTCAAAACCCATGGACAATCGTTTGTCATTCGGCTTCGCGACAACGTCCATTTGGAAAAGCCTCATGCGCTACGCCGCCTTACGAAGCCAGATTCATCCGTCATTCGGGATATCACTTGCCAGTTGGGAACCCCTCAGTGTCGTTCCACACAACGTCATCGTGTGGTGATGTTTCGGGATTTTGAAGGTCGGGAAATTCGGGTGGTTACCGATTTAATGCAGGTGACCGCAGAACAAATCGCACAGATCTATAAGGCTCGATGGCAGATTGAAGTCTTCTTTCGTTGGATCAAGCAACATTTGAATATCCCAACGCTGTTTGGTACGACTGAAAATGCGGTCTATGGGCAATTATTCTGTGCTCTAATCGTCTATGTCCTGCTCAATTGGCTATTTGTTGCTGCTCAGACTTCATGGCCCCAACATGCCGTTCTTTCCTTTGCGCGATTTTCTCGTCTATTTCTTCTTCAAAACTTACCTGTTGAATGGCTGATTCAGATTCAGCGCGTTCTTCTTCAGTGCACCTCTTGTTTCATGAATTGAGTTACTTATTTTGGTTATTCAACAGGCGTGTTATTTAATGGAACTATTAAAGAAAATATATTAATGGGGCGTAATGCAGATGGAGAAGAAATCAAACAAGCTATCTTAAATGCAAATTTAGAAAAGTTTGTACAAAGCTTTCCGTCAAAATTAGACACAATCATATCTGAGGATGGAAATAATATATCAGGTGGTCAGAAACAACGATTATGTATAGCTAGAGCTGTTTTAAAGAACCCCAAATTGATTTTAATGGATGAACCAACAAGTTCCTTAGATAATATTTCGGAGAATAAGGTAATTGATAAATTATTTAAGATGGATTCAACTATTCTAGTTATTGCCCATAGATTGGCCAACATTACTAGATTTGATAAAATTATTGTGATGAATAATGGTAAAATAGTTTCTTATGGTTCTCATGAGGAACTGCTTCAAAATAGTAATTATTATAGAGAATTATATGAAAAAAAATAGTGTTTTTAAAGTTCATTATCAGGCCTGTTGATTAACCAAAATAGGATAAAAAGAGTCGCCCCTCATGAATGAACTGACCCCTGTCAAGTAGACAGTAATAAAAAAGCAACATTAAGCAGCCTGAGTCCGATATTCATACGGGTTTAGGTTGTTTAATTTCTGTTGAAAACGTTGGTGGTTGTAGAAATGGATGTAACTTTGGACAGCATGTTTCACTTCCTCACCTGTTCGAAAAGTGTAGCGATCAAAACATTCCGATTTGAAATGGCTAAAGAAGTTCTCCATACATGCGTTATCCCAACAGTTTCCCTTTCTGGACATACTGGCGATCATTTTGTATCTTTTAAGACGCTTGTTATATTGACGAGATGTATACTGAAACCCTTGGTCACTATGCCCTGAACCTTCCGTTTCCTTCTTGCCTTTTTTTCTATTTGAGCAGTTTTTTCTTAGTAAAAATCAAGCTTGAGTCCGTCCCAAACGGATTCAGGCTTTTTTATGTGTGAAGCTGCTCTGCAAACGTACATATTTTTCTAATAGACCCATTTTAAGATTTGATATCAGGTTTGTAATTTCAACACCTGTAAATCAAGCATATAACATGCAGGGATACAACATTGCGCACAATCAATGGAAGCGTTTTAATTTGAGTATAGGAACACAAAAGAAGACCTCAGGGAGGACATAAGAATGCTAAAAGTGAAAGCGCTTAGATGCGAACATTTAAATAATCCGATTGGACTAGGTTGTCTAAAGCCGCGGTTAAGTTGGCAGATTGAATCTGACAAAATATATGTTTCCCAAAAACGGTTTCAATTGCAGGTATCTGTTCATCCCACATTTGAACCGCTGATCTGGAATCATTTTGCCTATTCGGATCAATCCATTTTGTTTCCATATGAAGGTCCTCCGCTGGAATCAGGACAACGATATTATTATCGGGTAAAAGTATGGGCTCAGGGAGCGGGTGACACGGAGCCGGAAGAATCGGAATGGAGTGAGTCCGGCTTTTGGGAAATGGGGCTGCTCTATGAGCAGGACTGGAAGGCACAGTGGATCACTGTGAAAGAGCGGAGCATAAATGAACAGTTTCAAACAAGGGCTCCTTTTGCCGCTTCCAAGTGCTTTTCCGTTGAGGGAAAAGTGATAAAAGCAGTCATTTATGCTACAAGCCTTGGTCTGTATGAACTGGAGCTAAATGGACAAAGAGTGGGCGATGCTTACTTTACCCCGGGATGGACGGATTATAACGATCGTGTCCAGGTGCAGGCTTATGACGTGACTGCTGCCATTCGAGAACAACATAATCAAATCACAGCAACGGTGGGTGAAGGCTGGTATAGCGGTTATCTGGGCTGGCAGAAGCGCAAGGACACCTACGGGAACACGAATGCATTGCTGCTGCAAATGAAGATTAGCTATGAAGATGGCCGTTCTGAGCTCATATGCTCTGATTCTTCCTGGGAGGAAACGAGCTGTGCCATTTTAATGTCGGATATTTATAACGGCGAAATCTATGATGCCCGACTTGAACAGGGGACAGCCAAACATAGCTCTTTAACCGAACGGAAAAAGATGCAGGTCGTCCCGTTCCCATTCAGTCATCTGGTTGCTCAGGAAAACGAGCCTGTCCGTGTGATGAACCGATTGAAGCCTGTTGAACTCATTCGGACCCCCAAAGGCGAGCTGGTGCTTGACTTGGGTCAAAATATGGTAGGCTGGCTGGAATTTAAAGTTGAAGCTCCCGCAGGTACAGTTTTGAAGCTGGTTCATGGTGAAGTGCTGGATCAGGAAGGGAACTTTTACAGGGATAATATTCGCGATGCAGCGCAGCAGATTACGTATATTTGCAGCGGGAAGGGGACGGAGATATTTCGGCCACATTTCACTTTTCAAGGCTTTCAATATGTGAAGCTTGAGGGTTTCCCGGATGGCGTTACAATTGAAGATTTTACGGGAGTTGTTTTGCATTCGGACATGGAGACGATCGGATGGTTTGAGACATCCGACCCGAAGCTCAATCAACTACAGCACAATATTGTGTGGGGGCAAAAGGGGAACTTCCTGGATGTGCCAACCGATTGCCCACAGCGCGATGAACGATTAGGCTGGACCGGTGATGCACAGATTTTTGCCAGAACGGCCAGCTTTAATATGAATGCGGCTTCATTCTTCCGAAAGTGGCTAAAGGATTTGGCTTACAACCAGTTGGAGAATGGGGGCAGTGCCTTTTGTAGTGCCGGATGTTCTTAAAGGAACCTTTGCCGACAACATGGACAAAACAACGGCGGCATGGGGAGACGCGGCGGTTATATGTCCGTGGACCCTATATCAATGCTATGGGGATAAGCAAATTTTAGCTCAGCAGTATGACAGTATGAAAGCATGGGTGGACTACATCCGCGCCCAGGGGAACGAAGAACATCTTTGGGATACCGGCTTGCAGCTTGGAGACTGGCTGGCGCTGGATAGCGAGGAAGGAAGCTATTTTGGGGCCACAGATGGAACGCTGGTAGCGACTGCATACTTTGCGTATTCGACTCATATTTTGGCGCAGACGGCCAAACTGCTTAATCGTTATACCGATTACAGCACATATAGAAGCTTGCATGAGGGGATTAAAACTGCTTTTGCGGACCGTTATTTCGATGACGCTGGCCAACTGACCTCCAATACCCAGACTGCACAGGTTGTGGCTTTGCACTTCGGATTGGTGCCGGAAAAATATAAAAAGCAAGTGATTCAGGAGCTTGTGCGGCTCTTAGAAAAAAAAGATATGCATCTGGACACCGGCTTTGTGGGCACACCCTACCTATGTCTGGTTTTATCCAACAATGGCTATGCGGATGTAGCTTACAAGATTTTATTTCAAAATGATTATCCTTCATGGCTCTATCAGGTTGAACGGGGGGCGACGACCATGTGGGAGCATTGGGACAGCATCAAAGTGGACGGCTCGTTCTGGAGTACGGATATGAATTCGTTCAATCACTATTCGTACGGTTCGGTTGGAGACTTTATGTACCAAAATATTTCCGGAATCAACCTGCTTGAAGCGGGTTATAAAAAATCACGAATAGCTCCCAAACCGCCTGCTAATCTTACTTCCGCCCACGGGAAACTGGAGACGCCATATGGTGCGCTTGAAGTCCATTGGGAAATCGTGAATGAAGAAATGCAGATGACGGTTCACGTCCCGCATAATACGACCGCTGAAATTACACTTCCGGGAGTTATGGAGCCGGATGCATTACAGAAGACCATTGCTATGCAATATCCGTCGTTTAAACAAGTTGGATATAACAGCATGAGCTTTTTCTATAAAAAGTTCAAAATGGCGTATGGCGCCACCCCGCAAAATATCCGAAACAAGCAGTTGAGGAAATGAAGGATATACAAGGACGTCCAATTCTAACGGGCGTCTATATTTGTTATAGCTGCAAATTCAGAAGCTCAAGGCTGATGAAATGATAGGCTGTGGGACACCTTTGTCTCCGGCAAAAGGGAGGATACATTCTTGAAAAAGACGCCGTCTGAGTGGATGTATCCGAAGCATCAGATCACAGCAAATGTAAAAGGATACGACGAGCTGAATCAGTGGGTGATTTTAGATCAAACGCAGGTTTTCAAAAATCAGTTCGCGGGTTGAAAGTGGGCATTGGAATACTGAAAGGGGAATGATCATACAAACTTTAACAGTTGCTGAACTGGTGGATGCAAAAGTGATTGAAACGCCTACGAAGAAGGGAGCATATGGTGACCAGCTCCGGTGCTAAGCGCCGGGGCTTTTTACATCGGCTTGATTAAACCAAGGAGAGCATTTTGTCAAGCAGTATGATAATTTCGTAACCTCATTGATTCTTTCCCGTATAAAGATAAAAACATGATCCGAATCCGTTCCCGTCAGGGAAGACATGCAACCATGTTTAACAAAAATAGAAGTTGAGGTAATGCATTGTATGAATGAGAAATTTATTAATCATGCCGATAAAGGATATCAGCAAGCTGAGCAGAAGGCCGCTCAGTATTTTGCATCACTTTATACACAGGTCAGAGACAAGACTTATGTGACTACTCTGACAGAGGATATTCAAATGTGGAAAATGAATCATATTCATCATTCTTCATGGTTATCTTTTTTTTCGCGGACCCAGAGAAAACCTGATACTCGGGATTATCACAGATACATTCAATGGCTGAATTATACAGGCAAATTGGATGCTTACCTGGATCGAAGCGTCTCCTATATTTATATGAGGGATTTAGGCAAAGCTCTGAATTCTCCTGACACACAGCTCCGGATTCAGCATGCCATTGTTGACATAAAAAAACACTTGATTCAATCCACCACTGAAAACGGGGGAGACCAGCCAGCATTTATGAATTTGGCCGGGTTGTATCGGTGGGCCCAGAAGGAAGGCATAGAAACCGCCACGATCTGGGTAATCAACAAACTTAGATCCGTATCCTCCCATATTCCAAAGGAAATGGATGCAGAGCAAGCCCAGCGCAAACTGATTAAGATCATAATTGGGGTTATTCTGCATGTGATGGAAGAAATGGACGATAAAGTATCAGCTGCGGAACGTACTCGCAGACTGGATGAAGCCATCAGGCTTGGTTATTCCTATGGTCTAACTTACCCTTTCATTGATGATCTTCTCGATTCCCAGGTATTGACCGCTCAAGAGAAAGAACAATACTCCCGCATGATACGTGCCGCTCTTCTCACGGGATCAGTGCCTGAGTTGGGCGATTGGACCGGAAATAATATGAAGTTAATTCAATACATACATTCGGAGCTCTCGGATGCTTTTGAGTATATTAAGGAACATCAGCGGCCGGACACACAGCAAACATTTTTCGAGCAGTCCTATGTCTTTTTTCATTCTCAGGATATCGACCGCGTGAAGGTCCTGACACGAGCTGGTTACACCAATGAAGAGCTTTATATACCTGTCATTTTAAAATCTTCTTCTTCCCGATTGATTGCTCGTTCTGTGATTGGTGCTCCAGAGAATGAGGGCTTTGAGCAACGAACATTCTTTTATGGTATCTATAACCAGTTAGCTGATGATTTTGCGGATATGGTTGACGATATGAGAGAGGGTGCGGTAACACCCTACACCTACTATTTAAAATATCATGACAAGCGTTCGGATCTTATCAACCCCTTTGAATTATACTGGGTGGTCATTTCCTACTTGATCCACAACGTGTATGATTCTGATGCTATGGCCCGTGAGGTGATACTGGATCGTGCAATGAATGGACTCAAACGTTACAAAGAACGTGTAGGTACTGAAAAGTATAACGAGATCATGGGGATCTTTGCATCCGGAAATCCGGAATTCAATCGTCTCATCCAGCAGATGGTGCAAAAAGCAGATGATGTTGATTTCTTCGATAAGCTGCTTCGGGACCAGATGATTACCTATCTGAAAAACGATTCGAGAGAAAAGGAAGATTTTTTTAATACACTCAAAACAGCTCGCCATCAGATTAACAACCAATTGAAAATTCCCAAACCGCAAGGGATTCCGGCGATGAAAAAACAGCTTATCGATGCTGCAAATTACAGTCTCGAAGGGGATGGGAAACGCATACGGCCTATATTAACTTGGGTGATGGGCGTAAACGAATATGGACTGGACCCATCAGCAATCGTGCCACTGCTGAGATCATTGGAGTATATGCATACCGCATCCCTGATCTTTGATGATCTGCCAACCCAAGATAATGCATCCACCCGCAGAGGACGTCTGACTTTACATCAGATGCACAATAGCGCTACGGCGGAATTAACCGGTCTGTATCTGATCCAGAAAGCAATTGGAGAACAATCGTCACTTGACCAATTCAATGCTGAGACTGTACTTGCCTTGATACAATACTCGGCTCAAAAGGCAGAGGATATGTGTATGGGGCAGGCGATGGATCTGGATTCAAAAGGAAAGGCATTGACATTGAAGCAGCTAAATATGGTGTGCTTTTATAAAACAGGAGTAGCATTTGAGGCTTGTCTGGTTATGCCTGCCATGCTCGCACAGGTCAAGGAGCCGGAAATTGCTGCTTTGAAGAAATTCGCTTACCATGCGGGGATTGCCTTTCAGATTAAAGATGATTTGCTTGATGTGGAGGGAGATCTGCTCTTACTTGGGAAACCTATTGGCAAGGATTCTGAAAATAATAATTCGAATTTCGTGTCCATCCTGGGTCAGGAAGGTGCCAGCAAAGAGATGTGGGAACACTATTGTCTTGCTATGGAAGCGTTGAAAGAGGTGCCCCGCAACACCGCTTTTTTGAAGCATTTAATGAATTATATGGTTAATCGGGACCGTTAAAAAAGAGCATACCCCATTGCTTAATATAAGCGATGGGGTATTTTGCGTTAGAGTAAAGCAGCGGTTCAATTCTTGATCATATCCATTAAAACTTGATATGCAATGGGTAAGGAAGTAAAACCGTCGCGCTCTAAAAAGTGGCCTCCGTGTTCTACCTCGTGAAAATCAGCTTGGATATCTTGCGCTAGTTTCTTACTTAATACAAAGGGGACAATCGTGTCATCCTTTGCAGCAATAACTGTACGCATCTTTGCCGAATCCATGATTTGCTTATAATCCAACTGTTCCCTTGTAAACTCATCTAATGACGGCAGGGTTGGCACTGGATCGGTAAAACCGGAGACGAAGACAAGACCACCGAGTGGCTCTGAGATACTTACTTGCTGTAAATATCTTAATATGGAAACACACCCCAAGCTATGGCCAACAAAATAGGTATCTTTATGTAGAACCTCAATACTTGATAATAAATGTTGGGTCCACTCATGAAGCCGGGGAGCTTGCGAGTTGGGCATATCCAATATAGCTACAGAAACGCCATCTTCCTGTAGCTTGTCTTGTAGCCAAGGAAACCAATGATCGGATGGTGAAGCAGTATAGCCATGGATGATATACACTTGTTTTTGATTTTGCAGGTTTGTCACTATACGTTCTCTCCTATTATTCTGAGTTTATTCTCTTCTAGTTTAGCAAATTTTCCAAGCTCATGAGTACCTAAATTCATAGACATATTTGGTCTGTTCCAAGCTCACTATCATTGAATGAATATTCTTTATTTTAGCAGTAATGTTATTTCTCTTATAAAATTAAGTGCTTTCTACCGATATATATATCATCACGGTGTAATCTCTTAATTCTTATGGTTTGGGGGATAGTGTTTATGGGAGCAGCGTGATCTATTATACATAGACGACTGGAGGAGTTTTGATGTGAACAAAACTATCAGACAGCACTAAAAAAGTAAAAGGATTTAGAGATTTAAAGGTCACGACAACGATGGTCTCCATGATCATGATCAGCTTGGTGGGGTTGCTCATTGTATCGTTGGTAGGGGCTTTCGGCATGTATCAAGCCAAAGAGGGCCAAGGTATTTTGTATGTGGATCGCTTTCAGCACCAAACGAATATTCTGGAAGTAAAAAGTGATTTTTATAACATGCGGGCCAACTATACCAAAGTACTTGATAATAACGAATACACAGATAAACAATATAAGCAGGTACAGAAGGGGAAGGACAGTGTTTCATCAGGGTTAAGTAAATTCTCGCAAAAAAATCTCGACTCGCAGGAACAGAAATTATACGAGGAACTAAGAAGCAGTATAAACACATATTATCAGGATATTGAGCAGATCATGGCAGTCAAAAAAAATACTGGAACGTATGACAAGGAAGAGAGAGGCCGGATTAATACATCTAGTACGGCAATTGTTAAGATACTGACTGATATTTCTGATTACAATAATGAGCAATCGGCCAACTTATATCAAAATACGCAAAATGAGATTAACATGCGCACGATTATTTTGATTGTGATTCTGGCCCTGGTGCTGGCTGTCCTTAGTATGATCTCCTTTTCGACCATTCGGAATATTCGTTCTCGGATGAGCGCCATCACGAAATACTGTGAAGAGATTACCCAGGGAAATTTAACAGCAGCACTGGATCCGTCTCTGCTCAAGGGAAATAACGAAATCGCTGTCATTGCGTGTGCCATTCAGCAAATGACAGATTCAACCTCGATGGTTATTACGGGAGTTATCAATGAACCTCGCCAAATTAATCAGCTAAGTGACCAGACGAATCATAATATGACAGATCTCAATGAGCGGATTAGAGACGTATCAGCTACGGTCGAACAGCTGTCTGCAGCGATGGAGGAGACTTCGGCATATACAGAAAACATGAATCATTCTGCGGGTGAAATGCAGCGGGCGGCAGAGTACATTTCGGTTAAAACTCAAGAAAGAGCGCGGTCTGCCTATGATACAAGCCTAAAGGCCGAAGCGTTAAAGCATGAGGCTAGTGAGTCCAATAAAGCGTCCAAAGAGATTTACCGGAAGACCAGTGAAAAGATGAAGGAAGCGCTGGAACAAGCCAAAGCGGTATACCAAATTCGCATACTCTCCCAGTCTATTCTGGAAATAACGGCGCAAACGTAATTTGCTGGCTCTAAATGCATCCATTGAAGCGGCTCGTGCCGGTGAGTCAGGCCGGGGATTTGCGGTTGTGGCTAACGAGATTCGCAAGTTGGCAGATGGGTCCAGGCAGGCGGTGGACCAAATCCAGAGTGTTACGCAAGAGGTTGTACAATCTGTAGCCAATCTGACAACTAATGCTGAAGAATTGCTGCACTTCCTGCAAGCCCAGGTGGGCAAGGATTATCAGCTGCTGGAGGATACGGCAGAACAATATTACAATGATGTCGTTGAGCATACGAATACAGTTAATGATTTGAACGCTACCTCTAAGCAGGTGAATGCAACGATCCAAACCATGGTGAGAGCGATCCATGAGATCGCAACAGCCAGTGAACAATCCGCCGTTTCTACCCAGCACATTGCTGAGAATATGGTTTCTTCGGCGGAAAAGTCTCTTGAAGTGGCACAGCAGTCCGATCAGGTGAAGGGAAGCGCTGCCCGACTGAATGAACTGGTCGAAGGCTTTAAAATTTAACGAAGCCAGTAGGGAGAGTGGTATTCCCTATGAAGGGCTGATTTCAATGTTGGGGAGCCACAAACAGGCTCCCTTTTACTTTCTAAGGTCCCAACCTGGTTTTCTAGTAATATATTGTGGGAATATTTTGTTTTTTTGCTTTTAATTTTAATAGAAGAAAGCCACCCCTATCGGTTCTTCTGTACTATCCACATTGCATATGGCACGAACTTGCGAATAGGTTTCCTTCGTATTGGATGGCAGACAACATATACTTACGCCTCAATGGCGGTGTTCAGCGCCAGCGCTTCCCAGGCTACTGCTTCGTCGATTCTGCCTTGGAAGTTTTGCCGGGTACCGTAGGTCGCGTCGGCACCTACTGGGAAGTGAACGGGAGGTTCGGAACTCTCCGACATCGAAATGATCGCCTTAACCCCTTTGGCAGGATCTCCGGGCGTCCAAACCATTCCGCTTTTTTCCATCGATTCGTATACAATGTCGTATTCGGGCATTCTGTCGGCGAGCACCATCGAACTGCCGGCGAAGTCCGTAGCGAATTGGCTTGGTTCCACGGCGGTAGTTTTGATTCCGAACGGCTGAAGCTCGCGGGACATGGACTCAGAGATGCCTTCGACCGCGAATTTCGTCGCCGAGTAGTATCCGACCATCGGTACGCCCATCGTTCCAAGGAAGGACGACATGTTGATATAGTGACCGGAGCGTTGACGCCGGAATATGGGGAGCGTAGCGCGAACCACATGGAGCAAGCCGAACACATTGACTTCGAATTGATGCCGGATTTGCTCGTCCGATGCTTCCTCCAGCATGGCACTTAGCGCGTAGCCGGCATTGTTCACGACGATATCAATCGTGCCGAACGCCTTAACCGCTTCCTTCACCGCTTGTTCAACTTGCGCTTTGTCCGTCACATCCAGAGCGACCAGATGCACTTGTTCGGGAGCTTTGCTTTTCAAATCAGCCAGCGCTTGCGGGTTTCGCGCCGTGGCGACCACCTTATCCTCTTTTTCGATCAACTGTTCGACAAAATGTCTTCCGAAGCCCTTGGAACTTCCTGTAATAAACCATACCTTACTCATCTTAAATGTCCTCCTCAGGGATGAAGTGATGCAATTCGAATCGATGTAGATGTATCTATGCTTACGAAGACTGAATCGTCGGACGGATAATCATTTCGTTGATTGAAGTGTCGTCCGGCTCGTTGATCGCGTACGCAATCGCATGGGCGATTCGGTCCGGAGAAATGCTAAGGCTGCGAATCCAATCGGACATACCGATGACTTCGGGACTGGTGACGCTATTCAGCAATTCGGTCTTCACGACACCGGGGGAAATAATGGTGGAGCGGATGCCGAACTCGGGGGATTCCTCCTGCCGCAATCCTTCCGAAATCGCTCTTACCGCAAACTTCGTGGCGCTATATACGGCTGTGGTGGGGACGATGATATGACCGGATATGGAAGAAACATTTATAACGTGCCCCGATTTCTGGGTCTGCATGATGGGCAAGACGGCGGCGATGGCATAGAGCACGCCTTTGACGTTAACGTCGATCATGCGGTCCCACTCATCGACCTTCAATTCGTTCAGACGAGAATTCGGCATAATGCCGGCATTGTTCACCAATACGTCAATTCGCCCATAGGTTTCCATAGCCAATTGAGCGAGATTCTGCATATCCTCACGTGAGGTCACGTCGGCTTTTTGAAAAACGGCTTCCCCGCCTGCACCTCTGATTTCATCCGTCAAAAGCCGCAGCTTATCCTCTCTCCGAGCCGCCAATACAACCTTGGCTCCGGATGTCGCCAGCAGCTTCGCCGTTGCTTCTCCAATTCCGCTCGAAGCTCCCGTAATGATGATTACCTTCGATTGAAGATTTTCCATGTACACTCACCCTGCTATATCAATTTATTCAATAATAATCAACATGTGTTGATTAATTATCGTATATTCATTATTATATGGGGCAGAGGGTAGAATTCAATGGTTAATCTCAGAGGTATTATCGTATAAGCGACATTTAATCCAAAGTGTCGATTATCTTGAGGAGGGCATCGAAGATGGTGGACAAGGTAAAAGTAGATCGAAGAGTAATAAAAACAAAAAAGGCAATTCACCAGGCTTTCTTAGCACTTTTTTATACGAAGAATATAGAAAGCATCACGATCAATGACATCGCAGACTTGGCGAACGTGAACCGAGGCACCGTATACTTGCATTACAGCGACAAATACGACTTGCTCGATCATTTGATAGCGGAACATATCCAAAACATGATTGGCTTTTGCAATCCAGACAGTGGCGCGCGGATGCGTGACGAGTTAACCCCGCTTTTCGAATATTTAAAAGAAAACATAGCCTTTTTTACGGCTATGTTTGCTACGCATAAGGCAGCTGTATTTCGAAAGCATTTGACAAAAGTCATTTCTGTTAATATGAAAAACAAGTTGGATCGGAATCTGGGAACGAAGACGGAGATCTCCAACGAGCTGAGTGCTCAATTTATGACCTCCGCTTTCATTGGAATGATCGAATGGTGGGTGGAGCAAGGCATGCCGCACTCGTCTGAGTTCATGGCCATTCAGTTAGAGAAGTTATTTGAAAAAAATGAGAAAATTCTTCCCGGTGTCTTAGGAAAATAAAGTATTAGACGCCCATGCCGCTAACGCAGCACCATCAGATGATGAAAATGGTAGGCATGCGATATAATTTACTTACGGCTGGCGAAGGCAGGTCGGCAGTCAATGGTGCTTCGAGCCCGAGTATTAGACTGACCCTAACGACCAGGTGCACCACAGATTGTTGCTCCGAATTTGGAAGCACGCAGGATAGAATAACCATATGTGGTTGTTGCACCAGCCCCTTCAATCTTGCTGCCGTAAGGAGAAGGCTACGAATGGACGTTGTTTACAGTCATGTGTGCGGACTTGACGTTCATAAAAAGAACATCGTTGCCTGCACCATCACGCCTGAAGGTAAAGAAATCCGTACGTTTGGCACGATGACCGACGATTTAATTTTGCTTGTAGATTGGCTCAAAGCCAAGGAATGCACTCATGTAGCGATGGAAAGCACTGGAGCATATTGGAAACCAATCTACAACCTGTTGGAGCTTGAGGAGATTGAGACTCTTGTTGTGAATGCCCAGCACATCAAGAATGTTCCGGGACGCAAGACTGACGTCAAAGACGCGGAATGGATTGCTGGATTGCTCCGGCATGGTCTATTGAAGGGTAGCTTTATCCCAAATCGCGAGCTCGGGAAGTCAGCCGCATTCAAAAGGTGCTGGAAGGAGCAAACATCAAGCTTTCCTCGGTTGCCAGCAATGTGCTTGGGAAATCAGGACGTGCAATGATTGAGGCGATGATTGCTGGCGAAACCGATCCTGAAGCTTTATCTGATCTTGCAAAACGAAAGTTGAAAAGCAAAAAAGCGGATTTGAAGCGAGCATTGAACGGCTTAATGGGCCCTCATCAGAAACTGATACTGGGAGCTCAGCTCCGTCACGTCGATTATTTGGACGAAGAGATTGGCAGGTTGGATGAGGAAATTAAAAAGCGCATGCTCCCTTTTGATGAAGACTTGGAACTGCTTGACACCATCCCAGGTGTGGCACGAAGAACAGCAGAGACTATTCTAGCCGAAATTGGCTCTAATATGAATCAGTATCCTTCCGCCGCCCATTTATGTTCTTGGGCAGGGCTGTGTCCGGGTCAGAATGAAGGCGCCGGAAAACGATTGTCCGGCAAGACGCGAAAAGGAAATAAGAAACTCCGAAGTACGCTTGTAGAAGCTGCGAAGGCTGCGGCTAGAACAAAAGAAACGTATTTATCCAGCCAGTATCATCGGATTTCCGCGCGTCGGGGAGCTAACCGAGCGACGGTTGCAGTAGCACACAGTATATTATCTATGGTTTACTATATTCTTAAGCGGAAACAACCCTACATCGAGCTAGGTCCAACCTACTACGAGAAACGAAAACGGGATGTGATCATCAAGCATTCCATTAAGAAACTGGAGTCATTAGGTGTATCAATTACTGTGAATACGGCAGCTTCCTGATCGTTATGCAAACCATACATTACTAATGCCCCTGGCTATTTTTTTGTTTGCCGGAGGGTCGCTTTCTTGTTGCCTTTTTTAGGTGTTCTACGAAGCGATATTTTCAGGATAGACTGCCCCCTAAAACGAAAATGCAGCAGCCATGGACTAGATAATATAGTCCTAGACTGCTGTTCATTTATTGAACAAACGTTCCCCGTTAGTTCAACGGAAACGTCCGTCAACTTGGTCCCAAGCTGAATACCAAGGTGTGATGTATCTTTAGCGACACTGTGCTTTAAATCCAAAGTGTTCATCAATACGACGATAATTGGGAAGATCCACTTGATATTTTTCAGCAATCTGAACAACCATCGAAAATTAGTTCTTCAGTTTCACCACTGATTCCCTTTTTAAGATCCTTTTGCAAGAAAGCTGTAGTATCCGAAGCAAGCCCTGACAAAAACTCAATATTTTCCTAAACCAGATCTCTAATTAGTTGAATATCAGCCTTGTTTGCTAACGTCTGAATTTCTTCTAAGAGCTCGATCATCATCGATCTGTACTCCCCGTCCTTCTGCAACTCGCTTGCTTCATGATCGTAATAATAGGCACTTACGGACGCATAGGCGGAAGTAAATGCAAATTTACGTAACACATCGCGGCGAATATCGTCTGATAAGACACCCTCTATTCCGGAATTGTCTAGATCCTCCTTGGCCCTGTGTAGCAATTCAAAGTCCGACGAAGCATCCGTTATTGGCCCAAACACAACTCAAAAAATTTTAATCCCTTGTGTAATTTTGTCTTGTGCAGAGACATAAGCGCTAATATAAATACATCCGCGATAACGGTATGATTAGGAAGAGCCTCAGACAACTTTCCCCCCCGCTGTTAACGAGTTGAGAATTGGAATGACGACTGTTTTCTCATGTGAAGCCTGACGAATCGTTGGAATAATTTCATTTCTAACGAGAACGCTTTTTATTTGTCAATTAATCTAGAATTTAAAAATCACTTCATAATTAAAATAAATGTGCAGTTCCGTTTTCCCATTAGAAATCCTCTGTACATGATTAAAGGCTTGCTCCGAAATTATCGGTAGCAAACATTTTCTTTCAGTTGAAAGGTTCCTTGAGTTACTGAGTTAAATTCCGTTTTGGGATCTCTGGCGAGGAGACGAAATAATAATCAAGCTTGTTATGAATCTAAATACCAGAGGTTGACTGGCGAGTATTTGACGTTAGCTGACTGATACTTCAAATCGAACTAAGACGATATCCAAATTATTTTCGGGACCATGGTAAGAAGTTCATTCACTCTAGGCGACATACTTGACTACGAAGTCAAAAACGTATATAATTCCCGTATGACAAGGCCAAGAGAATTTGATATAGATCAGGTATTGTTTCAGATAATGGAAGTGTTTTGGTCCAAAGGCTTTAGATCCACTTCTTTCGAAGACCTCACGAAAAAGACGAAAGTAAAAAAGCAAAGTCTATATGGGGTATTCGAGGATAAGCGTACTCTATTTTTAAAAGCTTTGGCTCTGTATCGTGACCATAATCTTCAGAACCTTCAAGAAATTATGGCTCAAGCTGATTCGCCTGCAGGTAAGATTGATGCTATTCTACGTGCTTCATTATGTGCGAATAGCGAAGATGCCCGAAGGGGCTGTCTTATGGTGAATACCGCTTTGGAATTTGGAGTAAGCGATCTTGAAGTAACAAAACAGGTCGAAGGAATGCATAACGATGTTCAGCTTGCATTGGAGGAGGTAATTGAGGAAGGACAAGCTGCTGAACAATTTACCACCAAGTTCACTTCGACGGAACTCGCTTTGCACCTGTCTAACGCTCTGCAGGGTGTTAGAGTGTCGCAAAAGTCAGGCGTTGATCATCAACAAACAGAAGCCGTCTTAAGAACGGCATTCGGATTAATTATGAAGTAATTTGGAAGTAATTTTTTTTGCCCCATTTTTGACTTTGTAGTCAAATAAAATAAAAAGGAGAATTTACAATGACATCGAGAAATCAGACTTTGCTATCCAGTTATCAACTTGGGCAATTGACTTTGAAAAACCGGATCGTTCTTGCCGCGATGACGCGAGCTTCCGCCGACCCGGATGGCCGACCTACTGAGAGAATGGTACGTTATTACGCGAGCTTCGCGGCAGGGGACTTCGCTATGCTCATTACGGAATCGACCTATATGGATAACAAGTTGAGCAAAGGGTCCTTGGATATGCCTGGCATCACGAATGAATCTCATATTCAAGGCTGGAAACGGGTAATTGACGCGGTTCATGCCAAAGGTGCCAAAATGATTATTCAATTGGCACATGCGGGCGCGTTATCGCAGTGGTACAAAGACGAAGACGTAACGGTTGCTCCTTCTTCTTATAAACCGGAGGGAGAAAGGATTCCGGCTTACGGTCCGGGAGGAGAATTCCCAGTTTCAACCGCCCTTAAGGTGGAGGAAATTAAGGAGCTTGTACAAAATTTCGCGAGAGCCGCCGCCAACGCTAAAAAGGCTGGTGCCGACGGCATTGAATTGCATGTCGGAAAGGGTTTCCTTCATGATCAGTTCTTAACGGAATATACCAATAATCGCGAGGATGAATACGGCGGGTCATTGGAGAATCGTCTACGGTTTATCGTTGAAACGGTACAAGCTATCCGCGCGAGCACAGGTGATAACTTTATCGTTGGTGTTGAGATATCGCAATATAAAATGAACAACTTCGGTTTCAAATGGCCGAACGGAGAGGCCGATGCGAAGATTATCTTTGAGAGCATAGCTCATTCGGGCGCCGATTATATTCATGTGACGGACTATGTGGCCAAAGCGCCTGCTTTTGGCGAGAGTGGTCCAACGCTCGCCGCGTTGGCTAAAAAATACGGAAAGATTCCTGTTATCGTTAATGGAAGCATTATGGAACCGGAAGACGCCGAGCAGGTTCTCAACGAAGGCGGCGATTTGATCTCGATCGCAAGAATGGCACTGGCTAATCACGACTGGCCAATCAAAGTTCGGGAAGGCCTCCCGCTGAATCCATTTACGGGGAATGTGTTGGCAGATGGTCCAACCATTAAAGACTCCGAAATGTTAAGTGTAGACGAAATTTGACTCTGAGTAACAAATCCGTAAAATGACATTTTTTAGAGGTGGATTATCTTTCTTTTGACAATGTCACTGATGTTACCAAGATATATCGGGGCGGCTGTAAATAGCTTATTGATGAATATAAACGAGGTAACAGAATAGGAAATCAAATTTATAAATTTTTCGATAATATGTTTTATTCAATTGAAGCGGCTGAATATGAGATTCTTACCAGAATTGCAATAGCAGCAAAAGAACATAATGAAATGTTTTTAATCGAGGTCACTTAAAACAATGGCTTAATATATCAAATGATGAATGGGATTTGATTAAAGATAGTAGTTATTTGGGGCATAATAACGGCTGGTTGTATTTTATAGCAACTGAGATTCAAGTATATCTACTATGTAAGAATATTATTAACCATTCATATGATAAAGGTAAGATTCAAGATCTGATTCACTGGATCATGGACGATTCTGAATTTCAGTTATATATTTTTAACGTATTTGGTATTCTCATTGAGTTTTTTGAGGATGAAAGTAAAGATTATTTTTTTAGAAACATTCGACCTTTTATTGAACAAATGAAGGAACTGAGCGGGACTGAGCAATTGGCATTTGGTTTATTTTCCCTGTATACAATCCAAGAAATGAGCAATGAAAAAGAAGTGACAAGTACAATTAACGATTGGGTTTTACTTAGGTTTTTAGAAATGTTAGGAGTACAGTTTATGGAAGTGATTACTGATTTGTCTTATGAAGTATTTCAAAAGGTCGCCACAAGTAAGTCTGAAACGGCATACCTCATTGACTATGAACACTGCTTAATGCACTCGGAAAACTTAGCTCCAATTCTTAACGAATCAGTTGAACAAATTATAAAAGATGATATGATAAAGATCGAAAATTTTTTTGAACAGTATTTTTGATGAGTTTTGGCGAAGAGTTTAGCATAATTTGATTTTATAAGAATTCCTAGGATCCAAATATTTTCGTTCAAACAGCCAATACCTTTAAACTATAAGGTGTTGGCTGTGTTGTGAGTATACATATGAATTTTTTATATTTGCTATCCCTATTTTTCACACTTGTTCTTTAATTTTTATCTGTCAAGACTCACGACTCTTCTTGCTCAGCCATCTGCATCAGCTTATAAATTTGCCGGGTTGTGTTCACATTCCGCACTGTCATATGCTTGTACAAACTGGTGCCAACCAGTTTCGTCATCCCGCTTTTTGTGACATTTTCTTTGCTGACAGAAAACAGAATAGCCCCAGGTGTATACATTACACTTCCTATTCCCGGCTTCAAAGGAAGCTTCTCTAGAACAGAGATATCGTTAATTTCATCCCACAGAAACAATACATCGCTTTTCATCTGTGTATCATTAGACCATTCCTCCGGTAATGCCTTCATAATGTTCTGGATTTCAGTTATATTGCGGACAATGACCCGGATGGGTAGGCTGAAATCTTCCAGAATCGCCTGCTCCAGTTGGAGCGACAACTCCTCGTTGGATTGAACTTCACTGGAAAAAATGATGTTTCCTGAGTTGATGTAAGTCGTCACATGGCTCATACCAGCTTTCTCAAATGTTTCCTTAAGCTTTTTCATATTAATCTTGTTATTGCCGCCCACATTAATGCCCCGCAGCAATGCGACATAGATCATATAAGGTCCACCTCTCTTGTAAAATAGAATTTTATTAACAAACAGATAGGTATTCAAATAAATACGCGGTTTGGTTTTCGCCCAGCAAATGACGCAGCAACGGGCCTACGTGCTCGATAAATTCATTTTTGGTTTCGTATGTGTCTTCATCTTTTAAAGATATTATAATATAGAAGTCCAGCGAGAGTAACTTATAATGTAGGCTATGGAAAACTCACAAAATAATCAACTTCATTATGGGCAGTTATAATGAATATGATTTTCAATACGATGTTTTAATAGGCTTTTCGTAGATGCAAGAATATTTATGAAGACCTTTAGCTCGAATGTACTGTGTTTTATGATTATGCTCCTTCCTGGTAACATGGAAAATATACGTTAATTATCACAATTGTAAAGAAGGTAGAACAGGAATGGAACTTATCAAGGATCGTTTTTTTGGATGTCTGGTCGGGCTGGCCGCGGGAGATGCTTTGGGAACTACGGTGGAATTCAGCAGTCCAGGTACATTTGAACCTATAACGGATATCGTGGGCGGCGGTGTGTTTGGATTAAAACCGGGACAGTGGACGGACGATACGTCCATGGCGCTCTGTTTAGCCGAGAGTCTGGTGCGAAAGGATGAATTTGATCCGGCAGATCAGATGCGGCGATACACCAATTGGTACTATGTAGGATATATGAGCAGCACGGGAACGTGCTTTGATATCGGTGGAGCGACAAGAGGAGCGCTGCATCGGTTCGAAGCCACTGGAGATCCGTACAGCGGATCTGTTGATCCCATGAGTGCAGGAAACGGCTCCATTATGAGGCTTGCACCTGTTGCTATGGCCTATGCGAACCGTCCGGAAGAAGCGCTGATGTATGCCGAGATGAGTTCACGCACCACCCACGGGGCAGCGGAAAGTGTTGAGGCCTGCGCAGTGCTTGCTGCAATCCTTGTAGCAGCACTGCGTGGGGCAGACAAAGAAGCAATGTTATCGGCCGACGTGTGCCGAAAGTGGCGGCAGGGCAAGCCAGCTTATTCGGCAGCAATTGAAGAAATCATCCAGGGATCTTACCGCCATAAGGAGCCGCCCGAAATACAGGGAACCGGTTATGTCATTCGTTCCCTCGAGGCTGCGTTGTGGGCATTTTATCATTCAACTTCATTTGAAAATGGGGCACTGCTGGCAGCAAACCTTGGAGATGATGCCGATACAACCGGAGCGGTGTACGGACAGATTGCCGGGGCTTATTACGGGCAAAGTGGAATTCCGGGCCATTGGTGTGAAAAGCTTTCGATGAAGGAGACGATTGATGAACTTACTGAGGCATTATGGAAGAAGGCCGAAAAGAGCCTAAATGAAGGATGAATATGAGTTCTAGGAGTTTTGACAGTATGAAAAAACAGTTCAGTATTCAACCCGCTGCTCCTTCGGATCTGGAGGCGGCAGATGTCGTTTTTGAAAGCTCCATAACTGCGGCATTTGAACAGGAGGGTCTGGAAGCCTTAATCGACGACATGCAGCATGAGATTGAGCACAAAAAACAGTTGCTGCGAGTATCTTTGTCAGCTTCGAATTCAGACTTGTTTTTTCTGATAGTCAAACATAACCATAACGTCGTTGGAACGATTTCTTATGGCCCTTGTGGTGAAGATATCAGAAAGTGCACCAACGATGAACTCGGGCATGTGGGGACATTGGGAAGTTTATATGTGCTGCCCGCTTATCAGGGACAAGGGGTAGGCTCGGCGTTAATTCGAGCTTTGATGACCAGGCTGAAGGAAATGGAAGTTACGCATTTTTGCCTGGATAGCGGCTTCAAAATAGCCCAGACTAAATGGCTGCGGAAATTCGGGGTACCCTACATCATTGCGAAGGATTACTGGGGCAAGGATGGAGATCACATGGTGTGGTTGTGTGAAGTGCAGGATTTTTCACAAGAAACAGAGTGAAATCAATCCAATAACTGAGTAGAAATGAGCCGCTGGACATCATCGGTTCGGGAGAGAAAACCGCCTGTTGCTCAATTCTTGCACCTGTACCAGAGATGAATGTGAGCATATGGTGACATTAAGCGTTCATCCTGCCTATCATGATGTGCTCTCCTTTATAATAATAAAAAAAGGGACAAGGGGATGACTCGAAATGAAAAAAATAAGCTTAATAGCTACTGGAATAGCTACTGGGTTAGTTGCAGTCGCGATAGGGACATATCTGATTGCGGGAAATGCCCAGAGAGAAGAAGCTGACAACCAGGGAGTGTCAAATATCAAGCAATTGGTGCATGATTTCAGTACAAGAAAGGCAACGGCCCAGTCCGCTTCCATCACATCCACTCAGTTGAGCGTATCGGAGGATGCTACCACAACAAAGACCTACGATTTACCTGCTAACGAGTTTTTTGTTTCGATAGCACCATATATGGAACAGACTCACCCTTGTGCAACCCATAGTCTGACCGGTTGTCAAGGCGAAATGAAGGATGAAGAGTTCAATGTAACGATTCATGATTCCGCTGGGAATTCAGTCATGAATAAAGCCTTAGTAAAATCCCAGTCCAATGGATTTATTGATCTATGGCTACCGCGTGACAAAACCTATAGCGTTACGGTCGAGCATAAAGGAAAAACTGCAAAATCCCAAATCTCCACGTTTGAGAACGACGATACCTGCATCACCACCATGCAATTGGGATAACAGTTGAAGGAGAAATTTTTGGGCATGATTATAGCTACTTCAAAAACCAGTTCGTCCAGACTTTTAAAATATTTATAAAAGATATCTCTGCTGCTGAGTGAGAGCCAGGCTGATTAAAATCATTTTCCGCTATATCTGCGTTCCCGTTGAGCGTTCTATACTACCTTCTATCATTGACAAAATTACATTTCTCCGTCATAATCCAAAAAAACGATAATGATTATCATTATCTATAAAATGTACATACACGAGGAGAATATGTTCTATGAAAAAAGGTTTGAGCGGGATTGTAATATTGCTGGTGTTTGCACTTGTTTTGGCAGGCTGCGGAACGGGCAACAATACATCGGATTCGAGTCAGACGGCAACTACAGACAGCACACCGAATGAAGCTGCGGGTGGTCCTGTGAAGGTTAAGCATAATCGTGGCGAGATCACACTAGACAGACCAGCAAAGCGTGTCGTAGTGCTGGAATGGACATTTACGGAGGATATGGTTGCGCTGGGTGTTCAGCCTGTAGGTAATGCGGATAATGCCGGATACAAGCAATATGTGTCTTCGGAGGCGGCTTTGGATAGCAGCGTGACCGATGTCGGAACACGCGACGAGCCCAATCTGGAGGCAATTGCTGCATTGAAGCCGGATCTGATTATTTCCAATGTTGATGGAAATGCAGCGATCTATGATCAACTGAAAGCCATTGCACCGACAGTCGAATATAGTCTGAATAACGGCAAGGGCTACGATTATGACAAAATGGTAGAGATTTTCAACAACATCGCGGTCGCTCTTGGAAAAGAAGACAAAGCAAAGCAGGTGCTGAAGGAGCTGGATCAGCATTATGTGGATGTCAAAGAAAAGCTCGCCGCTGCTGGTAAAGCGGATTTCCACTACATTCTGACACAGGCGTTCACTTATCAAAATGCAGCCAGTCTGCGCATGTTTTCGAATAATTCGGTCGTCGCGGGGACACTAGCGAAGATCGGGCTGATTAACGATTGGAAGCCAGCCAAACTTGAAGCGTATGGTTTTTCAACTGTAGGCATTGAAGCTCTATCTGCCGTTCAGGACAGCAACTTTATCTATATTGTACAGCCGGACGACGATGTTTTTGGCGCAGCGCTGAAACATAACTCGGTCTGGAACGGTCTGAATTTCGTCAAAGAAAAACGCACCTATGCATTGGATAGCAAGACATGGACGTTTGGCGGTCCTATCTCGTCAAAAGCGCTGGTTGATCATGCTATTACGGCGATTTTGAAATGAGCTTGGCCGATATTCCGTCCGGTTTATAATTGGCATAGCCTCTACAACCGCAGCATAAAAAGCCCGCGTCTCCCGCGGGCTTTTCTCTGTATTCTCAGCCCATCCCACGCGAGTCACCACCTGAATTCTCCCCATAGCTAATCACATAAGAGCAGCGGATACGCCTGGAGCACCGGCAGTCAGACAAAGATAGCAAAAATTGTGTACATTAAAAACCTATTAAAACAACGACAAACTTCCGACATATTATCTAAGAGCTTTTCGCTCAATATTCCTCGGGGAGATGGCAGCATGTCACAAAATATTAAAAAGCGCGCAATCAAATCATCCAGTATCGCGAACACATTGGCCATTGTGTTGTTAGTCATTATCGTTGTCGTCTTTGCAACCTTGGGGACGTTCATGTTTGCGAGTACGCAAAGCATACTTATCAAGCAGCAAGAGGCCATGCTCCAGACCAAGACACAGGCCGTTGTTAGTCAATTCGATGCGTTGTTTAAGGAAAAGGGATCACTTGTCAAACAAATGTCAACGAACAACCTTTTTAAGCAATATTTAGAAACCACCTCATCGGCAGAAATGGTGAAAACTTCTCCTTACGCTGCGGAAACAGTAGCGACTCTGGCAGCCATTGTCAAGGCAGAGCCATCTTTTGCTGACGCCTGGATTGCAGGAATATCTGGTAAAGGCTTCTTTCTACAGAATGATGGTGTTGCTTCTAAACCGGATTTCGATATCCATACACGCCCATACTTCAAGCCAGCTGTTGAAGCAGACGGTTTATACTACTCAGAACCCTATAAGGACGTCAATTCGGGTAATGTGCTCATGGGCATTTTTTATCCGATCAAAGATAGCAGTAACCAATTAATCGGATTTGCTGCGGTTGATATTGCTTTCAAAGACATCCCTGCCGTTATGCAAAGCTATTCGCTCGGAAGCTCAGGTTATTCGATTCTTGCATCCAAAACGGGCGATATTTTATATCATCCCGATCAGAATAAAGTGCTGAAAGAAAAGATTAACGAAAGCACAGGGGATCTTGGGGAGATCGGAAAGAAAATGATTGCTGGCGAGTCCGGAGTACAACTGATTAATGATAATGGAGAACCTCGTTATATCGGGTATGCAACCAGTAAAGATACCGGGTGGTCTGTAGGCTTAACCATTTCTGAACAAGAGGCACTCTCAGAATTAAAAGCCTTTACCTGGCTTACCATTGGCGGTTTTGCCGCAGCCACAATCCTGCTGGTTTTGATTTGTTATATATCGCTCCGCTATCTGCTGAGATCAATACCGAAGTTGCTCGCAAAAATCAAGCTGATTGAAAATGGTGATTTAACGGTTCAGTTTGATACACATTCCAGCAATGAAATCGGGCAAATTTCTCAGGGAATATACAATATGGTTCAAAAAATTCAAGGAATGCTTCAAATGGTGGGCGGCTCTGCTCAAGTCTTGAATCAGTCTTCTCACGATCTGCAATCCATTTCTTCCAGAACGGCGATAACGATGAACGATACAGCGACAGCGATCAATGAGATCGCCAATGCGACAAATTATCAGTCCATCGAAACGGAAAACATTTTACAAAAAACCGGAGCATTATCCGGTCAAATTGACGAAATAGCCAATGATGCCAAAGCCATAGAAACGATGGTGCAAATCTCTGCCGAGCAAAGCGGACAGGGGCTGGCTGTAGTTGATCAGTTATCCAAATGGGCGCAAGAAAATCACAATTCCACACAAGCGATGTCGTCTATTATTCAGGATATTGATCTGAGCCGTCATGAGATTTCGAGTATCGTGGACACGGTCAATCAAATTGCAACACAGACTAACCTGCTGGCGCTCAATGCTTCCATTGAAGCTGCGCGTGCAGGAGAACAGGGCAAAGGGTTTGCCGTTGTTGCCGGGGAGGTCCGCAAGCTGGCTGAGCAGACTGCGCTGGCGACACAGGAAATCTATAAGAAGGTACGTGTGATTGAAGAAAAAACCAGCGTATCGGTGGAGCATACAGCTCACGGTCTGAAAATTGCAGAAGAAAATGCCAGATCGGTGGAGAACACCAAGCAAGTGTTCTTTAGCATTAACAAGGATTTGGAAGATTTGAAATTGCGAATGATCCAGATCAGCAACAATACCTCTAAAGTCCATAAGCACAAAGATGAGATTTTGCAGGCGCTGGAGATCATCTCTTCTACCACGGAAGAGAATTCCGCCTCAACCGAAGAGGTTAGCGCCAGCACGCAGGAACAATTGGAGAGCTTCGAACAGATTGCTGAGCTATCCAAACAATTAAGCCAATTGTCCAATAAGCTTCAAGACGAATTAAGACAGTTTAAGGTCGAGGAACATGAATAGCCACGATTTTGGTATTACAGCAAAGCTCGCGTCCAGCACGGGCTTTTTACCTTTTCGTATCCTATTTTAACAGCAATTTAAACGGCGCCCGAGGCGGCTGACGATGCGAAGAGGGAGTTCCAAAAGGATACCTACTGAACCTGAAGCCGGGTTATCTGTTGGAAAGGTGGTGCGGTGCTATGGGATGATGTGACGAAGGAACTGGACAAGTAAAGACAAGGCATTTTATGATAATGAAAATTGGACTTAATGGGTCAATAATTTAATCTGAAAGAATCAGGTACTTAAGATGAATACCCGTCTTAAGTACCTTTTTTATGTAAAAATAGATTTCCAATTTTTTGAACGGCTGATATACTAAGGAGGCAACGAGATGAAGATTAACCTACTTTATCGAGATGAAAAAACGATCGGCGTACGGTTGGAGCGATACGGAGTCAAGGAGCGAGAAGGGATTCGGTCCATACCGGGCAGAAAATGGGTTCCAGACGAAAAAATCTGGACGATTCCGTATAGTATCCCGGTTGTAGAAAGCCTGTTGGAAGCGTATCGGAGCTGCGAGTTCGAGTGCGACGAGCACTTGAATAAAGAGCTGCCGTACATCCGGGAATGGCTGGATCGGCGGGGCGCTCAGGCCAATGCGGTTCTCTCTTCTTCGGAACGTGGTGAATGGAATCCGGATCAGCGGAAAGAATTGCGCGATTCATTGGTGGCAAGGGGTTACAGCAGCAAGACAATTAAAGCTTACATATCGCAAACGGAACGCTTTTTCGCCGATTTGCAAGGGACCGACTATGTTCGTCCGAAAAAGGAGAGTAAACTACCGGATGTGCTGTCCCTGAATGAGGTCATGCGTCTGTTGAAAGCAGTGAAAAATCCGAAGCATCGGGCTATTCTATACCTGACGTATACATCCGGGCTGCGGGTAAGCGAAGTGATGAGGTTGCGTCCCGAGGACTGCGACCGGGAACGGAAAGTGCTGAAAGTCCGTCAGGGAAAGGGCAGGAAGGATCGGCAAACCCTGCTCTCCGAAACGGCTTTTGCGGTAGTCGAGCAGTACATAGGGGCGAAGCAGCCGGAAAACTGGCTGTTTCCAGGACAGAGGGAAGGCCGCCACCTGACGGAACGTTCAGCGCAGAAAGTGTTTGAAAAAGCGCTGGCTGAAGCGGGCATTCGTAAACAGGTGAGTATCCATTCGCTAAGGCATTCCTTTGCTACCCACTTGCTGGAGAATGGGATTGATCTTCGTTATATTCAGGAACTGCTGGGGCATCAGAATGTGCGAACAACGGAGCGGTATATACACGTGAGCAAGCGGGACATTGGACGGATTCAAAGCCCGTTGGATCGGATAGGCGGGCTGGAGGATTGAAGCGCAGAAAGTGCGGGAATAAGGAGAAAAGTGCAGGATTCACGAAGTTTGTGAATATGACGAAGAGAGTATTTTTTCGGAAGTTCGTAAATAATACGTTAGAAGAAATGGCCGTTAAAAATTAGTTAGGAGAGAACTTATGCATGAGTCAATCGCAATTATTTCAGATATTCATAGTAATAGTTTTGCATTAGAAGCTGTACTAAAGGATATTTCAGTACGGGACATTCAATTAATAGTGAATTTAGGAGATAGTTTGTTCGGTCCCATTGATCCATTAGGTACCGCTAAACAATTATTGGACAACAAAAATATAATAAATATTATGGGGAATTGTGACGAAATTCTTTTAAAAGAAGAAAGTAATTTAGCTACCTATAAATTTGTAAAACCATTACTAAATAATGAGATCAAGAACTGGATTAGTTCGTTTAAAAAGACATGGGTAATTGAAGACCTTTTGTTTTGTCATGGAACCCCATTTTTAAATGACCAGTATTTGTTAGAAGAAGTAGATGAAGATGGTGTTAGATATAAGAGTCTCGATCATCTCTCAATGGAACTTGAGAGAGTTCCGCAGAACTATATATTTTGTGGACACAGTCACGTGTTTAGAACGGCTTATTTATCGAATGGTAAGTTAATTATAAATGCAGGTAGTGTAGGTTTGCCTGCCTATGATGATGAATTGCCATATCCACATGTGATGGAATCAAACTCACCTTATGCTGAATATGTCATTGCCTACAAGACTGCTGCGACAAAAAAGTGGAGTTTTGAACATGTAATGATTCACTATGATTGGGATAAAGCTAGTTCAATTGCTGAAGATAACGGACGAAAAGATTATGCGTTTGCTATAAAGTCTGGGAGAGCATTTAGGATGTAATTCGAGGAGGACGGCCACATCTTCTAACAATGCATTCCAGCTTCGTCGCTGACGCTCCTCGGTCGCCTAGAAGATTCTCTGAGAAGTGGAATCAGGCGACACATTCAACCAGCTAAGTCTGACGACCCGTTCCCTTCGGTCACTTAAGCTGCTTGAACGTCAGGAATGCCAAACGTTATGAGACATCATCGTGATATAATCATGGCAAAACGAATCAGGGCAGGAGAGACAAAATCCATGGATGACTTTACAAAGAAGCGGATTATGAAAATCATGGACAAATATACACAAAATGCAGTACCAGAACATGTGAAAAACCAGATTAAAATCAGTTATAAGATCAGAGGAAATCATGTGACATTGATTGAAGAAAGACAAGGATACAAAAGTGATCAATGGGTGCAGATGCCTGTAGCTCAGTTCAGATTAGATGAAAACGAATGGAAAATATATTGGCAAGACAGCAAGGGGAAATGGCATTTCATAGATGACATAGAACCGAATGAAGATTTTGAAAAACAGTTAAAGATCGTGGATGAAGGGCATAACGGACTGTTCTGGGGATGACTCAAAGAGGTCAATGACATCTCATAACATAATATTCAAGCAGCGGCTCCGTTGGAGCCTTGGTCTGCGAGAAGGATTTCGAAGAAGCATTTCAACAGACAACCCCTTTGGGGTTCGTGAATACGAGAACGTTATACGACAGAATCAAAAACAATAGAAAAAGAGGGTCATATGGCCCTCTAAATACTAGAATTTTGCAATTCACTAAATAGTTGTAGAGCATCTTTGAAACCTTGTATGTAGATACTTCTTTCTAGGATGGATTGTAGAGAAATTTGGGCGTCTTCGTAAAGAAAAACCGTATGTTGAAGTTGATCGGGCAAAGCATCACGAAGCGTTTTAAAATATTGATCTGTCTCCAAAGAAAGCTGAGTGTACTCCTTATGACACTCCAGAAGCTCAGTATAGAGTAATTCTAAACGTATTCTTATAAGCGGCTCTGTTAATGATTCTAATGTATTAATCATATGTTATTCCTCCTTTGATTAACTCTATAGAGTTATTATATAACCTTATAAAGTTAATTGCAAGGTGAATATTTGACTTTATAGAGTTAAAACTTCGCTTTTCGTTGATGATTGCTAATATGGAAGATAAGATAGAATTATGGAGGGGAAAAGATGAACGTAATCAAGTGCAATATACGAGAACTCATGGCAGAACATCGAATAGATGATATAACAGAATTGATGGCGAAATCGGGCTTAAGTCGGAATTCAATCAACAAGTTGTATAGGGGAACGAATATAGAAACAACAAAGCTGGAAACCTTATTCAAACTATGCGATACATTTAACTGCAAATTATCAGATTTAATTGAGTATGTACCCAAAGAAAACCAATAGTGAAGGCAGATTCGAGAAGCGATTCCATCGTTTAACATAATATTCAAGCTGCGGCTCCTTTGGAGCCTTGGTCTGCGAATTAGGATTTCGGAGAGGTATTTCAGTAGACAACTCCATTGGGTACATGAATGCAGAAACGTTATCCGAAAGAACCGAGTAATTTTATTGTACATCAAAGTTTTAAGTGCTCTGGTTTGGAGAAGCAGAGCAAAGCAGATGTACGGTTTGTTGGCTGCATGTATTACGTTAATTTTTTCACCTAAAGCTAGCGAGGGGGCATGAATTACAACCTGAGAATATTTCATAAAGGAGCTAGGGATATGATTTGGATAGAGATGTCAAAGGACAAAGTACATGGGGGAGGAGAATGGGGATTTACAAAATGCCTTTGGTCACCAGCATATAAAATAGTAGGTGATACCAGACGTATATGGGCATATTGGGATAGTTTAATGCGTGTAAAAGAAGGGGACATTATCTTACATTTAAGAGGAGACTCAAATTCTAAATTCATCGGACATTCAATTGCTGAAACAGATGGCTTTATCACAACACTAAGACCACCTGATCCTGGACCAAATTGGAGTTACGCTGATACTTTTTATAGAGTAAATTTGAAGAAATTTGAACCATTTGATCAGGCAATCGAATTAAGTACACTTTTTACTCAAAAAGAAAATCAATTGATGTATTATTTCAATGTAAATAAAGCTAAGAGTTCAGACGAAAAGAAACTTTTATTTTATGTAATTCAAAACGGAAATTTACGTAGACAAAATGGGGCATATCTATCTGAAGTGGATTCAGAATTATACAACATTTTATTTAGTAACAGTAATATTAATACTACTGTTAGAGAAAGATTGGTAATTGATCAGTCCAATACATATGAAAGTCAAAAAACTCTGCCTATTAGAATAGGGCAAAGTAATTTTTCTAAAAATGTTCGCGATAATTTTAATCATATTTGTTGTTTTCCAAATTGTGAAGTTGCTGATAGCAGTTTTCTGATTGGAGCTCATATTGCTAGATGGTCTGATAATTCAGAATCAAGAGGAGATACATCCAATGGATTGTGCCTTTGCTTATTTCATGATAAAGCATTTGAAATTGGCTTATTTACTTTAGATGATAACTTATCTGTTTCTATAGATATTGAAAGACTATCTTATTATCATAGTCCAATAAATCAGATAATAGAATCTAATGGTCAAGCTATTAAAGATTCTAAAATACCAATAAATATTAAATATCTAAGGCATCATTGGGCTAGAATTGGATATAGACCATGAAAATAGCTTATAAATAAAGTTATGGGGTACATTTAACTACAAATTATATGATCTGATTGAATATGTACCTGGAGAAAATCAATAGTGAGGGCAGAGTCTAGAAGCGATTCCGTCGTATAACATAATATTCAAGCTGCGGCTCCGTTGGAGCCTTGGTCTGCGGGATGGATTTCGAAGAGGCATTTCAGCAGACAACCCTATTGGGGCTCATGAATACAGGAACGTTATTGGAAATTAAAGGAGGACAAATAGATATGGATCCTTTTAAAAATGGTCATAATATATTTCAAAATGTACTACAAAAGTTATCAAATCAAGATTTCACAAGATCAATTGAGGATTTAGAAATATTAATGAAAGATCTTATTGAAGAAGCACACGGTAAAGTAATAATTGATTTTTTGGATAGCGCAAACTGGGACATGATTGATGGATTTGAAATAAATTCTAAAAATAATACAGTTCAAATACACTGGCATGATTTTAGAAATGAAGATAATGAAGAAGACCTTATAAGATTAGCTTTTCAGGCAGAACTGTATTCTTTGTATTTTCATTTTCAATCTATAAAGGTCATAAAGTCTTCAACCTTTCCTGCTTTTCTTATTCAAGGTTATGCTTTAAGCGATAAGGAAGTTCGAAAAAATATAGCAAATGAAGTAGAAGAATTTGAACTTGAAGAGAGAAATAATTTTTCTAAAAATGCATATCGTAAAGTGAGTGGTAAATGGCAAGTGATAAAAGTTCTTAATACTCCTATTCACTCAATGCTAATTCTCCCCAAAAATTGCGGTCTTGAAGTGAATCATTCAAAAGAAATATTATTCATGTTTAATTTAGATGAATGTTTGAAAAGATTAAAAACAGTTGGCGAAGAAATTGAAGCACTTGATGAGTGGAATATAGATCAAATTTGTGAAAAATCAAATACGTTAAGACGAATATTAGAAAACAGTCTCAAAATAGAACTTTGTTATAGGAATATAACTGTAAACAAAGGGTATTCGCAATTACTATTAGGAGATTTAATTGCGAAAGTAAAAGGGAACTACGATGAGAAGTTTCAATTCATTTTTGGTAAAATGGTGGCTTTATCTAATGAATTGTCACATGATAGCGGAAAACCTGTAATTAAGGCAAAAGCCTTTTTGCTTTACGGAATGGTAGTATTATATGTTGAGACCTTAAAAACCACTATAAAATTAGAGCCATACGGGCAATAGATACAAGTCTATCAAAAAGCTTTTAACTTCCAATAACATAATATTCACGCTGCGGGCATACGCCCTTGGTCAGGCATTCGCCGGACACCCGACATATGTCGAGTCGTGAATATAGGAACGTTATCAGAAATCAGCGTAAAGAAGGTGAATATATGAATAGAGGAATAAGTTTTGAAATACCAAATTCTTATGGAAGCTTTCTTGGAGAGATTTTAAAACCAATCGATATATCTTATTTCGATTGGTTTATTGGTGGAGAAGAGTCATATTTTATTGTTGATGATACGTTAGGAGATAGTCTTTTTCCGGATATGGTTATTGGATTGAATGGAGAAGGACTAAAAAAGACTATTGATAATAACAAGTACTACTTAATATTTGCGAACTTAAAGGCGTATCCAAAAGGAGCAAAAATAATAGATGTAGTGTCATATGAAGAATATATTGCGAGTGAGTGTCAGATTGTTCTTCTTGTAATTGATAGTGTATACGTAACTGTTTATTGTAAAGACCTTGAAAAACTTGAAGACTTATATGACCACATAAAGAGACAAGGGTTTGAATCTCTCGAATATATAACTGATGAAAATGATACAAGAACAAAACTATCAGTCTGGTGATTAAATAAAAATATTGATTGTTGCAAGTAGTTCGAGGAAGACACTGATATCTGATAACATTATATTCACGCATCGGGCATACGCCCTCGGTCCGGCAGAGGCGGCCGGACACATCCGACTCCGCCGGACGTCGTGAATACAGGAACGTTAGCAGAAATTGATGATGAGATTGGGAGATAATATATGTGGAATATAATAATAGATAAGGATTTGAATTATCCAATAGATGTAACATTCAATGGTTTGGAAGTTAATTACGTTCCTGTCAGTGATGATGTAATAGAAGTTAATTGTAACGATTGGCCCGAGTTTATTAACCAAGCCAACTCGGATTTTCCATCTAATATTGAAATAAGTATTTCAATGGATTTAACAGAGTTGAATACAATTTGTAGCATATTGTATGTTAGGCGAGAAAAAAATGAAAAGTATACCCGGTTGTTGTGTATGTATCCCAATGTAAATTGGAGCAGTAAGTGGAATGGTTCATTATTAGTTGGAAATATGGCTGAGCAGGCAGTGTACACGAATTTATTATTAGAAGATTATGATGCACAACCAAAATATAATGAAGACCCATATATCATTTACAATAGAAATCTAAAGGCTTCAGAAACGATTGAGGATCAATTGCTATTAGCATTAAAAGAAGTTAACTCAGCTGCGAGTCAGTCTGAGATTGCATTAGGCAATCTAGTGTGGAAGAAAGAATATGAAATTAATGAAAAGCTCTTTAGTATTGAGGTCGTTTTTCCACTGTTAAGAAGAATGGGGTTCCTTTCCGTAAGATATAATCACGGGAGTAAAGAATATGGAAAAGACTTTGTATTTTCTGAGATCACAAAATTTAATGTTGTTATTAATAATGCTATACAAGTTAAAGCTGGAAATATTAATGGTGGAGTAAAATCTCAGATTGATGAAATAATTGGTCAATTAGAAGATGCATTTTCTTTACCGTATAGAGAATTAGGATCCGAAGGTAATAAGTACATTAGTAATTTTTATGTGATTATAAGTGGTTTGTTTACAGAAAATGCAAAAGAAAAGATAATATATAAAATTCCAAAAGAATTAAAAGGATCAATTTTTTTTATTGATAGATATAAAATACTTGAATTGATAGATAAGTATTGGAATAATTATAGTGATTTGTACGAACATTCAATGAAGTTATAAACTTCTGCTAACATAATATTCAAGCAGCGGCTCCGCTGGAGCCTTGGTCTGCAAGGTGGATTTCGAAGAGGCATTTCAGCAGACAACCCCTCCAGGGTTCATGAATACAGAAACGTTATCAGAAATTACTTAGAGAAGAGAGGCATAATATGAGCGTTTACATAACAGATGAACATTTTAGACAAGTATGGTTTTTATACAAGGAAGGTGAAGAAAGAAAAAGGCTACTAAGATTACAAGATGATTTGTTTTTCAGCATTTTTATTGCTTCCTTTGATGATTCTGAAGAGATATATCCTGCAATAGAAGATAGACACGTTGATATTCTTAAAGAACCATACACTTGGCTTGAGAAACCTAGAATTAGATTTTCATTACACGGAATTGACTTGGGTAAAGGAAAAATAATTAACAACACTTCTTTTTATGAATATGATAATCCACTTATGGCTTTTTTCAATGCTGAAATTTTTCTGCCGGAAATAACTGATTCAATAGGATATCTAAGAGATATTTCATTAGATGAATTAATTACATATGCGAAGTACAGATGGTGTAAAGACATGGATCTGCTTTACATACATGCACAGGAAGCTATAGATATTGAAAATCGAATTATAGAAGCCACAGACATAATTGAAGGTCGTAGAGAAGAGCCTGAAAACGAATATCAAGTGTTCATTAATAAGCTAAGACTAATGCCATACCAGCTTTACTTGCAAACTGAGCACTGGAAGCATTTCAGAGAAGAAGCTATTAAGTTTTATCAAAGCAAGTGTCAGCTATGTGGGAATATAGAACGACAAAGCTATAACTTACATTTACATCATAATAACTATAGTAATCGGGGGAGAGAGACTTTTAATGACGTCATTCTATTATGTGCATCCTGTCATAGGTCGTATCATAAAAAATGAATGTTTCTCAATGACGGCGGTAGCTTCTGATAAAAGAACGTTATCAGAAATCAAATTAAGGAGAGAAGAATGAATAGAAAAGAAGAAATTATAGGTCGGGTTTAAAAGGTTGATGAAAAATATGGAGAACAACTAGAAACAATAGCTGATAAATTCCAAGAACAATATGATAAGTTCATGTTGGAAACAGAAGGAGAAAACTATTTTCAGATTATTCTAAGAGCACATCTATATATTGAATTTGAAATGACAGAAATACTAAAGTCGAAATTAATGCACCCAGAAGAGCGTGGAGATAAGCTAAATTTCAGCGTAACATTAAAAGTCTTACTGGCCGTTGGTGCGATTCCGTTAGAGTTGAAGGGCCCTATTAATTTTCTGAATAGGATAAGAAATAAGTACGCACATGAGTTGGATTTTCAATTTAGCGAAGAAACATTTAGAAAATTTGTTGATACTTTTACAGAAAAATTTAAGGCAGGTTTTGTTTGCTCTATGGGTAGTACTTATCGGTTACAGGTTGATAGATGAGGAAATAGCTACCGAGCTCCAAAACATATTTAAGTAATTTAAAAGGACATATAACTTCTGATAACATAATATTCAAGCTGCGGCTCCTGATGGAGCCTTGGTCTGCGAGATGGATTTCGAGGAGGTGTTTCAGAAGACAACCCCTACGGGGTTCACGAATACAGAAACGTTATCAGACAGACTTGCAGTGAACTACTATTATAATCAATAAGCGTTAAAGTCACTCATTATCTGCACACTAATATATTCTTAATGAAAATTGGAGTGGAACAAATGGCTTCTGAAATTGCATTTGGAGTAGGATGTTTTCATTTTGGCTTAAAAGCCGGAACCAATACAACTATAGGAGAATATTTTAATGAGATTCAAAAAACACTTGAATCAATATCTAATATAAGTGAAATAGATATTGAATTTTATGAAGAAGATTATGATCTTTCTGAAAGTATTTTTATCTCTTCTGATAATAGAGGTATATCAGATGGTGGAAGTCTTGAACCTTACTTAGAGGATTTAAAAATTTCCTTTGATATATTTATTCCCAAAAGAATTCAAGAAGAGTTAAAACAAATATATGATTTTTTTGAAACAGAAAGATTCAGAATTTCAATTAACTATACCTATTATTTTCCTGTAGTAACCGTACAATTATTAGATCCTTTGAGTAATAACGTTTTGCCATCCTCTGCTGTTGTCCTTGTCCGAGAGTTTTTAAGAAAAGAACTGTCCAAAATAAAATCATTTATCGATTTTCAAGTACTTGGCCCAAGTCCTTTCCACGCGGACTTCTTTATAAAAGAAAATGATCAAATCGAGAAACCATTTACAATTTCAATTGTTGAAACCAAAGGATATGATCAAGTTGTTATTTCATGTAAAGATTACATTAACGTTGAAGAAGGTTTGAAAAAAATACTATTTGAAACTCTTGATGAATTTGGATTTTTTTACGAATTGAACCATTCTGATTCTGTAGCAAATAGAAAATGGATGGTGATCGAAGAAAATCTTGATACATTGGTAGAGATAAAGAAAGATGGAAAACAATTTAAAAACTTTTTTAGAACCAATAAGATTCTAAATGAACTATTTATTAATATTGGTTATTTTGAAAAAGACCAGATTATATATAAATCTTATATTCAAAAGAGCAAAAGAAATATTACTCATTTTATTTTGTATGTGGATCGAGAAATTGATGAACGGGTGAACTATCCTACCAAGCAAGTGACAGAACTCATTAAACTCTATGAGAATCAAAAGTTAAATGTATACGTTATGTCAGCTACAGTAATCGCTGCGGTTTCAGGAGGCTTATTAGGTGCTTTGATAACTACATTTTTCAATTAATTTTATATAACTAAGAAACATACGAGAAGATTAAATTATAATTGACGAGATAAATCATTAGAGAAGGCAAGACCATCTGATAACAATATATTCACGCATCGGACATTCGTCCTCGGTGCGGCATTCGCCGGACACCCAGCATGCGCTGGGTCGTGAATACAGGAACGTTATAGGAAATATCCGCAAAAAATTCAAGAAAGGAAGATTTCGATGGAAATTCAAGAAATCAATCAAAAATTAATAGAAACTAGAGCCGAATTACTAAGAATTCTTAATGGACTGAGTGGAGATCAATTAAACAAACGGAAGGACCCACACAGTTGGAGTATTGGTCAGGTATGTCATCACTTAAGTAAGACAGAAGAATTATATGTCATAGCAATAAAGAAAGGGTTAAAGAGCAATGAAGATTCATTTATAGAGAATAAATCATTAGAATTTCTACTAGATAGAAGTAAAAAGTTAGAAGCTCCCGACATTGCTAAACCAACTGATGAAATATTAGAACATCAAGAAATCATTGAAAAACTAAACAATTCAAGGGAGAAGTTAAATGAAGTTTTAAACACAGTAGAAGACCCGTCAGTGCTGAGTAGAAGACATTTTATGCACCCAGTCTTTAAGGAGATGTTATTAATTGAATGGGTTAAATCACTGTACTTGCATGAACAAAGACATATTAAACAAATTAATGAAATTACAGATGGATTTAAGTAAGGCGTTGCATATTCGAAGAAGACGAATACAACCTATAACAGCGTATTCACGCTACGGACCTTTCGGTCCTTGGTCTGCAGAGGATTTTCGTGGAAGCGGCATCAGCAGACAACCCTGCACTGGCTAAGTCCATCGGACCCGGGGCTGACGCCCCTTAAGCCAGTGAGGGTTCATGAATACAACAACGTTAGGTGAAATCAATGCTAATTGAATATAAGGAATGGAGGTAATTCAATGAATAGAGGTCATTTCATAATCACTGGTACATCAAGAGGTATCGGTGAACAATTATCCACAATGCTCCTTGATAATGGTAACTTTGTTTATGGTATTTCACGTGGAGATTCAAATACTTTAGATAAGTACAAGAATTACACTCACCGTAATTTTGATCTAAGTAATATACTGGGAATCGAACTTATGCTGAAAGAGATTTTCAATCAAATTAACTTAAATGATTCGGAAATGATTTGTCTTATTAATAATGCTGCCATGCTCGAACCATTAAAAAGGATAGACAACTGTAACGCTGAAGAGATTAATAAGAACCTACAAATAAGTCTAATTGCTCCAATGGTTTTGACATCTTACTTTATAAGGCAAACCGATAACGTCCAAATTAGGAAAAAGATTATTAATATATCTTCAGGATCTGGGACATATCCAGCACCCGCAATGAGCGTGTATTGTACCGCTAAAGCTGGAATAAATATGTTTACTCAATGTATCGGGGCTGAGCAATCGAAACAACAATATCCATTAGAAATAATTGCTGTAGATCCGGGGATGGTTGAAACGGAATTGCAAATAGTCGCCAGAGGAAAGAATGATCAAGATTTTGAAATGGCCAAATTCTTTAAACAGGCACATCAAACAGGACAGTTACAATCAACAGAAGAACTTGGGAAGCACTTAATAAATATTATTGATAAGAAGATTGAGCCTGGAAAGTTGGTTAACTACTCTGAGGGTTAATTCAGAGAAGACATTGACATCGCCTAACAAAGAATTCGCACTACGGGCCAGGCCATACGGCCCTTGATCTGCCAGAAGTATTTTCGGGGAAGTGGATTCAGGCAGATACATCCATTCCCCTAAGGTAAGAGCTATCTAAGGGGAATGGACGTCGCGAATACCCGAACGTTATATGCAACCTGAAAGGCAGGGAAAACATAGAGGAAGAACAAATGTGTAAGCGCCGGGTGCCATTTCGGCGCTTTTTGTTTAAGGCAAAGGGAAAGAGACATTTAAGAAATAGGAGAGAAGAAAGGTTAAAACCAGAGGATCAACAAGCCCAAGATTCGATCTAGGAAACAGGAAGCACGAAGACACTTCGGGCAAGGCAAATGGAGAAAAAGAAAGGATAGAAAAGAGATTTTAAAAAAAGAACAAAAGATAGGAAAACATAGAGAAGTGCTAAAAAAGAGGTTGTGAAAAGACAGAGAGAAAGCATAAAATTAAGGAAGGAAAAGATCGAATAAGATTAAGAGAATCTGGAAAGATACAGGCAGCATATAACATAATATGCACGCATAGGGCATACGCCCTCGGTCCGGCAGGGGGATTTCAGGGAAGAAGAGGCAGCCGGACACACCTGGCATTCGCCAGGCGTCGTTAATACGGGAACGTTATCTGAAATCAGGACAAATATGTAATATCAAAATCTAGGAGTGTGATTCGACTTGGAGAACTCAAATTTAAAAGATCTTATAGAAAAATACCTGAGCGCATATAACACGTTTAACATTGATGGAATGATAGGAGTTTTGAATGAGAATATTCATTTTCGAAACATTTCTAAAGGTGAAGTTAATTCGGAAACAAAGGGGATTCAGGAATTTCGCACATTAGCAGAGCAGTCAATTCAGGTATTTTCTCAAAGGCGTCAAGTAATAAAGAACATTACTTTCACAGGAGATAAAGCAGAGGTTGACATTGAATATGAGGGAATATTGTCCAGTGATCTCCCTAATGGAATGAAGGCAGGAGAAACATTAAAACTTCAAGGGAAATCAATATTTCAAATGAAAGATAAGAAGTTGATACTGATTGAAGATCAAAGTTGAAACGTTGTTGAAAGTTATTCATAGATTCCCCTGAAATCAGATAATAATATATTCATGCATCGGGCATACGCCCTCGGTCCGGCAGAAGGATTTCGGAGAAGCCGGACACATCTGGCATTCGCCAAGCGTCGTGAATACAGAAACGTTATGTGAAATCGACGATATTATTTAAGAGGTAAACACAATGAAGATAATAAGAAATAAAGAAGAACTTGAAGGAACTTGTTATATTGAAATTTTGCCAGGTAGATACCTTGGTCAATGTTGGAATGATACTTCAATCTTTTTGACCGAAGAAGTATTTGGTTTTATAGAGAAATCAATTGAAAGTGAATACCCTACTTATGATCACTATGCTTTTAATGAGATTCAAAAGGAAATTTGGTGGAGGATCCTAGGGAGATTAGAAAGAGTAATAAATCTTCTTGAAGGACACCACAAAATGAATACACTTAAAGAGCATATTGGCTTTTTCTTTGGATGTAGTAAAGATGAGTTTATAAAAGACTATGAAAATAACATTGAAAAACTGAGAGAATTAATTAACGAATTTCAAACATGGATTAAAGAGCGATTGAAATCCCAAAATTATATTTCAGTACTAGGCATTTAGCTAATTCGAGGAAGTCGTCGATATCACATAACATCTTATTTACGCTGCGGAGCCTGGCGACTTCTTGGTCCAGCCGAGGAATTTTCGATGGAGTGGATCTAGGCGGACAACCCTGCGATCCCAACCGCGTCGCAGCCGCCCCCGTTGGGGCTTAAGGTTCTCGGGTTCGTGAATACAGAAACGTTATATAATAGAAATAAAAAGCAATATGGATCAAGAAAAGAATGTAGAAGAAAGCAGATAAGAACGCTTGTGCGCAGATGTAAATGCAGGTAAAATATAGATACAATTGAATCTTGGGTGGGTATGGTTTCCCTTCGAAAGGAGGTGAAACCATGGAAGTGAAAGATGCGATGACTCTTATGCTATTATTCGGAACATTCATTCTTGCACTTTTAACATACATCAATAACAACAAGAGAAAGTAAAAACCCACCCCAAGGTTGACCGCCAAAGGTGGGTTTTTATTCCGAGAGCTTTAAGAAGGGATAAACCATCCAAGCCAATTGTACTGACCAAGTGTTGACGCACTTGGTCTTTCTTTAAGAATATGATAACACATGAGAAAAGATGAATCAAAGCTAAAATAAATAATTGAAGTGAAAAAGGACAGGTTAGTAAGCAATCTCGAAGAAGCATATCCATCATATAACATAATATTCAAGCTGCGGCCCCTGACGGCGTCTGGGTCTGCGAGATGGATTTCGGTGAGGTATTTAAGCAGACAACCCCTTCGGGGTTCATAAATACAGGAACGTTATTCGCGATACTGGAAAATATTATGAAAACATACAATATAGAATAAAGATGGACGTAGATATTAAATAAGGAGTTAATTATATGATCATTAAAATGTCACATACAAATAGTAAGGATTATAACAAGCCTAATGAGGGCTTAATTGTTTATGGGAGAATTGTACCAAAATACGAGAACGATATTTGGACATATACCGAAGAGCTTTTTTCTGATCATTATAATAAACAATATGACAGTGAAGATATCGACATAAGCTATATCGATGACAAAAACAAAGCTGTTTATTTATATTATGACGATGTTAATTGTATTGGACAGATCAGGCTTCGTTCTTATTGGAATGGCTATGCTTTTATAGAAGATATTGCAGTTGCAAAAAAATGGAGAAAAAAGGGTGTTGGAACAGCGTTATTACACAAAGCAATCGAGTGGGCAAGGCAGCATAACTTCATTGGTCTTATGCTTGAAACGCAGGATGTAAATGTTTCTGCATGCCGTTTTTATGCTAAAAACAATTTTGTTATCGGTGCAGTCGATAATATGCTATATTCTAAATTTCCGACAGCAAATGAAAAAGCAATATTTTGGTATTATAAATTTTGTGGGTACTAGGAATGTAAAACTCAAAATGTCGGGCCAAGAGGTGGATTTAAATATCTAAGTTTTGAGTATACAGATTAAAATGGGATAGGGATTCAATATTCAAATGGGTTCAAACAGGAATCCCAAAGAATAATCGAATATTTTAAAGAGATGGATTATTCAATTGAAGAGAGATTGTGGAAGTAAGTTCAGGATTATTCAGGATGCGGCTAACGGCAGATAACATAATATTCAAGCGGCGGCTCCTGATGGAGACTCGGTCTGCCGATGTATTTACGAAGGGGGATTTCAGCAGACAATCCCTTGCGGGGTTCATGAATACAGAAACGTTATCTGAAACCATTGCAAACCTGTAAATCAATAAGAAGGAGAACAATAATGTACGTTATAAGAGCGACACAAAAACTGCTAAAAGAAATGGATTACAAAGTACAAAAAATAGATATATCTGTTCCGTTAAATACATGGCATGCGAATATGTTCACATTGAATAGAAGAAAAACAATCGTATTCATGAATGACTTATCAAGATTAAGTTTAACGATCGTAGGAGTTAAAAAGGCACAACTAAAAAATGTAGAAGAGTTATTCGTTAGTGAACTAAGAAATTATTTAATGAGTGAGGAAATCGAAGAAAAAGTAATTAGCAGGTATATCGAAGAAAATGAAGGTATGATTATCACAACTACTAATAATCGAAGCGTGATAGGAACATTAAATGAAATTATTTATACGATGAAAATCATAGAGCGAGAATTTGTTGAAGGAATAGAAAGAAATCAATGGAATAACCGATTCATCTATAAAGCAATAAAATATGAGTATCCCATCGAGGTGTTTAAGAAGGCGATGGAAGAAAACTACAGAGGATAATGAAAGTAAGCGCTAAGAAACAACGGAATCAGATAACATAATATTCAAGCTGTGGCTCCTGATGGAGCCTAGGTCTGCGGGAAGGATATCGAAGAGGAATTCAGCAGACAACCCCTGACGGGGTTCATGAATACAGAAACGTTATACGAAAGACTCTAAATACAATCATGGAGGTAGCATAATGTCGTTAGATCCGGTAATTCAAATGATTCAATCTGTAACAATTACTATTTTTGCTTCATCAGTTCTATTGGTTACGAAACAAATTTATGATAAGACGAGAAGTAAAGAAGAAGAAAAAGAAATACAAAATGAAGTAAACAAAGCAATGGGGACATTTTCAAATGATGATACAGATGATATTTTACGACTGATGAGACGAAATGTAGGAGAACTAAAGGAATATTACACAATAAACAAACAGCAAGCAAGAAATGCTTTTTCATCAGCATTAATAATTTGTTTCTTAGGATTTATTCTGTTTGCATTGGGTTTTATAAGTGTTTATTTTATAGAAGATAACGGGAATATAGTAATATATACAACAATATCAGGTTCAATTGTTGAAATCATATCTGGATTGTTTTTTTGGCTATATAGTCAATCTTTGAAGCAAATTAATTTATTTCATGAGAGCTTAAGGAATACAGAAAAGTTTCTAACGGCAATTCAATTAGCTGAGAAATTGTCAGTTAAAAACCAAGATTTAATTTATGGATTTATTATTCAAAGTATCTTTAAAAATGACAACTTGAATATTTCAAAGAATGAAAGTGAAACTACAACTTAGAATATTCAATGTAGTAGATGCTTTCGTATAACATTGTATTCACGCATCGAATTCTGGCGGTCCTCAGTCCGCGAGAAGCTATTGGCTGGGAAGCAGATTCAGCAGACACATCCGCACCGACTAACCGCATCGCGGCCGGCTGCTAGCAGCCTTAAGTCGGAGGAACGTCGTGAATACAGAAACGTTATACGACAGCATCAAATGAAAAAGAGCCAATAGGCTCTCAATCTAAAGATATATGTAATTCGTTATGCAGGTGAAGAGCGTCCTTAAAACCTTGTAAATAAATTTCACGTTCTAAAATAGCTTGAACAGAAAGCTCAGCATCGTCGTAAAGGAATAAGGTCTTCTGTATATTCTCCGGTGCTCCTTCATGTAACTGCTTGAAATAGAGATTCCGTTCGGATGAGAACTGGTTGTAGCTGGAGTTGTTTTTGATAAGCTCGCCATATAAAGATTCAATTCGAGTATAGATCAGTGAATCAAGTAAGACTTCTAAAGAATTATGCATTTTGAACACCATCTAATGTATTTGATTTTATGAATAAAAATTCGATTTATTAAATATAATTTTAATATATCAAATAATTAAATCAATACATGTTGAAGATGTTTTTGATAAAGAAAATATACTTTCATATAATTAAAGAAAAATTCACTTGATGTGTGAAAGGAATATCAGATGATTAGTTATAAACCTTTTCAAAAATTATTGATCGACAGGGAGATTAAGAAGCAGGATTTATTGAAAATGACAGGTATCTCGTCTGCTACAATGGCGAAACTCAATACGAACGAATATGTGTCATTAGAAGTGATTGATAAATTATGTACGGCTTTAGGTTGTCAGCCAGGAGATTTATTGGAACATATAGCAGAACAATGACAGAATAGAATCAAGAATGAATGTTGGTTGATCGAAGAAGTGATTCCATCGTATAACATAATATTCAAGTAGCGGCTCCTTTGGAGCCTTGGTCTGCGAGAAGGATTTCAGGGAAGCATTTCAGCAGGCAACCCCTGGCGGGATTCATGAATACAGAAACGTTATACGCAAGTCATCAAAGTTCTACATTACCGATTTATATATTTTTAATCAATTCAATGCATTAGAGGAGGATAATCATGGCGTGTGAATATTGCTCAGTATCATATTCGAAAGAACGAATTATTGAAGGATCGAAAAAACACTTATGCGAAACTTGTTCGTATATAGAAGACGTGATTAATAATTTCGTTATTAATACGCATCCTCTTTATGTTATAGATTTAACAAAAAAATTTCTTAGTATCTGTCCTATATTTAATGAGGGTAAGATTATCTCAGTAAATTCAGCAATGATGGATTTAAGCGGATACGATGAAGAGAAAATTATAAGAAAGATGACTAATGAGCTTGGACTAAATAACACACGATATTCAGATAAAGTAAGTATATCAATGATCACCAATCGCCTAATGGGATATTTATTTGACTATGTAAGAGAACTTATTCTTGATAACCCAAAGGGATACTTATTATCCTTTTTGAAATTATTAGAATACAACATTCATATTACTCTGGCAGCTGTTTCTTGGCTAAATCAAGGTGAAAATAATTTTAAAATAGAAGAAATAACTGATAATTTTAGTCGGACTGTTATTCAAAGTTTGAACTTGCAAAAAACAACCGGTCTATCATTTAACAGTATATATAAAGAGTGGGAAAATGTTTTGGCTCTTGATAAACAAGCTTTTCAATATGGAGTTGAAATAATAAATTATTATTCAAAGAGAGTTCCTCACTCTAATAAGGAGCTAAATGTCGATAAATTTGGTGAATTGATTGCTACATTTAGAGCTATTTTCTTTGTGTTAAATGTACGAGATACAGCATCTGAAGGCATAATGAGTGAGAATAAAATGATTATTGATAATGAGGGTCTTCTCAGAGTAAATCAAAAAATTGACCATGATTATTTTTCGACTTTCTATGTCGATGCCATGATTAATAGAAGAAGAGCAAGTATCCCTGATGTAATCTTTAAGCAATTTGACCAAGTGTGTCTAAAATATATTGGTATAGAATTGGATGGAGTTCGAAAAATCGGGCATGAATTGTTGAATGCCTATATAAATTCAGATGAATTTTTAATAGGGAGTATCTCGTATTTTAAATTGTTATTTATGGAATTGTTAAATATCTCAGTTGAATCTTCTGATCGATTACTAGCTTTGTTTATAAATAATCAAGATTCTTTAGAGTTTGCAATTTCTACCACAGAAAGGGAATACAGAGCTTTGAGAAAATGTTTAATTCCCATAAAAAACGATATTATTGCTTGTCCTATCAGCCTATTATCATATGCAACAACTGCATTATATTTAGATATTATTGAAAATTCTCTTCCAGATTCATCATTTAAACGTGAACTATTTAAAGTTACTTCGCAACTTCATAAAGAATTTGAAAAAGAAGTTGTTAATTTATTGAAGCAATCATTTGAAGGCGTATTAATAAAGTCTGATGTTCAAAAAGAAAATGAGATTCCTTTTCATTATAAAAAAGGATATGTGACTTTGTCTGGGCAGATAGACGTTCTTATATTGATACAAGGAAAATTATTCGTCATAGAGTGCAAAGATAATCCCTATAAATATACAGCTAAAGCTATTAGTAATGAATTGAATAAATTTCGTAAAGTCAGTAAGGGCTCATACCAATTCAAATTGAGAAATAAAATCAATGATATTAATGAGAATTGGGATTCGGTAATAAGATATCTAGGAGTATCCGATCCAGATTCTTTAGAAAAGCATGAGCCAATTGGTTTGTTTGTAGTTGATTCTTTTTCTGCTGCTGTGCTTGAAAAAGAATTGCTATATCCAGTGGTTTTGTTTTCTGATTTGAAAAATTATATTAAAGAGAGATTAATAGTTTAATTATTCATTGAATGACAAGCCTAATCAAAATGAAAATACTCTCAATCTATGGAGGTTCATTCGAAGAAGACTGACCAGCGTATAACATGATATTCACGCTGCGGACATTCGTCCTTGGCCCGACATTCGCCGGACACCCAGCATAAGCTGGGTCGTGAATAGAGGAACGTTATACGACAAAATCTAAATGCTATTGTTGAAGAATCAACTTTACAGAAGGAGAAATTATGCAAAAAAACTTAAATGTCGATAAAATTCTTGGAGTAATGTTGAAAGAAATACAAAATGAAACAAGGAAATGGCTAGCTGGCAGACCATGTAGTGAGGAAGCATTTTTAAACAGACTTACTGAGGTTTTAGCAAAGCCGAGAAGGAATTGCGATGTAGGAAATACTGAAGTTTATAAAGTAGAGGTTAAACAGTATATTTTACATAGAAAAGGTAAAAATCAAACGGATAAATATGGCTCAGATCTAGCAGTTACAATTTCTATCCCAGACCTCGAATTCTCAAAAACATCGTTGCTCCAATTAAAAAAAAGTGAAAATTATAAGGCACAACTTTTGCGAGACCAAATACAACAAGCATCACAATTCGAACCCATCAAGCAAAGAAGTTTTGTAATGACAGTAGATGAATCACGAGGCGGCATTAAAGTCAATTCTATTACTAATATTGAGAAGGATATACCTATTGGACAAGCTAGTAAGACTTTTGAATGTGAAGAGTGGGATACACTTTCAGAATGGATTATTAAATGGATGAGTTGTAAAGTAGGAGCTGGAAATAAGGCTAATGATCCAATGCCTATTGAAAAATTATTAGAAAAGCAAATTATAAATGATGGTGAGATTGACCAACTTGAACTTGATGATATTTATGATTCAAATGAACTTAAATTACCCGAAGATTTCTTTTTAACTAAGAATTGGATAAAGTATACTTTTAGAAAAGAATGACTCCAAAAATAGAGTTAAAGAAAAAAAGAATATGTTAGTCAATCAGAGAAGGGATTCCGTCGTATAACATAATATTCAAGCAGCGGCTCCTAACGGAGCCTTGGTCTGCGGGAAGGATTTCGTGGAAGCAGATTCAGCAGACACATCCGACATTCGTCGGACGTCGTGAATACAGGAACGTTATACGCAATACCGCAGAAAGGTCATATTAATTAGGAGGTTCATTAATGGAGAATAGAGAGAAGAATATAGACGAGATTATCAAATGGTATGTGAATGTAAGACCTACATACAAAAACCTTGCAAGTAAAGTTGAGTCAATCATAAGAGAAGTTTTAAATAGCTCAGGAATTTCATATTATACAGTTTCAAGTCGAGCAAAAGACATTGAGAGCTTTTCAAAAAAGGCCAGTAAAGAAAAATACAAAAATCCAAAAAAAGAAATTAAAGACATGGCGGGAATAAGAATTATTACATTTGTTAAAAGTGAGGTCTTACAATGTTGCGATATAATTAAACCATTATTTGATATTGACCCTGATCATAGTGTGGATAAAACAAAGGAACTCGGAAATGATAAGGTAGGATATAGATCTATTCACTATGTAGCCAAGCTAACAGATGAAAGACTTGGATTGCCAGAATATAGCGTGTTTAAAGAATTAACTTTTGAAATATAGATTAGAACTATACTTGAGCATGCTTGGGCAGATATCTCGCACGATAGAAATTATAAGTTTATTGGTAATTTACCTACGGAAAATGATATACAGAGAAGGTTCTCCTTAGCAGCAGCTACTTTAGAATTAGTTGATAGAGAATTTGATAATTTAGCAAAGGAAATAAATATTTATGATAAAGAAGTTAAGAATAAAGTGGAAAATGATGATTTGAATGTATTTATTAATACTACTTCATTAAGAAATTATCTGAATAATAAATTCAGACCACTTATTGACAAAAATATATTAGAACCCACCTTTAATAAAGGAAGTAAACGTATAGTTAATGAATTAAAATTATATGGAATATACACCCTAGCAGATATAGATAGTATAGTAGGGGACGACATAAATAAATATGTCGATAATCCAACAAATTACTTGGGTTTATTAAGGTACATTATGATTATTAACGACATAGACTTGTACTTTGAAAAGTCCTGGAGAAAATCTTGGACAGGAATAGATCGGAAAGAGATTAATTACTTATCTTCATTAGGTGTAGACATAGAGACGATTATAGATAAATACGAATTTGATGTTAACGAGAATGACATTGATTATGATGAAGATGATATTTTTGAAGAAGAGTTTTTTTCAGAAGACTAAAAGTAAATAAAGGAGTGACTTGATTAATCAAGAAGTCGGTACAGCGTCTAACATAATATTCACGCATCGGACACAAGCCCTCGGTCCGGCAGATGCAATCCAGGGAAGCATAGGGCTGCCGGACACACTTGGCATACGCCAAGCGTCGTAAATACAGGAACGTTATACGCAATACCAAGACTAAGATACAATAACTGAGAGGATTTCTGGGATGAAAGAAATTATAACAAAAATATCAGTTGAGAATCAGAATAGTAATTACCTAAAAGATGCTCATCCAACCATACTAATAGATGGAAAACCTTTGGATCATTTTATGAATGCATACTATCAGAATGATTACATGCTAGGTCTAATCCCAATGATCGTTGATTGGATGAATTTAGATGAAGAGTCTAAATTAGTAGAGTATCTATATGATTCGATGGATGAAACGAAGATATTACCTATATTAATGTGTTCAGATGACTGTGATTTATCATGTACAGTCGTCGTTGCAGAAGTAGAAACCATAAATAATTATATAAAGTGGAATCGAATAGGAATAGATAAGAATAGTCCTAAAGAAGTGATAGATAAGGAGGGATTTTTAGAGACAGGGATTGAATGGATAGATAACGTGCCAATAATGATTTTTGATAAAGAAAATTATAGATCATTGGATAAGATATACAAGCATAGAAGTTGAAGTGAACGGATATCAGAGAAGTTAGGTACAGCGTATAACATAATATTCAAGCTGCGGCTCCTTCGGAGCCTAGGTCTGCGGGATGAATTTCGGAGAGGCATTTCAGCAGACAACCCCTCCGGGGTTCATGAATACGAGAACGTTATATGACAGAACCAAAATGAAAAAGAGCCAGAAGGCTCTCAATCTAAAGATATATGTAATTCGTTATGCAGGTGAAGAGCATCCTTAAAACCTTGCAAATAAATTTCACGTTCTAAAATAGCTTGAACAGAAAGCTCAGCATCGTCGTAAAGGAATAGGGTCTTCTGTATATTCTCCGGTACTCCTTCATGTAACTGCTTGAAGTAGAGATTCCGTTCGGATGAGAACTGGTTGTAGCTGGGGTTGTTTTTGATAAGCTCGCCATATAAAGATTCAATTCGAGTATGAATCAGTGAATCAAGTAAGAGTTCTAAAGAATTATGCATTTTGAACACCATCCAATGTATTTGATTTTATGAATAAAAGTTCAACTTATTAAACATAATTTTATCATATCAAATAATTAAGTCAATACATGTTGAAGATGTTTTTGATAAAGAAAATATACTTTCATATAATTAAAGAAAAATTCACTTGATGTGTGAAAGGAATAGCAGATGATTAGTTATAAACCTTTTCAAAAATTATTGATCGACAGGGAGATTAAGAAGCAGGATTTATTGAAAATGACAGGTATTTCGTCTGCTACAATGGCGAAACTCAATACGAACGAATATGTGTCGTTAGAAGTGATTGATAAATTATGTGCGGCTTTAGGTTGTCAGCCAGGAGATTTATTGGAACATATAGCAGAACAATGACTTAGAATCAAGAATGAATGTTGGTTAATCGAAGAAGTGATTCTGTCATATAACATAGTATTCAAGCAGCGGCTCCTTTCGGAGCCTTGGTCTGCTAGAAGGATTTCAGGGAAGCATTTCAGCAGACAGTCCTTCGGGGCTCATGAATACAGGAAACGTTAACTGAAATGCCTGAAGAAATTTTTAAAAAACTATATTCATAAGGGTAATTTTAAACCAATAGAAGATTTAAATATCACTTGGTCAGGTGGATTGGTAATCATATGCAGAATAATAAATTAGCTTTTAAACGCCCTGCTTGCAAGAAAGTTCATGAACTTAATGCATTGAATATGAATGAAGATAAAAGTATTAGAATTAGTGGAGTGGATTGGGGAATAGAGTGGTCAGAATTTATGATGGAAGTGCCCAATCTTAACGAGAGACATTGGAAGAGATCTTCAATTATACCTAAAGTGGGATCATATAGGTCAATTCTTGTATCTCATCCATTTAATATGTCAATTGGGGATAAGATTTGGACTCTTTTTCAACCTGCTCTATCTTTATTTAATGGTTGGGATGATCATCCTGAAGAAATAAATAACTCAGCCATGGTAAAGTTTTGTTTTGAGAGTATTATATCTCAAAATGAGAAAGAGGCATGGATAGTTATACGAATTGAAGATGTTTTATTACTAAAAGAAGCAGATATACGGCTACAACTACGTGAAAGTCCAGGGATTATGAACAATTTTGATTGTTATAATAGTACTCATATATTCACCTATGAAGAATGGCTCTATATTGATTCATGCTCACAAGGAGATATAGGAATCATGGGCACTATTAAAGAAGAAAGCCAATCACTACAATTTGATATTGGAAGGTTATTGGGATTTTAACAATAATTCGGTTTATTGTGGAAATATAAGTGTTTCTGAAAATGAGGTGAATGAACTAATTCACCGTGTAAATGATAAAAATAATTTGTAAGATAATTCAAAGAGGTCAGGCACATCAGTTAACAAAATGTTCACGCTACGGGGCATTTGCCCCTCGGTCCGGACAGATGCATTAAGTGCCGTGGGTATCAGCCGGACACATCCACACCACCTAACCGCGTCGCGGCCGCCCCGTTGGGGCTTAAGGTGTGGGACGTCGTGAACATATTTACGTTATCTGAAACCATGGTAAATCTAAGAGAAAGAAGGATAAAAAAATGGTTAATTTGTTTAAAAACAAGGAAAAGCGTGTAAGAACGGGATGGAAAATATTATTTGTATTAGTTTCAAGTATTTTTTTAGACTCAGTCATTAATTCTGTATTTTCTCTCAAAGTAAATAATAAATCACTATTTGGAGAGAATGGGTTTATTGAGCTATTAAGGTCGCCAAGTTTATTCTTTATAATTGTTGTTCTATTTGTTGTATTGAAAGTTGAAAGGCAGCAGTTATCGAGTATAGGTCTATGTATGTCGAAGAAATCAGTATGGCATTTTATTAATGGTTTTCTATATGGTGGTGGAAGCATTGCCATAGTATTATTTGTATTATGGTGTTTAGGGAATTTGACAATAACTAATAGCATATTTAATCCTCATTTTTCAGATTTTGAATGGGTGGTGTTGTTTACATCTTCGTTATTTCCTGGAGTAGGGGAAGAGTTGCTTTTTAGAGGTTATTTTTTGAATTTGATACATAATTCAATTGGTAGAGGCTGGTCGATTTGTTTAACTTCATTACTATTTAGTTTAATTCATGGAGGCAATGAAGGTTACTCTTTTGTAGCATTTACAAATATATTTATACTTAGTGTTGTCTTAGCATTTGTAACCATTAGAACTAAGACAATTTGGACTGCAATTTCTTTCCATATTTCATGGAATTTTTTACAAGGATCAATATTCAGTGTGCCAGTGAGTGGCCGTGAAACATCCGGGATTTATGGTATAAAATTAACCGGAAATGATTTGATTACAGGTGGTAGCTTTGGGATTGAAGGTAGTATTGTTACTTTAGTTGTTTTAGTTGTGCTAGCTATTATTCTTATGAATATTACAAGTGCTAATAATTGGAGGATATCAAGAACAATAAATATTTGAAAGTAATTCAAGGAAGACCATGGCATCAGATAACATCGCATTCGACGCTGTGGGCGCAGAGCGGCCTTGGTCTGTCCGAGGCATTTCGGGGAAAGTGATTCAGGCAGACACATCCCACCGCCTAACTGCCGCAAGCGGCAGCCGGTTCCTGGCGAAACCTTAAGGCACTAGGACGTCGTGAATGCGGGAACGTTATCTGAAATCAGCTAAATCATAGACACTTAATTTATGAGGTGAACACCTTTGGATGGACACCAGATAATGTTACAACTAATTTTATTCTTTCATTTATTGCTGCTTACTTTATTTCAGATAAATTAACTAAACCTAATAAATGACTAATAGGTAAACACCTGAGCAGCGAACAAAATTTATATTAGAGGAGGTCACAGGATGAACAAGCATAGTGTTTATGAAACAAACAGCTTCTATTGGGATACAAAAGGAAATGACTTTTTAGGAGCAATCGTACTTCCTTTTTATGGAGCATTTGTCTCAGAAGAAAAATGCCAACTTTTTGGCGATGTCTCAGGAAAAAAGATGTTAGAGATAGGCTGTGGAAATGGTCAATCCTTGCAATATCAGGGGGATCGCAAAGCATCTGAACTATGGGGGATGGATATATCAGAAAAACAAATTGAGAAGGCAAAACAACATTTGACGGCGTGTGGTCTTTCGGCAAAATTGATCTGTTCTCCCATGGAAGAAGAATGTGACATACCTGTAGATTATTTTGACTTTGTTTATTCGATTTACACTATAGGCTGGACAACCGACCTAGAAGGCACTTTTTGTCGAATTGCTTCTTATTTAAAAAAAGACTGCGTTTTTATTTTCAGTTGGTCTCATCCTATACACAAATGTGTTGTTGAAGAAAATAATAGATTTGCTTTTAACAAGTGTTATTTCGATGAATCTTGGTATTCGGTATCTCCTGATTTTTGTCAAGGCGCGCTAACCTTATCTGACCGTAAACTATCAACCTATATAAATGCGTTGGCGAAAGCAGGGTTTGTTATTGAACAAATGATTGAAGAAACCGAGAATGAAATCATACAATTGCACGATGAAAATAATGATTTCGTAAAAAGAGCGAAGATGTTTCCTGTAACCTTCGTTATCAAAGCAAGAAGACTTTAAAATTACTGAAGAAGCCCAAAATAAGTGAGTTAGTGGCTCTAAGGAGGGCTGACATCAGATAACATTATATTCACGCATCGGGCATACGCCCTCGGTCCGGCAGGAGGATTTCGGGGAAGCGGGGGCAGCCGGACACACCCAGCATTCGCTGGGCGTCGTGAATACGGGAACGTTATCTGAAATCAGGACAAATATGTAATATCAAAATCTAGGAGTGTGATTCGACTTGGAGAACTCAAATTTAAAAGATCTTATAGAAAAATACCTGAGCGCATATAACACGTTTAACATTGATGGAATGATAGGAGTTTTGAATGAGAATATTCATTTTCGAAACATTTCTAAAGGTGAAGTTAATTCGGAAACAAAGGGGATTCAGGAATTTCGCACATTAGCAGAGCAGTCAATTCAGGTATTTTCTCAAAGGCGTCAAGTAATAAAGAACATTACTTTCACAGGAGATAAAGCAGAGGTTGACATTGATTATGAGGGAATATTGTCCAGTGATCTCCCTAATGGAATGAAGGCAGGATGGACTGTCAACAGTAAATCAGACAACTTTTTTAAGGGCTGCAGCTTTGTACTGGACTGGCGTCATGTATCTTAATGTGCCGTGAATACGATGCTTGTTGAACCAGTTCACATAATCATATAATTCTAGTTTTAGATGATGAAGACTCTGGAAATTCATTTGGTTTACAAATTCTGTTTTCATCACTTTGTAGGTGGCTTCGGCCACGGCATTGTCGTAGGGACAGCCTTTCATACTTAGGGAACGGCCAATGTCAAAGGTCTCTAACAGTTCGTCCATGGTTTGGTTCCTAAATTCGCTTCCACGATCCGTATGAAACCACTGAATGTCGCTCAAATCGCCCTCTACCGTGGCAAAGGCACGGGAAATCAGAGCAGCATCTTTGTTGGGACCTGCACTATGGCCAATGATTTCACGATTAAATAAGTCGATCAGTACGCAAATGTAGTGCCACTTGTGCTGAACTTTCACATAAGTTAGATCGCTGACCACGAAACGTTTAGCTTCGGTTTGATCAAATTCACGCTTCAACACATTCGCCGTTGTTGCTTCGTTACAAGCGGTCTTGTGCGGCTTATACTGCGCTATCGTGTACGTGGACACGAGGCCCTGCTCTTTCATAATCCGTCCAATTCGACGTCTGGAAACGGTGTGTCCTTGCTCCTGAAGTTTGACTTTCAACTTGCGCGTTCCATACGCCTTTCGATGGGTATGAAAGATCTCTACGATAGTCGTAGTTACTTCGTCTTCGTTGTCTTTTTCTTTCGCTTCATAGTAGAACGTGCTTCTAGCGATTTGCAGGACTTCACACAATGCTGATACCGAGTATTTATCACTGTTTTGCTTAATGATTTTTACTTTCGTCCCATGATCAGCGCGGCTTGCTTTAAAATATCATTCTCCATCTTGAGTCGCTCATTTTCTTTACGGAGCGCAAGGAGCTCATTCTCTTCTGCAGTTCGGTTATCTTTTTCAGCGAATGAACCTGAGGTTTGAGCCTGCTTGATCCAGCGATCTAGAGCCGATGGGCTAAGCTCATACTCTCTCGCAATGGCTGCTCTCGGCTTTCCGTTGTCGTATAACTGAACCATTTGTCTCTTAAAATCCGCTGTAAATGTACGTCTTTGTCTTGGCATAGTAGATCCGCTCCTAATTCTAATGTTTTCATTCTACTAGCCCTTATTTTTTCTGTCCAACTAAATGTAACCGATCCAGGAGAAACATTAAAACTTCAAGGGAAATCAATATTTCAAATGAAAGATAAGAAGTTGATACTGATTGAAGATCATAGTTGAAACATTGTTGAAAGTTATTCATAGATTACCCTGAAATCAGATAACAATATATTCACGCATCGGGCATACGCCCTCGGTCCGGCAGAAGCATTTCAGGGAAGCAGAGACTGCCGGACACACTTGGCATACGCCAAGCGTCGAATACGGGAACGTTAGGCGAAATACTTGTAAAATCATAATTATAGGGGTTGTTTATGTGCTTGTTGTTCATTGGTCACCTGTGAATTACTCAAAAAACATCTTGAAAAACGGAATTAGAAAAAGTCAGAACGGGGTTTACTGCTTTCCTTTAACAGGACATATTGCATTGGATCGTTGGTGGATGAAAGCATTAAAGAGATTTAGAAGAGACGGAAAGAAATATAATGGATTTGTATTTAGAGTGGAAGAGTCTGATTTTCCTGCTTATTTTGGCCATTTTATAGGACACATGACAAGTGACAGAAGCGAAAAACCTATAAAAACGCTAATTGAATTAGGTATGGAAATACAGAATACAATCATTTGGAGGATCGGAGAAAGAACTGTATGGAATAATATCGAAGTACATAACCATGATCAGGATTTTTTAAAGCTGGGGAAGGAAGTAATTAAGAAAAACCCAGATGTTTATAAGGAAACTTTAACAGATGCAGCATTCATGGAATACATCCTAGAGGACTGTCAACTTGTTTTGACAAATTCTATAAATGCTAGTCGAATCATTCGGGTTATTTCACCAACTAAAGAGTTTGGAAAAGTCTTATACAAACAAAAGAAAGATGAGTATTGTGAGTGAAAACTCGAAGAGGGTCAGTGCTTCGGCTAACATAATATTCAAGCTGCGGCTCCAATGGAGGAAAGGATTCCGAAGAGGCATTTCAGCAGACAACTCTGACGGGTTCATGAATACAGATACGTTAGGTGAAATAGTTGCAATAAATATTAATTCGTGAGGTGAATTCAATGGGGCTTGATTATAGTTTTAAAATAGTTATGAATAAAAATGAAAAAGAAGATCTGTATGAATATATTAGGAAACATGGTTCTATAGACTATGGTAATTGTGCGTGTATTCATTTCGATATGGATTCATTTATATTAAAGTATCTTGAGGGTGGTTATGGTTGGAATCCTCATTATAACAAATTAGAAATATCAACTCACATAAAACCTGACGGTAAAGCCAGAATTGGTTGCATTTATATTTCTATCACGGAAATTGAGGGACAAAATGATGAGGTTGAAGTATTTTTAACTGCAGCCACTAGTGACATGAGTTTGTTATTTAGAGATTCTGTATCGATAAACAGATGGTTTATAGAACTTAGTAAGGAAATGAATTCAATAATAACATACATTGATATGGAGGATGAAGGGGTAAAGATCATTTACTTTAAGGGCTCCCAGATAGACTTAGAAATAAAGGGTAAGCAGCATTTAGGGGATCTTCGAAAGATTTTTTTTGATATTTTCAAAGAGTTTTATGTTCGCTACAAACATTTTGAAGAATGACTATGATAGTAACTCAATGAAGGCACCTACCTCGCCTAACATCGCATTGAACGGTCGGACCGGGACAAGCCAGGCCCTTGGTACGGAAGGGCGTTTCAGGGGAGCGGAATCACCGGACACATTCAACCGGCTAAGTGGCAGAGCCACCCGGACCTTCGTCCTTAAGTCATTGAACGTCGTGAATACAGAAACGTTATAAGAAATCAGTGCAAGAAATTAATTGATGAATTAACTAACGGGCAGTTATGCTTAGTGGAAATGAGCAAAAACAGCCCATCCTCTGACGAGGAACGAGCTGCTTATTACTTTTCTATCTCTTTTTCTATCTTGGAGTACCTATTCCTCAAAATTGAGGTTTTTACAGGGCTATCATTCAAGTACTGGAGATTGCAAATATGGTATTAAGTTCTCGTTTTAACGGCTAACCCACTAAACGATACAGGCCCAACAACATCGGCTCTTGTTTTTGCAGTAAGGTTTTCTGCTGTGACTGTGTAAACATGGGCACCGGCTTTTACATTTCTATCTTCCGCCTGGAACGTAACTGCATAATTTTGTTCAGAACCAGCAGATTCGATACCTTGTCGGGTGTTGAAAATCTCTCTTCCATCGCGGAAGATTCTAAAGAGTATTTGCGCAATGCCAGTGACACCTCGAACACCCACAGTTGCTACTAAATCTACCCGATTAGGTTGAGAATTGACTGGAATCCGTAAAGTGATTGTTGCAAGGAGAGATCTTGCTGGTGAACGTCGGATAGTAAATGAGTTTGCTAAGTTGAATCTACGGCGCGGTTGTACGGCAGCTTTATCAAGAATACGTACCAAAATATCAACTCCTCTTGTTTGATATCTCCATGATATGTTGGATACAAAGAGAATGATTGGACAATTATGTAAGATGTTTTGATTTGAATCAAATACATTATGAACAATGCTAAAGAGCAAATTACAGGTGGTGGTGAATAATTGTAAGGGGACGTACAAGAAATCCTAACCTACTACGTATTTCATAACTGTAACGTTACTAAATAATTATTATCCACCGGGAGCGCCTCAGCAGACATAGAATGATGTTAACGGGAAACGATAGTTAAAAAAATGATTTTGTATTTCGAAGAAGGCGCTGACATCCTATAACATAATATTCGCGCTGTGACCGTTGGCTCTTGATCTGCTAGAAGTTCTTTCGAAGAAGAGGAGACTACACATGAAACATTGGCACTACTTACTAATAATTATGGTTTTATCTGGTGGATTAGGTGGAGTAGTAAATTATCTACTAGAAGCAAACAGAGAAAGTCAGGAAACAAAAAAATATGAAATTATAAAATCAATTATAATTGGAATTTCGGCTGCCTTTCTTGTACCACTATTTCTGAACACAATTTCAAGTAATATTATTGCTGAAAGCAAAAATGATGTATACAAGTTATTTGTTATTGCGGGTTTTTGTCTACTAGTATCAATATCTTCAAAGCCATTTATACGGACTCTCTCAAATAAAATAATGAAGGAAATTGATGATGTTAAAAACGAAGTTAGTGATGTGAAGAAAGATGTAGAAACGATTATTGAAAATGAAACAGAACAAGATCTTCATGATGAAGATATAATTGAAGATGTCAGTGATAAAGTTAATCTAGAGGAGAAAGATGTAAATAGAATAAAAATATTAAAGGCTTTAACATCGAACCAATATACATATAGATCCTTAAGTGGTATTAGTAAGGATATTGAATTAGATATAGATGAAGTTAATATTACTCTTGGTGAGCTTTTTACAAAGGGTTTTGTTAATCAACAGCCTCGGGAAAAGGGGCTGAGATTCTATATTACTAAGGAAGGTAGAGAATATTTAGACTGGTACAATAAAACGTCCTATGCTTATTTACTTGAAAAACAACAAGGTAAAGGGAATCCTAGTAATTCATAGAAGTGTAGTTCTCCGCATAACATCGTATTCACGCTGCGTCGCCTATCGGCCCCCTGGTCTGCAAGAGGAGATTCGGAGAAGTGATTCAGCAGACAATCCTGCGAACCTAACCGCGTCACGGCGGCACCTGTGGGGCTTAAGGTTCTCGGAATCGTGAATACGGAAATGTTATGCGAAACTGCTTAAAGATGGAGGAATACCAGATGTTTTTGAATTCTCATGTCTTTGAGTTAGCCCAAAAATTAAATACAGAAGAGATTCACAAGTAATGGACAGGCTTAAGAAGAAATTCTGTATTCTATGGCTTGGTATGCTATATTAACAATTCAATTTCTTTATGTCTAAGTGATAATTATACAAGTTCAATATTGTTTTTAAGAAGAGCACGTAAAGAAATCATTAATATTGAAACCAATTCAAATAAGATTCAAGATCAATATGGAGATAAATATATTAAACTCTGTAATAATTATTTGAATGAGTTAGAGACATTTATAAAAGATAATCATTTAGTATCTGATGAAGATTTTGATTTTATTTTAAATAGAAAATAGTAAATATCGGTTTAAAAGAGTTTTCGAAGAAGCGTCGCATAACATAATATTCAAGCTGTGTCTCCTTCGGAGCCTAGGTCTGCGAGTTGGGTTTCGAAGAGGGATTTCAGTAGATAGCCCCTTTGAGTTCATGAATACAGAAATGTTATCAGAAAGACTATGAGGAGGGATATAATGAAGCTATTTCATGGAGAACAAGTCTTAATTAAAGAAAACAATCTTTTACAGCCACAAATACATACTCCTCTTGGAATAATTGAATTTTTACTCACAGTCTCTGATAACTTCTATTATCCAGAAAAAAGTTATAAACTCAAAAATGGTGGATCATTATATAAATATTATTATGATTCATTTGATTGTGAGCTAGTTGTCTGTAGACCCAAGCTCAATCTCGCTTTACATCTGACAGTAGAAGAATGTTGGGGAGCAGTATTTAGAATAAAGCCTTATGCGAACACTCAAATAAGTACGTGCAGCTTTTCTGCTTCTTGGAAGGAGGGTTACAGTTGGACAGATTATGGATCTAATACTGGGGAAGATCTTGAAGCTGTCGAATACGAGGATCAGGTATACCGTTTACACTTGGGGACACAAGACGGGGATATGTTAATGGCAAGAAGAAATCAAGGAGATATGATTCCTAAATCGCTATGTTTAAACTCTGACTTTGAAAAGTACGGTTTTATCTTAAGCTCTGATAAAGGCATTAAAATTCCTATGACACTAATTGATTCTAATGAGATATGTCAAGTACATTTTTTAATTGCTTGGAGTAAGAATATCAAAGAGGATGTTTCAACGTGGTTGGCTGTGGACCAGTTCTCAAATGAAATATTAAAGGGAGAAGGAATTTTGTAAATATCCTCAAAATTGTCATAGTCCATCTGATAACATAGTATCACACATCGGGAATACGCCCTCGGCCCGGCAGAAGGATTTCGGAAAGGAGATAGCTGCAGGACACCAGCATTCGCTGTGGTCGTGAATATAGAACCGTTAGATGAAAGCACCCAAATAAATAAAACCATCTAAAAAGGATGCAAAGAAAAAATGATTAAATCTATTAGTATTGATGAATGGAATGGGAGCACATTCAATGAAGAAATGGTTATGAATCCTATATGGGCAGACACTTTAAGATTTTTAAGAAAACTCGATGGAGATAAGTTTACATTAGTCTTTTTTGAGGTATCAGACACAGATTCAGCATTAGTTGGAGGCGGACCGGAATATTTTATAGTGTCTATTACAATTGATGGTAGTATATATACTCTTATGAATGATAAACAGTGAAACAGTGAAATTCTTTTGGTTGCTGGTGGTCAGTTAGGCAATTATTGCGATAACATTTGTATAGAATTAATTCCTATGCTTGAAGTAATAAAGTATTATTATGAAACTGGAAAACTACTAGAAACACATAAATGGAAACAAGAATAATAATTACTTCGAATGCAACTCGAAGAAGTGGGTTAACGTCATCTAACATCACATTCAACGCAGCGGGCCGAGACAAGCCCGACCTTTGGTCCAGAAGAGGCATTGAGAGGAGCGAATTCACCGGAGATATTCAACCAGCTAAGTGGCGGAGTCATCCGGCACTACGTGCCTTAAGCAGCTTGAACATCGTGAATGCGGAAACGTTATGTGAAATCAACAAAATTATTATAAGTGGTAAACATGGGTGTGACCGCTTGGCGCTTTTTCTTATTCCACGTGCAAGTTGCAGTAAAATGAACATGAAGTAGACGGAGATGAGTGTTTACTTCATGTTCGCCTAAATTTTTGAAAATTGAATTACAGATGGATCAATGGATCTTTGGAGGTTCAGAATTCATCGTATCGTTAAGCTGGGTCACAAAAACATTTTCGTTCGGGCCAGGGTTATTTCGAAACATTTTCGCTTCTTCCACCAAAACTTTGTCTGTATCCGTGCCAAGTATCTTTATTGTTGCATCAATGAATGAAGCAAGCGGCATCGCCCGTGGTTCATCGTTGTTGCTTTGAACCCATGGGGGCACAATTTCTATTACTTTTACCGATGTGTCTTTAAGCATGTACCTTTGGGACAGCGTATAGGTGTGAAGTGCTGCCTTCGTCGCGGAGTATACAGCAGTTGTCGCTAACGGTACAAATCCAAGTATTGAAGTCGTGTTGATGACAACCGCTTCTTCTTTGGACTTCAAATGCTCGATGAATGCAGAAGTCAATCGAATGGGACCTAACAAGTTTGTAGTGACAGTTGAAATCAAAACATCCTCATCATACACGCCCGCCGCGTTATCAGACTGTATGATGCCGGCGTTGTTAATCAAGACGTTTACATCCGGGTATTCTTCAATTAACTGCTTGGCGGCCGCCTCTATACTGGCAGGATCTTGTACATTCAATTCCACTGCGGACATGCCGGGATTCGCTTTGATCGTCTCCTCCAGACGCTCTTTACGTCGACCGGAGATAATAACTTTGTTTCCAAGATTGTGGAGAGCTATTGCTAACGCACGTCCAATCCCAGAACCACCGCCTGTAATAAAAATCGTGTTTCCTGTAAGTTTCAATTTTTAAACCCTCCTAATTCTTGTGAATAAATTCATCTCAAAGATTGTTAAAACAATAGCTTTCATGATTATGGCTTCTCTAAAATTGAACATATGTTGAATCATCAACATAAATTTTATAAAGTGAATGTATCAGAGCGATACATGAGGTTCAATGGTTAAAATAAGCGTGGTTGTTGATTTTTCAACAGAGGACTTCGAAATGTTCATTTTTTCGGATGGTACAAAGGGGAGAAGGATATGGACAGGTGTATTCAAAAATCGAGGCAAGCCATTATTGATGCTTTTATGAGGCTGATGTCAGAAAAGGAATTCGAGAGAATTACGATCAATCAAATTGCGGAGGAAGCGAATGTCAATCGTGGAACGGTTTATTTGCATTTCACTGACAAGTACGATCAGCGCGGTCAATGCATGGAAGCTCAAATTAACGAGTTACTACGCAATTGTATGTCTGAAGATAACTTCTTTCATGTCCCTTCCAAAACCGCACTACTGCACACGTTTGAATATTTGGAGCAGCATGCTTCATTTTACTCTATAATGCTGACGAACAAGGGAGGTACGGTTTTTCGGAACCAAATGGAGACAATGTTCCGGCAAAGTCTGAGCGAGCATCTGGATTCGATCAACCTCGATCAGGAAATGAACAGGGACATTATGGTGCAATTTTTAATTTCAGCGGCAGTGGGGGTATTGGAATGGTGGATTACCCGTTCAATGCCATATCCGGCAGCGGTCATGGTTGAACAATTTTGGAATTTGCTGAACTGTGGTGTCGAGGGACACGAACGAACATCGTCCAGATGAGCCTCTAATGTAGAGGCTTGTTTGAGACTGACACCATAATGAAGATAATAAAAAGGAATGTTTTCATTTTATACTAATATTAGAGTAACAGTGTCAAATATAATGTAACCATCTAATCGAATATTGAGCTACAGCAGATTTACTAACATCTTGATTAGGAAAAATAACCCTATAATATTGAGTAACTGCAGAATAAACATAGTCTATATCTATATACTTAGGACTTCCGATGCTTAAGAAACCACCAAGTCTTATATACCTAGCAAATATTGTGGGTTGATCATGAGAAATAGAAATTCTCACTGCTGTACCAATTCTATACATCTCTCCAACGCCTATTGTCACAGGTGTATTTGTAGAAAACATAACAAAAGATTCTTTTTCCGTCTGGTTTTGATTTATTGTTTTCACATAAAGATCACCGGATATTTCCAATGGCCCTCCATCCAAGTTGTGCCCATAAGAAATGCCGATTAATGTTACTTCAAGCATCACAGCCATTTCTACATCTCCTTATGACTTATTTCCTGCCAAAAAATCGACCATGGACTAAATTATTTTGTTACCGAAAGGCTACTGTTTCAAAAGAATAATTTCCATAGATGATCATATATCCCATAATTACACTCTTTTGATTATTCTGATCGATACGATTATATTCTCGAGATAATTCCAATATGTGAAAGTTTTAAAATAAAAAAAATTCGACTTAAAAGTTAGTGTTTGACGAAGTTATTCCATTTTCATCCTTATCCTTTACGTAAGCACTGATTTCAGTTTGGAGTCAAAAAAAAATTGCAGATTGATTTTGAATGCATAATGAAGAAGTTCGGTAACTTCTGATAACATAATATTCAAGCTTAAGAATCCTCACAGAGCTTTAACCTGCTGTGATGGAGTTCGAGGAGGCATTTCAGCAGACAACCCCTTTGGAATTCATGGATACGGTAATGTTAGACGAAACCTGTGCAAGAAAAGAATAAAAATTAATGTAGGTATGTTGGGTGCTGACATTAGAAAAAGCTAGAAAAAATGATGCACAAAAACTTGCTGAAATACAAAAGGCCAGTTTTGAGGATGAATCAAAGCATTTTAATATTAACGGAACCGTTGGGCCCATAGGATATGATTCCATAAGTTGGCAAGAAGAAATGATGCAAAATTGCGAATATTTCAAGGTACTCTTTAATGGAGAAATAATCGGGGGAGCTATGATATTTGAAGAGTGTAATCAAGTGCATAATCTAGGAAGAATCTTTATTGATCCAAATTTTAAAAATCAAGGAATCGGAACGAAGGTGGTGGAGAAAATTGGAAGTGAATTTCCAGATAGCACTGAATGGTGGCTGGATACTCCTAGCTGGAGTGTGAAGAATCATCACTTTTATTCAAAGTGTGGGTTTACTAAGGTTAGAGAAGAAGGTGACTTATACATTTTTAAAAAGATTTTATAAACTTATGTAATGTACAACGTTATGAGACATAAATGCTAAGTGTTACCAAGAAGATATTTAATGAAAAGCGTGAAAGGGAGGATTTACAATGAAGATTGATTTTGCAATTGAATCAGATTGCGAGTATATCTCGTTAAGAGACAAGCACATACATAAAACACTGATAAGACCAAAAATAAAAGAAAATGAAATTCTAATAATTAGAGAATCCAATCAAGAAATAGGTTGGATGAGATACGGATTTTTTTGGGACAACACACCATTTATGAATATGATATGGATAGATGAGGAGTATAGAGGAACAGGTATTGGTAAAAAAGTTGTCCAGTATTGGGAAAAATTAATGAAACAAAAAGGATATGAAATGGTCATGACCTCAACACAGTCGAATGAAGGAGCTCAACATTTTTATAGGAAGCTTGGATATAGAGATGCTGGATGCTTAATGCTTGAGAACGAACCTCTGGAAATAATACTGACAAAGGAGTTGAACCAAAATTAACGTTGAGGAAATTAATGAAGGAAGTGACCTTTAAAATATAATATTCAAGCTGCGTCTCCAAGGGAGCCTAGGTCTGCGAGTTGGGTTTCGAAGAGGGATTTCAGCAGACGACCCCTTTGGGTTCATGGATACAGAAACATTAGACGAAACCATGCAAAACCAAAACTATGAAATCAAGGTGAATATGATGAGCACCCCAAATCATGTTATAAAGCTACTAATTCCGCCCCATAATAACTTTTCGGCTGCAGATCTTGTGGAACACATTGGTAGTGTTATCTACGGAGAAGAGGCTGGCTCAATAAGAGACATGATTTATGAGGTACCCGAATCTGTGAGGACTATTATTTTGTTAATAGACTTCGATACAGAATTATCAATGAATGGGATTCTTGGGTTTCTGGAAAACTCTACCGGAAAGTACTTGAATGAAACAATTTCTACTTTAAAGCTAATTAAAGCAGAAAAAGATTTGTCTATTCTGGAGGAGATAAAAAAGCTCATTGAAGATATTAATTTTAATGGGGAAATAAAATTAGAACCTTATCAAGTTACAACAATTGAAGAGAGACATGACATTAATGATAGGATACTTGAAAGAATTAAAGAGTTGGCCGACGGGCTTTATATATATTCAATAGATAGAGATATTTTCGACTACTTAATTGATTATCTTTCTAACAACTGGATTGTATTGTTGAAAGAGCTTAAGGGTGTTTGTAAGTAACTCGCAGAAGTACGTGGTATTATCTAACCCAGCGTGCGCTGGGCGTGTGAATACGCCCAACAGTTGATTGGAACATGCAAATTAAATACGGTATGGAAGTGAATTGATGGAGGAACCAATTATAACTTGTATAGGTATAGGCGTATATGCTCATGCACTTACAAGGGGCAATAAATACATCGTAAAAAAAGAAGAAGGGGATAAGTATAGAATTATTGGAAATCATGGAAAAGCAGTTTGGATATCAAAAGCTCATTTTATTGAAGGAAATATAGAAGTGCCTTATTTAGAAAAATGGAAGTTTGATGATGATCCAAAGGAGTTTGATTTGGTGGAGGTGACCCTTACTTTTTCGGATGGAAGTGAACGATGGAGTTTGGTGGCAACCCCTCAAAAATTAGTAAATCACTTTGAAAAAGAAATGGAAATACCAGGGTTTAATATTAAACATCTAATTATAACGAAAACAATGGACCATGATGATATTGAAAAAATATTAAAATATTTAGAGGCCAATGATGAATTAATAGAAGCAAGCAGAGCGTTGGAATGTTGATTTGGAGAGAGCAGAGGAACCGCATAGCATCATATTCAAGCTGCTTCTCATTCGGAATCTTGGCCTGCGAGTTGGATATTGAAGAGGAAGTTTAGCTATTTGAGCACCTTATTAGGAGGGAGAACCATGATAGATCCTCAATAAATTTTACCAATTATCAGAAGATTTGAAGAGAATAAATTAACTTATACACTTGGTGGAAGTGGATTGTTATATTATTTGAACTTAACAGATGTAGTGAATGATTGGGATATCATGGTTGAATGTCCAAAAGACATATTGCTTAAAGCTATAGATGGATATGATTGGATAGAATTGAATAGTGGAGATTACCCTTTTGCAAGTAAATACAGAATACAAATTACTTCATTAAAAATAGATATAATGGGGGGATTTGCTTTTTACACTGAAGGAGAAGTAGTTCAACTGCCTACATTGTGCATTCCACATAGAGAATGGGATGGAATAAAGATATCAAGTCCTGAAATCTGGTATGTAGCCTATTATTTAATGAGCAGAGAAGAGAAATCGAATTTAATTTTAGGTTACTTACAAGCACATAAAGAAATTGTAGATAAAGATTTGATAAGAGATTTATTGAAGCATAATGGTTTGAATTATAAAATTAGGGAAGAACTTGGTAAGTTAATTCGATGACAGCGCCAACAACATTTAACATAATACTCAAGCTAAAATTGCATTGGAACCAAGGTCTGCGGGATGAATTACGAAGGGGAATTTCAGTAGACAGCCTATGGGAGATGAAATACAAGAACGTTATAGGAAAGTGATGCAAACTATAAAAAGAGGGTGTTAAAGCTGTTTGGTTTATTTAAGAAAAAAACAATATTTGAAGATCAACTAAACCAGCTTTCTGAAGTGGGCATCTTCATGAGAGCAGAGTTAAAGAAAGAGTTACTTTTAGAAGAAATTTCAAGAAGTGAATATGAAGAAGATCCCTACAACTTGCTACTACTTACTTTAGGTGGAGAAGTTGAAGTGAATGATGAATTTATAAATGTATCTGATGAAATTTGGTATTTGGATGCTGAATGTATTGAGGACCATGGAGACTATGCAAGAGTAATAATGCGATTAGAAAGTATGACAAAACTTAATTTAAACAAGATAACGGATTACGTAGATATTCAGAATAATACTGCATGGGTCTCTTTTGAGTATAAGAATGAACTTATAAGATGGGAAATGAAAGTATATGATGATTGGTTGGATATGGAGATATTCAAGAAATTTAATGAGTTAATAAAGACTAAGCAATCCATGAAATTGTATATTTCAATTTTAGGTCAAGGCTGCCTAGTGGGCTATTTTAATAAAAAACAAGTAATCGAATTAAATAAATTAACAAAATATAAATTTGAAGAGTATTAGTGAAATATGACTATAAAGGAGCCAAAACAATGAGTGAATTGACTTCAGGAAGCTTATCACTATTGAAATATAAAGAGGCAATTCTTGAGCATGATCCTATATACGCGGAGAATTTAAATGACAAATGGTTTGTTTTTGTAACCAAAGATACAGAAGAAAGTGAAGAAATTCCGGAAAGTCTATTTCAAATTTCAGAAAAAATCCCAGTCTTATATTTTTATAATTTTGAAGATCACTGTTGGGGATACCGTGTGGTTTACAATTCACAGGAGATAGCAAGTCTTCATATATCATATGTGTTATTAGATACTTCAATTATTAAGCTTGCAGAAGAAAGATATCCAGAGGAAGATCACATTGAATTTTTATATGTCGATCCTAGAGGGGACAAAATCAGAATTGAATTAATTGAAGAAGTTCTGAGATCTAATGAATACAATGAAAAAATAGCAAAACAGTTTACAAATTGCAATCTAAAAACATTTAGATTTTTTGAACTGGATAATGAACAAATAAAACAATTAGACGGTATTTTGAATAATAATTACTATACACAATTAGAATCTGAGCATCAGTTAGTAGAAGAGTTTAAAGATTTATTAAACATTGAGGAGATGAGTTGGATACGAGCGATAGAATGAATGAAAATTAGAAGCTAATAGATAGTGAAGGCTCGTAGATACAAGAACGTTAGGTGAAATGAGGAATGTTAGGAGACTTGCATGAATTACGATGAAGTATTCTTTAATGATGGAAGTCTAAGGGATATTTATGTATTGAATACAGACATTCAAGTATGGGCTTTAATTTTTGATTATTTGGAGGATGTTGGGATTAATTATCGAGTGACTATAGATGGACTAATAACAAGAATTAGGGATATTGCTGAATTGTTAAAAATTAAAAAAGAAGCAAGTATTGGGATAACTATTGAATATAGTGAAATTGATATCTGTGAGCATTTTTATGAAGGAAGCGTTATTGAATTTGATATTTCACCAATACAGATAGACTCAGAGAAAAAAGTAGATTTACTCATGAACTTCCTAAAAAACCTAAGTCGAAAACTAAACAAAACGATAATTATTACCCCAGAAATGACTATGGAAGAGGTGCTAGTTCGAGTAGAGCCCTAAAGGGAGATTAAATTAAGTAATTCACACTGTGGTCGCTTTCGCTTCCTTGGTCTACGAAGGCATCGGGCGTTATGACCACAGAAACATTATCTGAAATACGGCAAAATAAGAAGAAGGTTTGGGACAAGAACCTAGTGATGTTTCAGAAGTTCTTAATAATTTGTTGTCTAGAGGATTAAACGAAACGGAAGCTCAAAAACAATATGAAGCAGAAGCAACCTTTTCTAAAGAATTCAGTGATGAATCCTGATTAGTATATGCACCTAATATGAAGATTTCTTTTGGTATAGTACAGAGATTTTAAAAGTAGGCTGTATTTAAAAAACATAGTGGGAGGTTATATGGGAACGGATATTTGGTTTTTTGTAGAGAAAAGACACTTCAGAGATGAATATGAACAAATTGATGGTACATGGAGAAAAATTAAAAAGAGTAAGGCAGAATTAAATGATACTGCTACTTGGGTAAGTGCTGATAAGTGGAATGTTAACCCTGATTACTATCTGTATCCTGAAGACAAGACTGCTAAATTGAAACCAAGTGATCCTTATGAATTTTATAGTGGGGATAGAAACTATGATTTATTTAGTATTCTATCGAATACTAGGAACGATCATAATCTAAAGTTTATATCTTTGCCAAGAGGTCTTCCTGTGGATATTTCCCCTGAATTGAATGAAATTGCATCCGATAATAAAAATGATTTTTATGACCACAGTTGGCTATTATTGAAGGATTTGATTAGTTTTAAATGGGATGAAAATTATTATTGTGATCAATTTATGGAATATAGAAATATTATGGATACATGTTCGGGGTTTATCAATGAAACAATTCCAAAATTATTGAAATTAGGGGATGCCGAAGATGTAAGAGTGATTTTCTGGTTTGGTTAGTACAGAACATTCATTTTATTTAGCTGGTTAATTGCGGATATTAGAATGCTAGACTCAAAAAAGATGTGGACTTCTTATATCATAATATTTGATCTGCGGCTCCTTATGGAGCTAAGTCTCCAAGATTGGATTTCGGCGAGGGATTTTCAGCAGACAACCCTTTGGGTTCGTGTGAATACAGAGACGGTAGGTAAAACATGTAGAAAGCTCGGGGTGAGAATTTGGATAAGCTAGAGAATATAAGATTAGAAGAGAAGATGTATCATGAATTCTGTTATGATAATTACAATTTGTTTGAGTCCGGTTCTTGGTTACATAGACCGGTACAAACGGTATTGGACCTTCTAGCTGAATATAAAGATTACGCTAATCTATCGGTGCTTGATTTAGGAGCTGGAATTGGTAGAAATAGTATTCCTATAGCTGAATCCATGAAGATTAGAAAAGGAAAAATAGTTTGCGTGGATTTATTAAAGTCTGCTATTGATAAATTGGAGGATTATAGTAGGGAGTATGGTGTCGAACAATTTATTGAAACAAAATTATCTGATATTGAAAACTTCAATATTAAACAAGATGAGTATGACATTATAATAGCTGTATCTGCTTTGGAGCATGTAAGATCGGAAAGGGAAATGGAATTAAAGATTGAGGAGATGACTATCGGAACAAAAATAAATGGAACCAACTGCATTGTTGTTGGAACGAATATAAAAGAGACGAGAATGAAGGATGCACAACAATTAGAGCCAATGTTTGAAGTAAATATCTCGACTGAAAGTATGATGGAATTATTAAAGCATCAGTACATTGGATGGGAAGTTAAAAAACGATTAGTAAAGCAACTGGAATATGAAATTGAAAGAAATAAACAACTCGTGAAATTATCAATGGATTGTATAACCTTTGTTGCTAAGAAATTAGTGTAAGTCAGTACGATGAAGTCTGTAAGGTGTCATCTAATATAAATTTAACACATCAGGCTAACGCCCTTAGTCTGACGGAGGAATTTCAGGGAATGGATTTAGCCAGAAACATCCGACTAGCGGCAGACCTCGCGAACACAGAAACATTATAGCAAATCAGTGCGAATCATTGTAGTCCCAATACAATCAATGGAAAGTCAACATGCACTCTAAAAGAGAATTCCACGTTTAGTCTGTCTATAGAATGTAAAGACATTATCCTTCGAGAATATCTTTTAGAAGATTTAGATGAAATACATGAACTCACAAGGCAATCGGAGATTTATGAATTTTTACCAGGCCGGAATGTTAAGAAGTAAGACTCACTGGTTGAAAAATTATGAGATACCTGAAAATAATCAATTTTTAAGACGTGTCGAAGAGGGAGTGGGAGTTGAGGATCTTAGATTGAAGCTAGGAATTGTGCTTAAAGAATCGGGAGAATTCATAAAAAAGATTTCTAGCAGACTGCCCCTTTGGGTTTTATGAATACAAATATGTTATTTTAACTAACTTAAATTTGAAAAGAGGAGTCTGAAACCATGAATGAAAAGTCGCGATTACTAGAGGAGTTCAAGGAATGGATATGTTTTGTTTCTGAGATTCGTGAAATGGATTGGCAAATAAAGATTGCTGAAGGTAAATGGTCAGTTCACGATATCGTAAGTCATATATTGCTGTGGGATAAATATTTTTTTGAAGCAGCCATAAATCCGATATTAAACAATATGCCTTTGACATTAACACAGCTTGATTTTGAAAAATTTAATCAGGATGCTGTTGAATTTGGAAAAACAAAAACGAAGGAAGAATTAATTGAAATGACTATTCAGTACCGTAACATGATATTGCAGAGTATAGAGAGTTTGGAAGATGATTAGCTTACTAAAGAATATGCTGACGAGGAGTTTACTGTAATATCATATTTAAAAGACTTTATCTGGCATGATCAACATCATATAAGACAGATTGAGGAGCTTAAAAGAAGAGCTATGTGAGTATTTAAAAAAAGGATAATGCACATAATATTTTGGTTCCTGGTGCTGGGTATGGGAGAAATACCAAGATGTTCTCTTCTTATTTTGAGGTTGATGGAATTGAGATATCTAGTTCAGCTATAGATCTAGCAAAAGAATGGGATTTAAAAACGAATTTTATTCAAGAATCGGTGTTAGAGTTTCGTACAAGCAAAAGGTATGACGGCATATATTGTTATGATTTATTACATTTATTTTTGTTAAAAGACCGAAAAAAACTGATACAGAATTGTGTGATGCATTTGAAGGAACAGGGAGTGATGTATTTTACGTGTTTTTCTGATCGCGATTTTAATAATGGTGTGGGTAGGAACGTTGAGGAAGGAACATATGAATACAAGAAAGGGAAATATGCTCACTTCTTTACTGAAGAAAATTTAATTAAACATTTTAATGATTTGAATATATTAGAAACTGGTTCCATAAGAGAATATCTGACACATGCAGAAAAACAACAAGAATATGAATTAAGATATATAGTTGTTCAAAAGATTGGATAGCTATTTAGGGGAAGTAATTTAGCAGACACATCCTACCGCTTAACTGCCGCATGTGGCAGCCGGACTGTTAGTCCTAAAGCGCTGGGACATCGTAAATACAGATCGTTATATGTAATTGGAAGCGAAGGGAATAAAAAAATGAGAATGCAAGACAAACCGATAGTAAGTATTATAGGCTTGGGATTATTTAGTCTGTCACTAGTGGTGCACATTTGTTTTAAATCAATAAGAACAATGGATGATGTAGGGATGGGTATATTATTGTCTCTAGTAAATGCCATATTTCTAGTCTTTCCATTGCTATGGGGAGTATTGGGTGCGGTAGAATTCTCAAGAATAATGAGTTGGAGTGAGAAAATAAAGACAAGAGAAGTGAACGAAGAAGTAAATTTAGATAAATACAAGAAAAAAATTAAAATATATCTATGTATAAACGTAATTTATTTATTGTTAGTTATATGTCAATTGGGTTATGTAATTTATAGATGGGATGAAGTGAACGTATAATAAATATAGCAATGTGATGGCTATTTTATAGATTTTCTGTAAATATATATACATAAACATAAACATTATGAGCAATAACCATAAGGGGAGAGCTAACATGACAAATAGAGAGGAAATGAATCCTAAAGTTGATGTGTATTTAGATAAAGTGAAAAAATGGCAGGAGGAAATGGAGAAGTTGAGAGCGATTATGCTCGATTGTCAGCTCATTGAAGAATTGAAGTGGGGTAAACCATGCTACATGTTTCAGAATAGTAACATAGCTATAATACAGGGATTTAAAGAACACTGTGCGCTTATGTTTTTCAAAGGTGCATTGTTAAAAGACCCCAATGGTATTCTAATTAAACCTGGGGAGGACACGCAGGCGGGGCGTCAGATTCGGTTCACGAATGTTGAAGAAATCGCGGAGATGGAAACCATCTTGAAAGCTTATATTAACGAAGCCATTGAAGTGGAAAAAGCTGGTTTGAAAGTGGATTTTAAAAAGAGTACAGAACTCATATTTCCTGAAGAACTTCAAGCTAAGTTAGATGAAAATCCTGCCTTGAAAGCTGCTTTTGCTGCATTGACGCCGGGACGACAAAGAGCATACGTTATGCATTTTTCTGCGCCCAAACAATCTAAAACTCGGGAGTCGAGGGTTGAAAAATGTATACAGGACATTCTCGCTGGAAAGGGATTAAATGATCGTTAAACTCGATGAGAAACCAAACACACTGCCATGAGCCTAAATCGCTTAAGGCAGTGTGTCTGTTTTTAGACCTGTATATCTGTTAAAAACGGATTATTCCTTTCCGGTCGCCACTGGATTTTCCTCATAGCTGATCCAATCGCTCCAGCTTCCCGGATAGAGTCTCACCTTACTAAATCCTGCCTCCTTCAAGGCTAGAACATTCGGGCAGGCAGATACGCCTGATCCGCAATATACGATGATCTCAGCGTTCTGATCAAGGTCTGAGAAATGCTGTTTCAACTGCTCTGCATTTTTAAATGCACCCTTTTCGTCCAAGACCTCTTTCCAGAAGAAATTCACCGCACCAGGGATATGCCCCGCGGCTTGATCTATGGGTTCTTCCAGTCCCAGGTAGCGCGGCCGCTCTCTGGAGTCGACCAATATAGGTGAAAAACCGATATTGGAGCCAACTGGAACAGAAGCTTCGGATACACGTTGGACTTCTTGCATACTTGTGAGCATTTGTGCCTGTACATTCGGCGTGAATGTACTTGGAATGCGAATCGGCTGGTCTGCCGTAACGGGGAACTTCGCTTCCTTCCAAGCGCTGTAGCCTTCTTCCAGCACATATACCTGCTCATGCCCGAGATAGCGCAGCAGCCACCAGAAGCGGGAAGCCATCATACCGCCTTGGTCATCATAGGCAACGATGCGTGAAGCTGAGTTGATTCCGGCACGACTCAGACGTGCGGCAAGTGTATCCACATCGGGTAAGGGATGGCGCCCACCATGCTCGCCAAGAGAAGCGGTGAGGTCTTCTTCCAAATCGAAGTGAACCGCTCCTGGAATATGGTCTTCATTAAAATGAGCCCGTCCCGCTCCTGCTTGTCCGAGCAGGGAACGGCAGTCGGCAATGATCATGTCCGGCTCATATAATCGGGCCAGCAGCCAGCGTTTGGATACGATGGATTTCATAGAGGATTCCGCCTTCCTTTATTTAACAGTGAATTTAATCCATTGAGTATAGTCTATGAAAATGGGGTAAATAAGTTAAGAGCTGGCCTTAAGGGGGGGCTCTGTGTTAGGCAATTCACTTTGGTGGACAACTTGCTTTTTAAAATCTGTTCCGTATCGGATAAAAATCCATACCCCGAACAGGATGAAAAAGCCTGCACCAAATTGTAAGGTAGATAGCCTTTCCCCGAGCAGCACCCAAGCCAGCAGGGAAGAAATAACGGGCTCACCGAGTACCGCCATCGACACCGCGGTGGCGTTAATGTATTTGAGCAGCCAGTTAAACAGGTAATGTCCGAACAGTGTGGGTACAATCGCGAGCAGCAGGAACAGTCCCCATTCCCGTGGTGCATATCCAGTAAAAGGTATGGCATTGACCACATTATACAGCGCAAGTGATGTGGCTGCGATGATAAAAACCCAAAAGTTATAGACAAAAGCGCTCAAATGCTCGCGTAGATGCTTACCCATTAGCATATGGATCGAAACGGCTACCATACCCAAGAAGGACAGTGCATCTCCAAGCAGGGCTTGGCCCGAGACATGAAAATCCCCCGCGCCGATGGCCAGTGAGCCGATAAAGGCCAGACCCATTCCGAAGAGCATAGCGCGATTCGTGCCTGTCCGGAAAAACAAAAAAGAACCGAGCATGACAAGGATCGGTTCCAATGTCATAATAACGGTAGAGCTTGCAACGGTGGTCATCCGCAGCGAGCCCATCCAAAGCAAGAAATGCAGCCCTAGCGCGATACCGGACCAGAGGATGAGCATCCACTGCTTGCGAGTAAGGTTAAATAGCTCGGTGCGGTATTTCCAGACCAATGGCAGCATGAGAAGATTGGTCAGGTACAGACGGTACATAGCGATGACGGACACCTCGGCTTCGGACCATCTTACGAAGATCGAGGAGAACGAAATAGCGATAATACCTATGATGTACAGTAATTCAAAGGAAAACGATGGTTTGTGTGCTTGGTTCATGTGGCAGCTCCATCCGTATGGAGGGAATTCAGGCGTATTTGCTTCCTTCTTTGCTTCCTTCCATGGGTGTTTTGAAAAAGTGTTTTGAAAAGAGTATCTCGAAAATTAGGTTTAATACAGCCCATTATACCGTACCTGACATCCACGCGGTATGAGGATTTTGTAAAATCATGAGAATATAAAAAAGGAGCAGGAGAAGGGCTTTAAAAGGCAGGATTTTAAGTGTGCTGGTGCGTAGAACTTTTGCCGAACAAACTCGTCTATTATAGTGGAGGTGGACATTATGAAAAAACGCAACACATTTTCATTCATACTATTGACTGTAGTGGCAGTGCTGGCCCTGTCAGCCTGTGGAACGAAACCGCAAACTAATAACACCGCTCCTCAAGGGACAGACCAACCACAAACGCAACAGCCGCAAGTAAAACCGGAGCCAGTCGCTAAGCCAGAGGTCAAACAAGGCACAGGTGTATACAGTGGAGCTGCTGATCCGCATACGGTTGAAATCGAAATCAATGGCGAAGCCCAATCCTTCCAACTGGCTGACGGACTGGATACGGTAGTGGCCGGACTGAAGGAAGGCGATGCAGTGACGTTTGAATATAGTGAACAAGCTGTTGAGGACGACGCGACCGCGCAGCAGCTCATTTTAACTAAAATACAAAAAACAGAAGCTGCAACAGATGGCAATCAAAACGGTAGCTCTGGTCAACAAGTAGGCGGGGAACGCTCGAAAACGCAAGCTTTTGAGCTTACCCTTGAAGGCAAAAAGGAAACGCAGACAGCTACATTGGCACAGGGAGAGGGATATTCGCTGTATGTGTTTGATCCGATGTCCCTGTTTCCCGATCAAAACCGCGTCGCCTTGGCGGTAGATGATAACTATTACGCTGAAATGACGAAGCTGCCCTCTGATTTTAATCTGGATGAGCTCCAGAAGAAAGGCGAACAGGGGTTGGCCTCCATAGGCAAGGTGCAAAAGCTGGACAAAGCAGCTGTGCCCCAAGCACTGACCAGCAGTCGCCTCTTCTTACAAGCGAACGGTCCGAAGATCACACGACAATATATTGTCGTGGAAAATAAAACGGGTGGTTTCATTGTGAAAGTGAACATTCCGCTTGGGGAGTCTGCCGAGGGATTCGAATCCTACATTTATACATCGCTGGAGAGCTTGCAAGCTAATAAATAATCCTACTTTAATGTCAGGCGGTCGCTGGTTTTAAATTATGAATTTAAGACAGTCAACCTGCCGAAACTTGTTAATATAGGTACTAGGTCAGCGCGCTGAAGGTCTAATCAGTAATTGCGAGATACAGCTCTTTTGTGCTATAAAGGATGAGAGAATAAGATCATTCCGGCTTGCGAAGTCGTATGAAGCGATGAAGGAGTTGTTAGATTTACTATGTCCATCGAAATGAATACACAAGAAGTCATCAACGTGATTAAAAACAGCAAGAAAAAGACGCCTGTTAAAGTATATGTAAAAGGAGCTTTGGCTTCCGCTTCATTTGGCGAGAATGTGCAAGCTTTTATTTCCGGAGACAGTGGTGTTGTATTTGGCGATTGGGCAGACATCAAGCCTGTACTGGATAGCGTAAACGCTAAAGAAGAAGACTATGTGGTGGAAAATGACCGCCGTAACTCCGCTGTTCCTATGCTGGATCTGAAGGGCATCAATGCACGCATTGAGCCAGGCGCATATATTCGCGATATGGTCGGCATCGGTAATAACGCAGTCATTATGATGGGCGCCGTGATTAACATTGGCGTTACAATTGGTGAAGGCACCATGATAGATATGAATGCTGTACTTGGCGGTCGTGTTAAAGTAGGCAACATGTGCCACATCGGCGCAGGCGTTGTTCTTGCAGGTGTCATTGAGCCACCGTCCGCACAGCCTGTTATCGTAGAAGACGAAGTATTGATCGGTGCGAACTCGGTTGTACTGGAAGGCGTACGAATTGGTAAAGGTGCAGTTGTTGCAGCCGGAGCGGTTGTAACTGAAGATGTGCCTGCATACTCCGTAGTAGCTGGTACACCTGCTCGCGTAATCAAACAGGTCGACGATAAGACCAAATCTAAAACTGAGATTTTGAAAGAACTGCGCGTTCTGTAAGAAGGCAAAGTTTTTTATGTACCAAAGGTGAACGATTCCTTGTCAGAGACGAGATGTACTGACACACAACTTAGGGACGAAGCACAACGGACAAGGCTCGGCGGCTGCGCCGGGCTTTTGTCCTTTTGTTCTTTTGCCAGATAAGAGCTGATAGGCTAAAAAAGGAGGCGGAGCAGCGAAATGAGCACAGTCGATACTTTTGTTCAAATACGAAGGGATCTGCATCAAATTCCCGAACCGGGGTTTGAGGAATATAAAACACAACGATACTTGCTGGACTACTTGGAAACGCTCCCTCAAGAGCGGCTGGACATTCGTACATGGCGTACGGGCGTGTTAGTATTCATTCATGGAACGGCCCCCGAACGCCGCTATGGATATCGTTGTGACATGGATGGCTTACCGATTGAAGAAGAGACGGGTTACGAGTTCCGTTCGACCCATCCCGGCTACATGCATGCTTGCGGACACGATTTACATATGACGATTGGATTGGGAATTGTTACTCACTTTGCGAGCCACCCGATTAAGGACGACCTGGTTGTAATTTTTCAACCTGCTGAGGAAGGCCCGGGCGGAGCGTTGCCGATGCGCGATAGCGCAGAGCTGGCAGACTGGCTGCCGGATCAAATTGTCGCGCTGCATGTTGCACCCGAATATCCTGTGGGCACGATTGCGACTCGCCCGGGTATCTTATTTGCCAATACATCGGAGCTTTTCATCGACCTGAAGGGTACGGGAGGGCATGCTGCGTATCCACACAAGGCGAATGATATGGTAGTAGCTGCTTGTCAGCTGGTGGGACAGCTACAAACGATTGTAGCCCGTAATGTGAATCCGCTGGATGCAGCAGTTGTTACCGTTGGTAAGGTTAGCGGCGGCACGAAGCAGAATATTATCGCGGAAACCGCCCGTTTGGAGGGTACGATCCGAACGCTATCAGCCGATACGATGAAGCTGGTTAAATCGCGGATTGAAGCACTGGTACGTGGTATAGAAGCTGGATTTGAATGCCAGGCGGAGATTCATTATGGCTCCAATTATTTGCAAGTGTATAATGAAGCCAAGGTAACCGAGGAATTCATGAACTGGGTCAGTAATCGGCAGGATGTGCAGCTCATTGAATGCGGGGAAGCGATGACGGGAGAGGATTTCGGGTATTTTCTGGAGCGAATTCCGGGTCTGATGTTCTGGCTTGGCGTTGATACGCCCTATGGCTTGCACCATGCCAAGCTGGCGCCTGCCGAGGAAGCGATCGGTGTGGCCATTCGTGTGCTGACAGACTATTTTACATGGAAGTCTCAAGGGTAAATGGTACGGCCTGAATAATTATGTTTAATGAACAGAATAAAATGAAATGAAGCCGAATCTTTGAAGGAGGGTGTTATGGGAGAGCAAAACATCATCCGATTTGAACGGGTGACCAAGCAATATGACAACGATCCCCCAGTGCTGGCTGACGTCAGCTTTGAGATTGAGCGTGGTAAATTTTATACACTGCTAGGGCCTTCCGGCTGTGGTAAAACGACGATTCTGCGTATGATTGCAGGTTTTGCGGAGCCGACAGAAGGCTCTATTTATTTAAATGGAAAACTCATTAATCGTGTTCCAGCCAATGAGCGGCAGGTCAATACGGTTTTTCAGGATTATGCGCTATTTCCGCATCTCAATGTGTTTGAAAATGTAGCCTTTGGTCTGCGAATCAAAAAGATGAACAAAAAGGACATTCAGGAGAAGGTGACACAGGCATTGTCCTTCGTCAATCTGGAAGGCTACGGCGAACGGGAAATTTCCGAGATGTCCGGGGGACAGCGTCAGCGTGTAGCCATTGCACGGGCTATCGTCAATGAACCTGATGTTCTCTTGTTGGATGAACCATTGTCTGCACTGGATTTAAAGCTGCGTACAGAAATGCAGTACATTTTGCGCGAAATGCAGCAGCGCCTTGGAATCACTTTTATATTCGTTACGCATGATCAGGAGGAAGCGCTGGCCATGTCAGACGAAATTTTTGTCATGAACAAAGGCAAAATCGAGCAGAGTGGTACGCCAAATGATATCTATGATGAGCCGATTAATCGGTTTGTTGCTGATTTTATCGGCGAATCCAATATTGTCCCTGGACGTATGATCGCGGATTATCAGGTGGAATTCAACGGTCGACAGTTTGAGTGTGTAGATGGTGGGCTGCGTCCGAATGAACCGATTGAAATTGTGATCCGGCCAGAGGACTTGGAGATTACCAGTGTTGCTGAAGGCAAGCTGCGTGTAAAGGTGGATACCCAATTGTTCCGTGGGGTCCACTATGAAATAAGCTGCTATGATGATTCAGGACAGGAGTGGCTGGTGCATTCTACCAAAAAGGCGGAGCTGGGCAGTGAAATCGGCCTGCATTTTGATCCGGAAGCGATCCATGTGATGCGCTTTGGGGAAACGGAGGAAGAATTTGACCGGCGCCTGGAGGCCTATGAAGAGGTGGATCAGCATGTCCGGTAATACAAGAGCGGCGTTTCTGCTGCCTTATTATTTATGGATTGTGCTGTTCGTGGCGGCTCCGGTTGTGCTTGTGTTTTACTATTCACTATTTGATGTAGACGGTCATTTCACATTCAGCAACTATGCACAGTTTCTGACACCCGTTTATTTGAGCATGACGCTCAGCTCGTTTTGGTATGCATTTTTGATTACGGTATTTTCGCTCCTGGTGGCTTATCCGGCGGCGTATTTACTCACACGAACCAAGCATAAGCAGTTGTGGCTATTGCTCATTATTTTGCCGACATGGATTAACTTGCTGCTCAAAACGTATGCCTTCATCGGGATATTCGGTACCTATGGCCCGGTGAATGCTATATTAGGTATGGTTGGATTGGGGGGGCAGCAATTACTGTTTACCAGCTCCAGCTTTGTGTTTGTGTCGGTTTATATTTTTGTGCCCTTTATGATTTTGCCTATCTATAACGCATTGGAAGGGTTAAACCCTTCACTGCTGGACGCTGCGCGTGATTTGGGAGCCTCCAAATGGACGGCGTTTCGCCGAGTTGTTTTCCCGTTAACGCTTTCCGGTGTGCGATCCGGATGTATGGCGGTGTTCATTCCTGCGCTGTCATTGTTTATGATTACCCGACTGATCGCGGGCAACCGGGTCATTACCCTGGGAACGGCAATTGAGCAGCATTTTCTGGTTACACAGGACTGGGGGATGGGCTCCACGGTGGCTGTGTTCCTGATTTTGGCGATGGCGATCATTATGCTGATCACCTCGGGGACGAAGCGGAGGGTGCGACATGGCAAATAAAAGTCGATTCGGGAATTTGTATTTGGTGATCGTTTTTCTCGTGTTGTACGCCCCCATTTTGTACCTGATGTACTATTCCTTCAACAGCGGTGGGACAATGCACGAGTTTGAAGGTTTTACCCTTCAATACTATAAAGAGGTGTTTGCAGATACTCGCCTGATCATTATTGTCATTAACACCTTGGTGATTGCGTTGCTGTCGTCTGCATTGGCTACGATTATTGGCATTATGGGTGCGCTGGCTATTCACCAGATGCAGAATCGTCGGGTCAAAAATACGCTGCTGTCACTCAACAATGTGCTGATTGTGAACCCGGATGTCATTATTGGCGCATCCTTCCTCATTTTGTTCACGATGGTTGGGATTAAGCTGGGCTTCTACTCGGTCTTGTTGTCTCATATTGCATTTAGTGTGCCGATTGCAGTCATTATGATTTTGCCGCGGCTTCAGGAAATGAGTCCATCCCTGGTCGATGCAGCACGTGATTTGGGTGCCAGTCGGCTGGATGTGCTGACCAAGGTGATTTTGCCCTTTATCAAGCCAGGGATTTATGCGGGCTTTTTTATGGCGCTAACGTATTCTCTGGATGATTTTGCGGTGACCTTTTTTGTGACAGGCAGTGGCTATTCGACCCTATCGGTGGAAATTTACTCGCGTGCCCGTCAAGGGGTTTCCTTGTCCATCAATGCGCTGTCCACGCTCATTTTCCTGTTTACGGTGCTGCTGGTGGTGGGTTACTACTTTATTATGCGCAAGGCGAATCGTAACGGTAAAAAAGAGCCTGCGGCGGAAATGGGGGTGCCTAGATGAAGTCGCTTGTGCGCGTGTTTCTGTCGATTTTCATCATCTCGTTTGGGCTGATGGCGGTGGCGGCCTGGCTTAATTCCAGTCAAGGCTACTCCGGTGGCAACACATTGACGGTATACAACTGGGGAGACTACATTGACCCTGATCTGCTGGAACGGTTCCAGAAGGAGACGGGGATTACTGTCATTTATCAGACATTTGATTCTAATGAGGCGATGCTGACGAAAATCGAGCAGGGTGGAACTTCGTTTGATGTAGCGGTTCCTTCGGAGTATGCTCTGGCCAAAATGAAGCAGGAGCACCTGTTGCTTCCGCTGGATCACAGCAAGCTGCCAAATTTGAAGCATGTGGATGCTCATTTTCTGAATCTTTCGTTCGATCCGAATAACCAATATTCGGTTCCGTATTTTTGGGGGACGGTCGGGATTGTGTTTAACCCGGAGCTGACGAAAGGCATTGATTTTCATAGCTGGGACGGTCTGTGGAATCCGAAGCTGCGTAATAACCTGCTGCTGGTTGATGGAGCTAGGGAGATTATGGGCATGTCGCTGAACAGTCTCCATTATTCCTTGAACGATACAAATGAGGCACATTTGCAGCAGGCTTTGACGAAGCTGGAGAAACTGGCGCCAAATGTCAAAGCGGTTGTCGGTGACGAGATTAAAATGCTGCTGGCCAATGAGGAAGCTGCTGCGGGGGTTGTATGGTCCGGGGATGCGTCCGAAATCATGGATGAGAACGACAAGCTGGATTACATCGTGCCTGATGAAGGCTCCAACCTGTGGTTTGATAACATGGTTATTCCAAAAACAGCTACCCATGTGGATGCAGCCCATAAGTTCATTAATTTTATGATGCAGCCCGATGTAGCTGCCCAAAATGCCGAGTTTGTAGGCTACTCAACACCAAACCAAGATGGGAAAAAGCTGTTGCCTGCAGATATTTCTGGCGATGAGCGCTTCTATCCTCCGTCCGAAATTACGGATAAGCTGGAGGTATACGATAATCTCGGCAAGCGGATGCTGGCTCACTATAATGAATTGTTCCTGCAATTCAAAATGCATTTAAAGTAGGGGAGTGGCGCGTGGATTCAAGGTTTGTGGATTAAAGGCCGCTGCAGTGGCGGATGGTGCTTCCCATCGCTGCGCCGTGCTTAAAGATGCGCACTTAAATCCCACGCCGACGGTGAGGGAGTAGTCGTAAAACGAACAAGCTCTTGAATCTCCCGGTAGGAGGAGATTCAAGAGCCTGTTTTATTTTTACTCACCGCGCAAAGGTGAGTATTGTTTTTAACCCTAGCTGCTCCACACACGTTAGACAACTTGTGGGACTTTAAGGCGGCAGCGAGCGAAGCGGGCCATTTGAATCTGAAGAAGCGGAGCGTTCGCCTTTGGAGGGGGATTCTCACCTATAAATGTGTTATACAATCGAAGAATCCTCCTGCAACAGCGATCGGAAGATCAAATGGACCGCGAAGCGCCTCCTCCCACCTTAACTCCTCACAATTCCTCTAACAAACCTCTCTATTTTATCCAGCCCCTGCTCAAGTACGTCCTGTCCGTAAGCGTAGGACAAACGGATGTATCCCTCGCCATAGGAAGAAAAGGCATCTCCTGGCACGACGGCCACTCCATGCTCTTCCAGCAGCTTCAAGGTAAAATCCATCGAGCTTAAGCCAAAATGGGCGATGGAAGGGAAAAGGTAAAAGGCTCCCTCGGGTTTCTCCAGCGGGATTCCCATGTCGGTCAGTCTTCCGTGTACATAGTCACGGCGTTTGCGATATTCCTCACGCATCGGGAGTGCATCATCGGCACCTGCGGTCAGGGCTTCCAGCGCAGCATACTGGCTGATCGAGCTGGCACAGGTCACGTTGTACTGATGAACTTTAACCATATGCTGTGTAATCTCAGCGGGTGCAAGCGTAAAACCAATACGCCAGCCCGTCATGGAGTGTGATTTGGACAGACCGTTGATGACGATGGTGCGTTCCCGCATATCTGGAAGAACTGCAATGGATACATGTGGTGTATCGTAAATCAGTTCGCTGTATATTTCATCCGAAATGATAAATAGATCGCGTTCCTTCAGCAAATTGGCGACCTCTTCAAGTTCTTCACGGCTCATCACTCGCCCGGTCGGATTCGAAGGATAGCCAAGGATGACTGCTTTCGTCCGCTCGGTCAAATAAGGCTCCAGCACCTCGGCGGTGAGCTTGAAGCCGCTGCTGCGGGTATCGGCAAACACTGGAACGCCGCCTGACAAACGGATCAATGGCTCGTAACCAGGGTAAATGGGCACAGGCAAAATGACTTCATCGCCAGGTGACAAAAGGGTGCGCAGGGTAATATCCAGCGCTTCACTGGCTCCGTTGGTTACGATAACCTCATCCTGTCCACGGTAATTCAGCCCGTATTTACGGGCTACAAACGCAGCTGCAGCTTCCCTTAGTTCGGGTAGTCCGGGATTAGGCGTATAGGAGGTGCGTCCTTCGTTAATCGCCCGATGGGCGGCCTCCATAATATGCGCAGGGGTAGGGAAATCCGGCTGTCCAATCGTTAAGGACAGGGTTCCGGGCAATGCGGCAACCTTATTGGCAATTTTGCGGATGCCGCTGATTTGAATGTTTTTAACCTGCTCGTTAAGTAAATGCTCCATAGCGTATGTGCCACCTTTTTCTGTATTAAAACAAGTTTACAATAATATGATCTGATTATGCTACGGCAAGAAGAATTCATTTTTACAAAATTAAGGTACTGAATTGACTAATTTATGGTATCTTAAAAGATGAAATATGAATTGTAAGCGTAATCACAGAAAAAAAGGGAAGGAGAGCATCTTTTGATGAAACAAGTATACATAGAAAAAATGTTATCCATAAAATTAAAAAGGCTTGGACTTACAGGGCTCAGTGCAATACTGGTGCTTTCGGTAGGAACGGGATGGTTATCTAGTGGAAAGGCTGAGGCAGAGCCTGCACTTTTGCTGGAAAAGGAAGCGCAGATATTACCCTCAACTGTTGGGACCAGTGTATATGCTGATGTCTATTTGCCTAAAAAGCTTCGTATCCACGACATTCAGGGAGCAGCCCACCGCTCACCTTATGAGGGACAAAAGGTAACGGATGTTGAAGGGATTGTTACGATGGTGAAGGGAAGCAGCTTCTATATTCAAGCGGCGGATGATCAAATAGATCAGGATGAAAAAACAGCCGAGGCCATTTTAGTGTACAAGCCTGGCAACGGTGTACAGGTTGGGGATGAGGTACGGGTTAGCGGCTCAGTGAAGGAATACACAGAAAGAACCTACGCCAGTAAACCAATTGACCTAACGACTACGGAAATAGTGGCCTCTTCGGTTACGGTTACTGCCAAGGACCGTTCACTGCCAGCTCCAATCTTGCTTGGACAACAGGGACATGCATGCCGACATCTGTTGTGGATAATGACGGAATGACGTTGTTTGATCCGCAGGAGGATGGCTTGGATTTTTTCGAAAGTTTGGAAGCCATGCGTGTCGAGTTGAACGATGCTACTGTGATTGGCCCTTACGGCTATGAAATTCCAGTCCGAATTGATAACGGTCCGAACACTGGTGAGGTAGTGACGGAGACTGGCGGACTCATGCTGACCGAAAGAAGTCAGAATCCACAACGAATTCTGATTGATGCAAAGCCTTCGACTCCGTTGAAAACAGGCGATCGTTTTGTTGGCCCAATCACGGGAATTGTGAGCTATAGCTTCAGCAATTACAAATTGTTACCAGAGCGTCTGCCGGATATTGTACCGGCTGGCCTCCAGCCAGCAAGCACACGTCTGATGCAGGATGATCGCAAGCTGACAGTCGCTTCGTTCAATGTGGAAAACTTCGATCCCGGTGATGGACAACGGATTGATCAGCTTGGGCAGGCTATCGCCGTGAATTTGAATCATCCAGATATCATAGGGCTGCTGGAAGTTCAGGACAATAACGGTGAGAAGGATGATGGCACGACAGACGCTTCTGAAAGCTTCCGCGTGCTTATAGAGTCGATTCGTGCTCATGGAGGACCAGAATACGCCTTTACGGATATTGCCCCTGAAAATAATAAGGATGGCGGCGCTCCCGGCGGCAATATCCGCGTCGGCTTTCTCTATAACCCGCAGCGTATCACGCTGACGGATAAGCCTAAGGGAGATTCAGTCACGTCTGTCACCTACGGTGCACAGGGGCTTTCTCTCAATCCGGGTCGGATTGATCCGCTGAATGCATCATTTGATGATTCTCGGAAGCCGCTGGCTGCTGAATTTGAGTTTGCAGGCCAGCAGGTGATCGTGGTCGCTAACCATTTTAACTCCAAAGGGGGCGATCAGGCACCATTCGGAGGGGCTCAGCCGCCTGTGCGAAGCAGCGAAATCCAGCGGGCAAAGATTGCAGCGATTGTAAACGGCTTTGTGAAGTCGATATTGCAAGTAAACCCTAAGGCTAATGTTGTAATGCTTGGGGATTTGAATGATTTCCAATTCTCGGAAACATTGTCTTTACTGCGAGGACAGGAACTGACTAACCTGATAGACAAGCTGGATGAAAAAGAACGATATTCCTATATTTAGGAAGGCAATTCACAGACACTGGATCACATGCTGGTCAGCGTGTCCTTGAGTCAAACATCCGTGCTGGATATCGTTCATATCAATGCCGATTTTAGTGCGGCGGATGGGCGAGTGAGCGATCATGATCCATTGGTTGCACAAATCGAGTTGCCACGCCAAACGGACCAACCATCAAAAGATGGTGGTGGCGGCCGCAATGACGATCATGACGAGGAACAGCAGGAGAACAGGAATAACCCCAATACTGGTAACAGCAGTAGCGGTAGTGCGAATGGAACCCTGAATGGACAGAGTCAGACTGCCATTAGCGACCAGAAGGGAAGCGGCGTTTCAGATTCAAATGTGGTGCACGTCAAGACTGTAGTGAGCGGAGCCGAGCAAAATGCACAGAAAAAGGCAGTCGCTCAAGTAGTGGCTGCTGACATACACAACGCAAATCAAAACGGAGCGAAGGGGGCACTTGTAATCCGTGCAGGAGAGCAAGCGGATGCCAAGGCGTACGAGGTTAATCTAAACGGGGAAGCCTTGGAGGCCATTCTGAACGAACACATTCGCAGCCTTCGATTGGAGACGCCGCAGGGTGGCTATGAAGTAGCAACAGGTCGCTTGTCTCTTCAAAAGCTGGCTGACACCTGGCAGGTGCCTGTAAAGCAAATGACCTTGAGCTTTGCCATCGCTCCGAATGAAGAACTGGCTAATCGGCGGGCTATTCCGGCAGGGCGCAAGCTGTTACAGGCTGTAGATATCGCGGCTGAACTGAGCAGCGAGGATGGGCGCAAACAGTTGTTGACAGGTAATGTAGTAGACTCGGGTAATGGATATGAACGCTATCTGTTACGTGTTCGTAGAGCGAGCCCTGCGCTTCGCCGGAAATATTGAAGATACAGCAATAGGAAGTATATCCGTGCCATTATCCGATACTCAAACGATTTCTGCGTGGTCGGCTCCGGCTGTGAAAACCTTGTCTGGATTAGGCATCATGAAGGGAGACGAAAAAGGCCGTCTTGCTCCGACTGCATCCGCAACAAGGGCAGAAGCGGCAGCTGTATTATCTCGGACCCTGGATAAGCTGAAGTGGCAGCAATAGATGATATAAATGTAAGATTGATTGACTTTATACGATAGTTAAGTTATCTTTTGTTGAGAGGTAATGTTTAAAAAATAGAATTTATGATAAATGAAGAGGTGAAATGTCGTGGGAGTAACAGCCAAACAAATTTTTGTGAATTTACCAGTTAAAAATCTGCAGCATTCCATTGATTTTTTTACTGCAATTGGATTTGAATTTAACGCTCAGTTCACTGATGAACATGCAACCTGTATGGTGGTTAGTGAGCATATCTTTGTTATGCTGCTGGTTGAAGAGCGCTTTAAAGCCTTTACTACAAAAGAAATCTCAGATGCAACCCAAAGCACGGAAGCGATTATTGCTTTAGCGGTGGAGAGTCGTGCAAAGGTGGATGAGATTGTTCACAGGGCTTTGGAAGCGGGGGGCAAGCCTTCGAACGAACCTCAAGATCACGGATTTATGTACGGATGGAGCTTTCAGGACTTAGATGGTCATCTGTGGGAGCTCTTTTATATGGCAGAGCAGTAAACAAAACAGTAGCGAAAGTAATAATGAAGTAAAAGAAAAACCATGGAAAAAAAGTAAGCTATCGTAAAGAGGATGGTTTACTTTCTTTTTTATATGCCATCGACTCCATATGGGGGAATCATAGTGTCCAAACAAATAATAGTTCGTCCTATTCAAGCTCTGAACGAAGAACTGACAGATACACTGGCTCGCTTGTTAATTGACGTGGTAGCAGATGGTGCCTCTATAGGCTTTTTGCCGCCACTGCCCTATACGGAAGCAGCTGCTTATTGGAATAGCGTGCTTGAGGATGGTGTGGTTCTATGGATTGCCGAGAAGGACGGAGTACCTGTTGGCACGGTTCAGCTTCACTTGGCTCAGAAAGCCAACGGTATTCATCGTGCGGAAATTGCAAAGCTTATGGTGCATCCGTCCGGGCGCAGGCTTGGGCTTGGGCGACAGTTAATGAAAGCGGCGGAAGAAGAGGCACTGCGTCAGGATAGAACGTTACTGGTGCTGGATACGCGGGTAGGTGATCCTTCCAATCGACTATATGAGTCTATCGGTTTTATAGAAGCGGGCGTGATTCCGGGTTATGCCAGGTCGGCTGATGGTCAGCTGCATGCCACTCGCTATTATTATAAGCCACTGAATAGCCTCCCGGTCATTGCTGAGTATTTGCCGAATAATCATGGGATATACAGGTAATCATAACTTGTCATAGGATTGTCTAATCTTTTTCCGCGTTTATTCGACTGGAAAAGCACGGGAATGGGAACGTATAATGAAGTGAGGGACTATCCCAAGGTCTCTTTATGTCAATTTGGCTGGTCTGGATTGAAGATCGTAGCACACACAGCGGAGGAATCGAAGAATATGAGGCTGGAGCATGATTTTTTAGGTACTAAGGAAGTGCCGTCAGACGCTTATTATGGTGTACAAACGCTGAGGGCAAAAGAAAATTTTCCAATTACAAGCCAACGGTTGCATCCTGAGTTAATTAAGGCCATGGCGATCGTCAAAAAGGGAGCAGCAACGGTAAATATGGAATTGACCCGCTTGCATCGCTCCAAAGCTGAGGCCATCATCCAGGCAGCTGACGAGATTATTCAAGGGCAGTTGCATGACCATTTCATCGTCGATCCGATTCAGGGCGGCGCAGGTACGTCTATTAATATGAATGCAAATGAAGTGATTGCAAACCGGGCGCTGGAGCTTATTGGCAAGCAGCGTGGAGAGTATCTGGAGATCAGTCCGAATAACCATGTCAACATGGCGCAATCGACGAACGATGCTTTTCCTACGGCAGTTCATTTGGCTGTATTAAGTATGATTGACAAGTTGCTAGTCACCATGAGTGAGCTTCAAGAAGCGTTTTCCCGTAAGGCGAAGGAATTTGACAGTGTGATTAAAATGGGTCGAACCCACTTGCAGGATGCGGTGCCGATTCGCCTGGGACAGGAGTTTCAAGCCTATGCGCGCGTGCTGGGCCGTGATATCGGACGCGTCCGTGCGACCAAGCAGCATCTGCTGACGATTAATATGGGGGCGACTGCGGTCGGTACTGGTTTGAACGCAGACCGCCGTTATATTCAGCGTGTTGCTGAGGTGCTGGCAGAGATCAGCGGTTTCCCTCTGGCAGCTGACGAGAATCTCGTGGATGCAACACAAAATACGGATGCCTACACCGAAGTATCTGCTGCGTTGAAAATTTGTATGATGAACATGTCCAAGGTGGCAAATGACATTCGCCTGATGGCCTCTGGGCCGCGTGCTGGTCTCGGAGAGCTGAGCCTGCCCGCTCGTCAGCCGGGTTCATCTATTATGCCAGGCAAGGTCAATCCGGTGATGTGTGAGGTCATTAACCAAATTGCTTTTCAGGTCATTGGAAATGACCATACCATTTGTTTGGCTTCTGAGGCAGGGCAGCTGGAGCTGAATGTAATGGAGCCTGTGCTTGTCTATAACCTGCTGCAATCGCTGGAAATTATGAAGCAGGGCTTCAACGTCTTCCGCGTTCATTGTGTGGATGGAATTGAAGCCAATGTAGAACGTTGCCGTGAATATGTGGAGAACAGCGTAGGTATTATTACAGCACTTAATCCTCATCTTGGATATGAGGTTGTATCCCGTATCGCACGTGAGGCAATTACGACAGGAAAATCGGTACGTGAACTATGTTTGCTGTATAATGTTCTGACCGAGGAAGAACTGGACATTATTTTGGACCCATATCAAATGACTCAGCCCGGGATCGCTGGAGAGTCTTTACTGAAGCGTGAATAATTTTGCGGAGATAGAGTTTAGACAGCTTTGAGGCAAGAGGAAGATAGGCCCCGTCGAATCTGGCGGGGCTTTTATGATGCTAACATGTGAACCAGGCGTAACACCAAGGACTTAGCAGTTAGGGATTATGCGGCTGCATGTTTTATTGTAGAAAAGGGGAAGAGGAATGTTGCTGGAGCAATTATCCGCATATAGGGAATTAGGGATAGGACTCATTGTAGTCCTCGTATTGCTTGCACTTATCATTAGGGGAGTCATACGGGGGCGCCGGAATCGGATTTTACGCGATCTGGACCCACGTAAAATCGGAATTCAGGACATTGATCGTATGGAGGACGGCTCGGAATTTGAGCTTTATTTGCAGCGGCTACTATCGGCCCTTGGTTATAAGGACATCTATAAAACAACTGGCAGCCGGGATTTTGGAGCGGATTTGGTTTTTACAGACCGTGAAGGCGCCAGAGTGGTAATCCAGGCCAAGCGCTATGGCATACAACATCCGGTAGGATTAGGCGCGGTGCAGGAAATTTACACCTCCATGCGTTATTATGCGGCAGACAAGTCTGTCGTGATTACCTCCGGGCGTTATACGGATTCCTGTAAAACACTTGCTGCTGTGAACGGAGTCAAATTATTAGATCGCAACGATTTGGTGGACATGATTGATTTGTTCAAGACGAAACGCCGCGAGGACGTCATGGATCTAATAGAAAGTAAAACTGAAGTGATTGCCTCCAAATGGAGTAAAACCAAATAGATTTGGGAACTGATTGTTAGGCGACGTTGTTCAAGCCTGGTGATCAGTTCTTTTATTTTCACATTAATAAAATAAAAGAACTGAATTTACAGAAATTATCATGAAAAAATATGCTATTACAACCGATATAAAATTGTTGGGGATTTCCAAATTATGCTGAGGTGATTGTCATGAAGAAGCGAGCTGTATTATTAACTTTTAGGTGGATTCCCATGGTCATCATTTTTGCATTCCTGCTGGGTGCATGTGGGCAATCGGCAGCACAAACCAAGGCCCAGCCTATTAAGGTAGGGATCGTACTGTCAGACATTGGTCTGGGCGACCAATCTTACAGTGATGCTGCTTTTCGAGGCTTGATCAAGGCTCGGGATGAAGGGAAAATCGTTTTTGAATACCGGGAAATATCTGAGACCAAGACGTATGATGCTGCTTTTGAACAGCTTGCACAAGAAAAAGCTGATTTGATCATTGGATTGGGTTACATGGTGAAAGACAGTCTGGAGACCGCAGCCAAAAAATATCCAGACCGTAAATTTTTAATCGTGGATGAAAAATCGGATTTACCGAATGTGGCCTCCATCACCTTTAAAGAAGAAGAAGGCAGCTTTATGGGCGGAGTCGTTGCAGGTTTGACGAGTCGCACGGAACAGGTAGGCTTTATCGGAGGCGTGGAGTCTCCGTTGCTGAAAAAGTTTGAGGCTGGATATCGCGCCGGGGTCCAGTCGGTGAAGCCTGATGCCAATGTCACTGCTACATATGCAGGAGATTTCGGGAAGCCAGAGCTGGGCACGGAGATTGCACGTAATATGATTGATCAGGATCGGATTGATATTATTTATACAGCAGCAGGGCTTACAGGTGTAGGTGCGCTTCAGGAGGCACAAAAACAGCAAAAATTTGCTATCGGGGTCGACAGCGATCAGTTTTTTATTGCGGAAAAGGCGGTAGTTACCTCAATGATAAAAAATGTGGACGTTGCGATATATAAGACAGTTAAAAGCTTTGCAGATCATCAAAGAAAATTTACGGACAAGAATATGGTGTTCGGTCTTGCGGAAGAAGGCATAGGTTTGGCGCCCATTCGTATCGTGACACTGAATCCGGACCAGCAAAAGTTGTTGGAGGATTTGAGGGAAAAAATCAAGTCCGGCACACTTACTGTACCTACCCAATAATTTTTGCAAACGGAGGATGAATGCTGATGAAACTGCAAGGTAAACTGGTGTTGAACGCGATGGTTTCTCTGATTGCTTGCCTAGCTTTAGTGGCATATATTATTTTCGAATTAATCCGTATTAACTCACAAAGTAGTAATCTTGTTCCGGCTATGTTGAATGTACAGCAGCTTAATGCTTATTTGATTCAGTCGGGGCAGGCTTTACAAAATTATTCTTCAACCATGTCTGAAAGTAATAAAGCCGACGTGCTAAACCAGCTGACTCAGTCTGAAAAAACGATTGCGGTGCTTTCACAGGACATGATGCAGACCGAAGCGCAGCAAAAGCGTTTGAATACGATTAAAACCAAATTCAGCGAGCTGAAGGCAGCAACGGAAAAAGCAATGAGTACTCAAAACAGCCCAGAGTCCAAGCGGGAGGCCATGCGTGTACAAGGGATTCAAAACGATGTATTTATGCTGGACCTGCTGACTAAGGCACGATATGACGAATATACAGAGGACTTGACCAAGAGCATACGTTTTACCTGGCAATTAGCCTTGGCAGGTGCAGTTCTTCTTATGGTGGCGGTCGGGCTATATAATACATATACCTCCAAGCAGCTTGCTCTTAGAACCCGCAGGTTAACGGATGCTGCGAAGCAAATTGCCGAGGGGAATCTGACCGTGCAGCTCGCTCAAACGAAGGGACACGATGAACTGGATGAGCTGAACGAATCGTTCCGGATCATGATCGGCAACTTGCGTAACATCGTCCTTTCCATTGACCAGGCGGGTAATCGTGTCGATCTAATGGCTCGGGATATTGACCAGCATAATGAAGCGATGAAGGAAATTGTGACCCAAGTCAGCACGTCAACAGAGGAGATGGCGATAGGCAGCCAGAAAATTGCCGAGGATCTGTCGACGACGGTTGGCGTTGTGGACGAGATGCAGCAGAAATTCGAGGTCAATCTGCTGGAGACGACGCAGTCGACTACGTATAGTGAAGATGCGTTGCGTGCCATTGAGCAGGGTACGCAGGTCATGAACGATCAACTGCGCATCGTTGTGGAAAATCGTTCAGCGATGGCTGAGGTGGAACAAACGGTCAAGGAGTTGGAGGCCAATGCAGCCGAGATTACAACCATGACCGGCTACGTATCTGAAATTGCCAGCCAGACGTCGCTGCTGTCCTTGAATGCTTCCATTGAGGCCGCGCGTGCAGGTGAAGCGGGAAGAGGCTTTGCCGTCGTAGCCAATGAGGTGAAAAAGCTGGCAAACCAATCGGAGTCCGCTGTCAAGCAAATTTATACCGCTGTTGAGCGTATTATGCAGGCCATGAATAAGGTGAAGACTTCTGTGGCGCAAAGTCAGGAGCTGTTCCGTGAGCAGGAGAAGGCAGCCTCCTCTACCGGAGAATCATTCACAGAGATTAGCGGCAAAGTGCAGCAAATTGCTGGCCAAGTCAGAAAGCTATCGACAGATATGAATGTTTCGCGAGAACTAAGCGTACAGGTACAGCAAGCTATTGAAAATATGAGTGCTATCACTCAGCAGTCTGCCGCAGGAAGTGAAGAAATTACGGCATCCACGGTGGAACAGAAGCGCTCCTTTGAGGAGTCGGCTGAGAAGGTGAAAGAGCTTCGTCAGATTCGTGAGGAGATGCAGCGCGAGCTGGATCGTTTCCAGGTGGAGAAGACGAGCTGATCAGTGGGGGATTGTCTAAGTTTTTGTTAAACAATGAATATAGGCAGTTGATAAGAAGAAGTCTACCCTTGCCAAGGAGGACTTCTTCTTTTTTTGATTTTAAGGAGTGGCTTCTCTGAAGTTCCATTTTACAGAAGCAGGGAATTCCCTATCTGGTGTCAAATAGATTTAATTAGAGCTTGTTATTACATCTATATCCTGAGCAAGACAAGAAGGAAGCCCAGAAGGATGAAGTTACGGGTAACATGGCACTTGATGCGGCTTATCATCCTGATGTGGAGGCTTTCGCTCGTGTCCAGGCAGATGGAAAATCGTTATCCAATCATGCCTCCATTATCAAACGGCTTCGCAAATACTTGAAAGCCCTTTCTTCACACGAAGAGATTGATTCAGTTGAGGTGATCTCATTGGAGAATCATGCTCTCGTATCCAGCAGTTACGGCTTCTTGCCTGATTGGAAACAGGCACCAGATACCACTTGGGTCCCCTGGATTCAGGACATTCACAGAAAACCGTTGCTGATTAAGCGGAGGTGGTATGGCACCGACCCCCAGCATGGAACCGTAGAGCTGCTTTCGCTCGCCAGGCCCATAGTAGAGGATGGACAGGTGATCGGTGCGGTACTGATCAATCTGGATTACGACCGTTTTTTCTCTAAACTTTATATTCATTTATCGAACTCGCAATACGTGTATGACCTGGAAGGGGAACTGATCTATCCCAAGCTGAGATCGTCTGTACCCTTAAAGGAAATGGAGAGGGTTTTGAAAGAACTGGATGTGAGTCCATATGCTTATGTAGAGATAGGGAGCATGGAATATATGGCGAACCAGACCTTTTCTGATGTAACGGGCTGGCGCTTGGTATCACTCGTTCCTATGGACAAGCTGCTAAAAAATGTAAAGCTGGCTCGCAATATGATGCTGTGGCTGGCCTTTATCTCTATACTGGCTGGGTGCTCAGCGGTCTATTATTACAATTATACGGCTTTTCGCCTCATGAAAAAGATTAATAGCCTGCTAAATTCGGGCCATAAAGGAACGCGCCAAGGAGGGTTGTACGACCTGGAACCTGTGATTAGCAAGCTGGTTGTAGAGTTCCACCGCAAATCACTGGTGGTAGAGCGAAGCCTGCCAGAGCTGCGTTCCAAATATATTGAAGATGTTCTCCAGCGAAGAATGGGTATACAGGAAATACGTATGAAATGGGATCAGTATTTTTCCGATTGGGACGGCAATTTCTTGGTTGTCATGGTCGTGTCGATCGACCGCTATTCCACGTGGGCCGCAAGTTTTCCAGAAGAGGATAAAATGCTGCTTAAGTATGCGCTGAACAATATCTTGCTGGAGACGCTGGAGCCTTACTGGAAAGCGGTAAGCGCCCCGGATGAGGAGAGTGGCTTTGTTGTGCTGCTACAATTCAGCGAGAGGGCATACGAAGCTGGTACGGAGGCTGCTGTCCAAGAGGGCATTGTGCTTTACAAAAGTGTAGCTAGGCTAATTCAGGTTGTCGGTGAGCATCTTCCTTTGACAATTTCTATAGGAGTTGGTCATGTAGTCAGAAACATTCAAGAGGCGCGGGAGTCCTTTATAAAAGGAAAAGAGGCCCTTAACTTGCGTTTGTATGAGGGATATGGACGTTCATATCCAAATATGGATTGCAACATATGCGTAGAAAAGGATAACACAGCGGATGTGCTGCCCAAGAAGCAGGCTCAGGATTCAACGATGCTGGACGATCGGCGTATTGAAATGATTCGTGCTCTGGAGTCACAGGCACCGGGTGCAAGTGCCAAGTTGATGGGCCAATGGGTAGAAGAACTTCGTCTTCACAGGATAGACCCAGTCCAAGTTTACCTGTCTGTCCATGAATTGCTGGAAGATTTACTAAAATGGTGTGCGGCCCAAAGTGTGACACCGCCGGACAAGCTTGCCGATTACCATTGGAATCAGATTCTGACGCAGGATCTTCAAGACATTGAGGCATTGCTGGTCAACATTCTGACGGATATGGAAGAAAAATGGAATGGTCGCAGACGATCCAAGGATTTTGTACGTGTGCAAGAGATGATTGATTATATGTAGCATCACCTGCATGTAAACATAGGGCTTCAGGAGATTGCGGATCACGTTCGCATGAGCGTGTCTTCGGTAAGCAGCATGTTCAAGGAAGAGACGGGGAGCACCGTTTACGACTATTTGACTGGACTACGTATGAAAAAAGCATGTACATTACTGTGCGAAACCCAGCTGAAAATTAGTGAAATTGCAGATCAGGTCGGGTATCGGAATGAGAACAGCTTTATTCGTGTATTCTGCAAGCATAAACAGGTGACCCCGGGAAAATTTCGGGAAATCAGCAAATGTTCCAATGAATATGCAGATCGACCAAAAGGTCAATATGCTGGTGTTTTAGAAGATAAATACGAAGATTAAGCGATAGCTGTGGCCCTCCACGTTGCGGTACATTGGCTTTATGTAAGCGAAAAACATGCCGAAAACGTTGGGGGGTGAAAGCGGGTCTATGTTGGGCCCGGTCTATTTTTTGGAAAAGAGGGCACGTAATGAGGAAAAAGTCATTGCAAAAATATGTGTTGGTTGCGGCAGGAGTAGCTATGCTTTCTGCCTTGAGTATCAGTGAATATGTGGATCACCGTACCCTGCTGGATCACAGCAGTACATTTCCTGCGAAGCCCATTACGCTTGTTGTTCCTTATGCGGCGGGGGGCGGTACAGATATTACTGCTAGAGCGCTTGCAAAGGCCGCTGAAAAGCATCTCGGTCAGCCGATCATTGTCGTTAACCGGACAGGCGGCGGCGGCTCCGCTGGGCTGATGGAGGGGGCCGAGGCGCAGGCGGATGGCTACACCGTAACGTATCTGGTTGCTGAGCTGACGACGTTACCCCATTTGGGGCTGCTGCCGCTCACCTATGAGCGCTTTAAGCCGCTGCTTCAAACCAATATGGACCCTTCTGCTATTACGGTCAGGGCGGATGCGCCATGGAAGACAGCGGAGGCATTTCTGGAGGATGCAGGGGCCCATCCCGGTAAGCTGAAAATGGGCAATGCAGGCACAGGGAGCATCTGGCACCTCGCTGCCGCCATGCTGGAGCAGAAAAGCGAAGTCCGCTTCACTCACATCCCTTATGAAGGAGCGGGTCCAGCTGTTTCTGCTTTGATGAGCGGCTTCGTGGATGCTGTACCCGTTAGTCCCGCAGAAGTGAAAACATATGTGGACCAAGGGAAGCTTCGCATACTGGCGATCCAGGCAGACACCATTTCGGAAGCGTTTCCAAATGTGCCGACCCTACAGCAGGCCACTGGGCTGCGTGTACATTTTATTGGCACTTGGAGGGGGCTGGCTGTACCCAAGGATACACCGGATGAAATTGCCGGAACGCTAGCAGATGCACTGATCAAGGGCACGAAGGACGAGGAGTTCAGGGAGGAAATGCGTAAGCATGGATTAGGATTGCATGTCAAGGATGCAGAGGCATTCGCACGGCAGCTGAAGGAGAGCCATGATACCTTCGCAAAACTGATTCCCGATCTCGGCTTGAGCCGCAAGTAAACCGGTCTTGTTTTTGCATTGGCAAAAACGAAAGGGCTGAACGAAGTTATGAAAATTAAACAAAATATTAATAAAATTCCAGGGGGCATAATGCTGGTGTCGCTGTTTATCGGCGCACTATTTCATACGTTCACTCCATGGGCAGGAGACTACTTTGGATCTTTTACCAAGGGGGTGATGACGGGGACAGTACCGATTTTGGCCGTGTGGTTTTTTTGTATGGGTGCTTCCATTGATGTGCGGGCAACGGGTACGGTATTGCGTAAATCAGGCACGCTCGTATTGACTAAAATGGTGGCGATCATTGCGTCCAGACTGCTGCCTGTGGGTGGTGTGGAAAGCGGGCTGTTTGCTGGTTTGTCCGTGCTGGCGCTAATTTCCGCCATGGATATGACGAACGGCGGGCTGTACGCCTCGATTATGCAGCAATATGGCTCCAAGGAAGAGGCAGGAGCATTCGTGCTGATGTCTCTGGAATCGGGTCCGTTGGTGACGATGCTGATTTTGGGCAGTACCGGCTTGGCTGTTTTTGAGCCGCAGACATTTGTCGGCGCGGTATTACCATTTTTGGTCGGATTTGCATTAGGTAATCTGGATCACGATTTTCGCAAATATTTTGGTAACGCAACGCAGGCCCTTATTCCATTTTTCGGCGTTGCACTTGGCTGCTCCATTGACCTGAGTGTCATTGTCCAAACAGGCGTGCTTGGTATTTTGTTGGGTATCTTTGTCATTATTATTACAGGTATTCCACTGATTCTGGCGGATAAATATATCGGCGGCGGCAATGGTACAGCAGGAATTGCAGCCTCCAGTACGGCAGGTGCAGCGGTAGCTAACCCGGTTATTGTCGCCAACATCAAGCCTGAGTTTCTGCCTGTGGCGCAATCAGCAACGGCATTAGTTGCGGCTTCGGTGATTGTGACTTCCATTTTGGTGCCTATTCTGACGGCTTATTGGGCTAATTATATGAAGCGCAAGGGCGAATCCCAAGGCTCAGGGCCTGTAAATCCGGGTGCGAACGTACCTAAATAAAGTTTCCATTACCCGGGAAATGCTTTTGCGGATAGACTACATTTCCTTGCATCACAAAACTTGTCCTAAAACGCTCCTGCAAACATACATATGTAAGCAGAGGAGCGTGATGGATTTGGAAAACAAGGTACGTCGCTACTATCAGTTAAAGCAGAAGCAAAAAGAAATTGAAGGCGAGCTGAGTGATCTGCGTAATGACATTACAAATCATTGCGCCCAACAAGGAATGGCAGATTGGGAAATTGGCAGCTACCGGGTCAAGGTTGTGCAGCAGCATCGTAAGGAATATGATCACACCAAGCTGTATGATGCACTGCCTGATCCACAGCTATGGCGCTTGTTTTCCAAGCCGGATACTGCGAAGCTTGCCAGCTTGCTTAAACTGAAGGTCATCGCCGAGGAGCAAATAAAGGAAGCTGTTTCTCTGAAAACGGTGACGCTGTTGCAGGTGGACAAAAAATAAATAAAAGAGCTGACCCCGTATTCGGAGCCAGCTCTTTATACCTTATACTAAGATGTTCCCTGTCAATAACTCTCCAGCCATTAATTCTCTGGTCGCTTCAGCTACATGCGATATTAGCTATTTATTGAATAATCCTTTTCCCATTCCTTTAAGAAAATGAATGCCAAAGCCCATCGCCCGGTTTACATCCGGATCATTTAGTGCCTTCATAAGATCGCGCAGCCGAGTCTTTTTGTTCTGCTGTAGATGCTCTTCGGCTTCGTTCAAGCCTGAAGTCACGCTGCTTGTCAGCTTGTTCATCAGCTCGGGGTCTATCTCCGACAGCATTCCGGCTGTGCCCATCAGATTGTTGATGATATTGGTTACAGGTTTGCGTGTTGCTTGTCCCACAGCGATTTTGGCGATGCTTTCTTTGGCTTTCAGCATAGACTGTGCTGCTTCAAGCAGACCGCTGTCGTGCAGCTCACGTACAATTTCAAGCGTCTTCTGCAATGCGGCTTCATTATCCGCCAAATCAGCAGTAAGCTGATCCAGCGATTGCTTTTGTCGTTCTTCTGCTGTCAAAACACGTTTTCTCACAATTGAAATAGGCTTAGCCATGGCTCCGACCTCCTTCTTTTTGATCCACCAAATCGACGTAACCGGGACGATTCCACTTACGGTCCACTTCAACCCCATCTTGCGGATGCCGTTTTTTGTAACGTGGATTGATACGCGGTAGCGGATTTTGACCGTCTGCCTCCAAAATTTCCATCCGAACCTTGGCTTGTTTATAGGCAGGTGTGCGGGTAATCACGTCGAATGCTCCGCCGGTTAGCAGATTTACAGCTCCATCATGACTGGTGGAGTGCATAGGTACATAAATTTCAGTTCCCTGTACCCGATCCGTGACCAGAACACGCAGCTTGACCGCGCCATATGGCGATTCCAATCGAACGAGCGATCCGTTCTTGACTCCGCGCTCCTCAGCCAATTCGGGTGACACCTCCACGAATACTTTGGGTAGCTTGAGCTGGATACCTGCTGATTTGGTTGTCATATTTCCTTCATGGAATTGCTCAAGCAGTCGACCGTTATTTAAGGTCAGATCGTATTCAGTCGGGTACTGTTTCGGGGGTACATATTCGAAAAGCCCCAAACGCGCTTTTTTATCCGGAAAATTAAATCCATTGGTATGCAGCAGCGGTGTATTGCCGCCATCTGGTGATCCCCAGTGGAAGCTGTTCCAGCCTTCCAATACATCATAATTACATTGGGAGAAGAATGGGGTCAGCGACGCCATTTCCGCAAAAATTTCACTCGGATGGCTATAATCCCAATCAAAGCCCATATGCTTGGCAAATTGGCTGAAAATCCACCAATCCGGTTTGCTGTCTCCTACAGGGCGAAGCGCCTCGTACAATCGCTGTACACGACGTTCGGTATTGGTGAAGGTTCCGTCTTTTTCCAGTGAAGGTACGGCTGGCAAAATGACATCAGCGAATTCAGCTGTCTTGCTCAGGAATACATCCTGTACAACCAGAAAATCCAGATTCGCCAGCATGTCCTGGGTGTGGTTGGAGTCCGCATCCACCCATGCCATCTCTTCTCCAGCGATATACATCGCCTTGAGCTCACCAGTTTCAATGGCCTCCAGCATTTGAATATTGTCCAGTCCGCGTTCATTCGGAATTTGTACGCCGTAGGCCGCTTCGAACTTGGCACGAATGGCATCGTTTGTCACCGGCTGATATCCTGGGAAAATGTCCGGCATGGTGCCCATGTCAGCAGCACCCTGAACATTGTTATGTCCGCGAAGTGGATAAGCGCCTGCACCCGGACGCATAAAGTTGCCAGTCACCAGCAGCAGGTTGGCAATCGCAATCGAAGTGTAAGAGCCTGCGATATTTTGAGTTACGCCCATACCCCAGCAAATGGCAGTGCCGTCGGCTTCATGAATCATGGTTGCCACTTGAATCAGCGTTTCTTTGGAAATGCCTGTTTCCTGTTCGGCAAATTCCAGTGAGAAGTTCTCCAGTAATTTTAAATATTCAGGATAGAAGTTGACATGCTCTTCGATAAATTTAGCATCATGCCAGTTTTGGTCGATGATGTATTTGGCTACAGCAGATAACCATACATAATCCGTGCCTTGCTTTGGGCGAATGAACAGATCTGCGCGCTCCGCCATTTCGTGCTTGCGCAGATCCACCGAAATCAGCTTTTGACCGTGCAGCTTATGTGCACGTTTGATGCGGGTAGCCAGCACCGGATGTCCTTCTCCAGGCGCACAACCGACCAGCATGACCAAGCCTGCTTGAGCAATGTCTTTAATGGTACCGCTGTCTCCGCCGATGCCTCCGGTATATTGCAGCCCCCATGACGCAGGAGATTGGCAATATCGTGAGCAGTTATCGACATTATTTGTTTGGAAGACCTGACGTGCCAATTTTTGCATCAGATAGTTTTCTTCATTGGTAAATTTGGACGAGGAAATAAAGCCGATAGCCTTGCCGCCGTAGGATTCCTTGATAGCTCCCATTTTGCTGGCCATCAGACTCAGTGCTTCTTCCCAGGTGGCTTCCACAAATTCGTCGCCTTCCCGAATTAAAGGCGTGGTCAAACGCTGATCGCTGTTCACAAAATCCCAGCCGAATTTTCCCTTGACGCACGTCGAGATGCCGTTGACAGGTCCTTTTGAGGTAGGCTGTACCTTTAAAATTTTGCGACCCTTGGTCCATACCTTAAAGCTGCAGCCTACGCCGCAAAATGTGCAGACGGTTTTCGTTTTTTTCGTACGGGTTTCACGCATGGCTGCTTCTGCTTCGGAAATGGCAAAAATACCGCTATAGCCCGGTTCTACTTCCTTGATTAAATCCACCATCGGATTTAATAAATCCTTATTTATGCCACTCATGAACCCTGCTTCTCCCAGCATGGATTTCTCCATCAAGGCATTGCATGGGCAGACCGTTACACACTGGCCACAGCTGACGCAGGAGGAATCGTTAATTGCGACTCCGTCATCCCATTTGACACGGGGGCGCTCAGCTTCCCAGTCCAGAGACAGTGTTTCATTGACCTGAAGGTTTTGGCATACCTCTACGCATTGGCCGCATGCAATACATTGATTGGGGTCATAACGGTAGAAAGGATGAGACATATCTACTTCTGTCGGGTCGACTTTCGGTTGATACGGATATTTTTGATGTTCAATTTCCATAAGCTCTGCTGTATTATGCAAAGTACAATTGCCGTTGTTGTTATCGCACACCGTGCAGTAGAGGAGATGATTTTCCAGCAACCGATCCATGGCCTCTGTTTGAGCCGCTTTCGCGCGATCTGAATGTAAATGAATATTCATTCCATCCGAAGCCAGTGTCGAGCAGGAACGCATAAGCTTTCCGTCCACTTCGACGATACAGGTGTCACAGGTGCGGATCGGATCAACTTCGGGAACATAACACAGTTGGGGATGGGCAATGTCGTTTTCGTTAATGATTTCAAGAATTGTTGCACTGTTTTTCGCTTTCAGTTCCTGTCCGTTTAATGTAATTTTGATTGTATTATCAACCACGGTTCAGGCTCCTTTCAGATTTTAATTTTAAAAATTAGGAATAAAAAAACTCCACCATAAACACAAGTGCTTATGATCAAGCACTTGTGTTTATGGTGGAGTAGTACCCAAGCTCTAAGTCCTGGAGGCCAATCCGCCATGGGAGTATGTATTAATAACAAGCAGCACGCACCGTTTGTATATCAATAGCCTATTCATCATTTAGATATGTCATTTTCTGCATGTCATCTGGTGTAACTATAGCGTAAAATTTAAGATAGTTCAACGGTACATTATTAAAATTTTTAATTGAGGATGATTATCGCTTGAAAAATTCAAAAGTCATTGACAAACGTTCGGGGATTGCTAACAATAGGAATGTATCTATTGCAGAGCATTCGTGAATGGAGTGTACGTGGGTAATCGCGTATATTTTATTTGTCGCAGCGCTTGTTAGTTTGATTTTTCTATATCACATGATGGAGGATTCGTAAAATCCTGATGTAGATAAATTAACCGGCATTGGCAGATTCTTCGAGTTTCAAAGGCGAAGAAGTTTTTGCGATGCCGGTTTTTTGGCTATTAAGCTGAAATCAAGGCTCATATCAAGCACCACTGCATAGGCGGAGGGTGCTTGATCGCTGTTGCCCAGATTTCTGGAATGAAGCATCCGTTGTAGAAGTCTATAACGATGACAGATTGAGGTGAACGTAATGGCAAACCGCAGCGACGATCAATGGAATCGTCCGTTACGGGACTTGAGAATATCCGTTATAGACCGATGTAATTTTCGGTGTCGGTATTGTATGCCGGAAGAAATATTTGGGCACGACTATCCGTTTTTGCCAAAAGAAAAAATATTAACCTTTGAGGAAATTACACGCCTTTCCCGTATTTTTGTCTCGCTTGGCGTTACGAAGCTGCGCATTACGGGCGGTGAGCCGTTGCTGAGAAAGGACTTATCCTCGCTCATTCATTCGTTAACCGGGCTCGAAGGGGTCGAAGATATTGCAATGACGACGAACGGCGTATTTTTGCCTAAATATGCTGCGGCACTTCGAGAGGCTGGACTGACGAGAGTGACGGTTAGTCTGGATTCGCTTAATGATGACCGCTTCCGCCGAATGAATGGGGGCAAAAGCAGCGTAAGGGCCGTGCTGGATGGTATTGATGCTGCGGCTCAGGCAGGGATGCAGGTGAAAATAAACATGGTCGTGCAAAAGGGCTTTAATGATCAGGATATTGTACCTATGGCCGACTATTTTCAAAGGAAAAAGCATATTTTGCGTTTTGTTGAGTTTATGGATGTAGGCAACACCAATGGCTGGAAATTGGATCAGGTCGTTTCCAAGCAGCAAATTCTTCATACCATTCATGAGCAAATGCCGCTGGAGCTCGTCCCGCCCCAATACACGGGCGAAGTGGCGACGCGTTATAGATATCGGGACAGAGACGGGGAAATCGGCATTATTTCGTCTGTTACGGACGCCTTCTGCTCCACATGTACACGGGCGAGAATTTCTGCCGAAGGCTCCTTGTACACGTGCCTGTTTGCCTCTCAAGGGTACGAGCTTCGTGCGATGCTGCGTTCCGAACAGTCTGATGATGAGATTAGAGCTTACATTGAGCGTATTTGGAGAGGGCGTACCGACCGCTATTCAGAGGAACGGTTGACCCATACGCAGCAAGCGTCGTCCAAAATTGAAATGTCACACATCGGCGGGTGAACCGAAGAGCCAGCCTGCCAGAAACAAGGGAGTTGAGCACATGGAAAAGCCGGCTGAGGTAAAACGCGAGATTCTGCGTTATCACGACGGTCAAATCAAGCGTTTTGAGGACATTGTGGTGACGGAGCATCCGGTGACAATCAAAATCAATCAGCAGGAATTTGCCACCATGGTTTGTACACCGGAGTATGTGGAAGATATGGCAGTAGGTTTTTTGGCCTCTGAAGGCGTCATTCAACAGTACGATGATATCGAAGATATTTGGGTTCAGGAAAAGGAAGGGTTTGTTCATATCAAAACCCGTCGGATGAACGAGTTTTATCAAAACTTTCATTCCAAACGGTATATTACTTCCTGCTGCGGGAAAAGCAGACAGGGCTTTTACTTTGTGAATGATGCTAAAGTGGCCAAAAGAATGAATGACACCCATGTGACGCTGTCGTTTGACGACTGCTTCCGCCTGATGAATTTAATGCAAAGTTCGGCACAAACGTTTCGGGAGACCGGCGGGGTTCATAATGCCGCATTATGTGACAAAAACGGGATCATTCTATCGAGAATGGATATCGGCCGCCACAATGCGCTGGATAAAATCTATGGATATTGCTTGAAAAATGATATTGTATTACACGATAAAATTATTGTATTCAGTGGACGCATTTCGTCTGAAATCCTGCTGAAGGTCGCGAAGATTGGCTGTGAAGTCGTTTTGTCCAAGTCGGCTCCCACTGAGCTTGCGCTTGAATTGGCTGAGGATCTGGGGATTACTACAGTCGGTTTTATAAGAAGTCATTCGCTGAATGTGTATACGCATCCTGGGCGGATTGATGAACTCGTTGAATCTAAAATATAATATGGAAATCCTCAATATGTACCTGAAAAGGGGTGAACATGTGAAATGAAATATCATATTCAAGTATTTGCAGGTCTTGCGGAACTGCTGGGAGGGCCGATGATTACGGTGCCTACTGATCAGGAAACGATGACCATTACCGCGTTAAAAAGCTTGTTGTCTGAGCGTTTCCCTGAGGCTGCCGCCCAGTTGCAAAGCTCTTTTGTTGCCAGAAATCAAGCCTACGCCGCTCCGGAGGATGTAGTAAGCATACATGATGAGATTGCGATCATTCCACCGGTTTCAGGAGGGTAGAATTTCATTGCAGGCTGGTTAAATTCGACAGATTAGATACAAAGGGGGCCAGATGCATATGCAGTACCGTATTCAACTATGCACGGCTATGGCGGAGCAACTTGGTGACGTAATCACGTTGGAGTTTTCACAGGAAACGGTGACGATTGCAGACATTCGAAAAGGGCTGTATGAGCAATATCCCGAAGTGGCTTCACAGCTACAGGGTTCTTTTTTTACCCACCATAAAAGGCTGGCTTCTCCAGACGAGCTTGTTCTTCCATCAGATACCATTGCTCTTCTTCAATCGGCGCCCGGAATGGAAACGGTCATTTCCAAATGTGGATTATTCGCGATCACATACGACCCGATTGATGCTGATGAAGTAGCCTCCAAGGTGCACGACCCTTCTCATGGAGCCTCGTTGACCTTTAATGGGACGACTCGGGAATATACGCAAGGTCAGCGAACTGTGCTGCTTGAATATGAGGCGTATGTCCCGATGGCGATGAATACGATGAAGCAAATTGGTGACGAAATTGCAGCGCGTTGGCCGTCTACACGTACTGCAATTACACATCGGCTTGGCACAGTGAGGATTGGGGAGACCAGTGTGGTGATTGCTGTTTCTGCTGCACACCGCGATACTTGCTACGAAGCCAGCCGCTATGCCATTGAACAGTTAAAGCAAATCGTACCGATTTGGAAAAAGGAAGTGTGGGAGGACGGCTCAGAGTGGAAGGGGCATCAGCTGGGTGGCTGGAGCCCTCATAATACCCAATAGCTTCCGAATGAGAACGAGGACAGGGGGCGTAAATCAACGATGTCAGAAATGAACAAGGACCAGAAAACGGATGCTGATGTACAAGCGCATACGCATGCGTCTCATGCCCGTTATTCCAGACAGGAACTATTCTCGAAAATTGGAACGGCAGGCCAGCGAAATATCCGCAGTAAGCACGTGTTAATGGTGGGTGCTGGTGCACTGGGGACCGCCAATGCGGACATGCTGGTGCGAGCGGGCATCGGACGGCTGACGCTGGTAGACCGTGATTATGTAGATTGGAGCAATCTGCAACGCCAGCAGCTTTATGACGAAGTGGATGCCCGTGAACATATGCCCAAGGCGGTGGCCGCTCAGAAGCGATTGCAGCAAATCAATTCGGACGTGGACATCCGTGCGCTAGTCCGGGACGTATCGTTAGAGGAAATCGACGATATCGCAGCAGGGGTGGACCTTATCGTAGATGCCACCGACAACTTTGAGACACGTCTGCTTATGAACGATTACGCGGTCAAGCACCGAATCCCCTGGATTTACGGAGCGTGCGTAGGCAGTTATGGGACAACCTTTACCATCGTGCCGGGGCAGACACCATGCCTGCATTGCCTGCTCGGAACTGTACCACTCGGCGGTGCGACCTGCGACACGGTTGGTGTGATTAGCCCTGCTGTACAGATGGTAGCGGCTTACCAAAGCGCCGAGGCATTGAAGCTGCTCACCGGGGACGATTCAGCCTTGCAGAGCAAGCTGGTTTCCTTCGATCTGTGGAGCAATCAGCATCAAGCGATCCATATAAGCGCCATGAAGAAAGCCGATTGCCCGACATGTGGTGAGCATCCGGTGTATCCCTTTTTACAATCGGAGCATCAGGCTAAAACGGCTGTCTTGTGCGGACGAGATACGGTTCAAATTCGCCCGGCCCCGGGGGCTGTACGTGATCTGAACGAAGCGGCCCGCCTGTTATCCCGTCAGGGGGGCAAGGTGGAGCATAATCCATACTTGGTATCCGTTGTTATCGGGACGCATCGAATCGTTCTTTTTCAGGATGGACGCGTCTTAATCCATGGCACGAAGGACATCGCCGAGGCGAGATCTATTTATCACAAATATTTGGGTTAGCCAAATAGATTTGAACCTTTATGTGATGTAGATCGTCATCTCATTTCGGAATTTACAGGACAGGGGAAGAACAAGTTGAAAATGAAATTCGGGTACATATTCACACTCGTTGGATTGTTGGCATGGGTACTGGCTGGCTGCTCGTCTCCGGCTGCTGTACAGTCTACACCGTCTGCACCCAAAACAGAACTGATCGTATCTGCTGCTGCCAGTCTTCAAGATAGCCTGAATACACTCAAGGACCAATATGGAAAGCTGCACCCAGATATCAAGCTGACCTTTAACTATGCTTCATCCGGCACATTGCAAAAACAAATTGAACAGGGCGCACCCGCTGACGTATTTATTTCGGCAGGCATGAAGCAAATGAAGGCCTTGACCGATGCTTCTTTAGTAGAAAAGGATAGCGTATTACTTCAAAATAAACTGGTTGTGGTTGTTCCGCAGGATAGGGCGAAAAGCACGGATAACAAAGGCATTACGCTCAATGATTTGGCGGGCCCTTCTTTCCTGAAGCTGGCGGTTGGGGAGCCTGCTACCGTTCCTGCCGGACAGTATTCCAAGGAATCACTGACGAAGGCCAGACTATGGGACAAGCTGGAGCCCAAGATGGTATTCGCCAAAGACGTAAGACAGGTATTAAACTATGTTGAAACAGGCAACGCCGATGCTGGACTTGTGTACCTGACGGATGCCAAATCATCCGATAAAGCTGTTGTTGCGCTGGAAATACCAGAGGAATTGCACGCACCAATCCTATACCCGGAAGCTATTGTCAAAGCAACTAAACACAGCAAGGAAGCAGGCGAGTTTCTTGATTTTCTGCGTACAGATGAAGCTATGAGTGTGTTCAGTAAAGATGGGTTTTCAGCTCCCTCAACAACGACTGGAAAATAGAATCCATATATAAAGGAGGGGGTCCCGTTGGATTGGTCGGCTTTCCTGCCTCCAGTTATCGTATCCGCTAAAGTAGCACTCGTCGCCAGCATTTTTGTCTTTCTGTTAGCTGCCGTTGTGGCTCGGATGATGGCAAATTGCAAGCTGCGAAGGGGAATTAGCGTGATCGAGACGGTTTTACTTCTTCCGCTCGTTTTGCCTCCCACAGTGGTCGGCTTTATTTTGCTCATTGTGCTGGGAAGAAAAGGCTGGATCGGTATAGCCTTCGAAAGCTTTTTCCAGCAGACAATCGTGTTTACATGGGGAGCAGCAGTAGTGGCCGCCGTGGTTGTTGCCTTTCCATTGGCTTACCGGACGATCAAAGCAGGCTTTGAAGCCGTAGATCCCGAGGTAGAACAGGTTGCACGTGTGCAAGGTGCCAACGAGTGGCAAGTGTTTCGCCACATTACGTTGCCACTTGCCTACCGACCGCTCATCTCAGGATACATTCTCGGCTTTGCCCGAGGGTTGGGGGAATTTGGCGCTACAATGATGCTTGCGGGTAATATTCCTGAACAAACTCAAACCCTGCCTACGGCGATCTACACCGCATCGGAGGCTGGGAATATGACACTCTCCTGGAGCTGGGTAGCCGTTATCATTCTATTCTCTTTTATTATGCTTATGCTTTCAAATCGGCTGGTAAAGGATTAGCCTGATTGGAGTAAGAACATACGCAGTTTGCCGATGGGGCAGGCTGTGTTTTATTTTTCGTGAGAAAATAAAGTTTTAGACTTCATTCGCTCTCGCTCCACTTTCGATAAAGCATATTCGAACAGTGGGGTCGCTGCCATAAATAAAATACAAGCGTTCTAAAGAAATCATGTGCTACCTCGCTATGACGCCACGCCTGGTATCAAAGAGTGATTGATACACGGCTCACTCCTTTTCTACAGCAAATCTGGTTGGACTAGCCTCAATGAATTTATGGTATAATTTACAAGTGCAAACAAGGGGAGGTATGGAATCATGAAGAAATTGGGGAGAATTTTGTGGGTAGGTTTAGCGATGGTTTTGGGGCTTGGTCTGGCGGCCGTAAATGTGCAGCCCCGGGCCGCCTCCGCGGCCGGCACAGAATATTATGTGGCCACGAGCGGCAGCGACTCCAACGCCGGAACGACCGACGCACCGTGGAAGACACTGCAGCATGCGGCTGACGTGGCTCCCGCGGGAAGCACGGTCTACGTCCGGGGCGGCGTGTACAATCAGAAACTGAAGATCACCCGCTCAGGCTCTGCTTCGCAGGGTCCCATTGTGTTCACCAGCTATGGGACGGAGACCGCTATCATTGACGGCACAGGACTTTCGGTCAGCGGGACTGAAGGGCTGATCGAACTGGCCGATGTCAATTACGTTACCGTTCAAGGGTTTGAAATCCGCAATTTTACCACTGCTTCCAAGAACGCTGTGCCTGTAGGTATTTATGTCCACGGTTCGGGCAGCTTCATTAATCTGTCCAACAACAAAATCCATGACATCAAAAACACGGTCACCCCGGCTGGCAAAGATCGGCTGGGTCGGGACGCCCACGGCATCGCTGTTTACGGCACGAAAGCTCCGGCTTCGCTTCACGACCTTACGATCAGCGGCAATGAGCTGTACAATCTCGTGCTGGGCTCCAGCGAATCGCTCGTTTTAAACGGCAACGTGGATGGCTTTGCGGTGACCGACAACCTCATTCACGATAACGACAACATCGGAATCGATCTGATCGGCTTTGAGGGAACCGCCCCGAATACCGCTTACGATCAGGCGCGGAACGGGTTGGTGAAGGGCAACCGGGTGTACAATAATTCTGTTCGAAATAACCCATCTTACAAGAAAGACGACAACTCGGCCGGCGGAATTTATGTGGATGGCGGCAAGGACAGTATTATCGAGCAGAACTACAGCTACAACAACGACATTGGCATCGAAATGGCCTCCGAGCATGCCAGCAAAGCCACCAGCAATATTACGGTCCGCAGCAACGTGATATATAACAACCGGCTGACCGGCATCGCCATGGGCGGTTACAATGAGGAGCGTGGCTCAACGGTAAACTGCAAGATCGTGAACAATACGCTGTTCAAGAACGATACATTTGACGACGGAAGCGGCCAGCTTTTGGTTCAGTACGATACGCGAAACAACGTGATCAAGAACAATATTTTCGTGGCCAGCTCCACGGGTGTGTTGATCTCCAATGAATACACTAAAAATTCCGGCAATGTTGTGGATTATAATTTATATTTTGCACCCGGCGGCAGCTCGGAAGCTAATTGGAAATGGAAAAATAAGGAATATACGGGTTTCTCCGCTTATAAAAAGGGAACCGGCAACGATGCACATTCTTTGTTCATCGACCCCAAATTTGTGAATGCTGCGGGAGACGATTTCCATCTTCAATCTTCGTCACAGGCAATTGATGCCGGTGACACGGACCGTGCCATCATCGGAACGCTGGATATTGACGGGAAGCCTAGAGTACAGGGAGCCGCTGTGAACATCGGCGCCTACGAATAAGCCTCGTATTCAATGAAAAACAGTGCGTACCGACGCTATGCGGTGCGCACTGTTTGTATGTTTCTTACAATGTTCCTTGCAATTAAAACACCTTCAAAGGGAATCCCCATGTCGTAAGATATGAGGATAAACTTTGGAGGTGTTTTTGCGTTGGCAACAAGATTAAGCTATCCTCGGGAAGTAAAAATGGAAGTCATACAAATGAGATCAGTAAATTGTTCCTGTTCGAGAGATTCTGATTAACATAGTTGTTGTACACCTTTGAACCATACGGATTTGATCGACAAGGTATCCGAGATGTTGGTTGTCGGATCACCGTTTACTAGTATAAAGTCAGCGAGCGCACCTTCGGCAATACGGCCGCGATCGTTAAGCCCAAAGCAACGGGCCGGTTTCGATGTAGCCGACTGAAGCGCTTCTATCGGAGTAAATCCGGCCTCAACCAGCAATTGCATTTCATGATGGACGCTAGCTCCATGAGCAAGGCCGCCAAGATTCGGAACAGGAACGGGAGCGACATCCGTCCCGACCAGAATATCCACACCGGCACGGTGAAGATCCATCACATTTTTAAAGCTATTCTCCAAATTGCCTTGCGGGAAAGTATGGAAGCTTGAGTTCAAAATATCGGTCCATTCCGGACTTAATTTGGAATAAACACGTGGATCATTCGCCAATTCTGATGCCGGATTCCCCAGAATGGATGAGTTCAATACCAAGCACGGTATAACAAATGCGCCTGAATCCGCTATGGACTTCACCAACTCGGATGTGTATTTGGGCCTGTCGAGAAATAAGTGACCCAATCCGTCGACTCCAATATCAATGGCGGTCTGCGAAGAATGAGCCGTCAAGACGTGGGCTATGACAATTTTATCGAACTTATGGGCTTCTGCTACGGCTGCTTTTAGAATCTCGTCGCTTAAAATAGGCAGTCCAGGGGCACCTAAGACTGTCCCTTCTTCAATCATGATTTTAATATAGTCGGCGCCACTCTCCACTTGGGTATGCACATGTTTGATCGCTTCTTCGACTGTCGTCACTTGGGGCACTTTTTCGTGATCGTGAGCGTAAGCGGCTAGCATAGCTTCCCGGTTTTCCTTTGGTAACTTCTCCAATTCCTTTAATACGAACTCAGGAATTTCATCCTCATCCTGCAATAATTCATCCGGATGACCACCTGGAGCGGTGATCGCTGTGCCGGCAGAACGGACTTCGGCGACGTCATTCACGTTTTTTAACTGGATCTTGCGCCCTCTTTCTGTAAAACTGCCGTTCATTTCGAGTTCTGTCGTGACGCCGAATTTTAAAGCATCTCGTAACCCACCGATTGAAGTGTGGACATGCGCATCAATCAGGCCGGGCAATAATGTCGCATTTTCCCCGTCGATGATCGTTGCATGCGTCGGAAGGTCTCCGCCTACCGAAATAATGGTTTCCCCATGGATGATAACATTTCTGGGCTCAATAACTTTTTCTCCATCGAAAATACGTACATTCGTAATCGCTGTAACTTTTTCTAACGTAGAGCTTTGAGTTACATTCTTCATGTCGTTCCTCCTAAGTGTTTGGTTTTAAACAGTTAGAATTCTAACTGTTAGTTTTATGACTGTCAATAAACTAATTTTTTGTTTGACAAACAGTTTAGAGATTTATATAGTTTATTTACTGACAATTAGACTTCTAATAATTTGAGGAGGAACGATTATGAAAACCCAAAAGGATACGGTTTATCTGGATTTGTTTCAGATTATCGGTCTTAAGTTAAAGAAAAGAGCGGACGAGAGTATAAAAGAGTTGGGATTAAATGCTCAACAAGGAAAAATGATTAGATATATCTACGAGAATCAAGAAAATGATTTAATTCAGAAGGATCTTGCCGATCGGTTTCATCTGCGCGGAGCCAGCATTACAAGCATGCTTCAAGGTCTTGAGCAAAAAGGATTCATCGAGCGCAAAATCCCGGCCAATAATGAACGGCAAAAAAATATTTATGTTTTACCAAAAGCCATTGAACTGATTGAAGCTTTTAGTGACTCTTTTCAAAAGGTGGAGGACGAAATTGTTCAAGCCCTGACCGAAGAGGAAAAGCAAATTTTAGAGGAAATGTTAATCAAAATTAATGAACGCTTATAATTGCAGATAAAAGCATGTTCCAAAAATCACTTTCGCTTGCTCTCTGTTTTATATGATAGGAATCGGTTATGATGGAAATAGTAACAGGGATTTTAGTAGATTTTAGGAGAGCGGTGCGATATGAGAAGGGAAACGGGTTTTAACGAAATTATTCGAAAAGTACGCAAAGAGCTGTTTGGGAAAGGCCCGGAACGCATACATACGACCTTTGTAGATAATATGGCCATCACGATGCTGTATGGAAATTTGACCCCATCCGAAAAGTTTCTGGCGCAAGAGCCTTCCGGGAAAGAGATGGTGCATGCAGCCCGAACCAAAATGGTTCAAAAAATCTATCCCGTACAGTTCAATAAAGAACTGGAGGATTACATGGATTCACGGCTGCTGCATCTCTTTTCAGATATTAAAGTGGAAGAAGATATAGCCATCTCCGTTTTTGTGTTTGAAGATAACATTACTGCAAAATAAAAAGAAGGCGGAACCGACATCGAATCCATATTGTTGGAGAGGTTGGCTGCACCTTCGATTTAATTAACGATGTTCTAATTGGAATGGAAATAATAGAGAGATTTTTCTGTTTATACGTCTTTTCTTCTTCGATATTGATATTGGGACCATTGGTAGAGAACAAAACATCCTATGCAAAAACCAAGGATAGCCATCAATGCCGCCACCAGGACCAGGGCCGAGAATGCATAAGCGACAATATTCCACTGGATCATAAATCCTACCCAAGCGACCAGTAGAAAAAAGACAGCAAGAAGCTGATTAAACCTTTGCTGTTCTCGGTCCTCCTGCACATACGAGGAGGGGCTTTTCTTCAAAAAAAGCTTGGCTATTCGCATTACCGGATTGAAGTTAAAAAGGACACCGAGCAACCCCGCGATAAGAGGAATAGCTAGCACCCCATATCCCCCTGTGATCCAAGCGAAAACTACAGATAAAACAATTATCCATTGATTAGCCCTTACTAACGGGCGTGGTATTGAGGCTGCAGCTTGACTCATATATATCATCCTTTTCTTATCGGAATAAAATAAAATTTTAAATTATTATAGCCTAACATTTGGGGAATAGATACTATGAAAAACGGAGAATTTTGCAAGTCCATCTACTAATTTCTTCTTGTCTTGCTTAATTCCTATTTTTTCACAAAATAGGGATTATATTAACTAATATGTATACTTGGACAAGGAAGTGTGAGATTTGGAGTGTGTCATTTTTATAGGAATTCAGGCTTCAGGCAAATCGACATTTTATAAAGAACATTTCTTCAAAACACATATGCGAATAAACCTTGATATGCTTAAAACACGGAATAGGGAAAACATTTACCTTCAAGCCTCCATCGAAACAATGCAGCCTTTTGTTGTAGACAATACGAGTCCAACGGTTGTGGAACGGAAGAAATATATAGATGCTTGTAAGAATAAGGGATTTAAGATTATTGGTTACTATTTTGAACCCAATTTTGTAGAATCCATCAAGCGTAATGAGGAGCGCACAGGCAAAGAGTATATTCCTGAAATCGGTATTAAAAGCGTTATGAGTAAACTAAAGGCTCCGAGCTACGAAGAAGGGTTTGATGAACTTTATAGCGTGACTTCCAGTGAAGGAACGTTTCAGATCGAAAAGCAGCCAGAGAACTACACAAACTAGGGGAGTATCTATGAATATACCTGAGAAATACATCAAACATTTTCCAGCATTTGAGGACGTATTTGTTGGCGATCTTAAACATTATCGGAAGCACTTTTAGCCGATTTGCTCGATTAATCTTCAATTTTTATTCCCGGAGCAGGAGAAGTGGCTGCATTTTGTTTCCGCAAAAGAAATTCACGAAGGCTGTGCGGGTGAGAAGAAGCAATTTCATACTGCTTTTACCAAGGAAGATATGTTGGGATTCGATGTAATTGACGGTAAATACAAATTCGAAGCGAACTGGATTACTTTAGACTTCACTAGAAAGAGTAGTTGGAAGCCACCTATGAAACGCTGAAATTAGCGGGAGATAAAGCATTGGGAATACCAAAGAATCTGTAGATGAACTCACCCGTGATTTTGAGGAAAAGAAGTTCAATGGTTGGGGGTTGAGTTTCCCTGAAGTCAACGGCATTTTGGATGATATCGCATTTCAGTCTGATGAGGCTCAAAGCTATATAAAGGAATATGGTGAATCGATCGAAGAGGTGCTCCGGTTCGAGCAAACCAATTTGCCCCATGTGCCCAAACGTTCCAATGGTGAGACTTTTACCTATATCGGTTCCTTCACCGGACATTATTTTCAAGCGTTTGGGGCGGAAGTCGTCTATTTATTCTATGATAGAGAATTAAGTAAAGCGGTAATTTGCTTCGAATATTCATAAATGCATAGAAAAAAACTCCCTAGAAAGGGAGTTTTAAAACTTATTTTTTATTCAAAGTAACATCATGCTCTTTGGCAAGTGTGTTGACTTGTTCATTAAAATCTCTGAGTAGCTTTCTACCCTCAGTGAGCTTGGTGTTACCTTCACTGACTAAGCCCATATCCTGTTTTTCCAACGCATCGAGCATCATAATGAGGGCATCTTTTTGAGTATTAACGGCCTTGATGTAAGTTTCGTGGACGGCTCTTACCTCAGGCGTTTCCGTCTTTACAGCTTCTACTTTATCAACATATTTGGTGTATTCAGGGATAATATCATCTTTTAAAGTATTATATAGTGTTACGTCATCAGTGTAATTATTTCCGGTCGCAGCTGTATACTTATCAGTTACTGTTTTTTCCTCTTGTGCCAATGGAAGCATTCCATCATTCACATAGGTGATTAGATCTTTTTTTACCGGATCGGTAGAGCAGGCTGCCAAAATGGAGAAGCAACATATTACTAACATAAACAGGCTAAGTTTTTTCATCTGTATTCCCCTTTTTTATGTATGTTATGGGTAATTCGATTCATTTAATAGTCAGAAGGAACTATCCATATTATTTGATTATATCGTATAAATAAGAGAATGGTAGGATTTTTATGGTAAAATAGTGTCGAAATTAAGTTGATTGATCTGGTTTTTAACATAAGTGCAACAGGAAAGTTAATCCGGTGCGAACCCCAAGCGCACATAAAAACCCCGGATCATTCGCACCTTAAACGGGGCGCGGAGGCAGCAGCCTGATTGTGAACGGTGTTGTGAAAACGACGGATGGCCAACTGGTTCCCAATGCTCCTGTCACGGTCGTTTGGCTGGATAAGAACTGGACCGAGGGCAGCGGTAACCGTACGAGAACGGCTTCTGCGTACACCGATGATAGCGGTAGATTTAGTGTAACGCTTTCTCTTCCGCAATCGACAGGAAAAAATGTGGATTATATAAGTGAAATTGGTTCCACACACTATTATGATCTTACAGGAGTAGCGGCTCAGGTCGATGGAACTTCGATTAGTGCAACGGACATTGTTTATCTGTTTGCTTACAGCTTGAGAAATTAAGATAAGCTTTAATATAGTTTCGATTCATGAGAGTCGCCTTTTTTGAATGGTTAGCTGAGGCTTTCCATTTCAGAAAGAGCGACTTTTCATGTTTATTCACCAAGGATAAGAAAATGGTCTTGTTTTCATAGATTACAAATAGAAAATATTTTGCATAATATATTCCAATAGAACCAAAAATGATTTATGATAGAGCCATACAGCCTAGAAAGTGCCCTGGTTTATCCGGGGATAGCGGGAATTCCTTAAACCATTCGAGAGGGGATTTCAGTATGAAGAGGTTCAAAAAGGCTATTGCAGTGATGTTGAGCGTGATGCTCCTGTTTGCTTTCGGAATGACTGCGAATGCGAGTGAAAGCACGGAGGCTGTATCGGATCAAGCGATTAAGGCGGAATCTCAGATTCAGCTAACAACTGATAAAGGAAACGTAATTAAGCGTTTAAAGCGGGCAGACAAGCTAGACAGCGTAACGTCTTCGGTTTATGTCATTCAAGAAAATCTCAACTTCAAGACCCCAGACACAACCTCATTGAAAAGGGAAACCATTTCTTCGCTGAAAGCAAGCCCAATGGCTGCATCAGCCACAGCTTCCTCTGCTACGTATTCCGGTACGATTACGCAAGAGGGGGGCACACAATTTTTATATCCGATTTATTTGCAGCCCGGTGAACTGTTGCAGGCCCAGTTAGATGGTCCATTTTCAGCCCAGCTAGACTATGACTTATACTTGTACGAATTTGATATGACGACAGGTGATATTAATCCCAATGCCATTGACGCTTCCACCTATGGTACTTATTTTAACAATTATGAACAGGGGGCTGCATCACTTCCTGAAAACGTAGGCACCCGCAACGCTGCTGGATATGAAAAGGCTTACGCGCTTGCAGTCCATGCCAAGAAGGGATCTAGCATTAATGATCCTTTCTATCTAACGGTCGACACAAGCTCCAGCTATGATGCCTATGAGCCGGATGAGAGTGCTTTTCATGCCTATAATTTCACCTTTAGTACGGGCGGCTCATCGCTTAATTCGCGCTCTATTCATTCCGGTATTGATAACGACTGGTATCAAATCACGATCCCTGCCAGCCGCAATTATGATGCTTTGAATGTAAAGCTTGACAATACTTCGGAAAGCTACGGCTACAACGCAGAAGTTTATGGAGCTTTAACAGGAAACCAAATGGTGCTTTTACCGCAAACGAATCACAACGTTACCTTAAATACAGGAACCTACTATGTGCGAGTATACACAACAAATCAGTATTCACCTGATCATTTGTATACACTCACACTTAAGCCGGTACTTCGGGCCGGAAAAATTGAAATTACCGGCTATGATTCCAGCAATGGTCCTAATGATTATCCGAGCTACTCATATGGTCGTCATTATCGGGTTAATCAACGCAGTAACCTTACCGTAAAAGGTGTTGTTAGGACAACTGATGGTTATGCAGTGGCAAATGCGCCAGTGGATGTAACCTGGTTGAACCAGAACTGGACTGAAAGCAGCGGGAATCGCACTCGTACAGGCACTGGTTATACGGATCAGAATGGAGCCTTTAGTGTAACCCTTTCCCTGCCATCTTCAACTGGAAGTATTGCGGAATACCTGCCTGGACCAATCAGTTTTACACATTACTATGATCTTTCAGGGGTAGCTGCTCAAGTGTCAGGTACTTCGATTATAGACACAGATATTGTATATCACTTTGCCTATAGTGTTTATGGCGGGTGATGGATGGGTTCATAAAGAAATCTCCACAATGACTTGTTATTTGAATACTTTATATTTAAAGCCAAGGTAGCTTTTTTCAATATATGTTCATTTTTGGACAAAGCATATATTCATTCCATATATGCTTTGTCCGATATATATACAAACAGGGTTACATTACATTATACATACGCCTTAGATGCCTGTTACAAACATGACAGGAGGAAACAGGATGAATTTTGGGCCTCTTAGAGCACAACAAGCGGTTCTTAACTCTAGTAGCTTACGGATAAATCCGTCAAGCAAGCAAGGAGTTCCATCCCCCCAGCTACATGAAGAAAAACAATCTGGATTGATCGTTCAGGACACTGTGGAGATTAGTGAGGCCGGCAGACAGCTGGCCGAAGGAGCTATTGTGTCACATGCTGCCAAGTATTTTGGTACAACACAGATCAATGATTCATTAAACCGGGTTTTGGAAGGTCAACCAGAAGAAGTGTCCAATTCAGTGTACAATATGATTCAATCCAATTTTATTGTCGACGGGACGGTAACGGATGAGAATCAGCGAGCGGTGTTGCTGGAGATGGGAGTTTCCCAATCCAAGTATATTGCAGATCATTACATGGAAGGCGATAAGGCCAAAGAATTTCTGGAAACCATGAACCAGATAGCTGGAATTGCTTTGACACGATCCATTGATTCAGAGACCGGAGATATTAGCTACACGACTCCAACAGATCGCCCGTTAGGTGCTCCTGAGGATTACGTCAAACTGTCGGAAGTGATGAAGCAGGCGGATCCTCAACAATATGCGGCATTCATGAATGACATTAAGGGTGGAGGAAATGGACTGAGCCAACTGTTAAGCTTTGCGCAAAAGGTCCCTCAAAACCCTGATTGGATTAACAAATACAAGGAACGTACGGGACAGATGGAAGAGCTGTTAAATAACACACAGTTAAAGAATCGGTTTGACAAAGCTGATACGACTTCGGCTTCCGCATTTATGAACAGTATGCAAACTCTACTGAAGGAAGCTTCCGCTACTCAGGACTCTTATATGCAGAATATGCGGGGATTTTTTCGGAACTTGGGTGTTAAGGTAGATTAAAACCTTCAAATAATTTTACAGTTCTGTTTACATCCCGCCTGGAACAAAGTATAATAGCTTCAAAACATACTCGTGAACTTGAGGAAGCACCTCAAACTTAGGCATTAACGCCTTCGTTTGAGGTGCTTTTTCTATTTTAGCCGAAGCGAGTCTGTAAAGCTCTTTGAAAATAAAATAAAGTAAGGAGAAGTGTATGCATCGAAAAAATAAGCGAAAGGTAAGGAAGTATAGCAAGTGGGTGTATGGATTGTTGGCTGTTCTACTCCTGTTAACGATGATTCCCATATTTCCGGAAAGGGTATCAGCCGCTACCCAAGAGATCATCGGCGGTCCTTTTTGCCAAAACAATTTGCCGGGTGGGGGCGTCAGTTGGGGCACTCCGTCAGGAAGCGGGGTAGGAGCAACGGAAGTTTACAGCGGCATGGGTTCGGCAAGATACAAATGTGATGGCAGTGTGCAGCCAACTAATCGTTTTATTGATATCGGAAGGTCTATTCAGACTGCTGATTACAGGATTTTTGTTTACATTGAAGGGTCTTATCATACAGAAATATATGCATCTAATGCTGCAGCGGGGAGCAGCTGGAGACCTGACGGGACGAATTTATATACATGGACTAATGTAATAAAATTCTATGCTGATAGTTTTTATCAAGGAAAATGGGTAGAGATTACTGACTCTATTACATTAAGGGATATTCGGTATTTTAGAGCCATGGGGTACAATCAGCAGACAAGTAATGAAATATCCAGGTTTGGCATCCGTCTCATTCCCAAATCGGACCTGATGCCTACACCGCCCCGGATTCATGCAGGTGCAGAGGGACAGGCGGTTACAGGCTGGACCAAAGAACCTGTAACTGTTTGGATCAACGGGGACGTGGCCCCCGAAGGGCTAAAATACTATGAATATAGTGTGAATGGAGGAGCATTCCAGCCATATACAGGACCCTTTACTGTATATGACCATGGCGTAAATACGATCTATGCCCGGACAGTGGACGTAAATAACCAGTACAGTGGCCTTTCCGCCGGGAAAGTTCGAATAGACAAGATGCCGCCAACCCCACCAGTCATAAATGCAACAGGGAACAGTAATGACTATGTCCTTTCATTGCAGCCGGGAACAGATGATTATTCTGGACTGGCCCATACTCAATTTCGTATGACGGGTGTTGTGAATCAGGATTGGCAAGATTATACTGGAGTGTTTCATGTGAATAAGGACGGCAAAAGCATGGTTTATGCACGCTCCATAGACAGCGTTGGTAATGTGAGCCAAGAAGTAAGCAAGGAAGTCATCATTGATAAAAAGGGGCCGACTGCTCCTGTCATCCGGGCTAGTGAGGCAGGTCCAACAATCCATGATGTAAATATTTCCATTGATTCAGGAAGTGACCCGATAAATGGAATTAAGCTGACACAGTACCGCTTGAGTCCGACAGGGGAGTGGCAGACGTATCAGGGTATGGTGACATTAACTGCTGAAGGGAATTACGAGTTATCAGCACGGACAATCAATAACCTGGATGTTCCTGGTCCAGTCGTGACTCAATCGGTCATGATTGATCGAACCAAACCAACGCCTCCAGAAGTTACGTTTTCCGAGGTGACGATGCCTACCCGGTACACCAATAAGCCAGTGCAATTTTCTCTATCGGGTGCGGCCGATACTACAGCAGTACATTATGAATATCAATGGGGTTCTGGCGGCTATGTGCCTGGATCATCGGGAATATTAAATCGCTCCGGTATCGTAAAAGTGACTGCTCAAGCTGTAGATGCAGCTGGAAATCGAAGTGATCCGGTGTCGGCAACGTCTTATATTGATTTGGAACCCCCGACAATCCAGTTGACGCCGAATTCGCGTGAATGGAAGGATTCGAGTATTGATGTGGAGATACGATATGCCGACCAGCATTCGGGGATCGAGCCAGCAACAATGCAGTATAGAATCACAAACAGTCCTGATTCACCTGAAAATTGGGATGCAGCGGCCGATACAGCAATCCAGTTGAATCTTTTAAATGAAGGTGAATGGTATGTTCATGCCAAGACCAAAGATCAGGCGGGTAACATTTCTGAAACAGTCAGCAGTGCACTTCTCATTCAAAAGCAGCCTGAGCCGGTTGTACTCTCTGCAACATCCATACGAAACACAGAGGCCGATTTGCAGTGGACTCTTCCATCTGGCTTGAATGATGGTTACGTCTATTCTATCCGGAATCTAACAACCCATGAGGTTTGGGATGTTGCGCATCCGACAAATTCTTTTACCAATAAAAAGCTGCAGGGAGGACATCAATACGAATATGAAGTGCGTTCCAGTAATCATGTGGGAGGCAATGCGTATTCCAATCGAGTGCGCGTTTTAACGCTACCTGATGCGCCTGATCTTATTCAGTTAAGAACTGTCTCTCGTCATCCAGCAGAGATCATGGCCGACTTTACGCCAGTTGCTTCTGCTAATAAATATAATATTGTAGCAACGGACGTAAGTACGGGAGAAGTCATATTTAGGGATACGGTTACACAGGATGTATATAATCCAATTACGGGAATGGAGTCTGGTAAATATTATGATGTTTCTGTATCAGCTATGAATGAGACTGGAGAGGGGGCGGCAAAGCATGTATCTTTTTTAAGCCTGCCAGACAGCCCAGCCGGATTCCAAAATGTAACTGTAAGAGAAGATAGAGTTGAATTGAAATGGAATGATGTAGTCACAGCCACATACTACGCGTTAGATCGAGACAAAGTATCGGTTTATCATGATGTGTATACGGAATTCACAGATAATGATCTTCAGGCGGGAACAGAGTATGTTTATCGCATTTCGGCTGAAAATACAACGGGATTCGGAGATTATGCTCATCTGGGAGTCATCACATTACCGGCTCGGGTAACTACGCTGGCGAGTGTGACGAAGGATGTATATTCCGTTGGTGTAATGTGGCAAGATGTGCAGGGGGCTGAAGGATACATTTTGAGTGTTAACGATAAGCCAAATGTGCAGATTCCCCGGGGTATCCATTCTTATACTTTTGAGGGCTTGCCAGCGGGGAGGCCTGCAAGTATTCGTATACGGGCCTACAATCGGAGTGGTATAGGTGAAGATGCGACTATCAATGGATTGACGCTACCTGCTTCGGCAGTACAGCTTGCAGCAGTAGATGTTCGGCAGCACGAGGCCACATTGAAATGGGAGCCTGTTGACGGAGCAACTCAATATAAGGTAACAATCAACGAGCAAGATTATTACAGCACCGAGCCACGCGTAGTTGTATCTGGATTGGAAGGTGGGAAAAACTATAATTTTCAAGTGAGCAGCGGTAACAGCAGCGGTTTCAGTCAACCGGCGTGGGAAGAACTGCTGACACTACCGCCCCAGGTGCAAAATGTAAAAGTTACAGAACTTGGGAATGGCCGGATTTCATTGAGCTGGGATGGATCAAATAGCGCTTATCAATATGCTGTAATCCGCAGAGATACGGGAGAAGTCTTTGACACCAGAAATGCTCATATTGCACTTTCAGGTATCCAACCCGGTATGATTTACTCGTTTGGTATTCAAGCCATGAATACGAGCGGTGCAGGTGACATAGCTCCGTTCACGTATCGTGCGTTGCCAGATGAAATACCAGATAGCAGGTTGATTGTGAAAGACGTAACTGATACAAATCTGGTTGTTACGTGGAAAGAAGCTCTAGGCGCGGATGCTTACAATGTATACCAAAATGGAGTGCTTATCAGTCATACGACCCATAATGAGTTTAAATTAAACAAATTAGATAGTTCTACAGTGTATCGTATTACCGTTAAGCCAGTTAACACGAGTGGTGAAGGTAAGCCGACCGAAGTTGAAGTGGAAACACTGCCGTCTCCAGACTTCAAATTATCGAAGACAGAAACAACGAATAATGAGTTTATCATCCATTGGGAATCAGAGCATCATAATGATATTTTCGTTCTCATCAGTGAAGGAGGAACAGAACTATACCGTGGTAAGGAGCGAAGCTTTATCTGGAGACAGCTCAGAGAGAAGCAGTTGTACACAGTTCAACTCTGGGCAGAAAACAGTCAAGGAAAACGCACAGAGGCAAAACAGGTGAACGGTAAAACTACGGGGAATCCTGTGGACAAAGGTGGCGGAGCAGGAGGTGCGGTGAGTGTAAAACCGATTCAGTCTGTTGATCAATCTACTGTGAAGGAGCAAATAGAAACAGGGCTCATTCAAGCTCCGTCAGTTGAGACGAAGTCCAATCATTTTAGTGACATTGATCGGATATTTAATAGAGAGAAAATAAATGCACTTGCTGATTTGGGTGTAGTGAAGGGGACGACCCACACGCTTTTCGAGCCAAACAGACTTGTAACACGAATGGAATTCACCTCGATGCTTGTCCGTTCCCTGAAATTACCACTCGAAACGGATGTGACTTTAGGCTTCGAGGATATCAATCCATCCGCCTGGTACCTTGGTTTACTTAAAACGGCGATTAAAGATCAGGTCGCTCGCGGGTTTAGTAATAGAGAATTTGGTCCGGATCGGGTCATAAACCGTGAGCAGGCGGCTAAAATGGTGAATAACGTTATCAAGGCTACACCACAACATGAAAGCAGTGTATACTCAGATACCTCTCAAATTGTGGAGTGGGCCAGAAAGGATGTACTTGGTCTAACCGAAATTAAACTAGTACAAGGATATCCGGATGGAAGCTTCCGTGCCAAACAGGAAGTCACACGTGCGGAAGCGGCTGAGATGATTTATAACATGCTTCAAATGAAATAGCAGAATGAATGTGAGTAACTGTTATAGTTGAGCAGATGAAATTAATAAATGAGAATTTTTATGACGGATTGTAATATGAAGTGCGACACCTGCTGGAAATAAATAAAAAAGGGCCCATGGCCGGATTCGTGTAGAATGAAAGTTCCTACACCCACATTCACACAAGGAGAATCCACCATGAGCTACTCACATCTTAGCATAATCGAACGAAGCAAGCTAGAAATCCTGCATCAGCAAGGGAAAAGTTCAAGAGCCATCGCTGAGGAGCTGGGGCGACATCATGCGACCATTTGCCGGGAAATTCGTCGGAATGCTGAGCTAGAGCCCTACGATGCACAGCGCTCCCAACATGCTTACGAGCAGCGCCGTAGAGCCTCTGTACCCCGAGGCAAATGGACAGAGGAACAAGCGGTAGAGCTCGAAGAGAAGTTGCATGCGACATGGTCACCTGAGCAGATCGTGGAGCGTTTTAGAGCAGAAGGCCAGTCCACCGTGTGCTGCAAAACCATCTATCGCTGGCTCTATGCAGGCCGCCTTGCCCAAGCGGACGTGAAGGTGCTACGGCACAAAGGTAAACGGCAACAGCCTGCTGAAAAACGAGGGAAGTTTGCCGTGGGTAAGTCGATTTCCGAACGCCCCAAGGAGATCCGTTCCCGGGACACCTTTGGACACTGGGAACTAGATACGGTGGTGTCTGGTCGTGGGAAAAGCAAAGGCTGTGTGGCAACCTTCATTGAACGGAAAACCCGTTTGTACACCGCGATTCAAATGCCCGATCGAACGGCATTGTCGATGAAGATTGCCTTTGGCGTAGCGGCTTCTCAGTACCCTGTTGGGGTGTTTCAAACAGCAACTGCAGATCGAGGCAAAGAGTTCGCCTGTTACGCGAACCTGGAAACCACACATGGCGTGCAGATCTACTTTGCTGACCCATACTCTTCCTGGCAAAGAGGATCGAATGAGAATGCGAACGGTTTGCTTCGAGAGTTCTTTCCTAAAGGCACAGACTTTGCCCAAGTATCCGATGTGGCATTGGAGCGCTCGCTAGATTTAATCAACCATCGCCCCCGAAAATGCCTGGGGTGGAAAACCGCTCACGAATCTTTCACACAGGAACTGTCGCACTTGGCTTGACAATCCGTCTTATAAAAAACAGTTTTGAGATAGAGTGGGGACCTTGATTGTCAGAAACATTGATGGATCAAGGTTTTTCTACTTTATTTGATGATGAAACGATAAAATTTATTAATAACCTCGTTATACTCTAACTGCGCATCAGTTCAGTGATCGTCAGCTTTGAACATACCTCAAATGATTTACGACTTTTATGACCGGAATATAGTTAAATCAACATATGATGCCTTGTATTTTCAACCAGGTTAGCAGAAAGTGACGGAGCTTGTCCGCGATAAATTTTGAGGAGTCTGAGGAACTCTCATAGCCTCTTTGTGCATAGCGAGAAGTAAGCTATTTTGGAAAGAATCAAAATGTTGAGCTGCGCAGCAATTCCGATCAGGATTATACCTAAGATCATATAAAGGTCAGCATATAATTGGGCACTGAAAAAGAAGCGATAGCCGCGACTGTCACGAGCACGATCAGAACCTTGTTGGCTGAGGCCGGAACCTACGTCGTTAAGACTGCCGATTGTAGACAACGTCAGCCTTGAGTCGAGCAGACTCATAAGCAACCGGAGGGAGAACAGGTGCAGATTGTTAATCTGCTGCCTGTTGAACTGATTGATCGTTCAATGACTTGACTGAAATCTGTTCCTCTAACAAGGGGAGACGGATTTTTTTTAAGTACATGTAAAAGTTTAATATGTCAAACAATTGACACAAGTCAACCCTTTGACATACAATTCAATTGTAAGCGTTTTATTTAGATGATCAGAGCAACTAAGAACAAGGGGGATGACAAAGTGAGGAAATTCAAAAGAGTTCAATGGATGGTAATGCTGCTTCTTTTGGTTATGGTAGTGTCCGCATGCGGAAGCTCCGGTAATTCGGCTTCTGGAGGAGGATCAGCGGATTCGGGAAATGTGAAAATTACGCTTTTGAATTCCAAAGGTGAGATCCTTACACAGCTGGAGGATGCCGCCAAGGCATTCCATGAAGACAATCCGGGCATCACGGTTGAAATCCAGCCGGTTCCGACCGGTGGGTCACCTTTTGAGCGTGCCTCTGCATTGTATGCATCCGGAAATCCACCGACCATGATCATGCTGGATACAGGCGATGTCGAGAAATTCAAGGACCGTATTCTTGATTTGAGCGGAGAAAAGTGGAATGCGGACACTGTTGAGAACGCAACTACAGCTACGACATTTGATGGTAAGAATTACGCATTTCCGCTGGCTGTTGAAGGCTACGGATTCATTTACAACAAAGCTGTTGTTGATAAAGCAGTAGGTGGAAGCTTTGATCCTGCCACAATTAAAACCCGAAATGACCTTGAAAAACTGTTTCAGCAAATAGAGGCATCCGGAAAGAAAGCACTGGTAATATCTCCAATGGACTGGTCCCTGGGCGCTCATTATTTGCCTCTTGCTTATGCTGGTCAGAACAAAGACATGGCTGAAGTGAACAAGTTCATAGCGTCACTGAAAGCGGGCAAAGCCGACTTGGCTAACAATCCGGTATTTAACGGACTTATGGATACATTTGACGTCATGATGAAATACAATATCGATCAGGCTTCCCCGCTGGCAGGGACTTATGAACGCGGACCAGAGCTGCTTGGCAAAGGTGAAGTTGGCATCTGGTTCATGGGCAACTGGGCATGGCCGCAAATCAGTGGTTTTGATACCGCTAACAAAGAATATGGTTTCCTGCCTGTACCGATCAGCAACAATGCCAATGACTACGGCAATCAGGAGATTTCGTCCGCTGTATCCAAACGCATTGTTATTGACAAAGAGAAGGCTACGCCGGAGCAGCAGGAGGCGGCGAAGAAGTTCCTGAACTGGATTGTCTACGAGAAGAAAGGCCAGGATTTCCTCGTGAACAAAGCGAACATTATCCCGGCGTTCAAAAATATTACATTACCTGCGGCCGACCCGCTTGGCAAGTCCATCCAGGATTATATCGCAAAAGGCAAGTCAGAGCAGTCGATGAGTACACTGCCTGCTGACCACTGGTCCAAGGTAGGTTCTTCCATGCAGAAATATCTGGCGAAACAGGGCGACCGCGCAACACTGGTAAAAGAAATCGAAGACTATTGGAAAAACGTAAAATAAGTTTTTCTCGAAACCACCCGGAGTAAAGAGGGGGATCATCATGATTGTTGAAAAGGGAGTGTGGAACCGGCTCCGGTCACGGCTGCTGTTTACTGGTCCAACCTTGTTGGCCTTCATAACGGTAATGATCATTCCGTTTTTGTACGGCATCTATTTGACGTTCACGAACTGGGACGGTATTTCCACGACACTATCGCTGGTGGGTCTCCAAAACTACCTTGCCGTTTTTCGGGATACTGAGTTTTGGAAATCGTTCGGCTTGACGCTCAAATATGTGTTTTATACCGTAGTTCTTATCAATGTTATCGCTTTTATGCTGGCCTATGTGCTGACAAAAGGGTTAAAGGGACAGAGTATTTTCCGGGCGGGATTTTTCCTGCCCAACCTTGTCGGCGGCATTGTACTCGGTTTTATCTGGCAGTTTATTTTCAACAACGTACTTGTCTACTTGGGACAACATGCTGGCATTCAGTCACTCAGCACAACTTGGCTGGCTGATCCCGACAAAGCTTTCTGGGCACTCGTGATTGTAACTGTGTGGCAGAACGCGGGTTACATGATGGTCATTTACATCGCGGGACTGACCGGTGTGCCGAATGATATTATGGAGGCTGCAAACATTGATGGGGCGAACAGCTGGATTAGACTGCGGAAAATGGTCCTTCCCTTGATGGTTCCTTCTTTCATCGTATGTATATTTTTGTCCTTGCAGCGCGGATTTATGGTCTATGACGTGAACCTTGCGCTCACGAAAGGCGGACCGTTCAGCAGTACTCAAATGGTGTCGATGCATGTGTATGAAAAGGCTTTCCTTTCCCGTGATTATGGTGTGGGGCAGGCGGAAGCATTCGTACTATTCCTGATGGTTGCTCTCATCACCCTGCTTCAGGTTTATTTTAGCAAGAAGTTGGAGGTGGAGGCATAATGACAAGTCAAAAAGCCGTTTCCTTCATCATCAAGTTCATTGTTCTGACAGTCGTGCTCATATTGTTCATCGTGCCATTCGTTTTTCTGCTGATCAATTCTTTCAAGGAAAACATAGCCATTACCTCCAATCCGTTATCGCTTCCAGAGATATTCAATATGGCTAATTATGTGAATGCGTTTGATAAAATGAATTACGTCGATGCTTTCACCAACTCTTTGGTCATAACAGTGTTAAGTGTCTTGTTTATCTCACTGTTCGCGGCGATGACGGCTCATTATTTTGTCAGAAACAACACCAAGTTCAATCAATATACGTTTATGCTAATGGTTGCTTCCATGATTATTCCGTTTCAGGCCATCATGATTCCATTGGTGAAAATTTACGGCTCACTTGATCTGCTGAACAACAAGTGGTCACTGATTTATATGTATATAGGTTTTGGCAGCTCGCTGGCCGTCTTCATTTATCATGGATTCGTGAAAAGCATTCCGAAGGAGTTGGAGGAAGCGGCGCTGATTGACGGCTGCACGCGGATTCAGACATTCTTCCGGATCGTGTTTCCGGTATTGATGCCTACGACAGCCACCATTTCCATTCTCAATGTGCTGTGGATCTGGAATGATTTTCTGCTGCCTTCCCTTATTTTGGTTGATCCGGAGCAAAGGACACTTCCGTTATCCACTTACAACTTTTACGGAACCTATACAGTGGATTACGGTCCGCTGATGGCAAGTTTGGTACTGACGATATTTCCTATCATTATCATCTATTTGTTCGCCCAGAAATATATTATTCAGGGTGTTATGCAAGGTTCGATTAAATAATTGTAGGGGGAGGAGGTCTTATCAAACAAACTAGAATTGGCTCCTGTGAGCGAGGCGGGAAGCTTGTCCTGATGTATACTGGGCATGTTGTAACCGGGCCCGTCAAAGATCAGGATTACAAGCAGTCACAAGGAATCGCAGTATCGGAAGACGGCGTAACGTTCGGAAAGTGGGAGGGCAACCCGGTCATCGGTTATGACGCTATACCGGACACGGCCAGCCGCAAGGACTTTCGTGACCCTAAGGTGATCAGGCACGAAAGACCAATATTACGCCGTTATTGGTTCTAATGATGCCAATGGGAACGGGCTTGTACTGCTTTACCGTTCTGAAGATCTGAGAAGCTGGACGTATGTCAATGTACTGGCTATGAGTGACGGACGCTTCGGCGACAATTGGGAGTGTCCAGATTTGTTTCCGCTTGGCAACCGGCACGTATTTATGCTGTCCCCGCAGCGGATGGCTGCGCAAGGGGAAGCTTACCGCAATCTGTATCCTGGACTGGAATCAACGGGTATTCGTGCGTTTGCGAGTGGAAAGTGTACGATTGCCTCGTTTCAGAAATGGGATATCTTCATTTAGAACTGCATGATAAAAACAGGAATCTGACCGTTGATGGTCAGGCTCCTGTATTTCATTATCTACTGTTTCTCAAAGAAGAGAATGGTTGCTCACTTCATTTTCTTCAGGAACGCTACCAGCATCGTGTCCTTCCCAGTATGAAAGCTTCCTGATTTATTACCCCTTCTGCTTGTAAAATTCATGATACAATTTCATTAGTGCACGCTTCTCAATCCGTGATACATACGAACGAGAAATCCCGAGTTCTCGGGCAATTTCGCGTTGTGTACGTTCATCTCCTCCGGCTTCCAGTCCGAATCGACCAATTACCACTTCTTTTTCACGCTCATCTAAAATATCCAGATTGCGATAGATTTTACTCTTTTCGATTTTAAGTTGTACCTTATCTACAATATCGTCTGTATCGGTACCGAGGATATCAATTAAGGTAATTTCATTCCCTTCTTTGTCCGTTCCTATAGGATCATGCAGAGATACGTCTTTGCGTGTTTTTTTGAGAGATCTTAAATGCATTAGAATTTCATTTTCTATACAACGGGCTGCAAACGTTGCCAGCTTTGTGCCTTTCCCGGTCTGAAAGCTTTCGATAGCCTTAATCAGTCCGATCGTGCCGATGGATATGAGATCCTCCAGATCTTCGCCTGTATTATCAAATTTTTTCACAATATGAGCCACCAGCCGCAGGTTATGCTCAATAAGTGTGTTGCGGGAATGTGCATTGCCTTCGGCAAACAGCTTTAGGTGTCGTGCTTCCTCTTTCTCGGTCAATGGCTGCGGAAAGGCGTTGTTTTTCACGTAAGAGACGAGTAACGTCAATTCCTTGATGAACAGAGCTATAGCGCTAAATAGTCCGGGCACGGATGACACCTCCTGAGGTAGTTGCGAACTTACCAGCCTTTGTTACTTACCGGGCTTGCGGTCTGTTTATTGTATGTGGGCAGGTGCCCAACTGTGCCTGTACTCTTAAAACTGCTTCATAACAATTTACGGATTTATCCTATTTGAGTACATTCCCGAAGTTTAATTTTCGTACAATGACGCAAGGAGAAAATTTGTTTATACTTAAACTACTTAAGCTGCGAACAGAGCAGTGGGCTCAAGGAGGAAATCAATGATTTTAGTCAGCTCGTGTTTGGCAGGCATGAAGGTACGATACAACGGTACGGATAGCCTGGATATACATATTCAGAAGCTGGTAGATGAACAGAAGGCTATGACGATTTGCCCTGAGCTGTTGGGGGGCTTTATGACTCCGAGAGAGCCTGCCGAAATTGTTGGAGGGACGGGAGAGGATGTGCTGAACGGTACAGCCAAGGTGGTCGAGTTCTCGGGTAACGATGTTAGTGATATGTACATTAGAGGTGCATACGAGGCTTTAAGCATAGCTAGAGAGGTTAACGCAACTCTTATCGTTTTAAAAGAAAACAGTCCGTCCTGCGGATCAGTAGCCATCTATAACGGGGCATTCGAAAACCGTAAAATTGCGGGTAATGGAGTAACCTCGGCTTTGCTAAAAAAAGAAGGCTTTAAGGTGATCTCGGAAGAACAAATATCGGAAATTTTCTTACCTAAGGAAATGTAATGGAAAATCAAGCGTCTTGACAGCTTGCAGGATTATACACCCTGCGGGCCAAGACGCTTGTTCGTGTGTGCTGTTACACCATAGGCACCCCATTATTTAAGCTTTAATGCCAAAATTCCTAGATATTCCTTGAGGGCTGTTGCGGTTGTAGACATGGCTCCGGCAGACGGCGAGAGCTTGGCGGCATACAGTGATAAATTTTCACTTGCCAGATAGTCGGTCGGATAAGGTGTGACCAGCATGCCTGCACGCTGAAATTCCAGCGCAGCACGTGGCATGTGGAAAGCAGAGGTCACCAGAATGGGTTTTGTGAGCTGATGCTGTTTCAAAATTTGAGCTGTAAATACGGCATTTTGCTGTGTGTTCAGGGAACGGTTTTCGATCAGGATATCCTTTGCCGGAATACCAAGTCCGAGAAGCTGCCTTTGGGCAATATCCGCTTCATTACCACTGTCACCAAACACTTGTCCACCCGAAAAAAGAATCGGCAAGCCTGTTGTCTCGTGCAATCGGGCTGCAGTGAGTAGTCGGTTGGCTGCAGAGCCTAGCAGATTGCCTTGTCCATTGATGTCCGGGGTCCCCGCTGTGGCTCCGCCTCCCAGCACGACAATGACATCGCCTTGAATGGTGCGAGGCTGTGGATACTGCTTTTCCAGACTGCTGATTAGCGAATCTCCAACCCAATTGGTGGAGGAAGCATATAGCAGCAATGTGACCACAAGCAGCACGATAGCAGGTTTACGTGTACGTTTCCATAACCAGACTACAAGTCCAGCCATAGCGAGAATAAACAAACCGGGAGGGAGCACGAAGCTGTACAAAAATTTGATGATATAAATCAAGTGCAGACAACCTCCTATCCTTATAAGCTCTATCTTTCTTTTTGGTATATTGTAACATAGACAACTGCATGGATTCCTCAACCCGAAAAACGCACATATTTTGTTTGATAAAGTTGTTTTATAGGGGTAAAATATAAAATCTAATGATTTTTTCATAGAGGAGCGAGAGCATCATGGGAGAGTTGACGACAGCCAAGCGAATGATGATGATCGCGCTGCTGGTTGTATTATGGGGCATTTCCTGGCCCATCTATAAAGTGGCACTGCAATTCACGCCTCCACTTCTGTTTGCAGGACTACGTACACTGCTGGGAGGTTTGCTGCTGGGGGCGATTTTAGCGCCTCGCTGGAATCGCATCCGTTGGAAAGAAAATTGGCGGGTGTATGCCATTTCCGGTATTTTTAATGTGGTACTTTTCTATGGTCTGCAAACGGTGGGGCTGATGTACGTACCATCCGGGCTGTTTTCTGTGCTGGTATACCTCCAGCCCGTACTGGTCGGCATTTTTGCCTGGATGTGGCTGGGTGAAGCGATGTCTGGACTCAAGGTAACTGGATTGGTTATCGGATTTTTGGGCGTTGCAGCAGTCAGTGTAGGAGGCTTTTCAGGACATGTGGCTGTGGCGGGCGTGATCATCGCGATTATTACAGCCGTCAGCTGGGCTTTGGGAACGATATATGTGAAAAAAGTAAACCAGCGTGTGGATTCGCTGTGGCTGGTTGCCTTTCAATGTACACTGGGAGGCATCGTGTTGACGGGAGTCGGAACGGTGACGGAAAGCTGGTCAGATATTGTATGGAATGTACCGTATTTGTCAGGGCTAATATTCGGTACGGTGCTGGGAATTTCGCTTTCCTGGCTGCTGTATTTCGCACTTGTTAATTCGGGAGATGCGAGTAAGGTGGCGTCTTATACGTTCTTGGTGCCTGTGATCTCGGTATTCGTCAGCTCGTTGGTGCTGGGGGAAGCGATTACGGCTTTCCTGCTCATCGGTCTGGTCTTAATCGGGCTTAGCATTTATTTGGTTAATCGTAGAGCGAAAGTAGTGCGACAGGCTTGAATATAATTACGATAGAGAAGTAACAAGTGAGGACTCTGCAAAGGTGGCAGGGTCCTTTTTTATATGCAGCAGGAAGCACAGTAAAGTGAACGTTTGACTTGCTGACTCCTATGGGGCCTAAGCGATGCATTTTAGGGGGTGCATTTTTTATAGTATAGGAAGGACAATCCAAAAAGATAGAGCTCCATAAAACGATTTGCCCAGGAGTACCGTCTTTCCTGTAGCTAAAGATCAATCTGGTGTAACCGGATGGATTCAAGGGAGAAAACATGTAGCACATTGGAAATGGAGGCAGTACAGGAGTGGAGGAAAATCTATTTTTTCAGAAAATATCAGCGCAAAAAAGAAGATTGTTCGGTATCGCATTTAGCTACTTGCGGAATCAAGCGGACGCGGTCGAAGCGGTACAGGAGACCACCTGCAGAGCATGGATGAAGCGCAAGCATGTAAAAGATGCGAACAGTTTCGATTTCTGGGTGACCCGTATTCTCATCAATGTCTGTATTGATGAACAGAGGCGCCGTAAAAGGCTTGTTTTGACGGAAGGTCACATTGATATCCATACGAATGAGATGGTTAGTGACAGCATGCTTGATGTGCAAAATGCGCTCGCCAAACTGAAGCCCAAACACAGGCATGTTCTGATTCTGAAGTATATGCACGATATGACGATACCGGACATTGCACTTGTTCTCGGAAAGCCGGAGGGAACGATAAAAAGTTGGGTGTATCAGGGATTAAAGCAATTGAGACGCAAAATGGGAATTGCAGAAGGAGGGCTTAACCATGCGTGAGGAAGAAAGTTTATTAATGACGGCCAGTCATGAAATGAAGATTGCGGAAAAAAGAATAGATGATAGTGTACTGGACTTTGCGATTTCGCGGGGGATTGCGGAGGGACAACGAAAAAAGAAGGGATTAAGAAAAAAAGGAGGATTGCTGGGAACAGCCATACTGGGAGCGGCAGCCGTGTTAGGCTCCATTTTTGCCGTTCATCATGGTATGGTACCCCTCGCAGGACAGTCGGCAGCTCATTCGGGCAATCACACCATTCAACTGGATTCAAAGGAATTCAGCGGCTTTCAATTACTGGCCGAGCGGGAGCCAGCCATTCGTAGCGCTTTCGAACTCAATGCGGTACAATCGCTGGAGATCGCTCAAGTACAAGGAAGCTGTAAACTCACGATAAACGGTTTTTATGCCGGAAGTGATCGGATTACCGTGCTTTTCAGCTTTGAAAATAAAGGCACAACGCCCGTCGATTTGGATCATTTTTCCTTGGTGGATCGTTCAAAGCCAGCCTTAGCCCGTTTTACTAAAATCGACGTGTCATCCATCAATGGAACACGCTCGGCAATGACGAAAGGATCACTCCATCAGTTTGGGCCCGGCATCAGCTATGGGATCATGGAATTTTATGTAGCAAAGAAAGCGGATACGCTGAAATTGCAGTTGAACGCAACGTCGACCCCTACACGGACGAGCAAGGATTTACCGACAAATATCAATTTCCCTAAAAATCCGGTTCATTTTGCGTTTAAGGACCCAGCCCTTCTTGATGGTAAAACCCAAAATAAAAGCCGTTTTAGCCTCAATTTTGAGCTTGCACCTCAATCGCTGGTGTCTAACGATCGCGTATTCAGCATCAATAATACAATGGAAATTGCCGGTCAAAAGGTTGACGTGGAAAAGGCAGTTGTGTCCCCGGCCGGGATAAGCCTCGTTTATCGTTATGATGAAAGGAATACGTTTGATATTCATGAGCTGCTGAATCCAAACCTGGTGTTAACATCCAAGTCAGGGGGAGAATACCTATTTTCCTCGACTCTGATGCCGACGTTTAGCGGTTCCGATGGTCGGATTACGACACTGTTCAAAGATTATGATGGTGCGGAAGATCTGCATATACAATCGATCCGCTTCAAAACCTCAGGAATCCGCGGGATTGAAAAAGCGAAGTCAACATTAGTTGTCGACATGAATAAAAACCAAATTCTTGCCGGTCCGGATGATTCCGTCTCGTTAGTGACACTCCCGGCAGAAAAAAAATCAGGGCTTGCTGCGGGAGCTCGAGCTCAGGTACTTGCACTGAAGCTTACCCATAACGGACAAAAACACCGTACGTTTTCTCTCGATCCCATTTTTACGGATGGCAATCATGCCGAACACAAGCTTACTGAAGGATATGACTGGTCAAACGAAGTCTATGTATATAAATCACAGGAAAAATACGATACCAGCTTCTTCTACTACACTGTGGATAAGCATTATCCACAGCCGCTTACCTTCCGCATCCGTGATTATGATCGTAAAATTTCTGATCCGCAGGAACTCATAGCTCCGGTTGAGTAACCAGCCGGACCGTTAACCACTTTAACAAGACAGCCAGTTGCCTTGTTAAAGTGGTTTCCTACCTAAGGAGTTGGTTAAGATTAAGATATGGATGACAGCATACAGCCAATCAAGGAAGGGAGCAGCAGACCATGAAACGCAAATTGTTGATAACGGGGGCGGCGGGTACAATTGGGAAGGTAACATATGAAGGGCTGAAACGCGGAGGGAAATATGTAATCACCGCCGCTGACTTGAAAAGGGATGATGAGGCAGGAATTGTCAAAATGGACATACATGATGCAGCACGACTGGATGAGCTGACACGTGGAGTGGATACGGTACTGCATTTTGCATGGATCAAGGATGAAGGGGATTTTCTCGGGAAAGTGCTGTCTGGCAATGTAAGCGGAGCCTATAAGCTGTATGAAGCGGCGGTACAGAATGGGGTGAGGCGTCTAACTGGCGCCTTATATTACACAATACTTCACAAATATCTGAATTGTTCACTCCTTGGGACACTCTTTTGTTCATGAAGCATGCAAGGCTTCACTTTTCGATTTGAATGCGCTTACATAAAATAAGGTCATACGGCGGCGATGCTGCAAGCTATGTTGTCGGTAACGTATACAGAGGGGGAGTGACTCACATTGAATCAACCTTTACCTAAGAGTTCCGCTATGCTTACCACAGATTCCCGTCTGAACGAGAGGAGGCTGGCAAGCGGTAAGAAAAAAGGATTTTTCCATGAATTGATTCGTAATCGGATATTATTTCTGATGCTGCTGCCGACCTTGGTGTTTTTCTTCATTAACTCTTACATTCCAATGGTGGGCATCTATTATGCATTTACCCAGTTTGACTTCAATACCAGCTTGTTCGATGCCAAGTTCGTCGGACTTCAGAATTTTCAATTTCTATGGCAATCCGGCACGCTGACGAAGTTGACATTGAATACGGTTGGATACAACGCAGCATTTATTTTATTTGGCAATGTGTTAGCGATTGTTCTCGCTATTTTGCTAAATGAGCTGCGAGGGCGTTACTTTAAAAAAATCGCTCAATCCGTGATGTTCCTGCCTTACTTTGTTTCTTTCGTTATTCTGAGCGTGATCGTGTATAACATATTTAATTATGATAACGGTTTTCTGAATACGCTGCTGCTGCAATTCGGTGGTGAACGCGTGGATGTATACAACAAACCGTGGGTATGGATTTTTCTGATTATCCTGTTCTATCTGTGGAAAAATCTCGGTTACAGCATGGTAATCTACCTGGCAGCGATTACGGGGATCAGTGACGAATATTATGAGGCGGCGAAAATGGATGGAGCCAACATTTTTCAGCGAATCTGGTACATCACCGTCCCTATGCTCAAATCGACGTTTGTCGTGCTGCTGCTGTTTGCGCTCGGCAGTATTATGAAAGGACAATTCGATCTATTTTATCAATTAATCGGCAACAATGGGGTGCTGTACAATACGACGGATATTCTGGACACTTATGTGTACCGTTCGTTGAAAGTAACCTTTAATGTGGGGATGGCTTCGGCCGCAGACACGTTCACAATCACGGCCGAATTCATGGCTTCATTGGAGCTGATTGCGTTACGTATAAGCTGCGATATCTATGCTTGCTTGCTCTGCTCCAGCTATGGAGTCCGAGGAAGATAGCAGCGGATACGTGCGCGGGATAGGTGTGAATGGTTTATAGTCCTGGTAATGATCCAGTACGCGAATGATATCTGTGTCTGCCAGTTCATTTTTGCTGAATAACCCATTTTGGCCTCGTGTGGATACAATGTAAAAGGTTCCGCTTTTGGGATTATACACATAGATGGATTCAATATACGGCATCGAATTGAGATAATTATTTAATTCACTCATGGCAGCGGTTACATCATATACATTGGGCTTGGGATAATACAACAACTTGGACAGGGTACTGCTGCGATACATTTGAAACGCCAACGATTGAGCGATAGATGTCATGTTAATGACCTCTTTGCTTCTCAATGACAAGCTGCCGTGATTGGCCTCGAATGCCTGCTCCTTTTCCACTCGAATATAGTAGAAATAATACACAGTGGTAGATACCAGCAACGTAAGCGTGATACATAACGTGATGCTGATCAGCAATTTGCTGTGAAGCTTGTGATGCTTTTTGAAATTGCTCATGTGGACAGGCGGCCTCCTGTCTGTGTGCACATAGCTGTTGAGTACACCCTTTTTATGTATTCATTATACGTGTGTTGCTGTGAACAGGGCAGTGAACAAACCGATTTTTTGTGAACAATAGCGACTTTTTCGTGAAAAGGCCAGGAACACCGTACGCAGATTTGCTTGCGTCGGTTCCCGGCCGGGTTTGTCAGTTCAAATGATAGAAGGAAAGATGACGGTTGTATAATCAGTCAGGGAATTGCACGTTACCTTTAACGATATAGGCTCCGTCTGAGCCATTTTCCGCTAGAGCTGGAATGGTATCGTTCAGTACGACACCGCGAATGTCCGTAATCCGGATTTTGAGAGGTTGGTTGCCTAAATTAGTGCCTAAAAAGTGGTTATAGTCCTGTTTTTCAAGATTGAGCCATTGTCCGTTCTGTTGGACTTCCATTTTCAAGACCGGGTATTTATGATTGCGTACTTGAATGGCTGCCCACCATCTGCTGCTGCCTTCTTTAATGCGATAGGAGACATTGCCGGTAACCGGAGCCTTGACAACCTTCCACGAAATATTGATTTTTCCATCAATTTGATTGCCGATTTGGTTGAAAGCATTCGGGGACAAATCAAGCGCACCGCTTGGACCTTCAGGGTAAAGATCTGTTACATATACGGTCGTTTTTCCTTTGGGGCCTTGAACTTCTAAATAGGCACCAGCTAATGCAGCCTTGATTCCGTTATAATCCAGCTGTGTGCGGTTAAGAGCTGTAATTTTGGCATCCGAAGGGATGGGATCCAATAATAAAGCCCCTCCCGAGTAACCTGATCCTGTATAGGTGGCATATCCCGTATATGTATCATTCCAAGCAGCTGAAGCGGGAAGAGCGAACAAAACAAGACTGAGCAGTGATGTCAGACCGACAATTTTAAACTTGCGGAATGCAGATTTTTTTTGCATAATCATTTCCTCCTTGTTCATTTAATAGATTTATATAGTAAATATAAACACTATATTACATAATATTTAAAATTGTACAATAGGCCTTTAAGGAAAAAAGAAGAAAATATAAGTTCTTTGTCAACATTGGTATAGGCCAAATGTTGTGTTTTTGGGAGGGAGTGCCTGCACTAGAAAGCGCATGTTTGGAATAGGACTTTTGGAGGATATCTTATAAATAGAATAAGCGAACTATTGTTCTCCTTTTGTTTGTCGTATACAATCGAATCATGCTGATTCTAATAGAGTCATGTTGAGCTCTGTTGTATGCACCAACGAAAGGATGTTATGCACCATGATGGGAAGAGCCCATTTGATTATTGGAACCGGGGTCTCCCTGTCGGTATTAGCTTTGAGTGGACACGAAGTGACACCAGCTGCGGTGGCTGCTGCTGTGGTCGGTTCACTGTTGCCGGATATTGATGAACCTAACTCGATGCTCGTGAGTCGTGCGTTGCCTACGAAAATGCTTAGACTCGTACAGCTTCTGATGATTGGGGCTGCCGGCTGGGTATTTTTCACCCATATGGCCCCACCGCCGTGGAATCTTGTTCTCGCTTTGCTGATGATTAGCGCTTCCTTTATGCCTTCACGAACTATGCGCAAGGCCATTATCTTTTTAATTGGGATTGGCTTAGCCTGGTATGGAGAAGCATATGCGCCATGGAATTACATTGCCGGGTGTCTACTGATCATCTGTACGCTTGTCCCGCACCGGGGATTGACACACACGGTCTACGGGACAGTGGCATGGGCTGCGTTGTTGTATGGCACGACTCGTCTGCATGGCGATAGCATATGGCTGGCGGGAGGTATGGCGTACTTGCTGCATTTGCTGGCTGATTCCTTGACGAACAACGGTATTAAACCTTTGCCACCCTTCAAATGGAAGCTGCGGTTTAAGCTGATGAGTACCGGAACCCGCAAGGGGGCAAAGGTAGAGAACGTCTGCATCGCTTTAACAGCTGTACTTGTCGTTATTGCTTTGCTTCGTTATAAGCATTTAATTTGAGACTTCTATGCTGGTCTATCAAATCAAAAAAACAGTCAATGCACGTATACGTGTTTTGACTGTTTTTTAATAGGATGAAACTCTATATTACATCTTCAGGCTTGTTCAATAATCGTATTCAGCGTGGTACGATCCAGATTTTGCACCAGCTTGATGATCAACTCTTTGGCTGCATCGTAATCATCAGTGTGAATAATAGATGAGGAAGTATGGATGTATCGTCCGCAAATGCCAATGACGGTAGAGGGTACGCCAATTCCGCTCAAGTGTACCTGCCCTGCATCTGTTCCCCCTGTAGAAATAAAATATTGATATTTTATTTTGTGTGTTTCCGCCATGTCCTGTACATATTCTACAATCCCGCGATGTGTAATCATACCTGGATCAAATACCCGCAGCAGTGCGCCTTTGCCCAGCTGCCCGTATGTATTCGGATCACCGGCCATATCGTTGGCAGCACTGCAATCCAGTGCAAAGAAAATGTCCGGCTGAACAAGATTGGCCGCTGTGCGTGCACCACGGAGTCCCACTTCCTCCTGGACAGTAGCTCCTGCATACAACGTATTAGGAAGTTTGTTCTTTTCCTTATGTAATGCCTCCAGCAGTTCAATCGCCAAGCCTACACCATAGCGGTTATCCCATGCTTTTGCCATGATTTTTTTAGGATTCGCGAGTGGCGTAAATTCGCAGATCGGTGCAATGGCCGTTCCAGGTACGATCCCCAGATTTTGCGCTTCCTGACGGCTGTCAACGCCGATATCCAGATACATATGCTTGATCTCCATGGGCTTGCTGCGTTGAGATTCATCAAGCAAATGAGGCGAGACAGAGCCGACTACACCGATAACTGGCCCATGAGGGGTCAGCACCTGAAGACGTTGTGACATGATGGCCTGACTCCACCAGCCTCCAACCGGCTGAAAACGAATCATTCCATTTTCCGTAATGCCGTTCACGATAAATCCAACCTCATCCAGATGGCCAGCCACCATTACACGTGGTCCGCTTTCCTCTCCACGTAGTACGCCAAAAAGACTGCCCAAGCGATCTTGCACAATTTCATCCGTATAACCGGATATACGATCTTTAACCCACGCCCGCAGCTCACGCTCGTGCCCGGGAATGGAAGGGAACTCCGTTAAGGTTTTAAACAATTCCAAAGTTTTTGATTCCATGATGTATTTCTCACTCCTTTATTAATTAACCAGTGGTCGTCATGTGTTCAGTATGAAGGCATTTTTACGGAATGTCTACGATATCATTTTCCTGACATAACGATTCCCCAAAAAGCTCATAATGAAAAAGACCCAAGCAATCCGAACCGCCAAGCGCGGAACTTACGAATAAGGGGTGGTGAATAATGCCAGCTAAATCCGGGCAGCGCGGTTTTCGTACCAACACGTCTCCGCTGTCCATAAATGAGAAGGACTATCAGAGTGTTTCCCAAAAGCATGAACCCTCCAGAAAAGTATTCGCCAATTGTGTGCGTGCGTTTCTGGTTGGGGGCGTCATCTGTGTGATTGGGCAGGCGATTCAGGAGGCTTTTATGGCAGGGATGCACCTTTCTGCCAAAGATGCTTCTGCGCCGACCTCATCCATGATGATTTTGCTATCAGTCATATTAACCTGCATCGGGGTCTACGATAAGATTGCCCAATGGGCGGGAGCGGGAACCGCTGTACCCATTACAGGTTTTGCTAATTCGATGTGTTCGGCGGCATTGGAATATCGTTCCGAGGGGCTGGTGCTCGGAGTGGGTGCAAATATGTTTAAGCTTGCAGGCTCGGTTATCGTATTCGGGGTTGTGGCCGCATTTGTCGTGGGTGTTATATATGCCATCCTCGGTGTGGGGGGCCATCACTAATGAAAAGACAGGGAGGACAAACCTGGAAGTTTGAGTCGAGACCGCGCATCATTGGGAGTGCTACCGTTGTAGGCCCGGATGAAGGTGAGGGGCCGTTATCCACAGATTTTGATTATATTTATGACAATATCGAAATTAACGAGAAAACATGGGAAAAAGCGGAACGCAGACTAATTGAACATTCTACTGAGCTGGCACTAATAAATGCCAATTTAAACAAAGAGGAAGTACAGTTTTATATCAGTGGTGATTTGATGAATCAGATTATCAGCAGCTCCTTTTCAGCCAGCAAGCTGGGCATTCCTTATCTGGGTGTTTTTGGAGCCTGCTCAACCTCAATGGAAAGCTTGGCTTTGGCCGCGCTTATTGTGGACTCAGAGGCGGGCGATTATGTGTTGGCGGGTACGACCAGTCATAACTGTACGGCGGAGAAGCAGTTCCGCTATCCTAATGAATACGGATCACAGAAGCCTCCCACGGCCCAGTATACCGTTACAGGTTCTGGCGCTGCAGTTGTGGGACATGCCAAGTCAGGTACGGTGGTGGATTGTGCTACCATTGGACGTGTTATGGATATGGGCATCAAAGACCCCTTTAATATGGGTGGAGCCATGGCTCCGGCAGCGGCAGATACGCTGTTGTCTCATTTTCGAGATACAGGCCGGGACCCTGGTTATTATGATCTTATTGTAACGGGGGATTTGGCCTCAGTGGGGCTGCCGATTGCCAAGGAGCTGCTCAAAAAAGATGGATACGATATGAATCAGACGGAATTTAATGATTGCGGTTTACTGATTTACGATATCAATAAGCAAAAGAAAGTCATTGCAGGCGGCAGTGGTTGCGGATGCTCGGCTGTGGTAACCTACGGCCATCTGTTAAAGCGGATTGAAAAGGGAGAACTGAAAAAGGTACTGGTTGTGGCAACCGGGGCTTTGCTATCTCCTTTGTCTACACAGCAGGGTGAAAGCATTCCCTGCGTTGCACATGCTGTAGCTTTCGAAGCGGGAGGACAAGTATGATCTATCTATGGGCTTTTTTAGTTGGCGGTGCCATTTGTGTCGTGGGCCAGTTAATGATGGATTGGCTTAAAATGACACCGGCACATACGATGAGTACGTTGGTGGTAGCAGGTGCTATTGCAGATGGCATCGGGATCTACGATCCGCTTATCAAATTTGCAGGGGCAGGTGCGACGATTCCAATTACCAGTTTTGGCAACTCACTCGTACACGGCGCCTTAACCGAATTGGAGAAGGACGGATGGCTTGGTGTCATTACAGGGATTTTTAGTGTGACTAGTGCAGGGATTTCCTCGGCGATTATTTTCTCATTCTTAGCATGCTTGTTTGTTCGTCCAAAAGGAAGCATATAAAATTAGCGTACTTAAGGATAAGTAATACTTTGGGATAAGTAAAGTAATCATGTGTGTTACTTAGCCCTTCGGTCTGATGACCGGAGGGCTTTTGATGTGCTGTGCACACGGGATGATGCTAAGAAGGATACATTTTGAAGGATATGGGAAAGGCGATAAGTGTACTCTGTGCCCGCCTTCATGTACAATAATAGGAAACATGTTGCTATCTAGGAGGTTTACTCAGTTATGCCCGTACGTCAAGAATCTGCGCAGATTGTATCTGCAATCCGTTCGAATCTGGAATCATGCATATTAGGAAAATCCTTTGAAATAAAATTACTGCTTACAGCTATGCTGGCGGGTGGGCACATTCTGATCGAAGACGTTCCGGGTACGGGAAAAACGCAAATGATCAAGGCTCTTGCCAAATCCATGCGCGGTGATTACCGCCGTGTCCAATGTAATCCTGATATCCTCCCAAGTGATATTACGGGGGTTTCCATATTTCATCCACGGGATGAACGCTTTTATTTCCGTCCCGGTCCTGTGATGACCAACATTTTGCTGGCGGACGAAATTAACCGGGCCACGACGAAGACTCAATCGGCTTTGCTGGAAGTGATGGAAGAGCGCAGTGTGACGGTGGATGGGGAAACGCATATGTTGCCTCATCCTTTTATGCTGTGTGCGACACAAAATCCGATTGATTTTGAAGGCACATATATGCTGCCGGAAGCGCAGCTAGATCGTTTTATGCTCAAAATCAGCCTGGGCTATCCTGACAAGGAGACGGAGCGAAGCATGCTGCTTCATCATCAGGTGGGTCAGCCGGCAGACCGTCTGAAGGCTGTAGCCCACATGGAGCAAATCTCTGCGATCCAACAGGAAATCCGAGAAATCTATATGGACGAGGCAGTAACGTCCTATTTACTTGATATTGTGCGTGCCACGAGAGAACATCCATCGGTGCTGCTGGGAGCCAGCCCGCGGGCGGCGCTTGCTTTTGTAATGGCCGCCAAGGCATATGCTTTTTTGGACAACCGTGATTATGTGCTGCCTGATGATGTGAAGGCGCTGGCACCGTATGTGCTGACGCATCGTTTGTTGCTGCGTCCAGAGGCGCGTCTCGACAGTTCCAACGCCAAGTCCGTGCTTCAGTCTGTTCTTCGGCAGGTTCATGTACCCGTACGAATGGAGCGTTCTTAAGGAATGAATATGGTCAAAAGAAAGCACAGGCTTTCCCGGCTGTCAGGCCGCATCTGGCTTCTGATAGGCATATGGGTGGTTTGCCTGCTGTATTTGTTGTTTCAGGGTGGCAAGACGTCGGTTATGCTGTTATCCATGGTAACGCTGCTGGGCGTTTATTTATGGATCGTTGGTCTGAGCGGGGTTCGCCGTGTCCAGGGCTCCCGGCAGCTCTCACAAGGCTCGGAGTTTGGCGAGCTGCTGCATGCAGGAGATCAGGTGCATGTAATGCTGAGTCTGCGTATCCCCGCCTTTCTTCCGTTGCCGTATATCATTGTCCGAGAGGTCCTCAAGCGACATACGGGTGAATCCTGGTCGTTTGAAGATAGCGTCATTCCCAGTCTGAAGGGGGGCGGACAGCTTACATTTCAGACGCCTGCTTTAGAGCGGGGAAGCTATCATTTTGAGGAAACTGAATGTGTCAGTGAGGACATCTTCGGCCTGCTAGAGCACAAAGGCAGGTTGAACGCGCGCGGTGAGTTTCGAGTCCTGCCCCGAACGGTATTCATTCCGTATTGGCAGGTGAATGACCGTCGTTCAAGGATGTCCGGGCCGCAAACGGTTCAAACTCGGACACGGCGTGAAACGACACAAATTAACGGTGTGCGGGACTATGTATATGGGGATCGTTTTTCACGTATTCACTGGAATGCGACTGCTCGTACAGGCAGCTGGAAATCCAAGGAATTTGAACACGAAACGGTTCCCAAAACCATGCTTGTACTGGATCTGCAGACGAAGCATTATATAAACGCCGAACAGTTTGAACTGGCTGTGTCCTCTACCGCTTCATTGCTGGAATATGGCGGACGGGAGCGAATGGGGGTCGGTCTGTGCACGGCCGGAGAGAAGGGAACAGTTTTTCAGCCCAGTGAGCAGATGATGGAACGACAACGGATGATGCATCACTTGGTAGACATACACGTGACTTCACAAGGCAGCTTGATGGCTGCTGTGGAGAGCAGTGTGCGCCAGTTTCCGCAAGGCTGCTATTTTGTGCTGGTCAGCCCGTTGAAGGATCAGCGAGCGTTGGAGCTTCTTCGCTGGGCGGATACCCGGGGGATGACTCCTTGCCACGTCCGTATCGGAGAAGGCTCCACTGAGAAAAAAGCTGAAGAATGGATAAGCATGCTTCGTACAAGGGGAATACAGGGCTATCATATTCCGAGCCTTGAAGAGCTCCCGGCTGTGATGGGAGGAGGGACACTGTGAAGAGCTGGTTACAATCATTGAAGGGTTCCGGGGCGCTGGCCTTTACCTTTTTGTGGATTATAATTATTGCCATGCAATGGGTGTCCTTTGCTTCCGAATTGTGGATGGAGGAGACAAGAACACTTGTATTAATGACCATTACGATGCTGGCTCTGGTGAAAATTTTACTGCCATTCCGACCATGGATTGAATTTATCATTAAGGCGGCGACGCTCTTTTTTATCTTATATCGGACACTCGTGGCCTACTCAATCATGATCCCTTTCGGGGGAGTAGCCAACCGTTTGGATCAATTCATATCTAATATGTCCCCTTATATTTGGTTTTCTCTTATCGCTTGGCTGATCATTGAAATGGTGCCGCTCATTGTTACGACAAAGCAGCGGATTATCGTATTTGTAGGTATCAATATTGCTGCGCTGGCGGTGCTCGATTCATTCACCCCAACGGTCCTCTGGGAGGAAGTAGCTTGGATCGCCTTTGCCGGTATGGGCTGGCTGGTAACGCAGCATTTGCAGTATTTTCGTCAGCATTATCCACAAGGCTGGAGGCATATTCGCCGCTATCCATATAAAATCGCAGCCAATATCGCGGTCATTTTCGCGCTGATTATCATGGTTAGCGTGAATATGCCTGAGGTACAGCCCACCTTGACGGACCCCTATACGGCGTGGACTCAGCACAATAGTGCTAGTACCGTTGGGATCAACAATGGAGCTGGGGCGATGAATCAGCGGATGAGTACTGCTTCGGGTTATAGTCGCCAGGATAATCGGTTGGGTGGAGGTTTTAATTTTGATTATTCTCCCGTTATGACGATTACGACCAATCAGCGAAGCTATTGGCGGGGAGAATCGAAACGGATGTATTCGGGTACAGGCTGGAGTGACGCGGGCAACGATGATCAAACACTGAATGATGTGTCAATGGCTGCAGAGCTGGAAAACACACAGGAAACGCGGCATTCGACCGAGCAGGTCGTTCAGACGATCACGATGCAAAATGATCAGAGCTATCCGGTGCTGTTTGGCGCCTATTCGATACATCGTGTTCAATCTGTTGACAGAGATTCACAGTCAAACGGGTTACACTGGAACCCGGAACAGGCAGAACTGCTTTGGAGCCCAGGCTCCCGAAGAACTGCTTATCCCAAAACGTATACCCTTGTATCCCATGTGCCTGTAATTCCCGAGAAAGAGCTGCGCAAAAAAACCTATAGTGATCTGTATGGGGCAAACAAACAGGAAGCTTACTTACAAATTCCAGATGAATTGCCGCAGCGAGTGCGCGATTTGGCTAAAAACATAACAGCAACAGCCAAAACACCGTATGAAAAGGTCGGACTGCTACAGCGGTATTTACAGCAAAATTATGCATATACCAATAATCCGAACCTTTCACGAAAAAGAAGCAAGGATTTTGTAGATGCCTTTCTGTTTGAAATCCGGGAGGGCTATTGCGATTATTATTCCACTTCGTTAGTCGTGATGGCTCGCTCGGTTGGGGTTCCAGCCCGTTGGGTCAAAGGGTATGCGCCTGGTCAGCAGACGTTTTCGGATGAAGCAGCAACGAGCGATGGTGACGAAAATATGTCCTCTTACTCTGTAACCAACGCGGATGCTCATTCCTGGGCAGAAATATATATGGGGGAGTATGGCTGGATTCCTGTAGAAGCTACGCCGGGCTTTGATATGCCGTTGCTTACGGAACAGGAGGATACAAAAACGCCTGATACTCCCGAGGTGAAAGATCAGCCTGAACCAGACCAGTCTGAACAAGCACCTCAGAATCATTCAGAAGAGGGATTAAAGATTCATCCGGTCATCATAGCTATAGCTGCTGCAATCCTTGTGCTGTGGGCTGCATATATTATCTGGCGTACTCGCGCAGATGTCCACTTTTACCTGCTGCGCTTGCGCAGAGGAAAGCCGCTGACTCCAGATGAAAAGGTGATTGTCGAAACAGAGCACTGGTTACGATACATGCGAAGAAAGGGGTTTGCGCGTGCCAGTCACGAGACGCTGCGAGAATCGGTTGGCAGATGGTCGATCGAAGCACCGGAGCGTGCAGCTCTTTTACAGCAGTTGCTCGGACGGTTTGAGCAAGCGCGTTATAGTCCCTTTTCAGTGACTGCAGAAGATTGGCGTCAGGTTCGAGAGCAAGCTTCCCTGTTGCATAAAGAAGGATGGACGAGACGAGGAGCTGGACGAAAAGCTGCGCCAGATCAAAAGGATAAAGACTAGTTATTTTCTTCAGGCTCGAATGCTGCCTATTTATAAACTTTATTTTAAGCTTGGTAAAAAAGCTGTCCGTTTGTTGCGGATAGCTTTTTACTAAGCCATAGTAATATGGTATAGTTTGTCGTATGAAACTGAGGTGACCGACGTTGTTTGAAATGCTGATGCCCAAATTACGGGTGAATACCGTCTTTGATATTGATCTTGAGGGCTTGTATGCTCGAGGATATCGCGGCATTATTACGGATCTGGATAACACGCTGGTCGGCGCAAAAGCGCCGAATGCGACTCCCGAGCTGGTGGCCTGGTTCGAAAAGGTCAAACAGGCGGGTTTTAAGCTTGTCATCGTGTCCAATAACAATATGAACCGTGTATCCATGTTTGCTACACCTTTGGACATTGAATTTATACACGCTGCACGGAAACCCTCCAACTCGTCTTTTCGCAGAGCCATTCGTATGATGGAGCTTACTCCGGAAGAGACTATTATGGTCGGAGACCAAATGTTGACGGACGTATTAGGTGGCAACCGACTGGGATTGCATACGGTGTTGGTGTTGCCGATATCCATCCATGATGAAGGAGTCATGACCCGCTTTAATCGGCGGTTGGAGCGAATCGCGCTCGCAAGGTTACGTAAGAAAGGCTTATGGCTTGAGGAGGAAAAGAAGAATGACTGAAAGACCTGATGGCGGAACTGCTGTCAAATGTAGCGGCTGCGGTATTACCATGCAGACCACTAGCCCGGAGCATCCGGGATATATTCCCGAAAAATTGCTTACAAGGGAGCCTGTCATCTGTCAGCGCTGCTTCCGGATCAAAAACTATAATGAAACGTCTTCGGTGGCAGTAGATCAGGACGAGTTCTTAAAGCTGCTAAGCCAGATAGGGGACAAGGACGCGCTCGTCATCCACATTGTAGATATCTTTGATTTTGAAGGCAGCTTGATTTCTGGTCTGCAACGTTTTGTAGGCTCCAACCCGGTTGTACTGGCTGTGAACAAGACCGATTTGCTGCCTAAAGTAACGAATTGGAACAAGGTGCTTAACTGGGTACAAAAGCAAGCAAAGGAGCAAGGACTACGGACAGCGGATATTGTACTGTGCTCGGCTAAAAAAAATCAGGGCTTTGACCGTTTGCTGGATGTGGTATCTGAGCTGCGCGGCAATCGAGACGTATATGTGGTTGGCGCGACAAATGTGGGTAAATCTACGCTTATTAACCGCCTGATTCGTGATTACAGCGATATGGAGCAGGAACTCACAACGTCCCGTTACCCGGGAACTACACTCGATATGGTGAATATTCCACTCGATGACGGCAAGCATATTATTGATACTCCGGGTATTGTGTACCCTTGGCGGTTCAGCGAAATCGTCTCCCGTCGAGATTTAAGCGCCATTATGCCGGACAAGCCGCTGAAGCCTGCTGCTTATCAACTGGATGCCGGACAAACCTTGTTTTTCGGGGGGATGGCCCGATTTGATTTTGTAGAAGGTCAGCACCAATCCTTTACCTGCTACATTAACGGTGGGCTCAAAATACATCGCACGAAGCTGGAGCGGGCTGATCAATTGTTCGCTGATCATGCCGGGGAACTGCTTTCTCCGCCAACGCGCGATCAATTGGCAGAAATGCCAGAATGGACGAGACATGAGTTCCGTGTTCCCCGTAAAGCTCCATCGGATATCTATATTTCCGGTTTGGGATGGATCAGGGTGAATAGCGATAGTGGAGCTCTGGTAGCGGTTCATGTCCCTCGGGGAATCCGTGTCCTTTTGCGGCCTGCGTTGATTTAACGGATGTTGTAAGCTATGTTATGGGGCGGCAAGGAACATGTTCAGGTTCCTGCCGCCATTCATGTATTTGTGCGGCCTAATATTTTGCAATATGGGGGAGAACAACGATGAACAGCGCGGAGTCTGGAGCGACCGAACAAGGTCATGTACTATTAGGTGTATTGGGGGATCCGATCAAGCACTCCAAATCGCCTCTTATGCATAAAATAGCTTTACAGGCAGCGGGGATTGAAGGGAATTTTGTTCCCCTTCACGTCAAACCGGATCAGCTGGAGGATGCCGTGAAGGGAATTCGGGCTTTGCATTTCCGCGGAGTCAATGTGACCATTCCCCATAAGGTTGAGGTTATGAAATATCTGGATGAGATTGATGAAGGGGCCAGGCTTATCGGCGCCGTCAATACAATTGTGAATGACAACGGACGACTCAAGGGTTATAACACCGATGGAATCGGCTATGTTCGCTCCCTCAAGGAAGAGACTTCGGTTGAATTGAAAGGTGTAAGAATTGCCGTTCTTGGAGCCGGTGGAGCCGCCCGCGGCGTGATTCATGCTCTATTGGAGGAACAGCCGGAATCGGTCATTATTCTGAACCGAACACGTGACAAAGCTGAGCTGCTGGCAGAGGAATGGACGACGGAAGCGATTCCAGTAACGGGCTATTCCAACGATGAGGCGAAGAACGTGCTTGCAACGGTGGATGTGTTGATTAATACAACCTCGGTGGGAATGTCTCCTTTATCAGATGAGCTTCCACTGGAAACAAGCTTGATTCCGGAGGGAACCATTGTGAGTGATTTGATTTATAACCCGCTGGAAACAAGGCTTTTACGTGAAAGCCGTGAACATCGCGGCTGTATTGTGCATGGAGGCTTGGGGATGTTTGTGTATCAGGGAGCAGTGGCTTTTGAGTATTTTACGGGAGTTACCCCGGCGGTAGACCAAATGAGAGCTGCTGTGCTAAAAAGCCTGTCTTAAGTAAAATCTCACAATAAAATTATGGAAATGCTGCATTGCATATGTAGTGATGAAGGGGTTAATTATACATGTTAACAGGTAAACAAAAAAGATATTTGCGCTCAATGGCGCATCATTTGGACCCGGTTTTTCAAGTAGGAAAAAACGGTACGAATGAGCATCTTATGCGTCACATCAACGATGCAATTGAAAAACGTGAACTGATGAAGGTGCAAATTTTGAATAACTGTTTGGACGACAAGCACGAAATTGCGGAAGAGCTGGCTGCGGAAACAGGCTCCGAGCTTGTGCAGATCATCGGGAGCACCATTATTTTGTACAAGGAATCCCGTGATCACAAGCAAATCGAGTTGCCAAGAGGATAACACGCGGGGAGAATACTATGAAAATCGGTATTATGGGCGGTACATTTGACCCGATTCATATAGGACATCTGCTGGCTGGAGAAGCGGCAAGAGATGCTTATGCGCTGGATCAAGTATGGTTTATGCCTTCTCATATCCCTCCGCACAAGCACCAGGCGGGTGCGAGCGGCACGGAGCGTCTGGAGATGACAAGAGAAGCGGTGGCGGGTCATCCCGCTTTTGAAGTGCTGGATATTGAAGTGCTTCGTGGTGGGGTATCTTATACTATTGACACGATCAAGGAGCTTCAGGAGCTGCATCCTGCTGTGGATTTTTATTTTATTATTGGCGCGGATATGGTGAACTACTTACCTCATTGGCAGGGAATTGAGGAGCTGGCGCAGCGGATTTGCTTTATCGGTGTCAGACGTCCTGGTTTCCAGCTTGCATTACATGAGTTGCCGCATTATTTGCAGGACAAGATATTGCTGGCGGATATGCCAGTGGTGGATATTTCTTCGACGGATATTCGGGAACGTGCTGCGGAAGGGCGCACCATTCGTTATCTGGTGCCTGACCGCGTGCATGACTATATAACAAGGGGCGGTTTGTATGAAGTACAACCGTGAGCAATTGATGGAGACCGTATCCGGTCAGATGCCTGAAAAACGCTGGAAGCACACGCTGGGTGTTATGCATGCCTCCGTGGAGCTTGCCAAGCGTTATGGCGCGAACCCGGAGAAGGCCGAACTGGCGGCTATTTTGCATGATGTAGCAAAATATTGGCCTGTTCAGCAGATGGAAGAAGTGATTCGCAGTCATCCCGAATGTGATCAGGAGCTTTTGGAGCATGACAAGCAGCTCTGGCATTCTGAGGTGGGGTACTGTGTTGCCGAAAGAGATTACGGGGTGGATGATCCGGAAATACGGAATGCGATCCGCTGGCATACGTCGGGGCGTGTAGGCATGAGCCTGCTGGACAAAGTCGTGTGTCTGGCTGATTACATCGAGCCGGGCCGTGATTTCCCCGGGGTCGATCAAATCCGAAAACAGGCCAAAAAAAGTTTGGAAAAGGGTCTTGTCGCTGGCTTTGACTCTACGATTTCATTGTTGCTGGAGAAGCAAAAGGTTATTTTTCCGCTGACGGTCTTGGCGCGCAATGACTTGATTCAACAACTAAAACAGAGAAAAATGGAGGTTCATGAATGACCCTAACTAATGAGCAATTGATGCAAACTGCGGTTGATGCCGCTAATGATAAAAAGGCAATGAATATTGTTGCACTGGATTTGCGAGGAGTATCACTGGTAGCGGATTATTTTGTCATCTGCCATGGTAATTCGGACACACAGGTACAGGCGATTGTAACAGAAATTCGCAAACGTGCCCATGATGAAGGTGTAGCCATCAAAGGTATCGAAGGCATGGATTCCGCACGCTGGGTTCTGATGGATTTGGGAGATGTCGTAGTGCATGTTTTCCATCGTGACGAGCGTGAATATTATAACATTGAACGACTTTGGTCGGACGCTAAGGTTGTGGAGAAGGTATGAGTCTGATTGCTGGTACTTATGTTACCATTATGGTGGATCGTGAGGTGTCCCCTTTCGGCTACTTTCTCACCGTTGGTGAGCAGGATGTGCTGCTGCATTATACGGAGCTGACACGCGAGATTGAGGTAGGCGAACGGTTGGAGGTATTTATTTTTTACGATACAGAGGACCGTTTGGCTGCAACCATGAAAAAGCCGTTCTTGTCGCTGGGCGAAATGGCAAGGCTTGAGGTGGCTGATGTGCATCCGCGTTTGGGATGCTTCTTGGAGATGGGACTGGGCCGCCAGCTTTTGCTGCCGATTCGCGAACTGCCTGAGAACCGGGATTTGCATCCTCGGGTGGGTGACTACGTGTATGCGATCATGGAGCATGACAAGCAGGGTAGACTGCGGGCTAAGCTGGCAGGGGAGCAGGAGCTGGCCCCGTTGTGCTTCCATGCTCCTGATTCGTGGCTAAATATGTGGGTGCAGGCGACCGTGTACAAGCCGCTTCAGATGGGCACATTTGTCCTGGTAGACGGAGGTGTGCTTGGTTTTGGGGCTATTGGTATGATTCATTCCTCGGAACGTAACCGGATGCTTCGCTTGGGCGAAGAGGTTAAGGTACGGGTCACACTTGTTCGTGAAGATGGTCGTGTCAATCTGGCAATGTCGCCGCGTAAGGAAGTGGGCCGTAATGAGGATGCAGATCGGCTGATCGCTTTTCTGAAAGAGCGCCCGGGCGGAGGTATGCCTTATTCCGACGCAACCCCGGCCGACATTATCAAGCAACGGTTCGGCATCAGTAAATCCGCCTTTAAGCGTGCGATGGGCAAGCTGATGAAGGAAGGACTGGTTACACAAAAGGAAAACTGGACCTACCTGGTGGAGAAAATGCCTAAACCGAAGGACGGGAATGAGGAATAAAAAATGGCTTCTTACCGGAAGTTTGCCTATGTGTATGATGAACTGATGCAGGATATGCCGTATCCGGACTGGTTGCGATTTGCACGGCAGGCTTGGGAACAGTACGGCATGCCGCACACGGTGGCCGAGCTGGGCTGTGGAACGGGCTCCATTACGATTCCATTGGTTAACTCGGGCTTCGAGGTGGCTGGTATCGACTTATCCTCGGATATGCTGGCGGTAGCCCGTCGAAAAATGGAAGCTACTCCGCAAGGGCAACGCTTGTTTCGTGAGGGAAGCATCCGCTGGTTGCAGCAGGATATGCGGGAATGGATTTTACCGGAGCCCGTGGATTCGGTTATTTCTTTTTGCGATTGTCTGAACTATTTGCTCGAGGAAGAAGATATAACGGCTACTTTCCGCAGAACGTATGCGGGCCTTAAGCCTGGTGGAACCTTCTTGTTTGATGTACATCATCCCCAGACGTTTTTGCGTTATGATGAAGAGCAGCCCTTTGTACTGGACGAACGCTCTATTTCATATATCTGGACCTGTGCGCTGGACACGCCCCGCTGTGAAATTGAGCATCATCTCAGCATTTTTGCGAGAGCAGAAAATGAAGGACGTGATCTGTACCAGCGTTTCGAGGAAATTCATGTACAGCGTGCCTATGACCCGGACTGGATGAAGGCAGAATTGTCCAAAGCGGGTTTTCGTGATGTGAAGGTGTATGCGGATTTTGAATGGGTAGAAGCTGAGGATGACGCAGCGAGACTTTTTTATGTTGCTGTAAAATAGTGAAGCTTCATCAGCGAATATGGAAAAAGAAAGACGCTTTTCATGATGACATGAAGGGCGTCTTTTTGCATAAGAGCTTCAAATTATATATTTACTTTATAGTTCAGTAGAAGTTCATCACCCGGTACACCCCGAATGCCCCAATTCTGTTTCGGTGTCTCGAATATAGTAATTTCAAGATCCTGCGGGGCAATGCCTAAATCGTTAATTCTTTGGAATAGCAGCTGGATGAGGTACTTTTTAGCCTCTGTTGTTCTGCCTTCAAACACACTAATTTCAATAATGGTGTATGCCTCCGAGCGATCGTGGGCAAATATGAAGTCTTCCTGATTCATCGGGAAAAAACGATGAAACCTTTTGTCGGAGGGATATTGGAACGCATCCACCACAGCGGAGTGAATCACATCTGAAAGTTGCTCCTTGATCGGATTCAGTGCTTCTTTTATTCCGTAAATTTTAATTTGTGCCATGTCTCATCTCACCTTTCTCATCTCAACTCATCTCAATCTGGCTCGGAGCTAATTATAAAACATTTGCTTCCGTGTGTCATGTAGCAAACGAATGAAGTTGGTGTCTAGCACCAAATGTAGTCCTTATTTGACTTTTTTCGCGGTTTTCAATATAATAGTGCCATTATTAACGGTTAAACAATCGCTGATGAGGAATAGTAGTTTTGTCTGGTCATGTAGAGAGCCGGCGGGTGGTGCAAGCCGGTTGACAGCACAAAATGAACTCGCCTCGGAGATATGCGCCCAACGCAGGAACACCTTATACAGGTGCTTATATTCTGTTATTAACCCGCATCGGATCACCTCCGTTATCAGGTGCAAAGGGAGTAGAGGGCGAAGAACGCTTTCTGCTAACTAGGGTGGTACCACGGGAATATAACCTCTCGTCCCTAGCGCTGACACGCTACGGGATGCAGAGGTTTTTTTGTTGCATACCGTTTGAGGAGGAAATGACAATGACAGACACACAGCCGAAGCACGGCTATCAACCGCAAAGTATTGAACCAAAATGGCAGAAATATTGGGATGAGAACAAGACGTTTCGTACCGGGGAAGAGCCGGGCAAACCGAAGTTTTATGCTTTGGATATGTTCCCGTATCCGTCTGGAGCCGGTCTGCACGTAGGCCACCCGGAGGGTTACACGGCGACGGATATTGTTTCACGCTATAAGAGAATGCGCGGCTACAACGTACTGCACCCGATGGGTTGGGACGCCTTCGGTCTGCCTGCCGAGCAGCATGCGCTAGATACAGGTGAGCACCCACGTGAAATTACGGTGAAAAACGTAAATAACTTCCGCCGCCAGATTAAATCGCTCGGTTTTTCGTACGACTGGGAGCGTGAAATCAGCACAACTGATCCTGATTACTACAAATGGACACAATGGATTTTTATCCAATTGTACAAGCGCGGTCTTGCTTATGTAGCTGAAGTACCCGTGAACTGGTGTCCTGCGCTGGGAACAGTGCTGGCGAACGAAGAAGTGATTGACGGTAAGAGTGAGCGCGGCGGTCATCCGGTCATCCGTAAGCCAATGCGTCAATGGATGCTGAAAATTACCGAATACGCGGATCGTCTGCTGGATGATCTGGAGGAGCTGGATTGGTCCGAGAGCATTAAGGATATGCAGCGGAACTGGATCGGTAAATCTACCGGGGCAGAGGTTCATTTTCCAATTGAAGGCCATGACAAGCAGCTGACGGTATTTACAACCCGTCCGGATACGCTGTTTGGTGCAAGCTACTGTGTGCTGGCCCCAGAGCAAGAGCTGGTGGAAATCATCACTACACCTGAGCAAAAGGATGCTGTAAATCAATATCGTGAGCAAGCTGCTCGTAAAAGCGATCTGGAGCGTACGGATCTGGCTAAGGATAAAACAGGCGTGTTTACAGGTGCATATGCGGTGAATCCGGTGAACGGTGAAAAGCTGCCGATCTGGATTGCTGACTATGTGCTGGCAGGCTACGGAACAGGCGCAATTATGGCTGTACCGGGTCATGATACACGTGACTGGGAATTTGCCAAGAAATTCGGATTGAAAATCACGGAGGTTGTCCAAGGTGGAGACGTGGCTAATGAGCCATACACCGAGGATGGTCCGCACGTCAACTCAGGTCCACTGAATGGACTTACCAATGAGGAAGCTATTCCAAAAATGATCGAATGGCTGGAAGCCGAGGGTAAAGGACAGGGAAAAGTAACCTACCGTCTGCGTGATTGGCTGTTTAGCCGTCAACGCTATTGGGGTGAGCCGATTCCGGTAATTCATCTGGAGGATGGCACGATCAAAACGATTCCTGAGGATCAACTGCCGCTCATGCTGCCGGAGATGGACAACATCAAGCCTTCAGGGACGGGTGAATCCCCATTGGCCAATGCAAAAGAATGGGTAGAAACCATTGATCCTGAGACAGGCATGAAAGCACGTCGCGAGACCAACACGATGCCGCAATGGGCGGGAAGCTGCTGGTACTATCTGCGCTTTATTGATCCAAAAAATGATAAAGAGCTTGTATCCAAGGAGAAACAGCGCGAATGGATGCCTGTTGATCTGTACATTGGCGGAGCGGAACATGCGGTTCTTCACTTGCTGTATGCTCGTTTCTGGCACAAGGTTCTGTATGATCTCGGCGTAGTGGAAACGAAGGAGCCTTTCTACAAACTGGTTAATCAGGGCATGATTTTGGGCAATAACAATGAAAAAATGAGTAAATCGCGTGGCAATGTCATCAATCCTGACGATATTGTGAATACGTATGGCGCCGATACGCTGCGTATTTATGAGATGTTCATGGGGCCGCTCGAAGCGACCAAGCCATGGAACGAGAACGGGGTTGAGGGAGCACATCGTTTTCTGTCTCGCATATGGCGCCTGTTTGTTTCCGAGGATGGTAGCCTGAACGATAAAATTACAAATGACGGCGGAAGTGATGAGTTCAAGCGGACCTGGCATAAAACACTGAAAAAAGTAACCGAGGATCTGGATGCGCTGCGCTTCAATACGGCGATCAGCCAGTTGATGATTTTCACCAACGATGCATATAAAGCAGACCATCTGCCGCGTGCAGCGATGGAAAATTTCGTGCAAATGCTGTCGCCGCTTGCACCGCATCTGGCCGAGGAACTGTGGCAGCTGCTGGGGCACAACGAGAGCATTACCTACGCGGCTTGGCCTGCTTATGATGAAGCATGGACGGTGGACGCCGAAGTGGAAATTGTCGTGCAGGTGAATGGTAAAATCGTGCAGCGTGCAACGATTGCCAAGGATCTTGATGCCAAAGAGATGGAAGCATTTGCTTTGTCGCTGGACAACGTTCAGCAGGTACTGGCTGGCAAAACGGTTCGTAAGGTGATTGCTGTTCCGGGTAAGCTGGTTAATATTGTTGCCGGTTAATCGGCTTTAAGCCGAAGGAGACATCTACCTTTTGCATGTCCTCCTCATACTTGTTATGTGTAGCCTGTATCAGCTCGGGAAAGACGCTGTGCAGGCTGCTGTCCAGCAGTGCAAGGGCTTCGGCGGTAATACCTCCGGGAACCGCTACCCTGGCTTGCAACTCGGCTGGTGTCATCCCGCCTTCCGTGAGCAGCTTTCCTGTGCCGATGATCATTTCACCGGCCAGACCGCATAGCTCCGTACGGTCTATTCCCGTGGCTTGAACGGCGGCTTGAATCCACTGGTCCATAAAAAATGCCAAGAAAGCAGGTCCGCAACTGGAGAAGTCTGACGTGATCCGTGTATAAGACTCTTTAACTCGAATCGGCCTGCTAATGTGGGACATAAGCTCTTCCAGAAGGGAGCGGTCCTCCTCTGTTATCCGGCTGCCATGGATACATAGTGAGGCTCCGCTCCCCACCTGGTGGGTAATGCTCGGAATAATTTTGGATACTTTGGCTTTCAGGGCATGCTCCAAAATACGTACTTGCACCGGACTTGTGATAGATACGACGATTTGCTCTTCTGAAACGACGTTGCGTATTTCATCCGTTACGGCTTTTGATTCCAGCGGCTTCACGCAGATAAACAAAATATTGCTTTCCGCTGCCGTTTCACGGTTGCTTTGAGCTGCATGCAAACCTGGATAACGACGGGCCAGCTCGGCTACCTTGGAATGCGTTCGATTGCTTGCTGATATTTGCTGCGGCTTGAGTGCGCCCGAATGAATAAAAGATTCAATTAGCAGACTTCCCATGCTGCCAGTCCCGATAAATCCAACTTTCATTGTTCAACGTCCTCCTTTCATACTTTGCGGTATAGACGCTGTCATTCTTCTTAGTGTATGCACCCGGTCTTGACCGACATGACGAATTTTATGTCTGAGTATGTTAGATCGTTCCCGGGGTTGTACCTCTCTTTGGAAAAATAGCTCACAGCGAAACCGTATGGAGGTTGTTTACATCCTCCCAAAATCCATGTGGAGTAGGGGACGATACGAACATGAAACGCGTATGGACAGGAACAGCGATAACGCTTGCTGTAATCGGGAGTGGGCTTATTCTGTTTGCCGGAGGGCAGCGCCCTGAGCCGCAAGAAGAGTGGACCTTGCTTAACCGCAAGGTGGAGCAGGTATTAGCGGTGGGGTCAAAGCCAAATGAGTCGCAAAGTAACAGCGACCATACCCAAGGAAAGCAGGCTGTAAAAGAGGCTTCAGACAAACAGGAACGCAGCACAGGCACCGAGGCTGCTGGCGATGTGAAGCATACTGCGATGCAGGAGTCTGCTCGTGTACCGGCTGCTGTAGGCGAAAATCCCGCTGCTGGAAATGCAAATTCAGCAACTACATCCGTATCCGGTGAAAAAAAGGTGAACATCAATACGGCAACTACTGACGAGTTAATGGAGCTACCGGGGGTTGGAGCAAAAAAGGCCAAAGCCATTTTGGAGTACCGTAATCAGCATGGGCCGTTTCAGCGTGTGAACGATTTGGATCAGGTAAAGGGCATCGGTGCTAAAATGCTGGCGAAAATGAAGCCTTACGTCAGCTTGTAAGTTTTACAAGCTTACAGTATCCGGCTCTGGGAATGACTTTAGCGGTTATGATATACGTTTTAACTTGTTTATACGGGAGAGATGGTTATGAGTGCAGATGTACGCAAGGACTGGGACACTTACTTTATGGATATTGCTTATATGGTATCTACCCGTTCGCGCTGCTCGCGGCGTCATGTCGGAGCCGTACTTGTGCAAGGTAAAAAGCTTTTGGGGACAGCTTATAATGGTGCACCGTCCGGAGTACCTGACTGCTCTGAGGCAGGCTGTATGATCACGGAGGAGTATGAGGTTGTTCATCATGATGGCCATGAGGAAATGGTTAAAAAGCAACGCTGTGTCCGCACGATTCATGCGGAGCAGAACCTGCTGCTGTTCACGGATCGGATTGATCGGGAAGGCTCTTCAGTATATGTTACTGACCAGCCATGCTGGACGTGTGCCAATATGCTGGCGAACAGCGGCATTGTAGAGATTGTATACCATCGGCCCTATCCCAAAGATGCAGACAAGGTTCGTGCCATGATGGAGGAAAAGGGAATTGCTTTCCGTATGCTGGAAACCTATCATCCTCCCAAGGAAACGTTAATGGATGTTAAGAATTAAAAAGTAAACGAGGAAGAACCTCTGACAAATGCTATTCTGTCAGGGGTTCTTTTTTTTGCAGTTTGGACAGCAAGTAGTATTTTGCTATAGGGGTGATTGTATTCAGGCCAAATTTGTTCTAACTAGACCTATTTTGACCCTTACCGTATGTTGGATAGCAGGAAGTGCAGGAGCCTGCCTTTATTCTGGACGTATGCTTTTGATGCTCTGGACGGGAGTTACTTTGATGCTTCCTCTTATAGCTCTACTGATGAAAATTCCCGTTCGGCATGTGATATGGCTATGGCTTGCTTTGAGCGGTGGTGGATTCCATTGGAGTTGGCATGATATGCATAATGTGAGCAGCATTCCAGACGTACTTCATATATCGGCTTCTAAATTGGAGGACATGCCTGTTCAAGCAGCAGGGTTTATTGCTTCCGAGGTGCAGGTAGATGGTGATCGAGCGCAGTTTGAGATGAGAGTCACTGCTATCCATCAGATGGGACGTAATTCAGACAAGAACCAGCGGCTTGCACCGATCTCTGAACAGGTTATCGTTCACATCAAGCTGGCTGCCAAGCAGGAACAGCAAATAGCGGCAGCGTGGCAGCGGGGAGATGCAATACAATTACATGGTAGCTTGAAGGCTCCTGCCACAGCTGGGAACTTTGGTGGCTTTGATTATAGTAAATACCTTCACACCCAAGAGGTTCACTGGCTTTTCAAAGGAAATGGAGCCACTTCACTACAGAAGCAGCAAGCTTCCTTGTGGAACCGTTACATTTTGCTCAGGTGGAATGATCAGCTTAGGGAGCAGCTAGGGCAACGAATGGAAACGGCATTTACATCCCTTAATCACGCAGGATATATGAAAGGACTGGTACTAGGGGTTACAGATGAGCTGGACCCGGCAACGTACAACGAATTTACACAGCTCGGGTTAACGCACATTTTAGCAATATCTGGTATGCATGTGGCGGTATATGCAGCTACACTGCTATATTTACTCAAGCTGATGCGAGTGAGTCGCGAGACATCACTGACCGTCGTAATGGTACTTATTCCAGCTTATGTTCTGCTGACAGGTGCTTCTCCATCTGTTGTGAGGGCCGGGATTATGGCGATGATCGGGTTATTTGCAGCTAGACGAGGTATGCTCAAAGACGGGCTTAACATTTTAAGTATATCAGCATTGCTGATGCTGCTTTGGAATCCCTATTACCTGCTAAGCGTCAGCTTTCAGCTTTCCTTTATGGTGACAGGTGGGCTGCTCATCTACATGCCGCTTATGAAGCCGTTTTTCGCCAAATGGCCTCTCCTGCTCGGCAGTGAAATTGCGATAACCATTACGGCACAGCTTGTTTCGTTTCCAATGACGGTATTCTATTTTAATCAATTTTCGCTGCTATCGTTTATAGCTAACTTTGTGCTCGCACCACTTATTACGTATATCGTGCTTCCATTGGGTACAGTAGCGATGGGAAGCGCCTTTTTATGGAGGGATGGGGCTCGTATTCTTGCGTGGCCGGCAGAGCAATTAAACGATCTGACCTTTTTGCTTGTGAAATGGCTGAACATGGATGATGTTTATGTCAGTATTTGGCCATCCTCCTCTATTCTGTGGGTCATGGCATATTATGCAGCTTTGTACAGTGTTCTGTACTGGCTCAAAATGTGGCTGGAATCCCGAAGGCAAGTAAACGAAATGACTGCTATAAGCTCTACTCCCTTTTCAGCGCCTATACATACAGGGTTAGCAGCTTCTGCAGAGTGGGCGGCTATCCTGCAAACAGCTCATGAGCCTGTGGGTGCGGGCCAATATGCGCGCCGGCAGTGGGATGGATATCGGTATTTGGCATTGGTTTTAAGCGGTATCACCTGGCTTGGTATACTGTGTGCGGGTTATCAATCTCCAGGTGAAGGAAATACGGGAATGGTTCAATACCTGGATGTGGGTCAAGGGGACAGCATTTTAATTACAACGCCGGGCGGCAAACACATTTTGGTGGATGGCGGGGGCACGATGAATTTTGCAACAGGGAAAAATGCTTGGCGCAAACGTAAAGATCCCTACGAGGTAGGTGCGGATACGATTGTACCCTTGCTGAAGCAACGTGGTGTGCAGCGGCTGGATGCCGTCATTTTAACACACGGAGATCATGATCATGCCGGAGGATTACAGGCCGTGCTTGATCAGATTCCCGTTTCGAGCTTATTTTTCAACGGTACTCTGACAGACAAAGCACCGTTTCGCAAGCTGTTGAGCACGGCTTTAGACAAGCGGATCAAGCTGTACGGTGCATATCATGGTATGGAGTGGGAAGCGGATCAGAATACGAAAATCCACTTTCTTTATCCGTTTCCGTTGCAAGAGGACAAATCTGAGCCGTTACCTGTTATAGAGGAGCAGAATCATTATTCCGTTGCTATGATACTGGAAATGGAGGGAGTGTCTTTTTTGTTCACTGGAGATATGGATGATGCAGCAGAATCGCTATTGCTTTCTGAATTAACCCATTCTTCATCCCGTATGAAAGAAACAGGGAAAACGGGAACGGTAAGGCAAGCTATCGACGTCATGAAAATAGCACATCACGGCAGCAGGTATTCCACCTCGGAAGAGTGGCTGACGTACTGGCGACCCGAGATAGCTGTTATTTCGGTCGGTGCAAGCAATACCTACGGACACCCGAATAAAGCGGTATTGGAACGTTTATCGGTGGCGAACTCTGCTATATACCGAACGGATACGATGGGAGAGATACAGCTTCGTGCGCAGCAAGGAAAACTGAGCGTGCGATACAAACACAAACGTGAACAAGCGGATACAAAATGATTTTCCGTATGGTAAATATGATTATAAGAGCCGCCTAATGGAGTTGGGCAAGCATTTCATCGGGGGATTTTCCAGAGATGCTGGGTGATCCGGGTATGGAATAGCCTCCCAGATATTAAAACAGCAAAAGTCTACCTATATTCGACCGACGACTTTTATTTTTCAAGATCCGGCTGCTCTGACTTATCAATTAAAACTGATATCGGTTTCCTGGTATCCAAAAAGTAACCTACAAAAATAATCCGAAAATTGACCCGAATAGTAGCAGCATGCCAATGCAGTTCGACAGATTCCAACATTTTGAGGTCATGTGAGCCATGGGAAGGTGACTGCCTTCCTTTTTTCTGTTATTCTAAGGAAGGCTACATTGGGGATTCTGGGCTTTTTGGTATAATTTTTTACATTGAAAAAAATAAAATTAGCGTCAGACGTCTATCCTGCAACAAATTGTAAAGAGGATACGTCTGTAATATTGCAGGGAGAGGGGGATCCTTTGTGGTAGAGCAGGGACTCATTCGAGCCGCTCAATCGGGCGATCGCGACGCTCTCATTACCCTATTAAGAGAGATAGAACAGCATGTATACCGTACGGCATATTACATTCTGAACAATGAGCAGGACGCCATGGATGCTTCACAGGAAGCTCTCATACGAATTTATTCCAAAATTAACTCTTATGAGGAAAAAGCGCAGTTCAAAACCTGGGTTCAACGCATTGTTACGAATATATGTATCGACAAATTCAGAAGGACAAAACCCTCGGTTTCCATTGACGAGCACGACATGATCTTTAACGATCCCCAAAATGTAGAGGTTGAGGTGTTAACCTCTTACATGGCACAGGATGTTCGTGAAGCGATACAGCAGCTTCCAGAGCATCATCGAACAGTGATCGTCTTGAGATATTTGCAGGATTTCTCCTATAACGAAATTGCTGATTCTTTGGATTTGCCGCTCAATACGGTCAAGTCATACTTATATCGTGCAAGACAGCAATTACAAGGGCTACTTCAGGATTATCAGAAAGGTGGTGTATCAGGATGAAGTGTGAGGAAGAGGTGATGGATTGGATGCAGCGTTATGTGGATCATGAGCTGGGCGAAGAAGAGACGTCCCAATTAATGAACCATATTGCGACTTGCCCGGACTGTGCGGAAAAATTTCATATTCTTCAGACACTCTCCCGCGAGCTGGAGGAATTACCTGCGGTTTCCCCGGCGTTCAGCCTGGTGGATTCCATCATGCCTCAGCTTGATGCCATTGATCGTGCGCGTGAGGAGCAGGGAAGTGCGCTTCAGGAAATGCAGCCGGTGGCTGTTGATCCTGGACCGGGTCCTAGACAGCGTACCCAGCCTACGCCTTGGTGGAACCGGATGGGAGGGCGTGCGGCTATGGGTATGGCTGCCGCTGCTGTTGTACTGGGAATTGTAGTATTCAATTTCCAGCCCAAAACAGTGCAGGATGCGGAAGGTGTGCTTACATCCCAGTCCCCTGAGGTGACGACTCAGCAGAATCAGACTGAAATTCCAGGTACAACGAATGGTAGTGGAGGCCGTGATGCAGCGATTGGATCGGATTCAACCAACTCGCCATTAGAGCAGGAGCAAGGAACGGAAACATCTCAGCCATCTGCAGGCGAAGAGCCGGATTCGAGTAAACAGGGTGTAGACGGCGCAGATCATGAAAATAAAGACTCTAAACTGGATGCTGCAAAACGTGACAATCAGCCTGCTGGAGAGAGAGACTCGACAAGGTCTGCGCCAGCAGGAACTTCGTCCCGTCAAGATCGAAAGCAGGGACAGCCAGATGCGGATCGTCAGGCGAACAAGGGAAATCCGGAGTTGGAAAATTTCGTGCAGGAAACTCCTAAGTCCGACCAACCAACGATAAACCCTGATCAGCAACTGGAATCAAGAATGGAAAAAGCGCCCATAGCAGGTGCGGGGACTGCTCAGGACGGTAATAACGACACAGCTACGGATGATTCATCTTCTTCACTGAGTCAGGAACTGAAGAAACAGGATCAAGCAGCTTCAGATGGATCGTCGATAGACACAAACTCTAAAAGCATCACCAAGGATTCAGGGGATGCCTCAGGGGCAGATAACGATCATACAGCCTCTAACGATCATCCGTCCTCCGTGTCACAGGACTCGGTACGCAAAGAGGGCTTTGTATCTAATTCGCTGATCTCTCCAGACAGTGATAGTGCATCCACCTTTGGTGCCCAGTCTACGTCCGAAGACCAGTTTAATTCACCTGACGGCAGCTATGCGGTGGTTATTGAAGGCAAAAAGCTGAAAGTATATAAGCTTTCCGATAATGGTGTAGACCGAACGACCTTGGAGGTTCGTACCTTGAAAGGAGCCTGGGTCAAGGGAAACTGGTCGGATGATAGCCAGACCTTCATGTACGAGACAGAACAGGATGGTACAGCAAGTAAATATACGTATACTATTCCACGCAGCACTGGAAAATAATTATCGAAAGTAGTCACACCTTTAAAATTAAGGAATAGAATATATGAACCGACGTCGTATCCCGACGGCCGAAAGTTTCTAGAGCTTTCTGCTGCCGTGTTGATATAGATGGTGGTGAAGGGATCTTGCCTATAGGCAGGGTCCCTTTGTTTGTATATTGACTTGCCTTCCGGCCGGATGTCAGGTACGATCAGTGGATGGGGGGAACGGTATATGGATGCAAAAACAGCCGCTAAGGCTATTCGCAAGGGTGATATTTCGCCCGTGTATTTGCTATACGGCAGTGAAAAATACCAAATGAAGCAGTTTGTCGAGATGCTCAAGGAAAAAGTGGTGGAAGAGGAGCATCGTGATTTTGCCATTATTCCCTATGATCTGACGGAAACGCCTATCGAGGTGGTCGTGGAGGAGGCAGAAACTGCGCCTTTTCTGGTGCCTAAAAAGCTGATTATTGTACGGGACACCAGTGTATTCGCAGCAGGCAAAGATAGCGGTAAGATTGAGCATCGCATTGAGACGCTGTTGACTTATATGGATAACCCGACTGACTATAGCGTCATTGTTTTTATGGTTCAGTCCGAAAAGCTGGATGAACGGAAAAAGCTTGTCAAAAGACTGAAAAGTGATGCTTCGGTGATTGCCTTTTCCCCATTGGGTGGAGATGACCTTGTAGCTTGGGTTCATAAGCGTGCAGGGGAAAGAGAGGTACAACTAGCTGCTGGAGCTGCCGAGACGCTCATTCAATATACAGGTACAGGGCTGCAATCCTTGGCTGCCGAGATAGACAAGCTGTGCTTGTATGCAGGAGCACAAGGAACGATCTCATCTACAGATGTCGAATCCCTGGTGCCTCGTAGTACAGAGCAAAATGTATTTGCGATGGTTGAGGATCTGGCTAATTTGCGGCTGGATAAGGCGCTTAGTATTTTTTATGAGCTGCTCAAGCAAAAAGAGGAACCGATTAAGATTGCAGCTTTGATCACACGGCAGTTCCGTATTATATTGCAGGTTAAGGAGCTATCGGGTCAAAGTTATTCCCAGCAGCAAATTGCGAGCCAGCTTAGCTTGCATCCTTACGGGGTAAAAGTTGCGGGTGAGCAGGCCAGGAGGTTCCATCCTGAACAGCTGCGTCAGCTTCTCTTCGAACTGGGCGAGCTGGATTATCATATGAAAACAGGTGTCGTTGATAAGGTACTGGGACTGGAGCTGTTTTTAATGAAAATGGGTATGGGGGCTTCAGTTTAACCCCTCCCAGGTGCTGAGTGATTTTTAAGTGAGCGATTTGTAAGGGACACTGGCAGTGAGAACACAGACGATGAAAACTAAAAAAACCTGATCAGCCGGGGCTGGTCAGGTTTTTTTCATTAACGTTATAGAAGTAGCTCGTGCTTACGCTTGAGCTGTAAGAGCGTTAAGTTTTTTCGCCAAGCGGGATTTCTTGCGAGCAGCTGCATTTTTGTGGATCAGACCTTTAGTTACAGCCTTGTCCAGCTTTTGGGAAGCTACTTTGAAAGCAGCAGCAGCAACTTCAGCTTCGTTACCCACCAACGCTGTATCGGCAGCTTTGACTGCTGTACGAAGCGCGGATTTTTGGGAAGCGTTCAACGCACGGCGTTTGTCGCTCGTTTTAACGCGTTTGATAGCGGATTTAATGTTTGGCATTACATTCACCTCCTGTAAAGGCATTACTTATGAACACAAACGTTTCACAACTTAAAATATTTTAGCACGCTACACCTCAAAATGCAATAAGAAAACATTCCGTGGCTATGCAAATAACAGGATGAAAATGGATGTGCATAAACCTGTTGGGTGTCTCGCACACTATAGCCAGAGATGGTATACAAGGAGGCTTAAAAGATGGATCTGGATTTGCAGAAGTATGCGGTACGCACGGATTTGGCACTGGAGGCAAGAGAGCTGGCAACACGGGATCAGCCTGTACCGCTGGCGGGAATCAGTGAGGACGTGGAGGAAGATAACGGTATTAAAATTACACGGCTGGATGTACTAAATGAAGCAGGAGCCAATCGTATTGGGCGAGTACAAGGGCATTACGTCACGCTAGAGGTACCTGGCTTACGTGGAGGCGACACCGGACTTCAGCAACGAGTAGCTATTTCTTTTGCAAAAGAGATGGAGCATTTTATACAAAAGATAGGCATCTCCAACACGGCACGTGTACTTGTGGTCGGTCTGGGGAACTGGAACGTAACTCCCGATTCGCTGGGCCCGCTTGTCGTTGAAAATCTGATGGTGACTCGTCAATATTTTGAGTTGACGCCGGATCAAGTCAATCCCGGCTATCGGGATGTGAGCGCAATTGCGCCGGGTGTTCTCGGTATTACGGGAATCGAGTCCAGTGAAATTGTTCAAGGCATCGTAGATCGCACCAAACCAGAACTGATTATTGCTATTGATGCTCTCGCATCACGTTCACTGGAGCGTGTCAATACGACTATTCAGGTGGCAGATATCGGGATACATCCGGGTTCAGGGATTGGCAACAAGCGGCGTGGTATCACCAAGGATATTATGGGTGTTCCGTGCATTGCCATTGGCGTGCCAACGGTATGCTACGCTTCGACCATCGTAAATAATGTAATTGAACTGATGAAAACACATTTTGCCAAAGAAAAGGCACCTACGAAAGCAATACTGGGGATGCTGGACGATATTTCAGAGCCTGAGAGACTCGGGTTGGTGAGAGAGGTACTTCAACCGTTGGGGCATGACCTGATTGTGACCCCTAAAGAGATTGATGAATTTATTGAAGATATCGCGAATATCATTGCAACCGGACTGAACGCTGCGCTGCATGAGGCTGTTGACCCCGGCAATGTCTCCGCTTATACGCATTAATGCAAGGTTAGCAAAACCATCTTTCTAGGACGGCAAAATCTCTATTTAACAGGTAATCTATCTCTCTCAAAAAGGGATGGGATTTACCTGCGGATAGAGATTTTTTTGTGTTCTAGCAATTGTTCTTCGTTCATAGAGTTGAAATATAAGAGATTTCCGCAGCAGATAGGAACCCTATGTTCCGAATGTAAAAGCGGGTTTCGACGGGACGAAGGAGGACAAGGCTCACATGAAAAAAATTCAGACCTGGAACGTCGGAAGATGGAGAAGAAAGGGTATCGAAATTTTGGCGATGGGACATACGCTTGTGCTGCTTATTATGGGCTCGGCGCTTTTATTTGTCGTATTGGGACTAGGGGGACTGGCCGAAAATCGTTTGCAAACATCCCCTGTTTCTTCGATGAAAGGATTTGCAGGCTCGGTGTCCAGCGGCTTTTTTGCAGACCTGCTTGGTATGGAGGTACCTCATTTTGCACAAAAAAAGCAACAATCCTCATTGTCGGGTGAACAGTGGTCGCCTTTTGTTTTTCAAATGCTTACAGGCATTAATCCACAAGATCCGAAAAGTCTTATTTCCCGCGAAATTCCCGGTATGTCTGCAGATGCGCCTGTCTTGCTACGCAAGGGATCAGGAAACGACAAGGTAGAGGGCCCTACGGATTATCATCCCGATCAGGGAACGACGGATGCGCCCGGTGGCTCAGATGCTTCTACGAACCCGCCGAATCATGGTACTACTACGCCAGACTTGCCAACAACACCGGAAACGGACCCTGCAAAAGAGGATGATTCAGGTGATGCAGTCAAAGGTGAAAAGCGCATATTAATCTACCATTCCCATCCCAGAGAAGCATATAACCCACTACTCAGTAAAACCAGTTCCAATCCCAATTCCGGTTCAAAATCAGCGAATGTATCAAGAGTAGGGGACTTTGTAAAAAGGAGACTGGAGAAACAAGGAATAAACACGCTGCATGTAAACAAGGACTATGCCTCCATAGTGCAAAATTACAATTGGAACTATTCCTATAAATATTCACGTGAAACCGTCAAGGAAGCCTTGGCGAGTAATAAGGGCTTAACTTATCTGCTAGATATCCACAGGGACTCTCAGCGTCATAGTAAAACAACAGCCACTATTAATGGACTTTCTTATGCCAAGGTATACTTCATTATCGGTCATGACAATAAAAACTGGCGTAAAAATGAAGCTTTCGCTGCCCGTATTCATGAAAAGCTGGAAAAATCGTATCACGGCGTATCGCGCGGAATATGGGGAAAAGATGGCGGTAAAGGCAACAATGGAGAGTACAATCAGAGTCTGTCTTCCCATAGTATTTTAATTGAAATTGGCGGTATTGATAATACCGAGGAGGAGTTAAAGCGTACCTCGGATGTCTTGGCGGATATGATCAGCGAAGTATATTGGGAGGACCAAAAAGCGCAGAAAGCGGGCACTAAGGTATTGGATACCAAAAACAGCAGCAATGGTAATTAAATTAAGGCGCTGAACAGAGGAAAGGTATAAGGTGGAAAGGGGAAAATATAATGTCCGGACATTTTCGTAAAAAAGCGCTTGGATTTATATTTCTGATTGGGGTAGGGGTATTACTTGGTATGCAACTGGCGGGCTCTGGCCTACGCTCAGTTTATGGCCCCGAATGGGACGGAGACCCGATTCATTCCGTAAATCACCAGAAAGCCGAATATGAGCAGACGGTTATTGAGGATACCCCGGCAGCCAATGCCCAAGCCTATAGCCGTACGAATAACACAGGTGGAACTGTCGAAATGAAGCCGCAAACGGGCATAATTGAAACGAATACTAACGAACGAAATGAGGATCAGGATGCACGCGGGACGCGCGAATGGTATACGACAACCGCACAGGATGCCAGTACTCAGCAAATCCGGGCGACACCTCGCGAACTGCTAGCCGTTCAGGCGCAGCAGGCCTCGGTGGATACCATGGCAGACAAAACCGCCGGGCTGCTGCAAAACCTGTCAAGGAAGAGCATTCGTTGGGTTGTATCTGTATTTGATGGAGTAACCGAATAGAAATATTGCTGCCCCCCCTTACAACTGCTATAATAAGCTGATTGACACTAGGCATTGTGTGGGGGTAAGGCATGACTGACATTTTGGCAAGACAACGTAAAATTCGGAACTTTAGTATCATTGCACATATAGACCATGGTAAATCCACGCTGGCTGACCGGATTTTAGAGTACACCGGTGCACTCACTTCCCGTGAAATGCAGGAGCAGGTGCTTGACCAGATGGAGCTGGAACGGGAGCGCGGGATTACGATCAAGCTCCAGGCAGTGCGACTCACTTATAAGGCCGATGACGGCGAAGAGTACATTTTGAATTTGATTGATACACCGGGACACGTCGATTTTACCTATGAGGTATCCCGTAGTTTGGCAGCCTGTGAAGGTGCTTTGCTGGTAGTAGACGCAGCGCAGGGGATTGAGGCACAGACATTGGCTAACGTTTATTTGGCGTTGGACAACAATCTGGAGATTTTGCCAGTGCTTAACAAAATTGATTTGCCGAGTGCCGATCCCGAACGGGTAAAGCAGGAAATTGAGGATGTTATCGGCCTGGATACAAGCGAAACCGTACATGCTTCAGCCAAAGCTGGAATCGGTATTAAGGAAATACTGGAACAGGTGGTCAGAAGTGTGCCTGCTCCGCAAGGAAATCCGGATAACCCGCTCAAGGCGCTTATTTTCGATTCGCATTATGATCCTTATAAAGGCGTTATCGTATATGTACGTGTTGTGGATGGCAGTATCCGCGCGGGTTCGAAAATTAAGATGATGGCGACTGACAAAACGTTCGAGGTCATCGAGGTTGGTGCTTTCATGCCACGTATGACTATCGTGGACGAGCTGAACGTTGGTGATGTTGGCTTTATCGTTGCCGGAATTAAGCATGTGGGCGATACGCGTGTCGGGGATACGGTGACGGATGCCAAAAATCCAACGCCAGAACCGATGCCAGGCTATCGAAAAATCAATCCGATGGTATATTGCGGTCTCTATCCAATCGAAACATCCGAGTATAACGACCTGCGTGAGGCGCTTGAAAAACTGCAACTGAACGATGCTTCGCTCAGTTTTGAACCGGAAACGTCGAGTGCGTTGGGCTTCGGCTTCCGTTGCGGTTTCCTCGGTTTGCTCCATATGGATGTAATTCAGGAACGTATTGAACGTGAATTTAACATTCCATTGATTACGACGGCGCCGAGCGTTATTTACCGCATTCAACTGACGAATGGCGAAACGATCCAGATCGACAACCCTTCGAACTATCCGGAAATCGGACGGATTGAGCATGTTGAAGAGCCATACGTAAAGGCAGGCATTATCGTGCCTAACGATTATGTAGGTACGGTCATGGAGCTTTGTCAGACCAAGCGCGGCGAGTACGTGAATATGGAGTATCTGGATACGACACGGGTAACCATTACGTATCAGATCCCGCTGTCTGAAATCGTATATGATTTCTTCGATCAGCTTAAATCCAGCACCAAGGGCTACGCTTCCTTTGACTATGAGATTTCAGGCTATCGCCAGTCCAATCTGGTGAAAATGGACATTCTGTTGAATGGCGAGCAGGTCGATGCACTGTCGTTCATCGTGCATAGAGATCGGGCTTACCATCGCGGACGTATCATTTGTGAGAAGCTGCGCGAGCTCATTCCACGTCAAATGTTCGAGGTGCCGATTCAGGCATCTGTTGGAACAAAGGTTGTTGCGCGTGAAACCGTTAAGGCTATGCGTAAAAACGTCTTGGCCAAATGTTATGGTGGCGATATTTCCCGTAAACGGAAGCTGCTTGAGAAGCAAAAAGAGGGCAAGAAGCGCATGAAGCAGGTTGGTAACGTAGAAGTACCTCAGGAAGCATTTATGGCGGTACTGAAAATAGATGAGTAAAGCTGCTTGAAGTCTCGTCCATTCTTTCATGGGGCATTTGCCGTCATGGAGAATGGGCGTTCTTTATTTGAGCAAGCTATTCAGAGATGGAGGGCACGTTCAAGTTCTGGTTTAGAGTAATACGGCAACTGCATCTTTAAATCTTTGGAGTACTTCAAAGGGTGTTTTTCTTTTACTACACCTACACCATAAAAAAGGCCGATTGGCGGTGGGCAGCAGCGGAGTGGATGGAATCGTTCTGAAGAAGCGGTAGCGTTCGCCTTTACCCCCGGATTTTCCCCTTTAAGTCTATTTACAATTAAAAAATCCGGGGGTAACAGCGATCGGAGGAATGATCCATCCACGAAGCGTTCTCCCTCCTCATCGCCATTTTTTCCAACACCATATCCTGAATTAACAAGGAGGATCGGAAATGACCGCATCCATACAAAAACATGAACATTCTTCCGCGCCTCAAGCGGTTTACTTGCATATACCTTTTTGCACGAATAAATGCTTTTACTGTGACTTCAACTCTTATGTGCTAAAGGATCAGCCTGTTATGGAATACCTGTATGCACTGGAACGGGAGATGGAAAATACGGTTAAGCTTCACCCTCCAGGAGAAATCAAAACTATTTTTGTCGGGGGCGGAACGCCAACAACGCTCAATCCGAAGGAAATGGAATATTTCCTGAAGAGTGTCCGTACCTACTTTCCGAACTGGTCGGAGGATATTGAGTTCTCCATGGAAGCCAATCCGGGTACAACCGATTATGAAAAACTTTCCGTGATGAAAGAGGGCGGTGTCAACCGACTCAGCTTCGGGGTACAGGCTTTTCAGAATGAGCTGCTTACAGGTATTGGTCGCATTCATAATACAGATGATGTATATCGTAGTCTGGAAAATGCACGTAAGGTCGGATTGGACAATCTGTCGATTGACCTGATGTTCGGCTTGCCGAACCAAACCGTGGACATGCTGAATGAGAGCGTCAGTAGAGCGCTGGAGCTGGAGCTCCCTCATTACTCCATTTATAGTTTAAAGGTTGAAGAAAATACGCTCTTCCACACGCTATACCAGAAAAATCAGCTTCCGCTCCCACATGAAGACGACGAATTGGAAATGTATTTGCTTCTCATGCGCCGTATGAAAGAAGCGGGTTATGAGCAGTACGAGATCAGCAATTTCGCGAAACCCGGTTTGGGGAGTAAGCACAATATGACCTATTGGCGCAATGAGGACTATTACGGTCTCGGTGCCGGGGCGCATGGATACGTGGGCAGAGAGCGTCATATGAACATTAAGGGCATAACCCCATATGTAGAGGCTACTCGTAACGGTCTACCCCGTCTCGATAGCTTTGAGGTGCCAGCAGCGGAAGCGATGGAGGACTTTCTCATGGTAGGCTTGAGAATGCTGGAGGGCGTGTCCAAGTCCCGTTTTGAAGCTCAATTTGGTCAGGCGCTGGAGGATATGTTCACAGTCCCTCTCGGAAAAATGCTGAATGCGGGCTTGATTGAAGCGGTCGAGGACGGTTATCGTCTGAGCGAACGCGGTATTTTATTCGGAAATGATGTATTTGCAGAGTTTATCGGCTCTATTACGGTAAATTCATAAGTTTATACGTCCAAAAGTTCGTAAGGGAGAGCTTCAGTACAGCACGCTTCAACTTCGCAAGCCGAGCCAATCAATTGATAACATCATTCTGTCACAGCGGGGTAAATGGAGTATTGCGATTCTATGCGTAATGTTGTATATTTATTCATTATATGCGGCAAGCGGCGGGAGGAGAGCAAGATGGCTTCAGTGTGTAAAGATGTATTGTGCAGAGGCGCGGTTCCTGAAGATGTGGAGCCTTTATATCAAATGATTAGCGGCTATGCGGAGCGAGGGATTATGCTGCCACGTTCAAGGGAAGTGCTTACGCGCCAACTGGAGCTGTTTATTGTTGCAGAAGTGGACGGCGAGGTCGTAGGTTGTGGTTCTTTATGCAAACTGGGCTCTGATTTGGTAGAGATTCGTTCCCTTGGCATCTCTGACGGACATAAAGGAATGGGCATTGGCTCCAAGCTCGTAGAGGGTCTTATTATAGAAGCACGGCGACAACGTATCCCTAAAATTATGGCTTTGACCTATGAGGTCTCCTTTTTTATAAAAAACGGTTTTGATGTAGTAAACAAAGAGATTTTCCCTGAAAAGGTATGGACCGACTGCATACACTGTAGCAAACAAAATAATTGCGATGAAATCGCAGTGCTGAAAATACTGAACTAACCTGCCGCAATGAGGTTAGTTCGTTTTTTTTCATTGGATCATTTGCATGCTACGTTAGAAAAAGTGTAAACAAGCTGTGTTCATTGCTGTAATCCAAATGGTTGCAATAAATCTCGTTTATTGAAAATACCGATCTGACTTGACAATGATCAGGTCCGTTTGGTATTTTTGTATTATCGGTTAGCACTCATCGCGAACGAGTGCTAATGATTCCATTCTACAATCAGGCTATATGGATAACAACAAGGGGGGATTCGCTTGTTAACCGAACGTCAGAGACTCATTTTGAATGCGATTATTGATGACTACATTCGTTCGGCTGAGCCAGTGGGTTCCCGCAGCATATCCAAAAGGCAGGATGTCGGATACAGCCCCGCCACGATCCGTAATGAAATGTCGGATTTAGAGGAACAGGGCTATCTGGAGCAACCCCACACTTCTGCGGGACGCATCCCGTCTCATAAGGGCTATCGTTATTATGTGGACCATCTGGTGCCACTAAATACTTTGAAGCCTGTGGAGATGCGGGAACTTAAAGCCTTTTACGCCGAAAAGCTGAATGTAATGGAGCAAGTGATCCAACATGCGTCAGGCATTTTGTCCCATATGACCAACTATACTTCCATCCTGCTTGGGCCGGAGGTTTTTCATACTTCATTGCGTCATTTTCAGCTATTGCCGCTCAACGATACGACGGCTGTCGCGATTATTGTGACCAATACCGGTCAGGTGGAGAATAAGACGGTGGATATTCCGCCGGGAATTTCGATTTCCGAGATGGAAAAGGTTGTGAATTTGCTGAACAGCAAGCTGGTCGGTGTGCCGATTTATCAGCTTAAATCACGTCTTTACACTGCGCTTGGTCAGGAAATGGAGAAGCATGTGTCTCATTTTGAGGACGCTATGAAGGTATTGGATAAAGCACTGGATAGTGAATCAGATCAGCGCCTGTATTTGAGTGGTGCCACGAACATGCTCAATCAGCCTGAGTTTAAAGATGTAGACAAGGTTAAACATATTCTTGATCTGCTGGAGGAAACACCAACGCTGCTTAAACTGATGACACCTGTTCCCGGAGCACCTGAAATGCAGGTGCGCATCGGTACGGAAAATGATCATGAGGCGTTTGCCAATTGCAGTTTGATCACCGCTACGTATGCGATAGATGGGGAAGCTTTGGGTACCATAGGTATACTGGGACCGACGCGCATGGAATATGCGAGGGTGATTAACATTCTGGATATTCTATCCAAGGATTTGACCGCAATGCTTACACAGCGGTTTAAATAGAACAAGAATGCGTAGTTTATAGTTCTACATGTTCCGCGCTCAGATACTCTTTGTATCCTGCGCGGGTGTATTGCTGCGTGTTTTTATAAGGACAGTTATAACTTGAAGGAGGTGAAACATTTTGAAGGAAGAACAAGCGTTCCAAGAAGAAAAACAACAAAATGTAAGCACAGAGGAAGCTTCCGAGACGATCCAGGAGCAGGAAGAGCCGGTGAATGAAGCGGCAGCACTGGAAGCGCAGGAAGAAGACACAGAGGTGGTAAAACTTCGTGCGGAGGCTGAGGAGCATCAACAGCGGTTTTTGCGCGCACAGGCGGACTTTGACAATTTCCGTCGCCGCACGTTGAAAGAGAAAGAAGAACTTGCTAAATATGCTTCCATGAAGCTGGTAACCGAGCTGGTACCTGTTCTCGATAACTTCGAGCGTGCGCTGGCAACAGCACAGCAGGGAGCAGAGACTGAGTCATTCGCCAAGGGCGTAGAGATGATCTTCCGCCAGTTTGAGGGCGTGCTGCAGGCTGAGGGCGTAACGGCCATGAATTCGGTGGGGCAACCGTTTAATCCTGATTTCCATCAGGCTATTATGCAGGTGGAAAGCGAAGAGCATGAGGAAGGTATCGTCGTTGAAGAGGTGCAAAAAGGATACATGCTGAAGGACAAGGTACTTCGTCCTGCTATGGTAAAAGTAAGCATGTAGCTTTTTCAATATACATTTAGCAACACATGAATTGAAATTCAACCATTCTGGCCTGAGGGCCTCGTATATACAGAAGGAGGAATTGTCCGATGAGTAAAGTAATCGGTATTGACTTAGGTACAACCAACTCTTGTGTGGCTGTTATGGAGGGCGGCGAAGCCGTCGTTATTCCAAATCCGGAAGGCGCGCGCACAACCCCTTCCGTTGTTGGTTTCAAAAAAGATGGAGAACGTACTGTAGGGGAGACGGCTAAACGCCAAGCGATTACGAACCCGGATCGTACAATCATCTCAATCAAGCGCCATATGGGTACAAACCATAAAGAAAGCATTGACGGCAAGGAGTACTCCCCACAGGAAATCTCCGCTATGATTTTGCAAAAGCTGAAATCCGATGCTGAAGCTTATCTGGGCCAAACGGTAACTCAAGCCGTTATTACGGTTCCAGCTTACTTCAATGACAGCCAACGTCAAGCGACCAAGGATGCAGGTAAAATCGCAGGTCTGGAAGTTCTGCGGATCGTCAACGAGCCAACAGCAGCTGCTTTGGCATACGGTATGGAAAAATCCGAAGACCAAACGATCCTCGTGTATGACCTGGGTGGCGGTACATTTGACGTATCCATTCTGGAATTGGGCGACGGTTTCTTCGAAGTTAAAGCAACAAGCGGTGATAACAAGCTGGGCGGCGATGACTTTGACCAAGTGATCATTGATTACCTCGTAAATGAGTTCAAAAAAGATCAAGGTATCGACTTGAGTAAAGATAAAGCGGCTGTACAACGTCTGAAAGACGCAGCGGAAAAAGCGAAAAAAGAGCTGTCCGGCGTACTGACTACGACGATTTCCCTGCCGTTCATCACAGTCGTTGATGGCGTTCCACAGCATTTGGAGCTGAACCTGACTCGCGCGAAATTTGAAGAGCTGTCTGAAGGTCTGGTAGAACGTACCTTGGGGCCTACTCGTCAAGCGATGAAAGATGCAGGCATGAGTGCCAGCGACATCGACAAAATCGTTCTGGTCGGTGGTTCCACTCGTATTCCGGCTGTACAGGAAGCAATCAAAAAATTGACAGGCAAAGAGCCTCATAAAGGCGTAAACCCTGATGAAGTGGTAGCTTTGGGCGCCGCAGTTCAGGCGGGCGTATTGACAGGTGATGTGAAAGACGTCGTTCTTCTCGATGTAACTCCACTGTCCCTCGGTATTGAAACCGCTGGTGGCGTATTCACTAAAATGATTGAGCGTAACACAACGATTCCTACAAGCAAATCGCAGGTATTCTCGACGTATGCCGACAACCAGCCTAGCGTAGAAATTCATGTACTGCAAGGTGAGCGTGAAATGGCAGCAGGCAACAAAACGCTGGGTCGCTTCCAACTGGGAGATATTCCTCCAGCACCACGTGGCGTACCGCAAATCGAAGTTACCTTTGATCTGGATGCGAACGGTATCGTGAACGTATCTGCTACGGATAAAGGAACTGGCAAGAGTCAAAAAATTACGATCACATCTTCCAGCGGCTTGAGCGACGAGGAAGTAGAACGTATGATGAAGGATGCCGAGTTGCATGCGGAAGAAGATAAAAAACGCAAAGATTTGGTAGAAGCGAAAAACGCTGCGGACCAACTGATCTACTCCGTAGACAAAACGATTAAAGATCTGGGCGAAAAAGCAGATGCAGGTGAAGTCGAAAAGGCCAATGCAGCTAAAGAAAATCTGCAAAAAACGCTGGAAACCGACAACCTGGAAGACATCAAAAAGGCTACTGAAGAGCTGACTGAAATTGTTCAGCAATTGTCTGTAAAACTGTACGAGCAAGCTGCTCAAGCAGCACAGGCACAAGAGGCTCAAAATGGCTCAGCAGACAGCAAAGGCCGCGACAATGTGGTTGACGCAGATTATGAAGTCGTTAATGAAGACCAGAAGAAAGACTAAGCAACGGATCGGTATTGGCATTAGGGTACACCGGTGCGTTATAATACACTGAATAGTATCCAGCAGCGTAGCTGCCTTGATAAATAACGATGAGACCGAAGGGGAACCGTTATTTTCAGGATAAATAAGCATATTACGGGTTGTACTGCCTTGAAATGATGGGAAGGTCAAAGCCGGGTCATCCCGTGCCTTTGGCTTTCCTTTTATATGTAGTGCAGACGCGTTGTAGGCATGGGGGTGGAACATTGGCTGATAAGCGTGATTATTATGAGGTGCTGGGCGTCGCGAAGGGCGCTTCGGAGGAAGAAGTCAAAAAGGCTTACCGCAAGCTTGCTCGTCAGTATCATCCGGACGTGAACAAGGCTGCGGATGCGGAAAGCAAATTTAAAGAAGTGAAAGAGGCTTATGACGTTCTCAGCGATGGTCAGAAGCGGGCAAGATACGACCAGTATGGTCATGTAGACCCGAACCAGGGCATGGGAGGCGGCTTCGGTGGAGCTGACTTCGGTGGCGGGTTTGGCGATATTTTTGATATGTTTTTTGGTGGTGGCGGCAACGGTCGACGTGACCCGAACGCACCACAGCGTGGGAATGATCTCCAATATACGATGACGATCGAATTCAAGGAAGCGGTGTTCGGTAAGGAAACCGATATTAACATTGGACGTACCGAAACATGTGATACGTGTCACGGTACAGGAGCCAAAGCGGGCACCAAGCCACAAACCTGCTCCGTCTGCCACGGTAGCGGACAGGAAGAAGTGGTACAGAATACACCGTTTGGTCGTATGGTTAATCGCCGCGCTTGCTCCAATTGCGGCGGCTCTGGAAAAATTATCAAAGAAAAATGTACAACTTGTAGCGGTTCTGGCCGTGTACGCAAGCAGCGTAAAATTCATATCCGTATTCCAGCGGGTGTGGATGATGGCGCGCAAATGCGTATCAACGGTGAGGGCGAAGGCGGTGTCAACGGAGGACCGGCAGGTGACTTGTACGTCGTGTTCCGTGTGAAGTCGCATGACTTCTTCGAGCGTGAGGGAGACGACATCTACTGTGAAATTCCGCTGACGTTCTCGCAGGCGGCATTGGGAGATGAGGTTGAAATTCCGACGCTGACCGAAAAAGTGAAATTGAAGGTTCCAGCGGGTACGCAGACAGGTACCTATTTCCGCCTTAAAGGTAAAGGTGTGCCTAAGCTGCGTGGTGTAGGTCAAGGTGACCAGCATATTAAGGTGGTCGTGGTGACGCCTAGCAAGCTGAGTGAAGAACAGAAGGACCTCCTACGTCAATTCTCTGCGCTTAGCGGAGAGCAGACACATGAGAATGAGCAATCCTTCTTTGACCGTGTGAAGCGCGCCTTTCGAGGCGACTAATCCAAGGTAAGCATCGCGGAGCTTCAACCATGAATCAGAGGGGACTATTCCGCAATTGCGGGGTAGTTCCATTTTTTATTCCCAATCAGATGTGAGTGAATGAAGCGGTATGAAGTTATAACTATGCGGATTTACGTAAACACATACATATCCATTTTTGTATAAGCGTATTAAGCTATTGGCACTTAATCTCAAGTGAAAGGGGTGAGTTCCATCGCAATTTCACAGCCCAAGCTGCGTCGGGGGAAACCGCCAATCAAACTCAGAAGGCTGATTACACTGCTGGTTTGTCTCGTTATGGCGCTTGTACTTCTGCCAGTAACACTGTTATTTGCGGATAGAGTTGAGCATGAAACCGAGATGAGGCTGGAGGAAAAAGCAATGTCCATCGCACGTACACTCGCCCACACGCCTCTTATTGTTGGACAATTGCAACAACCCGGTTCGTCTTTTTCCATGCAGGAGTATGTGCAGAAGGTTTCAACTGCTAATCATGTTCAGTTTATCGTAGTTATGGACATGAAGGGGATTCGCAAAACGCACCCGGATGTCAGGATGATCGGCAAAGCCTTTGTTGGTGGAGATGAATACACTGCACTTCATGGTCATGAGAGTGTATCTGTCGCAAAGGGAACATTAGGCTTGTCCATGCGTGCCTTTTCACCCGTGTTCAGCTCAACGGGGAAGCAGTTGGGAGCGATTGTCGTCGGTATATCCATGCAAGATGTGCTAAGGGCTCAGGAAGGCAACTACCGCCTTATTGCTATCGCCATTGCTGTCGGGATGCTAATCGGCACCGGAGGAGCAGTTGTGCTGGCCCGTAAAATTAAAAATATGCTGGCCGGTCTGGAGCCGCCGGAAATCGCGCGCTTGCTGGAGGAGCGCAGTGCTATGCTGCAGTCCATTAAGGAAGGCGTCATTGCGGTGGATGAATCCGGACGTGTTATGTTAATGAATGCAGAAGCGATTCGTTTGCTAAGGCAAGCGGGAATTGAAGATTTTTCGTTCTCTGGACAGGAAATTACCGCTTATTTATCCGCTTTCCGATTGCAAGAGGTCCTGAAGGCAAGCACTCCACAGATGGATGAGGAAATGGAGCTGGGGGGAATAACCTTGCTCACTACCAGTGTTCCGATCCGGGTAAAAGGGGAAATCGTGGGCGCGATTGTAACCTTTCGGGATAAAACGGAGATGAAGCAGCTTGCTGAGCGTCTGACAGGGGTGTCTCTATATACGGAGGCACTGCGTGCACAAGCTCACGAGTTTATGAATAAGCTACATGTTATTATGGGGATGGTGCATCTGCGAATGTACGATAAATTGGAGCATTACATTATGGATGCTGTTGAGCATCATCAGGTGGAGATTGGCTCCATTACCCGGCAGATTAAAGACCCTGTCATGGCGGGTTTTGTGTTGGGGAAATTAAGCCGGGCGAGAGAGGTCGGGGTGAATTTCGAACTGACTCCAGGTAGCTATTTGCCCGAATCGAGTCAAACCCAGACGATTCATGAACTGATTACCATTCTTGGTAATTTGTTCGATAATGCGGTCGAGGCGATGGAATCTCTCCAGCACAAGCGGATCACCCTTTCGCTTTATTATGAGAAGCACCAGGAGAAAGGCTGGCTGACCTGTATCATGTGTGATAGTGGTCCAGGTATACCGGAAGGGCTCGTAAAGACGGTATTTGAAAAAGGCTTTTCGACCAAGGGAGAGTCACGGGGAATGGGGCTTTATCTGGTGGCACAAAGCGTGGAAAGATTACAGGGGAGTGTAGAATTGATTCCAGCTGAGCAAGGGTGCTGTTTTGAGATTGCAATTCCATATATGATAACGGGGAATGATGAACATGATTAATGTCCTGATTGTAGAAGATGATCCGATGGTTGCCGAATTTAACCGCAAATATATGGAGCAGGTAGAGGGTTTTCAATGTGCAGGCTGGGCTTCTTCTGTAGAAGAGGCCAAGAAATTTTTGGCTGAACGGGCTGTTGATCTGATTTTATTAGATGTGTATATGCAGGAAAGCAATGGCCTGGATTTGCTGTCATTCATCCGGGAGGCAGGAGTGGATGCGGACGTCATTGTGATCTCAGCTGCAAGTGACATGAACAGTGTCAAGAAGGCGATGAATTTCGGCGCGGTGGATTATTTGATTAAGCCGTTCCACTTTAATCGTTTTCTGGAGGCACTCACAGGTTATCGGGAGCATATCAGTATCGTACGTGAGCGCAGCTTGCTTTCACAGGAGGAGCTGGATCGTCTCCTATATCATAAAAACTCTACCAAGGATCTGGCCCGACTGCCCAAAGGGGTAGCCAAGTCAACGCTGGCTATGATATGGAATTGTATCCGGCAGCATGAAGCACAGCTATTTTCCACCGAGGACATTGCAGAAAGTGCAGGGATATCCAGAGTGTCTATACGTAAATACCTGACTTTTTTGACGGAGATTGAGGTGCTTGCTATGGAAACGATTTATGGGACCATCGGACGACCTGTGTACCAATATCATATTTTACCGCAGGCGGAAGAAATCATGGCCGGTTATGATTTAAGCTCCCTTTGATTACTTTAGTTACAAAAGTAGATTATTAGTTTTAAAACCAAATAAAGCGTTTTCCAAGGTGTAGAATAGAAGCATGATCATCGTTCCTTACTACGAGGCATGATGATCGTTCTTTACTACAAGGAGGGAGCTTTATGGAAAATGCCACAAACCGGGCTGTCATTCAAAAGGAGCAAAAATGGAATAAAAATCCTGTAGATGCCATCAGGATGCTAGGTAAGATAAAAGTGGGAGTGATTCCGCTTCCGCTCTACGTCGTGATTGCGTTGGTTATATACGCAGCTGCGATTACACAAAGTCTTCCGAACGATATGTTGGGCGGGTTCGCCGTCATCATGATTTTGGGCATACTGCTCAGTGAACTGGGTTCCAAGCTTCCGCTGCTCAAGCATATTGGTGGCCCAGCTATTTTGTCACTCATGGTTCCATCGTTGATGGTATTTTGGAATATGTTCAGTCCATCCGCGATGGGAGCGGTACACACGCTCATGAAAACCTCTAATTTTCTTTATTTCTACATCGCTTGTTTGGTAACCGGGAGTATTCTTGGTATGGATCGTAAAATGCTGATGAACGGAATTATTAAAATTTTTGCCCCTATTATAGTTGGTTCCATTGCAGCTGTTGCAGCAGGTATGGTCGTGGGGATGGCTTTTGGCTACAGTGCCTATCATACGTTCTTTTACATCATTATTCCCATTATCTCCGGTGGGATTGGGGAAGGAATTTTACCTTTGTCCATCTCGTATGGATTAGTCTTGGGCAAAGATTCGGCGGTATTCGTATCCCAGTTTATCCCGGCTGCAATCATCGGGAATATTGTTGCAATCATAGGCGCGGGGGTTCTTAAGAGATTAGCGGAGAAGAGACCGAATACTTCTGGTAACGGAAGGTTGTTAAAACTAGGTAAGGAAGAGAAATTGTCCCCTGCAAGTTTGGATCAACCCGTTTCTTTCCCATTAATGGGTGGAGGACTGTTATTGGCCTGTACTTTCTTTATCGTAGGCAAGCTGCTGGAGCCATATCTTCATATTCCAGGACCGATTCTGATGATTTTGGCAGCGGCTATCATAAAATGTGTGCAAATCATGCCGAATCAGCTGGAACAGGGAGCTTTCCATTTGTACAAATGTATAACGGCAAGCCTGACGTGGCCATTGATGGTAGGATTAGGAATTTTATACGTTCCTTTGGATAGTGTGGTTGGGATTCTGACGATACCTTATGCCATCACCTGTGCATCGGTTGTCGTTGCATTAATTGTTGCCGGGTATTTTACCGGAAAATGGATTAATATGTATCCAGTAGAAGCTGCAATAGTAACTAGTTGTCGTGGTGGATTGGGAGGTACGGGGGATGTGGCCATCTTGTCTGCATCAAATCGGATGGAACTGATGCCTTTTGCGCAAATTGCAACTCGTATTGGCGGGGCAGCCACGGTTATTTTAGCAACTTTGTTACTCAATTTATGGAGCTGAAGAGTTTATATATAGATATGAAATTCATAGCTCAAATACAGACACGAGAGGATGGAGAGAAATATGAGTAGTTTATTGGACGAAATCAGAGAATTGCACGAAGGTGGTAAAATGGAGACCTTACCGAAAAAGCGGATTGAAACGATGGAGGGGTTATCCAAGGTTTATACGCCGGGTGTGGCTGAAATTTGCATGGAAATTGCGAATGATCCAGCCAAAGCGTATGAGCTAACAATCAAAAAAAATACAGTCGCCGTTGTATCGGATGGGACAGCGGTGCTTGGATTAGGGGATATCGGACCAGAGGCGGCTATGCCTGTGATGGAGGGCAAGGCGGTCCTGTTCAAACAGTTTGCAGGTGTCGATGCATTTCCAATCTGTCTCAATACGAAGGACCCTGATGAAATTGTTCACATCGTCAAAATGATTGCTCCTGCCTTTGGAGGCATTAATCTGGAGGACATCTCTTCACCACGCTGTTTTGAGGTCGAGAGACGCTTGAAAGAGGAGTTGGATATTCCGGTATTTCATGATGACCAGCACGGGACCGCAGTTGTCGTATTGGCGGGTCTGGTCAATGCGCTGAAGGTATGCGGCAAGAAAATGGAGGATGTCAAAGTTGTATTTGCCGGTATCGGTGCGGCTGGTATGGCATGCTCCCGTATGCTACTCAAGGCGGGTGTACGTAATCTGATTGGCGTTGACCGCCAAGGGGCCATTCATCGTGGAGTGGAATACAGTAATCCGCATTGGGCAGAGTATGCCAATATGACCAATCCCCATAATCTGAGTGGTAGTTTATCCGACGTGATTGTAGGAGCTGATGTTTTCATCGGTGTATCAGGCCCGGATTTATTGACTGTGGAGGATATTCAAAGCATGGCCGCTGATCCTATAGTCTTCGCCATGGCGAATCCGAAGCCAGAGATTGATCCAGCTTTAGCAGCGCCTTTTGTACGTGTATTGGCTACGGGCCGCTCTGATTTTCCTAATCAGATAAATAATGTACTGTGCTTCCCGGGAATTTTCCGGGGCGCACTGGATTGTCATGCCACGACGATTAATGAAGAAATGAAACTGGCTGCCGGGCTTGCCATTGCGGATGCAATCAGTCCTGAAGAGCTAAGTGAAACTTATATCATACCTAATGTGTTTAATCCCAAGGTGGTGCAAAAGGTTCGGGATGCTGTTATTCGCGCTGCATTGGAGACGGGGGTAGCGAAGGCAGGACAAATACCCGCTGCTGGCCTGCACCCGGAAAAGTTATAATCTTCACAAACGATATTTCCAGTGTTTCGTCTATTAAATCCGGTGTTGTCTGTTCCGTCCCATCTCTGTGGGGAATATAAATACGTGCCAATGAGCAGGATATAGCAAAGCGCAACTGTATCGTTCTTGAACGAAAGCTGCGCTCAATATTACACAGGGAGTTTTTGGGGATGGGTGAAAAAAATATTTTGGCGTATTTTAAAAGCCCTGAGGAAGCACAGGGAGCCGCTAGAAAACTGGAAGCTCTTCGGGTAGCGGATGTGTCAATAGACCGATTTAGCCGATATCCGCGACAGTCCACAGGCAACGGTGGATTACCTGTATTTTCGGGACAAATTACCAGCTTGTCCTCTATAACGCAGGGAGTGGACTTTACAGATGCAAGTCCAGCGATATTGGCTGCATCTGATCCCACTGCCAGTGGAATGAGCGATGGAGGACAGGGTGGACCGACAGGCCGCGATATTTTGTTGACTGCTGTAGTCGATGAATCCATTCATCATCAAGCGATGTCCATCGTGGAGCAAGCAGGTGGAATGCTGTGAACAGTTTGGAAGGAGCTGTGATAGATGCCAACCAACAAACGCTTTGATAAAGTGCTGACCAAAACGGAGAAAATCAAACGGGCGCAATCTGTCAAAAATGAGGACGTTGAGTTCTCGGCAGAGCAGGCAGATGCTCAGGATTTGGAAGCGATTCGGCGCGCTGAAGTGGCTGATCGTCGTCAGGAGCGTATTATTAACGACAGCGAGTAGAATTCGTGAAGACGAGTTATCCCCATCTTAATGATGATTAAGGGATAGCTCGTCTTGTTTGTGTAGGCTCGTTTTTAAAAGGGTAGACGACATCACAAGTTCTACAAAAAACATTTTCGCTCTCCGATGATACTTGCTGTTTTGAACTCTTATGCATGTATATAGTACAATATAGAGTATGCATGTGAAATGAGGAGGAAATGAAAACCATGTTGTGGAATGAAATAACAATACATACAAGCGAAGAAGCCGTCGAAATGATTTCAAATTTCCTGCACGAAGCAGGGGCGGGAGGGGTTTCTATTGAAGAATCCGGCTCGCTCAACAAACCGCGTGATACGTCTTACGGGCAGTGGTATGATCGCCCCTTGAACGACATTCCAGAAGGACAAGCAATCATCAAGGGCTATTTTTCCGAAGAAGCGGATATGAACAGCATACGTGCAGAAATTGAGCCGCGGGTCGAACAATTAAGAACCTTCGATATTGATCCCGGTGAGGTTCGGTATGAGCTGAAAACGGTCAATGAGGATGACTGGGCCAACGCCTGGAAGCAATATTTCAAGCCTTTACGTGTGTCGGATCATCTAACGATCAAACCGACTTGGGAAGACTATGAGCCTGCAAGTGAGGATGAAAAAATCATTGAGCTGGACCCGGGTATGGCCTTTGGCACGGGAACGCATCCTACAACATCCCTTTGCCTGAGAACACTGGAATCTGTAATTAAGGGTGGAGAAGAGGTTATTGATGTAGGTACAGGCTCCGGTATTTTAGCCATTGGAGCAGTGAAGCTGGGAGCGAAGCATGTGCTGGCTCTGGACCTGGATCCGGTAGCGGTCTCAAGTGCGCGGGAAAATACGCGTCTGAATGGACTGGAGGAACATATTACTATTAAAGAAAGCGATCTGCTATCCGTGCTCAATGCAAGCGATCCAACACTGGGTATCCAGCTGCCGGTCAAGCTGGTGGTTGCTAATATTTTGGCCGAGATTATTTTGCTGTTCATTGATGATGTATATAAGGCTCTGGAGCCAGGCGGGGTTTATATTGCTTCAGGGATTTGGAAAAATAAAGAAGAGGTTGTCGAAACTGCGTTGAAGACAGCTGGCTTTGAAATTGCCGAAATACGCCGCGATGAAGATTGGCTGGCGTTTGTGGCGAGAAAGAGGTAAGCATGGACTTTCTACAAAGTATTTTTCGCGTAAATTTAAATGTTCTTCCATTTTACTTACTGGCTGTGATCATATCTTTTACAGTGCATGAGTTTGCGCATGCGTATTATGCCAATAAATTTGGTGATCCCACAGCCAAGCTGCTTGGGCGCGTGACATTAAATCCGGCTGTGCATATTGATCTGCTGGGTACGCTCTTGCTGCTGATCGGGGGCTTTGGCTGGGCCAAGCCTGTTCCGGTTAACCGTGATAATTTCAGCCGTCCGCGCCTCATGGGTATCATCGTTTCGGCTGCCGGTCCGCTGAGTAATCTGTTGCTTGCATTTGTCACTACATTAATCTATGCCATGCTGCTTCATTTTCAAGTGCTGCCAGGCATGGAGAACCAGCGGGTGGCTCAGGCGATTTATCTGTTTATCAATGCACTGATCAATTTGAATCTGTTTCTGTTTATCTTTAACCTGATTCCACTGCCTCCGCTGGATGGATACCGGATTGTGGAGGACGTAGCTCCAACTCCTGTGCGCCGCAAGCTTCAGCAGTTTGAACAGTGGTCCATCTTTATTTTTCTGCTTATACTGGTCATTCCGCAGGTGCGGGCTGTAACGATTGAACCTCTTTACACGCTGGCCCAAGTGATATATATACAGTTTTTGCAGTTCTCTTTTTACATCACCGGATTATTTGGAGCCTAAGGGCTCCTTTTTTGTGAGAACAGATCATATTGCGACAATGGAAAAGGGAACAGACTGGTCATACAGGCGCAAAAGATGATATGATGGTGCATGGTGATTTATTCGGTTTTTGTACGGAAAGTCAGTGGATAACAGTTATTTTTAGAATAGGTGTGAGAGACAATGCAGCGTTATTTTATTCCGGCAGAGCAATTTCTGGAAGATCACGTGATGGTTGCGGGTGAGGACGCGCGGCATATTGCCAAGGTCATGCGTGGCCGTAGCGGTGACAAAATTATAGTCAGTGATGGGGTGTCCAGAGAAGCACTGGCTGCGCTGGATACGATTGAGCTGGATCATGTGACAGCGACAATCGTCGAGCTACTGGAGATGAGCTCTGAGCCGCATGTGCAGGTCACCATCGCTCAAAGTCTTCCTAAGGGAGACAAGATGGAGACGGTGATGCAAAAATGTACAGAAATCGGAGCAGCGGGCTTTATACCGTTTTTGTCCGAGCGTACAGTCGTGCAGTATGATGCCAAAAAAGAAGGCAAGCGATTGGAGCGCTGGCGCAAGATTGTGAAGGAAGCGGCTGAGCAAAGCCATCGCAACCGGATTCCCGAAATTAGTGCACCCCTGACGTGGAAAGAGCTGCTGGCTTCTTTTGCGGGGTATGATTTGATATGCTATTGTTATGAAAAAGAGCAGGGGCGGCAGCTACGTGATGTGATCCAACCCTTCGTAGGACAATGGGCGTCGGCAGACAAGCCGCGTGTTCTGCTGGTGGTGGGCCCGGAAGGCGGCTTCACTGAAGCGGAAAGCCTGGAGGCCGAGCAGGCCGGGGCTCAATCTACAGGGCTGGGAAGACGTATTTTGCGTGCAGAGACCGCAGGTATGGCTGCGTTGGCGTGCATTTTATATGAGTCAGGAGAAATGGGAGGGATTTAACATGCCATCAGTGGCATTTTACACATTAGGCTGTAAAGTAAACTTTTATGATACAGAAGCAATCTGGCAGCTGTTCAAAAAAGAAGGTTATGAGCAGGTGGATTTTGACGAGCAGACTGCAGATGTTTATTTGATTAATACATGTACGGTTACGAATACTGGCGATAAAAAGAGTCGCCAGATTATTCGTCGCGCGATTCGCCGAAATCCAGATGCCATTGTGGCAGTGACGGGCTGTTACGCTCAAACTTCTCCTGCCGAAATTATGGATATTCCCGGTGTCGATCTCGTTATTGGTACGCAGGATCGGGACAAGATTATTCCGTATGTGAAGGAGATTCAAGAATCGCGTCAACCGGTGAACGCCGTACGAAATATTATGAAGACTCGTGTGTTTGAGGAAATGGATGTGCCTGATTTTGCTCATCACACCCGTGCGTTTTTGAAAATTCAGGATGGCTGCAATAATTTCTGCACCTTCTGCATCATTCCGTGGTCGCGCGGTCTATCCCGCAGCCGTGATGCCGCGAGCATTATCGCACAGGCGCGTCAGCTGGTGCACGCAGGCTACAAGGAAATCGTACTTACAGGTATCCATACTGGCGGCTATGGAGACGATATGGAAAATTATGACCTGTCCGATCTGTTGTGGGATCTGGAGAAGGTGGAAGGGCTGGAACGCATTCGTATCAGCTCGATTGAAGCCAGCCAGATCGATGAAAAAATGCTGGATGTGCTGAAACGCTCCAACAAGCTGGTTCGTCATTTTCACATACCGCTTCAGGCAGGAGACGACATCGTGCTGAAACGGATGCGCCGCAAGTACACGACAGAAGAATTTTATAACAAGATGCTTATGATTCGAAAAGCAATGCCGGATGTGGCGATTACAACAGATGTGATTGTCGGATTCCCCGGGGAAACGGACGAAATGTTCCGCAACGGCTATGAGCTGATGAAAAAAATCAATTTTTCAGAAATGCACGTATTCCCGTATTCCAAGCGCACTGGAACGCCTGCGGCACGTATGGAGGATCAGGTCGACGAGGACGTGAAAAATGCACGTGTGCATGAGTTGATTGAACTGTCAGAGCAAATGCAGCTGGCGTATGCTGAGAAGTTTGTAGGTCAGGTGCTGGAGGTCATTCCGGAAGTTGCGCCGAAAGGGACCGAAGGCAGTGGCATACTCTACGGCTATAGTGACAATTACATTCAACTGGTGTTTGAAGGTGCCGAGGATCTGGTCGGCAAGGTGTGCCGCGTGAAACTGATGAAGGCGGGCGTTAATGAATGTGAAGGCCAATTGGTCCGCGTATTGGAGAACGGGCTGCAAGCAGCTCTCTAAGAACATAAAAAGCCTGAACAGGCAATAGCGATGGCCAACAAGGATTTCGCCTTTCCCTACAGAGAGGACGGAATCCTTGTTGCGCAAGGAAAGGAGATTACAGGATGGCAGCAAAAAAGGAAATTTCAGCAGGCGGTGTGGTGTTTCGCAAACAGGGGGAGCAGCTTGAAATCCAGCTGATTACTGACCGATATGGCAAGGTATCCTTGGCTAAAGGCAAAATGGAACCTGGAGAAACAATCGAACAGACGGCTTTACGTGAAATTCGCGAGGAAACAGGGCTAAACGGGCGAATTATTCAGCATGTGGATATGATTGCTTATACCTACCAGCATGCTGAATATGGGGAAGTGGACAAGGAAGTTCATTATTATCTCGTGGAGGCACTGGATGGAGATTTACAGGCGCAGATCGAAGAAATAAAAGGTGTCGCGTGGCATACGCCTGAGGAGGCATGGCGTCTCCAGCGCCAAGGTGGATACGATAATAATGATGTCATTTTGAGCAAGGCGCTGTCTATGCTGGGAATTAACGTTTAATTCTAGGGAGAGACATACGTTGCTCCAAGCGAGTCCATACAGGTAAATAGCAAGCGGGCAAGGCGATCAGAGAGCTGATCACGTTGAACAGGGTTTGGGCATGGGCGACCTTGGCTCCGGGCTCGGCGGATATCCAGGCGGCAGCCATTTCCAGCCCGGGAATCAACGGCATAAAAAGCAAGGCTCCGCCTACATTCAGCAGCACATGGGACCAGGCCACAAATTTGCCGGACGTGCTGCCGCCTACAGCGGCGATCAAAGCGGTTACGCAGGTGCCTACATTGGAGCCGATGACAATGGCGATCCCCACATCGACCGGCAAGGCACCTGCGGCCGCAAGGCTGATCGCCATGCCGATAACGGCTGCGCTGCTGTGGACAAGTGCGGTCAGGCAGGCTCCGGCGGCGAAGGCCCACCACATGTTGGCCGCAGCGTGATCCAGAAACCAGCGGAATAGTCCGGCCTGCTCAATCCAGGGGCCGACTGCTTGCATCACACGGATGCCGATCAGAATCAGCGAAAATCCGGCAAAGGCAAGGCTGATAAATTGTACAGCCTGCGGGCGGCTGAGTCCATTGGAACCGTGGGGAACTCCGGCAGATACATACTGGCGGCCGGGGACAGCTTCTCCCCACAGGACGGCGGTGCTCCAGCATAGCAGTGAGCCGCATAGCAGCGGTACAGCCATCTTGCCCAGCTGCAGCCCCATCAGCTCGGTGACCAGGCAGGTGCCGATATTGGTGCCGAGGATGATGCCGAGCGTACGGCCGTAGGATAAAAGCTCGGCATTGACCAGCCCGATGGTCAGCACCGTTACGGCGGTGCTGCTTTGCAGCAGGGCGGTAATGCATGAGCTGAACAGCAAGCCCCGCCAAGGCGAAACGGTGGCACGGTTCAGCCAGCGGGTGAGGAAGGGGCCAGCCAAATGGCGGAGAGCAGCTTCCATCAGCTTCATTCCGCCCAAAAAAATAAGCAGCCCACCGCACAGCGGCAAAATAACGTGTATAAACATGGGCGTAGCCCCCTTTTCTAAGGTTATTTAATGTTGCTGAATTCTTTATAGTAACGCTAAAGCGCTTATGTAACAGCCTATGATCTGTCAAGGACAGCCATGACAAGCATGGCCGAGCTCTTTTTTACGGAACGATAATTTTGTAGTATCTACACAAGCTTTAAAAGCGTGACGTCGATATAAAGGCGGGCAATAGCGGAGCGGTTCATTTGAATTTGGAGAAGCGGTAGCGTTCGCCTTTGCAGGGGGATTCTTACCATTAAAATCATTTATAAAATCCAAAGAATCCCCCTGCAACAGCGATCGTAAGATCAAATGAACCGCGGAGCCGCGCCCCATCGAACACCACGCTTTTAACACTTTGAGTAATCCAAGAATAGGAGTGAGGGTTTTGCCTTCAGTAATTTTAGAACGAGGCCGCAAAAAAAGGCTGGAGCACTCACACCCTTGGGTGTTTAAAAATGAAATAGCCAAGGTCGAGGGTGATCCAGAGGCGGGCGATCTGGTTAGCATTGTTAACCATCAAGGTAGATATTTAGCGACAGGCTACTATAATCCGGCTTCACAAATTACAGTGCGTGTAATATCGTACGAGCCGCTGGAAGCCATGGACAAAAATTTCTTTGTTGAACGCTTCCGCAATTGTCTGGAGCACCGTGAACGTTTTGTGACCGGAGGAGACGCTTATCGGCTAGTGTACGGCGAGGCTGATTTTTTGCCTGGACTGATTGTCGACCGATTCGGAGATGTGTTGGTCGTGCAGTTGTTGACGCTGGGCATGGATCGGCGGAGGGAAGAAATCAGGGACGCGCTCGTTGAAGTGGTTAGCCCTGTCGGTATATATGAACGCAGTGATGTATCTATCCGCGAGTTGGAAGGACTGGAACAGACGAAGGGGCCTTTGTACGGTGATTGCCCGCGCCATGTCGTGGTAACGGAAAATGGCTTGCAAATTAAGGTAGATATCGAAGAAGGCCAGAAGACAGGTTATTTCTTCGACCAACGTGAGAATCGAGCAGCCATTGCACCGTTGATGACAGGCTGGGGCGCACGCAGCGGAATTACGATGCAGGAAGTAGCAGAACAAGACGGCTCTGGTACTACGGTTATGAAGCCTGTAAATAAAAGCGGTAAGGTTGTTGAATTCCCATTTTGGGATGGCGCAACTGTATTAGAGTGCTTTTCACATACCGGAAGCTTTACACTTAATGCATGCAAATATGGTGCAAAAAAAGTAACTTGTCTTGATATTTCCGAGCATGCGATTGAAAGCGCGCGGGATAATGTTAAGTTGAACGGCTTCGAGGAACGTGTCGAGTTTGTTGTGGATGATGCTTTTCAATATTTGCGCAATCAGGTGAAAGGTGTAGAGGAACGAGCCGCCAGAGCTGGTGGCAAGGGAGATACATCCAAGCCGCTACCAGCTGGTGGCGGGCGCACATTTGACGTGGTTATTCTTGATCCACCAGCCTTTGCCAAAACAAAGAGTGCGGTCAAAGGAGCTATGCGGGGATATAAAGATATCAACCTGCACGGGATGAAGCTTGTGAATGAGGGGGGCTATCTGGTGACGGCAAGCTGCTCGTTCCATATGCGGCCGGAGCTGTTTTTGGATACGATTAAGGAAGCGGCGGCTGATGCTGGGAAGATCCTTCGTCTGGTAGATTGGAGAGCAGCCGGCAAGGATCATCCCCAAATTTTGGGCGTGGAGGAAGGCCATTATTTGAAATTCGCTATCTTTGAGGTGCGCAGTCAGAAACAGCTGTAGGAGTCAAACACAGTCTACCGCCTTTTAGATGGTTAAATAAGTAAAAGAGGCCATGTAATGTATATATCAGTCCTGTAGAGAAGGCATGCATCAAGCCAACCTGCGGGACTGTTTGTTTTTTGAGGAAGGATGCATGCTGTAAAATGGCAAACGTACGTTCTTTTCTCCCTTGCCTCGTGTGCTATACTGTTTAGTAGAATGTTGTTCCTTGGAAAGGAGGCCGCATCATGTCGGTCCGTTTGTTGATTGGCCGCTCGGGCAGCGGTAAAAGTACGTTAATCCGTCATGAAATGACGTCTATGCTACGCGAGCAGCCGCTAGGTAAGCCTATGCTGCTGCTTGTGCCGGAGCAATCGTCATTTGCTTCCGAGCATGCGTTGCTTACAGAAGCCGGAAACGGTGTTCAGGGGTCGGTGCGCGCCCAGGTGATGGGATTTCATCGTCTTGCTTATTTAGTCATGCAGGAAACCGGAGGTTCAGCGCTGGTGCCAGTGACAGAAGAGGGCAAGAAGATGCTTTTATATAAAATTATTCGTCGTCGCAAGGATGAACTGAGTCTGTTTAAGGACTCGGGGGATCAGCTTGGCTTTGTGGACCGGTTGAATACGTTGTTTACGGAGCTAAAGCAGTATGGGAATGATACCCGGTCTGTACCAGAGCAGCTGGAGCGCATGCATGCCGCAGGGGAGACGGTCCCGATTTTGCGCGGTAAGCTCAAGGATATCAGCCTAATCTATGAGGATTTTGAACGCGAGCTGTCACTTAGATTTATTGACGGTGAGGATACGCTGCGCATGCTGGCAGAACAGATTGCCGAGTCTTCCATTGTCCGTGGAGCAGATATTTGGATGGATGGCTACCGCAGGTTTACGCCGCATGAATATAAGGTGGTGGAACAGCTTATGCTGCACGCTTCTTCGTTGACGGTGGCGCTGAGCTGCAACCGCACCTATGAGAGCGGACAGCTTCCGCATGAGCTGGATTTGTTTCATCCGCCAGCAGCTACCTATGTAAAGCTTAAAGGAATGGCGGACGAGCTTATGCTGGAGACGCAGACATTATTATTGCGCCCAGACCCAGTGCCGAGATTTAAGGAGCGTCCGGCGTTGGCATATTTGGAGGCACATTTTGAACATCGCACAGGATTTCGGATGCGGCAGCAGCAACGGGAGCAGTGGGCAGAAAAACAGCCGGAGGGCATAAAGCTGTACGCTGCCGCCAATCGTCGTGCAGAGCTGGAAGGGGCCGTACGCGAAATGCGCCGTCTGGCCCGTGATGAGGGTGCGCGTTATCGGGAAATGGCTTTATTTGTACGTCATATTGAAGATTATGAGCCGTGGGTGGAGCCGATATTCAAACAATATGAGGTTCCGGTATTTCTGGATCAGCGGAGAAATATATTGCACCATCCCTTAGTGGAAATGATTCGGGCTTCGCTGGATATTGTCCAGCGGCGTTGGCGGTATGAGGATGTATTCCGTGCGGTCAAAACAGATCTTCTGCTGCCGTTGGATGGTCGGGTTAGCCGTGAGGACATGGACCGTCTGGAAAATTATGCACTGGCCTGCGGAATACAAGGCAGCCGTTGGACAGATGGACGACCGTGGCAGGCTGTTCCCAGCCTGTCGCTGGAACTGGAGGAGCAGGAGCGGAATCGGCAAAGAGATGAGACATTAGATTTGATGGAGCTATGCCGTGATGTGATCGTGACGCCTTTACGTGCGTTTGAAAAACGTCTGGGGAAGGCCCGCACAGCACTTGAAAAGTGTGAGGCAGTATATCTGCTGCTGGAGGATGCAGACATCGGTCATAAGCTGGATGCCTTTATTCGTCAGGCTGAGGAAGCCGGAGATCCTGAGCAGGCCAAGGAGCATCGTCAGGTATGGGATGCAGTGCTTGAGCTGCTGGATCAGATCGTCGAAATGATGGGTGATGAGAGACTGGATACCTCTTTATTCGCGGGGGTACTGGAGACGGGCTTGGCTGAGTTCCGTATGGGGCTTGTGCCGCCAGCACTGGATCAGGTACTTGTCGGCAACACGGATCGTACACGTGTAGCGGGCATACAGCATGCCTTTGTGCTCGGCATGAACGAAGGTGTGATGCCAGCTGTGTTTCATGAGGACGGTGTGCTGAATGAGCAAGAGCGTACCGCTTTACACGAACGAGGCGTAGAGCTGGCGCCAGATATGACAAGACGGCTGTTGGATGAACGTTTTCTCGCTTATTCGGCCCTTACATCTCCTGGCAAAAGCCTGTGGATGAGTTATGCTGTGACCGATGAAGAAGGGAAATCGCTGCTGCCGTCAGAGTTGGTTCGGCATATCCGGCAGCTGTTTCCCGGTCTGGAAGAACGTCCACTGGCTGGATACCCTCTGCCTGCGGATGACTGGGCGACGCAATGGGAGTATGCTTCCCATCCGTCCGAGGCTTTACCGCAGCTCATAGCACAATTGCGGCATTGGCGGCGTGGCGGTGATATTTTATCTCCTTGGTGGGATGTATACAACTGGTATGCCAGTCAGGAAGGGCGTGAGAAGGACAAGCTGCGGCAGTTGCTGACCTCTCTTTTTTACGAAAACCACGCCGAATTGCAAAAGGAAACGAGTCACCGTCTGTACGGCAGCAAGCTGCGTACGAGCGTATCTCGGATGGAACGTTTTGTTGCATGTCCGTTTTCACATTTTGTCTCTCATGGTCTTCGTTTGAAGGAACGCCAGATGTATCGCCTGAAGGCACCGGATATCGGGCAATTATTCCATGCAGCGCTCGGTGAAATGGCGATCAGTCTGCGGGCAAGAAACATAAGCTGGGGGAGTCTCAGCACCGAGGAGTGCCGCCAGGAGGCAGAAACGACAGTGGAACGTCTGGCGCCTCGTCTGCAAGGCGAGATTTTAATGAGCTCCAAGCGCTATGGTTACATTTTGCGCAAGCTGAAGGATATTGTGAGCCGTGCTTCATTGATTTTGGGTGAGCATGCGCGTAGAGGCAGCTTTGAGCCGATTGGGCTGGAGCTGGACTTTGGGCCGGGCCAACCGCTTCCGCCCCTGACCTTTCGGCTGGATAACGGCGTTGTCATGGAAATTGTCGGACGAATTGACCGTGTGGATGTGGCAGAGGGAGAAAAAGGTTTGCTATTGCGGGTCATTGATTACAAGTCCAGCCAAAAGGATCTTAAGCTGCATGAGGTGTACTATGGCTTGTCCCTGCAAATGCTCACCTATCTGGACGTGCTGTTAAATGCGGCAGAGGAATGGTTGGGCGAAACGGCCTATCCGGCGGGGACGCTATATTTCCACGTTCACAATCCGATGTTGCAGTCGCCTAACGGCCTTAGTGCAGAACAGGCTCGTCAGGAGCTTTTGAAACGCTTCAAGATGAAGGGGCTATTGCTGGCGGATCGAGACGTAGTTGGGCAGATGGATACGGCACTGGATAAAGGGTATTCCTCCATTTTACCTGTTGCGGTGAAAGCAGATGGCAGCTTTTACAGCAGTGCGTCCGTTGCTTCACCGGAACAGTGGGATCGTCTGCTGACTTCGGTCCGTAACAATATTCGAACGATTGGAACACGGATGACAGAGGGCGATGTGGCCATTGAACCTTATCGTATTCAGCAGGAGACGGCATGTACGTTCTGCTCGTTCAAGCCAGTTTGCCAATTTGACGATAGTTTGGAAGGCAGTGGCTACAATCAATGGGGTAAGCCGGGTAAGGATCAAATATGGAATCTACTGGGTCATACACAGGAAGAGAAAGGAGGAATGGACCCATGATAGAAGCTTCTAACACGAAAAGCATGCTCAACACAAAAGGCATACCGAAGCCGGAAGGCAGCATGTGGAGTGATGACCAGTGGCGCGCCATTTCGGAATCCGGAAACAACATGCTGGTGGCCGCAGCGGCGGGATCTGGCAAAACAGCGGTGCTTGTAGAGCGTATTATTCGCAAAATTGTCGATCCCCAGCTCGGTTTCAGCGTGGATCGGTTGTTGGTGGCGACCTTTACAAAGGCCGCAGCTGCCGAAATGCGTCAACGGATACGAGAAGCGCTGGAGCGCGTGCTGGAACAGGAGCCGGAAAGTGAGCATGTACGCCGCCAGCTGTCGTTGCTGAATCGGGCCTCGATTACGACGCTTCACTCTTTTTGTATGGAGGTCATTCGCAGGCATTATCAGGCCATTCCCCTGGACCCCGGTTTTCGGATTATGAATGAGCATGAGACGGAATTGCTCCGACAGGAGCTGCTGGAAGAGCTGTTTGAGGAAAAATATGAGACTCATGATGAAGGCAGCACGTTCCGCAGGCTGGTGGACTGGTTTAGTGGAGAACGTACCGATGATGCAATGTATGTGCTTGTCCAGCGGCTGTATGATTTTTCTCAAAGCCATCCTTGGCCGGAGCATTGGTTGAGGGAGACAGCAGCAGCGTTTCGTGTACAGGATGTGGCCGCTTTGGGAGAGACTTCTTGGGTTCGCAGCATTGTGGCGGATGCCAAGCTTTCCCTGCGCGGAGCCGCAAGCTTACTGGAACAGGCGCATGAAACAGCGGTGCAGCCCGGCGGTCCTGCACCTTATGCAGCAACGCTGCAAGAGGATGCGGCGATGGTGAAGGGATTGCTGCAGGAGTTGGAGACACAGCCGTGGGCGACTCTGTATGATCACTTTCAACTGGCGTCCTTCGGCAAGCTCAAGCCGGTCAAAAAAGATCAGACCGAGCCTGCATTGCAGGAACGGGTCAAGCTGCTGCGTGAGGCAGCGAAAAAAATGATTACAGATATGAAAGCTTCCCTGTTCGGCAGGAGAGCGGGAGCCTATTTGGAGGAATTGCACGCAGCGGCTCCCTTGATGGACGAACTGGTAGAGACCGTCATTGCATTCGGGGAACGATTTCAACAGCACAAGCAGTCTAAAGGGCTGGTGGATTTCGGGGATTTGGAGCATTATTGTCTTAAAATATTGCGTCATCCTGATTCTACTCCGGATAGCTTGCTGCCTTCGGACGCTGCGCTTGAATACAAGGCGCAATTCGATGAAGTATTGCTGGATGAATATCAGGATACGAACACTGTACAGGAAGATATCGTCAGGCTGGTATCTCGCGAGGAACCGGGTAACCGTTTTATGGTAGGAGACGTGAAGCAGAGTATATACCGGTTTCGGCTGGCAGAGCCGGGTCTGTTTTTGAATAAATATCAACGGTATGGCAGGCAGGAGCAGGAAGATGGCCTTTTGATTGATTTGGCGCGTAATTTCCGCAGTCGGGAGGAAGTTGTCCATGCGGTCAATTTGGTGTTCCGTCAGATTATGAGCGTTGATGTGGCTGAAATTGAATATGACGAACGGGCGTGGCTGGTACACGGCGCATCCTATCCCGAGCAGACGGAGAAAGTTGCTGCATCTGCCTACGCACCTGAGTTACTGTTAGTTGATAAAGGCGGGAAAGGTCTTTCGGATGCATTGGAAGAAGCTGAAGCAAGTGATGAGTCTGCTGTACAGGAAAACGAATTGGCCGAGCTTGCTGAGCTGGAAACGGCGCAGTTAGAAGCGCGTGCGATCGCGCAACGGATTAAGGAACTGACCGGAGATACGGGACAACCACTGTTAATTTACGACAGAGGTTTAAAAGCGATGCGCCCGGCAGTCTACGGTGATATCGTCATTTTGCTTCGCTCAGCCAGCGTATGGGCTCCTTTAATTGTGGAGGAACTGCGGCTTGAGGGCATTCCGGCTTCCGGGGAGCAGACGACAGGCTTTTTCAAGGCAACAGAAGTTGAGGTGATGTTGTCCTTACTGCATATTATTGATAATCCGCAGCAGGATATCCCGCTTGCATCTGTGCTTCGTTCGCCAATTGTGGGCTTGACCGAGGACGAGCTGGCTCAAATTCGATTACAGAAGCCTGACGGACTGTTTTATGGTGCTTTGCTGACGGCAGCAGAGGCCGCCCCACTTGAGGAGAGAGAAAATGAAAGCTCCGCTGACATCATGGAGCCGGACCTTTTCACCGAGGACTCGCTCTCTTCATTTGAATTTAGTGACAGAAATAACGGGAATACGTTGTCTACCCGACTGCGTTCATTTTTGCATAAATTGGAAGCGTGGCGGAAGGAAGCCAGACAAGGCAGCTTAAGTGAGCTGATTTGGAATTTGCTGGAGGAAACGGGATATCTGGATTGGGTAGGCGGTCTGCCTGGCGGCTCACAACGTCAAAGCAACTTGCGGGCGCTGTATGACCGGGCCAGACAATATGAGACTTCAACGTCTAACCGTGGATTGTTCCGATTTCTGACCTTCATTTCCCGTTTACGGGAGCGAGGTGGTGATTTGGGTTCCAGCAGTGGTGGTACAGAGCCCGATCAGGCCGTTCGTATTATGACCATTCATAAAAGTAAAGGACTTGAATTCCCTGTTGTGTTCATTGCCGGGACGGCTAAAATGTTCAATCAGCAGGATCTGAACGCGCCGTTTCTCATGCACAAGGAGTTGGGGTTTGGTCCCAAATATGTGGAGGAGCAAAATCGGGTCAGCTACCCGACGCTGCCTAATTTGGCGATTCGTCGACGCTCCCAGCTGGAGTTATTGGCTGAAGAAATGCGGGTGTTATACGTGGCGCTTACACGTCCACGCGAAAAGCTTATCATGACCGGAACGGTGAAGGACCTCGCTTCACACGCAGCAGGCTGGGCACGTGCCAAAGAGCATACCGAAACCGTCCTGCCAGACTATATGCTGGCGGCAGGCCGCAGTTACCTGGACTGGGTAGGTCCCGCTTTGATTCGCCATCCTTCTGCTGCTGCATTGCGGGAAGCGGCGGGCGTTCAAGCTGGATATTTTCACAGATTGGAGCACATGCCAGGGGCAGACTGGCTTTTTAAAATTGTGGCTTCGGAAACTCTTTCAGGCTCCGGTGTGAGCTTGACCCATGAGGAAGAGATATCAGGCGAGGAGCGCCACAAGAAAACGGAAGCGCTGAGAAATGCACAGCCGATTGACGTGAACGCAAAGAGTGAAACGGATATGGCCGCAGCTCTTTCCTGGACCTATCCGTATGAACGGGCAGGCAAGACGGCAGCCAATACGTCGGTTACCGAGATGAAAAGATGGCTGGAAATGCAGGAGACTGGAGCGGAAGATTGGCTGAATCTATCTGCCTCCCAACTAGCAGAGTTACCGGAGGATCAAAAAGATTCTCACACAGGCGGCAATGCATTACATCTGCGCAGACCCAGGTTTATGGGAAATCAACGTCTGACTCCAACGGAACGTGGAACGGTGTATCATACGCTGATGCTGCATTTGCCGCTGGATGGGGTGATGAGCGTCGAAGTTATTGAGGAAACCAAGGCCCGTTTGCTGAATCAACGCATATTGCTGGAGATACATGCGAAGGTGCTGGATACGGACAAAATATTGCGCTTTTTCACCAGTGAGCTGGGTGGCAGAATGCTGGAGGCATCCCATGTTCAACGTGAGCTTCCGTTTACTTATACGATGTGGGCAGCCGATTACTGGAATCACAGTTTGCCATCCATGTTGCCAGCACAGGAAACACAGAAAGCAGGTTCGGAAGGCGGTCAGGACGATAAAGTGCTGATGAACGGGATTATTGACTGCCTGTTTGAAACTTCGGAAGGACTTGTGCTGGTAGATTATAAAACAGATCGGGTATCGGAGTACCGTACGCTATCTCATTTAACGGAGCAGTATCGTTTTCAATTGGAGCTTTATGCCCACGTGATCGAAGAGATTACAGGAAAAAAGGTTGCTGAGAAATGGTTGTATTTTTTTGAGGCTGGAGAGAGTGTGCGGCTGTAGTTATGTACTAGAGGGAGGAGGAAGAGCATGCGGATTTTGCATACAGGTGATTGGCATTTGGGTCGCACTTTGGAAGGACGCAGCCGTTTGAAGGAGCAGGAAGCGTTTTTGGAAGAATTGGCGAAAATGGCTGACGATCAGCAGGCAGATTTAATTATGATGGCTGGAGATGTGTACGATTCGGTTAATCCTTCGGCGGCAGCCGAGCAGTTGTTTTATGAAGCATCTGCCCGCCTTACGGCTGGAGGAAGGCCCCTGGTCGTTATTGCGGGCAATCATGACCAGCCGGAAAGGGTATCCTCGGTCACGCCGCTGGTAAGCGGGCGCGGAATTACACTGCTGGGACTACCGAGCGGAAAGGCGGTGCAGGTTCATACACCGCGAACGGGTGAAATGGCATGCATCGCAGCCCTGCCGTATCCCTCCGAGTCCCGTCTGAACGAGCTGTTGTCGGAGGACGGAGATGAAACGGTATTGCGCGAGGCATATAGTCGCCGTGTGGGTTTATTGATGGCACAGCTGGGTACAGCGTTTCGGCCTGACACTGTCAATTTGTCGATGAGCCATATTTATGTGCTCGGCGGGCTGGAATCAGACTCGGAACGTCCGATTCAGGTCGGGGGAGCTTATACAGTCGATCCGTCAGCGCTGAGCATCGGGGCGCAATATACAGCTCTGGGTCATCTGCATCGTCCCCAATATGTGAAGGGAGACGGACTGATGCGTTATAGCGGCTCTCCGCTGGCATATAGCTTTTCCGAGGCAGGACAGGCCAAATCGGTTACGTTGATTGACGTGGTTGCTGGCAAGCCTGCACAGGTCGAGGAGCTGTATATTACCAGTGGACGTCCATTAGTGAGGTGGCGCGCACGGGGAGGCCTGGAAGAAGTATACCGCTGGTTGGACGAAGGGCTGGATACGGATGCCTTTATTGATCTGGAGATTACGCTGGACGAAGCAATGTCGATGGGGGATATTCAGCGGCTGCGCAAAAGCCGTGAAGGGATTATTCACATTCGTCCAATGTATCCGGAAATGGCTGCGGCTCAACTGGAGCATCAACGATCAGAGCTGCCGGTTCATGAGCTGTTCCGGGCCTTCTATCAGCGGCAGACAGGCGGAGCACAGCCGGATGACGGATTAGTTCAGCTATTTCTGGAACTGGTGGAACAGGATAATGCAAGGGACCACGCTGAGGAGGATGATGCATGAAGCCGATTCTTCTGAAATTGGCGGGGCTGCAAAGCTATCGGGAGTCGCAGGAAATTCGTTTTGACGAGCTGACTGAAACCGGATTGTTTGGGATTTTTGGCCCGACGGGCAGTGGTAAATCAACGTTGCTTGACGCCATTACGCTGGCTATGTACGGTAAAGTGGAGCGAGCGGTGAATGGTACTCAAGGCATTATGAATCATGCTGAAGATACGTTGTCTGTTGCATTTACGTTCGAATTAATGTCAGCCCAAGGGCCTCGCCGTTACCGTGTAGAACGACGTTTCAAACGCGCCGGGTGTGTATCGGTGAATAATACGCTAAGTCGTTTTATTGCATGCACGGACGACGGCGAGGAAGTGCTTGCTGACAAGGTGCAGGATGTGACGCGCTGTGTGGAGGAGTATATCGGCCTGAAAATGGACGATTTTACACGTGCTGTCGTATTGCCGCAGGGAAAGTTTGCGGAATTTTTGTCCTTAAAGGGCAGTGAACGCAGGCAGATGCTGCAGCGTTTGTTCCATCTGGAAAAATACGGCGATCAACTCGCACAAAAGCTCAGCCGTCGTGTGAAGGACAATGACATGGCACTGAAAGAGCTGGAGGCGGAGCAGCAAGGTCTGGGAGACGCGAGTGCTGAAGCGCTTGAACAGGTGGAGCTGCGCCTCAAAGCAGCGATTGCCCATGCAGAGACTTCACGCCGTGAGTTGGAGCGTGTTGCTAGCGAGGCGGAAGCGCTGAACAAAATCCGCGAGCTGGTCATGGAGCGCAGCCGCCGGGCGAAGGAGCTGGACCAGCTGGCTGCCCTGGAGCCAGCTATTGCTTTGCTGGAGCACAAGCTGCGTCAAGCATCGGCAGCCGAGGCATTGCTGCCAGTGCTGACGGATTGGAAGGAAGCCGTTGCTGAAGCGGATCAACGTCAAAAGGCTGCCGAAGAAGCTGCGGTTCAGGCTGCATCAGCCCAGGAGGCTGCGCTTGTGTCTGCACAAGCCGACGAACAGGCCCGGCAAGTACTGAGCGTGGAGGAGCCAAAGCTGCTGCTTCGGATTGATCAGCTGGAGCAGGCACTTCAACTGGAGCGTGATACGGAAGTATTGCGCACCGAACGAGAACGTCTGGCGGCAGAGCTGGTACAAAGTGAGCAAACCCTTGCTTCATATGGCGAAGGACTCGCCAAGGAGCAAGAGCTGCAGGCACGAGGCTTGAAGCGCCAGCAGGAGCTTCAACAGGAGTTAAAGCAAAATGAAGTGCGGGCAGATGAGCGGCGCATACTGCAAGAGGCCGTGCAACGGCTGCAACAGCTGGAGACAGTGAATGAGCAATTGAGTGAAGCTGAACAGGAGTACGCCCTTCAGGAGAAACGGCTTGCGCAAGCTGACGAACACCTGAAGCTGACGGAGCAGGAGACACAGGAGACGGAGGCGCGGCGTTCTGCCCTTGCTGCACAGGCGGCTGCAAGTATCGAGGCGCTAGTGACGCTGGAAACGGAAATCACGGCCGACGTGTCAGCACTGGCAGCCGAGGAGGAGCAACTGCGCCACAAGCTCCGCGCCGAAGAATTGGGCCGTCTCGCACAGCGTTTAGCTTCTGAGCTGCGCGAGGGCGAGCCGTGCGCGGTATGCGGCTCGCTGCACCATCCTGCCCCTGCCGCCGCGGCTGTCCATGACGCGGATGCGGCTGCACCGGACGAGCTGCATCGCCTGCGGCTCGGCTTACAGGAGCTGCGCCTCACACTGCGCCAACAGCTCCACGAGCAGCGCAGCCTGCTGACGCAGCCCGTCGTCGCAGACAGTGGGGCTGCTGCCACGAGCGAGCCTAACGCATCCCCAGCAGCGCCAGCCGAGCCGCGCGGTGCCGCCGCTTGGGCGGAGCGCTGCACGGCGCTGGAACGGGCAGCGGCTGAGCTAGCCGCCCGTGCACATGCGCTGCCTGCGGAGGCGCACGCCTTGCGTGAGGCGGACGCTGCCGGACAGCAGCGGCACATTCGTGCAGTTGCTGAGCAGGAGGCGGCTGCCGCAGCGCTGACGCAGGCCCGGAGCAAGCGCGAGGCATGCGCTAAGCGCAGCGAAGGATTGCGTGCCGAATGGGCGACGCAGCTGCCGGACGTGGCTCCGGGCGAAGCCGCGGAGCGCTATCGCGCCATGCAGGAACGTGATCGGCGCGCGGAAGAGCTGCGCTCACGTCTGGAGACGAGCGTGACCTTCCTCGAAGAAAAGGCTGCACGCATTCAGCAGATACAGCAGAGCATCATCGAGGAAGATAAAATCATTATTGCCCGTCGTACCGGGCTCCAAAGCAAAGACGATTCGTTGCGTGAGAAGCAGGTACAGCTGCGAAAATGGGTTGGCGAAGGGCAGGCAGCCTCCTTGCTGGCAGAAGCGACTTCATTCCTGCAGAGACTTAAAAACGAAGCTGAAGCCGCGGCACGTCGACGTACTGAAGCGGAGGAACGCAAGCAGCAGGCCGTTCATGCTTCGTTGATTGCCCGGCAGGCTTCTGACTCGGCCGAAGAAAGACGGCAGACGTCTGAGTCCCGGTGGGGAAGTCGTCTGGCAGATTCATCTTTTGCGACGGAAGCAGAGGTCATGGAATGCTGTCTGGGGCCGGATGAAGCCGCGCGTTATGAACGTGAAGTGAGCCTGCATCGACAACGGGAACAAGAGCTGTCCTCCCGCTTGAAACATGTGGAAGAGCAGCTGAATGGTGCAACGGTCACAGCGGAAGAGTGGGAAATGGCTGCTGCGCAGCTCCGCGATTGCCGTACACGTGACGAAGAGGCGCTTCAGAATCGTGCCAAGGCTGAGCGTGATTTGGAGGATTTGCAGCGCCGGCATGTCCGCTGGGTGGAGCTGGAGTCCAATCGTATCCAATTGCGAAGCGAGGCAGAAAAGCTGTCCAAGCTCCAATCTGTTTTTCGGGGCAATGCCTTTGTTGAATACATTGCTGAGGAGCAGCTCATGCAGGTAAGTCAGTCCGCTTCACGACGTTTGCGTTTTCTGACCAAGCAGCGCTACGCGTTAGAGGTAGATTCCAGTGGTGGTTTTGTCATTAGTGACGATGCCAACGGTGGAGTCAAGCGTCCGGTATCGACTCTGTCTGGCGGCGAAACGTTCCTGACCTCCCTGTCGCTCGCGCTTGCGCTATCGGCTCAAATTCAATTGCGGGGCCAGTACCCGCTTCAATTTTTCTTTCTGGATGAAGGCTTTGGAACGCTCGACCCTGAGTTGCTTGATACGGTGATCACCTCACTGGAAAAGCTGCATCACGATCAACTGTCTGTTGGTGTGATCAGCCATGTCCCTGAGCTGAGGGCTCGTCTTCCACGCAAGCTGGTCGTTCTTCCTGCTGAGCAGGCCGGAGGCGGCTCCAGAGTGGTCATGGAAACATTTTGAAGCAACGTGATACAGATCACAGATACAGTTTCAAAGTGTTGTTATAATACAGATAAGCCGACAAGTTAATCATACAGCACCCCGGCGGACGTATGCTGAGGAAGGTATTTCCCGGTATACGTCCGTTCAGAGGGGCTCTGCCAAGAGCCTCCGGGGTGCTTCTTTTTTTTGCAATCCGAAATTCGCCCAATTTTCTGTAGCACATAGCCCGTTTTTGAATAACATACGGTATACATGCAAGAGCCTAGGAGGAAACAACCATGGAAAATAGCATGCCAACCGTTACAGCACCGGAACAAACGGATGCTAAAACACTATGTCAAAAGCATATGCATCGTTATGTATGCGTATGGGTGAAGGACGGAACCATGTATGATGGGATCGTAGAACATGTGGATGATGAAAAATTGTATTTAGCCGTTCCCGGGGGCGAGATGGAGAACGCGAACGTGAACGTGAATGCGAATGCGAACGTGAATCTCCCTTATCCACCCAGCAACTGCGGCTGTGGCGGCTCTCGCGCTTTTTGGGGATATGCGTTTTATCCACCTTATCCTGCTTTTGGATATGGATTCGGATACGGCTTCCCTTTTGGGCGCCGCCGCTTTAATCGTCTGATTCTGCCACTGGCTGCGCTAACTGCGATTGGCCTGCTGCCTTACTATTAAGCCACCGATTGCCCTATCGCCATAGTGCACATCCCCACTGTGTTCATATAGTCAGCGCACATAATGATCATGTTTTATATGTGCAGCCAAGCGGCTTTACTACAAAATTATATATGTTCACACCATAAAGGCTGCTTCTTCCATCAAGAAGAAACAGCCTTTTTTATCTCTTTTTCCATCCCAAATAATTAGTTCCAATGATCCCATCTTAAATTATCGCAGCTGTATCGGTACAGTTTTATACTATGGGTATCTGTTCATCTACCAAGCGTGTTAATATCAGGTGTAAAACTAGATAGGATATGTACAACCAAAAATGCGATAGGAGGGTGTTTGTGAAAAAATATATTTTCATTTTATCGGATATAGAGCTTAAAATTCGTGAGGGTCAATACAAATCCGGTCATAAGCTGCCTTCAGTCCGTGACGCTTCGGAGCTATACGGGTGCAGCAAAAGCACGATTTTGCGGGCCTATGCTGAACTTGAGAAGAAACACGCCATCTATTCCATACCGCAAAGCGGATATTATGTAGTGGAGAATTCTGGCGATGTGCGCCATAGCCATATGGATGACATCGTTGATTTTACTTCGGCATCTCCGGACTTAAACGTATTTCCGTATTTGGATTTTCAGCATTGTTTGAACCAGGCTATAGATACCTACAAATATCATTTGTTCACTTACGGGGATTCACAAGGGCTGGAGACACTGCGTCATACATTGGTTTCCCATTTGGCTGATAATCAGGTGTTTGCAAAAATGAACCGGATTATCGTAACTTCTGGTGTTCAGCAAGCGCTGGAAATACTCGCTAAGATGCCATTTCCCAACGGCAAAGAAAAGGTTTTGGTTGAGCAGCCAAGCTACGATATTTATTTGCGTTTTTTGGAGGAAGAGAATATACCTGTCAGCACTATTGCCCGAACAGCAGCAGGTATGAATTTGCAGGAATTGGAGAATCAATTTAAGAACGGAAACATCAAATTTTTTTATACCATGTCAAGATATCATAACCCATTGGGAAGCTCATACAACACGGAGAAGCGAAAGGCTATAGCTGCCCTGGCGGCCAAATACGATGTGTACATTGTGGAAGATGACTATATGGCTGATTTGGGAGTTGATGATTTTTTTGATCCTATATATGCGTATGACCAGACGGATCATGTGATTTATTTGAAAAGCTTCTCAAAAATCATTTTTCCTGGCTTGCGTCTAGGGGTTGCAGTTTTGCCAGAAGCCCTATTGAAAACGTTCCAGGCCTATAAACGATACGTCGATACTTCCATGTTATCTCAGGCTGCGCTGGATATTTATATTAAAAACGGAATGTATGAACGCCATAAGCATACGATATGCAATCTGTATTCAGAGCGCATTCGTATTCTCAACCAGGCGGTAGAACGATATAATCAGGCCGGACTTGTAGAAGTCTCACCTGTAACATCAGGAGTTTATATGCAGTTTAAGCTGCCTCGAATCGTGAACATGGAGCGCTTGGTGCAGCGCCTTTCCGCAAGAAAGGTCCAGGTTATATCTGGCAAAGGCTTTTATTTGGCAGGCTATAGGGAACAAGAAAAGTTTTTACGCATTAGCATTTCACGTGCACAGCCGGATCAGATTGATGAGGGCGTGAAAGCCATAATAGAGGAAGTGGGAAAGGGAAACTGGTATTAAGCCCCTTTTTCCGTTATGATACATATAGAAATATAGGTATAATGTATATGCTTTTATTTGGTCGTGGGACATACATACTTTGAATGCCGAGAGCAATTGTCATTAATTGCTTATCATCGGCTCATTGCTAAAGGAGAGTTTTGAATGGACGATCTGTTTTTGAAAATTGTGGATGGAACTATCCCCAGCAAAAAGGTACTTGAAACTGACAATGTACTTGCATTTCATGACATCCAGCCTGCGGCGCCAGTACATGTGCTCATTATCCCGAAGAAATATATTCCTTCGATGAATGCTGTGACAGAGGAGGATCTTCCTCTCATCGCGGAGATTCATCGTGTTGCGGTTGAGGTGGCGAAAAAGCTGGGAATCGCTGAGTCCGGTTATCGGCTGATCAACAACTGCGGCCCGGATAGTGGACAAGCGGTTGGGCATCTGCATTATCACCTGCTGGGCGGCGCCAAATTAGGGGCCCTGACAAGTATTTCGGACTCACATTCATAAAAATGACAAGGCTTGTCTTTCAGTAATACGGAAGTGAATGGAGAAAAAATATTCCTTTAAATATTCATTTTTTCTTATAGGTTGACACCCGGTTTCCGTTTCACCTATAATAAAATTTGATGAACCGTGTTATTGCTCTTGGACGGTCTGGTCGGAGGGAGGGAAAACTGGTGTCTGAAACTAAAGTTCGCAAAAACGAGACAATTGATGCTGCACTTCGTCGCTTTAAACGTTCCATTGCTAAGGATGGCGTATTGGCTGAGGTGAAGAAACGCAAGCATTATGAAAAGCCAAGCGTAAAGCGCAAGAAAAAGTCCGAGGCTGCTCGTAAGAGAAAGTTCTAGGAGGAGCTGAGCAACCATGAATTTGAGCGAACGATTAAACGAAGATATGAAGCAAGCTATGAAGAGTAAGGACAAGTTCAAACTCTCCACCATTCGAATGGTTCGTTCTACGATTAAAAATCTTGAAATAGATTTGAAACGGGATTTGGACGACAACGAAGTGCTTGATATTCTGAGTCGTGAGATCAAACAGCGAAAAGATGCCCTCCATGAATTTGAAAAAGCCAGTCGCGATGAACTTGCGGCAAGCACGAAAGCAGAAATAGAGATCATCGCTCAGTACCTTCCTGAACAACTTTCAGAAGAAGAAATTAAAGTTATTGTACAGCAGACCATCCAGGAAACCGGTGCTTCTTCGAAAGCCGAGATGGGGAAAGTAATGTCGGCCTTGATGCCTAAGGTAAAAGGTCGCGCTGACGGTAAGCTCGTGAACCAGGCGGTTCAACAATTTCTGCAATAAACCTGCGACAAACAGGAAAACACAGCACCCTCTGTTCACAGAGGGTGCTATTTCTGCATTTTCCATCTTTCACCTCATGATCGTGTAATACGAAAAAACTTTTTTTGAAAGCGCTATCTATAATTGCATGAAACGTGATGTTTGTTAGATACGTAAAGTATGTGACAGCCGTCAGGAATAGCAACAATCCCAATAATTTCACATTAAATCCTGAAAATTGTGTAGTTTACCTAACAAAGTTTGATATGCTGTAATAAAGCAAGATCGAAAGGGGGGAGAGAAATGCACAGAGAACAGCACCAATCCAGCCGCAAAATGATCTTTTTAACGTTATGGATTGTGATATCAGTTATCCTGCTGCCATTATTTCATTCCGGATCAGCGGAGGCCGCAGCCAAAGGAGGATCTGTATTCGTTATACCCATAGATCAGGAAATTGAACAGGGCCTAGGCCGTTTTATGGAACGTGGATTTGCTGAAGCAGCAGAGTCCAAAGCGGGTCTGATTTTGCTGGATATTAATACGCCTGGCGGACGGGTAGATACAGCGGATAAGCTGGGCAAACTGATTAAAGACAGCCCTATTCCGACCGTAGCCTACATTAGGGGCGAAGCAGCCTCGGCGGGTAGCTATATTGCGCTCAGCGCAAACAAAATCGTAATGAAGCCGGGAAGTATTATTGGAGCTGCAGCATTGGTGGACAGTAAGGGGCAGGCTGTTACGGACCCGAAAATAATAGCCTGGTGGAAGAGCAGCATGGCATCTGCCGCAGAATCTGGCGGACGTAATCCGGATATTGCGAGAGGTATGGTAGATTCCCAAATTGCCGTAGCTATTCCGGAACTGAACTTTAATAAGGAAAAAGGCCAGATCATTTCTTTAACCAGCGAGGAAGCGCTTAAGCTGGGTTATGCGGATCACATTGCCTCCTCAGAACAAGAGGTGATCCAGTGGATGGGCTACAGCACAGATGATGTATTTTATGTGAAGCAAACATCGGCTGAGAAAGCTGCCGAAATATTAACCAACCCGATCGTACAGACATTGCTTTTATTTATCGGTATCGCGGGTGTAGTTATTGAACTGCTTGTACCCGGCTTTGGTGTACCGGGAATTTTGGGCATACTCGGATTTGGTTTATATTTTTTCGGCAATTATATCGCTGGTTTTGCAGGTTCAGAGACATGGCTGTTGTTTATCATTGGCCTGGCTTTGCTTATACTTGAAATGTTCATTCCAAGCTTTGGTATATTGGGCATATTGGGTTCCGTTAGCCTGGTCGCTGGCGTTGTTCGAGCGGCTTACGACATGCAGCATGCATTTATATCCTTGGGCATTGCCTTTGTAGCTGCCGTTGTCGTGGTGGCGATTATTGCGATTGTATTCAAGGATCGAGGGATATGGAACCGTTTTGTACTTAAAGAAAGCTTAACGGCGGACCAAGGTTTTTCTTCGGTTGTGAATCGGGAAATGTTATTAGGTCAGCGGGGTGTGAGTCTGACACCACTTCGTCCAGCCGGAACGGTACTTATTGCTGATGAGCGTATTGATGTTGTAACGAATGGAGAGTTTATTGCCACAGATACGCCGATTATCGTTTCCAAAGTAGAAGGCGGACGAATTGTAGTCAAGACGGACACTAGCGTCTAAACAAGCGAAAAATGAAGATTTGGATAAATGGAGGATGATGCGAGTGTTCGAATCGGGGATCGTCAGCATTTTGCTGATTGCCGTTGTAGTGATTATTGTATTGAGCGTATTTTTCAGTTTTTTCCCGGTGATGCTGTGGATTTCGGCATTGGCTTCAGGGGTACGGATTGGTATCATTACGCTGGTGGCTATGCGCTTGCGACGTGTCACGCCAAGCCGAATTGTGAATCCACTGATTAAGGCGACCAAAGCCGGTCTGGGTTTGAATATCAACCAGTTGGAAAGCCATTTTCTGGCAGGTGGTAATGTAGACCGTGTGATTAATGCATTGATTGCTGCGCAGCGGGCTAATATTCCACTTGAATTTGAACGTGCTGCTGCGATTGACCTTGCGGGGCGGGATGTTTTGCAAGCAGTCCAAATGAGTGTTAATCCGCGTGTTATTGAGACACCTATTGTAGCTGCAGTCGCCAAGGATGGTATTGAAGTAAAGGTTAAAGCTCGTGTTACGGTGCGTGCCAACATTGATCGACTTGTCGGAGGTGCCGGAGAAGAAACGATTATTGCACGGGTCGGTGAGGGGATCGTTACAACCGTCGGCTCTAGTAATTCGCATAAGGACGTGCTGGAGAATCCAGATTCGATTTCAAGAACTGTATTGTCCAAAGGCTTGGATGCAGGGACAGCGTTCGAAATCCTGTCCATTGATATTGCAGACGTCGATGTAGGCAAAAATATCGGTGCATTCCTGCAAACCGAGCAGGCGGAAGCAGACAAACGTATTGCTCAGGCGAAAGCGGAAGAGCGGCGTGCAATGGCTGTGGCGCAGGAGCAGGAAATGAAGGCGCGTGTCGTAGAAATGAGAGCGCGTGTGGTGGAATCCGAATCCGAAGTGCCGCTGGCTATGGCTGAAGCGCTGCGTGGCGGGAAGCTTGGCGTCATGGACTATATGAATTTGAAAAATATTGAGGCAGATACGCAAATGCGCGGCTCCTTGGGCAAACCGAATGAGAACTCGGGCAATGACAAAAACCGGGATTAAGCAACGGGATATAGCCGATGAATGACGACGGCAGCAAGGCGGTGAGTAATGAACTTTATCAGCTGGATTTTTGAGCATTTGTATATCTTGATCGTGATTGGCTTTGCATTGGTATCCTTCCTGGGAAAAAGCATTCAAGGCACGGGCCGAAAATCTCCTCCGGGAAATGGGATGCCCACCTTTGGTGGTGATCAGAGCTCGCGCAGGCCCCAGCCGCCATCCAGGCCTATCACCGTGGGACATAGACAGGAGCAGAATCAGACTAGCAGGCAGGATGTTACCGGAGAATTGCAACGCCAATTTCCTAATGAACGGCGGTCAGGTATGGAAGCTCGTCGTATGGAAGAGGTAGTGAACGATCGGACGGAAATGCAAGGACAAATGGAGCAGGAATCCTCGGATAACGGTTCGACTCTAGAAGAGCGGATTCGTGCCATGGAGGAAGATCGCAGAAAGGTTTTAGCCCGCCTCGACCGCATATCCAATGTGAGGGAGTCTGGGGAGATTACAGATGGGGTAGAGCCAGTATCACAAGGGCGCAGTACGGTCAATGCGGCTGACCTGCGCAGAGGTGTGATTTGGGCTGAAATATTAGGTCCTCCGCGTTCCAGACGTTATATGAGTAGAGATAGACGTTAAATGACAGTGAGATCCGTCACAGCTTTGGCTGTGGCGGATCTTTTTTTACTAATGCATCAGGAATGCATCGGAAATACATAATCACGTCCAGAATAAAAAAGTTGCAACGACAACTGCTCTATTTACCTGACAATGAGTGTGATAATCCCATGTAACGCACAGCTTTCTTACATTCGTTGTCATCAAAAAAGGTGGCATTGTGTCTAGTTTAGTGCTTTATTTGTGAAAATAATTACATGAAAAATGATCAAATGTAACAATATAAATGATGCTTTCCAAAAGCAGTTTTCATTTTTTCTTTTTTATATATAATGTTCTCAATGATAAATATTTATGAAAAATTACTCCAAATTTAGCTAAAATATGCGTTATATCGAGGTGAGGAAGCGCGGTTTGTAAGATGTATAAAAAATTTAATATTAAGGGGGATGGGATGGATGAGTAATGGCCTATTCAGAAAAAAAAGCATTGAGCAGTTGGTTGCTGCTACACGGGGAGAAAAAGCACTTAAAAGGGAACTGGGCGCGTTTGACTTAACGATGCTTGGGATTGGAGCCATTATCGGAACCGGGATTTTTGTTTTGACAGGTACAGGAGCGGTTACGGCTGGTCCGGGTTTGGTTATCTCTTTTGTGATTGTAGGGCTGGCCTGTTTATTCGCTGCATTGGCTTATGCCGAGTTTGCATCCACTGTTCCAATCTCTGGTTCTGTCTACACTTTTACATATGCCACGATGGGGGAGCTACTGGCCTTTATTATCGGATGGGATTTAATTTTGGAATACATGCTGGCCGCCAGTGCGGTTTCTGCAGGCTGGTCGGGGTATTTTGTGTCATTCCTGAATGGACTCGGCATTCATATTCCTCTTGAATTAACTGCTGCACCAGGCGCTTTAAAGGATCAGCCCACCTATTTCAATCTTCCGGCTTTTCTGATTTTGATGGGCATTACGTTATTGCTTTATTTTGGAATCCGAGAATCAAAACGAATAAACAATATCATGGTTATTGTAAAAATTATTGTGATTTTATTATTAATCATCGTTGCTGTTAAATATGTGAAGCCGGATCACTGGACACCGTTCTTGCCTTTTGGCTTTAGTGGAGTGTTTGGGGCCGCAGCACTTGTGTTTTTTGCCTTTATTGGTTTTGATGCCGTTTCATCTGCTGCGGAAGAAACTAAAAACCCGGCTCGTGATTTACCGCGGGGGATTATTTTCTCACTTGTGGTTTGCACGCTTTTATATGTCGTTGTTAGCGGGATTATGACAGGTATTGTGCCGTTTAAGGATTTTGAGGGCATTTCCCACCCGGTATCACTTGTTTTGCAGGTTGCAGGGCAGAACTGGGTTGCAGGTATTGTGGATATAGGGGCCATTTTAGGGATGACAACGGTCATGCTGGTTATGCTCTATGGTCAAACCCGCATCATGTTTGCCATGTCACGTGATGGCTTGGTCCCCAAAGTATTATCAAAGGTTCACCCTAAATATAAAACGCCGTATATTAACACATTGTTTTTTGGAACTTTATCTGCGCTAATGGGCGGTCTAATTCCACTGGATGAGTTGGCAAGTTTGGTGAACATCGGAACCCTGTCAGCATTTATTCTGATTTCGGTCGCTGTTATCGTTATGAGAAAAACACAACCCGATTTGCCAAGAGCCTTTCGCTGTCCTGGGGTTCCGTATATTCCGATCCTGGCCATCATTTCGTGTGCTGTACTCATTCTTAATTTGAATGGTCAGACCTTTATTCGCTTTTGATTTGGCTTGTTATTGGCTTGGCGGTTTACTTTTTGTACTCCAGAAAAAACTCACTTTTGAATCGCGACTCCAAGAAATAACCGTTTATATGAATAATATCAAAAAAGACAGCCTTGTTTTTGATTACAAAACTGGGTTGTCTTTTTTGCTGTAGTTTTTTGAAAATTTTGTCTTCTTGCGATGGAATATAGGGATTGATACGAATTGTCAGTTTCGCCTCATAAATGCGATGAGTGGATCATAAAATGTAAAGTAAGATATCTGTGGCCCTAGTGTGATGACGTTCATATTTAAGTGCTATCGGCAGTCCATGTAAATAGAAGCGTAGCTATCATTAAGATAACTAGGGACATTGTATGATAATGACAGAAGCGATGAAAAACTTGCAGCGTAGCTGCCGTCAAAACAATAATTAGCTGTTGATAATAACAGCTGCTTTGATGACAGGAAAGGGGATTTCGCCGTATGAGCCGGATGAGCCGCAAACTGCGAAAGTGGGCCAGCGAAACACTGGAGCTTCCGCAGGACATTCTATTTGACCTGCCGCGGTTAACCCTCATTGGCAGTCGCCAGCTTTATGTGGAAAATCACCGGGGGGTTATGGATTTCACACCGGATCGGCTTGTATTGGCGCTTGCACAAGGCAAACTGCGGGTGTCAGGGCATAACCTGGTCATTACGTCCATTTTACCGGATCAAGTCAGTGTGGAAGGACAGATTACCGATATTCAAATGGAAGGAACGGAGGAAGGCTCATGAAACATCCTGCTTTAACGAAGCTGCGTGGCACAGTGACGCTTGCCGTTAGCGGCGAAAGCGTGGAAGCTTTCATCAATTTGCTCACCGAGCATCATATACCTGTTTGGAACGTGCGGCCGATGGGTACGAAACATGCAGAAATGAACCTTCTGCTGCCGCACGTCTTCCTGCTGCGTCCTCTTTTGAGAAAGACAGGCTGTAAAATGCATATTCTGAAGCGACAAGGGCTTCCATTCATCGCTATCCGACTTGCCAAACGTAAATTTTTTCTGGCAGGACTGGCTCTATTCTGGATAGGTCTGCTCCTGATGTCATCGCTCATTTGGGATGTTGAAGTGAAGGGAAATGACAAGCTCTCGACGGAATCCATTCTCAAAGCTGCTCGACAGGAAGGGCTTTATCCGTTTCAATGGAGCTTTCGACTTTCCAGCCAGGACAAGCTTTCGCGTGCGCTCATGCAAAAGCTTCCTCAGGCATCCTGGATCGGTGTGGAGAAGCAGGGCACATTGGTGACGATTCAGGTTGTCGAAGCTTCACAGCCTGCTCCTGCGCCGCTCTACAGCCCTCGTCATCTCATCAGCAAGGCAGACGCAGTAATTACTGAAATTTTTGCCGAGCAGGGTCGCCCTGTTGTGCATAAAAATACACGTGTCAAAAAAGGAGACATTCTCATTTCAGGAACGCTGGGAGATGAGGAGAATCAGCAACTGGTCGTAGCCAAGGGTGAAATTAAAGGACTGGTATGGCATGAATACGAAATTAGCAGCCCTATGGTGCGGCGTAGCAGCACATACACGGGAAACAGTCACGACCGCTTGTATCTGGTACTGGGCAACCGTGCAGTACAGCTTTGGGGATACGGAAAAGTACCTTATCCTGCCCATAAAACAACAGTTGAGCATGACCCGCTAACGTGGCGCTCCTACAAACTTCCGATTGGATGGATGACCGAAAGTGTAAGAGAGACCAAAATACAGCAGGAAAAGCTTACAGATGCAGAAGCGAAAAAAACAGGAATAGAAGGAGCCCGCGCCGATATTTTAGCCAAATATGGTAAAGGAACGAAAATAATGAGCCAAAAAATTTTGCATGAGAAGAGAGAGAATGGTAAAGTTTATATGAAAGTGCTTTTTGAAGTGGAACAGGATATTGCGGAAGAACTTCCGTTAGTTCATAACCAAGGAGAATGAGGCTATTTGGCAGAACAACAACGCAGCATACAAATTGCATTGAACAATGCGGGAGAAGGACAGGCGTTATTCGGCCCGCAGGATTCCTTTTTAAAATTGATTGAAGCCGCTATTCCCGCAAAAATAGCATCTCGTGAGGCAGAAGTTAATGTTTTTGGTCATGTTCACGAGGTCGAAGTGCTCGAACAATTGTTCGATGTACTCCTCCAGTTAATCCGTAATGGATATATCCTGACCGAAAGGGATGTCCATTATGCGATTGAGCTGGCAAAAGATTTGCGTGCTGACCAGCTGCTCGATTTGTTCAAGGGAGAAATTACGACCACGTTCCGGGGCAAGCCGATTCGGGTCAAGACGATTGGACAAAAGCACTACGTAACAACCATTAAGAAACGCGATATTGTTTTTGGAATTGGGCCAGCAGGTACGGGGAAAACGTATTTGGCTGTAGTGCTGGCTGTAGCTGCCCTGAAGGAAGGTTCCGTCAAGCGTATTGTGCTGACGCGTCCTGCGGTGGAAGCCGGTGAAAATTTGGGCTTTTTGCCCGGGGATTTACAAGAAAAGGTTGATCCCTATCTGCGACCGTTGTATGATGCGCTATACGATGTGATGGGCCCAGAGCAAACTGCAAAGGCACTGGAGCGCGGATTGATCGAAATTGCCCCTTTGGCCTATATGCGGGGGCGGACGCTGGATGACTCATTTATTATTTTGGATGAAGCGCAAAATACCACGCCGGAGCAGATGAAAATGTTTTTAACACGGCTTGGCTTCGGCTCAAAAATGGTCATCACTGGCGATGTTACACAGATTGATTTGCCTCGTGGCAAAAAATCCGGTTTGATTGAAGCCCATGCGATTTTACAAGGGATTGAGGAAATCGGCTTTGTCCAGTTTGCGGAACAGGACGTTGTCCGTCATTCTCTCGTTCAGAAAATAATCGTTGCTTATGACCGAATTGCTGAAAATCAAGGGTAGCATCCATGCCACGAATGTGGTCTGGTTCAATCCACAGATTGAAGTGAGCAGCGTAGCTGCCTTGAAAAAGATAATGGAGAGGGATTGTTTTAGATGACCTCGAAGGAATTATCCAACGGAAAAACGTTCCAACATAGAATGAATGGATGGAAGTATAGCGTGGCGACACGCTATCTTCTGTTTTTATTTTTGGTGATTCTTTTTTATGTTAGTTTTGCGTCCAAGCTGCTCCCCGAACGCTATGATATCCGGATAAATCAACCGAGTGAAAAGGAAATTGTCGCTCCGATGCAGCTTCCAAACAGCAAGGCGACCTTGAAGGCACAAGAGGAATCAGCTGAACGCGTGCAGCCTATGTATACAATTGTACCGATTCGCAACGATAACCTGATTACTGGCATTTTGGATCGTATTGAACGACTCAATCAGGATGATCAGGTATCCAGAGCGGACAAGATTGCGATATATAAGGATGAAATTCCTCAGCGTGCACGGGATTTTGTGCAGAATTTTGTAAGCAACAGCCGGAATGCGGATGCATACCCGGACAAGCTGCTGGATGAGGTTCTGCAAAAGACGAAGGAGCAAACGTACCGCATCCCAGAGGAAACGTTCATTAAAATTCCACGACTTACGTCTGAGGATATTGCCGAGATGCGCCCCGTTGCCCGTGAGATTGTGACGGGTTTGATGAATGATCAAATTACGGATGCCCAGACAGCCCGTGCGAAGGTAGCTGAACGGGTTAGTACAAGCTCTCTCACCAAGCGTACCTCGCGGGAGGTTGTTCAGGAGCTTGCACGGCTTGTGATTACAGCCAACAAGTTTTATGATGATACAGCTACGAAGGATGCCAAGGTACAGGCTCGTGAAGATACACCAACTGTTTATATTAAGCAGGGTGAGGTACTCGTCAAGAAGGGTGAAATTATTACCCAGGAAATCTACACATTGCTTGATGAAAACGAGCTGCTTAAGGATAAAATCAACTATTGGCCACAATTCGGCCTATTGATGCTGTCTACGATGCTGGCTCTGGGACTATTCATGTATATTCGTCAATTCCAATCACGAACACGAAACTTCAAGTATAATAATGCACAATTGCTGATGCTCGTGTTGATCTTTGTAATTACGGTAGGGGCAATGCTGCTCGTTGCCATACTGCAGAACAGTGAACGCTCCTATATCGGCTATCTGGCGCCTATCGCGCTTGGCGCTATGCTCGTAACGCTGCTGCTTGATATGTCGGTGGCTTTCGTTTGTGCCGTTATATTTAGTATATTGGCGAGTGTCATTTTGAATGTCCGTCAGGGGCAGATTTTTGACTTTAATTTTGGATTTTTTGCCCTTGTAGTCTGTCTGGCAGCTATTTTCTCAACTCATCGGGCTAGCCAGCGCTCCACATTGTTCAAGGGAGCCATTATGGTATGCTTGTTCGGTGCATTGTCTGTTTTTTCTCTGGCATTGATTGACCAAGCCAATTGGACTCAAACAACGACCCTTTATGGGGTAGCTTTTGCTTTTGCAGGCGGTTTGATTACGGCGATACTTGTAATCGGGTTAATGCCATTTTTTGAGTCCACCTTTGGCATCTTGTCGGCATTAAAGCTTGTCGAGCTGTCCAACCCCAACCATCCGTTGCTGCGCAAACTGCTTACAGAGACACCGGGAACGTATCACCATAGCGTAATGGTGGGGAATCTGTCTGAGGCCGCAGCGGAAGCTATAGGGGCCAATGGCCTGTTGTGCCGGGTCGGTTCGTATTATCATGACATTGGTAAAACAAAAAGACCTTCGTACTTCATTGAAAATCAAAATGGGTTGGAGAATCCACATGATACAATAGAGCCGAAGCTGAGCAAATCCATTATTATTGCCCATGCCCGTGACGGTGTGGAAATGCAATTGGATTACAAGCTGCCCAAGCCAATTCGCGATATTGCCGAGCAGCACCACGGAACGACGTTTTTGCACTATTTTTATCACAAGGCATTGCGTGAAGCGGAAGAGAAGGGGATTGAGCCTGACTTCACTGAAGATGATTTTCGTTACCCGGGGCCAAAGGCTCAGTCTAAAGAGTCTGCTGTGGTGGGAATTGCGGATAGCGTGGAAGCAGCAGTTCGTTCCTTACGCAAGCCAACAGTGGAACAGGTGGAGTCCATGATTGAAAAAATCATAAAAAGCCGACTGGATGATCACCAGTTTAATGACTGTGAGCTGACCATGCGGGAGCTTGATATCATAGCTCAAACCCTCAAAGAAACGGTGATGGGGATTTTCCATTCCCGCATTGAATATCCCGAAGAAAGACCCAAGCCCGAGAACGAGAAAGCTTAATCATTTGTCGTGAAGCACGGCTGGAGCACTAAGAATTAAAAGGAGCGGTTGGCATGGGCCTTCAATTAGCGTGGAACAATGAACAAAATGATATGGTAATTAACGAATCCTTGATTGCGCTGCTGAACACCTTATTGGAAGAGGCAGGCAAGATGGAAGGAGTAACGGATGGCGAGGTAGCTCTCACCTTCGTGACTGATGAGCAAATTCATGAGTTGAATAGGGACTATCGGGGGATAGATCGTCCTACTGATGTGTTGTCGTTTGCTATGAAGGAAACGCTGGATGAAGAGCTTGAAATCATCTACGAACCGATTGAAGAAAATTCATTGGAGGATGTACCCGATGTGCTGGGGGATATTATTATCTCTGTGCAGACAGCGCAAGCTCAGAGCGAAGAATATGGACATTCTATTGAACGTGAAATCGGCTTTTTGTTTGTTCACGGTTTCTTGCATCTGTTAGGCTATGATCATCAGGATGAGGCGAGTGAGGCTGAAATGATGGGTAAGCAGGAAGCTGTACTGGCTCAAGTGGGGTTGACACGGTAATGAGACGTCAGCCTTGGAGAATGACCTTTCGCTATGCGGCAGAAGGGGTGATCTATGCTCTGCGTACGCAAATTAATATGCGGATACATGTGGTCGTGGCGTTTCTTGTCATTGTAGCAGGCCTATGCCTGCGCATCTCCCGGCTCGACTGGTTGTTTGTCTGTATAGCAATGGCCTTAGTCATTGTAGCTGAGCTGATCAATACTGCTGTCGAAGCAGCAGTAGATCTCATCTCACCTGATATTCATCCGCTGGCCAAAGCGGCTAAAGACACCGCCGCCGGAGCCGTGCTCCTGGCAGCGGTGTTTGCTGTAATTATTGGCATATTTGTGTTTTACATGCCTTTGTTGACGTTAATTAGTCAGCTCATGTAATAAAAATAACAAAACAAAAATAGGCGCTTAATAGCGCTGGAGGAAACGAAATGGTTAAGAAACACTTTAAGTCAGGTTTTGTCGCGATTGTTGGCAGACCCAATGTAGGAAAATCAACACTGATGAATCATGTCATTGGTCAAAAGATCGCCATTATGTCAGATAAGCCGCAAACCACACGCAACAAAATTCACGGGGTATATACAACAGAGGACACACAAATTGTATTTTTGGATACTCCGGGGATTCACAAACGCCAGTCTAAATTGGGCGATTATATGAATCAAACCGCCTTTAATGCGTTGGGTGAAGTGGAGGCGGTGCTTTTTCTTATTGATGCCGCTGAAGGCTTAGGCGGAGGCGATCGTTTTATTGTAGAACAGCTAAAACAAGTGAAAACGCCAATTATTTTGGTTCTGAATAAGATTGACCGCATTGAACCGGAAGCGTTGCTGCCTTTGATTGAGCAATATCGTAAGCTCTATGAGTTTGCGGAAATCGTGCCGATCTCGGCCAAAATGGGCAACAATGTCGACCGCCTGCTGGAGCAGTTGCAAAAGTATTTACCAGAAGGTCCGCAGTATTACCCGGATGACCAAATTACCGATCACCCGGAGCAGTTCGTCATTGCCGAGCTGGTACGGGAAAAGATTTTGCATATGACGCGCGAGGAAGTACCGCATTCTATTGCGGTCATGATTGAAGACATGAAAGTGCAGGACAACGGTGTCGTGCATATTATGGCTGTCATTTTTGTGGAACGTGATTCCCAGAAGGGCATCATTATCGGCAAACAGGGAGCTATGCTCAAAGAGGTGGGGAAACAGGCCCGCCAGGATATCCAAAATTTGCTGGGTTCCAAAATTTTCTTGGAGCTGTGGGTCAAGGTCAAAAAAGACTGGCGCAACCAGGAACGCGTCCTTCGTGACCTCGGCTTCCACCGCGATGCCTAAAAATCGGTGCTCGACTCTAAAGTCACTTTAGTGTAAAGATTTATTGAGTCTAAAATTGTTATTAAATAATGAGCATTTTGCATAAATCCCAAGAGCGTTTTCAAATCAGCGATATATAGATCGAAACGGTTTAATTCGTCTATATATCGTACTTACGAGCGTTGGGAACCGAATTATGCAAAATGCTGAAATATGTATAGTTGTTTAGCATCATAAAAAAGCCGTCCCGATCTCTACGACTGAGATAAGTAACAGTCTTCTGGGTCATTCCAAGCGCCGCGCATGTGCGGCGCTTGACTCTTGCTCTTTCTACTCTTTACTTCCAGCGATGAAATAAGGAGCGTTTTTAAAAAGGGTTATGTAACTACACGTTGTAGCGGAGCGGTGTTTCAACCCGCATGCAGCAGCCTTTTTTTATACACTCCATTTATTTCATCGCATACTTCTTCCCTCTTCGCACCATTCTAACCTTTGAGATGCAAACGTCATTTCCGAAGAAAGGATGAATACGATTGCGAGATTTTTCGTGGAAGTATTTTGCGATGACTGGAGATGTCGGTGCGTATCTGCTATATAGGGAGAGCGCCGTGACAAGGGAGCAAGACACGGATGAAGAGGAGTCGGACGAGCATGAAGAAGCCTGTGATTAGCGCAAGCCACTGGCTTCTTCGCGAATGTTTGGGGGAAGAGGCATGCTTTACAGGGTGGAAGGAATCGTCATCCGCAGCATGGATTACGGTGAGGGGAACAAAATTATTACGCTTTGCACCGAAAGCGGGGGTAAAGCTGGCGTGCTGGTCAGAGGAGCAAAAAAATCCAAAAGCCGTCATGCCGCTTTGACGCAGCCGTTTACGTACGGCGAATTTGTTTATTTTCGAAATACAGGCCTAGGCACGTTGAATGCCGGTGAAATTATTCAATCCCACCATGTATTGCGTGAGGATATTACCAAGGCTGCTTACGCCTCGTATGCCTGTGAGCTGCTTGATCGAGTGCTACAGGATGAAGAAACGGGCACATTCTGGTTTAAGCAGCTTAAAGCTTGTCTGGAAGCGTTGGAGAGCGGCAAAGATCCGCTGATCGTTATGAGTATTTATGAATTTAAAATACTGCAGGCGGCGGGTTACGCGCCTCAACTAGATGCCTGTATCTCAAGTGGACAACAATGTGCTGATGAGGACATGTTTGTCAGTCCCAGGCTGGGTGGGGTTTTGTGTCGGGGCTACAAGCATTTTGACCCAACTGCATTAAGCGTCACACCACGTACATTGAAGTTGTTGCGTTTGTTCGCCAGAATGGATCTAAACCGTCTCGGCAACATTGACGTAAAGGACTCCACCAAGCTGGAGATCAAACATGTCATGCGACAGTTTATGGATATGCAGCTGGAGGTCAAGCTCAAGTCACGCAACTTTCTGGATCAGCTTGATAAGTACGATATGTGAAATACCCTGATCTCTTGACTACGCTGCTGAAAACGTGTAATATCCTACTATATATCTCCTTTGGGAGCAGATGCATTGAACGAGAAAGTAGCGGGATTATTCTCTAGGATTAGCGAGTTGGGGACGGTGTAAGCCCAGCGAGAATTTTTCGTGAACAAGGCACTCGGGAGCGTCTGAATGGACACGGAAAAGAGGATTACGGTCTGACTGGTGATTAGGACCGCAATCAAGTAGGGTGGAACCGCGGGAGTGAGCTCTCGTCCCTACGTCTGTACAGGCGTAGAGGCGGGGGCTTTTTGCTGTCTCTGGCAGGCATGTTGGAAGTAAACGGCCCTGTACATACGAGTTTGATAAGAAGAAATCACCATCATTTGAAGTAATTGGAAAAGGAGCGTGTACCATGAATTTTCAGCAAATGATTTTAACGCTGCAACAATTTTGGGCCGAGCAGAATTGTATTATTGTACAGCCGTATGACACGGAAAAAGGGGCAGGCACGATGAATCCGATGACCTATTTACGGTCGATCGGACCCGAGCCGTGGAACGTAGCTTATGTTGAGCCTTCTCGTCGTCCATCAGACGGACGTTATGGTGAGAACCCGAATCGCTTGTACCAGCATCACCAGTTTCAAGTGGTCTTGAAGCCTTCACCTGACAATATTCAGGAATTGTATTTGGAGAGTCTGACTCGTTTGGGGATTAACCCTCTGGAGCATGATATTCGTTTTGTCGAGGATAACTGGGAAGCACCAACGCTGGGAGCTTGGGGACTAGGCTGGGAAGTATGGCTGGACGGTATGGAAATTACCCAGTTTACGTATTTCCAGCAAGTAGGCGGTATTGATGCCAGTCCGGTTGCGGTTGAAATTACGTACGGTATGGAACGGCTTGCTTCTTACATTCAGGACAAGGAAAATGTGTTCGATTTGGAGTGGGTCAATGGAATCACGTACGGTGATGTCTTCCACCAGCCTGAATTTGAGCACTCCAAATATACATTTGAAGTGTCTGATGTCAAAATGCTTTTCACTCTTTTTAATATGTATGAAGAAGAAGCGAATAAAGCGATGGCGCAGCATCTTGTATTTCCAGCCTATGATTATGTGCTGAAATGCTCACATGCGTTCAACTTGCTGGATGCACGCGGGGCAATCAGTGTGACGGAACGAACCGGATTTATTATTCGGGTACGGAATTTGGCGCGTCAGGTGGCTGCGACCTATCTGGAGGAACGCGAGAAGCTAGGCTTCCCGCTGTTGAAGAAAGGAGGTGCGGCACATGTCTAAGGATTTATTGTTTGAAATTGGTTTGGAAGAAGTGCCTGCACGTTTTATCCCGAATGCAATTCAGCAGTTGAAGGAGCGTATGGCTGCGTGGCTTGACAACTCGCGTATTGCTTATGGCGCTGTGGAGGCTTATGCCACACCCCGCCGTTTGGCGGTACTGGTTAAGGAAGTAGCAGAGAAACAAGAGGACATCAACGAAGAAGTTAAAGGCCCTTCCCGCAAAATCGCGCTTGATGAAGCCGGCAACTGGAGCAAGGCTGCTCTTGGTTTTGCTCGGAGTCAAGGTGTTGATCCTGAACAATTTACGTTCAAGGAGCTTGGCGGCGTGGAATATATTTATGCGACCAAGAGCAGCGTGGGTGTACCAACGGCAGAAGTGCTGTCCGAAGGCTTGCTGCACATTTTACATGCGATGACATTCCCTAAATTCATGCGTTGGGCGAGCTATGACTTTAAGTTCGTTCGTCCGATCCGATGGTTGATTGCCTTGTTTGGCAGCGATATTATCAACTTGGAAATTGCCGGAGTACAGTCAGGAAATGTGACGAGAGGCCATCGTTTCCTTGGTCAGGACGCCGTTATAGAACGTCCGGCTGACTACGTTGAAGTGCTTCGCAAGCAGCATGTCATTGTGGATATTGAGGAACGTCAAGCCCTTATCGTGAAGCAGATTGAAGCACTGGCAGCCGAAAAAGATTGGACGATTGCAATAAAGGATGATCTGTTGGAGGAAGTATTGTATCTGGTCGAAACGCCAACGGTGCTGTTTGGAGGCTTTGATCCTTCCTTTTTGAATATTCCGAAGGATGTACTGATTACTTCCATGCGTGAGCATCAGCGTTACTTCCCTGTGCTGGACCGCGCTGGAGCGCTGCTGCCGTACTTTGTTACAGTACGTAATGGTGGCAGTCAATCGCTGGAAGTCATTGCTAAAGGGAATGAAAAAGTATTGCGTGCGCGGCTGTCTGATGCCAAATTCTTTTATGAAGAAGATCAGAAACTGGAAATTAAGGATGCACTCTCCAAGCTGGAAAGTATTGTTTTCCACGAAGAGCTGGGAACGGTTGGAGACAAGGTACGGCGGATTCGCCGCATTGCTGATGCTCTGGCAGAGAAGCTTCGTGTTTCCCCAGATACACAGGAGTCGGTTAGCCGAGCAGCAGATATTTGTAAATTTGACCTGGTAACACAAATGGTATATGAATTCCCGGAACTGCAAGGTGTTATGGGTGAGGATTACGCCCGTAAGGCTGGAGAAAAGGAAGAAGTAGCGAGAGCAGTGTTTGAGCATTATCAGCCTCGTTTCGCAGGAGAAACGGTACCTTCTACCAACGCTGGAGCGATCGTAAGTATTGCTGATAAAATTGATACGATCACAGGCTGCTTTTCCATCGGTATTATTCCGACAGGCTCGCAGGACCCTTATGCGCTTCGTCGTCAGGCCGCAGGGATCGTACAGATTTTGCTGGATCGCAAGCTTTCGGCTACGTTGTCTGATGTGTTTAATATCGCGATCGAAGTGCACAGTAATCTTGGAAATATGAAACGTTCCGCCGATGAAATACGTAAAGAATTACATGAGTTTTTTGGATTGCGCGTGAAAAAATTATTGTCCGAGACTCTTCGTTATGATGTCGTGGACGCTGTGCTTGCAGCCGGATTTGATGATGTTGCTTCTGTTGTCAACCGCGGAGCTGCACTGATGGCTGCAGTACAAACAGGCGATAGTTTCAAGGCTACTGTTGAGTCCTTTAACCGTGTGAGTAATTTGGCTACCAAAGCGGTTCATAAGTCAGTGAATACCGGTGAATTTACGGAACAGGGTGAAAAGGCTCTTTACGAAGCATGGTACGGCGCTTACGAATCTTATAGTGCAGCTTTACAGGAAGGCGATGCGACGAAAGCGTTAGAGCTTGCTTCATCCATCACCCCTGCAATAACCGCGTTTTTTGATTCCGTTATGGTTATGGCTGAGGATGATGCTGTTCGTAATAATCGTTTGGCTTTGCTGGCTGCTATTGACTCGGAATTGAAGCGTTTTGCGGATTTTTCCAAACTTGTAGGTTAAACGTCAGTCGTCATGGTATGAACAACTTGAAAAAATGGGTATAAATATACGGAACGGTGTAAGAGTGATCTTGCACCCGTTCCGTATTTTACTCGAATCCACATGGAGATGGGTGATGCTTGTGGAGATATCCGGAAATTTATCGGGTATTCGAATCGTTGTTGACGGCGATGCTTGTCCCGTTAAAAGCGAAATTGCAGATACGGCTTCCCGTTTTCATGTTGAGGTTATTATGGTATCTTCGTATGATCATCTCATCCAGGGTAGTGAAGGCGTGACTGTCGTTAAAGTGGACCGGAGCGACCAAAGTGCCGATCTCTATATTGCTAATCATATCCGCCGAGGAGATATTGTAACTACCAACGATTACGGTCTTGCCGCCCTGGCCTTGGCTAAAGGCTGTGAAGTGATGTCTTTTCGCGGAGCTATGTATCGAAACGATTCGATAGATTTTATGCTTGACCGCCGTCATACTTCTGCCAAAGAACGAAAAAAAGGACGCTACGGAAAAGGTCCTAAACCGTTTACATTAGAGGATCGTGAAGTTTTTCAACATAAACTGACAAAACTTTTACTCCTCTTGCAGGAGAATGAGTAACGGTATCGAATTATATTTACGTGCTAAAGAGATGAAGGTGGTTTATATGAGTGCCGGACAAGGTAATATACCGGATGATATCATTGAGGCTGTTTTACAACATCATGATATTGTAGATACGGTGAGCAAGTACGTGCATTTGACCAAGCAGGGGAAATATATGAAAGGCCTCTGTCCTTTTCATTCCGAAAAAACCCCTTCATTCACCGTGACACCGGATCGTCAGATTTTTTACTGCTACGGCTGCGGCGCGGGAGGCAATGCCATCAAATTTATGATGGAAATCGAAGGACTATCCTTTCCCGAAGCTGTCAGGACAATGGCGGAAGAAAGTCATATCCCACTCGGCGAATGGCAGGGACGTGAGTCATCGCATCAGCATCCTGAGTTGGACAGGCTACTGCAAGCGTATGAGCTAACTTCTAAGATGTACCATTTTTTGCTTAAAAATACGGAGCACGGCAAACCAGCTATGGAATATTTGCGTTCACGGGGGTTCAGTGACAAGATTATTGATCAATTCCAAATCGGCTATGCACCGAATCGATGGGATACGATTGTTCAGTTTCTAGAGAAACGTTCCTTTGATCCTGTAGAGATGGAAAAGGGGGGGCTTATTTCTCCCCGGCATGAGGGTGATGGATATGTGGATCGATTCAGGGATCGTATTATGTTCCCCATCTGGAATCGGAATGGAAAAGTTATTGCCTTTGCAGGCCGTATCCTTGGCGAGGGACAGCCAAAGTATTTGAATTCACCGGAAACGAAGCTGTTCAACAAGAGCCGAACTCTGTACAATCTCCATCATGCTAAAACCTCAATTCGCAAGCTTCGCCAGAGCGTTCTTTTTGAGGGCTACGGGGATATCATCTCGGCATGGGAAGCGGGCGTACAGAATGGGGTGGCCGCCATGGGAACCGCCCTGACAGAGCATCATGCTACGATGTTAAAAGGACTGTGCGACGAGGTTATTATTTGTTATGATGGTGACCGGGCAGGACAAGCTGCTGCGCTTAAAAATTTTCCGCTGTTGGAAAATGCGGGACTTCACGTTAAGGTAGCATTGGTCAGTGACGGTATGGACCCGGATGATTTTATTCGGGAATACGGCGGTGAGCGCTTTCAGCGTCAAATTATCGAAAGTGCTGTTTCAACGGTGAAATTTAAGCTTATATATCTGAAAAAAAACCATATACTGCAAGAGGAAGAAGGAAGAATCGCGTATTCCCGCGAAGCATTAAATGTCATTGCACCTCTGTCATCCCCGACCGAGCGGGAAGTGTATTTGCGCGAAGTATCAGCCGAAGTTAAGGTGGATTTTGAAACCTTAAAGCAAGAATGCAATTTACTAAGGCAGTCCCTGCAAAAAAAACAGAACATTGGGGATAATAACGAAAATGGGTGGAATAATGGTAGGCATAAAAAAGGGCAGGTCTCCACACCTAATTTGCTGCCAGCTTACCATGTAGCAGAACGCAGATTGCTTCACTGGATGATGCAGGATTTAGAAGCTGCAGAGTATGTAGAAAAGCATCTGGGGGACGCCTTTAATATTGAGGATCATGCAGCGATTGCTGCTTATCTATACGCCTATTACGCACAAGGGAAATTACCGGATACAAGCCGCTTTATTTCATCTTTGCAAGATGACCGACTGGAGAAAAATGTAAGTTCGATCATGATGATGGATGCTCCGGGCGTATGGACACCGCACATTTTGGACGATTATATTCATCAGGTGCGAAAGTTTCCATTGCAGGAGCAACTGGATTTGAAGAGAGAAGAAATGAGAGCCGCTGAGCGCGTAGGTGACTTTTTGCGTGCAGCACAAATTGCAAGTGAGATTATAGCCCTAGAGAGACAATGAACACACAGAGGTCGGATGTTTCTAGGGAGGAGGGAGTCGAAAGATGGCGAATGATCAGCATACTGAACTGGAGACGGAACTGACACTGGATCAGGTCAAGGATCAATTGATTGAGTTGGGTAAAAAAAGTTCCTCTCTAAACTACAAAGATATCATGGAAAAACTGTCGCCGTTTGATCAGGACCCCGAGCAAATGGATGAGTTCTATGAGCAGCTGGGTGACTTGGGGATTGAGGTTGTGAATGACAACGACGAAGAAGTTACCAGATTGCGTCAAAATGATGACCCGGAAAACAATGACGGGGATGATTTTAACTTCGATGACGATCTGAGCCTGCCTCCCGGTATTAAAATCAATGATCCGGTCCGGATGTACTTGAAGGAAATCGGTCGTGTCCCGCTGCTTTCCGCTGATGATGAGGTGGAGCTTGCCAAACGGATTAATAACGGTGATGAAGAAGCTAAACGTCGGCTGGCAGAAGCGAACTTGCGACTGGTTGTAAGTATTGCCAAACGTTATGTTGGTCGCGGAATGCTTTTCCTGGATCTGATTCAAGAAGGTAATATGGGTCTGATTAAGGCAGTAGAAAAATTCGATTATGAAAAAGGATTTAAATTCAGTACGTATGCAACCTGGTGGATTCGTCAGGCCATTACGCGCGCTATAGCCGATCAGGCCCGAACGATTCGTATCCCAGTTCACATGGTGGAAACAATCAACAAGTTGATTCGCGTATCGCGTCAACTGTTGCAAGAGCTGGGGCGTGAACCTACGCCAGAGGAAGTGGCTGCCGAGATGGAGCTAAGCGTAGAAAAAGTACGGGAGATTATGAAAATTGCCCAGGAGCCTGTTTCTTTGGAAACGCCGATTGGTGAAGAGGATGACTCTCATTTGGGGGATTTCATTGAGGATCAGGAAGCGCTGGCGCCTGCAGATGCGGCTGCCTATGAACTACTGAAGGAACAGCTTGAGGATGTACTGGATACGTTGACTGAAAGAGAGGAGAACGTGCTGCGTCTCCGCTTTGGTTTGGACGACGGAAGAACCAGAACGCTTGAAGAAGTAGGTAAAGTATTTGGTGTTACACGTGAACGCATTCGTCAGATTGAGGCTAAAGCGCTGCGTAAGCTGCGCCATCCGAGCCGCAGCAAGCGACTGAAGGATTTCCTCGAATAGAAGCGGTACATTGCGGACCTTCTGCGGCTTGAAGCGCGCAGGGGGTCCTTTTTTATCTCATGGCAGCCTTGGTGGAGGGGAAAAGCTTGGACCAGGAGAAGAAACGGGCAATACTGTTACATGAAATTGAGCATTGGCGGCAAAGCCGGTTGCTACCTGAGCAATACTGCGATTTTTTATCCAACCTGTATCGGGAAGAGGGAGATCCGCCACAGAGCCAAAATCGTAACAACACCGGGCTGCTTACATATCTTAAACACGGGCATGGAGTTGCCTGGCTTCTTGGTTTTGTCATTATTTCCTGCATTTGTTTGATCGGTTTTTATTTTACCGCTTTTCCGTTGCCAATGCAAATATTCTCGGCAAGTGTCATCACTGTGATTTGCTATGGATTTGCTGCAATTTGGCGTTCTTCTGAAAAGAGTATGAGCGCCATGGTGAGTACTCTGGGCAGTGCGATTATGCTTGGTTCGGGTGTATGGATTATTCAGCTTCATCAGGGTGAAGCTAAGATTTGGTTTCTCGTGCTCGTAGGCCTATGTGGCTTGGTATGGTGCCTCGTGGGATTAACCTTGCGTATTAGTCTGCTTCATTACTGCGGTCTTGTGGGTTTAATTTTAGTGTACGCAGTGCTTATAGGCGGCTATTGGCCTATGGCTACTCTTATGATGCTTGAGGCATTTTGGATTCTGCACGGAGTTTTGCTGGTAGGTATATGCTGGTGGGTACACCGCCGTTTCCCGCGTCTGAGCCTGGTCTATTTTGCCACTGGAATGACACTGGTTTTTATGGCTGAAGCAGACACGATCGTCCTGCGCCACCAAGCGGCTGGGGATATGGTATTTTACAGCATACTGAAGTTGGCTATTGTTGTAGGAATTTTATTTTGGACTCGAAAAAAATGGATTACGTGGGTGACGTCATGAAACTTTCGCAACGATTACAATATATTATGGAACAAATTCCTGCCGGGAGCAGACTTGCAGATATAGGTTCGGATCACGGGCTACTTCCTGTGGCTGCAGTGCGTAGCGGTAGGGTGCCGCAAGCCGTTGCGGGCGAGGTCAACGATGGACCGTTGCGTGCAGCTCAAAAGCAGGTGGCTGAAGCTGGTCTCGCTGATCGCATTATGGTTAGAAAGGGAGACGGCTTGGCTGTGATTAAGGCCCATGAGGTCGATGTTATTACGATAGCCGGCATGGGCGGTGCCTTGATCGCTTCGATATTGGACCAAGGAAAAGACAAGCTTGCATCAGTGAAGCAACTGGTTTTACAGCCCAACGTCGGTGAGGATATTTTACGCCGTTGGTTGATTGAGCATCAGTGGGTATTAACAGGCGAGCATATCATGGAAGAGGACGGGAAAATATACGAAATTCTAACGGCAATACCCGCTTCCGAATCCCCTTTTAAGCAGGACGAGCTGTATCGACCATGGGAGCTTCCCGGAAGCTCGTTGGTGCTGACTCGGGATTGGCTGATGCAACTCGGACCGTTATTGGTCAAAAAGCCGAATAAAGTCTTTTTCAGGAAATGGAAGCTGGAAATTCGGAAGCTTCAGGATGTAATGGCACAGGTCTCGCGGTCTGAGCAGGAATCTGCGCAGCATAAGCAGGAGCAGTTGCGTAAACAAATTGAACAGCTAGAGGAGGTACTTGCATGTTTGCCAAAGGACAAACAGTGATTAGCTATATGGAGCAGCTGGCACCCAAATATTTGGCAGTTCCGGACGACAGAATCGGGCTTCAGCTTGGTAGCCTGCAGAAGGAAATCAAAAACATATTGATCGCTCTGGATGTCAATGATGAGGTTGTCGAAGAGGCGATCCGCGTAAAGGCTGACCTCATTATTGCCCATCATGCGATTATATTCCGCCCACTTAAAGCTTTGAACACAGATCAGCCTGCGGGTAGAATGTATGAGAAGCTGATCAAGAATGATATTGCCGTCTATATCAGTCATACGAATCTGGATACGGCAGAGGATGGCATGAACGACTGGATGGCAGAAGCCTTGGGGATTCAAAGTGAAGGCTCGCTGGAAGATGTTCACACGGAGCAACTATTCAAGCTTGTCGTTTTCGTACCCAAAACACATCATCAAAAGGTATTGGACGCCGTGCTGGGTGCCGGAGCCGGGCATATTGGCAATTACAGTCATTGCAGCTTTAATATTGATGGCTACGGTACTTTCGTGCCGGGTGAAGGCACACAGCCATTTTTGGGTGAGCCGGGCAAAATGGAACGTAGTGAAGAGGTTCGGATTGAGACCATTGTACCACAGGGTGTACGCAATAAAGTTGTGCAAGCCATGCTGAAGGCCCATCCTTATGAAGAGGTGGCTTACGACCTGTACCATATGGATTTGCAGGGCCGTACCTTTGGCTTGGGGCGGGTGGGCAGGCTTAAAGAAGCCCGCACGTTACACGAGTTTGTAGACGATGTGAAAAACGGATTTGACGTTGAGCATGTACGCGTAGTGGGCGACCTGGACCGAACGATCAAAAAAGCAGCCGTGCTGGGAGGCTCGGGTAGCCGATATGTGAATAAGTCGCTTTTTAAAGGAGCAGACGTATTGGTCACCGGGGATATCGACTACCACACGGCACAGGATGCCCTGATGGCGGGGATCGCCATTATTGACCCTGGACATAATGCTGAGAAGATTATGAAGTCTAAAACGGCAGAATGGATGCGCAAACGGCTTGAAGAAGGACGATACGCGACGGAGGTACATGTATCCCAGGTGAATACTGAACCTTTCCAATTCTTGTAAATATCTAGCTTCTATGAGAAAATAAAGATGTTTCATTACTTTTAGTTCATAGGGGAGAGGTTACGTGCGAACATTAATTGCTGATCCTGTGATTCATGCCTATCCGGAGATGTTGCTGTTGTTACTTCCTGCCATAATGGTGTGAAAAATGTAATGGCCTCTGGCTGGCATACCTATATAGGATCATCACCAGGCATGTATGGCATTTCGTTGCGGAAGGAAACGTATTCACATGGTCTGATAGAAAAAAGTGGGGGCTTTGGTGTTCAATTTTTGCCTGCCCACAGATCGGAATTGATTCAGGCTGTAGGTACTTTTAGCGGTAGAGATATAGATAAGTTCCAGCATTTCGAGATTGCATATGAGGACGGAGTTACAGTGGATGTCCCTATATTGCTGGAAGCTTATCTTGCTTATGAGTGCAAAGTGGTGGATATTCATACCTGTGGGGATCATGATTGGATTGTCGGTGAGATCAAGCAAGCTTACCGGGATGATGAACTTTTTCTGGATGAAGACACCCCTGAATTTAGTAAGCTGCATATTCCGCTATACGTGGGTCGCTCTACTTATCTTGTGGCAGATAATACGTTGCAAAAGAAGGTACACCCCTTTTATTTGGACAAATAAAGGAATTTTCCTATTTTACAATAATTTCAGGTTGTATCGTGCGCACGTTCCCTGTATACTATGTAATGTTGTTCGGAAAGTTTGACAGACAATCGCTGGCGGCGTGAGCCGCGAGAGGAAAGTCCGGGCTCCATAGGGCAGGATGCTGGATAACGTCCAGTCAGCGCGAGTTGAAGGATAGTGCCACAGAAATGGACCGCCGATGGCCGCATGCGGCACAGGCAAGGATGGAACCGAGGTGTAAGAGACCCCGAGGAACGCTGGTGACTTCGTTCCTGGTAAACCCCATCTGGAGCAAGACCTAATGGGACACAGCTTCTTCGTGAAGCAGCCTTAGCCCGAGGTGTGTCTAGGTTGGTCGCTGGAGCCGGATAGCAATATTCGGCCTAGATAGATGATTGTCGCTTGTAGTGGGAGGGTAGTTCCCGTCTGTACCACGATAGCACAGAACCCGGCTTACGGAAAGCTTTCCCCACTGCAACACCTTAAAATGCATGAATTTAACCTTTATAATTGATCTGTTTGCATGAAAAGCTGTAATTTAAGTTGTCATAACCAAACGGTAATTTAACTGTATTTTCCAAATGTATTTATTAAAGAAAAGGGTGAGGTAATGTTCCTATTGGAGACATGATCCACCCTTTTTTATATACGGTATTTACGCAAGTACGTCTATTTGTAGGTCTATTTAATTTAATGGATCTTTTCAAAGCAGAATGAAGCCCCCAATATCATGTTGGGGGCTTCATTCGTTTTTCCATCTACTCATTTCCTCTACCATAAAAACGTGCGGGGATAGGGCACGCAGTTAGCGTAGCGGAGCATTTGGATCTGGAGAAGCGAAGCGTTCGCCTTTGCCTTCGGATTCCACCATACTATTCAAATTCAAAAGGAATCGAGGGCAACAGCGATCGCAAGATCAAATGATTCGCGAAGCGGCCTCACCGTGCCAAGTTCCTCAGCGCACGCTTTTTTCCAATCTTTCCTCTGTATACATCTTCAATGCCCGATCCAAACGGTCAACCGCTTCAGGAAGCAGGGAAGGATCGGTATGCGTGAAGTTGATCCGCATATGGTTGCTACCGCTCAGATCAGCATAAAATACTTGTCCAGGCACAAATGCGACGCCTTCCTGAATGGCCAGTTCCAGCAAGCGATCGGAACGGAAGCCTTCCGGTAAAGTAACCCACATAAACATGCCTCCAAGAGCATCATCCCACGTAATGCCTTCCCATTGACATTCTTTCATCAGCGTTGTGAGGCGGAGCATACGAGAATGATATTCGCTGGATACGGTACGAATATGTCCATCCAAATCAAAAAAGTCCAAGAGCTCATTTAAAGCACGTTGATCGATACTGCTGGAGTGCAGATCAGCAGATTGCTTGGCTTTCGAGACTTTATTGACAATCGCTTGATCAGCAATCAACCATCCGGAACGAACACCAGGAGCAACGGTTTTGGAGAATGTAGAGGTGTACATGACATGACCGTCTCCGCCTTGCTGTTGGTTAATGGAGAAGAGAGATGGGAAGTTAAGGTTTTCGTCAAATTTGAGACGTCCGTAAGGATCATCCTCAAAAATCAAAGTTTCGTATTTACGGCATAGCTCAACAACGCCTGTTCTGCGTTCCATGCTCCATACACTGCCCGCCGGGTTGGAGAAGGTTGGTATGACATACACGAATTTAGGCTGATGCTCCTTGAGCTTGGCTTCAAGATCATCTAATTGCATACCGTTGGAGTCTGTATTTACACTTATAATGTTGGCGCCATAGGACTTAAACACCTGAAGAGCTGCCAAATAAGTAGGGGACTCCACTAATACAGTATCCTGCGGATCAAGCAGCACACGCGACACCAGATCAATAGTCTGCTGCGAGCCCGTCGTCATGATGATGTTATCTCTGGTAACGGAGATGCCTTGGGATGCCATCATGGTTGTAAGACGTTCCCGCAGAGGAATGTATCCATCGGTTAGACCGTATTGAAGCGCGGTAGTACCGCCAAGACGGAATACCCGCTCATAGGCTTTAGCAACCGCTTCAAGGGGGAAAAAGGCGTCGGCTGGAAGACCGCCAGCCAGGGATAACACTTCTGTTCCCTGTGTCAGCTTCAAAATGTCCCTAACGATGGACGAGCCTTGAGTACGAGCCATACCCGAAAATTTGTATTCCAATCCAATCATCTCCTGTGTTCTACTGTACTATGAAATTTATTGTATTATAACAATAATGAAGTATAACAGTAAACAACAGAATATAACAGTTGATTGGTTTGATCGAAAGCCGAAAAAATTCTGATTCCAAATAAAAATTCAACCATACAAATCATTTTCGCTTAAACCTTGTAATTGTTCAGTGCAAGCTTGAAATGCTTGGTTTCTCGCTAGAAGGATTCCCGTAGAGATGATAAAGGATGCTTCTTGTATTCCATATTTTCTCGAATTGACTTTCTGCCCGGACATCATTATTATCTTATAGTATAAGATAAAAGCCAGAAGGTGTTGTGACCATTGGATTATAAGGCATTAGCGACAGAACTATTCGAGTATGTTGTCAAAACGAACAAGCCGCAATTAGAAGAGAGGGGGCACTACTCACGTGGTGAAATGGGGATACTCATCTGTCTGAATTTCAATGAGGACGGGGTTACCTCGGGCCGCTTGAGCGAATACTTGTCCGTCAGTACGGGACGGGTAGCAACGGCGCTGAAGAGCCTGGAGAAGAAAGGTCTGGTTGTACGCCGTACTGATGTGACCGACAAACGTAAGGTGATTGTATGTATTACAGATTCAGGCAAGCAATTTATGATTGACAAGTATAATGAAGGAATCGCATGGACCGAGAGCATTCTTCGCAAGCTGGACGAACAAGATGCGAAAGAATTTATCAGACTCATTAAGCTTATTGTCTCTAAAAGCTGAATTCCTATGCAGGTCATATTAAATTGCACCAAACACCTAAGATTTTCAGATAAAAGGAGAGCAACAGAATGCTGAAGATATTCAAATATCTCAAGAAAAATGAATGGAAGCTCGTGCTTTTCAGCCTTGCTTTCATCGTTGTGCAGGTATGGCTTGATCTGAAGCTGCCTGATTATATGGCAGAAATTACAACCAAGCTGCAAACAGCAGGAACACCTATATCAGAACTGCTGGTCCCCGGTAGTTACATGCTGTTGTGTGCCGTCGGCAGTATGATTGCATCTATTATTGTCGGCTATTTTGCGGCGAAGGTGGCGGCAGGACTGGCCATGCGTCTGCGTGCGATGGTCTTTGATAAGACCTTATCCTTCTCGATGGAAGAGATGAACAGCTTTTCGACGGCAAGCCTCATCACACGCTCCACGAACGATGTTACCCAGATTCAAACAGTGGTTGCGCTAGGACTGCAGGTGATCATCAAGGCACCGATTCTGGCTGTGTGGGCCATTGTGAAAATCGCGGATAAAAACTGGCAGTGGACCGCCTCTACAGGAGGGGCCGTGGCTGTCCTGACCCTGATGCTGAGTGTCATTGTTATTTTCGCTCTGCCAAGTTTCAAGAAAATCCAGCGTCTCACCGATAATCTGAACAAGGTAACACGTGAGCATCTGACCGGGCTTCGGGTGGTGCGCGCTTACAATGCCGATCAGTACCAGGAGGAGAAGTTCGGGCAGGCCAATGTCGAATTGATGAATACAAACCTGTTTGCGAACCGGTTAATGGCAATGGTTGGCCCGGGCATGACCTTTATTATGTCGGGTCTGAGTGTCTCTATCTATTGGATTGGCGCTTACCTGATTAACGGAGCGGCCGTGTCGGACCGCATTACGTTGTTCTCTAATATGGTCGTATTTTCCTCTTATGCGATGCAGGTGGTTATGGCCTTTATGATGGTAAGTATGATCTTCTTCCTGATGCCTCGAGCTTCGATTTCTGCGAAACGGATCATGGAGGTATTGAATACCGAATCCAGCATCGTTGACGGACATGAGACGGCTGGAGAAGAGGACGTTATGGGTCAGGTGGAATTCCGTAATGTCAGCTTCAAATATCCGGACGCGGAGGAGCCCGTGCTTCACAACATTAGCTTTACGGCAAAAAGGGGCGAGACGGTTGCCTTTATTGGCGCAACAGGCAGCGGCAAAACCAGCGTAGTCAATCTGATTTCCCGTTTCTACGATGTGACCGAGGGAGAGGTGCTCGTGGATGGTGTGAATGTCAGAAACTATAAGCAGCAGGCACTCCATAACAAAATCGGGTACGTCCCTCAGAGAGCCGTGCTTTTCAGCGGTACAGTGGCATCCAACGTTTCGTATGGCGATGACGGAAGAGCAGGAGCTTCGGAGAAACTCGTCAAAGCAGCCGTAGAGATTGCCCAAGGCACGGAATTTGTTGAAAAAATGGATGGTCAGTATCAGGGACGGATTTCACAAGGTGGAGCGAACGTGTCCGGTGGTCAAAAGCAGCGTCTGTCCATTGCGCGTGCCATTTACCGCCAGCCGGAGATTTATATCTTCGATGATTCCTTCTCGGCACTGGACTACAGAACAGACCGGATTCTGCGCTCCGCTCTTAAAAAAGAAACCGGCCATGCGACGACACTCATTGTTGCTCAGCGCATAGGCACCATTAAGGACGCTGACCGGATTATCGTACTGGAACAGGGGGAGATTGTAGGGAACGGCACACATGAAGAGCTGATGGTGAACTGCAGCACCTATCAGGAGATCGCTTATTCGCAGCTTTCGAAGGAGGAACTCGTACATGGATAAGAATGAACACACCGTCGGTAGTCAGGATATGAAAATGAAACAGCGAGGTCCCATGGGTGGAGGTCCTGCGAGGGGGATGGCTCCTGGTGAAAAAGCGAATGATTTTAAAAAGACCATCGTCCAGCTCTTATCCTACAGCAAGGCCTATGTGCCCGTAATTATACTCGCAATGGTGCTGGCCCTGGTCGGTTCCGCCTTCAATGTAATTGGTCCGGATAAGCTCAGCGATATTGCCAACCTGATCCAGGAAGGAATCGTAACAGGGGTTGATGTGAGTGCTGTCCAGAAGATTGTTTTTGTATTGGTGCTTTTGTATGGTCTGGGTCTTATCTTTAACTATTTCCAAGGCTTCATTACGGCAACCGTGTCACAGCGTCTTACAAAGAAGATGCGGACAGAGCTGTCCCGAAAAATCAATCATATGCCTTTGAAGTATTTTGATGCTACAAGCTACGGTAATGTGCTTAGTCGTGTGACCAACGATGTCGATACCATCGGTCAAACGTTAAACAACAGTCTCGGCACGCTTGTCAGCGCGCTGGCAACCTTCGTGGGTGCCCTGATTATGATGCTGTATACGAACTGGATCATGACCGTTACCGGGATTCTGGCTACGTTGATCGGTTTTTCCTTGATGACCGTGATTATGAAGCATTCACAGAAATATTTTGTAGCACAGCAAGCGGAGCTTGGCCAGATCAACGGTCATATCGAAGAAACCTATGCCGGTCATAACGTAGTCAAGGTATATAATGGAGAAAAAGCAGCCAAGGAAGTGTTCCATGGCATTAACGGCCGCTTATATACAAATGCATGGAAGTCCCAGTTCATGTCAGGCCTGATGATGCCGGTCATGATGTTCATCGGGAATTTCGGTTATGTCGCGGTCTGTGTCGTGGGCGCTTTGCTGGTGAATCAACATACTATAACGATCGGAACTATTGTAGCCTTCATGGTATATATTCGTCTGTTTACACAGCCTTTGTCACAGCTGGCACAGGCCGCAACCAATCTGCAATCTGCAGCTGCCGCCAGTGAACGTGTATTCGAATTTCTGGGTGAGGAAGAATTGGCGGATGAGAGCGACAAGACCGAGAAGCTGAACAACGCCAAAGGGAATATCGAATTTAAACATGTCCGTTTCGGTTATCACGAAGACCGTATGATTATCAAGGATTTCTCTATGAAAGCTGAAGCTGGTCAGAAAATTGCCATTGTTGGTCCGACAGGCGCCGGTAAGACAACGCTCGTGAATTTGCTTATGCGGTTCTATGAGCTGAACGGCGGGGAAATCTATATTGACGGAACCCCGATCAGCCAATTAACACGTGAGAATATTCATGAATTATTCTGTATGGTGTTGCAGGATACCTGGTTGTTTGAAGGAACGATCCGTGAGAATATCGTCTTTTCCAAACAGCATGTTACCGATGAACAGGTGGAAGCTGCGTGTAGAGCGGTAGGGCTGCACAGCTTCCTTAAAACACTGCCGCAAGGCTATGATACGATGCTGGACGATAAAGCCAATCTCTCTGCCGGTCAAAAGCAATTGATTACCATTGCAAGAGCCATGATTGAAGATGCACCCATGCTCATTCTGGATGAGGCCACAAGTTCGGTCGATACGCGTACGGAATTGCTGATTCAACAAGCGATGGACCAGCTGACTGTAGGTAAAACCTCCTTTGTGATTGCCCACCGGCTCTCAACGATCAAGAACGCCGATCTGATTCTGGTCATGAAGGATGGTAACATTATCGAAACGGGCAACCATGAGGAGTTGCTGGCTAAAGGCGGCTTCTATGCCGATCTATACAATAGCCAGTTTGAACATGCATCTTGAAAATAGCGTAGTCCCTATTTGAAAGCAGGATAGTAGCACTAATAGCATATCAGAGTAAAAGATAAACGTGTCTGGATGATCGCTGCGAAGGGCGATCCAGACACGTTTTTGGTGTGCTCAAAAGCTGTCCGATGTTTGATGAATTAGCTTAACCTATTTTATAGGGGATATTTGTATTGGGGGGTAAACATCCAAGCACAGGCCACTCCCTCTTAATATGCTGTATTAATTCACCGAAAGGAGTTGCACATTATGAGTCATTGCCCTTACGACCCGATCGTGTGTCCGCCGATCCAATTTGTAAATCATCAATTTTTCCCACAAGTCGTGCCTGTGGTTCATCCGATTGAAATTATTAATCAAAAGCACATTGTACCTGTACCTCACCACGTATTTCCAGTGAGTGTAAAGGATCCTGGAGATCCCTGCTGTCATACTCGCAGTCTTGGCAAGCGTCCCGTTCGCAGCAGCTCCAAGCGTTAAGAAAGACTAAAAAAAGCAGTCATGCTGTACACATGGCTGCTTTTTCCCAAAAGAAATTTTACATTTCCAGCTTCTTTAAAATAGATTTTAATTTGTCGCTCAGATGCTGTGGATACAATTGTAAAGGGACATATGGGCGTTGTGCTGCTTTTAACGCCTTATATACATCAATTTGACCATATCCGAAATATTTGTCATGTCCTGGTGTGCCTAAATCAATTACGTTACTTCTCATTAAATCCATAACCTCTTTATTGGTTAGATCGGGGTTAATTGACCGAATCAGGGCAGCGAGCGCTGACACATGTGGACTGGCCATCGAAGTGCCCGACAGAGCGGCATATTGATTCCCTGGATACGTGCTGGCTATACTTGCACCTGGAGCCATGACATCCACATAATCCCCATAATTGGAAAAAGCGGCACGGTGCATGGAAGAATCTGTAGCAGAAACGGCCAGCACTTCTGGGTATGCTGCCGGATAACCGGGACGTTCCGTATTATCATTGCCCGTAGCTGCAACCAGCACGACGTCTTTGTCATAGGCGTATTTGATTGCATCATGCAAAAATTCAGCTTGTGCATAATTGCCCAGACTCAAATTGATGACCTTGGCCCCGTGATCGGCCGCCCATATGATACCTTCTGCTACAGAATAGGTCGTACCGGAGCCGGATTGGTCGAGTACCTTGACCGGCATGACCTTGTTGTACCACGTCATGCCGGCCACCCCCTCGCCATTATTCACGAGTGCAGAAATAATTCCGGCCACATGCGTACCGTGACCAACGTCGTCATAAGGCTTTTCAGACGGTTTGACGACGTTATGGCCTGAAATAATTTGCCCCTTTAGATCGGGATGATCCATATCCACTCCTGTATCCACGACGGCAACGACTACATTCTTGCTGCCTTTGCTTAATCCCCAACCCCGGTTGGTTTCGGTGGCTGGCAGATTCCATTGATACCGTGAAAAGAGCAAATCATTAGGAATATTTCCATCTAAATTGAATAGCTTTTTTTCATTAGTTAGATACATATAGTGAGGTTCTGTATAAAGGGGTCTCCATCTTCTTGAAAAGTATTGCTTTAACTCCTTGTAGCTCATGTTGTCTGAATGAAACACGTAGGTGTAACCAAGCTTGCGACCAGGCTTACAGTGCAAATCTTTTGCGATTTGTCGCAGCTGCTGTTGATCGGGATTGTGACGGAAGCGAACGACGATTTCATTTTCAAAATAATGGCTCGCATTTTCGTTGTCATGGCCGGTTTTTACGGTAACATCGTGCAGGGTGTCGGGATGTACGGATTCGACCTTGTAGCTTCCTTCCTTTGGATAGGGAATCAAACGCAGATTCTTGCGCTGATGCTTCTCCACATCACGCAATACTTGCTGGCTAACCAGGGCGGCGACGCCATAAGTTCCGTCTGTCGATGGTTCGGCCATGACAAAATATTTCCCGCCATCGACCTCGAAAGCGGCGGATTCGTAGGATTTATTTTGCATGACGGAATGACGAGCCGCAGCAAGACTACTTTTGATTTGAGGATGACTCAGCAGACGGGTTTGTGCTTTGCTGCCTGTATAGGTAGTACTTTTCCCGTCACGCGTATGAATCCACTGTAACGTATGAAGATGGTTGTGCGATTGCTGCAGCTTGCGGGTAAAGCGTCTTTTCTGATCAGTGGTTTTGCCATGAAGCTCCCGCATGACGTATTGAATATCCTGTCTTGCATCCATGCGAGTGAGTGAATCCGTAGCGGATACGTCCAAAGCAAGTATTCCCTTTTTGAGTTGTTTCTCTTGCTGTGGTACCATTTTAGTCGAATAACTGGGCTGCGGTGTATGGCGGTGATCACGGGAAGGCAGCATTAGTGTGATGACAAGCACTCCGGCAGCTGCACCGAGCAGGGGCTTTAACCATTTTCGCCGAGACATGGGACCGTCCTCCTTAAGTGTTTATAATTTTATGGTTTAGCGTGAGGAGGTTGGCATGTTTTTATACCTTTCAGTGCTTATTTGTGGTAGGATAAATACTGAAAATTACAGCTCTTTCGGTTAGAAGGGACTATTTTCGGGTAACCAAATTGATGAACAAGCAACAAATAAGGGGGAGCTGCCTTGATGTCAGCAGTCAACGTACAAAAATTATGTGAGTCGGCGCAGGAGAAACTGAAAACTGTCGTGAAACGTGTGGAAACATTCCTCAATGAGCATGCCCTGCCGGAGCTGGCTGTGGATGGAAATGAGGAGTCCGTACTTTTTTATAAAGGTTTTTTGTCGGACCTCCGCTATATCCTTGTTTTTTCCGAAGTATCTTATGAAAAGCTGGGTGTGGCTTTGCGCCGGGCCAACTTTGATGTCGATTTTGCGGAAAAGGCATTGTATAACGTTTACCATGACTGCGTGAACAGCTTTTTTTATCCCAAAAATGAATCTTACACAGAGGATGGACGCTATGCTTATACGGGACAAGATGCTATTCGCTTCCGTAAAACGCCTGTGCCTGCCGCACGCGAAGTGATCATGGACATCACTAAAAATTTTGAAGAGCTGCGTGATGATTTGACTTATTATGAAAGTGATTATCTGACGCAGCGCCGTATGCAGACTCGCCGTACTCATGTTTAAGCATTTCACAGGTGGGTCGTTTTTAATCGAAAACTAAAACAAGACAAGCAAGCCGTTTTCTCTTGCTTCCTGCCAGTTTGGAGGAGGTGAAGAAAGCGGCTTTTTTCGTATGTCACCAACTGCCATATAACAGATACGCATAGGCGCGAGTAAGTGAGGGGAAAATGAATCCGAGGTGATGATCATGAGCCAAGAGGCCAAGCCAATAGTTAAGTGCAGCGTAGCCAATTGCCATTATTGGGGAGAAAACAACTTTTGCAAGGCGGATTTGATCATGATTGAAGTTGATGGTCATGCCGGTAAGAAATTTAAGGAAGAATACGCAGGAGAAAGCTTCAGCTCAGAAGAACGCGATAAAGCTGATACGTCTGCCGCCACTTGTTGCCATACTTTTAAGCCAAAGTCTTTGTAAAAACTCATAACGTCAATCATTCGCATTTGGAGGTGCAGTGTATTATGGAGGATCATAAAACGGAAAAGCATCAAAATGAAGAGCATATTAGCCGTGAACGAGTAGATTACCCACGTCATATTGATAAGCACTCCACCAAGCGACGTAATCACAATGAAGAATATGCCGCAGAAGTGGCTCCCGGGTCGAAAGTCGCAACTCGAGATCATGACAAGGGTGAACAGAAGGCTATAAATAACAGTGGTCGTATTTCCGGTTACATTGGTATAGCCGCAGGAATTGCGTCCCTGTTTATGTGGTCTATTGTATTGGGGCCAATTGCTGCAGTTTTAGGTTTTTTTGCTTATGTAAATGGCAGCAAAACGACAGGGATTTGGTCGATTGGACTTGGTGCCCTCGCGACATTGAGCTATTTCGCTTTTATCCCGTTCGTTCGTTGATCCTGTAGAGGAATAAGAAAGGTTTAATTATAAAAGCTCCACTGTCTTTTCGACAGTTCAGGAGCTTTTTTTCGTTAAAAGGTATGGCAGTACATAGCAAAAAGTTGTATCATTAGCAGTAACGACTATTTTGGGATACAACAACTACAGAAAGTTGGGAACACTACATGCAAATTGATCCGCGCGTGTCCAAATCCATGTTAGACATGCAGCTGTTAAATAATATGAGTGCTACAACCCAAACGGGCACAACGGATGCTTTTTCCGGATTGCTGGAGCAAGTAGGTCAGTTGGATACAGATGACGCCGCAACTCGTGAGAATTCTAGCGATGTTACCCGAGATGAAAATGGGTTGCTTTGGCTCCAATTGGGACCTTCGAAGGGAGCAGCTTCTCCTTTCGCGGTATACCCTGCCCCTTCCAGTACAGCAAGCGACGGACCTACAAAGCCTACTGCGTATGACGATTTGATTAACGAGGCTAGCCAAAAATACGGGGTTCCGGTAGCTTTGATTAAAGCGGTTATTGATACGGAATCTTCATTTAATCCGTCGGTCACTTCTTCAGCTGGAGCCAAAGGGCTTATGCAGCTTATGGATGCTACCGCTCAAGGTTTGGGAGTTAGTGACCCATATGATCCTGCACAAAACATTGATGCTGGCGTTCGTTATTTGTCTTACCAGATTAAACGTTTTAATGGACAGGAAAATATGGCTTTGGCAGCATATAATGCAGGCCCTGGACGGGTGCAGCGTCTTGGTGTAAGCACTGATGAGCAATTGATGGCTATGCTGGATAAGCTTCCATTAGAAACTCAAAAATATATTACCAAAATACAGAACGCACGTGAAAAATATACGATTTAAGTCCTATAGCTATTAAATAAATGTGCATAATTTCAATTAGATCAGATCCGCAGACAGGATCAATATGGGGAAAGGGTGTCGCTGGAATATAGCGGTCTTTCCCTGTTTTGGTCTTTTTTTGTTGCAGTAGTTGTAGGAAAGAAAGGGGAGCTCTATGAGATATTTTGATTATGCCGCGACAACTCCGCCTTTTGAAGAGGTAATTACAACAATTGCCGAGGTCATGAGACGCCATTATGGCAATCCGTCTTCGATGCATCGTTATGGAGAGGATGCAGATAAGCTGCTTAAGCGCTCACGGGAAGTGTGTGCTATGGCTTTGGGCGTGCGTCCGGCGGAGATTGTATTTACATCCGGGGCAACTGAAAGCAATAATCTGGCCATTAAGGGTGCAGCTATACAATATCAAGCCAGAGGCAAACATATCGTTACTGTATCGACAGAGCATCCGTCTGTATATGAGGCTTGCAAACAGTTGAGGGATCAGGGCTTTGAAGTTACGTACTTGCCCGTTGATGCGGAAGGGCATGTCAGTGCTAAACAGGTATGTGACGCTGTTCGTAAAGATACGATTTTAGTCAGTATCATGCATGTTAATAATGAGACGGGAAGGGTACAACCGATGCAAGACATCGGGGTTGCACTGAAGAAACAGTTTCCCCGTGTATTATTTCATGTTGACGGTGTACAGGGCTATGGAAAGCTTCCGGTTGATATCCGGGGCTGGCAGGCTGATCTGTACAGTCTCTCTGCGCATAAGCTGCGCGGACCCAAGGGTGCTGGACTGCTGTTCGTTCGGGAAGGTGTAAAGCTTTCGCCACTGCTGAGTGGCGGCTCTCAGGAGCAGGGCTTGCGTGCAGGTACCGAAAATGTACCTCTGCTTGTTGGCATGTCCAAGGCAATACGGCTGGCGGATGAACGGCAAGCTGAGACAGCTCGGCGTATGATCGAGTGGAGGGATCGGGTAGTCGCAGAAGTGGAGACGATTCCTCAGTTGCGGCTGAACAGTGGGAATGAAGCGCCGCATATTGTCCATTTTTCGTATCCGGGTATGAAGGCTGAGGTGCTGTTGCATACGCTGGAGCAATTGGGCGTGGCGGTATCAACCAAATCGGCCTGTTCCTCGAAATTGGCCGAGCCCAGCCGGGTGCTGCTGGCGATGGGATGCAGTGAGCTGGAAGCATCCGGCGGCATTCGTATCAGCTTCGGAGACGAGCACACGGAACAGGATATCGACGAGCTTATCCTTGCGTTGCGGCAGGCTGTAGCCAAGCTGGAATCCCTTGAAAGGTGGAAACATTAAAATGCATTATGATATGCTGTTACTTCGCTTCGGTGAATTTACATTAAAAGGGAAAAATCGCACCCGTTTTGAAAAGGCGGTATTAAATCACGTGAAGCTGCTGCTCAAGCCGTTTCCTGGCGCTTCTTTGCGGAAGGAATTTGGACGAATTTATGTGGTTCTCGGAGGAGAGCCTTATGAGCAGATCATTCAGGTGTTGAAAAAAGTGTTTGGTATCACTACGATTAGCCCTGTCAAAATGGCTCCTGCCCAGCTTGATGCAATAGTTAAGACCGCTGTAGCTTTGATGCGTGAGCTGAATGTGGCAGAAGGTACAACTTTCAAGGTAAATGCCCGTAGAGTGTGGAAGGAGTTTGCTCATTCTTCCCATGAGATGAACCACATGATTGGTTCCCCTATATTGCGAGAGTTTCCGGCGCTGAAGGTCGATGTGCATCAACCGGATATCGAGCTGCGTGTGGAGGTCAGAGAACAGGCAGCTTATATATTTAGCGATATTATTACGGCGGTAGGGGGCTTTCCGCTAGGTACGAACGGCAAGGCCATGCTGCTCCTGTCCGGTGGAATTGATAGCCCTGTGGCAGGCTGGTCTTCCATGCGCAGAGGTTTGGAAATCGAATGTGTTCATTTTTATAGCTATCCGTTTACAAGTGAGCGCGCGAAAGAAAAGGTTATTGATTTGGCAAGGGTATTGGCTGCCTATGCAGGGCAGATTAAGATCCATCTTGTGCCATTCACGGAGGTGCAGACGGCTTTTACACGCACTGGCCAGGATAATCTAATTATTACTCTCATGAGGCGATCTATGCTGCGAATTGCAACGATGCTGGCTGAGCGTGAAGGGGCGCTGGCACTTGTGACGGGTGACAGTCTGGGTCAAGTAGCCAGCCAAACATTATCCAGCATGAATGTGATTGGCCGTTCAACGGAGCTGCCTTTATTGCGGCCTCTCGTCATGATGGACAAACAGGAAATTACGGAAATCGCGAAGCAAATTGGTACCTACGATCTATCCATTCTCCCTTATGAGGATTGCTGCACATTGTTTGTTCCCAAATCCCCGACGACCAACCCCAATTTGTGGGTTGTTCAAAAAATTGAAGCCTCAATTCGGGATTTGAATGCTCTGATCGAGCAGGCTGTGGCTGCAACCGAGACGGTCGTTCTTGAGGCAGGTGGGTCTATGGAGGGCCGCAAGGAAGAAGTTGTGCAGGAAGATTGGTTTTAAGGCATAAAAAAGGCAGACCATCAGTGATGTGATATGCTCCCATCATAGTAGACAGTAGAAAAAACAAAACTCTACTTCTACCATGATGGGAGTTTTTGTAATGTCCAAAAGAAGCCCGATTTCATATGAAATCAAGATTCAGGTTGTAAGGCGTTGCCTGCAACATGAATCCAATCCCAACCATGAGGCAAAACAACTGGGGGTCCATAAAAACACGGTTACCGATTGGATAAGAAAATACAAGGTAGATGGAGAAGAAGGATTAAGAGAATCCAGGGGATGGAAATCTTACTCCAAGGAGCTAAAACTATCTGCCATTCAAGATGTACTCTCTGGTGAATACTCTGTACGAGCGGTGGTGAAAAAGTACCATATTTCGAGTAAATCTGTGTTAGAGAGCTGGATTTCCAAGTATACTGAAGGGGTGAAAATGAAACCAACTCGGAAAAGGATTGAATCCCCTCATATGAATAAAGGACGGAAAACGACTTACGAAGAACGTATTGAAATTGTACAATTCACCATCGCCCATGATTTAGATTACCAGAAAGCCATCGACAAGTACGGTGTCTCTTATCAGCAAGTGTACGCATGGGTTCGTAAATATCATGCGAATGGTCATGAAGCCTTAAAAGACCTCCGAGGTCGTAAAAAGCCGCTAGAAGAGCTAGACGAGCAGGAACGGTTAAAGCTTCGGATCAAGGAACTCGAGGCACGAAATGAGCATTTGGAAATGGAGAATGCACTCGCAAAAAAGTTGGCAGAGATCCGGCGAAGAAATACACGTTAACCTTTGTTCGGCATGCAGACATCTATCAAGCGATTACAGAACTGCATGCCGAGAAAGGATATGCGATCACCAAGCTCTGTAAGCTAGCAGGAATCGCCCGATCTGCCTATTATAAGTGGCTGAAATGGATGCCATCCAACAGGGAACTTGAAAATCTTGCACTAGCCGAGGAAGTCAAGCGTCGCTATGACAAACGAAACGGGATACTCGGTTATCGCCAGATGCGTACTCAGTTGAATCGTAAGCTTAAAAAAAGTTACAACCGTAAACGGTATTACCGCATCATGCGAGCCCTTGAATTAAGGGCAGTGATTCGCAAAAAGCGGCCAAATTACGTGAAAGCTCCAGCCCTTCATATCGCTGAGAATGTCATGAACCGAAAATTCCAAGCGGAGGCCCCCAACCAAAAGTGGTGCACCGATGTAACAGAGTTAAAGTACGGAAATGGCCGCAAGGCCTATCTGAGTGCCATTATTGATGGATATGACAACTCTGTTGTTTCATGGGTGCTCAGCCATTCCAATAACAATGAGCTTGTCATGAATACGGTAAAGAAAGCTTATAAAAGAAACCCGAATGCTACGCCGCTCTTGCATAGTGATCGCGGCTTTCAATATACTTCGCTGGAATACAAACAACTTCAAAAGAGATACAAGTTTACAAAAAGTATGTCTCGTGTAAGCCGGTGTTTGGGCAACCAACCCATTGAACGATTCTGGGGTACCTTTAAAGCAGAAAGCTTTTATCTGGAGAAGTACGATACGTATGACCGTCTCCTTCGTAGTGTAAGAACTTATATCCATTATTACAATAATTTTCGATACACCGAACGACTAAACGGCTTATCCCCTAACGAATATCGACGAGCAGCTTAACTAAGAAAAATAATCCCCTCAGTTTTGATAATCGAGGGATATTAAATACTAATGATTTTGTTTTTTAGTCTGTCTACTTGACAGGGAGCACTTCAGAGTATATTAATACCCGTTTTTCGGAAATACGATTAATTATATTGCTGTTCACTGCCGATTTCAAGGCTTTTACACAGCAAATTGACAAGCATAGCCTTCTCCTGTTTCGCATACAAGTAGGATGGGGGTGTTTGTACACATGGAGCATATCATTTTGCTGCTAAAAATATTAATGATCAATTTGGTGTTAAGCGGTGATAATGCGGTTGTTATAGCTATGGCGAGCAAAAACTTGCCTGAAAAACAGCGGAGCCAAGCTATATGGTGGGGGGCGATTGGCGCCGTTGGCCTGCGCTGTGTCCTGACTTTTGTAGCTGTCTTATTGCTGCGCATACCCTTTATTCAAGCAGCGGGTGGCCTACTTCTGTTATGGATTGCGTTTAAACTGCTTTACGACAATGAGGATCATGTTGGAATAAGAGCTGAAACCAGCATATGGAAGGCTATACAGGTGATCCTGGTAGCAGATTTTGTAATGAGTCTGGATAACGTATTAGCTATCGCAGCGCTTGCGAATGGAGATATCGCTATTATTGTCATCGGCATTGCGATTAGCATTCCAATTGTCGTCTGGGGCAGCAATATTATTGCGATCTGGCTTCACCGTGTCCCTGTACTTGTTTTGCTTGGGTCTGCAATTTTAGCCTTCACGGCAGGAGAAATGCTGCTGCGTGATTCCAGATTGGGCGTATGGTTAGCGAGTGCAGGGGAAGTTTTACATGCAGGGTTACCGGGACTGTTGGCTGCAGTAGTTATCGTTGTTGGCACTTATCGCCAGTTGCGAGCCCGCCACATTTGAACGTAGTTTTTTTGGAAAACATCGGCTAAACTATACATAGGGTTTTGCAGATGCCGGGGATTTTGCTCGGTTTTTGTAAATACGCTATATTCATAAAAATACACTTAAAAACAATCACATTAAAAAACACAAACAAATTCAGCAAGCAAAGGAGACCGCGATGAATTCCAGAAAAGAGCGTATGATCGGAGTGGGCATTGTTGCCGTAGGACTGATTATTTTGTTGGGAAAACTGGGGGCATTCTCCTTTTTGGGACGAACCTTTTGGCCCTTGCTGATTTTAATCCCAGGAATTGTACTGCATGCGATGTACATGATGCGTAAAGTATCCCCCTTTATGCTGCTGCCGGCAGGCATTTTGACGATTTATGGCCTGTTATTTTCTCTTTGCAACACCTGGGGCTGGCATTTAATGGCCTACCTGTGGCCTTTGTTACTTCTTGGTGTGGCGATCGGATTGTGGGAATACGCCATTAATGATTTATCTCTGTCTCGTAACGTACACACAGGTGGTATCATTTTAGGCTTGGTTTCGGTGATTTTATTGATGATTAGCCTGTTAAGAACAGGCATTATTTATATTATTGCAGTTTTACTGATCGGGGCTGGAGTCTGGCTGGTCGTGAACAACCGTGGCAGACGCAAATAGTAGCACGCCAAGCGGTGCAGATTTCATGGCGGTAAATTACGGAACAGGGAAGAATGTCTTGCTTTATGACATATTTCAACTATAATATAATGGATATGATAAAAGCGTCGGAATGATTTCTGACGCTTATTTTAAGGTTTTCACGCGAATCGGAGAGAGAAGCTGTCTGTATAAGGCCTAAAACATATAGGAGGCTGGCAGAGAGTGGGCCTGAAGAACGATTGTTAGCCTTGAATCAGCATTACTTCAGGATAGAGACACTATTTTGATATACGGAAAGGATATGGATACAAACCATGCATGCAAGAGAAAACATTCGCAATATTGCGATTATTGCCCACGTCGACCACGGTAAAACGACGCTTGTCGACAAGCTGCTTCAACAGTCTGGAACCTTTAGAGAGCACGAGGCTGTTCAGGAGCGCGCCATGGACTCCAACGATCTGGAGCGTGAACGCGGTATTACGATTTTGGCTAAAAATACAGCTATCACTTACAAAGATTATCTGATTAACATTGTAGATACACCGGGACACGCCGACTTTGGCGGTGAAGTGGAACGGATTATGAAAATGGTTGACGGCGTTTTGCTGGTTGTTGATGCTTATGAAGGCTGCATGCCGCAAACGAAATTCGTACTGCGTAAAGCGCTGGAACAAAATCTGACGCCTATCGTTGTCGTGAACAAAATTGACCGTCCAGCAGCTCGCCCAGCAGAAGTCATTGACGAAGTGCTGGATCTGTTCATCGAGCTGGGTGCGAACGATGAGCAGCTGGAATTCCCTGTTGTGTACGCTTCGGCGCTGAACGGAACTTCAAGTCTGGATGCTGAAAAACAAGACGATAACATGCAGGCATTGTACGAAACCGTTGTAGATCATATTCCAGCTCCAACTGAAAAAGTAGATGAGCCTCTTCAATTCCTCGTAACTCTGATGGACTATAACGAATACCTTGGTCGGATTGCCGTAGGTCGTGTAAACCGCGGTATCATCAAGCAGGGACAAGCGGTTACCGTGATGCAGCGTGACGGCAGCAGCAAATCAGCACGTATTGAGAAGCTGTTCGGCTTCCAAGGTCTGAAACGCATCGAAACCGATCAAGCGGGTGCTGGTGACATTGTGGCGATTGCAGGTATTAAGGATATTAATATCGGTGAAACCATCGCTGATCCGAATCATCCCGAAGCGTTGCCTGTACTGAAAATTGATGAGCCTACGCTGCAAATGACCTTCCTGGTTAACAACAGCCCATTCGCAGGTCGCGATGGTAAGTGGATAACATCCCGTAAATTACGTGAACGTCTTCTGAAAGAGCTTGAAACAGATGTCAGCTTGCGTGTGGATGAAACGGACAGCCCGGACGCTTTCATTGTTTCCGGACGGGGTGAGCTGCATCTGGGTATCCTGATTGAAAACATGCGTCGTGAAGGTTACGAACTGCAAGTGTCCAAACCGGAAGTTATCGTTAAGGAAATTGACGGTAAGAAAATGGAGCCAATCGAGCGTCTCCTCATTGATATTCCGGAAGAAAGCATGGGCGCAGTTATGGAAAGCTTGGGTTCCCGTAAAGCTGAAATGGTTAACATGATCAACAATGGTACCGGACAGGTTCGCTTGGAATTCCTGATTCCTGCTCGTGGTCTGATCGGTTACACTACAAACTTCCTGACATTGACTCGTGGTTACGGCGTAATGAACCATGCATTTGATAACTATGGCCCATATGTTGGTGGTCAAGTTGGTGGTCGTCACCAAGGTGTTCTCATTTCTACCGAAAATGGTTCTTCCACATTTTATGGAATGCTGGGTGTAGAGGATCGCGGTATTTTGTTCCTGGAGCCGGGCACTGAAATTTATGAGGGTATGATCGTTGGGGAACACACACGTGATAACGACATTGTCGTTAACATTTGTAAAGAAAAACAATTGACCAACGTTCGCTCTGCAACAAAAGACGATACAGTTAAACTGAAAACACCTCGTATTTTCTCTTTGGAGCAGGCGCTTGAATATCTGAATGATGATGAGTATTGTGAAATTACACCTAATGCCATTCGTTTGCGTAAAAAGATCCTGAACAAAGGTGAGCGCGAGCGTGCGGAAAAACAACGTAAAACAGCACAAGCAAATGCGTAATTAACTGGATTGGTTTTGGCCACAGCGGCGACGCCCGGGAATGGGATGCGCCGCTGTATGTTTTTTAGGATTATTAACTCGGAGTATTTCTCAAAACGCAGGAAAAGGTGTTGAAGCATGAGTAATCTTTCGAACGGATTGCCTCCCCGGACACAAAGCGGGAAAAAATCCCCCAAACAGAAAAAAACGAAAAAGAAAAAAAGTTTTTTCAGATCGTTTATGAAGTTTGTCTTGTTTCTGCTCATTATAGGTATCTTGGCAGCAGGTGGTTATACCTACTATATTTATAATCAGGTAGAGGAAGTTTTGGATACGGGGATCAACAGAGAAGTACCCCAAACGGAATTGGCAGAAGCCAAGCCTCTGACCATTTTATTGCTCGGAACCGATTACCGCCCTGATCATCCGACGTATTTGTCAGATGTTATTATGGTAGCCACATTGAATCCCAATACTAAATCGTCTACCATCGTATCCTTGCCGCGTGATACACGTCTGGAAATGGACGGATATAAGCCACGCAAGCTGAATGAATATTATCCGGTATTTAAGGCCAGAGAGAAGGAATCTGGTGAGGTTGCTGAAGAGCAAATGAAGAAGATGATCGGCAAATATTTGAATATTAATATTGATTATGTAACGGTTATTAACTTCCAGGGCTTTAGAGATGTTGTGGACAACTTGGGTGGCGTAGATGTTACGGTTGATAAAAACATGTGTTATCGCGATCGTGCAGATGGTACTGATATTAACCTGACTGTTGGAGCCAAGCACTTGGATGGTAAACAGGCTCTTGATTTTGTGCGTTACCGCAAATCGAATTGTCGTCCGAGAACGGCTGAATCTGACGATTTTGATCGCAACCGTCGACAAAACCAGGTTCTTCATTCCCTGATTGACCAAATGCAATCCTTTAATGCTTTGACCAAATTTAGCGCAATTATTAAATCCGTTGATAAAAATATGACGACAGATATCGAGTCACAGCAAATGAAAAATATCGTACAAACCTATTGGAATATTTCCAAGCAAAATGTGAAATATAATCCGGTAGCGGGAACATGGCGCAGTCCTTATGTATATATTGATGAGCAACAGCTCAATGTGGCCAGACAAGCGTTGCAAGATGAATTGGCAAAAAAATCAAGTGATAATACTGCGACTTCTTCCAATTCCTGAGTATGTATCTTTCTTCCCTCTTATGTTATACTCGCAGCGAGTAAAAGCACTTATATGACATAAGGGGGTTGAAGTATGTCTGAATGTGTTGTGTACCAAGTATGCCGTTTGGATATGGGCAACTGTTTGGAATCAAATATCGTCCCTTGTTTCTGTGTGGAAATGAGAGGAATAAGTTAGGTCCAGTGATGATCACTGGGCCTTTTGTGTTTATCTTGAGGTGTACAGGCTCTGAGACTACGCTGAACTGCAAGCTTTTCGCTGCTTCTTACTCCTGAGGGGGTCTTTTTTCAGGGAATCAGCAAGTATTGGGGCACCTGTGAATAGGTATAGGTATGAAACACGAGATTGTCCACGCCGCTTTGGAGGGGATTTAAATGAAGAAAATTTTTGTGCTGGATACGAATGTGCTATTGCATGATCCGAAAGCCATTTTTACCTTCAAAGAACATGAGGTTGTTATTCCAGCTGTTGTTCTGGAAGAAATCGACTCCAAAAAACGCAACGCGGATGAGATTGGACGTAATGCCCGCAATGTATCACGATTGTTGGACGGGTTGAGAGAAGTAGGTCATCTGCATAGTGGTGTTCCACTTCCCCAAGGTGGAAGGCTTAAGGTGGAGTTAAACCATCGAAGTTTTTTGAAAGTTCAGGAGATGTTTGGGGAAATTTCGAATGATAATCGGATTTTGGCAGTCGCCTTGAACTATCATCTGGAAGAGCAGGAGCAGACTGAACCGCGTTCGGTCGTATTGGTCAGTAAAGACGTACTGGTCAGAATCAAGGCAGATGTGTTGGGACTGCTGACCGAAGATTATTTATCCGATAGAACAGGTGATCTAAGCGAGCTATACCCCGGCTATTCAGCCATCCAGGTGCATCCGTCCATCATAGATGAATTTTACTCCAATCGGTTCTTATCAATCAGATCACTGAATTTACCTTATACGCTGTATCCACATGAATTTGTGATTCTGAAAGATCAAATGGGAACTGGAAAATCGGCTTTATTGAAAGTGAACCAGGATGCAGAGCGATTGGAGCCTTTGTATTTAAGTAATGAGTCGGTGTGGGGAATTAGCGCGCGTAATGCTCAACAGCGGATGGCGTTGGAGCTTTTACTTAATGACGACATTCCGCTTGTGACGATTACCGGGAAAGCGGGTACAGGCAAAACGTTGCTGGCGCTGGCAGCAGGTTTGCTTAAGGTTGAGGATGAGCATCGTTTCAAGAAACTGCTGATTGCCAGGCCGGTTGTTCCTATGGGCAAGGATATCGGGTATTTACCGGGTGAAAAAGATGAAAAGCTTCGCCCATGGATGCAACCGATCTACGATAATCTGGAGTACCTGTTTGATGCCAAAAAATCAGGCGATATTGATAAGATTTTGATGGGCTTGGGCAGCATTCAGGTAGAGGCGCTCACTTATATTCGCGGGCGTTCGATACCAGGACAATTTATTATTATCGACGAGGCTCAGAACCTATCCCGCCATGAAATCAAGACGATTGTGTCTCGGGTAGGTGAGGGAAGCAAAATCATTTTGATGGGCGATCCGGAGCAGATTGATCACCCATATCTGGATGCTGCCAGTAACGGTTTGACCTATGTGGTAGAACGGTTCAAGCAGGAAGGGATTAGCGGGCATATTATGTTGGAAAAAGGAGAACGCTCCAAGCTCGCACAGCTGGCTGCCGATCTGCTATAAGATTCATAGTGTGATACAACATAAAGACCTCGGGAACATCCCGGGGTCTTCTATTATTTGTCTTACTTAAGGCTTAATTCGAGCTTAACCTCAAGTACTCCCGCTATGGTGTGTACCTCTGTGGCCTTTACATATGAAATGAGTTGCTGCGGATAGAAGCCCAGATCAAAATCCTTTTCCAGCTTGTTACGGGTCGTATCCGGTAGTTCCAGCCCATTAAATACTAGATGATCCACATGAAATAAAATTGCATTTTGCGGTTCATTCTCTACGGTATAGTGCCCTTCTACCTTCAATTTCATCGTTCCCTGTTGGCCTTCTACCACAATACGGTCCTGCTTGAAAGAAAAGTTGAAGTGATTGAATAATTCATTTTCAGACTTCAAAAAACGGTTAAAATCTTCCTCGCGAATATTTATCGTAATGGTTTTGCCGTTCGTTATCATGGCTCCTTGCTGTTGCTGAATAAATTGAGGTAGATCCTGCATAGCCTGAGCCAGTGCTTTAAAGTGTCTATTTACCTCATAGACGCCTACATTCTCCCAGTAAGCTGTCATTTCACTGATCAGCTTGCGTAGAGTATCCGGGTCTTTACTAGCGCTAACACCTTCGTTTACTCGCGACTGAAGCATGACAATACGTTTACGCTGCTCCAGTAAGCTTGTTTTGACCGTCTCCAATTCCAACGAGGCCTGAGTGACCTGTTGTTCTGTTTTCCGCATAGTCTGAACATTGGATTCGTATTCCTGAAGAACATCCTGATCGTGACTAATCAATAACAAGTAGTAATCGTACAGGGAGAGAAGCTGTTTTAGATTTTTGGCTCCCAGCACTACACTGAGCAGCTTGTCCCGTTCTCCCATATAATAAGAGCGCAACACAGAACCGGCACGATTTCGTTGCAAGGTCATCTGCTCTTGCTGTGTGATGAGATTACTTCGTAGTTCCTGTTGACGCTGTATAAGAGCTTCTTGTTCCTGGCTGATACGCTCAATTTCATGGTCTATTTCAATAATGGAAAGGCTATCTTGTAAAATCTGATTTGCCTCTTGGGAGGGCGCAGCCAGAATAGGACACACATATGTTGAGGTTAGCATCATAATGATGATCAGCAGGGTACAGCATTTTATTGGTTTGTTCATTTAGTTTCCCCTTTTATGTATTCCCCGAAAGAGACTAATGATAATGTATATGATCCTTTTTCATTCTTTAACATTCATTTATTGTACAGCAGTCGGTGCATGCTTGAAACCCAAAACTGTTTGCGTTCACGTATGAGTTCTTGCAGAAATGGAAATACAATTTAGTATCAAATAGATTCTATGAACTCTACGAGAGGCATAGGAATGAATAAACAGCTTTTATACCCTATTCAAATACCGGCAAGATCGGTTCATGAAGACGGTTATTTCAGGATGTTGTTAGGAGGGCTAGAAGCATGACTGCAATAAGACAAGATGCATGGAGTGCAGAAGATGATTTGATATTGGCGGAGGTGACCTTGCGTCATATCCGGGAAGGCGGTACACAGCTCGCTGCGTTTGAGGAGGTTGGACAAAAAATTGGAAGGACCTCCGCCGCATGCGGCTTCCGTTGGAACAGCTGCGTGCGCAAACGTTATGATGAAGCAATTAGCATTGCCAAGGCTCAGCGCCAAAAACGCAGTTATATCCGCAAGCAGAACCCAGTGGGGGTATCACAGGTGGCGGCCTTTGCCACACTTGAACCGGTCGAAGGGGGATACAGGACGGATGGGATGAATGAGGATACGTTATCCATTGATGCGGTGATTCGCTTTTTGCGTCAATGGAAAGGAACTGTGCAGGAAACTAACCGACAAATTAAAATGCTGGAAAAAGATTTGCGGGAAAAGGAAGAAGAATTGAATCAGCTCCGCTCCATTAATGACCGGCTGTCCAAGGAAGTCAACGAGGTGCAAACCGACTATCGTGTCGTAAATGATGATTATAAAGCCCTGATTCAGATTATGGACCGAGCACGGCGCTTGGCTTTAATCACGGAGGATGAGGATGAGCTTAAATCCAGATTCAAAATGGACGCCAATGGGAATCTGGAGCGCATTGAGTAGCAAGATTACAACAGCAAATTTGTATAAACGTCAACTCGTGCTTTGCCGTAGTTGGCGTTTTTTGTATTTCTTTGGAGTGCATATGATATAGTAGAAAAAAAGATGGAAGCGAGACGATACAAACGTGATTGATATTATTGGAGCGGGTTCGCTGGGATTGTTGTTCGCTGGGAGACTAGCTTCTTCAGGTACCGAAGTGAGATTGTGGACACGAACACTTGAACAGGCACGCATGATTGCTTGTGAAGGAATTACTGTGTTTGACAAAAAAGGGCGTACAGCCGTCCATGTGCCTGGAGATAGATTGCAGGTAGCTCCATTGGCAGATTGGCAACGCTTAAATTCGCATACTGCCGTACAATGGATTTTACTAATGACCAAACAGGGGGGTGTTGACGAAGTATTAAAGCAGATTCTGCCTGTGGCTAAGACGGAAAGAGCAACGGGAATTGTTTGTTTACAGAATGGCATAGGACATATAGAACGGATTAGACGGGCTTGGCCCGAGGCTGTGTTATACCCTGCGGTGACGACCGAAGGAGCCAAGAGGCAGGGAGCCGCATCTGTTGTACATGCCGGAGCGGGTATTACTGAAATTGGCTGGCCTGAGGAACAGGAGAAGGCGCAGGACAGGAATTTCAAACAATACGTGCTAAATCGGCTGCTGGCAGCAGGATTTGATGTTTGCTTGTCGAAAGAAATCGAGAATGGTATGTATCGCAAGTTGCTAATTAATGCCGTGATCAATCCACTAACGGCGATATGGCGAATTCGTAATGGCGAGCTGCTTTCGGACCCTGTTCGTTTACATATGATGCGCAAGCTTTATGATGAAGGCATACAAGTGTATGAAGCACACGGTATTCACTGGGAGAGCGGTTGGTGGGACCAAATTATGAATGTGTGCCAGGCAACGGCAGAAAACCATTCATCCATGCTGGCCGATGTGCTTGCACAGTCCATGACAGAAGTTGCTTCTATTAACGGGCAGCTGGTGCAGATGGCAGAGCTGGCTGGGGTTACTGCACCAACTCATGAGGTATTGTGGCAATTAATTGAAGGCATGCGGCTAAAAGAGGAGTGATCAGTTGAGTATTATACAAGGTACCATTAGCACATTCAGTATTCTTCCCTTTTTTCCGTTTCTGATCGTATTTGTGGTTTGTCGCTACATTCTTAAAATGGAAAAGAAGAAATCGTTGCTTTCATCGATGGATATTACCACAGCTTTTCTAATCCTTTCCGTCGCGGCACTCTTTAACGTCATTTTTACATCTCGTTTCGGTTTTTATCTGATTTTACTTCTTTTATTATTGGCGCTGGGTTTAATTGGGGGTGCCCAAAATCGTCTAAAAGGCAAGGTCGATGGTAAAAGATTATGTAGAGCGGTCTGGAGATTAACTTTTATAGCTATGACATTGGCGTATGCTTTGTTGACTGTTGTTGGTATATTTAAGAATATATTCAATACCATGTGATATAATATGACATAAAAAACTTGAATAATATGAAATAATCATGTTTTTTCGAAAAAAAAGCTCAATTTGAAGAAATGTAATGTAGATTTTTTTGACCGCTGGTTGTATAATCTATAAACATATACCACTTTAGAACTAGGGGGAAAACGCTAGATGAAAAGGAAAAGCTTTTTAGTCCTTTTGACACTCGTTCTTGCAGTTGGCGCACTGCTCGCAGGTTGTGGCTCCGCCAAGAACGATACCAATGGTAAGGGCGCACAAGAAAATGCATCAACTACGCCGGCTCCGGCCGACAAACAAAATTTGCGCATTAACCTTTCTTCCGAACCGCCAACCTTCGATCCGGCACAAGCTCAGGATAGTCAAACTAACACGGTTCTGAAAACTTTGTATGAAGGTCTCGTACGTATGGGTCCTGATGGCAAAGAAATCCCTGGCGTAGCTGAGTCTTGGAAAATTTCCGATGACGGCAAAACCTATACGTTCAAGCTTCGTGATAATGCAAAATGGAGCAATGGCGACCCAGTCAAAGCAAGTGACTTCGTATTTGCTTGGCAACGGGTATTGGATCCTTCTACAGCCCCTGCACCTCCATATGCTTACCAATTGTATTATATTAAAAATGCTGAGGGCTACAACCTGAGCACTTCGAAATCCTTTAAAGGCACTAAAATTACAGACTTCAAAGATGTAGGTGTCAAAGCAGTTGATGACCATACATTGCAAGTAGAGCTGGATCACCCAACTCCTTACTTCCTGGGATTGACTTCTTTTTACACCTTCTACCCTGTACATCCTTCTGTTAAAGGAAATGATAAGTGGGCTGTTCAGAAAGATAGCATGATTACTAACGGACCTTTCACATTAACGACTTGGGACAGCGGTCAAAAGATCGAAGTGACCAAGAGCGAAAACTATTGGGGTAAAGACCAAATCAAACTGAACAAAATCACGATGTCCCTGGTAAACAGCGGCGCAACAGAGCTGGCTTCTTACAGAAGTGGACAACTTGATTATGCTGGTTTGCCAAACGGTGAAATTCCTACTGACCAAATTCCGGCTGTGAAAAAAGAATTGCCGAACGAATTTCAGGCAAAAGGGATTGCAAGTACGTATTACTATTTGTTTAATGTAACTGAAAAACCATTTAACAATGTTAAAATCCGTAAAGCGTTTGCGATGGCTATTCAACGCCAACCAATCGTTGAAAGAGTAACATTGGGCGGTCAAATTCCTGCATACGGCTTTGTACCTCCAGGTATCAAAGGAGTATCTCAAGAATTCCGTACTGAGCATAAAGACGATTACTTCAAAGAAGACTTTACTGAAGCGAAAAAATTGCTTCAAGAAGGTATGAAAGAAGAAGGGATAACTTCACTTCCTCCGGTAACTTTTCTGTATAACTCTTTAGAAAGTCACCAAAAGATTGCTTTGGCAATTGCTGACATGTGGAAGAAAAACCTTGGTGTGGACGTTAAAATCCAAAATCAAGAGTGGGGCGTATTTATCCAAACACGTAACAAGTTGAATTTCCAAATCGCTCGTGGTGGTTGGACTGCAGACTATAATGATCCGATGACATTCTTGGATATGTGGACAACAGGCAACACTAACAACAATGCGGGTTACGCTAACCCTGCATACGATGCTTTGATTCAAGCTGCTAAGACAGAAACTGATCCAGCAAAACGCATGGAAGATTTTGCGAAAGCGGAGAAAATTCTGGTTCAAGATGATATGGTAATGCTTCCGATCTACTACTATACAAATCCTTCTTTAACGAAACCGAATGTAAAAGGCATCGCACTTGACTTTAGTGGATCAATTGATTTCACAAGAGCGTATATTACACAGTAACTAAGCTCCATTCTGAAGTTTGATAGTTACTTCGGGATATTTATGTGGACTAGCCATATATATCCCGTTTTTTTTTTTGTGTCCTAGTCTTTTCCATCATCATGTAACCATGCAAATAAGTAGGTTGGACAGTCCAATTCTATTTCGATAAAAATCGAATGGTGTCGAAAAATTATGGGGGGTGTAAACGGGCAATGACACGTTATTTGATTAGTAAATTTTTCTACATGCTGCTATCTTTGTTCATTCTGATCTCTGCGACGTTTTTTCTCATGAAAGCAATTCCAGGTAACCCCTTCATGAGTGAAAAAGCGACTTCTCCTGAGATTCAAGCCCGGTTAATGGAGCAATATGGGCTGGATAAGCCTGTATATGTCCAATATTTTAAATACTTAGGTGATATTGCTTCAGGTGATTTTGGTATTTCCATGAAAAAGCTGAATCAAAGTGTAACTGACATTATCGGGCAAACTTTCACGGTTTCGCTTAAATTAGGTTTTGTTGCTATAATCGTGTCGATTATTGTCGGTATCTTGCTAGGTATGCTAGCTGCGCTATACCATCGCAGGCTAATTGATAACATAGCGATGATCTTGGCAATTATGGGGATTGCGGTTCCCAGCTTTGTCCTGGCGTCTCTGATTCAGTATTATTTCGCTCAGAATTTGGGTTGGTTTAATGTTATGGGATTTGATGGTCCACTGGACTATGTCCTGCCTGTAGCTGCGTTGTCAGCTCAGCCGATTGCGTTTATCGCTAGATTGACACGCTCCAGCATGCTTGAAGTGCTTCATGCAGACTACATCAAGACTGCCAAAGCTAAAGGCTTGCAGCCTGTTACGATTATGTTTAAGCATGTAGTGCGGAATGCCATCTTGCCGGTCGTTACCTATGTTGGTCCAATGACTGCAAATATCATTACCGGTTCAGTTGTTATTGAACGGATTTTCGGAATCGGCGGTATTGGTAAGGTTTTTGTGGATAGTATTACAACCCGTGATTATACGATGATTATGGGAGTAACTATTTTTTACGGTATCCTATTGATGGTAGCGCGTTTTATTACAGATATTGCATATGGATTTATTGATCCGCGGATTAAGCTTACTGGCGGGAAGGAGGGATAACTTTATGTCTGTGAAAGATAATGCTGTGAACTTGGAAAAGCTTCAGGTAAAACCGGAAGACTTTCAGAGAATCGGAGCGGATGAAAAGCAGTTTGAAGTTATTCAGCGTGAAAGCTTATCCGCTTGGCGTGATGCTTGGGAACGGCTTCGTAAAAACAAACTGGCAATGACAAGCCTAAGCATTCTGTTTCTTATTGTACTTGGTTCGATAGTTGGTCCGATTCTTTCGCCATACGATGACCACACGAATGATTTGTTGAGCACCAATCTTCCTCCTTCGGCGGAGCATTGGTTCGGAACAGATGATCTGGGTCGTGATATGTTTGTCCGTACTTGGATGGGCGCTCAGATTTCCTTGATTATTGGTTTGGCAGCAGCAATGATTGATTTGCTGATTGGTGTTATTTATGGTGGAATTATGGGTTACTTTGGTGGCCGCGTTGATGAAATCATGAATAAATTTTCTGAAATCTTGTATTCCATTCCTTACTTGCTGGTTACAATCCTGTTGCTCGTTGTGCTGGAGCCAAGTATTACCACCATTATTATTGCGCTCTGTGTAACGGGGTGGATTAACATGTCGTGGATTGTACGCGGTGAGATGCTACAACTTAAAAACCGGGAATTTGTTCTTGCTTCCCGTTCAATGGGTGCTAGTGCAGGCCGCTTGCTGTTCCGTCATTTGCTGCCTAATGCCGTGGGACCAATCATTGTCACATTGACTTTGACAGTTCCAAGTGCTATTTTTTCCGAGGCATTCCTGAGCTTCCTTGGATTAGGGGTACAGGCTCCTCAGGCGTCACTGGGTTCAATGATTGAATCAGCTCTGACAGGATGGATGTACTATCCATGGCGTATGCTTTTCCCGGCAGGCTTGATCAGTTTGATTATGCTTGCGTTCAACCTTTTTGGCGATGGCTTGCGTGATGCGCTTGATCCGAAGCTGAAGAAATAGGAGGTGAGATCATGGTGAGTAGCAACAATTTAATTGAGGTAGAAGGTCTTAAAAAGTATTTTAATGTTGGCAAAAACCGTGTGCTCAAAGCGGTGGACAACCTGAATTTCTATATTCGCGAAGGTGAAACACTTGGTATGGTAGGCGAATCCGGTTGTGGTAAATCTACAGCGGGTCGTACCATTCTGCGCTTATATGAACCTACAGCAGGTAGCGTACGTTTTAACGGTACAGATATTTACAAATTATCACCGAGTAAAATGAAAGCCATGCGCCGCGATATGCAAATGATCTTCCAAGATCCATATGCATCCTTGAACCCGCGCTTTACGGTTTCTGATATCATCGGCGAGGCATTGGATATTCATCATATGGCAGGTAGCCGTGCAGAACGTAAAAAACGAATTGAAGAGTTGTTGGATCTGGTTGGTTTGAACCCGGACCATGCAACCCGCTATCCGCATGAGTTCTCTGGTGGACAACGTCAACGGATCGGTATTGCCCGCGCGCTGGCGGTTAATCCGAAATTCATTATTTGTGATGAGCCGATTTCAGCTCTTGATGTGTCCATTCAGGCTCAGGTTGTCAACCTGTTAAAAGAACTTCAAGAACGTTTGGGTTTGACATACCTGTTTATTGCGCATGATCTGTCGATGGTCAAGCACATCAGTGACCGGGTAGCAGTAATGTACATGGGTAGAATGGTTGAGCTTGCTGAAAGTTCTGAATTGTATGCCAACCCGATTCATCCATATACAAAAATGCTTTTGTCGGCGATTCCACTTCCTGATCCGGAAGTTGAAGCCAACAAAAAACGGATTATTATGCCTGGCGATCAAGCTGGCCCGATTCATGATGCATCTGGCAATAAAACAGGGGCTTATAACTTGGAAAATGCCACGTTGATCGAAGTGTCCAAGGGACATTTTGTAGCTGAGCCTTACGCCTGATCCTGCTTCACACACGAACCGCCGAGTTGCTCGGCGGTTTTTTTATAGGAAGCTTTGACGCGGAGAGGGGCTTTCGGTACAATCAAGCAGTAAGGCTTTGGTGAAGACAGGAGGCAGACCCATGAAAATTATCCCTGAAACGCTTCGCGGAGGGTCGGCTTTAGCAGAGGATTATACACAGGGTACAGGGCGCGCGCGCGATTTGTATGAGTACGATGTTCTGCATGCCGATGCATATGCCCAACGGGCGAAGTGGCTGGATGAGACGGAGCATCTGCGATTAAGCCGTAAGGAAGTCGTAGCATGTCTTCGTATATACAATGAGCAATACAATTCGTATGAGGCAGTTCAGGCTTCATTGGATCGTCTGGAAAATCCAGACGCCTTAGTTGTAGTTGGCGGACAACAGAGCGGACTGTTCACAGGTCCGATGCTGGTCATTTACAAAGCGGTCACGATCATTAAGGCGGCCAGGGAAGCAGAGGAGAAGCTTGGACGTCCGGTCATTCCCGTCTTTTGGGTTGCTGGTGAAGATCATGACTGGGATGAGGTCAATCATACATACGTACTGGCAAATGACCCGCAAGCAGTCAAAATCAAGCTGAAAAAGCAGCCTGTCCGCCGTTCCTCGGTCAGTGACATTAAAGTGGACGCTGTAGAGTGGAAGCAAGTAATGGCGGATATAGAGCAAAACTTGCCTGATTCAGAGCATAAGGCTGATATTTTGCGTATGATTGAGCACGGCTTGACGGATTCATATGGACTAAGTGAGGCCTTTGCCAAGCTGCTGGGCCTTTTATTTGGCCATTATGGATTAGTGCTGCTGGATTCAGCGGATCCTTCGCTGCGCAAGCTGGAAGCATCTGTTTTTCGTCGGTTGGTTCAGCACAATGATGAGCTGGAGCAGGCTTACCAGACGGCCGCTGCGCGAATCGTGGATTACGGCTATCATTTACAAGCGGATGTACACGAAGATGGCGCGAATCTTTTTTATATCCATGAAGATGAACGTTTGCTGCTTTTCAAGCAAGGTGGACTATTCACGGATCGGCGCGGCCTGGTAGCCTTTACAATGGAAGAACTGCTTGAGGAGATAGAACTACACTCGGAACGTTTTAGTAATAATGTACTAACCCGTCCTCTGATGCAGGATTCATTGTTTCCAGTGCTGGCATCTGTACTGGGCCTAGGAGAAATTGCCTACTGGGCGATTACCCGGGACGCTTTCGGGGTTTTAGAGATGCAGATGCCAATACTGCTGCCCCGAATGTCCTTTACGTTGGTAGAGCCGGGTGTAGAAAAGTATATGGTTAAGCACGAATTAAGTTTTGGACAGGTTAGGGACGGGCTTGAGGAGCCGAAGAAACAATGGCTTGCAGCCCAAGATCAGCTTGGAATTCAGGATCAGTTTTCCGGGGTGAAAGAAGCCTTTGCCCGTCTATACGAGCCGCTTGTACAGCAGACAGGTTTGATTGAAAAAGGTTTGCTTCGGCTTGGAGAAACCAACAGCAAGAAAATCTTGGGACAGATCGCTTATCTGGAGACAAAAGTCCAGGAGGCGCTCCTTCGACAAAATGAAACGGCACTTCGTCAGTGGGATCGTATCGAGTGGTCGCTTTTTCCATTTGGTCAGCCACAGGAGCGGGTGTACACAGTTTATCATTTTCTTAACCGTCACGGTCTTAGTCTCATTGATACGATTATGAACATACCAACGGATCTGAAGGGTACGCATCGCGTGATTTATTTATAATTTACGTGTGATTTTTTACGTATCGCATGATTTTACCGTGTTAACGATCCAACCTATATTAAGGAGGAAACAACGTAATGACTTCCCATTCCCTGCAAAACAGCATTATTCACGATCTTAAACTGGCCCCTGAAGGTCATCTGAAAATTGATTGGGTGGAAGCCCATATGCCGGTATTGAACCGGATACGTCAACAGTTCGAGCAGGAGCAGCCTTTTGCAGGTCTGAAGGTAACTATCTGCCTGCACCTGGAGGCTAAAACAGCTTATTTGGCTAAAGTAGTACAGGCAGGTGGAGCGCAGGTCACAATTACCGGTAGTAATCCATTGTCCACACAAGATGATGTTTGCGCGGCATTGGTTGAAGATGGGATTACAGTCTTGGCTAAATACAATCCGGAGCCAGAAGAGTTCAAAAGTTTGCAAATTAAGGCGCTCGAAACGAAGCCGGATCTCATTATTGATGATGGTGGTGATCTTGTCACTCTGTTGCAATCCGAACGGCCTGATCTGATTTCTACCATCCGTGGGGGAGCAGAGGAGACAACAACAGGGATTATTCGTTTGAAGGCATTGGAAAAGGAAGGACAGCTTCACTTTCCAATGGTGGCCGTGAATGATGCATACTGCAAATATTTGTTCGACAACCGCTACGGTACAGGACAGTCAGCTTTCGACGGCATTATTCGTACAACGAACCTGGTTGTGGCAGGCAGTACAGTAGTTGTAGTAGGCTATGGCTGGTGTGGCAAAGGGGTTGCAATGCGAGCAAAAGGCCTAGGAGCCAATGTTGTTGTAACTGAAGTTGATCCAATCAAGGCAGTAGAGGCCCATATGGATGGATTCCATGTATTGCCAATGGTAGAAGCAGCTAAGCTTGGCGACTTCTTTATTACAGTCACTGGAAACAAAGCTGTAATTACAGGGGAGCACTTTGATGTTATGAAAGATGGGGCTGTGCTGTGCAACGCAGGGCATTTTGATGTTGAAGTTAGTAAGCCTGAGCTTGCCAAACGCTCTGAGTCCATTCGGACGGTCCGTCGCAACATTGAGGAGTATCGCTTTAAAGATGGACGGAAAATGTATTTGCTGGCAGAGGGACGTCTAGTGAATTTGGCTGCCGCGGATGGTCACCCTGCAGAGATTATGGATACTACATTTGCGCTTCAGGCGCTTGGCTTGAAATATGTGAATGATCGTTACAACGAGTTGGGCAAAGCTGTTATTAATGTACCTTATGGAATTGATGAGCAAGTTGCCCGCTTCAAGCTCGATAGCTTGGGAATCAAGATTGATGCTTTAACAGAAGAACAAAAAATCTATCTGGACAGCTGGAACGCGTAATTAGAGCATTTGCAGTCGCAATGCTGGCTGTAAGGCATTCAGCATTTAAACCAGATGCTTGTATAGGTTGACATTTGGATTGGAGATTAAGCCCTTTATTTCATGTTGTTTCGAAACCTGATGCATATTGTCGGGGATTCGGCTTCATGGAGTAAGGGGCTTTTTGGCATCTTGTGGCGGAGGGCTACAATAACAGACACAATCGTATTGATCTGTCGTTTATCACTTTTTAGTAATGAAAAAGAGGTCTTTGATTTTTTAAAGCGAATCTATTATGCTTAGGTGGTGGAAAGTGGGCCAAAGTGGGAGAATGGGTAAGGGGTGACGAAACCAATGTTTATGGGGGAGTTCCAACATAGCATTGATGAGAAAGGTCGGCTTACAGTTCCGGCCAAGTTTCGTGAACTTCTCGGCGCCTCGTTCGTGGTTACCCGCGGGCTGGACCAATGCCTCTTCGTGTATCCCATGGACGAGTGGGCTGTCATGGAGAAAAAATTGAAAGCACTGCCTCTGATGAAAGCTGATGCACGGGCATTTACCCGATTTTTTTTCTCGGGAGCGACTGAATGCGAATTGGACAAACAGGGCAGGGTAAATTTACCGGGAAATTTGTGCGAATACGCCAAGCTTACTAAAGAGTGCGTCGTATTGGGAGTGTCCACCCGGGTAGAGATTTGGAGCAAGCACACTTGGGAGCAATATTTCAACCAATCAGAAGAAGCATTTAACGACATTGCTGAGAAATTGGTTGATTTCAACTTTGAATTGTAATTTAGGAGGTCAGTCGTTTGTTTCACCACATTACCGTACTCAAGGAAGAAGCAACAGAGGCACTGAACATCAGGCAGGACGGGATCTATGTGGACTGCACGCTGGGAGGGGCAGGACACAGTTCCGTCATTGCGTCACAGCTCGGCCCTGAGGGGAGGCTCATCGCCTTTGATCAGGACGATTGGGCATTGAACAATGCGCGTGAGAAGCTGTCGGCCTATCAAGGAAAGATTTCATTAGTGAAATCCAACTTCCGCCACCTGCAGGACAAGCTGGCCGAACTGGGATTGCCCGAAAAAGACGGCATCCCGCAGGTCCAAGGCATACTATTCGATCTGGGCGTATCCTCTCCACAGTTCGATGAGGGGGAACGGGGATTCAGCTACAACCATGATGCACCGCTTGATATGCGGATGGATCAGAGTAGCTCGCTTACGGCTTACGAAATTGTCAATGAATGGCCGGAAGCGGAGATTGCGCGTATCCTGTTTCAATACGGAGAAGAGAAGTTCTCACGGCGGATCGCGAAGATCATGATTGAACGTCGAATGAACAAGCCTATTCATACAACGGGGGAACTTGTCGAAATTATCAAAGAAGGAATTCCGGCTGCGGCACGCAGAACCGGGGGACATCCGGCTAAACGCAGCTTTCAGGCTTTGCGGATTGCTGTGAATGATGAGCTCCGTGCACTGGAAGATACTTTGCATCAGGCAATAAAATGTCTGGCTCCAGGGGGCAGAATTTCGGTTATTACGTTTCATTCCTTGGAAGACCGGATATGCAAACATATTTTCAAAGAGTATTTGGCGAAAAGCATCTATCCGTCTGATTTACCTATTTTGGATGACAAAATGGTAGGCGATCTAAAGCTGGTGAATCGTAAGCCGATTGTGGCATCAGAGCAGGAATTGGAGCTTAATCCACGGTCCCGGTCGGCCAAGCTGAGAGTTGCCGAAAAATTGTAAATTTAATGGAGAAGGAGAGGCGACATGGCTTATACACGGGGTAATTTGGCTGTAAAAGAAAGAGCCCGTCAGGAACAGGTTCAGCAACAACGGTATCGTGAGACGACCAAAGTTGTTACACGCCGCAGAGAGCTGCCGATTCGGGAAAAGCTGCTGTATCTGTTGACACTTGTAGCGTGCATTGTCATTGCTGGTATGTTGATCGGCAGGTACGCTCACATTTATCAAATTAATTATGCGATTAATACGGCCAGCAAGGACATCTCCAAATTACAGACCAATATCGCCCAACTGAAGATTCAAAAGGAACGGCTCGAAAATCAGATTGTACCAACTGCAAAGCAACAGGGATATATCGAGCCAACAAAAGAGCCCATTCATGTGGAAAAGCAGGCTGCCAAATAGTTCAGCATTTTGCATAATTTGATTCCCAACGCTCGTAAGTACAATATATAGACGAACTAAACCGTTTCGAGCTATATATTGCTGAATTGAAAACGCTCTTGGGATTTATGCAAAATGCTCATTTAAGAGCAGAGCATCAAGCTATGCTCTAATGTACATTTTTTGCAGAGAGGTTTGAGCTATGGTTAAGAGAATAAAGCTTCGCACACTGCTGATAGGGGGATGTATTACCCTCTTTTTTCTTATTCTGCTGCTAAAGGTATTTTGGATTCAGGTTGTAAGCGGGGAATATTGGCATAAACAGGTAGTTGAGCAGGTGGAAAAAGATCAGGTGATTCTGCCGAAGCGCGGAACCATTACGGACCGTAAAGGAAACGTATTGGCAACGGATGCACCTGCTTATACGGTAGTGGTCAATCCGAGTATCATTCAGGAATTTGATTTGGAAAATGAGGTTGTAGCTAAACTGCATCAATTACTTAAAACGCCTGAGGATGAGTTGAGAAAACATCTTTCGGCTAAGGACAGCAAGGGGAACTACTTAGTAAATCGCGAGATCCGTAATGGTGGCTGGAAGGCAGATCCTGAGGTCAAGGCACAGGTGGATACGTTCAAAAAATATTTGAAGGATAAGTATGGAGTGATTGGGGCTGTGGACACGGCTCAGGAGTCCAAACGCTATTATCCCGAAAATAAACTGGCTTCTCATGTCCTGGGCTACCAACGAAAAGACGGTACAGCAGGCATGGGGCTGGAAGCTTATTATAATAAAGAGCTGTCAGGTACGGCTGGCAAGCTTCTTTATCAGCGCGATCTGAAGGGTGTCCCTCTTCAGGGATCGGAAAGTATCTATGATCCGGCACAAAATGGAAAAAATTTGAGGCTGACGATTGATGATACGATTCAGTATTATATAGAGGATGCCATGCAGGAAGCTATTGCAACCTACAATCCGAAAACGATGACTGTTGTAGCGGCAGATCCCCAAACGATGGATGTTCTCGGCATGGCGAGTTATCCTAATTTTAATCCCAATACATATGGGAGTGCACCATTGGAATCTTTTCGTAATAATGCTACTCAGTCTATCTACGAGCCGGGTTCTACGTTTAAGATTGTAACCTTGGCTGCTGCGGTTCAAGAAAAGGTATTTAATCCGAATGAAACCTATCATTCCGGCATAGTTAGGGTCGGAGGCTGGGATATTCGCGACGTGAGTCGTAACTGGGGAACGTTAACCTATCTCCAAGGTGTCAAGCGTTCAAGTAACGTCGGTTTCGTCCATCTGGGGCTGGATAAGCTGGGCGGCGAAAAACTCAAAAAATATATTAATAACTTTGGATTTGGTGTGAAAACAGGTATTGATCTTCCGAGTGAGTCTGCAGGAGCTATTACATTCCACACCCAATATAAATCCGAAGTCGCAACAGCTTCCTTTGGACATGGACGTGTTCAGGTGACACCAATCCAGCAGGTAGCTGCGATTTCGGCCATTGCTAATGGGGGGAAACTAATGCAGCCTCATCTAGTGAAGGAAATTGTGAATCCAGATACGGGCGAAGTGCAGACGATTCAACCGAAGGAAGTTCGTCAGGTGATTTCGAAGGAATCGGCAGTCCAGACAAGTAGCTATCTGGAGCAGGTCGTATCTGACCAGGAAATTGGTACAGGACGCCTTGCTTATATTGACGGATACCGTGTGGCTGGTAAAACAGGTACAGCGACGAAAGTCGTCGGCAAAGTATACGACCATTCGAAGGATGTCGTGTCCTTTATTGGATTTGCACCGGTAAATGATCCGAAAATAGCTGTATTGGTCGTTATGGACGAACCTAACAAATCGGTAGGCGGTGGTACGGCAGCGGCGCCTGTATTTAAAAAAATCGTATCCCAGTCACTGCAATATATGGGAGTTCCCAAAACAGGAACCAAAGCGAGTAAATCAGATGGCTCTGCTGTGAGAACGGTCGATTTGCCCACGGTACCACAATTAACCGGTCAGGTGAAAAAGGATGCACAAAACGCATTGCTCAAACAGGGAATTGCCTATGAAACGGTCGGCAAAGGCTCCAGAATCGTTCGCCAGTATCCTGAGGCAGGCGTCAAAATGAAGCCGGGACAGCGCATTTATTTGCTAACCGAGGATAGTGCCAACATGACCATTCCTGACTTTACTGGTGTTTCATTGCGGGACACACTTCAGGTTTTGACGCTTATGAAGGTTGGTGTTCAGGTGAGTGGCGAAGGTTATGTTGTCTCTCAAAAGGCACAAATGGTGAATGGCAAGCGGATCGTCAGTGTGAAGCTCCAGCCGGCCAAGGAAACTGTAACCGGGGTGATCCCGGGGGAAACAGCGGACTCAACCACAGATGTTGCTGCGAACCAATCAGGCAGTGAAGCGAGAACAGATGCCAATCTCAAAACTGACACTGATACGGATACTGCTGCGAATGCAGGTACAAGCGTCAGATCTACCAATGGAGGAATCTCTGCTATAGCAGATAAAAAAAGTGCTGCCGCCATTAAAGGCAAGGATAATTGATAGCTTGTTCTAACGTCCGTTTTTTTGAATATTCATGAGGTAAGACATGTCATGAGTATCTGGAGGAACGGAGGGGAGCACGTTTGAAAAAATCTAACGTGATCATGCGGCGCAGGTTGGTATGGGGGCTGCTGGGATTGCTTGTACTTTTCATCGCCTTGTCGATCCGGCTCGCCTATGTTCAATTGGGTAAAGGAGGCGAGCTCTCGGCCAAGGCTGAGGAATCGTGGCGCCGCAATATTCCTTTTGCCGCCAAGCGTGGCGAAATTTTGGATCGGCAGGGCACGGCACTGGCCTATAATGTCAGCTCGCCAACAGTCATGGCGATACCCGTACAAATTAAGGAGCCGGAGGAAACGGCACGCAAGCTGGCGCCCTTGCTGAATATGAGCGAGGATAAAGTGCTCAAGCTGATTACCAAACGAACTGCAAGCCAAAAACTTCAGCCCGGCGGACGGAAAATTACGATGGAGAAAGCGCAGCAAATTCGTGATTTGAAGCTGCCGGGTATCGTTGTTGCTGAAGATAACAAACGATATTATCCTTATGGTGATCTAGCAGCTCATATTCTTGGATTTACGGGAATTGATAATCAAGGACTGACAGGCGTAGAGAAGCAGCAAAACAGCAAGCTTCGGGGGATTGACGGAAGCATTGCGTATTTATCCGATGCAGGTGGACGGTTGATGCCCGGTTCCTCTGAAAAGTACATTGAACCGAAGGATGGTCTGAATTTACAGTTGACCATTGATAAGTCTGTGCAGTCCATTATGGAACGGGAGCTTGATCAGGCCATGGTTAAGTTTCAGGCTAACTCAGCATTATCCATAGCGATGAATCCCAAGACGGGTGAGATTTTGGGCATGGCTGGACGACCAAGCTATGAGCCAGCTCTATACAAGCAATATGCGCCTGAAATTTACAATCGGAATTTGCCGATCTGGATGACGTACGAACCTGGTTCTACATTTAAAATCATAACATTGGCCGCTGCGCTGGAAGAAAAGAAAGTGGATCTCAAAAATGATCGTTTTTTTGATCCGGGATATATTGAAGTCGGCGGAGCGCGTCTGCGCTGTTGGAAAAAAGGCGGTCATGGCAGCGAGACTTTTCTTCAGGTAGTGGAAAATTCTTGCAATCCTGGTTTTGTAACTCTAGGGCAGCGTTTAGGTAAAGAAACACTGTTCAAGTACATTCGCAATTTCGGCTTTGGCAGCAAAACGGGCATCGACATGATTGGGGAGGGGAATAGTATTTTGTTTAAACTTCCCCAGGTTGGGCCGGTAGAGCTGGCGACAACTGCCTTTGGTCAAGGGGTTTCTGTCACTCCGATCCAGCAGGTGACGGCGGTATCCGCCGCTATTAATGGTGGCAACCTTTATAAACCTCACATTACAAAGGGCTGGATTCAGCCAGGAACAGGCAAGGTGCTGGAAAAAGTAGAGCCGGAGCTAGTGCGAAGGGTTGTTTCAGAGGATACCTCCCGACAAGTGAGGGAAGCGCTGGAGAGCGTCGTTGCCAAAGGCACAGGTCGTCCTGCCTTTATTGAGGGCTACCGGGTGGGTGGTAAAACAGGTACAGCGCAGAAGGTAATTAATGGACGTTACTCTTCCTCGGAGCATATTGTATCTTTTATCGGTTTTGCTCCTGCGGATGATCCGCAGATTGTTGTTTACACCGCTGTTGATAACCCGAAAGGCATTCAATTCGGCGGGGTAGTTGCTGCGCCAATTGTACAAAAAATTTTAAAGGATGCGCTGATTGCTTTGAAGGTCCCACCTCGCACCAATCAAATCGCCAAAGAGTACAAGTACGGAGAAAATCCGATTGAAACAGTACCTGATCTGGTAGGTGCCGGCGTGGCTGATTTGTACGAAGATATGAATATGAACTTTATGCTTGTAAAATCCGGGTCAGGCAAGAAGGTTGTCAGTCAGGCACCAAAGCCGGGCTCCAGATTGGAACGAGGATCAACGATCCGTATTTATATGGGGGATTGATAGGTTCCTTATTTACCATACTATGAATAACGAGAGAGCAATGGAGGAATGAAAGATGGAGCTTCAACATTTGGCTTCACTGCTGGCTGTCTCACGCATTGTGGGAGACGGTACAGTGGATTGCCGAGGGATCGGGGCGGATTCACGTCGGGTACAGCAGGGAGATCTGTTTCTGTGCTTGCCCGGTTTTACAGTGGACGGACATGACTATGCAGGGCAGGCCATTGCGTCGGGTGCGGCAGCCTTAGTGGTAGAACGGGAGCTGGATGTGCCTGTTCCACAGCTTGTGGTTAAGGACGCCCGTTATGCCATGGCTGTTCTGTCGGATTATATGTTTGATTCACCGAGCCGCCGATTGCGCATGATCGGCATCACCGGAACTAACGGCAAAACCACGATCACTTATCTAATTGAAAAAATTATGAATGATGCAGGGGTGAACACCGGACTGATAGGCACGATTCAAATGCGTTACGGTGGCCAGTCTTACCCTATGTCAGGCACTACGCCCGAAGCAGTAGAACTACAACGTTATCTCGGAAATATGGCAGAGCAAGGTGTCCAATGCTGTGTCATGGAGGTATCTTCGCATGCGTTGGAGCAGGGCCGCGTCAAAGGAACTGATTTTCATACTGCTATATTTACAAACCTGACACAGGATCACCTGGATTATCACAATACAATGGAGGAGTACCGTGCTGCCAAAGGGCTTTTGTTTTCCAGATTGGGAAATGCCTTCTCGCGGGATGTGTCGGACAGTAAATATGCTGTTCTGAATGCAGATGATCCGGCCTCTTCCTACTTCCAGGCTCAAACTGCGGCCCAAGTCATTACATACGGCGTGGAAAAGGAATCGGATGTGCAGGCATCCCGTATCTCGATCGGTGCTAAGGGAACCTCCTTCCATGTATCCACTTTTAAAGGGGATACAGATATTGAGCTTCGAATGGTAGGCAAGTTTAATGTGTACAACGCATTAGCAGCCATCACGGCTGCTTTACTGGAAGGGATCTCGCTGGCCGATATTAAGCACAGTCTGGAGTCTATAGCAGGCGTAGACGGGCGGGTAGAGCCTGTAGATGCGGGTCAGCCATTTGCTGTCATTGTAGATTATGCTCATACACCGGACGGATTGGAAAATGTTCTTCGTACCGTTAAGGAATTTGCGGTCGGTAAAATATGGTGTGTATTTGGATGTGGCGGAGACCGGGATCGTACCAAACGTCCTTTGATGGGGAAAATTGCTGCGCGATATAGCGATCATTCATTTATTACTTCCGACAATCCCCGAACAGAGGACCCGGAAGTTATCTTGAAAGACATCGAGCAGGGGTTGATTGACGAAGGGGTAGCCGCAGAACGATACGAGCTGATCGTAGATCGCAGAGCTGCTATTCATAAAGCTATTGAAATGGCAAGCCCTGACGATGTAGTATTGATTGCGGGAAAAGGTCACGAGACCTACCAGTTGATCGGAAAAACGGTGCATGAATTCGATGACCGCATCGTAGCCAAAGAAGCGATAAGGGGTTTATCCAAGTGATGAAAAGAACAATCGGTCAAATTGCCTCCATGTGTGGGGGAACACTTCACAGAGAAGCGGACGCTGAACGGATGGTTGAGGGCGTTTTTACAGATTCGCGCAAGCCGCAAAGCCATGGGCTGTTCATTCCACTTTCCGGTGAGCGATTTGACGGGCATAATTATGTGCAGCAAATCATGAGCGAGGCAGGTGTAGCGGCTTTTTTATGGCAAAAGGATCACGGAGCGCCTCCAGCCGGCAACGCCATTGAAGTAGAGGATACCTTAGAAGCCCTTCAGCAGCTAGCAGCTGCATATTTGCGTGAAACCGGCGTTTCTGTCGTCGGAATCACAGGAAGCAACGGCAAGACGACGACAAAAGATATCGTGACGGCTCTGCTGGGCACGACTTTTAAAGTACACAAAACCGAAGGAAATTATAACAATCATATCGGGTTGCCTTTAACGGTACTGTCCATGCCGCAGGATACAGATATTCTTGTGCTTGAGATGGGCATGAGCGGACGCGGTGAAATCCGCCTGCTGGCTAATATTGCAAAGCCTGATGTTGCCGTCATTACTAATATAGGCGAATCACACTTGCTCCAGCTCGGTTCCCGGGCGGAGATTGCTCGTGCAAAGCTGGAAATCGCCAGTGGCCTCAAGCCTGGTGGCTTGCTGATCTACAATGGTGATGAGCCACTATTGCCACAAGTGCTGGCGGAGCCTGCAACGGTCAAGCCTGAAGGCTTAAAAGGGTTTACGTTTGGGATCTCTAAGGATAATGATGACTATCCAACAGAAATTTCCTCGGATGGAGAAGGCAGTTTATTTACAACATCCCAATCCGGCAATGAGGCTTTCCGACTTCCTTTACTTGGACAGCACAATGTTGTGAACGGGTTGGCAGCGCTGGCGGTTGCTCGTCATTTCAATGTCGATGCAGACCATATACGCAAAGGGCTGTCGTCTTTGAAGCTGACAGGCATGCGCATTGAGGTTGTGAACTGCTCTGACGGACTTACTGTGCTGAACGATGCTTATAACGCCAGTCCTGCTTCAATGAAGGCTGCACTACAGACATTATCCGGGTACAAAACGGTCGGACGTAAAATTGCCGTGCTTGGTGACATGTTGGAGTTGGGATCAGAGGAAAAGCAATTCCATGAGGAAATCGGCCTTTTTGCAGCTAAGCACGACGTAGAGGAACTGTTTACCTACGGTGATTTGGGGCTGTCTATTGCGCAGGGAGCTTCAAGGTTAATGCCAACTGAACATGTACACGCTTATACGGATAAGGAAAAGCTGATCCAGCATTTGCGGACTTATCTCCATGCCAATGATATTGTACTGGTTAAGGCATCCAGAGGGATGCGATTGGAAGAAATTGTGGATGCGCTGAAAAACGGTCCGCTACAGAACTGATGTTGACGAGAGGAAGACTCCCATGGATATTCAATTATTACTGCTGACGATCGTCGTATCGTTTATACTGGCGGTCATTGCCGCTCCACTGCTTATTCCGCTGCTGCGGCGTATGAAATTCGGCCAGCAGGTCCGGGATGACGGGCCACAAAGCCATCTTAAAAAGATAGGTACGCCTACAATGGGCGGTATCGTGATTTTGCTGGCTTTTACGCTGACCTTTCTTAAGTTTTCAGCTATCAAAAATACAGACTTTTACGTTCTGCTGGTCGCTACGCTCGGTTTTGGGCTGATCGGCTTTTTGGATGACTATATCAAAATTGTATTCAAACGCTCATTAGGGCTGACGGCGCGCCAAAAGCTGTTCGGGCAATTATTGTTTGGCGGGATTATGTGCTGGCTTTTGCTCAGCAATGACCATAGTACTGCCATCGGCATTCCGGGGACCTCATGGTCCTTTGACTGGGGCGGCTGGTTTTACTATCCGTTCATCATTATCATGATGCTGGCGATCAGCAACGCTGTCAATTTCACAGATGGGCTGGACGGGCTGCTGTCCGGTACTAGTGCGATTGCCTTCGCTGCTTATGCCATTGTCGCGATTCAAGCTACCTCGCTTCCGGCTGCGGTATGCTCAGCGGCGATGATTGGTGCTGTGCTTGGTTTTCTTGTGTACAATGCACACCCTGCCAAGGTATTTATGGGTGACACGGGCTCGCTGGGCATCGGCGGTGCGATTGGTGCCATCGCTATCGTTACGAAAAGCGAAATTTTATTCATTATTATTGGTGGCGTATTCGTGATTGAAATGCTGTCCGTGGTTTTGCAGGTAGCCTCCTTTAAAACACGTGGCAAACGCATTTTCAAAATGAGCCCAATTCATCATCATTTCGAGCTGTCCGGCTGGTCCGAATGGCGCGTAGTTATTACATTCTGGGCTGTAGGCCTGCTGCTGGCAGGACTCGGACTTTATCTCAACAAGGGGTTGTAGCAAATGAATCATCCAGACGCATACCGAGATCAGGAAGTTGTCATTATAGGTCTAGCCAAAAGCGGTGTACAGGTTGCAAAGGTGCTGCATCAGGCAGGAGCAAGGCTGACAGTCAATGATAAAAAAGACAGGGAACAATGTCCCGAAGCTTCTGAATTAGAGGCTTTGGGAATTTCCGTTTTATGCGGGGGGCACCCGGAGGGACTGATTCATTCTGGCGTGAAGCTGGTTGTCAAAAATCCTGGCATCCCTTATACCGCCCCGCCCGTACAGAAAGCTGTCGAGCTCGGCATTGAGGTTGTAACCGAAGTTGAGGTAGCCTACCATCTATGTAAAGCCCCGATCATCGGAATTACCGGCTCCAATGGAAAGACAACCACGACCACGTGGGTGGGCAAGCTGTTGGAGTCTTCTGGCATGAATCCGATCGTGGCTGGTAATATCGGCACTCCATTATGTGAGGCGGCTGTGGACGCCAAGACGGATGAGTGGATGGTTGTGGAGCTGAGCAGCTTTCAGTTAAAGGGAACAAAGGATTTTAAGCCCGCTGTGGCATGCTTGCTCAATGTAGCTGAGACCCATCTGGACTACCATGGAGGCATGGAGGATTATGTTGCATCCAAGGCACGTCTGTTTGCCAACCAAGCATCTACTGATACAGCGGTGGTGAACTGGGATGATCCAGTCTGCCGGGAGCTTGTGCCTTATATTAAGGCAAAGCTGCTTCCGTTCTCGATGACGGAACACTTGCAGGAAGGGGTGTTTGCTGACCCGCCATACATACCGGATGTGACGGATGACATCAAACGAAGCATCGTATATCGCGATAGCCATGGGGTGGTGCGTCCCATTATAGGTGTAGCCGAGATTGGCCTGCCGGGCCGTTTTAACGTGGAAAATGCTCTCGCTGCTTGCGCAATAGCTATTGCCGCAGGCGCAGAGCCTGCGAAGCTGGCAGAACCCTTAAGTGCTTTTCGAGGTGTAGAGCATCGTCTTGAATATGTCTTAGAGCATGCCGGAGCAGCCTATTATAATAATTCCAAAGCAACCAATTCCAAAGCGACCATGATGGCCTTATCTTCCTTCAGGCAACCCATTATACTGATTGCCGGAGGGTTGGATCGCGGCTCAGATTATGCGGAGCTTGTACCATCCCTGCAGGAACGTGTAAAGGCCGTTGTGCTTCTGGGTGAAACACGGCATAAGCTGGCAGATCGGGCCCGTCAGGCCGGAATAGAGCATGTCGAGGTCGTCGATAATGGGGAGGACGCCGCCGCTACGCTCGTGGAGGCTGTGAACAAGGCGGCAGAATTTGCTGAGCCGGGAGATGTGGTATTACTCTCACCCGCTTGCGCCAGCTGGGATATGTTCCGATCCTATGAAGAGCGTGGACGTATTTTTAAAGAGGCGGCGCATAAATTGTAAGTAGGGGGGTTGGATAAGCCCCTACTATTATGCAAGGGGTGGCCTCCTGATGAAGCAATCTCGTCCGGCGCCGGATATATGGCTTTTTGTCTGTATTGTAAGCTTGTTAGCCATCGGCATGGTTATGGTATACAGCGCGGGCGCCGTCCTCGCTTTTCACGAGTACGGGGACTCCTACTATTTTGTAAAACGGCAATTGCTTTTTGCGGGGCTTGGTCTTGTAGCGATGTATTTTACTGCCCGAACGGACTATCGAATCTGGCAGAAATATGCCAAGGTCGTGCTGTTAATCTGTCTCGCGTTGCTGATTGCTGTATTAATTCCCGGCATTGGCGTAGTTAGAGGCGGAGCTCGAAGCTGGCTGGGTATCAGCTCTTTCGGCATTCAGCCTTCCGAGTTTATGAAGCTGGGTATGATCCTTTATCTTTCACAATGGCTTAGTCGTGCGGATTATGACATTAGCTCTTTTACTCGCGGCCTATTGCCCCCGCTTGGACTCATGGGTCTGGCCTTCGGCCTGATTATGCTGCAGCCCGATTTGGGGACAGGTACAGTAATGATGGGGGCGTCCATGCTGATCGTATTTACAGCAGGTGCACGCATGAAGCATCTTGGCCTGCTGGCCTTGTCGGGGGCAGCAGGTTTTGCTGCACTGATCGCAGCTGCACCTTATCGACTCCAGCGAATTACGGCTTTTCTGGACCCTTGGTCTGATCCGCTTGGTGCAGGCTATCAAATTATTCAATCGCTATATGCCATTGGACCAGGTGGGCTGGCGGGCCTAGGGCTTGGTATGAGTCGGCAGAAATACAGTTATGTTCCTGAGCCGCAGACGGATTTTATCTTTTCTATTTTGGCGGAGGAGCTTGGTTTTATCGGTGGAATGACGGTGCTGGGACTCTTTCTGGTACTTGTGTGGAGAGGTATGCGCGTCGCTATTACCATACCGGACACCTATGGCAGCCTGCTTGCGGTAGGCATTGTCGGAATGGTTGCCGTACAGGTTGTCATTAACATTGGTGTTGTCATCGGCTTGATGCCGGTGACAGGAATAACACTGCCCTTAATCAGCTATGGAGGTTCTTCTCTGACGTTGATGCTAACTGCGTTGGGCATTTTACTGAATTTATCACGTTATGCGAGGTGAACGTTTATGCGCGTCGTGTTGAGCGGCGGCGGTACCGGAGGGCATATTTATCCGGCACTGGCCGTAGCCAGACAGTGCGAAGAGATTGATCCGGACGCTGAATTTTTATACATTGGCGGTCAGCGAGGACTCGAAAGCAAGCTGGTTCCTCAGGAGAAAATTCCATTTGAGGCTATTGATATCACAGGATTTCGTCGCAGCTTGTCCTTGGAAAATATAAAAACGATTATGCGTTTTTTCCAAGGGGTTCGAAGATCCAAAGCGTTATTAAAAAAATTTAAGCCAGATATCGTCATAGGCACTGGGGGATATGTATGCGGCCCTGTCGTCTATGCAGCTTCCAAATTAGGCATACCCAGCATGATTCATGAGCAAAATGCGATTCCGGGTCTGACCAATGCATTTCTGAGCCGCTATGTGGATACGGTGGCTGTTAGCTTTGAAGGCTCCGAAGGTGCTTTCCCCAAAGCTAAAAATGTATTGTATACCGGGAATCCACGCGCTACGACAGTTCGTTTGGCTAACCGGGAGCGTGGCTTTGCTACCATTGGGGTTCCCATGAACAGCTCGGTTGTACTTGTGGTAGGTGGCAGCAGGGGAGCGAAAGCAATCAATGACGCTATGATTGCCATGGCCCCGCAACTTTCGCAACTGAAAGACGTCCATTTTGTATATGTGACTGGTGAATCTTATTATGAACAGACGTTGGACAGCATAAGGAATCAGATTGGCTCATTGCCCAACCATCTTCACGTGCTCCCCTATATTCATAATATGCCGGAGGTGCTGGCTTGTACCTCTTTAATCGTTAATCGCGCAGGTGCGTCTTTTTTGGCCGAGATTACATCCTTGGGTATTCCGTCCATTTTGATTCCATCACCTAATGTGACCAATAATCATCAGGAGGCCAATGCCCGTACGCTTGAAAAGGCAGGCGCTTCGGTAATGATCGTGGAAAAGGATTTGAGCGGTTCTTCTCTGTTTCACTCCATTGCGAGAATTATGGAGGATGACGCATTGCGTAACCGGATGTCAGAGTCGGCGTCTGCACTTGGCAAGCCTGACTCGGCAGATATTTTAGTAAAAGAAATGGAGCGCCTTGCCCGTAAAAGGTAGTCCGCAGCGCAGTTTGGGCGGTTGTCACACACTGGACGGTATTGACATAGGATACCCTATAGATTGTGACCATCACTCAGGTTGCCGGTTGTCAGGTGAGAGCCTCATAACTATGCGGGGGCAAGCAACAAGGAGGTTTCAGTACAATGCAGCAATGGATGCCATTATTAGCGGAGCATGATATCGGAAAAGTGCTGGAGCATGAGCCGCTGTCCAAATATACGACATGGAAGATTGGAGGCCCTGCGGATGCTCTTGTCATCCCGGATACCAAGGAGCAGCTGGCGAGCGTTTTACGGCTGGCTAGTGAGCACGGAATCCCGTGGATGCAGTTGGGACGGGGCTCTAACATGCTCGTTTCCGACAAAGGAATACGGGGGCTTGTGATCAAACTGGGGCCAGGATTTGATTATGTCCATTTTGAGGATGAGCGAATCATTGCTGGCGGAGGCGTGTCACTGGTCAAACTGTGTGTTATGGCTAGTAAGCAGGGGCTGTCCGGCCTTGAATTTGCGGGAGGCATCCCGGGATCAGTCGGTGGGGCTGTCTACATGAACGCCGGTGCCCATGGGTCTGATGTGTCACAAATATTCCAGTCCGCTGAGATTGTGCTGGATACAGGGAAATTGGTTGTGTACGATGCCGAGGATATGCGTTTCAGCTATCGCCACTCTGTGCTGCATGAGCAGCGTGGAATGGTGACAGAGGCAGTATTTAAGATGAAGCGGGGCGACCGCGAGGAAATTTCAGCGGCGCTTGCGGCTTTTAAAGACCGCCGTAGGCTGACCCAGCCGTTACAGCTAGCTTGTGCAGGAAGCGTGTTTCGTAATCCGCCAGGTGACTATGCTGCCCGGCTTATTGAAAGCGCAGGTCTGAAGGGCTTGAAGGCGGGAGGCGCTGAAGTATCTGTACAGCATGCCAATTTTATTGTAAATACCGGTCAAGCGACAGCAGAGGACGTGCTTACCCTAATGAAGCATATTCAAAGTACAATATCATCTCAAACCGGCATCAAGCTAGTTCCGGAGGTTTTCGTAGTGGGTGAGCGGTAAACTCGGAGGTGATACATTGGACAAATTGGTGATTGAGGGAGGCCGTCCCCTGTCAGGCACCATACGTATCCATGGAGCAAAAAATGCGGCACTGCCTATTCTTGCAGCAAGCTTGCTTGCGCAAGGTAAGGTGGAAATTCGGAATGTGCCCCATCTATTAGACATTAAGGTCATGCTGCACATTCTTGAAAGACTCGGCTGTATATGCCGACATGAAGAGGAAACGGTATATGTGGATACGTCGTCCGTCCGATCGTTCCAAATTCCGGAGGATTTGATGAAGCAAATGCGTTCATCTATCTTTCTCATGGGACCCCTGCTCGCCAGATATGGTGAAGTTTCTATTTATCAGCCCGGAGGCTGCGCCATAGGCGAGCGTAAAATTGATCTTCACCTGGAGGGCTTAAAGGCTCTTGGAGCAGAGATCGAGGAAAAAGACGAGCAAATAACGTTCCGTGCCCGCAAGCTGATCGGCTCGGACATCCATATGGATTTTCCGAGCGTAGGGGCAACGGAAAATATTATGATGGCTGCCGTGTTGGCTGAAGGACGAACAACGATTACCAACGCAGCGAGGGAGCCGGAGATTCAGGATCTTCAAAACTTCCTGAATGCCATGGGGGCCCATATTATCGGTGCAGGAACAGACACGATTACAATTACAGGGGGCAGTAGCCTGAATCCGTGTACGTATGAGGTCATTCCTGATCGTATTGTGGCAGGAACGGTCATGATCGCAGCTGCCGCTACACGTGGAAGTGTATCACTGACACACTGTAATCCCTCCCACTTATCTGCGCTGATTCATGTCCTTAGGCGGGCTGGTGTTCAAATCGGCATTCTGAATGATATAATGACCGTAAGTTGCATGAGCCGTCCCAAAGCGGTGGAGAGGATTGTTACGTCACCTTACCCATCTTTTCCAACTGATTTACAGTCTCAAGTGATGGTTCTACTTTCATTGGCTGACGGTTTCAGTGTCATGAAAGAGACCGTCTTCGAAAGCAGATTCAAGCATGTGGATGAATTAAATGTGATGGGAGCCGATATTACAGTCGATGCGAATGCTGCCTTTATAAGAGGAGTTTCTCGTCTGTACGGGGCTACGGTAGAGGCTACCGATCTGCGGGCAGGGGCTGCGCTGGTTATTGCGGGGCTGGCTGCACAGGGAAGTACCATTGTCGAGCAGGTTCATCACATTGACAGAGGGTATGACCGGATCGAACGTCTTTTCCAGGGGCTGGGTGCCCGAATGAGCCGCCAGTCTCCGGTACCGGAGCAGCTGGATTTCGTAAATTAATGCCTGTAATGTCCCTCCGTTAGCGGGGGGACCAGAAGGCTTTTGTGGAGAGAAGCTATGCCAAATGCTCAAATACCTGTTCTCAAAAAGAACAGAACGAAAAAAAGAACAAGCCGAAAAATTGCCGTTCTTCTCATTTTATTGTTTATTGTGCTGCTCGCTGTTCTCTTTTTCCGTTCTTCGTTAAGTCGGGTTTCTGAAATTCGTTTTGACGGTAATGTTTTTTCGACCCGAGAGCAGCTTCTAAATCGAAGCGGTCTGGCTGTCGGAGATCAATATTTTGGAGTTAGTTCATCTGACATTTCTGAAAAGCTGCGGGAAATTCAGTCGATTCAGCAAGTTACAGTGGACAAGCAGTTTCCGGGTGTCATTTCTGTTCACATTAAAGAGTTTGCTACGGTCGCCTACGAGCTGCAGAGTGACGGCAGCCTGCGAGCTATTCTGGCGAACGGGTCAAGCGTAGGCGTGGGCAGCAGCGGAATAGCTGTTGAGAAGCCTATTTTGACCAAATGGAAATCGAATGATCCGTATAAAACCAAGCTGTGTGATGCTTTATCACGCATTCCTGGAGAGTGGACAGCCGATATTTCGGAAATCATTCCTGCTCCGATACCTTCTTTTCCGGATCGTATAAAAATGTATACACGCTCCCAGTTTGAGGTGATTACAACCGTTTCGCTGCTGAGTTCTAAAATCAGCTATTTGAATCAGGTGCTAGAAACAGAAGCACCCGGTTTGATTACAATGCTGGAGGCGGATTCCTATGTTCCGTTCAAACCGGATACCAGTGAAGACGGCCAAGAAAAAGATACTACTCAGTGATGTGAAAAAATGCTAGAATTAATTTTATGGGTAATAGACCTGCCTCCTTCTTTTTTCTTCAAATTTTTATGTGACTGCAACCATAAATTGGCTTCTAAAAAATTTGTAGAAAAAAGAGGGAAAGCATGGAGTATGTTGAATATGTACAGAGTATGTTCAAAGATCGAAATTCATTTTGGAGTCAGGAGGTGCCAGAGACTTGAGCAACAATGACATCATTGTTAGTTTGGACATCGGTACATCCAAAGTTCGGGCTATTATTGGGGAAATGAATAATGGAACCTTTAATATTATTGGAGTTGGATCTGCCGACTCGGAAGGGATTCGCAAAGGTGCAATTGTAGACATTGATCAAACCGTGCAATCAATCCGTAACGCCGTGGATCACGCAGAGCGCATGGTTGGTATTCAAATAACAGAAGTGTATGTGGGGATTTCAGGCAACCATATTGGTCTGCAAAATAGTCATGGCGTAGTAGCCGTGTCCAACGAGGACCGGGAAATCGGTGAGGAGGACATTGAGCGTGTACTGAAAGCAGCTGAAGTTATTGCCGTACCACCGGAGAGAGAAATCATTGACGTGGTAGCCAAGCAGTATGTCGTGGATGGCCTTGAAGGAATTCAGGATCCTCGCGGTATGATCGGAGTTCGTCTCGAAGTAGAGGCTACGATTGTTACTGGAGGAAAGACCCCGATACATAACCTGTTGCGCTGCGTGGAGAAAGCCGGCTTGAGAATCAAAGATCTGGTGCTGCTGCCACTCGGAGCTGGACAATTGTCTCTTTCAAAGGATGAAAAGGTGATGGGCTCGGTATTGGTGGATATTGGTGCAGGTTCTACGAATGTTGCTATTTTCCAGGAAGGATCAATTGTTGCCACATCAACACTTCCAATTGGCGGAGAGTTTGTAACCAATGATATTGCCTACGGACTGAGGACCCTTACCGATCAAGCCGAAAAAGTAAAGCTCAAATACGGCTGCGCATGGTATGATGATGCGGCAGCCGATGTCGTCTTTAAAGTAACCCGTATCGGCAGTAATGTGGATAAAGAGTTTAATCAGCAGGATTTGGCTGCTATTATTGAGCCTAGAGTGCAGGAAATTTTCCAACTCATTCAGGCGGAAGTTAAGCGCTTGGGTTACACAGAGCTTCCGGGGGGTTATATACTTACCGGAGGTACCGTCTCCATGCCTGGTGTACTTCAGGTGGCACAAAGCGAACTGGCCGCTTCCGTAAGGATCGCCGTACCTGATTTTATCGGTGTAAGGGATCCGGGCTACACGAGCGGAGTTGGCATCTTGCATAATGCCATTCGTTACTATCGCGGAAGATCGACAAGCGTTAGCAACAGTGGCGGAAGTACCAAGAAGCCGACCAACCGAACCAAAAGCAGCAGTCCCACTGTGGAAGGCGAGCAAAAGCAGGGGTTGATTGAACGCTTGAAAAATATGTTCAGTGAATTTATATAACGTTCATTGCTAAATATGCCAATCATGGACGGGCCATCCATGCACATTGAGGGGGAGATGGAATAGTATGTTGGAATTTGATTTTGAAATGGAGAGCTTGGCTCAAATTAAAGTGATCGGCGTCGGCGGCGGCGGCAGCAATGCGGTTAACCGGATGATCGAAAATGGTGTTCAAGGTGTGGAGTTCATTACTGTCAATACAGATGCACAAGCACTTCACTTAGCGAAGTCCGAGCATAAGCTTCAGATTGGTGATAAGCTGACTCGCGGCTTGGGTGCTGGTGCTAACCCGGATGTAGGAAAAAAAGCGGCTGAGGAATCGCGTGAGCTCATTATGAATACGCTCAAAGGTGCCGATATGGTATTCGTTACGGCGGGTATGGGCGGCGGTACAGGGACTGGAGCGGCTCCTGTCATTGCTGAGATTGCCAAGGAATGCGGTGCGTTGACAGTGGGCGTGGTAACACGACCATTCACATTTGAAGGTCGTAAGCGCTCCAATCAAGCTGAGCTTGGCATTGAGGGATTAAAAGAAAAGGTAGACACCTTGATTGTAATCCCGAATGATCGCCTGCTTGAAATTGTGGACAAGAAGACCCCGATGCTGGAAGCGTTCCGTGAAGCGGATAATGTTCTGCGCCAGGCGGTACAAGGTATTTCGGATCTGATCGCTGTACCAGGTTTGATCAACCTTGACTTTGCTGACGTAAAAACGATCATGACAGAGCGTGGCTCTGCTTTGATGGGAATCGGTGAAGCGACTGGTGAAAATCGTGCGGCTGAAGCAGCACGCAAGGCTATCATGAGTCCATTGTTGGAGACATCCATTGAAGGTGCTCGCGGTGTAATTATGAACATTACTGGCGGTGCTAATTTGTCTCTGTACGAGGTCAATGAGGCAGCAGAAATTGTAACGTCGGCTTCCGATCCGGAGGTTAACATGATTTTCGGTGCTATCATTGACGAAGAGTTGAAGGAAGAGATTAAGGTTACCGTTATTGCAACTGGCTTTGAAGGTAAGCCAAGCCAACCAGCACCGGGACGTAGACCGGCAGCTAACCCGGCAACTTCCGAATCGACGGAAAAAGCCTCTCCTAACTTGCGTCCATTTGGTAATACTCAAAGCAGTGACCAATTGGATATTCCGACATTCTTACGTAACCGTTCACGCAATAATAATAACGATAACTAGTTTGAAATCAGAGAGCCCGCATTCTCCTTGGAGATGTGGGCTTCTTTGTGTTTTCTTTAAGCACGCTTTCGGAGCTTCTCCTCTTTCCGACAAAATTAGTCGATCACCGTCCCCATCGTTAGACAGACTTTGAACAGCATGGCTACTATACTTAAGCCTATCCTGCAAACGCTGGGCGGGTGAATCCTTGGTTGTTTATATCGACTTGATTTTTTTGACCAATTTGTTCATTGATGCTGTATTGCTGATGGTCACCGCCTGGATGAGAAAAATCCGTCCAGTGTGGTGGCGGCTGATTCTTTCGGCTGTGATCGGTGCAATGTACGTGGTCATGATGTTTGTGCCGGAGCTGTCCTTTTTATTTACGTTTCTGATCAAATTGGCATTATCGGTCATGATGCTGCTAGTGGCTTTTGGATTTGGCAGCATGCAAAAGGTTCTTCGGACAATGGGTTCTTTTTACATGATCAATTTTGTAGCTGCAGGCGGAATCTTGGGGGTGCATTATTTTCTTCAAAGTACGGGGGAAATGTTTAATGGCATTTGGTACACCACTTCGGGTGGAATGTCCTTTGAGTTGAAAATTGCATTCTGGTTTATCTTATGCACATTTGTCGGAGTGATGCTTTTCTTTCGTATTGTGCAATCCTCAAAGCAGCGTACAGAAAGGATGAGTGGGTTTTTAGGAGAAGTGCAGGTGTGGATCGGGCAGGATCATATTGAGTGTACAGGCTTGCTGGATACTGGCAACCAACTGCATGATCCCTTGACCCGAATCCCGGTTATGGTGATGGAGTCCGCCTTGTGGGAAGGGTATTTGCCCTCCTCCTGGCTCCAAAAATGCTCCGAGGGGAATGTTGACCAATTGGTAATGGAGCTGGGGGACGAATCGTTCAGCTGGCAGGATCGTATCCGCCTTGTTCCCTATCGAGGGATCAACCGCAGCCATTCCTTTATGCTTGCACTCAAACCGGATCGGGTGGAAGTGTTCATGAATGGGACTCGTTTTGTACAGGATCGAGTACTGATTGGCTTAGATGGCGGGACCTTGTCGGCAGAGGGCAAATACCGTGCGATTATTCACCCGGATGTGACGTCACACGAAGAAGGCTGTACTGATATGAACCAGAAGGGGGATGCGTGTCTTAGTGAGCCATTACAGGCTCAGGAGCGTGAAACGAGGGTACAGAATGAGGCTTGAAGGAGACGAAATGAGATTTGGCACCATTTTAAAATTCAAAAGGGGGAGCATGGTATGCGGGAACATGTGAAATTAAAAATGAAAATCAGGCTAGCTTTGCAATTGCAATATTATCGTATTTTATTTTTATTTGGCCTAAAAAGTGAAGAAATTTATTACATTGGCGGCAGCGAGGCGCTCCCCCCACCGTTGACGAGAGATGAGGAAGAGTATTTGCTCGGAAAGCTTTCTTCTGGAGATGCAGCTGTACGATCCATGCTAATTGAACGGAATTTGCGTTTAGTCGTGTATATTGCTCGTAAGTTTGAAAATACGGGGATCAACATTGAGGATCTCGTATCCATCGGTGCCATAGGACTGATCAAGGCAGTGAACACTTTTGATCCCGAAAAGAAAATCAAGCTTGCCACCTACGCTTCAAGATGCATTGAAAATGAAATTTTGATGTATTTGCGTCGCAATAGCAAAACGAGAACAGAAGTTTCTTTTGATGAACCCCTGAATATTGATTGGGATGGTAATGAATTACTGCTTTCCGACGTGATGGGTACGGAAAATGATACCATTTACCGCAATATTGAGGAGCAGGTAGACCGTAAATTGCTGCATAAGGCGTTGGATAAGCTGACAGATCGAGAGCGTTTAATTATGGAGCTGCGCTTCGGCTTGCAGGACGGAGAAGAGAAGACACAGAAGGATGTTGCTGACCTGCTGGGTATCTCGCAATCGTATATTTCACGTCTGGAAAAACGAATTATAAAGCGCTTACGAAAAGAATTCAACAAAATGGTATAACGTTTGGGGATATCCGGAAGCGATGGAAACGGCGAATAAAAAAACGCCCTCAGGAGATAATGTACATTAATGTTGCTCCTTGGGAGGTAAGACACGATGACCCGAAACAAAGTGGAAATTTGCGGTGTGGATACCGCCAAACTGCCGGTATTAGCCAATGCAGAAATGCGTGAGCTGTTCACATCACTTCAGCAAAATAATGAACGATCAGCCAGAGAAAAATTGGTCAATGGCAATCTCCGGCTCGTCCTGAGTGTAATTCAGCGGTTTAACAATCGGGGAGAGTTTGTGGATGATTTGTTCCAGGTAGGCTGCATCGGCCTGATGAAGGCGATTGATAATTTTGACCTGTCACAAAATGTGAAGTTCTCCACTTATGCGGTTCCGATGATTATCGGAGAGATACGCCGTTACTTGCGGGATAACAATCCGATTCGTGTATCGCGTTCGTTACGGGATATTGCATATAAGGCGCTCCAGGTGCGGGACAGTCTGACAAATCTAAACTCGCGGGAACCGACGATTTTTGAAATTTCTGAGGCGTTGAATGTTCCCAAAGAAGACGTTGTGTTCGCATTGGATGCGATTCAGGATCCGGTTTCGCTGTTCGAGCCGATATATCACGACGGGGGCGACCCAATCTATGTGATGGATCAGATCAGTGATGACAGAAACAAAGACGTCTCATGGATTGAGGAGATCGCTCTACGGGAAGCGATGCATCGCCTGGGCCAGCGTGAAAAGATGATATTGTCCATGCGTTTTTATGAAGGAAAGACGCAAATGGAGGTTGCCGACGAAATCGGTATCTCTCAAGCCCAGGTTTCAAGATTAGAGAAATCGGCTATACAGCAAATGCAAAAGCACGTAAAATCCTAACGATATGAATGGTTTGAACGACTCCGATAAAAACGATCCTATGTGGATCGTTTTTGCGTTTACAGGACATTTTTTGGGTTCTCCCGCTCATATAGTGAAGTAAAGGATGTGATGCGCGTGAGTACGCCGGAAACGTCGGTAAGAGCAATGAAAATTTCCGAGTTTCAAACAAAGGATGTCATTAACATTGTAGATGGGCGACGACTGGGACAAATCAGTGATTTGGAGATTGAAGTACGGCTGGGAAAAATTGAAGCCATTGTGGTTCCGGGCAACAGCCGGTTTATGGGCTGGTTTGGAGGGGGAAGTGAATTGGTCATCCCATGGCGAAATATTGTCAAAATCGGCTCGGATGTTGTGCTTGTACGACTGGAGGGGCTGGATGAGCTGGGTACAGGGGAGGAAAAGCTGTATATCGAACGTCAGGAGCGGAGTGACCGCCGGGGCTTCTGAGCAGCAGGTCTATGTATTTTAGCTGCTTGTGAAGACATGACGGCGGCTTTTTGGTACACTGGGCAGTAGAGGTGAGACAAATGGAACCGTTTGTAGTGAATACCATGGCAACGGGTGCTGCGTCAAAGGAAGATGGCGCTCGTCCCGTGCCGGAGTTGTTATATATTGAATCCTGGAAACGGAAGGTTCAGGGCTTGACAGCGGGGTTTACTGGACGTCATGGCGGTGTTAGCAAAGCGCCGTACGAGAGTCTGAATTGTGCGTTTCATGTAGGAGATGAACCGGAGAAAGTGATCCGCAACCGACAGCTTATTACAGAGCGGCTTGGTTTTGCCGCTGAAGCATGGACATGTGGTGAGCAGGTGCATGGCAATCATGTTGCTGTCGTCAAGGCTGCTGACCGCGGACGCGGCTTTAGGGATCGTGCATCTGCTTTTCAGGATACAGACGGACTATTAACAGATGTACCGGGTATTTTGCTCACATCTTTTTATGCGGACTGTGTACCGCTATACTTTTGTGATCCGGTGCGGCGTGTGATTGGGCTGGCCCATGCGGGCTGGAAGGGAACGGTAGCAGAGATTGCCCTGAAAATGGTGCTAGCCATGCAGAACGAATTTGGATCACATCCTTCTGATTTGCTTGCAGCCATCGGCCCTTCCATTGGCTCTGAATCATACGAGGTGGATGAGCATGTCATGAGCCAAATTCGGGTTTTAGAGCATGATTGCCCGGGTAATGATGATTGGGAAGGCTCCGTCTATATCCCGTTAATGGGTGGTAAAACACTGCTTGACTTGAAACAATGCAATCGACACATTATGATGAAAGCAGGAATATTGCCGAGCCATATCGAATGTACTACCTTATGTACGAGCAGTCGTAGCGATTTGTTTTTTTCATATCGCAAGGAAGGCGGCGTTACAGGGAGAATGGCGAGCTGGATTGGTCTGGAAGAGAGGTGAGTCCTCCCGTGTCTTTGGAGGAACGAATCAAAGAAGTAAACGCCCGTATAGAAGCAGCTTGTGCTCGTAGTGGACGTTCACGTGATGAAGTGAATGTGATCGCTGTCACGAAATATATTTCGGCTGTAACAATGGAATCGGTATTGGACAGCGGATTGGAGCATGTAGGCGAAAATCGCTGGCAGGATGCTGCGGATAAATGGAGCAGGTTGGGTGACCGGGGGACGTGGCATTTTATTGGTCATCTGCAAACCAATAAGGTTAAAGATGTGATTGGGAAATTTGAGTTTATACATTCGCTGGACCGTTTATCGCTGGCTCAGGAGTTGGAAAAGAAGGCCATCGCTCTTGGAGTGAGAGTCAAAGCCTTCGTGCAAGTGAATATCTCTGGAGAAATTTCAAAATACGGCTTGTCTCCTGAGGCGGTTGCTCCTTTCCTGGAACAAATTCGTGAGTTGGAGCATGTGGACGTCATCGGCTTGATGACGATGGCTCCTCATGAGGAAGACCCGGAAAAAACTCGACTTGTATTTCGGGGACTGCGTGAATTGCGTGATTCATTAAATGGACAAGCCTTGACCCGAGAGCCTATCGTTCACTTGTCCATGGGGATGTCCAACGATTTTGAGGTAGCGGTGGAGGAAGGGGCGACCTGGCTGCGGCTTGGTTCCGTACTGGTTGGAAGAGAGGAGGATTTCCATTGGGCGTGATGAATAAGTTTATGAATTTTCTGGGGCTTCAGGAAGAAGAGGAAGTTATTGAGCGAGAGGTTATGAATACGCCGGAAGAGCAAGAAATTGAAACCCCAAGCTTTGATAAACGTAAGACCCAGAAGGGCAATAATATTGTCAGCATCCATTCACAGAAAAATGTGAAAGTTGTCCTGTATGAGCCGCGATCTTACGATGAAGCACAGGAAATTGCCGACCATATTCGTTCCCATCGCACCGTCGTAGTCAATCTGCAACGAATTCGCAAGGATCAGGCGCTGCGTATTATTGATTTTTTGAGCGGCACCGTGTATGCGTTAAGCGGTGGCATTTCCAAAGTTGGTAACAATATTTTTCTGTGTACTCCGGATACGGTTGAAATACAAGGCTCCATTACGGAAATACTAGCTGACACGGAACAAGAATTTAACAGAATGAGGTGAGTTTTTTTTGATCGAGGTAATCGGTTGGCTATTTCAGATTTATTCGTACATGATCATTGCTTATGTCCTGATGTCATGGCTTCCTAATGCCAGAGAGAGTGTGATTGGTGATTTACTTGCCAAGTTTGTGGAGCCTTATTTGTCTCCTTTTCGCAGGTTCATCCCGTCAATCGGGATGATTGATATTTCACCCATCGTGGCGCTGATTGCTCTGCGTTTTGCGTCGTATGGTTTGATTTCTTTAATTAGCAATTTCGTCTAGGAGGACTCATGCGAACCGAGATTTATGAGCATTTTCACCCGGATGAACGGGATTATGTGGATCGCGCTTCCGAATGGATCAGTCATGCGGGAGCTTATCATGAGCAGAAGCTGACTGATTTTTTGGATCCGCGCCAACTGTACATATTGGAGACACTTTCTTCGAAGGAAGATAAGGTCACGATTAGGGTAGATGGCGGCTACGAGGCTTCGGAACGAAAGCGGGCGCTGATTGCGCCCGATTATTCGTATGTAGACGATGAGGATATGGGGATACGTGTTCTTTCCATCAACTCCGATGATCATAAAATAGGTACGCTGGAGCACAGTGATTATTTGGGGGCCATATTAGGACTTGGAATCAAGCGTGGAAAAATCGGTGATATTCACGTATTGGACGATGGATGCCATGTATTAGTAGCTTCAGAAATCAGTGATTTCATTACGCTGCACCTGCAGCAGGTTCATCGTGTTCATGTATGGACAGAACTGCTGCCTCCAGGAAGCCTGCGAACAAAGGAAGCTGCATTGGAGTCGTTGGATTTGACGGTGGCTTCCTTGCGTCTGGATGGAATTGCCAGTGACGTGTACAAGCTGAGCCGGAGCAAAATTCTAACTCCAATCCGGGCCGGACGGTGCCGAGTCAATTGGAAGGTGGAGGAGAATCCATCCACTTCACTTAAAGCGGGAGATGTTATTTCCATGCAAGGATTTGGGCGTTTCAAAGTGCTCGAAACAGACGGTATGACAAAAAAAGGAAGGTTCCGTGTCAAAATCGGTAAGTTTGTATAGCTTGAGGCAGGATTCACGAGCTTTGTGTCGAAAGAATTAAGCTAAAGCATAGAACTGGAACGATTTTGCTCTGTACAGTATTCACAAATCGGGGTATGATGACCGATAGATGATAGTGAGCGTCGTGACGCGGAACATGTGTTTTTTGTCAATCTTATAGGAGGTGGACGGCATGCCATTAACGCCATTGGATATACATAATAAGGAATTTGCCCGCCGGCTTCGTGGTTATGATGAGGATCAGGTCAATGAATTTTTGGATCAGGTGATCAAGGATTATGAAGCGGTTATTCGTGAAAATAAAGAATTGAGCACTGAGTTGCTGAACGTACAGGAGAAGCTTGACCATTTCGCGACGATTGAAGATACGCTGGGTAAGACGATTATCGTGGCGCAGGAAGCGGCGGATGAAGTTCGTAACAACGCCAAGAAGGAATCCCAGCTGATCGTAAAGGAAGCGGAAAAAAATGCGGATCGCATTGTAAACGAAGCATTGGCCAAATCCCGCAAAATTGCTTTGGAGGTTGAAGAGCTGAAGAAGCAGGCTTCGATTTACCGGGCACGTTTTCGTACACTGGTGGAGGCGCAGCTTGATCTGTTAAGTCAGGACGGCTGGGAAGCGCTTGAAAACCGGGAACGTGAAGTGCTGGAGCGCGAGCGTGAAATGAAGGAGATTTACTAATTGTCTTTTCTGACAGCGTTTAATAGGCTTCGTCAGGGTTGACTTTTATCTGCAAACAGGCTATAACTGTAAATACTATACTGAATATAACCACTAATCGTGCATCGGCTAAGGGTTATTATTCAAGTCAGCGGTGATGCTGCTGATACAATACCCCGATGAATTGAACATGTATAATTCGTTGATGGGAACGAGTACGTCATGATTTGTTCCTCAGAGAGTTGGCCTCTTGGTGCAAGCCAACGTTCAGAACATGACCGAAGATCCTCCCGGAGAAGTAAGCTGAAGCGCTTGATTTTTACGGCGTGTGTAAGCAATTACCGTTTGCCATACGTTATAATGGCGCCCTGCTGTAGTTGAGTAGGGCTCAGAGAGCCGTAACAATACCTTTTTTTGTAGAAGGGTCTGTTTATGGAATCAGGGTGGTAACGCGAGCACAGCCTCGTCCCTTTACAGGGATGGGGCTTTTTTTGTTGCTTTTTTGGGAAACGCTACAGCAATCAAAATGATGAGCAGAGAAGGAGAATGACATTATGAACAGAGTGGATGTTAAAGAAAAAGCACGGTCCCGCGACCTGCGCATCCTGCACAAATGGAAAGAAGAGAACACCTTCCGTAAATCCATCACAAATCGTGAGGGAAAACCAAATTTTGTATTTTATGAAGGTCCACCAACTGCCAATGGTAAACCGCATATCGGTCACGTACTGGGGCGTGTAATTAAGGATTTCGTCGGCCGCTATCAGACAATGAAGGGATATCGCGTTGTACGCAAAGCGGGTTGGGATACGCATGGCCTGCCAGTCGAATTAGGTGTGCAAAAACAACTGGGTATCTCCCACAAGCCTGAAATTGAAGAATACGGCGTTGAGAAGTTCATTAAAAAATGTAAAGCAAGCGTGTTTGAGTACGAGCAGCAATGGCGTGATCTGACCGAAGCAATCGGATACTGGACAGACCTTGATCATCCGTATATTACGCTGGATAACAACTATATCGAGAGTGTATGGAACATTTTGGCGACCATTCATGAAAAAGGACTGCTGTATCGTGGTCATCGTGTGAGTCCGTATTGCCCGGATTGCCAGACCACACTGAGTTCTCATGAAGTGGCACAGGGCTATAAAGATGTTAAGGATTTGAGCGCAACGGCCAAATTCAAGCTGCATAGTAGTGGTGAATATGTACTGGCCTGGACGACAACACCTTGGACCTTGCCGAGCCACGCAGCGCTTGCCGTTAACCCTGAGCTGGAATATGCACGTGTGAAGCAGGAAGACGGCGTATATATCGTTGCTAAAAATCTGGTTGAGGACGTAATTAAAGGCGATCATGAAGTGCTTGGCACGCTGTCCGGTTCAGAACTGGTTGGCCAGACTTATACCCCGCCATTTACGTATTTCCAGGTTGAGAAAGGTAATCAAATTTTGGGAGCAAAATTTGTAACAGACTCCAGCGGTACAGGTATCGTTCATATGGCTCCGGCTCATGGTGAGGATGATTATCGTGTATGCCGTGAAAATGGCGTTGGATTCATCAATGTGGTGGATCTCCAAGGTAACTATGTAAAGGAAATTACTGACTTTGCAGGCCGTTTTGTGAAGGACTGTGATGTGGATATTGTTAAGATGCTGTCTGAGAAAGGCTTGCTGTACAGCAAGGAAAAATACGAGCATAGCTATCCGTTCTGCTGGCGTTGTGATACTCCGCTGTTGTATTACGCTATGGACAGCTGGTTTATCAAAACAACCGCGATTAAGGATCAATTGATTGTCAACAACAGCGAAGTCGAATGGTATCCGGGCCATGTACGCGAAGGACGCTTCGGCAAGTTTTTGGAGGAGCTGGTGGATTGGAACATCAGCCGCGACCGCTATTGGGGTACACCGCTGAATATCTGGATGTGTGAGGAGACTGGAGAACAGTTCGCACCGCATAGTATTGCCGAGTTGCGGGAACGTGCGATTGGCGACGTACCATCGGATATTGAGCTGCACAAGCCATATGTAGATGATATTAAGGTGCGTAGTAAATGCGGCAAGTATGAAATGACTCGTACGCCGGAAGTGATCGACGTATGGTTCGATAGCGGCTCCATGCCGTTTGCACAGCATCATTATCCATTTGAAAATAATGAAACGTTCCAACAGCAATTCCCGGCAGATATGATCTGTGAAGGGATTGACCAAACTCGTGGCTGGTTCTACAGCCTGCTCGCGGTTTCGACCATGCTGACTGGCAAAGCTCCTTACAAGGCAGTGATGGCAACAGGTCACGTACTGGATGAGCAGGGTCAAAAAATGTCCAAATCCAAGGGCAATGTGATTGATCCATGGGAAGTGATTGACGAGTACGGTACAGATGCTTTCCGTTGGGCATTGCTGTCCGATAGTGCACCATGGAATAGCAAGCGTTTTTCCAAAGGCATCGTAGGCGAAGCCAAATCGAAGCTGGTAGATACGCTTGTCAATACACATGCTTTCTTGACCTTGTATGCAGATATCGACGGCTTTGATCCGGCACAGCATCCGTTCAAGCCGTCGGCTCATAAGCTGGATCGCTGGATTTTGTCCCGTCTGAACAGCCTGATTTTGGTAGTGGACAAAGCTTTGTCTGTAAATGATTTCCTGAATTCTTCCAAAGCGATAGAATCGTTCGTAGATGAGCTGAGCAACTGGTATATCCGTCGTTCACGCGATCGATTCTGGGGCAACGGCCTTACAGAGGATAAGCTCGCTGCGTATCGCACATTGACTGAAGTGCTGTTGACGACAGCCAAGCTGCTTGCACCGTTCACACCGCTGCTCGCAGAGGATATTTATCTCAATCTGAGCAATGGGGAAAGTGTTCATCTGGATGATTATCCAACTGCCAATGAATCCTTGATTGATCTGGAATTGGAGCGCGATATGGAAACGGCACGTCGAGTAGTAGAATTGGCGCGCAACGTCCGCAACGAAACGGGTTTAAAAACGCGTCAGCCGTTGTCCGAGTTGATTTTGTCGATGGATCAGGATTTTGAACTGAGTGGCTACGAGGAAATCATCAAAGATGAGATCAATGTGAAGCATATTCATGTTGAGACGGACGATAGCGGTTTTGTAGATTTTACACTAAAGCTGAATTTGAAGGTAGCGGGTAAGAAATACGGCAAAAATGTCGGCTTCCTGCAAAACTTTTTCAAAGGCATGTCTGCCGAGGATACTCGTTCGGTAGTAGAGCAAGGAGTGTTGAACGTGATTTCTCCAGAGGGAGAAGAGCTACAAGTTACGGCCGAGGAATTGCTGGTGGAGAAAAAAGCGAAAGAAGGCTTTGCATCTGCTTCCGGTTATGGATTAACGGTCGCGTTGAACACGGACATTACGCCTGAGCTGGAGCAGGAAGGCTGGGTACGTGAAGTGGTCCGCGCGGTGCAGGATTATCGTAAAAAGCTGGATCTGCCGATTGAAAAATACGTGGCACTGACGCTGGATGTAGATGACGAGCTGCGTCAAGCAATCGAAAGCTTCGATTCTGTACTGCGTGAAAACGTATTGGTTACTACCGTGACATTCGGTCAGGCAGAGCCAGCAGAGCGTGTGGAAGTGAACGGTAAAACGATCAGCGTTCATATTGGGGAATAATTACAAGCCCCCTGTCCCATAATACAAGAACAGGCAGCGTATAAAAACGAGCCTAAGCATCGAAAACGGATCTTCTCCGTTACGTGCTTCGGCTCGTTTGCTGCGTTTAGGGCAGCCATGGAAAAAGGGGGATTGTGCAGATGACGGCACGGTCAAGGCGCAGACAGGGAATCAGTCGCCAAAAAATGAACGAGGGAGAAGCTGCCAAAGCCGCAGATAAAAGTGCAGCAGGTAATCAGGCAGAGAAGCTAAATCGTGTAGAAAAGTTGATACATGCTGTGTCAGAACAGATGGAACGGACACGTATTGCCGATTACGCTCTGCTGCTAAATAGGCCTTGGAGATTACTCTGGTTGAATTTAATATCAGGTATATCCCGTGGAGTCGGCATTGCTCTAGGCTTTACTTTTTTTGCAGCCACCATTATTTATGTGCTGCAAGTACTCGGTGCGCTGAATTTACCGATTATCGGTGATTATATTGCTGATATCGTACGGATTGTACAGCGACAGCTGGAGCTTACCACCTATTAGATTACAGATATTATGTTTTAATCTAAGTTTATGCTTCATCTTCGTCCGTCATATCTGGCTCCAGCAGACCTTCACCCTCGCCGTTCTCTAGATAACGCTGATAAATGGAGCTGCGAACAACGGATATATTTTTTCCATAAATGTCAGTAGCGATAAAGCTTTCATATGGCTCTACGAAGCCCATATTATCATCGCCTGCTTCAATTTCCATATCATCATAGCGATGGATTTCTCCACTTTCCGCCATAGCTGGGGTATTAGATGTACCCCAACTTTCAACGATTTGCCAAGCATCTTCACCGTCAAATCCGTTTTGATCTTCACATTCATCCAGACTCGTTCTGCCGAATGCGGGGGCCAGAAATTCCTCCTCGATTGGACGGCGGTTGGACACCTCTGTTTCAGGGTTATGCTCTTTGCAGTAAATGGTATAGGGAACAGCCAGCAGGCGCTCATAAGGAATGGGTTTACCACAGGCGGCACAAATGCCGTACGTACCCTTTTCCATCGCCATCATGGCTGATTCGATACGTTCCAACTGGAATTCGTCGTGCTCCAGTAAGGAAATGTCCTTGGCTCGCTCGTATGTTTCGGTTGCCAGATCGCCTGGATGATTATCAATCGGGGATAGCTCGCCGGTCTGCTCGCGTTGGGAATCACCGAGTCCGTAGTGATCGTTGTCCTGCAAACGATGCTCAATCTCTTTTTTGCGTTGCAGCAGTTCGTTACGCAATCCCTGCAATTGTTGCTCCGTCAATGGGGACATGGAATCCTCTCCTTGCTTTAGATTAAGATGCATATGCATTGTCTCGGGGATGCTTCTTGTAGTTTGCACCGGGAAGACCTCTTTTACAGAAGGAAATTCTACTCAAAAACCTGTACTTGCGAGCTATGGACTCGTGGACGATCTGAGAAGGCTTATGCTACAATAAATGGGTTCGACAACGGATATAAGCAGATCGGAGTGACGAAGGACTGTGATTTATTTTGGTATTGCGCTAATTATTTTTTTGATTGACCAGGGAGTCAAATATTTGGTGGCTACGCGGATGGAATTGTACGAGCAAATACCGGTAATCGGCAATTTCTTTTTAATCACGTCCCATCGTAATCGTGGAGCCGCTTTTGGGATTTTGGAAGGTCAACGTTGGCTTTTTATCGTGATTACCATTGTAGTGGTAATCGGCATCGTATGGTATTTGCGAAAAACAGTGAAGGCTGGTCAGAAATTGCTTCCCGTAGCACTAAGCTTGGTACTTGGAGGCGCAGTCGGTAACTTTTTGGATCGGGCTATTTCAGGAGAAGTGGTTGATTTTGCTCAATTCAATTTTGGGAGTTATACGTTTCCGATCTTTAATGTGGCGGATTCGGCGATTGTCATCGGTGTAGCACTGATTATTTTGGATACATTACTGGAGTCGCGTCGGAACAAAGAAAATGGCAATGACAGCATTGAAGGGAAGTCGTAGCATGAAAGAAACAAATGAAAACAGTGAAGCCACAGGTCTGTCTTATGAGGAAGAGCTGGAGAGTGAATCCCTGGAATGGACAGCGGAATCTGTTGATGCCAAAACTCGTATAGACAAATATATCGCCGAAAAAATGGAGGATGTATCCCGTTCCCAGATACAGCTGTGGATCGGAAACGGTCGGGTGCTGGTCAATGGCTCCGCAATCAAAGCCAATTACAAACTGGCTGAAGGAGATCGTATTGAATTGTCTGTACCGGAGCCAGAGAATGTCGATATTATACCCGAAAATATTCCGTTGGATATTGTCTACGAGGATTCGGACGTGATTGTCATTAACAAACAGCGCGGTCTGGTCGTGCATCCCGCACCGGGACATACTTCAGGAACATTGGTCAATGCGCTGATGTATCACTGTCATGATCTTTCCGGTATTAACGGAGAATTGCGTCCGGGTATCGTTCACCGTATTGATAAAGATACATCAGGACTCATAATGGCGGCCAAAAATGACCAGGCTCATGCTTCGCTGGCAGCACAACTCAAGGAACATAGCGTTACGCGTAAATATATAGCTCTGGTTCACGGTCATTTGAGCCACGATCAGGGAACGGTTGATGCTCCTATAGGTCGTGATTCAGGTGATCGTAAATTGTTCACCGTGACGGAACGCAACAGCAAGCATGCAGTTACTCATTTTCTCGTCATTGAGCGTTTGGGGGATTACACCCTGCTTGAGCTTCAATTGGAGACAGGGCGCACCCATCAAATTCGTGTACACATGAAATTTATTGGGCATCCTTTGGTTGGTGACCCTATGTATGGACGCAGCAAAGGTGTTCGCATGAATGGTCAGGCGCTGCATGCAGCGGTGTTAGGCTTTAAGCATCCAACCACTGGCGAGTATTTGGAGTTCAGCAGACCTATTCCTCCCGATATGGAAGATGTATTGGCGTCTTTGCGTAGTCGCTAAAATCAATCCAAAGTTCTATATTCATATTCAAAAACCTGAATAAATTATTAAGCAAAACCGCCTAATTGGCGGTTTTTTTATTGTTTGGGTAAGGTATGGGTAAAAACAACTATGGATAATTATACAATGAAGTTGTATAATTATTTAAGTGCTTCCGGTGGTTCCGGTTGAACAGGTGTTGACACATGATTTTCGATCTGTCATACTTCTTGTAGTTGCGATGAACTTTGTCCAAGAGATGGCTACCATCTCTCACTATGAGAAGCTGGATAAAGAAAATCCTGAATAGCACCTTTAAATCAGTCCCGTGAGGCTGGCAAGGTAACGTGAATGGATCACTGATCAGTGCATCCGCTGCGGCGGCATGTCTTCAGTGTGTCCGAGAGATCGGAGAACGGTGGAAGACTGTTCATACGAGACTCCTTGCCAAACTTGGGCAAGGAGTCTTTTTTGTATCCGAACACGGGGCCAGGTCTGAAGGGAACATTACCTGAGGAGGCTGGGAGCATGAGTAATGAAATACATGTACTGATGGACGAAATTGCGATTCGTCGGGCATTAACACGGATTGCACATGAAATTTTGGAGAAAAACAAAGGTATTGATGATTGTGTGCTCGTAGGAATTCGAACACGCGGGGTTCATTTGGCGCAGCGTCTGGCTGAGAAAATTGCCGAAATCGAAGGTGCGCCGATTCCATGGGGAGAGCTGGATGTCACAGCTTACCGGGATGACCGGAGCAGCGTTAGTAAAACCAAAGGAAATGGAAAAGAGCTTTTGATGAATCCTGCTGACGTTTCGGTTCATGATAAGAAAGTCATTCTCTTTGACGATGTGCTGTACACAGGCCGCACTATTCGCGCGGCGATGGATGCATTGATGCACTGCGGACGCCCGCAAATGATTCAGCTGGCAGTGCTGGCGGATCGCGGACACCGTGAGCTTCCGATTCGTCCGGATTACATCGGCAAGAACATCCCAACTTCCAAATCCGAGGAAATCGTAGTTTCGCTTCAGGAGACGGACGGCAAGGACGAAGTGACGATCAATCAGAACCGGGGGGAACAGAAATGATCACAACAGCCAGTCAACTTAGAGAACGCAGCCTGCTCGGATTAAAAGAAATGAGCCGCAATGAAATCGAGTCCATTCTGGATCGCGCTCATTATTGGGAATCACAGCCGCAAAAGCTGATTCCGGTATTACAGTCACGCTTCGCAGCCAACATGTTTTTTGAAAACAGTACACGCACACGCTTTTCTTTTGAAATGGCGGAAAAGCGGCTGGGCGCTCAGGTGCTGAACTTTTCTGCTGCGGCTTCCAGTGTGGAAAAAGGGGAGTCCATTTACGATACAGTACGCACGCTCGAATCCATGGGCATTGATGCTGGAGTTATCCGGCTAAAACCAGCCGGGGTGCTGCAAGAGCTCGCTGAGAAGGTTAACGTCCCACTGGTTAATGCAGGAGATGGCAACAATGAGCACCCAACGCAGGCACTGCTAGACCTGTACACCATGCGCAAAGCTTTCGGTGAGCTTAAAGGCTTAAACGTATCAATCATTGGAGACATTCTGCACAGCCGTGTGGCTCGTTCGAATCTGTGGGCCCTGCAAAAATTTGGAGCAAAGGTCAGCTTCTGTGCGCCAAATAATATGCAGGCATCTGATCTTGCGGCGCACGCTCCTTATGTACCCATGCAAAAAGCATTGCAGGCTGATGTGGTCATGATGCTTCGGGTACAGCTCGAACGGCATGCCGAAGGTATGCTGCGCTCGGCGGATGAGTACCGAGAGCAGTATGGTTTGACAGAGGAAAGAGCAGCGAGTCTTAAGCCCGGAACGATCATTATGCATCCGGCTCCAGTCAATCGGAATGTGGAGATCGACAGTTCAGTTGTGGAAAGTGAACAATCACGGATTTTCCCACAGATGGCAAACGGGGTTCCGATCCGCATGGCGGTTATGGAACGGGCAATGAAGCTGTAGAAGCTGCAGCAGAATCGTAGGAAAAGTCGCAGAAAACCTGAGCGGAGGAACATTTCACATGAAACAATTAATTATGAATGCAAGTGTATTGAATGAGCAAGGCGAGCCTGAATTAAAATCTATTCTGATCGCCGATGGAAAAATTTTAGCGATCACAAATGCCGAAGCTGGAGCCAGCCTGCTTATAGAAGAAGGGAAATCTGAGCAAGAGCTGGAAGTCGAAAAAGTCGACGCTCAGGGCAAGCTGGTTATCCCTGGTTTAATCGACATGCATGTGCATCTGAGAGAACCTGGCTTTGAATATAAAGAAACAATTGCAACCGGTAGTCATGCAGCGGTCAAAGGTGGCTTTACGACGATTGCCTGTATGCCGAACACACGCCCGGTCACGGACAATGTGGACACGGTTCAGCTGGTACTGAAAAAGGGTGAAGAAGCCGGGCTTGCCAAGGTCCTTCCTTACGCAGCCATTACCAAAAACGAGCTGGGACGCGAGCTGACGGATTTTGAAGCACTCAAGGCGGCAGGCGCAATTGGTTTTACCGACGACGGTGTAGGGGTGCAGAGTGCACAAATGATGAAGGACGCCATGGCTCGGGCCAAAGCGTTGGATATGCCGGTTATTGCTCACTGTGAGGATAACACGCTTGTGGAAGGAGCAGCGGTGACAGACGGTGAATTTGCCAAGCGTCACGGGCTTAAGGGTATACCGAACGAATCCGAGGCGATTCATGTCGGACGGGACATTCTGTTATCCGAGGCAACCGGGGCACATTATCATGTATGTCATGTCAGCACAGAGCAGTCGGTACGGTTGATTCGCCATGCGAAATCTTTTGGCATCAAGGTAACTGCGGAGGTATGCCCGCACCACTTGGTATTGTCGGATGAGGACATTCCCGGGCTGGATGCGAATTGGAAAATGAATCCTCCATTACGCTCTCCGCGTGATGTGCAGGCATGTATCGAAGGACTGGAGGACGGCACGATTGACATTATCGTAACCGACCATGCGGCACACAGCGAGGAAGAGAAGGCAAAAGGTATGGAACTGGCGCCTTTCGGTATTGTCGGATTTGAGACCGCCTTTCCGCTGCTGTACACGAAATTTGTAGCAACCGGTCAATGGACACTGGACTTTCTGGTACGCCGTATGACGGCTGACCCGGCGCGTGTCTTCCGCCTTAATACAGGACGTTTGGAAGAAGGAGCACCCGCCGACCTGACCATGATTGATTTGGAGCAGGAGCAGGCAGTTGATCCGCAAACGTTTGCCAGCAAAGGCCGCAACACTCCTTTTACAGGCTGGAAGCTCAAAGGCTGGCCCGTAAAAACCTGGGTAGACGGCAAGTTGGTGTGGTCTGCTGACCAAGCAAACTGAAATATAATTTATTCAAAAAATAGACCTTATAGCAGGAAACAATACAGAGGAGTGAGACGGGATGCAGGCAAGATTGTTGCTTCAGGACGGCACGCTGTTTACAGGCACATCATTTGGTGCGGAAGGTGAAAAAACAGGCGAGGTCGTTTTCAACACAGGGATTACAGGCTATCAGGAGGTGCTGACGGATCCCTCTTATTGCGGACAAATCGTAACAATGACTTACCCGCTGATTGGCAATTACGGAATTACTCGTGATGATTTTGAATCGGTACGGCCTTATGTTCACGGCTTTGCTGTTCGACATTACGAGCCGGTGCCAAGCAACTGGCGCGCTCAATACAGCGTAGGCGATTTGCTGAAGGAATATGGCATCATTGGCATTAGCGACATCGACACCCGCATGCTTACCCGGATTATTCGCCATCATGGCACGATGAAGGGCATTTTAACAACTGGCTCTCAGCCGCTGGAAGAACTGAAAGAAATGATGGCTGACCTGACCATTGAAGAACTACGTAATCAGGTGCCTTTGACTTCCACACCTCATCCGTACAGCAGTCCTGGCAACGGCGAGCGGATCGTATTGATTGATTATGGTGCCAAAAGCGGCATCTTGCGCGAACTGAATAAACGGGACTGCGATGTGGTTGTCGTTCCGCATGATACGACGGCTGAGGAAATCCGCCGCCTTAACCCGGACGGTATCCAGCTTTCTAACGGCCCTGGAGATCCGAAAGACGTACCACATGCTGTTCGTACGGTAGCTGAATTGTTAGGAGAATACCCGATCTTCGGAATTTGCTTGGGACATCAGCTGTTTGCGCTTGCTTCGGGAGCGGATACGGAGAAGCTGAAATTCGGACATCGCGGTGGTAACCATCCGGTAAAAGAACTGGAGAGCGGACGCTGCTTTATTACCTCACAAAATCACGGCTACACAGTGAATGAGGATTCGATTAAGGGAACCGACCTTGAAGTGACACACATTAATAACAACGATAAGACGATTGAAGGTCTTAAACATACCAAGTATCCTGCGTTTTCTGTGCAATACCATCCAGAGGCTGCGCCAGGACCTTATGATAATGGCTACCTGTTTGACCGCTTCCTGGACATGATCCGTGAGCACAAGAGAAATCAACCAAAGCAACCGCGTCAGGCTGTTATCGCCGCCGCAGTGAGAGGAGAGCGCTAATATGCCGAAAAATACAGAACTAAAAAAAATACTCGTGATCGGTTCCGGTCCCATCGTTATTGGCCAGGCAGCGGAATTTGATTACGCTGGTACACAAGCTTGTCAAGCGCTCAAAGAAGAAGGCGTCGAAGTGGTACTGATCAACAGTAATCCGGCAACCATCATGACAGACACCAATATGGCTGACAAAGTATATATTGAGCCGATTACACTTGATTTTGTAACACAGATTATCCGTCAAGAACGTCCGGACGGCCTGCTTCCTACACTGGGAGGACAGACAGGTTTGAATATGGCGGTAGAGCTGGCTCGCGCCGGAGTGTTGGAGCGTGAAAACGTCAAATTGCTGGGAACACAACTGAATTCGATAGAAAAAGCCGAAGACCGTGATCTGTTCCGTGAGCTGATGCGTGAGCTGGAACAGCCTGTACCTGAAAGTGTAATTGTTACCACATTAGAAGAATCCCTCGATTTTGCTAATGAGATCGGTTATCCGATTATCGTTCGTCCTGCCTATACGCTGGGAGGTACGGGTGGCGGTATCTGTTCGACTGAAGAAGAACTGCGTGAAACGGTTAGCTCAGGTTTGCGGTACAGTCCCATTGGACAATGTCTGGTGGAAAAAAGCATTGCAGGCATGAAGGAAGTCGAGTATGAGGTTATGCGTGACGGCAATGATAACTGCATCGTTGTCTGCAATATGGAAAACTTTGACCCGGTCGGCGTGCATACTGGCGACAGTATCGTCGTAGCGCCGAGTCAGACGCTGTCAGATCGCGAGTATCAGATGCTGCGCTCTGCTTCCCTGAAAATTATCCGCGCCCTCAATATTGAAGGCGGCTGTAATGTACAGTTTGCGCTTGATCCGCACAGCTATCAATACTACGTCATTGAAGTGAACCCGCGCGTGAGTCGCTCTTCAGCGCTGGCTTCCAAAGCAACCGGATATCCGATTGCCAAAATGGCTGCCAAAATTGCGCTAGGCTACACACTGGATGAAATCGTGAATCCGGTAACGGGACAAACGTATGCTTGCTTTGAGCCAACACTGGATTACATCGTGAGCAAAATACCGCGCTGGCCGTTCGACAAATTCATTTCTGCCAACCGCAAACTGGGCACGCAAATGAAAGCAACAGGTGAAGTGATGGCCATTGGCCGTACGTTCGAGGAATCTATCCATAAAGCGATACGATCTCTGGAAATCGGTGTGCATCGTTTACATCTTAAGGGAGCCGATCAGCTGTCTGATGAGGTGCTTAAAGAACGTCTGATTAAAGCAGATGATGAGCGTTTGTTCTTGGTAGCCGAGGCATTCCGCCGCGGCTGGCAGCAGCAGGAAATTCAGGATTTAACGAAAATTGACTGGTGGTTCCTTGATAAGGTAGAAGGAATCGTTAAGTTTGAAGCTGTCATTGCAGGAGAGTCTGAGCTGACTTACGAAACGCTTTATCAGGCCAAACGCAAAGGCTTTACCGACCGTTCTATCGCTGAGATTCGCAGTCTGAGTCAAACTGCTAACAATTTGACAACCGAGCGTGAGGTGCGTGAGCTCCGTCTGGGTCAAAACCTGCGTCCTGTCTACAAAATGGTAGATACGTGTGCAGCCGAGTTTGAAGCCACAACGCCTTACTACTACTCCTCTTATGAGGTGGAAAATGAAGTAATTCCTTCCAACAAAGAGAAAGTTATCGTTCTTGGCTCCGGGCCAATTCGGATCGGGCAAGGAATTGAATTTGATTACTCCACCGTACATGCGGTATGGGCTATTCAAAAGGCAGGTTACGAAGCAGTCATCATTAATAATAACCCGGAGACCGTTTCTACCGACTTTAACACATCCGACCGCCTCTACTTTGAGCCGCTTTTCTTCGAGGATGTAATGAATGTCATCGAGCAGGAAAAACCGATCGGCGTTATCGTCCAATTTGGCGGCCAAACGGCCATTAATCTCGCAGCTCCGCTGAGTGCAGCAGGCGTGAACATTTTGGGCACAAGTCTGGAAAGTATCGACGAAGCGGAAGATCGGAAAAAGTTCGAGCAACTGTTGTCTCGTCTGGCTATCGCACAGCCAAAAGGCAACACGGTCACCTCTGTAGATGAAGCGGTAGGAACCGCTCAGGCGCTGGGTTATCCGGTGCTGGTACGTCCATCCTACGTCCTGGGCGGACGCGCCATGGAAATTGTCTACTCGGATGCGGAATTGCTGCGGTACATGGAAGAAGCCGTTAAAATCAATCCGGAACACCCTGTGCTCATCGACCGCTACATGCTGGGCAAAGAGGTTGAGGTTGATGCCATCTGTGATGGCGAAACGGTACTCGTACCAGGCATTATGGAGCATGTGGAACGGGCCGGGGTTCACTCAGGTGACTCGATCGCGGTATATCCGCCACAGCACTTGTCTGCCGAGCTGAAGCAAAAAATCGTGGATATTACGATCAGCATTGCCAAGGAATTGAAAACGATCGGTCTGGTAAACATCCAGTTCGTTATTCATCAAGACGAGGTGTATGTCATCGAGGTTAACCCTCGCTCCTCGCGGACGGTTCCTTTCCTGAGCAAAGTTACGAACATCCCGATGGCGAATCTGGCAACACAGGCTATTTTGGGTGGTAAGCTTAAGGAAGCAGGCTACACAGAAGGTCTATGGCCTGAAAGTAACTATGTCTCGGTTAAGGTTCCGGTATTCTCCTTTGCCAAGCTGCGCCGTGTAGAGCCAACGCTGGGGCCTGAAATGAAGTCGACAGGTGAAGTTATGGGCCGTGATATTCAGTATGCCAAAGCGCTGTATAAAGGACTTGTGGGTGCTGGTATGAAAATCCCATCCACCGGTGCGATCATCATCACCGTAGCGGATAAAGATAAAGAAGAAGCTGTCGAGTTGATGCAGGGCTTTTACAGACTGGGCTACAAAATTATTGCAACAGGTGGAACGGCGGCTGCGCTGGAGCAGGCCAACATTCCGGTGAACACGATTAACAAGCTGAGTGAGGGCAATCCGAACATCCTGGATATGATTCGCACGGGTGAAGCCAACTTTGTCTTCAATACGCTGACCAAAGGGAAAACACCAGAGCGTGACGGATTCCGCATCCGCCGTGAAGCGGTTGAAAACGGTATTGTCTGCATGACCTCGCTGGATACGGTGCGCGCCTTGCTAAGAATGCTGGAGACGATTAATTTTACGTCCGAATCCATGCCGGTATTGAGCAATTAAGGCGATACAATGAGATCATGAAAAATAAGTAAATCAAGAAAGGACATTCATCGGCTTTTGCTGACGGATGTCCTTTATCACGGGCAAATACACCCGAATCGACGCGAAAAGGGGATGTAGAACGGTGAACGAAGCATTTCAGCAAATGGCAGGACGGCTGATGATCGCGTTAGATTACCCGGATGCGCAGCAAGCAGAGCAGCTGATTCGGCAGCTGGAGGGTATTCCCTGTTATATAAAAGTAGGTATGCAGCTGTTTTATAGCGCAGGACCCGCTTTTGTAGAACAGCTAAAATCCAGAGGATACTCCGTTTTTCTGGATTTAAAAATGCATGATATCCCTAACACGGTACGGGGAGGGGCAGAGAGTATTACCCGCTTAGGGGTGGATATGTTCAACGTACACGCGGCTGGAGGCCGCAGTATGATGTCAGCCGCCAGGGCCGGAGCCGAGGCAGCGATTTCTGCGAACAGCTCGCTCGCCATGCCGCTCATTATTGCAGTTACACAGCTGACCAGCACGGACCAGGCGACCATGAATACGGAGCTGGGCATTCCTGGCACGGTACAGGATGTGGTCGTTCGCTATGCACAATTGACCCTTGAGGCGGGACTGGACGGTGTGGTAGCGTCCCCATTGGAAGTGCCTGCGATTCGGGCCGTATGCGGGTCTGACTTTAAAACTATAACCCCTGGCATCCGCCCGGCAGGCAGCGCCACAGGTGATCAGTCACGTGTCCTTACACCTGGACAAGCCATTGCCCAAGGCAGCAGCTACATTGTCGTTGGACGGCCGATCACGGCAGCACCCGACCCACGCGCCGCAGCGCAACACATTATTGAGGAGATGAACCAAGTATGACTACATTAAACAATATACCAGAACAAATTGCATCCCATTTGTTACGCATTCAGGCGGTGGCACTGCGTCCACAACAGCCTTTTACATGGACATCAGGTATTAAATCCCCAATCTACTGTGACAATCGCCTTACCATGTCCTACCCGGAGGTGCGTGAGCTGATCGCGGACTCATTTGCTGCTCTTATACGCGAGCAATATCCCGAAACCGAAGTCATTGCGGGTACAGCTACAGCAGGGATTCCTCATGCGGCCTGGGTGGCGCAAAAGCTGAATTTGCCGATGGCCTATGTAAGGGACAAAGCCAAAGGACACGGGAAAGAGAACCAAATCGAAGGCCGAATCAGTGCCGGACAAAAGGTTATGGTTATCGAGGACCTCATCTCTACTGGTGGGAGCTCCATTAAAGCAGCACAGGCCGTAGCACAAGCAGGTGCTGAGCCGTTAGCAGTACTGGCTATTTTCAGCTACCAGCTCGACAAAGCGACTCAAGCTTTTGAAGAGGCAGGTGTGAAGCTGCAAACCTTGTCTAATTACACGGCCCTGATGGAGGTTGCCTTGCGTGATGGAATCATTCAGGAGGAAGAGATGGAGTTGCTGCGTTCCTGGCGTCAGGACCCGGCTTCCTTTGGCAAATAAGGCAGGGCATCTAGAGGAAACGAACTAATGGTTGGTGCGGCTTTGACTCGTTGTCATCCAGCGTAGATTGTTATGATTAAAAGCTGTGTAAATCGAATTCGATCCGGTTACACTAACTCCTACCATCATGCGAAAAGAGGGAGTTTGGATGTATTGGGTTTACTATGGCAGACTGTACACAACTAAATTTCAGGCCGGGTGTCTGGCAAAGAGGCTGGAGCATGACGGCTGGATGTACGGCTACAATGATCCCCGCGCAGTGGAGGTGTACCGCTCGCGCAAGGGACGTTATGGTGTCCGATTTATTCCGTGATATTAATCCGTGATATTAAAATAAAAAAATATTTGAAAAACTATTGACGAAACACAAGAAAATGTTGTATATTAATTAACGTTGCTGTTATGAATATGTAGCGTGAATATACATATTTTTTTGAGGGCCCTTAGCTCAGTTGGTTAGAGCGGTCGGCTCATAACCGATTGGTCGGGGGTTCGAGTCCCTCAGGGCCCATTTCCTCAAAAACCCTTGCTAAGCAAGGGTTTTTTTTGTTGTATATAGAGGTAAAGGAAAGTGTGATAAAACGTTGAAGTTTCATTAAGTTTGAGCTTTCCACCGGGAAATTCCCACTTGCCAGCAGGTATGGTGTCGAGGCTCCGTTTGGTAATTAATATAAAGATTAAGAGCTGTCCCAGATCATTAAATGCTACGGGACAGCTCTTTGTTTGAAGAACGATAATTTCTCAATCTATAGAGGAACGTAGCAATTACAAGAAAAATAAAGTTCTATTACCGGCCCCTATGTTTAGCTTTTGCCTTAAGCCGAGCAATATCTCGTTTGTACTCTTTAATTTCCTCACGACGTTCACGGTTCATTGTTCTCTTCTCAGCCTTATGCTGTTCAAGCTGCAATTTGATTGCCTGTTCCGCATAAGTATTAGTGCCGCGAGAACGTATTTCCTTAGCTGCCAACCGTTGTAAACGTTTGGGGTTAACCCTGTGATTAAGAGGTGTTTTTCCTTCGATTACTACTGTCATGCGTTCAGTCAGATTGGACATTTCGTCGCTTTGTACGAATGTCAGTACTTCGGCATCCGACGGCTCCGATCCAAATACATATCTTGCTGCCCGAATCTTGCCTTTTTCCTGTGTTTCGATTACTCCGACCCAATAAGGTTTTTCGAAATATACCGTTAGCTTCATAATGATGAAACCCCCTCTTAAAGTGTTACGGAGTCGATGGACATCCCGAGGGGGAAGGTTACTTGTATCGGTAATATAACCCAATACGCCCGGACTACCAACCGAGCCGTGTTTTTACGCTCCATTTTCATCATAAAAGAGTTTGGGAGTTGCGTCTACACCTTTTTTTAGTGCAAAAAAGCACTGCCGTATTAAACGAACAGTGCTTCTTTTAAATGCTCTTATTTAATCTTAGGATACCTTAACAGTGTAAACCATTCTCAATTTACCGTTACCGCCATAAATTTCGACTCTTGCGTTCGTTGCAGTGGTGGTTGTTACGACACCGGAGGCGGAGACTGTGACATTTCCGCTCGCCACTTTATAAGTATCCCCAGGGTAATTTGACAGTGCATAGGAATAATTTCGTGGCAGCGTAGCAGTTCTGTAGTATACTCCGTTAACTTCTACAATAGGCGTAATTACGGGAGAAGGACCTACGCTTTGAATATGGCTATATGTACTACTTGCTGCTGCGGAAGCATTTAGGGCGGGAAACAGCCTTGCAGCAGGTGTACTGGAATGATGAAGGCTGGCTGCGCTTAACCGCTGGGGGCCATACACCTCAACTGGAGGTGCCTGCTCCTAAAGGGACATGCTCAGTCAAGCAAGAGCAGAGCTATATATTTGAAGATTTTTTCGAAGGACCTGCTTTAGATAAAACGTGGAATACATTGCGTATACTGGCAGATGATCGTTGGTGTTCGCTAAGCCAGCGCCCTGGCTATCTTCGAATTCGGGCTGGAGAATCGATACAAAGTCTGTTTCAGCATCACGTGCTTGCCATTCGGCAAACGGATCATCGTTTCCGGGCAGAAACAGCCCTGGAGTATCAGCCTGTAAGCTATTTGCAAATGGCGGGGCTTCTGCTGTATCTCAATGAAGAGGATTATTTGTATGCGTATGTTAGCTATGAAGAAGGGCTAGGAAAGGTGCTGCGTATGATGCGATGTGAAGCAAATTCATTCACGTTAGTTCCGCAAGTTATCAAGCTTCAGGATGATCTTCCTGTACATTTGGCTGTAGAAGTCCACGGAATCCAAGCACAATTTTATTATGGAGTCGGAGATGAACCTGCCTGAAAGCGACTTTTTGAAATGCAGGATATCAGCTTTTTATCCGGTGGATTTACCGGGAACTTTGTAGGTATTGCCGCCCATGATATGCAACAATTCCAAGGCAGCTACGCTGATTTCTCCCATTTTCTGTATCATGGAAAAGATCATCTCTCCTCATAAAATAATCATATGAATATAATGATGTAATAGTCGGCATGATCCGGATGCCCAACTTGTTAAAGTGTTTAGTTTGTTAAAGTCTTAGTTTGTTAAAGCACCTGGTCGGTGCTTTTTTCTGCTTCTGTGTTTTACCTTTTCACGCTATTCCCTCGCAAAATCTCCAAAAATACGCTGCTCGCTTTGGTCTCAAATACCGCAGCAGGGGTCAGAAAAGAAAATTTCCGAATAACCGGAAGATTACGGATATCTAATATTTTTAATGTACCCAAAGTGAGTTCCTTCTGAATGACCCATCGGGACAGCAATGAAATCCCCAAGCCTGCTTCTACAGACTCCTTGATGATCTGCGTGCTGCCAAAATCCATCATATGAGAAGGGGAGAACTGAAATCGTCCAAACATCTTTTCAACTGCTTCCCGGGTTCCCGAGCCTTCTTCGCGCAGAATCCAGATGTCCTCCTGTAGCTCACTTAAATCCACTTGAGGTTTGTCAGCCAAACGGTGATTTGGTGGGGCGACGATAAACATTTCATCATCAGCAAATGATTCAATGTATAAATGATCATGCTGAGACTCTCCTTCAATAATCCCTACATCCAGCTGATTACGGATAACCAATTCTTCGATTTCTTGGGTGTTGCCAATCGTAATGGAAGGCTGAATGAGTGGATATTGTACTCTCATTTTACCAATCACATGCGGCAGGACGTATTCGCCATACGTGTAGCTTGCACCAATAGACAGGTTCCCTTGTGCCGTATTCATCAGCCCGTCCACCAAATACTGCATTCGGGCGTTCAAGCGGATAATCTCCTGGGCATGATGGTACACGATTTCACCGGCTTTGGTTAAGCGCACATATTTGTTGCTTCGCTCCAAAAGCCGGGCTCCTACGGTACGCTCCAGCGTTTGAATATACTGGCTTACAGCAGGCTGAGTCATGTGCAGTGCTTTAGCAGCTCGCGTGAAGTTTTGTTTGTCTGCGACCGTTACAAATACGATTAAAGATTGATCCAAAGCCCATTCCTCCAAACCGATCATATCACTTTACTTATCATAACTATTATAATGATTTATTTTACTTATGGCAAAAAACGGATTAAGCTGGATACATACAGATGGGAGGGAATCACCATGAGCAGTCATACAAAATACATCAAATTATCATCAAATAGGGGGCGATGGGCCCCATGTGTACTGGGCATTGTGCTAACGATGATATTCGCATTGGCAGGATACGCTCTGAACGAATTTCCAGGCTTTCATTATGTAGGCCCATTGGCATGCGCCATGTTTCTCGCTGTCCTGTACCGGCAGTTATGGGGGTATCCAGAAGTTGTACGCCCAGGGGTTGAGTTTTCTTCTAAAAAATTGCTGCGAGGGGCTATTGTGCTTTATGGGCTAAAGCTCAATATGGATATAGTCATTCATCAAGGACTGGGTTTGCTTTTGCGTGATGCAGGTATTGTTGTATTCTCTATCTTGTTTACAATTGGTCTGGCCAAACGTTTCAAGGCAGATGCTTCGCTATCGCTTCTTCTCGGGATTGGGACAGGGGTTTGCGGCGCAGCAGCCATTGCGGCCGTGTCTCCCCTGCTGAAAGCCAAGGATGAGGATACGGCCATTGGAGTTGGATTAATCGCCTTGGTTGGAACGGTATTTGCCATTTTGTTCACAGTACTTCGTCCCTGGATTCCTTTGACGGATATGCAATACGGAATTTGGTCGGGAAGCAGTCTGCATGAAATTGCACATGTGGCCTTAGCTGCGGCGCCTGCCGGACAGGATGCTCTTGCGATGGGTCTATTGGCTAAATTGGGGCGTGTCTTTTTACTAATACCGCTCAGCTTTATTTTAATGTACTGGATGAAACGCAGTGGGAAGCTTCGCCCAGATGCAAAAGTGGAGTTCCCTTGGTTCCTCATTGGCTTTATCGCTACAAGTATTTTGGGCAGCTATGTTTTGGGAAAATATATTGTGGTTCCTTCCAGACTGATGAACGAAATTTCCCAAGCTACTACATTTATGCTAACGATGGCTATGGTAGGCATGGGGCTGAATGTAAGCTTTAAGGCTTTGCGGGAGAAAGCACTGCTTCCCTTACTGGTGCTGTCTATTACTTCGGTGATGCTTGTAGGTTTAACCTTTTTAACAGTGTAAATTAAGAGGAATAAACACCATTTGAATGTGCTGAAAAAGTCAGTAAAAACCCGAAAGAGCTCTGCTTGCTGTATGGCTGGCAGAGTTTTTTTGTGCAATGAATGAGTAAGTTTGAAATATGTGCTAAACTAATCGTAACTTCTACATATTGTTCGCGTCTATCAAAATGAAAGGTTTTGAGATCGTAGATTCCAAGATCATAGATTGCAGGATTATAGATTGTAAGACAACAAGTGAAAATTTAGAGAATGGTAGGGTACATATGAAGAACATTCGTTGGTTTGCTTTTCTGTTTTTATTTCTACTCGTATTTCCAGTGGAGAGTCATGCTGCGTCTTCAAGCTCACATATCCAGTTGGACGGTAAAGATATAAGTGCTGCAAAGGGAGTTGAGATCCAGGAGGTAAAGGGGAATGTGTTGGTCCCACTTCGTCTCATTGTGGAGGAACTGGGTTATAAGGTCAACTGGGAGCCCAAGACAAGAACGATAACGATTCAGAATCAAAATAAGAATCAGATTCTCAGTCTTCAGGTCGACAATCCCATGGCTTCTGTTAATGGACAACAAATGGGATTAGCAGTAGCTCCGTTACTTACAGGAGGGACAACCTATGTTCCGATTCGTTTTGTATCTGAGCAGACGGGAATTGATGTGACCTGGAATAGTGAGCTTAAAACAGTGGTTCTGACTACTCCAGCTACTTCAAGCGTGAATAGCGAGTCTTCCCGCGGAAATTCTCCCACTCAGACTGTCACTGATGTAGGAGAGAACGCACTTGCACCTATCAGCCAAATTAGCTTCACTAATCATCAATTAACCATTGCAGTGAATGGAAAAGTAAGCCCTAAAGTAACTACGTTGACTCATACAGACCGTATTGTTGTAGACATACCTGATTCAAAATTTTCTGAGGATTTCCTGTCATCGCAATCTTTTGATAAAGGTGGACAAGGGGCTTTTCCAGTTACAGATGATCCTGATGTTTCACAAGTCAGATACTCTAAATTTAGTACGAATCCCGCTTCAGTACGTATTGTGGTAGATCTAAATAACAGTGCACCTTATCATGTACTAAACGAAGACGACGATAAGGTTATCGTAGCAATAGATCAGACATCAGATGAGACAGCCCCTACGGGGCCTGCTACAGCTATTTCGCCTACTGAGCCCGCTAAACCTACTCTTGCTTCCGACGGTCATGCTCAGGGAATTGACGTGTCCCACTATAACGGCAAAATCGATTGGCAGCAAGTAGCGGCGGCAGGTAAGACCTTCGCCTTCATTAAAGCTACAGAAGGGACAAAATATCAAGATAATCAATTTTTGGTGAATGTTCAGGGAGCCAGAGATGCCAATATATTAGTTGGTGCTTACCACTTTTTGAATGCGACTACTGCAGATGGGGCTCGTCTGGAAGCTGCTAATTTTGCCAGGGCTATAGATTCAGCAGGAGGAAGACTGGATCTGCCACCTGTGCTGGATTATGAAAATAACCCCAAAGGTCTTACTCCAGCACAAATTAGTGAAGTGGCTCATGCATTTTTGGATGAAATGGAAAAGCTCACCGGGCGTCAGCCGATCGTATATACAGGCAATGTTTTTGCTTCCAAGTTTGACCCTACGTTTTCTATGTATAAACTGTGGGTAGCCAGATACAGCACTACGCAAAAGCCGACTGCAGTTCCGGCCTGGAATAGCTGGTGGGCTTGGCAATACAGCAGCACAGGCAGTGTTCCGGGGATCAATGGGGCAGTGGATTTGGATGAATATAACGGAACGATCGATGAACTGCGTTCTTCACTGGCGGGAAGCTAATTAGTACAACATAACACGATAAATCCTCGCGAATCCAGATAGGATCTGCGAGGATTTTTTTGTTGCTGATCGTTTAGCCGGGCATAATCCATACGATTTCGCAGATACGAACAAAAAATTTCTTTCCGTATACATCTAAAATGACATGGTCAGGCTTACAATCCACTACGCATCCGTCAATTCTGCCGCGTGTTGTTTCAAGCACGACATACTTGCCGATGACCGATTTTAATGTTTCTACTACATATGGATCTACAGGGGATACCACAATGGGGGGATGGGGTGGATGGTGAGGGAAAGGTTGATTGGTACTGTAACTGAGCACTTGATTCGGATTCAATTGCTTCACTCCTTCAAGATTAGATGTGATATCTTATGCTCCTGCCCAGGAAAGGTGTAGGCTAATGCCCATCAACGGAAAGATTCAATAACATTGCCAAAAGGCCCGGTCCATAGGAAAACTCAATACATAATCTATGGTGTACCTTGAAATAAAGGAGGAAATGAACCATGAGTGATTGTGAAAGAGGTTGTGGCGGCGGTGCTGCATATCCAGGAGTTTGGACATCAACAGGGGCAATTCTTGTACTGTTCATTCTGCTGGTCATCATCACCAAGTCTTTATGGGTTTAAATTGAATTGATTAGGTTAAACCCCTCATCGGTATATACCGGTGAGGGGTTTAATCATTTTAGAAGATGAGTCGATTGGCATATATGATAAAACACCTCATAGCAGCGTACAAACCCTGACACAATCTATGCCGGGCTGGGCAGCTGTCATATGAGGTGTATAGGAATGTGCAGGCAGGACATGACACGGATTAAGGATTAAATTAATGCAATTGCAAGCAAGGTGAACAGGCTCAATGTTAAGATTTGCTCATTAACTCCCCAGTAAGGATAATAGCCGGATGTTCGTACACAACCTTTTGACTCGGGTTTTAAGTACACGTTATTACGATCGACATCCATAATAGTTCCTACATACTGTTTTCCGTCCATTGTTAGAATACGCACCTTTTTGTTCATACATCTCATGCAGTTGTAATAAGCGTCCATTCCATCACCCCCTCTTGTACATTCGCATTGTATGAGCGGAAGGATCGAATGGTAACGGCGAACATACAGGAAAAGGGGCTTCCCTGGAGCTTAGGCTTTGGACAGAGCCAAGTCTAATTTTGATAGGGATTAAAGGAAACACCGGGGTACCCGCTTGTATATGCGTAGCTTCTTTCGGGGGTGGGTTGATGATGTGCCACAGTATCGGCAAGTCTCACATGTACGCCCGGTTTTCGAAGCGTCTGATGCTTGCAATCCTTGGGAGGGCCGATGAGGACGGGTTTTTTAATAGGGCTGAGCGCCTCTTGAATTTTATTCTCATTCAGGCAGTACGCATGAGCCAGAATATTACTTGGCGTTAAGCGCAAGACGTCAGAGCCTAGAATGAATTCAGGGATGGGGACATTAAAAATCGATAGTAAATGAGTGTTGTCCATCGTAGCAACGAGATAATGCCACCATCCCTGAGGGACGTTAGCCACCTGACCAGGTGTTATCGGGAAATGTCGTAACTCGCTGGTAAACGGATTAATCAGCGATACCGTTACTGCTCCAGAGATGCAGTATATTAATTCTGTAGCATTTTGATGGTAATGGGGTTCTACCACGTTAGCCGTACTGAGGCGGATGTCTAGCAGCGATACATTTACCAACGTATTCAGCTGCTTGATTGAAAGCTCGCTAATCGAGTTCTGAGCATCCTTTTGAAACAAATCATTGTCGCTTAAATCATAGGTAAATTGTACGGAGGGAGAGGTGTAATCTACATTTGCATTCACGTGCCGTTTCCTGCCTTTCTGTTATTCCAATTTTGATAATCGTACGCTACCCTATGTATTTGCCTATGAATGTGTGCATGGACAGATTTGCGTTTCGGGCGAGCGGAAGGCGAAAAATAGCGAAAAAAGTCACGTATTCAAGTGTAATTTGAACAGGATTCTTTGCTTCTATTACGTGTCAGCCCTTTAGAACGGGCCTTTATTGGCTGATGTAGTCTTAGGACCAGAGCCGGATGATACGTAAATGCGGCTTGTGGTATACTGCAACGGACGTGTGAAAGAAGCCTTGTCCGATTCCACGTGTAGCAACGCGTCTTTCCGCAGCTAGGCAATAAGCTATGGCAGAAGAAACATCATCGGATAAACGCCCCTGAGTTGTACAGACCGGAATGGTTGTACCGGACAGAACATGAAAGAGGAGGTTGTCTGGAATATGAAAAAACTATCTATTTTAATCCTGTCCTGCGCATGTATGCTAGGTACTGTCTTATCAGTCGTACCGGAGCAAGCACAAGCGCAATCGTCAGCTTTGAAGAAAGGGATTCAGAGCGATCGAGTGCTGGAGCTTCAACAGCAGCTGCATTCGCTCGGTTATTTCAAAGCCGGTTTTACCGGGTACTATGGTTCTCTGACCAGCAAAGCAGTAACCCGTTTTCAACGAGACAATGGTCTGACGCCTGACGGTATAGCTGGAGCGGCAACACAAGCCAAGCTGGATTCCTTTGGAAAGGTGCGCTTAACCGCTTTGGAACAGTTGGCCCGGATCATTTACTCGGAGGCACGTGGAGAATCGTTTGAAGGACAGGTGGCTGTTGGCGCTGTCGTATTAAACCGTGTACAGTCTAGTGAATTTCCAAGCTCGATTCCGGACGTTATCTTGCAGCCTGGTCAGTTTACCGCTGTACAGGATGGTCAATATCTCCTCAAGCCAAACAAGACCGCATACCGTGCGGCACGACAAGCACTGAATGGTGTTGATCCGACGAATGGGTCCTTATATTATTACAATCCGGCCATTGCCACAGCCAAATGGAGTAAAAGCCGTCCGGCTGTCATCTCGCTGGGTCGGCATACGTTTACGAATTAATTCAATACAGACCAGTAACTTGTTAGCCGTCAGTTGCTTCCTGTAGTCAGGAGCAGTGGCGGTTTTTTTTGTATATTCACAAATCTGATGCGGACAGCGCTTATTATTGGTTCGGATTATAACTCGCTCATTTCCGGTCCCGAGGATGAAATTACTTATGCGAATTATGGAGATGCTGCGTGTGCAGCCATTTTGGAGCGTACAGAAGAGAATACCGGCTTTATAGATTCCATGTATTTTACAGACCCGATCAATATAGATAAAATTTTATATCCGGCTCAGGGATTAGCGGCAACATTGCAAAGGAATGCACCCGGAAAATATATTCAGTGGCTTGCGTTTGATGCTAATATGGCTCTGCCCCCAACATATGATCTGCTTGAACGTATCTTAAAGAAGAATGGGCTGACACCTCAGGAAATACAGGCTTATTGCCTGTCTCAGTTTTCGTTGGCAAATGTGTTGAAGATTCAGGACCATTTGAAGCTGGAGGATGCCCAGATGATCTATGTGGGTGATCGTTATGGTTACACAGGTACCAGTAGTCCATTCATTGCCTTGTATGAAGGCATCGAATCCGGTCGTATCCGGCGTGGTGATTATGTGCTGTTCTGGACGATTGGAGCCGGATATCAACTGGTTGCTATGCTGTTTAAATATTAAAAATACGAAAGACCTTGCGGCTGCAAGGTCTTTTTTGAGTATTTGAAAATAGGGTACTGTGATGTTTTGATTGTGTTATGTCCAATTGTTTTGTAAAATTTATACATTGAATTCATAAGGGGTGCTTATATTGCGAACATTTAATTGATTGACAGTTGTGGTGAAAAAAACGGACAAAATGTACAACAGGAGATGAAGCGCGTATGGGGATCGCAAATTTATTTTACGGAGAACGAATTAAGCTAGCTGCAGTCAGAGAAGAGGATGCCGAGGTGATGTTCAAATGGGGAGAGGATGCGGAGTATCTGCGAAATGTAGATACGGATTTGGCACTCCCTTACACATTGAAGCAGATGGAGGCAGAAGGAGCCCCAAGCTCTAATGAGGTTTATTTTCGGTTAAGAACATTAGCCGATGATGTCCTGATCGGATTTGTTGCTATTCATGGGATTGAGTGGAATAATCGAACCGGGCAACTGGCCGTTGGTATAGGTAATACGGAATATCGTGGCAAAGGTTACGGGACAGAAGCTGTACGTCTCATTCTTCGTTATGCCTTTTATGAACTAAATTTGAACCGGGTCGGGTTGGATGTCATTGAATACAATGATCAGGCTATTCGGACCTACGAAAAAGCAGGTTTTCAGATTGAAGGCAGGGTTCGCTCCGCTGTTCTTCGTGATGGTAATAGCTATGACCGTATCATGATGGGAATCCTGTATTCTGAATGGAGCGCGGACGTGAAGGATGACGGATACACAATTTGTTCATAAAATATTCCATAATAAGCCTTTTAATACGGGGAAAAGAGGTTTATAGTTAGATGTGTCACATGCTGAAAGGGCTATTCTTTTCGGTATGAGTCAAAGCTGAGGAGGAATTTTACATGAAAAACGTTGTAAGGTCCGTTACTTCACCCAAGAAATTTATTTCTGGTCAAAATCTGCTCTCGTCATTAAATGACTACATTAAGGATTATGGCGATAAAGCCTTTGTTATTTGTGATGAGTTCATTCTTGAAAGGGCCCAAAAGGAGGCTGGTGCTTCTATTGAAGCAGCCGGTAACCAGGCAGTTTTCGAGAAATTCCAATATGAATGTACAAAAGAAGAAATTGAGCGTAACCGTGAATTGGTGCGTAAACACGGCTCTAATATTATTATAGGGATTGGCGGCGGTAAAACGCTGGATACCGCTAAGGCAACCGCTTATTATGAAAAGCTGCCTGTCGTAATTTTCCCGACGATTGCCTCTACGGATGCCCCTTGTACCGCGCTTGCGGTCATTTATAAGAAAGATGGCTCCTTTGATGAATATTTGTTCCTGCCTACGAATCCAGACGTTGTGCTGGCGGATACAGGGATTCTGGCAGCAGCACCTGCGCGTTTCTTTGCAGCTGGTATCGGTGATGCACTGGCGACTTATTTTGAAGCCCGTGCTTGCTATCAGTCCAACGGGGACAACCTGGTTTTGAACAAGCCTTCCACCACAGGACTGGGACTTGCCCGCCTTTGTTATGAAACGTTGCTGGAAAATGCAGTGAAGGCTAAACGTGCCGTCGATCGTAAAGTATATACTCGTGCGGTAGAGGATACGATTGAAGCAACTATTTATTTGAGTGGTGTAGGTGCAGAATCAGGCGGGTTGGCAGCAGCGCATGCCATTCACAATGGTATGACAGCTGTTCCTTCGCTCCACAAAGCACAGCATGGCGAGAAGGTTACTTTTGGTCTGTTAACTCAGCTGGTGCTGGAAAATGCTCCAAAAGAGGAGCTGGAAACCGTAATTAAGCTGATTAAGGATGTAGACCTCCCATTGACGCTTCGTGATTTGGGGGTAGAGGAATTTGTTGAGGCTGAGTGGCGTCAAGTAGCTGAGACAGCTTGTGCATCCAATGATACGATGGTCAACATGCCATTCCCTGTCAGCCCTGAAGATGTGTACAACGCTATCATTGCAGCAAATGCGATAGCAGAATCCTATAAATAATGTTTTTTTCGTAAATCACGGTAATAGCTTTACAAAAACGGGTCTGTCACATTAATGGCAGGCCCGTTTCGTTTAAGTGCACAATTATATGAAACGGGTAAAGAGTACCAGGGACTTATATCCTATCTTGTTCTGACCGATATAAAAGTAACAGGAAAATTAGGATGTTACAGCAGGAGGAGATTTGATGTTGGTACATGGTAAAACACGAAGAGGCAACTTGTACATCCATATATCCAGCGGTTTTCACAAAATTGGAGATTTTCGGGAAGAATATTCTGTAGTACCGGGTGATCGACTGATGTCAAGATTGACCAAGCGGATCTATACCATTGTATCCGTACATCTTGGTGAAGAGGCTTATGCCGATATTGATCTGGAAGAAGTAATCAGAAATAGTTAAGGACTTGATTGGGTTTTATTTATAAAAAAGCTTCAACCTCACTCGTAGAGCGAAGTTGAAGCTTTTTGTCTTGTCAGCGGAAGGACTCATGAAGAAGCTCTCGTGTGATAATATTGTTTTGGTTCATGAAATGTCTGATCGCTGCCTGAGAATTGACTGCAGACAGTTCCTTTCCCCAGCTCATGGCATAGGCCCAGTCAGGTTGATTTTGCAGTACCTTTGCACTCGGTAGAATATCACTTTCCCCGATTCCGATAGGCTTGCCCTGCGCAAGCTTTAGCAATTCGGTGTAGTAAGAGGATTTGTAATCATTGTTGTAGATATCGGCTGCGAGAATATCCACTCGATGTATACCAGGAAAGGTTTGATTATACGGAGTGCTGTATGCGTTTGGAGCATTGGGACTCCATACCCACAACAGGTTGTCGAGATGATGGACACGTACGAAACGATCATACATCAGATCCCACAGTTTGGCGTAATTTTGCTTGTTCCCCCACCAAAACCAGCTGCCGTTCATTTCGTGATACGGTCTCCATAAAACAGGCACATCTGCGTCTCGCAAGCTCTTGAGTGACAGAGCAGCCTCGTCCAAATCGGCGATCAGTTGCTTATATTGGGAGGTGCCCGGCGTGACGTAACGATTGAATTCAGCTTGAGTAATTTTGGCCTGTACGTTCTTCCACGTTTTGGGTGTACCCGGTAACGCTTGATGAAAGGTGATGGCTACGATCCCTCCGTCCTCACTCCATCGAATAGCGCTGTCCACCACATGTTGCCGCTGTTCCCGTAAGGCAGTATGGGACTGATTGGCCAATCCTCCAAACTCATAGCCGTGAAGCCCTGCGTATTGACCACTGATTTGTTGTAGCTTGTTATTTTGTTCATCCGGTGCCTCCAAGTAATCATGCTGCCCGGAGATCAGCATACCGGCCGGCAGATTAGAAAGGTAGGCAAGTAGCTGCCTTGCTTTTGCTGAGGCTTGAGCATTAACAGGTGGGGCGGCATCGGCTATGATAAACGATTGCTGAGAGCCGCTAAAGAGTAAAACAAGCATTAGTAGTAGCACCCTCTGTAGCCAAAAGCGTATTGAGTGAGATTTCATGGCGCTCCTCCTTTGCTGCATGTAATGAGACTAGCTTTTTCCTTTTTGTTTTATAAGCTGTATACATGCGCTAATCATGATCACTAGCCAACAAATCATCGTCCAACCATTGAATTCCTGTGGATATACCCAGTAGTTCCACACCAAGAAGCCTAAAATCAAAGCGAGCAAACCCAGCGTAAGGTACATTTTGGTCCGGGCTGGGCGGCGGGTGTGCTTGGAAACCCAATGAATAATACCCAGAATGATGGCTGCCTGAAATAACAACAGGCCCATTAACATTATAGTAGCTAAAAAAATTGGGGACATCGGTATCCTCCCTCGGAATTACAATTAGAATATGCTGGTTTGTAATCGGGATGCGGATTCTTGGATGTAAATCCATCAGCGTTGAAGAAATAGCTATTTTCTGATTACGTTCTTGAACAAGTTGACTAAATTATACCATAACTACCGTCCTGCAATAAAAGGCGTCTAAATACCCACTCTGCCCTAATTCATCTTCATACTTTATATTCAGTGAATATCGACACATGATTGTACAATAAAATCAATGCGAAATCAGAGGTAAAGTTTGGTATCATTAAGATGAAACTTAACAAGGAGGCTGTTAACATGAATGAAGAAAACAGACCGTTCTCTAAGCCTGTAGATGCTGAAGGAGCCAAAGCAAACTTTGATGTGAATCAGCAAAGGCTTCACTCTGAGGGAGTCTCTGGTTTATGGCGTCAGGTCAGCAACCTGCTTATTCTGGTCGGTGTGATTGCAGTGATTATTATTTTAAGCCGAGTGCTCTAACGAGACATTCAAAAATTAATCGAGAAGCTTAGCAGAATGAAGGATGTGAAATGGTGTTAAAGGCAGCGTTACTTTTTATTCTGGCTGGCATCGCTGAAATTGGAGGAGGATATTTGATCTGGCAATGGCTGCGTGAAGGGAAGACATGGTATGTCGGACTTTGCGGCGGAGTGATTTTGGCTGTGTATGGGATCATTGCAACCTTTCAGGTGTTCTCCTCCTTTGGGCGTGTGTATGCAGCATACGGAGGTGTCTTTATCGTTCTTTCTATTGCATGGGGCTGGTGGATTGATAAAAAGACACCTGATGTGTACGATATCATTGGTGGATTGATTTGTTTGGTTGGTATTGCTGTAATACTATTTCCTCGTTCAGCCTGATAGGACAAATAACCCTTTTTTTATTTTAAAAAATATGACTATTGATCTATAAAAATAAGCTTCACATTCCGAAATAGAACTTAAGGAGGGGGTTCTATGAACTGGGATCAACTGAAGCTTAGATTAAAATTTGGCAATGCTATGCCGAAGACCGAAGGTAATTTCTCTGTAGGTATTGTATTCGGGCTTTTAATTAGCATCATGCTGTGGATTTCGATTATTGGCTGGATTATGCTTATTTTCAAGTGATTTTACGAAATCACTGTACATATAACTAAGAATTAGGTAAACATGCTCAATAAGCCCCTTTTTATTACCAAACTTTATTTTGTAAAATCATTACGCAACTTGTCTATTCCACGACCAACGGCTTCATCAATCATATCGGTAGCTGCAGGCGTATCGGCATCGGTGTCAGGAATCCGATTAAATCCTGGCTCGCGCTTATCCAGAGATTGTTTATATTCGTTTTGATCGTCGGTATGATTCTTTTTTTCAGAGTTATTTTTTCTCATAGCACATTACTCGCTCCTTCTTAGGTATAATCAGATTCTAAACTTTACATAAACGCTTATGCTCCAGACTAAACGTTTATAAAAATAAAACCGGGAAGGAATTTGAATCCTTCCCGGCACTTCCCAAACAGTTAGCGATGCTCAATCAGATCAATCGCTCCCAGGACAACATGAGCCAGTCCGAAACCGAGAATGCCTGTAGCTGCAAGTTTATACTTACTGCTCAGCAACACAGCGCCTGAAGCTGATACTACCGTTCCAAGAACAGCTGGAATCATACCTTCACGCATTCGTAACACCCCTTCTGGTAGTTTGGAAAGACGTTTATTAGTGTAAATCAAATGACCTTAAGTTATTCAAACAGAGAATTTTATTATTTTTTTTAAAAAACACTTTACAAACCGATGAAATTGTCGTATTATATGTTGGTGACCAATTGAACGGTATTTACATAATGAGAACCATAAGTAATGTTTCTCCAGTACTTGCAAGTCAAGTAAGTGTAAAACAACGTTCCTAAATGCATGCCGGGGTGGCGGAATTGGCAGACGCACAGGACTTAAAATCCTGCGGTAGGTGACTACCGTACCGGTTCGATCCCGGTCCTCGGCATATTAATTTATCGCATGAAACCCTTGATATTCAAGGGTTTTTTGCTTTTTCAGAACTTGAGATCATAGCACTCATTTTATAGGGGACGAGCACTTTTTTCGCCTTTGGGGACGGATTGGGACCAACTTTCGGATCGAAGACGTCAAGGTGTGCTGTCGTTTTGCGACTAAGCTTTTTGGTGACGTGCGCATAGGTATCTGTGGTCACTTGAAAGTGGAGTGTCGCAAACGATGTTGAATCTCCTTGATAGATGCTCCCTGGCCCAGCAAATACGTTGCATTTGTATGGAGAAGACCATGAAGTGATACATTATGGAAGCCGTACCGCTCACACCAGTTTTTCCACTGCTGGGACGGCGTTGTATGGTAATAGGGTTTCCCTGTACCTGAGTGAAAAACAAAGTTGCGATCCCCGCCTTTCCATGTCCCATTTGCCTTTGCCTCAAACCTTAGTTTTCGCATGCCTTTAACATGGACGGCCAGTTCCTCCATATACCATTGCGGCATATCTACATAATCGTTAGATGCTTCATTCTTGGTATCTGTAATGTCCGCCTGGCCATTTTTGGTGCTTGAAATGCTCTCGTCAATCCTTAATCTGTTGTTTTCAAAGTCGCAATCGTCTTCGTCTAAAGCAATTAACTCACCGCGTCGGAATCCTCCCATTATCGCCCCCAAGAAAAAAAGTCTCCATTTAGAGTCTGAATAAAGTAATTTATCAATTACCTTGACAGCCTCATCTTCTTCAAAGTAGTTTTTGCGGTCTTTGCGGGCCTTTTTATCCTCTTTGCTAATTTGTGGACGTTTAACGCCTTCCAGGAGGTTTTTGGTCAGTACACGTCATTCTGTGGCTCGTTGGAATATGCTATTTGTTACATCGTAAGTATACTGGATTGTACGCGATGTAAGAGTAGACTTTGTCCCTTTTTTATCAACACGGGCGCCGGGCTTTCTCATATCAGCGAACAATTTCACTAAAATCATGGTTGTAATTTCATCAATAGTCATATGACCAATTTTCGGCAGAACGTGATTCTTGATTTTGGATCAGTGAGATTCCAAGGTGGCTCCGTTCTTTAATTCTATTGCGGCGTACTTCGGAACCCACTCATTTTCATAAAAGTTTTTAAACGTCAGCTTGCTGGGTTTGATGTAGTTACCGCTTAATACTTCACTTTTAAAAGCAGCTAATTGATCGTCCAAGTAATCCTTAAGTTTTCGTGTTGCGTCTTTGTACTTCGGGTAGTTCTCAGACAGCTTCATCAGGGATGGGTCATCGATTTCATGGTTCTTATCAGGCCGGTTTCGAGTACCGTCAGCGTGATACCCAAGATCAATACTTCCCTTCAAATAATCCCTCCAACCAAACGTATGAGTTTATCCGTGAAATTGAGATGATAGCAGAGCGTATGTCTGGAGCAGGCAGCTTACATGCAGATGCTGACAGGTATCATACGGACTATATCGAGTTTACAGATGTATTCCGACCTGGGGAAGTAATTGTTATTGATTTTGGCAAATTCAAGATTACACGGAATGGACAGAATGTTTCACATCTTTACAATGGAGATTTCTTTGACTTGAATCTCGGTAATAACAACCTGACTTGGACAGACCCGGAGACAGGCAGGACGGTGCTGTGTCGTATTACTCATAGAGATAAATTTTTGTATTGAGGTGACTTATGGCGAATCCAACTATGCAAGTATTGATAAAAACATGAGACGTGTTGGACCGCTGGCTGACTCTTACGACATTCAGCGGCGGCGCAGGATCAACAGTGAATATGAGTTAACCTTTATGGTTCCAATAAACCAGCGATGATTACCGTGAAAAGATAGCAATCAAGGGCCACGTTCGAGATGAGCGTGGCCAATTTTATGTCATTCAGTCTCGTAGCCGATCACGCGAGGGAAAAAAACTGACTGCCAATATATATTGTAATCACGTTATGTTCAAGCTCAATGATTACAAGTTTCCGTATGCTTCATACATTGCTGAAGCTTATGGTATCCATATCAACCAGCTTACAGACTTGATTACGGCTGCTACAGGCGGACGGTTTAAGTTTGTTATTCACGACACATTCGATCTGCACGATGTTAAGGACTTTGGGCGAAGCACTTGTCTTGAAGCACTTAACAAGATCATTCAGATGTATGAGTGCGAGGTTGAACCAGACAATTTCACTATTAACCTTAGAAAAAAGATCGGAACCGACAGCGGATTACAGTACCGGCTTAAAAAGAATATCGTATCCAGCAGCTCTAAAGATAAGGGTGAATCTTTGGTCACACGCATGTTTGCACAGATGTAGGATGGACGTACTTTTATCGGAATGGATGCGTCCAAACTGACGGACGAGGAGCGGAGCTTGCTTTCCGGTGTACCGGGAACGATTGTAAACGGAAAGCTGGCGGTGAATTACTTAATATCGCCATACGCTCAATATTGGGCCAGTGATTCCGTGCCGTTTTATGATGGCGAGATTAAAGAGCAGGACATAGAGGAACCGGAGGACTTGTTGAAGGCTACGCGGAAGGCTCTTGCCGAACAGGAGAATGTAACGCTGGAGGTAACTGTATCAACGGCAGACTTGTTTAAAATTGATAACTCGGAACCGGAGCCGCATTTGGGTGATGCTGTAATGTGTATTGATCCGGCGATGGACATGAACAAACTCAAAGCTCGAATTACAGAGCTTACAGAGTATCCGTATAGCCGTAACAAACACAGCGAGCCTACTATATCCAATGTCAATTTACGAGACTATGCGGACATTATTTCCGACCTGGAGCGGAATAAAAACATTATCAATAATTTGTTTTCCAATGGTAAGATCCGGACGGAGGTTTTTGAATCCTTTGCAAAGCAGGCCGTGATTGACATTGATAATTCCAAAACAGAAATCAAGTACGATCAACGGGGCATCGTCTTGCAGGATCAAAGCAACGCACTGAACCAGGTTATTATGACTTCGAACGGAGTTTCTTAACCACCGATGGAGGTAAAACAGCAAGAACGGCTATTACAGCGCACGGGGTAGTAGCCGAGCAGATTGTCGGGCAACTTGGTAACTTTGTATCCTTAGTAATTGGTAGTGGCAATAACGTAACCAAAATTAATACGAACGGAATCAGTGCAGGGAATGACGATTATACTATTGCGCCGTTCCGAGTAGACATGCAGGGAAACGTAGTTGCCAGGTCAATCAAGCTTACAGGCCAAATTGATAATTCAGAAATGAATGCTTCAGATATTAGGGCTAGTACAGTTAATGCAAGTACAATACGAGGAAGCAAACTAATTGGTAATGAAATAGAGGGCGGTATTATTACAGGGACCTTATTCCGTACTGGACTGTCAACAGTAAATCAGACAACTTTTTTAAGGGCTGCAGCTTTGTACTGGACTGGCGTCATGTATCTTAATGTGCCGTGAATACGATGCTTGTTGAACCAGTTCACATAATCATATAATTCTAGTTTTAGATGATGAAGACTCTGGAAATTCATTTGGTTTACAAATTCTGTTTTCATCACTTTGTAGGTGGCTTCGGCCACGGCATTGTCGTAGGGACAGCCTTTCATACTTAGGGAACGGCCAATGTCAAAGGTCTCTAGCAGTTCGTCCATGGTTTGGTTCCTAAATTCGCTTCCACGATCCGTATGAAACCACTGAATGTCGCTCAAATCGCCCTCTACCGTGGCAAAGGCACGGGAAATCAGAGCAGCATCTTTGTTGGGACCTGCACTATGGCCAATGATTTCACGATTAAATAAGTCGATCAGTACGCAAATGTAGTGCCACTTGTGCTGAACTTTCACATAAGTTAGATCGCTGACTACGAAACGTTTAGCTTCGGTTTGATCAAATTCACGCTTCAACACATTCGCCGTTGTTGCTTCGTTACAAGCGGTCTTGTGCGGCTTATACTGCGCTATCGTGTACGTGGACACGAGGCCCTGCTCTTTCATAATCCGTCCAATTCGACGTCTGGAAACGGTGTATCCTTGCTCCTGAAGTTTGACTTTCAACTTGCGCGTTCCATACGCCTTTCGATTGGTATGAAAGATCTCTACGATAGCCGTAGTTACTTCGTCTTCGTTGTCTTTTTCTTTCGCTTCATAGTAGAACGTGCTTCTAGCGATTTGCAGGACTTCACACAATGCTGATACCGAGTATTTATCACTGTTTTGCTTAATGATTTTTACTTTCGTCCCATGATCAGCGCGGCTTGCTTTAAAATATCATTCTCTATCTTGAGTCGCTCATTTTCTTTACGGAGCGCAAGGAGTTCATTCTCTTCTGCAGTTCGGTTATCTTTTTCAGCGAATGAACCTGAGGTTTGAGCCTGCTTGATCCAGCGATCTAGAGCCGATGGGCTAAGCTCATACTCTCTCGCAATGGCTGCTCTCGGCTTTCCGTTGTCGTATAACTGAACCATTTGTTTCTTAAAATCTGCTGTAAATGTACGTCTTTGTCTTGGCATAGTAGATCCGCTCCTAATTCTAATGTTTTCATTCTACTAGCCCTTATTTTTTCTGTCCAACTAAGAGTAACCGATCCAGGGACCTATTATCATTCGATCAGTTGATGATGCTACTTATTTAAAAGGTCCTGTGGATTTTTCCGAAGCATTTGTGAGTGGACTTGCTTTAGAGGTAGGGAACATTGAGGGACTCGAAAAAACACTCAGGGGTTTTCGTGATGATATTGCTGAAATGCGTGGTGATTTGTTCAATGGTTTGATTGTTAATGCAACATTCGACCCGGTTCTAGGAATCTAAAATTGTTCAGCCGAGGAAAAACTGTGGCTACAGTTAATATTCCTGCTGGTGGAAGCTCTAGCAGTTCGACAATATAATGTTTACTGCACCTCCTACCGAAGCAGTTGAAGTTGATTTAGCTAAATATAAGACTAAACTAGAAGAAATAAATAAAGCTATAGCTTCCCTTAAATAAAATCCGTAGTTATCCAGCAACAAACAAATTATATACTGTATACACAAAAGCCCTCTTAAACAGAGGGCTTTTACTTTTATAAAAGGGAATTAGTATTAGACTGCCTTCAATAATAGAAACAACCTATGTCTTAATACGTCTATTGGATAGGAACGCAAATTTCGCAATAATGATTATTAATAAGTTCAACTGTATATCGCTCCAAGATAGGTCTGGTTTCATCTAATCTGAACCTTTGTTTTTTTAACTCCAAAAATATTTCAGCCCAAGCATTTTGAACAGCTTCTGCTGTATGATGTATCTTAAAGACAGCGTATCTTCCTCCACTAATGTTACTCAGGCTTACTTCATCAACATTAACACAGTAATCATCAGGGAGAACCAAACATGCATCGTAGCGACAATTTTCCGGCTTCACAAATGCAGGATTATCTTGGGCAATACCAAGGATAATAGACGTATTATTAAATAAATTATTCGATTTAACCCAACATTTAAATTTCTCCATTAGTTGTGAATTTGCAATTCCATAAGGACCAATCTGTCTCATGTATGCAATTCTACAAGACGGTATTTTTTCAATTTCAGCCTTCATATTTTTCTTCTCTTTCTTTTTAAAGTACATCGATGTCTGAAACCATCATATAATGCTTTAAAATTAGAAACAAATCAATTTTTAAAATAGTCAAATTGGCGCCTAGTACCCACCGTTCTTTATTTCTAAGAAGGCTTGGTCAATAATTGTTTTATAGGCTTTGTTACTTGATTCAGTTGACTAACCCCTTTTCATTATTTTATCGTCTTGGGATTCGGAAAAGAGTTTAGATTTATGTCCATTAAACAGCCTGTTAGTTGAGAAAACGGCAGCCACTTTATCGGCTGCCGTCTCTTCTTGTTTATTGAGTTATTGTGTCCAGTTAGCTTTATACAAATATTTTATCAACGCACATAGATCCCAAGCCCCAATGATTATAATTATAGCCCCTTGGATGTTGTATAAGGAGTTTTGAGCGTTTAATCCAGACATTAAGCTTCTCAGTCTTAGCGAAGGTGCTAACTATTTCTAATAATAAGGCCAATACTTTTATAACTTCATCTTTTCCAGATTCAGCAACATCACCGGTAAAAACATAAAGGATTGACGCCCTAAAAAGGAATAGGTACATCACTGCCTTAAATAAATAAGAATATTATAGACACTATGTGCAATCGTTGGAGCCCATATTGAAGAAGTCTTTTTATATATAAATCCAAGAATGTATCCTACGAGAAATATGGTCACATAGTTAAGAAGTGAATATCCTGAAATAATACCTATTGGAAAGTGTATCCCCATAAAAAGTATAGCTTGTATAAAGTTATATCCCTTTACCCGATGGTCTCTTAGTTTATTCATAACGAATCCCCGGAACACCACTTCCTCAGAAAACGCCGCTAACGGTGTAATGATCCATCTGATTCCTATGTCAAAACTAAAACCTTTAAAGATGGCAAGTTCAATTACTACCAATACGAGTCCGATAATTCCGCCTGTAAATACTCCCTTGATAACATTGTGTTTTAATTTCAAGTAGCTAGTGATTTGTTGCATCCTTAAATGATCGATACATACGAAATAAATGATCACCAACCCGATCCAAAAAATCAGCTTTATCAAAACGGATATCAAATAAAGCCCCAAATCAGATATTTGAGGATGAAATGTTAGCTCCTTAATTGTCCAGCCCATATAAAAAATTAATATAAAGTGAGTAAGTTTACTTTTAGTCATTTTTTTTGTTCCTTTATTAAATTTCAGCTGATAGTTTAATATTACCATAAATTGTTCTGTAACTCTAATATCTGTAGTGATTTTGGATGGGCGTTTATTGGGGATAAATAGAACAATGTTTCCTTTTAAAATCCGCAGCGTTACAGCAACAGAAGTATTTTAAGATACAAGTGTGAAAAGCTTCTGAATAATACAGGGGCTTATTTTACATCTTGAGGAGGTGATGAAATCCGTGGCAAAGATAAAATCCGCATTAGATATACAAATGGATCTAACAAGGCCAGTTGAAGAATTGACTGAAGTTATTTCTGCTGTAATTGCTTCACTGCCGCATAAGCGTAAGGAGATCTGGATCGGCTACACTTAGTTGGACAACAAAAATGGGGGCTTGTAGAATAAACCTATTACACTAAGGAGCGGATTATCTACAATGCCAAAACAACAACGTCGAACCTTCACCTCAGAATTTAAAAAGCAAATGGTGCAACTCTATGAAAACGGGAAATCTCGGGCAGCGATTGTGGAGGAATATGGCCTCACAGCTTCAGCTTTAGATCGCTGGATCAAGCAAGCTCAGACGTCAGGCTCCTTTAAGGAGAAAGACAATCGTTCTTCAGATGAAAACGAACTGTTGGCTTTGCGAAAAGAGAACCAGCGTTTGAAGATGGAGGTCGATATTTTAAAGCAAGCCGCGCTGATCATGGGACGAAAGTAGCTATCATCCAGAACAATCGTGATAAATACTCGGTATCAGCAATGTGCTACGTCCTGCAAATCGCAAGAAGTACGTTTTACTACGAAGCCAAAGAACAGGCAACCGAAGACGATGTAACCGAAGCGGTTGTGGATATCTTCCACAAAAACCGAAAAGCCTATGGCACGCGCAAGATCAAAATCAAGCTCCATGAGCGCAGATTCGTGGTGTCCAGACGTCGAATTGGCCGGATTATGAAAGAACATGGACTCGTTTCAACCTACACGGTGGCACAATATAGGCCCTATAAAACCGCCTGTAATGAAGCGGCTACAGCCAACATCCTGAATCGTGAATTTGACCAAACCGAGACCAGGCGCTTCGTCGTCAGCGACCTGACCTATGTGAAGGTTCAGCACCAGTGGCACTACATTTGTGTACTCGTTGACCTGTTCAATCGAGAGATTATCGGTCATAGTGCAGGTCCGAACAAGGACGCTGCTCTGATTTCTCGCGCCTTTGCCACAGTACAGGGTGATCTGCATCAAATTCAGTGGTTTCATACAGACCGTGGCAGTGAATTTAAAAATGAAAAGATGGACGAGCTTCTGGAAACCTTTGAGATCGGTCGTTCTCTGAGCATGAAAGGCTGTCCCTATGACAATGCCGTAGCGGAAGCCACCTACAAGGTCATGAAAACCGAGTTCGTAAACCAGATGGAATTTCAGAGCTTTGATCATTTGGAGGTCGAACTATACGATTACGTCAACTGGCTTAATAATTATCGCATTCACGGAACACTGGGATACATGACACCTGCTCAGTACCGCCAAGAGGCCCTTAAAAAGCTGTCTGATTTACTGTTGACAATCCAGATCCTTGGCGGCTTGGATATAGCGGTGGGAAATGCATTAGCAGAGATACAGGCCCAAGAAGAAAAGGAATAGAAAGTAGACGATGATAGCTAGGAAAAATTTCCTGAACGGAGAGACGGGGGAAGCAAGGTGGATAAGTGGGAGGTTTTTAAGTTCAGTACTGCTTTAGGAAGCAGCGCTGTGACGTATTTTTACGGTGGGTGGTCGGGAGTATTGGGGGTGTTGCTTGCACTGGTCATATTTACCGGAGTGCGGCCTATTGTGTACACATATCCGTCACTCATTGGCAATTTTACTGGGTTGTCAGATTATCCGTTATGGATTGCCCGATACAGCGCTACACAAGTTCCGTCTGGTGCGTCCGGATGGTCACGCTGGGATTTTTGGCAGTATAGCGATGGTTCCGCTGGCGGCACATTGCCGTCCGGCACGCGTAAGGTGGCTGGTATCGCCGGACCTGTCGACCTGAATGAATTTGACGGTACGGGAAATGATCTTCAGACGCGGTTTAGCAAGAAGCCTTCCGTACCTAAAGAAGAGGCTGCGATTGCTAAGGATGGATCATTCCAGATTAACGGAGAGAATGCGGGTAAGGTGCCGTTGTTCGACGGCAAGGCCTACGTTCCACTGCGTATGTTGGCGAATGCTCTTGGTATCCCTTTACGTTGGGATAATGCTAAAAAGGTCGCATACCTGAATAATCGCAAATTGCAATCAGTTAAATTGGTTGAGGGAACTGCTTATGTACAATTGAGGCCCATTGCTGAATCTTACGGAGCCGAGACTTCATGGGATGCTAAAAATAAAATTGCTGGTCTTAAAATGAAAGGAGATAAGTAATCATGCAAACAATTATCAAAACTGTACAACCTTACGTAAATACCATCGTCACAGCCGCTGCGGGTGTGCTTACAGCGTTTGTTTTAGGAGGTCTGAACAAACTAAAACTAAGGTTAACGTGTGGCTAGAAGCGCGTACCACGGCGGCACAGAGGGAAGTAATCCATAAAATTGCTGGGGAGGGCTTTGCTTTTGCTCAAACAGCATTTAAAGAAGCTGGGGGAGAACGTAAGCTTCAGGAGGCTTTGCAGTATGCTTCACTTACTCTTTCCAGTCAAGGTATCGTAGTATCCCAAGTAGAGCTAAGATCCGCGTTTGAGAAGGCATATCTGGAGTATAAGGCTAAGACAAAGACTGTAGCTATCACTGAAACACAGCCATCAGAGGATGTAGCGCAGGCAGCCGCTAAAGAAGCTGTATCGGGTCTGGCTGCAAAGTTGAATGATTTCTTAGCGCAGGCAACGGCTGAAGTAGAACCTGTTGTTCCTGCTCAGGTGCAATCTAAACCTGGACCTATTTCAGCGCCGATAGAAGCTGTTCAAACGCCTGTAACTACGGAGTAAGGTAAAGCAAATACCCTACCACTTTTGCTGGTAGGGTAGCTTTTTTAATAATATATATCGTCTTCTGTTGTATCATACGACTTTTTGAAATTAATTTTTTTCTTTTTTATATATATTATTATTGCTAAAAAGGACAAGGGGATTGGAACATAGGTTCCATAGACATTTATAAGTTCTTTAGAGAAAGGTGTAAAAGACAACACTATAAAAGAAACTACACAAAATAATAAATAGAATAATAATAGGCCTACTAATAAATTTATAAGTTAAATATGTTACTCTTTAGCCCCTTAGTGAACTTGGACACTAAGAGTGTATATGGATTACACTACTAGTGATAAGGGGCTGAGGAAATGACACGAAATAAACATTCTAGAGAATTTAAACGCCAAATCGTCAAGGAAGCCATCGAAACCGGGAATAAGGCAGCTGTAGCCCGGAGATATGAAATTGCCGTCAATATGCTTCACCGTTGGGTAAAGGAATTTGAAGAAGGTAAATATGGTGAAACTTCACTGGAAACCATACATGGACTAGATTCCAAAGTGCTTTCCCAAGAAAATGATCAATTGAAGAAACTACTGGGTGAACAGGCACTAGAGATTGCGATACTGCGTGACTTGATAAAAAAGAAAAACCCTCATTTGCTGAAAAAGTGGAAGTAGCAGAACACTACATTTGTGAAGGATATGCCGTCACGCTTGTGCTACGACTGGCCAACATCCCGAGATCTAGTTACTACTACCATAAAAATAGAAAATTGATCGAGAAAACAGCAAGTGGGGGACGACAAAAGCCAGGATATTCGCTGCGTTCGGACGGCGTAAAAGTACCGGATGCTCAGATTATGGAACGGATTATGGAGTTGATTTCTGCAGACGGCCATGCGTATGGATACCGAAAATTAACCGTCGCTTTACGCCGAGATGATGGCCTAATTATTAACAAAAAGAAGGTTTACCGATTGTGCAGAGAATTGAACATCCTGCGACCACAGCGAAAAGTGAACTCATCTTACCCACGGAAACTGGCACGAAATCGGATGATTACGAATTCGAACCAACTGTTTGAGACGGACATTAAGTACGGTTATATTGCAGGAGAAGACCGATTCTTCTTCATTCAGTCTTGCCTCGATGTTTACGACCGTTCTGTGGTTGCTTACCATATAGGATTGCGGTGCGAGGCCAAAGATGTGATCCGAACGTTACAAACGGCCTTGTTTAAGAGACAATTATTTGAGGTGCAAACCAAACCTGTGATTCGTTCAGACAATGGCCCTCAGTTTATTTCTCATGGGTTTGAAGCTGCCTGTAAAAGCTTTGGAGTGGAGCATGAACGCATTCCTCCACGAACACCGAATATGAACGCACATATTGAATCTTTTCATAGGTTATTGCAGGATGAATGCTTGGCTCGCTACGACTTTGAAACGTACAGCGAAGCTTATGAAGCCGTCACTGAATTCATTCATTTTTATAATGAACGAAGAATTCATTCCAGCATTTGCGATTTGTCGCCGTCTCAGTTTTATGAGAAAAACAAGACAAAACCGATTCCGATCCGAGAAGTTCGTGTATAATTTCAAAAACGAAGTCTGGATGAGCAAGAGAGAGTTAGTGTCCAAACTTAGGGGGTTAATCCGGTTAACTAAAAGGCCCTCTTTGTTTAGGTACCAACCAAGAAATGAAAAAAGAGAGCCGAACAGGGCAGCGAGTGACAATCTTATAATGTAACTTAGCCATACTACATCAGTATACGAACTGAAATAAATACCTAAAGCTCCTCCAACAACAGCACCAAAAATTCCAACTATTGTAGTAAGTGATAAACCGTTCATGTTTGCAGTTCCTCTCTCGAATAATCAATCTTCTTTATATCCAAAGATTACAATGTTTTTGATATAGTCTATCAGGCCTAGGGAATTTTTTCTATATATATTTACAATATAGACCAATTAAATTATACTGATAACAACACATACGGAAGCACCGTTGTGCAATCCGAAAGCATCGGTGACACCCTACTGGCTAAGCTGGTGGGGTGTTTTTCTATTGATTTTCATTGGATATCAAAATAAACTGTTGAAAAGCCGATATCATAATTACCAACGAATGAATACTGAGGAGGATTATAGATGGGCTTTTGGATTCTTTTACTTGTAGTCGTGGGACTTATTTTTTCAGCAATGATAGGCGGTTCTCGGATTGCCAGCAATAATCGTAAACAACCGAAAATAGAACGCATAGGTGAAGTAGTTGACAAGCGTGTAGATTGGACTGAAGGATCGTCTTCAAAAACATTCTATATAACCTGCGAGTTCGAAAACAATGAGCGCAAAGAAATTACAGTTGGTGACGATAAATACGGCCTTTTTGTCGTAGGGGATAAAATCAAAGTAACAAGCCAAGGTACTTGGAACTGGGCAGAACGCGTCATAACGTGAGGTGATCAGCATAATCCATATAGTATTTACACAATCACCCAAACCAATTATACTTACCCTATAATCTGAAAGCATCAGTGACACCCTACTAGCTAAAGCCAGTGGGGTGCTTTTACGTTTAAGGGGGATGTTATATTGGCCTTTGATTTAATTCCATTTATACTTAATATGATAATTATTCTTATCTCTATTGCTGGTGGAGTACTTTTGATTGGAACATTGTACAGGGGCTATATACTGTTAGGTATACTTCTTACTGAGAGAAAGAATAAAGACAACACTGAGAAAAAAATATAGAATAAAATAAACTCGTTTACAATTAAGTGGAGATTGTTTTACCTTGAAGAGATTTCCGCGCTATTAGTTTTTCATCGGTGACACTCTACTGGCTAAGCTGGTGGGGTGTTTTTGTTTACCTAGAAGTCTATTCCCTAAACATTGCCTCGCATAACCTGTGTAGTAACAAGGGAGGCGTTACGTGTGAGGGGAACTGAAAGAGGTTGCGGAAGTACTGACGGGAAAGTTTGGACATCAATAGTTGCTGTCTTGACATTGTTCATTTTGTTGGTAATCATCTTGGAATTAATTTTTTTATAAAGATCCTTAGGCTTCCACCGTCATTTTTGCGAATTGCCGTTTAGCCCTGTCAATTTTTTTAATGACACATACTGTATACCGTATCTAAAAAAAAGGAGGAGTTCATGTGAGTGAATGTGGACATGAGCATAAGGCCAAACATTTTTGTCCTTTCACATCGACGGGGGCAATTTTGGTACTCTTTATTCTATTGGTTATAATCACTAAAGCGTGCTGGATTTAATTTTGTGAAAAAAAGCTGTTGGATCACACATTTCTTTCACTTCGCCCAGTATAAGTCTGATATTGCCTCCTAAATATCTGTTAACACTCTATTGGTTTCGACTGATAGGGTGTTTTTTTGTTTCGTTTATGCCAAAGTCTGAAATCAAACATTAGTTGCATAGTATATTGACAGATGGTTAATTTTGGTGAAAAATGAAGTATGTTTTTAAAAATTATGGAATATTTATGCGAAGGGTGGCTATGGCATGAAGCATACACCTACGATTTGGGCAGAATTAGACAGATACTTAAAACAAGAAGGTTTGAGTCTAATACAGTTTGGGCATATTGCAGGCATGAATAGGGGGATAGTAAGTGCTATTGTGACGGGGAATAAGACTATGTCTGTTAACCAGCTTGACCTAATCACTAAGGCTATGGGGTTACCGGAAGGCCACTTTTATGATTTGTTTATAGAAAACTACATCATCGACCATCCTCCGAATATGAGGCGAATCGAGCCATTTTTGTTTCGCTGTGCGGAGTTGGATAAGTTTGATTCGATTCGTCGAGTGGTGGGGGCCATCATGGACAATCTACTCTATTCGCCCAAACTATTTGACATTGCAGAGGAATTATTGGCACAGGGGCGACATGCGGCTGCATTGCTGCTCTATGAGGGGGTAGCTGAAGCGGAGAAATATCAACACTCTGAGCGTTTGGCAGTCTGTCAATATCGTATATTTACGATTCAAGTTGGAGACGATCAAAGCCGTAATCTTAGTGCAGCTACGATTTTTGAAGTTTTTGTTGAGCGCCTTGATGAAATAGACCAACTTGACGCATTGAAGGATTTGGCTAATGTGTACAGGTCTTTGCGTAAATGGGACAAGGTTGACGAAATGGCGAAGAAAATGAGAGCTAAAGCCGAAATCCAATATACACTGAAACATCAACAGAACAGTCGAGAACACACTGAATCTACTGATAAGCTAAGCCGTCCATTGTTTGTATACATTTCCTATGCTGACCTGTTGTGTGCAAGCGTCTGTGAAGCCCAAGGCGATTATCAACAAGCTCTAGACTATACATACACCTACGCTAATTTAGATTGGGTAATGGAGACTGGCGAAGATACCCGGCACTGGATTAGCTTGTTCAAAATTTGGGCAGAAGGTAATACTTACGTATATAAACTTTTATCAGGAGATATAAATGTGCTGCATGATTATGTTGAATATATTGTAGCCACGTCAGCGACTAACGAAAACGAGAAGATATCAAAACTGCTCAATGTTATAATTGCCGCAAACCAATATAGCATAGATGTAGACGATATACTCAAACGATTTGAATCGGAGATTAATTCGTATTCTGAACAGCCTCTATCCGATGATATGTATACACAGCAAGTAATACCGGACTATATCGCGTGGTTTGGTTACGAGTTAGCTTACTATTATTTACATCGAGGCTCCTACAATGATGGTTTTAAACATTTGATGTATTCAACGGTAAGTTATCATACACTAAATAATGAGACTTATTTCATTAATTGTATGGGGCTATTTTCACATTTTCGGGATCATGCTGTTCCTGAAACCAAAGCTGGTTTTTTAAATCTTATGAAAAGGTGTGGATGACTAATGTTGAAAAAAACGGTACTGCTGATTATCGCGTTTAGCTTTTTGTTATTTATTATAACTGTGCCGGATCAAGCCTTAAACCACCATAGTATCCAGCCTCAGGTTACCATTGGAGGAGCTTAAACATCAGTCCCAAAAATCCCCGCTAACCTTAATGAAGTGCACCGCTTAGAATAAACATTGGAATAAACCCCTGGTTTATCCAATGAAATCTAAGGGGTGCATTTTTTATGCCAGCGAAAAAGGGAACAAAGTTTTAACGAGTATACGTTTGAAACCAAGGTAGAGGCCATACGACTCCATATTGAAGAAGGTTGGACGTATCGTAGACTCATGGAGAAGTTTGGGATCGCAGATCGACATCGATTAAAAGAATGGATGCGCAAATACAAGCAACTCGGTGAATTCGGGTTAATGGATCAGTGAGGACGGCGTAAGGAGTATATCGACCAGGATAGGTATGTACAGAAGCTGAGACGGGAAAATGACATGCTAAAAAAGTGTTTGGAAATCTGGATACAGGAGATGAAGCACACAAATATATAACCATTGAGAAAGCTGCGAAAGACTATCCCATTAGCAAACTGTGTACGCTTTTCAAAGTCTCCAGAAGTGGATATTACGCCTTCTTAAAGCGTAGAGGAGCAGATCGAGATCGGGACGCGAAAGCACTTGTAAAGAAAGTGTATGAGCAGTATAACGGAGTCTACGGCTATCGCCAAATTCAACTATTTTTGCAGCACGATCATGGAGTCTGGATGAACCATAAAAAGGTACTCCGACTCATGCAGGTCTTGGGAATCGCTCACAAATTCGCCGGAAACATCGCTGCAACTATGCTTCCTCTACGAAAGGTCGTGTGGCGAAAAATCTGCTAAAACAGGATTTCAAGGCGGACAAACCTAATCAAAAATGGGTCACAGATATCACGCAATACCGTGTGGGGGATTGCTGGCTATATCTGTCTGCGATTAAAGACTTGTTCAATAACGAAATTATCGCGTACCAGATGAGCCATAGAAATGATAACGAACTGGTTTTACAGACGTTTCGACAAGCCTTTAAACAGCAAAAAGACGTGACTGGCCTCATCGTTCACAGCGACCAGGGATTCCAGTACACGTCCCATGCGTACCATGACATGCTGCCAAAGGTTGGCGCCCGAATCAGCATGTCTCGCCGAGGCAATTGTTATGATAATGCCTCGATGGAGAGCTTCTTCTCGCATCTCAAAACGGAAGGGCTCTACCCATATGATATCCGAAATATGGACGAGGCACAAAGGAGAATAGAAGAATATATTCGATTTTACAACCAATGTCGACCACAACGAAAGTTAAATAAGCTGCCTCCGAAAGAGTATCGGAAGCAGCTTATAGCCTAGGGTCTTTTTTCAGTGTCTATAAAATGGGGTCTTGACCATATAGTCGCAGGGTATTTTTTGTGTGTTTAATTAAAATGACTGCAGTTGATATAACTCAAGGTAATTGTCCAGTGCCTCTGTACTTACCATATTTAGCATCCCATTTGTATGTTGCAAGTGCTGAATCCCATCCACCTACAACTGGGCGGTAATTCTTCCAAAATTCTAAAATCTCACCATTTGGCTCTATACGAACTTCTAAATCACCCATAATAGATAGTTTTGGTTTCAATGTTCCATTTTCCAGTTTGTAGACATATAATTTCGTATTTGACGGATAATAATTATAAGTCACGGCTACATGTTTTTCATTTTTAGCGGGTGAAAATATTTGAATATTAGGTTCTTCAAAATCATCATCTGAATATATTTCATCCTGTATAAATACAATTATCCCTTTTGAGTTTATTAAATAAAGTTTTCCCGATTTTGTTAGAATAAAACTTTCGGTTTTCTTATCGGAATTGATATCTTCTGTTTTAATTAAAGCGATTTTTTCATTAGGGTACCTTTGATTAAACTGGGCCTTAGGATCGGAAGAAGCAAAAGCCCAGTTTGAAGATAATAGAAAAAAGGTAATGAAAATCAATTGGAAAATAACGGTTCTCATAGTGATCTCCTCAATTTTAGATTGTTAGTTGATCAGATTCTTTCTTCGACAGGAAATTATGTTTTATAGTAGTCTATCAGACCTAGGAAGGTTTTTCTATCTGAAATCTCTTGAACGGAACATTTGTTCGAATTATAATTTGTACATAACATTTCAGGAAGCGGATTCAGTTGGTAAAGAAGCTTGAGGGGAACGGAATATTCGAGAGTTCGCGGATCATCATTCCAGAGCACAAGGAAGCAAGCGCTTATAGAGTCCTACAACTGTAACACTGGTGGTTTTTAGCCCGTTCGATGACGAAGAACTCACAGGTGTAATCACGTCTATAAATACTGCTCGCAGGGAAGTAAAACTGTTTCGTGGCGAGGATGATTTTAGTTGGATCAAGTTGGAGGATATCATTTCAGCAAGTATCTAGCAAAAAATCTAAGGGGAGTAAATATTCTACTGACGTTATTCAACAAACAAGAAATGTTTTCAACCGCTTTACCTACGACAGTTCAGTCGAAGTCTTTCTAGGAGCATTTGGTACAAGACTACTACGGAGAAGCTCACTTTTACAGAAAAATCCTTATGAGCTACAACGACATCGCGCTGCCAAGGTAACTTTTTCTTCGCTAGCGGTCCATTCGTTGTGCAAAAAATGGACCGCTAGCGAAGAAAGGCATCTTTAGGTTATTGAAACAATTCTATAGGTTCCTGCTTGTCGTGGCTGGAAAATTTACAAAAGAGGCAGGGGGGGCCCTGCCTTCGGCGTTTTATAATTCTACGTCTGAGAAAAGCGGAGTGGACAAATAACGCTCACCTGTATCAGGTAATATGACCACGATCGTCTTGCCTTTATTTTCTGGAAGCTTCGCAATTTGTGTTGCTGCATAAACCGCAGCCCCAGAAGAAATACCAACAAGCAGCCCTTCTGTTTTGGCAAGCAGGCGTGCAGTTTCAAACGCATCTTCGTTTTTAACTTTGAAAACCTCATCCACATATTCTTCATTAAAGTTATTTGGAATGAAACCAGCACCGAGTCCTTGTAGTTGATGTGGACCTGGAGTACCGCCAGACAGCACTGGTGAATCGAACGGCTCGACGGCTATCACTTTTACAGAAGGTTTTCGTTCCTTCAATGCTTGGCCAACGCCCGAAATAGTTCCACCTGTACCTACGCCCGCGATAAAAATATCTACACCGCCGTCCGTATCATGCCAGATTTCCACAGCTGTAGTCTTGCGATGAATTTCTGGATTGGCAGGATTGCTGAACTGCTGTGGTATGAAAGAGTTTGGTGTTTCGGCAGCCAAGAGCTCAGCACGCTTGATAGCGCCTCTCATTCCCTCGGATCCCGGTGTTAACACAAGCTCAGCACCGAACGCAGTCAAAAGCTTACGACGTTCGATACTAAACGTTTCAGGAAGTGTAATTATAAGTTTATATCCAAGAGCCGCAGCTGCAAATGCAAGTCCGATTCCAGTATTGCCACTTGTCGGCTCGATAATAACGGAGTCTTTATTGATTAAGCCTTTCTCCTCAGCATCTTTAATCATAGCATATCCAATGCGGTCCTTAACGCTACCAGCCGGATTTAAATATTCCAACTTTGCTACCACGTTTGCCTCAATATTTTGGATTTGGCTGTAGTTCAACAGTGCTAACAAAGGAGTATTTCCAATTAATTCTGTCAATTTTTGGTGAATCTTAGTCAAAATTATCCCTCCAAACAATTATTTCATATCTATTTACTATGACATTGATATTATCACGAATTTTTCTTCATAACCATGTCTTGTTAAAACATAGTGTGGAGCGGGAACGAATGGAGACAGTCTAAGCGATAATGATTTTGTATTTAGTAGATGGCAAAAAGAGCAGTAAGGAATTAATCCTTCTGCTCTTTTTATTGGGGACAGACTGTAGTATTTTGTGTAGAATACAGTTTAAATGAGAACATATACGAACACATAAAAGTCTTGAATATACTGGATTTTGGAACTGTATGCCACTACAGTATATTAAAAACTCATGTCTTAAAATCCTGCGGTAGGTGACTACCGTACCGGTTCGATCCCGGTCCTCGGCATCACAATGAAAACCTTGAGAAATCAAGGTTTTTCTAATTTTATTATACTTGTATGAAACATTTGAGTCCTGCACAAAAAACCTCCTTTACAGGTTCTGACTAAATCAGATTCCTGTAAAGGAGGTTTTTTCGTTCTCACATTGTTTGCTCAAAACTATGCAGATACATTATGAACGAGTACACCGAGCGAATTTGTAACAGAGCGCCGAAACGTTTCTATTGCATAAGATGGTATAATCATAAATACAACCGTCGATGTGTTGTCGCTTCCTCGGAAATACCACAGATGTCTGCCCACAATGAACAGGGTCGAGCATTTGAACGGAGGAATTTTACACACAAAATTGGATTTGACCGTTGGGAAGGTGGTTCAGAGAAGCTGGTATGAGTCTGACGACATATCATATGGAACAGTTAAGAGTCCATTTTATGAATTTCATTAACTATGTATATTTTGTGATGGATAAGAAAACAAGAGACATAGCTATTGTTGACCCATCATGGGATTTATGGAAGGTAGAATCTTGTATTCAGCAATTAAATGGTAATCTGAAAGCCATACTATTAACCCACTCACACTTTGATCATATTAATTTGGTGAATTCGCTGATAGACAAATATAACCCGCAAGTATTCATGTCAATAAAAGAAATTGATTTTTATCATTTTAGATGTAGAAATTTATATTCAATTCAAGACGAGGACTCTATCAAGCTTGGAGAAACAGACATCATAAGTCTTTTGACTCCCGGACATACCTTGGGAAGTGTATGCTATCTTTTATCAGATCACTTATTTACGGGGGATACAATATTCATTGAAGGTTGTGGCTATTGTGATCCGAATGGAGGAGATCCTGAAGAGTTATATCATAGCATTCAAAAAATAAAGCGAGAGATTGATGGCTCCATTCGAATTTATCCTGCTCATTCATTTGGTAAAGCGCCTGGGTTCTCACTTAATTATCTCATGAATGAAAATATTTATTTTCAATTTACGAGTAAGGAACCATTTATTAAATTCAGAATGCGCCCGAACCAAAAACGTCTATTCGATTTTAAATGAGCTTGTAAAGTGGCGTAGTTTTAATTGGTGAGTGAAATCGTGAAATTAAAGAAGATAGTCCTATATTTTAAAAACATTCAGGCACAAGGCATCAAGGATAAAAGGGCTACTTAGCAAACGCTGAAACTATGAAGCTGTAAAGAAATAATGACTTTTCAATTGAGACTTTCAAAAAAATTGTGAAATCTAATAATGTCCAATTACTAGTAATTGACAACAGACTGAACAGAGGATTATAATGAAAAAACATTATTCCAATTATATGTTTTAATGAAAAATAAAGGAACTTATCTGTGGTTAATCGCTGGCGGGTCACGTTAACCATCAATAAGGGATATATCGTGAGAGATGGTAGCTTATCAGATAGGATAAGTGAAAGGGCGAAGCTATGTATATTGCCAGCAGACTTTATAGGAGATGATTTGGCAGTACGGTTTATAGGAGATGAGTTAAGTGAATTGGTACGTGTTTTTTGTGCGAACGGGTAGGGAAGAGAAGGTCAAACAGCTTATTAATGAGTGGCTGGATTCTGAAGTTTACAAACCATTTATACCACTCCAAGAGAGGCTCTTTAAAGTAGCAGGAACAGTAAAAAAAGAATTAGCTCCTTTGTTCCCAAGCTATGTATTTATCGAGTCGAATTTACCTGACTTGCAATTCCTGACAAGTACGAATTCAATGATTTACACTTCTAGTGATATCATTCGTTTATTGAGGTACTCGAAGTCAAAAGCTGCGATGAGAGATTGCGAGAGACAGGTGTTAGAGAGCTTATACAATGATAGCTATTGTATAGAATCATCCACTGGAATGATTGAAGGAGACAATATACGTATCATAAGTGGACCTCTTCAAGGAAGGAGCAGTATCGTTAAGAAGATAGACAGACATAAAAGGCAAGCAGTCATTCAGTTGGAATTTATGGGTGATATTAGGCTGGTGAATGTGGCTTTGGAAATTATCAGCAAGGTTTAAAATGGAGGAGTCGTGGGGAAATCAGTCTCCATGAGGAAGCTTTCAGAACCCTTAAGGGATTTGAAGGCCTTTTTTGATTTGGACTTCATAAGGGAGATATGTACATGGCCTCGTATGTGGAGCAACTCATGTTGAAGCGAGAAGATGCCGTGATGAAGGCTGCTGTCAGTTTTGTGTATGCGGATTATAATGCGGGCTCTCCCCTCGACCGGAATGTTTTTCATCTGGATGAGTGTAGTTACTTCGAGAGTCTGGAATTCCATCGGCGGAAATCCAACTTTCTGCTTGGCAGGCTAAGTGCAAAACAAGCAGCTTCGGTGCTGTTAAGCGAGCCTGACCTGCGCAACGTAAGCGTGAAGGCAGGTGTTTTCGGCCAGCCCGTGCTGCGAGTCACTGGTGTTCCCAGCTACCAGGTGAGCATCACCCACTGCGACTCGATCGGGGCAGCAGTTGTTTTTCCGGAAGTGCATCCCATGGGCATTGATATTGAGAGAATTGATCCTAAGCGAAATAAGACAATCGAAAGCCAGTTGACGACGGGAGAAAAGGAAAGAATCTCTGCCGCGCGGGGAGTAGAGGAGTACTCCGTTTTATTGACGGTTTTTTGGACGGTAAAGGAGGCGCTTTCGAAAATATTGCGTACAGGTTTTACAACCTCGTTGCATGTACTTGAAATGAATGAGACCTTATTTGTGAATGAATACTTCCGAAGTACATTTTCACATTTTCCACAGTATGCTGCCCAGTCTTACCGGTTGGGTGACTATATCTGCACAATTGCAGCACCGAGGAGGACGGAATGGAGTATGAATACTTCTCAGTTGTATTACAATTTTAATTCGGTTTTTCATCCAATCTGTCTGCAGGTCGAAACATTTACAGAGGACATCTTTTGAAAGTTAATCATAGCCAAGCTTGATATCTATTTCTTGCAATGGAAATAGGAGGGGCTTGAATGCTTACTGAATATCAGGTTCGTTGAGTCTCAACCAATCTATTTTTTAGGAGGATACAAATATGCATAAGGAAGAAGTATTTGATATCGTTAAACGTTGTATTAGTGAAGTGCTTCCAGAATTGCAAGATCACATGTTCCAGTATGAAGATCGATTGGTGGATCTGGGTGCAGATTCGGTAGACCGGGCCGAAATTGTTAACAAGACGATGGAAGCATTATCTCTGAATATTCCGCGCGTCGAATTGTCTGGCGTCAAAAATATAGGAGAATTGACAGATGCGCTCTATGCAAAATTGTGAACAGCCTGAGCTAGTCGTAACGGGGATTGGCGTTTCTTCTGCGATTGGCCAGGGGAAGGCTGCCTTTTCCTCGGCGTTGTTCAAAGGGCAGCATGCTTTTGGCGTCATGCAGCGTCCCGGTAGGAGGGGAGAAGCTTCATTTATAGGTGCGGAACTGCCATCTCTGTCTTATCCGGAGACATTGTCCAAGCGGATGTTACGTACAGCATCATTTTCAGGGCAGGTGGCTATGGTTACCCTTCAAGAAGCCTGGGATGATGCCAAATTGGATAACGTCGACCCGAGCCGCATTGGATTGGTGGTTGGAGGCTCCAATTTTCAGCAACGGGAATTATTTCAGACCTATGAGACCTATCGGGAAAAAATGTGCTTTGTGCCGCCGACCTATGGGGTTTCCTTTATGGATACTGATTTGTGCGGACTATGTACCGAGCAGTTCGGTATTCAAGGGTTCGCATATACCGTTGGAGGCTCATCCGCGAGCGGGCAAGTCGCGATTATTCAAGCGATTGAGGCGGTTCAAGCGGGTCGTGTCGATGTTTGTATTGCAATGGGAGCATTGATGGATATTTCGTATATGGAATGCCAGGCGTTGCGATCCTTGGGAGCCATGGGAAGCGATCGATATGCCGATGAACCTGCAATGGCGTGTCGACCCTTTGATAAGATGCGAGACGGGTTCATATATGGGGAATCTTGCGGGGTTGTAGTCATAGAGCGGTCCGATTCTGCGGTGAGGCGTCAGGAGAAACCTTATGCCAAGCTTGCAGGATGGGATATGGGAATGGATCGCAACCGGAATCCCAATCCCTCCTGCGAAGGTGAGGTCCGAGTGATTAGAAGAACTTTGGAGAAAGCGAAGCTGCTACCAGAAGAGATTGATTATATTAATCCCCATGGGACAGGCTCGATTGTTGGAGACGAGATAGAGATAAAGGCATTACGTGATTGTAAATTGTCACATGCCTACATCAATGCAACCAAATCCATTATCGGTCATGGCTTGAGCGCGGCAGGGACTGTTGAAATGATTGCTACTTTATTGCAAATGAGGGATTCGAGGCTTCACCCAACCCGTAATTTGCAGGAGCCTATCGGAGTGGACTGCAACTGGGTGAAGAATGAGTCCATTCCAGCAGTTATTCACAATACCATGAATCTGAGTATGGGGTTCGGCGGAATCAATACGGCCATTTGTATGCAAAAATGTGAGTCGGGTATTTAAGAGAGGGGGACGATTATGGTTGTCGTGGGAATTGAGGCAATGAACGTTTTTGGTGGCTCGGCCTATCTGGATGTTATGCAATTAGCCCAACACAGACAATTGGATCCTGCAAGATTTGAAAATTTATTAATGAAGGAAAAGGCAGTTGCCCTGCCTTATGAAGATCCGGTTACCTTCGGAGTTAATGCGGCAAAGCCGCTGGTGGACGCTCTTTCAGAGGCGGAAAAAAATCGAATTGAAATGCTTATCACCTGTACGGAATCAGGTATTGATTTTGGAAAGTCAATCAGTACATATATTCACCACTATTTGGGATTGAATCGGAATTGCAGATTATTCGAGCTTAAGCAAGCCTGCTATTCGGGTACAGCCGGATTCCAAATGGCAGTGAATTTTATTCTTTCCCAGGTCTCGCCAGGAGCAAAAGCGCTAGTCATTGCTACTGATATTTCACGATTCATTGCTGCTGAGGGAGGGGATGTCTTGAGTGAGGATTGGTCTTATGCTGAGCCAAGTGGAGGCGCAGGGGCCGTGGCAATGCTCATTAGTGAAAACCCTTATGTATTTCAAGTCGATGCCGGCGCTAATGGATATTACGGCTATGAGGTGATGGATACTTGCCGACCAGTTCCAGACAGTGAGGCTGGGGATGCAGATTTGTCTTTAATGTCCTATCTGGACTGTTGCGAGCAAGCATTTTTGGAATATCAAAAACGGGTGAAGGGTGTAAATTATAAAGATACCTTTCAGTATCTTGCCTTTCATACCCCATTTGGCGGAATGGTAAAAGGAGCGCATCGCACGATGATGCGAAGAACGACTCAAGCCAAACCCAATGAGATTGAGACAGATTATTTACAACGTGTAAAGCCTGGGTTGGCGTATTGCCAACGAGTCGGGAATATTATGGGAGCGACTTTGTACCTGTCTTTGGCAGGTACGATTGATCAGGGCACATTCGATTCTCCAAAGCGAATAGGCTGTTTTTCCTATGGGTCAGGCTGCTGCTCGGAATTTTATAGCGGGGTTGTGATGCCGCAAAGTCAGGAACATCTGCGGCGTTTTGATATCGAGCGTAATTTGGATGACCGCTATCAATTATCTATGGATGAATATGAATCCTTGCTGAAAGGCAGTGGCGCCGTACGTTTTGGAACCCGTAACGCGAAGCTGGATTTTCAATTGATTCCTGGGGTAATAGCTTCCGGGAAAGGGAGACAGCGGTTGTATCTGGAAGAAATCTATGAATTTCACCGTAAATACAGGTGGGAATCATGAATTATCAGACGATCCAGGTTCGGTTTCAAGAGTCGATTTGTTATATACGGTTTTACAGGCCGGAGGCAAATAATACGATTAATAATACCCTTATCGAGGAGTGCTTGCATGTGCTTGCGCTGTGTGAGAAGTCGGTTACGATCGTAGTTTTGGAAGGTTTGCCGGAGGTGTTCTGTTTTGGAGCGGATTTTGAGGGAATGCGTGAAAACATGGCAATCGGACAAGAAGATGAACAGAGTCCAGAGCCTTTGTATGATCTATGGATAAAACTGGCAACGGGGCCCTATATCACGATTTCTCATGTGCGAGGAAAGGCAAACGCTGGTGGTGTCGGATTTATTGCTGCCAGTGATATTGTGATAGCCGATCAGACGGCACAGTTCAGCTTGTCGGAATTGCTGTTCGGACTTTTTCCTGCTTGCGTTCTGCCATTTTTAGTCCGTAGGATTGGATTCCAAAAAGCACATTATTTAACACTGATGACGCAACCGGTTTTGGTTCAACAGGCCCATGTATGGGGATTGGTTGATGCATATGATGCTCAGAGCGAGACAGTGCTGCGCAAGCATTTATTACGCCTTAGACGTTTGAGCAAGAAGGGAATTTTACGCTACAAGCGCTTTATGGATGAACTCAACGATTTGCGTCAGTGTAAACCACTGGCATTGGCGTCCAATCAAGAGGTGTTTTCAGACCCTCAAAATCTTAAGGGCATTTTTCGGTATGTCGAAACGGGACAATTCCCGTGGACCGACTGAGGGGCGCTTGCCACAAGAAGGGGATGCAGGGGGGAAGAAAATCATAATGTCACAATCTGTGGTTGAGCTACTTGAAATCGAGCGAGGCATTATTCAAGTGAAAATGCAAGATAGAATTCATAAAAATACATTTACGCTTGAAATGACCCACGGACTAAGACAAGCGTTCAAGGCGATCGAGGACGATTCAACCTGCAAAGTTGTAATTCTAACAGGATACGACAACTACTTTGCCACGGGTGGGACGCAAGAGGGATTGTTGGCCATACATGAAGGAGTCTCAAGATTTACCGATGAAAATATCTACTCTCTTGCATTGGGCTGCAAGGTCCCAGTTATAGCTGCCATGCAGGGGCATGCAGTAGGCGGGGGCTTTGTCATGGGGCTATTTTCTGATTTCGTAGTCCTAAGCAGGGAAAGTGTATACACGACTAATTTTATGAAATACGGATTCACACCGGGAATGGGAGCGACGTACATTATTCCCAAAAAACTAGGGTTCAGCTTAGGAGAAGAATTATTGTTGAATGGGGGCAATTACCGAGGCGCAGAACTGGAGAAAAGGGGAGTTCCGTTCCCGACCCTGCCTCGCAAAGAAGTAATGAACTATGTAATGGACCTTGCCCGGCAGCTAGCCGAGAAACCCAGATTTTCTTTAATCACGTTAAAGGATCATTTGGTTGGTCCACTCCGGGAGCAGCTCCCCAAAATCGTAGAACAAGAGCTGATCATGCATGAGAAGACCTTTCATCAAGCGGAGGTTAAAGAACGAATTATCAACTTGTTTGGAAAATAACCGAATTTATATACATGAGCTATGCAAATCGCGGTCTTGCAAGCTGCCGCACCTGTATATCTCAATCCATAGAGATTCCGTTGAACGCCTTTGCGGTTGTTCATGCGAACCTGGCAACGAGTGTGAAAGAGGCATATTGTCCTGCTTATCACTCGTTTTTTCTTTGACTTAATTTTATCAAGCCACTTCAGTTAATGCTTTCAGGTTTGAACAGCAGCTCAAAATGGACAGGGTGGTACGCCTTTAGCTCATGTATATATAAATTTTGTGTTTTGAGGAGTTGGTGGAGAATGACGCGAAAACATGACCAAAGATGGAATCTTGATATTCCGATCGCTTCTTTTATTGAAACTTGCCGGCAATTTCCTGAAAAAGAGTTATTCACTTTTGAGAAAGAAGGTCAGAGTCCCCGACTTCTTACGGGAAATACACTGCTGCATCAAGTACAGACTATGGGCAATGTCCTTTTGAAAGAATTGAATGCGCAGGAGCGGGTGCTTCTTGTATTTCCACAGGGCCTGGAATATATCAGCAGCATGCTGGCATGTTTTTATACAAATATCGTGGCCATACCTACACCGATTACAGATTCGGAGCCGGATGAAAAAATCATTGAGAAGATGATGCCTATTTACAAGGATTCCCAGGCCGTGTGTATCATAACAAATACGGACTTCAAAGCATTTTTCCAAACACGACCGGAGTTTCGTTCGATCCGTATCCTGAATATTGATGAAATTTCTCAAGAGGACGCCGTTGGTGTTGACATAAGGATGAGAATGCCAGCGCCGGAAGATGTTGCTCTTCTGATGTATACATCAGGCTCAACATCCTTGCCAAAAGGTGTAATCGTCAGTCACAAATGCTTGATGAATCAGGCCAAGGCCGAGCAATGGAGAATTGACCGGAATAGCCGTGTTGTTTCCTGGATGCCGCAATTTCATGCATTTGGACTGCATAACAATATTTTAGTCCCGTTGCTGAACGGGGCATCGAGCGTTATTCTCCCGCCGGAAGGCTTCGCTAAAAATCCAGAACATTGGATTCAGATGATTGACAAGTATCAGGCTACCCATACGGCTGCGCCAAATTTTGCGTTCGATTACTGCTGCTCCACATTGGACATAGCTTCAATCAAGGAATATTCGCTTCACCATCTTCAAGCGATTATATGTGCAGGTGAGCCTATTCGTAAGGAAACTTACGAGAATTTCATCGATGCATTCCGGACTTTGGGGCTTCAAGAGGATATATTTTGTCCTCTCCTTGGCTTATCGGAGCTATGCCCTGTTGCCAGTATAAAGCCAGGACAGTCAATGAGGTTCCTTAATTTGGACATTCCTAGCCTGGAGCAAAGAAGAGTCCAATATACGGATGAGAAGAACAAATCGAAGTCCGTAGTCAGCTGCGGGGAGATCGAAGATCCGACACAAATACGGATTGTCCATCCTGAAAGTCATACACTATGCTCACCGGAGGAAATCGGAGAGATTTGGATTAAATCCGAACGGATGGCAGAGGGGTATTTAAACAGGAAGGAAGAAACAAGTAGCACTTTTGAGGCAGCCCTTTCCAATACAAAAGAGGGCGTTTTTTTTCGTACAGGCGATCTTGGTTTCATTGCGGACAATCATGTCTATGTCATCGGCAGAGAGAAGGAAGTCATCATCATTCACGGCAAAAATCATCATCCTGTCGATATTGAATGGACCATCAAAAAAAATATGCCGGAGTTGACCTTGCCCATCGCAGTATTTTCCTCTGAAATGAATGGCCAGGAAAAGGTAATCGTTATACAGGAAATCGAAACGCCTCTTCAAGAGCAGGAATATAAACGGCTGGTCGAAAGCATACTGAATGCCGTATCCGAGACGCATCAACTTGAGATCTACGATATCTTTTTGCTGCATAAGGGGAGTATCCCCAAGACAGGGAGCGGAAAAATCCAAAGAAAGATCTGCCGTAGTGCCTATATCAAGCAAGAGCTTCAAGCACTTTATCAATATCGGAGTGCATCCTCAACATCACGCTCGAATATCATAAATGCCGTTCCGCTGGTACAGTCGAAGATTCAGGAGTATATGGTGCAATTTTTGTGTCGGGAACTGAATCTTGAGCACGGGAAAATGGATTTGAATAAAAATCTTCACGGCTATGGCATCGATTCCATTCTTGTCATGAAGCTTATACGCGGCCTTGAGAAGTCCTATCCGATCAAGGTTAAAGCAAGAGAAATTTTAGAGAACCCCACGATTCAACTATTATCGGCATATTTAGCCCAAAAGGTTGAGGCAGATAAATCCGTTGTACAGGTCAAGACTGAGACAATCCCGCACAGCTTCCGAAGGAATCCGCTTTCCGAAGTTCAGAAAGGGTTGTGGCTATTACATAAAATCTCTCCTGAAATGAATGCCTACAATGTACCGATATGTCTCCGGTTTAATACGAAAATTGAGATAGAGAGTGTTCAACAGGCTTTTTATATCGTTTTAGAACAGCACCCCATTCTAAAAAGTGTGATTGAAGAGGAAAATGGGAACCCTTATCAAAACTTTCAGCCCACGCAGCCGCTTCATGTGTATGTAGAGGATATTTCAACCTTGGAAGAGGAAGAAATAATTCCCTCCATTAGGAATAAGGCAAAGCAGCCATTCGTACTGGAACAGGACCCTTTGATGCGTGTTTATCTCATGTCCAGATCCGAACAGGAGCATTTTATACTGGTTGTCATCCACCATATTATTTTTGATGGAAGCTCTTTCGTCATTTTTATTCAAAGCTTTTTGGATGCATATAAGGATTTGGTACAGGGAAAAAGACCGGCAGTGTTACCACCCGCAGCAAGCTATAGCGATTTTGTTGAATGGGAGCAAACGATGTTAGCAAGTGCTGAAGGGGAGAAGTATCGTTCCTATTGGAAGCAACAGCTTTCAGGTGCTTTACCAACCCTTGAGCTTCCGTATGACCGCTCTGGTTTTCTAGTTCCAAGCGTGGAAGCACAAACCTACACCAAGCGGCTTCCGCTTGAATGGGTCAGACGGGTAAAATCTTTTGCCCAAGCACAATATACGAGCTTGTCTACAGTCTTGTTAAGTATGTATATGGTATTGCTTAACCAGTATTCGGAGCAGGAAGATATCATTGTTGGAATGCCAGTCATGGTGCGCCCGGAGCAGCGTTTTGATCAGTTAATCGGTTATTTTGTCAATATGCTTCCGATCCGGAGCCGGATGTCGGCAACAGAGACATTCCTGGATTTCATGAAAAAATTGCAGACGACAGTAGCTGATGGAATGGACCATGCCTCGTATCCTTTTCCGGCACTGGTCCGAGAATTGAATGTGCCGCGTACGCAGACGAGCTCGCCTGTTTTTCAAGCGACCTTTTCTTATCAAAATTTCCTTCAAACTTCAAGCTTTCAGCAGCTTTGCAAGTCGTATAAAAATATCTTTTTCGTCGAATGGGTTGAAGACATTCACCAGGAGGGTGAATATGAGCTGGTATTGGAACTGCAGGAGCAGGAAGAGGAAATGGTACTCAATATCAAATACCGCTCCAATTTGTTCGATGATACAACCATCGTGCAGATGGCAGAGCGTTACATCGGATTAGCGGAAGCGATTATGAACCATCCCACTTGGGCCTTGGAGGAGCATTCATTACTTTTACAAGAGGAAAAGGACATCATCCTCCATGACTGGAATGCGACTGAAGCAAGTTATCCCGACAAATGCCTACCTGAATTATTTGCAAAGCAGGCAAGAAAAACGCCAGAAGCTATTGCAGTCGTATATGAGGGCGAATCGCTTACCTATCGGGAACTAAAAGAAAAGAGCACTTTGCTGGCCCTATATTTGCAGAAACATGGTGTAACCCCCGACACGCTTGTAGGGATTTGCATGGAACGATCTATCGATATGGTGATTGGGCTGCTGGGAATCCTTATGGCGGGTGGAGCCTACGTGCCGCTCGACCCGGACTATCCGGAAGACCGATTGGAGTATATGCTTCAGGATTCCAATGCTTCACTTGTCATTACGCAATCAGGATTGTTGGAGAAAGTGTCCCGCCTGGCAGGGAGTAATGTTAGCTGCATTGTCCTTGATAAAGATTGGGATCATCTGAAAAGTGATGTGAAGGCCAGAAAGACACTCAAACGGGAAGTACAGCCTCACCATTTGGCATATGTGATATATACCTCTGGAAGTACGGGGAAACCCAAGGGGGTTATGATCCCGCATAAAGCGTTGACCAACTTTCTGGTCTCCATGGGAGAGAAGCCCGGCTTAACAGAGCAGGACAAACTACTTGCAGTCACAACGTATTGCTTTGATATTGCGGGGCTGGAATTATATCTGCCTTTGATTAAAGGTGCCGAATGCTATATTTGCAGCTCTAAAAACACAAAGGATGCCGAAAGACTTAAGCAGGAAATTCAAAGAATACAACCGACAATCATGCAAGCGACTCCTGTTACTTGGACCATGCTTTTTCAAGCCGGGTGGAAAAACGAAGAGAACATGAAAGTTCTCTGCGGTGGGGAAGCACTTTCGGAAACGTTGAAATCTTATTTTGTTCATAACAACTGTGATGCATGGAATATGTTCGGTCCGACGGAAACGACCATTTGGTCCACAATGCAAACGATTGCCGCAGACAAGCCTGTTACGATCGGTAAGCCTATCGCAAACACCCAGATTTACATTTTGGACAAACGCCTCAGACCTGTGCCTGTAGGGCTCCCGGGCGAGCTTTTCATTTCCGGCAGCGGCTTGGCCAGAGGCTATTGGAACCAGCCGGTGCTTACGGCTGAAAAGTTCATAGACAACCCATTCAATCCGGGAACAAAGCTCTACAGAACCGGAGATTTATGCAGGTGGCTTTCGGACGGCTCTATTGAGTATGTGGGGCGAATGGATTATCAAGTGAAAATCCGCGGGTTTCGGATTGAGCTGAGTGAAGTGGAAAGTCAGGTCAGAGCATATCCGGGAATGGATGAATGTGTGGTGGTTGCCAAGGAACAGGGGGGGCACAAGCAGCTTGTTGCCTACTGTTTACTAAACAATTCCGAGGCTGGAAAATCCCGCTTTGACCCGAAAGAAGTACGAGATTATTTAAAAGCGTTTTTGCCCTATTATATGATACCGGCATTTTTTATCGAACTAGACAAGCTGCCTTTGACTCCAAATGGGAAAATAGATCGGAAAGAATTAATGAATCGCAGGATCGGATTGGCGACAACAGCAAGGAAAATCCATTTACCACAATCGGATGTTGAACATAAGGTTCTAACCATATGGAAAAAGCTTCTGGATGTTGACGATCTAAGTACGGATGATGCTTTCTTTGACGTAGGCGGAAATTCTTTTTCGGCAGCAGAGATGATTGGAACGATCAACGAAATGCTGGGTTGCGATATTTCGGTGACCGCACTGTTCAAGTATCCGACAGTTAAGGAGCTCAGTGCTTACATTACAGAAGCAAAAAGCGAGGAGGTTGCTTTTGCATCGGAAGAACCAGATACACCAGAACAATCAGATACACCAGAACAAACAGACACAGATGAAAATACAGCCTTGCCGGAAATGGATTCGGGCGAAGATGACCGCAAGCCACCATACCCGGATTATTTTGAGGATAGTATCGCAATTATAGGAATTTCATGCTATTTTCCGGGGGCCAAAAACCATGCTGAGTTTTGGAGCAATTTGCGGGCAGGGGTTGAGAGTGTCCGCTTCTTTTCCGAGGAAGAACTGGCTGGATTAGGGCTGGAAAAGGAAATCGTCGGGAATCCAGGCTATGTTGCCGGACGAAGCGCGATTGAGGGGAAAGAGTTTTTTGACCCTGAGTTTTTCAACTTTTCACAGAAAAATGCAGAGTTTATGGATCCTCAGATGAAATTGCTGTTACAGCATTCATGGAAAGCTGTTGAGGATGCTGGCTATGTTTCCAAAGAAATTCCTGACACCAGTGTGTTTATGTCGGCAAGCAGCAGCTTCTATCAAGCATATATTCCCAATTTGGCATCGCAATCGCCTAATGTCCTGAAGAACGCGGATGAATATGTAACCTGGATTTTAGCACAGGGTGGGACAATTCCTACCATGATCTCTCATAAATTGGGATTTAAAGGTCCGAGTCTGTTTGTGCATTCGAACTGTTCTTCCTCATTAGTGGGGTTGCGTCTAGCTTCGCAAAGCCTGCTATCCGGCGAAGCAAAATACGCTTTGGTCGGAGCCTCAACGATCTTTCCATTTACCAGTGTAGGCTATGTGCATCAACCCGGCTTGAATTTTTCCAGTGATGGACATGTTAAAGCTTTTGATGCGTCGGCCGATGGAATGATTGGCGGAGAAGGGGTTGGGGTTGTTCTACTGAAGAAAGCGCCGGATGCGGTTAGAGACGGTGACCATATTTATGCGCTTTTACGGGGAGTAGGTGTGAACAACGATGGGGCCGACAAATTAGGGTTTTATGCTCCAAGTGTCAAAGGTCAGGCTGAGGTTATTCAGAAGACGTTAGAATCAACCCGAATTCATCCCGAATCCATCAGTTATATCGAGACGCATGGAACCGGAACAAAACTGGGGGACCCTGTTGAATTTGCTGCCTTAAACGAGACATACAGGCAGTATACAACCCAAAAACAATTTTGCGGTATTGGGTCGGTCAAAACCAATATCGGGCATCTGGATACCGCAGCAGGTTTGGCGGGGTGCATTAAAGTTGCTTTAAGCTTATACCATAACGAGATTCCGCCTACGATTAATTACGAAAAACCGAATTCCGAACTCAATTTGCCCGATTCACCCTTTTATGTTGTTGATAGCCTCCAAAAATGGGAGCACGCGTCGACTCCTCACCGGGCGGCGCTAAGCTCCTTTGGAATAGGCGGAACTAACGCTCATGCTATTTTCGAGCAATTCGTATCCAATGCTGAATCAGAGCGCTTGAATTCCAGCTTTGTGAACGATGCTGCTGTCTATCTGATTCCATTATCTGCAAGAAATCATCATCGGCTAGAAGCGTATGCGCAAGAACTTTCAGCTTTCTTGGCAGCTTGTCAAGAAGTCAATTTGTCGGATGTATCCTTTACACTGCAAGCAGGACGAATGGCAATGAGAAATCGAGTAGCCTTTATCGTCAAAAATACAAGCGAGCTGGTGCAAAAACTGGAATTGTTCGCGAATGGACAAGAACATATCGAGAATTGCTGGCGGGGAGAAAACAATCAGTTAAAAGATTCAGTGCAATTATTTGAACAGGAAGAAATTTTTAAGGAATTAGTGAGCAAGTGGATTTCAACTCGTGAAATGAACAAGCTGGCAGAGTTGTGGGCCAAAGGCTTCCATATAGATTGGCGATTATTATATGACGATATCAAACCGAAAAGGGCAAGTCTCCCTACGTATCCTTTTGCTCAGGAGCGCTGTTGGGCTCCGGAGATTGAGGCCGGAGCAGCCAGAGCAAAAACAGCAAGAGCCGAAGCAGCGGAAGCGCCTGCGGTTGCCGTTAGCCGTACACTGCTATTTGAGCCTGCCTGGAGAGAGCAGGATGTACCGCTGGAAGCCGAAGCCCCCGCCTATGATCGGCGAATAGTCTTGCTTTGTGAGCCGGGCGAGGCCTTGCACGAGCAGCTCGAAGCGAAAGTGAGCGGGAGCGTGCAGGTGCTTGCCTTTCAAACCGGGAAAGGCCGGGTAGATGAACGGTTTCAGACCTATGCGGCCCAGGCCTTTGAGAGCATCCAAAGCATACTCAAAGACAAGCCTGAGGGAAAGGTGCTGGTCCAAATGGTCGTGTGGACCGCGGGGGAAGGGCAGCTCTTTTCGGGACTTTCGGGACTGTTGAAGACAGCCCGGCTGGAAAACCCGAAATTCATCGGGCAGCTGATCGAAGTGGAGCAGGCAGAACAGGCGGAAGGCATCCTGGCGAAGCTGGAGGACAACAGTCGAAGTCCGGTGGATGGATGGATTCGCTATGAGAACGGTCAACGGAAAACCGCGCTCTGGAGCAGGCTCGATCCGTCCGGGGAAAAAGAAGGACTTCCCTGGAAAGACGGTGGCATCTATCTGATCACCGGGGGCTCCGGCAGTCTGGGACTGCTGGTTGCAGAAGAGATCGTCCGGCAAACCCAAGCGGCGACCTTGATCTTGACGGGGCGGTCGCCGCTGGACCAGGGTCAGCAGACCCGGCTGAAGGAGCTGGAGGCTTCAGGTGCCAGCGTGGTGTACAGGCAGGGTGATATCACCGACAGGAAGACGGTTATCGGCTTGCTGGACAGTATTCAAGAGGAATTTGGGCGTGTGCAGGGGATCATTCACTGCGCAGGGGTGATTCACGATAACTTCATCATCAAGAAAACAAGGGAAGAATTTATAGAGGTGCTGGGACCGAAGGTGAGCGGACTGGTCCATCTGGATGAGGCGAGCAGCGGTCAGGATTTGGATTTCTTTGTGCTCTTTTCTTCCATATCGGGCAGCTTGGGCAATCCGGGACAGGCCGACTATGCCACCGCCAATGCCTTTATGGACGCGTATGCCGATTACCGAAATGCCCTTGTGGGGACCAAGCAACGGCGAGGGCGGACGTTATCCATCCGCTGGCCGCTGTGGAAAGAGGGCGGGATGCGGATCGATGCGGACACGGAACAGATCATGATGCAGAACATGGGCATCACGGCGATGCAGACCCGATCAGGCATCAAGGCGTTGTATGACAGCCTGGCTTCCGGCAAGGAGCAGGTGCTGGTCATGGAAGGAGAGCCCGGGAAAATCGAGGCTTACCTGGCGAAAGCCGTCTCACAGGCCGGTGTCGTCCGTGCTGTCCAGACAGTTGTACCTAACCAGGCAACCACGCCTAAGCTGGATGCGGGCTTGCTCTACGATAAAACCTTATACCGTCTCAAGGTGCTATTGGGAGAGGTGACTCGGCTAAGCGTCGGCAACATCGAAGCCCATGAGCCGTTGGAGAGCTATGGAATCGACTCCATCATGATTACCCAGCTCAATGCCAAGCTGGCGGGCTTCTTTGGAGAGCTGTCGCAGACGCTGTTTTATGAGTACCAGACCTTGCGTGCCTTGGCGGAATATTTTGTGGCGGAATACCCGCAGGAGTGCATGCGGTGGGTCGGGATGAGCCATGACCTGCGGCCTGAAGAGGAAATACCTGCGGCACCGCGGAGCGCCGAAGAAGAAACCGTGCCGGCTGCGGTGAAGGAGACAGCGAAGCCGACTCGAAGCTTGGCGAAGCCTGCCGCAGTGGAAACTCCTGCCGCAGCGGAAAGTCGTGAACCCATAGCGATCATTGGAATGGCTGGAAAGTATCCCGGATCGGGGAACATGAACGAATATTGGGAAAATCTAAAAGCAGGAAAGGACTGTGTCGCCGAAATCCCGAACGAACGTTGGGCGCTGGAAGGGTTCTTTCATCCTGATCCACAGGAAGCGGCGGCGAATGGAAAAAGCTACAGCAAATGGGGGGGCTTTATCGAAGGATTTGCAGAATTCGATCCGCTGTTTTTCAATATTGCGCCACGGGAAGCACTCGGTATGGACCCGCAGGAAAGGCTGTTCATTGAAGCCTGCTGGGAAGCACTGGAGGACGCGGGCTACACCCGGGAACAGCTTGCGTTGCGGCATAACCGCCGGGTAGGCGTATTTGCCGGGATTACCAAAACGGGCTACGAGCTCTATGGGCCGGAGTTATGGAAGAAGGGAGCGCACATATTCCCCCATACATCCTTTAGTTCGGTAGCAAACAGGATTTCGTACCTCTTTAATTTGCAAGGGCCGAGCATGCCGATCGATACGATGTGTTCGTCCTCGCTGACCGCGATTCATGAAGCCTGTGAGCATCTTTACCGGGGAGAATGCGAGATGGCAATTGCAGGCGGAGTCAATCTGTATCTCCACCCGCTCGGCTATGTCGGGCTTTGCGCCAACCATATGCTGTCTGCCGACGGGCAGTGCAAGAGCTTCGGCAAAGGAGGCAACGGGTTTGTCCCCGGAGAAGGCGCGGGAGTCGTCCTGCTCAAGCCATTGTCGAAGGCGATTGCCGATGAGGACCCCATCCATGCGGTGATTCGGGGGACGAGCATCAACCATGGAGGCAAGACCAACGGCTATACCGTGCCAAGCCCGACCGCCCAAGGGGAGCTGATTCGGACGGCACTGGAGCGAGCGGGGGTACATGCCCGGACGGTCAGCTATATTGAAGCCCATGGGACAGGCACGGAGCTGGGGGATCCGATTGAAGTGACAGGTCTGACGCAGGCATTCAGGAAGGATACGACGGACACAGGATTCTGCGCCATTGGGTCCGTGAAGTCTAACATCGGACATCTGGAGGCGGCGGCGGGCATCGCAGGGATTGGGAAAATTGTCCTGCAGATGAAAAACCGGACGCTGGTACCCAGCCTGCATGCACAGGAATTGAATCCGAACATCCATTTCGGTCAGACGCCGTTCGTGGTGCAGCAGGAGTTGGGAGAATGGAGACGGCCGATGGTTGAGATTGGTGGAGAGACGCGGGAATACCCGAGGATTGCCGGGATTTCATCGTTTGGAGCGGGAGGATCGAATGCGCATGTCATCATCGAAGAATACATTTCAGAAGAGTGCGTTCCAGAAGAGAAGGGGGCGATAAGCGTTACGGTCCAAAAGCCAGCGATCATCGTATTGTCGGCCAAAAATGAAGAACGGCTGAAAAAGCAAGCAGAGCGATTGCTCACCGTCATCGGGGAAGGACAGCTAAACGAAAGTAGTCTGGCCGATATGGCCTACACGCTCCAGGTGGGACGCGAAGCGATGGAAGAGCGGCTTGCCGTGATTGCAGGGTCCATGCAGGAGCTGGTGAACAAGCTGGAAGGATTCCTGGAAGGCCGGGACGGTATCCCCGAGCTGTACCGGGGCCAGGTCAAACGGAATAAGGAGGCGCTGACGGCGCTGGTAGAAGATGAAGACATGGATAAGATGATCGCTGCCTGGATAGGGAAAAGGAAATATTCGAAGGTTGTCGATCTCTGGGTCAAGGGACTGGCGATGGACTGGAACCAGCTTTATGGAGATGCCAAGCCGCGGCGAATCAGCCTGCCAGCCTATCCTTTTGCAAGGGAGCGGTACTGGATTACGGATATTAAAACCAAGTCGGCTTCCATTGAATTTGCACATGCTGTAAAGCCAACAGATTCGTTCATTGGCCAAAAGACACTTGCGAAAACGGCAAGTGTTTCGGAAATAAATGCGGAGGAAGGCGCTGCTCCATATTCCAAAGCTATTCCTTCGTATATCCAGAATATCCAGAGCCATATTTCCGCCAGTGTAAAAATAAAGAAGATGCCAGATACTTCTTATCTAGCGGCTGAATACGAAAGAATGCCCTCGACTACGGTCGACAACAAAGCTTACTCGGAACAGGATGAAGCGACGGAGGGACTAAATCGGCAAAGGAGGCTTACAGATGAAGGAAATGAATGATATCTTGTACAGGCTGTTATGGGGCCACTTGCAATGGATGGGATTATGTCCATATGCGAATATGGAAAAGAAAGCTATGCTCGCGGACTTTAAAACAAAAACAGCTTTACTGGATTTATACGATCGTTGGCTTGAAGAAAGCATAGAAGTATTGGCACGGCATCAGTATTTTTACTGTAACGGAGAGTCTTATAGCGTAGCGGATACCGCTTCGGTTGATCTGCAGGCTGTATGGAAGGAGTGGGAATGGAAGAAAGGGGCATGGCTGAAAAATCCGGATCTTTCAGCTTGGGTAGTTTTGGTAGAATCAACATTGCGCAAACTGCCGGAAATTTTGACCGGAAAAATACCTGCCACCGACATTGTTTTCCCTAATTCCTCCATGAAGCTGGTGGAAGGCATCTATAAAAACAGTCCTGCAGCAGATTACTTTAATGAAGTGCTGGGTGATATTGTAGTCTCCTATCTGAATGAGCGACTTAAGCATGACCCGTCGGTGCCGATTCGAATCATTGAAATTGGCGCAGGCACTGGAGGCACCAGCGCTATGGTCTTCCAGAAGCTTAAACCTTATCGGGAGCATATTCAGGAATATTGCTATACCGATAAATCCAGAGCATTTTTATTACATGCACAAAAAGAGTACGGTCCACAAAATCCTTACCTGACCTATCAGATTTTTAATGTGGAAGAGTCGGTTGAGGGGCAAGGTATCGACACAGGTGGATATGATATTGTGATTGCTACCAATGTATTGCACGCCACCAGGAACATTTGCCAAACGCTACGCAATGTCAAAGCGGCGCTGCGAAAAAACGGCTTGATTCTTATAAATGAAATCAGCGGCAACTCTCTGTTAAACCATCTATCCTTTGGCCTTTTGGAGGGATGGTGGCTTTATAATGACCCGGAACTGCGCATTCCAGGCTCTCCCGGGTTATATCCTGAAAGCTGGAAAAAGGTATTGGAAATGGAGGGCTTCCGGTCGATATTTTTCCCAGCTCAGGAGGCACATGATATAGGCCAACAAATTATTGTGGCTGAAAGCGATGGTATGATTCAGAACAAACAGGAGCTTGAACACGGCGAGTCTCAAAAGAAACCGTATGACAGAGAAATTCGATCAGGTACGGGTGTAACTGATGTGACCGACGAGATGGCTGAAGAGTATGTCAGGGAGCTTATTGTAGAGAAGCTGGTAGAGGCTTTGAATGTAGACTTTACTATGATTGATATTCATGAGTCATTCGCAGATTATGGATTGGATTCCATTCTTGGCGTCAACTTTGTGCAGGCTGTCAATCAGGGGCTGGGGATTCATTTGCAAACTACCGACATCTTCGATTACAGCTCGGTAAAACAACTGACGGCATGCATTTTAAACCAATATGGCGATAAAGTTTTACAAGCCTTGGGCCAAAACGCTGATCAAATAGATGATGAGGAAGAGGCAAGTCGCGGCATCCAAGAATTTGAAGACACAAAGTATATTCCTAATCCGGTTCAAACGGCAGGTGTATCCGTTGAGCAGGAGGGGGGCAAAAAGAAGTTTAAAGAGAAAGCTTTAACGCAAAGAGAGCCCATTGCGATTATTGGAATGAGCGGGCGGTTTGCTGAGTCTGAAAATGTACATGAGCTGTGGAATCACCTTAAGCATGGCGACGATTTAGTGGAAGAGGTAACCCGGTGGGATCTTTCAAAATACCAGGAAAAACATGCAAGCTACTGCAATCATGGCAGCTTTTTGGGGGATATTGATAAGTTTGATCCGCTTTTTTTCAATATCTCGGGACTGGAAGCGACCTACATGGATCCGCAGCAGCGATTGTTTCTGGAGGAAGCGTGGCATGCTCTGGAGGATGCAGGTTATGCGGGCTCAGGGATGCAGGGCCGCCGATGCGGAGTTTATGTAGGGTGTGCGGAAGGAGATTATCAACAATTGCTGGGTGAAGACCTGCCTCCGCAAGCGCTCTGGGGCCATATGGGTTCCGTAATTCCCGCTAGAATCTCCTACTATCTGGATCTTCACGGGCCGGCCATAGCTGTAGATACAGCTTGTTCCAGTTCGTTAGTTGCCGTTCATCTGGCTTGCCAAAGCTTATGGACCGGGGAAACGGATATGGCTTTAGCTGGCGGTGTCTATATTCATACTACCCCTCGCTGCTATTTATATGGTGACAGAGCAGGAATGCTGTCCCGTTCGGGGCGCTGTTATACCTTTGATGACAGGGCAGATGGAATGGTTCCGGGAGAGGCTATTGGCACGGTAGTGCTCAAGCGGCTTCATGAAGCTGTTGCCGATGGTGACCACATCCATGGAGTGATTTTAGGCTCGGGAATCAATCAGGACGGCACCACGAATGGACTTACTGCGCCAAGCCAGAAATCTCAGGAGCGACTGGAGCAATATGTATACGATACATTTGATATCCACCCTGAGCAAATACAGATGGTGGAAGCACACGGGACCGGTACCAAATTGGGAGATCCAATTGAATATCAGGCACTGACGCGAACATTTAGAAAGTATACTGACAAGAAGGAATATTGCGCGATAGGGTCTATTAAGACGAATATCGGCCATACGCAAATAGCGGCAGGAATTACAGGAGTAATCAAACTGCTATTGTCTTTAAAGCATAAACAAATTCCGCCTACACTTCATTTCCAGTCAGGCAATTCGAATATTCAGTTTGCGGATAGTCCTTTTTATGTCAATACCCATCTACAGGACTGGGAGATAGAACCTGGAGCCAGACGCTGTGCAGCGGTCAGTTCCTTTGGCGCCAGCGGCACCAATGTCCATATGGTCATAGAAGAGGCTCCAAAGACGGAACGAAGACATTCTGAAAAACCGGGTTATTTAATTCCATTATCGGCACGGACTTTAAAACAATTACGCCAGCAGGTAGAGCAACTGATTGCATATTGCGAACAGGAGCCTACGGCAGACTGCGGAAATATGAGTTATACATTATTGCTTGGGAGAAAGCACTGCAACCATCGGCTTGCATGTGTTGCCCGCAATCAAGGCGAGCTTGTCATGTCCCTTAAAAAGTGGCTGGAAAAAGGCAGTGCTTCTCAAGTTTATTATGCTGAACTGCACGAAAAAGAACAACGTATACAAACGTCTTTGAAAAGATACGGGGATGAATGTATTCAAAGCTGTCAGAATACAGGCGATGCGCGCGAGTATTTGGAACTTTTGACTACTATTGCAGATTTGTATGTTCAGGGATATTCGTTAGACTTTGAGCGTTTGTTTTCAAATGAACAATACTCCAGGATTTCGCTGCCGACTTATCCTTTTGCAAAAGAGCAGTATTGGGCGCCTGGAAGTGAAACAAAAATGATCGGCGACATAGCGGCAGAAAGTGAACCGAAATTTACGATCACCAGAACAGCGGAAGCCGTTAGGATCGCGGAAGCGCCTGCGGTTGCGAATAGCCGTACACTGCTATTTGAGCCTGCCTGGAAAGAGCAGGATGTACCGCTGGAAGCCGAAGCCCCCGCCTATGATCGGCGAATAGTCTTGCTTTGTGAGCCGGGCGAGGCCTTGCACGAGCAGCTCGAAGCGAAAGTGAGCGGGAGCGTGCAGGTGCTTGCTTTTCAAACCGGGAAAGGCCGGGTAGATGAACGGTTTCAGACCTATGCGGCCCAGGCCTTTGAGAGCATCCAAAGCATACTCAAAGACAAGCCTGAGGGAAAGGTGCTGGTCCAAATGGTCGTGTGGACCGCGGGGGAAGGGCAGCTCTTTTCGGGACTTTCGGGACTGTTGAAGACAGCCCGGCTGGAAAACCCGAAATTCATCGGACAGCTGATCGAAGTGGAGCAGGCAGAACAGGCGGAAGGCATCCTGGCGAAGCTGGAGGACAACAGTCGAAGTCCGGTGGATGGATGGATTCGCTATGAGAACGGTCAACGGAAAACCGCGCTCTGGAGCAGGCTCGATCCGTCCGGGGAAAAAGAAGGACTTCCCTGGAAAGACGGTGGCATCTATCTGATCACCGGGGGCTCCGGCAGTCTGGGACTGCTGGTTGCAGAAGAGATCGTCCGGCAAACCCAAGCGGCGACCTTGATCTTGACGGGGCGGTCGCCGCTGGACCAGGGTCAGCAGACCCGGCTGAAGGAGCTGGAGGCTTCAGGTGCCAGCGTGGTGTACAGGCAGGGTGATATCACCGACAGGAAGACGGTTATCGGCTTGCTGGACAGTATTCAAGAGGAATTTGGGCGTGTGCAGGGGATCATTCACTGCGCAGGGGTGATTCACGATAACTTCATCATCAAGAAAACAAGGGAAGAATTTATAGAGGTGCTGGGACCGAAGGTGAGCGGACTGGTTCATCTGGATGAGGCGAGCAGCGGTCAGGATCTGGATTTCTTTGTGCTCTTTTCTTCCATATCGGGCAGCTTGGGCAATCCGGGACAGGCCGACTATGCCACCGCCAATGCCTTTATGGACGCGTATGCCGATTACCGAAATGCCCTTGTGGGGACCAAGCAACGGCGAGGGCGGACGTTATCCATCCGCTGGCCGCTGTGGAAAGAGGGCGGGATGCGGATCGATGCGGACACGGAACAGATCATGATGCAGAACATGGGCATCACGGCGATGCAGACCCGATCAGGCATCAAGGCGTTGTATGACAGCCTAGCTTCCGGCAAGGAGCAGGTGCTGGTCATGGAAGGAGAGCCCGGGAAAATCGAGGCTAACCTGGCGAAAGCCGTCTCACAGGCCGGTGTCGTCCGTGCTGTCCAGACAGTTGTACCTAACCAGGCAACCGCGCCTAAGCTGGATGCGGGCTTGCTCTACGATAAAACCTTATACCGTCTCAAGGTGCTATTGGGAGAGGTGACTCGGCTAAGCGTCGACAACATCGAAGCCCATGAGCCGTTGGAGAGTTATGGAATCGACTCCATCATGATTACCCAGCTCAATGCCAAGCTGGCGGGCTTCTTTGGAGAGCTGTCGCAGACGCTGTTTTATGAGTACCAGACCTTGCGTGCCTTGGCGGAATATTTTGTGGCGGAATACCCGCAGGAGTGCATGCGGTGGGTCGGGATGAGCCATGACCTGCGGCCTGTAGAGGAAATACCTGCGGCACCGCGGAGCGCCGAAGAAGAAACCGTGCCGGCTGCGGTGAAGGAGACAGCGAAGCCGATTCGAAGCTTGGCGAAGCCTGCCGCAGTGGAAACTCCTGCCGCAGCGGAAAGCCGTGAACCCATAGCGATCATTGGAATGGCTGGAAAGTATCCCGGATCGGGGAACATGAACGAATATTGGGAAAATCTAAAAGCAGGAAAGGACTGTGTCGCCGAAATCCCGAACGAACGTTGGGCGCTGGAAGGGTTCTTTCATCCTGATCCACAGGAAGCGGCGGCGAATGGAAAAAGCTACAGCAAATGGGGGGGCTTTATCGAAGGATTTGCAGAATTCGATCCGCGCTTTTTCAATATTGCGCCACGGGAAGCACTCGGTATGGACCCGCAGGAAAGGCTGTTCATTGAAGCCTGCTGGGAAGCACTGGAGGATGCGGGCTACACCCGGGAACAGCTTGCGTTGCGGCATAACCGCCGGGTAGGCGTATTTGCCGGGATTACCAAAACGGGTTTTGATTTGTACGGATTGGATTTATGGAGGAAAGGGGCGCAAGTATATCCCCATACATCCTTTAGTTCGGTAGCAAACAGGATTTCGTACCTCTTTAATTTGCAAGGGCCGAGCATGCCGATCGATACGATGTGTTCGTCCTCGCTGACCGCGATTCATGAAGCCTGTGAGCATCTTTACCGGGGAGAATGCGAGATGGCAATTGCAGGCGGAGTCAATCTGTATCTCCACCCGCTCGGCTATGTCGGGCTTTGCGCCAACCATATGCTGTCTGCCGACGGGCAGTGCAAGAGCTTCGGCAAAGGAGGCAACGGGTTTGTCCCCGGAGAAGGCGCGGGAGTCGTCCTGCTCAAGCCATTGTCGAAGGCGATTGCCGATGAGGACCCCATCCATGCGGTGATCCGGGGGACGAGCATCAACCATGGAGGCAAGACCAACGGCTATACCGTGCCAAGCCCGACCGCCCAAGGGGAGCTGATTCGGACGGCACTGGAGCGAGCGGGGGTACATGCCCGGACGGTCAGCTATATTGAAGCCCATGGGACAGGCACGGAGCTGGGGGATCCGATTGAAGTGACAGGTCTGACGCAGGCATTCAGGAAGGATACGACGGACACGGGATTCTGCGCCATTGGGTCCGTGAAGTCTAACATCGGACATCTGGAGGCGGCGGCGGGCATCGCAGGGATTGGGAAAATTGTCCTGCAGATGAAAAACCGGACGCTGGTACCCAGCCTGCATGCACAGGAATTGAATCCGAACATCCATTTCGGTCAGACGCCGTTCGTGGTGCAGCAGGAGCTGGGAGAATGGAGACGGCCGGTGGTTGAGATTGGTGGAGAGACGCGGGAATACCCGAGGATTGCCGGGATTTCATCGTTTGGAGCGGGAGGATCGAATGCGCATGTCATCATCGAAGAATACATTTCAGAAGAGTACGTTCCAGAAGAGAAGGAGGCGATAAGCGTTACGGTCCAAAAGCCAGCGATCATCGTATTGTCGGCCAAAAATGAAGAACGGCTGAAAAAGCAAGCAGAGCGATTGCTCACCGTCATCGGGGAAGGACAGCTAAACGAAAGTAGTCTGGCCGATATGGCCTACACGCTCCAGGTGGGACGCGAAGCGATGGAAGAGCGGCTTGCCGTGATTGCAGGGTCCATGCAGGAGCTGGTGAACAAGCTGGAAGGATTCCTGGAAGGCCGGGACGGTATCCCCGAGCTGTACCGGGGCCAGGTCAAACGGAATAAGGAGGCGCTGACGGCGCTGGTAGAAGATGAAGACATGGATAAGATGATCGCTGCCTGGATAGGGAAAAGGAAGTATTCGAAGGTTGTCGATCTCTGGGTCAAGGGACTGGCGATGGACTGGAACCAGCTTTATGGAGATGCCAAGCCGCGGCGAATCAGCCTGCCAGCCTATCCTTTTGCGAGGGAGCGGTACTGGATCACGGATATTATAAGCCCATCTGTAGACAGAGTCTCTTCTGTAGACGGTGTCTCTATGGACGCTCAGGAAAAGGCAGTTTCCGTCCAATCTCATGTGATGCAGCCCGAAATCCCAATACAATCCGGTTTTTTGAATTGTTCTGAAAAGCCAAACGGAATATCCTTACGGAATTTGTCGGACCGTCAGCCGCACCTAAGCAAGTCTGCCAACCAGGAGGGGACAACGATCATGTTAACTTCACTGGAGGAGACATTGCACACATTAAAGGATGAGAAGAAGACGGAAGCGCTGGCGTCTATTTCCCCTGCGATATCGGCGGAAATATTGCAGGAGGAGCTGACAACAAGCCTTGCGCAGGCTTTATATATAGATCGGAGCGAGATTGATTCGGATAAGAACTTTGTTGATTTTGGATTGGATTCCATTATAGGCGTAGAGTGGGTTCGAAGCATTAACAAGCATTACAAGACATCCATCACAGCGACAAAAGTCTACGATTATCCAACCATCCGGGATTTTAGCAAATTTGTAGAGAAGGAATTGGGCGGCAGTTTGAGCAAATCCATTGCGTCCTTCTCGGCCGTGTCTACTCTGGATCATTCTCCCGCAGAGCTTTCACTGCCATCCGTTGCATTGGAGCCGGAGAAATCGGCAGAGGCTTCCATTCAGGTGAATTTGATGCCGATATCAATTGAAAAGCAGGCGCAGGCCAGCATGGCTGAGTGCAGCGCCTCGGCAGAGCTTTTGCAGGAAGAGCTGACGGCCAGTCTGGCAGAAGCTTTGTATATGGAACGGAGCGAGATTGAGGCGGATAAAAACTTTATAGATATCGGCCTGGATTCCATAATAGGCGTAGAATGGGTTCGAAACATGAATAAACGATATGGCACATCCGTAGTAGCGACCAAGGTCTACGACTATCCGACCATTCTCCAATTCGCTGCATTTTTGGCACAAGAAATCAATAAGCAAGAAGGGAGCTTCAATCAACGGCCCTTAAACACCTTAGACCCAGTCCCCGACACGAGTAAGCCTAAGGCAGAAGTCCATTCGTCGGGGCCCGGCACGATGCAATGCTCTCCGAGGCTATCGCCTAAAGAGGCTTCCGAGCCATTCCACCTGGTAAAGGCAGCAGAGGATTCATCGCCTATGCCTTCGGAAAATAAAGACGCAATTGCAATTGTCGGGATTTCGGGAAGATATCCTGGTGCGGAAGATGTACAGCAATATTGGAATAATCTCGCTCAAGGCAAAAATTCCATTATTGAAATCCCGAAGGACCGCTGGAATGTAGACGCGTATTATGATCCTCGTCCGGCGCAAGAGGGTAAAATCAATTGCAAATGGCTGGGTGCTTTAGAGGATATGGAATATTTTGATCCGTTATTTTTTAATATTTCTCCTACCGAGGCGGAAGGAATGGACCCCCAGCAGCGCATCTTCATGCAGGAAGCCTATAAGGCAGTTGAGGATGCAGGCTATAGTGGCTCGCAGTTGGGAAATAAAAAATGCGGGGTTTACCTTGGAATTTTAAATAATGAATATAGTATGTTGCGGTACAAGCATCAAGCGCAGTTCACCAATACTACCGGGAACAGCAACGCTATTGCAGCGGCTCGTATCTCTTATTTTCTTAATCTGAAAGGTCCGGCCATATCCGTGGATACGGCGTGCTCCTCATCCCTGGTGGCAACCCATCTGGCTTGCCAGGCTTTATCTAATGGAGAAATTGAAATGGCGTTGGTTGGCGGGGTGTCGTTATATTTGACTCCTGAATCGTATATAGGCATGTCTGCATCTGGAATGTTGTCGCCGGATGGCCGGTGTAAAACGTTTGACAATAGCGCCAACGGCTTTGTTCCGGGGGAAGGAGTAGGGGCGCTGGTTCTGAAGCGGCTGAAGGATGCTGAAGCTGATCGGGATCATATATACGGGGTTATTATCGGGTCCGGAATCAATCAAGATGGAAAAACCAACGGGATTACCGCTCCAAGCACAAACAGCCAAATTGAGCTGGAGCGGGAAATATACAACAAATATCAGATTGAGCCCGATAGCATTAGCTATGTTGAAATGCATGGGACAGGCACCAAGCTGGGCGATCCTATTGAATTGGAAGCTTTATCAACCGCTTTTAAAGAAAGAACCGATGAGAAGAACTACTGTGCCATAGGTTCGGTAAAAAGCAATATCGGGCATACTTCGGCAGCAGCAGGCATAGCCAGCGTGCAAAAAGTGTTGCTGTGCATGAAGCATAGAAAACTGGTACCGACAATGAATTTCAAGAACCCGAATGAGCATTTTGATTTTGATGATTCTCCTTTTTATGTCAATACAGAATTGAACGCCTGGGAGCCTTCCCACGGGAACAAAAGGCGTGCCGCTGTGAGCTCTTTCGGATTTAGCGGTACGAACGCCCATCTTGTTATTGAAGAATATTGTCCCGAGATTGGCACAACGGCATCTCCAACAGCCGCTGATATCCATCATCCCGTTCTCTTCGTATTGTCTGCCAAAGGTGAAAAGCAACTAATAACGTACGCCGAAAAAATGAGGAGTTTTATTGCATCCCGGGAAAATCTTAATCTCGCGGATCTGGGGTATACGCTGCAAGTGAGCCGCGAGCCGATGGATTACCGCCTGGCTTTTGTAGCAGATTCAAAAGAGGCTTTGCTAACAGCACTGGAAGGATTCGTTCATCATAATCTGCCTGCTGGCGTCCTAACGGCTCAGGTGAAAAAGAGCAAAGACGGGATCGTGATCTTTGAGGCGGATGAAGATGCCCAATCGTTGCTTGAAGCCTGGATCAAGAAGAGAAAACTGAAAAAAATAGCGGAGTTGTGGGTAAAGGGGCTAACAATTGACTGGAACAAGCTGTATGGGGACATCAAGCCTTGCCGGATCAGTCTACCGACCTATCCTTTTGCGAGAGAACGCTGCTGGGCGCCTGAGCTTGACAGCAAGGCAGGCAAAGGCATAACTCCTGTCATGGCTGCTTCGCTCCATCCTTTACTGCATCAAAACACCTCCGATTTCTCGGAACAGCGGTTCAGTTCGACTTTTATAGGCCAGGAGTTTTTCCTGGAGGATCATGTGGTGAATGGGCGCAAGGTTCTGTCCGGGGCTGCTTGCCTTGAAATGGCCCGGGCGGCAGTGGAGCAGGCAACAGGAGCAGGTGAGGGCGGGCCGACCGGAATTTGCCTTAAAAACGTGGTTTGGGCACGGCCTATTGTTGTAGAGGATGGACCGGTACAGCTCCACATCGGGCTTTTCCTGGATGATCATCAGGAGATTTCCTATGAGATTTATGGGAAGAGCGAAGAAGCTGATGCAGGGATTGTGATATATAGCTACGGCAGTGCTGCCCGAACACCAGTCGCGGAGGTTCCTGCCCTGAATATTAAAGACTTGCAGACTGCATGCAGCCGAAGCTTCCATCCCGCAGAGTTGTATAGAATTTTTAGAGATATGGGGATAGATTACGGTCCCGGGCATCAGGGAATTGAGATGGTGTATGCAGGAGAGGGCCTAGTCGTGGCAAAGCTATGCTTGCCATCCTCCGTTTCTGACAACCAAAGCAAATTTGTCCTGCATCCAGGTATGATAGATTCGGCCTTGCAGGCATCCATAGGTTTGACGCTGGGTTCTGGTGAGATCAGACCTTCTTTGCCCTATGCCATTCAAGAAGTTGAGATTATAAAAAATTGCAGTTCCATTATGTGGGCGCTGATTCGCTACCAAGCAGACAGTAAAGCTGGAGATAAGGCACAGAAGCTGGATATTGACCTGAGCGACGAAACCGGAGCCATCTGTGTCAGGATAAAAGGATATTCATCAACAATTCTGAATATGGACTCAATTTCCTCGGACGCACAGTCCAATTTCAGTACCTTGATGCTTGAACCCGTGTGGAAAGAGCAAGGAATTGCCATCGAGGCTGAAATGCCTGTATATGATCGCCATGTCGTGATACTCTGCGAGCCGTCCGGGATATCCCGTGAACAAGTTGAAGCTCGGATAGATGGCGTGCAATGCATGATAATGCAACCTGATCGGAACGGAATCGGGGAACAGTTCCAGTGGTGCGCCGTCCAGGTGTTTGAGGAGATTCAAAGGATTTTCAGAGATAAACCCAATGGCAAGGTGCTGATCCAGATCGCCATGAGCGGTCAGGGGGAGCGGCAGCTTTTTTCGGGAATTTCCGGTCTTTTAAAAACGGCCCGGCTTGAGCATCCAAAACTGGTAGGGCAGTTGATAGAGCTGGGGCAGGATGAGGACTGGGGAGCAATCACAGACATTTTAAAAGAAAACAGTCGTAGTCCCGAGGATATCCAGATCCGGTACGGGAAAGACAAACGGTGGGTTTCCTCGTGGAAGGAAATTCAGATCTCTCAGGAAGCAGCGGGTATCCCGTGGAAGGACGGCGGAGTGTACCTGATTACCGGTGGTGTCGGTGGCTTGGGACTCATTTTTGCCAGAGAAATATTGAATAAAGTTCATAAAGCCGTTTTGATTTTAACGGGTCGTTCTATGCTGGATGAGGGCAAGCGGGCTGAGATAAAGAAATTGGAGGCATTAGGGGCACGAATAATATACAGGCAAGTCGATGTGGCTCGGGAGCAAGCGGTGGCCGATTTAATCCAGGAAACTCAGGAGGAATTCGGAAGCATCAATGGCATCATTCACAGTGCAGGAGTCATTCGCGACAACCGTATACTCAAAAAAAATAGTGAGGAAATGCTGGAGGTTCTTGCTCCCAAAGTGTTAGGTGTAGTGAATCTGGATGAAGCAAGTAAGAACCTGCCGCTTGACTTCTTCGTTCTATTTTCGTCTGTAGCCGGAGGATTAGGCAATCAGGGACAGGCAGACTATTCTGCCGCTAATGCGTTTATGGATGCTTATGCCGGGTACCGGAACGCTTTGATCGCATCGAAGCAGCGCCAGGGTCCAACGCTATCCATCAATTGGCCGCTATGGAAAGAGGGCGGGATGCGTATTGATGAGGAAACGGAGAAGCTGGTGAGGCAGCGCACAGGCATGAGCGGCATGTCAACCTCTTCCGGCATTCAGGCCTTGTATCGTGGCATGATCGCGGGCGTTGATCAGGTTTTGGTGATGGAAGGCAATCTCGCAAAAATGAAGAAAATAGCAGGATTAATAACGACTCCAGAGACCAGGCAGCCTGAAAAGGCGGCAGGAGTTTCAGCAGCTTCCCCTGAAAGCAATGCCGTACCGGATTTGCTGGACAAGGTGCAGGCCGCCATGATTCAGGCGGTGTCAAAATTGCTGAAAGTCAAGCTTGAAGATATTGATGCACATGTAGAACTGAGTGAGTATGGCTTCGATTCCATCCTGCTCACGCAATTTACCAACACCATCAATCACTTATACCGGCTTGAGCTGACGCCCGACATATTCTTTGAATATACCACGATTCATGACTTCACCAGATATTTGGTGGACGAATATAATACCGTGCTTGGCGAGCAGTTTGCCGTGCATGCCCGGACTGAGCCTGCTGTACAGGCCATGGAGGATGATAGGGAAGAATACAACCGCGGTAGACGGCAGGGTTCCCGATTTGCAAGCAGGAATGTGTTGTCCATGCCGCAACAGACTCAGGCTGTTCCTGAACCTATTGCCATCGTGGGAATGAGCGGGATATTCCCCATGGCCCGGGATGTAGATGAGTTTTGGAAAAATCTTGAGGAAGGTAGGGACTGTATCACTGAAATACCTGAAGATCGCTGGGATTGGAAGGCCTATTACGGTGATCCTGAGCAAGAGGTCAATAAAACCAATATCAAGTGGGGCGGATTTATTGACGGGATTTATGAGTTTGACTCTCTATTCTTTGGAATTTCTCCGCGGGAAGCCGCACTCATGGACCCGCAGCAGCGCCTGTTGATGACCTATATCTGGAAGGCGATTGAAGATGCAGGCATTCAGGCAGGGAGTCTGTCGGGAACCCGCACAGGAATCTTTGTAGGCACCGCGAACAGCGGCTACAGCGGTATGATTTATCAGGGGAACGTGGGTGTTGAGGCGTATTCCTCCAGCGGTATGGCACCGTCGGTAGGGCCTAATCGCATGAGCTATTTCCTCAATATTCATGGTCCGAGCGAACCTGTCGAAACGGCTTGCTCCAGTTCACTGGTGGCCATTCACCGGGCAGTAAGGGCTATAGAGGATGGAAGCTGCGAGATGGCAATTGCGGGCGGTGTCAATGTGATGATCACACCTGAGCTTCATATCAGCTTCAATAAAGCAGGGATGCTGTGTGAGGATGGTCGATGCAAAACCTTTTCTAATAAGGCCAATGGCTACGTGCGTGGTGAAGGGGCCGGTATGCTTTTCCTGAAAAAGCTGAAGGATGCGGAGAAGGCTGGAGATCATATTTATGGGGTAATCCGGGGGACTGCCGTCAATCACGGAGGCCGGGCGAATTCCCTGACAGCGCCCAATCCGAGGGCTCAGGCGGATTTGTTGGTAAATGCATATACAAAGGCCGATATCGACCCAAGGACGGTCTCTTACATTGAAGCCCACGGAACAGGCACGGAGCTGGGTGATCCGATTGAAATCAACGGGCTGAAAGCAGCCTTCAAAGAGCTTTATGAGAATACAGAGGGACCCGGGATCACAGAATCCCATTGCGGATTGGGCTCGGTGAAAACCAACATCGGACATCTGGAACTGGCTTCTGGAATCGCGGGCGTCATAAAGGTACTGCTTCAGTTAAAGCATAAAAAGCTGGTCAAAAGCCTTCATTGCGATGTCATTAATCCCTATATAAAACTGGAAGGCAGTCCGTTCTATATCGTCCAGGAGGCGCGTGAGTGGAAGCCGCAGCGGGATACTCAAGGGGAAAATATTCCCCGGAGAGCGGGTGTCAGCTCCTTTGGATTCGGGGGTGCCAACGCCCATTTGATAATCGAAGAATATATTCCTGGAAAGCTGGAGCAACATTCAGTTACCTTTACTGCCCAAAAACCGGCTATTGTGGTGCTGTCAGCCAAGAGTGAAGCACAACTGCAGAAACAGGCACATCAATTGCTGGCTGCAATCGGGGAGCGTCAGTTCACAGACAGCAGTCTGGGAGATATAGCGTATACCCTTCAGACGGGACGCGAAGCGATGGAGGAACGTTTGGCTTGCATTACAGGCTCTCTCAGAGAGCTTGAAGAGAAATTGAAGGGATTTGTGGAAGGCCGGGAAGGTATCGACGGCTTATACGTGGGGCAGGCCAAACGCCATAGAGAAGAAAATAGAGCCCGGGAAGATGGAGAGGGTGCGGGCAAGACGATGGATGCTCTGGTTAGTGAAGGCAGCTATGGCAAAATCGCAGACCTTTGGGTAAAAGGGGCAGCTTTTGACTGGGACTTGTTGTACGGAGAGGCTAAACCGAACCGTATCAGTCTGCCAACCTACCCCTTTGCCAGAGAACGATATTGTATGACCGGTATCCATAACCGGACAGGAGCAAACAATGCGCTACTGAAACGGGAGGCGGCAGTCGCCATTCACCCCTTGCTCCAGCGAAATACGTCCGATATTGATGGACTGCAGTTCAGCTCCACTTTTACGGGGGAAGAATTTTTCCTGTCTGACCATGTGATAAGGGGACAGAAGCTCTTGCCTGGAGTGGCCTACCTTGAAATGGCGCGGGCTGCAGTGGAACAGGTCGCAGGAACTCAGGAAGACCATTGGACATGTGTGCGATTAAAAGATGTGGATTGGATCCGGCCTGTTGTGGTTGGAGAGCAGTCGGTTGATGTAAATATCGGGCTCTTTCCGCAAGATGACGGGAATATCGCCTATGAAATCTACAGCGAGTCTGGTGGGACGGGCGCGGAACTGATGGTGCATAGTGAAGGCAGCGCAGCGATTGTTCCGGTAGCCGAGGTTCCTGTCATAGATATTAAAGCCTTGCGGGAACAGTGCAGCCTGGGCTCCCTTTCATACCGTCAGTGCTATGAGGCGTTTGCAGAAATGCAGATGTCCTATGGACCGGGACACCGAGGAATTGAGAAGGTATATATCGGGGCGGGTCAAGTGCTTGCAAAGTTATCCTTGCCTTCCTCTGTTTACCATACTATGGAACAGTTTGTGATGCATCCCAGTTTGATGGATTCCGCTCTTCAGGCGTCCATAGGCTTGATGATGGGCGCAGGTGCCGTCAGCCTGTCTGGCGGTATAGGTTCCATTAAGCCGGCTTTACCGTTTGCGTTGGAAGAGCTTGAGGTGTTTAACAGCTGCACATCAGAAATGTGGGCTTGGCTCCGTTATAGTGAAGACAGCAGGCAAGATGGCCCGCTGCAAAAGCTTGATATTGATTTATGTGACGGTCAGGGGAATGTTTGTGTGAGGATAAAAGGCTTCTCATCACGAGTCTCTGAGGGAGGAACAGGGGAATCAGATAAATCGACTGTCCCTGAGACTTTGATGCTTGAGCCTGTATGGGAAGAACAAGCAATTGCCCTGGAAGGAACAGTGCCTGACTATCAACAGCATCTGGTCATTTTATGCGAACCGGGATATATTTCCGGGGAAATTATTGAATCGCAGATGAACGGGGTGCGTTGTCTCATCCTGCAATCCGAAGAGAAAAGCATTGATGCACGGTTTAGAACTTATGCGACACAGATGTTTGAGGAAATTCAACATAGGCTTAAAACGCACTCCAAAGAAAGAACATTGATTCAGCTTGTCGTTCCGGTACAGGATCATCAGCAGGTATTCGCGGGACTGTACGGACTCTTAAAAACCGCGTGGCTGGAAAATCCCGTATTGGCTGGTCAGTTGATAGAAATGGATGTGGAGCAGGATGCAGCAGGTATTATAAACATCCTGCAAGAAAACAGTCGCAGCTCTATAGATACACATATCCGCTATCAGTCGGGTAGACGGTATGTTGCTTCATGGACGGAAATTAAAGCCTCAGGGGAAGCGATTAGCATGCCGTGGAAGGACAGGGGGGTATATTTGATTACCGGCGGAACCGGGAGTCTCGGTTTGATTTTGGCCGAAGAAATGGCGCGACAGGTCAAGGATGCCGTTTTAATTCTCGTCGGACGCTCCCCGCTCCGCGGTGACACCAAAGCAAGGATTGAGGAGATAGAGGCTTTAGGTGCTAGGGTAGTATTCCGGCAAGCTGATGTCGCCGATAAAAGGGCAGTTGAAGATTTGATTCGGGATATTCAGGAAGAGTTTGGGAAGCTGGATGGAATTGTTCACAGCGCTGGAGTGGCTATCGATAATTTCATGATTAAAAAAACAAGGGAGGAATTGCAAAACGTTTTGGCGCCAAAGGTTTCGGGATTGGTGAATCTGGACCACGTCTGCAAGGATTTTCCGCTGGACTTCTTCATCCTTTTTTCATCGGTTGCAGGGAGCCTGGGGAATATAGGGCAGGCAGACTATGCTGCTGCCAATGCCTTTATGGATGCCTATGCCGGGTACCGCAGTACGATGGTAGAGCGAAAGCAGCGCCAGGGGCGGACGATTTCAGTCAATTGGCCGCTATGGAAGGAAGGCGGAATGCGTATTGACGGGGAAACAGAAAAAATCATGGAGGGGATGGGGATGTTGGCTATGGAGACCGGCACAGGAATCCGGGCTTTGTATCAGAGCCTGGCTTCCGAAAAGGATCAAGTGATGGTGTTGGAAGGGCATGCCAGTCAGCTTAAAGAAGTGCTTCTGCAGCAGCCGTCCCTAAATCAGGCTGCACATGCCTCATCTATGATCGTGGAAAACGGAATGGGCTCGGTCATCGAACAAGACCTGCTTGCCGAAAAAGCGGCAAATTATTTAAAGAAACTGCTCGCTGCATCCATCAAACTGCCGGCAAGGCAGATTGAAACCGATGCCCCCATGGAGAAGTATGGAATTGATTCCATTATGATTAAGCAGCTAACCCGTGAGTTGGAGAAAACGTTCGGAACACTGCCCAAAACATTATTTTTTGAATACCAGAATATCCGGGAATTGACCCAATACTTTCTTGAAGTTCACCAGAAGCAGCTGATTAAATTGCTTGGAATAGAGACAGAGGTCGACGCTGTGGAAGAATTCAAGCCTTCTACAGTGGAAAATGGCCCAGGAAGGCCGTTTTCCGGCAGCCGGAGGCCATCACGTGTCATGCCGGTTCAGACAAAATTTCAACCACAACCTGAAAGGGCAAGCGAATCGAGGGATATTGCCATTATCGGCTTGTCGGGTATGTATCCCGATGCAGAAAACATTCGGGAATTCTGGAGCAATCTGCGCGATGGGAAGGACTGCATTACGGAAATCCCCAAAGAACGCTGGGATCACAGCATGCACGTTGACGATGACAGGAATCCGTCGGGAAAAACGTACAGCAAGTGGGGAGGTTTTATCAAAGGTGTAGATCAGTTTGATCCGCTGTTTTTCAATATCTCTCCCAGAGAAGCAGAGATCATTGATCCTCAGGAGCGTCTGTTCCTGAAATGCGTTTATGAAACGATCGAGGATGCAGGCTATACACGGGAAGCGCTTGGACTGGAACGGGGCCTTGGGCTGGATAGGAACGTGGGCGTTTTTGTCGGGGTCATGTATGAGGAATATCAGCTGTATGGAGCCCAGGAACAAGCCAGGGGCAGAATGATTGCTGTTCCTGGCAATTCGGCCTCCATTGCCAACCGGGTATCTTATTTCTGTAACTTCCACGGGCCGAGCATGGCTGTGGATACGATGTGCTCCTCCTCATTGACGACCATTCATCTGGCCTGTCAAAGCTTGCAGCAAGGCGAATGCGAGCTTGCCATTGCCGGCGGCGTGAACGTCTCCATTCATCCGAACAAATACCTGATGCTTGAGCAGGGAAGATTTGTATCGAGCAAGGGGCGGTGCGAAAGCTTCGGACAAGGCGGAGACGGGTATGTGCCGGGAGAAGGCGTAGGGGCTGTGCTGCTCAAACCGCTGGCTAAAGCCGTTGCAGACGGCGACCATATATATGGGGTCATCAAGGGAACCGCAGTGAATCATGGAGGGAAGACAAACGGGTTCTCGGTTCCGAATCCCAATGCACAGGCCAGTGTCATTGGAAGGGCCTTTAAGAAAGCAGGAATTAACCCCAGAACCATCAGTTACATTGAAGCGCACGGCACCGGGACTTCTTTAGGTGATCCTATTGAAATCGCCGGATTGCAAAAAGTGTTCCGGGAATATACGGAGGACAGGCAGTTTTGCGCAATCGGATCGGCAAAATCAAATATTGGGCATTGTGAGAGTGCGGCAGGGATTGCCGGAGTTACAAAGGTGCTCCTTCAGCTCAAATACGGGCAAATCGTTCCTTCGCTGCATTCACAAACACTAAACCCGAATATCGATTTTAGCGATAGCCCTTTTAAGGTTCAGCAGGAATTGGGAGAGTGGAAAAGACCTGTCGTCACCATGAACGGGAAGACGGTTGAATACCCGAGAATAGCAGGTATTTCCTCCTTTGGCGCCGGAGGCTCCAACGCACATGTGCTCATTGAGGAATATATCCCAGAGGAGCAGGAGACGAGACAAGCAGCCATCACATTTCAAAATCCGGCAATGGTCGTGCTGTCGGCCAGAAATAAAGAGCGACTGTACGAGCAGGTGCAAAGACTGCTTGCTGAACTCATAGAGCCGGAATACTCGCAAACCAGCCTGGCGGATATAGCATTTACCCTGCAGGTGGGACGGGAAGCCATGGAAGAACGGTTAGCAGTAATCGTTAGGTCTACCAGTGAGCTTGCAGGAAAACTGGAGGGCTTTTTAGCGGGGAATGAGGATATCGACGGGCTATATTCGGGCCAGGCAAAGAAGAATAAAGACATCCTGGCTGTTCTTGAAGCAGATGAAGACATGGCAAAAATGGTGGATAGCTGGATAAGCAAGGGTAAGTATACTAAGCTGGCGGAGCTTTGGGTTAAGGGCCTGCCCTTCGATTGGAACAGGCTTTATGAGAATGCCAGACCTCGCCGAATTAGTTTGCCGACCTATCCATTTGCCAAGGAGAGCTATTGGATCTCCACGTTCGGGAGCGAATCCCGGGACGTTGAGGCGGAGCCCCCTGTGGTCGCTGGATCGGTACAGGAGCCTGTTTCCAACCCTCCTGCAATGAATGTTAGCAACGATAACTTGCAGCGACAGACTTTTGCGGAAATACCTGAAAAACCGCAGGGCATTTTGCTGAGCCCCGTTTCTGACGTCCAGATGGTAGCAGGTAAACCGGAAAAGCCAGCCGAACTATTGGAATTCAAGCTGCCGGACCCCAAGCTACCCGAATCCAGGCTACCCGAACCCATGTCTGCTCCGCCGCAACCTGAGGCCAAGCTTTCTTCGCCGCAGCCCGCAGCCAGAACTGAAGTCAAGCGGTTGGCATATGCGCCGCCAGCTGTACGGATAGAAACATTGGAGAAGGAACTGGTAGAAAGTCTTGCGAAATCCTTGAGTATGAATGAAAAGGATATTGGCCGGGACGATAAATTTATTGATATGGGACTGGATTCAATTATAGGCGTAGAGTGGGTACAGGCTGTGAATAAACGGTTTGGAACAGCTATTTCAGCAACCAGAGTGTACGACTATCCTAACATTAAAGAATTTTCCAAATTCCTGGCGAAGGAATTGAGCAAGTCGGCGGGAGATACCAATCAAGCACCTGTAGAGCCGAATTCCAACCAGCCCATGCAAGCATTGATACAGAAGGTGTTGCAGGGAGAGTTGGATTTTGAACAGGCTGACCGATTATTCAACCAATTACACTCATAGATAGCCAACATGGTATTTGTCCTATTTCATACAGCTAGGAGGGCATTTTTATGGATTCAAAAGATATTTTTCGTGCGGTGCAGACAGGGGAAATAAATTCTGAAGATGCCGAAAAACAATTGCTTCAATTTATCGGCGGGTCCCCGGATGAATCTATGGAAGCTAGTTCGCAGGAATCATCAGAAGGACCAGCACTTTCGCTGCAGCCATTGGACAACTTTCACGGGCCGGAAGATGGACAGAGGACAAGCGGCTGCAAAATGAAGGTACAGTCTGTAGTTGAATTGCAGGAATTTGAGCATGGGATTGTCCTATTGACCATGAAGGACACGGCGCACAAAAATACATTTTCCGATGAACTGATTATTGGCCTGAACCAGGCGTTCGAGACGGTGCAGGCTAACGAGAATTATAAAGTTGTGATTCTGACGGGATATGGCACCTACTTTGCCACAGGAGGCACACAAGAAGGACTGCTCGCTATCCATGAGGGAAAGGCGAAATATAGCGATACCAATGTTTACAAGATAGCGCTGGATTGCAAGCTGCCCGTGATTGCTGCCATGCAGGGACATGGGATTGGCGCAGGCTGGTGTATGGGGATGTTTTGTGATTTTATCGTGATGAGCCGGGAAAGCATTTATACGACTAACTTTATGAAATACGGCTTTACGCCCGGGGCGGGATCAACACTAATTTTTCCTGAGAAATTCGGAGTCAGCATGGCGCAGGAAATTTTATTTACAGGTACTAGATATAGCGGTTCGGAACTGGAAACCAAAGGGGTTCCTTTTCCAGTCCTGCCGAGAAATGAAGTGGTGTCGTACGCCATGCAGCTGGCAAGAAAACTGTCCGAGTCTCCTAGGGAGTCCTTAATTGAACTGAAAAACCATATGTCCCAATCGATAAGAGAAAAGCTGGCAGCTACGATTGAGAAAGAAATAAAAATGCAGGACAAAACGTTTGTGAATCAACAAGAGGTTAAGGAACGGATTCAATTCGCCTATGGACAGCTGCCGAATAGCAATGATGCGCACAAACTGGCCAAGCATGCTGATGCTATAAAAGCCATGCCTGATATACCGCACGGCCAGGAGCATAAGGAGTCTATCGCGATTATTGGCATGGCAGGACAATTTCCCAAATCCAAGACTTTAGAAGAATTTTGGGACAATCTGGCTCAGGGTAGGGATTGTATATCGGAAATTCCTTCAACGCGATGGTCAATCGAGGAATATTACGATACCGATCCCAAGGCTCAGGGAAAAACCTATAGCAAATGGATGGGTGCTTTAGAGGATGTAGACAAATTTGACCCGTTATTCTTTAATATATCTCCTGTGGAAGCAGAGATGATGGACCCTCAACAGCGCCTGTTTCTTGAAAGCAGTTGGAAATGCATTGAAGATGCTGGATTGAATCCAGTCTCACTGTCAGAGAGCCGCTGCGGTGTTTTTGTAGGTTGTGCAGCCAGTGATTATGGGAGGTCCATGAGCGGGCAGGGATTAAATGCGCAGGCCCTCATGGGAGGGGCGACTTCGATTTTATCGGCCCGAATTTCGTACCTGCTGAATTTGAAAGGTCCTTGTCTGGCTATTGATACCGCCTGCTCCTCCTCTCTGGTGGCTATTGCCGAAGCTTGCAACAGTCTCGTATTAGAGACAAGTGACCTGGCTTTGGCAGGCGGAGTCATGGTTATGGCAGGGCCGGGTATGCACGTTATGACCAGCAAGGCGGGAATGCTGTCCAAGGATGGCCGATGCTTTACTTTTGATGCCCGTGCAAACGGGTTTGTCCCCGGAGAAGGGGTTGGGGTTATTTTATTAAAACGGCTCTCTGATGCAATCAGGGACAAGGACTCCATATATGGAGTTATTCGGGGATGGGGAGTAAACCAGGATGGAAAAACCAACGGCATAACCGCTCCAAGTGTAAATTCACAAATCTCGCTGGAAAAAGACGTATACCGACGGTTTAACATTCATCCCGAAACCATCTCCATGGTCGAGGCCCACGGGACAGGAACAAAGCTGGGTGATCCGATCGAAGTGGAGGGACTTACGGAATCATTCCGATCCTATACAAGCAAAAAGGGCTATTGCGCGCTGGGATCACTGAAAAGCAATATGGGACATATGATGACTGCGGCCGGGGTGGCCAGTGTGATGAAAGTACTGCTGGCCATGAAGCACCGCCAATTGCCGCCTACCATCCATTTCGAATCCTTAAATGAGCATATTTCTTTGGAGGATAGCCCATTTTACATTAACACCGGGCTGCAGAGCTGGGAGCACGGACCGGGAGTACCCCGGCGCGCAAGCGTAAGTTCTTTCGGGTTCAGCGGCACTAACGCTCATATGGTGATTGAAGAATATGTTCCTGCAGTCTTTGAGGCAAACACGGCTCCGGTGGATCAAGACAACCCGGTTCTATTTGTGTTGTCCGCTAAGAGCGAACAATCCTTGAAAACCTATGCAGCAGATATGATGGATTTTGTTAAATTGCACGAAAGTGTTAATCTGACCGACCTGACCTATACCCTGCAAGCGGGAAGAGAGGCCATGGACTGGCGTCTCGCGTTTTTGACGGACTCAAGGGGGAATTTGATAGACAAACTGAATCGTTTTGTGAATGAGAACTCATCGCAAGAGCTGCTGACCGGCCATGTGAACAATGCAGGAGACGGAATCGAACTCTTTGATTCGGACGAAGACACAGAGACCCTGGTTCAAACCTGGTTCCAGAAGAGAAGACTTGATAAAGTGGCCAAATTGTGGGCCAATGGCGCAAGCATTGAATGGGATACACTTTATGGAGATATCAAGCCCAGACGAATCAGTCTGCCAACCTATCCCTTCGAGAGGGAACGCTATTGGTTGCCCGAGACAGACACTGGTCAGGATAGTGTAAATCCGGCTATAACCGTCCAAATTCATCCTTTGTTGCATCAGAATATTTCCGACCTCTCCGGACAACGCTATGGCTCCACCTTTACAGGCCGGGAATTTTTCCTGTCAGACCACAGAATCAAGGGTCAACAAACATTACCCGGGGTGGCCTACCTCGAGATGGTGCGAGCAGCTGTAGAAGAGGCAGCGGGGGCCGTAGTGGAAGGTGAGACCCATATTCGGCTGAAAAATATCGTATGGGCCCGGCCTGTGGTTGTAGCAGACGGACCGGTCAGGGTACACATCAGTCTATATCCCCAGGACAATGGAGAGATTGCGTTTGAAATATGCAGCGGGGTGGAAGGAGCCGACGCTGAAGGCATTATACACAGTCAGGGGATGGCCGTGTTGGAGAGGGCTGGCGAACCAGAGCATCTGGACCTGAATGTCTTACAGGCAGAATGTACCCGCAAACCATTTTCTTCAAGCCAATGCTATGAAGCTTTCAGAGCCATGGGGATAGACTATGGACCGGCACATCGCGGCATTGAGGCAATCTTCCGAGGAATGGATTACGTGCTGGCCAAGCTGTCTCTGCCATCTTATGTACTTCATACCCAAAATGAATTTGTACTGCATCCGGCTTTGATGGATTCCGCTTTGCAGGCCACCATCGGCTTGGTCATGGGTTCGGAAGAAAATTTGCTTGCAGGCAAGCCAGCCTTACCCTTTGCCTTGGAGGAACTGAAGATATTCGAAAAATGCACTCCTGTGATGTGGGCCCGGATCTCACGCCAAAGTGAAGAGACGTCGAATGGATTGAGCGTGGTGCATATTGATTTGTGCGATGAGACCGGAAAAATTTGCGTGCAGTTCAAAGGACTTTCTTCCAGAGAGTTGGAAGGTGGATTGGAGCAAGCAGGCAGCGCTGAGCATATGGGTACACTGATGCTGGAGCCCGTCTGGAAGAAGCAGGCTGCCACCGCAGGGGTGAACGCTTCCGACGATATCCAGCATGTTGTGATCCTGTGCGAAGTTGAAGGTATTGCCAGAGAGGATATGGAAGCCCACATGGACGGTGCCCGCTGCCTTGTTTTACAGTCCTCTAGCATGGATTTGGATGCGCGGTTTGAAGATTATACCATTCAGATATTTGAAGAATTGCAAAACATCCTGCTAGACATGTCCAAAAAGAAAGTTTTGATACAGATTGCAACCCCTGCCCGGAATGACCAACAGGTTTATTCCGGGCTCTTTGCAATGCTGAAAACCGCTCAAAAAGAAAATCCGAATGTCATGGGTCAGCTACTTGAGCTTGATGCGCTTGATGTAGAGAATAGCCCCGATGGAATCATTGAGAAACTGCAGGAGAATTGGGGAGGTCGGCATGACGAACGGATACGATACCATGGGGACGAGCGACAGGCTTTAATCTGGCAAGAAATTGAAACCTCGCGTGAAGATGCGGCCCAGCCGTGGAAAGATGGGGGGATTTATCTCATTACGGGCGGCTTGGGCGGCCTGGGACTGATTTTTGCCAAGGACATTCTATGCAATGTGAAAAACTCCACCATCGTACTGGTTGGACGGTCGCTACTCTCGGCGGACCAACAGACCCTGTTAAGCGAACTGAGAGCACTGGGCGGTCATGTAGAGTACAGACAGGCGGATGTGGGTCAAAAGGAAGCGGTCACCGGGCTAATTCACGGCATCGTCGAGCAATTTGGCAGTCTTAACGGTATTTTGCACACAGCAGGAGTAATACGGGACAACTTCATCATCAAAAAGACCAAAGAAGAGGTTAGAGAAGTGCTGGCTCCGAAGGTCTCAGGGCTGATCCGTCTGGATCAGGCCAGCAGAGACCTGCCTCTGGATTTCTTTATCTTATTTTCTTCGGGCGCTGGAAGCCTTGGCAATGTAGGGCAGGTTGACTACTCTGCTGCCAATGGCTTTATGGATGCGTATGCCTCCTATCGAAATGCATTGGTGACAGCAAAGCAGCGCCAGGGACAAACGCTGTCGATAAACTGGCCTCTGTGGAAGGATGGAGGCATGCATGTCGACCCGGAAACGGAAAGGGCAATGCAAGACCTGGGCATGATTGCTATGCAAACAGAGAATGGAATAAAAGCTTTGTATCAGAGCCTATCTTCTGGCAGAAGTCAGGTTATGGTTATCGAAGGGTACCCGGAAAGGATTAAAGAGGCAATTCTGGGACCGACCTCGGAAACTAAAGCCTCAGGCCGATCCGGAATGGAAAGCGGAAAAGCCACGGCTATTGGCGAAGAATGGCTAAGGGAAAAAACTCAAGATTATTTGAAAACACTACTTTCAACCGTGATCAAGCTGCCAACTGAAAGTATAGATGCAAACGCACCTATGGACAGGTATGGTATTGACTCCATACTGGTTATGCAGCTTACCAATGAATTGGAAAAGACTTTCGGCTCACTGCCGAAAACATTATTTTTTGAATACCAGAATCTCCGGTCATTGACGGGGTATTTTCTTGAATCGTGTCGCGGTCGGCTGATTGATGTTTTAGAGGCGAAGGAGAAGCATACGACTCCTGATGCAGGGCCAAAAGTATCTATAAAAGCAGTAGAGCCTTTGGTCTCAATATCGGCTAATCGCAGGCGTTCATGGCTTCTCCCGACAGGTACGCAGCCACAGCCACATCTGGAGAAGAAGGCATTGGACGTTGCAGTTATCGGAGTGTCAGGAAGATATCCGGGAGCATTAGGTATCCGCGAATTCTGGAAAAACCTAAGGAATGGAAAGGACTGCATTACAGAGATTCCCAAGGAGCGCTGGGATCACAGTCTGTACTTTAATGAAAACAGAGGCAAGCCCGGGAAGACCTATAGTAAGTGGGGAGGATTCATCGATGGGGTGGACTGGTTCGACCCGTTGTTTTTCAATATTTCGCCAAGGGAAGCGGAAACGATGGACCCACAGGAGCGCTTATTCCTGGAATGCGTTTATGAAACCATAGAGGATGCGGGGTATACGAGAGAAACCCTTTGTGCAGATCGAGAGCTTGGCGGCATGGAGGGAAATGTCGGGGTTTACGTCGGGGTGATGTACCATGAATATCAACTCTATGGAGCCCAGGAACAAGCCAAAGGAAGGATGATTGGCCTTTTCGGGAATGCCTCGGCGGTTGCCAATCGGGTATCGTATTTTTGTAATTTTCAAGGGCCAAGTATCGCAGTAGATACCATGTGCTCCTCGTCACTGACTTCAATCCATCTGGCCTGTCACGGATTGCAGCATGGAGAATGCGAGCTGGCGGTAGCAGGGGGGGTCAACGTTTCTGTCCATCCTAACAAGTACCTATTGTTGGGGCAGGGAAGTTTTGCATCGAGCAATGGGAAATGTGAAAGCTTCGGACAGGGAGACGGATATGTACCGGGAGAAGGTGTCGGAGCATTGCTGCTCAAGCCGCTAGCCAAAGCCATAGCAGACGGAGACCGCATATATGGGGTTATCAAAGGAACTGCGGTGAACCACGGGGGGAAAACCAACGGATATACCGTACCCAACCCCAATGCACAGGCTGGTGTGATTGGGCAGGCAATTAAGGAGGCAAGAATCAACCCCAGAACCATTAGCTATATAGAAGCCCATGGTACAGGAACTCCCCTGGGAGACCCGATTGAAATTGCAGGCCTACAAAAAGCCTTCCGGGAATATACCAACGATAAGCAGTTCTGTTCAATCGGTTCAGCGAAGTCAAATATCGGGCATTGTGAGAGCGCCGCCGGTATCGCCGCAGTGACAAAGGTGCTTTTGCAATTGAAATATAAGCAATTAGTGCCTTCACTGCATGCAAGCACGTTAAATCCCAATATAGACTTCAGCGACAGCCCCTTTAAAGTTCAGCAGGGATTAGAAGAATGGAAAAGACCTGTAGTTGCCATCAACGGTGAAACCAGAGAATACCCAAGGCTGGCAGGAGTATCGGCCTTTGGGGCAGGGGGCTCTAACGCTCATGTGGTCATCGAAGAGTATATTCCAGGAGAGACTAGTCCGTTGCAAGCTGCTCCTGAATCCCTGAATCCTGACATACCTGTCATGGTCGTGTTATCGGCCAAGAACAAGGAAAGACTGGAGGAGCAGGCGCAAAGACTACTGTCTGCAATCAGAGAGCTGGACGACCCGCATACAAGTCTCGCAGATATCGCCTACACGCTGCAAGTCGGGCGGGAAGCGATGGACGAACGTCTGGCGATCATTGCCAAATCCATCACAGAGCTTGATTGGAAATTGGAAGGCTTCCTGCAAAAGAAGGAAGGCGTAGAAGAACTGTATAGAGGACAGGTAAAGCGTAATAAAGCGGGGTTAGTCACTCAGGAAGCCGATGAGGATATGGCTAGAATGCTTGATGTATGGGTGGACAAAGGAAAATATGGAAAAATCGCTGAACTATGGGTTGCGGGTCTGATTTTAGACTGGAACAGGTTTTACGAGGATGTAAAGCCTCGCAGGATGAGTCTGCCAACCTATCCTTTTGCCAGGGAAAGCTATTGGGTGCCTGTACATGAGACCAAGAGCACCGGAATAACAGAAGCCGCTCCGTCCCAATCTTCCTTTTTAACACCTTTACTCCATCAGAACACTTCAGACTTTCTGGAGCAGCGGTTCAGTTCAACGTTTACAGGCGAGGAGTTTTTCCTCAGGGATCATACGGTGAAAGGCCAAAGGGTTCTGCCTGGAGTAGCCTATCTTGAGATGGTACGGGCGGCTGTGGAACGTTCTACAGGAGATGCGGACAACAGTACAACAGGAATCCGGTTGAAAAATGTAAACTGGATTCGGCCCATTGTTGTGGACAACCAGTCAGTCTCTGTACACACCAGACTCTTCCTGGGGGACACCGGAAAAATCAGCTTTGAAGTGTATAGCGGGCAAGGAGGAAGCGAGAGTGGGCATACCGTGCATAGCCAGGGCGATGTGCTGCAGGTTTGCGTAGGGCAAAAACCGACGCTGAACCTTGAGGAGCTACAGAAAGGTTTTGGCCAAAGCGAGCTTAACGGATCGCACTGCTACGAAATTTTTAAGGAAACTGGAATAGACTATGGCCCGGCATACCGGTGTGTGGAGAAGGTGTATACACATTCGGGAAGGGTGCTTGCGAAGCTGGCGTTACCCTCCTCCATTTCCGATACGGCGGCAAGCTTTGTCCTTCACCCCAGCTTAATGGATTCGGCCTTGCATGCATCCATCGGGTTGATCATGGGCCAAGAAAACGGGGGGCTGCCGGGCAGCACAGTACCGGATACGCCTCTTATGCCATTTGCTCTTCAAGAGATCGAGATTTATGGGACATGCACTCCGGCCATGTGGTCGTTGATTCAATACAGCGAGGGCAGTAAGAAGGAGGACAAGGTACAGAAGCTCAATATTGACTTGTGTGATGAGAAAGGAATCGTTTGTGTCAGAATTACAGGACTATCCACCCGAGCGCTGGACGGAGACCTCGGCGTTGAAAATGCACAAGGTGTAGCGGCAGGAGAAAATGCCGCCGATCCGCTTGTAGGATCTGTAATGCTTATCCCGAAATGGGACCCGGCTGTTATACAAAAAAATATCGTTTCCCCGTCGTCGACAGACCGCTTGGTCATTGCAGGTGGCACTGACTACGACAGACAGGCCATTCGGGCACATTATCCTGGGGCGCATTTTTTGGAGCTTCAAGCGCACGATTCCATAGAAACAGTTGCCTCAAAGGTAGAAGAATATGGAGCCGTTGATCATATTCTGTGGATTGCACCCAACGTTTCCGTCGAATCGGTGACGGCCGAATCCTTGATCAAGGAACAGGTGCAAGGAGTCCTTCTCTTCTTTAGAATGGTCAAAGCGATGCTTCTATTGGGGTATGGAACGAAAAAGCTAGGCTGGACAACGATAACCACCCAAGCTCAGCCGATGGATCAGGACGATACAGTCAACCCGACTCATGCGAGTCTCCATGGGCTGGTAGGCACCATGGCCAAAGAATATCCGAATTGGAAAATCCGTATCATGGACCTGCAATCCGATGATGGCTGGCCGTTATCCGATATATTTATGCTGCCCTCCGACCGGCAGGGACGGATGTGGGTTTTCAGGAACGGGCAGTGGTACCGTCAGCATCTGATCCCATTCAAGCAGACTTCTGGATTAAAAGGACAGACGCTTTGCAAAACCGGAGGCGTCTATGTGGTCATCGGGGGCGCCGGCAATATCGGAGAGGCTTGGAGCAAGTATATGGCCTATACCTACCAGGCCCAAATTGTGTGGCTGGGCAGAAGGCAAAAGGATGCGTCTATCCAGGCCCAATTGGACGGATTTGAAGGCCTGGGACCTGTTCCATGCTATATCTCGGCGGATGTAGCAGACGAAAGGGCGCTGCAGCGGGCGTATGAGGAAATAAAGCAGCGGTACTCCAGAATAAACGGCGTGGTCCACTCTGCCATTTCATTTTTGGAGAAGGGGCTGGAAGATTTAACGGAGGAAGAGCTCCGGTCAGGGCTTTCAGCCAAGGTTGATGTAAGTGTACGCATGGCCCAAGTCTTTCAAAATGAGCCGCTGGATTTTGTACTGTTTTTCTCTTCCATGATTACCTATGTAAAAAACCCGGGACAAAGCAGCTATGCTGCCGGATGTACTTTTAAAGACGCGTTTGCGCATCGTCTTTCGCAGGATTGGCATTGCCCGGTGAAGGTCATGAATTGGGGATACTGGGGGAGCGGTGAAAGCCATGCCTCCAAAGACGGGCAGCAAGAGGTAGAAAATTACTCCAGACTGGCGCAAATCGGTGTTGGGCTCATAGATCCGCAGGAGGGGATGGAGGCGCTTGAGATGCTTCTTGCCTCACCGATGGACCAAATGGGGCTTATGAAAACAACAAGACATCTGGAGATGGAAGGAATTAACCCGACGGAAGCCGTTGACCTGTACCCGCACAATGCTGATCCGGATCTGCGGGATATACAGGAAAATATTGTTGCAGCCCTACCATCAAAAAGTCATTTTACCGAAAACTATGCCGCAGAGGATGCTGGCGACCTTCAGGAAAGGGAAATGGAACATCTTCTGTGCAGGCTGTTACGAGCGCAACTTTTGTCCATGGGGCTATCAGGGACAGATCATCAGTCTGCCGAAGAGCTCGCCAATAAGCTTGAACTCCCTGTGCTGTATGGCAAATGGCTGAAAGAGAGTATGGAGATTTTGACACGCATGGATTACGACCTTTCAGGTAGAGATTCCAGCTTGACTGATAGAGATGATGTTTGGAAGGAATGGGAAGAGCGCAAGCGTACATGGCTGCAATATCCGCAGATGAGGGCAAGGATCAATTTGGCTGAGACAACGCTGCGGGCTTTACCGGAAGTTCTTACTGGGAAATTGCCTGCAACGGAAATTATCTTCCCTGATTCTTCTATGGAACTGGTGGAAGGGATTTATAAGAACAATCTGGTAGTGGACTACTTTAATGAAGTGCTTGCCGATACGACTGCGGCGTATGTACAGGAGAGGATCATGGCCGACTCCGCTACGAAAATCAGAATTCTCGAAATCGGAGCGGGCACCGGAGGAACCAGTGCGCCGGTATTTCTGAAATTACGGCCATATCGCCAGCACATTCAGGAATATTGCTATACGGATATCTCGAAAGCCTTTTTGATGCACGCGGAAAAAGAGTATGGGCCGGATCATTCGTATCTCAGCTATCGGATATTTAATGTTGAAGAACCTGTTGCCGGGCAAGGTATTGAGCCGGGTAAGTATGATATTGTCATTGCCGCTAATGTACTTCATACCGCAAAAGATGTTCGCCAGGCGGTACGTAATGCCAAAGCGGTTTTGAAAAGCAACGGATTGCTCCTGCTCAATGAAATCACAGGCAGCAGCGTGTTTACCCACCTTACCTTCGGATTACTGGATGGCTGGTGGGCGTATGAGGACCCGGAATTGCGTATTCCCGGCTGCCCAGGTCTCCAGCCTCAAATATGGAAATCCGTATTGACCCAAGAAGGCTTCCGCACAGCGTTCTTCCCGGCGCAAGAGGCACATGAGTGGGGCCAGCAGATCGTCGCAGCCCAAAGCGATGGCCTGGTTCGGCAAAAGCGACAGCACAAACAGGGATCCATATCGGTAGAGAAAAGAACCGTGGAAACGGTATCGGCGAAACAACCATCTCAACCCAAAATAGAGGCAGTACAAGCAGAGGTGGAACATGTGCTGCGTGAGAAAAGTACGGCTTACTTTAAACAATTGCTTGGCGAGACGCTAAAAATGGAACCGGAAAGTATCGACCCAACGGTTGCCCTGGAAGAGTATGGAATTGACTCGATATTGGTTGTGCAAATCACAAATATTTTGCGTGAAGTCATCGAGGATTTTGCCAGCACGCTGTTTTTTGAGTACAACACCATAGATGATCTAGTAGCGTACCTTCTTCAAACGCAAAAGGATTCGTTGAAGAAGCTGGTAGGAATAAAAGAACAGGAGTTGGACGGAGAAATTTCCAGTGTTGAAGAGGTCCCTGTCCCGCCATCACTTGCTAATGCACCGATGAAGTTTAACCGGGGAGGACGTTTCCTTAAGCCTTCTGACAGCAAGATGAAAAGTATGGCGGCACAGTCCTCCAATGTCAGAGATATTGCGATTATTGGGTTGTCAGGACGTTACCCGGGAGCTCGTAATATCGAGGAGTATTGGAACAATCTAAGAGAAGGAAAAAATTGTATAACTGAAATTCCTGAAGACCGTTGGGATTGGAAGGCATACTTTGACGAGGAAAAAGGGAAGAGGGGAACAATCTATTCAAAATGGGGCGGTTTTATCGAAGGCATTGATTTATTCGATCCGCTATTTTTCAAGATTTCTCCTGCGGAAGCCGAAACCATGGACCCGCAGGAAAGACTATTCCTGGAAGCAGCATATGCAAGTATAGAGGACGCCGGGTATACTCCTGCCAATCTTTGTGATAGTCGAAAAGTGGGTGTATTTGCAGGCGTGATGAACGGAAATTACGGTTTGGGACCTCAGTACAATTCGATCTCCAACAGGGTTTCCTATCATCTGGATTTCCAAGGTCCGAGTATGTCCATAGATACCGCCTGCTCCTCCTCATTGACGGCTATCCATTTGGCTATGGACAGCCTGTTTAGCGGGACAAGCGAGTGCGCTATTGCCGGGGGAGTGAATTTGATTGTAGACCCTATCCACTATATCAAGCTCTCATCTATGACGATGCTTTCTAAAACGGGTCAATGTAAGTCGTTCGGAGATCAAGCAGATGGTTTCGTTGACGGAGAAGGTGTCGGCGCGATCGTGTTGAAGCCGCTGGAGAAGGCCATTGCCGATGGTGACCATATTTATGGAGTCATCAAAGGGAGTATGCTCAATGCTTCAGGCAAAACCAGCGGTTATACAGTGCCTAGCCCTCAAGCTCAATCCTGGCTGATTGAGGAAGCGCTCCAGCGTGCGGATGTCGATGCAAGGACAGTCGGCTATATTGAAGCCCACGGAACAGGTACGGCTTTGGGAGATCCTATTGAAATTGCAGGACTGACAAGGGCATTTGAAAAGTTTACAAAGGATAAGCAGTTCTGCGCCATAGGATCGGTCAAATCCAATATTGGTCACTGTGAGAGCGCGGCAGGCATTGCAGGGGTGACCAAAATATTGCTGCAGCTGAAGCACCGCCAGTTAGTACCATCCTTGCATGCAGGCAATTTGAATCCTGAAATTAATTTTAACAATACGCCTTTTGTCGTTCAGCAAAGGCTGGAGGAATGGAAGCGGCCGATAGTGACAACCGGTGGAATCACAGAAGAATGCCCAAGGCGGGCTGGAATATCGTCTTTCGGTGCAGGAGGGGCTAACGCCCATATCGTGATTGAAGAGTACATTCCTGAGTACCAGGAGCAGTCTGGAACAGGATCCGCTTCCCGGGGACCTGCCATGATCGTGCTGTCAGCCAAGAGTGAGGAGCAGTTGAAGGAAAAGGGGCGGCAACTGCTGGAGGCTCTTCAGGGTCAGCTATCCTCCGTTAGTGTCTCGGATATTGCCTACACGCTACAGGTGGGGCGCGAAGCGATGGAGGAGCGTTTAGCCGTGCTTGTGGAATCTACCGCAGAACTTGAGGAGAAATTAAAGGGGTTTGTGGATGGACGACATAACATGCTCAACCTGTACAGGGGACAGGCCAAACGCAACAAAGAATCGTTGACCATTTTTTCGGGGGACGAAGACCTGCAACAAATGATCGATCTTTGGATTTCCAAAAAGAAATATACCAAGCTTCTGGAGCTGTGGGCTAAAGGGATCAATTTTGATTGGAATAAACTTTACACAGGGAAGGTACCTCGCCGGATCAGTCTGCCCACCTACCCATTCGCAAGAGAGCATTACTGGACTTCTGAAAGCAAGGATCAATTAAAAGCCCATGCATTACTACCACACAATGAAAGCAATGTAGACTTTGATGATATATTGTACGGCAGACTCTTGGATGAAATGATGAACGACACCATGTCTGTGGATGAGGCCGCTAGTGAAATCCTCAATATATTAATACGTAAATGAGAAGTTTCTACGTGCTAGGAGGCAATAGGAGATGAAGGACTTTTTTCAATATATGCTAGGCGAGGTAAAAAGCGGACGGATGCAGAAAGAGGATGCCATTCTCAGGATACGTCAATTTCAAGCTCAAATGCCTTCACATGGAATCACGCATAGCGGAGCAGGGACTACAAGGTCCCTTCCAGATGCGGGAGTCCTTATGCTAGAGCCTGTCTGGAAGGAGCAAGTTGCTTTCCAGACAGTGACAGCCCCTGAATTTAGCCAGCGTTTGGTGGTGCTTTGTGAGCTGGATCATATTTCGGAACGAAGCATTGAAGCGCTCATGAAAGGAACCCGATGCATCAAGCTGCATGCCAGCCAAAGTGGTATGGATGAGCGCTTTCAGGCCTATGCCCTCCAACTGCTTACGGAAGTGCAAAAGATTCTCAAAGAGAACCTCAGAAGCAGCGTATTGATACAGATTGCAGCTTCCTCGCAAAGCGGGCAGCAGCCTTTCGCAGGACTTTTGGGATTGCTAAAGGCCGCCGAGAAAGAAAATCCGAAAATTGTAGGTCAATTCGTTGAGTTGGAATCTTCAGGTCTGGAAGGCATGGTTGAGAAGCTGAATGAGAACAGCCAATATCCAAAGGATAAAAGGATATGGTATGAGGATGGTAAACGTCTGGTTCTCGGCTGGAACGAGATGAATCCCCCCGAGACAACGGGAAGAGCGCCTTGGAAAAATCGGGGGATTTATTTGATTACGGGCGGCGCAGGAGGTCTAGGGCTTGTTTTTGCAAAGGATATCGCCCGGCGTGTCAGGGAAGCTACGCTAGTTCTTGTAGGCCGTTCGATGCCGGACGAAGGCAAGCAGGCCATATTAGAGGAATTGAAGGCGCAGGGTGCCCGCGCTGAGTATAGACAGGTAGATATCTCCCGGAAGGAAGAGGTCTCCAGACTGGTCCTTGAGATCAGGGAAGAGTACGGAGGCCTTGATGGTGTCCTCCATAGTGCCGGAGTGATACAGGATCGTTTTATTATTCATAAGACACAGGAAGAGTTCGTGGGAGTACTGGCGCCAAAAGTTGCCGGACTGGTGAACCTGGATCAGGCGACCAAGGAGCAAAACCTTGATTTCTTTATTTTCTTTTCCTCAATAGCAGGAATTATGGGCAACCCTGGTCAGGCCGACTATTCTGCCGCTAATGCATTTATGGATGCCTATGCCTCATATCGAAACAGCCTTGCAGCCTCCAAGGAGCGTAAAGGGCAGACGCTGTCTGTCAATTGGCCGCTCTGGAAGGATGGAGGGATGCAAGTAAACGATGATACAGAGAAGGCTTGGAAAAATATTGGCATGGTAGCCATGCAGTCTTCAAATGGCGTCAAGGCTTTATATGATGGTCTGGCCGCTGGTCTAAATCAGGTATTGGTCATAGAAGGTGAGTTACCCAGATTGAGAAAGCATATATTGGAGCCTCAACCGCAGGAGAAGGTACACGTTGAAGAGTCAGCTTCTTCGGAGGTGACTCTTCAGCTGCTTCTGGAAAAAACCTTGCATCAGCTAAAATTGTTGTTTGGAGAAGTCACCAAGCTGAGTATTGACAAGATTGATGTCAGTGAGCCTTTGGAGAGCTATGGCATAGACTCCATCATGATTACAAGGCTCAATCAAAAGCTGCAGGGTATTTTTGGGGAAATATCCATGACCTTGTTTTATGAATACCAGACGTTGGAGGCAGTGGCCGAATATTTTATTGCTGATTATCACAAGGAATGCGTACGGTGGACAGGACTCGGAAGCCAGCTAAAACCGAAAGCTAAGTTCGTCTCCATCTCCGCAGCCCTGGATGCGGCCAGCGAATTATCTTTGTCGACCCTGCCCAAGGAAGAAAAACATCATCATCGTGTCCGCAACACGGCTACTGACAAAGGCCGTGTGGAACACGAGCCAATAGCCATCATTGGTATCAGCGGACGATATCCGCAGGCCAAAAATATGGAAGAGTACTGGAGCAATCTGGAACAGGGCAAAGACTGTATAACCGAAATCCCTGCGGGACGCTGGAAGAGAGAAGGTTTCTACTGTCCCGACATAAAGGAAGCTGTTGAGAAGGGCAAAAGCTATAGCAAAAGTGGAGGGTTTGTGGAGGATTTTGCAGATTTTGATCCGCTCTTCTTTAATATATCTCCCCGGGAAGCGATGAGTATGGATCCTCAGGAGCGAATATTCCTGGAAGAATGCTGGAAGGTTTTCGAGGATGCAGGATATAGCAGGGAGCAGCTTGCAGCCCAGTATCATGGCCGGATTGGCGTCTTTGCAGGAATTACCGGAACGGGCTTCAATTTATACGGGCCAAAGCTGTGGGAACAAGGACACCCCGTCTTTCCGCGCACCTCCTTCAGTTCGGTAGCCAACAGAATATCGTATTTCTTGAACTTAAAAGGGCCCAGCATGCCAATTGATACCATGTGCTCCTCCTCATTAACTGCAATCCATGAGGCCTGTGAGCATATTTATAACGGTGAATGCGAGATGGCCGTTGCAGGAGGAGTCAACTTATATCTTCATCCTTCAAGCTATATCTTTCTCAGTACGATGAGAATGCTATCGCCTGAGGGGCGGTGCAAAAGCTTTGGGGAAGGCGGGAATGGATTTGTCCCTGGCGAAGGTGCGGGGGTCGTACTGCTCAAACCTTTATCACGGGCCATTGCCGACAAGGACCATATCTATGCGGTTATTCGGGGAACCCGTATCAACCATGGAGGAAAAACAAACGGGTATACCGTGCCTAACCCGGTAGCGCAGGGCGAACTGATCAGAGAGGCTTTTGATAAAGCAGGCGTAAATGCCCGGGCAGTCAGTTATATTGAAGCCCACGGTACAGGGACAGAACTTGGCGATCCTATTGAAATCACCGGGCTTACCCAGGCATTCAGAAAAGATACGCAGGACACGGGGTTTTGCGCTGTCGGCTCGGTAAAATCAAATATAGGCCACTTGGAGGCGGCCGCAGGGATTGCAGGCATTGCCAAAATCATCCTGCAAATGAAAAACCGGAAAATTGTCCCCAGCCTGCATTCCCAAAAGCTGAACTCCAATATAAACTTTGCCAAAACCCCATTTGTAGTCCAGCAGAGGCTTTCTGAATGGGAGCGCCCAATAGTAGAGGAAGACGGCGAGAAGCGGGAATACCCGAGAATTGCTGGGATATCTTCCTTTGGAGCCGGGGGGGCCAATGCCCATATCGTCCTTGAGGAATACCTTCCTGCAGAACAGGATGACTTCGAGACTTCTTTTACCCCTCAAAGACTGGTTGTCATTGTTCTGTCGGCAAAGAGTGACGGAGCCTTGAAAGAGCAGGCCAGTCAATTGGCTGCGGCAATGGATCGGAACGGGTTCTTCGATCACGATCTGGTGGATGTGGCTTATACCTTGCAGACAGGGCGCGAGGCGATGGAGGAGCGCCTCGCTGTGGTCGTTGAGTCAGTGGAGGAACTCAGAAACAAACTTATGGAATTTATTGGAGGAAGACAGAATATTGCACAGCTTTACCGGGGACAGGCCAAACGGGACAAGGAGAGCCTGGATAAGGTCTCAGGGGAGGAAGTGCTAGATGAAACGGTTGATTTGCGGATTCTAGCAGAAAAATACGGCAGAATTGCAGAATTGTGGGCCGATGGTGCCCATATGGACTGGGGCAGACTTTACGGTGATGTCCAGCCCCGCCGTATCCCTTTACCGACATATCCCTTTGCTAGAGAGCGCTATTGGATAGATGTAGATGAAGGAAAGCCCGCCGACGGCGCGGCAGCACACCTGCATCCATTACTGTATCAAAACACCTTCGTACCTTCTGAGCAAAGTTCTAATTCAACCATTAGTGGCCAGGAGTTAACGCAGAAGTATGTCATTGATTTGCGTGACGAGGCAGGCCAGGTCTGCGAGCGCATAAAAGGAGACTCCTGCAAGGAAGCCGACACCTGTGAGAATACACCCGCTGCAATAATGCTCCAGCCCTGCTGGAAAGAACAGGCGGCTTCCGATAACCCGATGGCTCCCATCTACGAACGACACGTGGTCATGCTTTGCGAAACCAATACCATTACTGCGGAAGAACTTGGGGCCCTCTTTCCAGGAGTGGAATGCATCACTTTGCAATCCGGCATGGAGGAAGCCGATCGGCGCTTCGAAATGTATGCCGTCCAGGTTTTCGAGAACATAAAAGGCATCCTGAATGACAAGCCCAAAGGCAAGGTGCTGGTGCAGATTGTAACCATGCCTCAAAATGAAAAGCTGCTCTTCGCTGGACTGTCTGGCATACTCAAAACTGCGCAAAAGGAAAATCCAAAGATTCACGGTCAGTTGATTGAGGTAGAGGGGACAAAAAAAACAGAAGGGTTGATCGAAATCCTAAAGACGAGCAGCCGACATCCTGAGGACAGCCGCATCCGATTTGCAGAGGGCAAGCGTTGGGTCCCGGTCTGGAGCAAAGTAGAAATACCACCGTCGGAGACAGCGGGAATTCCATGGAAAAACTGCGGGGTTTATTTGATTACCGGAGGTGCAAGGGGTTTAGGTCTTATTTTTGCTAAAGAGATTGCACGTCAGGCCAGGGAAGTGACTTTGGTACTTACTGGACGTTCCCTACTGGAACAGGACAAGCAGACCTCATTGGAGGAATTGAAGGCATTGGGCGCCAGGGTGGAATACAGGCAGGTGGATGTCACGCGGAAGGAAGCTGTGGTTGGCTTAATTGAAAATATCAGGCAGACATACGGCGGAATCAACGGCATCCTGCACAGTGCTGGAATAATTCAGGATAACTACATTATTAAAAAGACTAGCCAGGAATTCAGGGCAGTACTGGCGCCCAAGGTTGCCGGATTGGTAAACCTGGACCAAGCCAGTAAGAACATCGCTCTTGACTTCTTTATTCTTTTTTCGTCAGGTTCGGGAGTGGGTGGCAATGCAGGTCAGTCTGACTATGCTGCCGCGAATGCCTTTATGGACGCATATGCCTGGTACCGCAATATCTTGGTATCCTCAAAGGAGCGTATAGGCAAAACGCTGTCCATCAATTGGCCGTTATGGAAGGATGGCGGCATGCGGCTTGACCAGGAAACGGAGAAGGCCATGCAGAAGGTGGGCATGTATGCGATGAGGACAGAGACCGGAATTAATGCCCTATACCAAAGCATAGCCTGTATATCGAATCAGGTCATGGTGATCGAAGGAGACATAGAGCTAGTCAGCAAAATGATGGTCATGGAGGGGCAGCTCGAACAAAGCGGCAAAGCAACTCGTGATCAGGTGAAGGGATCAGAGGGGGCCATCGTTTCCTCCACAGCAAAAAAGGCAGAATCCGGCCGGAGAGAAGATCTGCTGCGTGAAAAGACGGTCCATCACTTGAAGACGCTGCTTTCTTCGTCCATCGGACTGCCCGTATATCGAATCGAAGAGGATACTTCTTTTGAAAATTATGGGGTTGACTCTATAAAATCGATGGAACTGACCGACCAATTGGAGAAAACGTTCTATCAGGTGTCGAGGACTCTATTTTTTGAATACCCGAATATCCGGAGTTTAACGGACTATTTTCTGGAATCGCATCAAGACCAATTGATCGCTTTGTTTGGCATAGAGCAGGAGGCAGTGGCAGCAGCCGCAAAAGCTGACACAACTTCTACAGCAAATAAGGCGGTATCCGACCAGGAAGAAGACCTGCTGCGTGAAAAGACGGTTCATTACTTGAAAACGCTGCTTTCTTCGTCCATCGGACTGCCCGTATATCGAATCGAAGAGGATACTTCTTTTGAAAATTATGGGGTTGACTCTATAAAATCGATGGAACTGACCGACCAACTTGAGAAAACGTTCTATCAGGTGTCGAGGACTCTATTTTTTGAATATCCGAATATGCGGAGTTTAACGGACTATTTTCTGGAATCGCATCAAGACCAATTGATCGCTTTGTTTGGCGTAGAGCAGGAGGTAGTGGCAGCAGCCGCAACTAACCCCGCTAGGGTCGTAGAGACTGTAAAAGCACCCTCACCTATATTCCGGAGCCCTCAATTTTCGCCAGACAAGGTAGAGCCTCAGGAGGAGAAGGAAAAAGGAACAGGAACGATGGACATTGCTGTCATCGGGATATCCGGGAAATATCCAGGGGCTGAAAATCTTCAGGAATTCTGGAGAAATCTCCAGGAGAGCAAGGACTGCATTACTGAAATTCCAAAAGAACGTTGGGAGCACAATCTTTATTTTGACGAGGAGCGGAACAAGCCGGGGAAAACATACTGCAAATGGGGCGGGTTTATGGAACGAATAAACCTGTCGGAGCCGGCATTCTTTCATCTCACCCCCTATGAGGTAAGTTTAATGGACCCCATGGAGCAGCTTTTTCTGGAAACTATCTGGAATTTGCTTGAAAGTGCAGGATATACGCGAGAGGTATTGCAGAAGAAACACCAGAACAAGGTTGGCGTCTACATTGGCGCTACGTATCATAAATACTGCTCCTGTGATACAGAGCCAGACTTTGCCCAACGGGTAACATCCTTTGGGTCCGTTGCAGTCGCTAACCCCATGTCGCATTATTTCAATTTCCAGGGACCTAGCATATCCGTTGATACAATGAGCTCTTCTTCCGCTGTAGCTGTCCATATGGCATGTGAAAGCTTGGTAAGGGGAGAGTGTCAAATAGCGGTAGCTGGCGGGGGGAATCTATTGACCAGCCCCAAAAAGTATATTGAATCCAGTCAAAATCAGTTGATTGGAAGTCATCAAGATAGCAGAAGCTTTGCGGATGGAGACGGGTATCTTCCGGCAGAAGGGGTTGGAGCTGTACTTTTAAAGCCGCTTCAAAAGGCAGTACAGGATGGAGATTGCATTTTAGCGGTTATTAAATCAACGGCAACCAATCACGGGGGACATAGCAATGGGTATACGATCCCTAACCCCAATGCGCAGACGCAATTAGTCGAAGAAAACTTTTTGAAAGCCGGCATTAACCCTCGGACGATCAGTTATGTGGAGGCAGCGGCAAATGGGTCTACGTTGGGAGATCCTATTGAGCTGGTCGCTTTGAATAAAGCATTCCAGAAATTCACGAACGAGCAGCGCTTTTGCGCCATTGGCTCAGTCAAATCCAATATAGGCCATGCAGAAGCGGCTTCGGGGATATCACAGCTAACCAAGGTCATATTGCAATTGTGGCATCGAAAACTGGTTCCTACAATTAAAGCCGAGAAGCTAAACCCCAATATCAATTTCAGTAATACTCCCTTTTATTTGCAGCGGGAGGTTCAGGAATGGGAGCGGCCTGTCATAGAGATCCAAGGGGAAGAGCGGGAATACCCCTTGCGGGCAACCGTAAGCTCCTTTGGTGCAGGAGGCTCTAATGTGCATTTCATTCTGGAAGAATATATCTCTTCGCAAAAAGACAGCATTCATTCACGAGTGGCAGATCATACCGAAGTGGTGGTCCTCTCGGATATAAACCGGGAGAGACTGATAGCGCTTGCCAAACAATTGCTGGAATATCTGGAGCAGCAGAGCGATGACTCCTTACAGGATATTGCTTTTACACTTCAGACAGGCCGTGAAGCAATGACATGCCGGGCGGCAATCATAGCGAGTACGCGGGAGGAGCTGCTCACTGGCCTTAGGGAGCTTCTCGAATTAGCCGATAGCGGCCACGAACCCGAAGGGGCGTCTATTCCTTTATTTATAGGAGAAAGCAGAGAAGACTCAAAGACGAGTGCGCTTCTTTCAGGGAAAATAGGAGAGACTGTTTCCCAGTTGCTGTTAGAAGAGGGAAACATGGGAAATATAGCGATGTATTGGACCCAGGGGGGCAGGATTTCATGGGAGGCACTCCACAAGGATAAAAATGTCCGCAGAATACCTTTACCGACAGCCCTGTTTTAAACACCAATGGGAAACCGATCACTGTCAGCTGAAACAACACAAAATATTCCGGAGGTAAATCATGAGGGAGTTTAAAGATAAGATAGCCGTAGTTACGGGAGCTGCTAGCGGGATTGGCCGCGCTATTGCGGACCGATGTGTAAATGAGGGCATGAAGGTCGTCCTCGCGGATATTGAGGAGGAGGCCCTTCTAAGGGCCGAAAAACAATTGAAAGACATGGGCGCAGATACACTATCCGTGGTGACGGATATTTCCAAAGAAGCTGATATTCGTGCATTAGCGCAAAAGACGGTTCAGACTTTTGGCGCTGTGCATTTATTGTTCAACAATGCAGGAGTGGATGCCGGCACTGGCTGCTTATTGTGGGAAAATACGGTGGCGGACTGGCAGTGGGTAATAAACGTGAACATTTGGGGGATTCTTTTTGCAACTGAAATTTTTGTTCCTATTATGCTGAAACAGAAAACCGCATGTCATATTGTGAATACAGCATCCATTGCCGGTCTGTTGTCCGGTCCCGGAAATGGAATATATAGCGCGTCAAAACATGCCGTTTTAAGCCTGTCTGAAACTCTATACCAAGAACTCAGACTGACAGGTTCCAATGTGGGAGTTTCAGTTGTCTGCCCAGGGTTCGTCCGCACCCAAATTATGGATGCCGAGCGAAACCGCCCGACGGGGCTGAGTAAACCGGGCGGAAATCTTCCCCCTGAACGGCAAGTCATTAATCAATTAGCTCGCAAGGCCGTCGAGAATGGAATACTTCCAGAGGAGGTCGCAGATCAGATTTTTGCGGGAATCCAAAAAGGGCAGCTATATATCATAACAGAGCCGAAATTCAAACCTGTAATAAAACAACACATGGAGAATATCCTCAACGAAATTAATCCCACACCGTCCCAAATGCAGTTAGTCCGCAATTTACTGTAAAATATTCATCAAAAAGGGTTTTATTGCATGTATCTCGATAAAAAGGTTTATGGGGGATTAGAATGGACAGTTCTGTGGTTTTTATGTTTTCAGGCCAGGGCTCACAATACTACGGCATGGGAAAAGAATTATACAGGTTAAATTCTGTTTTCCGAAAATGGATGACCAGGCTAGATGAGATTCATACGGATATTACAGGCAGGTCTGTATTAAAAGTGCTGTACGACGACACCCGTCAGAGGGGAGACGTGTTCGACAGCCTATTATATACTCACCCTGCAATTTTCATGGTGGAGTATGCCCTCACACAGGTGTTGCAGGAAAGGGGCATTTATCCCGATTATGTTTTGGGTTCCAGCCTCGGTGAGTTTGCCTCTGCTGCTGCGGCTGGCTGTATGAGCTATGAGGACACTCTTCAATGTATTGTCAAGCAAGCACAAATGGTGGAAACCTATTGTCCGAAGGGTGGCATGCTGGCCGTAATTGGCGACCTCAGTCTATACGACCAAATACCCGTATTGAATGCCAACTCAGAGTTAGCGTCGATTAACTATGACTCGCATTTCGTCGTTTCCGGCAGTTGTGAGGGCCTGGAAGAGATTGAACACTGCTTGACAGCAAATGAGATTATATGTCAAAGACTTCCGGTCCAGTTTGCTTTTCACTCTTCCTTAATTGACCCTATAGCCTTGGAATATACAGCGTTTTTAAAGCTTAAGACCGTAAAGACCCCGGCAATAAAGGTTGTCTCATCCATGTGCGGCGGGAAGGCGGCTTCTCTTGACAACCGTTTTTTTTGGAATGTCGCTAGAACGCCTATCCATTTTCGGAGCGCTCTAAACGATCTGGGAGACGGGGACGGGGTTGTTTATATTGACCTTGGGCCCTCAGGCACTCTTGCTAATTTTGTGAAGTACCATTTTGGCAGCAAGAAAAAGGCAAGCATTTGTTCCATACTTTCACCTTTTCAAAATGATGTGAAAAATTTGGATCGCCTATTTGAAATATTCGACTAATATGCATTCACTACGAATAAGGAGGACACAAATGATCGCATATCTGTTTCCTGGACAAGGTGCTCAAGCTAAAGGCATGGGGGAAGAACTGTTTGACGAATTTCAGGATTTGGTTACAAAAGCGGATGCTATTCTTGGTTATTCCATTAAGAAGCTGTGCCTTGAGGATCCTGCCAATCAATTGGGACAAACGGATTATACCCAACCGGCACTATTTGTCGTAAACGCTTTGAGTTATCTGAACAAATTAAAAGAGACTGGAAGAAAACCCGATTATGTTGCAGGACATAGCCTGGGTGAATACAATGCCTTATTTGCCGCAGAAGCATTTGACTTTGAAACCGGCTTAAAGCTGGTTAAAAAAAGAGGAGAGCTGATGGTCAAGGCTACCGGTGGTGGAATGGCAGCGGTCATAGGCTTGAAGGAAGAAGTATTTAGAGAAGTTATCGAGAAAAATAATTTAATGGAGATTGATGTTGCCAACTTTAATTCGCCAAGTCAGATTGTCATCTCAGGACCAAAGGACATGATTGAGCAGGCGCAGCCTATTTTTGAGGATGCAGGAGCCACAAACTATGTGGTTTTAAATGTAAGCGGAGCATTTCATTCCAGGTATTTGGAAGATGCCAGACAGAGATTTGAGGCCTATGCGTCGCAATTCGAGTTTTCGAAATTAAAAATACCGGTTATTTCAAATATCTATGCCAGACCCTACAAGCAGCAGGAGGCAAGAAGTACGCTGATCAACCAGATCGTAAGTCCGGTCAAGTGGTCGGAAAGTATAAGATATCTGATGGGTAAAAATGTAACCCAGTTTCTCCAGGTCGGGCCTGGAAAAGTCATAACAGGATTGGTTAATGCCATACAACGAGAAGCAGAACCGCTGGTGGTGAGGGAGGATGAAGAACGCAACGAGCAGGTACAGGAAGTAAAGTCGGAGAATAGTATATCCTGCCAACGATTTACTGCAGAGTCTCTTGGTCATAGCGAATTCAAGCAATATTATGGACTTAAATATGCGTATCTTATAGGCTCCATGTATAAGGGAATATCATCAAAAGAGATGGTCGTAAAAGCAGGAAAGGCAGGGATGATGGGATTCTTTGGAGCAGGGGGAGTGAAGTTAGGGACCCTTGAGGAAGCAATAAAGTATATTCAGAAAGAATTGAACCCTGGCGAAGCCTATGGAATGAATCTTATTCATGTTCCCGATCACCTGGAGGTAGAAGATAACATCGTTGATTTGTACATAAAATACGGTGTTAGAAATATTGAAGCCTCTGCGTTTATGAGTATAACGCCTTCTTTGGTAAGGTACAGGCTGAAAGGTCTGAGACGAAATGAAAAGGGGATCGTAACACCGCAGAACAGGATTATTGCTAAAGTATCAAGACCCGAGGTTGTTGAGGCCTTCTTGAGCCCTGCGCCTCAGAATATCGTAAATAAACTGCTGGAGGAACATAGGATAAGCCGGGATGAGGCTCGGATGGCGATGGAAATTCCTATGGTAGACGATCTGTGCGTCGAAGCTGATTCAGGCGGGCATACGGATCATGCGGTCGCATATGTACTGGTTCCGGTCATGCTCAAAATGAGAGATGAAGCGATACTTAAGTATAAATACAGTACAAGCATAAGAGTGGGGGCAGCCGGGGGGATAGGAACACCACAAGCAGCTGCGGCAGCGTTTATACTGGGTGCTGATTTTATCATGACGGGTTCCATTAACCAGTGTACGGTTGAAGCGGGGACAAGTGATGATGTCAAGGATTTGCTCCAGCAGTTAAACATACAGGATACAGACTACGCCCCGGCAGGGGATATGTTTGAAATGGGAGCAAAAATTCAGGTTATGAAAAAAGGAGTCTTTTTCCCGGCCAGGGCGAATAAATTATACGATCTATACCGCAATTATAATTCCATAGATGAAATTGATGGCGAAACCAAAAAATATATTGAAGAAAAGTATTTTAAGAAGAGCATTGAACAGGTATACGAAGATATTAAAGCTTATTACCCTGCTGAGGTCATTGAAAAAGCTGAAAGAATTCCCAAACGTAAGATGGCGTTGATATTTAGATGGTACTTTATTTATTCTACACGACTTGCAATGAATGGAGACAAAAACAGTAAGGTTGATTATCAGGTACACTGCGGACCAGCCCTTGGTGCGTTTAACCAGTGGGTTAAGGGAACGGTCCTTGAGGATTGGAAGAACAGGCATGTAGATGAAATAGGACAAAAAATAATGGTTGAAACTGCAAAATACCTGAATGAAAGGTATAAAGCTTTAACTATAATGTGAGGGACTAGCTATTTTGAGACATGATTTTTGAAGGTTAAGAGAATAACGGGCATAAAATATTGTATAAGGTGATTGATTTGGATTTTTTAGAGATTCAGACACCCATCCTGACAAGTTCATCTCCAGAGGGGGCCAGAGACTATTTAGTTCCTAGCAGAGTGCATCCAGGCAAATTTTATGCCTTGCCTCAAGCCCCTCAACAATTTAAACAATTATTAATGGTTTCAGGCTTTGATAAATATTCCCAATTTGCTCCGTGCTTTAGAGATGAGGATGCAAGGGCAGACAGATCACCCGGCGAGTTTTATCAGTTGGATTTGGAAATGGCTTTCGCGACACAGGAAGATGTTTTTAATGTAGTTGAAAATATGCTATATGAAGTTTTTTCTGAATTTACAAATTTTAAAATCCCAAAGCCTTTTAGCAGAATTCCATATAAAGAAGCTATGCTCAAATATGGAAGCGATAAACCTGATTTAAGAAATCCGCTAACCATCCAAGATGTTACAGAACTGTTTGAAGAGACTGAGTTTAAGGTATTTAAAAATAAAACGATAAGAGTTATTGCTGTTCCTGGTTGTGGAGCACAGCCAAGAAGCTTTTATGACGATATGGTAAACTTTGCTATGAAGCTGGAGCAAAAGGGCTTTCATGGATTAAGTTCAATGATGACATGTCTCTTAGCGGCTCTATTGCAAAATTTATTTCTGAAGGGGTAAAAAACGAATTAATACATGTAACGCAAGCTAGCCCAGGACATGCATTGTTTTTTGCAGCTGATCAACTTAAAAATGTCGAAAAAATAGCCGGTGCTGTTCGAAATGAATTAGGCAAAAGACTGGATTTGCTGGAAAAGGAACTGTTAAAATTTTGCTGGATCGTTGATTTCCCTATGTTTGAACTGGACCCTGATACTCATAATATAGGTTTCAGCCATAATCCTTTTTTGATGCCGCAGGGTGGTATGGATGCGCTGCTGAATATGAACCCTCTTGATATTCTTGCGTACCAATATGATATTGTATGTAATGGAATTGAACTGTTCTCGGGTGCTGTCCGTAACGATGATACGGAGATTATGGTAAAAGCTTTTGAGATCGCTGGTTATACATATGGGGATATCAAGAGTAAATTTCCTACACTCTTTAATGCTTTCCAATTTGGGCCACCGCCTCATGCGGGCATAGCACCTGGTATCGACAGGATTGTTATGATCATTGCCAATGAATCGAATATTCGAGAGGTTATTGCTTTTCCGATGAGCAGCAAAGCGCAGGATATATTAATGGGAGCGCCTTCGGAGGTCACGGACAAACAATTAAGAGATGTTCATATAACATTGGCAGTTCCGCAGCCGCAACCAGAATAAATAAACAGAATAAACAGATTATACTGTACCGGTTCTCGGTCTCTTGTAAAAAGTCGTAAGCTTTCACGAAAGCGAGAACTTACGACTTTTTTTATTTGAAAAATTCAATGTCTTTACTTGCGAAAATCCTATTATAGGCTATATAAGTGTGTCACCAACCTATAAAATAAAGATAAGAAGAATCTTCATCGTTGAATAGGAGATGACAATACATGAAACCCTGTGAAACTTTGATCATTTCATATGAAAGCGGATACAATATTCAAGCTGGTGGAAGTGTACCAGTTGCCCACGCCTGGAGAATGATTGCGCGAGATCATGAGCAAGTATTTGGGAAAAAGCCGTTACAAACAGAGGATGAGGCCTCGATCATGATCCGTTATGCGGAGGAAGAGGAGGATGCCCACTATGGAGCTGGGTGCAGAGATGTTTTTGCGCGCTTTTCCGGGGAAACAGGCCAGCTACCAAAAGCATCCCGAGTTGTTTGAGCAGCTATGGCAGGAAGCGATTGAAAGGCAGAAGGGGGAGAAAATTGTATGGGTATTGTCTTTTCGTGGACAGGGAGACAAGCCTTTTTGGGAAAATGATCCTTCCTTTCGAACCATCTTACGCAATTTCCCTCCTCTGCCGAGCTGATTGTTGACGAATTAACGACAGCATTTACCGTAGGAGCAGACGAGTATCTGTTGGTCAATTCGGGTAATATTTTGCCGCATTTATATACTCTGGATTTGGCAGCAAATTTATGGACGTATGGTAACGTGGATGTTAAAGAGCATCTTGCTGACTTTATCGGGCAGCTATACAGTCGTCAGCAGCAAGAGATTTGCCAATTATACCGGGATTATTCCCGTTGTACTATCGTTTATGGCCCGCATAAGGATGATCGGGCTGGGGAGGAATTCTATCACCATCCAGCTCGGCAAATTATGGGCTTTTGGCTGCAAGGCAAAGAAGGCAGTGACGAACGGCTGTGCTGGACTGCTGGAGAAAAACCTTTTGCTGAACAGGTGCGCTGGTTCAAGGAAAAAGCCGAGTTGGCTATTCCCGGCTGGGTTGAACTGCGAGAGCGGTGTCTATAAATGATGAAGCAATTGCCTGAAGATGAATATCGCAGACTATATAATCAGCTTCTTGTACAGATTGAATTGCATCTAAGTGGTTGCCGCGGGCTGGCCCATCTCTGCATCGCTTACGGGTTATTTCCTGAAGAAGACTATCCACGAGCATTTATACAAGCTTCGCATGCCGTTTGGAGCTACCAGACGGGTAAAGAAGCGCTTTCGCTCTCGGAGACTTGGAAGATGGGAGCATTTCTACCGAGCGGGGATTGGTTGACTAGTCTCGATAGCACCATTTTTCATGCGGACACAGTGCGGAGATTTCTCCGAATGCAGGGAGATAGTCCTGATATGTTCCTGTGGTACAAACAATATATCATGCCGGAAACTGAAAGACATATCTACCTGGAGAATACGCATCGTAAGCCGCTACTCGATGATGAATTGGCACGCTTCTTGGAAAAGGTCCTTTTCATGAAGTGACTCCAGCAGACTTCAGTTCGTTTGGACGCCATTGATTATAATAAGGGGACACAGGCCAGCGCACTGTTTACCCATGTTAGGGATATGCATGATACGCCGAAGCTTTTATTTGGGCGAATTTAAGCTTTCAGTTACTTGACATCAATATCGTTAATGCTATAATAAGGAAATCGAATTTAGACCCTGCGGTAGCTGACTATCGTAAGATTACTTTTCTGGTCCTTCGGCAAAACAAAGTAACGAATAAATAAGCTGGCTCCGGATGAGGGGTCAGCTTATTTTTTTGGGTAAAAAGCTTACAATTTGAGAGATCTACATAGCGAGAGGAGACAGGAGTTATGTTTGGGAATGATTGGGATGATGTATTACGGGAAGAGGTCGAAAAGCCTTACTTTAATGAATTAAGATACACATTAGCCCGTGAGTACAAGATACACAAAGTATATCCCCCGAAAGAAGATTTGTTTTCAGCACTCAAATTAACGCCATATCATCTTACCAAAGCAGTTATACTGGGTCAGGACCCCTATCATGGAGAGGGACAAGCTCACGGCTTGAGCTTTTCCGTTAGACCAGGTGTGCGCACGCCGCCGTCACTACAAAATATTTACAAAGAGATGCGCGATGATATTGGCACTCCTATTCCGAATCAGGGCTACCTCGTTCCTTGGGCTGAGCAGGGCGTGCTGCTGCTGAACAATGTGCTGACCGTACGTGAAGGACAACCGCAGTCTCATCAGGGAATAGGTTGGGAACGTTTCACGGACGCTGTGATTGAAGCGATTAATGAACGTGAGCAGCCCGCAGTGTTTATTTTGTGGGGCAGCCATGCTCAGAAAAAAGCAAGCTTCGTAAATACCAGCAAGCATTTGGTGCTGAAATCCGTCCATCCAAGCCCATTGGCGGCTCACAGAGGCTTTTTTGGCAGCAAACCTTTTTCGCGTACCAATGCATTTTTGCAGGAGCATGGAATGGAACCGATTCGGTGGGAGATTCCTAACCGCTAGCACTGGAGGTGGGGACATGCGTCAGTGGAAGGGACGTCAGGTCATCTTATATCATGGCAACAACGGTCATACCCAGAAGGTGCGCGGGACGCTCGAAAAATGGGATGATACACGCAAGTGCGTTATTTTAGGCCCGAAAATGTTGGCTATTCCTTTTGAAAATATTGCGTATATTTCCATGCTTCCTCCCGGACGTGAGCGCCGAAGCCGCCACCCGGCCAAGCTGAACTCTTTTGGCTACATAATGAGCGTTCCATTGCAGTTTGATAATGCTATTCATTTTCAATCAGCAGTTACGGTTTGGCAAGATGACCAGCTGATTGCTTACAATATTAAGTTGGTTAGTCATACAGATCACGATGTTGTGCTTGAAGATGGACAAACCTTGTCAAAGGAAGGGCATTTGTTCGTGGTGAGGTCGCTGCGCGGAGAGCTTTAACTGTAATAATTCACCTTTTTTCGTTTAAGGGTTCAAATTAATTGGCTGTTTACCGATAAAAGGTAATGGGCTTGTTAATAATACCCTATTTATAAAGATGAAACCAAAGGGAGAGAAACGAATGGAACGCATGAAACGTATGAGCAAACGGAGTACCTTCTTACTAGCTTTGCTGATGTTTGTATTCGCGGCATGGCCAGCAGGTTTGATCCGGGCTGAGGAGAGCACGTCATACACGGTCCAGTGGGATAGTCAAAATCCGACCACAGTAAATTTGGGCGGGAACCCTGCCCAATTAAAAGTGTGGCTTGTGTCAGAAGCGGGCAAAACGGATGTAACCGAAAAAGCTGAATGGATCTCCGGGGACTCAGGTATTTTAAAGGTAGAAAAGGGACTCATTACCCCGGTATCGAAAGGGCAGGTCAAAGTTACCGCCACACATGAAAATCGGACGGTAACGACGACAATTACAGTAAAATCGCCTTACACTAAGCTGCAATTAAATCCTTCAGGTCCCATCAATCTGACGATTGGCGGAGAATCGAAGCAATTGACTGCTCAAGGAGTGCTCACCGGAGGCGGGACGGAAAATGTGTCCGACGTGGAATGGACGTCTTCGGATTCCACTGTTGCTACAGTAGAAAATGGACTTGTACGTCCACTTGCCAAAGGCGTAGCCTACATTAAAGCGAGCAATGATGGACTTAAAGCACAAATAATGGTGTATGTACGTTCTTCCTCCCAGGCGTTGATATTGAGTGCCTCCGGCTCCCAATCGGTCTTTCTGGGAAGCTCCCCAATCCAGGTCCATGCAACCGATGTGAGCCTGACGGGTAGTGAGACCGATGTAACCAATACGGCAGAATGGACTTCGTCCAATCCGTTGGTTGCCACAGTGGAGCATGGTAAAATTACTCTGATGGATGCAGGGAATTCAACGATTACAGCGTCCTATCACGGTTTGAGCAAAACTTTGAAGATTAACGTACTGCCAACTGTCGAAAAGCTGGTATCAAGCAAAGCCAGTCTGGCTCTCGAAACTGGCAGCAAAACTTCCCTTCCGACGATATCTGCTTACTCGGTCAATGGGGCTAAAAAAGCTGTTCAATCCGATGTAAAATGGAGTTTAAGCAATGAAAGTGCAGTCAAAATAGTCAATGGCAAGCTGGTTGCAGTGAACCCAGGTAGTGCAACATTGACAGCTACTGTAGGTGCAATCAAGCTGGATATTCCAGTGACTGTCCAATACAAAGTGCTCAATCTGACAGTTTCAGAGAAGAAGTATGTGCTGGTTGCAGGACAAGAAACGAGTATTCCGACAGTAAAAGCCCACATGGCTGGTGGCGGAGTCATGGATGTTACGAATCAGGTAAGCTGGGAAGCTACAACAGCCGCAGTTACAGTAGGAAATGGTAAAATAAAAGCGGTAAGTGGTGGCAACTCAGGGATCAAGGCAATGTATATGAATAAATACGTGAAGGTGCCTGTCATTGTGGAAGGAGCTATTTCTACTTTGACTCCAAGCTTTACGAGTGCTGATATGAATTTGAAAGGGAGCAAGTCCATCAAAGTCGTCGGCATATATACAGATGGTAAAAAAGCTACGCTGAGCAGCAAGGTAAATTGGACTACATCGAATGCTTCCGTAGCGATCGTAAAAGGGTCATCTATTAAAGCGATTGGAATTGGAACAGCAACTATTACAGGCACATATCAAGATAAGTCGTTTAGCGTGGAGATCAAGGTGACGCCTAAGCTGCTCAAGCTGGTTTTGAGCAACAAGAACCTGGAGCTCCCTAAAGGTTCCTCTCAAGTGCTTAGTGTAAATGCAGTTTATGATTCAGGCGCAATGACCAATGTGACAAGCTCAGCGGTGTGGACATCTTCCAAGCCGTCGATTGTACAGGTAACAGGCGGACAGGTGAAGGCAGTGGATACTGGAAGTTCAAGCATTAAAGCAGTCTATGGTGGTAAAACTGTATCGACATCTGCCAGAGTGCTAAAATAATTTTCGAGCTTTGTCCTATCGAATTATAAAAAGTAACCCCCGGTCCCAATGACCGGGGGTTACTTTTTAAATTACTCTACGCCGTCCTGATAATGGTTTTTCCAATGCTTATCGCCTCTGTGGGCGAAGTCTTCAACCGTCTTTTCCAAAGTAGCTACCAATTGGGCTTTAATCTCGGAAATCGTATCGCGGAACAGTCTTTCTTCCGTACCATTGATTTTCTCACCATATAAAGCCTGAGCGGCTACAAATTGACGATGCTGCTCCACAAAATTATCAATCGAATGCAGTGCATGCTCCACATATTGCGAAATGCTATGATGCTCGTTAGGTAGTTGCAATTTTAATTCCTGTACTCTATTTAACAATACCATGATGATCACCTCGTACGTTTTATTATGTCAATAATTATACATTATTTTCGGAAAAATTTCATTAGATTTTGATTAAAATGTGATTTTTATTATGTCATGATTGCATTTTCATTGGTGATCAGGCATAATTTTCGGAATTATTGCAAATTACCTTTGCGCTGTGATTTTAAATTTTAAAATATATAATATGAAGATGATGCTGTGAAGCGGACTGCGACAGGTATCTTTCTGGCATGTTATAATGTTGAAAAGCCAGTCGGAAAGGTTGTCAGTATGGTATGAAGCTTTTTAAAGGTTTATTTTGGGGAGTATTAATTAGTCTTCTCCTGTGGTGTGCCTTGTTTGGGCTTATCCGCTGGATATTACATTGAGTCGTTTGTTTTATCTTAAACAATAACTCGTGCGACAGTATCGACGTCCTGAACTGAAATCGTATATACGTGTTCGCCATCGTAAAGCTTGAATCGTTGGTCGTCTTCTGGGTCAGACAGAAGCTTGGGCCAGCCAATTACGGTACTTCCATTGTGTAACCGGATTACAACAGCTTGCATGTGGCTCACGGCCAGTTTGATCTCATCGTTCATCTGTACAGCCTCCTCTCTAAACTATTTGTCGTCGAATATTCAATCTTTGTTTATAGTCCGTAAGGGGTTACGAAAAATAAAATCCAGGGATTCCTTGGGTGAAGGGATCCACTGGAATAGCTTGAAGGGAAGAGGAAAATTGAAGAAAAAGTTGTTAAGTTTTATATCCGTAGTACTATTGGCAGCGGGCGCGTATTGGTTTAGAGGAGCCGATCTTCTTACGAAAACAACAGAGGAAAATCCATCCTCATCGGCGCAGTTTACGCTGCACTTTCCGACAGATCGTTATCCTCAAACAGCACAGCATATCAAGGAAGCGATTCAGACGGGAAAATCATCGGTGTGCACTATTGATCGTGAAGGAGCAGAGCAAAATCGCAAGCAGTCGCTTGCAGGAGTTCCTGCTCGCAAAGGATACGATCGAGATGAATGGCCGATGGCGATGTGTTCAGAGGGTGGCAAAGGTGCAAATGTCAAATACATAGCTCCTAAGGATAACCGTGGGGCAGGGTCATGGGTAAGTCATCAATTGGATGAGTACGAAGATGGAACTCGCGTAAAATTCGTCGTGAAATAGTCGTAATGTAGTAGGCTTACTTTTTTTTCCCCTTAGGAGGTTCCTGCTTGGCCTTAACCAACGCCAAAAAATCAAAAAAATCCCCTAGTGTAGTGAAGCCGGCGCCTAAAATAGCCAGATCTTCAGCAGATAGTTGATTGAACCATTCCATTTGCTTAGCGTCAAACATTTTATCACCGCCAACCGTTGATACTGTATAGTATGTAATGACAGCGGGGAAGGTCAGGGCTCAAGCATACTCTTTAGTATGCCTGTTTTCGTGCAGAGGATGTGTATATCACTTGTTTAAATTTAATTTTTATACGAAAATTGTCTCCATCGTTATTATATTGTTGATTCCTGTACTAGTTCTGTACGTCTATTCAAACCAGCAACAGGCGTGTTGCGTAACGAACTGAATCAGTCTAACTATAATCAACTGACTTTTTTTCAAAATCAAGTGAATACGAATATTGAAATGATATCCTCCTGGCCGCATCTACTAATTCATGATTCTGATGTTGCCAGCTTTCAAGCTATTTTTTTAAAGGATAAGACTCTCAATCTGGATGGAATTAATCTTGTCAAATGTATTCAAACCAAGCTTGGACTTCAGGAGAGCTCATCAAATTGGAGAACCGGTCTGGACATCTATTCACCTTCACTTGAGCGTGTTGTATCTGAGAATGGTGCCGGTTTTTATGACCAGAAGGAATTAAATCGATTGATAAAAGATGGCTGGCAGGTATCCAAAAAAAAGAATGTACGGAAGGAGCCTTTTTATTATAAAAAAGGTGTAGGAACGATCTATAATCGTACTGCAAATGAAGAGCTGTCCGGTAAGCTGATCACGAAATTGGAGAAAATGGGACTGCATGAGGTTGATAATCTGACCATGAAAATTGGAGAAGAGAGCTATCTGGTTCATGCCGTTCTTTCGCAAACGACGGGCTGGTACAAGTACCGATTCTCCAGCTTGTACGTGCATTTCGGAGATTAAAGGATGGATATTATGCTGTTCGATTAAGCCCAAGGGGGAGTCACGAGTTTGTTCCTGTCCCGTCAATTCAATTTGATGGTCGAACAGATCCAGGAGCTGTTTGAAAAGGTGTATGTTGAGCAGCTGCATGTCAACTCCGCAATCATGAGGCAGTTCTGGCCATGGCGCATAATTTGTCGAGGTATTATCGATATACGACAAGACAGGAAAGGGATCTGGTTCCATTATCAGAGGAAGTAGAGTTTGTGAATTACTATTTAAAAATCCAGCAGATGCGTATGCCGCGGCTGACGTTTTCAATTCATATTTCTTCACAGGCTAACAGTTTGCTAATTCTGCCGCTTGTGGTGCAACCACTGGTGGAAAATGCGGTGCTGCACGGAATAGAGCCACAAGCGGAGGATGGTATAATTCATATCGTGACTGAGTATGTCGGCTCGTATATGCACCTCATTGTGGATGATAACGGACTTGGCTTGAGCACAGAGGCTATAACAGCCCTGACATCAACGCTTGACAAGTCTGTAGAAAAGGAGCATGGATATGGGTTATGGAATGTGTATCAACGCATGCGATTACATTTTGGAGAAGACGCCGGACTGGACTTCTCTTTGTCTCCCTTGGGAGGACTGCGTGCAGTTTTAAAATGGCCGCTGCCAGCAAAAAGTTGGTCTTGTGGGCTGCTCTGGTACGGGGAGTGGTGGAGATACCAATAGCACAGCTAAAACTGAAAACGCATACAAAGAGAAATACAGTCCGGAAGTCACCATTTCCACAGTATGGGGTGTAGATCCCGCCTTAAAATTTAAAAATGGTGAATCTATCGAAAATAACGTTGCGACAAAATGGGCTAAAGACAAATTTGGTATTAAAATCACTCTGGTCTGTCACAGATACGAATGGTGCATTTGCTACCAAGCTGCGTTTGGCAATGTCCTCCGGTCAGGAAATGCCAGACATCGTTGTACTGGGGACAGAAAATGAGCAACTGGCACAGGATATGATTGATTCCGGTATGTTTGCGGAAGCTGGTCCGTTGTTCGATAAGTACGCTTCGGATTCCTGGAAGCAAACGATGAATCAGGATGCGAACGTATGGAACAAATATAGCCTAGATGTAAAAAAAATGGGTATTCCACGAACGGCAGTCTGGAACATGGCACCGTGTAGCCTGGTATGAAGCCGGGTCTGCAAAAGCTGAGCGAGTGGTTCAAAAAGGGATACATTTCTCAAGAAGCAGCATTGTGGGATGAGAATAAAACGTCAGAGCCTGCAGTCGCAGGAACAGCAGGTATCATACCGGGGCCATACTGGATGAGCGGCTGGCCGCTTTATGATACGGTCAAAAAATGTGCCGAGCGCCGTATGGAAGCCGATCAAGATTCCAGTGGGGCCTGATAACAAAGCCATGCGCCATGGGACTCAATATACGAATGGTGTCGTACTGATTAACAAGCAAATGCAGCATCCTCAAGCTTTCTTCACCTATCAAAATTACTTGTTTGATCACTATGCAAATGCCAAACCGGACGGAGAATTGTCGAATGGACTGTTTAAGGGCTACGACTATGATTTGGATGCGAACGGAAAGCTGTTGCCTAACGACAAAATACCAGGCGGTTATGTAAACTCTGTTCGTTATTTGCTGGTTCGTGATGGAGCACGTGTACCTGATGCCCAAATGAAGGCTTTGTTAAGTTTGGCTAACGGCAAAGAAGCGGAAACCCGACTGGATAAGGATGTATTGGTTAACTACGGAAAGGGTACTCCTGCGGCTGCCAAAGTGTTGATGGAACAGAAGGATATCTCCATGAAGGATCAGTTCACGGGACCTACTACGCCAACGATGAAGGCCAAAAAGAATTATTTGGACAAGATTGAAAACCAAACCTTCAATGAAATTATTTATGGCAAACAGCCGATTTCAGCCTTTGATACCTTCGTACAGACGTGGAAGAATGCCGGAGGCGAACAAATTACAAAAGAAGTGAATGAGTGGTATAAGAGCATTGAAAAGTAAAAACAGTTAAAACGGATTAGAGAGGCTGTCCCAAACGGGCAGCTTTTTTAATACCGATCACCAGAATAAATTGGGAATGAATGCGTTATCTTCGTGACTGCGAGATAGACTTTCATTCGCATGGCGAGACTGAAAAATGATTGCTTTTGTGCCATGTATGTTGGTTTTTTGAACTGTTGGGATCGTAGGAACGCTTCTATAATTGAAGTATACCATGAGAGTTACAGGAGGAACTGCAATGAGAAGTCTGCAACGTACGTGGCCATTTCATATCATGCTGCTGCCAGCCATCATTTTTTTAATTGTATTCAGTTACATTCCAATGGGCGGCATCGTGATGGCCTTTCAAAATTACAAACCTTGGCTGGGGATAACCGGTTCCGAGTGGGTTGGATTGGATAACTTCCGCTTTTTGTTCCAACGGGAGGACAGCCTTCAAGTCGTCTGGAATACACTGATTATCGCGGTACTAAAGATGTTTTTCAATCTGCTGGTTCCGTTTGTTTTCGCTATTTTACTGAATGAAATTCGCAAGGTCGCACTTCAACGATCCATTCAGACACTGGTCTACCTGCCACATTTCTGTCGTGGGTAATCCTGGGCGGGATTCTGGTTGACCTGTTGGCTACAGATGGTTTTATGAATCGCATTCTTGGGAGTTTTGGAATCCAGCCCATCTTTTTTTTGGGAGATAATAACTGGTTTCGCTTTACGGTTATCGTATCAGATATATGGAAGGAGTTTGGCTACAACACTATCGTTTTTCTAGCTGCACTGGCGGGGATCAATCCTTCGTTGTATGAAGCAGCAGAGATGGACAGGGCAAGCCGCTGGAGACAGACGCTGCATATTACTGTACCTTCGCTGATTCCGATGGTAGTGGTTGTGGGTACACTTGCACTCGGCAATGTCCTGAATGCCGGCTTCGACCAGATTTTCAACCTTTACAACCCACTTGTATACCAAAAAGGCGATATTATTGACACGTTCGTTTATCGGACAGCGCTAATTAACGGGGAAATGGGCTTTGCTACTGCCATCGGATTATTTAAATCTGTGATCAGTATGATTCTCATTCTGGTTTCCTATCGACTTGCATACAAATGGGCAGGCTACCGCATATTTTGATTCCACAAGGCTGAAAGAGGGAGAGTCATGTATCATAAAACAACGGCATACCGCATCTTCAATGTGTTTAATATTTGTTTGCTTGTATTTTTATCCATCATGTGTATCGTTCCGCTAATTCATGTATTGGCGGTATCATTTAGTGCCAAATCAGCAGCAGACGCCAATCTGGTTGGACTGTGGCCGGTGCAATTTTCATTAGAAGCCTACAAGAAGACGATGAATAATCCTATTTTTCTGCATTCTATCTGGATTTCTGTTCTCCGGACCGTGCTCGGTACTGGCTTGACGCTGCTAATTACCTTTTTAGCTGCTTATCCACTTTCAAAAGAATCATCTGTTTTCCGCAGCCGCAACGTATATTCATGGCTGTTCGTATTCAGTATGATTTTTAACGGTGGTCTGGTTCCGTTCTATATGGTTATTCAAAAGATTCATCTCATGGACAGCTTTTGGGTACTTGTTTTGCCGGGAGCGGTTAATACATTTCTGGTCATCCTCATGCTGAACTTTTTTAGAGGCATACCCAAGAAGATGGAGGAGGCCGCGCTGATTGATGGGGCAGGTCATTTTCGGACTTTGTTTAGTATATTTTTGCCGATATCCATGCCATCCATTGCGACGATTGCGTTGTTTAGTATGGTATTTCACTGGAACTCATGGTTTGATGGCCTGCTCTACTTGAGCAATGCCAAGGATTATCCGCTGGCGACCTTCCTGCAAACGGTAATCATTCAGAAGGACATGAGCTCTATGAGTATGAGTCCCAAAGAGATGGAATTGCTTTCACAAACGACGGTGAATGCAGCGCAAATTTTCATTGGTGCAGCGCCTATTCTTATTGTATATCCATTTTTACAAAAGTATTTTGTTAAAGGTATGACGCTCGGTTCTGTCAAGGAGTAAACCCTATTGATCTAAAGGAGATGATTTACAGTGTCGCATCCAAACATATTCAAATACCCGCCAATCAGTGAGCGAGTTCCGCGTATGCTGCATGGAGCGGATTATAATCCGGAGCAATGGCAGCATGATCCCGAGGTGCTAAAAGAGGATATCCGGCTGATGAAGCTGGCTAAATGTAATGTGATGTCCGTCGGTATATTCTCATGGGTTTCATTGGAACCCGAGGAAGGTGTATTTACGTTTGAATGGCTCGACCGTATCCTGGATTCGTTTGCCGAGAACGGAATTTATGCTTTTTTGGCTACTCCTAGTGGAGCCAGACCGGCCTGGATGTCACAAAAATATCCTGAGGTGCTGCGTGTGGAGGCTAACCGTGTCCGCAACCTGCACGGGTTCCGCCATAACCACTGTTTTACCTCGCCAGTATACCGGCAAAAAGTACGCATCATGAATACAAAGCTGGCCGAACGCTATGCGAATCATCCGGCTGTCATTGGCTTGCATATTTCCAATGAATTTGGTGGAGAATGCCACTGTGATTATTGTCAGGCTGCATTCCGCGCCTGGGTACAGGATAAATACAGCACGCTGGATAAGCTTAATCACGCATGGTGGACGACCTTTTGGAGTCATACGGTTACGGATTGGAGCCAAATTGAGTCGCCGGCCCCTCACGGTGAAACGCAGGTCCATGCTATGAATTTGGACTGGAGACGGTTTGTGACCGATCAGACCGCAGATTTTATCAAACATGAAATTGTGCCATTCAAGGCAGCGAACCCGGAACTTCCGGTCACGACTAATCTAATGGAGTTTTTTGAAGGGCTGAATTACTGGAAGTTTGCTGATTTGCTGGATGTGATATCGTGGGACAGCTATCCGACGTGGCATGATCGGGGAGGTGATGAGAGCCGTCAGGCTGCGAGAGTGGCCATGATGCACGATATTAACCGTTCAATCAAGGGAGGCAAGCCTTGGATGCTTATGGAAAGTGCACCGAGTTTGACGAACTGGCAGGATGTTAGCAAGCTGAAGCGGCCGGGAATGCATCTGCTATCGTCTCTACAGGCTGTGGCACACGGGTCAGACACAGTGCAATATTTTCAGTGGCGGAAAAGGCGGTTCAAGTGAAAAGCTGCACGGTGCAGTCGTCGATCATGTCGGACATGAGCACACCCGGGTATTCGGGGATGTGACAGAGGTCGGCAGTGCACTGGAAAAATTGGAAGAGGTTATCGGTACATCTGTACCTGCGGAGGCTGCAGTTATTTTTGATTGGGAGAATCGCTGGGCAGTCAACGACTCGCAAGGGCCACGCAATAAAGGTGTAAAATATGAGGAGACAGCCGAAGCACATTATTTGGCTTTGTGGGAGCAGGGTGTGCCTGTAGATGTCATTCATATGGATGCAGATTTCTCCAAATACAAACTTGTGGTAGCTCCAATGCTATATATGGTACGCAGCGGTGTAGGCGAGCGAATTCAAAAGTTTGTTGAAAACGGTGGCATTTTTGTAGCAACCTATTGGTCCGGTATTGTGGATGAGCATGATTTGTGCTTCCTTGGAGGCTTTCCGGGGCCGCTTCGCAAGACGCTGGGAATTTGGTCGGAAGAGATCGACGGGCTACACGATCACGACCGAAATCGGATTCTGCCGGTAGAGGGCAATGAGTTGGATCTGCGCGAAGAGTATGAAGCTGTTGAACTATGCGATCTTATTCATACCGAAGGTGCAGAGGTGCTGGCTGTATACGGTTCAGATTTTTATGCAGGACGTCCAGCCTTAACGGTGAACCGTTTGGGACAGGGAAAAGCTTATTACATCGCTTCACGCAACACGGGATCGTTCAACAGTCATTTTTACAGAAGCTTGATTGGTGGTGAAAGAATCAGTAAAGCGCTCAATGTCAAGTTGCCGCATGGAGTAAATACGTCGATTCGTACTGATGGTGTTCACGATTATATTTTTGTATTGAATTTTACTCATGAATCGCAAGAAATTACACTGGATGGACGAATCTATGTGGATATGCTGGAAGATCGTGTGATTGAAGACGGCAAGCTTCGATTGAATGACTATGCTGTTAAGGTTCTCAAGACAGACCAAAAACAATCAGGAGTTGTATAAACTGGAAGAACTCAAAAGAGAACGGCGAGCAAAATTTAGGTAGAGGAGATGACTTATGAAAACAAGTAACCGAACTATACTATTTGCGGTGTTGATTTTGTTATCCAGTATTTTATACCCGTTCGGCTCGGCAGGGGTGGGGACGGCTTCAGCCGCCCCTGCTTTCGCCAAAGGAGCTGATATAAGCTGGGTAGCAGGAATGGAAGCACAAGGTATGGCCTGGAAGGATAAAAAAGGGGTTCGCCGGGATGTCCTGCAAATATTACGGGACGATTATCAGATCAATTCGGTTCGCATCCGCGTGTGGGTAAACCCTGACATGAAGGATTATGCAAGCGGATACATGAATGCCGAAAAGGCGGCAGAACTGGCTCAGCGAGCCAAAAAATTGGGTATGAGCGTTATGCTGACCTTGCATTATAGCGATTCCTGGGCTGGTCCAGGGCAGCAAAACAAGCCTTACGCATGGCGCAATTTAACATTTACACAGCTTATGGATGCTGTCTGGTCTCACACTGTCTATGTTATGAACACATTGAAAAGCAAGGGCGTGACACCAGACTGGGTGCAGATCGGCAATGAGACGAACAATGGAATGCTCTGGGATGACGGCAAAGCCTCGGTGAATATGAAAAACTATGCATGGCTTGTCAATACAGGCAATAACGCCGTAAAATCGGTAAGCAGCAGTACCAAGACGATCGTACATTTGGCTAACGGAGATAATGGTTCCACGTTAAACTGGAATATTGGCGGGCTGATTGACAATGGAGCCCAGTTTGACCTCATCGGGCTGTCTCTGTATCCATCTCCTTCCGACTGGCAGGGTGAGGTGGAGCAGACGATTACTAATGCCAATAGCCTCATTGCAAAATACGGTAAAGGTATTGTCATCAGTGAAATCGGGATGGATTATAATGAACCCGAAGCTTCCAAGGCATTTATTTCCTCTATCAAAACGAAGGTCCGGAACATCGGAGGCGGCAAAGGAGCAGGGGGGTTTTATTGGGAGCCGGCTGCAACCCCGGGTTACAATAAGGGCTACAACAAGGGTGCTTGGCAGGCTGACGGAAAGCCTACCTCAGCGCTGGAAGGATTTTTAAACTAAAACTAATCTGGAACTGATTACAGCAATGCCAAAGAACCTCTAATTCCGCATGTTATGCAGAATAGAGGTTCTTGATTGTTATCTGTGACTTATGGATAAAGGCTATCAGTTTAGGCTTTTCGGTCGACTTTGAAGAATGAAATAAGCTCCTCCAGCTCGCGAGACATCGACGACAGCTTGTCGGAGGCATTCACGATGGAAGCCATGGACTGGGCTTGTTCTCCGATCGTATGTTCAATTTGTTTGCTGCTGTCCGATGTTTTGCTGATCGTGGACGATAACTCGTCAGAGGTTGCTGTCATTTCCTGTGTGCTGGCTGAAATCTGTTCCGTTGCACTGGAAACCTCCTGAATTTGTGACGATACTTTATTGGCGGCACTTAAAATCTCTGAGAACATTTCACCTGTCTGTTTGGTTACCTCCAGTCCGATTTGGACCTCCTTCGAGCCGAGGCTGACACCTTCTACGGTTTGCTCAATTTCTTTTTGAATTTCCTCAATCAGCTCGGCAATTTGTCTGGCAGACTCTTGGGATTGTTCAGCCAAATTGCGTACTTCTCCTGCGACGACAGCAAAGCCCTTACCTTCTTCGCCAACTCTGGCAGCTTCAATAGAGGCATTCAGTGCAAGCAGATTGGTTTGGCTGGCGATGCCAGTGATGATGTTTACGATGTTGCTGATTTCGTTGGAACGGCTTTGCAGTGCATTAATGGAGACAAAGGTTTTCTCCATCGAGCTGGAAATGGAAGCCATTTGAGCAGAAACCCTTTGCACAACCTGATTACCTTCAACAGAGCGTTTCTCCATAGAGTAAGCTTCATCTGCCACAGAAGAGGAGCTTCCGGCAATCGTTTGAACAACCGTAGACATTTCATTCATAGCCCGTGAGCTTTCCATTGCAGCTTTGTCTTGTGCTTCAATTCCTTGGGCAATTTCTTTCATATTACTGTTAATGACGTTCGTGTTTATACTATTTTGCTCGCTGATACTTAGCAATTCCTGAGCCGACTCCGTAACTTCCTGCGTCGTATCCTGTACTTTTACCATTGTATCGTTAATGCGCTTGATCATGGTATTAAACTTTTGATTGATGATGCCAAGGTCATCCAGACCTGTCTTGATTTCTACATTAAGATTCCCCTCGCTGACTTCCTCAATGCCCTTCATCAGGCTGCGAATCGGGGAGAGGGTGCGTTTAACCAGCAAATATTGAATCGTTAAGAAGATAGCAAGGAACAGAATGAGCAGGGATACACCATATACAATGAGCTTATGAAGTCCAGCAGGTACAGAGCTCGCGTCTACGTCAAAGTAAATGGCACTTGTGATTTTTCCGCTTTCATCTGTAATCGGGTAAACAATGGTAGTCCATATTCCAAAATCGTCAGTGTAAAAGTTGCTCAACGCCGACTGTTTGGATTCAAGCATTTTATTTACAGCTTTTACATTCGCGTCCGGAAGGGTGTACATATCTCCTATATTCAGCTTTGAGTCCTGGAAAGATTGAACTAAGTTTGTGGGAATGCTAATCACGGAGGTTTGATTTCCTTCATTTAATTCTGTGCCAAATATGTAAGCTTGGGCAACATTAGGATAAAATGTGTGAATAGAATCGAGAAATTTGCGTAGATCCTGTTGAGCAGAACCGTTATAATCTTTTTCACTCAATGCTTGTTGTATTTTTGCTTTGTCAACATCATGTGCCCATTTTTTGGTCAGCACTTTAACCTGATCTTGCAGCTGGGTGGTCAGAATATTCTTTTGAAGAATATAGCTGGATGTGATGAGAATAGCACCTATTAATACGATGTTGATAAAAGAAATTAATAGATTCTTACCAAAAAAGGACATAGTGCTCCACTTCAAGTTTTTCACGTGTTTCTTCTCCTTTGTTTTTATATTTTTATGCTTTAGTACATCTATCCCTTATATATTTCGTCAATTACCTTTCTAGATGTTAGCTATTTATTAAAGTTGGAGTATATTGACTGCTTATTGATAAACGACAAAGGTTATTTCTTCGATTGAAATGGAAAAAATGGATAATAAGGGAAACGGTCTCGTATGGGAAAATTAATAAAAATAACAAGCGGCGGCCACCATTGATGAAGCTGTGAGGCCGCCGCTTGTCGGTAAAACGGAGTGTTATGCTATTTTCCAATCATAATATATTAAAAATATAGTTGAATTGCTTTATTGTTTGGACAATATTTAAAAAATAAGATAAATGATAGCAAACGGATGCCCAGATCATTATGTTTAACCTGCATCTCGCTGAGAGCTATAAAGTTCCTGTCATTATACAAGAAGTGAAATGAGCAGCGGGAGTGAAATAAGCGATAATACTGAGCTAATGACAAAAGAAGATGCTGCTTCCGTTTCCAGTGTTTCATAACGGGTAGCGATCATAGCGGCAACTGCCGAGCCGGGAAAAGCGACAAGCAGTACAGCCTTGGTTACATCTTCATGGGATAGTCCTACCAGAACAGCAATACCCAACATAACAACAGGCATCACGATGGCTTTCAGCACAGCGATGCTAAGGGCTTTTGGACTGAATGTAATCTTTTTGATCCCGATGGTTACCCCGATGGCAAACAGAGCTGTACCGGCAGTAATATTGCCGATTTGATCAAACATCGATTGCAGTAACTTTGGAGCTTGAAATCCACATAGAGTAAGCACGACACCGATCAAAGGCACACAGGCAAGTGGTTCACTGAGTCCATGAAGGACTGACTTCATAGTGACTTTAAATAAGTGGCCTTTAGTTTCGTCTGATTCTGTTGTTTTGCGTTGGCCGACCGTTCCCAAAATACTTGCAAGCGGATCGAGAATTGCATTAACGACGATACCGGTAATTGCAATCGGGATAGCGACTGCCGCGCTTCCGAACAAGCTTCCCAGAACCGGAATCCCCATGAATGCAAACGAGGGCTGTGTTGAATTCAATGCGAACATGGAGGATTCAGTCAAGCCTTTTTTGGCGAATAAGCGATATACTACGAGCAATACAATATAAAAACCGATTATACCAAGAAGCAGAGTGACAAGAAAGGGCCACTTTTGAATCAACGTTTCTCTTGGTGTCGTCGTAATACCAATAAACAAGTGTGCAGGTAGAGCAAATTTGGTCACTAATGTATTTAATCCTTTCGAAGAAGCGGGGTTAAACGCCTTAAACAATCCTGCCAAATAACCAATTAAAATGACAAAGAAAATAGGAATTAAGATAATAAAGATATGACCTGTAGCCACAATGTCGCCTCCAATGAAGATGTCCGCCAAAAATGGCGGACATCAGTTAAATAATCACTTTGCTTGTATGCAAGTACAACTTGATGCTGTTCGCTATTCTTTAAACCAAGACGGCTCCCTGACCATATCGTTTGATGGGTTTATAATTGCAGTTCCACATTGCATCCCGAACCGCTTGTGCAATATCATCCGGCTGACGACGTGCTACTCCATCCTGAACTGCAGCCTTGGCTACGGCTACGGCTACAGCTTCAGATACTTCTCGCAGTTCGCTGATTTTTGGAAGCAGGGAAGCTCCTGGCTGTGACAAATCAACCATTTGAGCTACTGCATGGGCAGCAGCGGCAAACATGCTGTCTGTAATGATTTTCGATTTTACTACGATTGCGCCAAGACCAAGACCCGGGAATACGAAAGCATTGTTGGATTGTCCGATTTCAAACTTGGTATTGTTGTAGATTACCGGCTCAAAAGGACTTCCCGTGGCAATAAGTGCTTTTCCTTCAGTCCAGCGGATCAAGTCTTGCGGGGTTGCTTCAGCCAGCGGAGTCGGATTGGACATAGGCATAATAATTGGACGTTCGGTATGCTTGGCCATTTCTTTCACGATTTTCTCACTAAATGCCCCGGCAACACCGGAGGTACCAATCATAATCGTCGGTTTCACACGGCGAACGACCTCCAGCAGAGGGATTTTACCATCTTCAGCATGTTCCCAGTCACGGCATTCATCGGCATCTCGTACATAAGGAACTTGGAACGGGAAAAGCCCCTCCGTTTCATTGGTAAGCAGGCCGCGGTAATCATAAGCCCAGAAGTTGCGTTTGGCTTCGGTTTCAGACAGTCCTTCCAGCATCATGGCTGCACTAATTTGATCTGCATTACCGATACCGGCAGCACCTGGACCAAAGACTAAAACTCGATGCTTGCTCAGCGGGATTCCAGACAATTGAACACCGGACATCACACCTGCGAGTGTAACCGCGCCAGTACCTTGAATATCATCATTGAATGTCAAAATACGGCTTCCATATTTGTTGATAATGTTGCGCGCATTAACATTCCCTAAATCTTCCCAGTGCAACAATGCATTCGGGAAATAAGAGAGCGCAGTTTGAACATACGTGTCAATAAATTGGTCATATTGCTCTCCGCGAACACGTTTATGACGGTTCCCCATATATAGTGGATCTTCCAGCAGTTTTTCGTTGTTTGTACCTGCATCAAGAACAACTGCCAGTACCCGGCTGGGGTCAATTCCCGCAGCGGCTGTATAAACAGCAAGCTTACCGATGGAAATGTTAATTCCCCCGACTCCCCAGTCACCAATACCCAAAATACTTTCGGAATCTGTGGCGACGATGAGATCGATATCATCAGGTTCCAGGTTCAAGTTTTTAAAAGCTTCATTAATTCCTGCGAGATTATCAATAGATAAATACATGCCACCGGGTTTGTGATATTCATGGCTGTATTCCTGTATAGCCTGACCAACCGTTGGCGTATAAACAATTGGAAGCATTTCGCTTAGATGCTCGGAGAGCAAACGATAGTACAGGACGGTATTTCGATTAAACAGATCATTTAACGCAACGTTTTTGCGTAAATTGTCCGGTTGGCTCTGGAATTGCTCATATACCCGTTGAACCTGCTCCTCAATGGTTAATATGGTAGGAGGGAGCAGGCCGTCAAGTCCAAGCTGTTGCCGTTCCTCAAGAGTAAAAGCCACTCCCTTATTCAGCAACGGATTGGCGAGCAGATCTTTTCCTGTTAATTTGGTTTCAATAGATCCGTCTTCAGTAAGATGAAAAGCACGCATTCTGATTCCTTCTTTCTAAAAAATTACATTTCGTTACACCTTGAACATTGCGTGAACAAGTATACGCCTTATTTTAGACCAAGTGAACAAGTATGTTGTGTGAAAAATGGTTATATAAGTGTTTTCATATGAAAAATTATGAAAATAGAAACGTTTTTCTTTGATTTTCATATGAAATATTCATTTAATTTTCATGATATTTTCGGTAAATTTTTATTAAATGTGATTTTTTTCATTGCATTATGACTTAAAATAAAAAAAGCTTTAACTTCAATTTTATATCATTGAAGTTAAAGCTTATGGGTTGAACTGAAAAAAGGGTAGCTTTATTGGACATCAACCTTTAATTCGCCGAGACGACGGGTGGCTTCATCATTAACTGGAGCAGGAGGGCTCATCCAGCTGTTGCGCCATTTCAGCTGCATGATGATGACGAGAGCAAAGGCACAGAAGGTGATCAGACTCAGACAGATAAAGCCCGGCATATAGGAACCTGTTAATTTGTACAGATTGCCGAGAATTAAAGGAAGTAAGTACCCGCCAATACCACCCGCAGCGCCAATAATGCCGGTCATGAGCCCTATTTCGTTTCCAAACCGCTGCGGCACGAGCTGGAATACGGAACCGTTGCCAGCGCCAAGGCACATCATGCCTACAAAAAGCAGCACTACGACCAGGGCAAGCAGCGGTAGAAATGCAATGCCTGCGAGCATGATCCCGGCTACGGCGAGATGCGAATCTGTCAATATCAGCTCTAGGAATGTGTTGTTGAAATTGGGGTTCCAACTTGATCACAAAGATGAAGAATTGCTTTATTGGAAATATCAAATGAAGAAGTAGGAGAGGCTCAAGGGGCCTAGTTCGATTATCATGATCGAGGAACTAACTGGAAATCTGCATCTGCAGAAAGGAATGCGAATGCTGGATTTGGGATGTGGGACCGGACTTACTTCCATCTACAGCACAAAAGTTTGGCGTAACGGTGTTAGAAGGCTAGAGGAATAGAAAAATGGTGCTGATTACGACGCTATTTTTCTATCCAATGATTTCTGAAAAACAAAAAAGCCTTGATCATCAAGGCTTTTGACGTATAGGACGGATGGGGATCGAACCCATGACCCTTACCCTGTCAAGATAATGCTCTCCCGCTGAGCTACCGTCCTGCGGTTACTAGATAATATCATATATTAACCATATATGTAAAGCAAAAAATAAAGACAACTTGTACTTCATCATCATTTATATATATAATTCAAATTTACCGGGATAGTCAATTGAATTAGTCATAGGGGAGAGCAGAGGATGGCCGCAGAAATTGTAAGTGTAACGACAGAGGAACAGCTCCAGCAAGCGATATTTATCCGTACCAAAGTGTTTGTTGAGGAGCAAAAGGTGCCTCTGGAGCTGGAGATTGATCATTATGACAAGCTGGGAGATGACGTCCATCATTTGCTAATTTGTGACGACGGTGAAATGGTGGCTACTGGTCGGCTGACGTATTATGAGGACGATACTGCTAAAATGCAGCGTATTGCCGTGCTTAAGGAGCATCGTGCAGCGGGTTATGGGCGTATATTGCTACTGGCACTGGAAGAGCGCGCGCGTGAGCTGGGTCTAAGATATTCGCTGTTGGATGCCCAATGCCAAGCTGAAAAGTTTTATGAAAAGCTCGGTTATGAGACGGTATCCGATGAACCTTTTGACGATGCCGGAATACCGCACGTACGCATGCGTAAAGAGCTGTAAACGATTCGTACAAGATAATAAGCTTGTGATGCATATTATTCTGTACACCGTGCATGCTAGTAAAAGTTCCTCCACTATACTATGGATAAGGAGCGATGCAGCATGGCTAACACAGAACGTGAACAGATCACAGCAGTACGCAAAAACGGTGATGGCGATCTTACATCTTTTCAGACGTCCACCGGTCGGATTTTGGATTATAATCAGGCATTGAACGAGATTGAAGCAGGCGCGATTGCAGGTGTAAATGTGTTCAAGGCGAAGGATGGAAGCAAACGAATTCGCGGCGATGCCGATGGGGATCCTACCAATAATCTGGATCAGCTGCCGTTGTTCTGACCTTGGTTCCAACACTAAAATTTAAGCCCATACCAAACGCAAGAATATACAGAAGCCGCCAGTTATCCTCTATAGGAAGGCTTGGCGGCTCTTTGTTATTTTCTCGAGTGTATTAGTATTACTGTTTTGCACGTTCCAATTCGGCAAGGTCATACTTGCGTTGTTGCTCCAGAAAGGACATGACTCCAGCCTTTTCCCGGAATTGTTCCATATCATCACTATAATGCATCAGATGAATTCGCTCTTGAAGAGGTGTTGATAAGCTTAGCAGCTCGTCCAGTGTCGTATGGACCTCTCCTGCACCTTGCAGTTGCACCTCATGCAAAATGCTCTGACATCCTCGCTCATACACCAGATGATGAAGCAAATCAGAATCAAAAATCATATCTGCACTATAAAAAAGACGACCATTAATAAATAGGGAGTAGCTGCTTTTACCGGGAATATGCCGCGTAGGGATGAGCTCCACCTCGATACCAGATACTAATGTAGCAGCTTTACCAGGTATTAGTATGTTTACCTCAAAAACATCTTCGAGCTTTTCAATCATGCCTTGCTGCGCCATCCCGCCCTTGAGCGTATGCTCCCATAGTGGATGGATTAATGGCTCAGCGATATAAAGCTTAGGCTTGCGACGATGGAGAATATTCATTTGAAAGCCGAATTCCTCCAGACCTCCGACATGATCCGCGTGAATATGGGTGATTAAAATGGCGTCAATTTCAGGCAAGGGGACGCCCATTTGGTGCAGAGCCAGAGAAGCGGTAGTTCCGCAATCAATTAGCAGTTTGCCTTCTCCGCTATCCAGCAGCGCGTTGTTGTTATAATAATGCTTAGCAAAGGCACTACCTGTACCCAGCATTTGTATCGTCAGACTCATTTTAGGCTCACCCTCCAGGCTATGTGTATAGGACATCTACAGTCGTATTTTATCATCTATACTGTTGGAACTAAAGGATTTGGCTTCCTATGCAAAAACTTTGGACAATTTGTGAAGCACAGCGCAACTTGTGCTGCTGAGCTAGGTATAAATGTACAACAGAAGGTTTTTTAACTGATAACGATGGAGGGATATGTAGTGATGAAATGGAGAAAAGTGATGGCCTTAATGATGGCCTTTTCGATAATGGGAGGGACCGTCATTTCGGCGGAATCCGCTAAGGACCAAGTGCAGCTGATCATTAATGGAGAGGTGTCGAAGGATAGCGCAGTTGTCATTGATGGGAAAACGTACGTGCCAATTCGTGACTTTAACGGACTGGTAAACTTTGATCCTTCTGGCGGAAAAGTTGTTTTCGACCAGCCTAATGTGCATATGTTCCTATTCAAGGGAGATACTGTATTTGGTAACGTGAATAAGGGCAACAAGGTGAAATTCAATGTATTCAGTCAAATTGATACCTTGAAAACGGATATCTCTGGAGTGAAGGTAGCAATCACCGACCCTTCAGGCAATGTAATGGATATTCAGTCCCAGGATATCAAAGGAGCACAAAAGGATAACTTCTGGTTCCGTACCAATGACTTTACGTATGATTTCAAAACAGCAGGGAATTACCGTGTCGGTTTTTACATTAAAGAAAGCAAAGACAGCAGCTACACATTAGTGTCTGAAAAAGTCATTACAGCAATAAATTAGGCATACCCCAAATTGACCTGCATCCTTGATCATGTTACGATACGAGGGAAAATAAAACAATTTGAAGGTAGGTATTTCCATGAGTGATCACAAACATGAACACGGTGAAGCCTGCAACCACGATCATGACCACGAACATGAAGAAATGGTTCTTACGCTAACTGATGAAAATGGTAAAGATGTAGAAATGGTGCTGGTAGAGACCTTTGACGTAGAAGATCACGTTTACGCCCTTCTGCTGGAGCGAGGCAATCCTGAAGCGGATGGCATTATTCTTCGTATGGAAGAAGAAAACGAAGAAATGGTGCTTTACAATATTGAGGACGAAGATGAATGGAAACGTGTAGAAGCTGCATATAGCGAGCTTGTTGCCCAGTACGAATAGAATTGGATTGGATATAGCAGCTGTTAGAATGCACTTCAAGACATTAAAAGCCCCCAAAGCGGGGGCTTTTTTTGTTGACCAAATATTCAAGCAGGGCTTCTCAGGTCAGCATTATGAAATGGCGTCCGTTTCGACGATAACCTTCACCTGATGCACCGTCCGATCCTCAGGCCCTTTAACAGGCAGGCCTACTTCTACATGATCGACAATATAATCAATATTGTCTTGAGAAATCACTTCGCCCGGCAGCAGGATCGGAATACCAGGCGGATATACATAAATAAACTCTGCAATAATACGACCAGCTGATTCCTTGAATGGAACGACTTCCGTATCTCCGTAGAACGCGTCTCTTGGAATGAGAGAGAGCTGCGGGATATCGGGTATTTTTACAACCAGCTCATGCTGCTGACCTGTAGAATAATGCATAGCAGCCAGCTCGCGCAGAGCTTTCAATAAAATTTCAACATCCTCTTTGGTATCCCCTGGGGTCACCAGACAGAGAATATTGTACATATCGCTAAGCTCAACCTCGATATTGTAGTGATCTCTCAGCCAATTTTCCACGTCGTACCCGGTAAGGCCCAAATGGCGGATATGAACCGTAATTTTGGTTGGATCATAATCATAGGTGGCTTCAGTGCCGAGAATTTCACTTCCAAAGCAATACAGACCTTCAATCTTGTTGACCTCTGCACGGCAATATTCAGCCAAATCCAGAGCGCGTTGTGCTATTTCATGGCCGTTAAGTGCCAGGTTGCGTCGGGATGTGTCCAACGAAGCCAGCAGAATATACGAAGTGGATGTCGTAGTCAGCATACTGAAAATAGTTTGAACACGCTGCGGATTAATGTATCCGTTCTTTGTATTCACATTCAGAATCGAGCTTTGTGTCAAGGAACCGCCCAGCTTGTGAACGCTCGTAGCTGACATGTCTGCTCCCGCCTCCATGGCGGACATCGGCAGATCAGCATGAAAATGAATCAGTACCCCGTGAGCCTCATCGACCAGGACCGGCACATTATAGCTGTGAGCGAGATCTACAATTTCCTTCAGATCGGCGCACACACCGTAATATGTCGGGTTGATGACAAGGACGCCCTTGGCGTCAGGATGGCGCTCCAACGCCCGGCGTACGGACTTGGTTGTAACCCCGTGGTGAATACCGAGATCCTCATCACTGACTGGAGATATGAATACCGGTTTTGCACCGGCGAAAATAATGGCAGACATTATGGATTTGTGTATATTTCGGGGTACAATAATTTTATCACCCGGCAAGCAAATGGACATAATCATGGTGATGATGGCTCCACTTGTCCCCTGCACACTGTAATAAGTATAATCAGCTCCGAAGGCTTCTGCTGCAAGTTTTTGAGCTTCTTCGATCACGCCTGATGGCTGATGCAGATCGTCCAATGGAGCGATATTGATCATATCTATGGAAAAGGCATTATCCCCCATAAATTCACGAAATTCCGGGTCTGCTCCCACTCCCTTTTTATGACCTGGGATGTGAAATTGAACCGGGTTGCTCTGAGCATGCTTTTTCAAAGCAGTAAAAAGCGGGGTGTTGCTTTGATTCATTAGTGTTGTCACAACCTTTCATGCAGGATTCGACAATCCTGTGCAATTGATAATAGAACAAAATTGAGTATAGCAGTTTGAAGTAGGAATGCAAGCGGTTAAGGATGCATTTATTTGTGGAAGAGTGCAGTAGTGGGAGAACCTGGACTTGATAATCCAAAAAACGAAGGTGAGGATGTGGGACGGATGAGGCAAATTGGACAGAAAAAAGCTGTATCGCAGCGGTTATGGTCTCCTTTTTTTGCACAATTATGGGTGCTGGTATTTCTGGTCGAATTTATGAAGGGCTCTCTATTGGTGGCCATCCTGCCGGTATATATGGGGGAAACACTCGGGCTGTCGGCGGGCATAATCGGTTTGGCCTTTTCACTTCAATATTTTGGCGACAATGCGTTCCGGGCGCCGGCGGGCTGGATGGCCGAACGGCTCGGCTACCGGGGAACGATGTCGACCGCGCTGTTGTTTACACTTGTGGCGATCATAATGCTAAGCGTGCTGACAGAGCCTGTGTGGCTCGTGGTAGCGTGCCTGCTGCTCGGACTGGGCACCTCTCCACTTTGGCCTTGTGTCATGACCGGAACGACTGAAATGTCCGGACCTAATAACAGCAACGGCGCAGCGATGGGCACACTGGAAATTGCGTCCATGGGCGGGACGGGGCTTGGGCCGCTCGTTATGAACTTTGCTATGGCATATTATGGGCATTCTTACGGAATGGTGTTTCTGATTTTGATAGGGTGCAGCATCGTACTGCTGTTGGTTGCCCTCATGCTGCCTGGATCGAACAAAATAACTGCTGCAAGAGACCCCCGACGAAGCGCTGCAGTGTCTTCCGGTAGGGGCATAAAGCAAAAGCAGCAACTATGGAAAGGAATCAAGGAAACGATCCGCACGCTCAAAACCAAGCTAAACGTCAATCCCCTTATTTATCCGGCTCTGTTCCTGCAGTCGTTTGTTATCGGTCTGATCAGCCCGGTACTGACGCTGTACGCAAGGACGGACCTCGGAGTTTCACCGAACCTGTACAGCGTTCTTTTGATTGCAGGCGGTGGGGTGACTGTACTGGCACTGATTCCGTGTGGTAAGCTGGTTGACCGACTTGGAACCGAGTATTTTCTGCACATTGGTTTTTTGCTTACCGGAATTACGTTGTTTTTCTTCTCAACTGTCCGATCTATTCCGTTGGTGTTCTTAGCCGTCGCGCTTATTGGTTTAGGATATGCTCTCATTTTGCCTGCTTGGAATACGTTTCTAGCCCAACTGATCCCGGAAAGCGAACGAGCGACAGTATGGGGTTTTTTTCTCACGCTCCAAGGCTCGGGTATGGTTATTGGTCCGCTCGTGTCAGGATTCCTATGGGACCGTGCAGGACACACAGCCCCATTTATCATTAGTGGTGTCGTGATGCTGCTTATGTTTGGCTGCCATTTGGCTCTAGCGCGTCATCCGCGTAGAAGAACCGTTCGGGCCTAAACATTGCCTTAAAAGCGAGCGAGGCTACTCTTTCGGAAAAGCCATCCGGTACAGTGGCAGCAATTGCTCAAAGGTGGAGCGTACCGTCTGCAGCAACGCTGCTCCGTCACTGGCGAGAGGGTCATTCCGATCAATACGGACTCCGCACATCACCTCGGCTTTTTTCACCTGCTGCAGCTTGTTAATGATGTTTTGAAACGCTTTAGTGTCCATTTGCTGCTGTTCTGTGCCTTCTGGAGCCATATGATCCATGGACCAGTAAAAATGACCAGGTATGTTAGCGCGCACATCGCTCAGGTTGGCTTCAAGCGCCTGGGCAAACGTGGATTTATTCGGACTTTCATAAATGACTGCGAATATGACGAAGATATGGGAAGCGAACATACCTACCTCGAAATGCGGCAGCGCCTTGTAGCCGCGTTTATTCGCTGCCCACGCCACCCAAGTGTCTATGGGAGGATTGACTTTTCGCCGTGCATGCTTGGCAACGTGAACATGCATAGTTTCGCCACATAAGTCTGTCAGGAACGGGGCTAGCTCCTCGCCAATCGCCTCCAGCTTGGGGCGAACCTGCTGAATTAATACCTCCATGCGAGGCTCCAGCCCCGGTATTTCAAAAACCTCAAAGTCTTTTGCAGTAAATCCACTGAATGTCATTCCGTTTCCTCCTGTATCTGGTTAATCCATATCGTTTGGCGTAATATGTCCGATTATAGCATAATGTCAACCGGCTTGACCGACTTTAGACCGGGCTTGGTACAAGCATATAAGGCGAAAGTAGGATTGTGCGCTGTTACTCATAAAAATAGGTCAAATAACCAAGTACCCTTACATAAAATGAAGTATAAAATAGAGCAAGGGAAGATCAAGCGGGAAAGCCGCAGGCTTGCTGTAGCCGGACTTCTTGAATCGGACTTGAAAAAGGAGGGAATGCCGTGAACAAGGGCTGTGAGGTAGAATATTGTAATCTAGAGCTCCGGTTTAGCCGTCGGCATATCCATAATCTGATCAAGGATTTGATATCGGAAGGGTATTCGCTGTACTGGAGCGAGGATGAGTCGTATCTGGTTTTGTCGGTGAGAACCGGGCGCAAGCTGGTGAAGCTCCGTTTTCAACAATTGCGCACAGGACACTACAAGCTGGCTGGAGATTATGTGATCCGCGATGCCAAGCTGGCCGAGTGGCTGGAGAAGCTGATTGGAAGCACCCGGGGTCATGCCGTTGTCAAACGAGTCAAGGACCATCATATTTTAGTGGAAAATATTTTGTTCGGTGAGGTCATTCGTCTGGTCGAGGTAACTGGCTTTAAGCAGCGTGTCATTTATCAGAAGGGACCGGTGCTGTCAGTACAGGAAATGGAGGATATGTACGCCTCCAATGAAGGTGAAGCCCGGTTGCTGTTGCTCAAAATGGAAGTGGACGATGAATTGGAGAAGTTGTTCATGGCGATAACTGAGGGAGATAAGGCCAAAGCCGGGAAATGCCAAGAGCACCTGCAAACGCTATCCCGCCAACTGCTGATGATGGAAGCGTAGCACATCTGAACACCTCATGAAAATGGGGTGTTTTGCTCTGCAAACAGACAGGGGTTCACTTCTGACACCAAAAACGTTAAAATAGAAGTGCGCGTGTTCCGATTCACATAAAGTGTAATGCGGTAAAGCGGCGATATAGAATAAAAAATATGTTGCAAAGGATGAGGAACCAGATGGCAAAACAGCAGATTGGTGTGATCGGCCTGGCGGTAATGGGTAAGAATTTGGCCCTTAATATTGAGAGCAGAGGCTTCACCGTCTCGGTTTTTAACCGCTCTCCAGAAAAAACGCACGATCTTATCAAAGAAGCAGAAGGTAAAAAACTGACGGGTACTTTCTCCATTGAAGAATTTGTGAACTCACTGGAATCGCCCCGTAAAATTCTGATCATGGTTCAAGCGGGTAAAGCAACAGATGCTACGATTGAACAGCTTGTGCCTCATCTGGACAAGGGCGACATTATTATAGACGGAGGCAATGCCTACTTCCCTGATACACAACGCCGCAGCAAGGAGCTGGAAGAAAAAGGACTTCGCTTTATTGGTACAGGCGTATCCGGTGGTGAAGAAGGTGCCTTGAACGGTCCTGCCATCATGCCGGGTGGACAAGAAAGTGCCTACAAACTGGTAGAGCCGATTCTGACGGCAATCTCTGCTAAAGTGGAGGGCGACCCATGCTGTACATATATCGGTCCTGACGGTGCTGGTCACTACGTAAAAATGGTGCATAACGGTATCGAGTATGGCGACATGCAATTGATTGGTGAGGCTTATCACCTGTTAAAATCAGTCCTCAACGTGAGTGCTGAAGAGTTGCATGAAATCTTTACGGAGTGGAATAAAGGCGAACTGGACAGCTATCTGATTGAAATTACGGCTGACATCTTCTCCAAATATGATCCTGAAACAGGCAAACCAATGGTAGATGTTATTCTGGATGCAGCAGGTCAAAAAGGTACTGGCAAATGGACAAGCCAAAGTGCACTGGATCTGGGTGTACCACTGTCCATGATTACCGAGTCCGTATTCTCCCGCTTCTTGTCTGCCATGAAAGACGAGCGGGTTGCCGCAAGCAAAGTGCTGAGTGGTCCTAATGCTGAATCCTTCAGCGGCGACAAGAAAGAATTTATCGAAAGCGTACGTAAGGCACTGTTTGCAAGTAAAATCGTGTCTTATGCTCAAGGCTTTGCTCAAATGCGTGCAGCTTCCGATGAATATAATTGGGATTTGAAATATGGAAAAATCGCTATGATTTTCCGTGGCGGCTGCATTATCCGTTCACAATTCCTGCAAAACATCAAGGATGCATATGACCGTGATCCTGCCCTGAAAAACCTGTTGCTGGATTCCTACTTCAAAAACGTAGTAGAAAATTATCAAAATGCATGGCGTCAGGTGATTTCTGTAGCTGTATCCCAAGGTATTCCAGTGCCTGGATTCTCCAGCGCGCTTGCATATTATGACAGCTACCGCACTGAACGTTTGCCAGCAAACCTGCTGCAAGCGCAACGTGACTACTTCGGCGCACATACGTTCAAACGTGTGGACAAAGAAGGCGTATTCCATCATCAATGGTTCTAATAAACGGATTAATGGATATATAAGAATAGCACTATAAAATAAAGGGGCTGTCTCAAATGCCCCTGAAAATCGTATCGATGATGAGCATTACCACCGATACGTTCAAACGGGACAACGCAGAGACCTATCCTACGTTGTCCCGTTTGCGTTTTTCCGCTATCGCTGCTTTTTAAAGCAGATTGTGGGCAAGGCAAAGCCACCCGGCCTCCAGGCTTACTTTGGGTAAGCCGCGAAGCAGGAAACGCCGAAATCCCTGGTTTCCTTTCACTTTGGTGCTTTTCGGCTTTCAGTGGACACTCGCTGCAATCTGCACTCGGCAGTGACGGGTTCGAATCTCATAACCGCTTTCGTCATCGTCCGGCTTTCGCGGTGAAATGCAGGATCTGCCCTGCGTCTTCTTGACGTGCTCCAGATGAGGCTTCAGGCATCGCGTGACCGCCGGGCGCTGGTGTACGCTAGCAGATGAGAATTTTTACTCACTAATTTGTATTTAGTACACAGTGAAAAGCCTGTAGTGGAAAAATTGCCATATGCAGGATTTTATAATAAATTCAGCCGATAATTTCATTTCCAAATCCGTCAAGATAACAGCTTACTGTATCCCATTTTACATGTAGATTCATTCAATGAACTTTGTCGCCTTTTGAGTGAATTGAAATATCGGAGAGTATTGACAAAACCAAGAATAAATTTGTATTATTAGGATAAATATTCACTTAGATTCCATTCTTTCTCCGGTAGCAAGCCTATTGCAAATAGCGATAAGAATCATCTTAGCTATTGCTATAATGGCTCTTTTGCCCTTCCTAATCAAGTCCAACAGCATCGTCTGGATTTGGACAAAAGAGACATACCAGTAACAATTTCTGATAAGAAAGTTATGGCAGAAGTTCTGTCACTTTCATAAGGAACCACCATTTTGTTAAGCTTTTCACTCAAATATGTGTAGCCCTTGATGCTGTCGTTTCCGACATCTTTGGCAAATCTACCTCATCCATCACCGACTACTTAGTCACATCCGATTTTTTGATCCGGTACACTGTTTATCTCTTTCCGCAAATCCTTGAGATTGAAAGCAATGGTTTGGAAACTTAATATAACGCTTATCCCAATAGATTAGGCAGATTCATATTCATTTACTTTATCTGCTTTTTATTGTGAGTGGGACTAGAACTATCTTTAACTCTGTATATTTGAAAATTTGAATATATGATTACTCAAATTTATGGTTATAAAGTGGGGATGAAAAATATGGCGACATTTATTTTTCCTGGACAAGGCTCACAGGTTAAAGGAATGGGAGGAAATCTCTTTAATGAGTTTAGGGAACTAACTGCTCAAGCAGATGACATTTTAGGATACTCTATTAAAGAATTATGTATGGAAGATCCCAACTCAACTTTAGGTCAAACCCAGTACACTCAACCTGCTTTGTTCGTAGTTAGTGCATTAAGCTATCTTAAAAGGATCAAAGAAACAGGGTGCAAACCGGATTTTGTTGCCGGACACAGCTTGGGAGAGTATAACGCATTATTTGCAGCCGGAGCATTTGATTTTGAGACTGGATTAAAATTGGTCAAAAAAAGAGGAGAACTGATGAGCCTTGCTACTGGAGGCAGCATGGCGGTGGTTCTCGGAATAACTGAAGAGAACATTGTAGAGGTGTTAGAACAAAATGGCTTATATTCCATTGATATTGCAAATGTGAATTCACCTTATCAAGTAGCAATTTCCGGTCTTAAAGAAGATATTGATAAAGCTAGGCCTATTTTTGAAGCAACCCCAAATGTCCAATTGTTCATTCCGTTAAATGTCAGCGGGGCTTTTCATTCCAGGTACATGACTGATGCACGGTTGGAATTTGAAAATATTTTGAATAAATACACTTTTTATCCATTATCTATTCCGGTTATATCCAATGTTTATGCGCGTCCCTATAAGCGGGAGCTTCTACAATCGACTTTAGCTGAACAAATTAATAGTCCTGTAAAATGGACGGAAAGTATCCGTTATTTGATGGGAATAGGAGAGTCAGTATTTGAGGAAATTGGCTCGGGTAGAATGTTAACGAAACTAGTCGAACGAATTCAAAAAGAAGCACAACCGTTGACCATCGACACTTACGAAGAAGCTGAAGAAAAGTCGGCATCAGAACCATTGAAGCATTCTCAGCCTAGTCATTCCGAAATTACTGCATCTCTACTTGGCAATCCAGAATTTAAAAATGAATATAATCTGAAATATGCGTATTTGACTGGTGGAATGCACTATGGTATTGCATCTGAGGACATGGTAATAAAAATAGGAAAATCTGGAATGATGGGATTCTTAGGAACACATGGTATGGAGCTTCCGCAAATTGATGAGGCAATCAGGCAAATTCAGAAGAATCTGAATGAGGGGCAAGCCTATGGAGTCAATCTATTTCATAACCCGGCGGACCCTGAAAGGGAAGAAAAGCTGGTTGATCTATATTTAGCGCTTAGAGTAAAAGTGATTGAGGCGTCTGCTTTTTTAACAGTAACACCCGCACTCATAAAATATCATGCCAAAGGTTTAAAAAGGGATTCTAATGGAAGGGTTGTAAGTTCAAACCGGATTATTGCCAAGGTATCCCGCCCCGAGGTAGCAGAAGCTTTTTTGAGTCCTGCTCCTAGACATATTCTGGATAAATTACTGCAAGAGAATAAAATTACTCAGGAAGAAGCGGACATGTCAGAAAATATCCCCATAGCAGATGACATATGCGCTGAATCGGATTCAGGAGGCTATACAGATGGTGCATCGGCTTATACTTTAATTCCGGCTATGATGTCATTAAGGGATGAAATGAAGGAAAAATATCATTACCACAATAATGTACGGGTAGGGGCAGCAGGCGGGATTGGAACACCGCAAGCAGCAGCAGCGGCTTTTATACTTGGAGCGGCTTTTATTCTGACAGGTTCAATCAATCAATGTACGGTGGAAGCAAGAACTAATGACGTAGTAAAGGAATTGTTGCAGCAAATCAATGTTCAGGATACGGATTACGTACCGTATGGCAATATGTTTGAAACAGGTGTAAAAGTTCAAGTACTTAAAAAAGGAGTGTTTTTTCCTGCGCGAGCAAAAAAATTATATGATTTATATTGCCAGCATCATTCCCTAGACGAGATTGATGAAAAGACAAGGAATCAAATTCAGGATAAATACTTTAAACGAAGCTTTAATGAGGCATATGAAGAGATAAAAGCTCATTCCCCTGAACACAAGATCAATAAGGCAGATCAGAACCCAAAGCAAAAGATGGCGTTAATTTTCAGGTGGTATTTTGAATACAGCAATAGATTAGCTTTGAGCGGAAGTAAAGAAAATATTGTGGATTATCAGGTTTATTGCGGATCAGCCCTTGGCGCGTTTAATCAGTGGGTTAAAGGTACGGACATTTCGGTGTGGAAAAATCGCCATGTGGATGAGATTGGGGAAAAAATAATGAATGAAACGGCAAAAATGTTAAATCAAAAATTCAACAGCTTTTTTAGCATTAAAGAATTATAAAGCTGGTTGTCCAAACAATTTTTATTGGAGGAGAGCTTATGGAACAAAAAAAGGGTCCGGAAAACACTTCATACGTTTCTCGAATTTTCGAAGTATGTAATAAATATCCCGATAAAAAGCTGTTTATTTATCAAGATAAAAATGAATTTCCTAATTTCCTTGATGGGCAAACCTTAATAAATAAAATAAGAACTGTAGGCAGTGCCTTGCAATCAAAGATGGTACCGGCCGAAAAAGCAATTCTTATATTGCCGCAAGGATTAGAATATATTTATAGTATTATGGCATGCTGGTATGCCAATGTTGTAGCGATACCTGCACCAATTACTGACCCGGTTGTTAAAGCCCAGGACCTGGAGAAGCTATCGCTAATCTTAAAAGATTCTCAAGCGTCATGCATTATAACAAATACATATTTTATGGGGGTTCTTAAAGAAAACCCGAATTTTAGTTCATTATTTATGTTGAATGTTGATGATACGGCATGGGATGGATTTACTATTACCGAGGAAAAAAGCCATAATCCGGGGGATCTTGCCCTTTTGATTTATACTTCAGGTTCTACATCCCAGCCTAAGGGTGTTATGATCAGTCATAAGAACCTGATGTTTCAAGCCGGAGCAGATCAGTGGAGAATAGACCAGGATACACGTATGGTTTCCTGGCTCCCCCAATTCCATGCCTTTGGACTTCACAATAATATATTAGTCCCGCTTCTACATGGAGCTTCCAGTGTAATTTTGTCCCCAAGCCGGTTTATTAAAAACCCCGAAGCCTGGCTTGAAGCCATTGACCGCTATCAGGCTACGCATACCGCTGTGCCAAACTTCGCTTTTGAGTATTGCTGCTCATCAATAGACCTTGATTCTGTAAAAAATCTCTCCCTGGCTTCGATCAAGGCGATTATTTGTGCGGGGGAGCCCATAAGAGAGGAAGCTTACCAAAGCTTCAATATGAAGTTTAAAAGTATAGGACTTAGGGAGAACGTCTTTTGTCCTCTTCTCGGCCTGTCAGAAGTGTGTCCTGTTGTCAGCATCAAGCCAGGCGAACCTGTCCGCTATTTGAATTTGGATGTTGACTGTTTGGATCAAGGCAAAGTTAAATATAGCGATAATCCGGGCAAGAGCAGGTCTGTCTCAAGCTGCGGAGAGATTGAGAAGCCTACAAAGATCGTCATTGCCAACCCTGAAACCCGTGTATCCTGCTCGCCTGGAGAGATTGGCGAGGTCTGGATCAAATCTGACGGTGTGGGATTGGGGTATTTCAACAGAGAGCAGGAAACGGAACAAAGCTTTTCTGCAATTTTGGATGATACGAAGGAGGACGGATTCTTCCGTACAGGGGATATTGGATTCATTGAAGACAATCACCTCTATATCATCGGACGGGAAAAAGAGGTCATGGTCATTCGCGGCAAAAAGCATCACCCCATTGATCTGGAATGGACGGTCAAGAAAAATCTTCCGGAGCTTGCTGCTTCAATAGCAATCTTCTCTTGTGAAATCGGGCAGGAGGAAAGAGTGGTGGTCGTTCAAGAGCTTGAAGCACCCGTTAGCGAATCCGAGTGTAAAAAAATAGTGAAAGATATTATTCGCGTCGTGACTGAAACCCATGGCGTTGAAATCTATGAAATCGATTTGGTTCAGAGTGGCAGCATTCCAAAGTCAGGCAGCGGCAAAGTTCAAAAGAAAGCCTGCCGCAATCTCTATCTGAATCATGAGCTTATAGTAATTCATAAATATGTGCGGGGGATTCATACCGCTCCAATAAAGGTTCAAGAAGTCTCAGCAGTCAAGACTGACGAAATGATTGAAGCTTTGAAGAAGAAGGTATTCCTTCCGATCCTTGACTTGGACCCTGCCGCACTGGAAGAGACAACCGTGTTATTTGAACTAGGGATGAATTCCGTCCAGTACGTACAGATCTCCAGGAAGATAGAAGAAATTTTCAATATTCAATTTGAGACTGTCAGATTGTTTGAGCATGTAGATTTTGAGGATTTGGCGAAGTATATTCTAACACAAATAGATGGTTTGCCTGTTCGAGAGACATCTGAAGCTCAAGCTATTGCACAGGTTAGGGCTTCAAGCGATTCACCAGTCGCCGTTTCCGAAAACACCAATCAAGGGGATATTGCGATCATTGGGGTATGCTGTGATTTTCCGGGGGGCTCTGTTGATTTAGAACATTTTTGGGATAATATCATTGGAAATTCCGATTGCATCACTCCGATTGAGCAAAGCCGTCCGGGTATTTTAAAAGACTTCGAAGCCTATTACGGAGATTTAGAGGATTCTTTTCCGCAATGGGGGGGCTTTATTAAAGATGTGGAGATGTTTGACGCTCCTTTTTTTCACATTTCGCCTTTGGAAGCGGAGAGTATGGACCCTCAGCAGAGAAAATGTCTGGAGTTCACCTGGACTGTCATTGAGGATGGCGGATACAATCCTGCCCGGTTAGCCGGACAAGACGTTGGCGTTTTTATTGGTGTTCATTATAACGATTATGCAGAGCTGGTTCTAAGACAGCCTGAGCTTATGGAAACCTACGGGGCTTACCTCGATTCGGGGCTTCATATGAGTATGATTGCAAACAGGGTTTCGCGCTGGTTCAATTTTCATGGTCCAAGTGAAGTGGTCAATACGGCTTGTTCAAGCTCGTTAGTAGCCGTACACCATGCCGCAGAAGCGATTCACAAGGGAGAATGCAGTCTGGCCGTTGCAGGAGGCATTAACCTTATCCTGACGTCCCGGGTCTACCGCGCCTGCCATAAAGGAAGAATGCTGGCAAAAGACGGACGTTGCAAAACCTTTGACGAGCAGGCAGACGGATTTGTAAGGGCGGAAGGGTATGGCGCCGTATTGCTCAAGGCATACGACCAGGCCGTGGAAGATAAGGATACCATTTACGGAATCATTAAAAGAACGGTGATCAACCATGATGGACATTCCGGCTCATTAAGAGCGCCAAATCTCAATGCTCAAAAGGAGCTTATTAAGGCGGCGTATAAAGATTCCGACGTCCCGCCCGAAACGGTCAGTTATATTGAGACCCATGGGACAGGAACTTCCTTGGGTGATCCTATCGAGGTTCAGGCCATTCAGGAGGCATTTAAAGAGGTTAATCCCCATATCCCCAATTCCTACTGTGGCGTAGGTTCCGTTAAAACCAATATCGGCCATCTCGAATCCGCCTCTGGCATAGCTGGACTTATAAAGGTTCTTCTATCCATGAATAAAGGCATGCTGCCGGGTATTGTTCACTTTAACAAGCTGAATCCCTATATTCCGCTGAGTATGAGCCCTTTATATATTGTAGACCGCGTGAAAGAGTGGAAGAGACTGACCAACTCAGACGGGCAGGAGATCGCAAGACGGGCGGGGATCAGCTCTTTTGGCTTTGGCGGCGCAAATGCCCATGTGGTAGTTGAGGAATATATTCCTCATCATAAGGTCGAAGGAGCGGCTGCCGGTCTAACTCAAGGTAAGGCGGCGATCATTCCGCTGTCGGCAAGGAATAAGCAACAATTAAATGCTTATGCTCTGAGATTGCTTAAATTTCTAATGAAATTTAATACAGAGATTCATCTCGAAGATTTGGCCTACACGTTTCAGGTCGGACGCGAGGCAATGGAGGAGAGAGTGTCATTTGTAGCCGATAACATTCAGGGATTGATTGAACAATTAAAAGATTTTACGGAAGGAAAAGACCAGATTCAAAATTGCTATGGCGTTGCACCGGATGAGGATTCTCAGGAAAAAGAATTTGCTGAATTATGGGCAAAGGGTTTGAGCATGGACTGGAATCAGCTGTACGGCGAGATAAAGCCCCGCCGGATGAACGTTCCAACCTATCCCTTTGCCAAGGAGCGTTATTGGATACCCGAGGCGGAAGTTAAGCGTGGCAGTCAAATCACTCCTGTACCTGGAGCGTTCATTCATCCTCTCCTGCATCAGAATACTTCGGATCTTTCGGAGCAGCGGTTTAGCTCGGCCTTTACAGGTGAGGAGTTCTTCCTTAGCGATCATATAATCAACGGACAGAAGATCCTGCCGGGGGTTGCCTATATTGAAATGGTCCGGGAAGCGGCAAGGCAGGCTACAGGCGCCTCGGAAGAGAGCCATAATAGAATACGGATAAAAAACATGGTTTGGGCGCAGCCAGTTGTTGCAGTCAGCAGCCCTGTGAAGGTAGATATCTCTCTTTTTCCAGAAGAGAATGGGGAGATTGGCTATGAAATATACAGCAATATTTCTAATGATGATCCCGGGTATAGCGTAAATAGCCAGGGCAGTATAGTGCTGAGTCCGGCTGTACACCCTCAAATGCTGGATATTGGGGCCTTGAAGGCCATGTGCAGTGAGAACCGCTTTTCCGCCGGGCAATGCTATGAGGCGTATAGAGAGCTGGGCATTGACTATGGCTTGGGACATCAGGGGATTGAAGCTTTATACGTGGGTGAAGGTAAAGTCCTGGCGAAGCTGTCCTTGCCCGCTTGCGTAATGGACACCAAGGATCAATTTGTGATCCACCCGAGCGTAATGGATTCGGCTTTGCAGGCATCGATAGGCTTAACCTTGCTTTCCGGTGATCGGAAGGCCGTCTTGCCTTTTGCGCTCGACGAGGTGGAGGTTTTCGAAAGATGCCGTCCTAATATGTGGGGTTATATCCGTCATATTGGCAGTAAAACGCCTGAGAAGAAGGTGCAAAAGCTTGATATCGACCTGCTGGATGAGGACGGCAAAGTTTGTGTGCGAATAAAGGGGCTATCGTTAAGAGTATTAGAAGATCAGGCGTATGGTGAGGCTCCGGCAGAGACTCATATGCTTGAGCTTTACTGGAAAGAGCAGCCTATTGAGCCTGAAGGGCTAAAGATCAAGTACGCCCAGCATGTGGTGGTGCTTTGTGAACCCGAAGAAGCTATCCTTCATACGGTTCAAGCTGGGATGGATCAAGCACAGCTTATTGTCTTGCATTCTGAAGACCAAGCTATTGACCAACGATTTGAAGCCTACACGGTACGGCTGTTTGAGGAAATACAACGTATTTTAAAAGCAAAACACACAAGCAGAGTATTGATTCAGGTCGTCATTTCCTTTAACAACGAACAAATGCTCTTATCCGGTCTGTCCGGATTATTAAAGACGGCCCAATTGGAAAATCCAAAAATTTCCTGTAAGTTGATTGAAATTGAAGCCTGGGACAAACCGGAAGAATTAGTGAAGCAGATGACTGAGAATAGCAGAGGCAGCTTTGATAATCCTATTCGATATCTAAACGGTAAAAGATGGGCTGTAGACTTGAAAGAATTGGATACAGTAAATGATGAAGTCCATATTCCATGGAAGGATAATGGCACCTACCTGATTACTGGCGGCGCAGGAGGCATTGGCTTGATCTTTGCCGAAGAAATTGCCCAGCGTGTTCAGGGCGCAAACTTAATATTAACAGGCAGATCCCCACTCCGTGCGGACAAGGCAGCCCAACTTGCAAAGCTGCGGGAATCAGGAGCGTTCATAGAATATAGGCAAGCAGATATCACGCAAAAGGATGCTGTTGCCGGATTAATCCGAAGTATTCAGGATAAGTTTGGAAATATTAACGGCATCATTCATAGTGCAGGGGTCATTCGGGATAACTTCATCATTAAGAAGACCAAAGAAGAGCTAAAAGAGGTATTAGCACCCAAAGTTACAGGGCTGTTTAATATTGACCAGGCAAGTAAAGACATTGACATGGATTTCCTCATTCTATTTTCTTCTGTGGCTGATCTTATGGGGAATCTTGGTCAGGCTGATTACGCTGCTGCCAATGCTTTTATGGATGCTTATGCGAAATACCGAAATCAACTGGTGGCGGCAGAGCAGCGCTCTGGACAGACATTATCCATTCTTTGGCCTCTATGGAAAGATGGAGGGATGAAGGTGGATCAGGAATCCGAGAAGATTATGCTGGAAAGAATGGGTTTGGCCCCCATGCATACGGCAGCGGGTATCCGGATGTTGTATCAGGGTCTAGCCTCCGGCAGAGACCAGCTAGTAGTCATGCACGGCGACCTCAACCGGCTGCGTGCTGCACTACGGGGGAATAATATCCGTGCCGGAGCCTCAGAAGCGTCTAATGCCGGAGAGCAGCAGATAGAAAATAGGGGCAATCTGGGAAGCGTGGCGAAGGAGAAAGCGGTAAACTACTTTAAAACCGTGCTTTCATCTGTACTCAGGCTGCCTGCATCCCGGATAGAAGCTGATGCCAAAATGGAGAAGTATGGCATAGATTCCATTATGATTATGCAGCTGACAAATGAATTAGAGAAAACATTCGGTTCATTGTCAAAAACACTATTTTTTGAATATCAGAGCATTCAGGAATTAACGGACTATTTCCTTGAATCCTATGCAGATAAAATGGCGGAATTACTCGAAATAAATGGGAATACGGAGAATTCCGGTTCGAAGCCGTCTGAAACCACTAGGCTGGAAACAGTGACGAAGACTTCGGAAACGACTCTTAGAAGCCGTAGACATCAACGTTTTGCCAATATTCATACTGAATCCCCGCAAGCGACAACAACAGATGCGTTGGATATTGCCATTATCGGTGTTTCGGGACGTTACCCTGGAGCAAGGACAGTACAGGAATTTTGGGAAGTCTTGAGGGACGGCAAGGACTGCATTACAGAAATACCAAAGGACCGGTGGGATCACCGTTTGTTTTTTGATGAAGACAAGAACAAGCCTGGAAAAACCTACAGCAAATGGGGAGGCTTTATAGAAGATGTAGATAAGTTCGATCCCCTGTTCTTTAATATATCGCCGCGGGATGCTGAAATGATGGACCCGCAGGAACGCTTGTTTTTAGAATGTGTATATGAATCTTTGGAGGATGCGGGGTATACCCGAGAAGCTTTACATGCAGCTGCGGATTCTGGCTTGAAAGGCAATGTCGGAGTTTATGTCGGAGCCATGTATGAAGAATACCAGTTGTATGGCGTTCAGGAAACCCTTCAGGGCAGACCCATTGCTCTTTCGGGGAATATATCCTCAATAGCGAATAGAATTTCTTATTTCTTTAATTTCCAGGGTCCAAGTATGGCTGTCGATACCATGTGTTCTTCCTCCTTGACGGCCATACATTTAGCCTGCCAGAGCTTACAAACCGGCGGATGTGAGCTGGCGATTGCAGGAGGTGTGAATGTTTCCATTCATCCCAACAAATACCTGGCGCTTGCCCAGGGGAAATTTGCGTCCAGCAAGGGCAGATGTGAAAGCTTTGGGCAGGGCGGGGACGGGTATGTTCCTGGTGAAGGTGTTGGCGCAGTAATCCTAAGGCCACTTTCCAAAGCCATCGAGGCCGGAGATCATATCTATGGGGTTATTAAAGGAACGGCGATTAATCATGGGGGAAAAACAAACGGATATACGGTTCCTAATCCGAACGCGCAAGCAGCAGTAGTCAATCAGGCTTATAAAAAAGCAGGAATTGACCCAAGCACAATCAGCTATATTGAGGCGCATGGTACCGGAACTTCTTTGGGCGATCCTATTGAAATCTCCGGGTTAAGCAAAGCATTCCGGGAATATACAGATAATACGCAGTTCTGCGCTATTGGATCATTAAAATCAAATATTGGGCATTGTGAAAGTGCAGCCGGCATCGCAGGAATAACCAAAGTATTGCTTCAACTTAAATTTCAAAAATTAGCGCCGTCGCTGCATTCTAAAACATTAAACCCTAATATTGACTTTATCCATACACCCTTTGTAGTGCAGCAAGAGCTTGCTGATTGGGAGCATCCGGTGATTAACGGAAAGGAAATTCCAAGACGTGCCGGAATAAGCAGCTTCGGTGCCGGAGGGGCCAATGCCCATATCATTGTAGAAGAATATATAGAACAAAACCGGCAGGAGACTCTAATCACACAACCAGTAATTATTGTATTGTCGGCAAAGAATGAAGAACAGCTTACCAAGCGGGTTCAGCAATTGTTAGCCGTTATCGGGGAACAGCAATTCACGAATGATGACCTGACATCTATCGCTTATACCCTTCAGGTTGGGCGTGAAGCAATGGAAGAGAGAATGGCTGTTATTGCCGGTTCTGTTCATGAGCTTCAGAGCAAGCTGAGGGCATTCATTGAAAATCAGAATGAGGTTGAGGCGGTATATAAAGGGCAGATTAAACGCAATAAAGCGGCTCTATCCATTTTCGCAGCAGATGAAGAATTACAGGAGGCTATGGATAAATGGGTCCAGCGCAAAAAATATGAAAGAATTGCGGAGCTTTGGGTTAACGGAGTCGATTTTGATTGGAATAAATTATATGCTGCCGTTAGACCTAAACGCATAAGCCTGCCAACCTACCCTTTTGCCCGGGAACGTTATTGGATGCCTACAGTGAAGCCTGTTCCCGGCGGAATACAAGACCCGGTTGCTTCTGAGGCTGCGCCGTCCGCATATACGGAGAACATGGTTCTGGTGAAAGATTGGAGTCCCCAAAGTGCTGAACCGCACAGGGATGCGAGTGAAGGGATCATTATTGTAGCAGGAACATCGGCTACGGAGGAACTGGCTTTTACGTTGTTTAAAGATCATCGGGACATTCGGATCGTACAGGTTATCCATGGCGGAAATCCGTATTTGCGAGGAATAACTACCGACTTCTATTCCGGTTCGGCAGGCGAACGCCTTTATCAACAGGTAAAGGAAGCCATTCCTGATCAAAGAATACTGGGTGTAATTGATATTTCGGCCTTGGATAGTGAATATGAGCGATCTTTAGATGTGGAACTCGGCAAGATCAAATTCCTGCAACAAATCATTGAGAATCACAGGAATGACCACTGTAAGTTTTTACAAATTACTTATAATTTAAATGACCTGGACACTAAAATAACGACCATGAACGGCTCACGCCTGGCAGGATTCTACCGCATGCTGAGTGCCGAGTACAGTCAAATTCAAAGTATGACGATGGATACGGATTGTTCAATTCAAGAGAATCATCGGCTTGCCCTACAAATTCAAATGGAGTTTTTAAATAAGAATACGGAGAACGTGACAGAATGTTGCTATCGTAACGATAAGCGGTATATGCCTGTGCTGAAATCTCACCCTGTGGAGGATGCTGCATGGGAAAGGGTTAATGCCACTGCAAAGGTTGAAGACCAACATGTTGTTGTCGTTACAGGCGGATCGAGGGGAATTGGCGCGGCTGTTGCCAGACATATCGCTTCGCAGGGAGTTAAAAATCTGGTAATTATGGGCAGAGAAGAGCTGCCTGAGCCGTCCCGGTGGAAAGCGGTGCTGGAAAGTCAAGAAAAGTCTGAGCTGAAAGAAAAGCTAAAGGCCATGCAATATTTGATGGACCAGGGGATAAAGGTTCTCTATGATCATACCTCTTTAACTAATCTGGAGGGTCTCCGCCTCCTGTTACGGAAGGTTCATAGAGATTTAGGCCCTGTAACGGGCGTGTTCCATTGTGCCGGGCTTGCAAGCAACAATCCTGCCTTCTATAAAAAAGAGCTGAGCGATATTGCAGCCGTGTGCGAGCCGAAAATAAAAGGGCTTGTTACCTTGCACCAAGCTGTTGAAAACGAGCCGTTAAAATTCTTTGTTTTATTTTCATCCATATCCGGGGTTGTACCGGCGCTGGCAGCCGGCCAAAGTGATTATGCCGCAGCAAATGCATATATGGATTATTATGTGCTAAATCAACACGGAGAGGGCAAGGCATATTTCCAATCCATTCAATGGCCTGCCTGGAGTGAGACGGGAATGGCTTCAGGGGTAATGCGCACACCCGCTTACACCCGAACGGGAATCTCGGCCTTAGGAACGGCAGACGGAATAAGGTTTCTGGATTATTTGCAGAGCAGTCCGTATCCTGTCAGCATTCCCTGTAAAGCGGATTCGAGCACATTCGCAAGCGGCTTGATGCTGAAAGCTGAGATCAAATCTGCGAAAGAAGAAGATCGCTTGCCTCAGCATGATCGGAAGGGAAAATCAGAAAGTCCCCCTACAGGGGGAATAGGTGGTTTGCGAGCGCCTGTTGTTAAGTGGCTGCGGTCTGTTTTGGCATCGGAATTAAAGCTAAAGGAAGATCAGCTTAATGAAGATAAGCCATTCAGTGATTATGGGGTCGAGTCGATTACATTGGCCCAATTAACGCAAGCGATGCAGCAAAAGGTGGATAAGCCGATTACGCCGTCCTTACTGCTGGAACATAGCACAATAGCGGCATTGGCGGATTACTTTGTTTCCAACCACTCCGAAGCTTTACAAAACAGTCTTGGAGAAACCCGCATTACGCCAAATATCGCCTATTCTCAAACCGAAACATCCGAAGCGGATACGGGCATAAAGAGTCCTTTCGTAACGGATCAGGCCAATACAACGGAGGATATCGCCGTGATCGGAATATCCTGCCGGTTTCCGGATTCTCCCACGAAGGAGGACTATTGGAACTTGCTGGCGCAAGGGAAATGCGCGATCCGGCCATTAACCGATAGACGCTGGCAATCTGAGGACAGCCCTGTATATTACGGCGGATGGATTCAAGATGCGGAGCGGTTTGATCCGAAATTTTTCAATATTAATGAACATGATGCGGCCATTATGGATGTGCAAGCCCGGATTATTTTGGAAGAAAGCTTAAAGGCCGTTTATGATGCGGGATACGATCACAAGCAATTATCAGGACACAAGACAGGGGTTTATATTGGAGGACGGTCGCAGCCTGTAGCGGACCTGGAGACGGTGCTTGAGGCTCCGAACCCCATTTTGGGAATCGGCCAAAACTATATTGCGGCCAATATTTCGAAATTTTTCAATTTCAAAGGACCCAGCATGATCGTTGATACGGCTTGTTCATCAGGAATATCCGGTCTGATCCTTGCCGCCGATGCTTTGCGGGCCAAGAGAATGGATATGGCTCTAGTCGGAGCGGTCAGCGTACAGACGGATTCCCTTGCCCATGACATGCTTGCGGCCCGGAATATTTTAAGCAAAAATGGCGAGTTTCATATATTTGACAAGCAATCTGAAGGAGAGGTGCTGGGAGAAGGCGCAGGGGTTGTCCTGCTCAAGCGGCTTGATGATGCCATAAGGGACGGCAATCATGTGTACGGCGTTATCAAGGCAATCTCCGTTAATAATGACGGCAAAACACTTGGTCCCGGTTCACCGAATATCCTTACTCAAAAGCAAGTCATGCAGGACGCGCTGGAATTAAGCGGAGTGCAAGCCGGGGACATCGGGTACATCGAAGTCAACGGGGGCGGCTCGCCTGTCGTTGATTCAATCGAAATTAAAGCCGTGTCTGAAGTCTACAGCCTTAACAGACGGGATTTGCCGCTATGCTGTATCGGATCGGTTAAGCCGAATATCGGGCATTTGTTATTAGCATCCGGGTTAGCCGGATTTATCCGTTGTGTATTAAGTGTGCATCATAAAAAAATTCCACCGTTCTTATCTGCTTTAACGCCTTTCGATTACTATGATTTTTCCGCTTCCCGTATCTGCTTTAACCGGGAGACTATAGATTGGCGGGCGGATGCCGGAAAGAAACGGATTGCGGCGCTCAATTCCTTTCCCGACGGCGGTACAAACTGCCATGTGATTATAGAGGAATTTGTGCCTCATGCCGATTACAGACAATACCTTTTCCCTAAGACGGCTCCAACAATGGATAAGAAATATTTTCCGATAAGCAATGGCAGAACTTCTTTGAAGGAACTGGTAATAGCCGGCAAACCGCAGGATGCAAGCCAACGAAAGGAGCGAAATATAACAAATGTGTGGGGCGACTACTATGAATAAAACACTGAATACGTTGATCACGATTGCGCATCCGATTATTAAGCATCATTTGGTTAAGGGACAGCCGTTACTGCCTGGCTTAGCCTATATTGATATGTTATACCAACTGGCGAAGCAATCGCTGGGCTTGGATTATCAAAGGCATTGCTTAAAAAAGCTGTCGATTTTCAATCCCTTGATTGTACGTGAAGACCAGCCGGTAGAACTGAAGATTTCTTTTAACAAGAATGCAAGCTACTGGGATGTGTCGGTTAACGGAACAGAGACGGATCTACACGGGAATCCGCTTCAAGAGAAATTGTATATTACGGCCGAATTGCATGAGGAAGAAGTAAAGCTTGATAACTATATAAATATAGAAGCAATGCAGCGAACGGCTGTACGGTATTTAAACATTGAAACCCTATACGAGCAGGCCAGAGCGCAAGGATTGGTCCATACGGGGATGATCAAAGCCGATGCTGAAATTTATCTGACCAATCCGGGGTGTTTTGTAATAGTGGATGTAGGTGCGGACTACCGTAGCGAAGCGGAACATTATCTTTTTCACCCTACACTCATTGACGGTACCGGACTGGCATCGGAAGCATTAATCGAGAAAGACGGAAATAGCGCTGCGGAAGAGTTATATATCCCTTTATATTATGAAGCTTTTTATTGCAAAGAACCTTTACGCACCCGCTGCTATGCTACGGTTCATTTATCTTCCGGCCATTCAGGCAAAGAGATCCGTGTGATGGATATTCTGTTCTTCAATGCGGAAGGAACACAAATTGGCGAACTGCGCGGCTTAACTACCAAGCGGGTAAGATTTGACGGCCAAATCAATCCATCCATGCCAAAAGAGATCAATAGAAATCAAGGATCAGTGCAGGAGCGGTTAAGTCAGATTTTTTCCAAATACCTTGCATGGGAAGCGTCTGAGATTGACGTAAACATAGGGTTCTATGAGTTGGGGCTGGAATCTGCGCAATTACTGGCTGTTGTTAAAGACCTTGAAGAGGCTTTTGGGCTGGCATTAGCCCCGACCGTATTGTTTGAGTACACGACAATTGCGGAACTGGCTGCATACTTTACAGAGAAGGGCGCCGCGCCCATAGGCCAATTTAATAGCGGAATACAGGAGATGAATCAGGGGCAGGCCGAGGAAGATATTGCGATTATAGGCATGGCAGGACGCTTTCCCCAATCAAGGAATATTGAAGAATTCTGGGATAACTTGAAAGAGGGAAAGGATTGCATCCGTGAAATCCCGAAATCCCGCTGGAATTGGGAGGAATTCAAGGAGCTAAAATCGCCTTCAGGTAAAAACATCTCCAAATGGGGCGGATTTATTGATGAGCCGGATTGCTTTGATCACCAGTTCTTTAGAGTAACGCCGCGGGAGGCGAAAACGTTAGATCCGCAGGAACGGTTGTTTCTGGAAACCTGCTGGGAAGCGATTGAGGATTCGGGATATACTGCGAGCACTTTAGCGATGACGCCTGGCGAGGTTAAACGACACCCTGTAGGGGTGTTTGTCGGGGTCATGCACAAGGATTATTCCTTGATTGGCGCTGAGGCGATGGCGCGGGGGAGCGTATTTCCATTGTCGTTAAACTATGGACAAATCGCGAACCGGGTTTCTTATTTCTGTAATTTTCACGGGCCAAGCATGGCAGTAGATACTTTGTGCTCTTCTTCACTTACTGCTGTACATCTGGCCCTGGAAAGCATCCAGCGCGGCGAATGTGAAGTTGCGTTGGCGGGTGGAGTAAACTTGTTACTTCATCCTAATAAATATATAGCTTATGGAATGATGGATTTCCATTCCAGTGACGGTTATTGCCGTACTTTCGGAAATGAGGGGGACGGCTATGTTTCAGGAGAAGGTATCGGTGCGGTTATATTAAAGCCGTTGAGCAAAGCAATACAGGCAAGAGATCATATTTATGCCGTCATTAAGGGCAGCGCTGTTAATCATGGCGGTACGGTGAGCGGAATTACCGTTCCAAGTCCGGTCGCTCAGGCAGATGTCGTCACGGAATGCTTGAAGAAAACGGGTATCCATCCCAGAACTATCAGCTATGTAGAGGCCCATGGGACAGGCACTTCTCTGGGGGACCCCATTGAGATTCAAGGTCTGATGAAGGCTTACCGGCGATATACGGAGGAAACGCAGTATTGTGCGATCGGATCGGTGAAGTCAAATATCGGGCACAGTGAATCCGCAGCCGGGATTAGCGGTTTGATCAAGGTTGCTCTTCAGCTTTACCACAAGACGCTGGTACCGTCCTTGCATGCTGAAGAAGTAAATACACATATTCATTTTGAACAGTCTCCGTTTTACATACAGCGTAGAAATGAAGAGTGGAAGCAGCCTGTATTGAACAAAAACGGAAAAGAAGCAGCTTATCCCAGAAGAGCCGGATTAAGTTCTTTTGGCGCTACAGGTTCGAATGCCCATGTTATTTTGGAGGAATACGTTCCTGAAGCAGTTCCCCAGCAAACAACCGGGGCGGTGAATAACCATTCTGACCCTGTGATTATCCTGCTTTCTGCCAAGAATAAAGAACGTCTGCAAGCGTATGCCAAGAAGCTGCTTGAGTTCTTGAAGTATAGCGAGGTCAACTTAAACAGCCTGGCTTATACCTTACAGGTCGGACGCGAGAATATGGAAGAACGGGCAGCATTTGTAGTACAGGATGTTTCCGCGCTGATGATTAAATTACAGCATTTTATCGACGGCAGGAAAGAAATGGATGAATACTTGCAGGGACAAGTGAAGAAGAGCAAAGGTGTAACGGATGCCGATCAGAGTTATCCAACCTTAATTAATCAATGGGCCGGCATAAGAGACTATATGAAAATAGCGGAGCATTGGGTTACTGGACATAGGATCGAGTGGGAGTCTCTGTATGGCGGAATAAAGCCTCAACGTATCAGTTTACCGACGTACCCTTTTGCAAGAGAGCGTTTTTGGGTGCCGGAGCTTGAGGACAAGCTGGTAAGAACGCCGATAGATTCAAATGCTGTAACGGCGATCCATCCTTTATTGCATCAAAATACTTCGGATCTTGCTGAACAGCGTTTCACTTCAAATTTTACCGGGAAGGAATTTTTTCTGGAGGATTTGCAGACGGCGGGGAGCAGCACATTGCTGATCGGGGCTTACCTGGAAATGGCAAGGGCAGCGGTAGACCAGGCTACAAGCAGTATTAGGGAGGATAACAGCAGAATCAAGCTAAAGGATGTCATTTGGGCCAAACCTGTTGATGTTCAACAACAACCCGTTCAGGTGCATATCGGGCTTTTCCCTGAGGATAATGGCGAGATTGCCTATGAAATTTATACTGCACCCGGGCTGCCTGGTTCTGAACCGGTTCTGCATTGCCAGGGAAGTTCATTCCTGAATTCGGATACCGAAGCTCCGGCTTTAGACATTAAGGCCATACAGAAACAGTGTCAGCAAGGTGATTTATCATCCGGCCAGCGTGACCAGGCCAAAGCCAGGGGGATCGGGACATTATGGATGGGAACCGGTCAAGCGCTTGTGAAGATGGCGTTATCTACTTCAGCCGCAAGCGCACAGTATCCGTTCATTCTTCACCCCAGCTTGATCGATTCCGCATTACAAGCAGCTATCGTGTTCATGGAAAGTACCGCTAAGTCCTATGACGGCAAAGCTCATGCAGGTTATGTCCTGCCGTATGCGCTTCAGGAGCTTGAGATTTTCGGCAACTGTTCTTCTGCAATGTGGGCGTTGATCCGGTGCAGCGGCAATGATGAAGCAGGAGGAAGAGAACGGAAATTTGATATTGATATCTGTGATGAGCAAGGCAAGGTATGTGTGCGCATAAGAAGGTTCTCGATCAGAGTAGCCGGATTGGATATCCAACCGGCAGCAGCTCCCCCGGCTTCCGATGCGCTGCTTATGTTAAAGCCCGGCTGGAAAGAGCAAGCGGCCTTAGAGGGAGCTGGAGATTCTGGCTACAGCCGCCACCTGGTAGTACTCTGTGAAATCAGCGGTATTTCGCGCGAGGATCTGGAGGGCAACATGCCGGAAGCCCAATGCCTGGTTCTACAATCCGCGCAAGGAGAACTGGACCAACGCTTCCAGGAGTATGCTGCACAGATATTTGACGAAGTGAAGAGTATCCTCAAGGCCAAGCCCAAGGAAAAGGCGCTTCTGCAGCTTGTAGCCCCAGCCCGGGGCCAGCAGCAGCTATTCCGTGCTCTGTCAGGGATCCTTTATACGGCGCAGTTTGAAAATCCCAAGGTTATGGGGCAGCTTATTGAAGTAGAACCGGGAGAAGATACAGGAAGTCTTATAGCCAAGCTGAATGAGAATAGCCGCAGCCTGGCGGATAAGCAGGTTCAATATATAGACGGAAAGCGCCGGGTGGCTGTCTGGAGTGAAATCAGCGCGGGAGCATCCAGAGTGAAGCCGCTATGGAAGGACCATGGAATCTATTTGATTACGGGGGGCGCAGGGGGCCTCGGGCTTATATTTGCCGGCGAAATTGCCGGTCAAGCCAAGCATGCGACGCTGATTCTGACCGGCAGATCCCCGCTTAACGAAGACAAGCAGTCTGCGTTAAAGGCGCTTGAGGCCGCCGGTGCGCGAGTGGAATACCGGAGAGTCGATGTGGTCCACAAAGAGGAAGTGGCGGCTCTAATTCGGGATATTCGGAACGATTACGGAGCCCTCCACGGAATTATTCACAGCGCAGGAATCATACGGGATAATTTCATCCTGAGAAAAACTAAAGAAGACCTGCAAGCCGTGATGGCTCCCAAGGTCAGCGGACTGGTCAACCTGGATGAAGCCAGCCGGGACTTGCCGCTGGACTTCTTCATTTTCTTCTCATCCATGGCCGGGGCTGTCGGCAATGTCGGCCAGGCGGATTATGCTACGGCTAATGCGTTCATGGATGCCTATGCAGGCTACCGGAACAGCCTGGTGCTGTTAAAGCAGCGCCAGGGACGGACACTCTCCGTCAATTGGCCCTTATGGAAAGAGGGCGGAATGCATGTGGATGAAGAGACCGAGAAGGTGATGATGAAGGATTTCGGGATTGCCCCCATGCGGACAGAGACCGGCGTTCAGGCGTTATACCATGCCTTTGCCTCCGGAAGTGACCGGGTCATGGTCATGGAGGGGAATCCGGTACGGTTAAAGGAAAAATTTCTGCCGGAATCTCCAGCTTGGCCGGAAACAGAGGCTCCCAGCCTTACAGAAGATCACGATCTGGGAGCTTTGCCGGAGCAAGTGCGGAAGGATTGCATAAGAAGAGTCGCCCGGCTGCTGCAAACGGGGACCGAGGACATTGACCCTGATGCAGAGTGGAATGACTATGGGCTGGATGTGGTGGCCCTGACCGGACTGGTTAACGAATTGAACCAAGCGTATGGACTCGACTGGACCTATGACATCTTTCTTGAATATCCGACCCTCCGCAGCCTGGCAGACGATCTGCTGGAAACCTGCAAGGGCCGCTTGCCCCGTCCAGTGGAAGGGGACGCTTCAAGTGCGCCTGCTGCTCCGGCTGTTTCGGCTTCGGCTATTGACACGGAACTATTGAAGGAAAAGACGCTGCACCAGCTCAAGGTTATGTTCGGCGACATTACCAAAATGCGTGTGGACAGCATTGATGGGGAAGAGTCTCTGGAGAGCTATGGCATTGACTCGATTATGATCAATCAGCTGAACCAGAAGCTGGGGGATATCTTTGGGGAGCTTTCCAAGACGCTGTTCTATGAATACCGGACCTTGCTGGAACTGGCGGAGTATCTGGTGTCCGATCACTCCCCGGGGTGCTTAAAATGGACGGGGCTGACCGAGCGGGTACAAGCCCTGCCGCCGCATGCGGCACAGGGGAATTTCGATCACGAACTCCCTGTACTGGCTTCACGGAAGGCCGGCAGAAGGAAGGCACGCAGCTTTACTGCCGGAGCGCCCGCCGCTGCCGCGCGGGAGCCTGTGGCGATTATAGGGATCAGCGGACGCTATCCCAAGGCCGGAAGCCTGCAGGAATATTGGGACAATCTGCGGCGGGGACAAGACTGCATCACGGAAATTCCGGAGGAACGCTGGTCCAAGGAAGGGTTCTTCCAGCCGGACCCCCAGGAGGCGGCAGCGCAGGGGAAAAGCTACAGCAAGTGGGGCGGCTTTATAGACGGATTTGCGGAATTTGACCCGCTCTTCTTCAACATATCACCGCTAGAAGCCCATAACATGGACCCGCAGGAACGGCTGTTTGTCCAATCCTGCTGGGAGGTATTGGAGGATGCGGGCTATACCCGGGAGCAGATCCGGTCGCAATATAACGGGAAGGTGGGCGTCTTCGCGGGGATTACCAAGACCGGCTACGATTTATACGGCCCGGATTTATGGAAGCAGGGGGAGAGGGTATTTCCGCATACGTCATTCAGCTCGGTAGCCAACCGGATTTCCTATTTGCTGAACCTGCAAGGTCCCAGCATGCCCATTGATACGATGTGCTCTTCGTCATTAACCGCCATTCATGAGGCGTGTGAGCATCTGTATCAGCAGGAGTGCGAAATGGCGGTTGCCGGGGGAGTTAACCTTTACCTGCATCCTTCCAGCTATGTTGGATTATGCGCCCAGCAAATGCTTTCGGCCGACGGCCAGTGCAAGAGCTTTGGCAGCGGAGGCAACGGCTTTGTCCCGGGTGAAGGGGTGGGCTGCGTTCTGCTGAAGCCTTTGTCCAAGGCAGTCGCAGACGGGGATCATATTTATGCGGTGATCCGCAGCACCAGCATCAACCACGGGGGCAAGACGAACGGGTATACCGTGCCAAATCCGGTGGCCCAGGCCGAGCTGATTCGCACGGCGCTGGACAAGGCCGGAATCCATGCGCGGACCGTCAGTTATATTGAAGCCCATGGGACAGGAACGGCGCTGGGCGATCCGATAGAAATTACGGGGCTGACCCAGGCGTTTGGCAGAGATACCCAGGACAGCGGGTATTGTGCGATTGGATCGGTCAAATCCAATATCGGGCATTTGGAGGCGGCAGCGGGGATCGCGGGAGTGACTAAAATCCTGCTGCAAATGAAGCACGGGAAGCTTGCGCCCAGCCTGCATGCGAAGGAATTGAACCCCAATATCCAGTTTGCCAAGACGCCCTTTGCCGTGCAGCAGGAGCTTGCCGACTGGAAACGGCCGGTCGTGGATGGACAGGAGGTCCCAAGACGGGCGGGAATTTCCTCGTTTGGGGCCGGAGGCTCCAACGCGCACGTGGTGCTTGAGGAATATATTCCTGCACAGCAGGAAGCGGCCTCGGCTGCCGTTACCCCGGAGAAGCCGGCCATCATTGTGCTGTCGGCCAAGAATGAGGAAGGGCTGAAGGCGCAGGTCCAGAGATTGCTGGCCGCCATCGAGGAACAGCCATGGACGGAGGGCGACCTTGCGGACATAGCTTACACCCTCCAGACAGGGCGCGAGGCCATGGAAGAGCGGCTGGGAGTGATTGTAGACAGCATCGGGCAGCTCAAGGCGAAGCTGCGGGGCTTTGCAGCGGGACAGGATGGGCTTGAGCATGTATATCGCGGGAAAGTCAAGCAAAATAAGGGAACCTCGGCTATTTTCACAGCGGATGAAGATATGCAAACAGCCATCGATTCCTGGCTGGTCAAAGGGAAATATTCGAAGCTGTTGGATTTATGGGTCAAGGGGGTCATGATCGACTGGAACAAGCTCTACGGCTCGGCTAAACGGAGAAAAGTCAGCCTTCCCACCTATCCTTTTGCAAAAGAACGCTATTGGGTGGACAAGATCGGTGAACATAACGGCAATAACTGGCCAGCTTCTGCCGAAGCCTCCGTGATTCACCCTCTGCTGCACCGGAATACGTCCGACCTTTCGGAGCAACGCTTCACTTCAACCTTCACGGGCAAGGAGTTTTTCCTGGGAAGCCACATTGTTAAAGGGCAACGGGTGTTACCCGGAGTCGCGTACCTTGAGATGGCCCGGGCTGCGGTGGAGCATGGGGCGCTAAAAGGGAGACGGACGGGGATACGGCTGAAGAATATCGTTTGGGCCAAGCCGATTGTTGTGGGAGTCCAGCCAGTTCAGATTCACATCGGACTCTTTCCAGAGGGAAATGGAGAGATTTCCTATGAAATCTATAGCGAGGCTGAAACAGTGGATGCCCAGCAGGTAGTGCATAGCCAAGGGATTGCATTGCCATGCCGGTTGGCGGAAACGCCGGCTCTGGATATACATGCGGTGCAGGAGAGCTGCACCCAAAATATCATCTCACCCGAAGCTTTGAAGACGAGGACGGCGGGCCATGATGGGATTCACCATTGGTTAGAAGAGGTGTATGTAGGGGAAGCGCAGGTGCTGGCGAAGATTTGTCTGCCATCCTGCATGTCCGGTGCGGAAGGACAATTTATCCTGCATCCCGACATCGTGGATTCTGCGCTACAGGCATCTGCCGGATCGATGATGGGTACAGAAGGCAATAAACCTTGCTTGCCTTTTTCGCTTCAGAATATGGAAATTTTAGGTAAATGCACTTCGAATATGTGGGCGCTAATCCGTTTCGATAATGGCAGCAAAGACAGAGAGCGGCTAGAGATGCTGGATATTGACCTTTATGATGAACATGGCGCAGCCTGCGTCCGAATGAAAGGATTTACTGGCAAGAGGTAAGCGAAAGAATGCTTTTGCAATGAAGTCAATCCATATTACGGGAGGGTTAAGCTTGGAAACATTAAAGGACATGACCCTATATCAGCTTAAAACCTTGTTTGGGGATACTACAAAAATGCAAGTGGATAGCATTGATGCTGAAGAGCCTTTGGAAAGCTATGGCATTGATTCGATTATGATCAATCGGCTTAACCAGAAGCTTGGCGATATCTTTGGGGAGCTTTCCAAGACCCTGTTCTATGAATACCAGACCTTGATGGAATTAGCGGAATATTTTATATCTGACTACCGGCAGGTGTGCGTGAAATGGACAGGATATGCAGACATGGCCGAATCCATACCTGAAGAACCTTCGGAAGAAGAGAGGTTCGATAACGAATTTCCAGTGCTGACTTCATTAAAGGCAGGCAGGAAGCAAACCCGCAGCTTTGCTGCTGCGGTAACGGACAGCGCAGCACGGGAACCTGTGGCGATTATAGGAATCAGCGGACGCTATCCCAAGGCCGGAAGCCTGCAGGAATATTGGGATAATCTGCAGCGGGGACAAGACTGCATCACGGAAATTCCAGAAGAACGCTGGTCCAAGGAAGGATTCTTCCATCCGGACCCCCAGGAGGCTGCAGTGCAGGGGAAAAGCTACAGCAAGTGGGGCGGATTTATAGACGGATTTGCGGAGTTTGACCCGATCTTCTTCAATATTACACCACGGGAAGCGCATAATATGGACCCCCAGGAACGGCTGTTTGTCCAATCCTGCTGGGAGGTGTTGGAGGATGCGGGATATACCCGGGAACGGATCAAATCACAATATAACGGCAAGGTGGGTGTCTTTGCGGGGATCACCAAGACCGGTTTTAATTTATACGGCCCGGAGCTATGGAAGCAGGGCGAGCAGATGCACCCGTACACTTCATTCAGCTCGGTAGCCAACCGGATTTCCTATTTGCTGAACCTGCAAGGTCCGAGCATGCCTATTGATACGATGTGCTCTTCGTCATTAACCGCCATTCATGAGGCGTGTGAGCATCTGTACCAGCAGGAATGTGAAATGGCGATTGCCGGAGGGGTTAACCTTTACCTGCATCCTTCCAGCTATGTTATATTGTGCGAACAGCAGATGCTTTCGGCCGACGGCCAGTGCAAGAGCTTTGGCAGCGGAGGCAACGGCTTTGTCCCGGGTGAAGGGGTGGGCTGCGTTCTGCTGAAGCCTTTGTCCAAGGCAGTCGCAGACGGGGATCATATTTATGCGGTGATCCGCAGCACCAGCATCAACCACGGGGGCAAGACGAACGGGTATACCGTGCCAAATCCGGTGGCCCAGGCCGAGCTGATTCGCACGGCGCTGGACAAGGCCGGAATCCATGCGCGGACCGTCAGTTATATTGAAGCCCATGGGACAGGAACGGCGCTGGGCGATCCGATAGAAATCACGGGGCTGACCCAGGCGTTTGGCAGAGATACCCAGGACAGCGGGTATTGTGCGATTGGATCGGTCAAATCCAATATCGGGCATTTGGAGGCGGCAGCGGGGATCGCGGGAGTGACTAAAATCCTGCTGCAAATGAAGCACGGGAAGCTTGCGCCCAGCTTGCATGCGAAGGAATTGAACCCCAATATCCAGTTCGCCAAGACGCCCTTTGCCGTGCAGCAGGAGCTTGCCGACTGGAAACGGCCGGTCGTAGATGGACAGGAGGTCCCAAGACGGGCGGGAATTTCCTCGTTTGGGGCCGGAGGCTCCAACGCGCACGTGGTGCTTGAGGAATATATTCCTGCACAGCAGGAAGCGGCCTCGGCTGCCGTTACCCCGGAGAAGCCGGCCATCATTGTGCTGTCGGCCAAGAATGAGGAAGGGCTGAAGGCGCAGGTCCAGAGATTGCTGGCCGCCATCGAGGAACAGCCATGGACGGATGCAGACCTTGCGGACATAGCCTACACTCTCCAGACAGGGCGCGAGGCCATGGAAGAGCGGCTGGGAGTGATTGTAGACAGCATCGGGCAGCTCAAGGCGAAGCTGTGGGGCTTTGCAGCGGGACAGGATGGGCTTGAGCATGTATATCGCGGGAAAGTCAAGCAAAATAAGGGAACCTCGGCTATTTTCACAGCGGATGAAGATATGCAAACAGCCATCGATTCCTGGCTGGTCAAAGGGAAATATTCGAAGCTGTTGGATTTATGGGTCAAGGGGGTCATGATCGACTGGAACAAGCTCTACGGCTCGGCTATGCGGAGAAAAGTCAGCCTTCCCACCTACCCTTTTGCAAAAGAACGCTATTGGATAGACAAAATCGGTGAACATAACGGCAATAACTGGCCAGCCTCTGCCGAAGCCTCCGTGATTCATCCTCTGCTGCACCGGAATACGTCCGACCTTTCGGAGCAACGCTTCAGTTCAACCTTCACGGGCAAGGAGCCTTTCGTGGAGAACGATGCGGCTAATGGGCAGCGAATGATCCCCGGAGCAGCGTACCTTGAGATGGCCCGGGCTGCGGTGGAGCATGGGGCGGGAGCATGGAGCGGGGAACAGGCCGGAATATGGCTAAAGGATATCGTTTGGGCTCAGCCTGCCGTTGTGGGGAATCAGCCGATTGAGCTTAACATTGGCCTGTTCCCGGAGGAGAACGGAGAGATTGCTTATGAGATATATAGTGATGAACCGGAAAAGGCAGATGCCAAGCAGCTCGTATACAGCCAGGGAATAGCAGTCCCCAGCCCGCTTCCTAAGGCCCCCGCCCTGGATCTGCAAGCGGTACAGCAGGCGTGCGGCAGAAGCCTCCTGTCAGCCGAAGGGCTTACAGCCGGAGCCGCCGGTCAAGATTTGACCCGCTATGGGATAGAGAGCGTGCATGCGGGGGAAGGGCAAATTCTGGCGAAGCTTGGTTTGCCGTCTCCTGCATGCGATTCGGAAAGCCGGTTCGTCCTTCATCCGGGGCTGATAAATGCGGCGTTAAGTGCAGCCGCCGCGCTGACAGCCGGTACAGTAGATGACAAGCCCCGCCTGCCATTGGCGCTTCAGGAGCTGGAGATTTTCAGCACATGCGCCCCGAATATGTGGGCGTTCATCCAGTACAGCAGTAGCGGGAAGGCAGAGGATACCAGGCAGAAATTCGATATTGACCTCTGCGATGACAACGGAACGGTTTGTGTACGGATGAAAGGAATAGAGCTGCACATAACGGATGAAGGGATGGAGCAGAGAGCCGCTAAGAGCCGTATGCATCCTTCGGCCCCATCTTTGGAAGCAAGTGATGAAGCGAATCAGAGGTTAACTGATACAGCTATTCAATACCTGAGCGGACTGATGTCGGAGATTACGCAAATTCCTGTAAACAGGCTGGATGCGGATGCGCCCTTTGACCAGTTGGGTTTGGACTCCATCCTGATTACCAGACTTAACCGGAAGATCGAGCAATGGACTGGAAAGCTGGAGGCCGCTTTATTTTATAAATATAACAGTATCCAGGCATTGGGAAATTACTTGACAGAGAACGATCCGGATGCGGTTTCCAAGCTGGTGGACAGACCCATAATCGAAGAACCCAAGTATGAAGCGCCGGCATATGCCAAAGAAATCCCTGTACTTGCTTCAATACGCTTCGCTGCCAGGGCTTCCCGAAACCGTAATTTTTCATCTGGTAAAAATAATGAGTATATTGATATTGCTGTAGTTGGGGTGGCTGGAAGATATCCAAATTCAAGAAATATAATGCAATTATGGGATAATATATATAATGGCAGGGACTGCATTACAGAGATTCCTTCAGACCGGTGGCCTCTGGAAGGATTTTACGAACCTGACCGGATCAAAGCCGTTGAAAGAGGACTCAGCTATAGTAAATGGGGAGGATTTTTAGACCACACGGATTGTTTTGACCCCTTGTTTTTTAATATTTCTCCAAAAGATGCGATGTTTATGGACCCGCAGGAGCGGCTGTTCCTGGAAGTGGCCTGGGAGTGCATGGAAGATGGAGGATACACGCGGGAATCGTTGAAAAAGGATGGATATGGAAATCGTATCGGCGTATTTGTAGGCGCAACGTTCAACAACTACCAGCTTTATATGGCCGAAGCAGCATACCGGGCCGGTCAGGATATGTTCATGGCGAACAGCCAGATCTTCTCGATTGCCAACCGTGTCTCTTATGTTATGAACTTTACAGGCCCAAGCCTGACCGTAGATACGGCCTGCGCATCCTCGCTCTATGCCGTTCATTTGGCTTGTGAAAGCATTCGTAACGGACAATCCAAAATGGCTATCGCCGGTGGAGTGAATTTATCTCTTCATCCCAGCAAGTATATTACACTGTCCCAGGGGCAATTCAATGCTGCGGATGGCAGATGCCGGGCCTTTTCTGAAGGCGGTACAGGTTATGTTCCGTCGGAGGCTGTAGGCGCAATTTTCTTGAAGCCGCTGAAGGATGCCATACAAGACGGGGATCAAATCTATGGTGTTATCAAAGGAACGGCTGTCAGCCACGGCGGAAGAACCAACGGGTATACCGTACCAAGCCCTGTCTCACAATCTTTGGCCATAGAAGAGGCTCTGCTGAGAAGTGAAATAGATCCTCGTACAATTAGCTGTATTGAAGCCCATGGAACAGGGACGGCTTTGGGAGATCCGATTGAGATCACCGGGCTGACGGATGTCTATAAAAAATATACAAATGAAACCGGATTTTGCGCGATTTCCTCCATTAAATCGAATATTGGACATGCAGAAGCTGCTGCGGGAATTGCGCAGGTTACCAAAATCCTATTACAACTGAAGCATCAAACACTTGTCAAAAATATAATGCACGGGGAAGGTCTAAATCCAAATATTGATTTTTCTAAAACTCCTTTTGTTGTACAGGAGAAGACAGAACATTGGAAACGGCCGGTAGTAGATGGACAGGAGGTTCCCAGACGGGCGGGAATCTCATCGTTTGGGGCCGGAGGCTCCAATGCGCACGTGGTGCTTGAAGAATATATTCCTGCACAGCAAGAAGCGGCCTCGGCTGCCGTTACCCCGGAGAAGCCGGCAATCATTGTGCTGTCGGCTAAGAATGAGGAACGGCTGAAGGAGCAGGTACAGAGATTGTTGGCCGCCATGGAGGAACAGCCATGGACGGAGGCAGACCTTCCAGATATAGCTTACACTCTCCAGACAGGGCGCGAGGCCATGGAAGAGCGGCTGGGAGTGATTGCAGACAGCATCGGGCAGCTCAAGGAGAAGCTGCGGAGCTTGGCGGCGGGACAGGATGGGATTGAGCATGTATACCGCGGAAAAGTCAAGCAAAATAAGGGGACCTCGGCTATTTTCACAGCGGATGAAGATATGCAAACAGCAATCGATTCCTGGATGATCAAAGGGAAATATTCGAAGCTTTTAGATTTGTGGGTCAAGGGAGTCATGATTGACTGGAACAAGCTCTACGGCTCGGCTAAACGGAGAAAAGTCAGCCTTCCTACCTACCCTTTTGCAAAAGAACGCTATTGGGTAGATAAAGTCGGTGAAAATAACGGCAATAACCGGGTGGCCCCTGCGGAGATCTCCGTGATTCATCCTCTGCTGCACCGGAATACGTCCGATCTTTCGGAACAAAGGTTCACTTCAACCTTCACGGGCAAGGAGTTTTTCGTGGAGAACGATGCGGCTAATGGGCAGAGGATTATACCCGGAGCAGCGTACCTTGAGATGGCCCGGGCTGCGGTGGAGCATGGGGCGGGAGCATGGAGCGAGGAACAGGCCGGAATACGGCTAAAGGATATCGTATGGGCTCAGCCTGCCGTTGTGGGGAATCAGCCGGTGCAGCTGAACATTGGCCTGTTCCCGGAGGAGAACGGAGAGATTGCTTATGAGATATATAGTGATGAACTAGAAAAGGCAGATGCCAAGCAGCTCGTATACAGCCAGGGGATAGCCGTCCCCTGCCCGCTTCCGAAAGCCCCGGCTCTGGATCTGCGAGCGGTACAGAAGGAGTGCAGCAGAAGCATCCTTTCAGCTGAAGGGCTTACAGCCGGAGCCGCCGGTCAAGATTTGACCCGCTATGGGATAGAGAGCGTACATGCGGGAGAAGGGCAGATCCTGGCAAGGCTTGGTTTACCGTCTCCGGCACCCGATACGGAAAGCCGGTTCGTCCTGCATCCGGGGCTGATGAATGCTGCGTTAAAGGCGTCTGCCGCGCTGACAGCCGGTACAGTCGATGACAAGCCCCGCCTGCCTTTGGCGCTTCAAGAGCTGGAGATTTTCAGCACATGCGCCCCGAATATGTGGGCGTTCATCCGGTACAGCAATGGCGGCAAGGCAGAGGATATCGATCAGAAATTCGATATTGACCTTTGTGATGACAACGGGACGGTTTGTGTACGGATGAAAGCACTTATAACCAGGTCTTTGAATGGAGCGGTGGGGCAGATTGAGCCAGCAGCGGCTATTGAAACACTTTTACTGGAGCCCGGCTGGAAAGAACAAGCGGCCATAGAGGGAACTGGGGATTCTGGCTACGGCAGCCGCTTAGTAGCGCTCTGCGAAATCGGCGGTATTTCGCGCGAGGACCTGGAGGGCAACATGCCGAAAGCCCAATGCCTGGTTCTACAATCCGCGCAAGAAGAACTGGATCAACGCTTTCAGGGGTATGCTGCACGAATATTTGACGAAGTGAAGAGTATCCTCAAGGCCAAGCCCAAGGAAAAGGCGCTTCTGCAGCTTGTAGCTCCAGCCCGGGGCCAGCAGCAGCTATTCCGTGCTCTGTCAGGGATCCTTTATACGGCGCAGTTTGAAAATCCCAAGGTTATGGGGCAGCTTATTGAAGTAGAACCGGGAGAAGATGCAGGAAGTCTTATAGCCAAGCTGAATGAGAATAGCCGCAGCCTGGCGGATAAGCAGGTTCAATATATAGACGGAAAGCGCCGGGTGGCTGTCTGGAGTGAAATCAGCGCGGGAGCATCCAGAGTGAAGCCGCTATGGAAGGACCATGGAATCTATTTGATTACGGGGGGCGCAGGAGGCCTCGGGCTTATATTTGCCGGCGAAATTGCCGGTCAAGCCAAGCATGCGACGCTGATTCTGACCGGCAGATCCCCGCTTAACGAAGACAAGCAGTCTGCGTTAAAGGCGCTTGAGGCCGCCGGTGCGCGAGTGGAATACCGGAGAGTCGATGTGGTCCGCAAAGAGGAAGTGGCGGCTTTAATCCAGGGCATTCGGAACGATTACGGAGCCCTCCACGGAATTATTCACGGCGCAGGAATCATCCGGGATAATTTCATCCTGAGAAAAACCAAGGAGGAGCTGCAAGCTGTAATGGCTCCCAAGGTCAGCGGACTGGTCAACCTGGATGAAGCCAGCCGGGACTTGCCGCTGGACTTCTTCATTTTCTTCTCATCCATGACCGGGGCTGTCGGCAATGTCGGCCAGGCGGATTATGCTATGGCTAATGCGTTCATGGATGCCTATGCAGGCTACCGGAACAGCCTGGTGCTGTTAAAGCAGCGCCAGGGACGGACACTCTCCGTCAATTGGCCCTTATGGAAAGAGGGCGGAATGCATGTGGATGAAGAGACCGAGAAGGTGATGATGAAGGATTTCGGGATTGCCCCCATGCGGACGCAGACCGGCGTTCAGGCGCTATACCATGCCTTTGCCTCCGGGAGTGACCGGGTCATGGTCATGGAGGGGAATCCGGTACGGTTAAAGGAAAAATTTCTGCCGGATTCTCCAGCTTATTCGGAAGCTCAGAATGGAGCTTTGCCGGAGCAAGTGCGGGAGGATTGCATAAGAAGAGTCGCCCGGCTGCTGCAAACGGGGACCGAGGACATTGACCCTGATGCAGAGTGGAATGACTATGGGCTGGATGTGGTGGCCCTGACCGGACTGGTTAACGAATTGAACCAAGCGTATGGACTCGACTGGACCTATGACATCTTTCTTGAATATCCGACCCTCCGCAGCCTGGCAGACGATCTGCTGGAAACCTGCAAGGGCCGCTTGCCCCGTTCAGTGGAAGGGGACGCTTCAAGTGCGCCTGCTGCTCAAGCTGTTTCGGCTTCGGCTATTGACACGGAACTATTGAAGGAAAAGACGCTGCACCAGCTCAAGGTTATGTTCGGCGACATTACCAAAATGCGTGTGGACAGCATTGATGGGGAAGAGTCTCTGGAGAGCTATGGCATTGACTCGATTATGATCAATCAGCTGAACCAGAAGCTGGGGGATATCTTTGGGGAGCTTTCCAAGACGCTGTTCTATGAATACCGGACCTTGCTGGAACTGGCGGAGTATCTGGTGTCCGACCACTCCCCGGGGTGCTTAAAATGGACGGGGCTGACCGAGCGGGTACAAGCCCTGCCAGAGCGGGTACAAGCCCTGCCGCCGCATGCGGCACAGGGGAATTTCGATCACGAACTCCCTGTACTGGCTTCACGGAAGGCCGGCAGAAGGAAGGCACGCAGCTTTACTGCTGGAGCGCCCGCCGCTGCCGCGCGGGAGCCTGTGGCGATTATAGGGATCAGCGGACGCTATCCCAAGGCCGGAAGCCTGCAGGAATATTGGGACAATCTGCGGCGGGGACAAGACTGCATCACGGAAATTCCGGAGGAACGCTGGTCCAAGGAAGGGTTCTTCCAGCCGGACCCCCAGGAGGCGGCAGCGCAGGGGAAAAGCTACAGCAAGTGGGGCGGCTTTATAGACGGATTCGCGGAGTTTGACCCGCTCTTCTTCAACATATCACCGCTAGAAGCCCATAACATGGACCCGCAGGAACGGCTGTTTGTCCAATCCTGCTGGGAGGTATTGGAGGATGCGGGCTATACCCGGGAGCAGATCCGGTCGCAATATAACGGGAAGGTGGGCGTCTTCGCGGGGATTACCAAGACCGGCTACGATTTATACGGCCCGGATTTATGGAAGCAGGGCGAGAGGGTATTTCCGCATACGTCATTCAGCTCGGTAGCCAACCGGATTTCCTATTTGCTGAACCTGCAAGGTCCCAGCATGCCCATTGATACGATGTGCTCTTCGTCATTAACCGCCATTCATGAGGCGTGTGAGCATCTGTATCAGCAGGAGTGCGAAATGGCGGTTGCCGGGGGGGTTAACCTTTACCTGCATCCTTCCAGCTATGTTGGATTATGCGCCCAGCAAATGCTTTCGGCCGACGGCCAGTGCAAGAGCTTTGGCAGCGGAGGCAACGGCTTTGTCCCGGGTGAAGGGGTGGGCTGCGTTCTGCTGAAGCCTTTGTCCAAGGCAGTCGCAGACGGGGATCATATTTATGCGGTGATCCGCAGCACCAGCATCAACCACGGGGGCAAGACGAACGGGTATACCGTGCCAAATCCGGTGGCCCAGGCCGAGCTGATTCGCACGGCGCTGGACAAGGCCGGAATCCATGCGCGGACCGTCAGTTATATTGAAGCCCATGGGACAGGAACGGCGCTGGGCGATCCGATAGAAATTACGGGGCTGACCCAGGCGTTTGGCAGAGATACCCAAGACAGCGGGTATTGTGCGATTGGATCGGTCAAATCCAATATCGGGCATTTGGAGGCGGCAGCGGGGATCGCGGGAGTGACTAAAATCCTGCTGCAAATGAAGCACGGGAAGCTTGCGCCCAGCCTGCATGCGAAGGAATTGAACCCCAATATCCAGTTTGCCAAGACGCCCTTTGCCGTGCAGCAGGAGCTTGCCGACTGGAAACGGCCGGTCGTGGATGGACAGGAGGTCCCAAGACGGGCGGGAATTTCCTCGTTTGGGGCCGGAGGCTCCAACGCGCACGTGGTGCTTGAGGAATATATTCCTGCACAGCAGGAAGCGGCCTCGGCTGCCGTTACCCCGGAGAAGCCGGCCATCATTGTGCTGTCGGCCAAGAATGAGGAAGGGCTGAAGGCGCAGGTCCAGAGATTGCTGGCCGCCATCGAGGAACAGCCATGGACGGAGGGCGACCTTGCGGACATAGCTTACACCCTCCAGACAGGGCGCGAGGCCATGGAAGAGCGGCTGGGAGTACTGGCAGACAGCATCGGGCAGCTCAAGGCGAAGCTGTGGGGCTTTGCAGCCGGACAGGATGGAATTGAGAACCTGTACAGAGGGCAGGTAAAACGTAATAAAGATACATTGGCTGCTTTGGCTGTAGATGAAGAGATGCAGGAAACGATTGAGAAATGGATTCAACGTGGAAAGTACGGGAAAATTGCAGATCTATGGACGAAAAGTTTAGCTTTTGATTGGAACAAGCTCTACGGCTCGGCTAAACGCAGAAGAGTCAGCCTTCCCACCTACCCGTTTGCAAAGGAACGCTACTGGATCGATGGAATCGGTGAACATAACGGCAATAACCGGGCGGTCCCTACGGTAGAGACCTCTGTGATTCATCCTCTGCTGCACCGGAATACGTCCGACCTGCTGGAGCAGAGATTTACTTCAACCTTCACGGGCAAGGAGTTTTTCCTGGAAAGCCATGTTGTTAAGGGACAGCGGGTGTTACCCGGAGTCGCCTATCTTGAGATGGCCCGGGCTGCGGTTGAGCATGGGGCAGGGGCATTGATGGAAGAGGATACAGGGATAAGACTAAAGAACATCGTTTGGGTCCGGCCTATTATTGCGGGAGCCCAGCCGGTTCAAATCCACATCGGCCTGTTCCCGGAGAAGGACGGAGAGATTTCCTATGAAATCTATAGTGACTTCAGCGACAAGGAACCGATCATATACAGCCAGGGCCATGCGGTGCTGAATGTGGTTAAAGAAATCACAACCCTGAATTTAACTGCCTTGCAGCAACAGTGCAATCAAGGAACTTTTACATCCGCCCAATGCTATGAAGCTTTCCGCGCTATAGGGTTTGACTATGGTCCGGGGCATCAAGCAATAGAAAATGTATATATGGGATCTGGTCAATTGCTTGCAAAACTATCTTTGCCTCCATCTGTTTCTGCTACGCGAGGTCAGTTTGTCATTCATCCAAGTTTGGCAGATGCTGCTTTACAGACATCAATGTGCTTAATGATGGGTTCACATGAGCTTAAGACAGCGGTACCCTTTGCTTTAGACGAAATCGAAATATTTGGAAGCAATACCGCTTCTATGTGGGCTTTTGTCAGGTACAGCAGGGGCAGCGAAGAAGGAGACAAGATCAGGAAGCTTGATGTTGACTTGTGTGATGATAACGGGAATATTTATATGAAATTGAGAGGATTTACCTCCAGAGTGTTTGAAGGTGATGCGGATTCTGAAGGAGCTTCAGTAAATACCGGTACTTTAATGCTAAAGCCCGGCTGGAATGAACAACAGGTTCTGCAAGGGGGCTTGGCACCTGTTTATGGCCAACATGTAGTTATACTTTGCGGGCAGGATGAAGCAGCCAGGGAAAAAATTGAAGCTCATATAAACGGAGTTCAGTGTATGATTTTGCAGTCTCAACAGAGCAACATAGATGAACTGTTCCAGATATATACTGTAGAGATCTTTGAAAAAATTCAAAGCATTCTGAAAGAAAGACCTAAGGATATGGTGCTGATCCAGGTTGTTGTTCCTGCCAGGGAGGAGCTGCAATTTTTATCCGGTTTAACCGGTCTTCTAAAAACGGCGCAGTTAGAGAATCCGAAGCTTATAGGGCAGTTAATTGAAGTAGAATCATGGGAAGGTTCAGAAGGAATACTTGAGAAACTGAAAGAGAACAGCCGCAGCCCGGTTGATACTCGCATACGATATCAGGAAGGTAAACGGTTCGTTACGGCCTGGAGCGAAATCGAAGCTATCCGCGAAACAGCGGAACTTCCATGGAAGGATAGGGGCATATACCTAGTTACAGGTGGTGCCGGCGGCTTGGGACTTATCTTTGCCAAAGAAATTGCAAACAAAGTAAAGAATCCTACACTGATTCTCACCGGACGATCCCTGCTTGGCGCGATCAAACAGGCTAAGCTTGACGAATTAAAGGCTCTGGATGCCAGAGTTGAATACAGGCAACTGGATGTGACTCAAAGAGAGGATGTTATTGATTTCATACGAAGCGTCCAGGCGGAATTCGGAGGCATCAACGGAATCATACACAGTGCTGGTGTAATCAAAGACAATTTCATACTAAGAAAAAATAAAGCAGATCTGCTAGAGGTTCTGAAGCCTAAAGTTAGCGGGCTGTTGAATCTGGATCACGCGAGCATGGAACTGCCGCTTGATTTCTTCATTCTATTCTCATCGACAGCAGGGTGCTTTGGCAATGTAGGCCAGGCTGACTATGCTGTAGCTAATGCTTTTATGGATGCCTATGCCAGATATCGAAATACTTTAACATTATCGAAGCAACGGCAAGGTCAAACCTTATCTATCAACTGGCCACTGTGGAAAGATGGCGGCATGAGTGTCAACGCAGAAATTGAAAAAACATCGGAACAAAACAAAGGTATAGTTGCCATGCAAACCAAAACCGGAATTCAAGCTTTATATAAAGGCTTAGCTTCGGGCGAACCGCAGGTGATGGTTATTGAAGGTGATATTAGACGTTTTCAGGAAACACTCGAAAGACAGTTGCCTCTAGCGGAGGTTGTAACAACGAAGCCTGCTGTAGAAGCGACAAAAGGAGAACCTGTAATAGAACAACATTTGCTTCATGAGAAAGCTGTAAATTACTTTAAAACCCTGCTTTCATCAGTGATTAAACTGCCTCCTCACCGTATTGAGGCAGATGCCCCTATGGAAAAATACGGCATAGACTCAATCATGGCAATGGAATTGACTAATAAATTGGAAAAGCCTTTTGGTTCATTATCCAGAACATTGTTTTTTGAATATCAAAGCATTCAAGAATTAACCGGGCATTTCCTTGAATCCCATCTGGATAAATTAATAGAACTTTTAGGAATTAAAGAGAATGCCATTGAGGACGGCAAAAATTCAAAGAAAAATGTTGCTGAGCCAGAGCCTGTAAAGCAATTGTTCAATAGTCACAGAAGGCTGAGGTTTACTTCCTCACGTATGAAATCGAAGCCGGAAAAATTACCTGAGGATAATGATATTGCTATCATAGGACTTTCAGGGCGTTATCCCGGAGCAAAAAATATTCAAGAATTCTGGAATAACCTGAGGGACGGGAAGGATTGCATTACAGAAATTCCTGGTGATCGTTGGGACCACAGTCTTTACTTTGATGAGGCTAGGAACACCATTGGAAAAACATACTGTAAATGGGGAGGATTTATTGAAGACATAGATAAATTTGATCCTTTATTCTTCAATATTTCGCCAAGGGAAGCGGAAATTATAGATCCTTTGGACCGCCTGTTTCTGGAGACAGTCTGGAATGCACTGGAAACCTGCGGATATACCCGTGAGAATTTACAACGCCTGTATCAGGCTAACGTCGGAGTTTTTGCCGGTGCGATGTATCATCAATACCATTCTTTTGATTTGGACATTTCCAAAGAATCAGCAATGGCAATATCATCCTACAGCTCCATTGCAAATAGGGTTTCTCACTTTTTCAACTTTCAGGGACCGAGTGTAGCGATTGATACGATGTGTTCTTCTGCCACGATCGCCATTCATATGGCTTGTGAAAGTCTTATAAAAGGTGAATGCCAATTGGCAATAGCCGGAGGTGCTAATCTTTCCATTCACCCTAGGAAATATTTGGGATTGAGCCAGGTGCAAATGCTTGGCAGTCATACAGACAGCAGATCTTTTGGTAAGGGTGATGGTTATCTACCTTCGGAAGGTGTTGGGGTAGTGCTGTTAAAGCCGCTGTCAAAGGCAAGAATGGACGGAGACTCCATTCTGGCTGTGATTAAATCAACATCAACCAATCATGGAGGACATACTAACGGATTCTCAGTTCCTAATCCGAACGCACAGGCTCAGTTGATTGAAAATAACTTTACAAAATCAGGGATTGATCCCCGTACAGTCAGCTATGTTGAAGCTGCGGCCAATGGGTCGGCATTAGGGGATCCTATCGAAATTACTGCCTTAAATAACGCTTTTCGTAAGTTTACAACCGATCAACAGTTTTGTGTAATCGGGTCTGTAAAATCCAATATTGGGCATCCGGAGGCTGTATCGGGAATGGCACAACTGACGAAGGTTATTTTGCAATTGCAGCATAAGAAATTGGTTCCGTCCATTAAGGTAGATCCGTTAAACCCTAATATCAACCTTGATCATACTCCATTTTATCTGCAAAAAGAGTTAATAGATTGGAAAAGACCAGTAATAACGATGGACGGAGTAGAACAGGAGTATCCAAGGCGTGCAACTGTAAGTTCCTTTGGAGCAGGCGGATCGAATGCACATTTAATTATCGAAGAGTATCAGCCTGAACAGGAGGATGTGGATGTAGCTCCAGGCCAGGATTCATCCTCCCCTGAGCAGCTCATGGTCTTCTCAGCCAAGAATGCGGTCCGGCTTCAGCTCGTTGTCCGGCAAATGCTGGAATTCCTGCGCCTTCAAGACGGATACCGTTTATCCGACATTGCCCATACCCTTCAAGCAGGGCGGGAAGCCATGGAGTGCCGATTGGCAATGGTAGTAAGCAGCCGTGAAGAGTTGATCGAGGGTATGGAGGCGTACTTGAAATCCGTAACTGATCATTCAGGAATAAATGCCTCTGTTCCTATGTATACGGGGAATTATGAAGCGGATATTTCAGCAGGAATCAGAAGCCTGCTCTCAGGAAAACTGGAGGAGGTCTTGCTGCAAGAACTTATAGCCGAGAATAACCTTGAGAAGCTGGCACTATGCTGGGTACAAGGAAGTAAAATTCCTTGGGAGCTGTTGCACAGCGGTAAAGGTGCGCGAATAGTAGCATTGCCGACCTATCCCTTTGAGAAACGGCGCTGCTGGGCAGAGCATCAGAAGGCTACAGGGCTGAGCGTTAAGCTTGAAGTGCCTGAAGAAGTCGCAAATGAGGATACCGCAACAGAATTTGAATCTCTTTCAGACCAAGTAATGGATATACTGTCCATTGTGCTGGGAATGAGTCCGTCAGAACTGGATATCAATAAGCCCTTGGAGCAATACGGATTTGATTCGATATTGCTGATGTCATTATTTCAACAACTGCAATCCAGGATGGAATTCTCAGTTACTTTGGACAATTTACGTGAAAGTAGAACGGCTCAGGATATTGTGAACATTTTGAAGGAAAAAAGTGCAGGAGTACATGAGCAGACTTCGATTCCTAAGGTAACAATTATCGTTCCAAAAGATTTATCCGAATATCCGGAAATAATTCACCTCAACGAGAGCGTGCATGGGCAGCCTGTGTTCTGGTTTCACCCGGGATTGGGTGGAGTAGAATCCTATCAGGGCATTGCCCGGAATTCACAAAGGCCATTCTATGGAATTCAGGCGCGTGGGTGGATGTCCGAAAGGGAGCCGCTGCAAGGGATATCCTCTATGGCTGAATACTACATTCAAATCATTCAGGCCGTGCAACCGGAAGGACCCTATGATCTAGGCGGGTATTCGCTGGGGGGAGATATTGCATATGAAGTTACACGAAAATTGCAAAAAATGGGACAAAAAGTAAATACTATTGTTATGCTGGACACACTGGATAGCAATGCATTAAATGCGTTAAAAAACAGTGATAAAGATTTAATTCTGCAAACAATAAACGTCGCCCTCATTTCTGCAATGAAGCAAAAATCAGATGAGCCGCCTATGTTAATCCATCGCGATGAAACCAATTTAGAATTAAGTGATGAAGTCTATTTAAATGAGCTTATTGAACTTGCAAAGAGCCGCGGATTGAATAAAACTACTGCACAATTACACAAAATGATACAAAAACATTTAGATATTCAAAAATCCTATAAATTGGATAAATTTTCCGTTTTGCCATTATTATATCCGGAAGAAGTGACATGCTACTATTTCCGTAACAAGGGCGGGAAGGTTTATGGTGACCTGGAGCCCTATGCTTCTACAGTGCCTAATTTTTCACAGGCTGTAGATGGCTCAAAATACTGGGGAGACTGGGAACGGGAAATTCCAAAACTTTATATGATTGATGTGGATCCTAGCTGCCATATGACCATTTTTGATGAGCCGAATGTCTATGAAAAGATTCTTAAATTGTGTAAAAAATTATATTTTAAAAAGGTAGTTTCCGATAGGTACCTCAAGAATTTGATTGAAAATTTACAGTTAAGCGGTACTGGAAGTAAAGCTCCAGTATAATCAGTATTTAATGAATGGATTTAAGGTTCCCTGGCGGCAGAACGAGGGCCAGATAGGGTGTACACCGGAGCGGAGCGGGCCTGGAGCCTGCTTCGCCCATTCGGGAACGCCAGGCCTGCCAGAGGCTCTGGGTTAATCCCGGCACAACCGTTTGCGAGATCGACAGGTTAAAGTTTATATTTTTTATTTACAAACAATGAAAAATCTGGTATTGTGAATAAAGGAGCTTCGACGGGAGAATGCCAAGACCGACGTCATCTTCGGCATCGACCGGCCGGACACTACTGGTTTACCCCATCGGAATTTTTGCTAAATACGCCAGTCCCACCCCAGATGACCGCATGATTTAAACTTCAAATATTCATTTGTTAACCAACGCTCAGATTTTAGCAAACGACAACAAAAGCACGGAGCATCCACAGATTTATTTCCATAAGGGCCGCGATCAATGCTATCCACATCTCTTGAAAATCCAAGAAAGCGCGAGCAAATGCAAGAAATGCATGGAATATTATACAAGGAGAGAATAGTAAATGGGAGATTTTAACTCAAATCTAAACGACCCTAGCCAAGGGGAAGCTCTGACTACGTCAGACAAAAGCAGTAAAGCAAGGAAATCAGACCCACAGTCACTAGATCTCTTTAATGGGCCCATTGCTCTTACTACGCTGAAACTAGGCATTCCAATATTGATTAGCCAGTCCGTGCTATTTGCCCATATGATGGTGGATACTTTTTTTATATCCCTGATTGACCGGAATTCAACGGCTTTGTTGAGTGGTACAGGTTTAGTTTATAGCATATACTTGATTATTTATTATATATCCTGTTCCTTATTTATGGCGACAAGCTCCGTTACGGCCAGAGGCCTCGGCCAAAAAAATGAAGTGCTGATTAAAAGAACAGGGGACACCGGACTATTATTGGCATCGGTCATTTCGGTTATTACATTGGTTGTTTGTTCTATATTTGGGCGGAACATCATTGAGCATTTAGCGGGCAGCAAGATGTCAACTGAAGCTATTCAATATGGCGTTGATTATTTGTATTACATGATTCCGGGTATGCTATTCCAACTGTTAATGACAACTATTGGGGGAATACTGCAAGGGGAAGGTAAAGCAAAAGAAATTGGTATAGCTGTAACTGCTTCGACAATTATTAATATTATTTTAAATCCGATTTTGATTTTTGGTTTCAATATGGGAGTTAAGGGTTCGGCGTTGGCGACTTCAATCTCTGTCGGGTTAACTGTTGTATACTATTTATCTTTCTTTGTACGAGGAAAGACAACAATACAAATTCAAGGGAAAATATTTGCGCCAGACAGTAAGATTATTAAAGAAATTCTGTATATTGGTATCCCTGCTTCCATAGGCTTCTTGCTAATCAATACAGCAACCATGATATTGAATAACGTAGTAGGATCTATAAGTGAAGCATCAATGAATGCTTGGGTTTTGGTCAGCAGAACGGATCAAATGTTTTTAATCCCGGCATTCGCTATTGGGTTGTCTACAATACCCATGATCGGACAAAATTTTGGAGGGGGAAACTTTAAAAGATGTGACAAAATATTCTCCACAAATATCAAAATATGCATGATATCCGGCTTAGTTCTTGCAGCACTGTACATGTTATTTGCGCCTCAGATCTTTCAGCAATTTTCTTCTGTACAGGATGTTATAGATAACAGTGTAAGACAGGTCAGGCTGTTAACATTGACCAGCATTGGGCTTGCCGGAATTATTGTCACTTCTTTCGCTTTTCAGGCAATTGGCAAACCGATGCCCAATTTAGTCAGTGACGCTTTGCGTATGTTAATCACTTCATTTCCGGTGCTGCTGCCATTGCTTCATTTTCCCATCAAGAATATGAATCTTATTTTCATATTCTTTGGAAGCGGAAATCTGATAGCATTTTTGCTTCTGTATTTGTGGGCAAAACGCGAGTTTATAAAACTGAAAAATAAACCAACAACTACTGAGGCTTAAAACAAGGCGGGAGCGGGGCTTGCAGGCGCACAGTTCTGTTCACGGCTTATTCCTGCCGGAAGCTCGCTTTTTCGGATGAATAACTGCTTGCAGCCCCTGCTTCACATGGATTTTGCGAGTGTTCAAGATCGCATTGACACAAACATGCGAGTGATTGGCAATCTTACCCTCTTTCAATTTTCCACCGGGGCGCTGTTCGTCGGCAATCCTCGTAACTTTTCTACACATTTCCTAAAAGAGGAGATGAAATGATGAAACAAAATATAATATCCGTTGAACACTACACTCCAATTTTGATTGTCGGTACGGGTATCTCGGGGCTTGCTGTTGCTTATTATTTGTCAAAAAACCATATGAAGTACATGATAATAACAAAAAAGAATGCGCCCAAACAAAGCAACTCCTTCCTTTCAGCCGCTAATACGCGTGTTCCATCAGAGAATGAAATTAATGATATTATTAATCTTACTATTGATAAATGTGGGGCAGATCGGCCAGTTATTGAAACGCTATACAGGAATTCCGGCATAATTATAGATTTTTTTGAGGAACTAGGAATTCCTTATGAGAAAACCTCTTTTGGTATCATGCCTGAATGCTTGATTAAATCACATGGGGGAAAGAAATTAATCAATAGCTTGTTGCAGCGTATTGAGCAACCGATGTGTAATAAAATTTTGATTCATTTGGAAAAGTCCGATCATGGAGTTATCGCATTATTTTATGACACACAATCAGATCAATTTATTAGAATCTATACTAATTATTTGGTATTGGCTACGGGAGGATATGCGGGACAATTTAGTTACAATGATAATTCGCCGGGTTCAACTGGTGAAGCGCATATTTTAGCTAAAAAAATAGGTGCAAGATTAAAGGGAATGTCAACAGTAATGTGTCATCCTTGGTCAATTTACAACGGAAGGCAAATTTTATTGGGCGGAGTTGTATCTATGAGTCAAGGGAAAATAGTAGATAAGGAAGGAGTTCAATTATTAAAAGATGACCATATCAGTGATGCAATTGCATGTGATGATTATCACGAAATGATTGATGAGATTTTAAAATTTCAACTCGATTGCATCAAACAAAAAAAGGATATGTACCTGGATCTGAGCCATGCTGATGAAAACTTATTGAATGAAAAATTCAAAAAATATGGATCAAGTCCTAATATTGTTAAAAATAAAAGAATCAAAATTACGCCAACGATGCACTATTCTTCAGGAGGAATCGAAATCAATGCTAATGCTGAGGTTATAAACTTAAATCGTGTTTTTGTTACTGGAGAAGCTCAATTTAATGGTGATCTTGGCATGGGAAGAATCCCTGGACAAGCCTTCGCATCGGGTATCGTCTTTGGTAAATTAATTGCCGACAAAATAACTAATGAAGGTGTTTTTAGTACGCAATATCAACCTTCATTTAAAGATCCGCCTGAAACAATGCGGCTGTATTCGAAAGAGAATAATGACTTTCCGATTGAAGAGTTTCAGAAGAAGTTGTCGGCTCTAATGATGGATCTGACCGCTTGCCATTCATCTGTTGTTCCTTTATTATTCCATAAAAAGAAATTACAAGAAAGCCAAAACATAATATTACGCAGAGCAAGAGGATGGGGAAAGCGGTACGAGGATATATTAACTTTATTTTTTGGATATTTTGTGGCAATGGAAATTATAGAAGATCTCGAAGGAAAGAATCAAAATATATGAGTTGGTGGTAGTCATGTGGGACATAAACTATGAAATTTACCAATTAAATACACGTTCCTATCGTTTTTCAAACTTTATATACATCATCATTGATAAGACGACTAGAAATGCATTGATTGTTGACCCGGCATGGAAGCTGAATATAATAGTCGACAAGTTAAATCAGTTGGATGCAGCTTTGCAGGGAATTCTTTTAACGCATTCGCACTATGACCATGTAAATTTGGTTGCTCCTTTAGAAGGGCTGTTTAACCCTTATGTATACATGTCGAAAGCAGAGACCGACTATTATGGATTTAGGTGCAATAATTTACAGGCCATAAATGATCAGGACAAAATCAGCGTTGGAGAAACAATGGTAACCTGCATGCATACTCCAGGGCATACGGCAGGTGGTGTGAGCTATCTCCTGAAGGACAGCATATTTACTGGAGATACAATTTTCATAGAGGGCTGCGGCATTTGTAATTCCTGGGGAGGCCTCCCAGAGCAAAGTCCAGAAGGAACCGGCCGCGATGGTACCCTCGGCGCTTTTAAACGGAAATATATATAATTCCAAAAATAGGTACAATAAAATAATGTAAAAAAAGGAAGGTGATTCGATGGATGGCGGAACGAACAGAAATATAGCTTTTGAACAGCATCATAAGAGCCGCCTCTCAATTCAATACGATTTGGAGGTCAATGAATGGTGCCCGTTCTGCGGAGAAGTATAAGGGGTTATATTAGCTGCGAGCAAGGGATCATCCAACAGGTTCATTTCCGGCCATGCGGGTGCACTCATTCGAGCGAGTTGTTCAAGCTTACGCCATTATTCGAGGGTTAGCCATGCAATGGCTAGGGACGCCCCGCTTCGTATGTTCAATACATAACAGCCCATTAACTGCTTGATTCCATGACAGCATGAATACACGACTCTAATATTCGCAGTTTTCTACATCGCTCGCCCTAGGGTTACGCGGTTGAATCTGATAGCAAACCCGCTCAGGCGGGAGGGATTTCAGATGATAATAAAGAATTCCCCTGTTTGTTCATACCGGCGTGCCAGAGACATCGGAACAATCGCCCATTTTTCAGGAATCCATGAATGTTTCTATTAGTGAAGCAGATCTAAACGGATAGGCGGGTAATTTCTGTCCCCAATCCACCTGTCATACCATGCCCGAAAGGATGGGTTCCACTCAAAAAACAGCTGATTTGACGTATCCAACTCGTGATCGGTTAAGGTGTTGTTTGCAACCGGTAGTTTTCCTCTGCTTATCACAATCATTCGTTCAGCAAGGAACTTCTTAACAAGCTTTTGGTGCGGGTACGGATCTGGCTGGTCTCCTGAACAAGGGCCTCCCATCTATCTGGCCAGCAATAAAAATTCCTGCCCGCTGGAAGTTAACGATAATGTTCGGAGTCCCTCTTCCACGGTCGATTAAGTTCATCCCGACTTCCCGCTCCAGTTGAGTCAAACGGTGACTTAGGGTGGATAGGGAGATAAATAAGGAGCTGGCGGCTTCAGTTAAACTACCGTGTCTTACTATAGAAAGGAAAGCTTCGATTCCTAACCCTGTACCGTTGGATGGCCGAGTACAAGAAAGATGGACAGCAAGCCTTCCCGGGCAGCGGGCAACTGAAGTCGGAGGACAAAGCTATACGCGACTTGCAGAAACGAATCCGGGATCTGGAAGAGGAGAATGACATCTTAAAAAAGACGATGCACTTCTTCGCCAAAGACCGGCGCTGATCTATGCGTTTATCCACGTCACCGCTTCAAGTGCCGGATCTCGAAGATGTGCGGCACTTTTCAAGTATCACGAAGCGGCTACTATAAATGGACCAGGCGGAAACCGAGCCAGCGTGAGCAGCGCCGGCCTCCGAAAGACCAGGCCCTGCACCACTCCGACCGCGGTAGTCAATACGCTTCCCATGACTACCAGAATCGGTTCGCACCTACAGCATTCAAGGAAGCATGAGCCGAAAAGGGAACTGTTATGACAACGGTGTGCCACGAAGGTTAGCCTGACAGAAAGCAGAACCATGCTTAACCAGAGATGGGTTGGCCTCTCGAAACCGTCATGTGGGTGAAGGCTTCAAACGACCGTAAGCTGCTATGGTCAAAAGTCATGGTGGTGAGCGTTACGGAAAAGGCGGAGCCAGACTCCGTCAGGTAAGTGCCAGTGGAGACGAATACCAGTGAACCGTCGATTACGTATCGAAATAGCAGGGATGTCATCAAAACCAGGTTTGCGTTGTTGGCCTGGGACAAGTCCGGAAGAAACCTACTTACTGACCGGATGGTGGCCGGCATAGAGGCGGCGTGAACATGGCACAGGCTTTGGTTAGGAACGTGGGAACCTGTATTTCAATGCCAAGAGAAACCTCCAGCGAAAGAATCGCAAGGACAAAAGTATCAATGCGGAATACAGGGACGGAACAACCCGTAGTAGTGAGGAAGCTTCGTAATGGAAGTGGAGCGAGGGGGTTGTGTTATCCAGTCTTTGAACAGAGGTCAACCGCAAGAGAGGAACCATGGACAAAACAAAGCCTTACAACATCTCCAAGCAAGGCTTTTTTTCATCAGCTTCATTCCGGGTGCAAGCAATTCGGCCAAGAAGGCTATGCGGCAAACAATCCGGACATGGAGGATTCAGTTGAAATCGGAAAAGAAGTTGGAAGACCTGTCAAAGATGTTCAATCCAATTCTAAGAGGTTGGGTCAATTATTATGGACGGCTACTACAAAGCGGAAATGCATTCGGTATATCGACGCATGAATCGAGCGTTACTGAACTGGGCGAAGAGAAAGTACAAAAGATTCAGGCATCGGCGCAAACGAGCCTTGGATTGGCTCAGTCAGATTGCAAAGCGAGAACCGACACTCTTCGTTCAGTGGGAGAAGAGCTATTTTTAAGTTGGGCTGGATAATGGGAGCCGGATGAGCTGAAAGGTTCAAGTCCGGTTCTGAGAGAGCCTGGAGGTGCAACTCCTCCGGGCTACTCACCCTTGTATTGAATCTTTTCACAAACTGTTCCTTTCGTAAAAGGTGGTTCGCACTTCCATTTTACCAAGAAACGGTTTCTTTTTGTTGTACATCTTTGAGAAAAGGGATGTCCCGTCATTTTTATACTTATGGGACATCCCCTTTTGATTTGTGTAACCTTTTAACGCTGTGGTAAGATATAAGAATATATTTTAATGCATTACCGCGTTTAAGCTTTTTAGTCAAAATAAAAAAGACGGGAAAGACCCGTCCTTTTTAGCTAGTAGCTTTTTACTGCTCTTGTGACCATTGCAGCATGCCGCCGGTCATGTTGGTACAGCCTTCATAGCCGAGCTGTTGCAAATATTCGCAGGCCCGTTCACTGCGATAACCGCTCCGGCAAATAAAGATGATTTCACCGGTACGTTCAATTTCTTCAAGACGGCCCGGAAGCTGTCCGAGCGGAATGTGCTTGGCACCTTCAATCATGCCTTCCGCTACTTCTTCCGCCTCGCGGACGTCGATCAACTGCAGTTGTTCTCCTGCTTGCAGGCGTACGCGAAGCTCAGAAGGCTCAATCAGGGCGATTTGCGTCATGGCTGGACCTCTTTTCTGATGTAAAATGGGTATTGCTTGTGTTATTGAGGTGTGCGAAACATCACACACTCTATGTATGATAGCGAAGCGATCTCTAAGCTGTCAATTAGGCTGAACCTAAAGACAGATAAAGACTAGCCAACCTGCTGGATTAAACTATGGCAGGCCTAGATGAATATTCTATATTTTTTTGGTGGAGAAATGAACGCTACAGCTTGTATAATTAACGTAAACTAGGATGGTTTGAATCGAAAAGGAGCATGTACAATATGGATGTTATCGTTAGACCTACCCCTTCCTTGCAGGGAGAGATTGGGGCCTTGTCCTCCAAAAACTACACGACTCGTTATTTGCTCACAGCGGCACTAGCGGATGGAAAAAGCACCATTTACTATCCAGCCCATAGCGAAGACAGTGATGCAATGCGTCGTTGTATCGCCGATTTGGGTGCAGTGCTGGAAGAGGATGACGAAAAAATAGTTATTACAGGCTTTGGCAGCCATCCTCGATCCGTGAAGGAATTAAATGTGGGGAATGCCGGAGCGGTGCTCCGTTTTATGATGGGAATTGCATCCTTATGTCCGGATGTTACTTTCGTTAATACATATCCTGACTCATTGGGCAAACGACCGCATGACGATCTAATCGACGCGTTGGGCCAATTGGGAGTGAGGGTGGAACATCGTGAAGGTAAGCTGCCGATTCGTATCCAGGGCGGTCAAGCTAAGGGCGGTAAAATTCAGGTATCCGGTTCGGTTAGCTCACAATATTTGAGTGCCCTGCTATTCCTTACACCTTTACTGGAGGAAGACAGCGAAATCGAAGTGCTGCATGATTTGAAATCCAAGGTGGTTGTCGGACAAACGCTGGAGGTATTGCAAGAGGCCGGCATTGTCATTCATGCAAGTGAGGATTACATGTCTTTCCGTATTCCGGGACGACAATCCTATCAGCCACGTACGTATACTGTACAGGGGGATTATCCAGGGAGCGCAGCAGTGCTGGCGGCTGCTGCAGTAACGAATTCCGATGTCACCATTCATCGGCTAAAAGAGCAGAGCAAGCAGGGAGAACGTGCTATTGTAGATGTGCTGCGTATGATGGAAGTACCGTTAACGCACGAGAATGATACCGTTATCGTGAAGGGGAATGGCCGATTGAAGGCCATCGAGTTTGACGGTGATGCTGCGACAGACGCTGTACTTGCCATGGTAGCAGCGGCTGTATTTGCTGAGGGTACGTCACGTTTTTATAATGTGGAAAATTTACGGTACAAGGAATGTGACCGTATCACTGATTATTTGAATGAGCTGAGTAAGGCTGGAGCTCATGTAGAAGAACGTCAAGCGGAGATCATTGTCCATGGCAGACCGGAGGGCGTCGAAGGAGGCGTTGAAATTAACGCGCACTTTGATCACCGTGTTATTATGGCTTTGACGGTTGTAGGCTTACGTGCGCAGAAGCCATTATTGATCAAGGATGCGCATCATGTTGCCAAATCATATCCACAGTATTTTGATCATCTGGAAACGCTTGGTGCTTCAGTAGAATGGGTAAAATAAAATTAATCTAGAATGCGAACAGGAGGGGACAGAATGGCTTTTGAAAACCCGTCCAGGGAAGAAATTAAAACCATTTTGGAACAAGTAGGCAATATCGCAGTGGTTGGTTTGTCTGATAAATCAGACCGAACCTCATATATGGTTTCTTATGCGATGCAAAAGCGGGGATACCGGATTATTCCGGTTAATCCTGCCGCAGCAGGGCAAACCATTCTTGGAGAGACTTGCTATGCCAGTCTTGCTGAGGTACCCGAGCCCGTCGAATTGGTCAATGTATTCCGTCGCAGTGAATACTGTGCAGAGGTTGCGCGTGAAGCCGTTGCGATTGGAGCCAAGGTTTTATGGCTTCAACAAGGGATTATCAGCCAGGAAGCTGCTGACATTGCACAGGAGCATGGTATGACGGTTATTATGGATCGCTGCATTAAGGTAGAGGACTCGGTAACCCAGGCTGTACGTAAAGGATAATCATGAAGCTGTACCAAAAAACCTTCGACCCTAGGAAGCTGGGGAAGAAGGTTTTTGGTGTGAAATGAGAACCTAATACAGTATATTATATTTACTGGAATCTCTATAATGTATGTATGCATTGATTATGAATGATCTAACGGATAATCAAAATTAGCGATACATGTTGTAAAGATATTTTCACCTGTAGAAGCGTAAGTAAATATTTTTTTGTCAGACGAAATCATCGCTTTGACAAAATTATTTATTCAGCTTACCATCAGGGATAGAAGGGAGAGGAATGCCATGAATTGGCTCGGATCCTTACAACAGCTTGGTCGTGCTGTCATGCTCCCGACGATGGTACTACCGGCAGCTGCAATATTGCTAAGTCTCGGCAGTCTTCCTTGGTCCGCGTGGGGATTCCCGATGGTGTCTGATATGGCTAATGCGGCGGGACACGGGATTTTTTATTTTTTGCCTTACTTGTTTGCGGTTGGTGTTGCACTTGGCATGTCAAATCAGGCAGGCCAGGCAGGACTGGCGGCGCTAGCTGGTATGGCTATATATGATCAGGTCACAATGAGATTTGGAAACGGACTCATTCAACCGGCGACGCTTATCGGTATCATTTTGGGGGTCATTTCAGGGATCACCTATAATCGTTTTAAAAGCATTAAGTTGCCCGAGGTGCTTCAGTTTTTTGGGGGTACCCGTTTTGTTTTGCTGCTCATTGGCTTGTTCTCCGCTGTTTTTGCAGGACTTATGCTGGTTGTAGCTCCGTTTATTCAGAGGGGACTACAATTTATAGCAGGTCTGGAATCGAGCTTGGGTGGCTTTGGACTGTTTATTTACGGTATTCTGTACCGGCTGCTGGCGGCCTTTGGTCTTCACCATCTGCTCAATAATATATTTTGGTTTCAACTGGGTACATACAAAACGCCGTCAGGTAACGTCGTGCAGGGAGATTTGCCCCGATTTTTTGCCGGTGATCCGACAGCGGGCTATTTTATGTCCGGGTTGTTCCCAATTATGATGTTTGCGATCCCTGCCATTGCGCTGGCGATCATTCAGGAAGCGCGTGAAGATTTGAAGCCAAAGGTGCAAAAAACGTTTTTGACGGCTGCGCTTGTCTGCTTTTTTACCGGAGTATCGGAACAGATCGAGTTTGCCTTTTTGTTTGCAGCTCCTTATTTGTTCCTCGTTCATGCGGTCATGTCCGGGCTGGCTATGTGGCTTACCTTTGAACTGGATATTCATCACGGCTTTTCCTATTCGGCGGGGTTTATAGATTATGTGCTTAATTTTCATCTATCACATAACGCCTGGTTGTTGATTCCGGTGGGAGTGGCGTATGGCCTTGTCTATTATGTACTGTTTCGGTGGGCCATCCGGCGGTTCCGCATTCCAACTCCTGGCCGTGAGGAAGGTTCGGTTTTGGAGGATTGGGCCGGCAATATTCCTTACAGTGCTCCGCTTATTTTGGAAGCGCTCGGTGGGAAGGGAAATATTGTGCAGGTGGAGGCCTGCATCACACGTTTGCGGCTGACCGTTCACAATGACAGGCTGATTGATACCGGTGCGATGAAGGCTTTGGGATCGGCCGGGCTTATCAATCTGGGCGGGGGAAACTTGCAGGTCGTTTTTGGAACGTATTCAGAGCTGATTCGTGAGGAAATTGCGAAGCTGATGGAGCGTGATCTCCCTCAAATTTTGTTCAACGCTCCTGTACATGGAAAAATGCTGCCGATTCATGAAGTGCCTGACAAAATTTTTGCGACTAAGCTGGTCGGAGACGGTGTTGCTTTTGTTCCTGAACGCGGTGAACTTGTGTCACCGGTGTATGGTACTGTGATGCACCTATATCCGACGATGCACGCTTTAGGCATCTCTACACGAGAGGGACTTGAGGTTCTGCTTCACATCGGGATTGATACTTCACAGCTAAAAGGGAATTTTACTGCTATGGTAGAAGCAGGCGATACGGTGGAACCGGGACAATTGCTGATCAAATTTGATTTGCAGGCGTTGCGGGAGCAAGCTCCATCACTGGTGACTCCTATGGTCATCACGAATCCGGATCGCGTCAAGTCATGGAGCTTTGCTCCGTTTAAAACAGTGAAAAAAGGTCAGGCCTCGGTAATGTCCGTTGTGCTGCATGACAGGAATGTTGGAGGGGTAGAAACATGATAGAAGGCATCGGCGCCGCAGCAGGTGTGGCAATCGGGAAGGCATTTGTCCTGCCGAGCTGGGAGTGGGATTTACCTGAGCAAAAAATGGATGCGGTGGATCTTGCGAAGGAACTTGAACGGTTGTATGAAGGAATACGCACATCCAAAAGTGAAATCCAGTTTATTAAGGATGAGTTTCGAGAAATGGTGGGGCCGGAGGAATCCAGCATTTTTGATGCTCATCTTGCGATATTGGAAGATCCAGAGTTCATGAACGAAATCCGCGGAATAATTGAGCGCCAATACAAGGCAGCCGAGGTGGCTGTAAAGGAAGCTATTGATCATTTTGTGACGATGTTTGATTTATTGGATGATGAATATATGAAGGAGCGGGCGATCGATATTAAGGATGTGGGGAATCGGCTGCTTAAGCATCTACTGGGTGCACCGGAAGTCACTCTGCCGAAGGATACACAGCCTTATATATTGGTAGCCAAGGAGCTCTCCCCCTCTCAATCGGCTCACTTGAATCCTAGCTATGTGTTAGGCATTGTGACCATGAACGGTGGTAAAACGTCGCACTCCGCGATCATGGCCCGTGCGCTAGGTATACCGCTCGTTTCGGGCTTGGAGAGCAATCTTAATTTGCCTGTCCAGACCGGAGATATGATGGTAGTCGACGGAGATCTGGGTAAGGTGTATGTGAATCCGGAAAAGCCTGTTATTAATCACTATAAGATATTGCGTGATGAGCAGCGGCGCAGAAAAGAACAGCTACAGGTACTCGCTTCCGTGGAAGCTGTGACGAAAGATGGAACCTCGCTGAGGCTGGCGGCCAATATTAGTTCCTTAAAAGAGCTGGAGGCAGCTCTGAAGCATGGCGCTCAAGGAGTGGGACTGTTCCGAACAGAATTTTTATATATGGATCGAAAATCTGCTCCAAATGAAGATGAGCAGTATGAAGTGTACCGTCTGATCGCAGAAAAGGCAGGGAGCCACGCTGTAGTCATCCGAACATTGGATATCGGCGGAGATAAGCCACTGGACTATCTGCAACTGCCTGAGGAGGAAAATCCTTTTCTAGGCTACCGAGCTATACGGATCAGTCTTGATGCGAAGGAATTATTCAAAACTCAGCTGACAGCAATTTTGCGGGCCAGTGCAGCAGGGAATATCAAGGTGATGTACCCGATGATCTCATCCGTCGAGGAAATCCGCCAGGCAGATGCTCTCTTGAAGGAAGCTATGGAGGATTTGGATGCGAGGGGGCTTGCCTACAATCCGAACATTCAGCGCGGAATTATGATTGAGGTACCAGCTGCAGCGATGATCGCTGATCTATTGGCGGCTGAAACTGATTTTTTTAGTATCGGAACGAATGATCTGGTTCAATATGTGTTGGCAGTAGACCGCATGAACGAGCAGATTGCACATATGTACCATCCATACCATCCGGCTGTGCTTCGGATGCTCCGTATGACAGCACAAGCGGCACACCAGGCGGGCATTGATGTGAGTGTGTGTGGTGAGATGGCTGGAGATGAACGATCCATTCCTCTTTGGCTGGAGCTGGGTATACATCAGCTCAGCATGTCCCCACAATCTTTATTGCGGGTCAAGCATCGTGTGCTGAATACGACTGCATTCGAGGCGAAGAGCGTTGCTCAGGCTTGCTTCGGCATGTCTACTGGTGCAGCGATCGAAGACAAGCTGACCGAAGTTAATGTCAACTGTACCCCGGCTGGACCTGGACAGCAATAATACTATGCAATGCATCGAAAGCCAGAGCCGTCGCTCTGGACGAAAAAGCACCTTCAAACCAATATATTTTTGGCTTTGAAGGTGCTCCTTTTTTCTAGCTGTTGTCAGCTAACAGATCACAGAACGCTTTTCCGTAAGGTGGAAGGTCGGGTGGACGACGAGCAGATACAATATGTCCGTCGGTCACAACAGCCTCGTCCTTCCAGATAGCCCCTGCATTCTCCATATCATCACGGATACCTGGTGTGGAGGTTACCGTAACTCCATCCAAAATTTTGGCGGAAATCAGTACCCAGCCTGCATGGCAGATTTGTCCGATCGGTTTACGCGCGGCGTCAAATTCCTGGACGAGTTGAATTACCTTGGGATAGCGGCGTAGTTTATCAGGTGCCCAACCGCCAGGGACAAGAATCCCATCGTAATCACTGCTGTTCAGTTCTTCAAAGGCATATTCTGCTTCAGCAGGTACGCCATATTTTCCAATATATTTTTTACCCTTTTCAGCACCGGCTAAATGCACTTCTGCGCCTTCCTCACGAACGCGGTAAATCGGATACCATAGCTCCAGATCCTCGAATTCCTCATCCACCAGGGCAATAACCTTTTTTCCGGCAAGTCTCGACATCTAACCATCCTTTCGCGCGTCATATGATGACACTGCTGTTTTTTGTAGTCTCTACCTTTACATCTTAAGAAAAAGAATGCCCGAAGTCCATTCTTTCGGGGCAATAATCAGAGCTACCATATTTAAATGAATAACATGGAATACAGGAGTATATTAAAAAGCTTAGTCACTTTTCGACAGCTGACCATCAAGAACTCCACCAATCTTTTGGTAATTTGTTCATAGCTGCAATCAGTGGAAGGATTTAAAGACCTCGGAGTCGAAATAAAACAAGGCATGAAAGGTTTTATAGAATTAACAAAGCTTTTATAGACTAGTAGATAGATATATCTGGATTCTGTTGAAATCCTCATATAGCTTGATCCTACGTAATGAGGTGGTTAAATGCATAAGCAATGCCAATGCGGTACAACGATGGGACTGGAACTTAGAAAGGTGATTTATGCCGATAAGGTTGAAATTATGCACGTTCCTGTATTTTCATGCCCGTCATGCTTTTCCAGTGAGGTTTTGCAACATGTGACGAAGGACATCAAGGAACTGCTACAAAGTCTAGGAGATAAACCCTCGGCTCGGCGAATTTCCTTTGCTCGAAATAATGAACTTGCTGAGATTATTCGCAAGCTGGTGCTGGAGGAAGCGGACAATCCCAATGTGGACTGGCAATCCTCTCTGGAAGAGCGAATGGAGCTTCGGATTAATCTTTTGCTGGACCTTTATCGTTATGCGAGAAGTCTGGGAGATGAGGATTGGATGAATGATGTAGAGAAAAAATTGACACAAGTATCCGGTTTTACCAGTAAATCGGTGTTTTCGAATACAAAAAACTAAAAAATATGAAAATTTTCATGGTCACCATTGGATTTTACATGTTCTTTTTGTTACGATGTGAATAGGCCATACGTCAAGACACAGAAAGGAATGTATATCCAATGGCGACGATGACGAAAATGACTACTGTCCAACAATTAAATACGGCTCTTGAAGCGTCATCAGACAAGCCGTTGCTTCTCTTTAAACATAGCACGCGTTGTCCAATTAGTTCAGGTGCATATCAGGAGATGGAGTCCTATTTGCAAGCCGCTCCCAACGAAAATATTGAATACGGTATCATTTATGTAGTAGAAGACCGACCGGTATCCAATGAGGCTGCGGATCGGCTTCAGGTAAAGCATGAATCGCCGCAGGCCATTTTAATCAAGGACGGAGAGGCTGTTTGGCATACATCGCATTCGAATATTACAGCCCGCACGCTCCACGATCATCTCACCTAAGTGATGAAGTGCTGTCGTTGCATAAAGTAGTATTTTGTCGTATCATGGTTCTAATTAGTTGATCTAGGATTCGGTTGAAAATTTATTGGCAATGGAGAGAAGGAATGTGACGGTAACGATCTATGATGTAGCTCGCGAAGCCGGTGTCTCAATGGCTACGGTGTCTCGTGTAGTTAACAATAATCCTAACGTAAAACCTCAGACACGTAAGAAAGTGTACGAAGCGATTGAACAATTGGGATATCGCCCAAATGCGGTGGCTAGAGGTCTGGCCAGCAAAAAGACAACGACCGTTGGGGTGGTTATCCCGGATATATCAAACTCAATTTTTGCAGAGATTGCGCGCGGTATAGAGGATATTGCGAATATGTATCACTATAATATTATTTTGTGTAATGCCGATAAGCGGAAGGAAAAAGAAATTCGTGTCATCAATACGTTGCTTGAAAAGCAAGTGGATGGACTTCTGTTTATGGGCGGCACGGTCACGGACGAGCATATTCAGGCCTTTCATACAGCCGCGGTTCCTATCGTTCTGTGTGCAACGAGTGATGAAAAAGGTAGCTACCCTTCAGTCGATATTGACCATGAAGCAGCTGCTTTTGATGCGGTAAACACATTGATTCGCCACGGTCACCGTCAAATTGCAATGATCAGTGGTACGCTTCAAGATCCTGCAAACGGCTATGCACGTTTCCAAGGTTACAAGAGAGCATTGGAAACTGCCGGAATTGATTATCAGGAGGATCTCGTTCGAATCGGGAACTACCGCTATGAATCTGGTGTTGAAGCTATGAAATACTTCCTGGGCTTAAAGAAGAAGCCAAGCGCGATTTTTGCTGCTACAGATGAAATGGCGATTGGTGCTATTCATAGCATTCAGGATGAAGGCTTGAAAGTACCTGATGATTTTTCAGTGATCAGTGTCGACAATATTCGTATGGCTTCCATGGTACGCCCTCAGTTGACAACCGTAGCGCAACCGATGTACGATCTGGGTGCGGTAGCGATGCGCTTGCTGACCAAACTGATGAAAAAGGAAAATGTGGATAATTCTCGTGTCATTTTGCCGCATGAAACGATTTTGCGGTTGTCCGTTAATTATCTAGACTAAGCAAAGTGCTCAACAGGATATAACTTGATGAAAGCTCCTTTGATGGAGCTTTTTTCGCGGGTACATAATTATCGTGTGTGTATAATCATCATTTAACCAAGAATAGAGGGACGCTTAATGGGCCGGATTTACGGATTAATGGGTGCTATGGATGAAGAGATTGAATTGCTGCTGTCAGCGATGACGGAAGCGAGCGAGACCATCAAGACCGGAATCACGTACACTACAGGAGTGATCCACGGACAACAGGTTGTTGTATGCAAATCTGGTGTCGGCAAGGTCAATGCTGCGGTAACTACCCAAATCCTGATTGATCGTTTTGGCGTAGAACAGATTATTTTTACAGGAGTCGCGGGAGCAGTGCACCCGGATTTAAACATTGGGGATATTGTCATTTCATCAACATGTATGCAGCATGATATGGATGTGACGGCTTTGGGTTATGCCAAAGGGGTCATTCCTTATCAGGATACGTCGGAATTCGCCGCTGATCCCGAGCTTGTCCGTCTGGCTGAACAAGCCTGCAAATCGTTTGATGATCGTTACATTGTCGGCAAGGTCCTATCCGGCGATCAATTTATCGCAAGTCGTGAATTGGTAGCTTTACTGCGTCAGGAAATGAATGGTGCTTGTACCGAGATGGAGGGTGCGGCTGTGGCTCAGACGGCTCATATGAACAATGTGCCTTTTATTGTCCTACGTTCTATGTCAGATAAGGCCGACGGTTCGGCTCATGTTAATTATGCCGAATTTACGGTGGAAGCTTCTCATCGCTCGCATCGAATTGTGGAGTATATGCTCAAGCATTTAGGCTAAGGTGCCATTTTAGTACATGAATCTTCGTACAAACCGGATGCGGTCAAACTGTTCTCGTGAAGCGAGAGGGACATCCTCTCCCATTCGTACCATCAGGCAGTTCGCTGGATGTGAGCATATTTCAGGATCATCCGTGGCGTACCAGACCATATCTACGGTTTTCATCAGACGTTCCATCATGCGGCGGTACTCCCATACGGAGAGGCCGCTGCCCTTTAAATCCCAGTGCCAATAGTACTCGGTCGTAAAAATAATATAGGATTCAAGCTGTCCGTCCTCAAAGGCAATCCGAATCATCCGACTACCCAGGCCCAGTCCGCGATAGTCGTCGGCGACCTCAATGGCTCCTAGCTCCAGCAAGTCTTTCATGCCCGCTTCGGACCAGCGTTCCAGCTCATCCGGGTAGTGGAAGGTGACGTATCCCAGAAGGGTTTCTCCATCATGTGCAATGATAATTCTGCCTTCCGGCAGTTCCGAAATTTCCACCAGCGCGTCGAATTGTTCCTTGGGTTTACGAAAGGCGTCTAATTGCGTATGCATTTGAAATGAACGTAGTTGGTCAGCCGATACCGGTCCTTCTACATAAATTGTTTGTCCGTTATAATCCAGCGTGTCCAAGTGGTACCGTTTTAAATGCTGCATGCGTGTAGCCTCCTTGTTTACCATCAGCTAGCTTTTCATATCCCCTACTTATAACAAAAAAACAAATAAATGAAAAGGATGGTCGTCACATCCTCATCTATGATATACTGTTTTAGACATAAAATGTTCACAAATAGCTGCTTCGAATGCGTTATAAAACCAAAGGGATAATTTTGCTTTCGTTGATTTTGTAAGCGTTATCTTGTCCTGTGCAATTCTCATTATCCTATTATGAGGAGGCTGTATCATGAAGATTGAAGAACTCCAGGCTGTAGTTCCCACATCCAACATGGGCCCGTACGAACAAGCTTACAACCGATTTCAGTGGGAAGACGCAGAACGTCATTTTACGTGGTATGAAACAGGCAAGGTGAACATGGCACATGAGGCCATTGATCGACATGTAGAGGAAGGCCACGGTGAGAAAACGGCGCTTTTGTATTGTGATGCAAGTCGTGATGAATCTTACACCTTTACTCAGCTTCGTGCCAGCTCGAACCGGTTTGGTAATGTGCTGCGCAAATACGGTATTGGCAAAGGGGAGCGTGTATTTATTTTCATGCCGCGCTCACCTGAACTGGTGATTAGTTTGCTTGGCATTTTAAAGGTAGGTGCTGTTGCTGGTCCTTTGTTTGAGGCGTTTATGGAAACGGCGGTCAAGGATCGGCTGGAGGATAGCGGAGCAGTGGCGTTAGTGACCACACCTGCACTTCTTTCACGGGTAAAACGTGAGGAGCTTCCAGAGTTGAGACATATTTTTGTGGTTGGTGATATGGACGAACGAGAGCAAGGAATTATTGATTTTGAAACGGAAATGCTTACATCCTCAGAAGAGCTTGAACCTGAATGGCTGAGTCGTGAGGATGGATTAATCATTCATTATACGTCAGGCTCCACAGGCAAGCCGAAAGGTGTATATCATGTACAAAATGCGATGATTCAGCATTATTATACTGGCAAGATGGTGCTGGATCTGCGGGAAGATGATGTGTATTGGTGTACTGCTGATCCAGGCTGGGTCACAGGAACGTCATATGGCATTTTTGCTCCATGGCTGAATGGAGCGACGAATGTCATTCGTGGGGGGCGTTTCAGCCCGGAGGACTGGTACCGGACGATTGAACGTCACGAAGTGACCATATGGTATAGCGCTCCTACAGCGTTTCGGATGCTGATGAGCGCAGGTGAGCAGGTTGTTGCCAAGTATGATCTCGGAAGTCTACGGCATGTGTTATCCGTGGGAGAACCGCTCAATCCCGAAGTGGTAAGATGGGGCTGGCAGGTGTATAAGCAGCGCATTCACGATACTTGGTGGATGACAGAAACGGGGGGGCAATTGATCTGTAATTACCCTGAGCTGCCGATTAAGCCCGGTTCGATGGGGAAACCACTTCCAGGTATTCAGGCTGCCATTCTGGACGATAAAGGACAGGTGTTGCCTCCTAACCGAATGGGGCATTTGGCCATCCGTACACCGTGGCCATCCATGATGAACCGTATATGGAATAACCCGAACAAGTATCAGGAGTATTTTCGCTTCCCCAGTTGGTATGTGTCTGGTGACTCTGCCTATATGGATGAGGACGGTTATTTCTGGTTTCAGGGACGGATTGATGATGTTATTAATTCCTCGGGGGAGCGAATCGGTCCTTTTGAGGTTGAGAGCAAGCTTCTGGAGCATCCTGCTGTAGCGGAGGCTGGAGTTATTGGAAAACCAGACACCGTGCGAGGAGAGATTATTAAAGCTTTTGTCGCATTGCGCGAAGGTTATACACCTTCTGAGGCTTTACAGCAGGATATCTACCGTTTTGTCAAGGAGGGGCTGTCTGCCCATGCTGCTCCACGCGAAATTGAATTTAAGGAAAAGCTGCCCAAGACTCGTTCCGGCAAAATTATGAGACGTGTGCTGAAGGCATGGGAGCTTAACCTTCCTACAGGTGATTTGTCTACCATAGAGGATTAAATTGCTATTCATGATAGAGCAAAAAGGGGAGTCTCCAAAAGCCATATTGGCTAAGGTGACTCCCCTTTGTTGGAAAAAATCATGAATCTTATGGACGGACAGCTCCTGAAGGAGCTGATTCCCCCATTGCATTTATGGAAGTGACGCGGAACCAGCCTTTGGGCTTTTTACCTGCTTTATATTCAAAGCTGTTAGAGGCGGTAGAGCCTATGTTTGTAAAGGGTTCCGCGCCGGTTTCACTATAATACACGTTATAGCCTGTAACCGCGTCCGTAGGCTTTCCGGCACTCCATTTGAGCGCTACGGACGAGCCTGCTGCTTTAGCCTGAGGCTGTCCAGGAGCGGTAGGGACCTCTGTAGGCTGCTCACCTGTTGTTCCATCTCTCTCACCCGGAACGGCTGGAGACTCAGAATCCACAGGTGGCATTACAGGTGCTGCGCTTGCTTGGGCACTTGGCCCGGACTCATGTCCGCCCACATCCACGGCGGTCACGTAATAGCTGGAGCTGCTGCTCTCTGGACTGTCAGAGAATACCTTGGAGCCATCAGCCATGACGACCTTGCCAAGCCGTTGGAAACTGCCTCCATCCGTAGAACGGTAGAGACGATATCCTACAACGTCGCTGTTTCCGCTTGGACTAAAGCTGATCATAGCCTTCCCATCACTGTAGCTAATGCTGACGTTGGATGGAGCATTAGGGGCTGCGCCGTCGTCTCTGCGCGGGTCCACCTGAGTAGGGGCTTCCTTATCTGCATCCTCAGGCAGATAGTAGGACAACGAGTTATGTCGTTTCATCACGGAAAAGGCCCGCTCAAGCTCTTTAATCAACTCTGAGATCGGTTTTTCCCTTTTTCGAACAGTTCGTTCATACACCATATCATCTGGTGTACCATCGCGTGGAATGTAATTCACACCTTGATAGGTAATATATTTGGCACGGGTAACACCATTTTCGCTGTTTTTGGGTAAATACTTACTGTTGTAAATATCCGAACCATACGCAGATGCTGTACTGCTTACAATTCCGTCAGGTCTCTTGAAGCTGTCCGTTTGAAACAGCTGGGAATCTTTAGCCGTTACTTCATTCATAATAAGTGCCCATAAGCGACGTGCACGCTCTTTTTGTGCTTTTGTTTCAAGCTTATTAACAGGCTGCTTGTAACCGACCCATACACCCAGCGTAACGTCAGGCGTAAATCCCTCGAACCAAACATCGGTATAGGATTGTGTAGTACCTGTCTTGCCGGCAATCGGAATCTTGCCTGCTTGATTAAAGTTACGCTTCACTAGCTTGCCTGTACCTTCTGACACCGCTGTGCGCAGCATATCCGTCATCAGGTAGGCCGTTTGAGGTGTGAAGGCTTGCACAGGATTAGACTGATGCTTGTACACAATATTGCCTTGCGAATCTACAATTTTTTCAATCATATAAGCGTCGTTAAATACACCGCCATTAGGAATGGCTCCATAAGCATTCGTTAGTTCCTCAACGGTTACCCCGTGGGCCAAGCCGCCAAGCACACCCGTTTGGGCGTTGTTATCACTCGGTTCCAAGGTAGTGATACCCAACTTTTTAGCGAAAGCCCAGGCCTTGCTAATCCCTACTTTTTCGTTAAACAGCTTGAGCGCTATCGTGTTTAGCGATTGATTCAGTGCATAACGTGCTGTAACCAATCCTTGATAGCGATTGTTGGAATTTTTCGGAATATGATATCCGTTGCTGCCATCTTTCAAAATAATAGGAGCGTCGTCCACGATGCTGCCGGGCTGTACAAGACCACTGTCCAATGCAGGAAGATAGGCGGCAATAGGCTTCATAGCCGATCCCGGCTGACGCACCATCTGAGTAGCATAATTCATCTGTTCCTTTTGGAAGTCCCGACCTTCCATCATCCCGAGAATCGCGCCTGTTTTATGCTGAATCAAAATGGCTGCTGCTTGCTCATCACCCTTGGTTTTACTGGTGGCAGAGAAGTTGTCCTTATTTTCTGCAATTTGGCGCATGGATTTGTATACGCTCTTATCAATGGTGGTGTAGACCATATATCCGCCCGTGCGAAGCTGCTGTTCAGCTTCTTTGAGTAAGTCGTTATCATCCCTGGTCTTGGCGTCTGCACCAGCATTGGCCGCTTGCCCCGGATTTGTGACGGACATAAGTGCCTGCGCGGCTTGCCGTTCTGTTTCCATCATAAGGTATGGATAGGTGTTATAAGCTTTAACAGTGCGAGGTGCAAGTGATTTTTTAATATCAAAAGCCAATGCTTCATCATACTGTGCTTTATTGATTTTATTTTCCTCCAGCATTCGACTGAGCACCAGGTGCTGACGGTTTAGTGCTCTTTTAAAGCCGGATTCATTAAACTCGCCCTTGCCGTTAAAAGCAGAATATGAAGAAGGAAGCTGCGGCAGTCCTGCCAGATAGGCGGCCTGGGCCACATTGAGCTTATTTAGATCATTTTCGTTAAAAATACCTTTGGCGGCTGCTTTGATGCCAAAGACGTTGTAGCCGCTTGAGCCGTTCCCAAAAGGTACTTTATTGAGGTAGGCTGTAATAATCTGCTGCTTGCTCAGGAAACGCTCAAGGCGCAGAGACAGCAAAATTTCCTTGACCTTACGTTCATCCGTGCGATCGAGATTCAGAAAAACTCGCCGTGCAAGCTGCTGAGTCAGGGTGCTCCCCCCGGTTTGTACGGACTCATGCAGCGCTTTTTGTTTGACAGCACGTAGCGTCCCTGACAAATCGACACCATTATGCTCGTAAAAATGGTTATCCTCAATAGCAATGACTGCGTCAATGACGAGTTGAGGAATTTCCTTAAACGTCACAGGCCGACGATCTTCCTCTGTCCGGAGTTGTCCGATGGGAGAGCCATCATTGAAATAAGCGAAGCCTGTTATTGCATTCTTATTTACTTCCTGTTCAATCATGGATCTGGAACGTACCGGCTCGTTTTTGACAATAGAGGCTATATAGCCGGCGGCGGCTCCTCCTGCGAACAGTGCTCCCATACAACCGATGATGACGACCCACTTTATGACACGGCCGAGCCTTCGCATGGTTGTCCGTAAGCGGGAAGGCTTTGGCTCTGATACGCTGTTTTTTTCTTCAACCATTAAGTCTTCCTCCTTTATAACAGCCATTATTATAGCATAAAATTACAAAATGAACCCATATGCTAAAAAGCCTGTCTTTTGGTGTCGTTGACTACACAAAAGCAGTGTGTTATAAATAGGTCAAAGTAAATATCGTGAAAAGCAGAGAAAGACTTTAGTAGAAGGTGGAATCACGTTGTCAGAGAGCCGGTGGATGGTGTGAATCGGTAGCGTCCCATTTTCGAATTACCGTCTGGAGCTGTCTGGATGAATGGAAGGCCTTTGCAGATTTGCGAAGTCGACGGTAGTAATCCAGTACCGGGTGTATACCCGTTATAGAAATGAAGTGAAAGAAACGCAACGCTTGTTTTAGCATACGTTTCTTTAATTAGGGTGGTAACGCGAGCAGCTCCTTCTCGTCCCTTGGGATGAAAGGGGCTTTTTGATTTGTTTAATATGCAATATTTGGATGATAAAACAGGAGGAATGCAGGATGAAATGGGAAGAATTGAAGCCTGAGCAACGTGCAGAGGTAGAGCGGCAACTTGATGTGATTCAACGGGGTGTGGCGGAAATTGTGCCAGAGGATGAGCTGAAGCGCAAGGTCATCAAGTCGGTTGTAAGCGGTGAACCGCTCAAAATCAAACTAGGTCTTGATCCGTCCGCACCTGATATTCACATCGGTCACACGGTTGTTATGCACAAGCTACGGCAGTTTCAGGAATTGGGGCACCAGGTGCAACTGATTATTGGAGATTTTACAGGCAGAATCGGTGATCCAACAGGTAAATCGGAAACCCGGAAGCAACTGACGGAGGAAGATGTACAGCGTAATGCGCAAACGTACAAGGAACAAATCTTTAAAATTCTTGATCCTGATAAAACAAAGGTATACTACAATTCCGAATGGTTGGGACCGATGTCCTTTGCTGATGTGGTAACCCTGTCCGCCAAGGTCACTGTTGCCCGCATGCTGGAACGGGATGATTTTACAAAAAGATACCAAAACGGCTTGCCAATCAGCATTCATGAGTTCTTTTACCCCCTGATGCAGGGGATGGATTCGGTAGCTCTGAAAAGCGATATTGAGCTGGGAGGGACGGATCAGAAGTTCAACCTGCTGATGGGCAGAACTTTGCAAAAAGAATACGGTGTAGAGCCGCAGGCGACCATCACATTGCCATTACTTGAAGGACTGGATGGCGTGCAGAAGATGAGCAAAAGCTTGGGGAACTACATTGGTGTTGACGAGGAGCCGAACGAAATATACGGGAAATCAATGTCTGTTCCTGATGAGCTGATGCTGAAGTATTTTGAGCTTGCAACGGATATCAATAATGAGGAGCTTGCCAAGCTGGCAAAAGGCATTCAGGATGGTTCAGTGCATCCACGTGATGCTAAAATGAGGCTGGCCGGAACGCTGGTGCGCATGTACCATGGTGAGGACGCAGCAGAAGCAGCCAAACAACATTTTGTAACTGTGTTCCAGCAACGAGCGCTGCCTGATGACATCGAAGAGTTCACCTTGACGGCTGACCACTTGGAAGAAGGCGGAATTCGTGTGATCCAGTTGCTGACACTTTTGGGTTTTGCGGCATCCAATGGGGAAGCAAAACGTAGTATTCAGCAGGGCTCGGTCAAAATTAATGAAGAGAAGTGGACCGATGTGAACAAAGCATACACGCCGCAGGAAGGCGACATTGTTCAGGTAGGTAAACGAAAATTTGCTAAAATCAAGCTCGCTTAATTAAAATACATTTATAAGCAGCGCTGAGATCTGTATAGCATCTCTGCGTTGCTTTTTTTATTCCTTCAGCAAGAAATGCCGTGGTAAACTTAGCACAAATAATCAAACAAGCAGGTCCAAAATTATACATAATGGTTGTGTGGGCTTGCACAATTTGGGTGTAGGGAAAGATGACCAGAACAAATACAATACGGGGAAGGGTTATATGGACTATTTTAAACGAATTCAGTGTGCGATTGAGTTTATTGAATTGAATCTTCGAGAAGATTTAAAAATTACCGAGATTGCTTCACAAGCTTGCTTTTCAGCCTTTCATTTCCAGCGGGTTTTTCAGGCCATTTCGGGTTTTACGGTTCAACAATATATAAGGAGGAGAAGATTGTCCGAGGCGGCTGGGCGGCTAAAACAATCCAATCAAAAGGTATTGGACATCGCTATTGAGTATCAGTACAACTCGCAAGAAGCTTTTACCCGTGCTTTTGAAAAGAGTTTTGGTATCACCCCTGGGAAATATCGTAACGGTGATATTGAGCTTCCCGGGCAAAGCAAAATCAATTTTCTGGATTACCAAAAAAATACGAAGAGGGATTTGGATGTGAATAAGCCGGTAATATTGCAACTCGAAACGATCAAAATTATAGGATATGAATATAAAACCAATCTGAACAATGAGCAGCATTATAAAGAAATCCCAGGGTTTTATGAACACTTTGGAGCAAATGAATATTTTATGTGTATTCCGAACAAAGCCGCACCGGGAATGTCATATGGGATTGCCTGTCGATTTGAAGACAGCGGTGCATTTTCATTTGTGGTGGGCGAGGCAGTTGAAAAGGAATCGAAAGAACTGGCAGAAGGTTTCATATATATGGAGATTCCAGCAGGAAAGTATGCTGAATTTGACGCTTCAGGTTTAAATGGACGGGTTCAGAATATACGAAACTTTATCTACGGCACATGGCTTCCTAATTCTAATTTTGAACGAAGAGAGGGTCCTGATTTTGAAATTACGGACGTGATGAATTCCTCCTATCCTGATCATTTGAGTATGAAGGTATACATCCCCATTGAATAAACCCTCAGGCTCGATGCATGGGGAATATAAAAAGCACCCGAACAAAGTTCGGGTGCTTTTCGGTGCTAATGCAAGGATTAGCGGTTGTAGAATTCGACGATTTGTTTTTCGTCGATATCTTGGGACAATTCGCCACGCTCAGGCAAACGAATGTATTTACCTTCCAGAGCAGCGTCATTGTACTCCAGGTAAGCAGCCAAGTGGTTGCGGTTTTCCAAAGCTTCTTTAATGGAAGACAGGGAACGACTTCTTTCACGAAGACCGATCACGTCGCCAGGGCTTACTTGGTAAGAAGCAATGTCAACTTTTTTACCGTTCACAGTAACGTGACCGTGAGCTACCAATTGACGTGCGCCTGCACGGGAGTTAGCAAAGCCAAGACGGAACACAAGGTTGTCCAGGCGGCTTTCCAGCAAGAACATGAAGTTCTCACCAGCGATACCATGCATGTGTTGAGCTTTGTTGAACAGGGTACGGAATTGTTTTTCACCCAAGCCGTACATGTGGCGCAGCTTTTGTTTTTCTTGAAGCTGCATACCGTAGTTACTGATTTTTCTCCGTTGGTTTGCACCATGTTGTCCCGGAGGGAAAGGGCGTTTCAATTCTTTGCCTGTGCCGCTCAGGGAAATACCGAGACGACGGCTTAATTTAAATTTAGGACCAGTGTAACGTGCCATTATAGAGTTAACTCCTTCATAATTAAAATTTGAGTTGGGGCTCTCTTTGCGCTCCAATTTGTTCGACGCTACCAATCAAGGTTAGACGCACTACTGACAGAAAAGTTCAGCCGCTGTCCTGTCAGCAACAAAAAAGATGAGGGTGACACAAACTGTTACGCCCAAAATTTAAGATCCGCACAGTAGATAATTCTGCCGCACAGTCTTTATCAATAATATATACTATATCTAAGAGTGGGTCAATGTCAAGAAGAGAAAAAGAATGAAAACGTCAAAATTTGTCGATAGGGCTTAAGAACTAAAAAAATGGGGCGAACTTCTGAAAAATGGATGCAAATTTCTAGAGTTGAGAGTAAAATAGAGCATATTACGAGCTATAGTGGTGTATAGCCGCTGTCTTGGTACAGCTAATTTTGCTGTGAAGGAGCGCCTTAATATGTCGGAATTTTCAACAACGGATCAGCAAACGCTTGACGGTACAGTCCAGGCTAGCGGTGCTCCGCTGTTTGATGATAAAGGATATACGTCTTTTGCCTGGCTCCAGACCATGGATATGACACCCTATGACTTTCCCTATATTAACCAGCTTCTTGTCCAGGGATATCGGAGCTGGCTGCAGCAGAGCGATGGTATATCCTGGATTAACGAACAAGATACAGCTGTTTTTAATTTTACAGGTGTTCGGCTTACTGGTAGGGAAGAGGATGACGATGAGGATTTGGGGCTAGTCGAACGCTGCTGCTTGTCCAGAGAGATAGAAGTGAGTCAGCGCAAACTCCGCGACGGAAGTCTTGGATTTGTATACATGGTTCCCATACTTTGCCGAAATCATCAGAGGGAGCCATTCGCTGCTCTTCGTTTTACACGGTCCGCACAGTATGTTTTTACTGAGCAAGATGCTTTGTTGGCGGCTGCTTTACATTTTAGATCCTGCTTTTATTCGAAGTTTGAGTATATATTTATGGAAGATATTCTTGGAGTGCAGAATCGAAGTAGTCGTGAGGGCAGACGTCGCTCTATTTTATTTCAGATTGTAAAACGGCTGCATGACAAAATTGATGTGGAAGGCGTGCTGGATGAAGTATTTGATAGCATCGCCTATTTCTTTCCTCATGTGGATATTACGTTGTATATGAGTCAGGATCGGCACAGTCGCAATCCACAAGTCAAACCATTACTGCTGCATGAACGGGACGAAGATATATGTGTGCTTGCATTTATGAAAGGGCAAATGACAGTGAATGAGACTGTTGGCACACAAAATGAAGTGACTGAGATCGGCATCCCATTACGTGGGAAGCAGGGCGTATACGGTGTTTTCCATATGATTCTTCCATCGGGTTCGGATAGTATGAAAAAAGTGGATGTAGAACTGATTGCTATGATGGCGGATACAGCTGGTACTGCATTTGAAAATGCCAAGCTACTGGAGCAATCGAATGTACTTATCCATGAATTGCGTCTCATTAATGAGCTGGTTCAGCGCTTAAATCAAAGTTTGAAGTTAAATGAAGTGTTTGAGTTTGCCATGCAGGAGCTATTACAAATGTTTATGGCTGATTTTTGCTGTATTATGCAGCTTGATCAGGAGGAGAATTATTATAAGGTCACGTCGAGCAATGTGGAAAGTATAAGGCTGCACAGTTACCCTCGTGATGAAGGGTTTGCTGGATTAATGCGTAAAACAGGTGAACCTGTTATTGTATCAGACTATAGAAAAGAAGGGAAAATTTCCTCAAAGTTTATGGATTTGACGAATTCCCTTTCTTTGATGGCTGTACCTATGAAAACCAGTGGCACTCCCAGGGGAGTTATCCTGCTGTCCAGCAAGCGTCCGAACTTTTTCTCATATGATAATTACAAGATGCTGCAAATGCTGGCTCCCCATATCGGGCTGGCAGTAACTAATGCCATGCTGCATGCTGAGGTGCGACGGTTAGCCAATATGGATATGTTAACGGGTCTGTATGTACGTCATTATGTAGATCAATGCATTCAGCAGCATCAGGAAAAGGATTTCTGTGGATCGCTTATTTTGGTGGATATTGATCAATTCAAACAGGTGAATGATACATATGGGCATCAGACGGGTGACGAAATTTTGAAAAACGTTAGTGATATCATCCGTTCCACGACCCGTGATGAGGATGTATGTGCCAGATGGGGCGGCGAAGAGCTAGCAATCTATTTGCCACAACTGGGTGTACAGCAGGCGCTTCAATTTGCGGAGAAGATACGTTACCGCGTACAGCATGAAACCAAGCCCCGGGTAACTGTTTCCTGCGGAATTGCTGAATGGAATTGGATGGACGAGCAGATCAACATGGAATCTTTGTTTTATAAGGCGGATATGGCGCTGTATGAAGCGAAAAATGAAGGGCGTAATCGAATAGTTTGCGATTGATAATGAAGGCAGTGCAAAGAGAGTGTTCCTTTTGGAATGTTCTCTTTTTTGTCCTGCATAACTCATGGCAGACAGGAAATCCTAATCGTAGCTATAACGTGCCTATAAATGAAGCTTGGCCTTGCCACCAATAAGTAAACCAGTAGCATAACTGTCCTGAGCAGGATGCTTGCTCAAGGATTCAGTGATGAATAGAACAGGCGGATGATGAGATGCATTGGCGAAAACAACGGGTTATGCTGGTTTGTATATTTCTTGTGATGTGTTTGTTGAGTGGTTGTGCACTGATGGAGCGGCAAAATACACCTGAGCAGATTTTTAAAAGAGCCGTTGCGGGAATAGCGGGCAAAGAGATGCTGACGTTTACTGGACGGACTGGAGTTAGAGTCGACAACGGCCTGCCTATGAATAAACAGTTTGAATATCGTGGGCGAGTAAGAAATCACGATGAATTGGTCATGAATTGGGGATCTACGGAGGTTTTTCGTAAGAAGGGTGACTACGAAGCACTGAAAAAAGGTAAATTCGAGCAAGGAACACATGCACGGTTTCTTCGTCACCATGGAAAATGGAATGCGATGACATCCGGTTATAGCTCTGTGGCTGGTGAAGGCGTGTTAAATCGCTTTAATCCGATTCAGGAGCTTGAGGAGCTAAGCACGCTAAATAAAACGATTAGTATGGAGGCCAGCGCTGCACGGGGAACCTGGGTTGTGCGGATTGAGCCAGAACCAGCCTCGGCAAAGTATTGGTTGAAAGAACGATTAATGAAAGAAATGAAAACAATAAACCAGCAAATTGTGATATTAGGCACGAAGCATAAACGTCCAAATCAAGAGGTGCAACGAAAGCTGGATCAAGTATGGGCGCAAAGCTATGAGGATTTGAATCGCCAGTTGGAGCATTCCGTTGTGCAGGCTGTGTATCATTTGACTATAGATCGCCAAACGGGCTTACCCTTGAAGCTATCCTCAGAATGCCGAATTTCCCGACAGGAAGCGAATGAAGCAAGGCATGAAGAAGCACTAATTACCAGAGTTGCTTTTGAGGACTACAAGTAATGCAATGGTCATGATACAATGGATTTTGAATTAACCATTGTTCAAAAAAAGAATGAAATAGAGAAGGAGAGACAATTCATGAAAGATCCTAGAATACTTAAATTGGCGGAAAACCTGGTAGGCTACTCGGTTGAAGTACAGCCAGGAGAAAATGTGCTGGTTGAAATGATCGGTGAGGAGCGCGACTTGCTTAATGCCGTCATCCATGAAGTGGGCAAAAAAGGCGGGAATGTCTTTGTTCAGCTTACGGACCGTAAGGTACAAAGCGCCATGCTTCGCCATGCGACAAAGGAAATGCTGGAAACCTGGGCTGAAATTGATCTCAACCGGATGAAGCAAATGCATTGCTACATTGGGATTCGTGCAGGCGAAAATGTAAATGATCTGTCAGATGTACCGGAAGAGAAAATGAAAATGTATAATTCCATTTATCAGCATGCTGTACATAGCGAGCAACGGGTAAAGCATACAAAATGGGTAGTGCTGCGTTATCCGAATGACAGCATGGCTCAATTGGCAAATATTAGCACAGAAGCGTTCGAAGATTTTTATTTCGATGTGTGTAATCTGGACTACGCTAAAATGGACAGAGCACAGGATGCATTGGCAGACCTAATGAATCGGACAGACAAGGTACGGATTAAAGGACCAGGGACGGACCTGAATTTCTCTATCAAGCAAATCGGGGCCGTCAAATGCTCGGGTCAATGCAATATTCCAGATGGCGAAGTCTACAGCGCGCCTGTACGGGACTCCGTGAACGGAACCATTAGCTATAATGCGCAAACACTATATAATGGCATCACCTTCGAGAATGTCAAATTCCGTTTTGAAAATGGTAAAATCGTGGAAGCAACGAGCAACGATACGAAACGACTGAATGATATTCTCGATTCTGACGAGGGTGCACGCTATATTGGCGAATTTGCGATCGGGTTTAACCCACACATTTTACATCCGATGAAGGATATTCTGTTTGATGAGAAGATTGCTGGCAGCTTGCATTTTACACCAGGTCAAGCTTATGAAACAGCGGATAATGGTAACCGGTCTTCGATTCATTGGGATTTGGTGTTGATTCAGCGTCCGGAATATGGTGGCGGAGAGATTTATTTTGATGATGTTTTGATTCGTAAAGATGGCATTTTTGTACGGCCTGAGCTGGAGCCGCTAAATCCAGAAAACTTGAAATAATGATATCTCTTGTTGCTGGGAAAGCGATTTCAATGTATCATTATGAATGAGCAATGATACATGATAATCCAGTAAAGCGAGGGATCTTACTATGTCCAACAATAATGCGGCGGTTGTTGAAATTGCACAGACGGCGAGCAAATTCACTTCATCTATCGTCCTTCATTCCGAAAATAAGTACATTGATGTGAAAAGTATACTGGGCTTATTTACGACCTTGGTCAGCAGCCACAGTTATGAACTGCACGTTCACGGGCCTGATGCTGAAGAAGCCAAAGAAGCCATGATTGAGGTATTCAAGAAGCACGGGCTGCACATTTCAGTAGCTAACTAAATTTATTTATGAAGCAGAAGCATCCCTACCTGTAACTGTAGGGATGCTTTTTTTGTCAGGTTCTTGTATTAGCCTGCAATTTGGTCTAATATTAAGTTTAGGACGTCTTGTGCGACATTGAGACATAGGGGGGAAGAATCCATGACTTCATCTGATTTGCAGGAACAATTGAATATCAAGGCCATTAATCTGCTTCAGGAAGATGCAGATAAAATAAAGAAGCTTATTGAAGTACAGATGGAGAATCTGGCAACCCGTTATTGCCCTCTCTATGAGGAAGTGCTGGATACTCAGATGTACGGATTTTCCAAGGAAGTGGATTTTGCGGTTCGCGCTGGACTTCTTCCGGAAATGGTAGGTAAACAGCTGGTCAGTGAGCTGGAACGCAATCTGGCTATTCTATATGAGGCCATGAATAATAAGGCCAATTAAAAAGACGGTTTGAATGATTGAGAGCATGCGGAATCTGAGAGCATGCTTTTTTTGATACTTTTTTATATAAGGTGCTGCATTAGAACACTCCATATTTCATTTGATCTTAGGATACTATTGCCCCCCAGGATTTCCACCTTAAACATAGGCTTTATTTAAGAAATCCGGAGGCGGTGGCGATGGCGATGGGAAGCACCATCCAACTGCGCAGTGGCACGATAAGAAGCTTTTAAGTTCTTTAAACGAGGAAGAAGGATACACCTAACAAGATATACACGACCAGCAGCATCAGGCCTTCATACCAGTTGGTTGATCCGTCCTGAGTAATGGATTTGGCGATAAATACAGAGACTGCTATGGAGACCAGCTCAATTGTAGTGAACACGATATTCATTGTGTTTCCCATGAAGTAACTGACAAAAATCAGCACAGGGGCAACAAATAGTGCAATTTGCAGACTGCTGCCCACTGCAATTTCGACGGATGCGCCGATTTTGTTTTTCATTGCCAGCAAAATGGCAGCGCTGTGTTCGGCCGCATTCCCAATAATCGCGACGAGGAACGCACCTACGAACAATTCGCTGAGCCCAAACTGGACCGTAAATACCTCCAGTGTTCCTACCAGCCATTCGCTGACAAAAGCGACCATGACAGTAGCAAGCACTAAATAGGCAATGGACTTGTTTCTGGACCAAACGGGGGCATGCTCATGCGGCAATTCTTCATCCTTTTGTTCGGTCACGTCGGCTAAATAGTCTTTATGCGTAATCATTGAAAAAATAAGCCACGCAATATAAGCGACAATGAGCGTACCTGCTACAATAAGGCTGAGCGTATCCGATTCGTTGTCCGTAATGACATGTGTGTTCAGAAAGACAGCCGGGACAAATAAAGCGATCACAGCCACGATCATCAGTGAGCCGCTTAGACCGGCCAGCGAGACATTGAAATTCTGTATCTTGTATTTCATACCGCCTGCAAACAGACTTGCCCCGAGAACCAGCAGCAGATTGCCAATAATGGAGCCGGTAAGACTGGCCTTTACCATATCGTAAAGACCTTCTTTGACAAGAAAGATGGCGATGATCAGCTCGGCTGCGTTTCCAAAGGTGGCATTTAAAAATCCACCCAGACGTTGCCCGGCATAATGTGCTACGCTTTCGGTCGCTTTGCCGAGAAAACCGGCTACGAACACGACAGCGATTGCACAAATGATGAATTGAGCGATTGCGTTCCAATGCGTGTAATGAGCGACTGCGCTAAGAGCAAATGTCGCGATAAGCAAAGCGGGAGATAACCAATTTTTCAATGAAATACACCTCGATATCAATGGATATGTACAAGTTTGGTGAATGCTGTCATTTGTACGGATTTTCTAAATTAATATACCCAAGATGATATAGGTTGTAAACGAAAGTCGTTTTTCATACGTAAAGGTTTGCATTTGCAGTGGCAGAGGCTTTACAATACAAATAAAGGATGCATGAAGGGGGACATAGGTCATGGCAGAGCAAGTTCAACAACTGGAAGCAGGAAACATCAAGATTTCCAACGATGTCGTAGGTAAAATTGCGGGGATGGCCGCACTAGAGACACCGGGCATTGCTGCAATGTCAGGCGGCTTATCGGAAGGCTGGGCCAAAAGGCTGAGCGGTAAAAATGTGCAAAAAGGCGTATCTGTCGAGGTCGGACAGCTCGAAGCTGCCATTGATCTACGTATTATTGTGCTTTACGAAACACCTATTCATGAAGTGTCCCGAATACTTCAGCAAAATGTGCGAGAAGCTGTCGAAAGCATGACGGGTTTGCGGGTCGTGGAAGTGAACGTAAAAGTAGAAGGTGTTGCTTTCAAGGACGATGCGGTATAAAAGAAATCAAAACGAATAGATTGGCGTTTTTCGTCATATGCAAAAGAACTTCCAAAGCCACTGTTGTAAGTGGTCAATGGAAGTTCTTTTTTAACGATAACGATTGGTTCTCCGGGCTTGAAAGCGGTTGGGTACTTCGTTTCGAATAGCTACGCCTGTTGTGCGCTCCTGTACCGCCTGCTTGGTGTTTTCACGAGAAATGCTGAGCATGATGCCCATAGAGAACATCGTGACGAGCAGAGAAGAACCACCAAAGCTGATGAAAGGAAGCGTTACCCCGGTAATGGGAATCGTCTGGGTCACGCCACCAATATTAATGAACGCCTGAATGGCGATCAATCCCATAATGCCTGTACCTACCAACGTCCCGAATGGATCATGGCAACGAAGGGCGATGAGCATGCCTCGCCAAATGAAATACAAATATAGCATCAGAAAGATGGCTGTTCCGATGAATCCGAATTCTTCACCAATGACGGAGAAAATAAAATCATTAAACGAATTGGGCAAATAGTGAAGCTTGATAATGCCTTTGCCAAATCCTGCCCCACTTAGTCCACCGTCCCCTATGGCTTGCAAGGACTGCACCAGATTATAGCCGACACCCAGTTTATATTCCATAGGATTGAGAAAGGCCTGAAAACGTCCGATTTTGTAATCCTGCTTCGCTACCGCCTGTCCATCTGCGCCAGAGTTTCCTCCAAATAACGACCCGATACCAAAAACGATGGAAGCCCCTAAAACGAGCAGGGCGACTGATGCCGTAATATGCTTGATGCTGGCTCCTCCGGCGTAAATAATCAGACCGCTGGTGGCTACCAGAATGAAACAGGAGCCAAAATCGGGTTGAAGCATGATAAGTCCTGCAACAAAACCTACAATGACGGTTACAGGTATGTAGCCAGTCCGCAAATCTCTAAAGCGATCTCCTTTTTTTACGATGAGTGCGGATAAGTACAGAATAATGGAGATTTTCGCAAGCTCCGTTGGCTGGAATCCAATACTGCCAAACCTGAGCCAGCTTTTTGCGCCATTAAGCGAGCCCGTGAAAAGAACGATAACCAACAGCAGGATGGTTATGAAGAACAAAGGCACGAAAAGTTTTTTGTATTTTTCCATCTTAATGTTCATGGTAACCAACATAATGAAAAGTCCTAGTATAGCAAATGCCGCTTGGCGCTTCACAAAATATAAAGAGTCAAAATTGGTTTCTTTATTCAGCAGAGCTACGCTGGAGCTGGCGCTAAATACCATGATTACACCGAATCCAACCAGCAACAAAGTGAGGATCAGCAATTGGAAATCCGGTGTGCCTCTTCTTCGAGTCTCCGGCTTCGTATTTCTCATATCAGCTTCCCCCGGTATTCGCTGCAAGGTATATTGCTTGCAGACGTTATCATTTTATCGTTTGTCCATTTATCATATTATGTTTGATAGGCTTCTGCAACCTTCATGGAGCAACAGATATCGCAACAATTCCATATCTGCTACAATAAGATAAATAATGAAGGCCTGAGGAAGCGGCATATAGGCAAAAAGCTGCAAGATTTATTGCAAATCCGGAGTTTTGCCTGATGCTTTAAAAAGAGAGGTGGAGCAAAATGACACAACATTTGACAGACAAGTCCTGGTTTGATCAATTGCAGGCACATATGGTGGAGTGGCGTAGATATTTACATAAAAATCCTGAAATTTCTTTTCAGGAAAACAACACTGCTGCTTTTGTGGCGGATAAGCTGGAGAGTTGGGGAATTGAGGTTCGTCGTCAGGTCGGAGGACACGGTGTTGTCGGGACTATTCGTGGCGCCAAGCCTGGACCTGTCGTGATGTTGCGTGCAGATATGGATGCTCTTCCGATTCAGGATGAGAAGGAGTGTGAATATCGCTCTAGCGTGGATGGGGCGATGCATGCTTGCGGACATGACGGGCATACCTCCGTATTGCTGGGAACGGCATACTATTTTAGTCTGAACCGTGATGAGCTGGCAGGAGAAATCCGGTTGTTATTCCAGCCTGCGGAGGAATTGCTGCCTGGCGGTGCAGTTAATGTAATCAAAGAGGGCGAGCTGGAAGGTGTAGATGTCATTTACGGCATTCATTTATGGACACCATTTCCGGTTGGGACGGCTGCTAGCTGCGCAGGACCGCTGATGGCGGCAGCAGATGATTTTTATATTGAGATTACAGGTAAGGGTGGGCATGGTGGTATGCCTCAGTCCACTCACGATAGTGTGGTAGCGGGTTCAGCGCTCGTAATGCAGCTGCAAAGTATTGTAAGCCGTTCAGTCGACCCATTGCGACCGGCTGTATTGACAGTGGGGACCATTCAAGGAGGCTTTGCGCAAAATGTGATCGCGGAAACCTGCCGCTTGAGTGGAACGGTCCGTACGTTTGATGAGGAAACGCGCACTGTGATGAAAGAGCGGCTGCATGAGGTGACAGAGCTTACAGCTGCAACATATGGTACAACAGCAAAAATCCGCTATATTATGGGATATCCACCTGTAGTGAATGATGCGTATGAGGCTTCTCGTTTCTTTAAGGAAGCACGACCTGTTTTTGGCGAGGGGAATGTAAAAGAGGCGTCGAAGCTCATGCCTGCCGAAGATTTTGCTTATTATTTGGAACGTGTGCCGGGCTGCTTCATGTTCGTGGGGGCGGGGAACCCAGCTAAAAATGCGGTGTATCCGCATCATCACCCCAAATTTGATTTTGATGAAGACGCTATGATCCATGCGGTTCGTTTGTTTATTGCGATGTCCACCGGATATGCAGCGGAACGAAATGTTGGATAAGTTGACCGGGGACGGATTAAATCGGAGTATGAGCTTAATAAAATGGGGTAACCTACTCTTGAAAAGGAGGGAGTACCCATGAAAAAGGTTCAGGAAGTTATGACTAAAAAATGCGTAACGGTGACCCCACAGGACAATATTTATGAGGTTGCAGTCAAAATGAAGGACAATGATACCGGTTTTATACCAGTTGTAGAGAAGGAAGGTAGTGACAAGCTGATTGGTGTAATCACGGACCGTGACCTTGTTGTTCGTGGTTATGCGGATAAGCATTCGGGTTCCAGCTCAGTCGATGCGGTTATGACGACAGGTATTCGCACAGCCAGAGCAGACATGTCGGTGGATCAAGCAGCCGAGCTGATGGCAGAGCAGCAAATCCGCCGTTTGCCTGTGACTGAAGGAGATCGTTTGATCGGGATTGTTTCGATTGGCGACTTGGCTGTACGCAATATATTTGCAGACAATGCGGGTGAGGCGCTTAGCCAAATTTCCGAACAGGTTCACTAAAAGAAAAATATGCTTAGGCATTGCTTAGGAGTTCAATCCGAATATGGATTGGACTTCTTGCTATTCCGGCTGGTTTGCCGATAATCGGACAAGCTGTTTATGATATAAATTTGAAATAATGTCTGGTTAGATTGATGGGAGGAAACTATGAATCCAGAATATCCTTGTATTGTACAACGCGATTTTACCATTCTGCTGGAAATGGGCTTGCCGCGTTCGGAGTATGCTCGTTCACAACTGCAAATTTACGCAGAGCTGGTTAAAAGCCCGTCCGCTTTTCATACATATCGTATCACTCCATTGTCATTGTGGAATGCGGCTGCCCTCGGGTGGAGTGCAGAGCACATTCAAAATAGTCTGCAGTCTATGTCTCGTTGGGAAATTCCGCGTGATTTGTTAAAGGATATGGAACAGCTCGTTTCTCGATATGGAACGTTAACGCTGTCACGGGCAAGTACGGAAGATGTACAAGCTACAAGTGGGGAGATGAAGACGGGTACAGTCGACAGCTACACAATGGATGATCGCTTGTTCCTGACAGCAGACACCCCGGCTTTACTGGAGGAGCTACTGATCAAGCAGGAGCTAAAGCAGCTTGGGTTGCTTCGCACTGGTGAGGTGAGCGCTTCTGTACCGCCTGAAAATCGCGGCTTGCTCAAGCAGGAATTAACTCGATTGGGGTATCCAGTTGTCGATACGGCCGGATATCTGGAGGGAAATCAGCTCCATTTTTCCTTGGGGCAGGGACAAGCAAAGCTGCAGCTTCGTGATTATCAAATTGAGGCTGCTGATGCGTTTGAAGGAGCTGACGGCTTGGGTGGCAGCGGTGTGCTGGTGCTCCCATGCGGAGCGGGTAAAACAGTGATTGGCATGGCAGTGATGGATCGGCTTCAGTGTGAAGTGCTTATTTTAACCTCGAATACCACCTCTGTTCGCCAATGGATTGAGGAGTTGAAGCAAAAGACGGATATTCCGGTTGATTTGATCGGGGAATACAGTGGTCAGAAAAAAGAGGTACGCCCGATTACGGTGGCAACCTACCAGATTTTGACGCATCGTCGCAGCAAAGGCGGGGAGTTTGAGCATATGAAGCTGCTGAGTGAGCGGAAGTGGGGACTTATTGTATACGATGAGGTGCATTTGCTGCCTGCGCCAGTCTTTCGGGCGACAGCAGATATTCAGGCCACCCGTCGTTTGGGCTTGACGGCCACACTGGTTCGGGAGGACGGCTGTGAGCGGGATGTGTTCTCTTTAATTGGACCGAAGCGGTACGATATGCCTTGGAAGGAGCTGGAGCGGCAGGGCTGGATCGCTCAGGTCGATTGTGTGGAGCTGAGGCTTCCGATGACAGGTGAACTGTTGGAACGCAGCATGCGTGCCGAAGGCAGACAGCAGTACCGGATTGCGGCCGAAAATCCGGCCAAGCTGGAAGCAGTGCGTAGCCTGATGCAGCGGCACAGCGGCTTGCCTACGCTGATCATCGGTCAATATTTGGACCAATTGCGTATGTTGGCTCAGGAACTGGGCGTGCCGTTAATTACCGGGTCTATGAGCCAGACCGAACGGATACGTTGGTTTGATGCGTTTCGCAAGGGGACCATTCGGACTTTACTTGTATCCAAGGTGGCAAACTTTGCGGTGGATTTGCCGGATGCGGCCGTAGCTATAGAGGTATCAGGTAGTTTTGGCTCCCGTCAGGAGGAGGCGCAACGACTTGGTCGTATTTTAAGACCAAAGCCCGGTGAGAATAAAGCTTATTTTTATGCGCTTGTGACAGAGAACAGTAAGGAGACCGATTTTGCAGCCCGCCGTCAGCTTTTCCTGATTGAACAGGGCTATGGATATGCAGTCCACAGATTTAATGCTGTAGAAGTTATGGGAAGCCTGGGTGATGAGACTCGCGAGGGTGGAAAGAAAAGGGAGGCGTAATCTAGGATGGACGTAACCAACACGAAGGGCGACTGGAGGGAGCTTACATCGGATGAGTTGTTAGTGCTTAAACGATGCTTGATCCGGCACGCAGGACAGCCCATGAAGGAAGAGGAGCCTTTGCAGCTTACCACGGGAGTGTTAAGCGGTGCCGAAACGAAGCTGGCACTGCACGGATTGCGTGCCCGAGGCTGGATGGAGGCAGTTACTAAATCGTGGGGGGAACGCATTTTATATATCCCGATTCAACGGCTACCTGATTTGTACGATATGCTGTTAGAGCAAAGTACAATGAATGTGGTCCATACGGATTATCCAGTGGCTGTACATGAAGCGATAACAGGGCTGGAGGCAGAGTTGCTGCACACACTGTCACGTATTGCTGTGCAGGGAGTTCCTTTGACGGCTAAGGGAACCATACATAAGCGATCATTGCAAAAATTGAACGAACTGACTCCCTTTCATCCGGAGGATCTGGTGGGGCTTGGCTTGCAGTACGCGCATTCCGATCTGTATCCGGTGCAAACGGCGATAATGATGGATTTGCTGCTGAGCCTGGGTCTGCTGGTAAAGGAGGCGGTGTCTTTTCGCATTCAGGAAGCAGAACTGGCGGCTTGGATTCAATTGTCTGCTTGGCAAATGCGCAAGCATATTTTTAATACCCTCATGGAAAGATACGGCAAGGCGGAAGCGTCTATGCAGCATTTTCGATACATGCTGTGCGCTGCTTCCCGGTATGCAGGAGCTGAGGGCTGGATGCCTGTCAAGTCGTTGCTGCAATGGATGCTTCAGGTGGGTCTGATCTCACAGGAGAGGTTGAATGGAGCGGGCTCCCAAACCAGTGCCCCTATGGAATTTTCTGCTGGACCCAAAAGTTCTGAAGCATTTGAGGATGAGATCAAAGGCTGGCTGAAGGCCCTGACCGCTTTTGGAATGGGTGATTGGGGACTAAACGCATTGGGCGAATTGTGCTTTCGCTGGAATATATCGCCTCTGGATATGCTTCGGCAATATAAGGATGAGAAAGAGGCTGGCAATCAAGAGCGGGGAACCTTTTACATACAGCCAGATTTTGAAATATTGGTGCCACCGGAGGTAGCTTATGACGTTCGCTGGCGGCTGGAATGCTGCTGTGAACGTGTGACAGGGGATCGGATGGCAATATACCGTATCACGAGAGAAAGTGTTACAGAGGCAATTGAACTGGGCATGGAGGCCCAAGCAATTTTTGCCCTTCTGGATAAGTACAGCCGGACAGGTGTACCTGATCATGTGCGTGTGGCTCTGGAGCAGTGGGCAGGTGATGTCGGACGAACGGCATTTGCGACGGTAACACTTCTGCGATGTGGTACACATGAGGATGCAGATACTGTTGCACGCCATCCCGGGTTGGAAGGATTGCTTGAACGGATCGGCGAACGGGACTTTATTATTCCGGGACACTCGACTGCCAAAATCCGCAAGACGCTTGCTGCCATTGGATTGAGTCCACGCCGGGAGCCGGAAGGTGTTGACGAGCCCATCCACCGTTATCCGCTGGTAGACGAAACAGATCACACAAGCTCAGGCAGTCCTGACAGTGAAATTCGTCCAAATGAGATGACGGTTAATAATGACACAGCCGGGTCTATATTTTCCCAGGAGGGGAGGGCCGGTCTGGTTTATACCGGAAGAACACTCCACTTTTATGAGCGGGAGCATACACCACCTGATCCACTCGACTATTTTCCAGAAAGCTCCGCAGTGCCCTCCTCATGGACAAAAGAATGGAGAAGCTATCATGTGTCCACTGCCCGGCAGTTGATTGAACAAGCGATTCGTTGGCAGACAGCGGTGGGACTGCGAATCGGTGGGGAAGAGGTTAAATGGATACCGGAATCGGTGATTCCCGGTGAACCATGGAGTGTCATGGGCTGGTATGCGTCTGGAGAAGATGCTAAAGCACCAATTCGCGAGACTTTGCAGCCAGGTGAGTGGTCAGGCATGAGACTGCTGGTTCCTTTTACACTATAGAGCCGGCAAGTGCATGAAACTCCTTCTTCTCAAAAGGAGGATGTGGTATGATTAATGAGTCTACTTTACCAGGTAGAACTTTAGATAAAGTGAGATGAACATTCATGAGCGTAGCCGAATTGAATACGGTCAATATGGCAGAAGTGCTTATTAACGCCTATGAATTGGGCGATATGGTCAACCGGTCCTTTGAGGTATCGGATTATTTATATTGGAAGCAGCGTGTGGATATGAATCCATCTATTCAGGCGTGTGTACGAAAGCTGGACGCCAAAAAGGAGTTATTCGCGGAAACAGAGCGCTTTGGACATTTTCACCCGAATTATCATGAAGCTAAAGACGCAGTGAAGGTCGTTGAGCTGGAGCTGGAACAATTCCAGGAAGTAATGGAGTTCAAGCGGGCAGAAAAGGCGCTGGATGATATGCTTCATGCTATGTCCGAAACGATTGCATATTCCGTGTCCGACACGATTAAGGTGCCAAGCAATGATCCGAATGTGAAAAAGGGTGGATGCGGTAGCGGAGGCAAGTGCTCCTGCGGATAGGCCATAGGATGATAGCGACGGAGGGGAGATGAAGCGAATGTTTGCTGAGCGGACAGGGTACATCATTTGGGTAAGCGATATCAAGGCTGCCCGCAATTTGGAGAAATACGGGAATGTCCACTATATTTCAAGGCGTATGCATTATGTAGTCATTTATATGAATGCGGATCGGGCAGAGGATACCGTAAAAAATATTCGCAGACTTTCCTATGTGCGCAAGATCGAACGCTCTTTCCGAAATGAAATTAGGACAGAGTATAACGACGATAAGGAAAAGATGAAAGAATATGAAGTATAAGCTTCAAATGTATATAAATTGTAAATGAATTTAAAAAAAGTCAGCCTAGGGGCTGGCTTTTTTTATAAATCCAGGACTTTTGCATAATGGTCTTAATGCTGTTAGACCTAAAAATCTTTAAAAACCAGCCATAAACTTCAATTCTGTAACTTGTAGTCCCGGGTCTGTTGAGGTAACATATGAATATATTGGTAGATATAAAGACCTATCTGGTGGGGAGAGTGATCCCGTGCGTGACAAGGCAATGCAGCGATGGAGTACATACGAACCGTTCTACGTAGAGATGGGCGATAAAAAAGTTGCTGATATCGTGATTACAAATCATGCAAAAACACGTTACTTAGATCGGGTAGAGCAGAAACAGTCCGAGACGAATCATATCGCCGCCTGGCTTTGGGAATGTCTGAAGCAAAACAGGATGGAGTCCTACTATCATAACGAAGAGGATGTTTATTTAATTGATGGTGATCTGGTCGTCGTGGCCGAATTTGGTGAGTTGCCAGGCGAGATGGATATTGCGGGGAATCCGCTCCACAAGATGATTGTCATTACCTTTTTGGGCCGGATGTCGGAGACAATTGAATTAAGGGACTTGAAGTCCTACTATTCATGGCTACGTCATTCGAGGCGTATGACATTGATGAAAAGCACTCGCAAGCAAAAATAGTTGGTAAACATAGTCGGTAATGGATCAGACGGTTCCGGATGAAAAAGTCTTCAAATTCACTGGAATACTGTCAGGTGTGTAGAAGTATGCAGGTATCAGCTGCATACTTTTTTATTTTTATGGATTGTAAAAGAATAAAACCACCCAATTCAGTGAGTTTTCTTGGGAATTCGTGAACAGACGTTTTTCTTATGTTAAAATAGGGAGACTAGAGAGGGGAGAGGGCGGTCAGTATGAACTTTCATCAGCTGCACATCTTTTATACGGTAGCGGAGCGGGGAAGCTTCTCGGCGGCGGCGCAAGCGCTGCATATGACGCAACCCGCCGTAACTATGCAAATTCAGTCTTTGGAGGACTATTTTGGAACAAAGCTGCTACACCGATCGACTAAAAAAATCGAGCTTTCGGAGGCAGGAGCGACATTACTGCCTTTTGCCAAAAAAAGCATGCAACTGATCCGGGAAGCAGACGAGGCGATGTCTGCTTTTACTCACATGCTGGAGGGAAGATTGCATATTGGTGCAAGCCTTACGATTGGTGAGTATATTGTGCCAAGAATGTTGGGGCCGTTTGGTCAAGAGTACCCTCATATACGTATGGCGATGAATGTGATGAATACGACTCAAATTATGGATGACATACTAAAGCATCAGTTGAATTTAGGGCTAATCGAGGCACCGGTCCAGCATCCGGATATTGTGGTGGAGCCTGTGATGCAGGACGAGCTGAAACTAATTGTTCCTTCGGGACATGTACTGGCCAAGGCTAAAAAAGTGGTACTGGAGGATGTATTTAAGCATCCTTTTATAGCCCGAGAAAAAGGATCTGGTACACGTCAGGTCATAGAGGACGGACTGAAAAGTCGTGGTGCGGATGCCTCCCGGCTTGCTATCGTTATGGAGATGGGCAGCACTGGGGCGGTCAAATCGGCGGTAGAGGCTGGACTCGGGATTACCATGCTATCGCCTTCTTCGGTGAAGCATGAGGTTGAACTCGGATTGCTGAAAATCGTAAATATTGCAGATATTACCTTCAAGCGAAAATTTTATGCCATTCATCTGAAATCGGCGCTGCTGCCGATTCCGGCGGTGACCTTCCTGTCCTACCTGCGCCGCCACGATCAGGAAGCAGAGGTGTTCGGCGAGTCGCCAGACGATCCGACAATACAGAAAGAGGAGGAGAGCTTGTAGTGAAGGAGCATACCCACTTGAAACGATATGATTTGCATACCCATACTCAAGCATCGGACGGGATGCAGCCACCTGCGGATAATGTTCGCTGGGCTAAGGAAAAAGGGCTGGCGGGTGTGGCGATTACAGACCATGATACGGTGGCTGGGCTGGAGGAAGCTCTAGAAGAGGGGCGGCATACAGGAATTACCGTAATACCAGGTATAGAAATCAGTACACGGGCTGGTGGCAAGGATATTCATATACTCGGCTATTATATGGATTACCGCAATAAAGTGTTTTTGGAGCGGTTGGAAAAGCTGCGTCAGGCGCGGGATACTCGCAATGATTTGATTTTGAGTCGATTGCGCAGTCTGGGGGTGGACATCACGCTGGAAGAGGTAGTGGCCACGATGGGCAGACCGCTGGCACCGGATGAAAGCATTGGACGTCCGCATATGGCGGATACGCTGGTTCAAAAAGGATATGCGAAGGATATGCGGGATGCGTTTGAGCGATATTTGGCAGAGGGGGCGCCCGGCTACGTGTCTGTACCCCGTGTAGCGCCTGCGGAGGCCATCAGCTGGATTCGCGAGGCGGGAGGCGCGCCTGTGGTTGCCCATCCAGGTTTGTATGGGGACGATGAGCTCGTTCGCTCCATCATAGAGGAAGCAAAGCCTGCGGGCTTGGAGGTACGGCATTCGGACCATGATGCTGCGGATGAGAGTCGATATGCCGCAATGGCGGCGCACCACGGGCTTATCGCCACTGGCGGATCGGATTTTCACGGTGCACGCCAAGGTGTTATTTTCCATGGTGATCTGGGCAGTCGTAGTGTGAATGATCAGACCGTCGAGCAATTGAGAAAGGCTGCTGCTGAACAAAAGTAAAGGAAAAGCCCCTGTCTTATCTATGGAACACTTGAAGTGTACCCGACTCAAGACTAGGGGCTTTTTGTGATTTAATTTGCTAGTGACCTTTAGCTGTTTTTGAAACGATTGGGTAGTGATTTGACCAGCTCTTCATCTGGGGTGATAAAGAGCGTGCGCTGATGATCATAGATGACAAAGCCCGGCTTGGCTCCGCTCGGCTTACGCACATACCGAATCAAGGTGGCATCTACAGGCACGCTGCTGGACTGCTTTGCCTGGCTAAAGTAGGCAGCGAGCTGAGCTGCCTCCTCCAACGTAGCATCCCCAAATTGCTCTGCACGAATTACAACGTGTGACCCTGGAATATCCTTGGTATGCAGCCAGGTGTCATTTGGCCCGGCCAGTCGGTTTGTGACATATTCATTTTGCAGGTTGTTTTTGCCGACCAGTAGCTCAATACCCTCGGATGACATATAAACGTGCAAGGTAGGACGGTCATTTTTCTTTTTTTTCTTCCCTTTTTTGACCCGGTCTCTGAGATATCCCTGCTGTACCAGTTCTTCACGTATTTCTTCAATGTCGTTCATGGAGGCATGGGCTAGCTGCTGAAGCAGATTGTCCATATACTTGATTTCTTCATGTGTCTTTTCCAATTGCTCGTCTATGACAGCCAGACTGTTCTTATACTTATTATACTTTTTAAAATACCGTTGCGCATTATCCGATGGACCCAGCAACGGGTCTAGAGGGATCGCTACCTGACTCTGCTCCTCATCATAAAAATTGGTAAGCGTTACTTCTTTGTCGCCCTTTTTTACTTCATGCAGTGAAGCGAACAGCAGCTCCCCGTAAATGCGAAATTGATCGGCATCTTCCGCTTCGGCCAAATCCTGGTGAAGATAGTCGAGTTTTTTGACATTTTTGCTTCGCTCATTTTGCAGAAAACGCAGCAGGTCACTGACCTTTTGCTTAACCGTATCCCTTTCTGCTTTTTCACCGAAAAAATCCTCCATACATTTACTGATCGTAGCGTATTCCTTGCGCTCTCCCTGAATCAATGTAAGAGGAACGACTGAAAATATGGCTTTTTCCTGTGCATTCAAACCGGATACTGGCTGAAAACGATGATTCCGCACGTCATCCATCATGTGACTGAATGTACTCCATAGCTGACGATGATCGTCATCAGATGCTTTGTTGGATACTCGGTTCAGTATTTCCTCTGCAATGAGGGGACTGAGTCCGGTAAAAGTATTCACGATCCAGCGTTTTGGTGCTTCTCCAGCCTCGATAGCTGTTTGATACGAGGAGGCGAAGGAGGCTTCTTCCGTTTCCAGCGGATTCAGCTTGTTTTGTTCAGGAGGCTCCGTGTATTGAAAGCCGGGCATAATGACCCGATAGCTGCTAATTGATGGTGTGACATGATGGATGCCGTCCAATATAACACCTGTTTCCGGGTCGAGTAAAATAATATTGCTGTGCCTGCCCATCAGCTCAATGATAATCCGCTTGAATGAAATATCTCCAAGTTCGTCGCGCTGACGCACATCCATGTGAATGATGCGCTCCATACCCACCTGAGTAATATTCTCGATGATGCCGCCTTCACAATGCTTGCGAAGAAGCATACAAAACATAGGTGCTTCTGTCGGATTGAGAAAGCTTTGTTCTGTAAAATGTACGCGCGGGAATGTCGGATTAGCCGACAGCAGCAGCTTTATGCTACCGCCTTGCGCCCGCATATTCAGCACCATATCGTGATCGTTTGGCTGATGTATTTTGTTAATGCGTCCGCCCCGAATGCCTTGCAGCTCGTGTACAATAGCGCGGGTTACGATACCGTCCAATGCCATAATGTATGTTCTCCTTTGAAGCCAATATATTTTCGCCTTCCTACTATGATACATAAATTTGGGACAAAACTTAAGCGGCTTTGTGATATTTCAGGTCCTGTCCGAATAGATTGAATCTAGAAAGTCTGTCCTGCTTATCAGCATTCGCGGCACAAAATGTAATAACGGGCAGCCATCCTAGGCACAACCGACGGTAACGGACTATCTGACCGGGAGGGAATTGGGGAGAATGGAACAAGCACATTGGCATCAACTAAGCAATGAACAGCTTTCAACAAGTCTGGATGTCGACCCGAAGCAGGGTCTTTCGGAGGAACAGATTGCACAGCGCAGAGAAAGGGCGGGGTGGAATGAGCTGAGCGAGGGGAAGCGTGTTTCGGCTTTCCTGCTGCTCCTCAATCAGTTCAAGGATTTTATGATGCTCGTACTGATGGGGGCAACCCTGATCTCCGGCCTGCTCGGTGAATATTTAGACGCGGTTACCATTATTGCTATTGTGGTGTTGAATGGGATTCTCGGCTTTGTGCAGGAATTTAGAGCAGAGCGTTCGTTGCGGGCTTTGAGACAGCTGTCGGCTCCAACTGCCAAAGTACTACGGGGCGGCAAACGGGTGCAGATTCAAGCCAGAGAGCTGGTGCCGGGTGATATCGTCCTGCTCGAGAGTGGTGATCGTATTCCTGCCGATGTAAGGTGGCTGAGTACGAACGGCTGTGATGTGGAGGAATCCGCCTTGACAGGTGAATCGGTTCCGGTGAGTAAGCATTGCCGTCCTATTCATGCCGCTGAGGTACCACTCGGGGATCAAAAAAACATCGGATTTATGGGCACCATGATGACCAGAGGCACTGCACAGGGCATCGTTATTCGTACAGGCATGAGTACAGAAATGGGCAAAATCGCAGACCTGATTGAAAATACGGAGTCGCAGGAGACACCGTTGCAGCACAGGTTGGAGCAATTAGGGAAAATATTGATCATCGTAGCGCTGGCGCTAACGGTGCTCGTTGTCGTAGCAGGCATATTGCATGGTCAGCCAGCCATGAGCATGTTCCTGGCCGGTGTGAGCCTGGCTGTGGCAGCTATACCGGAAGGGTTACCCGCGATTGTAACCATTGCACTCGCCTTGGGAGTACAGCGTATGATCAAACGCAAGGCAATTGTGCGCAAGCTGCCTTCTGTCGAGACGCTAGGCTGTGCGTCTGTCATTTGCTCCGATAAAACCGGTACGCTGACCCAAAATAAAATGACGGTTACCAAACTATGGCTGGATGGTCGTTTCTGGGGAGTTACGGGGGAGGGCTATGATCCACACGGTCATATCATGGATAGAGATCTTCCTGCCGACCTTAAAAACGGACAATCATTGCGTAGGCTGCTGCAAGGCAGTGTACTTTGTAACAATGCGGAGATTGTCCAAGTCGACATTGATGAGCTGCGCGCGAGAAAAAAGACTAAAGAACCGGTGCCGACCGCCGTTTGGGAGCTGAAGGGCGATCCGACGGAGGGAGCCCTTGTCACGCTAGCTGCCAAGGGCGGAGTCACCCGACAAGCCTTATATGAGCTGTACACACGGGAGCGCGAATTCCCTTTTGACTCGGAACGGAAGCGGATGTCGGTGCTCGTGCGCCATCAGGGAGGGCATATTGTCTTTACCAAAGGTGCGCCGGATGTGCTGCTCGGCCAGTGCTCTTACATTTTATGGGAAGGAAATGTCGTTCCCTTGACAGGCACGCTGCGTCAAAAGGTAATGGCAGCCAACGAAGGTATGGCCTCAGAGGCGCTGCGTGTACTTGGCGTCGCATACCGTGATATCCGCTCTCATGAGCATGTCTCCACGGTCGAAGAGGCCGAAGCGCAGCTGATTTTTATCGGCTTGACGGGCATGATTGACCCGCCGCGCCGCGAGGCTCGTGAGGCTATCAGCAGGTGCCGCCGTGCCGGCATTCGCACCGTGATGATTACGGGTGATCACGGCACAACTGCTGAGGCCATTGCCCAGCAGCTCGGCATTTTCCAGCGTGGCTCACATGTGCTGACGGGACAGCAGCTATCTGCGATGGATGATGCGGCGCTGGACAAAGCTGTTGACAGCGTGTCTGTATATGCGCGTGTGTCGCCGGAGCACAAGCTACGCATCGTCAAATCGCTGCAGAGACGCGGACATGTCGTAGCTATGACCGGGGATGGCGTGAATGATGCACCGGCGATCAAAGCGTCGGATATCGGTATTGCAATGGGCATGACGGGAACTGATGTGACCAAAGAAGCAGCTGCGCTTGTGCTGAGCGACGATAATTTCTCGACGATTGTGGCGGCGATTGAGGAAGGACGGAATATTTACGAAAACATTCGTAAATTTATCCGTTATCTGCTTGCCTCCAACGTTGGCGAAATTTTGACGATGTTTTTCGCAATGATGGCCGGGCTGCCGTTGCCGCTGCTTCCGATCCAGATTTTATGGGTCAATCTGGTAACGGATGGCCTTCCAGCGATGGCTCTGGGTGTGGATCAGCCGGAAAAGGATCTGATGGAGCATAAGCCACGCGGTGCAAAGGAAAATATTTTCGCCCGTCGACTGGGCTGGAAAATCATTAGTCGCGGACTGTTAATTGGCTTATGTACGCTTGCCGCCTTCTGGCTGACATTGCGCATTGCACCGGATGACGCAGGACAACTGGTTAAAGCGCAGTCGGTTGCCTTTGCTACGCTGGTCCTGGCACAGTTAATTCATGTATTCGATTGCCGCAGTTCCCGTTCTATTTTCCACCGTAACCCGTTTCAAAACAGCTATCTCGTACTTGCCGTACTGTCATCCATCGTGCTGATGCTGGTGGTCATGTACGTACCTATGCTGCAACCTATTTTCAAAACAGTGCCGCTGGGCTTGCGTGAGTGGGCGCTTTCCATCGTCGCGGCCGGGATTCCGACTTTCCTGATGGGGGCGGGAAGCGTATGGGGCGGTAGACGCAACCGTCGCCATGGCGGAAATAACCGTTTTTCGACAGGACGCACGAAGTTTTCAGCCTAGCATCCGGGTTAGGTATCATCACATGGCTTTCCCGCTCTTGCCCTGTATGCTATCATGGGAATAAAGCTTTACGAGGAGCATGAGATTAGCAGCAACGGCGGAGGGAAGCTATGGAATTCACAAAAATGCACGGCTTGGGTAATGATTTTATCGTTTGGTTTGGGCATCAGGAATTGCCGTCTGACGCTTCAGAATTGGCTGTTCGGCTATGTGATCGACATTTTGGTGTTGGTGCTGACGGTCTGGTATATATATTGCCTTCAGAAAAAGCCGATTTCCGCATGCGCATCATTAATTCGGACGGATCGGAGGCAGAGCAATGCGGGAATGCTATTCGCTGCGCAGCCAAATATGTATATGACCGCAAGCATATCAGCCGTGAGCGGATTACGATCGAGACGCTGGGTGCTGGTGTGCAGCAGGTCGAACTGACTGTAGAGAACGGACTTGTACGTATGGTGAAGGTAGACATGGGAGAGCCGATTCTGGAGGGCTTGAAAATTCCGACTACGCTGGATCTGGACCGTGTAATTCATGAGTCCATCGAAGCTGGAGGAAGCGGTTTTCGTTTTACGGCTGTATCCATGGGCAATCCGCATTGTGTCATCTATGTTGAAAATGCACCTGGCTTTGAACTGGAGGCCTGGGGACCGAAGCTGGAAAGCCATCCGCTATTTCCTAAAAAGACAAATGTCGAGTTCGCTACGGTCCGAAGTCGGGATCACATAGAGATGCGAGTATGGGAACGGGGAGCCGGCCCAACGCTAGCTTGCGGAACCGGGGCCTGTGCCACACTTGTGGCTTCTGTACTCAACGGGTATAGTGACCGACGCGCCATTGTAAGTCTGAAGGGCGGCGATCTGGATATCGAATGGAACGAGGACGACAATCACGTGTATATGTCAGGCCCGGCTGAAATTGTGTATGATGGTCGTCTGTCCTGAAATACATGGAGCATGGAAAAGAGCGTGCATTTGGTTTATGAATTGTATAAAAATGAGTGAAAAGGAGACCCTGTGAGGTCTTCTTTTTTGGTATTTAGCAACATTCTGTCTTTTTTTGACGTCTGAACGATGTATAATATAACAGATAAGAAAACAATAAGGAGGCCGTTCATGGTGCGGAAATTTCGTTGGATTTCAGCAGTTGCAGCCCTTATATTTGTAGCTACCGCGCTTCCGGCTCATGCTGCTACCCTCCCTGCTGCTGCCGTTGACACGACGAGCAAGCAGGTCGGCTCGCTAACCCCAACTGTTGTGAACCGTCTGGAAAAGGCAGTACAGGAACTGATCGGTACGAAAACACCATTTCAATTTGACGATGTGACGGATATGGGTAAAACCTGGATTGTCGAAGGCGAATTGGAAGACGGAACAGCTACGTTCCAAACGGAATATAATAAGGAAAAGAATAGAGTGGATTCTACCACGGTACGGTATAAAATAAGCAGCATGGGCAAGGCACTGGACGCGCCTCTCAAGGCCAAAGTGCTGAACAGTGCCAAAGCGTTTGACCCCAAGCGCTCTATGCAATTTGAAGCTTTTTGGCGGGTTAAATCTCCTTACCAGTCCAATAAGCCTTCGAACTACTGGGTATTTTGGGGCGCAGGGGAAAAGGCGTCCTCATTGTACGTTGATGTAGATCGGGGTAACAGTATAACCATTAATGCAGACTACCCGTTGAAGCAGGTGGACCCTGTATTGCTGAGCCGGGCAACGAACACTTTTAAGCGTGTTAGCGGTCAGCGGATTACCGTACAGCATGCTTCACGCTTCAAGGACGAGGCCAAGGGGTTTTCTTATTGGTCGTTCGAGGATGTAAACGAGTCGAGTGAGGTCAAAATCGGCGCAACAACCGGCAAAATGCTGGCTGTATCCACCTACGGGGTGGACTGGAATGATGACGCAGATTTCAAAAAATCGTTTGCCAATCCCAAATATACCGCTTCAGAAGCTTTGAAACTGGTCAAGCCCAAGGTTCAGCTCTTATTTAATATCAATTTGTCAGGCTATAATGTTGGGATTCAAGGGAATCAGTATACATTTTCCACAAAGCAAAGAGGAACGGCTTCTATTGTGGCTAAGGTGAATAAAAAAGGAGCCTTTTACGCATTCTCCCTTCATGCCGAAGATGGGCAAATGAGATAATTATAGTATAAAATAACAATTATAAATCAAGCTGCTTCACTCCTGGCCACATCATTTTGGGGAGTGAGACGGCTTTTTTTGTTTTTTGGCTTATGTTTGCAGTCTCTTTTATGTTACATTAATATGAAAATAAAGAGCGGGGTGGAGCGGAGGAAATGAAACCGGATTTGCGTACTGTGCTGAATCGTGAACTTATTGTCGGAGACGGCGCAATGGGGACCTTTTTGTACCAGCTGGGATTTCCAGTAAATACTTCTTACGAAGAGTTGAATATTACTTCACCTGACGTTATAGCGGATGTGCATAGTCAATATCTAAATGCAGGAGCACGATTGCTGGAGACCAATACATTCTCTGCAAATGATTATAAGCTGGCATGGTTTGGGCTGGAATCCAGAGTAGAAGAGATCAATCGTGCAGGGGTAAGAATTGCCCGAGCAGCGGCCGGGCCTGATCATTATGTGGTGGGTGCGGTAGGCTCCATATGCGGGGGCAAACGGCTTAACATATCCAAGCTGGAGCTGGCTCGAAACTATGACCAGCAGATTAATGCCCTTCTCTCCGAAGGAGTAGACGGTATTTTGTGCGAAACGTTTTATTCACTGGATGAAATGCGGATTGCGCTTAACGGTGTGCGTAAATATAGTGATATTCCGGTAATCTGTCAGTTTGCAGTCGACCAGGTTGGCCGTACACAGGATGGTTTTTCAGTAGCAGAAGCTTTTTCGTTGTTGCGTGATGAAGGAGCGGACATTCTTGGATTTAACTGTCATTCCGGTCCACAGGGGATTATGAGTGTAATGGAGCAGCTGGAAGGCCCCTTGTCAGTGCCGCTGTCCGTATATCCTAATGCGGGTCTCGCCGATTATGTGGACGGTCATTATGTATACGGTGCAACACCTGAATATTTTGGTGAATGTGCCGCGTCCTTCGTAGATTTGGGAACGAGGCTGATTGGCGGATGCTGCGGAACTACACCAGATCATATTGCGGCGATTTCCAAAGCTTTGAGTGGCTTGCAGCCGCCTCCGCTGGCTCCAAAAGAAGTATTGTTAAACGAGTCAATTCACGTCGCTGAACCGGAGCCGATTACAGATGAAGGGGAACGTGGAAATGGAAGATTTGCCAGCAAGCCCAACATTGTGGATATGGTTAAGGAACGGCATACGGTCATTGTAGAGCTTGATCCTCCACGCGATCTGGACATTACACGATTTATGCAAGGTGCGCATGCATTGAAAAAAGCCGGGGCCGACGCGCTTACGCTGGCCGACAATTCACTTGCCGTTACGCGGATGAGCAACATGGCGCTTGGGCATTTGGTCAGCATTGAAACGGGTTTGCGCCCATTAATCCATATTGCTTGCCGTGACCGCAATCTGATTGGTATTCAGTCTCATATGATGGGTTTTGACGCGCTGGGCATTGACCATGTACTGGCGGTTACTGGAGATCCAGCAAGGTTCGGTGATTTGCCGGGTGCCAGCTCGGTGTATGATATGACTTCTTTTGAAATTATACGTATGATCAAGCAGTTAAACGATGGTGTTGCATTTTCCGGTAAGCCACTAAAGCAGAAGGCTAATTTTGTGGTAGGTGCTGCATTTAATCCCAATGTCAAGCATTTGGGTAAAGCTGTACAGCGGCTGGAAAAGAAAATTGCCTCCGGAGCTGATTATATTATGACCCAGCCTGTCTACGACCGTGAGCTTATTGTAGCCATCGCGGAAGAGACACGGCATTTGGAGGTCCCGATTTTTATCGGTATTATGCCGCTGGCCAGCGGGCGGAACGCAGAATACCTGCACAATGAAGTACCCGGCATTCAGTTGTCGGATGAGGTGCGTGCACGCATGTCTGGTCTGGAGGGTTCGGAAGGACGAGCAATGGGGGTGTCCATTGCCAAGGAGCTGCTTGATACGGCGATGAAGCATTTTAATGGAATCTATTTGATGACTCCATTTATGTTCTATGAAATGACGGCAGAGCTGGCTTCTTATGTATGGCAAAAATCCGGCAGCGCGCAGGCCCCCTTGTTTAGACTATAATAATCAATTACAATAGTAAAATGGATGTGATGCCGATGTCATTGAGTATGACCGGATACGGTCAAGCCATCTTTCAATATGAAGGCTATAAAGTTCGCTTGGAACTAAAATCGGTGAATCACCGCTATTGCGAAGTGATGATGAGGATTCCGCGCGAATGGACACGCTTTGAAGATGGCTTGAGAAGAACGGTTCAGCAGCAGATTAAGCGCGGTCGTGTCGACGTCTTCATCCATAGGGAACGTGATGAAGAACAGATACCCGTCGCACGGTTGAATGACACTGTGGTGCAGGCATACCTGCATGCAGCGGAGCAGCTGGCGGATCGTTATGGCGTGAAAGGAACATTAGGTATAAGCGACATTCTTGCTTTGCCTGACGTTCTGGGCGAGCCTGGAGAGGCTTGCAATGGAGACGAAGAGGGCTGGGAAGAGCAGCTACAGCGAGCCTTACATGAAGCTTTGCAGGGTTTGCTGGAGATGAGAAAGCGAGAAGGCGGGTATTTGGCACGAGATGTGGAATCCCGCATTTCCCATCTGGAATCCCTGCATCATGAAATGACGGTGCTGGCTCCCCATGTTGTGAGCGACTACCGTAACAGGCTAAAAAACAGGCTTAAAGAGCTTCAGGACGGTTTATTTACGCTTGATGAGCATAAGTTCGGAATGGAGATTGCTTTATTCGCGGATCGCAGCAATATTGATGAAGAGCTTACCCGGCTTCAAAGTCACTTTGGGCAATGCAAGGGGTTGCTGCTGTCGGACGAGCCGGCCGGCCGCAAATTAGACTTTTTAATCCAGGAAATGAACAGGGAAGTTAACACGATCGGCTCCAAGGCCAATCATCTCACATTGGTTAATTTGGTCGTCGAGATGAAGGCAGAGCTTGAAAAAATTCGTGAGCAGGCTGCGAATATTGAGTAGCTACCTGGTAGCGGCACGGCTGCAATAGTCACATGTATAGGGGGAAAGACCTGAATATGGCAATCAAATTGATCAATATTGGCTTCGGCAATATCGTGTCGGCCAACCGAATTATCTCCATCGTCAGTCCGGAGTCTGCTCCGATCAAGCGGATTATACAGGAAGCCAGGGACCGTCATATGTTAATTGATGCTACTTATGGCCGCCGGACACGGGCTGTTATTATTACGGACAGTGACCATGTAATCCTGTCTGCGGTGCAGCCGGAGACGGTCGCTCATCGCCTATCCACTAAAGATGATGATAATGACGAATAAAAATGGAGTGTACTATGGCTAAGGGATTATTATTTGTAATATCCGGACCTTCGGGTGTTGGTAAAGGAACGGTAGGCAATGCGTTGCGTGAAAAGTTGCCGGAAATAACCTACTCCGTTTCTGCTACGACTCGAGCACCTCGTGCGGGTGAACAGGATGGAGTAAACTATTTTTTTAAAACGCGTGACGAGTTTTTAAGTATGATTGAGCGGGATGAGATGCTGGAGTATGCTGAGTATGTGGGCAATTTTTACGGTACTCCACGTGATTTTGTAGATCAGACGCTTGCGCAGGGTAAAGATATTTTTCTGGAAATTGAGGTTCAGGGAGCACTAAAGGTCAAAGAGAAATTTCCTGAAGGCATTTTCATTTTCCTGCTTCCACCTTCGCTGGATGAATTAAAGGACAGAATTCGGGGACGGGGGACCGAAACCCAGGCCACCATCGACCACCGCATGTCGGTAGCTGTGGATGAAATGAATCTGTTGCGCCACTATGATTATGCGGTTGTGAATGATGAGATTGATTTCGCTTGTAAACGAATAGAATCCATTATTATCGCCGAACATTGTAAGGTTCATCCATAAATTAGGACTTTACATATGCCAGGCGTACTTAAAGAGAAATAACACTGTATATGCTGGGCTTGAAGGTGTACACTTAAGTTCAGCTTATACAGTCCCAAAACTACATGAAGAGGTGTCTATTCGTGCTGTATCCTTCCATTGATGAAATGATGAAAAAGGTTGATAGTAAATATTCGCTGGTTGTAGCGGCTTCACGCCGGGCTAGACAGTTGCGCGAGGGTGAGAAGACGACTCTGAAGAGCCCTAAATCACACAAACAGGTTGGAATAGCGTTGGAAGAGATCTACGCAGATCATCTTCTGCTTGAAAGCGGCGAAGAATAAGAACTGCAGACAATCATTATAACCAGGCGCAATGCCAATTTCTTTGACAACCGCAAGGTTGTTATTTTTTTCGGACAGGGGGAGTTAACGATGTTGAAGGGGAAAGTCATTATTCTTGGTATTACCGGCGGAATTGCCGCTTATAAAGGGGCTGCGCTGTGCAGTAAGTTGACGCAAAAGGGAGCCGACGTTCATGTGATTATGACAGCTTCCGCAAAAGAGTTTATTACCGAACTTACGTTGCAGTCGCTCTCTCGTAATCCGGTATACAGTGATACGTTTGATGAAAGAAAACCGTCCGTTGTATCCCATATCCATCTGGCGGATGCGGCCGATTTGGTGCTGGTTGCTCCGGCAACCGCCAATATCATCGGGAAAATGGCACATGGGCTTGCTGATGATATGCTGTCTACCACGCTGCTGGCTACGACTGCCCCTATTATGGTGGCGCCTGCGATGAACGTGCATATGTACACCCATCCGGCAGTCATGCAAAATATGGAAACGCTCGTATCACGCGGTGTGATGATGATTGAGCCTGGTGAAGGACTACTGGCTTGTGGTTATGTTGGCAAAGGGCGCTTGGAAGAGCCGGAAACGATCGTGCAAACCATAGAGCGCTTTTTTGAACAGCAGGGGCAGGATAATAAAGGCCAAAGCAAGTCTGAGCCACGATGGTTTGGTGGTGAATCTACGGAAAGTCAAGCGCCCGAGTCGCTTGTGAACGAGAAGAGCAATGAGAATGAAAAGCTGCTTTCAGGCAGAAAAGTCATTGTGACTGCTGGAGGCACGATCGAGAGAATTGATCCGGTGCGTTATATTACGAACGATTCCTCCGGCAAGATGGGCTTTGCCATTGCAAAAGTAGCTCAGGAGATGGGTGCAGAGGTACATCTGATCGCTGCGAATACCAGCGCAGAGCTGCCTTCAGGGATTTTGCTTGAAAGAGTTCAGTCCGCTGAAGACATGTATGATGCTGTGCTAAGACAATGGGAAGCGTGTGATATGGTCGTGATGGCTGCTGCAGTTGCAGATTATCGACCACGTGAGGTGGCGCAGACCAAGATTAAGAAGAAAGAGAGCAATATAACTCTGGAATTAGTGAAGAACGTCGATATTCTGGAATCACTCGGACGAAGCAAAAAGCATCAATTTTTAGTTGGGTTTGCAGCAGAAACCGAAAATTTGGAGACGTATGCGATAGATAAGCTGGAACGTAAAAATTGTGACCTGATCGCGGCAAACGATGTAACTGTGGAGGGTGCCGGCTTTGGCGCTGATCATAATGCTGTGCAAATTTATGACCGTAGCGGGATGGTAGAGCGCATTCCTGTACAGTCAAAGGAAGAAGTCGCGCGTAAGTTGCTTACGTTAGCTGCGGGACGCATGGGTGGGGTGTTGCATTAATGGAGACAGGCAATTTAGTTGCCAAGGTCATTGTCGATGTACCTGCCAAGGATACGGATCGTACCTTCGATTATCTCATACCGGATTCAATGAGACCTTGGATTGAGCCGGGTAGCCGGGTAGCTGTGCCGTTCGGCAAACGAACGGTGCAGGCTTTTGTTATTTCGGTAGTCCCTGCCGAGGAGCCTCCTAAATACCGGATGAGAGCGATTCAGGAGTTGCTGGATTTGGTACCGCCATTATCTTCCGATCTGGTAGAACTGGGAAAATGGATGAGTGAACGTTATGCCTGCAATCAAATCATGGCCCTGCAAGTGATGATCCCTACCGCGTTAAAGGGTAAAGCGGAGCGCTACATTTCTATTGCTGAACAGCATGCATATGCCAATGCCTCACCTGTTCATGCTATGCAGGACCCAGATTCCAATACGCATTTACAGCGTAGCGTGCAGCCAGATCAGGACGAGGAGCTCGAATGGGCTCTTCTGACCGATGATGGTATGAGCGATCCGACGGAGCGTCGGATTGTCAGCTTTATTCAGGAGAAGGAGCAAGTCCCTTTGCAGCAGCTCAGTCGCCGTTTTCCCGAGGAGGCGGAGGTTATTAAAAGACTTTTACGCCGGGGAGTGCTTCAGGAAAGTCAGGTTATTAAAGACAAGCTCAGTAAAAAGACCATGAAAGCCGTTGACCTGGCTATTAGTATAGACAAGGCTTCAGCAGCATTGGAGCAATTTTCTGCCAAAGCGCAGCGTCAGCGGGAGGTACTTGCTTTTTTGCTGGAACGTAGCGAGTTTCTGCCTCTGCCGCTGAAGGAAGTTCTGACCTCACTGAGTGTATCGGCTGCAACGGTCAAGGCGCTGGAGGATAAGGGCTATGTGATCCTGGAGGATGTGGAAGTGTTCCGCGACCCGTATCAGGGCAGACATTTTAAGCCTACAATGCCGTTGCCTCTCACAGCAGAGCAGCAGTCGGTGTATGAACGAATTATTCGCCAGCTAGACATGCGTGAGCAAGGCGCATATTTATTGCACGGAGTTACAGGGAGCGGTAAGACGGAAGTCTATTTACAGACAATCCAGCGCTGTATCCATCAGAATCGTCAGGCGATTGTACTCGTACCCGAAATATCGTTAACACCACAAATGGTAGAGCGCTTCAAGGGGCGGTTTGGTGATCAGGTGGCAGTAATGCACAGCAGGCTGTCCGGTGGGGAGCGTTACGATGAGTGGCGCAAGATACGCGAAGGTCGTGTCAAGGTGGCGATTGGCGCCCGCTCGGCAGTATTTGCGCCTTTTCGTGATCTTGGACTCATTATCATGGACGAGGAGCACGAAACGTCCTATAAACAGGAAGAGACACCCAAATACCATGCGCGGGATGTAGCTATTCACAGAGCTCATCAGCATGGAGCTGTCGTCATCCTGGGATCGGCTACACCGTCCCTGGAAAGCTACTATGCCGCTCGTTCACAAAGCAATGACGAATTTGCGCCGCTACTGCTTGAAATGCCAACCCGCGCATTGGGGAACGCGCTGCCTGAAGTGCATATCATGGATATGCGCGAGGAACTGCGTGCTGGCAACCGCTCCATGTTCAGCCGCGCGCTGCATCAAGGAATCGTAGAGCGGTTGGAGCGTAAGGAACAGACGGTATTGCTGCTGAACCGGCGCGGGCATTCCACATTCGTTATGTGCCGCAGCTGCGGCTATGTAGCAGGCTGTCCGCATTGCGATATTTCGCTTACGTATCACCAGCGATCGAACAATTTGCGTTGCCATTACTGTGGTTATTCTGAGCCTGTCCCGCAGCTTTGTCCGGAATGTGGCAGTGAGCATATTCGCTACTTCGGCACAGGGACTCAGCGAGTGGAAGAAGAACTGGCAAAGCTGTTTCCCGGTATACGTGTTGTCCGAATGGATGTGGATACAACAACAGGAAAAAACGCCCATGAAAAGCTGCTCAAGCAGTTTCGTGATAAAAAAGCCGATGTGCTGCTTGGTACCCAAATGGTAGCTAAAGGACTGGATTTTCCTGATGTGACGCTGGTTGGGGTTATCACTGCGGACTCGGCTCTTAATTTACCGGATTTTCGGGCTGCAGAAAAGACATTCCAGCTGTTAACACAGGTAGCTGGACGTGCTGGAAGGCATCAATTGCCAGGTGAAGTATTCGTACAATCCTATACTCCAGAGCATTATTCAGTAATTCACGCAAGTCGTCACGATTATGCTTCTTTTGTCAGGGAAGAATTGAAACATCGCCGCAATTTGCACTATCCACCGTATTGTCGCCTTATTTTGGTAACCTTTTCCCATGAACAGCTTCCGGTACTGGTCCGGCTGGCTGAGAACTATTCAGCAACCCTGCAGGGGCGCGCGAGACAACGGGGCTGGTTCGGGAATATGGATCGGCTGACATCGGATGTACTTGACATTTTAGGGCCTGTAGCTTCACCGATCTCGAGAACCAAGAATAGATACCGATTTCAATGTATGATAAAATGGCGTGGAAATATCGATGCGATTGGTATGGCTCAGCAGGTAGCTGATGAAATGGCGGAATCCGCACAGGCCCAAAAGCTGCTGATTAGTCTGGATGTCGATCCGCAAATGCTAATGTAGAGCGCCTGCGCAAAACTTATCGGCACAATTAATGCGGACAAGGGGCCCGTACATAGGATAATATAGCAGTCGCGTTTGTGATCATACAATTAAGTCTAAATGAAGGATAAAGAGGAAGGTGTTCTGTTGTTATGTCAATTAGAATTATAGTGCTGGAGCCGGATGATGTACTGCACAAAGTAGCCAAGGAGGTTACTAAAGTTACGCCTAACGTGCAGAAGCTGCTCGACGATATGGCAGATACAATGTATGAAGCAGAGGGAGTAGGTCTTGCCGCTCCGCAAGTAGGCATTCTGAAGCGTCTGATCGTCGTGGATGCCGGAGATGAGCATGGCTTGATTAAAATGATCAACCCAGAAATCGTGGCAGAGGAAGGAGAGCAATTGGGTCCTGAAGGTTGCCTGAGTATTCCAGGTCTGAACGGGGATGTGCGTCGTGCCGAGAAAGTTACAGTCAAGGGACTGGACCATGAGGGCAAGGCCATTACCGTTACAGCCACAGGATTGCTTTCTCGTGCTTTTCAGCATGAAATCGATCATTTGAATGGAGTTTTGTTCACGGATATTGCAGAAAAAGTATATGAGGTTGCTCTGGAACAGCCAGGACCGAACCATCAGGCAGGGGAGTGAGGTTCGATGAGTCAAGATATTCGTATTATCTTTATGGGGACACCGGAGTTTGCTGTGCCTTCGCTGAACATGCTGCTGGACAACGGCTACAATGTGGTCGGTGTGATTACCCAGCCAGATAAGCCGCAGGGACGCAAAAAAATATTGATGCCTACACCAGTCAAGGAAGCGGCGGAGAAGCGCGGATTGCCCGTGCTTCAACCGACCCGCCTGCGTCAGCCGGAAGCGGTGGCTCAGGTGGCGGAGCTGCGTCCGGATCTGATCGTAACCGCAGCTTATGGGCAAATTTTGCCTAAGTCCGTATTGGACCTGCCCCGTTTCGGCTGCCTGAACGTGCATGGTTCGCTGCTTCCCCGTTATCGGGGAGGAGCGCCGATTCAGCGTGCAATCATTAACGGTGAAACCGTTACGGGCGTGACACTGATGTATATGGCGGAAGGACTGGATACCGGCGATATGATATCACGGATTGAGGTAGCTATTAAGCCGGAGGATACGTCCGGTACGATCTTCGAGAAGCTAAGCGTGGCCGGAGCGAAGCTTTTACAGGGCGAGCTGCCGAAGCTGCTGGCAGGACAATCGGAGCGCACACCGCAAAACGAGGAAGAGGCTACCTATGCCCCAAACCTGAACCGCGACGATGAGCGTATTCCGTGGGGTGACAGTGCACAGCAAATATACAACCGGATTCGCGGGCTTGTTCCCTTTTCCGGCGCATTTACGCTGTGGGAAGAAAATGTTTTTAAAGTGTGGGCTGCTGAGCAGCCTTCCACTGAAGGGGCTTCGATAGGTAATGAAGCGGATGGCTCCAATACACCAGCGCCCGGAACGGTTCTTCAATTGAATGCCCGAGGCATTGAAGTACAGACAGGCAGCGGTACGATCTGGCTGACACAGGTTCAGCCGGCTGGCAAGAAGGTTATGGAAGCCGGGAATTTTGCACGCGGCGGACAAATGAAGCCAGGCACGGTGCTCGTGTGAGCGGGCGACACTCCCGTCAGGGAGATCAAGGCAAGGAAGCTGCTGCCAGAGCTGGCAGGACTCGCAAACAAACGGCGCGGGAAGTTGCACTTGATGTGTTGACCGGGGTTGAGCAAGAGGGCGCATATAGCAACCTCGAATTAAATCGTCGGCTTCAGCAAGCAGACTTGTCTGCAAGTGATGCCGGCTTGGCGACAGAACTTGTGTACGGCACAGTCGCACGCCGTAATACACTGGATTATTATTTGAACAAATTTGTTCAAAAAGGAACGGCCAAGCTTCAGGCTTGGGTACGTTCACTACTGCGGATGAGTGTGTACCAGATTGTGTACCTGGATCGTATCCCGGATCATGCTGTCGTTAGTGAAGCTGTGACCATTGCCAAACGGCGCGGGCATCAGGGAATTTCGGGGATGGTCAATGGTGTGCTGCGCAGCATGCTGCGTGAGCCGGACAAGCTGCACATTCCTGAGGGATTGCCAGCTGAGGAGCGGATTTCGTTAGAACATTCCCATCCACAATGGCTGGTTAAGCGCTGGATTAAGCAATATGGTGTAGATACAGCGGAAGCTATCTGTCAGGCTAATAATGAGCCTCCTGCGGTCAGCGTACGGGTAAACACGACAATGATCAGCCGTGATCGGTTATTGGACGAGATGCTGGCAAAAGGGATGGATGCCGTTCCTTCGGCAGTTAGCCCTTACGGGATTGTCGTTCGCAGTGGTGGCAACATGGCGCTTACCTCCTGGTATACGGATGGTTTGTTGTCCGTTCAGGATGAAAGCTCCATGCTCGTTGCCGAAGCAGTCGAACCTGAGCCTGGCATGCTGGTACTGGATTGCTGTGCCGCTCCGGGCGGCAAAACAGCTCATATGGCTGAACTGATGAAGGACCAAGGCCGGATTATCGCGAACGATCTGCATGCCCATAAGCATCATTTAATTCAGGAACAGGCTGATCGGCTGGGGCTGGAGGCCGTGGAGACGGTTACCGGCGATGCGCTGGAGCTGAAAGAACGTTATGCTCCGGCTTCTTTTGACCGTATTTTGCTTGATGCGCCATGCTCCGGTTTTGGAGTCATTCGCCGTAAGCCGGATTTGCGCTGGAGTAAAACGGAGCAGGATGTGCGCGACATTACACAGCTTCAGCATGAGCTGTTGGACAGTGTAGCTGGACTCTTGAAGCCGGGCGGTATTCTGGTTTACAGCACATGTACGATTGAGCCTGACGAAAACGAAGGACAATTGACCCGGTTTTTAAGCGAGCACCCCGAATATGAATGGGCTGAAGGACATTCTTTCCCGGACGTGAGTCACGATGCGAAGGATGCTCAACGTGGTTCGTTGCAGCTGTTGCCACAGCATTTCCACAGTGACGGATTTTATATCGCGCGTTTGCGCCGGATAAAATAGTTCGGAAAAGTATTCCAGGCATTCGCCCACCAGTATTTCCACATTCCGCCGGATCTTTCCGGCGGTTTTTTGCATGATGATGAAAAATTTTTATTCCCTCAGGGATTTGTGCTAAAATAGGAAGAATGAAAACACTGTCTAAGAGCAAACAGAACTTAATGAAGAAGGAACGGGTGCAAACATTGATGAAACCTTTTATATATGATTTAACTCTGGAGGAGCTTCAGGAATGGGCCAAGAATAATGGCGAGCCCGCTTTTCGTGGAGGACAAATTTTTGACTGGCTGTATGTGAAGCGGGTCAATGATTTCAGTGAGATGACGAATTTGTCCAAGGGATTGAGAGATAAGCTTGCAGAGCAATTCAGCTTTGTGACACTTCATGAAATTACAAAGCTGGAATCGAAGGACGGTACGGTGAAATTCCTGTTCGGTTTGCACGATGATCATGCCATTGAGACGGTTATTATGAGACACAACTACGGAAACAGTATTTGTGTAACGACTCAGGTGGGCTGTCGGATTGGATGTACTTTTTGTGCTTCGACGCTAGGGGGCCTCAAACGGAACCTGACGGCCGGTGAAATTACAGCACAGGTTGTGCAAGCACAGAAAATTTTGGATAAAACAAATGAACGAGTGAGCAGCATCGTGATTATGGGCTCGGGCGAGCCTTTTGAAAACTATGAAGCGACCATGACGTTTTTGCGCACAATGATTCATGAAAAGGGTCTGAATATTGGTCAACGCCATATCACGGTATCGACCAGTGGTATTGTACCGAATATTTATAAATTTGCAGACGAGGATACCCAGATTAATCTGGCAATTTCCATCCATGCCCCTAATGATGCGCTTCGTTCAAAGCTGATGCCTGTTAATCGTCGCTATCCTTTTAACGATGTTATGGACGCGCTTCGTTACTATCTTGCCAAAACAGGACGGAGAATTTCGTTTGAATATGCCCTGATTGGTGGAGTAAACGACCAGGCAGAGCATGCAGAAGAGCTGGCGGATGTGCTGAAGGACATGTTGTGCCACGTCAATTTGATTCCGGTCAACCATGTGCCTGAGCGTAAGTATGTACGCACATCCCGCAGTGATATTTTCAATTTCCAGCGTATTCTTGCCGATAAAGGCATCAATGTGACGATCCGGCGTGAACAGGGTCACGATATCGCCGCTGCCTGTGGTCAGTTGCGTGCAAAGCATATGGAGTTGGGGTGAAACCATTTGATCAAAACAGTTCATGTCAGCCATGTCGGGCGTGTACGTTCGGTGAATGAGGATTCTGCCTGGATCAGGCATTTGGAGCAAGGGTATATTCTTGGTATTGTTGCTGATGGGATGGGGGGGCACTTGGCCGGTGATACGGCCAGCCGCCTCGCGGTTGAGACACTTGCCGCTGATTTGGCGACACTGGAGAGCGGATTATCTGCACATTCTTTGACCGCGGCGCTCAGCGACGCTATTTTGCATGCGAATGAAGTTATCTTCCAGACAGCTGCACGCGATGAGAAGTATCATAATATGGGAACGACAGTGGTGGCTGTTTTACTAAACGATGCTTCCGGAATTATCGGACATATCGGGGACAGCCGGGCCTATGTGATATCCAAAGGGACGGTACGTCAGCTTACAGAAGACCATACTCTGGTTAATGAGCTATTCAAAAACGGTCAGATCAGCAAGGAAGAGCGGGAGAACCATCCCCGTCGCAATGTGCTGACACGTGCGCTGGGCACTGATGCCGAGGTGAAAGTCGATATTGACTCTATTACGCTGGGCAAAGGTGATGTGCTGTTGCTGTGCAGTGACGGACTAAGCAATCTGGTGACGGATGAGCAAATCAGCAAGGTAGTAGGTGCCGCAGACAATCCTTTGGAGGAACGGGCGGATCGTCTGCTACATTTGGCGTTGCTTGCCGGAGGAGACGATAATATCACGGTAGCTTTGTTTGAATTGCCCGACGATACGGTTTCATTGAGTGAAAAGGGGTGTGACGCATGATCGGGCACCTGCTAGGGGGAAGATACGAAATTATAGAGCGCATCGGTGGCGGTGGTATGGCGCTGGTGTATAAGGCTCAAGACATTTTGCTGAATCGCAATGTAGCGGTTAAAGTGCTGCGTCAGCAATTTGTTCATGATGAGGAATTTATTCGCCGTTTCCGGCGTGAGGCACAGTCTGCGGCCTCGCTGTCCCATTCGAATGTGGTCAGTATTTATGATGTCGGCCAAGAGGATGAAATCCATTATATTGTCATGGAGTACGTCGAAGGTAAAAATTTAAATGAGATTATTAAAGAACGTGCGCCGTTGCAGGTAGATGAAGCCGTGCGGATCGCTTCCCAGATTTGTGATGCGCTGGAGCACGCGCACCAAAATCAGATTATTCACCGGGACATCAAGCCCCATAATATATTGATTGGACGTAATGGGCGGGTTAAGGTAACCGATTTCGGGATTGCCAGAGCTGTTACGTCAACGACCATAACTCAGACGGGTTCTGTTGTCGGTTCTGTTCACTATTTTTCACCTGAGCATGCAAAAGGTGTCGTCACTGGCGAGAAATCGGACTTATATTCTTTAGGTATTGTGTTATATCAAATGCTGACGGCACAGCTTCCTTTTCTGGGAGAAAGCCCAATCAGTGTAGCGCTCAAGCATTTGCAAGAGGAATTTGAGGAACCGCGCAAAATTAATCCGCTGATTCCGCAAAGCGTGGAAAATGTCATCCTAAAATCTATGCGCAAAAATCCGGAGGAACGCTATCAGTCGGCAGACGAAATGCTACGAGATTTGGAGACCTGCCTACTGCCGGGACGTCGCAATGAATCCAAGCTGGAGTTTGCACATTTGGATGATGAGGATCAAACACGGGTTATTCCGGCGATCAAGCCTCAACAAATGGGGATGTCTTCCAGTGGGGACGATGTGCCTGTTCAACCTCGTGAATCCGAACGGCTTCCAAGCAAGCAATCATCCAAAAAAGGAAAGAAGAAGGCAATCCTGTGGATATCGATCGTGCTCTTGCTGCTGCTTTGCATGGGTGGTGTGGTGTACTATGTGCAAAGTATGCTGGTCGTGCCTGATGTTGAAGTGCCAAATGTAGTGACCAAGACAGAGGATCAGGCCAAACTACTGATTAGTCAGGCAGGATTGTCCATTCAGACCCCGATTCAGCATGAGTATAAGGAAGGGGTTGCGCCAGGAGTTGTATTTTATCAGAGCTATCCAGAGAAAACGGTGGTCAAAAAAGGGACGATTATTGAACTGAAAGTCGGAATTGCCAAGCCGCTTACTCCAATGCCGGATGTTAAGGGTCAAAGCTATGAGAATGCAGTTAAGCTGCTGACCGCCCAGCAAATTAAAGAGACGCAGATTCAGCAAAATGAGCAGTTCAGTGATCAGGCCGCAGGAACCGTCCTCAGTCAGACGCCAGCTGCAAATGAGCCTTTTGATAAGGATTCGGTTCAAGTAGTCCTTACAGTCAGCAAAGGTGCGAATACGGTGAAAATGCCAAATTTGGTGGGGATGACGCAGAACGAAGCTGAAAATGAGGTTAAAAAGAAAGGGCTGAAGGTTGGCTCGATCAAAGAGGAATATAGCTATGAGCAGGAAAAAGGTAAAGTAACCAAACAATGGCCGTCAGAGGCAGGCAGTGATTTGCCTCCAAATACGGAAATTACGATTTATGTAAGCACTGGTTACCCGCCAGAAGCGATTATGCTGCCATTCAATGTGCCTGTTGCACCGAAGGAAGAGGGCAAAAATAGCAAAATTCGTATCACTTATACGGATGCGCGTGGAGAAAATCAGGAGTGGGGAAGCCGTACGATTAATACGACACAGGTATTCACTATTAATTTGCTAATGGCTCCAAACAAGGACAGTGTTGTCTCCGTATTTAGAGACGGTGCCTTTGTCGATACGTATCCTGTTTCTTATATTGATGCGAAAAATGGAACGGTCACGATGCCTCAAATTGCTCCCCCTGCCGGAACGACACCAACGGATACTTCTGGTGGCAATTCTTCGCAGGATGGCAGTGGAAGTGGTGGGGAAGGGAATAACGGAGAATCTTCTAATGATAACGGAGGCGATCCCAACAATCCGGATGGTACAGGGGAAAATGGAGAGCCTTCTGCCTTTGCTCCTGGAACAGGATCTACCGGAGTAACCGGCAGTAAGTTGGCGGTTAGCCTTAATAACAGCTCGGATAAGAAAAAAGGTTCCCATAAAAAGAAAGAGAAAGTAATTGAGGCTGTGCAGCATCAGTAAACTTGCCGGAGGAAGGCGCTTGCCCTGTTACAAGCAATGAAACTTAAGCATTATGAAGGAGGACGTCTTACACATGCCTGAAGGTCTGATCGTCAAGGCACTCAGCGGATATTATTATGTCTCCAGCCTGGATCAGGATGGGCGGCCGGTATCCGGCGAAGCTACAGTACAATGCAGAGCACGCGGCATTTTTAAGAAAAAAGAGATTACGCCTCTTGTCGGCGATCAGGTTGTTTACGAACTGACTGAGAACGGGGAAGGTATGGTCACAGAAGTTAGAAAGCGTGTGACGGAGCTTATTCGCCCTCCGGTGGCTAATACCACGCTTGCCGTGCTGTTGTTTTCCCTGCGTGAGCCGGACTTGAATCTGCCGCTGTTGGATAAATTTTTGGTGCATATTGAGCACGCCGGACTGGATACAATTATCTGCCTGACCAAGCGCGATTTGTATGAAGGCAGTCCTTCGGAGGATGATACGGTTCTGGCTGTTCAGGAAATATATCGAAAGATCGGTTATGAGGTGCTGGTCACCAGCGCCCGTACCGGGGAAGGTACGGCTGAGCTTAAGAAGCTGCTGGCTGGTCAAATTAGCGTGTTCTCCGGGCAGTCAGGTGTAGGGAAGTCTTCCATGCTTAATGCGTTGCAGCCGGGGCTAACGCTGGAGACGAGTGCTATTAGCAATAAGCTTGGGCGAGGAAAACATACAACTCGCCATGTGGAGCTGATCCCTCTGGACAATGGCGGCTTTGTAGCTGATACACCGGGTTTTAGCCAACTGGATTTTTTGGAGTTGGGTGTGGATGAGTTATCTCCCTGTTTTCGTGAATTCCAGCAGTATGCAGAGGGTTGTAAATTTCGTGGCTGCACCCATATTCACGAGCCCGGCTGTAAAGTAAGAACGGCTGTGGAAGATGGAGATATATCGCAAGGGCGGTATGATAGTTACTTACAATTTTACCAGGAACTAAAAGATAAAAAGCGGAGGTATTGAGCATATGTTAAAAATAGCACCGTCGATTTTATCCGCTGATTTCGCCCGTTTGGGCAGTGAAGTTGCGGAAGCCGAGGCAATGGGAGCAGATTGGATTCATGTGGATGTAATGGATGGGCATTTTGTATCCAACATTACACTGGGCCCGCCTATCGTGCAGGCTATTCGTCCGCATACGACTCTTCCTCTGGATGTTCACCTGATGATTGAGCATCCTGAACGTTATATTGCTGATTTTGTAAAGGCAGGGGCCAATATTGTCACTGTTCACGCTGAGGCCTGTGTTCATTTGCATGGAGTCATTCATATGATAAAACAGCAAGGTGCGCTGGCAGGAGTAGCTCTCAATCCAGGTACTTCACCATATGCGATCAAGGAAGTACTGCCCAACGTGGATATGGTTCTAGTCATGACCGTCAATCCTGGTTTTGGAGGTCAATCCTTCATTCCGGAGACGGTGGATAAAATCAGACAGATCCGCGCTTGGTTGAAGGAAATGGGACGTCCAGATGTACATATCGAAGTAGACGGAGGTATTGCGGAGGAGACGGCACCAGTTGTATTTGAAGCCGGGGCTGATGTTCTGGTGGCAGGCAGTGCGGTGTTCGGCAGAGCAGACCGTGGAGCAGCTATTGCGTCTATTCGAGACAGTGCGGCTCGTTTGTCCTAATGAAGCTAACTGAGGCGTTATGGATGACCGTAGCGAGCATGGTGACGGCATATCTGTATGTTCGCGGACTTGTCTGATGGTATAGCCTGGGGTGGTTGTGCATAAATATGGTTACATGAGCGGGATTCTCATGTAGCCATTTTTTGTGTCTTGTGGGGCAACAACCTTTGATAGGTTGCATAAACTACAGAGAACGGATGCAGGAGGATGATGGGGAGGGTGAAGCATGAAGTTTTATACGATCAAGCTGCCAAAATTTCTGGGTGGATTCGTCAAAGCCATTTTGAATACATTCCAGAAAAACTGAATTTCACGTAAGGTAAACACAGGTTGCAGAATGAAAACCAGAGGTACACAGGGCATGCTTCCCGGGCACAACGGCTCGGCAGCTCGGAAATAACGGCAGAAACGCGCGGGAAGGTGCCTGACATTTTGTCCTCCTGGAACAGTTGGATACTACATTTCGAATAATCAAAAAAGCACCCGTTTAAAACGAGGTGCCTTTTGTTTATAACATTATTTTTTTACGACTACACACGAGTCACTTTACCGGCTTTCAATGCACGAGTGCTGACATAAACACGTTTCGGTTTACCGTTAACGAGAATGCGAACTTTTTGTACGTTGACGCCCCAAGTACGGCGATTACGGTTGTTAGCGTGAGATACGTGGTTACCGCTGCTAGGCTTTTTGCCTGTTACAGAACATTTACGAGACATGATTCCACCTCCTATTCTGAAAATAACCAAGTTCCGTATGGAACAGGTCGCTCTTCAGGCCGACTGGGTCAGCCGGACTTTGTAAGTCACTAACCTGAACAAAACAATACTTTTATATAATATCATAGTCAAAAAAGCTCCGTCAACTGCTTCAAAAACTTTATTTATTTCTCTTTCGCATTATAGTACAATATGGGATAGTTATTGCTCCGATTATTCTTGTATATATTGCAATGTAAATTGTTACTCCAGTCATGCCGGACAGATCAGAGGCGGAAACCATAACCATAGTTATCATTCCTGCCGATGGTTTATTGTTGGGCGGTTGACTGGTTTTTCATATATATGACCTGTGGAAGGACGACCCGGACCATGCGTACGATAAGCTCACGAAAGTATGACATTCGTATTCGTCGTCTGGCTTTAGTATAATTCAATTGAACCTTTTAACAAGGGTGTGTAAGGTTGATTGTAAAACAAGTGTATTAAGCTAGGAAGGGGAATTCTCTTGAGTAATCGTTCTTTGAATGGAACAGATTTTACCGCAATGGTTTTAGCCGGGGCGGAACAATTACAGCAGCATGCGGAACACGTCAATTCACTAAATGTATTTCCAGTACCGGACGGTGACACAGGTACCAATATGAATTTGACGATGAGCGCGGGCGTAACGGAATTAAAGAGGGGGAATTCTTCCTCTATTGGTGTCATGTCCGGCATATTATCCAAAGGTTTGCTGATGGGAGCCCGCGGCAATTCAGGGGTTATCCTGTCCCAGTTGTTTCGTGGCTTCAGCCGTTACGCTGCCCCATACGAGGAATTGAATACCCTTCAGTTCGCATCGGCATTGCAGAGCGGGGTGGATGCGGCCTACAAGGCGGTGGTTAAGCCGGTGGAGGGTACAATTCTTACCGTGGCGAAAGAAGCAGCCAAACATGCTGTGTTTTTCTCGCGCCGGACGAACGACATCACGGAACTAATGGAAGAAGTGCTTGCTAAAGCGAAGGATACACTTGCCATGACACAGGACATGCTCCCGGTACTGAAGCAAGTGGGAGTAGTGGACTCGGGTGGACAAGGACTTGTGTATATTTATGAAGGATTTATGCAGTATCTCGAAAGCGGTCTGGTGACAGCTACAGCTGCAAAAGGCGATAAGGCTCGCCCTGCTTTTGCTCCTCAAGTAGCAGAGAGACCTACGGCTACGGTTGTTGCGCCTTCCCCGGATGCGCCGATTTCTGCGCAAGCGAAGCTTGAAACTAATAATATCGAATTTTTGTATGATATGGAATTTTTCATCAATCGGAAATTGGGCGAAGCGCAAGGTACGGCCTTTGATGAGGAAGCCTTCCGGAAAGCATTATCAGTAGATGGTGATTCTATTATCGTTATTTCAGACGATGATGTGATTAAGGTTCATGTGCATTCCAAGGCTCCGGGCGAAGTGCTGAACCTGGCCCTGCGTTACGGAGAAATCACGCAGATTCGTATTCTGAATATGCGCGAGCAGCATCGTGATTTGTTGTCTGCGGGTATGGATGGTGCTCCTGAGCCTGAGTGGTTTGCTGAAATACCAGCAGAGCCTGTACGTGAGGAGGAGCCATCAGTGCCTCCGGCTCATGAACTGGCCCCCTTTGGTTTTATCGCTGTGGCTTCTGGTGAAGGAATTGCTGATATTTTCAAAAGCCTGGGCGTCGATGTGGTACTTTCCGGCGGTCAAACCATGAATCCGAGTACAGAGGATTTTGTCAACGCGGCACGCTCGATTGCGGCTCAACATATTTTTATTCTGCCGAATAATTCCAATATTATCCTGGCGGCAGAGCAAGCACGTGAACTACTGGAAATGGAACGCTTGGTGTCGGTTATTCCAAGTAAAACGATCCCTCAGGGGATTGCGGCGGCATTTGCTTTTCAGGAGGAAGAAGCCTTTGAGGCCAATCAAGACAATATGCAAGAAGCGGTCAGCCGTGTGAAATCCGGACAGGTGACCCATGCGGTGCGGGATACGACGCTTGACGATTTGCACATTATGGCGGGCCATTATATCGGCATTCAGGATTCCAAAATTGTGGCGACCGAGGAGCACTTAATCGCAACGTCCCGTCTGTTGCTGACGAAAATGCTGGTGAGTGGCGATGAAATTGTTACGATTCTTACAGGTTCGGACGCGAAGCAAGAAGATACAGATCAGCTCGTAGCATGGCTTGAAGAGCATTATTCGGATGCTGAAGTAGAAGTTCATGAAGGTGGTCAGCCGATCTATCCTTATTTGTTCTCGGTGGAAAGCTGATGGGCTGTAGAGCGCCTATCGAAGCCACCACCCAAAAGGAGGTCTGACTGATGAGCAGTACGATCATTGTGACGGATAGCACAGCTGATATTCCACAGGAGTTGGCAGACCGTCTCGGTATAGTCGTTGTACCGCTGACGGTCATGTTCGGCAGCACGGCATACCTGGATGGTATTGAAATGTCAGCGGCGCAGTTTTACAGCGAACTGGTGAAGGCTGATGAACTGCCTACAACATCACAGCCTTCACCAGCCCGTTTTTTAGAGGCTTATACGACGCTGCTGGAACAACATCCTGAAAGCCGGATTGTTTCTATCCATTTGTCCTCCGGCGTGAGCGGAACGTATCAGTCCGCTCTGCTGGGCAAATCCATGCTGGAGAAGCATGAAGATAGAGTGACCGTAGTGGATTCCAAATCAGCTTCATACGGATACGGTATGCTTGTGGTCTATGCCGCAGAGCTGGCGGCTGCCGGGCAGTCCCCGGCTGATATTGTTCAGGCTTTGGAACGTCGTAGTGAGCGTCGTTGTTTGTATTTCCTGGTGGATACGCTGGAATACTTGCAAAAAGGCGGACGTATTGGCAAGGCAGCGGCTATGGTCGGTACGCTGCTTAACATTAAGCCGATTCTTTCGCTTGACAAGGAAGGCATTATTTATTCGGTCGATAAGGCGAGAGGACATAAAAAAGCGACAGCACGAATCATTGAACTGCTGGAGCGGGATTTAAAAGGCCAAAAAATTAATATTGCTGTGGGCCATACGGCAGATCGCTCGACAGCAGAAGCATTCGAGGCGCAGCTGGCAGAACACTTTGAGCTGGGAGAGCGAATATATACTGAAATTGGCGCTGTGATTGGAACCCATGTAGGGCCAGGAACGATTGCTATTTTTGCATGGCCGGCCGGAGATGAGAGGTAATATGTTGCAACTGGATCGAATACCATTGAAACAAATACATGGCGTGAGTGCTCTCAAAGAAGGAGAGCTTCACGCTTTTGGCATTTCTAACGTGCAGGATATGCTGGAATATTATCCGTTTAGGTATGAAGATTATCGCCTGCGCTCACTCAGCGAAGTGAAGGACGGAGATAAGATTACGGTACAGGCCAAAATTATGGGCATTCCGGTGCTTCAACGATACGGCCGCAAATCAAGGTTGACTTGTAAATTGATGGCCGAGGATTGGATGTTTACTGCAACGTGGTTTAATCGGCATTTTTTGAAGGATCAGCTAACATCAGGCCGTGAAATTGTAGTAACTGGCAAATGGGACCTGAAGCGAATGCAAATGACCGTTTCGGATTCCGAATTTCCCGATAAAGGAGTGGCCCGTTCGGGGACACTTCAGCCTGTGTACTCTATAGGCGGCAAGATTACGCAAAGCTGGATGCGGAAAACCATGAATCAGACGCTCCAGCAGTTCGGTGAAATGATTCCTGAAATTTTGCCGGAGTTGCTTGTGCGTAAATACAGCATGATGCCTCGTAAAAAGGCTATTACAGGAATACACCAGCCTGAGGACAACCGCGAGGGGCAAGAGGCTCGCCGCCGGATGGTGTATGAGGAGCTTTTTTTATTTCAGCTGAAAATGCAGGCATACCGGGCGTTGAATCGTGGTCGAGCAGATGGGGTTGTGCATACGGTGGATAATGCTACAGTTCGTGAATTTGTGAGGTCTTTGCCTTTTGAATTAACGGATGCACAGAAGAAGGTCGAGCTGGAAATACTGCACGATTTGCGCTCGCCCTATTGTATGAACCGTCTGCTTCAAGGAGATGTCGGGTCGGGGAAAACGGTTGTTGCTGCCATAGGTTTATTTGCTACTGTGCGTTCCGGCTTTCAGGGGGCACTGATGGTGCCAACCGAAATTTTGGCCGAGCAGCATATGCGGTCGCTTCACAAGCTGTTTGAGCCCTTTGGAATTAGTGTTGGGCTACTGACAGGAAGTACAACTGGGAAGAAACGTAAGGAGCTGCTTGCTTCCCTACAGATGGGATTACTGGACATTGTGGTAGGCACCCATGCCCTTATTCAGGAGGATGTGTATTTCCGCCAGCTAGGGCTTGTCGTAACGGATGAGCAGCATAGATTTGGTGTGAACCAGCGCAGTATATTGCGTCGCAAGGGATATAATCCCGATGTGCTGACCATGACGGCAACCCCGATCCCGCGTACGCTGGCGATTACTGCTTTTGGTGATATGGACGTTTCTACGATATCAGAGCGTCCAAAGGGACGTATTCCAATTTCTACGTATTGGGTAAAGCATGATCTGATGGATCGGGTACTCGGCTTTATTTCCCGCGAGGTAGATCAGGGACGGCAGGCTTATTTGATTTGTCCGTTAATTGAGGAGTCGGATAAGCTGGATGTGCAGAACGCCATTGATTTACATATTCAAATGCAGCAGGCTTTTCCGAATTACCGCGTCGGGTTGCTGCATGGACGAATGACTCCTGCGGAAAAAGAAGAGGTTATGCGTTCTTTTTATGCGAATGAGATTCAGCTGCTCATTTCAACAACGGTTGTGGAGGTAGGGGTAGACGTGCCGAATGCGACGCTCATGATCATTATGGATGCGGATCGCTTCGGACTGTCCCAGCTGCATCAGCTGCGTGGGCGCGTTGGACGAGGCTCCCATGCCTCGTATTGTATATTGGTTGCTGATCCCAAGTCGGAGGTTGGTCAGGAGCGGATGAAGGTGATGACCGATACGGACGATGGTTTTGAGGTCGCCAGACGCGATCTGGATTTGAGAGGGCCGGGTGACTTTTTTGGCACCAAGCAGAGTGGACTACCCGAATTTCGCTTAGCAGATATGGTAGCGGATTTTGAGGTGCTGGAAAAGGCGCGTGAGGATGCAACGGATCTGATCAAGGATTCGTCCTTTTGGACATCTCCACAGTATGAAGCACTGCGTGGTTATTTGCAAAAAGAGCAGATTTTCCAAGGCGATCTCATCGACTGATTCAGCAAGAATCATGAGGTTGTTTTAATCCCTTTAATTTAGATAGGCACAATGGACAGGCCAGCCGTCATATATTTGGGAATGATCGAAGATATGGGAGGTGTGGCAACATTGAGCTATCAGCAATATGGAATCAGCCCGCAATTGGTGGAGAGAATTAAGCTTAAAATGAAAAACCGTGTGCTCAAGGACCGGGTTAAGCAGCAGATCGAAGGTGTGACCAAAGCGGATCTGCAAAACAAGGCCAAGGTACGCCATCTTGTGAAGTCCACTTCTGCAATTTTGAACGAACGGCTGACGGCTGCGCAGGAGGAGCAATTGACAGCCTTTGTGCTGGCACAAAAGATTGATCCGTCTAACACATTTCATTTGATTAAGCTGTGGGGAATGTTCCGTTGATTGCATATTGGTAGGGCTACTCTAAGCATTCCACATGCTCTGTATGAAGCACAAATGCAAAAAGGATTGCCTGATGTCAGGCGATCCTTTTTTACCGGGTTTCTCTATTTGTGGTGCGTCCTTTGTCCTTGTTTCATTCCCCGGGCAATAGCCTGTATTATCGTGAAATTGTTTATTTGTAATGACCGCCAATTTTAATAGACCGCTCGATGGCCTGCCCGGCATTTGTTAACGACGATGCGCGCATAATGATGGCCTGCCCGTATCGATCCTTTAAAGTATCGGTTACCTTTTCCAAAGCCCGCAAACGCTCCTGGTCTTCAAAAAAGTCCAACTGATACAGTTGATCATCCACCAAGCCACTTAAAGTGACGCCTGCGCGCTTCACGGGCATACGGTTCCAAAGGGTATAGAAGATTTTTTTTACGGTTTCGTACACCTTTTGCGTATGGTTTGTAGGATCGGGTAGCTTCATCTGCCGTGAGAATCCGGTTGGTGCGTCGTACGGACTGCACATACAGTGAACGGTCACAACTGAGCCCATATATCCTTTACGACGCGAGTCTCGGCATACCTCCTCTGTCAGCTCAAGCAGGATGGTTTCCACCTCGGCAGCCTGAATATAATCCCGGGGGAGGGTCATCATGTGACCGATGGATTTTGGAGGGGTATCAAATGTTTCCGGCTTAACGGGGCTGTGATCGATTCCATTAGCGGTTCGCCAAAGCACTTCTGCCTGAATATTGGACTGCTTGCCGAAATGAGACAGGAACTTGCTTTGAAGCCGGGGTAAGGGAGTTTGTGCGATGTCTCCAATAGTGTGCAGCCCAAGCTTCGCCAAATGCCGTTCCATACGCGAGCCGATACCGAACATATGACGCACCGGCTGTGGCCACAGCAGTGTTGCAATATCGGATGCAGGCAGCAAGAAAATGCCGCTGTCATTCTTTTTAGCCCATATATCTGTTGCGGTTTTGGCTAGCATTTTATTGGAGCTGATGCCGATGCGAATCCATACCCCTGTTTGTGCCAATACTTTTTGCTGAATTTCATTAGCAATACTCATCGGATCTCCGAACAGGGAGAGACTTCCGCTCATATCCAGAAACTGTTCATCAATACTGAAAACCTCAACTAAATCCGTATATTCATTATAGATTTCTGTTATTTTTAATGAAACGTCGATATAATGCTGCATACGCGGGCGTACAATAATAAGGTCAGGACATTTTCTCACCGCTTCTCCCAGACGTTCTGCAGTAGATATACCGTATTTTTTGGCCAGCGGACACGCAGCTAAAATAATACCTGAGGGACGTGAGGGATCACCTGCAACAACGAGCGGTTTGTTTTGATATTTAGGATCATCCGCCTTTTCAATACTCGTATAAAAACTTTGACAGTCCGCTAAAAATATAGTTCTTTTGCTACGCTCTTTCAATAATTACAACCTCCCTCCAGATGTGGACCCTTTATTTATCCAAAATATTCTTGAATGTAAACTCATATAGTAGTATTATATACGGAACAGGTGTTCCTAATACAAATGTATTTTTTGGAACGTTATAGTTTACGTGAAACCTAACATGGCATATCATATTATTTTGAACGAAAATAAGCGGAAATGAATATTGAGGGGAGAAAACCATTTTTATGAACCCAAAACGTCGACCATCATCTCAAAAACGCAGTAGGTGGCGTATTTTCGGCAAAGTTTTGCTGATTAATATCAAGTGGTTCTCGCTTGCTGGCTTGTTGGGAGTGCTGTTTGCCGGAGGACTTATATCGGGCTATGTGGCAGCGCTGGTTCATGATGAACCTGTACGATCACGTCAGTTGATATATGAGAAGGTGAATGAGAACGCTCTGACCAGTTTTGTATATTTTAATGATCAGGTCACTCCGGTGGGACGAATGCGCATGGAGGAGGATCGGCAGCTCGTTGATCTGAAGGATGTTCCTCAGTCTATTATAGATGCCCTCATTTCAACGGAAGACAGTCAGTTTTATGAGCATCACGGCGTTGATTTAAAGGGAACGGCTCGGGCTGTTAAACAGAAGCTTCTACACGAGAACCGCCAAACAGGCGGTAGCACACTCACACAGCAGGTAGCACGGCGTGTTTTCCTCAGCCTTGATAAGACGGACAGTCGTAAAGTGAAGGAAATGCTGCTTGCACTGCGTATGGAGCGTTTCATGAGTAAGGATAAAATATTAACGGCCTACTTAAACAAAATGCCTTTTGGCAACGGCTCAGCAGGCTATAATTTGTATGGAATCAAGTCCGCTTCATTAGGAATTTTTAATGTAAGTGATCTACATAAGCTTCATATTGCTCAAGCAGCTTATTTGGCCGGCCTGCCGCAATTGCCGTCTGTTTATTCTGCTTTTGATGGAAAAGGGAAGTTCGATGAAAAAGGCTTCGACAAAGCAATGGAGCGCCAACGTGTTGTGCTGGCAAGAATGCTGGCAACAGGTAAACTCACGCTGTCCGAATATAATGAAGCGCTCCAATTTGATGTGAAAGCGACTCTTGCACCACATCGTGAAAAAAGCTATAATACATTCCCTTATTTGATGCTGGAAACAGAGCGGGAGGCGGCTCAGTTGTTAGCACTCCAGCAAAATCCGAATCTCACGGCAGCCGAGATTTCCAAGCCTGAGCATGCTGAACTTCTTCAAAATACGCGAGAAGAGCTGCAACGGTCCGGGTATCGAATTTATACAACGATAAATAAGAAAATTTATAGCAATATGCGGCAGATTGCAGCCAATCCACAGAACTTTTCTCCATACAGTAAGAAGAAGGGACTAGAGCAGATTGCAGCAATCATGATTGATCATAGGACAGGTGCTATACTCGGGATGATCGAGGGTAGGGATTTTAATATAGAGCAAATGAACTATGCAACTCAAATGACACGTCAGCCCGGTTCTGCCATGAAGCCTATTGCTGCCTATTTGCCTGCTTTGGAAAAGGGCTATACTCAGCCTGCTGGTCTTATTGATGATTCGCAAATTATATTGAAAGACGGACGTAAAGGCTATCATATTCCTAAAAATTATAATAGAAGATACGAAGGGCTTATGACAGCCCGTGAAGCGCTCAATCGGTCCATCAACATTCCTGCCCTGAGACTGTTCTTATATGAAGTTAAAATTCATAACGCTTGGAACTTTGTTCGTTCTCTTGGTATTACGACAATACAGCCGCAGGATGAATATGCTCAGACAGGTGTACTGGGTGGACTTAGTAAAGGCGTATCCGTTGAGGAACTGACTGCAGCCTATGGAACGATTCCCAATATGGGTGTATACAATGCACCTCATCTGATCAGCAAAATTACGGATGCCAATGGCAAGATCGTATATGAATATAAACCGCAGTCGAAGCGGGTATATTCGCAGCAAACCGCATTTTTGATGACGGATATGCTCAGAACCGTTATATCAGACCCGAGAGGAACTGGAAAACGTCTGCAAAAAGCTTTTAAAAGCTACGGCACCATAGATATTGCCGGTAAAACCGGTACCACACAAAACTTTGGTGATGTGTGGTTCATGGGCTACACCCCTGACGTTACTCTTGGCGTCTGGGCTGGTTACCGCCAACAGGTGAATACACTCTCACAAGAGGGTCATTCCAGGGCACAGTCGGTGTGGGCACTAATCATGAATGAGGCGATCAAGGACCAACCCAAGCTTTTCAAGAATAAGCATTTTATACAGCCGGAAGGTGTTGTGAGAGTTACGGTCTCCAGCGTTACAGGTAAACTTCCGGGGCGTTATTCCCGTCAATCTGGTCAGCTTGTGACCGACTGGTTTAATCAAAAATATGTGCCGACCGAGATCGGGAGAGAACAGCTTCAGCGTTCTTCTAAACCATCGGTGTCGACCAAACCAGATATAAAGGAAACAGAGATCCCAGAGAAAGAAGCACCTGCAACAGACGAAGGGAAAACTCCATCAGAGGAGATAACTCCTTCTGTTCCTGACACAGACACAGAGATAGGTATACCTGATGAGAATAATGATTTGCCATCCGTAGATATTTCGCAGCCTGCTGTTGAAAATGAGCAGGAGACTCATTCTGAAACAGAGATCCAGGATGAAGCTCCAAAAACTGAAACTCCAAAAACAAAGCCTGACGAGGTTGTTTATCCTGAAACGACGTCTGATCAATCCCATAACTAATCATGTGGATGAATTAGTTTAAAATGCCGTTTCCGACAATGTCGACAGTGACTTGCGTATGAAAACGGACATCAGGGTACTCTTTATTCCAATTTACACTTTTCCATATGGCTGGATAGCGGGCAATCAACTGTCTGCCTATGCCAAAGGCATCACATCCGCTTTCTTGAAGTGTACGAATAATTTCTTCCGCATCCTGGGTCATGATCTCGGAAAGCTGATCATTCAGACGCTGTACATTAGCTTTATCTTGGAGATTGTCTCGTGCATATTCAACAACATTGACAGGCAGTTTCAAGTTAAGATTCACATCAATTTGACCATCTCGCTGAATCTTCACTGCAAGGTGCCGTTTGATGTTCTGAGTAATTTTCCACTTTCCGTCATCAGGACGAATAAAGGTCCTTGCTCGGCTCTTAGGTTTCCAGTGAACTTTTGTCCGTGAAATAAGGCAATTCCACGCGCTATAATATCTTCTCCTTCTTTGGAAAGATAGGGAAGTGCGAAATCCTGACCCGGATCAAGCATCGGGGGGAGCAGTGCCTCCAACGTCATTTCAGGGAAAACACACATGTTCTCAAGGCTTCTGATTTTTTAGTTATAAATTCACCAATCAAAAGGCTACCTATGCTTTTTTGGTTCATGATATCTCCAGCTAGCCCATCTACAACAGCTATCTTGACATGGGAAGTTGGATGGTCAGGCTCCCAGAATAGCACATCAAGATAGGGGTATAAATCCTTTCGAGCCACGCTTTCACCATATAAAACAATTCCATATTTGAAAAATCGGATATCCCCGGTTACTTTGGCCCTCATTTTGTCTGTGCTCTGCCGAACGGAATTTCCGGTGCCTGAATGAATTTCATTGCTGCTTTTACCTTGATTGCTTTGAGAGTCATCTACAATTTCTAGCGTTTGCTGCAGTATGCCTTCAGGAGTGAGATCATAGGCCGATGCATTTGCCAATCTGGCATCATGCAAGCTGTCCTGATCCCAGAAGCCCGTTGTAATAATGAGTAGAGCCAGCATTCCAAGCGCTCTGCTCTTTTTTTTCATGTTTTGGGTTCCTCCTTTTTTTGAAAATATAAGATAGGATCAACAGTAGAAAAGGGAACACAATCAGGAAAAAATAAGCGGAATTATTCGCTATGAAACCAATGAGCTCGAAATCTTCTCTTCGCTGAGGCCAATAGGCAATAATACATGAGGCGAGCACAACAAAGGGAACCTCTTTTTTGTGACTTTTTTGCTTGAGCAGGTAGCTTATTCCGTAAGACGCCGCATAATAATAGCCGCTTATAGCGCTAAAGATCGAAATGAGCCAAATCGGGAGGAAAATAAAATCGACCCGATCCATCGTTCCCAGCGGAATTGACCTGAGTAAATAAATGACCGGCTCCGGCATTAAATCAAGCTGCTGCGGGCTAAATGCGGTTGCACAGGTGAACACGGTAAAACAATATAACAAGACGACGACTGCATTGGCTGCCAAAATTAACTTGAGCTTGCCTATACTTTTACCCTCTGCCATAGGGAAGACGACGAGAATAAACTCAAAACCAAACATCGCCATCAGTGTTTCTTTTGAACCGACAATAATACGGGGCCATCCCGCCTCAGTTAGTGGCAACAGATAAAGTGGGTTGGACTGCTTTATGCCACAGCTGATCAATAGCATCATTGGCAAGATCAGAAATGAGATTAAAACAAGCACCCGTGTAATTGTCCTCAAATTTTCCCGAACCAGGTAGATGCTGCTGAAAATAGTGCCAGTATAGCCCAACGGGGAGTTAACTGTAGCATTCAGCGGTTAATAACGTCATAAGCGTTCACAAGCACAGAGGTGCCCATAAGCAGATAGTAGGCAATGTAAGCCGCCGCTAGTATTTTTCCAATCCAAGAGCCAGTAAGCTGAGTTAATATTTGATATATAGAGGAGGAGGGAAAACGCCTTAGCAGGAGCCAGCATATCAAGATGATGAGTTGGATCAGAAAACCGCCAATAAGGACAGATATCAAGCCCCTCCTTTGGATGAAAGGTGCATTTGATAGGGAAGCGATAAAATGTCTACGCCAATCTCAAACTTGATGATCAAAAAAAACAGTTGATCCCGTGTAATCGTACTTTCTTTATTCACGTCGTTTCCAGCTCCTAGAGTCGTTCTGTTGCTTCAATTTTTGGGCTTGGGAGCCATATGACCGCTGATGGAGTGTCCATATGGGAAAGCGGATAATGACATCCTTCATATCGCCAAGCCGGAAAGGTGCCAAAGGAGCGAAGTAGGGTGTACCAAACGTCTCCAGCTTGCAAAGGTGAATAGTAAGAATAAGCAGGCCAAAAGCAATGCCGATATATCCGAACAAGGCCGCACCAATCATCATCGGAAAACGGAGAATACGGACAGCTGAGCTCATTTCATGAGAGGGTACCAAAAAAGAAGAAATGGCTGTTAACGAGACGACGATAATCATCGTATATGACACGAGACCTGCGCGAACGATAGCATCCCTGATGACCAAGCCACCAACGATACCAATAGTTTGACCGACTCGACTGGGTAGACGAATCCCCGCTTCTCGCAGCACCGCAAAGATCAATTCAAGCAACATGGCCTCGATAATAGCCGGAAAAGGAACGTTTTCCAATGATTTTTTGATGGTGTGCGCCAGTTCTAACGGCAAAATAGCTGAATGAAAAGTTATCGTTGCTATGTAAACGGCAGGCAACGTAAAAGCGATCAGAAAACTCACCATTCGAATCATTCTTAGAAATGAACTAATAATCCAACGGCCATGCTTTGGTAAAATGCAAAAAAGGAAACAGGAACAATTAAAGCGGTAGGGCTACCTTCAGCCAAAATCGCTATCCGACCTTCCATTAAATTAGCAGTTACCCGATCCGGCCGTTCCGTGCTGAGCTGCTGAGGAAACAGGGAAAAAGGATTGTCCTCCGTAAACTCTTGAATAAAACCGGGTGGGAGCACCATATCCGATGACTTATCCACGTCTCGTATCTATTGCACGAGGAACTGAGACGAGATTACAAGAGGACATCATCTTGTGTCAGATCAACTCCCAGATAATGTCCCAGTTCCCGTCTGACCTCACTGCGGGCAAAGGACGAGAGCATGAAAAACCGCTTTTGATAACCGCGGCACATATACAGAACCTCTACACCTTCATAATTTCGGATTTCACTATATATTTTGATCCCCTGTCTTTTCATTTGGGCCTTTGTTTCTGCTAATTGAACAGCAACGCGCTGCTGTACTTCAGTCAGGCTACGAACGTACAGATCGGGCATTTTTAAAGGAGAGGTACTCAGAATACGAATGTCTCGCTCCAATACATCCAACACCAAGGTCAAAAGTACACAAATCTTGATCAACGCCGCATCTTTTTCGGAAGGCTGAGGGGCTTTACTCTTGTTGTTCAGCAGCTTTTTGTTTGTCATAAAAATCTCCTTTACTCGGAGTAAGAATACAATAATAAGTATAGAGAACAAATGTTCTCTTTATACCTCCTCATCATAGGAATTTTCCCGTTGCCTAAGCAATCATCAATTATTGGAAAAGCAGCAGGAAAGCAGATCGACGATGACAGTGAAACAGGGTTTATGTTAAGCTAATGGTTAAAAATACCTTACACAGAAAGAGAGAGCGCTACTGATTGTGGTGAGTCACTCTTATTTAACATAAGAAGGTAGAGAAAGAAGGTATACATATTGTCACGTTCGTTGTATGCGGCGTTATTACTACTGAGTCTTATTTGGGGTGGTTCGTTTCTGTTTATTAAGGTGTTGCTGCTGCATCAAGTAGGACCATGGACCATTGTATTTCTCCGTTCCAGCTTTGGACTTATTTTTATTGTCTTGTTGATGCTGTTTATGCGCTTGCCATTTAAAATTAAACGCATTCCGTGGAAATCCGTTATTCTGGTAGCCTTGGTCAATATGGTTTTACCATGGACTTTGATCGGCTTTAGTGAGACCAGAATAGCAAGCAGCATGGCTTCGGTATTGAATGCTACAACGCCTATTTGGACGATGCTGGTGGGGCTTGTCTTTTTCGGAGCTATATTTCGTCGGCTGCAGTGGTTAGGAATGTGTCTCGCCTTTGTGGGGATTATTATTTTGCTGGGTATTAATCCTGCATCCATTATTTCTGTTGATCCTGTAGGTTTTGGCTGTATGCTGCTTGCGACTCTCTGCTATGGATTTGGAACGCAGCTTTCCAAGCGCTTTCTCTCCAATCTGTCTATGTACCAGGCTACCTTTGCGACACTGTTTGGTGCGGCAGTTGGGGGTGGCATCATGATGACAATTGTAGAGAGACCTGATCTGTCGATTGTTTTTGTTCCCAGTGTGTTTGGTTCCCTCGTAGGACTAGGAGTTCTGGGATCAGGAGTAGCATATATTTTGTTCAACTATATGATTTTGCGAGGAAGTGCGGAATTTGCTTCTTCGGTCACTTATTTTGTACCAGTGAGCGCTATTGTATGGGGATTTTTGCTGCTGAATGAGCATATCGGGTGGAATGTTCTGACCGGGCTAGTCCTTATCCTGGGAGGTGTATTTATGGCCAACCAGCGTAGAACAGTCAAATTAGCTGGATAATACCGCTGTAAACGGCTAAAAACACCCGGAAGTATATATTATATATGCATTCGCCAAACTTTCGGTAATAATGCGGTAATTCGCACATACAATAAATCATGCTCGCACATACAATGAAAAATATGGTGCAGCCATAAAAAGCAAGCTGTTTAGCAGGTGGTAAGGTGTGGTATAATGATTAATAGAATTACATGTACCACAGAAATGTCGGAGTTTATTCCACAAAAGAAAGGATCAGGATACCATGTGTCCCCGAAGGATACTTCCCCAAAGGACGATTTGGAAACGATTTGATCTGTCTTATACTTAGCTTTTCCGCGGAGTAGCGTCAAGTTGCGAAAGCCAACTCTGCGGAAGAGGGGATTGTACATGCGAAGGACCAAGTCCTCAAGGCACATTTTACCCGGTTGCTTCCGTAAGAGTGGGCTCATCCACATTAAACTTACGAGAAACCGAGGGAGCCTGTATGAGGAAAACTTACGAATCTATCGTGAACAATGGAGCACTAAGGCAGATTGTTGTCATGCTGCTCGGAACATGCATTTTAGCTTTTACGTACTATCACATTAATGCTCAAAATCATTTGTCAGAAGGCGGGTTTGCAGGCTTGGCCCTGCTGGGACATTACGCCTTTGGCATATCCCCGGCGTGGAGTATGCTATTGCTGGATATCCCCGTCATTATGCTGGCATGGGTGTTGAAGGGCAGAAGATTCATGCTGCTGGCACTGATTGGAGCGGTCGGCTTTTCCCTGTTTTATGCAGGATTCGAGAAATATTCGACGCTGGTTATAGATCTGCACGGCAACTTGCTAATAGCAGCTTTGCTTTGTGGAGTCCTTACTGGCTTGGGAGCCGGAATCGTACTGCGCTTCGGTGGAGCAACTGGGGGCGATGACATTTTGTCCCTGCTGATCAGTGAGTGGCGCGGATGGAAAATTGGCAATGTGTTTATCGTCAGTGACATCATCGTATTGGGATTATCACTATTGTATCTACCTGTGAAGGAAACAATGTTTACAATACTGGCTGTGTGGCTCGCTGGAAAAATAATTACATGGACGACAACGTTCCAACTGCACCGACCTGTAAAAAGGGTACTGCCTGCGGCTGATCCAGCCAAAAAGGTAGTTGCAAAAACAGTGCCGGTCGTCCACAGCCTTCGTCAATAAGGAAAGGGTGTTACGTCAGGAGAGGAATCTTCTTACGTACCACCCTTTCGCTGTATCTAAGCACTGTCAGGAAGGCTTCTGAGCAGATGGATACGTCTGTTCCGGGCGTGAATAATTGCTGAAATAGTCCCTTAGAATCGTAAGAAGCGGCTGGCTTCAATAAACAAAATCAAAGAAATGAAGACATTGTAAAATGTATTTTGAGAAAAAGCGTATAATGGTGTGTAGAATACCAGAAAAGGAGTGGAGCTGTTGCTTGCCTGGGGTTTTGTTTTTCTACTTACCATCATCATACATACTACGGATAGCTTGTCTTATGCCTTACGGCTTGGAGGCTTGCGAGCACGCCGAATCGGACTGGCGTTAACCGTAGCGGGGATGCTGCTCTTGATTTCACGTACCTCCAATATGGCGCAGGGACCTTTGCTGGGAGGAATGGTCGATCAGGCTAAAGCCGCGGCACGAATGGGCGGAGCAGATATCAGACTGGAGCTGCATATGCACGGGGTGTTATTGGCAGCAACGGTTGGAACAGTGCTCGCTATATTGGTGTATCCAACGGTTGTACGTATGTCAGCCAGATGGATTGTACATTTGGAGCATACTGGATCTATTCCGGCTTTGTTGCGTCATTTCATGCTGCGAAATCGCTGGAAGCATGCGGGCTACTATATAAAACGTCCTACCTGGTCTATGCTTACCTCACTGTTGAGCGGAGTAATACCCAAGCGTCTTATTGTTCTGAATATGACGGTTACCGCAATTTATACGACCGGGGTGGTATCAGCCTTATACGCATCATTCCTCTGGCCGGCTCAAGGTACGGCAATGTCCATGTCGTCAGGTCTAATCAACGGCGTGGCAACAGTACTATTGACCCTGTTAATTGATCCTCGATTGGCCGTTTTGTCTGAAAAAACGTTGCGTGGCGAACTGTCTTTAAATCGGATGAACAGTATGTACGGCTGGATGATCATCTCGCGTTTGGCAGGTACCTTGCTTGCACAATTGTTACTGGTACCATTAGCCATTTGGCTTGGATGGGTTATGGGCTAAGGTGTCATGATGTCTGTATATCAAAAAAAGCTGACCCGAGGTCATCTGTTAAAGATGCCTTGGGCCAGCCTAAGATGCTAAAGTAGCTTATGTGGATCACTTACTTTTCAAACAATGACTTATAGGCTCCATACCCTTCACTCTCCAAGTCCTCTAGAGAAACAAAGCGGAGTGCGGCAGAATTGATGCAATAGCGGAGACCCTCAGGACCAGGCCCATCATCGAATACATGTCCTAAATGGGAATCTGCTTCACGACTACGAACCTCCGTACGGATCATAAAATGGCTAAGATCGCTTTTTTCTTTAATGCTGTAGCTGCGCAAGGGGCGGGTAAAGCTGGGCCAACCGCAGCCTGCATCATATTTGTCCAGCGAACTGAATAAGGGTTCTCCTGATACGATATCCACGTAAATACCTTCACCCTCATGATCCCAAAACTCATTTTGAAAAGGACGTTCGGTCGCATTTTTTTGTGTTACTTCGTATTGAATAGGGGTCAGCCGATCTTTAAGAGCAGATTTATCAATCTTGTTGGACCAATTCTGCTCGATAAAATCTTCGCGGCCTGAGCCCTTGCGGTAGCGCTTGTAATGAGCGGGATTTTTCTTATGGTAGTCCTGATGATATTCTTCTGCTTCATAAAAAGCTGCCGCAGGCAGGATGGGTGTAGCAATAGGCTTGTTAAAGCGGCCACTTTGAGCCAGGGCTTCTTTGGAGGCTTCTGCTTTGATTCGTTGCTCTTCATTATGATAGAAAATAGCCGTTTGGTAGGACGAGCCTCTATCGTGGAATTGTCCTCCTTCATCTGTCGGGTCAATTTGCTGCCAGAAGAGCTCCAACAGTTTTTCATACGCGAAAACGTGTGGATCAAATGTAATCTGTACTACTTCAACATGTCCCGTGGTTTCAGAGCATACCTCTTCATAGGTAGGATTTTCTGTATGTCCTCCTGTATAGCCAGATCTAACCTTTAAAATGCCGGGCAGCTCCTCGAAAGGGGAAACCATACACCAGAAGCAGCCGCCTGCAAAAGTTGCCTTTTCCATTGTATTTGGATTGTTGGTGCTCATATTTGTCACTCCAATCTGAGTATGTTTAAATAGTTGTTATTTAAATAGCTTACAATTAAATTATATATGACATTTTCGCAAAATCCAACGAACTATCAAAGAACGGATCGGTTTGGCAACGATCCTTGTCTTCGAATGCCATACTTTACAATCTGACGGATTTGGAGGCCAACCCGCAAGGTTATGTTTTGCTGGCACGTTGAAGTCTTTTTCGGTACAGTACAAAAAAGCCGCCCAGCAGCACAGTATACAACAGCAAAATGACCAAGCCGGTGATCGGATGTTCCGCAATGGCGCTGCCTGCATAAGCGTATACGGCAATTGCGGGCAGCTTGCCAATAGCTGTCCCTAGCAGAAAGCTCCAAAACGGAAATCCCGCTACTCCGGCGTATACATTTACAGCCGCCTGCGGGATGACCGGAATCAGGCGAGCCAGCAGAACAGCGGTAAAAGGCTTCCGTTCCATGACCTGGTTCAAGCGTTCCAACGCGGGAACCCGCTCCAGATACTCCCGCCCTTTGTCACGCAACAGGGTACGTACCGCACCGTAAACGACCAGTGCAGCCAAGGTAGTGCCAAGCCAGCAGATCAGAGCGCCTTGCCAGGCACCAACTGCGTAAGCAATGGAAGCGATAATTAGCTTGTAAGGCACGAAAGGAATTAACGCGAATAAAAATGAAATTAGCAGCAAAGCCGGGAAGGAGGTTTGCTTGTCTGCCCAAGCAAGCCAATCATATCTGTAGATAAACGCGATGCAGAGCAGCGAAACATAGGCCGCAGCGAATAGCCATTTTTTCATTTACATACCTCTTTCATTATCTCTGTTTGGCTTATCGCTCATACCAAAAAATAGGGTTCACATTCCCAACAATGTGTGCTATACTGCCACTAACAGAATAGTTCCCAGAGGGGAGTAGCTCAACGAGTAAAGTCGTCATTACGGGATTGTAAATCCCCGGCTTTATTGGCAACGTTATGTTGTAAGCGAGACCTTTGCCAGGATTTTCGGAATCCGGGTAAATGGTCTTTTTTTGATGCTAAATTTGGGTCAAGCGCCATTTCCGGTTTTCCGTGAAGAGGCGCTTTTTTAGTATAAAGCGCTGAACTATTTAAAGTATAACAAATAAATAAAGAAGGTGGGAGAAACGTATGGATTTTTTGTCAATCGAGTTTTTAACCGCATTATTGTCCATTATTATTATTGATCTAGTGCTTGCTGGTGATAATGCGATCGTAATTGGCTTGGCAGCTCGCAATGTTGACAAGGCCAACCAAAAGAAGGTCATTATTTGGGGAACGATCGGCGCAGTCATCATTCGTGTGATTGCTACAGTATTGGTCACGTATTTACTGCAAATTTATGGCTTGCGATTAATCGGGGGACTTGCGCTCATCTATATCGCCTACAAACTGCTGGTTGAAGAAAAGAAGCACGAAATTTCAGCAACCAATCAAATGTGGGCAGCGATCCGCACTATTATTATTGCGGATACGATGATGGGACTGGACAATGTACTTGCTGTAGCGGGAGCGGCTCATGGAGATATGCTGCTCGTTATTCTCGGTCTGGCGATCTCCGTCCCAATCATGGTATGGGGAAGTACGATTATCTTGAAACTGACAGAACGTTACCCGGTCGTCATTACAATTGGTGCTGCTGTTTTGGCTTACACCGCTGCCAAAATGGTGGTGGCCGAGCCGTTAATTGCACATTGGTTCGCAAATGGGGTCGTTAAATACGGCTTTGAAGCTCTGATTGTTGTGCTGGTTGTTGCCATTGGGATGCGTGTTAAAAAGATAAAATCGGAGAAAACAAAACAACAAGCGCTTCATGCTTAAGCATTCTTGCATCGAGGCTGTTCCGTTAAGTCCAACTGGACTGGAGCAGTCTCTTTTTCTTTGCTTGTCAGCAGACTTCCATGTAAACTAGACAACAGATGAAATGAGTAATAAGAGGTGACAACGGTATGAACAAGCAGACGAAAACAAGAGTGGCCATTGCAGGGCTGGGAGGTATTGCACGCAAGGTATATTTGCCCTTGCTGGCTGCGCACGAAGGTGTAGACATTATAGGTGTCATGAACCGTTCGCAAGAGCCGGTTAATTCTATTATGGAGCAATACAGGCTACCGAGAGGGACAACAGATGTAAAGGAGCTGCTGGCGTGGGAGCCGGAAGCTGTATTTATACATGCTGCGACGGAAGCTCATTTTGATCTGGTTATGGCGTGTATTGAAAAAGGAATTGCGGTGTATGTAGATAAACCGTTGTCCTATGATGTTCGTCAAAGTGTGGAGATGACCGCGTTTGCAGAGGCACAAGCCGTGCTGTTGGCAGTAGGCTTTAACCGACGCTTTGCTCCGCAATATGCAGCTGCTAAAGCGTGGCTGGAGGAAGTGGGTGGTTTCAGTCAATGTGCGGCTATTAAACACCGAACGGGATATGATCGAAGACCTGCGGAACAGACGGTTTATGATGATTTGATTCATATGCTTGATTTGCTATTATGGCTGGGCGGCGATGATTATGAGCTGCTGCACAGTAAACTGGATACGACGAACGAAGGATACATGGACACTTCGTTCGGTTCCGTACGTTTGGGAAATGCCTTCGGCAGCTATAGTATGAACAGACAGGCAGGGGCTGACATAGAGAGACTGGAGCTGCATGGGGCAGGTCGATCTGTTGAAGTAACCAATATGGAACAGGCTGTTTTTATGGAAAAAAGCAAGCTGCCACTAACGCAAATTTTCGGAAGCTGGGACACGATTTTGGAAAGACGGGGCTTCAGCGGAGTCGTGAACCATTTTCTGGAGCATATTCATCGTCCGGAGGAGTGCGCTATCAGTGCTGGAAAGGTGCTGGAAAGCCATATGTTGGCAGACGAACTGATTAGTCATCTGAATGACTAATGCCAAACTGACTGAGCGAAAAGCAACGATCATAACGATCCAGACATCAAGAAACAGGCTGAAGGAGAAATGAATGGAAATGGTAGAGGATAACCGTGGTAAGCAGCTAGAGGAAGCCATCATCGAAAATTATAAGCAGGAAGAGGACATGATGATTCTGGTGTTTGCGCAATGGTGCATCAATCATGGGCTGGAGCCGGAGGAATTATATCGTGTAGCGTATCCGCAGCAGGATAGCAACGAGCGTCTGCTACGAGTACGCAAGCTGACTGTATCGCGTGAAGAAGCGGGCGATATTCCGCTCGATACGGTATTGGGGGTACTATCTATGTTCGGAAACGAGGACTTGGCCATGGTTGTATCTGAGGCGGCTGCCAAGCTTCCTCAGGAACGAAAATAAGGGTAGCTGGAATAAGGGAAGTACTATAATAACAGTAATACGGAATCAACTGCTTGATTTAGGACCTTGTTGATAGGAGGGTAAGCTGACGATGGAAGATGTAACGGTGCCAAGCACCTGTAAGGGCTGTGAAAGAGACATCACGATATCGGAGGAACAAATTACCAGGATTCTAAATAACATGAGACCCAAAGTGGAGTGTGTGAACGATAAGGTGTATGAGGCCAGACTGTTGGCCTGCTCACAATGTAAAGATTTAATGGCTGGGCATACATGCGGCATTAGCGGAAGCATTGTCCGTGTACGTGCCCTGGCAGCCACGCAAAGCTGTCCCAGTTACAGTGGTTCACGCTGGCAAGGAACAGCCTAATCGAATAAAAGCAATCACATCCCAGTCTGCCTTAATGGCAGGCTTTTTGGTTTGATTGAACCTTTTGCTTAAGATTGACAAATAGTAGACAATAAAATATATTAAACGTGTAAAATAACTTTGTTTAATTATTAATGTTTATATTAATCAAATGTTTGTTGGACTTGATGAAAATGCAAAGGTTAAGTTGGTAAAGAGATCAGCAGAAGGAGTTACTTTTATTTTTTTTTTAGAAAGCGTAATCATTCATGCCAATGATGCGGGAAATTTTAATATTTTGGGGGAGGGCTTGTTGTGAAGGGTTCTATTATTGTCAATACCGATGGGGAACAAGGCGTTATTAACAAGAATATCTACGGGCAATTTGCCGAGCATCTTGGAAGGTGTATTTATGAAGGCTTATGGGTTGGGCAGGAATCTCCGATCCCGAACACGAACGGAATTCGTAATGATGTGGTAGAAGCGCTTAAAAAGCTAAATATCCCTGTGTTGCGTTGGCCAGGGGGCTGCTTTGCTGATGAATATCATTGGAAAGACGGTATCGGACCGAAAGAAAACCGCAAGAGAATGGTAAATACACACTGGGGCGGTGTGGTTGAAAATAATCATTTTGGTACACATGAGTTTTTTCAGTTGTGCGAGCTGTTAAATGCAGAGCCATATATATGCGGAAATGTAGGCAGTGGTACCGTGCAGGAAATGTCGGAGTGGGTAGAGTACATGACCTTTGATGGGGAATCGCCTATGGCTGCATGGCGTCAGGAAAATGGTCGTGAAAAACCATGGAGGCTCAAATATTTTGGAGTGGGCAACGAAAACTGGGGCTGTGGCGGTAACATGCGTCCAGAATATTATGCCGATCTGTATCGGCGCTATCAGACATATGTTCGTAACTATGGCGAGAACCGCATTTATCGGATTGCAGGCGGGGCAAATGTGGATGATTATCGCTGGACCGAGGTACTGATGAGAGAAGCTGGTCATCTTATGGATGGCTTGAGTTTGCATAACTACACGGTCCCGGGTACTTGGGAAGCGAAACGGCAAGCACTCGGTTTTGATGAAGCGGAATGGTTTGAGACGATGAAAAAATCATTGCGTATGGAGGAATTGATTACCCGCCATTCTGCTATTATGGACCAATATGATCCTGACAAACGGGTCGGGCTGATCGTCGATGAATGGGGAACCTGGTTCCTGACCGAGCCGGGTACCAATCCGGGCTTCCTTTATCAGCAAAATACGATGCGGGACGCGCTTGTAGCTGGATTGCATCTTCATATTTTCCAAAATCACCATGACCGTGTACAGATGACGAATGTTGCTCAAATGGTCAATGTTTTGCAAGCGATGGTTCTCACCGAAGGTCCTGCTATGCTGTTGACGCCGACGTATCATGTATTTGAAATGTTCAAGGTGCATCAGGATGCACAAGCACTTGCTACTTATACTATGCTAGGCAATTATGAATACGACGGGGATTCCATCCCACAAGTAAGCGTGTCCGCTTCCAAGGCACAGAATAGCTATATTCATGTAAGCTTATGTAATGTCCATCCGGGCGAGTCGGCAAATTTAAATCTGGAGCTGAGAGGACTGGAAGAGGTCAAGGGAATCAGTGGTGTTGTCCTTGCCAGTGATGAAATGCAGGCACATAATACGTTTGACCAGCCAGAGCGTGTAAAAAAGGAAACTTTTACGTCCTTTCAGCAGCAAGGTCAGCATTTGGATGTTACACTACCACCGATGTCAGTAGTGATGCTGACGATTGCTCCGTAACAATAGCTTTGGTATATAAGCAGGTCCTGCTTTATAGTTGAGTTTTTGACAAAAGAGAGCGTTCAAGCGAACGCTCTCTTTTGCCTATAATTGCTCGCGGTGAATCACTCTGAACTCCTTGGGAGACATGCCAAAGCGGGAACGGAATACACGGTGAAAATACGTATAGTTTGCAAATCCGGACGATTCTGCGGCTTGTTCCAGTGACATAGGGCTGAAAATGATTCGCTCTCTCGCCATGTTGAGTCTAATGTCCAGCGTGTATTGCATAATGCTTGTATCGAATGTTTCCTTGAACAGATGTACGGCTCGGGATACACTGATGCCGACGTGTGAGGACACGTCATCCAGTTTGAAGTTGGATGATGCATTTTCCTCAATATAATTTTTAATCTGATAGGCGAGATAGTTATGATGTGTAGCAATAGGATGCTCAGACAGCATGCGGTCGAACTCCAAACATAAAATGCGTATGTAATAGCTTGATATTTCCGGGTAAGGATTGGACATACGTCGCTGCTCTATTACAAGTTGGCGAAATAGGCCAAGTAAGGCTTCTGAGAGCTGGACCTTAATTCGGTTCGGCCGTTTGTGATGATTCCACCACTCATCTACCCAGGAGCCACCGAAAAAAATGTGATAATCTCCGCTTTCGACGATCTGTTCACCCATGGAATTCAACTCACTGTGAATATCCAGTTCATAAGGCTCGGTAGGACTGAACAACAACAGGTCCCCTGCCTCAATTCGTGTCATTTTCCCATTAATGCGGGCCTTGCAGCGCCCGTCTGTCTGCAGACGAAACAAATAATTTTTAATCCCATCAGGCTGGTTTGAATAAAAGGGTTTACGATGGAAGGAATAGCCTGCGGTAAGAACCTGACAAGACTCAACGATAGACATGAAGACGACTCCTTTAGGCATTTGGCTGCTTCAAATATTGACCAGATTGTTCATGTTTTAATCATATTATTCATTTTAAACGAAACCCAAATAGAATACTATGTGAACTGTAAAGCTTACATGCTGGATCAAAAAGCATATGCTGGAGGCCAAGGAGTGTGAAGAATTCGAACGAATGAAGGCCGGGATTAACGGTTGTGATAATATTAGCTCCGTATATCTTGAAAATCTCCAAAACAGCCCGCTTATTGAAGTGGTAGCTGTCGCTGACTTGCTGGAAGAAAGGGCCGAAGAATTCAACGTTGAAAACGTATACAAATTTGTGCCCATGCCCAGCTGGCCTACTGTTGTGTTGGGAAGCCATGCATGCTTTTCAACGTTCCTCATTTGGAAGGAAAGCTTTTTACGCTGGAGAGCATGTTCGAGCCAGACCGAGGATTTGTATTTTGGAGCAGATATAACGGTAAATCCATCTTAATAAAAGAGGTGAAGGGCAATGGCTAAAGTAGGATTGCAATTGTACACAGTAAGGGAAGATCTTGAACAGGATTTTGAAGGTACGTTGCGCAAGGTAGCTGAGCTTGGCTATAAAGGGGTAGAATTTCATACCTTTTTCGGACGCAGTGCCAAGGATGTCAGAGCGCTTTTGGATGAACTGAATCTGGAAGTTGTCGGAACTCATATCCAATATAACCGCTTGCTGGATCATTTGGATGAGGAGATTGCTTATCACAAGGAATTGGGCAATAAGTACCTGATCGTTCCTTATTTAACTGACGAGCAGCGCCAGTGGGATGAACTTTTTGCTAATCTGAATCGTATTGGTGAAAAAGTAAAGGAACAGGGGCTGATTCTGGCTTATCATAATCATGATTTTGAATTGACGGAGAAAATCAGTGGTCGTCCGGTATTTGATGCTTTATATGATGCAGTACCCGCTGATATGTTACAGGTCGAAATGGATACTTGTTGGGTATACTATGGAGGCTATGATCCTGTGGAATACATCGGACGTTATCGTGGGCGCTTGCCTATCATTCACTTAAAGGATATGGCGCGTGACGAACAGCAAAAAGCAGTTACCGTAGAGCTTGGCAGAGGAGAAGTACAGCTTCAGGCCATTACAGACGCCGCTATTGAGGCAGGTGTGGATTGGGTTGTCGTGGAACAGGATTTCAGTTCAAATCCTCCAATCGAAAGCATTGAAACTAGCTTTAACTGGCTCCAACAATACGCAGCTCAGGGAGGAAATATTCATGTCTAAAACACTCAAAATCGGGATTATTGGTTGTGGGGGCATTGCGAACGGCAAGCATTTGCCGAGTCTTGCCAAGCAAAAGCGTGCAGAGATCATCGCTTTCTGTGATATCATTCCGGAACGTGCTGAGGAGGCCGCAGAGAAGTTTGGTGCTGAAGGTTCTCAGGTTTATAGTGATTACCGTAAGCTGCTTGAAAATAAGGACATTGAAGTCGTTCATGTATGTACGCCCAACGATTCGCACTCGGAAATTACGGTCGCCGCACTTGAGGCAGGTAAGCATGTGCTGTGTGAAAAGCCGATGGCCAAAACTGCCGAGCAGGCACGGGAAATGCTTGCTGTGGCCAACCGTACAGGTAAAAAGCTGTCCATTGCGTATCAAAACCGTTATCGCGATGACAGTTTGTATCTGAAGCAATTGGTTGAACAGGGAGAGCTTGGTGAAATTTATCTGGGCAAAGCTATCGCTCTGCGTCGACGCGCGGTTCCGACATGGGGAGTATTCTTGGATGAAGAGAAGCAAGGCGGTGGCCCGCTCATTGATATTGGTACGCATGCACTCGATCTGACACTCTGGCTGATGGATAATTACAAGCCTAAAAGTGTAATGGGCTCAACCTTCCACAAGTTGGGGGATCGTAAAAATGCGGCAAATGCCTTTGGACCTTGGAATCCTGAGGAATTTAAGGTGGAGGACTCTGCTTTTGGTTTTATAACCATGCAAAATGGAGCTACGATCGTACTGGAATCCAGTTGGGCATTAAACGTTGTGGAATTTGGCGAAGCCAAGACATTGCTATGCGGTACGGAAGGCGGAGCCGATATGCAGGATGGGCTGCGCATTAACGGAGAAAAGAATAGCCGCTTGTTTGACACGAAAATAGATTTGGACGCAGGAGGTGTGGCTTTTTACTCCGGGGAAACCGAAAATGAAGCAGACCGCGAAGCTCGTCTGTGGATCGAATCCATTCTGGACGACAAAGAGCCGCTTGTGAAGCCGGAACAGGCACTGGTTGTTACTGAAATTTTGGAAGCCATTTATGAATCGGCACGTACGGGAAAAGCAGTTTATTTTGATTAAACCCGCTTTACTCACATATGATACAGGGAGGGAATTCTTTTGAAACTTGGAGTATTTATGGTGTTGTTTGGCGGACGCTCGCTGGAGGAAGCGCTGGATTATGTAGCTTCCCAAGGACTGGATGCTGTAGAAATAGGTACAGGCGGCAATCCGGGAGATAAACACTGTAAGCCGGATGAGCTGCTGGACAATGAAACGGCGCTCAAAAACTTTAAAAAAGCAGTAGAGTCCCGCGGACTTACAATTAGTGCGCTTAGCTGTCATGGTAACCCTCTTCATCCGCAAAAACATTTGGCCCAGGCAGATCATGAAGCGTTTCTTAAAACCGTTCGTTTGGCGGAGAAGCTGGAAGTTCCTGTTGTAAATACTTTTTCCGGCTGTCCAGGTGATCATGAAGATGCGAAGTATCCGAACTGGCCGGTGGCTCCGTGGCCCAATGATTTTCAGGAAATACTAAAATGGCAATGGGAGAACAAAATTATTCCTTATTGGAGTGAAGCGGGGAAATTTGCCGCAGATCATCATGTAAAAATTGGACTGGAACTACACGGAGGCTTTTCTGTTCATACGCCAGCAACCTTGCTTCGTCTGCGTGAAGCGGTAGGGGAGGTCATTGGTGCCAATCTGGATCCGAGTCACATGTGGTGGCAGGGCATTGATCCGGTGCAAGCGGTTCAAATTTTAGGTAGAGCAGGAGCCATTCACCATTTTCATGCCAAGGATACAACGATTGATCCGATCAATGTGAATAAATATGGTCTTACCGATATGCAGGAATATACAAATATGCTGGATCGCGCATGGCAGTTCCGTACTGTGGGCTATGGGCATGATATTAAAACTTGGGCGGATATTATCAGTGCTCTCCGTCTAGTGGGTTACGATTATGTAGTAAGTATTGAGCATGAAGATGGTCTGATGTCTGTAGAGGAAGGCTTTACTAAGGCCGTTCACAACCTTCGTCAGGTTCTAATTGAAGAACCGCTGAGCGAGATGTGGTGGGTCTAACCTAATAGGGGGAAATGTTGATGATTAACGTCACCATTTGGAATGAATTTCTTAACGAGAAGCTGAATGATGAAGCAAAACAGGTGTATCCGGACGGGATACACAAGGCATTGGCAGACGGCCTGGCTGGTAACAGATTTGTTATCCGAACGGCTACTTTACATGATGACGCTGAGCACGGCTTGGGAGAGGAAGTCCTGAATTCCACAGATGTGCTGCTGTGGTGGGGGCATAAAGCTCACGAACAGGTGAGTGATGAAGTTACAGCTCGTATTGTAAAACGAGTACAAGAAGGTATGGGCTTGATCGTGCTGCACTCGGGCCACTTCTCCAAGCCCTTCAAAGCTCTAATGGGAACCAGTTGTAATCTGAAATGGAGAGTTGCAGGCGAACAGGAGATTATCTGGTCCGTAAATCCGTCACACCCTATTGCAGAAGGAGTAAATACCAAAATTTTGTTGGAGCATGAAGAGATGTATGGGGAGTTCTTTGATATTCCTACGCCGGATGAACTGGTATTTATTAGTAACTTCGAAGGCGGTGAGGTATTCAGAACAGGCTGTACTTTCCGTCGAGGTAGCGGTAAAATATTTTATTTCCGCCCTGGTCATGAAACATATCCAACCTATTACCAGCCAGATATTTTGAAGGTCATTGCCAATAGCATACGTTGGGCCTGCTCGACAGGTATTATCAATCCAATATATGGTAGAAGCGAAGCGGTGAGATCTCTCGGTGGAGTATTGGTATAATGACATTCATCATGTCACGATAAGCTCTATAATGAAATAGATCGACAGGCGGAATACCAAGAGATTCCGCCTGTTTTTTTATTTAACGATTTAGACATATACCTGTCGCTTTTGTTGTTGTATAATCAGCTTTGGTCACGGCAACTTTATCGGAGCAGGTATTTAATTTAAGAAGAAAGTGTTTTCTTTCCGGATAAAGTATGCTAAAATGATATATACTAACAAAAGGAAAGCTTTATCAAACCGAAATGCAAAAGAAGGTGAAAAATTTGGAGGGTCAACCGCAATTTACAAAAATGTGTCCGCGTTTTGAAACCGCCTTTTCATGTTTGGGAAAGCGCTGGAACGGATTGATTATACAATCCATGATGAGCGGCCCCAAGCGGTTTAAGGATATTTCCAATCTGATTCCCACAATGAGTGATAAAATGTTATCAGAGCGGATGAAAGATCTGGAAAATGAAGGGATTCTTACTCGTCATGTATACCCGGAAACTCCTGTCCGTATTGAATACGAGCTTACTACCAAAGGTCGTGCACTGCAACCGGTAATGGAGCAGATTCAATTTTGGGCTGAGGAATGGATTAGATGAGCACCAAACTAAATAAGCGTTTTTCATAGCAAAACAGCCTTTTTCTAGAAAAAGGCTGTTTTTATTGTGTGCAAGCTATAGTACACTTAATAGCTTTTGGCGCGTCCCGCAATTGAAAATAATCCGGCTACCGTGCGGCGTGGGATACGAGTTTGAATATCAAGTGCGGCTGTACGGAATGTACCTAGGCAGGAATGGCACAGCCTTCCTGCATAAATGGAGGATTGGCAGGACTCGCAAGGATAATCAAGCTGGTTGTATGTGGAGGGAAACTTGCCTGCTCTTACCCAGTCTATCAGCAAAATCATGGGTGTCCCGGTTGCATTACTAAGTTGACGGGTGTGCGTAGCAGGGTGCTTCCACAAATAGTTGGAGCAGCGGTCAAAGAAAACATATTCTTCTTGGATACAAGCATTGCACAGGTTTCTAAGATTCTGACGGAAAACCGAACCGCATTTTGGGCAATTAGAGGTATGTATCTCCATAGAAACCAGTCCTTTGTATCAAAATGTAGTAAATTTTTAAAAAAAATATTAGTTACATATTACTATGACTTTATACCCATATCAATCTTTATTTATCAGTGGCTGATCCTTAAGTGTATGCAAAACTCTTTATTGACATGACCTTATTACTTATGTATTATTACTTACATAAAGTTACTTATTAAAAAAAATAAACCGATGAATGATAAGGGGATTTTATATGACACCAGCTTTATTTTTGGCCCACGGGTCACCGTTGCTTGCTATTGAACAGACCGACTATACTGCTTTTTTAGAGAGATTAGGGAAGCATATTCGACCCAAGGCTATTGTTATTTTCACTGCCCATTGGGAGACGCAGGCACTGACAATCAGCTCGACGGATGACGTATATGATACAATTTATGACTTTGGCGGATTCCCGCCGGAGCTGTATGCGGTGAAGTATCCTGCACATGGTTCGGTGGAACTGGCAAATAAGCTGAAAGAATTATACGAACAAAAGGGCATTGAAGTACAAACAGACCAAGTAAGAGGCCTGGATCATGGGGCCTGGACACTATTGCATCGTATGTATCCTGAGGCGGACGTCCCGGTCGTTCAAATTTCTGTAAATCCGTATCTCTCGCCCAAGGCACAATATGCCATTGGTGAAGTACTGCGCAGGCTCGGAGAACAGGATATTCTGGTCATTGGCAGTGGTGTAACTGTCCATAACCTGCGTATCGTCAAATGGGGAGAAACGAAAACAGAGCCTTGGGCCATTGATTTTGATGACTGGGTTATAGACAAGGTACAAAATGGGGATATAGAAGCTTTGGATCGTTATGAAAGTGAAGCACCGTATGCCCATCAAGCGGTACCAAGAGCAGAGCATTTTGTGCCTTTGTTTATTGCAATGGGGAGTGGAAATCCAGCGAACAAGGCCAAGGTCATCCACAGAAGCTATGAGATGGGTAATCTAAGTTACCTGTGCTTTCAGTTCTAAAGGTAGGATGGATCATGGAGGCACATCGCTAGTTGCTTTTTGGGGAGAATAGGAAATAAAATAAGGGAGTGTTTTATAGCCAAAATGGCATAGAACACTCCCGTTTGCATTAGAAAAGATTAATTAAATCCGGCAAATCTCACGTGGACACAATTCACAGTGACACACGCCTTGCAGCATTTCCAAATCCTTGACAACAATCATACCGTTATCATATTCAACTGCATTTTTCTTACGCAGGTCGCTTAGCATCCGGTTTACACTTTCCCGGGTAGCACCGATCATATTGGAAAGGTCAGTATGCGTAATTTTTTTATGAATCAGGATATAATCACCGTGAGGCTCACCATAGGTGTTGCATAATCGAATAAGTGTTGAGCAAAGAGCTCCAGGCTTACCGTACATCATCAGATCGCGGAACTTGGTCTGAGTAATGCGGTGATGCGACCCCATCCATTTCATAAAGTCAATAGCAAAATCACAATGCTGACAAATGAGCAGCTCCAGGTCTGTATGATCAATTACACCAATATCGCTGTCTTCCAGAACCTCAGCAGAAAAGGAATGCTTAGTGCCGAAAAATGGATCAGCTTGACCCACTAGATCGCCACTTTGGTACATATATAGAATAAGTTCCTTACCCTCATCCGTTGTTTTCGTTACTTTCACGCGTCCGCGTTTGATATAAAACAGCTTATCCGCTGTATCTCCTTCCCAGAACAGATGCGAGCTTTCTGGCATAACTCGATCTTTCATCATCACTTGCAGCCGGTTGAAGCTGGCCTCCGAGAAGCAACAGGTGTTACCGCGAGCTTCCATTACGTTAGTAGGGTTTCTCATCGTCCATTTCCCCTTTGGTTCCTATGTTTTTTATCTGCAACTTGATCAATTCAAATTCATTATATACCTGCGCTATGAGTTTTTGGGGCAAGAACAGGGGGTAAAAGTGGCAGAATTTCAAACTTTGTGATTTAATTCACTTCATCAAATAAAATTTTAAATAGATTGTGAAAAAAATCACAAAATATCTTGGAAAGCTGTGTTACGATCAGTGCGTGAACAAGAGATATACACGAGATAACAGGAGGATGAGGGAAATGGCTGTTAAAAACGAGGTTATCCAAAAAGAGCAAAGCGCAGAGCAGTATATTCAAACGTTGATTGACCGGGCGAACCGGGCACAGCAAGCTTTTATGAGTATGAATCAGGAACAGATTGATGAAATCGTACAAGCAATGGCACTCGCAGGGATGGATAAGCATATGCATCTGGCGAAGCTGGCTGTTGAAGAAACAGGACGCGGTGTGTATGAGGACAAAATTACCAAAAACATGTTTGCAACAGAATATGTCTATCACAGCATTAAAAATGAAAAAACCGTCGGTGTCATTGAAGATAATGATTTTGACAGTTTTCAAAAGATAGCTGAGCCAGTCGGCATCATTATGGGGATCACTCCAGTGACAAACCCGACTTCGACTACCATGTTCAAAGCGTTGATTGCCATTAAAACACGTAACCCAATCATTTTCGGTTTCCACCCATCCGCTCAATCGTGTAGTGCGGAAGCAGCTCGTGTCTTGCTTGAAGCAGCCGTTAAACATGGGGCTCCGGCTGATTGCATTCAATGGATTGAAGCTCCTTCGATGGATAAGACAAATTCACTTATGAATCACCCTGATGTGGCGCTGATTCTGGCAACTGGTGGATCGGGCATGGTTAAGGCGGCATATAGCTGCGGTAAACCTGCTCTGGGCGTAGGTCCTGGTAACGTGCCTTGCTTCATTGAAAAGACAGCGGACATCAAGCAGGCTGTGAACGATCTGATCCTCTCCAAATCTTTTGATAACGGTATGATCTGTGCTTCCGAGCAAGCGGTTATTATCGAAGAGCCAATCTTCGAGCAAGTGAAAAAATTGATGATCGCTAACGGTTGCTATTTTGTAAATAAAGAAGAAGCAGCTAAGCTCACCCAAGGAGCTATGAATGTAGAAAAATGTGCAGTGAACCCGGCTATCGTCGGACAGTCCGCTGTAAAAATTGCTGAAATGAGCGGTATCACCGTACCTGCAGGAACCAAAATTTTGGTCGCTGAAATTGAAGGGGTAGGAACAAAATTCCCACTGTCTGCAGAAAAACTGAGTCCCGTACTGGCTTGCTATAAAGTTAAAAATGCTGAACAAGGTATTCAACGCGCTGCTGAAGTCGTGGAATTCGGGGGCATGGGCCACTCGTCCGCTATTCACTCGAACGATGAGGACGTTATCGCTCGCTTCGCAAACCGTTTGCAAACAGGCCGTATCATTGTAAATGCACCTTCGACGCATGGTGCGATTGGTGACATCTACAACACCAACCTTCCATCGTTGACGCTCGGTTGCGGTTCGTACGGACGTAACTCAACTTCGTCGAACGTATCGGCAGTCAATTTGATTAACGTGAAAAGGGTGGCGAAGCGGACGGTGAATATGCAATGGTTCAAAGTACCTTCCAAAGTTTATTTTGAAAAAAATTCGACTCAATATCTTGCTAAAATGCCTGATATCACACGTGTAGCCATTGTCACAGACCCTATGATGGTGAAACTCGGCTATGTGGATCGTGTCATTCATTATTTGCACCAACGCCAAACGCCAGTAGCTATCGAAGTTTTCTCTGAAGTAGAGCCAGATCCATCGACAGTTACGGTAGAACGTGGTACTGAAATGATGAGACGTTTCCAACCGGATTGTATTATCGCACTGGGCGGCGGCTCCCCAATGGATGCAGCTAAGGGCATGTGGCTGTTCTATGAATATCCAGATACAGATTTCAATAACCTGAAACAAAAATTCATGGATATTCGCAAACGGATTTACAAGTACCCACGTCTGGGGCAAAAAGCACAATTTGTAGCTATTCCTACAACCTCGGGTACAGGTTCGGAAGTTACTTCTTTCGCAGTAATTACAGACAAAAATCTGGGTAACACCAAGTACCCGCTGGCTGACTATGAGCTGACTCCTGATGTGGCAATTATTGACCCTGTGTTTGTATATTCGCTGCCTAAAACAGCTGTAGCGGATACAGGTATGGACGTTTTGACACACGCTATTGAGGCTTATGTGTCCGTGATGGCAAATGACTACACAGACGGTCTGGCAATTAAAGCCATTCAACTGGTGTTCCAGTATCTGGAGCAATCGGCTCTGTCCGGCGATAAGCTGGCTCGTGAAAAAATGCATAATGCTTCCACGCTCGCAGGGATGGCGTTTGCCAATGCATTCTTGGGTATTAACCACAGTCTTGCGCACAAATGGGGCGGACAGTACCATACAGCGCATGGTCGTACAAATGCCATCTTGATGCCGCACGTCATTCGCTACAATGCAAAAAAACCGACAAAATTCGCTTCGTTCCCTAAATATTCGCATTTTGTTGCGGATGAGCGTTATGCAGAGATTGCTCGTATATTGGGATTGCCTGCTCGCACCACTGAAGAAGGGGTTAACAGTCTGATCGAAGCAATTCGCAAGATGAACAAAACACTCGGCATTGAGGAATCGTTCCAGCAACTCGGTTTCGATCCGAAGGATTTTGAAGCACGTGTAGACTATTTGGCAGACCGCGCCTTTGAGGATCAATGTACAACTGCGAATCCGAAATTGCCGCTGGTTAGTGAATTGGCTGATGTATACCGCAATGCCTTCTACGGACGTTTTGACCAATAATATATAGGTACGAAGAGGCTTGTAACAAAGCATTTTCCCGTTCAATACTAATGCAGGCTCTCTATAATAGAGGGCCTGTTGGTTTGGGAAGGGAGGTGAGCGGCAAGGCTAAAGATATAGGCGTGAAGCTAGGGAAAATAAAGTGATATAAATCACTGGTATTGTGATTTTTGTCACATACTACACCCTGTCATTATTCTACAATAAGGGTGTAAGAAAGGTCCCGACACTGAGCGTAAGGCATCGGTGAAAAGGCCGGGCTCAAGAGATTGATTTATAGTGAAAAAAATCACAAGTCCGGAAGACCAAACAATTGGAGGGATTTACATGTCGGTGATTGAGAGAGATTTACAAGAGCAACAATCTGGTTGGAGAGGTTTTAAAAAAGGAAAATGGACTAAGGAAGTCAACGTCAACGATTTTATTCAAACTAATATTTCACCTTATGTTGGCAATGAAGAATTTCTGGTTGGTCCTACCGCTAATACTACTGCACTGTGGGATATCGTATCCGAACTTACTAAAAAAGAGTTGGCAAACGGCGGCGTACTCGATGTAGATGTAAATACGCCATCTACTATTACTTCACATAAACCGGGTTATTTGGACCGGGATAAAGAACAAATTGTTGGTGTGCAAACTGATGCACCATTCAAGCGTTCCTTGCAACCTTTCGGTGGAATTCGGATGATGATTGATGCATGTAAAGCCTATGGCTTTGAAGTGCCTGAAAGTATTATTGATATCTTTACGCATATCCGTAAAACACACAACCAAGGTGTGTTTGATGCTTACACAGATGAGATGAGAGCAGCTCGTAAAGCTGGTATTATTACTGGCTTGCCAGATGCATACGGCCGCGGTCGTATTATTGGTGACTACCGTCGTGTAGCTCTGTATGGAGCAGACTTCTTGATCCAAGATAAAAAGCTTCAATTAAAGAGCCTCGAAGTTGACTCTATGGAAGAGGACGTAATTCGTCTTCGTGAAGAAATTTCCGAACAAATTCGTGCTTTGAATGAATTGAAACAAATGGCTGCTGAACATGGATTTGATATTTCAAAACCAGCCAACAATGCGAAAGAAGCTTTCCAATGGGTATATTTTGGCTATCTCGCAGCGATTAAAGAACAAAATGGTGCAGCAATGTCCCTGGGACGTGTATCTTCATTCCTTGATATTTATACTCAACGTGATCTTGAAGAAAACGCGCTGACAGAAGAACAAGCTCAAGAACTGGTCGATCATTTTGTTATGAAACTGCGTATTGTTAAATTCCTGCGCACACCTGACTACAATGAACTGTTCAGTGGAGACCCAACATGGGTAACAGAATCTATTGGTGGTATGTCTGTCACTGGAGAAACTCGTGTTACCAAGAACAGCTTCCGCTTCTTGCACACTTTGTACAATTTGGGACCTGCTCCAGAGCCTAACTTGACTGTACTGTGGTCAGAACAACTGCCTGAAGGCTTCAAAAAATATTGTGCAAAAGTTTCTATTGAAACCAGCTCCATTCAATATGAAAATGACGATCTGATGCGTCCAATCTATGGCGATGATTATGGTATTGCTTGTTGTGTATCCGCTATGAAAATCGGTAAACAAATGCAATTCTTTGGTGCTCGTGCCAACTTGGCTAAAGCCCTGTTGTACGCAATTAACGGTGGTAAGGATGAAAAATCCGGCGTTCAAGTAGGGCCTGAATTCCCAGCCATTACAAGTGAAGTACTGGAATATGAAGAAGTGTTGAGCCGCTTCAAACCTATGATGGAATGGCTGGCAAAACTGTATATGAACACACTGAATGTGATTCATTACATGCATGATAAATACAGCTACGAACGCATTGAAATGGCGCTGCATGACCGTGATATTCTTCGTACCATGGCTTGTGGTATTGCGGGTCTCTCAGTTGCTACTGACTCCCTCAGCGCTATTAAATTTGCAAAAGTAAAACCAATCCGTAACGAAAAAGGGATTGCTGTTGATTTTGAAATCGAAGGCGAATACCCTTGCTACGGTAACAATGATGATCGTGTAGATACTATCGCAGTAGAACTGGTAGAGACCTTCATGGGTATGATTCGCAAGCACAAAGCTTACCGGAACGCGGTGCCTACTCAATCTGTCCTGACCATTACTTCCAACGTGGTGTACGGTAAGAAAACAGGTACAACACCGGATGGACGTAAAGCAGGCGAACCGTTTGCGCCAGGCGCGAACCCAATGCATGGCCGTGACAAAAAAGGTGCTTTGGCATCTCTGAGTTCTGTAGCCAAGCTGCCTTATGAACACAGTTTGGACGGTATTTCGAATACCTTCTCCATTGTGCCTAAAGCACTGGGTAAAGAAGAAGAAACACGCAAAACGAACCTCGTTTCGATGATGGACGGCTACTTCGGAAGCCATGCGCATCATTTGAACGTCAATGTATTTGCTCGTGAGCAACTGCTGGATGCAATGGAACACCCAGAAAATTATCCACAGCTTACGATTCGTGTATCGGGCTATGCTGTTAACTTCATCAAGCTGACTCGTGAACAACAGCTGGATGTTATTAACCGTACATTCCACGGTACAATGTAATTAGGCTTCACCTATCATATATTACAACGACGCACGCATAGCGGATGCGGGAAGGATGATGCAACATGTTGAAAGGTCACATACACTCATTGGAAACCTTCGGGACCGTCGATGGTCCCGGCATCCGCTTCGTGCTTTTTATGCAAGGATGCTTGTTAAAATGTCAGTATTGCCATAACCCGGACACTTGGGCTCTAAATGAAGGTAATCCGATGACACTGGAGGAGGTATTGGCTGAAATAGAACCGTATTTAGCTTACTACCGGTCTTCAGGGGGCGGATTGACCGTATCCGGTGGAGAACCGACATTGCAAGCTCATTTTGTAGCAGAGCTGTTCAAGGAAGTGAAGCGTCGCTGGAATTTGCATACGACGCTGGACAGTAACGGCTTTAATGACGCAGGCCGTATCCAAGATCTGCTGAATGTAACAGACTTGGTGCTACTGGATATTAAGCATATTGACAATGACAAACATATTAAGCTAACAGGCAAGTCCAATGATCGTATGCTGAGTACAGCGCGCTGGTTGTCTGAGCAAGGGCGCAAAATGTGGATTAGACACGTATTTGTACCGGGTATTCATGATGACGAGCAAGATCTATTAAATTTGGGTCGGTTTATTGGAACGCTGAACGGAGTCGAAAAGTTCGAGATTCTGCCTTATCACCAGATGGGTGTATACAAATGGGAAATGCTCGGCAAGGCGTACCCGCTGGAAGGGGTTCCGTCTCCTACTGAAGAAGAGGTTCAACGTGCTTATCGACTCATTGAAGAGGGCCGTCTGGAGACCGCAGAGAAAAATACGGTTTGTCGTCCGTCATAATAAAGATGGCTTAAAAGCCACTTTCCTGTTTATGAAGCCGCCGCCACATCAGATTAGATGGGCGGCGGTTTTTTGCTGTTGAATTTTTTGAATTCGTAGGAGGAAGTTCCCTTTTTTTCATGTTCAGCAAAATTCCCAGCAACTTTTTGGTAACCAACGCGTCTAATAGTATGACTTTTTACGGGAATGATAATAATTTGGGATAGAAGGAGACAGACAATGAATTTCAAGAAGTGGACCATGCTCACCGCGCTTGCGGTAGCTCAGGTGGCTGCAGTAGCCCCTGTAGGAGCAGAAGCAGCAACAACGACCGTTCAATCTACCGATTCGATTAGCGGACAGAAGGCCCAAGCCAATGTCAAAGAATCCGGCGTTCAGAATAGCAACGGAGGTCAAGATAGCACGGGAACATCAAGCGGCACGACAACACCTGATAATACAGGCGTGACCAATGATCCATTGTCTGGTTTGCCTACGGATACAACCAACGGATCGAACGTATCCAGTGATGTATATGGTGGGGATGGAACGATTACCAATCCTGGTGGTTCTCCAACATCCGTGGGTGCAAATCAATTGATTCTGTATTTGAACAGCGCAAAAATGGAACAAAACGGACAGGTATACATGGCGACTCAGCCCATGATTGTAAAGGACGGCGTTTCCTATGTAGCTATCCGTTCACTTGTCAGCCGCGTCGGCTTACAGTTTAGTTATGACACTGTTACCAAAGAAACTGTAATCACCCAGGGGACAAACGTGCTGCGCTTCAAGACTGACAGCAAGGTTTACACCGTTAATGGCGAAGCTAGACAAATGAAAGGTCCGGCTTTCCAACAAAAGAACGTGTTTATGGTTCCATTGACCTCTATTACACAGGCCTTAAATATTCCTTATACTGTGAATAATACGACTAAACAGGTTATTATGGATTTGAATCAAAAACCCAAAGCTTCCTTCACGGTTCAGCAAAAAGATATTTATGCGGGCGAAACCCAGGTTACGTATTTGACGAAGGAATCTTCTCCTACAGGTCTTCCGATTGTGAATCAACGTTGGGAAGGCAAGCAGGACGTATTTCAGGAGCCAGGTACATATGTAGTTACCTATTCCGTTCTTGACTCCGCAGGGAACTGGAGTGATCCATATTCTGTTACGATTACGGTAAGACCGCCGAATCAGCCGCCAGTGGCTCTGTTTACAACTGACAAAAAAGAATACAAGATGGGTGAAAAAATCACCATTACGGATCTGAGTACAGATGATGAAAATGCGATCACCAAGCGTGATTGGGTGAACAAGAAACTGGCGTTTTTCGAGCCAGGTGATGTGACTATCACGCTGACCGTAACTGACAAGCATGGTGCAACAGGTACTGTAAGCCAAACGATTAAAATTACGAATGAATTGCTATACAAGGAAGATGATTTCAACAAAATCTTTACTCCTTATGGCGATAAATATAGTGTAGATGGTAGTCAGATACCTACTATGGCTACTATTCCAGTGACCAGTACGTCTGCCCCACGTCTTCTGATCCGTGCTAACAGTCCAGAACGGGTATTCCAGGATGGTATCGTGTATCAGGAAACGGGATCAGGCAGCACGCGTATACTCGTCCATCATGTGAATGAAACGGGCAGAGATGTAAAAATGTACGTTATTGCAACCAACAATAATATTACGGCTGCCAATCTGAACGTCGAAAATTCCGGTTTTGCCGGACCTTCTGAGTTTGCAACAGCTGCAGGTAAAACTTCGATTCAGCGTTACTTTCAATCCATGCAGGATGGAAGCAAACGTTCCAGCACAGTTCTGAATCCGGGCGAAAGCCGCGTTATTTTACAGGATTTGAATGCGCAAAAAATTAAGCAAAAACAGGTCATTTCTCTCTTATCTGACTTGTATACGGATCAACCTATTCAATACACGGTTGTTGTGTTAGATGCAAATGTAGATCCGTTGACTGCGCTGCCTACTTTGGCAAAACTGCCTAAGGACGGCATTCATAACCGTGGAACGTATGCGAATTCGGATGTTACGCTTCAATATACGGAAGAGGTTGGTAAAACAGCTCAGCGTATTGTTCTTGGCGATAATAAAGTAGACCCGAACCTGCTTGGCACAGACGGTCTGGACGGCTCTTCTGCTTCCAATGCCGGTAACTTTGGTGTTGTATACAAAGTTAAACTGGATCATGTAGCGCCGTATTCCCTGATTGCTTTCAATCCACGCGGTGGCGAATATGCCGGCTATGCGATGGTAAACAATCAGGTTGTGGGGATCCCAACGAATGGCTCCATACAGGCTCCGAATGAAATGAGTGTGCTGTATCGTACGGGTCATATTGAGGAAAGTGTAGAGATGTATTTCACTGCAGCGGCAGGAAGTAACCTGCCAGTTTCCGTAGTCGTTATGCCATTGCCAGCTATTAAAAACTAATATGAAATAACCGGTGCTGTTCACCGGCTAAGACCACTTGAGTCTCATCATTCACCGTTTAAAAGTCAGATATCACTTGCAGAATATAGACGTTCTCCTGCTGCGGATCGTTTGCAGTCATGGAGGGCGTCTTTTTCTTGTTTGCAGGTGTGAATACCTCTTATAATATTGACTTTAATCGTGGTATAATAAATAGATGCAAGCCTAAGCCTGCATCAGAAAGCCTGAAACTACAGACAGGGGAGGGTGAAACGCATGCTGACAAAGGATGAAATCATCTCAACAATGTCCGCTCAGGGGCTGCGTATTACAGATCAGCGCAAGACGCTGGCCACGTTATTTTCCGAGAATGAAGGGTATTTGTCTCCCAAAGACGTTTATGAATATATGGGTAAAAAATATAGTGGACTCAGCTTTGATACGGTTTATCGTAATCTGCGTGTAATGCAGGAGTTGGGTGTACTTGAGCAGGTATCTTTTGAGGATGGAATGAAGTTCAAGGTAAGCTGTAATGAGCACCATCATCACCATCATATGATTTGTTTGAACTGTCAAAAAACTTTACCGATTTCTTTTTGCCCAATGCAGATGACGGATACAACGGATCAGTTCCAAATCGTTGAGCACAAATTTGAAATTTTCGGTTATTGCAAAGATTGCCAACAAAAAAACGGGCATAATAAGAGTAATTCTGATGGAGGATTCAGCCAGACGAGCAGTCACACTCACAGCCACGGGGGCTATTAAAGTGAAAATCACCATACGCAGAGTGGTTCAGGCTCCGATTAAGTTTTATCGTTCCTATATTTCACCATTAAAGCCGGCTACCTGCCGATTTTATCCAACATGCTCGGCGTACGCGTTGGAGGCGGTAGAGGTGCATGGTGCGCTTAAAGGCTCATGGCTAGCCGCCAAGCGTATAGCCAAGTGCCATCCCTTTCATCCGGGGGGGGTAGATTTGGTTCCACCTGTCCAAAAGCGGTTGGATAAATCCGGTGAAGACCGGTTGGTTGACCGTGATGATAAGGTGTTGGGAAGGGGCTGACTTGACATCGCTGCGTGGATTTGGTTATATTTTGGTTAATATTGTTTTCCTGTGAAGGGATGAGTAAGGTAAGAATCCAGTACAGAGAGCCGGAGTTAGCTGCAAACCGGTCTGGAGTGAAGCCTGAATATGGTCCTGGAGGAACCTTTTTCAAGCGCATTTGCCACCGTTTTTAGTACAGCGTGGGGCAATCGTAAGGGAAAGGCGTGATCCAGCGTTAATGGGCGGTCAGATGTGACCGGTGAAGCCTGTAGTCTGCGAGGATACAGGGAATTTGGGTGGTAACGCGTGAGGTGACTCTCGTCCCATAGGGGCGGGGGTCTTTTTTGTGCCAATTTGTGTCGAAATCATGAATTGGAGCAACAGGCCTGAAATGGATGCCATGAACAAAACAGGAGGAATACACATGTCCAATGAGAACACGTTTTATATTACAACACCAATCTATTATCCCAGTGACAAGCTCCATATAGGTCATGCCTACACGACAGTAGCGGGTGATGCGATGGCTCGCTACAAGCGGCTGCGGGGCTATGAGGTTCGTTATTTGACAGGAACGGATGAGCATGGTCAGAAGATTGAGCAAAAGGCGAGCGCGGCCGGTAAAACACCGCAAGGTTTCGTTGATGATATCGTGGCAGGTATTCAAGATCTGTGGCGTAAGCTCGACATTTCCAATGACGATTTTATCCGCACCACAGAAGAACGTCACAAAACAGTTGTACAGGACATTTTTGACCGTTTGCTGAAGCAAGGCGATATTTACAAGGGAGAATACGAGGGCTGGTACAGCATTCCTGACGAGACTTACTACACTGAAACTCAACTGGTTGACGTAGTGAAGGACGCTGATGGAAATGTGGCTGGAGGAAAAAGTCCGGATAGTGGACACCCAGTAGAGTTGGTCAAGGAAGAATGCTATTTTTTCCGTATGAGCAAGTATGCTGATCGGTTGCTGAAATTTTATGAGGAGAACCCGCAGTTTATCCAGCCGGAATCCCGTAAAAAAGAGATGATTAATAACTTTATCAAGCCAGGTCTGGAGGATCTGGCAGTGTCCCGCACAACCTTTGACTGGGGCATTAAGGTGAAGGGTGATCCGAAGCATGTCGTATACGTGTGGATTGACGCGCTTTCGAATTATATTACAGCCTTGGGGTATGGCTCTGCTAATACTGAGCTGTACGATAAATTTTGGCCTGCAAATGTACACATCGTAGGAAAAGAGATTGTACGCTTCCACACGATATATTGGCCGATCATGCTGATGGCACTGGATCTTCCGTTGCCCAAAAAGGTATTTGCACATGGCTGGCTGCTCATGAAAGACGGTAAAATGTCGAAATCCAAAGGCAATGTCGTAGACCCGGTAACGTTGATTGATCGTTATGGTCTGGATCAGCTCCGGTATTACCTGCTGCGCGAGGTGCCTTTCGGAGCAGACGGAACCTTCACACCTGAAAGCTTTGTTGATCGGGTGAATTCAGATCTGGCAAATGATCTGGGCAATTTGTTGAATCGTACCGTAGCAATGGTTGACAAATATTTTCAAGGGAAGGTTCCAGCCTATGAAGCGAATGTAACAGCATTCGACGGAGCTTTGGAAGAGATGGCAACATCGACTTACAGTAAAGTAGAAGAAGCGATGGAAAACATGGAGTTTTCCGTGGCATTGACAGCGATTAGCCAATTTATTAGCCGCAGCAACAAATATATTGACGAGACGCAACCATGGAATTTGGCTAAGGATGAGAACAAACGCCGCGAATTGGCATCCGTCATGGTGCATTTGGTAGAAAGCTTGCGTATCGCTTCCATCTTGCTGCAACCGTTTCTGACGCAAGCTCCCCTTAAAATTTGGGAACAGCTCGGTATCAGCGAGGGTGAACTGACTACATGGGATAGTGGCAAGCAGTATGGACGTATCCCAGAAGGAACCCAGCTAGTCAAAGGCAATCCGATTTTCCCGCGTCTGGACTCGGAGCAGGAGGTTGCTTTCATTGTGGAAGCCATGACGGGAGGCAAGAAGCCGGAGGAAGCTACAACTCAAGTTCAGTCACCAAATACGACTGAGGCAGGCCAGGAGGCACCAGAGGCGAAGGAAGAGATTGGCATTGAGGATTTTGCCAAGGTAGAACTGCGAGTCGCACAGGTCATTGCCTGTGAGCCTGTGAAGAAGGCTGACAAGCTATTGAAGCTCCAGCTTGATCTCGGTTATGAGCAGCGTCAGGTTGTATCGGGAATTGCCAAGTTTTACACACCGGCGGATATCATTGGACGCAAGGTAATCTGTGTGACCAACCTTAAGCCTGTAAAACTTCGGGGAGAGCTGTCGCAAGGTATGATTTTGGCAGCATCGTATGGTGATCAGCTTACGTTGGCCACTGTACCGGAAGGTATGCCGAATGGTGCAATTGTGAAGTGAAATTAACAGCGCAGGCCGGGCGGCTTTATGCCGAGGCCTGCGCTTTTTGGCTAGCATCATATTTTACTTCCTCCTCACGTATGTTGTAGTAAATAGGGCTTGTTTGACCGTGTTTACTTAAGACAGGTAGGAGGACATGAATATGACGGATGTTAACGCCGGATTGGCGATCATAGCCGGACTGGTTTCTTTTTTTTCACCGTGCTGTTTGCCACTGTATCCCTCTTATATATCGTATATGACGGGGATGTCGGCCCGTGAACTGGCTGAAGGACGGCATAAGGCAGAGGTGCGTTACCGTACAATGGGACACACGCTTGCTTTTGTAATGGGCTTTTCGGTTGTTTTCTATTCACTCGGTGCAAGCGTCGGACTGCTCGGAGAATGGTTTGGTAATTATGGGGATACGCTTAGAGTGTTGGCAGGGCTGCTGATTTTAATCATGGGTCTGATATCTCTTGGTGTGGTGCGTCCTTTGGTCTTAATGAGGGAGCATAAGCTTCGTTGGACATGGAAGCCTGCCGGTTATGCCGGTTCCTTTATGATCGGAATTGGGTTTGCGGCAGGCTGGTCTCCCTGTATAGGTCCCATGCTGACGGCTATTATCGCTTTGGCAGCAGTTGAGCATCATACCTGGTTCAAGCTGATTACAGGCTATGCGCTTGGATTTGCGATTCCTTTTTTTGCCTTGGCTTTGCTGGCAGGTTCTGTTCGGCTATCCTCTCGTTATACCTCAATCATTATCAAAACAGGGGGCATACTGCTTGTTATCACGGGTATTTTGCTCGTGACCGATCATATGACGGATATAACGCTGTTTTTACAGCGTATTACCCCGGATTGGATGCTGATTATGTGAAATACTCAATACGGCTTAATGGGAAATGTTCAAAAATGCGCTCTGTGATAAACTCACGCAGTGCATTTTGCTGTTCATCCGGATAAACATATTTGTTTTGTCCCCAACGACCCCATTTTTTCTTGCGCTTCTCCATGTCCATTTCGAGCTTGGTTTTCGGGTAACGTTTTTCAATAACAGCTTTGGATGTTTTGGTAAAGCGATGCTGAATTAATTCAAATGTCAAATCTGTAGTGGCATGCTGGGATAAAGTTTCTCCCAGTCTGCGCAGCAACTCACCATAGCCTTCTTCCCAGCCGTCATACCAGATGATAGGAGCAATAATGAAACCCAGTGGATAGCCTGCTTGAGCTACTTTACCCGCCGCTTCAATCCGTTCCTCAAAACGTGAAGTGGCAGGCTCAAACTGTTTAATAACATAATCGGAATTAATGCTAAAACGGATGCGGGTATGACCATTATGCTTTATATTCAGCAAAGGATCGACATGATGATATTTAGTAACAAAACGCAGTCGGCCGTATTCCTCATCTGCCATAAAACGAATCAAGTCCCCGAGTGATCCGGTGATATGCTCCAGACCAACAGGATCGGAGGTACAAGCTGCTTCAAAACGGGTGATTTCAGGGACACGTTCTTCAATATAGGCTTTAGCTGCGTTCAGAATATCGTCGGTATTGACATACACGCGAATATACGGTTTTGCACCCAAAGTTGTTTGTAAATAACAGTAGTGACAGTGTCCCATGCAACCCGTCGAAATGGGGATAGCGTACTCGGCCGAAGGCTTGGACTGATCAAAGGTTAACGTTTTCCGAATACCGACGACCAGAGTTTTTTTGGCCATTCGGTACTTTTCAACTTCAGTTTCACCCGGTAAATTGGTAATCCGGTTGTGAGAGGTAGTCATCCGATACGGAATATCCTTGGCTTTTACCCAATCCATAATACGCTGGCCCTTGGGATAATTCAGTGCGTCTGGCTCAAAAAACACCAGATCAGGCAGGAACGTCCTGGTTTCTCTGCTTTGGACAGGAGTACGTTCAAGTGTAGACATGGATAACGCTCCTTTCCGAATAAAACTAAAGACTCATGCTCCATCTCAAGCTCATGTCGCAGGATAGACGATACAGGACAACATCACTAGTGTGCCCGGCTTAAATTGAACAAATCATGGCAATAGCTGTGAGCCAGGGTAGTAGGAGACTTGCCAATAGACAATGATAACATGTATCATTACATATGTAGGTTTAACGCAGGAAATGAAGGCGGTAGCGCCCGTTCAATTACAGAAAAGAGGGAAATAAGTGCCAACGCCAAGCATGGAAGACTATTTGGAGCGCATTTACCAGCTGATTGATGAGAAAGGGTACGCTCGTGTCTCGGATATCGCAGAGGGGCTGGAGGTTCATCCTTCGTCCGTTACCAAGATGATTCAGAAGCTGGATAAGGACGATTATCTTGTATATGAGAAATATCGGGGACTGATTTTAACGCCCAAAGGGAAAAAGGTTGGAAAAAGGTTAGTAGACCGTCACCAGCTATTGGAGCAGTTTCTGGATATGATTGGGGTTGACAAGGACCTGATTTATAAAGACGTGGAAGGTATTGAGCACCATTTGAGCTGGGATTCCATCACCCGCATTGAAACATTGGTCGAATATTTCCGTCGGGATGAGGATCGCTTGCGCCAGCTTCATGATATACACAAGGAATTGAGTGGGGATTCCTAAAAAGCATCTGTCCTTACGGACAATGCTTTTTTTTATTTGCAAAGGCCGCAACAAACGTCCGGTTATTAGCGTCTATCCATTATATAGCAGGACAAGATAGGGGTTAAAATTAACTGGGTTAGCGGAGGATTGTGGCAAAATGAATTGGAAGAAAATAGGGGTATCGGCTGCTGGCTTACTTTTGGCAGTACAGACGGCCATTATGCCCGAAGTTCAAGCGGCTCCAAACGGAGATATTGAGATTATGTTGGACGGACAGTCTCTGCAAAGTGATGCGGCACCGTATATTGTACAGGGAGCCAATGTAACGATGGTTCCTTTGCGGGTGATTAGTGAGGGATTGGGCGCTCAGGTGAATTGGTTGGAATCATCCGGTACGGTAACGATTACAGCGAAGGAGAAAAATATATCTATGGAGAACGGTGGACAGAGCGCAACCGTGAATGGTAAGTCTGTTCGATTGGACGCATCTGCCCGTATGACGAGTGGAAGAGTCATGGTTCCGCTGCGTTTTGTAGGGGAAGAATTGGGCTTAAAAGTAGATTGGCAGGCAACTAAGCGTATTATCACGTTGAGCAGTGGCAAAGAAGGTGTATCTACAAGTGGAGAGACTTCTGCGGGAAACAGCATTACTCCAGATACGTCTGCATCTGTCAATCAGGAAAGTGAAAGTAATAACCAGGGTGCCAGCGATGATGGGCAGGTGATTCCTGCATCGCAGTCTACATCTACGACCGAGAACAGTTCAAGCTCTGCAAACGGAAATGTCGTTCAAGTGAAGGCTTCGACTTCCATGCGCGGAGCATGGATTTCTACGATTAATGGAGATTGGCCTTCTTCAGCGGCCCGAGGTAGTGCTGATAAGCAAAAGCAGGAGTTTACTAAAATGCTTGATGATTTGCAGGGCATGGGCATTAATGCGGTGTTTGTACAGGTTCGTGCCAGTGGGGATGCGCTCTATCCATCCAGTCTTGTTCCGTGGAGTAAATATTTGACGAACACGCAAGGTAAAAATCCGGGCTATGATCCTTTAAAATTTATGATCAGCGAATCGCATAAGCGAGGGATGGAATTTCATGCCTGGTTTAACCCGTTCCGCGCTAACTCTACAGGAACAACCAGCGGATTGGCTGCAAACCATGTAGCTAACCAGCATCCAGAGTGGATTGTTAAGAATGGCAGCCAGTTGTACATCAATCCGGGGATTCCTGCCGCACGTGAGCACGTCATTTCTGCGATTATGGAAGTAGTGAACGGATACGACATTGACGGCGTTCATTTAGACGATTATTTCTACCCTTACAGCGGAACTTTTGATGACGATGCGACCTTCAAAGCATATAACGCCAACAAAATTTCGAACAAGGGCGACTGGCGAAGAGATAATGTGAACAGTTTCGTGCAAGAGTTGGGCAAAACCATTCATGCAAGCAAATCGAAGGTTCAATTCGGAATTAGTCCTTTCGGGGTGTGGCGCAACAAGTCTCAGGACTTAACCGGTTCAGACACAAAGGCAGGCGTTACAGCATATGATACGACTTTTGCAGATGTACGGACCTGGATCAACAAAGGCTGGATTGATTATGTAGCTCCACAAATTTACTGGAGTATCGGGTTCCCGGCGGCGGGTTATGACAAGCTTGTCGCATGGTGGTCCAATGAGGTCAAAAATTCAGATGTTAAGCTGTATATTGGTCACTCCCCATATAAAATCGGCACCCCGGAAAAGGGCTGGCAAACTGCTCAAGAGCTCATTAAGCAGCTTGAACTGAACGAAAATTATAAGCAGGTCAAAGGGGATATTTACTTTAGTGCACAGCATTTGCGCAAAAATCCTTACGGACTCATTCAACTTCTTCAAAATTATTATCAAATGTGATAAAAATTGGTTCAAATAGGTTCTATATAGGCCTCTGTTCTCATACATAAGCAGTAGAACTGCTTACTCCCAAGAGAACGGAGGTTTTTTGATCTATGCTGATCAATGCTGTGTTCCAGGGTGGAGGGGTTAAGGGTATATCGCTGGCAGGTGCAGTTAAGGCTGCGGAGGAGCATGGAATAGTATTCAATCGTGTAGCCGGTACATCATCAGGGGCTATTGTCGCTGCTTTATTGGCAGCTGGATACTCAGCAGATGAAATGAAAGCCGTGATAGAGAAAACCCCCTTGGTCAAGTTGTTGCGGCGTTCTCCGGTGTTTAACATTAAGTGGATTGGACCGGCTACTCGTATCTTTCTGAAAAAAGGGCTCTACTCTGGGGAAGCACTGGAGCACTGGGTGCGTGAGCTATTGCGGGCCAAGGGAGTGCGTACGTTCGCAGATTTGCCCCCTGGCAAGCTGCGTATTATTGCATCAGACATCACGAATGGTCGCATTTTGGTGCTGCCTGAGGATATCAAACGCTTTGGGATCACCCCCTCTTCGCTGGAGGTCTCCAAGGCCATTCGAATGAGCACAAGTATCCCTTATTTTTTTGATCCGGTGATGTTAAGACTTGATTCTGCACTTGCCAAGGGGAAAACCTTTTCCCAACAATTTGTTTTTGTTGTTGATGGAGCTTTGCTAAGCAATCTGCCTTTGTGGCTGTTTGATGAGCCTGTGAACGAACGTGAAGCAAAAACGATTCCAACGGTAGGATTTCAGATGGTGGGCAAAACGGGGACGGAAACCAAGGTTTCTTATATCCGGGGGCCATTGACAATGCTGCAGGCTATTTTTGACACGATGCTATCGGCACACGATGAACGATATATTGAGCAGGAGAACCGGTACCGGACAATCAAAATCCCAACGTTGGGTATCCGCACCGCGCAATTCAACATTTCTCCTGAACAGAGTGATTTGTTGTATGCTTCCGGTGTGCAGGCAGGGGAAGCCTTTTTCCACAAATGGAGCATCACATCCTATCAACAGCAGTACAGCAAGTATCAATTGATGAAAAATACAATGTACGCCATGAAATAGTCACTACCTAACAACTGAATTAGATTTAGAAGGAAAAAAAGGAGCCTCTCCCCGGACATACTTTCATGCACACGGGGGTGGCTCCTTTAACTGCATCATAAATGATTTTTGCCTGACTAATGATACTTAGGCTGCTCCTCTTCATTTTTTCCCTTAGAACCTTCAATGACATGAAAAGGGTACGCCTTGCGCTTGCTCGGAGTCTGCTGCTTGCGTGAATTGGCTGTCTTGGCCATCGTACGCGCAGAGGGCTTAATTTTGGGAACACTGCTTCGTCGTTCTGGCAAGTATTTGTATAGCAGAAAAATAACTGTAAAAACAAACACGGGAATCAGTAAGCTCATGAGAAAGCCCAAGCTTCCTTTCCATACCATATCCACAATTCCATATGCACCTAAAGCAAGGGTAAGCCAGAAAATAACCGCATGTCTGTTCATCATTTACTCATCCTTTCACAGGATCAAGAACCGGGCTGTTGAAGGTTTCCTTTGCAGGTTCATTTTCCAACTCAGCATCCAATTCAAGCATACGCTTGAAAGAAGCAATGGATACCTCTACTTGATCATCAGTCGGTTCTTTGGTAGTCAGCAGTTGCAGCCACAGGCCGGGGTAGCCCAAATAGCGAAGTACCGGAATTTCCCGCATGGCATTGGTCAGCTTGAGAAATTCAAAAGAAAGGCCCAATACAATCGGAAGCAGCAGAAGCCGTTGTCCCATACGCTCCCACAGATTATCATACGTAAACAGGGAATAGACGAGTATCCCGATAATCACAGTGAGCATAATAAAGCTGCTTCCGCAACGGTAATGCAGTCGGCTATATTTTTGCACGTTGGCCGGGGTTAATTCTTCTCCTGCTTCAAATGCAGTAATTACTTTATGCTCTGCACCATGATATTGAAACAGTCGTTTGATCAATGGAGTTTGGGAAATACCCCATAAATAGGCCAGCAGCAAAATCAGCTTAATCGCTCCTTCAGCGAGGTTATGCAATATTTGCTCATGAAATAGATTTTTAAACAGGAAGTCTTCTACAACAACCGGAACGAGGGTTAATACAATTTTACCGAACAAAAAGGATAAAATGCCGACTGCCGCCACACCAATGATCATACTAAGACTCCAGCGGGATTCTTCTTTTTTCTTTTGTTCCGCACGTTCTTCTGGGTCGAGCTCATCATCTGCATAGGCATCGGCTGAATAATTCAAATGCTTGGTACCCTTGGCGCTGGAATCAATGATACTTACAATTCCCCGCAGCAAGGGTATTTTACGAAATTTGGATACCCAGGATAGTTCCTTGCGCGGTACTTCCAGATATGTGATTTCGCCGGTTTTGCGGCGAACTGCCGTGACATTGACACGCTTGCCGCCGAACATGACACCTTCAATAACTGCCTGACCACCATAACTTACAGGCTTGGATGCTTGTGACAACCGTCTCACCTCTCTTTACACGTGCTTTTTTGTATATTGTATCGAATTTGGGAGGGAATATCTAGTTGCGGCAAATGGATAGGTGGAATATAGAGCGCTCCAAGCTCGGATCATCCTTCCGATGGCTGTTATTCCCTGGATTGAATACAAGATGTAGAGGTTAAAATCCGTGAATAAAGGCGAACGCTAGCGCTTCTTCAGACGATTCCGAGCTTTCCGCTGCTACCCGCCTCTCGATTTGTTTTGAGTGGGGGAGTAAAATCGTGTTTTAAACCTTTATGAGAAGCATGTTCGAGGCAACAGCGATCGGAAGAATGATCCGTTCGCGTAGCGGCCACAACGAGCGCAGTACAAGTCATCACCAATTCTCCACCACACCAGCCCACCATGTAACAAGAACTCACCACGTTTTAGTGTTAAACCCACTCCTTTGGAGCATACTACCTAGCAAATTAGGAATACATGAATCCAACGGAAATGAAGCCTTTTCCATTTCACAACAAGTATTTTTTAGTGGAAATAAGCATTGCATCATGAAAGGGGAACAAAAGATATGAGTGAAACTTACTCCGTACCTAAGGTGGGGCATGGTCAGGAGCAGTCCCGTGAATCACACGACCAACGCGATCATAACAATAACAGCAATAGGGACAGACAACAGTCAGGTAAAATACATACACCACTCATTCCCTTTGCACTTGAGCTCGCCTTTTTTGCAGGTTTGCTCTGGGGATTGATACGATGGCTGTTTTATGCGTTGCACTTTACGGTGGTAGCGCCCGGTTTTCTGGCAGAGCCGTTTTTCAAGCATTCGTTCATGAAAACAACAGCGGGCCATCTGGTAGGCTTGCTGTTTTTTATCGCATTATCCGTTATAGCGTCATTAATATACACACTGATGTTTCGCCGATTTAAGGGACCTATGCCTGGCATTGTCTACGGTCTGGTCTGGTGGGTTATTTTATTTGTATTAACGGGTCCCAAGCTTGGGATGATGAATCCTCCTAATCGGCTAACATGGAATTCTATATATACGGAAGTTTGCGTGTTTTTGCTGTGGGGGTTGTTTATTGGCTACACGGTTGCTGTGGAGTATACGGATGAAAGAATGCGCGAGCCTGAGAAAGCCGGGGACTGAACGTAACAAAAACTTCTCAAGCACCTATCCCCTGTGTTAAAATAGCATTTGGTTATTTGACAGAGGGGAGCGGAATGAAAGATGAAGAATGACCGGGTGTTAAAGCTGCGGCAGGCGCTGAGTGAGCATGATCTGCGTGCTATGCTGATTACTAGCCCTGTCAACCGCCGATATTTGACAGGCTTCACAGGTTCGGCCGGATATGTGCTGATTACGGAATCCCATAGCTACCTGCTAACCGACTTTCGTTATATGACGCAGGCGACCGAACAAGCTGAAGGGTTTACGGTGGTGCAGCACGCTGCGCAGGTCATGGAAACAGTGAAAGAGCTGCTGTCCTCCCATCAGATCAGTGAAACAGGCTTCGAGCAAGACGATGTATCTGTTGCTACGCATAAAGCTTACAGCGAAAACTTGTCGCCTCTTACGCTGGTTCCGGTGTCAGGTATTGTGGAGAAGTTGCGAGTGTACAAGGATGCAGAAGAGCTGGAAGTGATGCAGCGGGCAGCGGATTTGGCAGACGCCACATTTGCACATATTTTACCTTACATCAAACCGGGTGTCAGCGAGCGTGAGCTGGATCTGGAAATGGAATTTTTTATGCGCAAGCAAGGAGCTACGTCTTCTTCATTTGACACGATTGTGGCATCCGGGGTTCGTTCCGCATTGCCTCATGGGGTAGCCAGTGCCAAGTTGGTACAAGCAGGCGAGCTGATTACGTTTGACTTTGGCGCATTGCTGGATGGCTACTGTTCCGATCTGACTCGTACAGTAGCTACACAAGGGGATTTGGCGCCTCAGCTGCGTGAAATCTATGATATTGTGCTCAAAGCGCAGCTTCACGCACTGGAACATATTAAGCCTGGCATGACGGGCCGTGAAGCGGATGCGCTGACCCGCGATATCATTGCAAGTCATGGCTATGGAGACAATTTCGGACATAGTACAGGCCATGGTCTGGGTATGGAAGTTCATGAATCCACACGTCTGTCGAAGGCCAGTGATGATATTCTGGAGGCGGGCATGGTTGTAACGGTCGAGCCAGGTATTTATGTACCAGGATTGGGCGGCGTGCGAATTGAGGATGATATCGTTATTACAGATAACGGCATCAAAGTATTAACACATTCAAGCAAAGAATTTACAGTCGTTTAATAACGATAACAGTCCTGTAGGAGGGGTATTTTAGTGATTAATGTTAATGATTTTAAAACAGGTTTGACCGTCGAGGTAGACGGAGATATCTTTACGGTGCTGGACTTCCAACACGTAAAACCGGGTAAAGGTGCAGCGTTCGTACGCTCCAAGCTGAAAAACTTGCGTAACGGCAACACCGTTGAACGTACATTCCGTGCGGGTGAGACGATTGGTCGTGCCCAAATCGAAAATCGTGGTGTATCTTACCTCTATGCAAGTGCAGATGATCATACATTCATGGACAACGAAACTTACGATCAGTTCACATTGTCCAGCGATCAGCTGAAATGGGAACTTAATTTCCTAAAAGAAAATATGAATGTAAATATTGTCAGCTATAACGGAGAAATTCTGGGGATTAACCTGCCTACAAGCGTTGAGCTTAAAGTAGTTGAAACCGAACCAGGTATTAAAGGTAATACGGCTACAGGTGCTACTAAAAATGCCAAACTGGAAACAGGTCTGAATGTTCAGGTTCCTTTGTTCATTAACCAAGATGACATATTGTTAATTGATACTCGTGACGGCAAATACATGTCTCGCGCATAATTTTCCCAGTTTTTAGAATCCTCTGTCCTAGTTAAGGGCAGGGGATATTTTTATAAGGACTTATGATTAAAAAACATTGGCTCCACATAGCACTTTCGTATTATACTGTACTAAAGTTTATGCCGCAGGATGTCACGTTCGAGTCGGTTGTGCCATCTCAAGGTTACATACTGTTGAGTCTGAGGGAGTGAATATCGTTGTCTTTGTATGTCATGAAATTCGGAGGCAGTTCCGTCGGTGATACGGAACGCATGAAACGCGTGGCAAAACGCGTTGTTGAGAAACAGAGTGAAGGGCATCAATGTGTAGTGGTCGTTTCCGCAATGGGAGACACGACAGACGAACTAATTGACCAGGCCAAATTGCTGAATGAGCAGTTGCCCGCACGTGAGTTGGATATGCTGATGACGACAGGCGAGCAAATTTCGATTGCTTTGTTGTCAATGGCCATTCAGCAGTTGGGTCACGAAGCGGTATCGTTTACGGGATGGCAAGCTGGCTTCCGTACTGAATCTGACTTTGGTCGGGCAAGGATTACGGACATTCAGCCCCAGCGTGTGCTGGATGCACTGAGCAGCAACAAGATTGTCGTTGTAGCCGGTTTCCAGGGGATGTCTGCCGAGGGAGATATAACGACACTGGGACGTGGAGGTTCTGATACGACGGCGGTTGCGCTTGCGGCTGCGATCCAAGCCGATGCATGCGAAATTTACACAGATGTAGACGGTATTTATTCTACAGATCCCCGAATCGTGAAGGTTGCTCGTAAGCTGAAAGAAATTTCGTATGATGAAATGCTGGAATTAGCCAATCTGGGTGCCGCTGTGTTGCATCCCCGTGCGGTAGAATATGCCAAACATAATCGGGTACCATTGATTGTGAGGTCCAGTTTTAACCATAATGAAGGAACGGTCGTAAAGGAGGATGCAGTAATGGAGCAGGGCGTTGTAGTCAGTGGGATTGCATATGATAAAAATGTAGCAAGAATCAGCATTTTGGGCGTCGCCGATATCCCTGGTGTACTGGCAAAAGTATTCGGAACACTGGCGGCAGCTAAAATTGATGTGGATATTATTGTACAGAGCGGGGTTGAAGCTGGTAAAGCGGACTTCTCCTTTACAGTAGCTCTAACGGACCGTGAAGCAGCGCTGAAGACGCTGGAAGGTATTCGCGAAGAGATTCCATACCGTGAAGTGACGTCTGAGGAAAACCTGGTGAAAGTATCCATTGTAGGCGCAGGCATGGTTAGTCATCCAGGGGTTGCGGCGCAAATGTTCTCTGTATTGGCAGAGCAAGGCGTTAGTATTAAAATGGTAAGCACATCCGAAATTAAAGTATCGTGTGTCATTGAGGCTGGTAAGCTTCACGAGGTTATTCAGGCGCTGCACACAGCATACAACCTGGATACAGAGGAGCAAGCATTTGTGGGTGGACCGAAGGATCGTCGTTAAGAAAACTACTGTGCACAGGCACAGTGTATTATACGTTTCATATTTATAGTTTTATAATCATAGAACATTGTGATAGGTTAAGAGGTTGTCCAGCAGTCTGAGTCTGACTGTGAGGCAGCCTCTTTTGGCTGTAAATCTATCTTTTCTGCCCAAGGGTATCCCTTTGCCGACAAGGCTTTGAGGTGCTCTTTTTTTATTTTTGGAAATGAAGCAACGGAGCTTGAGCAAGTGATGGAGAGGGCTGTTAAGTACTGATAGAAGCGGTGAAATTTCCGACTAGGTATTCGATATATTTTCGGCATAAAAAGCGAGAGTCAGCCATAGACTTGTCTTAAAGAAAAAGGACAACTGTGAGGGGGCGGCATCGGTATGGAATGGCTGGAGTTATTTCCCGAACCGTTGCACGGTATACTCGGAAAGCTTCCAGAAACGGTATTTAAGCAACTGGAAGAAATTCGTGTCCGGGAAGGAAGGCCGCTGGAAATTAACACAAATGGTGAACACCATTTTGTAACGTCCGCGGGTCGACTGACTTTGAACCATGTGGAAGCCTATAAGCCTAACCGGGAGGATGCCCACCGTTTGCTGGATTTTATCAGCAATCATTCCCTGTATACCATGGAAGAGGAGCTACGCAAAGGCTTTATTACGATCCCCGGCGGTCATCGCATTGGGCTGGCGGGAAGAACCGTGCTTAGCAGGGGACGAGTGGAGCATTTGAGGGACATAAGCAGCTTTAATGTAAGAATTGCCCGGGCAATTCCCGGTATAGCTGATCGGATATTGCCTTATGTAGCGGATCAAAAGTTCGGGAAAATCCGGCATACCCTCATCTTATCCCCTCCTCAGCATGGCAAAACGACTCTGCTCAGGGACTTGGCTAGGCAGCTAAGCTACGGAGGAGTAGGAAGTAATGGGGGACGACGAAATGGACTCAAGGTAGGCATTATAGACGAGCGTTCCGAGATTGCTGGCAGTCACAAGGGTATCCCCGGTTTTGATGTCGGACCTCGCACCGATGTGTTGGACGGATGTCCGAAAGCAGAAGGCATGATGATGATGATTCGCTCGATGTCACCGGATGTGCTTATTGTCGATGAAATCGGGCGACCTGAGGATGCCGAGGCGGTGCGTGAAGCGCTTCATGCGGGCATCGCAGTCATTGCCTCAGCACATGGCCGCGATGTAGCTGAAATGGCGACCCGCTCTGCTTTGGCCGGGCTAACTACAGGGCAGGAGCTATTTCAGCTCTATGTCATGCTGGAGAGGACGAGCCGGGGCGTCTCCTTCCGGCTGGCAGATGCCAAGCAGCGTCGGCTGACACTGCCTGTAGATGGGCAGAACGGGGGCATATCCTATGCTTAAGCTGCTGGGAGCCGCGTTGGTTATACTGGCTGCTACGCTGGCAGGCTGGCAGCGGGCAAGGCAGTTTGCGATGAGGCCGCGGCAGATCAGGGAGCTGATTCTCGCGCTGCAAAGACTGACCACGGAGGTTTCCTACGGGGTTTCTCCGCTGCCGGATGCTTTCGCCAAGACGGGGGAGCCGCTGCGGGAGCCGCTGCGAACCTTGTTTAAGCAAGCCTCACGCTGGATGCATCCCTCTTTTGGCATGACCGCCAGAGAAAGCTTGCATAAAGCGATTGAAGATTCGTGGAGCCGTTCCTCTATGCAGCAGGCCGAGAAGGAGGCGATGCGGCAGCTTGCTTACAGCCTCGGAACCAGCGACCGTGAAGACCAGATCAAGCATATTGCGCTAACTATCCAACAGCTATCCCATGAAGAAGCGCAGGCGCAGGCGGATCAGGTGAGATACGAGCGCATGAGCAGAAGCCTGGGACTGCTGATCGGAGCATTGATCGTCATTTTGATCTATTAGCGGGGTGCTCGAATGAATTTAGAAGTGAACGCGATCTTCCAGATTGCTGGAATCGGCATTATCATCGCCATGATCCATACCGTACTTAAGCAAATGGGCAAGGAAGATATGGCCCATTGGGTAACGGTTATCGGATTCGTTGTGGTGCTGTTCATGGTGGTGCGAATGCTGGATAACCTTCTGCAAGAGATCAAATCAATCTTTCTTTTTCAGTAGGTGGATACATGGAAATCATTCAGGTGGTGGGATTTGCGCTCATTGCCACAGTTCTTATTTTGGTCATAAAGGAACAGAAGCCGATGTTTGCCTTTTTAATTGCAACCGTTGCAGGAATCGTTATTTTCTTGCTGCTGATTGGCAAGATCGGATCCGTAGTTGGCGTGCTTGAGCGGTTGGCCAGATCTTCAGGTATGGACATGATTTATTTTAAAACCGTACTGAAAATTATCGGAATTGCTTATATCGCCGAATTTGGAGCGCAGATCGTTCGGGATGCGGGACAGGACGGCATTGCCTCCAAAATTGAGCTTACGGGAAAGGTTCTCATTATGGTGCTTGCTATCCCGATTATCAGCATTATTATTGACACGATTCTGAAGCTGATGCCCGCCTGAGGGGGTGATGCCATGAAAAGGCTGGGGGGCATGCCGAATCTCAAAGTAATTGCGATTTTGCTGCTATGTCTCTGGTCCGCCTCGGCTGCGATCCTCTTTGCAGATACACCTACCAACGAATGGATCAGGCAACAGGCGGAGCAAATGCCAAAAGATGAGGTTGAACACTATTGGGATGGGCTAATGCAGCAATATGGCGGATTTTTCCCTGATCAGAAGACGCCTTCTTTCATGGACATGCTTCTTCCGGGCGGTGAAGGATTTAGCATTAAGAGTGTACTGAGCGCTATCGCTGATTTTTTCATTCATGAAATCCGGGTAAATGCCAAACTGCTCGTCACCATTGTTATGCTCAGCATTATGAGTATGGTGCTGGAAACGCTGCAAAGTGCTTTTGAAAGCAAGCAGGTCAGTAAAGTCGCCTATGCAATCGTGTACATGGTCATTATCATCCTGGCGATTAACAGTTTTAGTGTCGCCATTGGTTATGCCAAAGAAGCCATTGACAGCATGATTCACTTCATGATGGCGATGTTGCCCCTGTTGTTTACCATGTTGGCCTCCATGGGTAACGTCGTAACGGTTTCAGTCACCCATCCACTGATCATTTTTATGATCAACACGGTCGGGACAGTCATTCATACGCTGGTTTTCCCGCTGCTCTTCTTCTCGGCCGTGCTGTACCTGGTCAACTCGCTGACGGGCAAATACAAGCTGACCCAGTTAGCCGATCTGCTGCGGAACGCTGGAGTAGCGGTGCTGGGAGTGCTTCTGAGCATTTTTCTAGGGGTCATTTCGGTACAGGGCTTGACATCGTCGGTTACGGATGGATTAACGATCCGCACAGCTAAATATATTACAGGCAGCTTTGTTCCGGTGGTAGGCAAGGCATTGGCAGATGCGACTGATACGGTCATTTCAGCATCGCTGCTCGTTAAGAATGCCATTGGCCTCGTAGGAGTCATTATTATTTTGTTCCTGTGCGCCTTTCCTGCACTCAAGATTCTGACGCTAGCTCTCATTTATAAAGTGACTGCAGCGATCATGCAGCCTTTGGGAGATACACCTATTGTGGAATGTCTGGATGCCATTGGCAAGAGTATGATTTATGTTTTCGCGGCATTGGCAGCTGTAGGATTAATGTCCTTCCTGGCGATTACTGTGATGCTCGCTGCAGGCAATATGACGGTCATGATGAGGTGAACGAATGCATGCAGTCTAACGGGAGGGAGGGGGAGTGACGTGACCTGGCTGGGAGGCTGGCTCAAGGAACTGGTGCTGATTGTGCTGCTGGCTTCTTTTGTCGATATGATCTTACCGAGCCGATCTATGGAAAGGTATGTCAAGCTCGTGCTCAGTCTGCTTATTCTGCTGACGCTGCTTTCTCCGGTCGTGCGCCTGTTGAGTACCAGTCCCTCGGAGATTTTGGGGCAAGCATTTGATCTCCAACGTCAGGCGGAGATGGGGCAGAGGGAACCGACATTGGAGGAAATTTTAGCAAAAGGCAACAAGCTGAAGCAACAGCAGGAGCAGAGCTCCATGCAATGGGCCGGCAAAGAGGTAGCCAAGGAAATGAAAGCCCAGTTGGAGCAGTATACCCGCTTGCCCATTCAGTCGGTTCAAGTTACCCTCGCACAGATCGAACAGAAGGAATCGGGATTAAAGACTGGAACAGGCATACAGTCGGTTGTGGTTAAATTAGCGGAGCAGCAAACAGAAAATGAAAAGAAAAGCACGAACGTCCTGCCTGGTGCAGACACCAAACCCATTATGGTAGAGCCTGTTGCTGAAAAAACGGTCCAAATCCACGTAGAGCCAACACCTTCAAATGCTTCCAATCAAGCTGAAGGTACGCAAGCGAATGCCCGGAATCCTACCGAAAGCGCTAAAGACGCAACGGCAACGAATACACAAGCTGTTGGTTTAATCACAGAATTACTACGCGAAAAATGGGGGATCGACAGCAAAAATATTCAGGTGCTTCTTTCACAGAACGGGACACATGAATGGTAACAGGAGGTGAGCAGAAATGGGCAAATGGATGAAAAAGCTGGAGAAATGGATGGGGGGAGGGGAGGAGGGAGCCAAGAGGTTCAATTCATTTCGCTGGCTACTTATTCTAGGTCTGATCGGTGTAGCAATAATGCTGTTTAATTCGTTCGTGAATGTGAAAAAGGTGGACCCGGAAAACGTAGGGCGTGAACCGCCCGGCATGATGAAAAATGAACCTGCTCTAGAGACAACGGCAGGGGAAGAGAGTTCTTTTGCCGGGATTGAGAAGGCTTTTGAGGACAACATGAAGCAGATGCTGGAGCAGATTGTAGGCGTGGGAACGGTCGATGTCATGGTTACCGTAGACTCCACCGAAGAGGTTATCGTTCAGCGTAATGTGAAGGATATGCAGGAAGAAAATAACGAAACGGACGCTAATGGCGGCCAACGGCATACCACCCAATATACACGCGATGGAGAGATTGTCACCTATGAATCGTCAGGAGGTCAGCACACCCCGATTGTTACCAAAAAGGTAAAGCCGCAGGTGAGGGGAGTGCTTGTTGTGGCCATGGGGGCAGAAAACCCTACGGTGAAGCAGCTCATTATTGATGCTGTACAAAAGGGACTTAACGTACCTTCCTACAAAATCTCAGTTGTACCGCGCAAGCAGGGATAATATGGGACTTAAATGGGAAGTAGTTAATATTTTAAACCATTAATGAATATGGAGGACGGAACATGAATAATAAAAGACAAACCGTTTGGCTGGTGTCCATGCTGAGTTTGATGGTCGTGCTGTCTGCGTATTATTTGTTTACGGAGGATTCAAGCCCGGCCAACCCGCCAGTGGCAGACAGTGAGCAAGTGAGCAAGAATAAACAAGATACAGCACAGGAAGCAGCTTCGAAGGCAGAAGAGCAATTGAATGAGCTAAAAGTGAATGAAGTAGTGACCAATGGAGAAGTCACTGGTGATGCAGCAGCTTCTTCTACGAAGTCGGACACAGGAACAGAAACCTCAAAGGGTGATAAGGATACGGTAGCTAACAGTACCACTCAGGCGACTGCATCTGATCCAAATACTACTGCGGCCAAGACGGACACAACCGCAAAAAGTGACGATAAAACAACCTCTACCGCCAAAACCGACCAGCAGGTACTTGATCAGGTAGCCACGGAGCAAGAGGCCAAACCTACAGCAGCGGCTGTAATTGATAACTATTTGCTGGAACGGGATGTGGAAAATCAAAAGAAAAATGACGAGCTAACAACGGCAATGAACGATAGTACACCAAAGAAAGCCGCAGAGGCGCAAAAGGAATTACATGTGCTGGAAGATAAACAGGCTAAAATTACCGGAATTGAAGAAGAGCTTCAACAGCAGTTTGCCAATGCGGTTGTGCGTGAGGAAGATGCTGATAAATACAAAGTAGTCGTTCTGAGTGAAAAATTGGACGCCAAACAAGCAGTAACCATTGTTGATAAAGTCATGAAAGAACTGAATGTAACGCAGGACAAAATCAGTGTGCAGTATGTTACACAATAAGACAAAAATCGCGAAAAAGCCCGGATTTCTGCATAATCCCGGGCTCTTTCTATTTTTAATGATTGTGATATAATACATAAAGCTGTTTCAACAATGTATCAGCAACTGGCAAAATGCTGAAGGAGTGATTAATAGAGATGTTTAAATTAAGTGAGATTAAGGAATTGATCAAGCTGGTGGATGAAACGTCTGTACATGAGCTTGAAATTGAAAATGAAGGAACTCGCCTGTTGATCCGCAAACCGGGCAAAAGCGAGATTGTTACAGTACAGGCACCTGTGACAGCACCTGCTTATACAGTCGCACCGCAAGCTGCTATTCCGAATCCACAAGTACAGTTCGAGGCTGGACATGCAACTGCTGGGGAAACCAAGGAATATGCAAGTAATCTACATAAAATCGTATCTCCGATGGTAGGCACTTTCTATAGTTCTTCATCCCCGGATGCGGCTCCGTTTGTGAGTATCGGCAGCAAAGTAGGCGATAAAACAACGGTATGTATCATTGAAGCGATGAAACTGATGAACGAGCTGGAAGCTGAAGTGAAGGGCGAAATTGTGGAAATTTTGGCCGAAAACGGACAACTGGTCGAGTATGGCCAGCCATTGTTCCTTGTGAAACCGGAGTAAGAAGCTTGCTTGGGCCCGTTTTTGAGGGTTCAGCAGGACTGCTCCTAGGGAGGATAAAGTCATGACATTTCAAAAAGTATTGATCGCGAATCGTGGAGAAATTGCGGTTCGTATCATTCGCGCTTGTCGCGAAATGAATATTTCAACGGTTGCCGTATACTCGGAAGCCGACAAGGATTCTTTACATGTGCGTCTCGCAGATGAGGCTTACTGTATTGGGCCGACGCTGTCCAAGGACAGCTACCTGAATTTTACGAATCTGATGAGTGTTGCTACATTGACTGAATGTGATGCCATTCATCCAGGTTACGGATTTTTGGCTGAAAATGCCGACTTCGCTGAAATTTGCGAATCGTGCAATATTACGTTCATTGGTCCTTCTCCTGAAGCGATTAACAAAATGGGAGACAAGGCCGTAGCCAAGCAGACGATGAAGGATGCCGGAGTTCCGGTTATTCCGGGTTCAGACGGGCTGGTCGAGGATTTGCAGGATGCGATTAGCATTGCACGCGATATCGGTTATCCGGTAATTATCAAGGCCACTGCAGGTGGCGGCGGTAAGGGGATTCGTATTGCTGAGGATGAGGATAACCTCATTCAGCAAATTACTACGGCCCAGCAGGAAGCGCAAAAAGCGTTTGGCAATGCGGGTGTGTACCTGGAAAAATATTTGACCGGTATGAAGCACGTGGAAATTCAGATCATAGCGGACAAGCACGGTAATGTCGTGCATTTGGGTGAACGCGACTGCTCTGTACAGCGCCGCCGTCAGAAGCTATTAGAGGAAGCACCATGTCCTGTACTTTCACCGGATGTTCGTGAAGAAATGGGGCAGGCAGCTGTTCGCGCAGCTTTGGCTGTGCAATACTCTGGTGCGGGCACGCTGGAATTTTTGCTGAGTCCGGACAATAAATTTTATTTTATGGAAATGAATACACGTATTCAGGTAGAGCATCCTGTCACGGAGATGGTGACCGGAGTAGATCTGATTAAGGAAATGATTTCGGTCGCTGAAGGGCATTCCCTGTCCTTTACACAAGAGGATGTTGCTATCAATGGATGGGCGATAGAGTGCCGTATTAATGCCGAGGACCCGGATCGCAATTTTATGCCTGCACCGGGTAAAATCGGATTTTATCTGCCGCCAGGCGGTCCTGGGGTGCGCGTAGACAGCGCAGCTTATCCTGGTTACAGCATTCCTCCTTATTATGACTCCATGATCGCCAAACTGATTGTATGGGCACCTACACGGCAGGATGCGATTGCCAAAATGAAGCGGGCTTTGGCTGAGTTTGCCGTTGAGGGTATCCCAACAACGATTTCTTTTCATCAGCGTTTGCTGGAGCATCCGACCTTTATTAAAGGCGATTTTGATATTAAATTTTTGGAGGAAAACGAAGTTTAATCGGTATATTTCCTCAGATTGTCATAATGAACGCCAAATGATATAGTATGGATAATAAGTGAGCATGTCTGCTTTGATATCCAAAGCTGGAATGAAACTTATTTTGACCGAAAGGTGTTGAAGGTATGAGCACAGTGCCAACCGAATTCGAACGTACAGAAATTGGGGAGATTCAAATTGCCCCGGAAGTTATTGAAGTTATTGCCGGACTGGCTACCGTTGAGGTACCAGGCGTAGCGGGAATGAGTGGCGGATTTGCAGGCGGGTTTGCCGAGCTGCTGGGCCGCAAAAATTTATCCAAAGGTGTAAAAGTCGAAGTCGGACAGCGTGAAGCGGCCGTAGACGTCTCTGTCATTATTGAGTATGGTAACCGTCTGCCTGAGGTGGCTGCTGCTATTCAGCATAATGTTAAGCGTTCCATTGAAACCATGACAGGTCTTAACGTTGTTGAAGTGAACGTGCAAATTCATGATGTTCAATTCAAAAGTGCCGAAAAAGTAGAAGAGCCGGAAGTTCTGGGCGCCGGACGGGTTAAATAGAGCGATACTTTGTACAAACCCCCGACCCTATTGGGTCGAGGGTTTACTCTAATTTAAGGAGGCTGTGCGTTTCGTGGCCAAAGTTATGGACAGACTTCTGCTGTTCTTGTACAGCTTGAGTATCGGAATTATTTCCATTCTCGCCATCCTCCTGCTAAGCGGGGCCATTCCGTATGCTTTAAGTATTGAGGACGAGCGAGTCGTATGGTTTGCCAGCTTGATTATTGCAGGTGTCCTGCTGCTATTGAGTCTCCGGGTTTTTTATATCTCTATTCGCCGGAATCAATCCGTGCAGCATTCGATTGATCAACGAACGGAATACGGCGACATTCAGATTTCGGTGGACACCATTGAAAATCTGTGTCTCAAAGCATCATCCCGATTTCGTGGGATGCAGGATTTGAAGGCACGCGTTCGCGTGCTGGAATCGGGACTTGATATTACGATTCGGGCGGTTGTGGACGGGGAAAGCTCCATTCCGGCGTTAACCTCCGAGGTACAAAAGGGGGTACACAATCATGTGGAGGAAATTACAGGTATTCCTGTGTCCAATGTGTCCGTGTACATCGCCAATGTTTCTCAGTCACCAAGCTTTAAGAGTCGTGTGGAATAGAGGTGATTTTCCCTGATGCCCTGGAAAGAAATATGGGGAAGTTACAAGGGCCGGATCACGGGGATCACGGCCGGGATTTTTTTTGGTTTTATTTATTTGTGGGCAGGCTTTTGGAATATGTTGTTCTTTGCATTGATGGTGTTCATCGGATATACGCTAGGAAGGCGTAGTGATTCAGAGCTCGGTTCCCTCCTCCCTTGGAAGGAATGGAGTGACTGGCTGTCGCAGCGTTGGCGTCCTTTTAAATGAACCCTGTGATACGTGTTCTCCAAAATAGAGCTGTAGCTTCTTTGCGCCCAACGTTTTGGAGATGCGTTCACAGGTTTTTTTGTGAAAATGGTTAAAATGAAAAATAGATACAGGCAAGCGTAGGAGGCAGGGCATGAAAAGACGTCTGGCGAGGGAATTAGCGGTACAAAGCATGTACCATATGGAAATGAATGAAGTGGATGCAGCAGCAGCGGTAGATATGTTGCTTCAGGAAGCCGCTGAGGAGAACGAAGCGGAAGTTGTTATCAAAAACGCAGCAGCGTTGAGAACGTACGTTTTGGAGCATGTGCGCGGTACGTGGGAGCACAAGGAAGCCATTGACGGGCTGTTGGTGGATTATCTTAAAGGCTGGCAGATCAGCAGACTTTCACGTGTGGATCGTCAAATATTAAGACTTGCCGTATATGAAATGATTTTCCGTGAGGATGTTCCGGCCAAGGTGGCAGTCAATGAAGCCATCGAACTGTCCAAGCACTTTGGTACCGAAGAGTCAGGCAAATTTGTTAATGGTGTACTTGGACGAGTGATACAAGAGCTGGAGCAGTTAAAAGCACGTTTTTAAGTTGACACTACTGAATCAGGTTGGAGAGTGAATAAACATGTCAGCACCGATCATTGATGGTAAACAAATCTCTCAGGATATTCGCGCAAGCATTCAGCAAGAGGTCATTCGTCTGAAAGATCACCAGTTTCAACCCGGATTGGCTGTTGTGCTGGTAGGTGAAGATCCTGCTTCGCAGGTGTATGTTAAAAACAAGGAGAAAGCGTGCCATGATCTCGGTTATTATTCCGAGGTTCATCGGCTGCCAGCAGATACTTCGCAGGAAGCATTGCTGAAGCTGGTGGACAAACTGAATCATCAAAGTAATATTCACGGAATTTTGGTACAGTTGCCTCTGCCCAAGCACATTCAGGAAAAAGCTGTCATTGATGCCATTGCTGTGGAGAAGGACGTGGATGGATTTCATCCGGTAAACGTAGGCAATCTGGTCATCGGTGATGATAGCCTGTTGCCCTGTACTCCAGCTGGTGTTATTGAGTTGATCAAGCGTGCAGGAGTGGAAATAGCGGGTAAACATGCGGTCGTTATTGGTCGCAGTAATATCGTAGGTAAGCCAGTATCCTTATTGTTGCAACGGGAAAATGCTACAGTAACGATGTGCCACTCCCGCACAGCGAATATCGCCGAGTTAAGCCAGCAAGCGGATATTTTGGTCGTTGCCATCGGCAAAGCCAATTTTATTGATGCATCGTTTGTAAAGCCTGGCGCGGTAGTTATTGATGTTGGAATGAATCGTCTGGAGAACGGAAAGCTGGCGGGTGACGTTGATTTTGAGAGCGTGAAGCAAGTGTCCGGTCCGATTACGCCTGTTCCCGGCGGAGTAGGCCCGATGACGATTACCATGCTGATGCAAAATACACTCGTAGCGGCCAAGCGTTCGCACGGTTTGGCATAAGGACGGTTGTCTGTGGCTGAACAGCGTATTTACTCTATAAAGGACCTGAATCGTTATATCCGGATGAAGCTGGAAACGGATCAGGTGCTTTCCGACGTATGGATACGCGGGGAAATTTCTAACTTTACGCATCATTCGAGTGGTCACATGTATTTTACACTCAAGGATGAGGGGAGCCGCATACGTTCGATTATGTTTGCGACTCATAATAAGCGGCTCCCCTTCGTGCCTAAGGAAGGTACGCGTGTTATTGCCCGGGGAAACGTATCTGTGTACGAACGGGATGGACAATACCAATTTTATGCGACCCAAATGCAGCCCGACGGCATCGGAAGTCTTTATCTTGCCTTTGAGCAGCTCAAACAAAAGCTGGATGCCGAAGGACTATTTGATATTGCCCGCAAGCGTCATTTACCGGCTCACCCGACAACGATAGGCGTGATTACGTCGCCGACCGGGGCGGCTGTGCGGGATATTATCACGACGCTTCAACGGCGATATCCGCAGGCGGGAATTGTGCTGTACCCGGTGCTTGTGCAAGGCAAAGGGGCTGGGCCCTCCATCGTCAAGGCGATTGAAGCCATGAATCGCATGCAGGACGCGCAGGTGATGATCGTCGGGCGGGGTGGCGGCTCGCTGGAAGAGCTATGGGCATTTAACGAGGAAGCGGTTGCGCGCGCCATTTATGCATCAGCCATCCCGGTGATTTCGGCGGTCGGACATGAAACGGATTTTACCATTGCCGATTTCGTGGCCGATTTGCGTGCAGCTACGCCGACCGCAGCGGCCGAGCTGGCTGTGCCTCATCAGGGAGAACTGCGGGATCAGTTGCTCCAGCGGGAGCAGCGGTTGCGCAACGCCCTGAGGCAACGGCTGGAAACCAGCCGTGAACGCTTGGCCCGGCTGCAGCGTTCGCCGGTGCTGCTGCATCCGCGCCGCTACATGCTACAGCATGCGGAGCGAATGGACATGCTGCATCAGCGGCTGATCCGTGCGGCAGGCAATCGTGCGCGCTTAAACGCAGAAAAAAACGCCCGTATGCGTCAGGTACTAGAGCGTTTTAACCCGCGTGAACAAATTCTTTCGGCGCGCAAGCAGACAGATATGGCGCAGCGTCAGCTGGAGTCAGCGATACGTGCAATTACGAAAACGGGGCGGCAACAGCTGCACGCGGGCATTCGCCAACTGGATGCGCTGAGCCCACTCAAGGTCATGGCCCGAGGCTACAGCTTGGTATATGATGAGCATGAAAAACGGCTGATCAAGTCGCTCAAAGACGTACAGCCGGGAGATTCCATCAAGATTAAAGTGAGTGACGGGCAGTTGGACTGCCAAGTATGGGGAATGAAGGAGGACGCGAAGCACAGTGGCGAATGAAACGGAATTAAATTTTGAAGCGGCCATGGCCGCTCTTGAAGAAATTGTCGGGCAACTGGAGCACGGTGACGTTCCTCTGGAGCAAGCCATTGATTTGTTCCAGCGTGGCATGAAGCTATCTCAGCTTTGCAGTCAGAAGCTGGAACAGGTCGAACGTAAAATTGAAATGATCGTGGAAGAGGATGGAGATTTGCGCAAGAAGCCATTCGGTGGCGGATTGGATGAAAACGGTGGTGAAGGGGTTGAATAGAACGTCATTCAAGGAATATTTGACCAGGACTTCAGACGCGGTTTCGTCTGCGTTGACCGAGCAGTTTCCCGCCCATTGGAATATTCCCGCAGTTCTTCGAGAATCTATGAGTTATTCACTCACCGCAGGCGGAAAACGGCTGCGGCCTCTGCTTGTGATCGCGGCTGCCGAAGCGTTTGGCGGAAGCAGGGAGGCTGCGCTGCCGGTGGCATGTGCAGTAGAAATGGTACATACGTATTCTCTCATTCACGACGACTTGCCTGCTATGGATGATGATGATTACCGTCGGGGCAAGCTAACAAATCATAAGGTATACGGCGAAGCAGTTGCTATCCTTGCGGGAGACGCATTGCTGACCCATGCCTTTTACAGCGTTGTACAAGCAGGTCGGCTTCATGGCGTTTCACCTGATGCACTACTGTCCATCGTAGAGGAGCTGTCCGAAATGAGCGGGGCACGGGGCATGGTAGGTGGTCAGGTCGCGGATATGTCCGGCGAGCAGGGGTTGACAGGTATCGAGGAACTGGAGTACATCCATCTCCATAAAACCGCTGATTTGATCATTTTCTCTCTCTTGGCAGGTGGACGGATCGGCGGAGCGGACAACAATCAGTTAGAAGCGCTTCGCCAATTTGGACGCGATCTGGGTTTGGCTTTTCAAATTCAGGACGATATACTGGATCTTATAGGCGATGAGAGCAAAATGGGAAAAAAAACGCAAAGTGATGTTGAGCAGGAAAAGGTGACCTATCCGTTTTTTATTGGTATGGAGGCGTCTCAGCAGCAAGTGGAGAAGCTCACGGCGTCAGCCAAAAAGGCTTTATTGGAAGGCGCTATACCGGATTCGTCGCGTTTGCTGGAGATTGCGGATTACTTGATGAAGCGTGATCATTAGTACGGTTAATTAATACGGTTAAAGCGGCTTTGACTTGTCTGCGTTTAAGCAAGGTCACAAAGTGTGATATAATATTTGTTAACTTTACAACATTAAACTTGAAGGAAAGCGGGGAGATATGCGTGCTGCTTCCACACATAAAGCAACCAGGCGATCTGAAATCACTGTCGGTTGAGGAGTTGGCTTCTCTAGCCGAGGAAATCAGGAGCTTTTTGATTGAGAAGCTGTCCGTGACTGGGGGGCATCTGGCATCAAATCTGGGAGTGGTTGAGCTCACAATCGCCCTGCATTACTGCTATAACAGTCCGAAGGACAAGATGATTTATGACGTTGGACATCAGGCCTACGTGCACAAAATATTGACAGGGCGAATGGATCGGTTTGATACTCTTCGTCAGCGTGATGGGCTTTGTGGTTTTGTAAAAAGAAGCGAGAGCGAGCATGATGTCTGGGAAGCTGGTCATAGTAGCACGTCTCTGTCAGCGGCGATGGGAATGGCTTTGGCACGAGATTTGAAGGGCGAGGACAATAAAGTTATCGCGATGATCGGAGACGGAGCATTAACTGGAGGCATGGCCTTTGAAGCGCTGAACCATATTGGTCATGAACGTAAAAATTTGATGGTCATTCTGAATGACAATGAAATGTCAATAGCGCCGAATGTTGGAGCCATGCATAATTATTTGAGCAAAATCCGCTCGGATCGTCACTATTTGCGGGCGAAGGATGAGCTGGAAGTTTTGTTGAAAAAAATACCCGCAATAGGTGGTAAACTTGCCAAATCGGCTGGCCGTGTCAAGGACAGTCTTAAATATATGATGGTTCCAGGCGTACTGTTTGAGGAACTGGGTCTCACGTATCTCGGTCCGGTTGACGGACATGATTTGCCGAAGCTAATCGAAACCTTCCAGCAGGCCGATAATGTCACTGGTCCTGTGTTAGTGCATGTTGTAACAACAAAGGGTAAGGGCTATAAGCCTGCGGAGACAGATTCACACAAGTGGCACGGAATCAGTCCGTACAAAATAGAATCCGGTCAAGTACTCAAGGCTGTGGGCAACCCCATGTATACGGAAATATTTGGACGAACGCTGATTGAACTGGCTGAGCAGGATGAACGTATTATAGCGGTTACGCCTGCCATGCCTGGTGGTTCAGGCTTGGTACCGTTCAGTAAGGAGTTCCCTACACGGATGATTGACGTCGGCATTGCGGAGCAGCATGCCGCTACAATGTGTGCTGCGTTGGCAATGGAGGGATTGAAGCCGGTATTTGCGGTTTACTCTACTTTTATGCAGCGTGCCTATGATCAAATTGTACATGACATTTGCCGTCATAATGCGAATGTAATGTTTGCGATTGACCGTGCAGGTTTTGTCGGGGCTGACGGGGAAACGCACCATGGCGTGTTCGATGTAGCATTCTTGCGTCATATCCCTAATCTTGTGCTTATGATGCCTAAGGATGAAAATGAGCTGCGCCATATGATGAAAACTGCGCTTGACTACGACGATGGCCCAATTGCTTATCGCTATCCGCGTGTTAATGTGGTGGGTGTCCCGTTGGATGCAGAACTGAAAGCTATACCTATCGGCAGTTGGGAGTTTTTGCGCAAAGGTGATGGCTACGCTGTAATTGCTTCTGGGCCGATGCTTCAGGTAGCGACAGAGGCTGCGGAGGCGATGAAACGCGAAGGCTTGCAGGTGAGTGTCATTAATGCCCGTTTCCTCAAGCCTGTGGATGAGGATATGCTGCGTGAGCTGGCCCGTCAACATACGAAGCTGATCGTTTTGGAAGAAGCTTCTGAAGCGGGAAGTTTGGGTAGCGCTGTGCTGGAATTTTACGCCAAAGAAGAAGTTCAAAATGCTCAGGTACGTCTTATGGGGATTCCCGATATGTTCGTGGAGCATGGCTCCATTAAAGAGCAGCGCGCTGAAGTGGGGCTCACCGTGGATGCCGTATGCCTCAAGCTCCGCCAATGGGCGGCTGAGCCAGCTTATGGCATGGGACAATCGGTATAAGGGGAACCTGGAGCGAAACGATAATCATTATAAAAAAAAGTATGACAACAGCAGCTTGGCTGCCTAAAGGGAGATTAACATGTCTGTTCCGAAGGAACGCATTGATGTATTGCTTGTAGAACAAGGTTTTTTTGAAAGCCGTGAAAAAGCCAAGGCCGCTATTATGGCAGGCCTGGTGCTGGCGGACAGCGAGCGGATTGAGAAGGCGGGAATGAAGGTGCCGCGCGATAGTGAGCTTAAAGTTAAGGGATCGGTGCATCCGTATGTTAGCCGTGGAGGATTGAAGCTGGAAAAGGCCATTCGCCAATTTGCGCTGGACATGAACGGTAGAATAATGCTGGATATCGGCTCATCCACCGGTGGTTTTACGGATTGTGCGCTTCAGCATGGAGCAGAATACGTGTATGCAATTGACGTGGGCTATAATCAACTGGACTGGTCGCTTCGTAACGATGAACGGGTATGTGTCATGGAAAAAACGAATTTCAGGTATATGACACCTGCAGATTTGAGTGGTCCTGTTCCTAACTTTGCAAGCATTGACGTTTCTTTTATTTCGTTACGCATTATTTTGCCGCCATTGCTTGCATTGTTGAAACAACCTGCTGATATTGTAGCTCTGATTAAGCCGCAATTTGAAGCTGGCCGCGAAAAGGTCGGGAAATCCGGTGTAGTCCGTGATCCTGCTACGCATAAAGAAGTGCTGCAGACCATCCTGAAGTTTGCGAAAGAGATTGGTCTCTCGCTACAAGATTTAGCCTATTCCCCTATTACGGGTGGAGAGGGCAATATTGAATTTTTGGTGCATTGGCGATTGGGCGAGGCTCCGGTTGCAGAATTACCGCTGGAGAAAATCGACTTTCATCCACTGATTGAACGTATCGTTCAGGAAGCAGGTCAGACTTTTAACAATGGTCCGTCGCGCAAGTAACATTCAGGGGTTCTCATGAGTTCGGTGAACTTAAGGGAACCCCTTTTTGGTGTGGGGGATTGATCAACGAACTTACGTTCTCCTATAATGAGAAGTATAGAGGAAAAGGAATTTTACGTCTTGTCCTAGAATATGTCCATGAGGTGATCGGTTCATGGACACGCGATATGATACGGTTATCATTGTTGTGATCGGGGTGATATTAGCAATATGGGCTTTATACAGCCTGCGTGCATGGTTAGAGGAGCCGGAACCACTTGTATTAAAGACAATACCGATTAATGAGGATTTGGACGAAGGACCTGGCGTGGATTTACTTGAAAACGCGGGTTATGAAGTGGTGGGCGGAAAAATGAAAATACCGCTTGCTTTTAAAGTGAATGGAAATACCGTGTATAGTCGTTTGTTTATAGACTACGTGGCTGTACGAAACGGTTCGACATATATAGTTACAACGTCACGCCGGAAGAAACCAATGGAGTGGAGCGGCCCTGAATTGCGGGACAGGCTTTTACCGTATTTGCTACTCTATCCGGGTTGTGCGGGTGTATTGTACGTAGATACGGACGAGCAAAGGATTCGCCTTATTACATTAGTGGAAGACCTCGAAGAAGAGGAATATGAAGATTAATCCACAGGAGGATTATATGAAGGGTCAACGACATATCAAAATCAGGGAAATTATTTCACAACAGGAGATTGAGACACAGGACGAGTTGGTTGAAGCATTGCGCGAGGCTGGTTTTCAGGTGACTCAGGCCACTGTATCACGCGATATTAAGGAACTGCTGCTCATTAAGGTTCCAATGGATGATGGCAGATATAAATATTCTATGCCTTCAGATCAGCGGTATAATCCGGCGCAGAAGCTGAAACGTACGTTGGTTGACAATTTTCTGCATATTGATTATACAACGAACCTGATTGTAATGAAGTGCCTGCCTGGGACAGCCAATTCCATTGCTGCTTTGCTGGACAATATTGAATGGCCTGAGGTTATGGGGACGATTAGCGGGGATGACACCATCTTGATTATTTGTCGGTCCGAAGAGAACAGTGAAGCGATCGTGAATCGTCTTATGGGCTACATTTCCTAATGGCATATCAGGCGTTTTAATTTGTACATCATGAGGTGAAAGAACAATGCTGGTCACTTTGTCTATACGAAATTTGGCAGTTGTAGAGGCTGTTGATGTTCATTTTTTTAAAGGTTTTCACGTCTTGAGTGGAGAAACCGGTGCTGGTAAGTCCATTATTATTGATGCGCTCGGTCTGATTGCAGGCGGCAGGGGTTCTGCCGATCTTGTACGCTACGGGTGTGATAAAGCGGAGATGGAAGCCTTGTTTGAACTGCCGGCCAAACATCCAGTGTGGAATACGCTGGAGCAGCAAGGCATTAAAGCCAATCCGGAGGAGCATTTGCTGATCCGTCGCGAACTCACAGTTCAAGGGAAAAGCACTTCACGAATTAACGGTCAGATGGTTAATTTAACAATGCTCCGTGAGGTAGGGGAGCAACTGGTTAATATCCACGGACAGCATGAACATCAAAGTCTGTTGCGTGCAGATCGTCATCTGGCGCTTTTGGATACGTTTGGGGATTCGGTTATTGGTCCGGTCAAAGCGATTTATCGAGAGCGCTACAATGCTTTTGTCAAAGCTGAAAAAGAAGTACGGGAATTGCAAAGCTCCAGCCAAAAGGCTTATCAGCTATTGGATATGTATCGATTCCAATTGGAAGAGATCGCTGCAGCGGAGCTGAAATTGGGAGAAGATGAATTATTGGCAGAAGAACGGGTCAAGCTATCCCATAGTGAGAAAATGATGGATGGGATATCAGGAGCCTACGAATTGTTAAACGGCCGAGGTGGACTGGACGTGATCAATGATGTGTTGTCCAGACTAAATGATGTCCAAAACTACGACAGCAAAAGTCTTCAGCCTATTGCTGAGCAGATTCAATCTGCTTTTTACCAGTTGGAGGATGCGGCATTTCAATTACGTTCGTATCGTGAGGATATTGAATTTAATCCGGGCAAGCTGCATGAAGTGGAGCAACGTTTGAATCAAATTACCGGTTTACAGCGAAAATATGGTGATAGTATCGAGCAGATTTTGGAATACTATAGCCGTATTGAGCAAGAAACCGACTTGCTGGAAAATAAGGATGAACGGCTGGAACAATTAATCGCGAAGCGGGACCAGTTGCTTGCAGATTTGCTGGAAATTGCGGAAGAGCTTACGGAAGCACGTGAAATTTGTGCGGAAGAGCTTGCAGAGCAAGTGGAGCAAGAGTTAAAAGACCTTCAAATGGAAAGAACGTCACTCAAGGTGCGTATTGATCCGATTGAAGATCCGCGAGGATATGAATATAAAGGACTACGTGTAAGACCTACCAAGCAGGGCATTGATAATGCGGAATTTCTTATTTCCCCCAATCCCGGTGAACCGCTTCGTCCACTTGGTAAAATCGCTTCAGGCGGTGAATTGTCACGTATTATGTTGGCAATGAAGAGCATTTTTGCTCGTCATGATCAAATTCCAGTACTTATTTTTGACGAGGTGGATACCGGGGTAAGTGGTCGTGCGGCCCAATCTATTGCTGAGAAGCTGTATCGTTTGTCTTCTGTCTGTCAGGTGTTTTCCATTACTCATTTACCGCAGGTGGCATGCATGGCAGATCACCAGTATCTCATTGAGAAAAATGTTCATGATGGACGAACCATGACACAAATTGAGGGATTAACCGAAGAAGGGCGTGTCAAAGAATTGGCACGTATGCTGGGTGGAGTGGAGATTACCGAAAAAACATTGCATCACGCACAGGAAATGTTGAATTTGGCGGAAGGAAAGAAAGCCTGAAAAGAGCGGTTGGCGTAATGATTAACAGTTATAAAAGCCTGGGGGCAAGGTTACCTTATAGGTACGCAATTGGCGACCACCTTTACTCGTCAAGCGAAAGAAGCAAAGGGAGCGTGACAGCCATTGAATTTTTACTCCAGGATCAAATTGCTCGGTCTTTTGCTTGTTTTTCTTATGTGTTCTATCGGTAACGCTAAGTATGTGCATGCAGCGCTGCCTTCACATGCTTCTTTGGATTGGTTTGGCCCTAAAAGCACGAGGACGGCCCAAGAAAGCGTGATTCCGGATTTAAAGGTATACCCGGGAGGACAGACGATTGGGGTCAAGGTAAAATCATCAGGAGTGCTTGTCGTCGGCCATCATGTAATCCAGGAAAGTAATGATCGCAAGGTGTCACCTGGAGAGACAGCAGGAATTCGTCTAGGGGATCGCATTACGCATATGAACGGCAAGCCTTTGGATAGTCTGGCAAAGGTTGCGGAGGCTGTAGATGAAGCAGGCAAGAACAAGAAGCCGCTCGACATCACGCTTTGTCGTGGGGAGCAGACGATTTCCACCAAGCTAACACCAGCTTATGATTCAGATGATAAAGCTTGGCGACTGGGATTGTACATTAGAGATTCGGCTGCGGGCGTAGGTACATTAACTTTTTACGCACCAGATCAGGGTGTATACGGCGCTTTAGGGCACGTCATTACCGATATGAATACTCAAACCCCTATTGTCGTGGGAAGCGGAGAGATTGTACAATCCAATGTGACGTCAATTGCAAAAAGCCAAAGCGGGGAGCCTGGTGAAAAACGCGCTCATTTTCTCAAAGATCATCGGATATTAGGTAATATTGAACGTAATACGAACTTCGGAATTTTTGGGAAAATGTCCGATGAGCCGCAATATGGCTTGTATTCCAAACCCATTCCTGTGGCTCTTGCCAATGAAGTAAAGGAAGGACCCGCAGAAATATTGACCGTTTTGGAGGGACAGCAGATTCAACGGTTTCAGGCTGAAATTGTACACATTTCTCAGCAGGATAAGCCAGCAACCAAAGGACTTGTGATCCGTATTATAGATCCAAAGCTGCTGGAGAAGACTGGAGGAATCGTGCAAGGAATGAGCGGTAGTCCAATTATTCAAAATGGCAAGCTTATCGGGGCCGTGACACATGTATTCGTAAACGATCCGAAATCAGGCTACGGTTGTTTTATAGAATGGATGCTGCGTGATGCAGGAATCATGCAAAATAACGTGAGCATGACAACTAATCTTAAGGCGAGCTAGTGGCCTTAAGATTTTTTTGTCGAAAAGCCGGGAATTAGCTCATAATAACAAGATAAAGAATTAATTATAATGGAAACGATAAAAAAAATAAATAAAAATAATTTTCGACAGAAGGAATTCATAATTCGATGTCGAAATCATATACTCCGACAAGAAATATTTATATACTGTAAATAGAAATCCCAACGGAATAACACTCAATAAGGAGGAAGTACATTGCAAAAAATCGAGGTATTGTTGGCTGATGACAACCGGGAATTTACGAATTTGCTTGCTGAATATATTTCCGATCAGGAGGATATGGAAGTAACAGGAATCGCCTATAATGGTGAAGAAGTGCTTCAACGCATCGCAGAATCCCGCAACATACCTGATGTACTTATTTTAGATATAATTATGCCTCATCTGGATGGTCTTGGCGTACTGGAGCGTTTGAGAGAAATGAACCTGACTCCACAGCCGAAAATCATCATGCTGACTGCGTTCGGCCAAGAAAATATTACACAGAGAGCCGTACAGCTCGGGGCATCTTATTATATTTTAAAGCCGTTTGACATGGAAGTGCTTGCTAATCGTGTTCGCCAATTGGTGGGTCCACAGCTAGTCAGCAACAGTCCGGTGACCGTTTCATCCATTCGTTCCAATGTTGTGCCGATGGGTAAGACAAAAAATCTGGACGCCAGTATTACGGCCATCATTCATGAGATCGGTGTACCAGCTCATATTAAGGGCTATCAATATTTACGCGAAGCCATCACGATGGTATACAACAATATCGAAATTTTGGGTGCGATCACCAAAACATTATATCCAGCAATCGCCGAAAAATTCAAAACGACGGCATCTCGCGTAGAACGCGCCATTCGTCATGCCATCGAGGTAGCATGGACACGTGGCAATATCGACAGCATCTCACACCTGTTCGGGTACACGATTAATATCTCCAAATCCAAGCCAACCAACTCAGAGTTCATCGCGATGGTGGCAGATAAGCTGCGGATTGAGAATAAGGTGTCCTAAAGAGGATTAAAAGCATGAAGCGAATAAGAAACGCTGTGCCCGAAAATCATGGCATAACAATAAAAAACAGCCCGACACTTTTGTGTTGGACTGTTTTTTTGTTTAACTACACTCTTTTAGTAAGCGGACCAACCAGCATCAGCCGTAATAACAGTTCCATTTACAAAGCTGGAATCATCTGATGCGAGTAAGAGAGCAACCTTTGCGATTTCTTCGGCCTCCCCGGCCCTAGGAGTCTGGTTTTGCCCAGTCATTGCTCTTTCCATACCAAATGCATTGGGTTCGTTAATGGAAGCTGCAATATTGGTGATTACAGCACCGGGAGCAATCGCATTACACTGTACACCTTTATTAGCATATTGGAACCCTACATTTTTAGTTAGGCCGACAACAGCATGTTTTGCTGCGGTATAAGCTGCTCCTGCTCGAGAGCCTTGCAACCCTCCCAGGGAAGCGATGTTAATAATGACCCCAGCACCTTTGTCAGTAAAAATAGGAAGAGCCTTTCGAATGGCACGCATAGGTCCAGTGCTGTTAATGGCAAATACGCGTTCCCAGAGCTCATCAGTCAAATCAGCAGCCGGCACAAAATTATCCATGATCCCCGCATTGTTAACTAAAATATCTAACGTTCCATACGTGCTTACAGCGGTATCTATTAGATTTTGAATATCTGCTTCTTTGGAAACGTTCGCTACAATAGCAATAGCAGTTCCACCAAGTGATTCAATCTCTGCTACGGTTGAGTTAGCCGCATCTAAATGGATATCAGATACAACCACTTTGGCCCCTTCTTTAGCGTACAAAATGGCTATTTCCTTGCCCATCCCAGAGGCAGCTCCGGTGACTACTGCAACTTTACCTTGAAGTTTCATGATGATCCCTCCGCATGTTCAGTCATATGCAATGTACTTTATCGAACACCTGTTTACTAAAGTATAATTCCCTTCTTTTTATAGTATAATCAAAGAATTAAATGAATCACAATCAGCAAACATGCAGCAAATTGTTGCTTTTTGAACAGTATCTCTATCATGTGTATATAAAATTTAAAATAACGGCGGTGCAGCATGACTGATCCAACATTAGTTCAGGATAAACGTATTCGAAGAACGAAAAAACTATTGAGGGAATCTTTAGTGTGTCTTTTAAAAGAAAAAGAATTGAAGGATATAACTATAACGGATATCGTCCGGCAGGCAGACATCAATAGGGGGACATTTTACAAGCATTATCAGTACAAGGAGGACCTGTTGGGAGAGGTCATTGATGAAGTTCTACTGGATTTAGTTGATTCCTATCGGGAACCTTACCGTCAGGTTGAAACTTTTGTAGTGGGAGACATGGTGGCTTCCACAATTAAAATTTTCGAGCACATTGCGCAGTATGCAAATTTTTATGAAATTGTGTTGAAAACAGATATGCTTCCGGGAGTCCAGACAAAGATTTGCAATGAGCTCAAAAAACTTCCAATACAGGATCTTATAAATACACAGGAGAATAATCACATAAATCAGGAGCTTCAGTCTAGTTATTATGCTTATGCTATTCTGGGGATGATCATAGAGTGGGTAAATGGAGAATTCAGCACTCTCCTCGCTATATGGCGGAACAATTGTTGGAAATCGTGAAATATAATAGTCTCAACGCAGTTTACAAAATTAACCGAAATGAGCTGCACTAACCCATACAAAAAGATCATTTCCCTATTGGAAACAGTTCTGAAAATCTCTTAAATTTGATATAAACAAACTGTCGATTCTTGTCGATATAATATCTACTATAAAAGAGATTGAGGAGCGAAAATATGAAATTTAACATCCGTGCAAAATTGTTATTGGGTTTTCTTGCGGTTATTGCTTTATTGATCATCATTAGTTTAGTATCTATCTCAAAAATGAAAAACTTGGGTGACACTTCGATGGAAATCGATAGCCGTTGGATGCCTAGTGTAACGATCCTGGGAACGCTGAACGGCGACGTATCTGATGTAGAACGGCTCTCCTTGAATATTATTGTAGAACGCGACCCGGCAGAAATGGAGAAGGTGCAGGCGGAATACGATAAGGTATTGAAAAAGGTCGAGAGCGGACGAAAAACCTATGAAAAATTAATTGCCACTCCAAAAGAACGCGAAATGTACGAGGATTTTTCCAAAAAATATGCAGCGTACCTGAATAAGTTGCCTGAGGTGATTGCAGCAGGGAAAGCGAACGATTATGTTCAATCCAGCATTCTGCACAAAGAGTCCTATGTGCTATGGTATAGTGCGAACGATACGATAAATCAGCTTATCAAGCTGAACGCAGATGGCTCAAAACAGATTACGAAATTGGCTGTTGACAACTTTATCTCAGGCAGACAATTGGTCATTATATTGAGTATTGCGGCTATTGTCTTAGCACTGATTATGGCGATTATTATTGCCCAAATTATTTCTAAACCCATTTTGCGAATCAGTCGTGCTGCTGAAAGCATTGCATCTGGTGATCTGACAGGTGAGACGATCATTGTGAAGGGTAAGGATGAGATTAGCACGTTGGCACATTCCTTTAACTCAATGACTGAAAACCTTCGCCAACTGATTCAATCTGTTAGTAAGACGACTGAAATGGTTACCACATCTTCAGAGGAATTGACGGCCAGTGCAGAGCAAAATAGCCAAGCTTCTGCACAAATAACCGAAACGGTACAAGAAGTAGCTACAGGAACGGGCCAACAGGTGGATATGGTGACCAAATCGTCTCAAGCGATTGAGGAAATGTCCATCGGGGTAGAACAAATTGCTATCCGTGCACAAAATGTATTTGCATCAGCTCAGGATGCGGCTCACAAATCAGCTGAAGGTAATCAGATGGTTCAGCAGGCTGTTACACAGATGAATGCTGTGAATGACTCCATGGATAGCTTGGCTGGTCTTATGGCTGGGTTGGGAGAACGCTCAGATGAAATTGGCAAGATTATTGATGTAATTACCAATATTTCGAGTCAGACCAACCTGCTTGCTTTGAACGCTGCCATTGAGGCGGCCCGCGCAGGAGAGCATGGTCGAGGATTTGCTGTAGTTGCAGGTGAAGTACGCAAGCTCGCTGAACAATCGGCTTATTCTGCTCAACAAATTACGGAGCTGGTGAACTTGATTCAAAAGGATACTGCACATGCGATTGAGGCGGTAGCGGCCAATGGACAGAATGTGATGACAGGTCGGGAAGTCGTACAAAATGCAGGTGCATCCTTTGAAATGATTCAAGAAACCGTTAATAAAGTGGCAAGCGAAATTGAAGAGGTATCTGCTGGCTCGGAGCAAATGTCGGCAAGTACCGATGAGATTGTTGGTTTTGTCAAGCAAATTTCGGCCATTGCCGAGGAAGCTGCAGCAGGTACACAGCACGTGTCTGCTGCAACTCAAGAGCAGCTGGCCTCGATGGAGGAAATTGCTTCATCTGCAAGAAACCTGTCTACAATGGCAGAGGATCTGCAAGGGCAAATTGGCAAATTCAAAGTATAATTCGAATGCTATTAATATACAATTGATGTTATTTTAGGACCGCTCTATTACAGAGCGGTTTTTTTTCTGCATCCATCCCTCTTTCCTTTATATGGTGATTGTGTTCACTCGATGGTATAATGATGAACGAAGGAATTTATATTTAAAATTAATTTTGGAGCAACAAAATACGGAGCTTTAAAAGTTTATTAGTGTTTTTTTATTTTAAAGCAAAGGCGGGGTGAGAACATGTGGAATAGCCTAACTTGGGTGGTCATCGGCGTATTAGTGGTGGTGTTGGGATGGATTGTTATGGCACGGCGTGGTCGTAGCAGCAAAGAACAAGTGAATGAACAGCGAGACAGCAATGTCGTTGAATTTCGCCCTCGTAAGCCTGTCCGACAGCCCCGCGTTGGGAAAGCATCCAAGTTTAAGGTATTTTCCTCCTCTGGCTCCAACAAGACGCCAGATGCAACGGGGATGCAGGCTCAACCTGGGTTTGTGCTGTCTGATCCTATACAGCACAGAAGTAAGCAAAAATGCTCTTTTTGTAGAAAAGAAGACAAATTAACCTTTTATGCCGATGATAATGGTTCCCTCTACGGGGCATGCAAGGAGTGCAGGGGTAAGGCAGAAAGACAGGATATGTTGCCACTTTAGTTCTATACAAATGTGAACAGTCAAGAACATAGTTAAAAATCCCCAACCGTAGTTTACGGTGGGGATTTTTGGATTGCAGCTGTCTCTTAGCGAAGCTGTCTGTCGATCAATGCCTCCAGCGCATCCGCAATATGATCTGGTCCATAGGATAGCTCTTCCCGGCTTAAGCTCAACCAGGCGTGACGCTCGTCCATATCAAAGGCAGTCTCCAGCCAGCCGGATAATCCTCTGCCTCTACGGTCTATTTCGACAAGCACATGCACGCCTTCGGGTTCCAACTGCATAATTAGCTCCAGCTCTTCGATATCGTGTGCATATTCCGGCCCAGGCGCAAATTCAAATTCCTGCACGTACGGAACACCACGTCCCAACTTGGGATGGCGTTCACAGGTGGAGGAACTGAATCGAAAGCCCAGAAGGTGAACCGCCTCAAATACCGTACTCATATAGGGATGCGGCTCGATTTTAAGTGAGTCACGGTCAGTCGGGTCCAAAGCCATGCCGATATCTAATGCCGTTCCCAGCCACACAGGCTGATTGGCATGAGTGACAGGAGTTTCCAGCGGAAGCCGGAAGGAAAAAGGAATTTCAAGCTCCTGCCCTTGGTTTAAATGAAAGCCGTCAGACGCCTTGACCCGTGCAATACAGCAAGTGGTGATGTTTTTTTTATCATCGTGCTCTACGATATATTCTGTTTTGAGCTCGATGTCAATTTTGCCGATTTCCTGAGCAGTTTTACCGCCTTTGATACGCATGATGCCACTGAGCTCTTCCCCTGGCACATACACGGTTTGACTTACCAATGTATCGACCTTGGCTGATCCGATTCCTGCACTTGCTAAGATTTTATTGAAAAAACTCATAAATACGCCTCCCCGATAATCCATGGTCATGTGTACAAACGACAAACTAGAAGCTTGTGCAGCTTTACCGGATATACGGGCTAATGACTCCATTCGTTCCAAAAAAATCAAGGAAAAAATCACTGGTGATCACGTGGATGGTTGTTGCTTGCCGAGCCGTTTTTCTTGCTAATCGCAGTTTACTTTATGGGGCGGTATAAAGCATTTGCGACAACGCGGCTCATAAGCCTCAGAGTCACCAATCATGACGATGGGGCCTACTGTAGAAGGCTTTCCATTTACCATCCGTTGGGTAAATACCGCCTCTGAGCTCCCGCATACGGCACAAAAAGAAGTCAACTTCTCGATGTCATCCGCCATGGCCAGCAGGCCCCCAACATAGCCGAACTCCTTGCCCCGGTAATCCAGATTCAAGCCATCCGCAATGACGTGTTTGCCACAATAAGCTAACTCCTGTATGAGAGCCATAATATGACGGCTGAAAAACTGGACTTCATCAAAGGCAACCACGTCGGCATCCTTCGTTTCTTCCAAAATACGCTGAACGAGCTCGTCTGTGAGTTTTCTTGGAATAGAGATCGCGGGCAGCCGGTATCCGATGCGGCTTACAATTTCGTCCGTGGCATAGCGGTTATCTTCAGCCGGTTTGTAAGCGACCACCTTGCGGTGCCCGTATTGGATTAATTTTTGACAGCGGCGAATCAATTCACCGGATTTTTCACTAAACATGGGGCCTGTAATAATCGTAATTCGTCCTGTAGGCAACGCGAATTCCCCTCTCTGTAACATGCGCATAAACGCTGTGAATCATCATTTTCCGAAAGAAAAGGCCATTATAGATTACCATAATGAGTAGCATGCAGACCAGAGAAAATATATTGTTTTTCGACATGTTTGTGTATATCTGTTTTTGAATATAAATGTGGTCGTCATTGCTCTGTTGCCACGGGCATGATATGGTGAAGTGTAGTGGAAAGAAGGAAGAGGGGACAGGCATGAACCAAAAAGATGCGGATTATAGTGCCAGAAAAAGAACATTACTGGAGCAAGGGCTGATAAGCCCGCAAGCACAGGAGTTGATCTTTGAGCTGGAGACAGAGCTGGAGCTACTACGCAAGCAAAATGAATCGTTTCGCAATGTGTTGCGAGCCAAATCAGCTCAAAACCCAAGGATGTCTACCAAATTACGGGATGCGCTGTACGAATAGGCTGTTGAAAAATATATGAGAGACTGCTTGGATGAGCTGGCCGGATGGTCTGTAGTGTATGCATACACGCTATATTTTGTGCAAAGAAATAAAGAGAGTACAATAAGGTATATATAATCAATGTTAATGGAGGAGAAGCATGACTATACATTGTGATGTTGCTATTTTAGGTGGGGGAACCGGGGGATATGTGGCGGCGATTCGCGCAGCCCAGCTAGGTAAGGAAGTCGTTATTATTGAAAAGGACAAGCTTGGCGGAACCTGTCTGCATCGTGGTTGTATTCCAAGCAAGGCCTTGCTGCGCAGCGCGGAAGTATATGCAACGATTAAGGAAAGCGCGCAATATGGTATCGAGACGTCAGGTGCACAGCTCGTGTTTCCTAAAGTGCAAGAGCGTAAGGAAGCCGTTGTAGAGCAACTGCATCAGGGCGTTCAATTTTTGATGCGCAAAAATAAAATCACGGTACTGAGCGGCAAGGGACGCGTGATTGGACCGTCTATATTCTCTCCAAAAAGCGGGGCAGTTGCTGTGGAGCTTGAGGATGGTGAAATGGAGACCATCGTGCCTGCTCAGCTCATTATTGCAACGGGATCACGCCCGCGCGTGCTGCCTGGATTAGAGCCGGATGGCGAATTTATTCTGAGTAGTGACGAAGCGTTAACGATGGAAGCATTACCGGCGTCCCTAATCATCGTAGGTGGGGGTGTCATTGGGGTGGAATGGGCTTCCATGCTGAATGATTTTGGCGTGGAGGTTACAGTAGTTGAGGCAGCCAATCGGCTTATTCCAACCGAGGATGAGGATATTTCGCGTGAAATGCAGCGCCTGTTAACCAAGCGTGGGGTGAAGGTGCTGACGGGCTCGCAGGTACTGGCTGAAACGTACAGCAAGGATGAGGAAGGCATACAGATTGACGTGAAAAAAAGGGAAGAAACCGAAACCCTCAGCGCCTCCAAGCTGCTCATTTCGGTGGGACGTCAGGCGAATGTGGAAAATATCGGTCTGGAAAATACGGATATCCGGGTAGAGCGTGGCTTCATCTCGGTTAATGAGCATTTGCAGACTAATGAACCGCATATCTATGCAATCGGGGATTGCATCGGGGGCTTGCAATTGGCGCACGCAGCGAGCCATGAAGGTTTGCAGGCAGTTCATCACCTGGCAGGGGAAGAGTTTCACAGTGTACCAAGCCATCTGATTCCGCGTTGTATCTATACACGTCCTGAGGCAGCGAGTGTCGGCTTGACGGAGCAAGAAGCACGTGAGCGTGGACATCAGGTGAAAACAGGAAAATTCCCT